>CAVSXS010000008.1:0-169505 GCA_963731975.1 uncultured Chloroflexia bacterium | reverse complement strand
GGCGTCAACAAACTGATCCAGGACGGCGCTCGACCGGTGATGGATGTCAAGGACATCATAGCATCGCTTAACCTGTTCATGATTCCGCAGCAGATCGAGATGCAGGCCATCCTGCCGGAGAACGAGGAGGAAAAACGGCTCCTGGCCCTGTTGGGACACGAAGCCCGCCATATCGACGACCTGATCCGCGAATCCAACCTGCCCGCCATGACTGTATCGTCAACGCTCACCGTAATGGAACTGAAAGGCATGATCAAATCAATGGGCAGTATGCAATTCGCGCTGGCGAGGTAAGCCGTCACCCGCCAGCAACCCCATGTCACGTTTTGCTCGTGTCCTGGTAATTTTTCCAGGGGAGAAACTGTCAAAATAACCGATGCATCGCGCTTGCCAAAAAGGTATAGTTGGGGTAGGTTCCACGATTTACCGTTCAACCAGAGAGATAATACAATGGACCAACCTGCCAAGAATACCAGCATCAGCGATGCAACCCAGCTGTTACGACAGCTTTCAAACCAGATGGCCGATGCTGTCGAGCATATCGGCGCGTCACTCGTACTCGTCAATGGACGCGAGCGACAGCCGGCCAGCGGTGTCGTCTACGCGCCCGACCTTGTGCTAACAGCCGCGCATGTCATCGAGCGAGACGAGGGCATCACCATCTATACCAACGACAAGCGCACCCTGCCCGCGCAGCTGGTCGGGCGCGACACGCATAGCGACCTGGCCGTCCTGCGCGTATCCAGCGCTGGCCTGATCCCCGCGACACCCTCTACGGAGGATGCGCGCGTAGGGCAGATGGTGATGGCAACGGGCTACACGCACGAAGAGGGGCTTATGGCGAGCTCCGGCGTGGTGAGCGCGCTGGGCGGCCCGCTGCGCACGCGCAGCGGGCTGCTCATCGAACGCTATATCCGAACCGACGCCATTCCATATCCAGGCTTCTCGGGCGGTGCGCTCATCGACACGGCGGGACACCTGCTTGGCCTGCTCACCACCGGCCTGATGCAGAATATAGCGCTGGCGATCCCCACTTCTATCGCCACTTCCATCGCCGACACGCTCACGACGCAAGGACACGTCAAACGCGGCTTCCTGGGCATCAGCAGCCAGCTCGTGCATGTGCCAGCCGCGCAGCGCACGAACAGCATTCAAGAATACGGCCTGCTGATCGTCAAAGTAGACGACGCCAGCCCGGCACAGCAGGGTGGCATCCTGCTCGGTGACATCCTGGTCACGCTCGATGGGCGCGCCATCAAGGACTCGGAAGACCTGCAACTGCTCCTGACGGGCGAGCGCGTGGGAAAGGCCGTCCCGGTCGAAGTGATCAGGGGCAACGTCCTCAAATCGCTCTCTATCACTATCGGAGAGCGCCAGTAGCGAGCGCCATGCATCCAGACAGGGTAATACTATGACACAGACAACACCATTTTCAACATCCTCTTCGATGCCGCTGCCGGATATCTTCTCGTCCGCGCTGGTGAGCATCTTCGAAGAGGCGCAGCCGGGCATAGTGCAGGTGCGCACGGAGGGTCGCGGCGGCGGCACAGGCATCATCATTCACGAAGATGGCCGCATGCTGACCAATAACCACGTCGTTGCCAGCGACAACGCTAAGGTCGAGGTCCTGCTCTCCGATGGCCGCACCTTTCCGGCTGCCGTGCTGCACCGCAACGCGCAGCTAGACCTGGCGCTGCTCAAAATCCAGGGTGATGGCCTCAAACCGCTCGCGCTCGGCGACTCGACGAAACTGCGCGTGGGCGAATGGGTTTTCGCCATCGGCCATCCCTGGGGGCAACGTTGGGTCGTTACCGCCGGTATCGTCAGCACGATACGCACGGCGAAGCTGAAAAGCGGCCTGGAGACGCACTATATCCAGTCCGACGTGGGACTCGCGCCCGGCAACTCCGGCGGGCCGCTGCTCAACGCCGATGGGCGCGTGGTGGGCATCAACGCCATGATCTTCGGAGGGGACCTCTCCGTCTCGATCCCCAGCAGCGTTGTTCAGAACTGGCTGGCTGAACTGCCAGGCCGTCGCGTCACGCTGGGCATCGAGATTCAAACCGTAGACTTGCCTGCTAACCTGTCCGCGCTCAGCTCGTCGCAGCAAACAACAGGTGTGATGATTGTGGGCATTCGCCCGGAGCGGCAGGCCAAACACACCGACCTGCTTGTCGGCGACATCCTGCTTGAGGTAGGGAGTACGCCCACCGGCAACAACGCCGCGCTCCTCAAAGCGCTGGCCAACAGCCAGGAACGCGAGCGCCTGCCTCTCAAACTGCTGCGCGGCGGCGAATTGATCGAGATCGAGGCCGAAACGATGTTAGTGGAGCGGGACATGTAGGGTGCGACCCTCGCGGTCGCCCGCCCTCGCTTAGGGTGCGACCCTCGCGGTCGCCCGCCCTCGCTTGCTGAACCGCCAATCTCGCTATTCACGACCATTCGCGGCAATCGAGCGGGAGGCGGGCGACTGCGAGGGTCGCACCTACAGCTATGCTCTTCCGAACCGACGGTAGCGCGCCTCCACGAAGGAGTATGCTCCGTAGGCGATCAGGCCGAGCGCCACTATGCCCAGCAGGAACGGGCCAAAGGGCAGGTGCAACAGCTCCTTCAGCGCCGTATCCAGGCCCTTCGCCTGTTGAGAGTTGAACTGTACAGCCGCCACGATCATGAAGATGCCGACGATGGTAAAGACCACGCCGAGTGCGGCGTATCCCAGCCTGCCGAGGTAGACGAGGAACTTTCTCACCTGGGTGGAAACGCTCGCCAGATTGAGCTTGTTCCGAAACTTACCGTTAGCGGCCTTCGAGTACAGGTACAACGCCACGCCAAGCACGATCAAGCCAACGATTACTACCAACGCCTGACCGAACGGCAGCTTCAGCAGCTGCGCCGTCCAGTCCTGCGTGGAGGCTGTGGAACCTTTACCGCCGCTGCCCGTACCCGCCACAAGACTGAACGCACCGTAGGCCGTAACGCCGTAGCCGATACCGACCGCGGCGTATCCTATGCGCCCGATGATACCTTTCGCCTTGCGGCCCTTGCCCTCCGTGTCATAAATGGCCTGGATAAAACTCCAGAGCGCAAACCCAAGCAGGCCGATCGCCACCACAGCCAGCAGAAATTTTCCGAATGGCTGTTCGTAGATGGTTTGCAACGCGCCCTTCTGGTCGGTTGCCGATCCGCCCTGTCCAATCGCCAGCTTCGCAGCTAACCCGCCAATAATCAGGTAGACGACGCCTTTGGCCGCGTATCCCAGGCGGGCGAACATGGTCATGCCTCTGCTGCCCGCCGCGCTGCGCGCCGTTCGCTGCGCATCCCGCACGGGACTTGGCGCTGTCATTCTTGTTCCCATGATGTTTATCCCTTCCGGTTCACATGTAATACTTGAATTGATTCAACATAATGCTGCTTCTTACACGTACCATCCAGACGAAAAGTATTACGTGACGCTTTTGCGTGCATAGTCCAGGTAGCTTGAACAGCACCAGCAAAACGACACCGGACATGATATGATGATGCAAAACGCCATCGCGCCAGGAGGAAACACGACATGAAAGCCGTCATGTGCAAAGTTTATGGAATGCCCGATACCCTCGTGATAGAAGAACTGGAACCGCTGCACGCTGGGAAAGGCCAGGTAGTCGTCACCGTCAAAGCCTGCGGGGTCAACTTTCCCGATACGCTGATTATCCAGGGAAAGTACCAGGCCAAGCCACCCATGCCCTTTTCGCCGGGCAGCGAGATCGCGGGCATTGTTCGAGAAGTTGGCGAGGGCGTCAAGAACGTCAAGCAGGGTGATCGCGTCATCGCCTTCACCACCTGGGGCGGCTTTGCGCAAGAGGTGCTCGTCGATGCTGCCAGGCTTATTCCCATGCCACCGGGAGTCGATTTTCCTGTCGCGGCCTCCTTCGTGCTGACGTATGGCACTTCGTATCACGCGCTGAAGGACCGGGCGCTGCTACAGGCCGGCGAGACGCTGCTGGTGCTGGGCGCGGCTGGCGGCGTGGGCCTTGCCGCCATCGAGATCGGCAAGCAAATGGGCGCGCGGGTCATCGCGGCAGCCTCCAGCGACGAGAAGCTGGAGACGTGCCGCAAACTCGGCGCTGACGAGACGATCAACTACGCTTCGGAGGACATGCGCGAGCGCATCAAGCAGCTCACCGACGGGAAAGGAGTCGATGTCATCTACGACCCCGTCGGCGGCGATTATTCGGAGCCTGCCCTGCGCAGCATCGCCTGGAAAGGCCGCTTCCTGGTGATCGGCTTCGCGGCAGGCGATATCCCGCGCATCCCTCTGAACCTGACGCTGCTCAAGGGCTGTTCTATCGTCGGCGTCTTCTGGGGTGCGTTCACCGAGCGCGAACCCCAACACAACGCGCAGAACCTCCAGGAGTTGCTCACCTGGCTCTCGCTGGGCAAGCTCCATCCCTACATCTCAGCAACCTACCCGCTTGAACGCGCCCCCGACGCGCTCAACGACATGATGAATCGCAAAGTGCAGGGTAAGGTTGTGCTTGTGCCTTAGGGCTTCACCGCCGGGGTCGCGCGCGTCAGGTAGAAGAAGTCGCGCTGGTTGCTGAACAGGTATTCGAGGCCGGTTCCCTGCATCCCCGTGTTCAGCTTGGTGACCTGCAGTCCCTCGTTCGGGTTGCGGTTGTACAGGAAGGCGCGCACCCAATACGGGTTGATATCAGTCTGCATGGCGGTCATCGCACCGGCTGCCTTGAGTGCATTCCCAAGCGTCAAGGCTGACAGGTAATTTCCCGCGGCATAGATCAGCGATCCATACGGGGTAATGCCGATGCCGGAACGCCAGGTATACGCCTTGTTCAGGTAGGTTCCACCCCATGCCGCGCCATCGTTCGCCAGCGAGCTTACCACGCCGTTATCGATCAGTAGCGAGGCATTCTGCCGCCAGGCAGCCAGGTCGCTGTTGTTACTGGTGAGTCGCGGGTCTTTGCCCCACGCGCCTATGAAGACCTGGCCCTCTTTGGTGATGGCAATGGTTGCCGCTCCATTCTGCGGGGGAACATACGTTTTGCCATTCACATACATGCCATATTGCCCATCTGCGTACTTGAAGCCGCCGTTGAAGGCCGCGACCAGCGCATTCTGCTGGAGGTCGGAGGCAGGTATTTTCCCAGGTCCGTTCGCACCTAGCGGTCCGCCGGGCTGCGTTGTTCCTGCTATCATGTGCAGCGCGAGATTGCGCATATCGAACTGCAACAACGTCACAATCGCGTATGGGCGGTTGGGGTCCGGCCTGATGAAGGTTTTCTCCACGAGCGGGGGGAGATTCCCGGTCGCAGCCGGTAGCCCATCTGTGACCCACGTTCCCTCACCAGGTAGCGCCGGCGAGATGAAGGGCTTGACCTGCACGAGCGGCATCACGCGCTGGCTGCCTGCCGTTGAAGTGGGCACCAATTTGTGCTGCCCGGCAATCGCCCAGGGTGGTTGCACCTGTTGCCCGCCCAGCTGGTACTGGATCTGGTGTGCCTTATCTGAGATGCCGAGGAACCACGACTCGACTTGCGCGGTGATGGTCGGCCCCAGGACGGCACGCATGGCATCGGCCACCTGCGAGCCAAACTGCCCGTTCGCCTGCGTTCCCAGCACGATGCCGAGAATCGCCAGCAGGCTAATGACCACAAACCAGCGTCGCATCCGCCGGCGTGGTTTGCGTCTTTTCAGTCGCGCGAGCTTCGGGCCAGTCAGATTGTGTGGAGAAGGCTGCTTGTATGGGGAAGGCTGCCATTCCAACGCGCGCAGTGTGGGCGGCGTTTGTAACGGAGTCTCGTGCATCCAGGACAATTCATCCTGCTCGTAGACCTCATCAGGCTGGGTTTCCGGCCAATCGATCTGCTCTATAGGTGAAAACGCCCTACTCGAAGGCTGCTTGAACTGGCGACTCCTCCAGGATAGCTCTCGATACTGCTGTGAATTGTTCATTACTACCGGTCTTTCCTTCTCATATTTCAGTTTCAGGAAACTTCAATCTGTGCAAAAGGTAGCACAGCTACATGAGAAGGTTATTAAAACCGGTCAGGGTACCCTTTTTTTCCTATTCGATGTATTCAAGAGAAGCTGTTGCCTGCTCAATGAACTGCGGGATAATCTCTTGCTGGTGTATGATCCCGTACCAGCGATTATCAGCCAGCGTGCGCTCGCGCAATGTATTGAGAGCGCGCACCACATCATCGCGGGTCAGCCCATTGGCGCGCGGACTATGCGGCAAGCTCAGGCGATTCATAATGGCCTCGATGCCTTGTGGATCGTTGCCCTGGAACTGGCTCATCAGGCGGATGCCCAGGCCGACAAGCCAGCCATGTACGTAGGTGCGCTGCGTCAAATACTCCACGTTGTAGGCGAAGAAATGCTCTGGTCCCTCCTCGGCGCGGTAGTGGCCGAGCGGGATGCAGATATCGTTGATCTCCAGGTAGCACTCCACAATCGTGCGGATGCCCTCGTCGCTCATTGCGCGAATCTCGCCCGCCGCCTCGTCCAGCCGCCGCACGAGGGCCCGCGCGCGTTGTACCGCCTGCGGCACGTAGCCGCGCGGCTCCTGTCCGGCGTCGTAGGCCAGTTGCCAGTCGAACGAGGCGGTATGGATCGAGAGAATATCGCCGCAACCTGCGATGTTGAGTTCGGGCGGTGCCGTGCGCACCAGGTCGTAGTCCACCAGTACCAGTTCGGGCGTCACTTCGCCGATGTATTCGACCCGCCCCTGGTCGCGCACGCCAACGGCCTGCGTGACATAGGCGTTGGTCGATACAATCGTCGGGATGTTCACCAGGGGAATGCCGCGCTTCCAGGCAATGTACTTACCCATGTCCATCGACTGGCCGCCGCCAATCGCCACGACGGTATCGCAGGGCGGCGTCTCAGCCTCCAACGCCTGCGCCCTCACCAGGTCCATATCCTGCACATCTATGACATACGCAGGCTGCGCACCGATGCGCTGGCGCGCGATCTTCCAGGGAATCTCCATCGTCGCCACCACGTAGCGCCCGAATTGCGCGCCGCAATCGTTAGCGATGCCGCGCCCAAATTCCAGGCGTTTCACATTAGCGTGTGGCAATTGTTCAAGTATGGACATCTATTACTACTCCCTTCAAAAGATTTCGTAGAGTCACGCGATATATACATCATTCAGAGCGCCGAGCATGGCCTGGCACAACTGGTCGCCAGCCTCCGGCGCAACGTTGGTGGCCTCGCATTCGTAACCGCCCTCAGTGTAGACGTTGGGCGTCGGCACGTAGCCGATGAAGCCGTTCGCCAGGCCAAGCACCAGCGATGTCTCGAACGGCGATTGCTGGCGAGCGCGCATCCCATAAGCACAGAATAGCTCCGCAGGCTCGGAGACCAGGCCGATGCTGACACCCGCGCCCTGCATGCCGAAGGCTGTTACCTCCGCTGGCATGTAAGGCAGTGACATATGTTCGCGGTTATACAGGCGATAGTTGGCGACATCCAGGCGCATCTCGATATCCCACTTCCTGCGCCCGTCGCCTTCGCGCGTATAGCGTTCATGTTCCTGGTGCAGGAACTGGATGTATTCGCGCTGCCGGTCGGGGGCCGAGGCAGGATTAAGCGGCAACTCGACGCGGCGCGTCGCCGTGGAGATATGCGTGTCGCCATGCGTCTTTATCCCCAATACAGCCTTCAGCGTATCCAGGCCGAGAACGACTCCCAGGTGTTCGGCATCGGCATAGGTGCCCGGATGCACCATAGCGTTCATGTCGCCCTGCGCGCCGTTGGCAAACATCGCCACAACACCGGAGCCGAGCGAATGTTCGATGAAGTTGACGGTATAGCCAACATAATCGGCGGAAATCTCCACGTTTGGCCCAAGCACCACGGGGTGGCAGGCATAGCTGAGGAAGACGGCCAGCGGCCTGCCAGACCCGGCATCATCCACGCGCAGTACACCCACCTCACGGTCGGTGATGCCATCCGGATTCCTGCCCAGAAACGGCAGCCCGCGCAGCGTGCCGTCGGACAGCATCTCGCGCCGGTTGATATTGATGTAGCTCTCGCCTCTGCCCGCGCCGATACGGGCAGGGCGCCGCCGCCGTGCTGCCATCGTCACCGCACCGCCGATCAAGCGCGGCAACAAGCGGAAATAGTCCTCGTCGGCCTGCCCCGGCACGATGTCACTTGGTGGAAAGGGATGCACTACCGGGCCGGAGTGTGTATGCGTGCAGGACAGCACCAGGTTTTCCGGCGCGATGCCTGCCTGACGTTGTACCACCTCGCGCACCATCGCCAGTTCTTCGCCGCCCAGCCCGATCAGATCGGTCGTCACCAGCGCCACCGTCTTCGAACCGTCGCTCAGCACCAGAGCACGAGCAAACAGGTCGTCATGCACCTCGCGCGCCGTCTCCTTACGTCCCTCCGCCACGAAATATCCCGATAGCGGTACCCCGATAGGCGGTGTGATAACTACCTTTGCCGCTCCCGCCTGTAGCATAGGAAATCTCCTTTTAGCCGACGTTACCCGGATGTCAACAGAAAATCTTCAACGCCCTTTTTGCCAATTTCGACCACCACGCCGCGCAGCACACCTTCGCCATATTCGCTGCCGGGGTTGATGCACAGCGTGCGCCCGATACGCGCGGTGCCCTTCGACTCATGCACGTGCCCATGCAGCGCCAGCATGGGTTGGTAGCGTTTCAGCACGTTCGTCACCGCCGTGCTGCCCACGGGAGCCTGTTGCACTCCGCCAGGGATGACGACGGGCTTCAGGTTGCTGTCGAGCCTGGGCGCTTTATCGAGATTCGTGTTGTAAGGCGGCACGTGGATATTGTAGATAGCCTTGGCCTGGTTTGTAATCTGCCTTGCCAGCCCGTCCAGCTTCTGCTCGAGCTGGTCTTCGGGCAGCTCGCGCGGGCTATTCCAGGGCGTGATGTTGGTCGTACCGCTGGAGATCATCTCCCACTCGCCACGCAGGTTTACGACGCGCTCTTCGGGGTTGACCACCAGCCCGCCGCGATTGAGGATCGCGTCTATCTCCGGCGGATCGTCGTTGCCGGGGGAAATGTAGCACTCGACGCCGCTCCCTCGCAGGCGCTCCTCGGCAAGCTCCATCCAGCGCGAGATCGACTCGCAGGCCAGTTCGACAAACAACGCCTCCACGTGCTCCTGCCCTGAAGCCAGCCGCTCCACCTCGTCATCGTGGAGCCGCGCGGGATAGTAGCCTGCGTCTCGCAGCTGCTTCTCGGCCTGGGATAGTTCTCCCTCGCTCACGTGATGGTCGATGCCGTGCCAGCGAAAGGTGTAGTTCCCGCTGGCGTCGCGCCGGATGGGCATAATCAGCTTGCCCGTGATATCGCCACCCAGGATCAAGACGTCCGCTTTGTAGAACTTCGCAGCATTGATGAACTTGCGAAAGCACACGTCCGAGCCATGAATGTCGGTCACAAAGTAGATACGCATATCAATCTCTCATTCCAGTAGGGACGACTCTCGGGGTCGTCCCTACGGAAAAATGTACTATTCGGGTGGAATCTCCTCGAATGCCTGGGCGATATCCAGTTTGCGCGTGCTGCGACTCACGAGACGTGAGACGAAGTAGAAGGCGATGGGGATAATCAGGCCCAGGGCGCTGAAGAAGACGCCCTTCAGGAAGGTGGGGTCTAGCACGTTCGAACTGCCGCCGAAGGGCGGCGAGCTGAAGGCGATGTAGCACAGCGTGCCGTTGACGATCATCGACAACGCACCCCAGATCGAGATGGCGGGAATGCCCAGCAAGCGCGCCCGCACAATGGCAGGGGACTTCTCGAAGATGTCGGGCCGACGGAAGGGGAAGATGACCGCCGCGAACGACACCACCACGCCGATCAAGGCACTGAAGGCCGCCAGGCCGAGCAGGTTCCCGAAGAAGGTGGTCTTGATCGTTATCAGGGTGAACAGCTCAATGATGATCGCCACGATCACCGTTGCGATGACCGGCGAATGCAACCGGTCGTTGACGCTTGCCAGCCGCGCTGGCAGGACGCGGTCGAACGACCAGGCGAACAGGTTGCGCGTCCCGATCAAGACTGCCGGCGGTTGAATCCAGAAGATAGCCGCCAGGAAGGTCAGAGCGAGAATCAAGTGAACGAAGCCATTATCAGTCACGAACAAGGCTAGCGAAGGCATAACCGCCGGGAACGGCAGATTGCTGTTGGGGAAGGCCAGGCCGTTCGTGGCAAGCGCGCCGATGAAGTCCTGCCCGTAGTAGTGATAGATGGCGAGCATTCCCAGGCTGAAGCCGATAGCGCCGAAGACCAGCGCGCACAACATTGCACGAATGGCGGACGACGATGCCTGCTTGATCTCACCGCTGAAGTAGCCAGAGTTCTGGAAGCCGTTGTAACTCTGGAAAGCGTAGATGACCGCCGAGAAGGTGTTCAAGAAGACCGCGCTCGGCAGGATGGCAAAGCCCGTCTTCGTCGCGGAGGCCAGCACGGCCTGGTACGCGCCGCTGCCCTGGTTGGCGTTGAACAGCGTCACGAAGTCGCTATGCGGCAGGGCGAACAGCAGGATGATCCAGAGAACCGTACCCAGTGAGATGAAGGCGAACAGGCCGAACATGATCTGGCGCACCTTGCGCAGGCCAAGCAGGAAGACGCCCAGCAGTAGCAGGGTGACGAGAGTGCCGACCGTGACCGCGCCAATGCCGGTCGTATCGGCGCTGAAGGCGGCGAGACCATCCAGGCCGATGATATGGAAGACGGGCGGCAGGAACCAGGTCGCCATCAGAAGGCTGTTGAGACCCGCGCTGGAGAGCAGTACGAACGAGACGAAGACGTTCACACCAAACCCGATGGAGGGATGCAGGATACGGCTCGTCCACACGTAGTCGCCGCCGGAACGCGGCATTGCAGCCGTGAACAGCGCGTAGACCATGCCCAGCGTGAGCATGGCGGGCGCGGAGAAGATAAAGGCGAGCGGCATGTTCGCAGCGGGATAGGCCGATGCGCCAGTCGCAAAGGCCGAAACCTCGGCAAGGCCGAGCGGGACGTTGAGAATGGCGAATACCATAATAAAAGTATCGAACCAGGATAGCTCGCGCACCAGGCCCGTTGCCTGGCGCACAAAGACCGACACCACCGGGGTAGTGCCTTCGGCAGACCTAGCCATAGAACCTCCAATCATGTAGCCAGAAACGCCTGGCTACCAAAAATTTCAAACAATGACGGTAAAACTTTGTACCCGCCTGGGAGCCGATGGACAAGAGCAACTTCACCTCCCTTCCGCGGATACCCGTTCAAACATGCGCCACCTGATCCTTCAAAAGCTCTGCCGCACCCCACAGCGCGCTGTCGTCGCCCAGTTCAGCCGGAAGCACGCGCACAAGTGAGCCGAGCGGGTAGAGCGCCCTGGCTGCGAACGATGCCCTGGCGCGGCGCAACAACAAGCCACCATCGCGCACAACGCCACCGCCGAGCACGATTACCTGCGGGTCAAAGGCGGCGGCCACCGCCGCCAGTCCCAGGCCGATGTAGTCGCCAGCCTTCTCGACGATGCGCACGGCTACCGCGTCACCCTCCCTGGCTGCCAGCACGACCTGTTCGGCGGTCAGCTGCGCCGGTTCATCCCGGAAACGCGCCAGCGTCGTTTCGTCGCCATGCAGCATAGCCTGTCTTGCATGCGCTGCTATGGCCGAGCCGGAGGCCAGGCTTTCGAAACAGCCGCAATTACCGCAGGAACACGGCGGCCCGCCCGCTTCCAGCGTCATATGCCCGACCTCGCCCGCGCAGCCATGCGAGCCGCGATAGATGCACCCGTTGATGACAACGCCTCCACCTACACCCGTGCTGATCGTGATGTAGACGGCATTGCTTGCGCCGCGCGCTGCGCCATATCGCGCCTCGCCAAGTGCGGCGCAGCGCGCGTCGTCGTCGATCATGACCGGCACACCAAGCCGCTCTTGCAGCATCGCCACCAGCGCTACGTCGCGCCACGCCAGGTTCGGCGAGAAGATGACGACGCCTCGCTCGCTATCCAGCGGGCCTGGCACGCAGCACCCAATGCCCGCCAGCATGTCAATGCCGACGCGCGCCTCGTCCATCACTTCGCGCATAACCGTCACGACGCGCTCAATGACCGGCTCTACTCCGCTCGTCGCCTGCGTCTCTATACGCTTGCGCGCCACAAGCTTGCCCCGCGGGTCGAGAATGCCTGCCAGGATTTTTGTGCCGCCGATATCCAGCGCGCCAATGTAACGAGCCTGCGTCATCTTCTACACCCCTCCGGCCAGACCGCATCCAGCACGCGCTCAGCGCCTTCAAGCGTGCGCACCAGGGGGTGTGCCACCAACGCACGCAGGGCAAGCTCACGGTTGTATTCCACAATAGCGGGCGCGGCCAATTCTTCATACAGCGCCAATGAGGTCAGCAGGGCGCGCAGTTCAGACGGGAGCAGATCGCTCCGCACGGGTTGCGCGTGCGCGCCCCGGCCATCGACCTTGCATGGTACCTCGATCACCGTTTCGGACGGCAACCAGGGAATCAGCCCCTTGTTGGCAACACTGGCAATCCACGTGCCGGGATGATCGTTGATGAGCGCGTCAAGTACCGGCACAATGATCGCGTTGTACCAGACGGCCCCACGCTTCGCCACCGCTTCGACGACGTTTGAGGTACCAGGCGAGGTAGCACCGGCGTCCGAGCCGGCGGGGACAAGCCCGGCCCCTACAGTATTTTCGTAGGCCGCCAGCAGTTCCTGTTCGAGGGCTTGTAGCTGGCGGGCGCGCGGCGTCTTGCCCTGCTGTTGCGCCAGCATGCGTTCAGGATAGAGATAGTAGCGGACATAGGGTAAAGGAATGGCACGGCTGGCGCGCATGTAGCTGGCATCTACGCCCAGGTTCGACGATAGGCGCTCGATGCGTTGCAGCGCAAGCTCCATCAGGTCGCGCTCGCCCTTGCAAAGCGAGACGACCCAGCCGAGGTGGTTCATACCCAGATAGCCAACGTCTAAAGCCGAACGTGGAAGCTCCAGCAGCGCTGATAGCTCGTTACCCAACGTGATCGGCGAATCGCACAGGCTGACGATGCGCGCACCCGTGTAGCTTGTCGCGGCGTAATGCACGATGCTGGCCGGGTTGGTCAGGTTGAGCACTATCGCTCGCGGCGCAACCTCGCTCACCAGCCGCAGCGCCTCATTGACGACGGGGATGGTGCGCAAGGCGTTGGCGAACCCACCCGCTCCAACCGTCTCTTCCCCCGCAAAGCCGAGCGCCTGGGGGAAGATTTCATCGTGCGCGCGTGCCTCCAGGCCGCCGACACGCATCTGGTTCAGCACGTAATCCGCTCCGCTCAGCCCGGCGCGCAAATCTGTCGTCGCTTCTATACGTATGGATGGGCGCGCGTCGCGTACCATTTGCTGGCTGACGGCGCGCACACGCTCCAGCTTCTCCGTTGAGCGACCCAGCAGCACAACACGCAACTCCGGCCTCGACTCGCGGCTCCCCATCCATTCCAAAAGGGCAGCCACCAGCGCGGGCGTAGCAACGCTACTTCCTCCCAAAACTGCGAGGGTAACACGTGACATTTCAATCTCCAGCCATCTCGCGTCCGGTGATGTTAGGAAACTTTCCTAACATCATGTTAGTTAGTATACTTTACTAACTCCACTTTGTAAAGCTGATAGTTTCTTCATCCGTCCAGGTGAATTAGCTGTAAAATGCGCGCACTTCGGCGGCGATGCGTTCGAGTTCGTCGTCGCGCAACTCAGGAAACATGGGCAGTGAGAGTACCTGCCCGTTCAGCGCGCGAGCTACCGGTATAGGCTCGCAGCGTAAGGGTTGGTAGCGGTACGCGCCCTGGTCAGGCACAAGCAAAGGATAGATGACCTGCGAGCCGATGCCGCGCTCCTCAAGGAAAGCGCGTAGTTCTTCGCGGCGCGGGGCCAGAATGGTGTACAGGTAGTACGAGTGCGTGCGTTCAGGCGCGACATAGGGTGTTACGACGGGAACACCGGCTAGCAGTTCGTTGTAGCGTGCGGCGATCTGCTGGCGGCGCGCGATCCATGTCGGAAGATAGCGCAGCTTGACGTGCAGGATAGCGGCGTGAATCTCGTCCATACGCTTCTGGTAGCCAAGAATCTCGTGCGTGTGTTTGACCTTCTGCCCCATGTAGCGCAGCTGGCGCAGGCGTTCGTTGAGTGCGGCATCACTGGTAACAATTGCGCCTGCATCGCCCAACGCTCCGAACGTCTTGGTGGGATAGAACGAGTAGCAGCCGGTGTCGCCAAACGAGCCGGTAGAGACGCCGTGATAAAAGGCTCCGTGGGCGTGGGCGACATCCTCGATCACGCGCAGGTTATGCTTGCGCGCGATCTGCATGATTGGCTCCATGTCGCAGGGCTGGCCGTAGAGATGCACCGGAATGATGGCGCGCGTGCGTTCGGTGATGGCCGCTTCAAGCCGCGCCGGGTCGAGGTTGTAAGTATCGGGCAACACATCGACGAAGACGGGCAGCGCGCCGACGTAGGTGATGGCAAAGGCGGTGGCGATATACGTATTAGGCACCGTAATCACCTCGTCCCCTGGCCCAATACCGCAGGCCAGCAGCGACAGTTGCAACGCGTCGGTGCCGTTGCTCACGCCAATAGCGTAGCGCGTGCCGCAGAAGGCGGCGTAAGCCTGCTCGAATGCGACCAGTTCCGGGCCGAGTACGTAACGACCGCGCGGTAACACTCCGTCGATAGCGGCGCGTATCTGCTCACCAATCTGCTCGAACTGGCGCGTGAGATCTTCCGCCGGGATATATTCAGATGTGCGTGATACGGTCGTCAATGCTGGCGATAGGGTTGACGAAACTATTTGACCGCTGCTCGAATGCGCGACTTCGCTCATAGGATTCCTTTCAATACCGCCGCCGTGTCACGTTGAAGGCGAAGTTTTCGCCCCGGTGATAGTCCTGCGAGAAGAGCACCGGTCGCCCTTCTCGCGTCACGTTCAACTGCTCCATGCACAGCCAGGCCGTTTGCGGGGAAACGCCGATTTCAGCGCATAACGAAGGGGAGAGTATCACGGCGCGTATCCTGGCGCGGCTGCTGGAGATCTGCACCTGCCAGCGGCTATCGAACAGGCCGAAGAGCGACCCGCTCCAATCCTGCTCCTGCCACAGGCCGTTGATGAAGGCGCGCGGGAACATGTCGATGGAGTAGATCAACGGCTCCTCGCGCGAGCAGCGCACGCGCTCAAGCTGGATGATGGTCTGCCCCTCACCCAGTTGCAATTCTCGGCGCACCTGCGGCGAGGGCAGTTCTTCGCGCACGCGCAGCACGCGGTTCTCGACGGTATAGCCCATGTCCGCCATCAGTTCGGTGACGCTCTGAAGCTGCGTGATGGGCTTGTTGATGACCGCATCGCGCGACATCACGAAGTAGCCTTTACCATGACGGCAATCCAGCATCCCCTCCTGCACCAGCCCTTTGAGCGCCTCGCGCACTGTCGCCCGGCTCACGTCAAAGCGCCCGGCCAGCTCGTGCTCGGATGGAATACTACTTCCCGCCGTGTACTCCTCGCTGCGCAAGAGATCGATCAATGCATCGTGCATTTGACGCACCATCGATTGCCGCGTAATCATCTTCGCCATAACACTTGAACCCTCAACAGTTTACTGATATCAGATGTCAGACATCTGATATCCTGATAATGAGTGTACTGATGAGCCTGTGGGTTGTCAAGTAGTCTAGTGTTCAACCCTACAGTTGAATAGTGCAGGCTATTTCGCATATAATAGACGCATCAACAATATCATCAATCCCCGCATTGTGTTAGAGAGGCATAAGGAGCAGTAAGGAGCAGGCTATGAGCGACGATGATTTTGCACTTTCCTCCTGGACACTCGATGAGCGCAACACGCAGTTGGAGAAGGCAGCGCACGAGCTAGATGTACTCTTCAGCCCCCAGAGTGGCGAAACGAAGCCCAGCCCCGAAGGCGATTTCCTGCGCTCGCTCGTGAAAGATGACAAGGTGAAGTTCGTAGGCTATCCCTCCGTTGACCAGATCAAAGGGAAAAATCTCCCGACGCGCATTCCTCCCGAACCCTCGACGCCCGCACAGCTCATGAAAAAATACAATTTTTACTACGTGCGCCTGCCCATCCTGCTGCAAGCGCAGGATAACTGGGCCTTTAACGAGATGCGATTGCACATGTTCGTTCGCTCGCCGGGGGCGCCTGATTACGCGCAGCCCCGTATCTACCTCATCTATCCCGACGAAAAAATCGAGACTTCCTGGAGCGCGTCGTTCAACAATTCGACAAAGGTCGATGCGAACGTCAACGCTGGCGCAAATCTCTCGCCGCAGAGGGTCGATATCGGCGTCGCCCAGGCCAGCGTGGGCGCGGGCATCAACGTCAAACAGCAGACCGGCTTCGGCTTCGAGGTCAACAAGAAATATGAATCGCTGGTGGCGCGTATTGCGCATAGCGGAGTCGGCACCGGCGAAGTCTACCTCAAGATAGAGGATGCAGTCACGCTCTTCAAAGACATGATGGTCGCGCTCATCATTCAACTCCCTAAAGAGGCGACGACCCTTGAGCTTGATGTGCAGATGGAAGCGTACCATTATTTTAGATACGCTCCCAAGCGCATTATCGACCATTTCAACCAACTCTTTTCCAAGACGAAGGACCTCTTCGACGAACACATTCCGACCAGGGCTGTCTCCCCTCCGCCACCGGCCTGGAATCTCACCCCGCTGCTCTAGCGTTCGTCTTTTCTGGTACAAAGGGAATCATGCAGTGCCTACAGCAAGGAAGAGTCTATGAGCGATCCAGGCCAGAACATTCGCGTTCTTGAAATCAAAGTGATCGACGACAACATCGACGGCCAGTTATTTAAGGGCAACGAGAAAGCCATATTTGATGATAGAGAGAAAATCAAATATGACAGTGGTTATGGGAAGTTCGAGCCAACGGTGGACCAGGAGAAGTTCATTCAGTTTTTCATTGAGCAGCTTCGATTCCTGGTAGATAAAGATATCCTTGCCAGCGATACAGTCCTCTCAGATGACCAGAAGAAGAAACAGGCATCGGATATTCTTACCGAACTAGTCGCATTTCTCGGTAGTTATCTGTATGATGTTCTTTTTACCAAAGATATCGAAAAACTGTTAGATCGTGCGATGAATGACAAACCGGAGTTACTACGCATACAACTTGAATTCATTAGCCTGAACAAAAGTTTCGATTATGGCAATTGGCCGTGGGAATATCTCTACCAACCGCGTACATCTACAAGAATCGGCGGATTTCTGGCTAAACAGACGAATCTGATGCTTGTTCGCAGGCTAACCCTATCTGGGGAAACCCCAGACATGAAAACGTCCAAACCCAAAGTCTTGCTCATTATTTCTCAACCGAGAAATTACGATGTACAGTGTGTAGATCTTCTAAACACGCTCAAGGTACTGAAAGATGGAGATCGTATCGACCTGACAATCCTTGAAAAGGATCACGATCCGAAGAAGCCACAGCAAAACCTGATATACGATAATGTGTGGAAAACGATCACGGGTAACACATTCGATATCATTCACTTTGTTGGACATGGGCAATGTACTCGTGATGGGGCACAACTTGCACTGGTTGATTCAAAAGGAGAGGCTGATTGGACCAGTGCCGCCGACATTGCCGAAATTTTCGAGCATACAAAGCAAAGGCCGAAACTGGTGTTCTTGCAGGCATGTGAAAGCGCGTTGCCCGACACGTATCGAGGCGTATCAGGTGTTGCTCAAGCCCTCGCGGAAAAGAATATACCAGCAGTCATAGCCATGCAGTACAAGATCATGAACTCCATCGCCAACAATTTTGCCTGCGAGTTTTACGATAAGCTGGCAACCGGTCTCCCTATCGACCTGGCGGTACTGGCTGGTCGAGGAGCCATTATTAAAGATGCGAGGAAAGAGGATTTTCAATATCACGCCTTCGGCTTGCCGGTGCTATACCTGCGCAGCTACGACAGCATCTTCGAGAAGGTGCTGCCTGGTCCACCCCTTCTGCCACCGGACAATGGGGTGCTGGACGCACAGATGAGCAGCGGAGTGGGCCAATGTGATAATCCTGAAAAAGGCTATTGTCCTGCCCCTAGCGTGCCTTCTCGTGAAAAAAGATGTTATGTATGTGGCGCCGAGCTATACTGCCGGTTCTGTCACCAACCATTAGATCACCCCGGTGGCAATTTTTGCATAAAATGCGGCCAAAGACTTACGGTCTCCTCGGAAGCTGGCAATGCTCAAAAGGAGGATACATCCGTCAACGGTGAGGGCAAGCAGAAAGAGACCTCGTCTACGTCTCCTGGAAAATACGTACCCATGTATGGAAAAGGTATGAGGGGGTAGTGATGAGCAGTGCCAACGAAACTGTTGTAGTTTCTTCTTCATCTGAGACGCAAAGTGTCACACGATGTCCATATTGCCAGGCGCAAGTTGGTGCGCTCGACAAGATTTGCTATAACTGTGGCAGGGACTTACCTACGCTCCTGACACTTTCTACGCCACAGAGAATACTCTCAGGGTCGCTCCCTACCGAGACAACAGCCCGGCCAGCTGTGCCAACACCGCTTGAGCAGCACGCTTCGCCGGTAGCCTACCTCCTGGAGCATCTTCCCGTACCCGCGCGCACGACGCGCGAGCTGTTCGTTGACGTGGGTAACAGGCTCTTCCACGAAGGAAACTACGCGAAGGCCGCCGATGCCTTCCAGGAGGCACGAGAGGCCGACGGCGATCAACCTGCGACTTGCCTTGTCCTGTTCTACTACGCGCTAGCCAGCGAAAAGGCCGAACAGTTCGAGCGATCATTTCGCGCCTACCTTGAGGCGGTGCTGCTCGACCCGGAGCGGCTGGACGACGTCCTTACATACCTGCACGCCCGGCTCACGACCGACATCGCTCTCAAACACGGCTCATGGCTGACGCAAGAGTGGCAACCGAAGAGCACAGACCTTCCACTGAACGCTGGCAGCCGGGCGCGCGTGGCGCTGTTCGCGGGTCATGTCAAACTCTTCCTGGCAGACTACACGGGCGCACAGACTGACTTCGAACAGGCTGTAAAGCTGGCTCCTGATATGGCGCTTGCCATGGCCGGCGAGATACTTACCGATGAACGGCTCCCCGGCACGCTGTCTTCGTCGCAGGACGATGGCAATACGCATTACCTGCGAGCGCAGTTGTTCATCACGCTCCACAGCTACGAGTCTGCTTCGCGCGAGGTGAATCTTGCCCTCGACGCCGCCAAAGCTAGCAGTGACGATGCGCTGCTACAGAAAGCGCAGTCGTTGAAAGATCAGCTGCTTCAGCTTGCTTCCTACTACTACGAGCAAGGTACAACCTCCTATGGCTCTGGCGAATATGCCCAGGCCATCGAGCAGCTACGCCTGAGCGCGCAGCTGCGCCCGGCGTTCTCGCCCGTCTACTGGTACTGGGCAGACGCATTATTCATGCAATCGACCCAGGCACAGGAGCTTAATGACCGCAGGCCGCTTATCAATGATGGAATGCGTACCTGGGAGACCGGTTTTTCATATGGGGCGCCAGATGCCGCGTTCGCCTGGGCGTATACCAGCAAGGCGCTGTTGTGCGAGGCGATGGCCTCACTACCAGAAAACAGCACTGTTGCCTACTGGTGGGAGGCAGCGGCGCATATCGAAAGCTCGCTGCTGCTGGGCAAAGATGACGCCTACAACTGGGCCTATCTGGGACGCTATCACCGCTTTCTCAATAACGAGCAAAACGCGCTGGGTGCCACCGCGCGCGCCCTTGAACTTGCTGACGCAGCCACGCGCATCGATATCCTCACCGATAAATTCGCCGTCCTCGCCAATGCCGGGCAGTTAGAGGAAGCTGAACAACTCGTCAATGAACTGGTAGAGAAGTTCCCGAATCCGTGGATGAAAACCGCCAAAGCAGTTGTGCTCATGAATCAACAGCGCCTCGATGAATGCATTACGCTGCTCGACGAGGCGCTGCAAGAAAACGAGGCATTCGTCTGGGGTCGCTACCTGCGCGCCTATACCTATCGCAGGCGAGGAGAGCAAGGCGACATCGAACGTTCCAACCAGGAGTATGACTGGCTACTCAGCTATACCCAGGAGCAGGAACCTTCCGACCGCGACTATTTTGCCTGGGCGCAATACCAGCGCGGCGATCCTCGCAAAGCCATCGCCTACCACGAGTCGCTGCTGGATAACCCGGCGCAGGTCTCCTACTTCAACCTGGGCTTGTGTTATCTCAAGCTCGATGAAGTGAAGAATGCTCGTCTCTATCTACTCAAGGGCGTGCGTAACGCCATCAATAACAGGCAATTGGTAGATTATACGCGAGACCTTGATGACCTGGCAGCCTCTCTGGGCACGCTGGACATTCAGGAGCCAGGCACGCTGGCACAGGCAAGCACGCTCATCACCCAGGTACGTGGCGCCATCGAGCGACAGAGAGTAGTCGTCCAGCAGCCGCGCTCCACCGAATCAGAACTGCTGCGCGTCCTCAAAAACTATACCTATCACAGCGAGATTGGCCGGTGGGCCTGGATCGAGGCGCGGGCGGGTCTGGCCCGAATCTTACCGCGGGCAGCAGCGCTGGCTCGAAGCCGTCGATCTCTACCGCCTGCTGCTGCGCGAAGGCGACCGTTTTCCACAGGCGCGCACCGGCCTGGAGAAGGCTGCCGACGCGCTGTGTGCCTCCGCCGATGAGGATATCCTGGACGATCTCTACCAGCAAGCCCAGGCCCTCTGCCAGCAGGCAATCACGTTCATGCCTACCCTGCTCGCGGGCGATGGGCAGCGCCTGGGCGATCTCTACGCGCGCCTGGGCATGGCTCATTTCCTGCTGGACGAGCGCGACGAGGCGAGAGTGTGTTTCATCACCGCGCTGCACACTTACCACGACGGCCAGGTACATATGCAGACCGCCAACGAACTGCGTTCTACCACGGTCAGGCTGTCGGAAAAGAGCAAGATCGCCTCACCGGGTGAGGCGCTGAGCGCCATATGCAGGGTATTATTGAGAAACCATACCGATCAATATTGGAAGCTGCATGGTGAGTGGCAAGACTGGCTACAAGACGCGACCCTCGACCAGTCGCTTCATTCAGAACTCAGCGCCGCGTTGACAGCCCTGGATGCGTTCCTGGATGAGCTGTTCAAGCTCACACACAAGAGCCTGGGCGACGATCTCTACAAGCCAACCATGTCTATCGTTATCGTGTTGGGGCGCGGACTGCTACCCGCCGACACCAGCAGCAACTGGCCGCTGTTCGCCTCCTACCTGCCTGCTATGCGCGAGCAATTCAAGGCGGACATCGGCTTCAATGCGCTGTATGTTCAGATACGCGATGATTACAGCATGAAAGAGAACGAGTACCGCTTCCTGATAGATGAAATCCCCGTCAAGCAGGATTCTGTGCCCTTGAACATGCGCTTCAGCCCCACCGCTAGAGAGGCGCTCACCTTGTCTGGTATCCCCGCGGAAGCGCTCATCGACGCGCCGGACCCGCTCACCATGCTGAAGGGTTGCTGGGTCGCTCCGGAACACTATCAGCTTGTGCTTGAGCATGACTGCGAGTTGTGGGCTGAACCACTCGAGTACATCGTTCGCGCACTCGAAAGTACCTTACGCGCTAATTTAGCGCGCTTCCTGGGCGTGCAGGAGGTTGAGGACCTGCTGACGGCCTGGCGCAAAGAGACGCCGCCTCCCGCCCAGGTTGACCAGGCGCTCACCGAGGGCGATACAAAATTCTACTTTGCGCGGGCGCTGCGCGCCCTGGTCAGAGAGCAGGTTCCTATTCAGCGCTGGCAAGACATTCTCGCGCGGATCGTTGAACCGGAGGTTGCACAGGCCGACGCCGTCCAGATACTTCGTAGCCTTAGACTTCTGTTGCAAGACTCCCTGCCTGGCAACAGGCCATACCTGGCGCGCATCGCACTTGGAGACAGCCTGGAGCAAAGACTGGCCGAGAGCATAGGTGTCGCCCAATCCCAGCAGGATTTGTCGCTGTTTTTCACCGTCGTCAACGATATCATTGAATATATCCAGCACAGCATAGACTCTCTCGGATGGCGCTTTGCCCTGGTCACGCTCAACCCAGAGCTGCGACTCTTCATCCGCTTCATCATCGATGTGAGCAAAAACTATCCACTCATGCCTGTGCTCTCCCAGGAAGAGGCGCTGCCGTAGAGGAAGGAACGAGCCATTCATGATACAAGATCAACAACGAGATCACGTTGAACCAACTGCTACGCTGTCTTACGAGCTGGCACCTGCTGTATACACGTTACTGGCCGGGCAGCCAGAGGTGGAGCAAGTGCTTCTCACGACGCTATCGCAACAGGTCGCCGGTATCATGCAAACACTGGGCATCCCGGGCGTGCCGGAAGTGCGCATCGTCTCCATCGATCCAGTTCAGGCACGTGAGAGTTACTGGCTGCGCCTGGTGGTCAACGACCGTCTCTGCCGTTTCCCTCACGAACTGCTCGTCAAAGTCCACAGTTTTGTCAGCGACAGCATGTTGATGCCCGTCGTTCAGTCGGGTCCCATCATGACATGGCTCACCGGCCTCTCTTTAGAGGTGGCAGAGCAGCGCGAGCTGTTTGTCAGCTTCCTGGCCTGCGCCTGCCTTGAGATCATTAAAAAGCAGCCGCATGTCCTGCTAGGCCTATCCCAGGCGGCTGCCTATGCACGCGATCTACCGCTTCCTGATCGAGTGGGGGGTGATAGTAGTCCCTGGCCTCCAGACCCATCGAGGCTGCATCCTATTCTGAGCGCGGTTCTCCAACTCAAAATCTCGCTCGCCGACCGGCAGCGAGTCGCGCTCGTCATATTCACCCTGCGCACGCAGACGCCGCAAGCCATCGCCGAAGCGCTGATCGAAGCGCTGCGCACCGATTGCATCGAAATGCATTTCGCGCCAGCCAGCTTGCAGCAGCTCACAACTTCCATCAACCCATCCTCGAACGAGGCCGGCGTATTCAGCGCGCTGCGTTCGGAACTTTATCGAGAGTCAGGTCTGCGTTTCCCCGATTTTCACTTCGTCAAAGATGACACGATGCGGCCAGGAACCTTTGCCCTCAAGGTACATGAACTGCTGCTGCTGCCCTGGAAAATCCTGGCACCAGGGCAGATGCTGGTTAATACGATGGCTACCACTATGCAACAAACCTATCAGCGCGAGGGCGTTGCTATCCTTCATCCGTTCTACTGGTGGGAAAATTGCGTTGTCCAGAGTGAGAACTTTCCTCAAATCCAGGATGCGACATGGAATCAGTGGGACTATATCAAATTCTGTACGAAGGCTGACCTGAAAGAGCAGGCCGCGAGTTATATCTACACACAGCAGGTGCAGGCGCGACTCGACCTGCTGGCTCCCACACAGGGTGCGCTGATCCAGGCAGTGCGTTCGAAACAATCCCTCGAAGAGGTCACATCGCTGCTCAGGACGCTGGCCCGGCAAGGCATCAACATTCGAACGCTAGGGCCGATCCTCGAACGATGGCTCGATGCCATCTTTCTCGCCACGAATCTGCCTAAAGCAGCGCTCATCGATTATGCGCTCATCTATAACAGTCGGACACTCGACCTGATGCGCGCAAGCAATGCTCACTATAGGACATCCTTTATTCGCTCCGGGCTGTCAGGCAGTATCGGCACTACCTTTTTCGACAACACGATTACCAACACCGTATATACGCTCGATCCCAGCGTAGAACTGCTCATTGTGCAAAAGCAACAACAACACGAACAAGTCGTCTTTAGCGACAACGAAAGCGATCTCATTCTCGATAGCATTCACGCTCAGGTCGCCACCCTCTCAACGGTCGAGCTGATTCCCCCCTGCTTGTCCAGATGAATTCGCGCTCCATTGTGCAAGAGCTTGTCGAGCAGGAGCTGCCGCGCACGGCGGTATTGGCCTGGCAAGAGCTTCCCAACACGATTGCGATCAATCAGGTCCGATTGCAAATAAAGGCTCCCATTGGCGCAAGACAACCATCGCTCATGGAATGATTGACAATC
Source organism: uncultured Chloroflexia bacterium (assembly GCA_963731975.1). Taxonomy (GTDB): domain Bacteria; phylum Chloroflexota; class Ktedonobacteria; order Ktedonobacterales; family Ktedonobacteraceae; genus CAVSXS01. Next base: position 145,501 of record CAVSXS010000008.1, on the reverse strand, counting down.
CTCCCTCATTGTTGCGACAATGAAGGAGACGAACAACACTATCAATCTATGTCAGGAGCACACTTCATGTCACATGCACAGGTACCTGCCGGGCTGGAACGCCGCCTGGAGGATTACCGTTTGATTACCGGACGCGGCTCGTATGTCGATGACACCCGGCTACAGGGGCGGCCAGCCGCGCTGCACATGTCCGTTGCGCGCAGCCCGTATGCGCACGCCAGTATCGATGCAATTCACCTGGACGAGGCTCGTAGACTGCCCGGCGTCGTCGCCGCGTTCGGAGCGGCTGAACTGGTGCAGGACATGCCCACCATCGAAACCATCCCAATTCCGCCGGGGTTGAAGCGGCCCGACCGCAAGCCGCTCGCCATCAAACGCGTGCGCTACGTGGGCGATCCCGTGGCTGTGGTGCTGGCCGATGACCCCTACACGGCCCAGGACGCGCGCGACCTGGTCGAGGTCGAGTATACTCCCCTACCGGCTGTGAGCGACCCGGAGGCCGCGCTGGCTCCCGGCGCGCCCCAGCTCTACGACGACATTCCCTCCAACATGGCCTTCAACGCGCAGAGCGGCGGGGGCGACCTGGAAGCCGTATTCGCGCAGGCCGCGCATGTCATCCGCCTGCGCGTTGTCAACCAGCGCGTCGCGCCCGCCTCGTTGGAGCCGCGCGCCTGCCTTTTCGACTTCGACCCCGCCAGCGGCAAGCTGACCGCCTGGGTCTCGACGCAATCTATTTCCGCGGCGCGGGAGACGCTGGCACTTTTCCTGGGCATCGAGCGGCGCAATATCCACGTCATCAATGCCGAGGTTGGCGGTGGCTTTGGCTCGAAGACCGCCTTCGTCGGGGAAGAGATCGTGGCAGCGGCGCTGGCTGTGCGCTTCGGGCGGCCCGTCAAGTGGATCGAGAGTCGCAGCGAGAACCTGCAAGCCCAGACGCACGGGCGCGGCCAGATCAACTACATCGAGGCGGCTGTGTCAGAGGATGGACAGTTGCTCGGCCTGGACGTGCGCACCGTCGCCGACCTGGGAGCCTATCTCGCGCGCTCGACCACGCTTGTTCCCAACGGCACACCCTCCATGCTCAACGGCCCGTATCACATCCAGGCCGTACGCAGCCATGTAATCGGCGCGTTCAACGACAAAGTGCCGACGGGCGCCTATCGCGGCGCGGGCCGCCCCGAAGCCGCCTACATCCTGGAGCGAACTATAGAGCGCATCGCGCAAGAACTCGATCTTGACCCCGTCGAGGTGCGCCGCCGCAATCTCATCTCGCCCGACGCCTTCCCCTACAAGACGCTCACCGGCCCGGTCTACGACAGCGGCAACTACCAGGTCGCGCTCGATAGAGTTGTCGAACTGGCCGACTATGCCGGGTGGCGCGCCAGACAACGCGAACAACGCGAGCAGCAGGAGCAGCAGGAGCAGGGAGATACGCAGAAGCTGCTGGGCATCGGCCTCTCCACGTTTGCCGAGGTATCCGGCGGCGGCATGGCCTCGCCGCACATGCCAAAGGAGGCTGCCACAGTGCGCATCCGGCGCGACGGCACGGTGCTCGTGCAGAGCGGCGTAGCCACCAACGGGCAGGGGCATTTCACCGCCTTCACGCAGATAGCCGCAGAAGTGTTTGCACTGCCCCCCACGCAGATTGACGTACAGATGAACGACTCCGCACTGCCCGCCTACGGCTTCGGCACCTTCGGCAGCCGCACCTTACAGGTCGCCGGCAGCGCCGTTTACCTGGCGGCGCAGGCAGCGCGGGACAAGGCGCTCTCCGTGGCGGCGCGCCACCTGGAGGCCGCGCTCGCCGACCTTGAGATGGCGCAGGGCAGCGTGATGGTGCGCGGTGTGCCTTCCAGGGCGGTGATGCTCGCTGAGCTTGCAGCGATGGTCGAGGAACAGCCCAGTTTGATCGAACACGAGCCGCCCAATCCCGTCAACGGCACGCCCATCGAGGGCCTGGCCGCCTGGCGCGATTTCAACCCGTCCAGCGCGACTTATTCGTCTGGCGCACACCTGGCCGTCGTCGAGGTCGATAGCGACACGGGCGACATCCACATCCTGCAATATACGGCGGTCGATGACTGCGGCAGCGTGCTGAACCACTACCTGGCCGACGCGCAGGTGCATGGCGCGCTGGCCCAGGGCATCGGGCAGGCGCTTTACGAAGAGACGCTCTATGGCGAAGACGGACAATTGCTCACCGGCACGCTGATGGACTACACGTTACCCAACGCCGAGCAGATACCGTCCTTCACGACCGATTTCGTGGAGACGCCTTCGCCCATCAACCCGCTCGGCGCAAAGGGCGTCGGCGAAGGCGGCTGCATCGGTGGTCCGCCCGCCATTGTCAACGCTGTGCTGGACGCCCTTGCTCCGCTCGGCATCACCACCCTCGACATGCCACTCAAGCCCACGAAGGTCTGGGCCAGCATCCAGGCCGCCAGGGCCGGGACGCTGGCACAAGAGGAAGCAATGGCTCCCGCCATCTTCAGCGAAACGCAGGCCAGTCAGGAAGGAAGCGCGACGATATTCGAGTAGAGCCTGTTACTATGTTCCCATGCCCTATTCGATTTCTTCGATTTGCTTGCTATGCACGTAAAAATACGTTATGCTCTTATGTGGAAGAGCTTATGTAAGCGGTTGTCGAGTGGCAAGAAAGGAGCATTCCCCGATGAAAAACCAGCGCCTCAAACAACAGTTCGGGAATTATCGCCTGCTCTCCCTCCTGGGGCAGGGGGGGTTCTCGGAAGTGTACCTCGGCGAGCATATTTACCTCAAAACACAGGCGGCTATCAAGATTCTCACGATGCCGCTGGAACAGGACGAGCGCGCCAAATTCCTCGAAGAGGCGCGCATCATCGCGCACCTGGAGCATCCGCATATCGTGCGCGTACTGGACTACGGGCTGGAGGACAACGTCCCTTTCCTGGTACTTTCCTACGCGCCGCATGGGTCTATGCGCCAGCGTTACCCAAGGGGCTCGCGGCTTCCCCTGGAAGATATCCTGAGCGCGACTCGCCAGTTAGCCAGTGCATTAGAGTATGCGCATATGCAAAAACTGGTGCATGGCGATGTCAAGCCGGAAAATATTCTGATCGGGCGCAGCGCGGAAGCCCTCCTCAGCGACTTTGGCGTCGCCGTGGTTGCATCGCACACGCGGCAGCGCAAGGACATCAGCGGCACCATCGCCTACATGTCACCCGAACAATTGCGTGGCGATCCCTGCTTTGCCAGCGATCAATACGCGCTGGGCGTGGTCGTCTACGAATGGCTGTGTGGCAACCGGCCTTTCACCGGATCCTATGCGGAGATCGCCATACAGCACATGCGCGCCACCCCTCCGTCGCTGCGCGAGAAGATGCCGGAACTCCCCCCGGCTATCGAGCAGGTCGTCATGAAGGCGCTGGCGAAAGATCCGCAGCAGCGATTCGAAGACATCATCGGTTTCTCTACGGCGCTGGAACAGGCCGCCCATCCGGCATCATCACGCTCTGGTGACAAGGACGATACGATAGCGATCAAGGAGGAGCAGGATCAGAAGAATGCGCGCCAGCGCCTGCCGCTACGCCTGCCCTACTACCGCAATCCCTACTTCACCGGGCGCGAGCAGGCGCTGAACCTCCTGCGCGAGATGCTGCACACCCAACCTCGCGCCGTGGGTCAATCGGCTCGGCCAACCACCGTCGTAGCGGTCAGCGGCATGGGCGGCGTCGGCAAAACGCAGGCGGTCATCGAGTACGCTTATCGCTTTTCCGATGATTATAACACGATCTTCTGGGCCAGGGCGGATACAGGCGAGACATTGTTCGCCGACTTCGTCAGCCTGGCACAACAGCTCGGGTTGTCCGAGGCAGCCGAGGCCGACGCAGAACAAGCTCCCCTGGCGGTCGCAGCCGTGACGAACTGGCTGGCAATCCACACGAACTGGCTATTGATTCTTGACAATCTCGATGATTTCTCGCTACTCTATCGTTTCGTTCCGGCTGCCAGCCTGGGACAAGTCCTGCTCACTACGCGCGCTCAATCGACCGGCACGCACGCGCAACGACTCGAATTGGAGCAGATGACAATGGATGAAGGGGTGCTCTTTTTGCTTACGCGCAGCAAATTGTACGCGCCCGGCGCAACACTTGCGCAGCTTTCCGGCCCAGACCAGGTTGAGGCGCTGGACATCTATCGCCTGGTGGATGGGCTGCCGCTGGCGCTCGACCAGGCAGGGGCCTACATCGAGGAAAGCGGCTGTACGCTGCATCACTATATAGAGCGGTTCCGCGAGCATCAAACCTCGTTACTAGGGCAACGCGGCGAAAGCTGTTCTTTCCACCCTGAGCCTGTCACAACTACCGTTCTGCTAGCGATCGAGAAGGTTGAGCGCGCCAATCCTGCCGCCGTTGACCTGCTGCGACTGTGCGCGTTCCTGCATGCCGATGATGTCAGCGAGGAGCTGCTTGATGCGAGCCAACTCGATGTACTGATCGCTGCATTACGCCGCTACTCGCTCGTTTCCCGCAATTCTGACAACCACTCGCTTTCGCTGCATCGCCTGGTGCAGGCGATTGTGAAGGACAGCATGGAGCCTGAGAGACGGCGCGAGTGGGCGGCTCGCGCTATCTCGGCGGTTAATCGCGCCTACCCCGACGGCGATAAAGTGGCAGGCTGGGCGCGCTGCGAGCGCCTGCTGCCGCACGCTTCAACCTGCCTGCAACATATCGAACGATGGGAACTGGCTTCATCAGAAGCTGCGCGCTTACTCGACCAGAGCGGTGTCTACCTGTTCATTCATGGGCAATACGCGCTGGCCGAGCGTGCCTTGCAAAAAGCTTTGCACATGCATGAAATGCTTCACGAGGAGGAGCAGGGCGCCATCGCGGAAACGCTCAACAACCTTGCAAGCTGCTATCTCTTTCTGGGAGTATATAGTCAGGCTGAAGAGCTGTTCTTGCGGGTGCTGACTACTTGCGAGGCGGTGCGTGGCCCCGTCCATGCCGATGTTGCCAACGCGCTGAATAACCTGGCCCTGCTCTACCTCAATCGTGGCATGTATGCTCAGGCGGAAGGCTACCTGGAACGCGCCTTGAGCATCTGGCAGCAGCTTGACGAAGCACACGAAGGACAGCATCCCGACCTGGCGCGCACGCTCAATAACCTTGCTTTACTGAATCACCACCAGGGCAAACTGCGCGAGGCTGAGCAGTTTTACCTGCGGGGGCTGGCAATCTGGGAGGCGATACATGGGCCATCGCATCCCGACCTCGCCGTTCACCTCAACAACCTGGCGATGCTCTATCACCAACTGCGCAACGACGCGCGTGCTGAGTCGCTTTTCCAGCGCGTCCTGGAGATACGCGAAAAAACGCTCGGCCCCGAACATCCCGCCATCGCCTACAGCCTGACCTACCTGGCACGCTCCTACCAGCGGCAATGGAGATATACCGAAGCCGAGCTTCTTTTCAAGCAAGCTTTGCAGATTCGCAGGCATTCACTCGGACCGGAACACCCGGAGACCGCACAAAGCCTTAGCAGCCTGGCGAAGCTCTACCTCACACAAGGTAAGCATTTTCAGGCCGAAACACTTTTCCGGCAGGCGCTGTCCATTCGAGAACAGGCGCTCGGCCCTGACCACCCCGAGGTAGCATCCTTACTCAAGAACTACGCCATCCTGCTCATCAGCATGAAGCGCAAAGACGAGGCAGTACAGCTTGCTACGCGCGCGAAAAGCATCCGCGCAAAGCAGGCGGCCCCGCCTCTACTATAGCCACAACGTGATCTGAATATCCCCACAGAAAGACCCCACCAGGCATAGGATCGCGGTGGGCTGTGAGTGCCTCGCGTTGCTCGAGTGGGCCAGTTGACTTGACTGCGGCGCGGCCAGCATCAGGGCCAGCAACACCAACCCCAGGCAGAATACCTTCGCTTTTTTGTATAGCTTTGGTACCATAAGTATAGACCTCCCAAAGGTTGAACATGAGGGGTATACAAAACGGCTGGGGTCGCTCAACCAACCAGCCGCTTTGAATATTCCTCATTTTTCTACTTTCCCCCATTCTTATTCGGCTTATTTTATCATTAGTGAAGGTTAATGTATACGAATTTCCCCATATTGGCCAGAATATTGTAGGGGCGACCCTCGTGGTCGCCCGCCACCCGCTCGCACGCGGCGTAAGGCAGCCATTGGCGGCTGGCTGTGCGCGGGCGGGCGACCACGAGGGTCGCCCCTACATTTCCAGTTGGCGCAGGACGAAATCGGCGAAGACGCGGATGTGCCGCTCGTTGGGTACGTAGACGCCGCCGTTTTTGAAGGCCCTGGACGCCATGCTTTGCTGCGTCAACTCGCACACCTCCCAATCCTGCTTGTTCACAATGTCGAACAGCTCCACCGCGTCCATCGGGTCGAAGTCAGGAGATGCCGCGACCTCCGCGTCGAAGAGCCAGTCGCAGACCACCAGCGAGCGGTCGGGGGCGAGCGGCCAGACGGTATGCGCCACGACGTGATCGCCCAGCAGGTTAATCAGCACATTGGGCAGCAGCACCTCGCCATAGTATTTGCGCACATCTTCGGGAGGTAGACCCTTGAGCGGAGGGCGGCTGGCCTTGCCCGTCATTGAGAACGCCTCGACGCCCTCGGAGAGCGTGGCAGCATCCCCACCAATGTAGGTCTTGCCGGTGCGGAAGCCTGGCAGCAGATCGCACAGTTCGGGGTGCATGGGGCTGCAATGGTAGCACTCCATGAAGTTTTCCAGCAGCAGCTTCCAGTTAGCATGAATATCGTAGGTAATGCTGCTGCCCACTACCAGCTCGCCGATGCCGTAGCGCGCGAACGGCTCATACGTGCCGAAGCGTTCCAGGATCACCGGGTGCAACTGCTTGGCGAGCGGCGCGGGATGCTCATCGAGGTTGAGGTAAATAAAGCCCTCCCACACCTCCAATGCCACCGGCAGCAACCCGAAAGCGGCGCGGTCGAACTGCTGGTCGCTCATGATGTTCGGCGCGCCGATCAGTCGCCCATCCAGGTCATACGTCCAGGCGTGATACCTGCACTGGATCGAGCCTTTCAACTGTCCCGACGCCTCACTGCACACCCGCGCTCCGCGATGGCGGCAGACATTGAGGAAGGCGTTCAGCGCCCCCTCGCGGTTGCGCACCACAATCACGCTCTCCGTGCCCAGCGTCACGATGCGGTACGCCCCCACCCTCGGAATGGCATCGGCGCGGCCAACGCACACCCACATGCGCGAAAAAATCTTCTCCAATTCCAGGTCGAAAATAGCGGGATCGTAGTAGTAGCGGCCAGGAAGTGTCGAGAGGAAAAGGGGTTCGGAGCGTACCACCATCATCATACGTGTTAACCTCGTTTTGGATGAAAAAAGAGGGACGCCGCGAACATCCGTCGCTCGTCCCTCAGATCTACGTAGGCGTCAGGCGCGACATTATTTCGTAGCAAGCGCATTACCCTCAAAGTATACCATATGCAACGCTTCAGTCATGCAGGCTAAGATCGTATTCCCCAGACGAGGAGATTTCCAGTTTGAGCATCAAATGCTTCCTCACCTTCATTGAAGGTCTGTGCGCCTTGAGGGCCTGTTGCTACAAGGATACCTGTCATATCGAATGGACCTTTCACCACCACATAATACACCGGTGCGCTGTCTGGAAGGCCGATATATTCTCCTCTCATCTGAATACTGGCTTCCTTGCTTGTCATCTGCTGAAGGACCATAACCTGGAGGTTCGCGCCTGGAATGACCCTACCACCTGGAAACTGATGGGTAGACACATATTGTTCCACATCAGTAATGGCCAACAGTGTTCCATCATTGTGAGGCGAAATTGCTGGCTGTCCATCAGTATAATGTATCGTAGGATGATTGTGTATAGGAGGAGGCTGAGAAGGAGGCGCAGAGGCTTGTATACCACCAGCATTAGATATTACTATGCCTACCAATATCATCGCTACTACTATAAGTACAGCGATTATCGGGAATCGTCTGATGAACATAGATTAAGCCTCCTAACTTTTAGAGAAGATCTCTATCACCCTGATAGTGATAATACACTCATTTGAATTAAATGAGTATCCCTCCTCTGACAATTGTAATGCCCGAGCAAATGAAATTGTGACATCACTTCGGAATTTTCCTCAGTTATAATTATCACCAGGGTGATAAGCAGAGCACTCAAAGGAGGACACAATTATGACTGTCATGCGCTTGGGCACAACAGAAGTTACTGCGGCAGCATCGCTAGCTCTCGTAGCAAATAATGCCGATCCGGCTGCATTTTTTCGCCGGCACCAGCAGGGAGACTGGGGAAACGTTGATGAAAGAAGGCACATCTACAATGACCTGGCGGCACAGCAAGACCAGATCGTTCTTTCAGCTTATACGCTGGAGGATGGTACCGAAATTATCGTAACCACCGCCGCCGATCGCTCATCAACATATCTGCTGCTGGCAACAGAGTACCAGCGCGAGATGAGCACGCAAGAAGGCTACGCCACCTGGTCAACGACATACGATAGCGAAAAAAATAGCTTAATCGCGGTAGAAGAAGTTCACGTGGACGCGCTCCTGGCTTCATTACATCTGACTACTGCCCTGGATGTAGGTACAGGAACAGGGCGCTACGCCTTGAAGCTTGCGCGACGCGGCATTGCTGTGGCTGCCATCGACTTTTCTCCAGAAATGATGTATGTAGCCCGGCTAGCCGCCCGGAAAGAAGGATTACCAATAGATTTCCGGCCTGGCTCGATCGACGAAGACCTTCCTTTCGCATCACAGAAGTTCGATTTCCTGATCTGCGCGCTGATGTTATGCCACGTCGGCGACCTGGCTCACGCTTTCCAGGAGTTCTATCGAGTCTTGCAACCAGGAGGTCAACTGCTTATCAGCGCATTCCATCCCGACGCCATTGCATTCGGGTGGCATACATCGTTTAGAGAACGACGAGCCGTTTATGTACTCCCCAATATGCCACATACACGAGCTGATTACATAGACGCTCTTGAGCAAACCGGTTTCACTCTGCTGAAAGTCATTGATGCAAAGGTTGGTGAAATACCTGAAGATTATCCTTCAAAGGCTATATTGCGCGACCATATTGAGAAGAATTTCTGTTTGATAATCCTCGCTCAGAAATAGGTCTACTACTCTGTCAAACTTCATCGAGCCGTCCCCACCGTCATTCTGAGCGAAGCGAAGAATCTCTGTGGTGGTTGGCGCATCAGATTCTTCGCTTCGCTCAGAATGACAGTCAAAGTGGCTCTGTGAAACTTGACAAAGCTCTACGACACGCGCAAATCGAATCCCCGCTTGCGGAACTCCTCGACGAATGTCTGACCGGGTACGGCCAGCTCGACGGGGATGCCTCCCTTTGGGGTCTGGCCGCGCGCCATGAAGCCCGCCATGATCGCGGCATGCCAGCCGGTCGTGCGTTCCATGGCCGTGAAGCCCGTCGCCTCGTCGTAGACATCGAAGAGTTCAACCGTCACTTGCGTCTCGCGCCCATCCTTGAAGCCACTTGCCAGGACGCGCACGATCACCAGGTCTTGCTCGCCGGGCCTGGCGAGAATCTGCGGTTCCAGCACGGCATGCAGCAGGTGTCGCGGGATGACCGGCTGCCCATCCACCTCGACCGGCTCCAGCCCGATCAGGCCGGCGTCGTTGAAGGCCGACCACTGGGCGTAGTGGCCAGGCCAACGCAGTGTCTTATTTTGCAGCGTGCGCAGCTTTCCCAGGAACGTCCACGGCATGGTGCTCGTGCCGCCCGCCGTAGTGAACGCCTCCAACTGGCCGATAGGAGCGGGAAAATCGACCAGTTCGTACTCCTGGAAGCAGGCCATCTCCACCTGCTTGCCATCGCGCAAGAAAAGCGTGGTGCCGAAATACTCGTTGGTCAGCCCCTCGAAGTTGAAGGTCAATATATAGTTCCAGGGGGGACGAGGATAGCGCGGTATGCCGCCGTCGTACATGACGATGTCGCGGGCTTCGTCCAGCAGCGACATGGCGTAGGTGATGAGCGACGTTCCCAGGCCGGGAACCTGCCCGCAGTCGGGAATTAGCGTGATACCTGCCGCTTTCGCCTGAGCATCGAAGGCCAGTTGCTGCCGGATCTGCTCAGTGTTGCCGCCGAAGTCGCACATGCTGGCCTTCGCGCGCAGAGCTGCACGCGTCAGACCGAGGTTAAAGAAATACGGCGCGCCCGACACAAAGACCTGCACGCCCGCGCCGGTCAGCATAGCGACCACGGCGTCCTCGTCCCGCACATTCACGGACGTCGCCCGCGCCACCTCGCGCCCTGCCAGCCGGTTGACGCGCGCCGCCGCTCGCTCAGCCTGCCCCAGCGACATATCCGCCAGCAAAATTTCGTCGGCATCCCCAAAACGCGCGAGGTCATAGGCCGCGGCGGTACCTTGCCGACCCGCGCCTATGACCGCGTATCGATAACCCATAGCTATCTCCCGTTTATTCCGCGATGACCACCGTCACACCATCCGGGTCCGTCAGCGTCGCGGGTGCCAGGCCGGGGCGTTTGATCTCGTAGAAATCCAGCCCATACATGTCCGGCTGCTCGGGAGCGGCGTTGCGGCCATTCCAAATGTTCGCTCCCAGGTGGTGATGGTAGCCGTCCCAGGAGATGAAGTTGGCGCTGCCACCAAGCCCGATCATCAGTTCCATGTCCAGCTTCTGGTAAAATTCCAGGCTGCGTTCCAGGTTGCCGACGTTCAGGTGCATATGACCCAGCCGCAGACCATCCGAGAAGCCGCTGAAACCTGTCGCCAGCTTCAGCAGCGCGGGAGCGTTGAGCTGGTTGGTCGCCATGCCGACGCGGCCGCCGAAGCGCGGATCAGGCTGCGGCCACTGGTCGCGCGGGCGATCTGAGTAGACCTCGATGCCGTTGCCTTCCGGGTCGCTCAGGTACAACGCCTGGCTCACGAGGTGATCCGACGCGCCGTCCAGCGGAATACGGTCATCGATCATATGCTGCAAGAACGAACCAAGCTCAGCGTCGCTCGGCACGAGCAGCGCAAAGTGGTACAGGCCCGCCGTGCGCGACGGACGAGGCCGCCCATCCTTGAGCGTGCGCAGCGTCAACACCTCGCGTCCATCCACGCCTAGCCCGACGCTGCCATCGCTTCCCTGCTCCCTGCGGTCATCGCGCACCACCGTCAAACCAAGCCGGGTGTAATACTCCAGGCTGCGTCCTATGTCCTGCACGCGCAGTCCAACGCGACGCAGCGGCCAATTTTCAATCATCTCGCTCATACCATATACTCCTATGCGAAAGAACAACCAGAAGAGCTGCCCTACTCACTTAATGTTTGTAACTTACTTACTTTAGTATAGTACATTTAGAGCATGATTGCAAGGCAAATTTCGACACGCGCTATGTGTGATAGCGCAATTCTCAGGCAAGAGGTTCAGACATTGGGCGCATCTGAATTTCGATTATGCGCGAGTGAGCCGACTGGGTGCAGGCCAGGAGGACCGCTTCTGCAACGTCCTCCGGGTCAAGCATCCCCGACTGTGCCACGCCCTCTTCCGTCCGCCCTGTCCCTATCGCGAATTCCGTCTTGACCCCTCCGGGACAAATCACCCCGACTTTGATTCCGTACTGATGCAGTTCTTTATCCAATGCTTGCGCGAACCCCACCTGCGCAAATTTCGAAGCACAGTACACAGCTTCGCCCGCAAAGCCATATTTGCCGGCCATCGACGAAAGCATCAGAATCGTGCCCGAACCCTGCTCTATCATCACAGGAGCAACGTGACGAGAAAAGAGGAACGTGGAGCGGACATTGGTTTCCATCATCTCGTCATATTCTTCAGCGCTCGTCTCGATGAGCGGCTTGTAATTTCCCATTCCGGCATTGTTCAGCAAAATATGCAATGCTCCGAAATGCTCTTTGGCAGCCAGCACAGCCCGCAGAGCCGTCTCTTCCTCGCGCACATCCCCGACCACCGCTACGGCCTGACCACCTGTGGATTGTATTTGCTTCACCAGTTCATCGAGGCGAGATTTGCGGCGCGCCGTCAGGACAAGGCTGGCTCCTTCTCTGGCCATCGCCAGGGCGCACGCTCTGCCTATGCCTGCGCTGGCTCCCGTTATCAAACAAACAGATCCGGCTAACTTCTGACTCATGATATCCAACTCCTCTCATACTGTGTGGGGTCATTCAGTAACTATTGTGGAAGCGTCGAGCGCATCCAATACTCACCAGTATATCAGAAGAAGCGGTAATATGGTGCGGGGACGCATGCAGGGCAACCGCCAGGGTTGCCCTGCATGCGTCCCCGCACTTGACTGAAGAAGGCTATTCGCCGCCGACTGCGCCAGGCACAGTTTGCGCCGGCTCTTTCGACAGACGCTTCGCCATCGTGCGATTGGCGTTTGCCAGCGCTCGCACGAAGAGCCACAGCGCCACCAGCGCCACACCTGCCAGCGAGATCCACATGATGACCAGGGCCGCCGTCACGTTGGTATTGCTGGTGAAGGCCGCGCTGAAGCCGGCCAGGTAGCTCTGACTTGCTGCTTCCACAGCGAAGACCTGCGGGCCGTAGTAGAGCGTCGCGCCAAGCACCAGGAAGATCGTCGAGAGGCGATACGCGTTGACATCGTCATCGACGCGGCGCGAGAGCTTGACGGCCAGCGCCAGCAGCAGGAAGAGCGTTGCCAGTGGGCCGGTGATGGGCAGCGCGGAATTGGCAACGATGTTCGGCTCGAAGAAGAACCAGCTCAGCCCAAGCGTGATGAGCAGGAGCGCATCGCGGATCAACAGGTAGGACATCCACCAGATGTCGGCTCCCAGGCGCAGCCCGCAGCGGCGCAGCGTGCGCAGGACATACGGCCTGCCGAGATGCAGCATGAGGGCCATCGTCCACAAAACGGGCAGAAAGGCTACGATGGTGGCGATAAGCCAGGATGAGCCGCCCTGCACGAGCGAATTAGTAATCGCGGTTGCGATATCATCGGGTTTCATTGTATGACTCCTTTACTGTGTTACCTCTTTGGCCTCAGCGCGTCCACCAGTTATGATCGTGTAGCCCGCGGCTACTGCCCCCATGATGGCGAAGAGCGCGGTCGAGACATAGCCGATACCAACCGCCCACTGCGGATTGCTGCTCGAGACCATAAAGTTGCTGATATTGAGCAGCGTGCCTGTAGCGACGCCATTGAACTGGACGCCGAACAGGTAGGGTATAAAGTAGAGCAGCGCGCCCAGGCCGAGCAGGTAGGTGACCAGGCGGAAGTCGCGCAGGTTATTATCGGGATCGCCCATCAGCTTGATGAGCAGCACCGCGAACAGCGCGGACGCGGCCAACCCGCCCGTGATGGGCAACTGGTCGGTTGTCACGACATCGGGGAAGAAGAACATGAAGCTCATGACTACGCCCGACAGGATCAGGAAGTCGCGCAAGGCGATGTAAATGAGCCACAGCAGGTCAGCGCCGAGCCGCAGCGTAAAACGATCGATCATATCCAGGATGTAAGGGCGACCTAGATGCAAGCCTAGCAGAGCCAGCCAGATGACCGGCAGAATGGCCGCCAGGGTGCCCTCGAGAAATTGCTCAGCGCCGGAGTTGATACCCGCGACGATGGCATTGGTCAGGTCTGTGACCGTCATGTTAAAATCCTCCTCCAGGTCAGAGGCGCGGTAATGCGCCTCTAGCGGTTAATTACGGGAACGACGGGAAGAACGGGTCGGGAATCGCTGCGTTCAGCGCCTATCACCTTTACCGATGGGCAGAGGTACGCCAGGTCGCAGCGCAGGCAGCGGCTGGCCTCGCGGCGAGCCTGCTCCTCGCTAAAGCCTTTAGCAAATTCAATGCTACGGTCGCGGGAGGCGTTAGAGGCCGCCAGCGGCATCACCTCGCGCGCGGTCGGACGCAGATCGAGCGTAATTGTTGCGTCGGGTGGCAGCGTCGATGCCGTCTCAAACTCGCCCTCCGGCATCTCATGCACATTCCGCAGGTTGAGATGGCCAAGATAGGCGTGGATGGCGCGTGCTGCCTTGCGACCATGCGCGGCGGCGTGAATGATGGATTTCGGACCATACGTAACATCACCGGCTGCGAAGACGCCCGGCGCGCCGGTTGCCAGCGACTCTGGATGAATGAGCAGGCCACCCCACGGCGCGACGCCGACGCTGGTTCCTTCCGGCAAGAACGATGGATCGGGCGCTTCGCCAATCGCCACCAGCACGCTGTCCACCGGGAGATCGAACTCGGTTCCCAGCATAGGGACAGGTTTGCGCCGCCCTTTCTCGTCAGGCTCGGAGAGCGACATCCGCTGGCAGCGCACCGCGCTGGTATGTCCCGCCGTCGAGAGAATCTGCACCGGCGCGACCAGCTCGTGCAGGTGAATCCCTTCTTCGAGGGCTGCACGCACCTCTTCGGCCTGCGCGGGCATCTCGACACGGCTGCGGCGATAGAGAATATGTACCTCGCTCGCGCCGGCTCGCAAAGCCGAGCGCGCCGCGTCCATCGCCGTGCTTCCTCCGCCGACTACTGCCACGATGCCCGCGATCTTCGTGTCGGGATTCAGGTTAAAGTCCTTCAGGAAAGTCGTCGCGGGAATGACCCCCGGCAATCCCTCTCCCGGCACGCCCAGGCGCTGGCTGCGCTGCGCCCCGACGGCCAGCAACACCGCGTCAAAGTCGCGCTGTAGCTCGTCTAGCGAAACATCGAGGCCGATGGCGGTATTAAGGCGCATCTCCACACCAAGGTCGATCATCGCCTCGATGTCGCGGTTCAACTCCTCGCGCGGCAGGCGATAGTCGGGAATGCCGATGGACATCATGCCGCCCGCGACGGGCATGGCGTCGAAGACCGTCACGCGATAACCGCGTCTTGCCAGGTAGTAGGCCGCGGAGAGGCCGGTGGGGCCTGCCCCTACGATGGCGACGCGCTCGACGTACCACTGCTTAGGCGGGGTGATCTTGCGCTTCCTGGGCTTGCCATGATCCATGGCAAAGCGTTTCAAGTCACGGATGGCGATAGGAAGATCGAATTCACCACGACGGCACACGTCTTCGCAGGGCGCGGTGCAGACACGACCACAGATCGAGGGGAACGGGTTTGGCTCGGAGGCTACTTGCAGCGCCTCGTCGTAGCGGCCCTGCGCGATCAGGCTGACGTATAGACCGGCATTGGTGCCGACGGGACAGGCCGCCTGGCAGGGTGCGCGCAGGTCTTCCTTGCGATCGCCAAGCCACGTGCGCCAGCTCTGCCAGGTCGATTGGCGCTCGGCCACGTGCCAGGCATGGCTGCTGCCCCAGGGTGACTCTCCCGGCTCTTCGGGGAAGGCGCGCGTAAATGCATCGAGCGGCTGCCAGCCGTTCTCCGGCGGCAGGTACGAGAGCGAACCGCGCTGCGCATAAGCGATCTCTCCAACGCTGCTTTCAATAGCGATGGCGTTGGTTGGGCATTCCTGTGCGCACACCTGGCAGCCGATACACTGCGAGACCTGGATCGGCACCAGCATCATCCAGGCGCGCATACCGTTCTCGCCGGGAATAGGGCTGAGTCGCGCCTCGTCACTCCCAATTTCCCCTGTGCCTGATGGGCGGCTCATATCCAGGCAGCGCACCGGACACAGGTCCATACAAATACCACAATTGATACACGATGTCTGATTGACCTGAAAACGATAGGCCATTCCGACCTCCTCTCAAGGAGACTACAAGCGGAGATTATTCCGCCAGTTCACTAAGATGTAAGAGTTCAATTGCTTACTTCAAGAAGCATAGTGCGCGCAAATCACAAAACAATCACAGCGCATAGCTCGAGTATCACAAGCGAGACACAGGAGTGCAAAAGCGGCATCACAATTACGATACTCTTACTTTTCTACCCCTTGACAAATCTATTGCCGTTTAGACTAACTTACAGAACGGGGCAAGCCCTCTTGCAAAGGCTTGCCCAGGCGAGTAATGTTCCGGGTATCACACCCGGGAGCGTTACTCAAATGCACTTTAACACATTGGAACGCGCCGTGTTTATACCAGCCCCTGCGGCACGATGTGCCAGTAGGCGCGGTTGAAAAGCTGCTTCTCCATGTGGTAATACAGGCTGGGGCGCGGCGGGCGCGGCGGGTGTTCGTAGTTGAAGACCAGCTGCGTCGCCTTGTTGTAGCCCGTCTCCAGGAAGCACATCACCTCGCCGTCGTAGACCGCGTCATGGCCTGGCTGCTCGCCTCGCAACTCGGCCAGCAGGCGCGCCGCCACAATCTTAGCCTCGAAGTGCGCTGCCGAGCCGCTCTTGGAGACCGGCAGATCGGTCGCATCACCAAGCGCGTAGACGTGCGGCTGGCCCTTCACCTCCAGTGTGGCGCGGTCGGTGGGAATCCATCCCTGTTCATCGCCCAGGCCGGAATCTTCGATGACGCGCGCTCCACGATGCGGGGGTACGACGACCAGCAGGTCATACGGCACTTCTTCTCCTTCCAGCGAGTAGATGATCTTCTTCCCGGTATCCACCGACTCTGGATTGAAGAAAACGGTATAGCCGATGTTGCGCTGCTCCAGCAGGGGAGTGACCGCCTCCGCTACGCTTTCGATGGGGAAGACGCGCGGCAGCGGGAAGAGGTATTGGATCTCCGTCTTGCTGCGCAGCCCCTTCTTTTCCAGCCATTCGTCGAGCAGGAAGGTGAATTCCAGCGGCGCTGGTGGGCAGCGATAGGGGATGCCGCCAACCGTGATGACGATGCGCCCTCCCTCGAAATGATGCAGCGCGTGTTGCAGGTTCAGCGCCCCCTCCGCGCTGTAGAAGTGATGCCACTGGCTATCGCCATCGTAGTCGCTCAATCCTGGCAGGTCTTCGGGAGCCAACCGCGCGCCCGTCGCAAGCACCAGGTAATCATAGCCATAGGTGGCCTCGGTCGCGCCGCCCGTGCCCGCGATGTCCTCAAACCCGGCACTATAATGCACCTGAACCTCGTGATTCTGCGTATCGATATGCGTCACCGTCCCGCGTATATGACGCACGCGATGATTGAGCAGGTCGCGCTCGCTGCGCAGGATATGCTCGCTATCGAGGCCGTCGTGATTGAACGGCATGTAGAGCCAGCCGGGCATATAGGCATGGTGACCGGTGCTCTCAATGAGCGTGACATTAGCATCCGCCGCATGCGTATGGCGCGCCAGCAGGTTTGCTACGATGGTGCCGCCCACGCCTCCTCCTAATATCAACACATGTTTAGGCATAATATTCAACTCCTTCGTCAATGCGTCTTGCGCGCCACAAAGCGGGTGTAGCCCTGCTCAGGAAACGCGCCGACGAAGTCGTGCTTCGCCTTCTGTATCCAGGCCGGGATATCCTTCGCCGACCCCGGATCGCTGGACAGGACGGCCAGCACGCCTCCCACAGGCAATGCCTTCATCCCGCGAATAAGCTCCATTAACGGCCCGGGGCAGAAGCTGCCACGCGCGTCGATCTCTTTATCAATCTTCAAATCTTTCGTCTCTGGCATGATTACTCACTCCTTTCAGGTGAGGGATCAATGAGTCAAACCGGGCGGCCACCAGGGTCGCCCTACACATGTTAGATGAACAACGTCACGCGGCCATCTTTGGCACGTTCGACGAAAGTGGCAACGCCCGTCACATCCGTCACGATTGGCTCCAGGTCGGACAGCTTCATATCGAAGAGTTCCATCGTCATGCTGCACGCATAGATCTTCACATCACCCACCTCCATCGCGCCTTTGATGTTCTCCATCCACGACGGCACCTTCTTCGCCATCATCTGCTCCATCATAACCGGGGCATACTCCTCGAAGTCCTTGCTGACCTTCATGTTGGTCTTGTAGGCATCCTTGCGGAATGCTTCCAGGCCCCACGTGGTCAGGAATAGCTCGACCTCCATCCCCATCGCGGCTCCGCCGGTGGCGAGAATGGACGCTGCCATCAGTTTATCAACGGTTCCCGAAAAAACGATAATCGACATGCGCTCCTGCATGATCTTGCTCCTTTCTTGTTCGCAAGTATGGTTCATTTTTCATCTTTATAGCTTGATCCTGCCTGCCCGGAGGGCATTCAGAATGGCTACAACATCAATCGCTTCCTGCAAAATGGCCCCCGCCGCCGGTTCGATGAAGCCGAGCGCGGCAAAGACCATCGCAATCACGCTCAGGCCCATCCCTATCCAGATTCCTTGCAGCGCCACGCGCATCACCTGGCGACCCAGGCGCACGGCCCGCGTGACGCGCAGGATATCGGTGGACAACAGCACGGTATCCGCCGCGGAAGCCGCCGCCGTCAACCCCTGCGTCCCCAGCGCCATCCCGACGGTGGCTGCCGCCAGCGCCGGGGCGTCGTTGATACCATCTCCCACCATCAACACCCGGTGCCCCTGTTGCAACAACTCGTTGACCACCCGCACTTTGTCCTCCGGCAGGCAGCGCGACACCACGCGGTCTACCTGCGCGAGTTCGCCGATCTGCCGGGCCACGACCTCGCCGTCGCCCGTCAGCAGGATGGTCTGGCGGATGCCCGCCGCCTTCAACTCATTCGAGAGGCGCGCCAGTTCCGGGCGCGGCACGTCTTCGAGCACCAGCAACCCCTCAACCTGCCCCTCGATGGCGATAAAGCTACAAATCTGCCCCACTTCTACGCGCCGTTCGCGTTCATCCAGCAAAGTCAAGGGAATCTCGATGGCAAGGTGGCTCATGAAGGTACGGTTGCCAACCGCAACCTCCGCGTTGTTGCTCGCGCCCCTGTTGTGCCGGTCAATCTGGATCAGCGACACGCGCCCGCGCACACCCTTCCCAAAGATCTCCTCGAAGTCATCCACCGGGCTAAGCGGCAGATCGCGTTCCTGCGCCGCCTCGACTACCGCGCTTGCCAGGATATGACCTGACAACTGCTCCACCGACGCGGCCAGGCGCAGCAGCGATGCGCTGGTCTCACTCTCCCGTTTCAATCGTTCGGCCTTGCGATCATCACTCTCCTCCCCATCAACCGCATCATTCGATACAAGCACCACGTCGGTCACTTTCGGGATGCCGAGTGTGAGCGTACCCGTCTTATCGAAAACGGCCACGTCCACCTCGCCAAGTTGCTCGACCGCCGCGCCGCTTTTGACGATGATGCCGTTACGCGCCGCGATATTGATGCCCGACATGATGGCAATTGGCGTCGCCAGGATCAATGGACATGGTGTCGCGACGACCAGCACGGCCAGCGCGTACACATTGTCCCCCGACAGCACCCATGCCAGGGCTGCCAGGGCTACCGTCAGAAGGGTAAAGCCGATGCTGTAGCGGTCGGCCAGGCGATGAATGGGCGCTTTCTGCGTCTGAGCCTCCTCAACGAGGCGCACGATCAGCGCGTACTTGCTCTCCGCGCTGCGCTTGCTGGCGCGAATAGTCAGCACTCCATCCAGGTCGACGCTCCCTGAAAGTACCGTCGTCCCCACATGTTTCCGCACCGGCACGGGTTCGCCCGTCAGATCCGCCTCGCTGACGCTCGACGAGCCTGCCAGCACTACTCCATCCACCGGAATCATCTCGCCGGGTTTGACCACGATCTCCATGCCGACCTCTACCTGGTCCGCCGCAATGTTGATCAGTTCATCCCCCTGCCATATATGCGCAACGCGAGGAGCGCGCTCCGCCAGCGCCGATAGCGAGGAACGCGCCCGGCGCAGGGCATAGGCCTCCAACGCCTCACCTCCTGAGAGCATCAGCACGACGAACGCGCCAGCGAGATATTCGTTCAGCAGAATCGAGCCGCTGATGGCGAGAATAGCAATCGTATCGACGCTGAATTCTTTGTGAAAAAACTGCCGGACGGTCTCCCACGCCAGGGGAATGCCGCCGAACAGTACAACCGCCAGCAACAGCCAGTTGGTGATATCTGCCCGCCTTGCCAGCCAGAAGCCCAGACTGGCGAGCAGCAGCGCGATGGAAACAAGTGGAATGGGGTAGCGTCTCACAGTACGCCACAGGCGTTGGAGCCGCTCGCGTTTAGCGGGGGAAACGTCGCTTGTTGTTTCCCCCGCTACAACAGGGGAGGATTCAGGTGATGTCTTTACATGGTTTTGCAAAGGTAACATGTGCTCTCTGCCTCATTCTCATGTGTACTTGTTTCGTCACACTGAGCATAGCAGGCAGAAATCACAACTGACTCTCGGTCGGCTTGCTTACAATCACAAGACCGTCAATTTCTCCTCAGCTTCGAGAATACGATATTCATGCTTGACGCGTGCAGTCTTGCCCAGCATGGCGCTCGCGCCGCAGTAGCGCGTCTTCGACAACTCGATGGAACGCTCCACCGCCTCCGGCTGCACGCCGTAACCTGTGATAATATACTCAATGGTAATGTCTTCAAACACCATCGGATAGGTTTCAGCCCGCAAACCCTGCACGCGCACCTCAAAGCCCGTCACCTGCTGGCGTTTCTTGCGCAGGATAGAGATGACATCCATGCCCGTACACCCGGCCAGTCCGACCAGCAGCATCTCCATCGGGCGGAATCCCTGATTCTGGCCGCCACCATGCTCAGCAGCATCCAGCAGCACATGATGCCCGGAGCTCGCCCTGGCATCGAAACGCATTTCCTCTTCCAACCTGGCAACGGCTGTTAACATCTCCGGCATAACTCTTGACTCCTTCTATTTCAGGCGTTTATAGCACAACTCTATCCAGCGTATTCTAACGCGGTCTCCTCTAGAAGATATCACATTCTCGCGCACATGCATCACGGTCGGCTCACGAATCATTACTATGTCCGTAGGGACCCATCCGTCCCTACGTTGATATTCCCGGTGAGCGCGATTAATCACGTCCCTCTGTGACGCATCTATGACGCTATATATGAGCGTTGTGATAGATTTGTGATGGTGGCAGTCTATACTTGTGACGCAGGTAAACATGTTACAAAGGAGAACGACCATGTTTTCGCGCATACTTATCCCGCTTGATGGTTCGCAACGCGCCGAACGCGCCCTGGCGATTAGCGCCCGTATCGCCCGTGTCTCGCGCGGCTCCATCGTTCTTGTACAGGCTGTTGGCATTCCTGCCCAATACAGCACCTACGTGTATGGCTCGTATATCGCGCAAACACCCATGTTGGCGAAGGAAGTGATCGAGGCGGAAGAGGCAAAGGCACGCACCTACCTTGAAATCATCCAGCAGTCCCCGGTACTGGCGGGCATCCCAACGGAGACGGCGGTGCTGGTGGGCAATGCCGCGGTAGCTATCGAGGGATATGTTGAGGAGCAAAAGGTCGATCTCATTGTAATGTGCAGTCATGGAGATACAGGTTTCAAACGCTGGGTGCTGGGCAGCGTGGCGCAGAAGATCTCGCGCAGTATCCAGGTCCCTGTGCTGATACTCAACCAGGAGGGTTCACAGCTCGATACGGCCTTCCCCGACCGCCTGCGCCCGCTGCGCTCCATCGTGGCGATGGTCGCGCTGGACGGCTCGCCTTTCGCCGAGGCCGCCATCGAGCCAACCGCTCAACTGGTCGCGGCACTCTCCGCGCCCGCGCAAGGAACGCTCCTGCTGTCCAGGGTCGTTCCAGAGCAAAGCAACGAGGCGCTGGATCATGCGAAAGCCTACTTGAACGGAGTCGTCCAGGCACGCGAAGCGATGGCTGAACAAATCGGCGTCTCGCTCGAAATCTCGGTAGCCTCCAGAAAAGACGTAGCGGAAGCGCTCATCCGCTCTGCCGAGCACGGTGAGGAAGCGTTCGGGAAGCGCCTGACGGGTAGCTGCGATCTGATCGCTATTACCACGCATGGTCGTGGCGGCCTGCAGCGCATGGCGACGGGAAGCGTCACCGAGCGTATGCTCGGCGCAACGAAACTGCCCCTGCTGGTGGTACATAACCAACCATAACACCCGCTCAGCGCAAATTTATGCGCCACGCAAACTCATCGTTGAATACATCCCGTCAAAAAAACGGCTGGGGTAGCGCGCGAGTAACTGTGTCTCGACGAAGTCGTTCTGGCGCGCCATCTTCTCCCACGTTGGGTAGGAGAAGGGATACGGCACCCACATATTACCGCGGTCGGTATCGTATTCGACCAGCAGCAGGCGACCACCGGGGTGCAGGTAACTTCTGATAAGCTGCAACACCGGCTCTTTATTACGCACGAAGTGCAGCGAGTTCGCCATAACGATGCCATCCAGTGGGGGAAGATCGAGTCGCTGTGTGAAATCTGCTGCGAGGAAGTCTACCTTGACGGCTGGAAAGCTGGCGTGCATTACCCTCTGTTGCTCGCTCAGCCTGCTCCTGTCCTTATCGACGGAATAGATGTGCCCCTGCGGCCCGATCAGATCGGCCAGCGCCAGTGTGAACGCGCCGCCGCCTGAGCCGAGATCAGCCCATGTCCCACCCTGTTCGGGTACACCTTTGCGCAAGAGGAAGACGTGATCGTTATGGTTCATAGTGTCATCTCTACCACCTCACCTTCGGCAGTCTCACCTCGATCAGCGCCGGGCCGCCGCGTTGGAGCGCATCGCTCACCGCCTGGCGCAGTTCTGCCGGGGTGGTCGCCAGGGCAGCGTGCAGGCCGAAGGCACGCGCGAGTGCCACGTAGTCAGGTGCGCGCAGGTCGGTGGCGATGTAGCGCCCCTGGTAACGACGCTGCTGCTGCGCCTTCACCGCCGTGTAGGTGGCGTCGTTGAAGACGACGATCACTACGTCAAGCTGCTCCTGCGCGGCGGTCGCCAGTTCACCAGCGTTCAGCAGGAAGCCGCCGTCGCCACACAGCGCGACAGCGGGCGTGCTGGGTGCAGCCACCTTCGCACCAAGCGCCAGCGGCAGCCCGCAGCCAATCGGGCAGAGTTCGGCGGGATGAATATAAGTGCGCGGTTCATACAGCGCCAGGTACTCGGATGAGGCATAGCTCAACCGTGTCATATCCGCCACGATGATGCCTTCACGCGGCGTCGCCTCGCGCACGGCCTCCAGGAAGGCCAGGCTTTCCCCGTAGGTCTGCCGCACGCGCTCACACAGGGCGTGCTTCAGGTGTGCGACTTCCTCTGTTCGCGCTGCCGCCTCTGATGGGCTATCCTGTAAGTCCACCAGCAGCGCGTCGAGCGCCAGGCGCGCATCCGCCACGATGCCCTGCGCGACCGGAAAGAGGCGACCTACCTCGGCTGGCTCTCTATCGATTTGAACAATGGCGCCTGGCAGGCGCAGTTTGTCGAGGCCGGGCCGACCCGCGCCGAACCGGCTGTCGATGACCAGCGCCACATCAGAATCGGCGATCAACGCGCGCATCTCGCGGGTGTATGGATAGCCCGAGACGGGGAAGACCAGCGGATGATCGGAGGGCATGGCATCGTGGCTCTTGCTGTCGAGCATGACCGGCGCGCCGAGCAACTCGGCAAGCCGCGCCAATTGCGCGTTCGCTCCCGATGCGGTCACACCGTTACCCGCGATGATGAGGGGACGTTTCGCCTCGCGTAAAAGTCGCGCGGCAGCCTGGATATCCGCCTGCTTCGGCTCAAGCGGCGCAACCGCGTAGGGCTGCGGGATATCCACATCAGCTTCTAGCATCAGCAGGTCAAGCGGGATTTCGATGTATGCGCCGCGTGGACGGCCCGACGAGAGGGCGCGGAAAGCATCATTGAGCGCGCCCGGAATCTCCTCGATACGCTCTACTACGCGCGTCCAGCCTGCCAGGGACGCCATCACGCCATGCTGGTCCTTCACCTCGTGCAATTCGCCGCGCTGCCTTCCCCGCGACGCGCGCGGCAGGCTGGACGCGATGACCAGCAGCGGCACGCCGTCCGAGTAGGCATCGGCCACGGGCGTTGCAATGTTCGTCACGCCCGGCCCGGTGATGACGCTCGCCACGCCCACCTTGCCCGATACGCGCGCGTAGCCGTCGGCCATGAAGCCCACGCCCTGCTCGTGCCGCGCCAGCACGTGCCGTATTTCAGGCGTGTCGAGCAGCGCATCATACAACGGCAGCGTATGCACCCCCGGTATGCCAAATATCGTATCGACGCCGTGCGCCCGCAAGCTCGCAACGACGGCCTGTCCTCCTGTGAGACGTGGCATAGAGATAGTGTCCTTCCTATGATCCTCTCCTCGGAGACATAATATCACAATCCTCGCTCGCTTAGTTCGCCACTTTTTGCCAGGTCAGGGATGTCCAATACCCTTGAGCCTTTCGATCATCTCCAGTGCCTCGTAGAGCCACCGGATATAGGTTTTCTCAAAGTCGATGGCGAAGAGGGTGACAAGCGCGAAGTAGGGATCTTCTTCGCGCGCGGCGACGTAAGGATTGGGTCGCCGGTTGTTCTGTGGATATGGACCTCGCATAGGAATATGATTCGCGTTCTGACGATAGGCTAGCAGGCGCAATTCGTGGGTGGCGATGCTGGCACCATCATCCGCTTCAAAGCGCGCATTCTTGGGGTTGAACAATCATTTCATCACCGCGTGAGCGAGCCAGAGCCAGGCAGAGTGCTGGTCGAGCAGGATATCGACACTGCGCGGAATCTCACCACCACTTTCGTCGTAACTCCTCTGGAGGAGGGGAAGAAGTCTCAAGTCGAGATTAGCACGACCATGAACACCAGCTCCGGCCTCAAAGGGCTGGTCGAGCGCCTGGTCATGCCAGGGGCTAATTCGTCGATCTATCGCAAGGAACTCAAGCTTTTGGAGGCTGTTACGCAGCAAAGGGCCGGCAGACAAAAGTAGGACGTCTTGAGCATGTAGCAGCCCCCGGACCGCTCACATTCTAGTGAGTGGACAGGCTTAATTCGGCATCAGAGCATCGCCTATCTGCGCGAGCAGGCGGTCAATACCCGCTTGCAGGCGTGTAGGATGTGGGCCAACCAGGCGACCAACGGGCCGACCATTGGCGAAGAGCACCAGGGTGGGCATGCCCTGGACGCCCACTCGCGCGGGCGTTTGCAGGTTTTCGTCTGTATCCATGCGGGCGAAACGCAGCTTGCCGGCGTAGGTCTGGCTCAGTTTCTCGAAGACGGGAGCCAGTGCGCGGCAGGGCGGGCACCAGGCAGCCGTGAAATCGACGATCACCGGCAGCGGCGCTTGCAGCACCTGCTCGGCAAAATCCTGGTCGGTGACGGCCAACACTGTGTCTTTTCCATCCATTGTTTGTATTCGTTCCTTTCTGTAGAACCTCTGTAGGACAAAACGGTTATTCCTCTGGCCGATACGCCTGTTATCGGCTACAATGGAAGTGTACCTGTTCAAGTTAACTTGAAGTCAAGCGTTTCTCAGGAATGGTTTTATGGAAGAACTGACGATCAGCGAAGTAGCAAAGCGTGCGGGCATTCGTGCCTCGGCTATTCGATATTATGAGAGCATCCAGCTCCTGCCACCGCCACGGCGCAGCGCTGGCCGGCGGCGCTACAACCCCGATATTTTGCGCCGCATCTCGTTTATCCAGGTCGCTCAGGCGGCAGGCTTGACGATTGCAGAAATTCAGACACTCATCAACGAGCTAGATGATGCCACGCCGCTCTCCGAGCGCTGGCAGGCGCTTGCGCATCAGAAGCTGGCCGAGGTGGATGCATTGATGCGCAAGGTACAGGGCATGAAGATGATTCTGGTGAATGGCCTGAATTGTCGCTGCACAACTCTAGAGGATTGCATCGATTGCATCATCGGCTCGGAAGCGTGCAGTTAAGGCATGGTACATCTCCATATACTCCCTGATCTCGCGTTCGAGTGTGAATTGCCGTAGCGCGCGTTCCCTGGCTCGCTCTCCGTACTGCCATCGTTCGTTTCCCAGCTTTAGCATCTTCACCAGCGACTCGCTCAACGCTACTGCCGAGCCGGGCGCAACCAGCAATCCTTCGCTTCCGTCTTCGATCATCTCCGGCAGCGCGCCCGCTCGCGTCGCAACAATGGGGCGCGCGGCTAGCATGGCTTCCAGCACCGCGTTGGGACAGCCGTCGTGCAGCGATGAGAAGGCGAACACGTCCATTGCACGTAGATAGCGCAGCGATTGGCTCCTGTCAATGCGACCCGTCAACGTGACCTTCCCCGTTAGCTCATACTTTTCGATCAACGCCTGGAACTGTTGCTGCTCGTCGGGCACGACGTAGCCGACCAGCAGCAGGTGCGCCTCTGGTATGTGATGTAGGAGCAGGTGGAAAGCGGCCAGCAGCACCTCGACGCCCTTCTTGGCGCGGAAGACCGCCAGCGAGCCGATCACAGGCCGCGACACATCCAACGATTCAACGCCCTCCTCGAAATCGTCAGGGCGAATGCTGTTGAGGATCACTCGTCCTTTGTGCGGGGCGTCACGCGTACCGCACAGCACACGCGCTCGTTCCAGCCCTTCCTGGCTGACCGCCGTCTGTTCGGTGGCGTGTTGCAAGGCCCAGGTGAGCGGGGAAAACCACTGCGGAGCGAAGACATCCGTAACCAGGTCGCTGCCGCGTATGCTGACTATCGAAGGAATGCCGAGCAGACGCGCGGCGTAGACTGTCGGGAAGCCCGCGATAGTAGCATAGAACGCCTGCATCAAGTCGTAGTGCCGCTCCCGCGCCAGCTCCAGCAGGGCATAGTGCATTTCGATCCATTGTTGCTCATACAGCGAACTCCCCAGCCAGGGCGTGATGCGGTAGAGCGAGAGGCCATCCAGGGGCGAGGGAACAGGCGTGATGCCATTGTTGCCGTTGGGATGAAACGCCGTCAACTCGTCGTCGCGGAACATGAGAATGTCGACCTGCATGCCATGCTCGACCAGCCCGCGTGCGATACGCATGATGGAGTTTTCGACGCCGCCGGTATCGAAGACGTGGTCGGTGGTTGTCAAGGCGATGCGGCGAGGCAAATGGCTGGATCTATCAGGATTTCCAGCAACTCCAGCATTCTCGGCATTCCAGACATCTTCAGCATTTCCAGCATTTCCAGGGCGACCGCGAGGGTCGCCCGTACAATAGACGCCGCCCTCTTCCCCTTCCGTTCGTGTATTGTACGGGCGACCCTCGCGGTCGCCCTGGCTGGCGTCGCTCATTGAATCAACCTCTTCACCAGTTCCGCATTCCTCCGCGCGCCATCTGTGGCAATCTTCACCGCGACTGCCGGATATGGCTCGCGCAGGCACATTTCAAGCAGGCTTGCAGTATTATTGCGCAGGATGTCGTCCAGGTCGGCTACGCGCATCATGCCCAGTCGAGCAAGGCGTTCGGCGTGCATGACCTGCTCGCGTTCTTTGAGTTGGCGCGGGATGACCAGCGCGTTCACGCTCGTCGCCAGTATTTCGGCCAGCGAGTTGTAGCCGCCGGAGCCGATGAACAGGTCGCTGGCCGCCATCCATGTTGGTAGAGGATCGAGCAGGCGTGTCCACGTCCAATTGGGGTGCAGTTCTGCTTGAAGACGCAATCGCTCGTAAGCATCCAACTCAAGGTATGGCCCTGCGGCGAGATAGGCCGCGTCGAATTGATGTGCAATGCCTTCAAGCCCCTGGAAGATGGCCGACCAGAGCGATTCGGTTCCCTGTCCTCCACCAAAACTGGCGACGATGATACGCCCATCCGCGTCGATGCCCAGTTGAGTACGTGCCTCGTCCCGCGAAGCCACGACGGGGCGTGTCACGTAGCCGGTGTAGGTAATCAGTTTCTGGAGGGTTGGCGGCACGTCGTAATACTCTTCCAGGCGGAAGACCTGCTCATCAATATAGACATGGATGGCAGAATAATAGCGTTCGATAAATCCGGCCATTTCCTCGTCAAAGACCTGGCTATTCGTCTCTTCAGGCGTACCGAGAATACCGCGCAGGCCAAGTATTTTGCGTGTCGCATGAGAACCGATGATGGCTCGCACCACTTCGTCTTCTTTGCCCTGGGGGTAGTAGTCAACTAGCAAGGCGTGCGGGTTGAACTCGTGGATGAAGGCTGTAATGATGCCTTCGCGGATGTTGTAAAAGTGCTGATGGTCGATGGGCAGGATTGGCCGGGCTAGCGCGCCCTGCTCGTCGTCGTAGGCCAGGTAGGACGGCAGCTTCACTACATCCATACCAGGCGGCAGCAGTTCGAGACCCCTCGACGCACCAGTGATACCCGCTACGGCGCTGCCCGGCATGGCGTCCAGCAGCGCCCCACCGAGCGTCGCGCTGCGCATGGTGTGACCCAGGCTGCGCCCGTTATGCCAGTAGAGCGCGATACGTTTCGTCACCTCCATAGCCGCTCAATGGCATCCAGGTCAAGCTCGATGAAGCTGGCCGGGTAGAACAGTTCCCAGTTCACGAGCGTCTCAGGGTGTACCTCTCCAAACTGGCCGATGCTCTCATCTCCTGAGTAGACCATCATGTGCCGCCCCGCGATCAGCGCCGGACTGCTGCCGCGCCTGAGCGTGTAGGGCAGGCGCAGGTGATGGCAGAGTGCGTCGAGCAGTGTATGGGCGTTGTTGAAGGGATGCTCGCTTCCCACCAGCAGTATGCCCATTTTCCATCCCGAATGCGCCACGCGCTTCGTATTGAGCTTGGCCGTTTCTGTGAAAAGATAGAACGCCGCGGGCGGTTGCGTCGCGCTGGGATGAACGGCGTTGCGCAGCAGGGGCGGCAGGCTGTTATCCACCAGGTACTCGCGATTCTTGTTGACCGCGTTATCCAGGCGAATAAGCTGCTCTGATGAAACGTCGCGCATGTGCTTGACGATGTTATCGTAGGAGTCGAGCAGCAGACCAATCGTCTGCCGCGTGCCATATGCCTGCATGTAGCCGACCAGCCGCTCCTCCAGCGCGCTGCGCCTCGTGCGCGCGCCCATGCCGAGCGGCTCCGAAAGCGGTACGGGCCTGACCTCCTCGTAGTGCGTGACGACCAGGTATTCCTCCATGATGTCGATGGGATGAATGATGTCGAAGCGGAAGATGGGTGGCCTCACGTGCCAACGTTGCGCGATAGGCTCGTAGCGCACGTCGAAATACTGGCGGCGCAACACCCCCTCGAAGCGCTGTGGGTCGGGCGCGAAGCCGTAGATTTCACGTACATAGGCATCATCGAAACCGAAGCCATCCCACAAGGCAAATTGTCCCTTACTGTCTGCTGTAGTAGCATAACCGGCAGGGGCGTAACCGCGATCGAGGTAGTTGCAGGCAAAGGTGAAAAAGAGCCATGTGGCGATTCGCGGATCAAGCGCGCTGATGACAACGGTATTCATCCCCGGCACGAGCGTCAGTTCAGGCAGCGTGTCTCCTTTGTCGCCCTCGTCGTCGCCCCTGGGGGCTACAACGATGTCGCGCTGTATACCAGGAAGGATGGTCACTTCGATCTGTCGCGGGCTGCCGAAGCCGAGCTGGTCGCGCACCTTCTTGAAGAAATAGCCATCGTCCACAATAGCCTGTCCCGGCTCTACCTCAACGTAAAGCACCCAGGCGGTATGCTTCTCAGAAGATATGATATGCGCCTGCACGACGGGCAGGCTCTCGATCAGTTCAAGGCCGTAGTGGCGGGCTGCTGATGAGTTGAGGTGACGAGCCAATCCTTCGACGCACCATAATTCCGGGCGCAGCGTATCCATGAAGTTGAGGGTAATAACCTGCTCACGCTGCTCGCCCGGCGCGTCGATCAGCGCCTTCTGCGAAAGCAGGTCATAGGCAAAAGCTTCTGCTATCCAACCCGGCACCAATTTGGCGGGCGAGCGAGTCGCGTTCGAAATCAACGTTCGGCATAGACAGGCACCTCCGTTTCATCAAAGGCATCGAAGCCGATGCTGTTGGGATCGAACGCCCTGGGGTTATCGCTCAAGAAGCGCGCCAGGCGGCTGACGTTGAAGCCGATCAGCCCGACGCGCACCGGTACATCCAGGATCGACATCGACTCCGGCCTCAGCAGGCCGCAGGAGCCGACCTCGTCGCTGCTGCCATCGGCGTATACCACGAAGATATCGACCGAAACTTTGGCAAAGGGGAAATAGTTGGCCTGCACGCGCACATCGACGGCCCGTGGAAAGATCGCCATACACACATGCTTGATAGCGCCCAGCAGCGTCGAGGCGTTCAGTCCTTCGTCGGCCACCAGCACGTCCATTTGCAAGAACTCGGGCTTTTCTGGCCGGGCGCGACAGCAGCGCGAGAATCCGAAAACGCGCAGCGGGTACTCATGAGTCGTGGAGAGTTGTCGCACCGTGACGGGCGTGCTGTGGCTGCGCACCACCACCTGGTCGTGCTGGAAGCCGTCCAGGTTTCCCCAGCCGCGCGAGCCTGAGCTTCCCACGCCCTGGTACTCGGCGGCGAAGCGTTCCTGGCAGGCGCGTTCGATAGCACTGAAGGCAGGTCCCTCATCCGGCAGCGTCACGTCGTCGATTGCCAGCAAGTGGCGCGGGCTGCGCACCGGGTGGCACTTTTGCATGAATAGTACATTGAGGTTCCAGAACTGCGTTTCGAGAATGGGGCGCGATACTTCGCGGTAGCCCGCCGCCACCAGCGATTGTCGCAGGTAGGTCAGGAAGCGCGGCAGGGGATGCTGCAATTCCAGGCGCTTCTCCGGCGGCGCGACCACGCTGAGCGGGCGGAAGCGCCGACCGCGCCACTCGCCGCTCAACAGCATCTCGCGCGTGACCGCGCCGATCATGGCTCCCGTCTCGGTTGTGGAATAATGCGCGGCCTGTTCGCGACCCATATCGGTCAGGCGATAGCCAAGGATGGGGATACGCTTCTCTTCAACCAGCTTGCGCTTCTCGGCTTCGCTCGCTGCGGCATTCTGCGGATCGCGCGTCGAGGTCTCCCGCACATGCGACAGGTAACGCTGCAACATGGCGATTGGCACCGGCGTCTCTTGCTGGCGCGGGGTAATCAGACCGTTGGCGAAGGCGATGTAACCCGCCTTCTGTAACGCGCCGAGGTACATGCCGATGGTAAATTTAGCCTCCGACTGCGGCAAGAAGGCGTTCACCTCCGGCAGTGTCAGCGCGCCCTTTTCGAGCAAGTGACGCCAGAGGCGTAGTTCCGGCAATCCCAGTTCGTCGTACTCCTGCCCCAGCTTGCGCAGTACCAGCTTCGTCTCTGCGTCGATCTCCACGCTCTCCGCCAGTCCCTTCGCGCACAGGTAGCCGATGGCGGACAATCCCTGCGCATAGCTCAACGGCCTGCCTTCCAGCAATTGCTCCACCGGCTGCGCGTCCTCTCCCGCGACGGCAGCCAGCGCGCCAAGCATGGCTATTTCATTATCGCTGAGGATAATTTCATCATTTTGCATAATCTTACTCTCTCAACGTGCCGCCGACGGCCTCGCCGACGCGGCGGATGATGCGATTGCGCAGGCTGACTACCTGCGATTCCTTGAGCGGCTCGTCGACGCTTTCATAGGCCAGCTTGTAAGCCATCGACTTGTGCCCCTGCGGGACGGGCTGGCCGCGGTAGATGTCGAAGAGATCGGCGCGTGCCAGAAGCGTGCCACCGGCCTTGCGAATGGCGTCGAGCAACTGCGCGTTGGTGACTTCCTCGCCCACGACGAAGGCCAGGTCTTCCACAATGGGCGGATAGTTGCTGATGGGTGCCATCGGCTGTAGCTGCCAGCTCGGCCTGACGAGCGGCTCGATATGCATCTGCGCAGCGTAGGCGCGCACCCCGGCAGGAATCTCGTAGTCAAGTAGCACCTGCGGGTCAACCTCGCCCATGATACCCAACGAGCCACCGCGCAGCCTGATCGCGGCACACGTCGCAGTATACGCCCGGTTCTGCTCAGGGACATATTCGACCTCACTGGTGGCATAACCCAGGCGCTGCAACATCGTCTCCACAATGCCCTTCAGATCGAAGAAGTCGAACGGCTCCTCGCCCGCCGGGTCGGGAAAAAGATTGACCGGACGGCGCGGCCCCGCAAGCAGAATGCACAGGCGCTCGTCCTCATGCGGGCGCACACCGTCGCCATCTTCAGGCCGGTAGACGCGGCCAATCTCGAAGACGGGGTAGCGCGTCGTATAGCGATAGTTGTAGGCCAGGTTCTCCAGCGCGCTCACCAGCATGTCGCGGCGCATAACGGTACGCCTGGCCGAGAGCGGATTGAGCAGCCTGACCCACGGCACAGCTTTCTCACCCGAACCCGGCGGGACGCGCATGACCTTATCGTGGTTCTCCACGGTGGTCAGCGAGTAGCTGATAGTTTCCTGCAAGCCGCTGCCTACCAGAATGTCTCGTATCTTCTCCTCGGTCTCCAGTTGCAGGTTGCGGCGCTGCGGCGGCAGCACGTCATCCATCAGAGTCAAGGGAATGGTTTCGTAGCCGATGATGCGCGCCACTTCTTCTGCGAGATCGGCGGGCTGGGCGATATCCAGGCGATGCCAGGGTGCGACGCAGCGCAGCAGCGGCTCGCCCGGCGCGATATGCAGCCCCAGAACTTGCTCGCCCAGTTCTTCGCCGGAGGCGGGCAAGCTTGCGACCTGCTCGCAAGCGATGTCGAGCCTCCGCAGGCTGGCGGCGATCTCGTCCAGGGAAACGTCCATGCCCAGGATGCGCCGCACATCGCTGGCGGTCGTGTACGCCACGCGTTGCGCCTGCGGCACAGGGTAGGTATCCACAATGCCCGGCACGATGCGCCCGGCGGCATGATCGCGCATCAGCACGGCGGCGCGACGCGCGCCGATGGGATTGAGGGAAGCAGGGATACCACGCGTGAAACGCTGGCTGGCCTCGCTGTGCAGCTTCAACTTCTGCGCCGTGCGGCGGTTGCTGATATTGTCGAAGGTGGCCGACTCCAGCAGCACGTTGCGCGTGCCCTCATGCACCTCGGTCTCCGCGCCGCCCATCACACCCGCGATGGCGATTGGCCCCAGCGCGTCGGTAATCAGCAGCATCGAGTTGTCCAGCTCGCGCTCGACGCCGTCCAGCGTGATCATCTTCTCGCCTGGCCTGGCACGCCGCACGATGATGGTCGGCTTTGTCTCGCCCGCCCGTTTCGCGCGCTCGACCAGCAGATCATAGTCGAAGGCGTGCAGCGGCTGGCCCCATTCAAGCATGACATAGTTAGTGATGTCCACCACATTGCTGATGGGGCGCATCCCTCCTTTGTTGAGGCGATCCTGCATCCACTCAGGCGATGGGCCGATCTGTACATCGGAGATCACCATGCCGGTATAGCGGTTGCACAGGTCGGGGTCTGCTAACTCGATACTTACCAGATGCGCTGCATCCTGCCCTTCCGTCACTGCTAGCTCGTCGGGCGACAGGTGCAACTGCGCGCCGGTCAGCGCGGCCACCTCGCGCGCCACGCCGATCATGCTCAGACAGCGTGCCATATCGACCGTCAGGCCCAGCGATAGCACCTCGTCGCCCAGGTAGTCACGCAGGGGCATCCCTACCGGCGCGTCCTCCGGCAGGATGAGGATGCCCTCGTGTTCCTCGCTCAAGCCCAGTTCGCGCTCGGAACACACCATGCCGTTCGAGGGTACGCCGCGAATCTTGGACGGCTTCAGCTTCTTCTTTGGCCGGGGCTGCTCCTCGCTGTACGCATCGAACAACGCCGCCCCGGCACGCGCGAAGGCCACCTTGAGCACAGGCAGCGACTCCGTACCCTTGTACTGGAACAGGTTGGGCGCACCGGTCACGACCTGCTCCGGCTCAGCCGCGCCGTAGTCCACATCGACCAGCACCAGCCGGTCCGCGTTGGGATGTGGCTTGATCGCCACAATGCGCCCGACCAGCACCGTCTCCGCGTCCCACCAGTCGCCCGTGCGCTCGATGGCCTCCACCTCCAACCCCGCCAGCGTGATGCGCTCCGCCAGCTGCGGCAGCGGCAGATCAAGATCGACATATTCCTTTAACCATGATATCGGTACTAACATTGTGTTATCCTCCGTATTATTGCTCTCGCGTTACACCCGTTCTAACAGCCTTGCGTCGTTCGAGAAGAAGTAGCGGATATCGTTGATGCCATACTTCTGCATCGCCGTGCGGTCGGGTCCCATGCCGAAGGCAAAGCCGCTGTACTCGGCTGGGTCATAGCCGCCCCAGCGTAGCACGCGCGGGTGAACCATGCCTGCGCCCAGCAATTCGAGCCAGCCGGTATATTTGCAAATGGAGCAGCCCTTGCCGCCGCAGAACACGCAATCGATGTCCATCTCAACGCTTGGCTCTGTGAATGGAAAGTAGCTTTTGCGGAAACGCGCAACACGCCCTTCACCGTACATCTGGTTGGCGAAATTCAATAGCACGCCCTTCAGGTCAGAAAGCGTGATATGCCTGCCTACAGCCAGCCCTTCGACCTGGTAGAACATGGTCTCGTGTGAGGCATCGACCGCCTCGTAGCGATAGCACTTGCCGGGCAGGATGATACGGATGGGTTCCGGCGCGTAGCGGCGCATGGCGTGTATCTGGCCGGGGCTGGTGTGCGTGCGCAGCAGCAAGCCGGGCGTTGTCGTATAGAAGGTATCCCACATATCCCTGGCGGGATGGCCCGGCGGCATGTTGAGCAGCTGGAAGTTGTACTCGTCCGTCTCAACCTCCGGCCCATCGAATACCTGGAAACCCATCTCTGCGAAAATGCTGTAGAAGTCGCGCAATGTGCGGCTGGTGATATGCAGCTTGCCCAGCGTTTGCGGACGACCCGGCAGCGTCACATCGACGCTCTCGGCGCGGCGCATTGCCTCCAGTTGTGCCTGCTCGATGGCCTCCTGCCGCTGCGCGAGCGCCCGCTCCAGCCCCGTCTTCACCTCGTTCGCCACCTTGCCGACCTGCGGGCGCTCCTCCGGGGATAGGCCACCCAGGTTGCGCAGGATGCCCGTCAGGCGTCCCTTGCGGCCCAGGTAATCGCTGTGCCAGGCGGCGATCCTCTCGGCGGTGTCGGCCCGCGCCAGTGCTGTTTCCGCATCCACACGCAGTTGCTCTAGCTGCTGCAGCAAATCCTGCTGCACCGTATTTCCCATGTTCATCGCTGCCTTTCTTCCTTCGTAGGGGCAACCCTTGTGGTCGCCCCAACGTAATGTCCCAGAATCAAAAATGCTGACAACGATTTCGTCTCCAGGGACGAAGCTGTCAGCATGCAATACTCCGTGGTACCACCCATGATTTTTTCAATCCTCATCCAGCCTGCTATGCAGCCCGAATGCAATTGCCCGGACTTGAGAGCCGTTTCCAGGTAGTGCATTAACCTGGAGAATTCAGCCGATCCGAGTCTCTTGGCTTGCCCGCTAACGGAGGCCACCGGGGCTGTCTACACTTCTTGCCGTTTGAAGAGGCGAAGATGCTCGTTCAACAGCCAGCTCTGGGGTGAACTTCGACCGACGTTCAGGCGAAAAGGCTTGCAGCCAATGGCCTTTTCTCTCTGTAGCCTCCCCGTCCACCTACTTATCCCCGTCTTTGCTTTTCTTGTGCGTTAGAATTGGCTATAGTATGCCAGATTTCAAAGGAGATGTCTAGAGGTTTACTTCTGGTTTTTGCCCGACCACCAACAACATATGCCCATCTCTTCTGTAGAAGAGACGCTCTGCCGCGCGCCGTATGAAATTGGCGCGAGCGGAGAGCCATGCGTAGCCGGGGAGTTCCTCAAGGAGAAGGCGGTGCGCGTAGAGCGGCTGGGCATACTCCACGTAAAAGCCAGCTTCTCGCAGCAAGCGAATAAAGTCACTCTTGCTGAATCCATACTGGAAAAAGGGAAGTCCGGGACGCTCGGATTCATAGAGGAATAATTGCTGCTTGAAGCGGCGCAGCGAGCCATAATAAGGAGCAGCAATCAGAATCCTGCCACCCGGCTTGAGCACGCGAAATGCTTCCGTCAGAAATGGCTCTGGCCCCTCGACACGATGCTCGACCACGCCAATCGAAAGATACGTATCGTAGAAACAATCCGGGCGATCAATCGCCAGCGCATCTTCGCGGCGAACCGCCAGACGCGGATTGGCCGCGCGCACCAGCGCAACCAGATCCTGCGCATACTCGATGCCCTCGACGCGCCTGCCCGCATGAGCGAGCGCCGCGACCCAGTAGCCAGCGCCACAGCCTGCTTCCAGATGCAGACCCTCCAGCGGCATATACTTGAGCAGGAGTCGACCCAGTTCATCGTTTCGCAGCGACATCGCCTCTGCCTCGGTATAGTAGTCAGGGGTAAGCCGCGCCTTCCAGAAGGCATACCAGTAGCGCTCGTCGCTCGGCTCGCCGTACCACACCATGCGCCCATTAGCGACATGACGGCGGCGGCCCTGCCAGTGCGGTCGGGTGCCAGGGGTCTGCATACGCTCGAACTCGCAGTGTTGTAGAATACATCCAATCGGTATTGTGAGTATACCACGTGCCACGTGGCACGACACCGGAAGCTACTGATCGAGAAAGGGAACATGTATGGATATCAAGAATAAGAGCGTGCTTGTGACGGGCGGCGCGTCCGGGCTTGGGGCTGCGTGTGTGCGACTATTGAGCAGTCTGGGAGCAGAGGTCGTCATCGCCGACCTGAACAGCGAAGGTGGCGAGGCGCTGGCATCCGAACTCAACGCGAGCGGCGCGACAACCATATTTGTCAAGACCAACGTCACCGAAGAGGAGTCAGTGCAGGCGGCGGTACGTGCAGCGGTCGAGCAGTTCGGTGGCCTGCACGTGCTGATTAACTGCGCCGGCATCGGTGTAGCGGAGCGCGTGCTGGGGAAAAACGGGCCGTCCAGCCTTGCCTCGTTCACGCGCGTTATTTCGGTGAACCTGATCGGCACCTTCAACGCCATTCGCCTGGCCGCCGCTGCCATGGCCGAGAATAAGCCCGAAGCGAGCGGCGAGCGCGGCGTCATCATCAACACTGCCTCCGTCGCGGCCTTCGATGGGCAGATCGGGCAGGCAGCCTATTCCGCCTCGAAGGGCGGTATCGTCGGCATGACGCTGCCCATCGCGCGCGACCTGGCACGCAACGGTATCCGCGTCATGACCATCGCCCCGGGCATCTTCGAGACTCCCTTGCTTGGCAACCTGCCCGAACCCGCCCGCATCTCGCTGGGCCAGCAGGTGCCTTTCCCACCGCGCCTGGGCCAGCCCTCAGAGTACGCGGCCCTTGCGCGCCACATCATCGAGAACGAGATGCTCAACGGCGAAGTGATTCGTCTCGATGGGGCAATTCGCATGGCCCCTAAATAAGCTCTACAATCTGAAATTGCCTTATTGAAGCCCTGAATGTGCAGGCATTCAGTCACATCCGCCTCATACATGCGGCCTGACCATCTCGCAAGCGCAGTAACATGCTGCCAGGGTGAAGCATGTAGAATCTGTGGAATCTCACGCACTTGAGAAAGGGAATGAGCGATGCGTGATCAGGGGTGGTGGAAACAACTCCATTGGTTTGAATACGGAGCGGAACTGCTGGGAACCGCGTTCCTGCTCTTTGCCGGAGCGAGCGCCATCGTCTTCGACTTCGGCATAGGTTCACCACTGGCCGCTGTGCTCCCTGACAAAAGTGCGCGCCTGCTCATCACCGGCATCCTGTTCGCGGGGTCTGGTTCGCTCGTCGCTATTTCTCCGCTTGGGAAACTTAGCGGCGCACATATCAACCCTTCTGTGTCGCTGGCGTTCTGGGCGCATGGAAAGATGCACACTCTTGATTTAGGAGGGTATATACTCGGGCAGTTTCTCGGTGCGATCACCGGTACGCTGCTGCTGGCCATCGTCTGGAGAGGGCGAGCCGCCAGCGTCCACTATGGTATGACCCTCCCTGGATCGGGCCTTCCGCTCTGGGTGGTCTTTCTGGCAGAAGTGAGCCTCACCTTCCTGCTCGTGCTCTCCATTTTCTTTTTCGTCAGCAGCCATCGCTTAATGCGGTGGACACCGCTGATGAGCTGGATACTGATTGCGATGATGGTGTGGTTGGAAGCGCCTATCTCCGGTACCAGCCTGAACCCGGCGCGCAGCTTTGGCCCCGCCCTCGTCGCCGGATTCTGGCAAGACCAGTGGCTGTACTTCGTCGCGCCTCCCCTGGGCGCATTGCTTGCGGTGGCAGCCTTTCGCTTGCTGGCCGCGGGCACGCGCGACGTACTTACGGGCAAATTATTTCACGTTCCGCATTATCGCAGCGTGTTCATGCACGTCGAGGCACCACACATGCCTGCTGATGGAATACTCAAAAAGAGAGGGTAGCTCCTGGTTGGAGGTATCTTCGATCATTGCGTGCTTCTCTCTCAATTGCCTCGATCGACCTGCCTATCAAGATTTCAGAAGCGCTTGTTACCAGTCTGTGAGGCTAATGAACTCAATGATGATGCGATTGTGAGCAGGGGGAGATATGCTTGTCTTAGAAAGCAGCGAGTGGAGCTGTGAGTTTCGACATGCATGTCGATAGGAGTACAAGCATATGTTTAAGCGAATTCTGGTGCCTCTTGATGGATCGAGGCGAGCCGAGAGGGCCATCCCAGTAGCAGCGCGCATCGCACGCGCCACCAGCGGAACTATCGTCTTTGTAGAAGTCGTCCTTCCCCCCGTCGAATTCGGGACATATTCTGTAAAGCGGACGGTTGATTTGAAACCAGGCGCTTTTGTCAGACGCGAGGATGCAGCGGGCAACTACCTCAACGACATCACCGAAATCTACGCAAGCGAGCTGGTTGGCATTCCTACCGAACTGGACCTGACCGCCGGCGCAGCATCGCCGCAAATCTACGAGGCAGCGCGCCTGGAAGGGGTAGACCTGATCGTTCTATGCAGTCACGGTGAGACGGGGCTGAAACGCTGGGTTTTCGGCAGTATCGCTCAGGAAGCGGTTCGCCACAGCCCAGCGCCGGTGCTGGTGCTCAATGAACATGGTGGCATCCCCCCCATGCTGGATGCTGCTCATCCCATGCGCGTGCTGGTACCGCTGGATGGGTCGGCGCTCGCCGAAGCAGTGATCCTGCCCACGGCATACCTCGTCATGGCTCTTTCCGCTTCACTCCAGAATGAGCTGCATTTCCTGCGCGTGGTGGACCTGCCTTCCGCCTACGGGAAAATGAAGAGCCAGGCGCATATTAGCGATCTGATGCACGAGGAAGCCAAACAAGCGGCAGAAAAGTATGTGAAGGCCGTTGTCGAGCGTTCCGCAATGGACCTGGCAGGATTGAATCTCCAGGTAACCTCGTCCGTGGTGGACAACGCCGACGTGAGCGGAACCATTGTTGAGGAGACGGCTCAGGCCAGGAACGTAGCAACATCTGCTGGCTTTGATCTGATCGCCCTGGCGACGCATGGCCGGAGCGGCTTGCAGCGTCTGGTGATGGGCAGCGTCACGGAACATCTTCTCGGAGTGACGAAACTCCCTATGTTCATCGTGCGGCCCGGGCTGGCGAAGACGGAGACAACGAGTGAGGAGCAAGGCCAACCCGTGCAGGTCGAGGAGACTGAAATCGAGATACAAAGCTGGGTAGGATTGCTCTAAGTCGGCAAAATGCCCCAATCGAGACAAGGCAGGGGAGCTACCCGTTCGGATAGCTCCCCTGCCTTGTCTCGATTGACTCTTCTACCTTTAGCCACCAATCATCACCTTCACCATGGCGGCTGTCGCAATGGAGCCGTCAGCCTGGCTGTACATGTAGACGGCAACAAAGCCCTCCTGCGCGCCTGTCTTGAAGCTGGACGTGTACGCGATGGGCGTTTTGTAGGTCGTCTTGCCGTTACCGACTCCCATCACTTGCGCCTGGCCGATAGTGCTATACAGGTGATCGATCACAAACGCCTGGCCGATGACGGCTTCAAAGGCGCTGCCCGTGCCCGTCACCGTTACCGGGCTGCTGAGGAGTTCTCCCTGGCGCGGCAAGTTGATAGTGAGCAAGCCGGTGCTGGATTGCACGCCGATCACCACCCACATGTTAGAGACATTGCCCTCTAAGCGGCTCAGTGTGACGTTGATCGCCATGCCTCCCGGCATGGGACTCTTCACCTGCACGACGGCGTCCACATCCTGCGCACCGCCGCCACTCACGAGCGTGGCTGACGCAGTGGCCGGCCACTTCAGCAGTTGGGCTGCCATGCGCTGCGCCACCTGCACGGCGTTGTTTTTCCAGGCGTCCTGTCCCGTTTTCACCGCGTTCTGGTCCAGTTCAGCCTGCCAGCGCGTCAGGTCAGGGAAGATGCCCGGGAAGGCCGTCTGCACGAAGATGCCCGCGCCATCCGACCACCTGAATTCGCGGAAGAGATCGGTCGTCAACTGGTCTCCAGTCTTGTCTTTGTTGACGCCGGAGTTCACATCCACCTGCGAGGTCAGCAGCGTGCTGTAGCCGCTGATGTAGGCTCCGCCCCTATACAGCCCTTCCAGTTTGAAGAGCTGGGTTGGATGAGCAGCGGTGATCTGGTCATACACGTACACATCAAACATCTGGCTGCCATCGGTATGATAGACCGGGATCACGGCTTGCAGCGTTGTGTCGCCCTTCATGTTGGCGCAGCTCAACGTACCCACCGAGAACTTGCTGGTATCCAGGCCGATGATCGATGCCCAGTACGCCGGCTTGTCGATGGAGGCCGGGCAGGAGACGGGGCCTTGCGCTACGCCCGGTTCAGGGTTGAGCAGCACCTTGACCATCACCGCCGAATACGGCTCGGACTGGATGGGGGAATTCAACTGGACTTCCACGATCCCTTCCTGCGGGCCGCCCTTAAAGCTCGTCTCATAGCTGACCTGCATCGAGTAGGTGGTCATCCCCATCCCTACACCCGGGGCACCGGTGACAATGGCTCGACCGACACTGTTGTAGAGGTGATCCAGGATATAGGCCATCCCGATCGTATTTTCAAACGCGCTGCCCTTGCCTTCCAGTTTCACCGGGCTAGAGACCAGGCTGCGCGCCTCGACGGAGGTGAGCGCGCCCGCGCCATCCGCGACACCAATAGCTACCCACATGTTATGGGTGTTTCCTTCGAGCCGACTCAGCGTCACGGTGACGGTTGACGAGGCTGATGAACCACCCGTTTGAGGCGGCTCGGAGACCTTGACGGTCGCATAGACATCGTGCGGACCTCCGCCACTCAGCACAGTGGCCGTCAACTGGCGCTTCCACTGGAAGAACTGCGCGACCAGCTTCTGCGCGACCTGCGCCGGGTCATTCTTCCAGCTATCCTGGCCTTTGTTGACAAGCGCCTGGTCCTGCTCGGCCTGGTAGCGCGTCAGGTCGGGATAGATGCCGGGGAAGGCCACCTGTGTCGCCGCTGCCTGACTCAAGTCATATTCCCTGAAGAGATCGGGCGTCCACTGCGTGCTATTCTTACCGGCATTGAGGGTAGAGTTTTTGTCTACCTCGGCAGTCATGATGGTATTGTAGTAACTGATCTTGGCGTCGCCCATTATCAGCCCGGACAACAAGAAGATGCGCGTTGGCTTCGCGCTGGTGATCTTGTCGAAGACGTAGACGTCCAGCGTACCGCTGACACGATGACGTACCGTCACCAGCGCCTGCAGCGTAGGATTGCCCGCGATATTCGCGCAAGAGACGCTCTCGACGCTCCTATCGGTGCCTGGCGTACCTAGCACTTCGTTCCAGTAGGTAGTGCTGGCTACGCTCGTGGGGCATGGCTGCGGCCCCAGCACGACGCCCGGCGCTGGCGACGGCGTTTGCTCGCCCGGTGTCGGAGTGACGACGGTGGTTCCCGTACTCGCCGGCGTCGGGGTCGGCGTTGTGGCCGTATTGTTATTCCTGAGCGCCAGCGGAATGAGGATCGCCATGCCGATAATCAGCACGAGCGCCATGACCGCGCCGAGTATCACCCAGACACGATGTGTTTCAAAGTATTTCCTTGCTTTCATTGTGAACCTCCCCTCTTTTAGCTATCCATTACGCAAGTACAAAACCTGCGGTTAAGAGGTCGTTATTGATGCCCACCTTCAATCGTACTGGATGGTGTTCACAAACCGATCTCATAACAAGGCCAATGTTGCACAGGGAGGTCACGAGAGAAATGGTACTCTACCACCCGACCGCGTCTCACAGTCCTTTCCCAAACCTGACGTACTTGAACAAGAGGAATCGGCGCTCATGAGAACAGAGCGCCATGCATTTTGTAGTAGAAAAAACAGCGATCTTGTGAAGGGGGCGTTATGCCGCTGGCGTAAGATACAGGGTTGCCATTAATTGCCCCTGCTGGTACGCGGTCATCGCTCCTGCTTCGCCCACAACGGGGTCGATTTGCCCATCTCCATTGGCATCCACGCCGTGGTAGGCGTCATCAGCCAGCGTCGTCACCTCCTGCACAGAGGACAGGTTGGTGGGATGGGCAAGTAGCTGCAAGGCGTCCTGTTCGATGGTCGTCACCCACCCGTTGACATTTGCGAGGGCGGTATCCATCAAAGCTGCATGCTGATGCATGACGCTGGTTGCGTCTTTCTGGCTAAGCGCCAGGGCGGCGTGTTCTTCCGCACCCGCTACGTAGCCTTTACCCAGCAGTCCAAAACCGTCACCCGTCACCGTCACATTCTGCTGCTTGCAGTCCGCTGAGAGAGGATGATAATGCGCGCCCTGCGCACCCTCGATTATATCGATCATACTCTGTGCGACACATGCAATCGTGGCGGCATTGTGGCTGGCGGAAACGCTTAGCAGCACCGACGCCTGGATGTCAAGCTCGTGCGTCTGTTGCAAAAGGCCGATCAACATGCCAACCTTGCCCGGCGTATCTGGATAGCTCACCAACAAATGCTGGATATGCTGAAAGGCCAGCACTGGAAAGCTGCCAGAGAGGATCACTTTGCCGGCTGGAGCGGTTATAGCTCCCTGCTCCTGGGTAATCTCAAGCTTATCTCCGGTTTCGAGCAAATTACCGCTGGTCGTGCTAAATTTGAGCGACCAGGTTTGATTATTCTCCACAAGCCCGCCCAGGTCTAACACCTGCTCCGTCTGATCGTTGATGATCCAGGCTTCGTAATGTTCACCCGCGGCAGGCGCTTGCAGATGCTGGAAGGAGATAGAAAGCGAATTGGTGACGCCGCCGGTAGTAGTCTGGTTGGCAAAAAACGTCACCTGCCCGCTGCCGCTTCCCGCGGCGCTCTTTTGCGCGAGTAAGGCGTTAATGCCAATTGCGCTGCTGGCGATCACCAGCAGGGCGACCAGCGCCGCGATCAGCAGGAGACGCGGCCTGCGCTTATTCTCGAATCGACGTAAGAAAGCGAAGGGAGGACTCTGAATCGCATGAATGGAATTCTCGTCGGTAAAACCATGCATGGAATGCGGGATAGCGGACTGGATGGACGAGCGAGGTAAACCTTGCGCATAATCCTGGCTCGTCCTGTTGTTTCCCCAGGAGCGCTCGCTGAATGGCGCATCTGCCATCGTTGCTCCCTGCGAGAAGGATTGATGAGGCTGAGCGCCAGGAGCCTCGGTGACGGCAAACGGCAGCCGGGTTCTGTTCACCGGAGCAGTCGTGCTATGGTAGGCGTTGGCAAAAGCCCCCGGCTGGTGGTAACGCTGGGATGGGTCTTTAGCCATCGCGCGGGCCAGCACACTATACAGGCCGGCGGGGAGATCGCTTCGCCACTGGCTCAACGGCGGGATCGAGGTATACAAATGCTGCTGCGCTATTTCTTCGGGGCTACTTCCCTCAAACACGGGCGCGCCTGTCAAGAGATGATAAATCACCACGCCCATCGTGTATACGTCGGTTGCAGGGCTGGTCGGCTTGCCCAGCAACTGCTCCGGCGCGTATCCGTCATACAATTGAATAAGCTGGTTCCTGGGCGTATCCTGCGTGTGCAATTCGAGCAGGCTCCTCACGCCAATATCAGCCACAACAAGCTGGCCATCGAGCCTGATAAAAATACTGTCTACAGAAAGACTGCCATGCAGCACCGCATGTTCGTGGGAATACTCCAGCGCGGTCGCTATCTGATCCAGGTAGCGGCCAACAGTAAAGGTGTTCAGCGAGCCATTTTTACTAATTCGGGTGCGCAGTGAGCGTAACGGAATGTGTGGCGAAACCAGGTAGGGATAGCCGCGATAAATACCATAGTCCAGCAACGGCAAGAGATAGGGATGCTGCAAGGTAGCGATCTGCGCTGCCCGGTATTGAAAATGTTCCAGGTAGGCTTCATAATCTTTTACATTCCCGTATGTTGGCCCTTCTATGAAGCGAAAAAGATACGTGTTGGTCGCGTCGGTGCGCGCGAGATAGGTAGGACCGAGTTTGCTTTGTCCAATAAATGTTTGTAACCGATAATTCCCTAATGTCGTTCCAGTCAATTTTTCAGGTGATACACTTTTAATCATAAACGTATTACCTCACGGATAAAGCGACTACGCTGTATATTGATGACAATCTATGTGTTACTACGCATATTTTATCATCCGGTAACGAAGAAGGCGTATTGATATAGCCCAAAAATACCAGTACTTGATTTTCAGTGCAATGGCGCATGTCAAGACGACTTAACTGGCAATACACCCTCCATCGCACTAAATGCTCTTTCCATTTTCTATTTCTTGTTGATGTCGCTTTTGCATATACTATCAGAATTTCACGTACTGGCGACAAATCACATATCAAATTTTGCTTTGTGATGAAATATTTACCGGGATGCTTGTTTTTTAACCGGAA
Organism: uncultured Chloroflexia bacterium; assembly: GCA_963731975.1. Taxonomy (GTDB): domain Bacteria; phylum Chloroflexota; class Ktedonobacteria; order Ktedonobacterales; family Ktedonobacteraceae; genus CAVSXS01. Next base: position 101,115 of record CAVSXS010000008.1, on the reverse strand, counting down.
CGTAACTCGTTGCCCCCGGTTCCCCTACCGTCAATAACGTTTACTACTTATGTAACATTACAATTGCCTTGAAGCGGCGTGAGCTTCACGTCGCTGATCTGATTATTATTTGATGCATGGATAGACACTTATGAATATTAGAAAAAGAGCAGTATGGGGAACTTCCAGGGGCGCTCCGGCTGGCGGGAGTGAGCGCGCAGACATTGTGATCGTAGGCAATGGTATCGCCGGTTTGACGGCTGCTATCGAGGCGCGCCGTCTCGCTCCAGAGAAGCGCGTGACTATCGTCTCCGAGCAATGCCACCCCACCATTCATACACCGGCGCTCAAACAATTTGCGACCGGCAAGCTCACACAGGAGCAGCTGTTAGCCTATCCTTCTGGAACCGAGCGACTCCAGTCCATCCGCGTCAAGAATGCCAGGGTTGAGGAAATTAAATCGAAGGGGAACTTTATCCGCCTGAGCGATGGTTACGAACTGGGCTATGAATCCTTGTTGCTTGCCACCGGCAGTACACCTACCGGTCTGCCAGCCGATGTAGCCGGACGTGACTTTGATGGCGTTATGACCTTGCACCGCCTGGGTGATTACCTCGACTTGCGACGAAGGTTGCGCCTGCACGAGGTAAAAGAGGCCGTGGTGATCGGCGGCGGTACGCATGCCGTCGAAACTGTGATGGTGCTACTGCACTGGGGAGTGCGCGTTCAATGGTTGATGCGCGGCTCGACATTCCTGTCACGAGTACTTGACCACGCGGCGTCGGATATCGTGCTTGAGCGGATTCGAGCAGCAGGTGCCAGCGTTCATACAGGAACCGAGATCGTCGGAATCGTTGGAAAGGTAGGCGCTGTAGCTGGAGTGGTCACCAACACTGGAGAGGTACTGGCTTGCCAGGTAGTCCTCGCCTGTACAGGCACTACCCCCGTGACAACGCTGGCGGAACACTGCGATCATCCTTTGAAGCACAATCACGGGATTCTCGTCGATGACCGTCTCCATACCAGCGCGCAGCATATTTACGCGGCTGGAGACGTTGCCGCGCTGCAAAATCCACAAACCGGAATCTATCAGACGCGCCCGCATTGGCAGACGGCGGTTCTACAGGGGCGTATGGCCGCGGCGATCATGACCGGGCATAATGAACTCGCATTACCCCTCGGCACTCCCTGGCACGCTACACACCTGGGGACGCTTTCTCTGCTGGCCGTCGGCGATCCTCTGCGGGATTTTGAAGGGGCAACCACCATCACTGATAATCGAAAGGGCAACTACCGGCGTATATCTATCTGTGGGGATCGCCTCGTCAGCTATCTTTCCCTGGGCGCCGTACAGCCAGACAGCCTCGCCATCAAACGCATTATCGACGAGGAACGCCCAGTTCGCAAAATTGAACAAGCCTTGCTTACTGGCGAGCTAGATATGCGCCACTATGTCGCGCTATCAGATGCTCATACTGCGCAGCGCATTGCAGTCACCGGAGAACTGCCGGCGGTCAGGCTCTCCAAACCGACGATTGATCTCTCTCAAGAGCTACCCAATCAGCAAAACACCGAACCCCTGCCTCGCCTCGCGGCTGCGCCGGTTCATCGAGAGCGCAACACGAGCGAGGATGAAGATGTCTTTGCACCTCAAACAAACAGGCCTCTCGAGGGATCGGCTCCGGTGATCGGCTCCGTGAAAGCCTTGATGAACAAGCAGCGCAGGCCGACTCGCTGGATTGTCCCCGGCATCATCCCGCAAGGGTTGGTCGCCCTGGTTGGCAGGCAGAAGGTCGGCAAGTCCTGGTTCGACCTGTCGCTAGGAGTAAGCGTTGCCAATGGCGGTGCGGGCGCGAGCAACATCAATGCCGAAAAGGGAGGCGTACTCTACCTCGCGCTCGAAGACAACGAGCAACGCTTACAGGAACGCCTGAATGCGCTACAGGCACGCGGAGTTGATCTCTCAGACGATTTCGAGTACGCAACATCCTGGCCGAAGATGGACGCCGGGGGCATCGATGCACTCGAATCCTGGCTGTTTACGCACCCGCAGGCACGCCTTGTGATGATCGACACATGGACAAAAGTCCTAGCAGCACCGTCGCAACAAGTTGTTGATTCTGAAGAGGCATCCGATGCCCAAAGCCTGGCTGCACTAAAGTCTCTCGCTGATTTCTATAGTGTCTGTATAATGATTCAATTTCACACGCCCAAATCAACAGCGGGTACGCCATTCAACGCGCTAAAAGCCAGGACAAGTATTGCAGAGTATGCCGATGGTGTGCTGCATCTGAAACGCGCGCATCACGCGTCGAGCGCAAGTCTCTCGCTCTACAAATCAGCCTCCACTCGCGCTGTACACCTGGCGCTGTCCTTCAATGACGGCCTCTGGCGTGTGGCCGACGACGCGCCCATCCAGCAGTTGACCGGGTCGCACAGAGCCATCGTCGAGATGCTGAATCGGAGCAGAAAACCGGCACAAGAGCGAGGAGCGAACCATGCACGTGTCGAGCGCACAGGTACGTATGATCTGAAATCAGGCTACCAGCACAAAAATACCGACGAAGCGCCTATTTCGCTCTTCTACCACCAGGATCATCTTCCCGAGCGGATTGAAGCGATCGAAAGCGAGGACAGCAGCGAAGAAGCGCCGCTGCTTGTGCTAAATCGTCTCTACTAATGATACGCACCTGAGAAAAGCATCTCAGTGGAAAGAGGTACTTTTGTCATACTATTTACACGTACATAGACAAACCTCTATCTATTGACTATGATTGACATAATGATGATAATGTGAGATGCATACTCAACTTTCCTCGATGACAGCCGTACTATTGTGCTAAAGGTGTAACACAACGTGCTACAAGAACAAATGACGCTGCCAGTCGGTGCCATCCTGCAAGATACCTTTGGGGAACGCTACCGGGTCGATGGCCTGCTCGGTCAGGGTGGTTTCGGTGCCGTCTACCTGGTCAGTGACCGGCAAACCAGGCAAAAAGTATATGCGCTGAAAGAGGTGATCGACCCAAGCGGGTCGGATCGCAAGCGTTTGCTTTTCGAGTGTGAAATTCTCAAGCGTCTCGATCACAAATCTTTGCCGCGTGTTCATCACATTTTCGAGCACGAAAAACTCAGGCGGGTGTATCTCCTGATGGAGTACATCAAGGGTAAGAATCTTGAGGTCTTGCGCCAGGAACAATATGGCCAGCGTTTTTCGCTTGATTTCACATTGGCCATGATGGCACCCGTCGTTGACGCGCTCATATATATGCATCATCAAGAGCCTCCCATCATGCATCGTGATATCAAGCCTGCCAACATCATCATGCCCCTCGATGGCAACGAGGCCGTCCTGGTTGACTTTGGCACGGCGAAAGAATATCTCCCCGAAGGAACCATTACTATCTTTGGTCACTTCTCACCGGGATATGCCGCGATTGAACAATACAGCGCAAAAAGTGAGGCCGATTTCCGCACCGACGTGTATGGGCTTGGAGCGACCATGTATGCCCTATTGACCGGCGTCACTCCCGCCGACGCGGTGGCGCGCATCACCGCGGGAAAGGGCAGCGAGCCGCTCAAACCAGCCGAAGTGCTGGTACCAGTGCTCCCACATCATGTCTCATATGCACTGCAAAAAGCGCTTTCCCTCTACAAAGAGGACCGCTACCCCACGATAGAAGCGTTCTGGAGCGCACTGCACGCTCCTTCACCTGAGTATCAAGAACAGGATTCGCCGTTCAACAATCTGCCGGATACCCCTCATCCTACCGTCTTTGACGAGGATGAAGAGCGAGTTGACGCCGAGCCTCCCACCTTCGTCACCGAGCAACTGCAAAATCACCGCCGTATGCCGGCATTCGTCTTTGTTAGTATTCCCTTGCTGCTCATACTCGTGGCGGGGCTTGGTTTTCTCTTCACCAACCTGCACACACCATCGCGCAGCCTTTCACCCGGCGCGACTAGCGTTCCACGCACGGTCCCAACCGCCACGCTAGAGCCGACATCAACACCGACCGTTCCGACTGCATCACTCTACCCTCCGGTCGCCTCGTCGTATGCAGGCGAGATCACTGATTCAGGAGTAGCCAATACCAGGACAAATCTGTACCTGACAGGCATCAAACAGGTGCAAAACCACATTAGCGGCAATTTTCAAGGGTTGGGCCAGGTCGGCACGTTTCAGGGAACCGTCACCGCCTCCGGAGCAGTCAACTTCACCGTGAAAATAGCTTCGGGGACAACCCTGGTTGTGCAAGGCAATATCAAAGTCGGCGGAGACATGGCCGGCAGCTTCATAGCATATGACCAGCAGGGGCACAAAATTGGCGAGTATGGCCTGTGGAATGCAAGCGCAGTATCAGGCACATAAAGAATATATTCGCTCAAATAATGCAGAAGCTGCAATTATTGCTGCAAATGTTTCATTATATGTTATGGGACGATGCAAGCATCGTTATATAATATATATTTATCAATTTTCATATTGACGTTGTTCTATTTTTCCTGGTAAGGAGGAGATGATTACCATGCAAAGCAGACACTCATTTGCTCTCATCATCAGCCGGGTAACTTTGACGCTGGCGCTGGGCGTCCTGATGCTTTTCGCGCTGCTCGGAGCGCTGGCACATCCTGCCTCTGCCGCTACACCGGCCTACGTGCGCATTATTCACGCTTCGCCCGATGTTGGGACGGCGGATGTCTTCCTGGACGGGAGCAAGCTACTGAGCAGTTTCGCGTTCGGCTCCGTCACAGACTACGCACCAATTCCGCCGGGTCCGCACAAAGTGCAGATCGCGCTGGTCGGCAAGGGCATAGGCGCGTCAGCCATTACGCAGACGCTGGATGTGCAATCGGGCATGGTCTATACCGCCGCAGCCGTTGGAACGGCAGCCAGCGGTCTCTCCATCGAGGTATTCACTGACAATAACTATATCGTGGCCGGAAAAGCGAAAGTTCGCATCTATGACCTTTCGCCCGATGCCGGCCCGGTCTCGCTATCGTCGGGGAGCCAGAACCTGCTCAGCTCGGTGACATACCAGCAGGCCAGCAACTACGTTGCGCTCGCTTCAGGCTCGTACTCATTCAACGTAACCGCTTCCAGCACCAATGTCGCGCTACCGCTCTCGGAGTCGCTGGGGGTGAATACGGTCACAAGTATCTTCGTGGTGGGACTGGCAAGCGGCTCGCCCAGCATCGAACTATCGCCGTCGCAGGTCAGCGGTGTTCCCGGCTTACCGGGAACCGGCAGCGATCCGGCCCCATTGCCCGATTTCGTGCAATCACAGCCGTTCATTCCGTGGATGTTATCCATCCTGGTAGCAGCGTTGCTGAGCGCCAGCTTTGTATCGCGTCGCATAGCTCATTCCCGATAACGGCGGTTGGCATCCATGCACGCTCCTTTGCGTCTACGCTACGCCCTGTTCTGGACACTGCTACTTGTCCTGGCAGGGTGCGGCGCTACATCAACCCAGGGTTCGACAATGGCAAGACAAACGCTCACCAGTAGAGCGGAAGTTTTTGTTGAAAAAACCCCTGTCGTCAAAACGGTGAAAACGTCGAGCGACATCACACAACCCGCGCGCCTGCTGATTCCAGGCGTTGGCATCAACGCCTCCATTGAGACGGTGGGCATATTGCCCGACGGGGATCTGGCGACGCCAACCCAGAGTCCCTGGGAAAACACCGGCTGGTACGGTGACGGCCCGCTTCCCGGAGCGCGAGGCAGCGCCGTCATCGATGGGCACCTTGATCGCCCGGGCGGCTATCCGGCGGTCTTCTGGACCCTGCGCTCTATCCACGTCAATGATGCAGTCTTCGTGATCGGCAGCGATGGCCACCGCACCCGCTTTCACGTCACGCGCATAGCCTACTACGCCCCACAGCAAGCGCCGCTCCAGGACATATTCGGCAATAGATCGGGAACCTATCTCAATCTCATCACCTGCGCCGGTGACTGGATACCCAGCCAGCATCAAACAACGCTGCGCCTGGTCGTGTACACCGCGCTAGGCTAACACAGCTATCGCTTCACTGTGCATCACATAGGAATCTGGTATACTATCCTCATGAAGAATGCAGACAATCTGCCGGTCATATCATTCGAAATATGGCAGGATTGGGAAACATGGCTCGCGGAGAATCACACCGGCGCAAAAGGGGCCTGGCTGAAGATCGCCAAGAAAGCGACGGGCGTTGACTCTGTTTCCTACGCGGAAGCCCTGGAGAGCGCCCTGTGCTACGGCTGGATCGACGGGCAAAAAGCCTCCTTCGATGACCGCTTCTGGCTGCAAAAATTCACGCCGCGCGGCCCCAGGAGCATCTGGTCAAAGATCAATTGTGAGAAAGCCACGGCGCTAATCGACGCCGGTCGCATGCAGCCCGAGGGGCTGCGCCAGGTAGAGCGGGCGAAGGCCGATGGTCGCTGGGACGCAGCCTATCACCCGCAGAGTACCATCAGCGTCCCCGATGACCTCCAGCGCGAACTGGACAATAATCCTCAGGCGCAGCAGTTTTTCAACACGTTGAATAGCGTCAATCGCTATGCCATCCTGTTCAGAATCCAGACGGCGAAGAAGCCTGAAACCCGCGCCGCTCGCATACAAAAGTTCATGGAGATGCTTTCGAAGCAGGAACGCATCTACCCCTGAGCGCATTCCTATATCTCAACCACCAATCATGGACATGCTGCGACTCGCCCGCTTGAAACGGGTGTCACCAATATAATGCTTGAGTTCTTTGTGCCAGACGGCACGGCGCAACACCTGTGCTAACTGTGCATCATCACCACCAGAGCGCAAGACGGCACGCAGGTCGGTTTCTGTCGTCGCAAACAGGCAGGTACGGAGTTGCCCATCTGCGGTCAGGCGAATGCGGTCGCAGTGTGCGCAGAATGGCTCGCTCACAGGATTAATAAAGCCGACTTCGCCTATGCCGTCCCAGAAGGTATAGCGACGAGCCGTTTCTGAACGATCGCCGACCACGGGAACCAGCGGACCGTAGGTACCCTCAATGATGGCCTTGATTTCGCCGCCTGTTAAGATATCTTCCTTGCGCCACTGTTGATCGGCATCCAGCGGCATAAACTCAATCCAGCGCATGATATAGGCTTTTCGGCGCGCAAAACGCACAAAGTCGAGCACATCTGCTTCGCTGAAGTCGCGCAGAGCGACGGCATTGATTTTAATGGGACGGATGCTGGGGTACATTTCGACGGCTTCCAGTCCTTCCAGCACACGCTCCATCTGGTCGCGCCGGGTCAACTGCGCAAACTTTTCTCTGATGAGCGAGTCCAGGCTGACGTTGATGCGCGTCAGGCCAGCTTGCGCCAGCGCTTGGGACTGCTGCTTAAGCAAGATGCCATTGGTAGTCAAACTGAGGCTGCGTAACCCCTCGATCTGGCCGAGTTGTCGTATCAGTTCTGGCAAATCGCGCCGTACCAGTGGTTCTCCACCCGTCAAGCGAATCTGTTCGATGCCCAGTTTGACCGCGAGGCGCGCAATCCGTGTGATCTCTTCGAAGGAGAGGATCTCCGCTTTGTTGAGCCAGGGAAGACCCTCAGCAGGCATGCAGTAGGTACAGCGAAAGTTGCACTTGTCGGTCACCGAGATGCGCAGATTTCTGATCCGCCGGCCATAGCTATCCACCAGGAGGCCAGATTGAGGAACCAGCGCCTCGCCTGCGGAAGGCTGATCCGCCAGCATCGGCACAGGCGCGCCTGTGCGTTGCCGCTGACTACTATCACGTTCTGTCATCGGTTCTTCCCCTTGCTGCTTCCCTTTAGCGACCACAAGCGCAACTGCGCGCCTGGGTGTCCTCGCCAGTATCTGCCGTCTTAAACGAATGGCCACAGCCGCAGGCCGAGACGGCATTCGGGTTGTTGACGACAAAGCCGGCTCCCATGAGGCTATCCACGTAATCCACTTCGCTGCCGGTCAGGTAGCCCACGCTCATCTCGTCGACGAGCACCTTCACGTCAGCAAGGGCAACCACGGTATCTCCCTCTTGCTCTTCGTCTAAGGTCATACCATATTGCAAGCCGGAGCAGCCGCCACCGGACACAAAAATGCGCAAGCCCAGCTCAGGGTCGTTTTCCTGCTGAAGCAGATCGCGCACTTTGGACGCCGCTGTTTCGGTAAGGGTGACGATGCTGGTTTCCGTAACGGTCGATGTCTGCGATTCACTCATTGCTCTCTCCTTACTTGCTTCCATTGAAAAAATCGGCATTGATCTTGATAAACTGTTTCCACTCGTCGGGGACCGCGCTCTCCTCGAAAATTGCGCTCACCGGGCAGGCGGGTTCACAGGCTCCGCAATCAATACACTCGTCCGGGTTAATATAGAGTTGTTCCACATCGGCAAACTCCGCTTCGGCTGGCGTAGGATGAATGCAGTCCACCGGACACACATCCACGCATGAAGCATCTTTGACGCCAATGCAGGGAAACGTGATCACATAGGTCATTGAACCAACGCTCCTTTGAAAAAACAGGATAGATGGTGAACAAGGAAGACCTGCTCAGGAACCATCGCCAGCAGCAGCACTTTGGACACGCACTTGTTCGCGGGACCACAGCGGTAGCGGATGATGCGGGAGCGTTGTGCTGGGTGAACAGGCCAGGCATGATTGGTCAAAGCAGACCGTAAATGGCTCATCCTTTTCTACAGCGCCGCTCACCAGTTGTTGTTGACAGCGAACAACTTCCTCACGAAGTTGATGCAGTTCCGCAATTTCTTGATCCAACGTTGCCAGGCGAGCATTTACCAGGCTCAAGAGTTCATGCTGCACTTCGTAGCAGGGGGCATCCAGCGTTGCACCCAGCAGCGTCTTCGCCTCCGCTAGCGAAATTCCTAACAACCTGAGCCGGCGCAAGAGATTCAAACGATTGAGGTCCGCATGGCTATAGAGTCGATAGCCATTGTCTCTCCGGCTGGAGGGAGGCAACACGCCAATCTGCTCGTAATAACGAATGGCTTTCGCGTTGAACCCGGCGAGACGGGACAGCTCGCCAATCGTCACTCCCTCCGGGGGAAAAATGCTCTCTTGAGAGAAATCTTGCTCGTTTTGCTGAACGCGCGTATTCATATCCAGTGTGCCCTCCTTTTTCCTTCATCAGAAGTATAAACCTTCCCATCGCTGGAATGTCAAGAGGAAGCGAGCAGATTGAGTTTTCTTTTCAATCTGCTCGCTTCTATTCGTCAAGGAGGCTTCAGATTCCTATAGTGACGCGGATGCGCTGGCTGTTATACATTCATACCCTATCACTCACTACTGACCCGCCACGGAAACAGGGAATTCCGCCTCCACCACCTCGCCGCGCTTCTTCGCTGCTTTGGCCGCCTCGATTGCCGGGTCGCGGCCCAGGAAGAGCGCCAGCGCCGCGCAAATGGCACAGCCGATCAGGGCGAACAGGAAGGTATCGTTCAAGCCCAACGTCAAGGCATGTTGCGTTACACATGCCTGGAGCGCCTGGGCGTGCTGGCCCGCCTGCTGGACACAGGTGGCAGCTACTCCGCCGAGGGGACGCGCTGATAAAGCGGCGACGATATCTTTGGCGTGGGCTGCCGTCTGCTGTGTCAGGTAGGTAGTGAAGACGGCTACGCCAACCCCGCCGAAGGCAGTCTTGGTCGAGTTGATGAGTGAGGACGCCTTCGCCATCTGCTTATTGCTTATGACCGATACCGCCAGCGTTTGCAGCGGTTGAGCAGCCATGCCCAGGCCGAGACCGCGCAGGATCAGCCAGAGCTGCACGTCCGCGCCCGTCGTCGTGACATCGAGTTGAATAAAGCCGAACATCGAAATGGTGACGATCACCAGGCCGCTGACTACGAGAACGCGCGGTCCAAGCCTGTTATAGAACCTGCCGCTCAGAGCCAGCCCGACCGCCATCGCCAGCCCTTGCGAGATTACAATCTCACCGGTGCTGAGCGCCGACAGGCCCTCCACGTTCTCGAAGAAGTAGGGCAAGAGGAAGATGCTGGCAAAGAGTATGCCCGTCGTCACCCACACGAGTAGATTGGCAACCGTGAAGGTGTAGCTGCGGAACAGGCGGACATCGATAACCGGGTCTTTGACCCGTAATTCTGTAATCACGAATGCTGCGAGCAGCACGCCACCGGCTACGAGGAATGCGATGACCGTCGCATCGCCCCAGCCGCGCGAGCCTGCCTCGTTGATGCCGTAGACGAAGGCGGTAAAGCCTGTTATGGACAATACCAGGCCGAACAGGTCGAACCCCTGCTTACCCGGCTCCTCGCCGCCGTTGGCCTCGCGCTCGGCTGCCTTGCCACGCAATACTAACAGCGCCAGCACGAACGCCACAACGCCTATCGGCAGGTTGATGGTGAAGATCGCATTCCAGGTAAAGTTCGTCGCCAGGTAGCCTCCGAGCGTCGGGCCGAAGGCCGGGCCGAGCAGCAGGGGAATCATCAGCAGCGCGATAGCTCCCGCGCGCTCGGTCGGGCTAAAGAGACGGAAAATGACCGCCATGGCAACGGGCAATAATGCTCCACCGCCGATACCTTGCAACACGCGGAAGGCGATCAACCATTGTGCGCTCGGTGCGAACACGCACAGCGCGGAACCCAGCGTAAACAACCCCAACGCGATCAGGAACATGATTTTCGAACCAATGCGGTCACTGATGTAGCCAACGATGGGAATGACCGCCGCGTTCGCCAGGAAGTAGCCGGTGCCGACCCAGGTAATCGTCTGGTAATCGGTATGGAAGGCCACTGCTATTTGTGGAAGTACGACGCTGACAATGGTGCTATCGAGTATTGCCATGAGCAGGCCAATTGCAATCACAAGCGTGGCCTGCCAGCGATAAGAGAGGCGCATATCTACCTCCTGATCTCTCCTTTTGAAAGAGCAGTATAGGGTTCGCGGAACGATGTTATGGCTTCGTCTCCGGCGGGTCAACCATCATTCCGGCAACAACAAACCTTACGATATTCTCCCGCGTCCTGGCGAGCGCCGCCGCAGAGGAAAAATCCTCTCCCGGAAACAACATCTCGTACAGGGGAATATAAGCGAGATGGGTCAGGCAAATCTGCAAGATCAACGTCAGTTGAATAAGAGTATTGAACCCCGGTCGTAACAACCCGGCCTCCCGCGCTGTGCGAAAGAGCGCCTCGAGCTGTGCGGTATCATCTGTTTGAAATTGTGAAATGATCTTTGCATAGGACTGCCAGCCCTCGGCCATCTCCCAGTTAAACATGCGTACAAGACGCGGACGCTCTAGCAGGTAATCAAAAACTGCTTGAACCGTGGTTTCGAGCAATGCCTTGAGCTTGTAAGCATCATGAGCAACGGTTTCATCCTCCAGCATCGGCGTGAGAACGCGCACCTGTAACATGGTCATTTCCCTATCGGCGCGCTTGAGTACCGCCGCGTAGAGGCCGAGCTTATCGTCGAAGTACTGAAAAATGAGGCTCTTGTTGTAGCCTGCCTCCTCAGCAATAGCATCGATCCGCGCTCCATCGTACCCATGTTTCGCAAAGATTTCTTCCGCCGCGTTGAGAATCGCCTCGCGCGCGCCCTCCGCGTCGTGGGCGCGCCCTCGTCTACTTCCAGGCTCGGACATTCCTTTCATTTCTCCTCTAACTAACCGGTTGGTTTTCTAACTAACTGGTTAGATTATAATAGACAAAGGCGAGGCTGTCAAGGGCAAATCGCAAGAGATTGATAGGGCGATGGCAAGCATCAGTCATTCCTGGTACTTTTATGCCAGGGAAACGGCTGCAAAAACGAAATTCGCAACCATACATGGTAGTATTGTCAATAGAGTGGGCTATTAAAGAGAGAACAACCATCCTCCTACGCATTCACAGTCGTTTTACCGCCAGGGTTTCAAAGGGTCGCGTATGATTGTCGGCGAACGCATCGGACAGCAACTTGGTGAATATCGCCTCGCGCGCCTGTTGGGACGCAGCCGCTTCGCCGAAGTCTACTACGGCATGCATCTCGACTGGAATATTCCCGTCGCCATAAAAGTACTCAACTGGCGCTACATCCGTGAAGGCGCGGGTAAATTCCTCGACCAGGCATGTACGCTCGCGCAACTGGAACATCCCAATATCGTGCGTATCCTGGACATGGGCATCGAAGACAACACGCCCTTCATGGCGATGAACTATGCCCCTTTCGGCACGCTGCGCGAATTCTATCCCAAATATTCGCAGTTACCGCTCGATATCGTCGTCTCCTACGTCAAGCAGGTTGCGGGAGCACTGCAATACGTCCACGATCAAATGCTCATTCACCGCGATATCAAGCCACATAATATGCTGCTAGGCCCCGAAAAGCAGATCTGGCTCAGCGATTTCGGCATCGCCATGCTGACGCACAGCCTCGACGGTGCGCGCGAAAGTTCCCCTGACTTCGAAGGGACGGTCGTCTACGCCTCACCCGAACAGCTACAGGGAATGCCGCAGCGCAGCAGCGATCAATACTCGCTGGGAATCGTGACCTATGAGTGGTTAACCGGCACGTGGCCTTTTACCGGCTCCTTCGCCGAAATTGCCAGCAAGCACCTCTTCGAGCCTCCTCCATCCCTGCGCAGGCGCGGCCTCAGTATCCCGGCAGAGGTCGAGCGCGTCGTGCTGAAATCGCTCGACAAAGACCCGGATCGCCGTTTCAGCAGCGTGCAGGAATTCGCCGATGAACTGGAATGGGCCAGCACGGGCGGCAGCACCATGCGCATCCAGGTTCCCCCCAAACGGCAGTTCAAGTTACCTCAGCCTTTTGTGGTGAGCATCAGCTAGATGTGAGTTAATTGTGAGCAGGACAGCTATTTTCGTGATGCAATCGAAACTCACATGCACTACTCTTTCTGAGAAGGTATAGCCAGTGTTTTATTGATGAGAAGTGCTGTGCCCCCTTGCTCTCCCAGGAGAGAGAATGATGCGGAAACGAGTTTTTCATCTATTGCTTCTGCCAGTCTTTCTTTTGCCCTGGCTCTTCGCCGGTTGTGCGCCGACCCACGGGCCTGCTACCCTTACTCCTACCCCTACGGGTGGCCCCGAATTCACAGAAACCACACCTTTGAGTATTTATCCGCCGTTGTTCGCCATCAACAATGTCGCCTGGTCGCCTGATGCGAAACATGTCGCAATAGCCAATGGAGATGGCGTCTTCGAGGTCTGGGATGCTGTAACCGGTCGGATTATCTCAACCCATTATGACGATAGCCGTTCCAGATTCACTAACGTGCTTGGTTGGACCTCGGACGGAAAGAGCATTATCTCGACATCGCTCTATGGAAATACTGTGCAGGTCTGGGATGCCACTACCGGCGAAACGCTGTTCACGTTCAACAATCCCGATCGTTCTAACGCCCTGTTTGCTACTCCTTCACACGATGGGAAGTATGTAGCCTTGGGCAGCGGCAGCGCTTTGCAGCTCTGGAATACGTCTACAGGCAAGCAGGTTTTGACCTTTGACACGAAAACCGAGAGGGTTGAGCACATTGAATGGTCTCCTGACGATGATCAGCTTGTCACTATCAATATTATGAAATCAGCGGATGGTGCGTCTGAGTACTCCATTGCCAGGGTCTGGAAGGCGCAGACTGGAACACAGGTCTGCACCTTCCAAAATACATCCTCCAGCCCCATCTATCATCTAGCGTGGTCCCCCGATGGAAAGCGCATTGCCTCGATATCAGGGACAGGATTGAATGGCGACCTGGTCATGGCCAGAGAATGGGACGCTACTACTTGCGCGCCGATAGTTTCTTTGCAAGGCGCTCCAGGCCAGGCCGCGGATCTCAGCTGGTCTCCTGATGGAGCACACATTGTCTCCTGGGAAAACTACCTGGCTCAGTCTCCTACCTTTCAATCAGGTCGGAATGCACAGGTCTGGGACGCCGCCACAGGCAAACTCGACTTCACAACTGCTGACCAGGGCATAACCTCCATCGCCTGGTCCCCTGATGGTAAGCACATTGCTATGGCGGGTCAACAAATGAAGACACGTATTCTGGATTCTTCTACAGGGCAAACATTTCTCAGCTATCAAGGGGCGGACAACCAGCATATCGTCACCTGGTCTCCTGATGGACAACTTCTTGCTACGACAGGCGACGAGGGTTCTATGATCTGGGAAGCCAGCGCCGATCAGCGCGTAGCTTCGATTGCTGCCCGCCATCAAGTAGAAAACGCGGTTACATGGTCGCCTGATGGCAAGCAGATTGCAGCCGAGGATGGCTCCACGTTTGATATCGGCTTCTGGGATACGGCTGTTGGGGCGAACACGGGGGATCTTTCGGTCTATCACGAGGCAATGCTCTTTTTCTCCTACAGGAATACGGCAGCGTTAGCCTGGTCGCCTGATGGCACACATGTTGCCCAGGCAATGTTTCCTCCGCTCTCAGATATCCGTGTCTCTGTTTGGGGCAACTACCCGACCACGTGCGGCCTGGGTGATGGCTGCCCTGTTTCTGGCGGGAGCCATTCGGCGGCGATTACTGCTATAGCCTGGTCGCCTGATAGCAAGAGCATTGCCTCCTCCAGTCTGGATAAAACCGTGGTGGTCTATGATGTTGCCAAGCAGAAAAACCTGCTCATCTACCGGGGTCATGCCGCTGCGGTAATGTCGGTGGCCTGGTCGCCCGATGGTAAATACATCGCTTCTGCAAGTGCAGACAAGACCATCCACATCTGGGACGCGACGAGCGGGAAGGATGTACTTACGTTGAGCGCTCATACCGGAACGGTGACATCGCTGGCCTGGTCGTCTGATAGCAGTCGTATTGCCTCAGGCAGTGAAGATGGGACGGTTCGCATCTGGGATGCCATTCATGGCAGGCTCATGCTGACCTACCGAGGGCATAAAGGCGCGGTCAATGCGGTAGCCTGGTCGCCTCGCGGAGACTTGATTGCTTCTGCAGGAGCGGATGCGACGGTACAGGTCTGGAATGCGGACACCGGCAAGACGGCCCTGGTGTATCGCGGTCACAGCGATGCCGTCCTGGCAGTGGCGTGGTCGCCTGATGGCAAGCGTGTTGCTTCAGCAGGCGCAGATGGCACGCTACAGATCTGGTAGTCGATAGCTGATATATTATTGCTAACCTACCGACTCCATGCTATCATCTTCCTATACACACATAATCCCAACAATTGATACAAAGAGGCAACCATGTAGCTATGATTATATCAAATCCCTCACATTCACCTGCTCGTCACACTGATGTCGTCATCGTCGGCGCGGGTCTCGCCGGACTTTCGGCGGCGCGTACCCTCACTGCATCCGGCGTGGATGTCGTGGTGCTGGAGGCGCGTGATCGCGTGGGTGGGCGCACATTTACGCGCGCGGCCAGTGACGGCACGCTGATCGATCATGGCGGGCAATGGATCGGCCCGACGCAGGAACGCCTGGCGGCGCTGGCGCAAGCGGTCGGCGTACAGACCTTCCTGACGTATGACAGAGGCAGCCACATCGAGTATAAGCAGGGGCTGCGCACCACCTACACGGGGGCCATTCCAACCAGCGACCCACTGGTGACCATGGAGGCGGTTGAGACGCTGCTGAACGTCAGCATTCTAGCGCAGGATGTGCCGCTCGACGCGCCCTGGACGGCTTCCTCAGCTATGGAATGGGACTCGCAGACAGTGGCAACCTGGATCGACAACAACATCGAATCCGAGGGCGGGCGAAGCCTGATTACCCTGACGGTGCAGGCCGTCTTCTCGGTCGAGCCGCGCGATATCTCCTTCCTGCACTTCCTCTTCTATATCCATTCTGCCGGGAACCTCAATACGCTGCTGAGCGTGACGCGGGGCGCGCAGGAGAGCCGCTTTCACGGCGGCGCGCAGGAGATCTCCACGCGGGTCGCCGCGGCGCTGGGAGAGTGCGTTGTGCTCAATGCTCCCGTGCATACCATTTCGCAGGACGAACGCGGCGTGCGCGTCGAAAGCGATAGCCTGAGCATCACTGCGCGACGCGCCATCGTTGCTATTCCGCCTACGCTGGCGGGCCGCCTGCGCTATCGACCGGCGCTGCCCGGCTACCGCGACCAATTCACGCAGCGCATGCCGATGGGTACGATCATCAAGGTGCATTGCCTGTACGAGACACCCTTCTGGCGCGACGAGGGGCTGTCCGGGCAGGTCGTCAGCGATTCGGGCATACTTCGCATCACCTTCGACAACTCGCCGGAGAGCGGAACGCCGGGCGTACTGCTCGCCTTCATCGAGGGCGACGAGGGACGCAGATGGGGGCGCCGCAGCCTTGAAGAGCGCCGCGCCGCCGTGCTGGAGTGCCTGGGGCGCTACTTCGGCGAAAAGGCAACGCATCCCTACGAGTATCTGGAACAGAACTGGGCTGAGGAGGAGTATACGCGCGGCTGCTATGCAGGGGTGATGCCGCCCGGCGCATGGACGGAGTACGGTGAGGCGCTGCGTCTGCCCATTGGTCGCCTGCATTGGGCTGGAACCGAGACGGCTACTGTCTGGAACGGCTACATGGAAGGCGCGATTTAATCGGGAGAACGCGCTGCGGCAGAGGTGATCGCGCGCTGCAAGCGGAAAAGGAGCACTAGCATTACATGGCTACACGAGCAGAACTGCGCGAAGCAATCGATGATTACGTCTCCCATGCCAGCGGCAATGAGCGCGTGCGACGCTCGCTGAAAAGCTGGAACTGCGTGATCTACGTCGAGGCGACCGATGTCGAGGCATCCTTTACTATGACTATCGCCGGCGGCCAGGCCAGCGTCAGCGATGGCTCGACAGAACAGCCCGACCTGATCGTGCGCGGTGACAGCGAGGATTTAGCCAACATCTTCTGGGGCGACGAAAACCCTGCTTCGAACTACATACAGGGAGCCATCAAGATTCAAGGCTCTTCCGACAACGTGATGCGCCTGGATGCTATGGCGCTGCTGATCTACCTGGAAGGGCAAAAGGGGTAACTCATTGACATATAGATCGACCCGTCAGGCATGGCGCACGTGGACTGGAACCGCCTTGCTGCTGCTCGCGTTACTGCTTTCCGCATGCGCATCCACGCTCAGCAGCACGCCTCAAAGCTCGAATGGTGCGCCCACAGCGTCACAGGCGACGCGTACCGCGCTCGCTCAATCAACCGCGCTGCCCATCTTGAGCAAGCCCATCACCTACGTGGCGCTGGGAGCCTCCGACGCAGTTGGCGTGGGGAGCGACGTACCTGGCGCGCAGGGCTACGTGCCACTTATCGCGGCACGCCTGCCCAAAGGCTCGCATATGCTCGACCTGGGTATCAGTGGAATACACCTGCACGAGGCGTTGTCAGAAGAACTACCCCTGGCGCTCAGCACATCGCCTGACCTGGTCACGATCTGGCTGGTTGCTAACGACTTCATCGGCAGCGTTTCTTATCATGACTATATGCAAGACCTGACGACACTACTATCGCAACTACGCGCCCGCACGCGCGCGCGCATCTTCATGGCAAATCTGCCGGATTTAACGCGCTTGCCCGCGTTCGCGGGTCAAACCGCAGACCAGAAAGCCCAGATGCTCCAGGGTATTCAGCAGTGGAATGCGGGAATTGCACAGCAAGCAGCGCGTTACAGCGTCACCCTGGTTGACCTGTTCAGCCACGGCAGCGAACTCACAGCGCATCCTGAATATATCAGCGGCGATGGCTTTCATCCCAGCCCGGCGGGGTATGTGCAGCTGGCAAATCTCTTCTGGCAGGCAATCACCGGCTAAAGAGGACGAAGAAGGGCGAGCCGCGCGGCTCGCCCTTCTTCGTCCTCACTAGACTTCTTGTGAGTGCTTGATGCTTGTCTCGCCTTCAACGACGAAGACAATGCGCTCGCAAATGTTGGAGCAGTGATCGCCGACACGCTCTAACTTGTGCGCAATCCACAGCAGGTAGGTGGCGCGCTGGAGGATGCGCGAATCGTTCTGCAAGGCGGGAATGGCTCTGGCCCCCTCCATCAAGGCCATCAAGTCGTGGCGCACCAGGTGATAACGCACATCGACCACGTCATCCTCTTCCCAGATGAAGCGGGCAGCCTTCGAGTCGCGCTTCGCAAAGGCATCCATCGTTCCCTGCAAGACACGCCGCGCCTCGTTGCCAAGCTCAAGCATACTATGCAGGATGGAGGATTCGCTGATCTGATCCGAACCATTCGAAGCATCGTGCGCAATCTTCACGTCGCTCGCGCCGGTGCTGCCGTTGCTGTGCAGGGGAGCCATGCGCAGGATGATCTGCGCAATGCCCGCGGCCCCGTCGCCCATCCTCTCAAGATCGCCTGCGATGGAGAGAGCCGAGGTGAGAAAGCGCAGGTCGCGTCCACCCAACGGCTGCTGCAAGGTCAGCAGGCGGATGGTATGCTCCTCGATGGCAGCGCGCAGGCTATCGATAATGGTATCGCCTTCGATGACCATGCCGGATGCTGCCAGGTCGCCCGTCTCCAACGCCGCCAACGCCTGCTCCAACGCATCATCGACCAGCGCGCCCAAACGCTGAATTTGCTCGTTAAGCTCCTGAAGCTCTTTATCTAACTGTACCCGTGCCATTGGTGACTCCTTTTCCAGACGCACATGTTCAGATCACTCGTGAACGTATAATTCCTCACCGGCCTTGCTCATCTTGCCAGCTATATTCTCATCTCCTGGCACCGGACAAGCCCTCTTTTCCGTATACACTGTACCATATTTCCCATAGAAAAGATAGAGTTATGTTGTAAATACTCGTTCTATTCTTAAAGGATAAGTGTAAACGTACTACGTATTTGACACCTCAACAGTGTGGATGCTACATTATCAAGAGTGAGCAAGGTAGCTTATCCTTACTAAGAAAGAACAGGACATTCATGTCTACAAAACGACTCCTGGGCGTCTATGCCCATCCCGACGACGAAGGCGGCGTCAGCGGCGCGATGCTTTATTATAAAACATTGGGGGTAGAACCCGGGTTGGTATGCGCTACGCGCGGCGAAGTGGGAGAAATCTCCGACCCGGCACTGGCGACACCCGAGAACCTGGGGCAGGTGCGCGAAGGCGAGATGCGTGCCGCAGCGGAGGTGCTGGGCGTCAACAACCTCTGGTTCCTGGACTACCGCGACTCCGGTATGGCCGGGACTCCTGAGAATCGGGACCCACGCGCCTTCGTGCAGGCCAGCGCAGCCGAGGCCGTAGGCAAGCTGGTCGCCATTATCCGCCAGTTTCGCCCGCAGGTGATGGTCACATTCGATGAGACCGGCGCGTATGGGCATCCCGACCATATTGCCATCTATCGTTACACTACCAGCGCCTTCTACGCCGCCGCCGATGGCGTGCAATATCCAGAGCTTGGACCGCCTCACATGGTCTCGAAGCTGTATTATTCGGCCTTTCCCCGCAGCTTCGCCCGGCAAATGCGTGAATGGATGCAGGGATCGGATTACCAGGGGTTTCTCAGCGACCTTGACCCGGAGAAGCTGGGCGTCCCGGACGAACTTATCAACGTCCGGCTCAACGTTGAACCCTGGTTGGAGAGCAAAAATCGCTCGTGGTCGATGCACCGCACGCAGATCAACCCTAACGATCCCATGTCGCAGCTTCCCCAGGAGATCATGCGCAAGTGGCGCTCCAACGAATACTTCCAGCTTGCAGCGACGCGCGTCGGTCCCGATGTCGAGGGCGAAAACGACCTGTTCGCCAGGGTGTAGGGCCATCCTTACTGGACTGTCAAGCTTCATTTGCCTCACCGCACCCCTGGCACCCGCGAGGGGTGCCACTACATTTCACAGATCACATGAAACTTGACAGTCCATTACGGTTTCCTCCCCAGCTTCGCCAGCAGCGCGTCCTTGACCAGCCCTATCTCCTCGACGCGCAGCAGCAGAATGCCGCCGACATACGCGAGTACGGCGATTCCGCCAACCAGCAGAACTGTCAGTAGTTGCCCCGTGAATCTGCCCAGCGAGAAGAGGGCGAGCGGTCCAAGCAGTTGCAACAGGCCCCAGGCGACTGCCACCATGACTGCCGTTGCCAGGGCAACCTTGAGGACGGTAGGGATGGCCTCACGCACGCGGATATGGCCAATCGCCATGCGCAGCAGGACAAGCAGGATCACGGCGTGCAGCGAGTTTTGCACGGTATTGGCGAAGGCCAGCGCGGGCATGCCGATGGTCGTATAGAAGGGCAGCGCAACCAGCAAATAGCCTCCTATACACAGCACGTAGACTGCCACGGGGATCAGCGTATTCTTGCGCGCGTAGAAGGCAGCGATCAGCAGTTGGTCAATCGCCACGAATGGCAGTTGATAGGCGTAGTTTTGCAGCGCCAGCGCGATACGCGCCGACTCCTGCGCCGTGTTATCATGGTGGCGGAAGAGCAGGAAGACGATTGGCTCGCGCAGCACGATCAGACCGGCGGCGGCTGGAATCATCAGCATCAGACCAACGCGGAAGCCGAGCAGCAGCGTATGCTTGAAACGCTCGAGATCGCCGTTGCGCGCGTGCTCGGTCAGCGTGGGCAGCACGGCGAAAGAAAGCGCGGCAGCCACCAGTCCCACCGGGAACTGGATCAGCGTCGTGGCAGCGTTCAGCGCGACCGTGTTGGCCGCTCCACTTGAGCCGTCGTCGTGTGTCAGCGAAGCCAGGTGTTGATCGAAGAAGACCAGTCCCATCGTCATGAGGAAGCTGAAGGCCACCGGCGCGTAGAGCTTGAGAATGCGCCGCAGCGCGGGATGCTTGAAGTCGAGCACGAACATGTAGTACAGGCGGCGATTGCGAATGCCGGGCAGCAGCAGCGCAATCTCGCCCGCCGCGCCGACCAGCACGCCAACCGCCAGCCCGACGTTCCCAATGAAGCGCGCTCCCAGCAGTGAGCCGGCGCCCGCGCCCAGGATGATGCCGACGTGGTACGCGCCCGTGGCAAAGGCCGGCCAGCCGAACTCCTTCAGTGCGAACAGCCCGGCCAGCAGCACGGCAAACGGCCCCAGCGCTAGCAGCGAGAAGATCACAATCTGCGAGTACTGAAGCGTCAGCGTCTTCTGCGGCCCCTGGAAGCCGGTCACCAGCACATCGATGAAATGGGGTGAGATCAGCAGGTAGATGATAGCTACCGAGAATGTCAATATCAGGATCGTATTGACGATGGTGAAGACGATGCGGCGCAGCTCGTCGCGCTGCTCCGGCGCGGCGTAATCGTTGAAGGTCGGGATGAGCGCGCCGCTCACCGAGCCGTTGACCAGGAAATCGTTGAAGGTGCGCGCTGGCAGCAGCGCCGCGTTGAACGGCCCCGCGATGTTCGGGCCGAGCGATGTCACGACGATCTGGCGCACCATGCCCAGCACGCTGCTGCCCAGGTTGCCCAGCATGACCAGCGAGGCCGATTTCGCAATCTGCACGCGCTCGCTGGCGATTACCTGTCCCCCCTGTTCCCCCTGTTCCTCCTGTTCCTCCTGTCCTCCAGAGACGACCTGTGTCTCTTCAAGGGGAAGGGCAATCTCGTTTTGCTCAATCATGCCGCCAGAGACACGTGGGATAAATTCTGGTTCGGTTGTCGATTTAGACGGATGTTCCACAGATTCTTTTGCCATACTGTTTTATATTCTTCCAATACAGGTTGATTTCATACACAGGTCTCTATTGTAAACGATTGTGCAAGGGAGATGTATCCAAAACCTTTTTGTCGCGGAGATTTCGTAACGCTTGCCGTTAGGCCTGTTTGCTCTGCTCCTGGCTGAGGCCCCATTACATATGATCCTCTTTAGCTGGGATTGGCCCTTGACACACGCACCTCTCTTCGCACACAAGCATACCGTGTGCGATCCTTACTTGACGGATAGAGGGGACCCGGGAGCGCCCTTTCCCGTCTCCAGGTAGGACTTCAAGCTGTCCAGGAAGTGCTCCCACCATGCGCGTGTCAGTTCATATCGCACATCAGCCTGGGCGAACCCATCATGGCTGAAGATCACCTGTGTTCCGTTCTGGACAGGCGTGAGTTGCCAGGTGACGCTGGTACCTGCCCAATGCCCAGTGCTTGGGCCTTGCCTGGAAATCCAGTACACTTTCTCATCGGCGTTCAGTTCGGCTATCTCAAACTGAATGACAAAAGTCCCCTGGCTAAAGCGAAATTCAGCAAGTGAGCCTACCTCTGGTTTGGCACTCAGATCGTTGGTCCACCAGAGAGCGAGTTCGTCAGGCTTTGTCAGCGCGTTGAAGACACGCCCTGGAGCTGCGGCAATGGTGAGTTCTTTGACAATAGCAGCCATTGTTGTTCCTTTTCCTTGAACGTTGCTAAGTGACAATACTTAACTTATGGGTTAATTTTAGCAGATCTGCAAGTTGTTGTACCTTTGCGCTGTCAGGAGCAAACGGTGGAGCTAAGAGCAAAGGCTGGTTGGGGTGCCCCATCTTCGTCACGTCGTGCGCAAATCCTGCTGGAGTCCTGCACGTCAGGTACTTCAAAGGGCCAGCCGTGCTTACTTGCATATGGTGGGCTACATTGCATGGCAGAAACAGGAAGGTCCCCGCGCTGACGTGAAAGACCTGCTCTCCACAAGTAATAGTGGCCTCACCTTCTATCACATACTGGGCCTCGTCTTCCTTTTGCATATATGCACAGACGAAAGTTCTTGCTGGAGCCACAAATTCAGTGAGGCGAAACGCTCCCTTCATCCGCTCTCCAAGCGCATTGATGATTCGCTGGCCGCCAAGATACCACAATGCTTCTTTCTCTAGAAAAGTTGATGGATCGCTGTTGAATGTCATGTCATTTCTTCCTTTGCTGGGACGGAAATCGACTATACTTAACCTATAGGTTAAATATATAGGAGAAAAAGAACACTGTCAAGGGGGTGCCTCGCCGCCACATCTTTGCCTGTTTCTGCGCGTTGAAGCGAGAGCGCAAACAGCGCATCAAAAGTCGAGTTGAGGAGAGGAGAGCACAGAGGCCAGCGCATCGAACAGGGAGGGCCAACCACCTTCAGCCAGCGCACGTCGCTCTGGAGTGCTCAGCCCTTCGTGGGTCAGCACAACTTCCGTCACCGCACCCTGGTCCAGAAAGTCCAGCGTGACGACGGTTTCCCTGCCCTTCATGGCTTCGCCTGACCAGGTAAAGACCAGTTTTTCGGGTGGAACGATGTGCAGGTAGGTGCCGACGATGGAACTGCCGTTCTCTAAATCGAAACGGAATGACCCGCCAACACGTGCGTCAAGCGAACTCACGGTCATGCCCATGCCCCTCGGTCTCAACCAGTGCTGCAACGCCTCTGGCTCGATCCAGGCGCGGAACACCCGTTGGCGAGAGGCTGCGAACGCACGTCGCAGTACGAGGGTACTGCCGTTATGAGGGGCTGAAGGGATCATCAACGTCTTGCTCCTTTTCCGATGTCGCCAACAGGTAGGTGTCCAGGGAGTCGAATTGGGTTTCCCAGAAGTGCCGGTAGTGTTCAAGCCAGGCAGCTGCCTCTCGCATGGGGCGGGCAACGAGGCGAAAGCGGTGCGTTCGTCCGTCCTTGCGGTGCAGGATCAGATCAGCGTGTTCCAGAACCCGTAAATGTTTGGAGATCGCCGGGACGGAGATCGAGAATGGCCGCGCCAGTTCCGTTCCAGAAGCCTCACCGTGCGCCAGGCGTTCTAAGATGGCCCGACGAGTAGGGTCAGCGAGCGCTGTAAAGACGGTCGTGAGTTGTTCTGACGAATCGTTAACCATACGGTTAATTATACGTAGATCGTGGATGGTTGTCAAGGAAATTATGGCAATCGTTTAATTGCCTCGATCAGTTCCGTCGTGGAATGTCCCGGTAGATAGGGAATCAGTCTGCACCTGGCCGCCGTAGGAAAGCACGACTTTTGCCTCAGGCAGGCGGTCGGTGTCGAGTGTCGCATCCGCCCTGGCGTAATCGGCTCCTTTGACGTAGATGGCGGGGCGCAGTAGTTCGACCAGGGGTTCTGCTGTTGGCTCTTCGAAAATTACCACATAATCGATGCAGGTGAGGGCAGCCAGGATCGCGGCGCGTTCGTCCTGCGGTACGAGCGGGCGACCCTGTCCTTTCAGGCGATGCGCGCTGGCGTCACTGTTCAGGCCGAGCGCCAGGAAATCGCCCAGCGCGCGTGCTTCCTGCAAGTAGCGCACGTGCCCCATGTGCAGCAGATCGAACACGCCGTTGGTAAAGACGCCTCTCTCACCTGCGGACTGCCTGCGCCGCATCTCGCGCGCCAGTTCCTCGCGGCTGACGATCTTGCGTTGATACTCAAATGCGTCCTCACTCACGTGCTCTCTTATGTGCTCACTCATGCAGCGCGCCTTTCAATTCCGCCGGGGTGTTGCTGGCGCAGCCCAGGCGGCGCACCACCAGGGCAGCCGCGGCGTTGGCGAGATACGCGGCCTCTGCAAAGCTCGCCCCGGCGGTCAGCGCGAGTGTGAAGGTGGCAGCGACGGTATCGCCCGCGCCGTTGGTATCGACGATTTCGCTGGCATGGTCCAGGCGATAGACCGGCAGATGCACCGGGAGCTTGCCATTCTCGAACAGGCTCATGCCTTCGGCCCCACGCGTTATCAGGATGCTCTGCGCGTGGCTGTCCGCCAGCAAGCGCTCGCCCGCATCATCCAGTTCCGCGCGTGTGTTGATGGTAACGCCCAGCGTCGCCTCTGCTTCCGGCTGGTTGGGCGTGATGGCCGTTACGCCCTGAAAGCGAAAGAGCGAGCCGTGCGAGTCCGCCACGATCACCTTTTGGAGAGCACGCGCGATCGGCAGGCACGTCTCCAGGATGCGCGGGCTAATGACGCCGTTTTCATAGTCGGACAACACCACCGCGTCCACCAGCGGCAGCATCGACCGGATATAGGCGATAATCCCGCTCATACACCCATCGTCCAGGTCGGAGGTATCGACGCGGTCGATGCGCACGATATGCTGCTGCACCATCTGGGAGCTGCCCGCCATGATGCGCGTCTTGGTCGAGGTGGGGCGTTTGGAGTCCGTCACCAGCCCATCCTGGTTCATCCCCAGGTCGGCGATGGCCTGACGTAAACGCTGGCCTGGCAGGTCATCCCCAACGACGCCGGCCAGGAAAACTTGCGCGCCGAGTGTACAGGCGTTGACCGCCACGTTGGTCGCCCCTCCCGGCACGGTACGCTCCTCGCTCAATTCGAGGATCAGCACAGGCGCTTCACGAGAGATGCGCGTCGGTCTGCCGACCAGGTATTCGTCGGCCACCATGTCGCCGATCACCAGTACGCGCTTCCCCGCGAAGGCATCGATCAAAGCAGATAGGCGTTTATTGGCTATAGGAAGGTTATTGGTCATAATGGCTGTATCCCTTATTGCACATTACTCTTGCGCCCTTTCAGCAGGACGATGCATATAAATTTGGGGATGGCCAGCATCCTTCGCCAGCGCCAGGGTTCGCGGTAGAGCCGGTAGAGCCATTCCAGGCCCAGGCGCTGTATCAAACGCGGCGCGCGGCGCTGGCGACCCGACAGGAAATCAAACGCGCCGCCTACACCCATCGCCACCGCGACGGGCAGACGCGACAGGTTGCGATGTATCCAGAAGTCCTGGGCGGGCGCGCCATACGCCACGCACAGGACATCCGCATTTGCTTCTCGCAGGCGCTCCAAAATGCCTTCTTCCGCGTCAAACGAGGGCGAACCGGCGTAGGTTCCCGCGATCTGCAAGCCGGGCGCGGCGCTCCGCAAGCTGGCGGCTGCTTGTTCCGCTACGCCGGGTGCGGCTCCTAACAGGTAGAGACGATAGCCCTGCAAGGTGCAGCATTGTGCCAGGGCTATCAGCGTATCCGTGCCGGTGATGCGCTCCGGCGCGGGCGTCCCGCCCATTCGCGTCGCCCATACGATACCGATGCCGTCCGCCACGGCCAGCGCCGCGCTGTTGATGACCTTGCGAAATGCATCGTTTCTACGCGCCTCCATCACAAACTCCGTATTGACGGTGACGACCTGCTGGCATTCCAGCGCATTTCCGGCATCTATCGCATTCCGGCGGCGCTCGATCAACTGCGCTATTGCATCGAGCGCCTGCTGCTGCGTAACGCAATCGACGCGCACGCCCAGCACGTCAGTTCGGCGCAAAGGCCTACTTTCACCACGCGAATTCATATCTGGCTAACTCCTACAATCATACGCGCATCATAGCAGATTCGACGGTTTCTGACCACTCTGGTACAATGTGAGAGATGCATTTCACACAAAGGAGCGATGGTATGGCAGAAACTAGCACATCAAGTGGCGGGCATCCGACCTTGCCGATGCAAGGCGTGCCGCAGCCCAGCCGGGACGAGGTTTTGAACCTTCCTCGTGTTCATATTTCATCCCACCCGGTTATGAAGCATAAAATCACGGCGCTGCGCGATAAGCGCACGCAGCCGCCGGAGTTCTACCAGCTTGTCAAGGAGATCGGCGCGCTACTGGCCTATGAAGCAACCGAGAACCTAGCCCTGGAGATGCATACGATTGAAACTCCGATGGCCTCTATGCTCAGCGAGCGGTTGGCCGGCGGCATAGGAGTGACGCCCGTCCTACGAGCCGGACTGGGACTGGCCGAAGGATTCCGCCAGGTTATTCCTGATGTGCAAGTCTGGCATCTGGGGTTGCGCCGCGACGAGCACACGCTTGAGGCGATGGAATACTACAACCAGCTTCCACACAAGGTCAATCTGCAGGTATGCTACGCGGTTGACCCCATGCTGGCGACGGGCGGATCCGCCATCGATGCCATCAAAGTGCTGAAGCGGCGCGGCATCCCGCGCCTCTGCTACATGGGCATCATCGCCGCACCCTATGGCCTGCTCAAGCTTGCGCAGACCCATCCCGACATCGACATTTACATCGCGGCGCTCGACGACAGTCTCAACGACGTGGGCTACATTGTCCCCGGCCTGGGCGACGCCGGTGATCGCCAGTTTGGAACATTCTAGCAGCCAATGTCTTACATACCTTTATCTCAACCTGAAGAAAACGACAGCCCGGACGCAACGGCAGACGGGCAGCTATCCGACATAGGCGTGATAGAGCCGCAACCGGAACCGGCTGAATCGACCGGTGCGCCTTCAGCGGAGGCACAACTGCCCCCGGAGGCGCGCGGCGAGACCAACGGCGGGCCGCTCGGCTGCTGTCTCGGCGTCGTCGTCGGCCTGCTGCTCAGCCTGAGTATCGCCATCATCAGCCGCCTGTACGCAACGCCTCTGTTCGGCCTGCTGCACAGCAATCTATCGATCACCGTGCGTATCATCATGGTACTCGTGGGAATCGGGTTAGCCGTTGCCTTTGGCTACCTGGGCTGGAAGATCGGAAGACGCGCTTTCCGCGAATACGAACTCTCGCCACAACAGAAGCAGCGCGTCGAGCGACTAGAGAAAGCACAGAGACGGAAACAGAGACAGAGGCGGCGCGTCATCATGCCGTAGGGGCGCCCTTGTGGTCGCTCCTACATATCACAATAGAAGGAGGGAGCAGCCAACATGCGTGTTGTGTTATTTTGTGACATGGAAGGCATATCTTGCATCGAGACATGGGAGCAGGTCACAGCAGGCAAGCCGTTTTACGAAGAGTCGCGCAAACTCTACACGGACGAGGTGAATGCAGCCGTGCGCGGGGCGCGAGCTGCCGGGGCGCGTGACATCGTGGTGGTGGACTGCCACGGCGCGGGAGGCGCGTACAGCTTCAAGAGCTTCATCCCTGATCGCCTCGAATTGGGCGCGCAGTACGTCTTCGGATATCCCTGGGGGCGCTACATCGAGGCGTTCGAGCAGGGTTGTGACGCTATTCTGTTCGTGGGGGCGCACGCTATGGCGGGTACCCCCGACGGCGTACTCTGCCATACCGTCTCGTCGGAAGCCTGGTACAATGCCCGTATCAACGACACGCTGGTCGGCGAAAGCGGCATCCTGGCCGCGCTCGCGGGCTGCTGGGACGTGCCAGCTATCTTCGTCTCAGGCGACGAGGCGACCTGCCGCGAGGTGACAACGCTGCTGGGCGAGGATGTCGTCACGGCTCCAGTCAAGACCGGTTTGGGTCGCTTCGCCTCGCGCAACATGGCTCCCAGGGACGCCTGTTCGCTCATCGAGATGCGCGTCGCGCAGGCCATCAGTATGCAGCACTGGCCAAAGCCGCTCAAATTCGCCTCGCCCGTCACCTTTCGCGTGGAGGTTGCTTCTCCCGACCGCGTCAATGACTTCGTAGGGCGCAGCGGCGTTACCATTGAGGGGCCGCGCACGGTCTCCGCGACCGGCGACAATTTCTGGCAGGCGTGGGATAGCTTCTGGTACCGCAATTAGGCCGAATCCGTCATGTTCTCTGCTTGACATATGGGGGTAATATGTACTAGTTGATGCACAATCTGCGATTACGGTTGTACACCTATTACATATGAGGGTGGTTGGCTACATTGTAGGAGGGCAGGCAGATTGAAAAAAAGTGTGTGGGTCGTTGATGACCAGCAGGATATTCTGGATGTCGTACAAATTGTGCTGGAAAGCGAAGGCTTCGCTGTCAAAACTTTCCTGAACAGCTCCTTTCTTCAGCTTGCGGAGCATGAATTGCCGGATATAATCTTGCTCGATATTTTGTTGTCGGGCGAAGACGGGCGCGATCTTTGCAGAACGTTGAAAAATCGACAGGCAACCAGGCGAGTCCCCGTTGTGCTGCTCTCCGCCCATTTTGACGCGAGCAAAGCGCTCGAGGGGTGTGGAGCAGACGGTTTCCTGGCGAAACCTTTTCACCTGGATGAGCTAATCAGCATCGTCAGGGAGCACCTGACCCCGATCTAGCGATAAGCATTCGGTATTAATTACCGGCGATACGAATAATGGACAGGCGTTTGCGGAGCGAGTTGGTCAGCTCGACCAGGTGCGCCAGTGATTGTTTCATATGCTCGCTTTGGTGGGCAATTTCGCCTGCCATGCGCAAGATTTCTTCGACCGAATGCGCAATCAACTGTGACCCTTGCGACTGTCCCTCGGCAGCGACGCCCAACCCTTGCGCAAGATCTGCCATCTGCTGGGTAACGACATCGATGGCATCAAGTGCCACGCCCGTGCGCGTCACCAATTCGGACTGCACCACCACGTGCTGGATATTCTGATCCACTCCCTGCGAGACGGTCGCCACCTCGCCCTGAATGGTGCGAAGGCGTGTGGCCACTTTCCGCGATGCCTCGGCGCTATGCGACGCCAGTGTGCGAATCTCTTGCGCGATGAGCACGAAGCCCTGTCCCTGTTCGCCCGCGCGCACGGCCTCAATTGCGGCATTCAGCGCGAGCAGATTCATACGGGTCGCCAGGTCGGTCAACTCAACCAGGGAGTCGTTCATCTCCTGCCCGCGTTCGCCCATGCGCTTGATGACGCGCGCCGTTTGCATTGTCACATCGCGCACCTGGCGCATCCCCTCGTTGGCGCGGTCAACCTGCTGCTGGCCGTCGTTCGTCACCTCCATAGCTTCAGCCGCCACGTTCGACATCTTCTCCGCGCGCTCGGCCACCCGTTTCATCGCGCTTGCCATATCATCGATCGCCTCGGAGATATGCTCCACCTGCCGTTCCTGCTGGTTGGTATCATGCACCAGCACATCGGAGCCGCGTCGCACATCCTGCGCGTGTTCATCAACCGCCTGCGTCACCATCTGCACGCTACCCACAATCTCGCTGATCTCTTCGATCATGATGTTGACCGCCTCGACCACCGGTTGGAGCCTCTCGTGCGTCGATTGCAGCTGCACGCGCAAATCACCACGCCTCAGCCGCTCAAGATCATGCTTGAGCGCGTCAATCGCCTCTTCAAGTGCGATGCGCTCTATCTCGCGCTCCGAGAAGATGCGCGCGTGATCTATAGCAATCGCAGCCTGGTTCGCAAACAGCTCGATCATTTCGATACTCTCAACACCCGGCACTTTCCCATCTTGCGGATCATCCAGCGAGAGAAAACCGAGAATCTTCTCCCCATCCGGGCTGAAAAACGGTACCATCAAGAAATCTTCGGGGTGCCACCCGCCTGGTTGATAATGCTCGCGCGGCATGGACACGGCGGCAGGGATATCCTCGAACTCGCTCGAATGCTCGTGTGGGATGAAAAAGCTCTGGCTGACCTGAAAGTGTGGATGCATCAGGCGGTACATTTGCTCGATTGTGACGGGATGCGCGCAAATGAGGCGCTTCGCCTCGTCGTTGACACCCGCGAATGCGATAGGCGTCAGATACGCTCGATTCTCTTCGAGCAGATTGATGACAGCGCTGCGAAAGCCGGTGCAAGAGGTGATCGCCTTCGCTACCTGTTCCAGTACATCGTTCAAACACAGCTCGGCCCGTAGTATAGATCCAAGGCGAATCAGTTCCTTCACCTGCCTCGCGCGCTGTGGTTGTTCAATATCGCGCGGCACTGCGATGGCGGATGATGATACGTCGCCCGGCACCGGCGGCATGGCGGGCATGGCGGGCATGGCAGCAGTAGTGCGCTCGCGCTCCGCGGGCGGGCGAAAACGCAGCCGCAACGGGACCGTGATACTCTGCTGCTTTCGTTCTGACATGTTTGTTTCTCTCTCCCTGCATTACGCGCTCTATACGCTTGAGCATAACATATCGTACATCTTGTATACAAGCTTTATAGGAGAGAAGGAGTGAAGACAGAGGTGTTACAAGAATGCCGTGTGGATATGAAGAGAAGGCATTATGGTACAATGTTTACCAATGCGTATCTGTGAATAGATAGAGCAAAGGGGACTGTATGGATAGCTTCAACGCGGTGCGCCTTCCCGCAGGATTACAAGCGCCAGGCTCAGCCTCCAGGCATCGCGCGCCGCGCCGGGCTTTGCTGCCGGGGCTGCTGGCGCTCGCGTTGTTTGTAGCAGCTTGCGGTGGTAGCAGCGGCAGTTCCACGCCCAGCGCGCAAACCATCATCAAAAATGCACAGGCCGCCATCAAACTGGTTAAGGCGTACCATTTCAACCTGCAAGCGCAGAATATCGGCACCACCGGCAAACTGCCGATCACCAGCGCGGACGGGGACATCAAAGTCCCCGACCGGCTCAAGGCGACGGCTACTATCCAGGGTAGTTCCGTACAGATCATTGCCATCGGCAACCAGCAGTACATCAACCTGTTCGGCGGCTGGCAAACTACCACCGGCCTGCTCGACCCGCGCACGCTGTCAGACCCACAGAGCGGTGTAGCCGCCATCCTGGGCCACATTCAGAACCCCGGCCAACCGACCGACTCCAGCGTACACGGCACAGCTTGCTGGAACATCGATGGTAAGCTCGACCCGGTGTATCTGGCGGGCATTACCGGCGGAGGCGCGCCACCCGGTACGCTCGACAACGTCTCGGCATGCATCGGCAAAACCGATAACCTGCCCTACCAGATCGTCGTCAACGGCCCGGCTGCCCAGGGCGATACCGCTCAGACCTCGCGTACCATCACCCTTTCCAAATTCAACGAGAACATCACCATCAATGCGCCAACCGGCACATCGATTGCGCTCCTGATCGCGTTTGCCACTCAGGACAGGCACAAAGCCCCCACGTCCCATCCACTCTTTCCCCTGTCCCTACGATATCGTGACGAGGCATAGGGAGGACATGAAGATATGATGCAGGGAGAGCGTCTTCGCGGAAGAGACCGGGCTGCACTGCTGGCGATGCTGGCGGCGTGCTGCGCGGTGTTCCTCACCTCGCTCGATCAGACCGTCGTCGTGACGGCGCTGCCCAGTATCATCACCGATCTCTCGATTTCTGTACAGCAACTCGACCAGGCGGCCTGGATCGTCAGCGGCTATCTACTCGGCTTCATCATTGCTATGCCGCTCATGGGGCGCATCTCCGATATGTACGGGAGGCGCTCAGTCTTCCTGCTGTGCCTGGGCATTTTCGCCGCCGGCTCGCTCTTTTGCGGGCGCTCGCTCGACCTGGGCAGCGCGCTCGATATTAGCTTCCTGCAACACGTCGGCCTCAATGTGGCTTCGCCCGACACCATCGGCGCGACCGGTACGGTCTCTCCCGGCCTGGTCTGGCTGGTCGCGGCGCGTTTCGTGCAGGCCGTGGGCGGCGGAGCGCTGGTACCCGTCGCTATGGCCGTTGCCGCCGACTTCTACGGCGAAAAGCGGCGCGCCCTGGCGCTGGGTCTGATCGGCATGGTAACGGAGACCGGTGGCGTGCTGGGGCCGCTTTACGGCGCGCTTATCGTGCAATCGCTGGGCTGGCAGGCCATCTTCTATCTCAACCTGCCGATTGTGGCCGTGCTCGCCATCCTGACCTGGCGCTTTATCCCTGGCCGTAGTGCGAAAGACGGGGAAACAGCGCTAGTCGCAAGCAGAGCGTGGCGTATCGATCTTCCCGGCGCGCTTCTGCTCGGCGCGTCGCTGGCTTGCCTGAGCCTGGGACTCTCGCAGGAGGCAGTTACAGCCACCAGCGCAGCTACAACACCTTCCGCCGCATCTATCCAGAACAATCCCTTGCTGCTCGGCGCATCGCTGCTGCTGCTGGCCGCCTTCGTCGTCCTGGAACTCGTCAACGAGCGCAGGTTGCAAGCATCCCCCAATAGAGTAGGGGCGCGATTCATCGCGTCCACAGGTGTTGGCAATGCCGAACGGGAGATAGGTACGGGAGACGATGGCGCGATTCATCGCGCCCCTACAGGGCACAGGTTGATTTTGCCAATCGTAGAGCTATCTGCGTTTACACGCGCGGCTTTTTCAGCGTCGGCGCTGGTCAGTCTGCTGGTGGGCGGCGCGCTGATTATCGCTATGGTCGATATCCCTTTCTTCGTTGATACTGTGCTGGGCGGCAGCCCATTGGATAGCGGCCTGGCCTTATTGCGCCTGACGGCTTTGATCCCCGTTGGCGCGATAATGGGCGGCTTCCTCTGCCCGCGCATCACCTGCCGCTTCACGGCAGTTCTCGGCCTGTTGCTCGCGGCGCTGGGGTTTCTGCTGATGCACCAGTGGCCGCTTGACGTAAGCTGGCTCCAGCTCACCGCCAGTACGGTCATCGGTGGCCTGGGCTTCGGCCTGGTCATCGCACCCATAGGCACGACCGCTATCAATACGGTGCGTAACCACCAGATGGGTATGGCCTCATCAACCGTGACTGTCTTGCGTATGACCGGTATGATTATCGGGCTGGCCGCGCTGACTTCGTGGGGATTGCAGCGTTTCCACACCATCATCGCTGAGTTTCAGCCCCCCGCGAACGCCAAACCGTTCGACGCAGCCTATAGCGCGGCGCTGGCGAAATACGCGACTGCTGCCGGGCACGAGGTCTACACCTCTATTTTCCTCGCGGCAGGTCTACTCTGTCTTGTAGCCGTCGTGCCAGCCCTGCTTTTGGAGGGCAAACGACCATCACTCTATAGCCTGTCGAAAAAGTAAGGCATGTGTTCGCTAGCGAGAGGGCAGCATGAGTAGAGACGATTTCTCGACACGCAATAACCGGGAACGACGGGACGAATGGGACGAGTCACAGGAAGAACAGCCCCGTCAGCATCCGCGCCCTCGCCCACCTCAACGCGATCCGCGAGCGCGCCCAGGGCAGACGGGCCAGCCTCCCAGATTATCTCAGCGCGACCCTGGAGGAGTTGTTCCTCGCCGCGCCAGCCGCGCAAACCTCCCGCCGGGCACCTACCGGGACGAAACAGGGCAAATCAGGCGGCAGCCTCCCATCCAGGGCCGCCCTTCGCCGCCGCGCAACCCTGGCACGCAGGGGCCTAATCCGCCGCGTCGCCCCATCCAAAGGCAGACGCGCGACTTCCGCGAAGAAGAGCAGTACGCGTACGACGAATATGATGAGCGCGTGCCTACCTACCGCGAGACAGACTTTGTAGACGACGATTACGATGAGTATGACGCGCCGTATGGCTCTACTGGCTACCCGACCAGCAGGCGACCGCGTTCAGGCACCCCGCGCCGCCAGAAGCGCCGCGGGGCCTGGTCGACCTTGCTGGTCGGCTGCATCGGTGGCATCATCACGGTCGTAGTGATCGTGGCAGTCCTCGTGCTGGTGCTGTATCACTCGCTGCCGTCCATCCTGCCCGGCCTGGGCATCGGCACAACCACCTATACCGACAAGCAGCAATCCGTGCCGCTCGCTATCACCGCCAGCATCACACGCCTGGAGGTTCAAAATCCCGTCGGCGACGTCACCATCAGCGTCGATAGCAGCGCTACGACTAGCACGCTCACCTATACGAAGAAGACGCAGGCCAGCAGCAGCAGCAGCGCCGCGACCGAGTTCGGGCGTATCAACGTCACCGCCGGGCCAGGGGGGACTAGCGCCACCTGCCCCGTATCGAGCTGCCTGGCCGTTACCGCCTCGCTGCCAGCTACCGGCAGCGACTCGGTCGAGATGGCCATCGTACTGTCCTCCCTGAATCCTTCATTGCCCTCCACCATCAGCGAGAAGACGCAGAAAGGCAACATTTCGGTGCAGGGGTTCCAGGGGCTGCTCGCGCTGACGGACGATACCGGTAACATCTCCGTCACCGGCGGCCTGCTGGAGGCCGGCTCCTGCCTCCAGTCGCGCATCGGCAACGTCAGCTTCTCGGGGACGCTTGAGATAGCCAATCCACCCACTATCAATCCCTGTGCCGGCAATCCCATCAATCCCAACGCGGGTAGTGCGAACAACCAGCCGTGGTACAGCGTGAAAACCGGGACGGGCAACATCGACGTTACCTTCCTCGTGCCACCAGGCGCAGCGCAGCAGCCCAGCTTCATGCTGGATGTCACTATTGCCAATAAAGGCGCAATCAAGGGCGACTATAATCTCCAGGTGACGCAAAACCCCGATGGCTCCTCGAACTACTTCGGCCCACTGCTCCCTAATACCCAGCCGAAGGCCTTCTTGACGCTGACCGTCGATGTCGCTGGTACCATTACCTTGCACAAAGCAGCAAGTTAACGTCTTGCCAGTATCCCGGCACTACAGTATAATTGCCACGGGCGCAAATCATGGCGTCTCAATCTATATGCATTTTTCCGTTTTTCTCTCGCGCTTTTCAAGTCTTTCGATAGCTCTCGCGGGTTATCGCTACTGCCATCGAGGAGGTTGCTCATGGATGTGGTCAACAGGTCACAGGGACTTGTTTCCATTCGCTTTCTTACAGGTCCACTGGCGGGTCGCATCATCCAGATCAGCAAGCCGATCATGACGATTGGCCGCGAACCAACCAACGACATCGTAATATCAGACCCCTCGGTTTCGCGCCAGCACGCCCGGCTGATTTACAACGGTAGCCAGTGGTTGATCGAGAAAGCAGCAGTTCAGAATACCGTCAGCGTGAACTCGCGCGATGTGCAGCAGAGTCCAATTGCCGACCGTGACACGATTACCCTGGGAACCGGGACCACCTTCCTTTTTCTGGCCTCACCCGATCTATCCGGCGACTCGTTGGCCGGCGGGTCCCCACTTCAGCAATACACCTCGCCCGCGCCCTTGCCGCCGCAGTCTCCTCAGCTACCCCAGCAGCAACCCTATAATCCGACCATCGCTGTGCCACCACCTGTAATGGGTGTAAACAGTCAGGGCAACCTCCCATCATTCACGCCGCCACTCTCGACAGAGGCGATGCAGCAGGCAGGAGCGTCCGGCACGCCATCCATCGAGGTCAGTTCGAACATTCATCCAAACAAGCAATCGCTGCTCCTGACCAAACCAGTTATCAACATCGGGCGCGATCCCTCGAACGACGTAATCATCAATGAGCAGGTGGTTTCCGGCTTCCACGCGCAGATCGTGCGCGAAGGCAACCAGTATGTGTTTGTCCACCCTCACCCCAACCGGGGCAAAACGCTCAACGGCGTGATCTATCAAGGCAATCATATTCGCGGCGACCAGGCGTTCCGCAAGCCGCTTGCCCGTGGCGATTTCTTCCGTATCGGCGATGAACACGGCACGCTCGTCACCATCTCATACAATGACGGTAGCGGCGCGTCCCAGGATATCGTGCAGGAGATACGCCCGATCCCGCTCGGCGCGCCTGTTATCACCATCGGGCGTATCTCCGATAACATGGTCGTACTGAACCACCCACAGGTCTCCGGCCACCACGCGCGCCTCGAGCAAATCCAGGGCGGCTATCGTATCGTTGACCTGGGCAGCACCAACCATATCTACGTCAACGCGCAGCGCATCCACGTGCAGGTGCTCAATCCTGGCGACGAAATTCGCATTGGCCCCTACAACCTGACCTATACCGGGACGCAGTTGACGCAGCGCGACGAGAGCGGCGGTATCCGCATCGACGCACTCGGCCTGTACAAAGAGGGCAATAACCGCACTATCCTGATTAATGATATCTCCATCGCCATTCCGCAGCGCAAATTCGTGGCCCTGGTGGGCGGCTCCGGCGCGGGAAAATCGACGCTGATGGACGCTCTCAACGGCCTGCGCCCTGCCCAAAAAGGGGGAGTCTACTACAACGGGAAAGACTATTACCATCACCTGGCGGCCTTCAGCACGCAACTCGGCTATGTGCCGCAGGACGATATTATCCACCGCGACCTGACTGTGGAACGCGCCCTGTACTACACCGCCAAGATGCGCCTGCCCGACGACTTCACCGAGGAGCAGATCAAGCAGCGCATCGACGAGGTGCTGGACGATGTAGAGATGAAGTTCCGGCGCAAACTGCTGGTCAGCAAGCTCTCCGGTGGCCAGCGCAAGCGCGTCTCCATCGCCCTCGAATTGCTGGCGAACCCCAGCGTCTTCTTCCTCGACGAGCCAACATCGGGACTCGATCCCGGCCTGGATCGCAAGATGATGTTCCTGCTGCGCAAGCTGGCCGACAAGGGGCACACCATCGTACTGGTGACGCACGCCACCAACAACATCAACACCTGCGACTATATCTGCTTCCTGGCGCAGGGCGGACGCCTGGCCTACTTCGGACCGCCCAACGAAGCCAAAACGTACTTCGGCAAGACCGATTTCGCAGAGATCTACAGCGCACTCGAACCGACCGTGGAGAACCCGAACATCCCGGCGGAGGCCGAGGCGCGCTTCAAGGCATCTCCCTACTTCCAGCAATTCGTGATCAGCCAGCTGCACCAGGGGCCTGCTGCCCAGGTCAATCGCGTGCCTGAGACAGCCGAAGTCGTCCTACCCAAGCGCGGAAACCCCTGGAAACAGTTTTCGCTGCTCTCCATGCGCTATCTTGAGCTGTTGAAGAACGATAAGGGCAACCTGCTGATCTTACTGCTTCAGGCACCTATCATCGCGGCAATCCTCTTCCTGATGCTTCTGCCAGGCGGTCATGGCACCTTCGCGCCGACCAGCGTCGCGGGCTGCAATCTCAACCCCCCCGGTACCGGCATCCACATTCCACGCTCGCCCGATGCTGTCAACAGCCTGGACTGCATCAGCGTCCAGCAGTTTCTCAATAGCGGCAGCCCGGCTGCCCAGGCTATCATCCAGCGCGAAGGCAACGGCGACCCCAAACAGGCGCTGCAAGCCTTCATCAATCCGGGCAGCGGCAACGACGCCCAGAAGTACCTCTTCATCATGGCGTTCGCGGCGGTCATGTTCGGCTGCATCAACGGCGCGCGAGAGATCGTCAAGGAAGCGCCCATCTACCGGCGCGAGCGCACGGTCAACCTGGGCATCATGCCCTATATGTTCTCGAAGATCGTCGTGATGGGCATTCTGAGCATGATACAAAGCGCGATCCTGGTGGTTGTCGTCAATGTCATCGCGCCCATTCAGCAGGGCATCATCCTTCCCGCACCGATTGAGGTCTACATCACGATGGCGCTGACCTCGCTGGCCGGGCTGATGGTCGGCCTGACCATCTCGGCGCTGGCCCCCAACAATGACCGCGCCGTCAGCTTCATCCCTATCATCCTGATCCCGCAGGTGATCTTTTCGGGTCTGCTGTTCCAATTGAACGGGCCATTCCTGCAAGCCTTCGGCTCGATATTCGCCGTGCGCTGGGGCATGGCCGCCGCGGGAACCACCGTCGGCATCCACGGCGACAAAATCGGTTCCGATACGTGGACCTACCAGGGTACGCTCTTTTCCACCAATAGCCAGGCACAGGCGACCTTCCACCTCCTGCTATGCTGGTTCGCCCTGGTCGCCATGATTCTCATCCTGGGCAGCCTGACGGCCTACTTCCTCAAACGTAAAGATGTGCGTGTCTAATGGTACTTCTTGGCAGTTCGCTTGTGAAGGCATGTCATTCTATGTTATCGTTGCTATACCTTGCGAGACAAGGTGCGAGTAAAGGGAGCGGGCAAGCAAGCTGTGTTACAGAATAGGCGCGTACTCGTCGGTATATGTGGCGGAATTGCATCGTATAAAGCGATCGAGCTGGTTAGTCGTCTGCAACAAGCAGGTGCCCTCGTCGATGTCATCATGTCGGAACGCGCGGAGGAATTCATCCGCCCGCTGACGTTTTCCACGATGAGCCATCGACCGGTTTATACGGATTTGTGGGAGCCTTCGGGACGCGCCGCCGAAACGCATATTGCCCTGGGGGAAGAGGCGGATGTGCTGGTCATCGTTCCGGCGACAGCCAACACGCTCGCAAAACTGGCTCATGGCATCGCAGACAATATGCTGACAGCGGTGGCGCTGGCAACACGAGCGCCGCTTGTGCTTGCTCCGGCTATGCATCATCACATGTATACGCACCCTGCAACACAGGCCAACCTGGCCATCTTGCGGGAACGCGGTGCATACGTGATCGAGCCGGAGATAGGCCGCCTGGCATCGGGAGAGGTGGGGGTAGGAAGACTGCCTGAAGTACCTGTTCTGCTCGGAGCCATTTCGGTTGTACTGGGGCGCGGAGGAGACCTGGCAGGCCGCACAGTCGTCGTGACTGCAGGCGGTACGCAGGAGCCAATCGACCCGGTACGCTACGTGGGCAATCGCTCATCAGGGAAGATGGGCTACGCCCTGGCAAGCGAGGCGCGAGATCGCGGGGCGCACGTCGTCCTGGTATCCGGCCCGGTTGCCCTGGATGCGCCCTATGGGGTGGAGGTGCGCAGAGTAGAAACCGCGCTGCAAATGCGCGACGCGGTTTTGCGCGCAGTGGACGATGCGGATGTGCTGGTGATGAGCGCGGCGGTCGCGGACTATCGACCGGCAGCGGCAGCGGCACAGAAGATCAAGAAGGAGGGGTTGGGAGCGCAAACATTGGATGCTGAGGAGGGGTTCGCCTTGCGCCTCGTGCGCAATCCAGACATTCTGGGGGAACTTGCTGATGTGTCCGACTCGCCGGAGCATTCCGGCCATGCAGAAAGCGCTGAACATCCAGAACACACAGGCAGCTTCAAGCGGAACAGGCCGCTGGTGCGCGTGGGCTTCGCTGCTGAAACCCAGGACATCGTCACCTATGCGCGTGGCAAACTCGCCGCGAAACGCCTGGACTTACTTGTAGCCAATGATGTAAGCCGCTCGGATAGCGGCTTCGGAGCAGAAACCAATAAGGTGTATATTTTTCAAGCTGATGGCACGATGGAAGACCTGCCTCTCATGTCCAAAACAGGTGTGGCGGCAGCCATCTGGGATCGCATTGTACATCTATTGCGTTGAGTAGTAAGAAGTCGGGAGGTGTTGGACTGTGGGCGCTATGTTAGGAAACCTGGTTTTAGAGTTATTAGGATCGCGAAATTCGCAGGAGGAATCCAAAATGGATCGAGCTGCAAGCGCTGGCTTTGAAGGTATCGCACAGATGCTGCTTGAGCAAAAAAAATTGATGGACGCTTTAGAGGCTGAGAACCGCGAACTCCGTCGGCAAATTGCCGACCTGAAACGCGGGATCGGCGTCGCCGTGGTGATCGACGGTAAGACGATTCAGCTCGCCACCGACGCCTCAGGGGCGCAGTCGGGCATACAGGGACAGGCAACCCTGCAAAGCTTACAGAGCCTGCAAAGCGCACAGAACAGCTATAG
Source organism: uncultured Chloroflexia bacterium (assembly GCA_963731975.1). Lineage (GTDB taxonomy): Bacteria > Chloroflexota > Ktedonobacteria > Ktedonobacterales > Ktedonobacteraceae > CAVSXS01. Next base: position 61,314 of record CAVSXS010000008.1, on the reverse strand, counting down.
CACGCGCCAGACGGGCGGACAGCAGGCTGTGAGCGAGAAGCAGAACGGTTCGAGCCGCAATCCCCTGGCCGACAGCTTCGTCCTCTAGCCCTCGTAATAAACCGTAGGGGCGACCCCGTAGGGTCGCCCCTACATTTCTGTGCTGTACCTCCTCTTGCCAATTTGCCTTGATGTGGTATTATCATCAAGACGACTACTGTACAATTGCTATCCAAACCTGATATATTGTTTCGAGCGCAGCAGTAGACTCATTGCAAGACCTGAATACCTACATCGTGCCAAGTGAAGGAGATCAATGTATGATTTGTCCCCGATGTCAAAGCCAGGTAGCTGACGGTGTCAAGTTCTGTGGAGTGTGCGGTTCCCCCATGCCAACCGGACAAACGCCGCCGCCGCCACCGAATCCCATGGCGGGGCAGCCCAGCCAGTATGGCGCACCCCAGGGGCAGGGACAGGGCGGGTTCATTCCACCCAATCAGTATGAAGAATACAGCAATAGCATCTTCGGCAACGCCGTGCCAAAGGCAGAGCTGCATAACCCGGTAAGCCCGCTGAAAGTTGCCGATATGACCATCTCTATCGACGGGCAGCTCGTGCCGGTGGTCGATGTCATGCTGGGCAATCAAATGACTATCTACTTCGAGCATCACATCCTGCTCTGGAAGCATCCTGGCGTGCAGATCGGCTTCAAATCGCTGCGCGGCATGGCAAAACGCTTCTTCGCCGGACTGCAAATCTTTATCACCGAGGCACAGGGGCCGGGCAACATCTCGTTCTCGCGCGACTCCGTCGGCCAGGTCGTGGCGCTGCGCTTGCAACCCGGCCAGATGGTCGAGGTACGCGAGCACCAGTTCCTGGTCGCCACCAGCAACGTCGATTACGGCTTCACCTTCATGCAGGGTGCAGCCAATATCCTCTTCAGCCGAACCGGCCTCTTCATCGACCAGTTCACCTGTCGCGGCGGCGAAGGCATGGTACTGCTGCACGGCTATGGCAACGTCTTCGAGAAGACGCTGGCCCCCGGCGAAACCCTGGATGTCGAACCCGGCGCGTGGCTGTGGAAAGACCCGTCGGTGCAGATGACGGTCACGACGGTAGCGGGTTCGCAGCGCGGCGGCGGTCTGCTCGGCGCAATCGGCGGCATGATGGCCGGCGCGTCGATCGTCCTCAACCGATTCACAGGCCCCGGTCGCATCGGCATGCAGTCGATGACCTACCATCCGCCACAGGCCGAGGGTTCGCCCCAGGCCGGCGGCACCAGCAACATGGGCGGCACGCTGGGCCAACTCTTCAGCAATTAGCAGTTCATCGTAGAACGAAAAATGCGTCCCGCGCGGGACGCATTTTTCGTTCTACGATGAACCTCGTTCCTTATCCTTATTAATGCGCAGTATCTTCAGCATGTACTGCTCGGAGTTCAGGTAGAAGGGGTTGCGTTTGATGTACTTGCCCACGACGGCGATGGGGTGCAGCTTGAGCATCTCGACCACCAGGCTGGGAAGCAACTTGCTATGATCGTAGTGCATCAATGCAATGATCGGGGCATTCTGGAAGGTGAAGACGGCATCTGATGCCGCCTCGTACTTCAGAATCTGCTCGGGCGTGGAGATATCTTTCGTGAGCCAGGTCATATCGATCGAAATACGCACCGCATGCCAGCCCTCGCGCAGCGCCTGGGCGATGAAGGTCTGATGGGACGAGAGCAGAAAATAGGGATCGAAGCGTTTGCCATTGCCCGCCAGGAACGGCTCGCGTTCCTCGTAGAGCACCAATTGCCCGCTTGCCAGCAGGTCATCCACGTTTACTTGCAGCTTTTGCAGTTCGTCACGTAGCTCTTTCACCTGCGCCGGAGCAGCCGCGAACATGCATTTTTCGGAGAGGGACAGCCCGACGCGCATCAAGCGAGCAGTTACTCCCGGAATTTCATTCACCTTGCTGTACAGTTGACAGATATGAGAGCCAGGTGGAATACGCTCAGTCTTGCCTTCAACGCTCAAATCCATTTGAGTCCCTCCACTGGTTTTACTGACCTTTCTGGGCCTTCCACGCTCGACGAATACGAGCAGAGCGATTATTGACCGATACGATTAACCACCCCAGCAAACCAAAGACACAGGCTCCTGAGATCAGCGCGAAGAAGAAAATTTCTACGACGCGCTGCGCGGAGAAACCGTTCAGCATGGCGATTACTACAACCAGCAGCGAGAGCGTCAGGGGAATGAACAACGCCCACGCCACTATGACACGCAAGCCCTGTCTCCAGGTAAGCGCCTCTTCGCCGCTATAAGGAAAAAGCAGGCGTTGCATCAACGCATAGCGCCGGATATTACGCATGTCGTTACGTCTGACCTTCCTTCTGCCGGTGCTGTAGCCATCGCTGTAAAATGTCCTCCGCCTGGCTGAGAATATTTGCCTCGTTCTGATAGGTAAGCAGGCGAAGTGCCTCCGAAAATGGGTACCAGGCGACACGATCGTACTCGTGATCGTGGAGCGCGAAATCGCCCCCTATCGCCTCAAACAAGAAATGGCGCACCTGCTTATAGTAACGCACGTTTTCGCGTATGAACGAGTAAGAGATCAAGCCGATATATGAGATGAGCTTGACTTGCAAACCGGTTTCTTCCTGCACTTCGCGCACAGCAACCTGCTCAATCGTCTCGCCCGACTGCGGCGTGCCTTTGGGCAGCGCCCACATGCCAGAATGGCTGCGTCCCACCAGCGCCACCTCAGCAGCGGTACGAGTCTCCGCCACCCCGTTCGACTGCTCACGTAACATTGGATATGCCTGCATTGCCTGAGATACCTGGGGAACAAGCCGGAAGACCACACCACCGGCAGAATACGCACGAATCGTCTGATATCGCTCCATCACTCACAAAGCGCCTTCCCAAATGCCCTTGACACAGGCTACAGCAAAAGAAGGGAGCGCGACGAGAAACTCGCCGCGCGCTTCCTTTTTCCTATCGTGCTAGGAAGTATAGCCCGTGTACCCAGGAGTGTCAAGAGAGCGAGCGGCGTATTGCTTCCAGGTTCTTTGCAGGCGTCTGAGGGGGAATCGAGCAGCCGGGAGCGAGCAGGAAATGCCTGCCTCCGGTCAGCTCCAGGGCCTTCGCCACCTCGTCCTGCACCTGGCCGGGCGACCCCTCTTTGAGCGCAGTCTTCTCGCTGATGCCGCCCATGACCGCTTTGCCGGAGCGCTTCTTCCCCTCGGCCAGATCAGGGTTGCCCTCCAACGTGGCAGCCCAGTTGAGGACGTGAACAGGGTAGCCGGATAGCAGATCGAAGTAGATGTGCGAGCCGCAGTTGTGCAGAATGGTCAGCTTGCTCCTATGCTTGATGGCATCGAGAATCTCCTGGTCGTACTGCTCGCCGAACTCGCGGTATTGATCCTGCGTGAGCCTGCCTTCGCTGGCCCAGCCATTAGTCGCGTAGAAGATGCCGCTCGCACCCTCCTCCATGCAGGCCAACGCGTAGGTCGTAAAGGTCTCAGTAATCACGCGCAGCGCGGTGTGCATAGCGTTGCGGTCCTCGTGAATCGTGTGCAGCACCGGCTCTGCCTTGTTGCCTGCAAGGTACATCGCCACGCCGAGCGGGCAGAAGATGGTCTGCACAAAGTATGCCTCGTAGCCGACCGAGTGATTGATAAGGCGGAGCGACCTCAATTGCTCTCCCAGCGCACCCTCGTCTGCTTCAAGCGGGCGAATGCGCTTCCAATCCGAGGCGCTTTTGATGGGCGTAGCCTCGATGACAGGCGCTTTGAATGGCACGCCCGATGGGCGCGCCTTGACGCCCCAATCCTCGACGTGATAGCTGGCACGCGGATTGACCTTCATATAATCCCAGTCGTAGCGTGTGAAGTTCTCCACCATCGCCTCGGCCAGCGTCTGCGGGTCCCATTCGCGCTCGAAATCGTGTCCCCACATGCTGGCAGGGACGCGATCGACCGGATCGCCCCGCAGGGCAGCGTCAACACGTTCTTTTTTATTCACAATAGGTCCTTTCTATGCAAAACGCGATGAATCGCGTCCCTACGATAAAACGAAGTGCAATTGATAGTGCGCCAGCAGGGTGGTCTCCGCGGCATAGGCCGAGACCACCAGCATCACTCGCGTCACCTGCGAGCCGAAGCTGGGGATATGAAGCGTTCCCTGCCCGCTTGCCAGGTCGATCTGCATCGACTGCTGTGTGAAGGTACTGCCCCGGTAGACGAGCGCTTGCACGGTGAAATGGTCGGGCAGGATATTGTTCGAGCGGATAAAACCGTTGCTCACCCATCCATTGTCCGATGTGACATTGTCCTCGAAGTGGAGCTGAGGGATGCTGATTTGATCGAGCGCAAAGCCCTGGTAGTTCACCGCGTCGTCGGTGACTTCCTCAAAACGCAGTTGTATTTTCTTCCCGGCGTAGGGCGTCAGGTCCATGTGCTCCTGCACCCAGGCCGCCGTGCTGCCCGCGCTACCCGTGCTACCCGCGCTGCTCTCACCCGTGTAGCCGTTGCCCCAGTTCGCGCCGTTTGGATTGGAGGTCGTTGTATAGCTGCCCTTGAGCGTCGTCCAGTTCTGACCGTCGGTCGAGACCTCTACGAAGACATAGTCGTACTGTGGCTCAAGGTCAAACCACGTCGAGAATTGCAGCGTCACATGCTGTCCCTGCAAATGAGTCAGATCGAAGGAGCGCGTCAGCGTGCTATCCATATTGTCGTAACGATTGCTCCACCACTCCTGACTCGAACCAAGCGGATCATTCCCTACGATACGCACCGTCGGCGCGCCTTGTAAGCTGACAGACAGGGTACCGCGATGTCCGCCCGGCTGCACGTCGTAGTACTCGGCGGCGTACTGGTGGACAGTATCAGCCTCCGTGAGGGGGTAGCTGTTGATCGAATGCTGCGGCGTGACGCTGGGAAGGTGAATGCTGGGATAGCCATACTGCCCCTGGCCGAGGGTCGGGTCTTCCACGTAGTTCGCCACGTACCACTTGTTCAACACGTCGACGAAGCGATCCGTGTAGCCATGCTTCGCCAGCACGTGGTCGAAGTTGACCGGAGGAGAAGCCGGGTCCTGCAAGAGTTCCTTGAGCACGCCATAGCCGCCGTAGTGCTCGGCGAAATAATCCATGAAGAGGTAGCCAGCGCCATAATGCGCGAGATCGGCGTTGATATCGTCGGCCCAATCGTTGAGCTGCGTATCGGGCGTCTGCACGAACGCCAGGTCAACCCCGCCAGATGAGAAACCGTTGATGTGCTGCGCCAGCACCGACATGCCCTCGTTCGTCCAGCTCAGATCGACGGGGTGCTGGTACCAGTGAATCATGTGCTGGAATTCGTGAGCCAGCGTGCTGTTGTATTCCGCCGTACCAGGAATCTCACCATCCAGGCTCACGTAGAACATCTCGCGCTCGTTGCTATAGAGATTGATGCTGGTCGGATACTCGTCCTCCGAAGAAAAATAACCACCGACGCCGCTGCCAAGCCCGACGGCATTGAGAATTGTCAGATGCACATCGTCATCGATGCCGGGCGACCACTCGCTGCCGTAGGTGTTGCGGTCGGTCTGGTATGTGGAATGCTCAAAGAGATCCGCGGAGGCCTCGAGCGCCTGTAAATTGACCTGCTGCCCATCCTCGACATACATGTAAACATGCGGCGTCACATAGACCAGCCGGGCGCGAATGCGCGAATAGGCGCGTGTATCCTCGTTATTGATCCAGAACATGTCCTCCTGTCCGACATGCCCGTCGAGTGGTGTAGTGCGCCCGACATGCGGGATCGGGTTGGGCGTGTGCAGCTTCAAGCGGCGCGCCAGGCTATACAGGTCGCGCAGCGGATGCGGCGTCATCAAAAGCAATTGCTCGGTTTGCAGGAGCGACGCAACGCCCTCTGTTGTGGGCGAGGGCAGCGCGCTGCCAGGCGCGGTCGTTGCCGTCGTTGCCGTTGGCGTCACCGTACTGGTTGGCCCACCCCCACCAAACACGCATGACGACAACAAGACAAGGCAGGCCAGCAGCGCGAGACACGTGGAAGCAAGATTTACATGGGCAGATGGTTTTTTCCTCACCCTCGCTCTCCCCCCAGCTCTTTGAAACGATAGCCGATGCCGCGCTCGGTTAAGATATAGTTGGGGTGCGCCGGGTCTTTTTCAATCTTCTGGCGCAAATACGTGATATACAAGCGCAGGTAGTGCGCCTCGTCGCGGTATTCGCGCCCCCAGACCTTCGAGAGCAGCGTCTCATGCGTCAGCAGATGGCCAGCGTTGCTGACGAGATGGTAGAGCAGGCGGTATTCGGTTGGTCGCAGCAGAACTTTCTGGCCGCGCACGATCACCTCGCGACGCGAAAAGTCGATCTTCAGGTCGGGATCAACGATGATCTCCGTCTTGCGGGCAGGTGTGGGCATCAACGAGCGGCGCAGCAATGCGCGGATACGCGAGAGCAGCTCGCGCGGACTGAACGGCTTGGCCAGGTAGTCATCGGCCCCCAGATCGAGGCCGCGAATCTTGTCCTGCTCCGTCTGCCGCACAGTGAGCATGATGACGGGTACCGTGGAGACCTCGCGGATATGGCGCAGCGTCTCGAAGCCGTCCATTTCAGGCATCATCACATCCAGCACGACCAGGTCCGGCAGGTGCTCGCGCAGTTGTTCCAGCGCCTCCACACCGTTGCTGGCCTCCAGCACGTTGTAGTGCTCCATTTCCAGGTTCAAGCGCACGACATCGCGCAGTCGTGCTTCATCATCCACCACCAGAATAGTCATATCACGTTGATCGAACGGGTCATTCTCCATCAAAACACCACCATCGGGACGCGCGCTTTTTCTTCACGCGGCAAGCTGAACGAGAAGGTCGAGCCTGCATGCAGGACACTCTCTACCCAGATATGCCCGCCGTGCGCTTCGATAATCGCGCGACAAATATACAAACCAAGTCCTGCGCCTTGCGTCGAGTGCGACATACTCTTCCCTGCCTGGTAAAAGCGGTCAAAAATCTGCTCCTGGTCGCGCAGCGCAATCCCCATACCCTCATCACTGACGCTAACGATCACCTCGTCGCTTGTTGCGCGACAGGCCACCATCAGGATACGCTGCTTCGGCGAGTATTTCACCGCGTTGTCGAGCAAATTTTGCAGCACTTCTTCTATTCTATCCCGGTCAGCCATCACCGCCGGCAAATGCGGCGGGAGTTCGAGTTTAATGGTTACGTCGGGACTCTTCACGCGCAGGCGCGGTACCACTGCCTGGATCAGGTTGGTGAGATCGAGCGGCGCGATATCCATTTGCAGCCCGCCAGCTTGAATGCGCGAGGCGTACAGCAAGTTCCCAACGAGCTTATTCAAACGATCCGCCTCTTCCTCGATAGCTTGCAAGCGCGTGCGCAGTGTCTCCTGGTCGAGTTTGGCGTCGGCGCGCGCCAGCGTAGAAGCGTAGCCCTTGATGATAGCGATGGGTGTCTGCAATTCGTGCGAGATCACCGAGATAAATGTCGAACGTTGTTCCTCTTGCTCGCGCTCTCGCGTGATATCATGCACGTTTAGAATACCACCTGTCGGTTCATCTCTGCTTGTCAGCACGCACGAAGCGGTTACAAACACGCTGAATCGCTGGCCATCACGCGCGGAAATCACCAGCTCGCGCTGCACATTCCCCCGGCTGGCGAAGGCTTGCAAGATCAATGAATCCTGCGCGCCCAGCACGTTTCCCTGGCGATCCTGCGGCTGCAATACCTCATAATAATAACGCCCCAGCACTTCGCTTTCAAGCCAGCCCGTCAGGCGTTCCATGGCCGGGTTAAAGTCCACGATGCGCAGGCCGGTATCAACAGTCAGGATGCCCTCTGCACTCTGCAAGATCACTGCCGCGAGCCGACTCTGCTCCCTATAGAGCGATTGCGCCTTTAGCGCGGAACGCACCCCCGCCGCAAGCTGCGCGATAAAGAGCGGCAGTATGTGAATGTCGCTCCTCTCAAAGCAAGACTGCGTCCCCGCCTGGCGCAGGTAATGCAGCATTCCAATAACGCCGCCCTGGTCATATACAAGCAAAGAGCAATTCTCAAGCGGGCGGTGCGCCTGTTCTTCCTGCAACCCGTCCAGCAACCCCATCCGAGGTGCCAGCACGGGCGGCAGCGTCGTCGTCACCAGCGAGCGCGACACGTCGGGCCGCACCTGCCCGCGCACGTAGGCCAGCAGGTGCTCGCAGCCATCTTCGCTGAGCTGATAGGGCGTATATTCGACGCTGCTCAATGGATCATAGGCGGCATCCGCAAGCACAAAAACGCCAGCTTCCCCGCAGAGTAACTGAATGGCGCTGCCAACCAGAATCATCATTTGATCGTGCAGCTCATTGGACTGTTGCACCTGCGACCAGGACATGGAATGGAAACCCCTTCAAACCGCTTGTTCATAACGAATAACGATGCTATTGTAACATACCCTGTCATCATGGGCATGGTACAATACAGCTACATTGAGTATGCGAAAAGGTTTGTTCGTTTATGCATTTCGATATCTTTACACTCTTTCCCGGCATGTTCCAGGGACCATTGACGGAAAGTATCTTGAAACGCGCCCAGGAACAGGGGCTACTAAGCATCGCGCTGCATAATATCCGCAACGCCACCAGCGATAAACACCATGTCGTCGATGATTATCCGTATGGCGGAGGCGCTGGTATGGTCATGAAGCCAGACCCTCTCTTTGCCGCGGTCGAGGCCGTTTACGTTGATGGGCCAATCATTCTGATGACCCCGCAGGGGCGACTCTTCACGCAACAGGTAGCGCGAGAACTGGCACAACACGCACGTATCACCCTCGTCTGCGGCCACTACGAAGGCGTTGATGAACGAGTGCTGGAGCATCTCGTCACCGACGAACTCTCTATCGGCGACTTCGTGCTGACGGGCGGCGAGCTGGCCGCCATGATCGTCGTGGACGCCGTCAGCCGCCTGCTCCCCGGCGTGCTGGGCGGCGAAGAATTGGCGCTGGACGAATCACACAGCAGCGGGCTGCTCGAATATCCCCAGTACACGCGCCCACCCGAATATCGCGGCTGGCGCGTGCCCGACGTATTGCTCTCAGGCAACCACGCCGAGATCGCCAGGTGGCGGCGCAGAGAATTGATTCGCAGGACGCGCGAGCGACGCCCCGACCTGTTCGCCAAACTGGATCTGAGCAGCAAACAGGATGTCAAGCTCTTAAGAGAACTAGAAGAAGAATAGAGATTACGGATTCCGTTCGTCGGTGCTACTATTTGTTGCGCCGTTCCCATTCTGGCCGTGTTTCCGTAGGAACTCTTCTTTGGCGCGTTCCTCGGCGATGATGTCGGCGGCTTCGTCGGCCATCGAACGACCTTCGCCGCCAGTGCGCTCACGCTTATCGTAGACCTCGCGGGCGCGAGCGCCGGGTTCGATGCGCCCGATCACGCCGCGTTCCTCCAGCAGATCAATCAGGCGAGCGGCGCGCGAGTAGCCGATGCGCAGGCGGCGCTGTAGCAGAGAGATGGAGGCGCGTTCGTACTCCTGTACGATCTGTTCGGCCTGCTCGAATAGCTCGTCGTCCAACTCGTAATCGTCGGAAAGATGGTCGCTGACCTCCCAGCCGGGTTCGACTGTCGGGGGAGCGACTGCGCTGCCATTATTTTGCGCCTGACCCTGCCCCTGCGCGGAACTGGCCGCAAGCGCGGCGGCATGTTCGGCGGCCTGCTGTTTCCAGTAGAAGACAAGCCGCTCCGCCTCGTCATCGGCAACGAACGCGCCCTGGATACGCTCTGGCTTGCCAGCATCCGCCGGGAGATAGAGCATATCGCCGCGCCCCAGCAAGCGTTCCGCGCCACCCATGTCGATGATCGTGCGCGAATCCACCGCCGAACTGACCATAAAGGAGATGCGCGTGGGAATGTTGGCCTTAATCAAGCCGGTGATGACATCGACTGAGGGGCGCTGCGTGGCGATAATCAGGTGAATGCCGGTCGCGCGTGCCAGCTGCGCCAGGCGGCAGATGAGACTCTCAACCTCTTCCGGCGCGGCCATCATCAGATCAGCCAGTTCGTCGATGATGATGACGATGGCCGGCAGATTCTTCAACGTGTTGTCGCCGCGCCCCATACGTTCGGCGCGCAGCTTGCGGTAGCCATCCAGGTTGCGCACATTGAGCTGGGAGAAGAGGCGGTAGCGTTTCTCCATCTCGGCAATGGCAATCTTGAGCAGGCCGACGACCTTATCGACCTCGGTAACAACGGGCGAAAGCAGGTGCGGAATGCCGTTATACATGTTGAGTTCGACCATCTTGGGGTCGATCATCAACATACGCACGTCGTCCGGCGTGGACTGTGTCAGGAAACTGCCGATGATGGCGTTCAGGCAAACCGATTTGCCCGCGCCTGTCGCGCCCGCGATGAGCAGATGCGGCATACGCGCCAGGTCTCCGACGCGCACTGCGCCCGCCACATCCTTGCCCAGCGCGATTGCCAGCTTCGACTTAGCCTTTGCCGAGGCGTATTCCTTGCTATCAAGAATTTCGCGCAAAGTGACGAGGCGGCTGTTCTTGTTCGGAATCTCGACTCCGACATAGGGGCGACCCGGAACGGGCGCTTCCATGCGAATCGCTTTGGCCTCCAACACCAGCGCCAGGTCGTTTTGCAGCGCCATGATGCGGCTGACGCGCGTGCGCTGTTCGTAGATGATGTTCCCGGCAGCATCTTTGACCGGCACAAGGCGTCCCTTTTCGTCCTGCTTGATAGTTGGCTTGCCAGTCGGGCGAATGCCGAAACGAATGACGGTCGGACCAATGCTAATATCCTCTGGCCGCACCTCAGCTTCGACGCGGAAGCTGCGCAGCGTATCCTGAATGGTTTTCGCCAATGCCGCCGTGTCGTCGCCCAGCACCTGCACCTTGACATCCTCTGGATTATTCAGCAGGGCAGTATCGGTGAGCTTCCAGGGCGATTTGATCTCCGGTTTCGCCGCGCGCGTGACGATCCTGGGCTGTTTCGCCAGCAGTGGGTTAGGCGCGAGCGGCTCCATCTCATGCCCATTATTGGCGGAAAGCTGCCGTTCGGCTTCATCGAATGGCAAGGGCTGTTGACGCGCGCCTCGCACGGCAGACGAGTGCTCGTCGGGGTCCAGTGGGTCGGCTGGCCGCGCGCCGCGCGGTACGAGTCCGACTTGCTTTTTATGCAGGTTGATATCGTTCCGCGGATCGTCGCCGGGGTCAAAGTCCGCGTCAAAGTCGATCCCCACCACATCATCCTCGTCATCATCGGAATAGGCCGCCTGTCCAGCATGTCCCGCCTGCCTGCCATTGCTGGCGGTAGCCTGCACGTCGGGCGTGCTATTGGTAAAGCGGCTATACTGCGGTCGCTGGCCGAGGTAGGGTGATGGGCGAGACGCGCCTCCACCATTCCCACGCGCTGGGTCGGCCAGCGCTTTTCTGAATATGCCGAAGATCCTCCTGAAGTGCGAGGGGGTGATGCGAAACGTGACGATAGCTGCAAGCAGCATCAAGCCGATCACCAGCACGTGCTGCACCTGAGCAGGCCAGCCAAGCAGCGGGCGCGAGAGCCAGCCGCCAATCACTCCACCTGACCCGATGGCGAAGAGTGCGCTCTCCGTCAAGGCCAATAGCAGCATGGCCAACAATCCGAGCACGAGCGACCAGCGCACAAACTGGATGTTGCGCATACCTTCGACGAGATAGGCAAGTGCCAGCAGGATCAGGCCCATCGAGAAGGGATAGGCTCCCCAACCCAGAAAGAGAAAAAAGAAGTCGCCAATATGTCCCAGGATGGAGGTTTTATGCCAGAAGGTCAGCCCGCCGAAGAGCAGCAAAGCCAGCGTCAGCAAGGTAAAGCTGTAGACGCGCTGCTGGTGATGCGGCTGCAAGGAGCGCCACTTCCTGTGCATCGTAGAGATGATGCGCGAATCAGCAGGTTGTGGAGAGGGCGTGCTTGATGAAGGCGCGGGTCGATTGGAAGTGGCTTTTTTTCGGCCCGATTTTGGTGCAGACGCGCGCCTGGACGCGGCAGCCACGCTGGAAGCGCGCGGCTTCGTAGCAGGCGTGGATGAGCCCCCGCGCTGCTCGACACGCATCTTCTCGGAGCCAATGCTGCCCGCGGCCTTACTGACGCGGGAGTGCAGGCTCGCATCGATGCCCGGCGTGATGCGCTCGCTACGCTCAGCACGCGCCTTCTTCTGGCCTTTCGCTGCCATCCAGAGTACCCTCCTTCCTACAAGAGAGACGAGACAATCACATCATAGCGCATATGTTCCAGAGAAGCAAGTCTTTCATACAAGAAAAACCTGGGCGAGATTTCCCAGGGAGATTGAAAGGTTGGCAGGCATAACCCCTACCAGGGCGATCGCGTGAGCGCAAGGGGTCGCCCTGGATGACATTTGCTACAGAATCCCCAACATGGTATGATGGGGCTGGCGAAGGCGACCCTGACCTGCATACAAGCACACGACATCCAATCGTGCAGGGATAGTTCCAGCGTTCGCCCTTGAACAGAAGTAAGTTACTCTTCATGATTTTTCTCGATCACCTGCTCAGCTCGACATCAGGCACGTTACTGCATAGAGGCACGGCGAGGCATTTCGAGGCATTCAGCCACGATTCGCGACAATTACTGCCGGGCGAACTGTTCGTTGCTGTGCGCGGAGAGCGTGGCGATGGACATGATTACCTGCTCGATGCGATCCGGCAAGGCGCGTCGGGATTGCTGATCGAGGGGCAAGCGCTGGAGGCACTGCCGGATCAGCAGCTCGCGGAACTGGCGCATGCAGGCGTGACGACGGTAGTAGTACGCGACACGCGCCTCGCCTTGCAGCACTACGCCCGCGCCATCCTGAAACGCTGGCACCCAACCGTCATCGCAGTCGGCGGCAGCGTCGGCAAGACCAGCACGAAGGAAGCCATCGCCGAGGTGCTGGGCAGCACTTTCGCCACCTTCAAAAGCTGGCAGAACTACAACGACCTGCTGGGGCTGCCGCTCTCGCTGGGGCGTCTGGAGCAACGGCACGAATACGCCGTGCTGGAACTTGGCTGCGACCACCCCGGCGAAATGCAGCAAATCTGCGACATTGTCGGCCCCACCATCGGCATCCTCACCAACGCCAGCCCGACACTGCTGCAATATTTCGGCACGCTCGAGCGACTTGTCGAGGAATACGGCGTGCTGCTTCAATACCTCCCAAATCACGGCGCGGCCTTCGTCAACGGGGATGACCCGCTGATACGCGAACTGCTCACCCAGCATCCAGCACGTATGCACGCTCCCATCATCCGATACCGGCCATCGGAGGCAGATGGGGTACAGGTTGGCTGGGATGGCGTTGCCTTTGTTATTCCCGCCAATTTAGTAGGGGCACGATTCATTGCGCCCTCTGCCCACCAGGGCGTGATGAATCGCGCCCCTACAAAGCTTGTCGCTTCGTACCTGCTGGGCAGGCATCACGTCGCAACTATGCTGGCGGCTCTGGCAGTAGGGCAACTGTGCGGAGTGCCGCCAGAAGACAGCGTACACGCGCTTTCGACACTGCATCCCTTGCCGGGACGTTTGCAACCGCTGCCCGGCATTGCTGGCTCGCGCCTGCTGGATGACACGCACAACGCCGCCCCTGCCTCCATGCTGGCCGGGCTGGAGACGCTGCGCGATCTGCCCGCCGGCGCGCGCATCGCTGTACTGGGAGATATGATGCGGCTCGGCGATATGGAAGAGGAGGCGCACCGTTTCGTAGGGCAGCAAGCCGCGCGTTGCTCCGATTACCTGATACTGCGCGGCGAGTACGCTACAGTGGTCGCCGAAGCCGCGCAGAAGGCTGGCATGGCGGAAGAGCGCATTATCATCACCTCGACGCATGAAGACGCGGCACAGGCCGTCGAGCGATTGCTTGCCGCGCAGGATCACCACACCATGGGGCAGAACGCGCAGGATCACGCCCCTGCGGTGCTGGTGAAAGGGTCGGAAGATGCGCGCATGGAGCGCGTGACGGAGCGATTGATGGCACAATCTGAGCAGGCGCGAGAGCGGCTGGTGCGCCAGACGCCGGGCTGGAAGCAGATCGTCGTGTCGCGGCCCCAACGTCCCACCTGGGTAGAGATCGACTTGAGCGCCATTGCCAACAACACGCGGCGCATCGCCGAGATTGTTGGACCACAGGTGCGTATCCTGGCGAGCCTCAAGGCCGACGCCTACGGGCATGGCGCGGTAAAGGTAGCTCACACTGTGCTGCGCAATGGGGCAGGTATGCTGGGCGTGGCGACGGTGAGCGAGGCTATGCTACTGCGCGAAGCCGGTATACGCGCGCCTGTTCTCGTCTTCGGCTACACTCCGCCCTGGCAGATGCGCGAGGCTGCGCACCTTGACTTGACGATCACGCTCTACTCAATAGAAGCGTCACAGGCGTTGTCCCGAGCCGCCACCTCACTGGGCAAGACGGTCAAAGTTCATGTGAAAGTCGATACGGGCATGGGCCGCCTGGGTATTCGCGCCGGGGAACTGGCGGAGATCGTCAGGCTGGTCGAGGCTGTCAAACAATTGCCGGGCCTCGAGTTGGAAGGCATCTTCACCCACTTCGCCAGGGCCGATGCCCTCGACCAGGCACACGCGCGCCTACAACTCTCGCGCTTTCACGAGGTCTTACGTGCCATGGAGCAAAAACACCTGCGCCCACCGTTCATACATGCAGCCAATAGCGCGGCCCTTCTCAGCCTGCCGGAGTCACACTTTGACATGGTGCGTCCTGGCATTGCATTATATGGGTTAGACCCATCAGACGAGGTACGCCTGCCCGCGGGATTCCGCCCGGCGCTCTCATTCAAGACGCAGGTGGCCCAGGTCAAGCTCGTTCCGGCAGGGGAAGGCATCAGCTATGGCGCTACATTTGTGACCGGGCATCCAACGATGGTAGCGACGCTGCCGGTCGGGTACGCCGACGGCTTCAGGCGCGCCCCCGCGAATTGGGGATCGGTGCTGATACATGGACAGGAAGCACCGCTGCTGGGCCGCGTCTGTATGGATCAATGCATGGTGGATGTATCCCATATTCCGCAGGTGCGCGTGGGAGACGAGGTAGTCTTGATCGGGCGGCAAGGAACGGCCAACCTGACGGCGGAAGTGGTGGCGCGCAGGCTGGGTACTATTCACTATGAAGTAGTTTCGGAGATACTGGCGCGCGTGCCGCGCGTCGATTGAGCACCAGAACGATTGAGAAGGACTGCCATGCAAACTGACACAACGCAAGACCCACCTTATCAACTGGTGCCACGTTCGGCGGTCATCATTGCCAACCCTCATTCTGGCTTTTTACCTCACACGCACAATCGCTTGCAGGAGGCGGTCGACTACTTGCAGCGCCACCATTGGGCGGCGGAACTGTGGTATACGAAACAACCCGGCGATGCATCGCGTATGGCAGCCGAGGCCGTCGAGAAGCGCGTGGCGCTGGTGATCGCGGCTGGCGGCGATGGCACGATCAATGAGATCATCCAGGGGCTGGCGGGCAGCGAGACGGCGCTCGGCGTGCTGCCGACCGGCACGGTCAACGTATGGGCGCGCGAGATGGGCATTCCATTGGACCTGCACGATGCCTGCAATGTGCTCGTGTATGGGCAAACGCGCCGGGTAGATCTGGGGCGCGTCAACGAACGATACTTTTTGCTGATGGTGGGCATCGGCTTTGACGGGGAAGTCGCGCAAGCTGTAGAACGCAAGCCACTCAAACGCCTCGGTCCGCTGGGCTACGCGCTGGCGGCATTGTGGTTCGGCCCCGGCTATGCAGGCTTTCCCGTCATCG
The DNA here is from genome assembly GCA_963731975.1 of uncultured Chloroflexia bacterium. Classification (GTDB taxonomy): domain Bacteria; phylum Chloroflexota; class Ktedonobacteria; order Ktedonobacterales; family Ktedonobacteraceae; genus CAVSXS01. Next base: position 45,535 of record CAVSXS010000008.1, on the reverse strand, counting down.
TGCGCCAGGGTGACCACGCCTTCAAGACGCGCGCCTTGCAGGTCTTCATCGGCAACACGCAGCTCTACGCAGGGGCGTTCAAGTTCACCTGGCAAGCGCTCTGCGACGATGGGCAACTTGACCTGTGCATCGTGGGCAAACGCAACCTGCCGGGGCGTATATATGTCTTATTGGATTTCTTGATGCGGCACAAAAACCGCAGGCGCTGGGTGCGTTACGATACCTTCACCACTGTCACCATCGAGACACCGCGCCCGATTGCCTTTCAGATCGACGGTGACCCCGGCGGCTACACACCCGCTACGCTCTCAGTTCATCCCGGCACACTCAAGGTGGTCGTGCCGCAAAACGTCCCCACCGGCTTATTCACGCCTTGAGCACACGCTAATGCCAGCGGTTGAACACGACGTTGATGGCTATGATCGTGACGCAAACCAGCGCAAGGGCGATAAGTCCGCCTATGAAGGTGAAAATCTGGCCGACGGTCGTTCCCATAATAATTGATACTGCCCCTACCAGTAGGGCGAGCGAGACAATCGCCAGCGCCAGTCGCTGACCTGCGCTTACACCTCTATCTCTGCCAACTTGCTGGCCTACATCCGAAAACGCGAGTTTCTGGCCGGAAGCCCCGGCAAATGGATCACGATATCCAGCCTGGTATCCTGAATCATAGCTGTCCACCGGTGGTCGCGGGCGCTCTTGCCCGGCTTCATCGAAATGCATCTGCTGTGACATGCTGGCTGCTCCTTCTCCTCAGGTAGGTATACCGCGCTCAACACATATTGTACTTACGCACCAGAGATACATGAGTTGCATGATATCGCTGCGAGCAATTTTAGCTTCTCGTCAGCATATGAATTGCCCGACCCAGGGCGTTCTCCGCGCTCTCCAGCAGCGTCTCACTCAGGCCGGGATGGCCGTACATGACCTCTGACAGGTCGGTCAGCGTCGCGCCCATCTCGATTGCTAGCGCGGCCTGCCCGGCCAGGTCTCCGGCGCGAAGGCCGACGAAGGTTGCGCCCAGCAGCGCGCCGTCTTCGGCATTGGCGACAAGCATGGTGACGCCGATGTCGGTCCCCAACGTCAGAGCGCGGCCACTTCCGGCCAGGGGGAATTTGCCGGTGACGACACGATAACCCGCGTCGGTGGCTTCCGAAGCTGAATAACCAACGGACGCCAGCTCGGGCGTCGTATGGACGACTTGCGGGACGACGAGGGGCGCAAACTGCACACGCTGCCCCGACAACACCTCTGCCGCGATCTTTCCTTGCTTCATGGCAATGCTGGCAAGCGGGCGGCCACCGGTGCAATCCCCAATAGCGTAGATGCGCGGGATGCTGGTCTGCTGCATCGTATTGACGGGAATACTACCATCAGCGCTCGTTGAGACACCGGCGGCTTCCAGGTGCAGCCCGGATGTGCAAGGCTGAACGCCCGTGGAAAGCACGAGCGGGTATTCCTCGATGGAAGAGGCGCGAACATTGGTCGTCACAGCGATACCCAGCTTGCGCAGGCCAGCCTGTACGAGACGCAGCGCGGCGGGATCGACGCCCGGTAACAGCTGCTCACCCGGCGCAAAGAGTTTGATCGTGACGCCCAGGCGAGCGAAGAGAGTCGCCAGTTCGAGAGCGATGTAATCGTCACCGTAAATGCCCAACGTTTCGGGCAATTCTGGCAATATCAACACCTGCTCGGGTGATAAGACCTGCTTCCCGTCGTAGGAGAGCGTATCGATAGGTGTAGATTGCGCGCCCGTGGCGATAATGCAATGGTCGAACTTGAAACGCAGCGAGCCGTGCTCCCCCTCGACGCGCATCTCCTGGGCGTTGATAAACCAGCCAGCACCATGCACATGCTCTATGCGATTGCCGGAGACGAGGCGGCGCACGCCCTCCGCCAGACGATCAACCACGCTCTGCTTCCACGCCAGCATCTCGGCCCAATTGAACGAGACCGCTTCGGCATGAATGCCCATTGCCGTCAACTCTTCCTGGCGCGTCTGCGCATAGCGTTCGCTGGAGGAGAGTAGCGCCTTGAGGGGGATGCAGCCACGATGCAGGCATGTGCCACCCATGAACCCTTTATCAACCAGCGTGACACGATGTCCCAGTTGCGCGGCGCGTATGGCCGCGACATAGCCACCGGGGCCAGCGCCCAGCACGAGCACATCAACTGCTGTCGTCACATCTCCTACAACCATCTGTGAGCTTCTTTCTCTACACCATATCCAGCATCAGCTGCTGGGGGTTCTCGACCATCTCTTTGAAGCGCGCCATGAATGCGCCCGCAAGCGCGCCATCGATCAGGCGATGGTCGAAAGAGAGCGCGAGTGGCATGATTGGTCGCGCGAGAATAGTTCCCTGGCGCACGACGGCCTGCTCCTGCAACTTGCCAACGGCGAGAATGGCGACTTCGGGATGGTTAATGATGGGCGTGCCGCTGCTGCCACCAAAGCTGCCCACGTTGTTCAGCGTGAAGGTGCTACCACTCAGCTCCGGCAGTTTCAGCGTGCGTTTCTTCGCGCCCTCGATCAGCCGCTCGACGTCGGCGGCGATCTCCAGCAAGCTCTGGCGATCCGCGTTGCGTAGCACAGGCACGAGCAGCCCCTCCGGCGTGGCTGCCGCCACCCCGATGTGGAACGAGCGCCTGTAGATGATCTCGCGCCGTTCATCGTCCAGGCTGGCGTTGAAGATGGGAAACTCTTTCAGCACAGGGATCAGTAGCTTGATGAGCAGGGGCATATACGTCAGGCGCACGCCGCGTTTCTCGGCAGCAAGTCTCAGGCTGTCGCGCAGGGCCATCAGCGCGCCCCCGTCAAGCTCACCGAAGGCGGTGGCGTGCGGAATAATGTGCCAGGAACGCTCCATGTGCTCGGCGATGCGCTTGCGCAGGCCAGTCAAGGGCTGGCGTTCATCCTCAGCCTGGAATTGTAACGAAGCGGGTTGGGTCTGCGGATGTTCGGTAGGTTCGGTGGACGCGATAAATCGCGTCCCTACGGATGCGGTGGGATGCTTGAGGCGTTCGGCGAAGGCGCGCACATCTTCGAGCGAGACGCGACCGGCAGGGTGTGTGGGCGTGATCTGCTCGATATCCACGCCAAGCTCGAAGGCCAGCTTGCGCACGGCAGGCGCGGCCAGAACGCGACGCCTGGGCTGCGTGCCTGAGCCATCCGAGGATGCAGGCGCTGTCACCGGCTGTGCAGTGAATGCCGATTGCTCCACCTGTGGGGATTGAAGCGGAGTTTGTATTGTGCTCACCTGCGTTGCCTGCTGCACACTTCCGCCGTTGGCCGAGCCGGGCGTGTCGAAGACGACCAGCACATCACCGACCTTCGCCGTTTGCCCGCTTTGCACGCGAATCTCCGAGACGCGCCCGCTCGTTGGTGATGGAATTTCGACGACGGCTTTGTCGGTCTCGACCCTGACGACCGTCTGATCGACTTTGACGGTATCACCTTCCTTGACCAACCACTCGACGACCTCCGCCTCGTGCATCCCTTCGCCGAGATCGGCCAGTTTCAACTCGCTCATACTCAACTCTCCCTACGTGCTGCTCTGCTCCGGCTTCATTACGGTTCCATAATCTCTCGTATTGCTGTCATGACCTTTGCCGTTGAGGGTACGTAATAGTCCTCCACGCCCGGCACGGGGAAGGGCGTATCGTAGCCGGTCACGCGGCCAATTGGCTTGAGCAGCGAATAGAAGCAGCGTTCGTTGATGACGGCGGTGATTTCCGCGCCGATGCCGCCCGCGCGCGGCGCTTCGTGTACGATGATGGCGCGGCCCGTCTTCTCGACCGAAGCGGCGATGGCATCCTCGTCGAGCGGCCAGACCGTGCGCAGATCGATTACTTCGACACTCGCCCCCAACTCTAGCTGTGCCTGCTTCGCCACCTCCTGCGCCACGCTGACCATCGCGCCGTAGGCGAAGATGCTGACATCGCTGCCTTCCTGCACGACATTGGCTTTGCCCAGCGGGATCGTGTAGTAGTCCTCAGGGGTGTCCTGGCGGAACGAGCGATAGAGCTTGATGTTCTCAAGGAACAACACCGGGTCGGCGTCCTGCACAGCCGAGGCTAGCAGGCCCTTCGCGTCGTAAGGGTTGGAAGGGATGACGATCTTCAGGCCGGGCGTCTGCAAAAAGACCCCTTCGAGACTATCAGAGTGCATTTCGGGCGTGCGCACGCCGCCGCCATAGGGCGAGCGCACCACCAGGGGGCAGGTAAAGGCTCCTCCGCTGCGGAAGCGGATGCGCGCAGCCTGCGACACAAGCTGGTTCATACAGACGAAGATGAAGCCGGCAAACTGGATCTCCGCGATGGGTCGCAGCCCATACACGGCCATGCCGACGGAGCTACCGATGATAGCGGATTTTGCCAGGGGCGTATCGAAGACGCGCGTTTCGCCGAACTGCTGCTGGAGATGCTCGGTGACACGGAAGACGCCGCCGTTCGCGCCGATATCCTGCCCAAGCACAACAACGCGCTTATCGCGCTCAAGCTCCAGCGCCAGCGCCGAGTTGAGCGCCTCGATCATAGTCATTTGCATGATATACTATCTCCCCTCGATGTGGCGCAACAGGTCCTCGCGCTGGGCTTGCAGGCGCGGCGTGAGCGTCTCTGCTGTAAAGTCGAAGAAGCTGTCCGGAGCCATCGGCGGGGTCGCTTCCGCTACCTGCACGGCCTCGTTGATCTGCTCTTCGATGCTAGCGAGCATCTCCTGCACCTGCACCTCGCTCAGCAAGCCGCGCCCCAGCAGAAATTTCTCGAAACGGGTAATGGGGTCCCTGGCGCGCCACATCTCGACCTCAGCCGCATCACGATAGCGTGTAGGGTCATCGGCGGTGGTATGCGCGCCCATACGGTAGGTCAGCGTTTCGACCAGCGTTGGTCCCTGGCCTGCGCGTGCGCGTTCGATAGCCTGGCGCATCACCTCGTAGACGGCCAGAATGTCGTTGCCGTCCACCAGTTTCGCGGGAACGCCGAAGCCTGCTCCGCGCGCGGCCAGCGTGGGCGCGGCACTCTGTTTGGAGCGCGGCACGCTGATGGCCCAGCCATTGTTCTGCACGACCAGCACGGCGGGCACCTGGTAGACACCCGCGAAATTGAGGGCTTCGTTGAAATCGCCTTCGGAGGTCGCGCCATCGCCACAAACTCCGACAGCAACTACCGGGTCTCCGGCGATTTTGGCAGCCATCGCCAGGCCGACGGCGTGCGGCATCTGCGCGGCAATCACGATCTGGATCGGCAGGCAGTGCGTCTCGGCTGGCCAGTTCTGCGGCGTGAAGCCGCGAAAGGCGTAGGTCAGCGTGGCAAGTGGCACGCCGCGCACCACCAGCGAGGCGATTTCGCGGTACGAGGTCGTCAGCCAGTCCTGCGGCTGCATGGCGGCAGCCAGCCCGACAGCGGTCGCCTCCTGTCCGGCGAGCGAGCCGAAGGTGGTGGCACGCCCCTGGCGCTGCAAGGCGATAATCTTGTTCGAGAACGCTCGCCCAAGCTGCATGTATCGGTAGAGCGAGACAAGCTGTTCCGCGCTGAGGTCGGGCATGTCGCCGACGAGTCTGCCCTCGCTGTCGAGAATTTGATAAGGGACAAGCCCGGGGTCGATCTGCTGTATTGCCACCGTGTACTCCTTTACGCGAACAGCCAGGGAGTTTCCTGCTTCCGCTTCTGCTCGTAGGCTGCAATCTCGTCGTCGTGGCTGAGCGTCCAGCCGATATTGTCCAGCCCTTGCAGCAGAGCGTTTTTGCGGAACTGGTCGATGTCGAAGTGGATGGCGCGCCCGCCCGGCGTGGTGATGGTCTGCGCGGCAAGGTCAACATGCAGCTGATAGCCCGGATTGGCCTCGACCTCGCTGAACAGCTCGCGCACGGTCGCTGCGTCGAGTGCCGCGGGCAGCAGACCGTTATTGAAACAGTTATTGTAGAAGATATCGGCAAAGCTCGGCGCAATCATGCAGCGGATGCCGTAGTCACGAATAGCCCAGGGCGCGTGCTCGCGGGAGGAGCCGCAGCCGAAGTTGTCATCAGCTAGCAGGATGGTTGCACCCTGGTAACGCGGCTGATTTAACACAAAGTCAGGGTCAGGCTGCGTTCCGGCAGTATCGAGGTAACGCCAGTTGGCAAACAGTGCCTTATCGAAGCCGGAGCGCCGCGTTGTCTTGAGGAAGCGTGCCGGTGTGATCTCATCGGTATTGACGTTGGCGCGATCTACAGGCAACACAAGTCCTGTCATAGTGGTGAATGGTTCCATAAGTGATCTTCTCCTTCTACGTCTTAAACTTCTCGAATGTCTACGAAGTGGCCGGCAATCGCGGCGGCAGCGGCCATTGCGGGGCTGACAAGATGCGTGCGCCCGCCGTGGCCCTGGCGACCTTCGAAATTACGGTTGCTGGTCGATGCGCAGCGTTCTCCCTCGGAAAGCATGTCGCCATTCATAGCGATACACATGCTGCACCCGGCCTCGCGCCACTGGAAACCCGCATCGCGGAAGATGTCGGCCAGGCCCTCCTCCTCCGCCATATGGCGCACGCGCATCGAGCCTGGAACAACCATGGCACGGATGTTCGGCGCGACATGTCGCCCCTTCACGCATTGCGCTGCCATGCGCAGGTCTTCCAGGCGCGAATTGGTGCAGGAGCCGATGAAGACCGTGTTGAGCGGAATCTCGGTGATCTTCTGGCCCGGCGTGAGACCCATGTAGGCAAGCGCGCGAGCGTATGCCTTGCGCTGCTCCGGGTCCTGCTGCGCCGCGGGATCGGGAACGACGCCGCTGATATCGACAACCATGCCGGGGTTCGTTCCCCATGTCACCTGCGGCCCCAGCCCATCAACCATAAGCTCATGCAACGTGTCGAATTGCGCGCCTGCATCGCTGGGGAGTTGCTTCCAGGCCACCACTGCCTGATCGAACTGCTCGCCTTTGGGAGCATAGGGACGGCCTTTGATATAGGCGAAAGTCGTTTCATCGGGGGCAACCATGCCGGCACGCGCGCCCATCTCGATCGCCAGGTTGCAGAGCGTCATACGCCCCTCCATCGATAGGCTGCGAATGGTCGAGCCGCTGAATTCGATCACGTGGCCCGTTCCGACGCCCGTGCCAAGCTGACCAATAATGTATAAGCCCAGGTCCTTCGCGGTCACGCCGGGAGCAAGCGTGCCTTCCACGCGGATATTCATGGTTCTGGGTCGCTGCTGCAAGAGGCATTGCGTCGCCAGCACATGCTCGACTTCGCTCGTGCCGATGCCGAAGGCCAGCGCGCCCATCGCTCCATGCGTCGAGGTATGCGAATCGCCGCATACAAGCGTCATACCCGGCAGCGTGATACCCTGCTCCGGTCCGATGATATGCACAATGCCCTGTCGCGCGTCACTCATATCGTAGAGCGTCAGCCCAAATTCGCGGGCGTTCCGTTCTAGCGCGGTGATGCACTCTTCGCTTTCTTTATCGACGACATCAAGCATCCGGCGTCCCGGCACAGTTGGCACGTTGTGATCGAGTACAGCAATCGTGGCACCGGCGCGATGCACGGACCGGTGCGTCATGCGCAGCCCACTAAACGCCTGGGGCGAGGTCATCTCGTGAACAAGATGACAATCGATATAGAGAATGGTAGACTCGTTGGGGGCTTCACGCACAATGTGAGCATCCCAGATTTTCTCAAACATGGTTTTCGGCATAGCGGTGTCTCCATGTGATAGGGGCAACGACGGTGTTGCCTGGTATGTAGCAGCATCTCCGCGAGCTGTTATTGTATTTTACCCCCCACCGGCGAAATCTGCAAAACATGCCTGTCCCTGAAAAGTACCAGCCGCGTACACAATTGAAACCACCCATCGTCCATGTACGTGCTACACTTGATCTTGTCTTTTTTCTCAATTTGTTTAGAAGGACCGGCACTAATGGTGCAAAAGCGAAAAAAAATCTTGATTGCCGATGATGATCCCGATATCCTTGACGCACTTTCGCTCATCCTTAAGGACGCGGACTACGAAATCGAGACAGTCATGCAAGGTTTGACGGTACAACATATCCGCGAGAGCTACGCCGATTTGCTGCTCCTCGACATCTGGATGTCAGGTATCGATGGCACGGATATCTGCAAGGAACTGAAGAGCCAGGAAGACACCCGTATCTTGCCCGTCATCATGATCTCTGCTAACAAAAATGTCGCTCGCATGTCAAAAAGAGCCGGAGCCAATGACTATCTGGCAAAACCTTTCGACATGGAAGACCTGTTGACAAAGATCGCAAAGTATCTCTAACGCTTCACTCTTCCCCACCTCCTTAGCTCGAAATGAGGGCAACCAACTTGCTTTTTGGCGCTGCGCGCCGTAATCTGGATTACACCCTGCAAGCGTAATATCTTTCAAGCAGTGCGGTCTTGTAATGCGCAATGAATTGCGCTTCTACCAATACGAAAGGAAAGGAGAACGCGCCGATGCCATCGAGCAAATCAGAAGTACGCCGCGCGCTCAATATGGCGCAACCGGCCACAATCAGCCCTGACCCGCCAGAGTTGTCGCTTGACGCGCTCGACACGCTCTGGTTACAGGTCACAGGCACATTGTGCAATATCGCATGCCTGCATTGTTTCATCACCTGCGGCCCAAAAAATCATTATCACGAGATGATGACGGTGCAGCAGGCGCGCTCCGCGCTCGACAGCGCCCGCGAGAATGGCGTGCGCGAATACTATTTCACCGGAGGTGAGCCGTTCCTGCATCCCGACATCAAAGAACTTATTGCTATAACACTACAGCAAGGGCCGCTCAGCATCCTCACCAACGGCATCCTGATCGACGAAGAGATGGCCGCGTGGCTAGGCGACACCTTCCGCACATCGCTCTACTCGCTCGACCTGCGTGTAAGCCTGGATGGGAGCACCGCCGAGGATAACGACAAGGTGCGCGGCAAAGGCACCTTCACGCAGATCATCTCCGGGATCGAACGGCTGGCGCGGCACGGTATCAACCCGGTCATCACCGTCACCGAGGTGCGCCCCACGATGGGACTGCCCAAAGAACGCGCGGCCTTCATGGAGTTCGTGCGCGGCCTCGGATTGGACAAGCCACGTCTGAAATTCCTGACGCCCTTCCTGATCGGGCGCGAGGAGCGGCGCACGCGCGGCTATTACGAAGATGAACTGCTGCACGAGGGCGACCTGTTGCCGGGGGAGGCGCAGAAACTCCAGTGCAGCAGTTGCCGCATGGTCACAGACGATGGCGTGTATCCCTGCCCGTTACTCATCAACATCCCTGGCGCGAAGATGGGTGAGTCGTTTAGCGACGGCCTGCTCCCTATCAAACTGGCCTGGCAACCCTGCTACACCTGCCACATCTACGGCGTCACCTGTCGTACCTGATGTTTCGTACTGGAGAAAAAGCAATGGAAGAAGGACAGGTTATCAATAGAGGGTCCGACCCGCGAGACGGCTTCACCATCGCGGTCTTCGGAGGCTGCTACAACAATTCGCTCGCGCTACAGGCCACCATCGATGACGCGCGCAGGCACAACGCCCAGGCCATCTACTGCCTGGGCGACATGGGCGGGTTTGGACCAAATCCAGATCGCGTTTTCCCTATCCTGTGGGAGAACAAGGTTATCTGCATGCAAGGCAACTACGATCACAGCATCGGCAACCGCCTCGCAGACTGCGCCTGCGGTTATACCGATCCGCGCGACAACTACTACGCGCAGATCAGCTACGATTACACACTGGCTCATACCGCCGACCGCTACAAGGACTGGCTGCGCGACCTGCCGCCCGGCATCCGGCTGGAGCTGGAGGGGCAGCGCGTCCTGATGGCGCACGGCTCCCCACGGCGCGTCAACGAGTTTCTGTGGGAATCGACCACACCTGAGCCATTCCTGGCGAAGCTGTTTGATGACTACGACGCCGACATTATACTCTGCACGCATACCGGCATCCAATGGCAACGCCAGCTTTCCGACGGGAGGCATATCATCAACGTCGGCGCGATCGGACGCCCGCCCAACGATGGGCAGACCATCGTCTGGTACGCGCTTCTGAACGTCAATCCACAAGAGAACAGGATTGAAAGCCAACTAGCGCCGGTGGTATACGATCACGAGCGGTTGGCCTACGAGATGCGCCAGGAACGTCTGCCGGAGGAGTTCGTCGAAACCATTCTCACCGGTTGGTGGACAACTTGCCTGGAGATACTGCCCTCCAAAGAGCGTGCGCGTGGCCGGTTCTGAGGATTGCCATCAGAACTCGGCTAGCCCATGTGATAGTTGAACATATTCAACGACGCTGCATAGCCTTCGGCTGATGGTTTGCCGTTTCTAGCCGTATGTGACGCAGGTAGTTAGCAAGGTGTGCATTGAAGGTCACGCCGTCATACCACTCGGGATGGGTGAGATGGAGCGATTGGTAGGCTAAGGTGATGATGTGCTGAGCGAATTCAGATACATCCATAGCGGTGAGGAGGGTGCGCAGAAGCTGCGGGGAAGGTGCGTACCAGTGTTCCGGCACATTGGGGTCTGCGCCTGGCATGTCGGCCTGCTGATGGGCAGAGGGGTTATTACCTGGATGGGCATAGCCTAATGCCAGGCGAGTCTCTTCCGGTACGTCGTAGACACCCTCTAATGAATAGCTCCCATCTATCCACTGATGAACGACTCTGCACAGATCAGCATCGCCCAGCGCCATTAAGTCTGCCTGCACCTGTCTGACAAAGGAGCGAGATTGACCATTCATCTTCATAAAACTATGTTTTCTCTGAGTAAGTGTAAACAGGAAGAAGTAGGGTACCAATCAAGTATACACTATTTTTATCGCAAAGCAATTTTCGTGAAATCAATCGCTCCAGTTGATCAGTTCCCTTTTCGATTCAATTTGTTAGCCAATCAACTCCAATGGTTTCATTCCCACCTCGGCGCTCAGCGCGTCCAGTTCAGCACGCGTCGCAGCATCGAGCGGGATGCCCTCTTTCATCCGCTGCGCACGCGCCTCCGCTCGCCGCTCGCCGGGGATGCGAATGCGCTGTCCAGGGGAGGCTTCCGTCTCTCGGATAGCAGCCAGCATACCGCCTAAGCGCGTGGTGTATTCTTCTGCCGACATCAGCGGACCAAGATGGATCGCCAGGCACCACAACCCGGCATCGGTTGGAGCCGTCCAGTCATCGTAGGGCGAGCGCACATGCGGCCCCCAGCTCGTTCCTGGCACGATTGCCGAGAGGATCTCGATCATTAGCGCCAGCGCGTATCCCTTTGCGCCAGCCATGGGCAACACTGCTCCTGCCAGCGCAGCCTTTGCATCTGTTGTAGGATGACCCTCTGCATCGATGGCCCACCCTTCAGGAATCGGTTTGTCTTGACGGGCCGCCATGATAATATTTCCACGCGCCACAATACTCGTGGCCATATCAACCACTACGGGCGATTCATCAGGCATCGCTCCCGGTGCCGAAAACGCCAGCGGGTTGGTGCCGAAAAACGCGACGCGGCCTCCCCACGGCGGTACTCCCGGCGGCGTATTGCATACCATGAGCGCCAGGCAGCCTGCCGCAGCCGCCCGCTCTGTATAAGCCGAGAGCGCAGCCGCGTGGTTGGTGTGCGCGACGGCAACCATCCCTATCCCCTGCAACTTCGCCAGCCGAACCGCCTCATCTATGGCTGCTGTGGCTGCCACCGGGCCAAGCGCATTGTCTGCATCGAGCAGGGCGACAGCCGGGGCCGGATGCGTCCAACGCAAGGCAGGGCGCGCCGTAGCTAACCCCGCGCGCACACGTCGCACATACATCGCCAGGCGCGACACACCGTGGGTATCGATGCCCTCCAGATTCGCCGCGACAAGCGCCCATGCGACCGTCTGGGCATCGGCTCCATTTAATCCAACCGCCTGCAAAATGGCGGTAGCAAAGGCTTCCAGGACGGGAGCCGCCACGTAGGTTTTCTTCTCAGGCGCGTCCAACATCATGCCAAATACCTCCGTTTACACTTCCCCGATCGCTCGTTCTCCGGACAGCACCCGCAGCACGTCGCTAATGACCAGGCGCGAGGTGCGTTCCTGAGCTTCAGTCGTTAACCCCGCAACATGCGGCGTCAAGATAGCCGCCTCACATGTGCGCAACGGGCTTTGCGCCGGAAGTGGCTCAACTTCGCTCACATCGAGGACAGCCCGGTATAGGCGTCCGTTGGCGAGTGCGTCGAATAGCGCCGTTTCGTCGATGATGCCGCCCCGCGAGGTGTTGATCAGCACCGCGTGCGAACGCATCTTTGCCAATCGCCCGGCGTCTATGAGATAGCGCGTCGCAGGCACGAGCGGGACATGCAGGCTTACCACATCGGCACGCGCGAGCAGCTCGTCAAGCGGCAGCAAGGTGATCTCCTGTTCCGCTGGGGCGAAGTCATATGGTCCGACGAGCGGGTCGTAGCCAAGCACAGTCATACCAAAGGACTGCGCCCGCTTCGCAACACGCCGTCCGATCTCGCCAACGCCTACCAATCCAAGCGTGCGGCCCCACAATTCGCTTCCACCGAACTGAGCGCGATCCCACTGCCCCGCGCGCACGCTGGCATCTGCGGCTGCGAAGTTACGCGCGATATGCAGCATGGCTGCCAGCACATACTCCGCGACGGCGATAGCATTGGCGTTGCGCGCAGAGGAAACGGTGATGCTGCGCGCTCGTGCCGCCGCCAGGTCAATGTTATCCAGGCCGACACCCAGCCGCCCCACCACACGCAGCCTGGGGGCCGCATCCAGTAACTCGGCGGTAACGCGTGTCTGATTGCGCACGATCAGCGCTTCAGCCTCTCCCAGTAATGCGTGCAGACGGGCGGGTTCGCTCCACAGTGTTGGCTCGATCTTCACTGGACGTCCTGAAGCCTCAAGCAACTCTGGACCCGGCGGCGCTAACATTTCGGTGACGACGATCATCGGGTAATCCTCCCTCTGCTAGATTTCGGTACACACGTACTTGATCTCCTGGAATTCTTCCAGGCCCTCGTGCGACCCTTCCCGCCCAAGTCCGCTCTGTTTGACGCCTCCCATAGGCGCATAGGCCACCGAGGGAAGCGCCGAGTTGAGACCGAGGATGCCCGCTTGCAGCGCTTCCGCCACGCGCCACGCGCGACTTAACTGCCCCGTATAGAAGTAGGCTGCCAGGCCCATCTCGGTCTCGTTGGCACGGCGTATAGCCTCTTCCTCCGTGTCGAAGGGGATAATCGCGGCGATGGGTCCAAAGACCTCTTGATGTGCCAGGCTCACACTATCCGGCACATCTACGAAGAGAGCAGGTGCGACGAATGTACCCGTTGTAGGCACGCTACCGACTTTAGTAACCCGATGAGCGCCTGTAGCTTCCGCCTCGGTGATAAGCGTCTCGATCGCCCGCTTGCGTTGCGCATCGATCACCGGCCCCAGGTCGGGAACCGGTTCCTGCACGGGATTGCCAATCCTCATGCTGTCGACCCGCGCCGCCAGGCGCCATACAAACTCGTCAAAAACCGGGGACTGGACGAGGAAGCGATTGGCGGCGATACAGGACTGCCCGTTGTTGCGAAACTTGGCGACCATAGCCCCCTCGACAGCCAGGTCCAGGTCGGCGTCCTCGAAGACAATGAACGGGGCATTGCCGCCAAGTTCGAGCAGTGGTCTGACGATGCGTTCGGCTGCCTGGTGCATGACCAGGCGGCCCACTTCTGTAGAGCCGGTGAAACTGACGACGCGCACGGCCTGGTGTGCCAGCATGACTACGGTCGTCTCCCCGGCTGGCCCCTGGATCATGTTGGCGGCCCCAGGTGGAAGACCCGCCTCCTCCAGGCAGCGAAACATCTCGATAACAGCTAAGGGCGCTTTCTCAGATGCCCGCGAGACGGTAGTACACCCGGCAGCCAGCGCCGGGGCTAGCTTGCGTGCCTGGATGGAAATGGGAAAGTTCCAGGGAGTGAGGCAGAGCGCTACCCCCATCGGCTGCGCCAGTGTCAGGTGGCGGCGATTGGCGATTTCTGGTGGAAGAAGCTCGCCAGCAGGTCGCCGGGCTTGCTCCGCAAACCAGCGGAAGTACTCGGCAGCGAAACGGACTTCGGCAACCGCCTCCGGCAGCCGTTTCCCAGACTCCTGCGCCAGGATGTACCCGATGCGCCCGGCCCTCTCGTTCAGTAGACTTCCTACGCGTTGTAGGATATCCGACCGTGCGCGGGCAGTCATACCCGACCAGGACACGAAGGCTTCCTGAGCCGCATCAACGGCGGCCAGCGCCTCAGCCTTACCCCCATAGCCGATCGTCCCTATCACGGAGCCATCTGCCGGATTACGGATTTCCAGCGAGTTACCGCCTGTGGGCGTCACCCACTGCCCTGCTATAAACAAGGAAGCCGCCGTAGTCGTGTTGGTTGTCATATCAGCTCCTTTTTGACCAGGCTACAACAGCTAGGCGCTCCGGTACAGCTTGGTGATGATGAACTCGCGATGCCCAAGCGATTCGGCACAGGTGAGCCGCCCGTCGATGGTGCGGTCGACCAGCGCCATCAGGCGTCTCCCAGCCTCCTGCAAGTTATACTCCCGCCAGAGCAGCCCCGAAACGTCCAGATCGATATGCTCCGCCATCGTTTTTGCCGTCAAGGGGTTCGCGGTGATTTTGATCACCGGCACTAGCGGATTACCTATGATATTCCCCTGTCCGGTCGGGAACAGGTGGATCACCGCCCCTGCTGCCCCCATGAGCGTAATGAACTCACCTGCCGCTGAGGAGGAATCCATAAAGTTCAGCCCCTGACGAGTTGGAGTAATCGCCGGTTCCAGGGCATCGACGACCGGCGCTGTTCCTGTTTTGGCGATGTTGCCCATCGCCTTCTCCTCAATCGTGCTTAGCCCACCCCGGATATTGCCCTGTGTCGGCTGGGAGCCGAGCAGGTTGGCCCCGCTCGATTCGATCTCTTCGATATAGCCGTCATACATAGCCTGGAAGCGTGTACGCACCTGATCATCGGCGCAGCGGCCTGCGATCAGGTGCTCCCCCCCTGTCAGTTCGGAGGTTTCGCCGAAAATGACCGTGCCGCCCGCCTTGACATGCTGGTCCACCACCTGGGAAACAGTCGGGCAAGAGCCAAGCCCGGTGGTCGTATCCGACTCGCCGCATTTGATGCTGATGGTCAATTCCTCGCGCTTGATAGGCTCCCGTTGCAGCTCGCTGGCGTCCTGAAGCATGTGCTGGGCAACTCGCGCCGCGGCAGAGAGCGTCTTCAGGTCGCCGAAACGCTCGATGGAGAAGCCCTCTACCGGCTTGCCTGTCCTGGCGATGCCCTCGACGATTCGATTCGTCCAATTCGGTTCGATCCCGATTACCACCACCGCCGCTACATTCGGATTGGCCCCGCTTCCGGTCAGGGTGCGAAAGGTCAGCTCGAGATCCTCTCCGTACTGAAGTCGCCCGTAGGCGTGGGGGAGCGCCAGCGTGCCAGGGATGGTCCTGGCAATCGACTCACTTACGGCATTGGATAGATCATCAACGGGAAGGATGACTACGTGATTGCGAATGCCGACACGGCCATCGGGACGGCGATACCCGCTTACATACTGCTCTGCCATCTTGCGCTCCTTATATTGTGAACGTGGACCAGTTGACCACTCTGAATTGGCTGTCGTGTTACTCCGATACGCACACCATACTCGATCACATCGTCCCCTTCTCCAAGATCAACCAGCGCGACCTTGTGACCAAGCGGGATTGCTTCTGTCGCCCGCACAGTTACGGCGCGGTCGCTATCCATATAGACTGCTGCGCCCTCGCCGGGTTCGACATCTTGAACGGCGACGGCCACATCGTCGCCCTCGTTGTGGATGAGGAACTTCGGCGCGGACACTGCCGCCCGAATCCTGTCTCCTGCCTGTACCTCACTCTGACTCATGTGTCCTACCTTTCCTGATACTCACGAATAGATAAAGCTTGCGCTTGCAACCCGGCTAGACCCGGTTTCGACGATACCGGTTCTCGTGTGCCAGCACACGCGCCACGTGACAATACGATCGCCTTCGATGTCGAGCATCCAGCCACCTCTGCTGCGCTGCAGGTGCAACCTGGATGCATTCCCATCCGCATCCCATACCACCTGTGCCATGCTCTCAGCGCCGGTATAGACATCGACAGTTAGCTCGTCGGGTAGCTCATCGCCGATGAAGGGACGCTCTGGAGCGAGCGCGAGAATCGTTCCAGAGCGGACATAGAGCGGTATTGTATCAAGCTCGCATACGCGCGTGATGTATGCTCCTCCCGCAAAGCGCTCATCTGTCCAGAAATCGATCCACTCGCCTGCGGGCAGGTAGAGGTTTCTGGCAACTGGTGCGCGGGATTCGCTGAAGATCGGTACCACCAGCAGGCGAGCGCCGAGCATGAAGGCATCATCGACATGGGCCGCGATAGTATCGCCGGGGAATTCGAGCAGCAAGGGGCGCAGCATCGGCCAGCCGAATGTGTGCGCTTCCCAGGCGGTCGCATACAGGTACGGGTTGAGGCGCGTGCGCAATTTGGCGTAGCGGCGGAATATGGCGAGCGCCTCCTCTCCGAATTCCCAGGGCTCACGTGGTGTTGTGCCATGAGCGCGGGCAAGCGGCGAGAGCAGGCCGAACTGCGCCCAGCGCGTGTAGAGTTCGGGCGAAGGTGGAGGGCCATAGAAACCGCCGATATCGTGCGCCCAGATTCCCGGTGCGCTCAACGCCAGGTTGAGGCCCCCGCGCAGCGAAGATGCCATTGACCATAGATCGGTTTTGGGATCGCCTCCCCACTGTGCCGGGTAGCGCTGCGATCCAGCCCAGCCGGAACGTCCCCATACCATGCCTGGCCTTCCCGTCTCCTGAGAGATCACTTCATGAACGGCGGCGTTGTAGAGCAACGGAAACAGGTTGTGCAGCGAACCGCCGGTCATGCCATTAAAGGCATGGGCGCGTTCGGGTACGCCCTCGCCAAAGTCCGTCTTGAAAACGGCCACGCCGGCGCGGAGCCAGGCTCGGTGCTGGTCCTGCCACCAGCGGCGGGCATCGGGGTTGGTGAAATCGAGTATCGCGTGTTTATGCTCACCGGGTGGACGAGGACCAAAATTGGGGCTAATTGGCTCACCCGCCTCATCACGCAGGAAATAGCCCGCGTCGGCGGCTTCCTGGAAGCGACGAGCCGCTGATGAGACATAGGGCAACTCCCACAACGACACTTTGAAACCGCGCTCACCTAGCGCGTGAATCATTCCCGCGAGATTGGGAAATGCGGTCTCGTTCACTACGAAATCGCACGAGAGATTGGGCGTCTCCAACCAGGCAGGATCGATATGCAGCACATCGCACGGCACATCCTCAGCCCTGGCGCGCTCGGCCACCGCTTCGACCTCGGCGCGGCTCTCATAGCGGCAGCGCGAGAGCCAGGTACCAAAAGCCCAGCGCGGGGGCATCGTCGCCCGCCCGGTCAATCGTGTATACTCTGTGAGCATGTCTTTGGGCGTCGCACCGAAAATCACGAAGAGATCAAGCATATCCTCGTCGACTGAAACCAGGGCGGCTCGCGCTGAAGGAGCCCCCAGTTGCATTGTCACGGCTGCGGGCGTGTGGAAGAAAAGGCCATAGCCACGTGACGATTGCACGAAAGGCACATACTTGTAGGACGCCTCGCTTGTCGTGCCCCAGGCGTCTGTATTCCACAGCGTGATCTGCTCGCCGCGCTGGTCGAGGCGCGTGAAGCGCTCACCCAGACCATAGAGTCGTTCATCGGGCGTCAAAGCCCACGACCAGCAGGCTTGCTGCTCATGTCCAGCAGACCCGGCGAGTATACCCGGTGGCGGCGTGGTGAGCAGGCCATGCACGTTACGATCATCCAGCGCGGTCTCCACTGTCGCAGTCGGCAGTTCCGCGCAAGAGATGCTGATGGCAAACGGGTCGCGTTGCAGGCGGAGCGTGATATCGCCCAGCGTGACGGAGATAGCGCCGGTTGATTCCTGCTCGGCATCGATTGAGGGTAGGGTGAGGGCTTCGAGAGCGCCAGGAACGAGCATGCTAAAGTCGCGGGATTGGGCGAGGGCGCTCTCGCTTCCCAGGCGCACGCGAACGATGCGCGGCACCAGCGCCTGCACATCCAGCAGGGCATCCCCGGCCAGGGGACTCTCGCCGCCTGTGAGCGACAACAGCGTGTCTATACTTTCCGGCGGGCGGTTCGGCGTGCTGGTGACGAGCATTTGCTTCGAAAGCGGCTCCGCGCTGACGATGATCCGATGCCGCTCGTCGCCGAGATCAAGATACGGGATGAGCGCGACGCGCGCCCGTAGCCCACCTGGGATAAATGTTGAGTCGATCAAGCGCCGCGCATAGGCCCCGCGCAAGGTGTATTGCGAGCCGGATATCATGCCAGGAGAACTACTCATTGCCGCTGGCTCCGTTCGTAGTCCGCCATGAAACCTGCCAATCCTTCATCGGTCAACGGATGCTTGACCAACTGCGCCAGGATATCATAGGACATCGTGGCGATGTGAGCGCCCGATTTGGCGACGGCAGTGACATGAACGGGGTGACGCAAAGCAGCCGCGATGATCTTTCCAGCCTGCCCCTGCACGCGCAAAATCTGGGCGATGTCGTTGATGACCTGCATGCCATCTTCGCCAATCGCATCCAGCCGTCCCACAAAAGGACTGACGTAGCTCGCTCCTGCCGCCAGCGCCAGCATGGCCTGGTTGGCAGTGAAGATCAGCGTGGAGTTGACCTCCGGCTTGCGTGTCAGGGCATCGCTGGCATCGAAGCGTGTGCGGATAGGGCAGCCGTCGAAATGGGCACAGCCCGCGCAGGTGACCGTCACCGGCGTCTTCGTCACGCGCGCCATCGCTTTCAGCCCGGCGGGGATGGTTGGCAGCTTGACGACCACGTTGGGCGACCATGTGGCGTATTCTTGCCCTTGCGCGACCATCTCCTCGGCGTCGGTGGTCACGACCTCGACACTGGTCGGCACATCCGCCGTCCAGCAAATCTCCTGAATGTGAGAGCGCATATCGCCTACTCCGGCCTTCGCCACATGACTGGGATTAGTCGTCACGCCGCGCAAGACGCCCCATTCGACAGCCGCACGTATTTCTCCTAATTGAGCAGTATCGAGGTAAAAATCCATAGCAAAAACCTTTCTTTAGCCTTTCAGCCCTCCAGCCATCAATCCCGATACGATGCGTCGTTCGAGCAGCAGGATCAGGACTACAAGCGGCACCACCGAAAGGATGGTCGCGGCGGAGAGGATACCAAAATTTGTCGTAAATTCCGTCTGACTAATCGTGACAATACCTACAGGTAAGGTATAAGTACCCGTTGTCGTGAAGTTCAAGGCGAACAGGTATTCGTTCCAGTTGCCAACGAAGACGATGATTGCTGTCGTAAAAAGGCCGGGGGCAGCCATCGGCAGGATGATACGCACGAAAGCCCCCAGCCGCGTCATCCCATCTATGAAGGCAGCCTCCTCGAAATCGAGTGGGATCTCCCCGAAAAAAGCCATCAGAACAAGCACCGCGAGTGGCAGGCCGAAAACCGAATAGGGCAGGATCAGCGCTCCCAGTGTGCCGATCAGGTGTAGTGATTGCAGGATGCGATACAGTGGGATGACCTGCGCCAGCGGCGGGAAGAACGAGAGTCCCAGCACGACAATGAGTAGCGGCGTCTTGAAGCGAAAACGCAGTCGCGCGAAGGCGTAGGCAGCCAGCGTTGCCAGCAGCATGGTGATAACTGTTGAGACGACAGCAGCGATGATGCTATTGATATAGTAATGACCGATATCGCCCTGAAGCGCCGCGCCATAGCTTTGCAGCGTAGGATGAGCGGGTACCAGCGTAGCCGGAATGGAGGTCGTCTCCTGCGGGGTCATCAACGAGGTCAGCAGCGCCCAGATCATCGGGAAAAACTGCACGATCAGGATGATTACCAGCAAGAGATAAATCAGCGTGAGAAACGAGCCGCGCTTGAATCGCCGCGACCGGACCCTGGCCTCGGCCCTTACTGCCGAGCGTGCGCGCGAAGTATCGAGAGTTGCCATGACGCTTCCTTTCTAGAACGCGATCTATTCCCTTACGCGGCTCGCGGTTGCTGCAGGAGACGCAAATACACGATGACGAAGATGAGGGTCATCAGCATCAACACCGATGCAATTGCAGAGCCATAGCCAAAATCCCCGAATTGTTGGATCTGCACGTAGATGTAGAGGCCGAGGTTTTGTGTGGCATTACCGGGAGCGCCATTGGTGAACGCGCTGATGAGATCAAAGGCTTGCAGCGACTCGATGGTGCGCAGAATGAGCGCAACCAGCAGTGTGGAGCGCAGCAAAGGCAACGTCACGCGCCAGAGGCGCTGCCAGGCTGACGCGCCATCCATCTTAGCCGCTTCATAGACTTCATCGGGGATGGTTTGCAGGCCGGCCAGCACGATCAGCGCGACCAGCGAGTTTGCCTTCCAGATCGCCAGGCCATAAATGAGGGCCGTTGCAGATTGTGACGAGCCGAGCCAGTTGATGGGATGAGCCGGATTCATCAACCCGAGATGGATGAGCAGGCTGTTGATAAGGCCATACTGGTCGTTGAAGATATAGGCCCAGATCACAGAGTTGGTGGCGGTCGGAATGGCCCAGGGAAAAAGGACGGCGGCCCGTACCAGCCAGCGACCGCGAAATTTCTGGTTGGCAAATAGCGCCAGGGCCGTGCCGAAGATCATCTGGCCGATGACGGTGATCACGGTGTAGAGCAGCGAGAATTTAAAGGCGTCCCAAAATTGGGCATCGTGGAACAGTCGCACAAAATTCGTCAAACCCGCCCAGGTCGTTTGCACGCCAAAGAACCCACCCTGCTGGAAGTCGTACCAGATGGTGGAGAGAAGCGGGTAGATACCCATCGCCAATAGCGCCACGAGTACCGGAATGAGCAGTAACCATCCAAGTCGTTCCTCACGACGAGCAAGTTGTCCCGGTCTGAACCTGCGTATAGCCGGTGTTGTGCCAGCGGGAATTGTAGCCATAGGGCCTCCTTGAATACAGGCACCTGGGAGGGACGCCATCCATCGCGCTTTGCTGGCTGGCTTGATGACCAGCCAGCAAAGCGCGATGGAGAGCGCTCCTTCGTCGTTATGTCAATGAGCCAACCTGCGATTGCGCGTCGCTGAGAGCGCTGGACGGCGTTCCCTGGTTACTGAGCACGCCATTGATGGCAGCCTGCAACGGCGTCGTGAACTGGTTATAGTGGACGAGCTGAGGCCGGTTGTTTCCACTGTTGAGAATGGTCGAGAGTTGCTTGAAGTAGGGTACTTTGGCCTGGACGGTCGAATCGTTGACCACATCGGGTCGGCTAGAGACCAACCCGGCATTCATCGCGAGCGAGGTCTGGGTATCCTTGCTCAGCATGTAATCGATGAATTTCCAGGCTTCGTCCTTATGCTGCGAATTCGCGTTGATGCCCAGCACCCACCCGCCGGTGCAGCCGTGACCGTTATTGCCGGCGGTGGCAAGCGTTGTTGTCACACCGACCTTGCCAGCGACCTTCGAGTTCGCCGGGTTGTTGGCGAGCGCGTAAGCGAATGTCCAGTTACGCATGAAGGGGGACAATCCATTTTCAAAGAGCGACAGGATATCGTTGGGGGCATAGGTGTCGGTGCCAGACGGGGCCAGTTTCAAGGTGTAGATCAGGTCGTGCATGTACTGCAGCGCCGCGACCTGTGTTGTGCCACTAACATTCAGGCTCCCAGGGCTACCGATATCGCCGCCAGCACCCCAGATATACTCCAGCCACTCATCGACGGCCACTTCGATTTTCTTGCCAGGCAAGAGATAGCCATACTTGATGCCGTTACCTGCCTCGCCCGCCAGGATTTTCGTCGCCATGGCTTGCAAGTCGTCGCGTGTCTGGGGCGGCGTGCCATTACCGTACTTCTGCACCAGGTCGGTGCGGTAGTAGAGCATCCCGATATCCATGTAGCGCTGGATGCCGTAGATATGGCCGTTCAGTTTGCCAACGTTGGCCGCGCTCGGCCAGAACTGGCTCAAGTAGCTGCTGCTCACATACGAATCGAGCGGCGCGAGCCAGCCGGGCGTGGCAAACTGCGCTGGCCAGGTCACGTCGATATGCACCACGTCCGGCGTAGACGCTTGCGACTGGAAGGCCGTGACAAACTTGCTGAACTGATCGGTAGCTACAGGTGGTAGCTGCACGTACTGCACGTTGATTTTGCCAGCGTTCAACTGATTGAACTTGTTGATTTCCGCCGTCTGTTCGCCGGTGTTATCCACCAGCGCGGCAAACTGAATGGTAACAGGGCCGCTTGAGTTCGAGGTGCTGGAGCCGCCGCAAGCAGCTAAGAGAGAGGAGCCGAGGGCCGTCGCGCCGACACTGGCCATCACACCTTTGTTGATGAACGAACGGCGCGACATCTTGTGCGTCGTCAACTCCGTTGCCAGATTTGCGAGGGTGTTCCCCTCAGGAGTGTAATCGGGTGTAGAGCCGCGTGGATCATCCTGGAGACTCATAAGGTTCCAACCTTTCTCCTTTGAATAAGGTGACAATGAATAAAGCGACGAATCAAGAGAGGGTAGCACTACATTGACAGGGTGGCTATTGTGTATGGACCGCCTCTATGCCCAACAAATGGGCAAGGGCGTCCAGTTCCGCGACGATGTGCCCCGCGACGATCGCCGTGTGGTGTTCCCAACCATCCTTCATGATGGTATGGAGAAGTTGCTGCGCCTCGCCGTTGGGGCGAAAGATCGCCGTGTTGCCCATGAAGCGGTTGGCCGGTTCATCGAGCAGTTCGCCCTCGACAGCGAGTAAGCGGTAGCCTCGCGGCCCAGCACCCAGGCGTGCCAGCGTCGCCGGGCCTGGGCGAATGGCGAAGTTGCCCGCGACGCCGATGCGGCGATTGCAGTGAACGGTCAGGAGCGGCTCCTCACCTTCACGCGCAAGACAGGCGGGCGCGTTACCGCAGTGCCAGAGCGTGACGGTATTCGCTTCCGCGTCCATTGCCACCAGGTCGGCCAGCAGGGGCGCGGCTCCACTCAACCATTGCAGGGCAAGTAGTGTCACGGCCCCGTGCATATCGGCCTCGCACGCACAGACGAAGCCATCGTCGGCCAGTCGGCCCAGCGTCGCACAGGGCATCAAGCCGAATTGCTGCGGGAACTCAGGCCAGCAGCGCACGGCCAGGCCGTCCAACTGCCGCGTTCGCAGGTAGTCCCGTAATGCGACATATGCTTCTCCGAAGCGCCTCACTTCGACGGAGCGCTCCTGCTCCAACCGGCGCAGGCTGGGCGATCTCTCAGATGTGGAGGCGATAGCAGACTCTACGGCGGATGTGGGCGCTTCACTGGCCGCAGCGAAAATACTGTTGAGGTCAATCTGCGCGACGCTCGTGCCGATCACCCTCGCCAGTTCAAGCTCGTCAAACTGGCAGCCATAGAAGCCTGTTGGGGCCTGACCTACCAGGCCGACGCGGCTGCTGCGCAGGCGGCGGCGCGTCGCGGCGGCGCGGGCAAAAGCCGCCAGAGGAGCCAGCAGGCCCGGTTCGCCGGGATTGCCGTACATATACTGGGTGATGTGACCGGTCTTTTGCAATGCGTGGGATGTGATGTTGACGCCGCAGAGCGAGTTCAGCCAGAGACGCTCGCCGAGCGGCCCCGGCTCGCGTAACGCCCACAAGAAGACTGGCGTATCGACAAGCGAGGTTAACTCTACGGCCATGCTGGCGTCACTGAAGGTGGCACAGACAATCACAAGCACATCCGGCGATTGCTCGCTCAGGGCAATAGCTGTCTTATGAGCTGACCCGGCATCCATCAGCAGCTCTGCGTTGCCTGCAACTGGCCAACCCAGGTTTGCCAGGGCAGCAAACGCCTGCAAAGCTGCTTCTCTGGCATACTCCACCGCGAACGTGGGCCGCGCAACACAGGCAATACCAAGAGTCGGCGTGAGCGCGTCCCGCTCATTGATGCGCATCGATGTCATGACACATTCCCTGCTTTGAGCGAACCATTCAAAATAAATGTGTCGAGGGCTACCGCTGCCGCGCCTGCCAGTCCGGCGTCATCGCCAAAGGTTGGCGCGGTTAATGTGACAGTTTCATCTCTACTAAGAAAGGCACGACGACGCAAACATTGCTCCACAGGCGTGAAAAATATATCGCCCGCCTGAGTGATCGCCCCATGCAAGACGATACGGCTGGAATTCAGGATATCTACAAGCGTCGCCAGCGCGATCCCCAGAAATTCGCCGCATGAGGCAATAACGGCACCCGCTTTTTCATCGCCCTGGCTCGCTAATTGAGCAAGTTTGCGTACCGCCTCTTTCGTTCCACCATCCCCGACATCCAGCGCGATCCCATGCTGGTGAGCACCGCGTACAATCGCCTGTTCTGCTGCCACTGTTTCCAAACAGCCGTAATTGCCACACGTACACTGCTCGCCATTGGGATCAACCGTTATGTGGCCGATTTCGCCAGCGCCGCCATGCGAGCCGCGATAGAGACCCCCGTTGATAATCAGACCAGAGCCAATGCCGGTGCCAATATACACAAAAGCAAAGTCGGGCCAATTTTGACCATCACCCAGCAGAACCTCGCCCAGCGCCATCGCGCGCACGTTGTTCTCGATGGCAACCGGACATGCGAGACGCTGCTCAAGCATCAGACGTATAGGCACGTTTTCCCATCCCATGCGTGGTGCTCGCTTCACGATACCCTGGCTACTATCGATCAGGCCAACCAACCCGACTCCGGTGGCAATCAACTTGTCATCGCTATAGCCCTGAGCGGACAACAATGCTCGCAACGTCTGCTCTATGGTGGCAGCAGCCCATTCAGGAGAGTAGCGCTCAGGAGTAGCGATCACGCGGCGAGCAATGATGTTACCACGCAAGGTACTCAGGGCAACGCGCAAGGCACTCACCCCTTGATGCACCACGCCGAGCACAATGCCGTTTTCGGGAAAATCGAGCAGGATGCTATTCGCTCCCACGCGGTGGCCGCGTGTCGTCCCTGTCTCACAGAGCAAGCCACTTTCGATCAGGTCGCGCGTGATATTACTTATAGCTGCCGTTGTCAGTCCAACATGACGGGCCAGATCGACACGCGCCAGCGGACCCTCACGGAGAATAGTGCGGAGCACCTGCTCTGAATTCACCTCGCGCATTCCCTGCCGCGACAGGATTGTTGCCATTGCGATTCTCGCTTCTATTAATTAATTAAGTTGATAAATTAATATTAATCAAAAAAAACGGTAATGTCAATGGTTTTGGAAAATCTGTCAGGCTAAGCTAGACGTTGTCCAACTCAACTACTGTAGTGCTTGTCATCGTGGCCTCTGCGATGTAGCGCATATCCATCTCCTCCAGCATCTTCTTCTTGCCGAGCAGCAGCTTTGCCATATCGAAGGCGCGCTTCAACTGCTCTTTTTCGAGCTGATAGCCGAGGTCGCGCAACTGTGCATCGAGGGCTGCTCGCCCTGAGAGCTTACCCATGTGCATGCCTCGATCAGCAGCGGTCAGACCGATAAATTCGGGCGTCATAATTTCGTAAGTACGTGCGTCTTTCAGCACGCCATCCTGGTGGATGCCGCCGCCGTGCGAAAACGCATTTTGGCCTACAATGGGCTTAGTCCACTGCACCTGCATACCCGATAGCCTGGCGATGAGACGGCTGGTTGACACAATCTTTGTTGTATCAACTCTCACATCCATTCCAAGATCGGCAGAGCGGGTCTTAATCGCCATAACCATTTCTTCGGAGGCCGCATTTCCTGCCCGTTCGCCCAGGCCGTTGATGCAGGTATCGGCGCGCTCTGCTCCGTTACGCAATCCTTCAAGAGCATTGGCAACTGCCAGTCCCAGATCGTTGTGACAATGCGCAGAGATGCGAATATGCGGGAACTCTTTCTTTATATCGGACACCAGTTTGCCAAATTCCCAGGGTAAGCAATAGCCTACCGTGTCGCAGATCGTCACGAAGCGCACGCCCTCTTTGATGATGGTCGCGCATACTTCCAGGATGAAATCGTGCTCGGTGCGCGTAGTGTCCTCCAACGCGAAATCGACGTTCTCGGTATATGAGCGGCCTTGCGCGACAGCCGCCTTCGCCAGTTCCAGCACTTCTTCGCGGCTCTTGCCCAGCTTCACCTGGCGGTGCAAAGGCGACACGCTGATGAAGGGCTGGATAGCGGGATGCGCGGCGATCTTCACCGCGTCCCAGGCGCGTTCGATATCGGCGGGGTTGGCACGCGCGATGGCACATATTTCAGCGTTATCCACCTGCGAGGCGATCAGGCGCACCGCCTCGAACTCGCCCGGCGAAGAAATAGGAAAACCGCAGTCCAGCGTGTCGAACCCCATATCGGCTAATGCCTGCGCTATCGCCAGCTTCTCTTCGGGAAAGTAGTTCACACCGGGGGTCTGCTCGCCGTCGCGCAGCGTGGTTTCATAGAATTTGATGATGCGGGGTTCCGTCATGGTGTATTGCTCCTCTGAAACTTCATTGTTTCGACATTTCCAAGTGTGATCTCTACACAAGAAAATTATACGCACCTTCCCGTACAATGCGCAAGCGGCCCGGGGGATGTTTCAACCGGCAGCTAGAAACCATAACTGCCTCTCAACCAGATCACAACCCGTTTGATCTTCTAACTTGTCCGATATTCATTCATACTTGAGCTAACTTTTTGAGTATTAATTTTCTTCATGAGACTGTTTAGTCGTTTGCTCAAGAAGACGCCACCAACGATGAATTAGGAGTAATAGTATGTTTCGTCGTCCCCTGCGCATTCTCATCATCTGCCTGGTCTGTTTTGCGTTTCTTGTCACTGTCACCATCACCAGGACCGTCAACAGTCATGCCGCGGGCAATACCGCCAGCGGCTTGAATGTGTACGTCGGCTACGCCGAGATCAAAGGGTCTAATATCCCTGACCCGGCAACCTTTCCATTTCCCTGGCAAGGCTCGCCTAACGTCACCTTCCTCGGCGGTCGTGTGACCGGCCAGTCTGCCTGTGGCACGTATCTACTTTGTTTCGACACCGGCGCAATCCGGCTCGATAACACGACCGCGAGCGATATCTCGGTCAGCGGCGTCTCGGCTGACGTGCATTCCGCGCTGCCGAATGGACACGTGTCCAACCTCTGGGGTTCATTCACGGTTCCCGCGGGAAAGAGCGTGATCCTGGCCGAGAATCCGCCCAACAACAATCCCAACCATGACAATTTCGACACGAGCAATACGCTGAAAGGCAATTGTGTACCGAACCCTGTCGCACCATCCGTCACCATCACTGTCAACAGTGTTGCCACGACGCTCTACGACAGCACGCACGTACTCGACACCGGCGGCATCGACCCCGATTCGTGCAATATCCACAATGAATCGACGCAATGGCGACCAATCGGCAGCGCGGGAACGAACCGGGCTTCTATCACGCTTGCTCCTTCCGATAGCACTCTACCAGTTGGGCAGTCAGTCACCGAGACGGCGACCTTCGCTGATGGCGGTGGAACGCCCTACCCCAATATTCCGGTGAAGTTCACCGTGACAAGTGGGCCTGATGCCGGACAGACGGGTAACGGCGTCACCGACCAGAACGGCCACGCCTCCTTCAACTTTACTAATACCGGAGCCGGAACCGATCTTATCGTCGCTTCTACAACCAACGCAATTGGCTCGATGCTCTCCAGCCAGGCAGCCGTGCTCTGGACAAACAACCTATCGCAGGTCTGGAGTGGAGCGGACATCGGCGCGCCGACGCTGGCCGGAAGCGACTCACAGAGCAACGGTGTCTGGACTATCGCAGGCTCAGGGTCAGATGTCGGTGGAACCGCTGACCAGTTCCACTTCGTCTCTCAGTTGCTGTCAACCGATGGCGGTATCAGCGCACGCGTCCTGAGCCAGACCAACACCAACACTAGCGCGCAAGCCGGGGTGATGTTGCGACAGGGTCCCAGCGCAGGTTCGATCTTCTACGCCATTCTGGTCACACCGCAGAAAGGCATCACCGTACTCGACCGCTCGACCCAGGGAGTCAACGTCCATACAGTTGCGACCGTTGCGGGCATCGCGCCTGCTTATGTCAAAGTTCAGCGTTCCGGCACCACCTTCAGCGCCTATACTTCCAGTGACGGAGTGACCTGGACGCTCGTGCCGGGATCGAGCACGAACCTCATCAGCCTCGTGGGTACAGTGTTCGCGGGTATGGCCGTCTCTTCCCACACCACATCGAAGATAAGCACCGCCATCTTCGACACGGTCAACATTCCGTAAGCGAAGGCTTTCTCATACCCGATAGCCGGGCGGCAGTACCGCCGCCCGGCTATTTCTTTTTGGGAGAGACGCGATCTACTGCGTCTTCGTCACGTCTTCACGCGCACGCCCAATCCCGGCGCGTCCGGCAGCACCAGCTTGCCATTGACTACCTTGACGCCCTCGTAGGGGTCGTTATCGATCAGCAAGTGGCCGTCCAGGTCGGCGTAATCGACCAGGGGCGTGAGATGCGCGGCGGCGGTGATAGCCAGCGAGCTTTCGATCATGCAGCCGATCATGATGCTCAGGTGGTGCGCGCGTGCCACGTGAATCATCTTGAGTGCGTGGCGAAGGCCGCCACACTTCATGAGCTTGATGTTGATGCCATCCACACAGCCCACTATCCTCGGAATATCATCGACGGTGACACAGCTTTCGTCGGCGATAATCGGCAGAGGCACGTTTTCGCGTACCAGGCGCAGGCCGTCCAGGTCGCGCGGCGCGGTCGGCTGCTCGACAAATTCGATATTGTAGGGCGCAAGCGCGTTAATCATGCGAATGGCCTCTTTGGGAGTCCAGGCGGTGTTGGCATCTACGCGGATCGTCGCCTGGCTGACCTCGCGGATGGCTTTCAGGTTATCCAGGTCGTGCTTTGTGCCAACCTTCACCTTGAGGATGGGATAGTCGCGTGCCAGCAGAGCCTTCTTCGCCATATTCGCGGGCGTGTCGATGCCCAGGGTGAACGAGGTCTGCGGCGTATGCTCCGGGTTCAGCCCAAGCATCTTGTAGACCGGCACATTGAGCATTTTGCCCACGAGGTCGTACAGCGCCATGTCAACGGCGGCTTTCGCGGACGGGTTGAGGCGAATGACGTGATCCAGGCGACTCATGACCTCTTCGATGGCGAAGGGATCGCCGCCGAGATTCCCTGCGAAGGCGCTTACGCACGCCAGCACCGTTTCCTGCGTCTCGCCGTAGTATTCGTCCGGCGCGGCCTCGCCATAGCCAGTCCATTCCTTGTGCGAGACCTGCGTAATGACGTTTGGGGCAACCTGCGAAACGGTGCGCGAGATGCGAAAGGGCGTGGTGAGCTTGAGATCGATAGGTTTGGCGTCGATATGCATAGCGTCTTCTTCCTTATAAAATATAACTTCGCTGGTTTATCTCTCCGTATTATGAAACACGAGCATAGCGAGTCGTCAAGGGCGCCTGCCTTCACGCATTCAGGTTTAACCTCACAAATCAGGTCATAAACGTGTATAGTATGTGATATGACAGCTACAATTATCTATAGTTGTTCGAAGGGAGATACAATCTCATGGCGACCACAACCCATTATGACGCGATTGTGATTGGCGCGGGCCAGGCGGGCGGGCCGCTTGCTAGCGCGCTGGAGCGGGCCGGACGGAAAACCGCCATCATCGAGCGGGTGCATGTCGGCGGCACCTGTATCAACGAGGGCTGCACGCCTACCAAGACGATGGTTGCCAGCGCGCGGGTGGCCTATTTAGCCCGGAGGGGCGCGGACTACGGCGTGCATACCGGCCCCATAACGATTGACCTGGCGAAAGTGCGGCAGCGCAAACGCGACATCGTCGAGAGCTTTCGCGGTGGCAGCCAGTCACGACTGGAAGCAACCAAGGGGCTGGACCTCCTGATGGGAGAAGCCAGTTTTACCGGCCCAAAAACGCTGGAAGTACGCCTGAATAGCGGCGAGACCCGCCAGTTCAGCGCCGAGACCATCTTCATCAATGCCGGCGAGCGGCCAGCGCAGCCATCCATACCCGGCGTAGAGAACGTGCCTACACTGAATTCGACCTCGATTATGGAACTGGACGCCGTTCCAGAACATCTCCTGGTGGTAGGCGGTGGCTACGTAGGTCTGGAATTTGGCCAGATGTTTCGACGTTTCGGAAGTCGCGTCACCATCATCCAGCGCGGCTCGAAACTGCTGGCGCGTGAAGACGCGGATGTGGCCGAAGAGGTAGCGAAGATCATGATCGAAGACGGCATAGAGGTACTACTTGAGACGAAGCCGCTACAGGTCGAACGAACATCGCAGGGTGTCATCCAGTTGACGGTGCAAACGCCGGATGGGGAGCGCACGCTGAGTGGGTCGCACCTGCTGATGGCGGCGGGCCGCGTCCCCAATACCGATTGGCTGAACCTGGATGCCGCCGGTATACAGACGGACAAACGCGGCTACATCCAGGTGAACGATAAGCTTGAGACGAATGTGCCGGGCATTTACGCGCTGGGCGATATCAAAGGCCCTCCGGCCTTCACGCACATCTCCTACGACGATTTCCGCATCATTCGTACCAACCTGCTCGAAAATGGTGATGCCAGCATCCGCGATCGCCTTGTGCCGTATACCGTCTTCATCGATCCGCAGCTTGGGCGCGTCGGCTTGAGCGAGAGCGAGGCAAAGGCGCAGGGCCGCGACATCAAGGTCGCCAGAATGCCCATGAACTACGTGGCACGCGCCCTGGAAGTCGACGAGTCACGCGGCTTCATGAAAGCCATTGTAGACGCTGCCACGGGCCAAATTCTTGGCGCGGCGATCCTGGGCATCGAAGGAGGCGAAATTATGTCCATGCTGGAAATAGCCATGATGGGCAAAGTCCCGTATACCGTGCTGCGCGACGGGGTCTTCGCCCACCCGACGCTGGCGGAATCGCTGAACAACCTGTTCTCCACCATCGATTAATGGAATTCGCTATACCTGATGAACATGTACCATCGAGATCGGTAGTAGTATGTCATTCTGAGCGCAGCGAAGAATCTCATGCGCCAGGGAGCGGTATGAGTCATCGGACGGTGAGATTCTTCGCTGCGCTCAGAATGACATTACCGGGTTTGACCAGAAAAATTCATCAGAAGGGCGTCCATCAGCTTGCCCGCCCCGAAGCGCATCACGTCGGTGGCGGGCAGCCCCGTTTCGTCTTCGGCCTGCTTGATGGCGTCCCGCGCCTGGGCATCGCTCAGCCCGAACGTGACCAGGGCGATACCCGCCACCTTGCAGCGCCGCTCAGGGCGCACCCAGTTAGCGGCGTCTTCGTTGATCTGGATCATACGACTGAGTGAGGGGAACGGGCAGTGCGTGTATCCCTCGATCTCAGTCGTGCCTACTTTGTGGCTGAAGATCATGGCGTCGGGCATCGAGCCGTGGATCAGGCCGAGCGTGACGGGCGAGTAGCCGGGATGGTTGAGCGCGCCCTGCCCCTCGACAAAGACCCAATCGTACCTGTTCGTGAAGTCCAGCACGATCTCCTCCATCATACCGGCCAGGAAGTCGCTGATGATACGATCAGCCGGAATGCCGCTGTTGGCAATGATGATGCCCGTCTGCCCGGTAGCGACGAAGCCGCTGCTCAGGCTGCGCCGCTGTGCCTCAAGGTCGAGTTCGAGCGCGGCGGTCATCTTGCCCGTAGCGCAGTCCGAACCGACCAGCAGGACGGTATGGCTACCGGGGCGATGAGGCGTAAATTGCGCCACACGCTGGCTGTCGGGCGGGCGGCGCACATCCCAGATCTCCACGCCGCGCTTTCCGGCGGCGGCACGCAGTTCCTCGTCGTCGGAGAGGAAGAAGTGCAGCCCACTGACGAGGTTCAGACCTGCATCGATGGCCGCCAGCAGCTGCCAGCGCCACGACTGGGGCAGCGCGCCACCCATCGGCGCGATGCCGATCAGCAGCGTATCGGGATGGTAAGCGAGCGCCTCGTGAATGTCGCGCACTACCGGGATGTCCTGCCCGAACGGCGCGCCGCCCAGCGCCTGCGCCACGTTCTGCCCCGCCTTCGTGCTATCGATGACGGCCACCACCGTATCTTTGCCGTAGCGAATGACGCCCGTCGCCGTCTTGCCGTAGTGCCACTCAAACGCGCCTTCCGCCAATATCGCAATTCGTCGCATGTGTCTGTCCTTCACAAAAATAACATAATTCGTCCAACGATGTGTTTTATTATACAACCTGGAACTCTATACACAACGTAGGAGCCGTTTCAGCCCAACGTAGGGGCCGGTTTACCGCGCCCATTCAGCCGATTTATCGGCGCGTCTCCTCGTTGCATACCTGTACTATCATTATCATTGCTAAGGAAAACGTCTCGCGCCCATAAATGGGCTGAATGGGCGCGGTGAACCGGCCCCTACGTTTGGTTGTGCATTACCCCTAGACGCTTTTTCTCAACCATGCTATCATAGGATGCGAAGTTTGGAATACTCTGAAAGAAGAAGGGGGCGGGAACGCTATGCACTTCAATCTCATCAACTGGCTCTTTACCGATCCGTGTACGGCGACAAACTGCGCGGATGCCACGTCGACCACCGCGGCCATACCGCCAGAAACGTTTCATTTCTACCCGCTCTGGCTTATCTTTTGCAGCCTGGGCGTGCTGGTCGCGTTCTACTACTCCGTTGAGGGTCGCAAGCGGTTCGTCAAAAACAAGCCGGTCATGAAGTACATGCTCGACCGCTACCTGGGCTGGTTTGCGATCATCTGCATCGTCGGCTATCCATTGATCTTCTCGCGCGCCTTCCTTTACCAGTATTTCTTCGCGTGGCGCGTCTGGCGCTATCTCTGGCTGGTCGGCCTGCTGGTGTGGGCTATCCTGTGGATCGTCTACCTCGTGCGCAAATACCCGGAGGAGCGCGATAACTACCTGGCCTACCAGAACCGCAAGCAGTATATTCCTAAGAGCAACCGGCAAAACAACCGGCGCAAAGCCACTTCGAGCCGCTAAGCGGGCACATAATAATGGATGAGCTAACAGGCCAGAGCCTGCCCATGCAAATCTCTGGCATCATCCTGGCAGGGGGACGCAGCCAGCGCATGGGTAGCGACAAGGCGCTGCTGCCACTCCCCGGCGATTCTTCCCTATCTCCCCTATCTCTCTCTTCTCCCTCATTATACACATCCTCTCGATCCCCCATGACATTTCTCACACGCCTTGTCAATGTGCTCACCTCGTGCTGCACGGAGGTGGTGATCGTCGCCCGCGACCCGGCCCAGGCGGCGCTTTATACGCACTCCGGCGACTTCAACGCGCGCCTCATCTGCGACAGCATACCCGGCGGCGGTCCGCTGATCGGCCTCTACAGCGGGCTAAGCGCCATCGAGACCCCCTCTGCCTTCGTGGTGGCCGTCGATATGCCATTCGTCGAACCCGCCCTGCTCTCCCTCCTGCACGCGCTCTACCACGACGACACGCTGCTGGTTCCCCTGGTCGGCGGCATTCCCCAGGTCATGCTCGCTATCTACCCTCGCTCCATTTTGCAGATTATCAAAGAGCGAATTGAGCAGGGCCAACGCTCCCTGCGCTGCCTGCTGGAAGCCGCTCCGGTGCAATATATAGAGGAAGCGCAACTGCGGCAGGCTGATCCGCAATTGCGCTCGTTTGTGGGGGTGAACACGCCGGAAGATATGCGGCGGGCAATGCTGTAATCTACGACCAGAGGCCACCACACCCCACCCAGATACTCGCAAGGGGTATCCCTACATATCCAGACGCCCCATTTCCCAAATGTCATCGGCATTGGATGTGAGGGTGGGGAAGGGAGGCGTTATATCACCCCAGGCGAGTCTCTTCGCCACCGTCGCTGCGCCATCGCCTTGAGCGTCTCCTCGAAGCCGCGCAGCGTGAGCCAGTTGCGCGTTTCGCCTGTCACGACGACATCGACCTGCCGCATGGCCTCGACGGAGGACGCGCCGCTCAACTGCATGGCCACCTTCAGTTCGGCGATCAGCGTTTCAAGTAGTTCGCAGACGGCGTCGTAGCTCTGGCTGGCGGCTTTCAGGAAAGGGAAACCCATGCCGACCAGCGTCGCGCCAAGCGCCAGCGCGCGTGCCATGTCCAGCCCGTTGCGCACGCCCCCGGTGGAGATGAGCGGCAGACCGGCCACGCCAGCCTCGACAACAGCGATGGGCGTGGCGATGCCCCAGTCGCGGTAGAGCTGGCCGATGTTGTGGGTGCGTTCGTCGCCGCGCGAGGCGGAACGAGCCGCCTCCATCGCCGACATGCTGCTGCCGCCCGCGCCGCCGACATCAATGGCGCTGACACCGCAGGAGCGCAACAGCAGCGCCTGCTCGCGGCAAACCCCCGCGCCCGTCTCCTTCGCAATGACCGGTACCGTCACCTGGGCAGCCAGTCGCTTGAGCGCGCCGGCTTCGCCAACGGCGCGCCGGTCGCCCTCCGACTGCGCGGCCTCCTGCAGGCTGTTCATATGTACGGCCAGCGCGTTTGCCCCGATCATCTCGATAGCACGCTGCACCTGTTCGAGTGTGAACGGCTCATGGCGCGCCTGCCGGATCAACTGCGGCGCGCCGATATTGGCGATCAGCATGGCGTGCGGGGCTTGCTCGCGCGTCACGGCGTAGCTGGCGCGCACGTCGGGGTTGACGATGGCCGCGCGCTGGCTGCCCACGCCGAGCGCTAGCCCGTACTGCTCGGCGGCGCGTGCCAGGTTCTGGTTGATGGTCGTCACGTCGGGATGGCCGCCAGTCAGCGAGGAGATGAAGATGGGATAGCGCAGGCGATGACCCAGAAAACTGACGGAGGTGTCGATCTCGTCCAGGTTAACCTCTGGCAGCGCCTGGTGTACTAATTGCGCATCGCCCCAATTGGCCTTCTGCGCAGCAGACACGTCCTGGCTGAGCGCCACGCTGACGTGTTCGATCTTGCGTTGTTTCACTTCATCTGTCATTGCATCCTCCCATCCATAAAAATCATCATCGCGTCCCTACAAACATGAAAAACCATCTCATTTATAAACCCACCCTGGCGAAAGCCGTGTCGATATATTTGATGTAATAATCGGTATTGGTGAGGTCGGTTAGCTTCTCATGTGAAAGATAGCCAGAGACCTCCGCGTCGCTGGCGAGCGCGTCCAGCAGGGCCGGCCCCGCGATCGGTCCCTTGCTCGCCATCGCCCAGACCTTTTTGGCGTTGCGCTGCACCATCTTGTAGGCTTCCTGCCGTCCCACGCCCTTGTCGATGAGCGCCAGCAGGATGCGCTGCGAGTAGACCAACCCGCCCGTCATGTCCAGGTTGAAGCGCATGCGCTCCTCGTCTACTTCCAGGCCGCTCATGACGCGCGTGAAGAGGTAGAGCATGTAGTGCAGCAGCGTGCAGGCATCGGGGATGATGATGCGCTCGGCGGAGGAATGGCTGATGTCGCGTTCGTGCCACAGCGCCACGTCCTCCATGGCCGTCAGCGCGTAGCCGCGCAGCACGCGCGCCAGCCCGCAGATGCGCTCGCACAGTTCAGGGTTGCGTTTGTGCGGCATGGCCGACGAACCCTGCTGGCCCGCCTCGAACGGCTCGAAGGCTTCGCTCAGCTCTGTGCGCTGTAAGTGCCGGATCTCCTGCGCCATCTTCTCCAGCGAGCTGCCAATGAGCGCCAGTGTGGTGAGGAAGTGCGCGTGCCGGTCGCGCTGCACGATCTGGCTGGAGATGGGAGCCACACCCAATCCTAGCTGCTCGCAGACAAACTCCTCGATCTGTGGGGGAACCGTGGCGTGCGTGCCGACCGCGCCAGAAATCTTGCCGACCGTCACCTGTTCCAGCGCGTCGGCCAGCCGGTGTTGCCCGCGCCGCAGTTCATCCAGCCACAGCGCCAGCTTCAGGCCGAAGGTGATCGGCTCAGCGTGGATGCCATGCGTGCGCCCGGCCATCAGCGTGTACTTGTAGCGCACCGCCGCCCGCGCTACAGCCTGTTCGGAGGCTGCCAGCGAGCCGGTGAGCACTTCTCCAGCCTCTTTCAACTGGTAGGCCAGCCCGGTATCCAGCACGTCGGACGAGGTCAGGCCGAGATGGATGAAGCGGCCCTCCGGCCCCAACTGCTCCTGGATGGAACGCAGGAAGGAGATGATGTCGTGGTGCGTCTCCTGCTCGATCTCCTGCATGCGCTGCGCGTTGTAGCTGGCCGCGCGAATCTTCTCCAGCGCGTCCGGCGGAATGATGCCCTCGCGCGCCCAGCCTTCGCAGGCCAGCAGTTCCACCTTGAGCCAGGCATCGGTTTTATGTGTCGCGGACCAGATGGCCGCCATTTCGGGTCGCGTATAGCGTTCGATCATAGTATAAAAAAAGCCCTCGATATGGTACACTGCAACGGTGAACGCGCCGGTTTCTGTCCCGGTCGTTCTTCGTGTAGTGTATCACACCTATCATTTGGAATAATTTGATGAACATATCGAATACACAGCAGGCGCTTGCGCCGGACACGCGCTATCGCTACGCATTACACACGCGCCGCATCTCGCGCCTGGCGCTCATCTCCTCCGTCGTGCTGGCTATCGCCCTCATAATTATTGTGCTTTCGTTCCTGGGAATGGCAGCCGTCTCTCCGTTCGTCGTGCCGGCCTACCTGGTCGGAGTAGTGGCCTTTGTAGTGCTGCTGCCCATGCTCTACCTGACGAACGAGTACAGAAAGTCGGGTATCTGGCTCGACGCGGAGGATGTAAGGGCGCGCTTTCCCGCCGAGAAGCTGCAACAAATGGCGTGGTCAGAGGCGCGTTTCGCCATCAACGAGGGCGAAGAGTACCTGCGCGCCAGCAAGGGCAAGGAGGGATTAGGCCACGTCGTCGGCGACACGCGCTACCTCCGCCTGCACCTGGAAGGACTGTTCCCGCAGGAGCGCCAGCAGGCCGAAGCCGCCCTCGCCGCATACATCCCCGTGCGAACGCCGCTGCGTTTCACGCTCATCACGCTGCTCAACAGCAAGGGTGAGATCGAGGCGCGCGGCAGGCTCTACCTGTTCGAGGGCGAGGCGCTCTGCATGGAGAATCGCGGCGAGAAACGGGTCTTCTTCCGCGCCCCGCTCAAAGACCTCTCCTTCATCAAGCGGCGCGACCCCTTCTACATCGGCAAGCTGGAATGCGAAGCCTTCTCCCTGCGTTATCAAGGCAAGGAGTTCGTCATTATGCTGGGCTACGAGACAGTCATCTCCGGCAACATCGGCAACAGCTCGCACTGGTCGGCAACGGGCTATGCCGGGGAGTGGATCGAGGCGCTATCGAGGGCATAAAACCTTCCCCCTTCTTGTTATAGTATGATAGAATATGGTCGATCAACCATAGTGTCTCGTATTGTGTGTGGTGAGCGGGATGGGCGTATGGGCTAACCCTCTTGACGGCACAAGGTCGTCCGTGTACAATCTGTTCACACAACCATTACCTGTTGAAATTACCTGGGAGTTGTCATGAAAAAGGGAATACATCCGAAATACGTTGAGGCCACGGTCAGCTGCGCCTGTGGAAATAGCTTTCAAACCGTCAGCGTCAAGCCCGTCCTGAAGATTGATGTCTGTTCGAAGTGCCATCCGTTCTTCACCGGGCAGCAGCGCATGCTTGATGCTGCCGGTCGTGTGGAGCGTTTCCGCAAGCGCTTCAACATTACGGAAGAATAGTTGCATCGACGGTATGAATCGGGGATAAGGGCTACACTGTTTTGGCCTTTATCCCCGATTTCATACGCAGCCTATAGAGCAGAGTTCGTCTGTAAGAGGAAAACCCGTTGAATGGGCAGGAACGCACCTTACTGTTTCTGATTGCTGATACCGGGGCAGGGCATCGCAGCGCCGCAAACGCCATTCGCAATGCGATCAGCATCATTGCTCAGCAGGAGCAAGAGAAATGGCTTGCCCTTCAGCCCGAGAACGCGGGAGAACGTGAATCACCCGCTCCTCCTACCTATCGCGTGGAAATCGTGGATGCGTTCGAGGAGTATGGCCGCTTTCCCTTGCGCGAGGCCATGAAGTTGTACGGGCCGGCCATACGCTATAACCCCAGGCTCTACGGCCAGGTCTTTCACCTGAGCAACCAGTCCCAGACCGTTTTGGCGGTGAAATCGGTTGCGACGCCCCTCATCCACAACGGCCTGCTGCGGCTTATTCGCAGCGTGCAGCCCGACGTGATCGTCTCCATTCACCCGCTGCTCAACCATGTGACTCTGAGCGCGTTGGAAGAACTCGATATGCGTATCCCCTTCATCACCGTCGTCACCGACCTGGTCAGCGTGCATTATGCCTGGTTCGCGCCGGGCGCTGACGCCTATATCGTGCCGACCGAGCACGCCAAACGTCTCTATCTTGAGCGCGGGCTTGACCCCCAGCGCGTGCATATGCTGGGTATGCCCATCGACCCCAAATTCGCACTTCCCAGCGAGAGCAAAGAGGCGCTGCGACAGAGGCTCAGCATCGAAGCGAAGCTACCGGTCGTCCTGATGGTGGGCGGGGGAGAAGGCTCTGGCGGCCTGCGCTCTGCCGTGCAGGCCATCTCGCAGGCGCGCCTGCCTGTGCAGTTGCTCATCGTGACCGGGCGCAACAAGCGCCTGTATATGCACCTGCAGCGCATTCGTTCCAGCCTGCGCGTCCCGGCAAAAATCTATGGCTTTGTGCATAACATGCCGGAGTTGATGCGCGCCTCGGACGTCATCATCACGAAGGCCGGCCCCGGGACGATCTGCGAGGCGCTGGCCTGCAATTTGCCGATCATCTTGAACGCTTTTGTGCCAGGGCAGGAAGAGGGCAACGTAACGTTTGTCACCGATAATCATATCGGCACGCTGGCCTATGACTCGATTGAATTGATTAACATGCTGCGCCGTTTGATCAAACCCGGCTCGCAGGTCATGCAACAGCAATTGGAGAACGCCCGGCATGTCGCTCGCCCCAATTCCTCGTTCGATATCGCAAGGAGCATTCTCGAATTTTTGCCACCAGAGGGCAAGCCGGGCATCTGGAAAGAGACATCGAAGCATAACAAGAAGTCTGGCGCACGTTATAGTTATAGACAACTACGCACG
Organism: uncultured Chloroflexia bacterium; assembly: GCA_963731975.1. GTDB lineage: Bacteria > Chloroflexota > Ktedonobacteria > Ktedonobacterales > Ktedonobacteraceae > CAVSXS01. The sequence continues at coordinate 6,508 of CAVSXS010000008.1, read as the reverse complement.
GTGATGCCCAGGCGCTTGCTGCGCGTGCGCCTGGCACGCTTGCGGTCGAGATCGAATAAGACGGTTGATACACTGCGCGACCGGCTGCAGCGTCTCAGTGTTATGCTGCGCGTCCCGGACGATCAGCAGGAGATGTAGAGGTAAAGGTCATGGCGAAATTCTATTATGGCGGTCAGGCAGTTATGGAGGGGGTGATGATGCGCGGGCGGCTCTCGGCGGCGATGGCCGTGCGACGACCCGACGATAGTATCTATCTCTACGAGGAGGCCCTCAATCCCCGGCTGTACCACAATCGCCTCTTCCGCCTGCCGTTCCTGCGGGGCATCCTGCTGCTCTGGCAAATGCTCGTGTTAGGAACGCGCCTGATGACCCTCTCCGCCAACATTGCTACGGGAGCTATAGACCCGGCGCACGCGGCCAACGAGCACGAGCCGCGACAAGGGCGACCGCAGGGGTCGCCCGTACAATATACGGGCGGTGTGGATGGAGAGTCGATGCCGGAGCAGCCGGAAGCGCCGCCCCAGATTGGCGGATTTGCGCTGGCGCTGGCGCTGCTGGTTTCGATTGGTTTTGCCGTCGCCGTCTTCTTCCTGGGGCCTTTGCTGGTGACAAGTTTGCTGCACAACCAGGTCGGCGTAGGCTGGCTCAGTTTGACCATCGAGGGAGCGATCCGGCTGGCGCTGCTGGTCGGCTATCTCTACCTGATCGGGCGCGTGCCGGACATCCAGCGCGTCTTCGGCTACCACGGCGCGGAACACAAAGCCATCAACGCGATGGAGAGCGGCGATCCGCTGGATATTCCCCACGTGCGCCGCGCCTCGCGCGTGCACACGCGCTGCGGCACGGGCTTCTTGCTGCTGGTGATGGTCGTTTCTATCGTTGTTTTCGCGCTGGTCGGCTCGCCGTCGCTGCTGCTCAAGATCATCTCGCGCATCGTGCTGGTACCGGTCGTGGCGGGCATCGCTTACGAGCTAATGCGCCTGGGCGCTGCCAACTACCGCTATCGCGTCGTGCGCTGGCTGCTCGCACCGGGGCTGGCGCTGCAAGGGCTGACGACGCGCGAGCCAGATGATTCGATGATCGAGTGCGCCATTGCCGCTTTGCAGCGCGTCATACGCCGCGACGAGCAATCCACATCTCTACAGGAAAAGGCTGTCAATGTCGAGCAGCCAGGGCAGCCGGGGCTGCCACCACTGGTTCCCTCCAAATAAAAAGGATACATACAATGTCGTCTGATCCAACCATCACACCACCGCCCTCGAATTTGCCGGAGACGAGGCAGGTTCAGCAACTTCGTCCCCACGTGCAGTTTTCGGGCGCGCGCTGGTTTTTTACCGGTATTATCCGTGTCACCTATCGTCTCTGGACGCGCGTTGCGGCGCGCCTCTTCCCCGAAGACTCGCAGGCGGAACGTATCGCGCGCAACCTGCACCTGCCTCTGCCCGATCAACTCAATATGAGCTGGGTCACGTCCAACCTGGCAGTCGGCGGGCGCATTCGCCCGGTGGATATCCCGGCGCTGGCGCGAGCGGGAGTGACACAGGTCATAGATACCCGCTCGGAACACTCCGATGACCCCGCTGCGCTGGCGAAAGAGCATATCGAACTGCTCTACCTGCCGACACGCGACACGAAGCCGCTGACCATCGAGCAGATGTTGGAGGGCGCGAAGTGGGCTAACGAGCATATGGAGCAGGGTGGGCGCGTCCTGATCCACTGCGAGCATGGGGTAGGGCGCAGCGTGCTTCTGACCTGTGCTGCGCTGGTCTACGGGGGAATGGACGCCCAGGATGCCTTGCATCTCGTGCAGCAAAAACGCTGGCAAGCCTCTCCCAACCATCGCCAGGTCGAGCGCCTGCGCCAGTTCCAGGCCGCGCTAGACGGGCGTTAAAGCACATACTGTTCTATAGCCAGCGCCACACCATCCTCGGCGTTGCTAGCCGTGACCGCTTTTGCCGCCGCTCGCACCAGTTCAGGCGCCTGACCCATCGCCACGCTCCAACCAGCCGCTTGCAGCATGGGGATGTCGTTGGTATTGTCGCCTATGGTCATCACCTCCGCCAGGGGGATCGCGAAATGACGCGCAAGCGTTCCCACCCCGCTCGCCTTCGAGCAGCCCCGCTGCATTACCACCAGCTCCGCAGTGTGATAGCTGCCACGCCGGATGCTGTTCCACGAGCAGTTCAGCGCGGCAATTTCAGGCGTGAGACCCGCGATGGCCTCCTCTGAAGCGAAGGCCACCACGCGCAGCGGATCGGGCTGTCCCGCGCAAAGCATCTCGAACGGCATGCGGCGCATCAATTGGGGGAAGCTGGCGAAATATGCCGCGATCCACACGTTGTCGAACTCGGCTGGCCCCGTCCATATCCGCTCGTCCAGCCCGGTATTGGGATGAACCACCGGCTGGATGTGGTGGCTCACCAGGATTTCTACCGCCTGCTGCGCGATAGCCACCGGGACTGGCTGCGTGGAGAGCAGCGTCTCCTGCGGATACTCAACGAGCATAGCTCCATCATACAGCACCAGCGGCAAGTCGAAGCCAACCTGCCCCGCGATGTCGCGGGTGTTCCCGAAGCGCCGCGCCGTCGCCAGCGCGACGATCACCCCACCCTGGCGCGCCGCGCGCACGGCAGCCAGCGTCCGCGCGGTGATCTTACCCACCGGATTGAGCAGCGTCCCATCAATATCAATGACGAGCATTTTGATGCTCGCCTGCTGGGTATGTTCCATATGTATTGTAGCCTTTAAGGCAAGGTTCAAATGAACTTGACAGGGTGCGATGGGGCAAACTGTCAAGGACTTTTCTTCAGAAGTGAAGCTTGCCTAAGCGTCATTATAGCACAGGAAAAAGGGAGCCGGTGGCGCTTGCCACCGGCTCCCCAGGCGTCAGACCGCGTGTGGTTGCGTGTGGATTAGCCCCCGGCGTAGCCGAGAACATCCGTACCGCCCTGGGTACCTGATGCATTGAAGTACATCGGGCGCTCCGCGACGAACGCGCCGCCATTGTTGAGGGTTTGCACCGTCATAGAGATCTCCCAGCAGGCCGAAGGCGCGCCGGGGTTGCACATGTTCTGCAATACCGTCTTCACGAGGTCAACCGTGCCACGGCTTTGCGCCCCGACGATGACCGAGAACTCGTAGACCGCGCCATTGCCGTTGACCAGCGTTACCCAGATGGTCTCGCTCGACGAAGTCGGGTTCTGGAGCGTCAGCCACTCGTCGTAGCCGCCATTGGTGTAGCCTTCAGCGAAGCTGTAGGACGAGACCGCCGCCGCGCCAGACTGGCCGAGAATGTCGCTTCCGCCGGTCGAGCCGAGCGAGCGCCCATTCGCATTGTGCGAGTAGTGGAAGTACAACTGCCGCTCCGCGACAAATGTGCCTGTCGTCGCTTTGATCTCAACCGAGACGTTTAGCGACAGGTTACAGGGAGTCGGAGCGCATGTTCCCAGGCTCGGATGGGTCGTCAGGTAGTTGACATCAAGCTGAGTCGTACTCAACCCGTTGATCGTGACCGGTACAGACAGCGTCGAGCCGTTGTCGTATTCCAGCACGGCGTTCGCGCTGACGGCGGTCGCGCTGAAGTTCGCCAATTGCAGGTATTCCTGGAAGCCAGGACCCACATAGCCTTCAGCAAAGCGCCAGTCGTTGGAAGCCCCGGTTGCGCCAACGGCAACCGACGCGCCTGAGACCGTCCCGGCGTTGCCCGCGATGAACTTGTTGAAGTAGGCCGGGCGTTCGACCGCGATAGGCTGTGTCGAGCTAACAAAGGCAGACACGTGCTGGTTAGTGAAGTTCGGCGGCGTGATGGTGTAGCGCGTGCCGGCCGGAACCGTAGCGGTGCTTTGCAGCGGCTCCGTTGTACCACCCACGTAGTAGGTTACGGTGACGCTTGCCGCGTTGCTGGCGCCCGGCGGGTTCAGTATGGTGATGAAGTCACGATAGCCGGTGTAGCTCGCCACGTCAGGGAAGTAGAAGCTACTGCCCAGGTGGGTCGCGCCCAGCGCGTCATGACCGCTGCTGACGCCGAAGACGTTCGTGAAGTACATCGGGCGTTCAGCCACCACACCTTTACAGTTGGAGGCGTTCATCACAGTGAGGATGGTCGAGACATCCTCGGCAGTACTGCCGTTACGCTGGATGCCCAGGTCCTGGTCCACATTCTCCGTCCAGCGCGTGTTGGGGTTGATTGTCACCGTCTTCGCAGGAGCGGGTCCGGTGGACAGCAGGTACTGAATCTGCACGAAGCAGGAATTGACCGTGTCGGGGTTCTGGATGGTCAGGTATTCCTGGAAACCCTGCCCGATATGCCCTTCCGCGAAGTACCACGTCTGGCTGACCGGTCCCGGAGGCAGCGTGGGCGGCGGCGTACCCGTGCTGGTAGGCGTGGGCGTCGTTCCGGTCGGCGTTGGCGTGGGTAGAGAACCGGCTGGAAGCTCGCCGAGCTGGTAGCCATAGAGCATAGAAACCCATACGTTGTTCGTGGCATCTACAGCCAGACCTTCGCCAGGACCGGAGCCGCCGGGCAGCGCAAAGAGATTGACGGTACCAGTCGTTGGATTGAGCGAGCCAAGCAGCGCGCCCTGCACTTCGTCGAACCAGACATTCCCGGTGCTGTCCAGGGCGATGCCGCTGATAAAGGTGTTGCTACAAGGCGTCGGCGTCACGCCAGGAGTCGGGCAGATGCTGCCGGCCACGTTGTAATTCTTGGGCGTGTTCGTCGCCACGGTGTACTCGCCGATCAGGTCCGATCCCTGCTCGCTATACCACAGGTGCCCAGCACCATCATACGTAATCATATGTGGATTGGGCGGGCTTGTCTGTCCGGCAACCGCGATAGAATGCTCGGTAATCGTCGGCGCTGCGCCAATAGTGGCGGGAACCGCGAATGTACCAATCTTGGGCGCGTTATCCTCGGCAAACCAGACAACGTGATTGGTAGCATCAAAGGTCATGCCGAACGGCCCGCTGCCAGCAGTAGGCACATGGGTTTCTACGACAGCACCCTTCGTCGTAGTATTGAAAAAACCAATAGCGGCTGTCGCGCCTGTCGCAAAGGCGCGCTCGGCGAACCAGATATTGCCGTTCTGGTCAAGCACCAAGTCATAGGGCTGAGCGTTTGTAGAAATGCCAGTAGTATACTCAGTCCAGACCGCGCCAGTAATGGTCAGCTCGCCGATCTGGTTGTTGGTCGGGTCGGTGAACCAGACGTGTTGTCCGCTTCCATCCAGCTTTAAATAGGTAGGATTTACACCGATAGGAGCCTGGTAAGTATGAACCAGGTGAGGCGTGCCACCTTGCAGGTTAAATTCTTCGATAGCTCCATTGGGAGGATTAATACACGTTGGCGCGGGGTTACAATTCGGCTCCGCAACCCATACGTTACCGGTACCATCAATAGCGACACCCACCGGGTGATCGATGGTTGGGGTCGTATTCACGCTGGAAGCGTGGGCCGCGTGCCCGTTCATAAGGACGAAGGTCAGGGCCAGGCCGCCGACGATGGCGACGAGCGCGAGACTCAGGCGCGCGATCACTCCCTTGTTGACACCCGATGGTCGCGCCCTTCCCCAGAAGTTGTTGCTTTGCATAGCTATACGTTCAACTCCATTGTACAATAGTTCCAACATACAATACACTGTAATTACATGCATCACTACGAACTGTTCGAGATTGTTCCGGCCATCTTCGTAGACGCGCGCTAAAAAACGCGCAACAATACATATCGTCTTCCCAACACGGGCGCGATCAAGCGCGTCCCTGCGAAGAGAGCCGTATAACTCGAGCAAGTTCTCAAGGTGATGCGATTTCGAACTAAGCGAGGGGTGGATAGATAGTAGACAATCAGTGTAGATACATTCTCACTTAGCTCTTTTCTTCCCTCATCTATGTACAACGGAGCAAATAGATAAGTATCACTCTGAATTCCAAACGGCTAGACATTCGTCCTGGTCTTCTGATAGAATCGAGGCATGAATATGAAAGCAGAACAGCCCTCCCGCGTGCGCGCGAGGCGTTCCCACGCCACTCCCTCTCGCCAGGGCGAGGCTGTGTTTCAAGCTGGCATGATGCCTCGCTGGGTGGATGACGCAGGCTACCCGCTATTGCCAGACGAGCAGCCAATTAGTACCGTGCGCGATAGCCTGTACGACCTGATCCCGCTCGGCCCGCGCGAAGAGAAGCTGATCGGCACGGCGCCCTTCCTGCGTCTCCAGAACATCAAGCAGCTTGGCTTCGTCTATCGCATCTGGCCGGGCGCAACCCACACGCGCTACGAGCATAGCCTGGGATGCTACTACCTGGCGGTACGCGCGCTGCGCTCCCTGTTGCAACGCGGCGCGGACGGCGGGCTGCACGGCATCTCGCTCAGCAGCGTGCGCACGCTGATCGTGGCGTCGCTGCTGCACGATATCGGACACTACCCGTTTTCGCACACCATCGAGGAGCTGGGCGCGCCCATCGTCCTGCACGAGAAGGTCGGACGCTCCATCATCGAAACGAGCGAGATTGC
>CAVSXS010000007.1:0-334521 GCA_963731975.1 uncultured Chloroflexia bacterium | reverse complement strand
CAACCATCCTGGAACGCGACTATGCCCTGTCACCGGAGCGCGTGGCGGATTTCATCGACCCGCCCAAAACGCGCCCATTACCCGCCGACGACGAGCTGCTGAGCGGCCTGTTAAGCGGCGCGCTGGACGTGGACAAGCTGGACTACCTGCCGCGGGACGCGCGTGCCTGCAATGTCCCCTACGGCGGTGTGGACGTGGCGCGGCTGCAAGGCGCGCTGCGCCTGCGTCCCGACGCGCAGGGACAGCGCCGCCTGATGGTGACGCACAAGGGCATCAGCCCACTCCATTCGCTGCTGCACGCGCGGCAGGAGATGTTCGACAACATCTACTGGCACCATACCAGCCGCGCCATGCAGATCATGCTGGTGCGCGCCGTGCAGGACGCCATGTTGAGCGGCGCGCTGGAGGCCGCCCGGCTGGTCGGGCTGGACGATGCCTCGCTGCTGGCGCTGCTGGCAAACGCGGATATGCCCGCCAGCTCGCGCAACCTGGCGGATGACCTGGTGATGCGCCGGCCCTACAAGGGCGTGCTGGAGGTCAGCCGCCAGTCTGGTCGGCTCTACGCGCGCCTGGACGCGCTGTTCTGGGATGCGCGCCGCCGCCGCCAGGTCGAACAGCAGCTCGCGTCCGAGCTGGCCGGCGCGCTAGCCATTGAGATAGCCGATTTTGAGCTGCTCTTCGATATCCCTCGCCCGGAAAAGTGGGAGATGGACGTGTGGGTCACGTTCGCCAATCCCCCCGTCGGTATGGAGCCGGTCGTCACATGGGTCGAGGCTACCGGCCTGCAAGCCGACGATCTGGCGCGCTACGAACAGCACCAGCGCCGTATCCGCGTGGTTGCGCCGCAGCGCCTGCGCGAAGTCTTGCAGGCGCGCCGCGACGACGTACTGCTGCCCGCGCTGGAACGACTGATCGGGATGTAACATATCAAAAAGGGCGACCGCGAGGGTCGCCCCTACATTACGCCGTTATTTTTTCTTGCGCTTTTGTTGATACATGGCGCGCGTCGCTTTTTCGTGGATGCGGTGCGCGGGTGCGTACTCGTCGTCGATTTGCAGGGCCAGTTCGGCGGCATTGACCGCTTCCCGAAAGCGTTCCAGGCGATAGAGCGTATCGGCTTTCAGCACGTGGTAGCGAACATTGGTTGACTCAAGCTCCAGTAGTTGCTCGATGGAGTCGAGGGCTTGCTCGAAGCGACCCAGGCCGCGCAGCGCGCTGGTGTGGCTGTCCCACGTGAATAGACTGTCGGGAGCCAGCAGAGTGAGTTTTGTTGTATAAGCCAGCAGTTCTTCGTTGGAACTGAGCGCACGCAGAGCGTAAGCCATCAAGTTCAAGCAGGAAATGTTATCCGGTTCGATCTCCAGGGCATGGTTCATGGTTGCAAGGATCTCCTGGAGCTTTCCATACTTGCGCAGGAGTTCGCCTTTGAGCGCCAGCGCGAAAAGGTAGTCGGGATCGCGCGCGAGACTCTGATTGATGGCCTCCAATGCCTCAAACGCGCGATTGAGGTTCAGCAAGGCGGTTGCTTTGTTGGCCCAGGCACGCGCGTCTTGCGGGTCGAGTTCGATGGCTCGTTCGGCATAACGCAGCGCCTCTGGATACCGTTCAGACAGCAACTGCTGGCCACTGCGGTTGAACCACGCCAGAGCGAGGTTGGTGTTGAGCAGCAATGCCTGGTCGTTGGCGATGGTCGCCTCGGAGATGCGTTCGAGCTTTTGCAGCGCGCGTGCTTTATAGGCCAGCGCAAGTGCAGAGCCGGGGTTGACCTCTACGGCATCCTGGGCTACATCGAACAATATCTCATACTCACCAAGCTTCTCCAGCGTCAGCCCAAGCCCATGCAAAGCATCCTCGTCACCTGCATCGGACTCTATCAGTCGCTCGTAAGCCGCGCGAGCCTCTTCCCATCGCCGCGCCTGAATATGCGCGTAGGCTTGCCGTCGAAGCTGCTCAAGATCATTGAGAGCGCCCTTCGATGAATTGTCATTCACAATAGATGTTTCCTGTTCCCTGTCCTGTGTGAGCCATCCCGGCCCTGATTGCTCGCTCACGAGTTAAAAGTCCTCCATCTTGCGCGATTTCACCGCTATTATCGCAGAATTCGCGCAGTGAAGCAATAAGCTCTCAGGTGGTCACAGTGTGGTCGTGGAAAGTCTCGTCTTTGCGCGCCGGCTGCGCCATCGCCGCAGGTACTATGCGCTTGCCGGTCAGTACGACACCGGCGAAGAATACGCCCCAGCCGAGTGCCATTATCAGCCAGAAGCTGCTTTCCAGCCCGAAGAACTTCGCCGAGGTTCCGGCAGCCGCGTTGAGCAGGTCGCCCACCAGGATCAGCACATTGGCCCACAGCAGGTTGCGCGGATCGAATCCTCCCACACTTTTCGCCCTGCGCAAGAGCTTCCAACCGGAATAAGCCGCGACCCCCACGACGGCCAGCACGCCAAGCGAGTTCAGCGTGATGATGAAGACCAGCCAGGCACCAGGTTGCAAGATTCCAGCGCCAGGGGTTCCCGCGACCTGGCTCAGACTATGAAGGTCGATGGGGTTGATGGCGATCAGGACGGCGGTAAGCACGCTCACGACCAGCAGAATGACGAATGTGATACGAGTCGCGCGCGGCCCCGTCACCAGCGCGATGCTGCCGAGTCCCAGCCAGGAAGGCGCGAGCGCGGCTCCCAGGATGTAGTAAAGGCGGAAGAAAATGATGCCGGCGCTGGTTGTAGGCCCGATCAGCACCATAAAAACGTAGCTCAACGTGGCAAAGAAAGCCATCAGCAGTGCCAGCATCCAGAACAGTTGATAAATGCGCCGCCTCTTCGCGTACTGTCGTGTCACCAGGCCAGCGAAGAGACCTGTGACAACAACATTGACGACCGCGAAGACTACCAGTAGAGTTGTATTTGCCATGATTCGACCTCACTCTCTGTCACATGGCGTGACCTGTCGATAGCAAATGAAATAGTTTTCGCGTCAGAGCATACATCTGATTCGAGCGTTCGTCAACACCAAAACCTCAAGAAATCTACGCAAATCTCAAAGAATATATGAAGCATTGTGCTCCACATTGACAGGGCGACCGCGTGAGCGCAAGAGGACTCCCTGAATGCTTGCGCGCTTTGCGTGGGACGCTTATACTATGAGTCATGAAAGAAAAGACGCTGGCGAAGAAACAACCCGAGAGCGAGACGCAGAAGGAACACACCCTGGCGCGACAGCAGCGCGAGGAGCTGAAAGTAGAACTGGCGGAGCATTACGCCAATTTGCCGCGCCGCCGCGCCGCGCGCGGCAGGCGCATCACGTTCTCCATCCTGGGATTCATCGCGGCCATCGTCGTCGTGTTCAGCCTGCTGGTCTTCTGGCCCGCGTCGGGGCAAACATCCGTCGGCGGCCTGCCGCCGGGCAGCGCGGCTCCCAACTTTACCCTGCCCGTCTACGGTGGAGGCGGAATCGGCCAGTCGATCAGCCTGCTCGCGCTACGCGGCCATCCCGTCGTGCTGAACTTCTGGTCCGAGTCGTGCCAGCCATGTCTCTCAGAAGTGCCCTATCTACAGCGCGTCTACACCAACAATGCAGTTCACGGCGCATTTGCCCTGCTCGGTATCGATCAGGCCGATCCGAAAGATGATATTGCGCCGTTCGGCCAGCGATACCGCGTGACCTATCCGCTGCTCTTCGACGCGAATGGCACGATCAACCAGACCTACAATGTAACGGCCATCCCCTTCACGTTTTTCCTCGATAGCAACGGCATCATACGCTACGTCGTCCTGCAGCCGCTCACGCCCGCCACCATGCAGCAAGGGCTGGCATCCGTAGGTATTACATTGTAATTAGTCCGTCCACACCCAGTCGCGTATTTCGGGCATATCTTCGAGGTTGGCCCGTACATACTCTGAATGACGGGCAAGCATATCGTCACATTCGGCGATGAGTGGCGCGGCAAGGCCCCGCACGCGCGTCGCGCGTCGCAAAGCTTCGATGCACAGGTGATAGCGGCTCATGTGGTTCAACACGACCATATCAAAGGGTGTCGTGGTCGTACCCTCTTCCATGAAGCCGCGCACATGGAAACGCGGCGTATTTGGCCGCCCATGCACAACTTCGTGAATAGCTCGCGCATAGCCGTGGAAGGCGAAGATGACCGGCTTGTCCTCCGTGAAAAGCTCGATGAAGCTTGCGTCATCCATGCCGTGTGGATGCAAGTAAGGTGGATAGAGCTTCATCAAATCCACCACGTTGACGACGCGCACCTTCAATTCGGGCAGGTGATTCCGCAGCCACCACGCGGCTGCCACCGTCTCCAGCGTAGGAATATCTCCGGCGCAGGCCAGTACAACGTCAGGTTCGACCTGCTCATCGTTGCTGGCCCACTGCCAGGTCGAAAGCCCGTGCGTGCAATGATCGATGGCATCCTGCATAGAAAGCCATTGGAGCTGTGGCTGCTTATCGATGACGATCAAATTGACGTAGTCGCGGCTGCGCAGGCAGTGATCGGCGACCGAAAGCAGGCAGTTGGCATCGGGCGGCAGGTAGATACGTGCAACCGTGCCTTTCTTCGAGAGTACCGTATCGATCAGGCCAGGTCCCTGGTGACTAAAGCCGTTATGATCGTTGCGCCAGCATGTCGAAGTCAGCAGGATGTTAAGCGACGAGATAGGCACTCGCCAGGGCAGCTTGATGCCCTCTTCCAGCCATTTCGTGTGCTGCACGGTCATGGAGGCCGAGACCAGCGCGAAGCTTTCGTAAGTGGCGAAGACGCCATGCCGCCCGGTAAGCAGGTATCCTTCGAGCCAGCCATGACAGAGATGCTCGCTCAGCACCTCCATCACGCGCCCATCGGGCGAGAGATGATCGTCTATTAGAATAATAGGCTCCTCGAATGTGCGATTCTCAACCTCGAAGACATTGCCCAGGCGGTTCGAGTTCGTTTCATCGGGACAAAAGAGGCGGAAATTGCGCTGTTCGGCATTTCTCGTAAAGATATCGCGCAACATCAACCCAAACTGGCGGGTTGACTCCCGGTGTTCTGTCGCCGGCTTCTTGACCTCGATGGCGTAATCGGTAAAGTCGGGCATTTGCAGGTCAAGCCTGAGTTTGCCGCCGTTGGCATGCGGATTAGCGCCCATACGGCGCTCTCCCACAGGCGCGAGGGCTGCCAGCTCCGCTTTCAGGCGACCATGCTCGTCGAAAAGGTCTTCGGGCTGGTAACTGCGCATCCATTGCTCAAGTATGTGTAAATGCTCAGGATTGTTCTGCACGTCAGCGACCGGCACCTGGTGCGCGCGAAATGTGCCTTCGATAGGAAGACCATCGACAACTTCAGGACCCGTCCATCCTTTCGGCGAGCGTAGCACGATCACGGGCCAGTGTGGTTCCTGCGTGAATCCGTGCGAGCGCGCCTCCTCCTGAATGGCGCGAATCTTCGTGTAACAGGTCTCCAACGTCTCGGCAAACTCCTGGTGCATGGTCATCGGATCGTCGCCTTCCACGAAGTAGACTTCGTAGCCATGACCAGAGAGCAACCGTTGCACATCGGCATCTTCGTCTCGACCCAGCACGGTCGGGCCTGAGATCTTATACCCGTTCAAATGCAGGATGGGAAGCACAGCGCCATCGCGTACCGGGTTCAGGAACTTGATACACTTCCAGGCACCTTCGAGGGGCGCTGTTTCGGCCTCGCCATCTCCCACGACCGCCACGACGAGCAGCTCTGGATTATCAAACGCGGCCCCGAAAGCGTGGGAGAGGACATAGCCCAGTTCGCCGCCTTCGTGAATGGAACCGGGGGTCGGCACGCTCACATGGCTGGGGACGCCGCCTGGCGTCGAAAACTGGCGAAAGAGCCGGTGCATTCCTTCGGTATCCTGCGTGATTTTCGGATACACTTCTGAGTATGTGCCCTCCAGGTAGACGTTCGCCAGGAGCGCCGGTCCGCCGTGTCCTGGCCCTGCCAGGTAGATCGTGTCCACATCGTGATCCTGGATGAGCCGGTTCAGATGAACATAGATGAAGCTGAGGCCGGGGGAAGTACCCCAGTGTCCCAGCAAGCGTGGTTTGATATGTTCGGGTCGGAGTGGCTCCCTCAGAAGCGCGTTCGCCTTTAAGTAAATCTGACCAACGGTGAGGTAGTTGGCCGCGTTCCAGTAGCGGTGCATCAATTGCATTCGCGGCTGATCCAGAACTGGCATGGTTTTCTCCAATCTACTTGATGGGTGTATCATGTAAGACAACTGTCTGTAATTATCATAGCCACCAGGAATCAGCATATCACAAATGCCGGTTCCCTTTGCGGTACAATTGTTAAATTTCCCGGTTTACACGATGAAATGGGTTGACGTACAACTGGCTACCACTGTTATCACGTAATATAGTACAGAAAGAGTCCTGGTGAGAGGAAATACTGTGAAAATACTTATCTTAAACGCCGGTTCGAGCAGCCAGAAGAGCCGCCTGTACGAAGTAAGCGGGGAACTGCCGGACGATGCCCCTACCCCGCTCTGGCAGGCCGATGCCGATTGGGGCAGCCATCCCGGCAGCACGATGCTCAAGATCAGCACGACGAATGGGGTAAGGCATGAGGAGACGCTATCGACCGATACGCGCTCAGAGGTGATCGATCACATGCTGGCAACGATATGGAGCGGCCCCACGCGGGTGATCGAGGCGGCGTCGGCCATCGATATCGTGGGGCACCGCGTTGTGCATGGCGGCGACGAGTTCGAAGAGAGCGCGCTGGTTTCTCCCCAGGTGAAAGAGGCGATCCGGCGCATGATCCCGCTCGCGCCCGAGCATAACCCGGCCAACCTGGAAGGCATAGAGGCTATCGAACGGCTGTTGCCATCTGTCCCGCAAGTGGCAGCGTTCGATACGGCCTTCCATCGTACAATGCCGCCGCCCGCCGTGGTCTATCCCATCCCTTACGCGCTCTACGAGCAGGAAGATATCCGGCGCTATGGGTTTCACGGCATCAGCCACCAGTACCTCGCGCAGCAAGCGCCGCGCCTGCTGGGGAAAGACCTGCGCTCGCTGCGGCTGATTACCTGCCATCTCGGCAACGGCTGTTCGCTGGCGGCCATCCAGGGCGGACGCAGCATCGACACGACGATGGGTTTCACGCCGCTGGAGGGTCTGATGATGGGCAGCCGGTCGGGGTCGGTCGATCCCGGCATCCTGCTCTACCTGCTGCGAGAGAAGCACTACACCGGCGAGCGGCTGAATACCATGCTGAACAAGCAGTCTGGCCTGGGCGGGATAGCCGGAACAGGCGATATGCGCCAGGTGATGCAGGGCGTGCGCGACAAAGATGAGCGAGCAACGCTAGCCTTCGACATGTACATACATCGCCTGCGTTCGGGCATCGGCGCGCTGCTGGCTACGCTGGGCGGGCTTGACGCGCTGGTCTTCGCCGGAGGTGTCGGCGAAAACTCAGCCGAGGTGCGCGCGGCAACCTGCCAGCCGTTCGGCTTCCTCGGCCTCAAGCTGGACACGCAGAAGAACGCCCGATCCAGCAATGACGAGGATAGGGATATCGCCGCGCCCGATTCGACAGTGCGCGTGCTGGTTATTCACACACAGGAGGATTGGGCCATCGCGCGCGATTGCTGGCGGCTGGCCCCGTGACCCGCGAGATCGACGAGAGCGAGGAAGCGGCTGTCATTCTGAGCGCAGCGAAGAATCTCTTGCCGTGGCGTGAAGATTCTTCGCTGCGCTCAGAATGACAGCTACGGAGGGCTAACTTTGTAAAAAACCTACCCGTGTAAGCCCTTTCGGTCGCCCTTCGTGGTCACCGGTAGCGATACCGTCGCCGCGTAATGAACAGGCCGAAGATGCCCAGCACGGCCAGAACCAGTCCCAGGCTTAGACGACCCTCCGTTGTGCTGAGATCAAGAAACGGCGGCAACGCTGGCTGGTTAGCTGGCGTGGTGGTTGTGCCAGGCTGGACGGGTTTGAACTCCGGCGTCTTTTGTGCGGCTGGAGTCTTCTCAGTATTTCCCAAGCTCTGTGCTGTTCTAGTCCCCGATAGGCCAGGCGTAGCGGCGTTCGAGGAAGCCTGCGGCGTTCGAGCCGGAGACGCGCCTGTCGAAGAAGAGTACATAGGCGCTGACGCCGTCGTTGCACCGCCACTTGCTAAGTGAACACTGGTCAGCAGGCCAGACAGGACGAAGAGCAGCCCCAACACAGCCGCGAGCGTACTCATGACACGCACGGCACGCCGGAATGTTGGGTGAGCCACACGCGCGCTTCTGGCGGATTGCGATGGGCGATCAGTCCTGCCATTGCTATCCTGCCGCGCTATCGATATGGGTAGCGGCGTGATATTGGAAGCATCGGAGAAACTCGCAGGAAGTACGAATGAACGCGACAACTCCGGCCTGGGCATGGCACGCAGCAGCAGCACTGCTGCGCGCAGCTCGGCCAGCGCCTCCCGGCATTGGGCGCAGGTGGCGAGGTGAGCATCAAAAAAAGCCTGCTCTTGCGGCGTTACCTGCCTGTCAAGATAGGCCGATAGCTGCTCGTTTGTCAGGTGCCCTTGTTGTTCTCGCTGCTCCATATGTCCAAATTGCTCAGGTTGTGTCACGCCACTACTCCGTTATGGGATTATTCTCTGTCAGTCAGTAGACGATATTTGCCGGGCAAAAGTTCCCTGTGCTGCTGCAAGTACGAACGAAGTCGCGCTCGCCCGCGCGCGATACGCGAGCGTACCGTACCCAGCGTGGTCTGAGTAGAAAGAGCGATTTCATCATACGACATGCCCTCGATGTCGCACAGCACGACGGCGACGCGCTGTTCCAGCGGCAGCGACTCAAGGCCGCGCTGGATCATGTCCTGCACTTCCAGGTCGAGCAGGGCATCTTCGGGGTTGACCTCGCGCTCGGTCGTGATCAGCGAACCGAGGATACCGGCGGAGGCTGGCTCGTCTTCGTCGGTCAGGTCATCCAGCGAATCGACGGGGTGACGGCGCGTGCGCCGCCAGTGGTCGCAGGACTGGTTTGAGGCAATACGCATCAGCCACGCGCGAAACGAAGTGCCGCCGCGAAACGATTTGATGCCGCGAAAGGCAGCAATGAACGTCTCCTGAGTCACATCGGCGGCCACCTCGCGGTCGCCCAGCATACGCAGGTTTATCGTATACACCGCCTGCTGGTAACGCAGCACCAGGTCATTGAAGGCGCTGACATCCCCACGCTGGCTGCGCTCAATCAGTTGTAGCTCGTCCTCGTGCGTGGAATGCATCATTCCTTTTTCCTACGAAATACACCATCGCAGGGGCGGGTTTACTTCGTCAATGTGCATAATCGGCCAATGGGCGCGGTAAACCGGCCCCTACGTATTAAATGCGAACGTGTTAGTGCCGTGTATTTAGATACGACACCAACTCCTCGCGTCTCACTTCGACCTGTTTGCCCTCTTGCTCCATGCCGGTTGCTTGCAGGTCTTTGACCGTCACGAAGTTGCCGGAAAGCTCGTTCTCGCCGATCAGGATGGCGTACCTGGCCCCGGATGCGTTGGCCTGCTTCATCTGCGATTTCGAACTGCGGTCGCCGTAGCCCATTTCGGCGTATACCCCGGCGTGGCGCAGTTCGGCGATGGCGCGTACCACCGCGTCTTTGTATTCAACCGTCTTGCCGAAGCAGACGATGTAGGCCAGCGGGAGCGCCTCGGCGGGCGGCGCGATTTCCTGACGCTTCATTTCGAGCGAGATGCGCTCCAGGCCAGCACCAAAGCCGATGCCGGGCGTGTGCTTGCCGCCCAGGATTTCGGCCAGGCCGTCGTAACGCCCCCCGCTGCTTAGCGCCTGTTTGCTGCCTGTTGATATAACCTCGAAGACGGTGCGCGTGTAGTAATCCAGGCCGCGTACCAGCAGCGGGTCGAGCTGGTACGGCACCTCGTAAAAGTCGAGGTAGCGGCGCACGGCGGCGAAGTGCTCGCGGCACGCATCGCACAGGTAGTCGGCGATCTTGGGCGCGGCTGCAATCTTGGTTTGATCCTGCGGTTCCTTGCAGTCGAGCAGGCGCAGTGGGTTTTTGTAGAAGCGCATCTGGCAGTCGTCACAGCACGTATCAAGCAGCGGGAGATAGTACTCTTTCAGTCGCTCGATGTACTGCGGGCGGCAATTGCCATCGCCGATGCTGTTGAGGGAGAGAACCAACTTGCGCAGTCCCAGGCGCGTGTAGACCTGGAAGAGCAGGCTGATGATTTCCGCGTCAATAGCGGGATCGCTTTCGCCCAGCGCCTCGCAGCCGAACTGGTGGTGCTCGCGCACGCGCCCGGCCTGCGGCTTGTCATGGCGGAACATCGGCTCGCCAAGGTAATAGAGCTTGACCGGTTGCGCCAGTTGGAACATGCCGTACTCAAGGTAGGCGCGCACCACCCCGGCGGTACCCTCCGGTCGCAGCGATATATTCATGCTGCGGCCTTCTTTGTCGGGCCGGTCGCTGAAGTTGTACATTTCCTTCTCGACGATGTCGGTTCCTTCACCCGACGTGCGCTGGAACAGCGCCGTCTCCTCAACGGTGGGTGTCTCAATCAGTCGATAGCCATATAATTCGGCGACCTCGCTGGCCGTCGCTTTGATCGTTTTCCAGTAGCGTTGCTCTTCGGGCAGCACATCTTTGAAGCCCTGCAAGGCTCGAAATTGTTCGGACATGGGATGCTCCTTCTCCTCCACGCGAATTGCCACGCTATTATAGCAGATTTTGCCTGCATATTAAATCACCCAGCCCCCGGTCAGGAATTGCAGCAAGGCAAGCACAGGATGACCCGTGCCAGGGACCGTGCATGGAGCGATCTCTCGCTCACCCGTGTCTTCAAAACCGTCAAATCCTGTCGTTGTTTTCATCATTCACCCGGCATCCTTCAAGGGGGAAAATAGTTCTGATCGCTTATACGATTGCTACGAAATCAGGGACGTTTGAGCGCTGGCTAGATAACGAATACGGTGATTTGTACCGTGTTCGTTACAAGGCTCTAAATGAGAACGTTTCTTTAATGTAGGGACGACCCTCGTGGTCGCCCACCGCCCGTTCGATTGCCGCGTATGTTGGTGTCGTGCGAGAATGGCGGCATAGCAAGCTTGGGCGGGCGACCACGAGGGTCGCCCCTACGGATATTAAGAGAGATATCAGAAAATGAGCCGGGTAGACGAAGACGTGCAGCAGATTACACACAAACGCCACGCGGAAAACGAAGGCTCTACAAGGCAATTGAGCCTCGCGGCGCTTCTGCGCCAGCCGCGCCTGCTAACGTGGGTAACAGGCTTGCTGGTTTTCGGTATAGCGATGGCTTTCGATTTATACCGGCTGGGCAATCCGAGCATCTGGTTCGATGAAGCCTTCTCAGTGGAGCTAGCGCGCCTACCTTTGCCGGTGATGTGGCATCTCATCTGGGGGCCTGAGCCAAATATGGAACTGTACTACTTGTTCTTGCACGGCTGGCTGGGCCTGAGCGGGCTGTTCGGCTGGCTGCCCACCGAGTTCGTAGTGCGGCTGCCCTCCGCCGTATTCGCCGCGCTCGCATCGGTAATGGTCTATTTGCTGGGCCGCCGCTACATGGGGATGGCCGCCGGCATCGCGGGCGCGGGCCTCTTCACGCTCAACTACCTGCAACTGACCTATGCCCAGCAGACGCGCGCCTATAGTATGCAACTGCTGCTAACGTGTGTCGCGTGGTATGCGCTCTTCGCCCTGCTCTCTCAGGATAGGCGCGTCACACGCTGGTGGGTATGTTTCATTCTTGCTTCTACCCTGGCGATTTACGCGCAGCTCTTCAGCGCGCTGATTCTCTTCTCGCAGCTCGTCGCGTTCGCCGGACTGCTCGTGCTGCCCGGCTCCTGGCGGGAACGCGCGCGGCGCAACCTGCGCGGATTCTTAGCCAGCCTGGGCGTTATCGGCATCCTCTGCATCCCCATGTGGCTTGTCAGCCTGCATGGGGCGAAGACGAACTGGCTGCCCATCCCGCATGTGCAGGATATCACCCATCTCTTCCAGTTCATCGCGACCAACAGCCAGCTATACCTGCTGCTGCTGTTCTTGCTGTGTACCGGAGCCGTGGGTATCGCGCTGCTGGCTTACACGCGCGATTTCAAGCCGCTCATTCGGAGCTTCACCTTTTCAGGGCAATCCGAGCAGGCGGAGGCACAATTGCAAAGGTTCATCCCGCTCGTCTTTTCGCTGGTATGCTGGCTGTTCGTGCCGATCATCGCCAGCTACGTCATCTCGCAAAGCCCGATCCGCCTCTTCTCCACGCGCTACCTGGTGACGATCCTGCCACCGCTCTTCCTGCTGGCTGGCCTGGCCATAGGCGCGCTGCGCTGGCGCGTGGTACAGACCGCGCTGATCCTGTGTATGTTTCTCGTGGCGCTCTACTATGTGCCCGTCTACTACAGGAGCGCGCAGGTGGAGGATTGGAATTCGACGGTGCATTGGCTGCAACAACGCTACCAGCCCGGCGACGGCCTGGTCTGCTTCGATAACGATGTAGAGCAGGGTTGTCAGGTTTCAGTGCAATATTACCTGGACGCCTATCCGACGGGAGCGCATTTCACGCCGGACGCGCCCGGCGCATTCTCTTGGACCAACTTTGGCCCGGCTAACCCCGCCAGTGGAACCTTCGCGGCGGTCGATCCTGCCGCCCTTGCCACCTTCGCCGCGCATCACCCACGCTTGTTCTATATCCTGGGTCGCTTTCCCGACGACGCAACGGCGGCCAAAGCGCAAGCCGCGCAAAACTGGCTCGACAGTCACTATCACCTGTTGGGCCGCATCCAGACGCGCACCGTAACGGTCAGCCTCTACGCGACGGGCGGGTGATTCTATTCGCACTATTGCCGATTAATAGCCGATATGATTTAATGGAGGCATCTCGCATGGAACCAGGCGCTCTATCGCCATACGTACTCATCGATGAAGGGACATTTTGAGCGTGAGCAATCAGGAAAGGTCAGACCACTCTCCCCGCACCGCACGTATCGCCGTCTATCCCGGCAGTTTTGACCCCCTCACTAACGGGCATCTCGATATTGCGCGGCGGGCGGCACGTTTGTTTGATACGCTGATCGTCGCGGTATATGCGTTCCCTGCCAAGAATCTGTTATTTACGGTGGAAGAGCGCAGGCAGCTCTGGCAGGAGGTCATCGCCGCCGAGGATCTGCCCAACGTGCGGGTAGACACGTACACGGTTCTGACCGTGAACTATGCGCGCTCGGTCGGCGGACATGCCCTCATCAAGGGGTTGCGCTCGCCCACCGACTTCGAGGCCGAGTTCCAGCAAGGATTGATGAATAGAAAACTGGTGCCTGAGATAGAGACCGTCTGCCTGCTGACGAACCTGGATCAATTGTTTGTCAGCTCGTCCCTCATCAAAGAGGTAGTCCGCCTGGGAGGAGACGTGACCGATATGCTCCCGCCTCCCGTCATGGCGGCGCTGCGCAAAAAGTTCAGTGAGTAGTGCGTTCATATCTATGAAAGCCGCCTTCTATTCGAATGCACCGGCGGTTTGTTGAGAACGGAGTAAAAGCGTGGAT
The DNA here is from genome assembly GCA_963731975.1 of uncultured Chloroflexia bacterium. Classification (GTDB taxonomy): domain Bacteria; phylum Chloroflexota; class Ktedonobacteria; order Ktedonobacterales; family Ktedonobacteraceae; genus CAVSXS01. Next base: position 320,999 of record CAVSXS010000007.1, on the reverse strand, counting down.
ATCTTATATCTCGTCGATCGCCTGGAAAACCTGATCGCCGGTAGCCGCAGGATGCCGTTATTCAACCAGATCATGGTCAAGGAAGAGGATATTCTGGATATCATCGAACAGATGCGCACTGCTATTCCCGATGAGATCAAACAAGCCCGGCGCATCATCCAGGAAAAAGAACGCACCCTGGCGCAGGCCCAGGCGGACGCCAGCAGCCTGCTTGCAAAGGCGCGTGACGAGTCCGAGAAGGCTATGAACCGCGAGGGTCTCTTGCGAGCCGCCGAGGAACGCTCTGCGAAGATGGTGCGGCTGGCGGAGGAAAAGGCCGAGCGGTTGAAGATGGAGGCCGACAGCTACGTCGCGGAAACGCTGCACGCCCTGCACGAACACCTTTCCAGCATCGAGGTGGAGATCGACCGCTCTATCCTGAGCATCGAAAAGGGGTTGGAGAGCCTGGACGAGAACAATAGCATCGCGGAGGGTGACGATGGTGAGGGCAAAGAGTACGCCATCTACGACGATGATGCTCTCGACGATACGCAGGACGGTCCGCCTCATACGCCGCAGTCGCCCAGGCGAGCGTCGCTGGCCGTCGATACGATGGGCGGGCCAATGTACCCGCCGTCTTGAAGACTTGACAGGCAATCGTTGGTCTTCTATAATGAGCAAGCGCCAGGACAGAATATCTTCTATGGTTGCGCCACAAGCATATTTTTTCGTGGGATAGTCTGCAATACTGGTGAAGGAACAACAGGGGAATGGACAACTTGATCTATAATGTGGCGCAACTGATGAAGGCTCCCGTCGGAACCTCAGTCGCCTATGATTTTTCCGAAACGGAATTTCAACTTGACGAAGATATTCACATCGTCGGCCCCCTGAAGGGCCACGCGCGTATGAGACGTACCAATCAAGGGCTGCTGATCGATGGATGGGCAGACCTGACGGTAGTTTTGACCTGCGACCGCTGCTTGAACGAGTTTGAGCGAGCGATGCATGTCACATTTGAAGAGCAGTTCTACCCAACGGTGGATGTAGTAAGCGGTATGCCGCTTGCCTCGTTCGACACGGAAGAAATCTTTCCAATCGATGACCACCACGAAGTAGACCTCAGTGAAGCGATTCGCCAGAACGCCCTGCTTGCGCTGCCGATGGCGACGCTTTGTAGAGAAGATTGCCAGGGGCTGTGCGCGCAGTGCGGGCAAGACTTAAATCTTGGAGCCTGCGATTGTCAGCCAGAGGTCGATGCGCGCCTGGGCGTACTCGAACAATTATTACAGAAGAGAGCAGAGTCTTAACGGAGGAGGAGTTTTTATGGGAGCGCTACCAAAGCAACGAACATCCCATGCGCGGCAGGGTAAGAGGCGGTCGCACCTTCATCTTACCTTGCCGCCGCTGGTGGCATGCCCGCAGTGCCGGAAGCCCCGGCTGGCACACCATGCTTGCCCAAACTGCGGCACCTATCGCGGTCGCCAGGTGTTTGTGCCACGAGATAAAAAGTAGCATGTGAAGAAAAGCGAGGCCGGTTCAACAAACCTGCCTCCTTTTCATAAGCGAGTAGTAGGTGATCTCATTCCGACCGGTAACGGACTGCGTCCTTCTTGAAAGTCGCCTTGCCAACGGACTGCGTCCTAGCTTCGCTCAGGCAAGGCGCTAGGAGTGCATTTCGTTCAACCGGTCGGAGGAGTAGATGAAATGACGGCACAAGTCGCCTTTCTTTTTCCCGGTCAAGGAAGCCAGGCGGTCGGCATGGGAGCCGATGTTTTCGCGACGTCTCCGGCAGCGCGAGGCGTATTCGAGGAGGTAGACAAGGCGCTTGGCTTCCCTCTCAGTAGCCTTTGCTTCGATGGCCCCGAAGATGCACTGCGTGAGACGATCAACGCTCAACCCGCCATTGTCACCGTGAGTCTCGCCTTGCTGGCAGCCCTGCAAGAAGCCCTTTCCTCGCAAGCATCATCCTCCTGGACGCAACCGCTCACCCCCAGCTTCACTGCCGGTCACAGTGTCGGAGAATATGCCGCGCTGGTGGCCTCCGGTGTGCTATCGCTGAGGGACGCCGCCACGCTGGTGCGCGAGCGCGGGCGGCTGATGCACCACGAGGGGACCGTCTGCCCGGGCGGAATGGCAGCGGTCATCGGTATGGACGAGGAGCCTTTGCAGGAACTCTGTCGCGAGGTGACAGAGCAGCAGACTGCCGGGCTGCCCGCCGGCGCGCATCCTGGCCAGGGGCACGTTACAGTCGCCAATTTCAACGCGCCTGGACAGATCGTGATCTCCGGCGAGCAGGTCGCATTGGAGGCCGCCATGCAGCAGGCCAGAGCGCGCGGAGCGAAACGGGTCATCCCGCTGGCCGTCAGCGGCGCGTTTCACTCGCCCGTTATGCAACCAGCCGCGCACGGTCTATCACAGGCTATTGCCTCCACCGAGGTGCTTGGCACAACCATTCCGGTCATCGGCAATATTGAGGCTGCGCCATTGACGGAACCCGCGTCGATCCGCGCGGAGCTAGCGCAGCAGATCGCCGCGTCGGTGCAATGGAGTCGCACGATCGAATACATGGCGAGCGAGGGCGTAACCGTCTTTCTCGAAATCGGCCCGGGCCAGGCGCTGAGCGGTATGGTAAGACGCATTGCAAAGGGAGCTACCACGCTGAATATCAGCAGCACGGCAGATCTCGCCAAAACAATCGATACACTGCGTGCAATGCAGGTTGTGCATGACGTATAATCCTTACAACAAGGTGATTGTCGTCGCGCGTTGTGCTATTCTGAGTGAGTGAAGATACTCTTCCTGAAGCAGAGAAAGATAGCCAATTTGGGAATGCAAGTGTGACGAATTGCGTTGTACTTGACAAGCACCTGGGAACATGTCTATCTTTGCTGTAGAGTGGTCGGCGGAGTTAAGGCAAAAGAGCCGGGGAGTTCAATGGTCACTGAAGGATTGGGAGTAGTACGGGTAGCGCGCCAGGTATTGCTCACCATCATCACAAATGCTACTGTAGAGGTTCCGGGCGTAGTGCGTATGGCGCAGGGGAGCGATCCCCGCGCGCGTTTGTTTGGCCGCGACCTTCCCAGAGAAGGGATCTCGTTGACCATCAAGGATAACACGCTCTCTGCCGATTTGTACATTGTTGTCGCACCAGACGCGAACATCGTAGAGGTCGGTTCAACTATTCAGAACGTTGTGGCCTCCGCCATTGAAGAGATGGTTGGGATGGATGTCCAGGAAGTCAATGTGTATATCCAGGATATCTCGGGATAGCGCATCAAACGTGCGAGGAAAGCATGGCAATCGGGATTCGAAGACAGGCGAGAGTGATCGCCTTGCAAACGCTTTACGAATATGACACAGTGCAGCATCTGCCGGAAGAAGTCTTGCAGCGACACGTCGAGGATCGGCATCTTCAGCCAAAAGTGTTCGATTACGCACATGAGCTGGTCATAGGAGTCTGCGATCATCTTGCTGAGATTGATGCCCATATCCAGAGCGCGGCGCGCGAGTGGCCCTTGCAACAGATGGCGCGTATCGACAAGAATATTCTCAGGCTTGCAATCTACGAAATTCTGTTTAATAATACGGTACCAGCGAAGGCCGCTATCAACGAGGCAGTGGAGCTTGCCAAGCAGTTCGGCAGCAATACGTCCAGCCGCTTCATTAATGGCGTCCTCGGTACGATATTTCATCGGGCGCATGAATTGCCCACCCCTATAGCTGAAAGCGAGGTGAAATAGTGGCAACAGTTCAAGAGAGACTCAAAAAAATCATTGTTGACCAGTTGGGTGTTGATGAAAGCGAGGTCGTCCCCAGCGCTTCATTCGTGGAAGACCTCAACGCCGATTTGCTCGACCTGGTTGAGCTTATCATGTCCCTGGAGGAGGAATTCAAGCTTCAGATTTCCGACGAGGATGCCGAAAAGATCACGACGGTGCAGGAGGCTGATGACTATATAGAAGAGCATCTGCGATAAGCGTGAATGCGACGATCTCTTTCCAGGGCGACCGCGCTTATTTGGATTGCCCTGGAATAGCGATCGCTGGTATTTATGCAAGAGGGTATCGTGGAAAATGTCCCTGCCGCAGAGGCAGTAGAACGACTCATTCAAGAATACGGCAAGCTGGTCTTCCACACGATTTACGGCATGACCGGTGATTGGGAAGAAAGTCAAGATTTGACGCAGGATACCTTTCACCAGGCGTTCAAATCGCTCGATGCCGCGCGTGCCAGATCTGGTAAAGAATTCCACGCCAAAGCCTGGCTGCTCCAGATCGCTGTCAATACCGTTCGTATGCAGCAGCGCCGTGATCGCCTCTTCCGTTTTATTCCCTTCTCACGTCTGGAAAAAGAACAGGCCCGCCAGACTGGTGTGAGTAAGCGCGCCGCCGAGCTCATCGAGGAACAGGCCGCGCCGGTGCAGCCGGGCGGGTACAGCACGCCTCCTCAGCACGATCTGGAAGACATGCTAGCCGAGCGGGATGCCGTGCAGCGCGTTCTGCGGCAGATCAGCCCACCCCTGCGTGAATGCCTGTTGCTGTCAATCGTGGGACAGCTCTCGACGGCGGAGATCGCCGCCGTCCTCGATATCGAAGAGGCTGCCGTTCGCCAGCGTATCGCCCGCGCTCGCAAACAATTTCAAAGCATCTACACGCAGATCAGCGGGGATGAGGCCCTGGCGGATTCATCACGCTCCCCCAATTCCTCAACTTCCCCCACATCCATGTCACAAAACCCATCCGACATGCATCTTAGTCATATAGAGCGAGTCGAGAGCCATTTCTCACACTCTCACCCTTGACGAGATACCGACGGAGATACTATGCACAACGACTCTATCGAGACACTCTTGCTTCGCCACTTCGGAAGCACGGCTTCCGCGCCGTCCGAGCTGGAAGCAACGCTGGCCGCCACCGTTCGCCATGAAGCGCGAACCATCGAGCGGCAGACGCGCAATGCAGACATGTGGAACGAGCGACCCATCAGCCGCCGCCGCGTATTGCGCCTGGTGGCGTTTGGATCGGCTGGCCGACCGGCCTATTCCTGAGAAAAGCATCCATCGATAGGATTGTTGCGTAGTATCCGATAGCAAACGAAAAAGCGTTCGCTTGCTTACAGACAAGAAAGGTACCATATCATGATTCCAGGATTTCACGGATTTGATCTGATCGTTATTCTCATCATCGCCCTGTTGATATTTGGCCCCAAGCGCCTGCCGGAAATGGGTTCATCTATTGGTAAGAGTATCAAAGAGTTCCGCAAGGGCATGAGCGAACTAACCACTCCCAAAGAAGAGGAAGAGCCTAAACTGCCAGCCGCGACCGTCACGAGGGATGCGAGCAAGATGGGTCTCGGCAGCGTTCCCTACGAGGGCGAGATGGCCACGCCGACTGTGGCATCCCAGCCGGTCACGAACGAAGCCAGAAGCACTGAAGTTCCCGTCGAGTAATGTCCCGGTTGCTGGAAACTGGTGGGAATACATCACGTGATGTATGACCCACCCTAATAGGAGCTATTATGGCAACCAGTAACATAGATCAGCAGGAATACAGCGTCTTCGACGAGGAGCCTGAACTGGAAGAAGCCACCATGTCACTGGTGGAGCACCTGGAAGAACTACGCATGCGTATCTTCAAATCGTTGATCGCTGTCGTAGTTGGAGCGGTAATCGCCTTTATCTTCCGCGTCCAGATTATGAACTTCCTGACCTTGCCGCTGCCTAAATCCGCCGACCAGATCGGGACAGGCAAACTGGTCGCTACCGGACTGGCCGAAGGCTTCACCGTCTTCCTCAAGCTGGCGCTCGCGGGCGGCATTCTGCTGGCGATTCCGGTGCTGCTGTACCAGACCTGGGCGTTCATCTCGCCCGGCCTTTATGAGCGCGAGAAGAAGACCGCGCTGCCCTTTGTCTTCGTGGGCGTCGGTCTGTTTGTGGCAGGCATCTCGCTGGGCTACGTCGTCCTGCAATACCCGGTGAACTGGCTGGTCAGCTTTGCATCGACCAACTTTACGGAGCTGGTTACGGCAGATAGCTACTTCACATTCGTAGCCTTCTTCCTGCTAGCATTCGGCGTCGTCTTCGAAATTCCCCTCGTGCTGACCTTTATGGCACAGCTCGGACTAGTCACATCGCAGACGCTGCGCAAGAGACGCCCAACAGCCCATGTCGGTATGTGGGTCGCTGCAACGTTCCTCACACCTGGCGCGGATATCTACAGCCCGATCATTCTCGGCATAGCGATGTCGTGCCTGTTCGAACTGACGATCATCTTCATCCGTGCGACCAAGCACTAAACTGCGCGACAGCATACGGCGTCTCACGAGAGACGCCGCGCTGCTTATTTTGGGCTGCCTACAGGTTTTACTTACATTTTGAGAAGCCTGTCCTCGACATATGTAGTACAATAACTCTAGCGCATCAGAACCGATACTATGATTGTATTGAAAACGTCTATCATCTGTGTAAGGTAAAAAAGATCGTTTGCGATAAAGCGAAGGAAGAACACTCGTTATGAACGAATACCCTTATTCGGACGGAACAGAGCAATCCTACCCACCTTCAGGAGAATATCAATACCGGCCCACTGACGGACCTCCTCCATCTCAGCCATTCACGGGCTATCCACCACAGCCCGACCCGATACCCGGCTATTATGCGCCTCAGCAGCAACAACAGGTGTTCTACCAACCACCTCAACCGCAATACCAGGGAATGTACTCGCCGCAATCACAACAACCGCTTCCAGGATATATGCCACAGGGAGCATATCCGATCTATATGCCGGTTCCTGCGCAAACCAATGGAGCGGGCATCGCCAGCATGGTGCTGGGCATCTTAGGGATGTTGACCTTCTGGTTCTGGATTGTTGGCCTGCCTATCTCACTCGTGGGACTGGTGCTCGCCACTGTAGGCATGAGACGCATCGAGGGCAGGGGATTCGCTATTGCCGGGTTGGTGCTCTCTATCATCGCGCTGGTGCTGACCGGGTGCATCGCCCTCGCCCTTATCTCCACCTTCATGCGCATGTCCTACTGATTGCCGGAAGCGCCCCCACAGGACGGCAATCGCCAGCAAATAGCACGTTGCCGTCATCAAGAAGAGCGGCGTGTAGCCCAGCCGCGCGATCAGAAAGCCGCCGAGGGAGGCGGTGAGCGCCCAGGGCACCTGAAAAGCAACCTGATAGGCGCTGTTAGCTCGTCCCCTGTATCGTTGCTCGACCGCTTCCATTGAGTAGACCTGCAACACCCCGTTCGACATGTCCATCACGCCTTGACGGAACGGGTAGAGCAGCGCGGCCAGCGGCAGCATCGCCGGCAGCCCGATCAATAGCAACAGAGGGATACTGAGCAGGCGCGTCAGCGCAATCGACGGAATCTTGCCGATGCGCGCCGCCAGCCAGGGCGCGGCCAGCGTCGTGAGCGCGGTCATGCCGTTCGCCCCCCCGTCGATCAACCCGAACAACGCGGGTGAGGCGCGCAGGTGCTGTACGAAATAAATATTCAAATAGGGAATGACCAGCCCCGCCCCCATACCCGTCAGCACATACGCCAGCGTCAGGTAGAAGAAAGGGGTGCGTATCAACCTGGGAATCGCGTCCCAAATCACACCCCGGACACCGCGCCATCTCCGCATTACCCCACGTATGCCCCAGCCCCCCCGGACACCCGCAAGGGGTGTCCCTACATTTTTGAATGCCCCCCCATCCCTGGCTGGGTGAGGCGCGCCAACATGTAGGGACACCCCTTGCGGGCGTCCGAGGGTGGCGCGGTCGGGCCGTTCGATGGAGCGTATGCCTCTTCCAGATTCCCGCAACATAAACAGGGGGACGAGGCTGGGAGCGGCGATCAGGCCGGCGAAGAGCAGCGCCATCTGGTACGAGCGTGGATTGGCCTGGCTCGCCAGGATGGGAGAGGCCCAGGCCGGAAGCGGGGCCATGAGCCAGGGAAGCGCGCGGAACAAGGCCGGCAGCGCACCGCCGATGAACTCACCCAACACTAGCGTTATCAAACCGAGCGAAATGTTCATGCTGAACAGGTGGGAGCGTTCTTCGGGGTCGCTGTTGCGCGTGAGAAAAGGCGCGTTGATGACGAGAATGAAGGCCAATCCGACGCCGACGAGAAAACTGCTAATAAGCAGCGGCACGGGCTGGCGCAAGAGAATTTGCCCCGCTCCCGCCACGGCAATCAGCAGGTTTGAGGCGATCAGGATGGCCTTCGCGCGAAGACGGTCGATCAATAGACCGGCGGGGAAGATGGCTATGCCCGCTCCGATGGTTCCAACGAATAGCACCAGGCCTACGAAGTCTGTACCGTAGCCGAGCGAGACAAGGTAGAGGTTGTAGAGGACGAGCAGGATGCCGGTCGTCACGCCGCTCAGCGCATTGTTTATCAGGTAGAGGCGCGCGTTACGCTGGAATTGCTCGAATTGCCTCGCATACTCAACGACGAGCTTCATTGCCGCTGCTGACTAACTGCTTCGCTTCGTCCGTTCCCTCCTCGATCCGAACCATACCATTCGAATCCTGCGGCGTTGCCCATGCTGGCAGCAATGGAACGGCGGGGCGTTTCATCAGGCCCGGCAGGAAGAAGGCTTTCGTCATTCCTTTCACCATGGCTGTGCGAGCGCGTATTTCTATCATCACGTTCGCCACACGTTCCACGCCTTGATCGATCTTCTCTCCTGTTGCCTCAACCTGATGCTGCACATCGACAAGCCGGTGCTGCACATCGATCGCCTGTACCTTCTCGACCGCCTGCACTACGCGCTCCTCTACCTTGCCGGTAGGATGGGCACTCTCAGGATGATCCATGGCCATGTTGAGGGTATTGACTGCCGGGCGCACCTTCTTTATCAACTCTACTTTACCGCGCAGCCAGGCGAAGAGGAACAAGAACGCTGCCGTTAGCGCCAGACCCACCAGGATATTGACGAAGATATAGATGGCGAGAATAAGCGCGGCTGCCTGCCCCCACGGAGCAAGAACATCACTCGAAAGTACAAGCATGGTCTATTCTCCTCCGCTTGCGCCATCCAGCATCTCTAACTGCTGTTTGCGGCGTGCCTCGTACCGCTTGCGCGTCTGGCCTTTGCCCACAAACACACGCGCTGCACGTTGACTTGCCACTAACAGCGCCGCCACGCGCACGCTTGGACCAACCGTCTGCCCCGCCAGGCGCGCCGTACTGCTTATTGTGGAAGCCGTCTCTCCGGCGCTCTTCGCCGTATCCTTCACCGTCGCCAGCGTTTCTTCCATCGACCCCTTCACCGACGACACTGTCTGATTTACCGACTCCAGCAGCGGCTTCATCTCGTTGCGCACCGTCGTCACCGTATTGATGAGCGTGAGCAGGAGGTAGATCAGCAGCGCGGTCGAAATCAGCGAAAACGCGGCTAGCACAATCAAGGCGATGTACAGCACATTGAGCAGCAAGCCGAATATCCCGGCCAGCACGAAGCCGGCGATCAGCAAAACCAGTACCACGCCCGAGATGATCAGGAGATAATTTCTCGCTTTTTTCATGACACGCCTTCCTTACAAGTCTTCTTTAGAGTATTGCACTTGCATTATAGTACACATTACACTACGAAACCAGGGCAGCCAGTGTTTCGTGTAGAGAATAGTTGTTCACTTTTACTAGTCTGGCGCGTTTAAGAGAGTAGGAATGCGAGTTCCTGCTATTATCGTTTTGCATCTACCTCACATAAGGAGAACTGTATGCATACTCTGGCGTTCGTCCTGGGCAGTGGCATCACCATTCAGATTGGTAACAATGTCTGGACGTTTGGCACAAACCTGATCGTCTACCTGATTATCGCCGCAATTGTGGGCTTCCTCGCCGAATTTCTGGTGGGTTGGCGCTTGCCATTCGGCATCGTTGGCGCGATCATCGCCGCCTTGATCGGCATCTGGCTGACGACCCAGGTTATCCAGTTCAGCGTCAGCGGTTTCACCGACCCCACCGTCTATGGCGTTCCGCTCGTCCACGCCTTAATCGGCGCAATCATCTTAGTCGCAATCTGGCACCTGCTCACCTACCCAGCCTACCGCAGACGCCGCCGCTACTACTATCGCCGGGTGTGATTGACCCCGTAAGGCATCCATAACCACAAACATGGAGATTTACAACAACATCGGGGTATCCGTTTGTAGGGACGCGATAACTCGCGTCCCTACAAAGACCCAATCAATTTTTTCATGTTCATCATTGTACCCTTTCGCCTGGTTGATTTCCTCCTTCAACGATTCTCCCACCTGGCATATAGGCATTTCTTCCAGATTACTGTATAATCCTTAAACACAAGAGATCAGGCAACCTTCTACGACCTTTATCGTAATAGATGGTAGAGAAGAATGTTGATACTTGTGTCTCTGCGTCATTTTACTCTGAAACTGAATAGATACTGAGCAATTATCACAGACAGGCTCTTTCGCACGTGGATCGCGTTACATGTCATGGGAGGATAAATCTTTTGGAAGCACAAACCGACGTACAGACTTATATAGAGCGCGGAAAGCAGGCACTCGCGCAGGGAGTGGGAAAAGATGCCGCAATTGCCTATGCGCATGCAGCGCAACTGGAGCCTGATAATCCCGAGATTCACCTGGGACTGGCGGAGGCAAACCTTGCCCTCGGCTCCTATGGCGTGGTCTACATGGCGTGCCGCAAGGTGCAGGAGCTGCAACCTGAGGGCGGTACGGCCTCCAACCTGGCCCAGGCGCTGCTCAATCTGCTGGACCGCCGCTACGACCGCGCCCTGCAAAACGTAGAGCTGGTGACAGCCGATGATCCTTCAAACGCCTACGCCCACGCTCTGCGCGCGTACCTGCTGCGCCTCAACGGGCAGGACTACGACGCCGGGCTGGCACGCGCGCGTTCCTCGCGTCTCTCCCATGGCGGCACGTTCGAGAATGACTTCCCGCCGGTTGAACCGGTGCGCGCACCCGGCTACAATGGTAACGGCTCCTCCTTGCCACTCAACGGCCAACCCGGTACAGCAGCTACGCCCGGCACGCCCGGCACGCCGCAGGTTGACCGCGAGCAAATACCAGGCTGGACGCAGGTACGCCCCGGCAGCCCCAACCAGATGCAACGCCGCACCATTCGCGCGCGCTTCTGGCTTAGCCAGAATCCACGATTCGTAACCAACATCCTTATCAGCATCAACGTGGTGGTCTTCCTGATCTCCCTGCTGCTCAGTGCTACTCAGGGAGCCGGAATACAGCAACTTGGCGGAGTCGATCCTAACGTGCTGGTCAATATGGGCGCGCAGGTCAACTTCCTGGTTGGACAAGGGCAGATCTGGCGTATCTTCACCGCCATGTTCCTGCACCTCAATATCCTGCATATCGGCTTGAATATGCTTTCACTCTTCTTCGTCGGCACGGCCATCGAACTCTTCTACGGCAAGTGGCGCTATCTGACAATCTATATGCTCTCTGGCATCATCGGCGGGGTGGTCTCCTACTTCATCGAGGGGCCGGACTTCATCGCCGTCGGCGCGTCCGGCGCAATCTTCGGCGTCTTCGGCGCGCTGGGCGTCTTCTACTTCGTCAATCGCCGCGCCCTGGGACGATACGGCTCAGGGGCCATCACGAACTGGGTCTTCTGGCTGGGCCTGAACCTGGTGTTCGGCTTCTCCGACCCTAACATCGGCATCGTCGATCACATCGGCGGCCTCGTGGCGGGCATGGTCATCGCCGCCCTCCTCATTCCACGCCTGGAGAGACGACGAACCCTGTAGGGGCGACCCTCGCGGTCGCCCGCCAGACCTGTTTAGCCGCCAATTGTCGCACTTAGAGGTTTACAAGGGAATTGGACCGGGAAGCGCGGCGGCCGCTAGAGCCAGGATGATATAAGTTGATACATACACATCTTGTTTGTTGTAGAGGTATGTACACTAAGAATAGGAAGTTGAGCTTGCAAATCTCGCTGTGACCCGGCTGATTGAGTCACACTGATCCTATCCATGCCCTTTACCCCCCTGCTCGACTTCCTTTTTTCATGCCCAATTTTGTGACACACGGCATAAAATGGCTGCTGCGGCAAGAATATGGTTCTTGGGAATTTCCTCAATACGTTTTTAGAATTTAATGGCTGTCCCCATAACAGCGGCATAGAAATAAGCGCCTGTTTCTGAGATACTGAAATGCACTCCTATTACACCATCTGCTCCCAAATTCACTGCTTGAGCCTCGATCTGCCGTAACGCACTCGCCATTGCCGCATTCCACGACTGAATGATCTTATGCTCTGAGGAACTAGACTGGTTTGCATACCCAATACCAAATAATACCTGCAAAGGTCTGTACGCTCTTCCAACAAGGCTTGGTTCGGTGGTGAGAAACATATGTAGCCCTCCTACCCTCAATTTCCTTGACTCAGGATACAAGAAGGATTTTCAGCTCTGTTCGCTGCCTGCTCCAACTGATGGAAATGCTCTCCTTGTTGATGGCCGTTCGTTTTATACCTGAGTCCAGAGAGAGTGAATCAGCGAAGCGGCTTCCCGATCTCCCAATGGTGACCAAAGGGGTCGGCGATGCGTCCAATCCGCCAACCGTTTCCCTCGGAAACAGCTGCGACCTCAGTCGCTCCCGCGGCAATAGCTTGCTCGAACACCGCGTCCGGGTCGTCTACAGTCAATATCATGCGCACCGATCGACGGCCCAGGGACACAGGGCTGGAGTCGATGTCCTCCTGAAGCCAGAAGTCCGCTTCCTCGATGGCCAGCTGAGCAATGACAACCTTTCCGGTGTCATCCTCAAGGCGGTAGCGCTCGACCGCGCCGAAGGCGGCTTTGTAAAAGCCCACAGCCTCCGTGGCCTGGCTGACCGACAGCCACGGGGCGATGCTGGTCTTGATTGGTTCGGACTCGGGTGTTCCTGTGTTCACCATCACGGTTCTCCTTCTGCGACGCGCTTCTCAGTCCTTGTCTGTGCCGATATTGTTCTTGAGTCAGTGTAGCAGTAAAGGATGCCAGTGACAAGAAGGTTCTGGTAACATTCCCCCCCTTGACCTTGACGTTACGTCATGCCTTACACTACACTTCGAAAGGAGGAAACACCTGGACATGCTGATGTATCACACGGGCGAATTCGCCCAGATCGCCGCCGTTACCGAACGCACGCTGCGCTACTACGATAAAGTAGGGCTGCTCTCGCCGTCCGGCTACACAGAGGCGGGCTACCGACTCTATACCAACGATGATCTGCTGCGTCTCCAACAAATCCTGGCGCTCAAGTTTCTTGGCTTTTCGCTGGTCGAGATCAAGGCGTACTTGCAGGTCGATCCCGCCATTCTGCAAGAATCGCTGGCCTTGCAAAAGGCCATGATGCAGGAGCGGCGCGAACAACTGGATACGATTATCCAGGCCATCGAGGAGACGGAGAAAGTGCTACGAACAGATCATTACGATTGGGATTCATTAGTGCATGTGATCCAGGTGATTCAAATGACACAACAGAACGATTGGCGTCAGAAATACCTGACCGAAGAGCAATTGAAGACGATGGAGGAACTGAGCAAGAACGCCTATACCGGCGAGGACAAGGCGAAAATTGCCGAGTGGGGCAAGAACTGGAGCGAGCAAGACCAGGCGCGTGTCAGCCAGCAATGGGACGCGCTGTTTGTCGAACTGCGGCGGCTAGTGGCCCAGGGCGCGGAGCCGGCCAGTCCGGACGCCCAGGCGCTCGCCGGCCAATGGTCCGATCTCGTCGGCCAGTTCACGCACGGCGACCCCGGCATCGCAAGCGGCCTCAGCAGATACTACAAAGGCTACGCCGCCCTACCTGCTGAGCGGCGGCCCTTCTCGTATCCCGTCGATGAACAAAGCATGGCGTTCATCCAGGAGGCGCTGAAGACCTACAAGGAGAATCAAGAGTAAACGGAGCATAACCTTTACTTCCCGGCAACGCCGGTCGCACCGATGATGCGTGCATAGCTATTGGGTTGCGCGAAACTGGTATAGGCCCCACTTTGCGTATCCAGCGCATAGAGCACGCCATCGGCGTAGAAGGTGAGGATATGCGTAGTGAGCCAGGGGCCAAGTTCGACCAGTTGATCGGTCGAGGTTGCGAGGAGCTGCGGCTTTCCCGCGTGCAGGTGGCTGCCTGAGCCGGAGATACTCACCACGTAGAGCGCGCTGTGACGATCATACGGCTCCTGGTTATCGGCTGAAAACTCGACATAGGCCAGCGTGCGGGTATCCGGCGAGAAGACAGGAGTCGTCACCCAGTGATACTGCGCGGTATTGCTGAGGCTTTCCTGCTCCGGCAGCACGACCTGCTGAGCGCTGAGAGCCAGGGAAGAGACGCTTAGCGAAGCGATGCTCAGGCTATCAGCGTAGGAGAGGGAGGCAACGCTGCTGGGGACGCTGTGGTCGGTCGGTTCAGGCACCGCGCCTTCGCTCGACGAAAAGAGCAGCGTGCTGCCGAACGGCATCAGCGTCAGCGGCCCCTGTTCGGAAGTCTCGTCAAGAATGGGTTGAACACTCGCAGCTATTTTCGAGTAGTCCAGCGACCATAGACCGTATTGCACCGCTTCATGGCTACCACGATCATCGGTCAGCAGCAGAGTACTATCCGCGCGCGTTGATGTACCTTGCATGTAAGAAAAGATGCGGAAGCAGGGACATTCGAGGGCAGATTGCGTGTATACGACGGCGGGGTCAGCCAGTGGCCCGGCGTGAATTTCGATCAAGCCGGTGCCATTGGCCGGTTCCGTGCTCCAGGCAATCATCTTGCCATCGTCGCTCAAGGCCATCGATGTGATAACCTGGCCCGGATCGAGCGAGGCAACCTGCGCCGGTGTGCCGCCAAAGACATCCGTCAGCCAGATGCCATCCCCGCTATAGAGGACCTGCCCGCCGGGGGTCAGGATGGGCGGGGCGGCGCTATCACTGATGAACCCCTGCGTCGGGATGACCTGCGCATAGTCGCCGGAGGCAGAAACGAGATACAGCGTGTTGTTCTGCGCGTAAATGACATACCGTGAATCCGGCAATTGCAGGGGCGGCACGTTCTGGCGACCGGGTACAATCAGCGCGGGCGCGTCGGTCGGGCTGGCTGCGAGCGTTGGAGTAGAAGTCTTGCCATTGGCAACGGGAGAACCAGCATGGCTCCCTGGCGCTGTGGAAGTAGACTGCGCCACTTGAATAAGGCTCTGTACGAGCTGGCCTGAGAATAACAGCAACAGAACGCCGATCACCAGTAGCAGGGAGAAAATCCCCGCTCGTGAGAGGCGTGAATGAGCATTATTCAAGGGTGGCACCGCTGATGGCTGCGTTACTTCTGTCTTCGGCGGCTCGATAACGTGCTGTGTCAAGAGGCTGTCTTTACTCCTCAAAATAGATTTCGCATACTTGCATCACGCAGTCTGATCGGATGGCTCATTCGCGTGTGGCGTAGCTCTACCGGCGTGCCGCAGGATGAAGGCCAGTGTTTTCGAAAAAAGCTCCTCCCGGTCGTGATCCTTCATGACGACGTGGTAGGAATGGTGAAACGTAACAAGATGCTTTTCGCGCGAGGCGATACGACGATAAATCTCTCGCCCGTCGCGCGCAGGCACGACGTGATCGTGAATGGAGGTCATGATAAGCGCGGGCGCGGTGACGTTCGGCAGTTCCTCGCGCAGGTGCGGCAGATAATGCAAAAGGCTCTCGACAGGGCGCATCGGCGTCCAGCGATACACATCACGCCGGTAGCGCAGGCGGGCCTGCGGGTCGCGCACGTCCTCGCGCACCGTAGGCAGCAGTGGCGCGACATGCTTGATAGCGCTCACCATCGATTTGAGCCAGGGTTTCATATACAAGGGAGCGCAGATACTCACGATACCCGCGATATCTTCATGCGCCGCTACGTGCAGGGCGAGCGCGCCACCCAGCGAATGCCCCACCAGGAAGACCACATCGCAGCGCTGCTTGAGGGTGTGCAGTTCTTCATAAACCGATTTCGCCCAGTCGTCCCAGCCAGTTGCCAGCATATCCCTGACCTTGCTCCCATGTCCCGGTAGGAGCATATTGACAACCACCAGACCGCGGGCGCGCAGCATCATCTCCATTTCGGTAAAATCCGAACGGTCGCCGTTCAGTCCATGCACCAGCAGCACCCCGATAACAGGTCGAGCCTGTGAGGGAGGCGCGGATCGCGTACTGGTTGATTGTGATGGGGTCATGTTGCGCCCTACTTTCTTGTATTCGACCGGCAAATTGCTAGAATTTCTTTCAGGGTGACAGCGTGAGCGCAAGGGATCGCCCTGTATACCTGCACTTATGTTGTAATACGTTTTGAAAGTGACCGGGGTTACTACTTCTTCTTTAACTGGACTGACCGGTCGGGCCAGGCAGCGGCGAATTTACTTATGATTGCCCTTTATGAGGAAACATGATATAGTCGCTTGCGAAGAATACTGGATTGTCAGAGGAGAACACTCGATGAAATTCGCAACAAAGGTCATTCACGCCGGGCAGGAACCCGATCCCACATCCGGCGCGGTGATGACGCCGATCTATCAGACAGCGACCTATGCCCAGACCGGGCTGGGTGAAAATAAAGGGTATGAATACGCGCGCACCGGCAACCCGACACGCACTGCTTTAGAAGCGTGTATTGCCGCTCTCGAAGAGGGGCGACACGGCCTGGCGTTCGCCTCGGGCATGGCAGCGGAAAGCGCCATCCTCAGCCAGTTGAGCACGGGCGACCATATCATCTCTTGTGATGATACATATGGCGGCACGTATCGTCTCTTCGAGCGCGTCCTGCGTCGCTATGGCGTGGAGGCCAGCTACGTGCCAGCCGGTAATGTGGAGGCATATGAGCGCGCCATTCGCCCGAATACGCGCATGATCTGGCTGAGAATCGCCCACCAACCCGCTGCTGCGCCTGGTGGATATCAAGGCGGTGGCGCAAGTGGCGCATCGCCGCAATCTACTGGTGGTCGTGGACAACACCTTTGCCAGCCCGTACTTCCAGCAGCCGTTGAAGTTGGGTGCGGACATCGTCGTCCACAGTACCACCAAGTACCTGAACGGGCATAGCGATGTGATCGGCGGCGCGCTGGTAACGAACAACGACGACGTGTACGAATTGATCAAGTTCTACCAGAACGCGGCGGGCGGGGTGCCGGGACCCTTCGACGCCTGGCTGACCTTGCGCGGCATCAAGACGCTGGCGGTACGTATGCGCCAGCACGAAGCGAACGCGATAGCCGTGGCTAACTTCCTGCGCGAGCATCCACTCGTCGAGAAGGTCTACTATCCCGGTCTGTCAAACCATCCCGATCACGCGCTCGCCAAACGCCAGATGAGCGGATTCGGCGGCATGGTCTCCTTCCAGTTCAAAGGAAGCTTCGACGATGTGACACGCATGGTGCGCCGTTTCAGCGTCTTCACGCTGGCCGAGAGTCTGGGCGGAGTCGAATTGCTGGTCTGCCACCCCGCCTCGATGACGCACGGCTCCATCCCCAAAGATTTACGCGAGGCACGCGGCCTGACCGATACACTGCTGCGTCTCTCGGTCGGCATCGAGGATAGCGACGACCTGCTGGGCGATCTCGAACAGGCGCTCTCGAAGCTGTAGGAACCAGGGTTGTTACAATTTTTGTCTTCAACCGATGTATAAAGTAGATCAGGTTCTGCGTTATTATAAGTAGCAGTAAACCTGTTCTACAGTTCTTACTCTATACTCTTTTTACTCTATAATCATCTATTATGAAACTAGCTAGGAGGCACGTGCTACGATGGCACATATTCCGGTGTCCCGTGGAAGGAGCCGCGCGGGAACTATTTCACTGTTTGGCATGATACTCGTGATGCTGCTCCTCAGCGCCTGCGGGGGCAATCCTCAGTCACAGCAGCAGGCGGATACGAACAAAATTACCTTCAATGATGAAATTGCACACGCGCAATCTATCGGTGTTCCCAGTTCGATGCTCAGCCCTATCATGAGCCAGGCATTCACACTCGGCGCTACAAGCGCACCATTCGCCATCTTTAATGAGCAGCCGATCACGGAGTATAACCTGAACCTCGCGCAGCGCTACTCGATGCTAACGCTGGAGGTCAAAGGGCTGGAGGTACAATCCACCCAACAGTTCGATTACCAGGCCAGCCAGGACTTACAGACGATGGAGAACGCGCTGGCCGAGCGTCAGAGCCAGAAATTTATCGAGGCCAGGACGTTTGCCGCGCAATTGACGAACTACCAGGCGCAGTTGACGAAGGCACAGTATCCCAAAGACTATATCCAGATCAGCCAGGAGGCGCGCAACTCTACACAAGCCCTCCACTTGATGATGCCTGCCTATAACGAGCTCTCCTCGCTTCAACAGGTCATCCAGCAATTGCAGGCTTCCCATCTCGATACAACCGCGCTCAACCAGCAGGCGCAGAACGACCTCACAGCATTTCGCGGCGCGAGCGATCCGGCCAATTTCACCCAACTCATCGACGAGGTCAACACGCAGTTGCAGGAGACCACCGTCTACTCCACGCAGGCTATTCCCTATGTCGGCGCGGTGAAAATCCGCCAGTTCAGCAGTGAAATTGCGCAGCTCAAGACGTATGGCGTTGCTACGGCTCCCTACCAGCAGAAGCTCACGGCGGACCAGCAGGCGCTGGCGAACGCGAAGACCATTAGCGACTTCCTGAAGGTGTCCGCGCAGATCGACAACGACTCGGCCTCCATCCAGTTCCCGCTGGCGCAGGGCGAGGCGAGCTACCTTCTCAAACAGTTCCACGCGGAAGTCACCAAATGGGGTAATAGCCACCAGTACCACGATGCCTACGATGGCAACTCCTACAACCTGGATTACGAATATGATGAGCAGGGCATCGGCTCCGACGCCGACGCGGCGCTGCAATCGGCGCAGACGCAGGACGACTACCTCTCGGTCATTGACCTGGTGAAGAGCGATTTCCTGCACCTGCACGCGATGGAGGCAGACTACAACGATAAGACGCCCTGGAATGCGCCGCACGCTGCCGACATCAGCCTGATGAAGCACTATGGCGTCT
This sequence comes from uncultured Chloroflexia bacterium, assembly GCA_963731975.1. GTDB lineage: Bacteria > Chloroflexota > Ktedonobacteria > Ktedonobacterales > Ktedonobacteraceae > CAVSXS01. The sequence continues at coordinate 302,008 of CAVSXS010000007.1, read as the reverse complement.
ACGGTTCCAACTCCGGCCAGGTGCTGGTCGTCTCGCTGGTCGAGCAGACCTTGCGCTACTACAACAACGGCAAGCTGGTGCGCTCGTTCCTGATCGTCTCCGGCCAGTATGAGAAGCCGTCGCCTCCGGGATTCTGGAACATCTTCGTGCGACTGCACCCGACACAGTTCAAGTCGAGCGAGCCGCCCGGCTCGGCTTTCTGGTACCCGCCCACGCCGATCCAGTACGCGATGGAGTACCATTCCGGCGGTTACTTCTTCCATGATAGCTGGTGGAGAGGCATCTATGGCCCGGGAACCAACTTCCCCCATAGCGATCCCTCCGGCACCACTGCTTTCAATGGCAATGGCAGTCACGGCTGCATCAACATGGACCCGAACGATGTCGCCTGGCTCTACACCCAGATTCCGTGGGGAACGCCAGTGATCCTGTATTAGGGCTTCTTAGCGGCCGGGGCGAACTGCGCGAGCGCAAGGGGTCGCCCTGGATGGACGGTAGTAATAGTGTTTGACAGCATCGTTGCATTTCTGCTATAATCCGTAGGCACTCAGTCCGGCAAACAGTCGGAATTTTTTGTAAACTCGCCCATGTGCTGGGGCGGCTGTTTCGGGGAGGTTCATTACTTACTATGCCCAATAACGCTGCTGCTAAAAAGCGAATGCGCCAGGAAGAGAAGCGCCGCTTACACAATCGCAGTATAAAATCACTCGTGAAAACGCAGGTCACGAAAGCTCGTGTCGCCATCACTTCTGGCCAGAACCCGGAGGATGCTGTGCGCGTTGCCGCCAGCGAGCTGGACCGCGCCGCCAAAAAGGGTGTTATCCATCGCAATAACGCTGCTCGCCGCAAGTCGCGCCTGATGAAGCAGCTCAACAAGGCGACTATGTAGGTTCGCCCATAGTCGGGAAAGGCAGAAGAGACCAGGATGGCAGAGAAAGAAGTTATCACCAAACCTGCCGGGAGGGCGCTGATAGACGCAGTTGAAAGCTCTCACCTTCGCAAAGATATACCGGAGATCAAATCAGGTGACACGGTGCGCCTGCAAGTCAAAGTTGTTGAAGGGACCCGCGAGCGTCTGCAGCCCTTCGAGGGCGTGGTCATGCGCCTGCGTGGAGGCGGCATCAACCGCAATTTCACCGTTCGCCGCATTACGCATGGCGTCGGAGTCGAGCGTACCTTCCTTCTCAACTCTCCCCGCATTGAGAAGATCGAGGTTGTGCGCCACGCCAGGGTGCGCCGCAAGCAGCTCTACTACCTGCGCGGATTGACCGGCAAGGCAGCTCGCCTGAAAGAGCTTCGCCCAACCACGGCGAAGGAAGCCGCCGCGAGAGAGGCCGCCAGGACTGCCCGCGTCACGGTTGCTGCAACCCCCAGAGTTTCGGAAGCTCCTTCCGTTGAGAGCACCAACGACTAGAACACCGCCCACGTTAGAAGAAGAAATGGCCCTGCTTCGTCAGGGCTATTGCTTTATCGCCGGACTCGACGAGGCAGGGCGGGGCTGCCTGGCCGGGCCTGTCGTGGCCGCTGCCGTCATGCTTCCTCTTGAGCGCGAGGATTGCACATCGCTCTTTACAGGCGTCTGCGACTCTAAGCAGATTCCCCAGGTGGTGCGCGAAAGCCTGTACGAAGTGATTCGTCAACATGCGGTTGCCGTTGCAGTCGGCATAGGCTCTGTCGAGCTGATCGACGAGCGCAATATTTTACAGGCTACCAAGCTTGCCATGCGCGACGCGCTCGCCCATCTTTCCCCTCAGCCGCAGGCCCTGCTGCTCGATGCCCTGCTGCTGCCGGGTGTGACGCTGCCGCAGCGCTCTATCATCAAGGGCGATGCCCTTTGTCTCTCTATCGCAGCGGCCTCTATCGTGGCAAAGGTAACACGCGATCGGCTGATGCTGCAACTACACGAGCAGTACCCCCTTTACGGCTTCGCCCAGCACAAGGGCTACGGCACAGAAGCGCACCTGGCCGCCTTGCGCGCACATGGGGCCTGCCCAATGCATCGCCAGAGCTTCGCGCCTGTGCGTGAGCTGTACGGGCTGTTCGAAACCTTGCCGAAAACATAACTGCTATTCCTTTGGAAAGTAATGGAGCATGTCGAACTGGAAAGAAAGTCAGAGAAGCGAATGCCTGAGTATATTTGGGGGCGCAACCCCGTCCTGGAAACCCTGCGGTCGCCGCGCCAGGTCAAGCGCCTGCTGCTGGCGGACGGCCAGCGTGAATCTCCGCCGGTGGTGGCCATCGTGCAGGAAGCGGAGCGCAGAAACGTTCCTATCGAAGTTGTACCACGCCAGCGGCTCGACCAGCTCAGTAAGGGTGCCGTTCACCAGGGCTGTGCTGTCGTCGTCGAGTCGCGCAGGTACGCCAATCTCGATGACATTCTCGCCTTCGCCCAGGAGAAAAATGAAGACCCCTTTCTGCTCATTCTCGATGCCATCCAGGATGTGAATAACCTGGGTTCCTTGCTGCGCAGCGCGGAAGCGGCGGGGGTGCATGGCGTGATCCTGCCCTTGCACGAAGCGGCTGAGGTCAACGCGACCGTCGTCAAGACATCGGCGGGCGCGAGCGAACACCTGCTGATCGCCCAGGAAAACAACATCACCCATACCGTTGACTTCCTCAAGAAGCAGAACATCTGGGTGATGGGATTAGCTGGAGAGGCAAAGACCGATTACGACAAGGCCAACCTGAAAGGCCCCCTTGCGATCGTCGTCGGCAACGAGGGCAAGGGCATCAGCCGGCTGGTGCGCGAGCATTGCGACCTGCTCGTCAAGCTACCCATGCACGGCGTCATCAATTCGCTCAACGCGGCAGTAGCAGGCAGTATCGTGCTCTACGAGGCATTGAGACAACGCACATAAGCACTGGTCAGCGCTAGCGTATGTGTGGTAGAATGGTGACGATAAAAATCAGGCATGTGCGATATTTGAAGATATTACAGGCAAATGCAACGTGGAAGCATGGTGAAGTGTCTATGCATCGATTGAACACCTGGCCGCGCCAAATACTTTCGCTGCCATTCGTGGCTCGACTGGCGCTCGTGGGTGGAACGCTCGCCCTGGCCCTGGCCTTCTACGTAATAAGTTTCGTGACAATACATAACGGGAATGTCGTGACTATTCCCGTTGGACTGGCTGCCTGGTTATTCAAGAAGCGTGGGATGCTCTTCACGATGGGCATCATCCTATGCACCTTCTGCGTATATCAGTCCATCCGGCTGCACACGCTACTCTGGCCACTCTCATTCGCACTCTCGTTCGTCGGCAGTTTCATGATCTTGTTGGTGATAGGGTATATTATAGTCAGCTTGCGCGATTTGCTGGATGCCTCAGAGGACGCGCGCATGAAGGCTCTGGAAGCCGAACGACAAACGGCATTAGCCTACGAGCAGCAGCGCCACCTGAATGAACTGAAGAATCATTTCATTCTCAACGTCAACCACGAATTGCGCTCGCCCCTGACCGTTATCTCAGGCTACCTCTCGCTGCTCATCGAAAAACACGACCGCTTTGACGAGGCCGCACAGATAAATTTTCTCAAGAACGCACTGAAAAGTTGCAATGAGCTACAAACCCTCACAAATGATGTGCTGGACATGACGACGATGAGCAAACAGAAAGAGCAACTGCCACTTGAGAACATCGCCATTGCAGGCGTCGCGCGCGAGGCGGTCGAGCACTTCGGCACATTCTGGGATCAAGGTCAGCGCACCCGGCTCGACGTGTCCGAAGAGATCGTCGCGCGCGGCAACCTGTCATGCCTGCTCCAGGTGCTGCGCAACCTGCTCTCCAACGCCTACAAATATTCCCCAGAAAACACGCCTGTAACCATAAGCGCGTCCATTACCGGCGAGGCATCATCCGAGGTCTGCATCAGCATCAAAGATCAGGGACCAGGCATTCCACCCGATCAGATTCCCCTGCTGTTCAGCCAGTTCGTGCGCCTGCCACGCGACCTGGCAGGCTCCGTGCGCGGCTCCGGCCTGGGCCTCTACATCTGCAAAAGCCTCGTCGAAACGATGGGCGGGCGCATCTGGGTGGAGAGCAGCGGCGTCGCGGGCGAGGGCAGCCGCTTCTGCTTCACGCTGCCGTGCGCCATACCTATAGCGATACCCGCTTGAACAGGCGCTCCGGGACGCTTTTCACCACGAGCATGATCGGTCGCCAGAACCAGGGCAGGTAGACGACATCTTTGCCCTTGTTCATGGCCTCGTAGATGCCCTGGCCCACCGTGCGCGGACTGGCAAAGAGCAGACCCTTGCGCAGCGAGGCGGTCATGGGCGTATCGACGAAGCCAGGCTTGATCGTCACGACCTTCACGCAGGACGCGGCCAGGCGACCGCGCAGCCCTTGCAGGAAGATCGACAGTGCGCCTTTAGCCGCGCCGTACACGTAGTTACTCTTGCGTCCGCGGTCGCCCGCCACCGAGGAGATTACGGCGATGCAACCGTGTTTGCGCTGCTCGAAGTAGTTCGCCAGGATGGTCAAGAGGGAGATCACGCTGGTGCAGTTGGTAGTAAACTCCTCAAGCGTCTTCTCCACGCTCTCCTCGGAGAGGCGTTGATCGCCGAGCGTGCCGTGCGCGATCAGTGCCATGTCGAGCTCGCCCAGCGACTCGATGGCCGCCTGGATCATCTCCTGGTGCTTCCCTAGCTCGCTGACGTCCAGCTCGTAGGTCACCGCGCGTTTCGCCCCGCGCACATTCAGATCATCTTTCACACTGTTCAGTTTGAAAGGCGAGCGCGCCACTAAAAAGAGTTCCGCGCCGTCCCTGGCGTAGAGTTTGGCGGTTTCATGGGCAATCGCAGAGGTTGCCCCAATTATCAGTATCTTCATAATTACCTTGTCACCACTTCTTGCGTAATTTGAGCAGGCTCACCGGCGGTCGAGGAGGTAACACGCCGCCAGAAGCTCGAAGAAAAATGCGGGTCGATGCAGGCGGAAAATTCTTGCCAGCGCGGGAAGGACGCCTGGAAGGTCTCCGCGCTCATGCGTGCGTCTTTCGCTGGATAGACCGCGCCGCCGCTCTCCAACACAATCCGGTCAAGATCGTCGAGCAAGCGCAGCGTTTTTGGCCCACTATAGGCGAAGTCCAGCGCGAGGGTCAGCCCTGGACGCGGGAAGGACAACATGCCGGGCGAGCGGATATCGCCGAACTTTTTCAGCACGGTCAGGAACGAGCCTTCGCCCGAACGCCGGATGCGCCCTAGGATGTCGCGCATAGCGGAATGCCCATCCTCGAACGGCACGACGAACTGGTATTGCAGGAAGCCGCGCCGCCCATACATGCGATACCAGTTATGAATCGAGTCGAGCGGGTAGAAGAAGGGGTCATAAGAAACGACGTGATGGGCGCGCTTCGCAATCTGCTTGTGATAGTACAGTTCGTTGAAAGTTTTGACGGTCAGCGTATTTAGCGCGAACGAGGGAAAATCGATGGGCACGGCCAGTGGCAGGCGCTTCTTCATTGGCTTCTGCGCCAGTTCACGCTCCTGGTTATGGTTGCCGCGCATGAAGATGCCACGACACAGATTCTCACCGCCAACCAGTATATCCACCCACGACATGGTATACTCGAAATCCGCGTCCGACTCGGCGGAGACCTCAAAGAACTCGTCGAGCGAGGCGAACTTGATGTGATCCATATCGATGTAGGGGTTGGTGATCGGCTTCAGTTGGATCTCCGCCCACAGGATCAGACCAGTCAAACCCAGACCGCCGATGGTGGCCTGGAATAGCTCAGGATTCTGCTGAGGCGAGCAGGTCAGCCGCTCGCCGTTCGAGCGCAGCAGCTTGAAGCATTTGACGTGACAGCCGAAGGTTCCTCCACGATGGTGATTCTTACCGTGAATGTCGTTGGCAATCGCACCGCCCACCGAGACGAACTTGGTGCCGGGCGTGACGGGCAAGAACCAGCCGCGCGGCACCATTACTTCCAGGATGTCGGCCAGCGAGACGCCCGCCTCGCAGCACAGCAGCCCTGTCTCCTCGTCGAACGAAATAAAGCGCGCCAGATGGCTGACATCCAGCGCCACGCCCCCTCCATTGAGGCAACTATCGCCATAGCTGCGGCCATAAGCAAACGGCAGCGCTGTCTCATCGAACGCAGAAATGTCCGGTATCTCATGGCGCCAGTAAATCGGCTGCACCTGGCTGTTGCGCACTTTGGGATAGCGCCCCCACGAATGGGGCTGATTGGTAGGATTTTTGGTTTTCATGCGTTAACTTCCAATGTTGAAAGGTGTAATTGATTACTTCTTGACATTGCTCATATAACTATAACGTAGGGAGAATAGACAGCGCCACGCAATAGCCGAAAGGGGTAGAACATGCATGTCGTGATCTTCGCGGGGGGCATCGTCCAGCCGGGGCGCGCCGTGCATGGGGCGATTGCTCACGCGGATTTAGTCGTCGCCGCCGATAGCGGGGCGGCAATCGCGCTGCGCTATGGCTGCCTTCCCGCATATATTGTGGGCGACCTCGACTCGCTCGATGCACAACTGCTCGCTGAGGCGCGCGAGCAGGGAAGCCTGGTCGTCCCGGCGCGAGCGGAGAAGGACGAGACCGATACGGAACTGGCGGTACAGGTTGCGTTGGAGCATGGCGCGACGGAGATCAGCCTGCTCGGAGCATTGGGAGGCAGTCGCTTCGATCACGCCCTGGCAAACGTGCTACTGCTGGCCGGGTTCGATACGCTGCCTATACGCATTATCGATGGCGAAACCACCTGCTGGCTGCTCCGAGGGCCTGGCACATCGGTAATCGATGGGCAACAAGGCGACATCCTCTCGCTGCTTCCTCTCACTGCCGACGCCGAGGGGGTAGCGACCACCGGCCTCTACTACCCCCTGCGCCACGAGACGCTGTCCTTCGGCAGGCCGCGCGGCGTCAGCAACGTGCTCACCTCAGAACGCGCCGAGGTGACGCTTGAGAAGGGACTGCTGCTGGTGGTGCATACGGCTGGTAATCCATAGGGGCGAACCCTTGTGGTCGCCCGCCTCCCCATCGATAGCGACGTATAGTGGCGCGGCGAGTGAGGGCGGGCGACCACAAGGGTTCGCCCCTACGGATTACTTCTGCCTGGCGTAACTTGCCAGTACGCCGAAAATGTCCACCAGGTTAGGTGAGCCTAGACCAGTGGCAAAATCCCATCCGGTCGTGGCTGGAAATGCCTGGTTGTTGCCTTGCGTTACATCAAAGTATGGTGCGAGGCGACCGTGATTGTTCGCAACGGCGTAGAAAAGACCAACGCCGTAGAAGAACTTCCTGAACTGGCTGATGAGCGCCTGGTTGAGCAAGGCCATACCGGTTGCCCAGACGGGTGTTGCCGCGCTGGTGCCGTTGAATGCAACCCACGCACCACCGAAGTAGACCGGCAGGTCGAATGCCACTGCCGAGATGTCCGGCATCTGTCGGAATCCTCGCGAGTCGTTATTGTTGACACCTGTACCAGTCTGATAGGCTGGCTGCTGAAAGAAGTTGCTGCTCCCGCCACCGCTGCCCCAGGCGTTGTTGCACTGCTGCTGGTTCGAGCTATCCGACCAGACCGTCTCGCTCCCGCGCGCATTGTTCTGGTTGACCTGCAACACCGTCCCACCGACTGCTACCGCATAGGGGTCCGAGGCCGGGAAACTGACCGAGAGGCTGCCGAACGTGCCATCCATATAGGCTGCGCAATCGCCGCTCGCCACGAAGACGGTCATGTGTTCCTTCTGCGTCAGCAGGTAGAGACGCTGATCCATCGCTTTAAGGTAGCTCAGCGACATGTAGTTTTCGGCTGCCTCGATGCTGATGCTCACCACGCTGCCCGGTGCTGTGCTTGTGGCGTTATCATCGATGATGCGCTGTAATGCATCTTCCAGGTCAACAACCGACGGGGCCGAGGTCTGATAGTCAACAATAGTAGCATTGCGAGCCAGCCCCATTATCATATCCATATCCAGCGTCGTCTCGCCCTGCGGCTGGGGAGCCGCGCCATCGATGTTGACAAAGCGCATATGACCCGCGTATTGCACGCACTGCGCGTAGTTTTGAACATCGCTCATCGCCACACCATCGATCTCCACCAGGTTAATCGTCATATTTTGGCCGTTATAGCCATGCGAATGAAACTGGTCATAGCCATACGCGTGCGCGACCTGGTTGGGAAAGACCGTTCCCTGGGGAGCGGTGCAATCCGCCTGTTGCGTTGCCGGATGAGCCTGGTTTGTTGTGAGGGCGGAAAGCGCCGAGAATGCAGGCTTCGGATTGATGCTGTAGTTATCCAATCCCGTGACTGCAATCACCTGGTCCGCGATAAACGTGGGTAGGAGTGGAGTCGTTGCCGGAGCATAGAAGACGCGACCATTGTAGTTGTGGTTGACGAATTGCGTCTGGAAGAGCGGCCCAATCGTCCTGGCCAGCGCGTCGACCTTCAATTCTGTATGCAGGCTGCTCAGGGTCAGGGTCACGCCCTGCACACCAAGTACCTGCTTGATTTTCTGATAGGTTGCATCGGAAATGCCGATCTGATTCGCCTGCTTCTCCAGATCCTGACTCTGAACAACAGTGCCACTCTGCGGCTGGCTGCCCTGCGCCTGCTGGTTCTGAATCTTGAAGGTCAGACGCACGTGCAACAGGGTATCGCCCGGTAATGCCCCAACCACAGGCGAATTCAGTGCTGCCGCCGGAATCCCCAGATCAACAGGTGAAAACTGCGCAAGCGACGTGGAGGTCGAGGTCGTAACAACGGTCGGCGTGCTTGTGCTGGTCGAATTCGACCCGCCGCAGCCAGCCAGGATAACGAGAAAGAGCAGGATACCTATCTTGCTCAACCTGGTCATACGAACAGATGGGAAGCTACGAGTGAACATATTACAAACTTTCTCCTTATCGGGAACGTAGGAGCTTGTTTCTTCCAAAACACATCCTTTATTCATAGTATATGTTTCTTCCCTATCCTTCGAAAGCGCTTTTTTCACCTCCTCGTGGTGATGCGGGTCACAAGTAAGCTCTTCCTGACTTCGGCAAATTAGATCTTCGGTAAAAACTGGTTCGTCCACAGCGCGTTGAAGTTCATATGTGTGACGGGCTTGTTGTTGGCATCCAGAATGCCTCCCGAATTCAACATGAACTGCGGGTAGTCTTGCCAGGGTGCGGCATCCTGCCAGCCCCACTGGCGGCCCGGGTCGGCATAGCGCGCACTGAGGAAGTTCTGGCTGGCGTACACCAGTCCGGTATCCGGGAACGTGCCGGGGCTGGTAGCATTGGCCCCGTTGATCAGCATTTGCGCGGACTGCTGGGGATGCGTGCGCGCGTACTCGTAACCGCAGGAGGTCGCCAGCATGAAGCGGCGCAGCAGGTCAGGCTTCTGCTGAATCTCCGCCGGGCTGGTGATGATATTGGGTGTGTAGTAGTCGGCCACACCATAGTTGGTTATGGGGAAGACATTCAGCTTGATACCGGCACGCTGCGCCTGGATGACCTCCCAGCCCTCGAAGACCCATACGAAGTCGATGCTTTTAGACTCCAACGCCTGCATCGCATCCACGCTCAGTGTCACATTCTTGAAGCGACCAGTGCCGCCATTCTTCTTAATGATCTCACCCACCACGGCTGATTCATAGGGCGCGCCGAAGCCGCCGTAGGTTTTGCCATCGAAATCGCGCGGGCGATTGAGGCCGGAGCTTGCCAGCGAGACCAGTGCCGAGGTGTTGTGCTGGATGATGGCGGCAATCGACACGACCGGCTGGCCCAGCGCGGCATCTGTAACAATACCCTCTGTCGCGCTGATACCCGCGTCAGCCTTGCCCGAGCTGACGAGCGTATCGGGAGAGACGCTTGAGGAATAGGGCAGCAGGTGCAGGTCGATCCCCTCGTCGCGGTACCAGTTCTGCGCCAGCGCGACATAGATGCCGGTGTGGTTAGTGTTGGGTGTCCAGTCCAGGGCAAAGCTCATGCTCGTCAACTGAGCGGGCGCGCTCTTGGGAATCGACGCGCACTCCGAACCCGGCGCGGGTGTGATCGACGCCGTTACCTGCGTGGGCGCGCTGGCGGCGTGCTGCTGCCAGAGGAACGCGCCCACCACCACGACGATCAACAATAGCGGGATGCCGATGCTCAAAAGCAGGCGATTACGGTTGTTCATGATTGTACCTTTCTTCAGGTAATGCGCTCGTTTATGCTCGCTGCTGCGTTCCGTGATACCAGGGCAGCGCGATATATTCGATCAGCGATACAAGGCCGAACAGGGCGAGACTCAGCGCCGCCGTCACAACGATGGCCGCGAAGACCTGCGCCGTGGCGAACGAGTTGGTCGCGCGCTGCATGTAGATACCCAGCCCCTTCTCCGCGCCGACGTACTCCCCGAAGATAGCGCCCACCACGCTGTAGGTCGCGGCGATGCGCAGGCCGGAGAAGAAGGAAGGCATGGCGGCGGGCAGGCGCACCATCCGCAGGATTTGCCAGCGCGACGCCTTCATGCTGCGCAGCAGGTTCAACATCTCCGGCTCGACCGAGGCCAGCCCATCGGCGCAGGCGACGGCTATAGGAAAGAAGCAGTACAGGATCACGACGATCAGCTTAGATGGGATGCCATAGCCTATCCAGATCAAGAGCAAGGGGGCTAGCGCGACCATCGGGATCGTCTGCGATGTCACCAGCAGCGGGTAGACGGCGCGGCGCATCCAGCCCGATACGTTGAGCAGCACCGCCAGGAGCAATCCCAGCGCCGTGGCGATGGCGAGACCCAGCACGGTCTCCAGCAGGGTCGGCACGCTATTGTCGTAGATGATCGGCCAGTTATTCACCAGCGCGGAGACAACGGCTGTGGGCGACGGGAGAAAGCTCGGGCTGATCTGGCTGATCTGCACGTAGAGCTGCCAGATCGCCAGCAGCGCTATTGCCAGCACGAGAGCTGGACCAAAGCTCGCCAGTTTGCGTAACGTCATAGTTGTTGTTCCTTTTGCTCCTTCAAGAGCAGCGCGAGCAGCTCCTGCTCCAATTGCGCTGCCTCCGGCGAGGCCAGCGACTCCGGCTTGCGTGGAGAGGGCAGGCGAACATCCACGACGCGCAGCACGCGCGCCGGGCGGGCGCTCAGCACGTAGATGCGATTGGAGAGCAGGATGGCCTCGCGCACGTCGTGCGTGATGAAAAGCACGCTGGAATGAAATTCCTGCCACACGTCGAGCAGCCACATCTGGCAGGCCAGGCGTGTCAGGGCGTCGAGCGCGCCGAACGGCTCGTCGAGCAGCAGGAAGGTGCGGTTAAACAGGACGGTGCGCAGCAGGGCAACGCGCTGGCGCATACCGCCTGAGAGCGCGGCGGGATAGTACGCGGCGAATTCCATCAGCCCGAAGCGTTTGAGCAGCTCGTGTGCTTCATCGCGGGCTACTTTGCGCAGCACGCGGCGCACATCGGAGCCGAGCATGACATTTTCTTCGACCGTCTTCCAGGGCAGCAAGAGCGGCTGCTGGGGCATGTAGCCCGTCCGCCCGGCACGCGGCCTATCCGCCTCGCCGTCGATGGCGATCAGGCCAGCATCGGGCCGTTCGATACCCGCGATGATATTGAACAGCGTGCTTTTCCCACACCCGCTTGGGCCAACGACGGTCACGAACTCCCCGTTCTCGACGCTGAGGTCGATCCCGGCCAACGTTTCCAGCGACTGGCGTCCCCGGTGAAAGGTCTTTGTGACACCTTGCGCAACCAGCTTTGGCGTCTCCATAGGTTCTCCATAAGGACATGCCAGCGCGACAAAAAGGGACGCTGGCATGTGCCAGCGCCCCAAAGATAAAGACTTCTTCAACAGAATGTTGCTGTCCGTCCCTGCGCTGGCGTTATCCAGATCAGGTTCAACTGGTCGGTGGCGATAAATGCGGCCACCCTCTCAGCCTGGCTTTCCCAAGCTCCCAAGCGAACAAGTTAAACGCTACCTAATAACGATCAAAGTAAAACTATGACTACTATGAAATATACCACGTGCTATATCCCCTGTGCAAAACGGCCTCAAATGACTTCGTGACTTTGACCCGTTTTAATGGGGCAAGCTCAAAACCAACATTAATCAGCAGCAAAAAATGAAGAGAAACTATGCTACCGATGATAAGAGCTTATTGGTAGCGAGTCAAGGACTGCGCTTGGTCGGATTCCGATTAGGTTGAACAGAAAGGTAGGATAGTTTTACAGTTCACTTCAGAACGACTTCCCAAGCAAATTCATTGAATTTGAATTTTTCCTCAACTTCACGACTCGTCAAAAGAGAGACCTTCGGCTCTGTTGTTAACGCATCTGTTACAATTAACAGCCGCCATCTACTCTCCAACATGTAAAGTTTCTCTCTCCGGGATATAAAGAAGCGTTGGATATTAGTGCTTGTGCCTTTTACCTCAACGTGCAATTCTTCATCTGTGCCAGATTTCTTTTTTGTTGCCAATAAATCGTAGCCGCGATTTTGCTTGTGGATGTCTTCTACTGAATATCCCTTACTTTCTAAATAAGATTTGGCTTTCCTCATCGACGCATCTTCCACTTGTTTTCTGTGTTCTTGGTCTGGGAAAGCAAGATATGGGGTAGTACTTTCATTAAGTGCTTGCGTTTCCATTACTTGCTTGGCAAGCCTAACTAAATCTTTCCTCCATGCCTCTTGATCTGAACCACTTCCCTGTTGAGCATATACAATAGGCGTCCTTCCGAAATGCGTTCCCAAAACTGTTATCTTTCTCTCTCCTTCGGGAATTAAATGTCCTTTTTCTGAATGAACACAATAGGTATATTCCTTCCCATGTTCATCTCTCTCAAAATTGGAAGCTAGCTGATATTCTGGCCTATTTTGGTATTCATTATTAAAAACAGCACCATCATACCAGCCAACAACCGTAAGGGGGCCGGTGCCATTACGTGCGGATACAAAAATTACCAGCCAATCTTCTCTTTCTTTTGGTTGTGGAGGTCTGGATTTAGTACCGATAGGTGGAAGATAACCATAAAATCTACTATTGGGTGCTTGCAAAAAATTGAACCGCTCATGACCAGTCTCGTTTTCTTGGAGATAGCTATACCTACCAGCAACTGGGCCACCTCTGTATTCTTCTGACCACCCAGTTTTCACAAACGCAATTTTCTGTTCCATACATTTCTCCCGTAAATGCCATACACTCTGATTGTGGCATTGGCAATATATCACATTAAGACCAAACTCAAACGTTGGGACACCAGTGATAACATATACCCACAGTGTAATTGATACTGGCGGAGTACCTATTTTTGGGTGTTGGAGTTCGTATTGCCCCGTGTCTCCTTCAAGGTCTTCAAAGATTGAACGGAATTAACGGAAGCCTCTCTACGCCGCAGGCTCGACAGCCCTTCCCTTTTTCCTCTCGGCCAGGCGCTCCACAAGTTACCTATTTGAAATTAAAAGGAATTAACGAGCTAGTCACCTTGACTGAAATCGTGCTTTGGTGCTATCCTATTCCCCTATTGAGGAGTCGCGAGATTAAGGAAAGAAACTCATGGACATAATCACGCAGTCATTATTGGCTGAATTTTCCAAAGCAAATCAAACCGAACATTTACCGGAAGATAAACAGTTTGAGCATTTTATTGCATTTATTACGCTGCGCAGGCATCATACCCGCACATTCGATACTACAGACATTGTGATTGGGAATGGGGGAGACACTGGCGCCGATTCCATAGCTATTATCGTAAATGGCGCACTAGTTACGGATGTCGATTCTGTGGCTGAATTAGCGGAGCGGAATGGCTATCTTGAAGTGAATTTTATTTTTACGCAGGCCGATAGAGGAGCTTCATTTGAAAGCGCAAAAATTGGTAATTTCGGATTTGGAGTCGAAGATTTTTTTAAACCCAATCCAACATTGGCGCGCAATCAAAAAGTTGCTGAGGCAGCAGCCATTGCAAAAGCCGTATTTGATCGTGGTAGTCGATTCAGAACCAAACCGACTTGCCGTCTCTATTATGTGACGACAGGAACATGGTTCGACGACCCGAATCTAAAAGCTCGCAAAGATGGATGCGTTGCTGCCCTCAATTCAACCCCACTATTCGGAACGACTGAATTTATATGTTATGGAGCTAACGATATACATCGATTGTATAATCAGACAAAATCGGCAAACACGCGTGAATTTGTATTTAAGCAACATATGGAAGATTCCTGCCATTTCCGGTGTAACTCAAGCCTATTTGGGGTTTATTGCAGCCACTGAGTTCATTAATATTATTTCAGATGATAGCAGAGATGATATCCTGGGAAGTATTTTTGATGAGAATGTAAGGGATTGGCAGGACTATAACAAAGTTAACAAAGAAATTCGCGAAACCTTAGAATCAAGCGTTCGTGGACAATTCGTATTGATGAACAATGGAGTTACAATCATTGCTCGCAATCTTCAGCAACTTGGCAGCAGATTTACGATCACGGATTTTCAAATTGTCAACGGATGCCAAACAAGCCATGTTGTATTTGACAGAAGAGGGCTTGACCTAAATTCAGTTTTTATTCCGCTGCGGCTTATTGTAACTCAAGACGATGACGTAAAAGAATCCATCACTCGTGCTACAAATAGGCAGACTGAATTGAAGGCGGAACAACTCTATGCTTTGACGAGTTTTGCAAAACAGTTGGAAATGTTTTTCTGTGCATATCCAGAAGCCGATAAAAAGCTATATTACGAGAGGCGAGATTGCCAATATGACCGTTTTCCTGAAGTTGAAAAAACACGAATTGTTCCACCGCACGCTCTCATACGGTCATTTGGCGCAATGTTTCTTGATGAGCCTACAAAGGTAACTCGTAACTACAAATCTATCCGCGATCAAGTAGGCGAAACGATTTTCCGGGAAGGTGATAAGCTAGAACCGTATTACGTTGCAGCTTTTGCCACATATCGATTAAATCCTTACTTCGCAATCAGCGACTCAACAGTTCATTTATAGCTGCAAAATATCATATTTTGATGACATTTCGATATCTCGTTAATCAAAGAAAAATGCCCAGGATGAACTCTTCCGATATAAAGAAACGGTGCGAAGAAATAACAACTATATTGTGGGATGCAAAAAAATGGGAAGCATTGATGATTAAAGCGGCTGAAATCGTGAGGGAAGTAGTACTGGAAAATGGTGAAATTTTTGATCGCGACCACATCCGTACAGAGTCAACTAAGGAGGCCTTATTGCGGCGTTTTGGTGTGCAGGAGTATAGGCTTTAACTGATTTTCTCTATGCCGCAGGCTCAATAACCTTTACTTTGTTCCTCCCTCCGGCCAGGCGTTGAACAAAAGTGTCTGCGGCTTGTTCATCCTGCGGCATATTGTCTTTCGCCACAACCTGCGTATCGCTTTTGTCCAGGTCAAGCAGTTTGTTGATTTCCTGCTGCTTCATGCACAGCCCGCGCAGGCGGTCTTCATGCTCGAAGGGGCGGTGAAGCTGATCCCGGTAATCTTTGAGCGCCTTTTCCATGCGCTCGCATTTAGATTGTTCTTCTCCTGCATCGCGGTCAAGGCGGCGGAGCGCATATTCAATGCTGGCGATGGTGCCGGAAGCGCTCTCCGGGTTCAGGTTCGCTTCGTAGGTATGTGTGCCACGCAAATAGAGCTTCGGCGTTTTCCCTTCGCGCCCGCTAAAGCTGCTCATGAGGGTAAAGCCCTTGAAATGGCCAAGGTTAGCTTTAATTCCTTGCCTTCTTCCCACAGCGACGATATAACGGCCTGGATTATGGCTTTTCCTGCTTCCTCTCTGGCATTCTTGCCTGAATATACCTTGTCGTCTACTTCCGCGCTAAATTCTTCCGCTTCATGGGCGTTGCGGGTCACCATATCTTCCAGCAACCCGAATGGCACTGCCTGGAATGCTCAATCCTGGTACAACTGCCTTACCTGCCTGCCGCTTCCCTACGCTGGTATTACATGGGCGGAGCGGAGCATGTCGAGCTTGCGGACTTCGGTATCAATCCTGACCTTTTCCATCACCGCGGGGTTGCCGGACACAATCGCCTTGATTTCGGCAAAGCTCAATTCGCCGCCTTCCAGGTCTTCGGCCTCGCGCACGGTGACATCGCCGCTAATGACCTGCTGGATAAAGCGGGCTTTGGTTTCCAATGTCTGCTACATATAGGCATCAAAAAAATCTTTGGTGACGTAGCGGCAGATGCTCACTTGCGGGTTATCATTGCCCTGGCGCAGGATGCGCCCGTCGCGCTGCTCGATGTCGCGTGGCCGCCAGGGGGCGTCCAGGTGGTGAAGCGCCTTGAGTTTCTTCTGGACGTTCGTACCGGCTCCCATTTTCTCGGTGGAGCCGAGCAGTATGCGGACGCGCCCGGCATTGACCGCGTCAAACAGCGTCTTTTTCTTCGCGTCGGTATACACGTCTTGGATAGTGGCGATCTCCTTTTCTGGGATGCCGCGTTCCATGAGTTTGGATCGGATTTCATCATACACATTGAACCGGTTGGGGTGCGGCGTGGACATATCGCAGAATACCGCCTGCGCCAGCCGTTTATCCGCGCCTTCCTCCCAGATCAGGTTCATAGGGTCAGCAGCGCGTCGCTTGCGACTGCCTCTCAGCCCGAAGGCTCCCCTAGCAGCGATACATATGTGTCAAATGACACATGGATAGACATTCGATCTGCTCTTATTATATGAGATAGGCACGCTTTTGTGAAGAGCGCAACAGAGAATATATAAACAAACCACTTTTTTTCAAAGTGTACCTATGTTATACTACTGCTGTGTTGAACAATGTTTTTACTGCTATTTTTAATCACTAGTAGAAGGAGGCTTTCATCATGAGCCAGTATCCTCCTAACCCAAATCCAAACTATGATCCTTATGGACAGAATCCTCCCAACCCTAATGCAAATACCCCCGGAACATCTTACGGTGGGCCTAACCAGGGAGGACAGAACCCCTACAATCCCTATGGCACCAATCCGCCTTCGGGACCAGGATCAGGCCCTAACCCTAACCCTAACCCTAACCCGTATGGCTATCCGCCGCCGCCTGCTCCAGGTGGGCCTGCTGGAACAGAGTACGGCTCTAATCCCTATGCACCGAACGCCCCTACACAGAGATCGGGCAGCGATCCGAACTATAACCCCTATGACCCGTATGGGCAAACGGTCGCCAGCCAGGGACCGGCCTCCGGGCAGAACTACGGTGCCTACACACCCCCGCCGCCACCACAGCCTGTTCCACAACCGAAACGCGGCGGGCCTTCCATGCGCAACATCTTGATCGCTGTGATCGCGCTGGTCATCATCGGTGGAGGCGTAGCGGTCGGGCTGGTTTCATACAACAACGTGCAGAAGAGCAACGCCGACGCAACAGCTACCGCGCAAGCCAATATCACGGCCACTGCCCATGCCAACGCAACCGCGACCTTCAACGCCAACGCGACCGCGACGGCCATCGCTTCAACCTACCCATTCAGTAACAACCAGGTGATAAACGATCCACTGAGCGATAACAACAAGGGCTACAACTGGCAAACCGGCACATTCTGCCAGTTCACAGGCAACGCCTTTCACGTCTCGGACAACCAGACGAACACGTTCAGCACCTGTTTCGGCACCAATACCAACTTCAGCAACTTCACCTTCGAGGCGGAGATGGTCATCAACAAAGGAGACGGCGGGGGTCTGATCTTCCGCGGCAATGTCAATACGAACCAGTTGTATCGCGTGACCTTCTATACAAGCGGCAACTACGGCGTCTACGTCTACGTTGATAACACCGGCTCCAACGCGCGTATCTTGAAGTATGATACGCTCCCTTCGGGTGTTGACCTGACCAATACGAATACCGTCTCCGTCGTGGCGCGTGGAAGCACCTTGACGATCTACCTGAACCAGACTATGCTTACCTCGATCTCCGACAGCACTTACGCCAAAGGGCAGATCGGCTTCAGCGCCTATGACGTTACCAGCGCTACCGAGGCAGTCTTCACCAACGCGAAGGTGTGGCAACTGCCATAATCAGCCATGCGCGCATAAAAAAGAGGGGCCGCGCGGCCCCTCTTTTTTATGCCTGGCTCCTCCTGCGAATGAGGCGGCGGTAGAGCCACGCATCCAGCATTCCACGCAGCGCGCCGAGCAAGCCGAGCATCCCCAGGCCGACCAGGAAGGCCAGGCCGGACTGCTTGAACTGGTCGAAGAAGAGCAAGTGGTTCGTCGTCAGCACGCTCCATACGACGACCAGCAAAAATGCCGCGATAAAGAGGAACAGCCCGGCCAGCGCGCTGCTGCGTATGAGACTGGGAAAGGTCATCTTACGCGAGAGCCAGACCGCCAGCACCGTCCCCGGCGTTGGTGCGCCGACCAGGACGATCAGCAGCACGCCCAGGATGCGTAGCAGCAGAGGGCTATTGGTTGGCAGGGGTGACGAGGTGGTCAGCGTCAAAATCAGGATCATAGTGAGGGGCAGCAGCCCGGTGAGCGCGCCGATCAGCGCCGAACGCCATAAGACCGGCGCGACCTGCACCTGCTCAGGCGCAAGATCGACAGCGCGCAGTTGGCGCAAGGTAAAGACGTTGCTCGCCAGCAGGATGCCGTAGGCCACCAGTGGCAGGTGCAGCGCGCGCGTTCCAGGCGTGGCCGCGCCAAAGTTGACGAAGAACCCGCTCAGCAGGGGAGCAGCCAGCGTGGTAGCAAGACAGGCATAGAAATTGTTTTGAATAACGCGATTGCGCGTGACGCCCGTGAAGGCAATGGCGGCCAGCGCGAGCATGTTGATACTCGCACCCGCCAGGATACCAAGAATGGCGGGTGCTGCATCACCCGGCGCGGCAGGGGCGAAAAGCAGACTCAGCACCAGCGCCTGTGCCAGCACCGCCAGCACGATTACCCCGTAGAAGTACAGGCGGCGGTTCCACCGGTGGGTCTGTGCGGGCATAGCTTGATGCGCTTCAATCTGCGCAGCAGGTGACAGTACTTGGGGAGATTCCTCGGTTGAGGTGGTACCGGCGGCCTGAGAGGGCCATCGCCACCCGCCAGGCTGGCCCACGGCGGGCGGCACTCCTCCGGGCGGCGAGATGGGTATGGCGGGACTGGTCGGCGGAATGGCGGAGTGAGGAAGCGGGACGGCAGCCGCGACACCCTGCGGCTCGACCTGCGAGCGCCAGGGATGGTCAGCAACCGCTAGATCGCCGTTCCCCGCGTTACCGCTCAGGCGCAACATGCCGGGCGCGGCCAGGGCGGGCGATATGACGGCGCGCAGGTCGGATGCCATCTCCGATGCGCTCTGATAGCGTTCGACCTGGTTCTTCGCCAGGGCTTTTTTCACGACGAACTCGATGGCAGGCGAGAGGTCCGGGCGCGCATTCCTGATGGAGGGTACCGGCTCATTGAGATGCTTGGAGAGGATGACGAACGGGTTCGGCCCGCTGAATGGTACGTGGCCGGTCAATAGTTCGAACAGGATGACACCCAGCGAGTAGATATCGGAGCGCGCATCGAGAGGGCTGGCGCTGGCCTGTTCGGGCGAGGCATATTCGGCAGTGCCGAGGAAATTCCCGGCGGTCGTCAGCGCGGGCATGGCGTTCAAGCGCGCGATACCGAAGTCGCTCAAGAGCAGACGCCCATCGGAGTGAATGAGCAGGTTGGCCGGCTTCACATCCCTATGCACCACACCCAGGCCATGAGCGTAGTCGAGCGCCTCCGCCACCTGGCCGATATAGCCGGCGATGGTCTGCAGGTCGAATTTCTTCCCATCGCGGTTCATATCGTCGATGCGCTCGCGCAGCGTACCGCCCCGGATATACGGCATGACAAGATAGGCGAGCTGCTGCCCATTGACGACTGCTTCGTCATATTCGAAGATCGGCAGGATATTCTTTTGTTCCAGCTTCGCAACCGTATCAGCCTCGCGCCTGAATCGCTCCAAAAAGATGCGCTGCTCGTCGGGATCAGCGCCGGAGGCGGGAAGCAGCGCCTTGACCGCGACAATACGTATCGGCCTGGATTGCTGCGCCAGAAATACCGCGCCCATACCGCCACGCCCGATGATGCGTTCGAGCGTGCAACTGCCAAGTGTGACGCCTATCAGTTCCTTGACATCCATAATCGCTACCAATCCCTTTACTCCCACAATTGCTGCTGGCTTGTCTCTTTATCTCCTGGCTTCCCTGACGGCTCAGCAGCGCGTTTTTTATATGTGGCGCGCCGCTCGCGCACGACCCTGCGTGGAGAGGCTTGCGTTGCTTCGCCCGCCTGATCTTCGAGCAGCGCGTCCTCGTCGCCTGCCAGTGCAATCGTCGCCTCGAAAATCGAACTGCGGCGCAGGTACACAGCAGGCCACAAGCCAAGCAGCGCCTCGAAGCTCGTCTCGTCGCAGGCGTTCAGGGCAGGCTGCCACGTTCTGCATTCACTCAACGCCTCCTGCAAGGATACTTTGCGAGACACATGATTCCCCAACCATTCTACGAAGGAAGCGCCAAGATGTTCCAACCATACCCGATCGTACAGGCCGACGCCCGGCGCGAACAGAATGCCGCCTCCCACATCTCCATCTCCTTCACCGCGGATGATCTGCTCGACTGCCTGCGCGAGTTCCGCGCGCCGGTAGCAATGCAGGGCCGCGAAACTGGCACGCTCAGGCAGCCAGCCCTCCTCGCGCACGCGGCGGCGCACTGCCTCATAGTCTACCAGCGCCAGGCGTTCCGCGAAATCATCGATGTGCCGACGAAGCACGCCCACCACCTCCGTCGCGGAAAGCTGACCATCGTACTCGATCAGCGGGAAATCCGGGGTAAGACCGGCGAACGCGCCTCGCGCCTCGACCGGAAAGGCCAGCACGATATCTTGCCGCCCCTTGAGCTGCTGCAACTTCAGTAGCTTGCGCTCGCGGTACGACGGCGTCCAGAACCCAAGAATTTCCAGGTAGATGCGGTGCCGGTCGCGCGTCAGGGCAAAGTCAGGGATGAAGATGCCTTGCGTCGTCGCTCCCGGCAGGGAGACCAGCAGCGGCTCCGGCTCGCGTTCGAGCTGCCAGCCATCAGCGGCGTAGCTCCTGGCGAGCGAGGTAAACGCCTCGGCAAACGCCTGCTCGATGCTGCTGTCATACACCTCGTTTACCGGAGCGCGATTCACGATCTCCACGCTCCCCAACAATTTCGTAGGGACGCGATTCATCGCGTCCTCCTCGTGTACCGGTAACAATGCAAAGAGTTTGGCGTCCATCACGAAGCGGTAAGCGCGCTGCAAGAAATGCACGGTGGCGTGTGCCTCTACGATGGCTGTGGACGGCAGGATATTGGCGTGTGATTTGTAGGGGCCGGGCTTGTCCCCGCCCGCCCCACGCCCACCCGTCGTAATCCCGCCATATCCCAATAGCAGACGACACAGCCGCGCCAATCGCAGCCCGTACTGCTGCGCCGTGCCGGTCATGTCCTGCGGTCCATAGAGAGTCAGGCGCAGATACGACGTTCCCGGCTCGTAGGCCAGGTCGTAGTAGACACCGAGCTTGCGCGCCAGGAAGCATAGGCGTTTGATGACCGCGCCCACGCCCGTCGTCATCGCTCCTTCACCTGGATATACTCCAGCACCCGCGCCGAATGCGGCGCAATCGATCACAAAAACGACCTCGGAGGCATTGAACAAGGCGGCCTCGAATGCCCACTGGTTATAGAGCGCGGCCACCTCGCCCGGCGTGGGCGCTGGTCTCTCGCGGTCGCGCACCAGGATGGCCTCGTCATCGCTATCGAGCGCGAGCAGGTATTCCAGGTCGGTCGCGTGGAGGCTATAGAGCGAGGCGAAATGCTCCCGCGCCTCCTCGCGGCGGCTCGTCTCCAGAAAACCTGCATAATGCGCGTTCACGTAGTCGAAGAGCGCCAACCGCAGGTGCGCAGGCGATGCAATGCCAGCCTCAGCCATTGTCTCCGTACTCGCCTGCGGCACAACCTCGCTCCAATCGGGAGAGCGCCAGGCGTACCACGCGCTCAGCGTTGCAATCAGGCAGTTTGCCAGGCGATACTCGCCCACGCAGGCACGCGCATCATCCATGCTGAAGCTACGCTGCGGCTGCCCTAGCCACTGCTCGTAGAAGGCGATCAGCCGCGCTATCTCGGCACGCGACTCGCCCGGACGCAACATGTGGAGGCTGACGAACAGCTCCCCATCGCGCCGCTGCACGTGCTTTTGTATGTCTTGTAGGCTGAAGCGCACCGGATTCTCCTTGACGTGCAAACGTTTCCAAGATTTTGTAGGGGCGCGATTTATCGCGTTCACCGCATATTATGAACTTTCATGACCACCATCGGCCATGTCATTCTGAGCGAAGCGAAGAATCTCAGACCCTCGGCGATGAAGATTCTTCGCTTCGCTCAGAATGACATAACTGGCCTTGAAAGTTCATAATCATTATTCTATTCTTTCCTGCGTGAAGCGATGTCTTCTTCTGTTGTGCCGCTCGTGACCAGTTCGTACAAGAGCGCCTGTTCCATTTTAGGACGTAAGACGCGGCCCAGGCGTTGAATGTACTCGCGTTTGGTACTATTGCCGCTGACGATGATGGCTACACGGCAATCCGGCACGTCCACGCCTTCGTTGAGCACGCGCCCCGTCACCAGCTTGGTATACTGCCCTGAGCGGAAGCGTTCGAGAATGGCGCGCCGCTCCTCGGCGGGAGTCTTATAGGTGATGCTCGGCAGGCAGAAGCGGCGGCGAATCTCATCAACCACCTGATTATACTCCGAAAAAAGAAGCACCTGGTCGCTTGCGTGCTCGCGCAGCAGGCGCTCGATCTCGGCATACTTGGCAGGTGCGTTCATGGCGATGTTGCGCGCCTCGCGCCACGCCAGCATCGCTTCGCGCGCCTGTGGATCACGCGCGCTCATGAAAATCACCTTCTGCTGGAACTCTTCCGGCGAGGTGATGCGAATGTGCCGACGCTGCAAGAATGCCCGGTAGATGCCGCGCTGCTCGGCGTAACGCGCTTCGTCCTCGCTCGACAGGGCAATGTCGATGCGCCGCTCCTCGTATTGCGCCAGGTAGTGGCCCTCGGTCAGTTCAGCAGGCGAGCGGCGGTAGACCTCCGGCCCGATCAGCACATCCAGGTCGAGATGCGCCATGTCGCCGCGCTCGGGCGTGGCGCTCAGCCCCAGGCGCAAGGGCGTGAACGCGCTCTCGGCGATCAGGCGATATCCCGGCGCGGGCAGGTGGTGGCACTCGTCGAACACGAGCAGCCCGAAACGCCTGAGTTCGCGCGGGTAGATCGCCGCGGAATCATAGGTGATGATGGTAATCGGCCTCAACTCTTTCTCGCCGCCGCCGAAGACGCCTATCTCGCTCGCCTCAATCGAAAGCGCAGCAGCCAGCGATACACGCCACTGCTGCAACAGGTCGAGCGTCGGCACGACGACCAGCGTCCACAGGCGCGTCTCGTGGATGCACATGGCCGCGACGAAGGTTTTGCCCGCGCCCGTCGGCAAGATCACCACGCCCGCGCTCCCGGCAGCTACCCAATTCGTCATAGCCTCGCGCTGGTATGGCCTCGGCTCCATGCCCAACTCTGTCTCAAACGGCAGCGCAGGCCGCTCCTCAAAGGCTATATGAAATGGCGTGCGGTTCGCCTGCAAGGCGCGTTTGACCGCCGGGAAGTGTATAGCTCTGGTGCGCAGGAAACGATGCCGTTTGTCGCGCTCCATGTTGGAAGCGACGACAGAGGGAAGATGCGAGCCGAAGAGGGTACGCAACAGTTCGTCCGTCGATAAGGGCAGCATATCATCGGATGGGATGATGGCGAGGTCGCGGCCCCGGTAGTCGATGGTGGTCGTGGTTTGTGTGTCGGGTGCTGTGTTATTCATTTGTTATTGCGAAGAGGGACAGTTGATCGGGACGAGGCGCTTGCTCCAGTTTTTGCTCCTGCAAGGTCGCGCTTTCTTCCACGAGTGAGTGCAGTTCTGCCTCGATATCTTCCACAGGCAAGGCGAGAGGTTGGCCTCCCTTTTCGATCAATGCCTGGTTGCCGGGTAAAGGAACATCACCAACATTACCAACAGGTTGACGAACATACAGTGGACGATGCTGTTTGAGCGCGCCGTTCGCGCCTTCCCAGGTGCCTCCCTGCACATCTGATTGCGCCACTATCACCACCTGCGCCAATCCCGTAACGACCTTATTACGCTCCATTGCCCGGCTGACAACCCATTGCGCATCGGGGTGAAACTGGCTCATGACAAGCACCTGGCCGGACTCGATCAAGGGAACCAGTGCGCGCATTTGCACACCACTTAGTTTGCGGATACCATGTGGCAGTATCATAGTTGTACAGCCATCGCCAGCCGTGGCTCCTTCATAAGCGGCGCGGTCAACACCGCGCGCATTGCCACTGATGACATTCGCGCCCTGGTCTGCGCAATAGCGCGCTACCATACGTGTGAAATCCAGGCTCTCCTCGCTGGCATTGCGCGAGCCGATGATGGCGATGGCCTTACGTTCCAGAATGCGCAAATCTCCGGCATAGAAGAGCAGCGGCGGTGTTTGCTCGCGCTTGAGTGAATCTTTGAGCAATTTGGGGTAGTCTTTGTCGAGAACAGTCAGGATATGTACCTGGTTTTGTGCCAGTTGTTCCACCAGGAAAGCTTGCCCAACCAGCTTTTCTTTGCTAGCTTGCAACTTCTTTATGGCATCATCGTTAAGATGAGCAAGCTCTTTCCATTCAGCAGGGTCGGCGGCAAAAAACTCTTGTAGAGAGCGTCTTTGCTGGTGGCACCACTCAACAAGCAGGTTATTGACCGCGCGAGTCGATAATCCGCTTTCGAAGACGAGCAACAGCCAGCACGCCTGTTCTTGTAAGTCTCTATCCATCTCTCTTTGCCTTCTCTATTGATCGTCGGAGTGGGCAGTGCGCGTGATGGTAAACGGATACACGGCCTTCGCGCCTGCCTGCATCAATGTATAGCCAACTTCGCGCAGCATATAGCCCGAATCGTAAATATCATCGATGGCCAGAATGACGCGACCGGCTACCTGCTCAAGCGAAGAGACATGAAATGCTGCCTGAACATTTTCCTTCTTCTGCAACCAGTTCGATAAACTCTTCTGTTCGCTCGTCTGGCGCACTTTGTCGATAACCGGTAGATAGGCAATATCCAGATGTTCGGCCACCTGGCGAGCGAAGCTTTCCACCAGCGCGCCGCTCTTCGTCGGTGGCACGCTTACTATACCATCGATTACCTCGATTGGATAGCGCGCCCGAATGACCTCGACGGCTCGTGCGACGAGGCCAGGCGGGAACAGGCCCGCTCCTTCATACTTGCTGGCACGCACCTGTTTTCCCACTCTCGTACTACCATGATACGATAGTGACCAGCCTGCCTCATGCTCAGGGCGATACTTCGTTCCACGCCTCTCGATATGAGGTAAGTAATCCTCTTCCAGAAATTGTGCCGCCAAATGATATATTCTCGTCGAATAGCGTATAACCGGAAAGTTGGAGGAGCGGCAATTACTACATGCTCTGCATGCATACCCCGGCTCGTCACCCAGGTAGGTCGTGAGGAATTCCATATAACACGTTCCAAGTCGCGCGTAGTCCTGCATGTGCTGCAATTCGCGCAATTTTTGTTCGCGCACAGCATCATACGCTCCAACATCGACCTGCGCTATGTGTGGCACAAGCGAGTATGTGCGCTCTTTTGCGGCACGCTGGACGATACGCTGCTCCTGTAGATCAAAAAGCACATGCTCGATGGTCGTCTGGGAATAGCCGGTCATACGCATCAAATCACGCTGGCCTAAAGGTGTGACGCGCAGCAGAGACAGCACAAATTCATAGCACTTTGCTTCAGGTTTGGCATTCTGAATGAAATATTCCTGTATATGAATATCAGCCGGGTCGAAGAGCAGCACGCACCAGGAGACCTTGCCATCGCGTCCGGCGCGCCCAATCTCCTGGTAGTAGTGAATGGGAGAGCCAGGAACCTGGAAGTGAATGACGAAACGGATATCCGGCTTATCGATGCCCATGCCGAGTGCATTTGTGGCGCACACCACCTTGTAACGATTCTCCATGAACTGCTGTTGGATATCTGCCCGCAACTCGTCACTGCGTCCCGCATGATAGTATTCGGCCTCAATACCTTCCTGCCGCAAAAAAGCTGCAACCATCTCAGCATCGTGTTTCGTCGCGGTGTAAATGATGCCCGTTCCCGGCAGGCGCGGGAGAAATTCGGCAAGATATGCCAGTTTTTCACGATCACCATGCAATTCGACGACGTTCAAATAGAGATTCGGTCGCTGCATCGTGCCACGTATGACCTGCGCGCCCGCGCCAATTTGCGCCAGTACATCGGCTTCTACGCGCTTATTGGCAGTCGCGGTGAGGGCCAGCACTGGAACTGTAGGTGGCAAAGCGGAGAGCAGCCGCATGATGCGCTGGTAATGCGGGCGAAAGTCGTGTCCCCAGGTGGAGATGCAGTGCGCTTCGTCGATCACGATCATGCTGATACGCATCTGTGTGATGCTGCGCTGCCAGTCGTCGTTGTCCAGTCTTTCCGGCGCGATAAAGAGGATTTTCAACTGCCCTTTCATCGCTCGTTCCAGCATAGAGCGATTCTCTTCCGGCGAAAATTCGGAGCTGACGATGCCGGCTGGGATGCCATACACGTCGTTACAGCGTTGACACTGGTCGCGCATCAGTGCCTTGAGCGGTGAAAAGACGATGGTCAGATGTGGATAATACAGGCTCGCCATCTGGTAACACAGCGATTTGCCCCAACCCGTGCGCTGGATAACCAGCAGCCGTTTTCCCTGTCTAAGCTGCTCGATGATGTCGCGCTGCCCCGCATGAAAGCCCGTCTTGATGTGAAAGCGCTCCTTGAGGAGCTGTTCGGGTGCAGTACCCTGCCCAGCGACTGACGTTGTCATGAAGATGTTCCCCCGTTCATCTTGTATACATGAAATATATAGAACTACATCTATGATACGTTTTGTATTGTAGAGTGTTGGGGGGAAGGTGTCAATTGTCAAGCAAAATTTAGGAATTACTTGCAAGTTTGTAATATATATGTTACAATTCATCCATGAGATGGACAGTTGTATATTTTGAGCAAGCAGATACGACACAGCCTGCAGAGGTATTTGAAGACGCATTAGATATTACACATCCCAATCTGTCGGGAAAGCTATTACATATAACTGAAACCCTGCAGTACTACGGACCCCGATTAGGAGGCGGGTATATAGAGAAATGTCGCAATTTCGAGGGATTGTGGGAGATGCGTATCATATTTAGCGGAATGCTAGCTCGTGAGTTTTTGGGTTTTGACAAAGAGCGTATCGTATTGCTTCATGGCTATACCAAACGTACTGGACAACCGGCGTCACTTTACGACTTGCAGAAAGCCTATGGCTATTGGGGAGAATATCTACGTACTCGCCATATTAGTCCTATACAGGAGGAAAAAAATGAATAGATACGAACAACGCCGCAACAAGCGATTGCAGAATCCCGAAATACTTGCAGGCAATCTGGAGATGGCCGCCGAAATGGAGCTTATGCAGGCGCTTGATGCTGCGCGCAAGCAGCAACATATGACACAGGAGGAGCTTGCTACGCTGACCGGGAAGAAACGAGAAGCCATTTCCCGTTTGTTTTCGCCGGATGGGGCCAATCCCACGCTTGAGACGATTATTGAATTTCTCTCGGCTCTCAACCTGACTGCCGACATCACTTTGCGCACTACTAGAGAAGGTGAGGGGCCGATGAAGGTTGTGTTGGAGTCGCCTGGTAACTACAAGATTTCACGCGAGGGATAAACAAAAGGGCATGCAGGAGACACGACAACCCGCGCGAGTTGATGTGTCTCCTGTCTGCCCTCGTAGCTAGCCGCTACTCTATCCAGCTATATGGATACGTCGGGTCGTCGATGGTTTCGGCCAGCGCGGTGTATTTGAGCGGGTAGAAGGTGTCCACCATCACGGCTAGCTCCTCGGTGCGCTCGGCTCCCAGGCTATTTTCTACCGCGCCAGGGTGCGGGCCGTGCGGGATACCGCGCGGGTGCAGCGTCATGGACGAGCGTTCGATGCCGCGGCGACTGCCGAAGTTGCCGTTGACGTAGTAGATCATCTCCTCGCTATCGATGTTACTGTGATTGTAGGGTACGGGAATTGAGAGCGGGTGATAGTCCAGCTTGCGCGGCACGAATGAGCACACCACGAAGTTCGGCCCCTGGAAGGTCTGATGCACTGGCGGCGGCTGGTGGACGCGCCCGGTGATCGGCTCGAAATCCTCGATGTTGAAGATCCAGGGGTACTCGCAGCCATCCCAGCCAATTGTGTTGATGGGATGGAAATCGTACCAGTAGCTGGAGATCAGGTTGCCGACCTTGACGCGCACCTCGAAATCGCCGCGCTCGGTATGCGTCACCAGCTCCTCCGGGCGGCGAATGTCGCGCTCGCAGTAGGGGGAGTGTTCGAGCAACTGGCCATTCCTGTTCAGGTAGCGGCGCGGCGGCTCGATAGTGCCGCGCGCCTCGATGGTCAGGAAGCGCGACGGGAGACTATCGGTGGCAAGCTGGAAGCGGAAGATCGTGCCGCGTGGGATGACGATGTAGTCGCCCTCGTGGTAGGGCAGCAGGCCAAAGTTGCTTTCCAGCATGC
Source organism: uncultured Chloroflexia bacterium (assembly GCA_963731975.1). Taxonomy (GTDB): domain Bacteria; phylum Chloroflexota; class Ktedonobacteria; order Ktedonobacterales; family Ktedonobacteraceae; genus CAVSXS01. The sequence goes on along the minus strand of CAVSXS010000007.1, from coordinate 273,415 downwards.
CATGCCCCTCATGTACGAAGTAGACCATGTCGGAGTCGCCGTCGCGGTAGAAGTAGGTCATCTCCTGATCCGGCAGGGAGACACCGATTGAAACGTCCTTGTTGTACATCAACACCTGCGTACCCAGCACCGCGTCGCCGCCGCGTTTGAGGTTGGCCGACTTGAGATGGTGGTGACGCTGCACTTCCTGGGGCCACTCGTCCGCCAGGAACATCACCTCGCCGAAGCGCTCCACCTTCTTGACGCGCGTCGGCGGGTAGGTGTAGTAGAGGTTGGAATAGTTGCCCGAAAAGCCTTCTGTGCCGAACAATTCTTCATAGTAGAGCGTTCCGTCCGGTTTGCGGAACTGCGTATGCCGCTTGTGGGGTATCTGCCCAAGCGCATGATAGGGAGGCATGTTCTTTCTCCTTACACAATCTTATTCCGTAATACGCCGATGCCTTCGATCTCCAGTTCGATCACCTCGCCGCGTTTGAACCAGGGATGTACAGCCGTGCCGATCTCCAGCAGGCAGCCGGTGCCGACCGTGCCGGAGCCGATCACGTCCCCCACGCGCAGGCGCACGTTGCGCGAGGCATAGGCGATCAACTGCGGAAAGCTGTAATAGATGTCTTTGAAGTTGCCGCGCGAGATTTCCTGCCCATCCACGCGTGCCAGCATGGTCATGTCGTAGCGTTCGCTCGCGCCGCTGCCGGTCTTGCGCGCCTCCAGCTCATCGGGCGTGACCAGCCAGGGACCGAGCGAGGTGGCGAAGTCCTTGCCCTTACCGGGTCCCAGGTTCAGCTTCATGTCCTTTTGTTGGAAGTCACGCGCGCTCCAATCATTCATGATCGTGTAGCCAGCGATAAACCCGGCGGCCTGCTCGACCGGAATGTCTTTGCCCTCGCGTCCGATCACACAGGCGATCTCCAGTTCGATATCAAGCGCTTTGCTACCGACAGGATACGGCACATCTTCATTATGGCCGTAAAGCTCGCTGGTATTGCTGAAGTAGAAGGTCGGAATCTCGTACCATTCCGGGATCATCTCGGCGTTGCGATTTAAGCGGGCGGCACGTACATGTTGCTCGAAAGCGTAGAAGTCGCGCAGCGTCGGCGGCTCAGGAACAGGCGTCTTGAGTCGTACCTCGCTAAGGAGATAGCTCTCTCCCCGATTATTGTGCGTCTCATGTTCTGCAAGCGCCCAGGCTAAGCCATTGGGGTCGCGCAGTAGCTCAAGCACTGTAGGGTAGTCGAGTGTGATAACCACATCATCACGCGTGACGCCTGCGTGAGTCTGTGGATACGGTGGTACGACAAACGTTATCAGTTTCATCTTACAGGTTCCCTCGCAATGCCTGCTCGCGTTCGATGGCCTCGAACAGCGCCTTGAAGTTGCCCTCGCCGAAGCCGCGTGCGCCTTTGCGCTCGATCACCTCGATGAAGACGGTCGGGCGCGTGACAATAGGTTTGGAGAAGATTTGCAGCAGGTAGCCCTCGTCGTCGTGATCGATCAGGATGCCGAGTTCGGCTAACTGCTGTATATCTTCGGTGATACTGCCGACACGCTCCAGCACGTCTTCGTAATAGTTGGAGGGCGTGCGCAGGAACTCGATGCCGCGCTCCTGCAAGCCGCGCACAGTGGCTATGATGTCGGTAGTGTTGAGCGCAATATGCTGCGCGCCGGGGCCGCTATAGAAGTCCAGGTACTCTTCGATCTGCGATTTGCGGCGGCCCTGGGCGGGTTCGTTGATAGGAAACTTGATGCGCCCGCTGCCATTCTGCATGACCTTCGACATGAGGGCGGAATATTCGGTGCTGATGGCGCGGTCATCGAAGTGAATCAACTGGGTAAAGCCCATCACGCGCTCGTAGAACGAGACCCACTCGTTCATCTTGCCCAGTTCGACGTTTCCGACGATATGATCGATGGCGGCCAGACCCGCCGGGCGAGCGCGGCGCGGCACGTTTATATCAAGCGGGCGATAGCCGGGCAGGAAGACGCCCTTGTAGTCGTGCCGTTCCACGAACGTGTGTATCGTCTCGCCATAAATAGCGATAGCAGCGAGCCTGACCCACCCGTTGTCGTCCTTGTACATGGTGGGGGCCAGCACGCCTTTCGCGCCGCGCGAGGTCGCCTCGCGGTAAGCTCGCTCGGCATCGTCCACGCGCAGGGCGATATCTTTGACGCCGTCGCCGTGCAGCTTGACGTGCTCGGCGATCTCGCCCTCCGGCTCCAGCGTGGAGGTGATGACGATGCGTATATTGCCCTGCTCAAGCACGTAGCTGGCGCGGTCGCGCAAACCCGTCTCCAACCCGGCATAGGCGATAGGGGTAAACCCCCAGGCATTAGCGAAATAGTAGGCGGACTGTTTGGCATCGCCCACATAAAATTCGACGTAATCGAAGTTCTGGATAGGCATGAAATCTTCGGGCGTTTCCGGCATACCAGGCATACCAGGCATATGAGGTTCTCCTTCTGTCTATGCGATTTGTAGAATCGGACGCGATGATGAGTTTTATCAACCAACGTCGGTCAGATGTCATTCTTCGCTGCGCTCAGAATCTTACTCAATACGCCTCAAGATTCTTCGCTGCGCTCAGAATGACAGGGCCGGACGTGATCGGTAAAGCTCATTATCGCGCTCCTACACGAATGTATGTACAAAAGACACAGGAGCATAGGGAGGATTGGGCGATTGGGCAACCATCCCGAAACTCCTTTGTTTCGATACGTTGCTAACCTGTGGTGGCGCACCTGAATCAACTTTGGAGATGCGCTCACCTGGCACACGATGATCTACTCGACATTATATGTGACGATGGCGGGGAAGCGCAAATGTTCACGGCCGCCGCACCCCACCCCGGATACCCGCAAGGGGTATCCCTACATGTCAATATTCTCCCATATCCCCCCATATTTCGACGTCGGAGGGTAGAGAGGATGGGTCACTCCAACATAGGAATTTTGACCCCGCGTTCCCTGGCGCACTCCTCGGCCTCTTCGTAGCCGGCATCGACGTGGCGCATGACGCCTGTGCCGGGATCGTTGGTCAACACGCGGGCAAGTCGTTCAGCCGCTTCTGGTGAGCCGTCGGCCACGATGACCTGCCCGGCGTGGATGGAGTAGCCAATGCCTACGCCGCCGCCATGATGAATGGAGACCCACGTCGCGCCGGAGGCCGTGTTGAGCAGCGCGTTGAGCAAAGGCCAGTCGGCGATGGCGTCGCTGCCGTCCTTCATAGCCTCGGTTTCGCGGTAGGGCGAGGCCACCGAGCCGCTGTCCAGGTGGTCGCGCCCGATCACGATGGGAGCCTTGACGACACCCTTGCGCACCAGCTCGTTGAAGGCTAGCCCCGCTTTGTCGCGCTCGCCGTAGCCCAGCCAGCAAATACGGGCGGGCAAGCCCTGGAAGTGGATTTTCTGCCGCGCCATCGTGATCCAGCGGCGCAATCCTGCGTCATCGGGGAAGAGTTCCAGAATTGCTTCGTCGGTGCGATAGATGTCCTCTGGATCGCCGGAGAGCGCCACCCAGCGGAACGGTCCCTTGCCACGACAGAACAACGGGCGGATGTAGGCCGGAACGAAGCCGGGATAGTCCAGCGCGTGCGTCTCGCCCGCGGCCAGCGCCTGCCCGCGCAGGTTGTTGCCGTAGTCGAAGACGATTGCTCCTTGCCGCTGCATATCAAGCATGGCGCGCACATGCGTCACCATCGACTCCATCGAAAGCCGGATGTACTCCTGCGGATCGCGCGTGCGCAGTTCGTTCGCCTTGCCGAGCGACAATCCGGCGGGAACGTAGCCGTTCAGGGCATCGTGCGCGGAGGTCTGGTCAGTCACCATGTCGGGGATGATGCCCCGGCGCACCAGCTCGGGGAAGACCTCGGCGGCGTTGCCGATCAGCCCGATGGAGAGCGGCTGGCCCTGGTCGCACGCCTCGCGCACCTGGTGCAGCGCCTCGTCGAGCGTGCTGGCCATCTCGTCGCAGTAGCCCGTCTCCAACCGGCGCTGGATGTGGTGCGCGTCCACCTCGACCGCCAGGCACACGCCCTCGTTCATGGTCACAGATAAGGGCTGCGCGCCACCCATGCCGCCCAGTCCAGCGGTCAGCACGAATTTGCCCTTGAGTGTGCCGCCGTAGTGCTTGCGCGCCGCCTCCGCGAAGGTCTCATACGTGCCCTGCACGATGCCCTGCGAGCCGATGTAAATCCACGATCCGGCGGTCATCTGGCCGTACATGGTGAGGCCCAGCGCCTCCAACCGCCGGAACTCGTCCCAGTTGCCCCAATGCGGCACCAGGTTGGAGTTGGCGATCAGGACGCGCGGCGCGTCGGGATGCGTGCGAAAGATGCCCACCGGCTTGCCCGACTGCACCAGCAGCGTCTCGTTGTCTTCCAGCGATTGCAGCGAGCGCACAATAGCATCGAAGGCCGCCCACGAACGCGCGGCGCGCCCGGAGCCGCCGTAGACCACCAGGTCGTCGGGTCGCTCCGCCACGTCCGGGTCGAGATTGTTCATCAGCATACGCATGGCGGCCTCTTGCTGCCACCCCTTGCAGGTGATGGTCGTTCCCCTGGGAGCGCGAACGGGGCGCGGCCCACTCGTGAATGCAGTATCATGGGGCATGGTTGCAAAGCTCCTTTGCTCTATTTTTGTGAGACGTATATCTTGCTTGAGTATATCCCATGACGAACAGAAGTGAGATATTCGAACTGTTGGTGAGCCGGTTCAGTCCTTCCTTAGCATCTCCAGGAAGCTCCACGATTTCAGGTCGCGTTCGAGGTGGTAGCGCAGCAGGTCGTGCATGACGCCTTCCAGTTCGGCGTGCAGGTGGGCATCGGGACGCATGCGTGACGCCTCTTTCCAGGTGCTGCGCTGCATGTAACGCAGGGCTTTGAGGGCGTCGAGCGAGAGGCGGCGCTCCCAGTAGCGCGAGCATTGGGGGCAGAGGATGCCCCCAAGCGAGGCGCGAAAGCCGTTTTCTTCGGGGAGAATCTCCGAGGAGCAGTGCGCGCAGCGCTGCAAGCTGGGTTCGTAGCCCAGGGACATCAGCAGGCGCAGCTCGAAGTAGCGTAAGAGCAGGCGTGTCGCCCCCTCTTCCTGCTGCGGCGTCAGCGCCAGATCGCTCGCGCTCTTCTTCACCTGCTGATGCAGGGCGCTGGCATCGGCATCCAGGTAGCGCAGCGTATCCAGCAGCAGGGCGTAGATATCGTAGTGCTGGGTGCGGTCTTCTACAAAGCGGTCAACCAGCTCGGCGAGGTAGTAGCCGCAGGTCATGTGCCAGAGATCGTCGCGCAGGTGCAGGAAGTTTTCGCGTCCCTCGGCCTGCGTCACGATATCGAGGTTGCGTCCAAGCGCCATTTGTAGCTGGCTGCGGCAGAGCAGGTCGAGATGTCCTGCCAGCTTGCTGACGGGCCGGCGCGTGCCTTTGGCGACGGCGTGGAACTTGCCCTTGCCGGGCGTGAACAGGGTCAGGATGCGGTCGGCTTCCCCAAGATCGCTGCGCTTGAGGACAATCGCTTCGGTGGAGTAGCTGTGTTGTTGTCGCATGGGGAAACACCTGCCCGCATAAAAAAAGACGTGACTCGTGGTATCACGTCTATCAGGGAGGCGACGAGCGGATTCGAACCGCTGGTGAAGCTTTTGCAGAGCCTTGCCTTACCACTTGGCGACGTCGCCCTGTTCAATCGAAAAAATGGAGCGGGAGACGGGGATCGAACCCGCGACTTTCTCCTTGGCAAGGAGATGCTCTACCACTGAGCCACTCCCGCATTACATTTGCGTTCGCAGAGGTAAGATATCATACCTGGTGCGATTTGTCAACTGGTTTTTCGCGCGATTTGCTCTGCCGCCGCCTGCAGCCATTCCTGCGAGGGCAGCGCATAGGGGCGGAACGTCTCCGACTGGTGGAGCGCGGCATTGAACAACATGGCGTAGTTCAAGCTGCCTCCCAGGTCGCCGCGCGGCCCCGATGAATCGGGAGTGCTGCCCTGCGCGGCGGGTTCAAACTCGATGTGGTAGTCGAAGTAGCCAGGGATGTCTTCGCCAAGCATGCTTTTCACACTGTTCTGCTTGTCGCACCACGCGATGATATGCACACCCGACTCCGGTCCCTGCCGGGCGATGGAGGCGAATTGGTCAGCGAGCGACGGTAGCCCGCTATGGGGGCGCAGATCATCGACGCGGTGCAAGCCATGCACGATAAGGTAGATGTCCGAGCCGTCATCACGCGAGGAGTCGCGCCGTTGTTGCAGGATGCCGTAGACCTCACTTATGACCTGGCTCAGCGTGGCATGGATTTGCTGCCGCGTCACCACGCGCCGCACGTGGCGCGGCAACAGGCGTTCGAGCAGCGATGCGACATCCCCTCTCGCGCTAGTATCCACCACATACAGGTGCATATGCTCCGGTGAGCGCTGCGCAGCGAGGCTGATGAGCGTGGAAAACGTGATATCCAGCGCCATCTCTTCGCGCCGCCCTATCATTAACAGGTGGCTACCGCTCTCTGGTCGAAATGTTAGCGAGAGCGGAGCCTGTCGCGCCGTCGAATGGCCGGGCCACGCCGTCGTTCCGGCTGCGAGAGAAGCAGGCCAGCGCTCTGTCTTGAGCAGCACGCGCAGCGGCGCGTTGTGTTCCAGCGACGTACTCTGCCGGAGCTGCTGGCGCACGGCTTGCAAGAGATGGTCAGCCTGGGCTTGCGGCGGCAGCTTATCGAACGTCAAACGACCCTGTGAGAACTCCTGATCGCGCCACGTGAATTGCTCTCCATTCCACTCGATGACGTGGCAGACGCGCTCCAATGCTGCTGTATCGAAGCTGTACGATGAAGGCAACGGAACATCCAGGTCTGCAATGATGATGGTTGAGACGCCACAACGCGGGCCGTTCCTGGCAATCGTCAAAAGGTCGCTGGCGGCTGCCTGGGTGAAGTCCGTGGGAAATCCCATCACCACTATAACGTGGAACGGCTCGTTGGCGAGGTGGTACGCGCTCTGCGTTGAGTCGAGCGCGCTGTGCCTGCGATTGAAGCGCTGGATATACTCGACGACCAGCCCCAATTGCTGCTCGATCTCCTTAAAGCCAATGGCAGCCGCGCCAGTACCCACGGATTCATGCTCATCTTTTAGGAGTAAGAAGGGCTGTAGTATATTCCCCAATTCGGTTGTATCAATGATGGTGAAATGGACCTTACCCGCAGGTTGCGTAGCAAGCAGGCGCATGATGAAGGCTTGCGCCGCCTCCATGGCGGTCTGCCTGGCCGCCCTGGTAGTTTTTATCAAGAGGTTATCGCCCTGCGGGCTGGAGACCAGCGCGGGCAGAGGCGGCAATCCGTAGATGGAGGGCAGGGCAAGCGTGCCGATACGCGCGACCGGCGGCGCGGCAGCCTGGGTAGTCTGTGTAGTTTGTGTCGCTCGAATGTCCCAGCGCACATCCGTCCAGGGCGCAGCTGCAACCCCGGCGGCATCGCAGAATGCCTTGTAACTCTCCCACAGCTCGTTCAGTTCCCCTTGCAGGGCGCGCTCAAGATCGTGGTGGCGCTGCTCGAAATGCCGGTCTGCCTCTTCGTTACGCGCCTCGAAGCGTTTCTCGATCTCCTCACCTCGCCGCCGGTACGCGACTTCACCAAGCCTGCCAGCATGAGCCAGCGTCACATACGCCTTCCTGAGTACATGGACGAGAGTATACCATAGCACGCTGAACACACCACAGAACAGGATAGCCCCCGCAATTGTGTCGCCCACCAGCATAAAGTGTGCGCCAGTCACCATCAACAGCAGCCCGCCCAGGACTGCGGCGAGTACCGCTGTGATGAAGGCTACTATTTTTCCCGCGATGCGCGGGCGAGGGAAACGTTGCAAGAAATCCATCAGGCGGTTGCTGGCGGTTCCGGCGACGGCGTAGCAATTGCGAAAATGGATGACTGGATCGTTGCTGAGCACCGGTTCTTCAGGTTTCGCTTCAACCTGGCGCAGGTGCGCCCACCAGCTCCATCCTGCCTCATCCAGTTCGTTACGGGCATCGGTTAATACATGGCGCAGCTTTTCCACAGCGCGATCCGCCTCTATGAGCGTCTGCCGTTTCTCGGCCAGGGAAGCCTGCTCTTCCTCCTGTCGCTCTCGTTCAATTTCGCTCACTTCGCGCTGGTATTCTTGCATGACTCTTTGCGCGCGTTGGATGAAAGCACGCTCCTGCCCAACCAGTGGGTGCTCTGGAATGCTGCTGTGCGTCAACGGGTACGCGGTAAGCCCTCTCTGGCCGCTATCGTGTCCGTTCCAGGCGAACTGATCGCCTGCCTGTCCCGGCGACCAATGCAGGGGTGACACGGGCATACCAGGCAGGGTCGGTGGGATAGGTGACACACCTGGCAGTGTCGTATTGAAGGGCGCGCCAGATCGAGACGGCGAGGGCGATCCAATGATGAACGCGCCCGGCGAGCGGAGCGACTGCCGCACCGCCTCGTCGTAAGCGTTGGCGAAGTCCTGCACGCGCTGGAAACGCTGCTGAGGATGTTTCTCCAGCGCCTTCTGCACGACGCGGTCGATGCTCTGCGTCACGCCGCGAATGCGCCCGGACAGGGGAGATGGGGTGGTGAAGTTGTGCTGGCTATACAGGGCGGTGTCCGAACCCTGGAAAGGCGGGTAGCCACTCAACCATTCGTAGAGACTGATTCCCAGCGCATACTGGTCGCTTGCCATCTCAGGGTGCCCGCGCAGGTGTTCGGGGGACATATATTGCAGCGTTCCCACGATATTCTCGCGGCCCGGGTCGCGCGTGCTGAGCGTCTTCAGAGCAGCGCCAAAATCGCTCAACAGGATGTCTTGATTGCCCCCAATCAACATATTGACCGGCTTGACATCCAGATGCATAATGTTGCGGTCATGCGCGAATTGCAGGGCCGAAGCCATCTGCTGGACATACGAGATGATAACATTTGGCGGCAAGATGGTTCCCCTGGGATGGCGTTTCGCCAGGGTACCATAGGGCGCGAAATCCATCACGAGAAAGGGCGTGCCATCAACATCGACCGCGAAGTCCCGAACGCCCACGATATGCGGGTGCTTCAGATTAGCGATCGTCTTTGCTTCCTGTTGAAACTTCTGAAATGCTTCTTCGCCGACGACCCGGGCGTCCAGCACTTTGATAGCCGCCGGGGTTCCCAGGTAAATTTGCTCGGCCAGGTAGACCTGGGCAAAGCCGCCATGCCCAAGCAAGCGAGTCAGCCGATAGTTGCCGAGTTTTTGTCCACTGAGGTCTGCCATAGTTCGTACCCCCTCTACTTACTTTAGACGGGGGATGAGCTATGGGATAAAACTTTGACTTACTCCTCGATGGGAAAGCCGCGCTCGCGCAGTAGTTCCAGCACGCGAGCCAGGGAGTGGGGCGCGACGCGCACCAGGCGGCTCTCGGTAGGAAGCTCTTCATCGAGCAGCGCGCCAAGCTCCTCATCGGCCTGGATGTCGCGCAGGGCCTGGGGCGAGAGGCGCAGCAGGGGCGCGCTCTCCACCTGGATAAGGTCCTGGCGATAGTAGCCGCCGCCCCACAACTTGAGACGGATGAGGAAGGAAGCGGGCAAGCCACCTTCGCAATACTGTTGGAGAAAACGCACGATGGCATCCAGCGAAATGGAAGCCTGAGCGGCTTGCTGGATCGACGCCGGGGTGACGCGCCGCCAGCCACTTTTCTCATCGACCACAGTGAAGCGAGCCAGTTCCGCCGCCAGGAACAGGTTCAGCACGGCATAACAGGGCTGCAAGAGACCGTTATCGAGCAGGCGCCATTGCGCCTCGTGGACGGGCATACGCCCGCTTTCGAGCAGATGTGTGTAGGATGGGGCTGAGACGAGCGCGGGGAGAAACTCGCGCTGCCACAGGAGTTCCTGCACGCGCTCGAGTTGATTGGCAGGCACCTCGGCCAGCGTGGGCGAGAGACGCCGGCCCAGCAGTGATTGCGTTTCCTCGCTGGCGTACAGCTCGTCCAGCAGCGAGGCCTGCTCTACCTCGATGAGCGTCATGCTGGGCCATAGCTCGATGCGCCGCGCCTGTCGCTCCCATTCCAGTAACGAATAGGCGACATTCTGAGGAATCGCGCCGCCGGCGGCTTGCTCCATCGTCTGCTGGATAGCATCGGCGCGCAGTCCAAGCTGCACAGCGCGCGTCACGCTGGCGCGCGTAAGGCGATACTGCGCGATCTGTTCCAGGCGCACGCGCTCGGCAAAACGATCCAGGGCCAGCAGCAGCGACTCGGAGACGGGGGCGAGCACGACCAGTTCGAAGTTAGGCTGTACCACAAGCCTGCCCCATGGCTCATCCACGTCTGACGTGACGGGCGCGCTTTCGCCGTCGATACTGTCAAGGGCGGATGTGAGTGTAAAGGTGTCGGCGCTTTCATCGACTTCGACCAACCCCAGCCAGCGCAGCGGGCCGGTGATGATGGCACGGATAAAGCCGCCCTCGACGAGATGCCACCCCTCGCGGTGCGTCAGCCAGCCATGCTTGAGGCGAAAATCCCAACCGTAGGGATTGCCGCCTATCGAGTAGCGTTCCGCGCGCGTGCCATACTCACGCGGGAAGAGCAGATAGGGAATGTAGAGCTTGGAGCGCGCGATGAAGGTCGAGAGCGCGTGCCACGTCCCCGCCTGCTCGCTCGCTACGCGCTCAAGCACCATCGCTCGCGCCCGCACCGCCTCGGCGTGGGCAGGGTCTAACGGTCCCGGGCCGGGACGCAGGATGACGCCGGGCAGGTAATTCAATTCGTTCCAGAACGGTGAGTCTCGCCAGAGACGATAGCAGCGGCGCGCTCGTTCCTCCAGGGGCAGCGAGAAAAAGGCATCGGCGGGCAGTGCGCGGATAGCGCCATCTCGTTCAGCGAGCAGGCCCAGCTTCGTGAGCAGCAGGCGCAGAAAAAGCAGGCGCGGTACATCTGCCTCCGTGCGGATCAGATCGACATTGAGCGCCGGATTCACCTGCTCGATGACCTGGCGCAGCGCGGAACGCGAGAGCAGCTTACTATTCACCAGGGGCAGTCCATCGCGCTGGCCCACAACCAGCGACCAGTAGAGGTAGAGCCAGCGTTGTAGCTCGCGGATACCCTCATTGAACAGCAGCGCCTGCACAACATCTCCCGTTGCTGAACCGCTCTGCGCTTGGACGCGCTGTTCCGACTCCACTACCTGCGCGGCTTTCATGACGGCCTGGGGAACGACAAGCACCGCGTCATACACCCCATTGGCGTAGTCGCGCCCGGCCAAGTTGGTCTGCTTGCTCCAGAAGATCAGCCCCAGCATGAGCAAGCGGTGTAGAGCCTGCTCGAATTGACCGTGTGGATGAGGCGCGGGATACTGCGGGCCGTGCGCGAGAGTGGCTTCGATCTGTTTCGAATCCTGCTTCGTTTTTCCCGAGGCGAGCTGACCAGAGCTACTCAAGTACAAGGCGAGATCGCGGCTATTGGCGCGGCCACCACAGGACACCAGTTCATTAAGGATGTCCATTTCGAACGCGCTCAGGCTGCGGATCACCTCCTGGCAGGAGACAGGCTCGAATAACTGATTCCCCAGGTCGATGAGCTCCAGCAGCGGTGCATCCACCTCGCCAGCGCCCGGGGTTCTGGCGAGCTGAGTGAGTTGCCGCGCTTTGCCGATGGCCTGCAGGTGATAAGAAGGGACAAGCTGCAACAGGTAAAGATCGCTCTGCTCCATGTCATTCACCCTCGTGGAGCATTGGCGTCTGCCCCCTACGCTTGAGTTCGTCGATCAATTGTTCCCCACCCTGTTTTTTCAGAATCATCGAGGTGGGATGAATGGCATGGATCACCTGCCTGTCGATGCTGGTCGTGGCGGTCAGTTCGCGCAGGGTCAGCGTATCGGCCACTTCGAGCAGCGTCACGTCGCTATACAGGCGAATGCGTCCGTAGTTGGCGAGGCGCTGCTCAAGCTGGCGCAGCATAAGCGCGACCGCATCGTCGTGTTTCTCACCGTCCACCGAGCAGCGCAGTAAATCCAGAAAAGGGGTCAGGTCTTCGCCCCGGCGCAGTGCATCGCTCAAAGATGATGGCGTGATCTGGTAGCAGAGCCGACCTTCCTGCACGCTTTTGACGCGCGTAAAGCGCTCGACCAGGGCGATCAGGGGCCAGTTCCCGGCGGATGCTACGATGAACACCTCACCTTGCTCGGACAACTCGATGCCGCTCATGTCGTAAGATGACATCTCCACCGGCTCGTTGATGCGCAGGGAGTCCAGGGCCGCATCTCCCCGAATGCTGTGCAGCAGGAGACTCGCCATCGAGGTCAGGCGAAATGCCTGCAATTGCCCATCGGGCGAGAGCGCGATATCGCTCGCTCCCCACCAGTGCAGCGGACCTTGAATGATCTGTGCCAGGTAGCGCCCCTCGGCCCGCCACCAATCGTTCCATTGTGAGGGTTGCAGCGGGCGTCCCTCTTCTTGTTCGATCCACCAGTGCGGCGTAGGAAAGAGGCGCTGACGGCGCTGTAGGAAGGTGGGATGCAAGCGGTACACGAAGCGCGCAAAGGCCGGAAAGCTGATCCACTGGTGTAGAGGGGTCTGGGAGAGCAGCGCGACGAGGCGCTGCCGTGCCTCTTGATTCTCGGCCTCCAGTTCACCTGAACGTAGCGCAGGCTGGTTCATGGGCGTGGCGCGGCAGCGCAGCCGCAATGTTTCTTCTGCAAGTTCGAATAGTTCAATATAGGTAGCCTGTTGCAGCCAGTGCGTAAAGAGTTCGACGATCACCTCGGCGCGTGTGGGGCCAAGCAAGAGTTCGGCGGCATTAGGAAGCATGTGCATGGTGACGGTGATCGAATTGTGCGTCTCCCCCTCCATATACAGAATCTCGCCCAGTCGCAGGATGCGATATGCGAAGCGCAGAAACGCTTGCGGATAGGGCAAAGCGGCTTGCAGGATGCGCAGCAGGGCAGCCGAGGGCAGCCCGACGGGAGACGGAATCGCCACCGACCCCTCGACGGGCGTCATGCCGGTCGCGCGCAGCAGGCTGCCGCTACTTCCCCTGCCCGGGCCATCCTGCTTCCTGCTCTCGCGCTCCGCCTGTCTGCCCTCAAGAGCGCGAGCCACGAGCAGCAAATCCGCCAGCAGGCGATACGGTTCGGCAAGCTGAACGAGCGGCGGCACGCTCTGCTCCTCAAGAGGGAATGGGGTTACCGGCAGCGCGATATGCAGGGCGGTGCGTACCTCCGCTGGCACATACCAGTTGACATCCAGAGAGGGGATGCCACTGCGTGCCTGCATGGAGCTATTCAGGCCGGTACGCAGCAGCAGTCCCTTCGCCTGGAGCTTCGCCAGCGTTTGTTGCAACTGCTCCACGCTGCCCAGCGAGAAGCGTTCGAAGAGGCCGCGCAGCTCTTCGTCATTCATGTAGCCGCCCGCGAGGGTGAAAGTTGCCAGAAACTGGCGTTGTGTCTTCTCCAGAGTTGTCACTATCCGACGTACCGTCTCCGTCTGCTTGAGCGCGCCCAGGATGGCCTCGACCAGTTCTTGTTTGCTCATACCGTTCGTGGCGATCTCATATTCCTTTGCGATACTGCGCAGCTCGACGGGCGAGAGCTGCGCCAGCGCGTCCGCGGCACCTGTCGCCGACGATGTCGAGCGCGGAGCGTGAATCCGGCCATCGGACATGGGTCGTTTCACGCCGGGCGGTGGTTCGGGTAATCTTCCACCTGCCGCGCCGAATGTCCTGGGTGCGGGCGAATCGGTCGCCGGGCGGGCGAGGAAGGTGTAAGGGCGCGCCAGCCAGTAGTAAAGCAGGGCTGCGGCGTGCGCGCAGATTGGCTTGAATGCTTCTTCCATCGCCACCGGACGGCACGTACAAGTAGTGATCCACCTGCCCGAGTCACGCAACTCGACGGTCACGGGGAAACCCTCAACAATACCCGACAGCCGTACTCCCTGGCGACTCGTCGAATGAATAGAGCCACTTCGACAATACTCCTGGCCTTCTGCCGCTACAGCCACGCCCGCTCTGCTGAGAATATCGGACTCGCGCAGGTGTTGTAGCACGCCAGGCACAATCTCATCCATGTTTCCTACCTGCAATAGCCTCTTCGCTGGAAAATAACCATTGTAGTATGATAGCATGTAGGGCAAATGGGGTCAATTCTCCTGCAGCCCTCTTTATTGACACATCCGTATCAATCGGGAGTTTGTAGGCATGCCACTAACAGCTGAGACTATTACTTACAGCGCGGGAAGCCGGGACATCGACGGGTACCTGGTGCGACCGGAGGGAACGGGGCCGTTCCCCGCCGTGGTCGTGATCCATGAAGCCTACGGCCTGAACGACAATATGCGCGATATCGCGCGCCGCTTCGCCGACGAGGGCTACGTTGCCCTCGCCATCGATCTCTTTACAGGGCGCAACCAGACGCTCTGCCTGTTCCGCTATCTGTCGGGGATAGTATTTAACGCGCTGAATCACAGCGGCATCCACGAATTGCAGGCCGCCCTGACCTACCTGGTCGAACAGCCAGAGGTCGATAAGGACCGGCTGGGGGCGATTGGCTTCTGTATGGGTGGTAGCCTATCCATCGCCTGGGCCTGCACCGACGCACGGCTCAAGGTAATCGCGCCCTTCTACGGCGCCAATCCGCGCCCGGCGGAGGCGGTTGCGCGCATGTGCCCGGTGGTAGGCTCGTATCCCGACAAGGACATCACCACGTCTAGCGGCAAGAAGCTGGATATCGCGCTTGATCGCTACCAGATTCCCCACGATATCAAAATCTACGCAGACACGAAGCATTCCTTCTTCAATGACCAGGGCAGTCATTACGCGGCGGCTGCCTCGCAGGACGCCTGGGAGCGTATCCAGCGTTTCTTCCGGGAGCAGATTGGCGCGAAGCAATTGTAGGGGCAACGCTTGTGGTCGCCCGCCACCGGTTGGCATGCCGCGAATGGTCGTGAATGGCCTCATTTGGCGGTTTGCGAGCGGGGAGCGGGCGACCACAAGGGTCGCCCCTACATTGCCAGATCGGGGGCGGGCGACCGCAAGGGTCGCCCCTACATGGCTAGCAGTTCTTCTTCGCTGAGCGGGCCTAGCGCCGTTAGAACCTGTTTTTCGCGTAAGGGGAAGCGGCGCAGGGTGCGCAGCACATCTCCGGTCGTGACGCGCTCGACGCGCTCGACCTCTTCATCTACGCTGACCAGGCGATTCTCTGTAACCCAGTCGTTCGCCAGCGAAAACATACGCGAGAAGGTTGATTCGCTGCTCAGGACGATGCTGCTGATCCATTTGTCTTTGGCGCGGCGCAGTTCGTCTTCATAGACGCCGTCAGCCAGCAGGCTGTCCAGTTCTTCGCGCAGTAGCTTGAGGACACGCGGGGCCTGCTCCGGCGTGGAGTTAGCCTCCATTACCATCATGCCTGTGCCATCCATCGGTGAGACTTCTGCGCTGGCAGATTCCGCCAGCCCCTTCTGGTAGATGTTCCAATAGAGACGCGAACCGTCGCTATCGCCCAGGATGCTGCCGCCAAGCAGCGCGGCGTAGTAATCGGGGTCCTGATGGCTGACACACGGCATGGCGAGCAGCATAATCTGCTGCTTGAGCTTCTTGTCCACGATGATTTCGTTGCGCGAACTGGCGGGTTCATATGGCTCGGCGCTGCGCCCGGTATCCCCCGTGCGCCAGCCCGAGCAGCGCTGCTCCGCGAGCTGCACCAGGCGATCCCAATCGAAGTTGCCCGCGACGGCAAGAATCAGGTTGTTCGCGGCGTAGCGGCGCTTCCAGTAATCGCGCATCTGCTCGATACGCATATTGCGAATGCTCTCGCGCGAGCCGAGTACGTCGTGGCCGAGTGGATGCTTGCCGAAATAGACCTGCATCATGCGGCGAGACGCCACGTTCAACGGCTGATCTTCCGCACGCGCGATTTCGTTGACGATGACCTCTTTCTCCAGCGTGAAGTCGCTCTCGTCCAGGCGGGGATACATCATATCGCTGAGCAGATCAAGGGCGCGCTCCAGGTACTCACCCAGCACGCGCGCGAAGTAGACGGTGGATTCGTATGAGGTTCCGGCGTTGAGTTCCGCGCCGATCTTGTTGAATTCGAGCGTCACCTGCTGCCAATCAAGCGTTTGCGTTCCCTTGAAGACCATATGCTCCAGGAAGTGCGAGACGCCCGCGATCGAGGGATCAGGCTCGTCACGCGAACCGGTGCGCACATAAAAACTTGCCGCGGCCGACTCAAAATCGGGCATCGGCTGACCAACGATTTGCAGGCCATTCGATAGGCGGTGTGTATGAAACATCATTCCGTTAGTATCCGGCATGAAGACTCTCCTCTAGCATTCGCATGGGTATGTGCAGTGATATATGTAGCATGATAGTCTTGCACCAGGAAAATTGTCAAATACATCACGACTCTAACGCTTGTCGATAGCCTTGTGATATACTTATGAGCAAATTCAGTAGCGGATATGACGACGACCAGGCTGCCGCTTGAGACTGAGAAGCGAAGGAGAACGGATGCCAACTGCTATTTGGGGCGAGTCTGAGCCGTTATCGGACGATACTTACCCGTTGACGCTGCTCAGACGGCTTCTGTCGCAGATGATGGAACAATTTTCGGCGCAGGGCGCGTGCCTGGCGCTCTACGACGAGCATATCCGCCAGATGGTTGTGCGCCTGCACCTCAAAGCTGCCATCACCCCCCTGCCTGAAACAAACGCAGATGTCGAGAACATCGACACGATTCCACTCGCGCGGCGTAAAACCGGTGGCTTACCAGCGCTCCAGTCGAGCGCGTCAGGCGGGACGGGGCGCATTCGCCGCCTGACACGCCCACTAACGGGGCTGGAGTCGATGGCGTCGCCGCAGAGCGCTCTGTTCCCGCTTGGCGAGGCATACGCCTCGGGGCAAGGCTTGATCGGCATCGCCTGGCGCAGGAATGAGCCGTTCTTCTTTCGCAGCGAAGAGGTTTCACACCTGCCTGCGAGCGATGTCTTGACGCAAGAAATCAGGCAGGGCAACCAGGGCAACATGGGCAATGTGATGCCCAGGTGGTTTCTTGCGGCTCCTATTCTGGAACCGGCGTCGCTATCCGAGGCGCAGCACAAACAAAGCATGTCCGCCGCGCAGCCTACCCTGGGCGTAGTTGTGCTTTACCAGACAACGCCCGCGCCCGGCTTCAACGCGAAGCACGTGACAGAGGCAACGTATGCCGCCGAGCGCATCGGCCTCTACATCCAGAATGATCGCTTGCGGCGCGCTCAAGGGCATATGAACTCCTACATTCAACGCCTGCAACAGATCAGCGCGGCCTTCCCCTCTAAAGTCACCCTTTCACGCCTGGTAGAAGATGTCCATCAATTCGTGATTGCCGTTGTTCCGGCTACCTCCATCTTGCTGACGCTCTACGACCGCGATACGAAGAAGATGTACGATGTCTTCGCCATCGATCACGGCAGGCGCATCGATGGTCTCGACGGGCATCCGGTAATTTTCGATCCCGGCGACCGCAAGCAGTGGTGGAACATCGCGCAGGAGGAACAACGCCCGCTGTTGCTCTCGACCAGCCGCATGGAGGTTGGCCTGTTCGAGAAGCATGACGAGCTGCTGCACGGAACCTGGGGCGACCAGGCGAGCGCGCAAAGCTTCCTGCTGCTGCCTATGAAGATGTTCACGCGCGTGATCGGCACGCTCTGCATGACAAGCGAACTGCCCGATGCCTTTACGCCGGAGAAGGTACTGGTGCTGGAAACAATGGTGCAGTTGATAACAGTCAGCATCGAAAACAGCAATCTTTATGACCGTTCCCAACGCTCCGTCCTGAAAGCCAGGCAACGCGAGGAGATGCTGGCTGCCCTGAACAGCGCGCTGCTGACGATCAGCACGGTGCTGAACCTGAAAGAGCTGCTGCACAAACTCGTCGAGATGGCGGCCAACCTGGTCGGTGCCGAGCTATGTACTTTTTTCCAGCTCACCAGCGACGAGGAGGAACTGGTGGCGCAGGCCGTCTTCGATAGCACGGGGAAATGGCGCGAGACGGCCTGGCCGCACGACCAGGCGGCGCATAGCGAGCTGATCGAGCAGATACGCCTGCCTTTCAAACAATCGCTGCTTTCCAGATTGGTAAACGATGGTACCTTTTTCTATCTCGACGAAACGATGGTCGATGATCTTAAACAGGCCAGCGGGGAAGGCGGGGAGATCTTCCTTCACGAGACACTCAAGCATAAGCTGCTGATGATCCCCGTGCGCTACCAGCCCGAGATTGTCGGCATCCTGGCCGTGCATACCCCCTCACATGATCGCAATTTCAAACCGCAGGAGGTGAGCACCTTGCTGGCCATCTCCGCGCAGGCGGCCAGCGCTATCCGCAACGCGCAGCTTTTCGAGCAGATCAGGGAGGCCAACGCCGAACTGCGCCGCATGGACCAGCTCAAAGACGAGTTCATCGTGACCGCCTCACACGAACTGCGCACGCCGCTCAGCGCCGTCAGCGGCTATGCCTCGCTGCTCAAGCGGCAAGGCGCGCGTTTGACCTCACAGCAGACGCTGCGCTACGCCACCAAGATAGGGGACGCCACGCAGCAGCTCACCGCCCTGGTGCAAAATATGACGGAGGCCGCCAAGATTGGCGCGATCGATAAGAAGCTCGATTTTCAACCGGGGCCGGTACAAATACTCGCCGCCACGAACATCGCTATGGAGATGGTCGTGATCACTATCGAGCAGAAGATCAGCGTGCAGGTCGATCCCGACCTGTGGGTCTATTGCGATCCGCTGCACCTGCGCCAGGTGTTGACCAACCTGCTCGATAACGCAGCCAAATATTCGCCGCCGACCGGCCACATCATCATCACCGCGACCGCTATGCGGCTTTCCCAGCTACCCGAAAAGCAGGTCGATTACCACAAGATTGCCAGCGGTGAGGATCAAGAGATCGTGCTGGTGCATGTGTGCGACGAAGGAGACGGCATCTCGCTGGAAGACCAGGAGAAGATCTTCGAGAAGTTCGTGCGCGCTCCCCGCTCGCTGACGACGCCCATTCGCGGGTCGGGGCTGGGACTGTACATCTGCCGCCGCTACATCGAAGCCATGGGCGGTAAACTCTGGCTGGAGATGAGCATTCCGGGCGAGGGATCGATCTTCGGCTTCTACCTGCCGCGCATCGAAGCGCCCATTCTCACAAAGGAAGTGGATGAGCCAGAACTTGAAGCAGAACTCCAGAACTCGTAGCATCCTGGTCGTCGATGACGATCCCATTATCCGCGATATGATGGTCGATATCCTGGAAAGCGAGGGATACACCATCAACGTCGCGCGCAACGGCCTCGAAGCACTGAGGCTGCTCCACGGCGACGCGCATTACCTGGTCTTCCTCGATGTGATGATGCCCGGTATGGACGGCAAGCAGGTCTGCGAGCGGCTCGCCGCCGAACCTGACACACGCCAGCGCCACATCATCGTCCTCATGTCCGCGCTGGACAGTCTGGAGGAGATCACCACCTGCACGGTGGACGCAATCATCCCCAAACCCTTCGTCGTAGAGGATGTGCTGAGCATGATCGACCGGTATATGGCGAGCGGGGTGTAAAGAGCCTCACCGGTGGGTGGTGGGTGATGGTCATCGATCTGATGGTTTATTACCCATTGCCTGATCCATTCTGTCAGAATACTGGTCCATTTTGTTGTTAAACTCGTCTATTTTGTTGCTCATTTCCGGGAAAGCCACGCCTATTGAGCCGAGCACAGCGATCGCCAGCAGAATGATACCCACGATATGCTGCCATCCGGTGTTCGAGCGAAACAACAAGATGCCGGGCACGCCAAACATGACCACCGCGGCAAGAAATCCTCCGAGACGGTCCTTCCAGGTAAGGGGGCTTGCCGTGTTTGTGGCGGGTTGAGCTGCTACCGGAGCTTCCGATGGCATGGGAGGGCTGTCCTGGTTCAATTGAGGCGTTGAGGACTCCGCCTGACGAGGACCTTTGCTAAAGATGACGTATAAACAGGCAATCACGCCGATAGCGATTACCAGTATTTTGACGAGGGTCGATAAATCGGAAAAGGCAGAAATAATCAGGCCAATCACGCTAAGAATAACGCTGATGGCGTTCAGGGCCGGGTTGGTTCGCCAGTCACTGTTCATGCGCTCCACCTCTATTTGCATCTATCCTCTACCCATACATTACGCATGAACAAAGGACAAATTACTCGATTGTTCAGGCGTAGTGTACACCCTGGAGTTGCTAAAATCAACTGGGATGCCCTCTGCCTCCTTGCGAAGGAGTTATTGCAAATCATTGTAGGGACGCGATTTATCGCGTCCAGCTTCCCAGGCCGTTAATGAGGTTTAGGCACGGTTCAAATGAACCTTGCCTTAAGTGAAATGTATTGACCGCAAGGGTACCCCCCGATGAAGCTCGCTCGCGGAACCTGGTAAGTATCTTTTCACCATATCATATCGTGTAGTAAGTATTATGAGGCAACCCTAACAAGAACGGGAGGATATCATGCAATACAGGCGATTGGGACGCGCGGGGGTACATGTCAGTACAATCGCGCTTGGTAGCTGGTTGACGTATGGCGGCTCGGTCGCTGAGGAGGCGGCGGCTCAATGCATTCGCAAGGCTTACGAGCTGGGCATCACCTTCTTTGATACGGCCAACGTGTATAGTCGCGGCGCGGCAGAGGAGATCGTCGGGCGCACGTTGAAAGATTACCGGCGCGACTCGTTTGTGCTGGCGACGAAGGTCTATTTCCAGATGGGCGAAGGACCGAACGATCACGGGCTTTCTCGCAAGCACATCATGGAGCAGTGCCACGCCAGCCTGCGCCGCCTGGGTACCGACTACATCGATCTCTACCAGTGTCATCGCTACGATGACGAGACGCCGTTGGAGGAGACGCTTCGCGCACTCGACGATCTTGTCACGCAGGGCAAAATACTCTATGCTGGCGTGTCCGAGTGGTCGGCAACGCAGCTTGCCGATGCCGTCTACACGGCTCGCGCGTTTAACCTGGACAGGATTGTGTCGAACCAGCCCATCTACAACATGCTCCAGCGTTATATCGAGCGCGATGTACTGCCGCTGTGCGAGCGCGAGGGAATCGGGCAGGTGGTATTCTCGCCGCTTGCCGAGGGCGTGCTGACGGGCAAGTACAAGCCCGGACAGCAGCCGGAACAGGGGACGCGCGCGGCTGACCCGCAAACACGCGCCTTCATGCAGCATATGATGAATGACCGGACGCTGACCGCCGTCCAGAATCTACAAGCGCTGGCGCAGCAGGGCGGGCACTCGCTGGCGCAGATGGCGCTAGCCTGGGTGCTGCGCCAGCCGATGGTCAGCGCGGCCATTATCGGCGCGTCACACCCGCAGCAGGTGGAAGAAAACGTGAAGGCGAGCGAGATCACGTTGAGCGATGATGTGCTCTCGCACATCGATGAAATACTGGGCGACGTGGTTGAGTACGAGCGATAAAGCAAAATAAAGCGGCGTTGGGCGCAATGAATTGCGTCCCTACATTAACTTTCGAATGTGGCATTCACAGACATGGCAAGAAACGCGCCATAGCGATCTGCTGCTGCTGCGAAGGCGCGCGTTTCCTGAGAGTTCAGTGGAATGAAGGGGTTCAGGGTGATACTGACCGTGTTCTTTTTTAGTGTGCGCTTCCAGGTGCCGGCAACCCGCCCATCCAGCACCATCACGTAGTTGAGGGCGCCGCCTGCTCTGTCAAACTTGTGCAGGTGGGACTCGTCAAGCAAGGCGCTGCGGTCGGTATAGCCAACGGTGTATTCGTCATAATTCGGTAACAGGTGCGCCGTTTGTGAGGAAGCTGCGGGGAGGCTTGACGCTGAAAACCAGTAGGTCTGGCCGTCTATCATCTCGTGCAGAAGCTGGGATGCCACCATTTCGATGCCGACCTTCGCGTCGGCTGGCGTCAGCCCTGACCACCACGCGAAATCCTGCGCGGTCGCGGGACCGTGGCTTGTGAAGTAGCGCCTGGTACATTCCGCCAGCGCCTCGTCACGATCTAGCGTCCTGGTTTGTGGCACGCGCTCATCCAGCAGGGCGTAGGTGAATTGCTTGCCCCGTCTCGCGCCGCTACAGATGATGCCGTCCAGCTCGGCGTGCATCACGAGCAGGGTGAAGCGCAGCGTATCATCCGCGACAATACCGGCTTGCTGAAGCGCGGAGACGAGTTCTGGACGAGTAAGCTGCTTCCCGCCCTGCAATGCGCCTGTCAGTACAGCGTTACTACGCGCGCACGTGTCGTCGTCTACTTCGAGCCTGCGATAGTAGGAGGCATTGAAGGCATGGACGCGCGGAGCGGTGAGGGCGAGCAGCCAGCGGATATCGGCGGGTGAGACAAAATGCCATGTTGGCCGCATGACGTGCGTGCGAAGAATAGTTCCAGAGGAGAAGGATTGCTCGATATCGTTGTCAGTAAGTCCCGGTAAGCGCAGGCCGAGCGCCCATTTTGCCGCCGCATAATCCTGGGACTGGACAGCGCCCATCCACGCTACTACCTCATGTGGCTTTGCAAGCGTGGAGGCGGTGATGAGCTGGTTGTGAAGTCGCTCGCGTGTGATATCCAGGCCCGTCATGTTAGATGCGTCTCTTCTAGCCATACCCAATCCGGCAGGTCGTGCGTATCCAGTTGTCCAGTGTTCGGTATCTTCTGCAATTCTGGCTTTGACAAGACGATGCGGCTGCAAAAATCGGCGATGCCGTTCTCCTGTTTCAACTGCTCGAAGAGCTCTAATAACCCGATGTTGAGGCTCTCTCGAATATCGGTTTGCGCGATGCGATAGAAGCGGGATTCCACGAACGTCCACTCAGCGTTCAGCCTGGTAAGCTCGTCTGGAAGTTGTTGCCAGGTTAAGAGCACTACCTCGATATGGGTACTCTGCATTCTCTCCATTGCTCGCTCCGAGCTATACACCGATCAAGGATGTGGCTGTTGTGCCTACCTCATCTTCTAAGTATACCCCGGACACATGGCCCAGATCAGCAACACCAGAGCGCGCTCAGGTATGCACTATTCACCCCGTACACGCGCTCACCAGTTACCTGCGCAAGCATT
Organism: uncultured Chloroflexia bacterium; assembly: GCA_963731975.1. GTDB lineage: Bacteria > Chloroflexota > Ktedonobacteria > Ktedonobacterales > Ktedonobacteraceae > CAVSXS01. The sequence continues at coordinate 250,385 of CAVSXS010000007.1, read as the reverse complement.
CGCTCTCTACTAATAAACAACGAACGACATGCCAGATCATCACGTTGCCAATGACGTAAGCCAGCAATCCCGCTTTGCCGATGGCACCCGTTCACTCGATGGCACCCGTTCACTCGATGGCACCCGTTCACTCGATGGCACCCGCGAGGGGTGCCACTACATTTCATAGATCATGCGAGGGTTGACGGTCCGTAGGTGGTGGGGAGAGTATGGTATGCTGGGTGTGAAATTTGAGAGAAACCTTTGACGAACGAGGAGAATATACATGAGTGATAATGGTCTGATTACGGTTGCCAGCAAGTTCAGCGTTCGCGAGACCATCGACCGATTGGCGGCAGCTGTGGCTTCGGCGGGATTGCATGTATTTGTTCGCATCGATCACGCGGCAGGCGCGGCGCAGGTCGGCATGGAGCTTCGTCCAACCGAACTGTTGCTCTTCGGAAATCCCAGGGGTGGCACGCCGCTCATGCAGGACAGGCAGACAGCGGGTATCGATCTGCCGGTCAAGGCGCTGGCCTGGGAAGACGAACATGGCGCGGTGTGGCTGACCTACAACGAGGCAGCCTGGATCGCCGAGCGCCACGCATTAGGAGCAAGCAGCAAGCGCGCTGTCGATGCTATAGAAGCCGGTTTAGCGTCGCTCGCACGAGCTGCAAGCGAATGAGCAGGAACAATGCGGCAAGCACGATGTGGTAAGCACGGGGATGGTAATCACGGGGATGGTAATCACGGGGATGGTAATCACAGGGATGGTAATTACGGGGATGGTAATCACAGGGATGGTAATCACAGGGATGGCACCCGCGAGGGGTGCCACTACATTTCATGTATGTATCCAGCTGGTTACGTTTGCTGAGCCTTGGTGTAGAGGGCGTACCAGGTGTCGTCGTAGTAGGGCGAGTACATGTTGCCTGGACGAAGGCCGTAGGTGAAATCGTTGTGGCCGTTGAGGTACCAGGTTCCATTGATCTGGATGAACCAGGGGCCGCCGCTGGAGCCGCCGGTCATGTCGCAAGGGATGGAGACGACCGAGCCGCCACCATGCTGCCAGGTGGTGCCTGATACATTCTCGCAGGCTATGCGGGTCTGGCCGTTGTAAGGAGGAACGGCGGGGTAGCCATAGGCGTAGAAGGGTTGATCGACCGGCTGGTTATAGGCCCAGCCAGCGCCGCCGACTACGTCGGTCAAAGCTCCCTGGCTGTTGGGAGCAACGACGGCCATGCCGAAATCGTGATGCAGGTCGTTGGGCGGGGCGTTGATCCAGTCGGACGGAACCTCCAGGTCGCGGGCTGCCCAGCAGCCAAAGGGCGACGCGCCGCTTTCATACAGAGGGCAGAAGATCACATTCTGGTTCCAGCCACCCTGGTAGTAGAGACAGTGACCAGCCGTGTCAACGACGCTTTGATTGGCGCTCTGGACGGCGGTGCCGGAGCAGACGTGGTCTTGCCCGGCGGCTGAGGTAAAAAAGAGTTTCCCGACGGTCGAGAGCGGATACTTGAGGTTCGCATTGCGCGAGGGCTGCCCCGGCTGCTGGGCGGCTTTGCCCGCGCTCGGGTCGCTGCTGCCCTGCGCAGGCGTGGTGATCTGGCCGAGAGGCTGATCCGCGTTGGTCGCGTTCAGCATGGTCGCCGCGCTCCAATGCTCGACTTCGCTGGCAGCATCCGCCTGCATCACGTGTATGCTGATGGCCGCGACGGAAGCTGGCTGCGACGGAGATAACACATGCACGACTGCCACCAGGTAGAGCAGGTACGAACCGGCAAGGACGCCAAGAAAAACCTTACCGGTGAGGGGGTGGAGGATGAACCTGTGCATTTGTGGCATCATATCGAGCCGCTTTCTTTCATTCAGATGGTTGGGTGGAACGCGGGCGTTTCTTTCGTTTCAGCTTCTTGACGCCGGGCATGGGGGCAGGCGTGGCCTTTTGCATGTTGTCCGCCGTCCAGTGCGCAAGCGCCTCATCGGGAGGTGTCTTCACCTTATGCCCGGTAATCCTGGAAGCGGGAGCCGGTTTCGAGAGTCGCTTCCCGGCAAACAGGTATGCCCCGGCAAGCAAGCCAAGCAGGACCGCGCAGATCAGCGGTAGAGAGACGAGTCTCTGTTGTCGTAACATGATGCTTCTCTCTTTCAGAAAGACGGGTCGAACCGGGTCGCGTTTGCATTCTGTGTGTTCATGATATCTTCTAGATGGGTTGCTGTCAATGACGTGATACAATTCAGGAGTAGAAAATACCCGAAGGCATCCAACCAAACGTAGGGGCCGGTTTACCGCGCCCATCAGCCCATTTATGGGCGCGAAACGTGAAGCGTGGCCCTGAGAGTAATGCCTGTTCAGTAATGCGACGAGGAGACGCGCCGATAAATCGGCTGGTGGGCACGGTAAACCGGCCCCTACGTCTGGTTGGATACATTTACGTTTGGTTGGATACATAAATGAAAGAAGGCAAAAGCGTTATGTCTCAGCAAGACGATGTTCGTTCCATGCTCACCTCTTCTGATATCTCCCAGCAGCCGTTGCGCGAGCGTGTCGGTCTGGCGATTGCGGCGACGGATGCAGCAAGCACGGTCGCCAGGATACGCGAGGCGGAGCAGGCGGGGGTTCGACAGGTGTGGATGACGCAATCGCCGGGGACGCTGGATACGCTGACGATCTTCGCAGTCGCGGCGACGCAAACGACGCATGTCCGGCTGGGTACAGCGATTGTGCCGGACTATCCACGTCATCCGCTTGTGATGGCGCAGCAGGCGGCGACCATCAACGCGCTCGCGCCGGGACGCCTGCGCCTGGGTGTTGGCCCCAGTCATCGCCACATTATCGTAGACATGTATGGTCTTGAGATGCCATCTCCCCTGGCATACTTGCGTGAATACGTCGAGGTGCTGCGTCAAGGGTTGTGGGAGGGACGTGTTAATCACACAGGAAGGTTCTTCAAGGTGGCTGCTTCTCTGCCACGCCCGGAACGGGTGCCTTTGCTCATCTCGGCGCTGGGCGAGAAGGCGTTCAGGCTGGCCGGTGAAATTTCCGACGGGGCGATTTCGTGGGTCACTCCGGTTCCATACTTGCTCGATACGGGCCTGCCCGCGCTGCGAGCAGGAGCGGAGGCGCAGGGTCGCCCCGTTCCGCCACTCGTGGCGCATATTCCGGTGGCGATGAGCACCGACGAGGCGGCGGTACAGGCAGCAGCCAGGTCGCGCATTGCCTACTACGCTAAAGCGCCCTTTTACGCGCATATGTTTGCTTCGGCAGGCTTTCCGGTTTCTGATGATGGAGGCGGTCTGCCCGCGCTTCTGAAAGAACTGGTCGTGTCAGGGGATCAGGCGCAGGTCGAGCAGCGATTGCGCGAACTGCTGGCAAGCGGATTGGATGAGCTGCTGTTGATGTTGATACCGGTGAAGGACGAGGCGAGAGAACGCGGGGAGTTGATGCAGGTGATCGGGGGACTTAGCTAGCTGTCCGGTGACGCTCGATCACCCCGGATACCCGCAAGGACAAGGGGTATCCAATAGGTGTCAATCCATTGGCACGGTTGGGAAAGCCGCACCACCCAACCACCCCCCGGATACCCACAAGGGGTATCCCTACATGTCCAGGCGCCCCTATTTCCCGGCACATTTTTTGCAAGCCGCGCCGCCAACCACCCCCCGGATACCCACAAGGGGTATCCCTACATGTCCAGACGCCCCTATTTCCCCGATGATGCCAGCATTTCGACGTGGGAGGGGCGGCCATCTCAATATGTAGGGATGCCCCTTGCGGGTATCCGGGGAGTGGGGTGGCCTTGCCTCCTGATAGAGAGCGAATTGGGGCGATGGCAAGCATCGCCCTACCATCTGGCAATGCGTTTGGGAGGTTGATGAGCGTTTATGTGGCATTCATGAGTTGTATGGCGATTTTTTCTAATGTTTCAAATGTTGCATTTGTAGCTGATGTAGCACTTGTAGCACTTGTAGCCGATGTTTCGTTTGTTTTAGCAGTATCGTCTGTGCTCTTCCGATGAAGAGAAGGATGATCTAGCGTTGTGTACAGGCCACGGTAGCGGCGGGTGATTTCCCCGGCTTTGTACATGCGAGTGAGGGTGAGTCGTACCGAGGTATATTTTTGCCCGGTGAGTTCCGCGACTTGCTGCGGACTGAGAGGACCTTCAGCGTCTTGCAGGACCTGGAGAATTTTGTGCCGCTCGATGGAGATGTTCGTTCCCCCGTCGAACAGGGTGGGCAGCGTGTAGTTATTTTCTCCAAGCCATTGGATGTAGGGGATACCAGACTCGTTTTCTGCCACCTGGTAGGTGAGATTGCTGGCTTTTTTGCTCAGATTGTTTTTTGTGGTGGCGAGGACTCGCTTATGCTCCTCGTAAGGGTGCTGGGCGACGATCAGGCCTGTGCGGGCAGCCGCGATGATACCGATTGAGCCTGCGCCGCGATACAGGGCATTCTGCGAAGCGCCTACGGTCGCTTACCTTCATCTTCCTGGCATCCAGACCTTCTAAGGTGTTCAGTAGAAAGACGCGGGAAGGATCGCCTCCGGCAGCTTCCAGGCGGGGTCGGAGGGTGTCGCCCGCGCCATCTTCGGGCGCGATCAATATGACGCCTCCCTGTTGGCCAGGCGTGCCATCCGGCATGGGCTGGCCTGTAGTGACACGGGCGGCGAGATTGATGGCAAGCAAGGATTTGCCCATGCCGGGGTCACCATCGAGGAGGGTGATTTTGCCCAGCGGGATGTGCCTGTCCCATAACCAGCGCACTTCCTGCGCTTTAACATCCGAAAGGAGCAGGCCCAATACTACTTCGACGGGAGCAGGCGTCGCTGCCGGTTGAGGATTCTCTGGATTAGCTGAGGCCAGCCTGACAGCCTCTTTGATACCATACTTCGCAAACTCGTCAATTCCTGGAAGCGCTTTCCGTATTGCCTGGTCGCTCGCGCCGTATCTGCGCATTACTCCGGCCATGTGGGTCAATCATGGAATTCCTGCGCTTTAGCTCGTTTTGTCTTTTAAGATTCTTCACATTCTTTGCTTATCTCTCTTTGCGAGTTGGTTTCCAACTCTTATAAATTCGTTGAGGTTCTGCCGCGCTGATTTCTTGTTTTGAGGATTGGTACTGCTATCCATGTTGTGGTGTGTTACCTCCGTGTTCCTTCAGGGAGATGCGATGAGACGTGGGTACGGGCGAGAAGGTGTGTTCTCCGCTCTACTGGTAGTATAGAGAAGGGAACCAAATGGGGAGGGAGGGGGGCAGGAGTTCAAAAAGGGTAGAGCCATCTTGGTCTTGATAAAGAACTGAAGAGGAATTATTGGCAGATTTATTTGATCTTCCCATTGACACGACCAGGGAACAAACCTATACTAGGGCTATCTCATTATTAAGGTAAATTTCCGGTTTGTGCAAAGCTTTTTAGAATGGTTAGCATGAGCAACATTATAACATTGTAAAGTCGAGTTTATTTCATCAAGGAGATATTCATGGACTCAGCACCCTTATTTCACTGGTGTGCTACTTGTGAACACCCTATCTATGCCTCTCGAGGCAGCGGTTGTCCGTCTTGTGGGGGAGTCCTTAAATATCTAGCTACTGATGCTCGCCCGGTCTTTGCTCGTGAACGGCGTATTTTACAGTTTTATGGCCACGGCCCGCTTACGAGAGACGCTGTTTGGCGCGCAAGTAAAAGCCGCTATTACTTTATCAATGGGAAACAAGTAACACTACCCAACTCGGAAAAATTACGGAAAGACCTGCCAGCGATAGCTGACTATATTCGTGACAGCGATCATTATGACGCATTAGACCAACAGCTTGTCTCTGATTATCAAAGGCAGTTGGCAGTCAACCACTCTCATCTTTTAGCATTAGAAGACGAAGCTTTCCAGTTTACCCAACATGCCGTTCGTCGGTTTTCCAGCCGTACAATAATGGTCTCCTTCAGTGGGGGAAAGGATTCCACGGTTGTTTCTGATCTGGTAAGGAGAGCTTTGGGCCGCTCTGATATCTTACATGTCTTTGGTGATACCACGTTGGAAGACGAGAATACATACGACTATGTACGCATGTTTCAAGAGCAGAATCCGCTCATTCCATTCTTCAATGCTCGCGCGGAGCACAATTTTCATGAATTGGTCGAAGAAATGGGTCCACCGAGCCGTGTTATGCGCTGGTGTTGTACTATCTTCAAGGCTGGCCCAATCAATAACCTGCTCCAAACGATGGGCGATCAAAAAGTACTTACCTTTTATGGTATTCGGCGTGATAAATCGGCACGTCGGAGTCAGTACCATAAGCTATCCTGGAACGACCCGGATCGTTTGGGTACAGTCGTGAAAGTCGGCCAGGATCATGAACTCAATGGTGTAACTGTAGGCGCTAAAATTGGTCAACAAGCTACTGGTTCTCCAATTATTGATTGGACGGAGTTCGACGTTTGGAATTATATACTGAGCTATGGCTTGCTATTCAATAAGTCTTATCGCCTCGGCTACAGCCGTGTCGGTTGCTGGCTTTGTCCTCTCAACTCTGAGTGGTCAGAGATGCTAGCTGGCATTTTTTTCCCAGAAGACGCTGCTAGCTGGAGAGTACAACTCGTTGACTTTGCACGTCGTATTGGCAAGCCTGATCCAGAAGAGTATATTGACGATCGAGGGTGGGTTAAGCGCTTTGGAGGTGCAGGGCTGCCCAATCGCTTTAGCGGCCTTGAAACAAAGCCCTGTGGGGACATGGCCAATACTGTTCAGATAGAGGTTGAGCGTCCGGTCGATGTTGAGCTTGAGGAGTTTCTCAAGCCGCTTGGAAAAATTATCCGTGATCGAAGTAGACCAGCTCTTGGGGAAATCTACTTGGAGGGGCGTCGCAACCAAGACTGGGATGCCCTTATTGTACAGGCACCCGAAAATAGCACTTCGCTGCGTTTCACAGTTATTAACCCGAAGCAAGACTTGAACCGGCTCACCTGGTATTTCAAGCAGCAATCCACAAAGTTCCAGACTTGTATTCAGTGTACGGCTTGTTCAGCAGTTTGCCCCCAAGGAGCTATTACAATTAAACCTGAACAGCGCATCTACGAGATTGATCAAGACGTTTGCACTGGATGCATGGAGTGCGTGACGCATTTCGGTTCAACGGGCTGTTTGGTTGCAAAGAGTCTGAGCGTATTCGGGAAAAGTAAGGGAACTTTAGAAGTTCTACCTATGAGACAAGTGTAGGGTCGAGGATAAAATGGCTTTTGCAAAACATGAGACTTTCTATATCCGTGAGGGATGGCTATTTAAGGGAATGGCCGCAATCAAAGAGGCTGAAAAAGAGGGACGTCCTCCAACTATTTTTCTAGACGACGACGCTCCTGAGAGACTAGGTATTGGGCAAAATATGGTACGAGCATTGCGATTCTGGATGCAAGCGACTGGCCTAGCCGAAGAGAAATTGGAGCGACATCGTGTCCAGAGGCTTACACCTTTCGGCGAACAAATATGGAACTGCGATCGTTATCTTGAAAACGATGCAACTCTTTGGCTGCTTCACTACCATTTAGCTTCCAATGAAGCTTATGCAACTACATGGTATTGGTTCTTCAATTATTATGCGCCACCAATATTTGATGAACATGGTTGCCTGGAATCTCTTCACAATTGGGTCATCAGCAATTACCCCGATCAGGAATCGCTATAGGCTCTCTAAAGAAAGATGTGGACTGTCTTCTGCAGATGTATGTAGCTAACAAGACCTCACATATGCCAGAAGCATTTACAAAATCTCCTTTTTCTAGGCTACATATTTTGAGCAAGACTGAAGATGAGCGCCAAAGGTACAGGCTAGAGCGATTAGATCCAAGCCGCCTGCATCCGCTAGTACTGCTTTATGTTTTGTTAGATCGGCAATCATACGCTCGAAAAGGAACGTTTCAGGTAAGTCTGAGCGATGTTCTGCGTGAGCCGATGAATGCTGGCAGAATATTTAGTTTGACAACCACAGTGATCTCGGATCTACTAACTGAATTGAATAAGGACTACCCTGAGATGGGAGTGCGCTTTGTACGCACTGCTGGTTTAGATCAGCTAACATTACCATCTATTGAGACTATTGATATTTTGGCTCGTTATTACAAAGAGCGGATTTCTAGATACAGGGAAATGTAATGCCATTGGATGTTGCTGCAACTCCTTTACGAGCACTTTCGCCGCATTTCCATCGCTCGATTAATTTAAGTTATGATGCTGGAAATGCCGATTATGTTGAAGGCTATATACCGACCTCTAACAGTGCTAAGGCATTAGCGGCTATTTTTGATGGTACACTATCGAACAAAACTCAGCGTGCGCACGTCCTCCATGCTGCTTATGGGTCCCGGTAAATCAATCTTGGGACTTGTGTTGGAAGTATTTGCAAGTCACGATCTTCATTGTCAAGATGCTATTTCGATCGTGCAGGATAGACTGACGCGCACATTCTCGGAAGAGGCTAAACATACCAAAAGCTACCTCGACAGTGGACAGAAGCTTTTACCAGTAATTCTTTCAGGAAATGAGGAACATTTCTCTGTAGCACTCGTCCGCGCTTTATCCCGTGCATTAGTACAGCAAGATATCCCTAACTTGAAATTACACACACAATTTCAAGCAGCGCTAGATACAATTAGCCTATGGGAAGCCAATTATCCAAATGCCTATCGTCAACTTGAGATGCTCCTTTCTAAAAGAGCTTTATCGTTGCTGGGGTTTGTTACTAGCTTGCAGAAACTAGAAAATAATGCTTTAACACTTTTTGAAGAACTCTTTCCGGAAATTACTGCCGGTGCTCGCTTCGATCAGCATGCTGGGTCAACGCCTGAAAGCATTTTTCATGCAACAGCAGAAGCTTTACATAGCTTTGGGTACACAGGCATTCTTATTATCTGGGACGAGTTTGGACGTTTTCTAGAATCTACAATTGGAGATGCCTTCGGCGCTGAGGCCGCTTTGCTTCAGTCGTTTGCTGAATTTTGCAATAGAAGTGGTTCTCATCAAGTACACCTCGTTCTGATAACACATCGATTGATATCTGGATATACCTCCGGACTGCCATCCTCTTACCAGCAAGAATGGGCGAGGATAGCCGAGCGCTTTCGCACTCACGATGTCTCTAGTGATCCCGCCGTCACGTATCGACTCATTGCAGAGGCGCTTCATGCTCCAAATGCCAGTGCATGGAGTGAGTTTGTAGAGAGGCACCGTTCAGAATTTGAGCATTTAACGGCGATCTCGCTAGAACTCTCATTGTTCGAAGAACTCGACGATGTGATCTTACGCCAACAGATCATCGAGTGCGCATGGCCGTTGCATCCGTTATCTTTATATGCTCTCCCACGGCTTTCAAGCCGCGTTGCTCAAAATGAGCGCACGCTCTTTACATTTTTAGCTGCCGATGAACAGGGAACTCTCACCGAAGGGCTGATAAAGCACCAAGATATAAATAGCTGGTGGTTGATAGGACTAGATGATTTATGGAACTATTTCACAGACGCGATACGATTTGATACGGGGGCGGGAGGTACACACACAATTTGGTCGGGAGCTATGTACGCTCTTAGCAAGGTTAATACAAGCGATGTTTTTAGCCCAGTCACTCGTCAAAGCCCTAGCCATCCTCTTGATTGTCAGTGAGGCCAATGTTCAATCTCGTGCGACCGTAGGAAAATTTGCGCCGACAACTGCGTTGTTAGCCTGGGCCTTAAATGTGACTGAAAAGGATTTGATCACACATCTTGAAGCATTGGCGCAACGGAGAGCTGTCGTTTATCGCCGGTCAGATGGGTTTTGGACATTCACACGAGGAAGTGATGTGGATCTTGATGCGGAATTGAGTGCCGCTCTTGATCGTCATGCTCCTACTCGACAGCAAATACGCCAAATTTTGGAAAAAGACTTCCTTCCGCCACCATATTTGCCCCGTGGGTACAATCAGGAGAGGTGCATCACACGATTCTTCAGAAGCCTCTATTGCTGGCCTGATGAGATGGGAAAAGTTAATTCTGAAACCTTTCTTAAGCAGCTAGGTGATAATGGCTATACAGACGGCGTTATTATCTATATTTTAACAACGAATGTGGCAGAAAAAGAAGAGGCGATCAGATCATTACAAAATCTCTCTACTGGACGAGTAGTATATGTTATCTCCGATTATCCTTTATTGATTATGGAGCCAATTCGAGATTTGTTCGCCTTATACGACCTGAGTAACAACCCAGGATTTATGCAGCAAGACGAACGACTCGAAAGAGAGATCGCTTTTTTCATCGAAGATGCACAACGCCGCTTAATGAAAGCTCTCAATCCACTTCTAGAAAGCGATCAACTCAAATCAACATGGTGCTGGTATGAAGAAGATCATTGGCGTTTAGATCATATAAGCGCGGAAGGTATCTCACGACTACTTTCGCGTTTATGTAACCAATGGTTCAATATGACTCCCATTCTAAATAATGAGCTGGTCAATCAGTATGCACCTTCAGGACAACAAGAGCGAGCTTCTGAGAAGGTTATCGACATGTTGTTAAACTACCCGCATGATGCATTACCCTCTGATCTCGATTTGGTGGGTCACGGCCCTGATTGGCTTATTACCCGAACACTTCTACTGAGAACCGGGCTTATACATCCTACTGCTACTGGGTACTTTACAGTACGAAAACCTAGCATCGAGCCTACATTAGCTCACATTTGGGATATCGTGCAAGATTTTCTGGATATTGCAAGTGAAAATGAGCAAGGCGTTTTTGGCTTGATTGACAACCTACAATCGCCACCGTTCGGACTACGCAGAGGTGTTCTGCCCGTTTTGCTAGCAGCGATGCTGCGTTTCCGATTACCCGTTATTACAATTCGACAAAATAAGCGTGTTATTTCTCCAATTACTGGCCAGGTTTTTATCGCACTTTGCAAACAACCCAATGAGTACACCATTGAATTGAGTCCCTGGGATATGCAGCGTTCTACTCTCTGGGAAGTACTAAAGGAGCGTATCGGAAGTTTTCTGACAGACCAAGAACCAACGCAGCAACCTTTTAACGTATTGAGTGTAGGATTGTTGCGTTGGCTTCAAAGCCAACCTCGATATTGTAGAGACACAAATCAAATTTCACTTGATGCCCAACGGTTCAGAAATCTGCTCCGCAAGGCCCAGCGCGATCCTGCTCAAGTATTTGCTTATGAACTATTGGAGCTACTAGATAATGGTAGCTCCAACCTAGTCAGTGGCGAGAATACATATAGGCAGATGATCGAGACACGCCTATCAGTTTTAATGGATGAGATTACTACAGCCTATCAAGTGCTGCTTTACTCGTTGAATCGCTTTACCTGCGAGATTTTCGCAGCTGATACTTCTGACAGTCAAATAGCGCTCCATAGTTGGTTAACATCTCTTGAGAAACGAGCTGATATATCACTGGAAATATTTCGCTTTAGCGATAAACTTGCCCAAGGGTTAGTACAAATCGCTCTTCATAGCGAGGTGACTCAAGGAGCGAGTTTTCTGGGAGCATCTTTCAAAAGCAATTCTAGGAATTACATTGAATGACTGGAACGATCGCAGCGTTGAGAACTTTAAACGCAGCTTAATTGAAGCAAAAGAGCGTACAGAACGAGAAATTTTTGAACTCGCGATAGACGAATTATCAGTTAAACTTTCTGTCTCTCTCCCTACGAAGGATGAGCAAACCTATCGATTTCGCCCCTCTAACTTATCCACACAAGGGCAAAGGATATTACAAAACTTTAAATCAACATTAGAAATTGCGGGGCGTCCTTTATCACCTGATGAAAAGCGACAAATCGTACTGGCTTTACTGATTATGTAATGGGAGGGGCAAACTCGAATGACTGATCGAACACTAGAAAAAGCTGATAACAGTAGCATCCTATATTTAGATAACGCTGCAACTACATTTCCCAAACCTGAACGTGTTTATAGTGAAGCTAATACATTTTACGTCTCCTATGGGGGGAATGCTGGGCGAGGAGGTAACCCTCTCGCTCGTGCATGTACACGTCTATTAGCTGAAACACGAGAGCTCTTGGCAACTTGGCTTGATGCTGCTTCATCACAGCGAGTCATATTTACAGCGTCAGCAACTCAAGCTCTCAATTTAGCTATATTTGGTGTTACCTTTCGCCAAGGAGATACCATTTATGTCACCCCTTTTGAACACAATTCTGTATTAAGGCCAGTAGAGTATTTACGCAAGACACAAGGTATCCAAGTTCGTCAAATACCTTTTGACCATCGAACCTATACCTGCCAATTGGATAGGCTCTCAGCAGCATTTCAGGCTGAACCACCAACAATAGTCTGTATTACTCAAGCGAGCAATGTATGCGGCATAATGCCATCCGTTATTGACATTGCTTCTTTAGCGAAACGGGTTAATCCAAATGTTGTTATTATTGTCGATGGGGCACAAACGGCTGGACTATACCCACTGCCGCTCCGAAGCAACCTTATCGATGCTTTCATCTTTTCCGGGCATAAATCACTCTATGGAACCTATGGGGTTGCGGGGCTTGTTTTAGGAACGAATTCGAAACGCAAACCTTATTTATTTGGTGGCACAGGTACATTTTTAGAGAGTGTTGATACGCCTACCGATGTGCCTTTGTCATATGAAGCCGGAAGCCACAACGTTTGGGCTATCGCTGGATTATAAGCTGCACTAGAATGGCTTCAAAGCACAGGGCGCGAGACAATTATTAAACATACTACGAGACTATCCAAGCAACTACAAATAAATTTGGCTGATTTACCAGGCGTAATAATACATGCGCCACCAACAGATATTCCCTGTTGAGGGATTATCTCCTTTACGATAGAAATCCACTAAACCGCAGGCGATTGAAGCTGCATTAGGAGCCGAAGGAATTGCCGTTCGCGCAGGTTTACATTGTTCTCCTTGAGCTCATAAGTGGCTAGGTTCACTCAATGCAGGTGGAACAGTGAGAGTGAGTCCTGGCTATTTTAATGACATTGGGGATATAGATAGAATTACCCAATCAATCGCTAGCTATTGCGAGAGTTGAGAAGATAAAGTCGAGAGTAGTATTTGGTTCAAACACAATTCCTAAACTTGGTTGTAAAATAAAGAGGGAGTTCATGGGCAAAACGCTTGGTTTCTATCAAAATTTTAATTTTGACCTTCATCGTCTCAGTACAGCTTTTCATTGTATTCAAACCAACCCTGAGATGGATCAAAACGCACTAGCTCATTGTATGGGCGTCAATTGAGCGGTTGCTGAGGGATTCTCTGCTTGGCTCCGCCATACAGGTTTAGCAACAATGCGAACAATGAATAAGCTCAAACAAACCTCATCTTATAAGCTGACTGCTTTTGGTGAACTCGCAAGCAGCATGACCCAACTCTTTCAGATATTGGAACACAGTGGGTTTTGCATTATTATCTTGCGACTGAACATGAAAAGTAATCTGAAGCGTGGCATGTTCTCATCAACGAATTTTTATCATCTGGCTCAACCTTTACCGTTGATCAATTTCAAGCTTACTTTGTAAGCGTTAAAGGCAATGAAGCAAAAAATCGGTCTGCCCTAAACAAAGATCCGCAAACGGCATTAAGCACTTATGTGCGCACACAAGCACTAGGCCGCTTAGGGATTTTATCGAAGAAAGATAAAAATTATTTCGTAGGCTGGCCCAACTTCCCACACATTCTTTTAATCAGATTCCTTTTACTCGATTGGTGGGAAAATCATCACGATCAAGTAAACACTCTAAGATTGTCTGAGTTATGCCGAGCGGAGGAAGGCATTGGACGGATATGCGTGGCGAGTGACCAACAAGTACGACAATTTGTGAATAACTTAACTGGTCTCGGATACTTAAGCTTTTCAGAAACACAGCATGAGCCGGTTCATCGGCTTTATAGAGAGCCTGCTTTCAGGCTCCTAGGACGCTACTATATTCAACGATGAGCATAGAACTCTTGGCGCAAAGACTAGAAGCGCAAGTACAACAAGTTTGTCAACTACAGGCCAGATATCGCGTGCTTTGGGTTCTTGGCTCACCACGCACTGGCAAGACATCCCTTTGCCGTTTCGTTTGCCAACATCACGGGTGGAAATATATAGATTTTACGCTTGAAACGGGCTTTCTCGATCGCCTCATAGGGCAAGAAGAAATCTTCAGGCCTGAAGATTTCTTAGAGTTTTTACATCGTTTGTGTGATACTATACACGAAGAAATAATTATACTTGATGAAATTGAACCGCTCTTAGGATTGTGGACTTGGGAGCAGCGAGAAATGTTCTTCAAACAAATTGGATACGCTACTCGTTTGGCAGTAGGAGTGGTTATTGCCACTCGCCTACTTACTATTCAAGAACTAGCGAGGTTAGTACCGGGAAGCGATCACGTATTTGAGATACCTTCAGGAGGAGAGTTATAATGAGGATGATGCGGGATATTGTGCAAATACAAGGCAATTTCAAACCATCAGTACAGCTGCCCGTGATTTTTTTGACGAGGAACTTAATCGCCACTTTGTGGAAAGTTATATTCCAACCCAAGAAACAATTGACATCTTCTTAGACATTCGTGCTAGTCTACAACCAAATTCCGACCGACGAGCCCGCCTGTTTTCGGGTACTTTCGGCACTGGAAAATCAGATTTAATGCTCATGATAGCAAATTATCTCACTCGTCCATGCGAAAATCCCCTCCTGGTCCCATTCTTCAAGCGATTGCACAATTTAAACGATGCTAAGGCAGAGGCTATATATCAAGCTCGGCAAGGTAAACCTCCTTTTCTACTCGTGCTATTACAATCTGAGACTGCAATCACCTTCAGTAGTTTTGTGCTCGATGGTTTAGCACGTTCACTCGAGAAAGTTAATTTAAGTCACTTGCTCGATAAGACTTACTACAGGGCAGCTCTTGATTTGATAAAATCATGGGAACACGAATGGCCAGATGACGTCCAGCGTTTAAGTGAGGTTTTAGAAACGGACTATGGTCATACTCTCAACCAATTAAGGCGCGACCTTTCAGGTCCTCACGGCGATTCTGCTTTAGAAGTTTTCCGTCCCGCAATACTGCAAGCAACAGGAATGCCTTTCCACCCAACTGCTGTCATTCAAAGACCCGCAGATGCATTCGGCGCCGTGACAAAACTATTGCCTGGCGACCAATTTAGTGGTATTTTTATAATTACGGACGAGTTTACTCATCTCCTCCAAAAGTTGGCAGACTCACCGACTGCGTCTGATAGTAAAGCTATCGATAATTTGGCAGAAACGGCGGACCGCTCAGGATATCATCAACTTCATTTCTATACCGTCAGTCTACAAAGCTTTGCCAGTGCTCAAGGTAGCACAAAAGAGTCACAATTAGCTTTGGAGCGCAGTGGGGGACGTTTTTTTGCTACGCACGAGCTGCATTCTCAAAACATGGAAGAGCTAATTAGCGCTTCTATCGCCAAACTAATTCCTGCCAGCCGTCTTTTTGAAGGTGTACAGCCACAGATGGATGATATGCTGTCCTTAGCTACGAAATTATGGGGAGCACGCGCAACGGGTAGAAGGGATCGGGAATGGTTAGATCAGACAGTAGTAAGAGGATGTTTCCCTTTACATCCGCTTGCTACCTACTGCCTGCCACGATTGAACGCAGCTCTAGCGCAAAATGAGCGGACGATGTTTAGTTTTATATGGGACAGAAGCCGAGGTCTAGGTCATTTTATCGAAGAAACAGGCGGAGAACCGGAGTCGAATGGTTGGCTTCCTTTGTTGTCTCTCGACCTGCTATTTACTTATTTCGAAACTAACCTCAAGGAGAAGCGTCCAGACTTACTACTGGCCTATCAACAGGCCAGTTCTACCATGTCAGCTACACAACTAGAGGTGGAGTTAGAGGGACGATTGTTGCGTGCTTTAATGATGTTGGAAGTAGCCGGGGGTGATCCCAATTTACGCGCAGATCCTGAACTACTCCGCCATGCACTGGGTTTGGCACCCTCACAACAGTTAGAGGTTATAACTGCGCTTAAAAGGCTTGAGCAGGATGGTATTGCTTATCCTTCACTAAGCGGACACTATCAATTGGTCAAACCTGGACGAGCTAATCCATTGGAACTTCGACGCCTGATTCAGCAAAAAGCACAAGACCTACCCGGCTCTCCTATTGAAAGATTGAACGCGAGCTACAAGCCAAAAACGTAGAAGCAGAACGCTACAATGCGGAACGAGGGACGAGTCGTCAATTAACAGCTCGATTTACAAATTTGCCAGAGCTATCAAGCCCCTTAACTCTGTCGCAAGCATTAATTGGTCAAGATGGATTGCTGTGGTATGTCATCGCGGCCTCAGAACAGCAGTTGGAACAAGCGCGATCTGCTGCGCTGCGGTTAACTCGTCAGCATGATCAATTGGTCATTGCTGCACCACAAAAACCTATTGACTTGGTTATGCGATTTCAGAGGATTCTTGCCTTAGAACAGTTGAGAGCAGATCCAAATTATGCGTCTTCGGATTATCAGGCGCTTCTTGCAGATACCGGCTTGATAGGACGTGACTGTCTCACTGCTTTTCAAGAGGCGTTGCGGCTATTTTAATTTCCCTTCAAAATTTGAGTGGTTTCAGGGTGGGAGAACCATCACAATTACCACCCCTGCACATTTAATTGGGTTGGCATCAACAGTGATGAACGAAGTGTTTCCTGCTACGCCAGTGCATAAAACTCGCCAACATCTGAAACCAACTGGCAAAGCCAAACCCCTACGAGACGCTCTCAATCAAATTTTACAAGAAGAAGTTCAACAAGCTGATGGAAAAAAATCTGCTGTTGATGCAATACTGTTGGATGGTGCCTACGAATTAGGCCTTATCTACTACGTGGATCGCAGAAAAGGCTTTAAAATTTATCACGCCTGCGCCCCAGATTCACAGCAGAGATTAAGCCAAGCTGTTTGGCTACAAATTCACGAGCAACTTCAAATTGGAGTAGCGTGGCAGGAAATAGTAGAAAAACTGCTCAAGAGGCCTTTTGGACTTTATCCATCAGTGTTAGAACTCTTCGTTGCCGCTTTTTACCGCTATAACCGTGATTACATGGAAGTCTATTCCACAAGCGGGTTAAACGGCCAACCGATCGATGTCACAGGTGAAATAATAATAGATATGGTTGAGCTCCCTAATAAATTTGTTGTGCGCTATCAACCTATCTCTGAATCACAGGGTAGGTTTCTCCGTGGTTTGGCAGAACGTGCTTTATATCCAGGGCGTGAGTTTGAAATTCAACAAGTTGAAACAGCCTCTCTGCGCAATAGAACTGCACTATTACTTCGTCGATGGATGAAGAATATTCCAAAATTCCACGTCAAGCTTCCTCTGACGAATTGGGAAGCATACTGAGAGATGTTCCTCAGGATATCCTTAGTCTCTGTACTATGCTGATAGAAATTGCTTTCAAGCCTGAACAAGCAATGATAGCCTCTGATTTATTAGATCGGCTGCCTACACAACTAGGGTTATCTAAAGATAGTTCAGACTGGACGGATGTTGAGTTAGATCAGGCTTTAGCGTATTTAGAGACAGCCTGTCAGCAGTTACGAAGTTCCCCCGTGCATTCGAAACTGATTTGACTTGGCAAATTGGTCAGCTTTTTGGATTGACTGAGCTACCAACGAAATCGAACGACATATTAACCATAGCACTACGTTGGCGCAATGAAGCTGTTCGTGCTGTTCAGATCCAATCCTTAGCAGGAACGCCAGATGCTCGTGATCTTCTACGGTTTTTGGATGATAGACCGCTTAGCTTTGAACAAGTATTTCTAAATGCCTTGCCATCTCATTGGGTAAAACTCCCTTTCCGTGAATGGAAAAGCATCAGCATCCGAGACGAGTATATACTACACTTATCGGGAGCAAAGACAGCAATTGAAGCCAAGGCCGTAGCGTTAGGCGCATTATCCTCCCTTAAAGCAGCAATTGAGCCAGTAATAGCCAAGCAACAAGATATACAGATTTCTTCCCCATCACTCGTCTAAATTTAGCAACACAACCTGAAACAAATTCTTCATTGCTAGTAAAGATGAATGCTGCTCCTATTGGCCTAATGTAGTTCATGAATCTCAACAAATAGAAAAGACACTTGATCCAGTAAAACAAGTCTTGCATGAACAAGCACCTCAACTAGCGTCAGCTAATACTGTAGAGCGAGCTTTTGCTACTATCAAATCTATCTTTGAAAGCCTTTCTCCGAGAGATCAACGGCGATTATGGGAGTACTTAGTCCAGGAGTACGACCCACGATGATCACTATTTATTTCGATTTTCAACAAACCCAACAAATTATATCTAATGAATTTGTTTGGCTAGCGAGTCAAGTGAAAGATTATGTGCCTTTAAGACAGCACTTGCATCAAGTACTCAATGACGCAGATCATAACTATGTGATTTATGTACAATCTCGTATCCTAGCTCACTGGTTAGAAGATTTACGCGAATATGGCCCAAATGTTATTCGGTGGGAGGAAGTTAACCTACGCGAACAATTTCGGCAGAAGTTTGGTTTTTTACCGCCAGCGGAGTTGGATGAGAGAGCTATTAAGGATTTTCAGTTACTCGATCTACCACTTCCTGATGATCTTGCATTTAAAGATCCCATTGGTTGGCTTCTTGGTCAATGTATTGATCGAGTTTGGGCATTCCAAAGACCTTACAAAGGCCACTTAGCGGACTTAGCTGCATGGACCCTCAACGGTAAACAGGTTCCTTCATCTTTTATGCCCTTACTTAGAGAGCGCTTGTTACAATGGAAAGAAATTGATGGCCGTTATGGACTATTTCTTGAAAGTTCTTGGCATGAAGTGGGTACATCATTCTTGTTACGTTGGGCTCTGAACTCTTATCCAACTCAATTCAGTTTACGCCAGCAATTGGATACAGTACCTTTGGAAGACTGTAGCCAGTACCTTAAACTTTGTCAGGATTTGTTGAATAAATATACGCTGAAATTAGCAATTTCTGGAATACCTGGTTTGCGACCAACAATTCGCAAGACATGATCCTAGCACTACAGACGATGTCGGGATTAGCCGACGTTGAACTGAGTATTTTTGAGAGATGGGCTCAGGAGAATACCAGTACTCTCACTATTGCTCTTTTAGATAAAGCTAGAGCCCGCTTTTCCTTCCTACCTCAATCTAGAATAGTGCTACAGCAGCTTGTACAACTTATATCGCCACGCATACCAGATATCCCGGATAATCATTGGTTATTTGATGAATGGCTCAATTGGGCTACCGAGAAATACATTCCCTACTTTTCCTGGGTAATTCGTAATCAGCAGGAACGAAATATCCAAATGGAGCTTGCTAGCTACTTTGCAGATTGGTTAATTGCTACCTACCCTAAATTTCTCTTTGATCGCAATGCGCCTTTCATTACAAATCAAAAGCATCAAGTTTTAAAATCACTCGTCTCAAATCAGGCAGATATTGTTTTTTGGTTTATTGTAGACGGATTGACATGGTGGCAAGGCACGAAGCTTTCTAATATCTGTGCAGAGCGTGGTTTAGGAATTAGACAACTTCTACCATCATTATCAGCACTACCTTCGGTCACATCTATTTCAAAACGAGCACTTGTGCAAGGTTCTCTTGATCCAACTCATACAACACAGTCTATTTCGCAATTATTAGAGAGCTTGCTTATTCGTGATGCGATTAACGCTCATGTGTACACTCAACATCAACAAATGGAAATCGATATGAGAACCAAGGTAGAAGCTGGTCTCTATGTTCTGTTTTATAATGCACTTGACCACCAGAGTCATGAAAGCCGCAGTTTTACTGATGACGAAAGTACAGATGGTCATCTGAATCTGATAGCACAACTTGTAGAAAAAGGCTTTCAACAAGGTCTTAAACAAGGATTAAATGTTAAGGCATTTATTAGCAGCGATCATGGCAGTACGCTTTTACCTTCTCAAGGTTTGTGCTTTCTGTGCCAAACTTTGCTCGTCCATTTGAAGGCGAAGATATGTGGAGGATGAAGCCGCAGATAGGGACCAAAAATTGTATCGTAAGACTCGCGTGTATGCGCTCGAAAGAGAACCAGAAGGAAGTAGTTTAAAACACACCGAGCAAGATTGGTACCTGCTGAGGAAGAATGTATTCAATTTGCCTCTGGATTTTCTCATACCGAGAGGTTATGCTGCTGTTGGACGTCGCCCTAAGGGTTGGACACATGGAGGTGCAACTCCAGAAGAAACCTTGGTTGCCTTTATCGAGTTACAACCCTCACCGATTCAAGTTTCTGCGCCTGCTATTAGTATTGAAGGCTACCTCACACCAAGTAGAGCAAACAGCCTTAAATGACTCTAATAAATCCCAACCCTCTTCCTTTGAAAAAAGTTCAGTTCGTTGTCCTTGATACGCTATTACACATAGAGCCAGCTACGATACAGCCAACGTCACGGGCTACGTTTGAGATTGAAGTACCACCTGCAACAAACAAAGGAAGCACTCAGATTCTTAAATGGACGCTAGCTTGTGAGATCAACGGACAATTATGGCATTTTAAAGGTGATGAAGAAGTACCTATACGACGTTTACAGACGAGCACAGTAGATGAATTATTCGAGGATATGCTATGACATTGACATTTGAAAACAAAGCACACCAATTCTATGGCGAAGTCTGTGTGAACAAAGGACTAGCCCGCGAAGCTAGTCTGGGTGCGCAAAGTATACCCATGTACGTTAGTGAATGGATTATTTCCCGCCATTTGGTAGATGGTCAAATAAATGAGGCAGCCCGCCAACAGATGCGGGAGTTTATCAATAAACACCTGCCAGCCAAGGATCAGAAAGAGCAGCTTAAAGCTAAATTGACGCATGGGGGTACCTTGCTTATATTAGATGAATATCGAGTCGAAGTAAATTTACGCACGAACGAGTACATATTGAAAATCCCCTGCTTAGACGAGAATAGAGCGGAGATTGAGTCCTATATCATAGAAAATTATCCACTTTTATTAGGAAGTGGCGTTTGGGGTGTAGGTAGATTAGAATATCAGCCTCCAGATGAGAGCCTCCGTCTACCAGGAAGCATCCACATGGTGGACTTTCGTCCTATGCAGTCAGCAGTAATCGATATGGAGATGTTTTGCGAGCAGCGCACCCATTTCACTTTGGAGGAATGGCGCGACCTATTGATAAGCAGTATGGGATATAATCCAAGTTTCTATTCGCCAGAACAGGCAATGCTGCTCATCACAAGGCTTATACCAATAGTTCAGGAACGAGTCAATCTTATTGAGCTAGCCCCTAAGGGTACTGGCAAATCCTTTGTGTATTTGAATTTTTCACGCTATGTGCGTCTGATATCGGGAGGTAAAGTCACAGCCCCAGTATTATTCCATAATAATGCCACCAATCAACCGGGGCTTCTATCACAATTCGATGTGGTCGTTTTCGATGAGGCACAAACCCTCTCTTTTGAAATCCGGGCGAGATAGTAGGAGTTCTCAAGGATTATCTGGAGTCGGGGCGTTTTTCACGTGGAGGGAAACAGCAGACCGCAGCTACTGCTGGTATAGTGATTTTGGCGAATATTCCGCTAGATGCAGATGGTCATCCCCGTTTTAGCAATCTTTTTTTGAATCTTCCCGAATTCCTACGTGAGACAGCCTTTATCGACCGCATACATGGTATTTTGCCAGGTTGGAAGCTGCACAGAATTCAGGAGGAGGCGATTTCCCATAATATTGGTTTCAAGGCCGATTTCTTTGGTGATGTTCTGCATAATTTGCGTCATCGCGCCGGTTACGAAGAATACGTAAAGGCTCATGGACAAATCCTCGGTACGCAAGATATACGAGACCGTAATGCGATAGTACGACTAGCAGCAGGTTATCTCAAGCTATTATTTCCAGATTTGAACCTAAGTCATAATGAATTGGTTGAGTATTGTTTACGTCCTGCTGCTGCTCTTCGACAGGCTATTCGTGACCAATTAGGGGGAATGGATCCAGAATATAAACAGTTGATTATCAATGTGGCATAAATACTTGGCAATTGTCACACATATTTAGTAACAACTCAGCAATACTGAGCGCAAAGTGACACATATCGTCACATATTTCTGGCGAAACCATACTTGTTCCTTGTTATCTTCGCGCTCATGATATCCTCTTTCGAGCAGGCTGTCAATTTTCCGGCGCTGTGATACTGCCCTGTCTCCCGCTACCACGCACAAGCACCAGGAGTGTCTCACGTATGATTGCCGCCTCCACCCATCCCAAAAAGAATAGATACATGTAGAACGTTCTGTTAGAGAAAATATGCTATGATGGTCGAGTGACCTGAAACGGCGAAGCAGAATAAAGGAGATTGAATGCGAAAATATTTTTGTTCATGATGGTGACGCTCGATGGATACTTCGAGGGGCCGGGCCAGGATATCAGCTGGCATAACGTGGACGAGGAGTTCAATGAGTTCGCCATCGAGCAGCTCAACGGGTTGGACGCGCTGTTATTTGGGCGGGTGACGTATCAGATGATGGCGAGTTTCTGGCCAACTCAGTTCGCAAAAGAGGATGATCCGGTCGTGGCCGAGAAGATGAATGCTATTCCCAAAATTGTCTTTTCAAGGACTTTGGATAAGGCCGATTGGAGCAATACAAGGCTGGTGAAAGAGCATGTTGCCGAAGAGGTCTCGCAACTGAAACAACTGCCCGGTAAAGACCTGGCAATATTCGGTAGCTCCGACTTAGCAGCATCTTTGCTGCACATGGGGCTCCTTGATGAACTGCGAATTATGGTGAACCCTGTTGTCTTAGGTGAGGGCAAATCTTTATTCGCAGGCATGCACGAGAAGCACAACCTGAAACTGCTCAAAACCAGGACGTTTCGTTCAGGGAACGTGTTGCTGTACTACCAACCGGTATTCACTTCATAAAACGATTGGCGTATGATAGCGTTGTGAGTGTGTTCATGGGCCGCCAACATCCCGGCGAAAAGGGACATGTAGTGGCACCCCTCGCGGGTGCCATCTCGTCGTGGCGGGCGCTGCATACCCCACCGATGGCACCCGCGAGGGGTGCCACTACATGTATCAGTAGAAAGGTGAACTTATGATGACAGACGACAGCACAGAGAACGTACAAGCCGTACCTGATATGAAGCTTGAGCTGGTGCCGGTACCGGTGACTGATGTTGACCGCGCCAGGGATTTCTATGTCGAGAAAGTCGGTTTAAGTTAGAGGTTGATGTGCGCCCTAACGACACGATGAGAGTTGTCCAGCTCACGCCGCCCGGCTCAGCCTGTTCAATCGTCTTCGGAACCGGTATGGGGGAAATTACTGACATGCAGCCTGGATCGGTCAAGGGCCTGCACCTGGTGGTCGCGGATATACACGAGACTCGTGACGCGCTCGTGAAACGGGGGCTGGAAGTAGCCGAGATTTGGGACATGCGGGGAGTGAAGTATGCCGGGTTCAGCGATCCCGATGGCAACATGTGGCTCCTGCAAGAGTTCCCGGCTCACCTGAGGCGTTGACCTGCCGCTCGACACGGTTGCTGGGGAGCTTCTCCCAATCGTAGGAGCCGATTTATCGCGCTCAGGCAGCCCATTCATGGGCGCGAAAGGGTGCTCGTAACGAGGCCATGGGTACGTATAGTTTAAGTACGTGTCGCGCCCATGAATGGGCGCATGGGCGCGGTAAACCGGCCCCTACGTAAGATTTATCGACTCCCACAGAGGCAAGCGTATATAAACAAGGAGCAATACATGAAGAAAAGTCATTTCCAGAGACGGCACTTCTATCGCGTTCGATCAGCCGGGTCAGGGAGCCGCGCTCATCCTGGTGGGAGGTGCGAGCGCCACTCGCTCAGCCGAGGCATCGCTGGCCGCGGCGCTGGCACCACATTTCACGGTGTTCGCCTACGACCGGCGTGGCCGGGGCGAGAGTGGGGACACAGCGCCTTACGCGGTCGAGCGCGAGGTCGAAGATATCGACGCATTGATCAACGAGGCTGGTGGATCAGCGTTTCGTCTTTGGTCATTCCTCCGGCGCGGTGCTGGCGCTTGAGGCTGCGCGCCTGCTTCCCAGCAAAATCATAAAGCTGGCGCTATACGAGCCGCCGTTTATCATTGACGACAGTCGCCCTCCTATGCCGCAGGATGCCGCGCCGCACCTCAACGAACTGGTCTCGTCGGGTCGCCGGGGCGAAGCGGCAGCATACTTCATGACACAGGTGGGTCTTCCTGTCGAAATGATTGAGCAGATGCGGCAATCGCCCATGTGGCCAGGGCAAGAGGCCGTGGCACACACGCTCGCGTATGACGTCACCATCATGGGAGACACCCAGAGCGGCGATCCATCGTCGCTCAGGAAGTGGGCTTCCGTCACGGTCCCCACGCTCGTGATGGACGGCACGGTATTCCTGGGCCGCGCGGAACCTCACGTGTTTATGCGGCACGGGGCGCAAGAGCTAACCAGCATTCTGCCGAATGGGCGGCATCGCATCCTGGAAGGTCAGGATCACGGCCCGGCTGAAGACGTGCTCGTTCCCGCGCTGGTAGAGTTCTTCCTTTCGAATGAGGAGAAAGCGTCATGAGTGGCAAGCAGTAGGATAAGCTCCATCATGCTCTCAGTTTATGCAGATTGACGAATTGATCGTGCCATCACGTAGTGCTCTGTCAAGCTTCAACTGGCGGTTTGAAATCTCATCTGAAAAGACCGATTGATTTCACGTAGGAGCCGATTTATCGCGCTCAGCCAGCCCATTCATGGGCGCGAAAGCCAGCTCGCAACGGGGATGAGTACGTATGACAATCCATCTCGCGCCCATGAATGGGCTAAATGAGCACGATAAATCGGCTCCTACGAGGGAGAGGATCGCTTGCCACATGAAACTTGACAATGTAGTAGGAGCCGGTTTACCGCGCTCAGCCAGCCCATTCATGGGCGCGAAAGGTGGCTTGCAACGCGAGTGGGCGGGTCTGCTAACAACGTCTCGCGCCCATGAATGGGCTGGTGGGCGCGATAAATCGGCTCCTACGACTTAGGTCCGCATTACTTCGTCATTGTACATGATCTCGGCCTGGCGAACAACAGGCCGATGAGGAGGAAAGAATGATCAAGGATATTGAAGGCTGCGCGCCTATGCCGGAGGCCGAGTAACATGTGTAGAAACATTAAGACGCTCTACAACTTTGAACCGCCGGTCACCGAGGAAGAGATTCGCGCTGCCGCGCTGCAGTTCGTCAGGAAGATCAGCGGCTTCAACAAACCATCCAGGGCGAACGAGGCGGCTTTCTACGCGGCAGTGGACGAGATTGCCAGGGTTTCGGGACAGCTTCTCGGCTCGCTCGAATTGAGCGCTGCCCCGAAAGACCGGCAGGAAGAAGCGGCGAAAGCGAAGGCGCGCTCCGCTCGCAGATAGGGATGGCCTGTTTTCAGATTGTAGAATGTGAGAGCCAGGTGGTACCATTGCTTTACAACATTTGTCTTTAGCGAAGAAGGAAGAGAACAGCATGCATGATGAACCGGTTCCGCGCAAAAACATCGACTTTGTGGCTTACTCCGATCAGGGAGGGCGAGGAGATGGAGTGCAGATCATGGTTCATAGGAATCATGCTTATATCGGCCACATGTTTAGCAATGGCGTCACGGTGTTGGATGTAAGCGATGCCAGGAATCCTCGACCGGTCAATTTTCTGCCAACGCCACCGAATACCTGGGCGCTGCATCTCCAGACGCATGATGATCTGCTGCTGGTCGTCAACGCGGTGAATATCTACTCACCCGCGCTCCATATCAAGAAAGCGGAGTACTACAGCCAGCCCTTCGCGGATACGTTTGGGAAACAAGAACTTGAGTTCGCAGCGGGTATGCGCGTGTACGATATTTCCAGGCCGGATCAGCCGCGCGAGATTGGCTTTATGCCGGTGGAGGGATTTGGCCTGCATCGCATCTGGTACAGCGGGGGGCGCTATGCCTACGCCTCGGCTTCGCTGGCTGGCTATACCGATCATATCTTCATTGTTATCGACCTGGCCGACCCGACACGACCAGGCGTCGTGGGACGCTGGTGGATTCCCGGCATGTGGCGCGCCGGTGGAGAGACGCCTACGTGGCAGGCCGGGAGGCGCTACGCGCTGCATCACGCTATCGTGGCCGGGACGACGGCCTATGGCTCCTGGCGAGATGGCGGCCTGACGCTGCTGGATGTGAGCGACGCGGCGCAGCCTCGCCTTATCGCACACCGCAACTGGTGCCCGCCGTTTGGAGGCGGGACGCATACGGCCCTGCCACTGCCAGAACGCGATCTTCTGATAGTGGCTGATGAGGGCGTGCTGGATAACTGCACCGACCAGCTCAAGTACACCTGGGTGGTTGATATACGCGAGCCGGCGAATCCGGTGACGATTGCGACCTTTCCCACGCCAGCCGAAGAGGATTACTGCGCGAAGGGCGGGCACTTTGGGCCGCACAACCTGCACGAGAACCGGCCTGGTTCCTTCCAGAGTTCGGATCTGATCTTCGCAACCTATCAGAACGCGGGCGTGCGGGTGTTCGACGTGAAAAATCCCTTCCGGCCCGAAGAGGTGGGCTATTTCGTGCCACCCGCACCGCGGCGCATGTACGATCCGCGACCGGAAAGCGCGCAGGTGATCCAATCCTGCGATGTGTTTGTCGACTCGCAGGGGCTGCTCTACGTCACCGATTATAACGCCGGGCTGTATATCCTCGAATACAAAGGGAAATGAAAGACGAGAGGCAGAGCATGAGCGAGCACGAAGAGTTGGAAACGATGCTGGCGACATTAAAGCAGCAAGAGGAGGAACTCCAGTTTACGAGCTTTACCAATGAAACAGCGCTGGCAGTTGGCATGGCGCTGTTGCAGGAAGCGAACAAACGTGGCAAGTCGGTAGCGATAGATATTACGCGCGGCGGCCAACAGCTTTTTCACTTCGCGATGGCTGGAACTTCCATCGATAATGGCGAGTGGATCAAACGCAAAAACAGGGTGGTCAACCGCTTCGGACATAGTTCGTACTACATGGGGATGGCCTTACGGAACGCGGGGCAGACGATGGAAGAGAAGTATTTGCTGCCATCCGGTCAGTACGCGGCGCATGGCGGCGCGTTTCCGCTCATTATCAGAGACGTGGGGATTGTCGGAACCATTACGGTATCGGGCCTGCCACAGCAAGAAGACCACGAGCTGGTTGTGACAACCCTCAAGCAGTTTTTGGCAAGTTAGCCAGGGGGATCAGCGAGTGCCAACTGCTGCGCCATGGCTGCTCCGAGTGCTTGCAGTCCGCTGGCGGGCCTTACCATCACCTCAAAGTCGCTGATCTGGCCTGCATCGTTAAACTGGATGATATCCACGCCCTTGACGCTCAATGAGCCAACATGGGCGCTAAATTCGAGGACGACGGCATTGTCGCCTACAAACTGGCGGTGATAGGCAAAATCCTCCAAAACGCGCGCTGCGCTGCTCAGATACAGTATGGCGGTGTCTTTGCCTGCTTTTGGGCTTCCAGAGGACGGGCGAGCGGAAGGTCACGTCATCTGCCAAAGCCTCAGACAGGGCTTGCATATCTTGCTCGCCGACAAATTTGTGCCACCTGGCAAGCCCTGCGGGTAAGATATCTGTCATGGCATGTTGCTCCTGTAGCTAGCTGTTTTACTCTATGCTCTGCACTGTCAGATCGTCACGCTTTGATTATACCTTTTCCACCTGGCTCAGGCGCTCCTGCAGCTCGTTATTAAGTTTGTAGGTATCCTCATGCAGGCGATCCTCGATGACTTTTCCCCAGCGGAGACGTAACAATTGCATTGCCTCGTTCCGATAGGTACTTCCATCGGTGCGGGGAGCAGCAATCGAGAGCTGCGTTGCTACCAGGGTATTCCATGGCCATCCCTGGACGATCACCTGATGGACGGTAAACTGGATTCCTGGAAAATAGGAGTAGAGGCGCTGAAACCAGGCTCTCACGTCTCCTATTCCGCTGCGTTCTCCTCCTAATG
The DNA here is from genome assembly GCA_963731975.1 of uncultured Chloroflexia bacterium. GTDB lineage: Bacteria > Chloroflexota > Ktedonobacteria > Ktedonobacterales > Ktedonobacteraceae > CAVSXS01. The sequence continues at coordinate 222,374 of CAVSXS010000007.1, read as the reverse complement.
GGGCAGGACCAGCGAAGGAGAAAATCACCTGTGGATGAAACTGGCGCAACAATTGCTCATAATCGCCTGCACTCAAAGCGCGAAAACCGGTGCGAACGTTGCGACGGACGATAGCTTTATACATACAATCACCTCATGTTCAGCACAATAGTTTGTTACCTCTTTAACTATGCACTTTGTTGCATACCCTTTTTAGAGTATAATCTACTATGCAACAAAGTGCAAGGGGAACAAAACAGTTATGGCATTATCTCACGCGATTCTGGCGACGATGCTGAGCGGACCGGTTAGTGGGTATAAGCTGACCAGGCGCTTCAACGCGGCGATTGGCTATTTCTGGCAGGCCACACATCAGCAAATCTATCGCGAACTGGCGTCGCTGGAAGAACTCGGTTATGTTGAAAGAATCCCATCCTCATCGCCATCCACGGAAAAACTCTATGTCCTGACCATTGAAGGACGAAATGCGCTCGTCGAGTGGATCACGCAGCCTTCTGAACCTGGCGTGCTGCGTGAAGATCTGCTTCTTAAGGTACGCGCTGGGTCTCTGGTACCACAGGATGTGCTGTTGGCGGAACTTCGCCGCCGCCGGGCGCTTCATAGCGGGCGGTTAGCCATCTATCGAGAGATACAGCAGCGTGATTTTCCTGATCCGCAGCACTTATCTTATGAGCAGCGGCTGCTCTACCTGCCGCTGCTGCGTGGGTTGATGTTTGAAACAGACAATGTGGCCTGGTGTGATACTGCCATCGATCTGCTCCGCTGACGCTAGGCATACCATGCCTTTTCAACAATGCTAATAGACATTTCGCCTGAGCCTGCCAAGAAGAGCCACTTTATTTGTGGAAAATGACTGCGTTTGTTACACATATTTGGAAGAAGCTTAGCAGTATTGAGCGTGAAGGAACGCTTATCGTCAAAAATATTTGGCAAAAACATACTTGAAGTGATAACATTTTTTGCTTCCAAAATCCTCTTAAGAGATGCCGTTAACAGGAGCAAAAGTAGGGAGACAAGCAAGCGGTTGATAAAAAATTGTAGTATCGATTAAGATCTTCGCATACAGGATCATGTCTATTCCCTGCCGTTCTGTGAATATTCCTAGCTCTACTTATGCTTTTGATATGCCTAATGGTAACGGTACATTACGTGATTGGCTCATCGGTCGTGAAGAAGGGGGAAGCTAGCTTTGGTGGGGGAGGTAGCTTTGGTTGGGGAAGTAGCTTTGGTTCATGAGCAACAGGTAAAAACCTTATTTCCTGGATAGATCGTTTTGATACACTTTCTTCCTCGTTGATTAATAGGTCATCCTGATTGATTGGACCTTTGAAATCTAAACCTATTGTTCTTTTTTCTTCTTTCCCAGTAGCCTTGTCTCTCACGCTGACATTCAGAATACCATTAGCGTCGATATCAAACATTACTTCGATCTGTGGAATACCCCTTGGAGCATATGGGATATCTTCCAAAATAAGTCTTCCCACAGAACGATTATCTTTAGCGAACTCGCGCTCACCCTGCAAAACGTTGATCTCGACGCTCGGCTGGTTGTCGGTTGCAGTAGAGACGATGAAACCTTTCTGGGTCGGAATGGTTGTGTTACGCTCGATCAAGCGCGTTGTCACACCACCCAGGGTCTCGATACCGAGCGAGAAAGGGGTCATATCAAGTAGAAGTACATCTTTGACGCCTCCAGTTAGCACTCCTGCTTGAATCGCCACACCTAGTGCTACTGCTTCGTCGGGATCAACTCCTCGTATCGGCTCTTTCTTAAAGAATTTAGAAACCGATTGTCTTACTGAAGGGATTTTAGTAGATAAGCCCACTAGAACCAGCTCATTTAAATTATCCTCCTTCACTGCAGCATCCAAAAGCACTTTACTACAGCACCGAATGGTTTCTTCTACTAAATGATTTGTCAGTTCCTCGAACGTTGAGCGATTAAGATCGACATCCAAATGTTTCACCCCACGTTCGTCCGCATAAATGTATGGGATGTAAATATTAACTGTCTCAAGTCCCGAAAGTGCTATTTTAGCCCGCTCAGCAGCTTCTTTAAGACGAATTTTCGCAGCTTTATCCAGTGAAAGATCAATATGGTGTTGCTCCTGAAAATTATGAGTCAGATAGTTCACAACCCTCTCGTCAAAATCGTCTCCTCCAAGGAAAGTGTTACCGTTCACCGCTTTAACTTCAAATATTCCATCCCCTAATTCGAGCAAAGAAATATCAAAAGTGCCTCCACCTAAATCATACACTGCCACCCGTTGGCCATACTTTAGATCTAACCCGTAAGCCAATGCGGCCGCGGTTGGTTCTGCAACCGTACGGAGAATTTCAAAACCAGCCTTGTGAGCGGCTGCTGACAACGCTTGACGTTGTTTGCTGTCGAAATAAGCGGGGACAGCTAAAACCACCTGACGAACCGTATGCTCCATATAGCTTTCTGCATCTTGTTTCAAGCTCTTGAATATGTAAGAAGCGATGTCTACTGCTGTGTAAATAATACCATTGATATCTATTTTCCAATCAGTTCCTAGATGTCTTTTGATAGAAAATATTGTTCGATCAGGATTCGTTGCAGCTTGCAAAGCTGCTGGAGCTCCCACTACAATTTCACCATGGTGGGTGAATGCAACGACAGAGGGAGTAAATTTACTCCCCTCCCTATTGGGAATTATGACTGGCTTCCCGTTTCTTAGGGCTGCAATAGCAGAAGAGGTGGTTCCAAAATCTATACCGACAACTTCACTCATATTCCACAGGGATTTCTCCCTCCACTCAGGGTCCGAAACTTCTTCTATAAAATCGTCTGGAGATCTACCCGCCTCTAATTGACGAAAGGCCTGATGAACTTTTGCCGCCGTATATTGATCAATCATTGTAAGGGCCTGATCTAATTCTTTTATAACTTCCAATTTTTTTAGTGCAATCGCGGTGAGACGAACCACATCGAAGTTCCTATCATTGAGAAGACTCAAGTATAGAGGGACGAGCCTGCCTCCTAGGCTCTTTGCAACTTCATCCCACTGTTTGAGATAGCCGAGGGTCACAGAACTTCGGAAAAGTAATTCCAATTCCGGCTGATGCAAAACTAATTGGTTCCAATGCTCGTAAATAGCCTTCAACTTTTCTATACTGATCGGTGTTCTATACTTGGGCCAGAATCTAGTCTCTATCTCAATCAGTTCTTGTATCTCTTTGACTTTTGCATCTTCCTCTGATAGCCACTGCCACACTTGATTGACGAGATATTCGTGGACAAGCTCATATTTGTAGCCATCTTCTGTCTCCATTCTGCGCAGGAGACGATAGTTCTCAAGATCAGCTACAATCTTTTCAATCTGAATCCATTCTTGGCCCAGATACTGAGCTATTTCCGAACTTGAGAGAAGTTTCTTTGTTTTCTGAGAACTCACCAACGCCTGCATAACGCGTCGAGCGTTGCCACGTATCGGTAAACTAAACCGCTCGAGAACCTCCTCTAGATAACTCCCAAGAATGGCGCTAGCGCTCCCTAAACCTGTATAGTGTTCAACGGTTATGATCTTTTCGTGAGCAAATTTCTCATAGAGTCTGCTGCAGACAATCTGTAGCTGTGCTGGAGCTATGCTCCCTTCTGATCGCAAATCCCTGATCAATAAATCTACGAGATTATCTTCATACTTTACGTCGAACTGATCTAATGGGCCGGTAATGGCTTGCTTAGCCGAAATTTCTGAAAGTTTCTGGAGATTAAACACGTTATAATAGACGAAAGGCAGGTGATCACGTAGTTTGTTTAGCTCTGAGAAGTAATCATCCCGCAAAGACAAAACCACACGTAGATCAAGCCGAGTTTCGTCTTTCACACATCTGGCAATATGCTTAATGAATTCCTGCTGTTCTTGATACGGCAGCCTAAAGAGCTCTTCGAATTGGTCAATGAAGAGTAGTATCCTCTTTCCCACGGCCCTTTGGCAATTAACAAGTAAATCTAGTAGGCGAGTATTACTGTCGTCATTTGAATCAATTGACCACGCTGTTTCAGCAGCAATTGCGTCAGTTATGGCTTTCTCAAGAGCAAGAAGTGGTGCATCAAGACACCTGCTATATATGGGAAAAACATCAAACTGCTTCACTTCAGGGAAGAAACCGGCTTTTATTAACGACGTTTTGCCAACGCCCGATCCACCAAAGAGAACCATCAGGCGGTGAGCTAAGAATCTCTTGCTCAGGACGCTGATCTCCTCATCTCTTCCAAAAAATAAATCCGAATCGCCGGTATCAAAATGATCGAGATATTTATATGGATAGGTATACTTTCGCTTAAATTTCTTTTCTTTAGAAGTGTGCTTTTCAGGCTTCCGCGACGATAGCTCCTGCTCAATGATCTGTAAAAACAGTAATGGATCGCTATCTATAATTTCTACACTGTTATTGCTCCAGTACTGAATCGTGTAAGGACGCGGCATTTCCAAAACTGCATATGCTCTACGAGTAAATCTTCCAATCTCTTGAACAATCTCCTGATGTAATAACCTCGAATAGGTATTGTCCAGATCATAACCGAGGAATAGAATGGTCTTGGTGGCGTAGAGCAATTTGATAAACTCGGACAAAACAGGCCTTTTGCGCAAAAGATCTAGGTGATCTCGCTCGGTTAGAATGAGAGTATCTTTCTGATCTACACTACCGTGTATTTTGACAAGCATAATTTTTTGACTGTCAGCAAATGCGACCTCTTCATCTCGTACAACTTTGGTCAGCAAATGCCCTGATTGGCGATACATATCTTCTAGCAATAGATCTATTCTGGTAGTGACTACGATATCAAACGGCAAGCGAGCAACTATTTTATCTAAGAGTGAGGGCATATTTGTCTGGCTATCAACCCATTCGCTCACCCGTTCTACCAGACTATGTCTTCCTAACAATAGCTCGTAATACTCAGCAACTTTGACGAGGTTATGATCGAGCTCATTGTAATCACAATATCTAATTAACTCTTTGGTTAGATCTCGAACGTATACACCACTTCCGTCAACCTGTCCGAAACCCGTTCCAAGAAAGAGGACACAATTGCCCTTTAAGATCTGCTCTACAAGCCCTGCTGGAAGTATGTTGCTCATTGGATCAGTCCTCGTAGCCAATCTGCTAGTATCAGAGTGCGGTTACGTCCCTTCGTTTCTAGATTAATAACTTGAATACTCCGTTGTCGCAGATCATCAATTTCTAGCGGGTTTGCATTAAACATGACTGCATATCCTCTCTGACGGTAGCGACCAAAGTCTAGACCAATGTTATCCCAGATCTGGTTAAAGAAGGGGTCCTGCAAACTGTAGCCCAAGAAAAGCGCAGTTTTGCTTTCCAAGGTAGTTCTTAGCCGCTCAGCTAAACGCGGCCGTATCGCAAAATAGATGTTGAAATCTTGCTTAGTTAAAACTATACTTTCCGGGCGGCGCAGATCACCGCCAAGCTTGATTATTTGTACACGATCCTCACTCCAGAAAGCTAGTTCCGGTTCACTGATAATGACGTTAAGACGACGCCCTGCTTCACGTAAAGATAGTTCGATTAAGTCATCGTAGTTGGTAGTAAAGATGATCCGAACAGGTAGTGATGTAATAAGGCGGTGAACAGATGTAAGCTGAATGCTGGTTGTGTCGAGATTATCGAGCAGATATTGAACTAAACTATGACGGCCACGTTGGTTTTCATAGCGTTGGGCTGCAGCAAGAAGATGGTCGGTCGTAATGAACTTGTCCTCTACCGGTAGATCGTAGTTAAGGGACTGAGCTAGAGGGCGAATGAGTTTAATCCAGCCGAGAAGACCTGCACCAGCGGAAAGACCCGCTCCTATAAAGAGTATGCCATTTCCACGAGCGAATTGATCAGTCAGATCAGGTGGCACATCCGGTTTAATGTGATTATCTACCTGTACAAAAGATGGGTTGGGGAAATGAGTTGCACCTGAATCCACTACCTTTTCCATCTTATTCTGCGCTGCTAGGCCTTCCGCATTTGGAGGGTCCATGGAGTGGACAGTGCTTAGTTGGGAGTCGCTAAACCCACCCTTTTCAATCACGTACAATGTGAAACGGGCTGCGTTCTCAGCCGACTCTTTCTGACGCTGGTCCTCATCCTGTTTTTTGTGCCCATCGCCCCAGTCACAAATCGCCTTGACTAAAAGCCAGTCTACCTTTTTGCGTTGTGCCGCAGCATACAAGCCTCCGCCTTCCATTTCTCCACCGATTGCTTCCGTTTCGAATTTGAGCAATTGGTCTCGGAAGTCTTGATTATCGACAAGTTTCGCTCCTGAAAGAACAAGCCCGAATTTCACCTTTGGGGGTGTCTCCCAATAGTTGGCGGCAGCCCTGAATCTGCTTAACATTCGCGGTGAAGCTGATGGACGATCTCCCCGCGGAATGATGATAAGCTTGCCATGATTATCGGTGCCAATCCGCTGGAGGTCATAGTCCATTATTTGTCTCGAGACAAGAATATCACCAATGTACTGCTTGTTCTCATTAACGCCAAAGGCAATCCCAACCATGATCACTGCAGAGGGCTGTAGTGCTGCAATGCCCTCCTGAATGGTAAGAATAGACCCACTTTGCCCACCGGCGCCCATCTCTGATTGCACCATAAAGACCCGTGCTTCCCCGATCATCCCAAGGTCATGATAGCTTTGATCTCCAATGTGATAGAGTTTGGACTTTGGAAACAAAGTAAGTACTGCCCTTGCCTCAACCTCCGCAACTGTGACAAGAAGAACATCAGCTTTGGTATTTTCCTTATCATCTATACTCTCGTCTATTTTTGCTGACTGGGCATATGTGGAAGAGGCATATGTTGGTAACGGAGGTAAAGACTGTGGTGGGTGCTTTTGGTCGAACTCAAGCCGTTGACGCAAATTTTGTAATGTTGAGGCTAATTGAGTTCCTTGCGCACGGTGGGAAGCATTGTCTATGAATTTCAAAAGGGCCCATTCACCCGTCAGTAAGTGCATATCGGCTAGTTGGTCAATAAGGAAGGAAATATCTGTGTAAGTATCCGCTTGACTCCGAGTAAGAGAATGGCGCGGGATTCCGATTAAGAAACTCGTACGAGTATTGTAATCATCAATACCTGGTATATCCATAAATATCCCTATCAGTTGAGAATGAATGGTATTATCCATAGCTTTCCCTTTTTCTTTCATGGAAATATACCCGATCAAGAAGTGTGGCGAGTTCATGTACAGCATCATCATAGCTTTGCATTAGCGGCTCAAACTGGTGGTGTATCTCTTCTCGTTGATTTATCACCTCTACCGATGGCAGCCGACATGTTGCACCAAATAAAGTTATGAGCTGCATCAAAGTATCTATCTGGTCATCCAAGTGACAAAGAGCTACTGCTGATGGATAGCGAAGGGGTATAATCGCTTCCGGAAGCTGTGAAGGAGAGTCTAACAACTGGCATGTGTTTTGCACGGACTCATTTACTGTGCGTATAAGAGCGAGAGCTCGTTCGCATTGATCTGGCCAAATATCTCTTCCTCCCTTGAACAACTTACTCACATAAGATAATGAGTTTCGAGCTATATTAAGATCCCTTAAATACTGGTTCGCCTGATTGCGGAAATCTTCAAGCAACATTGGTGGGTCAGTGTATGTAGACCAGGGACCGTATAGTACTTTGCCTGTCTCGTCAATCATATCTTTCCCCTCTCTAATCTAAATATCTTCGTTTGGACAGACTACGAAAACTCACCGACGTGCAAACCACAAGATGTATCCAATAAAATTGTTTCATTATTTTTCTCCCAACAAACGCTTACATTCTACAAGCGCGTTGTAGATATATTGTTGGCAAGGTCGTATTTCTTGAAGAAACAACTGCATTTCTTCCGGAGTACTTTTATTTTCATGGTAGGAAGCCATGTAAAGTTTGTCGATAGCATTGGTGACGTTTGCGTAAACCGATTGTATTGAACCCAAAAGGCTAAATTGTGAACCCGGTATTTTTTGCATCTCCATCAGAATATTACGCAAGTCGATTTCAAACATATTGATATTCCTTTGTTTGATCTTGCGTAAGTCCGCACCGAATGCTAGAGTGGACCAAATATTTTCGAGCATGAACTCGCATCGCCGGAGGATCTGTACCTCCGGTGAGCTATTAGGATCGTTAGACTGTGGGAGCGGAAAGCCTTGTTGTGCCACATCGAACCGCGCTTCATGTAATATAAGCCTGTCGTCTTCTATCTTAAATAGCCTGCTTGCTAGGTATTATCTATTGCCATAATATGCGAACTATCTTCATATTGCTGGCTGACTCTGTAAAAATTTGTGCAGCATGGTGTTGATTTCTTCTAACGCCTCCAAGAGCGTATCAAGCTGCTCTGCTATTTTTTTGCGGTTATTCTCTATCTTTTCGCGCTCATTATCAGATTGATAGATCTGAGCAACTACCAATGATACCGGACAGTTATCGCAAAACCTACGCAGGTTCGAAGTTAATTCGTCTATCTGATCATCAATATCATTCAGCACCACCTTAACAGGGAAGCTGAGTAAAGGAAAGGCTCCCTGGAAATTAGGAGCCTTATCATATAAGGCATGAGCTTTTAGCAAAGGCGCGTGTAGATCGTATATATATGTTATTGCCTTATCACATTGATCTTGTTTGATGCCTTTGCCAGCTTTGAAGAGTTTAGAGACTGTATGGTGGTACCGTTTGTCAAGACAGTTTTTGGTCGAAAATAAGACAAAACTCAACTGTTCGAGAAACTCGCGGCTATCTTTTCAGATACACCTGTGCGGGTGTTTGATAGTCAAGCGCTTGATGCAAGCGCTCCTGATTGTAAAACGTGAAATAGGTCTGCAAGTTCCTTACCGCATCTGGAACGCTCTGGTAATCTTTGATGTACACCTCCTCGTATTTGACACTGCGCCACAATCTCTCGACAAAAATGTTGTCTAATGCTCGTCCTCGACCATCCCAACTGATGCGGATATCGGCGGACTTGAGCCGACTGGTGAACTCGCTGCTGGTAAACTGCACCCCCTGGTCATTGTTAAAGATCTCCGGCGTAGCCACGCGCAAGGCCCGATCCAGCGCTTCCAGGCAGAAGCTGGTATCCAGCGTGATGGAGACTTCCCAGGACAAGACGAAGCGACTGAACCAATCGATCACTGCCATCAGGTAGATGAACCCTCTCTGGAGGCGAATGTAGGTGATATCACAACTCCACACCTGGTTGCAGCGCTGGATGCTCATCCCCCGCAGTAAATACGGATAGCGCTGCTCCCTCAGGCCTGGCAGGCTCGTGCGCGGCTGAGGATAGATGGCTTCCAGACCCATCAGGTGCAACAAGCGCCGCACGCGTTTGCGTTCCACGGGGTAGCCCTGCGTCTGCAACCAGGCTGCCATCTTGCGTGCTCCATAGAACGGCGTGCGCGTGTATTGCTCATCGAGCATCCGCATCAACACGAGATTGTCCTCGCTTTCTCCTCTGGGCTCGTAGTAGTAACTTGAGCGTGCCAGGCCGAGCAGTTCACATTGCTGGATGATGCTCAGCTCCGCATGCTCCGGCTCGATGAGCGCCCGTTTGGCCTCAACGGAGTGCTTTTGATTTTTTTCCCAACCAGTCTACCTGCACTTTCAATTGGCCGATTTGCTGGTAAAGACTGGCGATGAGCGCTTCTTCGCTTTTTTCTCGCTTGCCTGCTTGCGGGGAGAACACCTCCGGCAAGCCATCGAGTGCTTGCTTTTTCCACTGCGCAATCTGCGTGGGATGAACCCCATACTCTGCGGCGATCTCATTGGCTGTTTTCTGCCCTTTGATGGCCTCCAAGGCGACCCTGGTCTTCAGGTCGGCACTGTATCGTTTCCGTTGCACTGACATCGTTTTCTTCCTTCTCGCCGGTTTCTCGATACAGCTATTTTATCTTATCGACCTGTCCAGGTTCCTGGTACCATCATACTGTATCTAATGGTTCCTGAGCTTTCAATAATAATTTTTGAATGTCTGCAACCTGGGAATGATAGATCTGGACTTGTAGAAATAGAGTGCTATGTGAATCGCTGGACTGGCCTACTTGCTTTGCTATCTCTTCATGAATATTGTTAGGCGAATTTTCTTGCTTTGCTGCCTCTTCATGAAAGGCATCAGGCCGCCTTTTGGCACTTTGCTCAGCTTCCAGTAGATGTTGTAATTCCTGTAGTTCAGTGCCCAAGGTAGTACCAGATACTCTAGGTAACACGTTATCAATAAAAGTCGATAATGCCCATTTACCATCTTCTGAGGAGTACATTCCAGCTAATTCATTAACAATGAAAGTAACATCAGCTCGAGCGTCTGAGTTGTGACGAGTCAGGTTCCGCTGATTCGGAATGTTCAATATCAAGGAAGTGCGCACATTATAATCATGCATACCTTGGATCTCAAGGAGTTTTGTAACTAGCCTGGAATGCACTTCGTTATCCATGTATTCGTATCACCCATCCTGAACTATCCCCGGCTTCTCATATAAGGAGAGGTGTAGATCGCAAAGCCTAAGAGAGCTTGTTTTTCTAGTTCGAAGAAACGGCAAACACGGATATCTAGTATTTGAACAAATTTTCTTATCAATTTGCTCTTGAAGTGGAAGTTTTGTCTAGAACATTTTATGAAAAGTTTTATGATACTTCTGTGATTATATCATATAAGCCCTTGTATGACTAGTCCATAAAATGGGAACTACCCACAAATCAAATGGTCAAAAGGGAAAGAACTCTCGTGAAGGAAGGTAACAATATGGAGAGGAGGGGTGGCATTGGGATACTGCGACTAGGATACAGACCCTATTTGTAAGCGGTCAGTTATTCCTGAACTTGGAAGCAGTTTCTCAACAAGATTATAATATTCTTCTCTAACATCTCTACAGCTTTTTATAAGTTGCCAGAGTTTATATTGGAAGTCTTGCCTTTTAGTTTTTCGAAATTTGGTTACAACTGATATTAACTCATTTACCTGTTCATCTACATCATATAGCGCTGTCGCAAGCAAATAGCGCAGGGGAATTACAGCCTCGGGTAGCTCTGCTGGAGTTTCTAGCAATTGGTAAAATTTTTGCACAGGTTTGCCCATCTTAATTATCAGGTTGATAGTGAGTTTATATTGATCGGGGTGAATTTTCTTTCCTGCTCTTACCAGTTCATAAATAGATACTAATGATTTCTGTCTTGCAGTAATAACTGCTAAATATTGGTCTGCTCTGTAATAAAAATCATCAAGTGACATACGACGAGTCCATGGACCACGTACTATATTCTCATTCATCAAGTCTTTTACCTTTCCTGGGAAAATATGTGTAATAGCATTCGCCTTGGTAAAATGACTTGCTACTTTTGTCGAAATAGAACTTAAGTTCTATTCTAACACAAAAAACACTCATACGTCAAGAATTTAAATTCAGAATTAGGCATTTGGAGATAAGCACGGCATCGAGTGAGGCAAGCCCACGAGACGCTTCTCAAGCTTGATTCTGGACCTATTCCATTCAGTATGTTCATCCACTTTGAGCTCATAAGTGCTCTTAGCGTTTCTTAATACTCCAAATGTCTGATTCTGAAAAATTGCTCGGTATGTAAGTCGTAAGCCAAGCTGATGAGTCTATTCTCATCCAGCTCTAATACGTGAAGTGGCAGATCTATTTGGCTTGCCAAATATTTGTGACAATAAGCAACAACGAAACCCTACGCTACACGTCCAGGTTCGCGTTTTTGGCGTGGCTTTCGATGAAGCGCTTGCGGGGGGCTACTTCGTCGCCCATGAGCATGTTGAAGGTTTTGTCGGCTTCTACGGCTTCTTCGATGCCTACCTGGAGCATAGTGCGGTGGTCGGGATCCATGGTGGTCTCCCACAGAGTTTCGGGGTTCATTTCGCCCAGACCTTTGTAGCGACCGACTTCGGGTTCTTTGCCGTTGTGCCCGGTTTTGTATTCGTTGATGAGGCGGTCGCGCTCTTCCTCCGTGTAGATGAAGCGGATATCCTTGCTACTCATCTTGACGTGGTAGAGCGGTGGCTGCGCCAGGTAGAGATGGCCGTCGGTGATGAGCGGCTCCATGTAGCGGAAGAAGAAGGTCAGCAGCAGGGTGCGGATATGCGAGCCGTCCACGTCGGCATCGCACATGATGACGATGCGACCGTAGCGCAGCTTGGCCTTGTTGAAACTTTCGTCGATGCCCGCGCCGAGGGCGGTGATGATGTTCTTGATCTCTTCGTTCTTCAAGATTTTGTCGAGGCCCACGCGCTCGACGTTCAGGATTTTGCCGCGCAGGGGCAGAATGGCCTGGAAACGGCGGTCGCGGCCCTGTTTAGCTGAACCACCCGCCGAATCGCCCTCAACGAGGTACAGCTCGCAGCGGTCGGCGTGCTTCTCGGAGCAGTCGGCCAGCTTGCCGGGGAGCGTGGTGTCCAGGGCGTTCTTGCGCTGGATCAGGTCGCGCACGGCTCGCGCGGCTTCGCGGGCCTGGGCCGACAGCACGCACTTGTTGATGATGGCTTTGGCCTCGCTGGGCGTCTCTTCCAGGTACTTCACGAGCATGTCAGCCGTGACGGTCTCCACGATGGGGCGCACCTCGGCGTTGTTCAGCTTGGCCTTTGTCTGCGCCTCGAACTGCGGATTGGGAATTTTGACGCTGACGACCGCCGTCAAGCCCTGGCGCACATCGTCGCCGGTCAGGTTGCCGTCCTTCTCTTTGAGCAAGTTCATTTTGCGCGCGTAGTCGTTGAGCGTGCGGGTCAGGGCGCTGCGGAAGCCGGTGATGTGCATGCCACCGTCAACGGTGTTGATGCCGTTGGCGAAGGAGAACTCCGTGGCGCTCCAGCCATCGTTATATTGCACGGCCACTTCCACCTTCATACCGTCGATTTCGCGGCTGGTGCTGACCGGTCGCGCCATGACGCGACCGCGATCCTTGTTCAGGTAGCGCACGAACGAGACCAGGCCGCCCTCGAAGTAGAAGGTTGCTTCGCGGTCAGTGCGCTCGTCGCGCAGCGAGATGGTCAGCCCTCGGTTGAGATAGGCCATTTCGCGGAAACGCTGCGCCAGCGTGTCGAAGCTGTAGTCGCGTGTCTCCATGACCTCCAGGTCGGGCAGGAAGCTGGTGATGGTGCCGGTATCGTTTTCGTCGATGAGATCGACCTCTAGCAGGGGCGTGACGGGTATGCCGCGCGCGTATCGCTGGCGATAGAGAATGCCATCGCGTTTGACATCGACCTGGCACCACTCGGAGAGCGCGTTCGTGACCGAGACGCCCACACCGTGCAGGCCGCTGCTGATCTGGTAGCCGCCGCCACCGAACTTGCCGCCGGCGTGCAGGATGGTCATGACAACTTCGAGCGTGGAGAGGCCGGGTCGCTGGTGATGTTCCTCGACGGGGATACCACGCCCGTTGTCCGTGATGGTAACGGAGCTGTCGGCATGGATGATGACGGAGACCGTGTCGGCATAGCCGGCCATCACTTCGTCGATGCTGTTGTCAACCACCTCCTGGATCAGGTGATGCAGACCGCGCTGGTCAGTTGCGCCGATATACATACCAGGGCGCACGCGCACGGCTTCGAGGCCCTCGAGAATCTGAATGTTGCGTTCTCCATAGTCTCCATTGCCGTTGCCATTCAGCTTGCCATTATGCCCATTGCCCTTCCCACCATTACCGTTGCCGTTCGTGCCTGCCTGAACGGGGAGAACACTATCTTGATCGGTTGTCTGCTCTGCCATATGAGATTCTCTCGTTGTCACCATAGCATAAGATGCCTTTTTTACCATCAGAAAAACGTCATTATACCCACCAAAGTGAGGGGGAATTCAGTGTCACTTAGATATTCTTTACGTGCGAAGAACAAGTGGAAATATCCATTCGTTGTGACACCTCATTATACCACAAAACCGCTCGACAGGCAAAACGAGATACAATTCGTGGGCAATGTGCGCGCCGGTATACCGGCGCGCACATTGCCCACGAATTGTATAGTCAATCAGTAGCGCGGGCCTAGCTGGCCGCTCATGGGAACGCCGGGGCCGCCTTGCATAACGGGCATGCCAGGGATGCTCTGCATGGGGATGGGAGCCAGGTTGGTCGCGCAGTACGGGCAGAAGGTCCAGCGCAGTTCAAGCAGGCGCTCGCATTTGGGGCAGGGGCGTTTCAGCTTGCTGCCGCAGGACGGGCAAATCTGGAAGTCTGATTCGATGCGCGCGTGACAGTTGGTGCAGGTCTGCCGCTCGGTCATCTCGGCGAGCAGGGATTCCTCTTCGAGCTGGCGCTCGTAGATTTCGGCCAGCGTCTGGCGCGGTCGCAAGATCATATAGATGAAGAGGCCGCCGATGAAGAAGACGGCCACGAGCAGCGTGGCGAGGATTTGCGACAGCAAATCTTGCGTGCGAGAACGAATATCGCGGAAGGTCCAGATAATCAGGCTGATCCAGAAGATGACCACGAAGGCCACGAGGAAGCCAACTATTACTCCCAACGCCTTATTTAAGGTATCTAATATACTCGTTCCGGTTGCTGCAAAAACAACAAAATGCATCACATTCACAGGTCAACGCCCCTTTCAGCATACATAAGGCTATCAAGATATACAACGTAAGAATCAAGCAAAAAGGCTACATACCAGGACATTATGGTAGAAAAAACATCCCTCCCTATCCACTAGACGAAGTACAGCGTCACGATTTCTCCTGAGCGCATACCCACGTGCAGCGATTTGCCGCCCTGCCAGAAAAGTTGCTCGCCCGGTTCCTCCAATAGATTCGTTATAAATGCTTTCTCCGAGGCAAAGCCTGGATGAATGGTTGCCTCGACAGCATGGCTAGATGGATTATAGACGCGCACGATCATGCCTTCGTCACCATGGTGCCGTTTAATCGCGCTGACCACCAGGCCGCGTGGCTCGACCGCGAGCAGCGTTGAGGTGGAAGACAGCGCGCCTTCGTGCTGGCTGCCTACTACGACGCGCACGGGCGTATTGAATGCCTGCGCCTCGCGCAGTGCCAGCGCCTCGTCCGCCTCCCAGTCGCCGCTGTGCGGAACGAGGGCATAATCGAACTCAGAAATGCCCAGGCACTGCGCCTCCGGCGTGAACTCCATCGGCCCGGCGTGCCCGCGGCGCGTGGAGAGGTCGCCGCGCGACAGCCATTCGACGCAGCGTAGCAGGGTCAGCACGACGGCCATACGTCCCTGATCGTCCTTCGTCACCTCGTACTCAGGCAGGCCGCGATTCAGCACGCCCAGGCCGAACGCGCCATTGCTCACATCCACAAAGCGTTTCTGTGGGTAGCAGTTCACCGGCTCTTCGGCCCACTCGGCCAGGTTCTGCGGTCGCGGCGCTTCGAGCGGACGCTCGCGCACCTCGAAGACACCCTCCGCGTAAGAGGATTCTACAGCATATGGTACCGGAAAGGCAACACGCAGGCGATGATCCTTCGCCACGTTGTCTACGCTCGTGTGAATATCGATGCGCCGGACGCCGGGAACGAGGGTGACAACACTGCTGATGGCGCACGGGACGCGCTCCTGGGAGCGGCCAGCACGATCGGGCGCGCAGGCAGCCGGCAGGGCATAGCGCGCCTCGATGCGCAGCCGCGCCCCGGCGGGTGAGGACTGCACCTCTATCGAGGGAGCCTCAAGCGGTTCACTGACCAGCATATTCTGCGCGGGTGGGCAGTAGTTGTAGAGGTCGCCGGTGTCGCCGCCATCCACAAAGCGGTTCAGGCCGGCATAGACTACTCCGGTTTGCCGATCTGTGACGGTCAAGGTGCCATCCGCCGGGCTGGCCTCGACGCGGAAAAACTCGTTCTCGATGCAATCCGGCGCAGTCGCAGCAGTCGCACAGTCGCAGCAGTCGCAACACCAGGTGTAGTAGCACGGTCAAGGCCATGCGGATAGAGCCAGTAGGTTTTGTATCCATAGGGCGGCAGGTCGGCAGCGACGAATGCGAGCGTGGCACGCGCCAGGTCTGAAACGGTGAACTGGAAGATGGTGATATCCTCGCGCGACACGAGCGAGAGCATGTGGCGTTCAGCTTCATACAACTGCTGCTGGTGGATGATGGCCTGCCCGGGCGGCGTAAGCATCAGATCGATAGCCACTACGCCGGGCTGTTGTCCATCGTACCCCTCCTGTCCCTCCTGTCCCTCCTGTGGCTCATGTACCTGCACATCGCTGATCTCGAAGCCCTTGCCAGGCTCGCCCACAAAGCCGAGGAAGCTGCTGATGGTACTCTCGGCCAGGCGAATAAAATCACCAGGCTGGTGCGGCCCTTGCAAGGCGACCGCCGTAGCGATCATCTCGCGCGCGAGCGGCATGGAGCCAAGCTCCTGTCGCCAGCGTTTCAGGACGACAAACGGCATAGACGCGCCCAGTTCATCGAGAATGACGGCGCGCTGGTCAATAGTGGCGAGGTGCGTCTCCACCTGCACCGCCTCGGCGCGCGGCCCTGGCGCGGGGTTGAAAACCACGATGGGTATGGCGCTGGCGAGGGCGGCGGAGAGGCCGGCGGAGAGGGCAGCGGAGAGGGTGCCTGGCTGCTGTCCGGGTTGAACAAGTGTAGCAGACGGGCGCGTATCGACGCGCGCCACGATATGCTGGATGGCCTCGGCTACGAGCTGCTCGCCGACCTGCTGGCTCTGGGCGAAGCGCACGCGGTTTTCGCGGTGAACCTGGTCGATGCTGCACCCGCAGATGCTATCGTGCGGGTGGTTCTGCAAGAGGTACTTCCAGGCAATCTGCACCAGCCCCGAGGGGTAATGCGCTCCCAACGCGGCGGCCCAGGCGGTCAGCGGCTCAACCCAACGTTCGAGCAAGTGTTCGGTGGCGGCGTTCTCCTGCTTGATCCACATGCGCGTTGAGAGCACGGAAGGAAGCAGGTGCGCATACTCGCTGCTGCGCATCTCTCCAGCGAGCGTTTGCAGCGAATCTTCCCCGGCCTGCGCGACATGCAGCCTGACGGCATCGACGAACTCGGCGAGCGAGGCAATACGCACGTGTATCTGGTCGAAGCTGATGGCCTGCCCATCGCGCTCGAAGCTTGCCAGGAAGCTGGCGCGCTGCGCGTCGAGATGCTCCATGCGTGCGTTGGCTGCCGCGACGACGGCTGGCAGGCCATCCTGCGGCGCAAGATGGTCGGAGCCGTTCATGAAGAGCAGCGTCGGCAGAGTGGTCTTAGGCAGCAGCCTGGATGCCTGTAGCTCTACGCGCGTCACGAACTCATCAGCATGGAGAGGCAGATCGCGCGCGTTGGAATAGCCGAGGGGATCGGCCAGGTGCATTACAAGCACGCGCGACCCGTCGGGAGCCGTCCAGTAGAACTCGCTCTGGCGCGCCTCGGAGCCGACACCGCGCCAGAAGACGGCGTTGTCAATGCCGACGCCCAGCAAAATCTGCGGTAGCTGGGCAATGTGGCCGAAGGTGTCCGGCACGTAGCCTACGCGCATCGGCTGGCCGAACTCGGCAGCTCGCCGCAGGCCGATCTGTAAGTTGCGCACCAGGGATTCGCCGCTCACCAGGAATTCGTCCGGCTGCAAGTACCAGGGACCAACCGAGATGCGTCCCGCGCGCGTGAAGCGTTTCAGCCGCTCTTCCTCCTGCGGGCAGACCTCCAGGTAGTCATCAAGCACGATGGTTTGCCCATCCAGCATGAAATGGACGAAGTCCGGGTCGCGGTCCAGGATGTCAAGCAAGGCATTGACGACATGCACAAGCCTTATGCGGAATTGCTGGAAGGTCTGGTACCATTCGCGGTCCCAGTGGGTATGGGGAACGAGGAGAATGTTGAGCTGCTCGGTCATATTACCTCATATGCTATAATTTCGATTGAGACGAACCGGCTACGATGTTGACGGTTCGAGTATTCCTTGCTATCATGGCATACCGTGTCAAGACAGTTCATTTTGATGATGGGAAAAAGTGTTTACAGGGCGTAACACGTGTGCTATACTTGGGTTAGTACATATTTTCTAGAAGAGGAGACGCATTATGGCACGGGGCAGCAGCTATGGTGAGCAGCAACCGCTTTCCCCGATCGAAGTGACGCCGCAAACAACGATACCCAAACGTGCCACGCGCATTCTCCCAGAAGTGCAGCAATATGTTGGCGAGCCGGAAACCTATGTGGGTGATGTGGAATACGAGGATGATGTCGAGCAGGATGGATACGAGAGTTATGATTACAACATCCAGGAGGATTATGATGCTGGAGAGCATCGTGCGCTTGTTCCAGCGCAGGCCAGAAGCGGCGCGCTCGCCTACTCGCAAGATTACCACTCCCAGCATTACCACCCGCTGCGGCGGCATCGCATCTGGCTCTGGCCCTTGCTCTTGAGCATGGCGTGTGTCGTCGTGCTTTTGAGCGTAGCGGTATCGGCGGGCATGTTCCAGCGACACGACAATGCGCAGGTTGTTCCCTACGCCGGTCAGACCTTTGCTGTGCAGGTAGGAGGGTCATACAACGCGTTCAATGCCTGGGAAAGCAGCACAGGCCCTCTTCCGGTGAAGACGCCCGTATCGGTATCGGTGCCTGTAAAGCATGGTTCGTACTCGGTGCTAGGCGCTCCTACGATCAGCGCTGCTTTTATCAATCGCGTGCTGGCATACTACCATTCTCCGGCGGCTGGCCTTGGGCAGCAGATGTATGACCTGGGGGTGAAATACGGTATCGACCCGGTGTATGCGTTGGCATTCTTCCAGCACGAAAGTTCGTTTGGGACGACAGGCGAGGCAACCGTCACGTTGTCGCTTGGCAATCTACGCTGCATCCCGACGCGCCCCTGCATCGATCAGAATCGCGGGGGATACGCGCAGATGTCTAGCTGGACAGATGGCTTCGACCAGTGGTACAAGCTCATTCGCAACCTCTATGTCGCGCAGTGGGGTCTCATCACGGTTGACCAGATCATTCCCACCTATGCTCCCAACAGCGACCACAACAACGAAGCGGAATACATCGCCGCGTTGAAACATTCAGTCGATACCTGGCGCGCAGGGGGGCTTACGACGTAATCAAATGTATACAAAGGGCGACCGCGAGGGTCGCCCCTACAAAGACCCGAACGAGAACGAAGGGCGACCGCGAGGGTCGCCCCTACAAAGACTACGAAGCCGTTTCGTTCATGAGCCGTATCTTTGTACGGGCGACCCTCGCGGTCGCCCTTTTCATATGCGGGGGGGCTTACGCGTAATCAAGCCTTGTTCGTGGGCTTTGCTGAGGGCCTCGGTGCGACCGGAGACGTTGAGTTTCTGGTAGATGTTGGCGAGGTGGAAGTTGACGGTGCGCTCGCTGACGAAGAGGCGTGCCGCGATTTCCTTGTTGCGCAGTCCGCGTGCCAGCAGTCGCAGTACTTCGAGTTCGCGCGCGGTCAGGGCGTCGAGGGCGCTCCCGGCGCGTCCCTGCTTGCCGAAGCGCGAGATGAGCCGCCCGGCGATCTGCGGCTGGATGAGTACCTCGCCGCGCGCCACGGTGCGCACCGCCTGCGCCAGCTCGTCGGGCGCGATATCCTTGAGGACGTAGCCTTCAGCCCCTGCACGCAGCGTTTCGTAAAGATACTCTTCACGATCCAGCGTAGAGAGCAGCAGCACGTGCGTATCCGGGCTGAGCTGCTTGATCTGGCGCAGCGCCTCAAGGCTCTGGCCCTGGGGAAGCTGCGCGTCCAGGATGACCACCTGCGGCCCCAGCTCTGCCGTTTCGCTGACGGCCTGCACGCCATCGACTGCTTCGCCTATCACCTGCAAGTCCTGGTAGCTTTCGAGCAGGCGGCGCAAGCCGGCTCGCGTCACGGCCTGGTTGTCCACGATCAGCAGGCGAATATGTTTAGCGGCGGCTCCGCCCGCGAGAGTAAGCGTCGATGCGGGAGAAGTTGGAGAAGCGGGCGCAACCAGCGCGGGAAGATCATGGACATGATGCACGTAGGGGATGCTGACGCGCACCTGCGTACCCTGTTCCATGCCGGCGACGACCTCAAGCGTACCGCCGAGGTGCTCAACGCGGCTGCGCAACATGAGCAGAGCATCTGCAGTCGCGTTTTCGTCTCGCTCCATCGAGGTAAATGGTGGAGCGGGCGATGATTGTGTATCGCTGGCAAAGATGCTCATGATGGTCTGCTCAGATGGCACGCCATCATCCTCGATGCTGATCTGTACCTCGTCGCGTCCGTAGTTCAACGAGAAGCGCAGTTTTCGTGCGCCGCTGTGCTGCCGCACCTGGGAAAGCGCGTCACGCGCCACGCGGTACAGCAACCGCTCGATATCGCCGGACACAGGTCGTTCATCGCCTGAGAATAGCACCCGGCTGGAGAGCCGGCTCGCTTCGGCGGTCTCATCGACCAGCCGCGACAGCGCCTCGCCCAACGGTAGATCGGGCAGCGCGTCCAGCGGCAAGTCATCGCTAATCGAGCGCACATCGTAGAGCATTTCGCGCGCCATTTGCTCCAGCGACTCCAGCCCATTGCGCAGGGCTGCGACACCGTTGGTATCGATGGCCTGCACTGCCGCGGCCTCCCCACGCACTACGTTTTGCAGCAAATCAATCTGCGCCATCATCGCACTGAGCGAGCGCAGCAGATGCGCGTGATCGGTGCGATCGACGGGATCAGAGCCACCAGCTTGTGGCGATGTATCTATTGTTTGCATGGGATTTTCCCCAGTCGTTAGTCATGTACCCTAGTGATTGTATTATGTCACACCCGATCTTAGTGGCCGGTTTACCGCGCCCATGGCACATGCCAGAAGTATGCGGACATAATCGTAGGCCGGTTTACCGCGTTCAGCCAGCCCATTCATGGGCGCGAGGCGTGGTTACCAGACACGCCCACTCGCGTTGCAAGCCACCTTTCGCGCCCATGAATGGGCTGGTGGGCGCGGTAAACCGGCCCCTACGATTCTTATCGTGACGCTTCCAGTGTTAGTTTGCCATCCCGAATGTCGATGTCGATGGTGTCGCCGTCGCGGACGGAGCCGTCGAGGATGGCACGGGCAACGCGGTTCTCCACCTCTTTCTGGATGACGCGCTTGAGGGGTCGCGCGCCGAACTGCGGGTCGTAGCCGAGTTCGGCGAGGTAGGCCCTGGCGGCGTCGCTCAGGCGCAAGGTGATGTGGCGCTCTTCCAGGCGCGGCCGCAAGCGGCCTATCTGGATATCGACGATGTGCTGCATCTGGTCGTGCTTGATCTGGTGGAAGACGACCACCTCGTCGATGCGGTTGATGAACTCAGGGCGGAAGCCCTCCTCGCGCAGGCGCACGCGCACCACGCGCTGCACCTCGTCCTCGTCCATGCCGTCGAACTCGTGCAGCCAGGCTACCCCGACGTTGCTGGTCATGATGATAACGCAATTCTTGAAATCGACGGTGCGCCCCTGCCCATCGGTCAGGCGGCCATCGTCCAGGATTTGCAGCAGGGCATTGAAGATTTCCGGCGCAGCCTTCTCGATCTCATCGAAGAGAACTACGCTGTAGGGCCGGCGGCGCACCGACTCGGTAAGCTGGCCGCCCTCTTCATAGCCGATGTAGCCGGGAGGCGCGCCGATCAGGCGCGAGAGGCTGTGCTTCTCCATGTACTCCGACATATCGATGCGCACCATAGCCTGTTCGTCATCGAAAAGAAATTCGGCCAGCGCGCGTGCCAGCTCGGTCTTGCCGACACCCGTCGGTCCGAGGAAGATGAAGCTCGCCAGGGGGCGGTTGGGGTCTTGCAGCCCGGCGCGCGAACGCCGCACAGCGTCCGAGACGACCTGCAAGGCAAGCTCCTGGCCTACGACGCGGCGGCGCAGGTGATCTTCCATCGCCAGCAGCTTTTGCACCTCGCCCTGCAAGAGGCGCGAGACGGGGATGTGCGTCCATTTGGAGACCACCTCGGCGATGTCCTCGGCTGTCACTTCTTCGCGCAGCATACGCTCGCTTTTCTGTTCGGCCAGCTTTGTCTCCATCTGCTGGATGCGCTGCTCCAGGCGTCCCACGTTCGTTTTCTGCTCGTTGACCTTCTCAAAGTTGGCGCGACCCGTCGTGGCATATTCCAGGGCGATGTCGCGTTCGACGCGCTCGGCCTCGACCTGCGCCTGCTCCAACTCTTTTTTGAGTTGGGCAGAGGTCTCGACCAGTTCCCGCTCGCTCTCCAGCGCGAGCTTGAGCGGGCGAAGCTGCTCCTCCAGGTCGGCGATTTCGTGCATGACGCGATTGCGGCGCTCCACGCTGGCCGGGTCCTTCTCGGACTGCAACGCCTGCTCCTCCATTTTGAGTTGCAGGATACGACGATTGAGCGCGTCTATCTCGGCGGGGGTGCTGTCCAGTTCGACACGGCGGCGACTGGCAGCCTCGTCCACCAGGTCGATGGCTTTGTCGGGCAGGAAACGGTCGGTGATGTAGCGGTTGGAGAGCATGGCGGCTGCCACCAGCGCGCCGTCCTGGATGCGCACGCCGTGGTGCGTCTCGTAGCGTTCCTTCAGCCCGCGCAGGATGCTGATGGTATCCTCGACGGTCGGCTGATCGACCATCACGGGCTGGAAGCGGCGTTCCAGCGCGGCGTCCTTCTCGATGTGCTTGCGATACTCGTCCAGCGTGGTTGCGCCGATGCAGTGCAGTTCGCCGCGCGCCAGCATGGGTTTAAGCATGTTGGAGGCATCCATAGAACCTTCTGCCGCGCCCGCGCCGACCAGTGTGTGCAGCTCGTCGATAAAGAGGATGATGCTGCCCGCCGCGCCGATTACTTCCTTAAGGACGGCTTTCAATCGCTCCTCGAAATCGCCGCGAAACTTCGCGCCTGCCACCAGCGCGCCGAGATCGAGTACCACTACCTGCTTATCTTCAAGCGACTTGGGTATGTCGCGGCGCACGATACGCTGCGCCAGCCCCTCGACGATGGCGGTCTTACCCACGCCCGGCTCACCAATTAGCACGGGATTGTTCTTCGTGCGGCGGCTCAAGACCTGGATGACGCGGCGAATCTCCTCGTCACGACCGATGACGGGATCGAGTTTGCCCTGCGAGGCCAGTTCGGTCAGGTTGCGCCCATACTTCTCAAGCGCCAGGTACTTGCCTTCGGGGTTCTGGTCGGTGACACGCTGGGAGCCGCGCACGGTCTGTAGTGCATGCATGACTTTGTCGCGCGTCAGCCCGGCAGCCTTCAACGCGCGCTGCGCCGGGTCGTCGCCAATATCGAACATGGCGAGCAACAGGTGCTCGGCGCTGACGAACTCGTCGCCGAAGCCGCGCATCTCGCGCCGCGCCTCATCAAGCAGCTTGTCCAGTTTGGGAGAGAAGCCCGGTTTGCTGCCGCCATACACGCGCGAAAGGCGATCAAGGTCGCCCTGCACCATACGGCGTGCCGCCGCGCTATTTGCTCCAGACTTCGCAAACACCTGCTGGACAATGCCTCCCTCCTGGGACAGCAGGGCATCCAGCACATGCTCCACCTCAATCTGGCTGTGGTTGCGCTGTTTGGCCTGTTCGTTGGCCTCGCCAATAGCCTCAAGCGCCTTCTGGGTAAATTCTTCGGGTTTCATCTATGGTTCTCCTACAGGAGCAAATTTCTCACCCACCAGTATAGCACCTTGAGCCAGCCAGCGCAAGAAAGTTTGAGTGCCGCTCTATCAAGATGTGGGTATAGAGGCCACCGGTGGCCTCTATACCCACATCTTGATAGAGCGGCATCCTATCTGCCGGATACCTTGATTCTCTCCGCGAGGGGAATAACCTCGCTTGCCAGCAGTTCGAAAGGCTCCGCTTCATACACATTATTCAGGCTGAAGATGGCCTGATCGAAGCCCAACTCCGCTAGCTGGTTCAGGTTGTCGAGCAGGGCGGTAGGGGTGGTTGTGCCATTGCGCCCATCGCGCGTGAGGGTATAGTTTGAAAGCGCGGTCTTCTCGATCTGGCTATAGGGCCGTCCCAGGGCCTGGCAGTGCTCGCGCAAGACCTCCAGTTTGTGCTGAATTTCATCGCGGGGAAGGCGAGCGAAGATGTTGCAGGCGTCGGCATATTGCGCGACGAGGCGCAGCGTCTTGCGCTCGCCGGTGCCGCCGATCAGGATGGGCGGGTGTGGCTTCTGGATGGGCTGCGGCGAGTTGAGCGGTCGTTCGAGATGGTAGTATTTGCCCTCGAACGGCTGCTCGTCGCCCTCCCACATCTGGTGAGCGATGCGCAGCGTCTCTTCCAGGCGCTCGAAGCGTTCCGCCAGTGGCGGGAATGGCACGCCTAGCCCGCGATGCTCCTGCTCGTTCCAGGCCGCGCCAATACCGAGGTAGGCGCGCCCCTGCGAGAGGACATCCAGCGTCGTAACGGTCTTGACCAGGAGACCGGGATGGCGATATGTCACGCCCGTCACCATCGTACCCAGTTTGATACGGCTGGTGCGGCCAGCAGCGAAGGCCAGCGCGCTATATCCTTCCAGCATCTCGTTTTCAGCCGGACCTACATTTCTGATCTGGAAGAAATGGTCCATGACCCAGAAGCTATATAAACCCGCCTGGTCGGCGCGTTCCGCGATCAATCCAAAGTCGTGTCCCAGGTGTGCCTGACCTTCAGGCCACGTGAAATTGGGAACTTGCAATCCAAGTCGCATTTAGTCGAATACTCCGTTCTATACTGATGTACTGGTGTGGAACCCGGTAAGCGGCGCCTGTGCCTGCGATTTTGACGCGCGCAGTCATAATTATATGGAGTAACAATAGTAAGTGACAAGTTTATGCCTGTTCCTCAAGATTTCCTCAACCCTGCAATACTCAATGGTAGAGTCAGCAAACGATGATAGACCCCATGAGTCCGCTTCTCAGGCTGTATGAGCGTAATTTGTGCGGAGTGCTTGATGCGTTGTGCGAGCGGGCACAGGTATGTTAGAATATGCGCGATATGTTGCGGCAATGCACGCCAACACGCGGCGGGTGCGCTTCAGACAGGTCATCAGGAGGCCAAAATACATTGGACAGTCTCATTGGTTCTTCTATCGGGGGCTATACGCTCGTCTCCGTGATCGGCAGCGGCGGCATGGGGACGGTCTACCTGGCGGAAGACCCCACCATCGGGCAGCAGGTCGCCATCAAGATCGTGCGCACCGATCCCGACAGTCTGACGGACTTCGGCGCGGTGTCGCTGATGGGCGAGCGTTTCAAGCAAGAGGCACGGGCCGTCGCCAGCCTGGATCACCTGCATATCCTGCCACTCTACCGCTATGGTGAGGAGAAGACGAGCGATGGTCAGCGCGCCTACATCATCATGCAATACCGGCCAGAAGGCTCGCTGTGGGACTGGCTGCGGCGGCGGGCAGAGGCCGCGCTAGGGCAGTCGTTCGCGTCGATGACCCAGGAGCAGTTCTCCAGTGCCAGCGCGCAACTGAACGGCATCTGGCCGCTGCCGCTGGAAGAGGCGGGCGAATACTTGCGACAGGCTGCCTCGGCCCTGGCATACGCCCACGAACGCGGCATCATTCACCGCGATGTCAAGCCGGCCAACTTCCTGCTGCGCTTCGAAAGCGGCGGCCCCGTACATTTGCTGCTCTCCGACTTCGGGCTGGCGAAGATGTTCGCGTCGAATTCCGCCACGAGCAGCGTTCTCGGTACGCCGCTCTACATGGCTCCCGAACAATTCGAGGGCGCGGTTGTGCCGGAGAGCGATCAGTACGCGCTGGCGGTGATGATCTACTACTTCCTGGCAGGGCGTCCGCCCTTCGATGGCGACCCGATGCGCCTCATGCACCAGCACTTGAGCGCGCCGCCGCCGCCGATTACGCAACTCAATCCCGCCATTCCTGAAAGCGTAGGCAACGTACTGGCTCGCGCGCTCGCCAAGCGACCCGTTGATCGCTTCCCGACGACCGCCGACTTCGCGGTTGCCTTCGCCCAGACCACCAGGGGACAACAGGCTCCCGCAGGCAATATGCGCCCCTTCTTATCGCTGCCCACCCTGGCGCAGGACAATCGCGCCGCGCCCGGCGCACCATACGCACCATACGCACCGACAGTGCTCAACGCGCCGCCCGCCACGCCACAGGCCCCACAGTTCACACCCGCCAGGCCCGCACAGCCGGTCTCCGGCGGCGAGCAGACCTACGCGCAAGTCAACTCGCCGCCGCCGCTCGTGCTGCCGTCCATCGATCCGCTCTCGCCACCTCGCGCCTTCGCAGCGCCGCTTTCCGCGATAACCGTCTCAGCGCCACCGGGGCCACCTCCATTACAAGCAGCGCCATCGACCCTACCTGCAAAGCAGGGTATGAGCAGGCGCGCCGCGCTCGGCTGGCTGCTGGGTGGCGCGGCAGTGGCAGCAGTGGCCGGTGGCGCGGGCTTCTTCGTCTACTCCAGATTCCACACGCCCGACCACGTGCTGCACGTCCTGCGCGGGCATAGCAACGCCGTGACCAGCGTGGCCTGGTCGCCGGACGGCACATTGATCGCCTCCGGCTCGCGTGACGCCACGGCGAAGCTCTGGCAGGTTGCCAATGAGCAAAATACCGTCACCTACAGCGGCCATAGCGCCGCGATTTTGAGCGTGGCATGGAACCGCGCCGGGAATCTGCTTGCCTCCGGCGGCAACGATCAGACCGTGCAGATCTGGAATAGCCAGGGGGTGCATCAACGCACATTCACCGGCCTGGGCGCGCCCGTCAGCTCGATCATCTGGGGGCCTGACGGCGCTGTTTTGTACGCGGCGACGCTTGGCAACGGCGGTCACGCTCTCTCACTGCTGAGCGGCACGATTACCCGCAGCATCGCGCGCCTCAACATCCACGCTATCGCCTTCTCGCCCGACGGCGTGTATCTCGCGGCAGCGACCAGCGATGGGTTCGTGACCGTCGTCACCGTGAAGGAACCACGTACTACCGCGTTATCTAGAAGGCTGCCGGGCGAGGCGCTGTGCCTGGCATGGTCGCCGGACGGCACAAAGCTGGCGGCAGGCAGCTCAAGCAACGTCGCCGTCGTGCTGGACTTCAGCCCCGGCACGACACTCAATAACCAGATTGCGCGCCGCCTGGCACATAAGGGCGCGGTCAACGGCGTGGCGTGGGACCCGGCAGGCAGCGCGCGGCTGGCGACCGCCTGCGGCGACGGCACGCTGAACATCTGGGATACGAGCAGCGCCAGCACCAGCGCGCAGGCGACCTACAACGGCTACGGTCCGGCCATGCTCTCGGTCGCGTGGAGCAGTGGCGGATTGGCTACGGGCGATGCCAATAGTACGGTGATTGTCTGGCAGGCATAGTACTTCTTGTGCCTCTACTTGAGCCATCGAAAGCGGTGCATTTATAATATGTAACGACGATGCGTTGCGACTTGAACGGTATGAGCGGTTCTACGAGCGTGTCTCACCCATATCAGAAGCGCGTGATGAAGAGATCGCGGCGGGTGGTATGACTAAAGAAAGAAAAAAGAGGATATTCACTCAATGGAAATCACTGGAAATCAGAAGGTTAAGGCTCCCCGACCACAGGTATTTCAAGCATTATTGGACCCCGAAGTGCTCAAGAACAGCGTTCCCGGCTGCGAGAGCGCGGAATTTGTCGATTTTGCGGCGGGACGCCAGTTGAAGCTGGTCGTTTCGCCCAGCATCCCCGGCTTCAAAGGACCCTATAGTATCTTTTTGCAGACAAGCGATGTCGTGCCACCTTCCCATGTCGTCATCGTCGCCGAGCCGAATAGCTCGCTCGGCTCCGTGCGCGCCACCTGCGTCATCGACCTGACCGAGATTGCCGAGGGCACCAACGTGGCCTACAACGCCCAGGCCGAGATGGAGGGCAAGATCGCCGCTGCTCCCGATATGATCGTCAAAGGCGCGGTAAAGTTCGGGCTGGACCAGTTCTTCAAGAACTTCGAGAAGCAGGTCAGCCTGGCGAACGTGTAACTCCAGAGATAAAACAACGTCACACCGCGCTTTTCCGACGGAAAAGCGCGGTGTGACGTTGTTTTATCAATTACCCTTGCATTTGCTGCTGGTAGCCCAGATCGTAGCCTGAATGCGACTGCTCCGCCCAGGTCGGGTCTTTTGGCATGGGAAGATCTGAGGGCGTTACAGGCGAGCCGTTTTTCTGCTGTTCAAGCTTGAGCTGTAAGCGCAGTTCCTCGTTACGCAGTTCCATCATCTTCTGCCTGGACTTCACACTGAATTTGTAGACCTCCAGCAGGATGCCGAGAACGATACTCACGATGGTGATGATAAAAAGCAGCAGGACGACCAGCGTCCAGAAGTTGGCGGAGAGCATTTGCATAAAACCCATGTTCGTTCCCTCTCAGATCAGCCCTATTATTCTGCCGGTGACAACGTTTCCGAACCTGTTTCTAATACGTAAAAACGTTGGTAAAGTTGCGCTTTATGGCTTATCCCTGTACTCTGGCAGGCCACAGGCCAAATCCAATAAACTTCGCGGGTATGATTCGTATCAAAGGCAGGCGCAGCAGGAGGAGTAAGAAGGGCGAAATGGTCAGGGGTTGGTCGCTGGTGAGGGCGCGCTGCAAGACCTGCTTTTGAATGATGCCCTGGAATGCCTGGATGAGGCGCGTGGGCCAGACGCGCTTGCGCTGCACCCTGGCAAGATCGCTCGTGCGCACCTTGCCAGCTTTCAGGCCGTCTGCCAGCACATTCGCCGCCGCAACAGCATCCTGGATGGCGTAGTTGATGCCCACGCCACCTACCGGCGTCATGACGTGGGCGGCATCGCCGATCAACAGCAGGCCAGGACGATACCAGCGGCGCAGGTGGCTCGAATTCGACCGAAAGTACGGAGACCTGCTTCCACGACTGGAGCGTCTCAACACGATCCGCCAGATCGGGCATCGTTTGCGCAATATCCTGATGCAGGCGCTCAATGCCTCCCGCGCGAATCTCCTGATATCCACCTTTGGGGATAATGTAGCCGATCTGCCAGGTATCCCCGCGATTGAGCTGCACCAGCACGTGGCCGCTCGTCAGCCGGCCCTTCGACTCTTGCGGCTCCGCTGCAAGGCGTGGCAGGCGAAACCACAGTACATCCATGGGAGGTGAGGTCTTGACCGGCTCGAAACCGGCCAGCTTGCGCATGCGCGAGAAGCGGCCATCCGCGCCCACCGTCAAGACTGCTCGCACATTGTGCCATCCATCCTGCCCGCGATACTGCACGCCATGCACGTAGCCATCTTCTTCGACCAGCTTCTCGACGCGCGCTCCCAGCGCCAGCGTGAAGTTCGGATAGCGTTTCGCCTCCCCGGTGATGAATTCCAGAAAGCGCACCTGGGGAAGCATGGTGATGTAGTTGAAGCGCGTCTTCAAGCGCCGGAAGTCCGCCAGCGAGATGATGCCACTGGCCGTCTGCACCGGTATCGTCTCGATGCTGGTATGGTCGAGTTGCAGTAGAGCGTCGGCAAGTCCAATCTGATCCAGTATCTCCATCACAGAGGGATGGATGGTATCGCCACGAAAGTCGCGGTCAAAGTCCATGTGTTCTTCCAGCAGCATGACCGGTACGCCCTGACGCGCCAGCAGCAGAGCCAGCATCGCCCCGGCAGGCCCGCTTCCGACGATGCAGCACGTAGTTTGTTCCTCAAGTGATGATATGTTTTGCATAGAAACCCTCGAATTCCCTGTCCCTACGGAGTCAGGCGATTTGCCGGCGCATAGTCAGCGAGCTTAGCAGCACCATGACCAGGGCGAAGACGAGCAGGGCGGCGAGTTGAGCGGCGATTCCTCCGAAATCCTGGCCTTTGAGCATGACGCCGCGCAAGGCATCGTTGGCGTAGGTCAGGGGCATGATGTACGAGAAGGGGCGCAGCGCGGCGGGCAGTTGGGCGACGGGCCAGAAGACGCCCGACAGAAAAATCTGCACGCCCAGCACGAGCGGGATGAACTGCACCACCTGGAATTCGTTCTGCGCGAAGGTCGAGAGGAAGATGCCCAGGTTGACGCTGCCGATGGTGAGCAAGGCCGTGACCAGGAAGACCAGCGCCAGGTTGCCACTGTAATGCACCTGTAAGGCAAACACGACGAACAACAGGATTATCACGGACTGCGCCAGCGCGAAGAGTGTGTAGCCGCAGATGTAGCCCAACACCAGCTCGGGCCTTGTCAATGGCGACACCATTACACGTTCGATCGTACCCTGAGATCGCTCGCGCAGGAAGGCGATGGCGGTCAGCAGGAAGACGAAGAAGAACGAGAAGATGCCGATGAAGACAGGTGCAATCGAGTCGTTGAAGGTATATTGCGGCCCGCCATGCAGGTACTGCGGAGCGGCCACGTTGAATGGCAACGAGGACAGCAAGGCGCCATTGATAGGTAAACTGCCCTGCCCCGTCTGCCCTGTTTGACCAGGTTGGCTTTTCAAGGCGGCCAATGCGACCCCCATTTGATGCGTCAGCCCCTCGGCGAGATCGCTCATGGCGCTGGCGACGGTAGGATCGCTACCCTCCAGCTTGATCTGCACGGTGGGGTTTTGCCCCGCGAAAACCTGTTGCGCAAAATTGGGCGGGAAGACCACGGCGGCATCGGCGTTGCCATTTTGCAGCGTCGAGTCCACCTGCCCGGCGCTGATGTTGATGGTATTCAACTTGTCCTTCCCCGGCAGCAAGGCGTCGATCAACGTATTGACCTGGTCGCTTCCCGTTCCGCTCGGACGCACGAGCGCCAGGGTATGCACGCCGCTGGTATTCGTCAAAACCAGGTAGAGCAGCGTCATGACCAGCAGCGGCACGAGAAAGATGAGCGCCAGCGTGCGTTTATCGCGTAAGACCTGTTCGAGTATGCGCGTGGCTAACGCCAGAATACGAGAGAGGCTCATAGAGTCACCTCCTTGCCCTGTGCGTAATACAGAAAGACGTCTTCCATATCACGCTTGCCGGAACGCCGCAACAACTCCTGCGGGGTGTCCTGCGCCAGCAGCGCACCGGAGCGCATCAGGCCGAGGCGCGTGCAGCGTGCTGCTTCGTCCAGGTGGTGCGTCGAGACGATGATGGTCACGCCATCTTTGTTCAACTCGGCAAAGTAGTTCCAGAAAGCGCGTCGCAGTTCAGGATCGACGCCGACAGTCGGCTCGTCCAGCAGGGCCAGGCGCGGCCTGTGTACCAGCGCGCAGGCCAGCGAGAGGCGCTGCTTCATGCCGCCGCTGAAGGTCGCTACTACGCTGTCGGCGCGGCTCGCCAGGTCAACGCGCTCCAACATCTCGTCGATACGCTGCTTCTGCTCTTTCCCGCGCAGGCCATAGATGTTGCAGAAGAAACGCATGTTTTCCCTGGCCGTCAGGTCATTGTAAAGCGCGGTGAGTTGGGTCATGTATCCAAGGGAGGACGCGGTCTTCTGGCTGGGCATACGCTCGCGCATGACGCGTAGCGTGCCGCTTGTTGGGCGCACCAGCCCTACCAGCATACGAATCAGGGTGGTTTTGCCCGATCCATTCGGACCGATCAAGCCATACGTCTCGCCTTCGTACATGGACATCGACAGGTTATCGACGGCTCGCAGCTTTCCAAATTGCTTAACGAGGTGATCGACGACGACTACCGGCTCACCGCCGTTCACCTCTGTAGTTTGAGGCAATCGCTCTACCGGCTCGGAACCTTGTTCAGTATCTGCCATAGGAATGCTCCTCTCTCTGATTTGCGCGGTCTCAGGATACCGGCTGACCAGGTATTTTCACAAATTCGTGAACGCCGCGCATCCGCAGTACCTTTTTTATCAATGCAGGGAGCGCGAGCTCAGCAGTTTTCGCGTCAATGAATTCTGGTTTCTGCAAGGCATATTCTCGTTTGTGCCAGCGCAGGGTTCCCCCGCTCGCAGCCTGAAGATTGCGCAGCCAATCAACGTGTGGACCATAAGTGAGCACGATTACAAAACCATCTGCTACCCTCCAGGCCATAATCGGTGTCTCAAACGTTTTTCCGCTGCGCCGGCCAACGTGTCGCAAAAGCGCGAACGGGCCACGGGAAGTGCGAGCGAGATTGCGCAAAACTGGATTGACGAAATGCTTGACAAAGATTCGCAAGCGCTTATTATCTCTGTCCATGTTTCTTACTCCTGGCGGAAGATCGCTCTTCTTTAACTAATCAACCAATTAAAAGCAGTGTAAAGAATTTAGCGTGACCTGGTGCCGTTCAATAGAATGTCGGTGACAGCATCCGCAATTTGTTCTTGCGTATATTCCAGGGCTAGAGGGTCGCGCAGAATCTGGCGGCGCAAGACGAAACCTATCAGGCTGCCAAAGAGTACCTGCGCGGTCAGTGAAGCATCGACTGCACGTAATTCTCCGCTGGCTATCTTCGCTTCGAAATAGCTGGTGAGAAACGTGAAGATGCGCTGGAAGGCTGCCAGAGGTATAGGAGCCAGCGACGTATTATGGATCACCTCCGGCAATACCACACGTATCAGCCCGACAAAGCTTTCTCCCTCGACGATATCCAGTACTCGTAGAATCAATATGCGCAAAAAGCGTTCGGTGGGTAGGGCCTGTACCTGCTGGGGCATTGTAGCCAGCAATTGAACGGGCGTGCGTGACTCCACGATAGCAGTCAGCAGCGCCTCTTTGCTCTCGAAGTAGTAGTAGATCAATCCCGGCGTGATGCTCGCCTCGCGCGCGATATCCTTATTGGTGGCCTTCAAAAATCCTTTCTGCGCAAACACACGCATGGCCGCGTCGATAATCTGCTCACGTCGATCCTCTACAACTTTCGGTGTGCGTGCCATCTATCGTGCTCGTTTCTAATCGGGCTGCTCTATAGTAATTGACTGATTGATTAATTAAATTATGCAGGAAAAGCTGCGATTTGTCAAGAGGCTACGAAGGGGCTACGAAGGGCGACCGCGAGGGTCGCCCAATATGCATCAACCTGAGCAACAACCAGGCAGGTTTTACAGGTGGAATAAGCGATGGGAGACCAACTCGCACCATGGTTCGTAGTGCTCTGTCAAGCTTCAACTGGCAGTTCGAAATCTCATCTGTAAAGACCGATTGATTTCACGTAGGAGCCGATTTATCGTGCTCATTCAGCCCATTGATGGGCGCGAGATGGATTGTCATACGTGCTCATCCCCGTTGCGAGCTGGCTTTCGCGCCCATCAATGGGCTGGCTGAGCACGATAAATCGGCTCCTACGTGATGGCGTGATTAATTCGTCAATGTGCATTACCGCACCCTTGTGGATGGCGCTCGCCATCTTCGCACCCGGCAGCTCGTAGACTTTCACGCGGTCGCTCTCCGGCACGCGCTGCTTAAGGAAGACGGCGGCTTCTTCTATCGCTTCGTTTGTCGCACTGGAAGCTTCCATAAGACAGTATAGAACCTCCCGTAACTGGAGAGTCAAGAGCTTTTCATTACAGATGTGCGAGGTGGTAGTGTATTAGCCATTCTTCGTGAATGCCGTCGGGCTGCTGTTCCTCGACCAATTTGGCGAAGACCTCGCTTTTGAAGTGTTCCAGCACGTCAGGAGGCATGTGTTCGAGAGCGTAGCGCGTACCGTGCGTCCACTTTTCGTCCCACCACTCCCGCGGACCGGCATAGGTAAACGTTTTGCGCTCCTGCACGATATGGGCATCGTGAAACCCGGCGCGTTCCAGGTGTGAGGTGTTCGAGAGAAATTGCAGGCGGTTGCCGCCGACGCGCAGCGGAAAGCTGTAGCGTTCAGCGTAGGTGGTGAGATGCGCGCCGTACCATTGTGAGAGCGCGCCGGGATTGTGGGCGACGGAGAGGCCAACCATGCCGCCCGGACGCAGCACGCGCCGCATCTCGGCTAGCGCCGCGTTGGGGTGTAGGAAGAGGAAGATGGCGAAGCCGCAGGTAACGTAATCGAACAAGGCATCGTCGAACTCAAGATGTTCGGCGTCCATCAGGCGTATCTCAGCATTCGAGATGCCGCGCCGTGCAATCTCGGCGGAGGTTTCGCGCACCATACCTTCTGAGAGGTCGATGCCGGTTACATGACCGCTCGCGCCGACTTTTTTGATGGCAGGAAAGAGGTTCGCACCTCGCCCGGCAGCCACGTCGAGCACTCGCGCGCTTTCGTCGATACCCAGATGCTTGACCAGCCGACTCCCGACATAGGCGAATCGTGCCGGCCCCACCTGGCTGTAAAGCGGCGCGACCCGGCTGTAGAGCGCAGCTATGTCGGATTTCACGGCGCTGCTCTCTGGATCGTTCAACGGAGCATTCGGCGTATCATCTTCATACATGTTGCTCATTGACAGTTCCCTTTCGAGCACGCGAAGAAATTTGACAATCAACATCGGTACCATGTCATTCTT
This sequence comes from uncultured Chloroflexia bacterium, assembly GCA_963731975.1. GTDB lineage: Bacteria > Chloroflexota > Ktedonobacteria > Ktedonobacterales > Ktedonobacteraceae > CAVSXS01. The sequence continues at coordinate 188,186 of CAVSXS010000007.1, read as the reverse complement.
CGCTTCGCTCAGAATCTGATACGCCAATGGCTTAGAGATTCTTCGCTTCGCTCAGAATGACATGGCCAAACTTGTTTGTTAAAAATCATAATGGGCTATCTGGGCGCGGTAAACCGGCCCCTACGAAAAAGCAATCGGCCTACATGCGCAGGATTTGCGCCTCCATGGGTTGCAATGTTACTGTGATGTAATGAACCGGCCCTGTGCTGAGCGAGCCGTCGGGCTGCGTGACAGACGTGTTCGGAGCGCTTGCTATGACCGGGCCGGGGCCGCTGTAAGTGGGTTTATTGCTGTAGAGAATGTTAAAGGTATCGCCCGGCTGCGAGAGCGTCTCGTCGACGATGACGGCCAGTGTCTGCGCCAGGGTGGTAGTATTCGCCACGATCAGCACCTCTTCGTCATTGAGGATGCGCGAGAAGGCCAGCACGCCGGGCGCGAACGAGGAGACGCTGAATGTGGTGTCGTCACCGGAGACTGGTCGAAAGTACTGGCGGCCATAGCGCAGGGCTGGCTGGCTGGCACGCACGGCCATAATGCGCTGCGCCGCGAGGTAGAAGGGGTGCTGCTGGTCGAAGGCGTCGGGTTTCCCCCACAGTGCCTCGCGCACGGCCTCCGGGACGCTGCCGCTGCCGTGCAGTCCCTGCTCGGTGCCGTAGTAGAGGCAAGGGATGCCTTGCAGGGCGTAGAGGCAGACCAGGCCGAGCGTCAACTGGTCGTCGTAACTATAGGGCGCGTTCGCGGGGCTGTAGTAGAAGCGCTGCGTCTGATCGTGGTTGTCCAGGAAGGTCACGAAGTAGTTGCTGGCGTCTCCGTGCGAACTCAGCACGTCGTGGTCGATCTGCTTGCGCTGCTCGTACATCGAAGCGACCGTCATAGGAGCGGACATGCCTTTGCAGACGCCTGGGAGCCGGAAGAAGAGCGGGAAGTCCAGCGCGGCATCGATGCCGATGATGTCGCCCGTCTCGGTATCGACCGTGTCGCGCCCGATGAAGCCGATGATCTTCTGATCGTTGTCGTAGACCTCGCCGAAGGTGAAGAAGTTCTTCTTGCCGATGCTCAATGCAAATTCGCGCATGGAATTGCCAAAAAGCCGGGCGAAGCCGGGGTCGATGTACTTGAGGGTATCGACACGGAAGCCATCGCAGTCAAATTTGGCGACCAGGTACTGGTAAGCGCGGATCAGCACCACCTGGAGGTCGGCATTGGCGGTGAGCATCTGCTTGAGCGAGGCGAAGTCGCCGATGGTCTGATCGCCGTTAGCCTGTGGCAGCCCCTGCCGGCGGAAGAACTCGTTGCGACGCAGTTCGAGCGGCCAGACCGTCGCGTCGGGCGGCGGATTGACGATAGCCTCGCCGACCGGCCAGTCCGGGCGGGCGCTGCCGTGTTCGTCGCGCCACTCAACCGCGTAGGGCGTTGCGCTGTAGCTCGCCTCCGACCCCTCGCTGCCCTGGCAGGTCGCGTCGCCCTGCTGGCACTGGTATGCGAAAACGTCGCCGGTATGGTTCAGCACGATATCGAAGATGATGTAGATGCCGAGACTGTGCGCTTCGTCCACCAGGGCGCGCAACTCCTGTTCGGCCATCCCCGGGCTGGAGGCGAAGCGCGGCTCAATGTTCAGAAAGTCCTGGATGCCGTAACCGTGATAGCTACCCTGGCTATACTGCAAATTCTTCAAGGCGGGCGTGATCCAGATAGCCCCGATGCCCAGGTTCTTGAGGTACGGCAACTGCTGGCGCACGCCGTTGAACGTGCCGCCCTGAAAGCTGCCGTCGATGCTGTCGTAGGGAAGCTGGCGCGGCGGCGCGGTCGGATTGTTGAAGCGGTCCAGCATGAGGAAATAGATGCCCTGGTCGCGCCAATCCGCCGGGGAAGGGAATGGTGCGGCAACCTCGACCTGCTTGCCATCTAGCGTGATGAGATGCGCGGCCTGGCTCTTCGCGCCATCCATGACGGTTTTCACCTCCGCATCGGCAATACTCATGGCCATATTGTCTGTTCCTCCTACTGATAACATCCCTACGGTTGCTCATTGTAGCACAGAAATTAGTGAGCATCTTCATGAAATATAGGTGATATTTTTAATAGACATAATCCGCCTTCACTGATACAATGTGTTCATTAAGCTGAAGCTATACAATGACAGTCTTTACATATGCATAGCGAATAAATCTTTTAGGGAGGTAGACCATGTCACAAGCTCCTCGTGCCTGCCCGACGTGTGGCAACTCTGTTCCCGCCGGGCAGCGTTTTTGCAGCAACTGCGGCGCCGACCTGGGCGTCGCCGGGCCTGCCAGCCAGTATGGAGGGCCGCAGAACCAGCCAGCATCACACCCCTACGACCAGTCGCCGTACAGCCAGCAGCCTTATGGGCAGCAGCCTTCCAGCCCGCAGCAGATGCCGCCGCAGGTTCCCCTGGACAGCCAGTTCAGCCGTACCAGCAGTACCAGCAGCCACCGCAGAAATCTAACCCTATCGCTGAGGCGCTCGGCGCGCTCGGCCTGCTTTTCTTCATGCGCCGCTACCGGCCTGGCTATCAAGCACGCCGCCAGAGCAGCGGGTGCTGCGGCTGCCTCGTGCTGCTGATTATCCTGGCCTTCGTCTTCGGCATTCCTGGTTACTTCTACTACCGGCAGAATCCCAATTTCATCCACCAGATTCAGAACCAGATTCAGAATAGCAGCAATGGCAGCAATGGCAGCAACGGCAGTAACAATGGCAGTCTGCCCGCGACGCAGCCCGCTATCACGACGGCAAAAATCAACCAGACCGTCACCTACGCTAGCGTGGACATTACCATTGTGAGCGTGCAGCAGTCCAGCGCCTTTATCGACGATAGCTCCAGCGCGACGAATGGCATGATCCGTGTCAACATTCGAGAGGTGGCAGGCGCGAAACCCGGCAACTACTCGTACAACGAAGTCGCGCGGCTGATCTTGCCGGACAAAAGCAATGTCACTCCACTGAATCAGCAGTATGGCTTCAGCCCCGCTGCAAGCTCAACGCGCGATAACTGGCTGGACTTTGCGGTGCCGGGCAGCGACAAGATCAACCAGCTCACCCTACAGTTGGGTTGGCAGCAGGAGGCTCAGATCAATATTCCCTTAACGGGCAATGCCAACCTTTCCGCGTTTCAGGCGAAGACGGCCACTCTCAACAAACCTATCAGCTATGGAGGAGTGAACTGGACGCTGACAACGGCGACCTCGTCGCTAAGCAGCGACGGCAGACAAGCTAATGCGGGTATGCACTATGTCATTCTCGCATTCAATCTGGATAACCCTACCGCGCAGACCAGTTACACCTCGTTTACAGGTGACTATATGCGCCTGAAAACCGGCGATGCCTCTGACAGGCCAACAAGCTCTACGCTGCCGGACGCAACGGCGAACACCACTGGTTTGAGCGGGACGGTAACCTTTCTACTGCCGAACAATGGCAACGCATTTACCCTGATTCTTCTGGCGATACCGAGTGGTATCGACCCACACTCAAATGTCCAGGTCAACACGGATTTTACGATATAGCCGATGTGAGACAGATGCCACGACGCGCTCCTCACACCCCTGGTTGAGGATAGCAGCCAGCAGCGCCTGCGAGCAGGGCAGGTGAGAGCGCCGGCGGCGTGAACGCCATATCCTGGCCCATCAGGCCGTTGAAGTGGAAGGGCGAGAGCTTCATCGCGGCGCAGTCACCCGGCGTCGGCAGGATGGTCAGGTCCAGTTCGGGGTACAAGCCGGCCTGCTTTTGCACGAGCAGCGAGTATGCGGTATGCCCAATGGGAGGCACGTACCACGAGAGCGTAACGGTCATCGTGCAGTTTTTGGGAATGACGACCCATCCGCCGAACATGGCGCGGCCAGGCTCGTCGCTTTGCAGGTTGGTTGGCGGCCCGATGGTGTCGAGGGGCCCCCAGGTGCCGCCGTTGGAGTCGGCAATGGTGGGTGCGTGCGCCCCGGGCTGGTACAGCCCGGTGGGGCAGACAAGCTCGCCGCCGGTGTAGACGCCAGACGCTGGACACTGGCTGTAGTAGCCGCCGCAGAGGGGCGTGCCCGTATCGAAACCGTCCCCATAGAGCAGCTTCGCGCCAGGTGGCACGTAGACGCGCACGTAATCGCGGTAAGTGTCGTAGCCGTAGACCGGGCCGATCTGGTTGTAGACCAGGCGCAGTTGCAGCACGTGGGTTGCGCCGCCGTTGGGATCGAGCGTCACCGTGTCGTGCATGATGGTTTTCACGTACTGTGAGGCTTTGCTGGCGCTCAAGTTCTGCTGCACGACGTACAGGCCGTCCTGCGTGGTCGAGCGATTGACCTGTGCCGCGTCGCCGTACTGTTCCAGCAGCCCCTCTACCTGCGTATTGGCGACATAGACCTCTAAATCTTTGGTTTTCAGATCGTGCAATAGCTCCTCACCGATGGCAAGCAGCTCGCTGGTTGGAGCGCTGCGCACCTGGTCAAGCAGGTCGTGCGCGAGCTGGCTGGTGAAACGCTTGCGAGCAGAGGTCGAAGTATTGCCGGGCTGCAGCGCGATCTGCTTGGCGATGCCTGAGTTATCCTGCTGGTAATAGTGCAGGCGGTCTTCCAGGTTTTGCGCGGTAATCGTTTCATTGTACCCGGCAACATGAATGGGGCCGATGATATTCAAGATGTGTTCGATCAGGAATGGGGTGAACATGATGACGCCATCGACCTGCTTGCCGACCTCGTCCTGATACTGCGAAATAGCGACTTTCGCCGCGGTGGGGAAATCGGCGGAGATATTGGAGTCGCGCAGGCCCCAGTTGGCGAAGGGCCACCACGAGCTATACTGCGAGGGGGCCGATTGCCCCAGCGTTTTGCTGGTGTCGGTATATTCCACCAGCGAAATATCTTTGAGAGTAAACGTCCCAACGCGCCCACCGTTGATCGTCAGTTCCCCGTACTGGCCGGTGAATCCGCCCGTACCGCGCAGTTCGGCGCGATCCATCGTCTGCACCAGGAAGGTGCGCGGCGAATCGACGCCCAGCAGCCAGTTCGCCGCACCCATCAGACTTTGCGCCAGGGTGAGGCCGTTGATAGCCTGGGGAAGCAATTGCAGCATTTGCGCGAACTGGGCACTCTGCGTTGCACTGACGGGCAGGCTATTCAGCGAGAGGGTGCTGGCCTGCTGCTGCACCACGGTCAGTTGCGGCAGCAGCTCGTCGATCGTCCCGCCGACCAGGTTCAACATATCCTGCGTCACGAGGGGCGTGCTCGAAGAACCCAGCAACGAACCGTGAAACGCAGGAGCGAGTATGAGCGCGGTCGAGATCACTTCCTGGCCCATGGTTGCCACTTCCATGCCGATCTGACTGGCGGTACGCGCCGTCTGCACCTCCGGGGCATATTGAGGAAAATAGGAAGTGAAGGTATGGATGAGAGCCGTGTGATCGATTTTGTAGGAAAGCTGCTGGAAATCCTTGAGCGCCGCGCCCAATTCCTGGTCGGAGCTGTATAATTTGGTGGTGTCAAGCACGCTGGTCGGATGTGTTTTAACCCCCGTGAAGATGTTTTTCACGTTCAGCAAGTGCTGCACGCCGTCGTGTGCCTGGTTCTTGAGCTCGTTATAGGTGGAATAGGCCGAGATGCCGTAGCTAATGGCGATGCCGGCGGGTATGGCGATGCCAAGCACGATCAGCGCGACCAGCGAGAGGATCACGATGCGGCGGCGTCTTGAGCGAGGACGGCGCACTTTCTTACCACGCAGGGGCGGTATCTTGACATGGGGTATCGTCTCAACTGGCCGGGTCGGCTGCTCTACCAGGACATCCACGGCTGGAATCGCCTCGGTGGAAACGCCGGCAATCTCATCGAGCGAGTCGGCGGGTGAGGGTACCTCGATCTTCTCCGTCGTCACTTCGCCCTGCTCTTGAGTTTGCACTCCGGTCGGCAGAGGCGATTCTGCCAGATCGCTAGCAACCAAAACGTCTCCCTCTACTGGCGCGACGGGAGACAGCGCCTCAAAGGGAGCGGTTGGCTCATCTCTGTCCTCAAGCGGGGCATCAGAGAAGGCAGAGGGCGGATCAGGCGTAATCGATGGCGAAATATTCTCGGTCGAATGATCTGAAGGTGTTACCGACATGACACTTGCTCACATGACTGGACATACGGATAGAATAAAATATATGTAGAGACACTACTTATAACGGAAGAAGTCGCTTTCCCGTTTCATTCATTTCTCAAGATTTCATCAAGCTGTGTCTCTCCACAACCCACCTGATCTTACTATAGCCCGCCCTAAGAGAGATATATCGCACTCTATTACTTGCTAGTTGCCTCGGACGACCGATGGGTAGACTCGCAGTGTCACGGGGTAGCCAGCCGCGAATCGTTCGGGAGTAGAGCCTATAGCAGCAATGCGCGCGCGGTATTTCTCAAGGTAAAGCGTTTGCTCGTTTGGTGGTAGCTCGCCGGTCGTCAGACGAGCCTCGCCGGTGAAGACGATGATATCGCCGCCCCTGCCGTTGCCATCGAGGTTGAGCGATACTCTTGAGTTGTGCTGGATATGCGCCAGGCGTTTGGCATAAGGCCGGTTATAGACGAGGAAGCTCGACGTAGCCTCGTCCCAGAGAAACCAGACGGGATTGGGCTGCGGCGTTCCCTTTAAATCGATGGTGGTGAGCCAGATGATAAGCTCTTCTCGCAGACGGCGCGCCACGCGCTCGCCGAACGGTGTTGACGGATCGGGTAGTTGAAAAGACATAGCTTCTGTTGTAACTCCTTCAGGCTCAAATGATGATAGAAAGACGTGTTATTATTTAACCATAGTATTTCAGCAAACACAAAATCCGCGCAAAGGAGTCGACGCATATGCCTTATCTCTGGAAGATCGATGACGGCAGCAAGATCAGGCTCAAGGATTACGATCCCGGCCATATCGACGACAAGGTTGACCGCGCCTTCGCCGAGCAGGAGACAGAGAAGTTGACATTGGAGCTGGTCGAGTTGCAGGAGTTGATGTCAGCGGCGCAGCATCATAGCCTGCTGCTTGTCTTACAGGGAATGGACACCAGCGGCAAGGACGGTACGATTCGCAAGGTGCTTTCGCCGGTCAATCCGCAGGGCTGCCACGTTGTTTCGTTCAAAGAGCCGACACAGGAAGAACTGCTCCACGATTTCTTGTGGCGCGTCCACCGTGCCGCGCCGGGTCGGGGCATCTTAGGGGTATTCAATCGCTCGCACTACGAAGATGTGTTGATTGCGCGCGTGCATAACCTCGTACCTGAGAAGGTGTGGAGCAAACGCTACGACCAGATCAACCACTTCGAGCAACTGCTGGCCAGCAATAATACCATCATCCTCAAGTTTTTCCTGCACATCAGCTTCGGCGAGCAGACCAGCCGCCTGCTGGCGCGCGAGCAGGATAAGGACAAAGCCTGGAAGCTTGCGGCCAGCGACTGGACTGAGCGGCGCTACTGGAACGATTACCAGCAGGCGTATGAAGACGCTATTACCAATTGCAGCACTAGAGACACACCCTGGTACATCGTGCCTGCCAATCACAAGTGGTACCGCAACCTGGCCATATTGCACACCATCGTCAGCGCCATCCGCGATTACCGCGACGAGTGGAAATCCGACCTGCAAGCGCGCGGCGCGAAAGAACTGGAACTGCTCAAGAATATGCGCCAGGCGCAAAAGCAGCCCGGCAGCCTATAGCTTGCGCGTCGGCCTGCCGCGGGGGCGCACCTGGACCGGGAAGTAGCCCGACAGCGTCGGAGTGGCGGCGGTGATGTCGCCGATGCGTACCTGTACCTGCGTATAGCGCGTACCCGGGCGGTGATACTGCGCGAAGAGCATCAACAGCTGGCGCACGATCATTTCGGCGTCATCAGTTGGGCGCGCCAGGGTCATCTGCCCGGTGATGGCCTCTTCGGTTGCCGTGACCGCGACCTCGTCGCTGTCATCTGCTATGACCAGCTTGCGCGTTTCGCGGCTCACATAGTGGCTGGGCCAGAGCATGAGGCCGACGACGCGCCCCTTGAGGCGTTGATCGGAGAGGCGTTCGCCCAGGTAGTCGGCCAGTTTGCGAATCGCCATGCAGGTTTCGTCGGCGTCGGCGGCGTGATGGAAGCGCACGCGGGCGTTCTGGCTCATAGGGGGCGCGTCGGGAACGACAAGGCTGATATCGTTGCCGTTGGCCAGAGCATGCAGCCAGCCACCCAACTGCCCCAGGCGGCGGCGCATCCCGTCCTCTGTCAGGGTAGCGACCTGGGCGAAGGTGGTGATACCGAAGTCTTTGAGATGTGCCACCATCTCCGCGACGGCCACCGAATCGACCTGCTCACTTTTGCCGTCGAACTCTGGAGCGCGTGACGCGGACTGCTCGTGTTCGGCATAGTCGGGGAGCGCGCCGGGGATGCCCGCACCCGCCGAGCGCACCTGGAGCAGCATCGAGAGGGGCAAGGTCTGCGCAAATGATGCCTCCCGACCGGGCGGGATATAGAGCACGCCTTCGCGTCCATCTTTGCGGCTCAGCTGGGCGGCGAGTTCGGCCAGCGCCTTGCCGTTGGAGATGCCGATCAGGGCAGTCAGGCCCATCTCCGCGATCTCGGCGCACAGTCGCACGCCCAGCGCAACGGGCGAGTCGAAGGGCAGCTCGCAGCCGCGCAGGTCGATGAAGGCGTCGGCCATCGGGATCGTCTCGACGATGCGCGAATAGGCGCGATAGCGCTCGCGCAACAGGTGCAGGACGGGCTGGTAGCGATCGTAGGACGCGGGTAAAAAGCGCACGCGGGGAGCGATGCGGTAGGCGCGGCGCAGTGGCATGCCGGGGCTGACGCCCAGGCGCAGCGCAGCGGGCGAGACATCGATGACGCGCCCCGGCTCGTTGGGGCGGCCCGTGCCGGTGCCGACGAGATAGGCTAACCCGCGCAGGGAGGGATCGAACATCTCCTCGAGTGTGGCGTAAAAGTGGCGGATGCGCACGTGCATCACGCCCTGGCGCAGGCGCGCTCGCTCGGCGGCGCGAGCAGCTTCCTGCATCGTCGCATCAGGGGTTTTATTGGTTGCGCCATTCGACATTGATGGCGTCTGAGGTGATGACGTGCCTGCTGAGTTGGGTATATTGAGTTGATAATGCTGCATAGTGGCCTTCTGGATAGTGTTTTAGAGTACTTTATGATTATATCGCATAACGGTATCAAACGGTCATTTTTCTTCATCTCTGTATAATCGAACGATGCACAGGGTGCAAGTTTGCGCATGAAATTAACAAGAGAGCAGTGAAGCCGGCGCGCCGGCTTCACTGCTCTCTTGTTTCCTCCAAAAGATTACCGGTTGATGTTCAGCATAGGGATTTTCGAGACGGTCCAGCGATCGTTGGGGCTGGCTACCTCGAATTGCACCATCGAGATGGCGTCGGTCGGGCAGCGCACGATGCAGAGGCCGCAGCGAATGCACTTCTCTTCGTCGATAATCATGTCCGCGCCACCGCGCCAGCTTTCGGTTCCCTGGTGCATGGGATCGCCCTTCACCACGCGCGAGAGACCCTCCATGCTGATGCAGTCATAGGGGCAGATATCGACGCAGCCGGAGCAGAGAATGCAGATCGACGGATCGATCATGATGTTCAACTGGCATTGCAGGCAGCGCCGCGCCTGAATGACGGCCTCTTCCGGCGTGTAGCCCGTCTCCGTCTCGCGGGTATTGCTGTAGCGTTCCTTGAGCGGCAGGCCCGGCATCATCTGGAAGGGGATGGATTCGTAGTCATCCACCATGCCGCGCCGGTAGTCAGGCAGCTCGACCTCTTCCGCAGGCTCGGCAGGCTTGTCCTGGCCACCCAGGTAGAGGTTGATGGCGATGGCGGCATCGCGCCCATCGCCGATGGCGGAGATGAGATTGCGCGAACCCTCGGTGAAGTCGCCGCCCGCGAAGAGACCGTCGTAGTTGGTCATCCACGTTTCGCGGTCAACCAGTGGAACGCCGTTGCGCCGGTTGACATCCAGCTTCAAATCCTTCGCCTGCACCCACGAGGCATCGCTATACTGGCCGAAGGCCGCGATGATCGTGTCGGCTTCGATGGTATATTCGCTGCCGGGAATGGGGATTGGGCGACGGCGGCCGCTGGCATCCGGATCGCCGAGCTTGTTGCGCACGACGCGCAGGCCGCTGACATGCACACCATCATCGCTCAGCACTTCAAGCTGGGAGACGAGGTAGACGAACTCGACATGCTCGAACTCGGCCTCATCGACCTCATACTCGTCGGAACCCATCTCTTCTTTCGAGCGGCGATAGAGTACGTAGACCTTTTCCGCGCCGAAACGCACCGAGGTGCGGCAGCAGTCCATCGCGGTAAAACCACCGCCCAGCACGACGACCTTTTTGCCGATGAAGGCCGGTTCGCCGAAGTTGGTCTTCGCCAGGAGCTTGATGCCGTGCTGCACGCCCTGGTACTCTGAGCCAGGAATGATCTTGTTGTCCGGGCCGGTCAGCTCGTTCGAGATGTAGCAGCCGGCGGCCAGGAAGACGGCATCGTACTGTTTGAGCAGGTCGGCCACCTGGATATCGCGCCCAACGCGCGTGTTATAGATGACCTCGACGCCCATGTCGGCCATATATTGCGTGGTCTCTTCGTAGGTCACATTGCGTGGAAGACGCCAGACGGGAATGCCGTTGACCATCACACCACCGGAGACGGCATCGGCCTCGTAGATGGTGACGGGGTAGCCCATGTCGCGCAGGTCACGCGCGCAGGCCAGACCTGCTGAACCGGCGCCGACGACAGCCACGCGCTTCTCCTTCGTGATAGGCGGCGCGACGGCGCGGTGTTCGTACTCGCGGTGATCGGCGGCGGCGCGCTTGAGCCAGCAGATGGCGATGGGCTTGCCGTCGATCTTGTTGCGGCGGCAGACGGGTTCGCAGGGTCGCGCGCACGTGCGCCCCAGCACGCCTGGCACGATATTACATTTGCGATTCAATAGATAAGCTTCGTCGAAACGAGCCTGGGAGATTAGTCCGATATAGGTAGATACATCGGTATGCGCCGGGCAACCCACCTGGCAGGGAATATTGGTCTGATACCAGTCTGGAGTGGTGGTGATCGATTGGTATCGCGCTTCCAACTCGCTATCAGGATCAAACATGCGGCATATCCTTTCCTGAGCATCCCATATGCGCCCTGAACGCTGCCGTTTCAGGTAGATAGTAGGAGCAAGGGAATTGCTTGTTCTTGCCTGGATTCAATGAGACTCCCCGCGCATCAGGCGTCTGCTCAAGGGGAGAAGATTACCAAAGACAAAACTGTACTGCCCCGCTTGTAACAAGGGGACACGCTCTTTGCAGATTATAGCACAATTTGGCAACAGGGCGACCGCGAGTTCCAGGCGACCGTGTCCTTTTCCAGCAAGAAATAGCTCCCTTAAACCTCGATCACGTGCAGCACATTGATGAGCAGTTCCGCAACGCCGTGATAGGTGATGATGAGCAAGGCGAGCGGGACAAGCACCATGTGCGCGTAACGCCAGGTGCGGAAGACAGTCTGCGCTTGTTGCTGTTTGCTGAGCGATTGTTCCAGGCGCGCATGATCTTTCAAGGCCTCGTAAGCGCCTTGAAAATCGGCTTGCTCGCGGGGCGCTAGCTCTGGCAGCTTGCTGGGAAGTACACCAACACTTTCGATAGACAGGGCGCAATACGCTTTGAACGGCTCGGACTTCCCCGCGCTGAAGCGTTCGACGGCATATTCCAATTCGAGGAGGCGACCGGTAATAGCCTTCGCTATGCCAACGCCGTTGCTGCTGGCATCCTGAGCAATCATGCGTGTCTGCCACTTATCGATGAGGCGACCGACAACGCCGCTGAGAGCAATGAAAATAAGCGCGTAGAGGGAAGGCATACCCCAATAGTGGGCGGTGAAGCAATTTTGTTGACTGCTGCAATCCCAATGCAGGACGAAGCTGTAGTCGGCGTGGAGCAGGGCGAGCAGCACGGCGGCAATCCCTAACGCCATGTGCATCCATACCCAGTTCTGGGCCTTCCAGGGCAGGTTGTGGAAGAAGCGCGTGCGCAACGAGTAGGCAGCCACCGCCAGGATCATGACATAAGACATAACGCCTGCACGGAATATGCGGTCAAACCAGGGTCCGGTGAAGATGTGCGCGTTGAAGACCACTGCGTACAAGACGTAGAAGATCAGGCAATAGATGACCGCGAATAAGAACCAGTACAGCGCAACTTTCGAAGTAGGGGTATGCCACACACGCCGCGCGGCGTTTTGCTGGGGTGGCCTGGTGCTGACAGCCATAGTGGTCTCCTCCTATTGCACTCGCCGTAGTAGAATTTCCTCGGTTGAGCCGAAAAATTGGACAGGTTGGGCGCGGAAGGCTGCACCTGTAGGACAGGCCTGGACGCACGCCTGGTTATTGTAACCCGCGCAGAGATCGCACTTGATGGCCAGCTTTTTGCGTATTTCGCCAAAGGCATCGAGTGGCTGCTGTACATTGAGCGGACCGGGAGAGGCGATGTTGTTCGTCACCGGCAGCATCTTTTTCCCACGCTCCTTGCCCGTGCCTTTGGTGAAGAAGCTGGCGAAGCGCTGCAAGGCGGAGCGTTCCCCGACCTCGTCGGCGAGAGAGACAATCGAAATGTTGTCGTAGGGGCAGCGTTCGGCGCAGATGCCGCAGCCAATACAGCTTTCAGTGATGTAGACTTCACCACCGGGCATTCGGGCGATACCGGCGCGACTACAGAGCATACAGACCGGGTCCTGGCACTGGCGACAGGCCGTGGCAATGCTGATGTTGCCCACCACCATGCCTTTGCGGTTCATGCGCGAGTGCCCATGCCGTCGTTCGCAGGCATCTTCGCATTTATCGCATTGGACGCATTTGTCCAGGTCGATCACCAGCACTTCCGTGCCTTCCACGACGCCGCCGCCAACCAACGCGCCCAGCCCGGCGCGAGCTTCAGCATCGGCAAATGATGGGGAGGAAACGATGCGTAAAAAATCCTCCGGACTAATGAAGGTTTGAGTCGTCCGGGCCGCCTGTGCCGCCGCGCGATACTCCTGGAGGCGCGTGAGAAATCGCTGGTTGAGCTCGGGATAGCGAGACAGGAGCGTCAGCATATCCTGGCGTGGAACCTCCGCGACGCGCACGCGGTTGATGGCGGTAACGCTGACGGCGCGACCATCACCCAGCAAATCCAGGCCGCCTGCGAAGTAGTCTCCTCCCTGTCGATAGGCGATAATGCGCTCATCGGTTTTATTGCGCCCGGTTCTGGCCGTGGTACGGCGCGCCACTTTCACAAAACCTTCTAAAATAATGTGCAATGTTTCACGTGCCGGTTGCTCTGCATCGCTTTCGGTGAAGAGGCGCTCATCGCGGTCATAGTTTTTGAACTGCATCTTACCTGCAATCCAGCTGATATCCTGGCTCGAAATGCCTTGAAAAACGGCCATACGCTTCAAAACAGACTCGATAGAGCGGGCGTTGTTCAATCGCTCAAAGTAGCTGCGCACCGCTGGCACAATTTCCATCAGGCGCTGCATGACCTGCTCCGGCACATCCAGCAGCACGACAGCGGTCTGGGAACGAGCTGTCGCATTGCGCTGCTGGCCCGTTAACATGCCGTGCTCGCCCATAAACTCGCCCCGGCGCAAGACCGCCAGTGGCACATCCATGCCGCCTGGCCCGGCTGAAGAAATCGTAAAGCGCCCCTCCAGGATGAACAGCATGTTCCGCCCGTATTCGCCTTCGTGCAATGCCACCGTGCCAGGCAGTAATGTTTCTATCTTGGAACTGGCGATGAAGTGCAACAGGTAGTTATCCGGCATCTGCTGGGGATCACTAAACATGGGCTGCTCACGCAAGCGGCTCAGCAGCAACTTGACATCCCACCCGGCGGGGAGATAATCCAGCACGCGACTCATATCCACCTTGCCATCCCAGGAAATACCGAGGCGTTGCTTGAGCGAGAGCATGAGCAGGTCGCGATGGTTATTGACGGGGCAGACGGGTACGCAGGAGCCGCACATGACACATTGATCGGTAAAGGTTGCCACGTGCGACGCAATCTCATCAGAGATCGTCGCAAGGTTGAGGTCGGCGATACTGACCTGGGAGGACAACGGCACAGGGCAGGCGCGCATACAGCGATTGCAGCCGATGCACATGTCTATTTCGAAAGCTACTTCATCCTCGGTAAGAGGGACGAGATCGGTACGATGTTGAATGCCCACGACAAGAGGCTGCCTGGCAAATTCTAGCTGCATAATCCCTCCCCCCTTATTTCAATGGCTCGCCGCAAATTGCACAGAAACGCGCTACGGCATTGTTTTCACAGCCACAACTGCGGCACATTTTGGCCGACCTGGCATCCACCGGAGACTCCGCGATGTGTGGAGCGGGTGGGATCACATGATCGTCCAGGCCGATAAAGTAGATTAGAACATTCCCAACCATGATACGGTCGCTGTTGGAGAGCCGGTAGGGATTGTCGATGCGCGTCTGGTTGACCATGACCCCATTGCTGCTTGCCAGGTCACGAATATAGTAGCCATCCAGGCCGGGAAAGACTTCTGCATGCTTGCGCGAGACGGACATGTCCGGGAGAAGAATGCGACTGTGCTTGTCTCGCCCCAGCACATAGCGTTGGCCTTGCTTGAGCAGCACAATTTCGGGTTCGCCACGTGTCAAGATTACGAGCGTAGGTACCTCTTTCATGCGAGCAACAACATCGGCAGGAATAGAGCTTGATGCGCCGGGCAGTTGCAGCGAGCCATCAGCTTTCAGGGCAGGCTGACTCAGGGGAGCTTGAACACCTGGGAGTGAGGCCCCATCTCGTTTGATTTGTACCGTTTCATCACCGGCATTCTTCGCTTCCCGTTCCTCCTCCTCATTGCGGAAGGTTATCAATTCCCAGGCATTGGCGTCTGCCGGAGATTGGTCAGCCGCGGGCGGAGCGCCTACTATGGGCCTGCGCAGAAGGACTGAGGATGAAGGATCGACGTGACGCATTTGTAGCGCAAAGGAGACTTTACCGAAGCGCACCATATCGCCTTGTTTGAGCAGACGAATGCCTTCTGGATCGAGTCGCTGGTCATTGACAAATGTGCCATTGGTGCTTTTCAGGTCGCGCAAGAGGTATTGCCCATGAGCATAGGCGATTTCGGCATGGCGGCGCGAGATGGAGCCATGGTTGATAGCAAGCGCGGAACCCTCCTGGCGGCCAACTGATGTCACCCTGGTCTGGCTGAGGTATGTTTCTTTGAGAGGAGATTGTACGTCGGAGGGAGATTGAGCGGTAAGCGGTACAAGCATCGCCTCCGTCAGCTCCTGCGCCTTGAGGATGGCGGAACGGCTTCCCACATCCGCATACGCAGCTTGTTGAATAGCTACAGCGCCTTCTCTGTTCACACCCAGAATGGGTCTGGGTACGCCCTGAGCATTAAGCCAGTCATTGAGCTTGAAATCGAGAGCAAACAGGCGAGAGGCGACAGGAGTAAGATTTATACCTGCATCGATAGCGCGCTTGAAGGTGAGAACGCTCCTGCGGTCGCCGAGCGCAAGCATGCCTACAGGGACGCCATCATGCAGAATGACCTTCTGATAGGTGCGTGGTTGTGGATCAGCAATGATCTCCGCATAGCCTTTCCCGTCTTTCGGGATAGTTGAGATACCAACAGAGGCGAAGTCGAGTCCATACAAGAAGGTGGCATTGTAAAAGTTGCCAAAGCGGAATTGGCGCTTGCTATCCAGCAGATCGAGCATACTATAGGCTGCAGCGCGAGCCTGTTGTATCGATGGATACCATTGACCAATGACCCGCGAGCGGCCTGTGATTGGATCGGTGGTCTCAATCAGGTCGCCGGCTGCATAGATATCCGGCACATTCGTACACATCGCACCATCAACTTTTACCCCGCGCCCGCAGGCGATGCCCGCGCTTTTCACAAAGTCGGTGATCGGGTCGATACCGATACCAAGTAAGACGATCTCACAGGGAATGTGTACGCCGGTCGTGGTGATGATGCCTTTCACCTGGCCATTCTGGCCGACGATTTCGGCAATCTCCTGCACATAACGGATATCGACGCCGTCGCGTTTCTCCTGCTGAAGCACGAGGTCTGAGGCGGCGGGGTCGAGTACCTCTGACCACAGCGTGCGTCGGCGCAGCAGGTGAGTCACCTGAAAGCCGCGATGGCGGAGTGTCTCGATAGATTCTAAGGCCAATGTGCCACTACCGGTGACGACAATACGACGCGCCGTCATCAGGCGGCTCAACACGTTCTGGTAATCTGCGACGGTGCGCAAGGTGGTAACGCCCGTCAGGGTGCTGCCTGGACAGCTCAGTGTGCTGGCATTGGCCCCATGCGCGAGCAGTAAGCGACTGTAGCCCAGCGTTTGCCCGTTGCGCAATTGAACGGTGTGCTGTCCCGCCTGTATGCCCATCACCCTATCGGTCAAAAAGCGTATGCGGCGATCCTGGTAAAAACTGATTGGCCGCGCCCAGAGATTGTCCTCGCGTATTTTTCCCGCCAGATAATCCTTGAGAGCGGGACGATAATAGACGGGGAAAGGATCATCAGCTACAACAGTGATTTCGGCAGTAGCGTCTTCGTTCCGCAAGATTTCGGCAGCCGTTGCGCCAGCAATGCCATTTCCGACAATCAAATAAGACTGCCTCGCTGCCATTGTATCCCCCTGTCGAAAAATACTACGATACTACCCTTCGACCCGCCTCGCATGCGCGTCTTCACACCTGCTACATCACCTGTTCATTGCTCAGTATATCATGGTAATCTCAAAAATACTATTGCCCAGGCGCGGCGATCAGGCCGGCGAGCAGGGCGGCGCGCGGCGCGACGCTGTCCAGCGCCAGGTATTCGCCGGGGCTGTGGTCACGCCCGCCGATGGGTCCCAGCCCGTCGAGCGTCGGGATGCCGTATGCCGAGGTGAAACTGGCGTCGGATGCGCCGCCGGTCAGCACGTGGTTCACAGTGAAGCCGAGCATCTGCGCGATACTCTGCGCCTGCCCCGCGAGCTGGAGAATGGCCGGTGTGCGCGTCATCGGTGCTTTGATGTCGGGCGCGGCTTCGAGCGTCAATTCCACGCCAGGAACGCGCTTGTGCCCCATCAATTCATGGAAGCGGCGCTCGGTGGCCTTCCTGTCGTCATCGCTGAGGAAGCGCAGGTCGAATTCAACGCGAGCGAAGTCGGGGACGGTGTTTGCAACGGTGCCACCGGAGATGACGCCCGCGTTAATGGTAAAGCCCTCGCGCCATCCATTGAGGTCGTCGAACTGCAAGACCTGGTGCGCCAGTTCCACAATGGCGCTGCGCCCCTGCTCCGGCTCGACGCCCGCGTGCGCGGAACGGCCCTGCGCGGTGAGTGTATAGGTCGTGTGGCCCTTACGCGCGCTGACGATATCGCCATTGGCGCGTGCCGCTTCCAGCACCAGAGCGCGCTGGCAGTCCTGGCACGCCTGCCACATGATATCGTGGCAGTGGCGGATGTTGATCTCCTCGTCGGAGACACACAAGAAGCGTATCTCACCGTAATCCGTGAAGCGCAAGGATTGCAGCGCTTCGAGCGCGTAGATGGCCGCCAGGATATTGCCCTTCATATCGCTCACGCCGGGGCCGTAGACGGTGTTGCCTTCAACGCGCAGCGGTCGCGCGGCAGCCGTGCCAACTGGATAGACCGTGTCGATGTGGCCGAGCAGCAGCACATTGCCCGTACCCGTGCCACGCAGCACGCCCAGCAGGTCGTTGCCCCACGCCTCGCGCTCGACAATTGTGACAGCCATCCCCAATCCGCGCATCCGCCCTCCAAGTTGCTCCGCCATCACATCTAACCCGGCTTTGTTATTGCTATCAGAGTCGATGGCGCATAGTTCGCGCAACTCATTGATATAGGTCGTGAGATGTTGCTCTACATAACGTTCTACAGCAGTAACAAGTGACTGTGTGTCCACGATTGAAAAAGTCCTCCATAAGACGTACAGAAAGACATACAGATAAGTGTAAAAATGCCTGTCCATCTTATGCCATTGACGGAGTTTTGGCAAGCTCCTTCGCAAAATTGTTTCTTCCATAGATTACAGAAATGAGCTATAATGCAGAAGGGGTAATTTTCTTCATTAAAAACATCTACAGAGGGTGAAGTATGTCCAATAGAGATTTTAAAACATGCGACAAATGTGGCTCTATTCGGGATGTCAACGCGACCTATTGCGGGAATTGTGGGAAGCCATTCGATAGACCGGCGGCAGAGGAAAATTATCCGACGATCTCGTTTGGAGAGGTGAAACAACGCCCTACTTCACAGACTTCGGGCGCTACAATCGACGCCTACACGCCTCATCCTCAAAATCAATTGCAATCTCACCCTCAAAACCAATCCCAATCTCGACCTCAACCCCTGAGCAATGCAAAGTATCTGATTGGGATTGCAGCCCTGGTAGCGCTGCTACTTGGTGCAGGTGGGTTCGAATTAGGGCAGATAGTGAAGGGGAGCCAGCAATCAAACACACCGGGTACTTCTCATGGCGGTAGCGGTCTCTCTTCGGCGGTAACACCGGGGTGCCCAACTAGCGGCGGCTATTACAAGATCACCAACGTTAATAGCGGCCTGACGTTGGACGTGCCGGGCGGAACACTTGATAGCAATACCTCTATTCAACAGCTTCAATTTACCGGAACGGCTGAGCAGGAATGGGAGTTTGTCTTAGTAACCGGTGGGAATTTCAAGATCGTCAACGTCAATAGCAGCCAGGTGATGGATGAGCCAAATAGCTCGCTGACCGTTAATACCGAAATTCATCAATTCCCCTATAATAGCGGGCAAAACCAGCAATGGCAGTGCGTCCAGGCAGGCAATGGTTCGTTAAAGATCATCAACGTCAATAGTGGCCTGGTGCTGGATGTGCCGAATACCTCCATGTACGCGCCACTGCTGCAAGACAAAGACGGCGTGGGAGCAAACCAGCAATGGAATGTCACGCCGATCAGTTCCTCCGCGCCTGGTTGCCCAACAACCGGAGCCAACTTGACGATCGTCAACGCCAATAGTCACCTGGCGCTGGACGTACCGAATCCAGCCGGCTATGCCCCCTTGCTGCAAGACAAAAATGGCGCGGGATGGCTATTTGTTCAGGTAAACAAAGGCTACTTCGAGATTGAAAATCCGAATAACAACATGGCGCTGGAAGTCCCCGATAGTTCGCTGGATAGCAATACTTCCATCCTGCAATTGCCTTATCAAGGCCAGAAGAACCAGTTGTGGGAGTGCGTTCCGGTGAGTAATGGGTTCTTCAAGATCGTCAACGCCAATAGTGATATGGTGATGGATGTATCAGGCGGCTCGCTTAACATCGATGCCGAAATTCACCAGAGCATCTATAACGGTGGGTCAAGCCAGCAGTGGAAATTTGTGTAGAAGTTTCCAGGCTGCCCTTTGACAGTAGAAGGTACAAAGCATCTATCCCTCTTCCCACTTCCCACATTGCTTAATCTATGGTACAGTGGAGCAGGCGAACGCTATGTGCCGCGCCCGCCTGCTGATCCTCGTGCCGTATCCCCAGATTTGGAGGTGCTCGTGAGTGATATTTCATCGTCTTCCACCCCGGACCTGGAAGCGTCCAGGCCAAAAAGCAGCCGCTACCCCATGTATGTTTTCTGGGTCATGTTCCTCATCAGTTTCTTGAACTACCTGGACCGGAATGTGCTGACAGGTGCGGCAGCGACCGTTGCGAAGGAACTGCATTTTGGATTTGATGGCATCGGCTACATCGCTTCAGCCTTTCTGGTGGTCTACACGCTAACGACCGTCCCGCTCGGCCTCTGGGCGGACAGGGCCAAGCGCAAGAACGTCGTGGCGATCTGCGTGGCGATCTGGAGCGTGGCGACCGCGCTGACGGCCCTGGCGGGCAACTTCACCACCCTCTTTCTTTCGCGCATGGTACTCGGCATCGGCGAAGCTGGCTATTTCCCCGCCGGGACCGCGCTGATGAGCGACTATTTTAGCCGCAGGAGGCGCTCGCGCATCATGAGCTGGTGGAGCGTGGGACAGTTGGTCGGCATCCTGTTCGGATTCGTCATCGGCGGCGCGCTGGCCGGTCTATTCGTGGGAAGCTGGCGGCTGGCCTTCATCTTCACCGGCATACCAGGACTGGTGCTTGCTTTTTTTGCCTGGAGGCTGCGCGAACCCCGGCGCAACGAGGCAGACGAGGAAGAAATCACCTTATACCCCTTCACGCTTGGTAACGTAGCTGAGATCGAAGAGCCGCCTCGCGCTTTGCCGATCTCATCGAATGTGTGGTCGCAATTGGGGACGCTGCTGCAAATCAAGACGCTTGTCGTCTTGATCGTCATGCAGATTTTCGCCTATTTCGTGCTGGGCGTCAACCTGGTCTTTCTCCCAACCTACCTGCAACAAAAGGATATTTTCGGGCTGAGTTCGGTAGAGGCCGGCACACTTTCAGGCGCAGTCATTGTCTTCGCGGGTCTGGCCGGGACGGTGCTGGGCGGCTATATGGCCGACTGGCTCAACCAGCGCCACCAGGGAGCGCGCGTGCTGGTCTGTGGCTTCGGCTTCCTGCTGAGCGCGCCAGCCTTTGCGCTTGCTATAACGTCTCGCAGCCTTGTGACGTTCAGTGTTTTCTTTGTGCTGACGACGCTGCTGCTCACCGTCTATACCGGCCCAAGCACCGCCGCCACGCAAGACGTGGTACCCTCTATCCTGCGCGCCTCGGCGGTCGCGCTTACCCTGTTGATCGCGCATCTGCTGGGCGATGCCTTCGCACCGACACTGGTGGGCATTCTTTCCACACACTTCGACCCGAATCCTGCCGTGCATGTGCCGAATTTTGTAGCCGGGCAGTATCTCAGCCAGGCGCTACTGATTACCTGCACACCGGCGCTGGTCATCGCCGGGCTGGTGGGCATCTTCGGGGCGCGCTGGATGAAAACCGATGTTGCGGCGGCTGAAGAGGCCGACAGGTTGGTTCGAACGAGCGCGTAATGTGAAGCTGGTCGCATTAAAACTGTGCCATTCCTCCTATGTACATCTCGGGGGAATATGTTATAATTCGGCCTAAGCGAAGAGTGGAAAGGTACCGGAACGGGTTGATCTATGCGTATGCAATAATGGTGTTAAGAACGTATGGCAAATAATTATCCATCTGAACCAAATAACGCAGGCTCCTTGAGCAATCCTGCCACGCCGCAGAGCGGACACGGCGGGACTGTTCCCGAATATCCCCTGCCCGCGAACACACCCTCACCACTTGCTGCTCAGGTCGCGCCACCTCCGCCGGATTCAGGGGAACGAAGAGGCGGGAATGGCCGTCGCCTCGCGCCCGGTACTGAGTTACAGGGAGGGAAATACAAGATCGAGCGGTCGGTAGCTTCAGGCGGCATGGGCGCGGTCTATCGCGCCATCGACCGGCGCTTCGACGATGACGAACCATGCGCGGTCAAGGAGATGCTGGATGATTTTCACGACGAGGCCGAGCGCGCCCAGGCGGTAGAGTGGTTCAAGCGCGAAGCCAAGTTCTTGCTCAAGCTCAACCATCCGTCCATTCCGCGCGTGCGCGACTTCTTCGCGGAAGGCGGCAGGCGCTATCTTGTCATGGATTTTGTCGACGGTCGCACGCTAGCGGAGGTGTTCGCTAAAGAGGCGAACGTGATGGGCGTCAACGGGGCGCGGGGTATCTCTGAGGAGCGCGTTCGCAACTGGGCGCGGCAGATTTGCAGCGTCCTGACCTACCTGCATAACCAGGAGCCGCCCGTTATTTTCCGCGATCTTAAGCCGGCAAACATCATGGTCACGCATCGCGATGAGATCATGCTGATCGACTTCGGCATTGCGCGCACCGTGCAGGCGCAGCGCCAGGCCACTATCATCATGACGGTCGGCTATGCCCCGCCGGAGCAGATGCAGGGCAATCCTGAGCCACGCTCCGACCTCTTCGCGCTCGGCTCGACCCTGCACCGCGTGCTAACACAGCATGACGCCGCCAACAACAAACCTACCATTTTCAACTTTCCGCCGATACGCATGTTGCGACCCGATGTATCGCCTGGCTTTGAGATGATTATCATGAAGGCGCTGGCGACCGGCGTTGAGCAGCGCTGGACGAGTGCTGCTGAGATGGAACGCGCCATCGTCAACCTGCCTCCGCCGTCCGCGTCGCTCGCGCAGCCTATACCTGCGCCCATGCCGGCTGCGCTTGGCGAGCGTATGACCCCTGCTCAAGCCAACCCACTCAACACCGCGCAGGTAGAGCAGGCGATGGGCTTTATTCGTGCTGCTCAAGAACACCTGGCCGCCGGGCGAATTGAGATGGCCTTCGCTGCGGTGAACCAGGCATATCAATTAGACCCGAACAATGCCCTTATTCACAAAATTTATGGGCAGGTCTTCGCTCGCCGCCAGCCGCCTAATTCCGATCTCGCGATCCAGGCGTACAATCGCTCGCTGCAGGCCAATCCTAACGACGCGGAGACGCACAAACTGGTGGGCGATGTCTTCCTGTTCTTGCGCAAGCAGCCAACACGCGCCATCCAGCCGTATACGCAATCCCTGCGCCTCAATAGCAACGACTTTGAAACGCACCAACGCCTGGCAAAATGTTATGAAGAGACAAATCAACTTGATGCCGCCTTGCGCGAATACCAGGAAGCCACCCGCTTGCTCCCGCCATCGCTGAAACGACCGGAGCTGCATTACGCAGTAGGACAACTCGCCTATCGCATGAGGCAATTCCCCCTGGCCGAACGCGCCTTTGTTTCAGTATTGACGATCAATCCCGCGGATCATGCTACGCGCTTTCTGTTGAGCCAGGTCTACGAGATGGAAGGGAAGCTAGCCGATGCACAGCGCGAATGCAGTTATGTCGTCCAGGCTTCTCCCAACAACCAGGCAGCGCAGGTAATGCTTCAGCGATTGCGGGGTGCGGCACGGTAATACGAACATTCGCCAATTCATAAAGAGAGTGAGTAATCCCTCTATCAAGGGAGTAAGAGCGAGAGATGATGACATATCGATGTACATCGGTGAGACGGAAAAGTAGGGGAAAAGTAGCCCTGATCGTGCTCTGCGGGTTGATCCTGTCCTTTTCACTACTCCCTGCATCCATCGCCTCGGCAGCCTCCTCTCGTACCGGCGATCCCGCGCTGACGACGAACGGCGTGCTGGAGCAGGCGGGTGTTTCGGTGGTGCGCCTGCTCGCATCTTATAAGACGAAACAAAATACGCTGGTTTCCTGTACGGCGCTGGGGACCCTTGTGGCAAGCTGGCCTACGACCTCGTCGAGCGAGCGCAACAATTGGGTGCTGACCGATAGCTCGATGGTCTCGCTTACGGGCGGTTCCTGCCTGAAGGGAGCGCCGCTGGCCGGGCTGCAAGTGTGGGCAAGCAGCGAATATACCAACCAGAGCGGTGCTGCTACGATTCTCGCGGAACTGGTGTGTACCGCTGCTGGATGCCGCGATCAGTCGGTAGCCGGAAGTGGACCGGCTGAGACGCTCATCACGTCAAGCGACGCGCCGGGAGGGACGCTCTTCTCGTTTCATACCAACGGCCTGGACATGCAGCCGTACTTGACAAGCGGGGTGAGCGGCACAACCGGAACCGGTATCGAATTGGCGAACCAGGCTGACCAGTGGCCCCAGTCTTCGACGGTCGCAGCCACCGCACTCCAGAGTTTCCTGACCCCGGCCTATTTCACAGAAGCGCCGCCGAGCGCCTCCACGGGAACCAGCGTTCCCACAGCCACTCCCATCAAAGCAGAGGCGGGGATGCCTCTGGTCGATAACCAGGGAAACCTGGTCGGGATGCAGGAGAGCGGACAGTCCGCTGTGCTGAGTGTCAATCAGCTTGGCGTGTTGGAGACGAAAGCCCCGGAGTTCGCCAATGCAACGCTTGTTTCCAGCCGTTTGAAGCTGAATATCCTCAAACAAAACTGGGATGCAGGTATCCAGGCGTATGACGCCGGGAGCTACGCGCTGGCAGCGCAGACCCTGAATAAGATACAGGCTCCGGCGGTCGATAATCCCCTGTTCCAGGCTGCCGCGCATTTTGCCCAGCTTGCTACGCAGAAAGAACAAAAGCAGAACAGTGGGAACGTTTCGCCCTCGCCATCAAACTCAAACAGGCAGGGTACAGGCAACCTGCTTGGCATTCCTAACTCGACTATTCTGCTCGTCGGGCTGATCGCGGGTGTCGCGCTCCTGGTGTTGCTGCTCGTGCTGGTCAGCCTGGTGTTCGGGCGCAGGAGGACGCAGCACAGTAAAGACAGGGCGGAAATGGCGCGCTTCAAAGAGGAGGAAGCGGAAGCGAGGCGTGACGCCGAACTTGAAGCCAGGCGCATCGCCGGGGAGTCGCGCCGCGGGCCGCAATCTCCTGACGAAACTGCAATCACGAAACCCATTGTGGGGAACGCGCCAGTGGCCGGTTTCGCCGCGCCATTCCCTCCACTCCCACCCCCGCCTATGGAAGCCGCTCCTTTCGTGCTACCGTCACAGGAGGTGTATGGATCAGCGTCCGATGAGACCGCCGCGTTCGATACGCCAACAGTGCCTGTCAGAAAAAATGGGAATGGCGCGCCGGTGCAGGATGGGCCGCTTGTCCACGAGTTGCACAACGTAAGCCTGGCAGTGGGTTTTCAATCCAACGTCGGCATCAAACGCCAGCATAAGCCGAACGAGGACAGCCTGTTCGCCATGCAGGGCGCGCGAACGCATAATTCGCAGCCGCAGCAATTCGGCCTCTTTGTCGTCGCCGACGGCATGGGCGGTCATGCCAACGGACAGGATGCCAGCCGTTTAGCCATCCAAACCATGATCGATTTCATGCTGCCCAGGATCTCGGTCGGCAACGGCGCAATGGATGATACGGACTACCTCAAGCTACTCGAAGAAGGGGTGCAAAACGCGAATCAGGCTGTTCATCATCGCAATTTGGAAGAACACGCCGACATGGGTACGACCATGACGACCGCCCTGGTGATCGGTGCAACGGCCTACGTCGCCAACGTTGGCGATAGCCGCACCTACCTCTACCGGCAATCGCTCGGCCTGACTAAGGTGACGCGCGATCACTCCGTCGTCGCCAGCCTGGTCGATGCCGGCATTATCAAGCCCGACGACATTTATACGCATCCCAAGCGCAACCAGATTTATCGCAGCCTGGGGGAGAAGCTGATCATCGAGGTGGATACGTTCAAGGTGGACCTGCAGCCGGGCGATAAGTTGCTTCTCTGCACCGATGGTTTGTGGGACATGGTACGCGACCCCGCCATTCAGCGCATCATCAGCACGCCGGAGCCGAATCCCAACAAGACGGGCGAAGACCTGATCCAGGCGGCTCTGGAAGGCGGCGGAGAAGATAATGTCAGCGTAATCGTGGTCTCGATCAATGAATCGTCCGGACATACCGGCATAACAGGCGTGCAGCTGCATACCAAGCCGGAGAGCGTCACCGTACCCGATCTACCCGCGATGTGACAAGAGCAACCCTGGCCTATGAATATTCAAGGGCGACCGCGAGAGTCGCCCTTGTCAAAATTCACCCCTGTGCTATAATCAAAACAGCATTCTGCCTGCATGTGACAGGTTATATTGTGCGATTCAAACACACATACACCTGCTACATACCAGGGCATTTATGGAGGACGGCACGTGTCAGTTAATATTGCTTATTTATACGCGGCCATCATGCTCGCGGCTGGCTTTATTTTCGTCATAGTGACGATGACCCTGGTGAGTTTTCTTGCCCCGCACAAGAACACGAAAGAAAAACTCCAGACTTACGAATCGGGAGAGACGCCCATCGGCAATGCCTGGGTGCAGTATCCGCTTGGCTTCTATATCTTTGCGCTGCTTTTCGTAGCTTTTGACGTGGATATTGTCTTTATCATCTCCTGGGCAGTCATTTTCAAGCAGTTAAGCTTCTTCGGCTTCTTTGAAATCCTTATCTTCATTATCATACTCGCGCTTGGCCTGGCCTATGCCTGGCGCAAGGGAGTGATTCGATGGATTTAGTACCACGCTCGAAAAGCCTTCCTAGCGCGACGACTGGCTATCGAGATCAGAACGCAGCGCTGGCACGCGACCTTGCTCCCATCGCTCAGATCACCGGCAAAGATGTAGCTCCGCGTCTCCAGCATGGCGACTACCTCGGCATCGAGGTCGATTCGACCAACCTTGTAGCCGTTAGCCGTTTCCTGCGTGACCAGCTTGGCTTCGACCTGTTGAGCTGCATATCGGGCGTAGATATGCTCGACCACCTTGAAACCATCTACCACCTGCGCTCGCTGACACGCGGACAGCTCTTGCAGATCAAAGTGCGCCTCGACCACGAGAAGCCGGAGGTGAATAGCGTAGCCTCCGTGTGGCCTACGGCCAACTGGCTGGAGCGCGAGACTTACGACCTCTACGGCATTCGATTCACCGGCCATCCCGACCTGCGGCGCATGCTGCTTGACGATGATTTCGAGGGCTACCCCTTGCTGAAGAGCTTCCACCAGGTACCTCACACCGTCAAAACGCCGGCGACCACCCAGGTTGATCCCAACGTGGCCGTGGCGGGGAATTACCAGCAGCGCGGTATGGAACATGTCGTGCAGAAGAAGGTCGGCCAGGGACTGCAGGAGCGCCTGCATCCGGGAACGCCCACATTCGGCCACGCCTTCGAGGGGCACCAGGAAGAGACGGGCCAGGAAGCGGGCAGTAAGGACAATGAGCCAGGGTATCCAACGACCGGCGCGTCTAGCTGGTAAGGACAGTGAAGCAATATGACAAAGGCCGGTAAACGCAAGAAGACGACAAATATCGGTAATGCGCAGCCGCGACAGGCGCGAAAGACTCAGGTCGCTTCGCCCGCAAACTCCGTAGCGACCGGGAACGCGCTTCCCACGCCGGTCGGCTCGCGCAGGCGCGCCCGCGTACAGCAAGCGCATCCACTGCAAGACCTCATCTTCCCGGTCATGGTCGCGCTCGGCTGTTGGGGCATGGCTTTCACGTTGGCTGTTTTCTATACCGACCCCAATCGCCTCATCTTCGCGGGAATGGCTGTGCTGATGGGGCTGCTGTGGACATTCAATGCCGTCACTCGCATACGCAAAGTGCTGCTCGCGCGCCAAAAGGGCATGTAACATACAGAACGAGGAAGCTTATGGTAACAGATCAATCGAGCGAAAACATCCTTTCTGAGCCGATTATAGGTGAGGAGGGATTTCTCACCCAGGAAATGCTGCTCAATATGGGGCCGCAGCATCCAAGCACACATGGCGTCTTGCGAATGGTGCTGACCCTCGAAGGCGAGACAGTTGTAGATTGCACGCCGGTTATCGGCTACCTGCATCGCGGCATCGAGAAAATCCTGGAAAATCGCACAGTGATGGGCGGCATTCGCTACATGGATAACTCGGATTACCTTTCGCCAATGCTCAACGAAACGGCATACGCGGGCGCGGTAGAGCAATTGATGGGCATCGAGCCGCCGCGCCGCGCGCAATATATTCGCCTGCTCACCAACGAACTGCAGCGTATCGCCAGCCACCTTGTCGCCGTCGGTACGTATGGCCTCGACCTGGGCGCATTCACCCCGGTGTTGTGGACATTCCGCGACCGCGAAGGCATCCTGTCGCTTTTCGAGGCGCTGGGCGGCAGCCGCTTCAACGTCAACTACCTGCGCGTTGGCGGCGTGCTGCATGATTTCCCCAAAGGCTGGCTTAACGAGTGTTCGGTCTTCCTTGATCGGCTCGAAGCGAATATGAAAGAACTGGATGGGCTGCTGACTGGCAACGAGATCTTCGATGCGCGCACGCAGGGCGTCGGCTACATCGACCAGCAGCAGGCCATCGCCTGGGGGCTGACCGGCCCGAACCTGCGCGCCAGCGGCGTCAACTGGGATCTGCGCGTCAATCGCCCCTACATGGCCTATCGTGAAGTGCCTGTCAATGTGCAGATACGTCAGGAAGGCGACTGCTTCGCCCGTTATAGGGTACGCATGATGGAAATTACCGAAAGCATTCGCCTCTGCCGTATCGCCATCGACAAGATGCCCGGCGGGCCTATCGGCACGCGCACACCCATCGCGCTGCGCGTTCCACGCGGCGAGACCTACTTTGCCCTGGAAAGCAGCAAGGGCGAACTCGGCATCTACTTCATCAGTGACGGCAGTGAATATCCCTGGCGCGCCAAGATTTGAGGACCATCCTTCGTCAATTTGCAAATCCTGCCTGAAATCTTGCGCGGCCACAAAATGAGCGATGTAGTCGCCATCATGGGCAGCATCGATATCGTGCTGGGCGAGGTTGATCGCTAGTCAATCACAGGCGTCTCGTAAGTGGAGTTATATGTTATGCGCTTCATACCTGTTTTTGCCGACAATATCGGCACGCAACTGCTGAACGGCATCTTCTCGTGGCAGTTTTTGCAGTTCATCGTGGCCTTTCTCTCCTTCTTCGGCTTTGTGCTGACCAGCGCGGTGATCTTGATCCTGGTAGAGCGCAAGGTGATGGCCTACATGCAGGACCGCGTCGGGCCGGTGCATACGGGCCCCTGGGGGCTCTTGCAGACGGTCGCTGATGTTGGAAAGCTGCTCTTGAAAGAGGATATCCACGTCGCGCAGGCCGACAAGTCGCTGTTCATCCTGGCTCCATCCGTCTTCCTCGCCCCGGTCATTGCCGCCTTCGCCGTGCTGCCCCTCTCGCCTTACGTCGGCATTCCTGGCACGGCGCTGGCCACCGGCATCATCTACTACGTTGCGATGAGCTCAATTGACATCGTGGCCTCGGTCATGGCAGGTTATAGCTCCAATAACAAATACTCGCTAATCGGCGGAATGCGCGCAGCGGCGCAGATGATTTCGTATGAACTGCCACTCGTGCTGGCGTTAGTGAGCGTGGTCATGCTGACCAGCGCGCTCACCAACTCGGGGCTTGGCACTATTTCCATCAGGGATATCCAAACCTATCAGGCCGCCGGACTATGGCCCGGCAAGGGACTCGGCTTTTTCGACTTCATCTTTGAGGGCTTTACTCCCTGGACATGGTTCTTCCTGGTGCAGCCGTTGATGCTCATCATCTACTATACCTGCGGACTGGCGGAGACGAACCGCGCGCCCTTTGACCTGCCGGAGGCGGAGTCTGAGCTGGTGGCGGGCTACCTCACCGAGTATAGCGGGATGCGTTGGGGACTGTTCTACCTGGGCGAATACGGCAACATGACGATTGTCTCCGCTATTGCGACGTACCTGTTCCTGGGCGGCTTCTCCGGCCCCGGCGTTGCCTTCCTGACCGGCCTGAACATCCCCGGTTGGGGTTTGCTGGGCAATCTGCTGGCCATCGGCTACTTTGTCATCAAGGTCTACGTGCTGTGCCTCGTCTTCATCTGGGTGCGCAGCACGCTGCCACGCCTACGTGCCGACCAGTTGATGCAGTTCGCCTGGCTGATCCTCATCCCGACGACGCTCTTCAACATCATCATCACAGCCCTGATCTACCTGGTCATGAACGGACTGGGCGCACCCAACTGGCTCTTCCTGATAGTGATCGGCGTCCTCAACTGGGCCATGCTCTTCGCCTTCGTGCGCATTGTCTCGCGTGCCACCGTGGCAACCACGCGCCGCGCGCAAGCGCCGTCCATCCGTGCCCGCCGCCGCGCCAATGCCGTCGGCCAACTACCCGAACGGGTCGAGGCCGGAACTGGAGCAGGCGTTGCTGGCAGCACGCAGCCGTAAGCGACGACTGACGCATAAGGGGGCGCGATGAATCGCGCCCCCTTATGCGTCAAGCTTGCGGAATAGTTTGGGTAATGTGCAAGACTTCAGATTTTAAATCATCGTTGGAAGGGACGATCTGTTAATTTCTTCCGCGTCCTCTGTTATCGAGGTCGTACCAGCCACGAGGCGTTCGGGTAGTCATCTCGATCCTTGCATCAGGCGCATTACCAGGTGTGTGTGACCTGAAAGAGCGAGAGAGTGAGCCTTCTGAGCCGTAGTAATAGAGGACTTCGATGAACACAAACACAGCGAGACAAAGCAAGGATAGCAACCAGGATAGCAACCAGAGTAATCCGCCAAAATGGTAAATCAGGTAGGTACCCACTATCAGAAAGGCGACCCCGCTGAGTAAGATGATTTTTCGCATGAGTTGTTGACTTTCAGGCTCAGTATATCTTGCATAACTATCTGCTATAATACTGTACGCATCCTGACTCATAAAATCCAATACGAACCCTGGGACAGTAATCGTGTGATACAATAGATCAGATTGTCGCGCAACGCAAAGTCGCGTTCCAGGAAAGATTGTTTGCGTTCGCCGCACTATCCGCTATCTTCTAGAAAGGGAACCGACTCATGGCGAACACTCGCACCTTCACTACAAGCGTCAAAAACGGCGAGGTGGCCGGATTTTATGATGCGCGATTCGAGCGCGTCGTGGAAGAGTTCGTGCGCAATTTCCAGGAACGAGGCGAGGTGGGAGCCTCTGTCAGCATCACACTCGAAGGCGAACCGTTAGTAGACCTGTGGGGCGGTATAGCGAAACCGGAGGATGGCACGCCCTGGACGCAGGATACCATGACCATCGTCTGGTCGAGTACCAAAGGTGCGACGGCGCTGTGCGCGCACATGCTGGCCGATAGGGGACAGCTCGACCTGGATGCGCCCGTCGCGCACTACTGGCCGGAATTCGCGCAGGCAGGTAAAGAAACTATCCCCGTCAAGATGTTGATGAACCACCAGTGCGGCCTGAACTCGTTTCGAGAGATGCTGCCGCCGGGAGCATTCTACGATTGGGATACGGTGGTCAGCGCGCTGGCGAGGCAGGAGCCGTTCTGGAAACCGGGCAGCATGCAGGGCTACGGCGGATTCACCTTCGGCTGGCTGGTCGGTGAGGTCGTGCGCCGGGTTTCAGGCAAATCGGTCGGGACGTTTTTCCACGATGAGGTAGCGAGGCCGCTCGGCCTCGATTTCTGGATCGGCCTGCCGGAAGAACACGAGCAGCGCGTCGCAACCGAGATTCCGGCGGACCCGCCCAACCCCAACGAGCAGCTCTCGCCGATGATGCTGGCTATCCTCACCGATCAAACATCCATGCAGGCCATGGTGATGTTCAACTCCGGCGGCCATATGATGCCAGGGCCGGACGGTGTGTTCGGCTTCAACACGCGGGCAGCGCACGCCGCCGAAATCCCGGCTGCCGGTGGCATCGCAAACGCCCGCGCGCTGGCAGGAATGTATGCGCCGCTTGCCAATGGAGGCAGCCTCAACGGCGTCAGACTGGTGGGCAAAGAAACGCTGGCGCGTATGGGAGCCGTCTCATCCTCGGTCGGCCTGGATATGACCGCTCTCGCGCCCATCCGCTTCGCAACGGGCTACGTCAAATCGACCGACAACCGCCGCGTCCCGTCCTGCACCAGAGAGGACAGCGTGATTCTCTCGGAGGAAGCCTTTGGGCATCCCGGCTTTGGCGGAGCCATTGGCTTTGCCGATCCGTCAGCCCGTATGTCGTTCGGCTATGCCATGAACCGCATGGGGCCAGGCCTGGGACTCAACGAGCGCGGTCAGAGCCTGATCGACGCGACCTACCTCGCCCTGGGCTATAGCTCCAACGCCTCCGGCGCGTGGATGCGGTAGTGATCTAGACTCCTCGCAGCTTCAGGATGACCAGCGAGAGCGCGATGCTGACAAGCGATCCCGCGATCACCTGAGGCACCGTATGGCGGCGCAGCACCACCCGCGACCAGCTCACTAACACCAGGAGCAGGAATGCCGGCAGCATGATCGAGCCATAGAGCGCAGTCAGCATCGTGGCTACGCCGCTCATCGAGGAGGCATGAATGCTGATTTTCCACCAGAAGGTGATAATCAGCATGACCACGCCGCTTACCGCTGTAATCATCATCACTGTTTTCAGGTTTTCTGGTCCTCGAAGCAGGATCAGCGCGAACCAGCCTAACAGAACTGAAGCAATGCCGAAAAGAAATGGCCCTGCGCGCTCGGAGCGGCGACTGACATCGACATCCGATAGCTTGCCGAGCTTGACGCCAAGTATGATGTACGTCAACGGGCCAATACTCAAGAAAAGGAGAGTAACAAGCGCGAAAAGCAGCGCCTCGCGCACATTTGATGCGTGGTACAGCGCGACCAGGGCGATGAATGGTACTGAGATGGTGGAAGGCGCTAAAATGTTTGAAACGAGACGCGCGAAGCGCACTTGGGCCGGTTTGGGCTGCGGCTCAAGAATGAGCTGCTCGTCCGCATTAACTGCAAGGTGATCCTGCATGGTTCTGTATATTTCTCCCGGTTCGTTGAGGGCGTAATTCTCCATGAATTTATAACTCACTCCAAAGATTGCTGGCGCGCTGGACCGAAACCGCATAGCCCAGCAAAGTACTGGCAACACTTCCAAAATGTTCCGGCTCACCGCTGCACCAGACCTCTACATAACCATCGCTCGCTGGTTCTGACGAGACAGGGCGCATCAACCCCTCGGTATCTAATACATAGCGCGTCCTGCGTGCAATGGCAACTCCGCTATCAATCACCTGAACATGCGGCCCGGCCACACGCTCGATCACCGCGCGCAGCACCGGGAAATGCGTACACCCAAGCACGATAACATCCACATCGTCCCGCATGACAGGTTGTAGCGCCTGGCGCACGGTCGCTTCCACGAGAGGACCGTCGAATTGGCCCTCTTCTACCAGCGTAACCAGTTCGGGGCAACCAATGGCGGAAACCTGGATGCCGCCCGCGAACTCGTCGATAAGCTGGCGAAGGTAAGTCGCTTTGGCAGCCTGGTTGGTGGCGGCGATCGCAATGCGCCCATTCTTGGTCGCACTTGCGGCGGGCTTGACGGCTGGTACGACGCCGACGAACGGCGTGGATGGAAAGGTGGCACGCAAGGTGGCAAGCGCCGCCTGCGACGCTGTATTGCAAGCAACTACAATTAACTTAACTCCCCGCTCGATTAGAAAATGGCTGATCCTCACCGATAAATCGGTGATGTCCGCCTCGCTGCGCACCCCATATGGGCAATGCGCCGTGTCCGCGAAATAGATATAATCCTCGCGCGGCAGCTCTCGACGCAGTGACGAGAGGATGGTCAAGCCACCAACACCCGAATTGAAAACGCCGATAGGCGCTTCAACTTTTGCCAGCGACTCGGCTTTTTCCAGGTCGAGCGCGTGCAAACTGCGTTCAGCGTCGCGCGCGGGATAACTCTGCATGGCTACCGTTGTAGTCGAGACCAGGCTACCCTGCCCTGTTGTTTGAAAAGAACTCACTTCCATTGACACGCACTATTCTAATTTTTGCTACGGATCTAATTTATACTACGGAATTCGCGCTGCTCGCCGAACACGCGCCGCAGCGTATCGCTGATCTCGCCCAACGTCCCATATGCCTCGACCGCGTCGATGATGAGCGGCATGAGATTCGTCGTGCCTTCAGCGCCTCGCGCCAGCGCGCCGAGCGCCTCCTGCACGCGCGCGTTATCGCGCCGCTCGCGCAACACCGCCAGCTTTGCTACCTGCCGCCTGCCCATTTCGGGATCAACGCGCAGCAGCGACGGACGCGACTCTTCCTCGATTGCGAAACGATTGACGCCAACCACAACAGCACGCCCGTCTTCCAGCGCAAGCTGGTAATCGTAGGCGGCCTGCTCGATCTCGGCCTGCATGAAGCCGCGCTCGATGGCATGGACGCTGCCCCCCAGCGCGTCGATCTTCTGAATGTAGTCCCACGCCTTCGCTTCGATGGCGTCGGTCAGGTACTCTATATAATACGAACCAGCCAGCGGATCGACCACATCGGGCACGCCACTTTCATAGCCCAGGATTTGCTGAGTGCGCAAGGCGACGCGCACCGACTCCTCCGTTGGCAGCGACAGCGCTTCGTCCTTCGAATTGGTATGCAGCGATTGCGTGCCGCCCAGCACGGCTGCCAGCGCCTGGTACGCGGTGCGCACGATGTTGTTGTCGGGCTGCTGCGCCGTCAGTGTGGAACCCGCCGTTTGCGTGTGGAAGCGCAGCATCATCGAGCGCGGGTCCTGCGCCTGGAAGCGCTCGCGCATAATGTGCGCCCACATGCGGCGCGCGGCGCGAAACTTGGCGACCTCCTCGAGCAGGTTATTATGGCTATTGAAGAAGAAGGAGAGTTGCCCCGCGAAGGTATCAATGTTCAGCCCGGCTTCTAGCGCGGCCTGCACGTAGGCGATGGCGTTCGAGAGCGTGAAGGCCACCTCCTGCACCGCCGTTGAGCCAGCCTCACGCACGTGATAGCCGCTGATGCTGATGGTGTTCCAACGGGGCAGGTTTTCGGCGCAGTAACGAAACATGTCCGTGATAATGCGCATCGAATACTGCGGCGGGTAAATGTACGTGCCGCGCGCGATGTACTCCTTCAGCACATCGTTCTGCACCGTCCCCGTCAGCTTGCGCACCTCCGCGCCCTGTTTCTTCGCTACGGCGATATAGAGCGCCAGCAGGATGCTGGCCGTAGAGTTGATGGTCATCGAGGTGCTAATACGTTCGAGAGGCAGCCCGTTCAGCAGTGTCTCCATATCTTCCAGGCTGGAGATGGAAACGCCAACCTTGCCCACTTCACCTTCCGATAAGGAATGATCCGCGTCGTAGCCCATCTGTGTCGGCAGGTCGAAGGCCACCGACAGGCCGGTTGTCCCCTGTGCTAGCAGGAAATGATAACGTTTGTTGGACTCTTCCGCCGTGGCGAAGCCCGCGTACTGGCGCATTGTCCACAACTTCGAGCGATACATGGCAGACTGGACGCCGCGCGTGAAGGGAAACTCGCCAGGGTAGCCGAGTTGCTCCCGGCTATTCCAACCAACCAGGTCTTCCTCATTGAGAAGATCGGGTATAACGATCTCTGAACTGGTAGTAAATGTCTTTTGTCGTTCCGTGGCGCGCTGCTTTGCTTGCCGGGCAGTCGTTTCGCGCCACTGCTGGGCGCTGTCGCTGGTGTGCAGGTCCATAAGTGTACCCTCCCTCGATATGCCATAGCATTATAACATGCAATCGAAGGAGTCAACCAGGATACTCTTGAATGTGGCGCTGACACTTACTCCATCCGTCCTCATCTAACGGCTTTGATAATTTTGCCCAGGATATAGAGGACGATTATAGCGAGGAGAATAAATCCAATGACCTTCCCTGCTGGGGAATCTAGGAATTGTTGAGGGGGCGATGGCGAACAACCACCACATTCATTCAAGCGATCGCCGAGCCAGCTAAAGAAATCCCCCAAATGCTCTGCAAGACCATGAGCCAAATCTTCCATATTTTTTCTCCTTACAGAAATATCATAGATATTATATATGTAACGAACTTGTACTGACAGGATAACATGGTACATAGTACCCGTTAAGGGCAGGGCAAGCCCTCACCCCTACAGCCTTTTCTCGCTTGACAAATCTTTTTACATGGTTTATTATTCTTACACGATCAAAAATGTTTTATCGATTGGACGAACTTGATGCAAGAACAGTATGAGATTGAGAATATTGAGCAGTTACACGCGGTGGCAGATGTGCTGCGCCTGCGCATCATCGATATCCTGCGGGAACAGCCGATGACGGTGACGCAGTTGGGCGAGAGGTTGGGCATGGCTCCGGCGAAGGTGCATTACCACGTGCGCGAACTGGAGCGCGTTGGCCTGCTGCGGCTCGTAGAGACACGCGAAAAGGGCGGTATCCTGGAGAAGTACTACCGGCCCATCGCGCGTGTCATCAGCGTTGAGAAGACACTGCTCAGCGCGCCGCCCGACGAGTCCAACGCCGCGCTGGGTGCCTGGCTGGGCCAGGTGAAGGAGAACTTCCTGGCCGCCTTCCAGCAAGTGTTGGAGCAGAAAGTGGAGAAACCTATGATTAGCCTGGCCTTTACGCGCCTGTATATCACCCCGGATGAACTCAATGGCATCCTCAAGCAGATCGAGGAACTGGTCAAGCCCTATGAGCAGTCGCGTGGCGAGCAAGGCGAGCGGGAGATTGTAGCTACTCTACTGACTTACCCGGAACGCGGCGCTACGCAACCCTTGCCAGTTGCCGCTTCGTCATCGACGCGCATGGCGCAGGTCGTTGGAACCATGCATATCAGCCGCGCCGACCTCGAAAAGGAACTGGCCGAGGGCAGACGGCTCAGTGTGACCGTCGTAGGCATCTGCCAGTTCGCCGACGATGTGAGCGCTGACCTCGCGGAGCGCGCAATCGAACGCATGCGCGTGATTGGAAAACTCTTCGCGCCGCCAGCCGTGCGCGAGGTTGTCCTGAGAAAACAAGATGACTGACCCAGGTAGCCTCTGCTGAAGGGAAACATCAATGTCTCTAGAAGCACCCGTCGAATCAGCACTCGATATGCCTGAGCACCCGCGCAAGCGTTTCTACATCAATCGCAATTTTGCCCTGCTAGCGAGTGGACAGGCCATCTCAAACGTTGGCGACTTCGTCTACAACACGACGCTGCTAGTGTGGGTCTACGTGCTGACGCGCTCCGCAACCGCCGTGAGCATCGTGCTGG
Source organism: uncultured Chloroflexia bacterium (assembly GCA_963731975.1). GTDB lineage: Bacteria > Chloroflexota > Ktedonobacteria > Ktedonobacterales > Ktedonobacteraceae > CAVSXS01. The sequence continues at coordinate 151,685 of CAVSXS010000007.1, read as the reverse complement.
TGGCGCAGTACGTGCCGATCTTCGTGCTGGGTCCAGTCGCGGGCGTCTTCGTCGATCGCTGGAATCGCCGCACGACCATGGTGGCGACCGACCTGCTGCGCATGGGCGTGGCGCTGCTGCCACTCGCGCTGCCTGGCGACCTGCGCCTGCCGGGCATCTATATTAGCGTCTTTCTGATCTCGACCTTTTCGCGTTTCTTCATGCCCGCGCGCTCGGGCGTGTTGCAGGCGATCGTCTCAGATAAGCAGCAGGGGCAGGCCGCTTCGATCAGCCAGGCCACTTTCGCGCTGGCCTTCATCATTGGGCCAGCCATCGCCTCGCCGCTGTTCTTCCTGGTCGGGCCGGTCATCGCCTGCGTTGTTAATGCCGCGTCGTACCTCGTCTCCGCGCTCTGCTTGATGTCTATACGCGCCTCGAAGGAGTCGCTGCGCCCCTTCGTAGCGTCCGAGCGCAGCGGCATTCGGGCAGTTGGCTACGAGCTGGTAGCGGGTCTGCGTTTCGTTGCCAGAACGCGCGTACTACTGATGGTTGTCGCGATGGTGTTGATAGCTATGCTGGGCGCGGGCGCGCTCAACGCGCTGGATATCATCTTCGTCAGCCAGCGCCTGCATGTCAGCACGAGCCTATACGGTCCGCTGACGGCGGTGTCGGGGCTGGGAACGCTGCTCGGTGCGATTCTCGGGGGCGTGCTGGTCTCCAGGCTCAAACCCAGGCTTATCCTGGCGGGCAGCGTGCTGCTGCTCGGCATCGGGCTGACGATCTATGCCTTCCAAACGTGGTATGTCGCAGCGCTCATTCTCTACTTCTTCGGCTCGATACCTCAGGGCGGCATCGATGTCGGCTTTACCCCGCTTTTGTTAAACTCGACGCCGCGCGCTATGATGGGGCGCGTGCAATCTGTGATCGAGACAGCCATGTACGGCATGAGCCTGGTGTCTGTGGCCCTGGCCGGCTATCTCGGCCAATTCATTCCCGTATATATCATCTTCGCCGCGAGTGGTGCGTTGATCGCCCTGGCCGGCCTCTTCGCCTGGTTCGCGTTGCCAAATGAGAATCGTGCTGTTGGGTCGTAGTGACAGGACGCATATTGAGAAAAAGGAGAAGTGTTATTATGTCCGACCTGTATGTGCAGCGCATGGCGCGCGTGCTGGTGCGCTACTGCGTGGGGGCAAGAAAGGGTGATCGCCTGGCGATTTCAGCGCAGCCGGTTGCCCAGGAATTGCTGTTAGAAATCTATCGAGAAGCGTTGCGCGCGGGCGCGCATCCTGAGCTATTTCTCACGCTGCCCGGCCTGTCCGAAATTCATTTCCAGGAAGCAAGCGATGAGCAATTGTCGTACATTCCCGCGGCGCGGCGTCTCATGATAGAGGAGTACGAGGCATGGTTGAGTATCGATTCCCAGGTGAATACGAAGGAGCTGAACGAGATCGACCCCGCCCGCCTTGCGGTCGCGCAAAAAGCTAGCGCCGATCTGAGCCAGACCTCCCTGCGCCGCACGAACCCTGATGACCCCTACGCGCCCGGCTCGCTGCGCTGGTGCCGATTTCTCTTCCCGACCAACGCTTACGCGCAGGATGCCAATATGTCGCTGACGGCCTTCCAGCAGTTCGTCTACCATGCCTGCTTTCTGGATGATGACGATCCCGTCGCGCGCTGGCGGGAGTTGAGCACGCGGCAGGAGCGGCTGGTGCAGTGGCTCAAGGGCAGGCACACCGTCCACCTGCGCGGGCAGGATACCGACCTGACCTTCTCCGTCGAGGGACGCAGCTTCATCAACGATGACGGCCACTACAACATGCCCGGCGGCGAGTTTTTCACAGGCCCGGTGGAGGAGAGCGCCGAGGGCATCATTCGCTATAGCTTCCCGTCCTCGTTCAACGGTCGAACGGTGGAAGATGTGCGACTGCGTTTCGAGCATGGCGCAGTGGTGGAGGCGCGCGCGGCGCAGGGCCAGGACTACCTGGATCAGATGCTCACGCTGGACGAGGGCGCGCGGCGCATCGGCGAGTTCGCCTTCGGCAATAATCGCAACGTGGATCGCTGCACGAAGAATACACTCTTCGACGAGAAGATGGGCGGCACGGTCCACCTGGCGCTGGGTGCGAGCATCCCGCAGACCGGCGGCGTCAATCATTCCGCCTTGCACTGGGATATGGTCTGCGATCTGCGCAGTGGCAGCGAGATTCGTGTGGATGGGGAAGTCTTCTGCAAGGATGGTCAATTTGTAATATAAATGCGAGCAGGCATGGTGGTTGAAATCCACCATGCCTGCTCGCATTTATAGCATAGGCTTGATGGCCTGGATGGTATAATTTGTGACGCCACCGGGTGTCGAAACAGTCACCTGCTCGCCCTCTTTGTGGCCCATGAGCGCCTTGCCGACGGGCGATTTGTTAGAGATGAGGCCCGTTTTAGGGTCGGCCTCGAAGGTCGTCACGATCTTGAAGGTACGAGACGCGCCCGATTCGCTCGTGACATCGACCTGCATACCGACGCGCACCGTCGGCGGTCCTTCGACGTCGGCGTGCATGTCGGAGGTCATGATCTCCGCAACAGCAAGCAGGCGCTCCAGTTCGAGTACCTGGCCTTCCAGTTTGGCCTGTTCGTTTTTCGCGTCTTCGTAGGCGCTACTTTCGCTGATATCACCAGCCTCTTTCGCTTCGTGAATGTAATCCGCAATTTCTTTGCGTTTCACCGTGCGCAGGTAGTCCAGGCGCTCCTTCATCTTCGCGTAACCTTCAGGCGTCAAGCGATAGACGTTTGGTTCCGATTTTGCCGATGTATCACTCTGTCCACCAATACTCATAAGAAACTCCTCTCTTGGGCGAGGGAAAATGGGGATACCTCCCCTGAAAACCGTCTTTTAGGCATGAAGCAGATTATACGTGCTGGCGATGCAGACGTCAAGAGATTCGAGCACTTTTTTTCAGGCTGTTTGGTTCCCTCACACGGGCGTCTGGGGATATCCTGGAGCCAGGCGTCCCATGCGGATCAACTGCGCCCCGCACACCGAACAGGTTCCCTGCACGGCGATGCGCCCATTCTTGATGGTCACTTCGCGGGGATCGAGCATAGCTCGTTTTGTCTTGCATTTGATGCAATAGGCTTCGATGGTCGTTGGAGTCGCTTCGACCGGCATCGCTTCCGGCTGCGCCTCGTCCGTTTTGCTTGCATCGCCGTTCTTCGATATTGCAGTTGAAGAGGGAGCGCGTTCCTTGCTCCATTGCAGCATTGTCTCCGCGACTTTGCGCGGCGCTTCTTCATGAACAGCCAGCCCGCCTTCAGGCAGTAGCTCGATGTGCGTGTGCGCCGGTCCCCACGATGGGGCTGATGCGCCCAGCTCGCTTTGTGAGCGCTGAACCGCACCAAGAGCGTCAGCTCCCCAGATCATCAACGTAGGCTGCTGCACCTGTTCGATCGCTCTTGATACATCGGATGTCAACATACCGGCGACCAGCGCCATGGCCGCGTGTTCCGCTCCGAAGCGATGCGTAGTCGCATATATATAGGCATCATCGGAGGGCGCGGAGGCGGCGGAGGCGGCGGAGGCAGCTGCTCCCATTGGGGGCACCATAGTCGGCCTGAGGCGCGCCAATGTGCGCTGGCTTTGCACGAGCAACGGGTAAAGCAGCGTCTTAACAAGTGCGGAATCGAGCACTTCCGGCGGCAGGTAGCTGGCGAGCGGACGCCGCATGCCATGCAGGCCCAGAGGGGAAAGCAATACCAGCCCGCTGCACAGGTGCGGTGCAGTTGCCGCGACCTCGACGGCATAGTTACAACTCAGCCGACTCGCCACAATCAGCGCGGGTTCTTTCACGACCTGCGCGAGAAAATCCCTGATGATGTGCGTATATACTTCAGCAGAGTAGTCGATCGATGGTCGATCAGAAAGCCCGAAGCCGAGCAGATCGGGCGCGTACACCCGGAAATGCCGTGCAAGTGGCTCGACCAGGCCGCGCATTTCATAGGCAGAGCCGTGTAGTGCCGGCGTATGTAAAAGCACCAGGGGAGGTGCGTCTGCTGCCCCCAGAAGTTTATAATACATATGCCCATACGCCCATCGATACAGATGCGCTTCGCCGGGCAAGGGACTTTCCAATGCCTGGGGCGTTTCCAACATATGGCGCAACGCCACGAAACCGGCCAGGGCAAGCGTGCCAATGGCGCTGAGTCCAATTAGGCGTGCAACTGCCTGTAATATCCCTAAAAGACGACCAACAACGTTTTTCATAAAATAGATCCTCCTCGTCTTCTGTAGTATAGCATAGTTCGGTTACTGGCATTCTCGCTGCTCGTTATGTACACTACATACACTTTAACGAATGAGAGAATGCAAACCATACATGGATAACAACATGCGGATCATTCAAAACCTGGATGAAATGACTGAAACAGCGCGTGGCTGGTTGACCGGAGGCTCCGTTGGATTTGTTCCGACGATGGGCTACCTTCATGCCGGTCATCTCGCATTGATACGCGAGGCTCGCCGGGCATGCGAGTATTGCGTTGTTAGTATCGTGGTGAATCCCTTACCGTTTGCTTCTCCCAATGACTCGCGCCTCTTGCCCTATGATCGACAACGAGATCTGGACCTGCTCGCAAACGAGCAAGTCGATGTCGTATTTATGCCACCCGTTGGCGATCTCTTTCCAGCAAATTTTGCCACTTACGTCTACCCTTCTGGCTCGATCATGACCAAACTGGAAGGCGCGGCGCGACCCGAGTTTTTCCGGGGATATGCGACACTGCTGGCCAAGTTATTTTTACTGGTGCGACCCGATATTGTGTATTTGGGACAGAAGAACGCGCAGCTCGTTGCGCTGGCGCAACAACTGGCACGCGATCTAAATTTCGATGTGAAAGTGCAGGTGCTGCCGACCGTCCGCGAGTCGGATGGCCTGGCCGTCTATAGCCGCACGCAGTCGCTGACACCCGCCGAGCGGCAGGCAGCTCCACTGCTCTATGCCGCCTTGCTCGCGGGAAAGGTTTTGATTGAGCAAGGAGAGCGGCGATTAGAGGTGATCAAGCAGGTGATGATGGATACGATGGTCGCGTCTCGCCTGGTGATTCCGGAGTACGCCACCGCCTGCGATCCCGTCAGATTTACCAGCCCCGGCAATCCCCTGCCAGACTCGTTGACGGACCTGCTGCTGGTTGTCGCAGCTCGCGTCGGCCATCTTCGCCTGGCGGATAACCTCCTGCTACGCGACGGGCAGTGGCTCGTATAGATGCCTCTCAATGCCTCGCAAGCTATATTTTGGCTGTTCCCTGTTGGGCTTCGCTGGTGAGCAGTGGAAATGCGCTAATCAGGTATTCCGCGCCGGATAGCACCGTCCAGATGACGGCTAGCACCACCAGGATATCAGCGATCAGCAGCAGGAAATCGCTCACGAAGAGGGGCTGTACCGAGAAATTCAACATGGGCGGAAAGAGCGAGAGCCGCTGCCCGCCAAAGCTCTTCGCCAGCAGGATACCGCCCGTGCCAAGCAGGGTGATGAACGTTTTCTGCTTTCCCCACTTACCTGCCGGGATGATTTTGCCCTTTGTCGAAGCAATCGTGCGCAGCCCCGTTACGACGAATTCGCGGGTAATAATGATGAAGACCGCCCAGGCGGGAACCAGGCCAAGCTGCACAAGTGCGACAAGAATGGCAGAAACAAACACCTTGTCCGCCGTGAGGTCCAGGAAGATGCCGATCGAGGACACTATCGAATATTTACGCGCGAGATAGCCGTCAAGCAGGTCGGTCATCGAAGCCAGGAAAAAAATGATCGTTGCGACCAGAAAAGCCCAGGGCTGGTTGACCAGTATCAGTATGAAGATGAGCACTGTCGCCAGGATGCGGCTGAAGCTCAGCAGAATTCGGTACATTTTGCATAGAAGTCACTCCTTCGTATCAGCATAGGCATATCCATATTGTACCTCATACCGGCACGAAGCTTACATACCTGCCGAGCGACAGCACAAACGGCCTGCACTTCCTGGAAAAAACTGAGGCAACCGCGAGGAACGTGTTCCTCGCGGCTGCCTCAACATATTACCTTGTAAGGTAGGAGCGACCTGCGGTGATGGTGTGGTCGTCCCAACGGTTTTAACGAACGATCTGTTTCAGCACCTCGTCGACGCCGGGATGCATGCGGTTGAGGCGCAAGTCCTCAGCGCCGGTGGAGTCGGTCTGGACAAGAAGAATGCCCTGTTGGATACAGGTATTGAGTAGCTCACGGGCCGACTCGCGGGTCAGGCGTCCCCTAAAACGATTCTTGGGATTGACGGGATCGCCGATGAAGTTGGATACGCCGATGATGGTACGCCAGGACCAGTTGCGGTCGATATAATCCAGGAATTGCAGGAATTGGGGTTCGAGCGCCTCCATAGGATAGACATTCGAAGGGTAAGGCGATGCCGGGACGCCCATCATGTTCGGAGTAATGGCAGGCATAGCGCCCGTATTGCCGGTCGCAGATAACTGGCCCGTTTGGTTATAGACAGCCTCAAGCTGCCCTGTGGGGGAACCCCCTCCTGGGATGAGCGGCACGAACTGGTTCGCGCTGCTGATCAGGTCCCGGCTGACGGTTCCTGGTATACCTACTACAATGACAGTTTTGTTCAAGCGCAGCTTCAGGCGAGCGCTGATACGGGTGAAATCCTTATCGCCGGTCATCAAAACGAAGGTAGAGATGCTCGGGCGGTCAAAAACAGTTTCAATAATATCCATCAGCATATTCAAGTCAACGGTACTTTGTATGACGGTGCTCTGCACCACAGGGCCGGAGCCGCCTGCGTTAACTGCCGGGAGATGTCCGGTGTTGCCTGTGTGAACAGCAGGCGAACCGGGATAACCCAGCGGGCCGGTGTTATTACCGAAGCCGGGAGCCTGTGGGGACTGTTGTCCGAAAGCATTGGGCATAGCATGGAATTGACGGGAAGACTCGCGCTGCTGGTAATCTGGTAGATAACCTTCCTCCGCGGTGGGATCGTCGTCCTCCAGACCGCCCGTATCCAGGTCATCCGGGCGGGATGCCGTTGTATCCGGGAACCCTCCCCAATCGTTGCCTATGCCCGGCGGGGTAATGGCAGGGAGCGGGCCGGATGGCCATTGGCGCGGCAGAGCGCCGGTTCCCTGGTCAGGTACACCGAGCGACCCTGTGGGCGAACTTCCGTGCGTGTAATGGTAGGTTCCCATCCGAATACGGTCGCGCTGCTTAGCAGGGCAATCAACCCGGTCGATCATCGCCGCCGTCAGGCTGCCTTTGAAAGGCTCCGGCTGGCGGGACCAGTCGGCGTAAGCACGCGCGACCATGACAGTGCCATAGCGACGCGCGACAGCGATAAGCTCCTGGGGGTCAGGTTCACGCCTTTGGATATTCAGCATACTATATCGGATGTTCTCAAAATCGATGAATAGAGCAATTTCTTCGGGCACTATCTTCTCCTCTCATATGGGAGAAACCGCGCAGCCAGGATAGTTTGATTGTTCAGGTGCATAGATGCAGTTGGTTAAGCTTCATGCTGCATTCTTATTAGCTATGAGCATATCATACTTTCCTGGCAAAGTCGAGTAGTCTCCGCTTTACTTTACGTATCTACTATGATATAGTCTTGGTATACGAGTGTATAAGGTATAGTGCGAGCGTATAGGGCAAATCCTTGAATTGCCGTTGCCGTACTATCTAGCGTCTGGCTTGCTCAAGCGAGTCACAGCGAACGCTTCAACAAGAGTTCTGTTATGGATCTATCAATCGCATCACATTCCTTCGATACAGTGACCGATAATACGATGTGTCCGGTCGCCCGCACCGCGAAAATTATTAGCGGGAAGTGGACACTGCTCATTATCCGTGATTTAGCCCCTGGTGTCAAACGTTTCAACCAGCTCGAACGATCGCTTCAAGGTATCAGCCCGAAAACCCTCTCCGAGCGGCTGCGTGCCTTAGAAGAAGAAGGGATCATCTTCAGACGGACGTTCGCGGAAGTTCCCCCACATGTGGAATATTCCCTGACTGAGAAAGGCCGCGACCTCATTGGTGTCGTCGAATGTATGCGCTGCTACGGAAAGCAATGGCTGTGCGATGCGCCAGAGTGAGTCGCATCCACTCTTTTCGTTTTTCTCTGCCGGGTAAAGAAAAACCGGGGTAGACCCCGGTCCTTTTGTATATGGCAAGGAAGAGCGCTTGTTTAGCGAAACGACCCGACCAGCTCACGCCTGTGATCGGAGAGGAAGCGATGAAGCGTTCCCTCGACTTCGCTCATAACATGCTCGTCGCGTGCCTCTGCCTGGTTGCTCGACTGACTCACCAACTCGTAGAGACTGGCGATATCATAACGAAGCTGTGCAGTAAGTCGCCCTTCGCTGTTGTAACCCTCGACGAAGAGACCATCCTCTTCTTCATGGATTGCGATGCTCTTCACGCCGATTTGATCCAGTACCTGGCCGACAGCGTACAGGATACTTGCGTAACTGAACGTGACCCGCATTGATCCCTCCCATTAATTGGAGATAAACAACTGTTGTACTTGTTTCGAACGACCGCACTGTCATATGAAATACAACACGGCTGAGTTGATGGTGTGAAATGCAGCACCACACCAGTCAAGTTTACCATATCGTTCCAGCGAACGTCAAGGTTTTATCCTGAATGCCTCCCGTTCGCCGTGTTAGTGGAACCAGCCCAGGATGTCGCGGTGTGAACGACTGGGACAGACCCTTGCTCTCTTCCTGGAGCGCTGAGGATTTCGATGGCTTTCAAGCGCCAGAACCGCGCGCTGGCGGGGCGTTTCAGCATGAGGTATTCCGCTAATTGCTCGTCGGTGATGTGTGGATTGGCTCTAAGGGCCTCAATGGTCATTTGAAGTTTATCTGGATTGCCGTCAGTCGAAGGAATAGTGATAGGTGCGCCGTCCTGAACTGGTTGCCCGGCTGCTTCGCCCAATTCGTGGCCAATGGCAACGAACTGGCCTGTGATGGGGCGATTTTTGTCATTGGCCTCCCCGGAAGATTCTTGCGTCACAACTGGCTCCGTTGCGGTGGCTCCATTGGTGATCGCCAGCAGGCTGGCGGGGTTGAAGCGCGAGCTGCTGGAAAGCGCTTTGCGCAGCGTTGCTATAGGCAGGCTCGTTTGTTTGGCAAGCTCGGCCAGAGCAGCGAGCTGCTGATTTTTTTCCTGGTGTTCTTCGACGGCTGTCTCGGAAATGGTCTCCGCCATCATAGTGTACACGATGCCTAGCAGTGGAAAGGCGCTTGCCATGAAGGGGAAGATGCTGGTCAGCCAGGGCGCGGTAGACTCGGCGGCGCTCAGCATGGTGGCGCTGTGGAACTGCTTGGCGTAGGCCCAGTTGACTGCCCAGGAGAAGACTGTACACATCACTATCAGCAGCCAGTGCTGCCAGACCGCTTTGGGTGTGCGATAGCGCCGGTAGCGTTGAAAGGCTGTCCATGAGAGTAAATAGACGGTAACATCGATACTGATGGCTATAGCATAGCTGACCGTCCACCACCAGATGCCTTCCGGCCCTTGCGATGGCTCGAACGAAGCGAAGAAATAGGCTACATGTGGGATAGAGGCCGCGAGAAACACGGCAAAGGCAATCCAGAAGAAGTATTTCATGGTATGGTCTTCCCTCAACAATTGTTCACGCCCCTGCGCAATACACACACATGCAAAGCATACTGAAATAGCATTCTGCACGTCAAACCTCAGCTCTTCTGTAGTACAATCTGGCTAATCTCGGATGGCCCGCTGAAAATCGCTGCGAAACCAGTTGACAAGGGTTTGAAAGTATGGCATGATACCGTGGCGTTAAGCGAAGCAGTACTTTCACAACCGAATAAAGAATAATTACTTCAATTTTGCCGAGGGCAGAAGAGACGAGAGAGAGAGACAGAGGCGTTTGTTGACCGTCCGAGGAGGAAGGTGAGACAAGCGAGAGAGAGTACGAGGAGGATGCCCAGGCGCTGAAGGCCGAGGAAGGACGCGGAGACCGGCGAAACGTGCAAGGGGAGCTGCATACGAGCGAGGAGCCTTGCGTATCCGAATGGGGCAACCCGCCTGGTGTGATGACCAGGCATCTCTGGGTGAATCTATAGTCCAGAGAGGGGCAGCCGGCGAACTGAAACATCTCAGTAGCTGGACGAGAAGAAATCAAACGAGATTCCCGTAGTAGTGGCGAGCGAGGCGGGAAGAGCCCAAACCGCCTGTTTTTCGGAACGGGCGGGGTTGTAGGGCCGACCAGAGAGACCAGGAGCGCAGACCCGAAGGGACTGGAAAGTCCCCCCGCAGAGGGTGAGAGGCCCGTAGGGGAGGGTGCGAGTGGTCTGGTCGGTACCTGAGTACCACGAACCCCGGTGAGTTTGTGGGAAGCGGGGGGGACCACCCTCCAAGGCTCAAGACCTTCAGCGACCGATAGTGGACCAGTACCGTGAGGGAAAGGTGAAAAGCACCCCGAGAGGGGGATGAAAGAGACCCTGAAACCACGTACTCACCAGCAGTCAGAGGCCACTCTTGCTTCCTTGGGAGCAAGGTAGGGCTGATGGCGTGCCTTTTGTAGAATGATCCGGCGAGTGCATCGTTGTTGCGGCAGAGGTTAACGGGCGGTAAAGCCCGGGAGCCAGAGGGAAACCGAGTGTGAAGAGCGCGCCAGACAGCGTAGCAGCGATGCGACCCGAAACCACGTGAGCTATCCATGGCCAGAGTGAAGCGCCTGTGACAGGGCGTCGAGGCTCGAACCCACCAGTGTTGCAAAACTGGGGGAGGAGCTGTGGATAGGGGTGAAATGCCAACCGAACGTGGAGATAGCTGGTTCTCCCCGAAATGTATTGAGGTACAGCCACACGCGGAGCGCGCTGCTGGAGGTAGAGCGCTGCATGGGCGAGGGGCCAAGTGCTGGTTACCGAGTTCAAGCAAACTGCGAATGCCAGTAGCGGGGCGTGTGAGTGAGACGGCGGGGGCTAAGCTCCGTCGTCGAGAGGGAAACAGCCCAGACCCGCAGCTAAGGTCTCCAAATTTCCGCTCAGTGTCAAAGGGAGTGCGGACGCAAAGACAGCCAGGATGTTGGCTTAGAAGCAGCCATCATTGAAAGAGTGCGTAAGAGCTCACTGGTCGAGTGTCGGCGCACCGACAACGTAGCGAGGCTCAAGCGGAATACCGAAGCTCGGGATGTCACTTGTGCTCTTGAGAGAGAGCGAGCGAGGGCATGGTAGGGGAGCGTTGTATACGCGGAGAAGCCTGACCGAAAGGACAGGTGGAGGGTATAGAAGAGCGAATGCCGGAATGAGTAGCGCATTGGGTGCGAGAACCACCCACACCGCAAGCCTGAGGGTTCCTGGGCAACGTCAGTCGTCCCAGGGTAAGTCGGGACCTAAGCCGAGGACGTCATAGTCGTAGGCGATGGAGAGCAGGTCAGAGAGTCCTGCACCAGAGCGGGTCGTTAAGAGTGAAGCGGGGACGCGGTAGGGAGCATGAGCCTCTCGAATGGACAGGAGAGGTTGCCATCACGGAGCGAGTTGCAGAGGGAAGTCCCTGCGGCGTTCAAGCGTGACGGATGGCACGAGTATGCGTAAGTGTACGGAAGTTGTGTGACCCCAGGTCGCCCAGAAAAGCCGCTAGCCAGACCAGGCTCTGCCCGTACCGCACACCGACACCGGTAGGCAGGGGGACCACTCCCGAGGTGAACGAGCGAACCTCTGTTAAGGAACTCGGCAAATTGACCCCGTACCTTTGGAAGAAGGGGTGCCCTAGTAGCTGGCGGTCTCTGTGAGGGGAGCGCGGGCGAGGGGGTTGCAAGAAAATGGCTCAAGCGACTGTTTACCAAAAACACAGGTCTCTGCTAACGCGAAAGCGGATGTATAGGGGCTGACTCCTGCCCAGTGCCGGAAGGTTAAGCGGACTCGTGAGCGTAGCGAGGAAGCGAAGCCCCGGTGAACGGCGGCCGTAACTATAACGGTCCTAAGGTAGCGAAATTCCTTGTCGGGTAAGTTCCGACCCGCACGAAGGGAGTAACGACTTGAGCACTGTCTCGACAGGGGGCTCGGCGAAATTGAAGTACCCGTGAAGATACGGGTTACCCACGACAGGACAAAAAGACCCCGTGGAGCTTTACTACAACCTGGTCCTGAGGCGGTGTGGTGCATGCGTAGGATAGGTGGGAGCCGGTGAACCCCATTTTGCGGAGTGGGGGGAGGCGAAAGTGAAATACCACTCTTGCAGTGCGTTGCATCTCATGCTCAGTCCGTGAACCGGAGAGCAGACAGGGCCAGGCGGGTAGTTTGACTGGGGCGGTCGCCTCCCAAAGCGTAACGGAGGCGCGCAATGGTTCCCTCAGGGTGGATGGACATCACCCGAGTAGAGTGCAAAGGCAGAAGGGAGCTTGACTGCGAGGCAGACGAGCCGAGCAGGGACGAAAGTCGGCCTTAGTGATCCCACAGCACCGAGTGGAAGGGCTGTGGCGCAACGGATAAAAGCTACCCCGGGGATAACAGGCTGATCTTGCCCAAGAGTTCACATCGACGGCAAGGTTTGGCACCTCGATGTCGGCTCGGCGCATCCTGGGGCTGGAGTAGGTCCCAAGGGTTGGGCTGTTCGCCCATGAAAGCGTCACGCGAGCTGGGTTCAGAACGTCGCGAGACAGTTCGGTCTCTATCCGTCGTGGGCACAGGAAGCGAGAGGGGAGTCATCTTCAGTACGAGAGGACCGAGATGGCTGGACCGCTGGTGCGCCAGTTGGCCTGCCCAGGCCAGAGCTGGATAGCTACGTCCAGAAGGGATAAGCGCTGAAAGCATCTAAGCGCGAAGCCGCCCCCGAGATGACGCTTCCCATCCTGCCCTCAAGCAGGATGAAGGTTCCAGCAAGACCAGCTGGTTGATAGGCCGCCGGTGGACGCCTGGTAACAGGTGCAGCCTAGCGGTACTAATGACCGAACGGCTTGTTCCATCAGTATCTTCCCGCAGGACGACCTCGAGCGCAACTCTGTCTTTCCCGCTCTCATCCGCTCTGGTCTCGGCAAAATTGAGGTAATTATTCTTTATGAGGTAAGGCGCAGGTAGTCCAGGAAACTCAGGCAACCTGCGTTTTTTGTTATTCGTAAATCGTTATCGCGCTTCGCCTAACGCGCTCAGCGCACACCTGATCTCCTGGCGTGCCCCTTCATCGGCTTCGTACTCCAGCGCCTCGCGAAGTGCCTGCGCGGACCGCTCACCGCCGATACACCCCAACGCCCAGGCCGCGTGTCCGCGTACCAGCGGCTCCGCATCGCGTAGCGCGCCGAGCAGCGCGGGAACTGCCTGTGGATCGCCACTATTGCCGAGCGCCACGCAGACATTGCGCAGTAACCCCCGGCGTTTCGTGCGGCGAATGGGGCTATGGCGGAAACGCTCGCGGAACTCCTCCTCCGTCAAGGCGAGCAGTGGGATCAGTTCGGGGTTGCTACCCGTCCCGGCGCGCGATCGAAACTCCGCGCGGGGGCGCAATTGTACAAGCTGCGAGGACGCGGAGGCTGTCTTCCCGTCGTGACGCAAACCGAGGCGGCGCTCCGCCACAATGTTAACGGGGCAGACTTGCTGGCAGATGTCACAGCCGAAAATGAGGTTACCCATCAGCGGGCGTAGTTCAAGGGGAATGCTGCCGCGCAGCTCGATGGTGAGGTACGAAATGCAGCGCGTGTTGTCCAGCACGTATGGCGCGGGCAGCGCCCCTGTGGGGCAGGCGCGCAAGCAGATGTCGCATTTACCGCAACTGGCCCTCGATGGTGCGTCGTATGGGCTGGCCGTGGCGCCATCACCGGCCACGAGCGGGATATTCGTTACGATCTCGGCCAGAAAGACCCACGATCCCCACCCGTGCGTCAGAATGTTGGTGTTTTTGCCATACCAGCCCAACCCGGCACGCTGCGCAACAGCACGATCCACCATGCGCCCCGTATCGACGAACAGGCGTGTCTCGACGGTGAGCGTTTCTTCTCCCGCGTATTCGTGCAGCCAGGCCGCGAGCTGCTGGAGTTTGGGTTTGATGACTTCGTGGTAGTCATCTCCCCAGGCGTAGCGCGAGATGCGCCCGCGTGGGATGTTGTCGCCCGGCTCGTCGGGCTGCTCCGCCAGGTAGAACATGGCCAGCGCAATGATCGAGCACGCCCCCGGCAGGAGCGCGTCGGGATGGCAGGAAACGCTGGCGCGCTCGACGGTGAACCAGGGCAGGCCATCCATCAAGCCTTGCGCGATGCGCTCCTGTATAATGCGCTCGGCCTCCGGGAAGGCTTCGGCACTGGTGATGCGCACCAGGTCGAAGCCGAGCGCGTAGGCATATTCTTTGATGGTCGTCACGTTGAGCATAAGCTTCCAGTCAGTGCAGGGCCGTCAGTTCGTGATGTCTCGCTGCTTATTGAGCCACCAGGCCAATCCAATGAACGCGACGAGATAGCAAGCCAGAACCAGTAGTGCGTGCGGCACAGACAGCGACGGCGAATCGGAACCAAAAAGATAATGTGCCTGGTCGCCAAGCAGTGCGCTGACATTATTGCCGATGAAGTAATCAGGTATGGCTTTCAAGAAGTTGCCGAACGGCCCCGAGCTTAGCGAGCCGAGCAACGTGAGCACGCTCCCCAGAATCAATTCGAGCACCAGCCACATAAAACCGCCCACGACTCCCGCTACGGTCGAGCGTCCCAGGATGCCGAAGAACAGGGCAAGGGTACCATAGACCAGCCAACCCAGTATAGCGCACACGACATAGAGAAACGCGTGTCCCATCCAGCCTGCGTTGAAGAAATCGCCGGTCTGCGCAATGCCGCTGATGGGGTTGAGCGCCTGACCGATCAGCACCCCCAGGATCACCATAACCGTCACACCGAGCAAGGTGATGGCCAGCAAGGTGCCCAGTTTGGCGATCAAAAACTGCGTGCGGGTCGGCCCGCGCGTGAACAGCAGGCGAATCGTGCCGATGCTGAATTCGCCTCCCACGACGGTGCCGAATAGAGTAATAACCAGGATGGAGCCGACCACGAAGGAGACTTCAACTACAATGTTGAGCGACATTGGCAGGCGAAGCGCCGCTGAAGTCCCTTCGACGGCGAGCTGTCGCACACTTTCCAACTGCGCTGGCGTGAATGTAGGGCAGGAAGCCGGAGGAGGCTGTACGCCACCCGGATTGGTAATAACCTGACACGGCGGCTGAAAGCTGTCGAGTGGCGCGTTCAATGTGACGAGTGTTCCTATGCCAATGAACAGCATGGGAATAATCGCCAGTGCCACAGCGATGCTTCCCAGGGATTTTGACAGCGCCCTGCGGCGAATTTTATAGAGTTCCATGCCGATCAGTCTCAGGATCACCAGCAGGTAGTTTTGCCGCCCCGTCACGACTGAAGTGCCGTGTGGAGGGGGAGGAAGCTGCTCCTCCGCGCTAGCAGGCAGGTGGGAAGAGATATTCATGAGCGCTTGTCCCTCTCGTCATTCATAGCAATCATTGCGCCGGGCTGAGCCACGTAGTGGACTGTTCCCGCTGGCGGCTCCGGGACGGAGGCGATCTCGGCCATGCCTCGCCTGCCGCCAGGGACGCTGGCAGGCGTTGTGAGTTGCAGGAAGACCTCTTCAAGGCTACCCTCGAACGGGTGGAGTTCGGCGGCGAATAGATCCCTGTGTGCCAGCAGCGCATTGATCTCCGCGGAATATGCCTTCGGTGCATCAACCCGCAGTGTGGGCTGGTTCGAGCGATCCCACTCGATGCGTACCGCGCTCATCCAATCCGCGCCCTGCTCCCTGGCCTGCTGCAAAATGGCGGCTGCCTGCTGTGTCTCCTCTGGATTGCGCAGGCGCACCAGCACCTGTTCACTGCCGCGCAGCAGGTCGCGCACGTCGCCCTGTTTGATAAGGTTGCCGCGTTGAAGGATGGCGACGCGGTTGCACACCTGCTGTACTTCGTTCAAGAGGTGACTGGAGAGAAAGATAGTCTTACCCAGCGCGGTCAGCCGGTGAATAAGCTGTCGTATCTCAACCATGCCGACGGGATCCAGCCCATTTGTCGGCTCGTCTAGCAGCACCAGTTCCGGGTCGGTAAGCAGCGTGGCGGCGATGCCCAGGCGCTGTTTCATGCCGAGCGAGTACTTGCGGTACTGCATCTTCGCCTGGGTGCGCAGTTCGACCAGTTCGAGCAGCTCATCTACTCGCCGCGCTCTAGCTTTCCCGGACACCATACCGGAAGCAGCGGCCACGACGAGCAGGTTGTCTCTGCCGGATAGATATGGATAGAAGACCGGCGTCTCCACAATCGCGCCTACCCGCGCGAGGATGGCCGGTAGCTGGTAGGCATTGTCCATACCGAAGATCACGACATGCCCGGCTGTTGGACGGATCAAGCCCAGCAGCATACGAATGGTGGTCGTCTTCCCGGAGCCGTTGGGGCCGAGGAAACCAAACACATCGCCCCGCATGACCTCAAGGTGTAGATCATTCACGGCAACCAGCTTGCCGAAAGCTTTGGTGAGCCTGCTTGTGCTAATTACGCACTCTGGCCGGAGCGAAACATCTATTTTTTCTATCATCTGCCACCTTTTTCAAAGTGTTGATAAACGTTCTCGAATGCGCCTGCATTACCCTGACCAGTATAACATAGCTGTCTCTATGTGGCATATTTAACAGACAAGGTAGGCCGATACATGATACACTACGCATAGCAGGCGGTATTATTTCTTTGTGGTGGCCTGCCTAGCATCGGTCAATTCATAACTAATAGCCATTATTATAAGGAGAAAGATATGCAAGCCAGTTTGATAGGCTCCCTGGGAACTATTCCTCTTACCGAAACCCCACTGACGATTGGTAGGGCGACAGATAACAGCCTGGCGATAGCCGATCCGCAATCTTCCTCACACCATGCCGAAATTCGCCCTATAGGGCAGGAGTATGCGATTGTCGATCTGAACAGCACCAATGGAACCTTTGTGAATGAGCAGCGCCTCCCCCCACAGGTGCCACGCCCTCTCATCTCAGGAGACACGATCCGCATCGGAACGACTAGCCTGACATATGAAGTGGCCGACTCGAATGACGCAACCATGCGAGCGGCTACAAGCGAGTATATCAACGCGGGATACGCGCCGACGGTGGCCGGACCGCCTGTTGTTTCGTCGCCAGACTATCCTTCCGCGCCACCCAGCTATCCCGACTACCAGCAACCGAACTCGAATTATGGACAGCCCTCTCTGCCGGACTACCAGCCACAGGCGTATTCCCAGGGATACCCACAGCAGGGGTACTCTCAACCTGGATACCCACAACAACCGGCCTATCCTGCGCCACCGATGCCGCCTGTGCCACCGCCGTATCCGCAGCAGTGGAACGCTGCACCAGGACAGATCGGCGTTCCCGTTCCCGTCGCGCCGTCCAAAAAGAAACGCCGCACCGGCCTCGTCGTTGGCGTCATCGTGCTGCTGCTGGTGATTGTGGGAGGCGCGGTCGGCGGCTACCTCTACGCCAACCGTTCCACGCCCGAAAAGACGCTCACAGCCTATTGTACAGCCTGGCAGAACAGCGACGCGCAGGGAGTCTACAACCAGCTTTCAACGCGTTCGCAGAGCCTGACCAGCGTGGCAAAGATCTCTCAAGGAATGCAACAACTGAACAGGCCAATCGTGGGAGGGATCAAGAACTGCACCTTCAGTAGCGTGCAACTGAGCGGCTCAACCGCGACAGCTGCCCTGCGCTTCGTCGTCGGCGACACCATCGTTCCGCCAATCAACGAGAATATAACGCTTATCCAGGAAAACGGGACGTGGAAGGTTAACCCGCAGAAGTCCAGCCCCACACCCGTTCCGACCCAGGCGGGGTTGTAAAGTGTTCTACGAACAGGCAGCAGGGCAACCATTGGTTGCCCTGCTGCCTGTTCGTAGAACACTACTTCTGCGAGCGATTCAGCGCGCTGAGTACAGCTTTCACGGCTGCCAATTCGATGTTCGTGTCGATGGCTGCGCCGAAGAAGGTTTCTCCAGAAGCTATTTTGATCTGGATGTAGGCGATGGCCTTGGCCTCAGCTCCCTGCTCAAGCGCGTGTTCGGTGTAGGAAAGCACCTTGAAGTCGGCCACGTCGCCCTGGTTGAGCGCCTGCACGAAGGCATCGATGGGGCCGTTGCCGCGCCCATGCAACTCGCGCGAGATGCCATCTACGGAGATACGGACGGTGCAGGCGACGATCCTGGGATCATTGGGCGACACTCCATCCTCCACGTGGAAGGATTTCAGCGCGAACGGCTCCTCGCGCTCCAGGTATTCTTGCTCGAACGCCTGGCGAATCTGCGCGCCCGACAGTTCTTCACCGCACTCGTCGGCCAGGTTCTTGATGATCTTACCCATCTCGACATGCATCAACTTGGGCAGTTGATAACCGAACTCGGTTTCCATCACGTAGGCCACGCCGCCCTTGCCGGACTGCGAATTGATACGAATGATGGCCTCATACGAACGACCCACGTCGGTCGGATCGATGGGTAGGTAGGGAACCTGCCACAGTGCGTCGCGTGCCGAGTCCTGCTGCGTCATGCCCTTATTGATGGCGTCCTGATGCGAACCAGAGAAGGCGGTAAAGACCAGCTCGCCCGCGTAGGGATGTCGCGGCGGCACTTCCATGCGCGTACATTTCTCAGCAACGGCGCGAATGTGGGGGATGTCGCTGAAATCCAGGCCGGAATCGATGCCCTGCGTGTACATGTTGAGAGCCACCGTCACAATGTCCACATTGCCTGTGCGCTCGCCGTTGCCGAAAAGCGTTCCTTCGACGCGATCCGCACCGGCCAGCAGGCCCAATTCGGTGCAGGCTACGCCCGTACCGCGGTCGTTGTGCGTGTGCAGGCTGATGATGGCCGTCTCGCGGTTGCGCAGGTGGCGGCAGAACCATTCGATCTGGTCGGCATGTACGTTGGGCGGCGCGTATTCGACCGTGACCGGCAGGTTCAGGATGATCTTGTTGTCGGGGGTCGGCTGCCAGATATCCACCACGGCTTCGCAGATCTCAAGAGCGAAATCGACCTCGGTCGATGAAAAGCTTTCGGGCGAGTACTCCATCGTGACCTGCGTACCGATCAGCGCCGGCGTCAGTTTCTTCACGAGCTCCGCTCCACGCGTGGCAATGTTGATGATGTCTGGCTTGTCCAGCCCGAAAACAACGCGGCGTTGAAGCGGCGAGGTCGAATTATACAGATGGACTATTGCTTTCTTCGCGCCATGTAGTGACTCAAAGGTGCGCGTAATCAGTTCGTCGCGTGCCTGCACCAGCGCCTGGATAGTAACATCATCTGGAATGAGGTTCTCTTCGATCAGCAGGCGCACAAAGTCGAACTCGATTTGTGAAGACGAAGGAAAACCAACCTCGATCTCTTTGAAGCCGATATCGACCAGTAGCCGGAACATTTCCAGCTTTTCCTTGATGCCCATCGGGATAGGAAGCGCCTGGTTGCCGTCGCGCAGATCGACGCTGCACCACGTGGGCGCGGTTGTGATCGTATGGGACGGCCACTGGCGGTCGGGTAGATCAATGGGGGGCAAAGGCTCATATTTCGTAATGGTTCCCTTTTGCATCCCGCCCTGAACTTGTTTGCGAAAAACCAGATCTTTCAGCATCTAACACTCCTTGTTGTACCGTTGGTGACATAAGTGGCACCGGCTAATGCGCCGCAAATGCGCTGCGGCAGTGCCATACTCCCTACTTATCCACAAAAAAGAGAGCCTCCCAGCTCGATGGAAGGCCCTCTTCAGGATACCTACTCTGGATAGGGGTGCCTCGTCGCGCCCCCTTGTTTCTCCCTAAGCTGCGCTTGGGGCTAGCCTTGTTGTATGCCCTGCCAGGCTCTGTAGCCCATCGAGACTGGCAAGGCCCCTAAGGGTGAGGCTGTTGAGGGTGAGGAGGAGGGTAGGAAGAAGCAACGCGCTCAAAGCGACCAGCGTCCGCGCGCCGATTTCAAAATATCGCATTGTGCGTAGTATTGCCTGCATTCCTCAACCCGTTTCTGTTCTTCGATCATGAACAAAGCCGCGCCGACCACCTTGCCGGGGCTTTGACCGATAATTCTTTCTCCTTCGAGCATACATTACAAGTCATATGTTTGTCAAACGACATCTTTTTCCTTCGCCCTGTTCCTCGTGGCTATGCTCGACAGGACATTTCCGATATGCTACACTCTCGATAGAATAGCATGGTAGGAGGGTCTCTAATGTATGCCTGGTCCGTGGGATAGCGCAGCAAAGCGGCTGCTGAAAGAGAAGCCACAGCACATCGTCTCGTGGCTGATGAAAGACGGAGTATTTGTTCGTGAGTTATCGCCCGAATTGAAAAGTCGGAATATTTTCGCGGATGGCCTGTATGCTATAACCGTGGATGGGCAACCTGCTGTGATGCATATTGAGTTCCAATCACGGCATCATATGGTCATGCCGGATCGTTTATTACAGTATAACGTCCTGACTTCGAGCGAGAATGACTTGCAGCCTGTTTATACGTTCGTGATCTATCTCCGAAGAGATGGTCAGGTGCCCGTATCGCCCTATATCCGGCGACTCGTCAAAGGAGAAGAATATCACCGCTTCTATTTTACGGTGGTTGAGATGACCAGGCTTTCGGCGCGTTCAATGCTAAAGTCAGGAATGCACGGGTTGTATCCGCTCATTTTGCTGGCCGAAGGTGGGACAGCACCCGATATCGTACAAGAGATGGTGTCAGAGCTGACAGAGGCGCGAGAGATCGAGTTGTTGGCGCTAGCATATACCTTTGGCGGCTTAGTGAGTAATAGAGAACCGTATGAGTCGTGGTTCAAAAGGAGTTTTGCTATGCTGGATGACATTCTGGAGGATTCCTGGACTTACCAGGAAATCGTGAAGAAGGGGATGGAAAAGGGCATGCAGCAGGGTATGCAGCAGGGTATGCAGCAGGCAACAGAGCAAAGGATTCAGGAGCAGCAGGAGGTTTTGCTGAACCTGATCCACATGCGCTTCCCTGAGCTTGACACCTATACTGAACCACGCGTTGAGGCCATCAACGACACAGAGGTGCTGCATACGCTGCTCGGCCAGATGTTCACAGTGCAGACGGCGGCGGAAGCGAAGCAGGCGATTATGGATGCCAGAGTTGAGCCATAATACAGTATTGTAGGAAAACATGGTACAGGAATTACAGGAGAGACAGGGAGAACAGGGAGAAC
Source organism: uncultured Chloroflexia bacterium (assembly GCA_963731975.1). GTDB lineage: Bacteria > Chloroflexota > Ktedonobacteria > Ktedonobacterales > Ktedonobacteraceae > CAVSXS01. The sequence continues at coordinate 130,517 of CAVSXS010000007.1, read as the reverse complement.
GGGGAGAGCTGACCACGACCTCCCTGGTCGCGGCGGTCATTGAGAGCATTCTTTTCGTCTCTGGTCGCCCATTAGAATATAGCGAATTACGCAAGCTGCTTGATGTCGATGATCTTGCGCTATCCGACGGGCTGGCAATGCTGGCGCAGCAGTTGGAGAGCCAGGAGCGCGGCATACGCTTGCAGCGCCTGGGAACGCAGGTGCAGCTGGTGACAGCCCCGGAGAACGCGCGCTATATCGCCGCCCTGCTGGGTCTGCCTATGACGGCGAAGCTGACGAACGCCGCCTTGGAGACGCTGGCGGTGATCGGTTATCGCCAACCCATCACACGCGCTCAAATCGAGGCTGTGCGCGGGGTGAATAGCGACCGCGCCCTGGCAAGCCTGGTGCAGCACGGTCTGGTCGCCGAGATTGGCCGCGCGCAGACGGTCGGGCGACCCGCGCTCTTCGCCACCACACCGGATTTTCTCCAGCAGTTCGGCCTGACCAGCCTGGAACAATTGCCACACCCGGACACTCTCGACGAGTCACACGACGCGCAGGGAGCGCGAGAAGCGCAAAGAACACTACATGCACAAGATACTTCAGAAGAAGGGGCGTAAGCATTATGCGTCTCGGTCGCCATATGCCCTTGCACGCCAATGCCGTCAAAGCGGCGGAGATGGCACGCTCGCTCGGCTGCAACGCCATCCAGATCTTCGCCAGCAACCCCACAGGCTGGCGACCACCCAGCGGTAACGACGCGAATAGCGCCGCATTTGCCCAGGCCGCCCGTAGCCTTGATCTCGAACCGGTTGTTATTCACGCACCCTACTTGATTAACCTGGCCTCGCCTGACGAGGTCATCTGGGAAAAATCCGTCGCGCTGCTGCGCTGGACGCTGCAACGTGGTCCGCTGCTGGGGGCGCGCTACGTCGTCTTCCACACGGGCAGTCATCGCGGCGCGGGCGTGGAGGCTGGTATTATACGCATAGCTGAGGCTATCCGGCGCATTTTGCCGGAGACTCCGCCGGAGGTCATGTTGCTGCTGGAGAACGACGTGGGTGCGGGCAACTCGCTTGGGCACAGCTTCGAACAATTGCGCGACATCCTCAATCTACTGCCTGACTACCGGGAACGCCTGGGCGTATGCATCGACACCGCGCATTTGTGGGGGGCCGGCCACGACATTTCCACGGCAGAATCGGCGCGGTTGGTGCTCGATCAGATCGACGAGACAATTGGCTTGCAACGCCTCATGGTCATCCACCTCAACGATACTGCTATGGCGCTGGGCAGCCACCGCGATGTACACGCTCGCCTGGGCGAAGGCATCATCGGCGAAGAGGGCTTGCGTGTTCTGCTGCGCGACCCGCGCTTGCAGCATACTACCGTCATTTTGGAGACGCCTATCCAGACCCTGGAGCAGGAAAAAGAGGATTGGGAACACGATAAACGGCACTTTGAGCGAGCAATGAAATTGGTACAGCCAGGGTAAGATGATATAATTTTGGAGAGACGCGATGAATCGTGTCCTTAGACACGGGAGAATATTGTCCCATTTCATGTAACGCGAGGAGCATTATGCCAGAGAACTACCAGTATATTTTAACCGACCGCGACGAAAACGTGGGAATCGTGACGTTGAACCGGCCTGACGCGCTGAATGCCCTCAACAACAAGATCGTCGGCGAGCTGGCCGATGCACTGGTCGCCTTCGACCAGGACGAGAGCATTCACTGCATAGTTATCACCGGCGCAGGAGACAGGGCATTCGCGGCGGGCGCTGATATCAAAGAAATGTCCGATAAGTCACCCATTGATATGATGCTGGGCGGCTTCGGGTCGTGGCTGCGCATCAAGCAAATCCATAAGCCGATGATCGCCGCAGTCGGGGGCTATGCACTGGGCGGCGGCTGCGAGCTTGCCATGCACTGCGATATGATCGTGGCATCTGAGAATGCGCGCTTTGGGCAGCCCGAAATCCTGCTGGGCGTGATCCCAGGGGCAGGCGGCACGCAGCGACTCGCGCGCACGCTGGGCAAGTACCGCACAATGGAGATGGTGCTGACGGGCGCGCAGATCACCGCGCAGGAGATGGCAGCGCATGGCCTGGTCAACCGCATCGTGCCAAAGGGCGAGCACCTGACCGAAGCTATCAAACTGGCGAAGGTTGTCGCGGCACAGGCTCCCATCGCTATCCGGCTCGGGAAAGAGGCCGTCAATGCGGCCTTTGAGACTTCCCTGGAAGAGGGACTGGAGATCGAGCGCAAGAACTTCTTCCTGCTCTTTGCCACCGAAGATATGCGCGAGGGGATGCAGGCGTTCATCCAAAAACGTAAAGCGGACTTCAAAGGAAAGTAGTTTGTCGGTATACCTGCCAGAAGGGATCTCATAGCCTCGCCACGCGGAAGGGAACTCATAATGGAAGACGCGGTTATCCTCTCAGCAGTGCGCACCCCCATCGGTCGCTACGCGGGCAGCCTCAAAGATGTTCGCCCGGATGACCTGGCCGCGCTAGTTATCGCCGAGGCGGTGCGGCGCGCGAATATCGATTCAAGAAGTATCGAAGATGTCATCTTGGGCTGCGCGAACCAGTCAGGTGAGGATAACCGCGACGTGGCGCGCATGGCGCTCCTGCTGGCCGGACTGCCACTAGAGGTCGCCGGTCAGACGGTCAATCGCCTGTGCGGTTCGGGTTTACAGGCGGTCAACAGTGCGGCGCAGGCCATCCAGACGGGCGCGGGCGATACCTTCGTGGCGGGTGGAGTAGAGAGCATGACACGCGCGCCGTTCGTACTTGGCAAATCCGACAGCGCATTCAGCCGCAGTATGAATCTGCAAGACACGACGCTGGGCTGGCGCTTCATCAATCCAAAGCTGGCAGCCATGCACCACCCGTTCAGCATGGGCGAAACGGCGGAGAATGTGGCCGAACGCACGAAGATCAGCCGGGATGCGCAGGATAGCTTCGCGCTGCGCAGCCACCGGCGCGCTATCGCCGCGCAGGAGGAAGGTCGCTTTGACGCGGAGATCGTGCCGGTCGGCGTCCCGCAGAGGAAGGGCGACACGCTGCTCGTCTCATTGGATGAGCAGCCACGCGCAGACACCTCGCTCGATAAGCTGGCAGCGCTCAAGTCCGCTTTCCGTAAGGACGGCAGCGTGACGGCGGGCAATTCGTCGAGTATTAACGACGGCGCAGCCGCCCTGGTGTTGATGGCGAAGAGTCATGCCGAGCAGCTGGGACTGCGTCCCCGCGCGCGAATCGTGGCGAGTGCCGTGGCAGGCGTTGACCCGGCTTATATGGGTCTGGGGCCAATCCCTGCCACGCGCAAGGCACTCCAGCGCGCAGGGCTACGAATGCAGGACATCGACCTGGTAGAACTGAACGAGGCGTTCGCGGTGCAGGCGCTGCAATGCGCACGAGAATTGGAAATCGACGAAGACCGGCTCAACGTGAACGGCGGCGCAATAGCGCTTGGCCACCCGCTCGGCTGCAGCGGCGCGCGTCTGATCGTCACGCTGCTGCACGAACTTGAGCGGCGCGGCGGTCGCTACGGCCTGGCAACAATGTGCATTGGCGTCGGCCAGGGCATCGCCACCGTGATCGAACGAGTGTAGGGGCGACCCTCGAGGTCGCCCGCCACCCGCTTGATGGCGGCGAAAGGTCGTGAATGGCTACCTAAGGCGGCTCGACGTGCGTTAGGCGGGCGACCACGACGGTCGCCCCTACAGGCCGTTGATGGCCGATTCGTAGGCTTCTTGCAGCTTCGGCACCGTCTCGAATTGGCCCAATTCGCTGGGGGAAATCCAGCGAATTTCGGTGGCTTCCCAGTCTAGCCGTATGGCGTCGGGGGCGAGCGTATCGAAGAGGTAGGGGTGGACGAACCAGTGTCGCCCAATGGAAGCATCTTCGTACTCGACGACTGCCCCGCGCTTGAGCATACGCACCTGCTCGCGCTGCAAACCCGTCTCTTCACGAATCTCCGTGTAGGCTTGCTCATCGGGTGGAATGCCCTCTTCGACAAAGCCGCTTATGCCTGCCCAGCGCGAGTTGTAGCTGCCGACACGCTGGCTGCGGCGCACCAGTAGGATGCGCTCCCCCTCCGAATCGCCGCGCCGCAGAAAGCAGGTCACGACATGCGTCGGGCGCAGTGATGCGGGCTGCTCATGCGATGGTACCTGATACATAATCGATACTCCGGTCTACTTCTACTTGACATATACGAATTGTACGCTTGACAGTCTTCCACTAGTCCTATATAGTATGCTTGGCGCACCGTATGCTTCTGTTACGGAGGTTACGGAGCCGCCTGACAACAGTTGCCTGAGATACAAACATCTCTACTCATTATACCTTTTCTATCTGTTACAGCGATAAAGGCCTGTTCGCCTTTTTCTTATTGGAGGTAGGCCGAAGTGCAATCAGGGATCATCGTAGCTGCCTTGCTTATTCTTGTGGCGGGAGCATTAATAGCTCTCTACGCAGGATACTTGCTGGGGAAAGCTCATAATAAACAACAATTCGCGGACCGTTTGCGAATTGAGAAAGAAAATAGCGAGCAGCGACTGCTGGAACTTCAATCACAGCAGCGCGAAGCGCTTCACGAGGCGCGAGAGGAGTCGGCGCGTTTCCGCGCCACGATAGAACGCGATAATGCCGAGCGGCGCGCCGAGTTGCAGCGCCAGGAGCGGCGCGTGCAGCAGAAGGAAGAAAACCTCGAACGCAAGATTGATGCATTGGAACAGCGCGAGCGCAAGCTAACGGCGCGCGAGCGTTCCATCGAACAGACGCGCGAGGAGGTCGAGGAGGTTAAACGAGACCACCTGCGCGAGCTTGAGCGTATCGCGCAATTGACGGAGGAGCAGGCCAAAGAAGTGCTGCTTGAGCGAATTGAGTTCCGCGTGCGCACGGAAGCAGCAAAGCGCATTCGCGCTATCGAGGAGCAGGCCCGTGAAGAGGCCGATGCCCGTGCGCGTGAGATCATCACGCTCGCTATTCAACGCTGCGCCTCCGACCAGGTGGCGGAAGCGGTCGTCTCGGTGGTGCCGCTGCCCAACGACGAGATGAAGGGGCGCATCATCGGACGCGAAGGCCGCAATATCCGCGCGTTGGAAGCTGCCACCGGCGTCGATCTGATTATCGACGATACGCCGGAGGCGGTGATCCTCTCCGGCTTTGACCCGGTACGGCGCGAGATCGCGCGCGTCGCGCTGACGCGTCTCATTCTCGACGGTCGCATCCATCCGGCGCGTATCGAAGAAGTCGTGGCGAAAGCACGACAGGAAGTAGACATCATCGTCCGCGAAGAGGGAGAGCGAGCCGCGATGGAGGCCAATGTCCACGGCTTGCAGCCCGAATTGCTCAAGCTGCTGGGACGCCTGCATTTCCGCACCAGCTACGGGCAAAACGTGCTGGCGCACTCCGTCGAAGTGGCCATTCTTGCGACGACGATGGCGCACGAGCTGGGCGCAGATGTCAATGTCAGCAAGACAGCGGCGCTGCTGCATGACCTCGGCAAGGCGATTGACCAGGAGGTCGAGGGGCCGCACGCCATCATCAGCGGGGAAATCGCGCGCCGTTTCGGGAAATCGCCCAGGATCATCCACGCGATGGTCGCGCACCACGCCACAGAAGCCGAGCCACAGAGTCTGGAAGCTGCCATCGTGCAGGCCGCGGACGCTATCTCCGCCGCTCGCCCAGGGGCACGCCGTGAAACCATCGACCTGTACATCAAACGCCTGGAGGCGCTGGAATTGATCGCTAACTCGTTTACCGGCGTCGAAAAATCGTTTGCAATCCAGGCCGGACGCGAGGTACGCATCATCGTCAAACCCGAGGAGATCGACGAGCTTGCCGCCAACCAGCTTGCCAGCGATATCGCTCACAAGATCGAGGACAGTCTCGACTACCCAGGCCAGATCAAGGTCTGCGTCGTGCGCGAGACGCGCTCGGTCGATTATGCGCGGTAGCTTATCGTCTATACGTGATGCAGGTCATGCGCGTTGAGAGCAGAAGGGACGATGTGTGCCTAACATCATCGATTTACACACTCATTCGACCGCCTCGGACGGCGTTTATGCCCCGGCGGAACTGCTACAGCGCGCCAGTGAAGCCGGGCTGCTCGTACTGGCGCTGACCGATCACGATACAACGGACGGGCTGGCTGAGGCCGCACGCGCTGCTCAGGAGCTACAAATTGACTTCATCCCCGGCATCGAAATCAACACCGATGCCGGTGGCGGCGAAGTTCACGTGCTCGGTTATTTCATGGAGTACGAGCGACCCGCCTTCCAATCTGTGCTGAAAGTGCTCCGGGACGCGCGCGTACTACGAGGGCAGCGTATGGTCGAGCGCCTGAACGAGCAGGGCGTCTCCATCTCGTGGGAGCGCGTGCGCGAAATCGCCCAGGGTGCGGTTGGTCGCCCTCACGTGGCACAGGCGCTGCTCGAAGCGGGCTATGTACGGAGCATAGGCGAGGCATTCGAAAAATATATCGGCAACGGCTGCCCGGCCTATGTGCCACGTTATCGCCTGACGGCAGATGACGCCGTGCGCCTGATTGCCAGCGCGAACGGCCTGCCCGTTATCGCGCATCCCATCACCCTGCCCGGCCTGGATGAGCTGCGTGCGTGGCTACCTCGCCTGGTCGATGTCGGCATGGTCGGCCTCGAAACGTACTACGGCTCCTACACTTCGCAGCAGGAGGATGCGCTGCGCGCCCTGGCGGAAGAGTATCATCTTATCCCCACCGGTGGTAGCGATTTTCATGGCCCCGGCATCCATCCTACGCCTCTGGGTGGGCGCTATGTCCCGCAAGAAGCGGTTGGACGTCTCAAGTCCGAATCAGCGAAGCTGCGCGGCAAGACACCTCCAGTCTTTGAGCTGCCTGCACCTGTGCAGGAGAGGTAAAGCAGCGAGGCGCATCGGCGATAGCTACGAGTGTATGCCGGCGAAGACGCTGGTCACGTTGGCCAGCAGGCCGAAGTTGCCTTCGTTGAAGGGCCAGTACACGAATGACGCCTGGCCGATGATGTTCTGGAGAGGCACGAAACCCCATTGCCGCGAATCGGAACTGTTGCCGCGATTGTCTCCCATCACGAAGTATTCGTTCGGTCCGACCTTGCGATTGACGATAGGTGGAAAGGGATTGTAGGGATCGGAGGCATTCACATAGGGTTCGCTCAGCGTCACGCCGTCCACTGTGACCTGCTGACCTACGACGCTGATCGTATCGCCAGGAATGGCGATGATGCGCTTCACATAATCGACGCTCGTGTCGAGGGGATACTCGAAGACGATCACATCTCCCCGCGAGGGTGCATGGAAGAGGTAAGCCGCCTTATCAACCAGGATATATTCGCTATTATGCAACGTCGGCTCCATGCTCATGCCGTCCACGCGAAAGTTCTGCACGGCAAAGCGAATGACAAGAAACATGAGCAGTGTCAGCGCGATCGTTTCGATGATCTCGCGTGTCAGGCGAGTGCGCCGCTCAAAGGCTTTTCCCTGGGGCACCGATGTCCTCCAATATATTCAAAGCATAGCGAATAGGCGATAGGCAGCAATCGCGGATAACCGCTACTGATTTATACGTTGAGCGCGCCCGCAAAGTTCGAAAGGATGCGCTACAATCTTCGCAGCACCTCACGCCTGCCCGCGTCTTTCCAGCGACTCACCGAGTCCCCGTTTTCGCCCGCGCCGATCGGCTTGCGGCGCATCTTCTCCTCCTCGACCTGCTGGCTCAGCAGCAGTCCGCCCACGAGCGCGGCAATCTGCGGCGGCGATAGGGCCTCGTTTGCTGCGTCGCCTCCAGTAGAATTCGACAACTTCGGCGGCTTTCTTGAGCGGCTCCCACTCCTCAGCGATGAAGTCGGTGGACATGTCACCGGCCTGGTAGCGAGGGTGGTCCATCAGCCAGCGCGCGAAGGGAATAGTGGTGCGCACGCCCATGATCTGGTACTCTTCGAGGGCGCGGCGCAGGCGCGCGATGGCCTGGGGGCGGTCGTTGGCCCATACAATCAGCTTGGAGAGCAGCGGGTCGTAAAACAGCGGCACCTGCAACCCGGCGTAGAGGCCGCTATCGACGCGCACGCCGGGACCTGACGGCTCTTGCAAGGCCAGTACCGTGCCGGTGGCGGGCAAGAAGCGGTTGTCGGGGTCTTCAGCGGAGATACGCGCCTCGATTGCCGCGCCGCGCAAGATGACCTGATCCTGCGTGAAGGAGAGCGGCAAACCAGCCGCCACGCGGAACTGCTCGCGTACAAGATCGATGCCCGTGACCCACTCGGTGACGGGGTGCTCGACCTGGATGCGCGCGTTGACCTCTAGGAAATAGAAGCTGCGGTCGGGTCCAAGCAGGAACTCGGCGGTTCCAGCGTTGACGTAGGAGATAGAACGTATGAGGTTGATGGTCGCGACCGTCATGCGCTCGCGCAGCGCCTCGTCCAGCACGGGCGAAGGAGACTCTTCGATCAATTTCTGGTGGCGGCGCTGGATGCTGCACTCGCGCTCGCCCAGGTGGACGACGTTGCCGTGCGTGTCGGCGATGAACTGCACCTCGATATGCCGCGCGGGCGAGATGGCCTTCTCCATGTAGACGCGGTCATCGCCGAAGGCGCTCTTCGCCTCGCTGCGCGCCGTGCGGAGCGAGGCTGACAGGTCCTTGGGATCGCGCACGAAGCGAATGCCTTTACCGCCACCGCCAGCAGCAGCCTTCAGCAGGAGGGGATAGCCGATCTTCTCGGCGAGTTGGGCGATGCCGACTTCGTCCAGGTCATCAAGCATCGCGCCCGGCACAATCGGCACGTTGGCATCGCGGGCGGTAGTGCGCGCGGCGGTCTTCTCGCCTACGCCGCGCTGCACGCTTGCCGGCGGCCCAACGAAGATCAGCCCGGCCTCGGCGCAGGCATCTACGAACGTGGCGTTCTCCGACAGGAAACCATAGCCAGGGTGGATGGCCTGCGCGCCCGCTCGCTTCGCCGTCTCGATGATAGTCGGGATATGCAGGTAGCTCTTCGACGCCTGCGACGGGCCGATATGGTAGGCTTCGTCGGCCATACGCACATGCAGGGCATTGCGGTCGGCATCACTATACACGGCCACGCTGGTCAGCCCCAATTCGTGGCAGGCGCGGATGACTCGTATGGCAATTTCACCACGATTGGCGATCAAAACCTTGTGAAACGGCCAACCGACGATGGACTCTGTAAGCATAGGATGGCTCCTCTTGCTGCGAATTTCTCTCGTTGACAGAAAGTATAGCACGTTTGAAGCATCGCCAGATAGGAAATTCAGGTAGGTTTGCTGCCTAAAAGTTTCCTTTCTGCTCAAAGTGGAGTACAGTAAGTTGACGGTTTCTTCGGGGTGTTCCGGTTTCTATCCGCAGATACATTGGTAGGCGTAAATGCAACGCAAACGAGCATATACATACATTTAAGAAGGTCACGTCACAGGCCAGTCGAAGAAGGAGAAGAGACGTGTTTGATCGGCAAAGTGCGAAAAGCAAGAAATGGTTTTCCGTTGTCAGTAGTATTATTGTATTGCTTGTGGGATTGAGCGCGTGTGGCGGGGGTCAGAACTCCGCCCCAACATTTACCAACACCAACCCGATCACGATCGGTATCTCGCTCTCGCTCACCAAAGATTTCTCCAGTGACGGGCAAGCTATGCAGCAGGGCTACCAGCTCTGGGCGGATATGCTCAACAACAGCGGTGGGTTACTGGGCCGCCCTGTCAAGCTGGTAATCCTCGATGATAAGAGCGACCCTGTGCAGATCGCTAAGAACTACACAACACTTATTACACAGGATCACGTCAACCTGGTTATGGGGCCGTTCTCCACACTGCTGACTAAAGCAGCCGCGCCGGTCGCGCAGAAGTACGGCTACGCCTTCATCGAGGGCGCGGGCGGCGCGCCCTCGGTCTTCGCTGGAGGATGGCACAACCTCTTCGCTGTTTCTGTACCGGTAGACAACAACCTGGTCGCCTTCGCCTACTACATCCTTTCACTGCCCAAAGCCCAGCGCCCCAAGACAGCCGCCTACCTGACCTCGAATGACCCCTTTACGTACCCCCAGTTGATTGCTGCTCAGCAGTTGCTATCCCAGAACGGCGTGACCACGGTGTACAGCAATATCAATAGCCAGTACCCCGAAGGCGGCGACCCCAAGATAGCTACAGCCGACACGGAGCAGCTCATCAAGAAGCAGCCGGATGTGGTGCTGCTCGGCACGCTATTGCCAGACCTTCAGCTCGAAATCCCGCTCTTTAAGAAGGCGCATTTCAACCCGAAGGCGATCATTGCAACTGCGGGGCCAGACCTGGGCAAGGACTTCATCAACACCGTCGGCGGCCTCAAGTACACGGAGGGCGTCTTCGTTCCCAACGGCTGGTATCCGCAAGCCGACAATTTCCAGAACGCCCAGATGGTGAGCGCGTACCTCGCTCAATATGGTGGTACGGAAGACCAGATCAACGGTGACGTCGCAGAGGCGTTTTCGGTAGGGCAGCTGCTCCAGGAGGCTGTGACGAAGACGCAGAGCCTGAATAACTCCAAATTGATCTCGCTCTTGAGTTCCGGCGAAGTCTTCAACACCGTGCAGGGAACGGCGCAGTTCGATAACGTCAACGCCCCCGATGCGGGTCAGAACAAGCAGGGCATCGCTTACCTGTTCCAATGGCAGGGCGGACAGTTTATTCCAGTGTACCCTTATTCCGTCGCAGTACAAAATCCAGAGTATCCGCGGCCCGCGAATTTTTAGCACAGTCAGCAATATACGCAAGTTACGATTTGTCACACTCGGGCAGATATCTGAAATGCGGTACGTTCCGATAGGAAAATCAGGTACATCACCTATCTGAACGTACCATTTCCTCCCCAGTTGATGTACACTTGGTGGGGAATGCTTTGAGCAGTCACCGCTCCGCAAGAGAAGGGATAATGCGACAATGATTAGATTTCTTGGTAATATACCTATTTTCCGACGCCTCTTTTTCGCGTTCGCGATTGCGGCGCTCATTCCCGGCATTGTCATTATCTTGCTGGGCAACTTTTATATCAACTCTCTCAACACACGCGGACAGGCAGTGAGAACCAGTTTCGACGCGCAGAGCCAGGCTGCCCAGGAAGAGACCAACTTGCAGCGCATGAACGCTCTCTTGCAAGCGAAATTCTATCAGATCTTCGCCAGCCACAGCAGGGTCATCACCGATCCCTCCCTGTTTGCCCTCGGCGGCCAGGAAGACAGTGAAATAGGCAAGCTGGAGAGCGACTTCGGCAACGCGTTAGTAACGTATCAGAGCAGCTACGAACTGGCGACATCAGATAATATGAGTACAGTGCGCACTATTCTGTTGAGCGACGACCCGGCAAACGGAAACTCGATCATCCAGTCGCAGCAAAGCTCGCTAAACGAGGTTATCAACCACCTCTGGGTGAACCCGACCACCGGCTACAAGCCCTTACAAGATCAATTGCTGACCCGGCTTGACTTCCTGCAAAGCGAATTGACTGCCAACCCGACGGTCGTTTTGACACCGGCGCAGATCAATACGGAATACAATACCGACTATGCCATCCTGCACCAGGCCATCTACGCCTTTACTGACCTTAAAAACAACTGGCAAAATGTAGTGGATGACGCGGTGAATATGGGTAAAGCCGTGACCGCCGTCGGCAACTCGCAGGTTCAGCCTATTTATGTTGCGACCATCGTCGCCTTCATTCTGACCATCCTGATCGTCGTCGCAGCAGGCTACGTCGTCAACCTGACCATTACGCGCCCGCTGGGGCAGCTTTCAACGCTCACCCGGCGCATCGCCAAGGGCAATACGAACGCGCGTGCCTCTATTCGAGGCCACGACGAGATCGCTATGGTGGCGACCGCCATGAACAACATGCTGGATAACATCGTTCACTTGATCCAGGATGCGCAGGCGCAGCGCGACGCACTGCAAGCCCAGGTGGAGAAGCTGGTGAGTGAGGTGAGCGGCGTCGGCGAAGGTGATCTGCGCATCCAGGCCGAGGTGACGGCGGACGCGCTGGGCGTGCTGGCCGACTCCTTCAACTACATGGTAGAGGAACTGAGCAGCCTGGTGGTGCGCGTGAAGATGGTCTCGCACGAGGTAGAGAACTCTACCACGCTTACCTTCGAGCGTATGACGCAACTGGTCGAAAACGCCGATTTGCAGATCAAGCAAATCGGAGCCGCTGCCGTCGAGGTCGAGCGCATGTCCGAATTGAGCAGGCAGGTGGCCGACCGCGCCCAGTCGTTGTATACCATCGCACGCGACGCGCGTGTGACGGCGCAGACCGGGCGCGACTCCGTGCTGCAAACCGTCGAGGGCATGGGACGCATCCAGACCTACGTGCAGGATACCGCCTCGAAGGTGCAGGCACTGGGTGATAGCTCTCGCGAAATCGACAATATCGTTGGCGCTATCTCCAACATCGCGCACCAGACCAACCGCCTCGCGCTGGACGCCGCTATCCAGGCGGCCATGGCCGGAGAAAACGGTAAAGGTTTCGGCGCGGTGGCCGCCGACATCCGCAGGTTGGCGGAACGCGCCAAAGACCAGGCCGGCATGATCGGTCGCATCGTGCGCAGCGTCCGCGAAGACATTGGCGCGGCGGCGGTCTCCATGCAGGATACGGAACGCGAGACATCAGCAGGCGCGAAGCTGGCCGAGGAAGCCGGTTCGTCGCTCGAGTCGATCTTCAGCGTCGTCGAACGGCAGGCACGCGAAATCGAAACCATCAACCAGATGGCTACGCAGCAGCTACAATCCTCCAACACGGTTGTGCGCATTATGCAAACCGTCTCCAACTCGACACAGCACAGCAGTTCCAGCACACGCGAGGCGGCGCAGAACATGGAGCGCCTGGCTCGCCTGGCCGAGCAACTGCTCGCCTCGGTCGAAGCCTTCAAGCTGCGCGACAATGTTGATTACTACACCCCTGCCAGTGTCACCGTCACACAAGATCGAGGTGCCGACAACTTCATGACGGTGAGCGGCGTCTTCCGCACCGTCACAGCCTCAGCACAGTCCGCAGAGTTGGGACGCTATCCAAACCCCAACCAGGCGCTTCCTCCAGGTGGAGCGCGGCAAGGCTCGCTACCCACGCCTGCATATGCCCCGGCAGCGTACCAACCCGGCGGCAATGGGTTTGGAAACGGGTTCGGTAGCACTGGAAATGGGAACGGATTTGCCAACGGCGGTGGCTTCGGCGGCAATGGCGTCCCGCAGAGCCAGCAGGGACAGCAGGGTCAGTGGCAGCAAGGACAGTGGCAGGGCAGGCAGCAGCAATCACGTTCTCTCAGGCCGCCCACACCGCCCGTGCCGCCCGAATGGCAGTAAGTTAGTTATAGAGAGAAAGCTCGGTTGGGTACGTCCAACCGGGCTTTCTCTCTATAACTCTTCACTTATGTATAGTATCCAGAACACCTATCCAAATTCATAGACACGGAAGCTCCCAGGCTGTTAGACTTGATACAGACGATCATTCACGGCTGATCTATCCATATACGACTGGTTCTATCAACCCGAAGGAGCTTTACCATGATTGCACAGAGAAAACATACCAACGATGTTGTTGAAATGAGCGATGCAGCAGCTGTGCAGGCGGCAGTGTCAATGCTCACGCGGCGTCCTACTCTGCTCTCGTATCGCTGGGTTTGCGAAACCTGCGGCATGATCCACGCCGGTTCCACTCCCACCATCTGCGAGAGTTGCGGTGGTAGCCTGACAGTCGCTCATAGTGACGACGTCTGCCGCGAGATGGGCAGCCGTTGGTAATATACCAATACGCCAATCAATAAGCACACACATGCATATAAAGCGAGAGGATAGGCCGTGTGGCCTGTCCTCTCATTTCTGTTTAACTGGCATGATGCTGCTGTCGAACCGCCTCGTATAAGATGATTCCCGTTGCCATAGCCGCGTTGAGCGATTCCACGTCGTTTGCCAGGGGGATTGCAATGGGAGTGGTAGAGAGGCGGCGCGCTTCCTGGGAAGGGCCGTGTGCTTCGTTGCCGATAATCAGCGCGAAGGGCGATTGCAAATCGTACTCGAAATACCAGTGCGAGCGGCCAGCCTCCGCCAGCAAGACGCGCGGCTGCCCCTGGCAATGCTCCTCGACGCGCTGGGCGATGGCCGACCACGCCTGATTGCTGGCGATGGGCAGCGCCACGTGCGCACCTGCTGCCGCGCGCACCACCTTGGGGCTGAAGCAATCGACACAGTTTGGCGTCAGTACGACCTCTTCCACATCGGCGGCAAGCGCCGTGCGCAAGATAGTACCCATGTTGCCCGGATCGGCCAGCGCGTCGAGGATCAGCAGCGCTGGCCGCCACCTCGCTTTGCGCCTCGCGCGTGTCTGCTCCACCGTGAAGGCCGCCAGGGGCAGCACGCTCACCACCCCTTGCGATGTCTCCGTCTCTCCCAATGCCTCGCTCACGCGCTCGCTCACCTCGAGCAGGCTGCCAGCAGGCAACGATGGCGAGGTGAGCAGGCGTTGCAGGAGCGCGCGGCCCTCCTCAGTGCGTTGGAGCAGCGCAGGCTGATAGTAGACCTCTACGGGCAGCAGCGAGGCATTGAGCAAGGCTTCCAGAAGGTGCGGCCCCTCCATCAAAAAAAGACCGTGCTTCTTGCGTCCCCGGCTGGTCAGCAGGTCTTGCAACTGGCGAATGCGTGGATTGGCGGTGCTGGTAATGAGTGTCATAGAAATAAAATCGCCGGGTCGCGTGGTATCGCGCCCGGCGAACTTCCTGAAACTTATTCGATGATTGCCAGTGCCGCCTGGACGAGGGCGGTGAAGGCCGCTTCGTCATTGACGGCCATCTCGGCCAGTATCTTGCGATCCACTTCGATGTTGGCGGTGTGGATGGCATGCATGAGCTTGCTGTAGCTCACGCCGTGCATACGAGCAGCAGCATTGATGCGCGTGATCCACAGGGCGCGCATGTCGCGCTTGCGGGTGCGCCGGTCGCGGTACATATAAGCCATCGAGTGCAAGAGGGACTCGCGCGCGGGACGAATCAGGCGCTTGCGTGTGCCACGGTGGCCCTCGGCCATCTGGAGCAACTTCTTATGTTTCTTGTGGGCTGTTACGCCACGTTTTACCCTCGGCATTGTTTCGTTTCCTCCATTCGATTGAGACAACCAGGGCGACCGCGCAATCACGGGGGTCGCCCCTACATGCTGAAATCCACGCTTAAAACGAGTAGGGAAGTAGACGTTTCAAACGGCGAGTATCGGCGGTTGACAGACCAACGGTCTTATCCGCCGAACGGACAAGCTGAGGGGATTTGTTGCGGCGCAGGTGGCTGATGGCCACTTTGCGGCGCACGAACTTGCCGGAGCCAGTCACTCTGACACGCTTCGACATGGCCTTGTGCGTTTTCAATTTCTGCTTCATGCGTTTCTTTCCATTTCTGGCGGGGTTGTTTATCAGTAGTCACTACCTGCGAGACGATGTGCATGCGAACAAAACGCGCATGACACACAAAAACAAGGTAGAAAGGTGGTAGAAAAAACGAAGGCGATACTTCACAGTTTGCGCTTCAATCCACCGTTTTTGCTCCGTCGAAGGCGCAGAGAAGCCTGTTTCGGGAGCATACCCCGCGTGACTCGCAGATTATAACATACCCTGTCGTATTGCGCAACAGGTTATTTGCTGCGCACAGGCCACGATGGGCGCGAGAAACGCGGGCCGCGCGCCGGTTGTTTAACGGCCTGCACCTGGCCGGAGTCGGCATCGCGGGCGCGCGTCATGTGCCAGGTTGTGGCGAAGAAGAGCGACCAGCCCCAGATCAAGACGGGCAAGCCGACCGTGACGAGACCCTGACCCGCCCAGGAAGGTGTCGAGAGGGAGAAGATGTAGGCGAGTAGCGCGCCAGCAGCCAACAGCATGGCCAGCAGGGTTGTTCTCGAACTGGCGCTGGCGATTGCCAGTGACAGCGGCAGCAGCGCAAACCAGGGCTGGTAGAAAGGGGAGAGTACCAGGAACGCCAGGGTGAGCCAGCTTGCGAAGAGCAGGACAAGTTCGAGTTTTTCGGCCAGCCAGAGACCCAGCATCAGCAGGCACGCCGCCAGAACGAGCGTCAGGGCGCTCCAGAACGGCGGGGTAGCTAGCCAGCCCAGAGCGTGAGACGTGCCTACCGGCAAGTGCTGAATGGCCGAGGCCAGCGATTGATTCGCCGTGCCTGGGATGAAGGCGTGTCCGATCTGCGCGCCGATCCCCGCCATGCTCCAATCAGACCAGTAAGGAAGATAGGCCAGCACGATCATGAATGCCGATATGCCAACAAGCGCGAGCCACCACATTGCCCGGCGGCCCGCGGGCAGGCTACGCGCCGCCTTCCATAGCAAGCTGAGGAAGAGCGGGAAGAACAGCAGGCTGAACGGGTCGATCATGGCCGACAGCAGCAGGCAGACCCAACTGAGTAGGAGCATCCGGCGCTGGTAGAAGAGCGCGGCGAGCAATACGAAGAGGATCACCACTATCTCCAGGTGCATCTCGGCAATGCCCAGCAGCAGCGGTGCCGGGTTCCAGGCGTACAACAGCGTCCCCGCGAAACGCGCCTCGGGCTTGGTTCGCGCCAGCAGCTGCCAGATCAGCACGGTATTCACCAGGTGTACAACCAGCCCCACCAGGCGAAAGTCGAACAGGATCGATGCTGCACTGTGCGCGAATAACGCCACTGTCAGCGCGGCATCCATCCAGACGGGGCCGAAGGTAGGATGGGCTATGGAGCCGAGCAACACACCATGCAGGATATCGCCGGGTGCGACGGCAATTGCTACCGTGTACGGGTTGCTGTGGTTAAGCGTGACAATGCGCCCATACAGGCCATATAGCCAGGCATCTTGCGTCAGAATGGCTGGCGCGAAGAGGAAAAGCAGACCGAACAGGGCTGTGAATGCGAAGATAATCCAGAACAGCAGGCGCACATCGTGACCGAGCAGGCGCCCGTGTGCCACATTGCGAGCAACTCGCGCGGCGAACACAAGCGCGACAAAAGCCAGCACGAACCCGGTGGCGAGCAAATTAGCAAACCCGGATGGCTGCTCCAGCTTGAAGATTGCCACATGGCCGATGGCTTGTGTGACGGGCGTCCAGGCGGTCCAGAACAGGCGTGTAAGCCAGGGAAAGAAACCGAGCCAGGCAGCTTTCGCGGCATCATGCCCGGTGGTCGCACCTGCGAAGAGGGGGTAGAGCGCGAGATACACAAAGGCGAGGAACAGGCCCAGGGCCAGCAGCTTCCAGGCGGCACGGCGAGCGGGCGACAGCCGCCGACGCGCGTCAGGCGAGGGTGTCAGAGAGCGCGGCGGCGGAAGCTGCCCTGTTCTCGCCTGCAAGCGCGGGGTAACAGGCGTAGTGGGCGACGTCATTCCGGGAAGCGCCGGGTGTGTCCTGTGCGCGCGGAACGAGCGTGATGGGCTATCTGGGCGTTCGCCGGGTTGCATAATTCCCCACTCAACAATGACAGTAGATAAAGGATACGTACAGTATGCGTGAAAGATTGACCTATGTCAATAAATCTTGCAAGGGCGAGGCAAGCTTCACCCCTTCCATCGTTTCGTCGCCATGCCGCCTTTACAAAAAACGAGAGGGGCAAAAGATTTTCCGGTTTTGTAAACGTGAAAAAGAATTGTGAAACAAGGGTCGCCCTACAGTTTGAATCACCATATTGTCAGACGAAGGGAACAATGTTATAATAGCGAGGTGCTTTTTCCGCCCGTCATAATCCACGCGGGTGAAAAACCACAGCATCTCCTGAACAGGAGAAAGCACATGAAATAGTGAAAAGCGCCGCGGAGTGTCGCGGCGCAGGTTTGCATCGATGCAGCCATGTCGATGCTCCACCTGCTCTGGCATCGCTCAAATAGCTCGCGAGCGACCGACCAGAAGCATGCCCATAGGAAAGGAGGTGGCTTCGTGAAGAGGGACTATGAATTAGGATTTATTCTCAACCCCGAAGTCAACGAAGAGCAAACAGGCGCGGTCATGTCGCGCATCTCGCAGATCGTCACCAACTACGACGGTCAAATCGTGCGAGTCAATCAATGGGGACGCCGCCGTATGGCCTATCCCATTGAGCATCACCGTGACGGTTTCTATGTGTTCATGGACATGATTCTCACTCCCGAAACCGTTTTTGAACTGGATCGTACTCTCAAGGTGACGGAGGAAGTACTGCGGCATATGGTCATCCGGCGCGACCCGAAGGCCATCAAGAAGGAACGCGAGGAGAGCGAAGCGCGTGCCGCCGCACAGGAACAGGCCACCAGCGCTGAGACAGAGGCCGAAGTTCCCGCCCAGGCTGAGGAAGTTCCCGCAGAAGCAGAAGACGCGCTCGCCAGCAGTGAGGACGAACTGCCCATCGAGATTTCCCCGGAGGAAATCGAGTACGTACCACCGGCTATTGAAGAAGAAGCAGAAGAAGAAACTGTGGAAGCATAGGGAGAGGCATCCGGTTCGGGTACATGCCGCAGGCCACGCGGTTTCGGTGAAGGGATTGTCATAGCGACAGACGTTGAAAGGATTGAAAAACCATGCTCAACAAAATTATGCTCATCGGGAATCTTGGAAGAGACCCGGAATTGCAAATCACTTCGGATGGCACTCCCGTCGCAAAGTTTTCGCTCGCGGTCAGTCGCAATTACAAGTCGAGCAGCGGCGAGCGCAAGGAAGAGACCGAGTGGTTCAATATCGTCGCATGGAGGCAACTCGCCGAAACCTGCGAGCGCTACCTGCAAAAAGGATCGAAAGTCTACATCGAAGGCCGCCTCACGCAGCGCAAATATACCGACAGGGACGGCATCCAGCGCACTTCGGTTGAGGTAATTGCCAATGACATGCAATTCCTCACGCCTAAGTCCGCTACAGCCGGTGTTGGAAGCTCTACCAGTGGCAGCTCGGACAGCGACGATCCCTTTCTACCCGATTTCCCGGATGACCACTCCTAAAGACCCGGAGCAGATAGACTTCTAGTCTCCTGCCGGGACACATCTGGAGAAGAATTCATGCAAAGAAGAAGTGAAGGATCATCCTATTCGCGCCCGCGTTCGGGCGGGCGCGGAGACCGCATACCGCGCCGTAAAATCTGCCAGTTTTGCCACGACCACGTGCGCGAAATTGACTACAAAGATGCGAACCGTTTCATAAAGCGCTACATCTCGGACCGCGGGAAGATTGAACCCCGCCGCAAGACGGGAACGTGCGCGAAACACCAGCGCCGCCTTAGCACCGCCCTCAAGCAGGCGCGCTTTATGGCGTTGCTGCCCTATACTGCGGAACATTTGCGCAATTTGTAGAGGCGGACGCTCATGCACAACACAGTGAAGATGATGCCGGTTCCTTCGTAGTAACGTTTGAAGGAAAGCAGCACTACACCTTTACTGTGTTTCTGCGTGATGTGAATGCTGGCAGTTGCTTTGAGCAGGAAGGGACCTTGATGAAAAGTCAGACAGAGCGGCCACCGCGACGGCCCGACAATACGCGATCTAACCGGTCAACTAAAGCGAAACGATACTCTCGACAGACGGCGCGAGGCATTGACACAAAACGCGACGGCAAGCCACTCATTTTTGGCTGGGGAAAGCATCTTTCCCACAGCGAAAAAATCAGGGTGCAGCGTCTCGCTACCTGGTCATTTACGGGTCTCGTCATCCTCATTATCGTCGGCGTGCTCTTGGGAAGCTGGATCAATACCAATATCATCATTCCGAGCCTCGCCATCACGACGGTCAACGGGCATCAGATTCCGCAGTCGCAATTTCGCAAGATGGCCGCGTTCAAGACAATGGTCGAGAATAACAAGATCAACGGTGTCAACGGTCTGAACGCGCAGAATGCCAGCCTGCAAAAGCAGGACGCCGCGCAGCTCAAGATCATCACCGATACAACGACCACCATCAATACGCTCAAGAGCAAGATTGCCAAGCTCCCGGCTGGTCCCAGTGCGGCACGTACCAGCCTCGAAAGTCAATTGAAGGTCCAGCAAACGTTGCAGTCCAACGCGCAGACACAACATCAGAACCTGACTGCTAGTATCAACAACCTGACGCAGAACACCATTCCATTGGAGCAGCAGATATTCACAGAGTCACAGATCGCCACCGACAGCGCGACCTGGCTGCAAGATGACGAACTCATCCGCGAATGGCTTGCTAACCAGAGCGTCGCCCTGCAAAACAAGATCAACCCGTCTGCCAGCGCGGTCGCAAATGCTGTCAACAAACTGGCCGCGGGCATTCCAACGAACACGACCTACAGCAGCTTGCTCAGCCAGATGAACGTATCGAACGACGATATGATCGCCATGATGACCGTCAGTATGCGCCGTGATAATATGCAGACCTACCTGGCTTCCAGGATCGTCTCACCGGCCTACCAGGTCGATGCGCGTTCTATGACTATCGACACGCTGGCACACGCGCAGTCGATCCTGAAGCAGATACAAGCCAATCATGGCGCGACCTTTGGGCAGATCGCCAAGCAGAAGTCGCAGGATACTGCCACGGCTTCAAATGGCGGCGACCTGGGCTGGCTCATTCGCGGCCAGTACGCGCAGAACGAGGGTACGGCCACTGTCGATAACTGGCTCTTCGACCCGTCGCGCTACGTCTTCGAGATCAGCCCGATCCTGAATGAGAACGGCTCCTATCGCATTGTGCAAATCATCGGGATCGACCCATCGCGCGCCGTTGACTCGAAGACACTGCAAACGGCCCAGGGCAGCGCCCTGTCTAACTGGCTGCTCGAACTGAGAGCGGACCCGAGCATGTCCATCAGCGCGCCGGACCAGAACATGCTCATCGATACGAATAACCTGCCGCCGACATCGATCTTGCCGGCAGCCGCGCCAAGCTCGTCGAATACGACCAGCCCAACCGGCTAACACTATCATTCCTGAAGGAGCGACCGCCGCGGTCGCCCGCCTCCCGCTCGTATGCCGCACATGGCGAGATTGGCGGCGCACGAGGCACAGGCGGGCGACCGCGTGAGCGCAAGCGGTCGCTCCTACATTTCACACGAGATATCACAGGCACCGGCGGGCGACCGCGAGGGTCGCCCCTACATTTCATACGAGATATCACATGACAACACGCACGCTTGACCGCACCAGGCAAGCAGATATTCACCAGTTACTCACCACGGCTGCGCTGTATCTGCATATCCCATTTTGCCACACACGCTGCTATTACTGCGATTTCAACACCTATGCAGGAATGCTCCCGCTGCGCGAGCCATATGTGCGCGCTGTGCTGCGCGAGATCGCCCTGGCCGGGGAGTCGGCGCGCCTGGCAGACGGCGGTCTTCGTCGCTCGCGCACCATCTTTTTTGGCGGTGGCACACCCAGCCTGCTTTCCGTCGGGCAAATCGAGCGCATTCTGAATGCCTGCCGCGCTTCGTTCGAGGTGGACGAGGAAGCGGAGATCACCCTGGAGGCCAACCCGGGTACGTTGAGCCGGGAACAACTCGCCGGCCTGCACTCCACCGGCATCAACCGTCTGAGCATGGGTGCGCAGAGCTTCGACGCCAGCCTTCTTAGAGCATTGGGACGCATCCACACGCCAGAGGAGATCACGCAGGCGCTAGAAAATGCGCGTGCAGCAGGCTTTACCTCGATCAATCTGGATCTCATGTTCGGGCTGCCTGAGCAGACCATGCGCCACTGGCAAGAGTCGCTCGATATTGCCCTGGCGCTGCACCCAGAACACTTCTCCCTCTATTCGCTCATCATTGAAGAGGGGACGCCTTTCTTCGATTGGACACAGGAAGGACGTCTTATCCCTGGCGACGAAGACCTGTGTGCCGACATGTACGAATACGCGGATGAGCGCCTGCGGGCTGAAGGATATGCGAACTATGAAATCTCGAACTGGGCGCTGCCCGGTCACGAGAGCCGCCACAACCTGACCTACTGGCACAACCTACCTTACCTGGGTATGGGCGCGGGCGCGCACTCCTTCTTCGGCGGCAGGCGCTTCTCCAATGAACGCGACCCGCAGCGATATATCGAGAGCCTGAAGCGACAGCAACTGCCCATCGTGGAGAGCGACGTGGTCGAGCGCGAGCAGGAGATGTCCGAGACGGCGTTTCTGGCGCTGCGCACCGCGCAAGGGCTACACCTGCCCACCTTCGAGGCGCGTTTCGGTACGCCTTTCTCCCACTTCGCCGGAGATCGCTTGAGCCTGGTCGAGCAGGCGGGACTGCTCGACCACGACCGCGACTGGCTACGCCTGAGCAAGCGCGGTCGCCTGCTGGGGAACGAAGTGTTCCTGCGGCTCTTACCAGAATAATAGAGAGATGTGAGGCACCTATGGCTGAGCAGTTGCCAGTTTCCTCCTGGAGTATCTACCCACCCCTGACCAGGGAACAGTACGAGCCATTCCAGGCTGCCGGTATCGAGTATCTCTACGCGCAATTGCTGGCCAACCGGGGTATCACTTCGCCTGAAGCCATGCGGCGCTTTCTGGACGCTCGCTTTGATCAGCTACTCGATCCCTTCTTGCTTAACGACATGCGGCGGGCAGTTGATCGCATCAAACACGCGCTCGATGCAGGCGAGCACATCACCGTTTACGGGGACTTCGACGCGGATGGCGTGACTTCCGCCGCACTTCTCACGCGCGCTCTGCGCAGACTCAAGCAGCCGGGCGCAACGCTGGACTACTTCATCCCACACCGGCTGGAAGACGCGCGCAGCCTGAGCAAGGACGCGCTGGAAAGGCTCGCCGATAGGGGAACATCGCTCATCATCACCACCGACTGCGGCAGCTCGGATGTCGAGGAGATCGCCTACGCCGCGAGTCGGGGCATCGACGTGATCGTGACCGACCATCATCAGCCGCCCGAACAATTGCCCCCGGCCTTTGCCCTGGTCAATCCCTGGCGCAGCGACAATACCTACCCGGAAAGGTACCTGTGCGGTGCAGGGCTGGCCTTTAAGCTGGCGCAGGCGTTGTTTGTGGAGTATGGTCGTGACGAGGCCGAGGCGCGCGACCTGCTCGATCTCGTGGCCATTGGCACGGTTGGCGACGTGGCGCTGCTGCTTGGGGAAAATCATACGCTGGTACGCCTGGGATTGCAACAACTCAATCAGACGACAAACGCTGGCCTACGCGCACTGGTGCAGATCGTTGGCCGGCAACCCGGCAAGTTGCGCGAGCGCGATATTTCCTACGCGCTGGGGCCGCGCATCAACGCGGCAGGGCGTATGAAGCACGCCGGCATCGCCTTCGAACTACTGACGACCGACGACGAGAGCGAGGCGCGAGCCAGGGCGAATGAACTCGAAGCGCTGAATCAATCGCGCCAGCTTCTAACCGAGGAGCTTATGTTGCGCGTGCGAGAGCAGGCGAAGGAACAATCCGACAACGCGGTGATCCTGGTCTATGGCAAAAAGGACGAGTGGCCGGAAGGCATCATCGGGCTGGTAGCAGGCAGGCTCTCCGAGGAAATTCGCCGCCCGGTCTTCGTGCTGAGCCAGGATAGCGAGACCAGCCGAGGCTCAGCGCGCAGCCCCGGCGACTACAACCTGATCGAGGCGCTGCGAGAGCGCGCTGATCTCTTCGAGCGGCACGGCGGTCACGCGCAGGCGGCGGGTTTCACGATCGCCAACGCTCACATCGACGAACTCCATCAGCACCTGCTCACCTGGACAGGAAAAGGCAACGGCACGCATAGCCAGCCTGTCTCCGAAGCGGATACTGTTCTCGCTCTCCCCGGAGGGGCAGCCGACGGCGAGAGCATCCTCTCGAAACACATGGTTGATCTACTCATCACAAAACCAGAGGCGCAGATCACCTACGACGCCTTTACCTCCGTTGATCTTCTCGCCCCTTATGGAGCGGGCAATCCAGAACCCACTTTCCAATTGAACAACGCACACATCACCCGGCGCTGGCTTACCGGCCCGGAAAATAGGCACCTGCGCCTGAACCTGCGGGTCAACGGCACGGCCTTCACCGGCACGTTCCTGCGCGCCGGTTCGCGCATCGCTGACTTTCCTGAGGGCGCGCATGTTAACCTGGTCTTCTGCCTCGAATCGTTTCCGATCCAATCCGGCGGCGAGGAACGGCGCGATGTACGCCTGCGCATTGTAGCGATAGAAACCGTATAATTTGATTCATTCCGGTTACGGATACACGCCGCGAATCTCGGTGGCTTCGGCGACGCGGGCGACGGCCAGCAGGTACGCGCCCATGCGCAGGTTGGTCTCCTGCTCAAAGGCTTTCTGGCGCACCGCGTCGTAAGAGCGCGACATAATGCTTTCCAGGCGGCTATTGATCTCGTTTTCGGCCCAGAAGAAACGCTGCAAGTCCTGAACCCACTCGAAGTAGCTGACGGTCACGCCGCCAGCGTTCGCCAGGATGTCGGGTACAATCGTCACGCCGCGATCGTTCAGGATGCGGTCGGCATCCGGCGTGGTCGGGCCGTTGGCGGCTTCGATCACCAGGCTGGCTTTGACGCGCGTTGCATTTTTGCCCGTCAACTGGTTCTCAAGCGCGGCGGGGATCAACACGGTGCAGGGAAGCTCCAGTAACTCGGAATTTGTGACAGGCTCGGTATCGATCAAACCCTTCAGCGCTCCATGCTCTTTGGAGTGGCGCAGCGCGCGATGCACATCGATACCACGCGGATTGTAAACGCCGCCGGAGATGTCGCTCAGACCGACGATCCTGCACTTCAGTTCATCGCTAAGCAGGCGCGCCGTGATGCTGCCCACGTTGCCGAAGCCCTGCACGACGACCGAGCACTCCTCCGGATTCAGGCCGCGGTCGCGCATGGCTTCGCGCGTTACCACCAGCACGCCCCGGGCAGTAGCTTCCAGGCGTCCCTCGCTGCCGCCGATGGCCAGAGGTTTGCCCGTGATGACGGCTGGGATAGAGTAGCCCATATGCATTGAGTACGTATCCATGATCCAGGCCATGATCTGCGGGTTGGTATTCATGTCGGGGGCGGGAATGTCGCTGTCGGGGCCGATCAAGATGGAGATTTCGGTCGCGTAGCGGCGCGAGAGGCGTTCGAGTTCGGCGCGAGACATGTGGTGCGGGTCGCAGATGACACCGCCCTTCGCGCCGCCAAATGGGATGCCCACCACAGCGCATTTCCAGGTCATCCACATCGCCAGCGCGCGTACCTCGTCCAGCGAGACCTGGGGGCTGAAGCGGATGCCGCCTTTGGCCGGGCCGCGATTGATGTTGTGTTGCACGCGGTAGCCCGTGAACATCTCAACGTCGCCGTTGTCCATACGCACGGGAAAATTCACAATCAACTCTCGTTTAGGTTTGCGCAAAATGGAGCGCATCGCCTGTGAAAGTCCCAGGCGATCGGCGGCTTCATCGAACTGGGAGACTGCAACGTCATAGGGGTTTTCCATTTCAACTGCCATAGATGTACCTCCTTGACCGGTCATTGGTCATACTGCAACATAGCACACAGAAGCGTCTCTGCTTCAACAAAGTCATGTGGCTACACATGAAAGCCCGCCGGAGGAAGTCAGGCGGGCCTTATCCATATTCTGAAGGTAGTATAACACCTCAATTGTGGCCGAGGCAAGGCGCGTTCAGTGTTGCAGCAGGTAGGCGTCCGACCAGTCACCGAAGTAGAGGCCGGTGTTGTTCAGGCTAACGCCATGCACCCAGGAAGGGATAATGGCGGAGAGCGCTTCGTGGTCGACGGGCAGCCAGCCCACGTTCTCGATGGCGATATTCTCGGCCTGGTTATAGAGCTGGATGCGCGCCTGGCCTGTTGTTTGCTCGGCCTGCGCAATGGTCTGGTCGAACTGCGAGTTGTGCCAATCGCCGCTATTGTTGCTGGCGGTCGAGAGCAGATTGAGGGCCAGCCAATCATACGGGTCTGGATAGTCAGCCGTCCATTGCGTGAAGCCGAACTGGATGACAGGCGGCTGCGCGGTCGTCTCCTGGTTGTAAGCATTCAGCTCAACGGAGTTGAGCTTGACCTGGATGCCCAGCGCAGACTGCCACATCTGCTGCAACACCTCAGCCTCAGCCGGGGAAACCTGTGAGTTCGGATATGAAAAGACGATTTGCGGCACCTTGCTCAGATCAGGATAGACCGATTGCAGCAGGGATTTTGCCTTGCTCTTATCGTAGGGAATGCCGGTATAGTTCGATTGGTAGCCGGGCATTCCAGGTGGAATGATCGTGGGAGCCGGAACAGCCGCGCCCTTGAAAACCGTGTTGGCAAGGGTAGTTTTGTCGGTGGCGTAGGCAAACGCCTGGCGTACCGCGACATTGTTGAAGGGCGGCTTCGTGTTATCGAAGAATAGCAGATCGGTCTGGAGCAGCGAATTAGACGTATAGCCAGGTAGTCCCTTCGCGGTAGAGAGGTCCTGGGCAGTGACATTCCAGGTGAAGGCATATTGTCCGGCCTGGTAAGCTTTAAATGCCGTGGAGGGATCGTTGACGAACAGCATATCTACTTCTTTGAGCTTTGTCTTCGCGCCATACCAGTTTGGATTGGGTACCAGCACCATCTTGACGTTGTGATCCCACTCTTTGACCATGAACGGACCCGTGCCGACGCCGTTTCCCGCCACCTGTAGCGACCAGTTCTTCTCGCCGTACTTCTCGATGATCTTCTGATTGAGCGGGAAGGCAATCGAGTTCGCCATAATATCCAGGAAATACTGGGCTGGCTGGGTTAAGGTGATCTGCAAAGTCGTATCGTTGAGGGCCTTGACGCCTGCCAGGGTCTTCGCCTTGCCGCTGTTGACACTGTCCGCGCCGACGATGTTACCCAGAAAGAAGGTGGCGATAGGCGAATTAGCGGCTGGCAACAGGGCGCGTGTGAGCGTGTAGACGTAGGTCTGCGCCGTGACCGGCGTGCCATCGGAGAAGGTGATGCCGGGCTTGAGGGTGAACGTGTAGGTCTTCATATCAGGCGAAATAGTCCAGGTGGCCTGATCTGGTACCACGTTCAGATTCTTATCAAATTTTACCAATCCGCTATACACCATACCAACGGCAACAGCCGAGTTGGCATCTGGCCCCAGCGCCGGGTCCATGACGCCAATGTCGGAGGTGCCTACGTTGGGGAACGTCAACACCTGGTTGGCGGCCAGCGCTGGCGTTGTGCCTGGCGTTGGATTGACGGTCGAACTACCTCCACAGGCAGCTACAATCACCGCCAGGATGCTCAGGCACATCAACAAAACCGGGCGATGCCGGTCGCGCCTTTTATGGCTATAGGAAGTTGATTGATGCACAAACTATCTCACTTTCTGGTGTCAAGCCTTCGAGAGGGGCGTGCGCGCTGCGCTTCATCCATGCTACGAAGTGAGCAAGCGAACATGCCTTTATATTGAACTACGCCTTGATGTAGTTGGATTTCACAACGCTTCGCCATTGACTTTCAGAAGCCAATGGCATTGGCTCTCGACAACGAGCCACCCGCCTGCATATAATGAGGGCATTACCGTTCCATATCCTGGTACTATCCAGCACATGATTTGTAGAATCGCTGACAAAGGAGGGGTACGTTGTCCAGGGACAGCGTACCGAACAGACAATGAACGCAAAAACTTTGTTTATGAATGGCGAGTTCATCCCCGCCGAGAAGGGTGTCATCTCCGTCAGGACACATGGGTTTTCCTATGGCACAGGCTGCTTCGAAGGCATTCGCGGCTACTGGAACGAGCAAGAGGAGCAGGTTTTCCTGTTCCGAGTGCGAGAGCACTTCGAGCGCTTACTGAACTCTTGTAAGATTCTACAAATCACGCTGCCCTATAGCGTCGATCAGCTCGTCGAGTTGAGCATTGAGCTGGTGCGGCGTAACGACTTCCACCAGAATGTCTACCTGCGGCCTATGGCCTACAAAGGCGACCAGGTGATCGGCGTGCGCCTGCATGATCTTTCGAGCGACTTCATCCTGACCGCCGAGCCGATGGGCGATTATATCGATACAAGTGGGATGCGCTGCACCGTCTCCTCGTGGAGGCGCATCGACGACAACGCAATACCGGCGCGAGGGAAAATTTCCGGCGCGTATGTCAATTCGGCCTTTGCCAAAAGCGAGGCGATGCAGAACGGTTTCGACGAGGCCATCATGCTGACAAACGAGGGGCATGTCTCTGAGGGAAGCGCGGAAAACATCTTCCTGGTCATCAACGGCGAGCTGGTGACGCCCTCCGTCTCCGAAAATATCCTGCTGGGCATTACGCGCGATACCGTGATGGAATTGGCGCTACGAGAACTTGGGCGCATCACCCGCGAGCGGCAGATCGACCGCACGGAACTCTACGTCGCCAGCGAAATCTTCCTTTGCGGCACAGGAGCGCAGATCGCTCCCGTTGTGAGCGTCGATCACCGTTCCGTTGGCGATGGGCAGATCGGCCCCATCAGCCGTGCCATCCAGGAGATGTACTTCGACGTTGTGCGCGGTCGCCGCGCCGAGTATCGCCAGCAGTGGTGTACGCCCGTGTATGAGAATGAGACAAGCGCTCAAGGGCAGCAAGCCCAGGTGATGAGAAAGAACGCTGAGATATAAGATCAGACCAGCAGCACCACTTTCCCGGTGGTCGTGCGCTCGGCGATGGCGCGGTGCGCGTCTGCCGCCTGTGCCAGCGGGAACGTCTGGCCGACGACGATCTCTAACGAGCCGTGGGCTAAGAACTGCATCAGTTCGACGGTGGCCACGGCAATTTTCTCAGGCCGACTCATCCAGGCGGAAAGCCAGTATCCGACCACAGACAGATTCTTATACATCAGCTGGACGCCGGAGAACTGGGGGCGCTCGCCACTTGCCGCGCCGATAATGACCATGCGGCCAAAGGGAGCCAGGCATTGCAGGCTCTTTTCGGCAACACTGCCTCCCACTACCTCCAGCACGATATCGACGCCGCGTCCCCCTGTGGCCTTCTGCACCTGCTCAACCCAATCATCCTGGGTGTAATCAATGGCTGTGTCGGCCCCCAGGCGGCGCACGAGCTCAAGCTTGCGTTCGCTGCTGGCCGTTCCGATCACCTGGCCTGCTCCCATCAACCTGGCAAGCTGGACGGCGAGGGTTCCGACGCCGCCCGCCGCGGCATGCACCAGCACGCTTTCTCCCGGCTGGAGACGGCCTGACTCGCGCAGCGTCTGATAGGCCGTCAGTCCCTGCACGGCAAAGGCGGCAGCATGAGCGAAATCGAGGCTTTCGGGGATGGGAATCAGTGCGGTAGCCGACGCGATCGCATATTCGGCATAGCCCCCATTCACGAAGGCGATCACGCGCGTCCCCACGGGTGGCGCGCTGACACCTGGACCGTGCGCGGCAACCGTGCCGGCAACCTCGAGGCCCAACGTCATCGGGGTCTGTGTTCGCGTCAGATAGGCTCCCCGCCTCTGCGCCAGGTCGGCATAGTTGATGCCCGCCGCCGCGATTTTGACGAGTACCTCGCCCTGTGCTGGTGTGGGCGTTTCCACCTCTTCCAACCGCATGACCTCCGGGCCACCCGTTTCATGAATGCGAATTGCCTGCATTGATGTTCCCCTTTTTACCTGTTCCCCTACGATTACCGTTTCCTTAAAACGTAATGGCCGGTTTACCTATCCCTAATAACGAAGGGGGCGGTTATGCACATTGACGAAGTAATGCGGACATACGTCGTAGGAGCCGGTTTACCGCGCTCAACTAGCCCATTCATGGGCGCGAGGCGTGGTTACCAGACCCGCCCACTAGCGTTGCAAGCCACCTTTCGCGCCCATAAATGGGCTGGCTGAGCGCGGTAAACCGGCTCCTACGAAATCTTTATGAATGCCGCGAAAATGATTAGCGCTTTGTGTATTGTGGAGCCTTGCGGGCGCGCTTGAGGCCGGGCTTTTTGCGTTCCTTCATACGCGGGTCGCGTGTGAGGTAGCCGGCTTTGCGCAGTGCTGGCTTCCATTCGGGGTTGACGCGCAGCAGGGCGCGAGCCACAGCGTGGCGAATGGCGCCGGCCTGGCCGCTCACGCCGCCGCCGACGACACGCACGGTCATGGTATAGTCACTGCCCACTTCGAGCAAGCGCATGGGGGCGGTCATGGTCGCTGTGAAGGCTTCGCGCGTCCCGAAGTACTGGCGGGAGGCTTTGCCATTGATGGTGATGCTGCCATCACCATTGGGGAAGAGGCGCACACGAGCTACAGCCGTTTTGCGACGCCCCATGCCATAGAAGTACTCACCTTTGATGGTATCGGCCACTGTCGATTCTCCTTTTTATTCTGCCGCCACGCTATCGGCGCTCTGATCGGCTGGCTCCTGCTTCAACAACGACTCAGGCCCCGTCCAGGTAATCGGCATCTGTGCCGCGTGCGGGTGTTCTGGCCCCTCATAAATTTTGAGGCGGCTCATCATCCTCGCGCCCAGGCGGTTGTGCATGACCATGCCCTTCACCGCGTGCTCCAGGGCGCGCTCAGGGAACTTTCCTTCCAGAGTTTGGCGCAGGGTCTTCTGCTTCAGGCCGCCGGGGTACTGGCTATGCCGATAGTAAATCTTCTGATCCAGACGCCTGCCCGTCACCGCGATCTTCCTGGCGTTAATCACGACCACAAAATCGCCGCACAGCAGATTGGGCGTGAAAGTCGGCTTATGCTTGCCTCGCAGGATTTGCGCGATCTGCGATGCCAGGCGACCGAGCACCTGCCCTTCCGCGTCGATGACGTACCACTGTGGTTGCAGTTCAGCGGCCTTCGCGCTATATGTTTTCATCATTGTCCGTTCTCTCCAATTGTAAAAATCCGTTCGGATACATCACCCTTACAAGGCATAGCCCGTATGATGGAGCCGATGAACCAGGGTGCGTCTTTTCAGCGCGTTGCACGATGGCGGCAAAGGCATCAAGGCTAAGTCGCTTCTGCCCTACGAGCAACAGTGTTCCAACAATTCTGCGAACCATCCCCGTGAGGAAGGCATCTGCAGTCACATCACAATAGATAGATGCATCTTCGCGCCGACAGGAGGCGGCGAGCATGTTGCGCACGCACGAGTGAGGTCCCGGTCTGAGCGGGTTGCCCTCGTCAGGACTGCGCCCGAACGCTCCGAAGTCTTTGCGTCCCAGCAGCAGCCGACATGCCTCATCCATCCTCTCCGCATCGAGCGGTCTTGCATAATGATAGCTATAGCGCGCCCGCAGGGCCGACGGCGCTTCGTCGTTCCAGATCGTGTAGCGATACGACCGGCTCAACGCATCATAGCGCGCGTGAAACGTATCCGGCACCGCCTGGACCCGGCGCACCGAAATACTCTGCGGCAGCACTGCATTCATGGCCCGCATCCACACCTGTGGCGAGAGGCTCGCCCCGGTGCTGAAGTGGATCACCTGGCCGCTGGCATGCACACCGGCATCGGTACGACCCGCGCCATACACCGTCACCGCCTCCTGAGAGATGCGGGCGATGGCCGCCTCCAACGTTCCCTGAATGGTCAGGCCCTGCGTTTCGGCCTGGCGCTGGAAGCCGTGGTAGCCGGTGCCGTCATACTCAATGCCACATGCAAGTTTCATCGTCTTTCAACGGGCAATAGGGGCACAGTGTCCTGCGCCTCTACACTATGGTTACACCAGGGAGATTTGCGCCATATCGGCGGCATCACCCAGGCGTTTGCCGAGCTTGGTGATACGAATATACCCGCCATGGCGAGTGCTATAGCGCGGGGCCAGCTCGTCGAAGATGCGCTTGACGACCAGCTCATCGGGCAGAGCCTTTAGAATCTGGCGGCGAGCATGCAGTTCGATAGCCATTGCCTGGTACGCGGCGCGTAGTGCTTCCTCCGCGTCATCTTCGTTGGAGATGATGCGCAGCAGTTCCTCGCGGCGGTCTTTCAGCTTTTTCTCCGCGAACTTACGTCCTTTGTCGGTCAACGGTGCGAGGCCCATCTCGGCGCGCTCCTCGTTGGAATACACTTTCCCATCGAAGGAGAAGCGCCCGCGCCGGGCAAAGGCCAGTATTTCTTCGGCTTTCTCATCGTCAGTCACCACCGATGCCAGGTACTGGCGGGCGGCTATTTGCCCTTTGACAGCAGTGGCGATGAGCTTTTCTGCCTCGCCATGAATGGCACGGGCGCGTGCCTCGGTCGTTTTTATACGGTCATAACGGAAGAGGCCAGCCATCATGTTGCGACGTGCCGCGCGGCGGCGCGGCTCTGGCATGCTCATCCGATTACCGGCAATTCGGTGCCTCAACTCATACCTCCATTTCGTGATCGCCGTCCATGTCGGCCCCAACAGTGCTGGTGCGCGGGTTCGGCAGGAAATTGCGAATAAGCAACTTCTCGCGCAACTCTTGCAGGCTTTTCTCACCGAAGTTGCGCACGCCCAACAGGTCTTCCTCATTCATGGAAAGCACCTGGCCTACTTTGGTAATGTTGCTGCGCTTGAGGCAGTTGTAGGCGCGCACAGACAGATCCAGTTCCTCGATGGGTGTATCATAAACCTTAGGCGGGATAGGCATACTGCTCAGAGGCGGCTTTTCCGGCTCGGCTAGCGTGGCGCGATAGTTGGCAAGCTGGGTGAAGTGACGCACCAGGATGTCGGCGCTCTGTCGCAGAGCCTCATCCGGCGAGATCGTTCCATCAGTCCAGAGCTCCAGGATAATTTTATCATAGTTCGTCATTTGCCCGACGCGGGTATGCTCAACTCTGTAGTTGACCTTTTGCACCGGTGCGTAAATGGCATCCACGGGTATCACCCCGATAGGCTGATCTTCCTTCGAATCGGCAGGCACGTAGCCCTTGCCGGTCTCGACGACCAGTTCCATTTCGAGGCGAGCGTTTTCGTTATCGAGCGTCGCAATGTAGAGATCGGGGTTAACAATCTCTACCGTGCTGGGAGCCATAATATCCGCAGCCGTCACCACACGCTCCCCACTGATCTCCAGGCGCATCGAGACGGGATGGTCCGAGAAGGAGCGCAGGCGCAGCTTCTTGACATTCAGCACGATATCGGTGACATCCTCCATGACGTTCGGGATGTCCTGAAACTCGTGCTGCACGCCGTCAATGCGAACAGAGGTCACCGCCGCACCAGGCAGCGAGGAGAGCAATACGCGGCGCAGCGCATTGCCCAGAGTCATACCATACCCCGCCTCTAAAGGCTCAATATCATAGCTCGCATAGTTTCCCTGCGTTTTCGTATTTTTAATGCGAGGCAGAGTAATTTCTAGCAAGGTTCCAACCTGCCTTTCTTTCCAATCGCTGCTTTCAGGCTTTACCCATCCGCCAGGTTCCATCAGCCAGCGAGAAGCGAGCGCTTATCGCTGGTAAAACTCAACCACCATTTGCTCATCAAAGGGCATTTCGAGTTCGGTGCGCGAGGGCAGCGACATGACGCGGCCGTTCATGCCTTCAATGTCCAGGCGCAGCCAGGCCGGTACGCCCTTCTGGGCCAGCATCAGCGCGCGTGTCTTGAAGTACTCGAGGCTCTTGCTGCGCTCGCGGACAGCAATCACATCATTCGGCTTGACAATATACGAAGGGATATCGACTTTGCGCCCGTTAACGGCAAAATGCCCGTGATTGACCAGTTGACGAGCCTGGGCGCGCGAATCGGCGAAGCCGAGGCGATAGACCATGTTGTCCAGGCGCATCTCCAGCAGTTGGAGCAGGTTTTCGCCGGTGCGACCGCTGCGCTTTGCCGCCGTGTCGAACTGCCTGCGGAACTGCCGCTCAAGCAGGCCGTAGGTGCGGCGTACCTTCTGCTTTTCACGCAGTTGCGTTGCGTAGCCCGACGCTTTGCGCGGGCGGCTCGTCCCATGCTGCCCTGGGCGAGTGTTGCGGCGCTCAAGCGTGCATTTCATCATACACTTGTCGCCTTTAAGAAACAATTTTACCCCCTCGCGCCTGCACAGTTTGCAGACGGGGCCGGTATATCGCGCCATATCTTCCTCTCACCTTTCTGAAGCCGCGCTAGCAGCGTTGAAAGGTGCCTTTCACTATCTGACACATGAACGACTCCTCCTCACACGCACGTCTGCTGATTAGACGCGACGCCGCTTGGGCGGTCGGCAACCATTGTGCGGAATAGGTGTAACATCGGTGATCGAAGTGATATTGAGGCCAGCCGCCTGCAAAGAGCGAATGGCTGCCTCGCGGCCAGAACCCGGCCCTTTGACGTAGACTTCGATCTGCTTCAAACCATGATCCATCGCTTTACGCGCGGCTGTCTCAGCCGTGACCTGCGCCGCATAGGGAGTGCTCTTGCGGGAGCCTTTGAAGCCTTGTCCGCCCGCGCTGCCCCAGGAGATTACATTGCCATTGGGGTCGGTCAGTGTGACGATGGTATTGTTGAACGTCGCCTGGATGTGCGCCTGCCCGCGCGGGATCGACTTGCGCTCACGCCGCCGGGGCCTGGCTGTTGTTTTCTTTTTGTCTGCTGCTGCCATGCTTCTTATACCTTCTACTTCTTAGCGGTTGCCTTCTTCTTGCCTGCCACGGTGCGCTTTGGCCCGCGGCGCGTGCGCGCGTTGGTGCGCGTGCGCTGCCCGTGTACTGGAAGATTGCGACGATGGCGCATCCCACGATAACAGCCGATTTCGATGAGCCGCTTGATGTTCATGTCCACTTCGCGGCGCAGGTCGCCTTCCACCTTGTGTTCGCGATCAATCACTTCACGCAGGCGGTTGACTTCCTCTTCCGTCAGGTCCTTCACCCGTGTATCCGGGCTAATGCGTGTCCTCTCCAGGATCTTTTTGCTGGTCGTCAGCCCGATCCCGTAGATATATGTCAGCGAAATCTCCACGCGCTTCTCGCGCGGAATGTCAACGCCGGCAATTCTAGCCATCTTTTCCTCCTACTTTAACCCGAAACCTGCTCTTAGCCCTGTCTTTGTTTATGCTTAGGGTCTTTACTACAGATTATCATCACCACGCGATTGCGCCGAATGACCTTGCAGTGCTCGCAGCGTGGCTTCACAGATGCACGTACTTTCACGATAAGCCCTCCTCAGTGTGTTCAAACTTCATAGAATATGCCGGGTGGATTGCCGCGAACAATAGGCAGCCGTTCTCTATCGTTGCGCTTTCCGGCCAGCTTGCCGTCAACATGATGCTCATTCGAAGGATTCAAAAGAGTGAAAGAGAGGGAACCACCAACCTCACTATTTCACACGCCATGTGATGCGACCGCGAGTAAGGTCATAGGGCGAGAGGACAACTTTCACCTTATCTCCAGGCACAATTCGCACAAAGTTCATACGGATACGTCCCGAGAGCACGGCTAACACCTGGTGCTGCTCATCTATTTCCACCTTGAACATGGCATTGGGGAGGGCCTCAAGCACTTTACCCTCTACTTCAATTTCATCCTTCTTTGGCATAGCATCCTTTCTCTTAACGACAGCGTTTTTTATGATAATTGCGAGATAAAATGGCGCAGCAGTTGGATACTGCTGCAGCCAACTGTGAATTATAGCACACTTCCTACATCTTGTCGAGAGGGAATTTTTCCTCTCTTGTATTGCATGATCTTATCGATACTAAACGTTTCGCACGAAGCCGGGTAACGATTCCGCCGGGATTATAGCTCTTTCGGCTTATACTGCTTACGTCGATTGGTGATCCTGGATCACGGCCAGGAGCGCCGTCTGCACCTGGTCGATTTCCTGGTTCCCATCCACCGTCACCAGCTTGCCCTGCTGACCATAATAGTCAAGCAGTTGGATGGTTTCCTTGAAGAAGATGTCCAGCCGGCGCCGAACAGCCTCCCCTGTGTCGTCGGTTCGCTGGTACAATGGACTGCCGTCGATGTCGCACACGCCGGGTACTTTAGGCGGGCGTGTAGCAACGTTATACACGTGCTGATTGGCTTTGCAGATATAGCGACCGGAGAGCCGCGCTAGCAACTCCTCGCGTGGTACTTCCAGGTACAGCGTGAGATTGATCTGCATGCCTACCTCGGCCAGTCCTTGATCGAGCGCCTGGGCCTGCGAGATGGTGCGCGGGAACCCATCCAGGATCACACCCCGCGCGCAATCTGGCTTTTCCAGGCGTTTGAGGATCATCGTAACCGTCAGATCATCAGGAACCAGCTCGCCGCGATCGATGTACACTTTGGCCTGCATTCCCAGGTCTGTTTGCTCCTCAATCGCCTTGCGGAACAGGTCACCGCTGGCTACATGCGCGAAGCCGAGATGCTCGCTGAGCAAATCGGCCTGCGTTCCTTTGCCTGAACCTTGAGCGCCAATCAGGACAATGTTCACGTTTTACCTCCGTGGACAAAAGACTCAACGCTGAGTTCCCTAGCTGAGAAAGCCTGAGTAGTTACGCATAACCATTTGCGCTTCTACCTGCCTGACGGTGTCCAGCACCACTCCAACCACGATCAGCAGCGCCGCGCTGCTGAGTAGCTGGTTGCCGCCCACCCTGGCCAGGAAAGGCAAGATGGCGACGACCCCCAGGAACAACGCGCCGCCCAACGTAATGCGCCTGAGAATTTCATCCAGGTGTTTGCGCGTCGTCTCACCGGGCCGGTAGCCTGGAATATGCGCGCCCTGCTTTTGCAGGCTCTCCGGGATATTCTGCTGCTGCCACACCACATAGGCGTAGAAGTAGGTGAAGGCGACGACCAGCACGAAGTAGATCGCCCAGTACCACCACAGCGATGTGTTGATAAGGTAGTTTGCGACCCACAACGAAGCTGTGGCGAGCCAGCTCGTGCTGCTGTTGGCGAGGTACTGCGAGAGCACCGCCGGAAAGATCAGCATGGATTGAGCGAAGATCAAAGGGATCATGCCCGCGCTGTTTACCTGCATGGGAATGTAGGTGCGCTGGGCCGTTCCTACCAGCATTCCACGGCCAACCATACGCTTCGTCGGATATTCAATCGGCACGCGGCGTTGCCCTTGATAGACGTAGACGATACCCAGGATGGTGAGCAGGCCAATCAGCAAGAAGATGCCGATACTGACGATGCCACCGCCCGCGCCGCCGCCTGTCGTGCTGGCAGTATAGCCCTGCTGGATGAAGCTGGGAATGCGGCTGACGATACCGCCAAAGATGATGATGGAGATACCGTTGCCGATACCATTCTCCGTAATCAACTCGCCGATCCAGACCAAAATCATTGTGCCAGCCGTGAGCGCCAGCAGGATCGACAGGGACTCCAGCCAGGTGCTTCCATTGAACAGGTTGAAGTTTGTCAAGACACCGAACTTCACGAAGATAGCCGCACTGCCGATGGCCTGCAAGAAGGCCAGCGGAACGGCCACGATGCGCGTGATCTGGCTGAAGCGCAGGCGACCCGCCTCACCTTCGCGGTTCATATTCTCCAGAGCGGGAATAATGGGCATCAATAACTGCATCACGATGGTTGCCGTGATATACGGGTAGACGCCCAGCGCGACGATAGAAAATTGCTGCAGCGATCCGCCGGAGAAGACATCCAGCAGGCCGAACAGTTGGCTCAAGTTCTGGTTCGGGCTACTGGACGAGAACAGGCTGTTCAGAGCTAGTAGCTCGGTATGTGTCAGAGGCACGGTGATATGGGCGAGGACACGGAAAATCAGCAGCATCGCCAGGGTGAAGAGAATCTTTTTGCGTAGATCAGGAATGGTCCAGATACTGCGCAGTCGTTCCCACATGGGAATCTCCTTTCACAAGTCGGCCTGTTTCGTAAGGGTCAGCGGCAATTTTTCGATTTTCGCCGTCTGACCCCTACGGAATAGAACGCTGAGCTAGTCGCCAGCGTTCTGTTGGGCAGGCGCTTTCTTGGCCTCGTCTTTACGCCTCTTGGTTTTCGCGTACACCTTTGTCGGAATGATCTCGATGCTGCCACCCATCGCCTCGATTTTCTCGCGGGCGCTGGCCGAGAACTTGTGCGCTCGCACACTCAGTGCGTGCGACAGCTCACCTTCGCCAAGTATCTTCACGAGACCTTCGCTCTCCATCTTTGACATCAACCCGGCCAGAGCCAACTCGGCAGGCGTGACCTGCGAACCGGCCTCGAAGCGCTCAAGATCATCCAGGTTGACAATCGCGTAGTCCTTGCGGAAGGCATAATTGCTGTTGCCGATACCACGCAGGAACGGGAGGCGCTTCGACAGGCGAGTCTGGCCGCCGTTAAAGGCGCGATGGATCTTTCCGCCGGTGCGAGCCTTCTGGCCTTTGGTGCCTCGACCGGCGGTTTTGCCGCGGCCGGAGCCATGCCCGCGGCCAAGCCGCTTTTCTTGTTTATGCGAGCCAGGAGCTGGCCGCAAATCATTGAGTCTCATACGCTTACTTCCTCTACCTTTACCAGGTGGTTTACCTTGCGAATCATTCCGCGAATGGCGGGCTGATCCTCATGCTCAACCGTCTGCTGGAGCTTGGTGAAGCCCAGGGCGCGAATCGTGGCCTTCTGGTCCTTTGGGAAGCCAATCGCGCTTCTTACATATTTTACGCGCAGTGTTGCCATTGTTTTCTCCCATTGCCGCCTGACTAGAACGACCTGCGGCGGTCGCCGCCGCCGCCGCGATTGCCGCCGCCGCCACGGTTACCGCCGCCACGATTGTAGCCGCCGCCACCGCCGCCGCTCCCTCCAGTACCACCACCGCCACCACCGCCGCGACGGTCGCCGCCCTCACCGCGGTCGCGTCCTCCTGGCCGGCGAGAGTTCGAGCGATTCTCTCGCGCTTCCTCTTCGCGGATGGCGTGCATTGCGGCGGCTTGCTCGGCGGCTGCGGCAGCAGTCACCGCCAGGCGCTCCGCCTGCTTCTTACCAACGATCTCCTCGACTGTCTTGCCGCGCATAGCGGCCTCCGTGCTTGCCGAGCGCAGTTGGCCTAGCCCCTCGATACATGCCATGAGCGTGTTAGCGGGGTTTGTACTGCCCAGTGACTTGGTCAGAATATCGCGAATACCGACGGAGACCATGACGGCACGCACCGCGCCACCTGCAATCACCCCGGTTCCAGGTGCGGCTGGTTTGAGCATCACCTCGGACGCGGCGAAACGATGTTTCACCATGAAGGGGATGGTCGAGCCGTTGAGAGGCACCTCGATCAGGTGCTTCTTGGCGTCTTCCACGCCTTTCCGGATCGCCTCGGTATATTCTGCTGCCTTACCCAGGCCGAAGCCGACATGGCCGTTGCGGTCTCCTACGACGACGAGCGCGCGAATGCTGAAACGCTTACCGCCTTTGACCACCTTTGCGACGCGGCGCACCTGGACGACGGTCTCTTCCAAATTCAGTTTTGACGCATCTATTCTTGGCATCTTAACTCCCTATTTAGACCTTAGAACTCCAGGCCAACTTCACGAGCGCCTTCCGCGAGCGCGGCAACGCGCCCATGATAGGCATAGCCGCCACGATCAAAGACGACTTTGCTGACACCCTGCTCTTTGGCGCGCTGGGCAACCAGCTTGCCGACTTCGCGCGCGATGGCCACTTTGCGGTTATCCGCGATGGCGGCCAGCGCCTCCGCCTGCGTCTTCTTCGCGCCCTTCTGGGCGCTTGGAAGCACTATCTTCGCCTGGGCTGGCCGACCACCTTTGCTTTGCGCGCCTTTACCCTGTGCGCTCTTGCCCTGTGGGGCTTTGGGGGCCGCTTTCGCGCCCTTACTTCTGGTGGGGGCCGCTTCGGCAGCCATCTCTACAGTGGCATCCTCTTCCTGCTCGGCTTTCGCCTGCTGCGCGGAGGTTTCCTTTTTGGCAGGCTGGAAGCTGCGCAGTATTTCGTCCAGCGACGAGGCCGCGGCCAGGGTTTTCCCGGTCGAATCATCGATAACCTGCGCGTAGATATGCCCACCGCTGCGATAGACGCTCAAACGGGGACGAAGTTCGCTCCCCGCCATGTGGCTTCTCATGCGCCGGTGCCGGCGGAGACGCATCTGATTTGCATGAAATTTCTTGATCATTTCTTCTTACCACCGACTTTTCCGGCTTTTCCGGCCTTGCGGCGAATGGCCTCACCCGTATAGCGAATGCCTTTGCCCTTATAGGGTTCCGGCTTGCGAATGCGGCGAATCTGCGCGGCAACCTCGCCCACCATTTGCTTGTCGATGCCGCTTACGCTGATCTTCGTCGCTTTTGTGGCCGGGTCGATACCGTCAACACTCAATACGATGCCCTGTGGAGGTTCCACTTCAACCGGGTGGGAATAGCCAACCTGGATCACCAGGCTGTCGCCCATTTTCGCGGCGCGATAACCGACGCCATGAATTTCCAGTTGTTTTGTATATCCTTTTGTCACACCCTCGACCATATTATTGACCAGGGAGCGATAGAGACCATGTTTGGAGCGATGCTCTCTGCTGTCCGACGGGCGCGAGACCGTCAGTGAGCCGCCCTCCAGCTTCAATTGCAGATCAGGATCGACCTGATACGACAATTCGCCTTTGGGGCCTTTGACCGTCACGTAGTTTTCTTCCGTCCAGGTCACCTGTACCTTTGGTGGCACAGAGATCGCGGCACGTCCGATACGAGACATTTTTTACTCCTCTCTGTTTGCCTACCAGATATAACAGACGACTTCACCGCCAAGACCCCTCATATAGGCTGTATGGCCTGACATGAGTCCCTGGGGTGTAGAAAGAATGGCAACGCCTTGCCCGCCACGCACGCGAGGAATAGTGGCTCGCTTGGTATAGACGCGCAAGCCGGGTTTGCTGACGCGCTTGAGCTGCGTCAGCACGGGCTTTTTATCAACGTAGCGCAGTGTCAGGCGGATCGTCCCTTGCGTATTGTCCTTCAAGATTTCGATATCTTTGATATAGCCTTCTTCTTTGAGAACACGCGCAATCGCCAGCTTCATTTTCGATGCCGGGATAGAGACTTTCGCATGCCGCGCTGCAACCGCATTGCGAATACGGGTCAGCATATCCGCGATAGGATCAGTCATGTTCATGTAACATTATCCTCTTCATACTCACACCTCCAACGCCGCTGCGCGGCTACATACTATGTCAGGAGGTGTGCAAGGTAGCCTCCGATTACCAGCTCGACTTCGTGACACCCGGTAGCTCGCCCCGCAGAGCGCGCTCGCGGAAGCAGATGCGACAGAGGCCAAATTTGCGCATATAGGCGCGAGGTCGCCCGCAGACCTGACAGCGATTGTGCTGGCGGACTTTGAACTTGGGCTTGCGCTGCGACTTCACGATCATTGAGATTTTTGCCATGCTATTCTCCAGCGTTATTTCTTGAAGGGCATGCCCATCAACTTGAGCAACTGTCGCCCCTCCTCGTCGGTGCGGGCCGTCGTCACAATACTTACTTCCATACCGCGTACTTTATCGACCTTGTCGTAGTCGATTTCGGGGAAGACCAGTTGCTCGCGCAAACCCAGCGTGTAGTTGCCGCGTCCATCGAACGCATCGCCGGAGACGCCCTGGAAGTCACGCAAGCGCGGCAGGGCGACATTCATGAGTTTGTCAAGGAACTGATACATACGCTCCCCGCGCAGTGTGACCATACAGCCAATCTGCATGCCCTCGCGCAGCTTGAACGCAGCTACAGAGTGTTTCGCGCGCGTAATCACCGGGCGCTGGCCGGTAATGGTAGCCAGGTCAGAGACGGCGGCGTCCATCGCCTTCGCGTTCTGAATGGCCTCGCCCATGCCGATGTTTACCACGACCTTATTGATGGCGGGAACCTGCATCGGATTCTTGTAGTTAAATTCCTTTTGCAGGGTCGGCACGACTTCTTGTTTGAACTTCTCTTTGAGTCTCGATGTCATGCTTAACTACTCCTCATCCGATCTTCAACGATCTTGTGACATTTCTTGCAGACGCGCACCGTGCGCACTTTCTGATCCACACCCATCGGGCGACGGTCATGCGCGACGCGCGTCGGCTCGCCACATTCCGTGCAGACCAGCATCGTGTTTGAAACGTGGAGTGGCATCGCTTTCTCGATGATGCCTCCCTGGCGAGTCTGGCCCTGCGGCTTAATGTGCTTCTTGGCGACATTGAGGCCTTCAACAATTACCTTGCTGACCTGCGGCATCGCTCGTGAGACCGTTCCCTGCTTGCCCTTATCCTTGCCGGTGATAATCAAGACGGTGTCGCCCTTCTTGATGTTCATCTTGGCGAGATGGAGCGGCTTTTTCTCTTTCTGTTTCGTTGCCATATATTTCCTCTACTGCCTGCGTTTGTCTTTGTCGTACTCGCGGAACGACAAACTTCAACACAAACAACCAAACCAACCGTTGCTGGAATACCAGCGTTTACAAAACCTCCGGCGCGAGCGAGATAATCTTCATGAAGTTCCGCTCGCGTAGTTCACGCGCTACCGGTCCAAAGATACGGGTGCCGCGCGGATTATTACCCGCGGCGATGATGACCGCCGCGTTCTCGTCGAAGCGGATATGCGACCCATCGGGGCGGGCATATTCCTTTGCGACGCGCACAACCACCGCATTGACCACTTCGCCCTTCTTCACCTGGCTGTTGGGGGCGGCTACCTTCACAGAAGCTTTAATGATATCCCCAACCTCGGCATACTT
The DNA here is from genome assembly GCA_963731975.1 of uncultured Chloroflexia bacterium. Classification (GTDB taxonomy): domain Bacteria; phylum Chloroflexota; class Ktedonobacteria; order Ktedonobacterales; family Ktedonobacteraceae; genus CAVSXS01. The sequence goes on along the minus strand of CAVSXS010000007.1, from coordinate 88,131 downwards.
TTTGGCCGAACCGCTCATCACGCGGATGCACATGATTTCCTTAGCGCCGGTGTTATCGGCGACCTTCAGACGTGTCTGTGGCTGAATCATGCTGAATGATCCTCCTTATGCTTCCTCGGTGGCCTCTGCCTCGTCTGCCTCGTCGGAGGTCAGGTCTGGATCAACCCCGGCCATTAATTCATTCACCGGGACGATGCCGCTGCCCCGTTTGATGATCTCGACCAACCGCCAGCGTTTGGTTTTGCTGATCGGGCGGCTCTCCTGGATACGTACTGTGTCGCCGACCTGGCAGGTGTTTTCCTCGTCGTGCGCGTAGAAATGTTTCGTCTGCTTGTAGGTTCGCTTGTAAATGCGATGCTTCTTGAGCGACTCTACCCCGACGACGATGGTCTTCTGCATTTTCGTGCTGACCACCACGCCCACCTTCTGTTGGCGGCGCGATTTCACTTCAGCGGCCTGGCCGGTCTGCTGTACTTGCTGCGTCATGCTTCAGCCTCCAACTGCTTCAACCGGAACAGCACGCGAGCGATATCTTTCTTCGTTTGCGTAAACGCCCGATTATTTTTTATCTCTCCGCGCTGCTGCTGCAAGCGCAGGTTGAAAAGTTTCATGCGCAAGTCTTTCAACTCGCGTTGTGCTTCTCCGATCGGCATTTCGGCAATTTGCTTGCGACGTTCTTTAAGCTTCGGCACTTTCGGTCTCCCCTCGTGTCAAAAAGCGGGTCCTGATCGGCAGCTTATGGCTTGCCAGGCGCACCGCCTCTTTCGCAATCTCCTCACTTACGCCGCCAATCTCGAAGATTATGCGACCCGGCTTGACTACGGCGACATAATGATCGACGGCCCCTTTACCGCTACCCATACGGGTTTCGGCAGGCTTGGCGGTAATCGGCTTATCTGGGAAGACGCGGATCCATACTTTGCCGCCGCGTTTCATAAAGCGGGTGAGCGCGATACGAGCGGACTCGATCTGTCGCGCCTCCAACCAGCACGGCTCCAACGCCTGCAATGCGAACTCGCCGAAGGAGATGCTGCTGCCACGCTGGGCAGTACCTCTCATGCGACCGCGATGCTGCTTGCGGTATTTATATCGTGACGGTGCCAGTAACATGGCTTCGTTTCTCCTCTATTCGCTCTCAGGAGCGTTTGTTTCCGGCTGCACCTCTTGCACCTGTTGCGCCTCGGGAGCCTGTTGCACCTGTTGCGCCTGAACCTGAACCTGCTCCTGCACGGGTGCGCTGGTGTTGGTGTCAACGATGGGCGTCTGCTCCGGTTCAGTTGCAGGCTGCGCAATTGCCTGTGCAGTCGTCTCCTCAGCCTTGGGCGGGCGAGCCGGACGATCGCCCTGCGGGCGCGGCGCGCGTGGTGCGCGCGGTGCGCTAACGCTGCTGCGCTCGCCACGTGGGCGGTCTGCCTGTCCCTGCCCCTGCGGGCGGTCGCCGCCACGAGCGCTGGCGCTTCGCTCACCCTGCGGGCGAGCCGGACGATCGGTACGAGGTCGGTCGCTCCGTTCGCCTCTCGCGCCGCCGCTGCGCTCCCCGCGCTCACCTCGGTCGCCACGCGGCGCTCGCCGGTCGCGGCGCTCGCCACCCTCGCCTCGCTCCGAGGTGAAGGGGCTTTCTTCCTGGATGCCCTGGAGCGCTTCGCGGCGCTTGCTGGGCAGGATATCGCCTTTATAAATCCAGACTTTGATACCGATGACGCCAAAGGTCGTGTGCGCTTCCGAGAACCCATAATCGATGTCGGCGCGCAGCGTGTGCAGGGGAATCTTCCCCTCGACCTCTTTCTCCGAGCGCGCGATTTCCGCGCCACCCAGTCGCCCGCCAACGACGATACGGATGCCCTTCGCGTTGGCGCGCATGGTCCTCTGCACGGACTGCTTCATGGCGCGACGGAACGAAATGCGTTTCTCCAGCTGTTCTGCGATGCTGCGCGCCACCAGGTAAGCGTCCATCTCGGGCTGGCGAATCTCCAGAATGTTGAGCTTCACACGCTTCTTGGTGGCCTTTTCGAGAGTGGTGCGCAGTCTATCGACCTTTTCGCCGCTCTTGCCGATCACAATACCGGGTTTGGCGGTATGGATAGTGACCGTGACCTGGTTGGCAGCAGCGCGCTCGATCTCGATGCGCGAGATCGATGCATTCGCCAACTCCTTCTGAATCAGCTTGCGCAGCTTGAAATCTTCCTTCAGGAGATCCTTATAATCGCGCTCGGCAAACCAGCGAGACTGCCAGCCTTTAACGACGCCGAGCCTGAAACCGATGGGATTCACTTTGTGTCCCAAAAGTGTCCTCCTTTTTAGCGTCCCTAACGACCAGCATCTGCCGGATCATCTGAGACAACAACTGTCACATGACAAAAGCGGCGCAAAATGCGACCCGCTCGACCATGCGGTCGCGCCTTAACGCGCTTAATGCGAAACGAATCATCCGTCACAATATTCAGAATGAACAAATCATCTGGGTCCAAATTGTAGTTATTTTCGGCATTGGCCGCCGCGGATGCCACGACCTTGCTGACAGGTTTTGCTCCCGCGTTGGGCATAAACTGGAGATACGCCAGAGCTTCGTTAACGCGAAGCCCCTTGACGGCATTCGTGACCAGTCGCATCTTGCGCGGTGGTATTCCAATATCTCTTGCAATAGCTCGAACTTGCATCTTTCACCTCAGCGGACCGACGTGGTCTTTTCATTCTTCCCGCCCGCGTGACCCCGGAAGTGTCGCGTGGGGGAAAACTCACCCAGTTTATGACCCACCATATTCTCCGTAATGTAGATGGGTATATGCGTTTTGCCGTTATGGACGCCAATCGTCATACCCACCATCTGGGGGAAGATGGTTGAAGCGCGCGACCAGGTCTTAATCACCCTGCGGTCGCCGCTCTTCAACATCACCAGGACTTTCTTGCGAAGGGACTCGTGAATGTACGGCCCCTTTTTCCTTGAGCGAGACATATGCTACTTCCTCCTGCCGGCATTGCGACCGCGCACGATATACTTGTTGGTGCGCTTGTTGTGGCGCGTCTTGTAACCCAGCGCGGGCTTGCCCCAGGGCGTCTGTGGCTGCCCACCGATCGGCGCGCGTCCCTCGCCGCCGCCATGTGGATGATCGCGCGGGTTCATGACGGAGCCTCTGACGGTGGGGCGTCGCCCCATGTGGCGCGACCGCCCGGCCTTGCCGAGGTTGATGTTCTCATGATCGATGTTGCCAACCTGTCCAATGGTCGCCATGCAGAGGATATGCACGCGGCGCTGCTCGCCCGACGGCAAACGCACCTGCGCGTAGTCACCCTCCTTCGCCATCAACTGCGCGCCTGCACCCGCGCCGCGCACCATCTGGCCGCCGTGTCCCCGCGTCAGTTCGATGTTATGGATGGTCGTGCCGGTCGGAATGTTCTTCAAAGGAAGAGCATTGCCCGGCTTGATATCGGCTTCCGGGCCGGCTACGACCCTATCGCCCACTTTCAACCCGACCGGAGCGAGGATATAGCGCTTCTCGCCATCCAGATAATGCAACAGCGCGATACGCGCCGAACGATTTGGATCGTATTCGATGGCAGCCACCTTCGCCGGAACTTCAAGTTTGTTACGCTTGAAGTCGATCAGACGATAAGCGCGCTTAGCCCCGCCGCCGCGATGACGAACGGTGATCTTGCCCTGGTTGTTGCGCCCGGAATGCTTCTTCAGCCGGACTGTCAGGGATTTCTCCGGCTTCGTCTTCGTAATCTCCTCGAACGTCGAGACCGACATGCCGCGACGGCCAGGAGACGTTGGTTTATACTGTCGAATAGGCATCTTTCAACCCGCTCCTTATGCCTTCAATATGTCGATTGATTCGCCTGGTGCCAGGGTCACAATCGCCTTCTTCCATTCGCGGGCCGGCATCAAACGGGGAGCAGAGCCGCCTCTCCTCCGCAGCATTCGATTCTTACCCGGCATTCGCATCGTGTTGACCTTGAGAACATGCACTTTGAACATCTCCTCAACGGCCTTGCGAATTTCGATCTTATTCGCGGTCAGCGCCACCTTGAAGGTGTACTGGTTATTGTCGTTTGCGAGCCGCACCGTCTTCTCAGTGACGATACCGTGCCGCAATATCTCTGTGATTTCCATGCCTATGCCTCCTCGCCGATCTCGCCGATCTCGCCGATTGTCTCTTCTGACTCGGCTTCCGGTGCCTGAGACTCGGCCTCGGTCTGAGCCTCAAGCTCTGCCTCGGCTTCAGTCTCAAATTCGGCCTCAGACTGATCGACGATGCGCTGGCTTGCTTCCTCGGCGCTCAATCCTTCGCCGAAAACCAACTCGATCCAGCGAACCGTCTGTTTGGGCATTATCACGCAATCGTGCTTGAGCAGCTCAACCACGTTGATCGAAGAGACATGCTGCACCTTGGCAGTAGGAATGTTGCGCGTCGATAGCACAATATTCTCGTCGCGGCCTGGCAGCATCATCAGCACCTTTTTCCCCTCGATGGGAAGACGGGCGAGCAATGCCTGCATATCTTTCGTGCGAGGCGTTTCCATCGTCAGTTCGTTGACCACGATCAACCGCTCATTCGCAACCTTGTCCGACAGGGCGGACCTGATGGCGAGACGGCGCATCTTCTTAGGCACATCATGATGATACTTGTGCGGCCTGGGGCCAAATACAACACCACCATGGCGGAATTGCGGGGCGCGGCTGCTGCCCTGCCGGGCGTGGCCCGTGCCTTTTTGTTTATAGGGCTTTTTACCCCCGCCCGATACCTCGCTGCGCGTTTTCGTCGAAGCATTGCCCTGGCGGCGATTGACCAGTTGCGCGGTGACAACCTGGTGCAGAACCGCCACGTTGGGGATAACTCCGAATACCTGCTCGCTCAGCTCGAGCTGTTCTACGGCTTCACCAGCCATGTTATACACTGTAGTCGAAGGCATTGCGGTTTACCTCATCACATGCTTCTTAATCATGAGCAGCCCGCCATTCGCGCCAGGGACAGACCCCTTGACGAGGAGCAGGTTTCGCTCAGGATCAGCTTGAATCACTTGCAGTTTCTTCGCGGTCACGCGGTCATCGCCCATGTGACCGGCCATGTGCGTACCTTTCAGCACGCGACCGGGCGTTGTGCCGGAGCCAATCGAGCCAGGGGCACGCGTGCGGTCGGACTGACCGTGCGTTTTCGGCCCACCGGCAAATCCCCAGCGCCTGACGCCGCCCTGGAAGCCTTTTCCTTTGGATGTTCCGACGATATCGACCGATTCGCCGGCGCGGAACAGGCTGGCATCGAACTGCGTGCCAAGCTCAATCCCTTCCAGGCCTATGCCTTCCTGCAAGCGCACCTCGCGCAGCACCTTGAACGGTCCAAGTTCAGGACCTGGGCGGCGCTGGCGATTTTGCGATACCTTGAGCAGTTTTTCGATCTGCTTATCCTTTTTCGCCTCGGTCTCCTCTTCGCCGGATTTCTTCCCGCGCTGTTCCTGCTGGTACGCCTGAAGGCGCTTGCGCTGCCCCTTTAGTAAGGGCAGGCTGTGTCCGAGATGTCCCAGTTCAGGGCGAACGGCCTTCTTCAGCCGTTTCTGCTCAAAACCGATCTGGACACCATCATATCCATCATGGGCAGTCGTCTTGATTTGCGTCACGATGCACGGGCCAGCCTCGATGACGGTCACGGGGATGACCGTCCCATTTGGCCCGAACACCTGAGTCATGCCGACTTTCCTGCCCAACAAACCACTGAGCATATCTTTTCTCTCTTCCCTCTGTAGTCGCATCTCCATCCGTAAACCCGTACTGGCCGATAATTCGGCCCCTACGGTGTTGCGCGGGCGAGGCTACAGTTTGATTTCGATATCTACGCCTGCGGGCAGATTCAATCGTGTCAGCGCCTCAACTGTTTTGTTGGTCGGCTCAATAATGTCGATCAGGCGTTTGTGCGTACGCATTTCAAATTGATCGCGCGCGTCCTTGTCAATGAAGGGCGAGCGCATCACGGTATATTTGTCGATCTCTGTGGGCAGGGGGATCGGGCCTGAGACCCGCGCGCCGGTCTGCTGCGCCGTATCGACAATCTGCATCGCCGACTGATCGAGGATGCGGTGATCGTATGCCTTCAGGCGAATACGAATGCGCTGTTTCGTTCCGGTTGCCATGTGTATCTCCTCTATAGGGGCGACCTTGAAGGTCGCCCCTACGTTAATCAGTCTACTTTTCGACTCTGATGCAGACGCCAGCACCCACGGTGCGCCCACCCTCGCGGATGGCAAAATGCACGCCCTCTTCCATCGCCACTGGCTGGATCAACTCCACCGTCATCTCGATGTTGTCCCCAGGCATCACCATCTCCACCCCCTCCGGCAGCTTGATCGCTCCCGTCACGTCGGTGGTGCGGATGTAAAACTGCGGGCGATACCCGTTGAAGAACGGCGTGTGCCGCCCTCCCTCTTCCTTGGACAGCACGTACACCTGCGCCTGGAACGTCTTGTGCGGCTTGATCGACCCCGGCTTGGCCAGTACCTGCCCGCGCTCGATGTCCGTGCGCTCGATGCCGCGCAGCAAACACCCTACGTTGTCGCCCGCCATGCCCGAGTCCAGCGTCTTCTGGAACATCTCCACTCCCGTCACCACCACGCTGCGCACCTCCTCCTTCATCCCCACGATCTCCACCGAGTCGCCCACCTTGACGATGCCCCGCTCGATGCGCCCCGTGCCCACCGTGCCGCGTCCCTTGATGCCGAACACATCTTCAATCGGCATCAGAAACGGCTTGTCGGTGGCGCGCGCCGGCGTCGGGATGTAGTTGTCCACCTGATCCATCAACTCCCAGATGCAGGCCGCTTCCCCGTCCTGCCGCGACAGGTCGCCCTTGCTCTCCAGCGCCTTGAGCGCCGAGCCGCGAATGACCGGCACCTCGTCGCCAGGAAACTGGTAGCGACTCAGCAGTTCGCGCACTTCCAGTTCCACCAGTTCTAAGAGTTCCTCGTCGTCCATCATGTCGACTTTGTTGAGGAAGACCACCATGGCCGGGACTTCCACTTGCCGCGCCAGCAGGATGTGCTCGCGCGTCTGCGGCATGGGGCCGTCCGGCGCGCTCACCACCAGGATGGCGCCGTCCATCTGCGCCGCTCCGGTGATCATGTTCTTGATGTAGTCGGCGTGGCCGGGGCAGTCCACGTGCGCGTAGTGCCGCTTCTCCGTCTCGTACTCCACGTGCGCAATGGCGATCGTGATGCCGCGCTCGCGCTCCTCGGGCGCTTTGTCGATCTGGTCGAAGGCCACGTACTTGTTGGCCTGGTTGGCTTTGGCCAGCACTTTGGTGATGGCCGCCGTCAGCGTCGTCTTGCCGTGGTCGATGTGCCCGATCGTCCCCACGTTCACGTGAGGCTTCGTTCTCTCAAATTTCTTCTTTGCCATGAGTGTTACTCTATCCTCCTCTAAGGAATTTTCAGTGCTCAGTGCATACGTGCGTCAGGGGCTGCACCCTTGCTACAGCACTCATTGTCTTTCATTCATTTCGTTTGCCAGCCATCCTGCTGGCGCGACTTCGAAGTGATAGATGCTGCCCGGTAGGCCTCTCCCCTGATCTTGGCTCCTGGGCTTGCATGCATCTTTTCGTAGGGACGCCATACTTTGCGTCCCACTAAGCATCACCTTGTGGACTTCGCAATGATAGTCTCGGCGATGCCCTTTGGTACAGGGTCATAATGAGAAAATTCCATCGAATAGTTGGCGCGGCCGCTGGTCATCGAGCGGAGGTCATTCACATAGCCAAACATTTCGGCCAGGGGGACATGGCCCCGCACTACCACCATCGTTCCCCGGTTATCCATACCCATGATGGTTCCACGGCGCCGGTTCAGGTCACCGATGATATCGCCGTAGAATTCTTCGGAGGTGGTGATCTCCACCAGCATGATTGGCTCAAGCAGGACAGGCCCGGCTTTACGCGCAGCCTCTTTGACCGCCAGCGAACCGGCAGTCTTGAAGGCCATTTCGTTCGAGTCAACTTCGTGGTACGATCCATCGTAGAGCGTGGCTTTCACATCGATCATCGGGTACCCGGCCAGGATGCCGTTCTCCAATGTTTCGCGGATGCCGTTCTCGACGGGTTTGATATATTCTCTTGGCACGGAGCCGCCAACAATAGCATTGACGAACTCAAAGCCCTTGCCGCGCTCGTTGGGAGCGACGCGAATCCACACGTCGCCGTATTGCCCGTGGCCGCCCGTCTGCCGGACGTGCTTGCCCTGGGCCTGCGCCTCGCGGGTGATGGTCTCACGATAGGCCACCTGCGGGCGACCTACGTTTGCCTCTACCTTAAATTCGCGGAACAGGCGGTCTACGATCACTTCCAGGTGCAGCTCGCCCATGCCGGCGATGATGGTCTGCCCGCTATCCAGATCGGTATGCAACTGGAAGGTGGGATCTTCTTCCGTCAGTTTATTGAGGGCAATGGACATCTTATCCTGGTCTGCCCTGGTCTTCGGCTCGATGGCGATCTCGATGACGGGCTGCGGGAAGGTGATGGATTCCAGAATAATCGGGTGGTTCGCATCGCAGAGCGTGTCGCCGGTAAAGGTGTTGCGCAGGCCAACGGCTGCACAGATGTCACCGGCGCGAATTTCTTCGATATCCTCGCGGTGATTAGCATGCATACGCAGCAGGCGACCGACCCGTTCGGACTTGTCCTTTGTGCTGTTCTCGATGGAGCCACCTTTCGTCAGCGCGCCGGAATAGACACGCAGGTACGAGAGGCGCCCCACAAAGGGATCGGAGACGATTTTGAAGACCAGCGCGCTGAATGGCGCGTTATCGCTCACTTCGCGCGTGACGGTCTCATTGGTGACTGGATCGAGGCCGGTGGGAGGAGGAATGTCGAGAGGAGAGGGGAGATAGGTAATAACCGCGTCGAGCATGGCCTGCACGCCCTTGTTTTTAAGAGCCGAGCCACACAGTACCGGAACGAGCGCTCCGGCAATGGTAGCCTTGCGCAGGGCCGCAATCATCTCCTCTTTGGTAATCTCCACGCCCTCAAGGTATTTGAGGGTCAACTCTTCATCCGTCTCCGCGATACGCTCGATCAGCGCCTCGCGGTGCTGCTCGTACTCGGCTTCCATACTGGTCGGCACCTCGGTATGGTCGGATTTGGTTCCCAGGTCATCGGTAAAAACGATAGCTTGCTGGTCGATAAGGTCGATAAATCCTTTGAAATTGCTTTCCTGACCGATGGGAATCTGAATGGGTACGGGAACCGCACCCAGTCGCTCACGGATCATGTCAACCGTGCGCCAGAAATCAGCGCCGATGCGATCCATTTTGTTGACGAAGCAGATGCGAGGGACGTTATACTTGTTCGCTTGACGCCAGACGGTCTCCGATTGCGGCTCGACGCCGGCCACCGCGTCGAAGACGACCACGCCGCCATCCAGCACGCGCAAAGAACGCTCGACCTCAGCGGTAAAATCGACGTGACCGGGCGTATCGATGATATTAATGCGGTTATCGAGCCAGAAGCAGGTGGTGGCGGCGGAGGTAATCGTAATGCCTCGCTCCTGCTCCTGCGGCATCCAGTCCATCGTCGCGGCCCCTTCGTGTACCTCACCCATGCGATGGATTTTTTTGGTATAGAAAAGTACACGCTCGGTGGTGGTCGTTTTCCCAGCGTCAATATGAGCAATGATACCAATATTTCGTGTTTTTTCCAGTGGAAATTCTCTAGACATGTGAAAGTGTTACTCCTCTGTTCGGGCCGCTCCTGTAGGGGCGACTCTTGAGGTCGCCCGTTTGAAAAGCCTCACCCGAACAGGCAAGAGGCTTTACCAGCGATAATGCGCGAAGGCTTTGTTCGACTCCGCCATCTTATGGGTTTCCTCACGTTTCTTAATGGTTGCGCCCTGACCGGCGGCGGCGTCCATCAGCTCGTTCGCCAGCCTCTCCGCCATCGTCTTGCCGGAGCGCGTGCGGGCGGAACGGATCAGCCAGCGCATTGCCAGCGCGTTGCCGCGATCCTTGCGGATGTCAATGGGTACCTGATAGGTCGAGCCGCCGACGCGGCGGGGCTTGACTTCCAGGGTGGGCGTAGCATTTTTCAATGCCTGCTCAAACACATCCAGCGGCGGGCGCTTCTGGCGGGCCTCGATCTGGTCAAAGGCAGTATAGATAATGCGTTCGGCCAGGCTGCGCTTGCCATCCATCATCATTTTCCCAATGAAGCGATTGACATTACGACTCTTAAACTTCGCATCCGGCAAGTCCGGTCGCCGCACTGCACGTTTTCTTCTCGGCATGACGTGTCTCCTCGTTTTTCCAATACATGGAGATTCTTCAAAACACCACAAAAGGCGTCGATATGACGCCAGGCACAAGCCTGCTATCATCTTCAGACGCCTCACGCGAGCGCCTATCCTCAATCTGGCGGGCGACCGCAAGGGTCGCCCCTACAGTTGCCTCGTGTTGGATTGAGGAGAACACTCGCCTTCTCGCTGGGGAAAGGTGAACCATCCCTGACGATGCATGATTTACCGACCTACCTGCTTGCAGTACCCTTCACGGGTCGAATCTGAGGCGTTCAGGTGGTATCGGGTAGCCTTACTTTAGCTACAGATGGGCGCGATACCTCGCGTCCCTACTTTTTGCCGCCTTTTGCGGGGGCAGCCTGTCCGGGTTTTGGCCGCTTTGCCCCGTAGAGGGAGCGACCACGGCGGCGCTTCGAGACGCCGTCACTGTCCAGCGTGCCGCGCACAATATGATAGCGCACGCTTGGCAGATCTTTCACACGCCCGCCGCGAATAAGAACGACGGAGTGCTCTTGAAGGTTATGACCTTCGCCGGGGATGTAAGCGGTGACTTCCATCCGGTTGCTTAAACGAACGCGAGCAATTTTACGCATTGCCGAGTTCGGTTTCTTGGGGGTCATGGTGCGCACCTGGGTGCAGACGCCGCGTTTCTGCGGAGACCCACGCAAAGATAGTGTCTTATTTTTCAGCGCGTTAAACGAATATCGCAGCGCCGGGGCCTTGACTTTCTCTTTCTTCCGAGAGCGGCCCTTACGAATCAATTGGTTAATAGTCGGCAATGAACACGTTCTCCCAACTCTTGTTTAAGCTTTAGCCTGGAAGAAGGCGCGAAAGCTCGCGCCCTTACAGGTTTATGCGGTTTCTAATGATATCACTCATTCTCCAGACTGTCAAGTACTGCTTCGAGAGTACCGATGCCGCTGGATGCGCCAGCGCCCACGGCGGCAGCGGTCGGCGTTTCTAGCCGGGCTGCCGCTGCTTGCTGACGCGCGAGCAGCTCCCGGCGGCGCTGGATGAAGCCAGAGCCAGCCGGAATGAGCTTTCCGATGATGACGTTTTCCTTCAGGCCCACCAGGTGATCGGTGCGACCCTCAATGGCAGCTTCGGTCAGCACGCGGGTCGTCTCCTGGAAGGAGGCGGCGGCCAGGAAGCTATCGGTATTGAGTGACGCTTTTGTGACACCAAGCAGGACGGTTTGCGCCGTGGCGGGTTCGCCGCCCTCTGCCAGGACACGCGCATTCGTATCCGCATAGACGAACCGATCAACGAGGTCGTTCGGCAGCATTTCGGTATCGCCCGGCTCGTCCACGCGCACGCGGCGCAGCATTTGCCGGATAATCACCTCAATGTGCTTGTCGTTGATATAGACGCCGGTGTTGCGGTAGACCTTCTGGACTTCCTTCACGAGGTACATCTGCACAGCCTCGCGTCCCTGGATGCGCAACACATCCTGTGGGTCGCGCTGCCCGGCGGTGATGGCCGTACCTGCCTGTATCCGCTGCCCCTGCGCCACCGGAATGTTGCGGTTCGCGGGGATAGGATACGAACGCTCCTCGCGCTCTTCGAAGCGGATGCTCAGCAGCCCGTCGGCATTGAGCAGCGCTTCGCCCTCGGTGCGCGCCATGACCGGAACCGGCTCGCTGCCCTCCTCGGCAGGCATCAAGGCGATGACCTGGTCTTTCTGCACGCGCTCCTGGTCGCCGGCGAGCACCTGGCTGCCTTCCGGCAGGTGATACTCGTCGAAGAAGACGTTAGAGGAGACGACGCGCACGGTGCGAGCGCCGGTGGCCTCGTCCTTGATGATCTCCACAATACCGTCGATCTCACTGATCTCCGACTTATCCTTAGGAATGCGCGCCTCGAACAACTCTTCGACGCGCGGCAGGCCCTGGGTGATGTCACCCTGCGCGCCTGCGATACCGCCGGTATGGAAGGTACGCATGGTGAGCTGCGTGCCAGGCTCGCCAATGGACTGCGCGGCAATGATGCCGACAGCCGCGCCCTGTCCGACCAGCCCGTTCGCCGCCAGGTCGCGCCCGTAGCACCTGCGGCAGATGCCGCGTGTCGCCAGGCAGCCCAGCACCGAGCGCACGCGCACGGCCTTGATGTCGGCGTTGACGATCTGGTCAACCATCTCGTCGGTCAGCTCCTCGCCTGGCAAAAAGTCCGGGAACTCCGAGATGGGATCGAGTAGCACGCGCCCCTTCAGGCGGTCGCGCATATCCGGCAGCATCATGCCCTTGCTGTCTTCATCGGTGATAAGCATACCTTCGGTCGTGCCGCAATCCTCTTCGGTGACGATCACGTCCTGCGCCACGTCTATCAGGCGGCGCGTCAGGTAGCCCGACTCGGCTGTACGCAGGGCGGTGTCGGCCAGACCCTTGCGAGCGCCGTGACTGCTGATGAAGTACTCCAGCACGCTCAGGCCCTCGCGGAAGTTGCCGCGAATAGGCACATCGATGATCTTACCGGATGGGCTGGCCATCAGGCCGCGCATACCGGAGAGCTGGCGAATCTGCTGGAACTTCGCTTTTGTCGCGCCCGACCTGGCAATCGTGAAGATTGAGCCATAGGGGTCGAGCGAAGCTTCGACCATCTTGGTGATGTTCTCGGTTGCTTCGTTCCAGATGTCAACCGTCTGCTGATAGCGTTCGTTTTCGGTAATCAGGCCATCGCGGTACTCCTCGTCCAGCTCAGCAATCTTAGCGTCGGCCTTGACCAACTCCTCTTGCTTGCCGGCGGGGACTTTGACATCGCTGATGGCGATGGTGACGCCTGCTTTTGTACCGTAGGAGAAGCCCAGGCGCTTGATCTCGTCGGCCAGTTCGGCTGTCTTGACGCGCCCATATTCCTTGAAGCACTCACCAATGACCTGCTTGAGGTTCTCCTTCTTCATGGCGTAGTTCTTGAAGCGCAATCGCTCCGGCAAAGCTTCGTTGAAGATGATACGTCCCACGGTGGTCTCAACGAGATGCCCATTGGGGCGAAGGGTGGCTTTCACGGGCGGCGGCTGATCGAAGACTTCCAGGTCTTTGAGGCGCACTTTGATCAACGCCTGCAGGTCAATAACGCCGTGATGGTAGGCCAGCAGGGCCTCGGTCGTATCGGTGAAGATGCGTCCCTCGCCATGCTTATTGGGACGGTCCTGCGTCAGGTAGAAGCAGCCCAGCACCATATCCTGGCTGGCTCCGATAGACGGCTCGCCGGTGGCCGGAGACAGCAGGTTGCGAGTCGAAAGCATGAAGCGGCGCGCCTCGTCCTGCGCCTTCTCAGAGAGCGGCACGTGGACGGCCATCTGGTCGCCGTCGAAGTCCGCGTTGAAGGCGGAGCAGACGAGCGGGTGCAACTGGATGGCGCTGCCCTCGACCAGCACGGCCTCGAACGCCTGGATGCCCAGGCGGTGCAGTGTTGGCGCGCGGTTCAGCAGGACAGGATGGTCTTTGATGACCTCTTCCAGCACGTCCCACACTTCCGGCTTGACGCGCTCGACGAAGCGTTTCGCGCTCTTGATGTTGTGCGCGAAGTTCTGCTCCACCAGCTTGCGCATGACGAAGGGCTTGAAGAGTTCCAGCGCCATCTTCTTGGGCAGGCCGCACTGGTGCAGCTTGAGTTCGGGGCCGACCACGATGACCGAGCGGCCAGAGTAGTCGACGCGCTTGCCCAGCAGGTTCTGGCGGAAACGGCCCTGCTTGCCCTTGAGCATGTCGGACAGGCTCTTAAGCTTGTGGTTGCCGGAACCGGCCACGGCGCGCCCGCGGCGGCCATTGTCGATCAAGGCGTCGCAGGCCTCCTGCAACATGCGCTTCTCATTGCGAATGATGATCTCCGGCGCGCCCAGTTCCAGCAGTCGCTTGAGGCGGTTGTTGCGATTGATGACGCGGCGGTAGAGGTCGTTCAGGTCGGAGGTGGCGAAGCGACCTCCGTCGAGCTGCACCATGGGGCGCAGTTCAGGCGGCAGCACCGGCAGGACGGTCATAATCATCCATTCGGGCGAGGTCTTCGACTCGCGGAAGGCTTCTACGACCTTGAGACGTTTGGTGGCCTTCTTGCGGCGCTGGCCGACGGTAGAACTGATCTCTTTGCGCAGGTCAGTCGAGAGCTTGTCCATGTCGATAGCGGCGATCAATTCGCGCACGGCCTCCGCGCCCATGCCCGCGCGGAACACGTTGGAGCCGAAGTTGTCGCGCAATTCGCGGTAGCGGTTCTCCTGGATGAGGTCCAGTTTCTTGAGGCCCTCCAGGTCGCGCTTCAACTGCTCCAGGCGCTGCTTGCGGTCAACGCGCTGCGACTCCAGGCGCGTCTGCACGGTATCGATCTGCTTCTGGATATCGTCGTTGAGATTACGAGTCTCGCCGCCACTCACATCGTGCAGTTCTTCGAGTTCGTGGCGGGCGTTCTCGGCAATATCGTTGCGGGAGGTCTCAGCCGCGCGCTCTAGCGTTTCGAGGTCCTTAGATTTGACCGTCTCACCTGCTTTGACGATGACGCGGTCGCCCACGGCGTAGAGGATGTCGTTCTCGACTTCCTGCCCCATCAGCTCACGCAGTTGGGCGAGGGTCGCGCTCTCGGCTTCCTCGGCCCGCGAGATTTCGCTTTCGCGGCGTGCCTGGATCTCCTGCTCGGACTCGACCATGCGCGTTTGAATATCCTGGTTTTCGCTTTCGCGGCGGCTCTTGAGGCTGTCGATCTGCTCGATGACCTGCTCATCCAGGTTCATTTCGAGCTTCATAAGCTCCTCGTCCAGTCGCATGAGTTCCTGCTGGCGCGCCTCTTCGTCGATATGCGTGACGACGTAGAGGGCGAAGTACAGGATGCGCTCCAGGTTGCGAGGCGAAAGGTCGAGCAGCAGGCCGATACGGCTGGGCGTTCCCTTGAAGTACCAGATGTGGCTGACGGGGGACGCCAGTTCGATATGACCCATGCGCTCGCGGCGCACCTTCGAGCGCGCGACCTCGACGCCGCATTTGTCGCAGACGATGCCCTTGAAACGCACGCGCTTATATTTGCCGCAGTAGCACTCCCAGTCCTTCGTCGGGCCAAAGATGCGCTCGCAGAACAGGCCGTCCTTTTCGGGCTTGAGCGTGCGGTAGTTGATGGTTTCCGGTTTCGTGACTTCGCCATAGCTCCAGCCACGAATCTGTTCGGGGCTGGCAAGGCTGATCCGTATTGCGTTAAAATCGTTGACTTCGAGCATTCTATTGATCTCCTTCGAAACCGGACAGGTTTATACCGAGTTCGGGCATGACATCGTTCGAGGTATCCTCGACGAATTGAATCTTTTGCTCGTCTTCGTTGAGCACTTCGACGTTGATGCCCAGACTTTGCAGTTCTTTTACGAGTACTTTGAAGGATTCGGGGACACCCGGCTCCATGATGTTCTCGCCCTTGACGATGGCTTCGTAGGTTTTGACACGACCCACCACGTCGTCGGACTTGACGGTCAGGATTTCTTGCAGGATGTTGGCCGCACCGTAGGCTTCGAGCGCCCACACCTCCATTTCGCCGAAACGCTGGCCGCCGAACTGGGCTTTACCGCCGAGCGGCTGCTGCGTAATCAGGCTGTACGGGCCGGTTGAGCGGGCGTGTACCTTGTCTTCGACGAGGTGCGCCAGTTTGAGCATATAGGTGTACCCGACGGTAATCGGGTTGTCGAACGGCTCGCCGGTGCGCCCATCGAAGAGCTGCACCTTGCCGGTGGACGGCAGACCCGCGCGTGTCAGGTACTCTTCAATATCTTCCTCGCTTGCCCCGTCGAAGACGGGCGTAGCGATCTTGATGCCGAGTTCGTTGGCGGCCCAGCCCAGGTGTGTCTCCATGATCTGCCCGATGTTCATGCGGTGAGGCACGCCCAGCGGGTTCAGAATGATATCAACGGGCGTGCCATCCGGCAGGAAGGGCATGTCCTCGATGGGCAAGACCTTCGAGATGACGCCTTTGTTGCCGTGTCGTCCGGCCATTTTGTCGCCCGCGCCGATCTTGCGCTTCTGCGCGATGCTGACGCGCACGAGCTGGTTGACGCCCGGCAGCAGTTCGTCGCCGTTGTCACGCGAGAACATTTTGACTTCGACGACCTTGCCGCGCTCGCCGTGGGGCACGCGCAGCGAGGTGTCCTTGACCTCGCGGGCCTTCTCACCGAAGATGGCGCGCAGCAGTTTCTCCTCGGCGGTCAGCTCGGTCTCGCCTTTGGGCGTGATCTTACCGACCAGGATGTCCTGCGGGCCGACCTCCGCGCCGACGTAGATGATGCCGCGCTCGTCCAGGTTGCGCAGCCCTTCCTCGCCAACATTGGGGATGTCGCGCGTGATCTCCTCCGGGCCGAGCTTGGTGTCGCGCGCGTCGGTCTCGTATTTCTCGATATGAATAGACGTGAAGAGGTCTTCACGCACGATGCGCTGGCTGATGAGAATGGCGTCTTCGTAGTTGCCGCCCTCCCAGCTCATGAATGCCACCAGGATGTTCTGGCCGAGGGCAATCTCGCCCTTTTCGGTCGAGGAGCCGTCGGCGATGATCTCGCCAGCCGCGACGTAGTCGCCCTTGCGCACGAGCGGGCGCTGGTTTATGCAGGTACCCGCGTTGGAGCGCACGAACTTACGCAGATTGTGCGTATGCAGGTCGCCCTGGTCATCCAGCATGACGATACTGCGGGCGGTGGCAGACACCACTTCGCCGCTGATCTCGGCAACCACCACCTGGCCGGAGTCCTTCGCCACCTGCCGCTCGATGCCGGTGCCGCAGATGGGTGACTGCGGGCGCAGCAGCGGCACGGCCTGGCGCTGCATGTTCGCGCCCATCAGGGCGCGGTTCACGTCGTCATGCTCCAGGAATGGGATAAGCGCGGTTGCCACGCTGACGGTCTGCCGTGGAGAGACATCCATGTAGTCCATGTTGTCGGCGTTCTCCATGACGAAATCGCCCTGATAGCGGGCCAGGACGCGCTCCTCGGCAAACTCGCCGCGCGTGTCGACGCGGGCATTGGCCTGGGCGATGAAGAAGTTCTCTTCGTCGTCGGCGGTGCGATAGTCCACTTCGTCGGTAACGAAGGGTTTAATGCGCACTTCGGTCTCGCCCAGGAAGGCTAGCTTCTGGAAGAGGGACTCGTCGATACGCACACGCTCGCGCGCTTTGAGCAGGGTCTGGCCGTCGGGCGTTTTGAGTTCTTCCCATTCGCGCCCGGACACGCCACGATATTCGCGCCCGATCAGGCGTGGATCGGTGGCGAGAAGCTTTTTATAAACTTTGCGATACGGCGTCTCGATGAAGCCATACGGGTTGATCTGTCCATATGTGGCCAGGTTGCCGATGAGGCCGATGTTGGGGCCTTCGGGCGTCTCGATGGGACAAATGCGGCCATAGTGTGAGCGATGCACGTCGCGCACGTCGAAACCGGCGCGCTCGCGTGAGAGGCCGCCGGGGCCGAGAGCTGAGAGGCGACGCTTGTGGCCGATCTCCGCCAGGGCGTTCGTCTGGTCCATAAACTGCGAAAGCTGGCTGCCACCGAAGAATTCCTTCATAGCGGCGACCACCGGGCGAATGTTGATGAGCGCGTTGGGCGTAGCCTGCCCAGGCTCCTGAATGCTCATGCGTTCTTTGACGACGCGCTCCATGCGCAGCAGGCCGACGCGGAACTGCGTCTGGATCAGCTCGCCGACGCAGCGCACGCGGCGGTTGCCCAGGTGGTCGATGTCGTCCTTACGTCCGATGCCGTTGTTGAGCTGCACCAGGCGGCGGATGATATTCACCAGGTCATCCATCGTCAGAATGCGCTGGCTCTGCGGGATGGAGAGGTCGAGCTTGCGATTGAGTTTGTAGCGTCCGACACTGCCCAGGTCGTAGCGGCGCGCGTTGAAGAACATGTTCTTGACGAGCGAGCGCGCATTGTCGATGGTGGCGGGATCGCCGGGGCGCATCTTTTTATAGAGTTCCAGCAGGGCCTCGTCCTCTTTTTTGACAGGGTCGCGGTCCAACGTGGCCTGGATGTAGCGCACGTTGGCGTTAGTATCGACGCCGCGGAAGGCGTCGAGGATGCCCTGGTCGGTGGAGAGGTCAAGTTCTTCGATATGCGCCGCTTCTTTGGCCAGGCTGGAGATGGCGCGCAGCAGCGTCGTGACAGGCAGCTTGCGCTTGCGGTCGATTTTGACGGTGAGCAGGTTCTTGTTGCTGGTCTCGAATTCGAGCCACGCGCCGCGGCCAGGGATAAGCTTGGCTGCGAAGAGCTTGCGCCCGGTGGTGGCATCCTCGTCGGCGGTGAAGTAGACGCCTGGGGAGCGCACGAGCTGGCTGACGACGACGCGTTCCGCGCCGTTGATGATAAAGGTGCCCTGGCGGGTCATGAGGGGGAAATCACCCATGAAGATATCCTTCTCGATGATTTCGCCCGTTTCTTTATTGGTGAGGCGCGCCCTGGCGGTCAATGGGGCGGCGAAGGTCGCGTCGCGGTCACGGCACTCGTCTTCGGAGTATTTGGGATTGCCGAATGGCTCCGGTGGGACGATAAATTCAAGTTTGAGATTCTTTCCGGTAAAATCTTCAATCGGGGAGATTTCGTCAAAAAGTTCGCGTAGTCCTTCTTTCTTAAACCATTCAAAGGAGTCGAGCTGGATCTGAATGAGACCCGGCATTGGCCGGATATCCGGGATGCGCGCGAACGAGACGCGCTCCGGAAGCGTGACGGCCCTGCTGCTTACTGCCATCGGTTGTGATCTCCTCTCACCTAGTCACCCACAGGGACCTATAGCCATGCGCCAGAGTAGCAATACCTGGGCAAGATAGCTATAGAACGGGACACGAAGAAAGACGCACCAGGAACATGCCATGCACGCCTATGCGCCCTCCTTTAATAATGTAAAGAAAACGGATAAAAACATAAGAGAAAAACTATAATGCCTGTGATGCCTGTGGTACACAACGTATTATGACAAGAAAAGTAACCGCTCTATGCTTTCTATCGCAAGCGGCTACTTCTACATCCTACCTTGACGGCTATTCTGCTTTTCTTCAAGCCTGGCTCCCACGTACACATCCTCCACGCGCTCTGTCAAACGACGAAACGAACCCGTGCAATCAATCGTTCAGGCCGCATATCCGCTCCATGAAGGAGCAACATCGATGGCCTTAGTTGAAAGTACCCGGCGTTGGGACGATCAGTTTGAAGCTTTCCGCGGCCTCCCTACCCATGCAAACAGCAACGCTAGTGGCGCTTGGGGAATGGTGTGTCGTTTCGTGTCTCGTTATTCCTGTCTGTGTTGTACGTTTCCTGCTGCTGGCGATCCGGCTCGGCAGCATTGTCACCAGTATACACACTTCGGCAGGAAGCCATTATACCTGTTAAACAACGTCTTGTCAATAGTTTTTTGGAGCAATTTAAAAATTCGTTTACGAAACAAGTACGCCACGCTGCGCCTCCTGGAGTGCGGCCTCGATTTCGTTGCCGAGCAGCGGGTTCCAGGGTCGAGCGGCGTCGAGCCAGCGCTGGCGCAGCAGGTTGAGCAGGCGTGGCTGGTCGTCAGCGTCCAATAAGGTGAGGTCAAAGAGCGATTCGGGTTTGTCCGGGTAGATTACGCTCAGTTCCAATCCGTCTATGCGCAGGATGGTCTGCGAGGTAAGTTCGTAGGTGTGTGGCGCACCCATCTTGCGGCTGAAAGAGAAGGAGCCGGTAAAGCCGATGACGATGAACGAGGCGCAGACGAGCGTGACGGCGAGGCCGGCCAGGCTCAAGAGAATGGCGGCGGTGGTTCCCAGGAAGACGAGGGCCGGATGGGGTAGATGCACGGTCCAGCCGATAAGGATTTCCGGGAAAAGGCCAACCAGGGCGGCGAAAAAGCAGGAGAGGGCAGTGCCGATCAGCCAGTAGATGCTGATGAGATTTTTGGGCGAGAGGTCGCGCACGGTAATAGATTGGCTGCCGGAGACGATAAACATGCCCTGGCGATAGCCAGCACGCAGCGCAAAAAGGAAGCGCGCGACGAGCACGCTGCTCCAGACGAGAATGAACGAGCAATACCAGAGTGTGGCAAGAAGGGCGTCCTGCCACTTCAGATAAAGGGTGAACTCGTGCGTGTAGGCGGGCCAGAGTCGCGCACCCAGGATAGCAGTGACGACAGCAATGGCAAAAGAGGCGCAGATAAGCAGCCAGGCCAACAGGCGAATACGCGCGTAGTGGGCGTGGTCAAGGTGAAAGGAGGCGGTTCCTCCGGTAGCGTCTATCATAAATGATTCTTGTCTCTCAACGAATGACAGGGCAACGTTGCCATCTAGTAGTAATACGAATGAGATGAGGCGGCGGTTACAGAATAGGGGCGATGTGGGAAGGGGCGATGTGGGAGGGGGCGATGGGAAGGGCGTTTTAGCGAAGGTCGTCGAAGAGGACGGTGTGCAGATAGCGTTCGGCGGCGCTGGGAAAGATGGTGACGATGACTTTGCCATGGTTGTGGGGGTTACGCGCCTCTTGAATGGAGGCCCAGGCGACGGCACCGCTGCTGATTCCCGCGGAGAGTCCCTCGCGTTCGAGGAGGTGGATAGCGGTGGTGATGGCGTCGTGATCGGTGACAGTGACGACGCGGTCGATGAGGTCGAGGCGAAGGGTATCGGGCAGGAAGCCGGGGCCGAGGCCCTCGATGCGATGCGGGCCGGGCCGCCCGCCAGAGAGAACGGCGCAGGAGGCGGGTTCGACGGCAACAACCTCGACGGAGGGCTTGCGGGCGCGCAGACCCTCGGCGACGCCGGTGAGAGTGCCGCCGGTGCCGACGCCGATGACGACCATATCAACCGCGCCGCCGGTGTCTTCCCAGATTTCTGGAGCGGTGCTGTCGCGGTGAGCGCGCGGGTTGGCCTGGTTATAGAACTGCTGTGGAAACCAGGAGTTAGGTAAAGTGGTGCGCAACTCGATGACTTTGTTGATAGCGCCGCGCATCCCCTGGTTGCCGGGGGTAAGGATGACCTGCGCGCCGAAACGCTGCAGCAGGAGGCGGCGCTCCAGGTGAATGGTGTCGGGCATGGTGAGGATGCAGGCATAGCCGCGGGCGGCACTGAGCCAGGCAAGGGAGATGCCCATGTTGCCGCTGGTAGGTTCGGTGATGGTGCTGCCTGGTCGCAGAAGTCCCTGTGCCTCGGCCTCGTTGAGCATATAGAGCGCAACGCGGTCTTTGAGGCTGCCGCCAGGACTGAACATTTCGAGTTTGGCAAGCAGGGTAGCGGGCAGCCCCGGCTCGATGCGTTTCAGTTCGACAATGGGAGTGCGACCGACGAGGGCGGAGAGGTCCGTGGCCCATTGACGGTGCATAGAGCTAGCCTTTCGATTCATCGACGGGAGTTCCGCTGGAGTCATCGCCCAGGAGAGCATGTATCATTACGAGCAATTCCTGGGTCTTGAAGGGTTTGCGCAAGAAGAGTCCGGCGTGCAGACCCATGCGACGGAGTTCCCAATCGTGGCTGCCGGTGACGACGATAATGGGGGTATGACGGGTGAGGCTATGGCCGCGCAAGATTTTGTAGAGGGAGACGCCGTCGAGGTTTGGCAGACCGACATCGAGCAGGATAAGATCGGCTCCCAACTCAGGAAGCTGGTCGCGGGCTTGCTGTCCGTCGGTGAGGATATGCACGCGCCAGCAATCATCGACGCTGAGGACGTCACGGAACCAGCCTGCAAGAACAGAGTCGTCCTCGACGATGGCGATCAGTTTGTTGGCGCTCTTCTCAGCCACGTGTTCCTCTTCCTATAGATAGGCATCAAATATAATACATGGTTTCGGCGCTGCCGCTGCGATGGCGGCTGGCGAGTTCTTCGATGGTGGTGGTCATGAGCAGGTTCTGCGTCATGTCGTCGATTTTTTGCCAGACATCACGCAATGCGCAGCCGGGCGAAAGCTGGCAAAAGCCGGGATTGGGCAGGCATTCCATAGGCGGCACATAGCCTTCGAGGGCCTGCATGACCATGGCCATCGTAATCTGAGCAGGCGGCCTGGCGAGCATATGGCCACCCTTCGGCCCTCGCACGCTCTTGATGAGTCCCTCTTTGCGCAGTGTGATGAGTATTTGGTCGAGATACTGCACAGGAACGTATTGCCGGGTAGCGATATCCGCACTTTCTACCGGCCCCTGCCCATAGTACGCGGCGAGGTCGAGCATTGCCCGCAGGCCGTAATCGCCTTTCATTGTGAGTTTCATAGCTATCGCCCTTGCTCCAGTGGTTGCCGTTGCCACACGCCTGTGTTGCCAGGATATATCAGTTGCGAACGATTGTCAATGGTTGCGTTGGGATGGGAGGCTCAGGAGCGTTAGCCTGTCGCACTACGCCGAGCAGGTCGGTACGGATATTGACGAAGTGCTCGCGCAAGGCGGCCATCTGCACACGGTCGCCCTGGATGCGTATCCAGACGCGGCGCTGCGGGAAATAGAAGGTGGCGCACAAACTAAGGATGAGCAGGATGGCGGTAGGCCAGATGATGAAAGAGCCGCTGTCTTTGGTAACGAGCAGGACAGTGGCCTCTTTCGCGCTGTTGAGAGTGACGGTCCACTGCTTGTCGAAGCTCTGCCCGGATTGGCCGACGCCGAGGCGCGTGACGAGCTTGTCGGAGGTGGCCGCCGTGCCAGGAGTGCCGACGCTGACCAGGAAGACGGGGTGCGCGACTTCGGCCAGTTGCAAGCCAGGAGTGTGCGGGAAAAGCACACTCATGGTCATGGCGGTTCCAGCGATGGGGACGCCACTGGCGAAATCGACCTGCAAGCCCTGCACTGTGCTGGTCTGGTCCAGCACGACGGGCTGGGCACAGACGAAACAGCCCTGGGCGTCGCGTATGGTGATGGTGACGGACGGAATGAGCGAGGACTGGTGGAAGATGATGCCGTCATAAGAGAGCGGGTCGTTGACGCGCAGGTGATTGCTGTGCGCGACGAGCAGGCCGTCTTTGTAGACGCTGAGGTCGGTGACGTAGTCGGTGGGGATACCGGTCTTAGGGTCGAAGGTGGCCGTGAACGAGTTGGCGCGGAAGCTGATGTTGTGCGGCGTGCCGCGCGGGTAGACGACGGCGCTCTGCCCATCGGGAAGCGCCTGGTCGAAGGTGAAGCCTGCCAGGTTGTCGGTCAGGCTGATGAGTGGCGCGGGCAGGATGCGGCGCGCGGGACTGTCGGCGGGAAAGCCGTGCCATTGCGAGATGACGCCAGCTAGCAGCAGAGTGACAAGCGCGGCATGAAATATAAAGGTAGAGAGCGTAGCCCACGAGTTTTTGTTGGCGTAGAGGTACGTTGTTTCGCCGTCTTCCGAAGCGAGGAAGCGCACGCGATAGCCACGCCTGCGGAACTCGGCCTGCGTCCAGGTGAGCGCGCCGGGATGGGTATACCCTGCGCGCTCCAGGGCGTGCTGGTAGAACTTTTCACTGCGCCGGATGATGGGATGCCTGAAATTTTGCCAGATGGCGGGGGCGCGGTTCAAGGTGCAGACGATGATGCTGAGAGAGAGCACGGTGAGCAGGAGCAGGAAGTACCAGCTTGAGAAGATAGTGAAGAACTGCATCCAGTTGAAGATGGGAGTGAGCGAGCCGTAGCGCGGGACGGCGTTCTGCTGAATCCAGCCGGTGTAGGCCGCGGAGTCGCCCAGCACCTCGCCGGGAGCCTGTACGAAATAGATGCCGACGAGACAGATGGAGGTGATGAGCGAAATAAGCAGGATGGCGGTGCGCACGGAACTGAGCCAGCCCCAGGCGGCGTCAACGGGATGGCGCAGCATAAATAAGAGACGCTGGCGAAAGCGAGTGGCTTGTGAAGGCCGACGCTTGCGATTATCAGGCGCTGTATGGGTAGAGGGCGCGGTGAACCGCGCCCCTACAGGTTTTTTGCGGGTCTGCGTTGCCATGCTGCACGTTTCCAGGGCGACCACGCAAGACAAATACAAGGACGAGGGTCGCCGTTGCTACATATGATAGAGCATCCGGCGGAGATTGACAAGGTAAGGGGATGAAATTGTAAGGGCGACCCTCGCGGTCGCCTGCGAGAGCCGCCCTTACAGAGAGCTAGCCTCAGTCGCTGTGTGTATCGTTGTCGAGGATGTCACCCGAGTTGCCGTCGAGGGCATTGACCCATACGCCATCATGATGATTTTCAGCGCGGTAGATCCAGCCCCACTCCTGCAAATTGATATTCGAGCCGACTACATTGCTAAAGTATCTTGAGAAGTAGTCAATGTAGCCAGGGCAGAGTGGGTTGGGGGTGGTCGCGCATTGATAATCGATGACGTCGCCTCCGTTGGTGTTTTTGACTTCGCCTTTGAGGGGCCAGTGTTTCGGATCGGAGACGCTAAGCGTGCCGGAGAACACGACTGTCTGGTAGCCGCCCTTCATGCTCCCCTCCTCTTCTCCGGTGAGGGTACCCGTTTGTTGAGGGCTAATGTGGCCTGCAAGCGCCTGGAATTTTCCATCATAGGTGACGACGGCACAGTAGTTGTTCAAGCCCATGTTCCAAATCTTGATGGTGCGCTTGTAGGTGTCGAGCGCCCAGGTGTCGCCCGAGGTCCCTGAGTCGGCGTCGTTCTTCACTTTTTCGGTGACGTTGACGATCAGGCCCACGGTGGCCCCACACGAGAAGCCGCTGGTCATCGCGCTTGCTCCAGGGACGGCGAGGAAGAGCGTGGAGAGCAGGACAACTAGTGGAACGAGGCCGAAATACACTTTCTTCATTGAATCCCCCTTGTATTCGGTGAACATGACGGATAGATATGACAAAGCAGGGTTGGCAGCCAGGTAAATATTGAGCGAGGTCACTTCTAAAGCCGTCACAATTTCAGCAGCAATATAGATATTATACTGTATGTTAGTCGATATTTCAATATTTTATATCACAATCTGCATACGAAAATGTAAAACCAGATACACAAGCATCTTCTCTCATGCCGAATGCAGGTTAAGAAATTCTCGATATTGGCTCTATTAGTCGCTCAAGAGTACTGATGCATTGACCCTCAACAGGCAGCATGTTACACTTGCGTAGCAAGCAGTGATGCAAGCAAGACATATCCTATATCACCACTGGCGATACGTTTGTTTCCTTAGATGCAGAAGGCGCGGAAGCGCAGGTTGGGAGGGAAGAGCAACGCAACGATAGTATGAAAGGCAGGGAAAAGCCATGTGGACATCAACAATTGAGCTTAGCCCCCGGCGAGTGCTGCTGACACGATTCCTCGGACGCTTCTGGCGAGGCGCGTACTTCTCCTCGTTTGCGCCGCTACAGGTACAGAATGTGGCGCGCCAGCCCTTACCCGCGCAGAACTGGGTGCGCGTGCGCAATCGACTGGCTGGCATCAGCGGCAGCGATCTGCATACTGTATCCGCCGAAGGTGATTTTCGCATCGCCCAGGCTGCCCTACCGGACAGAACGCCCGGCTACCCTGGTATGGAGGCGGTCGGCGAGGTGATCGAGGTCGGCGAAGATGTTCAGCACGTGCAGGTTGGGGATAGGGTAGCCTTGCAGTACGGCCCCAACTGCGTTTCTCAAGGCGTGCAGCCGCTTTGCCGCTCGTGCGCGGCGGGCCAGTTCATGTTGTGCGAGCATGGCACCTTCTCTGGCCAGGAGCAGATTGGCGGCGGTTGGAGCGAGGAGATGCTGCTGCACGAGTCGCAGGTTTTTCGCGTCCCACAGGCGCTCAGCGATGACCAGGCTGTGATGCTGGAACCGACCGCCGTAGCCCTCCATGCTGTGTTACGACGCATTCCCGCGCCGGGCGAGCACGTGCTCATTATCGGGGCGGGTACGACCGGCCTGCTGGTATTGCAGGCCGTGCGCGCTCTGGCACCACAAGCAACGGTCAGCGTGCTGGCGCGCCACGCCTTTCAGGTGGAACAGGCAACCCGCATGGGAGCGGCGCACATCCTCTATCCGCAGGATAGCTACGCTGGCGTGCAGCAAGCGACCGGAGCGCATCTCTACAAGGGCATGTTAGGAAATACGATGCTGCTTGGCGGCTACGATGTCGTGTACGACACGATTGGCACGCAGCGCACGCTGCATGATGCCTTGCGTTGGACGCGCGCGGACGGTGCGGTCGTGCTGATCGGACTCAGCCTGCACCGGATGCGCATCGACCTGACGCCTGTCTGGTACCAGGAAGTGAAGTTGATCGGTTCGAGAGGCCATGGCCTGGAATCCTGGCCCTATGGCTCACAGGTAAATCGCTCGACATTCGAAATAGCTGCCGAGTTGATCGAGCGAGGGTATCTCATGCCCGAAAAGTTGATTACCCACCGTTTCGCGCTAACCGACTTCCCGGTGGCGCTCACGACCGCCGCGGGGAAGGCGCAGACGCGCTCCATCAAGGTTGTCTTCGACTACGCACTGCTGCCGACCACCATCGTCCCTAACGTGCGCGCCAATGCGCGCCGCAACCGCCCCCTGCGCGCCAGGACTGCTCCCCCACCCATCGAGGAGCCACAGCAGGAGCAACTCGCCCCACCCCTTCAGCAACCACAACAACCACAACAGCAGCCCCAGGAAGAGGAGTGGGAAATTTCGAACACGCCCGTGGGCGGAACCTGGATGCACTATGTGCAGCCGCTCCCACAAACCGAGTCACCGGCTGATGAGGCCGAACAGGAAGTCCCGGCAGACGTTCAAGCGAGAGACGAAAGCGGGGAAGCAACCACCCATACACCACCCATGCAGGAGGATGTCGTCGGAGAGGAGATGCCTCCACATCTCATGGCGCTGGCTGGAACGCTGGAAACCACTACGACCGAGGATCATGGGATGCTACCTGATGCCGGGGAGGCGCCGGTGGAGCAGTTCGCGCTCACCGGGGAAGCGGAACCCGCCGCGTTTGCCTCACACGAGCCGCAGCCCATCCTGATGCCTTCTTTTGCGGGAGAGCAGGCTGACATGGAGGCCGATACGACAGAGGAGCCAGGAGAAGCAGCCCAGGGTGACGAGTCGACAACCACAATCATCCCGCCACGATCAAGCCGCACTCGTGGGAAATCGGGGACGCGCAAAACGACCGATCAAATTCGCGCGACAAAAGATACAGGCGATACGTCTTTAGAGTAGTGCTATACTAAGCCTGTATACTATCTATTTTCAGGAGTGCGTATGACTATCCACAATACGGAGCCGGAGCAATCGTCTCTTTCATCTTCCTCCTATTCACCAATGCCACCGGTTCGACCTATGCCTGCCAAAATTTACCAGGGACAACGGAGTCAGCCCGGAGGAACAGGGCAGCAACCAGTAAATGCCTCCACGTATCAATCGGGAACGCCGTCGTCACCAGGGCCGCTTTCACTACCCCCCCGGCGCAAACGCCGTTCTCCCCTGCCGTTGATCGCGGCGCTCCTGATACTCACCTGTCTCGTAGGGGTCGCAACGCTGTTCGGCTCGCGCTTCTTTGACGCAACCGCCAGCAGCGCCGGAACGTCCACGAGCTATGTGCCGTCACTCTCACCCAATGCTCCGATAATCACGGCTCCACTCACTCCGTCAGAGCTGGCAGATATCCAGAATCTTGTTGGCTATATGAAGTACAAGGCGCTTGCCAGCCTGTACGTCGCGCGTATGCCGCTCGACGTGGAGATCGGCCAGCTTATCATGGTCGAATTTGGCTCCGGCTGCTATACCACTACCTGCCCCAACGCTACCTCTTATTATTCGTCCGATCTGGATACGATGATTAACCAGCTGCACGCGGGCGGCGTCATTATGTACCAGTTCCAGATGCAGAACTACAATCAAACCAAGAACGATATCGCCGAGATGCAGAAGCGCGCCGGTATTCCCCTGCTGATTTCCACTGACGAAGAGGGCGGGCCATACGTCCATCGCCTCAACAACATCTACGGCTATCGCATGTCGGCAACCGACATCGCTAACTCGGGCAATGTCAACGTCGCCACGCAGCAAGGCGCGAAGGCTGCGCACGATCTGCTCTCGCTCGGCCTCAACGAAAATCTGGCCCCCGACGTGGATGTGAACCTGGTCAACGGTTACGACATGGTGACGCGCACTTTCGGCAATACGCCGCAGTCGGTCATCAAGTACGCCAGCGCCTACATCGAAGCCTTACAGGGCGCGGGTGTCGTCGGCTGTATCAAGCACTTCCCCGGCCTGGGCGATGCCACGCCCGACGCGCACACCACGCTGCCCGTCGTCAATCGCACAGCGGCCCAGTTGTATTCAACCGAGCTGGCTCCCTTCAAAGCTTTCATCCAGTCGCCCAACACGCTGATGAACCCCGGTATGATTATGCCGACCGACGTGCTGATGCCCGCCATCGACCCGATCTACCCCGCCGAACTCTCGCATACCTTCATGACCGACATCCTGCGCAAGCAGTTCGGCTATGACGGCGTGGCGCTGACCGACGCACTCTACATGCAGGGCATCACGCAGAAGTGGGACATGAATACGGCGGCGATTATGGCGCTCAATGCCGGTAACGATATGCTGCTCGGCCCAACGGGTGCGGACCAGACGCTCTCCATGATTAACGCGATCAAGGCAGCCCTGGCGAACGGCACGCTTTCGAAGGCGCGCATCGACGAAGCCGCGACGCGCATCATCGCACTCAAGATGGAATATCACCTGATGCCCGCTATTGCTCCACAAGCATAAGGAATGTAGCGAACGTGAGAACAGCGAACACGCCTGTTGGGGGCCAGGGCGACCGCGAGGGTCGCCCGTACAAAGACTACGACGAAAACACGCCTGTTAGGGGCCAGGGCGACCGCGAGGGTCGCCCGTACAAAGACTACGACGAAAACACGCCTGTTGGGGGCCAGGGCGACCGCGAGGGTCGCCCGTACAAAGACTACGACGAAAACACGCCGCCGAGCCGTATCATTGTACGGGCGACCCTCGCGGTCGCCCTTGAATCACCCCCTGCTCCCGCTCTTATTCCTGCAATACGTACAAGGCCACGCCAACGCCGGGAAAGCCAGCTCCCGCTCGTTTTGTTGTCGCTCGTGGTTGTACTCGTTGCGCTAAGCGGAGACCTGGGCGTGGCCATTCACCGCGTTCCGATACAACGGCCACCGGCAAGCGCCAGCGGGCCGCTGATTGGATCGCCCCTGGCCGCCTCGCAGGTCAACGCGCTCCAGAATCTCTCCAAATACTTTTCGTACAAGCAGCTTGCCGCGACCTATGTCTCGCATATGACGCTCGACGAGAAGCTGGGGCAGCTCTTCTTGATCCAATCTTACGATCAGTACTACTCGCCCTCGCTTGAATACGCTATCACGCAGTTGCACGCGGGCGGCGTTATCATGTACGCCTTCCAGATGCAGACCTTCCAGCAGACGAAACACGACATCAGCGAGATGCAGCAGCACGCCAGCATTCCCCTGATGATTGCCACCGACGAGGAAGGCGGCTACGTCGAGCGCGTGCAGAATATCTTCGGCCATCATCCCGGCGCGCTGGAGATCTACGATACAGGCAACGTCAATCTGGCGACGCAGGCAGGGAATCGTATCGCGCATGACCTGCAATCGCTCGGCATCAACGCCGATCTCGCGCCCGATGTGGATGTGCAGCTTGTGGATGGACCTGACCAGTACCTGCGCACGTGGGGCTACACCACCAGTTCGGTGATAACTTACGGCGGCGCGTACCTGCGCGCGGTGCAGGGCGATGGAGAGATCGCCTGTCTCAAGCACTTTCCTGGATTAGGCGCGGCGCAGACCGACGCGCACTTTAACCTGCCCGTCATCAACCGCACGGTCGACCAGATCTACTCCACCGAGCTGGTGCCGTTCAAGCATTTCATCCAGTCAACGAACCCGCTCGAAAACCCCGGTATGATTATGGATACCGACCTACTGATGCCCGCCATCGACCCGGTCTACCCGGCAGAACTCTCACCCACGATTGTGACGGGCATCCTGCGCAACCAGTTCGGCTACGACGGCGTGGTCGTCACCGACGCGCTCTGGATGACGGGCATCGCCCAGAAGTGGAACCTGGAGCAGGCGGGTGTGATGGCACTGCAAGCTGGAAACGATATGCTGCTCGGCGCGATCGGGCCATACCAGATGGAAAGCATGATCCAGGCCATCAAAGTCGCCTTGCAGGACGGCGCGCTCTCGATGGCGCGCATCGACCAGTCGGTAACGCGCATCATCGCCCTCAAGATGCAATATCACCTGATCCCGACGCCGGTGGATTAGCGGGTGTGTCGCGGTCGCCCTTCGTCCCCCTTCTACACTCGTTCCTCGCGTGACCTGGCGCGGAAGAAGATGCGTATGCCGGTTCCTTTGAAGCCGAAGGCGGCGCGGAGCTGGTTTTCCAGGTAGCGTTCATACGAGAAGTGCAGCGCCTGCGGGTCGTTGACGAAGAAGACGAAGGTCGGCGGGTTGACCGATGTCTGCGTGGCGTAGTAGATCTTGGCAACTTTGCCGCGAAAGACGGTCGGGTTGTGGCGGCGTTTGGCCTCCTGCACGACCTCGTTGAGCTTCGCGGTCGGCACGCGCAGGTAACGCATATCGGCAATGGTCAGCGCGGTTTCGAGCAGCGATTTGACGTGGTAGCCCGTTTTGGCAGAGGTGAAGACGATGGGGGCATACGGGATGAACTTGAGTCCCTCCGCGATAATGCGGCGATACGCCTCGGCGCTCTCGATCTCCTCGTCTGGTGTGGGCAGGTTGCCCTCGCGGGCGGAGCGGCGCTGCTCCTGCGCCAGGTCCCATTTGTTGACGACGACGATCACGCCTTTGGCCTTTTCCTGAATCTCACCGGCGATGTGCGTATCCTGGGCGGCCAGTCCCTCGCTGGCATCGATGACGAGGATAGCGACATCGGCTCGTTCGATGGCGCGACTGGAACGCAGCACGCTGAACTTCTCCACGCCCGGCCCGATGCGTCCACGCCTGCGAATGCCGGCGGTATCGACCAGGCGTATCTTGCGCCCCTCGAACTCCAACTCGGTGTCGATGGCGTCGCGCGTCGTACCCGGTATGTCGCTGACGATGGCGCGCTCGTAGCCAAGTACGGCGTTGAGCAGGGAGGATTTGCCGACGTTTGGCCGTCCCACGATGGCGATACTTGGAATCTCTTCTTCTTCCTCGCCGGGCTGCTCCTCTTCTGGCGGCAAGGCTTCGACGATGGCGTCGAGCAGGTCGCCGGTCCCAATGCCCTGCAAGGAGGATATGTCGACGGGATCGCCGATGCCCAGGGAATAAAATTCGACGGCATCCTGTCGATATTTGACATTGTCGGCTTTATTTACGGCCAGGATGACCGGCTTGTTGGTGCGGCGCAGCACCTCGGCTACCTCTTCGTCGGCGGCGGTGATGCCGCTACGCGCATCAACCATGAAGACGATCACGTCGGCCTCTTCGATGGCGAGTTCCGCCTGCGCCTGCACGTGCTTCATGAGGTCGCCCGGCTGCCCGTTCAGGCCAACCTGCCCAACAGGAATATCGGAGCCGAACTCCAACCCGCCCGTATCGATCAGGGTGAAATCGCGGCCATTCCAGTCGGAGTCGCCATAGATGCGATCGCGGGTGGTGCCCGGCATATCCTCGACAACGGCAATCCGCTCGCCGATCATGCGATTAAAAAATGTAGATTTGCCGACGTTCGGTCGGCCAACAATGGCGACAAGTGGCTTCATAGTGGCCCCTCTTCCCTTTCGCTGCCCATAAAACAGCACCCACTGCGGGGTGCCTGTATCGATACCTTGTGTGATTGCGGCTATTATAACATAGATTCCTGCCGAGTGCGCAGCTTATGTGATATTTCGCCACTCTCTAGCGTTGGCTAGCCTGATAAGATGGCCTACATTTGTTGTTGCAATGATTACATCGTGTCCTTGCTCCCCAATGAGGGCAGCTCAGAAAGCCTATCTTCATCTAAAGCTTGCTTCAGGTATTCTAAGGTATCAAATTGTTCTTGCGCATCATCCTCGCACCATCCCTTTAGAAGTTGGATGAGGGCCTGTCGATTTTGAGCTTGCAGATTGTTAGATGTATGTGGAGAAAGACGTAATGATGGAAGACTCGATTTAGTAATGGGCTCTCTCAACGCTAGACTCTGCTGCCAGAGGTATCCGCCTGCTGTAATTGAAGCGCTCTGCATCTCTACTGTGCCATCCTGGTCGGTGAAGGGATAATGTGAACCGGTAGAAAAAAAGGATAAAGGTTCATGAATTGCCCCTGTGCCACTCAAGAGAGGTGGAATAGCATTCTCCATAATTATTTCCTCCTTTCAAGTAGAGC
The DNA here is from genome assembly GCA_963731975.1 of uncultured Chloroflexia bacterium. Taxonomy (GTDB): domain Bacteria; phylum Chloroflexota; class Ktedonobacteria; order Ktedonobacterales; family Ktedonobacteraceae; genus CAVSXS01. The sequence continues at coordinate 55,678 of CAVSXS010000007.1, read as the reverse complement.
TTCTAATCTTTCACCCTTAGCTGATGAAAATACTCTCCAAACATCTGAATGCAAGCGATCAATTTCCCGCTTTAGCACACTTTGCTGTATACTTAGCTCTTTTTCAACAATCCGATCAATGTCAAAAATGAAAGCTCCAAATGCATTTCCGGATGCCGGGCCAATATCTCCTAATGTAACAATAAGTATATTTTCTTTATCCAAACGCGATTGAACTCTCATGAGAAAGCCAGGTTCTGAGTTGAGTACGGCATTAGGAAAGTAATCATTTGCCACAAACCAGTCTCCTGGCTGCTGCCGCTCAACTTCTCTATCAATTTGATTAATATAGCGCAAGCCAACCCGATTGACCGTCTCAGGGTGCAGTACTTCTTTTATCTGTTCCCAGATTGATAAAGTGTCATCCTTCATCACCTCCCATCCCTGGTAAGGCGCCAGGACACTCAGGCTCAGGCTCTCTTCTGCCAGTTGAATTATTAACGGTCGAGTGCTATGTTTATGGTGGTACCGTTTGTCAAGACAGTTTTTGGTCGAAAATAAGACAAAACTCAACTGTTCGAGAAACTCGCGGCTATCTTTTCAGATACACCTGTGCGGGTGTTTGATAGTCAAGCGCTTGATGCAAGCGCTCCTGATTGTAAAACGTGAAATAGGTCTGCAAGTTCCTTACCGCATCTGGAACGCTCTGGTAATCTTTGATGTACACCTCCTCGTATTTGACACTGCGCCACAATCTCTCGACAAAAATGTTGTCTAATGCTCGTCCTCGACCATCCCAACTGATGCGGATATCGGCGGACTTGAGCCGACTGGTGAACTCGCTGCTGGTAAACTGCACCCCCTGGTCATTGTTAAAGATCTCCGGCGTAGCCACGCGCAAGGCCCGATCCAGCGCTTCCAGGCAGAAGCTGGTATCCAGCGTGATGGAGACTTCCCAGGACAAGACGAAGCGACTGAACCAATCGATCACTGCCATCAGGTAGATGAACCCTCTCTGGAGGCGAATGTAGGTGATATCACAACTCCACACCTGGTTGCAGCGCTGGATGCTCATCCCCCGCAGTAAATACGGATAGCGCTGCTCCCTCAGGCCTGGCAGGCTCGTGCGCGGCTGAGGATAGATGGCTTCCAGACCCATCAGGTGCAACAAGCGCCGCACGCGTTTGCGTTCCACGGGGTAGCCCTGCGTCTGCAACCAGGCTGCCATCTTGCGTGCTCCATAGAACGGCGTGCGCGTGTATTGCTCATCGAGCATCCGCATCAACACGAGATTGTCCTCGCTTTCTCCTCTGGGCTCGTAGTAGTAACTTGAGCGTGCCAGGCCGAGCAGTTCACATTGCTGGATGATGCTCAGCTCCGCATGCTCCGGCTCGATGAGCGCCCGTTTGGCCTCAACGGAGTGCTTTTGATTTTTTTCCCAACCAGTCTACCTGCACTTTCAATTGGCCGATTTGCTGGTAAAGACTGGCGATGAGCGCTTCTTCGCTTTTTTCTCGCTTGCCTGCTTGCGGGGAGAACACCTCCGGCAAGCCATCGAGTGCTTGCTTTTTCCACTGCGCAATCTGCGTGGGATGAACCCCATACTCTGCGGCGATCTCATTGGCTGTTTTCTGCCCTTTGATGGCCTCCAAGGCGACCCTGGTCTTCAGGTCGGCACTGTATCGTTTCCGTTGCACTGACATCGTTTTCTTCCTTCTCGCCGGTTTCTCGATACAGCTATTTTATCTTTTATCGACCTGTCCAGGTTCCTGGTACCATCATAGTTTGAAGCGTATTTTCTGTGACTGCGGAAGAATCTTTGTACCTGTGCCTGATGTGCCAAACTCGAACTGCACTCCCATTTCAATAATAGGTTCCATCTCAGGATAGTCACTTTGTATTTGTTTAAAAAGTTCGCCGGGGAATGACGGCTTCCATGGATTCGACTCAGGAAGCCGAAAATGGATATCACATACTGCCTCTGTAATGCGGGGATTAGGATACGTCATGTGCTCACTGGCCATTTACTGCTCCTCGATAGCTATCACCTTTACTAGCAGTATATCAGTAGCTTGCCTTTTCATCAAGAGATCTCAATAATGCTTGTTTTGGGTAGCCTCGCTTCGATATAAGAAACTATTACTACTGTATTGTATTGAGGATTTACAAATATGATCCATCGTGGTAAGTTAAATATTCTGGAACGTATTTGATTGAAGGGAGAGTATACCATGTTCCACATGATGCAGGCTGCTTTCATCGGCGAATTTTTCTCCTGGTTGGGCACGCAGGCGCACACTCTCATCGGAGGCTTTTTCTCCTTGCTAGGTACTCTGGGGCATACCGCTATTCATAACATGGGTGACTTTTTCTCCTGGCTAGGCACACAGGCGCATAATCTCATAGCTACAGTGATGAAATGAAGGGCCCCAAAGTTGCCTTTGCCTCTGGCATAAATGCTTACTTGCCACTTCTCTCATTTTCACCATAAACAATGCGATAATAGAATTGACCAGGATTTTAGAACTCCTCCTCAAAAACGTATTTTCCGTTATGAGGATTGTAAGAAAAGCAGTAAAAGTTACGGAGCTTTTATGTCATCGATGATTTTCGCCATTGTTTCGCAGGCGTTGTTTGCTGTTTCCAACTTTATTGATAAGTATCTTATTGACAAAAGGATTAGAAATCCACTACTGGTTACCATCCTTGCCGGTTTGGCTTCGTTGCTCCTGGGCATCTTGATATTCTTGTTTAGAGGATTTTCTATCATAGAAACAAAGCAATTAGTCTTAATACTGGTCTCCGGTATATTATTAGAATTATATCTTATTCCGTATTTTCAGGCATTAGCGATGGACGATGCCTCAAGAATTGTGCCCCTCTTTCAGTTTGTGCCTGTTTTTGTCTTGATCTTATCTTATTTCATCGTGGGTGAAGCGTTATCAGGAAAGCAATTACTAGGTTCCGCATTCATTATAGTTGGTGGCTTTGTTCTTGCAACAAAAAAGATTGAAGGGGGCAGCATTTTTAAACTTCGTAAATCGCTCTGGCTCATGCTAATAGCGAGCCTCCTTTATGCTATCACAGGGGTGTTGTTCAAGTGGGTCGTGATTGCTCAGGATTTTTGGCTTACTTTAGCTTATGAAAATATTGGTATGGGCATAGGAGCAATTCTTTTATTATTATGGCCTCCCTATAGGGCCGGGTTTCGACGAGAGACGAAAAAGCTTAAAGTAAGCACCTGGGGGTTATTGTTTGTAAATGAAACCGTGTATGTTCTGGCGCTATTGGCAATGTTTTATGCAATCTTACTAGGGTCGGTTGCACTTGTAAGTGTTATAGGTGGAGTTCAACCATTCTTCGTACTCATCTTTGGACTTGTTCTTTCAATCTGGTTTCCCTCTATTGTTCGAGAAGATATTCAGAAGGAAACTGTCTTATTCAAAGCTCTTGCGATCCTTTTCATATTCATTGGGGGATACCTGGTGTATGGATAACGGACCCAATCTGCAAGTAGATTGGGTCCGTCAGGTTCAAGTCAGGTATTGCGGGGGTCCTGAAGTGGAACAGGCGCTCCTCCAGGTGGAAGGGAAGCCACGAATTCTGCAAAGACTTTCCCGAAGACATAATCTGATGCGCGTTTGGCAGCTTCTGGTGTGTAAGTTGCTATCTGCTCCAGGCACCAGTTCTGATACATGATGCGAACGGCATCGGTCAGTAGTTGAGAATCAATGTGTGTGGCCCCAGGATCATTCCAGATTTTCACCATGAGAAATTCTGGCACTTCATCATGAAAGCGCTCGCCTGTTATTGGATCGAACTCTAACGGCGGTTGGGCATAGCGAGACCCGGCAGGCCAGCGGTAGCCCTCTCTAGCCCAGAATCCACGCGAGTCTGCTTGCGCCTCCAAAAGTATCAGTTGCAGTTTATCTCCACGTTCGGTTGCAATCATCTCGACTGCTTGCTCGAAGGCATCCAGTACAGATGTACCGTGCCCTTGCCCTCGACGGAAATGGCTGCGTGTGACCAGGTGCCCAATGGCTCCAAAGCTCTCGTGCATTCGCTGAGTAAGCTCCATGCTCATGTACGTTCCAGAACTCACTCCTACGATGCTATCAGTTACTACCAATGGATTAAAAGCAAATTTCTGAAGTTGCCCGGAAATATCATACTGCTGAGTTCCTAGAGCGTGCCAAAATCGTCCGACCATAACAGGGAGAGATGTGGCATGTTCCTTCATGAGGGATTCGAACGCCTGGAGATAGACCTTCTTAGGATCTAGCTCGGCTTCATCGAAAGTGACACGCAGCAATTCGTAGACCTGCTCGAAGCGCTCATCTGCTTGCGTTATCTTCAAATTGAAGAAGCTACGCGGTTGCAGCGCCTGGCAATAGTTTTGGTAGAGCTGGTCAAGCAAGGATTTTTCGTCTGGCTCGTCTGTAGTTGCGATCAATTGCTCATAGGCTGCTTTGCCGCGGTCCTCACCTTTACTGAGTCCGTCGTTCACACTATCGCAAAAACGCTGTGTAAGTGAAGTGCTATTCATGTGTTTCTGCTCCGATATCCAATTATCAAACTAGCTGCTATACCGCCCAGGACTAATGTGACAAGGAGTAATCCCATAGCTAGCAGTATAGTATGGTGAGCAACCATTCCACCTAATAAATCATCTAGAAATTGATTCAGAGACGGTATTGCTGCAAGCCCACTAAGAAAAGTAAGGAGAACAAGCATTCCGTTGGTAAGGTTTTGGTTGGATTGAATACGCCTGTCAATTCTAGATTTCAATTTTTCAGTTAAATATGCGTGAAATCGATCGAGGTTTTCGATATTGTGTTCTAGAGATTCACGATAATCATTTACCCTGCTCTCTTTGATCACCTCCTTGAGGAGGTCACTATGATCCTGGTATTTGGAAATTGTACACGATCGCAGGAGGTCTAAAATATTTTCAGCATGCCCTCTCAAGTCTTCAATCTCATCGCGCTTGGACATAAGCTCATCATGGTACCGCCTCAAATTCTTTTCCAATTTCTTATCCTGCTGCGAGTATTGAAGCTTATTCTGCGAGATTCGCATCTCATCAAAATATGACATGAGGCTATTCAATTGATTCCTGGTCTTTTTATTAAATGTAAGCACGAGCGTTCGGATATCACCGATAAGGCGCGCGGTCTCTATAACCTGCTTTACGATCCATTCTGGCTCCTCGAGCATGTATATATACGCCTGATTCTCACTTATACACAGGATATCGTTTTTGTGGAAGCGAATTGGCGCAAGGTTCCGGTATGATGGGGCAGTCGCAAACAGCCAGTCATCTAAACTTACACGCGCTGCTCGATTCGGCATTATCAACCCCTTGAACTCGGGATGCTTCAGTATCTCTTTATAATCAAATATGACACTCGGCTCATTTGTACCCTTATTATGCTCGGCTATTGTCAGTCTATTACATACCAGGATTGCCGACCAACCGGTACTCGGGTCAAAATAAAAAAGTTGCCGGATATACTTGTCCAGATCATCCTTACTTTGCGCTGGCTCCGAAGAAGCCTGTTTTTCTTTATGTACAACGTGTTGTAAGGAAGCTATGATCTGTTTTGATGCTTCTCCAGAAGGATTTGAAGTCTTGCGTATTTCTTCTTCTTCGTACAGGTCACATAAGTAACATTCAATGCCTTTAAATATTTCTTGAGCGATATCCATCAATCGCCCGAAGCGAACACCTGTCGGGAAGAGCTGGCTGCCTGATTTAACAAGATCTAATTCTGAGTACCCCAACGCTGATACTTGCTTCACCCACTTGTTGACCAAACTGGACATGTTATTGTGATGATCTTGAAGAGCCTTGTGCATCTTCTCAAGCGGGCTGGTCGCCTCGGTGGTCTTCTCTGGCGACTCTACAGATGAGTGAGGGAGCAGAAAAGCTATTTCCCTCAAGTCCTCACACCATGCCTTCAGCACAACATCCATCTCGCCAAGTATATCTTTCATCTCGTCTGCTGTAGAGGATTGTATGGTTGGCATTTCATGTCGAATACGCTTGACCCACTCCAGGCTTTTCAGGTAGTAATCCACGAAGTCCGTAATTCCTCGTTCTGCACCTGATGGCGCGCCACGCCAAACAAAGTCAAACTGGATAGTATCGGGTCCTATGAGGGACTCGAGGACTCGAACGTGTGATACAGAAGCCCTGTCAAGAGGAATGCCGAATTCTACAGAAATAGTACCAAAGCGTGTCACGCAGGCCTGAAACGTTTTGACCGGATATACGATATCTTTTTCCCCATCCCTGACGAAGAAAGTGAGTGCTGGAGTATTCGTGGAGTGGTCGTAGGCAAGGTCGAAGATGATCTGCTTGAGGTATTCTTTACCGAGGATAGTCTCGAAAATATCTTGCATATACGAGCTTCGTACTGATGCGAGGGGCAAATTGGTCTTGCTGCGAGCAACCTCGAGTATTTTTTCAGGTGTGGCGGAAGAGGCTGCGAAGCTATCGAATAGGGCAGAGATGAGATCCTCCCCTACATAGCCAATAGTGCGCAGCAATATTTGTCCATCCTTCACAGAAAGATCAGACTCTTTCTGAGCATGAGCGTCTTTATAGTGTAGCGCATACGAGCACTGCACCCTGAGATATGTTTGAAGCTCTGACGAAGAAATCTCACCCAGGCAGCGATCGATTTCGCTCTCGTAAGCGAGTGGCGATTTCACATTTTTCAACGTATCCAGGTAAATCTTCACACAATAATGCAAACCATGCAGGGTAGAACGGTTGTTGTTGAGGTATTTTTTAATTGGAGATTTCAGCGATTGCGCTAACGAGGAGTGATCTAGCAGATCCAGTGCTTTTTCAATGAATGCAATGGCATCATTGACAGAATTGAAAGCGCCTTTGGGGTCATTGCGTGCTAAAGCATTCTCATACCAGGTAAAAGCAATCAGCGCTCGTGAGATCTGCTCTAGCATCTCCAGAATCCCCTCAAGTTCTGAAGAATGCAGGTCAGCAGCTAGTTGCTTTGCCACCAGGTAGGCTCCGTAGAAGTACTCGTGGATGCTATGGTAGTAGTAGGTACGATCCCAGAGTGTGTAGCCAAGAGCAAAGAGTTCAAAGTATGCCGCCAGCACCCGCTCTATAGAAGGTTCATGATATTTGTGTAGAAAAAGATCTGCTTCAGATGCCAGTTGATCCAATGGTGGGTTTAGATGTTCAAGAATGTTGCTTAATTCTTGTTCTCTGTTCAATGCTTTGCTTGCCGAATCTGCATCGCTTACCATACAGTCATCCCATTCCCTTGGTATCTAAGGCTGTACCTATCGTGCGTCATAAGGGATCGCGCTGAAAACTCCAGGCTTTCCAGGCGATCTGGCTTATAAATCGTGACCAATACTACAAGACATCAACTCATCGAGAGTAAAGATATCATACTCGTTTACTGAAACCTTTCGAATGCGTTCAAGCGCGTCATAATCGAAATTCTCGAAATCATATTGTGCAACGATCCAGTACCAGGGAGCCGGGGCGCCTACGTTGTGCAATCGTTCAATGCCTGCGGTTTCAAAATGGTTCCGGTACTCTTGCCAGCGCGAGTTGACTACGTTGTGCTTTCCCCACGAGTAGACAGCGTGCATGAGGGGGCAGTCTATTTCGTCAACCATGAAATGTACTTCTAACTCCGGAGAGTCCTCTGTGCCGCCCAGTCTCTCGACCTCGAATACGACCGGGTAGACCTCGCATAATACGGGCTTCAATAAATTATCTGCCAGAGTACAGTGGAAACACGAGTCGAGGAAGGGGCACCCTTGCTTAAGCTTGAGGACATCAACGGTTCCTCTCGGAGTTACCAGGCGGTCGAGGTACTTTGCCTCGAAAGCAGCCAGAGGCAATCCCATCTGGTTTGCAATATATTCTTTCTCTCCAGGCATGAGCGTGCCAACTTTATGTTGCTCACAGCGGCCGCCACATTGTTCACAGACATTCCAGATACCATTTCTTTCGCCATTGAAAGATTGATGGAAGACTTCAAAGCGCTCAAGAGGAAGTTTTGCGATCTCGACGGGCATTTTTACCTCCATTTAGGGTGTGTTATTAGTTGCTAATAGTATCATGTCACAATCCTGTTGTCAAAAGAGCAAATCCAGTTCCCACGTTTCCCCGATGAGGTCATGGCCGAAACTGTGATGCGCTTCCTCAGCGACGAGTTGAAACCCTGTTTTCTGGTAAATGTGTCGCGCTTCTAGCAGCACGCTGTTGGTCCAGAGCATCAGTTTCTGGTAGCCACGGCGGCGGGCGAAACGAATGCACTCTTCGACCAGCCTGGTGCCCAAGCCCAGACCGCGCGCCTTCGGTTCGACCAGCAGGAGACGCAGTTTGGCGACCGTTTCGCTGCTCTGCACGACAAAGACCGAGCCTACGATTTCCCCGTTCATTTCTGCGATCCAGCAGCGTTCTCGTTCAGGGTTGTAGTTGTTGATGAAATCCGCGGTAACCTGGGCGACAAGCGCCTCGAAATGTTCGTTCCAGCCATACTCTTGAGCATACAGGACGCCATGACGATGAGTGACCCAACCCATGTCGCCAGGCTCATGCGAGCGGAGAAAAAATGGCTCGGAATACTTGAAACCCCTGGTGAGAACGTTCTCTATGGTCTGCATGGACTTCAACAAGCGCTGCTGCTGCTCTTCGCCCAGGTCATTGAGCATTTCTGCTACCTCGTCGCGTGATCGTTGGTCGAGGAGGGCAAAGGCGCTTCTACCTTCAAGGGTTAGATGCAGGAGGCGTTGGCGGCCATCGTTTTCTGGGCGAACTTTTTCAAGCAGCCCCTGTTGTTCGAGTCGGGCCAGAGTACGGCTAAGGTATCCAGCATCAAGGCCCAGTTCGCGGCACAGGTCAGAAGCCGTCACATAGTCCCGATATCCAAGCTCGAAGAGAATGCGAGCTTCGGTAAGGGAGTAAGGACTGTGTAAGAGACCCTCGCGCAGGACGCCGATTTGCCTGGTGAAAAAGCGATTGAACTGCCGAATAGCGCCAATTCTCTCTTCGGAGGTTTCGGTTGCCATGTTCTCATCTCCTTCTTGCTTGACAAAAGCAACTATTTACTTGCTATTATGTGGGTAATAGTTGCTTTTGTCAAGCAAAGGAGTTTACGAGAACAGTTCCGTCACCGAGCGGCCATCGTGAATGCGGCTGATGGCTCCGGCGAAGAGTTCCGCGACGGAGAGTACTTTCATATTAGGCAGGCGTTTCTGCTCTGTAAGGGGGATGGAGTCGGTTATTACGATCTCTTTGATGGGGGACGAGCGCAGGCGGTCGATGGCGGGGCCGGAGAGGATGCCATGCGTGGCGCAACAGTAAATCTCGCTTGCGCCCTGCTCATACACGACGCGCACAGCCTGGGTGAGCGAACCGGCTGTATCGATCTCGTCATCGACGATCAGGGCGTGCGTGCCTTCCACTGAACCGATGATGCCCATGGCTTCGGCGACGCTGTTGTTGCCATGTCGTCGCTTCTCCACAATGGCGAGCGGAGCGTTCAGCCGGTCGGCCAGTTTGCGCGCCTTCTTAGCGAAGCCCTCGTCTGCGGCAACCACGGTGAAGTTGTCGATGCCTTTCTCTACAAAGTAGCGCGCCTCAAGTATTTGCGCGGTCAGTTCATCGACGGGGATATTGAAGAAGCCTTGAATCTGCCCCGCGTGCATATCCATCGTAAGGACGCGGTGCGCCCCGGCGACGGTGATGCAGTCGGCGATCAGGCGCGCCGTGATGGGGACGCGCGGCTGGTCTTTCTTGTCGGTGCGCCCGTAGGCATAGTAGGGAATGACGGCGGTAATGCGAGCGGCGGAGGCGCGTTTGAGCGCATCGATCATGATGAGCAGTTCCATGATCGAGCGATTGACGGGGAAGCTGAACGGCTGAATGACGAAAACATCGCGGCCACGCACGTTATCATTGATTTTCACAAAGATATTTTCGTTGCTGAATTGAAAAACATCTGCGTCACCCAGTGGTATGCGCAGATGCTTACAGATGGCTGCCGCAAGCTGGCGGTTGGCATTTCCCGTAAAGACACTCAGATCATCCATTTGCTTCTCCTGAATGTTCAGAGTATATCATATGAAATTTGCTTATGTAAACCTGAGCAGCGAGAGTAAAGCGAAACCGCGCGGTCGCCCTTCGTCATATGCCAGGCTAGCTGAGCAAATCTTCCAGCTCGTTGCAGGCGTAAGTGAGCGGAGCAAGGTCGTAGCCTACCTCTCTCACGCGCAGGTGCAGAGGTGGCTCGGCGATGGTGGGCATATAGGTCCTGTCCTTGTTCAGGCGCACCAGCGAGTGACGCGCGGCATAGGCCAGGTAGCCGGAAGCACGCTTGCGCGCCCCCTGCCGCTTGAGCAGGTGCGCATCGACATGGCGGCCATCGAACGAGAGCTTCTTGGCCTGGATATGTATGTAATCGGCGAGGTCATCCACTGTAAACTTCGCGTCGGTCTCCTGGCCCACGCGCATGAGGAAGCCACTGGCAAGCTGCGTGCAGGTGAAACGTGCGCTGTGCCGCCAGGCTGCTCGCAATGCCTCGTCCAATTGCGCGGGTGAAAGCAGCGGGGCGTTTTGGATAGGCGGGGCAAAATCGATGAAGACGCGGGGGCGCTGTGTCGTCATAAAGTCGTACATCTGGACGATTGGCACAACGCACGTGTCGGGCGGCGCAGAGCGCATGACGCGGTGGAAGCCGCCATTGATGGGGCCAAGTTTGCCAACGGGCGAAAGCTGGCCCTCCGGCGAGCCATAGAGCGAGCCGCCCTGCCACAGCCACGCATCCAGATCGGCAAGTTCGTCTTTGATCTGCACTACCGTTAGCTGCTGCAAAGGGCGACGAACATCGCCAATCAGCACTTCCGCGCTATAGAAGTGTTGCAGCACGCTGTGATACCGCCACGAGAGCAGGTGCGAGAGCGGCGAGGCCGCGATTTGCTCTTGCGTCTCTCCACTTATATTGGCCAGGTCCGAGAGGAACGAAAGCGCGAGCGTATCTCCAGCCGCTCGATTCCCGCCATAGCGCAGCGCCTCACGAATCCATTCCTCGGCGGGGCGCATGAGTGCCTCTACTGAATACGCGCCCAGCCAGCGCAGCACTTTGCCGATTGAGAGCACGCGCAGGAGGCGCGACAGCCAGCGCGGCTGCATGACGATGCGGCCAAGATAGCCTGGCGAAAATGCATCGCCACGCAGCGCGAACCGTAATTCGCCGCGCAGCCTGCGCCAGGTATGGTGGAAGATCAGCGTGGGGAGCAACATGAGTGGGTCGAGATCACGTTTATGCGCCATGCCCAGGTAGGTGTGGGAGGCTCCACTATCGTAGTGTTTCCCATGCACCTTGACCTCCCAACTGAGCCTGGTAGCAATCCAAAAGGCACCCGCGATCGTCCCCCGGCAGATCAACAACCATACAGATGATAGCTGCTTCATCGGATACCGCCCTTGATTGAGCATGATGCAAAGAATAAAACCAGGGCGATCCCTACTCTCCGGTTACATAACCGCCCTGGTACATCGCTTCTTTCGTGCGAGCCTGGTTTCCTACTCGACAGGGCTTTCCGGGTTGGAGATGAGCAGGCGGAAGAACCGCCTGAGCGCGTAGAAGATGAGGTAATAAATGATCATCGCAATCAACGTCGAAAATTCGAAAGACTGGTTGGGTGGATGAATCGACGGCGAATGGACGATGTTCAAGAAGGGTAGGAGCAGAATGTCGGTAAGCGCGTAGAGAAACCCCGCGAACAGGTTGCCGGGGTCGGCCCCAATCAGCTTCAGTAAGAAGCGCACGGCAAGCATGATCTCGAGAACAGAGAGAAACCAGACAAGGTAATCGTTGAATTTGCCGATCACGAATTTGACCGTCAACGCCTTCCTCTGGCGAACCTCCGGGCTTTCCACCGGCTCAGTTACATACGTTCCCTCGCTCACCGGCGGCGTCTGCATCGGGTAGGGTGCCTGCGGGGGGGGTCTGAGTTGTAATTCTTCCATAGGAGGATAGGCCTGGGGCTGCGCCCCAACGGTTTCATCCGAGTAGGGATTGTTATACATGCGTGCTTCCTCCTTGAGATAAATGGATGTCCCTGAATGAGTACGTTAGGAAAGCGTCGACGCAGAAATCACGCGCCTTTAGCGATTATAACATGATTTGCCGCTTATGTGCTACGGCTAATAAGCAAAACAACCCCTTCTGCGCGAGCCAGAATACGAAACTGTCCGGCGGCGAGGCTATTGAGCTTACTGGCAGCCTGGGCGCGGTTTTCCAGGGTGAGGCTGTTCAGATCGACGATGACGTATTGTACCGTTTTATCGCAGGAGATATCCAGGCAGACTGAGGGAAAGACCGCCAGCAGCTGGCGCTCGCTCAAATGCGGGTTCAGGTCATCGCTGGCGGATACGGAGGCATCGGGCGGAATCATCGCCAGCAGTTGCTCGATGTGCTGTTCCCGGCTGCCCGGTTCGTGGGTGGCCCAGAATGCGTTGAGCTGCGGCCTGGCTATCCAGAAATTCAACCCAAACATCAGTGTGATCCAGGCAAATAGCACCCACTGCAACCTGAAGGTCGAAAGCGACCTGGCGAGTGGCTTCATACGCAGATCGAAGCGCTTCACCTGCTCCCCGCGCCACCTGCCTGCCGGGTCGCTCAGGCGTGCAAAACGAGGCTTGAGAGCTATCGCGGCGCGCCGCATGGCGGCTACAAGGTTGGCGACGAGCGTCAACGATGCGACATAGCGCACGGGAGCCGGCCACGCAGCCCGCGGTGTGTTCGACCCGGTCGCGTATTCTGCCGCCGCTGCATCCACTGCAACCGCTGCATTCCGACCCTCGTCGCGCCATGTTTGCCATTGTTCTAGCAAGCGGCGTGTGCCGTAGATGGCGGCGATCATGATGAAGGGGATGATGGTCGCGTTATAATGATACACGCCGCTATACAGGAGCGGGTCAGTGCTGAGAAGGTTGACCGCCAGGCTGGGCAATGTGGGGATCAACCATTCTGGAGCAAGGAGCGAGAGGAAGCCTGTGCTGCGCACGAGACCGGCGAGGTACCAGATGCGACCTACGGTGAAGAACAGGCCGAAGAAGACCCAGGGCCGGATGAACAGGTTGAGGATGGCCTGACCCGGCGAACTGCCCAGTTCCTCGTAACGATACCAGAAATTATTGGCTTGCAATCCAGGGTAAAAATGCGGAATGATGAATTTGAACGCGATGAAACTCCACAGCAAGCCGCCAACGAAGAGCGCCAGGCCCAGACGTGGCTGCTTGTACTTCCAGATAACGAGCAGGCCGAGCATGGCAATCGCCAGCGGCACATCTTCTTTACAGCAGGCCGCCAGCACGCAGCAGAACACGAACCAGCGATAGCGCCTGCATTCCAGCGCCAGCAGTGCGTAGAGCAGCAGGGGCGTGGCGATGGCGACGGGATGAAAATCGAAGATGTTCAGGCCAAGCAGCGCGGGCGAGAGCAGGTAGGCCGTCGCCATCAACGCGCCCAGCAGCGGCCACGCAGGGATGATCTTGCGCGTCAGCAGGTAGACCGGCAGCGCGCCCGACACCAGCGCGAGCGTCTGGAAGACCAGCAGAATGCGCGGGTCGGCATGAAAGGCGTAAAGCAGCGAAAGCGGCAAGATGATCGGTTCGAAGTGAATGGCGAGGCGGGTCGGCGGTCCGTACCAGTCGATGGCCTGGTTGGTGAACTGAAAGAGACGGCCATGAATGGTATTCCAGATGACCTGATCCATGTTGCCCAGGTCGAAGGCGGTGGCCTGAAACGTGTCGTAACGCAGGATAGCCTGGTGACTCATCTCCAGGCTATACACGAGTATCACCAGCGCTAGCAATACTAGCGACAGCCACACCTGCGCGCGCAGGTCGAACCATTTTCGCAGCTTCATCTTGTCCATTTCATAAGGGATTCATGCGCATAATGAAATTTGACGACTAAGTCCGACCATGTCATTCTTCGCTTCGCTCAGAATCTCTTCGTGGGCGGCGCATCAGATTCTTCGCTTCGCTCAGAATGACATAACTGATGGTGGTGGTGAAATTTCATCATGCGCGTATCAGAACTTGATGACGGAATAATAGACACCCAGCCCTACCAGAAACATACATAAGAAGACGATTAGTGGCTCAGGCCAGTCACCGGTTCGGAAGCGCCAGTGCGGATTGGGCGGAAATCCATAGCGTTTATGGCTCGGCCAGAACAAGGGAACGCCGCCCTCCGTCAAGCCATCGGCGGCGATGTGCAGGATGCAGCCGAACAGCACGGCGATGAGCACCAACTGCGAGTCAGCTATGTATTGCGCCGGAACAACCAGTCCGCGCTGGTAGAGTAAATAGATCACCAGTTGCTGCAAGCCGACCGCCAGCACCGACCCCAGCATAAGGCCAAGAATGCTGTGAAAAACTGTGCGATGGCCCGCGACATGCTGGATTTCTCTGCTCACCCAGCCGAGCTTGCGGCCATAAGTGCTACGGGCATTGTCGATATCGGGTAGCAGCGCGCCGAAGGCGACAAAGAAAAAGTAGATTCCCTTTTTGACCAGCAATTCCAGGGGGATATTGGAGGCTCCGGTCAGCGGCTGCCCGGTCACGTGAAAGATGCTATCAAGGACGACTCCGCCGGTCAGCCCGACCAGCAGATGGGATTTTCCTAACATGCGCGAACTGACTCCATTTCAGGAAGGATTCGTTTCGCCACATTGTAGAGAATTTTAGAACAAAGGTCAAGAGAGGTCGGGGATGCTCACAAATATGTCGCTGTTATCGATCCTCACAGCATAGGTCTGGATGTCCTGGCGGGCTGGGCCGCGCAGCACTTTGCCGGTGCGCACGTTGAACTGCGCGCCATGCCAGGGGCAGGTCAGCACCTCGCTGTCAAGCTCGCCCTCGTTGAGGGGACCACTGATATGCGTGCAATTGTCGGTGAAGGCGCATATCTCGCCATCAATCTTCGCAAGGCAGACCGGCTCGCCGTCTACCTCGACGGCCATCAGCTCGCCGTCTTCCAGGTCATCGACTCGCGCTACTTTGATGAAGTCCGTCATACAGCTACTACACCCCTCTTCCCTGTACCGGCAAAATCGCGCCCGTCACCCCATCGCTGGCGGAGGAGACCAGGAAGACTACTGCTTCGGTAATCTGCTCCAAACTCACCCATTTGTTTTCCAGGTCGCCTGGCGATGGCTTCATCGATTCGAGGTTGGACTGCGTGACGATCAGGCCGGGACCGATGGAGTTGACATAGATGCCGTCAAGCTTGCCTTCTTTGGCCAGCGTGCGGGTCAGCGCGTCTACGCCCGCCTTCGCGCAGTTGTAGGCCAGCATCATCGGGCTGGCTCCATGCACGCCGCCAGCCGTGCTGAAGTTGAGGATTTTGCCGCCGCCCTGCTGCTTCATGACAGGCCAGGCTTCACGCGAACAAAGGAAGGTCGAGAGTAGATTATTATTCAACTCCGCATCCCAATCCGCCAGGGTCAGCTCGGGCGATGGGCCATATTTCGTCAGGCCGCCCGCCAGGTTGACCAGGATATCGATGCGCCCGTAGTGTTTCGCGGTTTCCTGCACCAGGCGATGCGCTCCCGCTTCGGTCGTGAGGTCGGCAGGAACGCCAATCACAGTCGCGCCCTGTGTCTGCAATTCCCGGGTGCGTGCCGCCACGCGCTCCTCGCCGCGCGAACTGATGGCGAGCAGCGCGCCCTCCCGCGCTAAGGCTAACGCCAGCGCAAAACCCACCTGCCCGGCGTGACTGACGCCTGTAATGATGGCTACTTTGTCTTGTAGACGCATTGGATAAATCTCCTACTCGTCCTGGTCTTCTTTGGGATGTTCCAATCCGGCCAGCGCGAGGCTGCGATGCAGGACGCGCAGCGAGAGGAAGGCGCATTTCATACGGGCAGGACTGATGGGGATGCCCAGCGCGTCCAGCACATCATCCTTGCCAAGCTGCACCACTTCCTCGACCGTCTTGCCCTCGATCATTTCGGAGAGCATGGAGGCCGATGCCTGGCTGATGGCGCATCCGCGTCCCTGGAAACGCACGGCAGTCACCTGGTCGTCCTCGATTTGCAGGTCGATGGCAAGCTGATCGCCGCACAAGGGATTAGAGTCCTCGGAGTGCGCGTCGGGGTGTTCCAGCTTGCCATAATTGCGCGGATTGCGGTAATGATCCAGGATGTATTCCCGGTACTCCATTGACATAGGCTTTACCCTTACAGATTGAAGATTTCCAGTGCTTTGTGCAAGCCTTGCACCAGCGTGTCGATATCTTCTGGCAGTGTATAGACGTAAAAACTGGCGCGTGCAAGCGCTGGTACGTTATAGCGTTCCATGAGCGGCTGCGCGCAATGGTGCCCGGCGCGAATAGCCACGCCCACCTCTTGATCGAGAATGGAGGCCAGATCGTGCGGGTGAATATCTCCTAATGTAAAGGATATCACACCGCCGCGTTGTTCCGCGCCCGGCCCGTAGATCGTCAGGCCGGGAACCTGTTGGAGTTGCTGCATGGCATACGCGGTGATCTCCTGCTCGTAGCGATGGACGTGCTCCATGCCGAGCGCGTTGAGGTAGTCTACGGCTGCGCCCAGGCCGATTGCCTCAGCGATGGCGGGCGTGCCGGCCTCGAACTTCCAGGGCAGGTCGTTCCAGGTAGACTCGCGCAGGCTCACAGTGCGAATCATGTCGCCGCCGCCCATGAAGGGGGGCATGGCTTCCAGCAGGTCGCGTTTGCCATAGAGAACGCCGATGCCGGTGGGACCCAGCATCTTGTGCGAGCTGAAGCACAGGAAATCGACATCCAGGGCTTGCACATCGACCGGCAGATGCGGGACGCTCTGCGCCGCGTCGAGCAGCACAACGGCCCCGGCGGCGTGCGCCTGGGCAATCATTTCTTGCGCGGGATTGACTGTGCCAAGCACGTTCGACATGTGGGTGAAGGCAACCAGCCGGGGCTTTTGCGCAAGCAACTGCTCGTACACATCCAGTTTCAGCAGGCCGTTATCATCGACCGGCACGAATTCCAGGCGCGCACCGCTGCGCTGCGCGAGCAACTGCCAGGGAACCAGGTTGCTGTGATGCTCCATCTCCGTCAGCACGATCAGGTCGCCCGCGTGGATGTTGGCGTTGCCCCAGCTATAGGCCACCAGGTTGATGCTCTCGGTGGTATTGCGTGTGAAGATGACCTGCCGGCTCTGACGCGCATTGATGAAACGCGCCATCTTGACGCGCGCCTTCTCCATTCTGGATGTGGCCTCTTCGCTGATCTCGTAGACGCCGCGATGCACGTTGGCGTGCGTCGTCTCGTAGTAGCCACTCATGGCCTCGATGACGGCGTTGGGCTTCTGCGAGCTGGCGGTGCTATCCAGGTAAACCAGCGGCTTTCCATGCACCTGCCGTGACAGGATCGGGAAATCCTTGCGAATGTCCGCCGCGCTGAAGGCAGGTCGCTCTGTTTTCGTCTCGGAAGTGGGCATTTTGCACCTGATTCTATGAACGTTACCGATCAAGTCTGGTTCTGTCATCCTGAGCGAAGCGAAGGATCTCCGTGCCTCGCGAGTTAGTTCCTTCGCTTCGCTCAGGATGACAGAACCGAGGATGGTTGGTAAAAATCATTTAATATTCCGACAGAAGGATTTCTTCGTCGGGCTTTTTGTCGTCGAGCGAGATAGCGTATTCATCTACGCCCTCGACCTCCCAACGTTCCTGGGCGTCAACCCAGGTATCAGCCTCGGTTTCATATGCGCCTCGCATTCGACGGACGATGCTGCGGCGCAGGCGCGCGCGCAGGTTCTCCAACGGGATGCGCTGCAAGACCGGCTCGAAGAAGCCCTGCACGATGATGCGTTCCGCCTCTTCACGCGGGATGCCGCGCACCATCAGGTAGAAGAGCTGCTCATCATCGACTTTGCCGGTGGTCGCGCCATGGCTGGCGCTGACCTCGTTCGCGCCGATCTCCAGGCCGGGGATTGACTCGGCGCGGCACTGATCGCTCAGCAGCAGCGTGTGATCCGAGAGGAACGAGGCTGTCTGCTGCGCTTTGGGGCGAACGCGAATCATGCCGTCGAATTCGACGCGCGATTCGTCGGTCAGCACGCCCTTCACCAGTGTTTCCGCAGAGGTGGAGAGCGCGACATGGTCTGAGAGCGTATGTATGGCGTAGCGCTGGTCATGGTCAGTGAAGAAGACGCCCACCATTTCTCCAGAACTGCCGTTTCCCAGCAGGCCAACGCCGATGTTGGACAACAGGGCTTTGCTGCCGAGATCGGCCAATACCCAGGTCGTGCTGCCATCCTTCTCATGCACGGCGTTCATGTTAGAGATCGTCCAGACGTTCAGGCCGAGGTCCTGCAAGTTGCTGAACTCGACATGTGCCGCGTTTTTGGTGTATATCTCGACGACGCCATCCAGCAAGGAAGGCTCGTCGCCTTCAAAGGCCGAGTTGTGTTCTTCGACGAAACGCACGCTGCTCATATCGTCGGCGATAATCAGGGTATGTGCGAAGGTGGCCGAGCGGGGCGCGTCGATCCAGACCTGCGCCAGGATAGGGTCTTCGATATCGATGCCCTTTGGGACGTAGAGGAAGACGCCGCCACTCCACAGGGCCGCGTGCAGGGCAGTGTATTTGGAACTCTCAACGGGGACGCAGGTGGTCATGAAGTATTGCTGCACCATCTCTGGATAATCGCGCAAAGCGCTGTCCAGGTCGGTCAGAATGACACCCCGGCTCTTCAATTCTTCGTCCAGCTCGGTCTTGATGACGGAGCCGTTGCGCTGCACGATCAGCCCGGCGCGCTGGTCAACCAGGGCCTCCGAGAGCGAGCGCTCGATAGCAGCTGGCAGCGGCCCGTTGCCATTAGATGTTATGAAGGGAGTCAACTCCTGGTACTGGAACTGTGAGAAGACGCGCAGCGTTCCCAGATCGCCGCGTCGTCCTAGAGGCGCGGGCATCAATTCGTAGAGGTCCCAGGCTTGCAGGCGCCTCTGAAGCATCCACTCAGGCTCGCCCTTGCCGCGCGACAGTTCCTCGACCGCGCTGCGCGAGAAGCCGGTAGTCACGTTACTAGCCATTGGCCGCCACCCCGTTCTCATCCTCAATAGGCTTGAGCCATTCGTAGCCCTTCTGTTCAAGCTCAAGCGCCAGGTCGAAGCCGCCGGACTGGACGATGCGCCCCTCGTACATGACATGTACGACATCTGGCCTGATGTAGTTCAACATGCGCGGGTAGTGCGTGATGAGCAGCACACCCATGTTCGGGCCGCGCAGTGCATTGACGCTTTCGGAGACGATCTTGAGCGCGTCGATGTCCAGGCCGGAGTCGGTCTCGTCCATCAGCGCGATCTCAGGCTCAAGCAGCGCCATCTGGAGAATCTCCGCGCGCTTGCGCTCGCCACCAGAGAAGCCGTCGTTGATGGAGCGGTTGATGAAGCTGTTATCGACGCGCAGCAGGCGCATCTTCTCTTGTAGCAATTTGCGGAACTCGCCAGGTGGGATGCTCTTGCGTTTACCGGCTTTGCCGGTGGGATTTTCGCCTTCTTCCAGTGGCTTGTTACCTTCGCGCACAGCCTCAAGCGAGCGGCGTAAGAAGTTCGCCACGCTTACGCCAGGGATAGACATGGGGTACTGGAAGGCCAGGAAGAGGCGCATACGGGCGCGGCGATCCGGCGAATACTCAAGAATGTTCTCGCCCTTGAACCAGATTTCGCCCTCGGTCACTTCATACTTGGGGTTGCCCATGATGACGTTCGCCAGCGTGCTTTTGCCGGAGCCGTTCGGCCCCATCAAGCCATGCACTTCGCCCTGTTTGACCACCAGGTCTACGCCGCGCAGAATTGGTTTGCCCTCAATATTGGCATGGAGATTTTTAATGACAAGTTCTGCTGCCATAAGGTTAATACGTCCTCCTCTTTGATTCACAGGACTAAGCTCGCCCTGTTTCTATTCATTTTGGCTTAATTCGCTGGTTGTGTGGTGACGCGATGCATCGCGTCCGCCGGGTGTGCCACTCGGATATCCGAGAGTGCGATAAATGTGCCGGTAGAGCCGCGTTCAGGTTCGCCGGTATCCACCAGCTCCGCCAGGGTCATGGCATCGATGGTATTGGCGACGGCCTCACGTACTTTTGACCAGAGCTTTTGGATTTTGCACGAGCCGAGAAAGCCGCAAATCTCGGTCATCTCCCCCTCGGTCGCGCAGATCATAGGAGCAATCGGCCCCTCCAATACGCGCAGCACCTCGCCCATTGTAATGTTTTCGGGGCTGCGGCTCAACCGGTAGCCACCGTGCGCGCCGCGCGTGCTGATGAGCAGGGGCGGGGCGGCCTCGCGCAGCAGCTTGGCAAGCTGCTCCAAATAGGCAAGCGGCAGCATCTCCGCTTGCGCGATATCGGTGAGCGAGCGCGGTTGCTCGCCATAATGACGGGCAAGATCGACCATGATCCGCACGCCATATTCGCCTTTTGTCGAGACCTGTAACCACATGGTCGTCCCTCCTCGTCTTTTAGTGCTGCTTGATGGCGCGCATGTACCCTGCGGACCATCCGTTCCCAACGGCAGTCAATTAATCCGACCTATTCACTAGGATATATTCTAGCACTATTGAGGGGGGAGCGTCAATGTGTCAAGCTTTTCGTCCGACGACGATCTGGCGCGTTCCTTTGCCGAAAGGCTTCCAGTCGTAGCCGCCGTAGATGGCCTCGATGCGAAAGCCGCTTGCCAGAAAGAGGAGTTGCAGTTCGCGCGGGAAGAAAATGTGCATGTCGAGCCTGGTCAGGTAGCGTTCGTGCTCGCCGCTTTCAAAAAACTTTTCGTGCGTCCAGAGGATGTGCTGCGACTGCTCGATGGGATCATATTTGCGGCTGGTGTAGAGCAACATGGTGAAGTCGTTCTCGACCTCAAGCTCGTCTTCCAGATAGACCTGCGATGGCCGGTTCAGCGCGTCGCTCAGGTAATCGATGTCGGGCAAAAAGACATCCACGACGAAGCGGCCACCGGGAGTGAGGTGATCGAAAGTATTCTTGAAGGCATCCAGCTGATGCTCGATTTCATATAAGTGCGAGACCGAATTGAAGGGCAAGAATACCAGGTCGAATGTCCCCTTGCCTGGAAGTTCATAAGCGGTCATATTCGCCTCGTGCAGCGTGACGCGCTGTTGCACTTCGTCTGGCTCGCGCTCCAACTTGCGCCGGTAGGCCGCCAGCATCTCAGGCGAAATATCCAGCCCTTCAAGCTGGAAGCTACCAGGGCTGTGCAATAGCTCGATGCCGATGCGCCCGCTGCCACAGGCCAGTTCCAGCACGCGCCGCGGCTCAAAGCGCATCACCAGTTCGCGCCAGAACGGAACATCCTGCTCCGATTGCTCCTGGTATTCCAGGTCATAATCATCAACACGCCGGTAGTATTCTCCCAGGTCATAAGGCATATGGCATCACCTCAACAGCAGAATATTTCGTATCTCGTGCTGTAGAGCTTAACACAAACACTGCTATTGCTCAAGAACAAGCGGCTAATCAGACTTTGTATCCGTATCAAGCATACCATCCCTATGATTTGTTCTGCTATATTTGTGCAGTCCAGCGAAAAGCAGGGCAGGTTAAGCGATTCATGGAGGATACTCTATGGTTTCAGAACAGGGAATGACGCACCCCTCGGAAGATAGATGAAAGATTGCCATAGACGGCGCGCACGCCGCGAGGGAGATTCTGGCATGGTTATGATATACTTCCATTGAACACACGCAGAAAGGGGGCGCAGCACCACACATGATAACGCAAATCGAGATCGACGGCTTTAAAACCTTCAAAGACTTCAAAGTAGAGCTGGCTCCCTTCCAGGTCATCGTCGGCGCAAACGGTTCGGGCAAGAGCAACCTGTTCGACGCGCTAAATCTGTTGTCGAGGTTGGCGGAAGACGATGTAGCTACTGCATTTCAGGCTGTTCGCGGGTACACAAATGAGCAGTTCACGAGATTTCCAAACGGAAAATCAGCAGAAAGAATGCGCTTCGCAGTCGAGATACTGGTTGATCGTGAGATTCAGGACGAGACTGCTAAAGTGCTTCGAGTAGTAGATGGTGTCCCGCAAAAACAGAATGAAGTAAAATTTAGGCGCATGCGCTATGAGTTAGAACTCGCAACAGAAACTGATGATCCTAATCTAGAACGCATCTACATTGCGCACGAATCATTAGAAACGATTCCGTTAGAACAAGATAGCTGGTGCCAAAGGCATAACCTCTCTCCAGAAAATGGATGGCTTTCAGGTGTTGGAACGCGCACGGAGCTTTTTATTAAGACTGAATCTGTTATTAGAGATATAAAAGGTTCTTTTCAACATGTATCCGATACACCACTTATTACGATTTTTAGGGAAGAGCAACCTTTAGGTAACACAACGCAATACCGGGCAAGAGACCTCAACCGCACAGCTCTTAGTCTAATGAAGGGTATTGATAACCTTCACATCATAGCAGTTCGTGAGGAAATGCTTTCCTGGCGATTTCTACATCTTAATCCTGAAGCAATACGAGAACCTAGCCACGCACTCATCAGTCCAAGTACCTTTCTCACACAAAATGGCGGCAATTTGCCTACCACTCTGGCGCGAATAGAAAAGGACGATGGGCTTGCGTTTCATTTGATTTCGCTGGATATGGCTAACCTGGTTTCAGATGTTATGAAGGTAAGAGTAGAAAAAAACCCTGCAAGCAACGAATATGAAATTTGGATAGACACCTACGATCAACGCACCTTTTCAGCACAAGCTCTTTCCGATGGAACGCTTCGTTTACTGGCTTTAGCCACAGTGCGAAACGATCCTTTATTTCACGGTCTGCTTTGTTTAGAAGAACCGGAGAACGGCGTCAATCCTAAGCGATTAAAGGAACTAGCCAGCATGCTGCGTGAAATGGCAACAGACTTCAACGATCCGGAACAAGTAAGCGAGCCACTAAGGCAGGTTTTGATAACTACTCATTCGCCAGCATTTATCAGCTTACCTGAGGTTATTCATTCACTCATCTTCGCATATACAATCTCAAATATTGAGCCACTATCTAGCGGTAAGCCGTCATTAGAAATTACTTGTATATCGCCGGTTATCACTCCTCAAACCCAGGATCACTATGCCTCTGTGGAGAGGAATGAACAAGTATTTACCCTGGATAGAGTACTTCGTTACCTGGATAATGAAGACCTAGCATCTGCTCGTAATCAGCTAACACAAGCCCGCACCACTTTGAATAAATAAAGGTAGGTCGTAAGTAGATGAGAGTAGCTTTGGCTCTGTATGCCGAAGGAGATACCGATGATCGCTTTCTCACGGCCATAATTCAGCGAACAACTCGAAAAATATTGACAGAACACAGAAGTAAGAATTTCACTATAGTACCTGTAGAGCCTATTAAGCTATCTGAGATGAGAGCAACCAGAGCAGAGAATATTTTGCAGGCCGCCAGGCAAGCTTTTAGTAATCAGGCGCTCATTATTCATTCTGACGCAGATCATCCTTCGCGTGTAAAAGCATTCGTCGATCGTATCAACCCAGGACTAAAATTGGTGGAGCAGTCGAATGAAGCGGTTTGTGAAAAGGTTTTGCCCATCATTCCAGTACAGGCTATTGAGGCATGGATTTTAGCGGATTACCAACTACTACGTACCGAGCTTAGAACAGATTTAAGCGCACGCGATCTTGGTATTCCAGAAAGAGCGAAGCAGGTAGAATCTATCTCAAAGCCTAAAGACAGGCTCAAAGCAGCTATTGCAGCCGTAAATAAACATCGCCGCCCACGCCAGAAAGTTCATATTGGCTCGCTCTATGAGCCATTAGGCAAGAATATAAGCATCGAGCGATTGAGGCAGCTTACCGTTTACCAGCAATTCGAGCTAGATTTAACAAGGGTATTCATGGATCTCAAGCTCATAGAAATATAAGGACGCAAACTATGCCCTACTTATCCATACAACAGGCTGCCGAGGACATTCGTTCCGGCATGGCGACGCCGGGGGAGCTGGTCGAGGAGTGCTTCGAGCGCATCGACCAGCTTGACGGCGAGATCAAGGCGTTCGTCACGGTGATGCGCGACGAAGCGCGGCGCGACGCGGAGCAGGCCGAGCGGGAATTGCGCACGGGCCTGGTGCGCGGGCCGCTGCACGGCATCCCCATCGGTGTGAAGGACATCGTGGCCGTCAAGGGCGTGCGCCTGACGGCTGGTTCTCGCGTGCTGGCGAATAACATCGCGGCGGAGGATGCTGCAGTTGTTGAGCAATTGCGCCGCGCCGGTGCCATCATCATCGGCAAGACCAACACACACGAGTTCGCGTATGGCACGTATACGCCGCCGACGCGCAACCCGTGGGACACCTCGCGCATTCCGGGCGGTTCCAGCGGTGGCTCAGCAGCGGCTGTCGCGGCGGGCATGTGCCTGGGCGCGATCGGCAGCGATACGGGCGGCTCGATCCGCATTCCCTCGGCATGCTGCGGAGTCACCGGTCTCAAGCCAACCTACGGGCGCGTGAGTTGCTACGGCGTCATCCCGTTGAGTTGGTCGCTCGACCATGTCGGGCCGCTTGGACGCAGCGCGGAAGACTGCGCGCTGATATTCGATGCGATTGCTGGCTATGACCCACGCGACCCCAACAGCGTCTCCGGGCCGCCCTCTAAAGCCAGCGCCTCGCTGATCGGCGGCGTGGAAGGCAGCAGCCCGCTTTCACTGCAAGGCATCACGCTGGGCAAGCCGCCCGAGTCGTTCGTTGCGCCGCTCGATCCCGAAGTGCGCGCCGCGTGGCAGGGCGCGCTGCTTGTCCTTAAGGAAGAAGGCGCGGAAGTAGTGGAGGTTGACCTGCCGCGTCCAGGTATGGACACCTATCGCGGCGTGCAGGCTCCTGAGGCATCACTGGCACACATGGAGCGCGGCTGGCTCACCACGCACCTCGCCGACTATGGTGAGCGCACGCGCGAGCGATTGCTGCACGGCCAGACTATCCCTGCCGTCGATTACCTGCGGGCGCAGTTGCAACGCCGCGCCTTTTCCAGCGCCATTCGCGCAGCCATGCAGCCCGTTCAGGCGCTCGTGCTGCCCGCGCTTCCTATTCCCGCCATTCGGGTCGAGCAGGCTTACACGGATATACATATTGACGGTGTCACCGAGAATGCCACGGTCTCGCTGCTGCGCCTGAATATGCCCTTTAATCTCGCCGGTCTACCAGCCGTCTCGCTGCCTTGCGGCTTCACCTCGCATGGCCTTCCAATTGGTCTGCAACTGGCGGGCAAACCCTTCGAGGAGGCTATGATCTTGCGCATCGCCCATGCTTACCAGCAATTGACCGATTGGCATCGCAGGGAAATACCATGACCCGCCGAATAGAATGAACCTTTTCCTTTTTACACGCTACTCATTAGGGGAGTTATGAAAAAGCGTTAGGCGAACTCATTTATAACGATCAGCCTGATGTTCATCAATAATCTTAATACCATGACGAAAGGATTGAATTGTAAGCGTATGGCAGAAAGAGTAATAACTATGCCAGGGACTGACGACGCTCTTGCGCGTACCGGCGAAGCAGTGCTTCGTATTCGCAATCTCTCGAAGCAGTATGGCAAACGACTTGCCGTGGACAACCTCACCCTGGAGGTTCAGCGCGGCGAGGTTTTCGGCTTTCTCGGCCCGAACGGAGCCGGCAAAACCACCACGATCCGCATGATGCTCGGCCTGATCGCTCCGACCGGAGGCAGCGTCGAGATTCTCGGCGGTGATGTGCTCTCACATCGCGCGCAGATTCTCCCGCGTGTCGGCGCGCTGGTAGAGACACCCGCGCTCTACCTCTACCTGTCCGGGCGCGACAACCTGCGCGTCGTCGGCTCAGCTCTGGGCGGCGTGCATAAGTCCCGCATCGATTACGTTCTTGAACTGGTCGGTTTGCAGAACCGGCAGAAGGACCGCGTGCGTACCTACTCGCTCGGCATGAAGCAGCGCCTGGGTGTGGCGATCGCCCTGCTGCAAAATCCTGACTTGCTGGTGCTCGACGAACCGGCCAACGGGCTTGATCCAGCCGGTATCGTGGAGATGCGCGACCTGATGCACCGCCTGTCTGCCGAGGGCAAAACGGTCTTCATCTCCAGCCACCTGCTACCCGAAGTGCGACAAATCTGCACGCGCGTCGCCATCATCAACCTGGGCAAGCTCGTCACGGAATCGACCATCGAGGACTTGACCAGTTCGCGCGGTGAGTTCGCCGTCACGCTGGAGCGGGCGCGCGAAGCGCTGGCAGCTGTGCAGGCACAGGCATGGGGCAACGGCGCACGCCTGGATGATAATGGCGCGCTGGTGACACCCGCACCCGGCAATCGCGGGCGCGATCTGAACCTCTTCCTTGTACAGGCAGGCTTCGCGCCAGATACCATCACGCAGGCCACGCAGGATTTGGAAGAAGTCTTCTTGCGATTGACCGGCAACGGGCACGGAGGTGTACAATAATGAGCACGATCATGACCACAACCGCGTCCGCGACGGACGCTCTTCGTTTACAACACGCGCGTCCTAGCTTCTTTGGCCTGGTGCGCGGCGAGTTTATGAAGATCATGCGCCAGTGGACGACCTGGATTCTGCTAATCGTAGTGCTCGGTGCTACCGTACTCCCCTACCTGGTCGAGACGGCGAGGCCCGCCTTCAAAGCGCGTATCACCGGCGCGCCACTCGTGTTCCTCTATGACCAGTTGGGCATCGGCATGTCCGTCCTGCGCATCTTCACCGGCTTTTTCCTGTTGATCGTGACAGCCCGCCTCGTCGCCCAGGAATACCAGCTCGGCACGATTCGCGTCTTGCTCTCACGCGGAGTCGGGCGCTTGCAGTTGCTCTTCGCCAAGCTGCTGACGATGGCCATCATCGCCGTCATCTTGCTGGTGGTCGGCACGCTGCTCAACCTCCTGCTGACTGTCATCCTGACCGCAGGCGTTACGGGCAATCTCAACGCTTTCAATGCGGCCACTTCGCAGTTCTGGTCAGATGCCGGACTTTACGCGCTGTATGTCCTGATAAATATGGGCGTGAGCATCCTGCTGGCAACAGCAGCAGCCGTGCTTGGCCGCGCCTCAGTCTTCGGGATCAGCGCCGCATTGGCCTTCTTCCCACTGGATAACTTCGGCACGCTCATCATGACGCTGGCGTTCCGCGTCACGAACAGCGACTTCTGGCTGAGCATCACGGCCTACTTCCTGGGACCGAACCTCAACCAGATGCCGACCGCGATCACCGGCAACCGCGCGGTGTCTATCGGATTCGGACCGCTCAATATAGTAGAACAAGCACCAGGGCAGCCCGCCGTAACGCATGGCATCCTGGTGGACGGCACGCACACGCTGGCCGTCGCGGCTGTCTACGCGGCAATCTTCGCGGCGGTCGCCATCTGGCTGACCTGGAAAAGGGATGTAAAGGAGTAAGGCTTACACTACCCCGCGATAGCGATTGGTGATGGGTAAGCGGCGGTCCCTGCCGAAGGCGCGTGTGGTGATCTTCACGCCGGGAGGCGCCTGGCGGCGCTTGTATTCGCTCAGGTCCACCAGGCGCATGACGCGCTCGATGGTACCACGCTCGTACCCCATCGCCACGATCTCGTCGAACGTGCGGTCATCCTCCACGAAGGCTTGCAGGATGGGGTCGAGTACGTCATAGGACGGCAGGCTGTCGGTATCCTTCTGGCCGGGACGCAGTTCGGCGGAGGGCGGCTTCTCGATGACCGCTTGCGGAATGACGGGCTTTGCCCCTACCGTGTTGCGGTAAGCGGATAGCTCGTAGACCAGCGTCTTCAGCACATCTTTGAGCACGGCGAAGCCGCCCGCCATGTCTCCATAGAGCGTGCTATAGCCGGTGGCCATCTCGGACTTGTTGCCGGTCGTCAGCACCAGCGAGCCGAATTTGTTGGAGAGTGCCATCAGAATGTTACCGCGCACGCGCGCCTGCAAGTTCTCAGCCGCAAGTCCCGGGTCGCCCTCGCCGAGTGCCGGTTGCAGCGTCTTGAGCGCGACGCGAAAGGTCTCTTCGATGGGGATGGTCAACATGCGAATGCCGAGGTTGTCTGCCAGTTCCTGCGCGTCCGAACGGCTGCCTTCCGAAGAATAGCCGGAGGGCATCGAGACGCCTAGCACGTTTTCAGCGCCAAGCGCGTCAACCGCGATGACCGCCGTCAGCGAGGAGTCGATGCCGCCGGAGAGACCGATGATGACCTGCTTGAAGCTATTTTTGAGGACATAGTCGCGCGTGCAGAGCACCAGCGCGGAATAGATTTCCTGCAAGCGTTCCATCTTCGGCTCCATGCGCTGCTGCGCGCCCAGCACAATGTTGTCGCGCGCCATCGGCACGCTGGGCGAGGCTTCTTCGTAGATGGGAATAATCGGCACATCCTCGGCGCGCACCAGCAGGCGCTCCTGCCGGCGGCGCGGGTCGTGGAGACGCGTGCGAAAGACCGAGGTGGTATCAAGATCAACGATTAGCATGTCCTCTTCAAATTCCTTCGCACGGGCGATCAACGCGCCCGACTCGTTGAATACCATACTCCCGCCGTCGAAGACCAGTTCATCCTGTCCGCCCACTATATTGAGGTAGACGACGATTGCCCCGCTATCGGCGGCGCGCGTCGCCAGCATCTCGCGGCGGAAGAGACCCTTCCCCGCGGAATAGGGCGAGCCATTGATGTTGATGATGACCTCAGCCCCGGCGTGCGCTTGCAACGTCATAGGACCGGTGGGATACCAGATATCTTCGCAGATGTTGACGCCCACGTGCGTGCCGTTGACGACGAAAAGTGGCGCGGTTCTCCCGGCCTCAAAATAGCGATTTTCGTCGAAGACGCCGTAGTTGGGCAGGTAGTGCTTGTGGTACTTTCCATACACCTTGCCCTCGAAGACCACGGCTGCCGCGTTATGAATATCGTGGTCGCGATCTACAAAGCCAATGATGGTGGTCAGGCCCGACAGATCGCGGCTAGCCTGCACCAGCTCTTGCAGGACGCGCAGGTTAGCATCCACGAAGCCCGGCTTAAGCAGCAGGTCTTCGGGCGGATAGCCGGTCAGCGCCAGTTCCGGCGTGCAGACGATATGCGCACCTTCAGCCGCCGCCTGTTGCATGGCTTGCAGGATTTTGTGCGCGTTTCCCTGTAGATCGCCAACGGTCACATTAATCTGTGCAAGCGCGACGCGAAGCGGTACAATATGCATAAAGGTGTTGCCTCTCTATTAGAAAGGGCGACCGCGCAAGGGTACGCCCCTACACTATATATTGGTAGAAGGGCGACCGCAAGGGTACGCCCCTACATTACACATTAGCATCAAACCTATTAGAAAGGTCTCGTTTGGGATGGATATACAGTTATATGCGATACACGTTGTGCCTGTTATCTTGATCGTCTATTTCGCCGTGGTCCTGTTCATGCACCCGCCGAAAGAGGTCATGCTGGCCTCGCTCGCGGGCGGGCTGGTCATGGCGATTCTCAACGCGCTGGGAGACCTGCTAGCATATTATGCCTCATGGTGGCATTATTCCGCCAGTGGGTTAGCTTTGCACCTTCCTCTACCCTTCTATTTGACGCAACTCTTCATCTTCGGTGGGCTGGCCTTCGTGTTGATCTGGCGTTTCTCGGAGGGCCGAGAGCAAGCCGGGCTGGTGCCCAATCACCGGCTATCTCTGGCCTTGATTATCGGCGTGCCCCTGCTAGGCTACACGCGCGATATCCTTGACGCGGTGGTGCTGAACTCCAGCTATCTGGTGTGGGATAGCGTGCTGGCGTATGCCATCGACCTCGTGCTGTGGGTGGCGATGTTCTACGCGGGCTACTTCGTGTTTCGTAAGGTGCTCGCCCCTGGGCAGCGCATTCAAGTGGAGTCAAGCGACCCCTCCTAACCCCAAAGGGCGACCGCGAGGGTCGCCCCTACAAAGATACGGCTCAAGCCCGCTAATGCTTCGTAGTCTTTGTACGGGCGACCCTCGCGGTCGCCCTTGCTGTCCTGGCTCGCTGTCCTGGTCAACTTTCCCGGCATTATTTCTCGACGAATGCTACCAGGCGGCAGAAGGCCGCTTCGCCCCCGTTGAATTTCCAGGGGAAGCAGCCGATGTAGACGCGCTGATCGAGCACCAGGTCGATCATGCCGCCCGCGTTCTCGACGTGGAAGACGCCGTGCGGGAACATCTGGTAGTGCATCAGTTGCAGGTCATCCTCCGGCCAGATTTCTTCGAGCGGGCGTCCGTGCTTCTTGGCGCACTTGGCAGCGAGGTCGGAACGCACGATACGCAGCACAGTGTTCATAGGGTGATCCATCGAGCTTGCATCAATGGCATACCAGGAGATCTGCCGCTTCAGCGTCCAGTCCACGAACTCGTGTGTGGGACCGGGGTGCATGTTGAAGTAGCGGATCTCGTTCGGCTCGCTCTCGCCGTACCAGTTGCTCTGGTAATACTTGTGATAGCCGGTATGTACCACCACGATATCGCCCGGCTCGATGCGGATACCCGTCTTGCGCTCCCACGCCTCGAAGTGCTGCGAGGTATAGATATCGTAGTCGCCGACGCCCATTGCTTCCAGGTCTACTACGACACCCGGCCCGACCAGCTTGCTCAGCGGAATGCTGCCAATATCCTGGCCGTTGGTCATGAAGTGCAACGGTGCGTCCAGGTGAGTGCCGACGTGTAGCGTGGATGAAATAAACTGCCCGCCTACCTTTTCAAAGGCGGGTCGCTTGATCCATCTGACCGTTGGCCCCTCGTAGGTCGCAAACGATGGGGTATTGGCGTCCCAGTTCTGCGACAGGTCGATGATACGCATGTTACTCAGATCCAGCATAGTGCCTCCTTCTTTTGCAAGTGATTTCTTCGAGGGCGATGGCAAGCATCGCCCCTACCCTCATTTTGTGGGATCACTTCCCCTGATTCTCCACCGCGCCGAGGATGATTGCGTCGATAAGCTGCTCGACGGGCGCGCGGTCGTCGGTGAAGTAGACGGTACGCGACTGTTCCTCGCGGATATTCCCGTAGGCGAGGCTATTCGCCCCTACCTGCTCCAGGTAGGTATTGCTGATTTGGGCGATATTGGCCGCGAAATTGCTCAACGAAGTGTGCGCGTTGGTTCCAATCACCTCGCTGTTCTCAAAACGAGCTGTGTCGATGATGTAGACGTTGGGGAAGACAGAATGCATCGTGGCAGCCAGCGCGTTCACCAAGCGGTAGTCGCTCCCCGTGCGTCCAGCGTTGATGACGGCCACGCCCGTGGGCGTCAGGTGATCGCGCACCGTCTGGAAAAACTCCCGCGTAGTCAACTGGAACGGCACGTAGGGCTGCTGGTAGGCATCGATGGCGATGTCATCGTATTTCTGGCTGGTGGTATCCAGCCAGTAGCGACCATCCTGGAGAATGACGTGCAGGTTCGGTTCGTTCATATGGAAGTACTGGCGCGCCAGGTCTACAATTGTCCCGTCGATCTCGACGCCGTCAATTGGAATGGGGCCGTAGGCGTCGGTGAACTCGCGCACGGCTGTTCCCGCGCCCAGGCCGATGATGGCCACCTTGCGTACCTGCGCGGGCGTGAAGGGTGGATTGTTAAAGTAGGGTGCGATCATGAAATAATCCCACTCACCACCCGTCAGCACGCTCTTCGGGTTGTAGATAGAGTGAATACCAATGCCCTCGTTCAAAATCAACTGTGTCTCATCGCCCACCTGCACGACCTGGATGTAGTTATAGACCGACTCGCGTTCGGCAAGCAGCGTACCGCCGCCATTGCTGCCGAAGGCGGGCTTAATCGGACCGCGAATGGCGAAGATGGATAGCGCCATTGGGATGAGCAACAGGATGGAGAGGACGTTTTTATTGAACGGATTCTTGCGCCGGGGCAAGCCGTTCGCATCGTCCGAAGCAGGATTAGCCGGGCGCGAGGCGGCCAGCCCAACCACGGAGACAAGCAGCAGCGCGACGGCGAAGGTGAAGAAGGTGCGATACGTGCCGATGGATGGAATGAGCCACAGCACGGGCAGAAAGGTTCCCAGTATACTGCCAACCGTCGAGATGGCGTAGAGCGATCCGGCGGTGCGCCCCGATTTGCCCAACTGGTCGATGCGCAGGCGAATGGCAAAGGGCGAGACGCAGCCCAGGATAATCATGGGTAGGGCAAACAGCAGGATGACGGAGACCAGCGAGCCGTAGAAGACGCCGATGGAGTAGGTGGCAAATGCACTCTGCGACCAGCTCAGGATAGGCCGCGAAAGAAATGGAATTACGCCGATCAGAAAGGCGGCGATGGCGGTCATGCTGTAGAGCACAACGGGCCGAGGATAGCGGTCGGCCAGCCTGCCGCCGATGTAATAGCCCATCGTGAGATAAAGCAAGATCAGGCCGATCAGGTTGGCCCAGATGAACAGCGAGGTGCCGAAATAGGGAGCCAGCAGGCGCGAGGCCGAGAGTTCCACGGCCAGCGAACACGCGCCTGAAACGAAGACTAACAGGATGAGCAGCCAGCCCTGCGCGTTGCGGCCCGCCGTCGGGGCGATGGTAGCTTCGCCGCTCTGGGCATCCTGCGGGCGAGATCGAGTGGTGGACATAAGAAACTCGCTTTCTACGGCTGAGTGTTAGATATCGTCTCTGCTTATGTGAATGCAGTATAGCACGGTGACGGAGGGATGTGCTAAATTCGCCCCTGTTTGCGCATCGGCAGAGAGTGCATTATAATAAGCATACAACGTCTACGGTTTCGGGCGAGGGCGGCGGTCAGCGCGGCAGCGCAGCAGTCCGGTACTGGATACCCGCCTGGGCATCCCTCTTATTTCTACCACACCCACGCCCCTAGTAACATTTTAGAGGGCAGTATGTACAAAGGTCAATCAGGCATGTGGTCCTGGCTGTTCCACCGCATCTCAGGACTGGGCATTCTCTTATTTCTCCTGATCCACGTCGTCGATATTTCCTTGCTGGGCTTTGGCCCAAAAGTCTACAACGACGGCATTGCGCTGTTCGGTATCGGCATTGTGCGCCTGATCTCCACGGCGTTGATCGGCGGCCTGCTCTATCATGCCTTCAACGGCGTGCGTATCATGCTGATCGACTTCTGGCCGAAAGGGGCGCATTACCAGCGAGCAATGTTCACCGCAGTAATAGCGCTGACCATTGTCGGCTTTTTGCCGATGGCCTACTTCGTGTTGGGGCCGATTTTTGGCTGGCCGACGGGTAATATGCCCGCGGGCATGTAATGTGCATTGTTGTAGAGAAATGCTAGGAGCAATCGTATGCGTATATCGAGTGGATATGGCCCGCGCCCCTCAAGCGGAGGCTTTGAAACGTTCTCGTGGTACTTTTTCCGCATCTCAGGTATCGGGCTTATTTTTCTCGCGCTCATTCACGTGTTTCTGAACCACGTCTCGACTGATGTGTCCTGCACCAGCTACCAGCTTGTTGCCATCCGCTACACCGACCCGTTCTGGCGCGTCTACGACTGGCTGCTACTGACGCTGGCGCTGCTGCATGGTATGAATGGCCTGCGCATCATCATCGACGACTACGTGCAGAATCGCGGAATGCGTCTCACCTTGCAATCGACAGTCGGGCTGCTTACGCTGGTATTTTTCATGCTCGGCACAGTAACACTTATCACATTCCAGCCAGTTGCGGGAACCCTTGGCCCCAGTTGTATCCCCCCAGTTAGGAGAAACAAATGTACTATAAGTTTGACGTGGTGATTGTTGGTTCGGGCGGAGCCGGCCTGATGGCGGCTATGCAGCTTCCCAACGCGAGCGTGGCCGTGCTGACGAAGGTCTACCCCACGCGCTCGCACACCGGCGCGGCGCAGGGCGGCGTGGCAGCCGCGCTGGGCAACGTGGAAGAAGACCACTGGAAATGGCACATGTACGACACCGTCAAGGGCGGTGACTATCTCGTCGATCAACCGGCGGCGGAGGTCCTGGCGCGCGAGGCCATCGATGCCGTGTACGAGTTGGAGCATCGCGGGCTGCCCTTCAACCGCACCCCGGATGGGCGCATCGACCAGCGGCGCTTCGGCGGCCACACGCGCAATTACGGCGAAGGCCCGGTACGCCGCGCCTGCTATGCCTCCGACCGCACCGGGCATATGATCCTGCAAACGATGTACCAGCAGGCCATCAAGAACCAGGTGCGCTTCTTCAACGAATACCTGGTGCTCGACCTCTTGCTGAACGATGGCCAGGCGTGCGGCATCGTGGCGATGCAGATTTGCACAGGCGAGATACACACCTTCCACGCCAAGGCCGTGCTGTTCGCCACGGGCGGCTACGGTCGGGCCTGGCGCGTGACCAGCAATGCCTTCGCCTGCACAGGTGACGGTATGGCCATTGCCTACCGGCGCGGCATCCCGCTCGAAGACATGGAGATGTACCAGTTCCATCCTACGGGTATCTACAAGGTGGGCGTGCTGCTGAGCGAGGCGGCGCGCGGCGAAGGAGGCAAGCTGCTCAACGGCAAGGGCGAATACTTCATGGAACGTTACATGCCGACGCTCAAGGACCTGGCCCCGCGCGATATCGTCTCGCGCTGCATCCTCCAGGAGATTCACGCGGGCAACGGCGTCGATGGCAAAGATTATGTCTACCTGGACGTGCGGCACCTGGGGGCCAAGGTCATCGCCGAGAAGCTGCCGGACATCACCGACTTCGCGCGTAACTACCTGGGAGTCGAGCCGATCACCGAGCCTGTGCCGATTCAGCCTACGGCTCACTATGCCATGGGCGGCATTCCCACCGACCTCGACGCGCGCGTGGTGATCGACCCGCAGTGGACGCCGCAGCCCGGCTTCTACGCGGCGGGCGAGGTGGCTTGCGTCTCCGTGCATGGCTCGAACCGCCTGGGGACGAACTCGCTGGTAGATCTGATCGTCTTCGGGCGGCGCGCCGGCAAGCATATGGCAAAGTTCATCGCCGAAACCTCGCTCGCGCCCCTGCCTAACGAGCCGGAAGCCTACGCCCGCGAACTGGTCGATAAGCTCTATAGCTCGACCGGCGGCCAGTCGGCAGCGACTATTCGCTCTCTCTTACAAAACGAGATGGACGATCGCGTCTTCGTCGAGCGCGATGAGAAAGGGCTGCATCACGCGCTGGATACGCTGGACGGCCTGCAAGATAGCTACAAAAACGTGCAGTTGCAGGACAAGAGTAAAAGGTTCAACACCGAAATAGTCGAGGCAATCGAACTTGGCTTCCTGCTCGATTGCGCCGAGGCGACCGTTCACGGTGCGCTGGCACGCACTGAGAGCCGTGGCGCGCACTATCGCCTGGACTACGAGAAGCGAGACGACGCCAACTGGCTCAAGCACACGTTGGCTTACAAAGGCACGAAGGTCCACGACGTGCGCCTCGATTACAAGCCCGTCGTGCTGATCGATGACCCGATCTTCAAACCCAAAGAGCGGAAATATTAAGCAACCCTGGATAATGAGGCAGCCATAGCAAGATCATGAACGTTTTGATGCGTATCAAACGCTACGATCCCGACAAGGACAGAAAGCCCTACTGGGATGAGTTCCGCGTGACGATGGACCCCATCGACCGCCTGCTGGACGCGCTCAATGTGGTCAAGTGGACGATGGACGGGACGCTGACGTATCGCCGTTCGTGCGCGCACGGCGTATGCGGCTCCGACGCGATGAGGATCAACGGGCGCAACCGGCTGGCTTGCAAGGTGTTGATACGCGATGTCGGCGAGCGTGTGACGATCGAGCCGATGCTGGGCTACCCGGTCATCCGCGACCTGGTTGTAGATATGGACCCGTTCTTTGAGAAATACAAATCGGTCAAGCCTTACCTGGTAACGTATGACACCGAGCCGGGCACCGAACGCCTGCAAAGCCCGGAGGAGCGCGCGCGTTACGACGAGGGTACGAAGTGCATCCTGTGCGGCGCGTGTACCGGCTCGTGCCCTTCCGTCTGGGGCAACCCCGACTGGGTTGGCCCGGCCACCATCGTCAACGCGCACCGCTTCATCTTCGACAGCCGCGACCAGGGAGGAGCAGAACGCCTCGGCATCCTGGGCCAGCGCGACGGCGTCTGGCGCTGCCGCACGATCTTCAACTGCGCCGATGCCTGCCCGCGCGGTATTCCCGTGACCGATCTGATCGAGCAGGTCAAACGCGCCATCGTCTACGGCGATGCGAAGGGCGAGTAATGGTTGTATGTTCGTAACTGAAACATGGCAACATCGTGATGTCATCGCCAATGGCATTCGGATGCATTACGTGCAGCAGGGCGAAGGGCCGCTCGTCGTGCTGCTGCACGGCTTTCCCGAATTCTGGTATTCCTGGCGCTACCAGATACCCTTTCTGGCCGAGCAGGGATACATGACTGTGGCTCCCGACTTGCGTGGCTATAACGACACGGACAAGCCACGCACCGGCTACGACGTACCAACTCTGCTGCTCGATATCGCAGAGCTTATCAAGCAACTTGGGCATGAGCGGGCGATCATAGTGGGACACGATTGGGGCGGCGCTCTGGCATGGAGCTTTGCCATACAGTACCCTGCTATGACAGAGCGCCTGATCGTTATGAACGCGCCGCACCCCGGCGCATTTTTGCGCGAGATTCGCACGTTCAGGCAGTTGCGCAAAAGCTGGTACATGCTCGCCTTCCAACTTCCCTGGCTACCCGAATACCTGCTCTCGCGCAATCATGCCGACAATATCGCCCGCTTGATCCTGGAAGCAGCAGTCCATAAAGAAGCGTTCCCTCCCGATGAACTGGACAGGTACAGGGAGGCTATGACCAAACCGGGCGCTATGACTGCCGCACTGAACTACTACCGTCAACTCTTGCGTGGCGGGCCAAACGGCGCGACCGGCGGCAAGCTGCGCGTCAGCGCGACAACGCTGCTGATCTGGGGAGAGCAAGATATCGCGCTGGGCATCGAACTGACGATGGGGCTTGAGCGGTGGGTTCCGAATTTGACCATCCGGCGCATCGCCGATAGCGGTCATTGGGTGCAACAGGAGCAGGCAGAGCTGGTCAACCTTCACATGCTCGAATTTCTTCAACACAACGCCACGTCCGGCTTGCTTGACCGATAAATCGGCAGTGGACGCGATAATGCGCATTAACGAATGAATGTGCATAACCGGCCCCTACGACTTCTATCCACATTCATTCGTCAATGCGCATTATCGCGTCCCTACAAAGGGATACCCGATTTCGGTCAACCCAGAAAAGAAGCGGCCTGGCGGATCGCAGCCGGCATCTTCGAAGACGCCGGAGGGGGTATGCGACCTGTCAGGCCAACCATTCGAACGCGAGGGCTGAGCTGTGCGCTGCACCCAGGGGGGAGGCGGGTGCAGCGCGCTCAATTCACACAGGTGAAGAGTGCAGCCAGCCCTCCGGGTGGTCTTTGACCACCCGTTTGAGAGAAATTCTGCTTAACAACGATAATTCAGCTCTTTCGCCACAAATACCAGATTCAAGGCAGGCTGCTCATCCGTGTCCAGCAGCGCTTGCTCCAACCAGAGCATCCCGCAGCTACGACACATGCCGTGCGTCGCCTCGTATATTTTCTGCACCGGCTGTAACGACAACCATTCTCCCTGGTGATCCATCAGCCGCAAGCACCATGCGCATTGTCTTGTCATAGCGAAATGCTCTCCCTTCCACACCGAACTAACGCTCGTTTGTTCCTCGATACTTTTATGATGCATATCTTCATCTCACTGCTTGCTAGTGACCGCCAGGAGTCGGCGTGACCGTCCCGACGGGAATAGAACAGCCTGCAGTCGTAATATTCTCCAGAGTATTTGAATAGGTAGCAGGCGTGCTGGTCGCATCTTTGGCGTACACGGCAACCGGGTCAAACCTGCACGACCAGATCCGCCATCTGTACGTAAACTCCCCATACGAATTGACAGTCATGGGTTGAAATTGTACGGGTTGTCTATATGCCGGAGCAGAAACTATCAACTGAACCTCATCTGAGGGTTTAAAGTTGTAGCCGCAAACATCAAGAATATGTGCAGCATAGTCACCAGGCGGCGTACAAACCGCGATATATGGCAGTGTACTCATTGTAGCAGTCGGAGACAGCGTGACCGGCACCGTTGGCGTCGTGGTTGGCGTCACCGCCGGCACTGTTGCTGGACCAAGCGTCGGTAACTTACCGGGTACCGGAGTGATAGACCCACCCCGCGTAGGTATCACCGTAGGTGTAATGCCGTGCTGTACCACTCCTGGCGCTGGCGGCGAAACGTTGATGACGGGTTTCCCAAAAAGCTCCCCTGGGCTGAAGGGAACATCGCCAAACTGGACAAGCGTGAAGGCCAGCACAATCGCAATCGTCATGAGCAGCATGATTATCAGAGCTACCGGCAAGCTCACCCAATGCCAGGTCGATCCCCGCGTGTAAGAACGAGACGAGCGTGTTGACTTTCGCGGCATACGCTTCTGCGCGCGCGCCAGGATCGCTCCCGACTGCAATTCGGGATAGCGCTGGTAGCGAGCCATCTGGCCAAGCGCATCAAGCATCCGGCTGGTCTGCGTCAGTTCGACGTATGCCTGCTGGCACTTCTCACATACTGAGAGATGCTGGCGAGCACGCGCTTCATCTTCAAGCTTTTGACCACGAACAAGAGCAAGCAACATGTTGCTATCTACATGGTAGCCTTTTTCCTGACCACCGTGTGTATGCCATGCCTTCAACAAGTTCCCTGCCATTAGTTCTTTACCATCACTTTTTATGGGTCACAAATTGCGTCCCAACGCCGCGCGCCTGTGGAGCAGGTAGCTCGCCATATACCGCGCGAAACTTCTCTGCGCCACGCGCCACACGTTTACGAACAGCCTCGGAGCTGATCTGAAGAATCTGCCCGATCTCTTCGTAGTTAAAGCCGTTCCCGAAGTGCAATTGCAACATGGCCGCATCCTTCGGCTGCATCTTGCTGAGAGCCTGCTGCACCAGCATACGAGTCTCGACTTGATCTTCCGGCCCGGCTGTCGCCAGTGTGGTATCGATATCTTCGCGGTGGTCAAACCGGATAAACTGCTTGAGATGTTGGCGATTGAGATAGCGCAGGCCGTAATTCGTGGCAATACGATAGACCCAGGCGTCTAATTTCAGCTCACCTGAGGTCTTCCCTATTTCTTTATACACTTGCAAAAAAGTATCTTGTGCAAGGTCCAGCGCCACTTCTCGATCTCCGACGAGGCGATGCAAGTACCCGGTCAGCGGCTGTTGCAGCCGCTCAATCAAGGCTTGAAATGTTCTTGGATCCCGCTCACGGAGTCGCTCTACCACCTGAACATCCATCACTCTGTTGGCCTTCCCCCAATGGCCCGACCGATAGGCTCCCCCAAAGGCGTGTGTGCGCTGCCTTCAATAAGTACAATCAGCGGGGCAGCCGAAAACGGACGCATTTTTGACCAATTTTCGATTTCTTTGCATATGCCGATTGAAATCGTCCGTATTACGAAACGTTGACACTGATACTATGGTAGCCTGATGACCCATTTGGTAAGGGGGGAGCCTCTGTAGGATCCTGGACATTGCCCTGCATGTCGATAGCCCGCACGACGATCACGCTACTGCCGCGCGTCGCCGGCTGCCACGCATATTCCCAGAGCACCCAGGTAATGTTCGATGGGGGTTGTTTTAAGAGGGCGTGCTGCCAGGTCTGGCCCGAATCCAGGCTGACATCTACCTCGCTGATGCCCAGGTCGCCCGAAAACGCCACACCCGCGATATAGGTTGTGCGATTGACCGCTACGGTGCTGCCGTCCAGGGGCGTATCGATACGCGAAGTCAGACGCACGGGGGCGGCATCACTCCAGCCGCGCTGCTGCCAGAACCCCTGGAAATCGTAGTTCACCACCTCGATGCGCGTCAGCCATTTACAATGCTTCATACCGTAGATGCCTGGCACGAGCATTCGCGCCGGAAAGCCGTGTTCCTGGGGCAGGAGCTGCCCGTTCATACGCATTGCCATCAGTGTCGCCGGCTCGATGGCCTTCGAGAGGTGGATGCTATCGGCGTAATCATCGGCGGCGTGGAAGACCACTTTGGTCGCGCCCGTCTTGACACCCGCGCGCTGTAGCAGGCTGGCAAGCGGTACGCCTTCCCACAGGGCGTTGCTCATATACGGCCCGCCCACGTCGTTACTGATACACATCAGCGACTCGTACTGCTGTTTCATGGGCAGTGCCATTGCTTGATCGAAGTTGAGGGAGAATGGATGCTCCACCGCGCCATCGACAACCAGTTGCCACGAGGCTCCGTTGAGCACCGGGTCCGAATACAGGTTTTTGGAGACGACATAAAACTGGTCGTTCGAGGTGATTTCCGGCGAGAGATAGGGAGCCGGTTGGAGTTGGCCATACTCCGGCACAGGCGGTGGGACGATTTTACTCTTGAAGTTCTGCAAAAGCTGCGCAACTGGCACCTTCGACGCGCTCACACCGCCCGAAACGAATTGCCAGATGCCTACACCCACGACCGCTATGCCTGCCAGGATCAACCCATCTTTCAAGAAGGTGCGGCGTCGCACGCCACGCTCGTCTTCATCCAGCAGCGCTGCTCGCGCTCGCGGCGAAGGTGACGCAGCGGCGGGCTGCGCGGCCTCCAGCAGGTTCTCTAGAAGCACAAACAGCAGCCCGAAAACGAGGCCGACCGCGGCCAGGCTCAGCATTCCCGCGCCCAAGCCAGCAGCAAGGTTCGCTCCGAAGAAGCCCGACCCGGTGAGCGGCAGCAGCACGACGCCAGCGAACAGCCACAGGATAACCGCCAGGATCAGCCCGTGATACCAGCGCAGGCGGTCTTCCATGTCGCTGAGACGCCGCTGAAAGAACGCGCCGCTCAAGGCAAATACAAGACATTGCCCTACCAGCACGCAATAGAAGAGGATATATTTGGCGTCCGCGCCGATCAACTGGTGCAGGTTTGCAAACATCTGCGACGGCATGATGGCAGTGAGTTCCGAGCCGAACTCCTCCGGCAGCGAGACGCCGCCGGCATACACATTCAGCACGAGCATCACAACGGAGGCAGCGATACCTGCCCCGAGTCCGGCCAGAAAGCCAAGCGAGAACGCGCTTTTTCTCTGTGAAAACGTCATCTTCATAAAAACAACCTTGTATAGATTGAGGACATATGCTTCTTTATATACGATAGCACGCTTGCAACAGGTGTGTTTTACAAGAGCCGTAGCAATACCTTTAGCACGCTGGGCCTCTGCGAGTTGTTGAAGGCCGAGACGAGGCTGCCCAGCGCGTCGGTCAGGGAGAACTGCGTGCCGTTGCCGTCCAGCGCACCGAGCAGACGCCCGGCCAGGAAGTAGTAGTAGATATTCCACTGGTTGCTACCCGTGCTGCTGAACTGGTGCTCCTCGCTGCCGAAGGGGTAGGTGATGATGGTGGTGCCGTTGTTGTTGGTGAAGCGGCGCAAGACACGCTGCCCGCTGGCGTCGTAGGCATATTGTTCCTGGTTGGTCGAAGAGGCGTACCACTGGGTGAGGTGATCGAGTGCGTCGTAGGAGAGCGTGCCGGTCGTGCCACTGAAGGTGCGGCTGGTAGAGCTTCTATAATCTGGTGAAATAGCTCTCCATCCGTATTACGTACTGGAAATAGCACACACGCTATGAAGGATAAATGCTTCGTCTTTTTTTGCATGGTTTCATCGGCCACGTCGAAGGTGATTTAAGACGAACCTTGCGGAGTCGTTTTGTCGAGTATCAAGGCTCTCTCACGTTCCGATAGGTCCCAACTATAGTTGTCCAGGTACGCATTCTGCTCCTCCTCCGAGAGGCCAAAGTATTGTGCTAAAACGGCTTTTACCGAAGTTCGCAGCTCGCTTTCTTGTTCCCATCCAAATGCTAATTCACTACCTAGTAACCGCGCGTCAACCTGCTTATATCCTCTGACCATATTCACCATCGCAATCCGTTGGCGTCGTGGAGAGAGAGGGATGCCAATTAATGCTCCAAATACTCCTCTTCTCCCCAGGGCATAACACAAGGCATCTTGATATCCATACCAGTCCAGCAATAGAATACGTCGTCGAACCGGATGAGTAGGAAGAAATTGCTCTCCATTCACACTAACAAGCAATGCTCGACGAAATGCCAGGGCAAGAAAGACCTCTTCCCAAAGAAGCAGGGCGAAGATAGCTCCACCACGTATTTGATCAAACCACGACTGATCAGCTACAAGAGTAGGAGCTTCTTCCGTTGGAAGGAACTCAGTAAGCATGGTCATCAGTGTGGGCCTAGCGACTGCTTCCTTTCTCTGTCCGAGATAGAGCGCACTGAGCCAGCGCGCTTTCGCATCGTTACTCTGTAAGAACGGCAGCAAGAGAGTTCGCGCTTGCGGGAAATCGCTTTCTCCAACGATACAAATGGCAAGATGTTTTTCCTCGTCCTCACCACTTGAAAGGACACGCGCCAAGACCTCCTCTTGATCTAATGCGCCCCAATGGCTGATGAATGCCCTCACTTCCCGGTCAGGTTGATATTCCCCGAATAACATCTCAAGTGCAGCTTTTATAAAAGCGGGCCACTCAGGTAAATCGTGTTCACTTTCGTTTGAAGATGAATGAACCATATGCTTCTCCTTCAGCACCCGAGCGCTAACTTTGATTAAATTCTTACTAATCTAAGCTCTTTTGATCCCCAATTGTTAACGAAGTAATGAGCAGATACCTCTCACGAGTTGCGCAACAAGATTGTAGCAAGCAGACAATAAAGCGCAGGTGGCTTTTGTGACTCTGGATCAATTCATATTCACTCTCGTCACTCCCACCACGTTGAGCAAGCACTTTGAGCATATTTACCGGCAGATCGGCGCGCATTCAGTACGAGATACCAAGTGAGCCAGCCCACGTACTTCGCTCTGGCAGCTACACCTGCAAAAGTACTTTCAATACGCCGGGCTGCTGCGCGTAGTCAAACGCCTGCACTGCTTCGTCCAGGCTGTAGCTCGCGCTGATGAGCGGGCGCACGTCGATGGTTCCCCGGCTAATGGCGCGCAGGGCCGGTTCGAACGGGCCGCAGCGCGACCCCTGTACGCGAATCTCATCGATGACGATAGGAGCGAGGTCGAGCGTACTGGTACCGGCGACGGTACTTTTCAAGATGACCGTCCCTCTTGGGCGAACCAGGCGCAGCGCCAGTTCCAGGCCGCGCGCGGAGCCGCTGCATTCAACCACCATATCGAAGCGCCTTCCCAGGTCTGCCAGCGCGCGTGCTACATCCTCAAGCCGGTATGTCTTGATGCCTCGTTGCTCCACGAGCGCCAACTTTTCGCGGTGCTTGCCGACCACGCGCACATCGCAGCCCGCCAGCGCCATGACCTGTGCCGCGAGCTGGCCCATCTTGCCGTCACCCAGCACAACGACTGCATCCGTTGGCCTGACATGCACCTGCTCGAAGATCTCGAAGTTGGCGGCCAGCGGCTCGACAAAGACGGCCTGCTCGTCAGCGACGTTGTCAGGCACGCGGTGCAGGTTTTCGATGGGTAGCGTCAGGTACTCGGCGAACGCGCCATCGCGGTTGACGATGCCCAGCGTGGTGCGGTTGGGGCATTGCGTTGGCATGGCACGCTGGCAATACCAGCAATCGGGTCGGTGGCAGGCGGCGTTGATCTCTCCCACCACGCGCTGCCCGACCAGCGACAGCGCCGCTTCCTCGCCGGACGACACCGCCTCGACTATGCCGGCGAACTCGTGACCCGGCACGCCCTGGAAGGCCAGGTAGCCGCGCGTGATCTCGATGTCGGTATTGCAGATGCCCGCCAGTGTGACGCGCACGAGCGCCTCGCCCGGCATAGGCGAGGGCTTTGGGTAGCTCTTCTCAAGCGTGAGCGTGTTGTTGGCATAGACAAGGGCGCGCATCATTTGCCTCACCATACTCTTTGGTACCCGCGAGGGGTTCGCGTCATTTGCTCCACCTTACCCCCCATGGCACCCACGAGGGGGTGCGCGTCATTTGCTCCACCTTACCCCCCCATGGCACCCGCCAGGGGTGCCACTACATTTCACAGATCGCGTGAAGTTCGACAATCCATTTGTATCGCCAGCAGTTCTATGCTTGTTTCACTTTCAAAAGTGTATCATATGGCACTACCCTGCCGTTGAACATGACTTTTTCCTGTGATTGTGAGAAAAGAAGAGGAGTCCTTTGCTAGTCTCGTTAGTATCAATGGATGTACTTCTGGACATGCGGAATTTCCGCCTGGTGCCTATGGCAGAAAGGAGCCGTTATGCACCCTCAGCCAATAAGGTTCTCCGGATCATCCCTACGTCTGTTGATAGCTGTCATATATCTCCTTCTCACCCTGTTCCTGGTAGGATGCGGCTTCCTTGATTCCAACTCAAACACTCATAACAGTTCGCCAACCACCAGCACTACTCGAAACACGACTCCGAGCATAGCTGATCAGACAGCCACAGAGACAGCCACAGCCAGCGTTACGTCTACGCCGACTGCCACACCGACTGCCGCGCCAACACGGGGCGGAA
This sequence comes from uncultured Chloroflexia bacterium, assembly GCA_963731975.1. Classification (GTDB taxonomy): domain Bacteria; phylum Chloroflexota; class Ktedonobacteria; order Ktedonobacterales; family Ktedonobacteraceae; genus CAVSXS01. Next base: position 11,190 of record CAVSXS010000007.1, on the reverse strand, counting down.
CAACTCCAACGGCGACCGCGACCCCCGCACCTGTGCCGTTCAAGGTGACGGGCGTAGCCTTCGGCTCGTGGCCCGGCGATCACACGGGAGTTTGTAGAACCAACACGTTCTTTACCGCCAGCGTGCTCATCTACGCGCCGGCATATAATACCGGCGGCACTGTAACGTATACCTGGTTGAGAAGCGAAACGAGCAATATCGCCCCCAGTACCGTAACATTCGCCGCCGGCACGACCTCCATGGTTGTAACCTCTATCTGGTCTCTGAGCGCCAATCAGGGCAATGGCAGTGCGTACTGGGTCGCCTTGAAAACACTTTCGCCCGAGGTGTTCACCACTCCTCGCATCACCTATCACCATACCTGCCAGCGCCTGGTGCAGAGTGTCAGCGTCACGGTTTCGCCGACCTCCGGCTGCACTTCGGTCACGAAGACCTTCACGTTTAGCGCGACCGTCAACGTATCGCCCGGACCGAGCTACGTGATGCTGACCTATACATGGAAGCGCTCCGACGGAACGAGCGGCACAACGACCACTGGCATCGTTCCCCAGAGCACTACTACAGTCATTCTCTCAGATAGTTGGAGCCTGACAGCTCCGATCACGAAAGGCACCTACTGGGAGGAGCTTTCTGTCACTGCTCCCAATAGCCTTACCTCCAATCAGGCTACATTTGACATCACCAGCTGCTAACGTGAGTATTCTGGAATGAGCTTGCCCGTACATACTTGCCCAATCTTTCATCACACGCTATACTGTGACGCACAGCACATAAGGAGCGTGGGAGAGCCTGATGAGGAACATGACGAACATGACGAATGAGTATGACCTGATTGTCCCATTTTACGACGCGGAACACGCGAGCTTCGATGAAGATAACGACCTGTACCTGAACTTCGCGGAACTGCGCGGCGGGCCGCTGCTCGAACTGGCCTGCGGCAGCGGGCGGGCGCTGCTGCCCCTGGCGCGGGCAGGCTTCACGGTGACGGGCGTGGATACTTCCGCTCGTATGTTGGAGAAGGCGGGGCAGGCGCTCGAAGCCGAGGGACTGGCCGGGCGCGTTACGCTCGTGCAGCAGGATATGTGCGCGCTGCAACTGGGGCAGAAATTTCACCTGGCCTTCATCGCGCTCGGCTCCTTCGGGCATATCATCACGCGCAGGCAGCAGCGCGAGGCGCTGGCCGCCATTCGCGCCCACCTGATTCCCGGTGGCATGTTCATTCTCGATATCAGCAACGAGGATGTGCGCTACATGGAAAGCATGAGCGGGCAGGTGCTGCACCAGGGTACGTGGACGCTGGACGATGGCTCGCTGCTCACGCATTTCGTCAGTCCGGCCCCGGTACACTCGACGCGCGTGCTCGAACTCACGCACTTCTACGATCAGCATACGCAGGGCGGCACGCTTCAACGCACCATCTCACACATGCATCTCTATCTCTTCGAACGCAGCGAAGTCGAATTGTTGCTCGAATCGGCGGGCTTTAGCGTGAAAGACGTGTATGGGAACTACGATCTCAGCCCCTACGAGCACGACAGCCCGCGCATGATCTTTATCGCGGAGACTGGCCGATAATGGTGATTAAAAAATTGATGCGGACAGGTGTCGTCATCCATCGTCAAGCTTCATGTGGCAGGCGATCCCCTCCCTCGTAGGAGCGCGGTAAACCGGCTCCTATGTGATGGCGCGAGTACTTTGTCACTGCGCATCATCGGCGGTGGACGCGATAAATCGCGTCCCTACGAAAGTCCGACAATACACATTCAACAGTCCGACAATACACATTAAAGAGCAAGAGTTATGAATCAGTTGCATGAATGGACCCTGGTGCCGGAAGAGGCTATCGCGCTGCAAAAAGAGCTGGCGAGGCGAGTCATTCTGGAGGATCGCCTGGGAGAGGTGCGGACCGTGGCGGGGGTCGATATGGCGATCAACGAGTTGAACGGGCTGGCACGCGCCGCCGTGGTGCTGCTCTCGTTTCCGCAGATGGAGATTATCGAGCGGCATGTCTATGAAGAGCCGCTTCGTATGGCGTATATACCGGGGCTGCTCTCGTTCCGCGAACTTCCCTGCATCCTCGGCGCGTTCGCGCAACTGGAGCAGACGCCCGACCTGGTGATGGTGGATGGGCAGGGCATTGCGCACCCGCGCAGGCTCGGCATCGCAGCACACCTCGGCCTGTGGATCGAGCTGCCCACCATCGGCTGCGCCAAGTCGATTTTGACCGGCACGCATCAACCCGTCGGCGACGCGGTCGGGGACTGGGAGCCGTTAAAGCATCGTGGAGAGGTTATCGGCGCGGTGGTGCGCACGCGCAGCCGTGTCAAGCCCATGATTATCTCGCCAGGGCATCGTATCAGCCTGGAGACGAGCATCCGCTACGTGCTGGCGTGCGGCAAGGGCTATCGTCTACCCGAACCAACACGCCAGGCCGACAAGCTCTCCAAAGAGAACGACTGGCGCGAGCCGGAGGAGACGCTACACCCCCCGCTATGGGGCTGAGGTTCTGGACTGGCCGGTATGCAGCGGCGCGGTAAAGTAGAACGTCGTGCCTTCATTGACGGTCGAATCGAAGTTGATCTGGCCGCCGTGCTGCTCAACGATCAACCTGGCGATGGTCAGTCCCAGACCATAACCGCCCATTTTCGATTGCATGTGATGGTTGGCCTGGTAGAAACGCTCGAAGACGTGATTGCGATCTTCGAGCGCAATGCCATAGCCGGTATCCTGCACGGAAATCATCATATAATGGTCGTCGTAAGGGCGGGCGCGCAGTGTCACCGTTCCGCCAGGCGGGGTAAACTTGATGGCGTTGGTCAACAGGTTGTTGAGCACCTGCTTCATGCGCTGCGGGTCGGCGTAGAGGATGGGAGCAGGCGACATGCTATCATTCTCCAACGCGACCATCGCCTTCAGCGCCTGCGGTTGCAAGCCGCGCAGCACCTGCTTCGCCAGCGTCTGAAAATTGACCTCTTGCTGCCGCATGTCGAACTGGCCCGAATCGGAGCGCGTCAGCAGCAGGATGTCCTCAACGATAGACATCAACTGCTGCACGCCCTCCTGGGCATAGCCGAGATAGGTTTTCTGCTCCTCGTTCAGTTCGCCCATGTGACCCTGCATCAGCAGGTCGATGAAGCCATGCACTGAGTTCAGCGGTGTGCGCAACTCATGCGAGACCATCGAGACAAAGTTGGTGCGCACGCTGTTGGCGACTTTCAAAGCCGACATGTCACGCGCGCTGAACACGGCGATGCGCCCATTTGTGGTTGCCAGGGGCGTGACGCCAACCGCGTATTCATCCGTATGGTCGGAAAATACGCCGCAGATCATCTCTTCATTGGGAATAGGTTTATCCTGCTGTAACACGCGTGTGAGCGGGCAGCTCGACGTTTTGCAGAGAGGCATCCCATTCAGGTTGCGGCAGCATAGTACCTCCTCACAGCTTTTCCCCATGACCGACTCGCGCGTCCAGCCGAACTTTTCGACGGCGACGGGGTTGCAATCGACGGTCAAATAATGCTCGTCCAGCACCACGATCGCATTCGCCGTATTCGCGAACATCGGCCACAGGTATTCGCGGCTTTTCATCTCAGCATTGGCATCGTCTAGCGTGATGAAGGTGGCTTTATCAACTACATCCACCAGCTGCCGGTGCTGGAACGCGCTTTCGGACATGGCTTTCCTCTATTTCCCATTGAACTTGTATCCAATACCACGTATGGATTGGATATGCTGCGGCTTGTCGGCATCCTCCTCCAGCTTCATGCGCAGGCGGCGAATGTAGACATCCACAATATTGCTGTTACTCTCGTTATCGTTCCAGACCTCCGAAAGCAGGTGCTCGCGATCCACGACCTGCCCGCGCGCGGACATCAAGACGCGCAGCACATGCATCTCGGTAGGGGTAAGGTAGACGGGAGCATGGCCGGGAATCACGGCCTTCAATTCGACCGGGAAGAGTTCGATCTGCCCGCTGCGAATGCTCTGATTGCCTGGCTTGTTGCTCTTCTTGATGCGACGCAAGACGGCCTGTACGCGTGCCACCAGCTCCTGGTGGTTATACGGTTTGCAAATATAATCGTCCGCGCCAATGCCAAAGCCCTCTAATTTCGAGTCGATGCCGTCTTTGGCGGTCATAAATATAAATGGGATATCAAAGCCGTCTTCGCGGAGTTTGTTAGCAAACTCGAAGCCATTGAGGTAGGGCATGGTGACATCAACAATCAGCAGGTCCGGCTCGCGCTTCTAAATCATCTGCAAGGCGCCGCGAGGGCTATCGACGGTCTCGACTTCGTACCCTTCTTTGCTGAGGACAAATTGCACGAGCGTGTTGGCAAACTGGTCATCATCAACGACGAGAATGTACAAAGACTTCCCCCTCCTAGAAGTGAGTTACCTCAATCTTGCTCAGCACAATCGCTCACCACACAGGCGAGAAACCATGCTGCGCGTAACAATGCTTCAATCGGCCACCTACGCGGGGGGGGATCCACGCAAGCAACCAGGGTCAATTATCGATTCGCAAGCTGATTTTCAGTCTTACTGCATTTTTATAGTACATTTTGGGCAACAGGTCTGTCAAGGAGAAAAAGTGACATGAACATATCATTTTATTACAGGCGCGATGAATCGCGTCCCTACTTCAGACGTGAGTAGCGCGCATTTTCTCCAGGTACACCAGCAAAATGGCGATATCCGCCGGGGTAACTCCTTCCACTCGTGATGCCTGCCCGATGGTTCGCGGGCGGGTGCGCAGCAATTTCTGGCGCGCCTGCGTGCGCAAGTGCTGCACGACGCTGTAATCCAGCGTCTCAGGGATCAGGTGCTCTTCCAGGCGCTTCGTGCGATGTACCTGCTGCTCCTGCTTGCGCACGTAGTTCTCGTATTTCACCTGCAACTCGACCTCTTCTGCCGTCTCGTCCGGCAGCAGCGGCAAAACCTGTAGGGGCGACCCTTGTGGTCGCCCGCCCAACACCTGCTCGCCCGCATCCTCCGCCAATGGCAACACAATGGCGGCGACCGTCGCATCCGGGCGGGCACCCCCATTCGCCGCGCTCGCTTGGTCCGGGCGGGCACCCCCATTCGCCGCGCTCGCTGGATCCGGGCGGGCACCCCCATTCGCCGCGCTCGCTGGATCCGGGCGGGCGACCGCGAGGGTCGCGCTCGCTGGATCCGGGCGGGCACCCCCATTCGCCGCGCTCGCTGGGTCCGGGCGGGCGACCGCGAGGGTCGCCCCTACATTTTGGTCGCGCGACTGTGCCGTTGACGATGCGATGCGTTGGGACAGGTGCGCGACCTGGGTATAGGTCACGTCCTGGCGGCGCAGCAGTTCGCGCGCGGTCAATAGTTGTCCCAATGGGGCGATGCCGAGTTCCTGCGCGTGGCTTTCTGCGACACGCGATGAGGTGAAGACTACGCCGTCGATCTGTTTGAGCGCTCGTGCGATCTGCTCGCGCTTGCGCACGACCTGTTCGTAACGCGCGCCATCGATCAGCCCGAATTGATAGGCGTAATCGCTCAGGCGCAGGTCGGCGCTGTCTGGTCGCAGCAGCAGGCGATACTCGGCGCGCGAGGTATGCAGGCGGTATGGTTCGGTCAGTGGCCTGGTGACGAGGTCATCGACCAGCACGCCGAGATAGGCTTCGTGGCGTCCCAGCACGAAGGGCGCTTCGCCCCGCGCGTAGAGCGCCGCGTTGATGCCCGCTATGATGCCCTGAGCAGCAGCCTCTTCGTAGCCCGACGTGCCGTTGATCTGTCCCGCCAGGAAGAGACCCGCGACGGGTTTGGTCTGCAAAGTGGGCGTCAGCTGCTCCGGCGGCACGAAGTCGTATTCGACGGCGTAGCCGAAGCGCATGATCTCGGCGTGTTCCAGCGCGGGAATGCTGCGCAGCATGGCAAGCTGCACGTCCTCCGGCAGGCTGGTATTGGTGCCCTGCACGTAGACCTCGCTTGTGCGCCACCCCTCCGGCTCCAGGAAAATCTGGTGTCGTTCCTTGTCAGCGAAGCGCACGATCTTGTCTTCGATAGATGGGCAGTAGCGCGGGCCGATGCCCTCGATGACGCCCGTGTAGAGCGGCGAGCGGTGCAGGTTATCGCGGATGACCTGGTGCGTGCGCTGGTTGGTATGCACGAGATAGCAGGGCAGTTGTGGCCGCCAGCCAAGCAGGTCTTCCTCCGTGACGGGATAGACCGGGTTTGGTCGCGCACCCGGCAACTGCACATCCTCACGCGCCGAGGCATCCTGTGAGAAGTAGAGCGGCACGCGGCTGCCGGGCTGCGGGTCGGTCTTGCTGAAGTCGATGCTGTGCGCATCGACGCGCGGCGGCGTGCCGGTCTTGAAACGGCGTATCTCCAGCCCCAACGCGCGCAGCGAGTCCGAGATGCCCAGCGCCGGGCCTTCACCCGCGCGACCTCCCGGCTGCGTCTTCTCGCCGACCACCAGCCGCCCGTTGATGAACGTGCCGGTGGTCAGGATGACGGCCTGCGCCTCGTACTGCCAGCCGTTGCTGGCGACGACGCCGCGTATCACCGGGCGGCCATCAGCGCCCGGCTCGCTGAGCAGGCGCAGGATGGTGGCCTGCTTCAGTTCCAGGTTGGGCTGGTTCTCCAGCACGAACTTCATGGCGAGCCGGTACGCCTGCTTGTCGCACTGCGCACGCAGAGCCTGCACGGCAGGTCCCTTGCTCGTATTGAGCCTGCGAATCTGGATGAAGGTGCGGTCGGTGTTGCGCCCGATCTCGCCGCCCAGCGCGTCGATCTCCTTCATCAAGTGTCCCTTGGCGGGCCCACCCATAGAAGGATTGCACGGCATCAGCGCGACGCTATCCAGGTTCATCGAGACCAGCAGCGTCTTCCTGCCCATGCGCGCGCAGGCCAGCGCCGCCTCGCAACCGGCATGACCGGCCCCGACGACGATCACCTCATAGCTGCCCCGCGTGGGTACCCCGGCGTCAATCCCAGATAGTTCCTGTTGTCCCTGCTGCCCCTGTTGTCCCTGCTCTCTCTGCTGCTCGTTGCTCATGTGGCATCCCTGCGAACGTAAAGCGAAAATGACGATGAAGAAATGTTCATCAATACGCCATACCTGCAAAGGACAACCGGATTGACCTCTACGAATATGGACATTCTTTCATGTGCGATACTCGGCGTATTATGAACGAGTTGGAGCGTTACGTCAATACTCATGGGATGAACAGTCTATTCCATCCAGCATGTACAGGAAAATGATTGACGAACAGGACGCTGCATGATACTATCATGCCACCACAACAGCGCAACACCACGAGGGGCGGTGGCGAAACGGTAGACGCAGGGGACTTAAACTCCCCGGACTGAGAGGTCATGAGGGTTCGATTCCCTCCCGCCCCACTTCCTCGGCGAATTGGCACCTCGATTCTCTCAAACACAGCTCCGATATGCATCATGATATGAGCAATTACGGCTGCGAGGGGGTTCATAGTCAGCAGATAGACCAGGGTGAAAGCTGCGTTGGCCAGCATTACGTAGATGATGAGGTGCCCGCGCAGTTCGCGGAAGCCGAGATGGTGGAGGACTACCACAAACTGGCTGGCGACAAGCGCGATGACCGATGCGAAACCGGGCCACTGTTGGAACCAGGAGATAGGCGCGAAAGCCTGCCAGACGATGAGTACCGGCAGTACCGAGAGGAGGAGTGCTTCTGCTGCTCCATTTGCAATACCATCCACTAAGAGAAGGCTCGTCAGGCGCATTCCTTGTGGCCCAGGGGGAGGGAGCAACGCGAGCGACTGCCAGCGCAAGAACACGGCAAGCGACGCGATCAGCAAAAGACCAGTTGCAACCGCCAGTATCAGTCCCCACAACCAGTTATGGTTTATGAAGGTTTCCCAGTCAATAGTGCTCCATTGAAGGTATCCAATCAAGAATGCGCCGGTGACAACTGCAAAAATAGCGACGTAAGCTGTTCGTGCAAGGTGGAACAGGTCAGTAAAGATCCATGAGAGCAGGAAAGATACAATGCCAATAGTAAACAGCCAGACCAACTGACTCCACCAGGTAATGGGCATCTCAAACGCTCCTTTCAGTTCAAATACTCCCTTTACTCCCCTCCAGAATAATGTAGCACCTGTCCGTCACACTGACATCACCGTCGCCAGCGCTGGTCTCTCGCACTCATCACAATATGAATTGTGATGAAATAGTGACTTCAAGAAAATTGCTCGTGATGCGTTTGTGATAGTTGCCGCTTATCCTGAAGAGTATGTGCTGAACAGTTACGTAGTTGATGGAGGATAGTATGGAGAAAGTAACCCCTCTTTCTGACAATCGGTCGTACATTAAAATGGCTCTCGTGATTGAAGACAACGCGGATATGCGCCTGTTGCTGGAGTATTACCTGAAAAATGCCGGGTATTATCCCCTCCTCTTTACCAATGCTGAGGAGGTGTTGACCATCCTGCGCTCTCTTATGATGGAGATCGTTATTATCGACCTGATGCTGCCCGGCATGAACGGCGTGGAGTTCGTGCGAGAAATCGAGCGGCGCAAACGGCGCAATGCTCCTATTCTCGTGATTAGCGCCATGGAGAAGGGCAGGCTCCAAGCACAGGAAATCAATGCTGAGGGCTACCTCCAGAAACCTTTTTCTCTCGAAACGTTTATTCACCAGGTGAATACACTGGTCGAAGAGCATGCCGCGCTGGAGCATTACGAGGCGTCGCTGTGAGTGTAAAGGCGCGGTAACGACTGCTTCACCCAGCCTGCTGCCGCTACGCAACCTCGTTAATTTATCCTCGCAAGTCACACACGTGTGATCCTCAAGAACGTCTTTCAACCAGGTCCGCGAAGTACTACTCGCGTCACTCCTTGCTTGATTGTAGTGTATACTCATTAGCGGTAATGAAAACGTTTATATCAACAAGAGTGGTTCTGGATCGTTGGTAGCGAACAAGGGCGACCCTCGCGGTCGCCCTGGTAGATAGGTAACAGGTATCAATGACGCAACAGCTTGCATATATCATCGAGGGCGGGCAGCCGGTGACGGGCGAGATTCGCTGCCTGGGGGCGAAGAACTTCACGACGAAGGCCATGGTCGCGGCGCTGCTGGGCGAGACGCCCACGACGCTGCTCAACGTGCCACCCATCGGCGATGTCACAATCACTGCCGAGATGCTCACGTCGATTGGTGTGCGCGTGACGATGGTCGATAATGGCGAGATGGTCATCGACCCATCTGCCATCAGCCTGTCCGATGTATCTACGCCGCATTCGGGCAGCAATCGCGTCCCGATCTTGCTACTAGGCGCGCTGCTGCATCATTTCGAGAGCGTGTCGGTACCCATCGTGGGAGGCGATCAGATCGGCAAGCGCAGCGTGGATTTTCACCTGGACGCCATCGAGCAGTTCGGTGGCAAGGTGAAAGAGACGCCGGATGGTTTCATCGCCTATCGCAACAGCTGCTTGAAAGGTACGCATATCAAGCTGCCCTATCCCAGCGTGGGCGCGACTGAAACCTGCCTCTACCTGGGCGTGCTGGCGGAGGGGCGCACCACCATCTCGAACGCCGCCACCGAGCCGGAGATCACCGAACTGATTACGATGATGCGCGCAATGGGCGCGATCATCTTCACCTCGTCGGGGCGCGATATCCGCATCGAGGGCGTCAAACACCTGACCGGAACGCGTATGAAGGCGCTGGGCGACCGCATCGAGGCGGCCACCTGGGCCTGCCTGGCCTGCGCCTCGGATGGCGACATCACCGTCAACGGCATTCGCCCTGAAACGCTGGGCAACTTCCTCTCCTTCTTCCAGCAGGTTGGCGGCGGCGTTGAACTGCTCGATGCCAGCAGCCTCCGCTTCTTTCGCCGCGAAAAGCTGCGGCCCGCCATCATCGAGACGGATGTCTATCCCGGCTTCTCGACCGACTGGCAGCAGCCCTTCGCTGTGCTGCTCTCGCAGGCCGATGGCATCTCGATCATTCACGAGACGGTTCACGAGAACCGCTTCGGCTACCTGAAAGACCTCAACCGGCTGGGCGCGAAGACGCAGCTTGCCACGTACTGCCTGGGTGGTATGCAGTGTCGCTACCGCGAGTCGAACTTCGAGCACAGCGCCATCATCATCGGCCCTACACCCTTCACGGCGGTCGATCAGATCGCCACGCCCGACCTGCGCGCGGGCATGGCCTCCGTCATCGCCGCAGCAGTGGCGCGCGGCACAACGATGGTCACGGGAGTCGAGCTGCTCGAACGCGGCTACGGCAACATCGTACCGAGGCTGGCCGCCATGAACCTGCGCATCCAGCGCGAGGTGGTGGATTTATAGGTAGAGTGGCAGCCTGCTGAACTTCCTCACGAACACCCCCGCGCTTTTGTGCAGGCGAAGAGATGCACCTGAAAGGATATGTCGCCATTGGTAGTAACAGAAAGGTCGCGCAAGATGGGAGTGATCGAGTAGTGCTGGATGCTCACACCCGGTTGACCATTACAGGCAGGGGCGTTGAAGGCGATGCCCTTGACTACGGGGTCGAGCTGGATGTGCATAGACCCACTTCCGATGCAGACAGCGACGACAGCCCAGGTATTGAGCGGGACCGCTTCCCCGTGTGGAAAGACCTGGCTGTTCACATCAAAGAGGCTAAATTGTCCACCGCCAGGCACATACTGTCCTGTAGAGCTTACCGCGCCTGCCCCTCCTATAGCGCCGACGGATGCCCATCCTGATTGTGGCGGAGTAAAGCGATCCAGCACGGGCAGCGGCGTGACATCCGCGTTGGATAGTTGCAGGAACCAGGTAAGCGAACCCGTCACCGTGACGCGTATCGTATCTACCGTCTGGGTTGAGGCTTCGAGGCTAATGATTCGAGGCCCCCGCATAACCGGGAATGTACCGTCGGGCAGTTATCAATCCCAATGAAATTGTAAATCTCGACCAGTTCGATCTCCACCTTGCCAGTACCAGAACAGCCATTCGACTCGCCCCACAAGGTCGAGAGCTGAATATGCAGTCCTGAAAAGGTCTTACTGCTGCTGCCGCTCAGTAAAGCAGCCTGCGTCCACCCAGGACGCAGCACGGGGGGATTGGCGACGTGGCTCTGCTGTCGCGCGGCAAGCAACAGGAGAAGCGAACCGACCAGCGTAGCAATGAAGAACGCCGCGGCGATGACTGCCACGCGCTGTCGCCAAAATCGCCGCTCGCGTCGCGCTCCCACGA
>CAVSXS010000006.1:0-39954 GCA_963731975.1 uncultured Chloroflexia bacterium | reverse complement strand
CCTGGCGAATTGGCACCTCGATTCTCTCAAACACAGCTCCGATATGCATCAAGATATGGGCAATTACTGCCGAGAGGGGGTTCATCGTCAGGAGATAGACCAGGGTGAAAGCTGCGTTGGCCAGCATTACGTAGATGATGAGGTGCCCGCGCAGTTCGCGGAAGCCGAGATGGTGGAGGACTACCACAAACTGGCTGGCGACAAGCGCGATGACCGATGCGAAGGCGAAACCGGGCCACTGTTGGAACCAGGAGATAGGCGCGAAAGCCTGCCAGACGATGAGTACCGGCAGTACCGAGAGCAGGAGTGCTTCTGCTGCTCCATTTGCAATACCATCCACTAAGAGAAGGCTCGTCAGGCGCATTCCTTGTGGTCCAGGGGGAGGGAGCAACGCGAGCGACTGCCAGCGCAAGAACACGGCAAGCGACGCGATCAGCAAAAGACCAGTTGCAACCGCCAGTATCAGTCCCCACAACCAGTTATGGTTTATGAAGGTTTCCCAGTCAATAGTGCTCCATTGAAGGTATCCAATCAAGAATGCCCCGGTGACAACTGCAAAAATAGCGACGTAAGCTGTCCGTGCAAGGTGGAACAGGTCAGTAAAGATCCATGAGAGCAGGAAAGATACAATGCCAATAGTCAACAGCCAGACCAACTGACTCCACCAGGTAATGGGCATCTCAAACGCTCCTTTCAGTTCAAATACTCCCTTTACTCCCCTCCAGAATAATGTAGCACCTGTCCGTCACACTGACATCACCGTCGCCAGCGCTGGTCTCTCGCACTCATCACAATATGAATTGTGATGAAATAGTGACTTCAAGAAAATTGCTCGTGATGCGTTTGTGATGGTTGCCGCTTATCCTGAAGAGTATGCGCTGAACAGTTACGTAGTTGATGGAGGATAGTATGGAGAAAGTAACCCCTCTTTCTGACAATCGGTCGTACATTAAAATGGCTCTCGTGATTGAAGACAACGCGGATATGCGCCGGTTGCTGGAGTTTTACCTGAAAGATGCCGGGTTTTATCCCCTTCTCTATACCAATGCTGAGGAGGTATTGACCATCCTGCGCTCTCTAATGATGGAGATCGTTATTATCGACCTGATGCTGCCTGGCATGAACGGCGTTGAGTTCGTGCGAGAAATCGAGCAGCGCAAGCGGCGTAATGCTCCTATTCTCGTAATTAGCGCCCTGGAGCAGGGCAGGCTCCATGCACAGGCAATCAATGCTGAGGGCTACCTCCAGAAACCTTTTTCTCTCGAAGCGTTTGTTCACCTGGTGAATAAACTGGTCGAAGAGCATGCCGCGCTGCAGCATTACGAGGCATTGTTGTGAGTGTGAAGACACTGGCAGCCGCTTCTACTTCACCCTACCTGCTGCCCCTGCGCAACCTCGCTCATTTATCCTCGCAAGTTTCACACGTGCGATCCTCAAGAACGTCTTTCAAGCAGGTCTGCGAAGTACTACTCGCGCCACCCCTTGCTTGATTGTAGTGTATACTCATTAGCGGTAATGAAAACGTTTATATCAACAAGAGTGGTTCTGGATCGTTGGTAGCGAACAAGGGCGGCCCTCGCGGTCGCCCTGGTAGATAGGTAACAGGTATCAATGACGCAACAGCTTGCATATATCATCGAGGGCGGGCAGCCGGTGACGGGCGAGATTCGCTGCCTGGGGGCGAAGAACTTCACGACGAAGGCCATGGTCGCGGCGCTGCTGGGCGAGACGCCCACGACGCTGCTCAACGTGCCACCCATCGGCGATGTCACAATCACTGCCGAGATGCTCACGTCGATTGGCGTGCGCGTGACGATGGTCGATAACAGCGAAATGGTCATAGACCCATCTGCCATCAGCCTGTCCGACGTATCTACGCCACATTCGGGCAGCAATCGCGTCCCGATCTTGCTACTAGGCGCGCTGCTGCATCATTTCGAGAGCGTCTCGGTACCCATCGTGGGAGGCGACCAGATCGGCAAGCGCAGCGTGGATTTTCACCTGGACGCCATCGAGCAGTTCGGTGGCAAGGTGAAAGAGACGCCGGATGGTTTCATCGCCTATCGCAACAGCTGCTTGAAAGGTACGCATATCAAGCTGCCCTATCCGAGTGTGGGCGCGACTGAAACCTGCCTCTACCTGGGCGTGCTGGCGGAGGGGCGCACCACCATCTCGAACGCCGCCACCGAGCCGGAGATTACCGAACTGATTACGATGCTGCGCGCAATGGGCGCGATCATCTTCACCTCGTCGGGGCGCGATATCCGCATCGAGGGCGTCAAACACCTGACCGGAACGCGCATGAAGGCGCTGGGCGACCGCATCGAGGCGGCCACCTGGGCCTGCCTGGCCTGCGCCTCGGACGGCGACATCACCGTCAACGGCATTCGTCCCGAAACGCTCGGCAACTTCCTCTCCTTCTTCCAGCAGGTTGGCGGCGGCGTTGAACTGCTCGATGCCAGCAGCCTCCGCTTCTTTCGCCGCGAAAAGCTGCGGCCCGCCATCATCGAGACGGATGTCTATCCCGGCTTCTCGACCGACTGGCAGCAGCCCTTCGCTGTGCTGCTCTCGCAGGCCGATGGCATCTCGATCATTCACGAGACGGTTCACGAGAACCGCTTCGGCTACCTGAAAGACCTCAACCGGCTGGGCGCGAAGACGCAGCTTGCCACGTACTGTCTGGGTGGTATGCAGTGTCGCTACCGCGAGTCGAACTTCGAGCACAGCGCCATCATCATCGGCCCTACACCCTTCACGGCGGTCGATCAGATCGCCACGCCCGACCTGCGCGCGGGCATGGCCTCCGTCATCGCCGCAGCAGTGGCGCGCGGCACAACGATGGTCACGGGAGTCGAGCTGCTCGAACGCGGCTACGGCAACATCGTACCGAGGCTGGCCGCCATGAACCTGCGCATCCAGCGCGAGGTGGTGGATTTATAGAGAGAGGGCTGCGCACACCCAGCCCTGCCTGCACACCTTGCAAGATCATATGCATTTTTTCGAGCTTTTACGTGGAGCCAACAGCAGGAAAACAGTGGTGCGCTCCCCAGGAATCCCAGGCTTGCCAGCAAGCCGAAGCGCGCGGCGAGCAGACCGACGATGCCGGGCAGCACAATCTCGAAAGGAGTACCGAACTGGATGATGGCGCGTACCGTGCCGGAACGTCCCGGTTGTCGATCATACGCCTCGGACTCCACGATTGGATAGAGGCAGGCCGCGCCGAGGCTGATAACGACGAGCGAGAGCGCCGTACACCACAGCACATGCACCGCCAGTAGGCCGACCACGCCGAGCAGCGCCAGCGACGCGGCCAGCGAGAGCAGGCGCACCGGCGCGATTCTGCCGAGCAATCGTTCCAGGATGAACAGGCCGAGCAGGGCCGCAAGCATCTGAGCCGCTATAATCAGCCCGATGGCAAGTTCACTGGCGTGCAGCACATCGCGCAAGTAAAGCACGGCGAAGGCCAGGAACACCTCGTCGAGCATGGACGTGAAGATGGAGAGCGCGGCCCAGCGCAGCAGCACGGTGTCGCGCAAGCCCTGCCGCAGCGCCACTATGACACCCGGATGCTCTTCCTCAGGCTCCCCAGAGTCTCCCCCGCTATGAGCGCGTGGGAAACGTTGGGGCAGGACGACGAGCGCAGCGACCAGCCAGCACGCGGCGGCGATCAAGCACAGACCGCGCCAGCCCAGGCCGAGCGAGAGAATAGCCGTCACCGCCAGCGGCGAGAGCAGGTCGCCGATGCCGCTCAGCAGCGTCCAGCGCGTCATTGTACGTGCGCTCTCGCTCGGGGCGAGATCGATCAACACCGCCTGAGAAAGCCCCACCGACGCGCCGATTGATGGATAGATGAGCGCGAAAGCAAGCGCCAGCACAAGAAATGTAGGATGCTGCCCGCAAGTAGTCTCAGCCATGACAAGGACAACAAAGCCGCTCACAATCCACCAGCGTTTCGAGCCGCGATCGCTGAGCAGGTACATCGGCGGTTCGATCACCGCGC
Organism: uncultured Chloroflexia bacterium; assembly: GCA_963731975.1. Taxonomy (GTDB): domain Bacteria; phylum Chloroflexota; class Ktedonobacteria; order Ktedonobacterales; family Ktedonobacteraceae; genus CAVSXS01. Next base: position 35,954 of record CAVSXS010000006.1, on the reverse strand, counting down.
TGACGATCGCGCCGATGCTGAACAGCAGGCCGATCTGCGCGTAGCTCAGCCCTAACTGCTGGTGTACCAGCGGCAGGCCAACGAAAAGAAATCCCGTCAGAAGTTCGTCTAGCAAGCCCATAGTGATGAGCGTTGAGCGTAGAAACGCGGCAGATTGCAGACGCGAAACCAATCGATAAGCTTTCATGGAGCACATATCCTTCTTTCTTTGCAAGATCAGAAGCAGAGAAAATTCTATGCAAAGCGAGAAGGCGGAGCGCGGGCAGTATAAAACTCGTCAGCGAGAGCCAACGTTCGAGGAAGAGGCTCAACGTGATGGAAGAACCCTGGTAATTGTTGGACTACTGCAAGTTAGCAGGGGCTACGTGATCGCATGGATGCTCCTTGTCAGGTTGATGGAATAATTATACACTATCACCCATCACTTCAGATGCTTCGTCGCGTTTTTGCTGGCGTTGACGATAAGCGCGTGCCTTGACGCGACTTCCACATTTCGCCATTGCACACCATGTCCCAGAATGATTCTTCGAGCTGTCGTAGAAGGCTTTTTGGCAGCGTTCATTGCGGCAGGCTTTGAGCCTCGTCCAGCTCCTATCCACCATCGCGGTGAAAACGATGCCGAGCAGGAAGGCGATAACACCCTCGACGCCTTTTATATCAGGTACGAGTTCCGCCTGCCCTTGCTGGTCAAAACGCACAACCAGAGGGCGCATAATTTGCGAGAACGTTGAGTGTCTCAATTTGCTCAGCAGTAACGGGAACGCCGTTATTTCGGCACAGCAACGCTCGCAGTGCCTCCCTCACTTCGATCATTCTACGCTGGTCTCCCTGCGAAAGTGGGGCTTCTTCCGCAAGTAGTTTCTGCTGGATCAACCATGTCCGCATTTGCTCGGGGCTTTGCCAGGCATCGGGATAGGTTCGACCATAGCGCGTATTGACAACAGCCAGTATGAGCATAAGTGCTTCCGACGTTCGCTCTGCCAATTGCGCCCGGCAATGTCTTTTTCATCGATATCTCCCTGAATTTGTTTATCACTATTGTACTCTATTTAATGGTAATAATCAAGGGAAAGTTATGTATTTTATAATCACCAGTCAAATATACTTGACTGGTGATATTTTGTCATGTATACTTCATTGTAGCACAACGCAGTGTCAGCCATATGCCCTCTGTGATGGAGGGACTTTCAATTGCCCTGGTTTGACCAAAATCATACGGAGGATATCTCATGGGTAAGCGCGCGACTTCCAAATGGCTTACACTACTTGCAGCCTGCTTTGGTTTGATGATGCTGTATATCGACCTGTTCATCGTCAATGTAGCGCTACCTACTATTGGGCATGATTTTCACGCGCCACTCGGAACTGTCTCATGGACTATCTCGGGGTATGTGCTGATGATCGGGGTGCTACCAATGGGGATAGGGCGTCTTGGGGATATTTGGGGGCAGCGCGTGGTCTATCTCACAGGATTGGCGCTTTTCATCCTTGCATCCCTGGCTTGTGGCCTGGCGCAGAGTATCACGGCTTTAATCATCTTTCGTGTCATTCAAGGCGTCGGCGCAGCCGTCATGACTCCAGGCACGCTCGCCATCATCATTCGCGCCTTCCCTCCACGACAGCATGGTTTGGCAATCGGTATCTATGGAGGAATCTCTGGCCTGGGCCTGATCGCCGGGCCTGTGCTTGGCGGACTCCTCGTGTCGGGCGATAGCTGGCGCTGGATTTTCTTCGTGAATATCCCGCTCGGAATCGTGGCGCTCGTCATGGCAGTCTTGTTCGTCCCGGAGTCGCGCGAGGCAGGTAACGCTGCCCCGGTAGACTGGGCGGGATTGTTGTTGCTGTCCTCCGGTCTGCTATGCCTGTTATTCGGCTTCACCCGCGCCGGTGACGAGGGTTGGGCAAACGCCCTCGTGATTGGAAGCTGTCTGCTTGGAGTCATCATCCTGGCGCTGTTCGTCGTGACGGAACGGCGGGTGCGTTGGCCGCTGGTGGACCTGGCCTTGTTTCGCAACCTTCCTTTCGTCATGGGCTGCTTGAGCTTCTTTCTTTTCTCAGCCGCGCTCTTTGGCTCACAGCCCTATGTGAGTTTGTTCATGCAAAACACCTGGGGCTTCACCCCTCTGCAAGGTGGCCTGGCCTTCCTACCGGCGACCGGGCTGATTGCCCTCTTCACGCCTCTTACGGGACTGATCGCGCAATGGGCCGGTTCGCGACTGTATGCATTCCTTGTGCTGGGCTTGCTGGCAATCGGGTTGAGCTTTCTCTATATCGCAGTCGGCCTGTCTCCGCAGAGCACCTATGCCGATGGATTGCTGCCAAGCTTCCTCGTGCGCGGGCTGGCCATTCCCATTATCTCCTCGTGCGCAACGTTCGCAGTGGTGAGTGCTGTGCGCAGAGAGCAGTCGGGACTGGCCTCTGGAACACTCGGCATGGCGCGCAACATCGGCACGGCTTTTGGGGTCGCTATACTGAGCCAGGTCTACCTTTCCCATATTAACGTGGCTCTCCCGCAGTCTCTCTCCATAAGTCGAGCAGCAGCAGACCAGTTCACTATCACGGGAGCAGGCGCTGGCCGCGTGATCGTCGAATTGGTCATTTTCCAGGGCTTCAAGCTTACCGCGCTCGCCTGTGCCGTGTTCTGTGCGAGCGCAGTGGTCGCAGCCTTCTTCATGCGCACGCGCACAAGATCGCGCGAAGCGGTTGTTCAACTTTCTTCTCAAGAAGAACAACTGGGTATGCCTGTCACAACAGATGGATAGGTATCCCTCGACGCTGCGCGCTGCTGTGGGATATACTAGGGGCAATGCAATCGTTGCTGATATGCTGATACAGAAGGAGCGCCGAAGTATGGCACAGACACCCACGTCGCGCACGCCGCATATGACCGACTACGAAGCGGAACGGCGTAATTTTCATCTAGAAGTCCCCGAATATTTCAACTTTGCGACCGATGTGATGGGGAAATGGGCTGCCGACCCGCATAAGCTGGCGATGTTCTGGGTAGGACAGAACGGCGAAGAACGCCAGATTACCTATGCTCACTTCGCGGAATACTCCAGCCGTGCGGCCAATGCCTTCGCCAAACTGGGCATTCAGAAGGGCGACCGCGTGCTGGTGATGGTGCCGCGCGTGCCGGAATGGTGGGAGAGCGTGCTGGGCCTGATGAAGCTGGGCGCAGTTCCAATTCCCAGTACCACGCTGCTAACTCCCAAAGATATCCAGTTTCGCGCGGAGATCGCCGAGGTAAGCGCCATCATCACCGATGAGGAGGGCGCTGCCAAGTTCGACCAGGTGCGCGATAACTGCCCCACCATTCGCACGGCCATTCTGATCGACGGTGGTACGCCAAAGGCGAACTGGACGAACTATCACCAGGTCGTCGCGGAGGCATCGCCGGAGTTCACCGGGCCTAAGACGCGCAGCGACGACGCCTGCCTGGTCTACTTCACCTCCGGCACAGTCGGTTATCCCAAAATGGTGCTGCACACGCACGCCAGCTATCCCATCGGCCACACCATCACCGGCAAATACTGGCTCGACCTGCACGAGGACGACCTGCACTGGAACCTGTCTGAGATGGGCTGGGCGAAGGCCGCGTGGAGCAACCTCTTCGGCCCCTGGGTAATGGGCGCAGCCATGTTCATGCAGGACGCGCGCGGCAAGTTCAACGCGCTCGAAACGTTGGAGATGCTGCACAACTATCCGATTACCACGCTCTGCGCGCCGCCGACCGCCTATCGGATGCTGGTGCTCGATGAGCCAATGGCCTACCTGAAGACCAACCCGCCGATGGCGCTGCGCCACTGCGTCGGCGCGGGCGAGCCGCTCAACCCGGAGGTCATCAAAATCTGGCAGGACGTGACGGGCATGACCATCCGCGACGGCTACGGGCAGACGGAAACCGTGCTGCTGTGCGCCAACTTCCCACCGCTGGCGGTCAAGCCTGGCTCGATGGGCAAGCCCTCGCCCGGCTTCGAGGTCAGCGTGATCGACCACGATGGCAGCGAACTTCCTCCCAACAAAGAGGGCGACATCGCCGTCAAGATCAAGCCGCAGCGTCCCACCTGGATGTTCAAGGAATACTGGCGCAATCCCGAAGCCTCGCAGAACTGCGTGCGCGGCGAGTGGTACATCACGGGCGACCGCGCCTACAAGGACGAGGACGGCTACTTCTGGTTCGTGGGCCGCGCCGATGACGTGATTATCAGCGCGGGCTACCGCATCGGTCCCTTCGAGGTCGAAAGCGCGCTGAAAGAGCATCCCGCCGTGGCAGAGTCGGCGGTCATCGCCAGCCCCGACGAGATGCGCGGCGAGATCGTCAAAGCCTACGTCATCCTGGCCCCCGGCTACACCGCCTCGCCCGCGCTCGCCAGCGAGTTGCAGGAGCACGTCAAGCGCGTCACTGCGCCCTACAAATATCCCCGCGAGATCGAGTTCGTGGACAGCCTGCCCAAGACGATTTCAGGCAAGATCAGGAGGGTGGAACTGAGGGATATGGAGCGACAGAAGAAGCTGGGGAAGTAAATATACCCTGTTTACCAAACCTACTACGGCCCTCGTAAACCCTGATGAGCTTGCGAGGGCTTTTTGTTTACACCAAAGATTCGCTTTTGAGTACCCTCTATGGGAGAAATGTCATATCTCGATTACGTTCTAGCCTTGACGGAGCGCAACATGCTTTATAATGCACTCTATGAATGAATGCTATGAATTAGACACATGGCAACATACGACTGGCGTTGGTCAGTATACTATCTATAGCATCTGTAGCATCTATGGCTGTACCGGTATGTTGAAGGGAGGATGGTGAGCGCAATGAGAGGCACGAAAGAGAAACAACTGGTACCGGCAAAGCACGCAGCTGATGTATCGAATGTGCCAGATGTACCCAGACCTGCCAGATTGCCCGCGCAGAGTCAAGCGGCGGCAGCTCAGCGTCTCCATGATCTTCCCCAACGACCGGCCAGGGGCGTCTATTACCCGGTTCCGCATCGCATGTTTCAGCCGACGGGCTGGCGCACGCGGCGTTATCTCAAGCGGAAGAGCCTGCGCCGCGCCAACATGCAGGTTGCTGCCATCGATCGTATCGGCACGCAAACCATGCTGCCGATGGCACTGGGCGCGCTTGCCATCATGATCGCGCTCACCGGCCTGCTCTTCACGCTGACCGCGGTGGTGGAGGCGACACAGATGCGCTACCAGCAGAACGTGCTGACGCTGGCGGACCTGTTGCCCGGTGATAGTCTTAAGATGTACGACATGCATGGCACGATGATCTACCAGATGGTGGACCAGGGACTCCAGACCAGCGTCACGCTCGACCAGATTTCGCCCAACCTCGTTCACGCCGAGATTGCCACGGAAGATCAGAATTTCTGGAATGATCCGGGATACGATGTCACGGGTATCGTGCGCGCCGCCATCGACAACCTGACGAACGGGCACATCGTGCAAGGCGGCAGCACCATCACGCAGCAGCTTATCAAGAACCTGGTCGTGGGCAATCAGGATACCATCCTGCGCAAGCTGCAAGAGATCATCCTGGCCCCGCAGGTCACACGCTACTACAGCAAGCAGCAAATTCTGACGATGTACCTGAACACCATCTATTACGGCGAGCAGGCGTATGGAGCCGATGCAGCCGCCTTCATGTACTTCAGCTTGCAGGACAGGCCGGGACACAGCGCCGCCTCGCAGCTCGATATCGCGCAGGCGGCGCTGCTGGCCGGCATCCCCAGTTCGCCAATGGCATTCGATCCCTACTTGCATCCCGTCGCGGCTTATAATCGAATGCGCGACGTGCTTCACGGGATGCGCATACAGGGCTACATCAGCGTCGCGCAGGAGAACAGCGCGCTGTACGAGGCGGCCCAGCCCGGTTTTCTCAGGCACGGCATCATCCACAACGACCTCGCGCCAAACTTCTCCAACTACGTGCTGCGCGAGCTGACAGGCGTGTTGCACGTTAAGCTGGCCGACCTGGCACGCGCCGGGCTAAACATCACGACCACGCTCGACCTGCCCCTCCAAAATCAAGTATTGAAAATAGCGCAGGGGCACATCAGCGCGCTGGCACAGGCGCACCACATGTCTAACGCGGCTGAAGTCCTGATCGATTATCACAACGGCGATATTCGCGTGCTGCTGGGCAACGTCGATCCGAACAATCCGCAGTTCGGCGCGTTCGACGTGGCGAGCCAGGGATACCGGCAGCCTGGTTCCTCCTTCAAGCCATACATCTATGCCACAGCTTTCGCAGATGGTATGAGTCCCGGCATGCCCGTGCTGGATGCCCCGTTCAGCATCCAACTCTGCTGCGGCCTCCCGCCGTATTCACCACAAAACTACGACCTCAGCTTTCACGGCCTGATCTCGTTTCGCTACGCCCTGCAAAACTCCTTCAACGTGCCAGCCGTCAAGCTGCTGACCAAAGTTGGCGTGCAGCAGGCGCTGCACACGGCACAGGAGATGGGCATCACGTCCTACGAGGGCACACCGAACTACACGATGGTGCTGGGGTCGCTCAGCGTTCACCTGCTCGATCAGACCTCGGCCATCGGCGTCTTCGCCAATGGCGGCGTGCGCGTCCCGGCCCACGCCATCGATACCGTCTATAACACGGCTGGCCGCGTGATCTACCACTTCGTGCCCGCCGGCACGCGCGTCATCAGCAAGCAGGTCGCTTTCCTCATGACCAACGTACTGAGCGACAACGCCTCGCGCACCTTCGAATTCGGCCAGTGCAGCGCGCTCTACCTCTACAGCAACACCCAGACGCAGTGCTACGAGGGCAACCCCGGCTCGATCCGCCCGGCAGCCGTCAAGACCGGCACGTCGCAAGATTTCCGCGACAACTGGACGGTCGGCTACACCAGCGACTACGTAATGGGCGTATGGGCAGGTAACAACGACGACTCGCCGATGGTCAATATCACCGGCGTGGACGGCGCTGGCCCCATCTGGCACGACAGTATGCTGCTGGCCGAGCAGGGCCACCCTATCCAGAACTTCACCAACCCCGGTGGCGTGGTGAAACGCACCGTGCATTACCCACAGGGATTGACCACGACGGATTGGTACCTGGCGGGTGAGCCGGTGCAGAACTGGTTCGGGTAGGAGATGTATCTCGACAAGGCGAGCAGAGAGCAAGAGGGTAAATGATTACGCGATCTTGAGCGTTTTCGGTGCGGGTATTGCTAATCCCAAAGCGCGGCTGCCATCAATCCAGGTGGCAATAGCATCCTGTCCCTGGCGAACAGCTTCTTCGTATGTTCTGCCATGTGTTCTGCATCCTGGAAGTTCTGGAACGGTGACAATATATGCGCGATCTTCCTCGCTCCACTGAATATTCATGGAATAATGCTCGTACCGCTCATTCATCTTGCACCTCTCTTGACTTCTTGAGAAGTCGCTGAACGTCTCGTTCCTGGTAATAGTGAGCGTCATCACCATCCGCACCCGAAAGCGTATACCTGTCATCAGGTAGGTCTGGATGTACCCAGAATGTATGGCTGCCTTTTCCAGGTCGAGGCGAGAAGCCAGCTTTACGCAACATGGCCTTCAATTCCCTGATCTTCTTAGGCATATTACAAGCTCAAAAACATTTAATCCCTGACCACGTATCGACCTAGCTTAGCGATATTATACACTACGATGTATAAGTATCTCAATACATTTTGCGTTAACTGTTAATCGCAGTAGCAAAGCTAAAGTCCGCATATCTCTCGTATCCACTCCAGATGTGTAGACACCCGCGCATAATGCTCGACGCAGCCATACATCCCCAACGGCCTATCATTATCCTCTTGCCAGGAGCTTACTCCGGCGAGTAACAGCTGGTCGTTCTGCCGGATGAAGGCGGGACCTCCACTATCACCTCGCCCGCAGACGCCTTCTAACCATGTTCCTCCTGGTGGAGGGTCGAAGCGGAATTTGAGCCAGTAGTCGTCGGCTTCGTCGATGATGTTGGTTGCTTGTCGCAGTGCGCGGTCGATGCTGAGCGCGCCGCGCAGTCCGTTGCCGCTTTCGCCCCAGCCGAGTAGCAGCATCTCCTGCCCCTGCTCGTCGAAGCGATCATAGAGCACATACGGTACGACATCACCTACCGGCGTTTCCAGTTCCACGGCAGCTAAATCAACCGTGTTGCTGGTGCTGTCCTCTTCCTGCTCCCATCCAGGACGATAGGCCGGGTGCATCACCACTCGCGCAATGCGATAGCGAGCGCCTGCAAGCTCAATGCTGAGCGAGTGCTCAGTAGGAGGCGGAATCTCCTGAGAGACATGCGCGGCAGTAAGCAGCCATGTCGGCGCAATAAGCGTAGCAGCGCCATGTCCTCGGAAGAACGTTGTAACACCAGGCCAGGTATTCTCTTTGACAACGCTCTCTTTTTCCGAGCGATCATGCCTGATAATCATGAATAGCACATCCATTGTAAGCGTAGATTCACTCTACTATATACTACAAACGAGCCTCACCATGATTTGACACTCCTGCGCTAGCTGTCCTACGATACACGCGAAGTAGTATACGAATGACAGCATATTGGACCGCTATGCTGTCATCCGGCTGCAAGGACAAGAAGTCTGAGAAGAAGGGTCGTTCCTGTTGGCCTTCAGGCGTGACTGACATGCCTTGTTGGGAAGTGGTAAGCTCGATACTCGGTCATCCACAGGTAAGAGGCCAGCCCAAAGACCACCAGGCCAAGTACAAAGTAGAAGACCTGTAGCGACAAGGCAATCAGCAGCGAGTTACCGGCGATGCCGTCAATAACCACTACCTCAACGATCTCAAAGATCATCATGGCAAGACCGGCGAATGCCGACGCCAGCACGCCCATTTCGCGCCCGCTGAGGATGGTCGCCGCGGCGAGGAGCATACTTCCACCGACGAGGATCGCCAGGGCCAGACCCGGGACGGTGTAGTCAAGGAAGGGTGAACCTTGCAGCCAGTCAAGCGGAGTTTGAATCGCCCCTGTCAAAAGACCTATACCTCCCGCGATGGTTGTGAGAGCGCCGAAGACCGCCAGGACAAATGTCGTTATCCGTAAAGCTTTATGTTTCATGATCGTTCTTTCCTTTCTGGAGAGACGCCTTCTCTATTCCGAACTCTACCATTCATACAGAGCTTGTATCTCACTCTGCTCCGACTTAGAGTATAGAGTAGCGAACGCACCAGGCTATCACAAAGGGCTGTCCCCATGGCACAGAACAATCACATTTTCCGAATGGTCGTGCTTGATAATCATAAGAAGCACATTCTTTATAAGCGTAGATTCACGCTACTATCCACTACAAACGAGCCGCCATGATTTGACACTCTCGCGCTTACTGTGCTACGATACACGTGACGAAGTGTACGAATTACACCAGATGGAACTGTGGCGCAGCGAAGCGCACCTTCTGAATATCCATGATTATTTGAGAGAAGTGAAGGAATCCCGCCTATGGGAACGCTCCCCATTTTTGTCCTGGTAACGCTGGCTGTCCTGTTTGGTATCCTGGTGATGGTCGTGACCGCCTTCCTGGGACCGAGAAAGCCGACACCTGAGAAGCTGGCACCGTATGAATGCGGCATTCAGGAGATCGAGGCGCCGAATCGGCGCTTCCCCGTCAAATACCTCCTGACCGGCATGTTGTTTATCGTCTTCGACATCGAAATTGTCTCATTTTACCCATTAGCCATTCTCCTGCACGACATCAAATTGCTGGGATTGATCGAGTTGCTCATCTTCCTGGCGATTCTCGGAGTTGGCTATATCTATGTCTGGCGAAAGGGGGCGTTCACATGGGATTAAAGAACCCCTGGGAGCCTGTTCAGACGTTCTCGAATACACAGACGCCGCGCGGGCGCGAACTGCAAGTCAAGAATGGCGACTTCGGCATTTTGACGACGCAGGTCAACAAGATCATCGGGTGGGGACGAAGCTCTTCCTTGTGGCCGGCGCTGTTTGGCCTGGCCTGTTGCGCCATCGAGATGATGTCCACCAGCGGCGACCGCTTCGATATGGCACGCTTCGGCGCGGAGGTCTATCGCGCCTCGCCCCGGCAGGCCGACCTGATGATCGTGGCGGGTCGCTGCTCGATCAAGATGGCTCCCGTGCTGCGCACGATTTACGACCAGATGCCCGAACCCAAATGGGTCATCTCGATGGGTGCCTGCGCATCGTGTGGTGGTGTCTTCAACAACTACGCGATTGTGCAGGGCGTTGATAAAATCGTGCCCGTCGATGTCTTCATTCCCGGCTGCCCGCCAACGCCGGAGATGCTGCTTTTCGGCTTCAACGAATTGCAGCGCAAGATACGCGAGGGTATTCCCAATCCCCCCGATCCTCTGAAAGCAAGCGGTATGAAACTGGTCGGCCCGGTTGGCGAGGAATTATAGAGGTATTGTAATTGTATGATAACAGCACTCTCAACGGTTGAAACGACGCGGGAAAAATTTCCACAGGCCGTTCTTGAAACAAGTGATTTTCGTGGCGAGCAGACGATTGTATTACAGCCTTCATCCCTGATAACCGTGTGTTCGTACCTTTGCAAGAATCTGCGCTACAATTTCCTCTCCACTGTCACGGCAGTGGACTGGCTCGAGCGCGTGCCGCGCTTCGATGTTGTCTACCACCTGCTCTCGCTGCCCAACCAGTGCGAGCTGCGTCTCAAGGTGCGCGCGGGCAATCGCGGAGAAGAGCATCCATCGGTGCCGAGTGTGACGAGTGTCTGGCCCGGCGCGAACTGGTACGAGCGCGAAGTCTACGACCTCTTCGGCATCACGTTCGAGGGGCATCCCGACCTGCGCCGTATCCTGATGCCGATGGACTGGACGACGTACCCATTGCGCAAAGACTACCCGCTGACCGGCTTCGATCTGCCCGAACCGCACTGGGGCGGACAGGTTCCCTACGATGTTGACCCCGGCGTAGGCAGTCAGACGATGCGCACGCCCTTCAGCCGCGAACTGAACGAGAGCCGTAGCAAGATCAGCCACGAACAGGAACCAGGAGAACTGGGAAAGAAATAAATGTATGCAAAAGCAAGATATAGAGACGCGCTATACCGTTGAGCGGGGCGAGGACAGCCAGGACGGACAGCGTTCCGACAGCATGACGATCAACATGGGGCCGCAGCATCCCAGCACGCATGGCGTACTGCGCCTGATCCTGACCATCAATGGCGAGACGGTTCTCAAGGCCGTCCCCGATATCGGGTTCCTGCACACCGGCATCGAGAAGACCGCCGAGGCCAAGACCTATCACCAGGCGCTGGTGCTAACCGACCGCATGGACTACCTGGCTCCCCTCAACAACAACCTGGGCTACTCGCTGGCTGTTGAAAAGCTGCTGGGCATCGAAGACGAGATCAACGACAAGATCAATTACGTGCGCGTCATCCTGGCGGAGCTGCAGCGCATCGCCAGCCATCTCGTCTGGCTCGGCACGCACGCGCTTGACCTGGGCGCGATGAGCATGTTCCTCTACTGCTTCCGCGAGCGTGAGATGATCCTGGATGTGTTCGAGGAGGTCTCCGGCGTGCGCATGATGACCAGCTTCATCTGTCCCGGCGGCTTGCAAGCCGACATCACACCGGACTTCGAGAAGAAGGTACGCGCCTTTACGGGCGAATTCCCCGACCGCTTGCAGGAATACCACGATCTACTTACCAACAACCAGCTCTGGTTGGAGCGCACGAAGGGCGTCAGCATCCTGAGTGCTGAGGACGCCATCGCCTATGGAGCAAGCGGCCCGGTACTGCGCGGCAGCAACGTGGTCTGGGATATCCGTAAAGTCTTTCCTTACAGTGGCTACGAGCAATTCGACTTCGACATCCCGGTCGGTACAAACGGCGATGTCTATGATCGCTACCTGGTGCGTATGCTCGAAATGGAGCAGAGCCTCAAGATCATCAACCAGGCCATCGACGGCCTCCCAGCAGGAGCGCACCGCGTACATAACCCCAAGATCGCTCCGCCGCCCAAGTGGCAGATCACCGGCAGCATGGAGGCGCTGATCCACCACTTCAAGCTCTACACCGAGGGCTATCGCCCGCCCGCAGGCGAGGTGTTCGTGCGCACGGAGTCGCCCAAAGGTGAGCTTGGCTTCTACATCGTGAGCGACGGCAGCGCGAAACCTTATCGAATGCACGTGCGCGGCGCGTCCTTCGCCAATCTACAGGTGCTACCGCGCATGATCGAGGGCGGCTTCCTCTCCGATGTAGTAGCGGGGATTGGCAGCATCGATATCGTCTTAGGAGAGGTGGACCGATGATATCAGAACAGGCGAAACAGCGTATGCGCGACCTCGCGGCGCGTTACCCCGTCGCTCGCTCGGCGGTGATGCCCGCGCTGTATATCGCGCAGGAGGAAGAAGGCTACATTACAAAAGACGCGCTGGAGGCAGTAGCCGAGGCCATCGGGCTAACGGTCGATGACGTGGAGAGCATCGCTACGTTTTATACCATGTATTATCAACAGCCGCCCGGCAAGAAGGTCGTCAAGGTCTGCACCAGTATCTCATGCTACCTGCGCAACTGCGATGCCCTGGTCGAGCGCCTCGAAGATAGGCTCGGCATCAAGCGCGGTGAGACATCTCCCGATGGCAGCTACACGCTGTTGACGGCGGAGTGCCTGGCTTCATGCGGTACCGCGCCCGTCTTGCAGGTTAACGACGAGTTCGTCGAGAACGTTACGCTAGAGATGGCCGACGCGCTGGTAGAAGAGTGGAACCGCGAATTGAAGATGGATGAACAGATGCGCAAGGGCGACCGCGAGGGTCGCCCTTACATCACGCAAGGGCCTCGCTTATCTGAATAGCTGTCTGTTGTAGAGGCGACCCCTGGTCTCACGCGGTCGCCCTGGGCAAGAAACCATAGAGATAGAGTTATGCAAGAACTTATCATTACAAAGGATATCGATGCTCCCGGTCGAGACACGCTTGATGGTTATCGGAAGACAGGCGGGTACTCCGCGCTGGAAAAAGCTCTGAATGACTACCAGCCGGAAGAACTGGTCGAGCTGGTCAAGAAATCGGGATTGCGCGGGCGAGGCGGAGCAGGCTTCCCCACCGGCATGAAATGGGGCTTCCTCGCCAAGAGCGAGCCGCGCTACCTGTGTTGCAACTGCGATGAGAGCGAGCCGGGAACGTTCAAAGACCGCATGATTATGGAGAAAAGCCCGCACCAACTGATCGAAGGCGTGATCCTCACGAGCTATGCCTGCCGCGTCTCGACGGCCTTTATTTATGTGCGCGGCGAGCTGGCTCTCGCCGGTCGGCAGGTGGCGCGCGCCATCCAGGAAGCCTATAACGCCGGGTACATCGGCCAGAACATCCTGGGCAGCAGCTACTCGCTAGAGGTCATTATGCATCGCGGAGCGGGCGCGTATATTTGCGGCGAAGAAAGTGCGTTGATGGAATCGTTGGAAGGGCGGCGCGGTTATCCACGCCTCAAGCCGCCGTTCCCGGCAGCCATCGGTCTCTACGGTGGCCCGACTGTCATCAACAACTGCGAAACGCTCTCGACCATTCCTGCTATCGTGCAGAATGGCGCGGACTGGTACTCCTCGTTCGGCACCGAGAAGAGCAAGGGTACGCGCATCTTCTGCCTGAGCGGGCAGATCAAGCAGCCGGGCAACTACGAGTTGTCCCTGGGAACGCCTCTGCGCACGCTGATCTACGACGAAGAGTACGGCGGCGGTATCCTGGACGATAAGCAGCTCAAGGCCATCATCCCCGGCGGCTCGTCCACTTTCATGCTCGGCGCGGACAAAGTTGACACGCCGATGGACTTCGAAGCCATCGCCGCCGCCGGCTCGATGCTTGGCTCAGGCGGCGTCGTCGTCATCAGCGAGGATACCTGCATCATCGACGCCGTGCTGCGCATGACCGAGTTCTACCGCGACGAGTCGTGCGGTAAATGCACGCCCTGCCGCGAAGGAACGTACTGGCTCACAGAAATCCTACACCGCATCGAGCACGGACACGGGCAGCAAAAAGACATCGACCTGCTGCTCGACATCTGCGACAACATCAGCGGCAAGTCCTTCTGCCCGCTCGGCGACGCCGCCACCAGCTCGATCACCAGCAGCGTCAAGCTCTTCCGCGACGAGTACGAAGCCCACGTCCGCGAGGGTGGATGCCCTATCAAGAAAAGATAAAAACAATGCCAGAAGAAGAGAAGAAAGACAACCTTGTCCACCTGACCATCGACGACATACCGGTGGCCGTCCCGCCGGGAACCCTGGTCTGGGCGGCGGCACGACAGATCGGTATCGAGATTCCTATTTACTGCTATCATCCCAAGATGCCGCCGCTAGGCGCGTGCCGCATGTGTTTCGTCGAAATCGAGAAGATGCCCAAACCGCCGCAGACGGCCTGCACCACACCCGTCAGCGAAGGCATGATCGTGCGTACCAAAACCGAGAAGGTGCTGAAGGCAAGGCGTGGCACGTTGGAATTCCTGCTCATCAACCACCCGCTCGACTGCCCCATCTGCGACAAGGGCGGCGAGTGCGACTTGCAGGACTTCACGCTGCGACACGGGCCGGGCGGGACGCGCTTCGACCAGTTCAAGCGTCACTATCCCAAGCCGGTACCCGTCAGCGACCGCGTCATGCTCGACCGCGAGCGCTGTATCCTGTGCCAGCGCTGCACGCGCTTCAGTTCGGAAATTTCGATGGACAACGGCCTGGTGATGATCTCACGCGGCTACCGTATGGAGGTTGGCACCGCGCCCGACCACGCTTTCGATTCGATCTTCTCCGGCAACACTGTCGAAATATGCCCGGTCGGCGCGCTGACCGCCTCGGCCTACCGCTTCAAGTCGCGCCCCTGGGAACTCAAACGCATACCGAGCATCTGCAACAATTGCAGCGTTGGCTGCAACGCGCGCGTCGATGTGCGCGTTGACAAGGTGATGCGCTTGATGTCGCGCACCAACGATGCCATCGACGACGGCTGGCTGTGCGATCGCGGGCGCTGGGGCTTCGAGTTCGTCAACAGCCCCGAACGTTTGCGCACGCCGCTCATTCGCCAGAACGGGAAACTCCAGCCCGCCACCTGGGACGAGGCGCTGTACATGATCGCCTCGCGCCTGCGCCTGGTTATCAACAAGCACGGCGCGAAGGCCATCGGCGGCATCGGTTCGACGCGCACCACCAACGAAGAGGCCTACCTCTTCCAGAAGCTGATGCGCGAGGTGATCGGCACGCCCAACGTCGATCACCATCACGGCCATTTCCCCGGCCCGCGCGACGGGCTGACCGGCCAGCCCTGGCGCATGACCGGCAGCATCGCCGAGATCGAGAAGGCCGCGCATATCGTGCTGGTCGCATCCGACCCTTACGAGCGCCAGCCCATTCTCAACCTGCGTATCAAGAAGGCCATGAAGGCAGGCGCGAAAATCTACATCATCAACGAGGCTGCCACGGAGCTAGACCGCCTCGCCGCCAGCAAGATCACCGTCCCGTGGAATGGCGCTGGCATGGCCGCGAAGGTGCTGCTGAGCGCCACCGCGCGCGGCGAGCAGACGCGCGTGCCGGTGGCAGACCTGGAGGCCGGCACGATAGCGGAGGAAAGCGCGATCCAGGCGTATGAGCAGACGTTGGGGGAAGATATAACTGGGGAATTGCGCGAACTTGCGCACATCATCGCCACCTCGCAGGCCGCCACGATCCTCTACGACGAAATGGCGACGCTCGCACCCGGCAGCGAAGACCTGGCCGCAGACCTGCAAACCCTGGCCTACCTCTCCGGCAACATCGGCCATCCCGGAGCTGGTGTTGGCCCGCTCTTCGAGGATGCCAATTCGCTCGGCGCGCGCGACATGGGATTGCTGCCCGACTCGCTCCCCGGCTACACGCTCGTGCCTGAGCAGGGGTTGGCCTACAACGAGCTATTGAGCAGCCCCGATGTGCGCGCGCTCTATGTGATGGGCGCGAATCCCCTGCGCCATGCCGCGCAGTTGCCGACCAGCCTGGAACTGCTGATCGTGCAGGATATCACCTTGACGGAGACGGCGCAACGGGCTGATATCGTCCTGCCAGCCGTGACCTTCGCCGAGAAAGACGGCAGCATGACCAACGTCGATGGACATGTGCAGCGCAATGTCCACGCCCTGCGACCACTCCCCGGCGCGAAGGCCGATTGGGAAATCCTGGCTGCGCTGGCGAAGCAACTCGGCCAGCAGTGGAACTACGGCAGCCCGCAGGAAATATTGTGGGAGATTGCCGCGACCAATCCGCTGTATGCCCGGCTGAGTTGGGATGAACTTGGCGCGCAGGGCGTGCGTCTTCAAACGCGCAATGCGGGGCTAATGAGCGAGGTCGGTAGTGCGATGCAGGAGGGGAAAACCCATGCTTGAGTTTCTGAATACGCCGATTGTGGCCGATATCATCAAAAGCGCCATCGTCATTTTTGCACTACTGACCACCTTCGCCTACTTGACGCTCATCGAGCGGCGTGTAGTGGCAAAGATGCAAGGCCGCCTGGGGCCGAACCGCACCGGACCGTCCGGCATGTTCCAGCCGGTGGCCGACGGGCTTAAGATGGCATTCAAAGAGCAAATCATCCCGACGCAGGCGAAAAAGGCCATCTTCCTGCTCTCCCCAACCATCTCGGTGGTTGTCGCGCTGTGCGCCTTCGCCGTTGTGCCCGTCGGCACAAGCTGGATCGCGGGCAAGACGAGCGTGTGGGACCCGGTCATCGGCGACATCAACGTCGGCCTGTTGTGGATTCTCTCCATCTCTTCGCTGGCGGTCTACGGCATCGTGCTGGGCGGCTGGTCGTCGGGCAATCGTTATTCGCTGCTCGGCTCGCTGCGCAGCGCGGCCCAGATGGTCTCGTATGAGACGAGCCTGGGCCTGGCCCTGAGCGGCGTCCTGATGTGGTCAGGCACGCTGAGCATGGTGGGTATCGTGCAGGCGCAACGTCACATGGGCATCTGGTTCATCGTCGCGCAGCCCCTCGGCTTCTTCCTGTACTTGATCGCCGGTGTCGCCGAGGTCAATCGCGCGCCATTCGATCTGCCTGAAGCCGAGCAAGAGCTGACCGCCGGCTACCTGACGGAGTACAGCGGCCTGCGTTGGAGTATCTACCAGATGGCCGAGTACATTAACATGATTACCGTCAGCGCCGTGGCTGCGACGCTCTTTCTGGGAGGGTGGAGCTTCTTTGGCCTGGAGAGCATTCCGGTGCTTTCCATTGTCTTCTTCCTGGTCAAGGTCGCTATCTTCCTGTTCATGTTCATCTGGCTGCGTGCCACGCTGCCGCGCATCCGCTACGACCGCTTGATGCGCCTGGGCTGGCAAGTGCTACTACCCCTGGCCGTGCTGAACGCTGTCATCACCGCGACCACCGTGGCTCTCGGCTGGCCCTGGTGGGTCAGCGGCCTCGCCGGACTGGTCATCATCGTCGCTGTACTGCTCTACGAGCGTAGCAAAAACATCAACGTGCAGCAGCCGATGACGGCCATCTCCGATGACGGCACGACGAGAGAGATCATGCTGCCAACATCCGTAAGGCTGGCAAAGTTCGAGAAGGTGGCAAGCGAGTAGGAAAGATGACAAGTAACGTCTACTCTGGTATGATTTGAGAAGGAGTCTACGCAAATTTTAAGAAGGAGAAAGTAATGTTAGCTCAAACGCCCTACACTTATGAAGGTGTACTTAAATATGCACGCCGTCTCTCTCACGCTGAGCAACTTAAACTTCTGGAAGATCTTGCAGGAGTGATTCGCC
Source organism: uncultured Chloroflexia bacterium (assembly GCA_963731975.1). Lineage (GTDB taxonomy): Bacteria > Chloroflexota > Ktedonobacteria > Ktedonobacterales > Ktedonobacteraceae > CAVSXS01. The sequence goes on along the minus strand of CAVSXS010000006.1, from coordinate 18,230 downwards.
AGCAAGCAGCAATTGAAGAACCTGTGCATAGCCTTTTAGAATTAGAAGGATTAGGCGCAGAGCTATGGGAAGAAATTGATCCTCAAAAATATGTTGAAGAGGAAAGAAAATCATGGCGTGGGTAGACTCATTAAGAGACGAAGTTATGATTTGATTACGACTCGCTTCCAGGAGGTACACGATGTCAACTTACGCATATCATGACATACTCAACCGAATACAAAATCTTCCGACAGAGGAGCAACTCAAGTTAATGGAGGATTTAGCAGCAATCATTCGTCAACAGGCTCCTATGCAGCGTCGCAAACGAGTCTTGGAGTATGAAGGTGTTGGTCAAGAAGCCTGGAAAGGGATAGATGTCAAAGATTTCATCAATCAGGAGCGGGATTCATGGAATGGGTGAAGCAGCTGAAAGGAAAATCTGTCGCTTTAGATACAGCGCCAATAATTTATTTTGTTGAGAGAAATCCAATATATGTGGACATAATGAGGGACTTCTTTGAATCGGTACAGAAAGGCGATTGTTCTGCCGTAACATCCGTCATATCTCTACTTGAGGGATTGGTTATACCTATTCGTAAGAATGACACAAATCTAATTCAAGAGTATTATGACCTGCTTTATACATCACAAGATATATTGACAATTTCTGTCTTTCCATATATTGCACAGGAAGCAGCCCGTCTAAGAGCAACTTATAACATTCGCACACCTGATGCCATTCAGGTTGCCACAGCAATCTCAGTAGAAGCACCTTTTTTTCTCACAAATGATGCGCGTATTCCGTCATTGCCTAATCTCAAGATTTTGACATTAGACGATCTGAAGAAAGAATCGTGAGGTATAATCATGTCGTTTGATATTGTGAAGGGGATGGCGACCACCCTCAAAAATATTGGGAGAAAGCCAACCACTATCTCTTACCCGGAGCAGGAGCGCGAGCTTCCGGCGCGCTTTCGCGGTCGGCACGTGCTGCACCGCTACGACAACGGGCTAGAGCGGTGCGTCGGGTGCTTCCTGTGCGCTGGGGCGTGTCCGGCGGACGCTATCTACATCGAGGCCGACGAGAACACGGAGGAGCAGCGCGTCTCGCCGGGCGAGCGGTACGCCAAAGTCTTCGACGTGAACTTGCTGCGCTGCATCTTCTGCGGCTATTGTGAGGCAGCCTGTCCGACAGGGGCGATCACGCTCGAAAAAGAGTACAAGCTGGCAGCATACTACCCCGAAGACCTGGTTTATCACAAGGAAATGCTACTCGAACCCGCTGGGCAGTCCACCGTCGGGTCGGCTGCCGTGTGGTTTGAGCAGCCGCCGGAGAACGCGGCCCAGCCGGTTCCACAGGAGGGGCATGTTTTCGACGGGCAGGAAGCCAGCGCCGCAGCCGTCGGCCTGGGCGACTTCACGACGGAGCAGTCCGTCTTCCTTACGAGCGAGGAGCAAGACGAAGACCGGCGCAAATTTGAACGCCCGGAAATGGAAAGCAGCGCGGGGAAGGCGGGCGCGCAATGATCGATACAACACTCATTTCCTTTATCGTGCTGGCCGTCGCCAGCGTCGCCTCGGCTCTCGGCGTGATCCTCTTCAGGAATGCTGTACATAGCGCGCTCAGCCTGATCCTGACGCTGCTCTTCCTGGCCTTGTTCTACCTGCAACTGGGAGCCATGTTCATCGCCATCGTGCAGGTTTTGATCTACGCCGGGGCCATCATGGTGCTATTCCTGTTCGTAGTCACCATGCTGGCATCCGAGTCGAGCGATACCGAGCCGCCCGACCGCATTCCCTGGCAGCGAGGCATCGCCGCCGCGCTTGGCTTCATCCTGATCGGCGCGTTGAGCTACCTGCTGTTCACCGGCGCGACCATCGACAGCAACGCCAGAGCCAGTGGCGCGAACAGCCTCTCGCAGGCCATCGCCTCGCACGGCGGGGATACACAGGCGTTCGGCTACGCGCTCTTCCACGGCTTCTCGCTTCCCTTCGAGGTGACAAGCCTGCTCATCGTCGTCGCAATCCTGGGCACAATGGTGCTGGGACGCAAATCGTGAAACTTCCATTCACCACTGCTGGCACGCAGCGTTGCAGTGGGGGATAGCATTATTTCGGAGGCGATTATGACCATTCCGATATCCTGGTATTTAATTGTCAGCGCGTGTATTTTCACCATAGGGGTTGTGGGTGTCCTGGTTCGCCGCAATCCCTTGATTATCTTCATGTCCATCGAATTGATGCTGAATGCCGTCAACCTCTCGTTCATCGCCTTTTCGCACTATCTCGACTCCGTGGATGGGCAGATGTTCGTTTTCCTGGTGCTGACGGTCGCCGCGGCGGAAGTTGTCGTAGGATTGGCAATCATCGTCTCCATTTTCCGCAGCCGCCGCGATATCGATGTCGATGACATGAACGCATTACGAGGCTAAGTAGTATGACAAATTTAACCGTATGGTCGCTGGCGCTGCCCCTGCTCGGTTTCATCATCCTGGGGCTGGCCGGGCGCGTTATGACACGCACAGCTATACTGACGGTGGCCTGGGGAACGACCGGGCTGGCCTTCCTCTTCGCCCTTATCAGCTTTCTCTCGATCCTCGGCTCGCCTCCATCGTCCCCGGCGGCAGGCGACCAGGTGCTCTACACCTGGGTCACGTCCGGTACGTTGGGAACCGCATCGGGCAGTTCGGCACTTTCGGTGAGCTTCGGCCTGCTCTTCGATCCCCTATCGGCCACGCTGCTGATGGTCATTACAGGCGTGGGCCTGCTCATCCATATCTACTCGGCAGGCTACATGGAAGACGATCCTGGCTTCTGGCGTTACTTCGCCTATCTCAACTTCTTTATTTTCGCCATGGTGCTGCTGGTCAGCGCGGATAACTTCCTGTTCTTGCTGGTCGGATGGGCGCTGGTCGGCCTGGCATCCTTCCTGCTGATCGGCTTCTGGTATACGCGCCCAACAGCGGTCGCGGCGGCGCAGAAAGCACTGGTCATCAACATCATCGGCGACTTTGGCCTGATGATCGCCATCTTCCTGATCTTCAAGCACTACCACACGCTCAACTACTTCACGAACAGCAGCGGCACAATCGGGGTTTTCAACCAGTTGCCGGGCGATGCCTCCGGCTCGATTCTTACCATCATCTGCCTGCTGCTCTTCCTGGCCTGCGCAGCCAAGTCGGCGCAACTGCCGTTGTATATGTGGTTGCCAGACGCGATGGAAGGCCCCACGCCTGTCAGCGCGCTGATCCACGCCGCCACGATGGTCACGGCGGGCGTCTACCTGGTGGCACGCGCCAACCAGTTCTTCCAGCTTTCACCAGCGGCTCTGCTGACGGTCGCCATCATCGGCGGAGCAACCGCGCTCTTCGCTGCTAGCATCGCCGTCTTCCAGCTCGATATCAAGCGCGTGCTAGCCTACTCAACCATCAGCCAGCTTGGCTACATGTTCATGGCGGAGGGCGCGCATGACTACAGCGCTGGCATCTTCCACCTGACCACGCACGCCTACTTCAAGGCGTTGCTCTTCCTGGGCGCGGGCGCGGTGATCCACGCGCTAGGCGGCGAGCAGGACATGCGCGAGATGGGCGGCCTGCGCCACCGGCTCAAAATCACCTTCTGGACCTTCCTGATTGCCGCACTTGCCATCAGTGGCATTCCGCCACTCTCCGGCTTCTTCAGCAAGGACGAAATTCTTAGCTCGCTGCTCGCGCAGGGAACGGCGGGTGGCGGCGCGGGAGCCGTGTACCTTGTCCTGTGGGTGGTCGGCCTGCTCACGGCTGGCTTGACGGCCTTCTACATGTTCCGCCTGGTGTTAGGCATCTTCGCCGGGCTGTATCGCGGCAGAGGTCCTATCGCGCATGGGCATGAAGACGAGGAGAATGGCGAGGAAGAGGATACGCACAACGCGCAGGGGCGCGGCGGCCTCTATGCCATCTTCGAGGCTCCGCCCATCATGACCGTCCCTCTCGTTATCCTGGCAATTCTCTCGGTCATCGGCGGATTGGTCGGCTCGTTCGCACTGTTCGGCGCGGCGAACTGGCACCCCCTGGCGAACTTCCTTGGCCCCGTCTTCACCGGGTCAGCCTGGACTAGCGCCGCCGTGGTTGCACCCACTACCTCGCTCAGCATCGCATGGATCTCCACCGGGCTGAGTGTGTTGCTTGGCGTGCTGGGCATTCTCGGCGCGCTGGCGCTCTACCGCAACGGCTTCCAGTATAAAGAAAATCGCAACCCGCTCTACCAGCTTGTCTTCCACAAATATTACGTCGATGAATTGCTCACCGCACTGCTCATCAACCCCCTGATCGAGGTTGGCCACGCCTTCTCGCGCTATTTCGAGGGGAGCGTGCTGGACGGCGGCAGCCGGGGAGTTGGATGGATGTTCAGCAGGGGTAGCGGAGCGCTGCGCCGCCTGCAAACGGGCTATGTGCGCAACTACGCCCTGGCGATCCTGTTCGGCGTAGTTCTGATCGTCCTGTATTACGCGGTGAGGGGGTAGCGGCATGTTTCCATTGTTATCACTCATTATCTTCCTGCCCCTGATCGGCGGCATTGTCGTTTTGCTGCTGCCGCGCGAGCGGTTCAGCATTATTCGCTGGACGGCGCTGGCCTTCGCCTGGGCCGACCTGTTGATCGTGCTGGGACTCATGCTCGGTTATTCGCAGGCCGTGCCGAACTTTGCCTCGGCCATTGTGGGAGCAAGCCCGACCGCCACATTCTACGCGACGGTTCACGAGCAACTTGCCTGGATTGTCACTCCAGGATTTAGCCTGAACTATAGCCTCGACGTGGATGGCATCAGCCTGCTGCTGGTCGCGCTGACCTCGCTGCTGACCGTCGTGTGTATCGGCGCGTCGTTCCGTATCGACCAGAAGGTCAAGAACTACATGGCATTCATGCTGCTGCTGGAGAGCGGCATGCTGGGTGTTTTCCTGGCCTCGAACCTCTTCCTGTTCTATATTTTCTGGGAGTTGATGCTGATCCCGGCCTACTTCCTGGTCGGCAGTTGGGGCGGCGAGCGCCGCATCTACGCCGCCATCAAGTTCGTGCTGTATACCTCCGTTGGCAGCCTGCTGATGCTGGCAGGCATCATCGCGCTGGGTTACTACCACCAGCGACTCACGCCCGGCAGCGGCTATACGCTCGACCTGGTGGCGCTGCTCAACGGCAAGCTCGACCCGAGCGTGCAGATGTGGCTCTTCCTGGCCTTCGGCGCGGCCTTCGCCATCAAAGTGCCGCTCGTACCGTTCCATAGCTGGCTGCCCGACGCTTACAGCGAGGCCCCCGCGCCCGTCTCGGCGATGCTGGCCGGAGCCATGTCCAAGACCGGCGCGTATGGCTTCCTGCGCTTCTGCATCCCCCTCTTTCCCAGCGCCGCACACACCCTGGCCCCGCTCATCAGCACGCTGGCGGTCATCGGCATCGTGTATTGCGCGTGGATGGCGCTGGTGCAGAGCGACATCAAGCGGCTGCTGGGCTATTCGAGCATCAGTCACCTGGGCATAGTCATGCTCGGCATGTTCGCCTTCAACGCGCAGGGCATGGAAGGCTCGGTCTTGCAGATGGTCAATCACGGCATCACAACTGCCGCGCTGTTCCTGATCGTGGGCTTCGTCGAGGCGCGCACCGGTACGCGCCGCCTGAGCGACTACGGCGGGCTGGCGCGGCGCATTCCCATCCTGGCGACGGTCATGTTGATCGCCGTGCTGTCATCGCTCGGCCTGCCCGGACTCAACAGCTTCACGGGCGAGTTCCTGGCGCTGCTGGGCGCGTTTCAGAGCAGTAGCATTTTCGGCTTCCTCGGCACCATTGTTGTCGTTCCGGCGGCGTGGTACCTGACGCGCCTCTTCATGGGCATGATGGAAGGGCCGCGCAAAACGGAGGGGCCGCTCGTCGCGCTCGAGCGCAAAAATGCCTTGAGTGATATCCAGCTTGGCGAGTTTCTCACCATTCTGCCTTTGCTGGCATTGATCTTTTATATCGGCTTTCAACCGAATCCATTAACGTTCTTACTCGAACCATCGGTCGTCAATACGCTCCAGCATTTTAGCGGCGCGTTAATACACTAGGTGATACCCATATACTGAGGTTTCGTTATGTCGTTCACATTTACCGCAACCGCCGCCGATTGGGGGCGCATCGCACCGGAGTTGGTGCTGGCCGTCTTCGCGCTGCTCACGCTGCTCATCGATCTGCTGCTGCCTCAGCCGGGCAAGGGCAAAGCCGCCGCGGGCAATTTCCTCATTCTGCCCATTTTCAGCCTGGCGGGACTGCTGGGCGCTTTCGCCGCGAGCATCATCCTGTTCAACGTGGGCGACGGCCTGACCGCCTTCAATCACATGCTCGGCTCCGACCCGGGTTCGTTGTACGCCTATCTTATCATCCTGAGTGCGAGCGCGCTAAGCATCCTGCTCTCACCCGCCTATCTGAAACGCCTGAACATTGTCCACCAGGGTGAATACTACGCGCTGATGCAGCTCGCCACTATCGGCATGATGCTTATGGCAGCCGCGACCAGTTTCCTGACGGTCTTCCTGGGCCTGGAGATGCTCTCGCTGGCGCTCTACATCCTGTGCGGTTTCGTCTTACGGCGCGGCACATCGCAGGAATCGGGCATGAAATATTTCCTGCTCAGTTCGTTCGCCTCAGCCATCCTACTCTACGGCATCGCCCTGATCTATGGCGCAACGGGCAATACTTCGTTCGCCGGTATCAACAATTTCCTGAGTCAGCGTGTCGGAGGGCCGACCACACCACCATCTCATCCCATCTTCCAACACCTGCCGTTTCCATCGCACACGCTACTGCTGATCGGCATGGGTCTGCTCGTAGTAGGCTTTGCCTTCAAGGTGTCAGCCGTGCCGTTCCAGGCATGGACGCCCGACGTGTACGACGGCGCGCCCGCGCCCGTGACAGCCTTCATGTCGGTGGGGACGAAGGCCGCCGCACTGATCGCCTTCGCGCGCGTCTTCGACGTGGCCCTGGGGCCTATCACCTCCGATTGGCAACCTATTGTGTGGACTATCGCCATACTGACCATCCTCGGCGGCAACATACTGGCGCTGGCGCAGAGCAACGTCAAACGCCTGCTGGCCTATTCCAGCATCGCGCACGCCGGTTATCTGCTGATCGGCGTGGTCGCGGGTGGAACCACCGGCATCGCGGCCATCCTCTTCTACCTGTTCTGCTATACCTTCCTGAACCTGGGGGCCTTCGGCATCGTTTCCGTGCTGGAACGCGCCGATAACTCAGGCACCAACCTGGGCGAACTGCGCGGCCTGTGGTATCGCCAACCGGCGCTGGCCGGGCTGCTGGCCTTCTTTCTGCTGGCGCTGGCAGGTTTCCCGCCGATGGCAGGCTTCGCCGCCAAATACTACATCTTCTACGCCGCCCTGCAAAGCGGCCATCCAGAACTGCTCATCATCGGCGTGCTGGCCAGTGTGTTCGGTATGTACTACTACCTGCGCGTCATCGCCGTCATGTTCATGGAACGCCAGCACGACGCGCAGGTTGCCCCGGCAGGCACAGGTACGCCAATACCCACAACCGGCAGGCGCGTCTCGACAAAGCTCAGTAACGGTGGCGGAGCGGCAACGGCAGTCGCTGTCAAAGCACCAACTTCGCCACTTACCAAAGAGAAGGGGGTCGCGCCAGCCGAGGAGCCGCGCATCGCCATTAGCTGGACGACCTGGCTAACCCTGGGTGGCGCAGCCGTTGGGACGCTGCTGATGGGTACCGTGCTGGCCTACTGGCTGGTGAACCTGGCACAATACGCGGCAGGAGTGATGATGCGGGTGATGTAGAGGAATTGCTATAACCGCACGAACGGCAGCGCCCAAATCCAGACGCAGGCGGCGAAGGCCACGCTGCCAAGAATGACGAAGAGGTGGAAGACCTCGTGATAGCCCCATACTCTGGGGAAAGGATCGGGCTTCTTACGTGCGTAGACCACCGCGCCGGCAGTGTAGAGCACGCCGCCGAGCAGCAAGGTGGCGACAGCTGTCCAGGGCAACACGGCCAGGAAGGCGGGCAGCGCCAGCACAACCACCCATCCCATGCCGATGTAGAGCGCGGCGGTGGCCCAACGTGGCAACTTGAGCGTGAAGACTGACATGCTGACACCGAGCAGCGCCAGCAGCCAGATAACGACCAGAATGGTCACGCGCAGCCAGCCTGTCAGGATATTGAAGCAGAGCGGTGTATAGGTTCCTGCGATCAGCACGAAGATGTTGGCGTGGTCGATGGCGCGCAGCACGCGCCGCTTGCCAGGACTCCAGGTGATGATATGGTAGAGGGCGCTGACAGTGTAGAGTTCGATCATGCTGAGGCCGAAGACGAGCATGGAGAGCAGGCGAGGAGCGTCCTGGCGGCTCAGCCAGCAAAGGATCACCGTTAAAACAATTGAAGCAACAGCGGCTACCGCGTGCGACCAGCCGCGCAAGAGCGGCTTGACTTTTTTCGGCAGTATTTCAAATGAGCTTATAGGCGATTGAATCATGAGAGATGTTTTTCCTTTATCATTATATGTCTTTCGCAGTATAGCCCATTTTCCTTTGAAAAACCGTGTTGCCAGCTAACATGCTATTTCTCTTGACATTCCGGTGCGCATAGTGTACTAACTATAGTAGATCAGTATATACATCTTGAAGACAGGGTAGGTACATCGTATATGTACGCCAACATGCTGTTATCTGCGCGCAAGGTGAAACAGTATGCCCTGTTGTTCAAGCATCGGGCTTCTCATCCGTTCTCTTTTTTCTTCCGTGTCACGTTCATTTCACACGATCATTGAAAGGAGTTCGACTATGGCGTCCCAAACCCCAACGCAGAGGCGGCGGCGTTCCTGGCTGCTCGTCCTTCTGATTATCCCGTTCATCATCCTGCTGTATCCGCCGTTTTACAATTTCCAGAACCCGACCTTCATCGGCATGCCTTTCCTCTACTGGTTTCCGCTCCTGATGATTATACTCACGGCCATTTTGACAGCTGTACTGTATTTTCTAGGAGCGTGAAACTGGCAGGACGCGCCTCGCATCATACGCAAAAGGCAAGCGCATGATGCAAATCTTTGACTCTGAAGCAGCATTCTACGCTGCGCAACGCTACTAGCATGACAGGTGTTGCGTGGCAAGACAGAGGGAAAAGGGAGATTTCATCCATGTTTAACGGGGTTGCATTTACCGTCTTCATCATCTTTTTTGCGCTCGTCACCGTCCTGGGCTTTGTTGCCGCGCGCTGGCGGCGCGGCAACCTGAACCAGATCAGCGAATGGGGCCTGGCAGGACGGCGATTTGGCACCATCGTCACCTGGTTCCTGCTCGGCGGCGACCTGTACACCGCCTACACCTTCATCGCCGTGCCAGCCGCCATGTTCGGCCTGGGCGTGCTGAACGGCTGGTTCGCGGTGCCCTACACCATCCTGGTGTATCCCATCATCTACATCTTGATGCCCAAGTTCTGGTCGGTCTGCAAGCAGCGCGGCTATGTCACCGCCGCTGACTTCGTGAGGGACCGCTTCGGCAGCAAGACGCTGGCCTTCGCTGTGGCGCTGACAGGCATCGTTGCCACGCTGCCCTACATCGCTTTGCAGATGTTCGGCATTCAGGTCTCTCTGGCAGCGCTCGGCATTCCGCTGACCGTTTCGCTGGGCGGCTTGCAGATCGATCTACCCCTGCTGATCGCCTTCTTGATCCTGGCAGCCTACACCTACACGAGCGGACTGCGCGCGCCCGCTATGATCGCCATGGTGAAGGACCTGATGATCTTCGTGACGCTGATCGTCATACTTGTCGTCATCCCTTCCAAGCTCGGTGGCTTTGGAAACATCTTCGCTGCGGTCTCGGCAAAACATACTGCGGCCCCCACCACTTTCTCCGAGTTCCTCAGCCCGAAGCAGACCTGGGCCTTCTCTACGCTGGCTATCGCTTCCGCGCTGGCGCTGTTCCTCTACCCGCACTCACTGACGAGCGTGCTGAGCAGCAACAGTAAGAACGTTGTCAAACGCAACACCGCGCTGCTGCCCATCTACTCGCTGATGCTCGGCCTGCTGGCTCTCACCGGCTACATGGCAATCGCGGCGCACATCAAGCCACTCGCCCCCTTTGGAGCAAACGGCGCGGTTCCGGCGCTCATTAACGCGGAGTTCCCAAGCTGGTTCGCCGGCTTCGCCTTTGCCGCCATCTCGATCGGCGCGCTGGTGCCTGCCGCCGTCATGTCTATCGCCGCTGCGAATCTGTTCACGCGCAACATCTTCAAAGAGTACATCAGTCCGAACGCTTCTGAGCGAGCAGAGACCACGGTCGCCAAGTGGACCTCGCTCGTGCTGAAGTTCGGCGCGGTACTCTTCATCGTCTACATCCCAACCACGCAGGTTATTAACTTCCAGCTGCTCGGCGGCATCTGGATCCTCCAGACGCTCCCGGCGGTTTTCCTGGGCCTCTACACCCACTGGTTCAATCGCTGGGCCTTGCTAATCGGCTGGGCGGCAGGAGAAGTGCTCGGCACGGTCTTCTTCTACGTGGCCGGCCTCAAGTCGGTCTATGTCATCACCCTGGGCAGCTTTAGCTTCCCGGCTATGTACATCGCCTTCTCGATGATCGTCTTGAACCTGGCTCTGGCGATCGTGTTGACCCCCATCTTCAACGTGATCGGGCTGCGGCGCGGCAAGGACGAGACAGCGCCATCCGATTACGACACGGATGAGCGCCTGCCGGTCGAAGCCGGCAGAGAAGCATTGGGATAAATCGATCAATCAAAAAATGCACCCTGCACGTAAGCAGGGTGCATTTTTTGATTGAAGCAGACGCTCACGGGGTCACGTCGTGACTCGAATGCCGACGCGCTCCAGAAGGTCGCGGCTCAGTTCGGCGTGGTGCTGTTTTGGCATACGACCGGGAATGCTGTGTGAGTCGGAGCCGGTACTCACCAGCAGGTGGTGTTTGCGCGCGTAGGCCAGGTATGCCGAGGTCATCTCAGGAGTGTGAGAAGGATGGATCACCTCGATGCCGTCGATAGGCACATTGGCGCGCACTTTATCGAGTAGATCGATATCGTAGAAGGTGAAACCGCGTTCCTTGCGTCCAGGGTGGGCGATCAGCGCAACGCCACCGCTGCGCTGCACGGCCTCGACTGTCTCCCCCATATCCGCTTTGATTGAAACAAAGCCTGCCTCCTTGATAATGCTTACGCCCGAATGCCAGTCCGAGGCGTATCCGTGCTGGCGCAGCAAGGCGATGTTATCACGAGGCAGGCGTGGTTCGCCGCCGCTTTCCTTCAATACTTCAGCCTGGCGCGGAAATTCATAAGCCTTGCGCTTCAGTTCTTCCAAAACGGCCAGCGTGTTTTCATACTGGCGTTCGACAACGCTGGAAGCGACGGCGCGCAGCTCGCGCGATTGGGGATCAAAGCCGTAGCACAGCACATCACCCATCACGCCGTCCCACTGCGTGGTCATCTCAACGCCAACCAGCACCGGCAGGCCCTTTTCCAGGGCCAGCGCCTGTAGCGTCTCCTGGGTATCGACGCGATCGTGGTCGGTAATAGCTACCATAGCAAAGTGTTCACCAAGCAGGTAATCTAGTAGCTGTTGCGCGGGCCAGCGCCCGTCGCTAAACGTGGTATGCATGTGCAGGTCAATGGGGGCATCGGGGGCTAAGGTCAGGTTCGTGGTCGAGAGAAACAAAATGAAAAACTCCTTAAAAGGGGATAACACAATCAATTGTAGGGACGGTTTACCGCGCCCTTTGGCCGATGATGATTTTTAGCAAGCAAGATCGGTAACATGTCATGCTGAGCGCAGCGAAGCATCTGGCTGGGTCCTGAGATGCTTCGCTGCGCTCAGCATGACAGAGCCGGACTTGAAAGTGAAATATCCTCATCGGCCAGTCACGCCTATCTATAACATAATGATATCACATGAAACGTTTTGAGATTTGAGGCAGAACGGGAGGAACATTACCAGCGATAACAGTAGCCGACGCCACGCACCGTCTGGATCAACCTGGGATTGGCGGGGTCTTCTTCCAGCTTTTCGCGCAGCCAGCGCACATGCACATCGACCGTGCGTGTGTCACCTACGTAATCGTATCCCCACACGTTGTGGAGCAACTGGTCGCGGGTGAGAACGGTGCCACGGTTACGAGCCAGGTAGACGAGCAGGTCGAATTGCTTGGGTTGAAGATCGAGTTCTTTACCCCGGCAATTGACGCGTCGCCCTGCCAGGTCGATGCGGATCGGCCCGGCCAGCAGTTCGCGCCCAGGGCGTGTCGGCTCATTCCCTGCCTCCTGCGCGCCCTGCCCATCCTGGGCCGGGGCATAGTCGGCGCGCCGCAACAGGGCGCGCACGCGCGCCAGCAGTTCGCGGCGGCCAAAGGGCTTGGTGACGTAATCGTCCGCGCCCATCTCCAGACCTACGACGCGGTCGATTTCATCACCCTTTGCAGTAAGCATCATAATCGGCGTTGTAGCGGTCTGACTCTCACGTCGCAACTGGCGGCAGACCTCCAGCCCATCTATTTCGGGCAGCATGATATCGAGAATTATCAGGTCCGGCTTCTCCCGGCGAGCAGCCTCAAGCCCGGTATTCCCGTCTACCGCTGTCGTTACCTGGAAACCGGCCTGCTCCAGGTTATAGGCAATCGTCTCTACAAGTACCGGCTCGTCATCAACGACCAGGATTTTACGCCCCACAACATACCTCCCTGATGATTATCAACATTACGTAGTGGTCGCCCACCTCCCGCTCGACTGCCACGAATGGCCAAGGATAGCAACGCCTGGCGTCTCAGCAGCACGTGCGGGCGACCACGAGGGTCGCCCCTACAGAGAGATGGGTACACAATACGGAATTAACCAAAGCGCCCACTGATATAATCTTCTGTCTCCTTCTTCGTAGGATGCTCGAATAGATCAACGGTCGGCGCGAACTCGATCAGATGCCCGGAGAGGAAGAAGCCGGTGAACTGCGACACGCGCGCCGCCTGCTGCATATTGTGCGTCACGATCACGATGGTGTAATCCTTCACCAGGTCGCCTATCAGCTCCTCGATCTTCAGCGTGGCGATGGGATCGAGCGCGGAAGCCGGCTCGTCCATCAGCAGCACCTCCGGGTTGACTGCGATAGCACGCGCAATGCACAGGCGCTGTTGCTGGCCGCCGGACAGACCCAGCGCGGGGGACTTCAGGCGGTCCTTCACCTCGTCCCAGAGCGCAGCATCCTTCAGGCTCGCTTCAACACGCTCCCGAATGAATTTCCTGGGCTTACCTTGAGCATGCAGTCCATATGCAACGTTTTCGAAGATCGACTTTGGGAAGGGGTTAGGTTTCTGAAAGACCATGCCGATACGTTGGCGTAACGAGACAACGTCCAACGATTTGTCGAAAATATTGCGATCATCAAGTATGGCCTCACCCTCGGTTCGAGTATTTGGAATGAGGTCGTTCATGCGATTGAGCGTGCGTAAAAACGTCGATTTGCCACAGCCGGAAGGCCCAATCAATGCTGTGACCTGCTTCTCGCGGATAGGCATAGAAACATCGAAAAGGGCCTGTTTGGTACCATACCAAAAATTGGTACTCCTCACGTCAATTTTCACCCCCGCCTCATGATTGACCGTCTTAGCCGCTTCAGCAACTGTGACTGCAGGTACGCTGCTGTAACTTTCACGCGGATCGGGGACGGGGGTAATTTCAAAATCCACCTCTGGCGCCTCCTGGCCTGCTTTATTGATACGGGTATCCATATATTCTCCTCGCAGGCAGGTTGTATTTAAAACAACCTGTCCTGTATTATATCCCATGCGATGCTAGTGGATACTCCTTATGTAACGGGATAGCCGCGTCTACGATCAGGCGGTCGGCCACCACTACCAAGCGAATATAACGACCTGCCAGAGCCTTGCTGATGAAATAGGGACGCCCTTCATAGGAAATATGCCCACTACGCGCGACTTTACGAGAGAAAATATTGGCGCCTTCTGGAAGAGGGCTGTTCCCACCTACGTCCATCGACCTTGCATCTGCTGAAGCATTCATGATGGTATGATCCTCATTTTCTACTTCTATCAAGGTTCTCTTACCGTGATGAGAAGCTCAGAATGTGACAAACTTAGCTAAAGCGCCCGCTAATATAATCTTCCGTCTCTTTTTTAGCAGGGTGAGCAAAGAATCTTTCCGTCTCGCCCTCTTCAATCAACTTACCTTGAAGGAAGAAGATCGTCCGGTCGGCCACACGTCCTGCCTGCTGCATATTGTGCGTGACGATCACAATGGTATAGGTTTTGCTGAGTTCGCGGATGAGTTCTTCTACTTGAAATGTTGAAATCGGTTCCAGGGCTGAACAAGGCTCGTCCATTAGCAAAACCTTTGGCTCAACAGCCAGCGCGCGGGCAATACACAACCTTTGCTGCTGGCCACCTGACAACTGCGAAGCAGGCTCACCCAGCCGGTCTTTCACCTCATCCCAGATTGCAGCCTGCTTGAGGCTGCGCTCAACAATCTCTTTAAGCGCCGATCCCTGTGCCAGCCCATTCAAGCGCAGGCCGATCGCCACGTTGTCGAAGATGCCGAGCGTCGGTATGGGATTGGGCCGCTGAAACACCATACCGATATGACGTCGCACATACATCGGCTTAATCGAACGCGCGTAGATGTTGACTCCATCGACCAGCACTTCGCCTTCCACGCGGCCTCCGACTATTTCCTCGTGCATACGGTTGATGCAGCGCACGAAGGTTGACTTTCCGCAGCCCGACGGGCCGATGATAGCGGTGGCACCCTGTGACTCAATCGTTAGATTGATATCGTGGAGCGCCTGTGTACGCCCGTACCATACATTCAAATTGCGCACTTCTATTGACACACGTTTCTCCTTCTATTCCTGGGTTTGCGGGAGAGCGATACTGTTTTGCGGTCAAGCAAATTGGACACTTTATCGACCACGCTGCTTAAATCCTCCTGTCGCCCAGCGTATGGCAAACGAAGTAAGAAGAATGAGCACGATCAGCACGAGCGCACCCGCGTAGGCCTGGTTGATCTGCGCCTGGTATGGGCTCTCCGCGAAGTTGAAGATGCGTAAGGGCAGCGCGTCCATAGGCTGGGTGACGTCTGAATTAAAGAACGGGCTGCCCAAGGCCGTCATCAAAAGCGGGGCAGTCTCGCCGGCCACGCGCGCCATCGACAGTACGATACCGGTGACGATGCCGCTGCTGGCCGCCGGGACGACCACGCGCAGGATGGTGCGGGACTCGGTTGCGCCAAGCGCCAGCGACGCCTCGCGCAGCTCTTTGGGCACCAGACGCAGCACTTCCTCCGAGGTGCGTGCTACGATCGGGATCATGATAATGCCTAGCGCAACACCACCCGCCAGTCCCGAAAAGCCTTGCTGGGGCACGACGATGAAAATCCAGGCGAACAGCCCAAAGATGATGGTCGGGATGCCGGTCAGCACGTCGACCAGGAAGCGCACGCCCATGGCGATACTTCCGCGCCCAAACTCGGACAGGTAGATGCCTGTGAACAGGCCCAGCGGGATGCCGAAGAGCGAGGCCAGCCCCACCAGGATCAGCGACCCCTGGATCGAGTTCGCCAGGCCGCCCCCCGGCTCCCCGTTGGGCGTGGGGATTTTGGTAAACAAGTCGATGTTGATGTAGGGAAGCCCCGCGCGCAGCACGTACAGCAGCAGGAAGAGCAACACGGCCACGGCAAAGGTGGTGGCCAGCAGCGCGAGGGCAATGATGGCGATGTTGCTGGCGCGCCGGCGCGCGTTGTGCGCCGTGCGCGGAGCCGCGAAGGGATTGGCAGCTTGCTGCTGCCGCTCTGCCATGACACTCATGCGGTAAGCCCTCCCACTCGGTGACCTATGCGGTAGATCAGGATGCGCGCGATGATGTTGACGATGAGTGTGATGATGAAGACCAGCAGGCCAGCCTCGATCACCGCCGAGAAGAAGAGACCGGGTGTGGCCTCATTGAACTGATTGGCGATGACGCTCGAGAGTGTATAGCCCGTTTGAAAGAGACTCGGACCGATGAGAGAAGCCTGGTTGCCGACGACCATGGTGACGGCCATCGTCTCACCAAGCGCGCGGCCCAGCGCCAGGATCACCCCGCCGGTGATGCCGATGCGCGCGTAGGGCAGCACCGCGCTGCGGATGACCTCCCAGCGCGTCGCTCCAAGTGCCAGCAGCGCTTCGCGCTGCGCGGTGGGCGTCGTCAGGATCACCTCACGCGAGACACTGGTAATCAGGGGCAGGATCATGATCACCAGGATGATCCCCGCGGTCAGCAGGCTGAGTCCGTGAAACGCCCCCTGGAAGATCGGCAGGAACCCCAGGTACCTCTGCAACCATGGCTCCAGCGTTGACTGGAGCCAGGGAGCCAGCACCAGAAAGCCGAACAGCCCGTAGATGACACTCGGCACAGCGGCCAGCAGTTCCACGATGAAGGCCAGCGGCTGCTGGATGGGGCGCGGGCAGAAATCCACCAGGAAGATGGCTGTCCCGACCCCGATGGGCACGGCGAAGAAGATAGCGAAGGCCGAGGTCACCAGCGTCCCGAAGATGGCCGTCCGACCCCGAACGTGTTGTGGACGGGATCAAAGGCCTGGTTGGTGAGGAACTGCCAGCCAAACTGCTGGATGGTCGGTATCGAATTACTGACGAGGATCCAGACGACCCCCCCGATGATCACCACCACGAACAGGACAAGCAGCAGTGTGATCCCGCGGAAGAGCACATCACTGAGCCGCCGACTGCCTCCTCCAAGCAGCCGCACCATGCTTCTCGCCCCAGACAGACTCTGTTGCATGCAGCACCGCATTCCTTCTTGCGCATCAGAATCACGTGACCGCCGTCATTCCATCGGCCCCTTTTCCCGCTACTCACGCTGATGCACCCGACGAGGAGTGGGAAAAGGGGCCAGGTTGCGGAAGAGAGGGGAACCGCTCACCTCTCTTCCGGTCTGCTAACGGGCAGACAAGGCCACGCACGACCGCGCGCGCTTCCTAGCTGACAACTCCCGTGTAGCACGACGAGCTGCCGCACATCATTGACTTGATCTGAGCTTCGCCCGCCGTCACGATGCCCGCGGGCAGGTTAGCGTAGTAGAGTGCGGCGGCGTACTGCTGGCCCTCGTGCGTCATCCACCACAGCATGTTGGCGAGCGCCTCCCCTTTGGCAGTGTTGGTCTGCGTCTGGTAGACGACGACCCACGAGAAGCCCGAGATGGGATAGGCTGCATCGCCCGGTGCGTTGACAATGAAGAACTCCAGGTTGGAGGGGATATTGGTCACGCCTGCCGCGTCCGCCACGGCCCCCGCGATGGAGGGTAACACCAGTTTCCCATTGGCATTCTGGACGGCGGCGTAGGAGAGATTATTCGAAATGACATACGCCAGCTCGACGTAACCGATCGCGCCTGCCGTGCTTTTGACCGCCGCGGCGACACCAGCATTGCCCTTGCCGCCGACACCCAACGGCCAGTTGACGGTGGTGGCCGCTCCTACCTTCGACGACCACGTGGGACTTATCGCGCTCAGGTAATGGGTGAAGATACCCGTCGTGCCGCTGCCGTCGGAGCGGTGGACAGGGGTGATCGTCTCGTGTGGGAGCGTCACGCCGGGATTGGCGGCCTTAATGGCGGCGTCATCCCAAAAGGTCGTCGTGCCGAGGTAAATCCCCGCGATGATGGCGGGCGTCAGGTTGAGGTGCCCTGAGATGCCCGCGAGGTTGTAGGACATCGCTACCGCTCCCAGCGTGACCGGAATGTGGATGATCGGTCCGGCTGTACTTTTAGCCTGCTGAGCGGCGGTCAGGGGCGTATCCGTCGCGCCGAAGTCCACCGTGTGGGCGAGCAGCTGGGTAATGCCCGCGCCGCTGCCAACCGACTGGTAGTTGACGTTAACGCCGCACTTGGTGGTCGGATAGTTGGAAGGCGCGAACATCTGCGAGAACAGCGGGTTATCGAAGGTGGACCCTGCTCCGGTCAACCCTGAGACCGAGGGGCAGCTCAGGGTGGGCGTTTGCCCGGGCGTTGGTGTCGAGCCGGTGGTGGTTGTACTGCCACAGGCCGAAATAATGATGCTTATGGCGACTGCGACTCCCAACAAGAGCGCAATACGCGATCGCTTAAACATGATACCTCCTGCTCGCTTCATACGAGCAACTTTCTACGTACATTTCTTCTGCGTCCAACAGGTTTCTCTATGCCTATTCTCCGCTCCACTCATACGGTAGCACGGCAGGGTTAACT
>CAVSXS010000005.1:0-113027 GCA_963731975.1 uncultured Chloroflexia bacterium | reverse complement strand
AATTCGTCACGCGCATAAATGCGAAGACACGCGCATCCTGCCTCTACTCCAGCACATCGAGTGCTGCTCCATTGCCTGTGCTTATCGCTCCTCGAAGGGGTTGCCGATATGCGGGGTGAGCGAGGAGAGCGGCGTGTAAAGCCCGTTGGCGAACGCTGCCAGGCGTAATTGCTGAGCATTGCGTACCCGCAGTTTTCTGTAGAGATTTTCACGATGCTTCTTCATCGTTTTGAGCGTGATGTGCAAGCTGTCCGCAATATCCTGCTCCTCGTTGCCCTGGCAGAGTAGTTCCAGTACCTCCTGCTCGCGGGGCGTCAGCAGCGTGCGCACGAGCTCCGGTTGGTACAGGCCCGCCAGCAGCGCCTGCGTCTCCAGGTGAGAGAACAGCAGCGCGCAGAAATTCGCCAGCAGTGTTGCTGACGACAGGGGCATGAAGGGCTGGGGCTGGCGCGCCGGGTCTACTTTCAACAGCAGCACTCCGTAGAAACGCCCACCCGTCTCGATGGGAACCCAGGGCCGCAGGGGCTGCGTCGGCGTGTGAGCAGAAGTAGGCCGATACAGCACAATGGATGCGCTGCCTTTTGTGAGATGCGCGACCTCCTGGGAAGCAACTCGACCCCACCCGTTGCTTGCTCCAACAGGTCTTTCTCGAGTTGCAGCAAACGAGTGAACAGATTCCTCAAGTTCGGGAAATTGTCGTGCTGTAGACTGACCAGGCGGTTCTCCCTTGCTGGATGGGGACAGTGACAGGGAAGAAACGGAGGAATGCGGTGAACCTGTATCTGCCTTCATAGGTGTTTACTCCAAAGACGCACAGAGCTTCTGCTTCCGCTTCTGGCTTCTCCCCCCGCGATTGCCAGGCACAGAAGATCCTCACAAAAGTACACAAGAACGGAGTATTTGTCAAGCCTTTCAGCATAAAATATATTAATATAGGAAAAAAGTGTAGTATGGATAGGAAGCAAGTCATAGAGAAAACTGGACTGAACCCATTTGACCGGACAGTGAACGAAGTCAACTTCTCCGAAATATCGTACACTGGAAACAGACAAGGAGAAGAACGATGCAAAAACGCATTCACAGCCGCGAGTTTAAACTGGAGATTGTGCGTCAGATAGCCACAGGACAGAAGCGGCCTGCTCAGGTATGTCGAGAATATGGCACTGGCAGAGAGTGTGCTTTCGCGATGGCGAAAAGAATATCAAGAGCGCGGAGAAGCAGCATTTGAGCCATGCAAGCAGAAGGGCTCAACTTCACAAGAACAGCGCATTACTGGAACTCGAACAGTTTTGTGGGCAGCTGGCCCTGGAGAATCAGGTGCTAAAAAAAACATTGCAGCGACTGGAATCACGGAGCGCCATGCGATGATTACGCTGGCGCATCAAGACCATCCTGAGCTGTCGATTGTGCACTTGTGTGACCTGCATGGGGTCAGCAGGAGCTGGTACTATGAGCAGCATCACTCACCGCTGAGCAGAATAGCCCAGGAGATCGCCTTACGTGATCAGATTGAGGACATTATTCTGGAATTTCCTGGCTACGGATATCGGCGCGTGACCCATGCCTTAGCGCGTCAAGGCTGGACGATCAATCATAAGCGAGTGCTGCGTATCATGCAGGAAGAGTCCTTACTCTGCCATCTCAAAAAGAAGTTTGTGGTCACGACGACCAATTCGCGCCACGGATTTCCCGTCTATCCCAATGTGTTGGCCGACAGTGACGCTCTCGGCTCCTGATCAAGCCTGGGTCGCCGACTTTACGTACATTCGCTTGAGAAGCGCGTTCGTGTACCTGGCGTGTATTCTGGATGCGTTTTCACGCCGCTGTGTGGGCTGGCATTTGTCCCGCGAGATGACCACGCAACTCACGCGAAGTGCATTGCATCAGGCCATTGTCGAACGGCACCCAAAGCCAGGACTGATCCATCATTCCGATCGCGGAGTGCAATATGCCAGCCGCGAGTATGTGGAACAATTGCAAGCGATCGGAGCGCAGATCAGTATGTCTGCGGTGGGAAATCCGTACGACAATGCCAAGGCGGAAAGTTTCTTTAAGACGCTGAAACAGGAAGAGGTGTATCTCAAGGAATATGACTCATTTACGGATGCAGAGCAGAATTTGACCGTCTTCATTGAAAAAGTGTATAATGAGAAGAGACTTCATTCCAGCCTCGGCTATTTGCCACCTGCTGAGTTTGAAGCAGCCTATACACCCTTACCCGGAAGTTGACTTTCCTCCGTGTCCGGTCAAATGGGTTCACCCCTTGACAACCTGGCGCTCACTTGTGTACAGTTAATGCCAGAATAATGCGTTCAGTCTCGTTCTCCCCCTCCTGACTGCTTCGCTCCATCTCCAATGGTAATGAGGAGTCTCCTTGCGCCCCTTTGGGCGTAGGTAGGCTCGTGATAGACCATCACAACTGGAGGGAGAGAGCGTATGCCGTGGAGATTTCTGCGGGTCGGCGGTGCCTGTACCCTTGAGGCGTAATGCCCGCTTCAGCAGGCGACTGATCAGCGCCATGTGCGCGTGCTGTTTGCTGTGGGCAGCATGTTGGATGGAATTTGGCCTGTTTGAAGCTCGCGCGCAGGCTCACCAGCTTGACCATACGCGCGCCACGCTGGATGTGGGCTGTCAGCAACTCACGTACTCGCCCGATGGCAACCCCTTCCCGCTTTGTCCCGGCCCCTATCCTGGCGGGGGCAACTGTGTATGGTGGGCGTGGGAGCAGTGGCACCTGCTCGGCTACAATCTGCCGCTCAACTGGGGCAACGCCGCCGATTGGATCGTAGATGCCGAGCGTTTTGGCCTGCCGATAGGCACCACGCCCCGCCTTGGTTCTATCGCTGTCTTCCCGGTAGCCGATGGAGTCTGGGCCTTTGGCACGGCGGGCCATGTCGCCTTTGTGACCTGGGTCAGCCCCGACGCGAGCACCTTCAATGTCACCTACCAGAACTACGGCGACCCGACCCCCATGTACAGCGGGCGTGGCTACAACGTGGGCTACATCAACCAGCCACGCTTCCAGGACGGGGCGATGCGCTTCATCTACTTCCCCGGCCCGCTGGATGCCAGCCGCTTTGCACGACTGCCGGGCGTGGATGGGAACGGAATAGCTGAGGTGAGCGCCGCTAACGCGCAGGCGCAGCAGGGTCAGGTGACCCAGGGAGTCCAGGGTACGACGACGCTGTCTGTCACCAGTCCGGTGAGTCGTGTCTCGCCAGGGCTGTCTCCCGGTGCCTACGACCAGCAATTCGACGCGGATTTCACCGGCAACGGCAACACCGACCTGCTGCTCTACCAGCGCCGACAGGGCATCCTGGAGGTGATGACCTTCGCGGATCGCACCCTCGCTGTTTTGCCGCACTGGTCGCGTCCTTTCGGGCAATTCTCGCTGGCTTACCTGACCGAACAGCCACAGCAGGTCAGCCTGGGGGACTCGCTGACGCCAGCCGGTGGCTGGGGATCGTCACTGGACATTCGCCTGGGAGACTTCAGCGGTGACGGACATACCGACATCCTGCTCTATGATCGCGTCACGGGTCGCATCCAGATCCTGAGCCTCTCGCCGCAGCTGACCGTCCAGCGCCACATGCTGCTACCCGGCTGGGGCCCTGGCTGGGAACTCTACGTGGGGCGCTTCGACGGCCAGCGCAGCGGCTTATTGCTCTATAAGCGAGATGCGCTGGCTATCGCATTGAGCCAGGTCGCGACGCCCGACCCCACCACCACTTCGCCGCCCTCGACCCCCAATCCGACTTCGACCGCAGCCACCTCACCTACCATCCCACCCTCGCCTCATAACAGCCCGACCCCCTCTCCTTCGCCCAGTCCCACAGCGACCCCGACGCTGTCGCCGACCGCGACACTCTCTCCCAGCCCTTCGCCGTCGCCTGGTACGACGCCTACTCCCTCTCCTTCGTCTACGCCTACCCCGACTCCGACGCTGTCACCTTCTCCATCTCCAGCACCCAGCCCAACCCCGGGCGTCTCGCCAACGCCCGATCCCACGCCAACCCTTGTACCCAGCCCGACGCCCGGCCTGACCCCTTCGCCGATCGGCACCGCAGCGGCATTGGGAATAGGCGCGCGCGATATCCCGACCCAAAGTAGCGCCGCGGTCTTATCGACTCCCACTCCAGGTGAGGACTTGAGCGGCGAAGGCGCACCCGATCTCCAGGGCCTGACGCTTCCGCCAAATGTGCTGCTGGTGAATTTTACCCAGAACCTGCACATCGAGGAGCAGCAGTCGTACACGCTGCTGCGCGATACCTGGGAAATCTACACGGGCCGCTTCGTCAGCGCGCACCAGGACGGGTTGGTGCTCTATGATCGGCTCTCGGGGCAGATGCGCATCATGGATTTCACCGCGACCTTGCGCGTCAGGCACTTCCAAGCCCTGGTGGAGCCGGGGGAAACTGGGAGGTGCATAGCGGCGATTTCAACGGCACGGGACGCGCCCAACTGCTGCTCTACGACCCGGGCACAGGCGCGCTGCGCTTCCTGGTTTTCGCCGCCGATCTCTCCCTGATGAGACAGGTCAGCGACCCTGGCCTGGGATCAGGACTGGTGCTGTACGTGGGACATTTTGGGATGCCCGCCCTCAGCATCATGCTCTACGATCCTACCTCTGAGCAGAGTATCTTCGTCGCATTCGATAGCGCGCTGCATGTCGCACGTGCCTACGCCGTTCAGAGCTGGGGTCACTACTGGCAGGTGCTGGTGGGCGCGTTTCTGGATCACTCGGCTTGCGGGCAGGCATCATCTTGCGCCCAGCTAGACGACGTGCTGGCGCTTAATCGCGCCACCGGCCAGATCGAACAGTTCGCTTTTACTTTCGGCAATCGTTACCAGGTCTTCGACAATCGCCTGGCGTCCTTCTTGCGCGAAGGGGTCATACCGGCCAGCAGTCCGCACTTGCACGTGGTCGATACCCCGCGGCTGACCCTGACTGCCACGTTGGACGTGGGGATTACTGACCAGGAAGTGTACTAATAACCAGTTCATCAAGCAAAGGAGAAGTGTACGCAATGGGTATGCATCAGCACTACAATGGAACGCCGACGCCAGATCATCCCCGCCAGCTCTGGTCGGAGCAGGGGCAAGGAACTACGCCCCTTACCCCGGTCAATGGGGATGTACTGCTGACCCGCCTGCTCCTGTGCTTTCAAACGTTCCACGGAGAGACGAGGGGAATGGTGGATCGCATCTGCCAGGTGGTAGTAGAGGCCAGCCAGGGGCAGGTATTCCTTCACCTCTCGCAGCGGCAGCCTGCCCAAGAACTCTCCCCGCGTTCGTCGCTGTATCATCTCGCTCCGGTCAGGATGGCCGGGCGAGTTTATGGATCACTGGCGGTGTTGCCTGATCACATCGAACTGCGTCAGGCCGCGTTGTCGTTCGAGGTGGCCAGAAACCTGGCCCAGTGCTGCGCGCTCTTCTTCTATAACCTGGAAATGACTGTGCTGCTGGGAGGAATACCGCCATCACTCCCGTCACAGCCGACGCCATTGTCCAAACGCGAACAAGAGATCTTGGAGTGGCTGTGTCGTGGACATGACCGCAAGACAATTGCTGATTCCCTGCATATCGCTCCCACGACGTTGAGCAAGCATTTTGAGCATATTTACCAGCAGATCGGCGCGCATTCAGTACGAGATGCCAGGCTCGTCGCGTTCGTGCTTGGCTTGTACTATCCTCTGGAGGAACTGAGGCCGACCATTGATCGAGCCTTCCATACATAAGTACAAACACAGAACTTTCACGGCATTGCTCCCACTTGATAGGCAGATTCTGCCCCGCAGAAGGTGTTTGATTATACTTAGGAAGCCGAAATAGCAGTATACATTATACTAGAGTCATTAGGGCAACTAAGTAGCGCAGGTGCCAGTGATTTTTCAAACTTTCGGGAAGGCATACCCAGCCAAACGGTTCTACCCAAAACAGGGCTAAATTTGTCCTCTTTCTATGCTACACTTGCATCGGATATTTGGAAAGCTAGCGAAAGGATACCAGTCATGAATACCACTACTGCCCTGCTCATCATCGATACCCAGGTTGGAGTCGTTGAGAATGCCTACCGCCGCGACGACGTGCTTTCGGCCATTCGCTCGCTGCTTGAGAAGGCGCGTGCCTCGCATACACCGGTCATCTACGTTCAGCATGATGAACCAGAGGGATATGAGCTTGAGGTCGGCACGCCGCCCTGGGAGATTCATCCCGCCATTGCCCCGCGAGAGGGCGAGCCGGTCGTGCATAAACGTGCCTCGGATTCTTTCTACGATACCACGCTCAGGCAGGTACTGGAAGATCGTGGCATTCAGACGCTCGTCGTAGCGGGCGGGCAGACCGAATACTGCGTCGATACGACCATTCGCCGCGCTACCACGCTTGGCTATAACGTGACGCTGGTGGGAGACGCGCACACCACCTACAACAACGACATCCTCAGCGCCGAGCAGATCATCGCGCATACCAACAATACCCTGAACGGCTTTAGGTCGGATAAGTATCGCATCACCGTCAAACCGGCAGAGGAGATAGTATTCTCATGAACAAGAGCGAGTTGCTGACTCTGATAACCACCGGTTATGTCGAACTGGACGGCGTACTCGCGCCGCTCGCTGAGGCGCAGTTGAACGGCGCGGGCGTCAACGGTGACTGGTCGATCAAGGATACCGTCGCGCATATCGCCGCCTGGCAGCAGTCCGCGCTGGGACGCATGCGCTCGGCTGCCCAACACGAGACGCCGGATGCTCACACGCTGCAAGACGAATCCGACAGCGACGGCATCGATGCCAGGAATGCCCGCTTCTACGAAGAGAACAGGCAGCGCCCCTCCGCCGACATCCTGGCCGACTTTCGTGCATCGTATAATGAGATTGTCGCGCTTATTCCCACGATGGACGATGCCGATCTCTTTGAGGAGCAGCGTTTCGCCTGGATGAAGGGCAATGCGCTGTGGGAGCTGATCGCGGGCGACACTTACGAACACTACGACGAGCACCTGCCCTCCATAAGGGACTGGCTGGCGCGAACAGGCGAGCGATAGAGCGAGGGCAGGGGCGATGACTGGCCAGGCCGCCTACAGCGATCGTCTCATCTACCACGCCTGGGACAAGCAGTCGTCTCCCGCCAAGTATCGTTCAACAAGCTCAGTCAGACTCTCCACGGATTCCGAGAGTAGCCAGATAATGCTATGCTATCGTCATCGCCTGTCGGGCTAAAGGCTCCACGCCCGCTTCCACAAGCACACTGCATGCGCACAAGTAGCGGGCGAAGTTCTCGGCGGCCACGTGCAGTGCGTCGAGCAGGTCAGCGGTAGGGGTCACATCCGGCTCCCACCACCAACGGGTAATCATCCACTTCCCTCGTTCCAGGCGGCTATCCAGCCGAGCCACAAAGCGATCCCCATAGAACACCGGCAGCACATAATAGCCCCAGCGGCGCTGCGGTTCAGGCTTGTAGACTTCCCAGACATATTCAAAATCGAATAACTGCATTACCCCGCGCCGGTCCCACAGCAGGCTATCTAGCGGACCAAGAAAAATGACACATGGAGCAGCCACAGGCGCGTCCAAAAGCTTGAGTGCGCTTGCTGGCAGATAGGCAGGCCAGCCTTTAGCACCGTTTTCGCTTATCTGCACAGGTATCAATTGCCCCATCTCGACCAGTTCTTTGAATCTGGTAGCGCGTCGGTTTGCCGGGCCGCAGCCAAACCAGATGGTGTATTCCCCTATAGGGCGGATGATGCCCATGCTTTGGCAGCGCCGGGCTAACATCCAGCGTGTCGATTCGTCCTCATTCTCTATTGGCGGCGCGTAAAAATATTCAGGAGGAATAACGCGTTCTGCCCGATCATAGTAATGGCGGCCACCCTGCCGGTGGTGGGTCGCAATTACTCCGCGATCCCATAGCGCCCGCAAGATATGCTTGATGCGTTTGGGACCATACCAGGAAGTGCGATCCGTGAAGTGCGATTGATCTTCAAACTCCAGGGATGAAAGTGGCCCGCGCGCATCCAGTTCAGCGAGCGCCGCCGCCACCGCGTCCGCCTGTTCTTCCAGGAGCTGCGGATGCACCTCATAGGTACGTTCGCGCAGCCTGGCGCGCTTGGGCCAATCACTCGTCGGGACCAAACATGCCATTTTATCCCAGGCGTCATATATGATCCTGTTGGTGTATGCTGCCTTTTGCCAGTCATCCACCTGATAGCCAGGCACGCGCGCCTGTAAGACCAAATCCGGGTTGCGCCCCACCGGGTTGAGCGGGTCATATTGCACCGTGCCCAGGCGATCAAAGACGCCAGGCACATCGGTTGGGGTAAAGTGATAATTAGCCAGAAAACGCCGGGCTTCGGCGCGTGAAAGGGTCAACATCCGCGTGTGTCCTCCCGTATGCTCAAACTGCTTTGAGTGTACCATAGAAAGAGGTCAGTTTTTGCCCGGATTACAGAATGAAGCATCCGGCATAAATCGCATGTTAGACGTGTTATATTTGTAAAGTAACATGTAGAGCATACGATTACCCAGCATCCGCTCCCAGCGGGCATAGATTTGGAATGCGTCTATGGAAGTACATGACCAGCAGCGCCGCTTGAGCGTCAGCGAGCAACTAACCCTCAGTGTCTTGTGGTTCTCTCTTAACTTCCAGAACGCGGCCCTCCTGCCCATCGTCATCCCGACTGAAATCTTGCTCTTCATTAATGGGCAGGTCGGCAATGCGCAGCAGGCCACGCTGCTCGGCTGGATATCGACTGGCGGTGCGGTACTGACGCTGTTCGTGCCGCCTATGATCGGCATGATGTCGGATCATACGTATGCCGCCTGGGGACGCCGCCGCCCCTATATTCTGATGGGTGGCCTGTGCATGTTCATCAGCGGCCTGATCCTGGGCTTCGCCGCTAACCTGTGGTTTTTCCTGCTGGGGCTGGTCTTCTTCCAACTTTCGATCAACGCTGGAACCGCGGGCTACCAGAGCCTGATCCCCGATCGCGTGCCGGAGGTGCAGCGCGGCACCGCTTCAGCCTACCTGGGCTTGATGACCATCCTGGGCAACGTCTTTAGCCTGGGCATCGCTGCCTGGCTGCTGGGCAGCATCAATGCCAGCGCGCCCGACCTGGGAAGTATCCGGCGTGGCGCTATCACCTACTACATCTTGAGCGGGATCGTCATGCTGATTGGCACGCTTATCACCATTCTCAGCGTCCATGAAATACCACTTGACCCCATTGCATTTCCGCGCCGTGTAAAGCAGCCCTTCCACTTGCAAGCATGGATGCGCCAGAACTGGCTCAAACCGTGGAGCGACCATAACTTCTCCTGGGTCTTCCTGACACGCTTCTTTGTCATGATGGGCCTGACACTCTTCATGACCTTCATCGAGTTCTACTTTGCCAATGTCGCGCACGTCCAGAATTTCGTGCAGACTACGGCGGGCGTCGCCATCCTGGCGCTGCTGGGGGCTGTGTTCAGCGCCTTCGTACTGGGCGTGCTGTCCGACCGCACCGGGCGCGTCAGCATCGTCTCCATCTCGACGGTGTTCATGGCGCTGGCTGCGCTGGCTTTTGTGCTCTTCCCCGGCGTGTTCGCGCTCTGGCCGCTGGGCATTCTCTTCGGCCTGGGCTACGGTGCGTACACCAGCGTGGACTGGGCTTTGACGCTCGATTCGCTGCCGTCCGCCGACTCGGTAGGCAAAGACCTGGGCATCTGGAACGCCTCAACCACGTTGCCAGCCATTGCTGCGCCGCTCATTGGCGGCGTAGTGATCCTGGTCGCCAGCCACGTTGGGCAGACACAACTGGGCTATCGCGTCGTTTTCGCCCTCGCCACTCTGGCGCTGCTCCTGGGCGCGGTTTTCGTCCTCAAGGTGCGCGAGAAGCGCCAGCCCGTGACCACCCAGGCGCAGGCCGGCGCTATAGCGCAGCCTGCATCTCCTATGCGGGAAGCTAGCAGCGATACGCAGACTGTACAGCGTGCGGCGCGAGGACAGCGTCGCACGGTGGGTTTCGGCTGGAAGCTGGCTTTCCGCACGCGCGCTGGCCGGGCGCGCGGCTTCCTGCTCTTCTGGCCTTTCTGGGAATGGTTCACGCTGTCGATCTGGCACGTCAAATCGATTCCCGATGCCCCGCATGGCCTGCTGATGGTGCATTTCACGACCTATAAGGGCAAACCTATCGATCTACCCGACGGGACGCACGTGCAGAAAGGCGACCTGATCGGCGAACTACACTTCCGCAACCAACTGCTGCTGAAGGCCGCCGGGCAGACCGGCCCGTTCGGACTGTTGAAGATGGTCGGTGATGACCTGCGCGCGCTGGTCGCGTGGTCTCAACGCCCCGATTTTCCACCAGAGCTGCGCGCCTTCTTCGGCATCACGCTGCTGAGCCGTGCTACGCGCCGTATGGGCTTTACCCTGCGCGAGCGCCCGCACACCGTCCAGGCGTGGTTCGACCGCTTCTTCATGACCGGCCTGCTGGTGCTCTACCACCAGAACGGACTCGACCGCCTGCTGCAAGGCACAACCTACGGTTCCTATCCGCAGGAAGTATGGATGTCACGCGGTGAAATGAAGAAACGCTATGGCGAACAACCATAGCGATGCAACCCTTTTGATTCCTTGACAATTGGCTCTCTATTGGGTATGCTTTAAACATGTGATTCCACATTGTAGATTATATTCCATATAGTGGAATATTTTCATTGAATAAGAAGGTTGTATGAATGTGACGGCGGTTCCCGATACCAAAGTGGGCGTGCTTGATAAAGCGATGCGTATCTTGTATTCCTTTCCAAGCGGGGATGTGGCTCTGACGCCGCAACACATTGCCAAGCAAACCGGCATGTCGCTGCCGACGGTCTATCGCCTGGTGCAGGTATTGAGCGAGCACGGTCTCCTGCAAAAGGAGAGGCAGCAATTTCGCCTGGGTATGGCGCTCCTGCGACTGGGAGCGATGGTAGCCGAGGGCATCGATGTGCGAGCGCGCGCGCTGCCGCACATGCGCTGGTTGAGAGATCAGACAGGCGAAAATGCGGAACTGTATGTTCGCTCAAACGAGTCGCGCATTGCTATTGAAGTAGTGCTCAGCCCGCATAACTTGCGTGTATTCGTCGATGTCGGTTCTGCAGTGCCGCTTCACGTTGGCGCGGCAGGGAAGGTGCTGCTGGCCTGGTTGTCAGATTGGGAGCAAACAGACCTGCTGAAAGCGAGCGCGGCGCGTTACAGCGAGTATGCGTTAGAAGAGATGCAGGTGTTGAAAGCGAAGCTGGAGCGGGTGCGTGAAGCGGGCTGGGCGTTCAGCGAAGGCGAGCGCTCGGATGGGCTTGCGGCGATCGCAGCGCCAGTATTTGACGCGAGCAAAGCGGTCGTGGCAGCCATCGCGCTGGTTGCGCCGAGCGTGCGGCTCGGTCCAGACGAGCAGGCCAGCAATGTGCCGCTTGTCTGCGAAGCTGCCCGGCGCGCATCGCTTGATATGGGATATGTTGCTGAACGGAGAGAGTGTGTATAAACGCCGGAGCGGCGTTCTACTGGAAAGTTCGAAGATCATGGCTTCTCACGAAGAAAAAGTAGTTCCATCGATGACGATGGGGCAGGCACAAAGGCAGCCACCGCTGGCAGGTGTGCGCGTGCTCGAACTCGGCTCGTTTGTAGCAGCCCCACTGGCGGCGCGCATGCTGGCGGACTTTGGCGCGGAGGTGATAAAGGTAGAGCCACCGAGGCGGGGTGACGAGCTGCGCACCTGGGGAACGATGGTACCAACACGCTCGGGGCATATCTCGGCGTGGTGGCTGGCGCAGTCGCGCAACAAGCGATTAATCACGCTTGACCTGCATATGGCTGAAGGACAGAAGCTGGCGCTCAAGCTGGTGCAGCACGTGGATATCGTGATCGAGAACTTCCGTCCGGGCCGCCTGGAAGGGTGGAGTCTCGGCTACGAGCAGATGCGAGCAGTGAACCCGGGCGTCGTTTTCGTGCGCATCTCTGGCTTTGGACAGACCGGCCCATACCGGGGGCGCGCGGGCTACGGCAACGTAGGTGAGTCTATGGGCGGCGTGCGCTACGTGACGGGCTTTGCCGACCGGCCACCGGTGCGCGTCGGCGTCAGCATGGGTGACTCACTGGCAGCGCAGCAAGCGGTCTTTGGAGCGATGCTGGCTTTACGCGCCAGGGAGCGCGATGGGCAGGGCCAGATCGTCGATGTGGCCATTACTGAAGCGGTCTTCGCGCTGACCGAGGCTATGCTAACCGAGTACAAGCACGCTGGCGTTGTGCGCGAGCGCGAGGGTAACAGTATGTTGCGTGCCGCGCCATCGAATGTCTACCAGACGGGTGATGGACACTGGCTGGCGATTGGCGGCAACGGCGAAAACGTCTTTCGCCGTCTTACCCTGGCGATGGGACAACCCGCGCTGGCCGATCACGCACGCTTCCAAGATAATCGCTCGCGTGTCAAAAATCATCGCGAACTCGACCAGATTATCAGCGCCTGGGTCGCTTCACTCACGTTGATTGAGGCGCAGGCCGCACTGGACAAGGCAGGCGTTCCGGCTGGCCCTGTGATGAGCATCGCCGATATCGCCGCCGACCCACAGTACCAGGCGCGTGGCATGATTGCCGCCGTGCCGGATGCCCGCATGCCGGAGGGCATCACCTACATGTCCGGCATTGTCCCGCGTTTAACCGAAACGCCGGGAGCCATCGAGCACAGCGGCGGAGAGCTGGGCGCCGACAATCAGGCGATTTATGGCGATTTGTTGGGACTCGACCCACAAGAAATGCAGCGCTTGCAAACAGAAGGGGTTCTCTAAAAATGGCAACTACATCACCAACCTGGCCGGAGCGCGTGACGATCGTCGATGTCACGCCGCGCGACGGCCTCCAGGACGCGGATCACTTCGTGACCTCCGCGCAAAAATTGGGCTTCATCGATGCCCTGCTCGATGCCGGGATTACAACGATAGAGGCGACATCGTTTATGCATCCCAAATGGATACCGCAGCTTGCCGATGCTGATTACGTGGCCGGTCACCTGCCACGGCGCGCGGGTGTCATATACACCGGGTTGATCCCCAACCTGCGTGGCTACGAGCGGGCGCACGCGGCGCGCATCGACGAGGTGGTGCTGGTGGTTTCTGCCAGCGAGTCGCATAACCGCGCCAATCTCAACCGCTCAGTCGATGAATTGCTGGCACAGTTACGCGAGGTGGCCTCGGCAGCGAAGCGCGACGGCGTGATGGTGCGCGGGGCGGTTGCGACGGCCTTTGGTTGTCCCTTCGAAGGCCATGTTGATCCGGAGGCGGTGCTACATGTCGTGCGCGCCTATGCCGAGATGGAGGTCGATATGGTCTCGCTGGCGGACACCATCGGCGTCGGCAACCCGCGCCAGGTCTACACGTTGTTCCAGCGCGCTCGCCAGGAACTGCCTGAGCATGTCTCGTTGGGGGCGCACTTTCACGACCGCGCCGGGTATGGCCTCGCCAATGTCTTCGCCGCGCTGCAGGCGGGCGTAACGACCTTCGATGCCGCCGTTGGAGGACTGGGCGGCTGTCCATACGCGCCGGGCGCGCCGGGCAATCTTTCCACGGAAACACTGGTGGAATACCTGGAAGCGATGGGCTTCTCTACGGGTGTGTCGCTGGAGCGGCTGGCTGCCGCCCGCACGCAGCTCCTGCTCAACCTGGCGAGCGGCGAGCCTGTTACGACGGGTCACTCAATGCGATGATAGACTCCGCATTAAGTGACCTACCCTGCGCTCTCAGGTAGTTTCAGACTCCAGCCCTCCCCTGCTTGAGAGCGCACCCCACACGGGAAATGGGTATGATGTCAGTTACGGTGTCGTAACTGTCCCGTTGGCATTGACCGTAACATGGACGGGCGGTAGAGGCAATTTCGCCGGCGCCTGGGGATTGGTACCGTCCGCATTAAAAATCGCGCCGTGCGCCGGACAGTTGAACTGCCCTGTAGACGGATTGTACCTGACCGCGACGCCCGCGTGCGTGCAGGCCTGCTCAACGGCTACGAAGCTGCCATTGCCCATATGCACCAGCCAGGCCGCCAGGCCATCAGCAGGATTGGTGAAAGCAACAGCTGTGTTCGTGGCCTGGGTCGAAGTGCCGATTACCGTCCCCGTCGGTGTTCCAGTTGGTGTTCCCGTCGGTGTTGAGGGCGGCGTGGGCGTCTTCGTAGGAGATGGGGTTTTTGTAGCCGTGGGCGTATGGGTCGGCTTCGGCTTCGGTGTGTGTGTCGGCTTCTGGTGAGGGCGTTTGTCGTCGTCACCGTCGTTGTCCCATTTGCTGCCGCTCTTTCCATCCCCATCCCTATCCGTATCTTTTTGAGGAATGGTAGTAATGGCACCATCATCCCCGGTGTGTACGGGAGACCTTCCCATGAGTTGAGTAAGTTGAGGTGATCGAGCAAAGCTGATCCCCCCTACCGTGACCACCGTGATTACCCCCGCCGTGCCCGCGGCCAGCAGTGTCACAAGCTTTCTTCGACCAAAGCGGGGCTCATCAGTATCACGCGAGGAGCGTGATCCGCCTTTTGCCGGGCGTGCGGGTGGACGTTGGCCGGATTGTCCGTTCGACACTTCGGCAGCCCACTGCGCGTATGGGTCCACGTTCTCGATCAAATCGGGATGCTCTCCCTCCGGAGCATGGCCGGCTATTTCCCACGGAAGCTGCGTTGCTTCGCCTTCAGAGATGTCACGGGCTGTTTGAAACGATTGGTCTTTGTGTGACGATTGCACTACAAGATCTCCTTTCAGTAATCATCCATTTCTGTTTTTCGTGTATCACCATGTGATACCGTAAACAGATCAAATCGCACTTCCCCTCCCCACAGGTACCCAGAAGGCAATGTACCTGGACGGTTGGTAGGGCGTCAAGGCGTCCTGTGTAAAATAGGACTGCATAGGAGTAGCGCCGTCAGAATTCGCAACGATAATTAGCAAAATGAGATGCCATCCCGGAAGCTGGCTCTTGCGGGATGGCATCTTATGTTCTCTTCGACAGTGCATTTAGTCGAGGCTTGAATTAAATGGGATGGCAGTCTACGAGGAAGATCGCAAAGACTCTTCATCTTCTCCAGGCGACCGGTGGGTGACGCCGCTGTCCTGGTGGAACTCGTAATCGCGAACGGTTCTGCAAACCTGGATGTGGTAGGATTCGTAGAAGGTGCTTCGCCCAAGCTGCTGAGCTTGTAGATGCTCCGGTTGTGTGCGCCAGGCCTTCAACGCTTCCTCAGAGGTAAAACGCGCAATCGTCAATTCTCCTCCATCGCCTTCAGGGTAACTGTCGACCGAAATAAAGCCAGGGATTTGCTGAACCAGTTCATACATGCGCTCCCCCCACTGCTCGTACTCTTCACGGCTGGCTTCGGCCCTCAGCTTCGCGCTGAAAATGACAACGATCATAGCTGGCCTCCCTGTTTCTTGAAAATTGAAGAACACCTGATAACTTTACTCTCTTTCTGAATACTTGTAAAGCAAGCGCTTGCTTTCGGGTGTAAGAAATAGTTGTGGGCAAATGAGCGTGAAGGCACAGTAGGGGCCGATTTATCGTGCCCATCAGCCCATTTATGGGCGCGTCTCCTCGTTTTTTGCTGGCCCTGGCATCGTACAGGACCACGTTTCGCGCCGATAAATCGGCTGATGTGTACGGTAAACCGGCCCCTACGCCTGGTTGCCTACAGGTATTACTTACACCCCTTGCTTTCCCGCGAGATACGATCCGTGGTATAATGAATGAGATATTTTTGCTAATCACAGCCTTTATTACCATAGATTGAGACTTAATCGCCGATTGCCGGGAGAAACTATTCAGATGCAATTACTGGGAAAGATGCTGGGCGACCCCAATAAGAAGGAACTAAAGGTCATCCAGCCGATTATAGATGAGATCAACACGTTTGAGCCGGAGATGCAGAAGCTGAGCGACGAGCAACTGGCCGCCAAGACGGACGAATTCCGAGCACAGTTGCACCTGTACCTCAAGGGCGGTATGGTGCTGGAAGACGAACTGGTCAGCATCTTCCGCGAAGTGCTGGACGCGGTTGAACCGCTGGCCGCCAACTTCACCGACGAGCAACTTCACCAGGCCATGCGCGAGCCGCGCCAGGTGATTGAGCGCAAGAGCAACGCGGAACAACACATGCGGGACCACCTGCATGATACGCTTTCAGAATGCCTTGAAAGCGCGTATGAACGCCTGAACGTTTCCTTCAATTCGCGGCGCGTCACACGGGCCATGGACATCGCCGAGGAGACGCAGGAATGGCCCGACGATACCAAAGACCCACAAAAAGCCACGCTGGCGCTGCTCAAGCAGGCCGAACCTGCGCTCGCCGAGATCGATGAAGAGTTCCAGGAAGAGGCCTTTCAGAAGGCGTGGCCGAAGTTCGAGGAGGCGCGCAATAACGCCGTCGATGCGGAGGAGGGCGCGGACGAGCGCCTGGAGAAGCTGCTTGGCAACGTGCTGTATTACCTGCGGGGCGAGTTGGTTGCTATCAAGGCCGAGGAGATGGACGAACAACTCCCGGCTATCGTGAAACGTTACCGCACGGGCAAGACGCTGGATAACATTCTGCCGGAGGCGTTCGCCGTCGTGCGCGAGGCCGGGCGGCGCACCATCAAGATGCGCCACTACGACGTACAGTTAATCGGCGGCGTGGTGCTGCACCAGGGCAAGATCGCCGAGATGCGCACCGGCGAAGGCAAAACACTCGTCGCCACACTGCCTGTCTACCTGAACGCGCTTCCGGGCAAAGGCGTCCACGTTATCACCGTCAATGACTACCTGGCAAAGCGCGACTCCGAGTGGATGGGACAGATCTATACCTTCCTGAACCTCTCGGTCGGCGTGATCGTCAACGCCGTTGACCCGCAATCGGCAGCGCGCCGCGCGGCCTACAACGCCGACATCACCTACGGCACGAACAACGAGTTCGGCTTCGATTACCTGCGCGACAACATGGTCGCGTCGATTGACCAGGTGGCGCAGCGCCAATTGAACTTTGCCATCGTGGACGAAGTGGACAACATCCTGATCGACGAGGCGCGTACCCCGCTCATCATTTCGGGCCAGGATCAGGAGTCGACCGATCAGTACGTCAGATTCGCAAAATGGGCGCCTCGCCTGAAAGCTGAAACCGACTATACCGTCGAGGAAAAGACGCGCACGGTCATCCTGACCGACGCGGGTATCGAGAAGATCGAGCAACTGGCAGGTATCAAGAACATCTACGACCCGGAAAACGTCGAGATGACGCGCAACATGGAGAATGCCATCAAAGCGCAGGTGATCTTCAAGCGCGACCGCGACTATATCGTTAAGGATGGCGAGGTCATTATCGTTGACGAGTTCACAGGCCGCCAGATGATCGGGCGGCGCTATAGCGATGGTCTGCACCAGGCAATCGAAGCCAAAGAAAACGTCAAGGTGCAGCATGAGAACCGCACTCTGGCGACCATTACCTTCCAGAACTACTTTCGTCTGTACAAGAAACTGGCCGGTATGACCGGAACGGCGCTGACCGAGGCGGAGGAACTCTTCAAAATCTATAAACTGGAAGTGATCGTCATTCCGACGCATAAACCGATGGTGCGCGCTGACCAGGCTGACCTGATCTACCGCACGGAAGAGGGCAAGTTCCGCGCGGTGGCCAACGAGATACAGGAATTGCACGAAAAGGGGCAGCCGGTGCTGGTCGGCACAACCTCGGTCGAGACCTCCGAGCATCTTTCCGAGCTACTCGAGCGCGAAGGCATTCCGCATAACGTCCTGAACGCGAAGCACCACGAGAAGGAAGCCCAGATCGTGGCGCAGGCCGGGCGCAGCGGAACCGTCACCATTGCGACCAATATGGCCGGTCGCGGCACCGACATCCTGCTGGGTGGCAATCCCGCCGGGTACTTCGATACCATCCTGCGCAAGCACGCCGAGCAGGTCGATTTCATCCACGATATGCCCGTACAGGACGAGGACGACCGCCTTGAGAAAGAGGAGGCCATCCGCGACTACATCGCCAATATGTCGGAAGAGGAACGGGAAGAGCTGTTCCAATCCAAGATTCGTGAGTGCGATGAAGACCATAACAAGGTCGTCGAACTGGGCGGACTACGCATCATCGGCACCGAGCGCCACGAGTCGCGCCGCATCGACAACCAGCTGCGCGGGCGCGCCGGACGCCAGGGCGATCCCGGTTCCTCGCGCTTCTACCTCTCGCTCGAAGACGATCTGATGCGCCGCTTCGCTGCCGACCGCGTCTCGAAGGTGATGGAGTTCGCGGGCATGGACGAGGACATGCCCCTCGAAAGCGGGCTGGTGTCGCGCTTCATCGAACAGGCGCAGACAAGGGTCGAGGGCTATAACTTCGACACCCGCAAACACGTGGTCGAATACGACGATGTGATTGCCAAACAACGCGAGGTCATTTATGCTGACCGCCGCGCCGTACTCGAACACGCCGACCTGCACGAGCGCGTGCTTGGTATGATCCGCAGGGAGATTCAGCGCATCGTCGATATGTACATTCCCGGCAACATCATCAGCGAGGAGGAGCAGCTCGAGCGCCTCTTCAACGTACTTGAGGCGTGGGTGCAGATTCCCGACGACGTTCTGCCCGAAAATATTCACGCGGTGCGCAAGGATAGCTTGCTGGAAAAGCTGACCGACCTGATCATCGATCACTACGAGGAGCGCGGCAAGCAGCTCGAAACGTTGAATGATGAGAATCCGGGCATGGGTATTCCGACCATCCGCGACCTGGAGCGCTCGTATACCTTGCAGGTGATTGATCGCCTCTGGATGGATCACATCCACGCGGTCGATATGCTGCGCAACAGCATCGGCTTCCGCTCTATTGCCCAGCGCGACCCACTGGTGGAGTTCAAAAACGAAGCGTTCCGCATGTTCGATGACCTCAAAACATCCATTCAGCACTACATCGTGGATAGCGTGCTCAAACTGCTGCGCGATAACATCACCATTCGCATAGAGCAGCCCGCGCCTAAGCGCAAAGCGGCCCCGCGCAACCTGCGCACCAACGCCGACGATATCGCCAGGGCTGTCGGCCAGGCCAAGAGCGATAGCGGCGCGGACGGCACGAGCCGCCGAACGGCGACCGCTACGCACACAGCGAACTCTGCACGCACCGGCACGAATGGGCGCTCTCCGGAGGCCGCGCCAGCGCCGCGCCAGGTCGCCATCAACAAGATCGGACGCAACGATCCCTGCCCCTGCGGCAGCGGCAAGAAATACAAAAAGTGCCATGGTGCATGATGGGATAACGAGGACGACCTCCATGGCCGTCCTCATATAACCCCCGACTTATAGCCAACCTTACAACCTTTGAAGCTATTTGCTGGTATTCCTCTCCCCCACATGTTACCCTTTACATAACGGTAGTGAGCCATAGGGGAACAGACAGTGTTTCCGCGTATGTGTCATCTGGCAGTCCTGCTCGGGAGAAAGGTCATCAGCATGAGCGAACATTATGACTACAATGGTTACGGGAAAAACGGTATGAATGGTCAAAGCAACGGGAAAAAAACTGTTGGTGGACCAACGGCATCGGAGTTGGAAGCGAACTGGAAAGGCAACCTGCGCTGGCGGGGCGTAAGCCGTCCATATAGTGGCAAAGATGTCGTGCGACTGCGTGGTTCGATCCAGATCGAATACACACTGGCGAAGCTGGGAGCAGAACGGCTCTGGAGCCTGTTACAATCGGAACCTTTCGTCTCCGCGCTCGGCGCGTTGACGGGCAATCAGGCTGTGCAGCAGGTTAAGGCGGGCTTGCAGGCCATCTACCTGAGCGGA
The DNA here is from genome assembly GCA_963731975.1 of uncultured Chloroflexia bacterium. Classification (GTDB taxonomy): domain Bacteria; phylum Chloroflexota; class Ktedonobacteria; order Ktedonobacterales; family Ktedonobacteraceae; genus CAVSXS01. The sequence goes on along the minus strand of CAVSXS010000005.1, from coordinate 93,222 downwards.
TGGCAGGTGGCGGCGGACGCGAACATAGCGGGGCAGATGTATCCAGACCAGAGCCTGTACCCGTCGAACAGCGTACCGGCGGTCGTGAAGCGCATCAACCAGGCATTGCAGCGCGCCGACCAGATACAGACCTCGGAAGGAAAAGGCGACACGTACTGGTACGCGCCCATCGTGGCGGACGCGGAGGCCGGTTTCGGCGGCCCGCTCAATGTTTTCGAAATGATGAAGGCCATGATTGAGGCAGGCGCGGCAGGCGTGCATTTCGAAGATCAGCTTTCCTCAGAGAAGAAATGCGGGCATATGGGTGGCAAAGTCTTGATCCCCACGCAGTCCGCCATCAAGCATCTGGTCTCTGCTCGCCTGGCCGCCGATGTGATGGGCGTGTCTACCTTGATTGTAGCGCGCACCGACGCCAACGGCGCGAAACTGCTCACCAGCGATATCGACCCTGTCGACCGGCGCTTTGTGACCGGCGAGCGCACACCCGAAGGCTTCTACAACCTGCGCAGCGGTATCGACGCAGCCATCGCGCGTGGCCTGTCCTATGCTCCCTATTGCGATCTGATCTGGTGCGAAACCGCAGAGCCGAATCTGGCGGAAGCACGTCGTTTTGCCGATGCCATTCACGCCGAGTTCCCCGGCAAGCTGCTGGCCTACAATTGCTCACCGTCCTTCAACTGGCGCAAGAAGCTTGACAAGGAGACCATCGCCAGCTTCCAGCAGCAGATTGCCAGGATGGGCTACAAATTCCAGTTCATCACGCTGGCTGGCTTCCACGCCCTCAATTACAGCATGTTCAAGCTGGCGCTTGGCTACCGCGAGCAAGGCATGGCGGCCTACTCCAAACTGCAACAGGCCGAGTTCGACCTTGAAGAGTTCGGCTACACAGCCACAAAGCACCAGCGCGAGGTGGGTACCGGCTACTTCGACGAGGTAGCCCAGGTGATCGCGGGCGGCACGTCCTCCACGACCGCGCTGGCCGGTTCGACCGAGGCCGAACAATTCCATTGATGGCCTGAATTGCGACCAGGAAGATCAGGGCGACCGCGAGGGTCCTTACACGGATAGGTTTTTCCTTAGCATTGATCCGAGAGCCTGCGATTCGTGGCTTGTCATTCTGAGCGAAGCGAAGAATCTGCGTTCAGTTCGCCAGAGATTCTTCGCTTCGCTCAGAATGACAGGCTATAGAACTGGGCGTCTCAAAAAACCTACCCGCGAAGCCCTCGCGGTCGCCCTGGTTTCCTTATATAATAGAACTTGAGCGGCAGACCCATTACCGAAAGGACGATCCCATGACAACGAGCAATTCAATGGTGAAAGGCGTGGAGTTTACAGGCGAGATTACCCCGGCCTTCGAAGAGATTTTGACGCCGGAGGCTGTGAATTTTGTAGCAACGCTGGCACGCGCCTTCGGCGCGCGGCGCGAGGAGTTGTTGCAGCGCCGCGCCCAGCGGCAGGCCGAGATCGACTCCGGCAAGATGCCCGATTTCCTGCCCGAAACAGAACACATTCGCCAGGGCGATTGGATCATCGCGCCCATACCCGATGACCTGCAAGACCGGCGCGTCGAGATCACCGGTCCGGTTGACCGCAAGATGGTCATCAACGCGCTGAACTCCGGCGCGAAGGTCTTCATGGCCGACTTCGAGGACTCGTTCTCGCCCTTCTGGACGGAAGCCATCCAGGGACAGATCAACGTGCGCGACGCCATCAATCGCACCATTACGTTCAGCAACCCCGATGGCAAGCAGTACGCGCTGAACGAGCAGATCGCAACGCTACTGGTGCGCCCGCGCGGCTGGCACCTGCCCGAAAAGCACGTGCTGATCGACGGCAAGCCCATCTCCGGCGGCATCTTCGACTTCGGGCTGTACTTTTTTCATAACGCCAAAACACTGCTCGCAAAGGGGAGCGGCCCGTACTTCTACCTGCCCAAGCTGGAGAGTCACCTCGAAGCGCGCCTGTGGAACGACATCTTCACGATGGCTGAACAGGAGCTGGGTATTGCGCATGGCAGCATCAAGGCGACTGTGCTGATTGAGACGATCCTGGCCACCTTCGAGATGGACGAAATCCTCTATGAATTGCGCGATCATTCGGCGGGCCTGAACTGCGGTCGCTGGGACTACATCTTCAGCGCCATCAAGAAGTTCCGCAAAATACCCGACTACATTCTGCCCGACCGCGCGCAAGTGACCATGACGACGCACTTCATGCGCTCCTACTCGCTGCTGGCGATCAAGACCTGCCACCGGCGCAACGCGCACGCCATCGGCGGTATGGCGGCGCAGATTCCCATCAAGAACGATCCCAAGGCTAACGAGGAGGCGCTGGAGAAGGTGCGCGCGGACAAGCGGCGCGAGGCCACCGATGGACACGACGGCACATGGGTGGCGCATCCTGGTCTGGTGGCGATTGCGATGGAAGAGTTCGACAAGGTCATGAAGACGCCCAACCAGATCTTTCGCAAGCGCGAGGATGTGCATGTCACGGCGGCTGACCTGCTGAAGATACCGGATGGCACGATCACCGAAGCTGGCCTGCGCATCAACATCAGCGTCAGCCTCCAGTACCTCGAATCGTGGCTGCGCGGCTCCGGCTGCGTGCCCATCAACAACCTGATGGAGGATGCCGCGACCGTCGAAATCTCGCGCGCCCAGATCTGGGAATGGATTCGTCACCCCAAAGGCATCCTCGACGACGGGCGTAAGGTGACGGTCGAGCTGTTCCGCGAGGTGTTGCAGGACGAGATGAACAAACTCCGCGCGCAAATCGGCGAGGAGCAGTTCAACAAACGCCCCTTCGCTACCGCCGCCGAAATACTGGACTCGATCATCACCGACGAACAATTCGTCGAGTTCCTGACGCTGCCAGCCTATAAGTACATCAAGTAACATTTTAACGACAAAATGGATGCCCGCGCCACCGGGCGCGGGCATCCATTTTGTCGTTATTTACAACTCCATGCTTTTCGTCGCGATACGTCCCGTGACGCGCTCGACGAACTGGGCGAGGGGCGTCGCGCCCAGGTTCTCGTTCGTGCGCAGGCGCACGGAGACGGCGTTGGCCTCTGCTTCTTTGTCGCCGACGACGAGCATGTAGGGAATCTTCTGCATCTGCGCGTCGCGCACTTTGGCGTTCATGCGCTCGCTGCGAACATCCACTTCAGCACGCACGCCGGCGGCCTTCAGCGCGGCCTGCACCTCGTTGGCATAGTCTATATGACGGTCGGCGATGGGTATGACGATGGCCTGCACCGGCGAGAGCCACACGGGGAAAGCTCCCGCGTAATGCTCTATCAGCAGCGCCATGAAGCGTTCCGTCGAACCCGTCACGGCGCGGTGGATCATCACCGGGCGATGCGGCTGACCATCTTCGCCGATATACTCCAGCTCGAAGTTGTTCGGCTGGATGAAGTCGAGCTGCACCGTCGAGCACTGCCAGTCGCGGCCCAGCGCGTCCTTCACCATGAAGTCCGTCTTGGGGCCGTAAAAGGCCGCCTCGCCTATCATCTCGCGGTACTGGATGCCCTTGTTGTTGACGGCCTGCCGCAGCGCGCTCTCGGCCTGCTCCCACACCTCGTCGCTGCCCGCGTAATCCTCCATCTTGTTGGGGTCGCGCAGCGAGAGCGCGATCCAGTAGTCCGTCAGGCCATACGTGTTGAAAACCTCCAGCGTCAGGTCGATGGCGCGGTTGAACTCCTCCTGAATCTGGTCCTGGCGCAGGAAGACGTGCGCGTCGTCTTGCGTCAGGCTGCGCACGCGCGCCAGGCCCGTCAGCGTTCCGGCCTTCTCGTAGCGGTAGAGCGTGGCGAACTCGGCGTAGCGCACGGGCAGTTCGCGGTAGCTGTGCATCTGCGACTTGTACAGCGTAATGTGGTGCGGGCAGTTCATCGGCTTGAGCACGACGCCGTCATCCTCCGATGCCTCCTGGTCGCCATGCATCACCGGGAACATGTTTTCGCGGTAGTTGTACCAGTGCTTCGACGTCTTGTACAGGTGGACTTTGCCGATGTGCGACGTCCAGACGTGCTGGTAGCCGTACTTCTCCTGCGTCTCGCGCACGTAGCTCTCCATCTGGTGGCGCAGCGTCTCGCCATTCGGCAGGAACATTGGCACGCCAGGTGGAACCTCGTCGCTGATGACGAACAGCTTGAGTTCGCGCCCCAGCTTGCGATGGTCGCGTTTCAGCGCCTCCTCCAGCCGCCACAGGTACTGGTCGAGTTCCTCCTGCTTGAACCATGCCGTGCCGTAGATGCGCTGCAGCATGGGGCGATGTTCGTCGCCGCGCCAGTAGGCCCCCGCCACGCGCATCAGCTTGAATGGCCCTACCTCGCTCGTATTCTCGACGTGCGGCCCGCGGCACAGGTCGAGGAACGTGCCCTGCGTGTAGATGCCGACCTCGGCATCGGGCAGGTTCTCGATGATCTCAACCTTGTAGTCCTGCCCTTTAGCGCGGAAGTACTCCAGCGCCTTCTCGCGCGGCCAGCGATCGCGCAAGAAAGGATATTTGCCGTCCACGATACGCTGCATGCGTCGCTCGATATCTGGCAAATCTTCCGGCGTCAGACTGCGCGGCAGGTCAAAATCGTAGTAAAAACCATCCTCGATGGCGGGTCCGATGGCAAGTTTGGCCTCCGGAAAAATCTCCAGCACGGCCTCCGCCATGATGTGCGAGGCCGAATGCCGCATACGCTGCAGCGGCGAATAGCTGATCGACTCTTCTAATTCTGCTTCGACCGACATAGATGTATCCTCCTCATTGAACAGTGCTAAAAATGAGCAATAAAAAAACCTTTCCATCCCGCACAGGGACGAAAAGGCGTGTCGGCTTTCCGTGGTTCCACCCAGATTCCGCGCCGTCCATAAGTTCGTGCAGCAATGACGCTAGCAGTCGTGCTGTAACAATGGAGCGTGCGCGCTCGTGCGACCGCTAACGAGGTCGAAACGTGCGCTTTGTGACGCTGGTGGCGTCCCTTGCGGCGCAGGCTGGCGAGGGGTATCGACACTCCTTACTGGTCGGTACGCTTTCAGCCAGTGGCGCATCCTCTCTAAAAACCTCCAGGGAGGGACATGTCTCGCGTGAGCAATTCTTGTAATTACCGCAATTCTACCATGATTATAGACGAAAGTAAAGCGCTTTTTTTGGGTATTAATTGATGGATGTGGGATTTGGGAACCAAATCCCACATCCATCAATGTTCTTATACTTTGGTCCAGGTGCCGCAACTAGACGCCTGGAACCCTTTATCGGAGGGCGAGATGGTGACGATGGTAGAGGTATCGGTATTATTATTAGCGATGATTTCGTCGGTTGTGCCGCCAAAGCCACTCAGCCGCGCATAATAACAGTTGGCTTGCCCGCTATTCTTGTAGGTTCCCGGCAGGATATCGGTGCCGACGATGTACATACCATCCCCGAAGGAGGTCTTGCTTGTGGTAATAGCCGACAGATCGTTCGTCCAGGTACCGCAACTGGATGCCTCGAAGCCTTTGTCTGAAGCCGAGATGGTGACGATGGCGGGCGCGTCCGTATTCGCGTTCGCAATGATCTCGTCGGTTGTGCCGCCGAATCCGCTCAGTCGTGCGAAGTAGCAGCCTGGTGAAGCTGTGCGGATGCGATATGTTCCGGGCTTGATGTCGGTGCCGACGATGTACATGCCGTCATCGAAGGAGGTCTGGCTGGTGGTAATGGCAGATAAATCCTTCGTCCAGGTTCCGCAGTTCGACGAGCTAAAGCCTTTATCGGTCGCCTTGATCGTGACGATGGCGGGCGCGTCAGTGTTCGCGTTAGCAATGATTTCGCCTACTGTACCTCCAAAGCCGCTGAGCCGCTCGTAGTAGCAGCCCGGCGACGCTGTACGCGTGCGATACGTCCCCGGTTGAATGTCCTTCCCAACGGTATATGTCCCATCATTGAATTGGGCATAGTTGACTGTAGGGCTTGGCGGGCTTTGTGTGGCCTGCGTCTGTGGCTGGGTAGGTTGCTGAACAACAGGCGTCGTTTGTGATTGTGAGGAGGTAGTCACATCGGTGGATGCCGTGCTATTCGGCAGAGTATTCCCTTTTTGTGACGCAGCGCTGGCGATCACAATAATTGCCAGCACGACACCGATAATCAGCCAGAGCTTCTTGCGAGATTGGCGCTTCGCCGGCGGTGTCTGCTGTGGACCTGGTGGCGGAAAGAGTGGCTGTTGAGGGCTGGTTGGTGATGGCATGTACCCCTGCTGCGGAACATTGGGCGGCGTATACATCGTGGGCGGCTGCCATTGCTGGGTTGGATAAGGCTGCGGTTGGGGTTGCTGCCCTTCTGGGTTCGGCTGACCTGGCTGCGATTGAGGTGAATAAAACTGACTCATACGATACTCCTTTTCTACATACACAATTGAGATATGAATGCTCAAGAGAAACCTCTTCAACTTCATTATAACGACTTTATCTTAGCGACCATCTCAAAAGCGGGTAAGATACATAGCATTCAATCCACACGAATAGCTCGCGCGCTGCCTATGTAGTCGTTAACAAAGAACTTCCAGCCTTCAAGCAAGGGTGCGCGATAGGTGTACGAAAACAACCTCTCTCGGTCATGTCATCCTGAGCGCAGCGAAGGATGACATGCTCGAACCTGGTCGGGAATATTCCTCTCTTGCTAGAAACGCGAAAAGGTGTTGGTTAACAAGCACTATGTGAGATGTGGGTAATCTTTGATGTGTGATCTGGCTCACCACCATGGTGTGAGCTAGCTCACAGTACATACGAGCAATGCTGGCTATGCTTGATTTGGAATGTAAGCGCATCTCGTAACCATGTTTCGCGCCGATGATGTACTTTTATGGAGATCCCAGCATGAATGACACTACACGCACTATCTGGCAACAACCTCATCTCCCTCGTCTTTCCCGGCGTCGAATGCTTGTTGGTATGGCCGGTTTCGCGGGTGCCGCCGTGGGAGGAGACGCTCTGGCAGGGTGCGATATGCCGGGTCAGCCTTCGGCGACTGCTACAGCTATCCCGACAACCGCTCCGGCGCAGACAGCGCGGCCATCCGTTACGGCTGAAGCCGTCGTCCCGTCAGGGGGGACGCTGCTAGTCTATCGCGGCCATGCTGCTCCTTTGCATGATGTGATGTGGTCGCCGGATGGCAGGTTCATCGCATCGGCCAGCGGCAGCCTGACAATCGGCCCTCCCAACGAAGATAAGTCGGTGCATGTGTGGGACGCCTCGACGGGCAAAACGTCCCTGGTCTATAAAAATCCCTTTTCTGGCGTCAGTATGCTTGGCTGGTCGCCCGACAGTCACTGTATAGCTTCCTTGCAGAGAACGACGGTGACGGTCTGGGAGGCGCAGACTGGCAGGGAGCGCACAGCCTTCACGCCAGACACGAGCGATAGCTGGGTGACGGCGCTGGCGTGGTCGCCGGACGGCAAGTGCATCGCCATCGCGGGCTACCTGGATGTGCAGATATGGGATGCTGCCAGAGGGCAGAAGCAACTCGCCTATCCAGCGACACTGCCGCCCAATCAGAGCCAGCAATCGATTGCGGTAGCCTGGTCGCCCGACGGCACGCGCGTGGCATCCGCCGCCGCAAAGTCGGGCCATTCGGTGCAGGTCTGGAATGCGAGCAACGGCCAACCACTCTACTACTTTCCCGGCAGCTATCTAATTGCTGTAGCCTGGTCGCCCGACGGCAAGTACCTGGCCTTGCAGGATCTCCAGGCGAAGGTGACGGTATGGGAGGCGTCTCCTAATGGGAAGATGCTCTTCACTCACCAGACCAGACCTCCCATTGAAATGCAGGTAGTCACGGATTTTGCGCGCCCCCATGCCCTCGCCTGGTCATCTGACAGCGCCCACCTGGCCTTCGCCGGTTACGATCGCCAGGTGCAGGTCTGGAACGTCCTTATAAACCAGCAGGTTCTTACCTATGAAGAGCACAGCGATACCGTCTGGGCCGTCACATGGTCGCCTGATGGCCTGCGGGTGGCCTCCGCCAGCCTGGATGAGACGGTGAGAGTTTGGCAGGCGATCTAGCGATACACCATCGTTTTGAGTAGGCTTTCGAGCGCGGCCTGGGGATCATCGCTGATGCCCTCGTGTACTGGGGAGACCTGGACGATGGTGCTGCGAGGGGAGACGAGCCAGTGGAAGCGTTCCGACTGCGACATTTTCCCAAGCAGACCGGCCTCTGGCTTGCCCTCACAAATAGACGCGAGCATGTCAAGTTGCTGCTGGACGGCAGCCAGATCGAGATCGGGAGCCAGTGCCAGCGCACGCTGTGTGTCAAGGTGAATGCGTGCGTCGAGGAAGCGGCGTGTGGGGCAGAAGAGAATCACGCCGACGTTGATGCACTCGCCGCGCTCGACGCTGGGGACGAGCCGGATCAGCGCATAATCATACGAGTTGCGCGCGTGCATGTAGTGCCTCCTCCACGAAGTAGCGCGATGCTGCCAGGCGCTCGATGAGATACGCCTGGTACGCTTCGCGGCGCGCATTCACATCGTCGAAGTAGGGGTCGGCGTCAAGCCAACTTTCCGGTATCATGCCGGTGACTTGCTGAATGATGTCCGCTGTCAGCGCTGCTTTCGCCAGGGTGTCAGCCTGCTCAAGCGCGCCGGCTACCGGGAGCAGCACGTGCTGCTTGATGGGCGCAAACGGTCTGCGGCTGCGTGAGAGGTAGTCGCCAGTGCTGTGATGAAAGTAGAGCGAGGCTCCGTGATCGATCAGCATTAGCCGCCGGTGCCAGAAGAGCATGTTGGTGTTGCGCGGCGTGCGGTCTACGTTGGTGACAAAAGCGTCGAACCAGACGATAGAGGAGGCCAGTAGCGGATCGATGCCCTTCGCGTCGGGCGGATTGAAGGGCAGCGCGCCGGGCAGGTAGTCCATGCCGAGGTTCAGGCCGCCGCTGGCTTTGATGAGCGCGTAAATCTCGAAGTCTGGTTCGGAACGTCCCAGCATGGGATCGAGTTCCATGAAGACAAGCTCTGGCACGGGAAGCCCCAGAGCGCGGCCAATTTCGCCTGCCACCAGTTCAGCGATCAGCGCCTTCGGACCCTGACCCGCCCCGCGAAATTTCAAGACGTAGAGACCATCGTCATCAGCCTCGACGATAGCCGGAAGCGAGCCGCCTTCGCGCAGCGGCGTGACGTAGCGTGTAGCGGTGAGTGTTCTGAGCATGGCCTCATTGTAGCATAGAGCTTCAAGCGATAGAAATTTGGGGATGTGTGGAGTTTTGCCTCCTCACACCCTAATTATAACCTGAGCGTCAATCTTCGCGCATCGTCCATCTGGACGATGCGCTTTTCGTGCATTTCGGATATCTTCTCCACGTGCTTCACAGACCCTCGCTAGTCGTTATCCAGCTTTCGAGAGAGGATGATCCCCATTATGTTTGCCACATTCCGAAACCGCAATTTTGCCTTGCTGTGGACCGGGCAGTTCGTCTCGCTGGTTGGTGATTATACGCTGGGTGTTGCTCTTGCTTTCTATGTGTTGCAATTGACCGGCTCTATCCTGCAAACGGGCTTGATGTTCATTATAGAGACAGTCCCCACGATCCTGTTTGGCTCACTCGCTGGTGTGCTGGTGGATCGCTGGGATCGCCGACGAACGATGATTGCGTGCAACCTGCTGCAAACCGCGTTCTTATTCCCGCTACTCTTTATCCGCTCACCGCACCTCGTCTGGATCGTCTATCTTGTCGCGTTTACACAATCGATGATTGGGTTGTTCTTCTACCCGGCCTCAAATGCCTTTGTTCCCACGCTTGTCGAGGAAAGGCAGCTGACGGGCGCAAACGCTTTGGAGTCGCTGAGCGATTCCATCACGCGCCTTGTCGGGCCTCCACTTGGCGGTGCGCTGCTGGTCTTTACTGGTATTACCAGCATCGTCTGGATCGATGCGGCCTCCTTTCTCTTTGCTGCTACAATGCTGCTGCTAATAACAACCCGCGACCAGCGTGTGCGTGTGAATAAAACAGATGCGGTTGGATCACTTACAGCTATCGAGAAAAAAATCTGGCGAGAACTGGTGGACGGCTTAAAGGCTGTGCGAGGGAACATTGTGCTGACTGGCATGTTTGTGCTGGCAGCCGTCACGCTGTTCGGCCAGGGATTCGTCAGCGTCATGTTCATCGTCTTCGTGCAGCGAGTGCTGCACGGCAACGGCCTGGTATTCGGGTTGATGCCTGCAGCGCAGGGAGTCGGCGCGCTGCTGGGTTCCCTCCTCGTCGAGCGAGCGCTGAGCGTCCTGAAGCCCGCCCATCTCATGGCCTTCTGCCTGTCGATGATCGGCCTGGCTACACTCGTATTCGTGCAGATTCCAACGCTCCTCCTGGTACTGCTCATGGTAATCTTGATCGGCGTCTGCGTGGTTGGCTCCGTCGTCACCAAACGGACCCTCGTGCAGATCAATACGAGCGATAGTTATCGTGGTCGCGTTTTCGGCGCGCTGAATACAGCCAACTCGCTGGCCGTGCTCGTAGGAATGTGCATCGCCACTGCTACCGGTGAGCAGGTCGGCGCGCCGGCGCTGCTGAACGTATCGGCGTTGCTCTATATCCTGGCAGGATTGTTGTCGCCCATTATGCTGCGCGGTGCGAAGATGCCTTCTGAAGTTCAATCGTGGGGGCGTGATGTACCGCACTGAACTGCTTCTCGCGCCGATAATGAACTTTAACAAATTGACCAAGTGTTTGTAGGGACGCGATTTATCGCGCCCCTGATGCCGCGTATCGGCCTGGGAAGCTGGGCGCGAAAGGAAGCTCGCAACGGCGTTCAGCGCGCCTGGCAACCACAACTCGCGCCCATGAATGGGCTGCATGGGCACGATAAATCGGCCCCTACGGATGGGGTTATCGTCTGACACATGAAGTTTGACCATGTATTACGACATCTTATCGCTAGTTGTAACGTTTTATGCCTTTGTGAGACAATATATCAGGAAAGTGATATATGATAACGCATGAAGAAAGAGGAATATAGATATGGCAGAGCTTACTACAATTACTCTCGCGGGCGGGTGCTTCTGGTGTACGGAGGCGATCTTCAAACGACTGAGGGGCGTGCAATCGGTTGTGCCGGGGTACGCCGCATCGCAAGTAGCAAATCCCACCTATCGCCAGGTCTGCTCGGGCAAGACGGGAGCCACCGAGGGTGTGCAGATCACGTATGACCCATCCGTCATTTCGTATGAGACACTGCTGGAAATCTTCTGGCACCTGCACGACCCGACCACCTTGAACCGGCAGGGCAATGATGTCGGGACGCAGTATCGCTCCGGCATCTACTACAAGAACGACGAGGAAAAACGCATCGCGCTCGCTTCGAAAGAGGCATTAGAGAAATCTGGCGCGTACAAACACCCTGTGGTGACAGAGATCGTGCCGTTCACCAACTTCTACGTGGCAGAGGACTACCACAAAGATTACTATGACAATAACCGCGACCAGGGCTATTGTACGTATGTGATCGACCCGAAAGTGCAAAAGTTGCTGAGAGATTACCGCGAAGTAGTGAAATAAAACAGGCAACCTGGCCTTCTCGTCCTCTTGAAATAACTCGCCGAGCGTGCTATAACCATTTCTAGATAGATAGGCATTCCCGATCGAGATGAGGATACAATGGCATTACCACATCATCCATCCATCAGTGTTGAAGAATACCTTGAGATGGACCGAAAGAGCAGCGAGACACGCTATGAATACATCGATGGATATGTGCATATGCTGGCGGGCGGAACACTTGACCACGCGACCATCAGCCTGAATGTCGCCAGCCTTCTAAGAAATGCTTTGCGCGGTCGCCCGTGTCGCGTTTATACCTCTGATGCTCGCGTGCGTATCACTGAAACGCGCTTTTTCTATCCCGATGTCACGGTCAGTTGCCACGAGCGAGACCGGGGTAGAGTAGATATCATCGAGTATCCACGGGTGGTAGTTGAAGTGCTCTCTCCTTCTACTGAGGATTATGATCGTGGGAGAAAATTCACCTACTACCGGGAATGTCCTTCGCTCGAAGAGTACGTGCTCATCAACACCACGTATAAAGCAGTTGAGGTATGCCGACACGAGAAAAAAAGTCTGTGGAGCTTCCACGTCTTCGAACCAGGTGAAGACTTCGAGCTGGCAAGCCTCGGCGTATATATGCCTGTCGATGCAGTATACGACGATGTAACTTTTCCACCCGAAGATGAAGAACTGGCGTAGGGATAGCGATAGCTACAACACGGAGGGTGGTCCCTGCCTGATGCGCGAGCGCATCCCCTTGATGCCGCCCTGCGTTTCTGGCGTGCGCCAGATTGCTTCCAGCCACCACGTGATGCCTGCCTCGGCCAGAGGGCGCACGATGTCCGCGACCTGAGCGGGATCATCACCGGGCGTTTCGCCTTCATAGACGATATCGAAGGATGTAGTGAGCGGGCGGTGTTCGTCAACGTAGGCTTGCAATGCCCGGATATCCTCCGGGGTCATGTCGGCGAAAGAGCCGTCCTCGTTCATCTTCGCGGCAAGGATGCCGTCGTAGCGCAGCGCGCGTTCGAGCGATTGCTTGCGCGGCCAGGCTCCTACGACCCAGATGGGGATGCGCGGTGACTGTACCGGCCCCGGCACGAAGGTCATCTCCTGCATATGATAATGCTCGCCGTCGTAGCTGAAGGGTTGGCCGCTCCATAGCCCGGTGATGATATCCAGGCTCTCGTCGAGCATCTTGGCCCGTTTTTTCCGATCAAGTTCTTCGCCCACTTTGCTGAATCCGCTGTCATTCACCTCACCGAGTCCCACCGGCAAGACGAGCCGACCGTTGGAGAGGTGATCGAGCGTGACGGTCTCACGCGCCACCTTCCAGGGTCGCCGCCGCGAGAGAGGTGTGATGAGCGGCCCGAAGCGCAGGCGCTCGGTGCGCGTCGCAATGGCTGACAGAATTACCCAGGGATCATATGTCTGCTCCCCACGCATATCGATACAATCCCACACGAAGACGCCATCCCATCCTGACTGCTCGGCATCGCAGGCTAGTTCGACAATATCACGCGGGGAGTAGTTCATATTGGGCAGCGTAATGGCGTAGCGCATAACTTTCTCCTGATGTTACTATCTGGCAAGCATAGAAAGATGGTACAACATAATTCATGCCATCCTGTGACATGTTTTGAGGCATGATGTCTTCGATCAAGAAATTGCCGGGAAAAGCCTATTTACAAGGCTGCCATGATATGCTATCATAGTTCCTGCCTGGGGATGTAGCTCAGCTGGAAGAGCGCGACAATCGCACTGTCGAGGTCAGGGGTTCGAGCCCCCTCATCTCCACCATACCGTACCATGTTCCCTATGTGCGTGCGCAAAATGTCTTGCAAATCGCAAAGGGGTATGATATAGTACACGGTACATTCGATGCATTTCAGGATGCTATGAGCAGGAGTAGTAGGTCAGACTCCAAACAGAGAGTAGCCGGTCGGTGCAAGGCTACAAGCATTTGACCGAACTCGCCTGCGAGCAGCAAGCGTGAAGCGTGTTGTGTGAGCGCAAGTAGAAGCGACTCTGCGACAGGCCTAGCGGTTGCCGGTACGCCCGTTATCGCGCTAATGAGTATGCACCAACTCATTCTCGGAAACACAACCTGGGCCTGTAGCGCAGCTGGAAGAGCGCATCCATGGCATGGATGAGGTCAGGGGTTCGAGCCCCCTCAGGTCCACCGATTTCCTACCTTCTCCGAGTTGATCTGGTGAAACAAGGGTGGTATCACGAAATGACCTTTCGTCCCGCGAGGATGGAAGGTTTTTTTATATTCGTTTTTATGACAATTGAGCATAGGGAGAGTTGGCTATGATTACACGCACAAAGTATAACCCGAAGGAAATCGAGCAGAAATGGCAGACGCAGTGGGAGTCGGCGGGTCTCTTCCATGCTCCTGATGATTCGCCAAAGCCGAAATTCTATAACCTGGTGATGCTGCCGTATCCGTCCGGCGACCTGCATATCGGCCACTGGTACAATTTCACCGGCGCGGATGCCTATGGCCGCTTGCTGAAGATGCAGGGCTACAACGTCATGCAGCCGATGGGCTTCGACGCTTTCGGCCTGCCCGCCGAGAATGCCGCCATCCAGCGCGGCATCCAGGCGCGCGTCTGGACGCTGTCCAATATCGACAACATGCGCAAGCAACTGCGACGCATGGGCGCGCAATGGGATTGGGAGCGCGAGATGGTCTCGTGCCTGCCCGATTACTACAAGTGGACGCAGTGGCTGTTCCTGGAAATGTACCGGCACGGGCTGGCCTATCGCACCAAAGCCCCGGCCAACTGGTGCCCCAGTTGCAATACCACGCTGGCCAACGAGCAGGTGCTGCCTGACGGCACGTGCGAACGCTGCGGCACGACCATCATCCGCAAAGAGATCGACCAGTGGCTGTTCCGTATCACGAAGTATGCCGACGAACTGCTGGACTTCTCGCAGATTCAGTGGCCGGAAAAGACCGTCACGATGCAGCGCAACTGGATCGGACGCAGCGAAGGCGCGGAGATCCGCTTCTCCACTGAGATCGACGGTCAGCGCGAAGAGATTCCCGTCTTCACGACGCGCCCGGACACGATTTTCGGCGCTACCTTCTTTGTGCTGGCCCCGGAGCATCCCTGGGTCGAGAAGATTACCACGCCTGAACATTGGGCAGAGGTAACGGAATACGTTGAGCAGGCGCAGCACATGACCGAGATCGAGCGCATGAGCACGGAGAAGGAGAAGACGGGCGTCTTCACCGGCGGCTACGTCACCAACCCCATGAGCGGCGAGCAGGTCCCCGTGTGGGTCGCCGATTACGTGCTGATGAGCTACGGCGCGGGTGCGATCATGGGCGTCCCTGCGCACGACCAGCGCGACTTCGAGTTCGCGCGCAAATTCGGTATTCCAATAGTTGAGGTGATCCGGCCAGAAGGCGAAGACGCGAGCGACCCCACCACGTGGAGCGAGGCGAAAGAGGCGCTGGGCGTGATGGTCAACTCCGGGGCGTTCGACGGTACGCCTGGAGACGAAGCTATTGCGAAGGTCACAAGCTACCTGGAGGCGCAGGGCATCGGTAAGTTCATGGTCTCGTACCGCCTGCGCGACTGGCTGATTAGCCGCCAGCGTTACTGGGGCGCGCCCATCCCGATCATCTACTGCGATACACACGGCATGGTGCCTGTGCCCGTCGATCAATTGCCGGTCAAGCTGCCCGAAAATGTGCAGTTCAAGCCCACCGGCGAGTCGCCGCTGCGCTACGAGCCGGATTTCGTCAACACGACCTGCCCGATTTGCGGCCAGCCAGCCACGCGCGAGACCGATACGATGGACACCTTCATGTGCTCGTCGTGGTACTTCCTGCGCTACGCCGACCCACACAACGATGAACAGGCCTGGAGCGAGGCGGCCATGGAACGCTGGCTGCCCGTCGATCAGTACATCGGCGGTGCGGAACACGCCGTGATGCACCTGCTGTATGCGCGTTTCTTCATCAAGGCGCTGCGCGACATGGGCCACCTGAATTTCGACGAGCCGTTCACGCGGCTGTATCACCAGGGCATCGTGCTGGGTCCCGATGGGCAAAAGATGTCCAAGTCGCGCGGCAACGTCGTCGCGCCCGATGCTGTGGTAGACAAGTACGGCGCGGACACCGTGCGCGCCTACCTGATGTTCATGGGACCGTTCGACGCGGGTGGCACCTTCATTGCTGAGAACATGGAGGGCGTATGGCGCTTCCTGAACCGCTTCTGGAGCCTGGTGACCGATGGCTGGGTCGAGCGACCATCAGGTGAGGAGACGGACGAGAGCCGTGCCATCGACCGCCTGCGCCACAAGACCATCAAGCGTGTGAGCGAGGAGTACAGCAACTTCCGCTTCAACACGGCGCTGGCCGCTCTGATGGAGTGCAACAACGCGTTGATAAAGCAGCAGCATCAGCCGGTCGCGCGCAGTAGAGCCTATCGCGATACGCTGGAGACCATGATGCAACTGCTGGCTCCGCTGACGCCGCATATCACCGAGGAACTGTGGCAGGCGACGAATCATGCCGGCACCATCCACCTGTCTTCGTGGCCGACCTACAACGAGGCGCTGACGCAGGACGAGACCTTCACGCTGGTTGTGCAGGTCAACGGCAAGGTGCGCGAGCGCATCGAGGTGCGCTCGGACATCAGCGAACAGCAGGCGCGCCAGGTCGCGCTGGAAAGCCCGCGTGTGGCCTCCTTCATCGGCGAGTCCACCGTGCAGAAGGTCATCTACGTACCGGGTAAGCTGATCAATATCGTCGTAAGAAACTGAGCACAGCAGTGCGAGAGGGGCGGCAATCCATGCAGGATTGCCGCCCCTCTCGCACTGCTGAAATATATTGTAACCCGCTCGCGTTATTATGATTGAACACACGTTTCGCATTTCCAGAATTTTCGAGTAAATTTCTCGCAAGGGTGCTTTATTGTCAGAGAATCGTCTCAAATTCGTGGAACAAAAAGGGTATATTAAACGTATATCCTCTCAAAGGGCGTTCGCGTGAGACTACAAAAATCGTAGTGAAACAAAGTGAAGCAGTTCACATTACCAGCGTAAGTTCGTAGATAGTAGTTGCTCGCGTTTCCGTTTATACTTGGCTCATAAAGAATGGAAAAGGGGAAGGTAGGAGAAGGTAGTGGAGGAGTTCAAGAGCCAGCGTAGTTGATATTTGATAGTGTCGCGGGTCGAACGTCTATTCAAGTAGTATTTCTCAGTAGCCGTTCTACCACATCTATGAAAAAGCGGAACAAAGCAGCGGAGTATCACCTGATTTTTATAAAAGGAAGGGCAAGAAAATAAATCCGCAAATTCAATCTGAAAAACCTATTGAAACTTCTGTAATGATTCCTACCGAAACTGATGTACTCGCGGAGAGTGGCTTCACGACCGACGAGGTCATGTCCTTGCTCTACCTGCGCAACTGGTATCAGACCGGTGGTAGCGACCGCGTTGAGGTCGTGCGCCGCCTGGAATTCTTGAAGATGATGGTGTTGAGCGGGAAAATCGATTTGTAAAACTTCTTATAGTCAGAAGTGAGAAGCAAACAGGGCAGACCGCGCGGTCTGCCCTGTTTGCTTCTCACTTCTGACTACGCTCAGCCCAGACCTTCATCATCCTTGCGAAGTCGTCGATGGCCTGCTGACCACCAATGTGCAGTCCAGCCTGGAATTTGGCCGGGTCGGTGATGCGATACCCCGTAAATTCCGCGTAGAAGGGAGCCAGCCGTTCGCCTTCGCGTCGTCGCCCGCGCACGTTGACCAGGTAGTTGAGCATCAATTCGATGGTGGGGGCGTCCGTCCAGTTCGAACGGAAGAGTACGCTACCGCCGCGCCCAATGAGGTACGTCATGTTGGGCAAATCGCCATAGGCGCGATGAATTGTGCCGGACAGGTCATCGACCAGGATAGGCCGTTCGACGCCGCACTGCTCGCGGAACTCGCGCGCGTAAGCCAGTTTCTGCTCCATGCTGCTATGCGCGCCATGGTTCTGCCCCGGATGTGCCTCGCGCGTGTAGAGAAAGAGGAAGGTGAAGCCCTTCTCGGCGAACGCCTTCGCCATCGGTTCTAACGCTGGCGACGCCAGCGAACAATACGGTCAGGTATACGACCCGAACTCGATCAGCACGTCCCGCTCGCGCCAGTAGTCGCTCAAGTGTACCTGTTTCACCTGTTCCCTCGTCTCCAGCAGGATAGCAGGAAAATCGGGCGCGGCAGAACCAGCACGATACGGCGACGGGAACGCTTCGTGATCGCCCTGTCCTTCGAAGACGGTGTAGTTGTAGCTGGCAAGTACGACTTCGTCTACTTTGTCGCGGTCATAGTCGTCCATGGTGGTTTCCTCCTTTAATGTTGTTAAAGGTCTTATTCTCGCTTTTCGCCCACGAATACTTTGATAAAGCAAGGATTTTAAGATTCAGTCTACTAATATATCTTCTTAAATCGTTCGGTACATTTATAGATTCCACCACTATAGACACGCCCCTCTCTCATCAACGACTCTGAGGTAATTCCATTGAGCGCCCTCCAAATGCGATAACTGAGTTGCGGATCATATTTTTATTCTTTCTCCAGAACGTAAGTTTTGGATAATCCCTCAGATAAACATTCGAAACCGTAGCTCGTGAGTGATTCAGAAGAAGCTGAAATGGATTATTTCTTATCAAAATCGTCAGCTGCCCCGTATAATCTTCATAGAGAATAGTAAGGTGGACATCTCCCTCGATTATAGTAAGCAATAGCATTCTGTGGATCGAGGGTTATAGATCGATCGTAATCCTCTAACTGCCCGTCGGTATTGTTTCCAGAGTTTAGTATACTTCATCACTTCATCCTCACGCATGATTACAATGTGTGAAAGTATTCTTTGGATCAAGTATTGGATTAGCCAGCAGTCGCTTAATTCCATCATCGGACTTCGAAGTCGGATACCGCTTAAGATAAGCTAGAAATTTCTGAGGAAGCCCGTACGTCCACTATAAGCTTCTGCATGAAAGGTTTAAGCGATTATTTGCTCCTGTTACCAGTCCTCGTTTCACAGAGAACGGCCCGATAACCAAACTGCTCGTGTTCTGATCGAAGCCCGGTAGCACAGTTACCGAGGTAAAAATGAGTCAAGCTCCGACGTCCACCATAAGATATCCGCTGAAACATCCTTTGGTGCTTAAGTGCTGATAGCTGTACCTCCATAGGTAAAATCTTCCGTATAAGCTTGCCGGTATTTCGCCTTTTGAACCAGATGACTGCCATAGGCTAACGCATCCTTAAACTGCCCACTTATAGGCATTAAAGCATGTATAAATAATTATGTAACTCGATGAGCGCGATTATAATCTTCTATCTGCTTGCTCATAACTGGCTCCATGACTGGCTCGAATAAGCCATTCGGCCAGTCGATTACTAAACATCTACAAATGCGCCAGGCGAGATATGGTAATCGAGACGTGAATTTCGCCTCGATCGAATACCATTCGATTTCAGCTATCCTCGCATGACGTTTTGCTTACCAAAATATGCATATCCTTCTTCAAACATTTGCTTACTGGTTTTCTGTGAAACTGGTTTAGTTTCTTCTACAGCGTAAGAAGAATGCTGCCGCGAATTCACGCACATTTGCAAAGCGTTTTTCGTAATCCTTCTCCAAAGCTCTCAGCACAACTTGCTCAATAGCGGGAGAAAGTTTTGGCAGTTTTTCCTGCATGGAAGGGGGAGAAGTTTGCATATGTTGTATAGCAATCTCGGATAGAGTGCCAGTAAATGGACGTGAGCCTGTTATCCATTCGTAAGTGATGACGCCAAGTGCATACTGGTCACTGGCGGGGCGCGGCTTCCCTTGAATTTGCTCTGGTGCCATGTACTCAATAGTACCTGAGTTATCCTGGGTATTGAGTGAACGCGAGCTATGAGCAATTCGTAGTTATTCTCGTAAAATCCTGCTCAAGCCAGATATGTGAGTCTCGACTTCGCTAAAAGGATTATTAACTGCGTTTGACATCACGATGTATAAGCTTTCGATCATCTGTGATATTGAGTGAATGCAAACTCCTCTCCAATTTTATCAAACGTCATTCGCTCACACGTTTTTACAGTGTATCCTCGCATCTCCCTATTGTCTGATAGTTCAAGTTGCCTCGCTCTTGCGCATTTCTTATGATTCATACGCATCTTCACACTGTGCGAATTGTAGCTGCCTTCCGCGACCTGCCGAATGTAAGTGGCAATAGTGTCAATGGGAGCAGCTGTACTCGCCTTTGCTGGCGCAGCGTCCCATTCGGGGCGTAGGTCATGACGAGGAAAGGTATGCTACGTTCTATCCCAAATCCAGCAGTGGGATGATATTGGGATGCTGCAAATGAAAGAGGGTGCGCACCTCGTTAATGAAGTCTTTGAGGTCTTCTGAATGGGTCAGTCGCGCCAGCAATACTTTGATAGCAACTGGTGCTTTGTCGCGGATATGTTCACCAAAGTAGACATCACCAAATGCGCCACCTCCAAGCTTGCGAACGAGGCGATATTCTCCGAATTGTTCCCCCACGTGGTCGGCCATACACGCTCTCCCTTAACGCTCAGGTCGATTGTCACTCCTAGTGATTGATCTTATTGTAGAGCATCGCATACTGAGCGTCAAGCGCCTTTCACACCCCGTTCGCACCGTTTGCCCACATCTATCATTGCTGGCGAACCAAGATAACAATGTCGCCAAAAGTAAAAAAGATAACCTCAAGCGGCCTCGTTACGTAGATATAGATAAGAGTGAGCCGGACGGCTACGCGGGTTGATCTGGAAGGCCATACAAGCGATCTCGTCGGAATTTTGATGAAAAAGTAAGGGTTATTATGCGCATTATACTGTATCTTGGTAAAGGCGGGGTGGGCAAGACGACCATCTCCGCGGCAACGGCGGTGCGTTCCGCCGAACTGGGCAAACGCACCCTGGTGGTGAGTACGGACCTGGCACACAGCCTGGCCGATTGCCTGAACAGGCCGCTGACCTCCGAGCCGCAGGAAATCGCCACAAACCTGTGGGCGCAAGAGGTCAATGTGCTGGATGAGATGCGCCAGGGCTGGGGCAAATTGCAGGAGAAGATGAGCCAGTTGCTGCGCAAACGCGGCCTGGATGCGGTGATGGCGGAAGAACTCGCGCTGATTCCCGGCATGGACGAAATCGTCAGCCTGCTCAACATCTACCGTAACGCGCGCGACGGCGACTTCGAGGTGGTGGTGATCGATGCTGCACCGACCGGCGAGACCGTGCGCCTGCTCAGTATGCCCGATACCTTCCAGTGGTACGCCAGCCGCATTTCAGGCATAAACTTCAAGAGCGCCACGCTTACCCTTGCTCGACCCTTCATCAAAGCCTTCATCCCTAGCGGCGAGATGCTCGAAGCCGTTCAGCTTCTCAGCGACCGTGTCAAGGGGCTGCGCGAGGTGCTGACCAACCCGGAGATCAGCTCGTATCGTCCCGTAGTCAATCCTGAACGCATGGTAATCAAGGAGGCGCTGCGCGCAGAAACTTACCTGGCGCTCTTCAACTATCCCATCGACAGCGTGATCTGCAATCGCGTCATCCAGCCCGGCAACTACCAGGACCTCTTTATGCAGGAGATGTTTCGCAACCAGGAAAAGCTTCGCCAGCAGATACACACGACCTTCGCGCCGCTGCCCATCTGGGAAGTGCCCTATCGCTCAGGCGAGATCATAGGCGTACACGCGCTCCGTGCGCTGACGCATACCATTTTCGGCGAGCAGGACCCGACGCAGATCTTTTATCGCGGCCCTATCCAGGAAATCACTCGCCAGGGCGACACCTATATCCTGCGCCTGCCCCTGCCGCACGTCGAGATGGACAAAGTGTTGATGACCAAAAAGGGCGACGAGGTAATAGTCGAAATCGGCAACTTCAAACGCGACATCACCCTGCCGAGCGTACTGGCGAACCAGGAGGCGAAACTGGCGCGCTTCGTCAACAAATCGCTGGAGATTCATTTCACCGCGCCCGCCGAGGAAGCAGAGAAGTCAGCCTAAGGAGTTGTAGTCCAGGTAGGAGAGATAAAGCCAGCGTTTGTTGCGTAGTATATTACAGACAGCTTCTTTTCTGTATGTATAAACACATCTGTCGGCAAGAAAACGCGGGTATATATGCTTTCATCTCACATGTTCTTCTGCCAGGAATGCGGTGCGGCTAATGAGAGTGATGCCAGGATGTGCTTCGCTTGCCAGGAGCCGTTAAATCCTACAGCTAGCTTGTTCACCGGACAATCAGGAGTTCAGGCATTTCACGTGCAGCCTGTTGCAATCATGCCCGCTATACCCGTAAGACTGCCAGCAGTTGCGGAGGCGCTCGTGCCGGGTTCGCTGCTCAATGGGCGCTATCACATTCTCGCTGAGATCGGACAGGGCGGCTATGGGACTGTCTTCAAAGCCAGGGATGAACAGCAGAAGAACAAGCTGGTCGCTGTGAAGCAAATCGACTTGAGCGCTTTAACGACGCGGCGCATTATCGATGCCACAAATTCGTATAACCGCGAGGTGCAATTGCTCTCGAAGCTGCGCCACAAGAACCTGCCGCGCATCTACGATCATTTTACCGACCCGGAACACTGGTACCTCGTGATGGAGTATATCGAAGGCGAAACGCTGGAAGATTACCTGCATAAAAAGCCTGGCGAGCGTCTTCCGGTAAAGGAAGCCGTAGGGATCGGCATGGCGTTATCAGAGGTGCTGGGTTACCTGCACGAGCAGCACCCACCCATCATCTTCCGCGACGTGAAACCTGCCAATGTGATGCGAACCGCCAGTGGCCATCTCTACCTGATCGACTTCGGCATCGCGCGCCACTTCAACCCGCAGCAGGCGAAAGATACCGGCCCGCTTGGCTCACCTGGCTATGCCGCACCAGAGCAATACGGTAGAGCGCAATCGACGAAGCAGACCGACATCTACGGCCTGGGCGCAACGCTCTCGACCTTGCTCTTCGGAGATACATCAAGCGAAGATGAGGAGGCGTCTTCCCTGCCAGTGCCGTCTCTCCCTCGTTCACTGCGGCATCTCCTGGACCAGATGCTCCTGGCAGACAACAGCAAGCGGCCAGCAAGTATGCGAGAGGTGCGCCAGCGCTTGTTTGACGTGCGAACTGGCTTCTTCGGCCAGCTCTGGAAATTTTTGCGGGGCGCGGTGTGGGGATTTGTGATCGGCTCAATCCCCTTTTCGACCTTGTTGCTGTTCTGGCTGACAGAGCATATCCCTGTGATAGGACAGCTTCTCGGCTGGTTCCTCTTTGTTATCACGCTGGTACTTTTCACGGCGTGGCCGGTGGTGCTGGGCATACAACTTTTCGTGGCGGGGGTGCTCCTCTTCAATCAGCGCCACCGCAACATCGGAATCGGCATTCTTATCATGCTAGGCCTTCTCTTCATCGGGCAACTGTTCGGATGGATTCCCTGGGAACTCAATTACCTGAGTCAGTTCTTCCCGTTCCACATCCGTTTTACCTGAGACGCGACACATCCCGCGCCATCGACTAGAAATTTTGACCTTGACACGCCCGCAAGACACCCGCTATAGTAGGAGCCACGTGAAAGATGAAATTGTAGCGGTACCAGGAAGCGGCATGTCAAATCAAACCCGGTCTCAACTTGCTCCCTTAATCGAACGTGCGCGTAAAGTGCTGGTGTATGAACAGCGCAACAACCACCAGGATAAAGTGGTACAGGGCGGGCTGGAGCTGTTTGCTGTGCGCTGGGCCGATGAAGTCAGCGCGCTGTGCAAAGACGCTGGTCTTGATCCACGCCCCGCGCACCGTTTCACCGAATTTCTGGAGGGCTATCGCAAGCAAGACCCCATGCAGCGTGCCGCCAGCCTGCGCGCCGCGCTTGCTCTCCTTGAAGAACTCAACGGGAGCGAGGAGGAAGATGGTAGCAAAGCGCCACCTACAGAATCGAAGACTTCAACGGATAAGGGAAAGCCATCCCCCGGCCCACTCCCAGAGCGTCCCCCAATTCACCTGGATGCGGGCATGTCGGCCAACCATGCGTCGCTGGCGCTGCTGAGCGCCGATGTGACGGCGGTGCCGGGCGTGGGCGCGTCGGTTGGGGCGCGGCTGCGCAGCCTGGGCATTCGCACGGTGCGCGACCTGCTCTTCTATTTCCCACGCCAGCACCGCGATTATAGCAAGCTCGAAAAAATTGCCGCGATCCCTTTCGAGCAGGTCACAACTACACTCGGCCTGATCTGGGAGGTGGAGACGGCGCGCACGAGCGGCGGGCGCACGCGCACCATTGCCACCATATCGGACGATTCGGGCAAGCTGCGCGTGTCGTGGTTCAACCAGCCCTACCTGCAAAAGCAGCTGCAAACCGCTAAGGGGGAATATATCGTCGTGACCGGCAGCAAGCGGCGCTTCGGCAATAAGGTCGAATTCACCGTGCAGAGTCACGAACTGCCCGAACGTGGCGATCTGCTCAGCACAGGTCGACTTGTTCCTATCTATGGGCTGACCGAGGGACTGCATGCCAAAGCTCTGCGCCGCTTCACCAAGTGGGCGGTCGATCGTTACGCCCCCATGATTCCCGAACACCTCCCGGCCTGGATTCGCACCAGCGGCAGGCTGCTTCCCCTGCCCGACGCCGTCTCGCAGATGCACTACCCGGAAAGCGACATCATGCTGCAAGCGGCTCGCCGCCGCCTGGGCTTCGACGAACTCTTCCTGATTCACCTGGGGATGCAGGAGCGGCGCACGCGCTGGCAGCGTGAAGCGCCGCGCGGCAATGCCTTCGACATCGACTTCACGAAACTGTTCGTCGAGGTCGGCGGCCTCCCTTCGCTGAGAAGTGAAAGTGAAGAGAGCGGGAACGCAGCGGTGGAACGCGGCACGACGCTCTGGTCGAGTCTCGCCACGGATCAGCCCTTCGAGGCGACGTTGCCATTCAGCTTCACCGAGGCGCAGCGCCGTGTCATCATCGAGATATGCAGCGACCTGGCGAAGAACCAGCCCATGTGCCGTCTTTTGCAGGGCGATGTCGGCGCGGGCAAGACAGCAGTGGCCGCCGCCGCGCTGCTGATAGCCGCGCTCAACGGCTACCAGGGCGCGATCATGGCTCCCACGGAGTTGCTGGCCGAGCAGCACGCGCGCAGCATCGGGGCGATGCTCGAACCATTCGGCATTCGCACGGTTTTGATGACGGGCAGCCTGCGCTCGCGCGAGCGCTCCGCCGGGCGAGCCGCCATCGAAACGGGGCAGGCCATGGTCGCCATCGGCACGCACGCCCTGATCCAGGAGGATGTCACCTTCCAGAAGCTGGGACTGGTCATCGTAGACGAGCAGCATCGCTTCGGCGTCGAGCAGCGCGATATCCTGCGGCAAAAGGGCTACCATCCTCACATGCTCGTCATGACGGCGACGCCCATCCCCCGCACGCTGGCCCTCACTGTCTACGGCGACCTGGATGTTTCAGCGATCGACCAGATGCCGCCAGGCCGCCAGAAGATCATCACACGCTGGCGCACCGGTGCGCGCCGCGACGAGGCTAACAAGCTGATCGCAATGCAGGTGCAGGAGGGCAGACAGGCGTTCATCATCTGCCCCCTCATCGAAGAATCCGAAACGCTGGCTGTCAAATCAGCTGTGGTCGAATACGAACGGCTCAGCCGCGATGTCTTCCCGCGCCTGCGCCTGGGGCTGCTGCACGGCGGCCTGAAGGCGGCGGAGAAGGATGCCACCATGCGCAAGTTCCGCGAAGGCGAACTGGACATCCTGGTCGCTACCTCGGTGATCGAGGTCGGCATCGACATCCCGAACGCAACGGTCATGGTGATCGAGGACGCAGACCGCTTCGGCCTCTCGCAACTGCACCAGTTTCGCGGGCGCGTCGGGCGCGGCAAGCACCAATCCTACTGCTACGTGCTCAGCGCCGATGCCAGCGCCACCGCGCAGGAACGCCTGGATATCTTCCAGCAGACCGACGACGGCTTCCTGCTGGCCGAGGCCGACATGAAACTGCGCGGCCCCGGCGACTTCTTCGGCGTGCGGCAAAGCGGCGTACCCGCGCTGCGCGTCGCCGACCTGAGCGACACGCGCCTGATCGAGACCTCGCGCGACCTCGCCGCGAAACTCTGGGAGACCGACCCGTATCTGAGAAAGCCCGAACACATGGCGCTGCGCGAGAAGATGCACCTGTTCTGGCAGGACTTCATGGCACATTGAGAGTTGTGAGATGTTAGAGTGAGCAGGAGTTAAAGGCTAAGCGGCATATTATACTATGGCAGGGAAAAAGGATGCGATGTAAGATATACGTGGTAGAATCATAGACTACCGGCAAACACCTGCTTTAGGAGGATACAAAATTGGTTGTACGTATTGCGCTCATGGTACTGCGTTTCGCGGTAGTAGTAAACCTGGTACTGGGTATCTTGTTCTGGACAAGCACGATAGATAATCCCGGTGTGACGCTTTTGCACATTATTCTTGGTCTGCTAGCTGTCATCTCGCTTTTTACGATCGGTATTGCTCAGGGAATGCGCGGGGGCAGCATGGGACTGGCGCTGGCAACCTTCGTTGTTGGATTCCTGCTGGCCTTCGTGGGGCTGTTCCAGAAAAGCTGGCTGCCTGAACCCAACGCGAACCACTGGATCATCCAGGTCATTCACCTGCTGCTTGGCATGGCTGCTATCGGCCTGGGCGAAATGATCGGTGGCCGTTACCGCCGTATGTCGACGAAGGTGAAGACAGCGTAGGTGCGCAACATGGCTGAGACGTTTGAAGGACTGTATGCCCCTTTGCTCAAGGATGTATTCAAGCAGCACGCCCGGCAGCAATTGATGCAAGGCGCGAATGCCCTGATCTCGGCGCGTTCTTTCGCCGAGCAGGGCAAACCTGACTTCACGCTCGCCTTTCTGCTGGAAACCGAAGTGCCGGAGGAGGAGAAGCGTGACGTGCTGGCGCGTTCCTACGAGCAACGCGCTCGAAATACCGATCAAAAGGCAGCACAGCTCGACGCGCAGTTTCATCGCAGTTTTCCTCTCATCAAACTGGAGGCGCAAAAGGACCGTGCGGCAGCCCGCGCTATTCGCAATGGGCAGCGCCTCGATGCGGCAAACCGGGCATAAGAGCTACCGGTAGGATAATCTACCGCCATTTGTAAGAATGTTCGGTAAATCGGGCGTAGTAATGTTTGTGAACTATTCCATATCTTCACTGCCCGGTTTCATGGTACGATGACATGGGCGTCTTTTTGTTCGCACACGTGGGGAAGCACAGCGCCATACGAAGGATGGGCTATGGCATATTGTTTAAATCCCAGGAGACAGCACGAGAATCAAGCAGTACAGGCGGACTCACCGGCTTTTGCCTCTACTTCGGGGATGCTGGCCGGAGTCGTTCAGGCCATCGCCAGCGAGCACGTGATCTGCCAGTACTGTAAGTATTTGCTGGAAGGCGCGCTGCTCGGTGATTGCCGTGTGATTCGCTGGGTTGGGTCGGGTGCGTTCGGCGACGTGTACGAAGCGACGCAACTACCGCCATTGAGCCGGCGTGTTGCTATCAAGGTTATGTCGCTCGACCCGATGGCCGATGAGGAGTCTGCCGAGACATTCGCGCGCGAGGTAAGCGCAATCGCCACTCTCGATCACCCTAACATTCTGCCCGTACTGCGCGTAGGACTGCTGGACGACGGGCGCTCCTACCTGGTGATGAAGTATGCCGCGCATGGCTCGCTCCAAAAACACTGCCAGTTGACCCCGCAGGGCTTATCGATCCTACCGACCGAGCATCCCGTTTACGAAGAGATCGAAGCCGATGAGGGTGCTACATACGACCTCGCCACTCCGATCGATGTCGCGCCCGACGACCAGCCGCAGCGCGCATCGGAAGAACAGGCACTCACACTCACACAAACCCTGACAACGCAGCAACTTCTGCCGCTTGTCGAGGCGGCAGCGGCGGCTTTGCAGTATGCCCACGACCATTCCATCATTCACCTGGATGTCAAGCCGGCCAATCTGCTGCTGGACGGGGATGACCGCCTGATGCTGGCCGACTTCGGCGTCTCGACCATCCTGGATGGCTACACGCATGCCTCGCTACACTGCTACGTCGGCACGCCCATGTATACCGCGCCGGAACAATGGATGGAGCAGCCGCGCCCTGCCAGCGATCAGTACGCCCTGGCGATCACCTGCTACCAATTGCTCACAGGCCGTCCGCCGTTCACCGGAAACCTCTACTCAATCATGCATGGTCACCTGCAACTGTCGCCACCGCCCATACGGGAATTCAACCAACTTGTGCCGGAACAGGTGGAGGCCGTCATCCTGCGCGCCCTGGCGAAGGAACCCGCCGAACGCTACGCGGATATGCGCGCATTTGCCAGTGCCTACCGCAGCGCCGTTGAGCAGGCAGCTACCGCCACGACCGATGTGCAGGGACGTCGTGGCGCGGTCACGAGAGAGCTGAACGACGAATTAGCCGAACAAGTAACGCTTGTGCAGCCTCGCCGGGATGTTGTAGCTCTGGCCAGGAAGACTCCGCTCCCGCCTGGGGGCACAGATGCGCGGGCGTTCAAGCGCACCTCCACGTTGGACGAAGAGATCATGCCTGTGGTCGATCGAGAGAAACTGCCCGCGCCGCCGCCGCGCAAGCGCTGGGGAAGGGTCGCCCTGCTCCTGTTGCTGGCGCTGCTCCTGCTTGGCAGCGGCACGCTGGGAGCTATGCGCGCCTTCACACCATGTCTGCTGGGCATCTGTCCCGCGCTCAGGTTGAACACGACCGAGGTGGATTTCACGAATAGCGATTCGCAGGTGGTGAAGATCAGCGACACGGGTACGGCAGACCTGCACTGGAACGTGACCGATCCGGCCAACGCTCCCTGGCTGAGCTTCGAGCCGCAGAGCGGGATGTTGTCGCCCGGCCAGGTTGCCGCACTGACCATCAGAACCAACGCGAGCGGGCTGTTCAGCGGCATAGACACGGCGCAGTTGGAAGTCGGCGGTCAGGGGGTGAATACACTGCCATTGGTGGTTAAATTGACGATCCAGACGGGCTTGAGCCAGGTGGCAGTCAAGGCAACCGATACCAGCTTCGTCTATGACCAGGCCGGATCGCATCCCGCCACACAGACGATTACGATCACTAATAAAAGCGATCAGAGCTTTAGCTGGTATATCGAATACAAAAATTTCAACAACTGGCTGCAGGTCTCTCCCGCCTCAGATACGCTGGCGTCAGGGGGTACGGATATCATCAAGGTGACTGCCAATGGTCAGGGTTTGCAGCCGGATACCTACAGCGCGGACTTCTCGATCCTGGGCAGTCTGGGGCAGTCCGACCCCGGCATCTTGACAGGCTTCGAGTTCAAGTTGACGGTCAAGCCTTCTGCGCAGGTCATAACGCCTGCCCCTACCGGCACGACACCGACCCCCACGCCATCTACCTTCCCAGCAGTGACGTTCTCTGCGAACTCGCCAGCCTCGCTCAACGCCCCCGCGACCTTGCGCTCAGGACACAGCATGGTTTGGGATACACAGGATGACCTGCTCTTTGTCTTCGGCGGCATCGACAATCAAGGCAACTACCTCAATGATCTCCTGTCGTATAGCCCGGTGACGGGTCAATGGTCGGCCATCACCAACTCCAAAGCGACGGCAAACAAGAGCAATGCGTGCGCCGGGGGAACGTGGCCCGACCCGCGCATGGACGCGGCGATGGTGTGGGACAGCGCGCATTCGCAAATTTTGCTGTATGGCGGAGTGGGCGCGCAGCATCACTATTTCAGTGATATCTGGTCGTATTCCCCCTCGTCGAGCGCGGGCAACTGGACGCCGCTCGCCTGCTCGAACGCGCCGGGCGCGCGTGTCTCCAACGCTGCCTGGAACGGCAGTCAGATGCTGCTGCTGGGCGGCATGAACCAGTCCGGTCTGATGGCGGATATGTGGGCGTACACGCCTGCCGCGACCGGTGGACTCGGCTCGTGGCAGCAGTTAGCGAGCTTTCCCGGCGGCCCGCTTGCTTATCAGACGATGGCCTGGGATTCGACTGACAGCCAGCTCTTCGTTTTTGGCGGCCTGGATGCCGGCGGCTCGCAAAGCGGCAATTTCTACGCTTATAGCGCAAATGGCGGCTGGTCGCTGATAACCCCGGCCAGCACCTCGAATCCCAAGCCGCGCCAGCAAGGCATCAGCGTATGGGATAGCAAGGATAACGTGCTGCTGCTGATGGGTGGCTGGAACGACAACGACCCCGGAGGGCCGTACTGGGGCCTGTGGGCCTACGACCCAGGCACGAACCTGTGGGACTTGCTGACCCCGTTGAACAGCGCCAACAATAACGTCATCCCTGGCCGTACCGCCTCTACGATGGTGTGGGACGCGCGCGAACAGGCGGCTTACATCTACGCGGGCGCGGGCAACGGCAAGAGCGGCAGCACGCTCGACGACCTGTGGGCCGTGACGAGCGGGTGATCTGTCCCCTACGGTTTACTCCGCGCTGTTCTCGATAGCTTCCTCGCCACTTCCCTCATTGCCTGATACAACCTCGCTGCCGTTCTGTTCGTCCTCGTCTTCGCCGTTTTCCTCCGGTTCGTCGAGCTTTTTGCCGTTGGTGGTGGCGACTGCTACGACTATGTCGCCCTCGCCGAGGTTCATGACGCTGACGCCCTGCGTGATGCGACCGGCGCGGCGGATGGTGGAGACATCCGTGCGAATGACGACGCCGCCTGCGGAGATAATCATCAGGTCGTTATCATGATCGGTGATGACGCGCGCGGTCGCCACGGGTCCGGTCTTGTCGGTCACGTTAGAGGTGATGACGCCGCCACCGCCGCGGTTGTGACGTGGATAGTCGTCGATGGGCGTGCGTTTGCCGTAGCCGTTCTCGTTCACGATCAACAGTTCACATCCCTGAGGCGCGAGGTTGAGCGAGACTACCCTGTCACCTTCGGCCAGCCGGATACCGCGCACGCCTCCGCTGGTGCGCGAGGCGGAGCGCAGTTCCTCCACGGTGAAGCGGATAGCCTTGCCCTGCGTGGTAATCAGCAGCACGTCGTCGTCGGCATGGGCCATCTTCGCGCCGATCAGCTCGTCGTCGTCTTCGAGGTTCATGGCGATCAGCCCTGCGCGGCGCACTGCCTCGAACTCTGTCATGACCGTCTTCTTGACCTCGCCTTTGCGCGTGGCGACGATCATGTAGTCACGGCTGACGCCCTTGGGGACGTAGACGATGGCGGTGACGCGCTCGCGCTGTTCGATGGAGATCAGGTTGATGAGATGCTCGCCTTTAGCCGTGCGGCCCGTGTCGGGAAGCTCGTAGACGCGTAGCTGGAAGACGCGGCCCCGGTTGGTGAAGAAGAGCAGGCTGTCGTGGTTGTGCGCGACCAGCAGGTGGCGCACGGTATCATCCTCGCGCGTCGTCATGCCGTTGATGCCGCGCCCGCCGCGCCGCTGCGCGCGGTAGGTGCTGGACGGCAGGCGTTTGATGTAGCCCTTCTCGGTCAGCGTCACAACGACCTCGTCGTTGCGGATCAGGTCTTCGGCGAGGAACTCGCCCGCCTCGTCCTCGCCAATATCGCTGCGGCGTTCGTCACCGTATTTGTCCTTTAGCTCTTGCAGGTCAGCCATGATGAGCTTGCGGATCTCCTGAATATCGGCCAGCAGCATGTTATAGTACGTGATATTCTTGACGACCTCGACCAGTTCTTCCTCCACTTTGCCGCGCTCCAACGCTGCCAGTCGCGAGAGACGCATATCGAGGATGGCTTTGCCCTGCTCCTCGGAGAGCGTGAATTGCTGCATCAGGTTGACCAGCGCGGCCTCCGCTGAGGCAGACCCGCGGATGGTGCTGATGACGGCATCCAGGTTGTCGAGGGCGATTTTCAAGCCCTCCAGGATGTGCCTGCGCGCTTCGGCCTTCGCCAGTTCGAAGCGCGTGCGGCGTGTGATGACGATCTCGCGGTGGTTGACGTAGTGCTGCAAGAAGGCTTTGAGCGTCAAGATGCGTGGCTGTTGATCCACGAGCGCGAGCATGTTGGCGTTGAAGGCGCTCTGCATGGCGGTGTACTTGTAGAGGGCGTTGAGGACGCTTTCGGGCGTGGCGTCGCGTTTGAGTTCGATGACAATGCGAACCGCGTGCTGGCGATCCGACTCGTCCCTCACCTCGGAGATGCCATCCAGCTTCTTGTCGCGGTTCAACTCGGCGATCTTCTTGACCAGCTCGGCTTTGTTGACCTGGTAGGGCAGCTCGGTCACGATGATGCTCATACGCCCGCGTTCGCTCTCCTCCATGGAGGTGCGCGCCCGCACGACGATGCGCCCGCGCCCGTTGGCATACATGTTGCGGACGCCCTCGCGCCCCTGGATGATGCCACCGGTGGGGAAGTCCGGCCCTCGCACGATGCGCGAGAGGTCTTCGGTAGTGGCGTCGGGATGATCGATCAGGTGGATGATGCCATTGCAGATCTCGACCAGGTTATGCGGTGGAATGTTGGTTGCCATGCCGACGGCGATGCCGGTTGAGCCGTTCAGCAGCAGGTTCGGCAGGCGCGCGGGCATGACGGTCGGCTCGACCGTCTGGTTGTCATAGTTCGGTTTGAAATCGATGGTATCCTTCTCGATGTCGCGCAGCAGTTCATCGGCGATGGCGGCCAGCTTGGCCTCAGTGTAGCGCATGGCCGCGGGCGGATCGTCGTCCTGCGAGCCGAAATTGCCCTGGCCCAACACCAGAGGATAGCGCATGGACCACCACTGCGCCATGCGTACCAGCGATTCGTAGACCGCGGCGTCGCCGTGCGGGTGATAGCTCTTGAGGACTTCGCCGACTGTACCGGCGCACTTGCGAAACTGCTTGTTGGATTGCAGTCCCATCTGATCCATGGCGTACAGCACGCGGCGATGCACCGGCTTGAGGCCGTCGCGCACATCGGGTAAGGCGCGGCTGACAATGACGCTCATCGAATAGTCAAGATAGGCGGTCGTCATTTCTTCGACAATACTGACCGCTTTTATATTCCCTGGTTCCATGTGATATCCTCATATTCAAAAAGTCATAAAATAGCTCTGCTTCATGTTGGTTTCGGGGCGAGGGCAGTGGGGTAGAAGCACTTCAGGCGACCCCCGCGGTCGCTATTTTTCTGTTCTAATTATAGCACATTTGGGGGATATTCGCTAGAGAACTAGAACTTTTGGTTCACGAATAGTAGGTAAATGCCCGAAAAATGGATAAAACGCGAAATAGCCGGACAATTCGAGCGCGATACCTCTAGGTTTTGTAGGTAGCGTGTGGTATGATTAGAGCGAGAGAGGTTTTCGGAGAGCAGCATCGCACTACAGGCACAGCATATCGGGCGAGATTATGTCTGAAACACGATACAACCAGGGAAGGGAGACTGACTTCTATGGCATTGTTACTCTCAGCTCCACAGTGCTTTTTCATCGGGATCATAGCATTCGGGCTGGTTGGTTTCATTAGGGGATGGAGACGTGAGGTGATCTCGCTGGCATTCTCGCTGGCCGGCGTGCTCTTCTTGATTCTCAATGGTGGAACGGGCCTGGCGCAGTTTATCTTTGTGCGCATTCCAGTCATCTTCCAGGAAATTGTTTCATCCAGCTCGCCCGCGACCAAGCCGGCGAATCCCTCTGATTCTACAGTGCTTCTCACGACGCTGGTGACCTTTGCGGCGATAGTCGTGGCGGGTTATTTGATTGGCAATCGCGCGTTCCCTGCCAAAGTGAGCGCCGCGACCCCGGCTGATCGTATCCTCGGTGTTATTCCTGGATTAGTCACCGGCTACTTCGTGATAACCTATATTGCGAACGTCTTTGCCAAGTCTCCTGTCTTCACGGTGGGTGTCAATACTCCTACCCAGAGCCTTCTCTCAGAGTACGTTCCCCTGCTCTTTATTGTGGGAGTGGTGGCAGTGGTGATTGGCCTGATCGCGTCCAGGGCAAATAAGGGCGGAGCCAAGAAGTAGTCCGAATCATCTAGCCGAGGTGAGTAGATGAGCAACAATGCCCCCCAGATTGATGAATGGAAGCCAGAACGAGTCCACAGTGTTGTACGTCGCTTCAAAACAGGCAAGGACAAAAAGAAGCGTTTTGTTGGGCAGCAGCCCGATGAGGAAATTCGCCGCATTGTGCGCGAGCATCCCATTTACTACATACGAACGGCTCTCCCTCTTTTCGTGACCCTGGTCATCTTTACCCTGCTGGTGTGGGCAAATACGGCCACGTCGCAGCTCGACTCGGTCTGGCATCTGCTGGAAGGTGTCACCGGCATAGCGATTTTTGGAGCCGCCGTCTATTCCGCCTACCGCATTTTTGAGTTGTGGTGGGTTAACATAGATGTCGTCACCAATAAACGTATTCTCACCTGGCGCGGCTTGCTCAACCCGACCAAGGACGAGACCACGCTTGATAAAGTACAGCAGGTAGCGGTAGACCAGGATTTTGTCTTCAGCGTGATCTTCGAGTATGGCACGGTGCATGTCTACCTGGCCGGTGGCAAAGCGCTCGTCATGAAGCATGTCCCGAAACCCAAAGAGGTGCGCGACGCTATCGAGGGGATACGCGAGAGCTACAAGGCGGCACAGGCGAAGAAAGAAGCCCCCCCGCCGGTGCTTGATCCGCAGCTCAAGAACGTGCTGGATGCACTGGCGAAAAATGAACAACTGCCAACCCTGCCGGATGCCGACAGGAGGTATGAGCATCGCCGCAGTCCCGATAAATTGCGCGGGCCGCTGCGCACCTTCGGCGGGCCGCTGCGCATCCCCTGCGACGTACATTACGACTCGGAAGAATACACGGTGCTGTATGTGCAGCGTTCGAAGATCGTGCTGTTCTACTATCTGATTATTCCGGTTCTCATCTGTATCG
Source organism: uncultured Chloroflexia bacterium (assembly GCA_963731975.1). Lineage (GTDB taxonomy): Bacteria > Chloroflexota > Ktedonobacteria > Ktedonobacterales > Ktedonobacteraceae > CAVSXS01. The sequence continues at coordinate 58,862 of CAVSXS010000005.1, read as the reverse complement.
GCCTGTTGATTGGCGCGTTGATCGCGCGCTATCTCTTCGGCCTGTTTGCCATCGGCTTTCTGGTGATGCTCGTCGTGATCGGGCTGGAGATCATCAACTATGTCGATGACGTGTTTATCCTTACCAATAAGCGTATTATCGATATCGAGCGCAAATACATCTTTCTCTTCGAGCAGCACGATACGACCACCTATGACAAGATCAGCAAGATCGAGGTCAAAAGCCCCAATATCTTCGAGCTGACTTTGGATATCGGCAACCTGTTCATCGAGACGCAGGGCAACAACCCGAATATTCACATGCGGCGTATCGCGCACCCGTTCTACATCCAGGATAAGATTTATGCCATCAAGGGGTATAAAGAAAAGGTAGATAAGGTCAAGGCAAAAAACGATCTCAAGAACGATTTGAACCAGTGGTTCAGCACCGTGCTTTCCACGCTGGAGACCAAGATTATCAACCGGGGCGTGCCGAACCTGCAATCGCTGGATCTGTGGGCCGCAGTGGAGCGCGCGGGCGAGTTCGGCATGAAGGTTATTCCGGTGGGCGAATCATCGATGTATCCAAGTATCAGTCCTGGCAAGATCGTATCGCAGATTCCGCCTCCGGGTACCGTGGTTCATCTGAACCCGGAGAACCCTGACGAGAAGCCGCAGATTCAGGTAATCCTGAGTTCGCGCTCATAATTCTAGCTAGCAACAGGGGAGGCGCCGGCTACGAAGTAGCCGGCGCCTCCCCTGTTGCTAGCTTATCTCAAGCCTTTGCGCGCCAGCAGCGCGATGCTTTCGATGTGATAGGTCTGCGGGAACATATCGACGGGCTGGGTGTAGACCAGCCGGTAGCGATCGGTTGAGCACAGCGAGGCGATATCACGCGCGAGCGTGCTGGGATCGCAGGAGACGTACACGATAGTGCGCGGTGCGAGCGATTGGAGCGCCTGGATTGCTTTGGGGTGACAACCCGCTCGCGGCGGGTCAACGACAGCCAGGTCGATGCGCTCGCGCCGGTAATAGATCTGGCCTAAGATGCGTTCCAGCGTACCTTCCAGCGCGGTGATGTTGAGCTGGTTGTTGAGGGTCGCGTTGGCACGTGCATCCATCACGGCGCTTGGCTGCGACTCGATTGCGATGACACGCGCGGCACGCGTGGCCAGGAAGGCCGAGAAAAGGCCGACGCCACTGTAACCGTCCATGATGACGTCCGAGCGCAGCGGTTCAATCATGGCCAGAGCGCGCTCCACCAGCGTATGTGTCTGGACAATGTTCACCTGGAAAAACGAGTCGGCGGAGACGCGGAATCGTTTGTTATGCACCACATCGGTCAGGAATTCTTGCCCGGCCACCACGCGGCCGTAGCGCCCGCCGACACGTTCGATTATCACGCCGACGATACCCGGCGCGATGGTCATCAACTCTTGCGCCAGTTCCTGTGGCTCATCCATCACCGAGCCGGGGCGCGCGTGCAGGTTGAGCAGCGTGGGAACTGCCTGTGACCGGCGCGCCGGAGTTGTTCAGGCCGACCGCGCCTATCGCGCCGCGAATGGTGAAACCCTGGATCATCTGCGCCAGCGATTCCCCAAATTGTTCTTTCAAGCGAGCGCGCACGCGCTGGTAGACCATGTCGAGGGCCGGGTGGAGCAAAGGGCAGGTTTCGAGGTCCTGCACATCGTGGCTCTCGGTCAGCTTGAAGCCGACTTCGTTGTTGGGCCCGACGGAGAAAAGGGCGATATTGCGATAATGCCAGGGTGAGATACCGGTGGGCATGCCGATTGTTGGATGCACGAGTGCGTCAGGCTGCTTGCCGATGCGCACCAGCAGCTGGCGCACGATATGCGCCTTCCACGTGAGCTGTGCAGGATAAGCGATGTGCTGCCACTGGCAGCCGCTGTCCGTCAGCAGGGGAAATTCCTCCTCGACGCGCTCCGGCGCGGGTCGCAAGATTTCGAGCAGGTCTGCGCGGGCGTGCCCCCGGCGCTCTTCGACCACCTCGACCTGCACCCGCTCACCTGGAATACCTCCTGGGACGAACAAGACTCGCCCCTCGTATCGGCCTACGGCGTCTCCCCCGTAGGCAAGGTCTGTGAGTTCAACATCAATGCTCATGTTCACCTCAACGTCCACAGATTCGCCAGCTTATTACTAACTATCGTGTCCGTCACATCTTTCCAACATAGTTTCGAGTGACTTACAATTGCATGGGAAGTGGTTGTTTAGGGCGGCCATAGAGCCGCGTGCCGAATCGACTCAGCAGCACCCCTCCTAATCCAATCATACTTGCAGCTATGCTGATAAGCCAGCCGAGAACAGGTAATGACCCAAATATCGCCAGGGCCAGCAGCCCCAGTACGATCGCAATATAGCGCTTTTTGCGTGTGATCGGGCGAGTGCTCATCGCGTGCAGTATCTGTTCGCCGATCGACCAGCTGACCGCGATGACGCCCACCGTCCCGGCGACCACCAGCGCCACCAGGACAATCAACGCGACAGGAATAGCGATAATTGTTGTGAGGAGGATGAGCAATAGCACAGGCGCGAGCAAGAGGCTGAGTAGCCCGACGAAGAGACTTCGCCGCCAGTGCTGTTCTATTGTCGCGCGGACAAGCGTACTATGCTCTGGAAATAACCAGGTGCAAAGCAGGCCGAGCGGGATCATGACGAAGAGGAACCAGAACGGAAAGTTGAATGCTTGCAGGCCAAAAAACCAGTAATTTCTGCTGTGGTCATCTATCCAACCGTTAAAGTATGCCCCATTCTCCTTGATTTCCTGGCTCCCATACAGGTGAATTGTACCGTAGACATGAGAGCCTGAGCGCAAGGTGATTGACCCTCCAAACAAAGTTATATCGCCAGATACACCTCCATCTATCGTTACTGTGCTGCCGAAGACAAGTATATTGCCCCGCAGCGTCCCCGCAATTGTGACCGAGCCGCCCACCACCGTCAGATCACTGCACTGCACATCGGTCGCGTGTATCGTCACCGCTCCGCCAAGCGAAGGGAGGTAGCTTGTGCTGGTACATCCAGGCTGAGTTCCTTGAGTTCCTGCGCCCTGCTCGCTCGCCGCCAGTGCTGTAGATGTCCCTAATGACAATTGTTTACCGACCGAGTTTGTCAGAAAAGCAGGGATGAGCAACACTACGACCAGAGCGAGCAAGAACCAGGTGATGCGTTCCACTTTTCTCATATGGGAACTTCCTTACATGGTTCCTGACTGGCATGCAATCGTCTTCTCTCTCTCACGCCTCCTGGGGGACGCGCATCAAACGTAGCCACAGCCCCATCAGAACGACTATCACCAGCCCTACGCCCGAAAGCAGCCAGCTCTGGTGAGTGATAAAGACCAGCCCCGCCGAGATGTACTGCGCAAGCAGCACAACGACATCGATGATGCCGCTCAACGATGAGAGTAAAGCGACGAACAGGTCGGGTAAGAAAAAGAACAGTGAGAGCAACCCCAGCGTCACAGCTCCCGAAAAAAGGCACACCAGCACTAAAATCTTCAGGCCAGCTTTCCTGACTGGTGCCATGCGCGCCTGCTGGCACGCTTGCAAATGCTCAAGCTGGTTGGTAATGCGTCGCTGCTGCTCGACCGCGCGCATGATGCGTTCAGTCGAAACGCCGCTATAGGCATGAGGCGCGGTCAAAGGCGGCTGCTTCTTCTCATCGTGGAAGCGCATCGACCTGTTCCTCCTCAATTGCGCTGGTGTCGTTCATGTAGCGTGCCAGCAACTCGCGGGCGCGATGCAGGCGCGCTTTGACTAGCGCGGGCGTCAGGCGAAGCGCCTGGGCAATCTCTTCATATGAGAGGTCATACCAGTAGCGCAGGACGATCACCGCGCGGTACTTGCTGGGCAATTTCTGCAAGTAGACCTGTATCTCGTCGTGCTGCTCGCCATTCAGGGCTGATTGTTCCGGCCCCGCTCCCAGGTCCGTGATCCATTCAAGGAACGGCACATCCTCAAGCGGGAGCGCCAGAAAACGCCGTCGTCTCAACTGGTCGATCGCCAGGTGCGAGGCAATGGAAAGCAGCCATGTGCTGAATTTGTGCGCCGATTTGTACGTGGCAAGTTGCGTATAGGCTCTCACGAATACTTCTTGCGTTACATCTTCGGCTTCGGTAATATTTCCCAACATGCGGTACGCGAGGTTCTGTACGGCGTCTTTATAGCGCTCGACGAGTGTCGCAAAGACGTTGGTATCACCCGCAAGTACCAGCTCGACCAGTTCCGCGTCGGCCAGCGTCTCGACGGCTGAGCCGCGCGCGTAGTCATACAGCGTGCCAGCGCCTTCCATGATTCCCTGGCTCTCGATTACCTCGTCTCCACTTGAAATACGTGGCGTGGAAAGCGCCTCGCCGCTCTGGCGGCGAGCCTTCCTCGCCCGCGCAGGCAAGGTGCCAAAAACTCCTACTGGGTTGGAGGCAGGTAGACTTGTATCCATATGTATCACCGCTTTAATTCTTTATTCTGTAAAAGTGGCCATTGTTCAGAAAAAGACTTCGTACAATGAATTTACGAGTAGTAACTAAAAAAGTTGTAATCCTCTAGTAGCAAGTGTAGCATGAGTAAGGAAAACAAGCAAGAGGACGGTACTTCTTCGGGTGAGCACCTTTTGTTGCAAGCCGCACACCTGGCGGGTGCAAGCTACGATGGCGGGTGCAAGCCCCGCCACTACATGTCCAGCGCATCAACTGACAAAAAATGTAGTGGCGGGGCTTGCACCCGCCATCGTAGTTCGCCCGGGACTGACCTGGTGAACTATCGCCCACTTGCTCGTTTTCCTTGCATTTACTATGAAAGAATATTCACCAATATGCCTGGCTGCGAGCGCGATGGGGCTATAAGATGAAAATTTATTCATCATACATATCTGGTGAGCAGCCTTCATTAGGACTTGATTCCTGGTTGAAAAATCTTAACCTGCTAGAGAAACTAGTCCCATCCATAAATTTCCATGTTATGAAGCAGTCAACCATACGTCAATGTCAATGGAAGCCAGGACTACTGGTTCTCGCACGCATCGATATGGACATAATGAAATCTGTAGGAGAAAGCAGTATGGCGAATGCGCGTTTTCATGTATGGGGGAAGCGTGCGCGCAGCCGAAGAAGCGCGCTACTCGTTTCCATCCCTCTCTTATGTTTATTGATTATTGGTTCGATGGTGGCCTATCACCTGTTACCTTCCGGCAACACCACCCCTGCACATGCGAGCGGGACGGTGCAGATTCCAGGCCATGTGCCGGGCCTGGAGAAAACAAGCACCCTGTTGGGTCAGACCGACCCGCATATGTCTATTCAATTGCTGATCGGGTTGAAGCCGAGAGATGCGCAGGGTTTGCAGAGTTACGTCGATTCGATGGGCCAGCCGCAGTCGAGTAACGCGCATCGCTATCTCACCCCGGCGCAGGTCGCAACGGCGTTCGCGCCTGCCCTGAGCGCCCAGGACTCGCTGATAGCCTATATGCAACAGCAGGGCTTCACTCTTACCAGCACCTACAAGCAGCACCTGGTGATCGGGTTCAAAGGCACCATCGGGAATGCTGAGCAGGCGTTTGGCATCCAGATCAACAACTATCGCGCGCCGGGCGGCAGGACCTTCTACGCTCCGAGCAGCAATCCGAGCGTGCCGAGTAGCCTGGCTCCCATCGTGCAGGCCATCATCGGCCTGGATAACACGCAGGTGTATACGCACCCGCCCATTCCCTCGAAGTCGAACGTCACTGCCGCGGCGCAGCCACACATCGTGAGTTGCCTGCCTGCCCAGACATCGAGCTTCACCTACTATCTTCCCAGCCAGATCGCCTCGGCCTATAACCTGTCCGGCCTCTATACTGCCGGCTACCAGGGCCAGGGCCAGAGCGTTGCCTTGTTCGAGCTGGACGACTTCATCTCAAGCGATATCAGCACCTACGCTAATTGTTATGGCGGCGCAAAGGTGCCGATCACCCGTATCCTGGTCAACGGCGGCACGAGCCTCCCGCCCGGTTCCGGCGCGTCCGAGGTCGAGCTGGATATGGAGCTGGTGCTGAGCGCCGCTCCCAAACTGGCCGGATTGAAGGTCTACGAAGCGGCCAATACCAATGCCGGCTATATTGCCAACTGGACGCAGATCATCAACGACGGCGTGCCGGTTGTCAGCACCAGCTGGGGCAGTTGCGAATTGAGCAGCTTTGCCCAGTCGGTCTACACTGAAGAGAATACGCTGTTCCAGGTCGCTGTGCTGCAAGGGCAGAGCATCTTTGCCGCCTCCGGCGATACTGGCACGAACGACTGCCGCAACAATCCCGCCACGACCCAGGCGGTCGATGATCCCGCTTCCCAGCCGGATGTCACAGGTGTGGGTGGAACAAAGCTCACGCTTGGCGCCAACAACACCTATGGCTCAGAGTCTGTCTGGAATGACCAGTATGGCGCGGGCGGCGGCGGCGTCAGCAAGCTGTGGACGATGCCCAGCTACCAGGCAACGATACTAATACGAACATTACCCACAGTTCAGGGACGCCCTGCAACGCAGTATCGGGTCTTTGCCGCGAAGTGCCGGATGTCTCGTTCAATGCCGATCCGGCTGTGGGCTATCCCATCTTCTGCACCGTTGCGGTCGCCTGCGGCGCGGGCGCTACCTGGGTCTACTTCGGCGGTACGTCGGCGGGCGCGCCGATGTGGGCTGCCATGACCGCCCTGGCGAACCAGAAGGTCCTGCATGATGGGTACTTCAACGCCGGGTTCATGAACACCTACCTCTACGCGATCAACCAGAACCAGCACACGACGACGTATGCCAACGACTTTCACGATGTGACCACCGGCGATAACGATACGCTCGGTGACAGCCTGCACATCTTTGCTGCCGGGACCAACTACGATATGGCGTCGGGACTGGGCAGTTATAATGCTCAGAACCTGGTGAGCGATATCGAGCTGATTATGAAGGCCAATGGCACGCTGCGCACCAACACGGCCAATACCACCTGGTACTTCGCCGAGGGCAGCGTGGGTGGCAGTTTCTCCGAGTACATGACGCTGCTCAATCCCGACCCGGTCAACACGGCCACGGTCAACCTGACCTACCTCTTCCAGAACAAGCCTGCCGTAATCAAGCAGCATTTGATCGCTCCCAGCTCGCGCTACACGATCAACGTCAACGACGACCTGGGTATCGCGAATACGGCTGCGCAGCAGGCCATTTCGACGATTGTGCAGTCTATTGGCGTCCCACCGACCCCGGCGGTGCCGATAGTGGCGGAACGCCCCATGTACTTCAACTATCGCGGCGTCAAGAGCGGCACGGATGTGGTGGGCGCGACGAACGCCACCAATACGACGTTCTACTTCGCCGAGGGTGACAATCGCCACGCCGGCAACCAGAACTACAGCACGTTCATTACGGTGCTGAATCCCAGCAACATCCAGTCAGCGACCGTCACGGCCACATTCTTCACGGGTACCTGCGGGCTTATCAACCAGCCTGTTTGCCCGACCTCGACGATTACTCGTGCCGCCGTTGTATCGTGGAACCATCCTGCCGCCCATCCACTCGCAATTCTCTGCGAAGGTGACATCCAACATCGGCGTTGTTGTGGAGCGGCCTATGTACTTCAGCGACAATATCGCTACGGCTGGTGGCGCGCTGACCGGCTCGGCCTCCGCCGTTGCCGCGACGACGCTTGGCCCGAACAGTGGCAGTGACTGGCTCTTCGCGGAAGGCTACACCGGGCCGGACTTCCAGGAGTACCTGGTGCTCGCCAACTTCACCTCAACGAACACGGTGGCTGATGTGAAGCTGGAGTACACCAACGGGACGACACAGACGGTGCCTGTGACGGTTCCCGCGCTCGGCCAGCTCTACTTCGACGTGAACAACGCCAACAACAATCCCGTCAGCGGGTGCAGTTGCACGCCAACCACGTCGCTCTCAGCCGAGGTGTTCGCCACCAACTCGCCATCCATCGTGGCGGAACGCTTGATGTACTTCAAGTATGGCGCGCAGCATCTCTCCGGCGCGACGGATGTGGTTGGGCAGGCCGGCCCCGCCAGCAATACCAACTTCTCCTTCGCGGAAGGCTACACCGGCACGAATTTCTACGAGTACCTGACGCTTCAGAACCCTGGAAATTCAGCCAACCTCGTCAGTATTACGCTCTTTGCCGATAACACCATCGTGGAAGAGCAGTTGGAATTGCAGCCGCACAGTCGCACGACGGTGTACGTCAACAACCTGATTGCGCCGATGGCGACTGCCTATCCGACCAATCCCTTGTACCTGGGCTTCAACGTCTCGATGGATATCCAGTCGTTGTTCCCCATCGTGGCGGAACGCCCCCTGTACTTCAACTACAACGGCGATACAGGCGGCACCGACGTGATCGGGTACACCGGAGGCTAGCGCAAGCTGGCCGAACTCTGAAGAAAGAGGAAGCGGGCGCTGCTCACTTCCTCTTTCTTCTTGTCGAATGAACTTTTAGAACCTAAATTGTGAAGAAGGTGCGTCTCATGTGGAAATCCTCCCACCTGACCGGCAGGCGCGAGCATGGCCTGCATTCCTTACGCATAATTTTACCGGCGTTGGCCGTACTACTTATGATCGGCGCGGCCATGCTGCGTTTCTCAGGCATCATCGCGGCTCCGGCCTCAGCCGCGCCCACCGTCACCTTCCCAGGCACGGTTTCGCCGCTCGTCGCACGGAGCCATCTCATCGGCGCAGCCGACCCCAACCGGCGTGTCTCGCTGACTATCGGTCTGCGCCCCAACAATACCCAGGCGTTGATAAGCTACGCCCAGGCTGTCTCCGACCCGAAATCTGCCGCGTATCATCATTATGTTTCATCCGCTCAGATCACCGGCGCTTTCGGCCCGACTCTTACCGAGCAAAACACCGTCCTGCAATTTTTACGCTCATCCGGCTTCACCATCACCCAGACCTACTCACACCGCCTGCTGATCGGCTTCAGCGGTACGCTCGGCCAGGTCGAACGGGTATTTCGTATAGCCGTAAATAACTACGCAACATCCGATGGCCGCGTGTATTATGCCAACGCCAGCGAACCGGCGCTGCCAGCCTCGATTGCAGGCATGGTGCAGAGCATCAGCGGGCTGAACGATGCGTTACAGTTGACGCATTCACAGCAAACGATGAGTTCAGTTCAGCAGGCCGATTTGGCCCAGCACAACACAGTAAGCTGCCCGGTGTCACTGCCTATCACGGATGATTTTCGACCTTATCATACACCTGCACAAATTGCTCAAATTTATGGCTTTAACAATTTGTATACTAGGCCAACTGGACGTACTCTGGGCAGGGGACAAACTGTAGCGCTCTTCGAACTGGATTCATTCCAGGTGAGTGATCTCCATTATTACGAAGCTTGTTTTGGTCAAAGCCGCGCTGCTATCCAGACGATTGTCACCGGCCAGAATCCAGTACCGACCGATAAAGGTGTGTTGGAGGATGAGCTTGACGCCGAACTGGTGCTGAGCACGGCACCTGGACTGGGCATACTCAAGATATATGAGGCGGCCAACGACACCGCTGATTATAATGTTGAATGGGCGCGTATTATCCAGGATGCGCCTCCTATTGTAAGCACCAGTTGGGGAGCCTGTGAGCAGAATGTCGGTTTCCAGGAGGCGCAGCAGGAAAATATCTTCTTTGCAGAGGCAGCCGCGCAAGGCCAGACTATCTTTGCCGCCTCTGGTGATAGCGGCAGTGCGGGGTGCTATTTTGATACACCTTCCTCAAAGGGGTTGAATGTTGTAGATCCGGCATCTCAGCCGTTTGTAACCGGCGTTGGTGGCACAACAACATATAATGCTATCGATACAATCTGGCAGGCTTACTGGAATTCTACACAAGGAGCTACCGGTGGGGGCATTAGTCAGTTCTGGACGATGCCTATTTGGCAACAGGGATTAACTCCATATCCATTTTCTTCGGGAGTACCTTGTAATGCACCCGCAGGTTCTTATTGTCGAGTGGTTCCCGATGTAGCATTCAGCGCAGATCCGCGCTTTGGCTATCCAATCTATTGTTCATCGCTTGCTGCCAGTTGTGCTAGCTCTGGTGCTTGGTATGTAGTTGGCGGCACATCTGCTGCTGCACCCATGTTAGCAGGTTGGATGGCGCTAGATAACGAGGTTTCCTTAGCGAATGGTCGAATAAATCTTGGGTATATCAATCCCCTCCTTTATCAAGACTTTAAAGCCCGAGGGCTTCAGGTTTTGGCACCGCCAAAAGTAAGTGTACCCATTGGTCGCAATTCAATAGGTGATCTCACTCCAACTACTAATGATTACTTGAATATGAATAATGGGCTTTACTACTGTGGCCCTAGTACAGGAACCTATTATTTGTACAATCCTTGTATCGGTTTAGCCTACTCTGAAACGACTTTGATGACAGATATTATTTCGACCTATTACACTGGAGTCGCTACGCGCGCATCACCCACGAACACCACCTGGTACTTCGCCGAGGGCAGCGTGGGCGGCAGCTTCACGGAATACCTCACTATGCAGAATCCCGACCCGGCGCAGGTGGCGACCGTCAATGTGACCTATCTCTTCCAATCGCAGCCCTCGAGGACGATTGCGCACAGCGTTCCGGCCAGCACGCGCGTGACGGTCAACGTCAACGATGACCTGCATATTCCCTCGACTGCTCCCCAGCAGGCCATCTCTGCCATCGTGCAGGTGACGAGCGGGCCAGGCATCGTGGTGGAACGCCCCATGTACTTCGACTTCAAGGGCATCAGGAGCGGCACCGACATGATCGGCGCGACGAAACTCGCCACGTCCTTCTACTTCCCATTTGTCAATATGGGGCAGGTTAGTGGCACCTTCTACTCCTACATCACTATGCTCAATCCGAGCGCGACGCAGACAGCTAACGCAACTGTCACATTCTATACCGGTGTGTGCGGGTTGACGGGGCAATCTTCTTGCGTCACTCAGACCATCTCAGTGCCACCGCTGCATCGAGGCACGGTCACCCCGCCCTCGAATGAGCGGATGACGATAGCTGTGACGACCGACATTCCGGTGGTGGTCGAGCGGCCCGCGTATGTCAATACAGATGTTCCGAGTGCAGGTGTTGGCTACGTCACGGGTGCGGCGAGCGTTGTAGGAGCGACCGCTCCCGGGAACGACTGGCTCTTTGCCGAGGGCTATACCGGCGCGGGCTTCCAGGAATATCTCGTGCTGGCAAACTACACGACGACATCTACAACAGCGACGATTACTTTAGAATACAGCACCGGCAGCAAGCAGTCCATACAGGTCACGGTTCCCGCGCTTGGTCAACAGCTTTTCGATGTCAACCGTGCCAACACATATCCTACCGGGGTCTGTAATCCGACTCCCTGCTCGCCCACGCCCAATGTCTCGGCGGAGATTACTTCGAGCGGCCCAATAGTAGCAGAGCGCCAGATGTTCTTCCACTACGGCCCCTCGAACTACTCCGGCAGTACGGAGGCCATCGGTGAAGCTGGCCCGGCCTCGCACAGCGTCTATGCCTTCGCAGAGGGCTATACCGCCAACACTTTCGCGGAGTACCTGACGCTGCAAAACCCGACCAATACCGATGAGACGGTCGCGGTGACGCTGCTGGCCGATACGTATGTCTGGCAGCAGCAGGTTATCGTTCCGGCGCATAGCCGCCAGACGATCACCATCAACGATCTGGTTACGCCTATCGCCCAGGCGTACAACAATATGGGCGCGAACTCCTTCGCCGTGTCGCTGACGGTGCAGGCGCTGGGCGCGAACGCGAAAATCGTAGCCGAGCGTCCGATGTACTTCGATTACTACGGCGATCCCGGCGGCACGGATGTGATCGGGTACACGGGAGGGTAATAGACCAATGAAGATGCGTGGTGGGGAAGCAACGCGTTGCTTCCCCACCACGCATCTTCATTACTCTATTCCTATTCAGCGATGCGTGTGTTGTGACGATTATATACAGTGCTATACTGGTAGAGTAGTGTCGTCGCCAGCCAGTGAGGAGACATGTGAACGTGCAACGCGCGCAGTATCTGCTGATCTTGCTCATCAAATCGTTTCTTCTGCCAACATTCATCCTCTCCTTGCTCTTTGCGATAGGCGATCTGGGCGCGTTCGCCAGTGGGCCGCAGGCTACGCGTGTCGATCACCCGATCAACCAGCCGCTGCTGGTCGGGCCAATCAATTTCCCACGGCCTGTGCTGGCGTTTTACTATCCCTGGTATTCGACCTCGACGTGGTGTACCTGCACCATGTCGGATCAGCCGACCATCAAATACAATTCGAGCGACGAGGCAACCATCGAACGGCAGGTCGGGGCGGCTGCCCACGCGGGGATTACGGGCTTCATCTCTTCGTGGTGGGGGCAGGGCGATCAAACCGATAAAAACCTGGCGAAGGTGCTGGCGTACTCGGCTGTGCTGGAGAAGACCACGAAGCTCCAGTTCGCCTCTACTATCTACTTCGAGAGCGATGCTCCTGGGCTGCAAGGGCAGAGTACCATCGTGCGCCAACTGCGCTACGTCGTCTCGACCTATGCCAGCAGCCGCTACTTCTTTCACTGGCAAGGCAAGCCGGTGCTCTTCTTCTGGGACCCGTTGGGCAACGGGCGCACGCTTTCAGAGTGGGCCAGTATCCGCCAGCAGGTTGACCCGCACAACGCTATGATCTGGTCGGCGGAGGGTGTCAACCTGAATCTGCTCAGCGTGTTCGACGGCATCCACCTCTTCAGCGCGGCCTACTGGGGCATCCAGCACAACGATATCGCGGCGGTGGACCAGGGCTTTCGCACGGAGATCAATGCGTATAACAGCGCGCACCATACGCAGAAAATCTGGGCGGCAGGCGTGCTGCCCGGCTACAACGATACGAAGGTACCGGGCAGAAAAGGAACCTATATCGTTCCCCGCAACAACGGCGCGACCTACGGCATGAGCTGGAATGGCGCGACCGCCAGCGCTCCAGATTGGATCACCATCACCAGCTACAACGAGTGGTTCGAAGGCTCGATGCTTGAGCCGAGTGTGAGCTATGGCAACCTGTACCTCAACCTGACGAATCAGTACGCCTGGAAATGGCGCGGGTAGCGAACGGGGCAAGATGGGGGAGGGGCAATCGGGGCTGAAAGGGCGACCGCGAGGGTCGCCCGTACAAAGACTACGGAGCAGATACGATCTTGAGCCGTATCTTTGTACGGGCGACCCTCGCGGTCGCCCTTGAACTTACAACACGTACCGATAAAGCGTGAACTGCTCGCTTTGAGAACCGGACACGCCCATGAACCACAGGATTACTCCGCCGTTTGTCCCTGAAGGCGTCACGTTGAGCAGTTGACCGCTCGTTGGAGGGGTCGTTACCTTGCTCCACTGGTTTGTGGCCGGGTCGTAACGCTGGATCGTGGCCGGGCCGGGCGTCGGTACGCTAATAGGAGGCGAGGTGTTGATTGTAGACTGGTTCTGGCTCTGCTGCACCTGCGAAGAAGGCGGCGAGACGATGACCGGCGGTTCGCTCTGCGGGACTCTCGTGGAGAAGGGCGTCGATTGGATCGGCACCACCGTGCCAACGATCACCGTCGCGGCAATCCCCGTGCCTGAGACGCCGGGGACGTTGTTCGCCACCGTGGGCGAGGTGTAGACGTGCCCGTCCGCGCTCACGAACCAGCTTTGGATGGCTCCCTGGTCGGTCGCGCTGGCCACTGCATTCCAGCTTGCGCCGCTATCCATACTGACTTGCAGGTGGAAGCCACCGATGACATCAGGCACGGTGTTCTGTGGCGAGCTTCCCGATTGAGCCACCAGGGGAATTGGCCCGGAAACGCCGCCCACGTAGACGATGCTCGGGTTGCCGCTGGCAAGTTGCACCTGCGAGGCGTAGGGCACGCTGCTCAATGCAAGTGTCCAGCTCGCGCCCCCGTCGCTTGTTTTGTAGAGCGCCTGGTTGATGCCATAGGGGATCGGCGCACCCTTCGGTGGAACTTGCTGGACAGGCATCGCGGGACGCCCCACCAACTCGTAGATGGTATTGGCGTCCGCCGGGTTGACGGCGTAGCTCCATGCCATCACGCCCTGCGTGGCGATCTGGCTATCGACGAACGTCCAGGTATGCCCGCCATCGCCGCTCTTGACCAGGTGAGGCGCAAACAATGTCGCGGCGGATGGTTCCACAATTGGTGGCCTCTGGTTGCTCCAGGCGATGGCATACAGGGTACTGCCGGAAAACTGCAATTGCTGCAATGACAGAAGTGTGCTTGTTCTGATGGTGGAAGACACGAGGGCTGGTTGAATCGTCTCCCAGGTTTTGCCGCCGTCGGCGCTGTGCTTCAGCACGCCAACGGTCTGTGTTGCGGTCGTGTCGGTAAAGACGACGAGATCGTTGCTGTTCGCCGGGTTGACGGCAAGCTGGCAGATCGTACCCTGCAACAGGTTCGCGCCGATATTTTGCCAGGAGTTACCCGCGTCGGCGCTGCGCAGAATCGTGACCTGCCCAGGCGCATTGGAGCTTGAGACGGTGTTGGAGGTCGTCGCGCAGGCATACAGGACGGAGGAATTGCTGGCAGCCGCTGTCATAGAAAGCAAAAGATAGCCGTTCTCTACCGGCTTCCATTGTCCTGCCGGGAGCGCCGGGGGAGTGTTGCCCTGTCCCTGGCGGCCCTTTCCTGCAAGAGAGAAAACGACCACGCTGCTCACTATCACCACTAACACGACGAGAAACGCGCCGATGCCGGTCAGCCAGCTGTTACGTTTGTGCCTGCCCCGTCCCGTAGGTGATGTTGCCGATTGTTGATCTATCTGCTCTGTGTCTGTATGCTGTGTCTGCATGGAGAAGCTCCTTCTAGTTCGTCTCACATTGCTGTGAACGATCACTCCGTAGCTACGACGACATCGAAGTGCCAAAAGTTCCCTTGATTTCTCTCCAACATTGACACAACGCCCTGTGAGGAATAATATAATGCACGAAGTACAACCGCAAGCTATCAAGCAAGGAATAGGTACGATGTCCCAGATGTTTGCAAACCGGCACGACCCTTCGGATAAGGAGTCCCAGGAGGAACTGGAACGACGTATCCTGGAGGGGTTGAGCGACCAGGAACATGCTCCACGCAGCCAGGACGCGGCAGCCCAGGCAGCCCAACAAGCGCAGCATCCCCTGCGCTCACATACAACGTCGTATTCAAGTGAGGATGGCGAGGACGATCAAGAGGAGACACAAGCCACGACAGGCGACCTTCAGGGCGCGCTCGGCCTCTTCGCGGAGGCGGCGCAGGACGCGGCCACGGCCAGCGTTGAGCTTGGCCTCGGCCGGCACTTCGCCTGTGCCGACTACTGCAACCAGGTCGCCGAGAAGTCAGCGCAGGCGGTCGGTCTACTGCGTTTCGGACGCCGCTTAATGTATGACCATGATCTGCGCGAGCTGGGTGAGCGTGCAGGAGCGCCGCAGGACATTCAAGACGAGATGGCCGTGTTGACGCCATTTCACCCCGAAGCGTTCTATATCGATACTCCACCGGAGGAGGCCGACGAGGTCATCAGTGCTGAAGATGCCAGCGCCTATCTCCAACTTGCGCGTCACGTATTGCGTTGGGCAAGAAGTATTGTATTAAACGCCAACTAGGAAGACAGTCAAGAAGACAAAAATTCAGTAATGGAGGCTATTTGTGACACAACAGATTACCCGCGCAGGCTTAGATGAAGCAGTAAAGCAGTCCCCTAACAAATGGGTGTATTTATTCAGCGAGGGCAACGCGACCATGCGCGGCCTGCTCGGCGGCAAAGGCGCGGGCGTGGCCGAGATGACCAACGCTGGCCTGCCCGTTCCCCCTGGATTTACCATCACGACCGAGGCGTGCAACGCCTACTACGATGACGGGAAGCGCTTCCCGCGGGGCATGTGGGAGCAGGCGCTGGCCGCGCTGAAGATCGTCGAGGAGCAGACGGGCAAGGGCTTCGGCAAGCAGGACAATCCCTTGCTGGTCTCGGTGCGCTCCGGCGCGAAGTTTTCGATGCCGGGCATGATGGATACCGTGCTAAACCTGGGTATCAACGACGACACGGTGCTGGGGCTGGTCAAACTGACAGGCGACGAGCGTTTCGCCTATGACGCCTATCGCCGCTTCATCCAGATGTTCAGCAAGATCGTGCTGGATACGGAGCCGCGCGACTTCGAGCAGGTGCTGGACCAGTATAAGGAGCGCGCGGGCGTAAAAACAGACGCGGAGATTCCGGCGAACGCGCTCAAACAGCTAGTCGGCGATTTCAAGCGCATTGCCGAGCGACAGTCGGGCGAACCCTTCCCGACCGATGTCTACCAGCAGTTGCAGAAGGCTATCGAGGCCGTCTTCTCGTCCTGGAACAACCGGCGCGCCATCGACTATCGCAACTTCAACAAAATTCCGCACGACCTGGGAACCGCCGTCAACGTGCAGAGCATGGTTTTCGGCAATATGGGCAGTGATAGCGGTACTGGCGTGGCCTTCACACGCAATCCGAGCACGGGCGAGAAGGCGCTCTACGGCGAATACCTGCTCAACGCGCAGGGCGAAGACGTGGTGGCCGGCATCCGCACGCCGTCGAAGATCAGCCGCCTGCAAGAGGAACTGCCGCAGGTCTACCAGCAGTTCCAGGAGATCGCGCAGCGCCTCGAAAAGCACTACCGCGATATGCAGGACCTGGAATTCACCATCGAGAAGGGGCGCCTCTACATGCTGCAAACGCGCTCTGGCAAGCGGTCCGCTCCGGCAGCAGTCAAGATCGCCGTGGATATGGTCGAGGAAGACCTGATTAGCGAGCAGGAAGCCATCAAGCGCGTCGAGCCGGGTCAGGTCTATCAACTGCTGCTGCCTCGCTTCGACGAGGAGCAAAAGAAGCAGGCCGAGAGCGAAGGCCGCCTGCTGGCGAAGGGCTTGAACGCTTCACCTGGCGCGGCCAGCGGTAAGGCCATCTTCGATGCCGACCGCGCGGAACTGCTCGGCAAGGCTGGCACTCCTGTCGTGCTGGTACGCCCGGAGACCAGTCCCGACGATGTGCATGGCATGCTGGTGGCGAAGGGCGTGCTGACGGCGCGCGGCGGCGCGACCAGTCACGCGGCGGTGGTTGCGCGCGGCCTCGGCCTGCCCTGCGTGGCGGGAACCGAAGGCATTCGCGTCCACGAGGAGGAGCATCTCTTCCGCGTCGTGGGCAAAGATACCGTGCTGCGCGAGGGCGACGACATTTCGATCGACGGTACGACCGGCGAGGTGTTCGCCGGGATTATTCGCACGGTTGACGCGGATTACGACAAAGAAACCGATCTGAAGAAGTTACTGACCTGGGCCGACAAGTATCGCCGCCTGGGCGTGTGGGCCAATGCTGACTACCCGCGCGACGCCAAACGCGCCGTCACCTTTGGCGCGCAGGGCATCGGCCTGTGCCGCACCGAGCATATGTTCATGGAGCAGGAACGCCTGCCTATTGTACAGAAGATGATCCTGGCCGAGACGAAAGAGGAGCGGCAGGCCGCCCTCGATCAATTGCTGCCTTTCCAGCGCAGCGACTTCAAGGGCATCTTCGAGGCGATGGTCAACCCGCAGACGGGCGAGGGCTACCCGGTCGTGATTCGCCTGATCGACCCGCCCCTGCACGAGTTCCTGCCATCCTACGAGGACCTGCTGGTGGAGGTGACGCGCATGGAAGCGACGGGAGGACACGAGCAGGAGCTTGCTGAGAAGCGCAAGATGCTCGAAGCGGTCGGCGCGATGCGCGAGGCAAACCCCATGCTGGGCTTGCGTGGCTGCCGCCTGGGCCTGCTCTACCCGGAGATCAACGTCATGCAGACGCGTGCCATCCTTGAGGCGGCCAGCGAGTTGGCGAAGGAAGGTAAGAAGCTCCAGCCCAAGATCATGATCCCGCTGGTCGGGCATGTCAATGAGCTGAAGGAAGTACGCCGCCAGCTTGAAGCGGTGGCGCGGGAGATCACGTCGGAGGAAGGATCAGCCGTCGATTATAAGTTCGGCACGATGATCGAGCTGCCGCGCGCGGCGCTGACCGCCGGGCAGATCGCCCCGGTCGCCGACTTCTTCAGCTTCGGCACCAACGACCTGACCCAGACGACCTTCGGCATCAGCCGCGACGACGCCGAGGGCAAGTTCCTGCTCAAGTACGTCGATGGCCTGGAAGAGCCTGGCTTGAAGGAGCGTGTCAAGATTCTGGCGACCAATCCCTTCCAGACGCTCGACCGCGACGGCGTCGGCCAGCTTGTACGCATGGCTGCCGAGAACGGGCGCAAGGCCAACCCGCACCTGGAACTGGGCATCTGCGGCGAGCACGGCGGCGACCCCGACAGCATCGAGTTCTGCCACATGGTCGGCCTCGACTACGTAAGCTGCTCGCCCTTCCGCGTGCCAGTAGCACGAATTGCAGCAGCGCAAGCCGCGCTGACCGGAGCGGAGAAAGACAAGTAGGAGGTTGATATGTTCACGAAAATCGGCACGATCAGTATAGGCGTCAGCGACCAGGACAAAGCCCTTGACTTCTATGTCAACACGCTCGGCTTTGAAAAGATCGACGACCAGCCTATGAGCGAAACCGAGCGCTGGCTTGAAGTAGCTCCTCCCGGAGCGCAGACCCATATCATGCTTGGCCTGCGCGGCCAGAGTGGCGGCGACAAAACTGGCTTCACGGGCTACGTCCTGCACACCGACAATATCGAAGCAACCTGTGAGACGCTCAGATCCAGGGGCGTCGCACTTTCCAAAGAGTTGAACACGGAACCCTGGGGCAAATGGGCACAGTTCACCGACCCCGATGGCAACGAATTCGGCGTCTGGGCACCGGCCTGGTAATGGTGATGAACAAAATAACGTGTAGGTGTTTGTAGGGGCGCGATTCATCGCGCCCCTATGAACATCCGATCAATTTGTCAATGTATATATTGGACCACATGAAAATATTCTCCATCGATTACCAGCGGCTTCCTTCGCTTCCTGCCCCCCTTGAAAGCATGATCGAACTCGAAGAAATTCATGCAGATCATAACTGCTTGACCGCTCTCCCAGAGGATATTGGGCATCTACAGAATCTCAAAGCCCTGAACGTGTACGATAATCAACTGACTGTTGTTCCTGAAAGCCTCGGCAGGTTGGCGAATCTGCGAGAGTTGAGCCTGGGAAAAAATCTGCTGACCGATCTTCCAGAATCGATCTGGCAGCTAACGAATCTGCACGTACTGAATATAGCTGAAAATCGCCTGACCGCACTCGCGGAGCAGATTGGCAATCTGACAAACCTGCGCACATTAGATATCGGCCACAATGAACTGACTGCGCTGCCTGAGTCGCTTGGCGCTCTGACATCTCTTACCGATTATCTGTATCTCAGCAATAACCGCCTGATTGCGCTGCCTGAGTCACTCGGCAATCTGACCAGGCTGAGATATCTCAACATTACCGATAATCAACTGGTTGATCTTCCTCTGAGTATTGGAAATCTGACCAGCCTGAAAGAATTCCGGTTGTACAACAATGTCCTTTCATCGCTTCCTGAAACAATAGGGAACCTGGCGAACCTGGTAGAATTGCACGCGCAACACAACCAGTTGGCATCTCTTCCCGATTCAATTTGCAACTTGCTTCATCTCAAAGAGCTGCGTTTGAGCGATAACCGGCTGGCGTCTCTTCCCGACGAGATAGGCCATCTCTGCAATCTGAGGCTGTTGGATCTGAGGAATAACCGTTTGATATCGCTGCCTGAGTCAGTGGGCAGGCTGACGAGCCTGACTCACCTGGATTTGAGGGCGAATCGGTTGACTGCTTTTCCCGATTCGATTGGGGAACTGCCGAATCTGGAGAAGCTGGACTTGAGATGGAATAAGCTAAAATCGGTTCCGCAGTGGATAAGGGAGATGGAGGAGCGCGGGGTCATAGTCTATCTGTAGGTGTGCTGTTATGATGAATTGCCATCGTTGATTGTGCTCACCCACTGCTCATACAGCGTGGAGTACGCCTTGTACCATGCAGGACCATGTGGATACTCGTCTTGAAGTTGCAAGATGCGATCAAATAACCTGTGGATATCGGCGATGCCCACAGGCTGAGATTTTATGCGCTCTATCAGCTTCAGCACATGCCCGATTTCTAAGGCTACTACAGATGTAGGAGTGGGACTTCCCTGAAAGCTTTTCCAGTAGCGAGCCTTGTAGAAGGCGTCAACCGTATTTGGATCAAGCCTTTTTGCGACGAACAGACCATATATCGGTTTACCATCGCTTTCCTCGATCGCTCTAACACATGTCGCGTGACAGGCTCGCCTTCTGCCGCAAACTGGCGGCTACCAGGCAATAGGGTCATTTCGCAAACGAGCTTGAAATCTGCATAGGTAAATGTGAGATCAGCATCACCGCCTTTCGCGTGATGGATAGGATTGATATCGTCATCGATCCTGAAGCCTCGTGTTTTGCTGATCGGCCCATCAATCTCGTTGATTGCGAGGAAGAGACGCCAGATAGCCCATTCAAAAAAGGCGGGTGCATAATCGGAGCCGCCGAAGAGCACTTTTGTACCCGTGTTGAGGTTTTCAAGCAGGTCTTCGATCTCTTCGAGGGAAGCTGTCGAACGTTGGTTGCGATAGAATGCTATTTCTTTTACATCTCGTAACCTGCTCCTCAAACGGATTTCGTATGCCTGGAGAGCAGAAATGACAATTTCCACGGGCGGTGAAGGCAACGCTGTAGCTTCTCCTACTTGAGTGGCGAGTTCCACGTATTGTGTTTCCAGGCGAGCAAGCTCACTTCTCAGGAATGTGAGGTTGTCAGTTGGCAGCAGGGGAAGATTCGGATTGTAGAAGAAATCAAGATAGTCGATTTCAGGTACAAGCATCGTGTCCTCAGCAAGAATGGCTTCGACAACAGGCAAACGTGCTTCTGATACAGCAAGCTTGTTGCCCTGCAATGTAAGCAAGCCAGTAATGAGTGCGTATCTGGCGTTGCTGTCTGCATAGTCGAGCAGTGACCCAGGCTTTAGATTCACATCTTCCGCTATCTCAGCCAATTTCTGTTGTATGTACTCTGTTTTCCTGACTTTGCCGACAAGCGCGTTATACTGTAGCCGGGATGCTTTGATGTTCTCTATGGCTTCCTCAAATGCAGAGTTGTCGTCTTCATCGAGTATGTTTATCACATGGAGAGCGATTTCAAACTTCGTGAGACCTGTTAAACCTTCTTCGCGCATGCGCTTGAGAAAGCGTAAGAGTAGGCGATATGGGCGTAGGTGGAACCCTTCAACTCGACTGCCGTTTTCCAGTGGTGAAGGAATCTGGTATTTTAATAATTGCCGCAGGAAAATGACTTCTTCAAGTTCAGGATGCTCGATCAACAAAGTTCCTACAGAGGTTACTTCCCAGGGGCTTCCTCGCTCCCAATTTGTCACGAAACCGAGCTGTTTGAAGGCGCTGGCAAATTTTCTTCCTCCATCATCGCCTTCGACAGCGCGTTCAGAATCTACCAGTCCAGCCCTTACCAGTTCATTGAGATATTCTTGCTGCTCTGCCCTGCCGAAAGGGCGACCACCCATTGTCGTCCGAAAGAGTTGTAGCGCCGCTCGAAGCCGGTAGGGATTACGAACGGTTGTATTGCCGATATTCCACGTCTTCATCCGTGCTTGCTACCTTTTCATCTCAAATTATTAGTAGGCCACGAAGAGATATTCTTGTACCGCGTTGTTGTTATTGCCGACTTTATGGGCGTGCGTGCCAAATGAATATTTATGCTCGATGGTATGTACTTCGACATTGCTTTTGATGGCCTGGAGCATTTCAGCCAACTCTTCGCGCCGTGGCAACGAGTTGGAAGAGTAAGAAACCACGAGAATACTGTTTGAAAATTGCCGGAATAGGCGCTCGAATGCGCCGTAAACCTCGGTACGTGAGTCGAAAGGGGTATCATATTTGCGAAGTTTCTTTGTTTTGGTGTGATGTAGAATTTCGACTCCCTGCCAGTTGCAACTTAATCCCTCGACGAAGTGGTAACGACGTAGATAATCATTGTCCGAAAGCGGTGTATAGTAGGGTGGGTCTAAATAGACTAAATCTGGCGCGACGTCCAGTGTAAATACATCTTGATTCAGCGCGAGATTCTGCTGACCATTATCGAAAACAGTATCGTTCAAGAGTTTGATTGCTGCTAAAAACTGCTCCTGCAATGTAAGTTTCAGATCTCTCCTGCCATCGTCATAACGCTCGCCAACGTAGGTAAAGACTCCACGCGCGCGGCGCTTGATACAGGCCCGATTGAGAGCAGATAGAGCGAGAGAGTGCTTGAAGGGTGAGGTCAGAAGGTTGACATTTGCCACGGTGTTATCGAGAAAGAGATTGTCGGCATCCGAAAAATACAATCCTCGAAATGTTTCTTGAATGAAATTCTGCCGGTTGATGTTTGGCTCAAGAAGCATTGATATATTGTCGCTGCTAAGCGTTTCGCCAGAATTAGCTACCAGGGCATTGACCATATGATAGGAATATTTCGAGAAATCATTAGCAATGACGGCTTTATCCTGGCTCTTGAACATGTAGCTGACACAGCCGCTCCCGCTGAATGCATCCAGAACAGTTGTGAAGGGCAGATGCTTTATGGCATTCCAGATGGCAGGGAGTATTCCCTGTTTGCTTCCCATAAAGCGAGTTGGCGGGTAGTCCGGCGATATGGCGAATAATGTCCGCATACGATCAGTACCTCTTTCACTTCGCCCCGTTTATCAGGGTCTTTATTGATATTGCGCCGGGCTGATACCTCGACAATATTGCAGCCCTCATAAATATTCAGAATAAAGTCACAGTAGGAATTGCTCACCAGCACGGAGCAACCATTTTTCGCAAGCTCTTTTGCAGTCAACGCGAGTTGACGCTGGTCCTCTGCATAAAAGAACTCGGCTGTATAACGTTTGAAGTCGGAATATTGTGAGACAGGGTGATATGGAGGGTCAATATAAATGAAGTCGTCCGGTTGTGCATGTAGTTGGAGCGTTTCCTGATAATTGGCGCAGAGCAGTTCTGCGTTGCGCAGAGCGTAACTGGCCACTCTCAATCGCTCTGCGTCGCAAATCACCGGGTTGGTATACCTGCCGAAAGGAACGTTGAATTGTCCCTGTTTGTTCACACGGTACAATCCGTTGTAGCAGGCTCTATTCAGATAGATCATGCGAGCTGCACGCAGAACAACATCCTGCGGCATCTCTGCACGAAGTGCGTAGTAGAATGCTTCAGAGTAGGGATACTCAGCGAGTATCAAGATGAGATCTTCCACACGGTCACGCACAATGGTATAACAGTTGATAAGTTCGGGATTGGAGTCAGCGAGGACTGCCTTTTCCGGCTGCAAGGCAAAGAAGAGCGCGCCCCCGCCGACGAACGGCTCAATATAGGTGTTGAACTGGTCAGGGGTGTAGCTCAATAAGGGGGGTAGAAGCTGTGTTTTGCCGCCCACCCATTTGAGAAACGGGGCTGCATTCCCTACTTTCTGCGATACAGTCATTGTTCAACAACTTTCAGGTGCGCGGGCCTCACGGCCCGCGCTGCTTATCCTCCGATGGTCAGGTTGTCGTTTGGGGGACGCCGGGCGGCTCGCTCGCCTGGGGAGGGCGATGCGGGGACGCTGGCGCGGCGCGGCTCCGGGCCGGGTGCCGGTTTCGATTCGGGCGCGTGCATGGTGTTGGCGCGATTCAACAGGTTTTGCGCGGCGCGTGCGGCGTCGAAATTGAACTGGCTGCTGGCCTCCGGGTTATTGGCGATGGCCTGGAAGCGCGCGGCCAGGTCGAGCATAACCGCCCGGTCACTTATGCGGCCTTCGCGTATCGAATTGTACATCTCGATCATTGTCTCGTACATGCTGGGATTCGGGACAGGTACGACGGGCAGATATGCCTGCGCGGGCTGCGCTGCTGGTGCCTGTGCCGGAGATGGCGCGGGCGGGTAGATCTCTGCCGGCCTGGGAGCGGGATAGGAGGCCGCGCCGCGCGTCATGCCTGCGTCAACGGCAGCCGGCGCGACGGCAGCTATAGGAGGCATAGGTGGCATGGGTGCCATCGGCGGCTGGCTCATGGGCGCGAGGTGTGGGATCATGGTGATGTCCTGCACATGCACGAGGCTGACATGGATGCCCCTGGTCGCCATCTGGTCCTGCATGCGCACGCGCAGAGCTGTGTTCAAGCGATCCCAGCGTGTCTCCGCCGTTGGATTTGCCAGCTCCTCGACGGTTGATGTGCGGCTGTGAACATGATGTGCCCAGGCGACGATATCGGAAGGCGACATATCGTTTACCACGCTCTGGATCGTGCCGAGGAAGTGCTGGTGCAGGCTCTCTTCCCAGTTGGCGATGCCGAGCGCGGCGATATGGGCGTCTTCCGGCAGCAGCTGATAGCTGATGCTTGCGATCAACTTTACATCCTGATCGCGCGAGATATTGACCTGCACGGGCGGGCTGTTCCACGTAATCTCCTGCGTGTGCATTCGCACCTGGACTTTCTCCCAGGGGAAAAGCAGGTTTAGGCCGGGAATCAACGTGCGATTATACTTGCCGAACATCACGACGATATCAACAAAGCCTTCCGGCACCTGGCGTATGGCTCGTCCGCCGAAGATGCCTCCCAGCACCAGGAAGATGATGAAAAGGAAAATGCTGCCCCCAAAGCCGAAGAGCGCGTAGGCTCCCACTAGCAAAAAGAGCGCATAGCCGCCGATTGTGTAGAGCATCCAGAGTGTATCGCTTGAACCCGCGTAGTAGAGAAAAGTTCCCTGGATGACGACCAGGGCGAGCAGGATAATAGCAAGCGGCAGGGGTGGCAGGTAGGAGATGCCGCGCGCGTCGGCTGGCAGCGTGAACAGGAAAATAAGAATAGCGAAAGGTAAGGGCACCAGGATGGGCGAGAGCTGCCTGCCAAGTTGTTGAAGAGAAGTGCCGCCAGAACTCGCGCCCGCGGGTGAATTCCACGCCTGGCTGCTATTGGCCGCGCCTGCCTGGGCAGAATAGGATGGCGATTGCAAATCATCCTCGTCGTCGTCGTCGTCGGGGAAGAAATCATCCTCGTCGGCCAGGTCGTCCCAGCCGCCTTTGTCGGGATCGGGCCATATAGCGCGCGTCTGATCTTCGTCCAATGTCATCGTTTCTCCTCTCTCTCAAGTCACCAGGGACGACGGTCGTTACAACGAACTGTATGTCGCTTCCAGTTGCGGCTTGCGTTTAGTCCCGCAGCCGCCGGACCCACAGCCGCCGGATCCGCAACTCCCTCCAGCGCCATCTTTCGCTTTCTTTGTGCCGCTGGCGCACCCACACGCTTTTCCAGCGCCGCTTTCGGAAATGGTCTCGCCCGCACTTTTCGCACCTCCCAGGCTACATGTGCCGCACCCACCACCACCGCTGCTTACGCTGCACGTGCCACACCCGCCGGATGAGCCTCCCACGCCGCGCTCCATCGATTGGGCGAGGGGTACCTGGATGATTGTCCCATTTTCAAGCATGACCTCGACCGATGAACGGGGAACATTGATCGAGACGACCTTCCCCGACCCACCTGGCGTATCCATGAACGAGCCGACGGGTGGCATAGTTTGCCTGGCCTGGGCATAGGTATCGTTTTCATAGGCCAGGCAACACAGCAGGCGACCGCACACTCCCGAAATCTTGGCGGGATTGAGGGGCAAGTCCTGCTCTTTCGCCATTTTGATGGACACGACGCCGAAATCGGTGATCCAGGAACTACAGCACAGGGTCTTGCCGCAGACGCCGACGCCTCCCTGCAACTTGGCCTGGTCACGCGCCCCGATCTGACGCAGCTCGATGCGCGTGCGGAACGTCGAGGCCAGGTCGCGCACCAGCGCCCGGAAATCGACGCGCTCGTCAGCAGTGAAGTAGAATGTCAGACGGCTCCCGTCAAAGGCATATTCTGCCTCCACCAGCTTCATCGGCAGCTTGTGCTGCTCGACATGCCGCGCGCACTGCACCAGCGCGTCCTTCTCTTTGGCTTTGAAGGAGAGCATCAAACGCAGCTCATCCTCAGTCGCCAAACGCAGCACGGGTTTCAGCGGATCGCTCAACTCTTTTTCTGGTAGCTTCTTCGGCGCGATGACCACGCGCCCGGCTTCGATGCCGCGAATCGTCTCTACAATGACATATTGACCGGTGGCATATGCCTGTCCCTGGGGGTCAAAGTGATAGATACGCCCGGCGGGACGAAAACGAATGCCTACAATCGTCACGACACCATTGTCTATGGATGTAGATGGAGACATAAGCGCTCCAATCCTGGTTGATTACATTTCGTTGGTGAGCAAAATCGCCTCTGCAACCTCGCGCATCGATTTCCGGTTATTCATGCTGGCCTTCTGAATTTTGCGGAAGGCTTCTTGCTCGGAGAGTCCCTGTTTTTCCATGAGCAGACCCTTGGCGCGTTCGACGACCTTGCGTGTCTCCAATTGCTCGGAGAGCGTCCTGGCCTTCTCTTCCATGGCGCGGAACTCGTTGTAGCGGGCCAGCGCGACCTCGATGGCGGGGGTTACTTCGCTTTCGCGGAGCGGTTTGACGATGTAGTTGACGACGCCGGCTTCTTTGGCACGCTCCACCAGGGGTTGATCGCCGAAGGCCGTCAGGAGTAGCACGGGGGCGATCTTCTCCTGGGTCAGCGTCTCAGCGGCGGCGATGCCATCCATATCAGGCATACGGATATCCATAATTACCAGATCGGGGCGAATCTCGCGTGCCAGATTGACGGCACTCGAACCATCACCCGCCTCGCCAACAACCAGGTAGCCCTGCTTTGTCAGGATATCTTTAAGATCCATGCGTTGGATTGTCTCATCATCTGCAATAATAACTCGTGTCGGCATAACGGTATCCTCTTGTTCTGCGTAGTAGGTGCGGCGTTCGTGTACTCACCAACGCTCGCGCGCCTCTGCAAACTGGTAGAACGAATCTTTCCAGAATACTATATAGCTAAAGTATAACATACATTCTGGATTGTAGTCGAGCTTTCAGGCGCTATTGCGCTATTGCGCTATTTCTTGCGATCGCGGCGCTGCCAGTAGCGCTGGTTCTGGCGATACTCCTGGTAGAGATTGTCGTCCGTGCCCTTGACACCCTGCTTGTATGTGGGTGGCGCTTTCGTGGATGCGTCGTCTCCCCCACTCGTTCTGGTTGTCGTTCCCTTGTTGACGGGGCGAGATGCGCCCGTCAGGCTGCGCGGCACCAGGTCGAAGCGTGCCAGGACGACCAGCATAACGACCAGCGTCAACAGGAACAGGACCGTCGAGAGGTAGACGGGAAGCGGTCCCAGGTTGAAGAGCAGCTTCTCGAGTTTCGCGCTCACCAGCAGGTTTTTCTCGTAAATGCCTACAACGTCCGCCACGATGATGTAAATGAGGATGCCGATGAAGTGGCGCGGCTTGAACGCACTGGGTGGCCTGGCAGGTCGCGCCGCGGCGGCCCGCGCAGGCGTCGCCGTCGCGGGTGCTACGGCCTTGGTATCGGATTTCTTCGACTCCTGTATTTTGCCGGTAGCTACTGCCTTTCCGCGCGTAGCGCGAGAAAGACGTGCGGCAGCCGGGTCGGCTACCGTCTCCTGTGTTAAAGCCTCTTTTCTCCCGATCGTTGAAAAGAAGCGCGGGCGGTTTTTCGCCGGTGTCACCGGGAGCGCTGCGATGGTTGCCGTCGTTGATGGCGTGGTGACATCCGATCCTGATGACAGGCCATTCTCCGCGTATGATTGCTCCTGCTCGCTATTCGCTGCCTCGGTTGTTGGCGAGACCAGCGTAGGGCGATTGTTTCCCTTTCGGTTCCCACGTTTATAGGTGGCCGACTTGCCCTGCTGTTCGGGCAAGTTGCCAGAGTTTGCTTCCTGGTTCATTGCTGACCTCCATGCGACTCCTCGTGCTCATCATCTGCTGGCACCTGCTCGTCGCTATATGCCTCTTCCAACTCGTTTCCAAGATACATGCTATTCGCCGGGCGCGATGGTGAGGCGATGTTGGACTCCTGCACCTGGGGGATCACCTGCGCTTGCGAAAGCGGCGGGTAGGATGCGGTAGGCTGTAAGGGTGCTGGCTGCTGTTGTTGAGCTAGAATGGGCTTGAACGACTGCTGGGCCTGTTGGGGCTGTTGGGCCTGTTGGGCCTGCGGGACATAGCTGGAATGCGGGGCGTGCGCCGGTTCGAGCGCGGCCAGCCCTGCTCGCGCGATGTCGTCATCTCGTCCCGGAGCGTTGCCGCCGCTCACGCCGATGCCGCCGATGGTTGCGCCGTTCATGCGTATCGGCCAGCCACCGGCGGCCATGATGAACTTGCCCTGCGACATATTCGCCATGCTCGCGGCGAAGCCGGGAATGCCCGATCCCCACTGCGCAACCGCGTCGGTCGATTGGTTGAACATGACGGCGGTGCTGGCTTTGGCAATGCTGATGTTGCCAGTCGCCCAGCCGTAGGGGGCCATCATGCGCTCGAACAGCACAAGATGCCCGCCCGCATCGACGATGGCGATGCTGACCGGGCTGCGAAGCTCCTGTGCGCGCTGCTTGCAGCTCTCCATAACGCGACGCGCAACCTCTATAGATATGCTCACGAATCGCTCCTTTTTAACGACGGAGATGAAGCTATCTGCCTACGATAAGTCCTCTTGCCGCCCAGAATTTTACGTAAGAATATGTTGCTGCTATTGTAGCGTATTTGAGGCGACTTGGCTATAGTCAAATATCAGCTTAACGCGTTCTTTGCGCCAGTCCAGCTTGCTGTACTTTTCATCGACAAGCTGGCGGGTTAATTCCCATTCGGACGCGCTCAGCTCGCCGGGGGCGAACTCGACGTGGAGGACTGTGCTGAAGCCTGACTGGAACGCCCGGGCAACGTCATTCCAGGAGACGTTGGGCGCGAAGGTGCGCAAAGGCGTGGTCTTCTCGCGGTAGAGGGCCAGGGCTTCCTCGCGGGCGGCCTCGTCGGGGTAGCGCAGCATGGCGAAGAACTCCGCCGAGCGGTCGTCCAGGGGCAGCGAGCCCTGTTGCAGCAGCGCGTCGTCCTTCCAGACCTGCGCGCTGCCAACCAGTTTGAAGCCGCCGCTGGTCAGGTCGGCCTGGGTCGAGGAGGCGAAGCAGGCTGCCGAAGGATGCTTGCTGACGCGTTCGTCGCTCAGTTCGGCGTGGATGCCCAGTGTGCCAAGCGCGGCCAGCAAGCCTTGCGCGAGATAGGCATAGGCAGCCACGATGCCGGATGGCACGCCGTAGCGCTTGCCGATCACGATACTGTAGGTGAATTCGTCGCGGTGGTAGACCGCCCGCCCGCCCGTTGGCCGGCGCACCAGCGCCACACCCTGCTCATCGCATCTCTCGCTCAAGATTTCGCGCTCGATGCTCTGGAAGCGCCCCAGCGAGATGGAAGGAACCGACCAGCGAAAGACGCGCAACGTTGGTGGAGCCTCGCCTCGCAAGTGGTGCAGCAGCACAGACTCGTCGATGGCCATATTGATCGCGGCATCCTGAATGCCGGTGTCGATGAAGCGGTAGCGTTCTGGCATAGGTAATCGTATCCTTTATCGCAGCTTTGCCGCGCGCCATTTATCGCGCTGCTCGTCGCGCACCTGCTCCGAGGCGGGATGATAGCGCGCGAGGAAGTCATCGCGGAAGGCCGTATAGCTGCCCGCGAGGATGGAGGCGCGCAGGTCGGCGGCGAGCCGCAGCATGAAACGGATGTTGTGAATACTGGCGAGACGATAATACAATTGCTCTTCGGCGCGCAACAGGTGATGCACGTAGGCCGCGCTGTAGTTGCGACACGTGTAGCAGTCGCAGCCTTCTTCGATGGGGCCGTGCTCAGCCTTAAAGCGCGCGTTTTTGATGCTGACGCGCCCGGAACGCGTGAAGAGGCCACCGTGTCGTGCCACGCGCGTCGGCAGGACGCAATCGAACATATCCATGCCCAGCCCGACACCGATCACCAGGTCCTCCGGCGAGCCGACTCCCAGCAGGTGGCGCGGCTTCCCGCGTGGCAGGGCGGGCGTAACGTAGCGCAGCATCTCCCACATCATGGCCTTCGGTTCGCCGACCGACAGGCCGCCGATGGAGAGGCCGGGAAAGGGCAGGCTGCCGATAAAGGCGGCGCTTTCCGCGCGCAGTTCGCTCTCGAAGGCTCCCTGCACGATGCCGAACAGCGTTTGCTCTGCTCGCAGCTGTTCTTTTGCGGCCAGGGCGCGCTCTGCCCAGCGGTGCGTGCGCTCCATCGCCTCGCGCGCGTCCCTGGGCGAGCAAGGGTAGGCCGCGCAGATATCGAGCGGCAGGATGATGTCCGCGCCCAGCTCGGCCTCGATCTGCATGACGTTTTCCGGCGTAAGCACGTGCGCCGAGCCGTCGAGGTGCGATTTGAAGGCTGCGCCCTCCTCGCTCAACTTGCGCAGGTGTCCCAGGCTGAAGACCTGGAAACCACCGCTATCGGTCAGGATCGGCCCATCCCAGTGCATGAAGGAATGCAGCCCGCCGAACTCCTGGATCAATTTCGAGCCGGGTCGCAGCATCAGGTGATAGGTATTGCCGAGGATGACCTTCGCCCCTGCCTCGCGCAGCTCTTCCGGTGAAACGCTCTTGACGGTAGCCTGCGTGCCGACAGGCATGAAGATAGGCGTAGGGATGGCCCCGTGCGGCGTCTGGATCGTGCCTGCCCGCGCCCAGCTATCGGGGCATTGCGCGTCTATGTTGAATGAAAAGGATGCTGACATGGATTCCTGGTTGCTCACATGTAAATATGGCTTCGTTGTGCTAGTATTGTCGCACACACGTCAAGCAAAGCCTACTTGGTGTACAAAGTACACATAAAAAACATATAAAGATGCAGGTTTTTAGATGAAAAGAAGATGAAAAAGGCTTGCAAATTAGAAGAAAAGCGTGTATGCTAATCTGCGGTATCCGATCTCGGTCTGGCGTTCAGTGCTCTCCCAGAAGAATAGCCCGCGCTGCTAGGGGTGACACAAACTGGTGACTCTGCAAGATATGGACCCGGAAGAATACCATCATATCACAAGGAGGTCTCTAGTTGAACTTCGTCGACAAAACCCTTAGGTGTCGCGAATGCGGAAGCGATTTCGTATTCACTGCCGGTGAACAGGAGTTTTACCAGCAGAAAGGCTTGATGAATCAGCCTAGCCGTTGCCCCTCATGCCGCGCAACCCGTCGTACCAACGGCGGCGCGAGCAACCGCTCCGAGCGCGGTCCCCGTGAGATGCACACCGTTATCTGCGCTGAGTGCGGCGTAGAGACGCAGGTGCCATTCTTGCCTAAGAATGACCGCCCCGTCTATTGCAGCACGTGCTACGACAAGGTGCGCGTCGCGCGCGACTAAACGCAACTCTTCCAGGGAGTCATCTGGTCTCCCAGGGTTGTGAAAGATCGCATCAGCCATTATAACTACTGAGAGATAAGGCCAAGGTATGTTCTGGGCCTTGTCTTTTTTTATTTTTTAGTGAGGAATGTTACGTTCGGCATAGAATGTTCGTACCAAATGTTATATTACATAGGTGACATACCGCCTTACATTTATTGCATTGTATGCGTCTGTGATCTACACTACGTATAATAAGTGCGGGTTGAGTGAGCAGGTTCCTCTATGGTGATTATGAATTCGAACGAGCAGGCGGCGATTTCGCAGGTAACTCTTGAAGATTTGCTGGCGGAGACGGGCCAGTATCTATCTCCACACGATATGGAGCGGATACAACGTGCCTTTTTTGTCGCCGATGAAGCCCACCGGGGTGTAGCGCGCCGTTCGGGAGAACCTTACATCCAGCATCCTTTGGAGGTGGCCCTGCTGCTGGCCGACATGCGTATCGACGCCGATGGTATCGTGGCTGCCCTGCTGCACGATGTCGTGGAGGATACCAACTTCACTCTCGAAGAACTGCGCGCGCAGTTCGGGGAATCCGTCGCCACTATCGTCGATGGCGTGACCAAGTTCGATACGCTGGCCGGGAAGAATGCCGATTTGCTCGACCCTTCGCCGCGTGAAACACCTGAGCAGGTCGAGCAGCGCCAGCGCCTGGTGCGCGACCTGAAGCGGCGGCAGAAGTCGGAGACGGTGCGCAAGATGCTGCTGGCCATGGCCGAGGACCCGCGTGTCGTTGTGCTCAAACTGGCTGATCGCCTGCATAATATGCGCACGTTGGGCGTGATGGATCAGTCCCAGCAGCAGAATAAGGCACGCGAGACCAGGGAGATATACGCGCCGCTGGCCCGGCGGCTTGGTATGGCGCTGGTGCAGGCCGAACTCGAAGACCTGGCTTTCAGCTATCTTGAACCTGAAAAATATACGCGTCTGGCTCGTGCTGTTGAGGAAGAGTGGCGCAAACGCGAGCCGTTCGTCACCGAGATTCGCCGGATGCTGGTGGAGGAGATGGAAAAAGCGGGTATCAACGCAGAGGTGCGCGTCTGGCAAAAGCACCTCTCCAGTATCAATCGCAAGGTGGAGCAGAGCGGCACAGAATTGAGCCGCATACACGACCTCGTCTCGTATCAAATCCTGGTGGAGTCCATCCAGGACTGTTACCTGGCGCTGGGACATATTCACGCGCTGTGGCGTCCTAAAGATGGGCGTATCAAAGATTTCATCGCTACGCCCAAAGTGAACGGCTACCAGTCGCTGCATACGACCGTCTTTTGCCTGGAGAATCAACTGGCCGAGATCCAGATTCGCACGCACGAGATGGAGCGCATCGCCGATTACGGCCTGGCGAGCTACTGGTACCTGCGCGAGCGAGGAAGAGCGCGCCTCTCGACACGTGAGATGATTACCTGGATCGAGCAACTACGCGAGTGGCAGCGAGAACTGCCGGAGAACGCAGATGATTTCGTGGAGGCCGTCAAGGGTGACATATTCCAGGAGCAGATTTTTGTGTTTACCCCGAAAGGCGAGGTGAAAGACCTGCCACGCGGTTCCACGCCGCTGGACCTGGCCTATCGCATTCACACGGATATCGGCGATCACTGCGCAGGCGCGCGTATCATCACCAACCTGGAGGACAGCGGGCGGCTGATAACGCGCGTCGTTCCGCTGGACTACGAACTCAAGGGCGGCGAGATCGTCGATGTGATGGTGGACAAGCAGGTTCATCCCATGCCCGAATGGCTCACTTTCGCGCGCACGACGACGGCGCGCAACAGGATACGCCGCTATCTGAAGACGTATGAGCGGGAGATCAACCTGCAACTGGGGCGCGAGCGCCTGGATCTCGCGTTGAAGGCGGTGGGCGCGTCGGGGATGCGGGCGATCTCGGATGAAGACCTGCGCTCCGTCAAGACGAAGAAAAAATACAGCTCGCACGATGATCTGCTGGTGGCCCTGGGGCGTGAAGATCTGCCCGTCGGTGAGGTGCTGGAAAACCTGGTGCCGCTGCTCCAGCAGCGCGGCGAACTGCGTCAGGAGTTGGACGTGTCGAAGACGGCCAGAAATGGTCACGCTGATCGCAAGGATGGCGAAAATGAACCGCCGCAGGTGATTGTGAAGCTGGCCAATTGCTGTTTTCCCCTGCCAGGAGACCAGATTGTAGGGCTACTGCATCCCAACAAAGGCATCATGGTTCACGCGAGCGACTGTCGCACGCTGCGACGCTACCGCGGACAGGAGGCCGAGCGCCTGTTAGAGATCAACTGGTCGCAGATTGAGGTACAGTATTACCTTGCGCCCGTCACGATTGTGGCGCACGATCGCGCCGGCTTGCTGCGAGACGTGGCGGCGGTGGTAGCGGACGCCGGTATCAATGTCACCGCGGTGACTTCTACGACCAACCTGTCCTTGCAGAAGGCCGTTATCACTGCGACCCTGGAGATCAAAGCGCCGGAAGAGGTGGAATCGATCTTTGAACGATTGCGGCAGGTCAAAAATGTGGTCAGTGTAAGCCGGGAGCGCAGTCGTCTTGTCCATGACTGATGCTGAATTGTAATACAAACGGAAGCGTTTATGATACATATGTCTGTAACTCAACACGCAACAACTCATGAATTCGCCAACGAACACGCCCAGAAACTGCTCGACCTGGTGCAGCAGTACATGTCCCAGGCTGATGTGGCGCAGGTGGCACAGGCGTACACGATAGCGCAGGAGGCATGTGGGGAGACACGCGGCCAGAAGCAGTTGACGCTGATCGAACATGCCCTGGCGGTCACGATTATCCTGGCGGAGATGCATATCGACACGATAGGCGTGGCCTCCGGCCTGGTCTTCGAGGCTGTGGATGCCGATCTACTGTCGCTTGAGCGTGTCGAGGCGACGCTGGGAACCGCGGTGGCGCGCGTGGTCGGCAGTATGCAACGCATGAACATCCTTGAACGCAAGAAGCAGAGTATGGCTCAGGAACATAAGGCGGTCAATGGCGAGGGCGATACTTCGCGCGAGCAGAAGAAGCAGCGCATCCTCGATACCCTACGCCGCCAGCAGGCTGAGACGGTGCGCAAGATGTTCTTCGCCATGTCGGAGGACCCGCGCGTCGTCCTGCTCAAGCTGGCATATCGTCTCCACGCCATGCGGCTGATTGTTGCCCACCAGTACCCGGTTGACGCACAAGAAATGCTGGTGATGGCGCAGGAGACGCGCGAAATCTATGCTCCCCTGGCCGGACGCCTGGGTGTATCGCGTGTCGAAAGCGAACTTGATGACCTGGCGTTCGAGGTGCTGGAACCCGACAAGTATGCCTGGGTGCGCGAGCAGGTCGAGTTGGAGAGCAAGCAGTGGCGCGCCTATGTTGAGCGCGTCTGCGACATCTTGCGAAGCGAGATGCAAAAACTCGGCCTGCATGCCGAGGTCTCCGGGCGCGTCAAGCATTTCTACAGCTTTTACAAGAAGGTGTGGCGTAACAGTGGCGAGGTCGAACGGCTGGATGATCTCAAAGCGATGGCGGACCTCAGCCAGATTCACGACCTGATCGCTTTCCGCATCCTGGTCGATACCACGCTCGACTGTTACAATGCGCTTGGTCATGTCCATAGCCTTTGGAAGCCGAAAGACGGGCGCATCAAGGATTTCATCGCTAACCCCAAGCCAAACGGCTACCGGGCGTTGCACACCACTGTCTTCTGCCTGGATAACCAGCTGGTCGAGATACAGATTCGCACCTTTACCATGCACGAAATGGCTGAATATGGCGTTGCCATGCACTGGCACTACAAGGATGTCGGTGACCATGCCTCCGCCTCGGCGAAGGAACTGCTCTCCTGGCTGCGCCAGCTTGCCGATTGGCAGCGCGACCTGCGTTTCGCCACCACCAGCGATAGCGAATTTGTCGAGGCGGTGCGTGACGAGCTTTTCGACGAGCAGATCTTCGTCTTCACCCCAAAAGGCGAGGTAAAGGACCTGCCCGTTGGCTCGACGCCGCTCGACTTTGCCTATCGCGTCCACTCGAAAGTGGGCGACCGCTGTGCTGGTGCGCGCGTGACGACGCAAAGCGGCGACGGCGAGCGGCTGACCACGCGCCTCGTGCCGCTGGACTACGAGCTAAAAAGCGGGGATATCGTCGATATCGTGACAAATCGCACCGCTCATCCCACGCGCGACTGGCTGAATTTCGCGCGCACCGCAGCCGCGCGCAGCAAGATTCGCCGCTTCCTCAAGACGCACGAGCGCGATATCAACGTCCAGATCGGGCGCGAGCGGCTCGATCGCGAACTCAGAACACTTGGCTTGCGCGGTATCGAGGTGGTCAACGAGGATTTGCAGAACTGGCTGCCAGGCGAGTTTCAGAAGGAGACGTTCGACGACCTGCTCGTCGCGGTAGGCGGGGATGAGATTCGCCAGCACGCCGTCGCCGTCAAAGTCGTGGACTACTGGCGCCAGCAAAACGAAGGGAAGGAGCAGCAGAAAGAGGAGGATGGTGCGCTCACGCTGCCCCTGACCAGCAAAGGCCCCTCGTCGGCCCACCTGCAGGTGGCCGGTGTCAGCGGCTTGATGACCAGCCTGGCAAACTGCTGCTGCCCTCTGCCCGGTGACGAGATCGTGGGCTACATCAGCCGCGGCAAAGGAGCCATCATCCACCGCGCCGATTGCAAAAATATCAGCCGCTATCGTGACCGCGACCGCGAGCGCCTGGTGAACGTGAGCTGGACCAGCATGGGCCAGCAGCACTACCTCGCGCCGATTGCCATCACCGCCCGTGATCGCTCCGGCCTGATCCGCGATATTGCCAGCATCGTTTCAGAGATTGGCGTCAACATCATCTCCGTCAGTTCCAATGTGAACAAGGGCAAAGAGCTTGTACTGGTAAATGCCACATTGGAGATCGATAGCCTGGAACAGTTGCAGCGCGTCTTCGTGCGCCTGGAGCGTGTGAAAGGCCTGGTTGGCGTTGAGCGCGACCTGGGCAAGATCAAGTTGAAGTAAGCCATCTCCCTGCGGAAATGTTCCGATGGAAATGTAGTGGCACCCCTCGCGGGTGCCATCACCCCGCCCCCGATGGCACCCGCCCCCGATGGCACCCGCCCCCGATGGCACCCGCCCCCGATGGCACCCGCCCCCGATGGCACCCGCCCCCGATGGCACCCGCGAGGGGTGCCACTACATTTCTCGGCGGGGGATGATGGTTGATGTCGTGTTACCCCAGGCAGCGATCTTTGCCGCTTTCATCACCGAAACAGTGTCCATTCTTTGTCAGGATCACCACATTTTTGATGCGTGGGAACTGCTTCAGTGTCGCGTTAATCTCCGCCGTGACGCGCGCATCGGTCCCGATTCCCGGCGAGAGGGCGAGGCGGCAGAATTTCAGTGTGGCCGTTCCAGTTTGCATCTTGGATCCGCGCTTGTCGAGCGTGATGGTGAAGTCCGGGCCGCCAACGGGCTTGGGAGCCGCGCAGTTCGACGGTCCGCTGAGTATGGCGTTGAGTTCCAAAAAAGGCATCCACCATATACGATGGATGCCTCTCTTCTTGTTTGTTATCCCCGCAGGCGTTCCAGCACAGGAGGTTGGCGCAGTTTGGCGAGTGCGCCGGCTTCGATCTGGCGGACGCGCTCGCGGGTGATGCCCAGTTCGCGTCCAACCTGTTCGAGAGGGTGAGCCTGGCTGTTGCCGAGACCGAAGCGCAGTTGCAGTACGAGTCGCTCGCGGGGTGTTAGCACCGATTCGAGCACGCGCTGCACTTCGTCTTTGAGGGTTTGCGTGGTAGCAATATCCTCTGGCGAGGCCGATTCGGTATCGGCCAGCACATCGCCCAATTCCTGCTCCTCGTCCTCTCCGACGGGTAGTTCGAGCGAGACGGGCGCGCCCGGGGCGGATTGCAGTTCTACCATGCGAATAGGGTCCAACCCGGTTGCCAGGGCCAACTCTTCCTCGGTGGGTTCGCGGCCAAGTTCTTGCAGGAGACGCTGGCGTTCGCGACGAATGCGGTTTAGTGCGGTATTGACGTAGACAGGCAGGCGAATGGTGCGGCCTTTGTCGGCGACGGCCCGGCTGATGGCCTGGCGAATCCACCACGTGGCGTGCGTGGAGAAACGATGCCCGCGCCGCCAGTCGTAGCGTTGCACCGCGCGGATTAGCCCGATGTTGCCTTCCTGGATCAGGTCGAGCAGGGTCAGGCCGCGACCGACGTAGCGTTTGGCGATGCTGACCACCAGGCGCAGGTTCGCCAGGATGAATTGTTTCATGGCGTCGCGATCGCCAGCCTCGATGCGCTTAGCTAGCTCGATCTCCCTGTCGTGCGTAATCATGGGAACGCGGCCAATCTCGCGCAGGTAGGTCATGACGGCGTCGGACTCGCCCGCGTCGGCGGAATTGACCTGGTGGTCGTCCTGGTCCTCGGAGCGGCGACGACGCATGGATACACGGCGCATTGGAGCAATGTCTTCAACGCCCATCGTCGGCAGTGAGAGAATCGCGGAGGTTTCCATGACAGGTGTATTTGGAACGGGGGTCAGTTCTTCTTGCATGTCCGGCATTTCGTCCAGTTCGAGAGGCGCGGTATCCATAGTCGCGATATCCTCTTCAAGCTCTGGCTCGTCCTTTCCAGTGCATTCAGCATCACCCTCTGTATATTCGGCATCCTTTGTCAGCAGTCGCCCTACGATTTCGTCGTACTGCTGCGCCAGATCGGGGTTGATTTGGGTTGTATCGTCTAGAAGCGTAGCACCAGATGTGACTGGCTTCAGATCTATCATATTGCGCCCTCCATGAACAGTAATATCTCAAGCAGCAAGATAACAGTATCTTCCGTCGGTTCGGTCCTGTACTCAGGGAAAGCGGGTCTGTGTCTGGGACACCGTGTCCGAAAACCGAGTGGGAGGAAGTCTATGATGCACTCATCCTGTCTTTCTACTAAAGGAAACACAAGAAAGACCGAAAATATTCCGTCGCTTCTTTAATTATAACGCAAAATGCGCCATACATCAACTGACGACGGGTCTGACTTCGCATCTCTTCTGAATCCTATACCTTCTATACGTATGACGGTACAGAAAGTTACTTTTAAAATGTACCTTCAGGAGAGCGGACCGGAGGAAGGAGCCGATGGGTCGATCATCGAATTGATCGTTGTGTGAGATGTGTGAGAGGCAATCGCGTTTTTCAACGTGTCTTGAGTCGCATCTGCACGTTTGACGCTGCGCGCGTAGTGCAGCAGGCGCACGAACAGTAAGATGGCGATCAACAACGCCAGGAGTAAGAACGAAAATGTGCTGAGCACATCGCCCACCTCCTCCCAACTCGTGGCGAAAATATAGCCGAGCGAGAGTGGCAGCACAGCGCCTAGCACCTCGCCCAGGATGTCGCAGATGAGGAAAATACGATAGGGAAAGAGTTCTGCGCCGGCGACCAGGTTGGTAACGCCGCCCAGGGACGCAATCAGGAAACGGGTGAGAAACACGGCCCAGCCGCCGTGACGCTTGAACTGGTCGCGGGAGCGCGTGATAGCCCTCGGTGAAAACAGGCGCCTGCCAAAGCGAGACTGCCCTAGCCAATCAAGCGCCTTGCTGCCCCATTTCCTGCCAACCAGGTAGCCGACGTTGTCACCGGCTACCGAGGCGCTGATCGAGATAATGGCAAGCAGGAAAATATTGAAGTCCCCCAGCGCAGCAAACGCGCCCGACGCGAGCAGCACGAGTGCGATGGGAAGTGGCAAGCCGATCGCTGCTACGAACACGGAGACCCACAGCGCCAGGTAGCCGTAGCTCTGCAAAAACGATAATAGACCTGTCAGAGAGAGATTCATGCAGTCTCCCTCCAGGCAATCTGCGGAGGACCTGTGGTGTGAGGCGGGGGGGTGCCGGGGGTCGGCGACTGGAGCGGGTGCTGCTTGCGATAAAGCAAGATCGAGCGCTGCACGTCGTTGATAAAGGCATTAAGGGGCCGGTTGTAGCGGATTGCCAGCGTGCCCAGCGAATCGCGGCGCAGCGATTCCGAATTGCTGATGTGCAGCGAATCAACCAGGTAGCTCTCTGGAACGTGGTAGGTACGTGCGACGAAAGGAATGGTCATCCAGGAACGGATGGTACTCACATCGCCGGAAAGCGCCAGCTTGTGATTTTTCTGGAAGGTCTGGATGGCCTGGACCGTCTGAATGGCGCAAAAAACGGTAACACCCAGCGCGATGCAGAGCAAAAAGCCTGTCCAGAAAAGTTTTGCGCGCGTACCCACCGTTATTAACTCCGATTGATGTCGATGCCCAGGGCGACCGCGAGGGTCGCCCCTACAATTTGATGTCGATGCCCAGGGCGACCGCGAGGGTCGCCCCTACAAATATACGTATATACTTGACGTTCTAACAACTCTCCTCTAGAATAGCAGATATGGACAAACCCACGCAACCGTTACAGGTGACGATCAAACGCCTCGATAAGAATCTGCCTCTGCCGACCTACGCCACGTCTGGCTCGGTAGGCTTCGACCTGTTCTGCCGCGAAGACACTGAGATCGCCCCGCGCACCATCGAACTCATTCCCGCAAACGTGATCGTGCGTATCCCGGTAGGCTATATGCTGCTGCTGACACTGCGCAGCAGCACGCCTCGTCGCAAGGGGCTACTGATCCCTAATGGCGTCGGCATCATCGACCAGGATTACAATGGTGAAGGAGACGAACTGAAGGTGCAGGTACTCAATTTTCGTGAAGAGGCTGTGATGGTGCGGCGCGGCGAGCGCATTGCGCAGGGCATCTTCGTTCCCATCGCCCAGGTCGCCTGGGTGGAGACGGACGAGGTCGGCAAAGGTCGAGGTGGTTTCGGCAGCACTGGGGCGTGAGGATCAAGCCACATGCAAGACTACTATGCCATCCTGGAAGTACCATCTGGCGCGACGCTGCAAGAGATCAGACATGCCTATCACCGCCTGGCGCGCCTGCACCATCCCGATCTGAACAAACAGAGCCAGGATGACCTTATCAAGCTCCTCAACGAAGCATACGCTGTCCTGCGCGACCCAATCAAACGCGCCGCCTATGACGAGCAGCGCGTCCAGATCGAGTTACGCGCCCGGCAAGCCGCGGCAAAACGCGAGCCAGAGATGACCTGGTTCGAAGGCATGGTTGGGTTCGTGGATGAATTGAAAAAAGGGCTGAAAGAGTAAGGGCGACCCTCGTGGTCGCCCGCCGCCGTTCGCTGAGCCGCCATACTTCGCACTCGTTCGGCAGGCGGGCGACCACGAGGGTCGCCCCTACAGTTTACGTGACGGGCAGCAGCTTCCCGCTGCGTACATCGTAGATGAAGCCGCTTACCTCGATGTTGTTGGGGATCAGTGGGGAAGATTTGATGGTCGCTACATCGTCGCGCACGGACTGCTCAAGGTTCTTGAATGGAAGAAAGTCGATATGATCGGCGTTGGCATGCAGGTCCTGCTTGATCTTCCCGCGCAGGTCGTCATTGCTGAAGGTGAGCATTCCGCAATCGGTATGATGAATCACGACGACCGTGTTGGTGCCGAGTAGCTGCTCCGAGATGACCAGCGAGCGGATGGCATCGTTGCTGGCGCGGCCTCCGGCGTTACGGATGACATGCGCGTCTCCCACTTCAAGGCCGAGGAATTTGGCGGGATGCAGGCGCGCATCCATGCAGGTGAGCACCGCGACGTGACGCGCAGGCGGCATAGGCAGATCGCCCTTATCAAAACTGGCGGCATAGGCATCGTTGGCCTTGCGAAACTCCTCAATAGTTGACATGCATAGCTCCTTCTTTTGTAACGGACTTTGCGTAACGATTGGGCTTTTGTGGGATGCGATAATGATTTTTACCATTCAAGCTCGATAGTCACCTGTCATTCTGAGCGCAGCGAAGAATCTGATCGACCAGGTACTGAGATTCTTCGCTGCGCTCAGAATGACAGGTGACCGATGTTGGTCGTCAAATTTCATAATCGCGTCCGTACAAATAAATACCCGCGTATGGCACCATTTACGAGACGGCTGCCCCGAGCACCGCGTCTACCTGCTCCAGCAGGCGCTGCGTGCTGGCGAAGCCGTAATTCACGGCCTGCACGCGCCCGCCGGCATCAAGCACGATGGTCGTCGGCACGGTCAAGACCTGGTAGTGTTGCGTGAGTTCGGGAGAACTCGGCGCGTCGATCTGCTCGACGCCGACCCGGCTCGCGCGTGCCTCCATCACCCGCTGCAAAGCGGGCGTCTGCAACGTGTGGCACTGGCGGCAATCGTCGCTGCTGAAAGCCAGGATGCGCACCGGCGACGAACTTGCCGAGAAATCACCGGAGGCATGGCCGCTGAGGTCGGTGAGTGGGAGAGCCGCCAGCGCCATCCGGCGGCGACCTTCGACGTAGCGCCGCGCAATCCAGACGACGCCCCAGGTAAGCAGGCCGACCAGCGCGACGATGCTAATGCGTATGACAAACGCGGGCATGGTCTAGACTCCTCGCCAGTGGAATGCGCCCTGGTAGCGCACGCGTGGCAGCAGACCCCAGCGCCCCAGGTGGTAGTAGGCGAAACATCCCGCGCAGAACCCCACCGTCAGGTTGATGCCCGCCAGCACGAAGACGATCAGGTCGAGCGTCCAGCCGAGCGCCGCTGCCTGGGTCAGGAACAGCACGAGCGTGGCTGCCA
Source organism: uncultured Chloroflexia bacterium (assembly GCA_963731975.1). Taxonomy (GTDB): domain Bacteria; phylum Chloroflexota; class Ktedonobacteria; order Ktedonobacterales; family Ktedonobacteraceae; genus CAVSXS01. The sequence goes on along the minus strand of CAVSXS010000005.1, from coordinate 16,874 downwards.
CCAGGAATACCGTCCCGACGCCCTGCGCGAAGCGATGCGGCGCGGGATCATCCTCCACAACGCGCGGTCGCAGCAGCCCGAGCGGTAATACGATGCCGCGATACAGCAAGCGGTACGGGCTGCTCTGCGGTGCGATGGCCGACCACGCCATCACTATAGTGGCAATCAGCACGATGAGCGGCTGATTGAAGATGAAGGCCAGCCCGGTCAGCGCGACGGTACATCCCTGAGAAAACTTGCCAAGGTGCGTATCGATGCGTGGTATGCTCGCCGACACGGTGGACGCGGCGCGTGTAGTTTCCATGAAATCCAGCTCCTCAAAAAAAAGACAACTAAGTTGATATACTAACTCAACTTCATAATAAAGTGTAGCGCATGGAAGAGAGGATTGTCAAGGACATGTAGGGGCGACCCCTTGCGCTCACGCGGTCGCCCGCCACGGTGTCGAATGCCGCGAATGCTGGACTTGCAGGCAACAGCGACGATACGCGGCTCAATGGGCGGAAGGCGGGCGACCGCGTGAGCGCAAGGGGTCGCCCCTACATTTGCATTAGCTCCGCGCGTTTGTCGCGCAAGAAGCTGGCGATATCAGCCGGGTTGTCCTGTTCGAGCGCCATGCGTTTGAGGTCGGCGAGTACGTAGCTCCATTGCTCGCGGTGCAGCAAGAAGCGGTTGTCGCGGCTGACGAGGTCTTCGAAGATGTGGCGTTCCAGTTCGTGCCAGGTGGCGCGGTCGCGGCCATCGAATTCGCCGTTGTCGGGGACGTAGTCCTGGTCGTTGGTGTTGTTCTCGATGCGTGCATAGAGCGGGTCGAGCAGGTCGTAGATCATCTTCTCCATGAAGGGGATGTCGAGCGAACCGGCGTCGAAGGCCAGCGTGCCGATCAATTGCACCTGAATGAGCGGGCGCAGTCTGCCCTGTGGGTCCATTGCGTCATGCGTGTCGCCCTGGAAATTGTGCTGTTTGCGGCGCAAGTACTCGTCGAGCAGATTATAGACTTGCTGTGGCTCCTCCAGCCCGTCGACGCGCAGTTCGTGGCGCACGAAGGGGCGGCGCTTGCTGACGAGATGCGTGGTGCGATGCGGGCCGCGAGGCATATCGGGGTCGAGTACACCGGCGTCAGTGTCGATTTCGACGTAGTAGTAGCCGCGATCTTCCCAAGCGGCCTCGTCCGCGCCGACCGTCTCGGTAGAGCCGGGATTGTACATCCAGCCGTCGAACTCGTAGGGTTTATGCACGTGGCCGAGTGCGAGATAATCGATGGAGCGATGCAGCGGCTGAAACTGGGCCATGCTGGGCAGGCCCTGCACGCGCGGCACGACGCTATCGACGCCGGTATGCATCATCAGCAGGCGATACTCGACACCGGCGGCGTCTTCCTCATCACGCGCGGCCTCCAATGCGCGTGCCATGCCCTCGATGCTGCGGGCAGTCGCCGCGCCCTGCCAGGGCAGGCCGTAGACGCGCAGGCGACCCTCCATCAGATCGACGTGCGACCCCGCCATACTCGCTACGTCCCAGGGAGCGATGACCGGCGCGCCGCCCTGCATACGCGGGTCGAGCAGCGTGAGGTACTGCTGGTGGCACAGGAATTGCAGCCAGGAAATGCCTTCGCGGTAGTAGCTGCGGTCGTGGTTGCCTTCGATGGCAATCACCGGAATGCCACAGTCTTTGAGTTTCTGCAATCCCTCGATGGCGTGGATCAGTGTCAGCGCGTCGATGGCGCGTTTGTGAAACAGGTCTCCCGCGATGACCATAAAATCGACATGACGCCTGACCGCGTCTTCGGTAATATCCCAGAAGGCTCGGCTGAAATCGTTGAAGCGCTCGCGCACGCCGTATTGTTCGTAGCCCAGGTGAATGTCGGCCATATGGATAAACGAAGCTCGCATGACAGCCACGTCCCTTTCTCGTCTAGTGCAGCCCGGTCATCAGCGCGCGAACTGCCGCCGCGACCAGCACGAGCGAAATAATGCTGAAGATCAGCATGTCGCGCCGGGGATGCTTTCCGCCGGTGGCATACGTCACGGCCACCGGGATAGCCAGCGCCACGATGCCGCCGTAGACGTAATGCAGGTAGTAGAGGCTATCGCCCGCCACGCCCGGTTTCTGGCCCAACAGCACGAGCGTGATGCCCAGCAGCGCCTGTAACAATCCCACGATGGCCGTCACGATCAGCGAGATGCGCCAGGGTCTGATGATGGTCTGCTTCTTCATGAAATACAGGATCAGCCCCCAGATGCCCGTGATCGTTCCTGACGCGAGCACAAGAAACACGTTGATAAAGTGGAGTGTGCTTATAAAATCGGTCATACTATTTCCTGACAGCCGCGAAACTTCGGCGTCCTCTCTATTCCCATGTTCTTTTTACCGGTTGTTTTACCGGATATGCCGGTAGCCCTACTATAGCGCGTCCGCCCCCAGAAGACAAGTAGGGAACCATTTGGGGTTGCGTGTCGTCAATACTGTAAGAGAAAGATGCATAAGAACGTATTTGAAGGAAGGAGATACGCATGAGAAACACACGACAGATGTTGAGTACACGGCGCTTCTGGATGGCGGGAATCGCACTATCCCTTGTAGTTTTGTTGCTGGCCGCCTGCGGAACAAACACGACTACGGGTGGTCAAGGAAATCAGCCTACGAAAGCGCCGGCGACGCAGAACTGCGGCACGCTGCACAGCAACCACGCCGGGCTGTTAAGTAGCGACAAGGCCAATGCACCGCAGGCGGAAAATTGCTTCTACCAGGCGTATCACTCGTGCCAGCCAGCGACGCTGACCTATGAAACGACCAGCGTGGATACCGGGTCGATCAATCATCTCTCGGTGAAAACGACCAGCGGGACCTGCGCCCTGTTCGACAATGTGCAACATTTCATCGCGCCCAATCCCCCTGGCGCGACTACAACCTACGCCTGCGGCTCGGCCAGCCAGCAAAGCGACGGCCTGCACATCCTTACGTGCGGCGATGTCGGCGACATAGTGATACCGGCAAAGTAAGAAAGCTCAACATGAAATGCGGCGCGTGGGACATGTCCCACGCGCCGCATTTCATGTTAAATACATAATTTCACCCGATATTCGAAGTGCCGGTCAGCACGAGGCTGTCGCTTTTGGCGCAGGGAAGCTGGCTGCTTGGGCCAATCTGCGCCTTGTTCACGGTGAACTGGCCGGCCAGGGCGTTACTCAGCCTGGAATTGATCAGTTGCTGAACCATCTGGTTGTAGCTGTTCACCTGGAATGGGAAAATGCCGAACAGGCTGAAGTTCGTGTTGGTCACTTGCATCACCAGGTTGCCCCCGACTGCCGTTGGCACCAGCGTGGTGTCAGCCGGGCCGACGTTCCAGCCGTTCCAGTAGATATCCGAGAGGGCATGGATGGTATTGCCCTTAACGCTGAGGCGGATGTTCTGCGCGACGGTACTGCTGTCTACCGGGAAATTGCCGAAGGTAGAGTTCAACGCGGAGATCGACGCGGCAGGAACTTCGATGTAGGTGTTGACATCGCTGCTCGCGGTCTTGCGCTGCGTTACCGCCATCGGATTCTGGTGCCCGGTTGAAGTGGCTAACATCTGCTGCTCCTGCGCCGAAGCCGAGGCAGATTGCCCCGACAGCGCGACGGGAACTTGCAGGCTGAAGGACAGGGCCGAGTCGCCGCAGCTCGGCGTAGTGCTGACGGCGGTGAGCGCGCCGAGCGGCATCGAGATGGTTTGTAGCGGGCCGTTGGCGAGCGCGGGACCGCCGTTCAGCGAGGCCGCGCTGACCTGGATCGTTGTGGAATCCAGCACGCTGAAAGTAATCAGTAGGCTGGACGTGATCGGCTTCGGATCGCCCGGATAGAGCGCGATCGAAATGGTGCTTGCCAGCCCATTCTTCTGCGTCACCAGGCTTTGCAGCGAGGCCGACGGCTGGATGAGCGTGGTTGCCATCTGCTGCGCCCAGCCCCGGTCCTGCTGTGGCAACTTGCTGACGATGCTGGAAATGGCGGCGCTGAATGCTCGTGGAACATCCTGATCTATGCCTGATTGGAACATTGGCTGGATCGTACCGCCGGTCACATAGATCGTGGCAGCAATCGAGGTGGTGGCAGCGGCGTGCTTTTGCGCCGCCGCGTGATGCGTGACGTTATTGGATGCCAGGGCAGGTCGCATGAAGGAGACGCTGAGCACCAGCGCCACCAGCAGGAGAACCCACCCCAGATGTAGCGTGCGAATGTGTTTCATCATGTCCTCTTCTTAACCCTGAAACAGCTTGTTGATATCGGTCGGTGACTTGAAGCAGATGGCGGTCGGTATGGGCTGCGCGGCTATGCCCTGGATGGGCGGCGCCATAATCAGCAGCGTCAGCATCTCCATACCCGCCCCGCAGACCACGCTGGAACTGGTGTGAACCGCGACCAGCTTGGCAGTCTTGAGCGTGGCGCGCAGGGTGGGCATGACCGAATTGAGCAGCAACTGGTTCAGGGCCGCCTGCATACTCTGCGCGGCTGGCTGACCCGCGTCCAGCCCGTCGCGCTTGAGGTGCAGCACGCGCAGTTGAATATTGCCCTGGCTATCCAGCACAATGGCGTTATCGAGTTCGATAGGCAACACGCGATGGATGCCGCTTGAGTCGATATGCAGGTTCAGCGTGATAACGACGCCGTTGTTTGGCGCGGGTGTGACCGCCATGTCGGTCAGCACGCCCTGGTTCAGGCCAAGCTGAGAGACGAAGATGGAGGTCAGCGCGCTGTTGTTCAGAGCTATATTGAACATGCGCGGGCCAGCGATGGGCGTGGGCGTCGTGGTGACGCCGGCAGTTGGCGTGCTGCCTGCCGGGGTGGGCGGCGGCGCGCTGCTGGTGGTATCAGGCTGGTTCGACCAGACCGCGAAGATGCCTCCGCCGATCAGCAGGAGCAACAGCAGGATGACAGCCACCAGCAGTAGCTTGCGGCGTCGCCTGCGCGGTTTGCGCCAGCCGTTCTGCGTTGGTTCGCCGATAGGGGGCACGGGCGGTACCACCGCCGGATCAACCGTGTCGAACAATTCTGCTCCCGCCAGGAACGCGCCAGTAAGCGCCGGGTCGCCCAACTCACCTGGCGCGATAGGTGCTGTGGGTTCAGAAGCGGGGTCAGGCTCGGCCTCACCTTCCTCGACGGCTGGCTTGTTGCCCCACAGGAAGACCGCGGGAACGATGGCTAGCAGGCTGAGGAACATGGTGGCGAAGAAAACCGTTGTGTAGACCGTGTGGGCCGAGTCGATCAGATGGTTGGCGTAGCCCTGCGACCATTGCGCGAACTGGTCAGCCGTGGCGCTCACCGGCAGCGAGGGGAACTGCGACGCGAGTTGCTTGAAGTAGCCCAGCGCCCAGGACGTGAGAGCCGCCAGCCCAAAGATCATGCCCGTCATGCGCAGCGAGGTGGCGATGGCCGACCCCATGCCGGCCTGCGTGGGTCGCACCGAGTTGATGGCCGTCGTGCTGATGGGGGCGATCACCAGGCCGAAGCCCAGGCCGGTCGTGATCGTGCTGACGGTCATCTGGTTCCAGTCCACGTTCATCGGCCAGCGACTCATCAGGAAAAAGCCTGCCGCGACGAAGAGCAGTCCCATCACGCCCGTCACGCGCGGGGTGACGCGCCCGCTCAGCCAGCCGCCGAGGAATGCGCCGATGGGGATCATGGCCGTCATGCGCAGCAGCGCCAGACCGCTGACCAGCGAAATCTGGTCTGGTGGAACCTCTTTAGTCAGGACGGTATCCACGAACAACGGGATGCCGGCCATAGCGATAATCAGCGCCGCACCGATCATCAGGCTCAGCAGCGCGCTGGCGCTGAAGGTGAAGCGTTTGAAGACGGACAGATCAACAACCGGGTGGCGCACTCTCCACTCCACCGCGATGAAGATAGCCAGGAATACCACCGACAGGAGCAGCGCGAACGGGTTATTCTGCGGTGTCGCGCCGTTGACTGATGGTACGCCAAGCTCGGTTCCCTGCTGCGCCAGGCCGAGGCTGAGGCAGGTAAGTGACGCGCCGAGCAGGGCTGCTCCCAGCCAGTCGATGCGATCTTTGAGCCGCTTGCCTTTAGGAACGATGAACCATGTGGCGATCATCAGTACCAGCACGATAGGCGCGTTGAGGTAGAAGATATACGTCCAGTCGAAGTGCTGCACGATCAGCGCGCCGTAGAGCGGGCCGACCACGCCGCCGGCCTCCATTACCGCGCCGATGATGCCCAGCGCCAGGCCGCGCTTCTCCTGGCCGTAAAAACCGCTTACAATCGCCATCGCTACCGGCACGACCGCGCCTCCGCCGATGGCCTGCAAGAAACGCGCCGCAATGAGAAAGATCAGTCCGGGTGATGATGTATCGATGCCGATGGAGCCGAGAAAGCTCAGATCGACATTCTGACCAAAGGTGGGCGCGAGGGCGCACAGCACGGAGCCTACCCCGAAGATAAAAAGGCATAAGAGCAAGATGCGCCTGCGGCCATAGATGTCGGAGACGCGCCCCATGAGCGGCATAGCGATAATAAATCCGAGCAGGTAGCCGCTGATGATCCAGGCGGCGTGATCGAGATGCGTGAATGGGATGTTGATGCCCGGATCGGCGATGATCTTAGGCAGTACCGTCACGACCACCGTCTGGTCGAGCGCGGTGAAGAAGACGGCGACGCAGGCGACGATCATCGCCAGCAGCGCCGCTCGCCCACTGCCAGCATTCCCCCCGTTGCCCGCGCCGCTCTTCGCGTCCGGGCCGGGTATGGCGAGCGCCTTGAACGAGCTGGTGATCTGTTTCGGAGACAGCAGCCGCGCGAACGAGGCGGTGTGTGACGATAGAGACGATGGGGACGATGGAGACGTGCGAGCTACCTGGGATATCGGCTGCGGCACCGCCCCGAATGTCCCGGTGACTTCGTCTTCATCGTCTGTTTCGGAGAGCGGCACGGCCTGCGTATAGGATGGGTTGGGAAAATCCTTTTTACGCAGGCGCGCCGATGTCTCCTGGTCATCTTCCAATGTGTACATGTGACGTGACCCCCGATAATTTCTATTAAATTTGTGGCGCGCTGATGGATATACTCTCGTTGTAGTTCGAGATGGTGAAGGAGCGCGTGGTCTGCGCGGTATCGCTTTTGGCCGCCTGGCCTGTGACGGTCAGTTCGTAGGGCAGGCCGTCGGCGATTCCGACGCACAGGCTGGTCTGGAGCATCGTTCCGGCTGGCACGCCGCCGCCCGTGAGGAACGCCAGGGTCGAGGCGTCGAGCAGGCCGTTGATGCGCCAGCACGGCGTGCCGTTGACGGCGTCCTGTGTGGGCGCGGAGAGATGCGTCAGCTTGTTGGCGAGTGAGATGATGCCGGTGTTGGGATTGGTCAGCGAGCTGGCATTCAGGACGCCGGTCACGACACGCCACTGGCCGGTGATGGGATCGGTAATATACTGCGTGTCGGCGATGCTGACGAGATTGACCGTCACGACCTGGCCGGAGAGCAGCACGCTGGCCTGTGCCTTGACCTTATCGGGCATCGACACGTCGCCGTTGGCACTGCGAATCTGGATCTCGCCGTCGGCGGGCGTACCCAGGTTGTCCACCTTCATGACGACATGAAAGGCCGTCACCGAGCGGAAGTTTTTCTGCATAGTGCTAATGAGCTGTTGCGCCGTCGGCTTCACGCCAGGAATGCTGGCAGTGATGGTCGTCGTCGTGTGCTGCCAGGGTACTCTACAGCTTGTCACCAGCACCATGCCCGCTATACAGAGGGCGATGAATGCCAGTGTGCGGCCCAGAGAACGATAGATAGGATTCATAATAAAAGAGCCTCCCCGCTAGTCTAGAAAAGCAATGCGTAGAATAGTCTTGCTGAAACAAATCAACGCTTGCTGTTGACCTTTCGGGGTAATGGCGTAATGGGTGGTACTTTTCGGGCAGGAGGTTTACGACAGCTTCTCTAGCCTGGCGAAATCCAGGCTCAGGCGCTTCTTGCCGTGCTTGCCGCGGAACTGCACCTCGACGAACTCGGTCTGCTGCTCCATCTCGCTTTTGAGGATGATACCCTCGCCAAAGATGGCGTGATTGACCCTGTCGCCGGGCTTGAACTGCTGGCTCTTTGGCTTTGGTTCGGCTGGCATACTGGATGAGCCGCTTGACGAAGAAGACGCGGGGGGTTTGGGCGCGTTGGAGGTAGGTTGCGACGATGGGCGCGAGGGCAGCCACTGCGAATTTGACGTGGTCGGCTTGCCGGAGCCGAAGACGCGGCCAGTCTCGCGCGAGCCGTAGCTGTCCTGGTTGTAGTCGTTGTCCCAGGCCGGACGGCGCGCGGGAGTCGTGCGCGGTGTGCTGCGCTGCGAGCCGGCGACGCCGGTGACGGTGACGAGGCTCGTGGGGATGTCTACCAGGAAGCGTGATGGCTCGGTCGGCATGACATCGCCGAAGTAGGAGCGGCGTTTGGCGCGCAGCAGGTAGAGGCGGCGCATGGCGCGCGTGAAGCCGACGTAGGCCAGGCGGCGCTCCTCTTCGAGTTGGTCGGGCTTATCGACAGAGCGCGAGTGCGGCAGCGAACCTTCGTCCATGCCGACGATGAAGACCACCGGGTATTCCAGTCCCTTCGCGGCGTGCAGCGTAATCAGCGTCACGGCGTCGCGGTTCTCCTCGGTGATGAGCGTGCCGTCCTCGCCGGTCTGCGTCGTATCAGCGCCGCCCACCAGCGCCACGTTTTCCAGGAAGAGTTCCAGGGCGGTACGCGTCTCGATCTCGGAATAGTCGTCGGCCACGCGGCGCAGCTCCAGCACGTTGCTCCAGCGTTCCTCGCCGTCGGTCTGCTCGCGCAGGTCTGGCCCCAGGCCGCTGCGCTCGGCAATCCTGTCAATCAGTTCAGGCAAGTGCAACTCTTGCATGGCCTGCTGGAAATCCTTCATCAGTTCGGCGAAGCCCGCCAGCGCAAGCTTTGCCGACTTGCCCAGCGTGGGCTGCTCTTCGATGCGCTGCACGGCCTCGTAGAGCGACAGGTGGGAGTTGTTGGCCCACTGCTGCAACTCGCCGAGTGTCTTGGGGCCGATCTTGCGGTTGGGCACGTTGACGATGCGCTGCATGCTCAGGTCGTCGTAGGGGTTGAGTAGCAGGCGCAGGTAGGCCACCATGTCCTTGATCTCTTTGCGCTCGTAGAACTTGCGGCTGCCGATCACCTTGTAGGGGATGTTCAGGCGCATGAACTGCTCTTCCAGGGCGCGGGACTGCGCGTTGGTGCGGTACATCACGGCGATGTCGCCGCGCCGTTCGATTTCGCCACGCATCAAGAGGCGCTGCACCTCGTGGCCGACGTACAGCCCCTCGTCCTCTTCGTTGTGCGCCTCGTACAGGATAATCTTCTCGCCCTGGCCCAGTTCCGTCCACAGGCGTTTGTCCTTGCGCAGGCGGTTGCGCTGCACGACGTTCTGCGCCGCGTCGAGGATTGTTTGGGTAGAACGGTAGTTTTGTTCGAGCAGGATGATCTTCGCCTGGGGAAAGTCGCGCTCGAAACGCACGACGTTCTCCACGCTGGCTCCGCGCCAGGTGTAGATCATCTGGTCGTCGTCGCCTACCACGCAGACGTTGCCCAGGCCCTCGTGCCGGTCATCGGTGCCGAAACCCAGCAGGCGTATCAGCTTGTACTGCGGCAGGTTGCAGTCCTGGAACTCGTCCACGTGGATATACTCCCAGCGGCGCTGGTAGCGGCGCAGCACATCCGGTTCGCGCCGCCAGAGCTGCTCGGTGAGCAGCAGCAGGTCGTCGAAATCGACGCTGTTGTTGGCGCGTGCCAGCTTCTGGTACTGCTTGTAGACGCGCGCTGCCACCTCTTCGGTATATTTCGCGGCCTTCTCCGCCATCTGGTCGGGGTTCTGCATATCGTTCTTGGCGCGCGAGATCAACGCCTGCATTGCCGCCGGTTTATACTGCTTCTCGTCCAGTTCCAGGTTCTTGATGGCCTGTTTGATGAGGGTGGTCTGGTCGCCGGTATCGAGGATCACGAACGAGCGGTTGAGACCCAGCGGCGCGAGATAATCGGCCTCGATGCGCAGTACGCGCGCGCAAATGGCGTGGAAGGTACCCAGCATCATCTCCTTCGACTCGTTGATGCCCACCAGCTTCTCCATGCGCTCGCGCATCTCCTTCGCGGCCTTGTTGGTGAAGGTTACCGCCAGGATGCGCCACGGCGATATGTGCTCGTGCGCCACCATGTAGGCGATACGATGGGTAATCACGCGCGTCTTGCCGCTGCCTGGACCCGCCAGGATGAGCAGGGGACCCTGTGTCGTTGTGACCGCCTGCTTCTGCGGCGCGTTGAGTCCCGCCAGTAAATCGTGTTGCTGTTCCAACATGCGCTTCGTCAACTTCCCTGTCTGCGTTTGATTGTGATAAAGTCCACGCTATTGTACCACAGGAGAGAAGTGCCGGGCGCAATTTCCGGCACTTTTTGCCTACGTTGCACGCGGGCGCGTGTAGCGTTCCCAGGACGAGAGGCGTATGAACGCCTGGCGCGCGGTGTGGCCGCACATCTCTTCGCATGGCCGCAGGCGGTTGCATATCTGCGGGCGTTCCGGCCTGCCATAGAGCGCGCAGCGATGCTCGCGCGTCAGGTGCGGGCAGCGCACGCCCGCCGGTTTGCCACGCGGCATCCCCGGCAGTGGCGACGAGATGGATGGGGCGATGCAGCACGCCCCGCAGCCAACGCGGCACTCCATGACGTTTGTACCCTTCTGTGCTTGTCGGTGAAGAAACGATGTATCTCTATCTGATAATACACTATAATGCTTGCCCTGCCTCTCAGGTCAGGATGGCTGTGCCGACTCCAGAGCAGGTTCGCGCATTCATGGGGAATTGTGACCAGGTTCACAGTATTTATTAGGAATTTAGGATATTCTATATTTAGAAAAATGTTTTGTATTATAAAATTTATCGAAAATGAATACTTCTATAAAAAAAGAAAGAATCGTTCGTCATGAAAAAAATTATGGTGAGCTTTGTTGTACTGATCAGTGTGTTTTTGTTCGCCGGGTGCAGCAGCGGGCAGCAAGGCACCACTCCCGTCGGCACACGCACCCCCACACTTCAAGCGACAGTGACCACGAGTAGAACAGCAAGTGCCACACCGTCTCCTGGCCCGAACCTCCCGATCAACGCGCTCTGGATGAGCGATGCGACCACCGGCTGGGCCCGCACGACGACCCGGCTGATCTTGCACACCACCGATGGGTGGAAGAGCTGGCAGGACGTGACGCCACTGTATCCTGCCGGGAGCATGGGGCAATTTCCGCCGGCCTTCGCGTCTCTGGGTGGGACCATAGCCTGGGTTGCAGTCTTCGAGAAACAACAGCCGGATGGAACCATTCCTAACATACTCTTTCGCACCAGCGATAGCGGGCACACCTGGCAGGAGGCGATGCTGCCCCGTAGCGGTCTGGGAGTCAGCCAGGTGCAGTTCGTCAATGCCCGGGATGGCTGGGCTCTGGCCAGTTATGGTGGAGTGGCCGCTGGTTCGCAGGCTGTGGATCTCTTCCGCTCCACGGATGGAGGGCGGACCTGGAGTACCGTGGCTCGTGCCCCAGGCTCCTTACCATTGGGTGGCGACAAGTCGGGTATGGGCTGGGCCTCCGCCACCACGGGCTGGGTCACTGGCTGCGTCTGCGCAGCCCAGAACACCGTCTTGTTGTCCCGGACGCAGGATGGGGGCGTAAGCTGGCAGCCGCAATCCCTGCCGTTGCCCTCCTTGCAGGCGGTTATCACCACCCAGCCGCCGGTGTTTTTCAGTGCGACCGAGGGGCTGTTGCCAGTCACCTTCTTCAACGGAGGAGATACCATCCTCGCTGTCTACGCCACGCATGACGGAGGCGCCACCTGGAGCCACTCCACGCTGCTTTCCGCAGCTGGCAGCGCCTGGGACTTTCTCACAATGCAGCAGGGATGGGTGATCGGAGCCAACGGCTCCACCGTGGGTGAGACGAGCGATGGAGGGCAGCACTGGTTACTCATCAACCCCAGTGCGAATTTCCGGAACATCTCTCAGCTTGATTTTGTGTCGGCGCAAGAGGGGTGGGCCATCAGCGCTGCTACCCCTGCTGCTCCCGTGCTGCTCAAGACGATGGATGGAGGCCAGACCTGGGTGCAGGTCTCTTCTTCCAGTGGCACGTGGAACGTCGTGCCCAGCCCGAATGGGAACGAGAGCCGCGGCAGTGCCCTGAGAGCAGTGGCGACGATCTCAGCCACGGATGTCTGGGCGGTCGGCGGCGGCCAATTGGGTGGCAGCAAGACGCTGATCGAGCACTGGGATGGCGTGCAGTGGAGTGTAGTGACGAGTCCCAACCCTGGCTCGAACTACGACATCCTGGATGGAGTCACGGCGGTCTCGGCCAGTGACGTCTGGGCTGTCGGATACGACGGCAACGCTGGTGGGGTCGCACAGACGCTGACCGAGCACTGGGATGGCGCGCAGTGGAGTGTGGTGACCAGCCCCAACCCTGGCTCAGGGGGGAACACCCTATTCGGTGTGACAGCCATCTCAGCAAGCTCCGTCTGGGCCGTGGGAATAACCAACAGCACGTCCCAGCAGCCGCTGGTCGAACACTGGGACGGCTCCCACTGGAGTGTGGTGACGAGCCCCAGCCTTCCATCCCTGAACAACGCGCTGTACAGTGTGGCGGCGGTCTCCGAAAGCTCCGTCTGGGCCGTGGGAAGCAGCAGCACCACCGTTGGCCAGACCCTGATCGAACACTGGAACGGCACGCAGTGGAGTGTGGTGACGAGTCCCAGCCCTGGCTCAAAGGGCAACTCCCTTTCCGGTGTGACGGCGATCTCCGAAAGCTCCGTCTGGGCCGTGGGCGACTTCATGAATAGCGGCTCCCAGCAGGCCTTATTCGAACACTGGAACGGCACGAGCTGGCAGGTCGTCCCGAGCCCCAGCGTTGGAACAAGTTCCACGTTCTGGGCTGTGGCAGCCGTCTCAGCAACAGATGTCTGGGCCGTGGGGGACACTTCCAACGGCAACCAGGGGTTCCAGACGCTCACTGAGCAGTGGGACGGCTCCCATTGGAGTGTGGTATCAAGCCCCAACCCTGGCTCAGGTGGCGACCTTACTAGCGTGGCGGCGGTCACGGCCAGCGATGTCTGGGCCGTGGGGAGTGCTGATAGCAACACCCTGACCGAACACTACCAGTGCTAAGTGGGGCATGTGGAGATCATTTACACATGGGTGCTGACAAGCTCTCCTGTTCGGAATGCAGAGGATTGATGAGAGGAGGAGGCGCGATTAGTGCCTCTTCCTCTTGTCGTCCAGTAAAGTGATCGACTACCACCCCGGCGGCGTAGTCATTTAGTCATCGTACTGGCGGGGGTGAAGATGAAAGGGGTGTGGACCCTTGCGGCCGCCCTTCTCGCCCAGAGTGTGAATCCTTGCGATCGCCCTCGACGGCGATCCCTGTGCTGCTGCCGTGCCGGCGCATGAGCCAGAGCGAGCAGGTGTGTGTGAGCATGGAAGCCAGCAGCGCCAGCACGAACGCGACCGCGATACCTCCGGGTTCAAGTACACCGGCCACGGCGAGGAGAAAGATGGCGGAGGTAAACGAGCCGATTACTACGCCGCTCAATGATTGCCGGGCAGCTTCCGCGCCCTGAAAACGGTGGGTGAATGCTCCTAGAATGCTGGCGAACATGGGGAATGGCGTGAGCAGGCCGCTCAGTTGCGGGCCTAATACGCCGGAAACTCCTGTAATCAGCAGGACGAACGCTGCTGCCAGGGCCATACGCAGCGGCATCTCCCACGAGGGAGGAAGCATCAAGCTTACCTGCTTCCTGCGGCGCGGCAAAATCGCTACGACGATTGCGGTAAAGGCGATCACGCACGCGAAGGTCAGCAAGAGGGGTGCCAGGACGTGTTCCAGGAGGGCAGTCGAGAGAAAGAAGGCACACCAGCCTGCCACGAGGCTGCCTGCCCAGTTCCACCGGAAGGAGCACCAGCTATAGACCAGGCAAAAGCTTCCGACCGAGATCAGGCCGAGCAGCGTGCCCTGCGCGGCGCGGGCCGCGAACGCTGTACCCTGGTCGAGCGCGAGTAGGAATACGACCGGCCCCGATGTCAGCGGCAGCCCGACGAGCCAGCCGCTCACCGATGGTCCCCAGCGGCGACCCGCCAGGCTGACCAGGCCGATGAGGAGAGGCGAGAGCAGCAATTTGAGCGCGAACATAGCTTACGCCTGTTCCGTCAGGGTGTCGCCCTTTTCTTCTTCGATGACGCGCTCGACGACGCTCTTGAGGACTTCGTAGGGCTGCGCGCCCGACACCAGGTAGTGGTCGGCGAAGATCAGAGCCGGTACGCCCGTCAGTCCATATTCGTGCGCCAGTTCGACATCGGCGTCAACCTGCCCATTGAACGCCTCGCTGGTCAGAATCTCGTCGAAGTCGGTGGTATTGAGGCCGACCTGCTCAGCGATCTCGCGCAGCACTGCCGGGTCGCCGATGCTCTGCGACTGCTCCCAGTAGGCACGCATGGCGGCGACGTGGAACGCGGCTCCCTTGCCCTGCGTCTCGGCGTACTTTTCAAGCACGAGCGCAGGTCGGCTATTGGTGTCGAACGGGCCGGGGTTCATCTCCAGCCCATACTGCTCGCGTGCCCGTCGCTGCATTTGTGGCCGCGACGCCTCGATACGCGCACGGTACGCTGGTGGTAGAGGTGGCGACCCTTTCGGGCGCAATTCAAACGAGTGCCACTCAATGTGGACATCGTAGTGTTCTTCGAGTTGCTCCAAACTGGAGCCTACCAGGTAGCAAAAGGGTCAAACAAAGTCCGACCAGACATCGACGCGGATTGACATGCGTAAGTGCTTCCTTCTAATAATGGATGATGGTTCTGTTGTTAGTGTACAACATTTGTAGGGGTGGCCCGTGTTCTACACGCCTCTCCCCACTACCCACGCCACCGCGATTCCCAGCGCCAGCAGCGCGCCGAATTGCAGGTGCAGCATGGCCGTGCGTTTGATGCCGATGGCGAAGGCGCGTCTATCTTGCGCAGCTAATACGGCCCGCACGTTGGTGAAAGCCAGGGGGAAGGTGAGCCAGGCCAGCAGGCTATAGACGGGGATCAGCCTGAATAGGGCAAAGACCGTGATGGCGGCGTAGCTGCCGAACAGCAGGAAGGCGTGGAAGCGTTTGCCGAAGGTGATGCCGAAGCGCACGGGCAGCGTGCGTTTGTGAACGGCCAGGTCGTCCTGGTAGTCGCGTGTGTTGTTCATGTTGAGGATGGCCGTCACGATGAAGCCGACCGGGACGCTGGCGGCGAAGGCTGCCCACGACCAGCGCGGAATCTGGATGTAGTACGCGCCCCACGTCATCAGAAAGCCCATGGCGATGTAGACCAGGATGTCACCGAGGCCGCGCGTGGCGAACTTGAAGGGCTTTGCGCTATAAAAGTAGGCGACCGCCATACCGGCCAGCCCGAAGGCGAGAATGACCGGGCCGACCGTCACGAGCAGGATCAGCCCGAAGAGCGCCGCCAGCACGAAACTGCCGATGCCACCGGCCAGCACCTGCACGGCGGACATCTCGCGCCGGAAAATGACCGTCATTGAACCCAGCGAGCCTTCATGATCCAGCCCGTAGCGCCAGTCGAAGTACTCGTTGTAGTAGTTCGCCCCTATCTGGAGGAAGAGCGAGGCCAGCAGCGCCGCCGCGAAGTTGAGCGGGCGGAATGTCCCGTCGTAGAGGGCGACCGCCGTCCCGACCAGGATGGGGCTGATCGCCGCCGTCAGCGAAAATGGCCGCGCCGTCTTGACCCATACCCTCCACGAGGCATGGATTGCCTCGCGGGGCTTTTGCGGATTGAGTGTTGTATTTGTATCTTGTGTCATATGTGAATTCACCTGATGAGCCTGTCCCTACTCCTACTATAAGCATAATGCGCTCGCGCCAAAACGTCAAAGCACAGACACCAGACAATGCCGCTTTTTCAGGTCGAATTGGCTGTACCCTTTCACGCAGCCGCCGGGTAATATATGGCTATTGGTACATATCTTACATTTCGCCGGGAAACGGTTCGCTGCGTCCCGGCGAAATGTCTTTTATACCTATCCGACTGACTGACTGCGAAGCAGTAGCCGCGCAGCGGCGTTGTCAGTCGGAATGAGATCACCATTCATACGCAGGAACACCATGCAAGAACACATCCAGGCGACCACTTCCGGCGAACAGCCACTCGCGCAGGTGGCAACAACAACATCGAGGCCCGGCGCGGCTCGCTCTGACCGGCTATGGATCGTGCTGTCGCTGCTCGCGCTCTATCTCATCTGGGGGTCAACCTACTTTGCTATTCGCATCGCCATTCAGAGCATTCCTCCGCTGCTGATGGTAGGAGTGCGCTTCTTGCTGGCGGGCAGCCTGCTCTTTGTATTTCTGAAGGTGCGCGGCGCGCCAACTCCCACGCCGAGGCAGTGGCGCGGCTCGCTGTTCGTCGGGGTGTTTCTGTGCGTGGGTGGTATGGGGGGCGTAGCCCTGGCCGAGCAATGGGTTGCTTCGAGTGTGGCAGCCTTCTGCATCGCCACGACGCCGTTGTGGATTAGCCTTTTCTCCGGTCTGTTCGGGCGCTGGCCCTCGCGGGTAGAGTTGGTAGGGCTGGCGATTGGCCTTGTGGGTGTGATCTGCCTGAACATCGGCAATAACCTGTGGGCAACACCCATTGGCGCGGCGTTGCTTATCCTGGCTCCCATCTGCTGGACCTTTGGTTCGGCCTGGAGCCATCGTCTTCCATTGCCGAAAGGGCTGATGGAGAGCGCAGCGGAGATGATGATGGGCGGCGCGGTCGCGTTGCTGATCGGCCTCGCGATTGGTGAGCGCTTCACCGGCTCGTTTTCCTGGCAGTCGCTGGCGGCGCTGGCG
>CAVSXS010000004.1:0-126531 GCA_963731975.1 uncultured Chloroflexia bacterium | reverse complement strand
TATTTGACCGTCGTCGGCTCGATGATCGCCTACACCGCGTATGGCTTCCTACTGCGACGCGTGCGCCCGGCTCTGGCGACCAGTTACGCCTACATCAACCCGCTCGTGGCCGTCTTTCTGGGCGTGGCCTTCGCGGGCGACCGCATTACGCCTTTGGGTATCGTTGGCATGTTCGTCATTCTGACGGGCGTCGTGCTCGTCTCGCTGACGCGCGGGCGCGCGGCTGCCCCTGCTGTCCCTGCCACCTCTACTGCTCCTTCTGCTCCCTCTGCTTCTTCGCCCAGCGGCGCTCCAACAGAATAGGGCCGATGATCGAGATGGCCGTAAACGCGGCGTAGGCGATAGATGCCAGCGCGAGCGATGTGCGCCTGGCCGGTGTTGTGTCTTTGTCTTTCATGGCGACAATGCTCCTCTTGATAGTCCTTCCTGCTATACATACGCACACTTGAGGCAGAAGTTCCAGGATATCTGCTGTGTAGGGGCGACTCTACAGAGGTTGTGTTTCAAGATACAAACTTAGAATTTGTTCACAGAGAACATCTAACTACCTGTTTTGATGGATTTCTATGTTATACTTGCAGGCAGAATGAAGATTGAGGAGGTTGCTGTGTATACATTTCACGTTGGTTATCCCAGGGTGCGGCTATCGTTGGGGGAGGCTGCCCTGCGGGAGGCAATTCCTACTGTATTGCTGACGCTGAGCGGTGAGATTAGCGGCGTCAATCCTCTATCGTTGTGGCTGTGGGGGGCAGTGCAGCCCGGCGAGGCTCTCCAACCTGAGCGGATGCTGGGCATGAATGCCTATACGATGATGGCGCGCAACTTCGACCGCATGCCAGTGGAGCAGAATGTGGAGTTGTACACGAAGATGTCTGCCATCGTGCGGCGCGGCCTGCGACAGCACCATACACCCGACTACAGCGCGTTTGTTGCCGGAATGCTGGCTGACCCTGCCAGGGCGGAGATCTTCGAGACCGGTCCGCTCTATCCCGAGGACGAATGGGAGTATACCATCCGCGTGACGCATCCCCAGAGGCCGCATGAGTTGCTGGAGTACCAGGCCAGTGTGTTTCGTTTTGAAGACGACGAGGGCTTTCTGATAGTCTACTTTCCACGCTCCTCGTCCATGGCCGCCATTGAGGAGGTCAACAGCGATCTTATCCAGCAATTTGGCGAAGGCGACGACACGATTGTGCTGAGGCGCGGCGAGCCGTCTCACGTGCCGCTGCGCAAGCGCACCTCGGTGCCGTATCGCTCCTACTATCCCTGCTTTATCCAGGACCCGCTCTGGTACCTGGTCGATGAGAACGAGGCGCACCGTTTGTTGACCGGGATGTCGGTGCTCAACCTGCATTTTTTCGAACTTTTCCTCTCACCGATTGTGCGGGCGATCATGGGGCCGATCCAGGAGAGTTCAGCGCCGCGCGCCCTCAAGTATTTTGATTTCTTCACCTCGAAGTATCTGCGGGAAGAGCACGAAATGCACGAGCGGTATATGCAGACCCTGAAGCGCCTCGCGCAGATCGAAGATTTCAACTGGCTGCTCAATATTTCGCGCCGCCTGCCAATCCATATCAACACTGCCGCGAGCATGAAAGTGCTGACCGCGTCGGAAACGCCCTTCTATGCCTGTAATGTCGTATTGCCCTGGCGCTACGCTCCTGAGATTCGCCTGCAATTCAAATCGATGGTGAACTTCATCTACCAGGATGCGATGGTAATCGATACGGACAAACGCTGCTATCAGGACACGCTCGTGCCCGCAAACAGCGAAGCCGATGCAGCGTTGATGCTCCTGCCACTGTTTGCCACGCCGCCCTCGGCCACAGAATCGGGCGATGCGGACGCGCGTCATCTGTGGCAAATGTTGTGGCTGCTGGCTCTATTGAGAGTGGTAGAAGAGGGCCTCTCGACGGACCCGATCGATACGATGTGGAATCCGGAAGACGCATTCCCACGTGTACGGCAAGTATTGGCTTTGCGCTATAGCCCAATGACAGGTAACACGGTACGCTCGGTCACGACAGAGATACTTGCCACGCTGGAGGTGCTTGAAAGAAAAGGCAAGATCGAGAGGGTGAAACTGCTGGCACTCCTGCACTCCTTCATGGTGACACAGCGCCACCTGAGCGCGTTGAGCAATTTTCTGGAGCAGGAAATAGAGATAGCGATCCAACAACACAACCGGTGAGCCGATTGTGTTGTTGGATGATTATCAAACCAGTGCTTCGAATTGGGCGATCTCGCCGCGCACGATATCCAGGCTGGAGCGCCAGAAATCGACCGAGCGGATATTGATGCCGAAGCGCTCGGCGAGTGTGGCAGCGTCGGCCAGCCCTGTACTTGACAGCAGCGCGTCGTAGCCCTGCTGGAATGTGTGCGGGTCCTGTACGTACTGCGCGTAGAGGCCAAGCCCGAAGAGCAAGCCGAACATGTAGGGATAGTTGTAGAACGAGAGATGGCTGTCGTAGTAGTGCGGCTTCATGGCCCACATGTACGGGTGCAGCAATTGCTCGTCCAGCCCATCGCCGTAGGTTTCGCGCTGCGCGTCGAGCATCAGCGTGTTGAGTTCTTCAATGGAAAGCTCTCGTTGCTTGCGCTTTTCGAAGACGCGCTGCTCGAAGAGGAAGCGGCTAGTGATATCGACGACCACCTGGCACGAGCCTTGCAGCGAATCCTCCAGGATGGCGGCCTGCTCTGACTGCTTCGCCTTGCGAAGGATGGCGTTGCGAATGATGGTCTCGCAGAAGATGCTGGCCGTCTCGGCCAGCGCCATCGGCGTTGCGCGCTGCAACACGGTGCGCCGCGCCAGGTTCAGGTTATGGTAGCCGTGGCCAAGTTCGTGTGCCAGCGTGCTGACGCCGCCGAAAGCCGCCTTGAAGTTGGCGAAGACGCGCGATTCATCGCCGCGCAACCACGTGCAGTACGCGCCGTCCACCTTACCCTTGCGCGGCTCCGCGTCGATCCATCGTTCGCGGAAGGCACGCGCCGCGAAGTCCGCCAGGCGCGACGAGTACGTGCCGAACTGCTCCACGATGAAAGACTCCGCCTCGGAGAACGACCAGACTTTGTCGCTGCCGCCGATGGGAGCGAAAAGGTCGTACCAGGCCAGTCGCTCGATATCCAAGGCGCGTGCTTTGGCGTGCAGGTAGCGGCGAAAATCCGGGAACGACTCGCGCGCGGCGGTCATCATAGCCTCAAGCGTCAGGCGATCGATGTTGTTGTCGAGCAGCGACGCCTCAAGCGGGGACGCCCAGTCGCGCCTGCGCGCGATGACATTGACCTCACCCTTGATGCCGTTGATGGCGGCGGCCAGCGGAACGGCTGCGCGCTGCCAACCTTCCTGTTCGGCGTCGTAGGCGCGGCGGCGCGTATCGCGGTCGGCGTCGTAGGCCAGAGTGCGCGCCATGCTCATCGGCATCTCGCGGCTCCCATCCTTGAGTTCGACCGTGACCGTCAACTGCGAAGTGACATCGCCGTGCAGCTTCTCCCATGCAAGCCCGCCGCTCAGATTCAGCTCCGAAGCCAGGTGCTCTTCTGGCGGTGGCATCAGGTGAGTCGCGCGAATGCTGGTCTTGCGCAGCATGAAGGCGTGTTCGCTCGCCAGCGGCGATTGCTCGATTAGCGCCTCCACATCCAGCGAGCCGATCCACGCCGCGAAGCGCGTGCCAAGCTGCGACAACACCATACCGGACTGCTGTATCTCGCTCAACTTCGCCTGGGCGAGGGTATCATAGGTATTGGTCGTGACAAAACAGGTGATGTAGGCATTGAGTGTGCGATGCTCTTCCAGCACGGCATTGTAGTGCCGCAGCACATTCTCAAAGGTACGCGCCAGCTGGTCATTCACGGTGAGATGTTCTTGTTTTGCGATGGACGCGCTCTCGAATAACTTCGCCAGGTCGGCGATATCGCGCGCGACGCGCTCAAAACCCTCCTGGAACTCGCGCGACTGCATATCCGGGAAGACAACGGACATGTCCCAATGTGGGAGTTGTGGTGTTGTGGTCATAAAACGATTCTTCAACCTTTCACAGGGGCGTGGCAGATGAATTCCACTTCGTTGCCATCTGGATCATCGACATACATGGTGCGGCTGGCAAGCACCGGGTGTTTCCCATCGCGCGGTGTATAACCTGCCGCGACCAGGACGCTATGCTGCCTATCAAAATCCGCGTCGGGCAGTTCAAAGGCCATATGATGCAGTTGGAAGCCCGACGGCCTGGCCTTCACGTCCTCGGTCTTTGGCACAAGCACGATCATCTGTGGAATACCGGCGTGCCCCTCGGCTACCTTGAGAAACGTGTTCGGCATGGCTGGAGGCGAAATAACCTCCAATCCGAGCAGGTCTCGATAGAATTGGAGGGCGCGCTCTTTATCGGCTGTCCATAACACTATTTCAGAGATACCTACAATCCGTTTTGTCATAGAGATACTCCTCTCTCTACCGGCGCTATCATCTACAGGTAGTATCATACGCCTGTCAAGACAGATGTAGGGGCGACCCTGGTGGTCGCCCGCCTTTTTGTACCTCCTCTGTATCCTGAGAGTAGAATTATTACGGCACGGAATGATCCAGGAATTATGATACACCATACACTGCACAAGGCACATTGCTTTTTTTACAATATCATCCGTTCTATGCTGTGCATTGCGCTACTTTACATGCTTATCGTACTCTGCCGGGGTTGGGCGGAGCCGCAAGCAGCGCGCGCGCAGGGTGATATGGTTATTGTCGATATCATGGGGAGCGCGCAGCCGCCGGGTTTCGTGCCTTCGCTCGTGACAGTACATCTCTATGATACGGTCGTTTTCATCAACCAATCGCAGCCCGCCGTGCCATACGCCGTGATTGCTGATGATAACAGCTTCTCGTCACCGGCTATCACGCCCGGCCAGCAGTGGAGCGTTACCGTCAACAGCCCCGGCGCGTTCGAGTACCACGAAGCTGCTACTACGCCGCGTATGGTGGGAGCGATAGTCGTAGTCGATTCCGGCACGCCGCTCTTGCCTGCTCCCTATGCGGCGGCGCAAGCCACCGCCATTGGCGACATCAACGCGGGCAGGATGCCGCCCGACGCGGTCTGGCAGCAGGGCGTTCCACAACAGGCATCGCAGGGCAGCCGGGGAAGCCCAACAACGGCTACACGCGCCTCATCGTGGCTTTTCTGGGTGTCATTTGCATCTACTGCCGCGCTGGTTATCGCGCTAGAAGTGGTGGTATTCGGGCTGGTCAAAGGTGGTATCGTAGGCGTCCGCTGGGCCAGGACACACAGGAAGAGGGATGAAGACGAGGATGAGGACGAGGACGAATGAAGATAACGAAGATGTACAGGCTCGTCGTGCCGTTTTTGCTCGCGCTGTTTGTCCTGCCGGGCATCACGCATATGCTGGTCACCCACGCCACCAGCACCCCGTACAAAGTGGAGTTGGCCGCCAGCAACTTCGGACAAAACCTGTTCGCCTCGGCGGTCGATTTAAGTAATCCGGGCCGCGCGCTCTTCTCGCTGCAAAACGGCACGCCGTTCTGGTACGCGCTCAGCCTCCAGAGCAGCCCTGCCGGAATGCAGCTCACCCCGGCTGACTCGACCGATCTGCTGACGACGACCTTCTATGGCACGATTCCCCTGCTGCCCGCCTCGAATGTGCTGCCCGCCAGCTACATTGGACAGCAGCACGCGGCGGCGCTCAGGCTGGCCGTGGCCTTCACGGGACCGGGCGAACAGGTGCAACTGACGCTGAACCCATTTGATTCTCACGCCGCGTTAATGGATATCGTCTCGCTGCTGCTGCACCTGTTTGGCGAGCGGGCCGATGGCGTGCAGGTCGGCCTGCTCGCGCCAAACGTGTTGAAGACCATCTTCGACGATGCCACGTCGATGCGCTACTTGCAAAGCCTGGCGAGCGACTACGCCGCGCTGCTACAAAGCGTACCAGGAGGCTCAACCAATCTGCTCCAGCCCGCCTACGTCTGTGCGAGTGACCTGGTGGGGCTGGTCGCAGACCCGACCGAACGCCAGCTGTTGGCGGACATTCTGTGGCTGGCAATGGGAAAGACGGTCGCGCGAGCGAGCATCGTAGCGACGTTGAGCGGGTTTGGGCAGGCGCAGTTCGGCCTGGGCATCCTGGGCTACCTCAAGGACGAGGCGCAGCTTGCAGGCGGGGCGATCTTCCAGCAGAACAATCCTACCCTGCTACTGCAAAGCATCCCGAACGTAGCAAGCACGCATACTCCGTAGAGGTGCCACCTACCGACCACCCCTTGTGGGTATCCGGGGAGTGGTTAGACGCGGCTAGAGCCTGGATCATGGCGTGCCGCGCAGTTGCAGGCGGAACTGGGAGTTGTAGTGCGAGTCGCACGTGCTGCACGAGACGGCCTGCGAGTAGCGCCGGGCGCGCGGGTACTCTTTGCCGCAGTTGGGACACTGGTACAGGTAGCGAATGGGGCGGCGCGAACGGCGCGTGCGCTCGCGTTTGAGCGTCTCCTCGTGGAGCAGATGGCGCAGCTCTTCCAATTCGTAGCCGGTCACTGCCGCTTCGTCCGCGGCGATGGAGTCGTGGCCGTGATGCCGGTGGCGGCGCGGCGTACCCTTGACGCGGTCCGACAGGTGGATCAGCTCGTGCGCTACCGTGACCTCGATGGACTTTGGCAGCATGTCCGGCTCGATGAAGATCAGGTGGCGATGCACGCTCGTAGAGGCCGCATTCCCCATCCTGGCCGCGTGAATCGCGGCGGCCGTTTCTGAAAAGCCTGGAAGCGATTGTGGAGACTGTTGTGACTGTTGTGACTTTGGCATGTGCGTAGTGCGTTTGCGCGAGCGCGAGGCGATGGGCGCGGGCAGGTAACAATAGCAGCCCAGAGCCAATATGTTGAGCCGCTTCCCTGTCCAGTGCATATATTCCTGGCGATCCTGCGTGATAGCCAGCGAGTTTAGCTCGCTGGCTGGAAGCTGGAGCTTTTGCCAGTAATGGGTCAACCACTTTTGTAGCAGAGGACTGCCATGTATGATTGGAGACCCCTGCCCCGGTGGAGGCGCAGGCATCTTTGCTTGACGCGCGGCAACCATGTCCGCAGCACTACTCCTATCCCTAACTGTATACTACCCGTTCGAATGCATGACAAGTATATCAGGCACTCGCAACATGCGCAAGGGGGTTTCCAGGGCGACCCTCGCGGTCGCCCTTGTTGGGTTGGCTTGACACCTTTTTTTTTGCGGCGTAAGATGTTGCCATACACAACCAGGGATAGACGCTCCCTTTTGAGCAGGAGACCTGTATGTCGTTTCAGATATGTATCAGAACAGAGAAGCCACTACAGCAACTGGCAGCAGAGATACGTGGCCTCTTCTCCCTGCCACCGTTTAAGATGACCTCGTTTTCAGGCGACGAGTATTGCCAGTTCGAGGTGCTGGGCTTGCTGATCCTGCTCCATCAGACGGATGAAGAGGATCGCGACCCGGAAGTGATGGATTACTCGTACAGCTTTGACATGCAGATGTCGTTCGTCGATCACGATCTCGATACTGACGTTATGGAATATCGCCTCCAACCCTACTATGCTCAGTTGCTCAGTTTTCATCTTGGACTCGATACGGCCTATCATGAAAAACAAAAGGTAAATCGTTCCTGGCACATCCGCTATCGTTTTTGCTCCAAGAACTCGAAGTGGAATGCTGCCGTCCTCTATGGCGAGCCGGGGTGGGAACCAGCAGTGCTGGAAGAGCCGCCCAGCCCCTGGCGAGACATGCACCCCGTATTTTGACCGTTGCAGAAATGGAGGCAAGATTGAGCATCCTTGACACCGTCGTCGGACAAGAGCTTACCCCGTTCGTTAAACCACCCATCGCACAGGAGCAGTTGAACCACTATGCCGAGGCGTCGGGCGACTTCAATCCCATTCACCTGGATGAAGATGCCGCGCATCGCGTTGGGCTGGATGGCATCATCGCACATGGTATGTTGAGCATGGCGTTTCTTGGGCAGTTCGCGCAGCAGCAAATCGCCGGTATTCCCGGCGCGCGTGTGGCGGACCTCAAGGTGCGTTACTCCGGCATGGTGCGCCTGGGCGACACTCTTACCTGTCTCGGTACGCTCCAGGCACGCACGGAGCAGGATGAGGAAACAGCCCTGACCATCGATTGCTGGGCGCAGAACCAGCGCGGGGAAAAAGTGACGGCAGGGGAAGCGGTCGTGGTTGTTCCGCGAGCGGCGGAGGTGCAGGCATGAGCGAGCAGGCAAGCGTGATGGAGATTGCCGACCTGCGTTTTGTGTACGACCTCGCCATCTATAACTGCAAGCATTTCGGTACCTATACCGCTCTGACCTATGAAGACACCCAGCATGGCCAGGTACGCACATACTCCAACATCCAGATTGCGCGTGAGGCGACGCAGTTGGCGGCTGGCCTGCAATCGCTGGGCGTGCGCCAGGGCGACCGCGTCATCGTCATGATGCTGAACAGCCCGGAGGTCATTCTCTCGTACCAGGGCATCGCGCGTGCAGGCGGGGCCATCATTCCCGTGCTGCCACTGCTTAAAGCGCCCGAATTGCGCTACATTGCGCAGAACTCCGCCGCTAAAGCCATCATCACCAGCCCCGCGCTGCTGCCGCTTTTGCAGGCAGCCCTGGCCGATGTGCCGGCCATGCGCTACGTCATTGTGGTGGGCGAGGCTACCGGGCAGGATAGTGCAGGCGAGGGAGGGAGTAGGGGCGATGGGGGAAGTAGGGGCGATGGGGGAAGTGGACGCGATGAATCGCGTCCCTACGAAATTTTGGGATACAGAGACGTTTTGGCGCGTGGCGAGGCGCACGCGGATGATTACCTGGGCGACCTGGAAAGCGTGCGGCTGTCGCCCGACGATACAGCCGTGATCCTCTATACCTCTGGCACGACGGGCAGCCCAAAGGGCGTGGAACTTTCCCATGCCAATATCGTCTCGAACGCGGTGGCAATGAGTGGAGCGAGCGTTCAAGGAGATGAGGACGCGCGCTCGGAGGAGGTACAACTGGCGGTGCTGCCACTGGCGCACGCCTATGGCCTGACGATGTCCAACGCGGCCTACCTGAACGGCTCGTCGGTAGTGCTGCTGCCGCGTTTCGACACGACCGCCGTGCTTTCGACCATCGAACGCTACCGTGTGACGGGCTTCGCGGGTGTGCCCGCCATGTTCGTCGCCCTGCTCTATACGCCCGATACAGACAGGTACGACACCAGCAGCTTGAAGCTGGTTGGCAGCGGCTCGGCTCCCCTGCCTATGGCGGTGCTGGAAGGCTTCGAGACAGAAATTTGGCGTACCCATCAACGAGGGCTACGGCCTCTCCGAGGCTACCACCATCGTCAGCGGTCAGCCGCAGGGACAGGAGCGCAGGCCAGGCTCGGTTGGCAAGGCCGTCGCCGGGGTCGAGGTGCAGATCTTCGATGAGGGCGACGCGCCAGTTGCCGCTGGCGAGGTCGGCGAGGTGGTCGTGCGTGGCCCCAGCATCATGAAGGGCTACTACAACATGCCGGAGGCCACGCGTGACGCCCTGCGCAACGGCTGGCTACACACCGGCGATATGGGCCGCCTGGACGAAGACGGCTACCTGTACATCGTCGAACGCAAGAAGGACCTGATTATTCGCGGCGGCCTGAACATTTACCCGCGTGATGTGGAAGAGGTGTTGAACAGCTATCCCGGCGTCATCGAGTCCGCCGTGATCGGTGTTCCCTCGGAGCGCATGGGCGAAGAGGTCAAAGCCTTCGTTGTGGCGAACGGCAGCATCGATGCCGACACGCTGAAAGCGTATTGTCGCGAGAAGCTGGCAAACTACAAGACGCCCAGCGAGATCGCATTCGTAGATGCACTCCCTCGTAATGCTATTGGCAAGATCGACAAGAAACAGTTGAGGAGCCGGTAACGCGCGTAGTACTGCATGGTACTGTAGGGGCGACCCCTTGCGCTCACGCGGTCGCCCTGGAAGGAGCAAACATGTCAATTGAGATGCCGTTGGAGCAAGCTTCACTCAAGCAACTCCAGCAGACACCCATCGATAACGTGCTGCATATCATCGACGAGGGGCTGGTTCACCTGCCCTCCTATCGCGAACTGTACTACCGTTGGGAGCGGCAGCAGTGGAAGGCGCAAGACATTGATTTCAGCGAAGATCGTCTGCAGTGGGAGGCTATGACCGAAGACGAACATATGATGCGCATTTATGGACTCTCCGCCTTCTTCCAGGGCGAGGCATGCGTGACCGACACGCTGGCTCCCTTCGTGCTTGCCATGCCGGACGAGGAGATGCGAATTTTCACCACGACGCAGCTTGTGGACGAAGCGCGTCACACCGTGTTCTTCTCGCGCTTCTTCCGCGACGTGATGGGCGTCGATATGAACCAGCTTGAGGAGCAGCTGGCCTTTGCTCGCCAGTATATGAACGAGGGGTTGAAATACATCCTGATCGAAGCTCTTTCGGATGTGGCCGAGCGTATTCGCCGGGAGCCTGGCAACCTGTCTCTGCTTGTAGAAGGTGTCACGCTCTATCACGTTGTGATCGAAGGCACAATGGCGCTGGCGGGTCAGCGCGGCATCCTGGACCAATATCGCCAGTACAACCTGTTCCCGGCCTTCCGGGGCGGCTTCACCGCCGTGGCGCGCGACGAATCGCGGCACGTCGTCTTCGGCGTCAAGTTCCTGCGCGACATGATCCACCGCGATAACAAGCAGGCGCGGGTCGTCCAGGCAGCCATCGAAAAGTACGTCCCAACCTCTATCGAGGCGATCTCGCCCGCGCCAGAACAGGTGCAGCGAATGCTGGCAAACAAGCTTGATCCCTGGGTCACGCCGCGTTACGCCATCGAATCGCTCACCAAAAAGCTGCGCGTCGTCGGCCTGAGCATGAATCTGGACTATGCCTGCCATACCTGATCCGCCGTTCTAACGCCGTTTTGTAACAAATAGGTGAGCTTCTCGCGCTTCTCGCGCCTTTTTACAACCGTGTGTGCAAGTCTTCCAGCGACTGCACAAAGGCCTGGAATGATTCCGGGCCAAACAGGACAAAGATGGCCTGTTGCAGGCTGGTGGGCTGCTGGATGTGTTCGATGATGGTGCGCAGGGCGATAGGCGCCGCCTCGTCGAGGGGATAGCCGTAGATGCCGGTGCTGATCGAGGGGAAGGCTATGCTGTGAATGGCATGCTGCTCGGCGAGACGCAGGCAACTTGCATATGCGCTGGCCAGCAGGCGGGCGTCCTCCGGCCTGCCAGAATAAATGGGGCCGACGGCGTGGAAGACATACGTCGCGCGCAGATTGCCCGCCGTCGTCGCCACGGCGCTGCCGGTGGGGCAGCCCCCGATGCGGCGGCACTCCTCCATGATGCGCGGCCCGCCGGCGCGGTGGATTGCGCCATCGACGCCACCTCCGCCGCGCAGTCCGCTATTGGCGGCGTTGACGATAGCGTCGGCCTGCACCTCGACAATATTGCCGCGCAGCAGCGCCAGCGTGACACCGTTGTACGCGCGCGTCGTCATGAAGTATTCGGGCATAACAGAACTCTCCAACTAGTATCCCTTAAAAACGTAGGGGCGGATTTATCCTGCCCATTGGCCCATCATGATGCACAGTGATGAATTGATGCGGATATAATTCGTAGGGGCCGATTATGCACATTGACGAAGTAATCGCGCCATCAATCGTAGGGGCCGGTTTACCGTGCCCATCAGCCCATTTATGGGCGCGAGACGTGACCTTGCGCGATGCCAAGCAACGAACAGACTGGCCGATAAATCGGCCAATGGGCACGGTAAACCAGCCCCTACGTGATGTAAATTACATACATCCTGATCTTTATACTAGCAGGCCGAATGGCTCCTCCAACAGGCGCTTGACTTCTTGCAGGAAACGCGCCGCCGTCGCGCCGTCGATGGCGCGGTGATCGGAGGAGAGCGTCACCTTCATGCGGTCGCGCACGACGACTTGTCCATCAACCACCACCGGCGTAGGGGTGATCGAGCCGACCGCCAGGATCGCCGACTCCGGCGGGTTAATCACGGCTGTGAAGCTCTCGACATCGAACATGCCCAGGTTGCTGACGGTGAATGTGCCACCGCTGAAGTCTTCTGGGCGCAGCTTGCCGACGCGGGCAGCCTCAGCCAGGCGGCGCGATTCGCGCGTGATATCGAGGATGCCTCGCGTATCAGCGTTGCGAATGACCGGCACGATCAGTCCCTGTTCCAGAGCCACGGCCATGCCGACATGTACCTGCTTCTTCTGGATCAGCTTATCCTCGGCGAACGAGACGTTGACTTGCGGCATACGCACCAGCGCCTTTGCTACAGCTTTGATAATCAGATCGTTGAAGCTGACCTTGACCGGCGCGGGGTCGGTGGCGGCGTAGGCGTTGATCTGCGCGCGTAGTTCCGCCAGCTTGCCGGTGTCGATCACACTCGTCACGTAGAAGTGCGGAGCGGTCTGCATACTCTGGCTCAGGCGCTTTGCGATAGTGCGGCGCATGGCACTCAGCGGAATCTCGACGGTTTCGCCGGTATCTACTCCTATGGATGGCAGAGGCAGGGCAGGTTCGACAGCCGCGAGCGGCGCGGGTGCAGTTGGCGCGGCGAGGGCGATGACTTGAGCGACAGGTTGAGGAGCGGGCTGAGCAGCCTGTGCCAGCGCGGTTTCAACATCCAGCTTGATGATGCGGCCATTCGGGCCGCTGCCGCGAATAGCCGCGTAGTCGATACCCTGCTCCTGTGCGTAGCGGCGCGCGAGCGGCGAGATGAAGACGCGCCCATTCGTCTCGATAGTCGTCGCGGTTTCAACTGGCGCCGCAGTTGCCGCGGGAGCCATCGGCACGGTATTCCTGATCCTGGGCGCATCCTGCTGAGCTTGCTGAACCACCGGTGCCGTCGTGCTGGCAGGGCTGCTTGTACCGCCCTCGATTCCAGCGGGCAAAGGCTCGTCCGGTGCGCCAATCAGCGCGATATTGGCCCCGACGGGCGCGGATTCGCCCTCCGCAACGAGGATTTTGCGCAGCACACCGCCCGCGAATGACTCGATTTCGATGTTGACCTTGTCGGTCTCGACTTCGGCCAGCGACTCACCTTTTTTGACTGTATCGCCCTCGTGTTTGATCCAGCGGAGTATTTTGCCTTCTTCCATTGAATCGCCCATCTTGGGCATCTCTACCGTTTTCATAGCTTTAGTTTCCTATGTTCTTCATTTCCGTAGGGGCGACCCTTGTGGTCGCCCGCCCCCGCCTGCTTGCCGCTATTCTCGCTAAATCTCACAAAACGCGGCCATCGACCGAGAGGCGGGCGACCACAAGGGTTGCCCCTACGGGCACGATGACCGTAACGAATTTATACACGCACCGCGGCTGGCACGATGGCCTTCACCGCGTTTACAATGTCGCCTTTGTTGGGGAGCGCGGCGCGCTCCAATGGCTTCGAATAGGGCATGGGAACATCCGCGCCGGTCACGTGCTGGATGGGAGCGTCCAGGTAGTCGAAGGCGAACTCGTAGATCAGCGCGGCGAGCGCCTGGCCAGTGCCATAGTATTTCCAGCCCTCCTCGGCGATCACGACGCGGTTGGTCTTTTTGACCGAATCGACCAGCAGATCGATATCGATGGGACGCACGCTGCGCAGGTCGATCACCTCCGCGTCGATGCCCTCTTTCGCCAGGTCTTCCGCCGCCTGCATGGTGACGTGCAGCATGCGCGAGAAGGTGACGAGCGTGACATGTTTGCCCTCACGTTTGATCTCGCCTCGATTGAGCGGAACGGTGTACTCGACACCCTCGTCCGGCACTTCGCCCTTGATGTTGTAGAGCAGTTCGTGTTCGATGAAGATCACCGGGTCGGGGTCGCGCACTGCCGCTTTGAGCATACCTTTGGCGTCATAGGGCGTGGCAGGCATGACGACCTTCAGGCCGGGGATATGCGCGTAGAGCGTCTCCAGCATTTGCGAGTGCTGCGCCCCGCGCTGCGCCCCGCCGCCGCCCGGCATACGAATGACCAGTGGCAGAGAGGGCTGGCCGCCGAACATGTAGCGGAACTTGGCAGCGTTGTTGATAATCATGTCGCTGGCGAGCAGGCTGAAGTTGATGGTCATGATCTCCAGGATGGGACGCAGGCCATTGAGCGCCGCGCCGATGGCCGCGCCGGTTATCACCTCTTCCGCCAGGGGAGTGTCGCGCACGCGCTTCTCGCCGAACTCCTCGAACAAGCCTTTGCTGACGGCGTAGGTGCCGCCGTACCCGGCGATATCTTCGCCCAGAATGAAGACGCGCTCGTCGCGCAGCATCTCTTCGCGGATCGCTTCGCGCAGCGCGTCACGGTAGGTAATGGTTCGCATCTCTCGTATCCTCGTTGTGTTCGTTACGGTCTAGTTTCTCTCGTGGCGGTAGGCCAGCGCGGTTGAGCCGTCGGCCATAATGTCGGCGAATAGTTCTTCGGGCGCGGGGAAGGGACTGTTCTCAGCGAATTCCGCGGCGTCCTCGGCATCCTGCGTTGCCCTGGCGTCGTTCTCTTCGAACTCGGCCTGCGTCGCAATGCCGAGTTCCAGCAACTTCTTCTCGAAGATGCCGATGGGGTCGCGCGTCGTGCGCCACTGCTGCTCCTCTTCGCGCGTGCGATAGTAGGCCGGGTCTGTCATGGAATGGCCGCGAAAACGATAGGTCTTGATCTCCAGCAAATAGGGGCCTTCGCCGCTGCGCGCGTGCTCGACGGCGCGCTTGACGGCCTCGTAGACGTTGATGACATCCATACCGTCGATCTGCTCACCCTGCATGTTATAGGCCGCGGCGCGCGGCAGCAGCGAATCGACCGCCCAGGCTTTCTCCACCGCCATGCCCATCGAGTACTGGTTGTTTTCGCAGATGTAGACGACCGGCAGGTGCCACACCGAGGCGAGGTTGAGCGCCTCGTGAAACGCGCCCTCGTCCACCGCGCCGTCGCCGAAGAAGCAGACAACCACGTTATCGGTTCCCCGGTACTGCTCGGCGAAGGCTACGCCTGCCGCGATAGGCAACTGTGCCGCGACGATGCCGTTGCCGCCGAACATGCCATGCTCGTTGCTCCACATGTGCATCGAGCCGCCTTTGCCCTTGCTGCATCCCGTGGCCTTGCCAAATAATTCCGCCATGACTGCGCCGGGTTGCAGGCCCTTCGCAATGGCGTGTCCGTGTTCGCGGTAGCTGGCGAGCACTTTATCCTCCGGGCGCAGCGAGGCCATCGCGCCGGTGCCGATGGCTTCTTGCCCGATGTAGAGGTGCATGAATCCGCCGATTTTCCCGCGCGTATACTCTTCCGCGCTTTTTTCCTCGAAGCGGCGCAGGAGCGCCATTCTATAATGCATTTCCAGGAGCTGCGTCCTGGTCAGCCCACTCAGCGTTGCGTTGCTAATCGCCATAGGCCCTCTCTTCTCTGTAAGCACTGTATCAGTCCAACGGTCCAACTTGCCCTACGGCACCCGTTGTTTCTTGCTGGCAAGATCGCGTGTGTCACGACATTGTAATCGTTCTGTGATCTTATTGTACTCCATGAAAAAGGGGATGTATAGAGGAACGAATCAGGTAAACCGGCCCCTACGATTATCAAAAGGGAGGTATGAAGTTGAAAAAGATGAGGGCCTTGTGGGCGCTCAAGCGTGCAGGAAGGGTAAAGTAAGCAGCATTTCAACCTTCTTCAGAAGAGGCGCAACACCCACAAGGTCAGGCGTTAGTGGCAGCGAGCAACGGATGTGACGATAGGTTTACTTCTTCACAACAGAGTCAGAGAGTTCTTTGCCGGGCGAGAAGCGTACCCGGTTCTTTGCAGGAACGTGGATAGCCTTTCCATCTCGCGGGTTGACGCCTTTGCGAGCAGCGCTCCGGCGTACTTTGAACGAACCAAATCCCACAAGGCGTACTTCATGACCCTGCTCAAGTGACCCCTGAATGGAGTCCAGCATGGCTTCAAGTACCTCGGCTGACTTTTTCTGCGTCAATCCCGCTGAAGCAGCAATCTGCCGTATGATCTCCTGCCGACCGACGATGGTAGCAGCTTTCCCTGCGGTTTTACCAGTTTTCGATGTAGCCATAGGTCGAAATCCTCCTTACGACAATCAACACACGTCGCTTCGCATCCCAATTCAGTAGTTGGGCTTATAGAGCGGCTTCACTACTCACTGCCGTAAAGCAGTATAGCACGGGTATTTCGTAAATACAAGGGTTGAGGCCGCTTCAGCCCTTGCACTACATGCTGCCGCCGCCTGGCAAGCCGCTTGAAAGCAGGCGAGCAGAGATAAAATCGGCTCCCCAGGCGGTAAGAAGAGGCCCCTTGCCCCTGTCTCTACGAATTTGTATTTACGCCAGGGAGTAGAGCAGCACTCCTTCAGAGGTGCGTTCTTGCGTAACCTGGTTGTTATAGCGCAGGTATTCCAGGTGCGAGAGGACTTCGGCGACGGCCATGCGCCTCGACTCGCTGTTGTCCCAGCGATGGCCGAAAAGCTGTTCTGCCAGGCCATAGGCGTGCTGTGAGCCTGACTTGAGCAGATCGAGGATGTGTGCCAGGCGTTCGTCGTGGTGATGCGCGATCTCGCGCGCGCGATTCCCCAGGTCCTCGAACGGCTCGCCATGCCCAGGCAGAACGATACTGGCCGGGTAATGCTCGACTTTAGCCAGCGAGTTCAGGAAGTCGCCCAGGGGGTTGACGCGATCTTTTTCGGAGTAGAGGCCGATATTGGGCGTGATACGCGGCAGGACGTGGTCGGCGGAGAAAAAGACGCCGTCTCGCTCGCGGAAGAGGCAGATATGCCCGTCGGAATGGCCCGGCGTCCAGATGACGCAATACTGCTCGCCGGAGAGAGTGAGATATTCGTCGTCCTCTACGTGCGTAATGGCCTCCTGGCGTGGGGCGCGAATCAGGTTGCGCATCACATCCGGCTTGACCTGTGTGAACCATAAGCTGGTAGGCGGCATGCCATGTTGTCCGAAGAAGGTGGAGACGCGCCCAAAACGCTCCTGCATAGAATCTGCCCCAAACGTGCGCACGGCTGCGGCGTCGATAGTGTGCATATAGACGGTGGCGTTGGTGCGCTCTTGCAGCTCGCCCGACAGCCCGACATGATCGGGGTGATGGTGCGTGAGGACGATGGTACGCAGCTCTTCCAGGCGCAAGCCTGCCTCGTCCAGTCCGGCCCACAACGCCTCGCGCGTCTCCGGCGTACCCATGCTCGTATCGATCATCGTCCAGCCGTCGTCGCCCACCAGCGCGTAGACGTTGACGGTGCGCAGTGGGAAAGGGATGGGGACGGTAATCTTATAGATGTTCCTGGCGACTTCGTTCATCATGGTGTACTTGCAGTTCCTTCCTAATGATAGACCGTTTTGTACCTTGCTATCTACGTCTCCTGTGAGACGAGCGGCAAAGTAAAAGAGAAGATCGAGCCTTTTTCTTGCTCGCTCTGTACCTGGAATGCGCCATGATGCCGCCGGATAATCTCGCCACAGACGTACAGGCCGATGCCGAGTCCGGGGAAGGTTTGTGCCGTGGGGTCGGTGACGCGGTAGAAACGCTCAAAAACGTGCTGCTGGTACTCACTCTTGATGCCGATACCAAAATCCTGCACGCTTGCCCGCGCCTCCTGGGCGTCGTGAGAAACGCGCACGAGAACTTCTCTCGCTCGCGGTGAATACTTGATGGCGTTGGTGAGGAGATTCTCTAAAACCTGCCCGATGCGGTCTTTATCTCCGAAAACCGGTGCGCCTGACCCTTGCAAGCGCAGGCGGTGTGTCGTGGATGTTCCCTGCACATTCTCCACGATCTCTTGCGCAAGGGCAAACAGGTCGAAGGATTCTTCATGGTACTCAAGTTTCCCACGCACCATCTGGGACAGGTCAAGCAGGTCAGTAATAAGGACGGTGAGTTTATTTACTTGCTTTTCGATTTTTGCCAGGTATGCGAGTGCCTGTGTATCATCATTTTTGATGAAGAGTCGTTTCAACAGGTGGCTGAAGCCTTGCAAACTGGTCAGAGGCGTTTTGAGTTCGTGGCTGGCCATGCTCACAAAATCATCGCGCATAACGATAGCCATCTTCTGTTCGTGAATATCGGTGTTGGAGCCGATCCACATCGTAATTGAGCCATGCTCATCACGCATGGGCAGGGCGCGGCTGAGATGCCAGCGATAGTCCCCGTTCGCCAACCGGAAACGATGCTCGAACTGAAATGGCTCGCCCGTATCCAGGGAGTGCTGCCAGCGCCTCACGTTCTCCTCGACATCATCAGGATGGATGAGCTGCGTCCAGCCCCAGCCCTGGATTTGCTCGAAGGCCAGGCCGGTATAGTCCATCCACTGCTGATTGAAGTAATCGATATCGCCGTTGGGTCTGGCGGTAAAGATTTTCTGCGGCATGGACTCTGCCATGAGACGCAGGCGCTCTTCGTTTTTGCGTCGCTCTGCCTCGGCCCTCTTCTGGCTGGTGATGTTCGTAATCGTATCAATGACTATCGCTAATTTGTGATGCTCATCAT
The DNA here is from genome assembly GCA_963731975.1 of uncultured Chloroflexia bacterium. Classification (GTDB taxonomy): domain Bacteria; phylum Chloroflexota; class Ktedonobacteria; order Ktedonobacterales; family Ktedonobacteraceae; genus CAVSXS01. The sequence goes on along the minus strand of CAVSXS010000004.1, from coordinate 108,040 downwards.
ACAGGGCGTTGGCATGTGTAAGCGCCCAGAACTCAATTTTGGTTGGTTTGTCAAAGCAATGAAAAATCGCTTCGGCATTATCCTCGCCCTTCAGCACGCGCTCGACGGGTGACTTGCCAGGGGTAAAGGGGTTGCCGGACTCGTCGGCAATCGTAAAGCGTTCCAGAAAGCGCTTGCGAATTTCTACTATGCTATCGAGTGCCAGAAGCTCTTCAGGAGAGGAGAAGCCGTAAAAGAGCGCGCCGACCTTGTTGGCGTAGACGATATTGCCTTTGTAATCATAGAGCGTAATACCATTTGGAATACTTTGAAAAATAAGTTCAAACAATGCACTCGCGCCGGGTAACGACTGTAGATCGCCACGACGCTCAAGCAGTGAAGAGAATGGATTGCTCTTCCGGCTGGAAGAGTCTGCTGTTTGAGAAGAACGCACAACTTTATCATCAGGCAATGACATATTATAATTACTATCCCTTTGCGCGTGGTATTTACTCGGCAGCGAATGTCGCAATCGTTACTATAACATTTTTCCCCTCATCCGGCAAACAGAACAAAAGATTCTCTTGTCCTCCAGTCGAAATTTTTGATGGTGAAAGTAATCAGCAGCAGGACATATGTCCTGCTGCTGGCGATATCAGGTGCGGAATGACGCGCGGACGTTCCTATCCAGGAACAGGTAGAGCAGGACGATAATCGAGAGAGCCAGGCTGAAGTAGTGGCCTCCAACTCCCCTGGTGATATCGAGAATGTCGTTGAGCGCGCTCAAAACCTCAAGAATGACCGTTGCCCAGAACGCCCAGGGTCGCAATGTCCACAATCCCCACGCGAGTATCAACGCGAGTATACCGAGGATCAGGGGAATGATGCCGATAAGGACAATCAGGCCGAGCAAGCCCAGGATCACGAGCAGAATACCCTGAATAGCCACGATGATAGCGATGATGGTGATACCAAGCGGTCGCCTGCGAGCCATGAACATAGGAACATCCTCCTTCGTAAAATCAACAACGAGAGAGCATTGGCACTACCCATAAGTGTAGACTATGGATAGGAGAATTGGCAAGTCTTCTCAGATAAAGAAACACGCAAAAATCTTGACGGGATAGTGCGCTTTCTGCTATACTGCGTAGGTCAAGAAGAACGGGGCGTAGCGCAGCCCGGTAGCGCACCACAATGGGGTTGTGGTGGTCGGAGGTTCAAATCCTCTCGCCCCGACCACACACGCGAGGTAGGAACAACGCTGAGAAGCGGCTTCCTACCTCGCTTCGTTATTCCCTCGCTCCTCCGCTAAACTCTCATTTCCCATGAAAATGTAGCAACACTGTAGCAGCGTAAATCCCAACGATCTGAAGCTGCAATCTATACCAAGTTGCAGGAGAGCCAGGTTTTGACATCAATACGACTACAGATGGATAAACATAAAAAATGCTGGTACATTCGTATAAAGGAGCCAAATACCTATAAGGATGCCTCCCAAAGCACATAGTTTATTCCATGTACCATGTACTGCCAGTGCCCGCAAACTATACCAACCAAGCCAAACTCCCAGGACGGCGAGGAGGCCAAACCGTGCTACAGAGCCAAGAGATTCGAGCACGAGCCGGTCACGCACAATAGCATCTAATACGATAAGCGCTGGTACCAACCAACCAAGTAGAAGAAAAAACTTCACTGAAGCTCTGAACATAAATCTAAAATAATTTGCATCGACTGGTTTTATTGGTGTTTTTGACCAGCTCACGTTTTCACGAACCAGTTGAAACTGCCGCACAAGAGCAGCAATAACGATAAGCTCAAGCTCAAGATTAAGGAGAAAGACAATAGTACGTGACCAGACTGCTATTGGCTGAATTTCGCTTATATTCCAACCATAGATCGAGGGTATATCAAACAGTACATTATCAAGAGCTTGATCAACCCCCCAGCGAAGCCAGTGCCAATAACCGGTTTGATTAGCAGCAAACCCTCCATAGAGGAAATAAAGCTGCTTACTCATTTGACTGTAAGCGGCCACTAGGGCAATCACCGATATGAACACAAAGGGGAGGCTGGCAATCGCTTGCTTCTCTATTTTGCCTTTGTCTTCACTTTTATCGACCAAAATTCCAAAACTTAGGAACGAAGTCCCTAATATTAATACACTATATAGAAAGATACTCAAAGGCCGCCAGAGAAAACTGCTTGCCTCGATCAGAGCAAACAGACCAAAAAAGATTACTGTCCAAGCTACCATACCAACAGAAAAATCTATGAATGAAAGACCTCGAGAGGAGTTACCTTTACCCTGACTAACCGCAATTTGCTGCTCTGATACAGACCTCTCAGACATAATAGTCTCCTCTAAAATCCACTCTAAAGAAACAATAAATACACTGGCTATTTTCTAGTTCCCATATTCTTAAACGAACAACATTTGAGATCGTAAAAGTGTTGTAACATGTAAACTTTGACATTCCGACTCTTTGGGCAAAATCACTGCTGTCCAAAGAGCCGGGTCAACTCGGTACTATTCGGGCAAAGACAGCAAAGCCTTTATCTTTTGCCGCCTCGCCTGCTCCGCGCTTCTTGATAGGCTCCCCAAACTCGCTGTCCCACTGTTTCGTCACCTCTTCTTGCATGGACGGGAGCGCGTGAGAATACACGTCAAGCGTCATCGTGATCTGGCTATGCCCTAGAATTTCTTGCACGACTTTGGGATGAACGTGCATAGCAAGCAGGATAGTCGCCGCGCTGTGCCTCAGATCATGAAAGCGCATGTGAGGCAGGTCGATACTCACCAGGAACCGCCGGAAAACCTTTCGCAGCGTGCTTGAGCTATAGAAGTAGCCTTGCGCGTTCGTAAACACCAGGTCTTTCTCTATCCAGGCACTACCCGCTTCACGCCGCTGCTTTTCCTGTTGTGCCTTGTGCCGTTTGAGAACGTCAACGACGAAGAGCGGCAGCCGAATTGTCCTACGGCTTTTCGCTGTCTTCGGCTCGGACTCAACGTAACCGTACCCCTTGAGGTAGCTTACAGCACGCTTTACTTGAAGGCTGTAACCATCAAAACTAATGTCTTGCCAGTGGAGCGCAAGCAATTCACCCTCTCTCATTCCCGTCGTAATTGCCAGCGTTAGCAACGCCTCTAGACTATGCGCCTTTACTTCTTCTAGAAGGGTATGAGCTTGCTGCTTATTTAACACATTCTTTTCTTTGCGCGGGATACGAGGAGGCGTTACCGCATCGCATACATTGCGAGGAAGGACATTCCACTTGACCGCATTGTCCAAAGCCTTGTGCAAAACCCCATGTATATTGTTCACCGTCTTCGGAGCCAGCCCCGCGCCGATTTGCTGAGAGTAAAACGCCTGTACCTGTTGCGGCGTCAGTTTATGGAGTTTGACTTTTCCTAGCCCTGGTACAAGGTAGTTGTTTAACAGCTTACGATAGTTCAGGTATGTGCTCAGGCGCACAGTTGGCTTATGAACATTCTCAAGCCAATTCTCAAGGTACTCTTGTAGAGTAGTCTTTGACCCAACGGTCAGCATACCCCGTCGCAGATCATTAGCCGCTTCATCCAACTTTGCAATCACTTCTGATTGCTTCTTGCCGTAAAAAACCTTGCGGGTTCCATCAGGAAGTGAGAGGCTCCCTACCCATAGCCCATCAGACTTACGCCGATAGATGGAACCCTCACCATTGCCGCGCTTACCCATATGTCGCCTCACTTTCTTCCGCATGAAAAAGCCGCCCTTATCTCTCGACGCAAGGCGGCTCTATCAATACCTCTAATTATGCCGTTAAATCCTGCCGTTCCTGCTGCTCTACCCACCGTTTTAGCGAGGCAGACGACACCCGAACAGCGCGACCGAAGCGCACCACAGGTAACTGTTTTGTTGCAATCAGGTTATAGACCTTTGTCCGACCTAGATTGAGCAGCTTTGCCACCTGCGGAATTGTTAGCAATAAGGGTTGTGTTGTCTCTTGCATAACATCACCTCCTTAAAATCAGCTATGAACGACGAGTTTACGATGCTAACTCATCGACTGAACGGTACAACTTAAATTTCTGTTCAACCTGATGGGCAAAGTCTATCCCTTGCTTATCCAGGTACTCTATCCCCGCCTCATGCAGCCAGTGGAGCACCTGCGAGATATCCACTTCCGAACTCGCCAAATCACCACCGACCCAGGCCGAGAGCGTCGAGAGGTAGCCAAGCACCGAGGCAAGGCCGCGCCGGATATTCTTCTCTCGGATGCGTTCCCGCACGAGCGGCCCCAACCCGTCATCTTCCTGGGAGAATGCCCCTTGTACGACCGCCCAGGCAGGATGTACCGGCCAGCGCGCACGGTTGCTATCATCGGTCGGAGTCACGTAGCGCAGCCAACCATCAGGCAAGCCATCAGCAGCGCCACCAGAGCGACCCGCGCAGTATTCCCACAGGGAGGGCAGGCGTTCAGGCAAATCGTGAACATCCTCGATATGCACACTATGCAGAAATTCGCGGGTCAAACGGAACTCAACGCGCCACACCTCAGAAGAACCATCCCACCCGTTGCGTTTCCAGAGGTCATGAAACCATGCCTTAGTGGGTGACTTCTGCCGTATCTCTGCCGACTTGTGATAAATGCAACAGGAAATGGGTGAGGTATGTTTGCCAAAGTCCAGAGTGGCGATCTGCTTCCAGCGCAGCCGCGCTACATCTGGACCGACAAGCAGCGTGTCAACATCGGCAGGCCGACCGTTCTGCCCGACCGCACGCGAGACAAAGTGCTCTTGCCAGTCGCAGCGCGACACATCCCACCCGATCACGTCAGCGCACAGGTCTACCGCCGACACTTGCAACCATAGGTAATTCCCGAACAGGTCATAGAGCAGCAACGCCGTTTCGACAATGGCATCACAGACCGTCTCACATGACCACAGGTACTCAGACGACAGGCGCACCTGCGCAATGATGTTATTGAGCAGGCCACGCGAGACCGCTAGACTCAACTGAGGGCAGGTGAGTATCCAACGCCACTGACCACGAGACCCTTTCGGTTGCATGTAGAGCGCGTAGCCCTTGAAAGCCCAGGGCGTCAGCATAGCTACCTCTTGATTGCGTGCCTCATCTTGCAAGCGGGAGAGTTCAGCTTGCAGGTCAGAGGCCAGTTCTTGCTTGATAGGTTTGAAAGAGGCATCGGCGTAAGACACGTTGAGTACTAAGGTGTCTACACCCCGTCCGATGATTTTTGCTTCTGAAAGCATAGGAACTCCTTTCAAAAAGTAAATGTTACTTGAAATGTTGGAACACGTCTTCTATAGAGAGAGATTTATAGTGACTTGGAAAGTAGAAGGGAATAACAGTTGCAAGTTCAAACACCAGCCGAGCAGCTTCTCTTTACAACTGTCAGAATTACCACAACCGATGCGCGACAAAATGTGGGTACTGGTACAGCCTTTTTATTCAGCTATCCATGGGAAAACAGCAATGCACTTTTTTTAGTGACTAACAAGCACGTGATAAAAGATGCAGTTATCAACGACTTCTTCTTCACTGAAACAATTGATGGTCAACAACCACAAATTGGTCAGAGAGTTGATATCTCTTTACAGAACCAGTACTGGCATGGTCATCCAAATCCCGACATTGATATTGCAGTAACCCCTCTGGTTCCCATACTTAATACAATTGGGCAAGAGGGGAAGAAAGTGTTTTTTAAAAGCATCCCTCTTAGCTCGATACCCACACCTGACCAGATCAACGAGCTAGACGCCTTAGAGAACGTTGTATTTGTCGGATACCCAAACGGTCAGTTTGATGCAATAAACCTTCTACCAATCATCAGAAGAGGAATAACTGCTTCACCAATCCAGGTGGACTACGAAGGAAAACCGATCTTCATAGTAGATGCATCTGTGTTCCCTGGTTCAAGTGGTAGTCCCGTTTTCATTTACGATCAGGGAAGCTACGGAAACCGAGGAAATATCACCATTGGAAGCAGGCTTCTTTTCATAGGAGTCATAGCGCAAGTAATGATACGCTCACAAATTAATCAAATTCGATTGGTTCCTATTCCTACGCAGCTACAGCCTATTGTTGAGACTCAACAGATGATAGGATTGGGAATTGTTTTTAAAGCATCTACGGTGGTTGAAGCGGTTCAAGACTTTCTAGTAGTCTATCAGAAGAACCGAGAAGCTTCTATTGAGCGAAGCAACAATCAAGCTCAGGTCGACGAGGAAGTACCTCCTCTAATCGAAGAGAAAGAGGAAGCCTAATGTATTTAGAGAGGCGCGGTTTACTTGTATCGCGCCTCTTGTTTTTGATCGCCTAAAATGTATCCAGGTGAGGGCCAGATGATATAATTTTGATCATGAAAAGGGAGCCACTTTGCGTTTTTCTGTCAGTTCACATCGTATTGTAAAGAAAGGAGACAACCATGCAACATGCACGCGTTGCAGTCTACCAGGTGAAGCCTGGCACAGCCGGTGAGATAGCCCGCATAGCGCAAGCTGAGATTTCCGCAGCCAGTCCGGCTTTGTCGCCTATGGGGGCGTCACGACGGCTGTGGACACAGTGATTTCCATCAGCTTTTGGCAAACACAAGAGCAGGCCCAGGCAGCCATACAATCTGCGGCCTCCTGGATAAAAGACAATCTTGCTGAGATGGTCGTATCCGTGCAAAATTATATTGGCGATCTAGCTTTCTTTTCCTCTACAGACGCTCTTGGGAGCTAACACCCTGAGTAGGGAGTGGTTCAGAAAGACTAGACATGTGCTCTGGTTGAGAATACTGCTTAGGGGAAGCTTGAGAACGCCAGGTGGGGTGGTTCCCTTTTTCATGATCAAAGTGGTGTCCATTTGTGTGAACAAAAACAGCCTCTTACGGCCAGAACCGCTGTTCATGCTCTGAGAAACATTAGTGCTGAGCCGGGAGCAGCACGCACCGTCAGCGCCAGGAGAGCAGGCCATCGGCGGTACTCGCCTCGACCTTCATGGCGACTCGCAGCCCTTCGGCATGCATCACCCGCACTATCGCGTCATCTGCCGCACTTGCTGCAACCATTGTGTCGATTTCACGCGCTCCTTGATATCAGTCGAGGTCAAGCACACTGTGATGCTGGCGATCTGGACACTGGCGTTGACCTGGCGAGTCACGGTTTTCTACTGGCCTACCAGTGCCATTCACCCCGACAGATGAACCGTGTGCGCAAACTGGTAAAGAAGCTGGAAGGAGCCGACAGCCCCCATAAGAACGAGCGGCAAGTTGCCCAACTCAAAGAGCTTGTACATGAGACTTACGCCGAGATGGACTTAGACAAGTAGCTCTAGTTGGCAAGCAGACAGTGTTAGAACACCAGTACCATCTTGCTAAATTAATATACTAACATCGGCTTTGCCCAAATAGTGCCATTTGCCTAAAAAGTCGGCGGTCTGCCTAAAAAGTAGAGTATTTATGTAAGCTAGCTATCACCTTCTGTTTGTTTCTTTCCACATCTTAGTATACGCTACTGACAAACGTCAATAGGGTGCATCTTGAGAATCTCACCCCAAAATTGCTTGACTTTTTACTAGCCCTAGTGATATGCTAGTGCAAGAGGGCTAGAGGGCTAGCCGCAACCTCACAATTGTAAACGGGAGAAAAACACATGCCGATTTATACCGCAAGTAGGGTGAGATATGCAGGGTATGCATACACACACAATGTGTTAAAGAGCTTCTCCCTGGTGACAGAGGGGAAGCTATCTAAAGGCCAGAGAGTTGACGCTGCCTTACTTAGGAGCTTTAAAGTCATATCTGATGGTGACGCTACTCCTGTCATAGGTGTATGGCGTCACCTTGAACTGATTGATCATCGTGATTGTGTGACCGATAGCTTCGTGGAGCTTGCTAATGCTACTGGCAAAGATTACGAAAACAAACTTTGGGAGCTACTTGAGAAAGCTTACGCTGATATCATCCCACATATTGATGTCAGCAACATCACCCGTAAACAGTTAGCAGAAACCTTCAAAAAGAGAGGCTATAAACCGCAAACCTACCCCAAAATGGCCTCTCTTTTCGTCGGGCTTGCTGATGCAGCTGGTCAAAGATCGGATGATAGCGAATCGTTCCCTGTATCAGATAAAGAAACGTCTGATACTTCCTCTTCAACCTCTTTGAATGATGTTTTGCAACCTGTTGAAGGGTATACGCCCATGCCAGAATTCGTTTCACTATTCCAGTCAAACGGCACAATTCGAGCGCGTGTCAACGATACGTTGGTACTCAAAGTGCTTGCTAATTTTGAGAAACTTCGCCAACAGCGACTTAGTGTTGACTGGACAGAGACAAGTCGAGCAATGTGGGAAGATCAACTCAAGCTCAATGAGACAATGCTAGAGCAAGCTTGGGAGTTGATGGAGGGAAAGAAGCAATGATTTAGCAAGAAAACGCCGGGCATCAAGTTTGCGGCTCAGTACCCGGCGCTCCCTACATTAGCTGGTGTGGTGTAATGGCAAACACGCCCCGACTTGGGATCGGTGGTGATTGGCACGGCGTCAACTGTTAACCAATCATGCGGGTTCGATTCCCGTCACCAGCATCATATGCATTATACCATATCTTAGTGCGATTGACTACAATCGTAGCCTTGCTAGTCTTTGCGTAGGGTTTTTGCCCCACTATCTTCCCGGTGACTTGCGAGGCAAAGGGGCTTGCAAAACACGCGCAAACGTGCTAAAATCGCGTCAATCTATATCCGAAGGAGAAAATCGAATGGATCCATAATCATACGTTCCAGGATAGACAGTTTATCAGGCAGTATATCCTGGAACGCCCATCACGCCCCTCGTGGTCATATGAATAAACGATCAAACATCATAGCTTGAGTGCTTTTACGCTTTTCAAGTCCCACTAAGAGTGATTCGCTGTCATTTTACCACGAGGGAATCCTTTTGTAAAGAGTGTATGGTACTTCAAAGTGCCTAAACAGTATCAAGAAAGGAGGTACCACGTGGTACCGAATAGTTCAGTTTCTATCGAAGCTTTGGTCTTAGCAAATCACGTTGAGTTGGCTGAGGGGCGTCTCCACATTTCTGGCGCTGGTTGGAATATTCTTCGCCGTCCAGCCCCTCAAGGTGGTGGGACAACAATCAGCCACCTGGGTATCGCCGTCTTCATTGCCGTACCGTGGCATCAGACTAACGTGAAACACAAGCTGATTATTGAGCTTTTGGATGAAGACGGAAAGGCGATAACAAATATCCCACCCTTGCCTTTCAACGTAGGTCGCCCTGCCGAATTGCGTCCTGGCTCCATTCAATACCCCAACGTCGGCTTGTCTATGGATATTGCCTTGCCACATCCAGGAGACTATGAGTTCGTTGCCAGGATAGAAGGTGTTGAAGGTACCGAACGTCGTCGAGCGTTTCACGTTCAAGATTTTCCGCCAATGGGCCTTGTAGCATAGCCTAACCCCCTGATTCGCAAAAAGAACCCGCCTGCAATGGCTATAGGCTTTCTACCGCGTCTTTGTAGGCGGGTTCTTTCGCGGTGTGTTCCAATACGGACTCTTGCACTTTGGACACACGCGGGGGTCAAGTTGCGCTTTGCCCTCTTCCGGCTTGCGCGGCAACCATTCATGTCCACACCGTTCGCAAAGTGTTTTCCAAGCACTCTGTAACGCTAGACGGACAGTTATAGACTGTCTAATCAAGCTCTCCACCAGCATTGCATATGGTCAAACAAAATGTAGCAACACGTGTAGCAACACCGACAACCGAAGGCGGCAATTGACGCGCTACCACGAACAATAAAGCCGCCTAGGAAGCACGAGGAGAACACCAGCGAACACCTGCGAATGTCAGTGAACGCCATTGCCCTAATCCGTCCTTCGAAATCTACAAGTTCACTGTAGTTTGTCGAGTCTGTCAAGTAGGTTGAGAATTAAAGTAGAGCTCAACAAGTTTCAGAAGATCAGTTTATTTGATCTTGAGAGAAAGAGGACTGGCTCTGTTGATCTGAGGTTGAAATCAATTTCATTCCCTTGCTAGTATCCAACTTTAGAATATCCTCATATAATGTTGGAGTCACTATCTCTAGTACAGTCTCATCAAGAGATGGACGCAATGCCTTAATTATCTTGGGCGAGAGAGCAGAAACATCCTTGATATATCCTAGTTGTTTTGTCCGTAAATCTATGAGTTTGCTCTGCGACTCGATCACAGCGTTTTGCTTTTCGATGAGGCGCATTTTATCCAGATGCTCTTGCTGGGTCTGAAATTCTTGTTCTTGCTGTCGTAGTTTTTGCTCCAACTCTTCAATCTCCGCTTCGGTTTTTCTCCTTGCCAGCCCTCGCTTTTCAATTACCTCAAAAATCGTTCGAAAAGCGTTTGCCAGCCCTTCTAGACTCAAATCCAACTTGAAATCTAAAGGTGAGTTATAGGTTAGTCGAGAAATAATTAGAGGAGCTTCTTTCTCAAAACGAGGATTGTGAGTATACGTATATTCAATAAGATCAGCAAACCGCTCATGCATGATAAGCCAGCATTTGGTATAAAGACTCGTAAGTGCTGGCAAGATGATTGCTAAATTGGAAGCAGTTAATGGATTTTCATTTACCTGCACTCTGATCGTTGTTGAATTATCTACAAGGCTTTGCAGTTCTACTTTGTTGAGACGCTGTTTTACTTCGTCATTCAGGTATTGAACATATGAGAATTCACCGAAGCGCTTAAGGAGTGTTTCGTATTCCGCATAAATGCGAGATATTGTTTGTCCAAATGGCCGATAAATGGCAACATAACCTGATAAAGTACCTTCATCGAATACACGAATCACCGTGCCTTCAAACTCCAATTGGCCAGAAAAGGTGTCTGGGGGATGTATTCTCAAAGAATAAGACCACTCAAGTTCTTGGTTAGGTTCAGTATTCTGGTAAATCTCTTGAAGGATAGAATTATGTTTCGCAGCGTAGGCTACAGTATCAATAAAAGAATAGTAAGCTTGGATATTTCGCTCATCAGTTATTTTTTCGGCGGCCAGCAGCCCTCGTGCAACTGATAATTTTTTACGAAAAAAATCTGCACTCGCAGTATAGGGATACTTGGGTTTGACAATGCGCTCAAAATTATCGGGCTTGCTGTACACATTAAATAAATTAGTACCGAGCAAATGGTTTGCCTCTAGAAATTTATCTGTTTGTGAGATCGCCCCCCAAATCCAAAAAACTAAGAGGTTAGAAGCGAGGAGAACACCATCTGAGTCTAGATACCATACAGGGAGGTTGCTTTGCAAATAAAGAGCTATCTGGGCAAGAGGAAAGACAGGATATGAGTTTCTAGCGCCAGTTTCCCGCACTTCGAATTGTGTATTCATTTATTGCAAGCTCCTATTTCTTAATATCTACAGGGTTGCTCTCTCAATAAGTAAAGATTATATTATAAAAAAGAGTAAAACAACAGTCTATCAAGGACCTAACCTCGATAAACTCCAAGGACAGGAGGCAACGCTTGAAAAACCGGAGTAGTAAGCTGTATCCAAGGTATCCATTTTAGGCCAAGCAAAGTTTGACTGAGAATGTCTATTCGACTCACCTACTTCAACTGCTAAAGCGAAATTCACTATATTAGCTTGACGGCTAAACTGACAGCTAAAGCTATTGGTTTTCGTTTGCATCGGCGTACAATAAAGAGCGTACCGGCGCGCTCCACACCGCCTATTACTTGGGCCAAACACATACAAGATCGCCCGTTCAGAACTCGATATGATTTAACACATATCAATAATATTGCCTCAGTAGATAAGCCACTGGCAAAACATAAGCATTGCTGCATGTAGCAACGATGTAGCAACGCCGAAACTTTTAGGCGGTTAGTAGCGAACAGCCAGGAACAGTAAGCCAGGAATTTAAGCGTTCAGGAGACGACGACGAACAATCAAAACCATGTGGCCGAGGGTTCAAATCCTCTCGCCCCGACCACACACGCGAGGTAGGAACAACGCTGAGAAGCGGCTTCCTACCTCGCTTTTATGCTATGCATACTCCCACCTCATATTGCCCAACATTGCCTGCAACGCCTGTGACGCTTTTACAAACAGGTCGGGCCCGCTGAAGCCCTGGAACTTCCCGGCGGAGGCAAGGTGGGGTTCGAGGGATAAAAATCCGTTGTAGCCATCCGCGCGTAATCGTGACAGCAGGTCGGGCCAGCGTCCCGCGCCCTCGCCTGCTGCGACAACACTGCCGTTTGGCAGAGCGTCTTTCACATGTACGTAGGCCAGCCAGGGGCGTAGCGCCTCGTATGCGTCGGGATAGGGTATTTGAGCGCATTGTATGAAGTTTGCCGGGTCGAAGACTGTCCTGAAATGTTCGTCTTCGCAGCTTTGCATGAGATCGACACAGCGCGTGATAGTGTCACCATAAATTTCTCGCTCATTTTCATGCAACAGCGTGATATTGGCAGTGCTCGCGCGCTCGATCATCAAACGCAGGCGGCGCGTTACCTCGTCACGATTTGCTTCGATAGCGGCGTTAGCTCCCTGCGCCCTGGCGGGTGGGTAGAATGAGAAGATGCGAATAAAGGGCGTACCGAGCGTTTGCGCCACTTGAATAGCTCGTTCGAGTTTCTGCAAGGTTGCCTCGAATGGGCTATCGATGGCGACTTTGCCGAGAGGTGAGCCTATAGCCGCCACAGCGATGCCACGCGCATCCAATGTCTGTTTGACCTGGCGAATTTGCGCGTCGTTCAAGTCCAGCACATTGATGTTCCACACACTGCGCAAGTCCAGGTGGCGAATACCTTCGCGTTGTAGGATAGTTACCTGTTCGTCCAGGTTGGGCGAAATCTCATCGGCGAATGCTGAAAGGTGAATCATAGCAATGTGACCTCCCGGTGCGTGCGTGCAGACTCGTAGATGCTCAAGATGATTTCAACGGGCTGCCTGCCGCCGTAGCCATCGACAAGCGGTGTCCCGTTTTCGCGGATGGCGCGTATCATATCGGCGATTTGTAAGGCGTGGCTGTTTGCTACAATCGCAGCCGCATTGGCTGCTGCTCCGCCGCTAGTGGGTTGCTGGCCCCGCTCTGCTCGCTTTGCATCCATATTGACGCCGTAGTCGCCAGCCGCAACCTTCTCATCGCGTGCCAGGTGCAAAAAGGCTAGCTCATCGTTTTCGATGATGGCTGATCCCTGGTTGCCAAAAACTTCAATGCGTGTATTCACACCTGGATAGGCGCTTGTCGTGGCAGCGATGACGCCGAGCGCCCCACCGGCGAAACGCAGCGCGGCTACGGCCACATCTTCTGTTTCCATGTGATGCGCGAGCGTATCGGCATAGGCCATAACGCTCTTTACCGGCCCCATCAGCCATTGCAAAAGGTCAATCGAGTGGATAGACTGGTTCATCAAGACGCCGCCCCCGTCCAGCCTCCAGGTACCACGCCACGCTCCGCTCTCATAATAAGACTGTGATCTCCACCAGGGAACAATAGCATTGCCGAGTACCAGCCTGCCGAATGCGTTGTCGTCCACAAGCTGGCGTACTTGCCGGCTGGCGGGATCAAAGCGGTGCTGGCTAATAACCGCCAGCTTCACCCCAGTCTGCTGCTGTACCCGCAGCATTTCATCCAGCGCCTCGCGACGAATCTCCATCGGCTTTTCGACGATCACATGCAATCCCGAACGCATTACCTGGCAGGCATGTTCGCCGTGAAGACCGCTCGGCGTGCAGACAATGACCACGTCCAGCCGCTCGCGCTCCAACATGCTTTGCAGGGCCTGATACGGCGTGCCGCCATACTTTGCCGTCAATTTTTGCGCGCGTTCAATTTCAAGATCGACCGCGGCTACCAGGAGTGCGTCCGGCAAGCTGGCCAGCGCCTCAGCATGTACCGGCCCTATGACGCCGCAGCCTACCAGCCCAAAGCGTAGTGGTTCTGACTTCTTATTGTCTGGCATTGTATACAACCAATCTGAGCATCGTCATGCAATGTGAGTTCAATTACTTTTTCCTCGCCGTAATCATCGTCGCGCCGGGCGTCACCAGCCGGTGGCGGCGCACCTCGCTCAGCCCGGCCTGCGCCAGCCAGCCCTTCACTGTGGCGAAGGGATAGCATGTTCCCCCGACCGTCGTCATTGTCACCGCCATTAACTGTACCATCAGCGAGGCCAGATTCGAGCGGTGGGACTGCTCCGTCACCTGGTCCACGTAGACCAGCACGCCGCCAGGCTCAAGCGTGCGCGCTACCTTCGCCAGAACTTCAGCGTTATGTTCCGGCGTCAGCAGGTGGGCAATGTGGAAGTACAGGGCGACATCGTAGCTGGCGGCGAGTTGCGTATCGAAGTTGTCGCGCACGATGTCAGTGCAGATGAAACGCAGGCGGTCGGCCATTTCGGATGCGAGGGCGGTGCGCTTGCCCGCCTCGATGCCGGGCTGGATATCCAGGATCGTCGCGTGGAGACGTGGGTGCTTGCGGCAGAACAGCACGCTGTAGGCCGCGTGCGACCCGCCCACGTCGAGCAGGTTGGTGGCGTTACGAGGTAGCCGCACGCGCAGCACAATCTCGCCGCCCAGCGCCATCGCCAGCGACGCCAGCCCGGCGTAGTGGCGCGCCAGTTTCGCCTGCATTTCAGGCGTCGAGGCATCCTCCTCGTAGGGCATGGTCGCCATCTGTTTGTATTCGCGTACCACCTGCGGCATATCATCCCAGATCGCCACGATATCCGGGCTATGCAGTATGTAGGGCGCGACACTCACAGGGGAAGCGCTTGTCAGCCAGCGTTGCGCGGCGCGGCTGTTGCGATACAGGCCACCACGATAGCGCAGGTAGCCCGCTGAAACCAGGATATTGACGAGCAGCAACAGGCCCTCCGGCTGGCACACAACGCGCTTCGCCAAAGCTTCAAGCGAACGTGGCTGCGCTTGCAGTTCGTCGAAGAGATGAAGCTCGCAGGCGGTCAGCAAGGCTTTCGTGATGCCCGGCGCTAGCGGCGTGTCGAACAGCGGCGCCGGCAGCAGGTTGAAGCGTAACAGCAGGCGTTCAAGCATGGAAAGGCGCAATGGCATCAGGCAAATACTCCAATCAGCCAACCTCCGGCCAGTGTTATACAGGTGAACGCCACGAGGTAGAAGTAACGTTTGCGCGTCTCAACAGGCTTTTCCGGCCCGAAGAACAGCAGCATAGCCGCGATCCCCAGGCAGGCGAAAGCGAGCGTTACCACGAGCACCCAGGGCTGCGTGGCAACCAGGCCGGTGATCCATAGAAGGGCGATCAGCGCCGCGCCAGCCACGACGAACAACTGGCAGGCGAGAAACGACCGCCTGACGCCCAGCGCGACGGCCAGCGTGCGCGCCCCGCTTTTCGCGTCCTCTTCAAGATCGGTCAGCCCGTTGGCGAGGTTGAGCGCGACCCCTAGCAAGAAGCCCACCGGCACAAGCCAGGCTAACAGTGGCAGCGAACGATCAAGCGCGGCGAAGGCGTAAAGCGGGATAAGCGGCATCGCCAGCGCGAAGACCGCGCCACTGAACGGCGTCGATTTCAGGCGCAGGTTATATGCCTGGCCCAGCGCGAGATAGCACAACGAGAA
Source organism: uncultured Chloroflexia bacterium (assembly GCA_963731975.1). Lineage (GTDB taxonomy): Bacteria > Chloroflexota > Ktedonobacteria > Ktedonobacterales > Ktedonobacteraceae > CAVSXS01. Next base: position 92,508 of record CAVSXS010000004.1, on the reverse strand, counting down.
CAGCCAGGCCAGCGGCGGCAGCGGGACCAGCAGGATGCCCATGACGATCATCATGAGCAGACCACCGAGCAGCGCGCTTCGTGGGGAGACGAGGCCGCGCGCGATGGGCTTGCCAGGCTTGCCGCGTGCGTCCTGCTCGCGGTCGCAGTAATCGTTTATCATGGCAATGGAAACCTGCATGGCCGCGTGCGCCCCGATGGCACAGGCGATGATGTTCCAGGCCATGTGCGGCCACGCTGCCAGCAGCACGAAGATGGTCACTGCAAGGATGTGCAGCAGCACGGGACCGGGATGGCTCAGCAGCAGCAGACCCAGCAGGCGCGCGTTCAGTTGTCGTTTGCGCGGAATCTCCATACGCGAATCATAGCACAATTGCTCGCCCCTACGAGTGCAGGATGGTCCATACAGCTTGCGTATGAGGGGCAAGACTGGATGTATCAACTTCTTCGGTTAAGGGATCGACGAAGAGGGGGAGAATGACCGAGAAGACGCTGCCTTCGTTCGGCGCGCTCTGCACCTCGATGCGCCCGGAGTGACGTTCTACCAGCTTGCGCGAGATGAAGAGTCCTAGCCCCAGGCCGGTGTGCGAACCCGGCGACATCTCGTCCCGCGACCCGCGATAATACTGGTCGAAAATGTGCGGCAGGTCTTCCTGAGCAATGCCCTCGCCCATATCACGCACTGTGATGATCGCCTCGAATCCGACGCGCTGAAGCGTCACGGTAATCGGGTAGCCCTTTGGGGAGTATTTGTGCGCATTCGAAAGCAGATTGAGAGCGACCTGGCTGATACGTTCAGCGTCCACCTCGGCCTCGATCGGCTCGCCGGGAGCCTCGAAGCGCAGCGCGGGGCCATAGCCCGATGTATACTCGTCCAACAGTTTCCGGCAGAGTTCGACAAGGTCGCAGCGTCGCCGGTGAATGACGAACATATTGGTCTCGACCATAGAAGCATCTAGCAAATCATCGACGAGTATGCGCAGCCGGTTGATGGAACGTTCCATGTCTTCCAGTCCCGCGTTGGCCAGTTCGTCAAAGTCTGGCTGGTTGAGCTGGCGGCGCAGTAACTGCGTGCGTCTCTTCAGGCTGGTGAGCGGAGTCTTCAACTCATGAGAGACCATGCCGAGGAACTTGTCTTTCGCAGCGTTGGCCTCGGTCAATTCGCGCGTGCGGTTCTGCACGACGCGTTCGAGGGAGAGCGTGTGTAGTTCCAGAGCACGTTGGCGTTCAGCTACCTCGCGCCTCAGGCGGCGCGTCTGGATGGCCCGGCTCAGCGCCGCCACCATGTAATCGCGATCAATAGGCTTTTGAATAAAATCATACGCGCCGCCGCGTAGGGCCTGCACTGCAAGATCGTGCTCGCCGTGACCTGTAATGAGCAGCGTCTCCGTCTCTGGACGGAGCTCCTGTATCTTTTCGAGAAGTGCCAGTCCATCCATGCCGGGCATCTTGATGTCGCTCACAATGGCGTCGTAATCATGCTCCTCGATCAGTTTAAGCGCACCCAGGGCGGAGTCTGACGTATCTACCTGGATGACAGATAAGCGCAGCGACAGGGCCTGGGGCAATGCCTGCAACAACGCCGCATCGTCATCGACGATTAAAATGTGAGGCGTATTATTCATTCAACAAGTCCTCCCGGCCTTCACGCATGAGCGGAAGCTGGATGAGAAAGTGAGCACCCTCCCCAGGTCGATTTTCGACTATGATCGTACCCTGGTGGTCTTTGATAATGCCGTAGGCGATCGAGAGGCCGAGGCCCGTCCCCATGCCGACCTCTTTCGTCGTGAAGAACGGATCGAAGATGCGCTGCTCCATGCCGGCGGGAATGCCGGGGCCGGTGTCGTTGAAGTGCAGTTCCACGCGTTCCGCGTCCTCCTGGCAAAGAATTGTTATGACCTTGCGCGTAGAATTTACCAGGGCGTCCCGCGCGTTCGTCAGCAGGTTGATGAAGACCTGTTCGAGCTGTATCGCGTTGCCGGTGACAATGACCATCTCGTCGGGGAAATGCAGGTCAACTTCGATCTGGCGCAGGCGCAGTTGTTCCTGCATCAACGAAAGCGAACGCTCGACGACTAGAGTTATATCAACCGCTTCGAAGCTGACAGGGGCGGCGCGGCCAAACGTGCGCAGGTGCGAGATGATCTCCGTGGCCTTGCGCACTTGCTGCATAGCGATGTGCAGTTCGCGCATGATTTGATCTGGTTCCGCGTCCACCATACCCAACTCGATCAGGTCGATGGCATTGCCTACGAACAAGCCTATATTGTTGAGCGGATTATTAAGCTCGTGCGCGATGCCGGTTGTCAGCTCACCCAGCGTCGCCAGCTTGCCAGCCTGTACCAACTGCTCCTGCTTTTCGCGCAGCTCTTGCTCGCGGCGCTGCATGGCCTCTGTGGTCTCACGCAGGTCGCTCATGATGTGGATCATGGCCTTACGGCTGTTCGCCAGGCGAATGTTGGACTGGTGAGAGTCCTGCAAGATATGGAGCAAGGCGCGGCGCGAGTTGTCGAGGCGCTCGGTCTGCCTGGCAAGTCGGCTGCGATCCTGCTCGTAGTCCGCCAGAATATGAATCATGGCCTTGCGCTGATCCGCCAGTTTGCGATTCATCGTGTTGAGGTCGCTCAGAATGTGCATCAGCGCGCGTCGGCGCTCCTCGCTCTTTTGCACGCGCATTTCGAGCGCGTGATGCTGCTCCTGTAGTTCCCTATACGCCTGCTGAAGCGTCGCCAGTTCCATCTCGTCGGATGCGCCGGTTGCTTGTGTGATTTCCGCGTAGTCGATGCTCATTTGCCGATCCCTTGACGCACCTTCTCCAGTTCGCGTTTGAGATTTTCAACCTCCTTCTCAAGAGAGATCATCTTGAGTTCGCGTCCCACAACCACCTCTTCGAATTTCTCCAGGTCAAGAATCTTCTCCTGCAATTCCGACTTCGACTCCTGCAAATCGAGTACCACCTTTTCGTACTCGCGCATGTCGCGCAGGATGCCGATTGCGCCAATCACCTTGCCGTCGGTATCGCGCAGTGCCGAGGCGTTGAGCGTGGTAGGAATGATCTCGCCGGAGGCGCTGCGCGGGTTGAGATGCGCGTTGCGCGTCGCGCCGCGTTTGATGACCTCGCGCAGGGCAGCCAGGAATTCGCGCGTCTCCTCCGGGCTGATGAAGCGCGACAGCGACTGCTCCAGCACCTCGTCGGGTCGAAAGCCCAGCAGCTCGTAGACGGCGTCGTTGGCCTGCAAAATCTTGCCCTCCAGGTCGGAGACGAATACAGGGTCGGGCGCGTTCTTAATCAGGCTGTCCGAGTAGGCCAGGGCTTTATCGAGTTCGCGCATGTCGCGCAGGATGCCGATTGCGCCGATCACCTTGCCCTCGCTGTCGCGCAGCGCCGAGGCGTTCAGGCTGGTGGGGATGATTTCGCCGGAGGCGCTGCGCGGGTTGAGGCGCGTATTGCGAATGACGCCGCGCTCGATCACTTCGCGTAGAGCGGCGGTAAATTCGCGCGTCTCCTCCGGGCTGATGAAACGCGACAGCGACTGCTCCAGCACTTCGTCCGTGCGAAACCCCAGAAGCTCATAGACAGCATCGTTGGCCGAGAGGATTTTGCCCTCTGTATCGGAGACGAACACCGGGTCGGGCGCGTTCTTGATGATGATGTCTGCGTCTAATGAACCGTGCGTGCTGTTGCTGCGCACCTGTATGGGAGTGACGCCTGCCATCGAAAAAACGGTATCTGACATAAAAAAGTACCCTCCTGTTTCTAGCCTATGTCGGTTACACGTGTCGCATCTTCAAAGTGTAGCAAAGTTTGGGTTGAGGGCGCGAAAAGATAAGAAAGAAGTCGTGCTCAGCTTAATTACATCCCGAATTGCTTGAACAGGAAGGCCAGCACGTCGCTGCGTTCCTCGATTTGCTTGGAGGTGGGCTTGCCCAGGCCATGACCGGCCTTCATCTCGATACGCAGCAGGATGGGGTTGTCCCCGCCGTTGGCTGCCTGGAGCGCGGCGGCAAATTTCTTGGCGTGGGCAGGCACGACGCGATCATCGGTATCAGCCGCCAGGATCAGCGTCGGGGGATAGACCGTCCCCTCCTTGATGTTGTGCAGGGGTGAGTAGGCGTGTAGGAAGCGGAAATGCGCGGGGTCGGCCTCGGCGTTGCCGTAGTCCGAAACCCAGTAGCGACCCACGGTGAATTTGTGGTAACGCAGCATGTCGATAACGGGTACGTGGCAGAGCACCGCGCCGAACAGGTCGGGCCGCTGCACCATGCAGGCGGCCACCAGCAGACCGCCGTTGCTGCCGCCCTGGATCGCCAGGCGCGACGTGCTGGTGTAGCCCTGCGCGATCAGCCATTCCGCCGCGGCGATGAAATCGTCGAAGACGTTCTGCTTGCGCTCAAGCGTACCGGCCTGGTGCCATTCCTCGCCATATTCTCCGCCGCCGCGCAGGTTCGCCATGACGTACACGCCGCCGTGTTCCAGCCAGGCCAGTGTGGAAAGGAGGAAGGTTGGTGTCGTGCTGACACCAAAGCCACCGTAGCCGTACAGGATGGTCGGGTTGTTGCCGTCCAGTTTCAGCCCCTTTTTATGTGTCAGGAACATGGGAATGCGCGTGCCGTCCTTCGACGTAGAGAACTCCTGGTGTGTCTCGTAGTCGCCGGCGTCGAAACCGAGATCGGGTGCGTGAAGCACGCTCAGCGACTCGCTGGTGAAGTCGTAGCGAAAGATGATAAAGGGCAAAAGGAATGAGGTGAAGTCAATGAACATCTCAGGCAGGTCGGGCTTGCCCCAGATTCCGAGCAGCGCCCCCGGCCCGGGCAAAGCTATGGATCGAACGTAGCGGCCATCAAGGTCATAGAGCTTGATCTCGTGGTGGGCGTCGTGCAGGGAGACTACCACAAGGTAGTGATAGGCCATCAGCGCGAAAGCGATTGTATCGTCCTGCTGGGGGAGCACTTCGCGCCAGTGCTCGCGTTCGGGATGCTCGCTATCGATGGTGATGACGCGGCTGCGCGGCGCGTCCAGCGTCGTCTGGAAATAGAACAGCGGCCCGATGTTGCCGAGGAAGTCATAGCGCGCATCGCCATCGTCCAGCATTCGCACGAACGGGCCGTCGCTGTCCGCCCGGCGGTAGTAGACGCGATTCTTCGGCTCGGTGCCGTGCCACACGTGCAGCAGCAGATATTCGCCATCATCTGTTATGAGGGGAGAAAAGGTGAGTTCTTTGAAATCGGGTCGCTCGTAGACCACCACATCCTGCTCCTGGGGAGTGCCGAGCGCGTGCCAGTAGACCTGGCTGTAGTTGCTCTGGTCTTCCTCCGGCACGCTCCCAGGCTCGGGCAGGCGGTTGTAGTAGAAGCCGCTGTTGTCGGGTTTCCAGGCAATGCCGCTGAACTTGCACCAGCGCAGCGCTTCGGGAAAATCCTCGCCGCTCTCCATGCGGCGAATGTGTATCTCCTGCCAATCGCTGCCGTGCAGGGAGAGGCCATAGGCCAGCAGGCTGCCGTCCTTGCTGAGGGCTTCGTTGGTGAGCGATGTCGTGCCGTCTTCGCTCAGCGTGTTGGGGTCGATCACGACGCTGGATTCGCCTTGCAGGGACTGCTGCCGGTACAGGACGTATTGATTTTGCAGTCCGTCGTTTTTTGAGTAAAAATAGGAGTCGCCCTTTTTGTACGGCACGGAGTATTTGGGGTAGTTCCATAGGGAAGTCAAGCGCGCTTGAAGCTGCTGGCGCGCGGGAATCGCGGAGAGATATTCTGCGGTGACGGCGTTCTGCGCCTCGACCCACGCCAGCGTCTCCGGCGAAGTGGCCTCTTCCAGCCAGCGATAGGGGTCAGCAACCGGCGTGCCGTGATACATATCCACGACATTACCGCGACGAGCAAGTGGAGCGCGCATACGATCTCTCCTCATCCAGTTGATAGATGGTGTCATTCATATGTGATAAGTGTGTGATAAGTGGCGATACCTGCCCGCATAGTTACCGCTCAGGCAGGCGGTCCATCATGGCTTTCAACCACTGGGAGCGCAACTCGTCACCCGCGAAGGCCAGCGTGATGCAGACGCCCAGGATGGTACCCGCGATCCACAGCACCGCGGCAAGCGTGGAGCTGCTCATCGTGGTCAGCATATGGACCAGGTTTATAAAGGCGAGGGAAAGCGAGTCGTGTCCATTGGCGATGGGCAGGAGCGAGCGTAAGGCGGGCTGCTGTAAGATAGATCCCAACGTGGCAACGGTAGCCAGCAGTATGGCGGCCAGCAGCTCTGGCAGTGAAGGACGCCAGGAAAAAAAAGGCGACTGGGATGGATGGGCCTGGGGCGCGAGCGTGACGCGCTGCATGATGCGCTGGTGCATATCGGCAGGCTCGCTGATCGCGGGGGCATCGAGATCGCCCTCAAACGTTTCGAGCAGCCAGAGTTCTTCGCGGCAGGCGGCACAATCGGCAAGGTGCGCTTCCAGGGCGCGCATCTGCTGGAATGCAAGCCGTCCATCACTATACAATTGAAGTTGGCGACCAGCCGTAGTACAGCGCATGATTATCCTCGAGTTTCCGTTGATACGTCATGATAGAGACCTTCCAACCGCTCTTTCAACAAATTACGCGCGCGAAACAGGTGCGTTTTGATGGTGCCGACGGGCATTTTGAGTATCTCGGCCATCTCTTCGTAAGACATTTCCAGGTGATGCCGCAAAATCAGAACAACGCGATACTTCGCCGGGAGATGAGAGAGAGATTCTTGCACGATCACCTGCCGCTCGCGCGCGTCCAGGTGTTCATCTGCCAGCGCCTGGCAATCTTCGCCGTCCTGCGCGTGCTCTGCTTCCGCTTGCAGCGCTGCATGGAGCGCGACATCTCGTTTGCGCGACTCAAGCTGCCGCAGGGCGCAGTTATAGGAGATACGGTAGAGCCAGGTGGCGAAGCGCGCATCACCGCGAAAAGCCGGAAGGCCCTGCCAGGCTGCCAGGAACGCATCCTGGGTGATCTCGCTCGCTTCGTCGTAATCCTGCACCATGCGATAGACCAGATTGAAGATACGCCGTTGGTAACGCTGCACAAGCTGGGAGAAAGCATCCTGATTTCCCTGCTTGCTCGCCTGCACAAGCTGCTGATCTTCAAACTCGACCGGGGATACACCCGCGTTCGCACACTGCATTTCCAGGCTCTTTGATGGCAAAAGGTGTTCTCTCATCGTCATTTCATTTTCAAATGATACAGGTCGGGCATTAGTCATCCCTTGCCCAAATGCTCCTGTATATACTATCTTATCATAGAAAGACTCAAATTGGTATTCTGTGAGGTGCGGCATGTCTTCGGTTGTCCTGGCGGCCCTGCTGGCCTGGCTAATTGCCCTGGCGATCTTCCTGGGCTTTATTGCGCTATTACGCTATATCGATCACCGCGAACGCATGGCGCTTATCGCGCGCGGCATCAATCCGAATCGCCCGCGCCACCGGCGCAAGGGCAGCGGCGTGCTGCGCGCCGGGCTGATCGTTGCCATGGTCGGCCTGGCGCTCACGATTGGCCTCTATCCTCTGGGTTACATGCTGCCCTCCTCGTTCACCTCGACCCCGCTGCATGTCGGTCCCTGGCTGCTGCCCGGCCTCATCCCGCTCGGCGTGGGTATGGCCCTGGTTATCAGCTACTACCTCGGACAGGACGCGCAGCCTCCTGATGATAGTACGACCGACTCCATTGTAGCGTTGCGCGACGAACCAACCGGCGACGGCCACCATTTCCCTGAATCTCACAAAAAAAGTACTTGACAGCGCGCAAACGCAGTGGTAATATCTCACTTGCGCTCCACTGACAACTGTCAGGAGGCGCGGGCGCGAAAGCTGCCGGTGAACTTGAACAACTGAAGAGTGGTAAGGAATAGACAACAATAGTACAGATATACCCTGTCAATTGGTGATAACTCATTCATAATGCGCACGAGTCTCGGTAAGAGACTGATGATACATTTGGATGGCGAGTTTGATCCTGGCTCAGGATAAACGCTGGCGGCGTGCCTAACACATGCAAGTCGAACGACTTTTCTCTGCTTTGGTGGGGAGAGGGAGTGGCGGACGGGTGAGTAGCACATGGGAACCTACCCTGAGGTGAGGGATACCGGCGAGAAATCGCCGACAAGCCCGCATAGCTTCTCTTGAAAGGGAGAAGAAAGCCCGCGAGGGTGCCTTGGGATGGGCCTGTGGCCGATTAGCTAGCTGGTGGGGTAACGGCCTACCAGGGCGACGATCGGTAGCTGGTCTGAGAGGACGATCAGCCACACTGGGATTGAGAACGGCCCAGACTCCTACGGGGGGCAGCAGTGAGGAATTTTCCGCAATGGGCGAAAGCCTGACGGAGCAACGCCGCGTGCAGGAAGACGCTTTTCGGAGTGTAAACTGCTTTTTGCTGGGAAGAGTTTGGACGGTACCAGCAGAAGAAGCCCCGGCTAACTACGTGCCAGCAGCCGCGGTAATACGTAGGGGGCGAGCGTTGTCCGGAGTTACTGGGCGTAAAGCGCCCGCAGGCGGTGGAGCGCGTTGGGGGTGACAGTCGGCGGCTTAACTGCCGGAGGACTCCCAAGACGGTTTCACTTGAGGGCCTTAGAGGGACATGGAATTCCGGGTGGAGCGGTGAAATGCGTAGAGATCCGGAGGAACACCAAAGGCGAAGGCAGTGTCCTGGGAGGCACCTGACGCTCGGGGGCGAAAGCCAGGGGAGCGAACGGGATTAGATACCCCGGTAGTCCTGGCCGTAAACGATGACCACTAGGTGTGCGGCGTATCGACCCGCTGCGTGCCGACGCAAACGCAATAAGTGGTCCGCCTGGGGAGTACGGTCGCAAGATTAAAACTCAAAGGAATTGACGGGGACCCGCACAAGCAGCGGAGCGTGTGGTTTAATTCGAAGCGACGCGAAGAACCTTACCAGGGTTTGACATGCGGCTGAACGCACGAGAGATCGTGTTCCCTTCGGGGCAGTCGCACAGGTGCTGCATGGCTGTCGTCAGCTCGTGCCGTGAGGTGTTGGGTTAAGTCCCGCAACGAGCGCAACCCCTGTGGTCGGTTACAGGTGTCCGACCAGACTGCCACGAGTAACGTGGAGGAAGGTGGGGATGACGTCAAGTCAGCACGGCCCTTACGTCCTGGGCGACACACACGCTACAATGGATGCGACAGAGGGAAGCGAACCCGCGAGGGGGAGCCAATCCCAGCAAACGCGTTCTCAGTTCGGATGGCAGGCTGCAACTCGCCTGCCTGAAGTCGGAGTTGCTAGTAACCGTGGGTCAGCACACCACGGTGAATACGTTCCCGGGTCTTGTACACACCGCCCGTCACACCACGAAAGTCGGCAACACCTGAAGCCGCTGGGCTAACCTCTTCTTCGGGAGGGGAGGCAGGCGTCGAGGGTGGGGTCGGTGATTGGGGTGAAGTCGTAACAAGGTAGCCGTACCGGAAGGTGCGGCTGGATCACCTCCTTTCTAGGGAGTCGCATCCCCACCGGGATGCTATCCCAGGTCGATCTTCTCGGTAAGAGAAGCCTGAAGATGACAGAGTGTGTTACCAGCAGAACAGGTCTATCTACGTGCTAAAAGTGTCAAACGCCTTACCACTCTTGAGTTGTCCAGGTAACCGCCAGTACAACTTTCGCCCCATTATGGGCTATTAGCTCAGGTGGTTAGAGCGCAGTCCTGATAAGACTGAGGTCCCTGGTTCGAGTCCAGGATGGCCCACCAACAGTGTTTTTGTGTTTCCGAGGGGATGTAGCTTAGCTGGAAGAGCGCTGCCTTTGCACGGCAGAGGTCAGGGGTTCGAATCCCCTCATCTCCACCCCGCTCCACTTCCCTACCCTCTGCATCCCTACTCTCCACTTTTCTAAAGCGCTATTTCACCGACATAATTGTCCGGCGCGCCACCGGCGGTAAACCAGAGATTGCCTGCCGGGTCGAGTGTCAAACTGGAAGGGGCGCTGGACGGCAAAGAGAGCCGGAAGAACGTCAAGGCCAGCTTTTCCGAGGAATAGCGAACCAGCATGTCTGCTCCGACATCCACAAACCAGATGGCCCCCTGGTGATCAACGACGAGTCCATACAGGGCTGGTGTGCTCCCCGCTATCGCCGGGATGGCCAGTTCGGTCAAGGCTCCAGTCGCCGGGTCGAACTCACCAAGCTTGCCGGGTAATACTTCAGTAAACCACAGGCGTCCCGCGGTATCGGTCGCCAAAGCGTAGATCTGGGTCTGCGAATTTGGCAGATGGTAGAGCGTAATCTGGCCTGTGCGCGGATCAAGGCTACCAAATGCCCCGCCGGTATAATCGCCAAACCAGACAACGCCATCGGGCGCAACCGTGATACTGGTGGGAGATGAAGGAATGGTAGGGCTGGGTGAGGGAACAGGCCAGAGACGAACGGCACCTGTCAAGGGGTCCAGGCGTCCAATCGCTCCGGCCAGGGCTGCCGTGAACCACAACATGCCCTGTGCATCGAAGTGCAGGTCTTGCGGTCCCAATTGGCTCCCATTCAAGGTACCGAGCTGGAAGAGGCGAAATGCCTGGCTGCTGGGATCAAAGCGCCCGATGTAGTTGGCGCTTTGTTCGGCGAACCAGACATTTCCCCTGGCATCGATGACCGTCGTCATGATACCGTATTGCGCGCCAGGAGGAATCCAGGTGGTCACACTGCCCGTGCGCGAGTCAAGGCGACCGAGGCGGTTGTCATTCATTTCTCCAGCCCAGACCATGCCCTGGGCATCCACCGCCAGCTGCATCAGGCCGACATTCGCCGTCGAAAAGCGGTAGAGCTGCCTCCGAGCGGTTTGCACCTCGGTAGTGACGTGGGGCGCGGGGATCGTATGTGCCTGGAGCAGGCGAACAGGCGGAGCTATGGCACTCGTGCCGGCGCTCGTCGCCTGCGACCCACAGGCGCTTACCAGCGCGAGTAGAGAGCAGATGACGAGCCATGTCAGCAGTGAGACAAGAGGCTGCTGCCTGTTTTTCATCCTTGAACGACCAGCGTACCAAGCATGTATCCTTTGGTCACCATAGGCCCTTGCCAGCCGATTGCGCCCGTTCCGCATGGGTCAAAGCAGCGGAAGTAATAGAGGCCAGCCGCGCCGGTGCGGAAGGTAAAGCTAACCTCGACGTAGTGCTTGCCTGCGGTCGCATCCCCGGGTATGGGAACATTGACGCCCAGTTGCTGAATGGTAAAGGTGTGGGCCACTTTCACTGGCGCTAAGGCTGTGTACGTGTGTCCATCCGCAGAGGCGACCCCACCCATGACGCCCTGCACCGAGGCGAAGGGCGTCCCGTTAGGCAGTGGAGTATCGCCCAGGTCGTAGTTGCGAATGGTGACGGTCACCAGGCTGTGGGCGGGAACTACCAGGGAATTGGGGCTATAGGCCGGCCAATCTTTCTGCATGCCGGGTTGGTTGATGACAATATTCAGGTGTACCTGCACATGCTGCTGGACCTGGGCGGCATGCGCGACCGCCGGTGTGCCCCTCCCGCCAAAGGCGGCTGATAGGGCGAAATAGACGCCTGAAGAGACGACTGCGCAAAAGAACATGCCAACGACAAGTCCGAACGATAGGAATGTCAGTGACGTGTTCGTATGTTTTTCTTGCTGGCGAGAGGCCATAACTGGCTGTTGAGTCATAGGTTTGTTCTCCATGATTGCAAGGGAAAAGCAACTTCCCAGGCTATGTAAGAAGCGTACTCACCGAAAATTAAAATTTCATGAGAGAAGACTCACAGGGTTATCACAATCTCACTGAGCGGCGAACTGGCCGCAAGTTGCCACCCACGACTCACCGCCTCCCTGTTGGTGCGGCGAAACTGCGCAGGGGAACGCGATTCGGCGGCACGTTCCAGCACCTCCGCCGGGATATGCCCCAGAAGATGCCCCACTACGCCTACGGCGACCATGTTCGCTGCGACCTTCTCACGCAGTTCCTCGCGCGCAATATGTTCAAAAGGGAAAGCGAGCAGGCCGGGAATGGCGCATGTTGGGTGAACCAGCAGCGCATCGATCACCGTGATTGAGCCTTGCCGGGGTGGGAAGCGCGCAAAGCGATTCCATGCTTTCTGGTTGAGTACCAGGAGCATGGAAGGGTGCTCGAAGCGTGGATTAGCAATAGGAGTATCGGCAATGACGAGGTCGGCGTAGCTGGCACCACCACGAGCTTCGGGGCCATACGCCTGAATCAGGGATGCCTCATAGTCACACGCCAGGGCGCTCTCCGCGAGCACCATGGCAGCCAGGCCGAGACCCTGGCCGCCTGCGCCGGCCAGGCGAATCTCAGTGCGCATTGGTACCATCTCCTTTAGCCGGCACCAGGCCGAGCTGCTCTTCAAGCGTCGGACGCCTGCTGCGGTGCAGCACGCCCACCGGCTGCGTTGCGCGGATCAGCCAGCCGTCAGTCCGATGCAGCGTACCGCGCGCGTTCAAGTCCTGTGCGATCTCTACTTCTGAGCGGCCATGACTAAACAGCAGGTCCGATCCGCTCCCCAGTGAGTTTTTGCGAGCAAAGTATTCGGTGCAGTCGGTCATCACATCAACAAAAGCAAAGCCGGGATGCTCAATCGCCTGGTCGAGGACATCTTCCAACAAATCAGGGCGGAAGGCTTGCGCCCGTGCGACGAATGTCCCTCCGGCAGCTTCTACCAGGCGCGCGGCGTCGAATGGCGGTTCCTCGTTGGTATAGGGAGTGGTCGTCGTGTAGGCATGGGGAACCGTTGTAGGAGCAGCCTGGCCGCCCGTCATCCCGTAGATTTCATTGTTAAACAAGATACAGGTGAGGTCAATATTGCGGCGTGCCGCGTGAATCAGGTGGTTGCCGCCAATAGCCAGGCCATCACCGTCACCCGTCACGACCACCACGGTCAGCTCCGGGCGAGCCAACTTTAGACCCGTCGCAAATGTGAGCGCCCGGCCGTGAGTGGTGTGCAAAGTGCAGGCATCAATGTAGCCAACGATGCGGCTGGAACAGCCGATGCCCGCTACCAGCGCGACCTGCTCGAGGCTCGTGAAGCGCCGGGCCAGCACGCGCAGCATGGCACCCATCACAATGCCATGCCCGCACCCAGGACACAGGATATGGGGCATCATGTCGAGTCGTAAAAGCGATTTTACCGGCATCATCACACTATCACTCCTGGCTGGCCTTGAAAAAGCGGCAGCACCTGCTCTTCAAGATCATGCTCGCTGATCAATTCTCCACCAGCTTTGAGGCAGCGGATGACCGGTAGGTTGCGAGCCACGCTATGTTCCACAGCGTAGACCCACTGTCCGAGGTTCATCTCCGCCACTACCACGACTCGCGCCTGCCGCGTGGCCGCCCGCACCGCCGCGTCTGGGAAAGGCCAGAGCGCACGTGGACGAAACAGCCCGGCCTGGATGCCTCGCTCGCGCAGGTGATCTACTGACTGCCGCGCAATGCGGGCGGTGATGCCATAGGCGATGAATACTACTTCAGCGTCTTCCAGCCGGTAACGCTCGGGAGCAAGCCAGTCCTCGACACTTGCCACCTTCTTTGCCAGTCGCTCCAGCAGGCGGTTGACCGTCGGCGGGTCCGTCGTTGGGTAGCCACGCTCGTTGTGCATCAACCCGGTCACATGGAAGCGGTAGCCAGCGCCGAAGTCGGGCAGCGCAGCTACACCTTCATCATTTGGCCGGTAGGGCTGGAAACCCGCCCCAGGCTCCTGCTCGGGGAAGGGACGCTGCCAGAGATCGACGGCACTCGGCTCCGCCAATGCCACTCCTTCCCGCATATGACCGATGACCTCGTCGTAGAGTAAGATCACCGGCGTGCGCAGGCGCTCGGCTAGATTAAAACTGGCGATGGTCAGTTCGTACACCTCGGCGACCGAAGCCGGGGCCAGCGCGATCGCGGCGCGGTCTCCGTGTGATCCCCAGCGCGCCTGCATCACATCACCCTGAGCAGGGGCGGTTGGGACGCCGGTGCTCGGCCCCACGCGCATGACATCCACCACCACGCAGGGGATCTCCGCAAGCGAGGCATAACCCAGGTTCTCCTGCATCAAGGAAAATCCTGGCCCCGATGTGGCGGTCATGGCTTTTTTGCCACCCAGGGCTGCTCCAAGCACTGCTCCCAGGGAAGCCATCTCGTCCTCCATCTGGATAAACACGCCGCCAGCGCGTGGCAACTGCCGCGCCATATACTCTGCAATCTCGGAGGAAGGCGAGATGGGATAGCCGGCAAAAAAGCGGCAGCCGGCAGCCAGCGCTCCCATGGCACACGCTTCGTTCCCCTGCACTAGCCGTTTAGCTGGCATAGGATGTGCTCTCCTTTTCCTGAACGTGCTCTGCAAGGCCGCCCGGGTATACTTCAAGCGCGAAGTCCGGGCACAACTTGACGCACAGCTGGCAGCCTGTACAGCGCTCCTGGTACGCGGCCACCGCTCTCTCCTGCTCATCCAGCACAAAGCAGCGCTCAGGGCAGACATCGAGGCAAATCGAGCAGCCTTTGCACCAGGCAGGCTCAATCATCACCCGGTAGATTGCCCGCAGCTCCGGCGGCCTGGTTGGTAGCGGTGAACAAGTTTGCGTGGCGGGATGCCACTGCCGCCCCAGGTCAAAGGCTCGCAAATTGACCGCCAGCGCCTTCGCCGGTACCCAGCGCGCTATGGCTTCGCGCCACGTCTCGACCGGAAAGCTCATGCGGCGCGAGAGCGCCCCCAGCAGTACCGTCCCCTGGGCGCGCCCATCGCCAGCCTCTTTTGCCAGCGCAAACGCATCAATAACCGTCAGTTGCGGGTGATCGATCTCTTCGAGCGGGTAGGCAAACTGCCCATGGAGGTGATCGCTCAGCGCTGCTGGCGGGATGATGCGCTCCCGGCTCGCGAAGGCCATTCCTCCCTGGCGCAGATACCCAAGCCAGCGCAATACCTCAGCCCACTCGAAGGCCACAATGTAGTCCACCTGCCCAGGCTCGACCAGCGCTGCATACACCCGCGCGCCAAAACGCACCTGGCTCGTCACCACCCCTCCACGCTGTGACATCCCATGCACCTCGGCTTTCTTGACATCAAGCCCGCTCAGCAGGCATACCTCGGCCACAATATTGCTTGCCAGGATTACCCCCTGCCCGCCTACCCCGGCAATGATCAGGCTGCCTTCATTTGTCACCGGCTTATTCATAGTTGATTCCTTTAGCCGTTCTCAAGCTGGACTGCGGCATGAATGGCGCCTTGCGAGCACATCTGCGCGCAAACCGTGCAGCCGGAACACAGGTGCGGGTCGATGCGTATCATACGCAGTTGCGCAGCGCTGCTTGTATCCCAGATGATGGCCGGGCAACCCAGGTTCATGCACAACTGGCAGCCGTTGCAGCGTTCCGCCGCTACCGTGTAAACGCGCCCGCGGCTTTTCACAGGCGCCTCAACACACGGTCGGTTCGTGATGATGACCGACACTCCATGCGCCCGCGTGGCAGCCAGCAGCGCGCGATGGGTTGCCCCCAGATCGTAAGGGTCGACAACAACCACCGAATCGACACCGATGACCCGGCAAAGATTGGGGATGTTCACGCGCGGTGCCGCTTCGCCGCGCATACTCGTCCCGCTCGCGGGGTGCGGCTGGCCGCCGGTCATAGCGGTAGTCCCATTGTCCAGGATTACGACGGTGATATCCACCTTGCTATACACGGCGTCGAGTAAGGCCGGAATCCCCCCGTGCAGGAAGGTCGAATCCCCAATCGTCGCCACAATCGGCCCGCTGCGAACACCCGCCTTCGACATCCCTACCGCCATCCCAATGCTGGATCCCATCGCCAGGCAGCTATCCATCGCGCTCAACGGCTCGCCCGCCGCCAGTGTGTAGCAGCCGATATCTCCCATGACAATGGCATCCAGCTCGCGCAGCACCAGGTACGGCGTAGCATGTGGGCAGCCGGCGCATAACACGGGCGGGCGCGCCACCGGTATCGGCACCCCTTGCATCTTCGCCCCGGCTCGATCAGGGACAGGAGCATTCGGCAGCTCACCTGCCGCCCGGAACCCCTGACGCACCACCTGCGGTGATAGCTCTCCGACGCGAGAAAACCAGCATTTGCCCTCCACTACCAGTCCCAGGCGCAGCGCCTCTTCTTCAAGGTAAGGTTCCAATTCCTCGACGATATAGAGGCGTTCGACTTTGTCGGCAAACTCCTGAATCTGCCGCCGGGGGAGGGGAAAGCCAATGCCCAGCTTCAAAACGCTGGCTCCTGGCAGCACCTCACGCACGTACTGATAACTGATGCCGCCTGTGATCACGCCAATGGACGAAGACCGCAGCTCTTCCCGGTTGAATGGGTGGAACTCTACCCACGCGGCCAGCCGTTCCAGGCGCTTCACGTGCTCCACGCGCCTCCGTCGAGCATTGACCGGCAGCATGACGTACTTGTCGGGCTGCCGGTGGAAGCTGCGGGCGGCGATTTCATCGGCGGGTGACGGGGCCGTTCGGGAGCGGGAGTGAGATATCCTGGTCGTAGTGCGCAGGAGACATGGCGAATCCCACGCTTCGCTGACGCGAAAGGCCTCGCGCGTGAAGTCGTATGCCTCCTGGCTGTCGGCAGGCTCGAAAAATGGTATGCCTGCCATGCGTGCCAGGTAGCGGTTGTCCTGTTCGTTTTGCGAGCTGTGCATCCCCGGATCATCGGCGCTCAACACTACCAGCCCTCCATTCACCCCAAGGAAGGCACTGGTCATCCAGCTATCCATGGCAACGTTGAGACCCACGTGCTTCATGGTCACCAGCGCACGCGCTCCACCAAGAGCTGCTCCAATACCGACATCCAACGCCACTTTTTCGTTCGTAGACCAGTCGACGGAGACCTCTGGCGGGGCGATACGCGCCAGGTATTCCAGCGTTTCTGTGCTCGGTGTTCCCGGGTAGCCGGTAGCGACACGGACTCCCGCGTGGAAAGCCCCCAATGCAATCGCTTCATTGCCCAGGAGCAGTTGGACATCGCAGCTCGCTTGTTCAATCATAGAACCACCTCTTTCTGCGGTTCACCATCAGTCAATTAGGAACACTCGCAGTCTCAATTTCCAATGCTTGAGGATCGAGGGCGCTGCGTGCGGAGGGAAAAAGCATGGCATCCTCGCGCTGCATATGCGCCTGTATGAGATCGCAGAGTTGCAAGCAGGGGCCGAGCGGCGCGCAGCCAGCGCCGGCACCGGCCAGCGTCTCATCGCGCAGCCTGCGAATTTCCCTATGTTCGGAGCGGAACGCCGCGACAAGCTCTCCACCTACCGCATTCTCGATGAGTTCGAAGGCGACATTCTCTTCAAGAGCGATATGCGCGTCAAGTTCAACGGTGAGCGCAGTTCGTCCAGCCACGAGCCTTGCCGCAAGCGCAGCGTTATCGCCGGTTTCCGCGGTGTCCTGTAGAGCAATGATAAGCGGCAGCAGCGTTTCGTGTTCATCCGATAGCCTGGCTAATACGTCCATGCGCGTCATCTTCCTTTCCTGGTTGGCACAGCGATAAGCGGCGTGCTTGTGCCATTGGTAGTGGCTACTCGCTCTTCCGCCGCAGGCATGAGCGCTGACCAGCGCCGGGGAGCAAGTATGCCGCCCTCGCTTGCGATCTCGCCGCCGGGAGCCGGAATGCTCCGTCCCTCGGAGAGCAGCCGTTCGACGCGCCGCAGTCCAAGCAGGGCAGCTCCGAAGGCCCCATTGAACTGACCCAATCCCGCCGGCGGCAGGTTCAATGGAGCGCCGAGCTTCGACTCGATGGCCGCTACCAGAGCGGCATTGTGGGTCATACCGCCGGCCAGCGCGAAGTCGCTCTCAAGGCCGACACGTTTCATCAGTTGCAGGGCGCGCCCGGCCAGCGCGCTGATCGCACCCTGCATGATGTCTTCCGGCGCAACGCCGTTCGACAGATGGTTGATGACCTCGGACTCGGCGAAGACCGCGCACACGCTGCTGATCTCGACAGATTTCGTGGAGCGCAGAGCGTATGGCCCGATATCGCTCGTTGTGAGGCCGAGGTAGCGCGCGGTCTTCTCCAGGAATGCGCCCGTGCCTGCCGCGCACTTGTCGTTCAGCCGGAACGCGCGCACGCGGCCACGCTCGTCGGTGCGGATGGCCTTGATATCCTGGCCGCCGATATCGAGGATGGTGCGCACTTGCGGGAAATGGTAGGCCGTCGCCAGGGCATGGCAGGTTAGTTCGGTGATCTGCGTATGGCGAAACGGTACCATGTAGCGCCCGTAGCCGGATGTAGCGATGTAGGTCACTTCTTCCTGCGCCACGCCTGCATTTGCGAGCAGTTCCTCATACACTGCGGCAGCCGCTGCTGCGGGTTTGTAGCCGCTGCGGCGAAGAGCAGTAGCTCGCACACCTCTTGTCTCATCCATCATGACAGCCTTGGTGTAGGTAGACCCGATATCAATGCCAACGACGAGCATCATCGCGCTACCTCCTCTGTATGCTGTGAAGGGCGACCAGCGTGCGCGTGGTCGAGCGCGTAGAGTCCTGCGCCGATAGCGCCCATGAACTGCCCCTGCGCGCTCACATTGAGCGGCGTAGCAAGCACTTCCTGGAGCAATGCGACCATGGCAGGATTGCGCGAGACACCTCCGGTGAACGTTATTTCAGGAGCCAACCCGACACGCCGCACGAGCGAGGCGCAGCGCGTGGCGATGGAGTGATGCATGCCCATCAACACATCTTCGGGGCGGTGTCCCTTCGCTAGGTGCCCGATGATCTCCGTCTCCGCGAAGACCGTGCAAGTGGTCGTGATCTTAACAGGCTTTGTTGACTTCAGCGCCAGCGGGCCAAGATCGGAGAGTGGCATCTCAAGCGCGAACGATGCGGCGCCCAGGAAACGCCCGGTTCCGGCTGCGCACTTATCGTTCATGGAAAAGTCTGTGACCTCACCGGCATCCCCGATCCGAATGGCTTTGGTGTCCTGCCCCCCGATATCCAGCACCGTGCGGGTGCCAGGAAACTCCGCCACGGCTCCGCGCGCGTGGCAACTGATTTCGGTGACCTGTAGATCGCCAAAGGTCACGCGATAGCGACCGTAGCCGGTGGCAACTGTGAACGCGATATCACCGGCGCTCAATTGCGCTTCGGCAAGCACGCGCTGGAAGGCCGTTTCCGCCGCCGTACTCATGTTGGTCTCCATGTCGAGGAGAGCCTGGGCAACCAGTGCGCCCCGCTCGTCGAGAATCACTCCTTTGGCCTGGGTTGAGCCTACATCGATACCTGCTACATACAGCATCTCAACGTCCCTCCAGCCGCGCGCGTTGCTCCAGCACTTCGAAGAAAGCATCTACGCGGTTCTTGATCTGCGCGTCCGACCAGTAGCGCGGATCGATCAGGTCGGACTCGATATAGAGTGTGGGCATACCATGTCTTGTTGTGACATACTCGCGGTTGTCGGCCATGCTTGTCGCGACGGTGCGGCAGCTCTTGATGCCGTGGTAGACGATGCCATCCGCCGCGAAGTCCGTCATCTGCTGCGCCAGAGCGTGGTGCGAGAAGAAGTGATTCGAGAGTCCCATCTGCGAGGCCAGCGTCGTGACCTCGGCCAGGCTCTCAAGGGGGCGCGAGGTGTCATAGAAGAGACCCGCGCTATCCAGGCCGCCTGCCGCGTAGGTGAGATAGTCCGATGCGGCAAAGACACCGCCGTGGCTCTCGAAGAGTTCGATCAAGCGGCGCATATTCACATAACAGGGCGTGCCGCTGAAGATGAGGCGGAAACGCTCTTGAGCTACGCGGCCCTCCCCGCGCGCGACCTTGCCGGCAATCTCAGCGTGGAGCAGGCGCATGTACTCGACGCCTTCGGCGGTGCCACGCCAGGCGTTTAGCACCCCCATGTAGGTGAGGCCATCGAGCATAGAGTTATAGGGGGCCGGTCGATGTTGATTGAAGGCCAGAATTTCGATCCACAGGCGGATCATTTCGTTCACATTGGCCTCGACCTCTGCCAGGCGGTCACTATCGAATTTTTTGCCGGTGATCTGCTCGCAGCGCGTAATGAGGTCGCGGAACTGACCTTCCACCCAGCGCGCATCTGCCAGGTGCTGGGGACTGCCAGCAGGCGACTTCCACGCGGCAAAGCGCTTGCCGGGGATGTCCAGGACGAAGGCGGGCGTGCCGAAGCGCCGCTCCCAGATTTCGGCCCACTTGATGTAGACATTACAGAGGCTTGAGGCGATGGCCAGATCGGGCGACGGCATCTGCACGCCGGATGGATGCTGCATATTGCTGAGCATCAAGCCTACATCCGCCTTGACGTAACTGCACACGTCAGGCGAGAAGCCGAAATCCTCGGCCTTCGCAATGAAGTCTGGCGCGGCCTTACGCACGCCGGTCTGCAAGGAATTGATTTCCGGGAAAGCCATCTCGAAGCCGAATGAGCGCAAAATCTCGATGGCGTTGCCCATGACGAAGACATAGGCGATGGGCTGGCCGCGTTCGCGCGCGGTTCCCAGGGATGCCAGCCACCGGTTGACCAGGCGCTGACCGGCGGTGCGCGCGTCCAACTCCCCGGTCATCGCGCTTCTAGCGCTCATATCCTGCCTCCTTTAGTCATTGGAAGAGGAGCGATTCGGCGAAGGTCTCCACCTGCATCGCCATCTGCTCAAAACTCGTCATCTTCTCTTCAAACTCAAGCACAAGGTACGGCACCTTCGCGGCATCGAGGCGGTGCGAAAGCGCGAGTTGATCGTCGAGGCCAGGCTCGCAGAACTTGGCGGCGGTAATGATGGCCGCCTCGGCTCGCGCATCCCCGAGCATACGCATCAGCATCTCTTCTTTCGGCTTGCGCGCGTCGTACTGCACCGGGCTTGACGCCGAATGCTCGACGTAACTCTCTGCCAGCGCCCACACGGGGTCGCCATCATCCGCGGCTACGTCCCCGGTAATCCAGCGCTGGCCGATCAGCAGATCGTCATCCATGATGAAACAGGCATCCTCGATGACCTCGATCATCTCTAGCGGGGGTTGCTCGCAGAAGCCTCCCAGGAAGATAACCCTGGGCTTGTCGCGCGGTCGCACAGGCCGCTCGGCCAGCAGGCGCAGCGCATCACGCAGCAGCACGTTATGTTCCTCGCGGCGAATGCGCGTCCCGGCGCGCACAAGCAGATACGTCTCCACCGTCGAGAGGCGCGCGGGATCATCGCGCCTCACGCGGTACAGCTCGCGCTGCAAGCGGCGGTTCTCGTTGTAGACGCGCAGGCTGGCGCGAATGGCCTCGTCCGGGATGTCGTGGCCCACCTGGGCGGCGAGAACGCCGCGCAGCCGCTGGTATTCATCGTAGACGTAGCGTACCGAGGCGGCAGAGTTGACGTTCTGGGGCAGCGCGAGTATTTGCGAAGGTTGAGCAGGAAAGTTGCGCCCCCAGATGCCCGCCATGTGCTTTGCTGCATCGCAGATGGGCTGTGTAAAAAAGCCCTGCATGCCGCGCAGTGCCCCGTTGAGGCCTTGCTCTGTCGTGCTGCGGCAGATCGAGCAGACGAAGGAGCCGATGCGCGCATCCGCCAGGCGCACTTCGAGCCTGTTACCGCCGCCAAGCAGCGCGTGGGGCCGCAGCCCGGCGGCATGCACGATTTCCTCCGGGAAATAAACAGGAAAGTACCCGATGACGCCGGGTTGCTCGTCCTCCGCTACCCCGCTGCGCATCGCCAGTTCAAAGCAGCGCTCTAACACATCCATCATTTGTCCCTCCTCGCCCCTGGCACCCACGCGGGGCGCCACTACATTTCGCAGCTCACATCAAGCATGACAATCCACTACTCATCGCTCCAAATGGGTTGACGGTTTTCGATGAAAGCCTGCACGCCCTCGCGGGCATCTGCCGTAGCCATCAACTCTTGCAGGTAGAGATCTTCGATGCCGGGCAGAGCGCGTGCTGCTCCCAGGTCAGCGCCGTAAAGCAGCGCGCGTTTTGTCATGCGTAACGCCGCCGCGCTCATTGCTCGAAACTGCGTGAGTATCCGCTCCAGCGCTGCCTCCAGCTCTTCACCTGCCGCTGTGTAGGTGACCAATCCCAACTGCGCCGCCTCGCCAGCTGCGATCGTTTCGCCGCTAAAGAGCAGCCGCGCCGCCTGCTGATAGCCGATCAACTGCGGGAAGAGCGCGGCGGCAACCGGCGGAAAGACGCCCAGCTTGATCTCCGGCTGGCCGAAGCGGGCTGACGTGGCCGCCAGCACCAGGTCGCAGGCAACCGCTAACTCGGTTCCCCCGCCAAGCGCCGCGCCCTGCACGACCGCGATGGTCGGCACGGGCAGCGTTCGCAGGCGAGTGAAGAGCGCGCAAAACTCGCGGATCATCGGCTCGGTGCGTTCGGGTGTGTGATCGGCGACATCCACTCCGGCGCAGAAGGTCTTGCCGCTTGCCGCCAGCACCACGGCTTTGAGTCGCGTTAGCCGGGCATTGTGGGCTACTGTATCGAGCGCTTCAGCAAGCTGGCGTATGCTTGCTAGCGTCAGGATATTGAGCGGTGGCCGGTTGAGCGTTAGCCTGGCAACGCCCTCACTGATCTCCAGCATAGGGACGCGATTCGTCGCGTCCTCCGACAACGGTGCGTTCATAACCTTACTCCAAGTAACACCCGGTATCCCTGAAAGAATGCCTACATTTCCATCACGACCACGGAGCGAATGCCCTGGCTGTGTCGCAGGGCGTCAAGACCCTCGTTGATGTCTTCCAGGGAGAAACGGGCTGTGACCAGCGGGGCCACCTGGATGCGACCGGTACGCGCCAGTTCGATCACGCGTGGATAATCAACCGGGCGGCAGCCGAGACTGCCGCGGATCTCCATCTCGCGGTACATAATGCGGCCTGCGTTAAGGGCAACCTCGTGGTCGCTGTAGCCTACGACAACCAGGCGGCCACCTGGATGGAGCGAGCTGAAGGCTTCCTGTATGGTGGTGGGATTGCCGATGGCCTCAATGGCGACATCAGCGCCACCGCCCGTCAATTGCCGTATCTTGCGGGCCGCGCTGCCCTCTATGTGCCGGGGGTTCACGGTCAGGCTCGCTCCCAGGCGGCGCGCCCATTCCAGCCTCTCTTCAACAAGGTCTACAGCGATAACGATGCCGCCGGCCAGGTGAGCGAACTGTACAACGTTGAGACCTACCCCGCCGCAGCCGAAGACGACAACGCTGTCTCCAGGCCGCACCTCGGCCCGGTTCTTGACCGCGTGATAGGGCGTCGTCACCGCGTCGGCGATGACACAGCCCTCCACCAGCGAAATCTCGGGGGGCAGGATGAAGATATCCTTAGCGGGAGCCTTCACGTACTCGGCGTAGGCTCCGTCGACATCGTTGCCGAACATGCGCATGTTCTGGCAGATGTTCTCACGCCCGTAACGGCAGGCAGCGCAGTGACCGCAGGTGAGGATGGCCGGCAGCAGCACGCGATCTCCTTCTTTGATAGCGCCTGCGGCGGACCCGGCTAATACAACGGTGCCGCTGGTCTCATGACCAAGAATCATGGGTGGTGGTTTGACGGTCGGCACGCCGTGATCGATATAGTGCAGGTCGGTGTGACAGAGGCCGCACGCGGCCACTTTCACCAGAACCTCGCCCGAGTCAATTACTGGCTCAGGCACATCCTCAATACGCAACGGCAGGTGTGGCCCATAGAAAACAGCAGCGCGCATCGTTTCTTCCCTCCTTGCTGGTGAGCGCAATACATTGCATTTCTACTTTACCTGAAGTCCTGTGCCGCAGCGACCGCAGTATGCGAACTGCGCTGGAATGCCCTTTGCGCCACATGCCAGGCAGGTCTGCGTATACGCACCCCACAGAAACTCGCTTGACTCTTCCGTCATGGCTCGCTGGCGCACTCCCAGGTGATCTGGCCGCCGCTTCTCGACGAAGGCATGCATGCCTTCATACGGTTCCAGGGAGGTATAGTGCAGGGCGAGCCAATCGCGAGCGTGACCGATGGTCTGGTGCCATGAGAGGTCTTTCCAGAAGTTCGTTTGCTGTTTGGTGTAGCGCATGCACTCGGGGAACTTGTCTACCAGTTTGGCAGCCATCGTAGCAACCGCGTCGTCAAGCCCGGCATAGGGGACAACCTGGTTGACCAGGCCCCAGGCGAGGGCGGTAGGGGCATCAATCCATTCACACAGCCACAGAATCTCGCGCGCGCGCCGGTCTCCAACCATCAGCGGCAGCCATTGCGTGGCGCCGCCCGCGGCCACACTGCCCACCTCGGTGCCGACCTGCCGGATGCGCACGTGATCGGCAGCGATAGCCAGATCACAGGCCATGTTGAACTCATTGCCACCGCCGACGACCATGCCGTTGAGCCGGGCAATGGTGGGCTTGCCAATATTGCGCAGGATATCGATGCAGTCGGTGAAAAGCCCCATCCACTTCCAGTAATCGTGTGGGCGCTGCGTGTACTCGGAGGCATACTCCTTGACATCGCCCCCGGTGCCGAATGCCTTGTCGCCCGCGCCGGTCAGCACAACGACGGCGACCTGGTCATCCCAGGAAGCGTCGCGGAATGCCTGCGTCATCTCTTGCAGCGTGCGCCAGGTGTAGGCATTGTAGCTCTCCGGGCGGTTGATGGTCACGGTGGCTACCCAGTCGCGCTTGCTATACACGATCTCCTCAAAGCCAAAACTCTCAGGGTCTTTCCCGCTAAAATTCGGCATGATCTTTCTCCCTCAAGGTGACGGACGTGATACATCGCGTCCCTACATTATCAAAATCTTTCATCAGCATCGACTATCCTACAAGGCCGGGTGTAAATGGTGCATGCCAGGGTAGTGATGATTTTTTCAGTCAATCCTCCGCTCC
Source organism: uncultured Chloroflexia bacterium (assembly GCA_963731975.1). Lineage (GTDB taxonomy): Bacteria > Chloroflexota > Ktedonobacteria > Ktedonobacterales > Ktedonobacteraceae > CAVSXS01. The sequence continues at coordinate 67,756 of CAVSXS010000004.1, read as the reverse complement.
AGGGGAATGGTCGACGCCAGCACAAAACCAAGCGAATGAAACACTTTGAGCAGCGTCCAGTTATCCCAGTTCACCAACGTGTAGACCGCTGCCGCTCCCTGAAGAGTGCCGTGCTTGATGAAGCTTTCGATCAATTGCCGACCAATGCCCTGCTGCTGGTAGCCTGGATGAACTGCGATGGAATCGAGGATAGCAGTCACCTGTGTAAGGCCGAACTCACCGTATGCCAGCGTGCCCATCACAAAGCCAATGGCTGTACCCTGATAGTCGGCCACTAAAAAAATCATGCGCTTATCGGCATCCTTCTCATTGAGCGCGGCAAGCCTGCGCTCAAAATATTGCGCTCGCGCATCTCCAAAGACAAGGGCGTCCAGCTCGACGACAACTGCCAGGTCCGCGTGCTCCATCGACCGGATGAACACTGGATGACGGCTAAAGTTTGCAGTCGGTGGGTCCTGATCGCCCATGATCCTTTCCTCTCCTTGATAGCAGACCTGCTCGTGCATGGCGCTCGCCTGACACGGGTGCTACTGTCGATGATAGCCTGGACGTGTGTAGATTGTTCGTGAAGAATTGTATGGTTTGTGTAAAGCTGAAATGAGTATGGCCGCTTGTTTGCTCTTGACGCGCGAGCGTGTATACGCTATAGTGTTAATCACAGGTAGTGTTTTGTAGCGTTGTAGCGTGCGGCTGTCAGCTTGTTTTTCGGCTAGTCAAGTTCGCTGTCAGGCGAACAGTCAGGCTTCCGTCATGTCAACGCGAATGGATGTTTCGCTCCCTCTTGTCCTGGTGGCTCATCATGCGCGGGACACAGTCGAGTTACTGAAAGCCTTGTTAGAAGGTGAAGGCTTCACAACCCTGTGTGCCTACAATGGCCGTTCTGCTTTACAGTATGCCCACCAGCATCACCCGGCCCTGTTGCTCTTCGACCAGGCTCTGCCCCTGATAGATGGCCTGGTACTCTGCCGCACACTACGACAAGAAGAAAATAATGCTGTCATCTTTCTTCTCAATGACCACCCCGATGAACTTGGGAAACTACTGGCCTTTGCCGCCGGTGCAGACGAATGTCTTTCGCTGCCTTTCCACCCGCGCGAATTGCTTGCACGCATCAAAGCTGTCTTACGTAGAACGGAGAGGCAAGCGGCCAGTCCGCATCGCCTCATTCGGTGCGGCTCTCTCGAACTCGATCCTGAGCAGAGGGAAGTACGTGTCGCGGGGCAGGTGATCGGCCTGACGAGCCTGGAGTACGAGCTATTGTATGTACTGCTGCGAACTCCTGGCCGTACCTTCTCACGCGCGCAATTGCTCGAACTGATCCCTCGTTTCCAGCATCACTCCCCGTTTGATCGCGCCGTGGATATACATATAAGCAACCTGCGGCGCAAGCTGAGCATGGCCATGGGAACAGATACACTCATTGAAACCGTGCGGGGAGTAGGCTATCGCCTGAGTATACTGGCAACTGAGGCTGCTATCGAGCCTTCGTCTGGCGGCCGGGAACCCGCGCAACTGGCGCTGGCGGCTTTTGAACGCGCCCCCGTCCCTCTCTTAGTGCTCGCAGCCGATCGTACCGTTGTCCTCTACAACGAGGCGGCCAGGCATCTCTGTGGCTGGCCTGTCGAGCAGGTGGTCGGCCAGGCGAAATGCTACAGCCTGCTCTCCTGTCACCAGGCAAACGGCACCATGCTCTGTCGCGAACAGTGTGTGATGAACGCCATCCCGCTCAACCGGCTGAGCGATCAAACCGCCTGTTACTCGATCACGCTCAAAGACGGGCGCGAAGTGCCGGTAACGGCGCATTATAGCAGGCTTGACGAGCCTGAAACGCATAGCAGCTTCACGATGCTGGCGCTTGAACCCGACCTCGCCGGAACGCAGCTTCCGTAAAATACGATACATGCGCAAACACGCCCTACCGCATCCCTGGCACCGCGAGGGGTGCCACTACATTTCACAGACCACATGAAGCTTGACAGTCTACTGCTGTGACTTCACGCTCATTTGCCGACTATTATTTACTACGCCCAGGATGAACATGCTGCTGGACTTGGGGTATAATGGCGGTGATAACAAAATGATGTACTCTACCTGTTTTTTCATGACCGGTTGGAGGAGCAAATGCAGATTCCGAGCTATATTATCAATACAAAGTTGCGCGCATGGGTCGAAGAGATGGCCGCGCTGTGCAAGCCAGACCGCGTCCACTGGTGCGACGGCTCGCAGGAGGAATACGATGCGTTGTGCGAGCAGATGGTTGAGTCGGGTACGCTCATCCGGCTGAACCAGGAGAAGCGACCGAACAGCTACCTTGCCCGTTCGGATGCAAGCGATGTGGCGCGCGTCGAGGATCGCACCTTTATTTGCTCGTTCAGCAAGTCGGCGGCCGGGCCGACCAACAACTGGGTCGATCCCCGCGAGATGCAGGAGACCCTCAACGAACTGTTCGATGGCTGTATGCGCGGGCGCACGATGTACGTTATCCCGTTCAGCATGGGGCCGCTCGGCTCACCCATCGCGCACATCGGCGTCGAGCTGACCGATTCGCCCTATGTGGCCGTCAGCATGCGCATCATGACGCGCATGGGCCGCGCCGTCTACGATGTGCTGGGAGCGCACGGCAGGTTTATCCCCTGCATGCACTCGGTTGGAATGCCGCTTGAGCCGGGGCAGCGCGACGTACCCTGGCCGTGCAACAGCGAGCAGAAGTACATTGTTCATTTCCCGGAGGAGCGCGCCATCTGGTCCTATGGCTCCGGCTACGGCGGCAACGCGCTGCTCGGCAAGAAGTGCTTCGCGCTGCGCATCGCCACGGTGCTGGCGCGCGACGAGGGCTGGCTGGCCGAGCATATGCTGATCCTGGGCGTCGAGAACCCCAAGGGTGAAAAGACCTACGTTGCCGCCGCCTTCCCCAGCGCCTGCGGCAAGACCAACTTCGCCATGCTCATCCCACCCAGGCCATTTCTGGAAGAGGGATGGAAGGTGACGACCGTCGGCGACGATATTGCCTGGATCAAGACGGGACAGGATGGCCAGCTCTACGCTATCAATCCTGAGACCGGCTTCTTTGGCGTCGCGCCCGGCACGAGCGAGCAATCCAACCCGAACGCCATGGCATCCATGCACGCCAACACCATCTTCACCAACGTGGCACTGACCGACGATGGCGACGTATGGTGGGAGGGCATGACCGAGACGCCGCCCGCGCACCTGGTCGATTGGACGGGCCAGGATTGGACGCCCGGCAGCAAGCGCAAGGCCGCGCACCCCAATGCACGCTTCACCGCGCCCATCAGCCAGTGTCCGGTGATCGACCCGGCAGCCGACGACCCCAGGGGCGTCCCCATCTCGGCCTTCATCTTTGGCGGAAGGCGCTCGGACGCGGTTCCCCTGGTCTACCAAACCTTCAACTGGAACTACGGCGTCTACGCCGCTGCCACCATGGGATCAGAGATGACCGCCGCTGCCGCTGGCAAGATCGGCGAGGTGCGCCGCGACCCCTTCGCTATGCTGCCCTTCGTCGGCTACAACATGGCCAGTTACTTCAACCACTGGCTGAACTTCGGACGCCTGCTGCGCAACCCGCCGCGCATCTTCTGTGTAAACTGGTTCCGGCGCGACGCCGATGGCAACTTTCTGTGGCCGGGCTTCGGCGAAAATATGCGCATTCTCAAATGGATTATCGAGCGAGCGCATGGCCGCGCCATCAGTATCGAAAGTCCCATCGGCTGGATGCCACGCTACGAAGACCTGGACTGGCGCGGCATGGAGGACTTCTCGCGCGAGCAGTTCAACGAACTGATGTCGGTTGACCGCGACGCCTGGCAGAAGGAGCTACTTTCGCACGAAGAACTGTTCATGAAGCTGTATGACCGCCTGCCGAAAGAACTGGTCTTCATCCGCGAACTGATCCTCTCCAGCCTGTGGCGCTCGCCCGAACGCTGGGGACTATCGCCGGAGTAAACGGGGTGATTATTCCACCCCGATATCCCAGGCTTGCTGGAGGTCCGCTTTCGAGTAGCACTGGAAGGCCATCAGGGTGTGCGTCTTGAGTATGCCCGGTAGCTGCACCATGCGATCCGTGACCACCCCTGCCAGGTCTTCGTACTGATGAAGTCGCAGCAGCGCCACCAGGTCATACTCGCCAGTGACGGAGTACACCTCGGCCACGCCGTCGATCTCCAGCAGGCTCTGCGCGGTCTCGTTTACCTGCCCGCGCTGCGCGTTGATGAGGACAAGAGCGGATATCATAACGCAAAGCTCCTTTGTATTTGAACATTCCAATCATGTTGAGATTATGGACTACTCTCATTATCTCATATGCTGGAACACCGGTTGCAAATGGCCTGATTGCAATTCATCAGTATGCACGGCGCGCTGCCCACCATGCAGGCACCTGTGTAAATCGGCTTCGATGCTATCTATAAGGAAATCCCTGACGCTGCCAGCAGCATAGTAGAGATGAAAAGGCAAGGCAAGAGCCATCCAATCTCATCACTCAGCTTGAAGGATAGCGTATAATTGGAGGGCTTACATGAGAAACAGGAAGAATGGATTGTAGGAAATATTGAATGAGTGAGAGCGTGGGAGTCAGCCCAGACCGCCATCGCCCGGCGCTGCACCAGCAGAGGCGAAGAGAGATGAGGGAAAAGTATGAGCTTCCTTGAGAAGGAAGGAACCAATCAGTTTACGTTTGAAGCCTTCGCAACACACCCGTTTTACACAGAGATCAACCGCTCGCTGGTGCGACACGCCCTTGAGCATCTCGCCTTGCGCCCTACCGACAAGCCGCTGACGATCGTAGATATGGCCTGCGGCACGGGAGCGGTCACGCGCCTGATTGCGGAAGAACTGGCGCGGCAGGGTCGGCAGGCGCGCCTGGTGGCCGTTGATCCATCGCCGGATGCGCTGCGGTACGCGCGCAGGGATATGGAAGAGGTCTGGCAAGGGATACAGGCCGATTTCTACCAGGGAGAGGCCGCCGATCTTCCTACACTGGTGCGCGATGCCGACGCGGCCTTCTTCTGCAACGCCATTCATCTCGTTGCCGACAAACGCGCCACGTTCCGGCACATGGCCGCTATTCTTGCTTCAGGCGGAATCTTTGCCTGCAATAGCGCCTTCTTCATGGGCGCGAACATCGAAAACACCCCGACGCTGCGCTTCAGCCGCTTGTGGATACGCCGGGCCGTGCAGTGGCTGCGCAAGGCGCATCCCGAAGTACATTTGTCACGCGAGAAGGCGGTCGCCACGCAATGGCTCACTCCCGAAGAGTATAGCAGCCTGATCGAAGAGGGCGGCTTTTGCAGTGTCGAGGTCATCCAGGAACAGGTCATTATGTCGCTGGACAGTATGAGGGATTTGGGGAACTACTGGCTCTTTATCGAAGGGGCCTTGCCGGGCGCGCCTGTAGCGTTGGGGGCTGCCGCGCTGAGCGCAACGGTGTACCAGGCGAGCGAAGAACTTGGCATGAACGAAGTGCCGCGCATGTGGCTGCAAATCATCGCCCGCAAAGGGTGAGTGGAATGAAGATTGACAATGTCCTACCGCAGCATCCTGTGTTCTCTCGCCAGCGTCCAGAGGGGAGGGCGGTCAAAACGGGGCAGCGCCTTCCGCTCTATGAATGCGCATAGGGCGAAGACTGCCACGGTGATAGCGGCCTGCACCTGGCACACCAGGATCAATTGACCCAGCATCCCTTGAATTTTCTGGTAGAGAACAGGTGTCAAGTGCAGATGCGCCAGCAGGCTGATCTGGCCTGCCTGCGTGATGGCACCTGTCGCCACGATAATTGACCAGGCGCTGACCGCCAGTGGAACGAGCAGGAGGAGGTACCAGTAGAGCGCCCGGCGTGTCAGAATAAGCGTGCGTGCCATGAATACCGCCTCGATGAAGAGGGCAAGCGCGCAGATGGTCACAAGCATTGACCAGAGATTGACGTTATCGAAGGGCATGGCGTTTCTCCTTTCTCACATAGTATACCCCATGTCAGAGCGTGACGCGGTTCCCCCCGGATGGCATGGTGAAGCGCAGGAAGCCGCCCTGCGCCAGGCGCGTGCAGATGACGGTGAGGGTGAAGAACGCCAGCAGCAGAGCGATGCTGCGCAGTTCGTAGAAGCCGAAATCGAGCAGGCTCAGGTGGTTCGCGCCGGTGGCGAAGAAACGGTAGAGCGCGGGTCCGCGCTGCGTGTCGGTGAAGGTGAAGATGGCAAGCCCGGCAGTCAGTGAGAGCACAAGGTCGATGGCGATGCAGATGGCAGCCATACTGGGGCCAAGCAGCCAGAACCGTTTACTTAATCGCTCGCGTCTGGTAGACTGTATGCGCCGCGTGGCCCACATGGGAGCGACGAGGAATTGCAGTAGCAGAAAGAGCAGTGGGGCAGCCACAAAGACCCAATCTGGAAAGAAGGCGGGCGTTATCAATGCGCCCAGGCGGCCCAGCGTGTAGATGATGACACCCTCCATCATCCCACGCCGGTAACTGACTTTGTTAAACATCAATACAGTTCCAGGCTAGTAAGCAGTGAGGCTAATTGCAGCCGCACGCGCCGCCACCGCAGCCGCAACTGCCGCCCATAGAGGGCATGTCGTCGAAATCGCCATCATCGCCGCCCAGGCTGGCGGGACGCGCGAAGACGGAGAGCAGGCGGCGCACTTTTTCGCCGTGGCACTTCATGCAGACGACATCATCGGCGTGCTGGTGCGCGACGAGCATTTCGAATTTTGATTTGCAGTCCGAGCAATAGTACTCGTACAATGGCATAGTGAATATCCTCCGGTGTGAAGTATGCGCTAGAGTTATGTAGTAATACAATCACTATTGTAGAGGGTTGTAGAGATAACGTCAAGGGAAATAGATATGGCACTTTCAATTGGAATTATCGGTCTTCCACAGAGCGGGAAGACATCGTTGTTCAACGCGCTGACGAAGGCGGGCGCGCCCGTCAGCAACTACGCCACCAGCACGGTGCAGGCCAACTTCGCGGTTGTGCAGGTGCCTGACGCGCGCTTGCAGCCGCTCAGCGACATCTTCCACCCCAAGAAAACCACGCCCACGACCGTTGAATTTGTTGATGTGGCCGGCATGGGGCAAGCAGGCCATGCGACAGGGGAGAAGGAAGGATTGAGCGCGGAATTCATCGGGCATATCCGCAACGCCGACGCTCTGGCCTTCGTGCTGCGCACCTTCGCTAACGACAATGTTCCGCATATCTACGATAGCATCGATCCTAACCGCGACCTGGACAGCCTGAACGCGGAACTTGTACTGACCGACCTCTCCACAGTGGAGAAGCGCATCGAGCGCACGAAGAAGGCCGCCAAGTCGGGTGACAAGAAGTACCAGCAGGAACTGGACATTCTCCATCTGCTTCAAGAGGCGCTCAACGAACTCAAGCCCGTCAACCAGCTTGAGCTGCTGCCGCAAGACCGCGACGCGCTGAGCGAGCTCTTCCTGCTGACCATTAAGCCGCGTATGTACGTGCTGAACGTGAGCGAAGACGTGCTGGGCGCAGCCAACGATCTGCTCGAACGCATCGCGGGCGGGGAAGATGTTGACCCGCAGCAGCAGGAGGGCGAGCTGCGTGGCATCGCCGTCGTCGCCCGTCGCGCGAAGGACGAGGGCGCGGAGGTGGCTGCGGTCTCGGCGCGGCTGGAGGCCGAACTGGCCGAGCTGCCGGAGGAGGACGCTGCCGAATACCTCGAATCGCTCGGCCTGCCCAGGCTCGGCACGGAGCGCGTCATCCAGGTCGGCTACCGCCTGCTCAACCTCATCACCTTCCTGACGGCGGGCGAGGACGAGGTGCGCGCCTGGACGGTGACGAAGGGCGCGAAGGCCCCGGAGGCGGCGGGCAAGATTCACTCCGACATCGAACGCGGCTTTATCCGCGCCGAAGTGACGCGCTACGAAGACTTCATGGCCTGCGGCTCGTTCGCTGCCGCCGCCAGGAAGGGCTTGCAGCGCCTCGAAGGGAAAGACTATGTAATCCAGGACGGGGATATCGCGCACTTCCGTTTCAATGTGGGGAAATCCTGAACTTGCTTAGTCCAGCGCCCGGATGCCCTTCACCGCGAGGCCGATGGTAGGCAGCAGTGCGCTGATGATGCCGCAGCCGATGAAGACCAGGCGCGGGCCGACCTGGTCGATGATGACGCCGCCCAGCGCGAATCCGATGGGGGTCAGCACGAACGATCCCATCATGTCGATGCTGCTCACGCGCCCCAGCTTGTCACCGGGAATCAATTCTTGCATCACGGTGAACCAGATCACGTTGAAGAAGCCGATGGCGAAACCGAGTAGGGCGTTGGCTGGAACTGCCACGTAGATTTCGACGGAGCGCGGCAGAGGCCATCCCATGGCTACCAGAGCCACACCCGTGCAGATCAGTGTGAGATAGGCTTTGATGCCGCGCCGGCTCATATGCTTTATTTGCCCAACAATCAAGATGCCGATGATCGATCCTACAGAACTGGCTGCCTCCAGTACCCCCAGCAGCCATACGCCGGAGCCGTAGGCGTCGCGCACCAGCTTGGGCATGCCCACGACCAGTGGAGCTACCAGGAAGATGTTGCCCGCAGAGGCAATCACGATCGTCACCCAGATCCAGGTCGAACTCATGGTGTAGCGTATGCCTTCGCGCATATCCTCCATAACGCCGGCAATACCGTTGCGCCGCGTGCCTTCTTCGGTCGTGGCAACTTCGCCGGTCGCTGTCTCTTCGCTCACTTCAGCGATTGTAGCGGTCGCGTCGGCATTGGGGTTGGCTTGCGCGGCAAGTGTAGCGGAATCGGGGATACGGAGAGCAAACAGGCACAGCGCAGAGGCCACGAAGGTCAGCCCGTCGAAGCCAAATGCCAGGTATGGACCAACCAGCGCGACCAGGGCTGCGCCGAGCAGCGGCCCGATGAGCTGGCTGACGTTCTGGCTCAGCCCCGTCAGCGCGTTAGATGAAGCCAGATCCTCCGCCGGAACCAGTTGCGGCGGAATCGACTGGTAAGCGGGCATGAAGAAGCCATCCACGAACCCGAAGCAGACCGATAGCACGACCAGGTGCCAGACTTGCAGTGTGTGCATCCAGGCCAACACGCTGATGAGCAGCACCAGCGCGCCGCGCCCTATGTCCGACCAGAGCATGACGAGACGGCGCGGCAGGCGGTCCGCAGCCACGCCGCCCAGCAAGAGAAACAGCACGTTCGGAATGATGCCGGCCGTCACGACAATGCCCATAGCTGTCGCCGAGCCGGTGAGCAGCAGGATCAGCCACGCCAGCGCGGTGTAATACGCGCCGTCGCCCAGCCTCGAAATGGTCTGCCCAATCCACAACAGCGCGAATGGCCTGTGTTGTAACGCTCGCACCAGGCGAATGCGAGCGGTTATCGCTGCCACGAGCTTCTAATCTCTCGCTTTCTTTGTTTCTTTCACAAGGTCATAGTGTAGCTTAGAAAGGGGGGGATGTCTAGCGAAAATATGTAGGGGCGACCCTCGCGGTCGCCCGCCCGCGCCCGGCAAGCCGCCAAATGCAATCATACTCGACCATGAGCGGCGGGCGAGCGGGAGGCGGGCGACCGCGAGGGTCGCCCCTACATATCAATGTGCGCGTTCTTTCCCCAACGAGACCAGCACAACGCCCGACAGGATGGTCAGCATAGAGAGCATTTCAAGCAGGTTGACCTGCTCACCGGCCAGTGCGACACCCAGGGCGACGGCGACGATGGGGTTGACGTAGGCGTAGCTGGTTGCCAGGGCCGGGCGCACGTGGCTCAGCAGGTAGCCGTAGGCGCTGAAGGCAACCAGCGACCCGCCAACGATGAGGAAGATCATGGCGGCCAGTGGGCGCGGTCCGGGAAAGCTCGTCATGCGCTCGCCCGCGCCAATGCCGACGATGAAGAGCAGCACGCCGCCCGCCACCATCTGAGACGCGCTCGCCATCAGCCCCTTAGCGGAAGGCAGGTGCTGGCTCAGAATGGAGCCGAGCGCCCAGCTGATGGGCGCGATAAGCAGGATGACCGCCCCCCATATGTTCGCGTGGAATCCGTTCTCAAGGTTGAGCAGCACCAGTCCGGCGAAGCCGATAGCAAGACCGCACCACTCGACGGGTCGCGGCCAGCGACCGAACAGGCCAGAGAAAAGGGCTGCCCACAGGGGAATGGCTCCCAACGCCAGCGCCGCCAGGCCGGACGAGACCCACTGCTCGGCGGTGACGACCAGGCCGTTGCCAGTGACGAGCAGCAGCCCGCCCACGATGATTGCTCCCAGCCATTGCGCTCGCGTCGGCGCGGGCGCCCCACGCAGACTCAGGAAGATATAGAGCAGGATTCCGGCGATCAATTGGCGAAAGCCTGCCACAAATAGCGGCGGGAAGCCTTCCAGTGAGATACGCATGGCAACATACGTGCCGCCCCACAGGGTATAGAGCGCTAATAACGAGAGAAGAATGAGAACCCGATTGCGCGCGGGCGCTGCCTGAGGTGCCGAAGTTTGCGTTTCTTGTTGTGTAGATTCTACCTGTGCCATGTTCCTTTTTCTTGTAGGGGCGCAATTCATCGCGCCTGATGTGTCGTGCAGTTACGGCTTTTCACCCCATGCTGAGATGAAGATAGTTACAGCACAGAAATCGTCCGACTGCATTTCCTCTAAGGCCAACTGGTACAGCGGATCAAACTGTTCTTCTGTAATCAGCTTCATTCTGACCAGAAACGGCTCTAACAGCTTCAAGAGGAACTGGAGATTGAGACGGGTGCTTTCATGCGCTTCCATCCCAGCAGACCAATCGAGCACATACGCCTTTTTCTCAATGGACTGGCAGCCTGCCTCGTGCAAGAAATGTCCTAACATTGGGATAATGCCAAAATGTCGCCCGTCGGGAGAAAAGCTTCTTCCGGCCAACTGCAAAGCGCGTGTCACCAATCCAGTGAGTTGCTGAGTTGCAGCACTGGTGGTAATATCACTCTCGCATTCGATCAAGCGGATGATCCCTCCCGGTCGGGTCACTCGAAGGCATTCCTGCATCAATGCCGGCCATGCGGCCGGAGGCATAAATCCGAAAATGAGACGTGAGTTGACGAGATCGAAGGAATTATCGGGAAAGTCAAGCGGCTGCAGCACGTCCATAACCTTGAAAGAGACATTGCTCAAATGCTGTACCTGCGCCATGGCGCGTGCGTACTCATTCATCGTGCGACTGATGTCGATACCAACGACCTCTATTTCGGGGTGAGCAAACGCTACTTCTTGCGCCCATCCTCCAGGCCCACAGGCGATATCTAAGACGTGTCGAATGTGATCGAAGCCGGGCCGCTCTGGAAAGAGGCCGCCCATATGGGTAGTGATGAGCCGGTCCTGATCGAGCAGTCGGGCCATCTCTGCCGCGCTTTCTGTATCAATCACATAGGTATTTTTGCCTGTGGGTTGCTCTGCTGTTTGCATCGCACTATTCCTTTACTGCTGCAACGGTCTTACTTCGACAGAGGTATGATAGCAGCGCGGCATCTGCCCGTCAACTGTATGCCTTTAATGAAAGCCGTACCAGCGTTGTCGCCGTTCCCATTCGGCGCTATCGGGTCCATCGATGCTAAACACGCCCCAGCGCGTGGCAGCCAAATCGAGAAGTGCCAGCGCGATGAGAAACACGAGAAACTCCATCTGACTCACCTCCTTTCAGGTGCTTCAAAGGGACGGTGGATCGTGTTCAAGACGTTGAAATCTTGGCGAGATGAATGCGCGTTCCGCGTTCCAGAAGAGTGAATAAAATGACAATACTTCACTATCAATAGTAACAATTTCGCATGAGAACTGCTACGGCCAATGCGGGTGAAAGGCGAAAGTCAATACGGAATTTTCTGTAGGGGCGATCCTCGTGGTCGCCCGCCCGCGCTCGGCAAGCCGCCAATGACCGCCATACGCCGGGCGCGAACGGGTGGCGGGCGACCGCGAGGATCGCCCCTACAAAGAACTACGAGATGGGTAAGTTCTTAGTCGTATCTTTGTACGGGCGACCCTCGCGGTCGCCCTGGGAAGGGGTGGTGGTGGCAGTTGCGTCCTGTGCCTCCTGCTCCAGCAATTGCTGCTTGCGTTCAAGCCCCCAGCGATAGCCGCCGAGATGCCCGTCTTCACGCACGATGCGATGGCAGGGGACGACGATGGAGACCGGGTTGGTGGCGCAGGCGCGAGCCACGGCGCGGGCAGCCGTGGGCTGGCCGATAGCCTGGGCGATCTGGCTGTAGGTGCGAGTCGCGCCGTAGGGGATGGCCTGCAATTCTTGCCAGACGCGCCACTGGAAGGCCGTGGCCTGCACATCGACGGGCAGGTCGAGGTGAGGTTGCTGGCCGTTGAGATGCTCCACCAGGGGCGCGACCCAGGCGTGCAGCTACCTTGCAGCCCATCCTCACCACCTACTCCATCCCCGGTTTCCCGGCGAATCTCGGCTTTGGGATACTCTCGCAATAGAGCTGCTTCGAGCGGAGCGTCGTCGCTGCCGATGCAGACCGAGCAGATGCCCTTCTCGGTTGCCGCCACCAGCAGGCGGCCCAGGGCTGAATCGACGATGGTGTAGGTGATGCTCATGCCGAGGCCGCCGCGACGGTAGATGGTCGGCGTCATACCGAGCTGCACGGGCGCGCGTTCGTACAGGCGGCTGCTGGAACTGAACCCCACTTCATACATGGCTTGTGTCACAGATTCACCTTCTTTCAATTGCTCTTTCAACTGCCCGAGTCGATAGGCTTCCGCGTACTGGCGCGGTGTGATGCCCATTACGCGCTTGAAGACGCGCTGCAAGTGGAATGGACTCAGGTTGACCTGCGCGCCAAGTTCGGCCAGGTTGGGCGCGTCTTCAAGATGCTCCTCGATGTAGCGGCAGGCGCGCTGCACGAGTGTTACCTGCGGGTCGTTTTGCCCCTGCTGGCTCAGGCGCGGTTGGCAGCGTTTGCATGGGCGAAAACCGGCCTGCTCTGCCTTCTCCGCTGCTTCCGGCTGGGCGTAGAACTGCACCTCTTCCCGCTTTGGCCGCCGCGAGGGACACGACGGCCTGCAATAGATGCCGGTGGAGCGCACTGCGTACACAAACGCTCCGTTCGCGCCTGTATCATGCTCTAACACTGCCTGCCAGTATCGATCTTCTATCATCGTCTCCATGGTCTCGCTCTCCTGTTTTCCAAATCTCTTTAGTTATATGATAGGATACTATGAGACAGGAGTCTATCCGTTTCTTGCTGTATAACTGACTACCGTACCTGGATGGAGGTATTATGCCCGAACTTGACCGCTTGAAATCCGACATCGACGAACGAATACCCGACATGGTGGCGACGCGCCGCGACCTGCACGAGCATCCCGAACTGGCCTTCGAGGAGGTACGCACCTCGAATATCGTCGCACAGCGCCTGCGCGCCCTGGGATTAGAGGTGCAGACGGGCATTGCGAAGACGGGCGTGGTGGGTATGCTGCGCGGCAGCGCGAGCAAGCCCGGAGCAAAGACCATCGCCATTCGCGCCGACATGGACGCGCTGCCCATCCACGAGTTGAACGAGATCGAGTACCGCTCCCAGGCGGACGGCAAGATGCACGCCTGCGGTCATGATGGCCATACCACCATTCTACTGACGGTGGCCGACATATTGTCGAAGCGCAAAGAGGAACTGGCGGGCAACGTCAAATTCGTCTTCCAGCCAGCCGAGGAGATGGTCGGCGGGGCCGCGCCGATGGTCAGGGAGGGCGCGATGAACGGCGTTGACGGCATCATCGGCCTGCATCTCATCAGCGACTATACGATGGGTCGCGTCGGCGTGCGTTCTGGCGCGGTCTTTGCCAGCGCGGACAAGCTCATCTTTACTGTGCGAGGCAAGGGCGGCCACGCCGCCATGCCCGAAACGACGGTTGACCCCATCGTGATCGCATCGTATATCGTCACCGCGCTGCAAACGCTCATCAGCCGCGAGACCTCGCCGTTCGCTCCTGCGGTCATCACCATCGGCAAGATTCAGGCCGGAACCGCCTTCAACATCATCCCTGAAACGGCGGAGATGCACGGCACGATGCGCGCCTTCGCCAAAGACCATCGCGCCAAATTGCTGCGGCGCATCTCCGAGCTGGCCTCGGGCATAGCCAGCGCTATGGGTGGCTCGTGCGAAGTGGAGCTTATCGACGGCTGCCCACCCTGCGTCAACGACGTGGGGATGACCGAACTTGTGCGCAATGCCGCTGTGGCTACCGTCGGCGAGGGCGAGGTGGATAGCGGCGAGGAGGTGATGACGGCTGGCAGCGACGACATGGCCTGCTTCCTCGAGGCCGTTCCCGGCTGCTACTTCATCGTCGGCGCGAATAACCCCGAGAAGGGCGCGCAGTACCCGCACCATCACCCGCGCTTCAACATCGACGAGGACTCCATGCCCGTCGCCGTCGAAGTGCTGTCGCGCGCCGCTATGGACTATTTGAAGTAAGCGAATTGTGATACGGGCGGCGGAGCCGCCCGTATCACAATTCGCTTACAATGGCTGAACGTCGCCTCAAGCGGATACAATCACATAGCCCGAATCGTTTTGGATAGTGAGCAGCTATTGAGCAAGTTTGGCCATGTCATTCTGAGCGCAGCGAAGAATCTGATGCGGCGGTGATCGGGATCATGTATCGAACATAGAGATTCTTCGCTGCGCTCAGAATGACATGCTGGCTGGCTGTTACCGAACTTGCTTGTGAAAAATCATTAAATTACGCAACCAAAGGAGATCGCCTGTTGAAAGTTACCTTCCTCGGACATATTGGCCTGTTTATCGAGACCCGATATGGAAGCATCCTGTGCGATCCCTGGTTCAATCCCGCCTATTTCGCCTCCTGGTTCCCGTTTCCCAGCAACGAGGAGGTGGACCGCGAGCGGCTGTCTCATCCGACCTATCTCTACGTCTCGCACCTGCATCACGATCACTTCGACCCGCAGTTTTTGCGCGAGCATGTCTCGAAGGATGCCACGGTGATCCTGCCAGACTACCCACTGAACCTGCTGGAACGCCGCTTGCGCGAGCTTGGCTTCACGAAATTTCTCCAGACCAAGAACGCCCAGGCGCTCGAAGTCGATGGGCTGCGCCTGATGGTGATGGCGATGACCGCGCCCATTGATGGGCCGCTCGGCGATTCGAGCCTGGTGGTCGATGACGGGGAGACGCGCATCCTCAACCAGAACGACTCGCGCCCCATCGACATTGACCTGCTCAACAGCTTCGGCCCGTTCGACGCGCATTTCGTGCAATTCTCCGGTGCAATCTGGTACCCGATGGTCTACCAGTTCCCGGAGAAGATGATGCAGGCGCTTGGCCGCAAGAAGCGCGAGAACGAGATGGCGCGTGCCCTGCGCTATATCCGCGAGGTCGGCGCGTCCTACGTCGTGCCATCCGCCGGACCGCCCTGCTTCCTGGATGACCACCTGTTCGCCTTCAACGATTTCGACCGCGACCCGGCCAATACCTTTCCCGACCAATCGGTTTTCATCGAATACATGCAAGCGAACGGGCTGGACAATGGCCGCCTGATGCTGCCCAACAGCGCCGGCACGCTAACCCGCGACGGCTTTACGGTTGAGCATTCCATGCCGGAGGCGCAGGTGCAGGCCATCTTTCACGACAAGCGCGCTTACCTGGAACGCTACAAAGCGCGCCAGCAGCCGGTCATCGACGCGCAGAAGGCGTCGTGGCCGCGCGGGCAGGTCGATATCTTGAACGCGCTAGACGAGTGGTTCGAGCCACTCATGGAGCAGGCCGATCTGACGGCGGTGGGCATCAACGGGCGCGTGCTGATCGATTGCGACGTGCAGCAGATCGTGCTGGATTTCCACACGCGCAAGGTCTATGCCTGGCATGACGAAGAGTGGGACTACCGCTTCCATATCGACCGCGCCCTGCTGGAATACTGCATCCTCAATCACGAGGAGGACTGGATCAACCAGATTTTCCTCTCCTGCCGCTTCGAGGCACAGCGCAAGGGTGCCTACAACGAGTACGTCTACAACTTCTTCAAGTGTCTCTCGCCCGAACGCCTGCAATACGCAGAGGGCTACTACGCCGAGAAGACGGCGGTGCAGCAGCTCTGGGAGAGCAACGGCTACCGCATCCAGCGCCGCTGCCCGCACCTGAAGGCCGACCTGGCGCGCTTTGCCAGCATCGAAAAAGGCGTCCTGACCTGTTCTATGCACGGCTGGCAATTCGAGCTTGCCACCGGGCGCTGCCTGACCTCGGAAGGCCACCCGCTCTACGCCCAGCCCATCGAGCAGCCTGAAGCCATGCCAGAGGCGCTAGAAGAGCAAGCAGCGCTGGCAGAGCAGGCGGGACGTTTCGTGCGCGACAAATGCGATCACTGCTGGTATAAAGAGTCTGATGTGAAGTCCTCTAAGGCGGAAGCAAGCGAACAAGTTTTGTAGGGACGCGATTTACCTATCATTGACCGATTTCCTGGAGTTCGATGATGGTCGGCTGATGAAGGAAGCTCTGCTCACTTCCGATGACGAGGAGATCTGGGAAGAGACCATGGGTGACCACCAGGGCAAGATGCGATGAGCCTTTGGGCAGATCAAAGACGATGGTACGAGTAAACGAGCCGCCGGGAGCCAGTTCACTCGAGAGCGGCGACCCACCTTGTCCGGTCGCATCGAGGGCCTGCTGACCGGCCGGTGAAGGGTCATAACGCTGACGGCTGGCGTCAAGGAGGTAGACCTGCACATCCAGGGCTCGCTGCGTGACCGCTTTGGCCTGGCTTGACACGCGTATCGTAACCAGGGAGAACTCCCCACGCGCGGCGACGAGCATGGTGGAGGCACCAACGGAGGGTTGCTGCACGACCCGCTCAACCGAGAGACACCAGTCGTCGAAGCAGCGAGCCTGGTGCATGGCGAGCGTGTGCTGGGGGCTGAACAGGGAGACGCTCAGCAGCACTCCGGCATACAGCACCAGAAAGCTCCCAAGCGTCAGAGAGACTCGCCTCGCCGGCGCCCATTGGCGGCGAAGAAGGAAGTAGAAGAGAGCAAAGAGAGCCAGAAGGCATCCCAAAACAGCAAGCAGGAATACCAGGTCGAAAATTGTCACAACTCAATTGCCCCTTATGAATGCGTCATGCTTGTCTGATTAAGAAGCAGTATAGGAGAGTGAAGCCGTCCTTGCAAACATTTGAGTGCGTTCAATGCGCACTCGAGTGCTTTGAATGTATGAGAACACACAAGAAAGCCTTGACAGCCACCTTATTTCATGGTATAAACTGAATGAATGTCATTCAGTCAACGAGGACACGTATGCCGGAACTTACAGAAGAAGAAACGCGCTCGAAACGCACCATGATACTCGACGCCGCACGCGCCATCATCGCGAAACAGGGATACGAGGAGACGACCATTGCGCAGATCGCCGCTGCTGCCGGGGTAGCGGTCGGCACCGTCTATCTCTACTTCCACAATAAACGAGATATCTACACCGCGCTTTCGATCGCCTGGGTCGAAGTGATCGCGGAAGCTCTACAGGACCAGCGCCTGTTGGAGATGCCAATCGAGCAGGTTCCACGCGCAGTGATTGAAACGTCGTTTCGCCTGTGCCACGACAATCAAGATTTGATGTCGGTTTTTCAAGTCGATATCCAGTCGAACGAAGAGTTGCAGAAGCACAAAGCGGCTGAGGGAGTCGTGACGAGAGCGCTTGATGCGTTCTTTCGCATAGCCATTGAGCGCGGTCAACTGGCTCCTTTTGACACGGAAATGTACGCCAGGATCATTTTTGGCCTGGTAGACTCGATGCTCTACGAGTGCTACTGTATCGAAGCGGGAAAGTACGAAGAACAGTACCGCGAGCGCACTATTGAATGTATCGAGCGATTATTCTTCGGCCCCTCTCTCGCAGCAGGGAAGACCGGCGAGAAAATCTAGCCAGTCACGCGATGCAACTTTTCAAAGTCAGCATCGTAATTGGTAATCGAGTGAATGAACTTCACTCATTTGATACTCACAACAGATTTGGACCCTGGGAAAAATGTACAACGGCTTTATACCTGGTGATGAATGAACTTCATTCATTTTGGAAGGAGTAACTCATGTTAAGCAAACTCGGTGCCGGTCTGTATCGCGCACGCTGGCTGGTCGTCGTGGCCTCGCTGCTTGTCGTGGCGGGTATGGCTGTGTATGGCAGCGGCCTCTTCGGTTTCTTGAAAAGCGGCGGGTTCACCGACCCGGCCAGCAAATCGACGCGCGCCCAGGCGCTGCTGGATAGCCGCCTCGGTGGATCGACGCCCGACGTGATCGTGCTGATGTCCAGCCAGACCTTGAACGTTACCGACCCGGCATTCAAGGACGCAGCCCTACAAGTCATCTCGACCCTGCAAGCCCGTCACGAGGTCGCTTCCGTCACCTCGTATTATTCGACCCTGAATGCGCGTCTTCTGTCGAAAGACGGCCATGAGACGTTCGCCCTCGTGCAAATGGCCGCGAAGGATGAATCGGTGAAGGAGAAAGACTTCAAGACGATTCAACCGTTGATTACTTCCTCTACTTTACAGATCAGCACCGGTGGCAGCGTAGCCATCAATGTGGCGGTCAATACGCAGGTGGGCGCAGACCTGGAACGGGCCGAGCTGATTACCTTCCCCGTAGTCGCGCTCCTGCTGATGCTTGTTTTCGGCGGGCTGGTGGCTGCCCTTCTGCCCCTGATGATCGGCGGTATCGCTATCCTGGGCGCGTTCGCCGTGCTGCGTGCCTTGTCGGGCCTGACTGATGTGTCGGTCTATGCCGTAAACGTGGTGACGATGCTAGGTCTTGGGCTGGCAATCGATTATTCGCTCTTCGTGATAACACGTTTCCGCGAGGAACTGGCAGCAGGCGATAGCACCACGCGCGAGGCTCTGCAATATACAATGGCGACCGCCGGGCGCACTATTCTTTTCTCCGGCCTGACCGTCAGTACCAGCCTGCTCGGGTTGCTGCTGTTTCCCCAGGCATTCCTGCGCAGCCTGGGCATGGGAGCGATTGCCGCCACGCTGGTCGCGCTGGCCGCCGCGCTCACCCTCCTTCCGGCGGTGCTGGCGCTGCTTGGAAGGCGCATCAACGCTCTATCGCTGCAGCGGCTCTTCCGCCGGGGAAACGCGGCGCAGCGTGGCGCTGCTGAAACGCGAGGGATGTGGTACCGGCTTTCAGAGACGGTCATGCGGCGTCCCGTCGTGGTTGGGTTGGCGGCGCTGGCGATCCTCGTGACGCTCGGCCTGCCCTTCTTGCGCGTCTCCTTCTCTACGCCCGATGTGCGCGTATTACCAGCCGGTCAAGAGGCACGCGTCGTTT
This sequence comes from uncultured Chloroflexia bacterium, assembly GCA_963731975.1. Classification (GTDB taxonomy): domain Bacteria; phylum Chloroflexota; class Ktedonobacteria; order Ktedonobacterales; family Ktedonobacteraceae; genus CAVSXS01. The sequence goes on along the minus strand of CAVSXS010000004.1, from coordinate 48,464 downwards.
CAGACAAGCTCAGCCAGGACTTTGCGCAGCAAGGCAATGCGCAACTGGTGATCGCTGTGACGACGCAGGGCGATGCGTTATCAGCGGCGAACCTGGCAAACCTGGATAGCTATGTGCATTCCATTGAGCGTATCCCGGGAGTCGTTGCCGTGGTGAGTCTCGTCAACGTCAATCCCTCGCTGACGCTCGCCGATTACCAGCAGGGCTACGCGCATCTCAACGCCAACCCACAGTTTGCGTCGGTTGCAGCGCAACTTGCCAACGGCAATGTGACGAAAATAAACGTGTCGCTCCAACCTGCCGATCATAGCGCGGCTGCGGAGAGCATCGTGCGCCAGGTACGCGCGCTGCCCGCTCCCGGAGGGATCTTGCCCCTGGTGGACGGCACGACGGCGGAACAGATCGACCTGCTGGCCAGCCTGGGCGCGACAATGCCCTATGCCCTGCTGGTGATGGCAGTCGCCGTGCTGGTGCTGCTCTTCTTGATGACCGGCTCGCTGCTAATGCCGCTCAAGGCCATTGTGCTGAACATCTTCTCACTCTCGGCCACCTTTGGCGGGCTGGTGTGGATTTTCCAGGATGGTCACCTGCAAAACCTGCTGGGATTTACCTCGACCGGCAGTATCGATGCTACTCAGCCCATCCTGATCTTCGCCATCGCCTTCGGCCTGTCGATGGACTACGAGGTCTTCCTGCTAAGCCGCATCAAGGAATGCTTCGACGCGGTAGGCGATAACCGGGCGGCGGTGTCGTCGGGCTTGCAGCGCACGGGCTGGCTCATCACCAGCGCGGCTTTGCTGCTGGCGGTCGTTGTTGGGGCGTTTGGAAGCTCGAAGATCATCTTCATCCAGGAAATCGGCATCGGCCTTGCCATTGCCGTCATCATCGATGCCACGCTGGTGCGTATGCTGCTTGTTCCTGCAACCATGCGCCTGCTGGGTAAATGGAACTGGTGGGCACCCGCGCCGCTCAAAGCTCTCTGGCGCTTCGTGGGCCTGGGCGAGCCAACCATGCCGCGTAGAGCCGCGCTCGAAGCAGACACGTCGCAGACAGAACGAGAAACAGCGCGCGTGTAGCCTGTTGCATAAGGGCGAGGGTGCTTGCATCCTTGCCCTCATGGCTTCAACACCTTCATCGTCTTTCCGCTTGCCGCTGCTATCCATTTGCCGTCGGCAGACCACGCAACGGCGCGTATCCACTTCTTATAGCCTTCATCCAGGTAGAAGCGTTCTCCATTGGCAACATGCCATATCTGCACGGTCAGATCGTCGCCGCCGGAGACGATCGAGTGGCTGTCCGGCGACCATGCCAGCGACTTTACCGCGCCGGTATGCCCAACATAGCGAGTGATGGTCGTGCCGGTCGATGGCTCCCACACTTGAATTATGCCATCCTGACCAGCGGAGGCGATATACTGACCATCTGGCGACCACGTGGTGGCGTAGACCGGGCCGGTGTGCTCTCTGTAGTCATGCACGATTTCACCCGTAAAGGCGTCCCATACTTGCACGCTGCCGTCGAAGCTGCACGAGACGATACGGCTGCCGAGGGATTCCCAGGATACCGCGAAGATACGGTACTGGCTGCTGTGCTTACAGATGAGCCGACCCGTCGCAGCCTCCCATACCTGTGCCGTGCTATCGCCATAATCGCCGCCGGAGACGATATATGTCCCGTCGGGCGACCAGGCGATACCGCGCACGAAGCGCGTATGCCCGCGATACGTCGAGCTCGTGATTCCAGAGGCAGCTTCCCACATATGGATAATACCGGCAGTATCACCCGACGCGATGAAGTGCCCACCGGGCGACCATGCCAGGGAGAGCAGAGCATGGGTATGTTCGCGGTAAATGTAGGGGCGCAATGATGAACTTTCATGACCAGAGCCGGTAAACTCGCTCCTGTCATTCTGAGCGAAGCGAAGAATCTCGGCCTCCGACCCTTCGGATTCTGAGCGAAGCGAAGAATGACATGTTCCCGATCTTGCTCGTGAAAGTTCATCTACGGGGATAATATGCACGGTTGTGTCGCGCGAACCGGAGGCGAGCAGGTCGCTGGAGGGCGAGAAGGCCAGGCAAAAGACGTTATCATCATGGCCTGTGTAGGTGAAGGAGTCGTTGATGTTGGCCATCGGTTAATGCTCTCGCGGTCCCTCGGTCAGCAGGTTGACGGCGTGCGGCAGGACGGGCAGGATGCATTCAAGGCATTCGCGAACGGCCTTCGGGCTGCCGGGCAGGTTGATGATGAGCGTGCGTCCGCGCGTGCCGGCCACGCCGCGCGATAACATACCGAAGGGGGTGTGTCGCAGGCTTTCGGCGCGCATGGCCTCGGCGATGCCGGGAGCCTCGCGGTCGAGTATGGCGCGCGTGGCCTCAGGCGTCACGTCGCGGGGAGCAAGCCCTGTGCCGCCCGTGGTGAGCACCAGGTTGATCTGCTTCTCGTCGCTCCATTCCAGCAGCGTGCCTTCGATGAGGAGGCGTTCGTCGGGGATGATCGCGCCCGCCGAGACGACCGCGCCGGGAAGGTGCTCCATTACCAGGGCGCGGATATGCTCGCCGCTGGTGTCCTCTCGCGCGCCTGCCGCGCCGCTATCGCTGATGGTCAGCACGCCAACTGTAATCATGGATTGCTCGCTTCGCTATGAACGCGCGGCCAGTTCGCGCATGATGGCTCCCACCTGGCGGCGCGAGCCAAACAGCCACACGGTATACTCGTCCGGCAGGTCTTCCACCTCGACCTGGCACTGCATCTCTTGCGCCAGTTTGCGCGCGATGATGTGCATCTGACCTCGTTCGGCCTCGTCGCGGCTCTTTCGTGCTCAAGGCCAGCTTGCCCAGGCGCTCATCCTGGCTGAGTTCGGCGTTGATGACCGCGCTGAGCTGGTCGATGCCGAAAATGACCTGCAACGGGGGGATTTCCCCGGCTCTGTCGTCAGGGAGAGGCGCATCACCGTTTGCCGAGCGGCGAGCGTGCGCGGTATCGGTCACTTCGGCTCGCTCGACAATGCTCACATACACATCGCGCAGTTGCTCAAGGATGAGCCTGCGCGCGTCTTCGGGCGCGTCGTGGCGTGGATGGACGTAGGCCAGCAGGTTATGCGCCGGGTCGGAGTAGATAAACGGGTGCGCCAGCGCGGTTCGCTTGCCACACATGGCGCACACAGCAGTATTCAACAGGCCCACCAGCACGGTATAGCGCAACTGTGGGTCCTGCGCAACGTTGACGTAATCGTAGATAGTGATGGTGAGCGGTTCCCCGCAAGAGCAGGTCAGCCGCAAGTTTTGTGAACGAGACATACAGTTATTGTTAGTTCTAGGTTTGAGTGAAACGCCTGTAATTTGAGGTAAGTATACCATACTGTGAGGGAAATTTCGCCTTTACCTGCGTCGGCTCTTGCTCACTGCCTTCCTTGAAAAGGTGAACTCGATGCCCTGCTTCTTCATATAGTCCTGGAAGTGCGCGTAAAACTCCATGCGGTCTTGCTGGGTGATGACGGCTACCGCGTCCGCCGTCTCGATGGCGTAGGGATAGCCGTTGCCGGCGATCACCTCGGCGCGCACGACATCCATCACCGGCTCCAGGATGCCGTCGTCGAGCAGCCAGCGCGGGAATTCCAGGCGCGCGGGCGGCTGTGTAGCGGTCGTCTTCAGGTAGCAGAAGGCCACGCGGTCGCGGTAGTCGCCGTAGCCTTCCAGCACATCGCCGCGCGCGCAGATCATAGCGGGCGTGCGGTCGCCCCAGTGCATCTGCCCCTGCCAGAGCAGCGCGTCGTGAATCTTCTTCGTCTCGTGCAGAGCAGGCTGTGACCGCATCCTGTCCAGGCGCAGCAGCATGGTGATCGTGTCGCGCGCGTAGCTGGTATCGATGTAACCGATCAGGGGCACGCGGCACTCTTCCGAGGTTTTCAGCAGCGAGACGGCGGCGGAGATGTAGCGTTCGCGGTAGGGACTGGGCATAGTCAGGGCAAAGGAGACTACCAGCGAGCCATCGAAGAACACGACCGGGCTGAACGTAGGGTCATCGGTGCGACGCGCGCGGGCGAACTGCTCCATCTGGCCGCAAAGCGTTTCAACTTCCAGCGTGTAGCGGCGCAGCGTCACTTCGACCTCAGAGTAGGGGTAGCTATCCGGGTCTTTGCTCTCGATACGCGATTGCTCCATGATCTCGCCGGGCGCGAGCACTTCCAGGCGCACATCTTTCGTGTAGGGCCTGCTTTGCGCGTGAGGATTGGCGAAAAATCCCACCTGGATCAATGCGACGGGGATGGACGCGTCGCGCCAGGGCAGGAGCTGGCTGCCATCGACGGCCAGCGTGGTGACGCCTTCGATGCACTCCGCCCACTCGCGCGCCTGCTCGTGATTGGCGAACTCGCGCCCGAAGGGGAAGAGCGGCCCGTGATAGTCGCTGTAAGCCGCGCCGACCAGCCAGCGATCAAATTCCGGGGTTGGCCGCGCGCCTGCCGAGGTCGAACCCTCGATAGGCGGCAGGTCCTGTTCCAACTGCTCGCCGGATGCATAATTCAGGTAGAGCGTCTCTAGCGCGTGCTGGTATGCCTCCAACTGCTCGAAAAAGGCGCTGTTGTCGGCGCTGAACTGCCCGCGCTTGGCGTTCAGAGCTGCCTGGAGTTTTCCTTTATGAAGCATGAACGGTTACCTGCTCTCTCACCATACTTACCTCGTCATCGGATACCAGGTGCGTCTCCCCATCCTTCTTGCGCAGGCGCACCAGGCTGTCCAGGCTCTGCTCGAACGTATCGTCGTGGCTGATAACGAATAGCTGGTCGAAGCCGCGCACGCGGCGAATCTGTTCCGCCAGGTTGGAGCGGCGCAGTTCGTCCATGTTCTGCGTCGGCTCGTCGAAGAAGGCGATGTTGAGCGTGGAGAGCTTCTTGAGCAGCGCGAGACGGATGGCGAGCGCGGCGCTCATCTGCTCGCCGCCGCTAAGTTGCGCAAAGGTGCGGTTGATCCCCTGGCGGCGCAGCACGACCTCGTAGTCATACTCCCAACTGAGTTGCGCGCTGCGATCACCCATGATCTCGCAGAAGATGCGATTGGCTTCGCCGGAAATATCGGTCAGCATGGCCTTGAGGACGTGCGGCGCGGCCTCTTTGATCTTTTTACGGAAATATTCAAGCATGGTAATCAAATCTTCGAGCGTCTGCTTCTCCTTCTGGGCTACCTCCAGTTCGGCACGCTGCACCTCTGCCTGGGCGATCTTGCGTTCCAGGTCGTTGATCGCATCCTGTAGCGCGTTCAAATCCCTGGCGATTACCGAGATGTCCTTGTTCAGTCGCATAATCTCCGCACTTACCTCGCTCTCTTCCTCGGCGTTGTAGTCAGCCTGGGCCTGTGTATAGGCTGACTCGGCTTGCTGCAATTCGCGCTCGGCCTGTTGCGCCTTGTCAAGCGCCTCCTGGTATGCCTGTTCGCGTTCAGGAAGCTGGTGGGCGATATCCTGGCTCTTGAGGTAGGTATGATACCCGGCCTGGCAGACCTGCTTGATGCCCTCCTGCTCGCCGATCTGCGCGTCGAGGTTGGAAAAGTTTGCCAGTTGACCACGCAACTCTTCCAACGCCTGCTCGACCTCGCTGCCCTGTTCCTGCTCCTGCCGCAATTGCTGTACGTACTCATCTTCATGTTGAATGACGTTCTGCTGCGCCCGGCTTTCGGTACGCGGGTCGCCGAGCGCCGCCAGTTCTTTTTCAGTCGTTTGCAACTGAGTCGTGCTGTCGCGCAGCGTCTCGGCAAGCTGGCCGCGCTCCTGGATATCAAGCGCAAGCTGTTCTATACGCTCTTGCTCCTGCCGCTCTTGCTGCTGCAAACCGTCCAGCGTGCGCACCTGCGCGTCGGCTCGTTTGCTCTCATCAAGTTCGGCCTTTGCCCTAGTGATCTGCTGTTCGATCTGCGCGTACTCGTCCAGCGCGGCCTGCAGATCATCTACTTCGCGTTCCAGGCGCGTGATGTCCGTTGCAATTAGTCGCAGCCGGTCCGCGTAGGAATCGCGCTTCTCCAGGTAGAAGCCGATCTTGCCAAGCTCGTCGGCGTAGCGTTTCACCTGCCCAATGCGTTTGTCCACCGTCGCCACCTGCTGGGTCAGGCTCGCCAGTGTCTCCTGGTCGCGCTGAATCTCGCCATCGAAATAGAATTCCAGGCTTGCCAGCCCGCGCACTTTGATGTTCTGGCATGGCTCGTGCAGCAGCGGGCATTGGCCGCCGACGGAGAGCTTGCGCGAGCGCCGGTAGCCCTCGATGTTGCCTTCTAGCCGGTGACGCTGGGCGCTGAGTTCATCGAAGCGGCCTTGCAGTTCCGGCATCTCCTCGGCCTCGGCGCGGCGCTCTTCCAGCGCGGTCAGGAAGTCTTCGGCCTTCCTTAAATTGAGTGCGAGCTGCTCTCTATCATCGCTCTTTTTTGGAGTTCGGCGCTTTTCTCCTCGAATTGCAGTCGTTTCGCGCCGCGCTCGTTCACTTTTGCCTGAAGCGTGCTGACACGCTCAAGGCGCTCCGCGAGTTGCTCCGCCGCTTCTTGCAGTGGCTCTATAGTTGTGATGGCGCGCTGTAGTTTCGCCAACGCCTGCTGGCTGCTGACTTGCTGGCCGTCGAGCTTTTTGATCTCCTTGAGCAGCCCGTTGTATTGCATGACCTGTTGATTGAGCGTACTCTGCTGCTGCTCCAGCTCGTACTGCCGCTCGACGGAAGGCGCGAGGTCGGCGAGGCGTTTTCGCGCGCGTTCCACCTCCTGCAAGCGGCCTTCCAGGTTGCGTATGTCGGCCTGGATAGTAGCCAGAGTGTTCTTATAGTCATTGGATTGACGCTGTAATGTGTTGCGCTGCCGTTCGTCTTTACGCAGTTGCTGTAGAAGTGTGTCGGCCTGCTGGTAGCGCGTGAAATCGGCCTGGCTGCCTTCGAGCGCCTGCTGCGCCTGGCGCGCGTCCTGCATGGCTCTCTCGCGGCTCTCCAGCAATTGTTGGGCCGCGCCAGACCTGGTTTGCTGCTGCTGGAAGGCAGATTTTGTCGCATCGAGTCGTTCGCGCTGCTGTTGGAGGACGGCGAAGCGTGCCTGTCGCTCGGCAAGCCGCCGCGTGTGCTGTTCGTTCAGCCGCTTTTTCTGCTCGTCTTCCTGCCGCGCGCTTTTCAATTGGGCGTGCCAGTCGGGAAGCTCGCGCGTCTCGATTTCCAGGCGCTGGATTTCGTTCTTCTGCTCCTGAATCTGTTCGTCGTACTGCTTGCGCACATCCAGCAGGTATTTGAAGGCAGTCTCGTAGTCTTCGATCTGGAGCAGGGCATCGAAGGTCTGCTTGCGCTTACTGGCCGCTTCGAGAAATATGGAGGTGAACGTACCTTGCTGCACGCCAAGCGCATCGCGGAAGAGGCTATCGAGGGGACGCTCGCGGTCGATGCCGAAGAGTTCGTGCAGCTTGTCCAGCACGTCGGCGCGCTGCTCGACGCGGTGGTCAGCCTCGCGGTCGTACACCATCCACTGCCCGCCCGTGCCGCAGCGCCGCTCGACTTCGTAGGGGCGATCATCGCTGCCGATCAGGTGAATGACGATCTTGCCCTGCTTCTCGCCCTCGCGCACAAACTGCCCCTGGTTGTAGGGCAGGTGGCCGAAGAGTGCGTAGCCGATGGCCTCGACGAGGGTGGTCTTGCCCGCGCCGTTCGCGCCGCTGATAGCGGTGGTGCCGCGCCTGAAATCGACGACGAGGTGACGATAACTCTTGATATTCTCTAACTCGATGCGTGTTATGAGCATAGCCGTGCGCCTTCCCAATTCATGCTGGATTGCTCCCACGTTCCTGTTCTCGCGCTCGCCCCAGAAAGTGGAAATCTTCAAGGCGCATTATAACAGGCTCGTAGGGCGATTGGCTAGTTTTTCGCCGAGCGGCTTCTTGAGCGGCTCGGCGATTTTGGGTCTATGCTAATTTGTCTACTGGTGTTCGCCGTTGTTCGCAGGCGTAGCGCCAATAGGATTGCCAGCCATCATGCACGCTCACCCCGTGGAAGTCTTTGAGGATGCCGATGGCGTCTAGCGCTTCTTGGCCCCGTTTGGCATGCACGGCATAATAGTGCGTGAGGGACTCCGTCGCGCTCACATGCATCCAGTGTCGTTTGCCCGCCACATACAGGCCCGTTTCATCCTGATGCAGCACCTTTTTTCGGTAAAATGAGCCTCAAACTGGGTAATAATTGACTGAATTGGCCTTTTCTAGTTGGTTCGCGGTGTAGGGACACAATGTGCGGGTCGTATTGGGATAAGAGGGCGGCGCAAGCGCCCCCACTACGACGGAGGGCTTTCCCCACAGAATCAGTGGAAAGGGCGCTTGCGCCGCCCTCGTCCCCTTTACAGGCGATTGCGACGAGTCGATGATATGGTCTGGCTGGCGGGACTTTGGGGGGCGAATACAAGTCGGCCCAGTGATACGATGCCCCAGGCCAGCAATGCATAGACGATCATGGCAATCAGGGTAGAGGTTTCAAAGACGTTTCTGCCCAGGGCCTGGTCGTTGAAGATGCCGTTGAAGGGGGCCACAAAGATATGGCTCAGGTTGTATAGGAACATAACGAATCCGCTGGCCTCGTTTGCTCCCAGGAGTCGCAACAAGAGTCGCAGCAGCAAGATTACTTCCAGCACGCCCAACACAAAGTAGGTGATAGTTCTGATCCTACGGCGTATGTTGTCGCGTCGCAGATTCTCGTCTACGAAGACTGATTCGTGCCGCTCAACCCGGTTGCCCAGAGGGTCGACATAGTTCTCGTACTGGCTCTGAGCGTTAGCCCCGCTGCTGCTGGATGTATTACTTGCGCCATACCCCTGAGCTTCCGTGGGTCCCTGATTGGGTGGCTGTTGATATCCTGGCGTTCCCGGTTCGGGTGGGTAAGGTTGATAACTCATATATTTTGCTCCTAATTTGATAATGTCCTCCTATGTACAAAGGGATATCCTCTCTTAACACGTAAGGCTCTGCTGAATAGTTACGATAAGGGTTCCTGGAAGGGTTTTCGTGTGCTATACTCTGTGATTAGAACAGAGAAAGGATGAGAGGATATGGGCAAGTTAATAGCCTTTGGCTGGTATGGGGGAAAATATAGTCATCTCGATTGGCTGCTACCTCTTCTACCTCAAGCTACACATTATTGTGAGCCTTTCGGAGGTTCTGCTGCTGTTTTGCTGAACAGAGAACCTGCACCTGTTGAAACATATAATGATATCGACGGTGAGGTGGTCAACTTCTTTCGCGTGTTGCGCACACAGAAAGATGCCTTGATTGAGGCTATCGGTTTAACTCCGTTCTCACGAGAAGAGTTCGAGCTTGCTATCTCTCAACTGGTACAGGATATTTCAGAATTGGAAAGAGCCAGGCGCTTTTTTGTGCGAGCAAGGCAGGTAAGAAGTGGACTCGCCCAAACAGCAAGCTCAGGAAGATGGGCTAACTGCTTGCTCACAAGTCGGGCAGGAATGGGTGGCGCTGTTTCACGCTGGTTGGGAAGCGTTGAAGGTCTTTCGGAGATTGTGCAAAGGCTTCTGCGCATCCAGATAGAAAATGCTCCGGCTGTCGAGGTAATCAAGCGATACGACAGCGAGCAAACGCTATTTTACTGTGACCCTCCCTATCCTCATAACTCTCGTGGTGATAGCAAGGCGTATGCTTATGAAATGACCGATGGGCAGCATCGAGAATTAGCAAGAATCCTTCACAATGTCAAAGGGAAAGTTGCAGTATCCAGTTACCGATGTGACTTGAAAAGAGTCGTTTTTAGCATTGCGCCTCGCAGCTGAAACGGCTTATACTTCTGAAGAGGTGCAGGTGGGCTCGATATTCCTCAGACTCTCTAGCCAAATGGTATGGTGGCCCACATTGTCAGGTTTATTATACTCAGTCTTATCGCGGGAACCTATGATCAAGCTTTTTCAAGGCCATAAGCAGAATGGTAGGTAAGAAATCACAGGGCATCTAAAGGCCACAAGTCTTGATAGTTGCTTGCTAGAAGATCGCCCGGCTATGATAAAATTCACCCTTCGACATCCTCGACTCTAGAAGCTAACTTCTCGATAGCTGAAGGACTGGCTGCCCACTTCATAATATTATCGGCTTCTTTTATCAGTTGCTCCTCTGAAAAGAAACCACACTTTTTATGCAATTCTAAAGCCTGGAAAGTTGGGCGAGAAAGCTCATGCCGGACACTATCGAGACGCGCTTGAGGAGTCACGATATAGAGGGGAAAACTAATGGCAGGAAATGATGTAACAAGGTCGGACATGCGTAATAATCCTGAATAGATTGAAGTCGTGTGCTCTATTTCAAAAGCGGCAACGATACTCGTTGCGCTCTTACCCAATGCACTCTTGAGCCAGAGAACGTCGATCAAGCTAATCGTTTTCTGAAACTCCTGATGGTCACGTCCCCCAGCAGTTCGCCGAGCAATGTGAAGCGGTCTGGAATAATATTTTGGCCATTTTACATGCAGCAGGCATGACCAAGGAACACCTGGTGAAGGTCACCACCTTCTTAACAGATGCCAGCCAGGTCCAGGCTAATGGAGAAATAGGGGTACGACAAGGATTTGTGAAAAATTGGGCCATTTGCCGGTCTCATGGTCACGTTTGGCTAAGAGAGCAGACCATGTGCTACTGCGACAGCAACAGCAGCCGTACGCGAATCAACATTCAACTTGGTATAAATCGAGGTTAAATAGGCCCGGACGGTGCGCTCGGTAATCCCGAGGTGTGCGGCAATCTCTTTGCTCCGTTCGCCGCGAGCAAGACCCGCCAGCACATCTCGCTCTCGTTTCGTCAGCGTTCCATACCCATAGGAGGGAGAGGTGACCCGTTCCTCTCTGGCCGTTTTGTCAGGAAGGTGGGTGAGCAGACGAGCCATAACGGAGGGCTGCACCAGCATTTCTCCTCGTGCCGCCGTCCGAATGGCATACAGTAAGGTCTCTAATGGCGTATCCTTGAGTAAGTATCCGCAAGCTCCAGCGCGCATGCTGCGCAGAATCACGTCATCTTCATCATAGGTGGTGAGAATGATGATCGCAACCTGTGGCCAGGCCGCGCGTATCCGTTTCAGCGCTGCAACGCCGTCCAAGGCAGGCATGCGAACGTCCATGAGGACCACATCTGGTTGCAGCTGTTCTACGAGTGTCACGGCGGTTCGCCCATCAGAAGCCTCGCCAATCAACGCAATATCTTCAGCAGCTTCCTCGAACATGAGCCGCAACCCTTTGCGCACCATAACATGATCATCGACAATCACGACACGAATTGTTCGCTCGTTCATGCGTATACACCCTCTGGGACGAGCGGAATCTGGAGACACAGACTGGTTCCCTGGCCTGGGTGGCTCACAATAGCCAAATGTCCGCCGATCAGGCGAGCCCGTTCGCGCAGACCCAACAACCCATAATGCCCTTTCTCCGGTTTGATGGTTGCCGGATCAAATCCCACACCATCATCACAAATCTCAACCTGTAAGGCCGTTCCGGCAATGGATACCCGTATCTCTACCTGTCTGGCCTGAGCATGACGAGCAATATTGGTCAATCCCTCGCGAATGACCCGCAAGACCTGGACACAGAGGGAGGGAGGCGTGTGGGCAAGGGACGCAAGCTGAGTCATACAGGGAATATCGGTGGTCGCGGTGAAACGAGTGGTTTCCTCCTGGACCACTTCGACCAGATCGTCAGGGCGCACATGCTCGGCACGCAGATCGCCGAGTGCGCACCGGGCATCAGCCAGGGTCTCACGAGCGTCCGTCATGGTCTGCTGCACGAGGGTTTGGACCCGCTCCAGGTGATTCTGCTGGGCATGGGTCGCGATGACTTCTAATTGCATGAGTAAGCCAGCAATGCCTTGCACCAGGGTATCATGGAGTTCACGCGCGATGCGCTGACGCTCATTGAGCATCGTCAGATCTTCGATGTGCAACGCAAAGGCAGATAACTGGGTATTGGCCTCTCGAAGCTGTGCATACGCCCCATCAAGCTGATGAAAAAGACGTTGTGTTTGTTGATGCGTGCGCTGCTGCTGAAGAAAGAGCAAAAAGCCACCGAGAGCAAAGCAAACGAAAAACAGCAAAGCTGCTGCGGTACTGTCCCAGCGGAGATTCCAGTCCAGAGCCGAACCAAAAGTGAGTGCATAGAGCACGACACACCCGAGGTAGCCAGCGCTGGCCACGAACAGCCGCCTCCACGGCTGAAGCGTTGTCAGTGCAACGATCAAAAGTGCTGGCGAGAAGGTGAAAGCCACAGCCGGGCTTTGTGCTACTTGTGTCAGCAGCAGCACCCCCCCCGCCAGGAGAATCAGCACGCGCGAGCGCACAGCTTTCGTCCACCTGCCAGAAAGAAGACAGAGCGAGAGGCTCAGATGCAGACCCTCAAGCAAAAGAAAGGCGACGATTTGCAGCGCGTAGGGGCCTGTCTGGCCATGAGCAGGATTCCAGATGGTTGTCAGCAGAGCTCCGGTTACAAAGACATACCAGCAAAGCAAAAACCAGGCAAGAACAGGAATTTGTTGGATGTGTTTCATCTGTTTTTCCTAGGTCGTGATCAACGAGTATCGCACGTCCCATCCATTATAGCATCGCGACCCTTTTTCCAACCTGTCAAAAACGACAGTGGCGTAAATGACAGTGGCAGACCATTGGAGCAATTGGCACTGGCAGAACAGACGTAGTTCTGCTGAAAGAAAAACGCTATGCTTCTCTCACAAGTCATGACCGAGGAGGTCATTTCTTTAGTGGCCTAGGCCAGCGCGAAAGGAGACGCAAACGATGCAGCACAGCGTCCCGGAATCTGGGGAGCCTGGTTCGGTTCTGTCTCTGACAGCTCCGAACACTTTCTCTTCCCTCTGGATTGTTGGAGCCATATGCTTTGCTCTCTCCGGAGGAGGATTTCTGATAGGAGTCCTGTTGCTTTATGCAGCTGAGGGGCCAGGAAGCCCTGACCTGCTTTCAACCCTGGTGCAACCCGGTGGACAACAGCTTTTTAGTGGCATGGTGGCAGCATTCTCCTGTGCCATTGTGTTTTGGGTGATAGGAGTAGTGACCCTTTTCACCTGGCTCAAAGAATCCCATTTTTATCCACTAGGTGTTGTCGTTGCTCTGAATATCATGATCGGCGCGGTCTTCATCGGCTTCCTTGCTTTGCAATACGCACTTGTTGCTCTCGGGAAAGAAGGGAGATCGGCGACTGACCTGGAATACAAAGAGTTCTCGATCGTGGCCCATGCTGCTGCGGATCTGGGCGGGTGGATCAGTATTGTCACCTTTGCTTTCTCACTTCTTGTGATCAGCCTCATTTTTCGGCAACGTGCTCGATGGAAAATGCTCGGATATGTGGGTCTCTTTTTTGTCGCTCTTGCGGTGCTTTTCTTCTTCCTGGATGCCAGTTACCTGTTTCTGATCCCTTTTGGCTTGTGGGAACTCATCGTTGCGGCGACATTCGCGTCTAACAGAGAAGTTTCTCCTCCCGACAGAAACACCCTGAGAAGGTAAACGAGACGAATCTCTCAAGGCTGTGAGAAGAGGAGCACGAAAACAAAAGAAGGACGCGCGGAAAAAAAGAAAAAGAAAAGAGGAAGAGGATATGTTACCTCTACAAAACGCACCATCTCAACAAAACAGGTTTTGAGCTTCCCCCGATTTGGTGGTTCTTCCGCACTTTCCGTGCTCAGCTACTGTGTTGATCCACCGAGAAACCAATGCAGAAGGCATTGAGGGATGTTTTCCACAAAAGATCATCCCTTGCACATTGAAAAGGTCCGGGTTGGCTTACCAAGCCAACTCTCGATGCTTTCTCTTTACTGTTGAGCACGGAAAGTGCGGAAGAACCACAAAAGCGGGTCAAGGTCAGGATCACGATATTGCCTTGCCCGACTTGTCCTCTTGCTTTGCACTCCAGGTTGGGGCAAAATACCTGCGAGGCATTCATCTGTTCTGTGAGTTTTTTCATATGCATAGCTTACAGATGAATCCTCCGTTTTCAAGCCCTTTGGGACTCCTCTCCACCAGTTAATGGGGCTGTACCCTTCTGACTATGCGTTTCAGCAGGACTCGCCGCAATTGCCATCTATGGATATGGCTCCTGAACCCGGATCGCCTGCTCTGCCTCCTCCGCGTCTTCCCGTTCCCACATCTCTCGTTCTGTTGTGGCCTGTTCTATCTCCTTCTTCTGCATCCAGCGCAGGAAGAGGGCGCTCATGGTGGCGATGAACATGAGGTTGACGGGTATCCACATGATGAGGCCGCCCAGCTGCTGGTCGGTGGCGGCGGAGATGCCCCAGGCGCGCGGGGCGGCGATGTATGGCGCGTAAAGCGGGGGAGTGAAGGTGAGACCAGCGCCAAGCAGCACGGATGGCATGCCGCTCAGGAAGAGGTAGAGCACCTGGCCGCCGATCGAGAGGCGCGGCAGGTCGCGTGAGGGACTGAAGATCGGCCACCAGTTCAGCAGGCCGAAGATGATAAAGCTGAGGTGTTCGATGACGTGGATCGTGCTGTTCTCCAGCGTCGCGTCGTAGAGCGACGGCGCGTGCCACAGGAGGAAGTCTGCATTGAAGAGCAGGAAGGCGACCGCCGGGTAGGTCAGGCAGCGCGCGACGGCGAACAGTGCCTTATTGCGCACGATGGGACGCATGAACCATTCCGGCGTGCCGATCAGCATTAACGGCGGCCCGACCATGGTGAGCAGGAGGTGCTGAATCATGTGCGCGCTGAACAGGTAGGTGTCGCCCAGCTTGTCGAGCGGGGAGACGAGCGACAGGAAGATGATGTCAACGCCCAGCAGAAAACTTAGAGCCTTGCCTCTTGAAATGCGCTCGAACCCGTGTCGCTCCGCGAACGGCCCGATGGCGTACAGGTATAGCCCGATGATGATGGCTGTGCCGATTAAAATAGATGGCTCCCAATCCCACTCGGTCAGCCAGAAATTTAGTCCAAGATTTGCCATTGTTGATAGCTTTCAGATCAGTTGATCTTCGGGAGGCTTCTGATTGTGTGCTTTGCCTCCTTGCCCTAAAATATCCTTGAGTACAACTACATTCGCATCACGAAGATTTCGAAATGTACTATCATTTGTCACAAATAGTGTACATTTATTGAGTATGGCCGTAGCTGCATGAAGAGCATCTGGTGTTCTTAAACCGATAGTTGCTCGTAGCTTCGCTGCTTCCTCCAAAATACCTTGCGTGATAGGATACATCTGAACATCAGGAGAGTGTCGCAATACTGTGCGAAAAATTGTTGCTGTAGTAATGTCTCCGACTTTTAACGGCTTTACCAGAACTTCGAGTAAAGTCAACTCACTCGTTGCAACGCCAACTTCTCCAACACTTGCTGCCTGCCATATGGAATCCAGGATTTCACGATAAGGGTCAATCCTCTCGATGCTATAAATGAAGCAATTGGCATCTAAATAAATCTTACCCTCGGAAGGCAACACTAATGCTCCCACGACTCACGCTCCTCATGGAGATAGGCATCGACTTCATCCGCGGAGTGAAAAAGCGTATGACCTGGAAGAGCTTTTAGGATATCGATTACATGAGGCTGCACATTTGATGTGCCGTTTTCGACGGTCACGACCACGGTCGCATGCTGGCCTGGAATAAGCTCAGGAGTGCTTATTTCGATTTTGCCCCCAGGTAAAACGATGGTGTTTACACGTACTTCAATTGCCATATCATAATTCCTTTTCGTCATTACTATGCAGACAGGCATTTCTTGATTGATATAAACCATACCACAAGTAGATAGTGATGCCAATGGTTATAAGAGTTTTCTCGTGAAATTGTACGTTCATTTTGAATAGTGTTGCATTGGTATGTTCAGGTCATTGTAAGGCGAGCCTCTCTGCTTGCAAGGAGGGTATCAGGAGATTCCGTGAAAATACAATAGGTCTGATTCTCTACTACGAAGGATGCCTGGGCTTATGAAATTACTGCGACGAGTCGCGTGGGTCGCCGTCGGATTCACTTATTTTCTTATCGCGCTGGGTGGCACCGTGCGCGTCTCCGACTCCGGCTTGAGCTGCCCCGATTGGCCTTTGTGTCACGGGCAAATCTTTGTGGCGCTCAACTATCATGTGCTACTGGAACAGTTTCACCGCTACGCAGCATCCATCGTCAGCGTGCTGATTATTGCGGTGACGGTGCTGGCGATCATTTACGCTCGCAAGCAGCGACAGGTGCTCCTGCCCGCGCTGATTGCACCGGCCTTCCTGGTGGTGCAGATCGTGCTGGGCGCGCTGACCGTGCTGTGGAAGCTGCCGCCGCAAATCATCACGGCTCACCTGGGAACCGCGCTGGTGATCTTCTCGATGGTCATCACCATTGCGATTATGGCAGGCAAGGCGCAGCCGAGCAAAGAGTTACCCGCGAAGACGCGCCGTTTTGCGCGGTTGGCGATCACCAACGCCATTCTCGTGTATGGGCTGCTGCTGAGCGGCTCGTATGTTACCAATAGCAACGCCGAACTGGCGTGCCCTGGCTGGCCGATTTGCAGCAATCCCCCGGCGTGGGCGGTGCAGGCAGGACTGGCCGACATCAATGTTTTCCACCGCATCGTCGCCACCCTGGTTGGGCTGGTGATGTTGTGGACCATCATCTCCGCGCTGCGCAGGCGTCGTGTCGCGCCGGGACAGGCGCTGGTTGCCTTTATCGCCGGTATCCTGTTCCTGGTACAGGCCACGGTCGGCGGCCTCGTTGTGCTGCTCAATGGGCCAGATTTTGTCGATGCGCTGCACCTGGCGCTGGGAACAGCCGTGTGGGGCTGCATGGTAGCGCTGGCAGTGCTGGCGGCTCGCCAACTGCGCGTCGCGCCTGAGGGACCCGAACTGGAAGCTCTTGAACAAAAAGAGGAAGCGGAAAAGAAAGAGGTCGGCCCTGTCCGGCAGACGATCTCCGGCTATATCGACCTGATGAAGCCGCATGTGACGGTGCTGCTGCTCGGCACCACGCTCGCGGCAATGGCTATAGCGAAGCAGGGCCTGCCGCCGCTTGGCCTTGTGCTGGCGACACTGCTGGGCGGCGCGATGTCGGCGGGCAGCGCCAATTGTATCAACTGCTACATCGACCGCGACATCGATCAGATCATGGGGCGCACGCAGCGGCGCTCGCTGCCCTCCGGCAGAGTGCAGCCGGTCCAGGCGCTCATCTTTGGCCTCGTACTGGGCGTCGGCTCCTTCCTCGTCCTGGCGGTCTTCGTGAATATGCTGAGCGCGCTGCTGGCTACTTCGGCCATCCTCTTCTATGTCTTCATCTATACAATATGGCTCAAGCGTTCCTCAGCGCAGAACATCGTGATCGGCGGCGCTGCTGGCGCCGTTCCCGTGCTGGTCGGCTGGGCTGCCGTCACAAATACTGTCACGCTGCCCGCTATCTGGCTTTTCGCCATCATCTTCTACTGGACGCCGCCTCACTTCTGGGCGCTCTCCTTGCTCATTCAGAAGGACTACGAGAAAGCCAGCATTCCAATGCTGCCGGTCGTCATGGGCGAGCGCGAGACGCGCAAGCAAATCTTCCTGTACTCATTGCTGCTGCTGGCGGTGACGATGATCCTGTTCGCCATGCACGCCATGGGCTATTTCTACCTGGTGTGCGCGCTGGTGCTGGGTGGTATACTGGTGTACATGGCAGTTCGGCTGCTGCGCGATTCGACGAAGAAATGGGCGCGCACGCTCTTCTGGTACTCGAATTGTTACCTGGCCTTGATCTTCGCCGTGATGGTTCTGGACAGAGTCGTGCATTAAACTATAAACGTGGGAAATAGGCAGGGATGTATTTCCCCTGGATTGTTGAAGGACAGCATATGACCATGAGCTGGCGTCTGGCTTCTCGACTCTCGGTTGTGACCCTGGCGTTGCTGGTTATCCTGGTGATCGCGGTCTTCAGCCTGCGCAACGGCCTCGGTTCGCCGGTAGGCACCACCCCCGATACGAGCCAGTCCGGTTTGCAAGGCACCGACCTGGGCAGCGTTCCCGCGCCTGATTTCCGCCTGAAGGATCAGCTTGGGAAAATGGTCTCGCTTTCGCAATTCAAGGGCGCGCCGGTCGTTGTCACGTTCCTCTATACGCATTGCCCCGACGTCTGCCCGCTGGTCGCTGAGAAATTGCACTCCGTTGTGTTGTCGTTGGGCAAAGAAGCGACTCACGTGGCGATCCTGGCGGTCAGTATGGACCCCAAAGGCGATACGCAGGCAGCCGCGCTGAACTTTACCACCGTGCATAAGATGAATGGCTCCTGGCATTACCTGATCGGCTCGCTCAACCAGCTTTCTCCCATCTGGCAGAACTACAGCGTGGATGCGCAGGCCGCCACCAGCGCGGGTATCGTCAATCATAGCACCTTCGTCTACGTCATCGATAAAGAGGGACGCGAGCGCGTCCTGCTCGACAACGATTTTACCCCGGCACAGTTGACATCTGACCTGAAGGTCTTATTGGGAGAGTAACCAGGGTATATGAAGAGCATATCAAGAGCATTCCTGGCTATTCCTCTTCTTCCTGCTCCTCGTCCGTCTCCAACAGGTGATTGACGGCCTCTTCGACCGACTTCGCCGTGCTCATCTTCACGATCAAATCGCGCAAGACAACATAATCCTCGATCCCGCTCACCTGCTTTCGGGCGAGCCGCAGCGCCTGTGGGAAACGGGCCCTGACAATCTTGAGCAGCACGTGGCGTAAGTCTTGCATATGCTCCCTCTGCGCCTGCTGCAATCCCTGCACAAACGCCTGCTGGAAGCGTTGGGGCAGTTCCCCGGCCTGCTCTTCCGGGGCGATGTACGGGAACTCCCTGGTTTCTCTCATCACATCTCGAAGCATGGTATAGCTCTTTTCTAGCCTGGTTCTGATACGACTCAATGAGCATAATAGAACATATGTACTTATTATAGCATTCTTTTTGGAGGGCCGTTTTGTGGTATGGCGAGACAACGATGCAGCAGGTCTTGCAAGATACGCGCATTCCTGCTATGCTAATAAAAAGGGTACCGTTGTAGCGCGGTAGCCAGGTAGGTTGGAAGACACTCTCGAACGAAAGCGAGAACGCATGAATACTCCTCTTCAAAGCGCAAGCCTTACCGGGAATGAGCTGGCGGTGCAGACCAGCAATGTATCTACCGAATCACACACTGACGGCGAAGCGGGTCATATTCACCTGCCAGGTCCTAGCTACTGGCCTATCGTGATGGGCGTGGCGCTCTTGATTACGATTGTCGGCGTCCTCGTCATTAATTCGACACCCGCGCTTGTCATTATCGGCGCAGTCCTCGTTCTTATCAGCATCGTCGGCTGGGCGCTCGAAAATCCGATGGCACCCAGGACGGCAGAGGTGAAGCCGGGAGAGTATTCCACGTCATTCGCCGAAGCCGCCATCACCGGTAAGCCGACTCCCCTGGCCCAGACTGCCCTGCGCGACGCAGAGGATGTCGTCGAGAAAACGGTGACGATTGCCAGCACTGCCTGGAGCGCGCACCCCGTCAAAGTATTTGTGGAGCGCGAAGGTGTTGTACTCTCACTCTATGGCAAGGTTGAGCTTGAAGCGCAGAAGCAGGAAGTCGAGAATGCGCTGCGCAAAATGCCCGGAGTGATCGACGTAATGAACTTCCTGGTAGCCGAAGATGAACTGCTGAATGCCGTCAATCGCACGATTGACGAACTGAAGGCTGCGGGCAAGCTGGAAGGCGCGACCAACATCCACGCACTGGTCGAGAACTACATCGTCAGCCTGTATGGTGAAGTTCCCAAGCCGGAAATGAAGTACCTGATGGAGCGAGAAATCACCGGCATTCCCGGTGCGCGCGTGGTCATCAACCACATCAACCTGGATGAGAATATCCCCGGCAACCTGGGGAAGACCACAAACAGGATCGCCCGTATCTAATCGTTAGGCAAGGTTCAATTCTAAAGAAAAGTCCTTGACAGGGCGGAACTTTTCTGGTGACAAGCAGCTGTCAAGTTCATTTATTCCTCAGCGCCGCCTGCGCCGCGTAGTAGCCGCATAAGCCATGCACGCCGCCGCCGGGCGGGGTTGAGGACGAGCACAGGTAGATATTTTTGAGAGGCGTGGCATACGGGTTAACCTGGATAGTGGGGCGGGTGAACAGCTGCCACAGGTCCTGCACGCCGCCATTGATGTCGCCGCCAATGTAGTTGGGGTTATACTCCTCAAGCTGCGCTGCCGAAAAGGTGTGGCGCGCCAATACGCGGTCTCGGAAGCCGGGTGCGAAACGCTCGATCTGGGTTTCGATGCGCCCGCTCATGTCGAAGGTTGAGCCGCTGGGAACATGGCAATAAGCCCACACGGTATGTTTTCCCGCTGGAGCGCGCGTTGCATCGAACACACTTTGCTGCGCGAGCAGCACAAACGGCTTCTCTGGATGCTCACCTCGCCAGACGGCAGTTTCAGCCGCCGCAATCTCAGGCAGCGTTCCGCCAACATGCACCGTCGCGGCGCGCGTGCATTGCGGCGCTCGCCAGGGGATGGGGCCATCCAGAGCCAGGTCGAGCTTGAAGACGCCAGGTCCATAGCGAAAATGCTGGAGCCTGTGCTGGTAGGCGGTCGGCAAGCGAGAACCCGCGATACGCAGCAATTGCCGGGGCGTGACATCACACAGTACGAAGCGCGAGGGCTGGGAGCATATCAAGCGATTTGACTTCTACTCCTGTAACGATTTCGCCTCCTAGCGAGCGCAGGTAGGCAGCCATAGCGTCCACAATCCGCTGCGAGCCGCCGCGCGGCAGCGGCCAGCCAATCGCGTGCCCCAGCATTCCCAGCACCAGCCCTGCCGCCGCGCTGGTCGCCCGGTCAAACGGCAGCATGGAGTGCCCGCACATGCCGCCAAACATGGCTCGTGCCGCCTCCCCTTGAAAACGGCTTTTGGCGAAACTGCTCGCCGGGCGCAGTGCTTTTAGCCCGAATGATGCAAGTGAGAATGGATGAGCCAGTAAGGGTTGCGGTCGAAGCGGACCAAGGAAAGCTCCGGCAATCTTCTCCCAATCAGCGGCGATGGGAGTCATCAGCTTCGCATACGCCTGCGCATCACGTCCGAGTGTTGCTCCCGTCGCCTCGATGGAACGCTCAAGCAAGGCAACCCTGCCATCATCGAGCGGGTGCGCCAGTGGAGCAGAGGGGTGAATCCACTCCAACCCATACTGATTGAGTGGCAAGCTGCGGAAGAATGTCGAGCCAAGCCCCAGCGGGTGAATGGCCGAGCAGACATCGTGTACAAAACCGGGCAGCGTCAATTCAATCGAGCGCGAGCCGCCTCCGATGGTCTCTTTGGCCTCGAACACGATCACCGAGCGGCCCGTGTGCGCGATAGTGATGGCGGCTGCCAGGCCGTTTGGCCCGCTGCCAACCACCACAGCATCATACGTAGACGTTGTAGACAAGTCTCGCTTCCCTATACGCTTGCTTCCATGTCTGTTATATGCTTTGTTGTTGGGAGTAGCTTGACTGGCCGAACATGATTCGGCGGCGACGCTGGCCGAAGACCAGGTAGAGGAATATGCCCAGAAATGGCACAAGCCAGATCAACGCCAGCCAGAGAATCGTTCCGGCGAGCGAATGGTCATCCTCAAAGACCATGATCGTTGCGACGATGTGCCCTAAAAGGGGCACAAAGACAATAATCAAAAACAGCACCGAATTGAATATACACCCACGGTTTCCCGACATTATTGTGTTTCTCCTCGTAGTTTTGCGCACCGGTTGTTCTCCCGATGCGCTATATTCATGCTGAAAGCGACCGGGACTACCAGCGCTTCACAACGCGCCAGGATGAGACCCCGGTTCTCAAGCTCTTATAGAGTTATACGCAGCCAGTGCTTTGAAGTTTCAGATAGCACAAAAGTTCTATTTTGCCGTCTATATTTATTGACATTTGTTCTAAGTTCTGGTAATCTTGTGGTAATTAGAAAAAGCGTTCTAATCTCGTTATTTGTGCATTACGCCTTTTGCACCGAAGGAGTGGGTCATATCATGGATAACAGTCGCTTACAGCGTGCCAGGCGCGGCATGGCGCAACAGGTACGCCACACAGATGAACCCATTTTTGATGATGGGGATTACGACGACGCTCCCCCCGGACGCCTGCCGACAAGCTCGCGTCGCTATCCTGTCCCGGCTGATGTGCGGTCGGAGATGGGGCGCAGAACTGGCGACAGTTATAACGGAAATACTCAACGATTTGCGACTCAGGAACGGTACAGCATTCCTGCCAGGAAAACGGCGACCAATACGGGTCTTCCGGCAATTCCGAGCGCTCGCTTCCGAACGCCGAGAACCGAAGAAGAATTCACGAAACGCAGGAGAGATTCCTATCCATTTTTCCCCAGATTTCGGGTGCATTGGGCAGTATTTGTCGGGCTGGCGATGCTCATCATGATCGTGGGCTGGTTGGCGCTAAGCGCATTGGGAAGCTGGTGGCAGGTGACGCAGGATGACTGGCAGTATGGACGCCCGCGCACCTATCAAACCAATGCTGTTGTGGGGCATAGCGATTCAGCTTCAAATCCCAGCCATTTCATCGCTATGAACTTGAATCGCCACATCGTCGTGATCGAGATGCCGGGCGGCGACCCATCCAAGGCACGGATTTTTAATGGACCAACACTGATCGGCCCTGGACAGGATTTAGTGCCGGTGACGCTGACCTTCAAAGATATGAATGGCGACGGTAAAATCGACATGGTTATCAACGTTCAAGACAGCCATTTTGTGTTCCTCAACGAAAATGGGACGTTTCGACCGGCTCCCTTGCAAAATTGAGGTGGTAGGGTGTTGGTCTGTGCTAGTCGCGGTTCTGATAACGCATGACCGGCGCTTGAGCCATGCCGTTTTCTTTTACAACCTCGTAACCGGATCCGCCATTGTGGTTGGACGTGGTCTGTACGCGCAGCGAAGTCAACATGGTTTGCTGAGCTATGGGGATGCTCACGCTTGGAAATGATCCTGCCGGAGTTGGCAGATCATCGAAGTCATCTTCTAGCGTGGATTCTGTTCGGAAGGCCATCATAGCGAATATGATGAGCCAGGCAAGTAACAGGACAAAGAGTAGTAAGGCCAGGATTATTTGTGTTGGCGTTGAAAGCGTAGAGATATCCATCAATCGTCCCCGTCGTATATGTAGCAGTTTTTGAATGTTTCAGTATGTGCCACCACTTACCGTCCAAAGTTCCGCCGGCAGCTTACTGGTGCGAATGACTTGCGAATTATTCCCCGTAAGGATAGGAAGACGGTACAGGTCCCAATCAGGCAGGTTCGCCATTATTATACTCAACGAAGCTAATCGATAAAGTTAACTGCGGCTACCTGTTTGATCGGCTGACATGAATATTCATAAATATACCGGATCATCCTTAGTAATCAAACGTCGTTGGCAGCGAAATAGTTCCACCTCAACCCCTATTCTTGCGCGGCCAGTTCGTTCTCTATTTAGAGATACGACATGATCTTGTGTTTTTTGCGTATACCTGACACAATGGTAATGGAAGTTGTGTACAAGAATGTAGCATCTATGTTGCATCCGGGGAACGAGCAGCCACAAAACGCGAGGCAAAGGAGTCATTCAGAGGCAGCAAACATGCAGCGAATTCAATGGACACGAGCGCGAGACATTCTCATCGTCATCATTTGTGTCGGGATTGTGTTGTGGGCAACCCTCACCGTAATGGGCATGTTCGTTCATGCTATAGTGTTGCTACTGCTTGCTATGGCAGTGGCATTCCTTGTGACGCCCCTGGTCAACCTGCTCAATCGCTATTTGCCGCGCGCACTCTCAGCTATCATCGTGTATGTCTTTTTGTTGGCAGCACTGGTAGCGATCTTCTATGCGCTGATCTTCTCGTTGATCCAGCAAGTGACGTATTTTTCCAGCAACTTGCCGGTGTACGTGCAAAATCTCCCCAATACCTATACCACCGTGCTCGACTGGCTGCTCAAGCAGGGAGTGCCGCCCACAGCTATCGATAAAGCGCTGGCGACCATATCCGACCAGGCCAATGCCTTTGCCATTTCGGTTGCGACCAACCTGGTCAGTACGGTGTTGATCGTGACGGATGTAATCGTGAACGTGCTGCTGGTGACGGTGCTGAGTTTCTACCTTGCGGTTGATGGGAAACGTATTCGCAATGCGCTGGTGGGACTCGCGCCTGAGCGAGCAAAGCCTCATGTGCTACTCTTCGAGGATGCGCTGAATCGTGTTGTAGGGAACTACATTCGCGGACAGTTGACGCTGGCAGCCCTGATCGGTGTGCTGGCAGGTTTTGGCTGCTTCTTTCTGGGATTGAGCAAATTCGCGCTGATTATTGGCTTGCTGGCGTTTTTATTCGAGACAATCCCGATGGTCGGCCCGGCGCTTGCCTCTATTCCCGCTATCTTGATCTCACTGCTGCTGCCCGACCCTTTCCCGCGCTCGTATGAGATTCTTGATCTATTTCATCGTCATTCAGATAATCGAGAGCAATATTCTGGGGCCGCGCATTGTGGGACACGCGGTGGGCCTGCACCCGGTTGCCTCTATCCTGGCGTTAATTATCGGGGCGCAGTTGTTCGGCCCGTTTGGAGCATTGCTGGCGACACCGGTGGTGGCCGCCATCTGGGTCGTGGTTGCCAGCCTGTATAATTCGCTGCGCGGGAAACCCGCCGATACGTTGCTGCTAAAAAGACGCTCGCCCTGGCGCTGGCGACGCGATACCCTCCCACCCGATCTCCCTGGCAAGCGGGTTGACAAAGATGATCTCTTACCTCAAGAGGAAAAAGATGCCGTGACACTGGAGCATTCAGGCACGGCAAGGGTCGTCACTACTCAGCGCGCGTCTCCATAGGGAACCAGCTCGATCGCCCAAGAAACACTCGCGCGTTAATTCAACACTTCGAAGGCTGCACGCAACTCGTCCTCACCTTCGCGGTTTACCAACGCGAAAATATCATCATTGGCGAGGATTTTCGTGTCGGCATCCGGGAAGATGAACTGCTTGTCACGGATAACCAGGGCGATATTGCTGGAACGCGGCAAACGGATATCGCGCAGCAGCTTCCCTACAGTGGGCGAATCCGCAGAAACTCGCAACTCCAGAATCTCCAAACCGGCGTTTTGCAGCGTCATGAGTTGCACAAAGTGCGTGATGGGTAGTTCGGCCTCGATCAGCGATAAAATCGATTTGGTGGGACTGACGGTGATGTCTATGCCCAGCTTACGGAATAGCTCGGTATGCTTGGGGTTATTCAGACGGGCGATAGTGCGTGCAACCTGGAAGCGCTTCTTTGCCATCTGGCAGATCACCAGGTTATCCTCGTCCTCGCCTGTAACCGCGATCATAACATCGGCGCGGCTTGCTCCGACCTCCACCATCGTGCGTGCTTCGCAGGCGTCTCCACGAATGACCGATGTGCCCAGCTCTTCACTCAGCGAGGAGTAGCGGCTGCCGCCTTTTTCGATCAGCAGAACTTCGTGTCCCTCGCTCAGCAGGCTTTTCGTAAGGTAGTAGCCGATATCGCCACCACCTCCAATGATGATGTACATGCGATCCCTCTCTATTTCTGCTTCTGGCCGGTGATGGTATCATAGATCATCTGCGCGCCGAGGACGGTGGGGCAGAACGTCTCCAAACCCAAACCTCCGCGATACGTTTCTTCGCGGATAGGGTCGTAAATCCTGCACACAACCTTTTTTACTTGAAACATCTCTTTCGCAATCTGGCTTGCCATGATGTTGCGGTTGTCTCCGTTTGTGACCGCCACGAAAGCGTCAGCCTCGCGTATGCCTGCCCGGATGAGCACATCTTCATCCACGCCGTTCCCGATGATGGTTTTTCCACGAAAATCAGCATTGAGGCGTTGAAAGGCATCGCTACTGAAGTCTATCACCGAGACGGTATTGCCAGGTTTGTCCATCTGGCTGGCAAGCCGCGCGCCGACACGCCCGCAGCCCAGTATCACGATATTCACAAGTCGCCTCCTGTGAGTGTCCGTAGCAAGAAAGAGTAGTGACCTGCTACGTCGCAACCCAATTGTTTCTTCCTTGATTATTGTATCACGCGCTATACAATGCCGCAGCAGATGCGTTAGAATGTGTCAAAAGGCAGGGATTATCTAGAATGTCATACCGCTACACACTCAACATGATTGATGATAGGGAGCAATGGGACAGGTTTGTCACGTCGCGTCCAGATGGCCACTTTTTGCAATGCTGGGGATGGGGAGAGCTAAAGGCGAGTGCGGGCTGGCAGCCGCTGCGTTTCGCACTATGGGATACGCGGCATGAGCAGATCGTCGCCGCCGCTCAGGTGTTACGGCGCGCTCCTGTACACATTCCCATGAGAATCGGCCACCTGGCCTATATCCCACGCGGGCCGGTGCTGGATTGGTCTCAGATGGATGAGCAGGGAGCATCACTCTGGCGGGAGTTGTTTGCGCGGCTACTTCCCAAGCTGCGACAAGAGGGAGCTATCGCGCTGCAAGTCGAGCTTCCTCAGGATATAGACGCGGGAATGCTGGCGCGCTCAAGCCTGGAGGAACTGCATTTTCGGCCTGTGCGCCCTGTGCAGCCTGCGCGCTCCATCCTGCTCGATCTCACTCCCGATGAAGATACGCTGCTGGCGCGCATGAAGGAGAAGTGGCGCTATAATGTGAAGCTGGCCGCGCGGAGGGGCGTCGTGGTGCGCGCAGCACGCAGCGATGATGACGTGCGCGCCTGGTATGGTCTGCTGCAAGTCACGGGTGAGCGCGACCGCTTCGGTATTCACACACTCGACTATTACCTGCGTGCCTGGCGACTCTTCGCGCCGCGTGACCAGGCGCAGCTCTTGCTGGCTGAACGCGATGAGATGCTGCTCGCGGGCATTTTCGTCGGCTGCGCGGCGCGCCAGGCCAGCTATCTCTACGGCGCGTCCGCCAACGAGGGGCGTCAATTGATGCCCAACTACCTGCTGCAATGGGAGGCCATACGCTGGGCGAAACGCCAGGGCACGCTTGTCTACGATTTCTGGGGCATTCCTGAGACCGACGATCCCGGCGAAGCGATGGCCGGCGTGTATCGCTTCAAAAGCGGCTGGGGCGGCGCTGTCGTGCGGTTTGCCGGAAACTACGAATATACCTATCATCCACGCCTGGCGCGACTGGCAAGAACGTTCATGACCACATCACTCTAGCTTACTCCTCTTCACCTCTTTCCGAATAGACCGATAAATAGAAATGAAAAGATACATCGATATCGGAATGGAGGAATGAATGAAATCGTCGTATTTCACGCAAGCGTACTGCGCATACCTCGCGCCATCGCTTTGCGATCATGGTGATACTGGTGATGTTTTCGGGCGCGGTTGCCCTCTTCATACGACAACAAACCCTGTCGGCGCATAGCGCCCAGACCAGTGTTGAGTCGCAAACCACTCCAACCGGCTGTAGTCAGCAGCCCACCTACCGTTACTACACGCTGAAGCAGTCGAATGGCTTTGTGCTGGCGCGTGCTGAGCGGGGCAGCCTGGGGCAGCCGCTTGGAACGCCACAGACGCTCGCCAGCTTCGGCAACGATTTCGGTATGTCGGAGTCCGACGCGGTATTTGCCATGCAGCTCTCGCCCGATGGATGCTATCTCGCTATCGACGGTACGCAAGATCATGGAGAGCAGGTCTGGGTGTACAACATCCAAAGCTCGCAATTGTCGCCTGTTCCCGCCAATGTGATGGGCAACTTCTTGAACTGGCTGCCCGGCGGCGCGGGTCACTCGTTTCTCTACCGGCCTATGCTGCCGCTCGGCCCCGACGCGCCCAGGGTCAACAACGCCTGGAATCCGGGGCTGTGGATCGTGGATGCCGCGACGGGCGCGTATACAAATATCGACATTCATGTACCTTCTGCCCTGCTCGTGGACGCATCTCCCTCGCCCGATGGTTCGCGTATCGTCTACTCGACCTCGCTCGGACTCGGCATGGGCAGCGACGTGTGGATGATGAGCAGCGATGGCAGTAGTATTGCACACCTCTTCAGCCTACCTGGGGGCGCGCAATCCATCGCGGGCCTGTTCGCCTGGTCGCCCGATGGCTCGCAGGTGGCTTACGAGCGTATCTCGGACAGCTCGGTTCCCTTCCTGCCCGCCGCCCTGTGGGTGATGAACAGCAGCGGGACGAACGCGCGCTACCTGGCAGAGACGGACGGCGGGCATGGCTATACGCTGGCCTGGTCGCCCGATAGCACGCGAATTGCCTTTGTCACGCGCACCAACGACAGCAGCCGCGCGGCAGACTATTCGGCGCAGTCGCTGCAGAGCGCCATCGCTGTCGTCGATGTGCGCAGTGGCGCGACCGAAACGATAGCAACGGCTGCCCAGACGGGCATGCAGCTCAACATCGACCCGCAGTGGGTGACGAGTCTGGCAGGCACAGGAGGCACGGGAGGTACAGAAGGCACAGGTGGCTCGACGCTGCTCTTTATCGCCTCCAATCCCTTCAATCTCGTGCTGGGTGGAACGCCAAGCTACTGGTCTGCGCAGCTATCCGCGTCGCTGGCGCGCCCCCTGGTCGAGCCGCTCACCCCGGCTATGTCACACGTCGTAGCGATGGGGTAGTTTGTCACCTATTTAGGAGACACATATACATCATGAAAGTTCTCTCTCGCAATCTCAAAATTATGTTTCTGTTTCTCTTGCTGGCGACTTCGCTGCTGCCGGTGGTGAGCATTCCGGTCATCACGCGGGCAGCCGCCGGGGCTTCTCAGCAGGCGGCGCAGGCGGCGCAGTACCAGTACCCGAATCCGGTGCCGTTCATGCATCGCCCCTACTACGGCAGTCAATCTATCGCGCAGCGCACTACGTCGTTTGTGGATCATGACAAGCCCTGGTACGTCAACGATGGAATTTTCGTGCGCTACGACGGAGCGAAGTGGACGAACGTGGCGATTGGCTCGTGTACCGGTGGTGTGAATTGCTACGATGGGCATAACGGCTATGACCTGAACCTGTGGTACGAGCCTGTGCTGAGCGTAGCGGCGGGAACCGTGATCCGCGCGGGCTGGTATGACCCGACGAACCACATGAGCGCGCTGGGCCTGTGGGCTGCCGTCGATCATCACAATGGCTACGTGACGGCCTACGGACACTTGAGCGCGCTGACCGTGTACTACGGCGAGCAGGTTGGTGTGCAGTGGCAGCTTGGCACGTCGGGTACGTCCGGCTCATCGACAGGGCCGCACCTGCACATGGCGACGTATTATTACCCGGCGTGGAGCGCCACCGACCCCTTCGGCTGGACGGGCAACTATCCCGACCCCAACGTTGTGCCGGACAACTACCTGTGGGTCGATAACCCTGGTTCCACTAACACCATTCCTGACCTGAGCGCCAACGGCAGCGCGGTCTATCCAGGCGCGACGCTGGTTGACGACGGCGCGACGGGATGGAGCAGCAGCGGCGCGTGGAGCACGGCGACATCCAGCACCGACATTCGTGGAAACCTGCACTACACGGCCACAACCGCAGGTTCGATGTCGGCCAGCGCCACGTGGCAGCCGCAAATCCCCTCGGATGGCTACTACGAAGTGGGGGTGTACGTCGATGACAACCACGCCAGCAGCAGTTGGGTACCATACACCGTCTATAGCGTAGACCCGAACAATCCTTCAACGATGGTGAGCCACGTCGTCTACGTCGATGAGACGCACATCGGCTCGTTTCAAGGTCCCTTTGGCTGGGAGAACACGGGGGCGCAATGGATTGGCCTGGGCACATACTACCTGCGCGCCGCCATGCCCAACCGCGTCATTGCGAGCAACGCCACGGGCGAAAATGGCTTGCAACTCTCGGCGGACGGCATGGAGTTCGTACCCACGTCGATCCAGGCTCCTCCCACCACCAATTCGTATGCCTTCGCCCTGACCAGTGACGGTACGCCCGCCGCGCTGCTGCCGGGCAGCTCGACGCCGGTGAACATCACGCTGTCGAACACCAGCAACTTCACGTGGAGCGCGTCCGGCGCGGGTGCCGTACAGGTCATCTATCGCTGGTTGAACGCGCAAAAGCAGGTGGTGCTGACCGGCAGCCCGACCAGCCTGTCAGGGGATATGGCGGCCAATGCCTCGGCCAATCTCACCATTCATGTGCAGACGCCGGTGCAGCCGGGGACGTATACCTTGCAGTGGGACATGCAGCAGGGGACGAAAGCCTTCTCGCAGCTTGGCGCGCAGGTCAAAAACGACACCGTGAACGTGGCGCGCTACGGCGAGGTGTTTGGCGGGACCGCGCTGCCCGGCGTGCTGACACCCGGCGCGAGCGTGCAACTGACGGTCAACGTGCAGAACAAGGGCGCGATGACCTGGCTTTCGTCCGGCAGCGCGCAGGTCACGCTGGGCTATCAGTGGCTGGATAGCTCCGGCAAGCCGGTGAGCAGCGGCCTCGTCAGCTCGGTTGCTCAGGGAACCTTGCCCGCGAATGTTCCGCCCGGCGGCAGCGCGTCGATAGCAATCACGCTCAACGCGCCCGTCCTGGCGGGCATGTATAAGCTGGTCTACGACTTGCAGCAGCAGGGCACATGGTTCTCGTCGCAGGGCGCGACACCGCTGACCCAGGCCGTTACGATCACGCCCAATCTGCCGAAGATCTACTACTTCGCCGAGGGCTACACTGGCGCTGGCTCGACAGAGATCCTGTCGCTGACCAATCCATCGGCCACGACTGCGCATATCACGATTACCTACCTGTTCAACGGCGCGGCACCAGCGACGAAAACCTATAGCGTGGCGGCGCAGTCGGAGAGCGTGTTAACCATCAACAACGAGGTCGGCCCTAACAAGACCGTCTCTATGATCGTGCAGGGCGATCAGCCCTTCGTCGCGGAACGCAGCATCTCGACACAGAAAGGCTCGCTGATTGCCGCGACGGACAGCATCGGCTCATCGCAATTGAGCAGCACGTGGTACTTCGCCGAGGGCAACACGACCTATGGCTGGAACACGCTGCTGGCCGTGCTGAACCCGTCTGCGCAACCTGTCACGCTCCATGTGAACTTCCTGTGGAGCAGGCGCGCCGGCAGTGGCCTGTTGCCAGGAAGCCGCGCGTTTACGCTGCCAGCCCGCTCGCGCAGCACGATCGTGCTGAACCAGTATGTCCCGAACGGTCAGTTCGGCCTGTCCATCTCAGCCAGCCAGTCTATCCTGGTTGAAATGCCCGAATACCTGGCGCAAAGCCCCATGCGAGGCGGGAGCAGCGTGGTCGGCGTTACTGCGCCGCAGGCGCGCTGGTACTTCGGCGCGGGCAGCACAACTGCCGGAACGACGGAGCGCCTGGTGCTGGCGAACCCCAATTCCGGCTGGGTTACGGCCCAGGTGCAATACCTGACGAGCAATGGGCAGGTTATTCGCCAGACTGTCGGCATCCCAGGGCAGAGCCGCGTCGAGGTCAACGTGAACGCCGTTGTGTACCAGGCGACCCACGCGACGGTCATCATAGCCAACGGGCCGATCGTGGCCGAGCGACAGGATTTCTTCAACAACGTCTCATCGGTGATGGGCAGCACGACGACGATGGGCGCGAGCAACGATTACATGAGCTGGTACTTCGCGCATGGCACGACCGCCAGCGGCACGACCGACACGCTCGCCATCGCTAATCCCAACCCGGTCGCCACAATGGTGCATGTCGTCTACTATCAAACGCACGGCGCACCTATCGTCAAGAGCTACACGCTTGCGGCCAATACGCGCATTACGGTGAGCATGAGCGCCGATGTTGGCATCAACAACACCGTCGGTGTGGCGATCTACGCCACCGCGCCGGTCGTTGCGGAGCAGACATCGCTCTTCAACACACACGGCGCGTCGGGCGTCTACAACAGCATGGGGTATGGCGTATGAAGATTGCCCGGCGCGGTCGCATGTCGTACAATGCCTTCATTGATTGCGATAGAGAACAGTATGTATATCCTGGGATGGAGGCAGTATGTCCGGCGCGCAGAATCCGCCAGCGGATCACGATAGAGAGCATGAGCATACCAACCGGCTGATACACGAGACCAGCCCCTACCTGTTGCAGCACGCGCACAACCCGGTGGACTGGTACCCGTGGGGGACAGAGGCGTTGGGCAGGGCGCAGGAACTGGATAGGCCAATCCTGTTGAGCGTGGGCTACTCGGCATGCCACTGGTGCCACGTCATGGAGCGCGAGTCGTTCGAGAACGACGAGATAGCCGGCCTGATGAACCGGCATTTCGTCTCGATCAAGGTGGACCGCGAGGAGCGGCCCGACATCGACGCCATTTATATGCAGGCGGTACAGGCCATGACGGGGCAGGGCGGCTGGCCGATGACCGTCTTCCTGACCCCCGATGGACGGCCTTTCAGGGGTGGCACGTATTTCCCGCCGCGCGACCGGCAGGGCATGCCTGGCTTCCCGCGCGTCCTGGACTATATCACGGATTTGTATCAGAATCAGCGGGAGCAGGTCGAGCATGATGCGAACCAGCTCGCTGACTACATGCGCAAGCGTGGCAGTACGCCGCTGCGCGGTCGCGACGGCGGGTCACAGGCGGGAGCTTTGCCGATGGAGGTGCTGGCCTCGGCCAGTCGTGAGCTTGCTGGTGACTTCGACCCGCTATATGGCGGATTCGGTCACGCGCCCAAGTTCCCCAATAGCATGTCGCTCGAATTTCTACTGCGTATGCACCAGCATCGCGTGCAAGGCGAGATCGGGACGAAGGCCACGCGGCCAGAGTTGGAGATCGTTGAGACGACGCTGCGCAGCATGGCGAACGGCGGCATCTACGACCAGCTTGGCGGTGGCTTCCATCGCTACTCCGTCGATGCA
This sequence comes from uncultured Chloroflexia bacterium, assembly GCA_963731975.1. Taxonomy (GTDB): domain Bacteria; phylum Chloroflexota; class Ktedonobacteria; order Ktedonobacterales; family Ktedonobacteraceae; genus CAVSXS01. Next base: position 15,683 of record CAVSXS010000004.1, on the reverse strand, counting down.
GAATGGCTGGTGCCGCACTTCGAGAAGATGTTGTACGATAACGCCCTGCTCAGCCGCCTCTATCTGCATGCTTACCTTGTGACGGGCGATGCCTTCTACCGGCGCATCGCCGAGGAGACGCTGGACTACGTGGCGCGCGAGATGACCTCGCCGGAGGGCGGCTTCTACTCCACGCAAGACGCGGACAGCGAGGGCGAGGAAGGCAAGTTCTTCACCTGGACGCCGGCTGAGATCGACGCGGCGCTGTCCTCGAAGATTGCAGCACTCTTCAAGAGCTACTACGATGTGACAGAACACGGCAACTTCGAGGGAAAGAACATCCTGCACGTGCCGCAAGAGGCAAAGATTGTCGCCGAGAACGCCGGAGTCACGCTTGAACGGCTGCAACACGCGCTGAGCAAAGGGCGAGAGACGCTCTTTCAGGTGCGCGAAGACCGGGTACATCCGGCTCGTGACGAAAAGATCCTCACCTCGTGGAACGGGCTGATGTTGCGCAGCTTCGCCGAGGCTGCGCGCTACCTCGACCGTGCCGATTATCTCTCCATCGCGCAGCGCAACGCCGAATTTCTGCTGACGGCCATGCAACGCGATGGGCGCGTGCTGCGCACCTACAAAGATGGACGAGCGCGCTTGAACGGCTACCTGGAGGACTACACCTTCCTGGCCGATGGCCTGCTATCGCTCTACGAGGCCGATTTCCAGCCGCGCTGGTTCGTCGAGGCGCGCCGTCTGGCAGACGCGGCCATTACGCTCTTCGCGGATGAGCAGCACGGCGGCTTCTTCGATACGGGCAGCGATCACGAGGCGCTGGTGAGCCGCCCCAAAGACGTGATGGACAACGCCATCCCGTCCGGCAACAGCGTCGCCATTGATGTGCTGCTGCGCCTGTCGGCCTTCACTGGCGAGGATACCTACCGCGAACGGGCTGACGAGTACCTGCGGGGCCTGGTCGATATCCTGGGGCAGCATCCCCAGGCATTCGGCCATCTGCTCGGCGCGCTCGACTTCGCCCTCTCGCCCGTCAAGGAATTCGCAATCGTGGGCGATCCGCGAGGCCAGGAGACACGCGCGTTGCTGCGGGTCGTCAACAGCCGCTACCTGCCGAACAGCGTGCTGGCCTGCGCTTCGCCCGGCTCGGAGGCCGCTCGCGTTATTCCCCTGCTTGCTGACCGTCCTATGAAGGATGGGCAGGCCACCGCGTATGTGTGCGAGCACTTCACCTGCCTTGCCCCCGTCACGACGCCTGAGGAATTGGAGCATCAATCGTTCACGTAGCGCATCTGACCTTTGACGTCGTGCCGGCAAAGCACGCCATCGCGGGCGAGGTGCTCCAGGGCGAGGATGGCGGCGGCGCGCTCCTTGCGTCCCGGCCCCTTCTTGCCGGGCGGCGCGAAGGCTAGCGCGACCTCCTGGGGCGTGAAGACGGTCAGGTCGCCGGTATGCTCGCGCAGGTGGCGTGTGATCGACTCTTCGTACCAGGTGACAAGATCGTGTGGTCGGCGCGGGCGCACCGACGCGGGCGGTACAACGATCGTAATGGGGCATGGAGCGAGCGCCAGGATACGGCGAGAGATGCTGCCCGCGATGAGACGGCGCAGCTTCTGGCGAAAGGCGCTGCCCCGGCTGCCGACCACGATCATTTCGACTTCCAGTTCCTTCGCCATCTTGACTGTCTCTTCGGCGGGCGTGCCTACGCGCAGCATCATTTCGATGCGCTCAGGCGCGACTCCGCGATGTTGCAGTTCGGTGCGCGCCCGTCGCAGCGCTACTTCGCCTCGCTCGCGCTGCTCGCCGGTCATGGAGGGCATATGCAGATGGCCGCCGTACATTCCGGGCGCTGGCGAGGCCATCACCGGCACCGGCACCACATGCAGGAGGACGAGGGAGGTTTGGGGAAATGTCTCTTCCAACAACGCGCTCATGGCACGCAAAGCGTGCTGTGTCGCGGGCGATATGGGGGCATCGATCCCCACTAAAATGCGCTTGTTCATGGCTGTTCCCGCTTGAACTGTAAATGAACCAGTCTCTACTCTTTCTTACGTATGTCGCGGGTAATTCAGACATCTCTATCCGATAAGAGTATACAAAGTTTTTGGCTTCACGGCAAGCACTGTTTTGGGTTGTGTTTCCGTGTTGCTAGATTGTACAATGAGGTCAGTTACAACTGATTGCCAGGAGGAGTATTTCATTGCCTGAACTATTTCGTGAGGTGGAGAATTGCGTCACTGCCCCACAGGGCTTTCGCGCCGGGGTAACGGCCAGCGGCATCAAGTCTGATGGCAGCATCAAGGATCTGGGTATTTTAGTCTCGGATGTTCCGTGTGTCGCGGCTGGTACCTTCACTACCAGTCGCACCTGCGCCGCACCCGTACTTGTATGCAAGGAGCGACTCAAGGGCGGCAAGGCCCAGGCCGTCATCGTTAACAGCGGCAATGCCAACTGCGCTACCGGCGAGCCTGGTCTGTTGAATGCCTACCGTATGACAGAGTACGCTGCCGGTCGCCTGGACCTGGAGAATGAACTGGTGTTGTGTTCCTCCACAGGCATCATTGGCCGCCAGTTGCCCATCGAGAAAATCAAGGCAGGGGTGCAGGCCATCGAGTTGAGCGATGACGGTGGAAACGCCTTCTCGGAGGCTATCCTGACGACCGATACGCGCCCCAAGCGTATCGCGCTGGAGTTCGAGATCGATGGGCACACCGTGCGATTGGGCGGAGTGACGAAGGGCGCGGGCATGATCCTGCCCAATATGGCGACCATGCTCTGCTACCTGACCACCGATGCCGCGCTTGAAGCGGGTTGGCTCAGAAGCGAACTGCTGGCCGCCGTCAATGACTCGTTCAACATGACGGCGATGGACGGCGATATGTCCACCAACGATACCTGCCTGCTTCTCGCAAATGGACTGGCCGGCAATGCGCCCCTCAACGCGCAGCACCCGCAGGCCGGAACATTCCGCGAGGCGCTGCGCCGCGTGACGCAGTATCTGGCGCGCGAGATGGCGCGCGACGGCGAGGGAGCGACGAAGATGATGACCGTGCATGTGCGCGGCGCGCGTGACAAAGCCGACGCGATTATGGCAGCCCGCGCGATCACCGTTTCCCCGCTGTGGCAGTGCGCGCTGGCCGGTGGCGACCCCAACTGGGGGCGCATTGTGGCCGCGCTGGGCGCGAGCGGCTGCGACCTGGATCAAAACACCTACGATATCTCCATCGGAGATGTGCAGGTTGTGCAGAAAGGCATAGCCGCGAAGTACGACCAGGAGGTCGCACGCGCGGCAATGGCCGGTGATGAAGTCACCATCACGGTTGACCTGCATCTCGGTGCAGGCCAGGCGACCGCGTGGGGCTGCGACCTGACGCACGGCTACATCGACGAAAACACGCTGTATACCCGCTAGACACGCAAGGCTTGCAAAGGAGCAATACGTTTATGACCACGACCGATACGAAACGCGACTGGGTCGCGCTTGAGCACCAGTATTACCAGGGAACGTTCAAGCGCCAGCCGGTGACATTTGTGCGCGGCAAAGGCACGCGCGTCTGGGATAGCGACGGCAAGGTCTATCTTGACCTGGTGGCCGGTATCGCCGTCAACGTGCTGGGCCATTGCCATCCCGCCATCGTACAAGCCGTGCAGGAGCAGGTGACGCAGCTTGTGCATGTCTCCAATCTCTACTATAACACGCGCCAGATCGAGCTGGCCGAGCAGCTTGGCCTGCTCAGCAACGGCATGCGTTCGTTCTTCTCCAACAGCGGCGCGGAGGCCAACGAGGGCGCGATCAAGCTGGCGCGCAAGTACGGGCGCGTGCATAAAAACGGCGCGTTCGAGATCATCAGCATGGAGCGCAGCTTCCATGGGCGCACGCTGGCGACGACGGCGGCCACCGGCCAGGCATTCTACCAGGCAAGCTGGGCACCACTGCCCGACGGCTTCAAACAGGTTCCCTTCAACGATCTTGACGCGCTGACAGAGGCCGTCAGCGAGAAGACCGTCGCCATCCTGCTGGAAGCTGTGCAGGGAGAGGGCGGCATATGGCCCGGCAAAAAAGACTATATTCAGGGCGTGCGCCGCCTTTGCGACGAGCACAACCTGGTGATGATCTGCGACGAGGTGCAGGCCGGCATGGGTCGCACCGGGACGTTCTTTAGCTGGGAGCATTACGGCATTGTGCCGGATGTCGTCACGATGGCGAAGGGGCTGGCCGGCGGTATACCCATCGGTGCGATGCTCACGGGGCCGCGTACAGACATCTTCAGCGCGGGCGATCATGGCACGACCTTCGGCGGCAACCCCATCGCCAGTGCAGCCGGTGTTGCCACGATCAAGACTATCCTCGATGAGAACCTGCTTGATAACGCTGCCAAGATCGGCGAGTATTGCCATCAAAAATTCAAGGAGTTGTGCGCGAAGTACGACTTCATCGATAGCCCGCGCGGCATCGGCCTGATGCAGGCTGTCAACGTGAAGCACGAACTCGCACCGGCTATTGTACAGCAGGCATTGGAGCATGGCCTGCTGCTCAACGCGCTCGGTACCGGCACGCTGCGCATGGTTCCATCCCTGAACATCTCTAAAGCCGAGGTAGACGAGGCGGCGCACCTGCTCGACCTGGCGCTGGCGGATGTGGCCCAGATGCCGGTTGCGCAATCGTGAAGCATGTTTGGAGTGTAAAACATGGACACAACCGAGGATAACCCTCTATCCAGGGAACGCTTTGCCGAGATTGTCCAGGAACTGGCTTTCTTAGACGGTGATGTAGTGCCGAGCAAGATGTTCGGGATGCCCTGCATCAAGGTCAACGGCAAAGCCTTCGCGGGTCTCTATCACAGTGATATGACTTTCAAACTCGCCGGTGATTCTCACGCGAAGGCGCTCGACCTGGAAGGTGCCTGTCTCTTCGATCCTTCACATATGGGACGGCCTATGAAGGAATGGGTTCAGGTGCCATTCGAGAATGCTGAAATGTGGCGAGAATTCGCCGAGAGCGCATTGCAGTACGTGGGGAAGAAATAGTCCATATATCATCTGGCCTGAAAACGCTATGTAGTGCAGGCTGTGTGTTGTTGCTCGTTTTAGCAAGCTGCGGTGGGCCGGGCAGCGGCTCGTCTCAGCCGACGGTCGTGGCTACTCTCACGGGTGGTGCGACCATCACGCCTCAGCCATCCTTTGCTCCATCACCAGCAGGCACGTCCAACGTGCCCACCCTGAAGCATATCGTTTACATCATGATGGAGAATCATGCCTACAACGAGATCATAGGCAATACGACCGACGCGCCTTACCTGAATCAACTTGCCGCCAGTTATGGCAGCGCGACGCGCTATTTCGGTGTGACGCATCCCAGCCTGCCCAACTATCTCGCCGCCATTTCCGGCAACTTCCAGGGTGTCTGGGACGATTGCACGGCTGGCGCGGGAAGCATCTGCGCGCCGCAAGCCTTCGGCTCGCTGCTGACAAGCCAGGAGGCTAACCAGGCCGCCAGCACTGCGCATCTCTTCAGCGGGCAGAACCTCGTCGACCAATTGGAGGCGCATCATCTCACCTGGAAAGCCTATATGCAGTCGATGCCATCGGTCGGTTTCACCGGAGGATATGCCGGACTCTACGGACAGAAACACAACCCATTCATGTACTTCTCGGACATACAGAATAACCCGGCGCGTATGCAGCGCATTGTGCCGTTCACCCAATTCTCCGCCGATGTAAGCGCGGGCGTGCTGCCGAACTTCGCCTGGATCACGCCCGATGTGTGTAACGACATGCACGGCGCGTCCGCATGTTCAAACTACGATGGTCTTATCGCGCAAGGCGATGCTTTCATCCACACCCTCGTCACCGAGATCATGTCCTCACCGGCCTGGAGCGAGGGCTCAGCCATCGTCATCGCCTGGGACGAAAACGACGCCTCCTCTGACGGCTGCTGCCACAGCCCCACCGGCATCAATGGCGCTATGCTCGGTGGCGGCAACGTTCCCCTGATCGTGATAACCTCGCGCGGCCCTCACCACCTCGTGCTCGCCAATCAATCCTACAACCACTATTCCCTACTCGGCACCATCGAGAACATATGGAACCTGGGCTGCCTCGCGAATACGTGCGGGATGAGTAATAGTGAGCTTCTAACGCACCTGTTCTCGCTACACTAACTCCTCCCATTCAATATCCTTCCTCAAATGAGTCAGTCCGTATGCAAATACCGCTCATTTTGCGCGAGATTTTTTTCTCACCAAAATCCAGTCCCCGTGCGACGGGGTCTTCCGGCCATACCGGGCCGTTCTCCTGCTCAATTTCAATCTCAGGCGAGAAGCCAGTCCCCGTGCGACCTCATCTTCCCGTGTCCGTTACCTATTCGCCCTGGTAGTTTCAATCTCAGGCGAGAAGCCAGTCCCCGTGCGACGGTGGCTGGTCATGCAGCAGGTGTGGCCTTGATGGTGTTTCAATCTCAGGCGAGAAGCCAGTCCTCGTGCGACGTCGCATCCTCGACGACAATCCTGGCGCGCTGTGGAGTTTCAATCTCAGGCGAGAAGCCAGTCCCCGTGCGACGGGTGTGCTGCTCATAGCCCCTACTCGCTTAGTGGTAGTTTCAATCTCAGGCGAGAAGCCAGTCCCCGTGCGACCAAAAGTGTTCACGCGGTGATACTAAATAAGAATTGTTTCAATCTCAGGCGAGAAGCCAGTCCCCGTGCGACAAGAAACGGGTCATAGATCGTGTCGCCTTCATTGGCAGTTTCAATCTCAGGCGAGAAGCCAGTCCCCGTGCGACCACCGACATCCAGATCATCACCTTCCTTATCCAGAAAGTTTCAATCTCAGGCGAGAAGCCAGTCCCCGTGCGACACGCCTTGCAGATGCGTATGCGTATCCGTGTCGAGTAGTTTCAATCTCAGGCGAGAAGCCAGTCCCCGTGCGACGTTGATAAGTCTACAGTCGAAAGGGAACCACCAATGCGTTTCAATCTCAGGCGAGAAGCCAGTCCCCGTGCGACGCTGCACAACGCGCTGCACTGCTGGCCTGCTTGCATCGTTTCAATCTCAGGCGAGAAGCCAGTCCCCGTGCGACATCCCATAGAGGCTTAAACCAGTGCTGTTTAGGGTCGTTTCAATCTCAGGCGAGAAGCCAGTCCCCGTGCGACGCGAGTCAGGGAGGGGGCGTCAAGCGTGGTGGGATCAGTTTCAATCTCAGGCGAGAAGCCAGTCCCCGTGCGACATCCCATAGAGGCTTAAACCAGTGCTGTTTAGGGTCGTTTCAATCTCAGGCGAGAAGCCAGTCCCCGTGCGACGCGAGTCAGGGAGGGGGCGTCAAGCGCGGTGGGATCAGTTTCAATCTCAGGCGAGAAGCCAGTCCCCGTGCGACTTTGACAGGCGGAATCTCTTCAATTCCTGGTCGCTCAGTTTCAATCTCAGGCGAGAAGCCAGTCCCCGTGCGACGCTACCTGCTCCCCGATTTCAGCGCGGCCAGTCTCAGTTTCAATCTCAGGCGAGAAGCCAGTCCCCGTGCGACATGGAGAATGATCTCCATCTAGCCTGCTTTTTTGTGTGTTTCAATCTCAGGCGAGAAGCCAGTCCCCGTGCGACGTTGATTGCTGTTACTGCCATATATCCCTACTACCTGTTTCAATCTCAGGCGAGAAGCCAGTCCCCGTGCGACTCTGCATACAGGCCATAGAGCAGAACTTGCCAAAGGGTTTCAATCTCAGGCGAGAAGCCAGTCCCCGTGCGACCCCCTCCCTGACTCGCGTATACTTGAGGCGAGTCAGGGGTTTCAATCTCAGGCGAGAAGCCAGTCCCCGTGCGACCTGTTTGCCGCGATCCCGCGCGATACGGTGCGAGGCAGTTTCAATCTCAGGCGAGAAGCCAGTCCCCGTGCGACTTGATAGCCAGCAGCAGCAGGTACTGCTGTGGTTGAAGTTTCAATCTCAGGCGAGAAGCCAGTCCCCGTGCGACCGTCACCAAAACATCGACCTTCACCGGCTCGGTGCTCGTTTCAATCTCAGGCGAGAAGCCAGTCCCCGTGCGACGAGGAAGCACACAATCAGGCCATCTGCCTCTACGATGTTTCAATCTCAGGCGAGAAGCCAGTCCCCGTGCGACGGATATCCTTCGCCTGATTTGCAGACATAAGGCGTAGTTTCAATCTCAGGCGAGAAGCCAGTCCCCGTGCGACGCCTACGACGGGCTAGGAAGGTTGATAGTCTAATGAGTTTCAATCTCAGGCGAGAAGCCAGTCCCCGTGCGACACGGCGGCGGCGCAGGACGCGGAGCAGGCGCTTTCGTTGTTTCAATCTCAGGCGAGAAGCCAGTCCCCGTGCGACGTGTTCCCTAGTACAGTACGTGGTTTGTACTCGTTTCAATCTCAGGCGAGAAGCCAGTCCCCGTGCGACTTGGCTTGACCCCACCAGGAGAAGATGATGAGTACTGTTTCAATCTCAGGCGAGAAGCCAGTCCCCGTGCGACTCCCTCGACGGCGCACTGCTCGACGGGGGATGCAGTGTTTCAATCTCAGGCGAGAAGCCAGTCCCCGTGCGACTCGATGATGATACATTCAAGCGATGCCCCAGGTTCAGTTTCAATCTCAGGCGAGAAGCCAGTCCCCGTGCGACGGGATGTTCCTCCTCACTACTGAACGACACATGAAAGGTTTCAATCTCAGGCGAGAAGCCAGTCCCCGTGCGACCGCCAGCAGTTCGCGCGCCGAGAGCGGCTGCATGTTCGTTTCAATCTCAGGCGAGAAGCCAGTCCCCGTGCGACAGGAGAACTACCACATGATGCTTGACCCGAATCAGGGTTTCAATCTCAGGCGAGAAGCCAGTCCCCGTGCGACGACGTGTTTGCGCTACAGGCGGTACAGGCGGTGGTTCCCGTTTCAATCTCAGGCGAGAAGCCAGTCCCCGTGCGACATCATTATTAGATCAAATCACTAAGGCTAATGGTAAGTTTCAATCTCAGGCGAGAAGCCAGTCCCCGTGCGACATTTCCTTACCTGTCTTCACATCGATGATTGGATGTGTTTCAATCTCAGGCGAGAAGCCAGTCCCCGTGCGACACCGGTCAACATTTGGTCAATGTTACCTTGATCTAGTGGTTTCAATCTCAGGCGAGAAGCCAGTCCCCGTGCGACAGCGTACCAGCATAAGCGTTTCGTTTCATAAAGTGTGTTTCAATCTCAGGCGAGAAGCCAGTCCCCGTGCGACGTTGAGGCTGGTTTGTTCCGCCGCGTGCAGATCGTTGTTTCAATCTCAGGCGAGAAGCCAGTCCCCGTGCGACGACGCCAGTTGTGCCCTGTGCGCAGGGCTGTCGGCCACGTTTCAATCTCAGGCGAGAAGCCAGTCCCCGTGCGACTCCGCTAAAATCGTTCATCCTTGCCTCCTGTGGTGAGTTTCAATCTCAGGCGAGAAGCCAGTCCCCGTGCGACGCTGATGGGATACTCACTGAGATTGTCGATACCAGCGTTTCAATCTCAGGCGAGAAGCCAGTCCCCGTGCGACGTAAAAGCGCGTGCTGAATCCGCTTTTCCCATCATTGTTTCAATCTCAGGCGAGAAGCCAGTCCCCGTGCGACGTGGCAGCCAGGCGTGCCGATCAAGCCGACAGACGGTTTCAATCTCAGGCGAGAAGCCAGTCCCCGTGCGACGTAGACTTCCACGCCTGAGAGGTTGTTGTTGACGGTGTTTCAATCTCAGGCGAGAAGCCAGTCCCCGTGCGACTTCACGAAGTCGCAATTCTTCTATATGCTCAGCCGTGTTTCAATCTCAGGCGAGAAGCCAGTCCCCGTGCGACTACTCACCGTCTTTGGCCGCCAGCACCATGCACATGGTTTCAACCTCAGGCGAGAAGCCAGTCCCCGTGCGACCAAAGAAGCGAAACGACGCGCGAAATCGAGCTACAAGTTTCAATCTCAGGCGAGAAGCCAGTCCCCGTGCGACAAGAAGAAAACTGATGATCTGTTACAACTGCAACACCGTTTCAATCTCAGGCGAGAAGCCAGTCCCCGTGCGACTATGACCCGGAGACGATTACCAGGGGAGAGGCCAGCGTTTCAATCTCAGGCGAGAAGCCAGTCCCCGTGCGACGCGCGCCATTGCCTCCATTTCTTCATCTGATGGTGCGTTTCAATCTCAGGCGAGAAGCCAGTCCCCGTGCGACCGTACATCGGCGGCTTGTTGAAAGGGCTACTCGGATGTTTCAATCTCAGGCGAGAAGCCAGTCCCCGTGCGACGATCTCTTGTCGCTTCATCATCCACGCCTGTGTTTTCGTTTCAATCTCAGGCGAGAAGCCAGTCCCCGTGCGACACGCCAACTCTTCCGCGCTCCTCTGCCGTGAGCATCGTTTCAATCTCAGGCGAGAAGCCAGTCCCCGTGCGACGGTAGGGGAATCTGGCAAAGGTACACGTTTTTCGCAGTTTCAATCTCAGGCGAGAAGCCAGTCCCCGTGCGACCGCCCATCAAGGATTTCAAGCAACAGGCCCGCGTCAGTTTCAATCTCAGGCGAGAAGCCAGTCCCCGTGCGACGGCGAGCACGCACGCGAGCACGCCGCGCTTTCCAACGTTTCAATCTCAGGCGAGAAGCCAGTCCCCGTGCGACCAGGCGGACCCCGATGTGATGTACGTGCCCATTGTGGTTTCAATCTCAGGCGAGAAGCCAGTCCCCGTGCGACCGAGAATCCACGTCAAAGGAGGTAGAGAGCCTTGTTAGTTTCAATCTCAGGCGAGAAGCCAGTCCCCGTGCGACCGCCGATCAATGACTGGTCGATCAACGCCGGACGTAGTTTCAATCTCAGGCGAGAAGCCAGTCCCCGTGCGACACCGAACCGGCGCTTGGGCAAGGCTCCATGCTGGTGGTTTCAATCTCAGGCGAGAAGCCAGTCCCCGTGCGACATAGACGTAATCCCAGACTGGCTTCCTGAGCTTCTTGTTTCAATCTCAGGCGAGAAGCCAGTCCCCGTGCGACTCCAGAGCTTGACGCCAACCACGATAACAACGGTAAGTTTCAATCTCAGGCGAGAAGCCAGTCCCCGTGCGACTTCTGGGACTACCCAGACGGCCAGATGGATCATCAGTTTCAATCTCAGGCGAGAAGCCAGTCCCCGTGCGACGCCTTCCAGCACGCGCGTCTTCATGCTGAACGTGTTGGTTTCAATCTCAGGCGAGAAGCCAGTCCCCGTGCGACCGGCCAATCCCGCGCCACAAGCGCCGCCTGTGAGCGGTTTCAATCTCAGGCGAGAAGCCAGTCCCCGTGCGACGGCAATTGCACCATTGGGCCACGTCAAGCGCCGCTTTGTTTCAATCTCAGGCGAGAAGCCAGTCCCCGTGCGACAGTCCAAGCCTACCACATCCGGCAAGGGCCAGCAGAGTTTCAATCTCAGGCGAGAAGCCAGTCCCCGTGCGACTCCAGAATCCGAGCGGGCAGGTAGAAGACAGCCTGGGGTTTCAATCTCAGGCGAGAAGCCAGTCCCCGTGCGACGCGACTTGGGAAGCTACACCCCGTGGCAACGCTCGATGTTTCAATCTCAGGCGAGAAGCCAGTCCCCGTGCGACGCTGTCAGGCAGAGGGCAGCGCGCATACCTATGATGTGTTTCAATCTCAGGCGAGAAGCCAGTCCCCGTGCGACCCGGTCGCGTTGTAACCGGCAAAGGAGAATCTATGAGTTTCAATCTCAGGCGAGAAGCCAGTCCCCGTGCGACATGACCTTGAGTTCTCGCACCGCTTCAAGCAGGCCGGTTTCAATCTCAGGCGAGAAGCCAGTCCCCGTGCGACGGCGATCTTGACCAGTTCATCCTGGAGCTTGTGCAGGTTTCAATCTCAGGCGAGAAGCCAGTCCCCGTGCGACCAGCGCAGAGACGGTACGCAGCAATGGCCGTAGCGGGTTTCAATCTCAGGCGAGAAGCCAGTCCCCGTGCGACCAGGTGCGCAATCAGGCTATTACGCTCAACGGCGGGGTTTCAATCTCAGGCGAGAAGCCAGTCCCCGTGCGACGGCGTTCACAAGGAGAAGCAATCATGGCAGCTCAAGGTTTCAATCTCAGGCGAGAAGCCAGTCCCCGTGCGACTCCCTCCTTGTCCTTGAGTATAGCAACCATGTATATATGTTTCAATCTCAGGCGAGAAGCCAGTCCCCGTGCGACCTCTAGCCGGGGAAAAAGGGAACACCATATGGGGAGTTTCAATCTCAGGCGAGAAGCCAGTCCCCGTGCGACGGTCAAATCGCTGATCTTGACGCGGCCATCGCCAAATGTTTCAATCTCAGGCGAGAAGCCAGTCCCCGTGCGACAACGGCATTGGTACGATTGTCGTCTGGAACGAAAGTGTTTCAATCTCAGGCGAGAAGCCAGTCCCCGTGCGACAGTATTTTTGTGCCGTCCTCTAGCTCGATCTCAAAAGTTTCAATCTCAGGCGAGAAGCCAGTCCCCGTGCGACGCGCTGATGTAGTCGGCTCCATCGACAATATTCCTGTTTCAATCTCAGGCGAGAAGCCAGTCCCCGTGCGACTTCGATTTCCTCCGGAATCCTGTGGATAGGTTGCCAGTTTCAATCTCAGGCGAGAAGCCAGTCCCCGTGCGACACCTCCTTCCTTGCAGTATAGCGTAGTCTAAAATCTAGTTTCAATCTCAGGCGAGAAGCCAGTCCCCGTGCGACTCCACTCCGCGCCATCGGCAGGCGGCTCCAACGTGCTGTTTCAATCTCAGGCGAGAAGCCAGTCCCCGTGCGACAGCGTAAGCTGACCGCCGATGAGATCAAGTTCGAGAGTTTCAATCTCAGGCGAGAAGCCAGTCCCCGTGCGACTTGGGCGCGGCGCTCGCCAGGTCCGAGACCACCTCGGTTTCAATCTCAGGCGAGAAGCCAGTCCCCGTGCGACACAAAATATGGCGCTGGTCAGAGTCACCTTTGATGGGTTTCAATCTCAGGCGAGAAGCCAGTCCCCGTGCGACGACCAGGGCGCTACGTCCGTGATTGGCAAAGTCGCTGTTTCAATCTCAGGCGAGAAGCCAGTCCCCGTGCGACATATCGCCGATACTGGCTTCAACGCTTCGATGGATAGTTTCAATCTCAGGCGAGAAGCCAGTCCCCGTGCGACCACCATCCTGCCAACTTTGAGCATGGCACTATCACCGTTTCAATCTCAGGCGAGAAGCCAGTCCCCGTGCGACGCTATACCGAATTCACCACCAAAGAAGTGTGGGGAGTTTCAATCTCAGGCGAGAAGCCAGTCCCCGTGCGACGGATCATAGAAATAATCCGCGCGCTCTGGCTTCGCAGTTTCAATCTCAGGCGAGAAGCCAGTCCCCGTGCGACTTTGGTGATACCGATGGCGACGCCGGACAGATGGACGTTTCAATCTCAGGCGAGAAGCCAGTCCCCGTGCGACATCAGTTCAGATTTGCGGCCAAGCACGTTCTGACCGGTTTCAATCTCAGGCGAGAAGCCAGTCCCCGTGCGACTTTGTAATGCTGTCCATTGTGCGCATTGTTGGCAAGCGTTTCAATCTCAGGCGAGAAGCCAGTCCCCGTGCGACCGCAAAGCTGAACAAAGTCGATCTCGACGATATCATGTTTCAATCTCAGGCGAGAAGCCAGTCCCCGTGCGACAGAAGATGCGGCAAAGAACGCGCAACAGGATGTATCGTTTCAATCTCAGGCGAGAAGCCAGTCCCCGTGCGACTACCTGACCGCCACGGCGGAACGGCTCGACTCCTATGTTTCAATCTCAGGCGAGAAGCCAGTCCCCGTGCGACAATGAGCCGCTACATCATGACCGTGTGCCGGATAGTCGTTTCAATCTCAGGCGAGAAGCCAGTCCCCGTGCGACCCAGCGACAAGCCGTGCTGAGCCAACTCTATCAGGCGGTTTCAATCTCAGGCGAGAAGCCAGTCCCCGTGCGACGTCGGAAGTCTGGTCGGAAGTCTGGCCGGAAGTCGACGTTTCAATCTCAGGCGAGAAGCCAGTCCCCGTGCGACCAGGGGACACCGGCCTCTATCGCGTCACCGGACAGCGGTTTCAATCTCAGGCGAGAAGCCAGTCCCCGTGCGACGGATTTCGGCAATAGGCCCGGCCAGGCCATCGTCTTGGTTTCAATCTCAGGCGAGAAGCCAGTCCCCGTGCGACGACATTGCCCCACGCCGCGTCAGGCGAGAGCTTGACGGTTTCAATCTCAGGCGAGAAGCCAGTCCCCGTGCGACGTACACCGGCGCGCCATCCGGCATCGTGTGCTGAGAGTTTCAATCTCAGGCGAGAAGCCAGTCCCCGTGCGACTCTGGGCAAGGACTGGCAAGGGAAAGAGCGCGTGCGGGTTTCAATCTCAGGCGAGAAGCCAGTCCCCGTGCGACACCTGCTACCAATGGCCACACGGCACCCGCTGCTGCGTTTCAATCTCAGGCGAGAAGCCAGTCCCCGTGCGACGCAATCCGACTGACGAATGAACCGATGAGAGGAAAGGTTTCAATCTCAGGCGAGAAGCCAGTCCCCGTGCGACACGGGTCTCACCAGCGCCACACTTGGGCGCATCATGGTTTCAATCTCAGGCGAGAAGCCAGTCCCCGTGCGACGCCATAAGGGACGCACGAGTGCGATGCGCGGGCACTGTTTCAATCTCAGGCGAGAAGCCAGTCCCCGTGCGACCTTCTCTTTCTCCTTTCGGGTAATCACACATTATGGGTTTCAATCTCAGGCGAGAAGCCAGTCCCCGTGCGACGAAAGCCGATACGCGTCAGTCCGCCCGGGTTGAGGGTTTCAATCTCAGGCGAGAAGCCAGTCCCCGTGCGACGTGATAGGCATAGGTCTGACTGTTGCTCCTTTGCTGCGTTTCAATCTCAGGCGAGAAGCCAGTCCCCGTGCGACATCGCTCATAATGGGGTGGTGCTCCTTCTTTTTCTTCGTTTCAATCTCAGGCGAGAAGCCAGTCCCCGTGCGACGAGGGCGTGTAGCCCAGGTCCTGCGCGAAGTTCAAAGTTTCAATCTCAGGCGAGAAGCCAGTCCCCGTGCGACGTGATGCGCATCCCGGTGGTCAACCGCGCCATGGTGGTTTCAATCTCAGGCGAGAAGCCAGTCCCCGTGCGACTTTACCGACTTCTGGGAGACGCTCTCTGAACGACAAAGTTTCAATCTCAGGCGAGAAGCCAGTCCCCGTGCGACCTCATCTCTCCCCTTCGCGTGATGTTTCCATGATACGTTTCAATCTCAGGCGAGAAGCCAGTCCCCGTGCGACACAATGAAGAATACTGGTCGGCACGCGAATTGTACAGTTTCAATCTCAGGCGAGAAGCCAGTCCCCGTGCGACGATACGCTCGGCTTCTGGTGATCGGTGAAAATGCAGGTTTCAATCTCAGGCGAGAAGCCAGTCCCCGTGCGACCCCACAGCACACTGGCATCTACCTGCTCGATGAGTGGTTTCAATCTCAGGCGAGAAGCCAGTCCCCGTGCGACGCAGGATTGGGGCAGCCTTCCTGTTCATATTGCCATGTTTCAATCTCAGGCGAGAAGCCAGTCCCCGTGCGACTGAAACACGACAAGAGGAGAGCGAAGATATGAAAGAGTTTCAATCTCAGGCGAGAAGCCAGTCCCCGTGCGACGGCGGGTGCCTCGATTGGCTTGGGAGGCTGTCTCGTTTGCTATTTGGCGAGGCAGCGAGTTTGAGCCAGGGTTAAGGATACCTCTCGTCGCTTCTAGATAGTAGTATACACCAGCGGGA
>CAVSXS010000003.1:0-172894 GCA_963731975.1 uncultured Chloroflexia bacterium | reverse complement strand
GGTGTTTGGAAAAGGCCAGGGGAGCGCAATGGGACGTTTGTCTTAGGGGAGCGAGGCAGCGTGCTTGGGGCTGCCAGCACAGCCTGCCTCGCAGGTGATAGCCGGTTATAAGAGATAGATAGTGTCTTCACGGGGGGCATCTCCTCGGCCTAAGACTTCCACTTTCTCTTTGCAGGTCGCGCATAGGCCATAAATTCGAATGGTGTCTTCTCGCTGGTGAATCTCCTGGAGCAAACGCGCCTCCAACAACAGGCGCTGCTTGCGATTCAGGAAGCATTCGAAAACGCTGTATTGCACCCACGTTCCAAAGCCGGTCAGCGCGCTGTGGACGCGCGTTCGCCTCCGGTCATCCGGTATATCGTAGCTCACGACATACAACATGCTGTCCTCGTGATGCTGGTCTTCAGTTCGAGCCATTGCGCCATCTCCAAACTCAAGCGAGAAGTCTCTCACGTGCTACATGTACCACACTACCACTCACATATTACATCAGACCAGTCCATGAAGTCATCAAGAGCAATAAAAGTCCTGACTGTGCATCGACAACACCCTTCTCACCATAAACCGAACCGTCATCTTTGTACGGGCGACCCTCGCGGTCGTCCTTCGTCCTATCCACGTGGCGGTCGCCTTCGAAGCTCCGATGATCGACGCCGGGTGGCCCATCCCCGTAGTCTTTGTACGGGCGACCCTCGCGGTCGCCTTCGACGCTCCGGTGATCGACGCCGGGCGGCTCATCCTCGTCATCTTTGTACGGGCGACCCTCGCGGTCGCCCTTCGTCCTTACGTGGCTACCGCACACTGAACGGCAGGTACGCCGGAATTTCACCTGTCAACCACTTTCCCAGCAGGCGCGCTTGTAGTTCCATACAGCGCCGGTAGCTCGTGCGATACTCGAAGTAGGGATGCTGCAACTCCTCCTGCATTCTCTCCTCGAATTTGGCGTAGAAGGTCTTGCGCGCATCAGCCTTCAAATGCACCACACCCAGTTCTTCCTGAAAATCCTTTTCGGTCAGGATGCGATGGTTCACAATGTTCAACACCACCGAGTCCGCAATGATTGGGCGGAACTCCTCCATCAAGTCCAGCGCCAGCGCCGGGCGGCCATAGCGCGGCTGGTGCAGAAACCCGATGTACGGGTCGAAGCCTACAATCTGGATCGCTGAAGATACCTGGTGCTGCAATAACGTATATCCCAGGCTCAACATGGCGTTCACCGGGTCGGTCGGCGGACGCCTGCGGCGATGTGTAAAACCCATCGGGTCGCGCAGCAGCTTCCCAAAGACGCCAAAGTACGCGGCTGAACCGTTTCCTTCAAACCCCAGCAGCGATCCGGTCGTTGTCGCGCCCGGCACCATCGGCAGCACATTGCGAATCGCCGTCGCCGCCCCGGCTATTTCGTCATCGTTCAACGTCCGGTTCGCCCGCAGCAGCATCGTGCGCATATTCTCCAGTTTACCCTTCACACACGCCTGTGCCGCGCACAACCCGCGCTCTTTTTCCAGAAATGCCCGGTACTGCTCCTTCCGCAAGATGGCATTCTTCGCGACCGGCGGCGAGAGCCTTCCCCGGAATTGCCCGTACATCGAAAGAAAACACACCTCGATCCCCCGCTCCAACAACGTGTGCAAGGCAGGCGTCGTCAGCGTCACATCGCCCGATACCACCACCTGGGATACCTTGATAAGCGGCACCTCAACTGTCCGCTTATCAGGATACTGCACCAGCAGATAGCCGTCGCGCTTCTTCACAATCGACTGCTGCTCGCTTAGATACAAGGTCGTCATGTCTCTAACTCCAGAATCCACTACATCTCTACAAGCGTTTCCAATGCCAGCACTTCTCGCGGCAGGCAGAGCGGTTCCAGGCTGCAATCCTTACATTTGGGATGCATTGACGGCAACTGGCCTCGCTTCGCCTGCTTGCCCACCAGTGGCGGTGGCAGCGTTTCACCCTCCATCAGTGCAAAAGCCGCGCGGATCGCCTCCTCGGTATGCCGGCGCAGCGTCTCGTCAAAGGCCACCTCTTCGCGTCGCGCGGAGCCGAAGTAGAAGATGTAGCCGAGTGGTAGAGCGCGGCCTAACATCTCCTCCAGGCACAACGCCTGCGCGCACAACTGCACGTGATCGTTCAGCCACGCTCCCATCTTCCCTTTCTTGTACTCGACCGGCGTCAATAGCCCTTCTTCCTCCTCCACCACGTCGGCGAACCCACTCAAATGCAACCGCTCCGACCAGACCCACACGCGCCTGTGCGTCACGACCCCTTCCTCGCTCGTCGTCCGCCCGCTATCCGCCCTGCCGTGTCGCATCGTCCCCTCCACCACGTGCGCGTTATCCAGAAACTCACTCAACACGCATTCGTAGTAAAAGCGGCGCGGGCAATACTCCAGCGCGTTCAAATACGAAATCGACAGCGTATCCTGACCATCTTCCTCGAACATCTTATCCCTCCTCTAGCAAAAGCCGCTCCCCACCCCGCCCCGGATACCCGCAAGGGGTATCCCTACATGTGGGATGGCCGCCCCGCCACACATCCACGACATACAATGGTGGGGATGGGGCATTCGAATATGTAGGGATACCCCTTGTGGGTATCCGGGGGCCTACCAGGCCACGTTACAGCATCCTTACGCGCCCCATACCCATCGGCGTCTTGTAGCCCACTCCGCAGTAGAAGGCGAAACGCGCCAGCAGCAGCAACTGCTGTCGTACCGTCAGCGGCGCATCCGGCGTCGTCTCCTCGTCGGGAGCGCGCAACACGTAGCTGCACGTCCCGACAAATCCAACCTGTGGATGATTGACGAACTGCACGCGGTGCGTCCTCAACTCATAATCTTCGATCACCACCCCTTCTTCTTCGATATATCGCTCGATGCGCTCTTTCTGCACCAGTCCGGACAGTTCCGGCGGAGCCAGGTCGCGCCAGCGTCTCGCCAGCCCTGGGAAGACATAGGCAGGCAGGGGCAGCCGCGCGTAGTGATTGCCAAACGCGGTGTTCAGTGTGCTATGCCAGTTGAACGTAGTCAGCGAGTCGAAGTGCAGCGTCAACGCCTGGTTCGGTCCCAGCTTCAACGCCTGCACCTGCTCCACCAGTCCCGCGAACGATGTAAAACCCGTCCAACCCGAAGCATCATCCGGCGAAGACACTACCTCTTCGAGCAGGAACAACTGCTTGCCAATGCGCATAAACGGCGGCTTCGTCGCTCCCGGCTCCGCGCTATTGAAGAACATCAGCGAATTGTAGAACAGCGGGAAAAGCTCGCCCAGCAGCAGCGTCAGGCGCACCGTGTACGTCTTGCGCGGATCAAGCGGGAGATGCACATTGTCGCGCTCCGCCTGCAACATGCGCTGTCGTGGCAGAGGAAACTGCAAGCTCGAACAGGTAAACAGCCTGCCCTTGTTGCCGTCGTGCAGCATCGCCGCCACATCCGGCGCGGCATTCCTCACCCACTCCAGCCACGCTCCATGCACCAGTTCCCCCGAAAACGCCATAATCGTCCCCGACTCTAGCGGACGCAGCCGAAGCTGTAGGGCGTAGAGCTTAGATGGGTTGGGGATAGAAAGAGAATAACTCATATTACATTCCTTTCCAGCATCTAGAGCATCATAGGCTTATCATCACTACGTACAGCTCTACCCCAATCATATTTCAGTATTCCCATCGGAATTTCAGCATGTATTAGTAAAGCCATTGTTCCGAGAATAGCCAAATAGTCCGCGACTTCATCATCAGCAAACGTTACCTGTAAGTTATAGGGAATAAATTGAGCCTTTTTCTGTAAGCGCCACATCTCAACAGCAGAACGGCTCTTACTGGCAAGAACGAGCGCTGGAATAAAGCTGTCGCTCAATAGATGCTGTATCTCAGGTGTCAAACCATGGTTATCATTGAGTGCAACCACCTCTAACCCATGAAGGGCTGTGAGTTGGTATGCACATGTTTCCTCCCACTGTGGGCATAGTTTGTTGCCTACGTCCAGTTTCAAACCTATACGCAGTTGCACTCCTGGTTCGCGTAATTCTTTCAGTTGACAGAATATGATCGCATCTTGCGCTTTCTGTGGTGCGGACATTTGCACTTTTTGTTCCCATTCTTCAAGAGTACTAAAATACCTTGCTTCATAAGAATCTGACAATGCGAAGTACATCGTCAAGTGAGACGGTATCGCTGGTATGCAAGCACCTGGGATCACTTATGAGAGCAAGAGGCGGTTGAAAATACTCGCGGAAACTAAAACGAGCCTTGTCAACAAAATAGCAGCGTAAATCCTTTAGCAACCATTCATACACATCTTCAGGTTTTGCCCATAGATTGTTAGTTCGCTTACGCCTCTCCTGCTCCTCTTTTAGCCTGGATTCAATGCCTTCCAGCCACTTAGCAGGATGCCGTTCTCGCTTGAGAATGACGCGCTCCAACGTATTAAGTTTCTCAAGCGATCCTTTCTCAAAGGCGCTGTAACAACGCTCACGCTTCAAAAAGTCACGTATCCGGTTTCTTAGAAACTCATATTCCACAGTTGTATCTTCATTGAAGAGCTGACGAACTGATTCAAACAATGCTCGTATCTCAGTTTCCTCAGCAGTTTCCTCCATTTGTCGGAGCTGATAAAGAGGCAAAAAAGCTTCTGCAATCGCGCCGCTTTCAATATAAGCGTAAAGGTCATTACGTGGAGGTAAAGCATCTAAAGCTAGTTGACGTAGAATACTTCGGCGAAGTATTTGTCCGTCGTATGTCTGTAATGCTTTATAAAATTCTGGATCGACGACGGCATAGACTCGGCTCGGAATATCTTGCTGCTGCTTGCCCAGTACACGGCCAGCACGACCAAGCCGCTGAATGAATTCGTCACTCGAGCGCGCATCAAAGAAGAGGAAATCGATATTCTGACGAGATTTGTTATCCTTTTCAAAGTTATATCCAATATCAACTGTAGGCGTTGCAAGAATAAGCGGCTTGTGTGTAGCCTCGTCGCGTCCTTTTCTTTGTTCGGGACCAGTAATACGTCCAAGATGCTTGGCTAGTACAGGCTGTGACCACAAGCGTTTGTAAATCTGCTCTATGCGCCAGAGAGAACTGGAGAGAATCGCTCCATCTTCACCATTGCTGATCCACCTGATAAGCTCCAGCTTTTTCTGGTCAACAAGCGCAATAAGTCCATCGACTTCACCCTGACCCCCTCTTTTTAACTCATCTATGCTATAGAGTTCAAAATGTACAGGAGCAAGTGCGCACACTTTGCGAGTCTGCTCTACCGCAGCAGGAGCCATAATTGTAGGCTCAATACGGTCAATTGGAAATGATAATTTGCTCAGGTATTCATCAACTTTCTGGCTTGGAGTAGCAGTAAGCAGGCAGAATTGTCGTTTCGTGTAACTATCGACATAGCCAAGTTCTTTAGACAAGCGCATAAAGAAAAGAAAATTGGCAAGTTGTTTGGGATTATAGTAATGAAACTCATCAATGATGATGTAATTGCAAAGGGTGAAGATATCTTGAAACAATGGGATGCGGTCATTTTTATTGTAGCGGAAGTAGAAGGCGTAGTAAAAGATATCGGGGTTGACTACGAATATGGTAGCTATCTTTCTAATATCATGATCTGTTCTACGTGGGTCTTCCATAATGGCGTGAAGAGCCGCACCACGCCGTAGCTGCCCTTCGCTAAAGTCCAGTTTATTTTGTATCTCGTCGAGCGTTGCCCGGCTCATGGAAAGTATCCGGTAAGGCAATTTGTTGTCGTTACAAAACTTCTCCGCGTCGCGCGCATGCTGAGCAAGCAACTCATTTGTTGGCGCAATAAGAAGTACGTTATCTTCGCTGCTGTCCAAATTGAAGTTTTTCTCCTGCACGCGCTTGAGCAATCGCAGAAAAGCGGCTTTTGTTTTGCCGGTACCTGTATTGCAGGCATTGATAATCAACGGGCTTTCTGCCTTGTATGTAAGCCATTGATGATACAAAGGATGTGTGGGGAAAGTAGTGGGCGATGGATTCTCGCCCAGCCACTCTTCCTCATACTGTGGTTCCAACGTAATAGACAGCATATTTGCCCCTTTACTCGATAACATCCACGCCAAAGCGCATACCATCTGGCAAGAATATCTGCTTCCCTGCTTTGTCTTTACAATGCCAGAAGTTTCCTTCAAGATGACAGCGATTCAGAAGCGGCGCAGGATTAATATTGTAGATCGAAAACGCATGCATCTTTGTCGCTGCTTCAAGCGGAAGATCGGCGGCATTCAACAAGAAATCTAATATTTGCTCGCTCTCTTCGGGTTGTTCTGGCTGTAATGCTAAACGCTCCCACTCTACACGAGCTTTGCTATTAAATTTGCCCAGGCGGATATAACTGGGCAAACGTAATCGAGCGCCTTGCAAATTCAGTAAGAAAAAGTGCGCCTTGCTCTCTCTTCCCAGCATGCGGATTTTACCGCTCTGAGGAAAGTTGGCTGGTCGAGCCTTTTTCCCAGGATAAGTACCAATGGCATTTTGGTCAAAGCGCGAATAGTAAGTATCAGTCTGTGCATTAAACTGGCTGAAGGCATAGCGTAGCGTTTCCGGTAAAAACGTGCCAGGGGTAACATAGAGACCCTGTTCGTTGAGCGGCCCTAAATCAATTTTGTAGCGCGGTGGCCCCTCCCAGTGATACGGCGCATTGCAAAGTCCAAGTGCATATGCCAGCGCATAATTACCAATAAGTGGCTCTGTCTCATAGAGAATCCCTACTTCGCGAGTGGCGAAGAAGGTGTGTTCCATCAGAGTTAGGCTGGCACGATAAATCTCTACAGCCATAACAGGTAGCTCCTCACTTACTGATAGTCCTTCTCGATGTCCTCAAGGAAAGATTTAACATTAATACCATCACGATACAAGGCTTTAGTTTCCTCTAATACCGGCTCTAATGCATCGCTGCGTAGAACTACCGGGGTAATGCCTACCAATCGCTGCAGAAGTGTATCAGTGGCACTCTGTACAGCCTGGGCTATTTCACGGTCAGACAGTGGAAAATCCAGCTCATCCTTGTCGCCAAGCAGTAGATCGTAGACTGCTTGTGTCAGCTCGAGGTTTGAAAACAATTCGGTATCACTGAATACGATTGCTGCCAGCGTATTGCGAACCTTGCCCAAACGACTGCTGATAGCGCCGTAGCGACTACTTCTCAATATGTTCCCTACGACATATTGCAGTTCCCCTAAGGTTACATCTTTCAGTGTTTCGATATCCAGGAAGTGGGTTTCAGGCAGTACGTACTCATCTTCATTAATGGATGTAGAGGCTTTACCTGTAATAGGATTCCGCATCGTCCCATTATCGAATGTAGCATTGAATGTACGACGGCCTGTGACCTGCGAAGCAGGAGCAATTGAATATGAGTCATCAGTCATTACTCGGCTCTTTTGCGCTCCCCCACCGCCAACGGCGTACCCATAGAGCATGCAATCAACGCATTTCCCACAGGGAGCATTGGTATTGAGGGCACATATCTGGCCTTTGCTATCCTTCTTGAGAAGGTCATGTTCGCGAAGCAATTCACGTCCGACGCGCCGCTCAACTGCGGTCTGCTTACGCTTACTAATTACCACGCGACGAATTCGCTGGGCGTTATTCAACCCCGCAAAGATGGTCTCCTTGACAAGTCCCTCACCACTTCCTTCTGTACGAAAGATGGTCTCAGACTCAGTTTTACGCACAACGAGCAAGCTAACATAATGCCCCTGGGGAAAGTTGTTGTATTTGGGCAAAAGGTAGCCGCTATACTGGTTAAGTGCGTTCAAGGTATTAATAGTGGTCATGGTTCAAACTCCTTCATCTGTTCTAAGGCATCAGGTGATACCTACTAGGCGCGTTCAAGGGAAAAACAGTGCTTACTCCATACCTGCCTCAATGGCTATATCTTCTGTTGCTTCGTCCAACTCCTGTATCTCATCAGTAGCACGACCAATATCCTTAGCCTTCCCTTTTGCGACAAAATATTCTGCCCATGCCTGACGAACCCAAAAGAGGTATGCAGCGCGAATAAGCTTCTCGCGAGAAAGAAGCTTATTCACCTTGCCATGATGAGCCTTCTCAAGTACTCCATCAAAGAAGATATCTACATACTGGTTAACCTTGCTCTGCTTCGTCTGGCCAGGCTTATATTCGTCCTTAGCGATACGCTCCAGGTGGTCAAAGATGAGTTCTTTGGTAGCTGCGCAAATCAACGCAAGTTCATCCTTATCATCTGGATTAGGACATCGATCCAACTCCTCGAGGATAATACCGAGAGGCTTTAGCAAGGAGTTGCGCTTGAGGGATGTCCCCTTGATATTGCTTTTCTGTGCGAAAATTGCTAACTCACGAAGTGGTAGCTCCTGTAGTTCTTGCATAAATGTTCTCCTTTTTCACTTACAGTTTGATCAGTTCATCCAGGATGGGAGCGACAGCTCCGCTAAGTTGAATAGCGCTTAGTTCAGGCGCGCCCGAAGGCTTATTCTTCTCAGCAGCCACTTTTTTCTCAATGAATCGGTCGGCTTCAAAATAGAGCGCCAGTGGATCATCGGCTGCCGCTGCTGTAAAGTCGTGCGGAATGTGGTCTGTTTTATCCTTGCTTTTAGGATCAACGTAGTAGAGTTTCTCTGAAAGCTGGTGAAGCAGACCGAGCTTCCTGGTCAGAGTATCAAACTCGTTACGAGTCAGACTAGTTTGGGGAAGCAGCCAACTCATATTGCGTGGCATGCCCTCCACCATAAGCACGACGGGCTGCTCTCCGTTAATCTTTTCATGAGCAAGGTTGAGCGGTGGCACGGGCGAACGGGATAGAATAGCCCGGCACTCAAACCAACGCACCAGTACGACGGCCTTCTCCAATGCCAAGAGGAACTGCAGACCGTAGTTACTGCCAGGTGCGACTATGGACAAAACAGGTGTGTTACTTATCGTATCGGATAAGGCGGGCAAACTGAGTCCATTAGTGGTTGTTCCGAATCCCTGGATTCTCACTTCAGCCTGCAGACGCTGGAATGCACGGAAGTAGTTTTTCGTATCAATGAAGAAAGCACTATGATCAGCATCCCTCAACCTTTCAACGCTGAGCCACCATGCGCGTAACAAGGGACGCGTGAAGAAAGCGTAAGGGAAGAGGTGCAGGTAAAACGTCACTTGCTCTGCACCCTGCTTGTCTCGGTGACTACGCCAGGCCAGTTTCTCCAGAATGAACTGTGTCCTACAAACATCGCAAACATTTCGCTTAGGTTCACGTGAACTCCCACCTTCTAAACGATTTGAGAAGCTCTGTACACCTATATTAGGAGGAACCTGCGCCGCCATCCATTCATCAGCCTTGAGGGGACTGCCACAGTGGCAGCATTGCTCATGTTTCTGTTTTGCATTCGCATATTGACGCAGGCTATCGCCAAAATCAAGCCTTATCAAAGGTTGATTGGCAACACTATCCCATACCTCTACATTTCTTTTCAGATAATCGATGATATACTCAATGCTAAACTCTACCGCTCCAACTTCCTCATTTTCTGGAGTAGATTCCTGGTCTTTAATTTTCTCCTTTGTCTTCTTTAATTTTGCTCCAGCTTTTGCTTTTTCCGCTTGCAGTTCCAGTTCGGTCAGGTCTTTGAGGGCGGCCTGCTTCATCTCATCCAGGTTCATCTCAGGTAGATCGCGCGCCGTAAAGTAGCCACGACGGTAGGGGTCTATACATTTGTAGATAGCATAATTTGTTACTGGCAAGCCGAAGACATGATAGGTACGTGACCAGGTATCCTCTTTAACGGCTTTGAGTTCGCTTGCTCGGTGATCCTCCAGAAACTTACGGTACGCAGAAACGAATTCGCCTCGCTTGAGGGCTGCGTCATCATTTGGGATAATCTCAGCCTCTTGAAGAATGCTCACCACAAGTTCTTTGAGTTCAACATTCGTATTCCTATCAGTAAGAATTTCTTCCAGGTCGCCTCTTAGTAATGCATTGCGTTGTTCACGCCATTCAACTTTGTACTGTTTAGCCATTACAGCGAGTGTGATGACCTCAAAGATTTCATTAAGCGAAGCACCAGTACTCATCGCTGTATCATCGACAACGATACCGGAGGGTTTGGGCTTGATAAACTGCGCCAATTTCTTGAGTTGAATCCGAGCCAGATTCTGTCGGACTCTCTCGGCTACTTCTTGTAAAATGCGATCATTCCATTCAAAGACAATACGCCTATCAAGCAGGTAGTTGACTCCCTCTGGATAGTATTGCAGGTCTATACACGCTTCCTTGCCATACTTTTTTCGGAAGTACTCCACTAGCTCATTGTGCAGGACGTTCGTAAAAATGCCGCGCAGTTCAGCCAGCCGGTGGCCAATGAAGCGGTACTCGTACTCACGATTCGCCCTGCTCATTACAGCATTGATGTGTATTAAAAGTTTGTCGCGTAGATGTACCTCGTTCGGATCGCGATAGTCAGCAGAGTGCGAGTTATCCGAGGTATCGGCTGCCTGTATAAGATATTTTAGTGGCCCTTTCAGGCGCGATTTGAAAATAGTCTGGTCAATTTGTCTCTGATCAATAATTGTGGTCGTGCTGGTCGCGGCTGCTTGATGGGCGTGAGCAAGATATCTGATATCGAGCAGGTATTCCCGCCACCTGGGAAAGAAATCATCGACCTTGAGTCTCTCCAATTCTTTCTGGATATTCTCCAGGGTTGCAGCATCGGCATACTTCAGGTCATAACCGTTACTTCTTTGCCCGTAGAGAGGGATTTTATTGATGTCATGAACAGTAAGGGCAAGAAATACACAACGTATCTCAACATCGGTTAACCCAATGACCCGGCACAGCCTATCAGTGAACGTAATGAGGTCTAGCACATGGCTATAAAGGCTTTGACCTTGCTTTTCGCCTCTGGTATGAATGTATTGCTTATAAAGTTGTAGTTTCCTATTCACGATGAATTTCAGGTAATCCTCGAGGACATTTGATAAGTCCTCAATATCGTCGCTATCAGGAAACTCGAGAAAACTAAAATCGGCCAATGGATCTCCTCCTAACCTAGTGTGACTGTCTCTCCTTAATCAAAATCGCTTTTGCGATTGAAAGTAGCCCTAATCGGGCGGCATTTATTTTTCCTCCTCGTACATCTTTCCCATTGCCTGCGTCGTCTCGCGCATCGCCGTTACGAGCGGTTGCGGAGACAGCGCTTTGACCTGTTCGCCGTAGCCCAGCAGCAGGCGGCGCGCCCACCAGACGGACTTTGCGTAGCCCTCCACGATGGCCCCCTGGTCGTTGTCCAGCAGCGTCACCTGCTGCTCGTACAGCCGCGCGCTCAGGCTGCCGTGCCGCGCCAGCATGGGCGAGACCCAGTAGCGAATCTTTACGCCGGGGCGCACACGCGCGCCGGGTCGAAAGCGGTCATGCTCCTTGCTGAGCGAACCGGGACGTATGCGATCAACGCGGTAGTCGAGAAAGGTGTTGAGATCGAAGACGTAGGCTGTGAAATACCAGTGCCCGTCGCGGTACTCCAACTCGTATGGCTCGACATGCGCGTGCCGGGCAGGGTCGGCGTCCCAGCTTTGCGCCAGCGGCGAGTAGGCGAACGAGACATACGCCCCCTCCTCCAACGCCTGGTCGAGCAGCAGGATCGTCTGCTCGTGCTGGCTGTAATCCACCACCGGCGAGAGCGGCAGCAGCACCGGCCTGGCGTGGCGCTTACGTTTCTGGCGCACAAGCTGGCGGCTCTTCTCGCTGAACATCCACGCCCATCGTTCAAGCAAGCGCCGTACCGGCTCCGCGTAGGGTGTTCCCGGCGTGAAACCTTCTTGCAGCGCCACGAACGCCCGCGCCTCGTCCTCGCTGATATCCATCGTGAAGAACGACTCCGCCAGCCCAAACGTGCCATCATGCCGGTCGTAGGTGATTGCCAGGCGTCGCAGGCGCTTCTGCTCCATGCACCACTCGGCCAGCTCCTCCGCCCCCGGTTCCGGCAGGTCATCCACCTGCCTATCGGTCAGCGTCTCAATATCGCGGTACAACCCACGCTGCCTGCTGCTCTCCCCATAAAACGGCAGTTGCTCGACAATGGCCTGCCTGGTCAAACGCCTGGGCCACGCAACCTGTAAAAGCATTGCCAGAAATACTGTCCTAAGCGTCTTCTCCGTGCTGGGGCTGACAATGGCTCGCTCCCTGGAACCGGAACCCGAAGCCGACGAATGAGAGAATTCTCCTTGCATACCTACTTCTTTCCCCGCCATCTGGCTGTTGTATTTTCGCGCGCCGTGGCCGAACCCCCCATCAGCCTACAGCGCCTTGAACAACTGAAGCATAGCATACAGGTTGGGACAAAATCTGTCCCGACAAGTCTATTCAATAGAAAAAGTTCGATTGAATCAAGAATGCACAAGAGTTGAATAGTAGTAATTACCTATTTCCTTCCCCATTGACAAACGTCTCCATTCAGTGGATAGTATGAGCAAGAACAGGGTCAGAAACAGGAGCGGACATCGTTTCGTTGGACAGCCAGGCACGGGCGCTACTTGAGCGCACAAGTCAATACTTTGCAGAACATGGACGGAGGGCTTACCTCGTCGGGGGGTCGCTGCGCGATCTGCTGCTCGGCGAGCCTTGCCGTGACTGGGATATCGTCGTGGAGGGCGACGCGCATGGGCTGGCGCGCCGCCTGGCGAATATGCTGGGTGGCCATTACGTCCATATGCACGATAAGGCCAGCCGGGTCATCGTCAGGCAGGGCGAGTCTGTTGCCGACACCTTCCTGATGGATATCGCGCCTCTCAACGGCGCGTCGATTGAGGACGACCTGCGCCAGCGTGACTTCACCATCAACGCCATGGCCGCTCCTTTAGAAGCTATGGCACATGCTATAAGAGTTGGGTCCTCTGACGAGGGATGGAGCGGGCAGCCGGGACAGGTGGGCGACCACGAGGGTCGCCCCTACAGCACATCGGGCTGGCAGGAGAAACATCCATTCAGTGGGTTGGGCAGCCAGGTCATCGATCCTTTTCATGGGAGGCGCGACATCCAGGCGCGCCGCTTGCGAGCCGTTGATAAGCGCATCTTCCAGCACGATCCGCTGCGAATGCTGCGCGCCGTGCGGCTGGCGGCTCGCTACGGCCTGACCATCGAAAATGCGACGCGCGGTCTGATCCGGCGCGATGCCGCATTGCTGCCCACGGTCGCCTCCGAGCGCATCCACGATGAGCTGTACGCCATTCTTGAGTCACCGGGCACGACGGCACAACTTCGCCTGCTCGACGATCTTGGCCTGCTGACCGTGCTCTTCCCTGAACTTAGCCTGGCCAGGGGTATGCAGCAGCCTTACCCTCACTTCTGGGACGTGCTCGAACATTCGCTGGAGACGGTCGGCGCGCTCGAACGCATTGCCGGAATGTTGATGGGTGCGCGATTCATCGCGCCCTCCAGCGCGGGTTCATCTCCCGATGTGGACGCGATGAATCGCGTCCCTACCAACGTTGGGAATACAGGTCAGGGTATCGCCGATTCCGGAGAGATCGAAGAGATTCGGAATATAGTAGAGGAGGCGCGAGAGCAGGGTATCTTCGCGTTCGAGACGCTGACGGCTCCGCGCATGAAGATGGCGGCCCTGCTGCACGACATCGGCAAGCCCGTTACCTTTTCGATAGGAGAAGATGGCGGCATTCACTTTTACAATCACCCGCGCGCGGGAGTGCCTCTGGTGCAGCACATCGCGCGGCGCTTGAACATCAGCACGCAGGACCGGCGGTTGTGGGAGCAGGTCGCGGCGCATCACATGCGCCCCGGACAGCTTGGACAGGACGGCCTGGTCACGACGCGCGCCATTCGCCGCTATTTCGTCGATCTTGGACCGACCGGTATGCTGGTGGCCATCTTCTCGCTGGCCGATCACCTCGCTACCTGCGGGCCGCAGCCGCTCGGCGATGCCTGGGAGCGGCATCTTGCCGTTGTGCGCCTGCTGCTGGCGAGCTATGTGCGCGAACGCCAAAGCATCCTGCCGCCGCGCCTGCTTTCCGCGGACGAGTTGATGCACCGCTTGAAACTGGAGCCTGGTCCGCTGATAGGAAAACTACTCGCCGCCATCGAGGAGGCGCAGGCGGAGGGAACTGTTTCCTCGAAGGAAGAGGCGCTCTGGCTGGCCGAGGAAATGCTGAAAGGTTGACAAGCGTAGTCGCATATCGTACCATTACGTGGATAACTACGGGAGCAAGCATAGACAGGCACAACTCATTTTTGAGTCCGCGCGTGCCTTTTGCCCATCGGAGATAGTAGTGCAAAAGACAATTGCCATATTTTTTCAAGGCCGCAAGCAGCACACCTCGGAAGTCGCATATCGCCTCACACGTATATTACAGCAGCAGTATGAAATTCGTACCATTGACATACGCGACGAGGCGGAAGAGACACCAGATACAACCTTGCGCGGCAGCGAGATGGCGATTGTGCTGGGTGGCGATGGAACCATCTTGCACGCGGCTCGCCTGTGCGCCTTCCTGAATATTCCCATTTTAGGCGTCAACTTCGGGCGCGTCGGCTTCCTGACGGAGCTTGAACCGGATGAATTGGAAACGCATCTGCCCTACTATCTCAACCAGGACCAGTCGGTCTGGATCGACAGGCGCACCATGCTGCACGCCGTTCTCGACCAGGATGGCAAGCAGGAAAATTTTCTGGCTCTTAACGACGTGGTGATCGCGCGCGGCACATGGCCGCGTGTCGTCGAAATACAGATCACGATCGACGACAATCCGTACAGCACGACCTACTCGGATGGTATCATCATTTCGACCGCGACCGGCTCGACGGCCTACAACATGGCGGTCGGCGGGCCGCTGCTGCATCCCCAGGTACAGAGCAGCGTCATCACGCCTATCGCACCGCACCTGGCTTCCGACCGCTCGTTGATCGTGCCGCCGGAGGCGAGGGTGGCGCTGCGCATCTTGACCGGCTCGCAAAACGGCGTTTTCTCGGCGGATGGGCAGATGAACCGGGAGTTTGTAGATGGAGCAACGGTCACAGTGAGCAAAAGCCAGCACGTGACGCAGTTCCTGCGGCGCAAACCTCCCACCTACTTTTACCAGATTATTCACGCCAAACTCGATGGCGACGATACGTAGCACATTCTAGACGCACACACAGGGTATTACCAGGTTAGAAGTATGTTACTTGAACTGAATATTAAAGATTTTGCCATTATTGATAGCCTGCACCTGACGCTGCATCGCCTGTTCAACGTGTTTACAGGCGAGACTGGCGCGGGAAAGTCTATTATCATCGACGCCGTCAACGCTCTGCTAGGCGGCAAGATCGGCGCGGACTTCGTGCGCGCCGGGTGCGAGCGCGCCACCGTCGAGGGTATTTTCTCCATCGACGCTCTGCCGCCTATCCAGCCTGACTGGATGCCCTTCGAGGCGTCGGTCTCCTCTTTTGAAGAGCACAACGGGTATGAGTCGCACGTTGAACAGGCACAACAGGGACAGCAGGGGCAGCAGCCCGCGACAAGCAGCGATGCGGATATCGCAGACGCCAGGATAGCTCTCGCCACCTTGCTCCATAGCTGCGATATCACCCCGGAGGACGGGCAGCTGATCCTCTCACGCGACATCCACCGCTCCGGGCGCACGCTTGCCCGAATCAATGGGCGCACCGTTCCCCAGCAGGTGCTCCAGCAGGTGGCAAGCTGGCTGGTCGATATTCACGGGCAGAGCGAGCACATGAGCCTGTTGCGGCCAGACCAGCATATCAACTTCCTCGATCGCTACGCTGATGTGCTGCCCCTGCGCGATCAGCTTGCTGAAAAGGTGACGGAGTGGCGAACCGCGCTCAAGCGACTGGCCGACCTGCAAAAGAACGAAAAAGAGCAGGCGCGTCGCGCCGACACTTTGCGCTACGAGATCGATGAAATCGACAAGGCCGCCTTGCAGCCCGGCGAGATCGAAGAGCTTGAAGCAGAACGCAAGGTGCTGAACAACGCGGAACGCCTGCGCGAGTTGTGCGTGTCCATCTACGGCGCTATCAGCGGCGGAGAACACGCAACCGACGATTTCCAGCCCGCCCTGGACCTGCTGCGGCCCGCTCTGCGCTCCATGAACGAGCTGGTGCGGCTGGATAAAGACCTGCAAGAGTACGAAACTACGCTCTCCGAGGCCATCTACCAGCTTGAGGATATTGCCGCCAGCCTCAGCAGTTACGAAAGTGATATCGAAGACGATCCGCGCCGCCTGGCTGAGATCGAAGAGCGCTTTGACCTGATCGCGCGCCTGAAACGCAAATACGGCACGACCATCGAAGAGATTCTCCGGCTTGCCGAGGACAACCGGGCCGAACTCGACACCATCATCCACAGCGACGAACTTATCGCGGACTTACAGGAACAGGATCACCGTTTCCGCCATGCTATCGGCCAGCTCGCGGCTCAACTCTCCGCGCGCCGCCGCGAGGCCGCCGGGCGCCTCTCAGCGGAGATGGAGGAGCAGCTGAACGACTTGAATATGCAGCGCGCCCGTTTTTCGGTTGAGTTCATCCAGACACCCGATGAGCGCGGCGTCCCGGCCAGCCTGGATGGGCAAGCGGAGCAGAACTACGCCTGCGACGCCACCGGCATCGACCGCGTGCAGTTCCTCATCGCGCCCAACCCCGGCGAGCCGTTCAAGCCATTGACAAAGATCGCCTCCGGTGGTGAAACGTCGCGCCTGATGCTGGCTCTCAAATCCATTCTTTCGGCGGCGGATGCCACGCCCACCCTCATCTTCGACGAGATCGACGCCGGCATCAGTGGCAAAAGCGGGCAGATCGTCGGCGAGAAGCTGTGGCAACTGACGCGCAATCACCAGGTGATCGTGGTGACGCACCTGCCGCAGATTGCAGCATTTGCCGATACCCACTACAATGTCAATAAACAGATCTTTGACGAGCGCACCGTGACCCTCGTCAATGAACTCCGACCCGAACAGCGCGTGCGCGAAATTGCGCAGATCATGGGCGGCAACGCCAGCGAATTTTCTATGAAAAGCGCCGAGGAGTTGCTTGCCCGATCCTACCTCTGGAAAGAGCGTTGGACGCACGCCCTGCAAGGGGAAGGAAAGGACGCATCCACGTTATGAATAAAAAGCTTTTAAGCACCATCCTGCTCTTCCTGGTCTTTATCATTTTCCTTTGGTGGGGACTCGCCCAATTGCTGCATCCCGACCCGACCAATACGGGCGAGAGCATCGTGTTCGCGCTATTGTTACTCGGCTGTTCCGGCTACGCGCTGGTCTCGATCCTGATGCTGCCGCGCAGAAGACAGCCATAGGTTGCCTATACACACTATGGAGCATGAAGAATCACTCTCGCCGCCTCTGATTCGGCTCGCGGAGCCGCGCGATATCGCGGTGATCGAGGAGCTTGACCGGCTCAGCACCTCGCCTACACGCGACATTCACCGCGACATTGAGAAATATTTCGGCTCGGTTGATCCCTCTACCCACGAACTCACCCTGATCTTTCTCGTCCAATTCGACACCGCCATCGCCGGGAAAGCTGAACTGATGGTTCCATCGCTCCCGGTTAATGCGGCCAGCGAGGGCCAGGAAATCCATGTCACCCGCGTCGGCTACGTCAAGCGCGTCATCATCCACCCGCAGTATCGTAAGCATGGTCTGGCGCGTCTCCTCATGCAACACATCATCACCTATGCCAGGCACGAACTCCACCTGTCGGCCATCGACCTGCATGTCTGGGAGGGCAATCAGCCCGCCATTCGTCTCTACGAAACGCTCGGCTTCGAGCTTCAGCACCGCGAACTGTATTTCCGCCTCGACCTGGAAGTGCTTCCATCATGAACTACTTTCATTGTCTTGTGTCTCTACATATGCCGCTTTTGTGACGATGCCGCAAATCCTCTCGTCTTAATACTCAGGTCATACACTACCCCATCAGTTCAAGAAATCCATTGGCCTCCGGGGGAAATAATCATACAAGGTAGGAGTTATGCAAGCAGAAATGGACCGGCCAGATCAAGTTGCCCACGAAGCAGTATCTACTGAGCTGGCAGATGAGCAGCCGGGCAAGAAGCGAGGTGCGTGGGTTCGCTATTTTCTGATCGAAGAGACATCTCCACTCTATCGCCCCCTGGTTGAAGTACAACGCCGGGCGGGGTGGATCAGTCTCGCTATCATTTTCCAGGCGCTCGATGGGATCGATCGCGCGTGGTATATCCCCCACATTCCTTTTATGAAACCCTGGCAGGCGTTTATTCCATTCTTCCTGTACATTGCCAGCTTCGTGGCTATGTGGATGGCGTTTCGCCCCACGAAGGCTCACCAGGAGACATCTGATGCTGCACGCAAGCGCCCCCGGCGCTGGCAGTACATCGTGCTGGTGCTGACGCTCTGCACCACGATCCCAGGAGCTGTCCAACTGTACCGTTCAATCGATATGAGTTTCTTCCAGCCGCCACAGTTCACCAACGACGGCACATCGCTGGACACAAACGCAGCTCTGCTGCTGTTGGATGGCCGCAACCCCTACACCGATTCGAATATCCTGTCGCTTGTGCGGCTCTTCCCCATCGAGCCGTACTGGACGACGCCACTGCGCGAGGGCCAGCTGGCGAATACGCTGCAATATCCCTCGACCTGGGAACTCAAGACGATCCTGGATACCGATCTCAAATCGGGCAGCGCGCCAGAGTTCGAGTCGAAGGTCAGCTATCCATCGCTCTCGTTCCTGACGCTGCTCCCTTTCGTGATGCTCAATCTCTACAACGTCCTGCCGTTTTACCTGCTGTGCTACGTGCTGATCGTCGTCATCGGCTGGAAGGTAGCGCGCCCGGAGATGCGTCCCTGGGTGCTGCTGTTCTCGCTGGCGAACACCTCGATGCTGACATCGGTCGTCGGCGGCAATGTAGATATGCTGTATATCCTGCTCATCCTGCTGGCCTGGCTTATGATAGAGCAACGCTGGTGGTCGCCTATCTTTCTGGGGTTAGCGGTGGCGAGTAAGCAGCCTGCCTGGTTGTTCATACCCTTCTATGCCATCCTGACCTGGCGACAATACGGCCTGCGGGAAGCAATCCGCAGGCTGAGCATCGCCGGCATCATCTTCCTGGCCTTCAATCTGCCATTCATTTTCTGGAATCCCCAGGCGTGGCTGGCGGGTATGCTGGCTCCCGTTCTCGACCCCATGTTCCCGCTAGGGGTCGGGTTTATCGGCCTGAGCACCACTCCCATTTTGCCCTACCTGCCGACTGCCGTCTATTCGCTGCTAGAGATCGTTACATTGGGACTGTGCCTGGCGTGGTACTGGCGCATCTGTAAAAGGTACCCGGAGGCCGTTATGCTGCTGGCGTTTCTGCCGCTCTTCTTCGCCTGGCGCAGCCTGCCTTCATACTTCTGTCTCTCCGCGCTGCCGCTCTTCATCTTGCAGATGGCCCGTATGCTGCCTAACAAAGGAAAACGCCAACAGAGAACAGAGCCAACACCGGCTGTCAGGGAGCTGAGCGAAGAGGCATATCGGGAGAGTAAGTTGCCGGTAGGTATCAGTGCGCGCCTCTTTAGCAAGAGAGCGACCGCGAGGGTTGCCCAATAGGCGTCAAGTCAATCATAGCCCTCTTGCCTCTCGTGATACAATCGAAAGCGAGAAAATGCGCTGCGGCAGGGTTCGCGGCGCGATGTTGAGCAAGAGGAAACACCCACAATGGCAGCGAAAAAAGCAAAACCGTCCTTCACCTCGCCGGGTGATGAGACGCAGATAGAGCATTTTCTACAACAGCGGCACGAGATCGCGGTGGAACTGCGGCAGAGCACCAGCCGCCCCCAGGCGAACAGCGCGCTTGCATCCATCTACGAGGCCGACGAGTCGACGCAATTCAGCCTGGTCAGGGCGCTGGCGAAGCAATCCGACACGGATGCGGCCGATGTGCTGCTGGCTCTGCATGAACTGGCCCCGCAGAAGGCTGTACGCAAAGAGGCGCGGCGCGCCTTGATCCAACTTGCAGGCAGCAAAATCTACCCCAACTGGACACCTGGATCTGAGCAGCCTACCGCTATTGCCGCCAGCAATCCCCCGCGCTTCTGGAAAGGCTTCGCGACGCTTATGCGCGAGCAGGGTGAAGTTGAGCTGACGCTGTGCTGGGAACAGGGCTTCGAGTATGGTGAGGCGCGCATGATGAGCTTCCTGCTGGACTTCTGGAAGGATGGCATCAAGGACTTCTACACCGAGGTCGGCACGAAGCGTCACATCGATACACATGTCAAGGAACAAACTGATCTCTTCGCCACGCGCCTCGAAGAGCGCATCCAGTCGGTACCATGTACGATGGCGGAGGGCAAGCGGCTCGTATTGGAGTCGCTCAATGTCAGCGCGTGGCGCAAGACCACGCCGCACAAGGACTTTCGCCACTACCTGCCCACTGTACAGCAGCTACTCCTGAACGCGACTCCGCCGGATGAAGATGCGGGGACGACTTTCATCAATCCCGACCTGGAACCCGACGAGGTGGCAGGGAACTTCATCGGCGGCTGGTCACTGGGCGATTACGGGCTGTGCTTCGACCTGCTTTCCGGCGACAGCCCCATTCTCGAAGGTTTATCGCGCGAGGAGTGGGTTGCGCGCCGCCGCGCCTGGGCGGACGAGGCGCATCCGCAATATTTCGAGCCGAAGGTGACGCGCGAGCGCGAGCGCCAGCAGAGCGCCATCTGGCTCCCTGGCTCATTCTTGAGCGACCGTGCCGCGATGCGCCGCGAGGTCGATACCTGCTGGTCGCTCGAACTGGCTGATACGCCACTCGGCGGGACGCTCCTCGAAATGCCCCTGGGTACCGCCGTGCTACGCGAGACGGGTCGGCACTGGTTCTGGACGAGCTATACCCTCGTGCAGGTGAGGGGGGCATGGCGCATCCAGCGTATGACCGACGAAGGCGCGAACGCCCAGGGCTTGCCGCTGGCCGAGCTGGAAAAGCAGGTCAAAGAGCACGCGGAAGGCATCGATAAGATTTTCAAGGAGCAGGACCCACACGGGCCTGACTCGCAGCGCTATTACGAAGAGATTGTGTGGCGCACCATCTACTCGCTGCACCTGTTGGACGCGATGCTAGTCAAGAACCCGCTCGACTTCGATGTGTACGCAAGCGCCGCGGATCGTTCCGCCAGCCTCGGCTTGCGCGAGCGCGCCCTGGTCTACATGGAAAAGTGGGCCGAGCATTTTCCTCAGCACGCGCAGCACCTCACCATCTTGCAGCAAACCAGCGCGATGCTGACGCTGCTCGCCGCTGATTATGAGAATGCCGGCCTA
Source organism: uncultured Chloroflexia bacterium (assembly GCA_963731975.1). GTDB lineage: Bacteria > Chloroflexota > Ktedonobacteria > Ktedonobacterales > Ktedonobacteraceae > CAVSXS01. Next base: position 151,635 of record CAVSXS010000003.1, on the reverse strand, counting down.
TCCACACGGGCTGATCGTTTCTTTGAACTGGCGGAGCAGAACCTGCAAGAAGCGCTCAAGGAGCGCAAGGCCACCATGACCTACCTGCTGCTCGGCGAGCTACACCTGGCGCAGGACGACCTCGACGGAGCGGAAGGCTACCTGCGAGACGCACTCAACAACGATCCGACTCGCGACGAGGAGGCGCAGATCGAGAACGACCTGGCGGGAATCAATGTCGAGCGTAACGCCATGGCCGAGGCGCTGCGCCATTTCCAGCGTGTCGCGGAACTGGCACCACACTTCCCGAGCATCTGGTACAATATCGGCCACACTTACAGCCAGCTCAAGAACACGGCTGAGGCCGAGGTCTACCTGCGTCGCTCAATCGAAGAAGACCCTGAAAATCTCAGCGCATTCGCCGAGCTGACCTCGCTCTACGTCACCCAGCAGAAGCTCGACAAAGCCCGCGAGACCGTCGAGCTTAGCCTCCGTATACACCCGAACTCCGCCCATATGAAGGCGATGCTTGCCAGCATCTATATGGAGGAGGGCGACAGCAAACGCGCGAATGCCATGCTGGAAGAGGCAGAGCGTATCGACCCTGACCTGGAGGTCGTCAAGATGGCTCGTCGTCTCTTCAACGAGGCCAGGCGGCGATGAGCGAGGCTCCAACCATCACCACGCACCGTGTCACGCTCGGCGCGCTGACACGCGATGGGAACGCGCTGGCCGAGATCACCGAAACCGGCGAGGATGGCCAGCAGCAAGCGCATGTGTACTTCGTCCCGGCGGGCCTGCCGGGGGAAGATGTGACGATCAGCGTCGAGACGCCCGCCGTGAGGCAGCCGAAGCGCCACCGGTGGCGCTGGAAGCCCATGCCGCCGCGTGTCACGATTACCGAGATCCATCAACCTTCGCCCCTGCGCGTCGCGGCTCCCTGTCCGCTTTTCGGTGAATGCGGCGGGTGCCAGTTGCAGCACCTGGACTACACCGCGCAGCTTGCCTGGAAGCGCGACGTAGTCGGGCAGCTCCTCAAGGACATTGGCGGCTTCGTCGATGCGCCCCTGCTCGATACGATCCCGTGCGTGCTGCCCTGGAACTATCGCAATCACATGCGCTTCTCCGTCAACTGCGACGGACAACCCGGCCTGACCGCCAGGGGAACGCACCGCGTGCTGCCCCTGGCGCATTGCCCCATCGCGCACGAGCAAATCAACCGCGCGCTGCGTGTGGTGAGCGGCGTCGCCAATGCGCGGCCACAGGTCTTGATACGCTGCGGGGCCGCAACCGGCCAGGTGATGATCCAGCCGCAGCCAGCCGCTGATCTCGCGCAGCGGCTCGTCGAGGCAGGTCTCGACTTGCGCGGCGATATGATGGAGGAACAACTGGCAGGAGCGACCTTCCGCATTCGCCCTAGCTCGTTCTTCCAGACCAACACGGCGCAGGCCGAACAGATGATGTCGATGGTCGTGCGCGGCCTGCTGGGAGACGGCGAGGCACTTGAGCCACGCCAGGCTATCTTTGTCGATGCCTATTGCGGCGTGGGTACCTTTTCGCGCATCCTGGCGCACTACGCCGGGAAGGTCATCGCCATCGAGGAGTCACCAAGCGCCATCCGGGACGCGCAGTGGAACCTGCGCGATGTCGCCAACGTGGAGATTCGCAAGGGCAAGGTCGAGGAGGTGCTGCCGGCACTGACGGAGGACATCGATGGGCTGGTCATCGACCCGCCGCGCGCGGGCTGCCAGCCGGTCGTGCTGGATGCCCTGCTGGCGCATCCCGTGCGGCGCATGGTTTACGTCTCCTGCGATCCCTCGACGCTGGCGCGCGACCTGCACGTACTCTGTCACACTCACCCTACTCACCCTATTCACCCTATTCATCCTACCTATCGCCTGCGTTCGGTGCAGCCGCTGGATATGTTTCCACAGACGGCACACATTGAATGCGTGGCGGTGCTGGAGCAGCATAGCGTATGACGACATCTACACCCCTCTTACTGGCCTCGGCCTCGCCGCGCCGCAGGCAGATCATGAGCCTGCTTGGCCTGGATTTCACGACCGCCGCTGTTCCCGACGAGGAAGAGGCCATCCAGGGCAACTTTCACGGCCCGGTTGAGGAACTGGCGCAGTGGCTGGCGAAGCATAAAGCGGCGGCGGCTCTGATGCTGCCGGAGGCCAGCGGGCGCACAGTCATCACCGCCGACACGACCGTTTTACTGGACGAGCAGATATTGGGCAAGCCGCGCGACAAAGCCCACGCGCGCGAATTGCTGCTGTCCCTGCGCGGTCGCTGGCATCACGTCGTTACCGGCGTAGTCGTGAGCGGCCTCGTGAATGGCAAGCGCAAGATGTTCAGCGCGAGCTGCATCACGCCGGTGCTGATGCGCAACTACAGCGCGGCAGAAGTTGCCGCCTATATCGCTACCGGCGACCCGCTCGATAAGGCTGGTGCCTACGGCATCCAGCATCCCTCCTTTCAGCCGACCGCGACTATCGATGGCTGCTACTTCAACGTGGTGGGCCTGCCCATCTGCGTACTGGTCGATTTGCTCGCGGAGTTTGACATCTATCCCGCCAGGCGCGGGCCGAACGAGGCGCGGGGGCCGTGTCCCTGGTCGGAACGTTGCGCGCTGTGAGCCAGTCACTTCAGCCTCCAGCCACACTCCGCGGGCGGTACGCGCCCAGCCCGACCGGCGACCTGCACCTGGGCAATTTGCGCAGCGCGTTGCTGGCCTGGCTCCTGGCAAGATGCGCGGGTGGCCAGTTCGTGCTGCGCATCGAAGACCTGGACCGCCTACGCGTGCAACCTGGCGCAACCGAAACGCTACTGCGCGACCTGCGCTGGCTCGGCCTCGACTGGGATGAAGGGCCGGATATCGGCGGGCCTTACGCGCCCTACATGCAGAGCGAGCGGCAGGCGCTCTATGAGGAGCACCTGCGACGCCTGCAAGAGGCGGGGCTGGTCTATCCCTGTTATTGCAGCCGGGCAGATATCGCCCGCGCCGCCAGCGCGCCGCACGATGACGACGAAGGACCGCGTTACCCCGGCACGTGCCGCCATCTGACGAAAGCGCAGCGCGAGGCTGCCCGTCGCCGCCCGTCGCTGCGCTTCAGGGTAGACGACGAGCGCGTTGTGGTGTTCGAGGATATGCTGTTGGGCCGGCAGAACAGCAGGTACAGCGCGCCGTGGGAGACTTTATCGTGCGCCGCGCCGACGGCATCTTTGCCTACCAGTTCGCCGTGGTTGTGGATGACGCGTTGATGCATATCACCCAGGTGGCGCGCGGCGCGGACCTGCTGGCGTCCACGCCACGGCAAATCCTGCTGTATGAAGCTCTCGGTTTTCACGTGCCATCTTTCGCGCATATTCCACTTATGCTGGATGCGGGAGGTAAGCGCCTCTCCAAGCGACAGCAGAGCGAAGGTCTGGAGCCGCTGCGCGCTGCTGGAGTCATGTCCTCGCAGGTGGTTGGACAGCTCGCGGCAAGCTGCGGGCTGGTCGAGCCGGGAATGCACATCGACGCGAAGACGTTAGCTGAACAATACCGGCAGGCCGGATATGGTATAATGCTGGGAAAAGTACGATGATTCTTGGTGTTCTGATGTTTGAAACAATTGTACGGATCGTGCTCGGCGCGCTGGTCGTCCTGGTTGCCCTGGGCATCGGTCTGTGGCTGCGTTACCTGGCGGTACGCCGTCTCAAAAAAACTGTTCTCGATGACTGGCTTGTCCAGACGATCGGCGTCCTGATCGTCATTCCTACACTTCTTCTGGGGGTTGTGGCGCTCCTCTTCATTCTTGCAAAGGGCACCGATCTTGCCTACGCTGTGTGGAGTACCATCACGGCGGGCTTGCAGGGCAAAGATATCGCCGACGCAGTGCGCAACCTGGTAGGCCACATCATCATCACCTTGCTGATCGTCGTACTCGGCATCGGCACAGCCCGTACCATCATGCGTCTGACCATCGGACGATTGGGAAACGAGCGCCTTGATATCAACCTGCGCACGTTGATCGGGCGTATCGTTTACTCGGTGATCGTCATCATCGTCGTTTTCTGGGTGCTTTCGCTGTGGCAAATCTCGTTCGATGTACCTGTAACGGTGATCGGCGCGCTCTCGGTCGCTCTCACTTTCTCTATCCAGGATATCCTGAAGGACCTGGTGGCCGGCCTTTATCTCCTGCTGGAGCGTCCTTTCCACATCGGCGATCAGATCACGACCGCGACCTATACCGGTATGGTGGAAAATATCGAACTGCGCGCCACAAGAATACGCCTGGCAACCGGCGAGGAGATGACGCTGCCGAATGCCATGATTTTCGGCGGAATCGTGGTCAATAACTCACGCTTCGACGAGCGGCGTGCCTCGATCACCCTGACCTTGCCGCAGGAAGAATTTAACAAGGAGGAGATGCCCGATCAGATTCTCAAAATCGTGCGCGAGATTGATGACGTGCTGGTGAAACCAGAACCTGCCATCTACGTCTCGCGCTATTCTGGCACTTTCGGCGGTAACACGGGCGCCACGACCGGCTATACGACCCAGATCGTGATCCTGACGCTGCGCTTCTGGATCGCCACCGGCCACTATACGACGGTGACAGAAGTGATAAGCGCGCTCCATCGCGTGCTGCCGAATGTAGACTTGCTGGTTGAAGACCCGGGCGGAAATGTATAACCAATGTTCCATTTCAGGAGCCTCAAACGTTGCAGTATAATAAGCCACGAGCAAACGCGCGACGTGTCGGAGTATTTGGGGGGACCTTCGACCCTGTGCATTATGGACACCTGGCCATCGCGGAGGAGGTTTTCGCCACGCTCGACCTGGTAGAAATGGTCTTTGTACCGACAGGACAGCCGCCACACAAGCCAGGCCGCGTGATTACACCCGCGGAGCATCGCGTCGCGATGCTTGAACGCGCCATCGCCAGCAACGCGCATTTCTCGCTCTCGCGCGTCGATGTTGACCGGCCAGGGCCGTCCTATACGGTTGATACCCTGCGTGAGTTGCGTACTCAGTGGGAAGAGCGATCAGGGGAAGCCGTGATGCTCTATTTCGTGATCGGCTGGGACAGTCTGGAATACCTGCTGACCTGGTACGACCCACCGGGCATACTAGAACAACTGAACTACCTTGTCGCGGTGAAAAGACCGGGTTACAATGAGGATAGTCAGGATGGTCAGTTGCTGGATAGATTGGAGGGACTGCTGGCAGGTCTCAAGCAGCGATTGCTGGTGGTGCCTGCTCCGCAACTCGACATTTCATCGACCGATCTGCGGCGAAGGGTTGCAGAGGGGCGGCCAGTAAAATACCAGTTGCCTGAGAGCGTTGAAGAGTATATCATCACACGTGGATTATATAAGGAAGCCTGGAGCGAACCCCTGGAGTCGCTTGAGTTATGACTATGACACCGATGCACATTGATTTGGGAGACAGGTTACGCCTGCGCAAACCGCATGCCTGCGGAGGCTACGACTGGCTGGTCGTGCGCCTGGGCGCGGATATTGGCTTGCGTTGCGAAAAATGCGGGCGTCGTGTATTATTGCCACGTGCCGAAGTCGAGCGCCGCACAAAGCAAGTGCTTTCGCGCGCGATGGGTGATGATGCTGGCGAATCGTTGACCTGATGCAACGGCTGCCCTGGCCGCTGAGTGAAACGAGGAGATCGAGTTATGTCGGTTGCCAATCCACAAGGAGGCTTCCTGACGCTGCTCAAGAAGCGTAACTTCTTGCTGCTCTGGCTGGCTCAACTCATCTCGATGACCATTCTGAACGCCTCGAATTACGCGCTGATCGTGCTCATTGAAGAACGTACCGGCTCGACCACGCAGATCGGCCTCGCCATCGTCTGCTTCAGCCTGCCTGCCGTGCTCTTCGGCGCGCCAGCGGGAGTCTTCGTCGATCACCGCAACAAGCGCCGCGTGTTGTGGTACAGCAACTGCCTGCGTGCCATCGCCACCTTCGGCTTTGTCGCCTATCTGCTATTCAACAGTAGCGATTTCAATGTCGTTCCGATCTACCTGCTGACCTTCCTGATCGCCGGCATCGGCCAGTTCTTCTCGCCAGCCGAGGGAGCATCCATTCCACTGCTGGTCATCGAGCAGGAGCTGATGCCCGCGCTCTCGCTGTTCAACATCACCTTCATGCTCGCGCAGGCGCTCGGCTTCATCGTCTTCGCCCCAGTCCTGTTAAGCGTCTTACCCACGTTCAGGCCTTTCGGCTTGATTGTCAGTCCTTTCGTGACCCTCTACGGCATCATTGGCCTGCTTTATCTTGTCTGCGCCGTCTTGATTATCCTCATTCCGGCCAACAGCTTCAAAACACACGCGCGCGGGCTAAAAGACAGGGAGAACATTGGGACGCAATCGCTGGGAGCCCTCAACAATGTCTGGAGTGAGATGAGCCAGGGCTGGCAGTTCATTCGTCGCAGACCCGCTCTTTTCTTGCCGGTCATTCAACTTTCGTTCGCCGGCGTTCTGCTGCTCGTTATCGGCGAGCTTGCCACGCCCGTTGTGACCCGGCTTTTCTTGCAGCCCGCCAGTTATATGGCGCTGATTTTCGCGCCCGCCGGTATCGGCCTGGTTATCGGCTCCGTCTTCATGCCGCGCATCACGCGCCGTTTCGGAAAGTCGCGTACCATCTTTATAGGCGGCATCAGCCTTGCCGTCACCATTACCCTGCTGCCGCTGCTCTCACTGTTGACCGGTGTGCTTGCCGAGCATGGCGTCAAATTCATCGTCGAGCAATTCATTATCGCTGCCGTTCTCATGTTCGCGGCAGGCGTGGAGATTGATTTCATCAACGTCCCTGCCCAGACCGCCATCCAGGAGCAGACACCAGAGTGGATCAAGGGGCGCGTACTGGCGCTGCAGCTCGTGCTCTACAATGCCTGCTCGATCCCTATTATCCTGGGTATTGGTGGCTTCGCCGACAAGTTTGGCATCAAGAATGTCATCTACCTGGTTGCTATCAGCATCGTAAGCTTTGGCCTATGGGGTCACTACTACGAGCGCAAACCCCATCGCTGGCACGACAACGATCCACCACAGACAACACTGAAACCTGAAGCGCAACATTTCGAGGATCATGACGTACAATCTATAAAGAACTAGGAATGCAGCCGAGAGGAACACTATGGACCCCAGTCAGCAAGCACAACTCGCTACCTACCTCCCGTGGTTCAAGCTGATCGGCGTTCCCGTTCTCTTTCTCCTGCTGCGCTTCACTCGTCAGGGATTGCGGCACCGCATCGATGAGATCGGCTATCGCACGATGGGGACGCGCGGCCTGCTGCTGTGGTTCTGGCTGAATGCCCCCGGCGTCGTGTTGCACGAATTGAGCCACGCCTTTACCGTGCTGCTGTTCTACCCTTTCGGCTTTCGCATCACCAGCGTCACGCTCTTCCACATCCAGGCCAAGACGCCTCCCAGGGCTACTACCCGCTCGAACAAGCAGACCAGCGGGATTACGCTGCAACTGGGCGAGGTGCAGTATGTTCGCCCGCACGGTCGCCTGATGACCTACATCGGCGACGGATTCAGCGGCATCGCCCCGCTTTTCGGCGGCATTGCCATGTTTCTTTTCCTCTACTGGGTCTCGACCGGCTATACCCTTTGGGACAACATCGGCACGCACCTGCAATTCTTCCGCCCCGGTTGGCCCTGGTGGACGCTGCTCTTTGCCCCCTACCTGATCCTGACCGTGACCTCCGAACTCTGGCCCAGCCGCGCAGACTGGCACGGAGCTCGCTGGCTCGTGTGGACCATCATCCTGCTCGGCTTGCTCGCCCTTGGCCTCTCCTGGTACCTTAAATACCTGGTCATCGACGATGCCCTGCTCATATCGCTCTCCTCCGTCGCGCTTTACCTTGACTTTGCCTTTGCCGTGCTGCTGGCCCTCGATCTGGTCTTCCTGTTCTTTGCCGAGGGCATCGTGCAGTTGATGCGAAAATAAGGGTGCGGACACGGGACATTGACAAAACTCATAACATGTTATATAACTTAAACAGTAAGATTTTCTATAAGATAGGAGCTGCACCGATGGCCGAACACATCTTATCCATTTCGGAGGCCCAGCGAGAACTCACCAGCCTCCCTGAAAGATTTGACGAAGAGCTGGAAACCGTTACCGTTACGCGCTACGGAAAGCCCGTCATGTCTATCCTTCCCTATGAATCCTACCAGACACTGAAGGAAACCATCGATTCGCTGCTGGAAACTCTTGAGATATTGCAAGACCAGGAGCTTATGGCGTCGTTCCGTAGAGGCGTAGAAGAGATGTCTCAAGGCAAAGGCCAGCCACTCGATGATGTGTTGAAGGAGTTGGGTTGGGAATGAAGAAGTGGCAAGTAATTATTATGCCGCAAGCCCAGAAGCAACTTGCAGCGATTACCGATCGGCGAATACAGGAGAAAATGCAAGTTGGCCTGAGACGGCTGGAATATGAACCAGAACAGCAGGGAAAAAGCTTAACGGATGAGCTAGCTGGATACCGCAGTGTTAGAGCAGTTGCTCAACGTTACCGCATTATTTACAAGATTGAAGCCGAGAGGGTGCTGGTTGTGGTCGTCACGGTGGGTATACGCAAAGATGGCGATAAAAAGGATGCTTACGCACTTGCGAAGAAGCTGGTACGCCTGGGATTGCTTGATATTGCTGACACTGACCGGCAATGAGAGCAAGATGACCCATTTTCACGCAAGAATAGATGAATGCGTGCTCTTGTCAAGAAACTTAGCTCATGTTACACTCTGCTAGTACAAAGAAAAGGCAACCCGATCTTATTATTTTCTGGCGGTGACTCTTATGTCTCAGCAGTGGCGCATTCTAGTTGTCGAGGGTGACGAGGCGCTGAATCGTGGAATTGTCAGCACACTTTCGAAGGACGGATACAGCGTGCAGGGCGTCGCAACTGGCGGCGAGGCTATACGTGTGCTCTGGACGGATGAACAGCATCTCGTCATCAGCGACCGGACGTTACCCGATGCCGATGGCTTTGAATTGCTACAATGGATCCGCTCGTATCGTCCTGAAACGCGCATGATGATGCTGGCGGCGGCCAATGCGCGGGGAGCGCGCACGCAGGCGCTCGAAAATGGCGCGGTTGCCTACCTGGAAAAGCCGGTCGACCTGCGCCTTCTCAAAGTGGAGGTGCGCCGCTTGCTCCAACAGTCGGGATTTACCGCCAGCCTGGCCTCGTTCGATCTGCTGGATGTCATTCAGATCGTCAATATGAGCCGCAAGAGCATTGCCCTGGTGGTGCATACCGGGCTGGAGGAGCAAGGACTGCTGGGTTTCAAGAGCGGGGAGTTGATCTGGGCAGAATATGGCTTTTTGCGCGGCGAGGAGGCTTTTTTTGCGTTGGCCGCTTACAAGAATGGCACGGTGACGCAGCAGTCGTGGAATGACGCGATTATGCCGAATGTGACTCAACCGCTCTCGCGTTTGATCTTACAGGCGCTCCAGTACCGCAGCAAGTATGCCTCCGCCCAGCAGCTAAGTGGCGAATATGAAGCGGTGAGCAACCATCCCACCATACATGGGGAAGATGCGACAGGCTCTCCCTTCGATAATTTGCTGACCGAGATGCCCGACGATAGCCCATTTGTGTACGTGGCGGAGGAATTGAGCGGACAGGCTCGTGGATGGGATGCTCAGCCGCAGCCGGCGCCGGCGCGGGCAGAGGCAAAAGAGTGGTGGCAAGAATCGGCCAAAGTACGACGGGTAGAACAGCCGGAGCATAAGCATCCCGTTGAGAAGAGTGAGATTCCCACACCCGGCGTTGGCGACACTCCGGTCGGTCCGAGGAGAAGCGCCGGGACTGCCCAGCACGCCAGCATCACGCCTTCAACCGTGCGCAAGACGCCGACGGGGCAGCGAAACGATCTGCCCTCGTGGTTGATGGATCAGCCGACGCAGTTCGAGATCCAGGCAGTACCCCCGCCATCGCAGACCGGCATAGGAAAGGTGCCAGGCACACCGGAGCCAAAACCCACCCCCGCGGAATGGCAGCCACCGCAGCCACCGCAGCCGTCGCCAATTCCCCCGCCGCGGAGCCAGCCGCCTGTTCGCGTTGATGCAAAGGGACCTAATTTACAAAGCTTGGCGACGCCCAGGATCACCGATGATCTTTCGCACGTGTCGTCCCACCACGCAGTTGTGCCTGTTGAGAGTCCAGCCACCAGGAAGAAGGCGACCGCGGTATTTGGAGAGATAGCTAACAATGGAGCGCACCAGGCGCGGCCACAGCAGCCATCGCAAGACGACTACGCGGCAGTCGAGCCACCTGGCAAACGTAATTACCAGGCGCTGGTGGCCGCCTTGCAGACGTTGGGATATGCGCTGCCTGGTTTTCTCGCCTCGGCAGTTGTCAGCATGGAAGGACAGCCAATCGCGCAGGTGACTGTTGACGACCTGGATATTGTCGGGATGTGTCCCAACTTCAGTGTCATTTTGCGTGCGGCTATGCGTGCTTTAGATCTGGGCGGCTGGCAGCAGCACGAAGATACGATCATCACCAGCGGCACGCATCATATCTTGCTGCGCGCCCTGGGCAGCGAAAGCGAAGTCTTCCAGGTGCTTATCACCTCACGCGAGTCCGATCCTGTAGAGAGTCTTGAAGTCATGGCAAATGTTGAAGGAGCGATCATCGCTGCATTATGAGTGAAGAGAAAAAACCGCTAACCGAAGAGGAAAAGAGCAACAACCGGTTTTCATTTATTGTAGGCATTGTGATTGCCCTGGTGATTATCATTATCTTCACCCTACTTTTCCATTAACCGCTTGAGTTCCTCGATATCCAGTTCGGGTGTCGGCGCTGCTTGTGTTGCCTGAGTATCCTGGGATGTGCCATTGGTTTGAAGCGGCTGTGTCCGGGTGCGTTTGCGAACTGGCTCAGTGTTCTGCGGCGTGGGCGAAAGCAGCGAGGCATAGTGTTCTTTGCCCTCGGATAAGAGAGGGGGCTGCTTGGGCGCATTCTGCCTGGATTTGAGATCGCGTAGCTGCTGGTCGATGATGTGCTCAGAGGAAAGCTGTTCAAGCTGGACGTCAAGGCCGCGATTGTGCAGGTCAGCCATAGCGCGTGCGCGTGCCTCGGCCTCCATCACCGCGTCCTGGGCGCGATTGGCGCGCTCGCTGTCTCCCTGCCCGCCCGTCTTGCTGAGTGTATCGAAGACGCGCTGCTGGAGGAGCGCGTTGCGTTTGCGCGCGACCAGCACCTCGATGGTGGTCTCGACCTCGGCGATCTTGGTTTCGAGCTGGCGCAAGGCGCTGCGCATGGTTGCGACGAGCTGCTCCTGTTCTTGCTGCTGCTGCTGGTAACGCTGTGCCAGGCGGGCGAGATCGTTGTAGCGCGCCAGGTCTTCGCGCGCGGCGGCTTCATTGTTGCGCTGGAGGGCCTGTTCCGCCCGTTTGTACCAGGTGTTTGCCTCTGCCTTCTTCTCGTCGGCGCGAGCCTGCATCTTGCGACTGGCGGTGATGGCGGTAGCCACCTGCGTCTTGACCTGCATCAGTTGATTGCGCATGTCGAGTTGCAGTTGCCGCAGCGCCTTTTCCGGGTCGTCGGCCTTTTCAACGACGCTGTTGAGATTAGCTCTCAGCAGCGTGAAGACACGTTCCAGCAAATTCATGAAGCTTATCCCCTTGTGTAGGGGCGACCCTTGTGGTCGCCCGCCTCCGGCTGATGATCCGCCAATTGCCGCATTGGCTCCCATGCGAGTTCTCGCCATTGGCTCCCATGCGCGGTGTTCGAGCCGAGGGCGGGCGACCGCGAGGGTCGCCCCTACATTACATTTCGCCTGTGGAGGCGGCGTCTACCACCGCGCTTGTGCCGTTGGAAGCGGCGTGATTTGTTCCCTCCTGGGGTTTCGGGGCATCGTCGTTGGTCAGGGCTGGTATGCGGCTCATCAGGTCGCCGATGCGCGTGCCGCTCAACAGCTCGAAGAGCGCGGGAACCTGTGCTACCATGTTGACGATATCGCCGGTGAGGCGGCTGGCTCCTATGCCGCTGTTGCTGCCACCGTTGCCGGTGGAGACGATGGTCACTTTGTCCACCTTGCTCAACGGCTCGGCGATGGCGCGCACGATTTCGGGCATGCCGGTGAGCAGTTTGTCGAGCACCGCTGCCTGGTTGTACTCGTGGAAGGCCGCCGCCTTGACCTTCATGGCCTCGGCTTCTGCCTCGCCTTTAGCCCGGATGATCTCGGCTTCCGCCAGACCTTTGGCGCGAATGACCTCGGCCTCTGACAGACCTTTGGCGCGGTTTGCCTCGGCTTCACCGATGCCGCGTGCTTTGGCAGCGTCAGCCTGGCCTTGCGCTTCGAAGATGAGTCGCTGCCGTTCGGCTTCCGCGACGGTCTCGACGCGCCTGCGCTCGGCCTCTGCCGGCTTCTGAATGGTCGCTTGCAGCTCGAGTTCGCGGCGCTGGATTTCGGCCTGCTGCACCTTGATCTGCGCCTGCTTCTCAACCTCGGTCACTTTGACGGCTTCGGTGACGACTTGCTGCTGCATCAGGTTGGCCTGGATATCGTAGGTCTTGTCGGCGGTAGCCTGCTGCTTTTTCACCTCGGCGTCGAAGGCTGCTTTTTTCAGCGACAGGTTGCGCTGGGATTCTGCCTGCAATGCCAGCGATTCGGTCTCGGCCTTCACGCGCTCCTGGTCGGCGGCTGACTTGGAGACGGCAGCCTCGCGGGAAGCATTGGCCTGTTGGATTTGCGTATCGCGCTGGGCGAGCGCCGAGGCGATATCGGCCTGCTTGCGAATCTCGACGATCTGCGGGCGGCCCATGTTGGAGATGTAGTCGTTCTTGTCGCGCACATCCTTAATGGTGAACGAGATGACTTCCAGTCCCATCTTCTCCATGTCGGGTGTGACGGTCTTCAGCATCTTCGATCCGACGTTCTCCGGGTCTTTCACCAGTTCTTCCACAGTCAACTGGCCGACGATACCGCGCAGGTGGCCTTCCATGACCAGGCGGATCAGGCTCTCGCGCTCCTGCTGGCTCTTGCTCAGGAATTGCTCGGCGGCGGTCTTGACGCTCTCTTCGTCGGAGCGCACCTTGATCTGGGTCACGGCCTCCACGTTGACGGCTACGCCCTGGGTCGTGTACAGGTCTTGTGAGGGAGCCACGTCGAAGGACATCAACTCCAATGAAAATTCCTGTGCGCGCTGGTACAGGGGGATGACGAAATGCGAGCCGCCTGTGATGACGCGCGTGCCGCCCGCGCCGTACACGATCAGCGCTTGGTTCGGGCCGACTTTACGCAGCAGCCGTCCAACCGTCTGAATGAGGAGAATGACCACTACGACGATGGCGACGACGCCAACGGCGAGAAGTATCAGTGGGTCCATACCTTTTTACTCCTTTTGTAAATCATTGCGCATAACAAGTTGTTGTGAGTCGATTTTACTTGATTGGTCAAGTAGGGTGCGAAGCTGTTCGAGGCTTTCGGACGTTGCTTCTTCGGGATACATTCCATCCTCGTGAATGAAGTGATCCCAGGTGTCTACTTCGGCGACCCCGTTCTGGTAGTTGACGACCACCACCTCCTCGTCTCGCTCGAGGCGGCGACCATCAATGCTGCGCGCCGGAATGCTCTTTCGCATTCCGCCGGGAGAGACGTACAGCACCTCTCCCATTCCATTTTCCTGGATGGTGAGGCTGACTTTTCCCAACAGCCCTGTCCGGTCGGAGACATCCTGCACGGTGGCCGCTTCGCTGTCCCCGAAGAGACGACCGATGGCGAGCAGCAACAGGGCCGCGATAAGAATGCCACCCAGCCCGGCTGCGATGAGTGTCAGCAAGGGAGCCTCGAAACCGATGATGTTGTGGAACAGGTAGCCGAAGAAGCCGAAACCCAGCAGGAATAACATCACTGAGGTGGGATTCAGGTAGTCCAGCGCCAGGGAGTGCTGGCCGCTCGCGCCCGACTTGCTTGCCGGCTGCCCATGTGTACTGTGCGTAGCGTGGGGTACCGCGTGTGCTCCAACATGCGTGCCTGTGTGGGTACCAGCATGCGTGTCGACATGAGCGCCTGCGTGCAGGCCAGCCTGGTGCGTTCCAGCATGGGATGTACCGTGACCGAGGTTGCCCATCAGCGCGGTTGCTAAGAAGAAAACCAGTCCTACCAGAAAACAGAAGATAAACACAAGTGAAAGGGGATCGGTTGCAATCATCGCCCTTTGCCCTCCTTCGAGTTTGAAACAAGAGCTAGCGAATCTCTCATTATTTTATATAGACGTACTGCGTTCATCAATTTCCAAGACGGACGTGGCTCAGCGGCGCCTTCAACGGTTAGCATGAAGCGCGTTTATGAGCATTTCAATAGACGATGCCGGCATATCCAGCAATTGATCGAACAGGGCAAGGTACTGGCGTGGGTTTTCGGTCGAAGCGAGCTGTTCAAAAAAATCGGCAATCGGTGGCTCGACGCGCCATTCCTCCGCGCTGGCCGCCAGCCAGGTGTTCAGCCGGTCGCCCTCCGTTTCGAAATCAGTCATGAGGTCGGTGCTGAAATCGGCCAGGTCGCTGACCAGGTAGCCCGGCTGAACGGTAAAGAAACGCGCCAGCAGGTCGCGGGTGTTGGCCGTCAGGTGAACGCGCTTGCCTTTCTCCAGTTGCGAGAGATACGCCTGGCTGATCGTTTCGCCTAGCTCATTTTGCATGGCTCTGACCACCTCGGTCTGTGTCATAGCGCGGCCCAGACCGCGTAGCTCTCCCTCGACTTCTCGCAGGTGCTTGATTTTCTCCGAAAGCTCCATCGTAACCTCACATAACTATTTGCTATATCGAGTATAGCGAATAGTTATGCCTTTGTCAAGGGCAAAAGGCCGGTAAAAAACGTTATGGTATAATGTCGTCGACAAGAGCAATCGAGCGGATACTTTTATTATTGAGATGCGTTTATATTACCAGGAACATGTCGATTTCTGATGAGCAAACCCATCTGTAGGGGCCGGTTTACCGCGCCCACCGCCGATTGATCGGCCAGTCAAGCGGCCTGATACGATGAAGGAAACGTGAGCTTGAATAAGAGCATCTCCAGTCTATCGGTTGTGCTACCCGCGCACAACGAAGAGGAGGCCATTGCGCAGACCGTCCACGAGGTGATCGAGGCGCTGACCGCGTGGGGTCTGGACTTCGAGGTGATCGTCGTTGACGACGGCAGCATCGACCGCACAGGCATCATCCTGGACACGATAGCCGGGGCGCATTCACGCCTGCGCGTCATTCACCATGCCGTCAACCAGGGGTACGGCGCGGCGCTGGTGAGCGGCTTCGAGGCTGTTACGAAAGACCTGGCCTTCTTCATGGACTCCGATGGGCAGTTCGATATCCACGACCTGCAACGCTTCTTTCCGCTGGCGAGCGAGTACGACGCCGTGCTGGGCTATCGCATCGACCGGCAGGACACGTGGATGCGCAAAGCCAATGCCTGGGGCTGGAAAATCCTGGTGGGCATGGTCTTCGGCGTCTACGTGCGCGACGTAGACTGCGCCTTCAAGCTCTACCGGGCAGATTTCTTCCGCGCGCACACGCTGGAGACGCGCGGGGCCATGATTAACACCGAAATCCTCTACAAGTTCACGCGCGCCGGGTATACCTACGCCCAGGTCGGCGTGCAGCACCTGCCCCGGCGCGGCGGCAAAGCCTCCGGCGCGAAGCCCGCGGTGATCGTGCGCGCCTTCCGCGAGCTAGCACGGTATGCCATCAAGTGGCACCGAGAGGAGAAACGCGAAGAGCACAAGCGCGAGAAAGAGCAGGCCAGGGTGGCCAAACTGGCGAAGACCGCCAAACTGGGCAACGAGCCGGTTGGTGCGCGCAAAGAGCAATTCTAAACTGCGCGAATGCTGTATGTGCTTGAGCCAGGAAGAGTGGTATGGACAACCAGCGAGCAATTTGGGCGCGCCAGCAGCAAGCGTTTCGCCTTGCGCTTTTTTCTGGAGAGCAACATGAAGAGGCTATGCGCCTGTTCTTGAGCCAGCACGCCATGCTACACAGCGCAGACATGGCAAATAGTGGCGAGTGGTCGTTTGAAGACGAGGTGGTGGAAGGATTAAGCGACGAGCAATTGCGCGCTCGCACTGCTGATAGCATGAACTCGATTGCCTGGCTGCTCTGGCACATGGCGCGCATTGAAGATGTCACCATGAATCTGCTCGTCGCGGGTCGCTCGCAGGCTTTCCTTGAAGCGAACTGGCAGGAACGGCTCAAAGTGACGCGCTACGACGTTGGGACCTCCATGAGCGATAGCGAAGTCGCTGATTTCACAGCACAGGTCAATCTTGCCGCATTGCGCGCCTATCGCGTGGCCGTCGGGCGCAGGACGCGCGAGATCATCAAAGCGCTCTCACCCGTTGAGGCCTGGGAGAATGTTGACCCGGCGCAAATCCGTCGGTTGGTTGACGAAGGAGTCTTAGCGGGAGCGGCTCTCGACCTCGCCCGGTTCTGGGGTGGTCGCAAAAAAGCTGGCATCCTCACCATGCCTGCTACCCGTCATAGCTTTACGCACCTGAACGAGGCGAGGGCGGTTCGGAGGAAACTCAAGCCATATTAGGATATGCTTATAGGTTAGCATCTTGTAAAACTGGTAGAAAAGAGTGAGGAGAAGCATATGAACCTACCTGAACATATCGACCAATACATCGCAGAACTGGCCGACTGGCGCGTCCAGGTGATCGCGCACCTGCGCGAGGTTATCCACGAAGCTGATTGACATCTATTCCTGCTCTGAATGACGATCGGTCATCGAGGAAAACATGGAGAGGTTGTGTCTGATCTGTGTAAGGAAATCGAACAGGTAACAGGGAGCTACTTGCCATCTCCTTTTTGATGCGCAGAACCGCCTGGTGTGGGCGGGCAACTCCGGCACACCCTCGTGCAGCGGCAACGGCACGCCCAGCTCTCCGGCAGCCTGGGAGCCTACAGCAGCAGCTACGCCTACACCAACCTGGGCCAACTCTCCCAGGGGCCGCTTAACGGCAGTGGCACGTATACCTACCTGTACTGCTCGACGAGCCAGCCGCACCAACTGACCGGCCTGTACGCCAACGGCGCGACTTGCTCCAACAAAACAGGCCAGGTCTACGCCTCAAGCTACGATGCCTGGGGCAACGTGACCAGCCGCACCTACAGTGGCACCACCGCCACGCTCAGCTACGATATTCTCGATCACTTGACCCAGTGGTATGTCTCCTCCACCAATCAAGAACAGTACATGTACGACGCCAACGGTGAGCGGGTGCTGCGCCGCTCCACCACCAGCAGCGGCACGACGCTGACCGTCTGCGCCTTTGGTCTGGAAGAACACCAGTACAGCGGCTCGGGCACCAACCAGAGCAACCTTTACTACTACTCCCTGGGTGGACGGCTCATCGGCGCACTGGACAGCAGTGGCACCACCTTCTATCTAACCGACGCGCTGGGCAGCCTGCTCGCCAGCTTCAGCAATACAGCCAACAGCGCGGCGCTCAAGAGCAACCAGCTGTTCAGTCCCTACGGCAGCGCGCGTTACACCTCCGGCACGCTCAACACCGCCAAAGGCTTTACCAGCCAGTACACCGACTCGCTCACCGGGTTGGACTACTTCAACGCGCGGTATTACGATCCGGTCGTAGGTGTCTTCCTCTCGGCGGACCAGGCGCAGGGCAATCTGCAGGGCATGAACCCCTATGCCTATGTGCAGGGCAACCCCGAGACGCACAGTGACCCGACGGGAAAGTATGGAGGCGGCTTCGGTGGGCAGACTACTATCCCGGATCACCTGCTACAGGCACTGAAACAAGTGATACAACTGATACAAGTGATACATTAGATACCATCGGCGCATCAGGCAAGATCATCCACATCCAACATACTGCCGTTCAAGCCGCAAGTCTCATCAGGGCGTAGGATATGGCATCTTGCCAGGCTAACAGTCCTCCCCCTACTCCGGTTCCAGCCGTATTGTCCCCTCCGCATTCTCCTCGATCATGGCTCGTTCGAAAAGCATAGGGTGATGTTCCACGCGCAGCCAGGGTTTGATGAAGTCGTCGTAGTGCTTGCTGGCCGGGTGGCCGGACTGGCCGGGATGGTGGATCGAGAGCGACGCCTTCACGTCGGCCAGGTTGACGATCTGGCGATAGGACGGCACGGTGATGACCGTCTCCGGCTGGTTGATGAGCGACGCGCCCATGTTGACGGTGTCGATGTCTCCGCCGACCGGGTAGGGGCCACGATTGAATAGCTTGTCGAGCGGCTTGACCATGCCCAGTGGGTGGTTGTAGGTCATCTTGTGGATGTCGCCATATTTCCAGCGCTTCACGTTTTCGCCCAGCCTGTCGCGCAGGTCTTCGATGGCGGCGGAGAAGGCGCTACTGAGGGCGGCATCCCAGGATTTCGGGCCGTTGGCGATGACCGAGTTGGCGAACCAGCTTTCGTCGCGCTCGTTGAGCAGGCGGATCAGGAGCGGCTTGCTACGGCTGGCATAGCCATTCTGGGGTGCGAGAATGGTTGTGCCGACGCCCAGGTAGCTGTGCAGCAGTGTTTCCTCGTCACCGAGCATCGCGGAGAAGACGATGCGCTCCAGTCGCCACAGGGAGGCGCTGTAGATGGCCGCGCCCGCGCTGTCGGGAGCGAGAATATAGTTCCAGGTGCGCAGCGTGTCCAGCGCGGCCTGCTCTGTGGGCGTGGCTGGCTGAATCTTGAGCATGTGCGGCACGATCTCGACGGCTGGCAGCGAGTATTGATCGGACTGGATAGTGGCCATGTCTGAGGGCGAGAGCTTGCCCTTGCTGGTCAGCAGGTCGCGGATGCGCTGGGCGCGGTAGCCGTTGAGCCACTCGTTGGTGATGTAGTAGGGATACGAGTCGTCCACCACGCGGTTGTTGGCGGTGGCGATGAAGTGCTGTTCGGGATTGAAGGTCTGTGGCAGTTCATCGAAGGGGATGTAACCCGTCCACTCGTACTCGCCGCTCCAGCCTGGCGAGGGCAGCAGCGATTGGCCTTTGGCGCGCACGGGGATGGCCCCGGCCATCACGTAGCCGATGTTGCCCCGCGTATCGGCGTAGACGACATTCTGCGGTGGCGAATCCCAGTCACGCAGTCCCTCACGGAACTCTTCCCAGTTGGTGGCGCGGTTCATCTTCTGCACGGCGGAGAGGATATCATGTTTCTCCCGGCTGCTCCAGCGCAGCGCCAATGGCAGCCCGGCGGGCGTCGCGGGCGTTGGTGTATGCCCATTACTGTTGACGTTGATGCCGGGGGATGGAGTAAAGGTGGTGATGATGGGGCCGTGGCGGGTGACGCGCACCTCTTCGATAACAGGTGAATTTGACCCTTTGACGGTGATCTCTTCGCGGATGACCTGCGCCTCTTCCCACTTACCCATGTATTCGTACTGGTTGGGGTTATGTGGGTTGAACTTTTCGATGTAGAGGTCCTGAATATCGGAGACGGCGTTGGTGAGGCCCCAGGCGACGTGCTGGTTGTGGCCGATGACGATGCCGGGCGTGCCGGGGAAGCTGACGCCCACCACATCGATATCGCCGGCAACAAGGTGGCATTCGTACCAGATAGAGGGCGCGAGCTGCCCCAGGTGTGGGTCGTTGCAGAGAATCGGTAAGCCGGTGGTGGTCATGGAGCCATCTACTACCCAGTTGTTGCTGCCGCCCAGCAGACCAAAGCCGCTGAGCTGCTTCAGTTGCTCGTACTGTTCAAGCAGGCCGAGGTTGATGCCCTGGTATTCGACTCCGGGCGGCACGATCAACGGGTGCTTCGGATCGTAGCCGGCTTCCAGCTTCGCGGCGCGTTCGGCTCCCAGCTTCGCTACGATACGCGCGCGAGTGACCTCGGTTTCCCAGTTGCCGCCCAGGTTCCAGCCCATCATCTTCGACCATTGTATGCTGTCCTCAATGCGCCAGGGATCGGGTTGAAAACGCAGCACGGTAAACTCGACCGGCAGTTTGTGGCTTCCTTGCTGGCGCTCGATGGAGGCGTTGACGCCACGTGTGTAGGCGTCCAGGATGCGCCGGCTGTGTGATGGAAGCTGCGCGGCGGCATCGGCTGCCGCGCGATGCATGCCTACGCGGCGCGAGAAACGATCAGCCTCCAGCGCGATCTCGCCGAATACTTCCGAGAGACGACCCGAGCCAATGCGCCGGTTCAACTCCATCTGCCACAGCCGCTCCTGCGCGTGCATGTAGCCCTGGGCAAAATACAGATCATCTTCGTTCTGCGCGTAGATATGCGGGACGCCGTAGCGGTCGGTGATGATGTCAACCGGCTCGTGCAAGCTCTGTAGGGACACTTCACCGTTCTTCCTGGGAATTGGGCGGCGCATCAACAGGTAGTATGCTCCGCCAACCAGTCCTGCTACACCAGCCGCTGCTGCCGCGGTTTTTTGCCACCAGGCTACCATCGCTTTATCTCCTTTGAGGCCGGGGAATGGAAAGGCGCGATACGAGCAATGCGTCGCGCCTGAGCTTATTGTTGTTGTCAGTAGTAGTATAGCAGATAGTCAGGGCGACCGCGAGGGTCGCCCCTACAAAAACGACGATGTCCTGCCCCTGGTTATCGCTGTCTTTCTGACTACACCAGTTCCGTTCCCTTAGCCGTATCGCGTACCTCGTAGCCAAGCGCGATCAAGCGGTCGCGCAGCCGATCGGAGAGCTTCCAGTCGCGCGATGCGCGGGCCGCGTCGCGCTCGCGCACGAGGGCCAGTGCCTCCTCGCTGATGGCCTTCGGCTGGCTGGTCTGCACGGCGTCCAGGCGCAGCCCCAGCACGCGGTCGAAGTCGAGTAGCAGGCGGCGGCGCTCACCCGGCGCGATCTTGGCGTTGCGCGCCATCTCGCGCGTGATACTGAGCGCGGTGGGCAGTTCCAGGTCGTCGTTGATGGCGGCATGGAACGCTTCACGCACGCGCCTCGCCTCGTCTGACCAGCCGCTAACGGAGCCGCTGGATGGTGCATCCTCGATGGGTAGCGCGGCGAGGTCGGCGCGCAGGTTGTTGAGGCCGTTCTGTGCCGCCGCGATCGACTCGTTGGTGAAGTTGATCTTCGAACGGTAGTGCGCCGTCAGCAGCAGGTAGCGGAAGGCCATCGGCTCGATGCCCCACGCCTTGAGGTCGCGCAGCAGCACAACGTTGCCCTTCGAGCGCGACATCTTGATGACCTCATCCTCACCTTCACCGTCCGCGCCGGGACGGCGATAGTTGAAGTTCAAAAACTCGCCGTGTACCCAGTAACGTACCGGCTCCAGGCCGCTCACGCCGCGACTCTGCGCGATCTCGTCTTCGTGGTGTGGGAAGACCAGGTCGATGCCGCCAGTGTGGATGTCGAACTGCACGCCCAGGTATTTCGTCGCCATAGCGGAGCACTCGATGTGCCAGCCGGGGAAGCCGACGCCCCAGGGACTGTCCCAGTTCATCTGGCGCGTCGCGTCTCCATGCTTCCACAGCGCGAAGTCCTCCGGCGCGTCTTTGCCCTCGCCTGACTCCAACTGCACGCGACCGCTCGCGCCGGCGCGCAGTTGCTCAACGGTGTTGCCGGAAAGCTCGCCGTAGGTCGGGAAGCGGCTCACGTCGTAGTAGACGTTGCCGTCTGCGACATACGCCAGGCCGTCGGCGACCAGCTTCTCCGTCATGTCGAGCATTTCCGGGATGTGATCGGTAGCCTTTGGACTCAATTGTGGCGTGAGGATGTTCAACTCCGCCGAATCCTCTTCGTATTGCCGGGTGTAGTGCGCGGCAATCTCGTAGGCCGAGCGTCCCGTTGTGCGCGCCTCAAACTCGAGCTTGTCCTCTCCGCTCTCCTCGACATCGTTCTGGAGATGCCCTACATCAGTGATGTTGCGCACCAGGAAGACATCGTAGCCGTTGTATTCGAGCACGCGTCGCACCCAATCCGTCGTAATGAACGTGCGCAGGTTGCCAATATGGATATCCTTGTAAACGGTCGGACCGCACGAGTAAATGCCCACGTGCGGTGGATTGAGCGGCTCGAAACGTTCTTTCTTGCGTGTCAGGGTGTTGTACAGGTACACCGGCCAGGCCGGTATGTTGGATGTGTTGGATGTGTTGGATATATCGGCTGTGTTCGCCATGAGCATGAATCTCCTGTGTATAGTATGCATTCGAATGGTCGGTCGTTGGGAGTAGCCCAGGCAAAGAGGACATGGTGCAGAATGGGGGAATCGCGTCGCCCGGAAAAAAGCACACGCACGCCTATACGTTCACAGAGGTCTGAGCTACCTGTTTCCTCTGCGAACGCCGGGACAGGAGCAATACTGCATTCGATAGGCGTGATACATATTTCTCGTCTCCAGGACAGCGAATCTTTCTGAACCTCAGTATACCATACACACTAAACGATGGGTAGAGGGCAAAATTTCCCATCACTTCCTTTTCTCATCCATACAGAAAGAATGCGCCTGTACCGGCACCCTTAAATCCTCACGCGGAGAGCACATCTAAATTTTACATTTTGGTCATTCATGCGTCTTAACTTCATAAGAAACATAAATCGTGTATAAGCTAGTAATCGCTAACATGAAGTTATGTGACGTGTCTATGACATTATACTGCTGTATTGGAACAAATATAGTTTATTTCCACGATGGGGAGGGAGAAATTTTGAGAAAGGAGGAGCGCAGTATGAATGAAAGAGTCAGCCCCGAGGACGATGAGCCGGACGCACATACAGAAGGCGATGTTGGGGGACCGGGGCCGCAGGATGATGACGAAGACGATGATGGAACACCAAAAACGTTTTTCGGATATTGCCCGGGGCCAGGGAATGAAGATGATGATGGCAGTGAATAATAGGCGTTGAGATGGGCGCGGCGAGACCCCGGTACTCAGGGTCTCGCCGTGGCTGCAGTTTGCTCGAATACCGCGAAGTAGATGGCCTGGGGATGATGCACGACGATGGCGGCGGTGGTTTGCTCTGGATCGAACTGGTAGGCTTCCGTCAGGTGGACGCCGATGGCGCTGCTGGCAGGAAGCAGTTGCAGCACCTTTGTATGGTCTGCCAGGTCGGGAATAGCCGGGTAGCCCCAGCTATAGCGCCGTCCGCCTTGCTCGCCCAGGCGCAGTTCGCGCCGGATAAGACGATTGACATATTCAGCAAGTCCCTCGGCCATCTCGACCGCGAGGCCATGCACGAAGTATGCCTCGGAATAATCCCCTGCCTGCTGTAGATGTTGAATGGATTCGCTCGCGGCCTGCCCCATCGTGACGATTTGCAGCGCCACGACATCGATGTTCCCACTCTCGACGGAGGCGAAGTAGTCGGCGAGGCAGAGACGCTCTCGCTCGTGCTGGCGAGGGAAGCTGAAACGGGTGGTCTCGCGTCTCTCTGCCGGGTTAGCATGGTATGCCTGGGCATCGTAGATGATCAACTCGTTGCCGCTCGACTGGCAGGGGAAGTAGCCGTAGACGGCCCTGGGTTGCAGATAACGCTGCTGGCGCGTCTCGCGCAGCATCCGCTCCAGGCGCGGGCGAAACTCCTGCTCGACTAGCCGGTCGAACTCGGAGCCGTGCGCTTTGCCGCCCCAATGCAGGCGATAGAGCGTGTTAAGATCCATGCAGTCGGCGACATCTTCGATACCGATACGCTCCAGCACGCGCGGTCCCCAGAACGGCGGTTGTGGTATGGGAGTATCACGCCGGATGCTTGACGACGGCCCATCCTGCACGCTGCCTGCACTGTTGTCGGCGGCTTTCCTACCGGCGGACTTTTTCTGGCGTTCCAGAAATGCCTCTTGCTTGATCTGTTCGATGAATGTGCCGCGTTGCTCCGGCGAACTGGTCAGCTTATCGATGATTTCCAGCCCTTCGAAGGCGTCGCGCGCGTAGAAGACACCCGCGTCGTAGGGTACGGGCGTTGACTCTGGCGCCTGTTCATCGACGAAGAGGATACGCCGGCCATAGGAGCGGTTGATGGCTGCGCCTCCTACGATGACCGGGAAGCGCAGGTGGCGTTTGTGCAGTTCCTGCACGCAGAGCGGCATCTGCTTCGAGGTGCTGACGAGCAGGGCAGAGAGGCCGATAGCGTCTGCGTTGACCTCGATGGCTTTGTCCAGGATAGTGTTGAGCGGCACCTGTTTGCCCAGGTCATAGACGGTATAGCCGTTGTTGCTGAGGATGGTATTGACCAGGTTCTTGCCGATATCATGCACGTCGCCGAAGACGGTCGCCAGCACGATCTTGCCTTTCGTATAGCCTTCCTTCTTTTCCAGGAAGCGTTCCAGACAGACGACGGCGCGCTTCATCACCTCGGCGGATTGCAGTACGAAGGGCAGGATCAGTTCTCCCGCGCCAAAGCGGTCGCCGACATCCTTCATGGCGGGCAGCAGGACGGTGTTGAGCACGTTCACCGCCGCCTCGCTTGTGGAGATATCCAACTCGGCGGCTCGCTCGGTGATGACCTGCTCGATGAGCGGTTCGATGCCATCCTTGCGGCGGTGCAGAATCTGCCAGTGGATGCGCTGCGCGGTGTTCATGCCCTCCGTCGGATCAACCTTCGCGTCGCCCGCGTCGGCCTGCGGCTTCGTGCGCCTCGAAGTAGGCGATGTAGCGCGGCAGGGCATCGGGACGATTGTAGATCAGGTCTTCGGCAAGCTGGCGCTGCTCCTGATCGATTTCGGCGTAGGGCGTAATGTGCGTTGGATTGACGATGGCCATGTCCAGCCCTTCTCGTACCGCGTGGTAGAGGAAGACGCTGTTGAGCACGGCGCGCGCGTGGGGCTTGAGGCCAAAGGAGACGTTGCTAACGCCGAGGATGGTCAGGACGCCCGGCAGCTCGCGCTTGACGCGCCGGATAGCATCCAGCGTTTCGATGGCCGCCGTTTGCAGTTCTTCCTGCCCGGTGGTGACGGGGAAGGTCAACGTGTCGAAGATCAGGGCGTTGGGAGCCAGGCCGTATTCGTGGACGCAGATATCGTAGATGGCGTGCGCGATCTCCACCTTGCGCTCGGTGGTTTTGCCCATACCGATCTCGTCGATGGTCAGCGCCACGACCGCCGAACCATGTTCGAGGGCCATCGGCACGACGCTTTCGATGCGCTGGCGGCCATTCTCCATATTGATCGAGTTGATGATAGCGCGACCAGGATAGGTTTCGAGCGCGGCGCGAATGACCTCCGGCTCGGTCGAGTCGATGACCAGGGGCGCTTCGACACCCATCGAGAGCTTCTTGACCGTCTGCGCCATTTGCTGTGCCTCGTCGGTGCGCTCGGTCAGCGCGACGCAAACATCCAGCACGTGCGCTCCACCTTCGACCTGCTCGCGGCCAATTTCGAGCAGCGTGTCGTAGTCATCGCTCAGCAGCGCCTGTTTCGCGCGGCGGCTGCCCTGGCTGTTGACGCGCTCGCCCACGATGAGCGGCGCGGGGTCTTGCTGCATGGCGGTGGCGCGAATGCCGCCGGAAACGTAAGGCAGGGAGATGCTGCTGGTCTTTTGTGCATTCAGGGTGGCTTGAGCGGCGATTGCGGTCTGGCGAGGATGGCGCGGCGCGTTGCGACAGGCACGGACAATGGCGCGCAGGTGCTCGTGGCTGTTGCCGCAGCACCCGCCGACCACGCTGACGCCGAATTCAGTGATGAAATCGCGTAGCGCCTCCGCCATTTGCTCCGGCTCCATAGGGTAGACGGCCTGCCCGTTGACATTGAGCGGGATGCCGGCATTTGGAATGGTCGAGATGGGCAGCGGACAATTTTCGCTGAGGAAGCGCACCGGCTCGCGCATATAATCGGGACCGGTCGAGCAGTTCATGCCGATCACATCGACTCGCAGCCCAACCAGCGTGGTCATCGTGGCGGCTATATCGGTGCCGAGCAGCATGCGCCCGCTCGTGTCGAGCGAGACCTGCGCCTGGATAGGCACTTCGCGTCCGGCCTGCTGCATAGCGCGGCGCAGGCCGGTGATGGCGGCACGCACCTCCAGAATGTCCTGGCTGGTTTCGATCAGCAGCAGGTCAACGCCGCCTTCCAGCAGCGCCGCCGCCTGCTCATGGAAAATCTCGACAAGCTGGGCATAGGTGATGTTGCTCAAGAGAGGATCACTGGAGGAAGGCAGCATTCCGGTCGGGCCAATGGAACCGGCGACGAAACGCGGCTGCTGTGGCGTACTGTATCTGTCGGCCACGCGCCGGGCAAGCTGCGCGGCGGCCAGGTTGATGTCATGGGTGAGCGCGCCCAGCCCATATTCGTCCAGCTTGAGGCGGCTTGCCGTGAACGAGTCAGCCTCCAGCACGTCGCACCCGGCCTCCATGAATCCCACGTGGATCTCTTCGATCACGGATGGCTTCGTGAGTACGAGGTATTCGTTGCAGCCCTCGGTGGATGGCCCGCCGTAATCCTGCGCGGTCAACTGGTAGCGTTGTATATTGGTGCCCATTGCGCCATCAAAGATGAGGACGCGCTGCGCAAGTGTTTCGAGATAGCCGGTCATGGCTCCCCCTCCAATCCTCGCAATAGGATTCCAGGGCGACCGCGAGGGTCACCCCTACAATGAACGTAAGCTAAAGTACAGAAAGAGCATTCGCGTATTGTAGGGGCGACCCTCGCGGTCGCCCTTGTCTCCCTTACTTATCAGCGAGCGCATTCACCAGCTCCCGGCAAAAGTCGGGGATGTCCTCTACGACACGTCCCCAGACCATATGGCCTTCGCGGAAGGCGGGTACATTGGTCCAGATTCCTCCGGCGTTGGTGATGTCGTCCTTGATGGCGGTCGAGCCGACGGCTTTGCGCCCGCGCATAATGCCCGCCGAGATGGGAACCCAGCCGCCGTGGCAGATGGTGCCGATGATCTTGCCCTGTGCGTCTATGTCGCGCACGAGTTGCAGGAGCTTCTGGTTGCGTCGCAGTTTGTCGGGTGCCCAGCCGCCAGGGATGACGATGCCGTCCAGTTCGCTCGCGGACGGGGCCTCGTCGATGCCAATGTCCGGTGTCATCTCAAGGCCGTGTTTGCCATGCAGCGTCTGGTTTGTCAGTCCGATGGAGATGACCTTCGCGCCCTCTTCCTTGAGACGCATCAGCGGCACCCAGTATTCAAGGTCTTCCACTTCTTGCGCTACGAAATAGCCGATAGTTTTTCCTTGTAATCGCATAGTACTCATAGCATGGTTCCTTCTGGTGCTGTTGATCGTTAATGATACTATGCCATTATATCATGCGAGTATCAGGAGCGAGACTCTACCCCACCTGATACGCGCCTCCCTATATCGTTGGAGGATGCTCGCTTAGCAAACGCACCCAGGGAAGCTCATCTTTAACTGTGCGCCACAAACGAGCATCCGCAGTCCATATCTCGCACTCTTCAAGTTCTGCGAGGGTAAGATAATGTGTATCATATGCTGCCGGCAGTCGGAAGCGTTCTGCCAGAGTCATCGCCCTCATGACCGGTGTAGGTCGATGTGAATGCATGAGAATTACTGTTCGAAGAATCAAATCGAGACCATTCTTAGCAGTTTCAAGGGTGATCCTTCCTACTCGCACCTCTCGATAGAGAATGTTTGTCGCCTCGTAAATGAGCAATGATGGTGCGAGTACAATAGTTCCGGCTTTAGACCAGTCTGCTAATAGCGCACGCGCATTCTCAGAGTCTTCTTCAACGAGAACCCATTTGATCGCAATACTGGCATCAACTACTACGGTGTCATTCAAAGAGTCGTTCATTTCTGCTCCCGTAACTCCTCAAGATATTGAGTGCGCTCCTCGCGTAATCGCCTTAGTTCCTCCGTGGAATCTTCAAAAATGTGTCCTTTGCTTTCTCGAATGACCCGCTCTTGTACACGATAAACATCATCCATAATATCAGGAGGAACTGGATGTCTCTCCTGCTGCCCCAGCTCCTCCTCGTAGGGTACTGCCTCATCAAGAATATTTACCAGAAATTCGCTTACCGAAAGGTTGTTCTGCATCGCTGCTTCCTTGATTCGTTTACGCAGCTTAGGGTTGACATCAAATGTGATGCGTACACGTTTCATTGCTTGCTTCTCCCGTTCATAGCTCTCGTAGAGGTCGTCTTTGCGTAAAGCCATTGGATTGCCTCCCCTTTCTCACAGTCTTTATTGATTACATCATACAGGTGTCACTTTGTCAACATGGCGACATGGCGACATGGTGTCTTACATGCGTACCATGCATTTCTCATCTGCTACTCGAATGAAGCTCTATGCCTTCATGAATCCATATGCTATAGTAATTTAGCGAACAGAGGTTTCGTAGGAGGCTCGATACATAAGAAGGCTTATGAGAAGACAGAGGCAAATCAACAACAAACGAAAGCGCTGGTGCTTGGCGGGGGTGGTACCACTGGCATCGCCAAGCAGGGCCGCCAGCTTGCCGAGAGCGTCAGGCGTTTCTGGATAGCATGATTCTCATGAGTTTGCGGAAGACAAAAAGAGACCGGTCAATGTCCTGGGGGAAGCATGACCGGTGTACCCAGATAAGGGGTGTGTGGGGGAAGTCCTGGGTTCAGAATACCGCCAGCGTACCCGGCAAGGATGGCTCAATGGAGCTGATGAACCCTGTCACGAGACATTGAGCCATCCTGCCTTCGCACACCTTTATGTGTTCTCTCTATCAAATATAAACGCCAGAATTTGCCCCTTTCGTGATAATTTGAGTGGAGATTTTCTGGTTGTAGTGAAATATGGGTGGTATGCTCATCTCTATGAGACTGTCTGGCGTAAGTTATGGTATAGTATGATACAATAGCGATGCGATTTTTTACTCTTCACTCGATCGAATGAAGATAATGAGCGTATATTCCAGAAAGGAGGTCAGACAGCATGGGAGTTCATCCGTTGGACTGGGTGATTATTCTTGTGCTCGGCCTGTTGATTCTGGGGCCGAAGACCATCCAGTCGATCTCGCGCAACGCGGGCAAGACGGTCGGGCAGGCCAAAGAAGCGAAAGAGAAGCTGCTGGCTGAACTACCTGTGGAGGAACTCAACCAGGTGCGCAGCAGCATTTCGCGCATCCCTCTTAGCCCACAGCAAGCCGTTTCCATGCTTTTGACGCCTGAAGAAACGCGCAAGCAGGAGCTAGAAGCCCAACAAGTCTCACAGCCGCAGGGAGGTAAGAACACTGATCCTGCGAATACTCAGAAAGTGCCTCAGCAGGCTAAACCAGAGTAGCAAGAGTGAGTAAGCAGAGAGCGATAGCAAGCTCTGCTTACTCACAGCATTTTCCTCTTGACAAACCCCTCCTCGATGCGGTAATCTCTACATGATGTGATTGTCAGTAACAATGGTTGTTACTAACAAATGTTGGCTATAACAACGACTTTCTCTCAACGAGAGTAAGGCAAAATGACAGAAACAAGATATACTTCTCAACAACAATCGATGGTGGATGAGCACGTTGAGCAATTTATGGCTACCTTCTCAGACCTTCGTAAAGTCCTGGGCGCTGGCTTCAAACACGCGCACCAGCACGGGTTCAGCACGACGCAATTTATGGTGCTGGGTCTGATGGAGAAAGCTCTGGAGGGCGAACCATGCACGATCAGCTCGATTGCCGGGAAAATGGGCCTCGATCCCGCGACGGTGGTGCGAACCGTTGATAGCCTGGAAAAACGGGGTATAGTAGAACGCAGGCGCGATAAGCAGGACCGCCGCCAGGTCTTTGTTGAGTTTACAGAAGCTGGTCGCTGCGCTCGCTTCGAAATGCAACAACAATTCTTCGCTCGCATTCGAACCATTTTTCTTGCGATGAGCGAGGAAGGACGCGCTGCGCTGCTTTCCGGCCTGGAAGAGTTCGCGCAGGTCGGACAGGCCGTGCCTGTTGAGCCTGACGAACCGGTTGCGTCTGCTGCTCAAGCTGCTCAATAATGGGCGAGCAATTTGCGAAAATTGATAGGTGGTTTTCTTGACAAATGGCGATATATCGTTATACTTAGAAAAAGAATACGATATATCGGTAAACGAAATGGAGATGAAGAAGCATGATTAAATTGCTACGGTTCCTGAAGCCGTACCGAGCTCAACTCGTGCTTATTGTGGCGCTGGCTTTTGTGCAAGCCCTATCGAACCTGTATCTGCCGAACCTCATGGCAAATATCGTCGATAATGGGATCATAAAAGGCGATACTGGCTACATCTGGAGAATCGGCGGGATCATGCTGCTGGTAACGATCGGGGGAACGATTGCTGCCATTATTGGCATCTTCTTTTCCTCTAAGGTGGCGACCGGCTTTGGCAAGATCATCCGGGCCAATATTTTCACGCACGTGGAGCAGTTTTCGCTGCACGAGTTCGATAAGGTTGGCACTGCTTCGATGATTACGCGCACTACGAACGATACCACGCAGGTGCAGCAGGTGCTGGTCATTATCCTGAACATTATGATTACCGCGCCGATCACGATGGTAGCCGGTATTATCCTGGCGATAAATCAGGATGCCGGGCTATCCTGGATTCTGGTAGTCATCATTCCTGTGCTGGTGCTCTCGATCCTCCTCATCATGAGCAAAGCTATTCCGCTGTTTCGCATTATGCAGGTCAAGCTGGATAAGCTCAACTTGATTCTGGATGAGGGACTGAACGGCGTGCGCGTCGTGCGGGCATTCGACCGCCAACGATACGAAGAGCAGCGCTTTGACGTAGCCAACCAGGACTTGACCGATGTTGCCATCAAGGTCAACAGGATCGTCGCGGCCCTTATGCCGCTCATGATGCTGGTCTTGAATGTGTCCAGTGTTGCCATTCTGTGGTTTGGCGCGATTCGCATCAATAATGGCGATATGCAGGTCGGCGCGCTGTTCGCGTTCCTGCAATACGCCATGCAAATCCTGTTCGCGCTGCTGATGCTCTCGATGATGTTCATCATGCTGCCTCGCGCTGCTGCATCGTCAGACAGGATCAACGAAGTGCTGGATATCGTGCCGGAAATCAAGGATGCCGAGCAAGTGAAACGGGCCGACGAGCAGCGGGGCTACGTGGAGTTCGATGACGTAACCTTCAGCTATCCAAATGCGGAAGAACCAGCGCTTTCCAACATCAGCTTCAGCGCCATCCCTGGCCAGGTGACAGCCATCATCGGAGGCACCGGCGCGGGCAAATCGACGCTCATAAGCCTGATCCCGCGTTTTTACGATATCGACAGCGGTCGTATCCTGGTTGATGGAGTGGATATCCGGGAGATGTCGCAGGCGGATTTGCGGGCGAAGATCGGATTTGTGCCCCAGAAGACCGTGCTGTTTTCCGGGACGATTGCCCAGAATATCCGCTATGGCAAAGAAGACGCATCTGAGGAAGAGATCAGGCACGCAGTTGAGGTTGCGCAGGCCATCGATTTCATCTCGGAAATGCCAGATGAAATCGATTCGGTGATTTCGCAGGGCGGGACCAACGTTTCTGGCGGTCAGAAGCAGCGCCTTTCCATCGCGCGTGCTCTGGTGCGAAGACCTGAAATTTACATATTCGACGATAGCTTCTCGGCGCTGGACTTCAAAACCGATGCCCGGCTGCGATCCGCGCTCAAGCGGGAGACCTTCGACGCGACCGTACTCATCGTAGCCCAACGCGTTAATACGGTCATGGATGCGGATCAGATCATCGTCCTGGAAGAGGGCCGGATTGCAGGTATCGGTATGCACAGGACGCTGATGCAAACCAGCGAGGTCTATCGTGAAATTGTGTCCTCGCAGCTTTCGAGCGAGGAAATCGCGGAGGGAATAGCATGAGTGAAGAGCGCAGAGCACAGAGTCCCGCTCCTATGCGGCCACAGGCAGGCCCCATGGGCAGGGGCGGATGGGGAGCGATGGGCCAGCCGGTAGAGAAAGCCAAAGATTTTCAAGGCACCGCCAGGCGCTTGCTTGGCTACTTCCTGCCGCAGAAATTTCTCTTGATGATAATCGTTGTCACGGCTATCATCGGTACCGTGTTCAACATCATCGGCCCTAAAATCCTGGGATTGGCAACCACGAAACTGTTCGAGGGTATCGTAGCGAAATACGAGGCGCTTGCGAGACACCAGCCGGCTCCTGGTGTTGATTTCGGCTATATTGCGACAGTTTTGCTGATCTTGCTTGGCTTGTACATTATCAGCTCCATCTTTACATACATCCAGCAGTTTCTCATGGCGGGAGTGGCGCAGCGCACGATGTACCGGCTGCGCCGTGAAATAGATGAAAAGCTCTCCCGGATGCCGCTGAAGTACTTTGACACGCGCACGCATGGAGAAATCATGAGCCGCGCGGTCAACGATATGGATAACCTGAGCACCTCGCTCCAGCAAAGTGCTACGCAGTTGATTACCTCTTCGGTAACGCTGATCGGCGTGATCGTGTTGATGCTGACGATCAGCCCGCTGCTCAGCCTGGTGGTGGTGCTGACGTTCCCATTGAGTCTGTTCGTCACGATAGGCATTGCGAAACGTTCGCAGAAAAACTTTCGCAAGCAGCAGCGAGCGCTCGGCGAACTGAATGGACATGTCGAGGAAATGTTCTCGGGTCACAAGATTGTCAAAGCTTTCGGGCGCGAGGAAGAATTGGTTGCTGAATTTGGTAGGCTTAACGACAAGCTGTACAATGCCGCGTGGAGAGCGCAGTTCGCCTCCGGCATTATTATGCCGCTCATGCGGTTCATCGGCAATATCGGCTATGTCTTCGTAGCCGTGGTCGGCGGCATCATGGTGACGAGAAATGCGATAGCCATCGGTGACGTGCAGGCATTCATCCAGTACGCCCAGCAGTTCACCCAGCCGATTACGATGCTTGCCAACTTCGCCAACGTCATTCAATCGGCGATGGCTTCGGCTGAGCGCATCTTCGAACTGCTCGACGAGCAGGAGGAGGTGCCGGAGGCCGTTGATGCGAAGGTTATTGAGCATCCCGACGGCGCGGTGCAGTTCGATCATGTCAAATTCGGTTACAGCGAAGACAACATTCTGATGAAGGATATGAACATCGATGTCCATCCGGGCCAGATGATCGCCATCGTTGGTCCAACTGGCGCTGGCAAAACCACCCTGGTCAATCTGCTGATGCGCTTTTATGAGGTCAACGATGGCAGTATCCTGGTGGACGGCATCAACATCGCGGATATGAAGCGTGGGGCGCTGCGCCGCACATTCGGCATGGTGCTTCAGGATACCTGGCTCTTTAACGGAACCATCCGCGATAATATCGCCTATGGGCGGGAAAACGCGACCGAGGCAGAGATTGTTCAAGCGTCGAAAGCGGCCAACGCCGACCACTTCATCAGAACGCAGCCGGAAGGCTACAACTTCGTCTTGAACGAAGATGCGTCCAATATCTCGCAAGGACAACGACAGTTGCTGACGATTGCTCGCGCATTCCTGGCCGATCCAGAGATCCTGATCCTGGACGAGGCGACCAGCAGCGTCGATACCCGCACCGAGATGCAGATTCAGAAAGCCATGACAGGGCTGATGAAGGGAAGAACGAACTTTGTGATTGCTCACAGGCTCTCGACCATCCGCGACGCGGACCTGATCCTGGTCATGAATCACGGAACCATCATCGAGAAAGGCACGCACGAGGAACTGCTGGCGGCCAACGGCTTCTACGCCGACCTGTATAACAGCCAGTTCACCGGACGCGTCCTGCAAGAGGAAGCAGTCTAAGCTTATAAGCCGGGTACAATGGAATGAGCGAAAAGCCAGCGGCTTTTCGCTCATTCCATTGTACCCGGCGGATTCTGCTAAATGAGAAGGCTTGACGAGCGGAGAGCGGCGTATGGTATGATTGAATTGAACGGTTTGCCCTCCTCCACGAAGAGGCGAATCGGGATTCTGAGCAAGGCATGGGTGGGCTAAGGTCAGTTCCAGTCAGCAAGCAAGCCAGATCGAGAAAGGGACGCACGCACGATGGTCAGGCGTATTGAAGACGAGATAGACTACTATTACGACTCCCACTCAACTGAGGAGGATTTGATGGGGGAGACGGTCGTCCACTCTGCCCTGGTGCATTACCTTGTCGAAGTACTCACCTGGCTTTACCAGGGACAAAACTGCGCTATCTATGAAAACCTCAACATGTATCGAACTTCCGATAAGCACGAATATCCTATTGTTCCCGATGTGGCCGTCATCAATGGAGTCGTCTCTCAATTGCTCCGCAGCTGGAGGATAGGGCTGAGCGGGCCAGCGCCGCAGGTGGTATTCGAGATTGCTTCCGAAGAGACGTGGGCGAAGGACCTGCAAGAGAAGCCAGACAGCTACGCGCAGTTGGGCGTGCAAGAATATTATGCCTATGATCCTAATGAGCCGCCCTTCACGCGCAGTCGCTCGCGCCGCTTGTTCGGCTGGCAGTTGACCCCCAACCAGGGTGTGATGCGCCCAATGACACCTGCCAGTAATGGGGCGCTGTGGAGTCCGCAATTGGAGAGCTGGCTTGTGCCGAATGGAGTTCTGCTGCGACTCTATGACCGCAGTGGACAAATGCGCCTCACCAGAGCCGAGGCCGAAGCGCAGCGAGCGGAAGTCGAGAGCGGTCGAGCGGAAATGGAGGCGAGGCGTAGCCGCGTGCTCGAAGAGAAACTGCGCTCGCTTGGCGTTGATCCAGACCAGATCGTATAGTCTGAAATGCCTGGCACAGCATGGTCTATGCCAGTCAAGTTACAGGCCAGGTGAAGATGTTTTCTGCCTGGCCTGTTCTGCTGCCCTCGCCAGTTTTTCGAGCAGAGTATGCATCTCCTGAATGCCTCGCTCGTCGGTCAGATGTCCTTCTCCGTCGAATTTCTCCCAGCCATTGATGATGAATATCTCCGGTTTTGTCAGCACTGGCACGTCCAGGTAGCCTAGTATCTGGCGCAGGTGCATCTGCGCGCGTGCTGTGCCGAAGCGACCGCCTACACCCATGATGGCGGTTGGCCTACCCGTCATGGGACACATTTTGATGGGCCAGGATATCCAGTCGATCGCGTTCTTCAGCACGCCGGGTATAGAGTAGTTGGCTTCCGGTGTGACGATGAACAGGCCATCGGCCTGCTTCACCTTATCTTTGAGGATGCGTACCGGCTCAGGCTCGTCGTATTCGTAGTCCTGATTGAAAAGCGG
Source organism: uncultured Chloroflexia bacterium (assembly GCA_963731975.1). Classification (GTDB taxonomy): domain Bacteria; phylum Chloroflexota; class Ktedonobacteria; order Ktedonobacterales; family Ktedonobacteraceae; genus CAVSXS01. The sequence goes on along the minus strand of CAVSXS010000003.1, from coordinate 116,649 downwards.
AATATTTTCCAGGCTGACAATCTCCATTTCCACTCCGGCGGGCAGAAATCGCTGCGCCTCGCGTAACGCCGACTGGTTATATGAGCCTTTGCGCAAGCTGCCGCAAAAGCCGAGTAGATGTATGGTTGTGGACATAGCGCCTCCATGATTGCTTACTGTTACAGTTCACAACTATTGTAAGGCTTATCTTTCGATCAGTGCCACCGCGTAACAGGCGATACCTTCCTGGCGACCGGTGAAGCCCAGGCCGTCGGTGGTGGTGGCTTTGACGCTGACCTGGTCGAGCGTGAGATGCAAGTGCTCGGCGAGATGGGTACGCATGGCTGGAACAAATGGAGCCAATTTCGGGCGTTCGGCAACGATGGTGGCATCGATGTTGCTGATGCTCCACGATTGCTGTTGGAGCAGATCATAGATAGAGTCAAGGAAGACGTAGCTGGGCAGGTTCTTCCAGCGTTCGTCGCTGGATGGGAAGTGCTGGCCGATGTCGCCTAAGGCTGCCGCGCCTAGCAGCGCATCGATGACGGCGTGAATGGCGGTGTCCCCGTCGGAATGTCCCGCCAGGCCAAACTCGTATGGAATGGTCACGCCTCCCAGAATCAGCGGGCGACCTGGAGCGAAGGCGTGTACGTCGTAGCCGAAACCAACGCGGAAGGTCATGGCGTTTTGCCTCCTTGCAGCAGCGCCTCGGCGATCAACAGGTCTTCTCGTGTGGTGATCTTGAGATTGGTGTACGAGCCGGGGAAGACGGCGACAGGATGGCCCAGGCGTTCCAGCAGAGCCGCGTCGTCGGTCACGTCTTCCGCCTGGGCTTCGGGCGCTAACATGCGCGGCGTAAATGAGCGGGAAGGAGAAGACCTGCGGCGTTTGTATGGCGTACAGCGTGGAGCGTTCGAGCGTGGAGTGGACGAGACCTTGCTCGACGCGCTTGATGGTATCCTTAACGGGTACGGCGGCGATGGCAGCCTGGTGTTCCTGCGCCGCCAGCAGCCCGGCTTCCAGCATGGCGGGTGTGACGAGCGGGCGCGCCCCGTCGTGGATCATCACCCACCCCGTTTGCGGCACGAGGCTTGCCAGGGCTGCCAGGCCGTTGCGCACGGAATCTTGCCGGCGTGTGCCGCCTGCAACGACTGCAATAATCTTGCGCCAGCCCTCTTTCCGGCACAGTGCGGCAGCATCCTCTACGCGCTCCGCGTTGAGTACCAGCACGATGGTATCGATGAGCGGAGAAGCCTCGAAGACATCGATGGTGCGAGCCAGCACGATGCGACCGGCCAGGGATAGCCAGAGTTTGTCTCGCCCCTCCATGCGGCGGCTCGAACCGGCGGCGGCGATCAATGCCGAAGCGGTAACAGGCGCGCTATCGGACATCTTATTTCTGCTTAGTCGAAGAAGGCGGCAATGAAGGTGTCGCTGAGCCGCCGCCCTGCCTGGGGTGGGCGAAGATCATACGCCCGGCCACGGTCTGCAAGACGCGCGTGACCGTGACTTCGATGTTTGCGCCCATGAACTGCCGCCCGCCTTCGACGACGATCATCGTGCCGTCGTCCAGGTAGCCGACGCCCTGGCCCAGCTCTTTGCCTTCCTGCATGATCTTGATGTAGATGTCTTCTCCTGGCAGCAGGACGGGCTTGACAGCGTTCGCCAGCTCGTTGATGTTAAGCACCTTCACGCCCTGAAGCTCCGCAACGCGGTTGAGGTTAAAGTCGTTGGTGATGATCGGACAGTGCAGGTTACGTGCCATCTTGACGAGCTTGCCATCGACTTCGGGTACATCATCGATATCAGCATCGGTAATCTCAATGGGTACGGTGGTGTCCTTTTGCAGGCGATTGAGCATCTCCAGGCCGCGCCTGCCGCGCGTGCGGCGCATGGTGTCGGCGGAGTCCGCGATGTGCTGGAGTTCGTTCAGGACGAAGCGGGGAACAACCAGCGTGCCGAAGACGAAGCCCGTCTGGCTGATATCGGCGATACGTCCATCGATGATGGCGCTGGTGTCCAGCAATATCTGCTGAGAGGCTTCGGTGTGGCTATTCGAGGCGGCTTTTTCGCGCTCTCTGCTGCGCTCCTTTTCGCGTTCCTCCTCGCGGTCGCGGTTGCGGCGTGGGAACCAGCCTGCCTGGAAGAGATGGGCGATATCGTTCTTGCGCTGCACGCCCAGCGCTACGCCGAGGAAGCCGAAGACAATTGCTCCGACGACGGGGAGAATGCGCCCGAAGTTGGTGGGCAGATTGGCAAGCGGGATATACAACAAGACCGAGATGATAAGCCCGACGATGAGACCCACGATAGCCGCGATGAGGTCGCTAGCCGAAGTTTCGCGCATCCACCGATAGGGAACAACGGTGATGAACGGCGTGATGAAAAAGGCGACGATGATAGCTGCGATGGCGATACCAATGAACCACCAGAGGTTGATGGTAATTTCGTGATCGAAAAAGTACAGTAAAATGGCGACGACAAGCGTTACGAGGGATCCGGCGATCCGAGCGGCGGTTTTGACTGACATCCCTTCATCCTCCAAAATGGCGCAACGATAAGAAAAATGTGCCGATGGTGGGCCGCGCGAGGTAGAGTTGAAGGGCTGGGTCGTTGATGATAAGGATGAATGATAATTCCAGATTGATGCCGCCTGGCCCTCGATATCTCCGTAGATATCAACAACATGCTACCAAGAAACACGCCCGTGTCCTGCAAAACAACTCCGTGTAGGTAAGGAGAAGTATACACCTTTCCTCAACGGGAATCAATAGGAATATGTGTGCATTCTGCGCGTGGTAATGCGTCGAGTAAGGTTTTACCCGATGAACACCTTCAGGGAGACGAGAACCCGGTTGACCGTGAGAATCCCCCTTCCTTAGTGTAACGCAACTTCCAGTGCTACCGCAAGTGTGCTGGCGGGGAATATTTTGAAATCGGCAGGCAAACCGGCTCCTTCCAGTTCCGTACTGATCTTCGCGCCTCCACCCGCTTTAGGGATAATGCAGCGTTTAAAGCCGAGCTTGGCCGCCTCGCGGATGCGCATCCCCAGGCGATTGACCGCGCGCAGCTCGCCGGAAAGCCCGACCTCGCCGATAAGCGCCATCTCCGGCGCGATGATTTTTTCGCGGTAGCTTGATGCGATGGCCGCCGCCACGCCCAGGTCGATGGCGGGTTCCTCGAGCGTGAAGCCGCCCACGACGTTCGCGTAGACATCGTGGCTATTGACGGCCAGCCCGACGCGCTTGGTTAGCACGGCCAGCAGCATGAGCAGGCGGCTGTATTCGATGCCGTTGGTAGTGCAGCGTGGGTTGCCGAAGTTGCTGGGGATGACGAGCGCCTGTACCTCCACCAGGATGGGGCGCGTGCCCTCCATGCTGACCACGACGGCGGAGCCGGTAGCGTTGGCGGCGCGATCTGACAGGAAGATGGCCGATGGGTTGGGGACTTCGATCATGCCTTCCCCCAGCATCTCGAAGACGCCCACTTCATGCGTCGCGCCGAAGCGGTTCTTAACGCCGCGCAGCAGGCGATAGGTATGGTAGCGTTCGCCTTCCAGGTAGAGTACGGCGTCGGCGATATGCTCAAGAGCTTTTGGTCCCGCCACGGTGCCCTCTTTGGTGACATGTCCGATGATGAAGATAGGCGTGCCGGTATTCTTGGCGAGGTGCATCAACTGCAGGGTGCATTCGCGCACCTGGCTGATGCTGCCCGGCGCGGAGGTGACGTGCCCGGCCAGCGTGGTCTGGATCGAATCGACGATCACGAGCGCCGGTTTGAGACGATACACGGCCTCGATGATGGTCTCCATCTCGATGGAGGCGAGCAAGTACAGTCGCTCGCCAGTGATGCTCAGGCGCTCGGCGCGCATCTTGACCTGTTGCACCGACTCTTCGCCGGAAACGTAGAGCACCGCCCCGGCGTCCCTGGCGATATTCCCCGCCACTTGCAGCAGCAGCGTCGATTTGCCGATGCCCGGCTCGCCGCCGACCAGGATCAGCGATCCTGCCACCAGCCCGCCGCCCAGCACGCGGTCCATCTCGGCGTAGCCCACAGGAATGCGCTCCTGCGCCAGCGGCTGAATGGTCGGCAGGACGATGGGAGTGACCGCGCCCTGCGCCATCGCCGCCGAGTTGGACAAAGCCGATTGCCTGCGCTGCTGAGCCGGTGACTGCGGAGCTTCCGTGACCTCTTCCAGCGTGTTCCACGAGCCGCAGTCGGGGCATTTCCCCACCCACTTGCTCTGCTCGCCGCCGCACTGCTGGCAGACATATTTCGTGCGAAGTTTTGGCATAAAAATAGCGTCCTATCTCAATGGTCTTACTATTGTGTACAATACGTCCAGTTGCTATTGCTGATGCTTGACTTGAACATATGTTACAACAACTTTACTCGCTAGTAAAGCATGAAAGATATTCTTACGAATGGAAGCACCTCTTCCCGAAGCGATTCAACCGCTGATCGACGCCTATCTCCATGCCCTTGAATCTCTGAGCACGCATTTTTATGGCATCTACATTTACGGCTCTATCGCATTGAGAGCTTTCGAGGAACTGCAAAGCGACATCGACGTCGTGGCTTTGACGCAGGGCGAATGGTCGTCTAATGAACTCAATCACTTAGCAGGGATTCATAAGAATCTCATCAAAACATTCCTGTTCGGCAGGCGTCTCGAAGTTTTCTATGTCCCGTTCAGCCAGCTTGGGACGATGCATCCTGGGAGGCAAGGTGGTGAGGAGATACACTTCCCTATAGCGCATGATGGCAAATTTTCGCCTTCCTCGCATGGTGAGATGAATGCTGTCACATGGTGGATCATCAAGCACAAGGGAATACGCCTGCTTGGACCGGAATGTGCTGCGCTGCCACTTGAGGTGACATGGCAGGATGTGCTGACCACGATGCGCTACAATCTCGATGTCTATTTTGCACGCAAAGCGAAACGCCCGTACATCTACCTATACGACGCGGGCGTTGAGTTTGCCGTCACAAATCTCTGCCGAATCCTCACAACTATCGAGGAGGGCGACATTATCTCGAAATCGGAAGCTTTAGCACGTTGGCGAGATCGGCTTCCCGAACACTGGGTACGGTTGCTCGATGAAGCATGGCGCATTCGTCATCACCTGCGCCGACCATCGTTGTATCGCTCTCGTGTTCAACGTATGAGAGAGGCACTGGCGTTTATTCGATATGTACGCGAGCGGAGAGAAGAAAATTGAGAACCTATCTTGCTTGTTATGCGCATAAAAACCAGCCTTTACCGGCGCGCCGATAAAGGCTGGTTTTTATGCGCATGTTAGCCCTGGGGTACTTCGCTGCTGCTGTCGCTGCCGGCGGCGAGGGCCGCTTCGGGCGGCTCTGGCAGGCTGGGTGGTGGCAACTGCTCGATGCGGTTGCGCACCTGTAGCACCAGGTCGTCGTCTACTACGATAGCCTCGACGAGATCGCCGGGGTGGAACTTGCCTTCCAGCAAGCCCTCCGCCAGTGGGTCTTCGACCATACGCTGGATGGTGCGGCGCAAAGGACGCGCGCCATACTGTGGGTCGAAGCCTTTGTCGATCAGGAAGTCCTTCGTGATTTGAGGGACAACCAGTTCGATCTGCTGCTCCGTCAACTGCGCTCGCACGCGGTTGAGCAGCAATTCGACAATCGAGTACATCTCTTCGATGCGCAGCGAATGGAAGACGATCACCTCGTCGATACGGTTGAGGAACTCTGGCTTGAAGGTGTTCTTGAGTTCGCCGAGCACCTTGCCCTTCATCGACTCATAATCCGACTGGTTGGCTTTGGCTTTGTCCGTCGATTGTTTGAACCCAATCGAGGCTTCCTTGTTCAGGAGGCTCGCGCCAACGTTGGAGGTCATGATGACGATGGTGTTGCGGAAATCGACCGTGCGACCTTTGGCGTCGGTCAACTTGCCGTCCTCCAGAATCTGGAGCAGCATGTTGAAGACATCGGGGTGCGCCTTCTCGATTTCGTCGAGCAAGATGACGCTGTACGACTTGCGACGTACCGCTTCGGTAAGCTGGCCGCCCTCCTCGTAACCGACGTATCCGGGAGGAGCGCCCACGAGGCGGGCTGCCGCGTGCCGTTCCATGAACTCCGACATGTCGATCTTGATGAGCGCCTCTTCACTGCCGAACATGAATTCGGCCAGCGCTTTCGCCAGTTCGGTCTTACCGACGCCCGTCGGCCCCATGAAGATGAATGACCCGATGGGGCGTTTGGGGTCTTTCAGACCGGCGCGCGCGCGGCGCACGGCACGCGCAATCTTCTCGATCGCCTCGTTTTGCGCGATGACGCGTGTGTGCAGGGCTTCTTCCATCTGAAGCAGACGCTGCGACTCTTCCTGCGCGATACGCATGACGGGGATACCCGTCCACATCGAGACGATCTGGGCAATCTCTTCCTCGGTCACGGTTGGGCGATCACTACCACGCTCGCGGTGCCAGCCGGATTCCAGCTTGGAGATGCGGTCGCGCAGCTTGACCTCGCGGTCGCGCAGCTCAGCCGCCAGTTCGTACTCCTGCTGCTGGATAGCCTGCTCTTTTTCGCGCAGTACCGACTCCAGTCCCTTCATGGCCTCTTTGAGGTTGAGGGGCGCGAGCGAATTCTGCATACGCACGCGGCTGGACGCTTCATCGATCAGGTCGATGGCCTTGTCGGGCATGAAGCGGTCGGTGATGTAGCGGCTGGCCATCTCGGTCGCGGCCTTGAGGGCCTCGTCGCTGATGGTCAGGCGGTGGTGTTCCTCGTAGCGCGGGCGAATGCCCTTGAGGATTTCCAGCGTCTCCTCGATGGATGGCTCGCGCACGATCACTTCCTGGAAGCGGCGCTGCAAGGCAGCATCGCGTTCGATATATTTGCGATACTCGTCCAGGGTGGTCGCTCCGATGCATTGCAGTTCGCCGCGTGCCAGGGCGGGCTTCAGGATATTCGCGGCATCGACCGCGCCCTCTGCTGCGCCCGCACCAACCAGGGTATGCACCTCATCGATGAAGATGATGCAGTCATGGCTGTTGCGGATCTCTTCAATGATCTTTTTGAGCCGCTCTTCGAACTCACCGCGATACTTTGTCCCTGCGACGAGCGAGCCGACATCGAGCGTCAACAGGCGCTTGCCGGCCAGCGTTTCGGGGACTTCGCCAGCGATGAGACGCTGCGCCAGCCCGTCGACGATGGCGCTTTTGCCGACGCCCGGTTCGCCGATGAGCGCGGGATTATTTTTCGTGCGGCGTGAAAGTATCTGGATGACGCGCTCGATCTCTTGATGACGCCCGATGACGGGATCAAGTGTCCCGGCGCGGGCGGCGGCGGTGAGATCGATGCCCATCTGGTCGATGGTGGGCGTTTTCGAGTGTTTCGCGTCGCGCTCGTGTGGAGCGCCCGATTGGCTGAGTACCTGAATCGTCTGGGTGCGCACCTTTTCCAGGTTGACGCCCAGGCTTTCCAGCACGCCGGCGGCGATACCCTCGCCCTCGCGCACCAGCCCTAAGAGCAGGTGTTCGGTACCGATATAATGATGATTCAGGCGGCGAGCTTCATCGACGGCCAGCTCAATCACCTTCTTAGCACGCGGAGTCAGGCCGATTTCGCCCAGCACGATGCGATCTCCACGTCCAATAATAAATTCAACGGCGCTGCGAACCTTGTTGAGTTCGACGCCCAGGTTGCTCAAGACTTTGGCGGCGACCCCCTCTCCCTCACGCACAAGCCCAAGCAGCAGATGCTCTGTGCCGATATAGTTGTGTTGGAAGCGTTGCGCTTCTTCCTGTGCCAGGCTGAGAACCTTCCTGGCTCGTTCGGTAAACTTGTCAAACCTATCTCTATCGTTCACCTGTTATCACCCCCCTTTCAATGGCAGAGCGTGGAACCGCGCCCTCTGGTATGCTCAGGTAAACAGCATATTTCATCTTACAACACCCATCATCTAGCGTCAAGGAATTTTGGGCGACCTCGTGACAACGAGAATTACCCTGGCCGTTTTACCTGGACGCACTATCTGAAACAATTGACCTCCTGACCATGCCCTCTTATGAAGAGGTACGCGGCCAGGAGGTCTACCGTTTAACTGTTCAAGTTCGCTGCAAGAATGGACTACTCTTGAGAACCCTCCGACTCGTCTTTAGTACGCTGACGGGCTGCCGCGCGGAACGCCTCAGCCATCGCTGTCGTTTCACCGGCCTCTTCGCCGATTGCGAGATTGCCCAGGAGCGAGCCGTCACTGTTACGGTCTGTGCGCTCGCGGCGATCAGACTGGCCCTGGCGACGAGCATTGCCTTCCTTCTCCGCCTGTCCCGAAGTTTCAGTACGAGACGAAGCTTGTTCCAATGACATCATATCACTAGAAGCTGTCGCTGTGCCACCCTCCAGGGAAGAGAAATTGGCCTCGGCCTCTCCCGTATCGAGTTCGTCGGCCTGTCGCAGGCTGAGTCCCAGGCGGCGTCGATCAGGCTCGATGCGCAGGATACGCAGTTGTAGCTCCTGGCCCTCGTGCAGATTCGAGCGAGCATCCACGCCTGGTCCAAGCTCGGATGAGTGAATTAGGCCCTCGATGCCGTCTTCGATACGCGCGAACGCTCCGAACGGCGCGATTTTGGTGATCGTCCCCGTCACCACCTGACCAGGGGTGTAGCGGCTGGCGATCGTCGTCCAGGGGTCGACCTCTGCCCGTTTGATGGACAGGGCGATCTTCTTCTTCTCTTTATCGACACTCAGGACCTGGACTTCAACTTCCTGTCCGACCTTGAGTACCTCGCTGGGGTGATTTACGCGGCTCCAGGCGAGCTGGCTGATATGCACCAGTCCATCCGCGCCACCCAGGTCAACAAACGCGCCGAAGTTGGCAAGGTTGCTGACCACGCCTTTGCGCACCTCGCCCGGCTTGAGTTCGTCGAGCAGCTCCTCGCGACGGCGCTGTCTCCATTCCTGGGCGGCGAGCCGCTCGGAGAGGATGAGGCGATTGCGCGCCCGGTTGATCTCAATGATTTTGAGCTGAAGTTCTTTGTCTTTCATGCCCTGGAGCTTGGCTGCCGTCTCCTGATTGTCCCCGCCTTGCGCAACCTCTTCGCGCTTGAGGTTCAAAATCTGGGAAATAGGCACGAAGCCCCGGATGCCGGAGACATCAACGATGAGGCCGCCCTTGTTGTGGTCGATGACCCTGGCCTTGAGGAGCTCGTTATTGCGGTACTGCTCCTCTGCCACGCGCCACTGGCGTTCGGCATTGGCGCGCTTGAGCGAAAGTGTCGCGTGTCCGTCGGACGTTTCCGGCTGGATGATGTACACGAGCACTTTGTCGTTCAGGTGCAGGTTTTCAAAAGACCAATCGCCATTCGCCGGAAGCTCTTTGGTGGAGAGGACGCCTTCGGATTTCAGACCAATATCAACCAGGATTTCGTCCGGGTCAATACGCACGATTACGCCATCGACTACATCGCCGCGCTTGATATTGATGGGCGTGGTGTGGGCCGCGAGCAACGCCTCCATTTCATTGAAGTCGTTGGGCTCTTCGAGATTGTTGTCAAAATTGTCTTGTGGGTCGTTTCCTTCGTACATTGTCTGTACCTGTCCGCTTTTAAGATTTGCCGCTGGCATTGTCGAAAGGTCGCCGTGCTTTTGTGCTTGCATGGGTAAGATACCCCCTTCGATCCCGGTTATTACCCAACTCGCGGATGCGCACTTTCCCGCTCGGATGTGTTCTGGCTTTCGCTTGTTCTTCTCCCTGTGTCTGTGTTGCAAAGCGAGAGTATGTCACACACCTGAAACCTGGGGATGCGTCATCGGACCTGGGTTTATCGGAGGGGCTGCTTAGGCTGAGATCACTTGCGCGTTTTCGTCAATCTTCTGAATGAGACTGATCTGGTTCATTGCACACACGGTGTCTTAAAAACGGTCCTACGAAAACGACTTGCACACAGAAAGCCGTAATTTGGACAAAACAAGAGCCTGAGCACAGTATACCCCCACTCGATGCTCTTATTATACCAAAAGCAGTCCATGAATGCAAGACACTACACAACCTACTCAGCAGATTGCTCCGATGTCAGTTTACCTGCCATAGTATAGCATATCGATGCAAGTGGTTTCACAAAGGTACAAAGGTGGAGATTTGCTGTATGCTACAATACATGTATGGATATATGGAAGAGCCAGGAAGTCGTTCAGACCTTGCGCGAACGCCTGGAGCCCGTGGAGCACGCCAGCCTCATGATCGATGAGCTTGAAGGGTGGCGACCGGACGCGCGAAAAGCGGCAGTGCTGATTTGCCTGTTCGAACAAGAAGCAGAAACCCACATGGTATTTATCCGCCGTGCCTCCACGTTGCGCTCGCACAGCGGTGAGGTCGCCTTTCCCGGCGGCTCAGTAGATCTGGGAGACGCCTCGCCAGTTTTGACAGCGCTGCGCGAGGCAGAGGAGGAGATCGGGCTTGACCCATCCAGAGTTGAGGTGCTGGGAGTGCTTTCCCCGGTGTTTACCATCGTCAGCAATTTCTTAATTACGCCGGTGGTGGCTTTTTTGCCGTGGGGACCCGGTTCACTGCGCTTGCAAACCAGCGAAGTCGATGAACTGCTGGTTTTCCCGCTGCGTGGCCTGACCGATCCGACCATCTATCACACGGAGGAATGGACGCGCGGCGGTCTGACTCGCACGGTCTACTTCTATGATTATGGCGAGACACGTATCTGGGGCGCGACCGCGCGCATGTTGACGATCCTGCTGGATGTGCTGCGTCATTCCTGATGGCGTGGCGTACAGACCCAGAAGTCATGTTGCCTTGATTCTTTTCGTTCGTTGCATACAATAGAGAATGTGGCTACATCCACTTTTCCGTTGTTGCTTCTGTAGTGCGTATCTTGTAGGTTCTTCTCTTAGCTGCGGTTGGGCTTAGTCCCCTGAGTGGAGAAAACAGTGACGTTGCCAACACCTGACGCGCAATCTCCAGGACCACGATTTCTGTCACAACATTCGCACACACCTTTACCACACTCGACACTTCCTTCTTCTCAATTTGCACCACCTACTCCCTTTACGCCAATTCCCCCGGCGTCATTTGAGCCCGCGACAGAACATCCGGCGTTTGAGGCGCGCAGGCGCGCGGTCGATTTTGCAGGTAACTCCTGGGACCTTGCTACTGGTGGTCTGAAGACCTTAACCGCGAAACGAGAACTTCCTCCTGGCGTGGAACGGCGTATCAGCGAACCATCGCGTGAAGAAACGTCGACGCAGCGCAGCTACACGCTGGCGCTCGTGATTCTGGCGTGCGTGATCGTCATGCTGGTGAGCGGAGGAATCATTCTATTTGTTATGGCGCAGCCCTGATGTAAAATGGCAGGAGTACACTTTGCTCATCGGGGGATAGAAGCAAGGGAGGCTGTTAAGGAAGAACCGCTGGAATGCCGTGTAATGTAGTGGCGAGGCGAACAGCTTTGACGATGGCTCGCGCGAGCGTGGTGGCTGCGGCTGCTCCGATCGTGCTGACCTGCATGGCTGCCATCGCCGGGTCATGAAGTAGCTGTGAAGATGGTCCCAGCGCAAGCGCAAAGATTGTATCTCCATCAAACATGGTATGCGCAGGTCGGATGGCCTGTGCCAGGCCGTTGTGTGCCATTTGCGCGACCTTGTTAGCCTGCTCTCTCGTGAGGGCGGCGTCGGTAGCGACGGCGGCGATGGTGGTATTGCCAAAAGCATTGCTCGCCAGAAAACCGGGACCGCCAGGGTTGCGTGCGCCCGCCACGACCTGCTGCGTTGCTGGATCGATGATGTCACCCAGAGCGTTGACCACCACAATCGCCGCGACGACAGTTCCGTCGGAGAGTTGCATACTGGCCGAACCAAGCCCGCCTTTCATCATAAAGGGCGGTCCGGCCATCTTGCCCACCGTTGCACCTGTTCCCGCGCCAACCGTCCCCTGCGTGATGGCCTCACTGCTGGCCTGCTGGCAGGCGCGATAACCTGCATCCGCGTCCGGCCTGGCGGCGGCGGAGCCGACGGCCAGGTCGAAGATAGCTGCTGCGGGCACGATGGGGACGCGCGCCACGCCTGTTTCGTAGCCTATGCCTCGCTCTTCAAGGTAGCGCATTACGCCGCCTGCCGCATCCAGCCCAAAGGCGCTGCCTCCCGCCAATAGCACGGCGTTGATGCCTTCGACGAGGTGCATGGGGCGTAGGAGGTCTGTTTCGCGCGTGGCGGGCGCGCCCCCGCGCACGTCCACGCCGCCCATGGCGGGCATATCGCACAGGATGACGGTGCAACCTGTGCCGCCTTCGAGGTTCGTGTCGTGTCCTACCCGTATTCCCACAATGTCAGTAATGTCGTCATGCATGATGCAGATGCAAGCCTTTCTGGTTTCTGTATGGGCAACCCTGGTGACCTCTCTCCATCTCTGCCTGCCACATATGTTCTTGCGCAATCGGGAGCCTTCGTCTTCTTCCGTGATCTTATCCAATTATATGATACAATCAGCTCTACGATGCATGTCAGCATCTCTTCTCTTCGAAGGAGTAGAACGGAATGGTTGTGCGCTCCATCCTCACTGTTGGCAGCCTGAACATGGACCAGGTGGTGCATGTGCCTCGCGTTCCTGTGCTAGGTGAGACGATCATGGGGGCGGGGTCGCTCAAGCTCGTGCCGGGCGGGAAAGGCGCGAACCAGGCCGTGGCGATGGCGCGCCTGGGCGCGCCCGTCAGCATGGCGGGGCGCGTTGGCGACGATCCCTTTGGCGTTCAATTAATCAAGGCGCTGCGGGCGGATGGTATCGATACGCGGTTGGTGGTCGTTGACGATCAAGAGGCCAGCGGCACGGCTTTTATCTTCCTGGCTCCCGATGGTGACAATGCCATTGTGGTCGCCTCAGGGGCCAATATGCGCGTTGGACAAGATACACAGCAGCTTGCGCGCGTCCTGGAAGCCGTTCCGCAGGCCAGCGCCATTGTGTTGCAGCTTGAGATTCCGCTTGCCGCGGTCGAGCGGTTGGTAGCGGCAGGCCACCAGGCAGGCGTCCCGGTGGTGTTGAACCTCGCTCCGGCGCAATCTCTAGAATGGGAGACGCTTACCCGGCTGACGGCGTTGATTGTCAATGAGAACGAGGCCGAACTGCTGAGCGGCCAGCGCGTCGGGTCGCTGGAAGATGCGTACACAGTGGCGACTGTGCTGCGTGGGCGCGGCATCCCTCACGTGGTCATTACGCTGGGGGCGCAGGGCGCGCTGCTTGCCACGAGCAACGGCGCGGGCAAGACTGAGTGCCTGCACCAACCTGCGCCCAGAGTGCAGGTTATCGATACGACGGCAGGTGGCGACTGCTTCGTCGGAGCCTTTACAGTAGCGCTAATTGAAGGACGCACGCCACAGGATGCGCTGCGCTTCGCCGTCTACGCCAGCGCGCTGAAGGTGACGAAGTTCGGGGCGCAGTCCGGCCTGCCCACGCGCGCCGAGGTGGATGCATTCTTACCACGATAAGGGGTGTACATGTTTCGTATTCTTTTAGATACCGACCCGGGCATCGATGACGCATTGGCACTATTCCTGGCGCTGGCCTCGCCCGATATGCGTTTGGAGGGCATCACGACGGTCAGCGGCAATGTCCACGTGGACTTGACGACGCGCAATGCCCTGGCCTTGCTCGAACTGGCGGGCAGGGCGGACATCCCCGTTTCGCGTGGGTGCGACCGTCCGATGGTGCGCCAACCTGTAATCGCCGACTACGTGCATGGACGCAATGGTCTGGGCGAGGTGAGCCTGCCGGCAGCTCGCCAGCCGCCCGCGGCGATGCATGCCGTTGACTTTCTGATCGAAAAGATTCTGTCTGCTCCAGGTGAAATGACGCTGGTTCCCATCGGCCCGCTGACGAATATCGCGCTGGCCGTGCGCCGCGAGCCTCGCATCGCGCAGTTGGTACGCGAGGTGGTCATTATGGGCGGGGCGCTGCGCGTGCCGGGCAATGTGACACCCGCCAGCGAGTTCAACATCTACGCCGACCCCGAAGCCGCGCATGTCGTCCTCCACGCGGGCTGGCCGGTGCGCCTCGTCCCGCTCGACGCGACGCGCCAGGCGCTGTTGACGCGCGAGCAAACGCGAGCGCTGGCCGCCGGTGGGCATCCTGTCACGCGGCTTATCCAGCAGATGGTGTTGTACTACCTTGATGTCTACGCCGGGCCGCGTGGTATCACCAGTTTTACCATGCACGACCCGCTCTGCCTGGCTGCTGCTCTACGGCCAGACCTGCTCACCTGGCAAGCGGCTTATGTCGATGTGGAACTGCGCGGGTCGCTCACGCTGGGCGAGACGGTGGCCTATTTCGAGCGGCTGGAAGATGTCGATCCCGCGCTGGAGGGCGCGCACCGCGCGAACGTGCAGGCAGCCGTCGCGGTAGATGTCGAGCAATTTCTGGCGTTCTATGTGGAACGCATCCAGGCGGCTTTCGGGTGATGGAGAGTGCATCCAGCGTCTTTGACAAGGAGAACGCGATGGGCTATCATTAGGGCAGGATTATTCCTATGATTCTACCCGGTTTACCCGTATGGATGACCCCATCCCATACACAAAGGAGCAAAACGTCATGGCAGTCATAAATGAAGCAGAGGTGATGGACGCACTGCATGAATGTTATGACCCCGAAATTCCTGTCAATATTGTTGACCTGGGTCTGGTTTATAACATTGAGATAGAAAACGAAGCTGGACACGTAGTTGTGACAATGACACTGACGGCGCTTGGTTGCCCAATGGCCGGAGAGGTGATCTCCGAGGTGGAGATGCGCGTCTGCGAAGTCGAGAACGTCAAGTCGTGCAAGGTTGATATGACCTTCGATCCGCCCTGGTCGCCAGACCGCATGACGGAAGACGCCAGGTGGGAGCTTGGCATGGTCTAGCAACTCAAGTAGCACAGGCGGCACAAAAGGCACATGTAGTATAGTTCAGGTAGGTGCGAGAAATGGCAAATGCGGGGCCATCAGATGGAGATATCCGAGCGACGCTGGCATTGAGCCAGGCCGAGGCTCATATGGGCAGCAGTCGTACCCTCAATCTTCCCGGCGGGCATAGTGTGACGGTCAACATTCCTGCCGGAGTGCAGAATGGTGACGAGGTGCGCGTTCCAGGCCAGGGCGAACCGATGTGGGCTGGTGGTCCCGTGGGTGATTTGATTCTGACCGTTTCGATACCGCCCATCAATCCGGTGTCGTCGCCATCGAACCCTGGCATCGCTCCGAACTCGCCGACGGAATATATCTCGGCTTCGTCTTTTCCGCCTCAGACTTCGAATCCGGGTTATCCACAGTCTGGCGCGGGCATTCCGCCCACTTCCTATTCGCCGCCACCGCCATCATACTCGCAGCCTGGTTTTGCGGACTCAACCCAGCGGAGCGACTACTATCCCTATCAGCAACCACCGCCGCAGCAACAGCAGCCGTTGTTCTTGCCGCCGCAGCAACAGCAGCCGCCCGAGCAGACGGCCTACGCCGCGCCACAAACCTACGCGGCTTACGGACAGCAAGGACAACAGGGGCAGCAGCCATCACCCCAACAAGCGCCACAGGGACAACCCTACTCCTACGCGCCTCCTCCTGAGCCGCCGCAGCTTTCGACGAGGAAGAAGACCATGTCTTCGGCGGTGATCGGGCTGATCTTCCTGCTGGTGCTGGTGCTGCTGATCGGCAGCGGGCTGATCTACTACGTCGGGTACTACCAGCCGAATCTCCAGCATACCCAGGCGACGCAGACGGCCAACGCGCAGGTCTCGGCCACGGCCCAGGCCAACGCGCAGCAGACGGCCAACGCGCAATCCACCGCCAACGCGCAGGCATCCGCGACGGCCAACGCGCAAGCGACGGCCAGCGCGCAGGCATCCGCGACGGCGACCGCACTGCAAGCCATCCTGACGAACGCCACAAGCGGCACACCCGCCTTGAGCGACTCACTCAGCGCGCAATCCGCGACCAGCCAGTGGGACGAACTGACGCCATCGCAATCGACGGTCAGCGGGAGCTGCGCCTTCACCAACGGGGCCTATCACTCGAATATGCCGACGAAGGGCTACTTCCAGCCGTGTTACGCCCAGGGGCCGACCTTTGCCAATTTTGCTTACCAGGTGAATATGACCATCACACAGGGCGATCAGGGTGGGTTACTCTTCCGTGCTGACCCCGCCAACACCAAATTTTACCTGTTCCGTGTAAGCTCTAGTGGCGCGTATGACCTCTACGTCTACGTGGACAGCAATGGGAAAGACGCTAAGAACTTGCTGAGCGGGAACGCATCGTCTTTTAAAGCAGGCTCGAACGCGACCAATATGATTACCGTCGTGGCGCAAGGCGGCAGCCTGTATTTCTACATTAACAACCAGTATGTGGCAGGTGTGAGCGACAACACCTTCGCATCCGGCAAGATTGGCCTGTTCGCCGAAAGCAACACCAACGCGACGGACGTGGCGTTCAACAACGCGAAGGTCTGGTCAATCTAGACTGGTCTATTCTTCCTAACAAACACGCTTTTCGAGCTACTCCTACATTCATCATGCTATAATTGATGCAATGCTGCTGGCTGCGAGGGGGTTCGACAGTCGGCAAAATTCGGCTAATCCCTGATCTTGCCTCTAACGCTCTCAAATGCTCTTGTTAGGAGATAATTGTATGCGCTGTACATTTTGTGGCGCTCCGCTTCAGCCTGGGATGTCCATGTGTGCTGCTTGCGGAGCGACCATCCCTTCTCTCTCGCTTTCCGGTGATACAACACAGAGTGAAATACCCTATCGAGAAATTGCGTCAGTTTCTCAGCATCAGATGCCGCAGACCCCGCAGACCCCGCAGCGGCAAGCCGCGACTTTTGCCGGGGATGAAGCTACCCATTCAACCGATTATGGATTGAGAACGGCTCCCACGCCGCCTCTTTCCGTGAAACCTCCTGAGTATAATGAGCAGCAGCAGTTTTTTGTGCCGCCTACGCGGAACGGAAGAATTTCACGCGGCAGGATGCTGGCATTGACGCTACTGGCGTTGATCGCTCTGCTCGGCGGCGTCTCTCTCATTCTTTACTCGGCGGTTGTTCATCCCGCGCAGCTGCATGCACAGGCGACGGCAACGGCGCTTGCCGAGTTACACGCGCAGGCCAGCCAGACGGCGCGAGCTGACGCACAGGCCAGTGCTACCGCTATCTCTATCGCCAACGCGACAGCCACGGCGCAGGCGGTGGCAACGGCGCAGGCCGTTGCTACGGCGACCGCATTGCAAAATATCTACATCCAGGGGACGCGCGGTACGCCTGCGTTCAACGATCCTCTGACTTACGACGCCAATAACTGGGATATCACTACCGCCAATGGCGGTGGCGGATGTTCATTTTCGGGCGGGGCTTATCATGCCAATGTGCAGCAATCAGGCTATTACGTGGCCTGCTTCGCGCAAAACACGAATTTCAGCAACTTTGCCTACCAGGTGAGCATGACCTTTACGCAGGGGGATGAAGGCGGAATCGTTTTCCGCTCGGACTCCGTCAACGCGAAAGCCTATCTTTTCACCATCAAAGACGACGGCTCTTATAGTTTCTATGTGACGAAGAGTGATACCAACAGCACACCCTTGATGAGCGGCTCCAGCCCTGCCATTCATGGCGGACAGCATCAGGCCAACCTGCTGACCGTGGTGGCGCGGGGAAGCACCATGTACCTGTATATCAACAAGCAGTATACCTTCGCCATCTCGGACAACACCTACACGTCCGGGGAGATCGGCGTCTTCGCGGTGGATGATACGTCAGCTACCGATGTGGCCTTCACGAAGGCCGAGGTGTGGCAATTGTAAAAATGCTTGACAGGCAAGCAAGACACTGCTACACTGGCAATACGAAGACAGGCGAAGAACGGGAGAAGTACCTGCTGACGCGCGCAAGAGAACTGCGGGATGGTGCGACGCAGCCGCGCGAGCGTAGGGAAATCCACCCGCGAGCCAGCGCGAGACGCGCCAACGGTCGCCCCCGTTAGCAGGCAATGAAGGTTCTTTCCCACCAGGGAGAGAACGAATCAAGGTGGCACCACGAATAGAGCGTGATTTTCCGCGCCGTCGTCCTTCACAATGGACGATGGCGTTTTTTATTGTCTTGTGATGTTTTTGCAAAATGACCAGACACTGGTCTGTAGGGACGCGATTATGAAGTTGAATGACCAACATCGGTCATGTCATTCTGAGCGAAGCGAAGAATCCGATGTGCCGAGTATTGAGATTCTGAGCGAAGCGAAGAATGACATGCTTGCTCGCTTTCGAATCAGTTACCGGTTTTAGTTGTTAAATTTCATGATCGCTTCCCTACAGACGTAGCAAATTTGAAAGGAGAACTATGACGTATGCTTGACATGGCATTTATTCGCAGCGAACCGGAGGCGGTGAAGGAGGCTGTGCGCGTGAAGTACAGCAATTTCGACGTGGATGCTCTGCTGGAGGTTGACCGGCAGGTGCTGGCCTTGCAGCGGCAGGTCGAGGAGGGACGCGCGGAACAGAACCGCATCACGAAGCGCATGCAGCAGGCCGGCAAGGACAATGAGTTGCGCCAGACGCTGATTGCCGAGGGCAAACAGATGGCGGAACGCGTCAAATCCCTGGAGCCGCAGTTGCGCGCACTGGAGGAAGAGCGCCAGCAGTTGCTCTACTACGTACCCAATATTCCCGATCCCAGCGCGCCCATAGGCAAGGATGAGAACGACAACGTGCCGTTCAAATACTGGGGCGAGCTACCGGCATTCGACTTCGAACCACGAGATCACTACGCGCTGATGCAAAACCTGGGCGTGGTGGATATCGAACGCGCAGTGAAGATCGCCGGGGCGCGCAGCTACGCGCTCAAGGGTGACGCGGCGCGCATGGAGCTTGCGCTGATGAACTTCGCCATGGATCGCATCGCGCGCAAGGGCTTCACGCCCGTCATCGTGCCGGCCATGGCGCGCGACTTCTGCTTCATCGGCAGCGGCCAGTTCCCCAAGGGGCGCGACCAGGTGTATGCCGTGGAGGAGGAAGACCTGTTCCTGGTGGGAACAGCCGAGGTGTCGATTACCGGCATGTACAAAGATGAAATTCTGCGTGCCGAGGATTTGCCCTTGACGATGATCGGCTACTGTCCCTGTTTCCGCAAAGAGGCCGGCACATATGGCAAGGATACACGCGGCGTCTTCCGCATTCACCAGTTCAACAAGATCGAGCAGTATGTGATATGCAAGGCCGATCACGAAGAGTCGGTGCGCTGGCACGAGCAATTGCTGGCGAACTCGGAGGAACTGGTGCAGGCGCTGGAACTACCGTATCGAGTGGTGAACGTCTGCACCGGCGACATGGGCGACGGCAAGGTGGGTATGTACGATCTGGAGTGCTGGGTACCAAGCGAGGGGCGCTACCGCGAGACGCATTCCTGCTCGTACCTGCATGACTGGCAGGCACGGCGCGCCAATATACGCTACCGCGACGAGGACGGCAAGGTGAAGTTCGTGCATACTCTCAACAACACGGCCATCGCCTCGCCGCGCATCCTGATACCCATCTTCGAGGTTCACCAGCAGGCCGACGGCAGTGTACGCATCCCGCAAGCGCTGCGCCCCTACATGGGCGGGCAAGAATATATGCGACCGGCAGGAACGACGCGCTAGTCATAAGTGCTTGTTAAAAAATAACTGATCGCTAGCCCTTTCTTGAAGGCCGGAAATTATTTTTTAACGACTACTAAGCTTGTGACCTGCTTGTGCCATGATCTCCGTCAATTGAGATAGCTGTGTGAAGGCGTTGAAGTATCATTCATGCTGGAACACTCTCTGTTCCGCCTGGTGACAGGTTTAACTGCTCAAGTATGACATTACGAAGGAGGAACAAAACGATGGCTTTGAAGATTGCCAGAGGAGTGATTACTGCTAGTGGAGTCGCGCTGGGAGCCTATATCTTGCTGGTGCGCCCCTGGCAACGCAGGTGGGGAGCTACAGATGAGGAGGTCAAACGCACGCTTCCTGGGGATGAGCTGGTATCCAATCCGGGCGTCGTCCTGACGCGCGCTATCACCATACAGGCAAGGCCCGCCGGAATCTGGCCCTGGCTGGTGCAAATCGGGCAAGGAAGAGGCGGATATTATAGCTATGACCAGCTTGAAAACAGGTTCGGCCTCAAGATGAAGAATGCTCAATCTATCAACCCTGAATGGCAACACATCAGTGTTGGTGATATCATTCCGGCTGAACCAGGAGGGAAGGGCTTCAAAGTACTTGTAGTTGAGCCAGAGAAGACGCTGGTGATCGGGAGCGTCGAAGCGAATGACGCGGGCGTGTTTGAAGGTTTCAAGCAGATGTTCCCGGCATTCACCTGGGCCTTCATACTCGAAAAAATCGATGACGAGCATACGCGCCTCATTTCGCGCCTGCGTGGTCAGGTGCAGCCAGGTCAGCCCCCGGCGGCCAGGATAGCCGCTAGCTGCTTCGAGCCAATCGAATTCTTAATGACGCGCAAGATGCTGCTGGGCATCAAGCAGCGCGCGGAGGAGGTCGGCGCTCCACTGGTAACAGCAAGCGAGAAAGCAAGCCCGGAGAAACCTCTGACGGCAACAGCAAGCAAGAAAGCAAGCCCGGAGAAACCTCTGAAAGAGGGCAAGGGTGTCAAAGTTCACGTGCAAGCGTAGCAAGGTAGACGGATATACCAAGAGCACAAGGGGAGAGAGACCTGAGAAATATTACAGGTAAATAATCTCTCCCCGTATGCCTTTCGCGTCGTCGTCGATATATAACATCCCCAAACTGCAGCGCGGCTGGCGTCGTCGGTCCGTAGCACTCCCTGGATTGAAGAGTAATTGACCATGCTGCTCTTCATTCCAGGGGGTGTGACTATGCCCAAACACAACAACGCGAGCATTAGGAAACTCGGTTCGCGCCACTTTCGCGCGGGTTTGCGAGTCGCCCAGGATATGCACGATGCCGATGCGGCAATGTCCCACGACGATTTCGCGTTTGATGGGCAGGGCGCGCATCACCTCTTCTTCCTCGACGTTGCCCTGCACGGCTTCAACGGGGGCGATGGTCTCCAGTTCTGCGATAACCGACAGGACGGAGAGGTCGCCAGCGTGAATGATGCGTTCGACGCCGTCGAAGTGCCGCCAGATGGCATCGGGCAGGCGTTTGAACTGCGGAATGTGGGTGTCCGAGATGATTCCAATGGTGTGTTGGGTACTCATTGTTTGCTCCGATTTGATGAAAATCGCTTTTTTGCGATATAGTATTATGGCATTACGACGAACGCATTTCACCGCACCGCAAGTCGTTGTGTGTGATCGAGCTAACTATAAGGGATAGGATATGCGCATCGCCATCATTTCAGACATTCACGGCAACTTTATCGCATTGGAAGCTGTTTTGCAAGACCTGGACGGGCAGCCGGAGGTCGATTTGCTGGTCATCGCGGGTGATCTCTGCCTGAATGGACCGGCTCCGCGGCAGGTGTTGGAGCGCGTGCAGGCTCTGCACTGCCCGGTCATTCAGGGTAATACGGACGCGGAGATTGTGACGCAAGCGCCGGATAAAAGCGAGAAAAAGCGCAATACTGCCGCCTGGACGCGTGAGGAGATCGGCGCACCCGGCATTCATTACCTGGCGGGGCTGCCGTTCTCCCACACCGTCCATAATCCTGAAGGGAGCGATCTGCTGACGGTTCACGCGAATCCATTGAACCTGGAAGATGCTATCTTCCCAAATGCCGAAGATGACGAGCTGGAACGCATGCTGGGCGGTCTGGACGGCAAGGTGGGAGCGCTGGCCTTCGGGCACCTGCATATCGCCTATACGCGAACGTGGCGAGAACTGCTGCTGGTCGATGTGGGGAGCTGCGGCATACCGCGGGACGAGGATCACCGCGCCGCCTACGCCATCCTGAGCTGGCAGGCACATCGCTGGGAGGCTGAGATTCGCCGCGTGACCTACGACGTGCAGGCGGTCATCAGGCAGATCAAGACGTGCGGAATGCCTAATCCTGATAAACGGATCAAGGTGCTGGTGGAGGCGCGCTACTAAAAACCCGGGCATTCTGGCGAACGCCCGGGTTTCTTTTGGAAGAATGGATGAGTGCGTTTAACTGCAATAGATGCAGTTACCTGTGACATCCTGCAAAGATAGCGTGACAGATGAGATGATCGCGTCCCCACGTGCAAGCGATTCCTCAGCCATCATTTCTTCCTCGCCGAGATAGCTGGCCGCGTCACCGATGTCAACCAGTTGTAGTTGTTCGATGATGGCCCGTAGTTCTCCGGTCGTTGCCATACTGTGCGACTCCTCATAATACATGATAAAGAAGGTATAAAAGTACAAAGAGCACAAGAGTCCGACATTCCAACTCCCTGCCAACCATACAGCGGTGCCCTCCTACAGGTAAACGTTGCACCAGCTGAATTTCGTATTTCTTGATGACACCCGCCAGGGGTGCCACTACATACTCGGAATGGCACCCGCCAGGAGTGCCACTACATTTTCGAGCTATCTGGTCGGGATCGTCTTCTTGAGCTTCATTGCTCTCACTATATATATTACGAACATTGTTACAATTTCATTCCCTCCAGACAGGCCGGTAGTCCAAAGAGGCTACCGTGCGGTGAACGTGCTATACTGCATGAGGCAGGGCCAGCAGACAGCCAGCAGGCAGACGGCAGCCAGAACGGACAGCATCAGTGAAAGCCATCGTTTATCACTCCTATGACGATATTCGCCTGGAAGACGGGTCAATTCCCACGATTGCCGGTGAAGAATTGCTTGTGCGCGTGCATGGCTGCGGGCTGTGCGGCTCAGATATCCTCAAGATCGCGCAGCAGGCTATGCCGCCGGTGGTGCTGGGACATGAACTGACGGGTACAATTGTGCAGCGCGGTGAGGCTGTTACCGGCTTCGAGGTGGAACAGCGCGTGGTAGTGGCGCATCACGTTCCCTGCGGCTCGTGTCATTATTGTCGCCACCAGAACTACTCGATGTGTGCGGCGTTCAAAGCCGCCAACATCGACCCGTGCGGCTTCGCGGAATATATTCGCGTCCCTGCGGAACACGTGCGCCATACCACACTGGCGCTGCCGGACACCCTGAGCGACGAGGAAGGCTCGTTCGTCGAGCCTCTGGCCTGCTGCGTGCGCGCGGTGCGGCGTACTCCGCTCCTGCCAGGTGACAGTGTGGTGGTGATGGGTCTGGGTTCGGTGGGGCTGCTCATGCTGCAAGCGGCCAGGGCCATAGGAGCAGGCGGCGAGGGCGCGGTGCGCGTCTACGGCGTAGAATTGCTGCCGGAACGCCTGAGCCTGGCGCGCGACCTGGGTGCGGACGGCGTCTTTGTCGCACCCCAGGACGAGCAAGGGCTGCGAAGCCTGCTGGCTGCTGTGACCGGGGGGCGCGGCGTGGATGCCGCCATCGTGACAGCGCCCGGCGCGCGACCATTCTCACAGGCGCGCGCTAGCGTGCGCAAAGGCGGCACTGTCAACATCTTCGCCGCGCACTCCGGCTCGACGCCGCTCAATCTGGAGGCGCTCTATACCCAGGAGGTGACGATCACCAGCACATACTCCTCCTCGCCCGGTGACCTGCGCCTCGCCCTCGACCTGCTAACACGGCGCAGTGTGCGTGTGAACAGACTTATCAGCCACCGCCTCCCGCTCGAACGCTTCAACGAAGGCGTCGCGTTGATGCGCGAGCGTAAAGCTTTGAAAGTGTATTTTGAAATGTAGACGTCAGTATGTTTTATGAGATATAGTAAAGTCATCACCTAAACGTAGGAGTGCTGTAAATGAACAAGAAGAAACTTCTTGAAAAAGCAATAAAATGAAAGATTACCACATTAACATCTTCTATAACGAAGAAGACGAGGGATATATCGCAGATATTCCCGATTTGAAGTTCTGCTCCGCGTTCGGTAATACACCTGAAGAAGCATTAGAGCAAGTTCAAATCGCCAGGGCTGCATGGATAGAAGCCGCTCGTGCTGAAGGCAGGCATATACCTCTGCCTCAATATAGGCCAGTAATTTATCAAGTAGCTTCTTGAGCATTCACACGCACCAACCAATCTTGCAACCCTCTATCTCAAAAAGCAAGAGGCGTTCGCATATCTACATCAGAGCATACAGGAGTAGAGAATTGTATGGCTAGCACACATTATGATGTCGCGGTGATCGGCGCGGGTCCAGGGGGATACGTTGCCGCCATTCGCGCGGCGCAGCTAGGGGCGAAAACGGCTATCGTCGAGAAGCAATACCTGGGGGGAACCTGCCTCAACGTGGGATGCATTCCTTCGAAGGCCATGTTGCACATCGCCGAGGTGATGCACAGCATGGAGTCGCTGGGAGACCTGGGCATCCACCTGGAGACGCCTCCCACCTTCGATATGGTGAAAGGGGTAGCCTTCAAGGATAAGGTGGTCAAGCGCATGACGAGCGGCGTTGGCGTCTTGATGAAAGGCAACAACATCGACGTGTTCGACGGGCTGGGCACCGTCGATGCCTCGCGCTCCGTGACCATCGCGAAGAATGATGGGACGACGGCACAGTTCACAGCTGACAAAATCATCCTGGCAACCGGCTCGGTGCCGCTCATGCCGCCGTTCCCCGGCATCGACGGGCGCAACATCATCAACAGCGATACGTGCTGGAATCTGCCGAAGGTGCCGGAGAGCATCATCTGCGTCGGTGGCGGGGTGATCGGCATAGAGCTAGCTTGCATGTTCGATGGCCTGGGGTCGAAGGTGACGGTGGTCGAGATGTTGCCGAACGTGCTGGCTCCCCTGGATGACGAGGTGCGCCGTCTGCTGGTGCGCATCCTCACGAAGCGCGGCATCCAGATCGTGACGAATACGAAGGTCGAGTCACTGTCGGACGAGAGTGAGATGAAGCAAGTGGTAGCCAGCACGGACAAAGGGCAGCAGACCTTCACGGCTGAGTATGTCTTGATGGCGGTGAGCCGACGTGCCAATATATGGGGCCTGGATCGCCTCATGGAGCAAGGGCTGGACAATGATCGCGGGCGCGTGCGCGTCAACGAGCGCCTGGAGACCAACCTGCCCGGCATTTACGCCGTCGGCGACCTTATCCACGGCGCGGGCCTGGCGCATGTCGCATCGATGGAGGGCGAGGTTGCCAGCGATAATGCCATGGGACACCCGGCTGTCATGAACTACGATGTCGTCCCTAATCCCATCTATACGTTTCCCGAAGTGGCCTTCGTCGGCCTGACGGAGACGCAGGCTAAAGAGAAATATGGCGACGTGCGAGTCGAGCGTTTCCCCTGGTCGGCCAACGGTAAAGCTGTGGCGATGGGCGAGACGGAAGGCTTTACGAAGGTCATCATTGGCAAGTACGATGAACTGCTGGGGGCGCACATCATCGGACCGGACGCGACTAACCTTATCAGCGAATACTCCGTGGCGATGCGCGGCGAACTGACGACCGAGGAGATTATCGAGACGATCCACCCGCATCCAACGCTGAGCGAGGGGCTGCGCGAGGCGGTGCTGGCGGTCGAAGGCCGCCCGGTACATATCCCCCCCAAGCAGCAGTTGGCGCGCACGCGATAAGGGGAAGTTGGTATGAAAAGAAGCTGGTCCGACATACGCGGCCTGCCCGTCACCATTCCCAGCGAGGGAAGAACGGTGGGTGTCGTCGAGGATTTTTACTACATGCTTGATACGAGCAGCGTCTATGCTTTGCTTGTGAAGTCGGGTGTATATGGCTATCGCTTGCTGACCTCGAACGCTCTGCGCTCGGTCGAACGAGATGCTGTCACTATTGCGAGCGAAATGATGCTTATAGAAGAGTCACATAGCGGCCATATTACCATTCTGCCCCGAGGTAGCGCGCTGGTAGGCCAGGAGGTCAAGGGCGAAAGCGGCAAGTCGCTTGGTAAGGTGCGAGAAGTTGTTCTGGATACCATGCCGCCTCTCGCGCTCCGCATCGTCGAGTTTGTCCTGGATGATGGTAAAACGCTCTCCCTCGTTGAGGTGACAGCGCATAGTGGCGACGTGATATTTGTACTTGATAAGGCGGCCAATCGCCTGCGCTAGATAAGGCAGCATGATCTCAGCACAATCGCAAGCGTCAGAACGCATACTGCGCCGTTTCAAAGGGCTGTCCCAACACCTGCAGGCCGACGAGTGGCCGCTGTATACCGTTCCCGCCATCTGGGACGGCGGCCAGAGCCAGCATAGTAACGCCTGCGATGTCATTATAACGAACCAGCGCGTCTTCGGATATATCTACACGCGCTTTCCTCGCGAGCGGCTGTTCCTCGACGCGCTT
Source organism: uncultured Chloroflexia bacterium (assembly GCA_963731975.1). Lineage (GTDB taxonomy): Bacteria > Chloroflexota > Ktedonobacteria > Ktedonobacterales > Ktedonobacteraceae > CAVSXS01. The sequence continues at coordinate 90,407 of CAVSXS010000003.1, read as the reverse complement.
CCGCTTGACGAGATCAAAGCCGTAACACTACGCCAGAAAACCCACGAGCCGGTGTTCCGCGAACTGCTCATCAGCAGCGGGCAGCGCAGTGTTTATGTGCGCGCTCCTCGCCAGAAAATTGAGCGGCTGTACGGCGCGCTCAGGTCTGCTATCGATCAATTCGTGCCGGGTACGCTTTCCTCGCCAGCGGAACCAGGGCAGGAGAGCGCAGCGCCTCCATCGTCCGCAGTGTTCCCTCCGGCCTTCGGGAAACAGGAGATACGCACGAGCTTCGAGCGATCTCCGCTCGCTATTCTCCTGCTGTTCGTCGGCGGACTGATCCTGGAGATTGGCGGCGCGCTGCTCTGGCGCTTGACGCAGAGCTTTCAAACGGGCTTCCCACTCATCGTCGCCGGGTTAGTTGCTGTCGTTGCGGCCATTCTGGTTTTACGCCAGGAGCGCTAACCAGGTTGATTATTGGCGATACTTATCAGCTGCTGCGCGATATTTTCTGCGTTGCCTGTTGCAAGAGGGATATAAGGCCAGAACTGGTGTGCAGTGTCGTTCGCCGCCAGCAGCACGCCGAAGCGGAACAGGAAATATGAAATGGGAACATTGGCAGGCGTGACGTCGAAATACTGCTGTGGGGAGGCGCTGCCGATGCTCAGACATCCATCGGCAGAATTGGCACTCGACACGAATTGCCACTGAATATCGAGTGGCTCACCCTTCGCGTTGCTTGGTGGTGGGAGCAACTGGGCATTGTCGCTGGCTGCCGAGCAGGACGGGCCGAGCAGCCCAGATTGTTGCGAGCCAGGATCGGATAAGGTGACTGACCAGCGTGTGCGCAGGGGGTCCCAGGCAATGCTCATGCGCAGCAGCGACTCATCCGAAATTCTCCCGCTGGCATAGTCCCACAGGCTATTGTCCGGCACGTCTTGCTCGAGTACCTTACCTTGCATTGTAGCGAACGTCCACAGAGAAAGTACGGGCGCGAACACATCCCATATGTCCGTGGCGTTGGCACTCTCGGTTCCAGTAGAGCAAAAGAAGTAGCAACTGGCATTGAAGCGCGTGCAGTTGGTTTCAGGATCGTTATTACAGTAATCATTCGAGGATGCATTGGTATCGAGTCGCAGGTGTAACGCTGCGCGAAGTGGCTGCGTGGCAATGGCATAGCAGGATGGCTCGCCGCGTCCCGGCCTGCACGTGGGATTATTGGGAGCAAGTGTGTAGGCTTCTCCAGGCTGTACGATACTTGTTGATTGGCGAGTGTCCAGCGCGGCCTGTACTGTCGCCTTCATTGCATCGCCAAGGTCAGGGGATAGTGTATTCAGGGACTCTGCGAAGGTGACGATGGTTGTCAAGGCGCCTCCCTGAATGGCTATTGTCGAGTTTGAAATGCAGGTATCGACCGCGAAATTGGCGGGAACTGAAAGGGAGCATTGCTGGTCATAAAATGGGTCAGCCTGCCATGTCAGTGTATGATGTCCTGGTGAGAGCTGCAGTGGAGGATCGGCATTGGGAATGGGAAGGCGCTTTACGACTCGTCCATCGACGAAGAGCCTGCCCCAGGGTGGATCGGCCAGCACGTAAAAGAGGTCTTCGCCCGGGAAAAATGTCGGCGTAGGCGCGACTGTGGGCGCAGGATGCGCAAGTAAAGCGACGATAGATGGCAAACTGGTGACTAGCAGCAGCAGCACCAGGGCCGCGAGCGTGATGGATGTCAGCGCGAATGGCCGCTTATGCTCGCCGATCCAGAGACGCGATGGTGAGGAAGGACTGATTCGACCCGGCCTGCGCTGCTCGTCCAGGTCGGTGATCTCTACTTCAAAGTCGTCGAGCGATTGCTCAGGCTCGGTATCTCGCATCGATAGTTCCTATGATATAGCGATCAATCCCACGTTATAGCTTAACCTGTATACTATCTGAAAACAAGTGTATGAGCGTTAGCCAGCAACGTTGACACCCTCTTTTCTCGACAGGTACAATAGGATAGCCGAGGAAACTGAGGAGACTGAGGAGACTGAGGAGACTATCAGGGAAAACCCTCCTTTTCACATGTTTAGATTAAGTTGAGGCACTAGCACATGAAAATGTACGTCTGTATCAAGCAGATCCCGGACCCCAACACCGTCGTGAGCAAACTGGATCCGAGCACGAAACGGCTCGTGCGCAGCGGCGTTTCACTGGTGCTCGATCCGGGCGACGAAACCACTATTTCAGCCGCGATCAAGTTGCGCGATGCCATCGGCAATAGCGAACTTGTGGCGGTCAGCATGGGTCCGACCACCGCACAGGAATCCATGCGCCGCGCGTTGGCGATGGGCGCGGACAGCGCCATTCTGGTCACGGACCCGGCGCTGGCCGGTTCTGACGCACTGGGTACGGCGCGCGTCCTCGCGGCTGTCTTGAAGAAAGAACAGGCCGAATTGATCTTCTGCTCTACCGAGAGTACTGATGGCTACACGGGTATGGTACCCGGCGGCATCGCGGAATTTCTGGGCATTCCACAACTCACTTTCGCCCGTGAAATTCAGATCGAGGGTAAGAAAGCCGTCATCAAGCGCGTGACGCAGACCGGCTACCAGACCGTCGAGAGCGCGCTGCCCGCCGTTATCACCGTTGCCAGCGGCTCCTACGAGGCGATCTATCCAACGATGAAGGGCATCATGGGGGCCAAGAAGAAGCCCTTCGCGCAGTTGAGCCTGGGTGACCTGGGCATCGATGCCTCGCTGGTAGGCGAGGCGGGAGCGCGCGAGCGTGTCGTGACGATCGGCAAGGCCGAGGCACGTGCGGCGGGCCAGGTTGTCAAAGATGATGGCAGTGCCGCTCAGACCATCGCGGACTTTTTGCAGCGCAACTCGCTACTGTAGTCGGTTGCTCGGACGAGGAGAAGAAAAGTATGTCGAAAACCATCTGGGTGCTGGTTGAAATAGAGAATGGCCGCGCGGCGCGTTCTTCCCTGGAGGTGTTAGGCAAGGCCGCGTCGCTGGGCCGCGCCGAGGCCATCGTGCTCGGAGCGCAGGCGGCGGAGGTCGCTCCGGCGCTTGGCGAGTACGGCGCTGATAAAGTATTTGTCCATGCCGATGCCGCATATGATACCTACCTGACACTACCTGCCGTCGATACCATCGGAAATCTGCTCAAGCAGCATTCGCCCGATTTGCTGCTGCTTGCCACGACCTACGATCTGCGCGACATCGCGGCGCGCCTGAACGTGCGCAACAGCATGGGGCTGATTACAGACGCGACCGACCTGCAATTCGATGGCGAGACGCTCAATGTGACCGTGCCGTGGGGCGGCGAGAATGTCGTGACGGCGACACACCCGCAGCAGGGAACTGGCATTGTGCTGACGCGGCCTAAAGCCTTTTCGGTGGAGCGATTCGCCGGAAAAACCGCCGAGGTGGAGACGCTCAACGTCACGCTCAAGCCCGAATCGCAGACCATCAAGGTCATCGAGCGGGTCGAGGTGGAGAGCGAAGGACCATCGCTCGAAGACGCCAGCGTGATCGTGAGCGGCGGGCGCGGCCTGGGCAAGGCCGAGAACTACCACCTGGTCGAAGAACTGGCCGCGGCCCTCGGCGGCGCGGCTGGCGCGACGCGCGCTATCGTCGATGCCGGCTGGTTGCCCTACAGCTACCAGATCGGGCAGACGGGTAAGACGGTCAAGCCGACGCTGTACATCGCCTGCGGCATCAGTGGCGCGATCCAGCACCTGGCGGGCATGAAAGGCTCGAAGTACATCGTTGCCATCAACAAAGATGAGCACGCGCCCATCTTCGCCTCCGCCGATCTCGGCATCGTCGGCGACACGCTGGCGATCCTGCCGCAACTGACGCAGGAAGTGAAGAAGAGGAAAGCACAATAAAATATGAAGGGAATGTCCAGGCGCGGGCTTGCCCGCGCCTGGACATTCCCTTCATATGAGAATAGCAGAAACGGAGGTTCATCATATGACCCCCCCGGTTATTTCACCCACGGGCGGATGGGTCGGCACCACCATCTTCGTGCTGGTCTTTCTGGCCGCGTTAGTCCTCTTTGGCATACGTGCTGGCAGGCTGATTACGCTGCTCGTGAAGGCCAGGCGTCAGGACCGCACCGACCACATCGATGATCGCATCGGGGAATTTTTCCTGGTCGTGCTCGGCCAGCAAGGTGTGCTGCGCGATCCCATCCCCGGTATTGCTCACTTCTTTACGTTCTGGGGATTCATTGTTATCCAGTTCGGGTTGCTCAACCTGATGCTCGGCGCGTTCAACGGCTCGCTTCCCTTGCTCGGAGGCAACCGGGGCTTTGCTATCGTCCTGGATGCCTTCGTTATTTTCGTTGCAATCGCACTGATCCTGTTCGCCTTTCGCCGCGCCGTCATTCGCCCCAAACAACTCCAGAGCAAGCTGCATGGCCCCTGGGACGGCTTCATCATCCTGGGTCTGATCCTGGCAGTGGTGGTGACGCTCGTTTTGGTCGAGGGCTTCGAGTATGCCGCCAGCAATGGGGCGGCCTGGACGCCCATCGGAAGCTGGATCGGCCCGGCTTTCAGCGGCTTCGGCACTGCTGCGAATACTACCGCGTTTCGCCTCTTCTGGTGGGTACACATCCTGACGGTGCTTGGCTTTTTGATCTACCTACCGCGCTCCAAGCACCTGCACCTGTTGGCGACGCCCTTCAATGTCTTCTTTCGCAATCATGGCTCCAAGGGCGCGCTGCCGCTCATGGAGAACATCGAGGAGCGCGACGATTATGGCGTCTCCAAGCCTGAGCAGTTCACGTGGAAACAACTGCTCGATGGCTATGCCTGCACCGAGTGCGGGCGCTGCAACACCGTCTGCCCGGCGTCGAATACGGGCAAGCCGCTCTTCCCCAAAGAGATCATCCTGGGTGTAAAAGAGGCGCTGTTTGTGCAGAGCAACCAGATTCTCGGCGAGAACACGCTGTGGAGCAGGCTGGGCGTGGCGGGTGTGGCTGTCGATGAGACGGGCGCCGAACGCGCTGCGCACCACGAACAGATGGTAGGCGGCATCATCTCGACAGAGGCTCTGTGGTCTTGCACGAGCTGCCGCGCCTGCATGGAGATTTGCCCGGTCTCCATCGAGCATGTGCCGACAATTGTGGATATGCGCCGCCACCTGGTGATGGAGGAGAGCGATTTCCCGCAGGAGGTCACGTCGGTCTTCAATAATATCGAGCGCAACGCCAATCCCTGGGAGATCAGCAACGACAAGCGCGCCGAGTGGGCTGCCGGGCTGGATATTCCCGCTGATGGCCGAAAATCCCGATGCTGATGTACTCTACTGGGTCGGCTGCATGGGGTCCTTCGATGAGCGCAATAAGAAGGTAGCGACCGCCGTAGCAAAGGTGCTCAAGGCGGCCAGCGTCAACTTCGCAATCCTCGGCCCGGAGGAGTCCTGTACAGGCGATCCTGCGCGGCGCATCGGCAACGAGTACCTGTGGCAGATGATGGCGCAGCAGAATATCGAGGTACTCAACGGCTATGGCTTGAACATCAACGATCAGCAGAATGGACACGCCATGAACGGGCATACGCCCGGCAACGGCGTGGCGGGACATGCGCTGAAGCACCGCACGATCATCACGGCCTGCCCGCATTGCTTTAACACGATTGCCAACGAGTACCCGCAGCTTGGTGGCAACTACGACGTGGTGCATCACACCGTCTTCATCGACAAGCTGCTGGCTGACGAGAAGATCACGCTGCCGGAGGGCTTCGACCAGCGAAAGATGACCTATCACGATCCGTGTTACATCGGGCGCTACAACGACATCTATGACGAGCCGCGCCGCGTGCTGAAGATTCTCAATGGCAATGACGTGACGGAGATGCGCCGCCATCGCAACAAGAGCTTCTGCTGCGGCGGCGGTGGCGGGCGCGCCTGGATGGAGGAGAAGATCGGCCAGCGTATCAACCAGACGCGCGTCAACGAGGCGCTGGAGACGGAGGCCGAGGTGCTGGCCGCCGCCTGCCCCTTCTGCATCACGATGTTCGACGACGGCGTGAAGGGCGTCGAGGCCGAGGAGAAGCTGAAGATCGAGGACATTTCGGAGATTGTGGCGAGGGCGATTCAATAGCTGAAAGTATTCCAGGGCGACCCTCGCGGTTGCCCTGGAATATTGTCCAGGTTGCCCTATTTCGGCAATACATGTATACTTGCTCTATGCTTGATTACCCAGAAAATGGCTTGGAAGGGGTAGAGTGATGAGTACAATTGAAGAAATGCCGGCATCTTTGCAGGGAGAACAGGCCAGCGATTCGCAGCCTGGATGGGTGGCGGGCATACATAGCTGGTTTCAGAAAAATACCTTCTCACCGCCATTCCTGAGCGGCGTATGGGCGCACCCCGCGTGGGGCTATCTCATCGCGGGCGTGTTGCAACTGGCGGTGGTGGCCGTACTTTTCGCCATCTTACAACCCTTTCCGGCTTTTCATTTTCCAGAAGGTCCGTTGTTTCTAGTCATCTTGCTGGCGGCGCTTGGATGGGGAGTGGGGCCAGGTATCCTCGCCACACTGGTTGGGGCCTGCCTGCTGCTGTATCTTGTTCTCCCACCTGCCTTTACCCTGACTATAGGGCATACAGAGGATGTGTTTAGCCTCGGCTTGTATATCATCTTCGGGTTGGCGATCAGCATCATTGCCAGCAATACGCAGCGCGCTCGGAGGGAGTCCGAACGACTCAGGCTGCGCCTGGACGCGGTTATTAATGCTATTCCTGACTCGCTGGTGTTGTATGATCGACAGGGGAGGCGCGTCCAGCAGAATCGAAGGGCGCGTGAGATCGAACCCGTCGAAAACCCACCGCTGACTCTCGCAGAGATGCCGAAAAAGCTCCTGCTGCGAAAGCCGAGTGGGGAGCTGTTTCCACAGGAAGGGCTTCCCCTGGCTCGTGCTCTACAAGGCGAGGTGGTGGCAGGTGCGGAATTAGTGTACCGCACCCCGGAAACCCAGCAGGACCGCTTCGTTACCGTCAGCGCTGCGCCCCTCTACACCTCTGATGGCAGAGCTATTGAGGGAGCCGATTACCGTTACTCATGACTTGACCGAGCGTCTGCGCCTGGAAGAGCAGGGATTTTTTCTTGAAGAAGTCAGTAAAGTGCTTTCCTCCACGCTGGACTACCAGGAGACGCTGGCGAACATTGCCAGATTGATTGTTCCAGAGCTTGCCGACTGGTTCTCTGTGGACGTAATGAACGCAGCCGGGCAATTTGAACTGGTCGAGATTGCGCACAAAGACCCGGAGCAGGTACGCTGGGCGCGCGAGCTGCGAGAGCGGTTCCCTGTTGAGCCTGATGCGCCTACCGGCACGCCGAATATAGTACGAACGGGAAAGTCTGAATTCATTCCATATATCTCTGATGAGATGCTGGTTGCCAGTATCAAAAACGAGGAAGTGCTGGCTATTGCCAGGCAGATTGGCTTTACGTCTGTCATGTCTGTTCCGTTGGTGGCGCGCGGGAAAGCTATTGGGGCGGTAAGTTTAGTCTCAGCCGAATCGGGCAAAAGATATAATGAGCGCGACCTGGCGCTTGCGGAAGAAATCGGGCGACGCGCGGGGGTAGCGCTTGACAACGCTCGACTTTACCAGGAGGCGCAGCAGTCCCGCGATCAACTGAATATCATCCTGCAAGGAGTAGCCGATGGAATCCTGGTCTATACGCCCAAAAGTGAGATTATTTTTGCGAACGAAGCGGCGGCGAGCCTGTTAGGTGCCTCGTCGGTGCAGGATTTGCTGGCGGAGCCAGCTATGAGATCTTTTTCCAGGTATGATGTTATCGATGAGCATGGGCAGCCCTTTCCACCTTCCCAAATTACGCACAGGCGCGTGCTGGCCGGAGAGCTAGAGGCTCAGTCCATCATTGGCTACAATGATAGGGCAACCGGGCGGTCCGAACGCTGGTCGTTCGTCAAGTCGCGCCCGGTGTTTGACAACGAGGGCAAGATTGTCCTGGTAGTCACCATCATTCACGATATTACTGAGCAAATGCAGGCTGAGCAGCGCAAAGACGAGTTTATCAGCATGACCAGCCACGAACTGAAAACTCCTGTCACCAGCTTGAAGGGCTTTACGAATGTGTTGCAACGCCGCCTGACAAAGCTAGGTGACGAGCAGGGGCTGCATTTCCTCTCGCGCATGGATGCGCAACTGGATAAGCTGACCAAGCTCATCAGCGATTTGCTGGACATTTCTAAGATGCAAGCCGGGAAACTCTCGCTTCAGATGGAGCCATTTAAACTGGATGTTCTTTTGCAAGAGACGGTCGAAAATGTGCAGGCGGCGACAACGACCCACCAGCTTCTAATTGAAGGAAGTACGCAGAGTTGTGTTTTGGGAGACGAAGACCGGCTTGGGCAGGTCTTCATCAACCTGCTCACCAATGCCGTCAAATACTCTCCCAATGCAAACAAGGTGCAGGTGCATCTCTGGCAGGAGCAGGATCAGGCTATCGTAAGCGTGCAAGATTTCGGCATCGGGATCAATGACTCGCAACGTCAAAAGATTTTTGAGCGGTTCTACCAGGTCGTCGATCCAGAAGAGAAAACCTTTCCCGGCCTGGGTATGGGACTGTATATCTCCAGTGAAATCGTCGAACGTCATCGTGGCCGTATCTGGGTAGAAAGCAAAAAGGGTGAAGGCTCTACGTTTTTTGTCTCCCTGCCACTCATACTTGACGAGAATAAGAAGCCTGTGCCTACCTCGGAAAATGAAGGGGCAGGCGAATAATGCAGAGCGTGCAGAAAAAAATTCTGGTCGTTGACGATGAGCCAGATATATTGTTGTTCCTCCAGGTCATTCTGGAAGAGGAAGGGTATAGTGTCGTGACGACGGATAAGGGTGAGTACCTGGAGAAGCTCAACAATGGCAGCCTACCCCATCTCGTTTTGCTGGACGTGCTGCTCTCCGGTAAGGACGGGCGCGAAATCGTCAAACACCTCAAGAGCCAGGCGAAGACGAAGCATATCCCGGTCATCATGTTCTCGGCGCATCCCAGCACGGAAGAAACTGCCCTCAAAGCTGGAGCGGATGCTTTTATCGCTAAGCCGTTTGATATCGATGTGCTGCTACGTAAAATCGAGTCCTTTCTTTGACATGGATCATAAACATGGAGATGGAGATAGGCATCGGGGCGGTACTGCCCCGATGCCTATCTCCATCTCCATGTATCTCTGTTAATCCACCAGGGTGTAGATGAAGTCGTATTCGGAGCCGACGGGGTTGCCGCGCGCGTGGAGCAGCATGGAGCCGCGCGCCTCGACGTACCTGCCGGTGCCGCCGGTGACGGTGAGGACGGTATCGGTGCCGTCATCGTAGTAGGGCCCTTCGACGGTGATGTTGCCGCCAGAGAGGAAGACCGTCCAGAAGCACTCCCATTCAGTCTTGCCGGTCGCTACAGTCCGTGTGCATTGCCCGTTGTCATGTCCCACTACATGCTTATCTTTCGCATCGTAGACAGGATTGTGGAAGCCGAGAATGTCGCCGAGCGAAAGCTTGTTCGGTACCCATTCCTGTACCGTGTCGGTGATGGCGTGCTCCACGACATGCACAGTTGTCGTGCCGTTGGCGCTGGCCGTTGGGCTATTGCGCAGGTTCATAGCGAACATACCTACGAGGATACCAACCAGGAGGGCGAGTGTGGAAGCGAGGATCAGCGTTCTCTTCATGATGACCTCCCCTTTGAGCAAATACGACTGGTGGATTTATCTGAGCCTGCAAAGCCTGCCTGCTCATAATGACAAGTATAAGAACAGGTTACAGGTTGTCAATGGAGAAAGCGACCATATTACATCGTATCGGCGAACAGACTGCTGACCGACTCGCCGTTGTGGATGCGCTGGATGGTTTCGGCGATCAGGGGAGCAACCGAGAGCACCGTCATGTTGGGCAGGCGCTTCTCCGGCGGGATGGGTACGCTGTTCGTCGTGACGATCTCCACCACGTCGGGATCGTTGGCCAGGCGTTCGATGGCGCGGTTGGTGAAGAGGCCGTGCGTGCAGACGACGGAGATGCGCTTGACATGCTGCTCGCGCAGGCGCTCTATGATGGCGACGATGGTCGTACCGTTGGCGATCTCGTCGTCAAGGATGATGGCGTTTTTGCCATCCACGTTGCCGACGATAGCGTCGATCACCACTTTTTCATCGCTCAAGCGTTGCTTGCTGCCCGCCGCGACGGGGAGCCGAAGGAGCCGGGCGAAGTGCGAGGCGGACTTGGCGTTGCCCAGGTCGGGCGACACGACCACCGTGTTTCTGAGGTCGTGATTGCGAAAGTGCGCCGCCAGCACTTGCAGCGCGTTCAGATGATCGGTTGGTACGCTGAAGAAGCCGTGTACCTGCTCCGAGTGCAGCGTCATGGTCAGCACGCGGTTCGCACCCGCCGTCGCCAGCAGATCGGCCACGAGGCGACCTGCTATGGTTATGCGCGGCGCGTCCTTCTTGTCCGAGCGAGCATACGCATAGTAGGGGATGACGGCGGTCGTGCGGGCCGCAGACGCGCCGCGCGCCGCATCGAGCATGAACAGCAACTCGACCAGGTGCTCTTGCACGGGAGGCACGAGCGGCTGGATCAGGAAGACATCGGCTTCGCGGCAATTGGCGTTCAACTGCACATAGAGGCAGTCGTTGCCGAAATGCCGCGTCGTACTTTTACAGAGAGGAACTTTGAGGTACCTGCATACTTCTTCAGCCAGCTCGACATGAGCTGTTCCGCTAAAAATGGTGATTTCGCGCATGAGATGGTATTTCCTATATTACATCAATAAGTCGCGGGCGATGACCAGTCGCTGTATCTGATTGGTACCTTCATAAATCTGCGTGATCTTGGCGTCGCGCATCATGCGTTCGGCTGGATATTCCTTCATATAGCCATAGCCGCCGAGTATCTGAATGGCGTCGTTGGTGACGTCCATAGCGATGTCGGAGGCGTACATCTTCGCCATAGCGGAATATTTGCTGAAGTTTGTTTCGCCGTTGGAGATCATCTCCGCGACATTGTAGACGAGCAGGCGAGCCGCTTCGACCTTGGTCGCCATGTCTGCCAGCATAAACTGGATACCCTGGTTGTCGGCAATGGGCTTACCGAACTGCTTGCGCTGCTTGGAGTAGGCTACGGCGAGGTCGAGCGCGCCCTGCGCGATGCCGAGCGCCTGCGCGCCGATGCCGGGCCGCGTGCGGTCGAGCGTCATCATGGCGATCTTAAAGCCACCGCCCTCTCTCCCCAGCAGGTTCTCTGCCGGAACCTCGCAGTCGGTGAAGATCAGTTCCGCTGTCTGCGAGCCTTTGATGCCCATTTTCTCTTCGATGCGACCGACTGAAAAGCCGGGGAAGTCTTTCTCGACGATGAAGGCGCTGATGCCGCGCGTGCCGACAGTCGTGTCGGTGAGGGCGAAGATCGAGTTGACCTGCGCCAGCCCGCCGTTGGTGATGAAGCGTTTCGAGCCGTTGAGGATGTACTTGTCGCCCTTGCGCACCGCGACGGTTTGCATAGCAGCCGCGTCGGAGCCAGAGCCAGCCTCGGTCAGGCCAAAGGCAGCCGTCCATTCGCCGCTCGCCAGGGATGGGATGTACTTGCGTTTCTGTTGATCGTTGCCTCCCAGCAGGATGGGCAGCGAACCGAGCTGCTGCACGGCCAGGATAAGGGCTGTAGTAGCACAGTGGCGAGCCAGCTCCTCAATCGCCATGACGACCGCCAGTTCGGTTGCCCCGATGCCGCCGTATTCGACCGGGAAGGGCATCGCCAGGATATCCTGCTGCGCCAGCAGTTCTTTCATGTCCCAGGGGAATTGCCCTGTGTGATCGATCTCAGCAGCGCGCGGTGCGACCCGCTCCTGTGCGATTTCACGAATTGCCTCTATCAAGCCCTGTTCTTCTTCGGACAGATGGGATACCGCCATGTCTAGCTCCTTGTACTGGTAGATGCCGCCACGCCAGGGCGACCCGAGAGTCGCCCCTACCTATACAAAGTATATCACGAGCGGTGGGGGAAAAGCACAGCATCGTTACGGTTGATAATCGAGAGAGATGGGGCCGACGCGCTTGCTGGCGGTCAGCTCACCGCGATAGGGGGCCTGGTAGGTGCCGGACGTGGGGGCGACGTCGTAGTAGTCGCGCCCGACGGCGGTGGTGAGGTAGTTCAAGCCGGTTTCGCGTCCGTGCGTTGGGTCGAGTGCCAGGGCGATGGCTTCTCCATCTTGAGACGGGAGCAGCACCTCGACCCAGGCGTGCGTGCTACCCTCGCCCAGCAGGTGGCCGGAGACGTAGCGCGCGGGCAACCCGCACAGGCGGCAGAGGGTCAGCATGACATGAGCATAGTCCTGGCAGACGCCGCGACCAAGCGCGAGCGCCTCGGCTGCCGTGGTGTGAATACTGGTAACGTCGTGAGTGTAGGTGATTTTGTCATAGACCAGGTCGTTGATGCGCCGCGCAAGGTCTTCCCGTGCCTGCTGGTCTGGTGGAGTTTCGCCATGGTTCAGCGCCGATGCGATGGCGCGCAAGGCGTCGTCGGGCTGTGTCAGCGCGGAGGGTTCGAGATAGCGTTGGTCGGAGAGCGCGGCGCGAGGCAGCGCCAGCGGCCCATGTTCCACAGTGCGTTCGATGACGATCCATGCCTCGAAGTCGATGAATTGATCCACGCGCGGGATGTGCAATTCAAGGACGCGATTGCCGAATTCATCGCTGTCGTCGCGCGTCTCGGAGACCTCGGCGGAGACATCCAGGCGATGGACGATATAATGCTGATCGCCGTAGCTCTCAGGAGGGATAATCAATAAACGCTGATTGAGGTTAGCGACGGGACCGGGATAGGTGTAGCGAAAGTGTTGATGGATCAGGTAGGCCGAACGTTGCACGCGCTGCCAATCGATGCCCTCGTGGTCGAGGAGGTCGAGCGCAGCAATATGAGTTATGCTATCCACTGGTTGTTGTTTCATCCTTACTATGACGTTACCTCGTCCGCCCAGACGACCATTTGCGCGAGGCGCGGGCTGCCGTAGCTCGTGACCATTGCCACGTCCAGCGCGTCGCGGCCTCGCCCGACGAGCACGCGGCCAACGCGGGGTTCGTTGTTGCGCGGGTCGAAGGTGTACCAGCGCCCGGCCAGGTAGACCTCCATCCACGCGCAGAAGTCCATCGGCGCGTCCGGCAGCGGCACATCGATGTCGGGCAGGTAGCCGAAGACGTAGCGCGCCGGGATATTGAGCGCCCGGCAGAAGCTGATCGCCAGGTGCGCGAAGTCGCGGCATACGCCTACGCCCTGCGAGCACACGTCGGCGGCGGTGGTAAGCGGGTTGCTGGTGCCGTACTGGAAGCGGATATTGCCGTGAACCCAGTCGCAGATGGCCTGCACGCGCTCCCAGCCGGTCTCTATCGAGCCGAATTGCTGCCAGGCCATGTCCGAGAGGACATCCGATAGGCAGTAGCGGCTGGGTAGAGTGAAGTGCAGCACGTCGTCGGGCAGCGCCTCGACGGGAAGCTGCTGCGCGCCCGGCGCGACATCGTCCTTCTTATCAGAGACTTCGATGATGGCGTCGTAGCGCAGCATCTGGCTGCCCGCCGGAATGACCATGCGCTGGCAGGTATTGCGATACAGGTCGGTAAAGGCATGCATGGCGAGCGACGGCTCGGGCTCCCAGACCTCGCGCAGAACGCGCTGTTCGGCGTCCGAGTGGGGCTGCACCTGCATGACCGCGGGTGTTGCCCAGGTAGCCTCATAGTGAAATTCACACCCGACTTTGACTTGCATCGTTACCTGACTTCCTTTATGATGGGTATATATTGACGTTAGATGCCGCCAGAGACGATCTGGCGGTCATTATAGCTCATGGTTTCCCATATTATACGCGAGAAGAGGCATGACAGACAAGGCTGGCCCTCCGGATACCCATGATACTCATGATACTCACGATCCATATGTGGCGCTGCGTTTCCGCGACTTTCGCCTGCTGCTGATCGGTATCTTTATTTCCCAGCTTGGCGAGCGCATGATCGATGTTGCCATTGGTTGGGAACTTTACCAGCGAACGGGTTCGGCACTGGCACTGGGTTGGGTGGGGCTATCGCTGGTGATCCCCGTGCTCGTGCTGTCATTACCGGCAGGACACGTGGTTGATCGCTTCAACCGGAAATATATCGTGATGATCTCGCAAGGCGTGATGGCGCTGGCCTCGCTTGGCCTGACGGCACTTTCGCTGACAAGCGGCCCAATCATCCTGATTTATGCCTGCCTGTTTTTGATCGGCTGCGCGTCGGCCTTCAACAGCCCCGCCAGTTCGACGCTTGTTCCCCTGCTTGTGCCGTCGGAGGCTTTCGAGAACGCCGCGACCTGGGATAGTAATATCAGTCAGCTGGCGTCGGTTGTTGGCCCTGCCCTGGGGGGATTGTTGATCGCGCTCCTGGGCGGTGCGGCACTCGTGTATGCCTTGAACGCGGGAATTATCCTGCTATTTATTGTGCTGCTGGTGCAGCTGAGTATCAAGCCGATCGCGCAGGAGTCTCGTTCCGGTAAGCTGACAATGGATGTAACAGCCGAAGCAACCACGCTGGAGTCGCTGGCGGAGGGTCTGCGCTTCCTGCGCAGCTCGCAGGTGATCCTGGCGGCCATCACGCTCGATATGTTCGCGGTGCTGCTGGGAGGCGCGACGACGCTACTGCCAATTTTTGCCAGGGATATTTTGCATGTCGGTCCTGCCGGACTGGGCTGGCTGCGCGCCGCGCCATCGGTAGGTGCGGTCTGTATGTCGCTGGTCATCGCGCATCTACCGCCGTTCAAGAAGGCGGGGAGAACATTGCTGCTGACGGTAATCGGCTTCGGCGCGGCCACCATTATCTTTGGCGTTTCGCGCCAGTTCTGGCTATCGCTGTTGATGCTGTTCCTGCTGGGCGGCTTCGACAATATCAGTGTGGTCATCCGCAGCACGCTGCTGCTGACGCGCACGCCGAGCGCGCTGCTTGGGCGCATCTCCGCCATTAACTTCATTTTCATCGGCGCGTCTAACGAACTCGGCGGCTTCGAGTCCGGCCTCACGGCGCAATTGTTCGGCCCGGTCATCTCGGTCGCGGGAGGCGGCATCGGCACGGTTCTGGTGGTGTTGCTCGTGGCGTTTATCTGGCCGGAGATGCGCCGGTTGGGAAGGTTGGGGGTGGAGCGCAGCGCAACTTGACAATCCCAAGCTATGACGGGTACTATAACAATACCGATAACTCGACCAATGGAGACTCCCCGGCGCTGCTGCCTCAGATGCGCGACCTCTGTCTGCGCTGTTGTGTCCCTGGTAGACTAGTGTAGGGATTGAGCTAGTGATTGTACCTGATATGACCGGGCGGCCTTCGCTGCCGCCACCTTTCTCGAATTACGCGCTTGACGCGGCCTTCGATGAGATGTTGGATGCCAAAGGGAGACCGCGCCCTCACTACCAGGAGCTGTACCATCGCCTGCTGGAGATGCCGCCGGAGACCCTCTACCAGCGACAGCAGGCCGCCAATACCGCTTTTCTCAACCAGGGCATCACCTTCACAGTATACGGCGATGACGAGGGTACCGAGCGCATCTGGCCGTATGATTTGCTACCGCGCATCATCACCGGCGCGGAGTGGGAGACGATCGAAAAAGGGCTGACGCAGCGTATCACTGCGCTCAACCTCTTTTTGAAAGATGTGTATCACGATCAACGAATTCTGGCCGATGGGGTAGTCCCTCGCTGGCTGGTCTATAGTTGCAAGCATTTCCGGCGTGAGATGCGAGGCATACACGTTCCACATGATATCTATGTCGCGGTGGACGGCACCGACCTGGTGCGTCTGCCGGATGGGCGATTCGCCGTGCTGGAGGATAACTTGCGCGTGCCGAGCGGCGTCTCCTACATGCTGGCGAACCGGCAGGTGATGAAGCGCACCTTCTCGTCGCTCTTCGGCAGCTACGACGTGCGCCCCATCGACCATTACGGGCAGGCGCTGCTCAGCACCCTACTGTCGCTGGCTCCCATCGGGCGCAGCGAGCCGGTGATCGTGCTGCTGACGCCGGGCGTGTACAACTCCGCGTATTTCGAGCACGCTTTTCTGGCGCGGCAGATGGGCATCGAGCTGGTGGAAGGGCGAGACCTGCTGGCGCATGACAATGTTATCTATATGCGCACGACGGGCGGCCTCAGGCGCGTCGATGTGATCTACCGGCGTATCGACGACGATTATCTTGATCCGCTGGCCTTCCGGCCTGAAACTTCCCTGGGTGTGCCCGGCCTGCTGAATGCGTATCGCGCGGGCAACGTGGCGCTGGCGAATTCGATTGGCACGGGCGTGGCCGATGATAAGGCCGTGTATGCTTATATTCCTGCCGTTATTCGTTACTATCTGGGTGAGGAACCCATTTTGCCCAACGTGGAGACCTACCTGCTGAGCGACGAGTTGCAGCGCAAGTACACGCTGGAACACCTTGACGAACTGGTAGTCAAGGCGGTTGGCGAGTCGGGCGGCTATGGCATGTTGATCGGGCCATATAGTACCGCCGCGCAGCGCGAAGCGTTTCGCGCGCAGATTATCGCCAACCCGCGCAACTACATCGCGCAGCCGACGCTGGCGCTGTCACGCGCGCCCTGCATCGTCGATAATCAGATCGAGCCGCGCCACGTCGATCTGCGCCCCTTTGTGCTTTACGGCGAGCATGTCACCATCGTGCCGGGCGGCCTGACGCGCGTCGCGCTCAAACGCGGCTCGCTGGTGGTGAACTCCTCGCAGGGCGGGGGCAGCAAAGACACCTGGGTGCTGGTCGGTTCGGAGGCATCGCCGATTTAAGGAGAAATCATGCTTTCACGTGTCGCGGATAGTCTGTATTGGATGAGCCGCTACCTGGAGCGGGCGGAACACACGGCGCGTCTCGTCGATGTGCAACTGAACCAGATGCTTGACCAGGCCGGTGGGGATACGAACCTGCGCTGGGAGCAGTTGTTGAGTAGCCTGCGCTTGCCATGCACCCTCGAAGAGGTCGATGCGTACAGCGTCACGCAGCTATTGACGTTCGATACCGAGAATAGCTCGTCGATTGTCTCCTGCATCGCGTCGGCCCGCGAAAATGCGCGACAGGTGCGCGAGCAGATCAGTTCGGAGATGTGGGAGCAGCTCAATCGCCTCTATTTGCAGGTGAAGCAGGCCAGCATGGAGCAGATCTGGTTCGCCGAGCCGCACCGTTTCTTGAACAGCATGAAGGAAAACATCTATCTTTTCCAGGGCATCACCGATGCGACCATGAGCCACAGCGAGGGCTGGCACTTCATTCGCGTGGGGCGTTTCCTGGAGCGTGCTATCGCCACGGCGTCCCTGCTGGATACGCACTTTTCCACCTACATGGTCGAGTCGCCGGAGGACGAAAGCGAGCCGGTCGATTACCTTAGCTGGGTAGGGTTGCTGAGGTCCTGCGCCTCGTTTGAGGCGTACTGCAAAGTGTATACCGCCGTCATTCGCCCGGCCAACATAGCGGAGTTCCTGCTGCTGAGCGCCGAGGTGCCGCGTTCGGTGCGTTTCGCCTGTGCCATGATGCAGACCGCGCTCCAGGCCATCGCCAAATCCACCAACACGCGCAATCCGGGACGGGTGGAACGGGTGATTGGCCGCCTGCGCGCCTCACTCGACTACTACCAGATCGACGAGATTTTGAGCGGCGACATGCACGAGTACCTGGAAAGCATCCAGAAGCAGTGCGCGCATATTCATAGCGGCCTCTACCAGTCGTATATCGCCTACCCGATCGATGTTGCGCTAACGCTGCGCGGCGCGTCTCAGGCGTAGCAATCGTGAAGGATACGAACAGATGTATTTCACCATTCATCATACAACGCGGTTCCGCTATAGCGCACCCATCAGCGAGAGCATCATGGAGGTGCGCTTCCAGCCGCGCAGCGAGGGTAATCAGTTTTGCCTGGATTTTCGCCTGCACACCAGCCCCCGCGCGCACATCATGAATTACCGGGGCGAGTTCGGCAACCGGGTGCATCACTTCGATATCCCCAATTCGCATACGCATCTGACCATCACCGCCGAGTCGCTGGTGGATACATCCCCGCCACCTTTGACGCCTGAGAAGCTGGATGCGGGAGCATGGAACGTGCTGGACGCGCTGACCGCGCAGGATGAGTATTGGGACGCACTAATGCCGAGCCAGTTTGCCACTCCGAGCGAACTGCTTGAAGAACTGGCGGGGGAACTTGATGTGCGACGGCGCGATGATCCCCTGACCGTCCTGCGCGACCTGAACAGCGCGCTCAACCGCACCTTCGAGTATGTCCCAAAAGCTACGCAAGTTGACTCGCCTATCGACGAGGCGCTGCGCATGAGAAAAGGGGTATGCCAGGACTTTGCGCACATCATGATTACGCTGGTGCGCGGGTTGCGTATCCCTTGCCGTTATGTCAGCGGCTACCTGATCCAGCAGGAGAGCGGCCACGACCGTGCCACCAGCGATGCCATGCACGCCTGGGTCGAAGCGTACCTGCCGGAACTCGGCTGGGTCGGACTCGATCCGACCAACGACTCGCTGGTCGATGAACGGCATGTGCGCGTCGCTGTGGGGCGCGACTACGCCGATGTCACGCCTACGCACGGCATCTATCGCGGCAATGCGAACAGCGAGCTTTCCGTGACGATTCGCTACGCGCCCTCCGAGGTGACTTTCGCCGACGAGCTGCCGACGGAGTCGAACTGGACGCCCTACCTGGATAGCGTCAACGACCAGGCGCAGGCGCAGCAGCAGGTGCAGCCGCAGCAACAATAGTGCTGGCTAGATGTCTTTGCGCGCGACGAGTCCTTGCTGCCAGGCGTAGACGGCGGCCTGGGTGCGATCCATCATGTGCAGCTTGCCCAGGATATTGCTGACATGCCCCTTGACCGTCTTTTCGCTGATGACAAGCAGTTCGGCGATCTCGGCGTTGGGGCGGCCATCGGCTATGAGGCGCAGTACCTCCAGTTCGCGGTCGCTCAAATCGGTGAAGAGGTTGGGCGTGTCTCGCCGGGTGCCACGCAACTCCTGCACGACGCGTGCCGCAACACGTGGGTGTAGCACCGACTCGCCGCGCGCCGCCTTGCGCACGGTATCGGCCAGTTCGTCAGGTCCGACATCTTTCAGGACGTAGGAGAGCGCACCCGCGCGCAGGGCGGGAAAGATGAACTCGTCCTCGTGATACGATGTCAGCACGATCACCTGCGAGTGCGGGCTGGCCTGTTTCACTTGCCGCGTGGCCTCGACGCCACCGATGCCGGGCATCACCAGGTCCATCAACACCACGTCGGGCGCGAGGTCAGCCGCCATACGCGCCGCCGCCTCGCCTGAGCCCGCCTCGCCGACCACGATCAGGTCTGGCTGTAGCTCTAAAAAGGCGCGAATGCCCTGTCGCACCAGGGCGTGATCGTCGGTGATGAGAAGAGAAATTTTTTCGGTCATGTTTCTACCGCGTCCTTCTCGCTTCTGTCCTTTGTAGCATCGAGAGTATGCGCATCGTTGGCAGCGGGAACGCCTGATCGCCTGCAATACGCGGTGATGCGCGTGCCTTTGCCGGGCGCGCTCGTGATCTGCGCGTTGCCACCGAGCGCCTTCATACGCTCCTGCATCGAGAGCAGCCCGATGCCGAGCCGTCTTTGACGGGTCATATCAAATCCCTGTCCATTGTCAACGACGGCGAGCGTGACCAGCTCTTCTGTGGTCGTGAGGGTCATCTGTACGAGCGTTGCCTGGCTGTGGCGCGCCGCGTTCGACAGCGCCTCCTGTGCCACGCGGAACAGCGCCTCTTCTACCGGAAGTGAGAGTGACTGGTTGTTCTGATTGCCCTCGATGCGAGCATTAGCAACGATACCGTTCTGCTGCGTCCAGTCGGTTGCCAGTTCGCGTAAGGCGGTGCTGAGTCCCTTCCCTTCGAGCGCGATGGGGCGCAACTCGCTGATGAGCGATGTAAGCTCTTGCTGCGCCTGGTGGACGAGCTTTTCCGCTTCGTTCAAGCGCGCCTCGGCAGCGAGTGTGTCGCGTTTGAGCAGCAGCTTTGTCGCTCCGATCTGCATGGAGACGGCGAATATCTGCTGCTTGACGCTGTCGTGCAGGTCACGCGCCAGCCGGTTGCGCTCCTCCAGCGTCGCCAGTTCCTGTCGCGCCTGGAGCAACAGTTGCAGTTCCTCCGCCATACGGTTCAACTGGCGCGCCGTCTGCCCCAGCTCGTCTTCAGAAGTATCGAGCGCCTGCGCCGAGAAATCCCCCTGTCCCCACCTGTCAGCCGCGACAGAGAGGCGCTTGAGCCTGCGTGTGATGTTGCGCGCTACGATGTAGCCGAAGACCAGGCCAGAGATAGCGGCGAGAATAGTGACGATTATTACTGTCACAACGATTAGCTGCAAGAAACCGGCGATCTGTACTAACCTGTTCCCCTGTGCTATCTTCATGACAAGCGTCCCCTGGACGTTGCCGAGCGCTCCCTTAATTGGCGCGATGGCTACCAGCGTGCCGTCATTTTGCTGTATGCCGATGCTCTTCGCGTTCTGCCCGCCATTGAGAACCTGGGTAAGGCTTTCGCGTACCTGGGGCGAGAGCTGCGCCTGAACCGGGGTACTGAGCGGAAGCGCCTGCTGGCCGATGGAGGCCACTACCTGGCCCTGCGCGTCTGTCACGGTCAAAAAGAGCGGCTGGTTATTGCTGAGCAGCCATTGATTGGAGAGGTTGCTATTGATGGTATGGAGCCAGGTTGTCAGCAACTGGCTGTCGGGAACACCGTTGGCGAAGTAGGCGCTGGCCTGCGGCGCGACCTGTTCGAGGTTGATGGCGATGATGTTGTTGATGTTGGCGCTGGCAATCGTGAATCCGAGCGTGATGCCGATGATCTCTACGAGTAGAAACGTAACGACCGAGGTCAACATATACGACAGGGTCAGCTTTCCACGTAATTGCCGGAACGGTCGTGTGAAGCGTTTCATAAACATCATGTTTCCTCGATTCTCTGAGGGCAACCTTGCCCTCAGTATAGCATATATAGGCATTCAGGCGATGAGTGCGGCGTGGCCGGCATGCCGGCCACGCCGCACTCATCGCCTGAATGTATGCCTATTCGTATCTCAACACTTCCAGTGGGCGGACGCGCACGGAACCCCAGGCGACCAGGGCTGCCGTCAGCATCGCCAGCAAGGCAGAGCCGCCGACCAGGCTGAGGACGACGAGGGCCGACATGCTGAAGGCCAGATTGAAGATCAGGCTGCCCAGCAGGGCCACCGCGCCGGCTGCCAGCAGTGCCGCCAGCAGCGCGCCAAGCCCACCGACGATGCCGTTCTCGATCAGCACCTCGCTCAGCACGGAGCTGCTTGTGTAGCCGACCGATTTGAGGATGCCTAGCTCGCGCCTGCGTTCCAGCATCGCCAGGGCAACGGCGTTGGCGACGATGATGACTCCGGCGATGACCGAGAGCGAGGCCAGCGCGATGAGCATATCCAGGATGTTGTTGAGCATCTGCCCGACGAACGTGCCGATGTCGGCCAGATTTTGTATTGTGGCGTTCGGAACGATCTTCCCGAGGCTGTTCAGCGCGCTGTTGACCTGCGTGGAGCTGATCTGCATATAGGTGATGGTGCTCGCGCCCATTTTCGCCGGGCTAAGCGTTTGGACGATTTGTGATGAGGCCAGCACGTTTCCTACATGACTGCCCATCGCGCTGCGCGGGTAGACGCCCACGATGGTCGCGGTTTGTGCCGCCTTGCCGTCCACGCTGGCGAAGGTAACGGTATCGCCGACTTTTAGATGCATTCCGAACGGGCCGGAGGCCGTTAACAGGTCGCTGATGACGATATTGTTGGTTCCGGCATCGCTGGCGTTCAGGCCGCGTCCTTGCGAAATCGTCAATGACGGCGCGCTTTGCGCCAGGTTGTAGCCCTCCATCGTGCTCAGGAAGCTGATAACTTGCTGGCGATCCTGGTTGTTCGCAAGCGCCTGTTGCAGCGGCTGCCCATCGACGGAGAGCGGCATCACCTGCGATAAAACATCCGTGCGCGTCTTTGAGAGTCCTGGCACGCTTCCCAGATTCGCCTGGAGCGTACTCGTGTCGCTTCCCGATGTCTCGGCGACAACATTGTAGGTCAGGTTTTGCGAGAAGGCGTTACTGATCTGCGTTTGCAGGTCCAGGCCAAGCGCCAGCACCAGCCCAACTGTGAAGACGCCGATGAAAAGCGCCAGCAGCGTCGTGGTAGTGCGCGCGCGCTGGCGGCCAATATTGCGCAGGGCCATCTTCGTGTTGACCTTCCAGGTGCGCGGCAGCAGGACGATGACGATGCCCATCAGCGAAACCGCCAGCATCAGCAGCCCAAAGACCGGCAGGACCAGGTAGACCAGGATGGAGACAACTACGCCTGCCAGCACCAGGCCCAACTGTTTGAGGTTCAGTCGCTCGGGTACGGGCAGCTTGCTGACGATGAGGATCACCAGGCCAAAGAAGACGCTGAGCAAAAGCAGGAAGGCGAAGGCGCCGTAGACCGCACCGATACCCAGCAGCACATCGTTGTTGAGGATCACGATGGCCAGCGCGGTGAACAGGACGGAGAGAACGGCTAGCAGGGCGATAGTCAGGGCGACGCTGCTCGCGCCTTTATTCTCTGTGGAGTCACGGATGACGTTGAGCGGGCGAATATTGGCCGCCTGCGCGATGGGCAGCAAGCCGAAGATGAGCGCCGTTGCCAGGCCGATTGCGACGCCACCGGCGATGGTCCAGGGATTGAGCAAGAACGGAATGCTGAGGCCGGTGTTCTGCACCAGGGTGCGCACGATGGCGCTGACGCCGGTGGCAGCCGCAGCTCCTATAATGCCGCCTAGCAGTCCGAGCATCCCGGCTTCCAGGCCAAAGAGCAGGTAGAGGTCGCCGCGCCGGTAGCCAGAAGTCTTGAGCATGGCGATTTCGGTCTTGCGCCGCGAGAGCAGCACCTGCATTGTGTTGACGATGCCTACACCGCCGATCAACAGCGCCAGCAGACCGGCGATCTCCAGGAATTTGCTGATGTTGTCTATGGACGATTGCTGGGACTTGAGCGCGTCGGCCACCGTCTGCGTAGAAGCTGCCGGCAGGTGCTGGTTGATAGCCTTGACAGCAGCGTCGGTATGCGCCTGGTCGGTGGTAGTGACATCCACGACGCTGTAGGTCGCGGGAGTT
This sequence comes from uncultured Chloroflexia bacterium, assembly GCA_963731975.1. Lineage (GTDB taxonomy): Bacteria > Chloroflexota > Ktedonobacteria > Ktedonobacterales > Ktedonobacteraceae > CAVSXS01. The sequence continues at coordinate 67,265 of CAVSXS010000003.1, read as the reverse complement.
GCCGGAGCCGCCGCCGCGTAGTCGCTTGCCGAGACGAGGACAACGCTATTGGATTGAGCGAAGATCCCCGCATTGGCGACCACGCCCGCGATCGTCACATGCAGCGTCTCCCCTGAGCCTACCTGCGACTTGATGTAGATGTTGAAGGTATTGCCAACTTTCTTCCCGGTGGCGTCCACGAAGTTTTGTGTGACGATTACCTGGTCGTGTGCAAGCAGGCTGGTGACTGTGCCGTTGCCGGGCGTCACAAAGCCGGGAGGCGTGACCACCGGGTAGTTGTTGGGGTCAACCGCTTCGACGGTAAAGGCGTTGAGCCTGGACGAAGCCGCCGTCAGCGAGCCGTTCGCGCTGGTGATGGCGGTATAGTTGGTGATAGTGCCGTCGCTCTTGAGTTGTGCGAAGTAGGCCAGGTCGTTCGAGCTGAACGGAATGGCCTGGGCGGTAACTGCGATGTCGCCGCCGTTGGTGTCGCGCGTATTCGACGTGAGCGAGCTTTGTAGCATGTTGCCTACGAGTTGCAGCGCCACGATTGCCATGACTCCGACGGCGACGCAGAAGACCGCCAGGATCGTCCGCTGCCCGCCCCGCAGCAGCGAACGCGAGGTATAGTTGAAGTACATCGAAGTTTTCATAATTGCCCTCTCCTTTGATGTTGTGTATGTATCGCCCCTACTGCGTGATCTTGCCGTTTGAGGTGTCGATTTCGGCGATTTTGCCATCGACGATGCGGATGGCGTGGTCGGCGTGGGACGCTACAACTGGGTCGTGCGTGGCGATGATGAAGGTCTTGCCTGTTTGTCGGCGCAAGGTAGCGATCAGCTCGAGTACATTTTCGCCGTTGCGCGCGTCGAGGTTGCCGGTTGGCTCGTCGGCGATCACCAGCGCGGGATCGGTTGCCAGGGCGCGGGCGATGGCGACGCGCTGCTGCTCGCCGCCGGAAAGCTGGTTGGGGCGGTGGTTCAGGCGATGCGAGAGGCCAACCAGGGCGAGCAGTTCTTTGGCGCGAAAGGACGGCGAGCCTTTGTGCTTGCCGACGTAGAGCGGCACTTCGACGTTTTCCTGCGCCGTGAGCGTGGGGATCAGGTTGTACGCCTGGAAGACCATGCCGATCTTGCTGTTGCGCACGACGGCCAGTTTGCCCTCGGAAAGGTGAGCGATATCGACGCCGTCGATCAAGACCTGCCCGGTCGTGGGGTTGTCGAGTCCGGCGATGATGCCCAGCAGCGTGCTTTTGCCTGAGCCAGATGGCCCGACTATCGAGACAAATTCGCCTGCTGCAATCTGAAAACTGATGCCTTTGAGGATATCGATACGCTCGTGTCCCAGAGGCAGGCTCTTCGTGATCTCGCGCACATCCATCACGATTTCACGCGCCGTATCGGCCTGCTGATCTGTCTGTTCGTACTCAAGCGTTCCTGTAGTTGTCATAACTTTTTTTACTCCTTTATGCTTGCTGTTGTTCGTTGTTCAATTGTTACCTCTGTAACTGCTTCAAGCATAAGCGGAGTACGGCTCTTTGTAACGCGACCAGAGGCGTGTTGTGGGTAGGACTGTAGACGTGTCTTTGTATGGTGAATGATAATCAGGGCGACCAGGGCAATCGCATCTAAATAACCCCATCCACAGTAATATGGAGACAAGGAGGTGATAAAATAGGTCGAAAAAGCCGGAGAGAACGAAATGGAAGAGAACGACCGACAAGATCTGGAAAGTCTTTTTGCCCAAGTGGAAGACCCTCGGATGGAGCGAACCAAGCGGCATCGATTACAGGATATCATCATTCTGGCGATTTGTGGAGTCCTGTGCGGAGCAGAAGGATGGGTGGAAATCGAAGAGTTCGGGAACGCGAAAGCAGCCTTTTTTACGGAATTACTCGGTTTACCCAATGGTATTCCCTCTCATGATACCTTTGGCCGGGTCTTTGCTCTCCTTGATCCCAAACAGTTTGAAGCCAGTTTTGTGCAGTGGGTTCAGGGCATCAGCAAAACAGTCAAAGGGGTGATCGCGATTGATGGCAAGACGTTGCGGCGCTCACATGATCAGGAAGCCGGAAAGAAAGCGCTGCATCTGGTGAGTGCCTGGGCCGTCGAAAATCGTCTGGTGTTGGCCCAACTCGCGACGGAAGAGAAATCCAACGAAATTACCGCGATCCCGCTGCTCTTAGAGCAATTGGCGCTCAAAGGCTGCATTGTGACCATTGATGCGATGGGGACGCAAACCAAGATTGCCGAGCAGATTATCGAGCAAGATGGCGACTATGCGCTGGCACTCAAAGACAATCAAGCAAACCTCTACGACGAGGTCAAAGCGACCTTTACTTTGGCCGAAAAGGACGGCTTTGCCAGCGCGTACTGGGAAACAGAGCGACAGGTCGAAAAAGGTCATGGTCGCTTGGAGATTCGTGAACACTGGACGCTCTCGGACCCAGAAATCTTAGCGTACCTTGATCCAGAGGGCAAGTGGAAAGGCTTGCGAGGGATTGGTGTGGTGCGGGCGGAACGGCGCATGGAGCAAAAGACGACCAAAGAAACACGCTACTTCCTGTTAAGTTTTTCGTCAGTCACACTGTTTGCGACTGCGGTCAGAAGCCACTGGGGCATCGAAAACAGTGTGCATTGGGTGCTAGATGTGGCGTTTCGCGAAGATGAATCGCGGGTTCGCCTCGGTCATGCTGACGAAAATCTGGCCGTCCTGCGCCATATCAGCCTCAACCTCTTACGCCAGGAACGCTCGTCTCGTGTGGGCATCCATGCCAAGCGCCTCAAAGCCGGCTGGGACACCCAGTACCTGTTGCGTGTCCTGGATGGGCTTAATTAGATGCGATTGCCCTGTCAGGGCGACCGCGAGGGTCGCCCTTCACACCAATATTTGCTATAATACGCAGTGGTAACAGATTATTTGGAGTGGAATGAGCATATGGCACAGGCACCAGTCAAGAAACGCCCGTGGCTTTCGTACCGGGTAAAAGTTATGTTGTTCTTAGTATTTATCGCGATTCTTGTCGTTCTTACCTTGCGTTACGCGCCACACGAAGGTGACTCCAGCAATGTGACGGGCGACTCGCTGCCCATCACCGTGACCGTCACCAATCAGCTTGGCACGCTGAGCGTAAACCGGGGGGTAGATTTCCAGCAGGTACATATCACCGTGACGAATGTGGTGCAGGCCAGCGCCTTCTCCGATGATGAGAAGCGCCTCGGCAACTACACTATAAGGGTTGCTCTGCTGGCGCAGGGTAACAGCGGACAGCAAGCCCCCATCGGCATCGATTACGCGAATCAGGCACAACTGCGCTTGAACGATGGGCAGGTGATCGTCCCCAAGCTGGTCTCAATGTCGCCCGTGGTGCTCCCGCACGCGACGGTGAGCGGCTACATCGATTTCGCTGTCACGGCTCCAGAGCACCTATCGGGCCTGACGTTGCTGCTGGGAAATACGGCGCTGGCCTTTTCATAAAGGGATTACGGCTCTTCGGGGATGCCAACGTGTTCGACGCGGTGCAGCACCTCGGCCAGCGCGTCGAACCACGGAGAACGCGAACGGGTGCTTTCTTCTTGGGGCGTATACCCGGCGTCGAGTAGCGCCTGCTCGATCATCAAGTAGTATTCAACGAGCACGCGCTCGCCTTGCGTGTGCGCGATACACTCTTCCAGCCATTCCTGCGCCTCTTCAAAGGCGGCCAGGGAAACCTGGGCCTCTTGCAACTTCGATTCCGTGGCGGCGACTCGCCCGGATAGATCACTTTCTTGCATGCGACGGGCGCGGCGCGGGCGCGCTTCGTCCTGCCGCGGCTGGAAGGCTTCTTGCAGCGCCAGCGCTGCTTCTCCTACGGCAAGTGAGGCTTCGTCGCGCCGCCGCGCGAGCCAGGCGCGCACCGCGTGCAGGCGCACGAGGATATTCGCATTTTCTGGCAGGTGCAGGTTATCGTCCGACAGCAGTTCGTCGCTGCCGGTCTCACCGGTTTGTTGATCGTCAAACTCTGATGCGTCGCTCATTCGGTTAAGAAGTAGAGAACGGCCATCAACGCCGCTGTTAAAAAGATGGCGAAGATCTGGAACCAGTAGAAGAATGGAATCCCGATGAACTCCGGCTGTGTCTGATTGTACAATCCGGGCCAGAGCGTGACTGCGAACGGCAACAGCAGCAGCCAGAGCAGCTTTGAGCGGTTTCTTTTCGTTGTCGAACGAGTTGGACGACTCAGCATTGTCTCACATCCTTTGCGCGCCTACGTCATAAAGCCTGGAAAGACGTTTCCTTGCGGTCGTCTTTTTGAGATGTATCATACTAGCGCAGTTGCTCTCATATTTCAACATACTTCTCTCGTAAAGTATAGCGATCTTCTTGTTATGCCCCAAAAGTACTATAGAGCCTGGCCATTGTAACAAATAGAATAAATCGAGTGATATACTTCTTTCGATGCAGGTATTGTAACAAATTGCCAATTCCTTCTGCCGTTCTATCGCTTTTTTTCATGCCGTTCGTGCGATATCGCTATTTCGTAGGGGCATAACAGGTAGTTTGAGGATTGAAAAAGATATGTCGCAGCAAGAAACGGCAACCGACCGCCTGGTGAGTATCATTCAAGCGATACAACTTGCGCAGGGGAGTGGTGTCCTGAGCGTGAGGCGTGGCAAGGGAAGGACGTTGGAAGAGGGCCGCGTTGTTTTCGTGAACGGGCAGGTGACGCGAGCCGTGGTGGGACGACGTAGCGACAAAACGGCGTTGAACTGGCTAAGTACCTGGGGCAGGTGTTGGTATACTTTCGTTCCAGCTTCAGGCGGAAGCAGGCTCCCAACGACACCAGCGCCAGTGCCTGAAACAGAATCCTCGCACGATATGCAAGCCAATTCTCAACCGCGTAATCCAATCTCACCACTTAGAAGACCAGCCGAGCAGTTTGACTTGCTCAACAGGTCGTCGCCGGAAACTCCATTACCAGAACTTCCTTCCTCAAACCGCGTTATGATGCCTGCCGCCGTTCCTTTTCCGGTATATGGGCTGGACGAGGCGCTGCAGCGAATGGAGAAGGGAAGTCTATCTCGTTCTCATCGACAGCTTTTTCTGCTGGTCGATGGGCAACGATCCACGTTAGAACTTGCGCGCCTGGTCGGGAAACGTCAGGAGGAGGTCTATGGGTTGCTGCGTGACCTGGATCGTCTTGGAATCATCCAGCTAGGAGGCAATTGATGGCGGATACTGTTACGTATGCGCTCTCGAAAGATAGAGCGATTGCAGAAATTATACTGGCACAGCGGGGAGAGCGCGTGCCAAATCTCGACGGCGCGGATTTGCAGGGAGCCGACCTGCGGCGGACTGATCTCAGCGGGGGTAATATCCGCGAGGCCAATCTCTCGGGAGCCAATCTGAGCGGCGCATATATGTGTGGCGCGTATTTACGCAAGGCCAACCTGAGCCGCGCCAATCTGGTCGGCACGAATCTGAGCAAGGCGGTCATGATCGAGGTCAACCTGATCGGCGCAAACCTGCGCGGCGCGTATTTGCGCGGCACCGACCTGCGCGGCACTGACCTGGCGGGTGTCAGCCTGAGTGGCGCAGACTTGAGTCGCGCTGATCTATCCGAAGCCGACCTGATCGGCGCGGATCTAAGCAAATCGGATATGAGCGAGACTGATTTGAGCCGCGCCAATTTGAGTGGTGCCAATCTTGTCGGAACCGACTTGAGTCGGGCCAACTTGAGCGGCGCTATCCTCAACGGCGCGGACCTGAGCCGTGCTGATGTGAGCGGAGCCAACCTGTTAGGCGCGAATCTGAGCAAGGCCAATCTGAGCAAGGCTAACTTGATTGAGGCTAATCTGAACCTGGCGATCCTCAGCAATGCCAACCTGAGCGGTGTGTATGCCTGCCGGGCCTTCATGCGCGGCGCCAACCTGGTCGAGGCCAATATTAGCCTGGCGAATCTGAGCGGAGCCAATCTCAGCCGCGCCTATCTCTTCCGGGCGTATTTGAGCAAGACCGATCTGAGCAAAGTCGATTTCACGAAAGCTAACTTGATCGGCGCGGACCTGAGCGGGGCTGATTTGAGCAAGGCCGATCTGAGCGGCGCGACGCTGCAATCCGCCAACTTGAGCGGGGCATACCTGCGTGCCGCCAATTGTACCGGCGCGAACCTCCAGGGGGCGCAACTCACAGGCGCGGTGCTCACCAACAGCGTCTTTATCGATGCCGACCTGCAACATGTCATTGCTACCCCTAAGGAGTTCGCGGATGTCGATATCAACGCGCTGAATAATATCCTGATCGATCCCATCACAATGCAACAACTGCGGATTTTCCTGTCCGCGCCCCTACCATAGTGTAGAAAGCAGGGAAGGCTATGATTAACTGGGTGATGCTGAGTGTGTTCAGCATTGTATTTATCGCTGTCACAGTTCTGGCGTTCTGGGCGGCGCGCTGGCGTCCTGGAGATCTGACGCGCTTGCAAGAATGGGGACTCGGTGGGCGGCGCTTCGGCACGGTAGTATCCTGGTTCTTGCTCGGCGGTGATGTATATACCGCCTATTCGTTCATTGCAGTGCCCGGCCTGGTGTTCGCATCGGGCGCTCTCGGCTTCTACTCGGTACCTTACCTGATAATCGTCTACCCCATTGTCTTCTTGATCCTGCCTAAATTCTGGACGGTGGCGCGCCATCGCGGGTACGTGACCCCCGCCGATTTTGTGCGCGATCGCTTCGACAGCAGGGGGCTGGCGCTGGCCGTGGCTATCACCGGCATCCTGGCGACCATGCCCTATATTGCCCTGCAGATTTACGGCATCGAGGTCGCGATTGCGCAGATGGGCGTTCCCATCGAAATATCGCTTATCATCGCCTTCACCATCCTGGCTGCCTTTACCTACACGAGCGGCCTGCGCGCTCCTGCCATGATCGCACTGGTGAAAGACGCCTGTATCTGGCTGGTGATGCTGGTCGCCATTATCTATATTCCCGCCAAACTGGGCGGCTTCGGAGCGATCTTCAGCGCGGTGCATCAACACGCCCTGAAAAATCCCACGACCTTCCACGATGTACTGCCCTCCTCAGAATATCCCGTCTACGCCACGCTGGCGCTCGGCTCGGCCCTGGCACTTTTTCTCTATCCGCACACGCTGACCGGCATTCTCAGCACTAATAGCCGCAAAGTCGTGCGCCGTAACGCTGCCATGCTGCCGGCCTATACCGTGCTGATCGGTCTGATCTGCCTGCTCGGCTACGTCGCGGTGGCGGCGGGCGTTGAGGCATCGCCTATTTACAAGTCGAACATCGCCCTGCCTGCGCTCTTCGCCAAAGAGTTCCCGGACTGGTTCGCGGGCTTCTCTTTCGCGGCCATCGCCATCGGCGCGCTGACACCCGCCGCCATTATGTCCATCGCCGCCGCCAACCTTTTCACCCGCAACATTTACCGCGAATACTTCCGCCCGACCTGTACCGAGCGCGAGGAGTCTAACACGGCTCGCACCGTCTCGCTGGTGGTGAAAATAGGGGCGCTGGCCTTCATTCTCTTCTTCCCCACCACGTTTGCCATCAGTTTGCAGCAGCTCAGCAACATCTGGGTGTTGCAGACGCTGCCCGCCGTCTTCCTGGGGCTGTACACGAGCTGGTTCCACCGGCGCGCGCTTGTCATCGGCCTGCTGGGTGGCCTCATCACCGGCACGTGGATGATCGTGGCGCGCAACTTCGAGTCAACCGTCTTTCCCGTCACGCTTGGCTCGCTCACCATTCCGATGTACGCCGCCATACCCGCTCTGGTCGTCAACCTGCTGCTGTGCGTGTCCCTTACACCTGTCTTCCGCATGGTGGGCTTCTCCATGGGGCGCGATAATACGACACCGGCCGATTTCGAGGCGCATCCCGTTCCCGGCTCCTCCGAGGCCCTGCTGCTCTCTCAGATGAGCCAGCAGGCGCGCCTGACCACGCTGCAACCCGACCGCGAGCGCGTGCCGAACGAGGTGATGCGCTAGAAGCATAGGCCATCCCGAAATGACAAAATAGGGGTGAGGTTACTGAGCATGGCTTTGCTCGTCCTTTGTAATATTATCATGAAATATCACGTCTATTTTTAATGAGGGAACTACCCGTAGGGGCGCAATGAATTGCGCCCATCGCCGATTTACCGGCGCGTAACATGTCCTTGATCGATGATGGAGCAGGGATGCAGTGAGAAGACGGCCAGCTATGGTGAAAGAAAACCTCAAGGTCGAGAAGCCTGCGTTAAAGCCAGCCGAACAGGCGCGAAAGAACGCGGCATACCCCGCGGAGCTTGTGCTGCTGATCGGCGCGGGGGCATTTGTTCTGTGCGTGGCATTTATGGCCGCGCCGCTGCAACGCCTGGCGGGTACTCCCACCAGCGCGCATACACCCGGCGGGAATGTGCTTGTGCGCCTGGGGACATGGCTGCCCAACAATCTGCACCTGAGCCTCGATACCTACCTCAACTGGCTCGGCTCGGCCAATGTCGAATTCTTGTTGTTGATGGTTGCCGCGTTTGTGATCTATAGCGTGTGCGTGCTGCTGGTACAGCTAGTCCCCCTGGCATTTTCCCAGAGGGAAATTCGAGTGCTCACCTGGGTGGTGGCTCTCGTCGCCGGTCTCATATTTGTATGCACTCCCGCGCTGCTCTCCCATGACATCTTCGTGTATGCCGGGTATGGCCGGCTGATCGATATCTACCATGCCAATCCCTACTTTGTGCCGCTTTCCGCGCACTGGCACGATCCTATCTACCAGTTCGACGACTGGGGCAGCTATACAGCCGCCTATGGCCCGCTGTGGATGGCGATCTGCTCGCTCAGCACGCTGGTGGCGGGCGCTGACCCGCTGCGCTATATTCTCTTTTTCCGTCTCTTTGGCCTGGTCTGCCATCTTGTGAATATCCTGCTGGTGACGCTCATCCTGCGCAAGCTGGGGCGTTCGCCGCGCGCTGTAACGCTAGGTGTCATGCTCTACGCCTTAAACCCGCTGCTCTTGCTGGAAAGCAGCCAGGGCGCGCATAACGACCTCTTCATGATAACCTTGATCCTGCTGGGCATCCTGTTCGCCGTGCGCGCCGAGCAGAGCGCGTCTCCCCGCTTGAGCGACGCCATCTTGCCGGTTAGCATGTTTGCCCTGGCGACGCTGGTGAAATATACTGCCGCGCCGCTGGTCGTCCTGTTCGTCATCCTGCTGATTGCCAAAACGCTGCGCCCGGACGCCGCTCAGTCGCTCAGCTTGCGAGAACATGTGGCACGTCGCTGGAAACCCGCGCTGCTGGCGGCGCTTGTCGCAGGTATCAGTAGCGGCCTTGTGATTCTCGTCGGCTATGGCATTTTCTTCGTAGGTCACAACCTTCACGCGATTGTGCAGAGCTTTGTCGCGCCCCCATCATCAAGCACCTCTCACAAATCCATTTTTGACGGTGTGGCGCTGCAACTCAAGCGACATCCCTATCCTGCTGGAAGCTGGTTCGGGGCGCTACTCATGCTGTGGAATAATCACAGCCTCTGGACGATCATCAACATTGTCACGCTGTTCGCTGCCATCGTCGCAGGCGCGTGGCTGCTGTGGAGGACGCCGACGGTGCGCACATTCATCCTGGCATCGCTGCTGACGCTGGGCGCGTTCCTGCTGGTGGCTCCCTGGTTCCTACCCTGGTATGTGACCTGGCTGGTGGCGCTGGCCGTGGTCTGCCTGCCCGCGCTGCGCCAACCCCTTGCCCGCGGGCTGGTGGCATTTACCCTCGTCTTCTCGCTAACGGCCCTGGCGCTCTATCTTTACAATGGAGTCGTCCCTGGTGGTGAGTGGAACCTGGCAAGCTGCCTGCTCACCTTCGGGCCGCCGGTCGCGGCATTCTTCATCGCGCTGTTGCCGTGGAATGTGCGAAGGCTCGTGTGAAACCCTCCTCCAGTCTCGTTCATTTCTACGAACCTCGTTGTTCTGTTTGCGCGCGGGTTCATACTAATATGAAGCGTTGTTGGGAGATGTGGAAAAAACACAACGCCGGAGAGGATTTCGTCATTCGTATGCACCGAATTTATAGATCTCGTTTTCGCCTGGGTCTGGTTTTCGCTCTTATTCTGCTCATCCTGCTGGTTCCCATCACCGGTTCCCTTCTGTCGGCGGTTCGCAATGCCAGCGCGTCGCCGCCCGGCCCGTTCGACCTGCCGCGCGTGCAGCATTCTACGGCTTTGTTCGGCCAATCGCCGGGCGCGCACCCGCAGGTAATCACGCCTGCCAGCGTTCGTCACGGCGGGCAGTTCCCCGGCTGGGCGGGTCATGCTGTGCGTTCTGCCGGACGCGCCCGGCCTTCGTCGCGGCTCGTGCATAGCAACAGCGCGCTGGCAACCAACGTCGTCGTGAGTTCCGACACGACGCCTGCCCCCTTTGGTCCCGAGCCGCGCAACGGCCCGCAGGCAGCTGTTGATCCCACCAATCCCAATCATCTCGTCGTGGTCTACAACGACTACACCGTGAGCGGCCAGGGCGGGAGCGAGAGCGTGGAGTATGCCGTTTCGAACGATGGCGGCACGAACTGGTCGGCCTCGCAGGTGCTGCATGGCCTGCTGCGTATCGATGGTGGATCGTATGATGGCGCAGCCGATGCGGGTATTGCCTTCGACGCCGCTGGAAACGCTTATCTGACCGTCACCACCTTCAACAGCGACGATTGGGCAACGGCGATCTATCTTGCTGAGATGCCTGCCTCGTCTGCGCAGTTCGGCGCGCCGCTCAAAGTCGCGGCCTTCAACGACACGCGCACCGTTGCCGAGTACGCGCGCGTCGCCCCAGGGCTGGCTAGCAATACGCTGTATCTCACCTTCAACGCGCTGGGAACGTCGCCACAGACGCCCACGAGTTCGCTCGCGCCTGCCTGGACATCCCAACTGTACTTCACCAGTTCGACGAACGGCGGGCAGAGTTGGTCAGCGCCCGTGGCCATCGGCAAGGGACAGCAGGACTGCTGGGGCGTGCCGGTGGTCGATTGGAACGGGACGATCTTCGTCTTCTACAGCGCCTCGTCCGGCCTGGACGTGGTGCAGTCGAGCGACGGCGGCCTGACGTGGAGCAGCCCGCGCAGCCTGCAATCCATCAACAGCGTGGGCGAGCAGCGCGCGTACAATGAGTTGTACATCAATCCCGGCCCGGATGTCGCCGTTGATAGTGGCAGTAAGACGCTTTATGTAGAGTACGGCGGCGGCAAAACCATCGTCTCCAACGACGACGGGGCGACCTGGAGCCAGCCCATCGATGTGCTGGGCAGCAGCTATTCACCCGCGTTCCTGGCCTCGATCAGCGTTGACCCGGTCACGCACGTGGTCAGCCTGGGAGGCTATTCGAGCGCGGGTGATGCCAGCCAGAACACGTTTGCCTACTACTACGCTCAATCCGCCGATGGTGGCAACCACTTCTCAAGCCCGGCGCTGGTCAGCGATAACGTCTCGCTGCCACCCGCGCCCGCCTTCGGTTCCATCGGACGCATAAGCAGCGTGGTAAGTGGTGGCCACGTCGCGCATCTCTTCTGGACGGATACCAACGGTACGGGCGGCAACGAACAGATCGTCTCGGCGGCCATCGACGTTAGCCAGCCCTTCATGGGCGCGCTGCAAAACTCGTGGGACTCGACCAGGACACTGCCGCCCTGGGGCATTGTCTTTACCCAGGCTGGCAGCCAGAATATCGGCGTCGGCAACTATGGGCAGGGCAGCATCGGCAGTGTTACGGTGACGGTGTGCGGTACGTGCGGCTGGCTCTCGGCTACAGCCAACGCGGTGGGGAACGCATGGGTCGTCACCATCTCGACGCCTTCTTCTTCTACCAGCCAGGTGGGAAGCGTCACCATCCAGGCGTCCGGCTTGAACAGTTCGATTACCATCCCAGTACAGTTGCAGATTGACCTGTCCAACCCGTCTTTCTCGCTCAACACGAATGCGCTTTCGTTCAGCACGTTGCAGGGTATCGATCCACCAACGCAGGGCGTGCTGGTTGCCAATCTGCGTTCGATCAACGACCAGTTGACGCTTGATAGCGGCGGCGATCCCGTTTTGAGCGCCGACTTCGCCAACGGCGCACCCACCATCGAGATGGCTCCGGGCATCTCTTCCGGGCTGATCGTGCTGGTGAGCGTCGCCGGGCTGCCTGTGGGTTCCAGCACGCATAGTATCACCATCAGCGACGGCAACACGGCGCTGTCCGTGACGATCACGCTGACCATCGATGCCGCGCCCGCGCAACTGAGCGATCCCGCGTCGTTGCTGAATTTCGCCTATCACCAGCAGGACGCGAGCCAACCAGCAGCGCAGCCGATTACTTTGCAGAATAGCGGCGGCAGCGCCCTGCACTGGCAGGCCAGCAGCGATGTCTCATGGCTCAGCCTGGGCGCGACGAGCGGAACGGTCGCTGCCGGCACGTCGCAACAGGTGCAGGTGAGCGTCAACGCGAGTGGATTGCCACAGGGAACAAGCACCGGCCATATCCTGCTGGGAGGCGACGCGCAGGCCGCCGGTCTGCCCGAGGTGATCCCCGTCTACGTGGTGGTCTCACCGCCAGCGCAGCAAATAGCGAAGACCTGGTACTTTGCCGAGGGCTACGTCTCCGCCAACTTCAGCGAATACCTCACGCTGGAAAATCCCAACGCGCAGGCCGCCAGCGTGCGCGTCACCTACCTGACGCAGCCTGTCAACCAGTCTCCCAGGCCGCCCTTCACGCAGGGCTACACCATCCCGCCCGGCACGCGTTACACCGTTTCGGTGAACAGCCAGCATGGAATCGTGCAGAACGACCAGGTTTCGCTGGTGGTCAACTCCAACGTGCCGATCGTGGCCGAACGCCCCATGTATTTCAAATACACGCAGTTGACGCCTAATCCAACCGGCGGCACCGACGTGCTGGGCGCGACGCATCTCAATTCAACCTTCTTCTTCCCCTTCGTACAGCTCGGCAGCGACCAGCAGCAGGGTTCGCCCACTTTCGGCACGACCTATTCCACCTATCTGACGGTACTGAACCAGAACAACGCGCCCGTCAGCGTCTCGCTCAGCTACCAGGGCGCGGGCAGTTTGTACACGGTCACGCATCTCATCGCGGCCAACACGCGCGGCACGCTCTCGCTGGCAAGCGATTTTCCGCTGGCGTTTAGCACGAACCACAACAGCTACCTCTACGCGGTCTCGCTACTGGTGACGACCAGCCTGCCTGTCGTGGTCGAACTGCCCTCATATTTCACCATTCCACGCTCATCGGCTCCGCTCGCTTTTGCCACTGGCGCCGATGAGAGCGGCAGCCCCAATCCGCAGGCAAGTTGGGACTTCGCCGAGGGCTATACCGGCACGTCCAGCGCGCCGTTCCTGACCTATCTCGACCTGGCGAATATGGGCGATGTGCCATCGCAGGCCACCCTCACGCTGCTTGTAACCGGCGCAGGGAACGCACACAGCGTCAAGACCTACCAGTACAGTATCGGCGCGCAGTCCAGCGTCTCGCTACTGCTCAACGCGCTTGTCTGTTCCTCCGGGGTGAGCTACTGCGGCGCAGCCGTGGCGACGCATGTCCAGGCTACGCAGCCACTCGTCGTTGATAGGCAGATGTTATTCGACTACAGTGGGAATGTGCCGGGAGCGACAGCCGTCAACGGCTCGCCTGCCGGGCCGCAAGCAACCTTCTACTTTGCCGAGGGCTATACCGGCGCGGGCTTCACGGAATACCTGACTTTTGTCAATCCGCTGAGCAATACTGGTAACGAAACCGTCACCATTCGTTATCTACTACAGGGTGGACGCACGAAGACCGTCACGATTGCGCGCCTTGTCCCTGGACAGCGTTGGACTGAGAACGTCAATACCGACGTGGGGCAGAATCAATCCGTCTCGGCGGTTGTGACGGTCAATACGGGTACGCTGGTGGTTGAGCGTAGCATGTACTTCCATTATCAGCATCTCGCTTTTGGTGGCAGCGATGTTATAGGATATGTACCAGGAGACTAACGGGGAATAAGGGCGCGGTTTATTTAACCAATGTGAGAACGATAGATATGCCATCAGCGATACTGCTTGCTCACATTGAAATGTGGGTGACAGAGCTCGAGTGCGAAGTGCAGGCTTTCGAGGCGGCGGTGAAGGAGGTAGAGGAAGAGATGGAGAAAGATGAACGCTTGCAGCGTCTTGAACGGGCGCTTGAAAAGGCAAAACAGGTCGAAGGACTGGTTCATGCCGCCAATACGACGCTGAACGATGCCATCGACGCGGCCCGGCTGGTTGTGGAAAACGAGCGCATCGGCAATTACTCTGAAGCAGAACCCACCGCGCTCCCATCGCAAGCAAATCAGCCGTTACAACCAGAACAGCCAGCTCAACCGACTATTATTAAAGCCGCACTTACGAATCCACTGCCAGCAGGGGAGCAAGCCGACCTGGCACTGGCGCCGCTGGCGCGCGGCTCGGTCATTTTGAACGACCGTTACCGTATCGTCGAGGTGTTGCAAACACGTCCGCGCGTCAATCTGTACCTGGCACATCGCCTCAACACCACAAAGGAGCAGGAACAGGGCGCGGCCACACTTCCCCTGGTAGCTATCCGCGAACTTGTGCTGAGTGGTCTTTCGCTCAACATGCAAAAGCGGGTCGAACAGGCTGCCTTCGAGGAGTTCGTCGCGCCGGGCATGTTCGGCTCGCCGCGCCTGCCGGGTGTAGGTGATCGCATCTCCATCGAGCATGAGCGCCACTACCTGGTGATGCAGTTGCGCCCGGTGCGCAACGAGCGCCAGAACGGGCATGTGATGGCCGTTCCGCTGGTCGAATTGCTGCTCAAAAACCAGCAATGGCCAACCTGGTTGGGTGTCGAAACCGCGCTCGAATGGGGTGTGCAGCTCTGCCGCATCGTTGCCAGGCTGCACCGCATGGGAGTGATGCTGGGCGGCCTCGACCCGGCGATGATTCTGGTCGATAGCGGCGGCCCGGCGGCCTGGGCACCGGTATTGCTAGTTTCCTGGCCACCCGCCCGGCAGTTCTGGTCTGACGAGGCCAGTCGGGCATACTACGAACAGATATTTCCTATAGCCATAAATTCAACTGAGAACTCGTTTGCGGCGCCGGAGACGCTATCCGGCCATGTCGATGAACGTTCTGATGTCTATTCGCTGGGCGCGCTGCTCTATCTTTTCTTCACACGCTATGCGCCCGTAGCAGCCTCGTTTCGCCTGCCGGACGAGCAGCAGCCTGCCCAGGGGGCAAACGGACATCTCGCCCCTGAAGGTGCATTCGCGTCGCCCGGCGGAATGGCGCTTGTCCCGCCTCACCTGTTCAACGGCAGCATCACGTCCGAACTGGAGGCCGTGCTGCTGCGCGCCCTGGCCATGCGACCCGATGAGCGTTTCCCTACAGTCTTCGCCCTGGTCGAGGCGCTGGAAGCAGTCGATGCTGCCCGGCTTACCCCGACCATTGAGCAGAACAGGCGTATGCGACAGGATTCGAAGGTGACAAAGGCGCTATGGGGATTACGCAAGCATCCGTAAGGGCGCTTGCGGGTGTCCTTGTCGTCCCTCGCCGCATATCCCACATATCCCACTATGCACAAAACTCAACGATTATGGGAATAGAACAATTTGCACTAACGCCACGATCTCAGCGTAAATCTGCTCTACGCTTTGCGAGGCATCCACCACTTTGATGCGGTAGGGGTGCTGGCGAGCGAGGGCGCGAAAGCCCTCCTGCACGCGGGCGTGGAACGATTCTGCTTCAGCGTCGAAGCGCGTGCGTTCCTCGCGCGTGCCGCTCGCGTCGGCTGAGATATCGGTGCGCTGGAAGACTTGTGACGGGTCGAGGTCGAGCAGGATGGTCAGATCAGGGGCGATGCCCCGCGTCGCCAGCAGCGAGATGTACTCGACCAGGTCGGGGCCGACGCCGCGCGCGTAGCCCTGGTAGGCGATGCTGGCATCGAAGCAGCGATCCGTGATGACCAGCCTGCCTTCGTCGAGCGAGGGGATGACGAGCGCGGCGAAGTGTTGGGCGCGATCCGCCTGGAAGAGGAAGGCTTCGGCCAGGGGCGTGATCGCCAGGTCGGGACGGTTGAGCAATAGCTGGCGTATCTCGACGCCAAGCGGCGTGCCGCCCGGCTCGCGCGTGCGCGTGTAGGGGATGGCGTGCGCCTGCAGCCAGCGTTCAAGCAGCGCCATCTGCGTTGTTTTGCCCGCGCCGTCCAGCCCTTCGAACGAGATTAAACGCCCTCTGCTCTGCTCCAGCTTTTCCCTGCTCTCTACGTTCAATACCTATTTCCCCCTGTCGGTGCGGTACATTTCGTAGTCCCAATCGAAATACGGCTTGGGCAGCATGTCTTCAGGCGTCCATTCATAGTGCGCCTTGCCGTATTTGCCGTGATACTCCTTGAGCGTTTCGCCGACGAACTCGAAGGTGAGCTGGCAGATGCGGAAGCCGACCGGCACCCAGATGGTCGTCTGCGTATGATTGCTGATCTCCATCGTCCAGCGGCTGATGTAACCCACGTCGCCGACACCGGCGCAGCGACAGACCGAAAGGCCGGAACGCGCCACGGTGCTGCGCGAATACATCTTCGCCAGGTAGCCGTTATGCCCGCCGATCACCTCTTGCGTGTGTGCCAGGATAGTCGTGCCGGGGCGAATGGCGATCTTGCCGTCACCGGCCTCCCGCGGCTGCCCCCAGTAGCGGCGAATATCGTTGGGATTATCCAGGTGGATTACATCCACGTTCATATCGCCCTGAAAATACCACCTGCCCAGGCGGCAATCATACGAATTCGTCCCCAACTGGCGCTCATCGAACGGCTCGATGACGATATTGCCGCTCGTCAACTCTTCTACAATACGTTTATCGGACAATAACATACCGGTTCGTCTCCCTCGCGCATAGAATTAGCTTTGATAAGTATAACGTATTATGAACATCAAGCGGGAGATATGCAAGTAGCAGCGACCCTCGTTGCCTGTCATTCTGAGCGAAGCGAAAAATTTGCGACCGGCCCACCAGAGATTCTTCGCTTCGCTCAGAATGACAAGAAGGTTGCTCCGACACTTTACGGCACTAACCACACGCAGCCCGATATTCTGTGTACACTATTCACACCTGTCCTAAAGGACATGGACACGTGCTCTATGGTATACTAGAATCATCGCAAAGAAATTATAAGAGCATGAAAGATTTGCCCAACGAGGGCATGTCTCTCATGCATTTCGTTTTTTCCGACATATTATACAAGACGCTCAACAAGAAAGAAGAAGCTCTCAATGACCAGGCCCGCGTACAAGTGGATCGCGCTGTCGGTGACGACTATCGGCTCGTTGATGGTCGCCATCGATTCCACCATTGTTATCCTTGCGTTGCCCAATATGCTCTCAGATCTGCACTCCAACCTGGTGCGCATGACCTGGGTGATTATTGGTTATCTCGTCGTCAATACCGTGCTGCAACTCAGCTTTGGGCGCATGGCCGACATGTTTGGCCGCGTGAAAATGTACAACCTGGGCTTCATCGTCTTCACGATAGGCTCGCTGCTATGCGGCCTGGCCCAGAGCGACATCATGCTGATCGGCTCGCGCCTCGTGCAGGGCGTGGGCGGCGCGATGCTGGCGGCGAATGCGATGGCCATCATCACCGAGGTTTTCCCGGCGGAGCAGCGCGGGCAGGCGATGGGCATCAACGCTATCACGTGGGGCGCGGGCAGCGTGCTTGGGCCGGTACTTGGCGGCTTCATCCTGGCGTTCGCAAGCTGGCGCTGGATCTTCCTGGTGAACCTGCCCATCGGTATCCTGGGGACGCTGGCGGCCTATCTGCTGCTGCATGATATCGCCCCGAACCCGCGCGGCGAGCGTTTCGACATTATCGGCGCGGTGCTTTTCAGCATCGGGCTGGTGTGCCTGCTGCTCGGCATCACGGGCGGCATCGGCTCAGGCTGGCTCTCGCCCTCCACGCTGGGACTGGTCGGCGGGGGCGTGCTGGCTTTCATTCTTTTCGTATTCCGCGAGCGGAGCATTACCTTTCCCATGCTTGACCTGCACCTGTTCGATAACCGGCAGTACGGGCTATCCGTCGCGGCAGCCACGCTGCAATCGCTGGCGACCTTCGCAGTCAACTTCATTCTCATCTTCTACCTGCAAGGGGTGCGCGGCTACAGCCCATTGACCGCCGCGCTGCTGATCCTTCCCCTGCCCATTGTGACATCCATCGTTGGTCCCATCGGGGGCCGTTGGGCCGACCGCGCCGGGGGAGCCGTTCCCGCCACCATAGGGTTAGCCATCTCCATCGTCGCGCTGGTGCTGCTGGTCTTCCTCACACCCACCACGCCCTACATCTTCCTGGCGCTGGCGCTTGCTCTGATGGGTCTAGGCGGCGCGCTGTTCTGGTCGCCCAACACCAGCACCGCCATGGGGGCCGCGCCGCGCAATCGCCTGGGCGTCGCCTCCGCCACGCTGAACACGCTGCGCAATACGGGCATGGTCTTCAGCTTCGCCCTCTCTCTGGCGGTGGCGGCAGCCTCCATGCCCCCCATCGATGTCTCGGAGATCTTCCTGGGTTCGGTCGTTCACCTGGGAGCCGGTATTGCCGCCGCCTTCACCGGCGCGATGAGCCATGCCTTCATCGCCTCCATCGCCATCTGCCTTGTCGCGCTCGTCTTCTCAGCGATCCGCGAGAACAAGCTCAAAGAGCGCTCAACGGAGCGGACAGAGCGTGCCGCTGCCGCGACCGCCGCTGCGCCCGCCGCCGCGCAGAGCAACCCGGGAGGGACGGGGGGACAATAGCTACGCTTGAGGCAGCGTCCGTAGCGCGTCGATCTCCACCCAGATGCGCTGGGCGAGGCGGCGCGCTTCATCCTCGTCAGCGAGGGCGGATTGCAGGGGGAAGAAGGCGCGGTCGTCGCTGTGACGGTGTATCCAGCGGCTGATGATGTTGATCTGATCGACCTCAGCCTTGCCGACGATGCTGGGCGGTTGGCCCAGCTCTAGCGCGCGGCTCAAAAGCGAGTGTACCATCGCCTTCGTCGTTTCAGGGTCGTGCGGGATGCAGCGCTGCTCCACCAGGCGACCATGCCGGACGAGGTAGAGTTCGTTGTGGCCTTCGCGCGCCGAGGGATAGATAATGAAGAGGTTGTTGGATTCCACCGCGCCGGTAATTAACTGCTGGCCTATCAGCACTTCGTCGGCGCTGCGGATGGTATCGCGCAGCCAGGCCGCTCGCTCGAAGTTCAGGTTTTGCGAGGCCTCAAGCATCTGGCGGCGCAGGCGGTCGAGCAAGTCTTCACGCTCGCCTCCCAGGAAGGCGCACACCTCGTCTATCGTCCTGCGATACGCATCAGCGTCAGCGCCGCCGCGACAGGGGCCGGGGCAGCGGTCAAGGTGCAGGCGCAGGCAGGGATCGGATGGCTTCGCCAGTGGGGGCAGCCCTTTAGTGCAGGTGCGCACCGGGAAAACCTTCTGCACGAGTTCAATGGTCAGGTCAACCATGCGGCGGCTGCGGAACGGGCCGAAATAGCGCCCACCGTCGGCTGCCACCTCGCGCGTGGCAAAGACGCGCGGGAAGGTATGCTGGATATCGATCTTGATGAACGGGTAGAGGTCGTAGTTGCGCAACTGCACGTTGTAGGCTGGCTGCAACTCCTTGATAAGCTGCGATTCGACCAGCAGCGCCTCCAGTTCGGAGCCAAGCACGCGCGTCTCGATCTCCTTGACGTTTTGCAGCAGGCCATCCATCTTGCGCGTGTAGCCTAGCGGCTGGCTGTAGTACGACGCCAGGCGATCCTTCAGGCATTTGGCCTTGCCCACGTAGATCACCTGGCCGTTGCTGTCCTTCATCAGGTAGACGCCCGGTTTGTCGGGAAAGTCGCGCTTCCAGGCCGTATCGAGGAAGAGTGTCCCGGTCGGGCGCACGCTGACTACCTGCGATGAGGTTGAAACGCGGCCATCGGCGCGCAGTTGCTCGACCTGCTTCGTGGTGGCAGCCTGCGTAATATCGCCGTTCCAGGCCACCGGCAGTTGCAGGCGGCGGCGTAGGAGTCCCAGCGTGGAGATGCCCTGCTCGCGTGCCAGCGCCAGCAGTTTGATGAAGACGGCTGCTGTCACCTTTGCGTCGCCCAGCGCGCGGTGCCGGTTCGAGGCGGGAATCTTGAGATGTGTGGCAACAGCATCGAGCTTGAAACGGCGCAGTCCTGGCAGAAAACGCCGCGCTAATGGGATGGTGTCCAGGCCGTCTAGCGGGAAATCCAGGCCGAGCAGCCGCGCCTCATACGAGAGGAAGCCGATATCGAAGCCCACGTTATGCCCGACGATGATGGCATCTTCGATAAAGTCTAGGAAGCCAGGCATGACTTCGGCAGCCTTCGGCGCGCTGTTGACCATCCCCTGTGTGATGCCGGTGAACTGCACGATGAAGTTGGGCAGGCGCGTCCCCGGATTGAGCAGGCTGGCGAACGAGCCTATCACTTCGCCGCCGCGCACGCGGATACCCGCTACCTCGATGACACGGTGCGAGCCGGGACGCAGGCCGGTCGTCTCCGTGTCCAGCACGACGAACTCAACCTCGTCCAGCGCGCGATGCGTGCTGCGCCACGCGCTCAGCGACCAGCGTAGCTCATCCTGCTCATCAACCTGCTCAAATAACGACGAGCTGTGCAGCGCCTTGCGCAGCAGGGTGTGCCAGATTGGATTCTTCGCCGCGCCCTCGGTCACGCCGAACAGGTGCTGCAACAGCACGGCTTCCGGCACAGGCTGGCCGATGCTCTCCAGCAATTCATGGGCGCGGCGCAGCAGCACTCCCTGCTGGGCCGAGTTACCCGGGCTACCTGCTTCCACTTGCGTCATACAATGCTCTCCCCGCCCTGGAAATATAGATCAAGTGTACCAGAAGAATAACACGGGATGACGAGGTTTGCAAGTGGCGCATATTTTGTATCATGAGAACGAAAATTTGCCAGGAATTTGACATCCCATCAATACTACGAGAGAATTAGGGAGATTATTCTTGATGTTCGTATACGATGAAGAGGATTGAACATGACTGCGATTGTTTCACTGTTCCGTGGCATCAACGTTGGAGGAAACCACCAGGTAAAGATGGATGCGCTCAAGGAGTTGCATAGATCGCTGGGATTGCGAGATGTCGTAGCTTATATCCAGAGTGGGAATGTTGTATTTACAAGCGACGATGCAGACCCGGCGCAACTCAGCAAGCGCATTGCGGAGAGCTTTGAAGAAACTTTTGGTTTTCATTCTGATGTGATGGTGCGTACTTCAGCCGAATTAGGCGAGATCATTGAGAAAAACCCGTTTCAGGGCCAACAACATAGAGAGTCAAAATGGGTGGCAGTGATGTTTCTGGCAGACCACCCCGACAATGCGGCACAGGAAGCCTTACTCAAAACGTATGTCGGCCCCGAAGAAATGTTTATCACCGGCAAAGAAATGTATATCTATTATGCTGAGGGCATTGGACGCTCAAAACTTTCCAATACCTATATCGAGAAAAAGCTGAAGACAGCCGGGACTACAAGAAACTGGAATACCATTGTGCAATTGCAGCAAATGATGCAGCGATAAGTTCAATCGTGCTGCACTTCTGCACCATCAACCCGCGCACGACCGAGCAAGAAACACTACGACGACTTGAGCATTTCGCTCAAAGAGAATAGCCTGCTCCCTTTACCAGGGAACGACGCCGCTTTCTTCGAAAAATCCGCCTGTCGGCCCATCAGCGGGAAGAGTGGCATAGGTTACGGCTACTTTTGCGCCCTGCTGTGGCGTCAGCATGCCACTATGATCGTTCAAGTCTGTGGACACATACCCTGGGCTTACCGAATTAATCTTGATGCTTGTATCCCGCAATTCGTTAGCAAAGAAGACGGTAATCGCATTGACCGCCGTCTTAGAGGAGTTGTACGCCAGAAGTGGAGGCATTCGCGCATAGAAAGAAGCAGGATCACTATTCAAACTCAACGCTCCCATCGTACTCGACATATTGACGATGCGTCCGGCCTCGGAACGCCTTAACAATGGGAGCATGGCCTTTGTTACGGTGAACAGGCCGAACACGTTCGTCTCATAGGTTGAACGGAACACCTCGATAGCAAGTTCGCTGGGAGGCACTCTTCCTTCTCTGATTGAAATACCGGCATTATTGACCAGTATATCCAGCTTGCCGTAGGTTTCAGCTATGAACGCGGCTGCCGACTCTACTGTCGCCTGGTTGGTAACATCGATTGGCACGAAAGTGGCGTCGATGCCTTCCGATTGTAGCTTTTTAGCGGCTTCATCTCCACGCTCACGGTCTCGCGCACCGATCAGCACGATCATGCCTTGTGCTCCTAATTGGCGCGAGATTTCGAAGCCGATACCTTTATTGGCTCCCGTAACGAGTCCAACCTTTTTTGTTTGCAGCATATCCAAGACTCCTTCACTCTGTGAAAAACAGTACACGCTTGCTGTATCAACCTTTTCCGGTAAAAGCCCTTCTCGTGCCATTGCATCTCGCTGAAAAGTGAGATATGATGACAACGTAAACATTCTAGCATAAAATGTTTTCATTGTCAACATTGTTTTCGATGTAAACTTTATTATCACATGCATAAGTGGATGGAAAGGATGGTATGAAAGACCGGGCTGATCGACAGCGGCCAAAGACCTATCACCACGGGGATTTACGGAATGCATTGATAGATGCAGGGCTTGAGTTACTCTCAGAAGGTGGATCAGCAGCGCTTGACCTCCGCAAAGTGGCACGCAAGGCTGGTGTAAGCCATGCTGCTCCCTACCGTCATTTCACCGATAAACAAGCCTTGATCGCGGCTATCAACGAAGAGGGTTTTAACAGGCTTGCTGAGCGAATTGAATCCGCACTAAAGATTGCACCCCATAAAGCTCTTGAGCAGCTTCAGGGAATAGCGCTGGCCTATGTTCAATTCTCTGTAGATAATCCGTGGCTGATGCGTGAAATGTTCAGCGGGTTGATTATTGAACGTGAAGCGTTCGCAAGTCTGAATGTTGCCTCCAAAAAAGTATTTATGTTTTATATTGAAGTGGTGAGACGCGGTCAAGAAGATGGAGATATCATAGACGGAGATCCTGGTGCGCTGGCCGGCGTCTTGTGGTCTATGTTGCACGGGATAGCCATGCTGACGATCGAACGCCAGATGCGCCCATATACCGATGGACCTGATGGCATAAAGAATGTGACGAGCTTCGGCATCCAGATGCTCTACGAAGGTCTGAGTCGCAAGTAATGTTAGCTTCACCCAGAGACGCGGGTCTAAGTACGCTCGAGGCACAGCGCCGCCTGCTCGACTACGGCCCCAATCGGCTGCGCACGGAGCGACACGAGCCGCTGTGGGCTATCTTCCTGGAAGAATTGCGCGAGCCGATGGTGCTGCTGCTGCTCTTCACGGGCGTGCTGTACGCCGTGTGGGGCAGCCTGTTCGACGCGCTGACCATATTTGCGGTGATCCTGCTGCTCAACAGCGTGGAGGTCTATAACGAGCAGCGCGCCAAACGCGCTATTACAGCCCTGCGCAAGCTGGCGGAGCCGACGGCAAGCGTGCTGCGCGATGGGATCGTGCGTGAGCTGCCCGTCGAAGAGATCGTGCCGGGTGATATTGTGCAGTTGCGCGCCGGGCATCTCGTACCTGCCGATGCGCGCCTGGTCGAGTCGTACAGCCTTGCCATCAACGAGTCGCTGCTGACGGGCGAGGCTGTGCCGGTCGAGAAGGAGTCCAGCGCGGAGTTACCTGCTGAAACCGCTCTGGCGGATCGACGCAACATGGCCTACGCCGGAACGCTGGTGACGCGCGGGCGCGGCACAGCCGTGGTCATAGCCACCGGCACACATACCGAGATGGGGCGCATCGCCAGCCTCACGCGAGAGGTCAGGCCGCCGCGCACGCCCCTACAGCGACTCATGCGCGAACTGACGCGCAAGATGATCTGGTTCGCGCTGGGCTTCAGCTTGCTCGTCCCGCTCCTGGGGCTGCTCCTGAGCCATCAATCCCTGCGCACGATGGTACTGACCGGCCTCTCGCTGGCCTTCGCCACTATTCCCGAAGAACTGCCCATCATCATCACCATGGTACTGGCGCTCGGCGCGTATCGCCTTGCTCGCCATCACGTTGTCGTCAAACGCCTGCAAGCCGTCGAAACGCTCGGCGCGGTCACACTGATTGCCACCGACAAAACCGGCACGCTCACCGAGAACCAAATGCAGGTGCAGTGCTGCTATCCCAGCAATCAGCGCGAGGCGCTACTGCTCGCCGGGGCATCGTGCAGCGACCTCACCTCAAGCGACCCGCTCGACATCGCGCTGTTGCAAGCTGCTCGTGAGGCTGGAATTGACCTTGCAGCGCTGCTTCAACGGAACACGCTGCTGGATGAATTCACCTTCGACAACACGCGCAAACGCATGTCGGTCGTCTACCAGGTGCGTCCGCCCCACTCCAAGCTGGCGGGCGACCACAAGGGTTCGCCCCTACGGGATGAGGTGTACGCGCTACGAATTGTCGCCAGGGGCGCGCCTGAATCCATCCTGGCCTGCTGTTGCTCTCTCGCCGATCAAGGTACGCTCGCCGAACTTGACGACGAGCGGCGGCGTATGCTGCTGACCGATGCAGCAGCGATGGCAAGCGAGGGGCTGCGCGTGCTTGCCATCGCTGAAAAGACAACGACAGCAGGCCGGGTGACCCAGGAACAGGCCGAGTCAGAACTGGCCTTGATTGGCCTGGTGGGGCTACTTGACCCGCCGCGACCCGCTGCGCGCTCGGCCATTGCTACCTGCCACGAAGCTGGTATCCGCACCATCATGATTACCGGCGATCACCCTGCTACGGCTATCGCTATCGCCAGGCAGGTCGGCCTTTACGATGAGAACGGAGGTGACAACAGGAAGGCGGATTTACTCGTTGGAACTGCAATCGATGCGCTCTCCGACGAGGCGTTGCGTGAAGCGGTCGGGTACGCTGCCATCTTCGCGCGCACGACGCCGGGGCAGAAGCTGCGCATCGTCCAGGCGCTGCACGCGCGCGGCGAGGTGGTGGCCGTGACGGGAGACGGTATGAATGACGCGCCCGCGCTGGCGGCGGCGGATATTGGCATTGCGATGGGCGAGCGCGGCAGCGACGCGGCGCGCGAGGCTGCCGACATGGTGCTGACCGGCGACGATTTCAGCGCCATCGAACGCGCCGTAGAGGTGGGGCGCACCCTGTACGCCAACCTGCGCAAGGGCGTGCGCTTCTACCTCTCGTGCAAGCTGGCGCTTATCGCGGCCACGCTCTTACCCGTGCTGCTGGGCGTTCCAGTGCCGTTCGCGCCCATCCAGATCATTCTCATGGAACTCTTCTTAGACCTGGCAGCCGCCGCCAGCTACAGCGCAGAGCCAGCCGAAGGCGACCTGATGCGCTCAAAACCGCGCGACCCGGCAGCGCTCTTCCTGGATCGTGCCATGCTCATCAGCATCGCAACCTCAGCCGCGTCGCTCTTCGCGGCGGTTACGCTTGTCTACCTTGTGACATGGTACGCGAGTAGGAACCCGGGTGAGGCACAAAGCGCCGCCTTCGTCACATGGCTGCTCGGCCACGTGCTGCTGGCACAGCACCTGCGCACCGAACGCCAGCCGCTGCTGCGCCTGGGGCTATTCTCGAATCGCCTGATGCTGGCGTGGCTCGCGGCAACCTGCGCCTTCGTCGCGCTCATCATGCTGGTTCCCTGGCTACACACCGCCTTGCACATCGTCACGCTCGACGGCGGAACATGGCTGCTGATTTTCGAGCTATATTTAGTAAGTACGAGCTGGATTGAAGTACGAAAGTCTCTGCACGAAGAAAGGGAGAAAGCCGAAGACCACTCTGAATACCGGTAATGTCATCGATGAAAAGACCGTTGCCGACCCGGATCGCCTTGCGTGAGGCTCCAAAGTCTGTATAGGACTTTCTCGGGGCTGTAACTTGCTGCTCACACTTTTCGTGCTGAATGCGTTATAATGCAAGAACAATTTTAAGAACAACGCGAAGTGCCAGTTGAGAGGAAGTGTATGGTCACGAAGAAGACCACCCGCAGCATTGCGAAGCGTCGCAACGGCGGCGAACGTGATGCGCTGGAGACGCATAGCGTGCTTGAACTCCCCGTCTTACCCATCCGTAACACGGTCATGATACCGAATGTCGTCACGCCCCTCCTGGTCGGGCGTGAGACATCCATCAAGGCGATAGAAGAGGCCATGAGCCGGAATTGGTTGCTCTTTGTCGTGACGCAGAAGAACGAAGAGACGGAAGACCCTGGGCCGGAGGATGTTTACACCGTCGGCGTCGAGGGTTTGATCGATCGCGTGCTCAAGCTGCCCGATGGCACAACCAGCGTGCTTGTGCATGGACAGAGGCGCTTGCAGTGGCTGGAGCCTACGCAACTGGCGCCCTTCATGCGCGCGAGGGCGGTGGCTATCGTCGAAGACCACACGCGCACACCCGCCATAGAAGCGCAGGTGCGCGCCGTACTCGCGCTCTTCGAGAAATGTATCAGGCTCAGCAGCGCCATCCCCGACGAAGCGTATGTCACTGCTATGAACATTGAGCAGCCCGGCTGGCTGGCGGACTTCGTGGCCTCCTCGCTCGAATCGTCGATAGCGGTGCGCCAGGAGATCCTCGAAACCATCGAAGTCGAGGAACGCCTGCGCAAGACCTGCATCTTGCTCAGCAAAGAACTGAACATCCTCGAACTGGAGAGCCAGATTCAGACCCAGGTGCAGCAGGAGGTCGATAAGAGCCAGCGCGAATATTTCCTGCGCGAACAGTTGAAGGCCATTCAGCGCGAGTTAGGTGAGATTGACCCGACCATGCGCGACATCGAGGTGCTGCGCGAGAAGATTCTGTGGGCAGGGATGCCCGCCGGGGTGCAGGAGAAGGCGCTCAAGGAACTGGATCGCTACAACGCCATGCCTTCGATGGCACCCGATTCGAGCGTCACGCGCAACTACCTGGACTGGCTCGTCAGCCTGCCCTGGAGCGCCACCACCGAGGATCGCATGGACTTGCCTGAGGCCGAACGCATCCTGGCAGCCAATCACTACGGCCTGGAGAAGGTCAAAGACCGCATCCTGGAATACATCGCTGTACGAAAGCTCTCCAACAACATGCGCAGCCCCATCCTGTGCTTCGTCGGGCCTCCGGGCGTGGGCAAGACCTCGCTGGGTCGCTCCATCGCCGAGGCACTCGGTCGCAAGTTTGTGCGGCTCTCGCTCGGAGGCGTGCATGACGAAGCCGAGATTCGAGGCCACAGGCGCACCTACGTCGGCGCGTTGCCAGGGCGCATCCTCCAGACGATGAAAACGGCTGGCACGCTCAATCCGCTCTTTGTGCTGGACGAAATCGATAAGATCGGCAATGATTACCGGGGCGATCCATCGTCCGCGCTGCTGGAGGTGCTCGACCCCGAACAAAATCACGCCTTCTCCGACCACTACATTGAAGTGCCTTACGATCTCTCGAAGGTCATTTTCCTGACGACGGCCAACGTGCTGCACCCCATTCCCGCCGCGCTGCGCGACCGCATGGAGGTCATCGAGCTGCCCGGCTATACGGAAGACGAGAAACTGCACATCGCGCGTCAGTTCCTTGTCCCCAGGCAGATCAAAGAGCACGGTCTGAGACCGGCAAAGGTGACGATCGAGGATGCCGCTATCTACCGTATCATCCGCGAATATACTTCCGAGGCTGGCGTGCGCAACCTGGAGCGCGAGATGGCGACCGCCCTGCGCAAGGTGGCGCGTAAAGTGGCTGAGGGACGCCGCGCAGCCACGATCATTAGCGCAGAGAAGATCCCTGATTACCTGGGTCCGCAAAAGCACTTCTTCGAGCTGGCCGAGGAGCGCGACGAGCCGGGCATCGCCACGGGCGTAGCCTGGACGGGCGCGGGTGGCGATCTCGTGCGTGTGGAGGTGACACTGTTAGAGGGGCGCGGCAACCTGACCCTGACGGGACAACTGGGTGACGTAATGAAGGAATCGGCCCAGGCCGCGCTCTCCTACGCTCGCTCGCGGTCGAAGCAGTTCGGCCTGGACAGTCGCTTCTATGAGAAATACGATATCCACCTGCATCTGCCAGCAGGAAGTATCCCCAAAGATGGTCCATCTGCCGGCATCACGATGGCCACTGCACTGATTTCCGCCTTAACGCAGCGACCGGCGCGCCGTGATGTCGCCATGACCGGCGAGATTACCCTGCGCGGGCGCGTGCTGCCCATCGGCGGCCTCAAGGAAAAGGTGCTGGCTGCCCATCGCGCAGGCATCAAAACTTTCATCCTGCCCAAACGAAACATGAATGACTTGAACGAGATTCCGCGCGAAGTCTTGAAGGAACTGCGTTTCGTGCCCGTCGAGCGCATGGACGAGATCATTCCCGTCGCCCTGCACGCGCTGCCGCTCTCGCAGAAGGAACTGGAAATGCCGGATGCCACGCGGAAGCCACCGATCAAGTCCATCAAGATACGGCGAGCGCCCATGACGCGCCAGGTGCCAGCACCGAGTTAGCCTGTCGAGGATGGTGGAGAAACACGTGAAACTAACTCCCAAAGAACAAGACCGCCTGACCATCTTCACGCTGGCCGAGCTTGCGCGCAGGCGTAGGGCGCGTGGCATCAAGCTCAACTATCCCGAAGCAGTCGCGCTCATCTGCGACGAAGTTATGGAGGAGGCACGCGTCGGGCGTGGCTACGACGAGGTCGTCGCGCATGGGATGCAGGTGTTGAGCCAGGATGATGTGATGGAAGGTGTGGCAGAGTTGGCGGCGACGCTCTACATCGAGCCGCTGTTCGAAGACGGCACGAAGCTGATCGTGTTGCACGATCCCATCCAACCAGGCGCGTCATCTTCTCAGGCATTGCCGCGAGTCATCGCGGCCTCCTCGCCCGACCCGCTCACGATCAACGCCGGGAAGCCTACCATCAACCTGAACGTGACGAACACCAGCGACCACCCGGTACAGATCACCTCGCACATGCCGTTCTGGGAGATTAACACTCGTATGCAATTCGACCGCGAGCAGGCCAGGGGCTACCATCTCGACATTCCGGCGGGGGGCGCGCTGCGCTGGGAGCCGGGCGAAACAAAGGAGGTACGTCTATGCCGTTCGAAATGAGCCGCGCCGGCTATCACGCGCGCTACGGTCTCACTACCGGCGATTTGCTGCGGCTGGGCGACACGAACCTGTACATCCGCGTCGAGCGCGATTATAGCTCCTATGGCGATGAAGTGCTGGCAGGTTTCGGCAAGACGGTACGCGACGGGCTGATGGCGAATTCGCGCCTGGGCCGCGAGAGCGAGCTTGATCTTGTGCTGACCAACGCCATCGTTCTCGATCCTGTGCTGGGCGTGCTCAAGGGCAACATCGGCGTCAAAGAGGGGCGCATCGTGGGTATCGGGCGGGCTGGCAACCCCGACATCAGCGAGAATATCGATCTGCTAATCGGCACGAGCACCGCTGTGCTGCCATGCGATGGGCTGATCGCCACGCCGGGCGGCATCGACAGCCACGTTCACCTGCTCAGCCCGCGCCTCTTCGCCACAGCGCTGGCGTCGGGCATCACCACCTTCGTCGCCATGGACGCCGGGCCGATGTGGAACGTGGGCGTCAATCCCGACTTCTTCTTGCAGCGCATGTTCGAGACCTTCGAAGACGTGCCGATCAACGTGTGCTTCCTGGCGCGCGGGTGCAGCAGCCATGCACCGGGCTTGATGCAGAGTATCGAGGCGGGCGCAGGTGGCCTGAAGATTCACGAGGACCTGGCGGCCTTCCCCGCAGTGATCGACTGCTGCCTCTCCGTTGCTGAGCAGATGGATGTGTCAGTGGCGATGCACACCGATGGGCTGAACGAATCGGCTGAACTCAGCGATACGCTCGCCGCCATCAACGGGCGCGCCGTGCATGCCTACCACGCCGAGGGCGCGGGTGGAGGCCCCTACGACCTGCTGGAGATCGTGGCGCAGCCCAACATCATGCCGTCCTCCACCAACCCGACCATTCCCTTCACCAGACACACGGCAGCCGAGCACTTCGACATGATAATGGCCGTGCATGGACTCAATCCGGCCTTCCCGGAGGATATCCTGGCGGCCCAACACCGCGTTCGCCCGCAGACAATGGCCGCCGAAACGCCCCTGCACGACCTGGGAGCCATCAGTATCACCACCTCCGACTCACTCGGCATGGGGCGCATCGGCGAGACGATCAGCCGCACATGGCAGATGGCCCACGCCGTGCATACCGCACACGCTATGCGCGAACATGCCCAGGAGAACGCGACAATCGAGGATGCCAACGAGCGCGTCCGGCGCTTCCTGGCGAAATACACCATCAACCCGGCCATCGCGCATGGCCTGTCGCGGCACGTCGGTTCGCTGGAGCCGGGCAAGCTGGCCGATATCGTACTGTGGCGACCCGACAGCTTTGGTGTCAAGCCCAACCTCGTCATCAAGGGTGGGATGCCAGCCTGGGGCGCGCTCGGCGACGGCAACGCTGTCGTTGAAGCCGCGGAGCCGCTCGTCTACGGCCCGCTCTTCGGCGGCAGAGGACGCGCGGCGAGCGCGCTCTCCATCACCTTCGTCTCGCAGGCTTCTCTCGATGCCGGTCTCACCGCGCGCCTGCGCAACCGGGGACACATCCGGCAGCTACAACCAGTGCGAGAGACACGCACCGTTGGCAAGCAGGATATGCTCTTTAACGACGCCACGCCGCTCGTGCGCGTTCACCCCGTCACGCACGACGTGACCATCGACGGGCAGAAGATCGCTATGGAGCCGCTGCGCAGCGTCCCGTTGAGCAGGCTGTATCTCGTGTCGTAGTGATCTGCCTGTAGCAGAACTAATAGTCGGCTAGCTAATGTAGATATACAGATGAACCGCACCATCAATCGTAGGAACGGGTTTACCGCGCCCACCGCCGATAATGCACATTGACGAAGGAATGCGGACATACGTCGTAGGGGCCGATTTATCGTGCCCACCAGCCCATTCATGGGCGCGAGTCGTTGTTAGCAGACCCGCCCACTCGCGTTGCAAGCCACCTTTCGCGCCCATGAATGGGCTGGCTGAGCGCGGTAAACCGGCTCCTACGAAGGAGGGATCGCCTGCCACATGAAGCTTGACGATGGATGACGACACATGTCCGCATCACTTTGTCTATCACCATGATCGGCCAGTCAAGCCGCCTGATACGAGTAAACACGACCGGACTGGCCGATAATGAACTATAGGAAAGGTTCAATTCTGAAGAAAAGCCCTTGACAGTTTGCACCATCGCACCATGTCAAGTTCATTTGAACCTTGCCGGGGAAAGCAGGCGCAGGCGCAGAACGTGCTCGCGGCAGAATCAACGCCACGTACGCGCTAAGAATACCGATGACGATAGCCATTCCAGAAATGAGTATGACGCGCGGGCTTGTTGTGAAATCCCCCAGCTTGCCCAGCGATTCATGGTTGCCGAGGTTCTTGAGCGATTGCGTAACCTTTCGCCAGCGCGTTGAGAAAGTTGAGAAAAAGGTGGTCACGCTACTTACTCCCCGCGTCATTGTTGTGCCGTTCTTCGATCAGGGTCACTAATGCCCGGGCAAGATCAGGCCCGTTCGTGCGCAGTTCCTCCTGGTGCAGCAGCGAGAGGCCGCGCAGCACTTCCTCGCCATACGCGGTCAGGCGAATGATGACGCGCCTCTGATCGTTTTCGTCGCGCGAGCGTTCTAAAAGCTTGCGCTCCACCATGCGATCGATCAGTTCTACCGCGCTGTGATGCTGAATCTGCAGGCGTTCCGCCAGTTCGCCAACGGTGGGCGTGCGGTCCGCGGGAAGTCCCTTCAAGGCGAGCAGCAACTGGTGCTGCTGCGGTACAAGCCCGGCGGCACGCGAGGCTTCCTCGCTAAAGCGCAAAAAGCGGCGCAGTTGATAGCGGAACTCTGCAAGTTCCTGGTACTCGCGCAAAGCTATATCCTGGTGTTTGCCCATCAGTCCCTCAATAAATTACGTCGTATTGCGATATAATATAGCAAAGATGCCATTGCAATGTCAAGTCAAGCTCCAACGAGGACAGGCACAATGCCCCATCCACTGCCCATCCCTTCCCCCCTGTCCCTACGGAATCTGCGCGCTGGGTATGGCTGCCGTGAAGATTTCCTGCGCGCCGGTGCGTGTATCGTTCCAGAAGGGGTGCGCGAACTGGTTATCTACGGCCAGCCCCTGGTAGTCGCCGATGAATTGCGAGCCGTATTCATCGACCGGGGCATCCACGGCTGGATTCCAGCTCTGCGTCGTGACGCGCGCGTTCTTCAGGAAGGACGTGCCGTGATCGATGGACTGTGCGAGGTATACATCGATCAAGCGGTGTGAGGGGTCTAAGCGCGTATCGAAGAACGAGATGCTGACCACCCCGTCGGGCGCGACGGCCATCTGCGGCTGGAACTGCTCCGCGCCATTGCGCGCGGCGTCGTCATTCACGCGCAGCGGTTGCGACCACGTCTGCCCCTGGTCATGCGATGTGCTGAAGAGGATATCGGCATCGCCCGTTGCCCTGTCCGACCACGCGATGTAGAGCTGGCCGGTCGTGGTGTCACCTGCGAAGGCGGGCAGTGACAGGTTGCGATACCGCTCGTGCGGGAAGTAGCCGTCGATATCACTGACGGTCGTTATCGAGACGGGAGCCGACCAGCTTGTCCCTCCATCAGTCGAGGTGACAACCAGCAGCCTGTCCGGGACGCTCGGTGGAACCTCTGCGATGGTGGAGTAGGCATTCAAGAAGGCCACCGCCAATCTGCCACCCGGCATGATGACCGGCGTCGCGCCAATGGCCGCGTCACAGCGCGTCGCGTGCGGTGGTCGGTCGGGAAGTGGGTTGGCGCAGAAGGGTGCGCTGCCCTCGATCATACGCGGTGCTGAGAATGTCTTGCCGTTATCTGTCGATCGCGAGAAGGCTACCTCGTTGACGCACGGATTGTTCGCGCCGCAGTCATTCCCGTAATCATACGACCACGCTACGTAGATATCCCCTGAGTACGATCCGCGCGTCGTGTCAACGCCGATCCACGGCTTATCGTTGAAGACCTTGTCGCCCTGGCTCTCGAAGACCGTCACCGGCATACCGAAGCTCCTGCCGCCATCGTTCGAGGTCGAGACGGCGATGCCGCTCATGTTCTGCCGTGTCTGGTACAGGACGGAGGCGTAGACGGAATTGTGCAGGCCGAAGGCGAAGGTGATATCCGAAGTGAGCGTAAATTGCTGCTGGAAGCCCGGAAACAGTCCTCCATCCGTCCAGGTGCAGCCGCCGTCAAACGAGGTGAAGTAGCCGATCTGGAACTGGTAATGCGCCGGGTCGGTGAAGAACTTTGTGCCGCCCACCAGATTGAGCGGGTTGGCCGGGTTCTCAGCCAGCATTGGCTCGCTGTGCGCCGGGTAGCTGTCATGGCTGACGCGCACATTGGCATACGGCGGCTGCGGATGGGACCCCAGCGTCACGCAGGAGCCACCACCCGCGATGGTATAGGTAGCGGAAGGAGTCGCTGTGGTTGTTGCGACAGGCGGCGTGCTGGCCTGGCTGCACGCGGAGAGCAGCAAGAGAAGCAGAAAGAGCATCAAACAAGAGCGAAAAAGCCGTGCAGCCTGTTGCATCTCGCGCCATCCTTCTTTATATCTACATGCTATCTACATGCCGATCATATCCGCTCGCTGGATGATATTGCGCGCGCTGCGCACCACGGCCACGTCGATCAGCTTGCCCTCGAAGGCCACCGCGCCCGAGACCCTGCTCCTGCGCCTCGCTGTAGAGCGCGTCCAGCTTGCGCGCTCGCGCCACCTCCTCCGGCAGGGGCGAGAAGGTGTCGTTGGCAATGTCGATCTGGCTGGGATGGATGGCCCATTTACCCGCCATACCAAGGATTTTCGAGCGCGTGCCCTCACGCCGGTAGCCCTCGGCGTTCTTGAAATCCAGGTAGGGACCATCGATGGCATCAATTCCTGCAGCGCGTGCGGCGATAACCACCCGGTTGCGGGCGTAGTGCCACAGGTCGCCAGGATAGGCGTCCAGGTCATTCCCGGCATAACGGGCATCGATGCCCTGCGATGCGCTATAGTCGATATGCCCGAAGATGAGCGCTTCCAGGCGCGAACTGGCACGCGCGATCTCTTCTACGTGCAGCATGGCCTCCACCTCTTCGATAAGCACCTCGATGCCGATGCGCCGGGGACGCTTCAGGCGCTTCTCGATCTGCGTGAGCAGCACATCGACCCACCAGACATCCCTGGCAGACTTAACCTTGGGCACGATCAGGATATCGAGATATTCTCCCGCCTCCTCGACAACGGTGATGATGTCCTGGTAGGCATATTCGCTCTCCAGGTCATTGATGCGTACGGCGCGCGTCTTCTTGCCCCAATCCAGCGCTTGCAGCGCCCGCACGGCGTTGGCCCGCGCCGCGACCTTCTCGTTGGGCGAAACCGAGTCTTCGAGGTCAAGGAAGACCAGGTCGGCGCTGCTGGCGGCGGCGCGCTCGATCATCTTCTCGCTGCTGGCGGGCGTTGATAGCTCGGAACGTCTCAAGCGCATGGATGTCTCCTTTCTACAACGTGTGGCCCTGGCGCAATTGTGTCATATGCTCATCCCATTCGCGCTGCCAGGCTTCATCAGCGGCTCTCGTGGGAACCATGGCGCGGCGTTTGAACGACAGCACAGTTTCGCCGCGCTGGTTGTAGGCGATAGTCTCGACCGTCACGATGCCCCGGTCAGGCTTGCTACCGGAGAAGCGCTTATCCAGCACCTTCGTCTCTGCATAGATCGTGTCGCCGTGGTAAGTCGGGGCCAGGTGCCGCACGTTCTCGAACTCCAGGTTGGCGATGGCCTTGCCACTGACATCTTCTACGCTCATGCCCAGCGCGATGCTGAAGACCAGCGGCCCGGCGACGAGACGCTGCCCGTGCTGGCGTGTCTCGGCATAGTGAGCATCGATATGTAAGGGATTATGATTCATGGTCAGCATACAGAACAGCGTATCATCGTACTCGGTGATGGTGCGACCCGGCCAGTGTTTGTAGACATCGCCGATTTCAAAATCCTCTAAACATCTGCCGTATTGCATATGGTGTGCTCCTTTACACAAATCTGTACCCTGATGAACATGAACAAACCGATCCGTAGGGGCGACCCTTGTGGTCGCCCACCTCCCGTTCGAATGCCGCGCATGGCCGTGTATGGTGATCTTTGGCGGCTCACCAGGCGCGGACGGGCGACCACCAGGGTCGCCCCTACACGTGGTATCGCTCCAACAATTGGCGAGCGATGACCAGTCGTTGAATCTCGCTGGTGCCCTCGGCGACCAGCATGAAGGGCGCGTCGCGGTAATAGCGTTCGACGTTAAAGTCTTTGGTATAGCCGTAGCCGCCGTGGATGCGCATGGCTTCCAGCGTGACCTGCTGGCACATCTCGGTGGCGAAGAGTTTCGCCATACCCGCCTCCAGGTCACAGCGTTCGCCGCGATCCTTCTTGCGCGCCGCCTGTTGCAGCAGCAGGCGAGCCGCCTCGATGTGTGTCGCCATGTCGGCCAGCTTCAGCTGGATGGCCTGGTGCTGCGCGATGGGTTTGCCGAACGTCTGGCGCTGCTGTGCATAGCGGATGGCGTCGTTGAAGGCCGCCTGCGCCACGCCCACGGCCCGCGCCGACACATTGATGCGCCCGACCTCCAGGCCGCTCATGGCGTGCTTGAAACCGTTGCCCTCGACGCCTCCCAGCAGCCGCGAGGCCGGAACGCGCACATCGCTGAAGACCAGCTCCGCCGTCTCGACGCCCTTGTAACCCAGTTTTTCGAAGGTGCGGCTCACGGACAGCCCGGGCGTGCCGCGTTCGACAAGGAAGACGCTCATACCGCGGTAGGGCGGGCGCACCTGCGTATCGGTGCGCGCCAGCACCGCGAAGATACCGCCATGCAGTCCGTTCGTGACCCACAGTTTGGAGCCGTTGAGGATGTAGTCGTTACCGTCGTTACCGTCGTTACCGTCGTCGCCCTCGCGTATCGCCGTCATGGTGATAGCCTGCACGTCGCTCCCGGCGTTCGCCTCGGATAGGCATAGGCCGCCGCGCATATCGCCCTCCGCCATACGCGGCAGCAGGGCGCGGCGCTGCTCCTCCGTGCCATATGTGGAAATCATGTAGGCCACCAGTACGTGCGTGTTGACGACGCCCGCCAGGCTCATCCAGCCGCGAGAAAGCTCCTCGATGATGGTGGCATAGGTGAGGAAATCCATGCCCAGGCCGCCATAAGCTTCGGGAACGGTGGCACTGAAGACACCTAACGCCTTGAGCTTCTCGATCAGTTCAGCAGGGTAGGTATCGTGCTTCTCAAGTTCATGCGCAACGGGGATGACCTCGCGATCTACAAAACGACGCACTTCTTCGATGATAGCCTGTTTATCCTGTTTATCCTGGTTTTCCTGGTTCTCCTCGCTTGAGGACCTATCCATAAGGCGTTTCCTTTGCTATTGTTGCGGCTTGCGGCGCAGGCGATGATCGGCATTCTGTAGCATGAATGCTTTGAACGCGCGTGCGGGAGGAGAAAAGTATTTATCCTTCAGGTGAACCAGCCGCCACTGGCGAATGATGGGAAAGCCCTCTACATCCAGGATCACAACGCGCCCGGTCTCAAGCTCCATATCGAGTGCGACGCGCGAGATGAGCGCGATCCCCAGGCCAGCCGCGACACCCTGCTTGATGGCGCTATTATTCCCCACCTGCATACTGATGTGCAGCTCCGTACCCGCTTCCCGCAAGGCCGCTTCGAGCGCGCTGCGCGTACCAGAACCCGGCTCGCGCAGCAGGAAATGCTCGCGACCCAGTTCTTTGATCGAAACATCGTTACGTCCGGCCAGGCGATGACCGGGCGGAGAGATCAGGACAAGGGGATTATAGGCGATAGGCTCAATCTCGACCGGTGCGTCATCGGGAACGGCCCCCATGATCGCCATATCCACGCGATTGCTCAACAGCGCCTCAATCAGCGAGGCGCGATTCAGCACCTCCAACGAGATTTCGACCGCGGGGAAACTCTGGCGAAATCTCCCAAGCATACCTGGAATGACATACGAGCCGACGGTCGTGTCGGCTCCCACACTCAGTCGGCCATATTGGGGACTGCGCAGAGCCTCCATGACTTCCATCGTCTCGTCGATTACCGAGAAGATTTTCTGGCTGTACAGGTACAGTTCTTCACCCGCCTGGGTGAGATGCGTCTTGCGTCCAATCTGCTCAAACAATCTGACGCCTAGCGCAGTCTCCAGCAGGCGAATTTGCGCGGATACGGCTGGCTGGCTGAAATGCAGTTCCTCCGCCGCGCGCACATAACTACAATGTTTCGCAACCACCTGAAAGGTGTGCAGTTGATGCAAGTTGAGCGTTTGCATAGGCCGGATGCCCCTTCGAGAAACATGCATAACGAAACAATTATATCTAGTACCATCTGAGCCATTTTTGTCAACTACTTTGCTAAACTCGCATGTTTTGATATAGTAGGTACTTGAAAAGACTAAAGCGAAGCCTGGGGGGATAATGCCCGAAGAACAACCGTCCACCAGTTCAACCAGCCAGTCCGCCGAGGCGCTGGTAGAAGATACGCGCGTGGCTCAACCTGTCATCGTAGCAAACGTGAAGGAAAAGGCTGTTACAATGACGCGCCCTACACGAGCGAAGCGCACCAGGAGCGCAGGCGAGACCACCCCATCCTCCTCGACAAAGACGCGCAGCAAAAAAAAGCCTCCGACTGCTGGCGCCGGCTCGGATCAAGGACAGGAGAAAGAAAAGCCCAAAAGGGCACCGCGTGCTAAAAAGACGGCTGGAACAACACCGCGCCCGCAGCGCAAACCTGCGCCAGCGACTGAAGCGGCCAGGGAGGTTCAGGAGGAGCGCACCTTCGAGCCTGAACTGGACGCTACGCCGGTCAAGCCGCGAAAGGCCCTTTTCAGCGACATTGCGGTTAGCGTACACGCGGAACGCGACGAGATCGAAGCGGAAGCCTCGCCTTTTGAGATGGAAGATACACTGAAACGCCCGGCTGTCCTCGCGCCAATCGAACCGACTTCGCCAATCGTGCCAGCAATGCCTGAAGTGCCAGAAACGCCCAACCCGGTGTCTACCAACGGCTATCATACTTTCACAACTGACGCCGACCTTGACGACGATCTCCTCACTCCTGATCTTGATGCGACCCAGGCATTCCCAAAAATCATCGACACGCCACCACCAACTTTTGATGAACCGGAAGAGCTTGTTCTGGAAATCCTGGAAGTTCCCGAACCTTTCACAGCGATGGGGGAACATGAGCAAGAGCAGGTAGCGAGCAGCGTAGCCGTGATGGAGCGATTGGAGGTTACGACGGCAATCGAGGTGCAGGTCGAGGTAGAAGAGTTGCACGTGCCGCAGCGACCGCGCATCGTGTGGCAGCTCTCGCGTGGCAGGAGCGCCGCGCTGCTCCTGCTTGTGCTGGCGCTCTGCATCATCCCTCTCTGGCGCGATACGCACGACGCGCATCTCTACCTCTACACGCTCAACGCCCTCAATGGACAGGCGCAGGGACAGCAAGACCTGGGCGGTGGATATACAGGCGTGTCCGCTCTGAGCGGTCCAGCATTGTCGCAGTCCTCGCTGCTGGTAGGGCTGGAGAGCGAGCAGACCGGCCAGCAGCGCGTGCTCATGCTGTCGAACAATGGCACAGGCAGCACGACCTGGAATGTCGCGCGCACCATAGACGCGCCCACGACGCGCGCTACGCTGAGCATCGCGCCCGGAGGCCAGCTTGTGGTGTCCTATGCCAGCGGCTTGCAGGTCCTCAACCGGGATGGCAGCGTGCTGTGGCAAACAACTGAAGAAGCGCCAGCCCTGGGCGCGCACGCCTTCGCGCCTGCCTTCGACTCCACAACGCTCTACACGGTGAATTCGGCGCAGAACGGCGTCATTGCGGCCTACAACTTGCGCGACGGCTCGTTGCGTTGGACGCAGCGGCTCGATGACACGCTGAACTACGCGCCGCCCTTGCTGATGTACGGCAACCTGCTCTACATCGCCGCAGATCATGTACTCTACGCGCTCAACCAGGCCAGCGGCCTTGTGCAGTGGCAGGCTCAAATGCCCGCGCGCACCCTGTTGATGAATAGCGTTGGGCAGCCCCAACTGATCGCGGTCGGTGCGAACGGCATTCAGTCTCTTGACCCGTTGAACGGACACCCCAGCTGGTCATTCGATGGTCATCCAAACGCGGCAGCCAGCAACGGCGCGTCTTTGACGAACGCGCAGTTTTACGAGGCCGGCTTATCCAGTGCGAGCCAGGTCATCTTCGCCACCGGCATAGTATGGGATGCTGACCAGGTGCGCCAGCAGCTCTGGCTCTTCGCCATCGACGCCGCGAGCGGTACAGCGCGCTGGTCGGAGCGCGTCGGCGCCACGCCCGCGAGCGCGGATGCGGGGCGCGTGCTTGCCCCCTATATCGATGCTTCGCAGGGGCTGGTGCTGCTGGAACAGGCGCAAGCGAATGGCAGCCAAACGCTCCATACGCTAACGGCCTATGCTGCCAGCAGTGGCGTGCAGCGTTGGAGCATAGCATTAGCAGGTGTGACAGCCTACTCGCCTGCTCTCTTCCAATCCGCGAACGGCACGGTAGGCGTGCTCAGCGTGCAGCAGGACGCTGGCACGGCGCTCCACACCTGGTCGTGGCTGCGTGTACTGCTCTTCCTGCTGGCGGGTTTGAGCATCGTACTCCTCTTCTTGCTGTGGATGCTGCCGATCAATGGGTGGGAGAGGCGCTCTCGCGCCGCGTTCCGCTGGTTGGCACGCTGGCCGCTCGCGCTGTGGGCAGCGGCCAGGCGGCTGTGGCGATCTTCGCGCCTCGCGGTGGCGTGTGGCTTTGCCCTGATCCTGCTCGTCGCCGGTCTGCTGGCTGCCGCCTGGATCAACCGTCCTCAACTGAGCCTGACACAGGTGGAGGCGAACCACGGACAGGCGCAATGGCAACACGCGCTCGATGCGCCCGTGGCGCTTGGAGGCGCAGATAGCCAGGGTAGTGTCGTCATACGGCAGTCACAGTCAAGCACCGAGGGAGCGACACTCTCCACGCTTTCCGCGTTGAACATCGACGGCACGACCCGTTGGAGCAGCTTTGCCAGTGAGGGCACATTCTCTCTGCCCACCGTATCGATCAAGCCAGGAACGGTGCTGGTAGTCTTGAGCGGGCAGGTGCAACCGCATTTCACAGCCGCGCCTGATGACATCGCTTACGCACATCCACTGGATTCGCTCTACACACTGTACTTGTACGACCGCGTCACGGGACACCTCATCTGGCAAAGCACCGTTGTCTCCGGTAACGCGAGCCAGCAGACCGTCGTGCTAGGCGCTGATGCGCACTACATCTATCTCGCCAGCCGCTCCGAGCCGCTCTCTGCTCCAGGTCAACAGCCATCAGTCGTGCAGTTGATCGCAGTCGATCAGACCACCGGATTCGTCGCCTGGCGCGTCTTCGGCCCGCGCGAAGAGGGAACGGCCGCGCCGGACTACGGCGCGCTGCTCTCCCAGGGGCGCTTGCTTTACTGGCAAGTTGCAAGCACCGTTATCGCGCTCGATACGCAGCTTGGCCAGATTCAGTGGCGCAGGTATATCGCGGAGCAGAACCCCACCATGGCCGAGGAATCGCAGATGACGCTCAACGCGGGCGTGCTGCTTGTCACACGCAGCGATCAATATCACGCCCTTGATCCCATCACCGGCAATCAGCAGTGGACACTTGATACGCCTGGCTCCAGCGTTCCGCAGACAGCCGGGGGAGTCGTTGCTGTCGGCCACGAGTTTATCCTGTATGGCAACGGCGCGATTGAAGCTATCGATGCCTCGACTCGCAGCATTATCTGGCAGCATACCGATTTGACCAGCGTTTCCGATGTGATGGCCTCGCCCGATGGTTCGCTCATCTACGCCGTGGTACTCGACAATATCGACGGAGGCACCCCGCGGCAATCCCTCATCGCGTTCGATACGAGCGACAGCGCCGTCCGCTGGACGTTCCAGCCATCCACTCAGGCCAGCTTTCTGTTTTCAGGCGCACCTGCCATGCGCGATGCGCGTGGGATGCTCTTCGTCACGCTGTGCTTTTCATCGAACGCTTCCTCGTGCGATTCGCAGGCGCTCTATGGCATTAATGACGCTACCGGCACCGCCTCGT
The DNA here is from genome assembly GCA_963731975.1 of uncultured Chloroflexia bacterium. Classification (GTDB taxonomy): domain Bacteria; phylum Chloroflexota; class Ktedonobacteria; order Ktedonobacterales; family Ktedonobacteraceae; genus CAVSXS01. The sequence goes on along the minus strand of CAVSXS010000003.1, from coordinate 26,081 downwards.
GGGCGATTGACGCCAGCCAGGTAGGGCAGGTACAGGTCAGCCAGGATGGCAGCGTGATTGTCTTCCAGGCCAACAGCAGCCCCTGGGAAAACTTCAAAGCGCGTTTTCAAGGATGAGGAGAGCATTGGGAGTGAGCCAGGCGCTCGCCCGAAATGCCCCTGTTCCCTTGCGCTCCTTCTCACCCACGTTGTAGGATAGTGGAGGGCAGCAGTAACCCCCAGGCGCAACGAGGACATCATGCTCAACCTATTTCGCGGTCGCGGCCAGCAGCCCCCCAGGCCAGGTGAAGGCCGGCAGGCAACAGGCATACTTCCAGAAACACCCTTGAACGAGGAAGCGCTCCCTTCCGGTATTCCACCTGAGGGGCATATCGTTGTGACGATTTCCAGTCAGTTCGGCAGCGGCGGCATGGAAATTGGGCGCGTGGTGGCAAACGAGCATGGCCTGCTGTATCTCGACCGGGAAATTATCGGAGAGGTTGCAAGGAGGCTGGGTATCAACGTGGAGCAGGCGGCCCGCCAGGATGAACAAACGGTAGGGATGACGCGACACGTGCTGGAAGCCTTGCAATCCAATAGCCCGTTCTCGTTCAACTATCAGGCGTTTATGAATCCAAAGCAGCCCCCGGCGCACTCGCAAGAACTGGTCTACTGGCAATTAACGCGGCGCGTCATCCTGGAAATGGCGACGAAGGGAAACGCGGTCATCATTGGGCGTGGCGCTCAATTCTTGCTGCACGGCGTGCCGCGCACGCTGCATATTTACCTCTTCGCGCCACCGGCGGAGCGCGTCGATAACACGATGGCTCTCTACCGGATCAGCCGCGAAGAGGCATCGAACATGGTGGAACGCCGCGACTATGAACATGAGGCATACCTGCGCCGGCACTACGGCTCCGGCTCAGAGCGGCCCGAACTCTACCACCTGCTCATCAATACCGGCCTGCTCACCTTTGATCTCGCGGCCAACCTCATCCGGCAGACGCTACCCCTGGCGGTCTCGTTCGAAGGCATATCCAAACCTGAACCGTAGGGGCTACCCTTGTGGTCACCCGAAGCCGCCCGCCGTGACCCCTACGCTTGCAGCCATTGTGCTGAATGAGTATACTGAATGCAGGGCGCTGGCGTCCCCTGACCCACCCGGCCAACAATGGCGTTGGAAGGCACGGGTCGGACTTCCCCCTACATTTTGCCGCCAAGCTGGCGCTGTACCTCGGCCATGTCGTAGTAGAGCGACTCGCGCACGATCTTCCCTTCGCGCCGCACCACCACGGTTACGCCCGGAATGGCGAACGAACGCCCCGTGGCGGGCAGCCCCGGATAGTCCTGCTGATGCGTGCCTTTGGCGACCCATTCGACGGTCAACTGATCGCCATGCACGACGCGATTGGTCACGTGGAATTCGACATCGGGCATAGCGGCGAACCCCGCGCTTTTCCGCTGCATGATCGCTTCGCGGCCTATGAAAGGATGAGGATACATGCTGTCCTCGACGATGGCGTTTGCATGATAGTCGTTCTGGAGCTGTTGCACATTGCCGGTCTTCTGCTTGACAAGGTGAGCATTGTGCTGCTGGATATGCAGTTGCCCGTTCGAGTCTCCATTCACTGGCGCAGGCGCTGCGGGAGTCTGGCTTGAAAGCCTATTGATTGCAACCGCCGCGATTGCGCTCGCACCTACGGCGGAAACGCCCATGATACCAAGTGCTTTCATCAGATCGCGACGGCTCATTTTGCCCGCCCGCACTTCATCAACCAGTTCCGGTATCGTTGTCTCTTCTGGATTTGTTATCTGTTCTTGCATCAATTCATCTCCCCTGCGTATATCCTTTTTGCTTCAGTACTACCTTGCGTTAAGATACCATTTGATACTCTTCAATTTGGTGATGGTTGTGTTAATAAATGCTGTGATTAGCATGAGACCGGTTAATGTTTGTTAACCGTTGTTCAATCGGCCTTTCGACATAGCGCAGCAGGGAGGGTGATGGGGAGTGAAGTTGATCACGACACCGTCTCAAAGCCCTGATCGTTCCAGGCATCCATGCCGCCGGTGACATTGAAGAGCTGTGTGAAGCCATGGCGCTGCAAAATGGCGCAGGCGATGGTACTGCGCTGGCCGCTGCCACAGATGACCGCCAGGGGAACGTTTTCGTGCGCTCGCAGGATATTGTGCCGGGGTCCGCGCCGCAATTCCTCGTCTATCTCGTAATAGGGGTAGTGGACGGCACCTTTGATGTGGCCTTCGTTCCATTCGTCGCGGTCGCGCACATCCAGCATGTGCAGGTCGTGGCGCAGCGAGCGAAGTTGCTCCACCGAGATCTGATCGAGCGTCTGCGCTGGAAAGTCTGCCTCGTGCCACGCTTCCATGCCACCATCCAGGTAGCCGACGACGCGGTCGTAGCCGACCACGGAGAGCTGTGTGACCGCCTCGCGCAGATCGGCCTCGTCCTTCACGACCAGCAGCAGGCGGCTCTCCGGCTCTGCCACAAAGCCGACGCGCGTGGGGAAGGCCGAGCCGTGCAGCCACACCTGCAACGCTTCCGGTACATGTCCCTCGGCGAAGGCGTGCGGCGAACGCGTATCCAGCACGAGCGCCTTACCCTCCATCTCGCGCCGGAAGGATTGTGCGTCGAACGGCCTGGGACGCAGCGGCGACCCGGTATGATCGTAGTCTTGCCGGTTGCGTTGCACGATATTCATCATGTTGGGCGGGCGCTGCGGCAGGTTCTCGTTCATCTCACGCACGAACGTCTCGCGGGGACGCGGCGCGATGGCCAGGTTATACTTGCGCTCAAAACCGATGGTCGAGCTGGTCTTCGTGTTCATGCCGCGCCCGCACAGCGAACCGGCCACGTGCGCGGGGTACACCTCGACGCCATCCTCTAGTTTCATCAGCCGCTCGAAGATGCTGTCGTACAGCACGCTGGCTCCCTCCTCGCCGGGCACTGCCAGGTCGGGCCGCGCCACGTCGCCGATGAAGAGCGAATCGCCGGTCAGCACCAGCCAGGGGTCCTCACCGCGGCTGGTGTCGGCTACCTCCAGCGCGATATGTTCAGGCCGGTGGCCGGGCGTGTGTATGACGCGCATCTTCACTACGCCGAAGCGCAGTTCATCGCCGTCTTTGACCTCTTTGTGCGCGTACTCCACACCGGCGGTCTCATGCACGTAGATATCCGCGCCCGTGCGCCGCGCCAGCTCGCCATGCCCGGAGATGTGGTCGGCGTGGTTGTGCGTCTCGATGATGGCGACTACCTCCATCTCCTTCGCGCTTGCCAGGGTCAGGATGTCATCGACCATGTCCAGGCGCGGGTCGATCACCGCGCATACGCCCGCGTTCGGGCAGCCCACGATATAGCTGGCACAACCCAGGTCTTCTTTGACAAGTTGCTTGAAGTACATCGTCGTCTCCTTGTTAGTGTTTGAACGCGCTGGCCGCCGGGCGATAGGGGCGAATCATCCACAATGGGCGGCGCAGGCCATCGGGCCGCTCCGTTTGTGGCCGCGTCATCGCCAGCCATGCTTTATAGACATCATACGCCTTGCGAGGATCGACAAACACGTCTCCGTAGCGATCACCCTCGCGCGCGGCCTCGACATGCACCTTCTGATGCCAGCAATGCATCCCGCTCACCGGGTCCGGGTGTACGCTGAAGGTCAGGTTTTGATGCACGCCGCCCTCGCGCCAGAAGATACGCGCCGAGTCGGGGTCGCTGCTTTCGAAGGGCTGGATGCCCTCGCGCTGGCGCATACGCCACACGCCATGCTCGTCTCTTCCCAGCGACACCAGCGCGGACGCCCAGCGATCCACGCCCTGGCCTGTGTCGAGCCGCCAGCGCCCAAGATGATGCGAGCAGGCAACCACGCCGGGACGAATACCCTCCGTCACCCACACACGATTTACATAATAGCCGATCTCCGTCGTGACGCGCAGCAGATCGCCCGTCTGCACACCCACCCGCTGCGCGTCGGTGGGATGCATCCAGACCGGGTTGGCGTTGGAGATTTCGTAGAGCCACTTGGCGTTGCCGGAGCGCGTGTGAATGAGCGTCGGGAGGCGGAAGGTCGGCACAAGCAGGTATTCACCGCGCTCGTGCCGGATAGTCTCGCGGTGAACGTGGCTGCGCGTGTAGCCAGGGAGAGTGTACTCCGGCCAGCCCCACTCCTTCATCGTCGCGGAATAGAATTCCAGCTTGCGCGACGGAGTGGGGAATCCCTCCAACGCCCGTCCATCGACCCTCACCCCGACAACCGCAGCCTCGCGCGTGATCTTGCCCGTCTGCTCGTCAACCTGCGCGCCTTCCAACTCGTCCGGTTTCAGCTCGCGCTCATTGAGTGTGTAGACGGGCGCGCTCTCCTCTGAAATAGCGAAGGCGCCGAACTTGCGCATATAGTCCAGCGGCGACAGGTCTTCCCGCGCCGCCGCTTCGGGTAGGCCGGGCACGCTGTTTTCGAAGATCCAGCGATAGTATTCTTCGATGCTGAGCTTTTCGCCAGGGCAATAGGGCGACTCGAAGTATTTGCGGATGCCCAGGCTGCCATCGGGGTCGATGCGCCACGACAGTTCGATCCAGAACTCGTCTTCCTCCCACACCTCGCCGGGATTAGCCTGGTAGGTATACGCCACCGGCTCGCCGTTGCGCTCCTTGTAGACGCGCTGCACGGGCTGGCGAAAGCCGATCCACCGCCCGGCGTGTGTCTCCTGGCTCATCAGATCGTGGCGCTCGCTCGCTAATCCCATTGGCAGAATATAATCGGCATACCACGCCGTTTCACTCCACACAGGCGTCAGCGCGGCGTGCAATTCGATCTGTTGTTCGTTTGTCAGCGCCTCGATCCAGGCCGTGCCGTCAGGATTCGTCCAGACGGGGTTATAGGCGCGCGTGAAATAGGCTGCCAGCTTACCGCGCCCCTCGCGCAGGAAGTACGGCAGCAAGATACTCATCTCGTAGTTCGCCAGGGGATATTCCGGCGGGAAGAGCAGTTCATTCCACGCCTCTGCCGGAGAAGGCTTGAGGAATGGCGCGGGCACGAACTTGTTCCAGGCGTTGGGCGCGGTTCCCCCTGGCGTGCCGATGCTGCCGGTCAGCACCGAGAGGAACCACAGGGCGCGTGAGACCTGCCAGCCGCCCAGGTTTCCTGCCGTCGCCGAGCGCCACGTATGAGCGGCGAAGGCAGTCCCGGCCTGCCCGACCTGCCGCGCAAGCTCGACAATCACCTCTTCGGAAACGCCGCTTTCCTGCTCGGCAAAGGCGGGAGTAAAGTCGTCGTACAGGTCGATCAGCAGCGCGATGAAACGCTCAAACGACTGCTCGACGTTGGGATACTCCACCGCCAGAAACTCCTGCCAATTCACCCAGCGTCGCATGTAGTCGCGGTTGTAGAGTCCCTCGACCAGGATGACGCGCGCCATCGCCAGCAGCACCGCCGCCTCCGAGCCGGGCCAGGTAGGCAGCCAGTAATCGGCCATGCTGGCCGTGTTCGACAGGCGCGGGTCCATCACGGCCAGCTTCGCCCCCTTCATTTTGCCTTCAATGATGCGCTGCGCCTGCGGGTTGAAATAGTGGCCGGTCTCCAGGTGCGAGCTAATCAGCAAAATAAAGCGTGCGTTGGCATGGTCGGGCGAGGGACGGTCCATGCCGCACCAGATTTGGTAGCCGAAACGTGCCGAGGACGAACAGACGTTAGTATGGCTGTTGTGGCCATCCACGCCCCACGCGCCCAGCACGCGCTCCATGTACCCATCGTGACCCGGGCGACCAACATGGTACATGACCTCGTCGCGCCGCTCCTCAACTATCGCGGCGCGAATCTTCGCGGCCAGGATGTCCAGCGCCTCGTCCCATGTTGTGCGCTCCCACTTACCCTCGCCGCGCTTGCCCGCGCGTTTCAAGGGATACAAGATGCGCTCAGGATCGTTGATCTGGTTGATGGTGGCCGGTCCCTTCGCACAGTTGCGCCCTCGACTGCCAGGATGGTAGGGATTGCCCTCGAAGCGTCGCACCTGCCCAGTCTCCTTGTCGATATAGGCTAGCAGACCGCAGGCTGCCTCGCAGTTAAAGCAGATGGTGGGGATGATTTCGTAGTGCCGCTCTACCTTGCGCGGCCACGCCTTCGCGTCGTACTCCACCCAGTCTCGCCAGCGTTCCGGCGGTGGGCACGAGTCCAGGTCGCGCACAGTCATCGGCTCCCCGCTTGGGGCGACATGCTCCTTCAAGGGTATCTCGGTCATAGTACGTTTTCTTTCTCTACATCGTCGTAGGGGCGACCACGAGGGCCTCCTCTACGGCCACGATATCAGCTCAACGGCACGCTTTGTCCCGCCTTCACAAAACAGTGCTCGTAGACAAACAGCCCCACGAGAGCAAGCAGTCCGGCGAAGGCCAGCAGCGCGGGCAGGGCTGCTGGCACAGCCAGAGCCACAATAATCATAGCTATAGGAATTACGGAGCCGATCACGAAGAACTGGCCCCAGAACATCTCCTTCAGCGCGCCCCGGCTCAAGTAGTGCGCTGCCGTCGCAACATGGCGGTTGGCATGCGAACCGAGCACCTCCACCAGCGCGAACACGATGTGCAAGATCAGCGCGGAGAGCAGGATCACCGCGAGCGACGTTTCGATGCTCGTCCCGCTATTCAATGCCCAGGCGAGCAAGCCGAGCGAGGCCGCTCCGCCGATGAGTGCCTGGATCAGCAGCATGGGCAGCAGCAGTGGACTCTGCCAGAAGTCGCGCCCTTCGGCCTGTCCGAAGAGAAAGGCGGTGTAGCCTGCCCCAGCCGCGCCGAATACGATGGCCGGTATCAGCAGCCAGCCGATGATAGCGGGAAGGCCAGCGATGGCCGCCAGGAACCAGGCTGCTGCCACAACGCCGAATATACCCAGGATGTACGCACCCCACACCAACCACGATGTCGGATTCGACTTGAGCGCAATGTACAACGCGCGATCGGGTCGCTTCAGGTCGGCAATCAGCAAGACGAGCGTGACGGCGATGAAGAGACCACCGGTGATGGGCGCGGCGATACCAAATAAAGCATTCTGCGCGCCGTTCGACAACCCGCTCAGCCCTGAAAGTACCAGCAGGACGATAGCTGCCACGATCAACGTTCCCGCGCCAATCGACTTGGTGCCAAGATACGTCGAGACCTTCCATCCCCACGGCGCGCTATTCTTAGGAGTATCATATACGATATGCGCGAAACCTGAAGTAGTATTGTGCGAGCGATCCCTTGCGCTGACACGGTCGCCCTGGTCACGGCTGCTCAAGTTGTGGTCGCTCTGGCCGTCCAGCCCATCGCGGCGTAGTGACGTGCCGCGGTCGATGGCGCTCTCATCCTCGTGGCCCGGCTTGAGCAGCGTGCTCCACATGGTCATGTGCGGCAGTTCCTCGACGGCCATTTCGGGATTGATGGCTGCCTCTTCCGCGCCTAGATAATAGACGTTCGGACCGGTTCCCTGCTCCGGCTTGCGCGTTCGAACAGGCTCGCGCGCGAGAATCCTGGCGATTTCTGTATGGGGATCGTGCATATCTCCCGCGATGATGGCGCGTTCGGGGCAGACGATGACGCAGGCAGGCTCCAGGCCAACCTCGATGCGGTGCGCGCAGTAGTTGCACTTGGCGGCGGTGTGAGTATTGGGGTCGATGTACAGCGCGTCGTAGGGGCAGGCTTGCATGCACGATTTGCAGCCGATGCAGCGCGATGAATCAAAATCGACGATGCCGTCAGCGCGCTTGTAGAGGGCTTTCGTGGGGCAGATGGCGACACAGGGGGCATTGTCGCAGTGGTTGCAGCGATTGACCAAAAAATAACGGCGTGCGTGCGGAAATTCACCCTTTTCGACGTACTTCACCCAGGTGCGATACACACCGATAGGTACGTCGTGTTCCGCTTTACACGCTACCGTACAGGCATGGCAGCCTATACACTTACGCTGGTCGATGACAAAGGCATATCTGGTCATGCTTGTTTCCAATCTACATCAGTGGAGAGTAAAGAACCCTTAACACTAGTGTATGAGAGAAGCAGGCACTTGTCCAGTAGGGACGCGATTTATCGCGTCCACTCTCTCTTTATTGCTTCTTATTGCTTCGCTGCCCTGCTGACACCTGGCTATTCGCCTGGGTAGAGTCTGCCTTTGCCGGTGTGGGTTGTGCTGGTTGTGCTGGTTGTGCTGGTTGTGCGGGCAGCCGCGTCGCCAGTCCAATCACGATCACGATGATGGCCAGCCAGATCAAAAACGCGAGAAAGGTCGGATGCGCAATACCAAGCGCGGCATCTAACGCGAGTGTCCTAGCAGGCGCTCCATATCATGTTCAGCGCCTTTTTGAAGCCATTCGATAGATGTTTCTTCGTCAATGCAAGGATTGACCCAGATAATATGGGTCAAAGCGGGAATGATCCCGGCAACTGCGTGAAAGTAACCTCTCACCGTTTCGTCGAGCGAAACAATTACTTCATCGGTATGCAACGCTGCCTCGATTAGCAGCAAATCTTTGAGCATGGCTTCACGGGTAACTTGAGTGACCTCAGCACGTTTGACCTGATTGCGTAATTTTCCTTGTGTTGGAATATCTGCGTGAAACACTCTTCGCTTGTTCTCCATAGAGATGAGCCAGAGGCGAGCAAACCGTGATTGATGCTTACTCCATTCCAATTCGAGGGCATCAGACATAACAATGTAATGCTTTGTTCCATCTTTCATGACGACGAGAAATTCACGACAGCGAAGCGAGGTTGTATCTTGCAAATCTCCCCTTCCACTTGCGCGGGCGACACTTGTGTCGATAACAAGCCGCCTCGATTCTTTTTTACTCACTGACACGATCTTTCAAACGTGCTTGAGCATCCAGGTAGCGGCCTTCTGAATAGAGAGCCACATCGTCAAAGTCCTCTGCCCAATCGCCATAGGTCCCACGTTCGTCGAGATCGGCGCTATCAATCCTGGTTGATCCGTCGGCCCGTTGTGTAAACCAGTGTAGTTTGACCAGCTCTGGAGGCAATTTTCCCTCAGCAACCAGCGTCTGAATGCCCAGGAGGAGCAGCGAGCTATGCGTCTCGATTACGACTCGCTTTCCCTCTTTGGCCGCGCCCGCCAGCACTTCAGCCATCGCATATTGCGCTCGCGGGTGCAGGTGAATCTCAGGTTGCTCAATGTAGACGAGTTGACCTGGATTGGCTGTATGCAAAGCAACGACAACAGGCAGGGCTTGCGAGACACCCAGACCAACATCAGCGATGCTGACCATATCTTCCGCATCGCTATGCAGCAAGCGATTGACGAGCAGCTCAATTGCTGTGTCATTTTTCCGCCGCGCCACGACCTTGCTTGTCAACGCGAGGCGGTTGAGGTCGTTAAAAAGTTTTATGAGTCGCTTCTGGTCATTGTCCTGTTGCCATTGCTCAATACTACTGGCAACATAGCTTTCAAACGTACCAGGGAATGTTGGGCCAACGGCTGTGACAGGGTAGTCTCGCGCCGGGTTTCCGCGCAATCCAGGAAGATGAATTATTTGAAGGATATAATCAGTAATTTCACTTTCACTAAGAATAGGGAACGGGAATGTCACATCGGAGCTATATGCAAGAGACAAGAAACATCGGTTTCTAACAAGAGTATACTTGTTTGAACTTTCGTTTACATTTACTCTATCTATATCCCTAGACTCATCTATAGCAGCCTGGACTTCCTCAGTAGTCATGTCAGCACGAAGTCGAAGGAAATTCCCACTGTATGTCTGATACCCCGTCTCCGCCACATCAAAACCTCTGCCTTGATTTTTGTTACGCTTGAAAACTGTATGAAGAGTTATGCCTGGTTCTCCCCAAACTGAGATCCAGAACGTATCTTTATATTTTTTTTGACTCAGGCGAGATAAAATTTGATCAACCGATGTGAACTTTACATTTGGCCCATTTAATAGTAAAGCTCCGGGATCGTAAGAAGATTCTAGAGTTTGTTTCAACAGTAATAGCGGCTGCATCATACTCGACTTGCCGGAGCTATTTGCACCAGCAAGGATAGTGAGTGGCCTGATTTCAATAGTTTTCTCCTGATCTATCGATTTGAAGCCGGCAACATCTATGTGAGTAATGCCAACTTCACCGGCTATGGATTGAGTATCGGCTTTCGGCCTCTGTGCAGCCATGAATTGTATCCTTATGAGTTCTGATTTGTTCTACCTGCATATGTTCGACTTCATCGAGTCAAGAAAAGTATAACAGATGGCTTATCGAGTTACAACAACTCTTTTCTTGCCCTTATCAGATAATGCTTTTATGCGTTACAAGCGCCCCCCTCCGTCGTTAATAATAGTAAGGGAATAGAACATTCCCGATCTACAGCTTGTCGTGTACGTAGGATGTATACTTCTGTAGTGCGTTCTGGTAGCGCGGTATTTGTAGAACAGTTTATCAGATGCATTTATGCAGAGGGAGTCAAGCAATTGACTCCCTTTTTCGCTGCCCTTTTGCTTGTATTCACTGCGGCAGACAACAAAACGCCCGTTTTCTTGCATTATTATCCATAGGACGTGTACATTACGATTGATAACCTGGCTATTTGCTAACGTGCTGGCATGCTGGAAGGTATGAATATGACTCGTTGGGAGCGGTTGCGCACCACCTCACTCCACCTGAATACGTATGAAATCGTCGCGATTGGTATCATTGCGGTCTCAATTGGGCTGCGCCTCTTCTTCCTGGCCATGGGGATGCCCGAAGTCAACGGCGACGAGGGCACGATGGGCATCGAAGCCATGCATATCGCCTTCCAGGGCCAGCACCCCATCTTCCTCTACGGGCAAGACTACATGGGCGTGCTTGAAGCCTACATTGCGGCGTTCTTCTTCCACCTCTTCGGCGTCTCGTCCTTCACTCTGCGCCTCGGCATGGTGATTATGTTCCTGCTCTTCCTGGTCAGCATGTACTGCCTGACCAGCCTGCTCTACTCGAAGAAGCTGGCGCTGGTCGTACTGGCGCTGCTCGGCCTGGGTATCGCCAGCGACGTGATGATCCAGCAGTTGCGCGCGGTGGGTGGCGCGATCGAGACGCTGCTGTTCGGCTCGGTGGTAGTGCTGCTGGCCGCGTGGCTGGCGCTGACGGCCCGGCAGGAACAGACGCGACGGCTCAAGTTGTGGCGGTTGGCAGCCTACGCCGGCTGGGGCCTGGCCGCCGGATTGGGACTCTGGACGCACTTCCTGGTCAGCCCATTCGTGCTGGCAGGCGGACTGATCCTGCTCTTCTTCTGCACCCGCGAGTTACTATCGTACAGAATAGTTTTGCTCCTTCTGGGCTTTTTGATCGGCTTTTTCCCCTTCATTATCTACAATATACAGGCTTCGCCGGATCACAATACGTTGTTAACCATCCTGAATATCCATAGCTCCGCGACGATTATTCCGCCCGGTACGCAGCACCTGCTGAGGATGCGTTTCGTTGGCACGCTGCTGTGGAGCTTGCCGGTCTCCACCGGACTTACTCCTGTCTGCTCACTGACCAATCTGCCCTATTATGGTCCGGCCACCTCGGCCACGCTGCCCTGCATTCTGGAGATGGGCGGTTGGAGCCTCGGCTACCTGCTGCTGCTGGCGATCTCTGCGCTGTTGGCGATCAGCGGTTTGTGGAAGTTGCTGGCGGCGAGACGCGCGCGGCAGACAGCCTGGACGCCGGAGGAGCGGGCAGCCGCTATCATCAACTTCTCGCGCCTCATGATCCTGATGTGTGCCGCGCTCACCCTGTTGTTCTATGTCAGTAGCCCGCTTTCCGCCTTGAAGCCATGGAGCACGCGCTACCTGGTCGGCCTGCTCGTCACGACTCCTGCCGTGCTATGGCCCTTGTGGATCGCCGCGGGGTTCGAGAAGTTCAGGCTGCCGTCCCGTGCGAAACTGCTGGCGCTAGCCAATCGGGGCGTGCTTGTTGTGGTTGCCGTGGCAGTCCTGGCCGGTACAGTTGCCTCCTTCGCGTCTATACCGGGCGTCGAGGCCGATAATCAGCAGCAACAGGCGCTGGTGCAGGGGCTGATGAGCATCGGGGCGAGGCGCGTCTACAGTGGATACTGGACAGGTGGATATCGCCTGGTCTTCCAGAGCCAGGAACAGGTCATCTCTGTCGTGCCACCCGGACTGACAGAGCCGGGCGGCAACCGCTATACGGCCTATGTGCCGATTGTGAAGGCTGATCCGCAGGCTGCTTACGTCTTCGCAGCCAATTCGCCCGATGCGCTGGCCTTTGCGAAGAAGATCGCGCATTCTACCACGCACTACCGGCGCTACGACTTCGGCATCTACGTGGTCTACCAGCCTGTTACGGAGCCTTCTACGGCGCTTTCACATCGGACTTGAAGCCGGTTCGCACGTGGCTGTCATCGCAAAACGGCTTGGTGCGCGACTGCCCGCAGCGACACAATGTGATTTCATCGTCGGTGATCTCGAAAGGATTGCCGTCGCTATCAAGCAAAATCAGCCCCTTCGCATTCTGGATATAGTACGGGCCATCTTTCTCTGCCATAATGGTCGGCTTCGTCTCGTTCGTCTCGTTCGTCTCGTCTGTCATTGAATGATATGCTCCTTCGTTACAAAATAAATGGATGTGCTTCGTTGAAGTTGCCAGTTTACCGAGGAATTATACAACAAAGCACAGCAACAAGGGGAATGTTTGAGGCTGGTACCGTGTTTTCAATAATAGACAACGTGTGAAGACGTATGATATACTAGCCACCAACAGGGTGCGTAATCTGCTCTTATGCAGTGTTCCCGAACTCATCGGTGTTTCAGATAGATAGGCGAAAGGGGTCTCCGATCAATGGCAAAAAAGGGTGAACTTTCAAAAACCGCGCGTGCGTCGCTGGCGAACCGCGAAGAGATCAACCACATGACCAGCCGCGTGTGCGTGAAATGCGGCGAGGCGATCATGCTGAAAGAACTCCAGCCCGTCAAGGTGCTGGGCAAAGGCATGGTCTACTATCACAAGGCGCACTTCAACGTCCAGTAATATACTGGAATAGCAAGAGAGCAGGAAGGCCACCCGCGCGGGTGGCCTTCCTGCTCTCTTGCTATTGCTTACCAATTAGCGCTTGATCTTCAACGTATTGACGAAGTTGGATGCCAGCAGTTCGTAAGCCGCACCGTTGTAGGCTTCCACGCGACCCGCGTCGCACAGGGCGGTCAGCTCTGAATCAATGGGCAACTGCGCCAGGAGCGGCGCGCCTGTCATATCCACCAGTTCAGGGCCATTGCTGGAACCGAAGATCTCGTAGCGCTCGCCGTTGGGCGTCTCGAAGTACGACATATTCTCGACCACGCCAACGATAATGCCCTTCAACTGCTGCACCATGTTGATGCACTTCTTCACGACCATCGTCGCCAGCAATTGCGGCGAGGAGACGATCACAATGCCGTCTACCGGCAGCGATTGTAAGACGGTCATCGGCGCGTCCGACGTGCCGGGCGGGAGATCAACCAGCAGGTAGTCGAGCTGCCCCCACTCCACGTCGCTGTAAAACTGCTTGATGGCACTGGAGACCATCGGGCCGCGCCACACCACGGCCTGGCTCTCTTCTTCAAGGAACATGTTCATCGACATGATCTTGATGCCGCCCATGCTGGTCAGCGGCTCGATACCGCCGCTCGCGGACTTGTTCGGCGTGCCTTTCGTGCCGAACATACGCGCGATGCTGGGGCCGGTAATATCGCCATCCAGGATGCCAACGCGCAATCCCTGCCGCCGCAGCGAGACGGCCAGCAGCCCTGTGACGAGCGACTTGCCGACGCCGCCCTTGCCGCTCATGATGGCGATGACCTGCTTGATGCTGCCATCTTTGCCCGCCGGGGCCATCCCCAGTGGCACGCCGCGCCCGACCGGAGCCTTCTTAGGCGCGACCGAGATCGGCTCGCCATGCACCGCCGCGTTCAAATCTTGAACCAATAACGACTGCTTCTCAGGCGTGAAGCGATGCGTGCGAGCGCCGCCCGCGATGCTCTCACGCGAGCCAACGGCACACGCCGTGCAGGGCAGCCCATGTCCATGAAAGACCTTGACCGTCTCAGGGTGTTTCGTCACCACGTCATGAATAATCATATCAGCAGTAATTGTTTCCGCCATGTCCCTTATCCTCGTAGAACGCATCTCTCGCGCTCAAATTCTTGATGCATTTCCATGCAGGCTGAAAATAACAGTAAATCCGACCTGCGAACTCTGATATATTATAGCACACAATCATAGGGTACGTGTAGTAGTGAAAAGTCGGGGCAGCCGCGCGGCTGCCCCGACTTTTCACTACTACACTAATATCCCTTCGTCGTCCAGCTCCTTGATCTGCTCATCGCTCATATTGAGCAGCGTCTTAAAAATGTACTCGGTGTCCGCGCCTAGCGTGGGAGCCGCGCGATGGATATAGCCGGGCGTCTCAGACAGCTTGTATGGCACGCCAGGGTAGCGTTTCTCACCCACGACGGGATGATCAAAGCTCTCCATGAAGCCGCGCGCCGTGACATGCTCGTCCTCGACGAATTCGCCCGTGCTGAGCACAGCGCCAGCCGCGACGCCCGCGTTCTGCAAGCGGTGCATGACGTCGTAGTGGTCAAACTGCGCCGTCCACGTGCTGATGAGATCATCGAGCGCGGCGCGGTTCTGCAAACGAGCCGTGTTGGTGGCGAAGATCGCATCCTGCGCCAGTTCGGGCTGGCCCATCACGCCGGCCAGTGCCGCGAATTCCTGGTCGTTTTCGACGGAGATAGCCACCCACTGATCCTCGCCATTGCATGGGTAGATGTTGTGCGGTGCGAAGAAGCGGCTGGAGTCGCCGTTGCGCCGCTGGATATCCCCGTTTACGGTATATTCGATGACGGCGGTATCGGTCAGGGCAGCCGCCGTGAGGGTCTGCCCCAGGTCGATCCACTGACTCTGCCCGGTGCGTCGTGCGACACGCAGCGCTGAGACAATCGCGAAGGCCGCACTGACACCCCCGGCGGCGTCTGGGTAGCTCGTGCCGACGCGGGATGGCTCGCCGTCCGGCCAGCCCGTCAGGTTAACGATGCCCGCCTGCAATTCCTGCATTGGCCCGTAAGCCACGTAGTTCTTGTAGGGGCCGCGATGCCCGAAGCCGGCCATCGAACAATACACGATGCGCGGGTTGATCTCGCGCAGGCACTCGTAATCGAAGCCGATAGCCTTCATGCCACGCGCGCTGTAATTTTCGAGCACGACATCGCTCATTGCTATCAGGCGCGTGACGATTTCGCGCGCTTTCTCGCTCTTCATATCCAGGTTGACACTGTATTTGCTACGATTGTGCGTATTCCAGTAACCGCTGGAATTCAGGCGGCGGTCCTCAAAGGCGAACGGTGGATACATGCGCACCACGTCCATGCGCTTGCGGCACTCGATCTTAATCATCTCCATGCCGAGATCGCCGAGCAACTGCCCGCAGTATGGCCCGGCAAACACCCAGGAAAAGTCAACGCAGCGAAACCCTGCCAGTGCGTCTTTTGCGTCTTTCAACATGTTGGCGCTCCTCTCTAAATGATGCCATCAGCGCGCAGCGCAGATAGGTCGGTGTCGCTCAACCCCAGTTTTTGCAGTGCCTCGCCTGTATGTTGCCCCAGGGTGGGGGCCGCGTTGTGCCTGTCACCCGGCGTCTGCGTCATATAGATAGGAGCGGCGATGTCCTTATAGGTCCCAATTACCGGATGCTGGAACTCGGCGAAGAAACCCACTTCGTTCAGATGTGGGTCGGTGGCGAGATCACGCGCGTCGCTGGTCATACCGACAGGGCAACCGAGCGCCTGACCTTTGTGAAACAACTCGGCTTTGCCATACTTCATATACCCGGCGACCAGGCGCGGCTCAAACTCGTCGGCGCGCGCGCGTCGTTCAAAGGTATTCGCCAGCACCGGGTCTTCCGCCAGTTCGTAATCCTCCGCCAGCAGCACCGCCGCCTTGACTTCTTTGGGCTGCGTGCAGCACATGCCGATGTAGCCATCGTTGCAGGGGAAAACGGTGCAGGGCCATGCCGTGCCATGCCGGCTGCCCGCGCGCTTGCGAGTCACGCCCAGGTAGGTATATTGTTCAATGGCATTCTCCAGCACGGACGCCACACACTCCTGCGCGGAGACATCAATGTGCTGCCCCACATCATGCAAGTCGCGGTAGAGCAGCGCGGCTGAGGCAGCATAGGCGGCGTGAACCGCCGTGATATGTTCGGCCTGCTGCGCGCCCGTCATGGTCGGCGGCTTATCTACCGGCCCGGTGATGCTCATCAACGCGCCCATGGCATCCTCGACGATGTTGCTTGTCTTGAAATGCGCGTAAGGTCCGGTCTGCCCAAAGCCGGTGATGGAGACATACACCAATCGCGGATTGAGCGCGTGAAGCTGCTCGTAACCAAGTCCCAACGCCTCAAGTTCGCCGACCGGCCTGTCTTCAATGAACAGATCGGTGCGGCTCGCCAGGTCGCGCAGCAGCTCCCGCCCGCGCTCTGTTCGCAAGTTCAGCGTGACGCTCTTCTTGTTGCGATTATGGTGAATGAAGTGCAGGCTGGTCTCACGATCCTGCCTGCCCTGCGCAAAGGGGCCGATCCGCCGGGCAGGGCTGCCATCCACCGGTTCGACCAGCATCACATCTGCTCCGTAATCGGCAAAAAGCTTGCCGCAGTGCATCCCGCGAATGGAGCTGGTCAGATCGAGGACGACGATGTCACCATAGAGAGATGCGCCCGCCTGGGAACTCTCTTGAGCCATAGACTCTTCCCTTCCTATTAAGGAGCAATAGGACATTCGCCTGAGCCGCGAAGGTACAGGTCATAAAATATGGTGCTAGTATATCACATCCGTTGAGTGGGGCTGCGTATTCCGTATTCACGCGGGTAAAATGCTACCGAAGTGGGTACACTGGACATCCAACATAAAATGGCTCAGTTTTCCCTTGACTCTTCAATATCTTAGCATTATTATATATCTATGCTAGAGTATTTTAGCATTTTCCTGTTTAGCATTTTTAGCATTATCATATATCTATGCTAAAATATTTTAATCTTTACGATCAGGAAAGGCTAAACGGGAAAAGGCATTAGCATTCTGTCTTTCGAGGGGGAACAAGAAAGACAGGCCTCTCTACACATCTCCCATACGCTTTGACCTTTCAAGGAGAAGTGGTTCTTCTCACCAATGATCAGTCATTTCAGAGAACTTGTGCATTGGCGCAAAGAAGGAGCAAACAAATGCGGTTTTGGAAGCAGGATGCAGACCTGGTCAAAGAGCCAGGGCCGGGCGTGCGACGAGCCAGGAAGGCGACACGACGAACGTTGTTGATAGTAGCGGTGGTAGGGCTGCTAGCGGGGCTAGCGATACTACAACCTGGCAGAGCGGCGGCGGCACCGCTCTGCCAGGTTGTCAACACAGCCTCAAAAGCAATAACTTATACCACGCTGCAAGACGCCGTCAACGCGGCCACGGCAGGCGACACATTGAAGGTTACCGGAACCTGCACCGGTAGTACGACCATCGCTGTGAATCTGACGATCGAAGGCGACAACGATCCCATTCTTGGCATCCCGACGCTCGTCGGCAGCGGCAGCGGCACGGTCGTGACGATCCAGTCGACAGCGACAGTAACGATAAGAAGTCTGGTCATCACCGGCGGCGTTGACACCACCGGCGGCGGCATCCATAACGCTGGCATGCTCACCATCAACCACTCGACCGTCGAGAACAGCAAAGCCACCTCCGGCGGTGGCATCTATAGCTCCGGCACCCTCACCCTGGACAACTCGACCGTTACGAACAATCTAGCCTTTACCGTGGGCGGCGGCATCTATAGCTCCGGCACGCTCAACATCAACCGCTCGACCATCAGCCTCAACCGTGGCATCAATGGCGGAGGCGGTATCTACAACTCCGGCACAGGCACTATCGATAACACGACCGCCTCGAGCAACAATGCCGCTTTCGGCGGCGGCATCTATAACTCAGGCACGCTTACCGTCAAGGACTCAACCGTCTCGAGCAACAACGCCATCTCCCCACCCCTCTCCGGTGGAGGCATCTTCAACAACAGTCATGCCTTGCTTACCCTCGACAACACGACCGTCAGTGGCAACCACGGTGTCGGCGGCGGCGGCATCTTGAACATGTTCTCCGGCACAGTCACGCTCACCCATTCGACCGTCACCACCAATACGGCCACCTCTGGCGGCGGCATCTACAACAATGGCACTGTGATCACTCAACCCTTGACTTTCACCGGCAATACCGCAATCGCTCCTCGGCGGCGGTATCTATAACTCCGGCACGGGCACCCTCAACGACTCGACCGTCGCGAACAACACCGCCGTCTCTGGCGGCGGTATCGCCAACTTCTTCAGCGCCTCGCTCACGCTACGCTCACCCACTCGAACGTCACCGGCAATAGCGCCATAAACATCGGTGGTGGCATTTACAACTACAGTAGCACGCTCATCCTCACCAACTCGACCGTCAAGACCAACACTGCCGTTACTGGCGGCGGCATCTATAACACCAGCACGCTCATCCTCACCAGCTCGAACGTCGAGAACAATACCGCCTCTGCCAATGGCGGAGGTATTTACAACAGCACCGTCTCTGGCACAATCACGCTCACCAACTCGAACGTCAAGAATAACACTTCTCCCAATGGAGGTGGCATTTACAACACATCCGGCACGGTCACGCTCACCAACTCGGATGTCAAGAACAATACCTCCTCAGCCAATGGAGGTGGTATTTACAACACCGTCTCTGGCAAGGTCACGCTCAACAATTCGAACATCGAGAACAATACTGCCGCTAATGGAGGTGGTATTTACAACAATTCTGGCACGGTCACGCTCACCAACTCGGACGTCAAGAACAATACCTCCTCAGCCAATGGAGGCGGTATTTACAACAACACCTCTGGCACAATCGCGCTAACCAACTCGAATGTCACCGGTAACAGTGCAGGCATTGATGGTGGAGGAATATACAATCTAGGTGTGTTGACGATGGATGTTTCCTCAAACGTCTCAAGAAACACACCGAACAACATCGCCTAACGGCACTTGCGCCCCAGGAAGGCCCGCCCCTGCGGAGGGCCTTCCTGGGGCGCAGAGCCAGGAGTCCGTCCCGCTTCTAGTGTGGTGACACCAGCCCTAAAGCCTGGTCGCGGTCAGGTTGCTTGCCGCCTCACTCCCACTTGCTCAGCGCTATCGCGTGCAAACCCGGCAACAACTGTGACAAGTTGTAAGATCAGCCCTACGCTCAGAGAGGACCAACAGAGCGCATAGGCAATGGTCGGAGCTTGATTTGTAACGCCAGGCGGTGTAACAAACAGCCAGATTCCTATACCTAGCAATAAAAATGCGTAGTCGCTGATCAGGAGAGCCACCCATAGATGTGCCAGGCGGTTCCTTCCCTGCTCATGTATCACGTTTCTCCACCAGGTTCCTGGATTATTGATACGAGTCGATGCGCCCCAGGTGATAAGGATGAAGAGCACCTGTGCTATCCCCCCACCGACGAAAAAAAGGAGGAGAGAAAGTACGAGGAACACGAGCGGCCCGTTTTTCTTGTGAATAAATCCGATCGTCCATACGATGAGAGCACAACTGACGAGAATAGCCGCTATGCCGCTGATGACATAGGTAGGCAGAAGCGTAAAAGCGCCGACGCTGCTTAACAACACACCTCCGGTTGGCGTGTTTCCTTGCAGCGTTTCAGCTATTCCATGAACCATCCCTACAAGCCCAAGAAGTGTTCCCTGAATGACAACAAACAGCCTGGTACTGGTGCTCGTTTTCCCCAAACCTGGTCGATCTTGGCCTATGTTCGTAGTCGCCATAGGACACCTCCCTGTCACACGATTCTCCGCATGGCATCATCGTTATAGACGATCTCGGTGATTTCTCCACGAAAGTAGCTGAAATCCCCGGAACGTAACTTCCAGATGGCCTCTGCTTTGACAGGAATACGCACCCCGTTGATCTCTCTATACTCTCCCCCCAGGGTTTCCCATTGCTCAAGCGCACATTGCCCGTTGACCAGCCGGTAGCGCTGCGCGATCATACGCGTCAACTGGTCCTGCTCATTAAAGAAGAGAACCACTGAAGCCGTCACTGCGCCATGCTGAATGGTGGCTCTGGCCGATCGCTCATCGAGCGCCTGCCACTCGATGGCTGGGGACAGCCAGGCGGTTGGGAACCAGACGATCTCACTGAGGTAGCGCAGCAATTCGCCTTGATCGGCTTCTGATCCGTGCGCATCGACCAGGGGAATGAAAGACAGCAGCTTGACGCGCAGGCTGCCGTGACCGTTGGAGAAACTGTCTCTGGCGGAGATCGGCAGAAGCGGGTTCTGTTTGATAACGCCGTGCCACAGGAAGGCAGGAGGCTGCACACTATAGTACTGTTCGGCCACCAGCGGCAGCCACTTTTGCCCCTCTTTTATTCGAAAACTCCCACGTTGTTTGAGACGCACGGTGCGGATGGGTTCTTTGCCAATAATTTGTGTGTATCTGAGATAGCGTTGCACGACTGCTGGCAATCCGAGCAAGCGGGTTTCTGTGATGAGACCGGAAGATGGCTGCTTGCCCTGCTGTAATAGGGTCAAAGCTTCGTTCTGGATCGTCGTTCTCATGGCTTGTGCTTCCTTTCATCCATTGTCTACCGTCTTAACAGTACCGCATCAGCCTCTCGTCGCCATCACAAATGGGAGCAGTGCCACCTCAAAAGTATCACATAAGTTGTTCATGAGTCTTCACATCAACTCGCCCTCGGAAGAAGCATATCCTGGCAGCGACGTTGCCCAGCGCGGGAGCGGATTGAGACGGGACTGAGAAACCCACGCAGACGAACGTGATGGGAGCGTGATGCGTGAATGGTAGGGTCTTCTCGAAGGAATAAATGAGTTATCTTGCGCGTGTTGAGCGCAAGGAAAGGAGCGTGTCCTTTTTTGAGAAACCCTATCACGTCATCTCGGGTGAGTTGTCCTCCTGGCACATGCTGAGGTACACTACTACAGGCGTATCCCTTCGCGTACTAATATCAGCAGCAGTCCTATGGCAGAAGCGAACGCAGAGCAGGAAGTGGTACTCACATGGCAATGCAGCACGACCATTCCAGGCATCGGAGGGCAGCGGGGCGAAACGTTCTGATCGTGTTCGCCTGTATCGTCCTCCTGGCTGTTGTGATCTTCTTTGCGACTCCTGCGCGGCAATGGGTGAACTCGCTTGTTCATCCGCGAGTCGCTGTTCCCGAGGTCAATTCTGCCACAGCGATGTTTGGCTTTGATTTGCAGCATACCCATTATGCTGCTGCTGAGCACCACATCACTGCGGCGAACGTTGGACATCTGCGACTCGCCTGGACCTTTACGACACATAACCTCATCATCTCTTCTCCGACGGTTGCCAATGGAGTGGTGTTTGTCGGCTCGAATGATCTCTCGTTCTCTGCGTTAGATGCAGTCAAGGGGAAACTGCTGTGGTCGCATGCGGCGAAGGCTGATATCGGCTCCTCGCCAGCGGTTGCGGGAAGCATGGTCTTTGTTGGCTCGAGCGACGATACCCTGTATGCCTTCAACGCCAGAACAGGCGCGCCGGCCTGGAAATTCATAACCGGCAACGCTGTCTGGTCGTCTCCGTCAGTTGCCAACGGCGTGCTCTATATCGGCTCGAATGATGCGCTGCTCTACGCTATCGATGCCGCGACGGGGAAGGGTCTGTGGTCGTTCACCACCGGGGACGCTGTTTCATCCTCGCCCGCCGTCGCGGGTGGCGTGGTCTATGTGGGGTCTGAGGACGGTATGCTGTATGCCCTCGACGCCCGCACGGGCAAGCTCATGTGGACGGCCCTGGCCGGGAGCGCCATTCGTGTCTCTTCGCCCGCCGTCGCGGGTGGCGTGGTCTATGTGGGGTCTGAAGATAAGAACCTCTACGCCTTCGATGCCCGCACAGGCAAGCTGCGCTGGATAGCGCCTACGCAGGGGTATATTCACTCCTCACCCGCCATTGTTAACGGGGTCGTCTATATTGGCTCAAGCGATGGCCGCGTATACGCCTTCGACGCCGCCACCGGGCAACTGCGCTGGATGACGGGGACGGGGGCGCGTATCTTCTCCTCGCCAACAGTGGCCAACGGCGTGGTCTTCATCGGTTCGCAGGACTATCGCCTCTACGCGCTCAACGCGGCGACGGGCGCCATCCTCTGGAGCTATGCCACCGGTGACGCCATCGATTCCTCGCCAACAGTGGCCAACGGCATGGTCTATGTCGGCTCGTGGGATGGGAAGCTGTACGCCTTTCAGCTGTAAGACCTTTGGAAGGTGCTGTAGGAGTGCGCAGCTGCGATATATCTGCGCTATAATAGAGGCTGATGCGATAGCTGCCAGGGGTATCGCTAGTGAAAGGCAGATAGAGTTGGATTTTACGGAAGTCGTTCTCAAGCGGCGGATGGTGCGGCATTTCACCTCGGAGGCGGTCGCGCCGGAAGTGATTGAGCGTATGCTAGAACTGGCGCGCCACGCTCCAAGCGCCGGTTTCACTCAGGGTCAGTCTTTTATCGTGGCGACACAGCCTCAACTGAAAAACGCGATTGCGCGCATCTGCCACGAAGAAGAGTATGTCGAGGGTGGTTTTTACTCGTTTCTTTCGGAAGCTCCTCTTCTCGTGATCGCCTGTACCAGCGAAGCCGCCTATCACCGCCGCTACCAGGAGTCAGACAAGCTGAACGAGGATGGCACGGAAATCAACTGGCCTGTCCCGTTCTGGCATATGGATGCTGGCTGCGCCGTGATGATTCTCCTGCTGGCGGCAGTGAATGAAGGTCTGTCTGCCGGATTTGTGGGCATTCCCACCACACAGGGGATGGAGGCGCTGCGCGAACTGCTCGGCATTCCGGCGGAAGTCACTCCCGTGGGGGTGATTCCTATCGGACACCGCGCGCCCGATATCCCATCCCCATCGCTCAAACGCGGTCGCAAGGCTGGCAGCGAGTATCTGCACTACGAGCGATGGTAAACTGGACTATACTGCAATTTATTGGACGAGTAAGGAGGTTCTTATGCAAGTTGTCACAACCAAATCAATCGCGCATTACCGTATCGTTGAAACAAAGGGCCAGGTGTTCGGCGTCGTTGTGCGCAGCCGCGGCCTGGGCGGGAACATCATGGCCGGCCTGCGCTCAGTCGTAGGCGGTGAGATCACCGAGTACACCAAAATGCTGGAAGACGCCCGCCGCCATGCCATCGACCGCATGGTGCAAAACGCGACAATCATGGGGGCCAATGCGATCGTCCGCATGCAATTCGACTCATCCGAAATCGGCAATGTCATGAGCGAAGTCGTGGCATACGGGACCGCCGTGGTCGTTGAGCCAGAAGGATAACCATCTTGTTGCGACTCCTCCTCATCGCTTACGGCGCGCTCTGCCTGGTCGGAGCGGTCGTCCTCTTCGCGCTGCACGCCACGCTTGCGCTGGTGGTCTACCTGGCCGTCAACGGCCTTCTGATCGTCGGTGGGATTCTCTTCGAGCGCCGGGGATACCGCCCGCGCATCAGTCAAACCGGTGCCGACTGGCAAAAGACGGGAGAACGCTTCGTAGACCCGACGACGAAACGGGAGGTGGAGGTCTATTATAATCCGCAGACGGGGGAGCGTGATTATCGTGAATCCTGATCGATGCATGGATGATACGCATGAGGCGCATGAGGCGCATGAGGCGCCTGGCTAAACTGAGCCTGCGGTTATTTCTCTTGCCACCTCCAGGAAATTTTGCACAATGGTCGAATGTGCGTTACGTAGCCACGCGACAGCCATTTCCGTTATGGTGGTTGTTCCCTCTAGCTCGCGATAGACCACCCCTTGACTGCGTATGTTTTTGACCGAGAGAGGAACCAGGGAAACTCCCATGCCAGCCGCGACCAGGCTCACAATGGTATGCATCTCCGTCACTTCCTGAATCACGTTGGGACTGAAACCAGCCGTTAGGCATAAATTCATGAGTTGAGCATAGTATCCCCCTCCTCGTTCGCGTGACTGGAGCACGAACGGCTCATTTGCCAGCAAGGACGCAGCGATTCGCTTGCGTGTGGCAAGTGCATGTCCTTCTGGAAGGACACACACAATAGGCTCTCGACGAACGACCTCGACATGTACCAGGGGGTCATTGATCGGTAGGCGTAGCAGCCCGACCTGAATGGCTTCCTCGTCCAATGCCCGTAATTGCTCTTGCGTCGTCAGCTCTCGTAAAGCAACATCAACATCGGGAAAACGGTCTCGATACGCGCTCAGCATCATCGGCAACAGGTCGTAGGTGCTTGAGCTGATGTAGCCGATCACCAGTCGCCCGATCTCTCCACGATAGGCGCGTTGAGCAGCACGTTTCGCCTCCTGAACCTGGGCCAGAACTTTTCGCGCTTCTGTTAAGAAGACCTTTCCTGCGTCTGTCAACTCCACCGAACGCTTTGTGCGCCTCAAGAGAGGAAAGCCTAGCTCATCCTCAAGCTGCTTAATCTGTTGGCTCAGCGACGGCTGCACGATCAAAAGCCGTGTAGCTGCCCTTCCAAAATGAAGTTCTTCCGCGACAGCGACAAAGTACCGGAAATGACGAAGCTCCATGCCTGCACCTGTTTCTTTCATAGGCAACACCTATTAGTCTCCTCTTAATTATGTATTGGACATGCAAGTGCTAAGGCTTTATACTTTACATAAGGCAAAGAACAAAAGAGCCAATCATACATTTTTGAAAGTATAACCGAGGATAGAATGGATAAAGAACACACCTTGAATAAATATGGAAAATTTGAAACGGCCAGCATGCATGAGTTAGTACGAACTATTCCCACCTCTCTTCCTGTTCCTGCCGTACAGCGTGTAGCCCATTACCCGGCTTCCCCGGCTTCCCCAGCTTCCCGTACTGCCAAATTGCCGGTGGCCGCCAGCAGTAAGTGGACGGTGCTTGCTCTATCGGCTGCGGCGACCTTCATGACCACTCTCGACGGTTCGATTGTCAATATCGGCCTGCCAAGCATTGCGCGCACGTTTCACACCGGCATAAGTGGGTCTACCGAATGGATTATCATTGGCTATCTTGTGGTTATCGCAGCGGTGCTTCTCACCTGTGGGCGCCTGGCGGATATGATCGGTCGCAAGCCAATTTTTATGACGGGACTGGTTGTGTTTATCATAGGGTCTGCCCTTTCTGGCCTCGCACCCTCGCTGCTGCTGCTCATTCTCGCACGCCTCTTTCAGGGTATCGGGGGCGCGCTCATCTTTTCTGTAAACATAGCCATGATTACGAGTACGTTCCCTAAGAATGAGCGAGGGCTGGCGCTGGGTTTGAATGCGGTAGTGGTATCGTTGGGTGTGGCGGCTGGACCTACCATAGGGGGCATCATCACACAGTTTCTGACCTGGCGTTGGATTTTCTATGTCAATGTTCCAATCTGTGTGATTGTCCTGCTGGCTTCGATATACCTGTATAGAGAGCAAAGCGCGCCGAGCAAGCAGCATCAACGTTTTGATCCAATCGGTGCCATCGTGCTGGCCATCGGGCTGGCCGCTCTGACCCTGGGGCTTTCCTTTGGACAGGAGTGGGGATGGCTTTCTGTAGGCACGCTCACGTCACTGGGAGTCAGTCTCGTGATGTTGACCGTAGGGGTGTATGTCGAGATGCATGTGGAGCAGCCCATTGTCAACCTGTCATTATTGACGAATCGCGTCTTCGCGCTTGCCAATATCAGCTTTATGCTCTGTATGATGGCACTGTTTGCGCCAGGGTTTCTTTTGCCATTCTACTTTGAGGAATTGCGCGGTTTCTCGATCATCCAGACCGGTTTGTTGATGACGCCGCTGCCCCTCATGCTTGCCGTGGCAGCGCCTTTGAGTGGCGCGCTGGCCGATCGCATCGGGTCGCGCTGGCTCTCCCCTATTGGATTGGCGATTGCCTGTTTTGGACTATTCCTGCTGAGTCAGATTACGACGCAAAGTTCTACCCTTGATATCATCTGGCGTCTTGCCGTAATTGGCCTGGGCCAGGGGCTATTCCAGTCGCCCAATACGCGCACGATCATGGGGGCGGCCCCACAGAAAGCACAGGG
>CAVSXS010000002.1:0-1284666 GCA_963731975.1 uncultured Chloroflexia bacterium | reverse complement strand
TTGCTATAACCGCACGAACGGCAGCGCCCAAATCCAGACGCAGGCGGCGAAGGCCACGCTGCCAAGAATAAGCGGAAGAGATAAAGACCTACGTGATCCCTGCCCCTCCTGTACGGAAAGGATCAGGGTTTCTGGAGTGCCTCAGCACGCCACACCGGCAGTGTAGAGCACGCCGCCGAGCAGCAAGGTGGCGACAGCTGTCCAGGGCAACACGGCCAGGAAGGCGGGCAGCGCCAGCACAACCACCCATCCCATGCCGATGTAGAGCGCGGCGGTGGCCCAACGTGGCAACTTGAGCGTGAAGACTGACATGCTGACACCGAGCAGCGCCAGCAGCCAGATAACGACCAGAATGGTCACGCGCAGCCAGCCTGTCAGGATATTGAAGCAGAGCGGTGTATAGGTTCCTGCGATCAGCACGAAGATGTTGGCGTGGTCGATGGCGCGCAGCACGCGCCGCTTGCCAGGACTCCAGGTGATGATATGGTAGAGGGCGCTGACAGTGTAGAGTTCGATCATGCTGAGGCCGAAGACGAGCATGGAGAGCAGGCGAGGAGCGTCCTGGCGGCTCAGCCAGCAAAGGATCACCGTTAAAACAATTGAAGCAACAGCGGCTACCGCGTGCGACCAGCCGCGCAAGAGCGGCTTGACTTTTTTCGGCAGTATTTCAAATGAGCTTATAGGCGATTGAATTATGAGAGATGTTTTTCCTTTATCATTATATGTCTTTCGCAGTATAGCCCATTTTCCTTTGAAAAACCGTGTTGCCAGCTAACATGCTATTTCTCTTGACATTCCGGTGCGCATAGTGTACTAACTATAGTAGATCAGTATATACATCTTGAAGACAGGGTAGGTACATCGTATATGTACGCCAACATGCTGTTATCTGCGCGCAAGGTGAAACAGTATGCCCTGTTGTTCAAGCATCGGGCTTCTCATCCGTTCTCTTTTTTCTTCCGTGTCACGTTCATTTCACACGATCATTGAAAGGAGTTCGACTATGGGTCCCAAACCCCAACGCAGAGGCGGCGGCGTTCCTGGCGGCTCGTCCTTCTGATTATCCCGTTCATCATCCTGCTGTATCCGCCGTTTTACAATTTCCAGAACCCGACCTTCATCGGCATGCCTTTCCTCTACTGGTTTCCGCTCCTGATGATTATACTCACGGCCATTTTGACAGCTGTACTGTATTTTCTAGGAGCGTGAAATGGCAGGACGCGCCTCGCATCATACGCAAAAGGCAAGCGCATGATGCAAATCTTTGACTCTGAAGCAGCATTCTACGCTGCGCAACGCTACTAGCATGACAGGTGTTGCGTGGCAAGACAGAGGGAAAAGGGAGATTTCATCCATGTTTAACGGGGTTGCATTTACCGTCTTCATCATCTTTTTTGCGCTCGTCACCGTCCTGGGCTTTGTTGCCGCGCGCTGGCGGCGCGGCAACCTGAACCAGATCAGCGAATGGGGCCTGGCAGGACGGCGATTTGGCACCATCGTCACCTGGTTCCTGCTCGGCGGCGACCTGTACACCGCCTACACCTTCATCGCCGTGCCAGCCGCCATGTTCGGCCTGGGCGTGCTGAACGGCTGGTTCGCGGTGCCCTACACCATCCTGGTGTATCCCATCATCTACATCTTGATGCCCAAGTTCTGGTCGGTCTGCAAGCAGCGCGGCTATGTCACCGCCGCTGACTTCGTGAGGGACCGCTTCGGCAGCAAGACGCTGGCCTTCGCTGTGGCGCTGACAGGCATCGTTGCCACGCTGCCCTACATCGCTTTGCAGATGTTCGGCATTCAGGTCTCTCTGGCAGCGCTCGGCATTCCGCTGACCGTTTCGCTGGGCGGCTTGCAGATCGATCTACCCCTGCTGATCGCCTTTGATCCTGGCAGCCACACCTACACGAGCGGACTGCGCGCGCCCGCTATGATCGCCATGGTGAAGGACCTGATGATCTTCGTGACGCTGATCGTCATACTTGTCGTCATCCCTTCCAAGCTCGGTGGCTTTGGAAACATCTTCGCTGCGGTCTCGGCAAAACATACTGCGGCCCCCACCACTTTCTCCGAGTTCCTCAGCCCGAAGCAGACCTGGGCCTTCTCTACGCTGGCTATCGCTTCCGCGCTGGCGCTGTTCCTCTACCCGCACTCACTGACGAGCGTGCTGAGCAGCAACAGTAAGAACGTTGTCAAACGCAACACCGCGCTGCTGCCCATCTACTCGCTGATGCTCGGCCTGCTGGCTCTCACCGGCTACATGGCAATCGCGGCGCACATCAAGCCACTCGCCCCCTTTGGAGCAAACGGCGCGGTTCCGGCGCTCATTAACGCGGAGTTCCCAAGCTGGTTCGCCGGCTTCGCCTTTGCCGCCATCTCGATCGGCGCGCTGGTGCCTGCCGCCGTCATGTCTATCGCCGCTGCGAATCTGTTCACGCGCAACATCTTCAAAGAGTACATCAGTCCGAACGCTTCTGAGCGAGCAGAGACCACGGTCGCCAAGTGGACCTCGCTCGTGCTGAAGTTCGGCGCGGTACTCTTCATCGTCTACATCCCAACCACGCAGGTTATTAACTTCCAGCTGCTCGGCGGCATCTGGATCTTCCACGCTCCCGGCGGTTTTCCTGGGCCTCTACACCCACTGGTTCAATCGCTGGGCCTTGCTAATCGGCTGGGCGGCAGGAGAAGTGCTCGGCACGGTCTTCTTCTACGTGGCCGGCCTCAAGTCGGTCTATGTCATCACCCTGGGCAGCTTTAGCTTCCCGGCTATGTACATCGCCTTCTCGATGATCGTCTTGAACCTGGCTCTGGCGATCGTGTTGACCCCCATCTTCAACGTGATCGGGCTGCGGCGCGGCAAGGACGAGACAGCGCCATCCGATTACGACACGGATGAGCGCCTGCCGGTCGAAGCCGGCAGAGAAGCATTGGGATAAATCGATCAATCAAAAAATGCACCCTGCACGTAAGCAGGGTGCATTTTTTGATTGAAGCAGACGCTCACGGGGTCACGTCGTGACTCGAATGCCGACGCGCTCCAGAAGGTCGCGGCTCAGTTCGGCGTGGTGCTGTTTTGGCATACGACCGGGAATGCTGTGTGAGTCGGAGCCGGTACTCACCAGCAGGTGGTGTTTGCGCGCGTAGGCCAGGTATGCCGAGGTCATCTCAGGAGTGTGAGAAGGATGGATCACCTCGATGCCGTCGATAGGCACATTGGCGCGCACTTTATCGAGTAGATCGATATCGTAGAAGGTGAAACCGCGTTCCTTGCGTCCAGGGTGGGCGATCAGCGCAACGCCACCGCTGCGCTGCACGGCCTCGACTGTCTCCCCCATATCCGCTTTGATTGAAACAAAGCCTGCCTCCTTGATAATGCTTACGCCCGAATGCCAGTCCGAGGCGTATCCGTGCTGGCGCAGCAAGGCGATGTTATCACGAGGCAGGCGTGGTTCGCCGCCGCTTTCCTTCAATACTTCAGCCTGGCGCGGAAATTCATAAGCCTTGCGCTTCAGTTCTTCCAAAACGGCCAGCGTGTTTTCATACTGGCGTTCGACAACGCTGGAAGCGACGGCGCGCAGCTCGCGCGATTGGGGATCAAAGCCGTAGCACAGCACATCACCCATCACGCCGTCCCACTGCGTGGTCATCTCAACGCCAACCAGCACCGGCAGGCCCTTTTCCAGGGCCAGCGCCTGTAGCGTCTCCTGGGTATCGACGCGATCGTGGTCGGTAATAGCTACCATAGCAAAGTGTTCACCAAGCAGGTAATCTAGTAGCTGTTGCGCGGGCCAGCGCCCGTCGCTAAACGTGGTATGCATGTGCAGGTCAATGGGGGCATCGGGGGCTAAGGTCAGGTTCGTGGTCGAGAGAAACAAAATGAAAAACTCCTTAAAAGGGGATAACACAATCAATTGTAGGGACGGTTTACCGCGCCCTTTGGCCGATGATGATTTTTAGCAAGCAAGATCGGTAACATGTCATGCTGAGCGCAGCGAAGCATCTGGCTGGGTCCTGAGATGCTTCGCTGCGCTCAGCATGACAGAGCCGGACTTGAAAGTGAAATATCCTCATCGGCCAGTCACGCCTATCTATAACATAATGATATCACATGAAACGTTTTGAGATTTGAGGCAGAACGGGAGGAACATTACCAGCGATAACAGTAGCCGACGCCACGCACCGTCTGGATCAACCTGGGATTGGCTGGGTCTTCTTCCAGCTTTTCGCGCAGCCAGCGCACATGCACATCGACCGTGCGTGTGTCACCTACGTAATCGTATCCCCACACGTTGTGGAGCAACTGGTCGCGGGTGAGAACGGTGCCACGGTTACGAGCCAGGTAGACGAGCAGGTCGAATTGCTTGGGTTGAAGATCGAGTTCTTTACCCCGGCAATTGACGCGTCGCCCTGCCAGGTCGATGCGGATCGGCCCGGCCAGCAGTTCGCGCCCAGGGCGTGTCGGCTCATTCCCTGCCTCCTGCGCGCCCTGCCCATCCTGGGCCGGGGCATAGTCGGCGCGCCGCAACAGGGCGCGCACGCGCGCCAGCAGTTCGCGGCGGCCAAAGGGCTTGGTGACGTAATCGTCCGCGCCCATCTCCAGACCTACGACGCGGTCGATTTCATCACCCTTTGCAGTAAGCATCATAATCGGCGTTGTAGCGGTCTGACTCTCACGTCGCAACTGGCGGCAGACCTCCAGCCCATCTATTTCGGGCAGCATGATATCGAGAATTATCAGGTCCGGCTTCTCCCGGCGAGCAGCCTCAAGCCCGGTATTCCCGTCTACCGCTGTCGTTACCTGGAAACCGGCCTGCTCCAGGTTATAGGCAATCGTCTCTACAAGTACCGGCTCGTCATCAACGACCAGGATTTTACGCCCCACAACATACCTCCCTGATGATTATCAACATTACGTAGTGGTCGCCCACCTCCCGCTCGACTGCCACGAATGGCCAAGGATAGCAACGCCTGGCGTCTCAGCAGCACGTGCGGGCGACCACGAGGGTCGCCCCTACAGAGAGATGGGTACACAATACGGAATTAACCAAAGCGCCCACTGATATAATCTTCTGTCTCCTTCTTCGTAGGATGCTCGAATAGATCAACGGTCGGCGCGAACTCGATCAGATGCCCGGAGAGGAAGAAGCCGGTGAACTGCGACACGCGCGCCGCCTGCTGCATATTGTGCGTCACGATCACGATGGTGTAATCCTTCACCAGGTCGCCTATCAGCTCCTCGATCTTCAGCGTGGCGATGGGATCGAGCGCGGAAGCCGGCTCGTCCATCAGCAGCACCTCCGGGTTGACTGCGATAGCACGCGCAATGCACAGGCGCTGTTGCTGGCCGCCGGACAGACCCAGCGCGGGGGACTTCAGGCGGTCCTTCACCTCGTCCCAGAGCGCAGCATCCTTCAGGCTCGCTTCAACACGCTCCCGAATGAATTTCCTGGGCTTACCTTGAGCATGCAGTCCATATGCAACGTTTTCGAAGATCGACTTTGGGAAGGGGTTAGGTTTCTGAAAGACCATGCCGATACGTTGGCGTAACGAGACAACGTCCAACGATTTGTCGAAAATATTGCGATCATCAAGTATGGCCTCACCCTCGGTTCGAGTATTTGGAATGAGGTCGTTCATGCGATTGAGCGTGCGTAAAAACGTCGATTTGCCACAGCCGGAAGGCCCAATCAATGCTGTGACCTGCTTCTCGCGGATAGGCATAGAAACATCGAAAAGGGCCTGTTTGGTACCATACCAAAAATTGGTACTCCTCACGTCAATTTTCACCCCCGCCTCATGATTGACCGTCTTAGCCGCTTCAGCAACTGTGACTGCAGGTACGCTGCTGTAACTTTCACGCGGATCGGGGACGGGGGTAATTTCAAAATCCACCTCTGGCGCCTCCTGGCCTGCTTTATTGATACGGGTATCCATATATTCTCCTCGCAGGCAGGTTGTATTTAAAACAACCTGTCCTGTATTATATCCCATGCGATGCTAGTGGATACTCCTTATGTAACGGGATAGCCGCGTCTACGATCAGGCGGTCGGCCACCACTACCAAGCGAATATAACGACCTGCCAGAGCCTTGCTGATGAAATAGGGACGCCCTTCATAGGAAATATGCCCACTACGCGCGACTTTACGAGAGAAAATATTGGCGCCTTCTGGAAGAGGGCTGTTCCCACCTACGTCCATCGACCTTGCATCTGCTGAAGCATTCATGATGGTATGATCCTCATTTTCTACTTCTATCAAGGTTCTCTTACCGTGATGAGAAGCTCAGAATGTGACAAACTTAGCTAAAGCGCCCGCTAATATAATCTTCCGTCTCTTTTTTAGCAGGGTGAGCAAAGAATCTTTCCGTCTCGCCCTCTTCAATCAACTTACCTTGAAGGAAGAAGATCGTCCGGTCGGCCACACGTCCTGCCTGCTGCATATTGTGCGTGACGATCACAATGGTATAGGTTTTGCTGAGTTCGCGGATGAGTTCTTCTACTTGAAATGTTGAAATCGGGTCCAGGGCTGAACAAGGCTCGTCCATTAGCAAAACCTTTGGCTCAACAGCCAGCGCGCGGGCAATACACAACCTTTGCTGCTGGCCACCTGACAACTGCGAAGCAGGCTCACCCAGCCGGTCTTTCACCTCATCCCAGATTGCAGCCTGCTTGAGGCTGCGCTCAACAATCTCTTTAAGCGCCGATCCCTGTGCCAGCCCATTCAAGCGCAGGCCGATCGCCACGTTGTCGAAGATGCCGAGCGTCGGTATGGGATTGGGCCGCTGAAACACCATACCGATATGACGTCGCACATACATCGGCTTAATCGAACGCGCGTAGATGTTGACTCCATCGACCAGCACTTCGCCTTCCACGCGGCCTCCGACTATTTCCTCGTGCATACGGTTGATGCAGCGCACGAAGGTTGACTTTCCGCAGCCCGACGGGCCGATGATAGCGGTGGCACCCTGTGACTCAATCGTTAGATTGATATCGTGGAGCGCCTGTGTACGCCCGTACCATACATTCAAATTGCGCACTTCTATTGACACACGTTTCTCCTTCTATTCCTGGGTTTGCGGGAGAGCGATACTGTTTTGCGGTCAAGCAAATTGGACACTTTATCGACCACGCTGCTTAAATCCTCCTGTCGCCCAGCGTATGGCAAACGAAGTAAGAAGAATGAGCACGATCAGCACGAGCGCACCCGCGTAGGCCTGGTTGATCTGCGCCTGGTATGGGCTCTCCGCGAAGTTGAAGATGCGTAAGGGCAGCGCGTCCATAGGCTGGGTGACGTCTGAATTAAAGAACGGGCTGCCGAAGGCCGTCATCAAAAGCGGGGCAGTCTCGCCGGCCACGCGCGCCATCGACAGTACGATACCGGTGACGATGCCGCTGCTGGCCGCCGGGACGACCACGCGCAGGATGGTGCGGGACTCGGTTGCGCCAAGCGCCAGCGACGCCTCGCGCAGCTCTTTGGGCACCAGACGCAGCACTTCCTCCGAGGTGCGTGCTACGATCGGGATCATGATAATGCCTAGCGCAACACCACCCGCCAGTCCCGAAAAGCCTTGCTGGGGCACGACGATGAAAATCCAGGCGAACAGCCCAAAGATGATGGTCGGGATGCCGGTCAGCACGTCGACCAGGAAGCGCACGCCCATGGCGATACTTCCGCGCCCAAACTCGGACAGGTAGATGCCTGTGAACAGGCCCAGCGGGATGCCGAAGAGCGAGGCCAGCCCCACCAGGATCAGCGACCCCTGGATCGAGTTCGCCAGGCCGCCCCCCGGCTCCCCGTTGGGCGTGGGGATTTTGGTAAACAAGTCGATGTTGATGTAGGGAAGCCCCGCGCGCAGCACGTACAGCAGCAGGAAGAGCAACACGGCCACGGCAAAGGTGGTGGCCAGCAGCGCGAGGGCAATGATGGCGATGTTGCTGGCGCGCCGGCGCGCGTTGTGCGCCGTGCGCGGAGCCGCGAAGGGATTGGCAGCTTGCTGCTGCCGCTCTGCCATGACACTCATGCGGTAAGCCCTCCCACTCGGTGACCTATGCGGTAGATCAGGATGCGCGCGATGATGTTGACGATGAGTGTGATGATGAAGACCAGCAGGCCAGCCTCGATCACCGCCGAGAAGAAGAGACCGGGTGTGGCCTCATTGAACTGATTGGCGATGACGCTCGAGAGTGTATAGCCCGTTTGAAAGAGACTCGGACCGATGAGAGAAGCCTGGTTGCCGACGACCATGGTGACGGCCATCGTCTCACCAAGCGCGCGGCCCAGCGCCAGGATCACCCCGCCGGTGATGCCGATGCGCGCGTAGGGCAGCACCGCGCTGCGGATGACCTCCCAGCGCGTCGCTCCAAGTGCCAGCAGCGCTTCGCGCTGCGCGGTGGGCGTCGTCAGGATCACCTCACGCGAGACACTGGTAATCAGGGGCAGGATCATGATCACCAGGATGATCCCCGCGGTCAGCAGGCTGAGTCCGTGAAACGCCCCCTGGAAGATCGGCAGGAACCCCAGGTACCTCTGCAACCATGGCTCCAGCGTTGACTGGAGCCAGGGAGCCAGCACCAGAAAGCCGAACAGCCCGTAGATGACACTCGGCACAGCGGCCAGCAGTTCCACGATGAAGGCCAGCGGCTGCTGGATGGGGCGCGGGCAGAAATCCACCAGGAAGATGGCTGTCCCGACCCCGATGGGCACGGCGAAGAAGATAGCGAAGGCCGAGGTCACCAGCGTCCCGAAGATGGCCGGTCCGACCCCGAACGTGTTGTGGACGGGATCAAAGGCCTGGTTGGTGAGGAACTGCCAGCCAAACTGCTGGATGGTCGGTATCGAATTACTGACGAGGATCCAGACGACCCCCCCGATGATCACCACCACGAACAGGACAAGCAGCAGTGTGATCCCGCGGAAGAGCACATCACTGAGCCGCCGACTGCCTCCTCCAAGCAGCCGCACCATGCTTCTCGCCCCAGACAGACTCTGTTGCATGCAGCACCGCATTCCTTCTTGCGCATCAGAATCACGTGACCGCCGTCATTCCATCGGCCCCTTTTCCCGCTACTCACGCTGATGCACCCGACGAGGAGTGGGAAAAGGGGCCAGGTTGCGGAAGAGAGGGGAACCGCTCACCTCTCTTCCGGTCTGCTAACGGGCAGACAAGGCCACGCACGACCGCGCGCGCTTCCTAGCTGACAACTCCCGTGTAGCACGACGAGCTGCCGCACATCATTGACTTGATCTGAGCTTCGCCCGCCGTCACGATGCCCGCGGGCAGGTTAGCGTAGTAGAGTGCGGCGGCGTACTGCTGGCCCTCGTGCGTCATCCACCACAGCATGTTGGCGAGCGCCTCCCCTTTGGCAGTGTTGGTCTGCGTCTGGTAGACGACGACCCACGAGAAGCCCGAGATGGGATAGGCTGCATCGCCCGGTGCGTTGACAATGAAGAACTCCAGGTTGGAGGGGATATTGGTCACGCCTGCCGCGTCCGCCACGGCCCCCGCGATGGAGGGTAACACCAGTTTCCCATTGGCATTCTGGACGGCGGCGTAGGAGAGATTATTCGAAATGACATACGCCAGCTCGACGTAACCGATCGCGCCTGCCGTGCTTTTGACCGCCGCGGCGACACCAGCATTGCCCTTGCCGCCGACACCCAACGGCCAGTTGACGGTGGTGGCCGCTCCTACCTTCGACGACCACGTGGGACTTATCGCGCTCAGGTAATGGGTGAAGATACCCGTCGTGCCGCTGCCGTCGGAGCGGTGGACAGGGGTGATCGTCTCGTGTGGGAGCGTCACGCCGGGATTGGCGGCCTTAATGGCGGCGTCATCCCAAAAGGTCGTCGTGCCGAGGTAAATCCCCGCGATGATGGCGGGCGTCAGGTTGAGGTGCCCTGAGATGCCCGCGAGGTTGTAGGACATCGCTACCGCTCCCAGCGTGACCGGAATGTGGATGATCGGTCCGGCTGTACTTTTAGCCTGCTGAGCGGCGGTCAGGGGCGTATCCGTCGCGCCGAAGTCCACCGTGTGGGCGAGCAGCTGGGTAATGCCCGCGCCGCTGCCAACCGACTGGTAGTTGACGTTAACGCCGCACTTGGTGGTCGGATAGTTGGAAGGCGCGAACATCTGCGAGAACAGCGGGTTATCGAAGGTGGACCCTGCTCCGGTCAACCCTGAGACCGAGGGGCAGCTCAGGGTGGGCGTTTGCCCGGGCGTTGGTGTCGAGCCGGTGGTGGTTGTACTGCCACAGGCCGAAATAATGATGCTTATGGCGACTGCGACTCCCAACAAGAGCGCAATACGCGATCGCTTAAACATGATACCTCCTGCTCGCTTCATACGAGCAACTTTCTACGTACATTTCTTCTGCGTCCAACAGGTTTCTCTATGCCTATTCTCCGCTCCACTCATACGGTAGCACGGCAGGGTTAACTATGCTTTATGGATATGTTAAATCACGGTTAAATATTCCACAGGGATAGGTCTCTATGCTTGAGGCAATGTGGCTTAAACGCGCGCTAAGAGGCTGCTGAAAGTACCCCTCTTTTTGTGAGGATGAGCCTGAATGACACTACTTCACCTGTAGTCACCGGAGCGTTTCTATGCTATGATAGCCCTGGCATTGAGCAAGCAGAAAGAAACCTCGCCGCGGATACTTTACGAATCCTGACAGTGACGCCGACAGAGAGCGGATGAGCTACCAGAGCTCAGATAGGAAGAGGCAAGCGCCGAGGGTGAGCAAGGCTCTACGCGGCACCCGAAAGAAGTGTGTTTTGCATGCGGCTTCAAGAAAGAGGTTGTACGATGCCACGTAAACGAAAACGACTCGGCCTGATGGTCTTCTTTCTCCTCCTCTCCAGCCTGCTCAGCGCCTGCCAGAACGGGCCAACAGAGCAGGCGCGGGCATGCCATCAACAAGCCTTCCCAGTGGGAAAAACACGGGAGCCGATCCAGGTCTCCTCACAGATGGTGTATGCCTCGAATGGGTACGAGTTATACGCGTTCAATGCTGGAAACGGAGCGCAGCGCTGGTGCAGTGCGATCTCTGTGGGAAACGGGCGAGACCTCTTTGCTAGTCTGACATACAGCCGTGGAAGCGTGTATGCGTACACAGAAGCAGGTGACCTGACGAGCTTTCATGCGGCATCGGGGGCCTTAGTGTGGAGCAATTATATAGAGAACCTCTCTCTCGATAATTTTACTTCGCCCTCAATCCTCAATACGACGGTGTATGGGGGGACGAAAAGCATCTATGCCCTCAACACCCAGGACGGAAGTGTGCGCTGGCACTTTGCCCTGCCCGATCAGGCTTACGCCAACTACATTCCGGTGGCAAACAACGGAGCGGCCTATTTTAGTATCAATCAAGGGGGCGTACCCCAGCACGTGTATGCTCTGGACGCTACGACGGGAAACACGCGGTGGATGTTTTCTTTTCCTGAAGGTGAAGACATCAGGGGCCAACTTGCCGTAGGTGAAGGGGTGGTCGTGTTCCCCTATCAAAAAGAGTCCCCCGATGGAGTCATCCACTTTGGCCTGGACGTCCTCAATGCTCAGAACGGGAGGCTGCTCTGGCAAAAGGCTATAGGCGATGCCATGGCTTCGGTAGGGGCTAGCCAGGATTGGGCCATAGCCAACGATCTTCTCTACGTGGTGGGCGCAGTTCCCGACAACGGCATGAATGCGATTACCTCTCTCTATGCTTTTGATCTCCTTACTGGGTCCATGCGCTGGTCTGTCCCAACAACCGATCGTGCCATAGACGGGTCTTTGCTGGTCGTCAATACCGTGCTGTATAGTGTCTATCAAAGTGGAAGCATGAACCTCTTGAACGCGCTGAATGCTCAGACTGGACAAGCGCTCTGGCACACGTCCTTTCCATTGGGCTTCCTTAGCCGACTCACGATCCTCAATGATCACCTGTTTGTTGGAACGAAGAGTGCCGATCAAGCTCCCGTCTATTTATTACACGCCTTCAACATCAACACCCACCAGGAGGATTGGTTCGTCAATATCACTGGTGATGCAGATGCATCAGATTACAGCCTGGGGGTAAGTTTAGGAGGATAAATAGGCACTTCTGCGCACAAACTACTGGGCGGTAGGCAAACTGCTTGATCCTGCCAAAAAGTCAGCCGCTAGCCGTCGGTGTCACTGCCGGGATCTGATATATCTACAACGACATGCTTTTTAATAGGAGCAAAAACGTTGACGGTCGTGCGTTTGACAAGCCTGAGAACAGGCCAACAAATTTGCAAATCCCGTTGGTGAGACAGCAATAAGAGACCAGTGGGTGCAGGTATCCGCCAGAAGTTCAAGACCAGGTGACGAGATAAGAAGTACATCGTTCTTATTCATCGATGCATTTCTATGGTTTGTTCGTTTCTATCTATGGTGAGTCTTAGGGATTGCGAATTGATGTGCATAGATTGGAATGGAAAAACACATGGACGACTCGAATGGAAACGCCACTATGGAACGGCATGATACCCAAGAACAGGACACCCACGAAATGCATAAACTCATGAAGCAGGAACGGCGGCTGCTTGAGCGTCTCAAAGAGGCGCGTGAGGCCGAGCTGCGTTCCATCGAGCGCTTTCAACGCGCGCAGGCCAAACTACAGCGGCGACAGGCCCGCATAACTCGCCTGGAACAGCGCCTGGACGCATTACGCGGCGGGCTTGCGTCTCCAGCTCCAACGGAAGAGCAGCACGAACTGAACTTGAGCGCCAATGGACACAATCCTCCTGAAGAAAGCGTACAGGAAGCTCCTATTGTCCTTGTAATCGCTACGCCGGATAGCGCCGAGGGAACAGAAGTAGCCGTGTTAGAAGCGGTTGCACTATCGCCAGAGGAGGAGGCAGAAGAGGCAGAAGAGGAGCAGGAGACGCTGGAGATACTTGAGATACTTGAGGTACTTGAGATAGAACCCTACGTCACGCCGGAGTTGCGCACTGAGGCTGACGTTCTCGTTGAGCCAGCAGAACAGGAACAGCAGGTTGAGTTGCCGCAGTCAGAGCCTGTGCCTGCCCAGGTTGAGCCGACACACGAGGAGAGATTCGAGACCGAGGCCCTGTTGGCCCCAGCGCAAAAGACTCTTGAGCAGATCTACCTGGAGGCGCAGGAAGAGTGGAAAATGGCAAACACCGCCGCTCACCTGGCCCGCAACCGCGCGCAGGACATGGCCGCCAGCATCTCGACGCTGGCCCAATCGGGATTGAGTGGCACCCTCATGGAAGAGCTGCTGCGCAAGCAATCCGACGCAAACAAAGCCCTGAACGAGGCGCAGCAAACCGCGCGTCTCGCCTACGAGCAACTCATTCAGGCTGAGCAGAGCTACCAGTCTGCCCGTCAGCACGCCACCGACGGCGAGTAGCGCCTCATTATGTTTGATGGAGAACCCAGCGAGAGGCGTGGTTAGACACGCCTCTCTTTGACATGCTATACTGCCATACAATCCTTCGTTTGATTCGTTGGTAGCTACGGAGCAAGAACATGACCACAAGTGAGCGCACCCCGCAAGATACGCCTGCCCTCAAAGGTACGAAAGAGAAGCTGGAAGAGCTGCATCAACTGAAAGAGGCTGCCATGCTGGGCGGCGGTGTCAGACGCATAGAGGCGCAGCATAAAAAAGGTAAGCTGACCGCGCGCGAGCGCATCGACCTGCTGCTCGATCCCGGCTCCTTCAACGAGCTTGATATGTTCGTCACGCACCGTTCGACGGACTTCGGGCTTGAAGAGCAGCGCATCCCAGGTGATGGTGTGGTCACAGGATATGGGCATATCGATGGGCGGCTGGTCTACGTTTTTTCGCAGGACTTCACCGTCTTCGGTGGCTCGCTTTCCGAGGCGCATTCCGAGAAAATCTGCAAGATTATGGATCATGCCATGAAGAACGGTGCGCCGGTCATCGGCCTGAACGACTCCGGCGGGGCGCGCATCCAGGAAGGCGTCGTCAGTCTGGGCGCGTATGCCGATATTTTCCTGCGCAACACGCTGGCGTCGGGCGTCGTGCCGCAGATCTCCGCCATCATGGGGCCGTGCGCGGGCGGCGCGGTCTACTCGCCCGCCATCACCGACTTTATCTTCATGGTGGAGCAGACCAGCCACATGTTCGTGACGGGTCCAAACGTGGTCAAAACCGTCACGCACGAGGATGTCACCTTCGAAGACCTGGGCGGCTCGATGGTGCATAACAGTAAAAGCGGCGTGGCGCATTTCTCCTGCCCGACCGAACCCGACTGCATCCGCATGATTCGCCAGCTCATGAGCTATCTTCCATCGAACAACATGGAGGACGCGCCGCGCATCACGCCCAAAGACTCACCCTCGCGCGCCGACGACGAACTGAACAGCATCATCCCGGACACTCCCAACAAGCCTTACGACATGAAGATTATTATCCAGCATATCGTGGACGACGACGAGTTCTTCGAGGTGCAGGAGTATTTCGCCACCAACATCATCGTTGGCTTCGCGCGCATGAATGGCCGCCCTGTGGGCATCGTAGCGCAGCAGCCCGGCGCGCTGGCCGGCGTGCTGGACATCAACTCGTCCGACAAGGGAGCGCGCTTCGTGCGCTTCTGCGACTGCTTCAACATTCCTATCATCACCTTTGTGGATGTGCCAGGCTTCCTGCCGGGCGTGAGCCAGGAACACGGCGGTATCATCCGCCACGGCGCGAAGTTGCTCTACGCCTACTGCGAGGCTACCGTCCCCAAGATCACCGTCATCACACGCAAAGCCTACGGCGGCGCGTATGACGTGATGAACAGCAAGCACGTGCGCGGCGACCTCAACTACGCCTGGCCCACGGCTGAAATCGCCGTAATGGGCGCGGAGGGCGCGGTCAATATTCTCTTCAAGGCCGAGATCGACAAAGCCGCCAACCCGGAGCAGCGCCGCAAAGAGCTGATCGCCGAGTACACCGAGAAGTTCAACAATCCCTACATCGCCGCCCAGCGCGGCTACATCGACGAGGTGATCGAGCCGCGCATGACCCGCACAAAGCTGATTACGGGCCTGGAAATGCTCAAGAACAAACGCGACACGAACCCGCCAAAGAAACACGGGAACATTCCACTGTAAGGGAGTGACATGTCCGAACAATGGTTCCGCGAGTATGTCCAGTTGCAGTTTCGCATGGACAAAGCCATACGCAAGTTCACCGAGAGCCGCTTTGTGGACTACTACTATGGGCCGCCGGAGTGGAAAGTAGCCGTCGAGGGCGAGCCGGAGACGCCCGCCGCTGATCTCGTGCGCGCTGCCATGGCGCTGCTCGACGCGCTGCCCGAACAGGGCTTCGAGGCGAGGCGGGCAACCTACCTCTCGAAGCAGGTCATCGCGCTGGAGACGGTGTGTCGCAAGCTGAACGGCGAGACGTTTTCGCTGGAAGACGAAGTGCAACGCTGCTTCGATATCAGCCCAAGCATGATACCGGAGGAGCAATTCGAGCAGGCGCACGCTCTTCAGGATAAGGCGCTGCCCGGCAAAGGCAGCCTTTTTGAGCGCATGGAAGCATTTCGCACGCACTTTGAACTGCCAAGAGAGAAGATGAATTTACTGCCCGACCTGTTGCACAAAGCGATGGAAGAAGTGCGCCGCCGCACTCACGCGCTCTTCAACCTGCCGCCGGGCGAAGAGGTGGAACTGGCGTTGATTAGCGACCAGGTCTATGGCGGCGACAACTGGTACCAGGGCAACTATCGCTCGCATGTTGACGTGAATACCGATCTTCCTGTCAATTTGCGCAGGCTGCTCGATCTCGCTTGTCACGAGGGCTATCCCGGCCATCATACAGAGTTCGTGCTGAAGGAACGCTCCCTGTACCAGGAAAAAGGCTATATCGAAGAGTCGATTGGGCCCATCATCTGCCCGCAGAGCGTCATCAGCGAAGGCATCGCTACCTCGGCCTTCGATACAGTGTTCACGTATGCTGAGGCCGAACAGTGGAACGCCGAACACCTCTATCCCGTGGCGGGAATCGAGCCGCTCGCGGTCGATATGCAGAAACTGGGCAATGCCCGTCAACTGCTGGCGGGATTGCAGGGAAATGCGCGATTTATGCTGAGTGAGGGCCACCCTGACGATGAGGTCAGACGCTACCTGGTGAAGTATTCGACGCTTCCAGAAGAGCACGCGCAAAAAGCCATCGACTTCCTGAAAAACCCCTTCCGCGAAGGCTACATCTTCACCTACTTCTATGGCAGGCAATTGATGAAGCCCTGGCTCGAAGGTCCAGACCGCCAGCAGGTGTTCAAGCGCTTCTTGACGGAGCAGCTATGCCCGTCGGACCTCGTACTCACTTCCCATTAACTTCCGTAGGGGCCGGTTTACCGCGCCCATGCAGCCCATTTATGGGCGCGAGACCTGGTGCTGCGCCATGCCAGGGCAAGCGCGCAACGAGCAGACTGGCCGATCAATCGGCGGTGGGCGCGGTAAATCGGCCCCTACGTGATGGCGCGATGAATTCGTCAATGTGCATTACCGTGCCCACCAGCCGATTGATCGGCGCGAGACGTGATCCAGAGCGATAATGG
Source organism: uncultured Chloroflexia bacterium (assembly GCA_963731975.1). Classification (GTDB taxonomy): domain Bacteria; phylum Chloroflexota; class Ktedonobacteria; order Ktedonobacterales; family Ktedonobacteraceae; genus CAVSXS01. Next base: position 1,268,123 of record CAVSXS010000002.1, on the reverse strand, counting down.
TGCACGTATGCAACGAGGAGACGCGCCCATAAATGGGCTGATGGGCGCGGTAAACCGGCCCCTACGTGATGGCGCGATGAATTCGTCAATCTGCATTACCGCGCCCATAAATGGGCGCGTAAGGCGGCTTTAAACGATGATGGGCACGTAGGGCAACCAGGTGTCGCGCCCATAAATGGGCTGCATGGGCGCGGTAAACCGGCCCCTACGGATGAGATTTCGAGCCGACACATGAAGGTTGACCATGTAATACCATGATTGGGTGCTGACACATGAAGGTTGACCTTGTAATACCATGATTGGGTTATGAGCGTTCCACGAGTTCCAGCAGGACGCCGCTGGCGGCTTTGGGGTGAATGAAGATGGCGCGGCCATCGGCGGAGGGGCGCGGCGTTTTGTCGAGGACGGGCGCGCCCTTGTCCTGCATTTCGGCGAGGGCGGTGTCGATGTCATCGACTTCCAGGCAGATGTGGTGCAGGCCCTCGCCGCGTTTCTCCAGGAATTTCGCCAGGCTGGAATCAGCTGCAAGGGGCTGCACCAGCTCGATCTTGCTGCCACCAGGACCGCCAAGGGGCAGGAAAGCGATACGCACCTGTTCTGTTGGTACCTCTTTGATCTCGCTGGGGATGATGCCAAGTGTGTCGCGGTAGAAGACCAGCGATTGTTCGAGGTCTCGCACGATAATAGCAACATGATCGATGCGTTTCAGCATGGCTCCCCTTTAATAATTTTGTAGGGACGCGATTCATCGCGTCCTTACGAATGGCATTTTTCCAGGTGAAAGTCAGCCTGGCGGAGCGTGAGCGGGATGGTGGCAAACAAGCCCGTCGCAAGCTGGATGGCGTTGGTCAGCGTGTGCATAGCCAGCAGCGCGCCGATACGGGTCTCTTCGCTATACTGCATCGTTTCGGCAAGCTGGTCGAATTCCGCCTGGGTCAACACTTCGTAGTCAAGATCGGGCTTGATGAGCAGGCTCAGATCAAGGTCTACAAACGATAAGCGATTACTCTCAAGCGTGATCGGCTGAATAATCGAGGCATAGGTGTGTATGAGCGCGCGGTCATGATAAAACGCGCTGAGGGTGTACCAGCGTTCCGGCCAGTACATTTGCAGGCAGTTGTCGCGCAGCGGGCGAGTACGCGTGGCCCAATGCATGGCAGTTCCGGCGGGAAGCCACAGGCGCACGCAATCATCGGCCACCGGCGCGGTCGGCATATCGCTCAGTTGTATTGAAGTCTCCAGTCGATATCCGCGCCACGACCCTCGATACGCCTGGTCATAACTGCGGCTCTCTACCTGAAAATCTGGATGCATGATGAAACTCCCTTCCGTCCATGCACATAGTACGCAAATTCATTGTGAGAGTCAAGTGTATAGCCCTACATTCAGTATGGGATGTTGTACAATAGACATGCAGCCCGGTACGAGATACAACGAAGCATATATCCTGAGATGGGAACGCCATGCGCTGTCCAAACTGTCAGACCCTTAACCCACCAAACGCAAAATTCTGTATGGAATGCGGCAATCGCCTGGTTGTCTGCCCGAACTGCGGCACGGTCAACCTGCCGTTTGCCAGGTTCTGTATTGAATGTGGCACGCCCCTTTCGTCGCTGACGGGTCAGCACGGCCAGCCTTCCAACGGGACAGTTTCTTCGTCAGAATATACGTCTGGAAAAGCTGATGCATCTCATGAAGCAGCCACCGCCCAATCATCTTCTGCGCCTGCACCCCCTCCGCCTGCACCCCCTCAGTATGAGAATAACCGCGCACCAGGCGCAATTGGGAGGAATACAGGCAGATTGATCCCGCCGGAGGAGCGGCGCGTGGTGACGATCATGTTCGCTGACATCACCGGCTCGACACCCCTGGCCGACAGGCTCGATCCCGAAGACCTGCGTGCCATCCTGACTGGCTACTTCAACCTGATGGCCGAGCAGATACGCAGGCATGGCGGCACAGTCGAGAAATACATAGGGGATGCGGTAATGGCCGTCTTCGGCGCTCCCTTCGCGCACGAGGATGATCCTGATCGCGCCATCCGTGCTGCGCTGGATATGCAGACCGCGCTGAACCGCTTCAATGCGCGGCGGCTGGAACATGACCCGACAGCGACGCGCCTGCAAATGCGTATCGGCATCAACTCGGGCGAGGTAGCGGCTCCCGGCGCCGGTTCTGATCGCCAGGATTTTCTGATTACGGGTGACGCGGTCAACGTAGCCTCGCGGCTGCAATCGGCGGCCAGCCCCGATACGATCCTGGTCGGCGAGCGTACCTATTTCACGACACGCAACGTCTTCGACTTCCGCCCAATCGCGCCCCTGAACCTGAGGGGCAAGGGCGAGCCTGTAACGGCCTGGGTTGTGGTGGGCATGCGCCAGCTTTCGCAGACGATCATCCAGCACCCACGCGGTATCGAGGGGCTGCAATCTCCGCTGGTCGGGCGTGACCTGGAACTGACCCTCATGCACGCCACCTACGCGCGCGTGCAGGCCGAGCAGCGCCCGCATCTCATCACGCTGCTGGGCGCGCCGGGCATCGGCAAGTCGCGCCTGGTGCGCGACTTCATCCAGCGTGAAGAGGACGCGGTGAGGAGCGCGGCCAACGACAGCCGGTACGGGCTGCCCCGCGTGCTGCATGGCCGCTGCCCGCCCTACGGTGAGGATATTACCTACTGGCCGCTGATCGAAATCTTGCGCTCGCTCTTGCAAATCGGCGAGGGAGAACATCGCGACATCCTGGAGCAACGGCTGATCGATTTCGTGCAGGCCGCGCTCAGCGCCGCGAACCGGAGTGAGGACGCGTTGGAGATTGCCTCGGCCATCAGCAGGAGTATCGGCAGCGAACTCTCCAACGCAGCTACGAGATCAGGCAATACAGAACGATACGACATCCAACGCAGCGCGCACAGCAAAAGCAGCGACCAGAGCGGCCCACAGGCGGAACTGATGCGCGCCTGGCGTATCTTCCTCGAAGCGGTAGCGAAAGAGGTACCGCTGATCCTCATCATCGATGACATGCAGTGGGCAGACGAGGCTTTGCTCGACCTGCTGGAATACCTGACCGACCGTATTACCCAGGCTCCCATCCTGTTCCTTTGCCCAGCGCGCCCGGACTTTTTCGAGCGAAGGCGCGATTGGGGCGGCGGCAGGCGCAACTTTACAACTATCGTGTTGGAGGCGCTGACGAGCGAGGAAAGCGGCGAATTGATTACCGGGCTGCTGAATAACCACGATCTTCCCGATGTACTCTATCACACCATTCAAAGCCGCGCGGAGGGCAATCCTTTTTTTGTCGAAGAGATTGTGCGGATGCTGATCGACCAGGGCATCCTGGTCCAGCAGGACGGCTGCTGGCGCATCAGCGAGCAGGAAGAGGCGGCGGTGAGCGATTTAGCCAGTCCCGCAACGCCTCCAGAAGATACATTGATCGACCAGCACTATGTGCTCCCGCTTCCACGCCTGCCCGACACCATACAGGGAGTACTGGCAGCGCGCATCGACCTGTTGAGCGCCACCGAAAAGCAGGTCATCCAGTACGCGGCCATCATCGGGCGTACCTTCTGGCTGTCAGGAGTTCTTGAGCTGGCAGCCGACCTGGAACGCGCTGCCGTCACGGACACCATCGAGGCATTGATCTCGCGCGACTTCATTAGAGAGGCTGAGAAACCGATTCGCACGCCCGTCCCGCACGATAGAGTGTTCAGCTTCAAACATATTTTGATCCGCGACGTGGTGTACAACAACATTCCACGCGTGCGTCGCTCGCAGATGCACGCGCGGCTGGCGTTATGGCTCGAAGAAAAGGCAGGTGAGCACGCTGAGCAGTATGTAGAACTGCTGGCTTATCATTACCGGCAAGCTCTCCTGACCTGGTCCGCTGGCGCGCTGGCGCATTCGGTGAGCGACAACCCTGCAGACGAGGACGCTGGAACTACCGAAGAACTGCATCTCACGCGCATGGAGCTGATGCAGCACTCCATCACCTATTTGGAGATGGCGGGCGACCAGGCTTATCGCAGCTACTATACCATCCGAGCTATTCAAGCCTACACTGAGGCGCTGGATCTGCTCTACGAGAGCAATGCCGCGCCAATCGCCCTGGTGCAGATGCATCAGAAGCTGGGCGATGCCTACGCGCAGCGCGCCAATGCTGACGAAGCCTGGCATGAATATTCTCACGCGCTCAAGTTGATTCAAGAGGATGAAGCGCCGGAGAGAAAGGATGACCTTTTCTGCCTGTATATGCGAATGGCTGAGCTATCCACGCGCTGGCTGGGGTGGTTCGCCGTTCCGCCCAATATGGAAGAGATGCGAACCTATATTGATGCCGGCTTGCGCCTGCTCGAAGGCCGACCGGAGGCTGGGGAGCGCGCGGCATTCCTGACCTATCTCGCTATGTGGTACATCCGGCAAATCAAACCCGCCAGCCAGGATGAGCGACCGGCGATTGCCGAGCAAGCTCTGGAGAACATCCACGAGGCGCTGCGTATCGCCGAGACGTTCGAACGACACGGGCGTGCTGTGGATCACGCTGGACGCGCTGGGCTTCATCTATGAGCGGCAGCACGCCTATCTGGAAGCTCACAAGGTGCATCATCGCCGCCAGGAACTCGCATCGCACATCAAGGGACGCGAAGAACTCTACGACCTGTATATCTCGCTCGGCTGGTCGCACGAACTCATCGCCGAATATGCCACGGCAGTTATGTGGTTTGGCCGGGCGTGGCGCATCGCGCAGACGATGGAAAGCCCTTCTATGCTGCTGAACAGTATGCTGGGGCGCATGTATGTCTGGTACGAGTGGAACCGCTGGGACGAGGTGCGCGAGGTCGCCTACAATGCGATGCAGTTGGCCGGGCAGTACCAGTTGGACGACCAATGGCTGCTGGACTCAGTAGAAACGCTGGCCGATGTCGCTTATCGCAGAGGAGATCGGGAGGAGAGCGATTTACTGGTACGCCAGTACCGGCGACTCGCCGAGCAGCGTGGCTTTGAACCGGAACTCTCCCGCAGCATCTACCTGGCGCGAGAAGATTGGGGGCGTGCCTACAGCAATTTCAAGGAAGCACTGCAACGCTCCGAGCCTTTCCCCAGGCCCTCCGTGCTCGCCCTCACCGCGGAGCTTGCCGTGATAACAGGGGATAGCGACGCGATACAGCGAGAGCTTTGCGAGCAGGCCGTGGAGCGCACCGAGCGTTCTGGCGCGCGTAAGTATTACGCGATCGCTTTGCGCGCACGGGGACGCTCGCGCCAGGCGCAGGCGCTCTGGAAAGAGGCGGAGGAAGACCTGAAACAGGCGCTTGCCCTCTGCCAGGCACTCGATCTCCCCTGGGAGCAGGGCTGCACGCACTATTGCCTGGGCATGTACTACCAGCAGCGCGCAGAGGCGCCGGTTGATGACTTGCCAGAGGTGCGCAAAGCTGATCTTGCGCTGGCGCACCTCTCCTTCGAGCAGGCTGCTGGCTACTTCGAGTCGGTCAAGGCCGTTTACGACGTGGAACGCGCGCGGCAGGCACTCTCGCTATGGCAGGATAGGCAGGCAGTGGTTCATCCTGCGCCCGCCCAGACCTCACCACTGCAATGATGGCGCGATCACCCACCGGCGTCGACCGTGACCGTCAGATTTGTTCCTGCTGTCGACGTGGTGATGGTCACGTTATAGATTCCATACAGATCAAATAACACGTTGATCGATGCACCGGGCGCGAGGCGAAAACCCGGATTCTTCAACGTGGTCGGAGCAAGCGCGCTCGTGTCACACGTTTTGTCCTGGCCCAGGCACAACACCTGTATCGCGCTGGACTGATTCACGAAATGGATCGTTTCGCCCTCGGTGATTTCGACGGTGTTTTGCGCAAAGCCCTGCGATGTTACATCCAGCATGACCGGCTGGTGAAACTGGATGTATAAAAATACAACAAGCACGATGGCAGCCACCAGCATGACCGGAGGCGCAACGTAGAGCAGCAGTTTTCTTCTCAATCGAGTGTTCTTCATAACGTAATCCTTATGACGAGATATCCCACAGCGATGTGCTGTGCCAGAGTTGCGTTGAATCCCACTCGCCGCCTATGCCGGGCGGCAGGGTAGAGATATGAATATGAGCAAGGTTGGCCTTCGCCTCGACGATGCTGGCGCGCATCGTGTCGAGGGCCAGCTTCGGCGTATTGTTGGTGCGGCTGAGGTGCGAGAGCCAGAGCCAGCGCACCCCGTCACTGCGCCAGGTGCGCAGCACTGCCTCGGCAGCCTGCGCATTCGAAAGATGCCCCGTCGCGCTCAGGATACGCTGTTTGAGGTGATAGGGATAGGGACCGCGCAGCAGGCGCTCGCGGTCATGATTCGACTCCAGCACAAGCAGGTCTGCCTGGCTGATCGCTTCCAGCATGGTCTGCGTGACCTCGCCGCTATCAACTGCCACGCAGACCCGGCAGCCTCCCGCGCTGAGAAGATAGCCACAGGGAGCCACGGCATCATGCGAAACGGGAAATGAGCGCACCTCGATATCACCAATGTGCCTGGACGTGCCGACCGGCAGCGCGCTGGACAGGCGCTGGATGGCGGTCATATCGTTCTGCGCAATGTCTCTATCTTCGTCAAGCTCGATGTGAGGTACTTCGGTGAACGCACTGAGCGCACGCTCGACTGCATCGAGTGTGTGCTGATTTGCGACGATGGACACCTGGTGGCGTTTCTGCATGAACGGGATGCCCAGGATATGGTCGGAGTGCTCATGCGTCAGCATGATAGCGGTGATCTGCGCGGGTGAGACGCCAACGCGCCGGAGCCGTTCCGCCAGCGTGCGGCCTGGAAATCCGGCATCTATCAATATTCGCGTGCGGCCCTGTGGCCCGGCTTCGACAAGCAGAGCATTTCCGCTGCTTCCGCTACCTAAAGATACGACTCGCATACGTTTTTCACTGTGTTCATTCAGATAACCCCAGCAGTTGGCGCGCGTTCTCTCCCAGAATGCGCCTGACCGCCTCTTCGTCCAGGCCAGATTGGGCGATATGGTCGATGATGCGCTTCTGGCGCAGCAGGCCATAATCGCTGGCGAACAGGATGCGTTCCGCGCCGACCAGCATCGCCACCGCAGGTATGATCTGCTGGCGGTAGAGGTAGACGGTCGCAGCAGTATCATACCATACATTGGCCGTAATGGTCTGTATTTCCGGCATCAATGTGTAGAAAGGAAGGCCGCCGCCCCAATGCGCGGCGATGAAACGGATATCGGGGAAGGCGCTGAGAAAGGCGACAACATCGGAAAGGGCGACATCGCCTTTGCCTGGGTAGAGATGTCCTACCGGCTCGCTGCAATGCGCCAGAACGAGTAATGAATAGCGTCGCACCACCTCGATCAGCGGCGCGAGCAGAGCTGTGTCGCTGAGCCGGTAGCCCTGACCGTGCGGCATCAACTCGCCCAGCCCGATCATGCCTGCCTGGGCGCAGCGCTCGAGTTCGTAGATCGCCGACTCGCCGACGGTAGGGAGCGAAACCGCCATGCCATAGATACGTCCGGGATAGCGCCGCATGGCATCCAGCACATAAGTGTTGGTCTCAACGATAAGGGCGGGATCGGTCCAGCCGAAGGAGAAGGTCACGCAGGCATCCACGCCCGACGCATCCATCTCCGCGACCAGGTCTTCTGCGCTGGCCATGGTCGAGCGGAAATTGCTGTAGAGCGCGCTGAACCAGGGATCACGAGCACAATAGCGCTCGCGGTGGCGGATGATATCCGGCGGGAAGATGTGTGTATGGAAGTCGATCAGCATGTGACCCTCCATGAGCCGGGCGGCGCAACAAAAAAACAGGCGCAATAATTGCGCCTGAAACTGAAAAACATTATTACCTCAATTTTGCCGAGACCAGAGCGGATGAGAGCGGGAAAGACAGAGTTGCGCTCGAGGTCGTCCTGCGGGAAGATACTGATGGAACAAGCCGTTCGGTCATTAGTACCGCTAGGCTGCACCTGTTACCAGGCGTCCACCGGCGGCCTATCAACCAGCTGGTCTTGCTGGAACCTTCATCCTGCTTGAGGGCAGGATGGGAAGCGTCATCTCGGGGGCGGCTTCGCGCTTAGATGCTTTCAGCGCTTATCCCTTCTGGACGTAGCTATCCAGCTCTGGCCTGGGCAGGCCAACTGGCGCACCAGCGGTCCAGCCATCTCGGTCCTCTCGTACTGAAGATGACTCCCCTCTCGCTTCCTGTGCCCACGACGGATAGAGACCGAACTGTCTCGCGACGTTCTGAACCCAGCTCGCGTGACGCTTTCATGGGCGAACAGCCCAACCCTTGGGACCTACTCCAGCCCCAGGATGCGCCGAGCCGACATCGAGGTGCCAAACCTTGCCGTCGATGTGAACTCTTGGGCAAGATCAGCCTGTTATCCCCGGGGTAGCTTTTATCCGTTGCGCCACAGCCCTTCCACTCGGTGCTGTGGGATCACTAAGGCCGACTTTCGTCCCTGCTCGGCTCGTCTGCCTCGCAGTCAAGCTCCCTTCTGCCTTTGCACTCTACTCGGGTGATGTCCATCCACCCTGAGGGAACCATTGCGCGCCTCCGTTACGCTTTGGGAGGCGACCGCCCCAGTCAAACTACCCGCCTGGCCCTGTCTGCTCTCCGGTTCACGGACTGAGCATGAGATGCAACGCACTGCAAGAGTGGTATTTCACTTTCGCCTCCCCCCACTCCGCAAAATGGGGTTCACCGGCTCCCACCTATCCTACGCATGCACCACACCGCCTCAGGACCAGGTTGTAGTAAAGCTCCACGGGGTCTTTTTGTCCTGTCGTGGGTAACCCGTATCTTCACGGGTACTTCAATTTCGCCGAGCCCCCTGTCGAGACAGTGCTCAAGTCGTTACTCCCTTCGTGCGGGTCGGAACTTACCCGACAAGGAATTTCGCTACCTTAGGACCGTTATAGTTACGGCCGCCGTTCACCGGGGCTTCGCTTCCTCGCTACGCTCACGAGTCCGCTTAACCTTCCGGCACTGGGCAGGAGTCAGCCCCTATACATCCGCTTTCGCGTTAGCAGAGACCTGTGTTTTTGGTAAACAGTCGCTTGAGCCATTTTCTTGCAACCCCCTCGCCCGCGCTCCCCTCACAGAGACCGCCAGCTACTAGGGCACCCCTTCTTCCAAAGGTACGGGGTCAATTTGCCGAGTTCCTTAACAGAGGTTCGCTCGTTCACCTCGGGAGTGGTCCCCCTGCCTACCGGTGTCGGTGTGCGGTACGGGCAGAGCCTGGTCTGGCTAGCGGCTTTTCTGGGCGACCTGGGGTCACACAACTTCCGTACACTTACGCATACTCGTGCCATCCGTCACGCTTGAACGCCGCAGGGACTTCCCTCTGCAACTCGCTCCGTGATGGCAACCTCTCCTGTCCATTCGAGAGGCTCATGCTCCCTACCGCGTCCCCGCTTCACTCTTAACGACCCGCTCTGGTGCAGGACTCTCTGACCTGCTCTCCATCGCCTACGACTATGACGTCCTCGGCTTAGGTCCCGACTTACCCTGGGACGACTGACGTTGCCCAGGAACCCTCAGGCTTGCGGTGTGGGTGGTTCTCGCACCCAATGCGCTACTCATTCCGGCATTCGCTCTTCTATACCCTCCACCTGTCCTTTCGGTCAGGCTTCTCCGCGTATACAACGCTCCCCTACCATGCCCTCGCTCGCTCTCTCTCAAGAGCACAAGTGACATCCCGAGCTTCGGTATTCCGCTTGAGCCTCGCTACGTTGTCGGTGCGCCGACACTCGACCAGTGAGCTCTTACGCACTCTTTCAATGATGGCTGCTTCTAAGCCAACATCCTGGCTGTCTTTGCGTCCGCACTCCCTTTGACACTGAGCGGAAATTTGGAGACCTTAGCTGCGGGTCTGGGCTGTTTCCCTCTCGACGACGGAGCTTAGCCCCCGCCGTCTCACTCACACGCCCCGCTACTGGCATTCGCAGTTTGCTTGAACTCGGTAACCAGCACTTGGCCCCTCGCCCATGCAGCGCTCTACCTCCAGCAGCGCGCTCCGCGTGTGGCTGTACCTCAATACATTTCGGGGAGAACCAGCTATCTCCACGTTCGGTTGGCATTTCACCCCTATCCACAGCTCCTCCCCCAGTTTTGCAACACTGGTGGGTTCGAGCCTCGACGCCCTGTCACAGGCGCTTCACTCTGGCCATGGATAGCTCACGTGGTTTCGGGTCGCATCGCTGCTACGCTGTCTGGCGCGCTCTTCACACTCGGTTTCCCTCTGGCTCCCGGGCTTTACCGCCCGTTAACCTCTGCCGCAACAACGATGCACTCGCCGGATCATTCTACAAAAGGCACGCCATCAGCCCTACCTTGCTCCCAAGGAAGCAAGAGTGGCCTCTGACTGCTGGTGAGTACGTGGTTTCAGGGTCTCTTTCATCCCCCTCTCGGGGTGCTTTTCACCTTTCCCTCACGGTACTGGTCCACTATCGGTCGCTGAAGGTCTTGAGCCTTGGAGGGTGGTCCCCCCCGCTTCCCACAAACTCACCGGGGTTCGTGGTACTCAGGTACCGACCAGACCACTCGCACCCTCCCCTACGGGCCTCTCACCCTCTGCGGGGGGACTTTCCAGTCCCTTCGGGTCTGCGCTCCTGGTCTCTCTGGTCGGCCCTACAACCCCGCCCGTTCCGAAAAACAGGCGGTTTGGGCTCTTCCCGCCTCGCTCGCCACTACTACGGGAATCTCGTTTGATTTCTTCTCGTCCAGCTACTGAGATGTTTCAGTTCGCCGGCTGCCCCTCTCTGGACTATACATTCACCCAGAGATGCCTGGTCATCACACCAGGCGGGTTGCCCCATTCGGATACGCAAGGCTCCTCGCTCGTATGCAGCTCCCCTTGCACGTTTCGCCGGTCTCCGCGTCCTTCTTCGGCCTTCAGCGCCTGGGCATCCTCCTCGTACTCTCTCTCGCTTGTCTCACCTTCCTCCTCGGACGGTCAACAAACGCCTCTGTCTCTCTCTCTCGTCTCTTCTGCCCTCGGCAAAATTGAAGTAATAATGTTATTCAGTTCTTAAAGTGCGTGCCGGGTGAACCCCGACAACTGGAAAGTGGAAGCACAACAGACAGACCTGGGGATTGTGAGACGTCTTGTTCCTCATCAATCATGTCCGCTGCTCTCGATGACTCGCCTCGCGCGCATCTCGCATGCCCGCGCGCCTCGTCTCCGACAGCAGACCGACCTGGGATAGCATCCCGGTGGGGATGCGACTCCCTAGAAAGGAGGTGATCCAGCCGCACCTTCCGGTACGGCTACCTTGTTACGACTTCACCCCAATCACCGACCCCACCCTCGACGCCTGCCTCCCCTCCCGAAGAAGAGGTTAGCCCAGCGGCTTCAGGTGTTGCCGACTTTCGTGGTGTGACGGGCGGTGTGTACAAGACCCGGGAACGTATTCACCGTGGTGTGCTGACCCACGGTTACTAGCAACTCCGACTTCAGGCAGGCGAGTTGCAGCCTGCCATCCGAACTGAGAACGCGTTTGCTGGGATTGGCTCCCCCTCGCGGGTTCGCTTCCCTCTGTCGCATCCATTGTAGCGTGTGTGTCGCCCAGGACGTAAGGGCCGTGCTGACTTGACGTCATCCCCACCTTCCTCCACGTTACTCGTGGCAGTCTGGTCGGACACCTGTAACCGACCACAGGGGTTGCGCTCGTTGCGGGACTTAACCCAACACCTCACGGCACGAGCTGACGACAGCCATGCAGCACCTGTGCGACTGCCCCGAAGGGAACACGATCTCTCGTGCGTTCAGCCGCATGTCAAACCCTGGTAAGGTTCTTCGCGTCGCTTCGAATTAAACCACACGCTCCGCTGCTTGTGCGGGTCCCCGTCAATTCCTTTGAGTTTTAATCTTGCGACCGTACTCCCCAGGCGGACCACTTATTGCGTTTGCGTCGGCACGCAGCGGGTCGATACGCCGCACACCTAGTGGTCATCGTTTACGGCCAGGACTACCGGGGTATCTAATCCCGTTCGCTCCCCTGGCTTTCGCCCCCGAGCGTCAGGTGCCTCCCAGGACACTGCCTTCGCCTTTGGTGTTCCTCCGGATCTCTACGCATTTCACCGCTCCACCCGGAATTCCATGTCCCTCTAAGGCCCTCAAGTGAAACCGTCTTGGGAGTCCTCCGGCAGTTAAGCCGCCGACTGTCACCCCCAACGCGCTCCACCGCCTGCGGGCGCTTTACGCCCAGTAACTCCGGACAACGCTCGCCCCCTACGTATTACCGCGGCTGCTGGCACGTAGTTAGCCGGGGCTTCTTCTGCTGGTACCGTCCATGCTCTTCCCAGCAAAAAGCAGTTTACACTCCGAAAAGCGTCTTCCTGCACGCGGCGTTGCTCCGTCAGGCTTTCGCCCATTGCGGAAAATTCCTCACTGCTGCCCCCCGTAGGAGTCTGGGCCGTTCTCAATCCCAGTGTGGCTGATCGTCCTCTCAGACCAGCTACCGATCGTCGCCCTGGTAGGCCGTTACCCCACCAGCTAGCTAATCGGCCACAGGCCCATCCCAAGGCACCCTCTCGGGCTTTCTTCTCCCTTTCTCAAAAGAGAAGCTATGCGGGCTTGTCGGCGATTTCTCGCCGGTATCCCTCACCTCAGGGTAGGTTCCCATGTGCTACTCACCCGTCCGCCACTCCCTCTCCCCACCAAAGCAGAGAAAAGTCGTTCGACTTGCATGTGTTAGGCACGCCGCCAGCGTTTATCCTGAGCCAGGATCAAACTCGCCATCCATCTCTATCTGTGGCAAACGCCTCTCAGCGCTCACCTCATGTGCTGATGTCTCGCGCGATCCAGGCCAGTGTTACTTTCTTTCGTTGTTTCACGTGGCTTGTTCGCAGATTACTCAATTGACAGGAACTGCTCGCTCTCGCTCCACAGTTGCTGTTCTGCTTTCCACTCTTCAATTGTCAAGGTACTCGTCAAACAGGATGTACCCGTTCGCTATTCGTCATTTAGAGACAAGAAGAGAAACCAGGAGCTTCATTTCCTCGAAGGGACACGAGAACCCTGGGTTCTATAAATTCTTGAGAGAAACCTTTTTGGGGGTTTACTGACCAGAAGTCTTCCCTGTCGTTTCAGACGACTTTTGTATTATGCCACAGCCACTGTTCCTTGTCAATAGGTTTAGGGACTTCTTTTACAATCCGATATAATTAATGTGTGCCCTTTATTTTTGCGCATTTGCTTCGTTCTACCTGATGGAACCCTTTTTTGTTACGACTACTACTTACCACACACAAAGGAGTGCAAATTTATGCCTGGTATTCGCAATGTGGTTTCTACACTTGGTCCGAATGGTGAAGAGTTGCTAGGGCCTGATATCTTGCTCTGGCATTACCCGGACAGCAGTATCATGAATGGCTCGCTCTTGACCGTCGAGAGCAACCATTTCTGCGTGCTGAAGTCGCGCGGCGCGATCCTCAATGTCTACGAGACGGGGCAATACACGGTGCAGACTCCCGACCGTCCCCTCTTCGGCTCGATGCAGCAGGCTTTTTATGGCGGGCAGAGTCCCTGGCAATATGAGGCGCTGTACATCAATCGTGCCAAGCTGGTATTGAAAACGAACGGCATGGCGCTGTCGCGCGAGATGGCCGAGATGGTCTATAGCGTGGACTATTACGTCCATATCGAAACGCGCGAAAACGCGGTGCGCCTGGTGCAGCACATGCCATTCCACGGGCACGCGCTGACCATCCAGGAGGTCAACAACTACGCCGGGCCGGTGATCGAGCAGGCCGTCAACCAGCTTGTCCAGATCACGCCGCTAAAATCGGTCAATGAGAAGATTCACGACCTTTCGCAGATCGTTTTCCAGCATCTCCAGGAATTTCTCACCGGCTATGGCATTTCGCTGGATACCGTCAAGGTGCTGGTCTTCCCGCGCGACGAGCGCATGAAGGCGTTGATCTCGCTGAAAGCCTTCGGTCTGAGCGAGATGGAGGCAGTACGCTACTATACAGCGATGCTGATGGCCGAGCGAGGCATCGTTTCGGCTCCGAACATGGCGATTGGGATGCCATTCAACATCAACGGCGTGCAGCCCATGACGAGCGCAGATCGCTACACCAACAATATGCCAGCGTCGCCGGCGCCCGCTCACGCGCCAGCATCTCCACCAGCGCCAGGTACGCCAAACAGGTAAAGGGGACGACGTATGAGTATGCAGCCATCGAACGATCCCCTTGTGCAACAGCTCCAGTTGTTGCTAACGGGTTACGGCTACAACTTCTATAACTCGGCGAACCAGGCGCGCGCGGATGACCTGCTGGTGCGCGAGCGTGCCAGCTATCACCTGGGACATGCCGCTGAAATGCTGGCTCAACTGCGGAGCGAGTACCAGCGGCGCTTCATCCCGCCCCTGACGCGCGCGAACCCCGATCCGCCGCAGGAGGCCCTGGCGCAGGCGCGCGAGATGGAGGCTGCGCGACAGGCGCTGTCGAACATCGAGACGCACATACGCGGCATGTCTGTACCTACTCAGGACCGCACCTGGTGGCGCTTCCGGCAGGAGCAGACGTTGCTCGGCCAGTTGCTTAACTTCGATCTCTCGCTGGTGCGCAGCAGCGAAGACCTCTACCAGTTCGTCGCGCAATTGACACCGGAGGGCTGGAATAGCCAGGGCAGTGCTACTTTGCGGCAGCTTATGCAGCGCGTGGAGCAGACCGCGCGCGACCGCGAACGTTTCCTGCTGATCCCGCTGTAAAATGCAGACTGCTGCAACGTGAATCCAAAGTAGGGGCGACCCTCGTGGTCGCCCAACCTTTTTGAGCCGCCAAAGGTCATCATTCGCGGCGTTCGATCGGGGAGCGGGCGACCACGAGGGTCACCCCTACTTTGGAGGTCTGTATGTACGTTCCGGTTGCCATTCCTGATATACTATCAGCATGGCCTGTTGGGGAAACAACAGAGCAAACCCTTCCGGCGGGGAAGGCATTTCCCCGGCAACTGGAAAGAGTGCGTGCCGACATGACGACGAAGAAGAGCGGCGAGTCTCAACGCATCGACGAGGCATCACGCGCAGTTGATGCCATCGCCGATTTCGGCACGCTCTACGAAAAGTTCCGGCGGCCAATACACTCCTATATTTATCGTATGCTGGGCAGCCAGGAAGACGCAGACGATATCACGCAAGAGGTCTTCACGCGCGCGTACCTGGCCTGGAACGACCTCTACGACCGCGGGAACCTCTCACCCTGGCTTTACCGCATTGCCACCAACCTGTGCGTCGATCATTTGCGCAGGCGCAAACGTATTTCGTGGTGGCCCTTATCATGGGGGGGCAGGCGCGACAGCGCGCAAGAGCGCCAGCAGGACGATGAAGCGAGCTACCTGCCCGCGGATAGTGGCGGCATACCAGAAGTCGGCGAGCGCGAGCATATCAGGCGCACGCTTGCCGCGATGCCGGAGGAGTATGCCATCGCGCTGGTGCTGAGCGCGGCGCAGGGCGTGCCTTACCAGGAAGTGGCAACCATCGTGGGTATCTCGCCTAATGCCGCTGCCACACGTATTTCGCGCGCCAAGCGCATATTCGCGGAGCTTTACTGGAGTCTGAGTGAAGAAGGTGTTGAAGCACGGGAGCGACAACGATGAACAACACCAACAATAGTTACAACGCCACACACAATGACCTGCCGCCGCTGCCGCGAGTGGGAGAAACTGGCCCGGATGTCTGCGCAGCCGTGTGCCTCTACCTGGCCGTTATGGATGATCTAACGCCGCAGCAAGTGGAGCACATCTCCGAACATGTTGTGACCTGCGCCGCTTGTAGCGAGGCGTTTGAGGCGATGGAACGCGCCACGCGGCTGGTCGGCAGCGTTCCTGGCAGCATACCATCGCCCCGCGTCGATACGTCCATTTACGCCATGATGCAGCGCCAGCCACTTGCTCAGCCGCACACGCGGCCATACGCACAGGCACGGTCGCGCCCCTTGCCGGTAAGGCCAGCGCGCAAGACAGGCCGGCGCCGCGCTGCCTGGGTGGTGGGTGAACTGGTGGCAGCGGCGGTGATCGTGCTGGCGCTGGTCGCCTCGATGCATATCTTCGGCCTGTTCGGTGGAAGCACTCCAACGGCGTTTGCCCTGCCCGCCAACCTTTCCTGGAACCAGTTCGTCATCTATCACAGCGAAACGCGCGTCGGCTCGAATGGAGACCTCTACCAGGTCGAGAGTTATGACGACCTGGGAACGGGGATGATGCATATCGAAACAACGATGGATGGACAGATCGACGTGGTCGCCGTAGGCAATGCTCAGCAGATGGTCGGCATGGATACGATCCACCACGTTGCGCAGATGGGCGCCGACCAGTGGAGCGTTGACGATTCGGTCTTCGACCTGGCCGCGCTGCGCCACGATTTACAAACCAACAAGGCCACATTCCTCGATATCGATACTTTCAAAGGCCAGCGCGTCTACCGCATCCGCTGCTCGGACGGCCTGGTGATGCTGCTCGACATGCAGTATATGCCGGTCAACGTGCTGCGTGGAGCCGTCGGACCCGGCACAGGCTACCCCATCTATACTTCGCTCAAAGTGATGCCTTCCTCGCAAGTACCCGATTCCATGTGGGATATGAGCATCCCGCCCGGCTACCACATGGGGACGCTGCCAAAGCAGCCGTAGTCTTCGGATTTGACCCTGCTCGACACAAACGGATACAATGAAAAGAGACATCATATCCCCACGCTGACGTGGGAAGCGGGGAGACAGGACACCCCAAAGGAGCATCAAATTCATGGCAGAAGCCACTCCCGTGATCGTGGCGGCGGTTCGCACGCCAACGGGCAAATTTCTTGGAGGACTTTCCAGTTTGAGCGCGCCGCAATTGGGCGCAATCGTCATCAAAGAGGCAGTGCGGCGCGCGGGCATTGAGCCAGGCGCACTCGATGAAGTCATTATGGGCAATGTAGTATCGGCTGGCATCGGGCAGGCTCCCGCGCGCCAGGCCGCTGTCTACTCTGGATTGCCCGTCGATATTCCGGCCTTCACCGTGAACAAGGTCTGCGGCTCCGGCCTGAAGGCGGTCATGCTGGCGGCACAGGCAATTCGCGCCGGGGATGCCCAGGCGTTCGTAGCCGGCGGCATGGAGAGCATGAGTAACACGCCCTACCTGCTGGCGAAGGCGCGCACCGGCTACCGTATGGGCAACGGCGAGATCATCGATGCCGTTGTACATGATGGTCTGTGGTGTGCCTTCGAGGATATCCACATGGGCAACGAGGCCGAGATCATCGCCGAGAAGTTCTGCGTCACACGAGACGAGCAGGATTACTTCTCATTGCAAAGCCACCAGCGTGCGGCAGCCGCGACCGCCGCAGGCCGCTTTCGCGATGAAATTGTCCCCGTCGAGATTCAGCAGAAAAGCGGCGTAACGATCATCGACAAAGACGAGCCGATCCGCGCCGATACTACAGCGGAGGCGCTGGCGAAGCTCAAGCCCGCCTTCCAGCAGGGCGGCACCGTCACGGCTGGCAACGCACCCGGCCTGAGCGACGGAGCCTCGGCTACCGTCGTGACCGCCCAGGACTTCGCGCTGGCGCATGGCCTGCCCGTGCTGGCGCGCATCACCGGCTACGCCTCAGCCGCCATCGAGCCGCGCTACATCTTCGCGGCCCCCACGCGCGCTGTGCATCGCCTGCTGGAGCGCACCGGCCTCAAGATCGGCGACTTCGACCGGATCGAGGTCAACGAAGCCTTCGCAGCCCAGGCGCTCGCCAACGGCAAAGAACTCGACTGGGACTGGTCGCGTGTCAACGTCAACGGTGGCGCGATCGCTCTGGGCCATCCCATCGGCTCTAGCGGCTCGCGCGTGCTTACCACGCTGATCTACGAGCTGCGCAGGCGCGGCGGCGGGCGCGGCCTGGCGACGCTCTGCCTCGGCGGGGGCGGCGCGGTAGCCATGTCGGTAGAAGTTGGGTAGAGCGAAGTGACCATTTCCAGGGCGACCGCGAGGGTCGCCCCTACAAAGATACGGATCGCGCTTGTATCGTCGTCTTTGTAGGGGCGACCCTCGCGGTCGCCCTTTTGACGGTTATGTTTACGTTATTGGTCTATCTGCGCCTTCTGCAATTTGCCGCTGTAGTCGGTGTAGACGACCTTCCACTCGGTGAAGACATCCAGTCCGGCGATGCCTGCTTCGCGGTGGCCATTGCCGGTGCCACGCGTGCCGCCGAAGGGGAACTGGATCTCCGCGCCGGTCGTGCCAGAGTTGACGTAGAGGATGCCGGTCGTTATGTCGCGCATGGCACGCTGCACTCGATTGATGTCCTGCGTATAGATGGCGCTGGAGAGGCCAAACTTCGTATCGTTGTTGACGGCGACGGCTTCCTCGAAAGAATCCACGTCGATCACCGAAAGCACGGGACCGAAAATCTCTTCCTGCGCGAGCCGCATGTGGGGACGCACGCCGGTGAAAAGCGTGGGATGGTAGAAGTGGCCGTGCGACAGGCTGCTCTCATTGGCGAAGGAGCCGCCCGTGACGAGCGTCGCGCCCTCCGCCTGGCCGATGGCGGTGTAAGAATGGATTTTCTCAAGCTGCGAGAGGTTGATGACCGGCCCCACGTCGGTGCTTTCGTCCAGGCCGTTACCCAGGCGCAGCGCCTTGATGCGCGGAACCAGCATCTCAACCAGCCTGTGATGGATAGCGCGATGCGCGATAACGCGGCTGCACGCGGTACAGCGCTGGCCGGTCGTGCCGTAGGCGCTCCACAGGATGCCCTCGACGGCCAGGCCCAGGTCGGCATCATCCATCACGATCACGGCGTTCTTGCCACCCATCTCCAGCGAGACGCGCTTGAGCGAGTGCGCCGCCTCGATCGCCACGTGCCGCCCCATCTCGGTCGAGCCGGTGAAGGAGATCACGGAGACGTCGGGGTGATGCAGCAGTGCCTCACCGACAGAGCCGCCGGGGCCAAAGACGATGTTGACGACGCCTTCCGGCAGGCCAGCCTCGTAGAGGATTTCGACCAGGCGCAGCGCGCTGAGGGGCGTATCGCTGGCGGGCTTGAAGACGACGGTGTTTCCGGCGATCAGCGCGGGAAACATCTTCCAGGTGGGAATGGCCATTGGGAAGTTCCAGGGCGTGATGCAGGCCACCACACCGACAGGGTCTCGCATGGCAACGCCCGACTTGTTAGGCAACTCGACGGGCACGCTGTAGCCGAACAGCCTGCGGCCTTCGCCAGCCATGTAGTAGGCCATGTCGATGCCTTCCTGTACATCCCCGCGCGTCTCCTTGAGCACTTTGCCCATCTCCTGCGTCATAGTGCGCGCCAGCTCCTCTTTGTGCTGCTTGAGCAGCTCGCCTGCGCGGTAGAGTATCTCGCCGCGCCTGGGAGCAGGGACGAGTCGCCACGTCTCGAAGGCGGTACGCGCCGCTGCGACGGCGGCGTTGGCCTCGGCCTCGCCCGACGATGGAAAATAGCCGATCAGCTCGCCTGTGGCGGGGTTATAGTTGGGGAAGGTTTCGCCGCTTTCGGCTGGCCGCCATTGGCCGCCGATGTAGTTGTGGTAGATATTGGCAGTAGTGGTCATTGTTCATCTCCTGTTCGAACTGCATGCTCACACGCTTCACGCTCTGCCAGATATTGTATATCATAATTCGTCGGTAGCCCTGATAAAAGAAGCGGTAAAACACTGAAGATTACACCGAAGAGGATGAAGTTCAACTGAGCCGATTAGCGTGGCTCACCTCGATCGCGCTCGACGCCTTATGGCACGAGTACCACCACAAAGCTTAACAACCTTCTCATACCGATGGCGCGTTTGGTAGGCGGACGTGCTGGCCGCTCAAACGCACATAGATCACCCGGACGCTCAAAGCGACGGATGATCTATGTGGGTATATGCCAATCTTACAGGATGCTCTTGTTGAGGGTGGCCAGGAACTCGATGTTGTTGCTGGTCTTCGACATGTGCTGGAGCAGGGCCTCCGTCGCCTCCATGCCGCGCTGGTCGGCGAGGGTGGAGAACATGCGGCGCATGACGACGACGGCGCGCAGGGTTTTGTCGTCGAGCAGCAGCTCTTCGCGGCGCGTGCTGGAGAGGCCGATGTCGATGGCGGGGAAGATGCGGCGCTCGGCCAGCTTGCGGTTCAGCACCAGTTCCATGTTGCCGGTGCCCTTGAACTCTTCGTAGATCACGTCGTCCATGCGGCTGCCGGTATCGACCAGGGCTGTGGCGATGATGGTCAGGCTGCCGCCCTCTTCGATCTTACGGGCAGCGCCGAAGAAGCGTTTGGGCGGGAAGAGCGCGCTGGGATCGAGGCCACCGGAGAGCGTGCGCCCGCTGGGCTGCACGGCCAGGTTGTAGGCGCGGCTCAGGCGTGTGATGCTGTCCAGCAGCACTACCACGTCGCGCCCGCCTTCTACAAGGCGCTTGGCGCGCTCCAGCACCATCTCGGCCACGCGCGTATGCGCCTCGGTCGGCTCGTCGAAGGTCGAGCTGATGACCTCGGCTCGCACCGAGCGCTTCATGTCGGTGACTTCTTCCGGTCGCTCGCCGATCAGCGCGATCATGAGATGCGCGTCCTCGTAGTTCTCGGTGATCGAGTTGGCGATGGACTTGAGCAGCATGGTCTTACCGGCCTTCGGCGGCGAGACGATCAGGCCGCGCTGCCCGCGCCCGATAGGCGCAACCAGGTTGATGAGGCGGCCGGAGATGTTGGAGGCGTCAGTTTCCAGGTCAAACATCTCGCGCGGGAAGATGGGGGTCAGGTAGTCGAAGTGGGGGCGACGCTTGGCGACCTCCGGGTCCATGCCGTTGATGGCTTCGACGCGCAGCAGGCCATAGTACTTTTCGTTATCCTTGGGCGGGCGCACCTGGCCGGATACCATATCGCCGGTACGCAAGCCGAAGCGGCGAATCTGCGATTGTGAGACGTAGACATCCATGTTGCCGGGCAGGAATCGCTCCTGGCGTAGGAAGCCAAATCCATCTTCGACAATTTCCAGTACACCCGCGCTAAAAATGTTGCCTTGCTGTTCGGTATGAGCCTGGAGTAGCCGGAAAACGAGGTCTTGTTTTTTGAGGGTGGTGTAGCCGGAGAGTTCGAGGTCGCGAGCAATGTCGCGCAACTCTGTGAGCGTTTTGGTTTCTAATTCAGCTAAATTCACGTCGTTCTAGGGCGAAACAACTCCCTGGGAAGGAACACGCCCTTTCTCCTTTCTGTGGTGAAGCTGGGGTATGAGAATAAAGGAATACGCGGAAATGTCCTGAAAAACAGGTGACAACACGTATTGTTGAATGGGTGAAAGAGGCATCAGCCAAATACCTACTACATCTCCGATCGGCTGACCGCGAAGCGGTGGGACGCAGTCCGCTGTTGGTTGTGCCGGTTGGAATGAGATCGTCTAAGATAGCTTATGACGCAACAACGAACACTATACACACAGAAACCTGTGGAACCTGAAACATGGTGCGGTCTGTATCCTTAGGAGCTAGCATCACTATACCACACGTATCAGTCTGTGTCAAGCACGAATCTGATCTACTTTTCGCTGCCTATCATAGAACACGAACCATTCGTTGTCAATCCACTCGTCGCACTGCTTTGCCATCTCGCCCAGGCCGCGCCGCGCAAGCTCGCGCTGGACAACATTACCCGCGTGGGGATGCTCGAACAGGCGCGGCAGAGGCGAGCCGAAGCCGTGCGCGTAGTGCGCCATTTCGTGGGCGATGGTCGTGAGCAGCACGTAGTCCGGCACGTCAGGCAGGCGCAGCAGCGCGTTGACGCCGATGAAGGTGCGGGTGTTGTCGAGCGAGAGACGGATCAGCCCCAGGCGTCTCTTCCAGGGCTGACCGTAGGCAATCTCGACAAGATTAACGCGCGGAATGTCGGAAAAGTAGGTCTGCCAGATGCGATCAAGGGTAGAAAGAAGATGATGACGATGCAGGATGATCTCCCGCGTACCGCTATCAGGTGCGTTCGCCAGCAGCATATTGGACTCCTCAACGAGAAAAATAATGGTTGTGAGTCCAGTATAGAGAAGGGTGAGAAACGAGGGCGGCTTCGATCAGGCCAGCAGATCCAGGCTGAGCCGCAGTGCCATATCCACGCGCCCCAATTCCTCGCTGGTGATGGCTCCCCGCCTGCGCAGCAGGCGAGATTTCTCGATGGTCATGACCTGCTCGCATTTGACATCGGTGTAATCGGTCAGGCCATTCTCAGAAGTGGGCGCAATGCGGATATGCAAGGGCAGATCGCGCTCGGTGCGGCTCATCGACGCGACGATGGTCAGAGGGTAGGTTGAGGAGGTATTGCCGCGATCATTCTGAATAATCAAGGCCGGGCGCGTTCCCTGTTGCTCAGCGCCTCGACCGGGAGACCAGTTCACGTCCCAGATTTCGCCGCGCCTCGGGCCCTCGCTACTCATATACATTTATCCTACACACACGCTACGCGAACATGCCTTCTTGAGCGGCAGCAAAAAAGAAGCGCGCATCCTGGAGGGTTTCTGGCAGGGAACCGAGGTAGGCGTAGGCTTCATCGAGAGAGGATCTGAGAGAGGAAAGTTCGTGTTCGCGTTTCTGGAGGATGGCTACTCGTAGCTGCTCGTAATTATCCTGGCGCATCAGGTCCATAATCGTTTGGACGACATCACCCAGCGAAGAATCGAGTTCAACGGCCAGTGCCTTGAGTTCTTTATGCTGGATCGAGGGGATTTGTATCGACTTACGGACGAGGTTTTCTTGACGATAATAGTCCGGTTGCACAACGGCCATGAGATTGCCTCCTGTGACTAACACGATGTTGCTGCTTTTGTTTCTCCTCCTATTGTAAACGGTGGCCTTCGAAATGTCAATAATTTACAATTGTGTAAAATTCCAAATTAGTACTGACGAATTTTCAAGGCGATTGGAATAACGAGTCAGGCGCATGTGTTGTCGCAAGTAGGAAGTAAGTTACTTACTACAAATTAGAAAGAGAATCAGATATGACAACACAAACTATTAAGGCGATACAGGTCCACAATTACGGCGACGCGGACCAGCTCAAACTTGAGCAGATTGCGCAGCCTGAGCCGCGGGAGGGTGAAGTGCTTGTGCGCGTATTTGCGGCAGGGGTGAACCCTGTCGATTGGAAAATCCGCGCGGGCTTCCTGAAAGACTTCATGCCGGCAACCTTTCCCTATGTACCCGGTGCCGATCTTGCCGGAGTGGTAGAAAAAGTCGGCCCCGGCGTGACCACGTTTCAGCCGGGCCAGGAAGTCTTTGGCAGGGGTTCGCGAGGAACATACACACAATACGCGATCGCTTCAGCGAAAACGCTGGCGCTGAAACCCAAAACGCTGAGTTTTGACGAGGCCGCCACTATACCCGTCGGAGCGACCACGGCCTGGCAGGGACTCTTCGACCACGGCCATCTGCAAGCTGGTCAGCGCGTGCTGATCCTGGGAGGCGCTGGCGGTGTTGGCCTCTACGCGGTGCAGTTTGCTCGCTGGAAGGGAGCGCACGTCATCGCTACCGCCTCTACACGCAATATAGATTTCGCGCGCTCGCTGGGCGCGGAGACGGTGATTGACTACACGAAGACGCACGTGGAAGACGAAATCCACGACGTAGACCTGGTTCTCGACACGGTTGGTGGCACGGCGCTTGCCGGTGTCCTGCCCACCCTCAAACGAGGTGGCACGCTGGTCTCAATCGCCGGTCAGCCTGACGAGGCGAAAGCGAACGAACTTGGTGTGCGTATTGCACGTTTCTCAGCCCAGGTCAACAGCGAACTGCTGGGCACATTTGCAAAGTTGATCAACGAAGGTCAGATCAAGGCGGTTGTCGGCGAGACCTTCTCGCTCGCTGAAGCCCCAAAAGCTCATGACATCAGCCAGAGCGGTCACGGTCGCGGGCGCATTATCCTGCGCGTCGCGTAAATAATCACCTGCGCCTGGGTGACCACAAGGCTCGCCCAGACGCAGGTGTTTGCCGTCTATCAGGCGCGCGTCGAAGAGAGTACGCGCCATCGTTTTATGCAGGAAAAAGGAGCCGATCTAATCCGCGCACCAGACCATTCACCTCCAACACTTTGCGTGCTGCAAGCAGCGTGCCACTCACATACGGCTCAGCACCAGTCCCAGCATCGTGACGAATACTCAAGCGCTCATCGGGTAACCCAAAAATCGTCTCAAACGCAATAATATAGCCAGGAAGGCGTATTGAATGAACTTGCGTTCCGTCAATCGTTGCACCGCGTGCCTCTTTTGGGCCATGAGTATTTTCAAGAGAGACATCCAGATGGTTCCGGGAAATGGTTGCGAGTTCTTCGGCCAGTTCGCGTGTCGTCCCGCTGGGAGCATCAATTTTCGCGGCACTGGCATAATCAATGATCTCCCAGGAAGGCAAGTAGTGAGCTGCAATTAAGGCAAAATGCTTTGCCAGGGCCGCCGTAATGGAGAAGTTGCCAGCAGCAATGACTCCGAGCTTTCGGTCCTCTGCTCTTTGTGCAACGTCTGCGTAATCGCTCGCTGTCAGCCCAGACGTCCCAACGACCACCCGCACGCCTTTGTCCAGTGCTGCCAGGATACGGCCCTTCACCACATCAGGTCCAGTGTAGTCAATGAGCACATCAGTTGGGATCTCCAGCGCCTCTTCTAGAGAGGCGACAATGTTCAGATTGGCTCTCCCATGACCCAACGCCTCCCCAATATCTCTTCCAACGTGCCGGCGAGCAATGGCACCCACGAGTTGAAATTCGCTTGATGCTAAGATAGCATTTGTCACTGCACTGCCGGTCCAGCCTGTCGCGCCTGCTACACACACGCGAATACCCATAGCTCAAAATCCTTTCTCTTCCCTTTGTCAACGCCAGTAGCCATTTGGGTCAATTATACATTGGCTTTCACGCTTTACAACACATATCCATGTTTAATCAGCTTGGCGTTCGCCAGCTTCATCCTATATACTTGAGTACAAAGCATAGCCGCATTCAATCTCTGTAGGGTCGTCCCTACAAGAATACTTATCGTACAAGGGAGCTGCGATGGAACGAGAAGATTTACGCGGGACGTGGGCGA
Source organism: uncultured Chloroflexia bacterium (assembly GCA_963731975.1). Lineage (GTDB taxonomy): Bacteria > Chloroflexota > Ktedonobacteria > Ktedonobacterales > Ktedonobacteraceae > CAVSXS01. The sequence continues at coordinate 1,243,093 of CAVSXS010000002.1, read as the reverse complement.
TGGAACGCGAGGCCGAGTGGCCTTCGACCCGGCGGGAAGAACTGACCCGGCAAGCCCTGGCTCACGGATTGGAATCAGCCGGGTCGATCCGGGACAGGAATATCCCTTTATTCGATCGAGGGCGGAAAGCCTTCTCCGGTGGGTTGCGGTTTATGGACGCGCCGTTCCTGGAAGACATGCATGCGCTTGGTGGTCAGGATGTTGCGATTGTGGGCGTGCCGCTGGATTGCGGTACTACCTTTCGTTCCGGTACGCGCTGGGGACCGCAGGCTATCCGGCGTATATCGCTGCTGGGCACTGGTTATAACCCATCGCTGGGCGTCGATCTGGTGGAATCGCTGAACATGGTTGATGTCGGAGACGTGAGCGTCATTCCGGCCAACATCGAAAAGAGCTTCGACCAGATCGACAAAGCGGTCAGCTTCATTCACGAACGGGCCGTCTTTCCCGTCGTGCTGGGCGGCGATCACTCGATTGGCTATCCCGATATCCGGGGATTGGCTCCCCATGTTGACGGCAATATTGGCATCATTCACTTTGACCGGCACGCCGACATCAGTGAATACGACATGGACGAGCGCATGCATGGAACGCCCTGGTTTCATGCGACCAATATTCCGAATGCGCCTCCGACCAACCTGGTGCAAATCGGCATAGGAGGGTGGACGCAGCCGCGCGAGTGGTATTCTACCGGACGCGAGCGCCGCACGACGATCATGACGATGGAAGACGTTGACAAATTCGGCGTCGAACGCGTCGCCGAGTACGCGCTTGATATCGCCTGGAAGAATGCGAAGTGCGTCTTCCTCAGCTTCGATATCGACTGTCTCGACCCGGCCTTTGCGCCGGGGACTGGTACTCCTGAGCCAGGCGGGTTTCTGCCGCGAGAGGTTTTCCGGCTGCTTCATCAAGTGGTGCGCGAGGGATTGGTGGGGATGGAGGTCGTAGAGGTCTCGCCGCCTTACGACGTGGCCGACATCACCGCCCTGCTCGCTTCCCGCGTGGTGATGGACGTGCTGGGAGCGCTCGTCGCAAACAGGAAGTTAGGGCGCATCCCTCCCACACGCCAAAACGAAGAGAAGAAGCAGGCGACCAATGAATAGATCAGCACGGCAAGGCAGGCATCACCCCATTATTCCTCCGCGAATGACACGACGTGGTAGCGTACCAGGGGGATCGCTATCTTGCTCTTGCCCAGCACGATATGTTGGGATTCTATCACCTGCTTCAAGCGCACCGCGATGAGTTCAGCTCCGCTCTGCTCGGTGTTGAGTACCAGCACCAGTGTATCAGCGCCGTGTATGCTCAGCAGGTCATCTTTTCTTAGGCGCTTGCGAAGGAGCGGCAGGATCGCGCGAAGCATATGCAGCGTGTCGCGCTCTTTGCGCTTGCGCAGGAGAGCATCCCGCGCGATCCCGGTACAAGCAAGCTGAAAGACAATCACGCTCTGCGTTGCGCAAATGCGCCGCAGCTTGCGCTGCTCGTCCTCGACTCGCTTGGTGGATGTGACGGACTGCCAGATGTGGTGCGAGTGGTGGCGTGCCACGTCGTAGCGTCCCTGCGCTCGCGCCAGGCCCTCCAAGGCGATCGCGCCCGCCGTCCAGCAGACTTGCCTGAGTGAGCCGAGCGTGTCGGGTGCATTTTCGATTAAGGCATGCAGGATGGCGGACACGCTCATGGTCGGCGCTTCAAAATGCTCCTTCGCGCGCACCTGGAGATGCCCGGCGTAGATGCGGCGGCGCTGCGAGAGGAAATCGCGCAGCGTCACCGGCCCCTTGTTGTACACCAGCGCGTCCGGCGCGTAAACCATGCGCAATCCATGCCGGGCAATGCTGGCCTGTATGGAGATCTCATCAACGGCTGTGTCGGTGGGAATGGCTTCCACGATGTTGCGAAAGGCGACCACTTCACCGAGCTTGGGGGCGCGGCGCGCCATGCTGTCGTGCAGTTGCCAGAGCAGGTGAACCGCGTGTCCTGTGAAGGTATCCTGGTCATTGACGGGAACCGGGCGCGCCCCCACCATGCCGACGGTGGGATCGGCGAAGTGCGCGCACAGGCGCTCCAGGGCATCGCGCTCCGGGATGATATCAGCGCCCACCAGCATGAGCAAGGGCGCGCTAGCCTGCTGCAAAAAGAGGTTGATGGCGGCAGCTTTGCCCTCGCGCCGTTCCTGCACGATCAGCCGCACGAGAGGCTGCTCCTGCATGTAGGCTTGCACGAGCGGAACAGTGCGGTCGGTGCAGCCGCTGGCGACAACGATGACCTCCGCAATGCAAGTCATTGTGCTTTGCTGCTCGATGATGGCGCGCAGCGAGCGTATGATATTGGCCTCTTCGTTGTAGGCCATCACACCGACGCTGTAAAATAGTTGTCCGGTCGGCCTGCTCGCGGTCGGTTCAGCTTCAGTTGCGGGCAGGGGAGAATTCAAGGTCTGGTTTGTTGTCACAGCATCACTCCTTCATCGCAATTGCTACAGCTATTGCTATCGGCAGCATTCGCCTCAGAAGCAGTGACGCAGTATTGACTTATTCACCGATAGGCTTTGGCTCTTGCGGTGATTGCTGTGCAGCCTATATGCTTATAGTAGTAGCAGAAAGGGATAGATATGTCTACGTCTTTGGATCCGAAGACCTCTTCCCGTGCGCGCTTTTCTTCTCCACTCATACAATCACGGCGTGGGGTGGTGATTGTGCTTATCGCCGTAGTCATCTGGTCAACGACACCCGTCTTTATCGATCAACTCCAGACTGCCTACCGGCTTACGCCATTACAAATAAGCACCTGGCGCGCGTTGCTGGTGGCGGTCTTCGTAGGGCTTTACCTGCTTGTGCGCCCACCGGCAGTCTTCAAGCTTCAGAGACGCGAGATCGGGTATTACATCATCTACGGAATCGTAGGTATCAGCCTGTTTAACCTGGCCTTTAGTATATCGGTTGCTATCAATAAAGCGTCTGTGGCGACTGCTCTGATGTTCTGCGCCCCTGTCTTCGTGGCGCTGGGTTCCTGGTGGGTGTTTCACGAGCGACTGAGGCCGCTGCAAATGCTGGCTATCGTCGTTAACCTGCTAGGTTTTGCGCTGGTTGGAACTGTCTCAGAACTGCTCGCAGGGTCTGCGGGAAATGTGAGCGGACTGCTCCTGGGTCTCTTCAGCGGGATATGCTTTGCGCTCTATACGCTTTTAGGGAGAGGAGCGGCGCGTTCAAAGCGTCTTAGTCCAACTGTGATTCTCTTCTATACCTATCTGTTCGGAACGCTTGCTCTGATTGCCTGGGGCTTGATCTCACAGGGAACACATGGCTTGCTCATCTCGCTCGATGGAAGTGGCTGGGCGCTCTTGCTGATCCTCTCGCTGGGGCCGACGCTGTTTGGCTACCTCTTATTTACGATGAGCCTGCAATATCTTTCCGCCCCTATAGCCAGCATTTTTCATACCCTTGAACCGGTCATGACAGCCCTCCTTGCCTTCCTTGTCCTGGGCCGCATATTGACACCTCTCCAGTGGCTTGGCCTGGGCCTGATTGTGATAAGTGTTATGATAATGCAAACGGCAACACTGCTACAGGCTAGAAAAAGACAACAAGTTCCTGAAAGTAAGGAGAAATTTCCACTGTGACGCAAACAACACAACCACAACCAGTGCTGGTTGGCACATCTCTTCCCCGCCTGGATGGTTCTGATAAAGTAACCGGTCGGGCGCGCTACGCGGGAGACCAGGCATTGCCAGGTATGCTCTATGCGCGCCTGGTCACCAGCCCGTATGCCCATGCGCGTCTCCTGAAGATCGACACATCGGCTGCCCGCTCTATGCCCGGTGTCGTGGCTATTTTTACCGCTGAAACGCTGGGAATGGCCCAGGTAGACCTGCTCTCTCGCGCTCAATCTCCCCTGGCGCAGCATGAAGTCGTGTGGTGCGGACACCCTGTGGCCATCGTGGTCGGCGAGACGGAGGCCGCAGCTGAAGATGCCGCCGCCGCCGTGGAGGTGGATTACGATCCGTTGCCTGCTGTCATCGATCCCGAAGCCGCCGCGCTGCCGGATTCGCCCCCGGCCCGCTCTCATCGCGAGCGCAGAGCCGCTGCTGGAGGGGAAATCCCTGGCATTCCTCAAGGCGTGCCGGTCGAGGTAGAAGGGCTTTCACCCAATATCAGCCAGGGACGCCCTATGATGTTGGGCGATATAGAGCATGGCCTGCGCGAGGCTGAGGTGGTGGTCGAATGTCGCTATCGCACTCACCCGGTCCACCAGTCCTATATGGAGCCGCATAGCGTGACCGTCGCGCCAAGTCTGTCCGGTCATCACCTGGTGGTCTGGCCCAGCACGCAGGGCATGTTCAATGTGCGTTCTGCGGTCGCCAGGGCGCTCAACATGCCCGAGCGGCAGGTGCGCGTCGAGCCGGTACCGGTCGGCGGTGGATTTGGCGGGAAGGAGACACTGCTTGAACCGCTGGTAGCTGCTGTGGCTCGCCACCTGCGCCGGCCAGTCCGCCTGGTCTATACGCGCCAGGAAGACCTGCTGTCCGGGAACCCTGCCCCACAAACGGTCATCAGCGTCAAGCTCGGCGCGAAAAGGGATGGGACGCTCACCGCAATTCAGGCCAGGATGATTCTTGACGAGGGAGCCTACCCCAATCCCCTTGCCGGACTCAGCGGCTTCCACTTCGCCGGTATCTACCGCTGCCCCAACCTGGACATCCGCTGCGACGCGGTGCAGACCAACAAGCCCGGCACCGGGGCCTATCGCGCTCCCTCCGGTCCGCAAGCCTTCTTCGCCCTGGAATCGACGGTGCAGGAACTCTGCCAGCAGCTTGGGATGGACCCGCTCCGCTTCCGCAGTATGAATGCTCTAAAAGAGGGCGACCCGAATATCATGCATGGACACTGGCCGCGCATCGGCCTGTTGGAGTGCCTTGAACAGATCCGGCAGCACCCATTGTGGGCGCAGCGCGAGCAGGCCAAACAGCATGTGCCGGAAGAACTAAAGGGTTGGAAGATCGGCGTAGGTCTCGCCGCCGGTGGCTGGCCTGGTGGGACGGAACCTGCCGCGGCACTCTGCCGGATGGAGCAGGATGGCACGTTTACCGTGGTGGTGGGCAGTGTCGATGTTTCCGGTTCAGACACCTCGCTGGCGCTGATCGCCGCGGACGAATTGAACATGGCAATCGAGGCGGTGAATTTGACGCACGATAGCACCGATTCTATGCCCTATAGCGGCCTCTCCGCCGGCAGTAAGACAACCTACACGGTGGGATCGGCTGTGCTGGCGGCGGCACGCGACGCGCGCACCCAGATACTGGCAATCGCAGCTGAAATGCTGGAAGCGTCCGCCGGTGACATGGAGATACGAGACGGGAAGGTGATGGTCAAGGGCGTGCCGGAGAAGTTTATCACGTTGCAGCAGATCGCGGCGAATACGATGCGTTTTGGCGCTTCTTACGAGCCAGTGCTTGGGCGCGGGCGCTCGGCCAATCGTGTCTCCTCGCCGATGTTCGCCGCACACCTGGCGAAGGTCGCCGTTGATCCCGAGACGGGCGAGGTGCGCGTGCTCGACTACATCGCGGCGCAAGATGTTGGCCGCGCCATCAACCCGGCGGAGGTGGAGGGTCAGATCCACGGTGGAGTGGTGCAGGGCATCGGCTGGGCGCTGTTGGAAGGCATGATGTATGACGAGGCCGGGCAGTTGCTCACCTCGACGCTGATGGACTACGCGCTACCGCACAGCCAGGATGTACCCACCATCTCGCCGCTGTTGGTAGAAGTACCCTCTGCGCTAGGCCCATTCGGTGCCAAAGGGGTGGGCGAGCCGCCAGTCGTGCCGGTTGCGGCAGCCATCGCCAATGCTATTCGGGACGCGGTCGGCGTGCGCATGACGCACATCCCGATGACGCCCGAGCGCGTCTTTGCTTCTTTGCATGAAGCGTAAGTGGCATGTCTTAGACAGGCGCCATAACTACAGCGAAAGGACTCCACATTAGCATATGAAAATCGGCATTGTATTAGACATCGTCGAGGGTTCGCTGGAAGGGCGAACGCCGACCTTCCGCGATCTGCGCGAAATGGCGCAGGCAGCCGAACAGGTTGGCCTCGATTCTCTCTGGTTGGCGGATCATCTTCTCTATCGTTTCCCCGGCCAGGACGAAAGCGCGCCGTGGGAGGCGCTCACCATGCTCAGCGCGCTGGCGGCAGCCACCACACGTATCACGCTCGGCACGCTTGTTGTATGCACCTCGTTCCGGCCCCCGGCGCTGCTGGCGAAGATGGCCGATGCGCTCGACGAGGTCAGCGGTGGCCGCTTCATCCTGGGACTCGGCGCGGGCTGGCACCAGCCGGAATACGAAGCATTCGGCTACCAGTTCGACCACCTTGCCAGCCGCTTCGATGAGGCACTGCAAATCATTGTCCCGCTCTTACGAGAAGGGCATGTCGATTTCCAGGGGCATTACTACCAGGTTCGCAACTGCGTCCTGCGCCCGCGCGGTCCCTCTCCGACCGGCCCGCGCATTTTAATCGGCGCGCGTCGCCCCCGCATGTTGCAGCTCGTCGCCCGTTACGCCGACGCATGGAACACCGCCTGGCACACCGACCCGGCCGTCGTCACTGAGCGCTATGAACAGCTGGCGCAAGCCTGCGCAGTACAGGGACGCGACCCCGCCACCATCGAACTGACCGTCGGCACCGAAGTTCGCCTCCAACCGCGTAAGGATGACGGAGAACCCGACAGAGCCATCTCAGGATCACCCGAAGAGATTGCCAACCGCCTGCGAGACTTCGCCAGCGTGGGCACCTCACACCTGATCGTCGAGCTCGACTCGGTCACACCCGCCAGCATCGAACAGCTTGGCCGCATAGCTGAACTGGTGCGGCAATGATGGCGTTTTATAAATTGATCGTGCGTTTGTAGGGGCGCGATGAATTGCGTCCCTACAAACATCCTACGCAAGGATGCAGAGCCAATCGAGAACCCTTGCGTTATGAGGATCAGGAGTATTGACTGAGCGATTCTGCATAGAAGCTAGCCGCGACTGGGAAGCTGCTGCAAGGACCAGCTATTGCCATCAGGGTCGCGAAAGTAGGCAAACGTACCCCAGGCCTGCTTGTCGAGTTCACTGATGGCAACGCCTCGTTTGACCAGCTCCTCGCGGATGGCTTGCACATCCGAGACCACCATGAGCAGCCCTTCGAGCGATCCGGGCTGCATGTTGGTAATACCTACCCCAATCACAATGGAGCAAGCCGAACTGGGAGGGGTCAACTGGACAAAGCGCAGGTTCTCGTTGACCTGCTGGTCAAAATCATCGTGAAAGCCGATCTGCTCGGTATAAAACGCCTTGGCGCGATCCACATCAGTGACAGGCACCGCAACCAGTTCGAGTTTCATCTGCATGTTCGTCATCGTGTCTTTCCCTTTCTGTGTGTCCGACAATTTTTCTCCCTCAAGTATATCTCGGAAGCAGGTCAAAATCGACCCTCATTTCGAAGATCAGCTTTGAAGATTGACAAAAAACTTAACCCACCTTACACTGTCTCTGCGACGTTCACGATGCTGAATTCTCCGCGCCGGTTCAAGCGGCCCCAAAAAGAAGAGTAGAATACCTGTGTATCGCGGGGATGTTCTATCAGACCATCAACCAGTAGAAAAGAGGAAAAAATACTCACATGAGAAAAGTAGTCGCATCCGAGTACGTGACACTGGACGGCGTGATGCATGAACCGGGCGAGTGGAGCTTCCAGTTCTGGAGTGACGAGTCGGCGAAGTTCAAATTCGATGAACTCTTCGCCAGCGACGCCCTTCTGCTGGGGCGAGTGACCTATGAAGGATTCGCCGCCGCGTGGCCTACCATGCCCGGCACAGGGGAGTATGGTGAAAGAATGAACAGCCTCCCCAAGTACGTTGTTTCAACGACCTTGAAAGAACTCGCGTGGAACAATTCCAGGCTGATTACGGGCAACATCGCTGAAGAAGTGTCCAACCTGAAGCAGCAGCCCGGCCAGGACATTTTGATTTTCGGCAGTGGCGAGCTTGTCCACACACTGGCACAACACGACCTCATCGACGAGTACCGGCTCATGCTCCATCCCGTTGTCCTGGGGGGCGGAAAGCGCCTCTTCCGAGAAGGAGACGCTATGATGGCCCTGAAACTTGTCGATACAAAGGCGTTTAGCTCAGGCATCGTTGTGCTTTCCTACGAGCCGGTGACGGTGAAGAAATAAGGTGCGAGCTTGCACGCAGCTCCAGCGTGATGAAGGCGAAGGCGGCGACTAACTACTCCTCATATCAGTAGATGCATGTAGTAGCTGGGATAAAATGATGAGACAATCGACCAGTAACTCAAAGCTGTTGCATCTCTAGCCTGGAGCCTGGATGATGGAGCGGTTCAATCATCTTCAGTATATCTCCTGACTTCTCGCGGGCAGTATCCAACTCATAGCGCTTTTGCAGGTTCATCCAAAAAACAGCGCTCACGCCCAACCATTTCTCAAGACGTAAGGCGGTATCAGCGGTCACTGCCCTTTGTCCTGCAATAAGCTGTGAAATTCGATTAGCTGGTACATGCAACTCACGCGCCAGATCAGCCTGGCTTATGTTCAATTCTGCCAGTTCATCAGCTAATATTTCACCCGGATGGATGGGATAGATCGGACGTTTTCTCATGGTTTTCCTCCTAATGGTAGTCCGCGACCTCGATATTGAACGCACGATTTTCGTTGTACGTCAAGCGTAATTTTTCAATACCCTAAAGCTATGCTTTACGGATTCCTGATCTGTCGAATTCACATGTGCCTGTTCGTTGTACATGCAGACAGCGTGATAAAATGCTGCTGGACAACAATAATCTTCGCATAAGGAGCATCGATGCGTTACGCATTATTAGTTTACGCAAATGAAGCGGTCTACGCTGCTATGAAGCCGGAGGAGTACGCCGCGATGTTTCAGGGACACGCGACCTTTGCTAGCGAGGCGCAGCAACGTGGCATCCTGGCAGATGGGGCACCCCTGCAACCAACGACTACAGCTACCACCGTGCGCATTCGAGACGGCAGGACGCTCATCACGGACGGCCCCTTCGCCGAGACGAAAGAGCAGCTCGCGGGTTTCTACATCCTCAACTGTCGCGATCTGGACGAAGCCCTCGCTATGGCTGCACGCGTTCCAGACGCCGCCTATGGATCGATTGAAATCCGACCCGTCATGGAAGTATAGCCCTTACACATAGAGGTCGGGAATAACGAACATTAACGATCTCCACCGGCGATGTCATCCTTCGCTGCGCTCAGGATCAGTGCTGTCGTTCCCGATGCCTTAGATCCTTCGCTGCGCTCAGGATGACAGGCTTGGATGACAGGCTTGATGGAGATCAAGTGAAAGAGTGAAGCGGTGAAAGAGTGAAACGGTGACGACGCACGATCTGATTGCGCAGACGTTTCAAGAGGAAGCGGGACGTGTCATCGCCGCGCTGTATGCTCGTATTCGCGATTTTGAGGTGGTGGAGGATGCGTTACAGGATGCGCTCGTGCTGGCTCTGGAACGCTGGCCTGTGCAGGGTATCCCGGTTCAACCGGGCGCGTGGATCACCGTCGCGGCCCGTAACAAAGCTATCGACCGATTGCGCCGGGAACAGGCGTTGGAGCGCAAGAAAACTGCCCTGCGCTGGCTGCTCGAACTGGAGCAGGAGGAAGAAAGCATGGACGACCTGACTACCAACGAGATACCCGATGAACGTCTCAAGCTGATATTCACCTGCTGCCACCCTGCGCTCTCCAAAGAAGCCCAGGTAGCTTTAACCTTGCAAACGCTTGGCGGCCTTACCACACAGGAGATCGCCAGCGCATTTCTCATCTCCTTATCTACCATGGCGCAGCGCCTGGTGCGGGCCAAGCACAAAATTCGGGATGCTGGTATCCCCTACCGGGTGCCGCCCGCCGACGCCCTGGCAGAACGAATCGACGCTGTGCTGTCCGTCCTGTACCTGATTTTCAACGCTGGCTATACGGCCCCAATGGGTGAGGCATTGATTCGACGCGACCTCTGTGAGGAGGCCATACGCCTGGCGCGCATCCTGAACCAACTTCTGGCAAAAGAGCAGACGCTGCAAGAGGACCCGGAGGCGCTTGGACTGCTTGCCTTGATGCTCCTGCACGACGCGCGACGCAATGCGCGGGTCACTCCTACCGGTGAGCTGGTTCCTCTAGAAGAGCAGGAGCGGCTGACGTGGGACCAGGCCCAGATAGCAGTAGGGGTCGAAACACTGGAGCGCGCACTGGCAATGAATGCGCCTGGCCCATACCAGGTGCAGGCCGCTATTGCCTCGCTGCACGCGCAGGCCAGGCATGCCGAAGAAACCGATTGGCCGCAGATCGCCCTCCTCTACAACGCCCTACTTATCATGGTTCCTTCGCCCATTGTAGAACTGAACCGCGCGGTGGCGGTAGCCATGTCCGAAGGAATCGATTCAGGGATGAACCTGCTTGACCGGTTAGGCAAGACAGGCCAGCTTGACTCCTATTATCTCTTCCACGCGGCGCGTGCTGACCTCTTCCGGCGCGCGGGTCGCTGGCATGAGGCACTGACTGCCTACTCACGCGCCCTGGAGCACTGCCAGAATTCAGTCGAACGCGCTTTCCTTCATCGCCGCATCTCCGAGATACAGAACCAGTTGCACTGAAATTCACTCGCGAAATTTGTGCCAATTCCGATGACAAAACCTGTCGATTTCAGCAAAAGCCATTCGTCGTATTGCTGAAAGGGTCAAATGGAAAGCCCTTCAAAAAATACGATTGAAGCGAAAAGAAAGAGGAACGAACATGGCAAAGTATGTCCTACTGTATACCGGCGGTGGTATGGCTGAGACCGAAGCTGAACAGGCAGCCGTTATGCAGGCCTGGGGAGTCTGGTTTCACGAGCTTGGGAGCGCGCTCGTAGATGGAGGCGCGCCCTTCAGCGGAGCCGCCAAGCATATCAGCAGCGCTGGCAAGGTACAAGACGGCTCGGCAGGCATGGCAGCCACCGGTTACTCCATTATCGAGGCTGCCTCGCTCGATGAGGCGACCAGGCTGGCTGGGAGCAACCCACTCCTGCAATCCAATGGTCAGATCACGGTCTTTGAAACCGCCCAGATGTAGCCAGAGCGGGATATTCCGCAACGTTATTGCCGGCGAACAACGCTCATCGAAACAGGGAACACAAACATTTCACAATGCTTGTGTTCCCTTCTCTTCTAAAAAACTCTGGCCTGAAATAGGACTTTATTTTCGTCTACAATTCCTGTCGAACCATCCTGGCTCCCTCGACCAGCGCACAGAGCTTGCCAAAGGCTACTTCCCGTGGCAAGTATTTCATGCCACAATCAGGGGCCAGCACCAGGCGCTCCGGCTCTACATACTGCAAGGCTGAGCGTATTCTCCCGGCTACTATCTCCGGCGTCTCCACCTCCATATCGCCCAGATTCAAGACGCCTACAATGATAGTTTTATTGTCTAATTCCCTTAAGATTGACAGGTCGAGGCATGGTTGAGCCGCCTCAATCGAAATTTGCTTGACAACACAATTCCGCAGCTCTGTAAGGAATGCGTATGAGGGAGGCCGGTTGTGAACGATGGCGGCGTACCCGAAGCAGAGATGCAGCGCCGTCGTTCCCTCTATGCCTTCCAGCGCGCGGTTGATGACCTCTACTCCATATGCCCTGGCCTTCTCTGGCCTCGCTTGCAGATACGGCTCATCAAGTTGTACCACGTCGGCTCCCGCAGCCTGCAAGCTTTTGATCTCCTCGTTGATGGCTGCCGCGATATCCATTGCCAGGGCTTTCTCATCGCGATAATAATCATTCTGTGCCTGTTGCGAGACGGTGAAAGGGCCTGGCACGGTGATCTTGATGCGGTGATCGGTGTTGCGCCGCAGAAACTCCACGTCACGGACCTCAACAGGGTATAAGCGGCGGATCGGGCCAACGACGCGCGGGACAGGGTTGGGATGGCCTGTACGATCCAGAGCCACCCCCGGATTATCGAGGTCCATCCCATCTAACGCGGTTGCGAAGCGATTGGAGTAACTCTCCCTTCGTATCTCCCCGTCAGAAATGATGTCTACGCCTGCGCGCTCCATGTCACGAATAGCAAGGAGGGTTGCGTCGTCCTGGGCCTGTTGCAGCAGAGGCTCAGGGATGCGCCAGATTTCGCGTGCCCGGACGCGCGGCGGGAATCGGCTCCGCAAGTTCTGGCGATCAACCAGCCATTCCGGTTGAGGATAGCTTCCCACAACCGTGGTCAAAAGTCTCTCAGTCACACATTTTCTCCTTGTCGCAGTTTCGAGTACGACCTGTGCGCATAGCAGTTGATAGTTGAGCCGGGCTAGCGTTGTTCTGTGATGTCGATGCTGTCGCTGTTGTCGTTGCTGCCGGTTGGCCGGTACACCGCATTCCGGTCGATCGCCGAGTAGATGGCGGGCGCGATGGGGTGACGCAGCTCTTCGGCGATGTGACCGAGTAGCCCCGCTGCTCGCGCGAGCAGGGCCACCCCGCGCAGCAACTCAGGCGGCAGCCCGATGTCGGCAAGCGCGGCACCCGCTACTCCGGCGCCGTTGAGTGGCAGCGTGCGGCCAAGCACCACGGCATGGACACGACCAATGGCCTCGAACAGGCGCAGGTGCGGTCCTCGCAGGCCCTCCTGCTCGGCAATCGCGATGATCACGGATGTACGAGGGTCAGCGGTCTTATGTACCGGGTGGCCCAGGCCTGGGACGAAGCGACCAGCAGCGCGCTGCTCGGCGACAGCACGGCGGGCAAGCGCGTCCCATTGCTCATCGGTCTCTGGGAGCTGGCCCGCAACGGTTGCCAGCACGCCAGCGAGAAAGCGGCCAGTGTCTTCTGTGACGCCGAGGAAGCGCGAGCCGCCACCCAGCAGACCCGCTGCCATCGCACCCTGGAGCGCATCCGGGGCGCTATACAGGGTCAGGCGGGCCGCGATCGCGGTCGGGGTAAAGCCGTGGTCGGCCAGCGAGACGAGCACCGCCTCGAACACGCGCACCTGTTGCGGCGTCGGTCGCTGCTGCGTGGCGAGCCAGAGAGCCAGCTCGCCGAACCCGATAGAACCAATCAGCTCGCCAGCAAGGTCGTGACCAAGCAGGTGAATGCTGGTGGCATCGGAGGTTCCAATTCCGGTGGGATATTCCATGTGTCCCTTATGCGTTACAAGCTTCTCAGCCCTCTCGACATAGGGCTGCTGCCAGGGATATCCTGGCTGAGCCAGGCGCGAATCTGCTCGTTGTCCTGGCCAGGTGCCGGGGGTGGCAGATTGTAGCGCGGAGGCGTCAGTGAGAACGAAATGGGGTGGCGGATCATTGGCACGGCATCATCCCCAGTTCCAACCTCGACGACGGGATTGAGTCCGATTTCGCGGGCGAAGGTAACGCCCCCTTCAACATCGTTGATCGGGCCGCATGGTACGCCAGCGGCGCTCAACAGGCGAAACCATTCGCTGGCCGTTCTTGTGCGCAGCCGCTCAACCAGCAGCGGGCGCAGGGCTTCGCGGTTGCGGTTGCGATCTCTGGTTTGGGCAAACCTGGGATCATGCGGCAGCTCAGAGAGGCCAAGCACCTCGCAGAGCTTACCGAACTGCCCATTGTTCCCGGCAGCGATAATCATCTGCGTGTCCGCTGTCGGCAGCGATTCATAAGGGAAGAGGCTGGGATGAGCATTGCCCATACGGGTTGGAACGACGCCGCCAGCCACATAGGCAGTCGTCTGGTTGACCATCCCTGAGAGCGCCGTGGCGAACAGGCTGACCTCCACATGCTGGCCTTCGCCCGTGTGATTGCGATGATTGAGTGCAGCAAGAATGCCAATGGTTGTGTGCAGCCCGGCCATCACATCGAACACCGAGATGCCGGAGCGATAGGCCGGACCATCAGCATCACCCGTCAGGCTCATCAGCCCGGACATGGCCTGCACAATGAGGTCGTAGCCAGGGAGGGACGCCCCTTGCGCTGTCCCGAAACCACTGATGGAGGCGTAGATGATCCCGGCGTTGAGCTGCTGAATCGCGTCATAATCCAGGCCGAAGCGCTTGAGGCCGCCGGGCTTGAAATTTTCGATGAAGACATCAGCGCGTGCAGCCAGTTCGTGGGCCAGCCGCAGGTCCGCGGGATCATTGAAATCGAGCACGATCGAGCGCTTGTTACGGTTGATGGCCATGTAGTAGGTCGCCACACCATTGCGGTCTGGCGGCATCCAGGTACGGGTGTCATCCCCCGCCGGGCTTTCGACCTTAATCACCGTTGCGCCGAGGTCACCAAGCAGCATAGTACAGTACGGGCCGGCGAGTACTCTTGAGAAGTCGGCGATCAGCAGTCCGTCGAGCGGGCCGACTTCCTGCGTGGTTTTCTGATTGTCCTGCTTCGGCATAAGATTCACTCCTCCAGTAAACTGGCCATCATACCCTGTACAAAGTGCAATTCATCCTGGTTGACAGTATGATCCATGTGAGGATAGAGCCGCAGTGTAACGTTCCCACCTAGCGGTCGCAAGACCCCGGCGGCTTGCTCTACTCGCTCTTTTGGGATATGCGGGTCCATATCGCTGCATCCCAGAAAAACGGGCGTGCCTGCCAGCGAGCCAGGGTAGTCACGAGGCGTACCATCGGGTCCGATCAGTCCGCCGCTCAGACCTACGACGCCACCGTAGCGCCGGGCATGGCGCGCAGTATATTCTAGCGCCAGGCATGCTCCCTGCGAGAAACCCAGTATGATTGTACGCTCAGCGGGAATACCCACCTGTGCCAATTGATCGAGCAGAGATGTAATAACCGCAAACCCCGAAGAGAGGTCAGGCTCGTTACTAGCGATGGGTGCAAGGAAGCTATTGGGGTACCAGGCATTCCCGACGGCGTGTGGCGCAAGGTAGATAAAACCAGGGCAGTGCAGGTCTGCCGTCAATGTCAGGATATCCTGCGCCGTGGCTCCGCGCCCATGCAGCATAATCATAGCCGCTCGCGCGCTCCCAGGCGGCTCGCCAGCAAGCGCAAGCGGCTGATCCAGGTGTGGGAACATGGTACCGGCTAAAGGTTCGCCGGAGTTTGCCGCCAGCAAGACCTCTTCGCGCTCGCCAAACAGCGCATTGCGAACGTCCGTCACCAGTTGTTCGGGAACGCCAGGGCGTCCCCGCAACCAGGCTCGACGCATGGTCAGGGCACGACTGATGACGACATCACCTATCGGCTGGAAGCCTGCAAGGACCATGCCGCTTTGGGAGGGCAGGTTATCGGTGTCCGTGCCAATCCAGACACGGTGCAAACCCTGATGATGCAGTTCACGGACTATGTGCGCCAGTAGCGCAGGGTAGAGGCGTTGCCCGCGGTATGCTGGCAACGTGGCGCAATTCCAGATGTAGGCTTCTCCAGCCTTGAGCCGGATACTGAGACTCAACTCGCCAATGTCTTCTACGTCAAATGTCACCCAGCCATAGGTTACAAGCCTGCCTTCGATCCTGCCGACATAACAATGCCGCCCGTTGTCAAAGCGTTGCACTACCACCGCCGGATCGTTGAGATCCATAGCCTGCGCCAGTTCTTGAGCTACCTCCAACCCGGCGCGCATGAAGATCACCGGAACCCGTGGTACCGGGCCAACCGGCAGTGGCTGGTCGAGGTCCAACATGCAGAGCATACCCTGAGGCAGCGCATCGGCCACGGCGGGTTGCATCATGTCAAGACGACCTCCGTTACGGGAATAGCTCTACGCCTGGTCAATTCGGCGATGGCATCGGCCAGGTGGGCATCCTGGATAGCATAAGCACCTGCGGCCACCCGCAGACGGTGCGCCGTGGCGAGTACGTCGGCAATGCTGTAACCTTCTGGCGGAACGAATTTGTAACAGGCCATCTCTAGCAACTGTCCATTGGGGTCTCTGAAGTAGATGGAATCCATGAACCCCCGGTCGATGTTGCCCGTATTCCAGATGCCACGCTCATTCAGGCGCTGGGCGACCTGGGTGTACGTAGCGTGCGAGACGGTATATGCGAGGTGATGCAGGTTGCCAATGCCTTCTGGATTGGGAGTGGGATCATTTACTCGCGAGGGGCGCACGAAGAACGTGATAAGCCGTCCATCGCCCGCGTCGAAGTAGAGGTGAGTCTCCTCCGGGACATCGAGATTGGGCTGCTCCATAACGAATGGCATACCCAGCACTCCCTCGTAGAAATCGATGGTCGCCTCCCGGTTGGACCCAACAAATGTGATATGGTGAACACCTTGAGCCTGAATTGTAGTCACGATTGTACCTCCACTCTATGGGTGGGTTTCTAGTGAGGTTGCCTCGGAAGAGATCGAAATCCCTTCCGAAGGCAGGAGCCATACACTGGCGCTTTCCAACGTCCTATATCCTGAAAAACAGGTGGCGAACCTGATCGATTACTTTGGGATCTCCACTTGTCTCGCCGCCCGGAAAGCGTTGATAGGTGGTGAGAACAAAGTCTGAGGCATTTTTGAAGTGGAAAGTGGCTTGCACATCATCGAGATTGTCGGCTGGAACACAGGTGAACGTGCCGTCTTTGATGGTAGCACGCCACTGACCGCCCCATTCGCCATCGACGACGATGCCGATGACAGCGTTTACCCCACTGGCCGATTCCTCGTCTACCGTGTACTGCATGACGATAAACATGTACGGCATAAGGACACCAGCAGTACGCTCATCGAGCTTGCCCGTTTTATCGCCCAGGCCCCACTTCATGTCCCAGGTGTGAATTCCATAATCGATGATCTGGAAGGAGGGATAGAAGCAGGTTGGTATAGGTCCCATGTAGGGATGAGGGATGGTAGCGCCCATCCACTCTTGAGGAGTGAGGGCTTCAAAAATAGCGAACGCCTTATCCGAGTCGCTTTTGAGCCGGGCTATGGCTTCTTCGCGCGGCAGGCTGCGAAATGCCTGAGCGTGTTCGTTGAGCAGGTCGCTCATGACTGCCAGGCCAAGCGCATTGCCGTTTTCACCCTTGCTCGCCATGTCCCAGCCTGTCAGGTAACCTTCAGTGACATCGATCATGTGACCGACCATGTCACGCACTTCCCATTCGCTGCAGCGTGTCTGCACGTACCAGGTAGTTGGATCGTCAATGATCTCGTAGAACTTATCGCGCTCGGTACGCGCGACATCGAGTACGGTATCCCTACCGCCGCTGTAATCCATTGGATTGACGGGCATCGTAGCCTCCTTTTGATGTTAGACATCGTATCGTCTCGACACGAGGGCCAATTAACACTGCTGTAATAGTATCATTTTGGCCGATGAACTGGAAGGCTACGAATTGACTC
Organism: uncultured Chloroflexia bacterium; assembly: GCA_963731975.1. Taxonomy (GTDB): domain Bacteria; phylum Chloroflexota; class Ktedonobacteria; order Ktedonobacterales; family Ktedonobacteraceae; genus CAVSXS01. The sequence goes on along the minus strand of CAVSXS010000002.1, from coordinate 1,225,799 downwards.
ACTACGACCGGCTCTCCAGGTATGTTTTGAGAATCGCCTGTGCTACTGAAGAGGAGATTGACCGGACTACTCATTCCAGCGCATAATTGGAATAGGTACCCTGAGCAACGATGTTCTTCTAAAAGAGAGCCGTTCTGGCTCTCTACAATTTTTTCGGTTTTCACAAGATGTAAAGAGGAGATTTGATAAATGTCAACCTGGAACGAACGAAACAAAGCGGTGATAGAGGAATTCCGCGCCAATGGAGGTCGGGTGAAAGGTTGGGGGTCATTAATACTGCTGACAACGACGGGAGCCAAAACGGGCCAGCCGCGTATAGCTCCCTTAATGCGCGTTGCAGATGGAGATCGCCTGCTCGCGGTCGCGTCCAAAGGAGGCGCTCCGAAACATCCCGATTGGTATCTCAACGTGCTGGCTCACTCTGAAGTGACGGTCGAGGTTGGCAGCGAGAAATTTACTACCATCGCCCGCGTTCTCACCGGCGAAGAACGAGAGCAGGCATTTAAGAGAGCAGCAGAAGTCTTTCCTCCCTATGCTCAATATCAACAGAAGACGACCCGCGAAATACCAGTCATTGCGCTCGAACGGCCAGCCAGATAACTCAATTGATGGAATACGCAAGCTCTTTTGGGCTCATTTTGAGAACGAATGTCCCAAGGAGCCAGCACAGGTATTTCCTATATTTCAGTGTGTATTAACAGGTTGATACACCACATAATTCCCAAAGATAAATTGCTGATAGTGTCCGGGTAAAAGCGTCAAAAAAGTTGGGACCTTACCTGCTTCAAGGGGAAAGACATAAGCCGCATTTGGATCGGCTTTTACAATTGGTACATAGGGGGCATAACGATTGCGCCCGTTAACGACACTACAAATGATTTGTTCCCTACTCACAAAGGCAATACTATCACATGTCCAATAATCGGTATAGATATGGGTGGCCTTGATACGCAAAAGACTCTGTATCAGTAAATCCTGTTGCTTGTTATTAGCCTGAACAGTAGGTATCTCGAGAAATGCACTAACAGTTCCGACAAGCAATACAACGCCAATTATAAGAAGCGCCCCTCGCCCCAAGCCTCGTTTGAATGACGTTAAAGTGAACCAGCTATGTGTCTGAGAGCGATCACCATTGCCAGTATCTGGAGTCATAGCGCTCCCAACTGACGATAAACCCCAGAGAGATGCAACCAGAGCAGGCGTGGCTATCATCAAACCAATTAAATAGCGCGAATTGTCAGGAAACGCCGCTGAAGCAGGACTCAAAATAAAGAGTAGCAAGATTAATCCGCCAGAACCTAAGAGCATCAATCTCGCAAATTGACGTTTTATTGCTTGTGATCGGGAATATCCCTGAGTTAGACTTCTAAGTTTCCAGAGATTCTTTATCGTAAGAACAGCTGAAAACGTCCAGAGCAGAATATAACCCATGCTCCAGGCAAGGGCAATGAAAACAGAACTCAAATTATTATAAAGCACTGGACAGTGACCGTCTTGAGTGCCCAGATATCCAGTGAGCATTAAATTTGTATCATAACAGAAAGGTGCCCCTCCAGTTGCTGCGGGCAGACTAGTCAACATCGTTCCTCGCAATTGAGGTTCAAGCGGGATATGATTGTGTACCTGGAGTCTAGCAAGTTCTACATTACCTGCGTTGTGAAGAATTGCGAGTACATTTAAGGTATTTTGCCCTGGCGCTGCATGGAGATTGTAGATTATCAAGGGAAATGAGCCGATGATAAGGCCTCCGACTAAAGGCAATACTGCGAACTGGAGCAATTCACGCCAGCAAAACAGCACCAGCAATAAGCCAGATAACAAGATAAACACGAGCATAAGGAAGTCGCTCCAGAAACCCAGCCCTGCCGCAAGGCCCCAGCACCCATAGGCAATCGAGCGCCAAGGCCACCTGTTCGGAGACGAGTATTGATCGTAAGATAGAGCAAGCCAGGAAGCAAGAAGCATTAAAAGAGAGCCAAAGAAGAGCAATTCGGGGTAACCAGCAAGACCAACTATCTCTGCATCCAACATGATGGTTGATCCAAGGCTCAGCAAGGCGAGGGTAATCAACGCCAGTTTTTTCGTATATAGCAAACTGGTCAGGCAATACATAATGACCAGAAAAAGGGTAAAAAACAGAACAGAGCCAAGTCGTAACGAAAATACCGAGATACCAAAGAGGCGAAAAAACACTACTCCAAGATATGCCTGCAATGTGCCCATATAATTCTGGCCATAGAAGAATATCGGGTGCTCTCCCTTATAAGCAATATGCATAGCCATGATGCCCATCGTATCTACGTCTGCATTGCTGTGTGGCCAGCCCCATGCTATTAGAAAAATACGCAATAAAGTAGCTAGCGCAATAATTAGAAAAGCTAATATCCCATATGTCCCAACTTTAAGCTGCTTGATACTTAACAACATGCAAAGGAAACCTCTCCAATTAAGCTTTTAGCGCAAGTGCCGCTATTATTGAATAGAGTGGTCCCAAAAGTCAAGGTCTCGTATGCCTTATGGAGCTATTACATTGAGGAGCGTTTATCATGTACTGGACAAGCGAATTTATCATCTGTTATGTATGGTGATGCCGAATTGTTCAGAATGTAATCGGTACAATTACGTACTTCGAGGCATTCACCGGTTGCATGATGAATACAAGCCGTCGAAGCACGGACTTCACTAGCCCAAAGCTTCGCTCGCTGACTTTGTCAATGAGTTTTGTAGGAAAATACATGAAACATACGAAAGTAACCACTATTCTTACCCGCACCTATCAACCCTATCCGTGGCAGCTTGCGAATCAAGTGCTGGATTTTGTTGATGGAAAAACAAGTGGCAAGGCTGGTCAAATCCAACGTGTTCTCAGTTACCTCTTGTTCGGTGGTCTGGCTGCGGTGGTCAATCTGGTGGTCTTTGGCCTGGTTTTATACCGCTTCCATTTCCCGTTTAGTGTCAGCACGCAAATGCATAATATCTTTGCCTTTACCATCGCAGCAGAATGTTCGATCATGGCCAACTTTCTGCCTAACGACCGCTTCACTTTTATTAGCCTGCCCGGCGCAAAACGCCCCTGGTTGCAGCGCTGCCTGCGCTTTCACGCGACGTGTATCGTGGGCACATTGTTGACCTTCTTGCTGGAATTTGCCTTTTTTTCCCTCGCACATATGCCTGAGCTTCTCGCTGAAGCGCTGGCTATTGTGATCGTGCTGATCTACAATTTCACCTTTCACCATCTCTTTACGTATCGGCGCATCAAACAGTCCTGATCTTTGCATTGGTACGGGTGCGCTTCATTCACCTAATATAGCTAGTAAGCTTGCATTTTCTGCCTTGTTTAGCTAAACTACCCGATAGTCATTGCTACTTCAACTTCTAGCAGCTTATTTTGTCGAGGGAGGTAAAAGTTATGCACTATCAGGGATTGACAACATTAGAGATACTAACAGAGGCAAAAAACTATAACAGGTGGATTGCAGATAATTTTTACCCTTATATAAAAGCTCCGCTTTTGGAATTTGGATCTGGGATAGGCAATATTAGCGAGTTGCTAAGTTCTTATACGCCTTTGTGTTTAACAGATACGGATCCGAGAATGTTAGCTCATCTAAAGGACAAGTTTTCCCATATCAATGATGTTTCCGTGGATTTTCTTGACATCACTCAACCACCCCCAGAGCACCTGGTTGGAAGTTTTCAAACTGTTATCGGTATCAATGTATTGGAGCATGTTGAGGACGATGAGAAGGCTCTTTTTCACTTAGGAAATGTTCTGAAACCATCGGGAAGACTATTATTGCTGGTACCTGCAAAGAAGTGGGCTTATACAGAACTTGATAGGCAATTAGGTCACTTCAGGCGTTATGAAAAAAAAGAACTTGGAGAAAAACTTGCCAAAGCATCTTTTCGTATTGAAAAGCTCTACTTTTTTAATATTATCGGTTTGATGAGTTGGATAATTCGAGATAAAATCCAACGATCTGGAGGCTTGAGGCCATATCAAATTTCTTCCTTTGATGCCATTGTTCCCATTTTGAAACGCGTTGAATCGAAAGTCAGTATGCCAGTAGGTATTTCTTTGATAGCAATTGCACAGAAAATATAGCTACAATGTAACAGTGCAGCAGTTTTGAGGCGAAAGGTCTTTCTGGTGTGCATTTCTTTCGCTTTCCTCTCCACAGCTCGTTACGGCAAACACCCACGAAACGACTGCTGAAACAGGCGGGTAGAGGCCGGATCAGACGGCGAAAGGGTACGATTCAGCGGAGTCACGATCAGCGCGTCAACGCCGGGAGCAGAGTAGAAACGCGCAACCCGATAGGTGACATGATTGGCATCCAACTGGCGCAAGAAATCCGGGTAATGATCGTCATGCGCCGCCAGCGCGAGCACACTGGCGCGATCTGCGTGCAGCAGGGCTTGATAATCGGACATAATACGTATGCCAGTTATCGACGCCACAATCGAACCGTCGGTCTCGAATGTGATATGATCGCCTACCCAATTGGTGGCCCAGACGTAATGAATATGCTGGTTCTTCAGGTAATTTACGATAGGATCAACATTTGTAGGATTTCGCGAGAGACAGCCGGTGGCCTGGAATGTATAGTTCGGGTCAGCCTGCACATAGGCAATCCCTTGCGCACCGAAATAGAGCGCCAGCACCACCAGCAGGCCAATCTGGGTCACAGCCAACGACGGTGATCTCCTGGAAGTGGTGAATCTGAGAGCATGGTGCGCATCTTCACCCTGTTGAGCCTGGCTCCGCTGCATTTCTTGCAAGACCAGTCCAGGCAAGACGATGAGCGTGGCAATCAGAAATGGCAGCGCGTCCACCAATGGCACTACATAGCGTCCCGCGCCATCTGCTGGGCCACACGGGGCGGATCCGAGTGCAGCAGCAGAGGTAGGCGAGATGCAGAAGATGATTGATACACAGAACATGAAGAGCAGGGGCAGCGCAGTGAGCTGCCGGACGCGCACAAACACCGGGTGCAGTTTGGCGAGAAAGAGACCGGCCACCCCGAGCACAAGACCCGAGAAAACAACGAACAGTCCAAAGGTCACAAGATGCGGATTCGCCGTCGTGACATCCGGCTGTGTCGGCAAAGATCCACCCAGGGCTCGCGGAGCTAAACAGTAGGTATACATTTTTGCGACTCTCGCTATAGTCAGCAGATGGCTAGCAGAGAGCGTTCCTCTAAGATGGAGGAGGTAAAACACATTCGCCCAGTTGTTTTGCGCACCCCAAATAAGGCCGGGGAGAAAACCAATCAGCAGTGCTGGCACCGCACTCAGAGAGAGCAGCCCTTCGTTGAGCAGCACCAGCCGCGGCTGCTCAGAAGCGTGACGGCGTGGTTTCACCAGTTCTAAGACCACCCACCCACCAATCCAGATCGCGATGGCCGCACAGGCATATATAATCAGTGGGTCAATCCACAAACCCAGGCCGACAAGCAAGCCAATGCCGGCCCAGCGCAAGGCAAGCTCACGCCAGGATGCCTGCTGACCCCAACGCTGTGTCAAGCGAAACGCGCAAAACAAGAGCCAGAGCATAATGACAAACGCGTCCATGTACCCCCCCACGCGCATCTCCATGATCATATCATAGAGAGGAGGAAAGGCAGCTACCAGGGCAGAGATCGTCATGAAAGTCGTTTTCAGCCGGGCAGACAGGTGCGCGGTCTCCGCCAGAATTGCGGCGAAACGCCAGGTAAGATAGACCAGGAGCAGGCTCATTGGTATCATCTCCAGGCGCATAGCCCAGACAGCGGGGCCGGTAAACCGAAAAATCAATGCTTCTACATAGGCATCCAGGTTGCCCAAATAGGGCTGGCCAAAATAGTAGAGTGGGCGCTCACCCCGCAAAATATGCTCGGCTTGTAGGCCCACCTCCATTTCGTCCCCCGCCATAACCCCATACGTATGCACAATTATCCACACCCGCGACAGGATCGCGAGGAGAAAACAAAGCCATAAAGGAGAAAAAACCGCCTTCAGCTTCCCATATCTACTGGATGTGGTCGTGGAAAAGGCCAGATTTCCTGAGACTACCGTCATTATCTTGCACCTATGCTTCCCTATTCCTCTGCCCGATTATCCCCCGTTTGGCAGCCTGGCGCTGCTCCTTCTCTTTCGGTCCAAGCCCTGGACTTGCCCCAAGTCTACCACCTCTTCCTGTTGCCGTCTAGTTGCGCTGCTTTCCCATTAGAGCAACTCCCCGATGAAATTTCTCTCGTATCTCCAACAGCAACGCAGCCGGGCACATCAGGAGAATACGCGCCATACGAGTTTTCGCCTTTTTCGATGATGACCAAGATTCCAGCCATCTCAATCCTCCTTCTCTATTTGGGCTTGTTTAAAGACACTGAGCATCTGTCGCAGATACGCTCCTAAGACACACGGACTCGCCTGCCTGTATTTGATCATGAACCTGGGCACCATTTGCAGCTCTGTGGCACTTCACGAATATACCATCTTGTGAACATACTCAAACAGCATCAGAATGGCTGATATAAATTGCGGTTGGGCGCAATACATTTCTTGGCAGTGGCCATGCATTACGAGAAAATCACAGGTTGTCCTCTGAATAAATTATTCAGAGGACAACCTGTGATAGTCCGCAACTTTATTCTGCGAGTCCACAACTTTATTTATCTTCTACAATTACCTTCTACATCCGTCGATTCTCTACTCCACCGTCACCGACTTCGCCAGGTTCCTTGGCTGATCCACATTGCAGTCTCTAGCTACTGCCGTGTGGTAAGCGAGCAGTTGCAGGGGGATGATGGCGAGCAGGGGGCTGAACGCCTCGATGGTGGCGGGGACGTAGAGCACATCGTCGGCGTGGCGGCGGATGGACTCGTCACCCTCGGTGGCGATGACAACCACACGGGCGTCGCGGGCGCGCACCTCCTGCATGTTGCTCACCACCTTCTCGTAGACGTGCGAGGCAGTGGCGATGGCGATCAGCGGAGTGTCGGGGTCGAGCAGGGCGATGGAGCCGTGCTTGAGTTCCCCGGCGGGCAGCCCCTCGGCGTGGATGTAGGAGATTTCCTTGAGCTTGAGCGCGCCTTCCAGCGCGGTCGGGTAGCCCACGCCTCGTCCAATGAACATGATACTGTTGGGGTGCGCAAGCTGCTTTGCGAGCGGCGCGATGGCGTCGTCCGGGCTGTCCGCCGCGTCCAGGATGTGCTGCACCTGGGCGGGGATGCGTTCCAGCGCCTCGAGCATCGTGCTAATCTCCTCGTCGCGCAGGCGTTGGCGCTGCTGGGCCAGGTAGAGGCCGAGCAGGTAGAGTACCGTCACCGAACTCACAAAGGTTTTCGTGGCAACTACGCAGATCTCCGGGCCGGCTTGCAGGTAGAGCACAGCGTCGGACAGGCGCGTGATGGCGCTGGCGACCACGTTGGTGATGGCGATGACCGGCGCGCCATGCTCGCGTGCCTGCCGGATACCGACCAGCGTATCCGCCGTTTCGCCCGACTGAGTGACGGCGATACAGAGCGTCTGCGGCCCCGAAATGGGGTCGGCGTAGCGGAACTCCGCGGCGGTCACGACCTCGACGGGGATGCGCGCCCACTGCTCGATCACGTATTTGGCGATGATGCCGGCGTGATACGACGTGCCGCAAGCCACGATCACGACGCGCTGTATGTCGTCGAGCAGCCCGGTCTGGCGCATCGACTCCAACTCGGCCAGGTGCAGTTGCCCATCACGCACGCGGCCAGTCATGGCGCGGCGCAGTGCCTCCGGCTGCTCGTGAATCTCCTTCAGCGCGAAGTGGGGATAGCCGCCCTTCTCGGCGGATTCGGCGTCCCATTCGATGGTGAGCGGCTCGCGCTGAATGGGCGTCCCATCTAGCCGCGAGAGCGCAACGCCCGTCGGGCGCAGCGCCGCCATCTCGCCCTCGTCCAGGATGTGGACGCGACGCGTATGCTTGAGGATAGCGGGTATGTCCGAGGCCAGGAATTGCTCGCCATCGCCGATGCCGACAATCAACGGGCCGCCACCATAGCGCGCCCCGATCAACAGGTCAGGCTGCTCCGAGCTGACGACAGCGATGGCATACGCACCCTGCACTTCTAGTAAGGCAAGCCGCACGGCCTGTTCGAGGTCGTGGTTTGCCTCGCCGAAGTAGGCGCGCTCGACAAGGTGAGAAAGCACCTCGGTGTCGGTCTCGCTGCGGAATGTATGCCCCTCGCCTTCCAGTTCCACGCGCAACTCGGCATAATTTTCGATGATGCCGTTATGCACGACGGTCAGGACACCGCTACAGTCGGAATGGGGATGTGCATTCTCGTCGTTGGGGCGACCATGTGTAGCCCAGCGCGTATGGCCGATGCCGAGCGAGCCGGCATGGGGACGCGAGCCGTTCTCAATAGTGGATTCCAGGTTGGCGATCTTTCCGGCGCGGCGGCGCACTTCGAGGTGCCCGGTAGTGGTCAGTACGGCTATTCCGGCGGAGTCGTAGCCGCGATATTCGAGCTTGTGAAGTCCTTCAAGTAATATGGTAGTGACATCGGTGCCTTGAGGCCCGACGTAGCCTATGATACCGCACATGAGGTCGGGTATCCTTTCTTTGTCCATCACTGATAGCGTTTTGTGCTGGCTGTTACCACCCAGGTTTGTGCGCCATCTTTCTAGGGTCGTGATGAACCCTGGAGGCTCCCCGCTGACAGTCCGAACGGCCTCCACCTCGTCAACCAGGCTCCCTCCTCTGAACCCGGCCCATGCGCTACTCGACATGACGACATTCCATACACTCAGTATACCATACCGCTATGAACAGGCTATCAAATCGACAGGGCGACCCTCGCGGTCGCCCTGGCAAGCTTGCTTGCTGCTGGTGTTCAACAGCGCATTGGTATGGTAGAATACATACTCTGAATGTCCTTAATGAAAATGATCCTATCTTCATACGTAGGAGGGTCTGGCTGTCGTATCATGTGTATCTGTAAGGCACGGAATAGAAGAGCACGATAAATATGGACCTGATCGGACACATCATCAATGGACGCTATAAGCTGATCGACGAGCGCGGGAGCGGCAGCTTCGGCGAGGTCTTTGTCGCGCGCGACCTGCTCACTAACTACATTTACGCGGCGAAGGTGATGCATCTCGACCAGATGCGCGACGACGAGTTGCTGGAACGTTTCAAGCGAGAAGCCTACATTTTGCAGCGCCTCAATGATCCGCATATCGTGCGCCTGGTCGATTACGGCAACGATGACTCCATCTATTTCATCATGATGCATCACGTGGACGGCCAGACCCTCAAGTGGTACATTCAGACGTATGGGCCAATGGAGGCATTGCGCGCCCTCAACTACACGCTGCAGGTCGCCGAGGGCCTGGAGGCCGCTTTCAAGCAGGGCATCGTCCATCGAGACATGAAACCGCAGAATATCCTCATCAGCAACAAAGGGCAGGTGAAGATCGCCGACTTTGGCCTATCACGCAGCATGGACTCGCCGACCATCACCACCTCCGACAAATTCATGGGTACAGCCTACTACAGCGCGCCGGAGCAGGTGCAGTCCGGTCACACAGCCGACACGCGTGCCGACCTCTACTCGCTGGCGGTGATCTTGTTCGAGAGCGTGGCGGGCCATCCTCCCTATATGGGGGAGTCGGTAGTCGATATCGTTTTCAAACACATGAACGATCCCATCCCCTCGATTCGCCGCGAACGACCCGACGTGCCGCCAGAAATGGATGCCTTCTTCCGGCGCGCCCTGGCGAAAACACCCCCGGAGCGCTACCAGACGCCGCGCGAGTTCATGAACGCGCTTGAAGAGATCCAGCGCATCATCCGCGGCCCCACCATTCCAATGACTCCCGTTGCATCCGCACCCGCGTCTGCCGGGTTGCCTCCCACTATGCCGCAGGCGCGACTGGTAACCACCACAACCGGGCAGAGCTTCGTCTTGAGCAAGGAAGAGATGATTATTGGACGCGAAGACCCCAAGCGCGAAATTCGCCCGGACATTCAGATCAACGACCAGACCATCACGGTAGGCCGCAAGCACGCCCGCCTCGTTCGCCAGCAGGGAACGTGGAAGCTGATAGACGAAAATTCGCGCAACAAGACGCGCCTGAACGGTGAAATACTCGCGCCCTACGAGGCACACGCGCTCAAGGATGGCGATATCATCCACTTTGGCAGAGTGGAGGCCAGGTTTGAAATGGGCGCGCAGAGCCGTTGACAATGTTCGCTTGATCGAGTATGCTCATACAGAGATGATTGTTCGCATAAATTCTGGCCTCGCCAGTCTCAGTAGGAGGTGCAAGTATGGGAAAGCACACAGTTGGATTGACTGTGCTTGTATGCACCTTGCCTACCTGCCGAGAGAACAAAGAGTACGTGCTGCCAGACCGGGTATATGAGATGCAGAAACCGCATCCCGGCATTCGCTAGAGGCGGCATATGGCTCCGGCTCGCTCCCTCCGCACGGTAGGCATCAGAACGTTGATGAAACCGTGTTTTTTTATGCTCCAGGAGGGAAGAAGTCATTGATCGATGACCCCGAAACACTGACCGGCGTAGTGCTGAACGGCGCGCACGGCATTTATGACGTGCATACGAATAACGGCATCCTGCGCTGCACGCTGCGCGGCAAACTAAAGAAAGCCTTCGCGCAGGCACAATCCGCGAAATCTCTAAGCAAAGTGCGCCCTCGTTACGATGCATTGTTGACGCTGCCAAAAACCGAGCGCATGGCCCGGCGAGCTGACGCGAGAGAGGCAGCCACCGACCAGTTGCCGTCACGCCTCAGCGTCGGCGACTACGTGCGCCTGCGCCAGCTCGACGCCGAAACAGGTATGATCGAAGAGATTCTGCCGCGCGAGAGCTCCCTCTCGCGTAAAGATGTCGGCTCGACTTCGAAAAAAGCGGTGCAACAGACCATGCTTGCCAATCTCGACCAGGTCGCGTTGATCTTCGCCGTCGCGAATCCCGAGCCCCATTTCGGGCTGCTCGACCGCTACCTGGCCATCTGCGAATCGGCCCATGTGCAGCCGTTGATCTGCCTGAACAAAGTTGACCTGCCGCATGACCTCGTCGTTGACCAGGTCGCTTCACTCTATGCCAGCCTGGGCTATCCAGTCATCTGGACCAGCATAGTCACCGGAGCGGGGATCGACGCGCTGCGCCAGCGGCTGAGCGAGCACACGACCCTCTTCACCGGACCATCCGGCGTAGGGAAGTCCTCGCTGGTGAACGCCATCGAGCCGGGCATGGCGATCAAGACCGGGCTTGTCAGCGAAGTGACGGGTAAGGGCAAGCATACGACGACCGGTTCGCAACTCTACCCCCTGACGGGCGGCGGCTGGCTGGCCGACTCGGCAGGCATACGCGCCCTGGCAACCTGGAATATCGACCCGGAGGAGCTGGCGGAATGCTTCGTTGAATTTCGTCCCTACCTCGGCGAATGCGAGTTTTCCGATTGCCTGCACGTCGCAGAAGAGGGTTGCGCCATCCGGCAAGCGTTGGCGGATGGACATATTCACAAGCGGCGCTACCAGAGCTACGTGCGTATCCTGACAGGCGAGGAACGCTAACATCTTTGTAGGGGCGACCCTTGTGGTCGCCCGCCTTCTCGCCCGAATGCCGCGTATGGTCGTGAATGCGACGTTTGGCGGCTTGCCAGGCGCGGGCGGGCGACCACAAGGGTCGCCCCTACATCGGCAGATCAAACGAGAAAGTCGTCCCCTGATAGGTGTCGGAGGTGCTGTCCAGTCGCAGTTCGCCGCCGTGCGCTTCTACGATGCATTTGGTGATGTACAGTCCCAGGCCGGTGCCGCGATGCGACTCGCTGCCGGGCAGGCGGCTGAAGGGGCGGAAGAGCTGGTCGATATCGCCTGAGGGGATGGTAACGCCCTGATTATGCACGCTGACATGCGCCTTGCCCGGCGTCTGCCACACGCGCACGCTGATGGTCGTCTGCTCGTCGGAATATTTGATAGCGTTATCCACCAGGTTGCCGAGTGCCTGTTGCAGGCGCCCGTAATCCCAGTTGCCGACGAGCGCGGCGTCGGGGACATCGACATCGAAACGGTGATAAGGCGCGATGGGACGCAGTTGCTCGACGGATTCTTTGACCAGCGCAACCACGTCGCACGGGCTGCACGACAGGGTAAAGCGGCCCGTCGAGAGGCGAGAGGAGTCGAGCAGATCGCTAATCAGGCGCGTTAAGCGCCATGCCTGGCTGACGATGATGTTGGTGCCGCGCTCAATTGTCTCGCGGCGCTGGTTGGGACGCGCCACGATCTGCGCGTAGTTAATGATGGGTGTGAGCGGGCTGCGCAATTCATGAGCAATCATGGCGGCGAACTGCTCTTTGCGCGCAACTTCTTCTTGCAGCAGCAGGTTGGCTGCCGTCAATTTGTTCACCTGGCTCTGGAGGTCTGCAATCAATTCTTCTTGCGATTGCTCGTCTTGCACGTGCATACCCTTGTCTCCCATGCATACCTTTGAGATGGGGATTATCTAACAAGTATACACGGGAGCAGCGCCCAAACGCAAAAAAAAGCCGCAGTTAGGAATATTGGGTAACAACATTGTTGGGACGCGAGGAATCGCAACTCTACCAACTGCCGGGCAGCAGGTCGAGTTCCTGCAACTCCTCCTGCGCCGCCTCGCTCAGCTGCGCGAGGTCCAATGTAGGGTCGGCGTGTGCGATCAGGTGATGCAGGCGTTCAACGATCCCCTGGCGAATGTAGTAGTCATCGGTAAGCAGCAGTTCGCCTACTGTGATCTCGATTTGCCGCCGTTGGAGGACGGCCATTGCTGATTCAGCCATATGTGCTTCGCTCGCTCCCAGGCGTTACTTTGATTCGACTGCTACCTTACTCTCGCTCGTCTTCGCGGAGGAGGATTCCGAACCGCTTTTGCTTTCGCCACTCTCGGGCTTCTTCGTCTCGCCCTCTTTGGCCGGAGCACTCTCCTCGCTTTTTGTGGAACTACCAGCCTCGGCGGCGATGGAACCATTGCCATGATCGGTTTTGTAGAAGCCCGAACCCTTGAAGACGATTCCCGCCGGATACACCACCCTGCGAATATTCGCCCCGCATTCTGGGCAGATCGTCAGCGACTCGTCGGACATTTTCTGCCAGATCTCGAATCGGTGACCACAACTCTTACATAGATACTCATACGTTGGCATGTACTACTCACCCCTAAAAGGTCTCTCTACGCGCTCAATGCGCCAATGTGTCTCTACTTATATAACGTGTTACGGCAAAAATGTCAATCAACCTCTTCGTTTGATGGCTTCTCCATTAAAGAGAACGCGCGCGAGCAAGGCATCTATTCCGTTCACTCGATTTTCCCGATGTGCTCTTTGACCTTTTCCGCCGCGTCCCTGGTCATACCGTCGAGGGCGGCCAGGTCTTCGAGGCTGGCCGCGCCGATGGCCTTGACCGAACCGAAGTGCTTCATCAGCGACTTCTTGCGCTTAGGGCCGATGCCTGGTATCTCGTCCAGCACCGACTTGAAGGTGCGGTCAGAGCGCAGCTTGCGATGGTAGGTGATGCCGAATCGGTGCGCCTCGTCGCGGATGCGCTGCACGAGGTAGAGGCCCTGCGACGAGCGCGGCAGGATGATCGGGTCGGGCGAGCCAGGAGTGAAAAGCTCCTCGTTCTCCTTCGCCAGCCCCACGGTGGGTATATCGATACGCAGCTCTTGCAGCACCTCCATCGCCGCGCTGAGCTGGCCTTTGCCGCCATCGATAATAATCAGGTCGGGCATGGCCCAGTTGTGCTGCAAGGTCGCTTCTTCAACATCTTCACCCTCTTCCACGGCGGCCTGCCTGCGGAAGCGGCGGCGCAGCATCTCCTGGTGACTGGCGAAGTCGTTCGGCCCCTCCACAGTCTTGATCTTGAAACGGCGGTACTCGCTGTTTTTGGGGCGACCCGCCTCGAAGACGACCATCGCGCCGACCGAGTTGGTACCCTGCGTATTGGAAATGTCGTAGCACTCCATGCGATAGGGCGGAGCCGCCAGGTTGAGCGCCTCTTGAATCTCTTCCAGCGCCAGTTGCGTTTTCTGGCTATCGCTTAGCCATTTGATGCGTTGTTGCTCAAGCACCTCTTGCGCGTTCTGCTTGACCATCTCCACCAGGCGCAGCTTATCCCCACGTTTGGGAGCCGTAATCGTCAGCGCGCCCTTGCGTTTCTCCTTGAGCCAGGCTTGCAGGGCAGCGCGGTCGCCCGGCTCGGCCTCGACGACGATTTCTGCCGGGATATGCGGCGAACTTTCGTAGAACTGCATCATGAAGGTTGTCATAATCTCGCAGGGGTTGCTCTCGCGCGTGCCTTGCAGGATGAAGAATTCGCGCCCGACCAGCTTGCCTCCGCGAAAGAAGAAGACCAGGGCGCACGTCTCGTCGTCGCCGCTTGCCAGTGCGATCACGTCCTGGTCGTCCTGCCCCTCGGTAGAGATGACACGCTGCTTCTCCAGGATGCGCTCAACCGCCTTGATATGGTCGCGCAAGCGAGCCGCCTCCTCGAAATTCAAATGTTCAGCGGCCTCTTCCATCTTCGCCTGGAGCCGGCGCACCACCTCGTCGTGTTTGCCTTCCAGGAAAAGAATGACCTGCTGGATCACAGCGTCGTATTCCTCGCGCGTGGCGTATCCTACGCAAGGGGCGATGCAGCGGTGAATGTAGTACTGCGTGCATGGGCGCGAGAGCAGCTTCTGCTTCCACCCGGCGGGCGGCTCTGCACTACGCGGCAGCGCCCAATTCGAGGCATCGTAGCGGCAGGTGCGAAACGAGAAGAGTTTGTTGAGCAGGTCAAGCGTGGAGTCAACCGCGCCCGAGTTGGTATACGGACCGAAGTAGCGGTTGCCGTCGCGCGCGAAGCTGCGCACGCGGTAGACGCGCGGAAAATCTTCGGTCAGCGTCACCTTAATGTAGGGATAACTCTTGTCGTCGCGCAGCAGCACGTTATATTTGGGGCGGTACTGCTTGATGTAGTTGCTCTCCAGGACGAGCGCCTCCACCTCGTTCTTCACCACCACAAACTCGATATCTTCGATCTTCGCCACCATGCTGCGGTTCTTGGGGCTGAGGCTGGTCGATTCCTGGAAGTAGGAGCGCACGCGGTTATACAGCGAGATAGCTTTACCCACGTACAGGATGGTTCCCTGCGCGTCTTTCATCAGGTAAATGCCCGGCTTGTGCGGCAGCGAATTCAATACCGATTGGATTTTTTCGTTCATGGCCCTGGTCTCGGAGGATGAAATTATTGCAAATGATGCATCCACATTATAGCACGAATGGCCTGGAACGCAAAAAACAGGCGACCTTCTTCAACCAGCGAAGAAAACCGCCTGCGCAAGCGAGGCGAATGCTCGACTAGGACTGGTCGGCTTGCTCGAACTGCTGAGCAGTGTTTTGCAGGTGACGACCGATATCCTCGCCTTTGGCGACGATCTGATCGGCAGCAGCGCGCCAATCCTGGAACATCTGCTCAAAGCGCTGGCGGCTGACGCCCTGCCAATCGCCCTCGAGCTGGCCAATGTTGCCCTGAATCTGCGCTTCCGTCTGGTTTCTGATGTTGTCGTTGAGTTGGACAAATACCTGACCCAGCTGGCGCATCAGGTCGGTATTTACATGAATGTTTGCCATAGCGTAAATGCTTCTCCTCTTAACTACAGGTAGATAGATTGGTGAACGATGCGATTCGCCATTCTGATACCGCTCAGAATGTATTGTGCCCCTTCGTTCGCTCGTGTTTAGTATAGAGACCCGCTACAATCGGCGCTGACCGATGCAATTTGTGGAACATTACCATTCGCACATGTAGGCAGAAGCGCGCTGGTGCGGTATACTGAGAGGTATATTACGTCCGTTGTATCGCAATCATTTTCGTGTAATGGTATGAGTTGTATTGGAACTGCCGGGCATATCGACCACGGCAAATCGACACTGGTGAAGGCCCTGACCGGCATCGACCCCGACCGCCTGGCGGAGGAGAAGGCGCGCGGCATGACGATTGACCTGGGTTTTGCCTGGTTGACCTTACCGGGCGGGCGCGAGGTCAGCATCGTCGACGTGCCCGGTCACGAGGGCTTCATCAAAAATATGCTGGCGGGCGTCGGCGGCATCGACGCGGCCCTGCTGGTGATCGCTGCGGACGAAGGCATCATGCCGCAAACGCGCGAGCACCTCGCCATCCTCGACCTGCTGCGCGTGCGGCATGGCGTTGTCGCGCTGACGAAGGCTGACCTGGTGGACGGCGAGTGGCTTGAGTTGGTCAAGGAAGAGGTCGCCGAATACCTGGAGCCGACGACGCTGGCGGGATCGGCTATTTTGCCCGTCTCCGCCTATAGCGGCCAGGGCCTTCCCGAGCTTGTCGCCGAGTTGGAGCGCATTCTGGACGAGGAGGAAGAGCGGCAGAACATCGCGCGTCCGCGTCTGCCCATCGACCGCGTCTTCACCATGACCGGCTTCGGCACGGTCGTTACCGGCACCTTGCTCGACGGCATCTTCCGCCTGGGGCAGGAGGTCGAGGTGATGCCGCGCGGCATCCGCACGCGCCTGCGCTCACTGCAAACACACCAACGCGCGGTCGAGGCCGCCTCGCCGGGCAGCCGCGTAGCGCTGAACCTGGCAAATGTGCCGCGCGCTGATGTGCAACGCGGTGATATCGTGGCGCTGCCGGGCCAGTTCCAGCAGACCATGCTGATCGACGTGCGTCTCTCGCTCCTGCCCGATGCCGGTCGTGCGCTGGCCCACAACACGCAGGTCGATTTCTATAGCGGTTCGCAGGAAGTACCAGCGAGCGTGCGCCTGCTCGATTCTGAAGAATTGCAGCCAGGGCAGCAGGGGTGGGCGCAGCTACGCCTGAGCCGCCCGGCGATCATGGCGCGGCGCGACCGCTTCATCGTGCGCATCCCATCGCCCAGCATGACCATCGGCGGCGGTGAGGTCGTCGATGTCCACCCTCGCTATCACAAGCGCCACCAGGAGGCTGTGCTGCGCGACCTGGAGACGCTAGGACGGGCGGCGCCTGAAGAGCTGGTGCTGGCCGCGCTCGACCGGAGGAAAGAAAGCGGAGCGAAAAGCGCTGGTCATCGCGCGAAGGCCATCTACGGTCTCGCCGGGCACGAGCTGGCCGACATCGCGGCACGCAGCAATCTGGCACAAGATGTGACGCAGCAAACGTTGGAGACGTTGTTAGTAGAGGGAAGAGCGCGGCAATTGGGGACGACGTGGTTCGCGCAGGCCGTGTGGGATACGTTGCGAGAGGAGACACGGCGCCTGCTTCAGGAACAGCATCGCCAGTATCCCCTGCGCAGCGGCCTTTCTAAGGAGGAGTGGCGCACGCGATTGGGACTGCCGTCAAAGATGGCAACGGAGGTATTGGCAGCATTGCAGGAGGAAGGGCAGGTGGCGGAGGCGCTGGGCGTATCAGGTGGAGCGGGTGGCTACATTCGTCTTCCTGATTTCCGGCCAACCTTTACCCCCACGCAGCAGCAGCAGGTTGAGCGCTTGCTCCAGCAATTTCACGACCATCCGTTTCTGCCCCCTGGACGCGCCGAGGTGGAGGCGATGGCAGGCAGCGAGGTCGTGCTAGCCTTGATTGAGCAGGGAGTGCTGGTCAAGGTAGGAAGCGCGGTAGAGACGGCGCTGTTTTTGCGCGAGAGCTACGAGGAGGCGCTGGTGAAGCTGGTGGCCTACCTGCGCGAGCAAGGCACGATGACGGCAGCCGAGGCGCGTGACGTGCTGGGGACGACGCGCAAGTACATTCTACCGTTACTGGAACACATGGACGAGCGCCGCATCACGCGGCGGGTGGGTGACGAGCGCGTCATTGGTCCATCTGCACCTGCGCCATAAAGATCTCATGAAATTCTCAAGTGATTCTCAAGTTATTAGCATATTAGTAGCACAGGGTGTTCCATTAAGTAGCAGAATGCGTTACAATAGTGGCGCGTAATGCCTCCAGGGAATACGTATGATAGACACCTTTGCCGGTGCAGTGTTTGTGAACAGGTAACAGCTCTACCTCTTCACCTTTCGGGAGAGCTATGCAGACTGAAGTTCTGGGAGACCGATACCAGCTACAGGAACCTATTGGCCGTGGTGGTATGGCGACCATCTATCGTGGTCGAGATTTGCGTATGGACCGCGTAGTAGCAATCAAAGTGCTGCGCGAAGTATACAGTACCGACCCCAAATTTGTGACGCGCTTCCAGCGTGAAGCAAGAGCTGCTTCAGCGCTGCAACATCCCAATATTGTGCAGGTTTTCGATTACGGCCAGACGGACGGCAACTATTTCATCGTTATGGAACTGGTGGACGGCACCGACCTGCGCCGCTACCTGCGCTCGCGCGGCGTGCTGGACATCGACCGCGCCATCATCATCGCGCACGATGTAGCGCTCGGCCTGGGCGCGGCGCACCGTCGTAATATCGTACACCGCGACGTGAAACCCCAGAACATCCTGGTCGGGCGCGGCGGCTCCATCAAGCTGACCGACTTCGGCATCGCCAGCGTTTATAAAGATATCAACGCCGAGCGCCTGACGACCACCGGCATGACGCTGGGTACCGTGCAGTACTACGCGCCGGAGCAGGCCCAGGGCGAAATCGTCTTTCCAGCCGCCGATGTCTACGCGCTGGGCATCGTGATGTACGAGATGCTGACCGGCCACCCACCCTTTGACGGCGATACGCCTGTGGCCGTTGCTATGCAGCACATCCAGGACCCACCGGTGCCGCCCAGCCAGTTCAACTCGGACATCCCGCCCGCGCTTGAAGACATCATCCTGCGCTGCCTGGAGAAGCAGCCGGAGATGCGCTACCGCGACGGCTCGCAACTCGCGCGTGCGCTGGAGTCCCTGGAAGAAGCCGAGTTGGGCGAGACCATCCCCTACACACCCGGAAACTCGCCCGCCACCATCGTCGGCGGCCAGATACCGCCGCGCCCGGTCAATAGTGGTCGAGGCCCCGTGCAAGGGATGCAGCCACCCGCATCTTCGCCGAATCACCAGATGTCGAACGGCGCTTCGCCCGAACGCAACGGAGCGAACCACACTCCTTCGTCCCAGCCGCAGCAGCCGCTCTATCTCGATCAGCAGCAGACATACGGGCAGCCACCAGTCGCGCCTCTTCCGGCCTCAAGCTCAACGCGCCCCTACGCGCGCAGCGCAGCAACGACACAGAATCAGCGGGACTCGCGCTTCGCCACCATTGTAACTGTGCTAATCCTGCTCGCAACGCTGCTGCTGCTGGGATTCAGCATCTTCCTGGCAGCCGAACTTGGCTTTATCAGCCTGCCCTTCATCAATGGGGGAAACGCGACACCAACCGTCACGACCAACTCTGCTACTGTTCCCCAATTACGCGGCGACGATTACACGACCGCGCTTGCTGCGGTTCAGACAGCCGGTTTCAAACTGCAAGTCGAAGGCGGTAAGATTCCCCCGGGGAATTACGTGGTGGTGAACCAGAACCCGGCGGCAAACACACTCTACACCAAAGGCCAGTCCATTGTCGTGAAGATGGGACCGCAGACAATCAATGTGCCGAACAACCTTGTCAATAATGATCTGAGCAGTGCCGAAGCCATCCTGACAACTGCCGGGTTGACATACAACGTGGTAGACAATGGGAACAATCCCGCCATGAAATACAATATCATTGCCAAGACCGATCCGAAATCCGGCGCGACGATCAATGTCGGGCAGGCCGTCACTCTCTATGTCTGGAACTATACCAACGGCAGCCCGACGACAGCGCCCAGCCCACCGCCAACGGCCAAACCAAGCCCCAGCCCAACAGTCAAACCAAGTCCGTCACCCAGCCCATCGCCGTCGCCCAGCCCAAGCCCGTCGCCATCACCATCGCCAAGTCCTGGCCCGTCGCCATCACCAAGTCCGAATCCCTCGCCATCGCCTTCCCCCGGAGGATGACGAACCCGGTCAGGC
Organism: uncultured Chloroflexia bacterium; assembly: GCA_963731975.1. Classification (GTDB taxonomy): domain Bacteria; phylum Chloroflexota; class Ktedonobacteria; order Ktedonobacterales; family Ktedonobacteraceae; genus CAVSXS01. The sequence continues at coordinate 1,205,860 of CAVSXS010000002.1, read as the reverse complement.
TGATTGCCACTTACTTTCCACTAGTTTTCATAGCAGCCGCATAGATTTCCTCGTAGGCATCGAGCATGGCATCCAGGCCAAAGTTGGCTTCGACATGGGCGCGGCAGCGAGCGCGGGGAATGTCGTACAGGTCATCAACCAGCGCGGCGGCGTGGGAGCGCTCGCCGGCCTCGACGAGATAGCCGGTTTCGCCATGATGGATGATCTCCTCGGCTGCGCCACGGCGGTAGGCAATGACGGGCGTGCCGGTCGCCATCGCCTCCACTGCGGTCAGGCCGAACGGCTCCTCCCACTCGATCGGGAAGAGCAGCCCCAGCGACTGCCCCATGATTTTCCAGAGAGCCAGGCGCTCCAACTGCCCCAGGTAGGTGACGCGATCACCCGCTTCTTCGAGCCTGGGCGCGATGCGCTCGGCGAAGTAGGCGCGGTCATAGATGCCGCCGGCAATCAGCAGGCGATGATTGGACATCGCTGCGATCTCGATAGCTTCCTCCACGCCTTTTTCGGGAGAGATGCGCCCGGCGAAGAGCAGCGCGGCCTCCTTCGCGTGTCTGGGGGAAAAGGGGATGGCATCCAGGCCCAGCCCGTTGTAAATGACCCCGTCCACGGCGGTATAGGGTCTGTAGGCTTGCGCGCAGGATTGCGACACCGCTACCAGCGTGACGGGATGCCCTCGCCGATCCAGCACGCGCAGCGCCTCGTTGATCTCAGGCGAGACGGCCGGCAGGTGCAGCGTGTGCAGCACGGGGATGTCGCGCACCAGCGGACTGCAGGCATAAGCAGGCCAGTCGAAAGCGTGGACGTGGACGATATCGAACGCGGCGCTGTGTTGCTGTAGCTGCAAAAAGAGATCAAGAAAAAGGTTGGCCTGAACGAAGAAGCCGGCATCGGCGACCTGTTCTCCACCCTGCTGCGCAAAGCTGGCGGGTTGCAGTTGCGCGCCGCCGGGAACATGTACCTTCTCGATCCTGACGCGCGGCACAAACGAGGTATCGCGCGCAAAGAGCGTGACCTCATGGCCGCGCTGCTGCAATCCCAGTGCCAGGTCGGCCAGCAGTGCCTGCGCCCCGCCAAGATAAGGCTGCACGATAGGAGAAACGAGAGGAGCAACCAGTGCGATACGCATCACTCACCTCATAATTCGCAGTTCATATTCATACACCCTTCCCCTACGACGTTTCATTACTGAATATTTCAAGATTAGTTCCGCTCAGCATACGCCCGGAATCATCTGCCAGGAAGAGCAGGATTTCAGCCAGGTCGTCCGGCGTCATTCCTGCTTTCAGGTGTGGCGCGGCCTGTCGCAGCATTTCGGTGTCCACCGCACCAGGGCTGACGGCACAGACCCGAACGTTATAGGGCTTGCCTTCCACCGCCAGAATCTCGGTCAGACTGGCGACGCCGGCCTTCGACACATTATAGGCGCTGAGTCCCGGAAACTTTTCTACTCCTTTTACGCCCGAAAGGGATGAAAGGTTGAGAATCACGCCGGAATGCTGTTCGGTCATGATGCGGAATGCTTCGCGGCAGCAGAGGAAGGTGCCGCGCAGGTTTACATCGAGCACGCTGTCCCAGGTGGCCGCGTCCATTTCTGCAAAAGGGCGCACAGCCACCACACCCGCGCAATTGACGAGGATATCGACGCGCCCGAAACGCTCCATGACTTCCCGGAAGAGCGCCGATACCTGCTCCTCGCGCGAGACATCGCCCGCGATGGCCACTACAGGCGACCCATCGCGGGCGATCTCAGCCGCGACCTTGTCCAGCGTGGCAGCCGTGCGGCTGAAGAGGACAACCCGCGCTCCCTCGCGCGCGAAACGCCGCGCCGTGGCATGGCCAATGCCTCGACCCGCGCCGGTGATAATGGCGACACGGTTATTGATGCTCATACAGCAATTATAGCACCTGTAATTAGAAACTTTTTTCGCGCTTGTACTGAGACGACCACGGGCCGAAAAGCCGCCAGCTATGTGCCATTCCTCAACCAGCAAGGTGAGGGCAGCGAGAATGAAAAAGCGATGACAGCTTCCTCCAAGCGCACCCTCATGAAATCATAAGTCAGTGCCTTCATTCATGTGTCGTCTCCTTTCCCGGTTGCAGGCCGTCAAACAGCAGGGAGGTCAGGACTTCTGGGAGTTCTTCCCAACGCTGGGCAATCACCTCATCGCCGAGCAATTGGAGCGTCAGCAATCCTAAAAGCAGGCCCGCTATGGCACGAACCGTGAGAGCCACATCGATGCTCCGTATCTGCCCTGTTGCGCTCTGTGCCTGAAAGGAGTGTTCGGCTACGGTGAAAGTGGGCACCAACACCTGCTGGTAATACAATGCGCGTAATTCCTCATTGACCAGCATTTCCGGCAGAACAGCCTGGAAGACCTCCGCATTGGGCCATAACAGGGTCATGCGCTGGCGCAGGTACGCGGCGAAAAAGGAGCGCAGATCCCGCCCACTCTCCGGCATGAGTTGCTGCTCGCGTTCCGTTGACTCATTGAGGCGATTGAGAATCCCTAACAACACCTCCGTTTTGCTGGCAAAGTAGGTGTAAATGGTGCCATCGGCGATCCCGGCCACACGGGCGATGTCTTTGATCGTGGCACGATGAAAACCTTTTTCAGCAAACACCTGGGTGGCTGCATCCAGGATCTGCTTGCGCCGGGCAGCCACCACCAGTTCTTGTATGGGATCAGGTGTCCTGTCCATAACTGTATGCTCCTTTTGTCACTTGAAGGAAGATCTGGCCGTCATGAGCGTCTGAGAAAGCTCTTACGTATTTTTTTCAATTGTGCTTTTCATAGCATCAAGAGTGTTTTGAGCGTCTCGTGCAATCTTCCTTTTTGCGATGATATTGAATAATTTTGCCTTGAGAGACTTCGTTGAATAATAATGACTGAATTCTATTTTTGTCTCATGCTCAGCAAGAGGTGTCAATCTCGCTTCAACCAGATAATCTGGGAGCATTTTGGTAATCCCCATGGTATCTTCGGGTAAAGCCGTGACTATCCTTTCCATGGGAACCACTTCGAGATCTTTCTCCACACACGTATTTTTCCCATCTGTGAGGTAGCACCGATAGGCGACCCCATTTCCTCTCTGACGTTTCCCTGAAATGAGTTCTACCCGCGTGACCCTCGGATGGTAGACAGCAATGTTCGTCAAGTCTTGATTAAATTCCCAGACGACCTGGAGAGGTGCATGAATAACAACCTCTTGCCTTGACTGAAAAGGAGGAAATTCCATGTTCTGTTCCTTTCTCAAGAGAGATGCCACGGGCAGGCGCGTTGATGGCCAGATCCCCAAAGGCAGAGGCTCTCTTGTTTTGCGTTTTTGTGATCGAATAGCCAATCACATAGATGAATGTTCATTCATTACAATGATAGACAATTCAAGCAGATGTGTCAAGTCAGGGAAATGAGGCGGGGATTTCTTGACCGGTCCTCTAGGCTAACCTATTTGATGGCAAGCTAACTGTATTCGGTAGTACTTTCTACTGTCCAATGTTTGTGATCCTCGCCCGGATGCCCTCCGGCGTCAGCCCCAGGGCCGCATCGTGCTCCAGGGGCGTGCCGTAGTGCGAGAGGACGCGGTGCGGCACGCCTATCGTCTCGACGCAGACGGGTATGCCCCGCATGGCGGCGCAGATGTCTGGGACAAGCACGCCCTCGTAGTAGGGTTCGATGAGCGTGATCTCGTGGCTTTCGCTGGCCTGGCACACCTGGCGCAGCATCTCGCTATCGAAGGGCGCGACGGTAGCACAGTAGAGCACCGTCACGTCCAGGCCCTCCACGGCGGCGAGCGTGCGGCCCAGCATGGGGCCGATGGCGATTACCGTCGCGGCTCCGGAAGCGCCGCGCTTGACGAGATGCAGCGCGCCGAAGGAGACGGGCGCGTCGAAGGGGTTGAAGGAATTAACGGCCTCGCTGAGGCGGTAGTAGGTGCTTGCGGCGTTCGTGTAGGATTCGCGAAAGAGTGTATCGAACTCGGCAGGCGTGCCGGGTACGACAATCTGCATCCCCGGCACGCTATGCATCAATTGCACATCGCCCGGCGCGTGATGCGTCATGCCCTCGATGCTATAGTCGTAGGACGCGCCGTAGCTGATGAACTTGCCGCTCAGTTGCTGGTAGCAAAAATCGTCCTTGATCTGCTCGAAAGGGCGCTCGACCAGGAAGGGCGCGAACGAGTGCATGACCGGAATGAAGCCCTCCATGGCGAAGCCCGCGCCCACGCTAATCAAGGTTTGCTCCATGATGCCCAGATTGATGACACGCTGCGCCACGCCGGGCTTCTCGCGGTGGAACTGCGAGTCACCGATGTCAGCCAGCACCACCACCAGCCGCTCGTCGCTTTCCAGCAGGCTTTCGAGCGTGGCGACCATCTGCTGTCGCATAGTAAGGCTCACAGGTAGGCTCATACGTCGCCTCCAATCTCCGCCACGATTGCGGTCGGCTTCTCGGCGTCTGTGTGGGTCAGGGCATCGTAAATCTGGGCGTGGTCGCGGCCATCGATGGTGGTAGCGGACCAACCGAAGGCGGCGAATTTGGCGGCGAGATCGCCCAGGTCGCGTGTGCTGGAATGGTTGTTGATAGCGATGCAGGTCAGATTAGCGATACGGCAGTTCCCGGCCAGCAGAATCGCCTCCCAGATGCTGCCCTCGTTGCACTCGCCGTCGCCTATCAACGCGAAGACGCGCCGCTCGCTCTGCTTGAGCCGCAACGCCATCGCCACGCCCACTGCCATCGGCAAACCATGCCCAAGCGAGCCGGTGGACGCCTCGACGCCCGGCACCTGGTTGCGGTCAGGATGAGCGCCGAGCCTGCTGTCGTAGCGCAGGAAGGTGCGCAATTCTTCGATGGGAAAAAAGTCCTTCTCGGCCAGGATGGTATAGTAGGCGCGGCAGCCGTGACCCTTACTCAAGATGAAGCGGTCGCGTCCCTCCCAGCGCGGGTTGGCGGGATCATAGCGCAGGACGCGGTCGTACAGCACCCACAGCACATCCAGCGTAGAGTGCGCGCTGGAGTCGTGTTTCTCGTCGCCCAGCGAGTACAGCAGCAGTTCTCGGATGCGCTGCATATCGTTCGTTGTGGTCATGAACACCTCGATAATCTACGTAGTATGTTCCAAGCATACGCCGCTCTCGCAGTGTATGCAATGGTCCGAGGTGCAGTCCTGGCCTGTTCTATCGGACAGGCTCGCTCTTGTCCATCGCTATGATTGCGCGCACCAGGCGAATTTCTTCATAGCTGTAGTCGTCGCCCAGGGCATCCTTGACGGGGCGGAGCAATACGCCGCCGATCTGCTGAATCGCGTCCGCAATGATGTCGTAGCGTTCAGGAGCGATCAGCCGGTGAACATCGAGGGTTTCACCTGATTCGAACAGTTCGATGAGATGAGCAAAAACGGTTCCGCGGGTCAGGTTGCGGCGCTGGGCAATCTCGGGTAGGCTCAAGCCCTGCTCGAACATGGCGCGGGTCAACTGGCGCGTCACGTTGGCAGGCGGTGGCGTGGGCGCTTTGTCGCGCTGCGGCTGCTCGCGTGCTTTCGGCTCTTTCTCTTTTGCGTCAGCGAGGCCCATGCGCAGGCCGTTCTGCTCGCAGTAAGCGCGTATCTCGCCGGTGAAGACGGTGTAGTATGCTTCTAGCTTGCGCTGCCCCACGCCGGCCACGCTCAAGAATTGCTCCTCCGTCTGCGGGCGCTGCTGCGCCAGGGCGCGCAAGGTGGTATCGGCAAAGACGACATAGGGCGGCACGCCCTGCTCGTCCGCGATCTGTTTGCGCAGGTTGCGCAGGTGTTGGAAGAGGCGCGGCGTACCCGGCTCTTCCGGCATGGCTTCCGCGCCATCACTCGTACCAGAACGAGCCGCTTTGCCGGCGCGCTCGCCTCGTGACGGCGTGGTATCGATGGGGCGAGCAATCTCGACGGTGCGTTCTTTACGAATCACCTCCATCGAGCGCGAGTTGAGGCGCAGGACGGGGTAGCCGTCGGTCGTCTCGGTCAGCAAGCCCTGGTGAAGCAGCGCGCGGCCAATGCGCAGCCATTCCTCCGCGCCGTACTGGTTGCCATAACCATACATGGGAAGCTGGTCGTGGTGGTTGTCGCGTATCTTCTGCGTGTTTGCCCCGCGCAGCACGTCGATCACGTAGCGCATGCCGAAACGCTGCTGCGTCTTTGCTACGCCGTAGAGAAAAGTGATGGCGTCAGGCGTGCGGTCTTCGAGCAGCATAGGTCGGGTGCAATTATCACAGTTGCCGCACTGCCCATCGCTCAATTCTTCACCGAAATAACGCAGCAGCACTTTGCGGCGGCATTCACCCGTCTCGCAATAACCGATCACCTGTTGAAGTTGCTGGCGGGCGATGCGCTGCTCCTGCTCGTCCTCCTTCTGGCCGATCACGTACTCGATCTTCGTGCGGTCGCCGTTGCTGAAGAAAATAATACACTGCGCGGGCAGGCTATCGCGCCCGGCACGCCCCGATTCCTGGTAGTAGCCTTCCAGGTTGCGCGGCAGATCATAGTGAATGACGGCGCGCACGTCGGGCTTGCCGATGCCCATGCCGAAGGCGATGGTGGCTACCAGCACCGGCACATCGTCGCGGATGAAACGCTCCTGGTGTTCCGTGCGCTGCTCGCTGGTCATACCGGCATGGTAGGGCAGGGACGCTATGCCGCTGGAATTGAGCGCGGCACTCAGATCATCCACGCTCTTGCGGCTCTGGCAATAGACGATGGCAGATGCACCATCCAGAGCGCGCAGCGTCTCGACCAGCTCGCCAAAGGCTCCCTGCCGCTTTTCGCGCACCTCGTAAGAGAGATTGGGGCGATTGAAGCTGGCGATATGGATGTGCGGGTCGCGCAGGCGCAACTGCTCCAGGATGTCCTCGCGCACGCGCTCGGTGGCCGTGGCGGTCAGCGCCATCATCGGCACCTGCGGGTAGCGGCTGCGCAACACGCCAAGCTGGCGATACTCCGGGCGGAAGTCGTGACCCCACTCGCTGACACAGTGCGCTTCGTCCACGGCAATCAATGACAGCCCCACGCGCTGCTCGATGTCGTCCAGCGTGGCGAGGAAGTTGCCCGTCACCAGGCGTTCCGGGGCAACATAGAGCAGTTGCACGCGCCCATTCAGCGCGGCCTGCTCGCGTTCGGATCGCTCCGCCGGGCTGAGCGCGCTGTTGATGAAGGTGGCGGCGATGCCATTGGCACGCAGGCGGTCCACCTGGTCGTGCATCAACGCGATCAGCGGCGACACGACGATGGTCATGCCCGGCAGCAGCAGCGCGGGCAACTGGTACGTCAGCGATTTGCCCCCACCTGTCGGCATCAGCACAAAGGCATCCTGCCCGTTTACAATATGCTCGATGATCTCGCGCTGCCCCGCTCGAAACGAGTCATGCCCGAAATGCGCTTTGAGCGCCTGCTCGAATGCGTCCAACTACTACTCCCTTTCAGTTCCCCTATGATATATCATCGAGGGAGACAAGACAAGACACGTGGGAACTTTTTTGTGCGTGAGAGCGTCATGATAGCAAAGGGTCTGACAAATGCGAATCCAGGCGCGATGATCGTTCAATCATGGTAGGTTATCGTCATAAGGAGTGTGAGTTATGCGTATTATGCAAGGGAAGTTCTGGCAGGTCGGCGTGCTTATTATAGTGCTGGCCTTTGTGCTCGCGGCCTGCGGCACCAATCCAGGTTCGAGTTCGACGGGTAGCCAGCCGCCAGCAGCTTCGCCAAGCCCGGTAGCAAGTACAAGCGGCTGTCCCAGCAACGCAGTGGTAACAACAGCGCCCACACCGGCGAACGTGGTGTTGAAGCCGTCCAACACCAACAGCACCGTCACAACTAGCGTGGGCAGCGTAGTTGAAATCGACCTTCCTTTCGGCCAGTCCTGGTCAGGCCCAATGACTTCGCAGGGACAGCTTCAATTGCAGCCGCCAGCCGGTTTCGCCCTGACCACCACGAAGGTGTGCGTCTGGCGCTTCACAGCCCTGGGTGCAGGCACAATGCAGTTGGAGTTTTTCGGGAAAGCCATCTGCCTGAAAGGTCAGGCTTGCCCGCTTTACATCATGCGCCTGCCCTTCACCATCGTTGTCAAATAACCTCCAAAAATGACAAAGCGAGAGCAGGGAGCAGCCGCGCGGCTGCTCCCTGCTCTCGCTGCTTATTTATCGTCGAGGCGTTCGACCTCCACGTGCAGCGTATTGCCTTTGAGCGCGTTGGCCGCCGGGGTATACGCGGGAGGGTCCCACTCGAACGCAATCTTCTGGCGTTTGACGGGCATATCCGCCAGCAAGCGGTCAAAGCCGCCTTCGCGGGACATATTCACCTCGACATGCTGCTCATCGACCTCCAGGCGCTGTGAAATGGCCTTCAACAAGTCGCCTTTAATCAGTTCAAGCAGATCCGGGTTGATCTTGATGCGATCATGCGCCAGTGCCACCTTCAAGCGTTCCTTCGCCACCTGGCCCGTTGAGGGCTTCTTGCGACCCACCATAAACTCAAACACACCCATATCTTTCGCCTCCTTCCCCAGGTCGGCTACGAACGTACACGTCTTCCGTCTAAAGCCGGGCCAAAGCCCATCAGACGCCGCAGGCGATCCATCAACGTCGGAGCGCCTTCCACCTCCTCAAGCGGCACTTCCTCACCTAGAATGCGCTGGGCGGCGTTCAGGTAAGCTCGCCCGGCGCGCGTGCGCTTATCATAGACAATCGGTTCGCCTTTGTTGATGGCTACGATGATATTCTCATCCTCCGGGATCATGCCCAGCAGGTCGATGCCAAGCACCTCCAGCACATCGGCCACGTCCATCATATCGCCGCGTCGCACCATTTCGGGGCGCAGGCGATTGAGAATCAGGCGCGGCTCCGGCTTGCCTGCCGCCTCCACCAGCCCGATGATGCGGTCGGCGTCACGCACCGAGGCCATTTCGGGGTTCGCCACGATGATGATCTCGTCCGCGCCGACGATGGCGTTGCGAAAACCCTGCTCGATGCCTGCCGGTGAGTCGATCACAATGTAATCAAACTCCGGGCGCAGCTGCGAGCACAGTTGCTCCATCTGCACGCTGTTGACCGCGTTCTTATCACGTGTCTGGGCGGCAGGCAAGAGGTAAAGGTCCGGCTGGCGCTTGTCCTTAATCAATGCCTGGCGCAGGCGACACTGTCCCTCGACCACATCGACCAGGTCATAGACGATGCGGTTTTCCAGCCCCATCACGGCATCCAGGTTGCGCAGCCCGATATCGGAATCGACGACCGCGACCTTTTTACCCATCATTGCCAGGGCTGTCCCCAGATTTGCTGTCGTTGTGGTTTTGCCAACACCGCCCTTCCCCGACGTGATTGTAATGACCCGGCTCTCCATAAACGTCTCCATGCAAGCAACTGTTCAAACATGCCGTCATTTGCGCGGCGGGCGACCATTGACCCAGGCTTCCACCACGATCTGGCCGTCCCGGATAGCCGCAACCTCCGGTCGCGGTTGTGCCTCGAATCCTTCTGGGGGACGCGAGAGCAGGTGCGCGATGCGCAATTGCACAGGGGCCAGCGCCAGCGAGCAGACCAGCGCCTGATCGTTGGCCGGGTAGCCCGCGTGAACCATGCCGCGCAGCACGCCCCACACGATGATGTCCCCCCCGGCCACGATCTCCGCGCCGGGGTTCACATCGCCCAGCACGATCACGCTGCTGTGGTGATGAATGGCCTGCCCAGACCGCACCGTGCGCCGCAGGAACAGCGAATCGCTTGCCTCGCGCTGGTCCTGCGGCGCGGCCCCGTTCTGCACAGGTTGATCCAGCGTTTCTGCCGCTTGAAGATCGAAGGGCGCTGAAAGCACCAGGGACTCGGCCCGGAATGCTACCGGCTGCTCCGCTTCCTCTTCCGCTACCGACATCTGGTAGTAGGCAAGCAGCGCTTCGAGTTGAGTGCGCTCGCCGACTTCGAGCGCGCGGCGAGTCGTATCGACGGAGAGGGACGCCCCACGGAAGAATCCGGGAGCTTCGGAGAGTCGTTCAGAGAGTGCGGTGAGTAAATCGCTAAAGGCCGTCCCTGGTTCCAGGGTTAAAAGTAGACCATTCCGTGTGCCCTTAATTGCAATAGATCCTTGCACTGATTGCCTCTCCTCCTTCTCCAGTCCGCTGCGCTCTTCGGCTTGCCCCGAAAATCCTCCATTGCCATAAGCTCTGCTGACCATCCCACTACTGGATAAAGGGTGAACCAAACGACACGATAAGCTGACGGGTTAGAACCTTTTATCAACATAAAGTATAATCACCTGCCGGATAAAACGCAAGTGCAATAGGTATTGTGGCGGGGATACCTACCTTCGGGGGTGCATATGCAAGCGCAGCCATACTTCAAATCGGTCGGTTGCCTCTGCTAGATTGCCTGTTCGCTCGGCTACTGCCTCTATCTGCTGAGCAATGGCAAGAGGATCGGCTGCGATGGTGAATCCATTCAAACGCAAAAACACATCACAGGCCGCAAAAGCCGTCCGCTTATTGCCATCCAGATAAGCTTGCGCCTGTGATATTCCAACGGCTAGTAAGGTCGCCTGGCGGATGAGATCGGCCTCCTCGTAATAAGCGGCCATACGGGGGCGCATAATCGCGGACTCTAGCAATCCCTCCTCACGCAGTGGGGCTGGCCCTAGACCGAATTTCTCCATCATAACTTGATGTAGCGCAAGCACATCTGCCAGGCTCAAGTAGCGAATCTCATCCACTAGCGACTCTCTAATCAGTCATCAGTTTTCTGCAAGGAAGCGATAGGTTTGCTCATTCTGCTGCCAACTCTCTTCAAATGCTTTACGGAGATCAGGTGAAAGAGTAGGTCTTATTTCTGCTGGCCGTATCTCCAACGACACTAACTGACCTTCTTCAAGTTGCTGGCGCTCGACTTCTTCTTTTGGAATAGTAACGACATAGCTGTTGCCAACCTTGCGTAATTTTTGCCAGATCATCGTCATGCTCCTGGTTTACGTGTATGTTGTATATACCATATATACAGATGATACAAAATGTATGAGCACTTGTCAACCAGCGCGCTTTATCGTTTGTCTGTGCCACTTGCTGTCTGATTATCTTACTCATACAATACTAGTAAGAACGCTAAGAAGAGGGAAAGCTATGGCCTCATTCATGAACTTTCCGATGGCGCGCGAGCATGTGCTGCATGCTGGCAACACTATTATCGGCATTATTCCTGAGATCTGCCTGGTTTCGCATTTCCAGGTGGGAGAGTGGCAGGTGTTGTATCGCCCGGTGCAAACCGGCAATGTGAGGCGCTGGGGAGTACCACTGATGATCCCCAATTTCTCGCGGCTGAAGGATGGCATCTTCGTAGAGAAAGGCACATCGCTGCCCATTCACGGCTTTGGCCGCGACCTGCCCTGGATGGTGACGGCGGAGAGTGAGGCCAAGCTGGCGATGGAACTGCGCAGCAGCGAGGTGACGCGCGCCGACTATCCCTACGAATTTACGTTCACCGCGCAGATCGAGGTCGGTGAGGGAATGCTTACCTATACGCTGACGATGGAAAACCGCAGCGACGAGGCGATGCCGGTTGCGCCGGGCTTCCATCCCTATTTCGCCGTGACGCAGGCGGACAAGGCGCGGCTGGTCACGGATGGGCCGCCGGGCTTTGCCATGCGAGACTTCGACTGGGTGGAGCGCATTCCCGATAATCCCTATCCGTTCCCACACACCGTCTCTGTCCAGTTTCCAGGACGTGGGACGCTGCATATCGAAGAATTACCCTGGCAGGGAGCGTATTCAATGCGTAACATGCAGGTCTGGTCGGAGCCACCCACAAAGCCGGATCACGAGTTCGCCTGCTTTGAGCCGACCGTAGGCAGCGAGGACGCGTTGAATCGCCCGGCGGACCGCATCTCGATTGCGCCGGGTACATCGCATAGCATCGTACTGCGATTGCGCACTGCTATCACATAACAGCAGCCTTGTGGTCGCCCAGGGAAATATCCGTGCAATTCATGCATCCATAGGCTATAATAATGTACGTACCAAACTGTACCAGATCGTAACCAGACCGTAGAGTATCACCCACATACTTTTTTGCGCGTGCAGACATTTCGTATGCGGGGAGGAAGTCAGGTATGCAACTATTATGACGTATAAGCCTGCCAGGTCACTCTGGCTGCAAAATAACAACAATTCGCCGCAGCGACAACAGAACCAGTTGCGCCCCGGCGGTCAACCCAATGGGCAGCCACCGCAGCGCGGCATGTCCTCGCTCAATCGTTGGTTGCTGGTAATCGTGCTGGTGATGCTCGGCATCTACCTGTACCAGTTTTTCAGCTCGAGCAACAGCAGCGCCCCCCAGCGCCAGCAGTTGAGCTATAGTGACTTTTACAATCAGATCGACCAGGGAAATATCAAGACGGCCACCATCATCGGTACGACCGATATCACCGGCCAGTTCTGCGCCGCTGTCAACGGCCTTTCGCAGTACGACGTTGTGCAATTGCCCAATGGCGACCCGAACCTGATTCCTATTCTGAACGACCCATCGAACGCTAATTTCAAGAAGCCTAACTGCGCCCCTCAGACGACCGTCATCACCCAGCTGCCACAGGATAACAGCTTCTGGCTCAACATCGCACTCTACGTGCTGCCGTGGGTATTCCTGATCGGCATCTTCATCTACATCAGCCGCCGCGCCACGCAAGGGCAGCAAGGCATCTTCAGCTTCGGCAAGAGCCGCGCCAAACTGATCCTGGAAGACCGTCCCAGTACCACCTTTAAGGATGTGGCGGGCGTGGACGAGTCGAAGTTCGAGTTGGAAGAAGTGGTTGAGTTCTTGAAGACGCCTGGCAAGTACCAGCGCCTGGGTGGCAGGATACCGCGCGGCGTGCTGCTGGTCGGCCCGCCGGGAACCGGTAAGACGCTGCTGGCGCGTGCCGTGGCCGGTGAGGCCGGCGTGCCGTTCTTCTCGATGAGTGGCTCCGAGTTCGTCGAGGTGCTGGTGGGCGTGGGCGCGAGTCGCGTGCGCGACCTGTTCGACCAGGCCAAGAAAGCCTCGCCGAGCATCATCTTCATCGACGAAATCGACGCCGTAGGCCGCCAGCGCGGCTCCAGCATCAACAGCAACGACGAGCGCGAGCAGACGCTCAACCAGTTGCTGGTCGAGATGGACGGCTTCGACAATCGGCAGGCGGTGGTGGTGATCGCCGCCACCAACCGGCCCGATGGACTGGATATCGCCCTGCTGCGCCCAGGCCGCTTCGACCGGCGCGTCACGGTGGATCGTCCCGACTGGAATGGCCGCCTCGCCATCTTGAAGATTCACGCCAAAGACGTGCCGCTGGGACCGGATATAGACCTGGTGGCGATGGCGCGAGCGACACCGGGTATGGTGGGCGCGGACCTGGCGAACCTGGTGAACGAGGCCGCGCTGCTGGCGGCGCGCCGCAACCTGGATTACGTCACACAGCAGTGCTTTGAAGAGGCGCTGGACAAGATTATCCTGGGCGCGGAACGCCCGCTGGTGCTGAGCGAGGAAGATCTGAACGTGGTAGCCTATCACGAGGGTGGTCACGCCCTGGCCGGCCTGATGACCGAGTACGCCGACCCCATTACAAAGGTGACGATCGTGCCGCGCGGGCAGGCCCTCGGCGTAACAATGGCAACGCCCATCGATGACCGCTACAACTACTCCAAAGAGTACCTGCTGGCCCAGCTCGTCTATGCTCTGGGCGGGCGAGCCGCTGAGCAGGTGGCCATCGGGCATATCACGACGGGCGCGGAGAACGACCTGCAGCGCGTGACGGCCATCGCGCGTCAGATGGTGACGCGCTGGGGCATGAGCGAGCGCGTCGGCACCATCTCGTTCAGCGAGCGCGGCAGCCCCTTCGGGAGCGGCGGAGACACCGGCGCTCCGACCGACTACAGCGAAACGACCGCCGAATTGATCGACGAAGAGGTGGAACGTATTGTGCGTAAAGCTTACGCGCGTGCCGTCGCCATCATGAGCGAGCATCGCCCGACACTCGACCTGATTGCTCAAGCGCTCCGCAAGAACGAGACGATTGACGCCCGGCAACTGCGCGGCATCCTGGATCAGACCGGCGCAACGCCCACCCCCGACGCGGAACTGCCCCAGGGAGTACCCGTGGAAGTGGCTCCGCCTCCGCCTGCCGATCCACTCGCGCCGGAAAATATATAACGGAGCGAACTACACAAACGGATGGGCAGCCAGCCCGCGCGGGTTGGCTGCCCATCCGTTTGTTTATTGATCGTAGTTTTGCAGGAAGTTGCGCAGGTCGGGGAAGTCTTCCATCAAGCTGTCTACTACCTGGGAAGTAAGCGGGAGGAACGTCCCCTGCGCCTCAGCCAGCACCACACTTTCATCGCTGCTCAAGGTCAGCACGCCCGACGCCTGTAAAGCGCGGCGGCGTTCATTAGTGAGGGTGGCGCGCACGCGCAGCGACTGACCGTAGGGTACATAGCGCCGGTAACGCACCTCCAGGCGGCCCGTCATCGTCCATTCTGGGTTGTCGCCCAGCAGCGACGTGCGCCCCAGCGCTTCGTCAAGGATGGAAGCGACGATGCCTCCATGAATGACGCCGGGAAAGCCCTGGTGTTCCTCGCGTGGCAGAAAGTCGGCCACCACGCTCTGTTCCTCGACGCGAAAGACCAGGTGCAGCCCATACGGGTTGCGCTGGCCGCACACGAAACAGCGTTGATAATCGGTAGTATCGTTCAGTTCCATTCGTACACCTCGGTATGCTGTCGTTTCCATGCATTGTAACAAACGTATTCAGAAACAGGCAAGTCAGCGGCTCGACTTTCCTGGGGTATGTATGATAGTATCTATAACAGTCGAAGACCTGGTATCTACTCGTTCAAACTAATAGAGGAGAGAATCATGGCAAAGAAGCACAGCACGAACGACCTGGCTCCGGTACCCACCGCGACCGAGAAGGATGTGCAACAGGAGAAGCAGGGGAAAAAACAGGCGAAGCGCGAGGCAAAGGCCATGCTGGTCGTTGAAGAGGCAAAAGCGAAGTTCGAAGCAGCGGAGAGTAAGCTGGCGAAAGCACAACTGCGCTTCGAAGCTCGCAGGGCGAGTTTACAGACGGCTGAAGCACACCTGGCCGAACTGCGTGACGCGCACGCATCATCCGGCGCAAGCGAAACGTCAACAGCGGACGCCGCCGCAACCTCTTCCAGCTCGGAAAATCATGCCGGCGCGCAGTCATCCACCGATACTCCATCAACCGAACCAGCGCAACAGGAAGAGCAGGAAGACCCATCACCGGAACCACACGTTACACCCACAACCTCCGATTCCGAAAGCGAGATGAGCGCCGAAACGTTCCTGCCGGAGGATACTCTCCCGGCAGAAGGAAGCTTGGAAGGTTCTGCCGGTACAACTGGCGCGATCGGCAATCCTGGCAATCCGTCGCACGTTGAGACTGCTACCCAGCAGGAAGATGCCGGGGCTATCGAGGAAGACCCGGAGGAGCAACCAGTCCCCTGGTGGCAGCGCATGACAAATAACCAGGATCAGGACGTGGTGGAGGCCGAAGGCGATTAAAGCAGACTGACCTTATGACCCAGAGGGTGTATGCGCGGAGCGAGCGTGCCGGTACCAGGACCAATACTTGCGCGGAGCCAGCACGCCGCGTTCCTTCAGCTTGAGGTAGACCCACAGTGTGAGGCCGAGCAGCGCGCCGCCGATCATGTAGGCTCCCAGCACGTCGGAGGCCCAGTGGTCGCCGAGGTAGATGCGCGACGGCCCGACCAGCACCACGATCAGTCCAGAAATGACAATGAGAGCGATGCGCCACCAGCGCTTCCCGCGAAAGAGGACGATGCCGAAGGTGAAGAGCAGCCCCCAGATAGCCACGTAAGACATCACATGTCCGCTAGGGAAGCTCGGCCCGCCAGCGCCCTGGATGATCTCGACGAGGTGCGCGGTTGGACGAGGCCGGTCAACCAGCACCTTCACCAGCCCGTTGATGGTCGCGCTGCTGGCAGCAGAGGCAATTACGACCAGGGCCTCCAGCCGCAAATCGACCAGCCAGAAAGCGATAGCGGCAACCAGAATCAAACCGACGGCGAGCCAGAGGTTATATCCCTGGTAGCTGACGGCCTCCATCAAAAACTTCAGCCAGGGCGTCTGGTTCTCCTGAAACTCGCGCGTGATCGTCACATCGATCGACAGCACCGGGTGGACATGCACCCACCATCCCAGCAGCGCAAATAGCGCGAAGACCACTCCGTAAAATATGAGAAGGATGCGTCCCCAATGGGCAATGTGATACCAGGGTTGGTGGGCGGACGCGACCTCTTTGCGCGCCTCCTCTACCAGCTCCTTTGCCTCTTCCTCTATTTTCTCCCCGATTGATTGATTCTGCTCTTCGTTCTGTAACTTCTGCTCAATATCACCTGGTTGCTGCGGCAAAATGATAACCTCCCCGTGTAGTGTATGTATGCACTCCTATCTCTATGGATACTATCATTACGTATCAAACAACTCGCCTGTTTCTTATTGACGAACGGCGGGTTTCCCGGTACAGTCTGTATGAGAGGAAATGGCACAAAGGAGAGGATATACATGGCAGAGCTTGAAGTGCGCCGGGCGCGCGATGAAGACAGGGAGGCAGTGCTGGCCTTCTGTCAGCAGACGTGGGAGTGGGGAGACTATATCGCCGATGTGTGGGATGAATGGTTGCATAACCCGCGAGGAGCCTTGCTGGTCGCTACGCTGGATGGCCAGCCGGTGGGACTCAGCAATATGCGCATGCTCAGCAAAGACGAGGCGTGGCTGGAAGGGATGCGCGTCGATCCGGCCTATCGCCGGCAGGGCATCTCCGGCGCGCTCTTCGACGCTTTGATCGTCGAGTCGATGCGCGCTGGCGCGCTTACGGCGCGGCTGATGGCCGAATCGACCAATACCGCGTCGCTCTCGGCGCTGAGCCACAAATCCTTGCGCAAGGTCAGCGCCCTCGCGCTGTATCATGCCGGCCTTCCAGAAGCGGCGGCGAAGCGGCAATACAGCCTTGAAGAACCCGCGCTGGCGACGGCAGCCGATATCAACGACATCATCGACTACCTTAACGTCTCCAACATTTTCCCGGCGGTCGGCGGCCTCTACAGCCAGGGCTTTACGGCCCGTTCCATCACCGCCGAGCTGATCGAGGAGAAGGTGCAGGCGCAGCAGGTCTATCTCTTGCGACGTTGGGAGCGCCTGGACGGATTGGCGATGGTCGAGCAGCGCGAACGGCGCGGCGAAAAGCGGCTCTTCGTCGGCTACATCGATGGCACCACCGAGTCGATCAGCCTGATCGCCTACGCCCTGCGCACCATGCTGGCGCAGTTCGGTCTCGACAGAGTCGATGCCAGCATCCCCGACCAGATGATGGTGCGCGACGCCTTCAGCGGCGCTGAATACGAGTGGGACGAGCATATCTTTTACACGTTCGAGCAGGTATTGGAGTGACGCTTGTAGTCTATCTTGCTTCCCCCATCACCTCTGCGGGATATTTCAGGTCGTGAAAGCGCAGCAACCAGCAGCCATAGTTCATGCCACCGCCGACGGCTGGGAGGGCCATCCAGTCGCCGTCGCGCAGGCGACCCTGGCGCAGCATGACGGCCATCGCCAGGGCGATACTGGCGTTGGAAAGATTGCCATAGTAGCGGAAGTTATCGACCAGCTTGTCCATTGTCGAGGAGGGCCAGCCATAATCGTGTACCAGCAACTCGCCCAGGCGGCGCGTGATGCGAGAATTGGCCTGGTGTGGGATGATATGGACGAGATCGTCGTGAGCCAGACCCGCGTGGCGGCTGAGGGCATCGACCGCTTCGGCCATCGCGCGTGGAGCCTCGCGGAAGACCTCTTTTCCATTCATTTTGGTGTAGCCAACGAGATATTGTGTCAGAATTTTGTTCAATTCCTGGCCGTTGCCGTCTGCGAAGTGCTGGCGCATCTTCATGTCTATCTCGGCCATCTCCAGCACATCCTTGCGCAGCGGCGTCTGATAATACAACGCCGGACCCTGGGCGGCATCCGAGCCATTGATGACGTAGGTATCCTCGTCTCCAACTTCGAGCAGGTAAGCCGACGCGCCCTCGCCGAAGAGCGAGCTGGTTTTCCAATCCAGCACATTCATAATGTTGGGCAACAGCCCTTCCGCTGTGACCAGCAGCACCAGTTTCGCGGAACTGGCCATCAACACCTCGGCGCAGGTCTGGAAGGCCTCGGTCTGGCAGGCGCACGCGCCCCTGAGCATAGTTGCGCGAATTGGTCCGATGCCCAGGCGGTGCTGCACGTATCCGGCAATGGTGGGGAAGGCATCGTTATCGGAAGAGGACGCGCCAATCACCGTGTCAATTTCGGAGGCACCGCGTCCCGCGCTGGCGAGAGCGCGACGCGCGGCAATCACCGCCATATCAACCAGCGTTTCGTCTTTGTCGGCGCCGGGTCCGTCGATGAGGCCAGGCGCGTCTGCTCCCGCCATCCTGCGGCAGAGGTCCAACGTGCTGGCGCGCACGTGGCGCGTGCTCAGGCCCGTAACGCGCTCAAGGTCATCAGCGCTGCGTGGGTCGCCCAGGCCCGTCGCAATGTAGGCGAAAAATTCGTTGGTGATAGTACCCGAGGGGGTATAGGTGCCCAAACCGATCAGGCGCACCTTCGCCCTCGTATAGACCTGCGGCACGATATAGGTGTAGTGTGGCCATTGCTCTGCGTTGCCCTGCGAGTTGCCCTGTGACATCGAATGTGACCCTCCCTGGCGAGGAAAAATGGACGTTTGATTGGTTGTAGTATAACACACAAAAAGGGTGAGCATGGCCGGTGAATTTCACCGGCCATGCTCACCCTTTTTGTGTGTTTGCTGAGCTTACCAGCGATCGTAGTCGCGATCGCGTCCGCCGCGTCCGCCACCACTGCTGCTGCTGCCGCCGCGTCCGCCGCGTCCACCACTGCCGCCGCCGTAGCTGCTGTTGCTGTAGCCGCGCGAATCGTCGCGGGAGCCGCTGCTGCGGGCTGGTCGATGGTTCTGGAAGCAATCGCTGCAATAGACCGGGCGATCTTCGCGTGGCACGAACGGCACAGAAGTGGTGCGTCCGCAGTCGGCGCAAACCGTCTCATAGCGCTCGCCGGTGCCACTGGAGTGGGGGCGAGGGCCGCCAGTGGACTGGCCACCGCGACGGGCCGCGCGGCAACTTGGGCAGCGACTGGGGTCGTTGGTCAAATTACGGCTGGCATAAAACTCCTGCTCGCCTGCAGTAAAGGTGAACTCCTGCCCACAATCGCGGCAGGTGAGGATACGATCGCTGTATCCTGCATTGTAATTCATAGTGGGGTATCCCTTCCTTGTGTTCGCTCCGCCTGAATTGTTCTCATGTCTGATTGGTCGCCAGTTGGAAAAGCAGGAGATTATACAGGTGTGGTACTGACCACGCGCACTATATCTCAAGGTGGTTTGGGAAGTACAATAACTTCCTGCCAGGCAGCTTTACCTTGATACACCAGGTGACGGAGCGAAACCAGGGCCTCGATAGAATCTACCTATTGCTGAACCACGCGCCCATTGTAGCATATCCTATTTCAAAAGAAAAGCAGTTTTACAACGAAATTTGGCGCTTTGAAAAAATTGCATCTAAACGGACAGGGCTGGAGAAGGTCGCGTAGTGGTGTGATATACTGGTGTCACTGGCAAGCTCAACTACCGGGAAGGACGAAGCAACGCATGACGAGAACTTATGCCCACCGCGTCGGACTGATGGCCGACGCTCCCAATTTTCCCGCAGCCTGGGATGAAGTGGTCGAGAAGGTCAAGATCGCCGACGAATTGGGCTACGACTCCATCTGGCTCGGCGAATCCTGGGGCTATGAACTCTTCACCTCGATGGGCGACCTGGCGCGTGCCACCAAACGTATCAAGATCGGCGCAGGTATCGCCAATATTTATTCTCGCACGCCCGCACTGATCGCCAGTACCATCGCCACGCTCGACGAACGTTCCGGCGGGCGCATGATCCTCGGCCTGGGGCCGTCGGGCGCGAACGTCATCGAGCACTGGCACGGCGTCCCGTTTCAGAAACCCGTGCAGCGCACCCGCGAGTATGTCGAGATCATCCGCATGATCCTGAACGGCGAAAAGCTCGTCCACCACGGCGAATTCTTCAACCTTGATCGCGGCTTCACTCTGCGCTTCAAGCCCGTCCGTAAGAACATCCCCATCTACATCGCGGCGATGGGGCAAAAAAACGTGATGCAGGCAGGAGAAATCTCCGACGGCGTGCTGCCCGTCTACTGGCCCAGCAACAAGTGGGGCGAACTGCGCGAGCAGCTCGACGAGGGCGCGAAGCGGGCCGGTCGCCCGCCGCACAGCGCCGCCATCGCGCCTTACCTGACCACCTTCATCCTGGACGACAACGCCACAGAAGAAGATCGCCAATCGGCTCGCTTCAAGGCCGCCATGCCGCTCGCCTACTACATCGGCAAGATGGGTGTCTACTACGCGCAGATGCTTACCCGGCATGGATACGGCCAGGAAGTTGAGGCTGTGCAAGAAGGCTGGAAGACGGGGATGCAGCATGGCGTGCAGGCTGTCACACCCGAACTACTCGACGCCACTTCTCTGGTCGGCACCCCGCGGGAGATCGTCACCAGGCTCGATACGTGGGTCGCCGCGGGTGTGGATGAGCCAATCGTGAGTATGCCCGCCGGTTCGCCCGACATTGCCGGCCCGCAATTGGAGCGGCTGATGCAGGCGCTCAAGTCAGAATGATAATGTAGGGGCGCAATGAATTGCGCCCAATGTGCCGCGCATCGATCTGGGACGTGGGCGCAATTCATTGCGCCCCTACAAATGGGCACCCTCATTATGTCTTACAAACCTGTCCGCGTGCTGGAGGCGCTTGTTCATCGACGGGTGGCTGTAGAAAATGAACTCGACGAGCGGAGATGGCTCGGCCTCGGCGAGATTCTGGTTTGCCAGGCGCGACATGGCGCTTTTGAACGGCTCAACCATGCCGGTCGATTGCAGGGCGTATTCGTCAGCCTCGTATTCGACGTGGCGGCTGTAGCCGTTGCCGATGGGCATAACAACCAGCCCGAAGAGCGCCACAAGCGCCAGCAGCAGAGGCAGCGTGGCGGGATCGGCGAAGCCCTGGTAGAGATGTTGCGATTCGACTGCCCAGTGGAAGATGACGTTGGCAACGTAGAGGCCGCCTAGCGTCAGCAGTGATTGCAGCGCGATCAATTTCCAGATGTCGTTATGCACGTGATGCCCCAGTTCGTGCGCCAGCACCACCTCGATCTCTTCGTTGGAGTAGTTTTTCAGCAGCGTATCGCCCAGCACGATGCGGCGCGTGTTGCCCAGACCCATCAGCGCGGCGTTAGCTGCCGTCGTCTTGCTGCTCATATCGAAGGTATAAACACCGCGCACGCGTGTGTGCGCGCGATCGACCAGCATCAGCAGCCGCGCCGTAAGCTCACCCTCCTCCAGGGGGCGGTACTTATAGAAAAGCGGGAAGAGCAGGACGGGCGCGAGGTTCGCCATCACGACCGAGAAGAACAGCATCGCCAGTGCAACCCATACCCACCACGCCTGCGGCTGTGTGGCGAGCAGGAGATAGATCAGCTCGATAGCTACGATGCCCAGCACGAGTTCCAGCGCCAGCCCGACAAACACATCGCGCAGCCAGCCCTTGATAGTCATGACCGATAGCCCGTAGCGATGCGGCAGCGTATACCCGCTGTAGTAGGCGAGCGGTGCGCTGACCACCTCGTAGACCAGCATCAGAACGATGAAGAACAGCAGAACTTGCAGCGGAAACCAGCCATGCACAGGCTGCCAATTCAGCGTGTTCAGGCGGTCGCGCAGCCAGCCAGCCAACCCTGTGAAGAGCAGGATACAGACGCCCAACCCGGCGATGCCCATATCAACCAGCGACAGCCTGCGGCGAATACGCGCGTACTCCTTCGCCTTGCGCTGCCGCTCCTCGTCGATCGTGACGGGCTGTGCAGATGGCTCTGCGTGTTGTCCGGCGTCGATGTCCATAGAGCGGGTCTCCTGCATGCTGAATCTGTCCTTACTTCTATGCTACCTCACCGGAGCTAAGAAGAGCAAGGCGACACCGGCTCATGTCTTAGCCCATTGCGGGGACAAGGCCAAGCTGCTGGAGCATACCCAGCCTGTCATCAAGACCCCAGTCTTCCGCGATTTTACCACCTGACACGCGGGTGATTTCAATGGTCGAAACCGCTACCTGCTTGCCAGTCGGAGGTATCCCTCCAAACGCTCCTTGCTGTGTCCCGTGAGTCGTAAACCGGATGACCACCTTGTCCCCTTCCACTATCATGTCCTCAATGGTAACACGCAGATCAGGGAAGCCCGCCAGGGTTATAGCGATGGCTTGTTTGGTTCCCTCGGGACCGGTAGGGAAACCCGCAGGGAGTGTGTGATCGACGTGATCCGGGGCGAAGAAGTCATCGATGGCTGCTATATTCCTTTTGTTGAACACTTCCTCATAGAAACGGCGTATCAGCGCCTTGTTCTCTTCAGTTGACATAGCCTTGATTCCTTTCTGTATTTTGCAACCTTTTCTCTTCATTGGCACATCGCTAGATAGCTCTTCCATGCTTTCTCTGGAGCTACAATCCGCCCCGGCGCGCCAATGGATCCGTCGGCTTCTCTTCTACAGGCTTCGCTACCTGCTCATTTCGCTACCGGAATGATCTGAAAGACCGGGTGACGCGATGCCTCACGCTCAAAAGTCTCCAGAGGTGAGTCTAGCGTGGCATCGAAGTAGGATCGAACCGCAGCGACCTTCGAGAGATACTGTTTGAGAACGGGAGCTGCCTCCTGAGCTGGCAATTCGGTTACGGAGATTACTTCAGAATGGCGGCCATGGGTGAGCGTTGCTGTTCCTGCGGCACGGAGGTTGCGTACCCACTGCACCACGCCGTAAGGAGCGACCAGAAAGTGGTGACCGTCCTGCTCAACCGGGATCACCGGAACCGTATGCGGCTGACCACTTTTGCGACCGCGCACGGTCAGCAACGACGTCGTCCCCATGTTGACGCCAGCGTGCAGAAGCGCCATGAACAGCGTGTCTCTCATGTGAGTAGCAAAATTGACGTGATAGGTTTTAGCCATGAACGCATCCTTTCTTTCTTCTCATGTGTGCTTGATTTGTGAGTGATGACGGCGATGCCCGGCCATGCCCGGCCATGACCAGTCCTGCCGCTACAGATGCAAGTATGCCCTCTTCGCGGCCTGCCGAGACCAGCACTACAGCGAGGAGCGAACTCCCTCCGACACCAATCGTCAGGATGAGCGCGGGAATGGTATAATTGCTGAACGGTGTGCGTTGGAGCCATTCTAGCGGGAACTGGCCTCTCCTTCCAGCTTCGATCAGGATGCCATCTTTGTAAGTCCCGAGCAGCATGGCCATGCCACCTCCAATTGCTGACAGCGCGTTAAATGCTGCTGGCACCCCAATGGCGAAACGGGTCAGTTTGTGTTTCATCATCCAACCTCCTGTGACGAAATTAGATGCTCCCGGGTTGGGACGGACTGTCAGCCCTTGCGCTTCTTGACTGTATCGCACTCCGGGCGGGATAACTATGCGCTGCCAGGTCGAACAGCACTGCCAGGACGACCCAGAGCCAGCCCCAGCCGGTCACACTTCCTACGACAGCATAGACAAGGATGTAGGTCAGGGCGGTAATCGGCAAGAAGAGCATTCCTAGCAGTGGAAGAATCCAGCCGCCGTGGAATGCTCGGCCCACCAGCGGGGTCCATATCCAGACGCATAAGAGCGCTATGCGCGAGAAAAGAGCGATCAGCCAGCTCATGCTAGATGTCTCCTTCCCAGCAGGTAGAGTTTCCAGCCGACCGCGAGAAACCAGATCGGCAGGAGTAGGCCGTAGACTAAGTAACCAGGGCCGATCAAAGGCCGAAGGGCCTCACTGAAGATGCCCAGAGCGCCTGTCACAATGCCCAGGTAGGCAATGCTCTTCGGAAAAACGCCTTTCAGCATGACGAGCGAGATGATCAGCATGCCGACCGGGGCCAGGATACCGACGGCAGTCGTGATGTTATTTTCTGCGATAAACACCTCAGCAGCAGTCGCGAAGGCCGTGTGTTGCGCAGCGGTAGCGGCTGTCATGTATTGGTCGCTCAGGTACACCAGGACGGGCGCTCCCCCACCGGTTGTCGGTATAGCCAGTCCTAAAACCCAGGAGACGAACCCGGCAAGAGCGCCAAGCGCAGCGTAGCTCTTGTTCAGGTGCTTTAGCGCCTGGAAAAGAGCCAGGAAGACGACCGCGGCAAAGACGCTGGGCGCTAACCACAGCACCTGTTCGATAACGTAAAGCACCTTATGCGAAGCGATGTATTGGAGCGTGGTCGCCCCGTCGGCGTTCAGAGGCGGCGGCGCGACAACGACAAGCACAATGGCTACGAGTACGAGCACGACAAACAGCGCGGCTGAAACGCCTCCAGCCCGGTAGAGACCTCTCCATGATGGATCGGGAGCAGCCTCAGTTACTCTCGATGCTCTTCCTATGTTTGTGATTTCCATATGTTTTCTCCTCCTCCATGAGGCTCACATGAGCTGCTACATGACGGTCAAGTCGCCTCCCAGTCGCTACGAAGTCTGCTGTGCAGATGGGAGTGAGGACTCTCGTCGGCGAACTGACAGGTATTTCACTGTCGTAACCAAAGCCCAGATGGTGCCCACGATGATCTGGAGAATCAAGACGACTTTGCCAATCTCGTTGGTGATCCAGGCCAGGACAAAATGAAGCGCACCTGGCAAAACGTCAGCAAGGTGAGCGAAGTTGAATGGGAAAACCAGCAATAGCCAGAGGGCAGCCAGCGCCAGGAAGACATTCGTCACGACTTCAAACGGGCGGGCTGGATTGCGACGACCGGTTCCTGCACGAACTATGGGTGCGGCTAAGGACAAAAGGATGGGGCCATACAAGCAGACCATCTCCTCTGCTCCGAATTTGGCCGTGAAGAAACCTGTATGCGCCACCTGATGATACGCGAAGAAGCCAAATACCAGCAGTATGACGATGACGCTTATAAGCTCTCCCCCTCGTTGCGCTGCGGTAAGGACTTCCTTCTCAGTTTGCTTTCCGACCGTTTTCATAGAATCCTCCTTTCCTTACGATGGCGATGAGCCGCCGTCCCTCGCGAACGGCAGTCACGCTCGCTCTGACCTGCACCAACTTGCTTGCCTATGCCAGGGCAGGCTGAAACTGCACGGCCAGGTCGCTCGCCCAGGTACGGATCGCCGTCCAGTCCCGCGCGTCGCTGGCTGGCATGTTCTTGAGGGCGGGCAGCATATTGTGGGGGAAGGTGAGCTTCTGCGGGTCGAACTTGCCGCCAAAGATGGCAACCGCTCGCGGGGTCAGCCAGGAAAACTTCGCCAGCTCTTTATCGAGCTGCTCACGCGCTTCCCGATATTCCTTCTCCTCTGCATGAAATGGGCCGAGCGCAAAAATGGCTACTGGCTTCTGCGTGAGGGCTTCACGGTGACGCGCCAGGAAATGAAGCGCGTCCTTGTGCCAATGGAACATGTAGAGCGGTGCCCCCAGTACAACCGCGCGGTACTGGTCGAGTGTCCGCACATCCCGCATGGGACTAAAATCTACCGCAAGCCCTCGTTCGCGCAGCGTCGCCGCGACTGCCTCAGCCACCTCCTGCGTTGAGCCGTACCGTGTTGCATATGCTACAAGAACTGAAGCTGACATGATTATCTCCTTCTCATCTATGACATATCTTTCCAGCATGAAGTGTAATGCCCGGACATGACAGAGGCATCACAAAAGTGCATTTCCTGATTACAAAGCTATCACAGATGAGCAGGAGATCCCGGGGAGGGTAAGCAAAAGATTACAGCATCGCCACCATCTCGCGCAGCAGCTCCACCATGCCTGGCACACCCTCTACCACGATGTCGGCGTGGGCGAGCAGCTCTGGCAGTGTATCGGTGTGGCGCACGACGACAGCCAGCGCGTTCAGGCCGTCTTGTTGCAGGTGTTCGATCTCCAATACGGCGTCCAGGTCGGTGCGATCATCACCGGCGAAGACGAGGCTGTGTGTGGCAAAACGTTGCGTGAAGTAGCGCAGCGCTGTTCCCTTGTCGATAGCAAGCGGGGGGCGCACCTCGACGACCCGTTTTCCCTCGCTGAGGATCATATGCGACTGGCGGGTCGGCTCTTCCAGTAGCGCGAGCAGCGCGCGGCGCGTCTCTTCGGGATGCGACGAGAGGCGGTAGTGGAATGTGCCGCCGACCCGTTTGCGCTGGACGATCACGCCGGGCAGATCAGACAGGCGCCGCTCCACGAGGTCGAGCAGATACATACCAGGTTCGATGTAGTCGAGCGCGCCAGGGGCAACCTGCACGGGATGAATGCTGGGCAGGCCGTCCGACCATTCCAGGCCGTGCGTGCCGATGTAGGTCAGTCCATCGATGTTGACCATCGCCGCACCATCTTCGATGCCGCGCCCGGTCATAATGGCGACATGCACACCGTCGTTGTCCCTGGCCCGTTCGAGCAGGTCTGCTACGCCCGGATACAGGCGCGCCTCACCAGGCGTGGGCGCCAATGGGCTGAGCGTACCATCAATGTCGAGAACGAGTCCCAGGGGGCGAAGCGCAAGAACGGACAATAAAAGGTCTTGTCGAGTCATATTGTAGAGGTTTCTCCATTGTGTACTTTCCTTCTCTTCTCCTGGCAATGTAGCATATAGACAGCTCGCTGTCCAGATAACATGTGCCAGAGGGAAGCTTATGACGTGTTTCGGTGTTATACAATAGAAGGAGGAAGAAGCGGAGTAGTGTCCGTGAGGTATGGATTATGACTACAGGTGAGCATTTCCGGTTATTATTGAGAAGAGGATTACGGCAGCGCTGCCCCGTCTGTGGCCGGGGAAAAATCTTTGCTGGCTTTTTTAAAACATATCAAAAATGTCCTGTTTGCGGCTTCGAATTTGAACGCGAGCCGGGCTACTACACCGGCGCGATGGCGGTCAACCTGGTTGTCAGCGAGCTGCTGATCGCCATTATCGCTGTCCCTCTGGCTGCCAGCCAGGTCGTGCCGATCACCACGCTGATTATCATGGGCGTCACACTGCCTGTGCTACTGCCGCTCATCTTCTATCGACCCACCAAGAGCCTGTGGATGAGCTTCGATCACTTTATTCATCCCGTGGGCAGTGACAACGTATAAAGAGCGAGGGCAGGGGCGATGCTCGCCATCGCCCTCTCATCTCCACACAGCCTGCTTGCCATCGCCTGGCTTGTTGAAACAATCTGACATCTGCTATAATTGCTTGAACGCGAATTGTAGTACAATACCTATTATGATAGATACTCATTTTCTCACACGGGTTTACGAGGGAGCAGCATGACAACCAACGCCAGACTGCAAGGGTTACTGAAGGATTTCGGGTTGGTAGAGGTCTTGCAGATGATGGAGTTTGGGGGGATGACCGGCGCGATTTACCTCAAACAGCAAATGAGCGAGCGCATCGGCATTGTTTACTTTAAAGATGGAAAGCTGGCAAGTTGCTCTGAGCTTGATCCGGGCGCGCTGACGTTGGGCGATGTGCTGCAGCAGCTTGGCATGGCGAACAAGCAGCAGATCGAGACGGCTTTCGCAATGCAGATACAAGACCCCTTCAGCAAGCGTATCGGGGAGCGGTTGATCGATATGCACGTGATCGGCGAAGAGCAATTACGTGAGGCCCTGCGCACGAAAGCGCTATGGACGGCACGCGAGCTGGCGCTGTGGAAAGATGGCACCTACGAATTCGTTGGCAGCCCCGTCGGGCGCTCAAAATCGACGTTGCCCTACGGGGAAGAATCCCTCAACCTCGAAGTAATGGGCGTTACGATGGAGATGGTTCGCTACTCGGACGAGTGGGAGCAATTGCACCCATATCTCCCACAGGGAATGCACACCGAACTGCGCATGGCTCCCGCCATCCCCCGCGGAACGCAGTTCGACATGCGCACAATGGAAGTGCTGAGCGGCATCACCAGGTCGAGCAGCCAGCCGCGCACTGTGCGGCGCGTCTCCAGCGGCATCCGGCGACCAGAACAAGAGGTTGCCCGCGAGGTCGCACAGTTGATTCACCTGGGATACGTCATCAGCATCCCATCTTCCTACCAGCTCCCTAACCTTCCTGAAGCCACCGGCACCAGCAACAGCAATGGCCGCAACAATAGTGTGCGCCTGCCCGATCCTGCCGAGCGCTTGCGCATGGAGAGCTTTGAGCTGCTCAACCTTATCAGCCGCCTGGAGCAGGAGTGGAACCACCGTCGCACGCCGGAGGAGCAGTTGCCCGCTCTGGTGGAATTCATCAACTGGACGATGGACGCGCTGGCCGACACCTGCCGCGCCAACGGCACCGAACTGAACCCGGCGACGCTGGAGAACCTGCTGGTGCGCCACAAGCTGCGCTTTATGGGCAACTACCGCTTCCTCATCTACAACAACAATATCGATGTCGATGATTTTACCACGCTCTGTCGTGGCATCCTGCAAGGCGACCTCGTCAAGGCGCACGATTTCTTCGAAGAGGCATCTATCGTGCTGCAACGCATCATGCTATGCGTCTTTGACTCGATCAATGGCCGTATCGCCTCCCTGTACGAACGCCTGGAAAACCAGGAGGTATGGGAGGCGATGTTCACTCAATTCGGCCTGCCGCGCGAGTAGACCCCGGATACCCGCAAGGGACGGAGTAGCAGTCAATGTGTAGGGATGCCCCTTGCGGGTATCCGGGGGTGGCGAGGTCGGGGAATTACGCCGCCTCTGCCGCCGCGCCGCACTTTGTGCAGAAGGCCGCGCCTGGCTTCATCTCCGCACCGCAGTTGGCGCAATGCACCTTCTCAGCCGCCGCGAGTGGCTTGCCGCACTGCATACAGAACTTGTCGCTCGGATCGTTAGGCGTCTGGCAATTCTGGCAGATCAGCGGCGCGGCCTGTGTCGGCATTCCAAATGGGCCGTGATGGAAGAACGACGGCGCGTAGGCTTGCTGTTGGGCGCGCTGGGCATTGGGGTACTGCTGGTGAACCAGCATATCCAGTGAATTCAACATCTGGCTTCCCAGGGTGGCCTGCATGACCGCTCCCGCGCCCGCCGTAATCATCAGCGGCCACAACACGGGGAAGATGAAGCCGATCGCGCCGACCGCCGCTTTGTCCGCCCAGCGCTGCTGGCCGATCATGGCCTGCAGGCCGTCGGGCGTGCGCTGCATGACCACGGTCAGCGCCGCCTGCAAGCCAAACATCGCTGCAATCTCGCCGCCGCGTCTCATCTGAACCGTCATGGCATCCGCGTTGCCAAAGTGCTGGGTCTGGTAGCCCTGCGAAGCATACATACGATCCAGGTCGGCGGCGAGCCTTTCAATATTGATGCCCTGTGCCTGGTAATAGCGTGTTTCCATAGTAATGTTTTCTCCTATACTTTTTATAGTTTTTTGAACGTGCAGGTAACTTTCCCGAAATGCAGGGTATCCCCATCGTTGATGGGAACGGCTTTGTCCGGCTCGGCACGCTTGCCGTTGACGCGCGTGGCATTGGTGCTGTTCAGGTCGGTGATGGTGTACAGGCTGCCAACATGCTCGATGGTGGCGTGAATACGCGAGGTGGTATCCGCGCCGGGCAGGTCGCTCAGGTCGATGTCCGGGTTAATGCCTTGCAAATCATGATCCACGCGCCCGATCAACATCTGCTCGCCGACTAACTGCGTCTCTTTCTGGTTCTCGAAGACCAGCGTACCCCAGGGTGCATTCGAGTTGGCGGCTGGCTGGTTGGCCGGTCTGGCCTTGATGGGCTGGCGCGGCGCTTGCAGCGTGGGCGCGTCAGGCGTCACATTGGTCTGTATTGTCGGCTGCGCAGGTGGAATATAGACCGGCGTAGGTGGCTGCACCGGAGGCGGCGGCATCTGTGGTGTCTGTGGTGTTGGCGGTTTATACACCGGAACCGGCGGTTGCTTGGGCGGCGGTGAGGCCGACCTGGGTGAGCCGGAGCCAGGAACGTAGGTCACGGTCGGTTTGGGTTGAGAAGGCGGGTCCTGCGGCACAGGCGGTACATACGGCTGCGGCCTGGGTGGTGGCGCGGGTTGGGCTTTAGGCGCGGGCGCAGGCTGTGGATAGAGCGTAGGCGCGCCGGTCGCCGGGTTGGAGGTTGGCTGCGCCACCTGGCTTCCTGAAATCGTCTGGAAAACCGACGACCCGCATTTGGGGCAGAAGGCTACGCCGGGCTTGATCTCGGTCTTGCAATTCTGGCAGAGCGTTTTCAGCGAGCGACCGCAACCGCTGCAATAGGTATCGCCCTCTTCATACGGCGTGTTGCAGTTCGGGCAGCGTAGCAAGCTTCGAGCCGGTGCAGGCGCTGGCTGCGCGGCCTGCATGGGCGGTACATAGACAGGCGCCTGCGGCGCTGGCGGCGTGTAGGGCGTGTAAACCGGCACCGGCGTGTAGTATTGCGGCGGCGGCGGCGACCACTGCTGCTGGAGCTGCGGCATGGCCTGCATCGGAACCGGTCCCATGCGCACTTCCGGCTTCTGCTGGCGCACCATCCAGTCTACCTCGTTGAGCACCTGGTTACCCAGGCTGGCCTGCCGGATGGCTCCCGCGCCGGCTGTGAGCATCAGCGGCCACAGGACAGGCGCGAGAGCCAGTCCGACCGCGCCGACTGCCGCCTTGTCGATCCACTTCTGCTGCCCAATCATGGCCACCGTACCACCCGCCATATGTTGAATAATCACACTCAGCGCTGTCTGCATTCCGACCAGCATCGCCAGGTCGCCGCCCTTCTTCAACTGTACCATCGTGCGGTCTTTATCGCCGATCTGCTGTACTTCGTACCCCTGAATCCGATACTTCTGCTCAAGATCATTCGCCAATCGTTGAATGTCGATATCTTCCGAGTTATAAAATCTGGCATCCATAACTTACTCTCCTTCATGGGGTTTACGCCGCTACCTTGATGCTATCTATCAATATTCCATATCACACCGGTATCATATACGGCTAATGAAGTTGAAAGTTGGAAGGTTTACTTCTTACTTTTGCCCTTCTTTTTTTCGGGAGAAGCCGGGCGGGGAACATGCTTATTGATGTCCTCCAGGATGCCTCCAGACTGCGCTTTGCCCTGCGTCAAAAACAACTGCAATGAAATGGTTTGATCGGGAGATGCGGCCCACAGCTTGACGAGGCCTAGCAGCCAGTTCGACTCGAAGTCATCGGCGGGCTGGCGCAGTTCCAGCACCTGCGTGTGACGGCCCCTGCTATCGACCTTGTCACTCACACCCGCCACGTGCTCCCAGGGAGCGAAGAGGCGGTATGCCATCGTATGATAGGCAAATCCGTCGGGTGAAATGATGATGCTCATGCGCAGGAGCGCGATATAGCCGATACAGAAGACGAAAAGAATTGCTGCAAGCACGACAAGGGTAATGATGCCACCCGCCTTGCTTCCGGCTGAGTTTGTCACCGACAACCCTGTTAGTGCGTTCGTAGCCAGCAGGACAAAACTGATGCAAATCAAGAGCAGCCCGCCCGCCAGTCCGATTCTCAAGCCCGAACGCACGCGATAAAGGTGCTGTGTCGGCGCATTTACCAGTTCAGATGAAGTATCCATACTATACTGTTTTCTCCTTTGCATGTAGGGGCGACCCTTGTGGTCGCCCGCCTGCATTTGCTGCGCCGCCGCAGGTCGCCAATGACCACCATGCGCGGCATTCGAGCGGGTGGCAGGCGACCACGAGGGTCGCCCCTACAAATGCCCGCTCCGCCTATCACTATACCACGCGGTCACGCGGTCCGCCTTATCCTGGCTGCCAGCGCAGCCTGCGGTAGATTTCAAGCGTTTGTTGATCGCCGGGTACGTAGCTGACCATCGAATAGGTGTTGACGCCGGTGAAGACGGTCGTCGCGGTACGCAGTGCAAGCCGACCAAGCGTGCTGTGCTGCACGTGGAAGACAAACGAGGGAGCGGGCTTCCCTTCGGGATACGAGGCAGCCGCGATGCGCCGGAAATCGGGCATGTCGCGCAGGTGCCTCCATAGCTCCTTGTATTCGGGCAAGTGCGTCAGCGTGCGCGTGTTATACTGGAAATCGCTCACCAGACGGTGCGCCAGGTTCTCCCAGCCGTGAAAGCGGCGGCGCAGTCGCGGCTCGAAGACCAGTTCGAGCAGGTGACGCTTCTCGTTCGAAGCAACCTCTTCCTGCACCTCAAAGAGGATAATCGCCGCCTGGTTCCAGGAATGCAGGAACCATAGCCGGTCCAGCGAGTGCGCCGGATAGGACGTGTTGTTCACCAGCAGGCTCGCCAGCTCGCCGAAGTCGAGTAGCGTATTTTCCGGCGGCGCATCATCGATCTGCTGCCCCGTCAGGTCGGTGTACGCCTGGTAGAGCTGGCGGCGCTCCTCGTTCGACAGTTCCAACACGCGTGCAATGCTCTGCGCCACATGGGGCGAAGGATTGGCGCGCATTCCCGCCTCAAGTTGGTAGATATACGTGCGCGAAAGACGCGCAGCCTGCGCCAACTGCCCTTGCGAGATGCCGCGCTGCTGTCGATAAGCAGTCACAAGCTGCGCGAAATTGGAAACTTTTACCGCCATGTTGGCCTCTAATTTACAGGGACAGGATGATACAAACGATCGCATCAATTGTTAGCTACAAGCATATTATGCACGGAATTTTGTTAGCTGGCAACATGTTCATTTACCGGAAGTCACGTTATACTTGATGAAAGGGTTATAACGCAAAGGAGCTGGTATGCAATGTCTGACCCATCCCTGATGCACAATACGCAAGCCGAGCAACATCCCTCGACCAACCCGGACGCATCTTTGCTCCCCTGGGTGAGTCATTATGAGCAAGGCGTCCCGCTCTCTATCACTATCCCTGACCACCCGCTGACATGGCTGCTCAATTCGACCGTCAGCAAGTACCCATCGCACACCGCGCTCGTCTACTATGGAACGAAGCTGAGCTATGCCAGTTTTTCATCCCTGGCGAATCGCTTTGCGACGGCCTTGCTCAGGCTGGGCATCCAGAAAGGGGACCGTGTCGCCGTGGCGCTGCCCAACATCCCGCAATATCCCATCGCTTATTTTGGCGCGCTGCGGGCCGGAGCGGTCGTTGTACCCACTAATCCGCTCTATACAGAGCGCGAGATGCAGCACCAGCTCACCGACTCCGGCGCGCGTGTACTGGTCATGCTCGACATGTTCTACCCCGTCGTGCGTGCCATCCGCGACAAGACCGCGCTTGAACACATCGTCCTCACCAGTCCTGCCGACTTTCTGCCGCCGTTCCTGCACACGCTCTATCCACTCAGCCAGCGCAACGCGAAACACCCGGAACCGCGCCTGACCAGGACGGAACTGCGCGAGGACAGCAGGCTGCACGTGCTGAATACTATGCTCAAGTCGCGCGCGAGTGTGGGCATCGAGGTCTATAACCTGCCTGTAACGGCGCGCGGCGATGACCTGGCGGTGCTGCAATATACCGGCGGGACGACGGGACTGTCGAAGGGCGCAATGCTGACACACCGCAACCTGCTGGCCAACGCTATGCAAACCCACGCCTGGAACGCGCAGGCACGCGACGCCGGGGAGATCACGCTCTGCATCGCCCCATTCTTCCACTCCTACGGCATGACGGTCGGCATGAACCTCTCGATTGCCGAGGCCGCCGCGATGGTGCTGCTACCGCAGTTCAAGGTCAAGGAGGTCGTCAAGGCTATCCGGCGCTACCACCCCACACAACTGCCCGGCATCCCGACCATGTACCTCGCCATCATGAAGGAGATGGGCAAGCACACCAGCGAACTACGTTCGATCAAATACTGCATCAGTGGCGCGTCGGCGCTGCCCGCGAAGGTGCGCATCGACTGGGAAAACCTGACCGGCGGCAAGCTGGTCGAAGGTTACGGGTTGAGCGAGGCATCACCAGTGACACACTGCAACCCGCTCAACGGCGATATCCGCGAGGGCAGTATCGGCCTTCCTATGCCGGGCGTAGATGCCGTCATCCTGGATGAGAAGAGCGGCGAGCCGCTGCCCGTCGGCAGCGTCGGGGAGATCGCCGTCAAAGGCCCCAATATTATGCAGGGCTACTGGCACCAGGCACTCCTTTCCGACCGCCTGACCGCAGGTAGAACGCAGTTCGTTGGCGGTCGGAATACGGACCCAGAGGAGACCGCGGACATCTTCCATAATGGCTGGATGCGTACCGGCGATATCGGTAAAATGGACGAGGAGGGCTACTTCTACGTCCTTGATCGCTCTAAAGACTTGATTAAGGCCAGTGGCTTCAACATCTTCCCGCGCGAAGTGGAAGAGGTGCTGTTTCAACATCCCGCCGTGCAGGAGGCCGCCGTTGTAGGCGTCCCGCATGAATATCGCGTCGAGACCGTCGCGGCGGTGATCGTCCTCAAGCCTGGCTACGCACCGAGCGATGAGACGCGCCTGGACATTCTCGCCTATTGCAAGAAGGAACTGACCCCTTACAAGGTCCCCAAAATTGTAGAATTTCGTGAGAGCCTACCCAAATCCCTGATCGGAAAAGTCCTGAAGCGCGAGTTGAGGGATAGCATGCAACCATCGAAAACGGCGTAATTGCGTCATATACACCTGTACAAGGAGCAACAACACCTATGTCAACGACGATGAAACCAACGGAGGCAGGGACCTCCTTCCTCACTACGCCCGTCAGCGAGACGGCGGACAGAATTTTCACCGTGGAGCAGACGGACGAAGAGCAGCGTTGGATCGCCGAATCGGCGGCTACTTTTGCGGCGCGCGAAGTGCTGCCGAACGTCGAGGCCATCGACCACCAGGAAGCAGGTCTGATGCCCAGCCTGCTCAAAAAGGCAGGCGAGCAGGGCTTGCTCAGCATCGACGTGCCGGAAGCCTACGGCGGCGCGGAACTCGGTCTGCTGACCAGCGCCATTGTTGCGTCCAGCTTCAATGAAGGATCGTTCAGCACGGCCTTCGGCGCGCACACCACTATTGGCACGCTGCCGCTCGTCTTCTACGGAACCGAGGAGCAGAAGCAGAAGTACCTGCCCAAACTGGCTTCCGGCGAGTGGATCGCCGCCTATGCCTTGACCGAGCCGGGCGTCGGCTCGGACGCTATGGGGCTTTCGGCGCGCGCCGAACTCTCCGCCGATGGCACATACTACATCCTCAACGGTACGAAGCAGTGGATCTCCAACGCCGGTTTCGCCGACGTGATGACCGTCTTCGCCCGTATCGGCAACGAGCGTCCCTCCGCTTTTGTCGTCGAGGCAAGTTGGGCGGGAGTCTCTACCGGGCAGGAGGAGCGCAAAATGGGCATCAAAGGCTCCTCGACGCGCCAGGTGTACCTGGAAGATGTCAAGGTTCCCGTCGAGAACCTGCTCGGCGAGATTCACAAGGGCTACAAAATCGCCTTCAACATCCTCAACATCGGGCGTTTGAAGCTCGGCGCGGGCGCGGTCGGCGGGGCGCGCACAGCTCTCGGGTTGGCCGCTGCTTATACCACCGAGCGCAAAGCCTTCGGTAAGTTCATCAGCGAGTTCGGCATGATCCAGGAGAAACTGGCGCGCATCGCCGCCGCTACCTACGCGGCTGAAAGCGAGGTCTTCCGCACGGCTGCCAACATCGAGAACGCGCGCCGCAGCGCGGGCAACGATACCGAGGCCGCCTTCAAAGCCATCGAGGAGTACGCGATCGAGGCATCCATCGCCAAAGTGCATGGCAGCGAGGTACTGGCCTTCGCCGTGGACGAGGGCGTGCAGATTTTCGGTGGCTACGGCTTCATGCAGGAATATCCCATCGAAAAAGCTTACCGCGACGCGCGCATCCAGCGTATCTACGAAGGCACGAACGAGATCAACCGCCTCGTCACCTCCGGCACGCTTTTCCGCCGCGCCATGAGCGGCAAGCTCGATCTGATGGCGAAATTCCCGGAGATCGAGGCGCGTATCAAGGCCGGGCATCCGCTCAACAACGCCGGTGAGGACATTCCCGCCGGGTTGCGCGACGCTGTCAACGGGTTAGAACGCGCCAAAGACGCAACGCTCTACGTGGCGATCAAGGCGGCTATGAAGTATATGCAGGCGCTCGACAAGGAAGAAGAGTTCATCGAATACCTGGCGAACCTGTTGATCGACCTCTACGCCATCGATAGCGCGCTGGCCCGCGCGACGCAAGCCGTGCGTCGCGGAGACGAGAACAGCGCCATCCATGTCCAGCTCGCGCAGCTGGCGACCTGGCTGGCCTTCTCGCGCATGCGCACCAACCTCGACCAGTTGATTATGACCAACACCGATGCCGACCGTGTCGAGAAGGAATTGGCTCGCGTCCGTGCTTACATCGGCGACTACCTGGTCAACGGCGTGACCTTGCAGCGCGCGCTCGCCGCCATCATCGTCGAAAAGAAAAGCTACCCGCTGTAATTCAATCTAACGTAGGGGCCGGTTCACCGCGCCCACCAGCCGATTTATCGGCGCGAGAAGCGGTCCCCTTACAATGCTGGCAAGCATAGAAACGAGGAGACGCGCCCATAAATGGGCTGGTGGGCACGGTGAACCGGCCCCTACGGTTGGGTAGAGCAGCGAAATTTTTAGGAGAAGACGAACAATGCAAGTTGGCGATGTGTATGCCTGGGAGCGCATCTTCACGATGGAGGATGTCATACAGTTCGGCATCATCTCAGGCGACCAGGGCATCCATCATGTCGAGCCGGACGCACACGGACGACTGATGGTACAGGGCCTGCTGACTGCAACCCTGCCCACCAAGGTCGGGGGTGACCTGAACTTCATCGCGAGCGAAATGACCTTCGAGTTCCTGCGCCCCGTCTTCACCGGCGAAAAGATTCGCTGCGAAGTCACGATCACGTATCTAGAACAGGACCCTGAGCGCGAAAGCCGCATCAACATGGCCTCGGAGTGCATCTGCCGCAACGAAAAAGGCAAAGAGGTGCTGATTATGCGCACCAGAGGCATCATCCGCGAGCCACTATCCTCGTAACGCGACAATCAACATTTTATTGGGATGCGATTATGATTTTTCACGACCCAAATCGATAACGAGCATGGAAGAGCATGTAGTCATGTCATTCTGAGTGTGTGGTCATGTCATTCTTCGCTTCGCTCAGAATCTCAGGATCGAGCGAGAGAGATTCTTCGCTTCGCTCAGAATGACATGACCGTTCTTGCCCGTGAACGTTCATCATCGCGTCCACGTACCATCCATTCAAAGGAGAAGCAACATACATGGCAGAAGCAGTAATTGTCAGCGCCGTGCGCACCCCCATCGGGCGCGCCAACAAAGGCGTCCTGCGGGATGTGCGCGCCGATGACCTGGCGGCAATCGCCGTCAAAGCGGCGGTAGAGCGCGTTCCCAATCTTGACCGTTCCTTGATCGAAGATGTGATCCTGGGCTGTGCCTTCCCCGAAGGCGAGCAGGGTATGAACCTGGCGCGGCTGGTCGGCGCGCTGGCTGGCCTGCCGGAGACCGCCGGGGGCGTCACAGTCAACCGTTTTTGCGCGTCGAGCTTGCAGGCGGTCAATATGGCGGCGCAGAACATCATGCTGGGCATGGGCGATGTGATCGTGGCGGGTGGCGTCGAAAGCATGTCGCGCGTGCCGATGGGCGGTTTCAACCCCAGCATGAATCCGCGCCTCATTCAGCCACGCCAGGGCGAGCAGGTCAGTAAGGCAAGTATGCCCTATCCGCCCTGCGAACTGGAATATGGCTTTTCCAGCTATATCCCGATGGGCATGACGGCGGAGAACCTGGCGCGCGAGTATGCAATCAGCCGCGAGGCGCAGGATGCCTTCGCGCTGCGCAGCCACCAGCGCGCCATCGCCGCCACCGATAACGGCATCTTCAAGCGCGAGATCGTGCCGGTTCCCCTGCCCAACGGCAACGTGATGGAGATCGACGAAGGGCCGCGCCGCGACACTTCATTGGAGCGACTTGCCTCGCTCGAACCGGCCTTCATCAAGGGCGGCAGCGTCACCGCCGGCAACTCCAGCCCGCTCAACGACGGTGCGTCAGCCGTCGTACTGATGTCGGCGGAACGCGCGCGCGACCTGGGCATCACGCCGCTGGCGAAGGTGCATACGATGGCCGTGGCCGGCGTGCGCCCCGACATCATGGGCATCGGCCCCGTGCCAGCCATGCGCAAAGCCCTGGCGCGTGCCGGAATGCAGTTGAGCAACATCGACATCATCGAACTGAACGAGGCGTTCGCCGCGCAGTCGCTGGCCGTCGTCAAAGCCATGGGCATCGACGAAGAGAAGCTCAACCCGCATGGCGGCGCGATTGCCCTGGGACACCCGCTTGGTTGTAGTGGCGCGCGTCTGATTGCTACCCTCATCAACGACCTGCAAACGTATAACAAGACGTTTGGCATCGCCACGCTCTGCATCGGCGGCGGCCAGGGGCTGGCGACCATCATCGAAAGGGTGTCGTAGCCATGTCGCAGCACACGTATCAGATACGCAAAGCAGCCGTGCTAGGCGCGGGCGTGATGGGCGCGGCCATCGCCGCACACCTCGCCAATGTCGGCATCCCCAGCCTGCTGCTCGACATCGTGCCGCCGGGGGCGAAAGACCGCGATATCGTGGCGCGCACCGGCCTTGAAAAGACGCTCAAAGCGCGTCCCGCCGCCTTCTATAGCTCGAAAGGGGCAAGGCTCGTGACCCTCGGCAATGTCGAGGATGACCTGGACAAGCTGGGCGAGGTGGATTGGATCATCGAGGCAGTCATCGAGCGGCTCGACATCAAACAATCGCTCTATGAAAAGCTGGAAACGGTCATCCGACCCACTACCATTCTCACCTCGAACACCTCCGGACTGCCCGCGCATATGCTGACGGAGGGACGCAGCACAACCTTCCGGCGCAACTTCCTCATTACGCACTTCTTCAACCCGGTGCGCTACATGCGCCTGCTGGAGATCGTGCCTGATGTCGATACCGACCCTGCCCTGGTGCAATTCATGCAGCATTTCTCGACGGAAGTGCTGGGCAAGGGCGTCGTAATTGCGAAAGACACCCCCAACTTCATCGCCAACCGCATCGGTGTCTACGGCATGTTGTCCACCATGCAGCGCGCCATCGACGAAGGATATAGCGTCAGCGAGGTGGATGCCATCCTGGGGCCGAGCATGGGACGCCCCAGGTCGGCGGTCTTCCGCACAGCCGACCTCTCCGGCCTGGACACCACGGCGCACGTGGCGGACAACCTCTACGAGAACGCACCAAACGACGAGCAGCGCGAAACCTTCCGCGTGCCGGAGGTGATGCGCGAGATGATTCGCCGTGGCTGGCTCGGCGAAAAGAGCGGTCAGGGCTTCTACAAACGTGTCAAGAACCCTGACGGCACATCGACCATCCTGGAACTGAACCTCAAAACGCTCGAATACGAAGCCCAGCAGAAGGTACGCTACCCCTCGCTCGGCGCGGCGCGCGGCATCGACGACCCCGTTCAGCGCATGTTGATCGTGCTGGATGGCAACGACCGCGCAGCGCAGCTCGCCCGCGAGACGACCGCCGATTCGCTGATCTACGCCGCCATACGCGCGCCTGAGATAGCCGACAGCATCGTGGCCGTGGACGAGGCCATGCGCTGGGGCTTCAACTTCGACCTGGGCAGCTTCGAGACGTGGGATGCGCTCTTGCAGCACCCGCAGACGCTCGCAAAGGTCTTCGAGGGACGCGAACTGCCCGAACTGGTGCGGCGCGTGCAGTCTGGCGGCAGGGGCACATTCTATGTCGGCGCACCGGTAACAGGCTACGAGGGCGACCGCGAGGGTCGCCCCTACAAAGACACGACGGGACAGCGGCGGTACTTCGACTTCCACACGGACAGCTACAAGCCTGTACCCCAACTACAGGGAGCCATTTCACTGAGCGCGGCGAAGGCAGCTAGCAAGGTTATCCGCGACAACAGCTCGGCTTCGCTGATCGACATTGGCGATGGGGTCTCCTGCCTGGAATTTCATACCAAGATGAACTCCATTGACGAGGGCATCATCGAGATGCTGCACTACGTCGCGGAGGAAGGACAGCAGCATTTCCGCGCTGTGGTGATCGGCAACGAGGCGGCTGACTTCTCGGCTGGCGCGAACCTGATGCTCGTGTTGATGGGCGCGAAGGCTGGCGAATGGAAGCAGTTGGAGGATGCCATCAACGGCCTCCAGCAGGCGCACCAGATGCTCAAATACAGTCCCATGCCTATCGTAACGGCCCCTGCTGGCCGCGCCCTGGGAGGAGGCTGCGAGATCGTCATGCACAGCAGCCACACACGCGCCTTCGCCGAGTCGTATATCGGTCTGGTAGAGGCAGGCGTCGGCCTGATACCGGCGGGCGGCGGATGCAAAGAGCTGCTGGTGCGCCTCGGTGCAACGTTGGAATCGCAGCTCGCTAAAAAGACGGGCGGGCCGTTCACGCCGTCGCGCCGCGCCTTCGAGACCATCGCCTTCGCCACCGTCTCCACCAGCGCGGTCGAGGCGCAGGAGCTGCGCTTCTTGCGCAAGAGCGACACCATCACCACCAACCGCGATCTGCTGCTGCGCGACGCGAAGGCCGATGCTCTGCGCCTGGCCGAGGCGAAAGAGGCCGGGCAGTGGCAGCCCGCGCAGGCTCCGCTACTCCTGTTACCCGGAGTGGGCGCGCGTATGGTGCTGGATCAGCAGATCGACAACCTGCTGCTGGTCGGCACGGTCAGCGAGCACGACGCCGTGATTGGCCGCCACCTGGCGAAAGTGCTGACGGGCGGCGATTGCTCGCCCGTCACCCCAGTGACGGAACAGCACGTGCTCGACCTGGAACGCGAAGCGTTCCTCAGCCTGGCCGGGACGTCCAAATCGCAGGATCGTATGCAGTCCATCCTGATGTCCGGCAAAACGCTGAGGAATTAGCGTTCACGATTGAAACTGCTTGAATAGCGACTCATTCGCTCATACTATGACACATGCCCGATAGATCATGTCGGGCATGTGTCATATATTTTGCCCTCTTTTGCATATGAATCATGTTATAATTTTGTCATTGCCTAACACTTTCGTTTACATTAAAAAAGACCCTGGACTATGCAAACACAACCACAACATGACCAGCCGCCAGAACAGGAGAGAAACGCACTTCCCTGGATACATTTAATGCTCGTCTCACTCGTGCTTATTTTCCTGGCAATTCTGGTGGTACTCTTCATTTATTTCAACACCGGAATAGCTATTCTCTACGCAATCATTACCTCTTTCGGACTCATCATTGCCTTCCTCCAGCTTGCTCCTTCCTTGTTTCCGTCGAAAAAATCTCCGCCAGCACAGCTACCACCGATCATCATCCACTCCCCGCATCCACAACCACTTCCCCTTCCTCCAAACTCGCAGACAATTCCTCTTCCAGAGGCGGAAACACGCGAGAAAGAGCGTGACGAAGCTGACAGCTCAATAACCCCACCTGCAATCTGGTACGTTCCCTACCGGCGCAACCCATTTTTTACTGGCCGCGATGATATTCTTAAACGCCTGCACGAGCTATTGACGACCGGGAAACCAACGACCTTGATCCAACCCCAGGCAATCAATGGCCTGGGCGGCATTGGAAAAACGCAAACGGTTCTTGAATACGCCTATCGCTATCAAGAACACTATCGGACGGTCTTCTGGGCGCGAGCCGAGTCTCTTGATACGCTGGTGGCAGATTTTGTCGCCTTTACAGACGTGCTGAATCTGCCAGAATACAAGGGAGACGACTTGACTATCGCTGTGAAAGCGGCCATGCACTGGTTAGAAACTAACGACGACTGGCTGCTTATCATAGATAACGCCGACGATCTCTCGATGGTAAACAACTTCCTGCCTGCTCATGGCAAAGGCTGCGTGCTGCTCACTTCACGCGCCCAGGCGATGAGCGGCATTGCGCAATCTATCGCCATCGAGACGATGAAGCCGGAGGAGGGAGCGTTGCTTCTGCTCAGGCGGGTGAAGATCATCGGCAAAGATGGGTCTATCGAAGACGCCCCGAAAGACGATCATGTTATAGCAGAGGAAATATCAAAATTGATGGAGGGTCTGCCACTCGCGCTCGACCAGGCTGGCGCATACATCGAAGAAACTGATTGCACGCTTTCCGAATACCTGGCACTCTACAACCAGCGACATTTCGCGCTCCTCCAACGACGAGGGGGGTTAGTATCCGACCATCCTGAGCCAGTCGCCACCACCTGGTCGCTCTCGTTTGAAAAGGTCGAGCAGCATAATCCGGTGGCAGCCGAACTCCTTCGATTGTGCGCTTTTCTGAACAATGATGCCATTCCAGAAGAGATTATCATCGAGGGCGCTTTAGAATTAGGGCCGGTGCTTTCATCGGTCGCAGCCGATAAACTGGCGTTGAATAACGCTATTGGAGAGCTACGCAAGTTTTCCTTCGTTCGACGCAATCCGGCAGCCAGCACGCTGACAACTCACCGACTCGTGCAGGTCATTCTCATGGACGGCATGGAGAAAAGCGAGCAGCGCGTGTGGGCTGAACGAGCAGTCAGAGCCATCAACCGCGTTTTCCCCACGATCACGTTTGCTACCTGGCAACAATGCCAGCGATACCTCCCGCAAATCCAGGTATGCTCAGAACTTATCAGGAACTATGACTTTGCTTTTCCCGAAGCGATTCAACTGCTTGAGCAGGCTGCAACGTTCCTGAAGGAATATGCATACTATAATTTCGCGGAAGAAGTCTACCTGCAAACGCTGGCGCTGCGCGAAGCAAATGCCGGCCCGGAGCACCCGGATACTGCCAGGACGCTGAATGGCCTGGCACATCTTTATTATACGCGCGGGCGATATGCGCGGGCGGAGCCTCTGTACTTACGGGTACTCGCCATCCTCGAAAAGGGGCTGTACGCGGCGCATCTCGATATCGCCAATACGCTAAATAACCTGGCGCGTCTGTATTACGCGCAAGGCAAATATCTACAAGCTGAGCCGCACTATTTACGCGCGCTGGCGATTTTAGAGCAAGTCAATGGC
Organism: uncultured Chloroflexia bacterium; assembly: GCA_963731975.1. Taxonomy (GTDB): domain Bacteria; phylum Chloroflexota; class Ktedonobacteria; order Ktedonobacterales; family Ktedonobacteraceae; genus CAVSXS01. The sequence goes on along the minus strand of CAVSXS010000002.1, from coordinate 1,162,816 downwards.
CTGGATAATCCCGATGCCGCCGAAATTCTCAACAACCTGGGTCAGCTCTATCGCGCGCAAGGAAAGTACGACCAGGCTGAAACCTCCTACCTACGCGCCCTTGATATAAAGGAAAAGACTCCTACGCTAAAATACCCCGATACGGCGCATATTCTCAACAACCTGGCTATTCTGTATCGCGCACAGGGCAGGTATGACGAGGCGGAGCAGCTCTATCGAAGCAGGTTGGAATTCTATGAAGCTGTGCTGGGACCTGAGCATCCTGATACAGCCATGACTATGAACAACCTGGCCCGCCTCTACCTTACACTGGAAAAGTATGACCAGGCCGAGGAACTCTACTTGCGCGCCCTGGCAATCCGCGAGACTGTCCGCGGGCTTACACATCCTGATACTGCGACAACCCTCTCCAACCTGGCTCAGCTGTACCAGGCTCAGGGGAGAGATGAACAAGCCGAAGTATTCTACCTGCGCGCCCTGGCAATCCGCAAATCAGCCCTGGGACCCGAGCATCCAGGCATCGCCAATATCTTCACGAACCTCGCTTTGCTATACTGTAATCAGGGGAAGTATCTTGAGGCTGAGAAACTCTATATACGAGCATTGTCAATTCGTGAAACTGCTCTTGGGCCTGAACATCCCGAAGTAGCTACTGTTCTGGAAAAGTATGCCGATTTACTCCGGATAACAGGACGGATGGATTCAGCCGAAAAGCAACGCGCTCGCGCGCAGCAAATTCGAGCGGCGCATACCTACGACGAGTTGTAATTCGTGACTGTAACTCCGTATACATCAGTAGGAGAGACAATGTGAGGCATTTGGGAGGGTTTTACTCTAGTACCTATTGCATGTTGGGCTCTTTCTGATTTATACTGAATTACACCACTTTGTATGAAAAGAGGTTTTTGACGATGTCAGCTAACTCTAACGTGGATTCTGGTTCCGGGGACTGTCTATTTGTCGCTCCTGCTGAGGATGATGCGGAGGACGACGAGTAGCGTCGCCTCATGTCATCCTGCGCGAGGCAGGAAACCTGGTTTCAACCGGGGCGTTGTCTGTCACAAGAAAAGACAATGCCCCAATTTTTTTGCCCTGAACGGCGATGTGAGTGCATTAAAAACATATAAATATTATGCATCAATGACGATTTCGTGAAAAAAAGGCGGCAAACCACTGGACAAGCTTCTAACTAATCATGCATACTATTGATATGTATTTTTAAACGGCATGTCATGCATAAGTCGCAACAATGTATAGACAACGTTGTATACGCTGTGGGTTTAGTGCGAAGCTTTTATTTCGCTTCTTTACACATTTTCGCGGGAGGTAGCTATGCAGGAGTCTTGTGGCACACAAAGCGAGGTTGCCCGGTTACTTGAGCAAATCAGCGCAGAATACGAGGCGGCTCAACGAGGGCTACAGGGTTTCGCGTATGGAAGCGCGAAGCATGAATTCATTACCGCGCGCATGGAGAATGTAGGAAGGCTGCACGGTGAACTCCAGGCCATCGTAGGTGACTCCGCTATCGCCCTGGTGGCCGAAGCGATGAATAACGTCCCCTGATTTCACATCTTACGGCAACAATAAAAGAGAAGAGCAGGCCTGGCGGTCGCCCTTCTCCATATTTTTCCCGCACCCCTCCGGCCCATGCGTAATGAACGGCCCTGACGGTCGCTTTACACCCCAACTTCCGCGGCTACATGCATATCGATATACCGAATCTGAGCAGGCGAGGATCGTGTCCAGACCCCAGTTGCTATATATTCGGTTTCCTCGCTCACGAAATCGTAATTCTCCAACGCACCTTGCTCACCATCCTGGAAATGCTGCAGCCAGCGCCGGGCATCAGCCAGATCGAGATAGGGCGCGCCTTCGCACACGAACCACTCTGCAATACCTTGCAGGTAGTAACGGAAATCTGTAGGAAGCGGAGCGCGCCGCACGATGTGATAGCTTTTCTCTTCTACCTCCTGGTAGCCAGCCTGTCGCAGATATCCGGCCAGCTTCGAGCCGACCCAGCTATCCTCGAAGGCGTAGCCCTCGTCCACACGCGCCGCCTCCCAGCGTTCGCGCGCCTGGAAGACTCGCGCTTGCAAGGTTGCATCGATGTTGTGGAAGCGCATCGTCCCAAAATCGATATCCTTGACGGCAAGTCGCCCACCCGCTTCAAGATAGCGACCCATCGAGGCGAACGTTTCCACTGGATCGGGCAAGTACTGGCTCACATTTGCGCTGAAGATCACCTGCGCGCTTCCCGGCGACACTGGCAATTCCTCCAAAAATCCCTGCTTATACTGGACCTGGCGTGCGTATCTTCTCCCCTGCAAGCGTTGATATGCCGTCACCAGAGCAGCCGGAGAGATATCGACGCCGGTGACGCGGCCTTTCGAGCCGATGGCGCGTACCAGCAGAGGAGTCCAAAGGCCGGGGCCGCACCCTGCATCGACGACAAAACTTCCCTTTTTCAAGTGTAAATCTCGAATCATCTGCTCCCGTTCGGGCGCTTTACTCTGGTGATGGGTCTCAAGCCATTCTATCGCGTTGAGTGGAAGGCCACTCTCATTCATGTAAACCGGATTATGTACAGCCATCTCATCCCCTCATGCTTTGCGCGAAATAGCGCGACAAAGTTTCAATTTAGTACGCATGAAGTATAACATGCGGGAAAAGCGATCAAGATATATCCATGACAAATGTAGTACTATTGTATTTACAATGTATGAAAGACGTTTATACACACAACAGGAAGTACAAGTGCTTCTCCAAAAACAGGTCCGTCCCGCTTGCGCCATCGCGCATAAACCGATATACTCTATCCAGAAGCAGGGAGGATCAAAATCGCAGTAAAGAAGGTACAGGCGTCATGGAATCATCGCAGGAGCAACCGCCGCAACCGGAGCAGCCCACAGAGTCACCCTTATTCGAATTCGCGGCTCCATCAGGCGCGGCTACGAGCGGGCAGGACGTGCATTCGCAGCAGCCTGAGCAAGAAACACCGCAGGAGCAGGGATTTATCTACCCGCCACCGCCTTCCTATTACCAGAACATGCAGGTACCTGCCGAACGCCTGCCGTTGCCCGGCCAGCCGCAACCCCAACCACTAGAGCCAACCACCCCTGCCCGGTATGACACCCAGGGGACATATTATAGGCAGCCAGGCGTGCAAGAAGCACCACCTTACAGACCGGGAGATGCTGCGCCACGCTGGCAGCCGCCGACCAGGCGCTCTCGCAAACAAACCTGGGTGATTATCTCGATCATCGGAGTATGTGTGCTGCTACTGTGTGGAGGCGGCGGTTGGGCTTTGTACAATGTCGTGGGGGCGGTGTTTCAACAGGTGAGCGGCGCACCCCAGGTGGTGCAGGATTTTTACCAGCAGGTACAGAGCCAGAACTATACCGCCGCGTTTAACGACTTGCAAATCAGCGGGCAGACGGCCACAGCATTTTCAGAGGAAGCAAAGACGCTCGATACGCAGTACGGGACGGTACAGTCATTCCAAATTGGAGCAACGTCTATCTCATCAAGCAATACTTCGGCCTGGCAGATCACCGTCAGCGTCACGCGCACCAGGGCAGCTTACGCCGTGACCGTCTCCGTCAATAACGCGGGTGGCTCCTGGAAGATCACCGGCCTCGATCTCACCAAATTCTAGTTGAAGGGGATTGCTCAATGAGGCGCGCTCGTTCGTTACGCTCTTCACACTCATCTTCCTCTCCTCTTCTTTTCGGCGTGGCGACAGCCGATCACCAGTGCGAGAGCTACGATCCGTTGCACGAGGATATCCGGGATGTCTGGGAGCAGCGCCGGCAGCTCACGAAGCGCGAGATGGCTACCGATTTCTGGAATCGTTATGCCGAAGATGTGCAACTGGCACGCGACCTGGGCTGCAAGGTGTTTCGCTTCTCGTTGGCGTGGTCGCGGCTCGAACCCTCGCCAGGCATCTTCGATGATGACGCCTTCGAGCATTACCGGCAACTGATCGAGACAATCCGCTCGTCGGGCATGAAGCCGGTCATGACGCTGCACCACTTCACCTGGCCGGTGCATGTCGAGGAACGCGGCGGTCTTACAGGCAAGGATTTCCCGGCTATTTATAGTGCTTATGTCTCCGAGGTTGTCAGCCGCCTGGGGCCGCAGGTGTACTACTGGCTCACCTTCAACGAGCCGACACAGTTGATCTACGGCTATATCAAGCCCTGGTGGGAGCAGTACTATTTCGCGCCGCCCGGGCTGCCGGAGAATGCCACGTTTGCCGAAGAACTCGAGGCCGTGGGACAGTTGATGCGTAACCTCTTCCTGGCACATACCGCCGCGCGCAAGATCATCAAGCAAGGCAACCCCGGCGCACTGGTGGGCGTCAATCCAATGCTGCTGGGCCTGCCCGCCTGGTTGCAAAGCATCATCGACTGGAATGTGACGCGCCTGCGCACCTGGAATGATTGGCTGGGCAAAGGCCAACGCTTCAACCGCCGGAGAGTGCATGAACACGGCGAGGCCGATATGGTACTCGCCACGCTCACCGTTACGCGCGACCGGTCTGAGCAGGTCGATTTTTCCGAGAGCTACTTTGCCGCGAGCCAGGCACTGCTTGTCCCAGCAAAGAGCGAAACGCAAGCGCCACACGACCTGGCGGGTCGTACTATCGCAGTCGTGCGGCATTCGACCTCGCAAAAGACATTCGGAAGACTACTGCCGCAGTCGAAGATGCTGCTGGCAAGCAGTTTCATCGAGGCTAAACGCGCGCTCGACGAAGGGCTGGCCGCCGCGATCCTCTCAGATGATGTAATCTTGCATGGATTCGTGGAGCAGAGCGCGGGGAACTATCGCCTGCTCGACACGTCCGCGGCAAGCGAGCATTATGCCGCCGCCGTGGCAAAAGGTCATCCGGGGCTGCTTGGAACCATCAATCGCGTTGTGCGTCGTTTCATCGATACTGGCGAATGGACAGCCAGCATCGAGCAACACATGCCTGGCAGGCTGGCGACACTTCCGACACCCGTCAACCTGGCTGAGACACTGGCCAGCATCAGCGGTCAACTGCCCATGCCCGATGCTGCCACCTCTTCTGCTCATACGAATGTACCGCGACACATCCAACAGCGCGGCGCGATAGTCGTAGGCGTCAAAGAGGATGTCCCCGGCTTCGGCTACCGCGACCCGCGAACTGGCGAACTGAGTGGGTTGGAGATTGACCTGGCGCGTGCCATTGCCCAGGAGATATTCGGGGATTCGAGCAAGGTAGTTTTTCGCCCGGCGCAAACGGGCGAGCGATTGTCGCTGGTACGCTCGCTGGTGCGCCGCTTCGACACCTTCTTCAAGTTGTACAGCATCATGTCAACGGCGCTCTGCAGCAACTGGTGGCACCTGGGCATGGCTGGCAAGCTACCGACGTTCCTCTGCCCTCCAGAGTGTGTAGACCAGCAGGACTTTGTCGGCTTCGATTATTACTGGGGAATCCCTACGATAGGTCTCCATCGCACCCAGCAATTGCTCTCTGCCGTGATCGGCCACTACGACAAGGCTCCAGTCTGGCCGGGCGCGCTCTACGGGATGCTCAAGTACTACGCGAAGATGTTCCCGCACAAGGAACTCGTGCTGATCGAAAATGGCAGCGTCGAGAATGCAAGCGGCATCGGTCGCGCCACCTACATCGAACGCCACGTGCGCGAGGTGGAACGCGCGCGTCGCCAGGGCATCAACATCTCCAAATATATCTGCTGGAGCATCACCTCCAACCGCGAATGGGGGCTGCCTTTCGGCCCGGGCAATGACTTCGGCCTCTACCATATCGACCTTGATAACGACCCCGAGCTGCGTCGCGTTCCGACCCCTTCGGCGGAGATGTACCGGAGTATCATCAAACGGCATGGAGGGCGTTAGGCTGCCTATGCTCGAATTCGAGGTACTCGCTCGCGGTCTGTTCCGACCAGACCAACTCCATATCACCTATGATCCGTCGCTGCGAATGCCGGTCAATCCGGCAATCCAGGCGTGGATGGATGCGCTGTGGGAGCAGAAACTTGCGGCGGCGCGTACACAGGGGTATCCATTGTTCGATGCCCCACTGTATCGCTTCATCCAGGCCGAATCTCGCGACGATGGCACGCTGCATCTCTCATTGGGCGATACGGGCTATAAGGAGTACGTCACTACGCGCGTGCCGGAATTTTTCGAAGTGTACTCAAGAGAGGAACTGGGAAACGCGCTCTCCGTCTGCTCCGTCGTGGAGACCAGCGATGGTCACATTCTGCTTGACAAGCGGCAAGGAGTGGATGTCTACGTGGGACGCTACCACGTTATCGGCGGCTTCTTCGAGCGCGACCGCGACAGCACCGTTGATGCGCGGCCTGACCCATTCGGAGCAATCACCCGCGAGATACGCGAGGAGACCGGTATCCAGCGCGAGGATATCCACGAGCAGTACTGCCTGGGTATCGTCTATGATGTGGCGACGCCGCACGCGGAACTTTGCTTCCTCACTCGCCTGCATATTTCGCTAGAAGAAGCCCTCAGACGTGTGCCGGAAGAAGACGAGATCAAGCAGCTCAATACGCTGTTCGTCACAGCGGAAAGCCTGCGCGCCTTCATCCTCACCTACCACGGCAACATTTCCGCCACCGGCGAGCCAAACCTGCTGCTCTACGGCGAAACGCTGTACGGGAAGGGGTGGCTGAACGTGGTGATGAGGGAATTAGAATAAAATCTCTCACCCTCATCCTCTCCACTCTTCCCCCTGTCCCTACGACATCGACGAGATGGTGGGCAGTATCCCCGCCGAGTCCCAGCATGCCTTCAACTTCTGCGCCATGTCGTGTATGTCGGGTGTATATCCCCAGCGATTCAGCGTTCCGGACCAGCCGTTGGGCGTGTGCGTCACCACCGCATAGCCGCCAGCTTGCAGGGCAGGGGCGCGCAATCGCTGCACGTCGTGTTCGACCTGGGCGGCGTCCTGTGCGGGTAGGGTGACGTGGACGAAGCCGCTACCGACATCGATCACCAACCCGTCGCACGCCAGGGGCGCAACATACTCCTGCGCGTAGGCTGACAGGGCGCGAATGGGAACGCCAGCGCGCACGTGTACGGCCTCGGCAGCCTGACCCAGTGTATCTGACCAGATGGAAGTGCCGGTCACACCTTCGACCTCGACAGGCTCTGCCGCCCCGACCGCGCTCAGCGTCTCGCGTACCTGCCGGAGTTCGGCCTGCACGTCCTGCGCCAGTCCTTCGGCGGTGTAGATCAGCAGGTAGGGGTGATCGATCTTCTCAGGCAAGCGGCTGGTGCGCCCGTTGTTCTTCCAGAGCAGAATGGCCGAGGCTACCAACGACTGTGGGAAGAGTTTCCCTGCCCAGGCCATGCCGGAGCGCAGGTCATCGACGGGGATGAGCAGGGTGCGGCAGGCGCGCGAGCGCGGCGTAATCTTGAGCGTGACATCGGCCAATAGACCCAGCGTGCCGTGCGACCCAACGAAGAGCTTCACCAGGTCGAAGCCCGCCACGTTCTTCACCACCGGGCGACCGGCTCGTATGATGCGCCCATCCGCCAGCGCAACGGTCGCGCACAATACACTATCGCGTATCGAGCCATAGCGCATCCGCAGTGGCGCGTTCGCGTTGGTCGCCACCAGCCCGCCTATGGTCGTCTCGGGCCAGGGACTCGCCAGGGATAGCTGCTGGGCGTGTTGAGTCTGCCCTGCCAGGAACGCCTGAATCTCGGCCAGCGGCGTACCCGCGCCTACGGTGATATAGAGATCATCCGGCTTGTAAGCCGTAATGCCGCGCATCCTGGAGGTGCTGAGCAACAGACCTTCCCCTGCATGGCCTGGAAGTTCGCCGCCGGTGATGCGCGCGTGATAACCTGCCTTCGCGCATTCAGCCAGCGCCAGGGCTGCCTCCTCAACGTTCGCGGGCGCACGAGAAATGGTGTGCGTATCGTCGTTGAGCGAGGTGGGCGATCCGTCAGAGGGCGCAATGAATTGCGCCCCTACAGTGGCGAATGCAGGCACATTCGGGGGTGCGGGGAACATGTTGCCGGGGTTGAGCAGGTGTTGTGGGTCGAAGATGTGCTGGATATCGAGCATAGCAGATAGCTCGGTCTCGTTGAACATGAGGGGCATAAAGGCGCGTTTCTCGATGCCGACGCCGTGCTCACCGCTCAAGCTGCCGTCATACGAGACGGCCAGTTTGACGATCTCGCTGCCAGCGTGGTGGACGCGCGCCATCAGGGCAGTATCCTGCACGTCCTGCACAAGAATGAGCGGGTGCAGGTTGCCATCCCCGGCGTGGAAGACGTAGCCGACCTGCAAGTCATCACGCTCGCAGATAGCATTCACGCCCGCCAGCGCCTCGGCGAGGTGGCTGCGCGGCACGGTGACATCGACGGTGTATTGGGAGGGCGAGAGACGCGCCAGCGCACCGGCTGCGCTTTTGCGCGCCAGCCATATCTGGGCGCGCTCGTCCGCGTTCTTCGCCACGCGCAGATTATAGCCGCCGTGCGTGGTGAGAATGTGCGATATCTCCTCGCACTGCGCGTCCAGGCTCTCTGGATAGCCATCTATGTCGATAATCAGCATGGCCCCGGCATCCACCGGCAGTCCGGCATGAACATACGCCTCGACGATGCGGATGATGTTGCGATCCATCATCTCCATCGTGGCGGGAGCCAGCCCGGCGGAAATGACCGCCGAGACGCCAACTGACGCCTGCTCAACCGAGTCGAAGACGGCCAGCAGCGTTTGCACGGCGGGCGGATTGCGCACCAGTCGCACAGAGATGCTGGTCATCAACGCCAGCATCCCCTCGCTGCCGGTCAGCAGGCCGCAGAAATCGTAGGTGGGATAGTCGAAGGCGCGCCCGCCCACCTGCGCGATGCGCCCATCGGCCAGCACGACCTCCATGCCCATGACATAGTTGGTCGTGACCCCATATTTAAAGCAGTGCGGACCGCCCGAATTCTCGGAAACGTTACCCCCGATGGTCGAGGCGCGCTGGCTGGCAGGATCAGGTGGGAAGTACAAACCATGCTCTTTGACCTGCTCGTCCAGCCGCAGGTTAATCAGGCCCGGCTCAACCAGCGCGCTGCACCCGTCGGGATCGATTTCCAGCACGCGATTCATGCGCGAGAACCCGAGAATCAGCCCTCCATGCTCAGCAACCGCTCCGCCGGAAAGCCCCGTTCCCGCGCCACGCCCGGTCAGCGGCACGTAGTGTTCAGCAGCCCAGCGCACGATAGTTGCCACATCTCGCGTAGAGCCTGGCAGCACGACTCCTTCAGGAATGCCGCGATCCAGTCCCGCGTCCACCTCGTAAGACACCAGCGAGGTTGCGTCGGTGTAGACCTGGCCTTTAGCGAGCAGCGTTTTAAGCGATTGATACGTGTGACTGTCGAGCATGATATTCCCTTGTTACAACGCTCGTCCGCCGGTGACTTCGAGCACGATGCCGGAAACGTAGTTCGAGAGGGGCGAGGCCAGAAACAAGACCGGGCCAGCTGCCTCCTGCGGCGTGCCGGGTCGGCCAAGCGAGATGGTCAGGGCGGCCATCTGGCGCATCTGGTCGGGGATGCCCAGGTCGATCTGCTCGCCGTCACGCTGAATTTTCTCTGCCTTCTCCTTGGAAGCCGTCAGGCGCGTGTCTATGAAGCCGTAGCAGACACAGTTGGCCTGCACATTAAAGCGGCCCCATTCCTTCGCCAGTGTTTTCGTCAGGCCGGTGATGCCGGCCTTGGCTGTCGAGTAGTTGGCCTGTCCCCCGTTGCCATAGACGCCCGAAACCGAACTGACGTTGACGATCTTGCGCGGATTGGCGCGCCCGTTGGCGGCGGCCTCCTTTTTAGCAGCATCGCGAATGAAATGCGATGCCTCGCGCAAGATGCGGAACGGCGCGGTCGTATGCACGTCCAGGATGGCGTACCACTGCTTATCGGTCATGTTCTGGATGACCGCATCCCAGGTGTAGCCCGCGTTATTGACGATAATGTCGATGCCGCCGAAGGAATCGAGCGTACCCTGAATGAGTTTTTTGGGGAAGGCGGGATCGGTGACATCGCCGGGGATAACGGCGGCCTGCCCGCCAGCGTTGCGGATGGCGGCGGCGGTCTCCTCGGCAGGGGCCGGGTCGAGATCGCTGACGATCACGCTCGCGCCCTCGGAGGCGAGCAGTTGCGCGGTGGCCGCGCCGATGCCGCGCCCGGAGCCGGTAATGATGGCTACTTTGCCTTCAAGCATTCCCATAGGTGCTATTCTCCTCTTCTTCCGCTCAGGAACGATGCGGCAGCGCCGCGATGAAGCTGCCCGCCACCTTGACATCGCCGCTCTGGTCGGCGGCCTGCACTTTTCCTGCGATAAAGCCCTCGCCGTTGGCCTCGTATTTTTCGGTAATCGTGCCGGTGCAGGTTATCACATCGTCGAGGCGCGTCATGCCTTTGAAGCGCACATTGAACTTGCGCAGCGCGGTTGGCCCCACATAGTCGCTCAAGAGCTGTCCCACGAAGCCCATAATCAACATGCCGTGCGCGATGATGCCGCCTATGCCGATGAACTCGCCCACTTTGGGGTCGGTGTGCAGCGGGTTGAAGTCGCCCGACGCGCCGGAATACTTCACCAGTTGATTGTGCGTCACGGGTGATTTGACCAGGGCCGGAAGCTCGTCGCCGACCTGTACATCTTCATAATAACGTTTCGTTGGCGTAGATGCATTGGTAGTCATTGGTGCTCTCCTTTGTCCTGGTTACTCTCGCACGATAATCACGCTGCGCGCCTTCAGCACGTTCGTGCCGTGCTGATTCGTGTAGCTGGTCTCGATCGTGATGATGTCCATCGAGCCGGCTTGACCCTGGCGCGTCTTGCCATCCACAATCGTCACCACACCGGTCAGCACATCGCCAGGATGAACGGGCGCGAGATACTCGTACTCCTCTTCCCCGTGCAGGACGCGCATCACATTGATACCGGCGCTGGCAAGCTGGTTCCCACCCTGGCGATTGCCCCAGAACGAAAAGGTAGTCGGTGAAGTCGGATAGAGCGGCACGTCTTCATAGCCTGCCGCCTGCGCCGCTACTTTGCTCTGATAAATAGGGTTAGTGTCGCCGATGGCAAGCGCAAGCTCGCGTATCTTGCCGCGCTCGACTTCAATGGTAAAAGGGGGAAAACTCTGGCCGATGTGGCTTTTGTCGAACATAGCAGGTTGCTCCTTACTGACTGCGGTTGGCTTTGTCGTATAAATAGTATCGGTTTTCGGGGAGAGCATTGTCAAGGCGCATGTTTTATAATATGGAGCAAGACTGTCAACCACTGCAATAGGAAGAAGGACAACAGCGGCCATGGAGTATTCCGGCAACGATATTGTCGAGTTGATTAACAGCACGCGCGAAGGTTCCGTCTGGGATGTACTTGATATCCGTCTCGTCACGGCAGAGAAGGACAAAGTCGTGGCAACCATGCCGGTCGGGCCGAATCAGCGCCAGCAGGTCGGCTACCTGCATGGCGGCATCTCCGTCACGCTGGCGGAGTCGGTAGCCTCGCTGGGCACCGTCCTGAACATCGACGCGGAACGCCAGATGGCCTTCGGGCTGGAGATCAGCGCCAATCACCTGCGCCCCAAGCGCGACGGCCAGGTGACGGCCACGGCCATTCCGCTGCATCGCGGGCGCACCACGCACGTCTGGGATATTCGCATCACAGACGAAAACGACAGGCTGATCTGCGTCTCGCGTTGCACTGTGGCAGTCGTTGATCGCCCGCCTGACAACGGCAGCCCGCTCGCCAGGAAGCTGCCCAGTTTCGGTTAGCTGACGCTTTGAGCCGCCACCTGATAGGTTTCGCGCATCAATGCAGCGATAGCCTGGTAGCCTTCCTTCCAGGCGCTTTCCATCTGTGGTGTCCAGGCATCTCCCAGGACGATGGCGAAGGCTTTCAGTAGCGCATCTCCAACCAGCGCATAGTATTCGGGTTTCACATTGTATCCTGCATGTCGCTTGCCTAGATCATGCAGGGTGAAACGCAACATGGCCGGGTTTTGCAGGTTATTAATCGTCGTTGAGAGTACGGCAAAAAGCTTGTTTTGCTGTGTGTACATATCCGTCGCCGCGAATAGCGGTTTGACTTCGGGATGATCGTGAAACAGCGTTTCATAAAATACCTGCGCGAACCGCTGTCGCTGCGGGATAACTTTGAGAAAGCTGCTCTGGAGCAGCGCCACATCTACGCCCATAGGAAACCTCGTAATAGACTACCAGGGTTGATAACGGCATATCATGCTATACATAATCGCCACTTTCGTTATTTTCTAGAGGCGGACAAGGGCTTGCAACTCTTTGCAAGAGCAGGTATGCTACAGGCATGTTGGAACGATGAAAATTCTTTCTGAAAGAGGGCACTGAGATGGGTATGACCAACGATGGCCTGTCCAACTGGCAGGCAGAGGATGATGGTATTTCTCTCCTTGAAATGACGCCTGGTCAGCTTTTAGACCGCCGCGCTGAGGAATTGCCCGAACAGGAGGCGCTGGTCTACTCGTGCTATCCTGAATTTGGCGGCGCGCTGGATATTCGCTGGACGTACCGCGAGTACTGCGACCGCGCGAACGCCACGGCACGCGGTCTGATGGCGCTCGGTCTGCCAAAAGGCGCGCACATCGCCGTCTGGGCGATCAACCTGCCTGAGTGGCCGCTGCTTGAACTGGCGGCGTCGAAGGCCGGGCTGGTGCTTGTCACGATCAATCCGGTGTTGCGCGCACAGGAGGTTGAGTATATTTTGAAGCAGGGCGACGTGGCCGCGCTCTTTTTCATGGCGCGCGTGCGTGACCACGATTGCCTGACTACGGTACGCGCCCTGACAGCTCCCGGCGAACAGAATGGAGTGGTGAGCAGCGAGATCTTGCCGGAACTGCGCTATGTATGCCTGCTGGGTGAAACGCCGATCAGCCTGGATGATGCAGAGTGGCGCCCGGCTGTCTTCCCTGAGATGATCGCGGCGGGCGAGCAGGTGAGCATGGAGGCGCTGGCCGAGCGGCAGGCGTCCGTCCAGCCCGGCGACCCGGCGCAGATTCTCTACACCTCCGGCACGACCGGCTTCCCCAAAGGCGCTATCCAGACGCAACGCGCTATTCTCGAAAATGGGCGCATATTCGCCATTCGCTGGGGCGTGCGGCAGGGCGAGCACATCTTCACCGCCATGCCCTTCTTTCACGCGGGAGGCTGCGTGCTGGGCATACTTGCCGCGATAGGCGTGGGCGCGACACTGCATCCCCTCATCGCGTTTGACCCGTTCAAGGCCATGCAGGTTATCAGCACCGAGGGTTGCACCAGGATGGGCGGCGTGCCAACCATGCTGCTTGCCATGATGCAGCATCCTGAGTTCTCGAAATTTGACCTCTCCTCCTTGAAAAGCGTGGTGAGCGGCGGCTCTCCAGTACCAGTCTACCTGATGGAACAGGTTAAGGAGCGTATCGGCGCGGATGCCACCATCGTCTTCGGGCAGACGGAGGCCAGCGCGGCCATCACTCTGACGCAGCAGCACGACTCATTCGAGCTGAAATCTTCTACCGTCGGGGTTCCCTTGCCGCATGGCGAGGTGAAGATTATCAATCCCGCCACTGGGAAAGCGGTGCCATGCGGCGAGCGCGGGGAACTGTGCTGCCGGGGCTACCTGGTCATGGCGGGCTACTACAACATGCCCGACAAGACCGCCGATACCATCGACAGCGACGGCTGGCTGCATTCGGGCGACCTGGCGACCATGAACACGCAGGGCTACGTGAACATCGTGGGGCGCTTGAAGGACATGGTGATACGCGGCGGTGAGAATATCTTCCCGCTCGAAATCGAAGAGTTTCTGATTCGCCATCCGAAGATCGCCGACGTGCAGATCGTCGGCGTGCCGGACAAGTTCTTTGGCGAGGAGCTGCTGGCCGTGGTTGTCCCCCGGAAGGGTGAGCAACTGACCGAGGCGGAACTGCGCGAGTACAGCAAGGGCAAGATCAGCCACCAGAAGATCCCCCGCTACTTCCAGTTCGTCGAGGCATATCCACTGACCGCCAGCGGCAAGGTGCAGAAATTCGTCCTGCGCCAGAACGCTATCAAAGCATTTGGGCTGGAAGAAGCTGCCAACATCAAAACAGCGTGATCCAATCGTTGTAGAGAGGAATACCACACATGTCTGTAGAAGAAAACAAGGCCGTCACGCACCGCATGATTGACGAAGTATGGAATAAAGGCAACGTGGATGTGCTCGACGAGATCACCGCGCCTGACTATGCTCGACACCTCGTCGGCCAGGACAAACCGCTCGACCGTGAGGGGCAGAAACGGCGCCTCTCCAGCTTCCTGACCGGTATACCCGATCATCGGCTGAGCATCGAGAATTTGTTCGGTGAAGGGGACCAGGTTGTCTTTCGTATCGCTGTGCGAGGTACGCATGGCGGCTCTCTGCTCGGTGTAGCGCCCACTGGCAAGCCAATCATGCTCACCGCCATCGACATCCTGCGCTTCGAAAACGGCAAGATCGTCGATCACTGGGGCCAGATGGACATGCTTGGTTTGAGGCAGCAGCTTGGGCTGCAATGAAATCGTAGGAGCAGCGAACAATCATGAATCACCAGCGAAGAGGTCGCTTTGCAGGTAGCGGTATACTGGTTATCCTCAGCTGCCTCGCTCTGATCTTGAGCGCGTGCGTCTCGCTCTTCACAGGCGTGGGTGGTGGGACGCCGACTCCTGCTCTAACCGCCATACTCAGCAAGCCGACCTTCACCCCTCCGCCTTCGCCGACGCCGCTTTCGAACGCGGAACTGGCGAATAGCCTGATGCAGAGCATGACGTTGGATCAAAAACTGGGTCAGATGGTGATCGTCGAGTTCTATGGCTCTACGCTCAATAGCGATCTGCTGCAGATGATTCAGACCTACGATATCAGCGGCGTCTTGATCGAGAACGCGAACGGCAACGCGCAGACGCGCACCCAACTGACTTCGCTGGTACAGGCCATGCAGGGCAAGGCGCGCGTCCCGCTCTTCGTCAGCACCGATTACGAGGGCGGGGTGGTAAACGAACTGCGCCAGATCACGGGCGAGCGCCCCTCGGAGGCGCAAATCGGCGCGACGGGCGACCCGACGGTGGCCTACAACGCCGGGCTGAACGCGGCCAAAGACCTGACCTCGCTGGGCCTCAACGTCAACTTCATGCCCATCGTGGATGTGCTGACTAACCCCAACAATCCCGGCCTGCCCATGCGCACCTTCGGCTCCGACCCGCAGCTTGTCACGAACATGGGACGCGCATACCTCAAGGGGCTGACCGCCGGAGGCGTCATCGGCTGCCTCAAGCACTTCCCCGGCCTGGGCAGCGCCACCATCGACCCGCACTCCTCGCTGCCCTACATGAACCGCAGCCTCGCCACACTCAACTCCGTCGATCTCGTCCCCTATCGCACGCTCATCAACGAGGGCATCGTGCCAATGGTGATGGTGACGCACATCCTCAACCCGCAGCTTGACCCCAGGCTGCCTACCTCGCTTTCGCCCAACGTCGTGACCGGCCTGCTGCGCGACCAGCTACACTTCAACGGCGTCATCATCAGCGACACGCTCTGGATGGGCGGCATCAGCAACACCTACACCCTCTCGCAGGCCGCCACGCTGGCGATCAACGCCGGCACAGACCTGATCCTCGGCCCGCGCGGTCTGCAAGACACCGCGACGATGCTCACTAACTTGAAGCAAGAGGTCAATAGCGGCCAGATCTCCATGAACGAGATCAACGCCTCCGTGCTGCGCATCCTGGAGATGAAGCTGCACTACAACGTACTGACTCGTACCCTGGCCCAGCAGCTAATCGACGCCAGCGGCGCGCTGCGGCAACCTGCACAGCCGGGGGCGTGCGTGAATGGGTGTGTGGCGCTGAGGAGCATATCCGGCTCAGGAGACGAGGATGTGAGAAGCAGGAGTATATCTGCAAACTGAGCGACCTATTCGTAGATGGTGTCGTCGCTCTCATTTCGTAGAAGGAGCAGCGGGAACCGTCAAGCTTGCCAGGTTCTCTCTCAATGGACAGGAGTTCATGGCCCTAGATAGCGGCAGACAACACCTTTTTACCTTCACCCCGGCCATGTCGATATTTGTACAATGCGAAACAGAATCGGAAGTCGATACGTTGTTTCAGAGACTTTCCGAAGGCGGCACGGTTCTCATGCCCCTCGATAAATATCCCTTCAGTGAAAAGTTTGGATGGGTTGCAGATAAGTACGGGGTTTCATGGCAAATGAACCTGGAAAGAACGTAACTCTTTGCATCTCTCCATCCAATCTTTCCTCTTTTTCTGTCCATGCTCACATGGACAGAAAAAGAGGAACTGAAGACGTTCCTGTTCTTAATCCAACTCGACTACTGGCAGGCCGTGTACGCCGAGAATGGTGGAGATTTCGCTGCCGTGATGGATGTCATGTTCGAGCACATGCCAGATGATCCACTGGAGCGAAACTGCAGGTCTCACTTCTCCAGCCAGACGCGCCGCATCCAACCACATCTGGGCGAATGGCTGGAGCGCAGGCTCGACAAGTTTCGCGTGATACACGCGTCCCGCCTCATCCAGAGGCGGGAAGACCTGCTCAAGATCAGCAGGGGTCAGGCGGGCAAGCGTCTTCTGGATCATCTGCCAGGTCTTCTCAAGTCCGGCAACCAGTTCTGCCGCCGGGTGGAATGGATCCACGCCCCCCTCACAGATTCCCAGAGCCCATAATTCGAGGGAAGTAAGATCGGCGCTTCCCTCGCCCATCCGTGCGTGGAACCACCAGGCGCGATCTGCGACAATATGCGTCGCGTACATGCCAATCGACCAGTTTTGCGGCGAGTTGCGCAAGGCAAGCTGCTCGCCTGTAAGGGGCGCGATGGCCGCGACAAGACGCTGCTGGTAGATACCCCAACCCACGTAGAAGGGGAGGAGTGAAAGCTGATGTTCTGTCATGATAGTTCTTCCTTGCTTTTTTCTGAGAGAAAAAACAGCACGATAGTATCAACACGCGCGAGGAAACGATGGGGCAGAAAGAGGGAGGAGAGAGAGCAGGTCATCGCTTGCACAATGATCGAATATGCGCATGCCACGACAGGGGAAAAGATGGCATCCATCTGCCAATGGTGTGGTGGATGGGGAACATCAGCGATGCGTTCGCCGGAGTTCCATGCCTGACACCTCTTTGCCGCACGCTTCTCCATATCTCTCGCGCGCCATCAAATGCTTGCGTTATCACTATCTGCCGTCTCGCTTTGGCAAAGCCAGAAAGGCCGTCGAGCAGGAATCATGCCCTGCGGCATTCCAGGCGAAGAACGGCTGAGCGCTCATGCCTGATGAGAGACACGCGATAGATGGAAGCAAGCATGGGAACGTCTGTTTCACTGTTTGAACAGGAAACAGGATGGAGTTAGCAGCACACTGACATAGATGTCAAAACCTCCCCAAAAACGAGTGAATACTTCACTGCTTAGAGCATACTCAACTTTGAGACCAAAAACAAGGGTAGAACCCCACCAAGCGGCTCTACCGGAATACTTTGATACTCAAAAAGATGGCGCATCAGGTTGATGCGCCATTGATGTTCATCTAGAGAAATATATCAGTTCATTGCTCAACCGTAACGGGCGCGGTGAAGGTGTAGCCTACACCCGGAAC
The DNA here is from genome assembly GCA_963731975.1 of uncultured Chloroflexia bacterium. GTDB lineage: Bacteria > Chloroflexota > Ktedonobacteria > Ktedonobacterales > Ktedonobacteraceae > CAVSXS01. Next base: position 1,145,161 of record CAVSXS010000002.1, on the reverse strand, counting down.
GGTCATGATGTACTGTGGTGTATTGGCGTCCGGTTCCACCTTCTGGCGCAGGTGGCGGATGTGGGTTTTGACCAGCCCGGAGTCGCCCGCTTCATCGTAGCCCCAGACGCGCTCGATAATCATATCGGTCGTCAAGACCTGCCCGGTGTGGGTGATGAGCAGGTGCAGCAGGCGGCTCTCCGTGGGAGTCAATCTCACTTTGGTGCCTTCCCTGGTCACTTCGTGGCGCATAGCATCCAGAGTGACAGGCCCAACCGTCACCGCGGAAGAGTTGGAAGAACCCTTTGAGCTGTTTGATCGCCGCATAATGGCTTTGATGCGAGCCAGCAATTGTCGCGGACTAAACGGCTTGCGCAGGTAATCGTCGGCCCCCATCTCCAGGCCGCGTATCTCATCATCCTCACGATCATGCGCGGTCAGGATCAGGACCATTGAGTTGGTTTCGCTCCGCATCTGGCGACATACTTCGAAACCGTCAAGTTTCGGCATCTGAACGTCAAGGATGACCAGGTCCGGCAGCGTTTCGCGCCAGCGTTTGATGGCCTGTTCACCATCGAAGGCGCGCACCACGTCGTATCCATGCCCCTTGAGCCAGTAGCTCAGCATATCAACCATGTCGCGGTCGTCATCCGCCACCATGATTTTCACTCGTGTGTCCTCCTATCCGGCCTGCTTTACTGATCCCGCTTAACCCCTGGTAGGGCAGGTCAGATGACTAATCTGCTAAAGTTCGTCTCAATGCTAGTAACGGGATGGCTGCTAGCCGGTAACATCATGGTACAATTTGGGTCAGGAATAGTCATTACGGTCACGTTTCTTGTGTATTCGTCAGTATTACCCGTCAAGGTAATACTATCGGCCTGACTCGTTTTATTGGGCAGGGTGATTTGATTGGAGGTTTCGTATGATCGCACGTGAAGAATTGTTACGCCTGGCGCGCGAAACGGCGCAGCACGCTCACTGTCCCTACTCGCACTTCCACGTCGGCGCGGCGCTGGTGGCCGACGGCACAATCTTTACCGGCGCGAACGTGGAGATATCGAGCTATGGCCTGGCACTTTGTGCAGAGCGCGCAGCGCTGGCCGCCGCCATGAGCAGCGGGGCAAGATCCGTCACACAGGTCGCGGTGTCCTGCATCGATGTCGCACCAGACGCGCCCCTGGCCGACCGCACGCCTTGCGGTGCCTGCCGCCAGTGGCTGGCCGACCTCGCGCCTCACGCTGTAATCTACATCGACGGAGATGAGCGCGATTTCACCGTGGCGGATTTGCTGCCGTATGCGTTTGGATTGTAAAGAAACCAGAGCTTGACAATTGGCAGAAAGTGTATCATAGTCAGAGCAGGCCATACGTATGTTCTCATCTGATGCAAGAAAACGCACACCCCTTGCAGGAAAGGCAGGGCTGATATGACGACAATTGATCGACTGCCGGTAGTCACACCTGCTGATTGGGTTCCAGGGCCGGAACAAGGGCATTGGACCTACAATGATTATGCGCTTCTTCCAGATGATGGGCGACGGTATGAGATTGTCAATGGAGTGCTGGTTATGTCGCCAAGCCCTAACGGACCACATCAAGATTTAACGTTGCGGCTAGCTCATTATCTTCTCATGCATGTCGAGTTTGCCGGTTTGGGGAAGGTACGTATTGCCCCGTTTGATGTTGAATTAACTCCCGAAGATGTCTTCCAGCCTGACGTTCTTGTCGTGCTGAATGCCCACCTTGATAGAGTAACAACCAATAGAGTAATCGGAGCGCCCGATCTTGTTGTAGAAGTTGCTTCGCGGGGTACGGCTGCCTATGATCGCCTGACAAAGTACGACGTTTATGCTCGTGCGGGCGTATCGGAATACTGGATTGTGAAACCTGAGACGCACACCGTTGAAGTGCTCGTACTGGAGTCCCGCCGCTATCGATCATTGGGTATCTTCACCGGAAACATGGTGTTGCCTTCAAGAGTAGTACCGGATTTTCCTGCTCAAGTAGAACAACTCTTCGGATAGCTTGACAATCTCCCGCAAACTCGCTAAAGTATAGCCAGCACAATTGCATCATTGGAGACGTTGATCAGGAGGAGTAGGCGCCTACTCCGTGAAGAGAGGGAAGGCCGCGAGGCTGCAAGCTTTCCCCGGAACAGGTGCGCCGAAGGTTGCCTGGGAGTCTTCTGCAAGAGGACGGGAGCGCCCGTTAGCGCGCGGCTTGAGGATCAATCTCGCTGTTTCAGGTAGAGGCTGATCGAAACAAGGTGGTACCACGAGTAACGTTCACGCCCTCTCTCGTCCTTGACGGGAGGGGCTTTTTGTTTGGGTTGCTATTGCCGGGGCGCATGTATTGCATAGGGAGAGAATCATGATCGAGCAGAATGCAGGAACGCAGGACGGTACGTCTGATGCGCTGCCGAAAACTTACGATCCGCAGGCCGTCGAAGACAAATGGTATCGCTTCTGGGAAGAGGGCGGCTACTTCAAGCCAAGCGGAGATACAACGAAGCCGACTTTCGTCATCAGTATGCCGCCGCCCAACGTGACGGGCGCGCTGCACCTGGGCCACGCCATCACCGCGACCGTCGAGGATATCCTCATTCGCTACCACCGTATGATCGGTGACGATACGCTGTGGGTTCCCGGCGAAGACCACGCCGGCATCGCCACGCAGAATGTCGTTGAGCGCCTGCTGGCGACTGAGGGCACGGATCGTCACACGATAGGGCGCGAAGCCTTCCTGGAACGCGTCTGGCAGTGGGTGGGCCAGTACAAGAGCCGCATTCAAGACCAGCATCGTCGCCTGGGTGCTTCCTGCGATTGGACGCGCGAACGCTTCACGCTCGACGAAGGACTGTCGAAGGCTGTACGCGAGGTCTTCGTGCGCCTCTACGAAGAAGGACTGATCTATCGCGGCGAGCGCATCATCAACTGGTGCCCGCGCTGCATGAGCGCGCTCTCTGACCTGGAGGTCAACCATGTCGATACGCCGGGCAAGCTGACCTACGTGTGCTACCCCCTCAAGCCAGAGGAGGGACATGAGAACGAGCCAACGGAGTACATCAACGTGGCGACCACGCGCCCGGAGACTATCCTGGGCGATACCGGCGTGGCCGTCAATCCTAAAGACCCGCGCTACACGGCGCTGGTCGGGCGCACTGCCATCCTGCCGGTCATCGGGCGCGAGATTCCCATCGTGGCCGACGAAGTGGTGGACGCCAACTTCGGCACGGGCGCGGTCAAAGTCACGCCCGCACACGACCCGACCGACTTCGAGATCGGCATGCGCCACAACCTGCCGCGCGTGCAGGTGATCGGCTTCGACGCGAAGATGACCGACGAGGCCGGCCCTTACGCCGGGCAGGATCGCTACGAAGCGCGCCAAAACCTGGTGGAGGAGCTACAGCGTCTCGGCCTGATCCTCAAGATAGAGGATTACGTTGTGCCGCTCGGCTATTGCCAGCGCTGCGGCACGGTGGTCGAGCCGCTCATCTCCAAGCAGTGGTTCGTGAGCATGAAGTCCCTGGCAACGCCCGCCATGGGCGCGGTGTACTACGGGCAGATGAAGATCGTGCCGGAACGCTTCAACAAAACCTACATGGACTGGCTGGAGAACATCCACGACTGGTGCATCTCGCGCCAGTTGTGGTGGGGGCATCGCATCCCCGTCTGGTACTGCGACAACTGCGGCCAGATGACCGCCAGCCGCGTCGATATCACCACCTGCCCGCACTGCGACAGCGCCGAAATTCACCAGGACGAAGATGTGCTGGACACGTGGTTCAGTTCGTGGCTGTGGCCGTTCAGCACGCTTGGCTGGCCGGATGTGACCCCTGACCTGCTGCGCTACTATCCCACCTCGGTGATGGAGACGGGCTACGACATCATCTTCTTCTGGGTGGCGCGTATGGCGATGTCTGGCATCCACTTCCTGGGTACCGTGCCGTTCCACACCATCTACCTGCATGGCCTGGTGCGCGACGCGAAGGGCGAGAAGATGAGCAAATCTAAGAACAACGTGATCGACCCGCTCGAAGTGATGGACCAGTACGGCACCGACGCGCTGCGCTTCACACTGGCGACCAGCAGCTCGCCCGGCAACGACATGAAGCTCGTGCCTGAGCGCATCGTGGGCAACCGCAACTTCGCCAACAAAATCTGGAACGCCTCGCGCTTCGTGTTGATGACCACCGCCGAAATCGGTGGAGGCGTTCCAGCCATCGATGCTGTGCAACCGGCGACGCTGGCCGATCGCTGGATACTCAGCCGGCTGGCGAAGCTGAGCGAAAGCGTGACCGGTCTGATCGAAGATTTCCAGCTAGGCGAGGCAGGCCGCCAGGTGCATGACTTCTTCTGGGCGGACTACTGCGACTGGTACGTCGAGATCGCCAAAGTGCAGATGCAGGGCGACGAGCAGGCGCGCCGCTCGACGGCGGCCATCTTGCGCTCCGTGCTCGATCAAAGCTTGCGCCTGCTGCACCCCTTCATGCCCTTCGTCACCGAGGAGGTGTGGCAGTACCTCTATCGTACCAGCGAGGATGACGCGGCGAACTGGCCCGCCTCCGCGCTGATCGTCGCGTCCTGGCCGCGTGCCAACCAGTCCGCGCTTGACGACGAGGCTGAGCAGCAATTCGGCTTGCTACAAGAGGCGATTACGCGCATCCGTGACGCGCGCAACCAGATGAGCGTCGAACCCGCGCGCCGCATCCCGGTCATCATCGCTGCCGGCGGTGCAAGCGCCATGCTGGACGCACAGGCCCCACTCATCGAGTTCCTGGCGCGCACCGAGCGCCCGCAACTGCACGTCATTCTCGATCAAAAGCCTGAGCAAGCCATGAGCCTGCTAGCCGGATCGGTCGAGATCTACCTGCCCCTTGCCGGACTTCTCGACATTGGCAAAGAGCTAGAGCGCCTCGATAAAGACATCGCGCTGGCAAAGCAGGAGATCGCGCGCATCCAGGACAAACTTGCCAACGAAGCGTTTGTGTCGAAGGCCAAACCGGAGGTGGTAGAAAAAGAGCGCGAGAAACTGCTCGCACAGGAGGAACGCATCGGCAAGCTGCTGGAGCGGAGAGCGGAACTGGGAGGATAACGCATGGCAACCTACACCATCGAACCTGAGCGACGCACGCTACACGGCAAGTTTTCGCGCGAATTTCCGCCCGTGCTGACCATCGAGCCGGGCGACACCGTCGTATTCCGCACGCTCGACGCCGGGTGGGGGCTTGAGCCGGAGCTTTCACCCAATCTCCCTCGTCGCCTGTTTGAACCACGCGATGAAGAGTTGGATAGCGGGCACGCCCTCTGCGGGCCAATCGAGATTCGTGGCGCGCAGCCGGGCATGACACTCGAAGTGCAGATCAATGATGTACGGCCGGGAGCGTTTGGGCTAACGGGTGTGGGCGATCCCGGCGAGTATGAGGGTCTGAGCATCGATCGTCGCGCCTTATTGACCTGGACGCTGGACGCAGCCAGCATGACCGGGCGCGACCAGTTCGGCCATACACTCGCCCTGCGTCCCTTCATGGGCGTGATGGGCATGCCGCCGGACGAGGCGGGAATACACAGCACCAGCCCGCCACGTTTCTGCGGTGGTAACCTGGACTGCAAGGAACTTGTGGCAGGCAGCACGTTGTACCTGCCTGTAGCGGTGGCGGGAGGACTCTTCTCCGTTGGCGATGGGCACGCCTTGCAGGGTGACGGCGAGGTGTGCGGCACGGCCATCGAATGCCCGATGGAGCGCGTCAGCCTGACCTTCCTCCTGCGCGACGATCTGCGCCTGACCATGCCGTGTGCCAATACACCCGCCGGGTGGCTCACGATTGGCCTGCACGAAGACCTGAACGTGGCGACGGTGCAGGCGCTGAACGGGATGCTCGACCTGCTGGAAGAGCAATACCGGCTGCCTCGCCCGGAGGCGCTGGCGCTGGCGAGCCTGGTAGTGGACATGCGCATTACGCAGGTTGTCAACGGCGTGCGCGGCGTTCACGCGCTACTGCCGCACGGCATACTTGTTGGCTATGAACTAAATAATGAAATTTAACGACTAACATCGATCATGTCATTCTTCGCTGCGCTCAGAATTCAGGACCGAGCTTATCAGATTCTTCGCTGCGCTCAGAATGACATGGCAGTTCCCTGACATTACGCGACATTACACCTGCGCCGCCGCGGCCTTCTCGCTGCGTCGCTTGCGCGGTCGCTCGTGGCCGTTCTCGCTCGCGCCGACCTGCGGGAAACCCTCGATGGCGGTTTCGAGCACCTGGCGAATGTCGGTGGCGAAGACGAAGTGCATCTCTTCGCGCAGCTCTTTGGGCAGATCTTCTAGCAGGTCAGGCTCGTTCTTCTTGGGCATGATGACGGTACGGATGCCGGAACGATAGGCTGCCAGCACCTTCTCTTTGACCCCGCCAATCGGCATGACCTTCCCGCGCAGCGTGATCTCCCCGGTCATGGCCACGTCGGAGCGCACCTTGCGCCCGCTCGCCAGCGAGACCATCACCGTCACCATCGTCACGCCTGCCGACGGCCCATCTTTAGGGATAGACCCGGCGGGTACATGGATATGCACGTGCTGATCCTCGAAGACGTTGGCGGGCAGGCCGAGCAGTTCGGCATTAGAGCGCACGTAACTCAGCGCGGTCATAGCCGATTCCTTCATCACATCACCAAGCTGGCCTGTCAGGGTGAGCTGGTCGGGCTTGCCCGGCATGGAAGCCGCCTCGATGAAGAGGATTTCGCCACCCACCGGCGTGACGCTCAGGCCGGTGGCGATGCCGGGCCGGTCGATGCGCTCGGCGGCCTCCTCGAAGAAACGCTGGCGACCGAGAAAGTCAGGCAGCGTCTCCGCCGTAACGTTGATGGTCAGGGAGGTTGCCCCGTCGCTCTCCGCAATCTGCTTGGCGACTTTGCGGCAGAGCGTGCCGATCTCGCGTTCCAGGTTGCGCACGCCCGCCTCGCGCGTATAGTCACGCGCGATTCGCCGCAGCGCCCCGTCATCGACGGACAGCTCTTCGGGTTTCAGGCCGTTGGCTTCAAGCTGCTTGGGCAGCAGGTAGTTACGCGCGATGTGCAGTTTCTGCTCCTCTGTATAGCCGGAGAGTTCCAGGATTTCCATGCGGTCGCGCAGCGCGGGCGGAATCGGTTCAAGCGAGTTGGCTGTGGCGATGAACATCACCTTCGACAGGTCAAAGGGCAGGTCGAGGTAGTTATCGCGGAAGTTGTAGTTTTGCTCCGGGTCGAGCACTTCGAGCAGCGCGGACGACGGATCGCCGCGCCAGTCTGCTCCGACCTTGTCCACCTCGTCCAGCATGACGACGGGATCGTTGGCCTCCACGCGCCGCAGTGTCTGGATGATGCGACCCGGCATCGCGCCGATGTAGGTGCGGCGGTGGCCGCGAATCTCGGCCTCGTCGCGGATGCCGCCAAGCGACATGCGCGCAAACTTGCGACCCAGCGCGCGTGCGATGGACTGCCCCAGCGAGGTCTTGCCGACGCCCGGAGGGCCGACGAAGCACAGGATCGGCTCGCGGTTGATATGCCGCGCGGCCTCCTGCGAGGCGAGGGCCTGGCTTGTGCGCTTGTGTTCAGGCTCGCCATCCTCCATCTCTCGCTTCGCCTGTTCAGCCTGGCGCTCCTCTTTCAGGCGGCGCACGGCGAGGTATTCCACCACGCGATCCTTGATCTTTTCCAGGTCGTAGTGATCGTGGTCGAGCACCTGGCGGGCGTGCGGCACATCGATCTTCTCGCCGGTACCCTTGCTCCAGGGCAGGCTCGCCAGCAGTTCGATGTAGGTGCGGATGATGCTGTATTCGGGTGAGACATTGGGCAGCTTTTCCAGGCGCGCAAGCTCGCGGTTGGCCTCTTTCAAAGCCTCGTCGGGCATATGCGCTTCTTCGATCTTTTGGCGCAGTTCGTTGATGGCGGCCTGCTCTTCGCTCTCCTCGCCCAACTCGCGCTGGATAGCCTTGAGCTGTTCGCGCAGCAGGTATTCGCGCTGCACCTTACCCATTTCTTCCTGGGCGCTGGTCTGAATCTTGCGGCCAAGCTCGAAGATGTCGAGTTCGTGCGATAGGTAATTGCTGAGCTGTTCCAGCTTGGCGCGCACCGAGTCGAATTCCAGGATTTTCTGGCGCAGTTCCAGTTCCATCTGTACGAAGGTCGCCACCAGGTAGGCCACCTGGCGCGCCTCCTCCATATTCAGCGCGGTGGCCGCCACGTCTTCGCGCACGTTCTGCACCAGCGTCACGAGGCGCTGGAAGTAGCCGACCACGTTGCGCTTGATGGCCTCGGTCTCATCGTCGGTCTCCTGGGTCTCCGGCCTGGACGTGACATGCGCGATCAGGTAGGGCTTTTCCTGCACGAACTCGCCGATCTCGACCCGTTCCAGGCCCTGCACGATGATTTGCATGGTGCCGTCGGGCATCCGAACGAGGCGCGCGATACGCGAAACGGTGCCGACCCTGAAGATTTCATCGGGACCAGCCGACTCGATCTCTGACGATTTCTGCGCCACCAGCACAACCAGGCGATTTTCCCGCATCACGTCGTCGATCAGGCGAATCGAGCGTTCCTGCCCCACTCCCAGCGGCTGCATGGCAAACGGATACACAACCGTGTCCTTGAGCGGCAACACGGGCATGATGTCGGGAAGAAGAAGCTCTTCGTCATCATCGTCACGTCGCTTACGACGGGGTGCTCGCTTCTTTCCATTGGGAGGACGCGCGGCGCGTTTTTTTGCGCGCGCGGGAGGCGTCTGGGTTTCTTCTGCCTGTTCCAGGTTCTCTACATCTTCTTGCATCTGTTTTTCATCGCTTTTTGCTATCTAAACTTCCATCCCGGTATTGATCTTGCAGGTATGTTTGTCGATATAGTTGTAAAAATAGGCAAAAGGTACAAGGTAAGAATATCTCGCGCCTTTTGCCGTGTAAGTCAAAAAACTACCAGAGATCGCTATCCGAGTGTCAGGTCCTTTTCTCCGTTATCGAGTGCATTCTGGCACTCCGGGCAGAGGTATTCATACTCGGAATGGCTCTCTGAAAGCACATCGCTCTGTACAATGCGCGCGTACCGCAGACGAGTTACTTTGTTACAACGAGCACAGGTGACTAAAGGGTCCGATATGGCGGTCCGTCGGGTTCCAAGAACATCTTCCTGCATAGCCGACACCTACCTTTCTATGGCTTTCCAAAGGGTTTCAGAAGTCACAAACCAAAAACCATCCTGATTATGTCATGAGATGCTGAAAATTGCAAGTATAAAGGCATATTCCAAATTCCAACTTTGGCTGTACATTTCTCTTTTTCTGCCTTATAATCGAGTGGTATGAGCATCTCTGATATGGAAGGGAACGCGTGCGTCTGCTGCCAGGCAGCAGATCAGAATCTCAAGAAATGCTTGAGTAGGGATACAGACACGCTCAGAAAGAGGTACGAGTGCAGAGGATTTATAATGAGAATGAATCGGAGCCGGTAACAGAAGCGCAAGTTCCCACTTCTTACCGCGACGAAGCGAGCAGCGCCTCCCCCATTTCCCCACTTCCTCTTCCCCCGCTGGTCGCTTCTTCTCTCCTGCAAGAGGGGATCTCGGTTCAACTTTGGTTGGATATCTCGCCGGACGCCTTGATTGTCATCAACGCTGCTGGTCAAATTATCCTTGTCAACCGCCAGGGAGAAACGCTGTTTGGGTATACGCGCGAGGAGCTTGTTGGTCAACCGCTCGAAGTACTCATGCCCGAACGCTTACATGCCGCGCATGTGCGCCATCGCGAGCAATATGCCGCCTCGCCACACATCCGCCCAATGGGCGTGGGGCTGGACCTGTATGGTCGACGCAAAGACGGCACCGAAGTGCCTATAGATATCAGTCTCAGCCCACTGCATTTCGATGATGCGTTCTATGCAATGGCTGCTATTCGCGATATCACCGAGCGCAAGCTTCTGGAGCAGCGCAAGCTTCTGGAGCAACGCAAGGACGACTTCATCAGCATGGCCAGCCATGAACTCAAGACGCCGCTTACCAGCCTGATAGCCTACATGGATCTACTAGACTCCCTGCTGGAGCAAGAGAGCAACACACAGGCCAAACATTACCTGGCGAGGATCAATGTCCAGTTAACCAAGCTTACCAGGCTCATTGCTGACCTGCTCGATATTTCGAAGGTGCAGGCGGGTAAACTCGTGTTTGCAGAAGAACCTGTCATGATTGACGATCTCGTATGCGAAGAGGTCGAGCATTTCCAACCGACGGCACCACAGCACCGCATCCTGATCGAGGGAAAGACGGCATGTGAAGTGAGCGTGGACCGAGATCGCCTTGGGCAGGTGGTCATCAATCTCTTGAGTAATGCGATCAAGTACTCTCCGCAGGCGGAACGGGTGATCGTGCGCCTGAAAAGCTCCGCTTCCGAGATTATAGTTAGCGTCCAGGATTTCGGAATAGGCATCCACTTGGACCACCTGGATCACCTCTTCGAGCGGTTTTATCGCGTCTCGATGAGCCAGGAGAAACACTTTCCTGGTTTAGGCATCGGGTTATACATCTCCTACGAGATCGTTCGCTATCATGGCGGGAGAATCTGGGTGGAAAGTGTCGAGGGGCAGGGATCTACCTTTTCCTTTGCGCTACCTCTAAAGCGGGCATAAAAGGAGAAGCTATGTCACAGCAAGCGATGGAAAAACGTATCCTGGGGCGGACGATTTTCTCGCGAAGCCCTTTCGGATAACAGAACTGCTCGATCTCGTTTCAAGGAGGATCACGCCGAGACAGCAGGATCTTAACTGACGTGGGAGAGTGAAAGGCGAAAATCCACTAAACTGCTCTAAAAGCCACATATGCGAATCGCTTGCAAACAGTAGCTAGCGTGTGCTACTATGTTTCTATACTATTCACAGTAACTCATGATTGTTGTGATGTGTACGTAGCGCGTGATTGCTAGCGATAGATTGAAGGCAAGGACACGATGATCACGCAAGCGATAAAGGACTGGTTTCGCCGGGCATTCGCGTGGTGGCCCTGGCGACAGTCAGCGCCGGTTGAATACTCACGTATGAGCGGCCCGTTGAACGCCGTAGTGCCTTCAGAAGGGGTAGCGCACTCCAGTCTCGACGGTATCGCGCCGCAGACCAGCGCCACTCCCCGTCTTTCCACGCTGGAAGAACGCTCAGGATATATTTCGCCGGTACCTTCGAACAACGATCCAGCAACCTCTCACCCTTCCATATTACCACCCTCTATAGATATGCCCGATACACCAACCGACCTCTTGCAAGATGCGCCATCAACTATTGACGCGCTTTCACCGACGCCTCAGCAGCGACTTGAGTTTTTGCGCTATCTTGTGAAACGCGGCCTTGTGAACGAAGGGTACGAGGAATAATGACTCCTGCCAGGGCGATCATGTTGCGGTCGCCCTGGCCATGTGTCGTAGCCGCTTATTCGGCCTCAGCTATGAAACCCTGCTCTCTGGCTTCTTCCTCGGTGAGGAAGTAGACCAGGTCGCTTGCTTCTAGCTGCGCGTCGATAGGGTAATAGCGCTTCGTACTGACGATGCCTACAAAGACGGCCTCGGCGGGTGACTGCACCGCGACGGCGACGCCACCCTCGCCGAGATCGAAGTGGCGAATGGCGCCGGCAGAGTGGGCTGCTTTGCCATTAGGCGACGTGGCAGTTGAAAGGTCATAGGATTCGTCTTCGGCCACCCTGCGTGCGTTTCTGCTTCGCACAATGCGATAGGTGATTGAGCCGGCCACCAGCACCCCGACGCCAAAGCCGATAAATGTCCAGGCCCGGCTATGTTCGCGCACTGGCTCCAGCACCTGGCCGCTCAGGTCCGCAAGGTCGTGCGTCGCCTTGCGGCCGCGTTTCGCCAGGTCATGGGATACTTTGCCGCCGCGCTCGATGATCTCTCCGGTGAACTGCTCACCGCGTTTCAATACATCCTGGCTCCAATCGATGCCCGCCTCGCGCGCTTGCTTCAGATACTTCTGGCGCTGCCTGGCCTCTGCTTGCAGCGCCTTGCGCAGCTGGCGCGACTGATCTTGCAATTGCCTGGCCTGCTTTTTGAGCTGCTGCACCTGTTGCGCCACTCGCTCGCGGTTCTCCTGCGAGAGCTCTTCGAGGCGGTCGCGGATATCACGCATATCCGCCTGTCGCTCCTGCACTGCTGTCGTAGCTACCTCCGCGCTTGTCGAGGCACGGCTGCGCAGGCGTTCAAGCGTAGCTCTCACCACCGGCCCTCCCAGCGTGAGTGAGAGCATGGCTAGCCTGGGTAATCGCGATCGCTGCTTCTGTATCGTATCGCTTATGTTCATAATAATGGTATCCCTTCTCTGGCGCTTCAACCAATCGCTGCTGTTCGCAGGCCGACTTCGCAGGCACAAAACGCGCCCGTCCTTTTCCTTCTGGCTGATTTCATTACCTTTAGTATGTCAGCTTGCTACAACACATGTCAAGTAATTCCCAGGAGGACAAACGCCGGAGGGTAGGGGCGATGCTTGCCATCGCCCAGAATCCACGTGTGCTACACATCGTCTTCGATGGCAGCTTCGCTCAAGCGGAGCACGATGCGGCAGAAGTGCAGCATCGAGGTGGAGGCTTCCAGGTAGGCTTCGTCGCTGGCGCCGGCCTGGCGTGTGACGGTGGCCCGGCGGCGCAGGGCGCGCAGTACGACCATCACGTCTTCTTTCAGTAAAGGGTCCAGGTCGCCACGTTGTATCAATCGAATGACCTGGCGCACGATGGAATCAACTTCGCGGCGCATTTGTTCGAGGTCGTCCAGCCAGGGGTCCAGTTCGTCTTGATCGGCTGAGGCAGAGATCGTATGGAGAAAGGATGTATCGAGAGACGGTTTCTGGGCGTCCGGCTGGTATCGGCGGAGGCTAGTCTGGTTGGTTTCACCGTTCTCGCTTTGCGCGCCCTGAGATCTGAGGCGCATCCCGCTTTCTTCTGGTGTGACTCCCAGCACGCCCAGCAACTCGGCGAGTTCATCTTGCCAGCTAGCCATAGAACACCCTCCTTGAGAAATAAACCTGGCAACGGAGCCTATCATCATCTCCCCCTCGACCTCACAGGAAGTGTAACATAGTGTGTCACGCTTGTAAATGACCCAAATTTCTCAATAGAGCGGTGATTACTTATCCCAAGATATGTCCCAAAAGTTGCTGCGATTCGCTCTTGACAAGCCTGCAATCCTGTAGTATGATTATCCCCGTCAAGAACGAGCCGCCTGTATGCGCAGGTGAACCGGTGACAATAGCGAAGAGGGTACACCCGTTCCCATCCCGAACACGGCAGTTAAGCTCTTCAGCTCCGATGATACTTGAGGGGTAGCCCTCCGGGAAAATAGGACGTCGCCGTTTCACCCGCCCACATGGGCGGCTCTTTTTTTGCGTTTTTTGATGTTTCACTTACCGCAGGTATAAGACCAGCAGTCCCATCAGGTCGAAGCCGATCAGCATCAGCGCCAGCCCCAAACCGCCGGCGAGCAGTGGACGCCGCCAGGCTTGCGCGAAAGCTGTGACGCGGCTCGTGCGGGTGGTATACTGAACGGATGGCTGCGCAGGTTGCCGGGGAAGCACTACATCATGCATGGCAGAAGTCGTTTGCACCGTCTCGATGCCGTGAAAGCCGATCAGAGAATCGCTCAGGCGGCGCAGTTGGAGTTGGCGCTGCATTGCCAGCACGCGTCCGCTGATGGCCTCTTCAAACGAGGTGTAGACCTCTTCATCCTGGTCGTGGTGAAATGCAGACGGCACCGATAGCATCGGCATGGTTGCGAACCCATCATCGATCACCGGCATGTCGTCGGTTGTGACACGCATGTCTTGCAAGGATTCAGCCGGTTGAAACAGTATGCTGTTCATCATCTGTACCCTCCTGCATTCTTATTCTTTTTCAAGAGAAGTATAGCGGCAATTTTCGGATGGTGGATGGGTCATCTGTCATCTTTTTACCGCCTTGTTCACCAGCATAGACGCCAGGCATCGTTGTAATTTGTAGCCGGGTTCGTGGCGCGAAGCCGCCCGCAGGCCAAAAGTCCTCTTTCGCGTGCCGGTAGGTATACAGTTCGTTTGTACACAATAGAGATTTCAGCAGGAAGAGGTGGCATCGTGCGAAATTGGCGTCCCTTTGGCTTTCTCGTGTTACTCGGCGTCATCATTGTCGGCACCCTTTTTTTTTCACTTCGTTATAGAGATGTATCGGCATATACAAATAGCATCAACAGCGTTGCGCCCGCTCCTCCCGGTGAGCTGCGCCTGGATAGCCGCCTGCCGTCGCAAGCCATCGCAACGAACAGTGTCTCCAACAACGTCAATGCAAAATTCGGTTCTCGCTTCGATTTCGTAGTCTCTCCCAGCCTGGGTTCGGTGCGCAGCGGCACCGACGGCGTGTATCATGACAACGCTGCCAGCTATATCGTCGGGGTGCAGCCTGGGGGAGCCGGTGTCACCTACATCTTCCACATGGGAACGCTCGACAGCCAGCAGAAGGATACCTATTTCAGCAACGAGCAGTGGACGCAGGGACTCGACACGACACGCTGGGAGGGTGATGCCGGTTCATCTGCGCTGCACGTCACCGTCGATATCATCGACACCTTTTACGGCGAACCCGGCTGCATCGCCATCACGGATTGCGCCGAGCAGGTGCGCGACGATACCGTACCCGTCTTCCTGGTCGGCGTCACCCTGAATAATAGCAGCACAGCAGCGCAGTTGGGCAAATTTCTCTTCGGCAGCAACCGCGCTCTTCCAGCCAGCAATGCCTGCGTTCAGCACACCACGCCTGGCGGCACGCCCACCACGACGCTTTCCTACAGCCCCGGCGCCGACGCCACCGCTGGGACGCTCTTCCTGGCGGGCGCGCAAACAGCCTGGACGTGCAATACGAGCGTCAGCGACCGCGCCGGACTTGCCTGGAACTATGCCATTGACGCGGGCCAGAGCCGCACCGCCTATATGCTGATGGGCGGCTGGAACGCCGGGCAAAATCTCTTCATGAATACGCAGTTGCCCACGAATTGCCAGCAGGAACTGCTCTACCCGGCGCAGGAATGGCCGTCGCAGCAGGCCGTCATCGACTTCGCAATGGATAACCTCTCGGCGGGCGATAACCTGTTGGGTCGCGCCCAGGCTATGGAAAACCTGCTCATCTCCAATGGCGCCCTCTCGCCGCAGCAGCGCTGGGTGATCGCCGATTCGCTGCACAGCTACAAGGCGCAAAGCTGGCTGGTGGCGCGCACCTGTGGAGGCGGTGGCTACGACGCGGCGGTCTACGAAGGCTCGTTCGGCTTCCTGACAACGGTCGATGTGATGCATGAATACGGCTACTTCGAGATCAATCGCGTTCCCTGGTTCTTCAAGAGCGCCCTGCTGACCGTGTTCAAGAACGTCACGCATGACAGCTTCGGCGTCTATTTCCAGCACGACCAGGGCGGCGACATCAACAGCAGCGGTAACTGCACAAATCCCGGCCAGGGCATCCCGACCATCCGCGCCACTTGCTACGCGCCGCCGCGCTTCTCGTTCGGCACGCCCATGCCCACCGAGGAAGACTCGAACGTGGCGCTGCTGACGGCCTACTACGTCTACATCACCGGCGATACGTCCATGCTGACGGACAACCAGAATGCTATCCTGAATCTGATCGACGCCGGAATGCAGCACAACCAGCGCGTGGGAGACCCGGCGACCGGCATCGCTTACAACGCGCAGGACACCAACACCACCTACGACGATCAGAAGGATTGCCTGCACAACCTGGCCCCCAACTCCGGCAATCTCTATTACCAGGGCTTGAAAGAAGCTACTGCCTATCGCGCGACCGCCTACCTGGACAGCCTCGCGCCCGGCAACGCCAACGGCACAAACAGCGCGCGCTGGCAGAATGACGCGAGCAAGATCGAGGCGGCTATGGTGCGGGAGTACAATTCGCTCGGCTATATTCCACTTGCCGAGAATAACGCGGCCTATGACAACTGCAGCGCTCGCACCGTGACGACAGGCGAAGGCCTATTCTACCTGCACCTGATCGGCCTGGACTCGACCATGAATCAAACGCTGCTGCAAGACCTGGCGCGCGAATACCCATCCGACCTGGCCGCCAACACCGTCGCCTCGCCGGAGATGATCTCCCTGGAGTCGGTCAACGCCACCGGCTCGCAGTGCTACCTGAAAGGCGTCTGCCTGCGCTACGAGTGGTTCAGCAAGGTCATCCTCTCCAGCCTCGTTGCCGATCTCGTCTACACGCAATACGGCTGTAGCCAGTGCAGCCGACCGGACGTGGTGCAGGCGGTTTTCGACCACGACGCGCAGCTTTTGCAGAATTTCGGCGACGGCCTGCGCAGCAACGGCACCGATTGGCCAGGCCACTACTACCCCCGCGGCATGATTAGCTGGGCATTCCTGACGCTAACGTACTAATCCAATCTTGTGCGAAATCGCACCTATTTCGTTAGGGCGGATTTATCCTGCTTATAGACCGATTATGATTTTTCCCCTTCAAGTCCGGTCATGTCATTCTTCGCTGCGCTCAGAATCTCAATCGCCCAGGTCCCAGGATTCTTCGCTGCGCTCAGAATGACATGACCGACTCTGGCTGTTCATTTTCATTTTCGGTCAGTCAAGCGAGTTAACGCGATTGCCAATCTACGAAACACGACCGGTCTGGCCCATAATGCGCAGTGACAAATTACTCGCGCCATCACGTAGGGGCCGATTTATCGTGCCCATTAGCCCATTTATGGGCGCGTCTCTTCGTGGCGGGTTGGCCCTGGCATCGCGCTGGACCACGTCTCGCGCCCATAAATGGGCTAATGGGCACGATAAATCGGCCCCTACGACTTCTGTCCGCATTAATTCGTTAATCCGCATAATGTGCCAAATGGGCAGGGTAAACCCGCCCCTACGAATAGTATCAAGCCAATAGAAGGGAATGGCTCTCTGATGGCTGGCATCACCTCGCACACTTGGCTGTAGCAATCCAGCCATCCAAGTGCTAAAATGCATGCAGTGGTAACACGATCCCTTGCTCATATTCAGGAGAAAATCCAACATGCAGAAGCAGACAGGAACGATACAAGTTAAGCGAAATTTCCCAGAGATGCTCAAAGGCGGCGTGATCTGTGACGTGGTGAACGCGGAGCAGGCGCGCATCGCGGAGGACGCGGGAGCCTCGGCGGTCATGGCGTTGGAGCGCGTCCCGGCGGACATCCGCGCGCAGGGCGGCGTGGCACGCATGAGCGACCCGGAACTGATCATACAAATCAAAGAGGCCGTCACCATCCCAGTTATGGCGAAGTGCCGCATCGGCCATTTCGTCGAGGCCGAGATTTTGCAGGCCATTGGAGTCGATTGCATCGACGAGTCGGAGGTGCTGACGCCCGCCGACGAGCATTTCCACGTCAACAAGCACCTCTTCTCCGTGCCGTTCGTGTGCGGCGCGCGTGATCTCGGTGAGGCCCTGCGGCGCATCGGCGAGGGCGCGGCGATGATCCGCACGAAGGGCGAGGCCGGCTCCGGCAACATTGTTGAGGCTGTACGCCACATTCGCGCCGTCATGGATGGCATTCGTCGCCTGCAAATACTGCCCGAAGAAGAACTGATGGCCGAGGCGAAGAACCTGGGCGCGCCCTACGAACTGGTGCGCGAGGTAGCGCGCACGGG
This sequence comes from uncultured Chloroflexia bacterium, assembly GCA_963731975.1. Taxonomy (GTDB): domain Bacteria; phylum Chloroflexota; class Ktedonobacteria; order Ktedonobacterales; family Ktedonobacteraceae; genus CAVSXS01. The sequence continues at coordinate 1,127,515 of CAVSXS010000002.1, read as the reverse complement.
CAAGCTGCCGGTGGTCAACTTCTCGGCTGGCGGCTGCGCCACCCCCGCCGATGCTGCGTTGATGATGCGGTTGGGCGCGGAGGGCGTCTTCGTCGGGTCGGGCATCTTCAAATCGGGCGATCCCTACAAACGCGCCAAAGCTATCGTGCAGGCTACCACGCATTTCCAGGATCCCGATATCCTGGCGGAGGTCTCGCGCAACCTGGGCGAGCCGATGGTCGGCATCAACCTCGACAAACTGCCCGAATCGGAGCAGATGGCGCGCCGCGGCTGGTAAATACTCTATGACAACATCTCCACAAAAAAAGCTGCGTATCGGCGTCTTAGCATTACAGGGCGATTTCGAGGCGCACATCAAAACGCTCGAAGAATTGGGAGTCGAAGGAATTCCTGTACGCCTGCCCAAGCATTTGACCGATTTAGATGGTATAATACTACCAGGTGGTGAAAGTACCACCATTGGGAAGCTGATGGTGTTGTACGGTTTGCAAGAACCATTGCAACAGAAGATTCGGGAAGGATTCCCCGTCTGGGGGACATGCGCCGGATTGATCTTACTGGCGAGCGAGACTGATAATGCGCTCGCGGGTCAGCCTTTGCTGGCCTCTATGCACATTCGCGTTCGTCGTAATACGTTTGGCAGCCAGCGAGAAAGTTTTGAAACTGATCTCTCTGTGCCGGTACTGGGAGAAGCGGGAAAGAAATTCCACGCATTCTTCATTCGAGGCCCCTCCATTGAAGAGGTAGGGCCGGAGGTGGAGGTGCTGGCAACGCTCGACGATGGAACCATCGTCGCCGTCCGCGAAGGACACCTGCTCGGCACTGCCTTTCACCCGGAGGTAGCCCAGGCTAACGGCCAAAGTGACCCACGTTTCCATAACTACTTTCTTCGCATAGTACAGAGCGTTACAGGATAAAGGCGGGATGCCTACCTTGTTCCCGCCTGACGCGAGTCCTGGACGCGGGAGCGCTGGATGATACGACCGGTACTATATGTGGACCTGCCGGGAATCATCTACTCGATTGATCGCCGAGCGCGCAGCCGGCAGCACGAGTTTGCGAACTTCGTGTGCTGGCTCGAACCGGTGGAGAAGCGTGTCTCACTCCCACCCATCCTGAGAAGTATCTTCCCCATCACTCCCGCCGCTCGCACGTGGATTTGCGAGGATCATTGGCGTATCCTCGGTTTCGCCCAGGTGCGCGAGCGCCCATCCCACATCACCTGGGATATTTCGTATCTTGCTTCGATGGTCAACCGCAACGTTTCCAGCGAGGAAGTACTGAACGCGCTGCTCGAATACATGCTGGAAATCGCATCGGGGCATTCCATTCTCCGTATTTTCGCAAAGGTTGAAGACGAGATTCCAGAGATGGAACTCTTCCAGAAGGCCGGCTTCCAGCGGTATGCTCGCCAGTTGACCTACGTCTTCGAACCTGCATGGGCTGCTGAAGAACGCGATGAAGCGCGTTCCTACAGCCCGCCAACGCTGCGCCGGTGGAATCGCCATTTCGCGTGGGGATTGCACCAGCTCTACCGCGCCATCACACCCCAGCGAGTGCAGATGGCGGAGATGCTCGACAGCAGCGATGAATTAGCGAAACTCTACGTCGGCTCACTGCGTCCGCTGCCACCAGCTTTTGCGAGGGGCGATGAAACGTATGTGTGTGATGTCGGCGTGCGTTTAGGAGCCTGGTTACGGATTTGTCGAGGTCACGGCTCGGCCCCGCACCAGCTCTTTTTGATGGTTCATCCCGAACATGCCGAACTGGCCGAGCCGATCTTGCGGTTCGGTACACAACGGCTCATGGAAGGTGGCGCGCGACCCATCTATTGCCAGGTGAGGGAGTACGAATCTTCCGTGATTAACGCTCTGCGTTCCGGTGGATACGAGCATGTCTCGACCAAAGCCCTGCTCGTGCGGCACATCGCGCTGCTTGCGACGAACCCGCGCACCGTCCCCGCGCTGGAACAACGAGTAGTCTATGGCGTGAAGGGCCTGGGGACGGTCAATTCGCGCCAGTCGTATGAGGTGATAGAATAGCCTATGCAACACACGATCACTGACGATCTGGAAGCTCTGTTGGTAGCCTTACCACCGCGCATCCACGACGCGGTCAACCGGCTTGACAACCGGAGCGAACTGCTGGAGATCGTAATGGACCTCGGACGACAGCCCGAGGGCCGGTTCCCGGACGGGGAGGTGATCCTGAGTGATTCGCCTGTCACCTACGCCGACCTCGAATACGTGGTCGAGCGCATCGGTGAATTCGGCGACGACAACCGCGCGGGCATTGAGCGCACGCTTCACCGTATCAGCGCCTTGCGCAACCGCAAGGGCAAAGTGGTTGGCCTGACCTGCCGCATTGGTCGAGCGGTACTCGGCAGCATCGCGCTGATCCGCGATATCGTCGAGCAGGGTCAATCGATCTTGATTCTTGGTCGCCCTGGAGTGGGCAAAACCACCCTGTTGCGTGAAATAGCGCGCGTCCTGGCGGACGAAGCGAATAAACGAGTCGTCATTGTAGACACATCAAATGAAATCGCCGGCGACGGGGATATTCCCCATCCCGGCATCGGAAAGGCGCGCCGCATGCAGGTGGCGCGCACGGCGGAACAACACGCGGTGATGATCGAGGCGGTGGAGAACCACATGCCGCAGGTGATCGTCATCGACGAAATCGGCACGGAGCTGGAGGCAGCCGCTGCGCGCACCATCGCCGAGCGTGGCGTGCAACTGGTCGCCACCGCGCACGGCAACTCGCTTGGCAATCTGCTGGTCAACCCGACGCTCTCTGACCTGGTGGGCGGCATCCAGACTGTCACGCTGGGCGACGAGGAGGCGCGGCGACGGCATACGCAAAAGAGTATCCTGGAGCGCAAAGCGCCGCCGACCTTCGACGTGGTCGTCGAGCAGCAGAGTTGGGAAGAGCTAATTGTTCACCGCGACGTGGCCGACACGGTAGATAGCATGCTGCGCGGCCAGCTCGTCGTCGCCGAGGAACGCACGCGCGACGAGGAGAGCGGGCGCGTCTCCGCCCGCCGCATTACTACCGGCGGGATGGATGTCCCGACCTGGGGTGTCGAGAGCTTCGGCACTGCCCTACGCGGCCCGGAGCGTGCCGAGAGCGACTGGAACGCTCCTCGACGCGGCGGGCAGCAGCCGGGACAGGGCCAGCAAGGGCAGCCGGGCGGGCGCAACAGGAGCGGCGGCAATCCTGGCGGGAATGGAGGAAATGGAGGAAATGGCGGCAATCGCGGGCAATTCCAGGCACGGCCTTACCAGGTACGCGCGCTTGCTCCCACAGGTACGGCTCCCGGCGAAGCCCGGCGGCAGAGCGCCAGCCTGGTCATGCTCGACGCCCTCGCACCGGAGGAGGGTATCTACCGGGCCGATCAGAGAGGTCAGACAGAGGACGCGGCGGAGGAACTGCCCATCCGTAAGACGCTGCGCATCTACCCATTCGGCGTCAGCCGCGACCGCTTAGAAGAGTCGGCTCGCCAACTACATGTCCCGATCATCATCGCCAAAAGCCAGCAGGACGCCGACGCGGTGATTACGGTCAAAAACTACTACCGCAGGCAACCTGAGCGCCTGCAACAGGCAGAGGATGACCGTAAGACGATCATTATTCTGAAGAATAATACCGTCGTGCAGATGCAGCAGGCCCTGGCGCGCATCTTCGACATTCCGTTGGACAATCCGTTGGAAGAGGAAGAGGAAGGTAGCCGCAGCAACGGCGGGGATGACCCGACAACCAGAGCTCTGCTGGAGACCGAGGATGCCATTCACCAGGTGCTGAACAAGGGGCTGACGACGGCGGAACTCCCCCCGGCCAACGCCTACGTCCGCCGCCTGCAACACCAGATGGCGACGCGTTACAACCTGGCCTCGCGCAGCCGTGGCAAAGAGCCGAACCGGAGGGTGAAGATCTTCAGGACACGCGAAGCGTAGTAACTGGAGTGACAAAAAAGGTGGGTTGCCGCGCGGCAACCCACCTTTTTTGTCACTCCAGTTACTCAAAGAATTGCTCTACATGCACCGAAAACGACGGTATCACTTGCGATGGTAACGTCTCCCGACCATAAAAGACGCCGAGTGAGCGGTACTTTTCTCGCTCCAATGAGAGTACTTCGACGGTGCGCGCGTTGGCATCGACGATCCAGTACTCCGGCACGCCTGCATGTGCATAGGCATCCTGTTTTTCCCGCCGGTCGAAGCCTCCCGTGCCAGGCGAAACGATCTCCACAACCAGGTCGGGCGCGCCCAGGACATAGTTATTTTTGACTCTGTCCATGTGAGCATTGAGCACAACCAGGATATCAGGCTGAAACACATCTCGTGGAGAGAGGCGTACATCAAAGGGAGCCACACGCACCAGCCCCAGACCGGTCAGCTTGACATGCATGCGCAGGTAGGAGAAAATTTCGCCGATAGCGTCTTGATGCCCACCATTTGGAGAAGGTGACATATACAGCACTCCATTCACAACTTCGTAGCGTTTCCCATCGTCCGGCAGGGCTGCATAGTCGTCATATGTCCATTGTCCTTGAGATGGCCCCGGAACCCAATCTGCGGGCGTGACCACCGTCAGTCTTTCAGTTGTTGTCATACTAGCTCCGTCTTTACTCTACCAGATGCACGAAAGGGTTAGCTCTATGTTGAATATGCTATACTTCCAGTCAATTGTCAAGCCTCGATTCCCATGCTCCAACTACTTGCCTCCCCTTGCAAGCTACGCTATAATTGCCTCACTACTTGATTATGAAGCCACAACGTTTGTGGCGCGGTTCAATGATGCACTGAAAGGACAGTACTGCGTCATGCGTTCTGTGGAAGACCAAACAACTGCTCTCACGGCGCGCGAACGGGCAGCCCGCGCTTCCGTCACGATAGCTGATATCTGGGAGGCGCACAAACTGCTCAAGCCGCGCCTGCATCATACACCACTCACCGCGTCGCGCACGCTGAGCGAGTTGACCGGCGCTGATGTCTACCTGAAGGCCGAGAACATGCAGCGTTCAGGCTCCTTCAAAGTGCGTGGGGCCAGCTACAAGCTCTCGCGCCTGAGCGAGCAGGAGCGCAGCCATGGAGTGATCGCCGCCTCGGCAGGCAACCACGCGCAGGGCGTCGCCATCGCCGCCGCGCAGTACGGCATTCCTTGCACCATCGTCATGCCGGAGACCGCGCCACTCGCCAAAGTCATGGCGACACAGGGCTACGGGTCCAGCGTTGTGCTGCATGGCTTCACCTACGATGATGCCTACGCGCACTGCCTCAAACTGCAAGAGGAATCGGGCGCTGCCTTCATTCATGCCTTCGACGACCCGGATGTCATCGCGGGACAGGGCACGCTTGGCCTGGAGATGCTCAGCGACCTGCCGGATGCCGATGCCATGATCGTCCCCATCGGCGGCGGCGGCCTGATGTCGGGCATCGCTATCGCCGCACGCGCGTTGCGACCCGACATCACCATCATCGGCGTGCAGGCGGCAGGCGCACCCAGCTTCCGCAGCTCGCTCGACGCGGGAGAGCTGCGTACCTCGACGACCATTGCAACCATCGCAGATGGTATCGCAGTCAAGCGACCCGGCGAACTCACCTTCTCGATCATCCAGCGCCTGGTTGACGATGTGGTGCTGGTCAATGATGAGGCCATTATTGCCGCGGTGCTGTTTTTAATGGAACGCTGCAAGATGCTGGTCGAGGGGGCCGGCGCGGTCGGCGTCGCGGCCTTGCTAAGCGGCGCGGTCAACCTGGCGGGGAAAAAGGTGCTTGTGCCGCTGACCGGTGGTAATATCGATATCAACCTGGTCGGTCGCTTCATCGAACATGGCCTCGCCGATGCCGGACGCTACTTCGTCATTCATACGCGCCTGACCGACCGCCCCGGCGAACTGATGCGCCTGCTGGGCATCATCTCTGAGATGCGTATCAACGTGATCGACGTGCGTCACCAGCGTATCTCCAGCCGCCTGCCCATCATGGAGCGTGAAGAGACGCTAACGCTGGAAACACGCGACCGCGCCCAGTGCGAAGAGCTGTTGCAGCGCCTGCGCGCGTCGGGGTACATTGTCGAAGAGGCGCAGACCATCGCCTAAAATGTAGTGGCACCCCTCGCGGGTGCCAGGTGGTGATGGCACCCGCGAGGGGTGCCAAATAGGCATCAACCTAAGCCCCGAATGAGCTTAGGATTCTCCACGAGTTGATAGGCCGCCGGACGCTTGCGACGGGCATTGACGGTACAGCCAGAGGCCATGGCGTGCGCCGTGCGGGCGACCATCGCCTCCAAGGGCACGACGCCGGCCACGCCCAAGGCCAGCACGGGAGCCAGCCACTGCGCGACCTGCCGGGCTTTGCCCAGGCTGCGATTAGGTGCCTGCCAGCACTCGATCAGCGTCAGCCAATGCGTGATGAGCAAGCCCAGCAGCTTGGCGTAGATCTCCGTCAGAATGCGGTAGGGCTTGGCACTGCGCCAGGTATCCAGCTGGCCGAACTGCTTCCACAGCTTCCAACACAGTTCAATCTGCCAACGGCAGCGTGCTAAGACCAGCGCTTCCTCCACGCAGAGCAGCGCCTGTGGCACGTTGGTGACCAGGATCGTCCACTCTAACAACTGCAGGCGCGCCGGGCCGGTGCGGCGATGTTTGCGTTGGCGCTGGCGTTGGTTGCCGGTCGGCCGAGGCCGGCGCTCATTGGGCCGCTGTACGCCTTTGACTTTGCCTTCCACGCTGCGATTGGCCTGCGCGCGTCGCTGCTGGGTCTGCTGTGGACTGACGCGCTTGGCGATCAGGCGCGCGGGTAGGCGTTCGCGCTTGCCTAAAAACAGTTCGACATCCACCTCATCGCCGCTCTGAGCACGCAGGAAGGAGACCAGATCCCAGCACTGCCCGCGTTGATCCACCAGCAGCATGCCGGCCTTGGCGCTGGTCAACCAGTCGCGTCCCGCCTTACCATGCGCGCGCATCTCGGCTAAGGTGAAATAGCCCGCATCCACATTATACAGACAGCCCGTCGGCAAGGGCACCTCGTGCGCTTCGCCACTGCGTTCGGCGTCCCGTCCGGCTTGCAGCCACGGCCCCTGCATGCCACCCTGCGCCAGATCCAGGCGCACCTGCACGCGCAGACTACTCTGTCCGGCCTCCGGCCTGCTGCCTCCCCAGCCTGGCCACTCCTCCTTCAAGGCGGCTGGCAGGCTGATGAGCGTGCCATCCTGCACATACACGCCGTTGAAGCGGCTCAACAACTCGGGAGCGCGCGCCTCACTGCTGAGCACTTCCCCGACCGCTTCCTGCACTAACTCCCGCAGCAAGGCCGCCGACTCCCTGCCAAAGCGTTGCTCGATGGCCTGCGCACTGACGGCCACCTCCAAACTGGCCGCCACATGCTGCAACTGCGGATAGCTCGCTTCCGGGTTGTCCATCCAGCCAAAGACCGTCGTTTGCGCAAACGCCGGTCCATCCAATTGCGCCGTGCTGCGCTGCACAAACTTGGTCGCGCGTTCGAGCTGCTTGGCGCGCGTCCTCAAGACGCGCTGCATCGCCTCGGCGACCTGTGATATACTGCTCATAGTCCTGCTCCTGTCCCGTGGGAATGACTGTAGTTCATGGTCAATTCTATCACTTCACAGGAGCTTTCTCTTAGCTCATCCTTTCTTCGGTTGATGCCTATTTGGCACCCGCCAGGGGTGCCACTACATGTCATGCGGTGCTAGCGCTCGAATCGTTGCTCGGTGTGGTGGCGATGGCACCCGCGAGGGGTGCCAGTACATGTCACGGCAGGAGCGGCAAAATCCTTCGCTTGAGCTGCTCGGAAATTTGATCGACCGGCAGGCTAGCGTCAATGGCCTGGAAGCCATAAGCCACAGACATCGCCTCGAACTGCTCGATCATCTTGCCCTGATAATTGACGAAGCTCTCGAAGAGATCCGCGCCGAGCCGCATATCCATGCCCGACTCCCAGTAGTCGAACCCGCCGCGCTGCAAGACACGCGGGATCAGGTCATCGATCCCGACTTTCAGGTAGAAGACCGCATCCGGGATAAGCGCGAGTCCATAAATAGAGCGAATCCAGCCGGGGTCGGCTCCGCGCACGATAGCACGCGCCATCAACGAGTAAATGTAGCGGTCCGTCAGCACGATGAAACCGGCGCGCAGGGCGGGGAGAATCTGGCGCTCGAAGCGATCGACAAAGTCGGTAGCGTAGAAGAGATTCAGGGTAATGGGGCCGAGCGTATGTCCCGCTTTGGCCTGCTTCAATCCTTCTCCCACCAGTTCCGAGCGCGTCATCTCGGTGTTGGTCACGGCGTAGCCGCTGCTTTCCAGCCAGGGGCGCAGTTGCCGTATCTGCGTCGAACGGCCTACGCTGTCGGTTCCCTCGATCACGATCAGGCGCCCTGGCAGCAGTTCGTCGCGCTCTTTTAGATGAATGGCGTCAATGCCATAAAACGTCAATTCGGTCATCGGTGTTCTCTCTGCTTCTCTGATTGCCGGAAGTAACCTTTCCCCCCTCCCTACCGTCGTCATCATCATAGTTTGTTTCCCCCTTTACCCGGCGCATCGGCGAAGGATGGACGCATCTCGCGCGCCAACCCTGCCCAGGCCGACCCCTTTGCAGACTCGCGGAAACGCCGCACGCCGCGCAGGTAGGGCCGGATAATCTGACGCATTCTACGCTGCTGGTCCGAGATAGACAGGGTCGCATCCATCACCGTCAGCCCGAACTCTTCAACCATCGCTTCGTATTCAGAGACGATGCGCTCCTGGAACAGCCTGAAGCTCTCGCTCGGATCGTGGCTCAGCCCCAGATCCAGGCCCGCTTCGTAGTATTTGAGTTCGTTACGCCCGGTCAGGATGCGACTGAGCGAAACGTCGAGCGGCACGCGATAGTAGAAGGCAACGGTGGGCTTGACCGCAAGCTGGTACAATTCGCGCACCCACTGGCGATCAACGTTGCGGGCGGCATCGCGCGCGAAAGCCGTGTAGATGTAGCGGTCCGCCAGCACAATTGCGCCCGCCTTGAGCGGCGGAATGATGTCGTGCTCCGTGCGGTCGGCGAAATCGGTGGCATGGATCAGGCTGAACGTGGTGGGCGTGAGCATCTGTTTTTTCTTGCCCCGGCTGGTCGTCTTCTTCACCAGTGGAGACGAATTCCACTCGCTGAAGAACACCGCGTAGCCCTCGCTAATCAGCCATTGCCGCAGCAGCGCGATCTGCGTGCTTTTTCCAGAACCGTCTACCCCTTCTACGATGAAGAGGCGGCCCGGAAAGGTATGCGATCCATAGGTCTCCATGTATGATTCCTTCCACTCTACAAGCCAGGGATTTTTTTTATTATAGCACTTGAACAATAAGAAACGGTGTGTGGATGGTCTTACGTGTTATGGGTAGGTACAGAGTTGTACCAGTCAACAGAATAAGAGGAGTTACATAAACATGACACTAACAACGGTTTTTGCCGATATCAACCTGAGCGCCTCAACCATCATCTGGTGGTTGGTGATTGGCCTGGTCGCCGGTCTGCTGGCGAACTTTATCATGCACGGCGGATTTGGCATCGTCGGAGATATCGTGATCGGTATCATCGGGGCCTTCATTGGAGGCTTCCTGGCCAGCCTGCTTGGTCTAGGTTCAGGCGGCCTCGTCTGGACGATCATTCTCGCCATCATCGGCGCGTGTATCCTGATCGCCCTGCTACGTCTCGTCTCCGGCGGCTACTCACGCCGCAGAACCATATAATCATAGACAGGCGAAAAAGAGGGAGCAGCCCGCGCGGGCTGCTCCTTCTTTTTCGCCTGTCTCAGGGGGACAATAATACCAGGTAGGGGTACACTGAACATGAGAAAAGGGTATAATTAGAGCCAGGAACTCTTTCGATCAAATGAGAGGGCGGTGTACCATCGGCCAGATACTGCATATCAACATCCCAACCCCGACGGGCCATTTAGAGGGCATACTCAAGCCAGAGGAGGAGGGGGTTGATGCTCGCTATGGAGCGATCATCTGCCATCCGCATCCATTGGGCGGGGGAACGATGCATAACAAGGTCGTCTTCAAGGTCGCCCAGGCGCTCCAGGCCGCGGGAATGCCCGCGCTGCGTTTCAATTTTCGCGGCGTCGGCCACAGCACGGGCATCTATGACGAGGGGCGCGGCGAGCAGGACGATACGCGCTGGGCGCTGGAATTCTTGAGCCGCCGCTATCCTGGCCTGCCGATGATTATTGCGGGGTTCTCCTTCGGCTCCTATGTCGGCCTGCGCGTCGCGGCCAGCGATGACCGCGTGCAGGCCATGATCGGTCTGGGCATTCCGGCGCGCATGTTCGGGGACGATTATCTCCAGGGCTGCCACAAGCCCAAGCTATTTATTCATGGCACGCTCGATGAGCTGGCCCCCTATGACCTCGCGCTACACTGGTTCGAGCAGGTTCCCGCACCGAAAAGCATGGTGGCCATCGAGGGTTCGGACCACTTCTTCCAGGACCGCCTCGACGAGGTGCAAGCCATCATCACCAACTTCGTGCATAGCTTGATCGCATAATAATGAGAAGCAAGAAGCTGCTAAAAGGATAGGCGAACCTACCTCATCTTAACCATATCCGCTTTTTCTCAACCAGACTATAACACGCTGTACAGTATTTCCTTCTCTCATTCACGGTATACTTCACTTCAGGCTATGATTTTCTATTTTTTTCAGGAATATCTATGACTATTGAGGGAAATCTCGCATCTCCCTATATGCTGATGATGCTGACTGAGCCGACAAACGAACAATGCACCTGCTCTTCACTTTCGCCTTTGCGCCCGAAGCACGCGGCGGAAGATGCTGGAGAAAGCGCGCCGGTGACGCCCGTCACGCCGGAACTGGGCGCGCGCGTGCGGCAGGCGCTGGCCGGGTCTTTCCCTCGCGTCATGCCGCTAAGTGTGCTCCTGCTGCATGTCTCGCAACTTGAGCATATCCAGCTCTCACCAAAATCGGCTATCTTGCATCAACGACTGCGCTATCACGCATCTACTGAATTTCTCGAGCAGGTGCTGGCAACCGTGCGCCGTACCATCCGGCAGAGCGACCAGGTGATGGTGCATGGCGGCACAGGCGCGGCCATCATCTTCCCAGGAGTAGACCAGGAAGGCGCGTTCGGCATCCTCGAACGGGTCTATTACGGCATCAATCTTTTGCAGTCGGAGACGGTAGTTCCACCGCTGACGCGCGAGACCGATATCTTCATCGGCATGGGGTCCTATCCGGAGCCGGCGTCAACGCTTGACGAGCTGCTCTTGCATACCGGCAACGTGGCGCACCGCCTGACTCTGCGCCCGGCTGTCACGGCGCACCTGGTCGATCACGAGGCATTACAGGCGCACGAGAGCCTGCGAAAAGAAACGCCTGCTATGGAAGATATGGACGATGCATGCGACGTACTCCCGCACTCGGCCCGCAGCAACGGCATTCCCTTCATGCAGATTCCAACACGGCTGCCTGCTCGCCTCAAACACTTGATTCCCTATCAGCTTGCGTGCGAACTGCGCTGCGCTCCCGTCGGGCGCGATCACAACCGGCTGACCGTGGCTATGGCTCACCCCACCGACTCGCACGAGGTAAGCCGCTTGCAAGCAGCGACCAGCATGGCCATTTACCCTGTCTCATGCGAGATCACCGCGCTTGACACGTTGCTTGCTAGCGAATGGTGACAAGCTTTCGGTAATGAATATCTAACCGGAACCAGAGTGAAATTAACCGCATCTTAACTGCTTCTCAATGTAATTGTGTATCACCATTGGTTACTATAACATGCAATGAGACAAACATATGTATCAATTGATACGGGTTACATTTGTCAAGCGTTCGTCACACAACTAAGGAAGGTAGAGAACACACATGGCTGTTCAAATGATTCAAGATGATGTCCTGCTTACATTCAAGGAGGCAATGGGGTACCTGCGCGTAAGTCGCTCAACCCTCTACCGCCTCATGTGGTCTGGACAGCTCACCGGCCATAAAGTGGGTAGCACCTGGCGGTTCTACCGCGAAGACCTGCGGGCCTGTGTTGGGCGTGAGATCGTCCTGGCAGGCGCACAGGCAAGCATCGCCTAGCGCGCACCCATCAACTATGTATGCTAATACTAATAATGTCTTGTAATATCTAATCAGAAGCGGAGCGCGCCGCTAGGCGCGCGGTATCAGGCGGTGCCGCATAAAGTCTACTATGCCCACCCGCCTGATGCGTTTCCGCCTCTATACGCGCCTCCTCACCTCTACGAATCACTCTGACCCAAATGCAGGATAGTGAGCATCCTCCATCAACAGCATTGTGTGCATATGTTGCTATGTTATCCGACACTCTGCCATGCGAGTAGTAACGTGCAATGAGGTGAAACGTTATATTACGTGGCTTGATCGCTTGTTTTCCAACTAACCATAGAATATGATAGAAGATGTAGAAGGCTCATGGCCGTTAATGCTTGTAAGGAGGTCGCTTTTTGATATGGCAGAGGCAGCATTGCGAGCGTATCTTGATCTATCCCCCCAGCAGATACAAACGCAATTGATGGATATCCTTGCAAGAGAACTGTTCGTACAAGGCAAACGACAGGTACCATATAATGCTGTAGAAACGCTACTATGTTATGGTCTCTTCTCACAGGTCGATCCTCATCACTACGGCGGAGCAAACATTGATCAAGTTCCGACAATTATAGGTATATTGGCAACATTCTTTCGTCGCACGCCGGGATCAATTACCAGCAAGATGCTCAACCTCGACGGGTCACGATTACATAGTGCTCGTGAAGAGCCACTTTTGTTTGCCTATCTCGCCTCACAACCTGAACGATATGCCATGTTGTATAAGCAGATTTTGACGATGGCACGCGATTTAGCATTAGGTGAAGATATACTCCCCGATTTCTTATACGCATTGAACGTTCAAACACAGGGAGATGAACTGCTTGGACAGGACGATTTGCCTGAAGGGTCTGGGCTGCTATTAGCAGGAACCGAACAGGAAGTGCAGGAGCTAGAACAATCCTTCAATCTTGGTGAACTGATGACCGAAAAACTGGTAGAGCGAAAGATTTGCCTGACCCAGCATCGTTTTGCGCAGGAAGTGCTTCATAATTGTGGGCGGACGTGCGTCTTTTGCGGTTTTGCCCCTCATACACTTCCAGATCGAAGCGGACTACTTCGGGCTTCACATATCAAGCCATGGGCAGTATCCAACCAGCACGAACGAGTGGATGTACACAACGGCCTGGCGGCTTGTCCCATACACGATGCAGCTTTCGATCAAGGCTATCTAACCGTCGATAAAACGTACCAAATCAGAAAAGCAGCTATGCTGCTGGAGAGCATTGAACGCGATAATCAAGTGGGATTGTTCTTTGCGGATATGCTGAGTACGAAACTACTCTTGTCCTCAGGTGCGAAAATGCCATCAAGTACCTATCTAGAATATCATAGGGATCATTGCTTTCGGTACAGCCCCACTAACTGGTGAAAAAGGGGGAAAAGCTTGAAAAGAAAGACGGTCTTTGGCATCTTGTGTGTATGCAAAACAGCACAACCGAGCCAATGCAACCGTCAGAGCAATTTTGCCCGAATCTGGCGTGTTGCGCAAGAGGCCAAAAAGGACGGGGCACTATCACCATTCATGATCGTAAACGGCAGCGTTATCACTGTCAGATGTGTAAACAGACGTTTAGTGCGCGACGAGGAACTATGCTGGAAGGACTGCGCAAGCCCACGGGACTCATTGTGATCGTGGTGACGCTGTTGGCGTATGGCTGTCCTATCCAGGCCATTGTTCACGCCTTCGGCCTGGATGAACGAACGGTGGCGAGTTGGCGTGATCGAGCAGGCAAGCAGTGCCAGCAGGTGCATCAGACCCTCGTCGAGCAAGGGAAGGTCCAAACGACGCAGGTGCAAGCCGATGAAATTCGAGCCAAAGGGCGAAACCTGATTGCCTGGATGGGCCTGGCGATCGATGCCACCAGTCGCTTGTGGATGGCAGGAGTGGTCAGTGCGCGTCGAGATCGCAGCCTGGCAGATCGTTTACTCTGCCAGGTTCGCGCTTGTTGTCACGCCAGACATGCGCTGCTGGTCTGTACAGACGGATGGGCGGCGTATCCCAAGAGCATCATGCGCGCGTTCCGAGACAAGGTGAAAACGACCGCAGGCAGGGGCAGAGCCTGTTTAGAGGTGTGGCCGGAGCTGTGTATCGCCACGGTCATCAAACGCAGCGAGAAGAAACGGGTGGTCGAGGTGACCCGGCGGCTGATGTTGGGAACGCGTGAGCAAGCAGAGCAACTGCTGCACCTGACCGCTGGGTGCCAGCAGTTCAATACCTCCTTGATCGAGCGCTTCAATGGCACGATGCGCGAACGGCTGGCGGCTCTCACTCGCAAGTGTCGGCACGCTGCCCAGCGCCTTGATGCGTTAGAAACCGGCATGTACTTGATCGGATGCACCTACAACTTCTGCTTTGCGCATCATGCATTGAGTCACGCCAAACGCTTTGGGTTTGCCTGCACTCCAGCCATGGCTGCTGGGTTGACCGATCATCTTTGGACGATTTAGGAGGTGCTCACCTACAAGGTTGCACCTGCCCCGTGGGTGAAGCCCAAGCGCGCCCGACGACCTGGTAAACAGGCCGACGGGGAGTTGGCGCTGCCCAAACGACCGCGAGGACGACCTCGCAAACATCCGTTGCCTGATCCGACGGTGTCCAAGCGGCCACGAGGTCGCCCTCGCAAGCTTGCTTGAGCACGTCACCAGTTAGTGGGGCTGTACCTTGCTTTCGAGGGTGAAGTTTTTAAATTTCATAGCGGAATGGTTCTTCACACATCAATCTGGAATCTGGAAAGGTTTGATACTTAATTCGTTTTATCCGTTCAACCTCTTCTTTTTCCCCAAGTTCACTTTGAAGTTGAATTTGAGCATCATAAGCACTTATATTCCGCGAATCATACTTAATAGCATAATCTAACAGACGAAGGGCTTTTTGAAGCTCTCCTTGCTCATGAGCGACTTTTCCCATTGTTACGAGAGTTCGACCTTTCGTTTGGAGGATAGAGCTGTACATCTTTAAAAGTTGGGCGGCTTTCAAATAGGTATCATACGCATCTGCATAATCTTCGAGAGTAAAGAGTATATCTCCTCTCCCTTCATAAGCGGACGCGTAACTCGGGTTGAACTGAATCGCTTTAGCAAAGTTGGCAAGACCATCTCTTAAATGTCCATCATCAAGACATCTTTTTGCCCTGTCCACGAGATCTTCTGTCAAAATGAGGTATTCAGTTTGGTATTCAGGGTTAAACTCAATAGCTTTTCTAAAACTTGCAGAGGACTCAGGGTAGCACTCATTTTCGTATAGCTTTTTAGCGGCATCTAAAAGCTGTTCTCCCTGAATGGCATAATCTCTTTCTACATCAACATCGTGCTTCGCCGAGATTTGATAAAACCATCTGGCTTCTTGAAAATATTCTTCCGACAAGAACTCACGACCTAAAAATAGTAACGTTTGTTTCTTTTCGTGAAAGTAGGCTCTTGTGGAAATTTGATCGACATTCATTGCTTGTTGATATGCGCTAAAAGCTTCTCCGTAACGCTTAGTCTTAATGAATATATTCCCTTTTGCAAGAATGTTATTCACATTTCGTGGATTAAGCTGAGCTGCTCGTTCGTAAGCCACTAGAGCATCCTGATAATCTTGCTGCTCAAACAGATAGCATCCTATTTCAGCAAACCTGAGTTCTCTACACACAAAAGAGTCGATTTTCGTCTTAGAGTCGAACAGTAATGCCTGCTCTTCAGCGACTAAGGCTTCTTTAAATCGTTTGAGGTCAAAAAGCGCATCTCCTAGAGACTGATAAGTTCGAACACTTGGGAGCGCAAGCTTGTAAACATTTAGCGCCTCCTGATAGCATTTGAGTTGAGCAAAGGCATCTCCCTTTTCTAAATGAATATTCATAGCAGTCACTTTGTCAGGGCAAATGAACAATGCTATATCGAAGTAGTTAATGGCCTCTTTGTATTGCTTAAGCTGAGAAAATTGTTGGCCTTCAGTCAGGAGATTTTTTGTTTTCTTGACCAGTTGATCGGAATATTGAGGGTCATATTTGATCGCCGCTTGATAAGCAGAATTGGCATCATGCAAGAGATTCTGCTTAAAATACATTTCCCCTATCTCCCAATGGATTTGGGAATTTTTAGGTTCAAATTGTAGGGCTTTTTGAAAAGCAATTTGAGCCTTCTTATAACATTTGATAGCAGTATAAGCTTCACCTAAACCAAAGTAAGCCTGCCAATTGGTCGGAGCAAGCGATATTGCTTGCTCAAAGGAAACAATAGCATCTTCATAATTTTGTCCTTCGAGTAGCTTTTTTGCAAGGCTCCTATGATGTTTGGCTTGCATTTTATTATAGGCAGGAACCGCTTCATGTTCGCGGCGATCAATTGAAGCTTCCGTTTTGTCCATTCTACTGTTTGTTAGAATGGATTTGAGGTTACTTCGTTTATAATCTTTGCTATTTTGTTTACTACGAAGCTTTTTCTTCTTCATTGAAAGTTTTCCTCCTCACTTCGACCCAATCGTCTTTGGCAAGCATTAGTCATATCATTCGTTATTTGGGGAAACTATACATTATTCGCTGCTTTTAGTATAATCTTGTCTTCTAAAACTTACTCTGCGCCGGGCTTTCGCACGACCAATGTGCTGGGGGGTGACACTCGGCAAATGAGGCTGGCTGTACCATCACCTCTTCAGTAGTCAGGCCCCCGATTTTGTGAGCGAGCCTGCCGAAGTGCAAGAAGGCAACCTGAAATAGTTCTTTTTTGTCAGATAGGCGCGGGTATGCACGGGCAGACCAGAGGTGCTTGCCAGACGCGCACGAGGCCATCATCATCTCCCGAGGCCAGGCGTGTTCCGTCAGGTGACCAGGCGACCGCGAGCACTTCACTCTCATGATTGCGGTAGGTCAACGCGCGCGTCCCCGTCATGCTCTCCCATATCTGGACGGTCTTCCTGGTATTGGCTGAGGCCACGTACCTGCCGTCGGGAGACCAGGCGATGCCGTTTACCCACCCGGCGCAGCAATAGATCCAGAGGGGTCTCCCTGTGGTAGCGTCCCAGACCTCGACGGTCATATCAAGACCCACGGAGGCGAGATGTTGGCCATCGGGGGACCAGGCAATCGCTGTCACAATACCCGCATGGCCGAGATAGGTCAACAAGGTCTTGCCCGTGGTCGCGTTCCAGATCTGTACCGTGGTATCCAGGCCAGCAGAGGCCAGCTCTTTGCCGTCAGGCGACCAGGCGACCGCCGTGACCCCCTGGGAGTGGCCGTGGTACGTCAGCACAAGCTGCGCTGTACGGCTGTTCCAGACCTGCACTGTCTTATCAAAACTGGCCGAAGCCAGGTACTGGCCGTCAGGCGACCAGGCGATGGCGCTGACCGTCGCGGAGTGCCCGCGATAGGTCAAGAGGCGCTTCCCCGTGGCGGCTTCCCACACCTGTACCGTCTTATCAAAACTGGCCGAAGCCAGGTACTGGCCGTCAGGCGACCAGGCGATAGCGCTGACCCAATCCGTGTGTCCACGATAGATGACGAAGCGATAGCCGGTTGTGGGGTCCCACACCTGTACCGTTTTATCATAACTGGCCGAAGCCACGCGCTTGCCGTCAGGTGACCAGGCCACGGCGGTCACACCATTGTGATGCTCAGAGTACGTCGAGAGCGTGGTACCCGCAGAAGGAGCGCTATGAGAGACAGAGGAAGTAGGAGAAACAGAACAGGAACACAGGAGTAGAATGCAACAAGAGGACGAAAGTAAAAGGAAAAAGCGGTTCCTACTCATCGTACAAACTCCATAGGATACGTGTGCAGTGACTCCACACCACTACTGGTGATGCGCACAAGCTCGCCGACCTGGACGCCTGCGCGCTCGTCTACGGTGATGACGTTGGGCTGGATGACGACGGTCATGTTTTCCTCGAAGGTGAAGGGGCGGGGAGGAATGTGGCTTGTTTGGCGCGTGCGCAGGATGGGAGGCAGGTAGCCGCCACCGAAGCCGTGCAGCAGGTCGTCGCAGATAGTGTAGCCTGCCGCGTGGATAGACTCAGCCGCGTCCAGCACCTCCTCGCCGGTGGCTCCGGGGCGTAGTATCCCGGCGATGCACTGGTAGGCTTCAAGGGCTACGTCGTACATGCGCTGGTAGGCCGGAGTGGGTGGCGAGCCGATAGCGAACGGGCGTAGAATCTGGCCGGGATAGCCGCAGTAGTGGGCGCTGATCTCGGTGATAAGTACGTCGCCTACCTCGATGACGCGATTGGACTGGTGCTGCGCGGGTACGCAGACGCTCGGATTGGACATGGGAGTCGTCGCCAGGTAGTGGATGTGCGTGCGCCCTCCCAGGCCGAGATAGGCGCTTTCGACGATGGCAACAAGCTCGTGTTCGGTCATCCCTGGCCTGATCTCGCGTGCCAGCGCCTCGATAGCCAGGTCGCTCAACTCGGCCCCTCGGCGCAGGAACGCGATCTCCTCTGCGCTTTTGACGAGCCGCAGTTGTCCCATCTGCCGCGAAAAGTCGCTGAACGTCGCCTCTGGAAGCAGGCGATTGAGGGTATCGTACTGTTTGAATGGAACAGCGCCTACAATGCCAATCTTGCTTGCTGCCAACCCCTGCTCTTCTATGCATGTGGCTGTCGATTTTGCCGTATCCATCCCACCCCAGCGCACATCGGCGAAGCACGCCACGCGCCGCGCATTGGGGACGTGATTGTACATCTGCACGAACAGCGCCGGCTCGCCCTCCAACGGAAAGACGAGCATGGCCTCGCGCGTCGCCAGGAAGTTCGAGAGGTACAACACCTCGTTGTACGCCCCGACCGTGCTGTAGAGCACAAGCGCGTCCAGGTCAGCTTCGCGCATGGCTGCGCGCACAGAGGCATAACGACGCGAAAACTCGCTGTTTGAGAAACGCGGGTAGCGATCAGCAGCGTGCATAGTCATCCTTTCAGAGCGACCGCTTATTCCCACTCAATGGTGGCGGGCGGCTTGGAGGTAATATCGTAGACCACGCGGTTGACGCCTGGAACCTCGTTGACGATGCGGTGCGAGATACGCGCCAGCAGATCGGGCGAGAGGCGCGCCCAGTCGGCGGTCATGAAGTCGCCGGTGGTAACGGCGCGCACTGCCACCACGTTGGCGTAGGTGCGGCCATCGCCCATCACGCCGACGCTCTGTAGCGGCGTCAGCACGGCAAACGCCTGCCCAAGCTCGCGGTAGACACCGGCGCGTCGTATCTCATCGATGACGATGGCGTCGGCGGCGCGCAGCGTCTCCAGCTTCTGCTCGTCCACCGCGCCGATGATGCGGATCGCCAGTCCTGGGCCGGGGAAGGGATGCCGCCAGACCCACTCGTCAGGCAGGCCAAGCGCGCTGCCGATCTCGCGCACCTCGTCTTTGAAGAGCAGGCGCAGCGGTTCGACCAGTTGGAAGGCCATGTCCTCCGGCAGGCCGCCGACGTTGTGATGCGTCTTGATGCGCGTGGCGGTCGCGGCGGTATCGTGGCTCGTGCTTTCGATCACGTCGGGATAGAGCGTTCCCTGCGTGAGGAAGGGAATCGGCCCGCCCTCCTCTTCCAGGCGCTCGGCCTCTTCCTCGAAGACACGGATGAATTCCTCGCCGATAATCTTGCGTTTTGCTTCGGGGTCAACGACACCTTCAAGCTTCGCCAGGAAACGCTGCCGCGCATCGGCCACGACCAGGGGGATGTGCAGGTGACGGCTGAACGTCTCCACCACCTGCTCGCGCTCGCCCGCGCGCAGGCAGCCAGTATCGACAAGCACGCAAATCAACTGGTCGCCCACGGCGCGATGTACGAGCAGGGCCGCGACCGCCGAATTGACGCCGCCAGACAGCCCGCACAGCACGCGCGCACCGCCGACGCGCTGGCGAATCGACGCGACCGACTCGTCGATCACCGAACTGGTCGTCCAGGTAGGGTCGCAGGCGCAGATGCGATAGAGGAAGTTGCGCAAGATGTCCTTGCCCTGGGGCGTGTGTGTCACTTCCGGGTGAAATTGCAGCCCGACCAGGCCCTGCGCGTTGGCTGCGGCGGCGACGGGATTGCTCTCCGTGCGCGCCAGCACGCGAAAGCCCTGCGGAAGCACATCGACGCTATCGCCGTGGCTCATCCACACGGGGATGCGCAGAGGACTTGCGGCACGCGGTTGGTCGAGGGGGTTGGTCTGCGCTGGAGTCGCGCCGATGCCCTCGAAGATACGGAAACACTGCTCGTCGAGTGCCGCATCAGGCAGTGTTTCGAGCGTGGCGGGGCCGTATTCGCGCCGCCCGTGCGCAGGCTCGACATGCCCGCCGAGCTGATGGGCGAACAGTTGCATGCCATAGCAGATGCCCAGGATGGGCAGGCCGCTGGTGAGGATGGCCGGGTCGCAGAGCGGCGCGTTGTCGTCGTAGACGCTCGATGGGCCGCCGGAGAGGATGAAGCCCCGGATATCGAGATGCGACTGCGCCTGCAGTTCTTCAAGCGTGGTTTGCGCGGGCAGCAACTCGCTATAGACGCGCAATTCGCGCACGCGCCGCGTAATGAGGCGGCTGTACTGCGAGCCGAAATCCAACACGATGATGGCCTGGCGGCGCTCCTGGGTCTGCATGATGCTCCTTGTTACCAATTATTGGGCGACCACAAGGGTCGCCCCTACATTTCAGCCGCGAGGGCCGCCTGCCACGTAGATAATCTGGCCGTTGACGAAGCTGGCCTCGTCCGAGGCGAGGAAGCAGATCACGTTGGCGATGTCACGCGGCTGCCCGACGCGGCGCACTGGGATAGTCTTCGTTGCCTGGGCAATCACCTCGTCGGGGTCGAGACCCTGGCGGCGAGCGGTGGCGCGTGTCATCTCGGTATCGATAAAGCCGGGCGCGACGGCGTTGGCGGTGACGCCGAACGGGCCAAGCTCGATGGCCAGCGTGCGCGTGAGTCCCTGCAAGCCCGCCTTCGCCGTGGAATAGTTGGTCTGGCCGCGATTGCCGAGCGCGGAGGTCGAGGAGAGCGAGACGATGCGCCCGTACTTCTGCTGCACCATATATTTCTGCGCGGCGCGGCTGCACAGGAAGGCACCCTTAAGATGCACATTGATGACGGTCTCCCAATCGTCGTCGGTCATCTTGAAGAGCAGGTTGTCGCGTGTCACACCGGCGTTATTGACGAGGATATCCAGTCGCCCGAAGTGAGCGGCGGTTTTATCGACGGCATCCTGCACCATCGCGCCGTCGGCCACGTTGCAGGTCAGCGCCAGCGCCTCGCCGCCCAGCTTGCCGATTTCGGCGGCCACCTGCTCGCAGCCCGCCGTATCAAGGTCAGCAAGAGCCACGCGAGCGCCCTCTTCGGCCAGCCGCATAGCGGTCGCTGCTCCGATGCCGCGCCCCGCGCCCGTTACAAAGGCAACACGTCCGTCAAGTCGTCCCATACGTTAAGCTTCTCCTTTGACTGAAAAAATTGTTGCTAGAGTATATCACATGCTTCCGCCGCTCTTTGTTTCTTCTATATGATCTGATTCTGGTATGGTGAGCTTGGGAAACAGGACATCGCCGGACTGTACCCGCGTTCCGGCGGGATAGCGACCCCACTCTGCTCCTTTCGCTTCGAGAGACGCATCCTGCGGATACCCGCCCGTGTAAAGACCGATGCCCAGGCGTTCGGCAATTCCTCTGGAAGTAGCAGGGAGGAATGGAGCGCAGTGATAAGCCACCAGGCGCAACGCCTCAACAAGATTGTACAGCACGCTGCTCAACCGCTCCTCGGCATGCCTACCCGCATCCGCGTTTGAGCGAAGTTTTGCCAGCGTCCAGGGTTCGACATCAGCCACGTATTTGTTCGCTGCTCCTACAACGTCCCAGATGGCATCCAGCGCCTCGTGTAGAGCGAAACGCGCCAGGGCTGCCTCCACGCGCTCCTCTATGCCCTGGGCTTTCTCGATGAGACGCCGGTCAACCTCCTCCAATGGGCCAGGGACAGGCACGATACCACCGTAATAGCGACCGATCATGCTGACGACGCGATTGAGCAGGTTGCCAAGCTGATCGGCAAGGTCGCCGTTGTAGGCGCGAATGAAGCGCTCTAATGTGAAATCGCCGTCTTCGGTGGACGGTATCTCGCGCAGCAGGTAGTAGCGCAGCGCATCAGTGCCATAGTGTTCGACCAGTTCGACCGGGTCAACTGTATTGCCCAGCGATTTGCTGATCTTGCCACCATTGAGCGTGACGTAGTCATGTACGAGAATGGTGGCGGGCAGCGGCACATTGGCCGAAAGCAGCATGGCAGGCCAGTAGACGGCGTGGAAGCGAATCACGCCTTTGCCGATTACGTGTACTCTATTGGGATTGTGTACCCAATACCGCTCATATAAAGGAGCGTCGTCGGCGTAGCCGGGCGCGGTAATGTAGTTGGTCAGGGCATCGAACCAGACGTAGATCACCTGCTGCGAGTCGCCTGGCACGGGTATGCCCCAGCCATGCGCGCGTGCCTGCGAGCGCGAGATACTGAAATCGTTCAAGCCAGCGCGTATAAAACTCAGCACCTCGTGCTTGCGTTTGAGGGGGAGGATGCGCAGCCGGTCGGATTCGATGAGTTCAAGCAGGCGATCAGCGTAGCGCGAGAGGCGGAAAAAGTAGTTTTCTTCTTCAATCACGCTGGGCGCGGTCAGGTGTTCGGGACATAGCCCATTCACCAACTCGCTTTCGGTGTAAAACTGCTCGCAGCCGACGCAGTATAGCCCGCGATAGGCGCGCTTGTAGATGTCGCCGCGCTCGTCACACGCTTTCCACAGCTTCTCGACGCCCGCCAGGTGACGCGGCTCGGCGCTGGTGCGAATGAAATCGTTGAACGACAGGTTCAGGACGTTGCGCAAGTTGTAGTAATGGGCGGCATTCCTGTCTACCAGCACGCGCGTGGGGATGCCCTCTTGCTCGGCGGCCTGCACGTTCTTGAGGCTGTTTTCGTCGGTTCCGGTCAGAAACCAGACATCCTCACCCTTGAGACGGTGATAGCGAGCCAGCGCGTCGGTCAGAATGAGTTCCTGCGCGAAGCCAATGTGCGGTTTCGCGTTGACATAAGGAATGGCCGTCGAAACATACCAGGGCAGCCGGTTATCGGATACATTCGAATTCGTCATGGGTAATGCTCCTTCAACACAAGTGTAAAACAATCAAAAAAAATCGGCCACCCATACGGGCGGCCCTTGATGTTCTTCGTGTACGTACTCAGGTGGCAGAAGACACAGGCAACTCTCCGCATGGGTATTCGCGGCTTCGCATTGCCATAGACATGATGTTGATGATGTAGAAAGTGAATGTCGTCATACCGTCACCTTGTTCCTTTTCTGCGCTCATTATAGCAGAAGTAATGGGCGAGTCAAGCAGGAAGGGCGATCGCGAGGGTCGCCCCTACAATGATACGGCCCAGAACCGCCTCTTTCTCGTAGCCTTTGTAGGGGCGACCCTCGCGGTCGCCCTTCGGGGAGGGGAGGAGGAGATGTTGTCGTCCTTCTTCAGGCCCCAACGAACCCCACTCGAACGTGGCACGAGGCTTCGGAAGAGCCATCACGCCAGGAGCCAGTAGACCTCGGTCCACACCTTGGCGGGATTGTCGTTGTGGGGTCCGTAGACCTCCCATCGCGTGCCGGTCTTTCGCTTACCCTGGGCGGTGCACCAGTCAATCACGGCCTGATGTGCCTCCCCCAACCTCGAATATGGACCCAATGCACGGTCAATGCCACCTGCCCAGCTGGCAGGGCCGACGCTATCACTCGTCCGGTGAGCGGGCACGGTACAAGCAACTCGACACCAACCTCGACATGTGGCACATCGTCCCAATACAGCATGATAACGCGGCAGCCTCGGTAGATCCCGCCTGCGTGTAGGCACGCCCACACCTCATCACTTAGTTCCCGCCACAGCGTCGGGAACTCCTGCCACGTAGTCGTCGCAGGCACCACCACCGTCGGGCGAGCCTCGACGTCCGTCATCGTCACCTGATAGCTCATGTTTCCTCCTTCATAAATACACGAAAAACATACCGCAAGTTGAGGAGAAACACAACTTTGTATAGCCTAAATGGGAGCGAAATCGCAAATGGACGCTTCATTTCCAGTTCACGCCTGTATGAAAGAATAGGGTGATGAGAGAGCATTGTGCAATCGCCCGGCAAAAGTATTCAAGGGAACTACCACCCTATGCTATAATGCCAGCAACAGAAACCTGTTCTAATATTTCAGGCCATATTGTAGAGGGTTCATTATGATAATCGGGAAGATCGTCAAATCCTACTCGCATATCAATTATGTCTGCCAGATTTTCGGGCCGCGCGAGAGGGAGCAGGAGCTTTCGCCCGCGAATTATAGCTTTGGGCAATTCGTGCGAATCCTGGTGCGCTCCGAGCATGACGATGACCACGACTCGCGCATCTTCATGGCACGTGGGAAAAGCAGCGAACCGCAGACCTACGCCGTCGGCGTGATTTACGATACGATCCTGGTCAATCCCGAGTTCGGGTCGCTGGGGCCGCGCCTCTCCAACGAAACGCAGGTCGAACTCTTCTCGCCCGACTATATTTCTGAGAAGGCCGTGCTGGTCTCCATCATGGTGCTGGGCATGATCGAGCAGCGCGCCATGCCGCTTGGCCAGGCTGAGATTCTCTCCGTCATGCACGGCGTGCCGCTACTCTCGCTGGAGCTTGGCAGCGAGATCGAGACGATGACCGACCAGGAAGTGCAGGTATTTCACTATTTTGGCGACCAGGGCTATGTGCAGCGCGAGCCATACCTGCACATGGGCTACATCCCACATATCATCGCGCAGCCCAACAGCCTGCTGCCCATCGTCACCCTGCGCATCATCGAGCAACTTGAGCGGCTGTTCCCGCAAAACATCAAGCTGCTCTCGATTGTCAAAAGAAACTTTGCCTGGCGGCTCAAAGTCGAAACGACGGGTTAGGAAGGCTGGCTGCTATGTCTGATTTGCTTGAAACAACTGGTACATCCACTACGACACGCCCATTGTCGCAATCTCAGCCCGTCGGCATTACAAAGGGGCCGGGCGAGACCACGCACGAATATACCTTCGTCTCGCGCGACGACGAGCAGGAGTTGAAGAACGGCGAATATGTCTATTACGAGTTGGACGATCCCGATGGCGTAAGCGCTACGCCGCGTCGCGTGCTGGGGCGTATTCTGAAGCGCGTCCCATTGCAACTGTATCCCGACACGTTTCTGGCCGAGCCGGAGATTGCCCCATCGCAGGTGGCGGCCATGGTTGGCTACGACGCGCACGCCAACGAGTTGTTCGAGCTGCACGTGGCCATTATGGGCTACTACGATGAAGTCTCGGCCTCGTTCATCAATCCCTGGATACCGCCGCAGTCGGGCAAGCGCATCTACCTGGCCGACGACGAGATGCTGGCGAACATCCTCAGCCGCAAACGCGCGCGTGAACAGGGTTCGGCCACCGTCGGCTCGCTACTGACGCGCAGGCCGGACGCTGTGCCGGTCGTGCTCTCCGTCAAGGACGTGGTCAGCACGCATCTCGCTATCATCGCCAGCACCGGCGCGGGCAAAAGCTATCTCGCCAGCGTGCTGATCGAAGAGCTGATGCAGCCGCACAACAAAGCCTGCGTGCTGATTATCGACCCGCACGGCGAGTACAGCACGCTTGACCAGATCGCCAACTTCCCGCAGTTCCGCGACGAGCAGAGCCGCCCGGCCTACCAACCGGTCGTGCGCGTCTACAAACCCGAAGAAGTCAAAGTGCGCATCTCCACGCTGGACATGGGCGACATGCGCCACTTGTTGCCGGAGATGACCGAGAAGCAGCAGCATCTCTTGAGCCGCGCCCTGCGCCGCGTGCGCGAGCAGAAACGCGGCACGCCGTGGAGCGCGCAGGACTTACTCGGCGCGATCAAGGCCGTGTCGAAGCAGAAGGGCGACGAGGACAGCGAGGGCGCGGACGACTCCAGCACAGTTCACGCGCTGACGTGGCGCATCGAGCAACGTTTCGTGGACAACTTCACCTTCGATGATATCCAGCATCTCGACCTGCCGGAGATTTTCAAGCCGGGACAATGTACCGTGCTGCCGCTCAACGAGATCGACGAGCGCGACCAGCAGGTCGTGGTGGCCACCCTGCTGCGCCGTTTGAACAAGGCGCGCATGGATACCGAGCGCGGCAAAGTGCATTCCGGCGAGTCGTACCTACCTTACCCCGTCTTCGTGCTGATCGAGGAAGCGCACCACTTCGCCCCAGGTGGAGCAGAGGTAGTCTCGACGCCCATTCTCAAGCAGGTGCTGGCCGAGGGGCGCAAATTCGGCATCGGCGTGGGTTTAATCAGTCAGCGACCCGGCAAGCTGGACGCGGATGTGCTGAGCCAGTGCCAGACGCAATGCATCATGCGCATCGTGAACGAGATCGACCAGAAGAGCGTGGCGGCGGCCATCGAGGGGGTCGGACGCGACCTGCTGGATAACCTGCCCGCGCTCTCGAAGGGCCAGGTGATTATCGCCGGGGCAGCCGTCAACACGCCGGTGATCTGCCGCGTGCGCTCGCGCATCACGAAGCACGGCGGCGAAAGCAAGGACGCGCCCGATATGTGGCAAAAGCACTTCAGCCCGGAGGCCGAAGATAGCCGCCACCGCCAGGAAGCGCCCCTGAATGGGAAACGGGGTTTTCAACTGCTGCGATGAGTATGTCACAGGTGCCGATACAGAGGAGCCGCATGTTCCGTATGAACAGGCGTACCGCGCTCTACACACTGGCGATTCTCGCGCCCCTGGCGTGGGTTATGCTGCTGGTCTACACGCATTTCGTGCCGCCGCGGGATGCGCTGGCCTTCGCCGCCTTCTTCGTGCTGCTGTACGTGGCGCTCACCAGCACCTTCGCGCCCCTGGCCTACGCCATCGGCCTGCGCTTCATCTCCTCGCGGCTTTATCGCGCCACGCTGCGGCATTCCCTGCGCCAGGGTGCGCTGCTGGCGTTGTGGATCGTCTTCAACCTGCTGCTGCGCGCCCTCCACAGTTGGAGCATCTTCACTGCGCTCGTCAGCCTGGGTATCCTGGTGGTCGTAGAGATATTGTCGCTGGCACAGAAGTGAAATTTATGTGTTCTCAGAGGAGAGTATGATATTCTCGTAGATGGTCGCCAGGGGAAAACGGATGTTGAGGCTTTTTAGTTCTATCTCGTCACCCGGCCCAAACAGGTGCAACGTCCAGAGGTTCTCGGTCGCTCGCTGGTACATATCTACTGCCTGCTCCTGCGTGCTCACCAGCAGGTACTCCTGCACGCTGGGACAGGCACGATAATACGAGAACTTCTTGATACGATCATAGGCTTCGGTGCTGGCGGAAAGCACTTCTATGACGACGTTGGGATGGGAGATACTATCAAGATCACCCTGTTCCTGGTCGCGTGGGTCGCAACTGACCGAGACATCTGGATAAACAAAACGTGTCGGCGATAACTTTACTCGCATATCGGAATTGAAAACCATGCACCGTTTGCCACTCAGCGTGTTATCAAGCACCTTGACGAGGTTGATGCTGATACGGGAATGATTAACTGTTCCCCCCGCGAGCATGGTAACAGCGCCATCGATGAACTCGTAACGCGCATCCATGCTGTCACGATCAAGCTTCAGATATACTTCTACGCTTATAGGCTGTGAACGTGGGTCCGCGGCCATCGCTAGCTACTCCTCTTTTTTTTGACACGCGCTCATGTTCTCACTATACTGCATAGCAGTATACCAGAAAAGTAGGCGAGAACGATAGATGAACATTTTGATGATTCGTCCCGGAGCGATAGGAGACACGCTACTTACCTTTCCCATCGTGAAGGTGCTGCGAACAATCTACTCTGATTTCATATATCAACTTCGTTAGCAACGCGGCTGTGCTTCCGCTCGCGCTGGAATGGGGGCTGGTCGAGGAGGTCTTCGATTTTCAGTTGCCACAGTGGAGCGCGCTTTTCTCGACGAAGGGCATTCAGGATGTGGCGCTGCTGGAGCGATTGAGTACGACCGACCTGGCGATATGCTGGCTGCGCGACGCCGAGCATCTCATCGAGCGCAATCTGCTCGCGGCTGGCGTGAAACGCTGCATCATCGCGCCCGGCAGACCGCCGGAGGGCGAGTCTATGCACATCGTCGATTACCTGGCGAGTACGATTTTCGGACACCTCCCGAATGCCGGCAATGGTTCGGTCCATCCCGCGCAACATGTTGCGCGGGGTAGGATGGTGGGGGCGCGTGGGCATGTAGGGATACCCCTCGCGGGTATCCGGGGGTGGGGCCGGGACGCCTCGACCCGCCAGTCCTCGATTGCCATACATCCCGGCAGCGGTGGCAGGCAGAAATGCTGGCCGGTAGAGAAATTCGCCGCCGTCATTGAGGAGCTGTGGCGGCGCGGCTGGCCGGTGCTGCTAGTGATGGGTCCTGCCGACGAGGAACAGCGCGCGTATTTACAGCGTCATCTTGGGCTACCCGCGCCGGGAATGCTCGAACTACTGGATAACGCCCCTCTACTGGAGGTGGCGCGGCGATTGCAGCAGTGCCGCTGTTACCTGGGGAACGATTCAGGTATCACCCACCTGGCGGCGCTGCTGGGGCTGCCGACCATCGCCCTCTTCGGGCCGAGCGACCCCATTACATGGAAGCCTTTTGGCGAGCGGGTAAGAGTGATTTACGAACCATCGCTGGATGACATGCCTGTAGGCACCGTTGTAGAGCGGGTCGAACAGGCTCTCTACGACTAATTACCTATGAAAATGAACGCCAGATTGACAGTTTTGTATAATAGAGTGTATATCAACACATATCAATGTTTACGTAGTGCGATATCTAGCGCATGGATAAGAGGGAGCAACTTATGCTGAATCATCCAGGGACGGAAGACAAGGCTCCGGTTTCGGGTAGGCTGGTGCTGCCCGCGCCCCCCGATGAGACACCACGCTCTTCCCCGTTACAGCCGAACGCCCACATCGAGCCGGGGCAGCTCATTCGCCGCGGAACATCTGCGGCCCCGAATGAACTTCTTCCGAAATTCATCCACTACTGGCGTAAAGACCCGGCCTACAAGGTCTTTATGGTAGCTATCGGCATGGTCGTCGTGGCAGCCATCATCTTCGTCTCGCTGGGCAGCGCCGCATTGCTAGGCAAGCCGCTCTTCAGCAACAGCTCTACGCAGGCACCCCCAACAGCCGTGTCGCCCAAAGGCACGGTCGATCTCCAACCCACATTCCCCAAGCCCAAGGGGGGTTCGGGCAGCGGACAAACCAGCCAGCCGCCCGCGCAAGGCACGACGACGGTCATCAACGTGACGCCCACGGCTACCGCCAGCGTCACTGCGCAGCCGACCCAGCCCGGGCAGGGCGGGCCGATTACGCTGCAGATCGTCTCCTATCCTTCAATCGTAGTCAACGGGACGCGCGTCTCCGTCACCATCTCGACCAATCAGCCGGGCATCACGGTCACGTTGCAAGTTCGCTCGAACGCCCAGCCACATAATGTCACGGCCGGGTCGGGGACGACCGACGCCAACGGCAACGTGACGATTGGCTGGTACGTGTTCTTCTTTGGCACTGGGAAAAAAGCAACGGCCACATTGACGGCTGTTGCCTACGATCAACAGGGACAACAGGTGACATCCTCGCCTGTGACAGTACAGGTCAACTTGCAGAGAGTGGCGTAAGCAGACATACGGAGCAGCCTTTGCGGTTGCCTTGCATGTAGTATAATGCAGGCAGTGTCTCTCAATCAGTCAATCAGTGCCACCATACGACCTGGATTGCCTGGGGCAAGGTCGATAAGGATGCTCCATGACACAAACCGATGAAATCCGCCAGGTGCAAGATGCCGCACGTGTTGTCCGCCAGAATACCGGCAAAGTCATTGTGGGCAAAGAAGAGGTTATCGACCTGCTGATGGTGGCGCTGCTATGTGAAGGGCATGTTCTGTTCGAGGATGTGCCGGGCATCGGCAAAACGACCCTGGCAAAATCCCTGGCAAAGTCGCTGGGTTGCTCGTTCCAGCGCATCCAGTTCACGCCCGACCTGCTGCCATCCGATATTACCGGCATCACATTTTATAATCAGAAGAGCGGGGAATTCGAATTTCGCCCCGGCCCGCTGCTCGCGCAGATCGTACTCGCCGACGAGATCAACCGCGCCACGCCGCGCACGCAGTCAGCGCTGCTCGAAGCAATGGAGGAACGACAGATCAGCGTCGAGCGCGAGACGATCAAGCTGCCTCGCCCATTCATTGTGATCGCCACGCAGAACCCGATTGAGCTGGAAGGTACCTTCCCACTGCCGGAGGCGCAGCTTGACCGTTTTCTAATGCGCCTGCGTCTCGACTATCCGAGCCAGAGCGAAGAGCGCCTTATCTTGCAGCGATTCCGCGAAGAGCAGCCGTTGGAAGACCTGCACCCGGTGCTGGATGCCAGCCACCTCCAGATACTGCAAGCCATCATTCGCCGCGTGCGCGTGGAGCCGGTACTCGAATCGTATATTGTGGAACTGGTGCGCGCGACCCGCAACCATAACGGCGTCGATCTGGGCGTCAGTCCGCGTGGCACACTCGCCCTCTACCGTGCTTCCCAGGCATACGCCGCCATTCATGGGCGCGCGTATTGTATCCCTGATGATGTCAAACGAGTAGCGCGTCCTGTCCTATCGCATCGCATGATCGCAACCAGCCAGACCCGCCTGCATGGGCGCATGATGGAGCAGATCATCGAAGAAGTTTTGCATAGCATCGCGGTTCCGGTTGAGCTATGAATCGACAATGGTATTATGCGGCTATCGCGCTCGTCCTGGCGGGTCTATTGATCCGGCAGCCCTTGCTGCTGTTGATCGGCATCCTGGTCTTGCTGGCGCTGGCCTCCGCGGATATCTGGGCAACCTACTGCCTGCGCGATTTGCGCTACGTGCGTGAATTGAGCGAGCAACGCGCCCTGTTCGGCGAAGACATCACCCTCTCCATCTCGCTTGAGAATGCCAAACTGCTGCCGCTTCCCTGGCTGGAGTTGGAGGAGACGGTTCCTCGCTCGTTGACCTATGCCGGGCGCAGCGTGCGCGTGCGCCAGAGCAGCGAATTGGCTGTGCTGGAAAGCCTTTTCAGCCTGCGCTGGTACGAGCGCGTCACGCGCCGCTACAGCGTCACCTGCACGGCGCGCGGCGTGCATTCCTTCGGACCGACAATACTGCGCAGTGGCGATGTGTTCGGATTTCAGAGCCGCCAGGAGTCGCTGGCAAACCGGCAATACCTGCTCGTCTACCCGATGGTCGTGCAGCTCACGCGCTTCAGCCTGCCGGCACGCCATCCGTTCGGCGACTACAAGGCACCGCGCCGCCTCCTGGAAGACCCGTCGCGCGTGATCGGCGTGCGCGATTACCAGTATGGCGACGACCTGCGGCGCGTCCACTGGAAGGCCACCGCGCGCACGATGCAGTTGCAAAGCAAGGTCTACCAACCGACGACGACCTACACGATGGCGCTTTTTCTTAACGTGGCGCAACAACTCGATGTGTGGTACGGCATCCACCCCGAAGTGCTGGAACTGAGCATCTGCGCCACGGCCTCGGTCGCCAGCTGGGCGCTCGACGAAGGGCTGGCCGTTGGCCTCTACGCCAATACGACCATGTACATGCCCGAAATTGGTATGACGCTCCCCAAACCAGCAGATGAGTCGGGCGAGCAGGGCCAACAGGGCCAGCGGGGCCAGCAGGTGCCATCCCTGGAATCAATCGTGGCCGAGCAGTTGAAACGCCGCCGTATTCACCTGCCGCCCGCCAGCAACGAGGAGCAGCGCAGGCGCATCATGGAAACGCTGGCGCGCATTCAATCCTACTTTGGCAGCCCCATGGAAGACTTGATCCACGCTGAGCGCACGCGCCTGCCCGCGGGAGCCACGGTCGTCGTCATCACCAGCTCCATCAGCGATCCCCTGCTCGATACACTGGCGCGCGTGCGCAACGCCGGACACGCCGTTACGATTCTGTTCGCAGGCGATAGGACGATCGCTAACCACCTGGCAGGCATCCCGGTTTATCATATCGGGGGCGAAGAGACCTGGAAGCGCTTCCTGTCAGATTATGACACAGGAGAACTGACCGGCGGAACAACAGGTCAGCGCCAGCTTACCAGTTCATTGAGCCTCTAAAGAAGGAGCATGGAATCAACTATGGGTGAGCCGGAGCAGCATATCGAGCCAGGCGAGAGCGAACTGGAAATTACCGACCTTCCCGGCGTCAGGAATGCTCATCGCAACGCACCTTTCACTGATCTGGCGCGTACATTAGCAGCGCGTCCCCGGCTGCGACGGCGCATCTGGCAGGCCGGTACGGCTGGCGGCGCGCTGCTGCTGATCGCCTTTGTGTTGTTCGGCAACTTCCCCCAAATTGGCCAGGGCATGCTGGGTCTCTTCGAACGCACGCCACCAACGGCAGGGCAACCGGTGCAGTTGTCTTCCCAATCGGCACAGTTGTCCTCCATCGACATGCAGGGCATCATATCGCAATACCATACCAATAAGGTGATCTTCTGGGACGCCAGCACGCCGCCCGTTGTACCCTTGAACAGCACGCTGGCTGCCGCGCCCCAGAACTGCCTCCGCTCGACACGCCTCCAGGACTTCGCCTCACCAATCTACCCGCCCGGCGTGGGCAGTTCGCCCGTCTGGGTTACCGGCTTCACGGGGCCGGACGCGCAGCTCAATCACCTGACACGCGCACCGGAGCCGCAGAACGGCTGGTACCAGCCATTGCTCATCGTCTCGGAAACGAATTTCGCGGGGGATATCGTCCTGCGAGCCGGTATCGCAAGCAGCAGCTTCCCTCTCTGGTTCGGCAAGTATCAAAGCAGCGACCTGGTGCGAACCGTCACGCTGCATCCGCTCGACACCAGCGTCTCTAACCACACCACCGGCGACCAGCAATTGGACTTCACGAGTGTCAATCTCTACATCCCACGCGCCGGGTGCTACTACCTCAGCGCCATCTGGGACGGCGGCAGCTGGACAGCATATTTCGCAGCGGGAAAATAAAATCGCCCTGGCAACTTGTTGTGTAACAGTGCTTGTGTTACGATATCATTGATACACATCTATGGGAACAAGGATGATGTCGCAATGTATACCATCGATGAACTGGCCCATACGGTCGGGATGCCGAGCCGCACGATCCGCTTCTACAATACGCAGGGACTGCTACCTCCGCCCGTCATGCAGGGCCGCGTCGCCTACTACGACGATCAACACGTCACTACACTCCACCTCATTAAAGAACTCAAGGAGCGGCAGAATCTTCCCTGGAGACAATCCGGCAGATGTTGGAGATTCGCGCGGCGCAGGGCGAGGTGCAGATGAACCTGGCGCTTCGGCAGCGCCTGCTGCGCCCCCTGACCGGGGGCAACCAGCACATGCATCTTACAAAAGAGGCATTGATGCGCCTGACGGGAGCCAGCGGCGAGCGCATCGACGAATTGACGCGCCAGGGTCTGCTCTTCCCCGCGCAGACCGAGCCGGAACTGCTCTACAGCGGCGATGATGCGCTGCTCATCGAACTTTACGAGCGACTTGCATACCTTGGCCTGCCGCTCGCGCTCCCTTCGCTGATCCGCTTCCAACTGCGCCAGCTCGTGCGCGGCGAGATCGCGGCCATCGAGCAGCACGCGCAGGCGCTTTGGCGCGAAGATAACCTCTCGATAGAGCAACAAGCCGAGCAGTTCGAGGCCATCTTGACGCTGACGGATACACTGATCTCGCTGATGCACCGCAGGATGATGTACCGGGTGTAAGCGACGTCACCTATCCGAGCCATTTGCACAGGCTTCATGATATACTACTATTGATATTGGAACCGCCAAAAGAGAGAATATCGTAACGTGCAAGAGCCTTTTGATTCCATCGAAGAAGGTCAGCGTTCGTACCAGCGATGGCGAGACAAATTACATGCAGACCCCGAGTTCAGAAAGATTTACGAGGAGGAAGCTGCTAAGAAAGAACTATGGTTGCGACTCGTTGAGGTTCGTCAAGAGGCCGGTATAACGCAAGCTGAAGTTGCCAGCCGACTTGGCATTCCTTTGAAGAAGGTAATCCGCATGGAGAGACGCGGCTATGATGCGTATACGCTGAATAGCTTGCGTAAGTACGTGCGAGCGTTAGGCGAAGAATTTTCGCTCGATGTCTCTGTGCATCAGAACGGGTCGTCGCAAGTCGCGCC
Source organism: uncultured Chloroflexia bacterium (assembly GCA_963731975.1). Classification (GTDB taxonomy): domain Bacteria; phylum Chloroflexota; class Ktedonobacteria; order Ktedonobacterales; family Ktedonobacteraceae; genus CAVSXS01. The sequence goes on along the minus strand of CAVSXS010000002.1, from coordinate 1,093,236 downwards.
ACATATGGCAATCAATCATTAACATTGTTCCGTGTCTCGTGTTTACCCCAGAAGGAGGTCATTGTGGATTTTACCCTCACCGACGAACAGAAGATGGTTCAGGAAACGGTACGGCGTTTTGTAGAGCGCGAACTGATGCCTCTCGAAAAAGAGGTGATGGATAACGAAGGCAAGTATCCTTCCGGCCTTGAGCCTGGCAAGTATCACGAATTGCAGATGAAGGCCAAGGAGCTCGGCTTCTGGGGTATCAATACGCCGGAGGAATACGGCGGCGCGAATCTCGGCGCGATCATGTCGGCGCTGATCGCCATCGAGATGGGGCGCACGCTCGTCTCATTCACCTTCGGCGGCAGCGCCGACAACATCCTCTACCACGGCAATGATTGGCAGAAACGCAACTATCTCATTCCCACCATCGAGGGCAAGCGCCACTCCTGCTTCGCTTTGACGGAGCCGGGGGCCGGTTCCGACCCGTCATCGATCCGCGCCAGCGCCGTGAAGGACGGCAAGCACTGGGTGCTCAACGGGCAGAAAGTATTTATCACCGGCGGCAACGAGGCCGATTTCGCGATGGTCTTCGCCGTGACCGACCGCGAGAAGCCGCCCCAGAACGGCGGCGTGACCTGCTTCCTGGTGGACCGCGAGATGGGCTGGACCTCGCGCCCCGTGTACACGATGGGCGGCTGGTCGCCCGCCGAGTTGTTCTTCGAGAATGTGCGCGTGCCGGAAGATCACGTGCTGGGCGAAGTCGGCAAGGGCTTCTCGCTCGGTATGCAGTGGATCGGCCAGGGCCGCTGGCTGATCGCCTCGCGCTGCGTCGGCACGGCAGAACGCCTGCTGCAAATGGCCATCGACTACTCCAAGCAGCGCGTCACATTCGGCGAGCCGATCGCCGACCGCCAGGCCATCCAGTGGATGATCGCCGACTCCGCCGTGGAGATTCAGGCCACCAAGTGGCTGGCGCTGCACGCGGCGTGGAAGGTTGACCAGGGCCTCGATAACCGCCACGAGGCCAGTATGGCGAAGCTCTACGGCGCGGGCATGGCAAACCGCGTGGTTGACCGCGTCATGCAGATTCACGGCGGCATGGGCTACACCCGCGAGATGCCCATTGAACGCTGGTACCGCGACCTGCGCGTGACCCGCATCTACGAAGGCACCGACGAAATCCAGCACTTCATCATCGCCCGCGCCCTGCTCAAGGGCTATGCGAAGGTGGGAGCGTGGGATTAGCTCTCAGGTGTTGAATAGCATAGCTCGATGACCAATCATAAAGGAGAGTGACTTCACCTATGGCTGATTATCGAGCTACATCTAGAATTTCTAAAAACCGGATGCTTTCTACAGGTTGAAACCCTCTCTAATTTTTCAAAGACATGGCTATATGCAGATACAACAGCAACCGAATAGCAAAAAGCGACAACGAAAGGGCGCGCTTAAACACCCATCCTGGATATTTTGGGTTGTAACAGGAGCAGTCACTACTCTTACTATCGGGTTAATTTTTGTCATCATCTGGTTAGCAAAAACTCAGAATGTCAATCAGCTCTATGTCACTCTGGGTATTCTAGCAAGTATTACAACAATTGTTTTTGTAGTTCCTTCTACGATATTAGCTTTCTTTCAATGGTACTTTCCCCATACATCCAATAATTCAGACTCGTCGCCACCTACTCAGAACTATCAGGAAGCGGCAAGCATCATTAAAGAGCTTACAACCGAGCGTGAAGTGATTTCTCCTACAATTTGGAACGTTCCTTTTCAACGCAATCCATTCTTCACAGGACGCGAACAGCTATTGATGCAGTTGCACGAGAAATTTGTGCATTCCAAGCCCATGGCATTAACCCAGGCAAGAGCTATAAACGGACTCGGAGGCATTGGTAAAACACAAATAGCTGTAGAGTATGCATATCGATACAGTAGCCAATATCAGTATGTTTTCTGGGTCAAAGTGTCATCTAGAGAGGCGCTTTTTGCCGACTTTAAATCGCTAGCGCAACTTTTGCAATTATCTGTAACAAATGAAGAAGATCAGGATATCCTAATTGCTGCCGTTAAGTATTGGCTAGCTTCTCATACTGGCTGGCTTCTCATTCTAGACAATGCTGATGATTTATTAGTTATCTCCGATATTCTTCCAGCCAGTAGTACAGGTCATATTTTAATCACCACTCGAATGCAGGCAGTTGGAGGCTTTGCTGATTCAATCGAGGTAGAAAAGATGGACGAGCACGAGGGAATATTGCTTCTGCTTTGTAGAGCTAAAGCTATAACTGTAGTGACCTCTTTAGATCAAGTTGCGAATAGTGATCTCATCAATGCAAAAGCGTTAATGAAAGAAATGGATGGACTTCCTCTTGCACTGGATCAAGCAGGAGCTTATATTGAGGAAACAGGATGCACCATCGCTGCATATCTAGATCAGTACAAGCAAAGGCATATATCTCTATTAAACCGTCGTGGCGGTCTCGGCATCGACCATCCCGATCCTGTCGCTACTACCTGGTCTCTTTCCTTTGAGGCAGTCAAGCAAATAAACCCGATTGCCGCCGATCTTTTATCCTTTTGCGTGTTTCTGCCACCCGATGCTATTCCTGAGGAAATGATTATGAAAAATGTAAATGAACTGGGACCCAATCTAAAGCGTATAAGTAAGGATCCGTTTCTATTAGATGACGCAATTGCAACATTACGGCGATATTCACTCATCCGTCGAAATAGTGATAGTAAGACTTTTTCTCTTCATCGCTTAGTACAAGCAGTACTGAAAGCAAATATGAACAAGCGAACTCAGCTTCTATGGGCTGAAAGAACTGTACGAGCAATTAATAAAGCCCTCGTTAAAGTTGACATAACAAACTGGTCACAATCTCAGCAGTATCTCTCATTTATCCAGGCTTGTATCGATCAGATAAATCAAGATGCTATGGCTTTCTCGAAAGTAGCTCAATTACTTGATCTGCCAAAATGGTTTCAACAAGGGTACCGGTTTGTCCGCGCAGAGTATCATTATATTATTCACGAGGATAACTCACGCCATCACTCACAGATAACTTCGATACTGCTTGAGACATTTAAAGATGGGATCAGCATTTTCGAAGATAGATATGCGTGGTCAGGTCAAGGACAAGAAGAAGATCTCCAGGTTCTAAGTGCAGGGCATAGTCTAGTAGAAGTAATAGAAAGAGCACATTGGAAATATGTGCGAATTTTTTTGGGCCGCGAGCTTAGCAAAGGTGAACAAGCAGAAGTTAGAATAATTCTAGACCTTTATGATCTCGAAAATAAGTTTGAACCCTATTTAGCCAAAACTGTCGGTGAACAGCTGGATTATCTTATTCTCAAGGTCGTTTTACCTATTAGCAACTTTCCGCCTCATATCACATTTAGCGAGCGAAATATTTTGAGTCCGGAAGTACCATCCACTCTGACACAGCCCGGCAAGATCAACACCCACAGCGGCGAAATTCACTGGGAGATCGCCAGCCCCGTCTTCGGGCATCGCTACGAAATCCGCTGGGAGTGACCCTGACGGACATCTTGTGATAATTCGTATCTGGTGCTAATGAACCTTCCCGATCTTGGTTGGGAAAAATCTAAATCGCTCTGGTTAGCTCTTGACTTCTGTTATTTTTAATGCTATATTTCCACTACGTACTAAAAATATAGTACGTAGTGGAAATACGATATGTGCCATTTTCATTATTGATCAGATGGAGCATAACGGATACGATGAGCAGTGATAAAGAACCAATTTCACTCCCGCTCTTGCCAGATGATGTGCCGGTCACTATGCCGAATCTTCCGGCCAGGCGCGTTATCAACACGTTGGAGCAGTTCAAGGCCATCAGCGACCCGACTCGCTCGCGCATCCTGAATATCATCCAGAATCAGCCCGCCACGGCCAAGCAGATCGCCGACAGGCTGAACGCGACTCCTGGTGCTATCGGGCATCACCTGCGCGTGCTGGAACAGGCGGGATTGGCGCAGGTCATGGCGCGGCGGCTGGTGCGCGGCATCGTCGCCAGCTACTACACGCGCACCGCCAAAATCTTCAACTTCGATCTTCCGAAAGAGCTTCAGAGCGGCGAATCGGCTGTCATGGAGATTATCGGGAAGGCATATGACGAGGTAGCCGAGTCGCTGGAAGCCTACGAAGATGACCCGTTTCTGCGCGACGGCTTTCCACATGCGCGCCTTTCGCCCGAACGCGCCCAACACTACTGGCAGCGGCTGGACGACTTGATCGAAGAGATACTGCAAGAGACTCCTGATCCCAACGGCGAGGTATATGGCATCTTCGTGGGGATGTTCAAGTCGCCGCCTTATATGCAAGGAGAAGGACATGTCAGCGAACCAGGAAAATCAGGCAAACCAGGCAAACCAGTCAGCGACGATCTCACCGCGTAAGCTCAATAGCGACTTCTGGAAGTTCTGGATTGGGCAGACCATCTCGAACCTGGGAAGCTCCATCACCCTGTTTGCCCTGCCGCTGCTGGTTTATAAGCTGACCGGCTCCGCGCTCAATCTGGGCATCTCCAGCGCAGCGAACTTCCTGCCCTACCTGCTCTTCGGGCTGGTGCTGGGCGCGTGGACGGACCGTGTAGACCGCAAGCGCATGATGATCTTCGTCGATGTGGCTCGCGCTGTAGTGGTCGGGAGTATCCCGCTGTGGGCGTTGTTCGGCGCGCTGCCCATCTGGTGGATCTACATCGTAGGTTTTCTGCAATCAACGCTGACCATTTGCTTCGAGGCGGGGCAGTTCGCCGCCATTCCCAGTCTTGTCAACCAGGACGACCTGGTGACGGCCAATGGGCGCATCCAGGCCAGTTACTCCGGCGCGCAGATCGCCGGCCCCCTCCTGGCGGGCGCGCTGGTGGCTGTTGTGCCGCTGACCTCGCTCATGCTAATCGACGCGCTCTCGTTTCTCGTCTCGTCCGGCTCGCTGCTGCTCGTGCGCGTGGGCTTCAACGTGAGGAAAGCTGAGGCGCGCGAGAGAACCAGCATACGCCGCGATGTCGTCGAGGGGCTGCGCTACGTACTCGGTCATCCCGTGCTGCGCAACATCTCGCTGATGATGGCGATGGTCAACTTCGTCGGCTCGTCCACCTACGCGCAGCTCGTGCTCTTCTCAAAAGTGCGGCTCGGCGCAAGCGATCCCCAGGTGAGCCTGCTCTTCTCTGCCGGCAGCCTGGGTGTGGTCATCACCGGCCTGCTGGCGGGCACGCTGCGCAAACGCTGGTCGTTCAGTAAAGTAGCCCTGGGCGCGCTCATGTTGGAAGGACTGCTGACTGTCGTCTTCTCGCTGATGCACTGGTACTGGGTCGCGCTCGCCCTTTGGACGCTGATAGGAGGACTTGGCATCCTCTTCAACATCAATACAAGCAGCCTGCGCCAGGCAATCGTCCCCAATCACATGCTGGGGCGCGTCATCAGCATTGCCAGCGTGCTCGCGTGGTCGGCCATCCCACTCGGCAGCCTGCTGGGCGGCCTCGCCATCACCTGGACGCAGAACGTCGCCCTGGTCTACACCGTCATCGGCGCGCTGGTCTTCCTGATCCCGTTCTCCTTCTCCTTCACCGCGCTCGGCCACGCCGACAGGTATATTCCGAAGAAGGAGGCTGAACCGGGGACGGAACAACCTGCCATTGTGTAAAGAGCCGCCACCGAAATCCGGGGGTGGGATCGGGTGTGATACATCCACGGATGATGGCCAGGTGTGGAATATACGCAAACTCCGCAACAATGCACGTTTATTCATGCAGGATTTTTGCAACCTTTTCTCAATGCTGCAAAACATAAATTACATGAAGAACGGGTATTTGTAAAGCGGAGCTTCGCGCAAAATGGGCGAAGCTGGCAGATCGCTGCCGTTGGATGATCTCCTGGGGGTCATCCGGGTGGCCCAAAAGTCACCCTCGCGGAGTATTTTCGTATGCAACGTAACATTGTATGCAACGTCCTGTTTATAGCCACAGCACTCGCTTTGATAATTGGTAGTTTGCTGGCAATGCGCGTAGTTGCGCGTGCCGATCAGAACGCGCCTGCCCGCCTGAACGCGCAGGTTGCCCCGCTTATCCAGCACGCGCAACTGTTGCAAGCCGCCGATGCATCCCAACAACTCAACCTGTCGATTGGCCTGCAGCCGCAGAACCAGGCTCAACTGGCCAGCATGCTCAGCGCAATTTACGACCCGCAATCTCCGCAATACCAGCAGTATCTTTCATCTGCGCAATATGAATCGCTCTTTTCGCCCACTGCCAACCAGGTGCAGCAGGTCGTCACCTATCTCCAGAGCCAGGGCATGACCGTGACCAGCATCGCGCCCAACAACATGCTGATCGACGCCAGCGCGACGGTGGGGCAGGTAGACCAGGCATTCAGCACGCAGATCAACAATTATCAACTCAATAACCAAATGTTTTATGCCAATGCCACGCCGCCGGTTGTTCCCGGCTCGCTCAGCCAGTTGATTACCTCCATCGGCGGCCTTGATAACAGCACGCCATACCAGCCACTCTCTCTGCATATCTCTACAAAAGCACATACATCTCTGCAAGGACCGGCAAGCGGCTTTGGCCCCAAAGACCTCTCAAGTGCGTATGACGCCACGCCGCTGCAAAACTCCGGCATTCAGGGCGACAACCAGACCGTGGCGCTTTTCGAGCTGGACGGCTATAACCCGTCGGACGTGGCGCAATACTTCTCGAACTATGGTCTGTCCACGCCCAATATCAGCAATGTGATGGTGGATAACTATAATGGCGCGGCAGGCCAGGGAGCCATCGAGGTCGAGCTGGATATCGAGGTACTGGGCGGTCTCGCGCCGCACGCCAACCAGCTTGTCTATGAAGGACCAAACACGACGCAGGGCTTGAACGACACCTATAACCAGATCGTGCATGACCATAAGGCGCAGGTCGTCAGCATCAGTTGGGGCCTGTGCGAGTCCAGTACGGGCGCGGCTGAGTTGCAGACACTCGACAATATCTTCAAGCAGGGCGCGGCTGAGGGCATCAGCTTCTTCGCGGCCTCCGGCGATTCGGGCGCGTATGACTGCAACGACAACAACCTGGCCGTCGATTCGCCTGCCGACGATCCCTACGTGACGGGCGTGGGCGGAACGACGCTGCAACTGAGCGGCGGGGTATATAGCAGCGAGGCGGCGTGGTCGAATCCGAACCAGACGCTGCGCTCTCCAAAGGGCGCTGGCGGCGGCGGCGGCATCAGCAGCGTCTTCACCATGCAATCCTGGCAGAGCGGGACGGGTGTCATGAACAGCTACAGCAGTGGCGCGCCGTGCAGCGCGCCGGGCGGCCAATTCTGCCGTGAAGTGCCGGATGTCTCGGCCAACGCCGACCCCAACACCGGCTATGCCGTCTATTGCACCGTGACCAACGCCGGCTGTCCCTCCACCGGCTGGATAAACGTGGGCGGCACGAGCGCAGCCGCGCCCCTGTGGGCAGGCAGCACGGCGCTCATCAACCAGTACCTGCTATCGAAGAGCAAGCCCGTTATTGGCAACGCCAACCCGGCCCTGTACAGCGTCTTCAACGCGCAGCCATCGACGCCACCATTCCACGATATAAATTCCGGCGACAACCTGTACTACCCGGCCACCTCGGGTTACGACATGGCGAGCGGTATCGGCTCGCCCGACATCAACATCATGGCGCAAGACCTTGTCGCGCTCAACGGCCAGAGCGGCTCGCCCACGCCCACGCCCGCGCCAACTCTGACGCCTTCACCATCTCCGACTAGCCCGACACCATCCCCTTCACCGTCGCCAACGATTACGCCATCTCCCTCGCCGGCGCCGCCTCCACTGGTGGTCATCAAGAACGGTGGCTTCGAGAACGGTCAGGCTCCCTGGCAGGAATCCTCGTCGGGCGGCTACCAGATCATCCAGAACCTGAACGCGCACAGCGGGCAGAACAGCGCTTACCTGTGTGGCTACACAGGCTGCGATGACCGCATCTGGCAGACCTTTACCGTCCCCACCAGCTACAGCAAGCTGACCGTGAGCTACTGGTGGTATTCCGATACGAACAAAACGACCAGGCAATGCCAGGACTACTTCTATAGCCGTATGCAAACCACCTCCGGCGGGCTGATCGGCAACATGCAGACAAGCTGTAATGCCAACGTCACCAACAACTGGGTGCTGGTCACGTATGACGTGTCGGGAATGCTGGCCAACTACAAGGGTAAGCAGGTGACGCTCTTCTTCCGCGGCACCAACGCGCCGAACCAGTACCAACCGACGGACTTCTTTGTGGATGATGTGGCGATATCTGCTGCATGATATACTATTTACAGCAGAAAGTATTTGCAGGGATTGGATTCCCCACATCAACTCCACAAGGATGAGTATTTTATGATTGAACATGATGGTGCCATCACGCCTGACAACACGCTCTTTGTGATGCTCAGCTTCGAAGGGCCGGATGTCTATTCGACGGCGGGCGGGCTGGGAACGCGCGTCACCGAGCTAAGCGAGGCGCTGGCGGCACAGGGTTATACCACGCATCTTATTTTCATCGGCGACCCATCGAAACCAGGCGTGGAGACGCGCGTCGATGGTCGCCTGGTGCTTGAACGCTGGTCGCAGTGGATCAGCAGATATCATCCCAATGGCGTATATGACGGCGAAGACGAAAAACTCTACGATTATAACGAAAGCGTGCCGTATCACATCTACAATGACATCGTGCGCCCGGCAGTAGCCGAACACAAAACGGTTGTCATTCTGGGCGAGGACTGGCAGACAGCCGAGGCCATGTGCCGCACCTCCGATCTGCTGTACTGGTTCGGACTGCGCCAGAAGGTGCTGATGATGTGGAACCTGAACAGCCTCATGTCGCTGCACCGCATCAACTGGGGCAGGCTGAACTACGTCACGACGATTTGCACGGTCAGCAAGTACATGAAGCACCGCATGTGGTCGTATGGCGTCAATCCGCTGGTGATCCCCAACGGCATCCCCAGGCGCTACCTCGATCCGGTCGATATGAAGGCAGCCACGCGCCTGCGCGATATTGTTCAGCGAGGCGACCCGCGCCACATGTTCCTCTTCAAGATTGGCCGTTTCGACCCCGACAAACGCTGGATGATGGCGATTGAGGCGGTAGCGCGGCTGAAGTACAGCGGCCACCCGGTCACGCTCTTTGTGCGCGGCGGCATCGAGCCGCACGGCGCGGACGTGCTGCGCCACGCTTATAACATGGGCCTGCACATCCAGGATATCGAGGCGCGGCGTCCCAACCTGGAGCAATGCCTGGATGTGATGTCGAAGGCGGGCCAGGCCGACATCTACAACCTGCGCTTCTTCCTGCCTGAAGACTTCGTGCGTGTCACCTATCGCGCGGCGGACGCTACGCTCGCTAACAGCGGCCACGAGCCGTTCGGCCTGGTCGCGCTGGAGGTAATGGCGGCAGAGGGTATCGCTGTGACGGGTTCGACCGGAGAGGATTACGCCATCTCGCTTGAGAACGCCATTGTTACCGAGACCGATGACCCCGACGAGATCGTTGGCTACCTGCTCTACCTGCGCCGCCACCCGGAGGAGCAGGAACGCATTCGCCAGGCTGGCCGTCGCACATCGGAACAATTCCTGTGGGACCAGGTGATCGAAAACCTTGCCAGCAAACTTGAGTTCCTGGCGCGCAAACAGGATATCGTTTTTTCGTAGCTTTGGGGGAATATGTCCATAATCGATATTCACCAGCATTTCCTGCCGCCTGACTATCTCGCTGCCCTGGCCGGGCGCGGCATACAGATAGGCGGCGGGCTGCTTGTCCCCACGTGGGACGCCGGGAGCGCGCTGGCCTTGATGGATCGCTACGACATCGAGAAGGCCATCCTCTCCATCTCGGAGCCGGGTGTCTACTTTGGAGATGCGCAGCAGGCGCGCGACCTGGCGCGCTACTGCAACGAGTATGCCGCCGAACTGATCCGGGCGCATCCAGGCCGCTTCGGGGCTTTCGCCAGCCTGCCCCTGCCGGATGTCGACGCGGCGCTGCGCGAACTGGAATACGCCCTCGACACGCTGAAGCTGGACGGCGTCATATTGCTCTCCAACAGCGGCGGTCGCTATCCGGGTGATGCGCTTTTCGACGAACTGTTCGACGAACTGAACCGGCGTAAGGCGCTTGTACTCATTCACCCGGCGCTCCCGTCTAATCATCAAACGCTACAATTGACCCTGCCGCCCATGGTGACCGAGTTCGTCTTCGATACGACGCGCGCCGTCGTCAACCTGCTCTATAGCGGCACGCTGGCACGCTGCCCCGACCTGCGCCTGATCGTGGCGCACGCGGGGGGCACCGTTCCCTACCTGGCCATGCGCATCACGTTGGGACAGGTGCTGCTGCCCGGCGCGCCGCAGGGAGCCATGCTGTATCTGAAGCAGCTCTACTATGACACGGCCTTCTCAGCCTCCGCTTTTACCTTCCGAACGCTACAAGAGTTGGTAGACCCATCGCACATCCTCTTCGGCAGCGATTATCCCTTCGGCCCCGAAATCAGCGTCCTTGCAACGGTTCGGGGCATCGAAAACTACGACGGCTTCGATGACGCGGCCCGCTCGCTGGTGAGGTATGGCAACGCGCAAAGGCTTCTCTCGTAAACCAGGGCAAGCTACAACGTCCACAGTCGCGCGTTGCTGAACGCTATCGTCGTGGGATTAGTATAGGCGTCCGTTACCAGGGCAATCCCTCCCTGGCTATAGCTCCCATCATTGATGCTTGCCAGCTTCTGTTTATTCGCGTAGAACGCCAGGGCCGTACCCTGGGCTGTGACCGCTACGGTGTTCGATTGGTTCAACCCGGGTTTGATAGCGGCGGAGGTGCCGTTTGCCAGCAGCGTTGAGTTGCCGTTGAAGTCCCGGAAGATGAAGAGGTTGTACGAGCCATCCTGGCATATTTCGAAAAGGTAGAGCTTACCGGTATTGAAGTCGCCGCGAAAGATCAATCCGCCACAATCGCCCTTGAGGATTTTCATCTGCGCCTCGAATGCCAGGTTACTGTACGTGGCTGAGTTGGAGGCACATAAATTGAAAAAATTGGTCTTTGGCGTGGCGACCTGGTAGGCTCCTCCCGTGAAGGCACACGAACCATTGGCACCATTTACTACATCCCACTCGTAACCCAGACTGTTGTTGCTCAATGGGTCCAGAATCGCCAGCTTTCCTCCACCAGGCGGATAGGGATTTGGGTTGGCGGCAATCACCGAGGCGGTTGCGGTCGCGTTGGCCGCCGCGGTGGCGGTGAGCGCGGCCTGGGCCGTCGCGCTAGCCTGGGCCTGCGCGGTCGCGGTAAGCTGGGCTGGGGAAATGGCAGCCGTTGGTGTAGCCTGTGATGTGCCAGCCGTGGTTCCCGCGTGAAGTAGCAACGCCAGCAGACCCCCGATGACCACTATCAGGACAAGAATAACAACTCCTACAATTAATCCGATGCGGTTGCCTCGCCGTTGAGGAGGCGAAGGAGGCATGGAGGGCAATGGAGTTGGTGTAGCTGTATTGGCTGTATTAGCTGTATTGGCTGTATTGGCTGTATACGGGTTGTAAGGAATCGAAGATGATGCTTCGTATGGGTTAGCCGGTTCTGCCCCATACGGCTGCTCACCATAGCTGGTGAAGGGAGGCGGAGGAGGGACACTTTCAGATGATGATCCAACTGTTGGAGCATTGGGTGCCACCCCACTCGAGGAGTAAAAGTCGGATGTAGGCGTACCGCAATTGGGGCAGTAGGTGACTCCAGTTTCAAGCTGCTTTCCGCAAACCCTGCATATCATTGTGAATGTCCTTCCGTGTCCAACGTAAAGAAGAAAAAGATCAAGCAAGATGATGAGTTAATTATACGATGCACAAGAGTGACTTCGTAAGGGGCAACTATGCTTGCAATAGCCCTGCATAGAGCAATCTCATGCTTTTCAAGATGTATCATGCTTTTTCACGGTTAAGCTTTTCGCAAACCCTGGGATAATCCTCCTATTTTTTCTGCCTTTTTGCCCGAAAAATTGACGAGTTCCTGTCTATTCAAGTAGACTCGTCAGCAGAAGAGCAGTCCAGGGCGACCGCGAGGGTCGCCCTGATGAGCAGAAACGAGGGACTTGCCGGCAAGTCCTCGATAATCGGACACCAGGAAGCGTGTCCCTATGCAGAAGGTAGGACCGAGATATGCAGCAATTCCACCCGTTCCCGTCGCTGTTCGACGAAGGTGGTGTGACTCAGGAGCGGCGCACCGGTGAACTCGCATCCGTTACCGGCCAACTCCCCCCGGAGACAGGCACGCTTTCTCTCTTCACGGCGCTGCAATCCACCATGACCGTTGATACGGGCGAGCGCGTGGTAGTCATTCCAGGAGCCAGAACGCGCGTGAAGATCAGCGCGCCGGTGACTGCTTCTCGCCGGCGCATGAGCATCCGCCTGCGACATGGGCTGATCGTTGTCTTTGTCTTCTTCATGCTGGTCACCACCCTCCTTTCGCTCACACCGCTTGCCGCGGACCAGGGTGGCTTTCGCGTCTTTGATGCATTCGGTAACTGGATCAACCAGCAGACCATGAGTTGGGCGATTCAATCACACATGGCTCCTGCCGCGGCGCAGCAGCCGGTTACGTCGCAGAACAATAATCCCGCGCCTCCGCCGATGAGCCTGCCGACCAGCCAGTACATAGCTATCGCGCAGCAAGACGCCGCCAGCGCGGGCATCTCCCCCACCTATTTTGTGCGCCAGATCAACCAGGAGAGCGGCTTCAACCCCAACGCTATTTCTTCGACAGGCGCGGAAGGCATCGCGCAATTTGAACCGGGTACAGCCGCCGGGCTGGGGATCAATCCCTGGAACCCTGTGCAGGCTCTGAAAGCCGCTGCCCAGCTCATGGCCAACTACAACCATAATTACGGCGGTAATTATGCGATGGCGCTAGCTGCCTACAACGGTGGTCCCGGTACCGTCACCTACGCCGTGAACACCTGCGGCGCGGCCAACTGGCTCAACTGCCTACCCGGTCAAACGCGGAACTACATCTACGTGATTATGGGGATTTAACGGGCGTAGCAGAAAAAGGGCGACCGCGAGGGTCGCCCCTACATTTCCTTGACGTTTGTTCTAACCTGTGCTACCATGCTGCCTGGATTGATCGTATTTGAGGGATTGAGAAGGCCATGCCGGTAGCATCTCCACTCTTCTGTGACTCGTGCGGCGCAGCCAATCGCGCGCAGGCGCTCTACTGTTTCGCCTGCGGTCAGCCGATGGCAGCGCAAGGCACTTCAGTGCGTCAGGGGCAGATGGGGCAGATGGGGCAGACGACGGGGCTGCTGGCCGCGTCTCACCTGCTTAAGCAGCGTTACCGCATCGTGCAGCAGGTGGGCAAAGGCGGCTTCGGCGCGGTCTATAAGGCGACCGATACGCAGTTTGGCAACAGGAACGTGGCTATCAAGGAGATGAGCCAGAGCGGCCTCAGCCCGCAAGAGCAGGCCGAGGCTACCGGGTCGTTCAAGCGCGAGGCCATGCTGCTCGCCGGACTGACCCACCCCAATCTGCCGCGCATCTACGAGCAGTTCACCGATATGGGACGCTGGTACCTGGTGATGGACTATATCGAGGGCGAGACGCTGGAAGACCGGCTCAGCAGGCTACAAGGCAACCGGCTTCCCGTCGAGATGGCGCTCGATATCGCCAACCAGCTCTGCCTGGTGCTCGACTACCTGCACATGCGCCAGCCGCCCATCATCTTCCGCGACCTCAAACCGGCCAACGTCATGCTTGCCGCGCACGGGCATGTTTACCTGATCGACTTTGGCATCGCGCGCCACTTCAAGCCGGGCCAGGCGAAGGACACCGCCGCGCTCGGCTCGACCGGCTACGCCGCCCCGGAGCAATACGGCAAGGCGCAGACTACGCCGCGCGCCGACATCTACGCGCTGGGAGCCACGCTTCACCAACTGCTGTCGGGTCATGACCCATCCGAATCGCCCTTCCAGTTCGCGTCCTTACAGTTAAATGGACATCCCATCCTGGCGCGTCTTGAGCAACTGGTGATGAAGATGGTCGAAATGGACGCCGCGAAACGTCCCGCCAGCGCCGGAGTAGTGCGGCAGGAACTCACGGCCATCTCGACGCAACTGCTCGTCGGTCAGGACCAATCCTCTGCCCGCCGCTTCGCCAATGGGATACAAGTTACCGCAAGGTAAGCCAGCGACCAGCGGCACAAAGTCACAGAAGCAACAGAAGCCGCAGCCACAGTTGCAGCGCAATACGCGCTTCGTCTGCCAGGGACACAGCAGCCGGGTCACAGCGGTGGCGTGGTCGCCCGACGGGACGAAGCTCGCCTCGGCAAGCTATGATAAGACGGTACGCCTGTGGGATACCGCCCACGGTTTCAGCACCATCATCTACCGGGGACACCGCGACCGCGTGCAGGCCGTGGTGTGGTCACCAGACGGCAAGCATGTCGCCTCGGCTGGCGATGACTGCACCGTGCAGGTGTGGGAGGCCGCGACCGGCAGCCACATGTTGACTTATCGCGGTCATCCCCTGCCCGTCAACGCGCTGGCGTGGTCACCCGACGGCAAGCACATCGCCTCGGCCAGCGACGACGGAACAGTGCAGGTCTGGGATGCTGCTAACGGTACGGCGGCCATGACGCACCGGGGGCATCGCGGTAGGGTACTGACCGTGGCGTGGTCGCCCGACGGCAGGCGCATCGCCTCTGGTGGCGAGGATAAAACCGCGCAGGTCTGGACACCTTTCAAGTCTAAAAGCGGCTTCTTCACCATATTCCTCTCGAATGCGCGCAGCGAGTTCATCTACCGGGGACACAGCGCGAAGATACTGGCGCTGGCGTGGTCGCCCAACGGCTCACGCCTCGCCTCAGTCAGCGCGGACAGGGCCTTACACCTGTGGGAGACCGCGACCGGCAAGCAATACTTCGTCTATCGCAACAACGCCGTGCTGAACGGCGTGACGTGGTCGCCCGACAACCGCTACGTGGCGGCCTGCGGCAACGACAAACTGGCCCATATCTGGGACAGCGCCACGCGCCACAACGTCTCCCTCTATCGCGGCCACACCGGATACGTGACCGCCATTAGCTGGTCGCCCGGAGGCTCAGGTGGCACTGGCAATACTGGCAAAGGGCTGCTGGCAACCGCCAGCGTGGACCATACCGTGCAGGTGTGGGAGAAGTGAAAGCACAGCTAAGTAAGCTGGTTTCATTTTCTAAATAGCTCATCCCATATAGCCTTCTTCGCAACCTCTATGCCTGTGTCTATTACATGTATTCCTTGCTCTTGAGAAGATCTCATCAAGTATCTCAAGTCAGAGAAAGGTTCGGTATCCATACTCCAAAGTTTCTCTTCTAATGTCTGCCAGAATGTATTGAAGGCTGTCAAGTTCTCGCCCAGACGCCAATACATTTTATGGGCAGACAACTGAAGAATTTCTAAGTTCCGGCTATATGGGTGCAGGACAGTTGCGGCCATAGCATACTGAAATGCCATCTGATCTTCAGTTTTCTTGTTACTCATCAAGGAGGCTCCACTTAATTCTTTTAATACTTCAGATAACCCTCTTGAGTAGAAGGTTGGTTCGACAAAACCGGCACGAGCGCTGCCTAAAAAGTCTATAGCCCTTCCAGGTTGCTCTTCGAGCATGAGCAGCCCCTTATGAAGAGCGATGTGGCCTGTTACCGTTCCTCGCGCGCCGAGCAGTTCTTTACTTCGTGCTAGATAATTTTCAGAAATACCCGATGCCCCTTCATAAAGCAAGGCGGGGATTTGACGGAGCAGCGCAAATCCTACATTCGTAAAGAGACCCAGCGTACTATCGTAGTTTCCGGCTTGCTGCAACTGCGCTAAACCTTCTTTTACAAGTGCCTGATTATCTTGCTCGATGCCCCAATCGACATTTGTCCGTCCTAACCAGTGTAACCTCGTACTTTCTAGAGCCATTATTACTTCATTGCCTTCACATACAAGAGTGCAGCCGTGTTGGGGTAGATGAAGAGATTGAGGGTGCTTGCTCCCAGGATTTTGCAGAAGTGTGCGGCTCTTCAGGAGAGTTTGCCTGGCCTGGCTAAATTTATCTTGTTCGTAGTAGAGCCAGCCAAGTCGAATGTGGGCTTCCGCTACAGCCAGCGAACTCACTTCATCCTGTGAATTGTCGATAACTTCTTTAAATCGTCTTTCAGCAATCTCAAATTGACTGCAGTTGAGTGCCATCAGCCCTGCACTCAATTGACATCGACTCCATTTGGCCCAATCGCCACGATGTTTGGCTTCTTGAGCAGCAAGAAGCCAGAACGTCGCGGCCTGTTGCCATGCTTGCTGCTGGTTTAGCATCTCGGCATACTCTTCATGTGGTCTATCTTGCACCAACTTCTCCTGGCTGCTTACTACTGGAATTTCTGATAGGTGAAGTTGAGTGATAGATGACGCGGCGCTTAGAACTGTGGAGGCTGTGGTAAGACCAGCTAATTTTAAGAATTCTCGGCGGTTTGCCGATTGCCCAATTTGTTGCAGTGACTCCGTGAGCACATCTATTACTCTTTGTCGTTTCGCGCCTGGCAAATGAGCTTCCCCTTTTTCAACATGTTGCAGCGTCCCCTTATTCATGCCACTGAGTTGAGCAAGATGGCCGAGAGACCATTGTAAAGTCAACCGGTATTCTCTTATTCTTTGGCCGAATAACTGCCGATTATAATCGTCCTTCCGCCAACCTTTAGCCATAGACCTGACCTTTCTTCCTCTCACTCCTGCTTTGCTTTAGAAGGAAACCAGGCTGACGAAGCTCTTATCGGCCTATTATACGCCTTTCGATCTTGTTCTTCCTGGAAGGCGTTGCAAAGTTGCAAAGTTGCGAACCTCATCTACGGTATGCTCTTGTGGCAGTAAAGAAAAGGTAGAAAACATGCTCTTCCTGGCACGGCACGGTGAGTTCATTTTCTTTACTGAATGAACAGTGGAAATCATATCCCGAACAGGAGAACACGGTATGGAACAAGAAAAAGTCGTCTTTTTTGTAGACTACGCCAACATCAACAGGGCGGCGATAGAGAAACGCTACCGCCTGGACTATCAGGACTTGCTTCGCTATGTGGGCGAGGGGCGCTTTCTGCTCGATGCGCACTGCTACGTTCCGATCAATCCGAGGAACGAGCATCGATCTGACGGAACGATAGAGGACCTGTGGCGCTCCGGCTATATCGTTTCCAGCAAGATCGGCACAATCGCAGGCGAAACGTACAAGTGCAATTTCGATGTGGAGATCGCCATGGATATGCTCAAGGTGGCCTACCAGGTAAAGCCCGATATCGTTGTGCTGGCATCCGGCGACGCTGATTTTGTGCCACTCATCCAGGAGGTCAGGAAATCGGGCGTGCGCGTCGAGGTGGCCGCGTTTCAAGAGAACGCCGGAGCTGACATGATGAGCAAGTGTTCAGGCTTTATCGACCTGGCAGTGTACTACGATGGCTATCTCGCAGCCCAAAACGATGAGCGAGGAAAGGAGGACAGCACAGAACAATACAAAAATCTCATTCAGTCGCAAAATGATGAGCAGGGCGAAGACGGCATTGATAGGGTGGATGGCGTCGATGGCGTCGATGGCGTCGATGGCGTCGATGATGCGGCGGAGCAAGACCAGGGTGTGGCCCGACCAGAACAGAGCGACCTGGACGAGGATGAGGATGAGGATGAGGACGAGGATGAGGATGAGATAAAACTACCGGTCGATCAGGCGGACAAGCAGGCGCACGTACCAACGCGCGTACCAGCGTCCGATCTCAACGACGAACATGATTTGTAATCCTACAGTTCGCAAGAAGGAGAAGTTACTCATGGCTATCGTTAACGGCAGAAGAATTCTCGTTCCACCGCAAGGCATTACCGGTCAGGACCTGATCCAACAGATGAATCCTGGTCCCGGGCGGCGGCCGGTCATGCAGCAGGGGCAGGTGTTCAGACCAGTTCAGCCAGGTTATACCTATCGACCGGCGGAATTGATTGACAGCCGGGGCAGGCCGGTCAAGCTCACCACCATCCCGGACAGGACGAAGGGGGTCACATATGGGGGAGATCGAACATTCCTATCAAAGCAGATCATCACCGAGCAGGTCTACAACATCGCAGAGAAGTTGTTTAAGAAAGGCATCTCATTCGACGAAGAACACGCCGATTGGATGATCGCCAACCAGTATGTCTTGCCTCCCATCTGGCATCACATCGCCAGAACAACCGATCTGCTGATCATCTTTCCCACAGAGTATCCGGAGTTGCCACCCGTGGGCTTCTACCTCAAGGAAGATATACCGCTCTCCGTCAATGGACACCTGTACCAGTCTGCCTATCACGAAGCATGCAGTGATCCATTGACACAGGGATGGAAATGGTACTGCGTCTATATTCACCCCGGTAGCTGGCAGCCCGCCCCGGTCTATGGTCCGGGGGATTGGAGGAAAGGTGATAACCTCTGGACGTACTTTACGCTGATCAGCGAGGTCTTATCAGGGACAGACGAATGAACACACAGAATCCACGGAACACGCGCTCACGCTCACTCATCAAGTTTAAACAGGGCGACCTTGCCTACCTGCGAGAACACCTGCTTGCTGACCTTTCACGGGAGCACTTCGCGGTGCTGCTGGGGAAGACGCGCAGGATCAGCGGCAACACGATTATCACGGTAGTCAACATGCTTTTCCCCCAGCGAGCGGATTACGATCAGCAGAGCGTGGCATTTTTGCGCATCAACAAGGAATTCATCCACAAGACCCTGATTGAGCTGAACAACCGGTACGATGTCGATACCATCATCGACGTGCATACGCATCCATTCAGTCAGGGCCACGTGGCGTTCTCAGCGACGGACGATGGCGATGAGAGAACGTTCTTCCGCTTTCTGAAGCAGACGTTTCAGGGCGTGTACTACGCCAGCATCGTGCTGTCGCAAGACAGCTACTCGGCGCGCGTCTGGACGATCAACAACGGTTCCATTGTGGCGCGCAAGGCGCTGCTCAAAACGCAGACGAACCCAGAGCACATCGCGAGCGCCGACTTTCGCCCGGAGGTGGACGAACGCTACGAGAAAACGGCGGTCATAGGCGCGGAGGGCTTTTTCAATCGCGGCGCGCTGGCGCTGGGATTGGATGTGATGCGAGCTATTATGCGCGACCAGGTCATCTCCATCGTTGGAGTGGGCGGCCTGGGATCGGTCGTGGCAGAGCATCTCATTCACATGGGATTTCACGAGATCAACCTGATCGATCCCGATGTGCTGGAGATGTCGAACCTGAACCGCGTGGTGGGAGCGTACTACGAGGATGCGGAACGAAGGCGTTATAAAGTGGATGTGGTCAGGCGACATCTCACCAGTATCAATCCACGGGCGAGCGTCCAGGCGTGCAAAAAGGATGTGCATGACAAAGAGGTAGAAGGCGTGCTGGCGCTCTCGGACTGGATGATCGTGGCGACCGATAACCATTCCAGCAGGCTCAAGGCGCAGGAGCTTTCGGTGCAGTACTTCGTGCCGCTGCTCTCGCTGGGCGTCAATATCAGCGTACACGGGAACAGCATCGAAGACATGAGCGGTGAGGTCATTACAGCCAGGGTGGGGGACTATCTCTGCCTGCAATGTCTCAACCGCATTCACCCGATCAAGGTAGCCAGCGAGCGGCATCCAGACCAGACGATCAGAGAAGCATTGGTGAAGAGGGGGTATGTGACCGGCAGCGATATCAAAGAGCCTGCGGTCAAGACGTTGAATACGTTCCTGGCAACGATGGCGGTAGAGGTGTTGATCAACCAGTATACTGAGGCGAGAAGGCACGTGCCTGTGCTGGTCTACGAAAACAACGGGGCCATGAGCATTTACGAGGATCGCGAAAGCGTCGAGCGCAGGAACAAGCATTGTTTTCTGTGTAATGTCTGAGCACACCGGATGAAGCAAAGTCAAACAGATGGCAGCAAGCGTTCGCAACAGGCAGTCGGCGCGCCGAAGCGACCTCAGGACAGCCTGCCCTGGCGCTCATTGGAGCAGCAGGTTGTGCGCATGCAAAAGCAGATCGGGCAGGCCGCCCAGCGGGGTGATCGGCAAGCGGTCTATAGCTTGCAACAGCGCTTGATGGAATCGGAGGCGGCGCGCCTGCTGGCAGTGCGTCGAGTTGCCGAGGAGAACCAGGGTAAGAATACGGCGGGAGTCGATGGCGTCAAATCGCTCAGCCCGCAGGAGCGCCTGGCGATGGCTTCCACTATTCACCCCAAATACTGGAACTACCAGCCGCCCATGCCGGTGCGAAGGGTATGGGTTCCCAAGCCGGGGATAAGCGAACGAAGCGAACGAAGCGAACGACGACCTCTCGCCATCCTGCCGATGATCGACCGCTGCAAGCAGGCGCTGGTGAAACTGGCACTGGAGCCGGAATGGGAGACGAAGTTTGAGCCGTGTAGCTATGGCTTTCGCCCCGGTCGCAGCGCGCATGACGCGCTGGCCTCTATCGTCGTCGCCATTGAACGCCAGCCCATGTTTGTGTTCGATGCCGATATTGCCGAGGCATTCGATCACCTCAACCAGGCGCTGGTGCTCGATAAGCTGCAAACGTACCCCGCGCTGCGGCAGGTCATTCATGGCTGGCTGACCGCGGGAGCAATCGAGGGCGCGACCTTCGCTCCCAGCGAAATGGGGATTGCGCAAGGAGGCGTGCTCTCGCCTCTGCTGCTGAACATTGCGCTGCACGGGATGGAGGCAGTCGTCACGGGCGAGGCTGAAAACGGGCGAGCAGGTGATCGCAGAGCGCTGCCTTTGCTGGTGCGTTACGCCGACGATTTCGTGATCTTGCATCCCGATCTCGAAACGCTGCAACAGGCCATCAAGCGCGTCCGGCGCTGGTTGGCGAGTATAGGACTGCACCTGCACGCGCAAAAGACGCGCATCACGCATACGCTGACGCCCTACCAGGGGCAGATCGGGTTTGATTTCCTGGGCTTTTCCATTCACCAGGAGCTTGTGCCGCCGAGAGTAGGGGCGTTGCTTGTCCCCGTCCTGGACAATAAGCCTGGTGTCAAGACGATCATCACGCCCAGCCAGGAGGCACACCAGCGACACCTGGCGGCCATCGAAGCGCGACTGCACCGGCTACAAACCGCTTCGCAAGCGCAGGTCATTAAGGAACTCAATCCGTTGATTATCGGGTGGGTCGCCTACTATAACGGCGTTGTACCGGCGGCGACTATAGGACGATACGATGACCTGGTGGAGCAACGCCTGCTCAAGTGGGCGAGCAAGCGCCATCCCGGCAAAGCGCGTGACTGGCTGCTCAACCGTTACTGGCAGCGCGTCGGGAAGAAATCGGTGTTTGCCACGCGCGACGGGGTTCAACTGCGCGTGTACCGGCAAACCAGCATTCTGAAAGGATAGCGGCCTGTCACACTTGAATAGAAAGATGAGAAATGTAGTGGCACCCCTCGCGGGTGCCATCGGAACTCGCTACTCCGTCGGTCCGGTCCGATGGCACCCGCGAGGGGATGGCACCCGCGAGGGGATGGCACCCGCGAGGGGATGGCACCCGCGAGGGGATGGCACCCGCGAGGGGTGCCACTACATTTCTGTCATCCTAGAAAGGCAGCCAATGAACAATACATCACCGCTGGAGACGATCCCCATCTCCTCGCTCAACGCGCTGGAATATTGCCCGCGCAGCTTTTACTACCAGGTGGTGCAGGGCGAGTCGCTCGTCAACGAATTCGTGCTGGAAGGGCAGCTGGCCCACCGGCGCGTACACCAGCCAGGAACGCGCGTCACAGAGGAAGGGGCGATCGAGACAACCAGCCTGTACCTCTTCAGCGAGAAGCTCCACCTGGCGGGCTTTGCCGACGTGATCGAAGAGCGAGCAGGCGTGGTGATTCCGGTGGAGTACAAGCGCGGACAGCAGGGCAACTGGCTCAATGAGCACATCCAGCTCTGCGCCCAGGCAATGTGCCTGGAAGAACGCTTGCCGGGCAAGCCGCCCATCGAATATGGCTACATCTACTACGTCGCCTCACAGCGGCGGGTGAAAGTAGCATTCACCCCGCAACTGCGCGCCAGGACGACAGCCGCCATCGCCCAGGCGTTCCAGGTAGCGGCTCGTGAGACACCGCCGCCGCCACTCACAGGCAAGCTCGTCGCGCGCTGTCCGCCATGCAGCCTGCTGCCCATCTGCCTGCCGGAAGAAGTGCAATTATTACGAGCGAGTCCTCCGGCCATGTCATCCTGAGCGCAGCGAAGGATCTGATACCCTGGCTGCTGAGATCCTTCGCTGCGCTCAGGATGACAGTATCAGGGTTCAGGAGTAAAGATTGCTGTGGTGTCGAAGGCGCATGATTTTTCGCTGCGCTCAGGATGACATGACCGGTTTTGTTCGTTCAAAATCGTCAATGCGCCCTTACACACACAAAAAGGAGAGTGCCATGGCAACACTGTACTTGACTGAAGAATATTCAGTAGTGCATCGTGAAACCGAGAATATGCTGCGGGTAGAGGTTCCGGCCAGGCAGGCCAAAGACGGCGTCAAGGCCGTGCCTACCCGCAGCGAGCGTGTGCCGCTGGTGAAAATAGATGAGGTGGTCGTGCAGGGAGAGGTGACGCTGACGGCCTCGGCTCTCCACCTGCTGCTTGAAAACGGCATCGAGATCACCTACCTGGGATACTACGGCCAGTTCAAGGGCCGCCTGTCGCCTCCACTTTCCAGGAACGCTATCTTGCGTATCGCACAGTATCGCGCGCACCAGGATATGGCGAGACGCTGCGAACTGGCGCGGCGTTTCGTGATTGGCAAATTGATGAATCAACGGACGATGCTGCAGCGCCACCAGCGCCGCCAATCCGATAGAGAGGTAGGGCAGGCCATTGAGCAAATGGCGAGACTGCTGCGTGAGTTGGCGGCGATGCCCCTCGATACGGCGCATGTTCCCCACCCATTAGCAAGCGGGGACAATCGCATCGCAGGCACTCCCCTGGAAACGATCCTGGGTATGGAAGGCGCAGGCAGCGCGGCGTACTTTCACTGCTTCGGCAAGTTATTGAGCGATCCTCGGCAGTGGCCTTTCGAAGGGCGGGTGAAGCGCCCCCCGACCGATCCGGTGAACGCGCTGCTCAGCTTCGGGTACTCGCTGCTGACCAATAAGGTGGCAAGCGCGGTTCAGCTTGTTGGTTTCGACCACTATGTGGGATTCCTACACAGCGCCGTTTATGGGCGTCCGGCCCTGGCACTCGACCTGGTGGAAGAATTCCGGCCCATCATTGTGGATTCGGTGGTGTTGAAGATACTCAACCATCGTATGTTCACGCTGAACGATTTCGTGATCGAGCTGGGAGCATACCGGCTCAAAGACGAGCAGCGCAAAGAGTTCTATAAGCAGTTTGAGGAACGCCTGAACGAAGAAGTACAGCATCCCCTGTTTGGCTATCGCGTGACGTATCGACGCTGCCTGGAATTGCAAGCCCGGCTGCTGGCGAAGGTGCTCACGGGGGAGATTGACGAATACCCGCCAATGCTCGTCAAATAGAAAGCGCGAGGTATACGAGCAAGCATGAGTAGACAGACCGGAACGAGCAGCCTGGTGACGTGCTATGTGATTGCCTATGATATTCCCGATGATAAGAGGCGCACGAAAGTACACAAAATCTTACTGGGATATGGCAAGTGGACACAGTATTCGCTGTTTGAGTGTTTCCTGACGAGGAAGCAGTTCATCCTCTTGCACTCGAAACTAAAAGAATACCTGATTCCCAAGCAGGACAGTGTGCGATTCTATCCGCTGTGCGCGAACTGCGTGAGCAAAGTGGAAACGGTCGGAGGACCACTCCCAGCCGACGCGGTACTATTCATTATTTAAACTGAGCAATAGTTCCGAGGGTCTCAACTTTCGATACGCTAAGTAGAGAGGCTCGGAGCAGGTGAGAAGCGGCGCGACAAAGGAAACAGGACGTAACATGACCGCATTGGACGCTATCAATATCCACCAAAAACAGAGACACTCGGAATCGCTTGCTTCTAGCGGCTTCCCATGCTATACTACAAGCACAGTGGGCGAAACGCCTAGCTTCCCGCTTGAGGGATTGAAACCCATACAAGTGGATGTTTTCTCTGGCGAATTTCGCCGGCTAAACGCCTAGCTTCCCGCTTGAGGGATTGAAACAATGTTTCCGTCAGTCGACTATCGTAAGGGGTGTAAGGCGAAACGCCTAGCTTCCCGCTTGAGGGATTGAAACTTTTTTAATTCTCAAGTTCGGTGATGCGGATCGCCGAGGCGAAACGCCTAGCTTCCCGCTTGAGGGATTGAAACTGCTCAGCACGGAGGCGATACGCTCTTGCGCAAAATGGGCGAAACGCCTAGCTTCCCGCTTGAGGGATTGAAACTCGTCAACTTCCTCGAACCCCTGCTGGCGTATGTCGGCGAAACGCCTAGCTTCCCGCTTGAGGGATTGAAACACTGATTGTTACTGTTACTTCCGAGTTGAGTCGCCTGGGCGAAACGCCTAGCTTCCCGCTTGAGGGATTGAAACAGACCACCGTGGCCGGGACCTTCAGGTTAGGCGTGGGCTAAACGCCTAGCTTCCCGCTTGAGGGATTGAAACCATTTTTCACCAATGCAATTGCGAAGAGAGTATCTTGGGGGCGAAACGCCTAGCTTCCCGCTTGAGGGATTGAAACTGGTTTTGTGGTTGAGGAGCTGGTGCTGCTGTCGCTGGCTAAACGCCTAGCTTCCCGCTTGAGGGATTGAAACACTATAGAGCTTTTCTGACGGACAGCAAATGCCTTGTGGCGAAACGCCTAGCTTCCCGCTTGAGGGATTGAAACCTTCAACATCGGTTGCGGTTCGGCTTATCTTGCCTTTGGCGAAACGCCTAGCTTCCCGCTTGAGGGATTGAAACCCCTTTTTAACATTGTTCTTTTCTCCTCCTTCCTTTGGCGAAACGCCTAGCTTCCCGCTTGAGGGATTGAAACCTATTTAGCAGTCAAGTCAGATCGAAAGTACGCTAGGGCGAAACGCCTAGCTTCCCGCTTGAGGGATTGAAACTTTTAGACTCAGGACTATCTGCCATCATGTTTCTCCGGCGAAACGCCTAGCTTCCCGCTTGAGGGATTGAAACCATGTTGTTTGATTCAAAGAACGTGGCGGGAGATAAGGCGAAACGCCTAGCTTCCCGCTTGAGGGATTGAAACCAAATTCTCGCTTTCATCGCGTGTCCAAAGAATTGTGGCGAAACGCCTAGCTTCCCGCTTGAGGGATTGAAACGGCTTCATCAGATCAGTACGACCGCTTTCTTCCATTGGCGAAACGCCTAGCTTCCCGCTTGAGGGATTGAAACTCAGTATAGTTATCGGGTACTTCGAAAGTTCTCCCTGGCGAAACGCCTAGCTTCCCGCTTGAGAGGGTCGGAATTAATCTAGTAGTAGAATAAGCTCTGCTATTGCAGTATTTGTAGATGTGCCCGTTCTACCCGTGTTTCCCCCTGGTCTGTCAGCGCAGACCAGGGGGTTTTTGGTCGTTGGTGGATGGGAAGACGGGGAAAGTAGCCATGAGGAGGCTGCGGAGCCTGCCGATGGCCTCACGCAGGGCAGGGGGCGCTGCCACACCTCCTGGGAGGTGCGTTGGGGGTTCGCATTCGCTGGCTGGTGGTCGGGGGCCAGCGGGTAGGGCTAGCTAGATCACCTGGCCGAGGCAGGTGGTGAGCAAGCCAGCATTGCGGTCGCGCGCGCACTGCAAGGCCAGCGCATTGACCACCAGGTAGGTCAGCGTGTTGAGCGTGCGCACCGAGCCGATATTGCGTACTTTGGGGCGTTCCAGACCGAGGGCTTTGGCGTGGCTGTTGCCCCGTTCGGTACTGGTGCGCTGGCGGTAGACGGCTTTGTAGAGCGGACTCTCCCGATCTAAGGTGACGCGCTGAATGCCCCCTGCTTCCCAGTTGACATCCTTGACGCACCCCTTGCCTTTGGCAAACTGCTCATGGGAGCAGGTTTCCCCGGTCTTCTCTGGGAAGAGCAAGGGACATTGGAAGCGCTGAGCCCGATAGCCGTAGGTATGATTGAACTGCTTGGTGGGATGCATGGGCAAGCCGATGGGGCAGCGAGGTGTGCCATCAGGCAGGCGAGCTAAGGGAGTCTGGCGGTGCTGGTTGAGCGGGATGGCCGCCATGCCACCTCGGGAGGCGGGACCTTGATAGCAGTACCAGGCATCGAAGGCCGCATCCGCCGTCAGGTGGGTGGGAAAGGTGCCCAGGGTGGCCACCGTCGCCAGGGAGAGCGGGGCAAAGTAGGTAATATCGCCCTCGTTGAAGGGTTGGGTGTACTCGGCCAGGATCACATCGCCGTAGACCGGGTCGGTACAGGTGGCGATGCCGGAGCCATAGCCGAACAGGCTTTCCTTTTTTTCGGTGGTGGTGCCATCGGGTTGCACCTGGTTGCTGCTCTTCTTGACGCCCAGCCGACAATCGGGGTCGCCCTTGGGGATATGGGTGACATCGAAGGGGCCTCCGCCTTCGACGCGCACGTAGACGCGCGGGTTGTTCTCGCGCACCCAGGCGTAGCTATGCGTCACATCGAAGGCCACCACCTCGCCCAGGCCGGGGATTTCCTCGCGCAAGTCTTGCACCGTCTCAGCGAGCAGGGTTTGCAGGACGCTTTGGGAGAGGGTGCGTTGTTTTTCGCGGAACCAGCGCGCGGTGGGCACGGTGCGCTCGATATCGAAGCCGTAGGGCTGCGTGATGTCGAGCACCGGACGAAAGCCTAGTTCGAGCACGAGCAAGGGATGCTCCACCAGAAAGCGGCGCAAGCGCGTGCAGCAGGTCAAGCCTTCGGCGACTTTGAGCAGCAGAGCTTTGAGATAGGCACGTGGCGGGTGCGGGCGTCGACCCGGACGCGAGGGGTCGATCACCGGTTGGGGCACGACGCTCCACTCAAACAAGGCCAAGAAGGCGCGGCAGCGTTGCACGAGTGGGTCATAGTCCAGCAGGTGGATCATCGTTTGCTGGTCAAACATGTGCGAGTATGGTATGATGCTCATGGTTCACTCCTTGCGGCACAGCATGGGAACAATGTACAGTTCTACTGTGCTTGCAAGTGGGGATCCTGTCAAGCCCTGCCCCATGACACTGCTTGCTTGTTAGGAATTACTTCCGACCCTCGCTTGAGGGATTGAAACAGCAGGGTGGTCCTGCGCAAAGTTTGTTGCTATAGATGGCGAAACGCCTAGCTTCCCGCTTGAGGGATTCCTGCGAAAATACGGGGAGGATGGAAGAGGGGGAAGTAGGCACAAGGAAGCAGCTCAGTCGCTGTGCGCTGAGAGCAAGCAAGCGGTATAAAGGATGGGACGGACTCAGGCTTAGGCGCTCTCCTCCTCTCCGGTCATCGTCGTCGGTGCTTCCTCTTCTGCTTGCAACGTGACCTTGTAGCCCAACGCTTGCAAGCGACGCACCGCGTTGTCACGTTGGCGCGTGGTGTCCAGCGTCTCAAAGAAGTGCGGACCCAGGTCGTGGTAGTCCTGGTTGGCGCGCAGCATGTGGTAGATGATGACCAGCAAGCTGTGGCTGACCGCCACGATGGCACGCTTAGCTCCGATGCGGCGAGCCAGGCGATGGTACTGCGCCGAGAGGTAGGTGCCCTTGGTGTGGGAGATGGCCCACACCGCCTCGGCCAGCACGGCCAGCAAGTGCGTGTTGCCCTTGCTGGCCGGAGCGCGCATGCGCTTGCCCCCACTCTGCTTGTTGCCCGGAGCCACCCCCGCCCAGGAGGCCAGGTGTTTGGCCGAAAGGAAGCGGCTCATATCCGTGCCGATCTCAGCCAGGATGGCACTGGCGGTCGTGTGCTGGATACCGGGGATCTGCACGAGCAAGGCCAGCGGTTGGGCATAGGGGAGAGCAGTTGCTCAATCTCCGCCTCGATGCGTGCCAGATCGGTTTCCAGGAAGGCTACCAGTTCATGCTCCTCTCTGTGGCGCAGCATCATGACGCTTAGCATGTTTAGCTCTTTAGCGCGTAATGAGTGGGGATAGTTGCCACCCGCTACCGCCGCGCCCCACCCCCCGGATACCCACAAGGGGTATCCCTACATGTGGGTTAGCCACCCCATGCCGTCCTCCCCCACATGGATATGCTGATGGTGCGACGGGGTGGGCATGGGCGTCTGGATATGTAGGGATACCCCTCGTGGGTATCCGGGGGGTGGATGGGTCTGCGAACGTGGCTTATAAATTGACAAGACATGACGTATTCTACGCTAGAGATACCCAAAAAATCCAGGTCGAAAAGGGGGCGCATTTTGCAATGGGGTATCAAAAATATCAACCAGATCGCTATAAGCGGAAAAGCCTCCGCTTGAAGGGGCGCGATTACTCAGCCGCGGGTGCATATTTTGTGACGATTCGAACCTACCAGTACGAGCGATTCCTGGAAATACCAAAGTTACGCTATATCGTGCTGGATGTCTGGAAGGAACTCCCCGAGCGCTACCCACATGTGACGCTGGATGAATTTGTGATCATGCCTGACCACGTTCACTTCATCCTCTGGTTGGATAGGTCGCGCCCGGATCTTCCGCTCGGCAGCGTGGTCGGACCGTTCAAATCGATGACGACCGTGCGATGGCTGCAACATCTGAAAGCGGTTTGTTGAGCGACGACAACATTCACGCACGAGGGCTAACGTGGGGGAAATCCCACATGTAGTGGGGCATGGGGTGTCTGGATATGTAGGGATACCCCTGGTGGGTATCCGGGGGCTGTGGTGGCGGTGGGCTGGGGCGGGCGAGGGCGGGCGGGGCTATGCCTGGGGTTGTAGAATAGGTTATGAGCATTACCCCGGCATAAGAAGAGAGGAACCAGCTATGAAATTCGATCTCGACGAGGAGCAAATCGATATACGCGATATGGTGCGCCGCTTCACCGAACAGGAGATTACGCCGCACGCGGAACGGTGGGACGAGGAGCATATCTTCCCACGCGAGGTCTATACGAAGATGGCCGAGCTGGGCCTGATGGGTATGACTACGCCTGAAACGTATGGTGGGAGCGCGCTCAGCCGCCTGACGAACGCGCTGGTCTACGAGGAACTGGCGAAGGGCGAAATGGCGACGGCGGTCGGCCTCTCGGTGCATAACATGGTGACAGGCTCGGTGGCGCGCTTCGGCAGCGAGCAGCAGCGCCGCCGCTGGGTTCCAGGGCTGGCCTCCGGCAGGCTGCTCGGAGCCTTCTCGTTGAGCGAAGCTGGGGCAGGTTCCGACGCAGCCAGCCTGCAATGCCGGGCGGAACGCCGCGACGATTGCTACGCGCTGAACGGCACGAAGATGTGGGTCACGAACGGCGGCGAGGCCGATATTTACCTGCTGATGGCGCGCACGAGCAGCGGCAGCGCGTCCGGCATCTCCTGTTTCGTGGTAGAAAAAGGCACGCCGGGTTTTGCCTTCGGCAAAATCGAGCGCAAGATGGGGCTGCATTCCTCACCCACGCGCGAATTGCTGTTCGACAATTGCTCCATTCCCATTGAGAATCGCATCGGCGAGGAGAGCCTGGGCTTCAAGATCGCGCTCTCCTCACTTGACGGTGGGCGCATCAACATTGGGGCAATCGCCGTGGGCGTGGCGCAGGCCGCTTTTGAGACGGCCAGCGGCTACGCGCGCGAGCGCCAGCAATTCGGCCAGCGCATCGGAGCATTCCAGGGCATCCAGTTCTTGCTGGCAGATATGGCGATGAAGATCGAAGCGGCGCGCCTGCTGGTCTACGAAGCCGCCTACAAGCTCGATACGGGACAGAATGCGAGCATGTACGCATCGATGGCGAAATGCTTTGCGACCGACACGGCGATGGAGGTGACGACCAACGCCGTGCAGGTGCTCGGCGGCGCTGGCTACGTGCGTGACTATCCCGTCGAGCGTTACATGCGCGACGTGAAGGTGGCGCAGATTTTCGAAGGCACCAACCAGATTCAGCGCGTGGTGATCGCTCGCGCGCTGCTGGGGAATCTGCGCCGGTAGGCAGCATGTCAGCGTTACGACACCGTGACACCGGCGAAGTCGCGTACCAGGGCATTGAACTTTGACGCCTGCTCTTCCTGGGGGCGATTGGCGCAGTTGTCCAGGGTGCGCGTCTCAATGCGAGCGTTGACGCTCTTGAACGCGGAGGTGGCCTCCGATGGCGTGGGGATGGCTTCGCGGCCAAAAACGGCCACGATGGGCATTTGCAAGCGCGCCAGCGGCTCGTGCGCATCCATCGCCAGGTTGCCGGTGAGCGCGGCGGCGGCGGCATAGCGCGCGTTGGGCTGGTGCGCGCTGCTGAAGAGGTACTCGGACAGTTCATCGGTAATCAGGCCGGGATTGTGATAGCCCCGGCGGTCGTAGTAGTTCTCGATGGCGCGCCGCGAAGTCAGCGCGTTGTAGATCGACTGGCCGACAACCGGCAAGCCTAGCGCCAGTTTCAACGCAAGGTTGACGGGGCCGGGAACAGTCTCCTCGATGACACTCGTGGGAGGCGCGACCAGCACCAGGCGCTCGAAGAGCTGCGGGCGGCGATAGGCGTTGGCGATGACGAAGGCGCACGACTCGCCGCGCACCACCACTACCGCTGGTTTGTTGATGACTTCTTTGAGGAAGTCGTTTATCAGGTCCGCGTAGGTCTCCGGCGTATAGTCGATGGCGGGCCGGTCCGAGAGGCCATAGCCCAGCAAGTCGAGCGCGTAGACGCGGAAATGCTCCGAGAGCGCGTCTACGTTTTTGCGCCACTCATACGAGGACGTGCCCGGGCCAAAGCCATGCACGAGCAACAGCGGCTTTGACTCACGGTTGCCCTTGACCTGGTAAAATACATCTCCATACTTCCACGGATAGCGCCGCTCTTCACCCTTGAGAACGGTATCGAGTTCGCCAACCTGGGACTCCGTCATCTTATTGACCAGGGTCAGCGCCCCAAGTGTCCCGCCTACAACGGCGGTGGTGATTATCAATTTTCCGAATTTCACGTGTGCTTCTCCTCAACAAATGTTCATCAGATACAAGTTAAATCCAGAGGGTACTATACGGTGCCATTATAACACGTACTCGCTGTAGACAATATCGTAGTTCTTCCTCATCCTGGCAATCCTCTCGTCAAGAGGTGTTTAAGCATCCATAAGTCTCATAATGGTTCATGGTCGAGGGAGAAGCGTTATCCAAAAAAAGGGTGGAAATCTAGCGTGTATTGGGGGTCGTGCAACTTTCGTTCTCCAACGACTCTGGCTGGGACACCACCCACGATGGCATAGGCTGGCACATCACGGGTCACCATGGCTCCTGCCATCACAATCGCCCCGTCGCCGATGGTCACACCGCTCAGGACAGTGGCGCGTACTCCTATCCACACATAATTGCCTATCACGATGGGTTTGGAATAGTCGGCAAAGTCGGGATCATTCATATCATGGCTACCGGCCACTAACCATGTGCCAGGAGCAATACTGACATTCTCCCCAATCATTATGCCTCCTTGAGTATGGAAGCGACAGCCGTAATTGATCATGGTATGTTTTCCGATGAATACCTTTTTTCCGCTCTTTCGAATATCTGGCGCTTGCACCTGGAACCCTGTGTAGATGAAGGCTTTGGATGGAATATGCCACCCGAGCACA
The DNA here is from genome assembly GCA_963731975.1 of uncultured Chloroflexia bacterium. GTDB lineage: Bacteria > Chloroflexota > Ktedonobacteria > Ktedonobacterales > Ktedonobacteraceae > CAVSXS01. The sequence continues at coordinate 1,061,600 of CAVSXS010000002.1, read as the reverse complement.
AAACGATACCATGCACGACGCATGATAAACGATGGAATGTGACTAATGATATGATTGGTAATATACCGTACGAAATCTCTCATGATCAGGAGCATAATCTACCTTTTTACCCTACATGCCTTGTCAAAAAGCAAACAAGATGGATACCTACCCTACTTTTATGATATTTCATGTTGCAAATCGGGGACTATCAATCACACATATCGTCCCGTATCTGGTAAAAAAAAGGATTGACTGTTATTGTACACTGTGGTTAAAGTCAACACTGCTCGATACATACACAAACGAGGATTCATGCAGCAGTTTTCACCCTATATCACGCTTTCAGAAGAGGTGCGTGCCGCGTTGGAGGCACGGCAGCCGGTCGTCGCGCTCGAATCGACCGTCATCGCGCATGGCCTGCCATATCCGAGCAATGTGGAGGTGGCGCTGGCGATGGAGGCGGCTATCCGCGAGGAGGGCGCTGTTCCCGCGACAGTCGGCATTCACGACGGCAAGATCACGATTGGGCTGTCACGCGACGAGATCGAAAGGCTGGGGACGGCGCAAGACGTTCTGAAGGTCAGCAGGCGCGACCTGGCCGTAGCATTGGCGACGGCCAGGCTGGGGGCGACGACCGTGGCGGGGACGATGCTGTGCGCGCATATGGCAGGCATTCGTTTCTTTGCCACCGGCGGCATCGGCGGCGTGCATCGCGGCGCGGAAACCAGCATGGATATCTCCGCCGACCTGACCGAACTGGCGCGCACACCCGTGCTGGTGGTCTGCGCCGGGGCAAAATCGATCCTTGATCTCGACCTGACGCTGGAATACCTGGAGACGCGGGGCGTGCCGGTGCTGGGCTGGCAAACGGACGAGTTTCCAGCATTCCTGGTGCGCTCAAGCGGGCGGCTCTTGCATCATCGCGTGGATGACGAGGCAACGGTGGCGGCCATCGCACGCGCCCAGTGGGATTGCGGTCTGCACGGGCTGGTCGTCGGCTGCCCTATCCCCGAAGCATACGCGATGGAGGCAGGCCCGCTGGAGGCCGCAACCGAGGAGGCGCTGCGCCTGGCGAAACAACAGGGCATTCGCGGCTCCGCCACCACGCCGTTCCTGCTCGCGCATGTCGCCAGGGTGACACGGGGCGAAAGCGTCGAGGCGAACAAAGCGCTGCTGCTCAATAACGCCAGGTGGGCGGCGCGGTTCGCCAGGGCGTATTGGGTGTAACATACCGGATACCCGCAAGGAGTATCCCTACATGTCCATTGGCCCCTTGTCCCGTTCCTCTTTCCAGTCGGTGATGCGTGATTGCTTTGCCTGGTCTTGTTCGAGTTTGTGCTGCTTCGCTTCTAGCTCAGCCATCTCAGTCACCACTTTGAGCAGGGCAGCTTTGCGTTCTTCCTGGTCTTTTTCGATGGCTTCGCGGTTGAGCGTGCGGAACTCGCTTACAGGCGACCTATCACCCCAAGGAGGGCATGGCATGACACGCTGCATCACCTCGTCGGCGACGAAGATGGGGCATTTGACCAGCACGGCCAGGGAGAGAGCGTCGCTCGGTCGCGCATCTAGCTCTTGCATGCCGTTTGCGCCGCGTACCTTCAATGTCGCGTAGAAGATATCGTCCTTCAGCGAGTCGATGCGCACCTCTTCCAGCTTCGCGCCGGTCGCTTCCAGGAGTTTCGTCATGAGCTGCGCCGCCATGGGGCGCGGCGGCTCGACCTCGTTCAGCCCGCTCGCAATTGCCCAGGCTTCGGGCTTGCCGATCCAGATGGCGAGTTGACGGTTGCTGTCATCTTCCAGGATGACAACGTTCTGTTGTGTAGTCGGGTGCTCTCGCACAGAATGAATAGTGACAGGTTGCATAGCGCGTTTCCTCCGCCTTTCTTGTGGCAACACCTTGTAGAGTGATGACAGTTGTTCCCGCAATTGCTTGCGCGCGCGGTGCAGGCGTCCTTTCACCGCTGTGACCGAGAGCGACAGCGCCTGAGCCTTCTCGTCGCGCAGGTAGCCACGGCAGACATTGAGCGTGATGCCGTAGAGCCAGCTCTCGAAGCGCTCCGCGTCGCGCAGGTGGTCGAGGGAAAGATACGCCTGCACCAGCGCCTCCTGCGCCAGCTCGCGCGCCACAGCGTGATTTGAAACCATACGCGCTACGAGCCGCGTGACCATGCGCTCGTAGCGCTCGATCAGGCAGCCGAAGGCGTCCTTGTCGCCCACACGCGCCAGGGCGATCAGTTCGGCATCTGTTCTCTCCATCTTGACCTGCGTCGTTGAGTCTTTCTATACTAGTAGTAGCGAAAACAACGAGAAAAGTTATGCTTCCTTGCAGATGAAGCGAAATGGTTGATTTCTTTTGGCGTTAGGGCTACAATACATACTACTACACCTGGTCGGGCGTTGCCCCAGAGCTATTTGTCGTCAGTACTCCTTGAAAGGAGCCTTGTGTCGTGAATAGAGGATTGAGCAAGGTTATTGGAAGCATTGTCCTGACTATTCTCTGGATACTCTGCTTCATGTTTATTCGCCCCACGCTCGTCATCGATTTTGGAGCAGGGATCATTGTGAATTTCAAGATCACCGTTGTTTTTCTTGGCCTGCTTATTATCATCCTGTATCATATCTTCTACCGCTCCAGTCCCGAAGCGACGAAGCTCAGCCTGACGGTCTGGTTGACCATGTCCTGGCTGGCACTGGTCTTTTTCTATCCATTCCAGCCGCTGCAGGGTACAGAGGCCCAGGCGGCAGCCGGAGTCGAATATGACGGCGCAGTCGGATTTTTCGCACTGATCGGGGGATTGGCCATCTGCATCCTGTGGGTGCGCTTCTTCTCAGACGAAATCTCTCTCGGTGAAGAATAAGACAACAAAAGCTGAAGGCAGTTTCCGTTTCTGGAAACTGCCTTCAGCTTTTTTGGAGTGTTAGTGGCGGAAATGCCTCTGCCCGGTGAAGATCATGGCAATGGCGTAGCGGTTCGCCATGCGAATGCTCTCCTCATCGCGAATGGAGCCACCCGGTTGGATGATGGCGGTGATGCCTGCTTTGGCCGCGGCCTCTACACTATCCGAGAAGGGAAAATAGGCGTCCGAGGCCAGCACGGAACCGCGCGCGCGCTCCGCCGCCCTTTCCAGAGCAAGCTGCACGCTCGCCACGCGGTTCATCTGGCCCGCGCCAACCCCCAGCACGGCCAGTTTATGCGCCAGCACAATCGCGTTGGACTTGACATGCTTGACGACCTTCCAGGCGAACATCAGATCCGTTACCTCTTCCAGGGTTGGCTCGCGCTCCGTCACCACACGATAGGCTACCTCCTCGCCTGGAGCGTCCGGCGTCTGCATCAGTAATCCGCCCTTCAGACTTCGCACATCCAGGTGAATGTTCACCTGTCCGCCATTGGCATCGAAAGGGATATGTGTCGCCAGCAGGCGAATATTCTTCTTCTGGCTCAAGATGTCCAGGGCTTCTGGCGTGTACTCCGGTGCAACAACGGCCTCGTAGAACAACTGGTTGATCTGGCTGGCGATAGCTGCATCCAGCGTGCGATTGCAGCCGATAACGCCGCCGAAAGCCGAGATCGGGTCGCCCGCGTGCGCTTTCTTATATGCTTCGACCAGTGAATCATCACAGGCCAGCCCGCATGGGTTGGTATGCTTGACAATCACGACCGTTGGCGCGCTGAAACTGCTCGCCGCTGCCAGGGCCGCGTCAAGGTCGAGCAGATTGTTGAAAGAGAGCTCTTTGCCGTGCAGAACCTCCGCGCCGACCACCGAAGCCTCTTTAGCCTCTTTTGTCGTGCGTGAAGGCGTGTCCCAGCCGTACAGCGCGGCTTGCTGGTGCGGGTTCTCGCCATAGCGCAGGGGCTCGACGCGCTGGAGAGCGAGAGTCAGGTTCTCAGGGAAGACCTCCTGCCGGTTTTCCTGGCCGCGCAAGTACTCGGCGATAACCGTGTCGTAGCTGGCGATGTGCTGGAAGGCAATCGCGGCGAGCCGGCGGCGCGTCTCGAAGCTGACCTGTCCGCTCGCCTGCCATTCCTGCAACACCTGGCTATAGTCCTGCGGGCGTACCAGCACCAGCACATCCTCAAAGTTCTTGGCGGCTGCCCGGATCAGCGAGACGCCGCCGATATCGATCTGTTCGAGGGCCTCGTGCAGTGTCGTATCCTGGCGAGCGATCGTTTTGGCGAATGGGTAAAGGTTGACCACAACCATGTCGATAGGCTCCAGGTGGTGCTCCTGCAACTCGCGCATATGACCCACGTTCTCGCGCCGCGCCAGGATGCCGCCGAAAATAGCCGGGTGCAGGGTTTTGACTCGTCCACCCAGTATTTCAGGAAAACCCGTCAATTCATTGATGGAGCGCGCGGCTACTCCGGCAGACCGCAGCGCACCGGCAGTACCCGTCGTCGCAAAAATATCGACGCCGTGAGCTTGCAGCGCCCGCCCCAGGTCGCCAAGTCCCTCGCGGTTGTCTACGCTAATGATGGCTCGCATTATCCTTCTATCCTTTCCACGTGTTTGTGACTGTTGCATTTCGTAGGAGCGACCGCAAGGGTTGCCCGTATTAGTATACCTTATAGCATTCGTTATGGTTAAGGAGAGCCGAATAGGTTAAGAAACCTTAACCAAAGCTTGGTACTTTCCTACCAAAAATAGAAGCAGTCATGCAAATAGGTAGATGCGACTATGGTAATATCACAATCGTATTAAGCGATTTCACAAAGCTTCAAAACATATCAGAACTATTCACGATGTCGAGTCGTGAGGACCTCTTTGGAAGAGAAGGAAACGCGCGTTTTGAACGGCAACGTTTCGGGGTGTGACGCGCGATAGTAAGACAGTGGTGTTCGAGCAGCTTCCGCACATGTGGTTAGCCTGGCATTGCCATACCCTGCGCAGGGGACTGATAGCGTGCCGGAACTGCTCGCGCCCTATTCATCGAAAGATGCTGAGGAGTTGATTGACACATGAAAAAGATACGACGCAGTCCCTTTGAGCCAGTCTCAATGCGGCGCAGGCGCTCTTCACCGTTGGTGCTGATCGGGGCAGGTGTTTCAATCATCGTGGCGCTGACAGCCGCCGCCGTCTTTGTGCTGCCCCGTATGGGAACGCACGCGGCAGATATCAACATGGATTGTGCATTGATCGTCCCTTCCCACCCCTTGACGGCGCAAGGATTAGCGACGCCCTTCCAACTGACGGCCACCAATCCAGATAAAGGTGCCTGCAACGAGGCGAATCCTAATCAATCATCGTTCGTTCAGGGTGCGGTTTTCGACCCGGCCACCGGCCAGATTTCTATTTACAATCCGCTCGTTATCGACCAGGGCACGCAGCCTGCGGCAGCGCCTGTCGTGCCACAACTGCCGCAAGGAGCCATTGTGGCGCTATGGTTCGGTTCGAATGCCAACACGCTGACCCTGCGCGGAACGCACGGCAGCCTGCGCCAGGGCAACTGCGTCAATGGCGCTGACGGCACCATCTTCGGCCAGGTCAGCTATTGTAACGCCCCGGCCTTCTTCAGTGCCTCCAATGGAGCTATTCAAGCGGGCAAGCTCAAAGTTCCCGCCCTGGCCCAGGCAAAAGACGGCATGACCTGCCCCACCACGCGCGACTTCTCGATTGTTGACCAGGATCAGAGCGACAATGTGACAACAGCCTACCTGTTGAATGGAAATGGGCAGACCGCGCAGGATACCCAGACGAACGCGGCCAACATCACGAACGGGGTAGCGCTGAACGGCAGCGACGAGCGCCTGGTGACGCTGGTAGATAGCGCGTTGGGTTGCACGCCGTGGATGGCTCCCGACCTGGCGAATCCCGGACAGATGGTACCCGCGCTGCCGCTCAACGAGTTGCAGGCTGCCGCGGACCAGCGCGCCCCGGTGGCGCTCGTCCCGGCTGGCGACCCGATGGTACTCAACAATGGCAACACCAGCCTGAGGAAACTGAATGCCTATCGCGTCGGTGTAGATCAGCTTCCCGCGCAAAACCTGGACGCAGCCAGCACGCGCACCTACTGCCAGAACCTGCTGAATATCGGGCCGACACGCTTGCAGCTCGATTCACAATTCACGCAACAGGCGAACTCTCCGGCCCCAGCCATGGCCAATAACCTGTTCACTTTCCTGGCGCAGCGCTTCGTTACGACGTTCGAGGCAAACGGCCTGAACTGCACAAAGCTACTGGGCGTGCAGGACCCGGTAACGGTGCAAGCAAATGGGGATGGCGTGGTAACAAGCGCAACGATCAACGTGCTCACCACGACGCCGGCTATGCCCTTCAGTTGTTCCATCAACGGGAACACCCTGGCAGGATGCACCGGCAACACCACCATCAACGGGCAGCCATGCAGCTTCAAATGGAATGGCGACACACACCAGCTCGACATCAATTGCCCAACTCAGGGGCAGTGAAGTCAAGCGGCACAAAAAGCCAGGATACCCGCGCGGGTATCCTGGCTTTTTGTGCCGCTGCTCTTACGCTTCGGCTACTTCGATTTCCTCGGCTACGAGCGCCGCGATCAGTTCTTCCACCGATGGGCGGTCAGGAAATTCGGTATAGATGTTGACATTGCGGTTGTCCCGCGAGTGATGGCCGAACTTGACGTAGCCGTCGATCAGCGCGAACAGCGTATGGTCGCGGCCAACGCCGACGTTATCGCCGGGCTTGATCTTCGTGCCGCGCTGGCGCACGATGACGCTGCCGGCGGACACGAGCTGGCCGTCAAATCGCTTGACGCCAAGCATCTTCGGCTTGCTATCGCGGCCATTGCGCGAGCTGCCTACCCCTTTTTTATGTGCCATGTCTTATTCCTCTCCTTCTCCTTCGCTCTCCTCGGCCTTCCTTACGCGGCGGCGGCGAGATGTCTTCGCCTCGGTCTCGGCTCCGGTCTCTTCGCTGTCCCCGACTCCTTCCTCAGACCCGCTGACACTGTCGGAAACGGGTGCTTCCGTCTCGACCGCGTAACCTTCCTCTTCTTCCCTGCTGGCGGGCGCTTCGCCGGTGAGCAGGCTTTTGCCGTTGGCGACGATGTCGTCGATGGTGAAGACGGTGAGTTCCTGGCGATGGCCCCGGCGATGCCGGTAGCGTTTCTTGGATTTGTACTTGAAAACAATCAGCTTTTCGCCGCGCGCGTGCTCGGTGGGAGTCGCCAGCACCATCGCATTTTCTACGAATGGAGCGCCGACCATCGTCGTACCGGCATCCGAAATAAGCAGCACCTCGTTGAACTGTACCTGCTTGCCTACTTCGACCGGCATCCGGTTGACTTCGAGCCGCTGGCCCGCGGAGACTTTGTATTGTCTTCCACCATTTTTGATGACTGCAAACATGATTTTCTCCTGTTTTATCTCCGCACTCGACTCTCTGAATACGTGGAAGGCATGGGTGGAGCGCCTTACGCACAGTTCCATTTGCCGGTTCAGACAAAAAGCCTGAACCTGCCGCCAACAGGGGCCTCGGCTGAGAGTCGTATCAATTCACGACGCGGAGGGGCACTCCCTACGTAATTCGGGGGGAGCCAGCCACGAGCGCATTCTACACGTTCGTGGGCATACTGTAGCGACCGTATCATAGCAATGATTGGCGGGGTTGTCAAGTTCTATTCCTGGCTTTGTTGCAGCTTCCACTGTGCCTGGGCCTGTTGCAACGAGAGCAACTGCTGCTCCATCTGCATAATATGCTGTTGCAACTGTTGCTTCTGCTGCTGCGGCCCCAGGAGGTGAAAATCTTCCAGGCCCTTATAGCCCATCCTGAACAGACCTCTTGGCACGAAGGCGGCAGTTTCATAGTACTGCGAGCGTGTATTCGCCATCTGAGTCGTGATCTGCTTAAGACTTAGCTTCAGCTCTTTCAATTGCAAGCGAAGTTGCGCGATCTGATCCTTATAAGGGTCTTTGGGCTTACTCGCTCCACTGCGCCCGGCAGGTCGCGGAGCGGCAACAGGTTGTTGTGGCGCGGAGTTTTGTGCAGGAGCTTGATGCGCAATACCGCCCTCCGCTTGCAGGCTCGTCCCACAACTATTGCAAAAATGATCTCCGTCGTTGACATGCATCCCACAATTCGAACAGAACATGGCGTCGCTCCTTCGCATCTCTACAATACCAGCTATATGTGCCATATTCTATAGCAGGAGAGAGAAGATGGCAAGAAAACAGAGAGAATTTTACCTGATTGGACAGAGGGAAAAGAAAAAGAAAAGTAGAGGCTACTCATTTGTACCCAAACATCCCACGGGTTGCGCAACGAGATAAGCTCAAGCAAAGCGAAAAGAAACAGCCTGAAAGTCGATGCTGTCTGGTCAAAAAGTCGAGGAAAGCGCCAGCGATTGAGGCCCATTGATATAGAAGGGCGAACCGGTCAGACAGTGCCGAGGGAAAAAAACAACGTCGGTGACGAGCGGTTAAGCGGTGGCGAGCAGATCAAAGCCAAAAGAGCGAGCAAAGATGGCCGACAGACCGTGGAGCGTGACGACCAGCCTGGGAGCGTCGGATGGACGGGCATTGCGAGCTAACCGCTCCTCCCAGGACAGACGCCAATGCGCGCGCTTCGCTCGGGTCAAGGTTGGCGGAATCTGCACTGGGGCCGGTGAAGGATCGGCAGGGATGAAGCTTTCCAGCCGGACGGTTTGGCTTCGGACCACTTTGAGCCAGGCACGCCGGATTCCACAGCGTGGCCAATCTCTCCAGAGGACCGGAGCAAGAGGAAGTTCTTGAGGCGCGTTTCCCTGAGGAGGCGAGGAATCCGAGCGAGAAGCATCCAGTGGCCACAGCACCGCACTCACCCGGCGCGGTTTGAGCGTGGTGCCGCTCTCTTGAGATTGTGCCCGCAAGGGACAGGAGCGGCAATGGCCGATGCGTGCGGCATACAAGACCCGCAGGGAACCATCACGCTCAGGGCGCCGTTCCTGTGGATACAGCGGATGGTTGGCAGGGCAGCGCAGAGTCCCATCCGGTTGCGGAGTAAATGCGGAGCCGGGAAAGCCATGGGTAAAGGAGGAACGTGCCCATTGGGGAGGACCATAGATGACCGCAGGTATGGGCTCCTTCGCTGGTTCAGGCTCGTCGGTCGAGGGAGACTCAGCCTCAAGGGCCGAAGCAAATTCGGTCGTACGCAGCGAAGTTTCAGAGAGCTGTTGCCCCAGCTCCAATCGCAGGTTCCAAATCCATTGAGCGAGGATCTGGGCAAACTCCTGGCCGCACGGGGTATGCGAGTACCAGCGATCCGCGTTTTGCTCGTCATCTTCATCTGCCAGAACGGTCTCAAATGAGCCACGATGCAGGTAGAGATCAAGCACATCCGAGGCGGTAAACGCCGGAGAGGGAAGGGTGCTGACAAACAACTCGTAGACAGTGCCATCCCGCTCGATGCCGACCTCAGGAGAAGAGGATGTGGCGGGATGGGTGGCCACCACCAGGCGCACGTCCGGTCCGGCTGGGGTCAAGGGGACGGCGGAGCAATCGTAAAGTGCTCGTGTCATGCCGCTTTCTGGATGGGTGCTGACGTGAACTGGAGCACGAGCCAGGACCTGTTTGACTCCCTCCAGATCCAACAGGTGGTAGGCGCGACTCCTGGCAATCACGCCCAGGCCAGCCGTGAGCACATCGAGGAGGGGAGCCGCGTCGCCATACAAACCGTCCAGACGAATCAGCACGGAGGAGGGGAGAAGCCCGAGCTTGGTGGCATAGCTCGTAATCACCTGGGTAGCCCGTCGCAAATCTCCGCGGTAATCTCCATTGCCAGGCGCTCCAAACGTGCCGAGAAATTGATGCGTATGCGCCTGGAGAATCACCATCCGGGTGCGGACAACTTCTCCCCGCTTGCGGCCCTGATAGCCCGGCGCACAGACAGTCTCGAAACGACGATGAGGGACAGGCAGGGCTTCTGTCTGCGGCAATGCCCGTTGGCGAGCGGTAGCCCTGGTTCCATCCACATCCACAACCCACCATTGTTGTCCTGTTCGATCCACCATTCCGCCTGGAGAGGCAAACGGCTTGCGGGCAACCAGATCTTCTTGAAAGAGCTTGCGGAGTGCTTCCACGGTGGGCTGATCGAGAGCGGCAAGAAAGCGGGAAAGGGTCGAGCGATGGGGCAGCTGGTTTCGACCAAACAGGGCCATGAACGGCGAGGCCCACGGCAACAGCCGTTCATAAAAAGCCAAGAGCGTCGGCTCGCCTGAAACCATATAGCCGATCAACACGGCGACAAAATCGATCAGATCATAGGCGCCCATGCGTGCGCGGGCAAACCGCACCCGTTCCTGGATGGTTTTCAGGATTCCTGTATGGGTAAGGACCTGAGCAAAGACTGCCACTTCTCCCATAAAGGTCGGCATCGAAGGAAGCGATGTGGGAGTAATCTGGATGGTGACCTCAGAATGAGCCATAACTCTTGCAGGCATCCTCCCTATCTCGAGAAAAGAGCTCTTGCCGTCGATACTTTGCCACGGAAGATCCGAGAACGAGCAGTGACGCGCGTGCCCTCCTGCGCTACGTTTCCTGCTTCGCGATCCCTCTGAGAATCGCCTGGGTGAGCAGTTCTGGCACATCATCTGACGTACTCGGCTCAACCAGGGCGAGCACAGTCAGATGATAGAAAAGAGGACCGCCAAACATAGCTTCCAGGATGGTCAACGGCAGATCCTCCCGGATCTCTCCGCGGTCGCATGCACGAGCGATGAGTACCTTCAGCCGTTCCAGGCGAGGACGTAGGATCTCCTTTTGATACACTTCCAGCAACTCGGGATGGCTTGCGATCTCCGCGACGAATCGCGGCATGATCTGCCCCGCAGGTGAGGCGACACCAGCCCGATACGCCTCGCGCAGCAGCACGCGCAGGTCTTCTTCCAGGCTGCCTTGATCGTCCATCGGTGTTTCGTCACTCAGCGATTCCAACAGTTCCCGTACCAGGGCTAGCTTGGAGTCCCAGCGCCGATACAAGGTGAGCTTGCTGACGCCTGCGGCAGCCGCAATCGCCTCCAGGCTCATCGCCTCATAGCCCCGCGCCACGAATTCCCGCAGCGCGGCCTCCAGTAAAGCGCGATGCGCTGGCTCACTGCGCGGTCGCCCGCGTCGTCGGGGCGCACTGGGTAGTTCCTGCATAGAGTTCTGACCCTCCTCTCGGTCATGTGTTGACTTGGAAAGAGTGCTCCGTTCCTCCTGTTCTGCTCCTGGCTCACGTCTGTCCGGATGCTTTGTATGCGGCCTCGCCTCGTCCAGTTCCTCTCGTTTCAGAAGCGGATGTTCTCTGCTAACCCCTCACGGGTCCATCCTTGCTCCACCTGCCCACATAGCGCAAGAAGTGTTCCATCGTTTGTCCCACTCCATCCTCCGTCTGAATCTGCTTGCCCAGTTCGGTGGCACGCTGCCGCATCGCAGCATTCGTCACTGCCTCGCGGATCGCCTCTGCCAGTTGCTCTGCAGTGAGCGTTTGAAAGGGAAGCGGAGCAGGCCCGGCGCCCAGCGCAGAAACCAGTCCTGCCCAACTGGGCTGATCGGCGGCCAGGGGCGTGAACACAGAAGGAACGCCACTGCGCAGTGCTGCCCCTGTCGTTCCGGCTCCTCCATGATGCACCACCGCGGCCATGCGCGGAAAGAGCCAGCTATGCGGCAGACTCTCTGCACGGAAGACGAATTCAGGAAGGGCGCGGCCCTTGCCCAGGCCCGCCCAGCCGCTGAGGAGGACGCCACGCTGACCGGATACCTTGAGTGCCTGCAAGACCAGGTCCAGGGTGGCTTGTACGTCGCGGCTGGCCATACTCCCGAACCCGATCGAGACCGGAGGCGGGCCAGCCTGCAAAAAGTGCAGCAGATCGGCAGGTGGCTGCCACCCCGCTGGAGGATCAAGAAACCAGTAGCCAGTGACCTGCACCCGAAGAGGCCAATCAGCAGGCCGGGGCAGTATCGCCGGGCTGTAGGCATAGTAGACCGGCATCTCCTCGTACTGTTGGCGCACGAGCGGGCCGAAGAACGGCAAGGGACGTATCCCCAACGCACGACGCAGTTTCGTGTCGTCTGGGCGCAAGAGCTGCCAGACGACCTGCTCGCTCAGGTTCCAGGTCAGTCGGTTCAGCAGCGAGCCACGGTCGATGCCTCTCCCAATCAAAAAGCTGGGAAAGGCGCTCGTTGGGGTCAGCGGAAAGAGCATAGCTGCGGCACACGGAATGCCAAGTTTTTCCGCGATGCTGTAGCCGGTGATCCAACTATATTTGTAGAGGATCGCTTCTGCGCCCTGTGCCGCGCGCCAGGCATCCTGGTTGAGGTGGTCAGAAACATACCGCCGTTGCGAGAGGCCATAACGCAGCTGATGGAGGAGATGGCCCCCGCCAAGCGCCGAGGATTTGGCTGCCCCCGTAACGAACGGCTGATAGGGATGGCCCAGCGGCGCAAACTCGACGCCGTAATCGGCAGCGAGATCAGCGAAATCTGGCCGGGCAGCCAGCGTGACGCAATGGCCTTCTTGCCTCAGTCGAACGGCTAAGGCCACGAACGGTTGGGTATCGCCCCGTCCCCCAATCGTGAAGAGGACGATTCGCATGAGAGACCTCCTACTTCAGACGGTTTCAGGCTCAACCCGAATGCCGCGGAACATCCGCATACGATGGAGCATGACTCGATAGATCAAAGCGGGAACCCAGCGATTCAGGTGCCAGATCAACTGGACGGCAGCAGGAAAGACAATCAGGGCCTGATTGTGAACCACGCCCCGCAGGATCGTGCGTGCGGCCTCCTGGGCGCTCTGCTGCGGCATCAGATAGTGCGAGCGCCGACTCACGCGGATGATCTCATCACGCGGCATATTCATCACCACCATGTTCTGATAGATACTGGTCTTCATATCCCCGGGACAGACTGCGCTCACCTTTACCCCCAGGTCTGCTCCTTCAAAGCGCAGGGAAAGCGAGAGTCCGACAATGCCGTGCTTGCTGGTACAGTAAGGGGCATTGCCAGGCTGGGGAATCAGGCCGCTGAGGGAGGAAATGTTCACAATGTGTCCAGCGCCCTGCTTCACCATGACCTGATAGGCGTAGAGCGTGCCATAGACGACGCCCAATAAGTTGACATCAAGCACGCGGCGCCACTGCTCCACCGAGAGATCGCGGGCATCCCCGCCAATCGCGATGCCCGCATTGTTGAACAGGTAATCGAGATGTCCATAGGTAGCAACGGTACTTTCGACCAGGTGCGCGACATCTGCTTCATTGGCCACATCGACGTGGACCGCGTGAGCTTGCAGACCTCTCTGCTGAAGGCGTTCAGCCACCTGGCTTGCTGCATCACCATCAATATCAGCAATCACGACCATCGCTCCCTGACGAGCGAGTTCCTCACACAGAGCTTGCCCTAACCCCATTCCTCCCCCGGTCACGATCGCCACCCTGTTCTGAAACGGTTTCATGGTCTTTCCTCTTTTCAAGCGCAGTCAGACAACTTGTCCCTCAAGGGCAGAACGCCCTTTCGTGCTTTCGATCCCAGGACTGTGTTCTCTCATTTCATTTTGTAAACGCTAGCGCCTACAAAATATATAGCACAAAAAAATGGTGAACGCAAGTGTTCACAAAACCAACGGCGAAAAACGATGCAAAGGAATGGCTCGGGGGAGATCACTATCGGGTTCGAACGCTGCATGGCAGTTTGCTTCAGAGAAGCAAATGCTGCATGAAACCGCGAGCGAGAGTTGATAGCTCTTGTGGAAGCCATTCATCCACTATCGCTTTGCTCAGCTAAAAACTCGTTGCACATCCCGTGGGAACATAGTATAGTAATTGTATTCTGATCGGAAATGGATAATGCGAGCACCACAAAATGCTACACGAGAGGCAATGTATGATTAGCGAAGAGCAGTTGTTGAATGTTACTCCCGGCTTCACTCACATGTTTTCTTCCTACAAAGATGGATGCGATTTCGCGCCCCCTTTTTTCCTGGCGAGGCTCTCTCTATTTTAAGACAACTGCCAGATGAGACAGTTGATTTTTGTATGACCAGTCCTCCCTATTGGAATAAGCGCCAGTATTCAGATCAAGGCATCGGCCTGGAAGAAACCTATCAAGAGTACATTTCGCACTTATTAGAAATCTTTGAGCAAGTAAAACGAGTTCTCAAACCTGAAGGCTCGTTCTGGCTCAATATCGGAGATGGGTATCTGAATAAAACACTGGTGGGCATTCCCTGGCGATTGACGCTTCACATGATTGATGAACAGGGATGGATATTACGGAATAGTGTTATCTGGAATAAGGTAAAAGGCGGTTTAGATAACATGCATGATCGCCTACGTAATGTACACGAGAATATTTTCCACTTTGTAAAGATTCCTCGCGGCTACTACTATAACGTTGACAGTGTTCGCACTGAACCAAGAAAAGCCAGAGTAGTCAATGGTTCAATCATCTCTGCCACCGGAGTCAGCGGCGTAAGATATAAACGTCAGATCGAACTTTCAACTGCATTAAGTGAAAAAGAAAGAACAGCTGCATTCATCGCTTTAGAGGGAATGCTTGCCAGAGTGCAAAGCAGAGAGATTGCTGATTTCAGAATGATTATTCGCAAGCAGCAAAGGGCGACGCATTCAGACTCAGAAAGGGTATCTGGTCGAGCGAGAGAGCTAAGAGAAAAAGGATTCTACTTTCTTCTCTATCATCCGGAAGGAAGTAAGCCGGGAGATGTATGGGATATACTGCCGGAAGATACACAAAAACGAAGTGAGCACTTCGCGCCATATCCCGAAGATCTTTGCAAAATACCGATCCTTGCTACATGTCCACCCGATGGTATTGTACTCGATCCTTTCTGTGGAACAGGTACAACAATGCTTGTAGCACATGCGTTTGGCAGAAAATCAGTAGGGATCGATCTTTCAAGAGAATATTTAGAGATCGCAGAGGAAAGGTGTGCACTCGTTTGAATACTGACGCTGACGGCATTGCGCAGAGCCTGGGTTTACAATCGAGCCATAAAATGGAGCTTGAGCAAATGAACAGGCTCCTGGCAATGAAGATTTCGGATAAAACACTGCTAACTTTGTAATCGTATTTACATGCCTGACCTGACAGGAGGTCCCAATGCAAGCAGCGCTCTCTGATGTGGTGGTTGTCGATCTTTCGCGCGTACTCGCCGGTCCGTATTGCACGATGATGCTGGGCGACCTGGGCGCGACCGTCATCAAGGTCGAGCAGCCGGGGAAGGGCGACGATACCCGCTCCTACGGCCCGCCCTTTATCGAGGGGGAAAGCGCCTACTACCTGTGCCTGAACCGCAACAAGTACAGCGTGCTGATCGACTTCGCTACGCCGGAGGGCAAAGAGCGACTGTTGAACCTGATACGCACAGCGACGGTGCTGGTCGAGAACTTCCGCCCTGGCACGCTGGCGAAGCAAGGATTGGACTATGACGCGCTGAAAGCCATCAATCCAGGGCTGGTCTACTGCTCGATCAGTGGCTACGGGCAAACCGGCCCCTACGCCATGCGACCGGGGTATGACTTTGTGGCGCAGGCCGAGTCCGGCATCATGTCGGTGACGGGCGAGGTTGACGGCGAGCCGCAGCGCGTCGGCTCGCCCATCGGCGATGCCTCGGCTGCCATGTACGCCTGCATCTCGATTTTAGCGGCGCTGCGCGTGCGCGACCGCACAGGCCAGGGGCAGCACATCGATATTTCGCTGCTCGAAACGACCATGTCGATGCTGACCAACGTCTCCTCGAACTACCTGATTTCGGGCGAGGAAGCGCCGCGCCTGAGTAACTCGCATCCGAACATCGTGCCCTACCAGGCATTTCGCACGCGCGACGGGTATGTTGTAGTTGCCGCAGGAAACGACCGGCTCTACCAGTCGCTCTGTCGTCTGCTAGGACGCGAAGAACTGGCGAGCGACCCACGCTTTGTCAGCAACTCCCAGCGGGTGCGCAATCGCGCCGAACTGATTCCAGTATTGCAGGAGGCATTCCTGGCACGCACAACCGGCGAGTGGCTGCAAGAACTGCGCGGCGTAGGCATCCCCTGCGGCCCTATCAACACTGTTAGCCAGGCATTCAACGACCCGCACATCCAGGCGCGCAGCTTCGTCTGGGAATGCGATCACCCCAAAGCGGGCAAGATCAAGCTGGCCGGCTCGCCCATCCACCTGTCGGAGACACCGGCGAGACTGTACAAAGCACCTCCGATGCTGGGAGAGGATGACGAGAAAGTATGAATGATACCAATGTATACACATCGCCTCGTTGAAGAAGATGATTTCCCGCGCGTCGCGGAATTGCTGAACCTGGTTGACCGCGAGCCAACCAGCGTCGATGATCTGCTGAACTGGGCGCGGAATGGGCCGGATGGTCGCATCTATACCCGTATGGTAGGCTTCAACGAAGATGGGCAGATGGTCGGCTTCGCGCACGTTGTGCGCTGGTCATGGATGCCGCCTGGGCAGGTCTGGGCGCGCATCGTGGTAGACCCTACCCAGCGTCACTGTGGAGCCGGGACGTATTTATACGAGCGAGCCGTCGAGATTGCGCGGTCGCATCACGCGACGCATATCATGAGCGAAGTGGGAGAGGATTGTCCCGAATGCCTGCGCTTTGCCGAGCATCGCGGCTTCCATATCGAGCACCATACCTTCGAATCGCGTCTCAACCTGGCGACCTTCGATGAGGCGAGTTTTGCGGGAGTGATCGAGGCGGTCGAGGCAACGGGCATTCGTTTCTTCACGCTGGCTGATCTTGGCAATACCGACGAGGCGCGGCGACATTTATACGAGATTAACATGCGATTTGCCATCGATAATCCCGGCAGGGCAGGACATTCAACCATGACCTACGAAGAGTTCACCGGGCGTGTCTTCAACTCCCGGTGGTTTCGACCCGATGGGCAGATCATCGCCGCCGATTCCACGAATGCCACTGATCCCAACGATAGTGAGAAATGGGTAGGTTTAGCTGCCGTTGGCTATTATCCTAAGTCCAACTCCATGCATAACGCCTTCACAGGAGTTGATCGCACCTACCGGGGACGTCACATCGCGCTCGCCTTGAAACTGCAAGCCATTCGGGTCGCCCGCGCCTACAACGCGACCTCGATTCGGACGGACAACGACTCCCAAAATGCGCCCATGCTCGCTATCAATCGCAAGCTTGGATACGAGCAGGAGCCGGACATTTACGAGATGCTGAAAGAGCTGTAGGGGCGACCCTGGTGGTCGCCCCTACGGAACAGGTTAATGCGGGGTGGCGTAGCTGTGCAGGCTGGGGACGAAGAAGCTCACGCCGTAGTAGGTGAAGAGCGTGGCGGCGAAGCCGAGCGTCAGCAGCCAGGCGACGCGCTTGCCGCGCCAGCCGCGAATGCCGCGCGCGTGCAGGTAGACCGCGTAGATCAACCACGTGATGAGCGCGGAGGTCTCCTTAGGGTCCCAGCTCCAGTAGTGGCCCCAGGCGTAGTTGGCCCAGTACGCACCCAGGATGAGCGTCAGCGCCAGCAGGGGGAAGCCCACGATAACGGCCTTGTACCCCAGTTCGTCGGCGGCCTCAGCCGAGGGCAGCCAGCGATGCCGCTGTCCCTCGCCGCCCTGCACCAGCATAATCAGACCAGCGCCGAAGGCTACACTGAAGAGCGCGTAGGCAAAGATGGCCATCGACACGTGGATGGTCAGGATGGGCTGATCTTGCAGCGCGGGAATAAGTTGAGGCGAGCTGTTGATCAGGTTGTAGGCAAAGCCGATATAAAGCGCCACACCGACGATCACAATCGACAGCGCGCACACGTACAGGCCCCAGGCGCGCACGCGCTCGTGGAAGCGCGCCTCGAAGATAAGATAGCAGAGCAGCAGCGCCGCTGTGAAGCTCAGACTGAACTCGTACAGGTTGCTCCAGGGGGCGTGTTGCTCGACGATGGTACGAAACAGCAGCGAGAGGAAGAGCATCAAGACGGTGAACCAGCCGACGATGGTGCCAACGCGCCCCACACTGATAAGGCTGCGGTTGAGCGCGATGGGACGCTCACCGTCAGCCTGCTCGTGCAGCACTACGCCGGGTTTCACCAGCGTTGTCACGCCACCACCGTCATCGCCGGCAGCCGCCTTCGCAACTGCCTTTTTCGAGCTTTGCTGGCCGACGCTCTCGACCACCAGCGTTTGTGCCAGTCGCGCCGAGCCGATGGTATACCACAGGTAGACGAGTGTCATGACTATCAGCATGACCACCGCTGTTGAGAAGAGATAGTTCGACATGACCGCCAGACCCGAAGGCCCGCTGGACGCGGTAAGAGATAAAAGCTGCATAGTATTCCTCTACATCAAGACATGTCAGACCATGAAAAATACATCCCATAAGATAGTAGCATAGGCATGGTAGTGCGTCAAATGATGTTAATGCGTTCCCGCGAACTCCTCTTGAAGTTCGCGCAGCCAGTTCAGCAGGGCGCGCGTCTGGTGAATGCGGCTGCGCAGCACGACATGGTCGAGGAAGGCAGTTTCACTGGCAGATGATGCAGGGAGTCGCTGTGCTTCGAGATGGTCGAGGAATCGCTGGCACGCAACGATTTCTTGCTCGACAAGCGAACCCACTTGCTGGGGAATGAGCGATTGTGCGAAGTAGAGCTTGAGCAGGAAGGTCAGGCGAATCTCGCGCGGGCGTTCGACAGGCGTCTTCAGCCAGTCGTGGAAGGTAGCGCGTCCTTTTCCGGTCAGATGGAAGGTTTTGCGCGGAGGGCGGGTTCCCTGCGGTTCCAGTTCGGCCTCGATGTATCCCAGGCGATCCAGTTTCTTCAGGAAGGCATACATCTGGCTCATCTCCAGGTGAAGAATCTGGCCCAGGATGCCACCCTGGAATTGCTGGAACATCTCATAGCCGTGCATCGGCTGCCGCTCCAGCAGCCCCAGCAGGGCGTACTCGGCAGGTTCGCTTATCTGCATTTTCTCGACCATCCCCTGAATATAGCGCTTACGTATGTCGCGCTGCCATTATAGCAAGGCATTTACGCGACCGCAAGGGTACCACTGGCTGGCCGAATCGGTCACAGAGGACTTGACCAGTACACCGAAAGAGGGTTATTATAGCACGAAGTATATGAGGACGAGTCATCATCAAAAAGGAGCGTCGATAGAACCCTATGCCAAAAACGAGCAAACGCGAGGCTACGAGACGCGCGGCGAGAATCGCTAAAGCGCACGCGACAGAGCTGCCACAATACCAGGTCAAAGCTCCCAAAGCCCCGCAGAAGGGGCCAGGATATACGTCACCTTCACGCGGAATCACGCGCTACCCCTGGGCCATCGGCCTGACATTACTGGTGATCGCCACCACCATTTTCGGCTTATATTATTACAAGGTAGGGCCATTCGCTCCTCCACCGAAAGTGGCTACCGGGCCAAATCTGAAGCTGCCCAATCCCTCGCCTTGTTTGAAACTGGAGAAGCAGCTGACGAACACCACCGCTGCCCCCGACAAAGCGACATTCGACAAGACCGCCCATAACTACGCCAAAGCGCCCTCCATGTTCATCAATGCCAACCAGTTCTACTGCGTGGGTATCAACACCAATCGCGGCCTGATCGTCGTGGAACTCGACCCGCAGTACGCACCGGTGACGGTGAACAATTTCGTCTTCCTGGCAGAGAATCATTTCTATGATGGGCTTACTTTCCATCGCGTCGTGCCGGGCTTCGTGATCCAGGGAGGAGATCCCAGCGGTAATGGCTCTGGCGGCCCTGGCTACAAGTTCAAAGATGAGAAGGTCTACGGCAGCTATACCGAGGGCGTGATCGCTATGGCGAATTCTGGCGCTAACACCAACGGCAGCCAGTTCTTCATCACGCTTGCGAACGACACGACTAAATTGCAAAAGCAGTATAATCTGTTTGGGCGCGTCGTCGCCGGTATGGATATCGCGCTCAAGATACAGGGGCCTGACC
Organism: uncultured Chloroflexia bacterium; assembly: GCA_963731975.1. GTDB lineage: Bacteria > Chloroflexota > Ktedonobacteria > Ktedonobacterales > Ktedonobacteraceae > CAVSXS01. The sequence continues at coordinate 1,041,733 of CAVSXS010000002.1, read as the reverse complement.
CCGATAACGGCAAGACCAACATCAAAGCGGATGTCATGAACCACGTCATCGTGGTCGAGGCACCGGCTTCATAGCGAAAAGAAAGGAACACTACCTATGCCAGCCAAACGTTACAGTTCGCCGCCTCAGATGCAGATCGAGACGAATTGGCCATATCGTGTCACCATCAAGACCAACAAGGGCGATATCGTGCTGCAACTGAACCCGGCGGAAGCTCCTCAGACCGTCAACAACTTCGTCGTGCTGGCGCGCGACGGGTATTACGACGGCGTAACCTTCCATCGTGTCGTGCCTCGCTTCGTCATTCAGGGTGGCGACCCCACCGGCACCGGTTCGGGCGGACCCGGCTACAAGTTCAACGACGAGCCGGTCAAGCGGCCTTACAAGGCAGGCACCGTCGCCATGGCGAATGCAGGCCCCAACACGAACGGCAGCCAGTTCTTCATCTGCCTGGAGGACCAGTCCGGCCTCCCACCAAGCTACACCATCTTCGGTGATACCATCTCCGGCATGGACGTGGTACGCAACATTCGCGTCGGCGATGTAATGCAGTCCGTCGTCGTAGAGTAACATTTATTGTGCCGGTGCGACCTTTGTGGTCGCACCGGCACAATTTTTAGACACAAAGAGGTGTTCGCTATGCTCCATCCTGCTCCCCTGGCGGAAACTGCCGCCGCACTTCGCAACGGCAAACGTGATCTCCTCGACTACATCAACCAGCTTTGCGATCGTATCGACGCATTCGAACCACAGCTTCAAGCGCTGCTGCCCGAAGAGAACCGGCGGGCACGCCTGCTGGCCGACGCGAGCGCGCTCCAGAAACGCTATCCCGACCCGGCGCTGCGCCCACCACTCTATGGCATTCCGGTTGGCATCAAAGACATGTTCTTCGTGGATGGCTTCCCTACGCGCTGCGGCACGCAGCTTCCGCCAGAGCTATTTCAAGGGGCGGAGGGCGATTACCTGAGCGCGTTGAGACGCGCCGGAGCGCTTATACTCGGCAAAACGGTCACGACCGAATTCGCGTATTTTGAGCCAGGGGCGACGCGCAACCCGCACAACCTGGACTACTCGCCAGGCGGGTCGAGCAGCGGCTCGGCGGCGGCGGTCGCGGCTGGCTTTTGTCCCCTGGCAATAGGCACGCAGGTGATCGGGTCGACTCTGCGCCCGGCTGCCTACTGCGGCATCGTAGGATTCAAGTCGAGCTACGCGCGCATCCCCATCAACGGCTGGGTGCTGTGTTCCGAGGCGCTCGAACATATCGGCATCTTCACGCAGGATGTCGCAGGCGCTGCGCTGGCGGCCTCGCTGCTCTGCCAAAACTGGCAGCCGGTATCACCTGCATCACCTGCATCGCTGGATAAGCTGCCCGTGCTTGGCGTGCCAGAAGGCCCCTACCTGCAACAGGCATTGCCGGAGGGACTGGCGGCCTTCGAGCGGCAACTAGCCTTGCTCGGACAGGCCGGATATACGGTGCGGCGCATCCCCGCGTTGCAGGATATCGAAGAGATCAATCGCCGTCACTCGCGCATCGTCTTCGCGCAGATGGCACGAGTACACGCGCCCTGGTTCGCGCGCTACTCGTCGCAGTATCGCCCGCGCACGCTGGCCGCTGTGCAAGAAGGTCAGGGGATCAGCGCGGAGGAGCTGGCGGCCCTTTTACCTGGACGCCTGGCGCTGCGCCAGCAGATCGATGTGCAGATGACGCGGGAGGGCATCGACCTGTGGGTCTGCCCGCCGACTACCGGCTCCGCGCCGCAGGGGCTTGCCAACACCGGCAGCCCGCTCATGAATCTTCCCTGGACATACGCCGGAATGCCTGCAATCACGCTTCCCGCCGGGCACGCCGCCAACGGGATGCCGCTCGGTTTGCAATGCGTCGCGCGCTACATGCGCGACGAGCAACTGCTGGCATGGACGCGACCACTGGCCGAAAAAATGTAGGGCGACCCTACATTATGCGTCTTTGTCCTTGTAGTAGTAATAGGCGTGGTTGCGAGTAGCCAGCCACGCGCCGAGTAATCCGGCCAGGCCGGAAGATCAGCGCCAGCAGAACGACGACGATGATGCCGACGATGATGCCGCCGCCCACTCCAACGACGCCACCGTTCAGACTGCTGTTGGCGGTATCGGGATAACCTGGGATCAGGTAAATCAGGTAACCGAACAGGTAAGCAACGATTCCCGCTACGAAGCCCCCGAAAAAACCCATCTTTCTATCGACCACCAGCATCCCGGTGACGAAGCCCGCGGCGAAGTAGACAACAAAGCTGATGAATGATGTCAGGCAGAAGAGACCCAGAATGGAGGTAGCAACGCCAATCGGCAGTTTGGAGGGATCAGTGGCAAACTGAGCGGCCTGATGATAGAGGGAGCTATTAGCAAGCGTGAAGAGCACACCCTGCAAGGTGGCGATGATGCCGGCTACCAGCGCAATGACAAGCGTCTTTTGCACGATGGCGCGTGGCAGGCTGGGGCGCGCCGGCGCTTCCCGCTGGTGAAGCGGGGCGTGTGCCTGCCTGGACGAGTCGGCCCGTGGAGTGGATGAATCCGGGACTGTCGCGTGCGGCTCTTGCTGGTCGTCATCGTCCCCCTGAAAATCGTCGAAGGCGTGATGCCCGCGAGAAGGCTGCTTCAGCGGGTAATCTTGATCGGGGTCTTGCATACTCACGTGCTTTCTATCAAGGATTCGCTTTGATGGCGCTAAAAACGGATGAATAGGTGTTGATGAATTGCCAGTCACTAAACGGCCAGTACACCATGACCGCCTTCCCAATTATATAACTTTTTGGCACGAATCCCCAATCGCGCGAGTCGTAACTGAATTGACGATTATCCCCCATCACAAAATAGTCGTTGGCCGGGACAGTCCATTGCTGCGCGACAGGATTATAGGGAGTCTTGACATAGGGTTCGCGCAGCACCATGCCGTTCACCATGACGGTAGAGGAGGTCACGCTGATGTGATCTCCGGGTAGGCCGATCACGCGTTTAATCAGGTCTTTCGAGGTATCCACAGGGAAGTGGAAGACGATCACGTCGCCCCGTTCAGGTGGCTGAAAAAGATAGGCCAGTTTGTTGACCAGCACGTACTCGTTATTGACCAGGCTGCCTTCCATGCTGGTACCTTCGACCTGGTAGTTCTGCACGGTGAAATGAATCACCAGGAAGATGATGAGCGTCAGAGCGAGCGTTTCTATGATTTCTCTCGCAAGATGTGAGCGTTTCACGTTTCTACCTCATTTATGAATGAACGGGCGGTATGGCCGCGAAGACTGAAGAGAAGGTGTTAATCAATTCCCAATTGCTGGCGGGCCAGTAGACCACCACGGCCTTCCCGATGATATATCCTTTATCTAACGGCCCCCATGTGCGCGAATCGAGGCTGTTATCCCGGTTATCTCCCATGACGAAATATTGATTCGGCCCCAGTTTCCATGTACTGCTGTCAAAGTTAAACGGCTGGCTGATGTATGGTTCGTGCAGAATCTGGCCATCCACTATTACTTCTGTACTAGTCGTCTGAATAGAGTCGCCGGGCAATCCGACCACGCGCTTAATGAAATCCTTGCTGGTATCGAGCGGATAGTGAAAGACGATCACATCGCCGCGCTGAGGCTGCGAAAACAGGTAAGCCACTTTGTCTACGAGCACGAATTCGTTTGTGTGCAGACCCGGCTCCATGCTCTCTCCATCGACGCGAAAACTTTGCACAGCGAAACGCACCACCAGGAAGACGAGCAGCGTGAGCGCGACGGTTTCGATGATTTCACGGACAAGGCGAGTTCGTTTTTCAGACAACCCAACATTCCTCATGACGGCCTGAGCACCTGGACACCTGGACACCATTTTCGCATCCCTTCAAATGCACATTATAGCGAGTAGGAGCGTCTGGGACAAGTCCCATTTGCTGTTTTTCTGTATGCTGATAGTGGAGGAACTTCGCAATGCCAAGTGTTATTTGGCCTCGACGAGGCAGAAACAGCCGGATGAAACGCCTGAACTGGCCGCTTTTTCTACTGGTACTTTTAGTGCTGACGATCTGGCCGGTGCATACTGCATTATACGCTCAGAACTCGGAAAGCGCTCCCTCGTGGCAGCTCGCGCCCCAGATTGGCTCGCTGCTCGCTACAGGCGGCTGGCAATCACAGAGTGACGACCTGCTCTACACGGTAGACTTCAGCAGCGCGGCTCAACCATTTGGCCCGCTCGTAGTCTACCGCGCATCCGGGGCAGACCTGCGGGCAGTCGCGCCGGTGATCGTCGTTGATCGCAGCTACAGCCCGCTGATGGAGACGCCACTCGCCTTCCCCTCGCCGGATGGACGCTTCATCGCGCTGCTGAGTCCCGCGCCAGGTGGCACTGCCGACAACCTCGACGGCGCGATGCTCAGCCTCCTCTCGACCGGAGGAGCGGCTCCTGCCAGCGTGGGGGCATTGCGTGCCAGCACAGCCAGCACAGCCAGCACGAGCGGCATTGCGACCTATCCCGGCGCGCAACTGCTGGCGCAGCACGCGGCAATGAGCGGCCAGGTTGTCTGGTCCGCCAATGATAGCGCGCTGTACTACGAAAGCGGATCAGAGCGCGTGACGGCGCTGGGTACGAAGGGTTCGACAACGCAAACGCTGGTGACTTACGAGGTAGAGATCCATCGCGTGACGCTCTCCGGCCACGTGGAGGATAGCGTGCTGTGGCGCTACACGAGCGGCGATGGAACACTGCGACTGATCGGTCTGGACCGCACAGGAGCGCTGATTCTGACGTTGGCGCATCCTCATCAGCCGGTCGCTGTGCTGCGGCTGCCGGCAACAAACGGTCGCAACATACTGCCCATGCTGCCCACGCTGCCCTCGACTATCCTGGCGCTGCCGCCGGACATCTTGCCGGGCAACGTGTTGAGCATGGAAAGCGATGGCGTATCGCTGCTGTGCGAACGCGAGACCGCCGGGCAGCCGGGGCGAACGACGCTGGTGACGATTTCGCTTGCTACGCACTCGATCTCAGCCGCTTCGCCGCTCTTCGCCACAAACCGCTACGGGAGCGCGCTGGCTCCCCTGGCACGCTCGGCGAACGGTACCATGCTGGTCATGTCGCAGGTTGTGAGCATACGCGGAGACCTGGCAGCACAGGGCATCGCGGGCATTCCGGCGCAGGAGCGGCTTGTGCTTGTCGAGACCAGTGGCGCGAGGCAGATGTTACAACTGCCCTACGGTGGCCAGATCATACAGGCGTTCTGGACGCCGCGCCTGGCACCCGGCCAGGTACATACAGTCCCACTGAGTATGCTGTCGAAGCTGCTGGCGTATCGCCAGCGCGCCAGCAATGGCCCAACACAGAACGCCACCGCGCAGCAGCAGGATGAATGGATGCTCGAAGGACACGCCAATTTGCTCTTCGATGGGCCAAAGCTGCCTTCGATGTGTTACGGCCTGTGTTCCTCGCCAAACGGCACCCCGCACGTCTCGGCGGCCATCCTGCATGGCGTAGCCTACACGGAGAGCGACTGGCACCAGTTCAACGCCAGCGACTTCAGGATTGGCGGCGAGCCAATCGGTTCGCCCATCGAGAGCTTCGACGGCGGCTGGGGAGAATACCAGCAGACCTGGGGTATGCCGCCGCAATGCACCGCCAGCAACAACTGTCGCAGCGACGCCTCGCGCATCCAGCACGATCAGAGCTACAATATCGGCACAGGCATCCAGGCGCTCATCAATGCCTGGAATGCCACGGCTGGGGTGGCATCCAGCAGCGATCCGAACGATCCATACAAAGCCAATGACTGGTTTTTCGCCGTGTGGGCTTACAATGGTTCGTCCGGCAATAACCCGGTCGATGTGCCGTCCTCGCAGTATACGCACTGGTATCCCGGCGCGTCGTTCAACTCGATCTACCAGGAGCGCGTCTGGTACTTTGCCGACCACCCGCAATCCACTACCAGCGGCTGGACGGACAACTACGTGCCTTCCCTGGGCGCGTCGCTGCTCCCGCCACAATCGGATTTCAGCGGCACGGCTGACAGCTTCGTCTACTGCGTCACCTGCACCATCCCAGATTGGACTTCCGGCAGCTATGACCGCGACTGGGTCGGCTACGGCGCAGCGGACAGCACAACGGCGGGCTACTTTAAGGCGGCCTTCGCTCAGCTCGGCGGCGAGAGCGCGCTGGGGCTGCCACGCGACAATGGCGGAGGCGCAGCGGCGCATCGCTGGGGCAACGGCTGGGCGCAGGACTTAGGCGGCGGCTCCGATCAACCAGGCGCGCTACTGCTGGCCGATGGGGCAGCGACCGTCTATTGGATCTCCGGCAGCGTCTGGACGCAGTACCTTGTGGTTGATGGCGGCGCGCAAGGGTGTCACGGCTACCCTACCTCGAATTTGAACTCGTACACTTATCCCGGTCTTGGCAGCGACACCTACAAGCGACAGGTATTCCAGCACGGCTACATCCTGTGGGATGTGACCACCAGCACCATCGCGGCGGATGTGTGTTTGTAATTCACTCTTCCAGGAGCTTTCGATACACCTTGACCAAGCGCGCCGCGTATTGCGCCCAGCCGCTTTCGGCATCCAGGCCCTCTTTTTCGCGTTCGGTAAGGTGATAATTACGTCGGCTTGCTTCGAGCAGCGCCTGCGCCAGCGATGCGCGGCTGGCGGGGTCGTAGTAGACACTGGCGCGAGGCGGGAGCATTCCCCGAAAGCGCGGCAGGTTGGGCACGACGGCTACGCGACCATACGACAGCGCAAGCATGGAGGTCTCCAGCATTCCCGCCGCCGTGACAGCGAAGTGCGGTTGCACCAGCGCATCGACGGCGCTGAGGTAGAGGGGCAGAGAATCATCGTCGGGGACGGCCAGGTGCAGGTGCAGGGCGGGCTGGCGCGCTGCCAGCTTCATGATTCGTGTCGAATCCAGCCTATCACAGGGCGATCCAACCAGCAGGAGCTGTATCGAACGTTTCTCCCTTCTCATGCTCTCCGCCTCTTCCTGCTCTGCCTGTTTTGCCCGCAGGAAAGCCTCGACCAGATGTAACAGCTCTCGCTCGGTGTGCTGGTAGGCCAGGCAAAGCAAGGCGAAACCCGCGTCGGGAGGAAAATCAAGCCGCTGCCGGGCTGTTTCGCGCGTCATATCCGCCGGGAACAGGCCACCGAAACCGGGATGGGGCAGGCAGCGCAGCCTGGAGCGCAGCTTGCGATTGGGATAGAGTTGCTCCGGCTGGCGTGTGAAGCTCATGATGGCATCGCTTTGCTGCATGAGCTGGCGTTCAAAGGCGCGCTGCGACAGGAAACGCAGTCCATGGATGCCTTGCGCGCCCTGCCAGTAACCACCCGCGTCGGTGATGACCACGCGAATGCCCAGGCGATGCGCCAGCCAGATGCGGAACCACAGTTGCTGCTGCTGGCGATGTGAAAGTGCCAGGCCGCCCGGACGGTAGAGGTGCAGGAGGCCGATGGCTTGCCCATGAAAGGCGCGGTGCTGCCAGAGCCACGACAGCGGAATGCTCTCGCTTGTCGCGGTGCAGCGAATATCCTGCGTGCTAAGCGCATCCAGCAACAGGTTGGCCGTTCTGTCTTGCCCGCCCGCCGAGTGCAGGCATATCGCCGGCCAGTTGAGTTCCGCCGGAGCGTGCTCAAGCAGAGAGAGACGCTGCTGGAAACGCCCCCACGCCCGCGCCTGCTCCATAGATGCCTGGAGATGCTCGCTGCTCGAACGGGCGGCCATGCGCAGCAGTGGACGTTCGATCAAAAAATGCGACGCGCTTTCGCGCAGGTCTTGCCAGGCAGTGCGCATCATGACAGGGGTAGCGTGCTTCCCGTTATTACGGTAATCGGCCAGCACTTCCGAACATCCCTGCCAGTAGGCGCGTCCCACGAAGAATGGGCGCGCCAGGCGGGCTGCCGGTGCGCGGTGCGTCGCCATCGCCGCAGGTTCGTACCACAACGCGTACCCTCCCGCGTAGAGCCGCTGGCACAGGTCGCGCACCTCCGTACTGGCGGGAAGATCGGGACGCTTGCTGAGGAACGGCGAGAAATAGCCGACGGAGCGCAGCGCCTCGACCTTGATCGAAAAGCAACTGCTGCTGAAGCTGGTTGGCGCGCTCAAGCGCGTGCGTTCGCTGGCCGGGACGAAGTAGCCGAGCATGTCCAGCATGTCATCGGCGAGCCAGTAGGGGCGTTCCAACTCCCATTGAAGCTCGACACGCGCGCCGATGGCGTCCGCGCCCGTCTCGGTGTACGCCTGCCACAGGCGTTCGAGGAAGTGGGGATCGACCACTGCATCGTCATCGAGGAAGATGACGATTTCGCTGGAAGCGGCCAGTAACCCGGTGTTGCGTGCGTAGGCCAGGCCATTGTGTGGCTCAGAGAGGCAATGTACCTTCCAGATATCGTCGGTCTTTTGCCTGTCGTAGCGACCCGCGTTCGCGTAGGCGCGTACCGCGTTCAAGGTATCATCGCGCGAGCCGTTGTCCACCACAATCACTTCAAACGCGGAAAACGGGAGAGTCTGCCGCCGCAGGCTTGCCAGGGCATTGAGCGCCAGCGTGCGGCGATTATAGGTGCAGAGGATGATGCTGAAACACTGCGTCGCGTAGGGTGACTGGTCGGCAACCTCGCCGCGCCCCTTCCGCCTCACCAACCGTGATTTTTGCCGGGCTGTCATAATATTGCTCTGTCGTTACAAACACGCCGCTCTTCTTTTTCATTATAGTGAGCAATACAAATCAAGCCAGGCAGGAAAAAGATTCTATTCCAGGATTTCTTCGGTTTCCGGCGCTTTTATCGATACCGGCTCGACATCCTGATCAATTTCCGCTGTATCCTCAACCGGCGTGGGGAATTGATCCGGGTGCGTCTCGCGCCAGTTTTGCCAGATAGCGACCAGCAGCGCCTGGATGAGACCCGCGAGCGGAGCGGCCAGCACCGCGCCCCATACGCCAAAGAGTTCCGCGCCGGCGATCAAGGCAACCAGCGAGATGGCGGGATGGAGTCCCACAGCTTTGCCGACAATGCGCGGTCCGACGATGTCGCCTTCGAAGATGTGGATGACGATGAAGTAGATCAGCACACCGACCGCGACAAGCCAGCCATTTGTGAGCGCGATCAGCACGCAGATGAGGCCGGAGGTCAGCGTACCCAGCACGGGAATGAATTCCAGGACGAAAGCCAGCACGCCCAGCAAGACGGCGTAGGGAAGTCGGAAGATCGTCATTCCGATACCGACCAGCATGCCAATCAGCAGAGAGAGTGTAAGCTGGCCGCGAACGTAGCCGCCGACTACGCGCTCCAGCGTTTTCATTGCAAACTGGGTGCGACCTCGTAGCGGGAGGGGAGCGTGGCGCTCGACCCAGTTTTTGAGGCGTGCGCCATCGATCAGCAGGTAAATGCTGAGTACAGCGACGATGATGATGTCGAGCGCGGCATCGAAGATGCCCGTCAGTAATGGAACAACGCTGCCTACGAAGCCCTCTGCCTGGCTAATCACCTGCTGCCCGAAGCCAGAAATCTGACTCTGCGAAATGCCGAGATGGTTGAGAAAAGTAACCAGGGGAGATGGCTGGTTGCCGGTCGAAGTCAGTAAGCCTTGCAGATTCGTCACAAGCGAGCCGACCTGCAAAATGGTGGTGTTGATGACGAAGTAGAGCAATGTGCTGATGCCGCCAAGGACGACGAGGTAAATAATCAAGATCGCCAGCACGCGTGGCATGATACGACCAAGCAGGCGCACGCCGGGTGACAGCGCATAGGCCAGCAGTGCGGCAACCACGACGACGAGCAAGGTGCGCACGACAAAGCTGGCCGCCCACAATGTGAACACGACCAGAGCGATCCACGCGAGAATAGCGATAGGTATATCGCGCCTATCCGCCCATTTCGATCCGCTTTTGGGGGAGACATTGACGCGGAATTTGTTCAAGCTGGTTTTTTCTAAAGGCATTGGTCGCGTGTTTCTTTGAATGAACCACAACAATGAAATAAAAGGTTATGCCGACGATTTTGTATATCTACAGTAGTATACGTTTGAACGGCCTGTTTCGGTAAGATTATGCATGATTTACGATAAAAAAAGAGAGGTTTGCACCTCTCTCGCTGGCTGGGGTGCAGGGATTCGAACCCCAATTGGCCGATCCAGAGTCGGCAGTCCTACCATTGAACGACACCCCAAGAGTTTGTGTGAGTATGATAACGCAAGACTTGCGCCTTGTCAAGCTGTTTTAGGCAGCGATTCGCCGTAGCGCCAGCCGGCCAGGAAGGCGCGCACGTTCTGCTCAGCGAAGCGCGGCAGGCGCTGCGTGATGGCCTGTTCAAGGTCAGAGCGCGGCAGGAGGCGTGTATAGCCAGCCAGGACACCGAGCAGAATGATATTGACGCGGCTATCTCCGATCAGCTCGAGTGCTTCATTCTGCGCATCTGTGGCATCTGAGGCACTTGCGGCATTTGCGGCGCTCACAGCCCCGAGCAGCACTTCGGGGATAAAGAAGGCACTGACGCTCGCTTCGCGCATTGCTCGCGCAATCTCATCTTGTTTGGGGTAGTGCAACCCGGCGACACCGGCAGCGATAGGCTGGCGGCGATAGGTGCTGATGAAAGCCAGCGCGCCCTGGCGAGCCATCGGCAACGCGCGCAATGCCTCGCTCTGTTCCAGTGCGACGAGGATATCCGCCTCGCCTGCCGGAATTGCCGGGCTGAACGACGGCCCCAGGCGCACGTGACACATGCCCGAACCGCCCAGGCGCGCCAGGCTGACACGCGAGAGCACGCGCACCTCTTCCCCGGCAGCCCCCGCCGCCATCGCCAGCATCTCCATCATGGTGAGCGTACCCTGGCCGCCAATGCCCAGCAACACAATATTGGTCGTCTTCATGCTCTTAATCCTGCACCATGTGACGCAACTGCACGCCCGCGAACACCTGGCTGCTCTGGGGCGACCACCCGGCATCCGTCGCAATAGGCTGGATGGCATCGAAGGGGCAGGCCGCGACGCATAGGCCACAAGCGACGCAGGTCGCGGTATCGATGGTAACGCGAGGGCGCAGATCGTCCAGCGAGAGCAACACGGATGGGCAGCCGACCCTGTGGTAGCAGGGCGTGTCCTCGCAGCCGCGCCCGGCGAGACAGGCGTCCTGGTTGACCTGCACCGGCTCGTGAATGTAGACGCCCTGCGTCGTGCAAGGCGCTTCGGCGATAACGACCGAGACGCCGGGGCTGCGCATGGCGTCTTGCAGCGATTCGATGCAGCCGGTCAGATCGTAGGGATCGACCCGTTTGACATGCTCGACGCCACAGCCGCGCACGATCATGGCGATGTCGGCGCGCACGCTGGGCGTGCCGTCGGCGCGCTTGCCGGAGCCTGGATCGGGCTGCATGCCGGTCATGGCGCTGCGGCTGTTGTCCAGGATTATCAAGGTCAGATTGACGCCCGATTGCACAGCGTTGAGCAGACCGGCAATGCCATTGTGGTAGAACGTGCCATCGCCCATCGCTGCCAGCACAGGTCGCTCGATTCCGGCGTACTTGAACCCCTGCGCGATGCCGATACTGGCCCCCATCGCCACCTCTGTCCAGCAGGCATCCAGCGGGGCATTCATGCCGATGATGGTGCAACCTACATCGCCTGTGGTAATCACTTCATCCCGCGAGTACCCCATCTGCTCGATGGCGCTGTTGAGCGCGTAGTACGTCATACGATGCGGGCAACCCGGGCAGAATTCGAGCGAGCGCGGGGGCGCGCTGGCGGCCGGATTCATCATAGGCAGGAGGTTGCGCGGCTTGCCACCTGTCCCCGCAGGCAGCGACGACTGCTGTACCATTTCCTGCATCCCACCGAGGCTGCCCGATTCACGCGCCTTTTCCCACGTCGGCGCGCGTCCCGCCTGTTCGTCAAGCATAGCCAGCGCGCCCTGGATCATTTCGAGCGAGTAGTCGCCCACGCGCGGCAGCAGCCCGTCACGTTTGCCATAAACACGCACGCGCAGACCGGTCTCCGCGATCATAGCAAGAACCTGCGTCTCGATCAAAGGCTCCAACTCCTCAAGCACCAGTACGCCGTCGAGGTCTGACAGAAAATCCAAAATCTCCGCCTGCGGCAGCGGGTTGATAAGCCCCAGCTTGAGGATAGGCACGTCTGCGAACCATCCCGGCTCGCGCGCCCGCAATTCTTGCAGATAAGCAAAGCTCACCCCCGCCACGATAATACCGAGACGCCGCCCGCCTGTAGGGGCGGGGGTAGCGGCTGGGTTGGGAAGGGGTGCTTGCGCCGCCCTTGTGCTATCAGGTGCGGATGGTGTGGACATTACGGATGCTTGCGCCCCGGCGGGCATGGTAAACCAGGCAGTGTCTACTCCCGGCAATTTCTGCTCCTGAGAGCGGCACAGCTCGCCCGCCTGCTCCAGGCGTTTGAGGGCGTCAGTGTGCTGATCGCGGCACCACTGCGGGGCAGCCTTCGTGAATTTGGGCAGGTTGCGCGGGAAGAGAGCCGGTCGCGCGCCGGCGCGGTCGCGCTCGATAGTTCCGACCTTCATAGCGGTGATGGCGTTAGCGACCGCTGTGGTTCCAAGCACAAAGACGGGCGCTCCTGTCTGCTCGGAGAGCGCGAAGGCCAGGCGGGTCATGCTGTAGGCTTCTTCGGGGCTGGAAGGCATGAGCAGAGGCAGCGAAGCAAGCTGGGCGTAGTAGCGCGTATCCTGCTCGACCATGCCGTAGTAGACGCCCACATCATCGACGGTGTAGATGACGAGCGCACCCAGCACACCGCTATGCGCGATGGAGAGCAGCGAGTCGGCCATCACGTTGACGCCCGACATCTTCATGGCCACAAAGCTGCGCTTGCCCGTCCAGGCCGCTCCCGTCGCCACTTCCAGCGCCACTTTCTCGTTAACGCTCCACTCGACGCTCATGCCATATTGAGCGGCAATCGGGATGAGCGCGGTGAGCGCCTTCGTACTAGGGTTGCCGGGATACCCGGTGGCTACATCGATACCTGCTTCAAGTGCCGCGCGGGCGACAGCTTCGTCGCCTGTTAAAAAAAGCCGCTTTCCCGGCATTGTCAGAACGTTCACGTATGAGTCCCCTTGTGCCTGGTTCTACTCCAGGCGGCACGATGGATAGACTTTCCTTTATACAGTAGTGTATGGTATTCGTTTGCGGAATGTCAAGCAAAGTGGGTAACAAAATGATAACAGAGCAGCCGGGCGGGTTGCTCTGTTATCATTTTGTTACGTATGTGTTTAATCCGCCAGCGCTTCAGCGCGTTTCTCGCCGCTGGCGATCACCTGGCGGCGTTTATAGCCGAACCAGTAGATCGCGCCGACAACGAAGAGCACCACCAGCGAAAACTCGAAGATGGGCGTACCACCAAGCACAGGAATGTTAGCCCAGCCAGAAAATGCCGTGCCCATGACCGGGTTGGTGTAGATGTTGCGCAGGCCACCGAACCATAGGAAGTTCACGAGCATCACGCCCCCATAAAGCAGCGCGATGATGTTGACCAGCATTCCCCAGCGTCCAAGGCTGAAGGGCGCTTTCACTCTCGGCCAGCCTTTGAGACGCGCGCCAAGCGAAGCGATGTTATTCATGAAGTACGACAGGTAAATCAGCCCCGTCGCGCCGGTGACAAGCACGCCGATGGCCTGGCTGTACAGGAATGGCAGGGCGGACAGGATAGCTACCCCGATGCCCGCCCACACAGGTGTGCGGAAGGTCGGATTGACGCGCCCCCATAGCGAGCCGAGCGGAAGCCGACCGTCGCGGCCCATCGAGAACATCAGGCGAATGGTCGCCGACTGGATAGCAAGCGTACAGACGCAGACGGCCACCAGCACGACGCCCAGGTAGATGTTGCCCCAGGTGCTACCCAGCGCGTTCTGGATGATGGTGGGCAGCGCTGTGGTGTAATTGGCTCCCGCGGCAATATTCTCAATACTGCTCAGGTTCTTGATGGAGAGTAGGGTGCCACCCAGGAAGAGAATGCCTGCAATGGCTGAGAGGCCAACGGCCCACAGCACGCCGCGCGGCGCGTTCTTTTGCGGGTCCTTCGTCTCCTCACCAAGCGTACCCGCCGTGTCGAAACCGTAGATTACGAACAGCGACATGAACAGCGCGGCGGCAAAAGCACCAGCGTAGGTATTGCCGAAGCCCGGCGTCCAATCCCCCGTGCCGATGGCGCTGCTCGGAACGGTCGAGGGCGTAGTAAGGAAGCCCAGCGACTGGTGGTTGAAGAAGATCAGCAGTACCAGCGCGAAGCCGATCATGCCAATAATTTCAGCCACGACACCAATATTGTTGATGATACTGACCAGCCGCACGCCCGCCACGTTGATAATTGTGCCAATGACGATCGAGAGGAGCGCGATGAACACAGGGCTGTTCAAACCCAGGATGGTCGCCGGGATCTGGGGAAAGATAGCGAGCAAAGGAATTGGAACAGTGAAGGCCACCGCCGTGATGGTAAGAACGCCGGCAAAGAAGTAAATCCAGCCGGTGAACCAGCCCAGGCTATGGCCGGAGAGCCGCTTGCTCCACTGGTAGATGGAACCAGCGATGGGAAAGTGCGACGCGAGTTCGGCGAAGTTCAGCGCCACCAGGAACTGCCCGATGGCAACGATGGGCCACGTCCAGAAGAAGGCCGGGCCGCCTGCCAGGATGCCGAGGTAGAAGAGTGAAAACGTGCCGGTGGAAACGGAGATGTAGGAGAAAGCTACCGCGAAATTGGAGAGGAAGCCGAGCGTGCGCCGCAGCTCCTGCTTGTACCCAAGTTTTTGCAGTAATGCCTCGTCCTGTTGCTGCTGGGAGACATTGGTTTCCGCCATGTGTGAACGCCTCCTTGTAGTTGATAAGACCAACGATAAGAAACGCCAGACGAATGTTTTGCCTTCACGCCCTCTGACTGTATCTCAGGCCGGAACGCGCGAAAAAGCGGGGGTATATATACATAGAGTAGAGTTTACCATAACGTTTTGCCAATACGCAATGTGACTATATTCCATGAACATACTATGGATATTTTAGGGGAATTGGAGGAATTGAGAGAACCCTGTGAGCAAGTCCATTGCCAATGATGCGCGCCAGGGCATACAATAGCTGTAGATTGCCCGGACAACTTCTTGATTCACAGAATACACTACATATTTTCGTTGAAAGGACATTGCAAGCGATGCGAAGTAAAATTACGGTAGTGGGGGCAGGCTTCGTCGGCAGCACGCTGGTGCAGCGCCTCGCGGAGCGTGACTACGCCGACGTGGTGATGTTCGACATCATCCCCAATATGCCACAAGGTAAGGCGCTCGATATGTTGCAGGCCGGGCCGGTACTCGGCTACGATTCGCTGGTGACCGGCACAAACGATTACGCCGATACTGCCAATTCGGATATCGTTGTGATTACCTCCGGCTTCCCACGAAAGCCAGGCATGACGCGCGACGACCTGGTAAAAAAGAACCAGGAGATCATCACACAGGTTACGCAGGAGGTCGTCAAGTATTCACCTGACAGCATCATCATCATGGTGACGAACCCCCTCGACGCGATGGCGCAGCTCGCCCATCACATCAGCGGCTTCCCGCGCAACCGCATCATCGGCATGGCAGGCGTACTGGACACGGCGCGTTTCCGTACATTCATTGCGCAGGAACTGGGTGTCTCGGTGCGCGACGTGCAGGCATACGTGCTGGGCGGCCACGGCGACACGATGGTACCCCTGGCGCGCATGTGCAGCGTGGCGGGTGTTCCCATCTCGCAGCTCATGCCAGCCGAGCGCATCGAGCAGATCGTGCAGCGCACGCGCGACGGCGGCGCGGAGATCGTCAAACTGCTCGGTACGGGCAGCGCCTACTTCGCGCCCTCCGCCTCCGTCCTGCAAATGGTCGACTCCATCCTGCTGGACAAGAAGATGATTATGCCCTGCGCCGTCTACCTGCAAGGCGAATACGGTATCAACGGCCTCTTTGTTGGCGTCCCCGCCAAACTCGGCGCGCGCGGCCTGGAAGAAGTCGTCGAGATCGAGCTGACCGCCGAGGAACAGGCTCTGCTCAAGAAATCCGCCGATGCCGTCAAGGAGTTGGTAGAGGTAATGGGAATTTAAGATCCCGCAATCACGACGATGAACTCGCCCTTTAGCTTAGATTGCCGCTCTACCCACCCGATCAGCGTCGATATCGTGCCGCGCTCGACGTGTTCGAACATTTTGGTCAGGTCGTTGGCGAGGGCGGCCTCGCGGTCGCCCAGCACGGCGCGGGCATCCTCTAGGAATGCTTGCAAGCGATAGGGGCTTTCGTAGAAGATGAGGGTGTGCGGCGCGTCCCGGTCGATCTCGATGAAGCGACGCCGCGCACCAGACTTGCGAGGGGGGAAGCCGCGAAAGGTGAAGCTGTGGACGGGCAGACCGGAGAGCACCACCGCCATCGCAAAAGCTGTCGGACCTGGAATCATGGTGACGGGAATGTCGGCAGTGACGGCGCGGCGCACCAGCGTGTAGCCAGGATCGGAGATGCCCGGCGTCCCGGCATCTGTGACCAGCGCCACCGACTTGCCCTGCTTCAACAATTGCTCGATATGCTGTCCGGCACGCTCTTCGTTGTGTTCGTGAAAGGAAATCTGTGGACGCGCAATCTCGAAATGCTTGAGCAGCAGTCCCGTCTTGCGCGTATCCTCGCTGGCGACGTAATCGACCTCGCGCAGCGTCGCCAGGGCACGCAGCGTGATATCGTCGAGGTTGCCAATGGGCGTCGCTACCAGGTAGAGCATCTACTGTTCCTTACTATCTATGCGTGTCTTTGCACGGCTATACTCGACTATACGACCTATGCGCGCTGTCCGCGTATGGATGCGAGTCTATCCAGCACGTCGAGCCGCTTGACCTTCAGAGTGTGCGTGCGAGGAAAATCGGTCTCTGGCCAGATCGTGTAGCCGCGTATCTGCTGGTGCGAGGCAAGCTGCTTGTTGGCGGACTGGATGACGGCTTTGGCCTGCGAGGGATCATCCATAAGCAGGATGCCATGCACTGAAGGGTCTCCATCTCCATCGGTCAACCCGATGATAACAGCGTCTTTCACAACAGGGTTGCTGAGCAGGACATTTTCTATATCTTCGGGATAGACGTTGAGGCCGTTCGCCAGCACGATCAGGTTCTTCTTGCGCCCCTTCAGGTACAGTCTGCCGCTGCTATCCTGGTAACCTAAATCGCCTGTGTGATACCAGCCATCTTGAAACGCCGCAGCCGTGGCATCGGGACTCTGCCAGTAGCCGGGCGAGACATTCGGGCCGCGCACGAGCAGTTCCCCGTCCTCCGCGATGCGCACCTCTACACCGGGCAGAGGCTTGCCGATGCTCTCGAAATTGTGATCGTCGTAAGGCGTCACGGAGACGACGGGCGAGCACTCAGTAGCCCCGTAGCCCTGCATGATGCGAAAGCCCATACGCTCCCAGCGCTCGGCCAGTTTGGGCGGCAGATACGCGCCGCCGCTGATGAAGAAGCGGAAGTGACCCCCGAAACGCCTGTGTACCTGGCGAAACAGGGTTGGTCGCAGGCGAAAGGGCAGGACGCCCGCCGCGCTCATAAGCAACTCGAACGCTCGCTCGCGTTTCTGGGCGCGCACCTGGCGCTCGATGCCGCTCATAAAGAGTTGGAGCGCCTGTGGCACAAGCACCATACACGTGACATCCTGTGAGCCAAGCAGCTTGAGCAGCGTTTCGGGACTCAATGAGCGCGCGTAGAGGATGCTCGCGCCCCTGCTCAGTATCGCCAGCTCGATCGTCATCTCGAACATATGGCTCAGCGGCAGTATCGACAGGGCGCGATCATCGGACTGGATATGCACGACCTGCAAGGCAGCGGTGGCGTTGCTTGCAATGTTGCGATGCGTTAATATGACACCCTTGGGCTGCCCTGTCGTGCCTGATGTAAAGACCAGCTCTGCCATGTCGTCTTCCTCGACGACTGGCAATGCACTCACGTCATAAGCGCCCGCTGGCAGTGCATCGATATCGATATGCGGAATGGGTGGTCGCTTGAGCGTGCTATACTGTTTACTCGTCGTAATCAGGTGGGTAGCCCCGGTCGTTCGCACGATACGTTCGATGAAATCCTCTTTCGAATTGACATCAAGCGGAACGGCGACTCCACCCACCAGAATTACTGAAAGGAACGCGACCATCCAGTCGATGCAGCTAGGAGACCAGAGCAGGACGCGCTGACCCTTCTCGAAATGCTGCTCCTGCAGATAGCCTGTGAACATGTGCATTCGCTCTTGCAATGCGGCAAAGGTGAGCGCAGTAATTTCACCTTTCTCGGCAGGCTCCAGCAGCGCGGTACGCAATGGGTATTGTTCGATTGCATCTGCAATGCGTGAATTGAGTGTTTCCATCCTTTACCTCGTTGTTTCAAGGATGGCCCTCGGAAAAAATATGCAGGACGATTGCGAATGAAATAAGGCCATCCCACGCATTATAAAAGAAGAGCAGCGATTTTACCAGTAGGGGCACGATCAATCGCGCTTCTACACATCATCCGCCACATGTTTTGAAATAAATTACTGCTTTAATGCATTTATAATAAATGATGGAGGCTAAGGCTTCATAAAAAATCAGTGGCGCTTCTACACGAATCTTATTGTAGTCATCCAAAACAAGAAATCGATTTGTCGAGTGGGATATAAGTATAATTTATTGACTGGAATTGACTACCATGCTATAATCATACCAGGAGGCTTACATTCCCCCCACTACATTCAGAAAGGAAACCTTTGCGTATGGCTTCAATTGAGACAACTAATGTAGGAAAAGCGGTGGCCGCCCGTGTCGGCTCCAATATTCGAGAGGTGCGCACAAAAATGAGCCTGACCCAGGCGCAACTGGCATCTCCCGAATTCTCCATTTCTTATATATCGGCGATCGAGCGCGGGAAAATACGCCCGTCACTCAAGGCGCTGTCTATCCTGGCGAAGCGTCTCGACGTACCCCTGACCTTCTTGCTTGAGGGGTCGCCAGCAGGCGCGGCTGAGGCGCGCGCGGTGGGCTATTCACCGGCAGATTCTGGACCCGACCTGAAAGTAGATGTGGAGCTGCTCCTGGCGGATGTTCTTGTACAGCAGCAAAAATATCGAGAAGCAAATGACGTTCTTCTACCGATTTAACCGGAGCGCATTACAACCGACCAGGCGTACCGGCTCTTTCTACTGCGCGGCCAGGTTCACCTGGGGCTGAATGAGAACCAGGAGGCCGTTGTTGACCTGCGGCAGGCGGTGTCGCAAGGTGAGAGTGTAGGCGATATAGAATATGCCGAACGGGCGCGTAACCTGTTAGGGAAGGCGTATTTCCTGTTGTATAACTATACCCTTGCATTGGAACATCATCTGCGAAGTGCAAATGCAATCGAGAGCGGGCAGATAGCTGATCCGATCTTCGCGTTGGATGTTTTCAGCAACCTTGCTCATGATTACTTCCGGCACGGAGAGCAGGAAAAAGCTGTCGAATATTACTACAAGTCACTGGATACCTTTGAAGGCATGATGCGTGACAGCAAAAGCTTTGCCGAAAGGTATATGGAGATCGGGCAGCAGTATAAGATGGCAGGTAAGACGATCATGGCGTATGAATATATGATGCGCAGCCTTGCCATCTACTCCATGCGCGATGAGCAACGTACCGTAGGCATCACTCATCAACGGCTGGGGAAGGCGCTGGAAAAACTCAGCGACCTCGATGGCGCTGAGAGGGAGTACCTCGAGGCGATAGCCATCGAGGAAGAGCTTGATGATAATGTGAGTGCTTCCGCCTGTCACACCAGCCTCGCGGAATTGTACGTGAAGCAGGGCAATTCCAAGGGGGCGAAGCGCGAGGCAGAGGCCGCGTTCGAAGCAGCCCAACGCAGCGGAGACCCGCAGGCACAAGGCCAGGCGCTCATCGCGCTGGCACAATTGCGTCACAACGCGAAAGATTATAAAAGCGCCGACGAACTTTTCACGCAGGCGCTCGATCTGCTTGACTCGTCCTACTCGCACGAGTTGGCGGGTATGGCCTACTCGCGTTACGCCAATATGCTGGAACAGCGCGGTGAGGTGCAGGGCAGCCTGTCAGCCTTCAAAAAAGCCTACCAGCACCAGCTCCAGGGCAACCGGGGCAATATCGACTAGCAATCCTTTACGCGGCCCCGAAGATGCTATAAAGATGCGGCAATGTGAATTTCTCACATTGCCGCATCTTTATAGCATATGTTTTACATTCAATATTATTAAAAACCGGCAGCGAGAGTAGGGGCGATGCTCGCCATTGCCCCTGCAATTTGATAAAAATGCAGAATGTTACCCGACCATCCGTTTCTATGCTACAATGGGGGTGAATGTCCGCCAGGATAGGCCATAAAATGGGAACGAACGTGTTCGTATGGCTTCCAACGTTGGAGGAAAGTACATTTCATGTCATTCTCTGTACATGATCTCAGGTATCATCTGCCAGAACACTATGCTGACCTCTGTGCGTACCTGCAATCCCGCGCGAAACGTGGATTAGGCCCTTTAGCATCTGATGCTTTCGAAGTAGACCAGGTGGTGAGTCATGTGATCGAACAGCTGACTCGTCTCAACGTGATGGGTACAGGTGATAACGCGCCGAAAACTGCGCTCGATGGCTTCACACAAGCTCAATTCTACGCTTTTCTCAATCGCAGCATCAAAAACAAGGCCATCGACCGCCTGCGCAAACGTCGCTCGCCAACCCACACACTCGCCGAGTTGGAGCGCACAGGCGGCGATGAGGACGAGGTAAGCCTGTTGGATACACAGGTAGAGTCTCTGTGGGGAACGATCCCATTTTCCACGCCGGAAGAGGCCGCGATTGAAGCTGTCTCGCAAGAGTCGCTGCGCCGCCTGCTCAGAGACTGTATCAAGGCACTGGGCGCGGCTCCGCGGCAGCTACAAGCAGTCGTGCTGGAGTTGAGCGACCTCGGCGCGGACGACCTGATTGAGGAGATACGCCGTGATTTTGGCGCGCTGCTTGATGACGCGCCGCTGGCTCATGCCAGCCAGCACAAGGATCACGCGCACAAAAAATTACGGCATTGCTTGCAACAAAGTAGCACCAATTTGGCAGTTGTGGTTGCCTTACGTTTGTCTGAATATGAGGTATCTTCTACGGGTACAGGCATACTATCCGTGAAGATCGAGACCCTGGCACAAGATAATCTTTCTGAAAGAGAGGTGCGAACGGGTCTGCAACATTTAGTCACTGAAGGCTTACTTGACTGGCATGGCGAGGAGACAGTACAGTGCTCCTCTGAGCAACGCAGGCACCTTGCGCGCTTCTACGAAGAAGGTGAGTAGGCTCTCGTCTGGAGGTACATTGATGGACAAACGCATACAAAACGAGGGGCAACCCGATCCTCGTCAGGCATATATCCCGCTCGCCCACTGGCTGCAAGCGTTGCTGGCAGTTCCCGCGCAGCCTGCTCCGCCCGAACGAACATCCTTGCTTGAAACCGGCGGCCATCCTCTTGAAGACTACCACCCGGTGTTCTACCAGCAATTACCCGATTTTGCGATGGCTCTGCTCAAAGACGACGCGCAGGCCACCTTACGTTACGCGCCTCTCTTTTACCACCTGATCGGCTGCACCACGTGTCACATGGCCTACCTGGAAATCTACGACGCGATGCGCGCCGCCCTTGCCGCCTCGGAAGAACCGCCAATTGTGGTTCCCGGCCCGCAGGCGCTCGCGCTGACCCCGCCTCGCATGCTGGTCTACCTGTGCCAGTTGTTGATAAACCAGGCGCAGGTCGTGCTTCGCCAGTCCCGCCACGATCATATCGAGCGCGATCCCTGGGTACGGGCGCTGCTTCAACAGGCGTTGTCGATGAGCGCGCACATTCAGCAGAGCACGCTGCGACAGCGAGCGTTGCAACGACTCGTCGATGTTGCCACGCTCGCGCTTGGTACAGGCGACGAAGACCACGCGGCGCATTCGTATACCTCGCTCGTCGCCGCGGGCGTAGGCGTGCGCAAGGGCGGCAAGATACGGCGCAGGGCTGAGATGCTGGAGCACCTGGCAAGCGACGAGGCGATTGACCTGGAATGCGGGTCACTCGAAGGCATAGTGACGCAGGAAGGCGAGACCCTGGTACTGCTGCTGCATGACCTCGACGAGTCGCTGCGCGGTCGTCACCTGGTGATCTCCGTTCCGCTTGGCGCGCTGCTGGAGCCGGTGCGCTGGCTTGGCAAGAATCCGCGCGCCATTCGCAGCCAGGTGCCTGTCGATACGCAGGGCAACTTGAAAACGCCGCTTGGCAGCACCGACCTCCGTCTGAGCAATAGAGAAGACCACAATCTGCTCGAAGCCATGTTCAAGAAGCTGGATATCCGGCCTGAATGATTAGCGGCCTATCGCTTGACGCGCTGCCGCCACTCGAACGCTTTTTTCCAGAGAGCGACGGCGCGATGCATGTCGCCGCGATCTTCCAGGAGCTGCGCGTACTGCGCTGATTGGTCGGCCAGCTCTTCACGCTCATGAAGCTGTTCCAGTATGGCAAGTCCCCGCTCGAAGAACGCATCACCCGCCTTATAGTGCTTCTGGGCGTACTCGATCTTCCCCGAGACAAGCGCCGCGTCCGCCGCGATAATACTTGCGCCGTTTAAGTCGAACAGCGACATGGCTTGCTGGGCGTGCTTTTTCGCTTCTTCTATCTCACTGCGCTCCAACTGCCACGCCGCCATGTGAACGTGCGCGCTTGCCTGTACATGCAGATCACGAGGCGTTTCGCGCAGCGTGCCTTCCAGGTACAGTCGAGCCTGTTCTCCATCGCCCTGCATCAAAGCGTGACCAAGTTGGTGAAAGAGCGAGCGGTAGAGCGCCTGGTTTCGTTCGGCTGCCAATATGTGTAGAATCTTGTAGGCGGTAAGGGTCGCTTGCAATCGCTCACTTGCGCCAATACACTGCTGCAAGGTCGTCATATAACGCTCTATCTGCTGTCCCGGCTCATCTGCCTGAGTCAAATGCAGCGTTTTCTCAAACAACGTGACGGCGTCTTCGTTTCTATCCAGATCAAGGTAGTGCTGACCCAGGTGCGAATAGATCTCGGCGGTGAAGTTTGCATCCAACTCCGGCTTCGTCTCCAACTTTTCTCGACATTGCTGGAACAACGCCATACTCTGTCCGTGATGATTCATCAAGCTATGCACGATTCCCTGGGTATTGAGGATGTGCAAGGCAAGCAGCGAATTGTCGTCTTTTAGAAGCCTGGACGCCTCAGCCAGCAGTTGCTCGCTGGCCGGTAGTTCGTTCAATTTGATGTTGGCCAGCGCTAACAAATACAGCGCGTAGCTTTTCTGTGTAGGCAACAAAGACCTCTTTGCCGAGAGTTCTTGTAATAATTGAATGGCTTGCTCGATAGCTCCCTGGCAAACCAGAACCGCGGCCTCCAGCAATTGCCAGTCGAATTCCTCTTCCGCGCTCATGGCGACGAGGCCGACCGGCCCACGTTCTTTGGGGGGCGCAATCAGCAGGTCTTTGGAAGAGAGGCCGAGACGCTGCGCGAAAATTTCCATGGCGCGAAGAGAGGGGTGAATCTGACCCCGCTCAATAGCTGAAATATAACTAACAGAAAAATCTTCTTGCGCGAGTTGGCCTTGCGTCATATGTTGTGCCAGGCGCGCTTCCTTCAAACGCGCGCCGACCAGTTTCCCTATCTGAGCCTGTCCCGAATCCTGTGCCATATACAATCACTCCTACATAACCGAATTTTCTGCGGCAGAAAATCAATAAATAACAAAATGATCTTCACAGGCATTGTATAACAAAAGAAAGATAGCTGTCAATATCTAGAAAGAAGCTACAATGAAGACATACTCACAATATCCTTGTGTACATATAGAATATTGCATAGTACTCTTTGGAGTGGCCACACCTGGTGAAGTAGCCAACATGCTATACTAGTCAACGTTGTAACATTATCATCTGGATGAGACCGTGACCATTCCGGCTTGCTAATCGCTGTGAACCATGATACGCTTTGCAACGCCATGATAGCAGATACATGTTTGCGAAGGAAATAGTATGAATATCAGCAATAGCATACGCAGATTAAGTCTTCTCTTTATCATCTTGTTTATCGCCATTAGTGGCGGCCTGGTCTACTGGCAGGTCGTGGTAGCCCAGCAGGTGACGAGCAACCCGGTTATGACGCTCGGTAGAAGCTGCCTGCCCGACAGCACGCCCAAGCGCGGGCGCATTTTCGACCGTAATGGGGTGCTGCTGGCCGAGTCCGTTCCCGTGGAAGTCAAATCGAATAATCCGAATATCGGCAATCTCTGTGTCTACCAGCGCAAGTACTTTTATCCCTCGCTGGCCCCGCTCATCGGCTGGTATATCAGCCCTATCGTGTGTTCGTACAGCCAGTATTGCTCGTCTGGCATCGAGAAGCAGTTCAATGATTACCTTAATGGAACAGTCGGCATCACCGGCCTGAACAATACGGTCAACAATGTGCTGCACGTGCCGCCGGTTGGCGATGACATCTACCTGACCATCGATGTGCGCGCGCAAAATATTGTCGATAAGTACTTCAATGAAGAGGCTCCGCACGCATCTACCGATACGTCCGTCTTCACCACGCATACCGGCTCGGTCGTCGTCACCGACCCACATACTGGCGAAATCATAGCGATGGAGAGCCAACCAACCTTCGACCCCAACCGAATCGCCTCCGGCGATGTGCAATACCTGCAACAGGTGCTGTCCGACCCGGCGCAGCCCTACCTCAATCGTGCCATCGATGACTGCTACGTACCAGGCTCGACCTACAAAACGCTGACGTTGATGGCCGCGTTGGACTCCGGCAAAATGACCCTCAATTCGCCGTTCTACAACGATCACAACCCTACCCATATGCAGGCCATTGGCCCTGTACAATTGGGGTCAGGCAATGATACCGAGACCTTTGGCCCGGTCGGTAACAACATCGACTACTACACTTTTAACTACCCGGTGACGCTGGACTACGGCTTTTCTCACTCGGACAACATCATCTTTGCGCAGGTCGGCGCGAGTATGGGCGTAAATACGTGGCTCAGCTACAACCATGCCTTCTATGTCAACCAGCAGATACCTTTCGACTTGCCGGTGAAGGTAAGCACCGTCACGCCGCAGCCACAGAAAAATCTCTGCCAGTATACAGCGCCGCAGGAAACGGCTTTAAGCGTCAAGCAATTGGCGGAGAACTCATTCGGCCAGGGCGTGGACTTCGTAACCCCATTGGAGATGTCGCTTTTCGATGACGCCGCCGCCAACAACGGGCAGTTGATGCGCCCGACACTCATCTCTAAAATTGTCGATCCCTCGCAATCGGTGCTGCGCTCATTCAGTCCAACCGTGCTGGGCAATCCGATTTCACAGACTACGGCCACAGAATTGCGCGATGCCATGTACGGTGTAGTGGCCTGCGGGTCGGGTTCGCTGTCACGCGTGCAACTGAGTTATCCCTATACTCCCTGGTCGGTGATCGGCAAGACGGGAACCGGCGAGGTGAGCAGTACAGGACTGGTTCCCGCGCAATCCTGGTTCATCACGGCAGCACCCTACCAGTATCAATCGGGTGGTGTGCCACGCCTGACGATTGTGGCAATGAAGGAGCATGGAGGCGAGGGCGCGTATGCCAACGGGCCGATGCTTCGCGACATCTACCAGGCTCTCTTCACCCAGGTCTACAACCTGACCCAGCCGCCCGCGCCCGATCCGAATTTCTGTACCAACACCGGTTTGTTGCAGCCGCATCCATGATACTGGCCCACGACGTGAGCGGATAAGATGAGGTGGGATGAGACGAGGCTATTGCTGCTGGTGAATGATTTGCCAGCAGTTCTCACAATAACCTGTGGCGACCAGGTCCAGCGTCACATCGTGGAATCGCTGCTGCTCCTGGAGTTGGAGATGCAGGTTGCCAAGTAGGGCTTCGTCGAGGTGGATGATGCTCCGGCAGCGGCGACAGACCAGGTGATGGTGCGCCTGCCCATCGGCTGCTTCGTAATGCGGCTGCTCACCGGGCAGGCAATTCTCGCGCACCAGGCCCAGCTCGCGCAGTAGTTCGAGCGTGCGATAGATAGTCGAGAGGCTGACCTGGGGGTTATCCTGCTGAACGCGCTCCAAAATCTGGTCGATGCTCAAATGCTCGCCAGCTTCCTGTATGACGTTCAATATCATGTAACGCTGCGGTGTCAGGCGGTAGCCCCGCTTGCGCAGCATTTCATTGCTGTTATGAACATAATGATGCATCCTCGACCCCATTCTCTAGTAGTGTGTTTTCCCTACCCATATCCTAACATTGTACATACATCCCGTCAACTTACTGTCAATTTCGCGTTCATTGAATTTGGGAAAAGGTTGGCCTCTTTGGAATACATACGATACAATAAAGGATAGACGACGATGGTTCGTTGGGAACATCGATACTTGTTAGGCACGATGGTCTTTACTATTGCAGGTGACGTGGTGCGCGACTTCGACGAAGAGTACGAGGCATGGGCCTGGTTAGAGCAGGAAGGCTGGGGTCTGGTGGCTATCGAGCCGCCCGATCCCGTCAAGCCAGGTGCGTGTAAATATTACTTCAAACGGCAGAATGTGCAGGTATCCATGTCGCGCGTGTCACAGGAGACAAGGGATACACAATCCATCGTGAAATTCGAGCAACGAGGGAAACGGTGACAGCTACATGACCACGCAGAGCTTCCGACGTTCCGCTCTTGATCCAGAGCGCGTGCTGGCCGCGCGTGTGACGCACTGGCAGGGAGACGAGCAGCATTCGCGTGAAGACTCCTTGACTGTCGAGGAGCCATTGGAGATACGCCTGAATGGGCGCAGCCTGGCGGTCATCATGCGCACGCCGGGCAATGACCGCGAGCTGGCGACCGGTTTCCTCTTCAGCGAGGGTATTGTATCGAGCATGACCGACATGCTGAGTATCCAGGAGGCGGTCGATAGCGAAGGATTGCCGCTCGCCAACGTGCTTGACATTGCTTCTCCGGCAACATCCTCGCAGGCTCCCACGTCCGCCGCGTCCACCGCGTTCGAGCGACATTTTGCCATCTCCGCCAGTTGTGGTCTGTGTGGCAAGAACAGCATCGCCGACCTGGTGTGTCGCGTCCCACCGCTGCCGCGTGATGATGTGCGCGTGGCCGCCTCCACGCTCTACGATCTCTCCGGGCAACTGCGCGAGCAGCAGGCCGTCTTCACGCACACGGGCGGCCTTCACGCTGCCGGTCTGTTCGCGCTCGACGGGCAACTGCGCCTGCTGCGCGAGGACGTGGGACGCCACAACGCCGTCGATAAGCTGATCGGGCACGGCCTGCTGCATCGAACATTGCCCTATGGACAGTACGTTTTGCTGGTGAGCGGGCGCACCTCTTATGAGATCATCCAGAAGGCGCTCGTCGCGCGTATCCCATGCGTCGCGGCCATCTCCGCGCCGTCCAGCCTGGCCGTCGAGCTGGCCGACGAGAGCGGCATCACCCTCGTTGGCTTCCTGCGCGACCGCTCCATGAACGTCTATACCCATCCGGAACGCATCATTATCTAACCGGGGACTTGCGAGGGCGCGGGCTGACGGGTATAATCGCAGTATGCAGAATGATACGATTGCAGCAATTGCTACACCACAGGGGTATGGTGGGGTTGGCGTGATTCGCGTGAGTGGCCCTGAGGCGTTCGCTATCGTCCTCCCTTTGCTGAGACGGCCCGCAGGGGTCGCCGCTCTTCCGCCATCCCATCAACTTACCTACGGCCATATAGTCGCGCCTGAAACGCAGGAAATCCTGGATGAGGTGCTGGCGGCCTTCATGCGCGCCCCGCACACCTACACACGCGAAGATGTCGTGGAGATACAGGGACACGGTGGGCCGCTGGTCTTGCAGCGCATCCTGCGGCTGGTGCTTGCGCACGGGGCGCGCATGGCAGATGCAGGCGAGTTCACGCTGCGCGCTTTCCTGAATGGCCGGCTCGACCTGGCGCAAGCGGAGGCGGTGATGGACCTGATTAGCTCGCAGACCGAGATGGGTCATCGCCTCGCCATGCAGCAACTACGCGGGCGCATATCTGAGCAGGTGCAGGACGCGCGCCACACTCTGCTTGGCGTCATCGCGCGTATCGAGGCGAGCATCGACTTCCCCGAAGAGGACGTGCCTACCCCTCAAGCTGAAGAACTGATACCTATGATTGACGCCGCGCAGCGCAACGTTGAGGTGCTGCTGGCGGGTTCCGAGCAGGGGCGGCTCTACCGGCAGGGAGTGCGCATCGCCATCATCGGGCGACCCAACGTCGGCAAGTCCAGCCTGCTGAATGCCCTGTTGCGCGCGGAACGCGCCATCGTGACACCCGTCCCTGGAACGACCCGTGATACTATTGAGGAGGTCGCTAACGTGCGCGGGATACCCCTGCACCTGATCGACACGGCAGGCATCACGCCGACCAGTGATCCCGTTGAGCAGATCGGTGTTGAGCGCAGCCGCGCCGCCGCCGAGAGCGCTGATGTTGTCTTGCTCGTCTTCGACGGTTCCGAGGCGCTGACCGTGCAGGATAGGCGCGTCGCTGATGAAGTCTGGGGCATGGGTTTTGGCGCTGGCAGCGATTCCGGTGATTCCGGCGATTGGCATGGCCAGAAAGTAGAACTCGATCAGTATACTATGCAAAGAAGGCCCGTGATTGCGGTTATTAATAAAGCAGATAGCCAGCAGCGCATCGAGATCGACGAGATCCGGCGCATGTGGCGGAGCACCCCTTTTGTCACTACCTCGACCATCAGTGGGGTTGGCCTTCCGGAACTGGAAGAGGCCATCGTCGACCTGGTGATGGCCGGAAAGACGGCGCAGAGCGAGGGGGCGCTTGTCACCAGCGCGCGTCACGCGGAGGCTCTGCGACGCGCAGCCGAGCACATACGCGGCTCACATGTGCCACTACAAGAGCATTTGCCGCTCGACTTCGTCTCGATAGACCTGCGAGCGGCCTACGACGCGCTGGGCGAAGTCACCGGCGAGACGGCCAGCGACGACTTGCTGGAGCGAATCTTCAGCGAGTTTTGTATAGGGAAGTAGTCCGGGCGGCTCTCACTGTCGCCTGGAAAATTGGGAGGTGTTTGATGCGGCCAGGAAAGAAGTTGTCGAGGAAATCGGTTGTGCTGGGAACTATGGTGCTGTTCCCCAGCCTGTTTGTGATTCTCTTTGCCTATCATCTCGCCCTTCCTGTCCGGCTTCCCGCAACACCTACGGTGACAACGGTGATCTCGGTGCCGCAACAGCAAGTGACCACTATTATATCTCCTCAACCCACAAGGCCGAATAGGCCGCCTATGCTGGTTTCTCCGACGCCAACGCCCAACCCGGTACCCAATCCATCGGCGGTGCTGGGCGTGGATGTTGATCCCGGCACGTATCTATCCGGTATCTCGTGGGTGCGGCTGGCGTACCCCACGTGTGGTTGGGGCAATCTACGGGGGAGCGTGCTAAGCTCGACTATCCAGCAATATCACTCGAAGGGCATACATGTACTGCTGCTGATCTGCCAGGCCGGGCGCTCTGGCCCGAAGCTCTTGAACACAGCGCAGTTTAAGGATGTGGCGCAGGGCTACCCCGATGCTGTGCAGTGCGGCAACGAGGAGATGAAGCAGAACGCGCTGACGGCCTACGTCACTCCTGATAATTTCGCCCGGTTCTACGATCTGTGCGCGGGCGCTGTCCACGCTTTGCAGCCCAACGCGCCCGTCCTGGTGGGCGCGCTCGACCCGCAGGTGAGCGGCTCGGACGGTGGCATGTTGAGCTACCAGGCCAGCTACCTGGATCAAATGCAGTCCGCTATGAATTCAGTGGTGCATCCCGGCGGTCACTGGTCGTGGCGCTCGCAGATCGTCGGCATGATCGATAGCTGGCACAACGGCTATCCTGACCAGAATACCAACAACCTGTATGGTCTGTTCTCGTTCTGGGCGCAGCAGTTCAACGTCGACCTGAACAGCGGTGCGCTGGGCAAGCATCTGTGGGTTGTGGAGGGTACCGGCTGCTTCAAAGGCTGCGGCATCAACCAGTACGACCCCTACCAGGTGGCCGTTTCGCACGTCCTGACGCTCATCAGCGATGCACAGACAACTATGCGCTACAAAGTGCCGTTTTTCTACTTCAGCAACCGCGACTTCATCCAGAGCGGCGTCTACTGGCCGATCGGCATTCTCGACGTGAACGGTCACGCCAAGCCTATTCGCCAGGACCTTTCGCTCGGCTCGCGCGTGCTGGCGATGTCGTGCCCTGGCCGGCAGGTGACGGTGGTCAACCAGGAACAATTGCTGGCGACGCTCTACCAGGGCTGCGCGCTGCCCGGCAACTACCTGGGGATTGTGACAAGCTGATGCCAGACCAATCATCCCTTTTTGGTGAGGAAACGCCTCCAACGCACACTCGTTCCACTACCCCTGTCGCGCAGTCCGGCACGCCGCTGGCAGCGCGCATGCGCCCTCGCACACTCGACGAGATCGTGGGGCAGGAGCATATCCTGGCTCCAGGGCGCATCCTGCGGCGTAGTATCGAAGAAGACCGCATACCATCCATGATCCTGTGGGGTCCGCCCGGCAGTGGGAAAACGACACTGGCCGAGGTGATCGCGCGGCTGACGAACGCGCGCTTCGCCACGCTCAGCGCGGTCTCAGCCGGTGTGGCCGACCTGCGCAAAGTGGTAGACGAGGCCGCCAAACTGCGCCAGTTCTCTAAACAGCGTACCATCATGTTCATTGACGAGATTCACCGCTTCAACAAGGCGCAGCAAGACGCTGTCTTGCCGCACGTAGAACGCGGCGTCGTGACGCTGATCGGCGCAACGACCGAGAATCCCAGCTTCGAGGTCAACGCCGCCCTGCTGTCACGCACCCGTGTCTTCACGCTGAAGGCGCTCAGCGAAGAGCAAGTCTTGACCATTCTGCGGCGTACCTTGCAGGACAAAGAGCGCGGCCTGGGCAACCTGAACATCCAG
This sequence comes from uncultured Chloroflexia bacterium, assembly GCA_963731975.1. Taxonomy (GTDB): domain Bacteria; phylum Chloroflexota; class Ktedonobacteria; order Ktedonobacterales; family Ktedonobacteraceae; genus CAVSXS01. Next base: position 1,010,759 of record CAVSXS010000002.1, on the reverse strand, counting down.
GTCGATGAGGACGCGTTGCAGCAAATGGCGGTCTTCGCCAACGGCGATGCGCGAACAGCCCTCAATGTGCTTGAACTGGCCGCGCAAGGCATGCAGGGCCGCCCAGGCCAGGCAGCTCAACAGGTCACTCCGCTGCATATCACGCTGGCTACCGTCGAGGATGTGATGCAGCATCGCGCTCTGCTCTACGACAAGAGCGGTGACCAGCACTACGACACCATCTCCGCCCTGCACAAATCGCTGCGCGGCTCCGACCCGGACGCGGCGCTGTACTGGCTGGCGCGTATGATCGAAGCCGGAGAAGACCCGCTCTACGTTGTGCGCCGCCTGATCCGCTTCGCCTCGGAGGATGTGGGCATGGCCGACCCCCAGGCGCTGCTGGTGTGCGTCGCCGCACAGCAGGCCGTGCATTTCGTGGGCCTGCCTGAGGCTAACCTGGCGCTCGCGCAGGCCGTTGTCCACCTGGCGACTGCTCCCAAGAGCAACGCGCTTTACGAAGCCTACAGTCGCGTGCAGGAAGACGTGCAGCAGACGCGCAACGATCCCGTTCCTCCACAGATTCGCAACGCCCCCACGCAGTTGATGAAGGACCTCGACTTCGGCAAAGACTACAAGTACGCCCACGATTACTACAAAGATATGCAGATCGACGACCCCGAACGCCCGCCTGCCGCCCGTGTCCAGGAGTACCTGCCCGACAGCCTGAAGGGCAGGCGCTACTACGAGCCGGGGCATCAGGGCAACGAGGCAAGTATCAAGAAGTGGCTGGAACAGCGAAGACTTCAGCCACCACCGTAGATATAGATGCTGTACCCATCAAGCAGTACGTGTTGATACTGTGAATTCTGCCCCAGCTTCAGTGCAATCGCCTGGTCGGGCGCTGAACCTGCAGGGAAAAGATACGCGGGGTGAGGCGCTTGCTTTACCATGAATAAATAGGGCAGGTAGCGATTAAAGCCCCGGCCTAACTGGTCATTCAGCACGCCGCAGATCACGCGCTCATTACTCTGGAAGATAAGGATGTTGCAGGTGGCATAGTCGGAGTAGAACCGCGTGGCATGGTGATCCAGCAAGACCTGAATGAGAGCGCTCTTCTGATCGAAGGTCTGTTGAGAATCCGGAAGGTTAGCGAAAATATCTGCGGTACCGATCATATACAGTCCTGCAATCACACACAGGATCACGGTGCTGAGAACAAGGCGGGTCTTCACAAATCGCTGGCCGTGCTTGATGTGCTTGATGTGTTCCTTGACGCTTCCCAGGTTTTGCCAGAGCGGCCAGAGGACGGCAGGAGCGACGATCAGCAGGCAGGTCAGGTAGCGACTACTGGCGCGCGGCGTGAATTGCGCCGCCGCGCTGAAGGTGAAGAGCAGAAGCCAGAGCGCGCCGCTGCCCAGCAGCATCAAGCGCGCGTACTGGCGTACCCGCTGCTGCCAGGCTGTTTGAGAATCCAGCGCGTTTGTCCCCTCGTGCCACGCTTTGCGCTGTTGCCGGATAGCCGTAATCGCTCCAAACAGGGCTATCCCCCACAAGATCAGGATGATTAGAGACCAGCCCGCGCGCGTCCCGAGGCAGAGCCAGGGATTGGATGAAGGGAAGAGGGCAGCGAGATTGCTTGCCGGCACCGTGTAAGGTTCAAAGGTGCCGCATATCCCGTGGATGCCGCCGGTAAAAGGCATACCCGTCTCTACGGGCAATGAGATGAGTAGCACCTGGGCAAGCTGTTGCGAGAGAGGAATTAGCCTGGGGGTGTAGGTGAAAACGTTAGCTACCAGGACGAAGAGCGAGTTTTCGCCGGGAGCGGCTGAGAGATTATAGAAAATCAACGGCGATGCGCCAATCAGCACGCCTGCCAGTAGCACCAGCATGGGCAGCCATCGCAGTTCCTGCCGGCAACACCACCACAGAAACAAACCGGCCATGGCGACTGCCGCGAGGATAAGCTGATCGGACCAGAGAGCCAGCCCGGTCACGATGCCCAGGCTAGCATACACCAGCAGGCGAAACCAGGTTGTCGGTGTGCGCTGTTGCGGTATGGCAGGCGCGGTGAGCGCCAGCCACGTCACAATCAGGAACATGCAGGCTGCGAAGAGCATGGTTTCGGCATACCCGCCGTTTGCAACCAGGGGAACGCTCATCATCCTATCCGAGCCGAGGCTCAGCAAGGCGATGATGAACAGCGCGTAGACCCGCGTGAAGATCAGACAAACCAGGAAATACATACACACAATATACAGGGCAAAGATCAGTAGCGTTCCCAGTCGCACACTGGTGGCCGAACTTCCAAAAAAGTGGATCAGGATCGCCCCCAGGTACGCTTGAATCGTCCCCATATAGTTCTGGCCCCAGAAAAAGATGGGATGCTCTCCCTGGTATGCAATATGCCGGGCCATCAGGTCTATGGTCGACTCATCAGCATTGGCCACCGGCCAGTTCAGCTTCATGAGTACAAAGCGCAAGGTAACTGCCAGGCACACAATAACCAGCATCCAGGAGGTGGCAGGACTCACGTACCTCTGTCGTTTTTGCATTGCTTATTACAAAGCTCTTCCCGATCTTTTTTCCTGCTCGCAAGCCCTCGCTGCGAGTAGGTATCACGACAACTATTGTATCAGCTTTTGCAACTCTGCTGTGAGGTGCTTTCTGGAGAAGGGCATAAAGAAGAGGTAGCGCGACCATTGTGAAGTCGTGCTACCTCTTCTCTACGGCTGAACGCTTACCCTACGCTGACGGCAGGGACTTTGTATATAGCAGCGAAGCCGGAGATGCGCGCGGGCAGGCGATTCAGCAGCTCGTTGATGTCGTCGAACTGGCTATAGAGCCAGGCATCCAGGCCCTCGCTCTCAACGGCGATACGCGCCTGGGCTGCCAGAGCGCGGCGTTCCTCGCGCGGCAGGGTCAGGGCTTTGTAGAGCGTCTCGGCGGTGTCGGCCACGTCGGTTGGCGTGATGGGCAGGGAAGCCTTACCCAATTGCTGGAACGCGCCAGCCGTGCGCGAAAGAACCAGCACACCGCTCCGCTTGTTGACCACCGGCCCTTCTTTTGCCACCAGGTTCATACCGTCCATGATGGGATTGACCAGTAGCACATCGTAAAACTGCATAGCCGAGAGCGCCTGGATACGGTCATTTTCGTAGATAGCCGTGATCGGCTGCCAATTTTGCGTACTGAAACGATTGTTGATCTCGTCTACCAGTTTTCTTACGTCGCTGCCCAGGCGTTTATACTTGGCGAGCGCCTGGCGAGATGGCACGAGCAGCGCGAGAAATTTGACTTTCTCGTGCAGTTCCGGGTGCAGCTCCAGCAGCAGGTTATACGCCTGGAAGCCGCGCAGGATGTTTTTGGTCGGCTCGATGCGATCTACCCTCATAATGGTCTGCTCGCCCAGCAATGGCATAACCCTGGCAGCCGCGCGCCGCCCTGCCAGGCGTTGCACAGCACGCTTCTCCTCTATGACTGAGATCGAGATGGGGTAAGCATGAACCTGCGTGCGATGCCCCTGCCACCAGACGGCGCTTTCTTCAAAATCGACCACCGAGCCTTCCAGCAGCGTGCGAGCGCCTTCCAGGAAGTTACGCGCGTCTCGCTCGGTCTGGAAGCCGATAATATCGTTACCGACCAGTCCGCTATAAATGGCCTGCGCGATGTTGCCGGGCAGAAACTGCCAGCAGCGGATATCGGGCCAGGGAATGTGAATGAACTGCTGCATGATGATAGTGGGATGCAATTCCCGTATCATCGCCGGCGCGAGGTAGAGATGATAATCGTGCAGCATGACAACTGGCGTACCGGTGCCGCGTTCGATTTCAGCATTCACGGCATCCGCGATAGCTCTGTTGGCAACATAATAGCCATTGCTCCAGGCGTCCTGAATTTTTTGCGTCCCCTGTCCGTCCTCGGTGGGATCATACAGGTAATGCTGGATGAACCATAAAAGCTGGTTGCTGATCTCCTCATAATGTTTGCGGTACGCAGCCCTGGGAATAGAGACGTAACGCAGTAGCATATTCTGGTCGCGTAGGGGAGACTTCATTACCCCCTCGTGCTGCTGGGCCGCTTTACTGGCGAGGCGGTCGCCTTCGGTCATCGCCATTGCTACCCAGGTGACATCCATCCCCTGCGCCGCGCCGACCAGGGCTGTTACGACACCGCCCGGCCCGCGACGAGACTTCAACTCGTTATCCTGGCTCATGTAATATTCGACCGGCCCGCGATTTGTTGCAAGGATAAGACGGTTCGCGTGTATTGGCTGCGAAGCCGTTACTGGTATGCGTAATACGGTGGACATGGTGAAATCCTTTCTGACGGGCATGGTTCACCTTAGTCGGATGAACATTGGTCACAAAAGTGTTTACCAACCTTGCCGTTAAGGTCTTCGTAGCACGGTGAGGAGCAATGCTTCCATTAAAATCCCCTCGTAAAGAGAGGCACCCGTGTGTATAGAAACGACGCTGTTTGTCTTTGTGTGTTGTGATATATCTACATGTTCCAAACAATATAGTACCACATGCGGTATAAAATAGAGGTAAAGCCAATAGGACTTTATCACTATCTCATCACAGTCTTTACGATTGAATCCACAATTTCGTTACAGATGTAGACGCGCTCCATGCCAAAATCTGGCTTATACAGCGCGAAAAGAGCAGATTAGAGAGGATTGGTGAGCAGCGATGATACGAGTCGATCAGCGTCTTCACGCCCAGCTTCGTCCGGTCAAATTCACCGTTGACTACCTGGACTATGCCGAGGGGTCCGTGCTTATCGAGGCAGGCAACACGCGCGTGTTGTGCGCGGCGAGTATCGAGGAGCGCGTGCCGCCTTTTCTGGAAGGCAAAGGCCAGGGCTGGGTCACAGCGGAGTACAGTATGCTGCCGCGCTCGACGCACACGCGCACGTCGCGGGAGCGAGATGGGCGCGTAGGCGGGCGCACGCAGGAGATCCAGAGGTTGATCGGGCGATCGCTGCGCGCTGTAGTGGATATGCAGCAACTGGGACCGCGCACCATCACGCTCGACTGCGATGTGCTACAGGCCGATGGCGGAACGCGCACGGCATCAATCACCGGTGCGTATGTGGCATTACACCGCGCCTGCTCGAAATTGCTGCGCAGCGGCGTGCTGGCCTCGCATCCCGTGCGCACGGCGGTAGCCGCCATCAGCGTTGGCGTGGTGGAAGGCGAAATCTTGCTTGACCTGTGCTATGCCGAGGATTTGCACGCCGAGGTAGATTTCAACGTGGTCATGACCGCCGAGCATGAATTCATCGAGGTGCAGGGTACCGGCGAGGGCGGCGTCTTCAGCCGCACTACCATGGACGGGCTGGTCAACCTTGCGGAGCAAGGCATTGATCAACTGCTGGAGATGCAGCGCAAATACATTGTAATCTCGTAGGGACAGGGAGAAGGGCCGTGAGGATGAGGGGGCCTTGCGCCTGTCCCTACGCGCGAGATGCGGTACTAAAGTACCGATTGTACAGGGAACGTCGCTCTCATCCGTTTCTAATGGGTAGACACATAGACCAATATTGTCGATACGCGAGGTTCGTGGTAGAATCCGTCCTCGGTAGCTGAAACAACATCGACCGGTCGAACCAGCGACGGTGTCGAGAGGAGTGTATGTTGAAAGCGAATATAGACCGCAAGTGGTTCTGGCGAGTTCTTGATTTTATCAATCCACTGCGCGACCCTAGCCTGACGGTAGCCGCGGTTCTCACATTCATAGAAGAAGCCGGGCAGCACGACGCCTGGTACTGGATCATCGTGGTCGGTCTTATCAACTGGGTTGCGGTACGCGGCGTAGTCTGGTTGGTCGTCAACTTTACGTTTGCCAGCACGTTTCTCTCGCGCCGTGCCTGGTGGGCGATCAAGCATCCGCGCCTGGCATGGCGCATCCTGGACGCTGTAGGCCACGAAGAGATCATCATCGGCGGTATCCCGTCTTTGACGGAAGGAATGCTCTTGCCCGATGGCTCCGGCATGGTGAGCTTGAGTCCCGTGCTGGGCGCGAGCGGTATCCAGATACTCGGAGAGTTGCCTGCCGGGACGGAGATTCCCTTGTTGAGTATGCCCAATGGGCAGGTAACAGCCAACCTCGCCGCGCTAACAGGCGGCTCCGGCTTTTTCGGCGGATCAACATCAGGCGCGCTACCTGGCGTTAATGGGATGCACGGACAGGGGATGCCGATGGGTTTTCCTCAGATCGGACCAAACGGCGTCATCAACCAGCAAACCACCGACGGCTACCCGCAGCGTTTCCCACAGAGACCCTCCGAAGAGGAAGAGCAACTGCGACGGCAAATGGCCGCTGTAACGCGCCTGCTCGATGATTGGATGCAGTTTACGGAAGAAAAATGGCGCACCGTCAGTGACAGCCAGCTGGGCTGGAAGCCTCTACGCGGCAGGTGGGGCAGTTGGGAAGATATTTTCCAGGACGCCTACGCTGCGAAAACGTCCGACCCGATGGCGCAGGCCGCGCAACTGGCGGGCGAGGCCAATGTGCGGCGCTTCGATGCGTCGAAGGACCGCGGCTCCGCGGCCTCGGCAGTGGCCTGCTTCATGCGCGATATCATGACACTTCGCCAGGGATTGGACATCGTTCAACCGGCGAGTGGAGAGCCTGAAACGCCGAGAATGCAACCGGCAGTGCAACCCCAGCCCTACCAGCAGCCAGCGTCGCAGCCGCTCCAGCCACAGCCACAAGCGCCATTCGGCGGCCCATCCTCGCAGCGTTCGTTCGCGGGCGCGGTGCCGCGCAACTCGCTCATCCGCCGTCCATCTCCTATGTATGTCGATGCAGACCAGACCATGTAGCACATACCTTACTCGACATTTCTTTCATCTCCGGTGTACAATACCTTCGCAAGAGGTTTTGAAACAACGGAGGTTTTTTTTATGCCGTATACGATAGGCGAGCTAACCACGATCGAGGATGTCATCGCGCGAGAAATCCTGGATTCTCGCGGGAATCCCACCGTTGAAGTCGAAGTAACATTGATGGGCGGCGAGCGCGGCATCGCCGCCGTGCCATCCGGGGCATCAACGGGTGCGCACGAGGCCGTAGAGCTACGCGACGGCGACAAGAGCCGTTATGGCGGGAAGGGCGTACTGACCGCTATCAATAATGTCAATGCCACCATACACGAGACGCTGATCGGGCTGGATGCTATCGACCAGCGCACGCTTGACCTGCTGATGATCGAACTCGACGGCACGCCGAACAAGAGTGCCTTGGGCGCAAACGCTATCCTGGGCGTTTCGCTGGCTGTAGCGAAGGCGGCGGCCAATGCCTTGCAACAACCCCTCTACCGCTATCTTGGCGGCGTCTCAGCGCATGTACTGCCCGTACCCATGATGAACATCTTGAACGGTGGGAAACACGCCGACAACTCAACCGACATGCAGGAATATATGATCCTGCCGGTGGGCGCACCGACCTTCCGCGAGGCGCTGCGCATGGGTGCCGAGGTCTACGCTGCGCTGAAGAAGGTGCTGCACGGCAAAAAGCTCAACACCAACGTCGGTGATGAAGGCGGCTTTGCTCCCTCGCTCAGTTCGAACCGCGAAGCGTTGGAGGTGATCCTGGCAGCTATCGAGTCGGCGGGATACAAGCCCGGCTTGGATATCTGCCTGGGCATAGACCCGGCATCCAGCGAATTTTACGAGAACGGCAAATACGTGCTGGCGCGCGAAGGCCGCACGCTCACTTCGAAAGAAATGGTCGATCTGTACGAGCAGTGGATCAACGAGTATCCCATTATCTCGCTGGAAGACGGACTCGCCGAGGACGACTGGGAGGGCTGGGCGCACCTGCGCGAGCGCCTGGGCAGTCGCGTGCAAATCATGGGTGATGATCTCTTTGTGACCAACACGACGCGCCTGAAACGCGGTATCGACGAGCGTTCAGCCAACTCGATCCTCATCAAGCTCAACCAGATCGGCACGCTGACGGAGACGCTGGAGGCTATCGAGATGGCGAAACGCGCCTCCTTCACCTCCGTCGTCTCGCACCGCTCCGGCGAAACTGAGGATACGACCATTGCCGACCTGGTGGTCGCCACCAACGCCGGACAGATCAAGACCGGCTCGCCCGCCCGCAGCGAGCGCGTCGCCAAGTACAACCGCCTGCTGGTCATCGAGGACGAGCTTGGCGAAAAGGCCGCGCACTACGCAGGTTTCAGCGCATTCTACAACGTCCCGGCATTGTATGCGCGGGGATAAACGAATTACAAAACAATTTCTTGGGAGATGTATATATGGTAGCGCAGACTTCACAATCGTCAACGGCCTCGCAGGAGCGCCGTTCGGCGCATGTCATTCACTATAACATCAGCTATGTCGTGCAGGGCGCGGAGCATGGCACCGATGGAGCCGTGGTGCTGCTGCACGACATCGTCGGCGGGGCCTATACCTGGGACGGCGTGCGCTCCCGGCTGGCCGCTCTGAACCGCGCGATCTACACCATTGACCTGCTGGGCTATGGAAGCTCTGATCGCCCCTGGCAGGCGGATACCTCCATCTGGGGACACGCCGATTACCTGTCATTCTTCTTCGAGCAACTCAACCTGACCAACGTGGTGCTGGTGGGGCATGGCATCGGCGGCGGCGTGGCCCAGGTGCTTGCGACACGCCTGGCTCCGGCGCGCGTGGCGGCGCTCGTACTTGTCGATACGATCTGCTACGAGTATACCTTCGCTCCGGACTGGCCGCTATCCGACATGAAGAAGTACCAGGACCCCGAACTCGCCAAGCACGAGGAACTCAAAGACCTGATCGCCGACCTGCAACAGACGCTTCCTAAAGGCACCGCCAACCAGGATCGTCTCAACGATCACCTGGATAACTACGTGCAGCCCTGGAACAATGAGATCGGGAAGGAAATCCTCCTGCAGCAGGTGCGCCTGCTGACACCGACCTACATCAATTCGGTCTCGACCGACCTGAAACACATGGGCAAGCCTGCCCTGATTATCTGGGGCGAGCGCGACGCGCAGATTCCGCTGAAATTCGCCCAGCGCCTGCACCGCGAGATTCCCGAATCGCGCCTGGTGATCGTTCCCGACGCCGGACACATGATCCTCTTCGACGCGCCCGAACAGGTGGCTAACGCCCTATCGGATTTCGTCGGAAGGCTGTAAAAATAGCGTAAGGACACAATGAAGGCGCGTAACACTTGTGTTACGCGCCTTCATTGTGTCCTTACGAGGCCAGCTTTCGTTTGGGCTGCTCTTTCTCCGAGGGGCGCAGAGTGTTGTTTTTCCTGAGATGCCGGGAGCGAGCAGCTTTGCGAGCAAGCCGCCGCTCCCGTTCGTGCTCGTATTGAGCGTGGCGGCGGTTGTAGTCCTCGGCCAGCAGGATGTAGCTATCGTACATGTGCTCAAGTGTGGCGAGCGGCTCGCCGCGCTGTTCGGCCACGACGAGATCATGCCACTGCTGCCGCATGGATTGTTCCGCCTGCTCCAGTTCTCGTGTTGTCATGATCTGTTCTCCAAATTACGATGCCTTGCGGCTCTGGCGCTGCTCGTTGTACTCGTGGCTGAGCTGCATGATGAGTTCGCGCGCAGCCTGGTAGGTGAGCGTTCCGGTATTTTCCGACTCAGACTTTCCGAGATGCTGGTACAACTTGTGCAGGCTCGCCAACTGCTGCTCAGTGGCGGGTGCGCTGGCGGCATTGTCATCCGCGCTCTGGTTGTTGGATTTGCCGTTAGTGCTTGCAGCTCTGGCAGGAGAACCTTCACTGTACCCGTTGCTCACACTTCTGATGGGAGCGCGATCTACCGGCGCATCGACGATGCGGTGCTCTTCGGAAAGTTCGTCTCCAGTAAACTGGGTTCCATAGCCGAGCATGGCGAGCGCGCGTCCTACCGCGCCTGTCTCAGCCTTCTCGATAAAATCGGGAAATGAGGCAGCGTTTTCAGATTTTGTCGCAGTGGCACGCCCTCCCTTTCCGTCCGTCACGACGGCGCGGAAGCGCGCGTAGCCCCTGGCCTGCTTCATGATCTTTTCGGGCATCTTCCTACCGGGCTTCTGCGGATTGGGTATCCAATTGCCTGTAGGAACCTCGGCCTCGACCTCGCGGTCAAGATCAACCTGGACTTCCTCAGTATCGATAGTACCGTTGGGGCATTCCTGGCGAAACCAGACCAATCTCCATTTCACTTCCAGGTACGATTTTCCGCTCAACTCCATCAAGTGTCTCTCAGGGTTGAAAGTCATCTGTTTTCTCCTATGCTGTCTATCCGCAAGTCAATCTTTCTGTATAGCTCGCCCAGTTGTTTCGTGACAAACGACGTATTTGTTGTGAAGTAGAATATTTGTTCTAATTTATTATACAAGCGTCAGCATGATCTGTCAAGTTTGGCTGCTGACCTATTCTTTTTGTGAGAGCTAAAACCGGACAGGAATACCCTCCCTTCGCTCGATGTTATACAATGTACAGTGACAGACTACTCAATCGTTGAGCATCGTCGAATTGCAGGAATCCGATAGGGGAACAGCTATGAACGCAGCGAGCATTTATAACGAGATACAGGCCGCTATGAAGCGTGGCGAGCGCATCGCGGTCGCGACGGTTGTTAAGACGATTGGCGCGGCACCATGCGGCGTCGGCACGAAGATGCTGGTGCGGGCTGATGGCAGCGCCAGCGGGAGCTTCTCCGGCGCGCAGGTCGATGAGCAGGTCGTGCAGGAGGCGTCGCGTCACCTGCGCGAGAATCAGGCGGGTCTGATCCATGTGCATCTTGACCCTGACCAGGCGGTGGGAAGCTGTGGCGCGACGCTGGAACTTTTCATCGAGGTGCTGTATCCTGAGCCGCGCCTGATTATCGCTGGGGCAGGACACGTGGCGCAGTCGCTCGTCAAGCTGGCCGACATGCTCGATTTTCGCTCCATCGTGATCGACGACCGGCGCGACCTGGCCGACCCGCAATCATTCGGCGAGGGGGTACACCTGGCGTTCGGCGAGATTCCACAGACGATCCGCGAGCTTGAGCCAGACGAGGCAAGCTGGGTCGTGATCGTCACGCGCGGCCACCAGCTCGACAAGGATGCCCTGCGAGCCGCGTTAGAGACGCAGGCGCGCTATATCGGCATGATCGGCAGCCCCGGCAAGATCAAGAATATCTTTCGCGGCTTGCTCAAAGAAGGCGTCTCGCGCGAGCGCCTGGAGCAGGTTCATAGCCCCATCGGACTGGATCTGGGCGCGGAAACCCCCGGCGAGATCGCCCTGAGCATCGCCGCAGAGATGCTTATGATCCGCAAGAACGGCAGCGGCGCATCGCTCAAAGCGCTGCATCGCTTCCTCGACCAGGTAGAGGTTGAGGTGGAAAGCGCGACGTGAGACGCGATAGGCCATATGCGTATTACATTGAGTAATAGAGATTTCTGATACCCTCGCGGTCGCCCTGGAAAATGAAAGCCGGCTCGAAGGATACGCTATGCTCACAAAACGATACCTGACATTTTTCTCCTGTTTTGCGCTGCTTTTGCTTGTTTTCCTTACCTCATGTAGTAGCTCAACTCCCACGATCAGCGCGACCCCGACACACGCCATAGTCATTCCGACTTTGCAGCCCACGCAATCAACACAGCCGACCGCGACTGTTCCATCAACGGCCACACCAGACACGACGCCTGTCCATTTTACTGAACGTGTCGTGTTCTCAGGCAAGGGGCGACCGGACGACCTGGTCTTCGATCCGCAGGGGCGGCTGGTCTTCAGCGATTTCTACAATGGGAATGTGCGGCGGCTGAACGCCGATGGCTCGATCACGACGATCATCAGCGGATTGGCAGGGCCGGAAGGATTGGTCTATTTGCCTGACGGCACGTTGATTATTGCCGAGCAGCGCACAAATCGCATCTTGCAGTTGTCCCCCGATGGCACAACACTGAGCGTGCTGCGCTCGCTGCCAGGCGTGCCCAGCAGCCTGACCTGCAAGGACGGCGTGGATGGTATCGCACTCGACCCCACGACGAATACGCTGATTGTGCCGGATAGCCCTATAGGCAATGTCTACCGTATGAGCCTGGATGGATCGCGGCTGCAATTGCTGGCATCCGGCATCACGCGCCCCGTTGGTGCAGTGGTCGATGCGAACGGCAACATCTACGTGGCCGACGAGTGCGGTGGAGCGGTCTGGCGCATCACGCCGGGCGGCGCAGCGACGCGCATGGGCGGCTTCGGGATGCCCGACGACGTGGCTTTTGATCCACAGGGCAATATGCTGGTGATCGATTTGCAGCCGTCGATACACGCGCTGGTGCGCGTGCGGCGCTCGACGGGCGCGCACGAAGTGCTGGCAAGCAAGGGCTTTATCGAACCGCAGGGATTGGCCGTCACGAAAAATGGTAGTATATACGTATCCGATGATTACGCCGATACCATTGTGGAGTTGATACCTGCATGAGCAAACTCGTCTCGATGTCCGAGGCCATCGCGCGCTACGTGCCGGATGGCTCGTCCGTTGCAATGAGCCTGGCCCTGGAACCACTCATCCCCTTCGCTGCCGGTCACGAAATCATCCGCCAGCACAAACGCGACCTGACACTGATCGGCCCTATTTCAGATATTCTCTTTGACCAGTTGATCGGCGCGGGCTGCGCCCAGAAGATCGTGGCGGCCTGGGTCGGCAACGTCAGCGAGGGGCTGGCGCACTGCTACCGGCGCGCCATCGAACAGGACATTCCGCGCCCGCTCGTGACCGAGGAGCATAGCAACTTCAGCATCGGCCTGGCGCTGCTGGCGGCCAGCCTGGGCGCGCCCTACATCCCGACGCGCTCGCTGCTGGGCAGTGATCTGCCACGCCAGAACCCGACCCTGCGCGTCGAGCCATCATCCATCGATGGTACGCCGCTGCTGCTGGTTCCCGCCATCGCGCCCGACGTGGCGATCATCCACGTGCAGCGCAGCGACGAAGAGGGCAATGCGCACTGCTGGGGCAACTTCGGTATCAGCCAGGAGGCCATGCTGGCCGCGCGCGACGTGATCCTGGTGGCGGAGGAAATCGTGCCGAGGGATGTAATCGTCAGCGACCCCAACCGCGTGCTGGGGCCGTGCTTCAAGGTGCGAGCCGTCGTGCATGAGCCATGGGGCGCGCATCCATCCACCGTGCAGGGCTACTCCAACCGCGATCACGCCTACTATCATGATTACCACATGCGCACGCGCAAGCAGGAAGGCTTTGAAAGCTGGCTCGCAGAGTGGGTGCTTGACGTGCCGGATCGCGCTGCGTATATGCAAAAGCTGGGCGAGGAACGCCTGCGCAGCCTGGCCGTCAAGGAACATCGCTATGCCGCACCCGTCGATTACGGCTATTAGGGGAAGAGAAGACATGCACTATACCGAGCGAGAATTGATGGTCGTGTGTGCCGCGCGTCAAATCCACGATGGCGAGAACGTCTTCGTCGGCATGCGCCTGCCCCTGATCGCCTTTGCCCTGGCCAAGCGCACGCACGCGCCCGGCTGCATCGGTCTGTTCGAGACGGGCATTATGCGCGACGTTCCATCGCCCGAACTGCTGTACACGATGGGGGACGCGCCCAACATCGCCGGTGCGCTCTGGACGACCGGCACGCTCAATGTGATGCGTCCAATGGCGGCAGGAGACGTACACCTCGGCTTCATCGGTGGCGCGGAGGTTGATCGCTACGGCAACCTCAACACCTCGCTGATAGGAGACTGGCAGCATCCGCAAGTGCGCCTGCCGGGTAGCGGCGGCGGAGCCGACATCGCCTCGCTGTCGCAGCGCCTCGCCATCATCATGCAACACGACCGCCATCGCCTGCGCGAGAAAGTCGATTACGTTACCAGCCCTGGCTATGGCTACCCCGATGAGTACGGCCCGGCGGGAGAAGCGTGGCGCACACGTGTCGGCCTGCCCAGGGGCGGACCCGCCGCGCTGATTACCACGCTGGCCGTCTTCACCTTCGACCGGTCAACGGGCGAGGCGTTACTGCACTCCTACCACCCTGGCACGACATTAGCGCAGGTGCAGGAACAAACAGGCTGGGAATTACGATTGGCGGACGATTGCGCGGAGACAGTCCCACCCAGCGAGGATGAGCTGCGGGTAATTCGGGAATGCGACCCGCAAGGCGTGTGGACAAGGTAAACGACTTATTCCCATGCCGAAACAAAAAACTGCCTGTATCCTTTCTAATCTGAGCAAATATTGAACGCATCTTGAGAAGTTCTAGAGCTTTGGCCGCTACAATGTTGAGATGTAGGAACACTTGGAACTCTACTGAACAATCGATTCGTAAATACATCTTGTAGGAGATACGTATGCATCGTATAACAAGCCCCAACCGGCGCTGGCCGGTGGCCTTTGCTGTCGTCGCGCTGTTCCTGGCGCTCGCGCTAGCTGCTTGCGGCTCTTCCGGCACACCAGCTAACGCCAGCAATACCACCAGTCCAGCGACCAGCTCGAATACCTCCACGCAAACGCAAACACAGCAAAACCAGCCTGCTAATACCAACTCCACTACGAATTCAAGCACAAGTAGCACGAGCACCAGCGCGACGAACAGCGGAGTGCAAAACACCGACCAGCAGGTACAAAGTCTGATGCGTCAGCTCGATGGCGCGCAAGGCGATGTCAACAACGCCGATTTAAGTGCTAACCAGGATGGGAATCAACCCTGATCCAGCGCCCCTCGATGTTCATGTTGTTGTAAACACACTTGTATGAAAGGATTGTAGCATGAAACTCTTAGAATCACTTCGACATCTTTCCCGGCGTTCGATGGTCATTACCGCTTTCACGATACTCGCACTCAGCGCGCTTGTCCCGGCAACGGCCTTCGCTGCCTCGTCGTCAACCACGGCCACAAAGTGTGCTTCGACAGATACACAGTGCTTCATCACACTGGGCGATCAATTGATCTCTGCCCGTCAAACCTCGCTGAATACCCTCAACGGCAAAGTAACGAACCGGCTGAACCAGCAGCTTATCACCGGCGACGAAGCCAGCGTCTTGCAGTCTGACATCACCACCAACGAGCAGGGACTCACCGCGCTGCAAACAAAACTGAACGGCGAAACCAGCGCGTCAGCCGCGAAGCAGGACGTGCAGAATATCTTCGTTCAGTTCCGTATCTATGCGGTAGTGCTCCCACGCGACTATCGCCGCCTCTACCTCGACGTGGCGCACACAATCGATGCGAAGTTGCGCGGTTTCGGGCCGCAACTCCAGGCCGCCATCAAGAACGCTCCGGCCAGCGAGCAGCAGCAGCTCCAGTCGCTGTATAATGACTATACTGCGCAGCTTGGCACGGCAGAGGGTCAGTTTGACGCGGCGGCCAACGATATCGTCGCGCTGACACCCGAAAACTTCAACTACAACCGCTCCACTTACGACAGCACGCTGGCAAGCCTGAAGGCCAGCATGCAGACGATCCACAAAGCGCTGCACCAGGCAGCCCAGGACGTTCACCAGATAGCGAAAATCCTGAAGTAACGTTGTAGTACAGCCTGGCTCCTACGGGTCGTCGGAGTCAGGCTGGGGGTAGATGAGTACCCCGTCCCGCACAATGAGAAACGGCGTAAGCTCGTGTGGCTTCGCCGTTTTTTTGCTGGTGATGTGCCGCACCTGCCAGCCCTGTACGGTCAGCGCGTCAGCGATTAGCGAGCGGTGGCAGCGCCAGGGAACCGCCTCGGCGCACATGATGGCGACTACCTGCTGCTCCGCCACCCTCTTCAACTCGTCCAAACCTGCCTGAAATTCGGGCGTTGCCATGTAGTCAGCATAGCCTCGAAACGAGGTGTTCTCCCAGCCCATATTGGGAGAGTTGGCATGGGTGCGCCGCAAGCCTCCTAGCTGGCTCATGTGTCTGTAGCCGATGCCCGCTTGTCGCAACGAGGCCGCCAGCGCCTGCCCCTCGAATTGCGGATTGTGCCGCGAGCGGGGGATGGTGCGAACATCCACCAGTCCTCGGATACCATGTACTTTGAGCAGCGCGATGAACTGGTCGATAGTGCGCGTCGAGTGTCCAATCGTGTAGATGGTGTTCATAGAGACTATTGTAACTCAACACGCGAAGCCGATGTACTACATTGGCTCGCCGACCGGAGCAGGCGACGGAGCTTGCTCGCCTTCGCCTTTGCTCGCTTCGCTCTTCGGGCGTCCCGGTAGGGTGAAGGCCAGTACCAGCGTGGCAACGGCCAGCCAGAACGTGAGCAGGTAGGCGTCATTCAGGCCAGAAGTGAAATTTTGTTGGAAAATTAGCCCGTGCGGGTTGAAGACGTTCGCCACAACCTGCTTGAGAATCTGCCCCATTGCCGCGTCTGGCGCAACATTCGATGGCACGCCCTGCTGCGTCAGCATCGTTACGAGATGCATGAACTGCTGCCCAAGCGAGGTAGCCGGGTTGTGGATATCCTTCGTAGCCGAGGCAACGGCAGCCGAAGCCGAGCTGTTCTGGTAGTTGGTGAACTGGTTCGTGAGAATGGTACCCAGGATGGCAATGCCGAAGGATTGGAACACGTTGCGCATGGCGTTCAGTAGCGAACTGGCACGCGGCAGTTGGCGCGGCGACAGGCCGGTCAGCGCGACGGTCAACGTAGTTTGCAGCAGGAAGCCCAGCGCGACGCCGCGAATAGCCACGATCAGCATGACTGCCGTAAAGGGCGTGTCTGTAGTCAGGTGCGCCAACTCCCAGGTGTTGATCGCCAGCAGCACACTGCCAAAGGCGATCAGCCAGCGCGCCCCGATCTTATTGTAAAGCACACCAACAATGGGAACCACGATGCCGGATGAGATCGCCAATGGCAGCACCAGCAGACCGGCTTGCAGGGGCGTTTGCCCGCGCAGCGTTTGCAGGTAGATGGGTAGTAAAAATTCCGCGCCGAACAGGGCGATCACGCTGACCCAGCCGAGGATGTTGGCGAACAGGTAGGTGCGCTTTAGGAAAAGGCGCAAGTCGAGCAGTGGGTCCTTCACGCGCAGCTCAACGACGACGAAGGCGATGAATGACACGATGCCGGCGCTGAACAGAATCAGGACGGGCGTTGTTGTCCAGCCATCGATGCTGCCGCGTTGGATGGCGTAGAGCAGCGTGCCGAAGCTGATCGATGAGAGCAGCACGCCGGGGATGTCCAGTCGCGCTACGATGCCGCGCCTGTTTTCGCGCAGCCAGTAGCTGCCCAGGATGATGCCCGCGATACCCACAGGTATATTGATGAAGAAAATGTAGCGCCAGTCGAGGTACTCGACGAAGTAGCCGCCAAGCACCGGGCCGCTGGCGGGCGCGACGACCAGGGGAATACCATACAGGCCAAAGGCTATGCCGCGCTCTTTTTCAGCGAACGCGCCGAACAGTAGCGCAATACCCAGCGGAGCAAGCATTCCGCCACCGAGTCCTTGGAGCACGCGAAACGCGACCAGGAATGGCAGCGAGGGCGCAAAGGCGCACAGAATCGACCCGGCCACGAACAGGCCGAGCGAGGTGAGATAGACGCGCTTGATGCCGAAACGTTCCGAGAACCAGCCGGCAAGCGGTGTGACGATGCCGAGCGCCAATACATACGTCGTCAAGATGCCGTCAACCTGGTCAACCTTCGCGTTGAAGACGCGCTCGAAGGTAGGGATGGCTACGTTGACCGCAGTTGAGTCGAGAATGACCATGAAGGTGCCGAAGACGACCGAAATGAGCACCTTCCATTTATAATTTGGATCGCTATTTGTCTGTGCCGGTAGCTCGCCTGATCCGGCATTGACTACCTCTGATGACGATGCCATGAGTAACCTCCTGAATATTCTTCCTTATCAACTGATAACACACAGGCGCGAAATGGGTATTCCCAAACTTCCTGAAAATTGCTGGTTACGCACTGAGTCCATGCAGCAGAATGTGGATCATCTGTCTCGCCTGCTCGCGCTGGTCGCGCTGGCTCGCAGGTATATCGCCACGTTGCTCGCGTGCCAGCACATTCGAGACCATACTCATGAACAGGAACGCGGCAGTCAGCGGGTCGCACCCGTCCTGCTGCGCGTTCCGGAATTGTTCCCTGGCGATGCCTTCCTCGAAGAGCGAGGCAATTGGCGCGACGATACTCGCCAGGAACGCCACATTGAGCGTTGCCCTGGCTTCCGGGGCGAGTTCGCTGCGTATGTCGTGCAACATCAAGTTGAGATCGTGCTGCGTCACACTGAGCAGATACAAGGCGGCGAGCAGCAAGCGTTCCTCGATAGACTCGCCCCGCCGCGCGATACGTTCGAGTGCCGCCCGGTTCTTCGCCAGCTCCTCCAGCGCCATCGCCACATACAATTCTTGCTTATCTTTGAAGTGGTGATATAGCGCGGGTTGCGTCAATCCACAACTAGCGGCGATCTGTCGCGTGCTGACGGCGCGATAGCCATGTTCCATGAAGAGCTGCTGCGCCATCTGCAAGATGAGACGCCGCGTTTCCTGGGTCTGCTCTTCATCGTCACGAACGACACGTTTGCCCTGTCTGCCAGCCATACGATGCCTCACTTTGCTTATCAACTGATAAGTAGTATAGAAGGAAAAGGGAGGGAATGTCAAGAGCTGAAGGTAACCGATATTTTTCAATCGGTCCAGGGAGAAGAAGCTAATTCAATCTTACAAAATCAAGCATCTCCGCTTTGAGGCACTATGGTTTGAAAAATAGTTATCCGGCAAGTGAAGATACTGTCATGATGCAACTTCTTCCCCCAGAGAGAAGTAGCTTATTTGACAAAATTTAGTCTATGCTGGAACTAGATCAGGATTTTCTACTTGAACCGAACTTACTTGCCGTTGTTCTTTGTATGTGGGATCTTCGAGCAAGTGAGCAGCTACTGCTTGCAAAAAGTATTCTACTCCCTTAAGCGATTTAAAAGTAAGGAAGTTTGTCTTCTCCTTCTGGCATCTTTGGCTTATCTCTATTTCTTTCTTTTTTTTGAAGTACAGTCTACGTCCCCTTAATGGGAAAATCAACACCTTGAAAATATAGCGCAGATTGAGCTTTTCCTGGCAGCCCTCTGGCAGGTCAGGGCGTTGCTTGTTTCTATATTCGATACGCCGATTGAGAACCTGCCAGAGACAGAGCCAACGCGGCATGTCAAGGAAAAGAATTGTATCAGCTGCTCGTAGGCGACTATCCGAGGAACTTAGATATGATCCTTCAATAATCCATCGATCTTTCTGGATGAGATCAAATTAAATCTTCACTCGTTCATTACGAGGTATTTCATGCCAATCCGACCTCCAGAAATAAAGATCGAGATGAACGACCTCAATACCGAGAATCTTTCCAAGCTCGCGCGCTAAGGTTGATTTACCTGCACCAGCTGAACCAATGATGACAATTTTCTTCATGCACAACATAAAAAACACTCCAAAGTTATTGCGGACGCTAAAAAACGCGGGGAAGGGACTGAGCGAAAACCTATGGAGGTCAGGAGTGTCAGGGACCTTCAGGCTGTGACTGTTTAGTGAGGATGAGATTCTTCTAATTTGCTGATTTCGCTCTCGCGACCTGTTCGTCGGAGTAGATTGGATAGCTGTCCCAGGGTAGTAGCAATAGCCGGATGCTGAGGACCTAATTTTCTTTTTCGAATATCCAGTGCCTGACGAAAGGACGCTTCAGCCTCCTCAAGGCGACCAGTAGTGGCATAGAGTTTCGCGAGTTCATGGAAAACGGAGCCGACCCTGGCATGATTATCACCTAGCTTTTGTTTCCTTCTGGACAAAGCATCATTATAAAGCCGTTCAGCTTCGTCAAATTCTCCACGTAACAAGTGATTATCCGCCAGGCTAATCCAGCCATATGCCATATAAAGATGATCGTTTCCAAGCGACTTCTCGCGAATTTTGATGGACCGGATGATAAGCTCTCTGGCCTCATCGAGTTTTCCTTGCTCATTATAGATATCTCCCAGGCTATTGAGGATAATAGCCATTTGCGGATGCTCGGAGCCGGTCGTCTTTTCTCTGATCTCTTTCGCTCGTAATTCAAGTTGCTCCGCTTGCTCATAGTTATGCTGGCTTCTATAAACTCTTGCAAGCATACTTAGCGTGAAAGCAATATCGGGATGATCGCTGCCTAACTGCTTCTCTTGAATGGCTAGCGATTGTAAACCTGAGTGCTCCGCCTCATTATATCTGCCTTGTGAATGATATAACTTCATTAAGCCATAGTAACTCTGCGCAACGCTTGGGTGATCCGGACCAAAAATATCCTCGCGTATGCGTAAAGCACGTAGATAGATAGGCTCTGCCTCTTCATATCTACCTTGCGCCCTGAAGAGGCGCGCCACGTTATTGCGTGTTTCAGCTACATCAGGATGCTCGTCTCCCCAAATCAGCTCTTGAATCCTGAGCGCATCAACATACAACTCTTCAGCCTTCTCATATTCACCTTTTTTGCGGTACACCAATGCCAGGTTGTTCAGCAAGTTGGCTACATCTAGATGTTGTTTTCCTAAGGCTGGCTCCAGTATTTGACGAGCTTCTATATAGAGAGCTTCTGCCTGATGATATTTCCCCTGGTCGGTATAAAGTTTTGCTAGGTTGCTCAAGCTCCGGGCGAAATCTGGATGGCCAGGCTCCAGCTTGCGCTGGCGAATTTCCATTGCCTCCCCATAAAGTCTTTCAGCATCACCATACCTACCCTGCGCGTGATACAGTTGAGCGAGGCTTGTCAGGCTAGTCGCTGTATCAGGATTATCTGACCCAAGCATTTGCTGGCGAATTCGTTGCGCTTTTTGCAGAAGCGGCTCGGCTTCCCGGTACCTCCCTTGAATGAGATAGAGAGAGCCAAGATCATTGAGGGTTCGTGCTCTATCGGGATGTGCGTCATCAAGCGATTGCTCGAGGATTGCTAACGCCTGGATTAAAAGAGGTTCAGCCTCTTTGTATTGGGCATGATCAATCAGGTAAGCTGCTGTCTTGTTAAGCAAGCTCGCAGCCTCTGGAAAAGCAAGCTGGTAATCCGTCATATAAGCTGAACAGAGGAGCGCATGAGGTCGACAGCGACGGCACTCATCCCACGTGGTTTGCTCTACTTCTGGAAAGGCTCGATTGACGGCGCGAATAGTGCGTTCAGCCCACATACGTTTTAGTTCCATATCCATCCCATCACGGAGAACGGCCTGCACGAGACGATGTATGCTCAGGAGTTTCTCTTCTGCACTGCGTCGAATGAGTGAATAGTGCAACAGTAGTTCAATGCTATCGTTGAAGTTCAGCGGATCAGCTATTACAGGGCCAAGCGTCGGCCCAAGTTCGACCGCTCCATTTATCACCATTTCTTCCGCTATGGCCTCCGGGCTGAAGAACGCCAGTGAATAAAGTAGTTCTTCGGCGGCAGTGTCGGCTGCCGCGACGCGCCGGAACGAAAGTGACCAGGTGGTGGTGACAGGCTCAGGATGACCGGTCGGAAGCTTGCCACGGCGGCTGAGGAGCGAGCGGCGGTGGGTCTGGTAGAGCGCGAGATAGGCTGGGAGGCCACACCGCGTCTCTTCGATGTAGGCCCCTGCCTGGTCGAGCGCGAGCGGTAAGCCATCCAGGGCGGCTACGATCTGCCCTGCCTGTCCTCGCATATCCTGTCCGGCTACCGAGAGCAATGCATCTTGCGCCAGCAACTTGCTGCGTCGCAAGAGAAAAAGTACACCTTCGTCCACTTCCATCTTATCCACCGATATGCTTTGCGCAAGCGTTCCAAGCGCCTGTTGCCTTGTGGTGAGAAGCACTTTGCCGCCGCTCATCGTTGGCAGAAACTTGTCGATAATATCCAGGTCATCGATATTATCGAGTATGAGCAACCAGTCTGCGTGAGTCGCCAGCCAGCGTTTGACCGCCGAAATCACAATATCCTGATTTGCCTCTTTTTGTTCGGGCAAATCGAGCAGGACTGCTAATCCGGCGAACTCGTCTTTGAATTTATCGAGCGAGGAGGCATTAACCCAGAGCACAGCAGTATATGTATCTCGATAACGATGGGCATATTCGACTGCGGTCTGCGTCTTGCCGACGCCGCCCAATCCACTTATGGCCTGAGTCTGAGTCAAGGCTGCCGATTGGTTCGTATTAAGAACAGTATATACCTGCGCGAGAATATCCTCGCGGCCTGTAAAGAAAGGATTTCGACGATAGGGAACAAACCATAAAGGGCGTTGTGGCGTATCTGATACAGGAACAGTAGTATTGGATTCGTAAGGTTCCTGCTTTTCCTCGCTTTGTGTGAGTGAAACCAGTCCCAGCTCTTCAAGCGATTTTTCGAAGGCATGCGCAAGCTGCTGACGCAGGTACGGCCCAGGCATAGTCTGGCCCGTCTCCCAACGGCTAACATTTACCTGGGTTGTACCGATACGTTCAGCGAGTTCGCTCTGCGACCAGCCGTGTCGATCGCGCTCTTTTTTTAAGCGTGACGAAGCCGTGCGGAAAGTTTCCCTGTCACCTGACGATTTTTCGGTGCCCATCACGACTCGTTCCTGAATTTATCTCGTGTACCCTACTAAGTGAAACGCAATACATAAGGAATTTTGAGAATGATCTTAAAAGGAGATAAACCTGATATAGAATATCACATTTTTTCTTTCTTTCTGAGAGATTTTTCTCGTCAAACAGAATAAAGTACTAGATAATATGCTGGAAACTTGCAATCGGGTTAAAAAATCTCAACCTTTGTTGGGAGAGAAACCGAATTGGCCTGCGATCTTATGCACGCAAGAAGATTTAGACGTGCTAAGATAAAATTTTATAAAAAAGCTGCATAGATATGTACTGTTTGTACGCTGAGTAGCGCCATTCGTCGCATGTGGGTATTATCACACAGAGAAAAGAGGAAGCCAGCATGAACAAGAAGTCACCTAATTCGTCACCCATTCTTGATCGAGAATATGTAGAAGTACAGCATGTTTATGATGAGCTTTTTGGCCTTTTATCAGATGAGTATACGTTCACTCCGGCTGAACGCGAGCAAGTCAATAGTCATCTTGAGCAGTGTGTTGAGTGCCAGGTGCTCGTAGGCAAATACCTGGTTGATACAATTGCCTTTCTCAGGGAACATGGAGAGTCAGAAGAACAGGCGCGGACCGCCCTTGAAAAGCTCCGCAAATTGACACACACGACGCTGAAACAAGATATCCCTGCCTATGCTGAGATTGCGGAAGAAGCGAGTGAAGAGAAGGCGCAGGCACGCTATCCTTGGTTAGCCTCGCACATGGAGGGCTGTGAGGAGTGCCGATTGGCAATTCAGAATATACGCGAGTGGCTGCGTGAAGAGCATGAGATTGACACAAGCGAGGCGTCCGAGGGCAGTTAACCGCAGAGTGGAGCGAGCGACGGAGAAGCGGATCTACTCTTCCTCTTCAGAGGTATCGCGCTTCCGTAGGAAATGAGATGACCGGTGAGGAAAACGTTCCTTCAGAAATTTACGCGCCTCACGAACGACATAGCTAACGAGCGGAGCTTTCAGCCCAAGTATTTCAGCAGTCTCCTCGCAAGAATGCTCTTTGTAGAGCACCATATCAAGTATATGCTTGTTGCGTCCTCGATTTCTGTGCTGCTCGATAAATTCCTGTATGGCGGCTTCCACCTCCTCTAGTTCCTCTTTTACCAGAGAGGTCTCTTCAGGTGAGGATGAAACCTCCGTTTTGAAGATGTCATTTTCATCTTCTGGATCGTCAGGATTGTCTTTCGGAGCAGGTTCCCGCCACCCGGTCTGTTTGAATCTGCGATATCTATCGACTGCACGATTATAAGCAATGGTGATAATCCAGGTCGTAAGTTTGCTTTTATAGCGAAAATCTTGCAGGCCGTTATGAATTCGAAAGCATTGTCTCCTGTACCGACTCGGCCTGTAGATATTCTGGGAGCGAAGAGAATTTTTTGAAGATGTACCGCTTAACATATCTGTCGCACTCTACCCAGTACGGCGAGTGTTTGTCCGCGAGCATCTCTCCTACGACCGCTCTGTCATCCTTACCCGACCAAAGGGATTTTGGCATTGCGTATTCTCCTGAATCGGCAGGTTCTCTGAATATGGTAAATGTGCTCTACAAGATGCATCATTCTTCATACACAAATCGATGTACGATGCTTGTCGTATGAACACTTGCTGTTATAGCACCTGGAACTGGCTAGCACCCATTCCTCTCTAATTTCATTTAGACGTAATAATTTGGGATTCGTAAAAGCTGCATTTTTCTATCCAAAAACTGACAATTTAGCACTCCCGGTCGCCTGACTTCGGCGAGGGTGCCTATCGCTTTCGAACGAGGCAGATTGTGAAGTCACGCAAATTTTACGTTTAATAGAAACAATAGGATTTGTGAGATCGCTCTTAGTAGGTTCGATTGTACACTTGAAACTGTTCAGCAACTCTGAAGGCAAACTATGGACACACCTACTGCTCCACATCCTCCTGCTGCTGAGGATCGCAATGCCTGGGCTACCTATTGGCGGTCTCTCGGTCAACCATGGAGAATGGAGCCAGAGATAGAGATGGAGCGGCAACACTTTCTTACTCAACGCAAGGAAATTATCCCTGATATCAAACAAGGTGTATATCCGTTCCGTGGCTTGAAGCTAAGTCGCGCCGATATCGAGTGGCTTTTAGCCAACAATCAAGGGATTGATGAATATCAGCTAAGAGGAAAAGGCTTAGATTTACGAGGCGCTGATTTACGAGGTGTCGATTTGCATGATTTGTTTTTAATGCATATGCGGGGAGGACTTGGTGAAGGGGAATGGGATATAGCGACTCTTGAACAACGTGAAATGGCTCAAATTCATCTCGATGGAGCAAATTTGTATGGAATACACTTGGAAGGTGCTGTGCTTCGTAGAGCAAATTTGAGTAATACTAACCTTGAAAAAGCACATTTGGAAGATGCTGATTTATATCGAGCACATTTGGAAGGTGCCTACCTTCGCAATGCCTTTTTAGGAGGGTCTTCTTTACGTAGAACTTTTTTTGACTCTGCGACTAGCTTCGAGGATGTTTCAATACAAGATGAGAAGTATGGCTGTGCCCTGCTTGCTGATGCATATTGGAATGGCATGCATATCTCAAACGTAAATTGGGCGCGAATTCATCGCCTGGGAGATGAGGATAAAGCTCAAAAGTCGAGAAAGCTGAGTGGAGTAACCCGAAGGAACAATGGGAACCTTAAAGATTATCTGAAAGCAGTTAGAGCAAACCGTCAGCTTGCAGCAATGTTGCAAATAGAAGGGCTGAATGAAGAGGCATCTCGCTTCGCTTACCGCGCTCAAGTACTCCAGCGGCAGGTGTACTGGTATCAACGAGAAATTTGGCGATATCTTTTCTCTCTGTTTCTTGGTTTGTTTACTGGTTATGGATTTAAACCTTTACGAGCTTTCATAAGCTATCTGATCGTAATCGGGTTGTTTATGGTGATTTATCATGCTCTGGGAGTAGGATGGGAAGAATCTCTGGTGGTGAGTATGACTGCATTTCATGGAAGAGGATTTATCCCAAATCAGTTCCAACCAGGCGATCCACAAGCATTAGTGGCCGCTATCGAAGCTTTTGCAGGTTTGATTATTGAGGTGACTTTTATTGCTACGCTTACAAAACGGCTTTTCGGAAATTGAAATGTGGCCTATGACTTTCAGTTGCTTTTCATTCCAGGAGCGAGAGGCGCGAAGTATGCCTCTCGCTCGCGAGCGAGCGTGGCGCTTGTGACGCGACACGTCGTTATGCTGAACGAGGCGCGGTCGGCAGTGAAGGCGATCACTACCGGCGCGAGTGCGTGAGAAAACAGGAGAAAGTACGAGGATGCTATACTATCTGCTCAAAGGGCATCCTGCTCCTGCGACCGGGCATACCGACGCGGGGCATACCCGATTTGCTCCGGTTTTCTGGAAGGTTCTGAAGATAGTGTAGTCAATGCGCTTTAAGGGGGGGTTATGCGAAGTTTAAAAGTTAATGCTTGACATGCTCTGGAGCGTCGGCTATAATAGTCGGGTCGATCACTCAGGAGGGGCAGTTGGTACTCCTTGTGACGAACGTAGCAGGCGTTGAGTCTCTCCATTGGCATCATCTCACCTGTCAGCCTTACCTTCCACAAGTAGGCATACAAGCTGAGCAGGCGCGCTGGGCGATGGGCAGCGCTCATGTATGGGCAGTTTCCAGAGCGGCCAAATGGAACTGACTGTAAATCAGTTGTCGGAAGACTTCGGGGGTTCGAATCCCTCACTGCCCACCGACTATCTGCAACCTGCCCGTGTGGCGCAGCGGTAGCGCACAGTCTTGGTAAGACTGGGGTCATGGGTTCAATTCCCATCACGGGCTCCCGTGGTTTCTGAATGATGTCCAGGTACAGTAGGTAGTGCGAACGCGTCTCTTTCCTGGAACGAGTAAGTCATCTTCATGAAGGTCCACGCTGGAAGTGCAAGTAGCTTTTACTGCCGTCTTCTGAACAGATCGTCTCTTCCTGAATGTCTGGCTAACATCCGTCCTTCTCATGGGATGGAGGTCAACTGCGAACAGGAAGCAAAGTTGTAGTCTAGCAATAACGGCGATCAGACGATCAGGGGACGGCTGCTGCATGTCTGATATCATGCATTAGATGTTTCACTGGACTCACTGATTGCAAGAGTTGTAGGAGGAGCCATCAGGTTATGGCAAAGAAGAAATTTGAGAGAACGAAGCCTCACGTGAACGTGGGGACGATCGGGCACATCGACCACGGCAAGACGACGCTGACGGCGGCCATCACCAAAGTGCTGGCCAAAGCCAACCAGGCCAACAAGTACGTGGCCTTCGACCAGATCGACAAAGCGCCCGAGGAGCGCGAGCGCGGCATCACGATCGCCATTGCGCACGTGGAGTACGAGACGGAGAAGCGGCACTACGCGCACGTGGACTGCCCCGGCCACGCCGACTACATCAAGAACATGATCACCGGGGCGGCGCAGATGGACGGCGCCATCCTGGTGGTGAGCGCGCCGGACGGCCCCATGCCGCAGACGCGCGAGCACATCCTGCTGGCGCGGCAAGTGGAAGTCCCGGCCATGGTGGTCTTCCTCAACAAAGTCGACATGATGGACGACGAGGAACTCTTAGAACTGGTGGAACTGGAAGTGCGCGAACTGCTGAGTCGCTACCAGTTTCCTGGCGACGAGGTGCCGGTCATTCGCGGCTCGGCGCTCAAGGCGCTGGAGAGCAAGGGCGACCTGTCGCGGCAGGACGGGGAGGCGGCCTGCATCTGGGAGTTGATGGACCAGGTGGACAACTACATCCCGACGCCGGCGCGCGCCACCGACAAGCCGTTTCTGATGCCGATTGAAGACGTGTTCGGCATCAAGGGACGCGGCACGGTGGGCACGGGGCGCATCGAGCGGGGCATCGTCAAGGTGGGCGACTCGGTGGAGATCGTGGGCATGAAGGAGGAGGTGCGCAGCGTGGTGGTGACGGGAGTGGAGATGTTCCAGAAGACGCTGGACTCGGGCATGGCGGGCGACAACGTGGGGTGTTTGCTGCGCGGCATCGAGCGCACGGACATCGAGCGCGGGCAGGTACTGGCCAAGCCGGGGTCGATCAAGCCGCACAAGACGTTCCAGGCGCAGGTGTACGTGCTGTCCAAGGAAGAGGGAGGGCGGCACACGCCGTTCTTCAACGGGTATCGCCCGCAGTTTTACATCCGCACGACGGATGTGACGGGAGCGATCAAGCTGCCGGAGGGGGTGGAGATGGTGATGCCTGGGGACAACATCGAGATGACGGTGGAGTTGATCCAGCCGGTGGCGATGGAAGAGGGCGTGCATTTTGCCATCCGCGAGGGTGGGCGCACCGTGGGTGCTGGCGTCTGCATCAGAGTCGAAAAGTAGCAAGCCATTTTTGTAGGGGCGCGCTATAGCGCGCCCCTACAAAGCACCCATAGAGGAGAAGGATATGGCTAGTAAAAGTAAAGAAAATCGTATTGTTGCGACGTTGGCGTGTACCGTGTGCAAACATCGCAACTATTCCACGTCGAAGAACAAGAAAAACAACCCTGAGCGCATGGAATTGCGCAAGTTCTGCCGTACTTGCCGCACGCATACTGCTCATCGCGAAACCAAGTAAGGGAAGCGAACACTGACAGAACACAAGCAACACAGGCAACGGTAGGACCAGGTGCGGTCGCTACTGACCGAGAAAGGTCGAACGTGGCAAATAAAATGGCCGACAAAAAGAAAAATGCTAGCCAGAGCGAAATTGCAGATGCAAAGGCGCGCGACACGAAAAGCGCTAAGTCGGCAGCGCGCACACGTGAAGAGCGAAGAGAGAGAGAGAGCCGGGCTGTGAAACAAAGCAGCAAACAGTCTCCAGGCTTACTGGCGCGTTTGCGCAGCAACCGCTTCATCGCTTTCTTCCTGGAAGCGTATCGCGAACTGCGCTATAAAGTCACCTGGCCGACCTTTGAAGAGGCCAGAAACATGACGATTGTCGTCATCGCATTATCTGCCGCCGTTTCAGCGGTACTCGCTTTAGCGGATCTTGGACTTTTTAAGCTCTTCCAATTGATTAGCGGTCAGTAGACCTGGAAGGCATCTTTCCAATGACAAGGTACGCACCTCGTCAGGAAGCATGCAAGGCGGAAATAGCGCGATGAGGGAAAATGCTGTGGTAACAGAACATACCAACGAAGCTGAGCAGCGATCATCAGAAAGCACGCAGCAGGGACAGGAAGCGCCTGCCTGGTACGCGATTCATACGTACTCTGGCTATGAAAACAAAGTGAAAAGCCACCTGGAGGCGCGTATCGCTTCGATGGACATGCGCAACAAAATCTTCCGGGTCATTGTGCCAATGGAAGAAGAGGTGGAGATCAAGCAGGGGCAGCGCCGGACGGTCCAGCGCAAGGTCTTCCCTGGCTATGTGCTGGTCGAAATGATTATGAGCGATGAAGCCTGGTATGTTGTGCGAAATACGCCCGGCGTCACCAGTTTTGTAGGCTCCGGCACGCGCCCGGTACCCCTGCAAGATCACGAGATCAAGTCGATCTTGAAACAGGTGACAAAAGAGACCGAGAAGCCCAAGGCTAAGATCAGTTTCGCAAAGGGTCAGAGCGTGCGTGTCATCGATGGACCTTTCACCGAATTTATTGGCACGGTCAGCGATATCAACATGGATCGAAATAAGGTGACAGTGCTGGTTTCGTTCTTTGGACGCGAAACGCCTGTGATCCTGGACTTTCTCCAGGTCGAGAAGATTTAACCCGGTAATGAGGAGTTTGAAACACAATGGCAAAACGTATAAAAGCTGTAGTCAAGCTACAGATACAGGCGGGGAAGGCCAATCCGGCTCCCCCTATCGGCACTGCGCTTGGCCCACAGGGTATCAACATTATGGCGTTCTGCAAGGAATACAACGAGCGCACCGCCAACCAGGTCGGGACGATTATTCCTGCTGAAATCACCATCTACGAAGATCGTTCGTTTACATTCGTCACCAAGACGCCCCCGGTCGCCGAGCTGCTGAGGAAAGCCGCCGGTGTCGAGAAGGGGTCAGCTACGCCGAACAAGGCGAAGGTTGGCTCGATCAGCCGGGACAAAGTGCGCGAAATCGCTGAACTCAAGCTGAAGGACCTCAACGTGATCGATGTCGAAGGCGCTGAGCGCATGGTCGAAGGAACGGCGCGCAGCATGGGCATCACGGTCAGCTAGGTTCACAATACGATGGCCGCCCGCAAGTCACTGCGGTTCCACTGCCACAAGGAGGGCAAGTATCAATGGCACAACACGGAAAAAAATACCTGGAAGCACAAAAGCTTGTCGAAGACGGCAAGCTCTATGAGCCCAGAGAAGCAGTTTCACTCCTCAAGCAAATGAATTACCTGAAGTTCGATCCAACGGTCGAAGTTCATATGAAGCTTGGCGTCGATCCGCGCCATGCCGACCAGATGGTGCGCGGCGTCGCAATGCTGCCCGCCGGAACCGGCAAGCAAGTCAAGGTGCTGGTCTTCGCCCAGGGCGAAAAGGCCGCCGAAGCGGAGGCAGCCGGAGCCGATTTTGTCGGCCTGGATGATCTGATTAAGCAGATCGAAGCCGACTGGACGGGCTTCGACGTTGCCATTGCGACCCCCGATGTCATGGGAAAAGTTGGCCGTCTCGGTAAAAAGCTTGGCCCGCGCGGGCTGATGCCCAGCCCCAAAGCGGGAACCATCACCTTCGATGTCGCCCGCACCGTAGCCGATGTCAAGGCAGGTCGCGTCGAGTTCAAGGTGGACAAAACCGCGCTACTGCATATCCCTGCCGGGAAGTTGTCCTTCAACGAAGATGCATTGATGTCCAACCTTACATCCATTATGGACGCGGTGGTGCGCGCTCGACCATCCGGCGCGAAGGGGACCTATGTGAAGAGCGTGGTGCTTTCGTCTACCATGTCTCCAAGCGTGCGCCTGGATGTTCCCAGCGCGCTGGCATTGAAACCGGCATAAATCGACAGAGACGCGATCTAGCGCCTTTCCGCGCCAGGTCGCGCACAATAAATACAACAGAATACTGATAAACCGAAGACAGCAAGTATGCTAGAGGGCAGATAATCGACGCGCGTAAAGCGTCGGCTTGCCGAGGAGAGATTGCATCGCGCGGACGATATAGCGATACAGCAGGGCGCGTCCGGCGAATACAGATGCAGCATGACTCATGGCCTTCGGTCTTCAACTGAAGGCCATTTTTTATAGCGTAAATTTTGCTCTAGGGCAAAAAGTAGACGCAATATTCAGGAAAGGAGGAAAGTTCTACATGCCAACACCGGCAAAGGCAGAAATTATCGAGCAATTGACCGAGAAACTGGGACGCGCCACAGTAGCAATCCTGGTGCAGACGCAAGGTTTGACGGTCAAGGATATGAACGACCTGCGCGGCAAGATGCGCGCAGCCAAAGTCGACTTCCAGGTGGCGAAGAATACGCTCCTGCGTATTGCAACCGAGCGCAACAACATGACCGACCTGGATACCTCGATTTTCAAGGGTCAGACAGCCGTCGCCCTGGGCTATGGTGATGAGATCGCGGCGGCGAAAGTGGTCGCCGACTATGTTCGCACCTCGAAAGTGGCAGTACTCAAATCTGGTATTCTCGGTGGGCGCGCATTGACCGCGGAACAGGTTGATAGCCTTGCGAAGATGCCTGGTGGGAAAATTTACGCCAAGGCGCAGGTCGTCGGGGTCATTCAAGGACCAATGGCAACCACGTATAGTTTGCTGAGCGCGCCCTTGCGCGATCTTTGTTATGTCATTCAAGCACGAGCAGAACAACTGCAAAGCAATTCAGGCGCAACCGCCGAATAGAGAAGGAGTAAGAACCCATGTCCGTAGAAAGCATTATCACTGAAATCGAGCAATTGAATGTGCTGGAGCTTGTCCAGTTGACCAAGTCCCTCCAGGAGAAGTGGGGCGTCAGCGCCGCTCCTGTAGCCGCTGCCGCGCCCGCCGCTGCCGCCGAGGCCGCGCCCGCCGTAGTCGAAGAGGAGCAGACCGAGTTCGATGCCATCCTTAGCGAGGTTGGCCCCAACAAGATCAACGTCATCAAAGTGGTGCGCGAGATCACCGGCCTCGGCCTGAAAGAGGCGAAGGCCGTGGTTGACGAGGCTCCCAAGCCCATCAAAGAGGCTGTCTCGAAAGAGGAAGCCGAGAAGATCGCCGAAAAGATGGCAGAAGTTGGCGCGAAGGTCACTATTAAGTAGGGTAGTCCTGCTTGTATCCACTGGTGAGCCAAGGGAGCCGCGTGGTGGGCGTGATTGCGTCTACAGCATTTGCATGGTATAATGCAGCGTAGAGTTCCCTTTGCTCATTCAGGCACAGAGGAGGTGTAAGAAGGTGCCATTACCCGTAGAAGAAAAGGCGGAAATCATCGCTGACTT
Source organism: uncultured Chloroflexia bacterium (assembly GCA_963731975.1). Taxonomy (GTDB): domain Bacteria; phylum Chloroflexota; class Ktedonobacteria; order Ktedonobacterales; family Ktedonobacteraceae; genus CAVSXS01. Next base: position 978,947 of record CAVSXS010000002.1, on the reverse strand, counting down.
CCGCGTCCACGAAACTGATACCGGCTCGCCGGAGGTTCAGGTTTCGCTACTCACCAGGCGTATCAACCAACTCACCGAGCACATGAAGGTGCATAAGCACGATCTGCATTCCCGCAGAGGATTGTTGCTGTTGGTTGGCCAGCGCCGTCGGCTCCTGGCGTATCTCAGCAGGAAAAGCCCGGAGCGGTATCGTGCTTTAATTGCTAAGCTTGGCTTACGCCACTAATCATAGAGTTGTTGGATGCGGTCGGCTCCTTATACGTGCCATCTACAGTTTTTCCGACCGCGACTCCAGTATTCTCCCACCAGCCAGCATCGCATACGCATCGTGTTGAAGAAGGAACGAGAGAGACGAAAGCACAGAAGAGTAACAGTATTCCCCGCAGTACACAATCGGCTATGCACACAGGCAAGCCACAGCCAGGAAGAAGTACCGACGAGAGCGTACCCCGGAAAGACAGGCACTGCATCTTCCCTTCAGCATCTATGCGCGGGACATTGTTCAATCCACAAGACCCCGTAAAAGACGGGCGGTTAACGAGCGACGAGTAAGGGAACGAAGCAACAGTCGCGCAAAGCGTTGTGAACGACAGAGTGTGTTTAAGAATTTGGAAACCAGGCCCCCAATTGAGATCATGGCTGGAGCGTTAGAGAAAGGCCAGAAGTTCATCCACGGGGGGTAGTAGTCGGAGGAAGTATGATTCACCGTCAAGAAGCTGTCATCGGTGGCCGGGTCATGAGTATCGAGACCGGTCGCGTGGCAGAGCAGGCCAATGGGGCCGTGCTGGTGCGCTACGGCGACACCGTTATCCTTGCTACCGCCGTTGGTAGCAACGAACCCCGCGAAGGTATCGATTTTTTCCCGTTAACCGTTGATGTAGAAGAGCGCATGTATGCCGCCGGCAAGATTCCTGGCGGATTTATCAAGCGCGAAGGCCGCGCCTCTGAGCACGCCATCCTCGCCTGCCGCCTGGCAGATCGCCCCCTGCGCCCGTTGTTCCCCAAAGGCTATCGCAACGATGTACAGATTGTCATCACTGTTCTTTCAGCCGACCAGGAGAATGACTCCGACATCATGGGTATCGTCGGCGCGTCGGCGGCGCTGAGTGTCTCGGACATCCCCTTCGCAGGGCCGGTCGGCGCGGTGCGCGTCGGATACATCAATGACCAGCTGGTCATCAACCCGCTCGAATCACAGTTGGCACAGTCCCGGCTTGATCTCACCATCGCCGGAACATCGGATGCCGTGATGATGGTCGAGGCGGGCGCGAAAGAGCTGCCCGAAGAGATGATGCTGGAAGCAGTTCGTTTCGGCCAGGAGACCCTGCAAGAAATCGTCAAGATGCAGGAAAGGCTGGCGCAGGCCGTCAACATTGCCAAGCGCCCCTTCGCACCTGCCGCAGCCGACGAGGCTTTGCGGGCGAAGGTGGCCGAGTTTGTGCGGCCTCGCTTCGAAGCTGCCGTCAACAATCCCGACAAAGCGGCTCGCTCGTCCGCTCTGAGCCTTGTGCAGCACGACCTGGTCGCCACGCTGGGCGCGGAGTACCCGGATCGCATGAAGGAGATCATCGGGTTCTACGAGAAAGAGCTGAAGGCGTATGTGCGCAACAACATCCTGGATAACGGCCTGCGCCCCGATGGACGCGACCTGAAGACCATTCGCCCCATCTCATGTGAAGTCGGCCTGCTGCCGCGCACGCATGGCTCGGCCATCTTCACGCGCGGCCAGACGCAGGTGCTCAGCGTTATCACGCTCGGCTCACCCGGCGACGAGCAGATTCTCGATGGCCTGGGTGCCAGCGAAAGCAAACGCTTCATGCATCACTACAACTTCCCGCCGTTCTCGACCGGCGAGAGCAAGCCGCTGCGCGGCCCAGGACGCCGCGAGATCGGGCATGGCGCGCTGGCTGAGCGCGCAGTCGCCGCGGTTATCCCATCACAATCAGAATTCCCCTATACCATTCGCGCCGTCTCCGATGTGCTGTCGTCCAACGGCTCGACCTCAATGGGGTCGGTCTGCGGCACCACGCTGGCGCTGATGGACGCGGGCGTGCCGATTCACGCGCCGGTCGCTGGTGTGGCAATGGGACTCATCACCGGCGAGGGCGAGCGCGACGGCAAATGGGCTGTCCTGAGCGATATTCAGGGTATCGAAGATGCTCTTGGCGACATGGACTTCAAAGTCGCCGGAACCGCCGATGGCGTGACCGCGCTTCAGATGGACATCAAGGTCAAAGGCATCACCTATGAAATTATGGCGACAGCCCTGGAGCAGGCGCGTGAAGGCCGTATGTTCATCATGGAGAAGATGCTCGACACCATCGACGCCCCGCGCGAAGAGCTGTCCGAGTATGCGCCACGCATCCAGTCCATCAAGATCAATCCTGATAAGATCGGCGCAGTCATCGGCCCAGGCGGCAAGATGATCCGCAAGATTCAGGAGGAGAGCGGCGCGAAGATCGACATCGAGGATGACGGCACCGTCAACATCTCCGCCACTTCCGGCGATGCGATGCAACTGGCAATGGACGCGGTGCGCGGCCTGACCGAAGAGGTCGAGGTCGGCCACATCTACACCGGCACGGTGCGGCGGCTTGTCGATTTCGGTGCGTTCGTAGAAATCTTGCCCGGTAAAGAAGGCCTGGTGCGCACCTCACAACTGGCCGATTACCAGGTCAACCGCCCGGAGGATGTCGTCTCGGTTGGCGATGAGATCACCGTCATGGTGATCGAGGTCGATCAGCAGGGGCGCGTCAACCTGTCGCGCCGCGCCGCTTTGAGCGGTGAGATGCCCTCAGCGGCTGAGCTGGAGAGCGAGCGCGGTCGCGGCGGTCCCAGGGGCGGCGGCATGGGTCGCCCTGGTGGCGGTGGCTACGGTGGCTCGCGCCCGCGCGAGGGTTCCACGCCCAACCGCGGCTTCGGTGATCGCGGCGGCGGCTATGGCGACCGCGGTGGTGGCGGCTATGGTGATCGTGGCGGGCGCCCAAGCGGTGGCTATGGTGATCGCGGCGGCTTCGGTGGTGGTCAGCGACGCCCTATGGGGCCGAATACCGGCAGCACTGGCCGCGGTCCCAACAACCCCGGAGGACCCGAAGGCCCTCGTCGAGACAACTACGGCCAGCGCCCGCCGGAGCGCCGCTGGTAACACTTCAGTACTCGTATGAACGTAGCGGGCGACCTCTGAGGTCGCCCCTACTGCTTGAAAAGAGGATCAGATGTCTTCAGAGGAAATCTTGAAGGAAGTGGCCTCGGAGGTCTCGGTCTGTACCAAATGTAACCTCTGCAAAGGCCGCACGAAGGCTGTCCCCGGCGAGGGAAATCCACACGCGAAAATCCTCTTCATTGGCGAAGGACCAGGCTACCACGAAGATATGCAAGGACGTCCATTCGTCGGGCCTGCCGGCCAATTCCTGGACGAGCTCCTGGCGAGCATTCAATTGAAACGCTCCGATGTCTTCATTGCGAACGTCGTCAAATGCCGCCCGCCCGGCAACCGCGATCCCCTACCGGAGGAGATCAGCGCCTGCAATGGCTATCTCGACCGGCAAATCGCCGCCATTAACCCCCCGGTCATCGTCACGCTTGGCCGCTATTCGATGGCAAAATTTTTCGGCAACGAGAAAGTAAGCGCGATACACGGCCGCGCGCGAAAAATGGATGGGCGCATTTGTATCGCCATGTATCACCCGGCTGCCGGTTTGCACCAGGCCAGCCTCAAGGATACCATCCGCGCCGACTTCAAGAAGATTCCTGTCATTATCGCCGAAGCCGAGCGCATGGCAGCGGAAGGGCAGATCAAAGCTGAAGCGGCCCAACCAAAGGACGATCAGCCCGAACAGATGTCGTTATTCTAAAGGAGCGCATACCATGCGAGCGGTAGTCATCACCACGCCTGGCGGCCCGGAAGTGCTGGAGATACAGGAAGTAGAGACGCCCCAACCGGCAGGCGAGCAGGTACTCGTGCGCGTGCATGCCTCCGGCATCAACAGGGCCGACCTGCTCCAACGGGCAGGCGGCTACCCCGCTCCTGCCGGATCGCCCTCCAACATTCCTGGTCTGGAGTTCGCGGGCGAGGTCGAGGCTGTAGGGCCACTGGCGCGCATGTGGAAGCCAGGCCAGCGCGTCATGGGGCTGGCAGGCGGAGGAGCGCAAGCCGAATATATCCTGGCGCACGAGGGGCTGCTGGTTGCCATCCCAGATTCGCTCGACTTCGTGCAGGCCGCAGGCGTGCCGGAGGTCTTCATGACCGCGCACGATGCTCTCTTCACCCAGGCTGGTTTGCAGATGGGCGAGCACGTGCTTATCCATGCCGTCGGCAGTGGCGTCGGCACAGCCGCAGTGCAGCTGGCGCACGCCGTTGGCGCGACGACCTACGGCACCTCGCGCACACCAGCCAAGCTGCATTCCGCCAAAGCATTAGGGCTGGATGTGGCGCTTACCCATCAGAATTTCGCGTCCGAGATCATGCGCCTCACCGATGGTGAGGGCGTGCATATCGTGGTAGATTTTGTCGGCGCGCCTAACCTCGAACAAAACCTGCAAGCGATGGCAAGCTGGGGGCGTATCGTCATTCTCTCCACCATGGGAGGCGCGAACGCGAACATCAACCTGGGATTGCTGATGCATAAACGCATCTCCATACGTGGCGTGACCTTGCGCACGCGCACGCTCGAAGAGAAGCTGGCCGTAACGCGCCGCTTCGCCACCAGCGTGCTGCCCCTGCTGGCCAGCGGCCAGGTCAGGCCCATCATCGAGCAAGTCTACTCACTTGAGCAGATCGCCGAAGCACACGCAGCGATGGGCGAAAACCGCAATTTCGGCAAGCTGGTTGTGAAGATCGATTAGCTTTTCTCCAACATCAAAAGTCCCGTAGCTTCCTCTTTCCTCACAACTACCGGCACGCTGGAACTGATGCTCTCGCGCATACAGAAAGGCGGATCGTCGGGCAAGCCGCCCTGGTAGACGGTCTGGGCCGAATTCGCGACTTCGAGTACCTTCGGCGGTTTGTAGGCTTCGTAGAGGGTGATGGCAGCCAGCGCGCTCTCCCATAGTTCGATGGCCGGGTGCTGCCGCTGCAATTCCAGCGCGATGAAGCCCGCGCAAACGCTATCATCCAGCGCGAAGTACTTGAGTTCGCCAGAACAGACGAGGTTGATTGTGCTGCTGTTTTGCTGCTGAGCCAGTCGCAGCGCGCGTGCCGCGACAGCCGCAGCGTTGTACATGCAGCCCGCCAGCATTGTTGCCTGTTCCGGGCAGGCATAGAAGGCGCGCGTGCCGTTGGTAGTTGTCATGATAAGTTCGCGCCCGCTCAAGTCAACCTGCGCGAATTGAGTGGGTGAGTTGCCGTAGTCGAAGCCGGGGATGCGCTGCACATTGCGCTCGCCGCACAGCAGGCGTCCGGGAACCTTGAGCGCGGCCTCGCGTGCCTGCTCAACGCTACTGGCGGCCAGCACACGCGCCGCGCCCTGATCGAACATGACCGCCATACTGGTCGTCGCGCGAATAACATCGATAATGATGTAGATATCGTTCGCGCTGCTCTCCGTGGTAACGATGGCCGAAGGGGTAAAGAAAACGCCGAGATGCAAGGAACTACCTCATCTTCGCTGAATACACGCTTGGCCGCTTCTCTATTGTATCAGCCCAAAAATAAAAAGTAGCGGCGACTGGAATCGAACCAGTGACACAGGGCTTATGAGTCCCTTGCTCTACCGACTGAGCTACGCCGCCAGGAGAATCGCGCGAAGTAGCGGGAACAGGATTCGAACCTGCGACCTCCGGGTTATGAGCCCGACGAGCTAACCACTGCTCTATCCCGCGTCAAAAAGGTGCGCGTTGCCGACATCTGGAACGAATAGCGGGGGGAGGATTCGAACCTCCGGCCTTTGGGTTATGAGCCCAACGAGCTAACCACTGCTCCACCCCGCGTCGGCTCCATTATCATACTACACGCTTTGCGAGATGTCAAGCCGCATTGCGATCGTATCACAATGCCGTCTCGGTCGCAAACGCCCCTGCGGAGCGCATCCTTTTCGCATAGCAATACGTCTAACAACACGAAAAGCGAAGAAACGAGAAGCACCTTTCGATGCCGATGGCGCGAAAGGAATGCGAGAGAGATGATGCAGATGACGCACATGAATGGGAGTTCACCTGTAGAGCAACTTGAACCGGGCGACCAGGAGCTTGTAGCAGCAGTGCTGGCAGGCAACGCCGCTTCGTTCGCGCAGCTGGTCGTGCGTCACACTGACCGGCTGTACGGTCTCGCGCTGCGCCTGCTCGGCAACGCTAGCGAGGCTGAAGATGCCACGCAGGAGGTGTTTATTCGCGCTTATGCTCATCTCGATTCGTTTCACGGCTCCGCGAGCTTTGCCACCTGGCTTTACAGCATCATGCTCAATGTCTGCCGCGACCAGATACGCCACCGGCAGGTACATGAGCGCACGGTGGAATTTTCGCGCGTGAATCAACTGTGGGCCGACGAGCGCTATAGCGTAGACCCTGAGCGTGTCGTGCTGGCTCTTGAGAGCCGGCAGGTCATCGAGCAGGCGCTGCGCCAGCTCCCGTCTACTTATCGCGCAACACTGCTTCTGCACGAGGTAGACGGGCTGACGTTGAACGAAATCGCAGCAATGATGGGCGCGCCGCTCCCCACAGTCAAGTCGCGTTTGCAGAGAGCGCGCATGGCGCTTGTTACATTGCTCGACGAGTCCGAGCAGATCGCATACGAACCGGGCAAACAGCAAAAGACAGCGCAGCGTCGAAGCGCGCAAAGGAAAGGAGCATGAACATCGTCATGGAACTCACCTGCCAGCAAGCGCGAGCGATGGTATCCGATTATATGAACGGCGAGCTTGGTGAGGAAAACGTGCTGGCGCTTGAGAACCATCTCCAGCGCTGCACCTCGTGTCCGCCGCTCTACGCGAGCCTGGTCGAGGTGCAGAGACACCTGCGCCAGCAGCATCGCCCCCGTTTATCGCCGGAAGCCTTGCTGCGCATGGCTCAACGCGTCAGCGAAACTGTACAGGATCGTCAAACGAAGGACCAGTTAACCAGTGACGGAAAGCCTGTCACTTCAACCAACAAAGGAGAACAACAATGAAATTTATCGCTTTTATGGCTAGTAGTTCCGGTCGCGTCCTGCGCGCCGTAGCCGGTCTGATACTCATCGGAGTGGGAGTGTATCTCGCCACGGTAGGGGTAACGACATTGGGGATCATCCTCGCTGTCGTAGGACTCGTACCACTCGCGGCAGGCGTGTTTGATTTCTGTATCCTAGCGCCGCTCTTCGGCTACCCGCTGCAGGGAACAGCGGTACGCCAGCACCACTAATCAACCAGGGCGACCCTCGCGGTCGCCCTGGCAATAATGGGAAAATCGACTCATCGCACTTGCCGAGACCCTTCCGGCGTGCTATACTGCTTACAGAAGAAATTTTGTCTACCTGTCGCTGTCATGGCGCGCCGATCCTGGTTGTAGATGCTCTCGTGGAGCGTCGCCACCGGCGAATGCAGCAGCGATGCGGGCAAAGGAGGTGAGGGACATGGACGCTGGCCCTAGTCATAGTAGGCGTCACTCGTTCGCAATGCGAACGTGCCTGCTCGCGGGAATGTTCTTCTCCTCATTGAGTCTGGTTGCTGGAGATTAAGTATCGCTGATTGTGTATGACGTGAACTTATTCACCCTGAGCGAAATGCTTCGCGCTTTCTGAAATTCCTCCGCCGCTTTGCTCGATGAGTCCAAATCGCATCCACCATTGGACGTGACTCGAGCAAGAACCTTCTCACCTGCCAGCTTCACACCGCGAGTTCTTTTCAGGACTCGGACTACCTGTCCCCTCGTTCACAAAATACGTGTTGTGCATGGACTGCGTGTTCCTCTGTTCTGTAATTGCGCAGAAGAAAAGGAACAGTAGCCTGTTTATGCGTATTGCACCTGTAACGATTGTTATACAGGCGAGGGGTTTTCCACATATCCACATGCATGTGGATATGTTCACGGCTGAATATGCTCTTGTGAGAAAGGTGGTGATTCCAATGATTTTTTTCAGCGCATTGCTGCACAGCAGCGTTTGTGATATCGAGGGACGCCGGTTGGGCATCCTCAAAGACATCTATGTCTCCCTGCGTGAGACGTTTCCGACTGTGACGGCGCTGCTCATCGCCCCGTCGAGCATCAGTTTGAGCAGCAACGACCTGGTGATCCCCTGGTCGCAGGTCTACAACCTGGAAGATCCAAAGGTGCAACTGACGGTCAAGTCGGCGCAGGTCGCCACATACGAGCCGGGCCAGGACGAGCTTTTGCTGAGGCGCGACCTGCTGGACAAGCAGATTGTCGATACGCAGGGGTTCCGCGTGGTGAAGGTGAACGACCTCAAGCTGGCGCAGATCAAAGGAACCGCCCGGCTGATCGGAGCTGACATCAGCTTCAGTGGCCTGCTGCGCCGCCTGGGCGTGCTCGCGCCCATCGAGTGGCTTGGCCGCGTCCTGCCGATTCGCATCAACGAGCGCACCATCACCTGGAACTATGTCGAACCGATCCAGGTCGTGCGGATGGGAACCGGCCAGTTGTCGCCCGCCCTGGCCGGGGCCTCGGGAACCGCCGTGATGGGCGGCATAGTGTCGCAGGTGCAATTGAACGTCAGCCATACTAAACTGTTCGACCTGCATCCCTGCCGATATCGCCGATATCCTGGAACAACTCGATATTGAAGAAGCCGGGGCTGTACTTGAACGCATGGATACCGAGACTGCTGCCGGCATCCTCAACGAGGTCGAGACCTCACGCCAGTCCGAAATTTTGAGTGGCCTCGATCCCGAACGCGCATCCGACCTGCTGGAACGGCTCGCACCCGATGATGCCGCCGACATCCTGGCCGAGATTCCGCAGGAAGAGGCTGAACGATTGCTTAGCCTGATGCCTGCTGCCGAAGCACAGCCTATACGCGACCTGCTGCGTTATGGCGCGGAGACGGCGGGCGGTATTATGACGAACGAGGTGCTGGCGCTCTCGCTAGAAATGACAGCCGAGGAGGCGCTGGCCTACCTGCGACAGCATTCTGACCACATGGAGATGATTTACAATCTGTATATCGTCGATGATGAGCAGCGCCTGGTGGGCGTCGTCTCGCTGCGCCAGCTCGTGGTGTCCGAGCCGGGTACGCGGCTCAAAGACATGATGGATGACGATGTCATCTCGGTGAAAGTGGATACCGACCAGGAAGAAGTGGCGCGCATCATCGCCCGCTATGACCTGCTCGGCGTACCCGTGGTGGATGCCGGCGATCACCTTGTCGGACTGATCACCGTGGACGATGTAATCGACGTGATACACGAGGAGCAGGCGGAAGACTTCTCCGAACTGGCCGGAGCCAGCGTCGAGGAGTTCGACGAGGAAGAACATTTCTCCTTGCGCGCCGCCTTCAGCCGCGTGACCTGGCTGGGCGTCAATATCCTGGCGGGGTTCGCGCTGGCGCTGCTGCTCAAGGCGCTGTTCGGCCCGGTCATCAGCGCCGGGACGCAGCATTTGCAGGTGACGGGGTTGATGTCCGGCCTGCGCTCGCCTATCGCCATGAATGGACTGGTCAGTTTGCTGCCCATGCTACTGCTCACCAGCGGCGGCATCGGGACGCAGGCCCTGGGCGTGGCAGGCTGGAAACTGCGCTCGGCAAGCCAGCGCGATTTCTGGCGTGGCGTCTATCGCGAGCTGCGCCTGGGGACGATCGGCGGCATCCTGGCCAGCATCGTCGTCGGCCTGCTGGCGTGGCTGCTGTTCCATTCCTGGCTGCTAGCCATCGCCGTCGGCCTCGGTCTCGGCCTGAGCCTGCTCATCGCCGCGCTGTGCGGCCTGGCGCTGCCCACGCTCTTGCAGCGCTTGCGCTTGCGCGGCAGCCTTGTCAGCGCGCCCCTGCTCGACCCGCTCATCGCGGCCATCAGCCTGAGCATCTTCCTGGTAGTCGCGCTCTGGTTGATCGACACCCTGCACGTGTAAGCATTTGCTTTTGAACCACCATGCCCTCCTGATTCGTGCTTAACAATACACGTATAAAAGTGTACAATTCTCATAGATGGGATGTAAGAAATACTTGTAGTTAACCACTCGTAGGGGCCGGTTTGCCGCGCCCACCAGACCATTATGTAGATTACCAATGAAATGCGGATGCGGTCGTAGGGACAGGGGGAAGCGGTGTGGAGCGGCGGGGGCCTTGCGCCTGTCCTGGTGGGGGTCGTTCGCTCTCGACGAGGACAGGCGCAAGGCCCCCACCTCCCATCCGCCCTCCCCCTGTCCCTACGACCGATGGCGCGATGAATTCGTCAATTTGCATTATGGGCGCGAGACGTGGTGATGAGCAGTGATTGCGCACGAATGCAACGAGGTGACTGGCCGATAAATCGGCGGTGGGCGCGGTAAACCGGCCCCTACAGCGCCTTCACGCTTATTTGCATACCACTATGACACCGGTTGACTGCTAGCAGGAGATGAAGGGCGAAAAGCAATGGCAGCGGCGACGAACCAGAACTTGACCACCGATGCTGAACAGGCGGTGAAAAAGAGCGCGAAATCATTCAAGGACTTCGTGACAAAGTTCAATAACGACTGGGTGATGAACTTCGCGTCCGCGCTGGCCTTCAACCTTATCACAGCCATTCTACCGATACTGATCGCCATCCTCGCCATCGTCGGGTTTACCGTCGGCAAGCTGGCTCCGGCTGCGGAACAACAACTGATCGACCGCCTGCAAAGCGTCTTCCCGGCGTCGGGTAACTTCCTGAGCCTGGCCTTCAACTCGCTCAGCCATAGCGCCGGAGTGCTGACCATCATCGCCGTGCTGCTCGCCATTTTCGGCGGCTCGCGGCTCTTCGTCAGCCTGGAGGGCTACTTCGACATCATCTACCACACGCGCCCGCGCGGCGTGGTCAAACAAAATATCATGGCCGTCATCATGTTGCTGGTCTTTATCGTGCTGACCGCGCCCATGGTGGCTGCCTCTTCAATTCCAGCTGTGCTTCAGGCCTTAGTCAAAGACACGTTCTTCAGCCAGCTCCCCGGCCAGGGCTTCTTCTATGGGGTACTTGGTATAGCGGTTTCGTTATTCATCTCGTGGGTGCTGTTCGAGGCCATTTATATCGTCGTGCCGAACCAGCACATCAGCTTCCACAAAAGCTGGCCCGGCGCGGTAGTCGCCGCCGCGCTGCTCCAGATCTACCTGTCGCTCTTCCCGCTCTACGTCACGCATTTCCTGGGCAGCTATACCGGCAATACCGGCTTCGCCGTGGTGCTGCTGTTCTTCTTCTACTACTTCGCGGTGATCCTGCTGGTTGGAGCCGAGATCAACGCCTTCTATGCCGAAGGCATCCAGTCCACGCCTGACAACATCGCCGTCATCGTCCACAAATACACCAATCACCTGCCCACAACCGAAAAGGACGCGCAGGAGCAGGCTACACCATCGCACAAAGACACAGAGCCGGAGGCCATGCGCCCGAAAAAAACTATTGACGAAGCATAAGGCTTAGTGTATACTGCAATCGTTCGCAATATATTCCTCGATAGCTCAACGGTAGAGCGGCCGGCTGTTAACCGGTAGGTTCCAGGTTCGAATCCTGGTCGAGGAGCCACGCAAAAGCCCCGGAAGTCAGTTCCGGGGCTTTTTATTTTCAAGCACTTAGTGCAGTTCATTAACTTTAGCTGTGTATTTTTGTACTGCAAGAATCAGCCAGAAGATACCATTGAGGCCTGCTGATATTGCGGCAAACTGTACTGATAATGTTATATAGACGATTGCTACGCTAAACGCTACGGCAGAGGTTAGAATACTCGTTTGTAAAGCAGGTTTATCTTTACCGACGATCGACGGGAATAAGGCAATAATAAAGATGATTTGTCCAATGGTTAATACCACATCTTGCCAATGCATAATTCACTCCATGCTCTCCCGAAAGTTGCGTTACGCATGTTCATCTTCACCTGAAGAATACCACACCGCCTACAAAGGAAAAAACTGTTCGTTAGGACAGGCCACTTACATTTTCTTAGAAGTAGAATAGAATGATGGGAAAGTAAGAGCCGTTCAGCAAAACGGATGTTGTTGTAAACCAGAGAGAGCGGATAATGAGCAAATTTACTCCAGAAGAAATTGCATACCTCCAGAGCCAGCGTCTCGGCAGGCTGGCGACCGTCAGCGAGAAGGGTGAACTCCACGTCGTACCGGTGGGCTTTCGCTATAATCCCGAGCACGAGAGTATCGATATTGGTGGGCATAACATTGCGCCGACGAAGAAGTATCGTGACGCGGTACGCTATGGGCGCGTAGCCTTTGTAGTAGATGATGTATTGCCGCCCTGGAAGCCGCGTATGATTGAAATACGCGGAACTGTGGAGGGGCTCAGGGAAGGTGGAAAAGAGATTGTAGAGTCCTTCTCGCCGGATATTTTGCGCATTACGCCTACACGCATCATTTCCTTTGGCTTGAATAGCGACATCGTTCAGCCCGGCCAGGGAAGAGTGGATTATTCCAGTCGCAATGTGGGGTAAGCGATGAATACATTTGTAAGGATGCGATGATGAATTGTAACGACTAGGATCGTTAACGAACATGGAAGAACGTGTACCCATGTCATTCTGAGCGAAGCGAAGAATCTCTCTCCTCGATCCGAAGATTCTTCGCTTCGCTCAGAATGACATAGCCGGACTTGCCCGTGAACGTTCATCATCGCGCCCCTACAAACGCATACCTCGCCTCTTTAATCTCAAGGAGACAAACAGGACTCCAGCCACGCACAGCAAAGCGATTGCGCCCCAGGCAGCGAACGAGAGTATGTTCCCAGCTTCTGTACCTCTATCCGCGGAGGCTCCCTGCCCATTGCCGGGTTCTTGCGGTGGCAAATCATTTTTATGCGGCACGAGCGCGAGGGAGGTTGGTGAGCGCGTGGGAACGGTCGGTTTTGTAGGCGATGGTTTGGCGGTTGGCGTTGCTGGTACAGGGGGCGCTCCCTTCGCCTGGGCTGAATCTGGGCTGACCTGCAAGGCTGATTCGTCGACTGCTTCGAAGTCTGAGCCGGGGATGGAGGTGAGGGCGTGCAGGTCATCGTTGTTCCAGCGGTTGTCGGACGTGCCGGAAATATACCAGCTGCTGCCGTTATCGGCGACGAACATGCCGTAGTGTTTCAGCGCGGTCAGGATGATCTGATTGGTGCGGGAGAACGAGGAGATATCGACGCTGGCTTTCAGGCGCAGCCGCAAACCCATAGGGGGCAGGTTGGGATCGCTGCTCGACGAAGCCTGGTGGCGCGCCGGCCAGAGGAACGTATTCTGGGTGCTATTGACGGTGAAGCGCAGCGCGTGGGTGATGGCTCCAGCGGCGATGTCATCGTAGCTTACCAGCCCTGGCAGGATGGGCAGACCCGCCGCGTCAGCCGATGTCCAGGTGGCAGGGCGCAGCGCGTCGGAGTTGAGGCTCCAGACTGCTCCGCTTCCCGCGTGCCAACTGCCATTTTGCTGTGGGTAGCTGTCGTACATCTCGTACAGCTTGCAGGTTCCGCTATCGACCACCAGCACGTGCCGGTCTCCGCTGCTTTGCGCTCCACCTTCGATGGGCGCATTGGCCGGGATCGGATAGGGTCCGGGGTCGCTTTCGCCGGCATAATCGAAGCTCACCGGAACGTATGGCTGGCTTCCAGGTACAACGACATAGGGGAACCCTATTGGACTTCCATTATAGAGGCCAGCGCCAAAGTCTGGATGCACATGCCCGCTCAATCCAATGCTTGCGATATAATTAGCGGAGTTCGCATCGACCGGCAGATGCGAAATGTCATAGTTCCAGATATTATCAGCCGGGAAGCGGGCGCAGCCTCCGATTGATGCTGTACGAGTAGTGGTAGCCGCGAGGGTAGTCCCGCTATGCGCGATCCAGGGTGTGAAGAACAGGCCGAAGATCAGCGCAACCGCTAAGAGCAAGTTGCGTGAGCGTGATTGGAAGAGCATATGCATGTCCCCTGTCTCTCGGAGTATCACGCCGGTGCCGCAATCTCCGGGGGCGTAGCGATCGGTAAGCGGCTTGTTTTCCGGCATATTGTAGAGGATATGTTTGCTTTCGACAATTGGAAGTGGCTCGGAACATGAAGAAAGTACTGAGATGTGGTTAAGAAAAAGCGCGAACTGGCTTCTCAGAAGTCACTCCCCACTCGCATCCAGCACGAGCGTGGCTATCTCGTCGACGGAGGCAGCGCGACCCTCGGCCCACCATATTTCCCACTGCGCCTCGTCCACTCGCGCGCGGTTCATGCCGAGGAAGGAGTCGTAGAGGGGGCGATAGGCGGCTGGCAGGGCTGTGTTCAGGCTCTCGAAAAGGGCTTCGGCGGCGCTGCACACGTGGGCAGCAAGCTCTGGCCCGCTTTTCATCCCCAGGATGCAGCCGAAAGCGATCAGTGCGGTGGCGAGCATGTAGCGATTGCCCGTGTGTTGCGCCAGCAGCAGGCCCTCGCGCAAGTGGTGGATACTCTGTGCGTAATCGCCCTGGAGCAGCGCCAGTACGCCCAGGTACACCAGCGAAACGTTGAGCAGGCCGGGTTCGCTATACTCGCGGAGCAGAGGCACCGCCTCGCTCAGCCTCGTCCACGCCTGCGCGTAATCGGCCTGGAGCAGCGCCATCGCGCCCAACCGACTCAGCGTAAAGGCATAGCAACGCCAGTTGGCCTGTTCGCGGAACAAGAGCAGGCTCTCTTCCAGGTAGCCGGTCGCCTGCGCGTACTCACCCTGCATGTGCCAGGTGTCGCCGATCTGGAAAATGGCCATTGTTTTCCCATCCGTGTTCCCCACCGCTTCGTAGAGTGCGAGCGCCTCCTGAGCCAGCTCGCGCGAGCGCTCGCAGGCGATTTCCCACAGCGCCAGGCGCGAAGCCGCCATCAACAACTTCGCGCGAATGGCGGGCGGTGTCGGCACTGGCTGCGGCATGGCAAGCACGGCATCGATCCAGCGATGGGCCTCCTGGAACTGCGTGCGCGCCTCCCAGAAATAGCTGAAAGCGCCACAGATGTGCAGGGCCAGCTCCGCCTCGCCGCGTTCGATTGCCCAGGTCAGCGCAGCGCGCACGTTATCCTGCTCCTGGGCCAGCAGCCAGACCGCCCTGGACTGATCCCGACCGGAGAGTTCCGGCTCGATACGCTGCACGACATCCAGAAAATGGTAAGCGTGCCTGCGCTGCATCTCCTCGCGCTCCGCACGGGCTTCCAGTCGCTCAAGCGCATAATCGCGGATCGTTTCCAGGTAATAAAAGCGTGGCTGGTCATGCTGCTCCGGGGGAGTTTCATCAGGCATCGCCCGCCGCGCCAGGCTGTGATCGAGCAAGGCTTCCATCTGTGCAAACAGATCATCCTCGCTCACTGCCGGCGGCCCAGGCTCCTCCTCCGCGCAGATAGCCACGGCTGCTGGCAGCGTCCAGCCTCCCACAAACACGCTGAGGCGGCAAAAGAGGCGTTGCTGCTGTGGATCGAGCAGCTCGTAGCTCCAATCCAGCGTTTCGTGCAAGGTGTGGTGGTGTTGAAGTGCGTTGCTCGCCGTAGAACGCAGGAACGAAAGGCTCTGCCCCGATGTACCCGCCAGCCGCTCTAAAATGGCGGACAAGGGATACACTTTGGTACGGGCAGCGGCCAGCTCGATTGCCAGGGGCAGTCCATCCAGGCGCGTACAAATTTGCGCGATGATAGCCGCGTTATTGAGATTGACCTGAAAAGCCGGATTGACAGCCTGGGCGCGTTCGACAAACAGGCGAATAGCCGGGCAGCGCGCCAGGGTATCCAGGTCGGTTCCCTGATCGGGCGAGCAGATTTCGAGCGGGGGAACATCGAATTCGTGCTCTCCATACAGGCGCAGCACTGCGCGGCTCGTCACCATGATCTTGAGCGCGGGAGCGATAGCCAGCAGATCGCCGACCAGGTGCGCGATATCCGGTATCTGCTCCACGTTATCCAGCACGAGCAAGAGCGCTTTGTGCGCGAGAAAGCTCTTGAGCAGGTCTTCATTCAAAGATGCATTCTGCCCCTCAACGCCGTCTCGCCCTATCGGCTCCGAAAGATGGAGCGCCTGGACGAGAGTCGGAGGGACAAGCGAAGCATCGCGTATAGTCGCCAGTGAGACAAAATAGACGCCGTCGGCAAAATCCTGCTGGGCAGCCCGCGCCACCTCCAACGCCAGGCGCGTTTTACCGACGCCTCCCGTACCGCGCAGCGTCAGCAAGCGCACCGAGCGCAGGCGTTCCAGCGCCTGCTGTGTATGGAGTTCTCGCCCGATCAAGGCGGTCGAAGGCGCGGGCAGCGAAGAAGGTAGGCTTAACACAAGAGAAGACGGGGTGGAATATGGCAACGTAGCCTGAGATGCAGGCTCAGCAGGCGCCAGCCGGTTCAGCGGTTCAGCGCGCCATTCCTCGTCAGAGAAGCTTTCAGTTCGCAAGCCCATCAACGAGAGAAGCTCACCAGCCTCGCCGCGCGTCGTAATTGCGTCCCAGGCTGCCAGCGTGCTGATAATCTGCTTCACTTCAACGTGGGTGAGAATCGCCTGCTTTGCTCCGTGCAGTTTGCGACTCAGCACCTGGGGATCGATCCCCAGCTCGCGCGCCAGTTCCATCTGAAGCCGCCCGGTCTTGCGCCGCGCCTCGCTCACCTGCTCGCGAAAGCGGTCAAGGTTGGACAGGGATTGTGCCTTGATGCTGGTAGTCATAAATAGATGCTCCTCTCCACAAGTCGAGCTGGCGAACCGGTTTTTCTCTAGAGTCGCTCTCGCCGCCATTATTATAACGCATAGGAATAGCGTTTCCGAGGTATTTTAGCAACAATTTGTCATTTTCGAATCATTTTCGAATCATTTTCTCGCTTTTCCAAATGACCATCAGAGCGGTATACTTCGTGCGGTAAAGACTGCTGTGGCAGCGGGGGGGAGTTGATCTCGACAGGGAAGCCATCATCAAGGTCAGCGAACTTGTCGTAGCAATCTTTGCCGGGCATAAACTTGTTGCGCATACACACGAGCCTGGCAGCAAGTGGGTTCGAAACAAGCGACGCGTACCTAATGAATGTGGGTGCGCGTCGCTTGTATTACAGAGAGTATAATATAAGATAGCGGTCATGCCGCGTGTGCTAGAATAACCAGGGAGGTTCTCTATGCATGATGAACCATAGTTGGGAGCAGGCACACATGGCCCGTTCGAGGCAACCACAGATCGATTACGAGCATTTTTTCAAGCAATTCCTGGCGGCGCTGCCTCGGCCAGTCGTGATTATCGATGCCGACCTCGCGGTCCGCTTTGCCAACGAGCAGGCCGCCATGCTCTTCGAGAGTGGCGCGCCTATCGAGGGTACGAGCCTGGAACAGCACATCTCCGACCCTTCCATCCTTGAACTGATCCGGCGCAGTGTCCAGACGAACAGCGCCTTGCGCGAGGAGCGTTTGATGGGTGACACAGGCAGCGCCTGGCGCATCTCCATCACGCCGCTGACCCATACGAAAACTGCGCGAACCGCACAGTTCTTCGCTGTCGTGATCGAAGATTACACCGAGCTGCGCCGCCTCGAACGCGCGCGAAGGGACTTCGTGGCAAATATTTCGCACGAATTGCGCACGCCGCTCGCCTCGGTGCGCTTGCTGGTAGAGACGCTGGAAGAAGCCATCGACACCGACCGGGAGCAGGCACTGGTCTTCGTAGATAAGATCGAGAACGAGGTAGAGCATCTCAATTCGCTCGTCTCTGAACTGCTTGACCTGTCGCGCATCGAAGCGGGCCAGACGCCGATCAACATCGAGCCGGTCGAGGCCGAGCAGCTCGTGCGCGAGGTGATGGCACGCATGCTGCCCCAGGCGCAGCGCCACCGCGTCTCGATGCGCACCGAGATAGAGGAGGGCAGCACGCGCGTGGCCGCCGATGTGCGATTGATCGCGCGCGTGCTCGTCAACCTGGCGCATAACGCCATCAAATTCACCCCGTCGGGCGGTGCCATCACTATAGGTACGCGCCGCTTGAACAGCACCACCCAACTATTTTTTGTGCGAGACACCGGAGTGGGTATCGCCACCGAAGACCTGCCGCGTATCTTCGAACGCTTCTACAAAGTAAGCCGCGCGCGTTCGAAGGCCGACTTCATCGGGCCGGGTGGTGGTGGCAGCGGCCTGGGGCTGGCGATCGCCCGGCATGTCGTCGAAGCGCATGGCGGTCGCATCAAGGCTGAAAGCGCGGTGGGACAGGGCAGCACCTTCACGTTCACCCTGCCGATTTCAACATTACAATCCTGACATTGTTACAACAATATCAATAATTTTAATTACATCTTTATACGCTTTTGTTGCGTTTCTCTCATCCATATGCTACCATTAGCAGGGGAGACAATTTGAGACAAGGAAATGCCGAGTACTTTCCTTGATCGTGTCACATTCCGCGTATTGCGGTCGGTTATGGCCCAATCGCGGTAATTTTTGGGTTTGTACAAACAAGGTGTTTTTCGGAGTGCGAACCGTCTTGTTTGTAGCGCGACGGCGCTTATGATGTGCGCCTACCTGGTCCATTATTTTGCAAGGACGTTGTAGGTAGTAGTGTGGTGATAGAAAGAGGATGAAAACGATGAGCAAACTGGTCATGGTCATTGACGACTCACTCACAGTTCGGAAGATCATTGAAACCAGCCTGAAACGCGAAGGGATTCCATCGGTGAGCTATGCTGACGGTGTTGAAGCCTTGCGCGCCCTGAGTGAACGACGTTGCCCCATTCCCGACCTGGTTATTCTCGACATTAACCTCCCAAAAATGGACGGTTATGAGGTTGCCCGTCACTTCAAAACCAAGCAGCAATTCAACAATACGGTGATCGTCATGCTTTCCAAGCGCGATGGCGTGATCGACCGGCTCAAGGGCCGTCTGGCAGGCGCGAAGGATTATATTACCAAGCCATTCCGCACGCAAGAAGTGATGTCGGTCGTCCATACGTACCTGGGTGCAGCAAGCTACTCCTGAGTGGTGGCCGCATGACGCCACCTGAATCCGCGCTGGACCTTGAGCGCCTGTCCGACGAGGAATTCTGGCGCTTTGCGCGCGAACGCGCGCAGAGTGCGCCAGGTCGTTCCCCACTCGATGATGCGCGCCCTGAGCAATACCTGGAGTGCCTGTTGCTCCAGGGTAGGTGCCTTCTTCCTCTTTCGGCTATCGATGAAGTAATGGTATCTCCGCCGAGCTATACTCTGCTCCCCGCTATGCCGCGCTGGATGCCCGGCCTGGCCGCGTGGCGTGGCGAGATCATGGCGGTTGTCCATCTCGAAGCCTACCTGGCGGGCGGCGAAACAACCATGAACGGCGGGATGCTGCTCATTACACGCCATCCAGAGCTGAATGTAGCTCTCTACGTACCCGCCCTTGGACGCACCCTGACGCTCGCCGGCAACGCGCTTATTCCCATCACGGATGCACCGGAACTGGCCGGTGCAAGCATCATCGCCGGAGTCATAGAGGATATACCTGTGCTGGATATCTTCGCCCTGCTCACCGACATCGTTCAGCAGGTCGAAGCGGAGGCATGGCATGACTGAACAGTTCTCCTCCTTCGATTCAAACGAGCTCTCGCCAGAAGACCTGGAAGTTGTACGCGCCTTTCTCGCTGCCGACGACTTCGAGACACTTCCTCCCGACGGGTCGGAGCCGCCATCCCTACAGGAATCGGGAGCGTTGGGGGACGCGAACACAGACGATGTAGCCATCGACGATGAAATGCTGGCGGTCTTCACGAACGAAGTGCGCGAAGATATCGCCACGCTGCGCCGGGCGCTTGAGCATGTGGAGCAGGATGAGCGGCTTGACTCGCCCGGCCTGCTGGCACTGCGGCGAGCCGCGCATAAGATACGCGGCACTTCGTCGGCCATCGGCTGCGAGATCATGTCTACCATCGCGCACTCCATCGAACTGCTGATCGACATGGCGCACAGCGAGCAAGTCGAACTCTTCACCACAGTGATCGCCTTGAGCCACGCCATCGGCGCGTTACAGATGACGCTGGAAAGCGTAGAAACGGAGAAGCAGGAGCATATGCTCCCGCTACTCTCGCTCGAACAAGACCTCGCAGCATTACAGATTCACGTGCAGTTGAGAGAGACCCCGGACGCCTACCAGCATCACACGAGATACGAACCGGACGATGGAAAGACGATGCGGGTTGATCGACATCACCTGAACCTGCTTCTCCAGCAGGTAGAAGTTATGGCCGGGCAGCAGGGCGCGCTGGACGAGGCTCGCCGCGCTGTGGAACGGGCGCTGGAAGAGGTTCAAGCCACGCAGTCGCGCCTCAAGCGTGTCGAAACCTACGTCGCCACTTTACGCACCACGCTGGTCGGCAATCAACACAGCGATCCAGGTTTCGAGATGGCGACCTCGTCGTCGCTGGTTGCGCGCATTCTGCGAGAAGCTTCACAGCGCACCGGCCACACGCACCTTATGAAGGCACGCAACCTTTCGCTCCCAGCTGTGATGATCGAGACGGCCTCCTGGGACGAACTCGAACTTGATAACTACACCGAAACGCCTATCCTGGTGTACGCGCTCAACGAAGCTGTGGCTGACGTGGCCACCGCCAGCACGCAGTTGCAGGCCGCACTCACGCGGCTCGACGCGCTGGTCAAGCAGCAGGCCACCAGGATCGACATCATGCGCGATCATGCGCGCGAGCTGCCTGTTCCCTACTCGACCGACCACACAAACGCGCCCGCGGCTCCTGGCCAGCACACGCTGCAACGGGCTGCGTTAGGACTCCTGCTTCGCGTGGGGGAGCAACAGGTGATCGTGCCATTTACGCAGGTGCAGCGCATAGATAACCGGATACAAGAAGCCTCAGATGTTCTCTTCACCCTCGACTCGCTGCTTGACTTCCCTACCGCAGCCGCGCGGCCTCAGCCATCCACAGGCGAGCGCCCCATCATCATCCTGCGAGACGAACCCTCGTCTGATATACCCCGCGCTCGTTGGGTAGTACAGGTGGACGAGGTGCTGGGCCAGGTCGAGTTGCTGGCACAGAGCGCGCCGCCCCCGCTGCGTCGTCGTGGCATCAGCGGGCTAGCCATCAACAGCGCCGGAGCCGTCCTGCTGGTACTCGACCTGCCCGAACTCATTCGCCGGCAGCTCGACCAGCTGGGGGAAGACAAGCCAGGAGAAGCGAGCAGACCTGCGCGCCGGGTTGAACGCGCGCCCAGAATATTGATAGTTGATGACTCGCTTTATATCCGCCGCTCGCTCCAGCAGACGCTCGGACAACAGGGGTATGTGCTATTCGAGGCAAGTGATGGCGTCGAGGCCCTCGAGCGCATGATCGAGGATACGCCCGACGTGCTGCTGCTCGACCTTGAGATGCCAAACCTGAACGGCTATGATCTGCTCGCCATCCGGCACAATCGCAAGCTGCTGCCCGACCTGAAAGTCATCCTGCTCACCTCGCGCTCCTCCGAAAAACACCGGCAGCACGCAGGGGAGCTTGGCATCCACGCCTACCTGACAAAGCCCTGCCCCGAGCATACACTGCGGAAAACTGTCGCGGACCTGCTGCGCCGCTGACATAGACTGGTGGCCTGACAAGCTTCATTCGCCTCACTTCACCCCGGGCACCCGCGAGGGGTGCCACTACATTTCACTAGCCAATCACGCTGGCATAAATCTCCACGACCAGGCGACCGGCCTCATCTGTTCCGACGTGTTGCGCTAAATCGGCCTGCCATCGTCCCAGGCTGTTGTAGCGCTGCTCGATGATCTCGTGAGAAGCGACGGCGGCGAACCCATTCATCGCCATCCGTATAGCTTCGCATTCCAGTTCAATCTGGCTTCGCAGGCGCGCAATCTCGCTCATGTGCCACTCCTATCTTCTGTCGGCTAGCCCTGCCTCTTCATTGGATACCACTTGAATACTGCCGATATATTACATACCATTACAACAGGATTGTGTCAAGTGGTCAGGTCAAGTATTATTCGAACATCAACCAACAAACAAACAAGAGGCACACGAAGACATGCGACGCTTGCGCGTGAAAGAGGTGGCTCAGGCGAAGGGCTTTACGATGGCCCGCCTGCACAGAGCCGCGGACATCAATCTGAAAACCATGCAGGTCATCTGGCACAACCCACAGCACGATGCATCGTTGAATACGCTCGACAAAATAGCAAAGGCGCTCGGCGTCCCCATTACCGAGCTGATCGAGGATGTTCCAGAAGAGCAGCACCCGCCCAGCAGACCGGCCAGGAAGGTCGCTGAAGACAAACGCTCCTACCCATCTTCAGATGGAAAGTGATAGCACCAGGTCAGGCTGTGCCGAAGGTCAACCCGATCTCCCTCAGCCATTTGCGGTACGCGATGGCCGTGCGGTCGGAGCGCAGGTGCAGCTCGGCCTGCAAATCAAGCGGTAGCAGTTCTGGTCGCTGCGACTCGACGATAGGCACATCCTGCCAGGTAATCTTATCCTCGAACGCGCGCACCTGCTCGTCGGGAATGGCGTCATAGTCCCTGGCAACGTATGTCCAGGCTATCGACAGGCGTTCCTCCACGGGTGTAATGGTGAAGTACATAGCAAATCTGGGGCCGCTCGACGATTTCATAAAGCTGGCGGTCAGGGGACGCAGCACGCGATAGGTATAGGTCACGCGCGCGCCCTGGCCCGTGCCGTCAGGGTCGGGCTGCCAGACTGTAATATCGCGTGCCGTGATGCCGTCGGGCGTCGTTTCGACCTGGTAATCGTTCACTTCTGGATAGTCGGGGTCGCCCAGCAGGCCGCTATGCACGAAGGGGAAATGCGTCACGTCCAGGAAGTTCTCGATGGCGCGCGGCCCGCTGGCGTGGAAAGTGTAGGGGCCGCAGTGGACTTTATGGAAAGCTGCTTCGTCCCACTGCGGAAACTCCGGGATGTCGCGCGTTGGCTCGCCTAACGTGACCCACACCCAGCCATAGCGTTCTTGCGCCCGGTACACCCTGGCGTGCGCCGTCGCGGGCGGCTTTTGCCGCGGATGCGCCGGAAATCGGATGCACTGACCTTCCTCGTCATACGTCCAGCCGTGATAAGGACAAACCAGGCAGTCCTGCTCGACCTTCCCCAGCGAGAGGCGCGTGCCGCGATGCAGGCACAGGTCGCGCCATGCGTGAATAGTTCCGCCGGTGCGCCACAACACCAGCTCTTCTTCGAGCAGGCGCGCCGCCAGCGGCTGCCCCTCTCGCACCTCCGAGGCAAGCGCCACGACGTGCCAGTCGTTGATGAGAATGGGATCGTTGAGCATGATTTCTCCCTCTTGAAGATGGGCAACGTTACGCATACTCAATTATACCTTTTTCATACTCCATTACTTTTGTGCTAGCCTTTTAGTGCTACACATTACCTTATATCATTAGATGCCAATGTATGTATGATAGACTACGCAGGTTGTCGCCACTGGAAGGAGTTCCATGAAACGGTTCGATTCAAACTACAGGTTTCTTTTCTCACGGAGGCTAGTAGGAGTAGCAGGGGCGGTTATTCTTCTCGGGTTGTTGGCGGGAGGAAGTTTCTTTGTGCAGTCACGACAGCTTGCAAGTACAGCGGGCTGTTCATCTTATACAGTGGTCATGTGTAACATACCTAACCAGGATGCCATCGTACAGCAGCAATACGTCGTGGCAACTGGACAGGCGCACCAGGCAAATCAGCCACGCAATCGCTCGAAGGTAGTACCCCGGACGCACGTCGTTCACACTCCGGCAGGGTCAAGCGCGCAGCGTGCCGTTCCTGAGCCGGTGACGACCTCCACGCCGGTTTCTACCGCTCCACCATCGCCACCCACAAGCCAGTCATCAGTCACGGCCATGATCGAGCAAGTGTTCGGATCGTATGCTTCCTCGGCCTTGACGGTGGCAAGATGCGAGTCGGGGCTGAACCCGAACGCCTACAACCCCACCTCGATTGGTGGCAGCCACGCTGAAGGCGTCTTCCAGATTCTCTATCCCAGCACCTGGGACAGCACTTCTGAGGCCGCCAGCTCTCCCTACAATGCGATGGCGAACGTCCGCGCCGCGTATCAGATCTTCTCGCGCGATGGTTATAACTGGCACGAATGGTCGTGCGCCTCG
Source organism: uncultured Chloroflexia bacterium (assembly GCA_963731975.1). Taxonomy (GTDB): domain Bacteria; phylum Chloroflexota; class Ktedonobacteria; order Ktedonobacterales; family Ktedonobacteraceae; genus CAVSXS01. The sequence goes on along the minus strand of CAVSXS010000002.1, from coordinate 954,843 downwards.
TAACATGCTGATCTCGTGGTCGCGTGGTAAAATTCGTTCGAGATACAGGTCTAATCGCATCTTGTTTGAATGAACCGCTCAGGAGGTCAGCTATGGAACACCGCATTTTGGGTACAACCGGCATGAATGTTCCCGTTGTAGGCATGGGTACGTGGCAAACCTTCGATGTGCGTGGGAGAGCCGCGATGAAGAACGCGCATCTCGTGGTTGATACCGCGCTGCACGCGGGAGCGAACTTCTTCGATTCGTCGCCCATGTATGGTCAGGCGGAATACGTGTTGGGCGAGGCACTCCGCGGGAGGCGAGAGCAGGCGCTGATCGCGACGAAGGTATGGACATCATCGGGTAGTGAAGGACGCGAGCAGGCGCGCCGCGCCTTGCAGTTCTTCGGCGGCTATGTCGATTTCTACCAGGTGCATAACCTGGTCAACTGGCGCGAACACCTGGAAATGCTGGAGCGGATGCGTGACGCGGGGCAGGTACGCGCTATCGGAGCCTCGCACTACAGCAGTTCCGCCTTCGACGACCTGCGCCAGGTGATGCAGACGGGTCGCATCACCGCCATCCAGATTCCTTACAACCCGCTCGAACGTGATGTTGAGCGAACCATCCTGCCGCTTGCCGCCAGTCTCGGCCTGGGAGTGGTCGTGATGCGCCCCTTCGCCGAGGGAGACCTCATGCATCGCCATCCCACGCCGGGCGATCTGGAACCACTCAAGCCGTTTGGTGTGACAACATGGGCGCAGGCGCTCATTAAATGGATTCTGAGCGACCCCCGCTGCCATATTACCATCCCCGCGACATCACGCCCCGAACGCATGGCCGAAAACGCCGCCGCTGGCGAACCACCCTGGTTCGGCCCCGGTGAGCGCGAACTGGTGGCGCGCCTGGCAACGCGCTAGCCAGAAAAGGGAGATGAAAAAGGACGACCCGCGCGGGGTCGCCCTTTTTCATCTCCCTGGGTTAATCCAGGTAATCCTTCAGCTTGCGGCTGCGGCTGGGATGGCGCAACTTGCGCAGAGCCTTCGCCTCGATCTGGCGAATGCGCTCGCGCGTCACGTGGAACTCCTTGCCGACCTCTTCCAGCGTGCGGCTGCGGCCATCGTCGAGGCCGAAGCGCAATTGTAGAACCTTGCGCTCGCGCTCGGTCAGGCTATCCAGCACATCCTCGACCTGCTCCTTGAGCAGTTGATGACTGGCGGCGTCGGCGGGAGCCAGCGCGGTGTGATCCTCAATGAAGTCACCCAGGTGGCTATCCTCTTCCTCGCCAATCGGCGTCTCCAGGCTGACCGGCTCCTGGCTGACCTTGATGATCTCGCGAACCTTCTCCGGGCTGATTTCCATCTGCTCGGCGATCTCCTCCGAGGTAGGTTCGCGGCCCAGGTCTTGCAGCAAGCGGCGGCTGATGCGGATCAGGCGATTGATCGTCTCCACCATGTGAACGGGGATGCGGATCGTGCGCGCCTGGTCGGCGATGGCGCGCGTGATCGCCTGGCGAATCCACCAGGTCGCGTAGGTGCTGAACTTATAGCCCTTCGTGTAGTCGAACTTCTCGACAGCGCGAATCAGGCCGATATTCCCCTCCTGGATCAGGTCCAGCAGGCTCATACCGCGACCAATGTACTTTTTCGCCACGCTGACGACCAGGCGCAGGTTGGCCTCGGTCAGGCGGCGCTGCGCCTCTTCGCCATTCTCGATGATGCGATAATCGCGCATCGAAGCGGGCTTGCGCATCTCGGTCCTGCCGCGCTCCATGCGGGTTGCCAGATCTACCTCTTTTTCGGCGGTGAGCAGGGGGACGCGCCCGATCTCGCGCAGGTACATGCGCACCGGGTCATCCAGGCTGCTCTCCAGGTCGGCAACAACCAGGCCCAGGCCGTCATGTAGTTCATCCCACTTGCCATGGGTCATGGCCTCCATATCGACCTCGTCCTCAGGCCCAGGCTCCCAATCAACGGGTGGCTCTTTGCTCGGATCCAGGGTGTCCATAGGTTCTTCGTCCTGTAACTTCAGGTCAAATGACTCAGCAATATCGACGGGTGTGACAAAGCTGCCCCCCGTAGCTGCATGAGTATGACCACTGAGTGTCTCCAAATCAAAAGCGACAGCATTTCCACCCAGGATGGCATCGTCAACAAAGGCCCCCACAACAAACATTTCATCGCGCAAGGGTTCCGTGCTCATACGATCACGATCAACAACCTTCAACAATTCTTCTTCATTCACCATTTCGGCATCCCCCTTCAGAAAACAGGCCCTCGGATAAAGGCGCTCCTTGCAGCTCGCCAGGCCATAATATGCTGGCAAAACAGCTAAGGAAAAGAAAAACGATGATAGCTCCTGTCTCCCGGACATTTACTGCTTTTCCCGTTCACAGCCGGTGCGGTTCTCCGGCCCCGATCGGGACTCTACAAACATTAATGAAAAATGATAACGCCTGCACCTACACTTCACACTAGCCCTGCAAATGCATTGCCGAGTCAATCGTGCGCAACTGCCGGTGAATCACCTGCAATTGCTGCTGGTGTTGCCGCACCGCTTCGACATCTCCAGCGTCGTTTGCCTCTTTCATAAGGTACTGTAGTTCCATATTCTGTTGTACTAAACGTGCCCGTTTGAGCCGGGTTGCACATTGGACTGCTGCTTTGACCAGTCCTGCTCCTTCAAGCGGAGACCGCGACTCAACGCTCTCCCGCGCCCGTTCAAGTGTTGACAGCAGCGCAGAAGGCACAACGTTCTCTAAGGATTGAAATAAGGGGGAGGCACCACGTGGATTCACCGAGTTGAAAATGCGGTACAACTCTCGCGTGTCTGTCCCTGCAAAGTCACCATCGGTTATTATAGCACAAATTTCCGAGCTTAGCTCGGGATTCGCCAGGAGTAGCCCAATTAGGTAGTCCTCCCATTGTATCTTATTCCTGCCACCCCTGTCAAGTCCAAATGTTCCAATTTTGGCCTCGCGTTTGACCAGATTTGAAACCTCTGCCTCATCCTCGATTTGCTCGTCCCTGCCACCCTGGCGCGATACCTGCCGGTTGGGAAGCACCTGGACAACATCTCCAGTCCTTCCTTCTCTTCCGGCTCGCCAATCACGGGGCGCGCTCTTCTCGCTAAACGCGGCGGTTACGCCCGTTGATCGCTGTCCCCGCAGGACATCCTGCAATTCGATAAGTAAGCTTCGCTCGTCAACTTTGATGAGGCCAGCAAGTTTACGAGCATACGCTTCTCGTTTAACACGATCGTTGATCAGGCCTATCACTGGTAATAAACGCTTCGCAGCCTCATCTCTATCACTTATCTTTTGTAAGTTTAGATTTGCAATCTTTGCCTCAAAGAAGTATTCGACAAGAGGAAGAGGATGAGAAGCTGCATTTTCCCATTCTCGAAAATCGCGACGAATGAATTCATCTGGATCTTCTCCAGGGTGTAGTTGCAAAACGTTAATTTCTGCATCTACCCGTTCCTCAAGCCGGATCATTCCTTCGGCTTTGATTGGATTTATCGATGACTTGCCATAGGGAGTCTTCGATAAAGGAACTGGCACAATTGTGCGATCAAACCCCTTGAGCGCCTCGTCGATGCCGCGTTCGGTCGCGGATTCGCCGGCTGCGTCCGGGTCAAGCGCGAGCGTCACCTGTTTCGTCAATTTCTTGAGTTGTGCAATGTGCTTTTCAGTGATAGCACTACCTATACATGCTACCGTCTGCTTCGTCCCATACTGGTGAGCGATCACCGCGTCCACATACCCTTCGACGATGATGACCTGCTTCGCCAACTTGATGGCGTCCCGCGCCATATCCAGGGCGTACAACACGTTGTTCTTCTCGAACAACAGCGTCTGCGGCGAGTTCAGGTACTTCGGCTGCCCATCACCCAGGGCGCGCCCGCCGAAGCCGATCACCTGCCCCCGGCTATCCCGGATTGGGAAGATAATACGACTACGAAAGTAATCATAGACCCCTGACTCGCGTTCCCGCGCCAGGCCGCCGCTCACCAGCTCGCGCTCGGTGTAGCCACGCCCCAGCAGGTAGCTGCTCAGGCTATCCCACGAATCGGGCGCGAAGCCGAGGCTGAACGCCACCACCGACTCAGCGGTGATGCCACGTTCCGTCAAGTATGCACGCGCCTGGGTTGCCTCCCTGGAACGCAGCAGCGCCTGGTGAAACCAGAGCAGCGCGTCCTCGTTGAGCTTGCGCAGCCGTTCTTTCTCGGCTCGCACCTGGCGTTCTTCCTCCGGGTCGCGGCTGCTGTGCTGATCCTCCACCGAGACCCCGGCTTTTTCGGCCAGGTACCGCAGCGCTTCGCGAAACTCGAACCCCTGCTGCTTCTCGACAAAGGCGAACACATCACCGCCTTCATGACAACCGAAACACTGCCATGTTTGCGACTCAGGAAAGACGTGAAAGGAAGGCGTGCGCTCGTTGTGAAACGGGCAGAGTCCCTTGTATGATTTCCCGGACTTTTGTAATGCAACAACCAGGCCCACCTCTTCTACAACGTCAATTTTCGCTTTAACCGTCTCTATGAGCGATGTCATGTTCTATCCCACGCCGGTTACGCCAGCTTTACTTGCCTGGGTGTTTCTCTCACAACAAATATAACGAGCAATGTTTGATAAAGTTGCGTCATTATACACAATTATGCAAAGTTGACGAAATGAGTATACCGAATGTCCTATTCAACCCTTCTGCGCGTTCCGTTCTCGTTGCGCTTCAAGCGTTTGCACCTCTTCATACAGCCGATTTGCTTCATTTTAGTGATCTATCCACATATCCACCGTCCCTATCTATTAGTTTCTTTTTTGGTAATTACATAACAATAGATATCGTTGTAGTAGTAGGGGTGGTGGATATGTGGACAACACGTGAAGCACTACTTATAACACGCCAGGCACCGCGTATATTCCCGCTTCCAGAGCCAGTTCAGGCGCGGTGGAAAACATATCCACCGGCTATCTACATGTGTATGACTGGACGGGATAGAGGGAGAAAAAGTGGATAATAGTGCGAACCAGGTGGATAGCCACCGGCGGAACGACAGAACACGATGAGCATTGGGGATATCTTATCCCCCGCCTCTGTGGATAGACATGTGCTGCTATCCACAGCACGACGACGACGTGGAAAACTTATCCCCAGGCGGTGTGGATAGATTGCCATGTATCCGAATAACTATCATCTCTACTCATTTCCGCTGGTTCTCCTAATTGTGAAGGGAATATTAAGCGCATTAGGAACACCAGCGCACTTTTACACATTTGCGATAGGTTGTCCACAATTTTGCCCGATTTATCCACGTTTCCCTACGATATGCCCTGAAAAAGCGTAAGCTGCGTCGCTCGCTTTCCATTCTCACTGCCTCTACTATAGAAACGCCCACCTGCGCAAGCACCTCTCGCGGTCGCACTTATCATTATCCCCCATCTTTTAAGCGATGTGGAAATATTATCCACACTACTTGTGGACAAGTGCAGGTTTTCACCAGCTTTAGGGGAAGTGTGGAAAACTTATCCACACTACTTGTGGAGAAAAGGCCTGAAAAACGCGCAGTGTGGACAAAGTGGAAAACTTATCCACGCATTTTGTGGACAAAATGCAGGACTAACGGGTTGCAAGCGCATCAATGAGGCAGGGAGGTTATCCACAGTAAATGTGGATAACCAGGTGGAAAAATGTGCAGAAGTAGCCCAGGGGCTATGCATTATGTCTACATCGTTAATGCCTGGTTGGGCGAGTAAACGTCTTGTTGTGAAAGCAGCCGGTAGATGCGCAGTACTTCGCCGGTGCTGCGTGCGGAGGCAAGCTGACCGCATTCCCTATGGGGCGCCTCGCCTTCGTAGACACTGCCGATGGAGCCGAGTTGAGTGACGGTGAGTTGCCTGTAGAGAGAGGCGAGTAGCCTGTAGCCCTGGCTGTGAGCCACGCCGGGCCGCACTGCCGTTTCGCCGCTGCTGTGCGTGTCATACGCGCTCTGCCTGTATTCGCTGGCGAGCAGGGCTTCCATGTAGGCCCCCAGCAACCAGGGCCACGCGCCACCAGCGTACATGCCGCGCTGCATCTCCTCGTTCGACTGCATGCTGATATGGCCCTGGTAGCCATCCGATGTGGGTGCCAGTGAGCGCAATCCATACGGCGTCAGCAGGTGCTGCGTTACGTTGTCGAGCACTGCTTGCCAGTGTCGCTGATCCAGCGCGGCGTAGCGCAGCGACAACGCGAAGAGCTGGTTGGGGCGCAGGCTGGCATCGTTCCCGGCTGCTCCATCGATCACATCGTAGAGATAGCCGCCATGTTCATACCAGAAGCGTTCGTTGAAGCTGCGTTTGCAGAGCTGGCGAAGTTCGTGATAAGCACGTGTTGTGCGACGAATGCCACCTGTACGGTAGAGATGGCCCGACCACTCGTGCATGAGCGAGAGCGCGAGATACCACAGCGCGTTGACCTCGACGGCTGCACCTGAGCGCGGCGTCAGCGGCCTGCCGTTCGTGGTGGCGTTCATCCACGTGAGCGCCCGCCCCGGCTGCGATGCGCGCAGCAGTCCGTCGTGCGGGTCAGCCTTGATCGCGTGGCGCGTGCCTCGCACAAACCAGTCGATGCTCTCCTCAAGCCGTTCGTACAGGTCTTCCAGTAAGGCGTAATCATGCGTAGCGCGCAGGTAGCCATCGAGCGCGTAGAAGAACCAGAGCGTCGTATCGACGCTGCCGTAGTCATCCTCGGTGAGTGGGTTTGCCAGGGTAGGAAGGCGATCGGGCAGCATTCCCTTTGAGAAGTAGCGACCCAGGCTGCTCAGTATATGACGTGCCTCAGTATGGCGTCGGGCGCTCAGGAGCAGACCCGGTAGGGCGATCAGCGTGTCGCGCGTGCTATCCTGAATGTCGTAGAAGCCTGAGAGCAAAACCGGCACGGTACGTGTCGTGCCGAAAAAAGGTGAAAGATGGTTCCCCATTTCGTCGTTGGGCAACGTGCGCAGGGAAAGAAAACGATTGCCCGCCTGTAGCAGCAGGCGCAAGAATTCCTCCGGCGAAAGACTGTGTTCCACAGGTGCGGGAAGCGGCAAGACAGGATATGAATGCGCTGCGACGCCGCCCTCACCGAAGTAGTACCGCTCCTGCGAGAAATCACGCTGGTAGTCCACGGCCTCGGCAAAGGCGCGTTTCATTTGCCGCGTATCAAAGGTTTGCCAGGAGACATCTTCTGCAGTAATGATGATGGTGAATTCGGCGTCATCTCCAGGCCAGAGCCTGGTACGGAAAACACCCGGCAGGTAGAGATCATCGGCGGCGCGTTGTCCTTCTGCTTTGTTCTCGCGGTGCAAGAAATTCCAGTACCAGACGCCGGTCGGAAGGAACGTTGTCTGGCTTTCAGGGTGTCCAACTGCAAAGATATGATAAGCAGGCGCGTTGTCGTGAGCGCGGATGGAGCACCCGGCGATACTGTAGAGTTGATCCTGGCGCTCGTCACGCGCTTCGATATGCTGTGCTTCAACCTGGAATAACCGGTCTTGCTGTCCTTGTTGCGGCTCGTTGAATGGGCGGTAGGTCGTCAGAGGCAGCAAAGTGAGCGAAAGGGCGCGCTGTGCGGCGTGCGCGTCTTCGTGAAAGCGCGTCACGCGAGAAGGCGAGAGCCGTTTTGAGTCGTATCGCTCGGAGTATTCCGGCGGCGTCGTGCGCACGACGCGATAGTGAATGTAGGTTGTATCCAGGCCCTGCGGCATCCAGACTCGTTTCTCCAGCATGATGCCATCAATGCCGCCCAGGTGATAGGTGAAGACCGGAAAGCCCTCTTCTAGATGGAAGCTTTCCAGGTGAACATACCCGGCAGGGTTGAGCGTGCCGTCTTTGTACTCGTTGGTGCCGAGATAATAGGTGCGATGGTCGAAGACAACCTCCTCGTCTATCTTCGCAACGAGCAGTTGTGGGGCGCGTTCTTCGCGCGGCGATGCCACGAGCAGGCCGTGCTCTCTACGGGTCAGCGTCCCTGCAATCGTGCCTGCGGCGTATCCTCCCAGGCCGTTTGTGATGAGCCATTCACGTGAAATAGTTTCGTCAATATTCCAGCAAATACTTCGGTCAAAAGTGATGGGCATGTGCAACCCTCCAGCCCCTCAATTTCCGGTTGGTTCAGTAATACGAGCCTTCCCGTTACTCTTTTTACTCTTGAAGTTGTCTTCTCCCCTTATTCCTAGTTTTAAGTGTATCATACTTGTGCATGGATTTGTTCGTGTTTCAGATTTTTTTCGAACCTTGTCTCAAACTTGTGACTTGGTATTGCAGGCGTTTGTATATATTGTGATACAATTCCTCATGCGCACATAATACAAGCAAGAAGGCACAAACACATTACCTCTACTTGTGTGATTGACTATGTCGCACTCCGTCGAATCCAGAATGTTCTTGTCTATTTAGGGAGGAAGTATCATGCACCATCATTCCCGGCAAAGGCCTTTTGTTGTAATAGTGGCTTGCACTTGCATCGCCCTGATTATACTACTCGCGGCATGTGGAACCAGTACGGGGGGTACAGGAGGAACTACACCTGTTCCAACGACAAATCTACAAACGCCGACCGTCACTCCTCCCAATGATTTATTGACTTCGGGGACGCTGACCGTAGGAAGCGATACGACGTATCCGCCACAGGAATATATCGACACAACTACTAACCAGGCCGCAGGGTTCGACATCGATCTTATTAAAGCGGTCGCGGCGCGTATGGGCCTGCAAACGAAGGTAGTTACCACAAGCTTCGATACCATCATTAACAGCCTGGTGGCCAAACGCTTTGATGTCGTGATGTCTGCCGTAAGCGTAACACCTGCGCGCGAACAGAAAGTTGATTTTGTGCCATATTTCAACGCTGGTGAATCTCTGCTTGTGCAAGTTGGCAATCCCAAGCACATTACAAGCCCAACCGACCTCTGCGGGCAGCCCGTCGGTGTGCAAAATGGTACAATCGAGCAGTCCGATTTACAAACTGCCAGCGCCAACTGCACAAAGGCAGGCAAACCTGCCATCAACGTCACAGCCCTGACCAATCAGACAGATGTCATCCAGCTCCTGGCGACTAACCGCGTTGTTGCGACCTACCAGGACTCACCTGTTACCGATTACTATATCAAACTGCATCCTGGCCAGTTCGCGGTGGGCGGCTCTGTCATTGGCGCAGGACCGGAAGGGATTGTTATTCGTAAGGGCGATACCTCCATGCTGACAGCCGTTCAAACAGCCTTTAACCAGTTAAAGGCCGATGGTACCTACCACAACTTGATTCTCAAATGGGGCTTAACTAACGAAGAGCTGACTTCTTTTATAGACCGCCGGACAAATATCGTCTAGGAGTAAAAGAGCCAGCGTGATTGCCTATCAGCATCCGTAGGGGCGAGAGATCGCCCTTACGGGTAGACTCCCGATTTATCGTGGGGTCAGGAGGGTTCCGTGTTTCGTTGGGATGTCGTCTGGCAATATCTCTTCTCGCCGCTTTTCCTCACCGCGGCGTGGACAACGCTGTGGATTGCAGTCATTGCGCAAACCTGCGGAGTTATCATCGGGCTATTTCTTGCGTTGATGCGCACGGCGCGCTCTCCATTTCTCTCCTGGCCTGCGCGTTTCTATGTTTGGATATTTCGTGGAAGCCCACTACTGGTACAGATTTTGATCCTTTACTTTGGCCTTCCTGAAATCTTTCCAGGTCTTGTACCGTATATTACCGTTTACTCTGCTGCCTTAATCGCATTCTCACTCAATGAGGGTGCGTATATGTCGGAGATCATCCGCGCCGGCATTACTTCAGTAGATGCAGGGCAAATGGAGGCCGCAAAGTCGCTGGGAATGCGCTACTCGCTTTCCATGCGCCGCATCATTTTGCCGCAGGCCGCCCGTGTCATTGTGCCACCGCTTGGTAACGAGTTTAACAATATGCTCAAGACAACATCGCTGGCTTCGGTGATTGGCCTGTTTGAGTTGACATATACAGCACAGGTCTATGGCTCGCAAGGCTTCGTATACTTCGAGCTACTGATCGTTGCCACCTTCTATTACCTGGTAATGACGACGCTATGGGGCTACGTTCAGAACTGGATCGAGAGGCGCATAGACCCCGGTCAAAGCAACAAGCAAGAGCCGGTTGCCTCCAGGTCGTTTATGCGGCGCATGGTAGGAATAGGCTCTTCAGGAACTGGTGTCCGGTAGTAGATCCCCGATATATCGCGGGGGGAGAACAGTCGTATGCAACACTCTAACGAAAACGGCGTAGAGATGGTACGGGCCGAGCAGATCGTGAAACGCTTTGGCCAACTGATGGTGCTGAATGGGGTTGATCTTACCGTCAAGCGCGGGCAGGTGGTCGTCATTATCGGACCGAGCGGCTCCGGCAAAACCACCCTGCTGCGCTGCATTAACCATCTTGAGAAAATCGATAGCGGGCACATTTATATCGATGGTCAGCTCGTCGGATATCGTGAAGTGAATGGGCGGCTGGTGGAGGACAGGGAGGCAACCATTGCTCGCATGCGCTCGCAAATCGGGTTTGTATTTCAACGATTTAACCTTTTCCCGCATAAAACGGCTCTGGAGAATGTCATCGAAGCGCCAATCTATGTGTTACGCCAGCCCAGAAATGAAGTGACGGAGCGCGCTATGGCTCTGCTCACGAAAGTGGGGATGGTAGATAAAGCGCATGTGTACCCTCATAAGCTCTCCGGCGGCCAGCAGCAGCGTGTTGCAATTGCGCGGGCGCTTGCCATGAACCCCAAGTTGATGCTCTTTGACGAAGCAACCTCGGCGCTCGATCCCGAACTGGTGGGCGAGGTGCTGAAGGTCATGCGCCAGCTTGCGGAAGAAGGCATGACGATGGTGGTGGTGACGCACGAGATGGGCTTTGCTCGTGACGTAGCCGATCACGTGGTCTTTATGGATAAGTCGGTCATCGTCGAACAGGGAACGCCAGAGCGGGTTTTTGACCATGCCGAAAACGAACGCACTCGCACGTTTTTAGGCATGATACAGGAAGAATAATTCAGGTTGTGGACTAAATGCCCATTGATGAGCGCATCGGCTCGAAGTCCCTCTTCCTGGTCGGAACCGCGCAGAAGAGCTGCGGTAAGAGAAAGTTCGGACGATCATCGAGCAGGGTCAGGAAAGCACGCACAATCATGGGGTCGAAGCTCTTCGCTGAGCCTTGCAGGAGCCGCTCGCGAGCGGCATCCATCGAGAGCGCCGATTTGTAGGGGCGCTGCGAGGTCAGGACATCGAAGACATCCGCTACCGACAAAATGCGGGCGCTGACGGGAATCTCTTCGCCGGTGAGTCCGGCGGGGTAGCCTCGCCCGTCCCATGCTTCATGGTGGTAGAGCACCGTCTCCACGAAGAAGGGGTGAACATCGCAGCCGATCAGGATACGAGCGCCGGTGATGGGATGACGCTCCATTTTGCGGCGTTCCTCCTCGGAGAGTTTGTCGGATTTCATCAGAATATCGTTGCCGATCCAGGTTTTCCCAAGATCATGTACCAGGCTGGCCAGGGCCAGGTCTCGCGCGTCACGCCGACTCCACCCCAGGAAGCGCGCCAGGCGTTGGGCATAGGTCGCCACCCTACGAGAGTGATCGTAGGTTACAATGTCGCGCTCCTGGATGCTTTTTGCGAGGGAGAGCAGGACCTGCCTTTGTTCTTTATCGTTTTTCACATTACCACCACATTACGCCACTGAATATGCGTGATGCGTCACATCGTTTCGTTCTTCTAAATGAGGATAACCTCGCCATTTTTTGTTTCATGAAGCGCTACGTATGCTTGTATAAGCATAACTCAAGCGTGACAAGCTGATCTAAAGAGAGTATACGAATTGGAGGGAGTCTGGTCAAACATTCAGGACTTATGGAGCATAGTCCCCAAATAGTCCCTTTTTCTTCGTAACACATATTGTATCAACGTCGTTTGTGTTAGACTCCTTCTTATGAGGAAGTGGGAGCGATGTGGATAACATGGATAACTTGTGGATAAAAGTTAAGCAAAAGCAGGTCGCTATGGATCAAGACGAGCAAAAGAACGATGTTATCACGCTAGTACTGACCGCTGATAATCATCTTGGGTATACGGTAGCGGGTCAGAATCAACGCAAACGCGAGGAATTGCGCCAGCGATTGCGCCGCGCATTTCAGCAAGCGACCGATTTTGCTATCGGCCAGGGCGTTGATCTGTTTGTGCAGGCTGGTGATCTTTTCGATACCACACATCCCGACGAGCAGGACCGCAGCTTTGTCGCGACGCGTCTTGCCGAGTTGAAGCAGGCAGGTATCCGTGCTTTCGCGCTGGGTGGCTTGCATGACACCCCGCTTGAGTCACGCGGCCAGCGAGGTGACGCTTTCCCCGCGCCGCAGATGAGCTTCGCCCGCCTGGGTGCGCTCCACTATTTCCCGCCTCTGCGTGGTGATGAGCGGGAAAACCCACAGGAGACAGCCGTTACTGCCACGCTGCGGCCCGTACTACTGGATGTGCGCGGGACGCAGGTAGGAATCTGCGGTCTGAGTATGGTCGCCGGGCAGCAGGGCGATCCGCTGGCGAATGTGCGCGTCGAGGGCGAGATCGAACGCGCGGCCATCCCGCTACTGCTGCTCTCCGCTCCGGTCGAGGGCGTTGCGTCTAATGGGGTACCCGCGCAGGTAAGCCGGGCGACCATCCAGTCACAAGCGGCCTTCCGAACCGTGCTGGCCGGATATACGCATCGCTACCAGCGCCTCACCATCGGCCAGGCGGATGTGGTGATCGCCGGCGCGACGCAGCACGTCGAATTCGGAGAGACGGATGATACACCCGGCTTCGTCTTCCTCGGCATCGCAGCCGACGGCATTCGCTGGTGTCGTCATATTGACATCGACAGCATCCAGATGCAGTGCCTGGTGATTCCGGTCGCGGGACTATGGCCTGAAGGTGAGAACGCGGAGAATGTTGATGTTGCTGAGGTTGCGCCTGCCACGTCTCCGACCGAGCGTATCCTTGAGCAACTTCGACCGCTCTGCGAGGACGATACCGTTGTGCAACTGCGTTTGGAGGGGGAACTGTCTCGCCAGCAGTATCACCAGCTTGACCTCGGCTCGCTGCGCCGCTATGGTGAGGCGCATACGTTCGCCTTTTTGCTTGATGACAGCGCGTTGACCTTCTCGCTTGACAATGCTGCGCATGAGCCTTCCTCCACCGTTCCACATGCTGCCGACTTTGAGGAACGGCTATCGCCCCGCGAGGAGCTTATGGCGCTGGCCGACGAATGGATTGCCGGGGCGCAGGACGAACAGGAACAGAACGCTTTATTAGCCACGAAAGAAGAACTTCTAGCTGCTCTCTGGAGTACTGCGAAGGCGTAGGTGACGAATATATGATTATCCTCAAGCATGTAAAGGTTGAACACTTCCGGCTATTGCGAGAAGTGGATCTGCGCTTCCCACAGCGTGGGAGTATTCTCCTCGCCGGTCCAAACGAGGCCGGCAAATCGACGCTGCTCGAGAGCATCTACTTTGCGCTCTACGGTGAGCCGTTGGCGATCAATCGCGGCAAGCGCGGAAAATTGGATGACCTGGTGCGTTATGGCGAAAAGCAAGCCGTTGTCACCCTTTCCGTCTCGATTGGAGCGACAGGGCTGAGCATCAGGCGTTCGGTCGCACGCGGGCAGGGCCAGCGCGTCTCACTGAGCGTGCAGAAGCTTGGGATGCCCGCCGAGCCGCCAATTACTGACCTCGATAGGGCCAATGAGCGCATAATTGCCGAAATGGGCAAGCTTGACGGGGCTGCCCTGCGCAACTCGTGCTTCATCGAGCAACGGGGCCTGGATCGCCTTGAGCAGTTGAGCGGGCGGGCGCGCGAAACGACCCTGCGTGCCCTGCTTGGCCTGGAAAAGCTCTCGCGGCTGGCGGAGCAGTTCACGCTCACCACGGATGACGAACATCGCCTGGACGAGGCAGCGCAGCGTTTGAAACTGGCCGAGGTGCAGGCGCGTATCCCGGAGTTGAGCGCGAAACTCGGGGAGCTTGAGGCCGCGCTCGATGCCGTAACCATCGCGGAAGACCTGGCCTTCATCGGCCAGCAGGAAGCCGAGATCAACGAGCAAGGCGCGGCGCTGGACGCGCTGGCCGAGCAGCGCGCCGAACTCAAGAATCGCCAGGGCCGCATCACGCAGCTCAAGAAAGCCGGAGCGACCCTTGACCAGATCATCACCGCCTACGATGTGATCGCCGATACCCAGCTCGAATTGCCGGAATTGGAGCACCAGATCACCGAACTTGAGCGCCGCGAGCGGGAAGAACTGCCAGCTTTGGAGCAGCGCGTGCGGGAGCTGGCCGACCTGACGCGCTCCTTCGGCACGCTTGAACGCATGGCCTCCGATTTATTGAACGCGGTCAATACGATCAAGGAGTTGGAGCAGAGTATCAAGCAGCAGGAACTCATGCAGGAGACATTAGCCGACCTGGATGAGCAGATAGAACATGCGCGCAAGTTCGTCGAGGAGACGCAGCAAGCACATAACGAGTTAGAGGAACAGCGCCATTCCACGCACCCCCAACTCGAAGCGCGCTTGAAGCGCCTGGAATCCCTGGAAGAGAAGCTGGAGACGCTAAAAGAAGCCCAGGATACCTACTCGCGGCGCAAAGGGCAGCGCCAACCGGCGGAGGAGAATGCCGCGCGCCTGGCGGCGCTGCGCACGGAACTGGAGGAGAATGAGCGAGAGCTGGCTCTGGTCGAAAACGAGGCCAGCCAGGTGCAAGAAGAAGCGGACGCCCTTGAAAAACGCTGGCGGCAGCTCAGCGTCCGTCGCCATATCCAGGAATGGCAACGTTTGAAGGGGCTTTCTCGCGGGCTGGCAGAGGCGCAGCAGCACGTGCAGGCGGCGGACGCGTTGCGCGAGCAACTGAACACTGCGCTGCTTGCGACGCGACGTTCCGCGACAACCCAGCTAGGCCTCGCCATCGTCTGTATCGCGCTGGTCGTCCTCGGTGGCGGAGGCGCGCTGGTCGAGGTGCTGCGTCACTCGTATGTCTTCGCCAGCATCGCAGGCATGGCGGCCCTCGTGCTCGCCGCCGTCGCTGCCGTCAACCTGCAAACCAGCGGCAAGACGCGCCAGCAGGAACGCGCGCTCGCGCAACAGTTACAGGATGCGAACAATCGCGTCAGCATGATGGTCGCCGCGCGCGAGGCTGCTGTGCGCGTAAGTGGCCGCCAGGACGAGTCGGAAAAGATCGAGCATGAGATTCGCTCGCTCGGCGGTACCGTCCCGCGCTCCATTGAGGAAGCCCAACAGCTCATCCAGCAGATGCCCGCGCCCGATGAAAGCCTGGCCGACATACAACAAAAAGTGACCGAACGCCGCGATGCTGCACTGGCTGCACGCAGCCAGGTCAATGTGACGATGGAGGGGGTTGCCGCGCTCCGCAAGGAAGAGGCCCGCCTGCAAGACACGCGCAAGCTAGAGGGATGGGACGATCTCGACACGCGGCTGCGTGCCGATCAGGCAATTGTGGAGGCAACGCAGAACGAGATCACGCTGGCCGCGGGGCAGGAGGGCTTGCCTCTGCCTAATTTTGCCGATGTCGCGTCGGCGTCGTCCGCGACTGCGCCGGAGGCGGAACTGAAAAGCAAGCTCGACGAGAGCATCAAGACCACGGAATATGAAATTGCCTCGCTGGACGGCAAGATAGGCGTGATGCCGGATATTGCCTCGAAGGTGAAGATGCACCAGGAGGCGCTCGATACGCTGCTGGCGCGCAGGCAAGCGCTCGATGAGCGGCAGGAGCAGATTCAAGCCGCTGATCCCATGCAACAGATCGAAAAAGCACGCCAGCAACAGCTCGCTTTACGCGATGCCTTGCGCGCCCTGCAAGATTCGCTGCGCCTGCGCGTCGTGCCGCTCGGCGTCTCATTCGGGCAAACCGCTATCACGGTTGCCGAATCGACGGCGAAAAAACAGCTCAACGCCCTGCAATTCGCGCTTGGTCAGAAGGAAACGCTACAGGCCCGTTATGCATCCGGGGCAGCCGTATTAAAAGAGAGCCAGGAGTCGCTCTCCGACCTCTATCGCCAGCTGTCCAAGTTCAGCAATGCCCTGGGAAGCTGGATCGTGCCGCCCAATCCCTTTGCCGATGCGCTCAAGGCGCTGCGCTCGCGCTGTGACCGCGAAATGGTCGAGGCCAACGAGCAGGGCATTCTGGGTGAGCTGGAGCAATTCAACAGGCAGGAAGGCGCGTCCAGGGCTAAGATTGAGCTGTGCCAGCACAAGATCGAGGAAGCGCGCGAGCGCATTGCGACCATGCTGGCCGCGCGAAATCGTCCCCAGGCGAAGAACTATGTCCAATCAGATATCATCGCCGTCTGGCCGCTGGTCGGAGAGCACACACCGCAAGATCGCGCTCGCCTGGAAGACGAAATAGCCACGACCGGGGCGGAACTACGCGAACTCGAACAGCAAGACCTGGTCCTGAGCGAGCAGCTCGGAACGGGCAGAACAACGCTCGACCTTGAACAGGCCCGCAAGCGCATGGCGCAGCAGGAACGCAGCTACACGACCAAGGAACGCGCCGGTCTGCTGATCGCCGCGACCTTCGACCGGCTGATGCGTAAGATGCTGCCGCGCACCGAATACTACATGCAGCAGTTGCTGCCTCTACTCACGCGCGGTCGCTACCACGACGCGCGTCTAACGACGGAGCCGGAGGAAGGTATTTCGAGCGGTGGCCCCTTGTTGGTAAGCGTGTGGGAGCCTGCCGCGAGTGAGTACATCGCCCTCTCATCGCTCTCCGGCGGCCCTGCCGAACAGGTCTCACTGGCTCTGCGCCTGGCCTTCGCTATCGCCGCGCTGCCACGTGAGTTGAACGCCGCCCCCGGCTTCCTGTTGCTGGATGAGCCACTGAGCCTGTCCAGCCAGGAGCGCGTGCAAAGCCTGGTGGAGATCGTCACCGGCGAGACGCTCGGCCAGCACTTCGAGCAGGTCTTCTTCGCCTCGCACAATGCCACCATAAATTCATCCCACTTCTCCTACTACGTTACCATCGATGGCGGCCAGGTCATCGAAAGCAACCTGCCTGCGCTCGAAGACGACAATGAGGAGACGATCTCGTTGGAGCCGCGTGAATACGAAGCCAACGGTCATGGCAACGGGCATTCGGTGGATAGTTCAGCCGTGCTGGCACTGGAGACGGTGACGGTGGAATAAGGGATTTTCGAAATGTAGTGGCACCCCTCGCGGGTGCCAGGGGGTAGACACCGGTCAGCTAGTTTCCGACAGCACGTGCTGTTTGACCTGCGTGCCGTAGGGACTGGTAGGGTCGCCGTTGTAGCTCGCAATCAGGTCGAAGACGGTCTGGTCGGTGTTCCAGGACCAGGCAAGATAGCTCTGCGGCGGTAGATTTGCGCCGGGGTGGTCGAGGAAGGTCATCAGGCGCGTGATGAAGTCGCCGCCGGAGCCGTTTTCGCCTATCTCACCCAGGATGACGGGGTAGGCGCGCATGATGGGTAGACCTTGCGAACTCCAACACGAGGCGACGTTGCAGCCACTGAAGTTGTAGAGATGCCACGAGACGGCCAGCTCATGTACCGGGTCAGTCGGGGCATAGGCAGTCCAGCGATCCATCATGGAGGCGTACTGGATGCCGCCCAGGATGATAACGTTTGTCGCGCCTGAGCTGCGCACCGCCGCTACGAGTTCCTGCATTCCAGCCGCGTTGGTTACCGGCCCTGTCGCGCCGGAGGGACAGGTGCGCGGGTTTGTGCCGTCGCGCCAGCAGCTCCAGGCTGTCAGTGTATCGTGGTTATTGTCAGGAAATGGCTCGTTGAAAAGGTCGAAGATCACGGCGTTGTTGCCTTTGAAGGCCGCGGCAACCTGGCTCCAGAAGGCCGGGGAGTGATCGCGGTCGGGCATCGGCTCCTGCCCGGTGGCCCGTTGGCTGCCGGGAGCCGACCAGTGCAGGTCAAGAATTGGTGTGATGCCATTATTGATGAGCACCTCCACGTATTGTTCGACCGCCTGCTGGTAGACCGCGCCGCCATAGGGGCTACCTGCCATATTGACATTCAGCCAGCAATCTTCGTTGAGCGGCACCCGCACGGCGTTGATATGCCAGGCCAGCATGGCATCGATACTGGCCTGGCCGTGCGGCCCATCGAAGATGCCGTAGTGATTGATGCACATGTATTCCGTGCCGGAGCGGTCGGCTCCAATCAGGCGCACGGGCTGATTCGCGCTGTTCAACAGCAGGTTACGCGACACGTGTAACTGCGGTGCAGGCGATAAAGATTTGTGGATGGGTAAGGCAACGGCGCGCACCGGCAATTGGACAATTGGCGCGGATTGAGCCGGTGATGTGCTATGTCCTGTAAGCAGCAGGATCAGCAGTATTAGGAATCCCCCCATCAGTGGTTGCCGTAACATCTCGCGCTTTTTCATGAACACTTTCCTCCTCCATACCTCACCCGGAACGGTCTACGATAAACGTCTCCCACCTTTCATTGTACAGACAGGGAGTAATAGGCATCAGAAACATACATTTCGAAATGCCGTAAGGACAAAGGGACAAAAGCTCTGTCCCTACGATTCCGGGCTGTCGCTGCCGAATAGAAAAAGCAGCAGTCCGGAAAGCAGGTTAAGAACCCTTAACCTGTAGAGGAGAGGCATAGGACGTAATTCCTGATATGTATGTATGGATGTATGCTCTGTTACTTTTCGCGCGTAATATATAACGACTCTAGTCTAAAAATCTGAAAATACCCGGTATTTTCATCAACGGCGATGCTCCCTGGGGCATACAGTATTGTAATTGTATTATTGGAAAAGGAATGTGTTTATGTCGCGCTCCCTACTCATTCGCGTGACGGGCCTGCTCGGGCTGGTACTGCTTTGCACCAGCTTTTTCTGGCTTGGGCCACTCACCTCGTTCTTCACCCATGCTGGCGCAAGCACTGTGAAATCAGCTCACGCGGCAAGCCCCGCGCTGAGTTATCACGAGTTCGCCGATGGCCCGTACAAAGTACAGGGCAACCAGATTATCGGAGCAGATAATACGCCCTACATATTTCACGGCGTAGGACGTGATGGCTATGAATTCTCCTGCGTCGGCGGCGGCTTTATGGACGCGGCCCACCTGGCGTACATGGGAGCCGGCACGACTTCGTCGAGCGGGACCTACTGGTTTGCCAACACGGTGCGCCTGCCGCTGTCGCAGAGCATCTGGCTCGGTGGAGTTTCCGGCCAATGCACCGCCGCGCAGTACCAGGCCAACGTCAAGGCTACCGTTGATGCGCTCACCGCCCTTAAGCTGAATGTCATGCTCGACCTGCAGTGGACTGATGCTGATGGACAGGCACCCGGCGCCGGCTGGGAGATGCCCGATGCGCGCAGCGTGACCTTCTGGCAGCAAGTTGCACCCATTTATGCTGGCTATAGCAACGTGCTCTTCGAGCTGTACAACGAGCCGCACCCATCCCTGTCAACCTCCACGGCGAGCTGGCAGTGCTGGCAGAACGGCTGCCAGATCACCGGCGACCAATCCATTAATGGGCCTCCTGGATATAATTACACGGCTGTCGGAATGCAGGCGCTCGTCAATGCCGTGCGCGGCAAGGGAGCGAACAACCTGGTGCTGGTAGCGGGCCTGAACTGGGGCTTCGATTTGAGCCTGTTCCCCACCTATAAGATTACCGGCTCGAACATCGTCCTGGATACCCACCCGTATCCCTATCCCGGCAAAAACACTTCGACCGAATGGGATAATTCTTTTGGCTTCCTGACCTCAACCTATGCCGTCATGTCGTCCGAGAGTGGCGAGTACGATTGCCAGAGTGCGTTTATGGCTTCGGTCCTTTCGTACTTCGACGCGCACTCGATGGGTTGGACCGCCTGGGCCTGGTACGATGTGGGTGGCACCAACCAGGGATGCGGGTACCCGCAGCTGATTTCGAATTACCAGGGGACGCCCCTGGCGAGCATGGGAACCTACATCTACCAGCACCTGCTGTCGTATGGTAATTCGACTCCGCCGCCCCCGCCTCCGGTCGGCCCGGTCAACACGACCTGGTACTTTGCGGAAGGGCGCGTCGGCGGCAATTTCAAGGAATTCCTGTCGCTGGAAAACCCGACGACCAATTCCTGCGCGCTCACCATAACATACCTGGCGCAGCCCGATTCAGGAGCTTCTTACACCAGGAGCGCTTCAGTGACGGTTCCCGCGGATACGCGCGTGGAAGAGAACGTCAATACCGACCTCGGCCTGTCGACTACGGGCGCGGGACCTGGCATCTCTGACTCCGCCATCGTCAAAGTCAATGCGTCGTCCACACCAAACTGCACGGGTATCGTAGCCGAACGTCCCATGTACTTCAATGCGCTGGGTACCAACAGCGGCAGCGATGTCATCGGCATGACGCACCTGGGTACGACCTTCTACTTCGGCGATGTTGCTGTTGGCAACGGCTATTCTTCGTTCCTCACAATTCTGAACCCGCCCGGCAACCCATCGGCCGTCGTCACGGCTTCTTACTACGCGGGTGGCATCAAGGTCGGGCAGCAGGTGGTCACTGTTGCCGTCGGCGCTCGCGGGACGATTAACCCGGCCGGGGCTTCGCCTAAATTGCCCTCGCGCGTAGCGGTCGTCGTGACCTCAACGCAGCCCGTTGCTGTCGAGCGGCCTACCTACTTCAGCAACATCAATGCTGGTAACGCGGGTGTCGTCTCCGGCGCGGCGGACGTGGTCGGTGTGCAGAGCCTCTCGAACGACTGGCTTTTCGCCGAAGGCTACACCGGCGGGAGCTTCCAGGAGAATTTCGTCATCGCCAACGTTGACCCCGCCAACGCGACGGCCGGTGTGACAATCACACTGGAATTCCCGAATGGCACGACCCAGGTACATACGCTCTCGGTTGCTACCGATACCCAGGCGACCTTCAATGTCGATTCCGTTGCTCCTAACCAATCGGTCTCAGCAGAGATCACCTCAAGCGGGGCGAAGATCGTGGCTGAACGCGAGATGTTCTTCAAGTACAACCACAACGCGAACGGCCGCAGCCTCTCCTCGATGGGTGGAACCGATGTGCTGGGTCAGGTCGGACCGGCTGCATCAACCGTCTATAGCTTTGCAGAAGGCTATACCAACGTCGGCTATGATGTCTGGCTGACCATTCAGAACCCGACAGGCAGCACGGAGAACCTCACGGTGGGCCTCGTCAACGGTAAAGGCCATTCGTATGTCTTCACCCTTTCTGTCAGCGGGCATTCACGCGCCACGGTTGATATCACCGGGGATGTAATACATTACCTCTACCATAATGGTGACGGCTACCAGGGCTACGAAGTAGCGATGGTGGTGCAGTCTGCAAGTGGCGCATTCGTCGCCGAACGCCCCATGTACTGGAATACCGCCGGTACCCAGGGCGGCAGCGATGTCATCGGGTATGTTGGAGGCTAAGTAACTCGCAACTAAATGTTGGAGGGCGACCGCGAGGGTCGCCCTCCTTTTTTGCCCTTGCGAATGCGCCTTACGAGTTGTACAATGATGTTCCAACCCCAGCCGGACAGGTTGTCTTTAGCTCCCGGAAAGGACTGCCGATGAGCACGACGCAGATAGCCGCGACTCTCTATCAGCTGCAGCAGATTGACCTCGAACTGGAACGTCTCACCGCCGAACAACAGGCATTGACCCGCGCACTTCAAGGAGATTCAGCGATAAAGAAAGCCCGCGCCGAACACCAGGTCGCGCAGCAACAGCTCATAGCCGGACTCCAGGCGCAAAAAGAGGCCGAGTTTGCGCTGGCGGAACTGGACCGCCGCCTGCGCTCGCTTGAGCCACGTCTGTATAGCGGCTCGATCACCAATTCAAAAGAGCTGTATGCCGCGCAGCAGGAGTTGCAACATCTACGCGCGCAGCAGAACCGCCAGGAGGAGATGACGCTGGAGATGATGGATGCGGCGGATACCCTCAAGGAGATCGCGCAGCAGAAAGAGGAGACCTGGAAGCGAGCCGAAGAGAGTTGGCAGCAGGAACACGCCGTCCAGGTGCTCCATCAGGAGCAGTTGGAAAACAAGCGGCAGGAACTCCAGCAGCGACGCGAGCAATTCAGCGCCAGTATCGATGGCGAACTGCTCAAACGCTACGATACGCTCAAACGCGTCAAGCAAGGGCGCGCCATTTCGCGCGTCGAGCAAAATTCTTGCCAGTGGTGCCGTGTCATTTTGACGCCCAGCGAATTGCAGCGCGTGCGCGTTAGCCCTGAATTGCAGCTATGCAGCAATTGCGGGCGCATTCTTTACTTCGACCGGGCATAGTTGCTTCTCATGACTGCATTTGTTACAATGGTTGTACCTTAATGCACTCTGCTGTCCGCTCTTGAAAGGTATAAAGAATCTGTGTCTAAAGTTTATGCTATCGCCAATCAGAAGGGCGGAGTCGGCAAAACAACGACAGCTATTAATCTCGCCACGTACCTCGCGGCAGCCGGTCGCAGAGTGTTGCTAGTCGATCTCGACCCACAATCGAATACCACCAGTGGTATTGGGGTAGCCAGGCAGATTCGACAGCATACCATCTACGATTTATTGGTGCAGCAGGATGACGAACTCAGTATCTTCGACGTGATCGTTCCAACCAAACGACAGGAACTGGTGGTTGCGCCCTGCACGGTGGACCTGGCCGCCGCCGAGATCGAACTGGTAGGGACACTGGCGCGCGAAAACAGGCTGCGGCAGGTGCTCGAACCCATTCGCGCGCGCTGCGATTACATCATCATCGATTGTCCACCCTCGTTGGGTTTGCTGACCATCAACGCCCTGGTGGCGGCTGATGGCTTGCTCATCCCCATTCAATGCGAATACCTGGCGCTGGAGGGACTGACGCACCTGCTCAACACTATCCAGATCATCAAAAGCAAACTAAATCCCGACTTGTACATCGCCGGCGTGCTGCTGAGTATGTTCGATCCACGCACTCGCCTGGCGGGAGAGATCGTGCGCGAGGTGCGCACGCATTTTCCAAAAGAGGTCTTTCAGACCATTATCAACCGTAACGTTCGCCTGAGCGAAGCGCCCAGCTTTGGGCAGGCCATTCTCGACTACGATCCGGTTTCGCCCGGCGCGGTCGCGTATCGCTCACTGGCAGAGGAGGTGATGGCTCGTGGCTAAGCCGAAACCTGGTTTGGGACGCGGGCTGGATGCCTTGATGACAGGAGCATCCGATGTAATGGCGCTACAGCGACCAAGCCGCGTCAACGAAGAGAGTATCTTATTCATCCCTGTCGAGAGCATCATTCCCAATCCGCGCCAACCGCGCCGCGCCTTTCGCGAGGACGATCCTAAACTACTGGAATTGAGTGCGTCGATCAGACTGCATGGGCTGCTGCAACCCCTGGTCGTCACGCGCCTGGATGACGGTCTCACACCAGCGTCCGTCCCGGGCGGCTCCTGGTTCGCAGGAGCATCCGACGCCGGCGAGACCCTGTCTGCTCGATCCGCTTCGACCATTGCTGTGCGCTACCAGCTCATAGCTGGCGAGCGTCGTTGGCGCGCATCGCGCCTGGCGGACCTCAAACAAGTGCCGGTGGTGGTCAAAGAAGCCACGCCGCAGGAGATGCTCGAACTGGCACTAATCGAGAATATCCAGCGCGCAGATTTGAACGCCATTGAGGAGGCGCTGGCGTACCAGTCGCTCGTAGAAGAATATGGCCTGACTCAGGAGGCTGTGGCACGGCAGGTGGGCAAGGACCGTTCCACTATTACAAACGCCCTACGCCTGTTGCAACTCGCCCCGAAAGTGCGCGAGGCGCTCATCAACCAGCTTGAGCATTTTACCGAGGGACACGCGCGCGCCCTGGTGGGTATTACTCGCGAAGACGATCAGCTCGCAGCGATGGGCAAGATCATCACCCTCAAACTGAATGTACGGCAAGCCGAGGAATTAGCGGCGCGCATCAAGGCCGCGGAACGCGCCGATGCCGCCTCACTGCAGCCCGTTGCCTCGCCCCGCCGCTCGCCCGAGATAGAAGACCTGGAATCACAATTTCGCAACGCCCTCATGGTTAAGGTGGATCTCAAACGCAGCCGTAAAGGCAGAGGTACTCTTGTACTACACTTCAATAACGAAGAAGAGCTAGATCGTCTATATAGCCGATTGGTGCAACATACAGAGTAGCAGAAAAGCGAGAGAAAGAAGGATACATGGCTACTGTAGAAAATCCCTTTGACAAAGTGCGCCGCAAAATGGTAGCGGCCCGCGTCGAATTCATGGGACAGATTGCCAGGTTCAACAATGATGAACTCACCCGCCAACCCGCCGATGGCCAGTGGACGCCGCTGCAAATCGCCTATCACCTCTATATAGCAGACGCTCTGGCGCTGGAGCAGATGCAGCTTGTGCAGGACGAGGAAAATCCTATGATCGTGGCTACCGAGGAAGAGACACCGCGTCGCACGCGCGAGGCCGAGCCGCCTGTTTCGCTCGACTCCGTGCTGGCAGGTATGGCCGCGCGCCGCGAAGAAGTCTTCCAGTATCTTTCAGAGCTTCCCAACGATGGCTGGGAACGCCCATTTCGCCACCCCAAATGGGGCCAGCTCAAATTCTATCAACTGGTCAACGTACTTCCCATGCACGATCAAACCCACGCGCAGCAGCTCGCGGAGATACATACGGCAGAGGAAGCAGCGGCCCAGGAATAGGCCTGGGGCTTCTATTTGCTACACCTGGAAAAGTGAGCTATGGCGGAACATAACGTTCAGACGAGCTACAGCATCGGCGATTTCGACTATGATCTGCCTCAGGAGCTGATTGCGCAGACGCCCATTGAGCCGCGTGACGCCTCGCGGTTGCTCGTGCTGCACCGTGCCACTGGAGCCATCGAGCATCGCCTCTTCCACAATATCGGCGAATACTTGTACCCCGGCGACCTGCTGATCGCTAACCAGAGCCGCGTCATCCCGGCGCGCCTGATGGGGAAGCGCGTCGAGACGGGCGGCGCGGTCGAGGTGCTGCTATTGGCGGAACGGCCAGAGGCCGGCCCCGATCACTGGGAGACGCTGGTTCGTCCGGGTCGTCGCCTGCAAGAAGGCGCACGCGTCATCTTCGGTGGCGAGGATGGCGGGGCGATGCTTCACGCTGAAATTATGCAGCACACCGACGCAGGCGGGCGCATTGTGCGCTTCTGGGTCGAAAACAACACGGACGACAATACCTCATATGTAGAGGCCGCCGCATACACATCAATTCAATGCGTCCTCGAACGTCACTCCGGTTCGCCGCTTGATCGACGTGCTGGGCAAGATGCCGCTGCCGCCGTATATTCACGAGACGCTGCAAGACCCGGAACGTTATCAGACTGTTTACGGGCGCATTAGCGGATCGGCAGCAGCATCGACAGCGGGGCTGCACTTTACGACTCAACTGCTCGACGAACTGCGTGAGCAGGGCGTGCGGGTCGGCTTTGTGACGCTGCACGTGGGCCTGGACACCTTCCGGCCCGTCGAGGTCGAGGATTTCCGAGACCATAAGATACATAGCGAAGAGATTGACCTGGACGAAGCGACGGCACAATTGATACGCGAGACGCGCGCTTCGGGCGGGCGCGTCGTGGCAGCCGGAACGACGCCAATGCGCGTGCTGGAGAGCGTGGCGAGCATCTACAATGGTGACATAAAACCCTATCACGGCGCGACGCGCCTTTTCATCACGCCAGGCTACCATTTCCAGGTGGTAGATGCCATGATAACCAACTTCCACCTGCCGCGTTCCACGCTGCTGCTACTGGTCAGCGCCTTCGCCAGCAAGCCGTTGATCGACAAAGCCTATCAAGAGGCCATCAGAGAACGCTATCGCTTCTTCAGCTTCGGCGATGCCATGTTGATACTATGATGGAGTTTCGAAGGGCGACCGCGAGGGTCGCCCCTACATTTCCAGCTCCCAGTTTTGCATTACGTATTAACGATAGCTTCGGCTTCAATTTCCACCAGCATCTCCGGCGAGATCAGGCGGCTGACCTGCACCATGCTGGTTGCCGGGCGAATATCGCCGAAGAACTCGCCATGCGCCCTGCCGATAGCCTGCCAGTCGTCGATGTTGATAACGTACATGCGCGTGCGCACCACGTCCTTGAGGCTCGCGCCAGCCCGCGTCAGCGCCGCTTCGATGTTCTTGAGTACCTGTACTGTCTGGGCATAGGGGTCGCCGATGCCAATGACGTTGCCGCCAGCGTCGGTAGCGGTCGTTCCCGACACGTGGACGGTGCTGCCGAGGCGCACGGCGCGCGAATAACCCACAATGGGTTCCCAGGGCGTTCCTGTTGCGATATTCAGGCGTTCCATCCATTTACTCCAGAGGTCATAGCGTTCTATCTTTCCAGCTCCATCACTTGACGGGCGTAAGGTACAAGATTGCCTCATTTGCTATTAGTACACCAAGCAAAATACAATTTCTAAAATCGCCACTAATGCAAAGACGATAAAGCCAAACAGAAATAAAGCCCTAATTCTAGCTTTCCAGGGAGGAATAATTGTTTTAATAGGACGCACTTTCTTAATATAGCTCTCGACATTGAAATCTTTTAACTCAGCCTCTTTGAGTCTATCGTCAAGAAAATCTTCCCGCGACGTTAATCCCAAAGTCTTCTCTATATACAAGAGCCGTGCCTCTACAGCGTTATATAAATGATATTCTCTACGAATTACAAAAAATGCTATCAAACTGAAGAATAAACCCAATATGGGCGATATGATGAGGTAACGAAGATATTCTCTTATGGTGGTTAAATCCTTGTTCAAGAAAAGAACTACTGGCCATCCTCCTAGCAGGATTGATAGAAGCCAAGTATAGTGCCTTATCTCTTCCCATATAGCCTGGTGGCGTAAACGAAATTCATCTGCTTGCGTCTGATAATACACCAAAAGCAATGTTGGATTATCAAAGATATTGTCAGCCATTCAACTACCCTCCTTGTATAGTAAATATCTGGATCGCAGAGCGAAGCTCAAGCAGTGCGGGGATAAGTGGTCTCCTTTTGATGATCAAAATTATATCACCTGGGTTCAGTTTTGATGATCAAAAATGCGGCAACTGGTACTCTCTGATATGATCAAAAACAAACGTTATGTCAGCAATTGACTAAAGACTTTTTTCCCGTAGTCTGCTACAATAGGCAAGCAATTATCAATCGGAACCCCGATAAAGAGCATGTGTTATGAAGGATGACGTTTATGAACCTGTATGAAGAATTTGAATGGCGGGGCTTGCTGTACGACGCGTCCGAGGGCTTGCGAGATGTGCTGGCGAAGGAGAAGGTGACGGGCTACATCGGCTTCGACCCGACGGCGGCCAGCCTGCATGTCGGTTCGCTGCTGCCCATTATGAACCTCGTGCGAATGCAGCAGTTCGGGCATACGCCTATCGCACTGGTAGGCGGCGGCACGGGTATGATCGGCGACCCTAGCGGCAAGACGGTGGAGCGGCAGTTGTTGTCGAAAGAGCAGCTCGCTTTCAACCTGGAAGGCATCCGCGAGCAGTTGAGCCGCTTCCTGGATTTCGAGCGCCAGACCAACCCGGCTATGATGCTCAACAATGCCGACTGGCTGACGCAGCTCGGCCTGATCGACTTCCTGCGCGACATCGGCAAGCATTTCACCGTCAACTACATGATGGCGAAGGAGTCGGTCAAGCGGCGCTTCGAGGAGGGCGATGGCATCTCCTATACCGAGTTCAGCTACATGCTGCTGCAATCTTACGACTTCCTGGTGCTGCACGACCGCTACAATTGCAAGTTGCAACTGGGCGGCAGCGACCAGTGGGGCAACATCGTGGCGGGATCCGAGTTGATCCGCAGGCTGCGCGGCGAGCGGAACGGGCGCGGCTTTGGCCTGGTCTCACCACTCGTTACATCCTTGTCAGGTGTCAAGTTCGGCAAGACTGAAGCCGGGTCGGTGTGGCTCGATGCACGGCTCACTTCGCCCTACCGCTTCTACCAGTTCTGGATCAACACCGACGACCGGGACGTGGTGAAATACCTGAAATTCTTCACCATGCTCAGCCAGGACGAGATTGCCGGGCTGGGGACCTTGGTCGAGATTGCACCTGAGAAGCGCGAGGCACAGAAGCGGCTGGCGCAGGAGGTGACGCGCATGGTGCATGGCGAAGCCGAATTGCAGAAGGCGACCCAGGCGTCGCAGGTGCTCTTCGGCGGCGAGGTTGCCCACCTGAGCGCGAGCGACGTGCTGGACATCTTCTCCGAGGTGCCATCGAGCGACCTGCCACGCACCAGCTTCGAGGGCGATGGCCTCTCTATCATCGACGCGGTGCTGGCAGCAGGCTTCGCCACGTCCAGGGGTGCCGCGCGTCGCCTGGTTGAGGGCGGGGGCATCTACGTCAATAACCGCCGCGCCACAGACCCGCAGGCCAGGCTCGACCTGTCCGTCCTGATCGACGGTCAATATCAGGTGCTGCGCAAAGGAACCAGGGAATATCACCTGATACGGGTAGTGTAGGGGTCTATAGGGTCTTACAGCATTCCTTCCAGTTCGTTCTTGGGGTCGCGCATCATCAATTCAGGGACAGCCCTGTGGGGGTCGAGTCCCTCGAAGAGCACATTGCTCAATTGTTGGGTTATGGGCAATTCAACGTCATACTTCGCAGCCAGCTGTAGGGCGGCCTGCGTAGCATACACGCCTTCAGCGACGCTGTGCGTGGAGGCCAGGATGTCCTCCAGCTTTTCGCCTGCCGCGAGGCGACGGCCTAACTGCTGATTGCGACTGAGGGGGCTGGCGCAGGTGGCGATCAGGTCGCCGATGCCCGCCAGCCCCGCGAAGGTGAGAGGGTGCGCGCCCGCTGCGATGCCCAGGCGCGCAATCTCCGCCAGCGCGCGGGTGATGAAGGCAGCTTTGGCGTTCTCGCCATACTTCAAACCTTCGTTGAAGCCCGCGCCGATGGCGATGATGTTCTTGAGCGCGCCTCCCAATTCCACGCCGATCACATCGCTGGATGTGTAGATACGGAAGGCCGGGGCGGTCATGATGTCGCGGACACGCACCGCGGTGTTTTCGTCCTGGGACGCGACAACGGTGGCGGTCGGTTTGCCCTCAGCCACCTCGTAGGCGATGTTGGGGCCGCTCAAGGCAGCTACGCGCCCGGCGCTTGCCGGAACCTCGTCGACGATCACCTCGGTCATACGTTTGAGGCTGCCGACCTCAATGCCCTTGCTGCAACTGACGCACAGCGTCTCCGCGTCGAGATATGGCGCGAGCAGTCGCACGTTCTCGCGCATCTTCTGCGACGGCGTGGCGAGCAGCAGCAGGTGCTTTCCCCGCGTGGCTTGCGCGATGTCCGTGGTGACATGCATGTCTGGAGGAAACGGGATGCCCGGCAGGAACAGGCTATTTTGGCGGCTTTGTTCCATCTCGGCGGCTCGTTCTGGCCGGTGTTCCCACAATGTCGTCTCGATGCCTTTTTTTTTCGCCAGCATGAGTGCCAGGGTCGTACCCCAGGCACCACTTCCAATTACACCGACGGAGGTCATAGCTTTCTCTCTGCTTTCCAGTTTCACTCCGTTTCACCGGTATTGTACCATAGCGTGGGAGATGTCTCACATTGAGCGTTATTCGTCTTCCGCCGGACTTTTGTGCTGTTTCTGTGGATCCTCAAGTTCGTCCTGGTAGACCGAAGGCTTCAATATTCCGATGTAGGGCAGGTTGCGATAACGCTGCGCGTAATCCAGGCCATAGCCGACCACAAAGCGGTCGGGAATCTGGAAGCCGGTGTAGTCGAGTTGCACCGGCTTGATACGCTCCCGGCCCTTGTCGAGCAGCGTGCAGACGCGCAGGCTGAGCGGCCTGCGCTGGCGCAATACCTCCATCAGGTAGTGCAAGGTCTGGCCGCTATCAACGATATCTTCGACGATCAGGATATGTTTCTGCTGGACAGGCCCTTCCAGGTCTTTGAGGATACGCACGATGCCACTCGACTCGGTGCTGTTGCCGTAGCTGGAGATGGCCATATAGTCGATCTCCAACGGAAGGTGAATGGCGCGTGCCAGGTCGCCAATGAAGGGTACAGCACCTTTCAGCGTGCCCAACAGCAGCAGATTGATGTCCTGGTAATAGCGCGTGATCTGCTTGCCGAGTTCCAGGACTTTGGCCTGAATTTCCTCGCTCGTCACTAGTATTGACTCAATGTCGTCGTGTAAATCGTGCATACGCTCCTCGCTCGAAGAAAAAATGCGTTCCTCGCTTACACGTGCGCGAGAGATACGCGGACAACGTGTTCGGTTGCGCTCGTCAACCGGGCGCGCTGGTCGAGGCAGACACCACCTAGCCAGGCACAATAGGGCGGCTCGGTTGTCGAAAAAAAGAGCGGAATGGACTCGCGCTCGGGCCGCGCGATATGAGCATCTACCAGGATGTCCTGCACCTTCTTTTCGTGAGTCATGCCCAACGGCTGCATCCGATCTCCCGGACGCCGCGTTCGCACGTGTAAACCGCCTCCGATACTTGCTGCATCTATATATACCATATAAAGGCTGGCCGGCAGGAAATGCCAGAGTGCCTGCCAGTTCTCGCGCCGGAGCGCTCGCCTGGCCTGCTCCATCTCCTCACCCGCGAGCATCTCGGCCCGCGCCACCCATGGCGTGCCCGGAATAAACACCTCACCGGGGATGGACAACGTCACCATCGCATCGATACCTGTAGGGGCGCGCTTCATCGCGCCCTCCGCAGCGGCGAATTCACCTTCATCACCGGGCGCATGAGCAAACGCGAGATCATACAGGACACGGATTGCGCGCAACCCCTGTGGGAGATGTAGCTCGCGCGGCTGGCGATCAGCCGGGAGGCGCATGAG
The DNA here is from genome assembly GCA_963731975.1 of uncultured Chloroflexia bacterium. Classification (GTDB taxonomy): domain Bacteria; phylum Chloroflexota; class Ktedonobacteria; order Ktedonobacterales; family Ktedonobacteraceae; genus CAVSXS01. The sequence goes on along the minus strand of CAVSXS010000002.1, from coordinate 924,021 downwards.
GTCATCGAGCAAGGCGTAATGGCGCACCTCCAGCGGCGATTGGCCGGAGCAGAGACGCGCCGTGACGCGCCGCAGCAGGTGCCGCTGCATACTGACCGGCAGTTCCAGCAGTGGCGTGATGCGCAGCGTGATTATATCGTCCTGCTCCGATGCGATGACCTGCGGCCAGGCAGCCTCGACCTGCGACTCGATGAAGTCCAGGTCGGCGGTCATAACCTCGGAGTTACGTAGCAGCGTGCCGCGAAAACCGGGGTTGATCGATTCGAGCAGGGGAAGCAACTGGTGGCGAATGCGATTGCGCGTATAGGCCAGGTCGTCATTGCTCAGGTCATCGAGCGGGGTGATCCCATGCTCCCGGCAATAGGCCAGCGCCTGCGCGTGCGTGATGGCGAGCAGCGGGCGGATGATGTCCCGTTGGCGTGGCATCATGCCAACCATACCGCTTAACCCGCTCCCACGCAGCCAGTGCAGCAGCAGGGTCTCAACCTGGTCGTCGGCGTGATGAGCAACGGCGATAGGCTCTCCGCGCGCCACGTCGCGCAGGAAGCGATAGCGAGCGATCCGCGCTGCGTCTTCAAGCGAGCGACCTTCGGCGCGAGCAAGCGCGGGTACATCTGCCTCGCCAGCAGTGAAGGGGATGCCCCAGGCGGTGGCGAGCGCGGCAACGGCGACGGCGTCCCGCGCGCTATCCTCGCCTCGCAGCCGGTGATTGACGTGCGCCGCGCGCAAGTATACGCCTGGATAGCGCCGAGCGGGGCCGCAGAGTTCTCGTAGGAGATGCAGCAGGCACAGCGAATCGGCCCCGCCCGAAACGGCCACGATCACCTCGCCCCGCCTGGGAAGCAGTTGATGAAGGTCGATATACGCTGCAACTGTCTCGGCAATGTCTGGCATGTTTACGCTCGATATGATAGGATATAGACTGATTATACACGAAAAAGCCAGGGCTGTTTTCGTGAGCGGCTTTATTGGAATAAGAGAATACACTCCTTCCCGGCTGACTGACACGAAGTGTAGCAGCGCAGCAGCGTTGTCAGCCGGAATAAGAGAATGTTACGGGGAAGACACGGCGTATGGCATTGCGTACTATTATTACGACAGAAAATCCTATCTTGCGGCAGAAGGCTAAAAAAGTGCATCGCTTCGACGCCTCGATGCAGAAACTGATCAACGACATGTTCGAGACGATGCACGCGGCTAATGGCGTTGGGCTGGCGGCGCCACAGATCGCGCTATCAATTCGCCTCTTTGTGGCCGAGTTTGAGGATCAGAAAGTGGCGTTGTTCAACCCTGAAATTGTCAAGGCAGAGGGTGAGGATCGCGCCACCGAGGGCTGCTTGAGCATCCCGGGCTACGTCGGCGACAATATCCGGCGCGCCACCTCGGTAGTCGTCAAGGGACAGGACGCGCGCGGCAAATCGATCAAAGTGCGCGGCGAGGGCTGGTTCGCGCGCGTGCTCCAGCACGAAATCGATCATCTCGACGGTATCCTCTTCCTGGATCGCCTGGATAGCCCGGAAGACCTGCGTGAAGTGACCGACGAGGAATACGAAGAGGCCTCGGCAAGGGCAATTGTAGAGTAAGCGAGCGCATGACAACACATGAAAATAGCCCGGCCTTACGGTCGGGCTATTTGATAGGTCAACGCTATTTTTGTTGTCGTCTCAACATGGGTACTGTGTTTTTGCCGAGAGCGCCTTCGCACCCTTTGCAGACATAGAACCCTTCTTCGTCGCGGTAGTAAAGTTCGCTCACTGTGAAATGCAAGTAGCAGATGCCGCAGCGCGTGCTGTCCTGCTGGCTGGCAAGCTGCCTGTCTTGCGCGAATAACTCCTTTAGCGAGGCAATCAGATTTTCGACTTCCGAAGAACCTGAGCTGCTTCGACCTGGACTGACCGCCGGAAGCATCCCGGTGGGATTATTGGCACGCATTTCACGACGACTTACAAACGAACTACTATGACCCGCTCCAGCACCATTATCCGATGTATAGTTCATGCCAAAGGCGGCCTCCGATAGTACGTGACACGGTGAAAAAGAATAGAACTTGACATATATTTTAGCACATTTCCGATGAGAATACTATTGTTTGCTCAACAATAGACAATCACCCACCTGATTTCATTGACTGGCTCTTCTTCTCAAAGTAGTACGAGTAGTTGCCGGGGTAAACATGCACGCGCCCATGTTCTTCTATGGCCAGTATCTTCGTTACGATCTTGTCCAGAAAGTAGCGGTCGTGCGAGACGGTCAGCAGCGTTCCCTCGAATGCTTGCAGCGCATTTTCCAGCACCTCCACCGAAGCAATGTCCAGGTTGTTCGTCGGCTCGTCGAGCAGCAGGAAGTTGGCATCGGTCAGCACTAAGCGCGCCAGTTGCAGGCGGCTTTTCTCGCCACCACTCAGGCGGCGAATGGGCGTGAGAAGGTCATCGTAGGCGAAGAGCAGGCCGCTCAGGAAGGCGACGGCCTGTGACTCGCTCATAGGCTTGATGCGGCGCACGAAGTCGAGCGGGGTGCTGTCGAAGGGCAGTGTCTCCTGCTCCTGGGCGTAATAGCCGGCGATCACGCTCGCCCCGATCTTGACCAGGCCGCTACCGGCGGGCAGCATGTCCAGCATAGTCTTGAGCAAGGTCGTCTTGCCGCTGCCGTTGGCTCCCACGATGCCCACGCGCTCACCATAGAGCATGGTGAAGTCGAAGGGTTGGAAGAGCGTCAGGTCGCCATAGGATTTGCTGAGATGAGTGATCTCCAACACCTTCTTGCCACTGCGGTCGGCGTCCAGGTTGACCTTGATCCTGTCGCGCAACATGACCGGCTTGCTGACCGCGTCACGCTTGATGCGCTCGATGCGTTTGAGCGTATCCTCCGCTTTCGTGGCGAATTTATCATTCAACTTTGACCAGCCCTGGTATTGTCGCCAGATGCCCTCCAACCGTTTGATCTCGTCCTGCTGGCGAGTATACAGATCGAATTGCTGCTCAAGCCGCCGCTGGTGCTCCGTGAAGTAGAAGCTGTAGTTTCCGGCGTAGGATGAGATGCGCCCATCTTCCAGTTCGAAAATCTTCTTGACGGCGCGGTCGAGCAACTGGCGGTCGTGCGAGATGATGAGTACGGTTCCAGGGTAGCTCGCAATATAGGTTTCCAGCCAGGCTTTCGCCTCAAGATCAAGGTGATTGTCCGGCTCGTCCAGCAGCAGCAGATCGGGCGTGCTGAGCAGGATGCGCGCCAGGTTGACCAGCTTTTTCTCGCCACCGCTCAATGAGCCGACTTCAAGATCGTACCAGGCTGGCCCGAAGCCCAGTCCGTGCAGCACCGCCTCGACGTTGTGTTCATTGGCATAGCCGCCCGACGCATCCAGGCGTTCCTGCGCCCGTCCGTATTCGTCCAGCACGCGCGCCAGCCTGTCTGGATCACCGGCGATGGTGGGATCGGCCATCTCTTGCTCTAACGCGCTCAGCAGCTCGGGAAGGTTCGCCGCTTCCTGCGTCACCTCTGTAACCTGGGAAACCGCCTCGAAGACCGTTTTGTGGCTCTGGCGCGGATCGGCCTCCTGGGCCAGATAGCCGATGGTCAGGTTGCGACGGCGTGAGATGTTGCCGGAGGTCAGCTCGTCCAGCCCCGCCAGCAGCTTGAACAGCGTCGATTTGCCGCCGCCGTTTTCGCCGATCAGCCCGATACGCTCACCTTCCATAATTTCCAGGTCGATATCGCGGAAGATACGATTTCCGCCGAAGTCTTTGCTGACCTTTGAAAAAATACAATCATATTGAGGCACTGCTGACCCTCCGTGTTCCTATTGACTCGCCTTTGCTCAATCATAGCAGTGAGGTCAAATAGCGCGAAGCGCCAGCCTTGCGGGAGCAATCTTACGGGGTAGCTCCCTGATTGACATGAGGCTGCATAGCTTGGTACACTTCAGTTACTAAAATCTCCTGTAAGGCCGTAAGGTGTTTGCATCTTGCTGGATGAGTTCTCCGCCACAGATTTCTGATCTATGTTCTCTTTCCTTCTCGTTAAGTCCTACTTCCTCAGAGGAGCCAATACACATCAAAGTTGCCTGAGTTCAAAGCTAGACTTTATCCAATTGAAGTTGAGACAGCTAGCTTACAAGCTCGACAATGCATTATTGTGCAGGAATTTTTTCAATATCGTGCTGAAAAGGCGACATACAAAAAATTCGAGACGGCCTGAGAGGCTAGCTTACAGCCTTGTTTCACCTGTCAAGAAAATGGATAAAGTCTAGCAAAGAAGGTCGCATGGAAATGCTGTTTCCCACTCATTTAGCCCATTTGTTCCATTCTCTTGCGTTCTTCAGTGAATCTAGGTAGAGTTACCTGAGACGTTATGAAAACTCGAACATATTGCGACAGTGCGGGTAACGTAGGAGAGAAAATATTATGCCACAAATCCAATTTATAATGAATACACCGCAAGGTCCCTTACCAAACGGGTTCCAGATAAACCTTGAAGGTGGCTACATAACGCTTGTCGGAGCAAATAATTCTGCCAAGACCTCCCTTCTTAACGCGATATTTAAGCAATTTTATCAAGACTATGCTGAGGGAGGAAAAAGTAAAATATGTCTTCTTCTCCCTGAAAGAATATATGTTGATGCCTCTGCACAACCGCAGGGCTTTTCAATTGAACAATATAATCAGCAGCTATCAAACGCTATCAGTGGAAGCAACAAAAACTATCATACCTGGGATAACAGTTTGCCTGTTAGTATGCTTCCTAAAATGTTACTGAATCATACGGATTTCCTTGAGCAAGTTAGAAAATTGAATGCCTTTCTTGAATACTTAGGGTTTTCAAAGGTTAAGCTGCAGGGAAACCAGGATATGATTTTCGAGCAGGTGCAAGTAATTTTTCAGGGATCAGGGTTACGAAGTATCTTGGCAATCTTGGCTGCTTTAACAGATGATACTATACAAACTATCCTCATTGATGAACCTGAACTATCACTTGAGGCAGGAATACAAAGACGGTTGCGAGACCTTTTCTATGCAGCATCAAAACTGGGGAAACAAATCATTGTTTCCACGCACTCTCATCTGTTTTTGAATAGAAGAGATTTTGCATCAAACTATGCTGTTACAAAAGAAGCTGCTCAGGTCACGATACATCGTGTGGCCTCAGAAAAAGAACTACTTGATATAACCTTCCGTATGCTTGGGAATAGTGTCGAAGACCTTTTCTTCCCCGGCAACTTCTTGATTGTAGAGGGGGCTACCGACCAAATTATTGCTGAGAAAGTGATGGAACTTAAAGAGGTTGATAGGAGCAAAATAAAAGTTGCGTCTGCATCAGGCGTCGATAAAGTTCCAAATATTCTCTCTGCGATTTATACCAATCTGTTGCCGCTCATTTTAGGCAGTTCACCATACAAAGATATTGTTGTTGTGCTTATTGATAAGCCTTACGATAAACAAACAAATTCCACGTATACGAAAATAAAAGAGTCAGTATCACTTGAGCAGTTGTTTGAGCTTACTGAAACCTCTTTAGAAACCTATCTTCCTGAAGATTTGTACATCCGATCTAGCCGTAGCAAGGCAGAGGTTATAAAAGAGATTGAAAAAGAGAAGGACTATCAAAAGAAGTTCCAACTAAAGACTGAGAATGCTCGTGCTATCGCCGCCGTTATGACTTTAGACGATTTTCCATCTATTCAAATAATCGTTGATGCAGTAGACAGAACGTTAAGTAGGACTAAAAATCGATGATGTCTTTTGTCGCTGCTCTTAGTGCCTTGTCAGAGAACATCAATTGTGTGAAAAGGTTGCCTTGATTTGTTAGAATCACAGCTTGTTTGCTATAACGAGTTATACTGTGTACCTCACGTTTGCTATAGCAGTGGGTTAAATAGAGGCTTTTTTTCAGCCTTTGCTATATCGATCTTCTTTCTCAGAAGCTCTAATAACGGCTTTTCCTGATCCAACAGATGCACGAATTCTTCGAGGGTGCATAATATAATCACTCTTTGCTGAAGCGCATCTTCACAATCAGCGATTGCCCCGTCAGTATATCCAGAGGCGGAAATAAAAATACCATGTGTTTCTGCTCGATGGTAAACTCTCACTAAATGCTGAGCAACTTCAGCTTTCCCTATGGGATGGTTCCACCATTTCATCTCGACAAGATAGATTTGCCGATCAATTTCCACGACACCATCAACTTGTTCAATAATTCCTTCGCCTTGAGAGCCTGATAAGGTAAAGGCATCACGAACAAGAACACCGCCCACTTTAAATAATCGGTTCAAGACACTTTCTAACGCCTTACCCCGCTTCTGAGGATTTGCCTCCCCAAAGAGCGAAAAGAGGTCTCTTTTTACCTCAGCAAGTTGCATTTTCTGCTGCTGAAGTTCATCGTATTTTGCTTTAGTATCGGCCAGCCTTTGTTTCCTCTCTTCTTCACGTTCGAGATTTATCCTAGTAAAAGTATCTTTTACGTTTACTACTTTTTGAATCTGAGCAACCAAACCCTGAGCTGCTAGTTGGTCATTGGGCCAGCATGTAGAAAAGTCTTCCCAGCCAGTAACGCGCTTCAAGACCTCTCGACGCTCCTGTAATGTTACCTCCCCTCTTTGATTAAGCCGGGCTAGCACCGTCCGAACAATTTCGGCCTTATTAATGCTGTCTGGATTTTCATAAACACGCTTACTAAGATCGTCAAGTAGCTCACGACTTACACCAGCACCGGCAAAGAACTCCACAACATTTTTCTTTGTCCGGCAAAGTTTGGATAGCGCATCAATCAGAAGCTGGAATAAGTCAGGTGGATAGTGATAGGTATTGTCAAGCATTGCTTCTTCCCTTTGATCGCTCTACCTTCCAAGCCTCCTACGTACCGCTTCTATTTTCATAGGAGCAACATACAGATAATCGAGAAGCAGTTCTACGAAATCCAGAATGACTGGCACATCTTCCTGGGTTACATCATCTTCATTAATATGCGCTCCTAAATTCCCAAGTTGCTTCAAATGAGTTGCTACATCGGCCAATGTTTGCGGGATACGCCCTGAATTTGCTAAATCCCTGAGTTTCTCAGCCAAGACTCTACCTTGAGCATTTTCATGCTCACATATCGCTTCCAATATCTTTCTGACAAGAACGGCACATGAACTTGGGGAAATATTGCGAACCAGCAACGCTTCTTTGTATTTCTTTTCTATTGCTTCCGGGAGGTCTGCAAGAAGTGTTCTCTCTGCTGGATAAAGGATAGCTGTAAAAGGGCCTACGATCATTTTATTCAGATCGCCATTTACAATTTTTGAGGACTCTGCAAACGTAGGTCGGAAGCACGTCTGGCATTGCATAATATACCAGGTCGTTAAGGTTTTCTCGGTGTAATGGTAGCCATCCGCCGCATCTCTCAGGTCGGTATAATCTGCGCGAATTATAAAACTCGCTCTGTTTCCACAGTGATCACATTGCATGACCACATTAATGTCTGTTACGTTGAAAAATTCTGGCATCACGTACCCACAGTCATTTATAAACAACTTTCCATAATGCTCAGCAATATTATCTAAAGCGATAAGAAAAGTCAATAAAAACGGTCTATTCCAGCAATTCTTGCTAATTGCCTTTCCAACTCTCCATATATTGAACAGTTCATTTAGCTTCTTCAATTGAAAGCATGGTTAGATGATGTACGGGTAGGATAGCTTCGGAGGCTACTATCATGGACTTATGCGCAAAAGTTGATAGGATAACCAGGAACCACGAGCGACGAATAGAAGCAGAGGCACTTGAAGAACAAAAAGTACCTCTTTATAAACAAAACGTCCTATTTGTTGAGTATCTAAAAAAGATATTACCAGTTAGGACTTTCGAGTCATCTGACGCTTTTACCTTTTAAGAAAATCTCCACTTGACTCACCATAAAACTGTTTGATTATGGACAATGCGCCCTATGATTACTTTAGAGCTATATTACATCGAGCGAGGAGTAATCTTATGGCTACATCCGATACGGTTGCCATTACTGGCGCGTTCAGCTACACAGGCAAGTATATAACGCGCCGCCTGCTGGCATTGGGCAACGACGTTCGCACGCTTACCGGTCATCCTGACAATCCCCATCCCTTTGGAGCGCAGGTGCAGGTCTACCCTTTCAATTTCGAGCGACCCGCCGAGCTAGTCAAAAGCTTACGCGGCGTGACGACGCTCTACAATACTTACTGGATTTGCTTCTCGCATGGCGAGAACACCTTTGAGCGTGCCGTTGAGCGCACGAAGGCGCTGATCGACGCGGCGGTAGAGGCCGGTGTGCAGCGCATTGTGCATGTGAGCATTACCAACCCGGCGAAAACGTCGCGCCTGCCCTACTTTCGCGGCAAAGCCGAGCTTGAAGCATACATCCAGCAATCCGGTCTCTCATATACCATCGTTCGTCCAACTGTTATTTTTGGCGACGAGGATATTCTCATCAATAACATCGCGTGGTGCTTGCGCCACTTTCCTGTCTTTCCACTCTTTGGCTCCGGGAGCTACCGGCTCCAGCCCATCTATGTCGAAGATATGGCCGACTTGATAGTCAACGCGGGTCGTGATAATCAAGTAGTCGACGCCATCGGACCCGATATTTTCACCTTCCGGGAACTGGTGCAACTCATAGCGAGCGCGCTGCATCGTCGTGTTCTGCTGACGCATGTACAACCAGCGCTGGCCTACTTCGCGGCGCAGGTAATCGAGCCGTTTGTTGGGGATGTTTTGATTACCCGCGACGAGATTACCGGGTTGATGGCCGATCTACTGGTTTCTCTCGCATCCCCGACGGGCCATACACACCTGGCTGACTGGTTGGAGCAGCATCGTGACAGCGTTGGGATGAAATATGCCTCGGAACTGGCGAGGCATTATCGCTGAGGTTAGAGCAACTCTGCTACACCCCCATGATGTTGTAACCCGCGTCGACGAAGAGAATTTCCCCCGTGATGTTGCGCGCCAGTGGGCTGCACAGGAAGAGGGCGGAGTCGCCCACGTCGCTCTGCTCGATGTTATGGCGTAACGGGGACGTCTTCTCGACTTCGTTGCGGAAGGCAGTGAAACCCGAGACGCCGCGCGCCGCCAGCGTGTTGAGCGGTCCGGCGGAGATGGCGTTGACGCGGATATTGTGCTCCCCGAACTCGAAGGCCAGGTAGCGCACGCTGCACTCCAGCGCGGCCTTCGCCACGGCCATCACATTGTATTTGGGCATGACGCGCTCGCTTGCCATGTAGGTCATCGTCACGATGCTGCCGCCGCCGTTAGCCTGCATGAGCGGCATGGCGCGGCGTGATGTGGCGATCAGCGAGTAGGCGCTGATATCCAGGGCGGTCTGGAAGCCGCCGCGCGTGGTCTGGTAGAAGGGATTTTCTAGTTCCTGCGGCGGGGCAAATGCCACCGAGTGAATGAAGATATCGAGCTTGCCGTCGAAGAGTTCGCCGACCTGTGTGAAGGCCGAGTCGATCTGCTCGTCACTCTGTACATCGCAGAGAATGGTTGGTGTGCCTGGAATCTTCTCCGCCAGCTCCTTCACGTATTTTTCCATGCGATCCTGGTAGGTGAATGCCAGTTGCGCGCCTTCACGGGCGAGCGCCTGCGCGATTGCCCAGCCAATCGAACGGTGATTGGCAATACCGGCGACGAGCGCTTTTTTTCCTTCGAGTAAGGGCATAGGTCTACTCCTCTCTGGACGCGATGAATCGCGTCCCTACAAAGCAACGTTCGTGTGGTTATCGCTCGATGGGATAACGACGCATCATCCAGCCGTTCATACCGTTTGCCAGGTTGTAAACGCGCTTGAGGCCGGCCACCAGCCCGATTTCGGAGGCCGAGGCGCTGCGCTGTCCGCTGGCGCAGACGAAGATCACCTCTTCGTCCTCCCCGACACCCAGTTCTTTGAGCGCCTTGCCAAATGAATAAATGCCGTTGATCGGAACCAGCGTGGCTTCTGCGATGTGGCCGCGATTCCATTCATCAGGCTGGCGTACATCGATCACGCGCGCTCCCGCCTCGATCATGCGCCTGGCATCGTCGGTTCCGATGGTGGTATACGGAAATATTTCTTGATCGTCGTAGTCAGGCATGTTTCTTCTCCTTGTGATCCACGTCGTATTGTTCCAGCCAGAGACGGCCATAGGTGGTTGGCGTGATGACATACTCATCACCTGCAAAGATCATGGTCAGCAATCCTTGATCTTCCATGTCCCGCAGATCGTCCGTGACCAGAAAGTAAGTGGGTATTACGCGCGAAAGGTCGCTTTCAGGCAATTGCTTCCATATCAGCAATTCGCGCATGATTGCTGCGAATTTTGGTTGGCTATCATCGATGGCTCGCATAAGCGCCTTTCTTCACACCTGGTCAGTCCTCTTGTCTGACCATAGTGTATCAAATACTATATCATTGAGCAAGTACATGCTGGCTATCCTAGTTATCTAGCTATCGACGTTCAGGTATGCTATAACGCTATAGAAGAGAAAGAGCCAGTTCGACCACGAAAGCTTGTAGGTCGTCTGGATAAGGAGAGTTGAACTATGACGCCTGATCCATCCGCGCCGCCTATCGAGGCGAGTATTGTTATACGCAATATCGGCCAGCTTGTCACCGTCTCTCAGCAGCCTGTTGCGGGCGCGCACGGCCCTTTACAGATGATCGCCAATGCAGCCCTGGCCGTGCATCGAGGCAGGATTGTATGGATTGGCCTCGACGATGAAGCAGAACCAATGTTCCAACATCAGACTGGTGGCGTGCAGACGGAAATCTCCATTGTGGACGCGCAAGGTGCCGTCGTGACGCCGGGCCTGGTCGATTCACACACCCACCTGGTTTTCGCGGGCGACCGTGCGGAAGAGTTTCACCTGCGGCGCAGCGGTGTCAGCTATGGCGAATTGCTGGCGCAGGGTCGCGGTATTCTCACGACGATGCAGGCCACGCGCGCGGCATCCACCGAGACGCTGACCGCCCTGGCGACAACCCGCTTGGAAGCCATGCGACTGCATGGCACGACGACGGTCGAGGCCAAGACTGGCTACGGGCTGGACAAGGTGACGGAAGAAACCTGCCTGCATATCATGAATAATCTAAATGTATTCGAAAGCAGCCCGGCCTTCAAACATAACCATGTGCGTGTTGTGCCAACTTTCCTGGGTGCGCACAGCGTTCCACCCGAATACCGCGAGAACCGCGACGCATATGTGCGGCTGGTTGTCGAGGAGATGCTGCCCTCGTTCGCAGGCCTGGCGCGTTTCTGCGATGTCTTCTGCGAGCGAGACGCCTTTACACTTGAAGAGAGCCGCCTGGTCCTGACGCGCGCGAAAGAGTCAGGCTATGGCCTGAAAATTCACGCTGACCAGCTCAGTCCTTCCGGCGGAGCGAGGCTGGCCGCGGAATTGTGCGCCACCTCCGCCGATCACCTTGATTTTGCCAGCGATGCCGACCTGGATGCCATGCGCGATGCCGGTGTGGTTGCGACCCTGCTGCCCGGCTGTTCGTTCTCGCTGCGCACTCCCTATCCCCCTGCGCGCCGCTTCCTTGATCGCGGGCTGCATGTCGCGCTGGCTACCGACTTCAATCCAGGCACGTCCTACTGCGAGAGTATGCAGTCTATGCTCGGTCTCGCTATGTCCGCGATGGGCATGTCGCTCGAAGAGGCGCTGGCGGCTGCCACCATCAATGGTGCGCGTGCGCTAGCGTTGGACGACCAGATTGGCAGCATCGAAGTCGGCAAACGCTGCGAGTTGACCTTCTGGTCGATTACGGACTATCACGAGATTGGCTACCATTTCGGCGTCAACCTGGTACAATCCGTCCTGATGATGTCGTAACATGTTTCACGTGAAACGATTTGCCAGCAACATCAAATGTTTCACGTGAAACATTGTTAGCAGGTGAAGGAATCCAGCATGGCCCAGACGCTTCCCGACGAAACACCCTTTGTAGTCGATTTGCTAACCACGTTGCGCGAGGAAAAATTCAGTCCGGCGGCGTGGGTGCGCTTTCTTGGACGCTCCTGGGAGATGTCCTGCCATAGCGCCGCTGATTACCCGGCGCTCAAGCGCTCGTGGGTGCGTGTCAGCCTCTTCATCAGCGCGCTCGCACTGGTGCTGCTCGCGGGCAACCTTGCTCTTGAAGGTGCGGCAGGCACGCTGCGGCTGCTCCCCGGCTTTCTTTTCTGCGTCACCTGGCAGATCAACGACCTTTTCTGGCACCTGGGCTTGAACCGGCAGTCACAAACTGACGATATGCTTCCCGTTGTAGGGATGGCGAACGTACTTACCGAGGTGCGCGGTGTGGCCGCGTCGTTTCTGCTGGGGCGGCTGGTCGGCGGTATTGCGACTCAAGTGTGGATGGCGCTGGTGTGCTTCCTGGTCGGCGTGCTGACCGACATCCTGGATGGACAGATTGCCCGGCGCGCGCGCGCGCAGAGTAAGCTGGGTCAACTTCTCGACGGCGAAACGGACTTTTTCCTCTACCTGGCGCTGACCCTCATCCTGCTCCAGAACGGCATCCTGCCGCCCTGGTTGGCAGTGGTGATGGTGCTGCGCTTCCTCGTGCCACTGCTGGCCGCACTTGCCAGCTATTTCCTCTTCGCGCACCGCGTGCGTTTCGGCTCGACCGGCTGGGGAAAACTCGCGGGGCTGGCGCAGTGCCTCTATTTCGGCGTGTTGCTTGCACCGGCGCAACTCTCAGACGTCACGAGCGCGTTGAATGTACCTCTACTTATCGTCACGCTGGCTCTGCTGGTCATTGCGCCGGTCGCGCAGATAGTGGGAAATGTTAGCTGATTGAGACCGGAGCTAACACCTCAACTTCGCTTACGACGAGCGTACACCCGCCTGACGCGAAGTTCGGCAGATCGCCCGCGGCTGCCTGGCCTACAGGCAATTCCAGCGCCGCATGGAATGCCGACATATTCTCAAAATAAAGATCAGCAATCAGGTAGTAGGGAGATGGCGCTTGCGGGTCAAGAGAAGCCGGTTTACGCTTCGTCTCACCATCTGATACAATGCTCGCAGAGGGCATTGTAGCCAGAAAGGACCTTCAGTGATGAAGACGAGAGCAAGTCAGGAACTTCCATTGCACGTCATCATAGATGGGCAGGCGCTATCAAGCCAGCAGTTGATCGCCGTTGCCCGGCAGTATGCGCAGGTTGAGATCGGCGCGATATCGGTGCAGCGCATCGAGGCGGCCCGCGCGGTGATCGAGAAGATAGCAGACGAGGGCCAGAAAGTGTACGGTGTCACCACCGGTTTCGGTCATTTGAGCCGCGTGCGAATCACCCACGAGCACCTGACCGAGTTACAGCAGAATTTGCTCCGCAGTCACGCAGCTGGCGTTGGCGAACCGCTGACAGAAGAGATTACGCGTGCCATGATGCTCCTTCTGGCAGCCAGCCTGTCGCGTGGTCATTCGGGGGTGCGCCCGCAGGTCGTGCAACTGCTGGCGGGTATGCTGAATGCGCGTGTGCATCCCGTCATTCCTTCGCGCGGCTCGGTCGGTGCCAGTGGCGACCTTGCTCCCCTCGCGCACCTCGGGCTGGTTCTGATGGGCGAGGGCGAATCCGTCTTCGATGGGCGGCGTTTGAGCGGCGGCGAAGCTCTGCGCCTTGCCGGTCTAGCTCCTATCGTGTTGCAAGCAAAGGAGGGATTGGCGCTCATCAATGGCACGCACCTGATGGAAGCGATTGCTGTGCTGGCCTCACACGACGCGCAGGTGCTTTTGCGAGCGGCTGAGGTAGCCTGCGCCATGAGCATCGAAGGCTTGATGGGAAGCCATGTTCCACTTGACGAGCGCATTCACCGGCGCAGGGGGCAGCTTGGACAGCAGGAGAGCGCGGCACGCCTGCGCAGGCTGGTAGCCCAGAGCGAGATCAACGTGAGCCACGCTGATTGCCCGCGCGTGCAGGACCCCTATACGATGCGCTGCGCCCCCCAGGTATTCGGCGCGGCACGCGACGCCCTGGACTATGGAATTGCCATTTTCGAGCGCGAACTGGACGCCGTGACCGATAACCCGCTGGTCTTTCCCGATGACGGTGATGTACTGAGCGGCGGAAACTTTCATGGGCAGCCGCTGGCGCTGGCGCTGGACGTGCTGGCAATCGCGCTGGCGCAGATCGCCAGTTTCTCCGAGCGTCGCATTTTCAACCTGATGGGGCCGCACGATTGGGATGAGCAGGGCGCGCCGCTATTCCTGACCCCTAATCCCGGCTTGAACTCCGGTTTCATGCTCACGCAGTATGTCGCTGCCTCACTCGTGAACGAAATCAAGCTGCTGGCGCATCCCGCCAGTATAGATTCGATCCCCACCTCCGCCGGAATGGAGGATTTCAACAGCATGGGTGCGACCGCCGCGCATAAACTGCTGCGCGTGCTGGAACAATCCAGGCAGGTTGTGGCGATCGAACTGATGTGTGCCGCGCAGATGCTCGAATTTCGCAAGCCTCTCAAACCCGGCCTTGGCGCACAGCGCGCTTACGACATCGTGCGCGCTCGCGTGGCGAAGCTCGAAGAGGACCGCGTGCTTGCCCCTGACATCGAAGCGCTTACCCATGCCATTGCAGACGGAGCGTTCGAAGAGATCGAGTGATGTTTCACGTGAAACATCACTCCTGTTGTCCGGCTTGCGATAGTTCTCAACTGTATGCTACACTTCTAGGGGGAGCCGGTCGATGGCGACTGCGCCCCGTCTTCGCTTGAGATGCGTCACTGAAGACGCAATCGAAGGAGTAACAATGGTGATAACCCACGAGCATGATACCTCTATGAATATGGCAGAAGCCGACTTTCCTGTGTCACCTTCGCTTGAAGAGCAGTTTGCAATGCTAAAAACCCTGCGCGAAAAGCTTGTTGCACGCTATCGACCCATCATCCAGCAGGGATCGGGACCAATTCGGATGATGGCCCGTATGATCGCCGAACTGGAACAGGAGTGCCGAGAGCGCAACATCGACGAAGTAGTGATACAGGCAGGCATCGTCAATCGCACCATCGGCGATGTAGACCTGCGGCGCGTCACCGAGTGTGATGGCGAGTCTGGTGGCCCTGGCGATTACCGGCGATTGGCGGAAGACCTGGGCGTTGCTCTGCCTGGCGAGCAGCTTTCCGGCTACACAGCCAGCGGGGATACCTACTTGTGGCTGCGCCAGCAAATGCAGGAATGCGAGCGCATATTGCTGGATCAACGTTACGATGTGCGCATGTACGACATCTACGGCGTGGGCAACCCGCTCTTGCGCGGCTGGCTGGCAGGAGACGCGCAGAGTCAATGGGGCATAACCGTCGAAAAAGAGCAGGTCTTTCTGAGCCTGGGCGCGATGGACGGTATCGATAAAGTGCTGCGCGCTATGCGTAACGTCTTACGCGAGCGCGGTAGAGAGCATCCGGCCATCCTGTTTCCAGAGCCAGGCTTCAACGTGCCGGAGTGGCAGGCGCGCTCGTTCGGCTACAGCTTGCATCCCGTCCATACTTCTGCTGAAGACCTCTTCAAAGTTCCGGCGAAACGGCTTGACGAGATTCTTTCAACAACGCCCGATATCAATATCATCTACCTGACCGTCACCAACAACCCTACCACCTTCGCTTACAGCGCCCGCGAATTGAACGCGCTCTCCGCGGTGTTGCGCCCTTACTGGGAGCAGGGACGCGACATCTACCTGCTGGCAGACCTGGCCTATATCGGCACTGCACACGATCAGGACAAAGATAGAGCGCGCATGACGACCTTCGCCGCGCCAGATGTCCTCAAGCACACCATATTCGTCAGCAGCTTCTCGAAAGTTTACACACTGACGGGAGAGCGGTTCGGCTATGTGACGGTCGGAGATGCCGACCTCGCGCCCTCACTCATACCCGCCTGGACAAACAGCAACGCCTCGCTGCCCGGCGAATGGCAACTGCGCTATATGGCCTACTACCGCCTGCTCCACGAACGACCCTGGCTGGCCGACAAGCTGCGTGCGTTCTACCGCTTGCGACGTGATCGCCTGGTAGCCCAGCTCAAGCGTATCGACCGGGAGCAGCATCTTTTCAAGAGCGTGCATGTCGGCGACGACGCTACCGTCTACAATTGGAGCGAACTTGCCGAAGGCGAAGATGCCTTCTCGCTTTTCGAGAAAACCGGCATCGCTGGCGTCCCCGGCTCCGGCTTCGGCTACACCGACGACTACATCCGCTTCTCCATCGGCGTCATCCCCGTCTCATAATGCACAAACGCGCGTAGCACGCTCTCGCCGGTGAAATCGGGTCTGTGAGTCGCCTGTGATAGCACATCTTGCTGTATTCCCGCGTGGCGTGATACTCTTTCTAGTGTAGGGGCTGAGGATGGCGTGTTATGATGTTTCACGTGAAACATTTGCCTGTTCTGGTAACGATGTGTATATTTACGGCAAACGAAAAGGAGAACCTGACAATATGGTCACACGTGTAGGAATTAACGGTTTTGGACGCATCGGGCGTCAATCGATGAAGGCGTTGATGGAACGCTACCCACGCGATATTGAAGTGGTCGCTGTGAACGATCTGACGGATACGAAGACCAATGCGCACCTGCTCAAGTACGACTCGACCTATGGGCGTTTTCCTGGCGAGGTCGAAGCAACCCCCGACGCCTTGATCGTCAACGGGCATAGCGTCAAGGTCTTGTCGCAGCGCGACCCGGCGCAAATTCCGTGGGGCGAGTTGGGCGTCGAGCTGGTTATCGAATTGACCGGCCTGTTTACTGACGCCGCTAAAGCCGCCGCGCATATAAAGGGGGGCGCGAAAAAGGTCATCATCTCCGCGCCTGCTAAAGGAGAAGACCTGACGATCGTGTTGGGCGTCAATGAGTACATGTACGATCCGGACAAACACAACATCATCTCGAACGCCTCCTGCACCACCAATTGTCTCGCTCCCGCTGCCAAAGTCATCAACGATACGTTCGGCATCGAGAAGGGCTTGATGAACACCATCCATTCCTATACCAACGACCAGCGCATCCTCGACCAGGTACACCCGGATCTGCGCCGCGCTCGTTCCGCCGGGGTCAATATCATACCTACCTCGACCGGCGCGGCTCGCGCCTTAGCCCTGGTTATACCTGAGCTCAAGGGCCGCTTCGATGGCATGTCGTTGCGCGTGCCGACCGTCACCGTCTCGGTAGTCGATTTCGTGGCAACGCTGCGCAAGGAAACCACGAAGGAGGAGGTCAACGAGGCATTCAAGCAGGCCGCCGCAGGAGCGCTCAAGGGCATTCTCGCTTATACCGACGAGCCACTTGTCTCGACCGACTTCCGAGGAGACGCGCACTCCGCCACAATCGACGGTCTCACAACGATGGTCATCGGTAATATGGTCAAGGTCATCGCCTGGTACGACAACGAATGGGGCTATTCCAGCCGCGTCGCCGACCTTACTCACTTCATCGCTGAGAAGGGCTTTTAGAAGATACTGTGGGGGTAAGCGATATGTCGCTTACCCCCACAGTATGTACAGGATAACATCATGAACAAATTAACCGTGCGCGATATCGATGTTGCTGAGAAGCGCGTGCTGGAGCGTGTCGATTTTAACGTGCCGTTGGACGGTCAGCGTCACATCACCGACGACACCCGTATCCAGGCTGCGCTTCCCACCATCGCCTACTTGATCGACCACCAGGCCGCGCTGATCCTCATGTCGCACCTGGGACGGCCAGACGGCAAAGTAGTCGAGAAGTTGAGCCTGGCCCCCATCGCGGAACGACTCGCTGAACTGCTGGGCAGACAGGTGGGGATGGCGGCTGACTGCATCGGCCCGGCGGTCGAGGAGCAGGTCAGAGTACTGCAACCGGGACAGGTCTTACTGCTGGAAAACCTGCGTTTCCATAAAGAGGAAGAACAGAACGACCCTGATTTTGCGCGACAACTGGCCGCGCTCGGCGAAGTCTACGTCAACGATGCCTTCGGCACCGCGCACCGCGCCCACGCATCGACGGAGGGCGTCACGCGCTACCTACCCGGCGTGGCAGGCTTTTTGATGGAGAAGGAACTGAATTTCCTCGGCTCAGCCCTGGAAGACCCTCAGCGACCCTTTGCTGCGATCATTGGTGGTGCGAAGGTTTCCGACAAGATCAAGGTCTTGGAGCGGCTTATTAGCATGGTCGATATCCTGCTGATCGGCGGCGGCATGGCCAATACCTTCTTGAAGGCCGAGGGCTACGAAATCGGCGACTCGCTTTTTGAAGAAGGTAAGGTTGACCTGGCGCGCGACCTGCTGGCGAAGGCCAGGCAGCGCAATCTGAATCTGCAACTGCCTGTGGATGTTGTGGTCGCCGACCGCTTTGCCGCCGACGCGAACCACAAAGTTGTACCCGCCAACGCGGTGCAGCCCGGATGGCGCATTCTCGACATCGGCCCTGCCACCGTCGTGACGTTCCGCACGGCCCTGGCCGATGCGCGAACCATTGCCTGGAACGGCACGCTGGGCGTAGCCGAGATGCCTGCCTTTGCTAAAGGCACCAACGCCATGATCGACATCCTGGCGCAGCGCACCCAGGCTGGCGCGACTACCATCATCGGCGGCGGCGACTCTGCAGCGGCTGTTGACGGGGCAGGCGCGGCTGATAAGATGACGCATGTCTCGACCGGCGGAGGCGCATCGCTTGAATTTCTGGAAGGGCGCGTCCTGCCGGGGGTGGCCGCGCTACAGGACAAAAACTCATGACAACACATCATAGCACCCACCGCACCGCTATTATCGCGGGCAACTGGAAGATGCACTTCGGACCCAGGCAGGCAGCAGCCTTCGCCGGGGAGATTATACCCGAACTGGAACGCCAGCTTGCGTCGCGCTTCGATATCCTCGCGATACTCTGCCCGCCTGCTATCTCACTGGCAGCGGTCCACCATATCCTGCATGAGGCGCAATACCAGCATATCGAACTGGGCGCGCAGAATATGTACTTCGAGGAGAAGGGCGCGTTCACCGGCGAGATATCGCCGTCTATGGTACATGAACTCTGCACCACTGTCATCCTGGGACACTCGGAGCGCCGCACCTACTTCGGCGAAACCGACGAGCTGGTCAATAAGAAAGCCCTGGCCGCGCTGCATCATGGCCTGCGCCCCATCATCTGCATCGGCGAAAATCTCGACCAGTACGAGGCAGGCCAGACCGCAGCCGTCATCCAGCGCCAGATACAGCACAGCCTGGCAAATTTCCCTGCGCAGCAGGCGAGCGACGTGGTAATCGCCTACGAACCCATCTGGGCTATCGGCACAGGCAGGGCTGCGACCGTCGAAGGCGCGGGCGAGGTCATTCACAGCATACGCACGCTTTATGGCGAGATGTACGGCCAGGAGGCAGCATCCGCGCTGCGCATCCTCTACGGCGGCAGCGTTACCTCAGCCAACATTGGCGAATTCATGATGCATCCTGACATCGATGGGGCGTTGGTAGGAGGAGCCAGTATCAAACCGGATTTCGTGGAGATCGTGCAAAAAACGCTTGATACTATCTAACAGCGGAGATGTAACGGTAGATTTGACATATGACATGGCTACCGCTACATCTCCGCTGTTATTGTTTTTCTTGCTCTTTCTGGCGTCTTTGATAGCTTTCCCAGAAGAGCGCTATGCGCAAAACATCGTTGATGTGCTCGTTGGTATGTTGATATGTTTTCGATACAACCCATGTAAGTGTGACATCGCCCCATACGGTGGAACGGGTCTCCTCCCAGGATTCTTCTTTGTATTGTTGCAGCAAAAGAATCTGCTCGCCACGCACCGCTCGGAAATCCTCCAGGATCGAGTCGAGATGCTTGCCAGTACCCCAGGCCGCCTCGTCGTCATATTCGATGTCTGTGAGTGAACGTGGTTCACCTAACCAGAGTTGCATGGAAGGGAGTGCGATGAGCTGCTCGTAGTGGGTCATATGAAAGGCATGGCGCACAACATTCCACTCGCCAAGCCCGGCAGGTGGGGTAACGAGCCTGCGCTCGACGGGAACCTGTTCGACTGCCCACAGAAAACCCTCAGCGCTCGCGTTCAATTGCGTGCTGAACCAGTGTGACAGGTCCATATGTAATGTCCTTTCGTTTGCAGGAGAGACCTAATAGAGTAGCAGCTTCTTCTTTTCCAGCCAGTATCCTGCCAGAGCAAGTATACCATTCAGGGTTGTCGTCGACCAGGACTCAGGGCATATCTGCCTACTCGCCACACCTGCCCATTTCGTATATAATCAGGGCAGGCGCAATATTTTTATAGACCTGGAAAAGAGGTTTCTATGCCCCTTCCGACAGCAGAGACAGGACAGCCGGTGGTCACGTCTGCGCGCGAACGTGGGACGGGGCGCAAGCAGCGGCGCGGGCGAATTCCGGGGGTGATGACGCTTGCCGCGTGGCGCGTGCGCGAGACGTGGAGGCTGCTGTTGATTGTCGCGCTGGGCTGTATTGCTGCCGTGACGCTTGTTTCATCAGTTCCGCTTTATTCCGACGTGTCCATGAGCGCCGGTCTGCGAAGTGTGCTCTCGACTTCCTATCAAAGTTCGGACGTGGTTGTGCAAGGGCAAAGCGATGTTGTCTCGAAGACGTTCATCCAGGCCACCACACAAAAGCTGAACGCGGAATTTCAGAGTAAGCTAGGCCAATTCCTCAAGCCGTTGGAGTTTTCCATACAAGTACCGGAAGCCTATCTTCTCGTCCATCAACCGAATCGCTGTAGTGGCCAGCAGCGCGGTCCCTGGTATTTAAGCTGCAACCTGTTTCAGATCATCACGGCTTCCATGAGCCAGGCAAGCGGGCATCTGCAATTATTGCAGGGTCGCCTGCCGCAAAACTCCTCTGATGGAAGCAGCCTGGAGATCGCGCTGACGACCGAAAGCGCGTCGGCCCTGCACGCCACCGTCGGCTCGATACTGTACACGAGCTACGGGATCAGCCAGGAGCCAACCCTCCATTTTGCGCCGCGCATCGCCTTACATGTTGTGGGCATCTTTGCGCTGGCGCGCGGCGATGACCCCTTCTGGCACGGCAATGTCTATTCCTCCGCTGCCACCCCCGGCAGCCCGCAGACGACCTATACCGCGCTCTCATCGAACGGAGCCGTCATCGACCTTTTCAACACGATATTCTCAGAGAAACAGTACGCCTCTACCACGCTGGATGCCTCCCTGACCTACCAGTGGTTTTATCCGCTCGACCCGGCACGCGTCACCATTAATGACCTGGATGTCATTCAGGGCAGCATCAACTCGACGCAGGTGGATGTCAGCAACGACCCTTCGTATAACGCGCCGCCGCAGTTGCAGCAGGCGACCGTGCTGCTGCCCAGTGATATCTTGCAGCGATATCATGATCGCATCTCTGTCGCGCGCATTCCTACGCTCAGCTTACTGGCTTTCGTACTGGTCCTGGCGCTATTCTTCGTCAGTATGATGGCTGATTTCCTGGTGGAGCGCCAGTCGGACTCTATCACCATCCTGCGCAGCCGGGGGGCCAGCCGTTCACAGGTCTTCGGCTCTTTTATTGTGCAAAGCGTGACGATTGGCCTGCTCGCGCTGATTAGCGGGCCATTGTTGGCCGTGGCGCTCGTCTTCTTCGTCATCCAGCACACGCTGCCAACCGGCGATCAAAGCGTGCAGTCCATCATCTCAGGCAATCCCGTAGCGGTCGCGGCCAATCCCGGCCTCTACGCCCTGGTTGCGGCGATTGCGTCAGTCCTTGCGATGGTGCTGGCGATCTATCGCACTACGCGCTATGACATACTGGCGCTGCGGCGTGAGGCGGCGCGTGCCACGAATTGCCCGCTCTGGCAGCGCATCAACCTGGACATCGTCGCCATTATCATTACGCTGACCGGCTTCGCCATTTCCTACTATGTGACCAATTCCGGCGTGCTTGATCCCCAGTTGCGTTTGATCCTGCTCTCGCCCCTGACGCTGCTCGGCACGGTCTTCTTATTGATTGCCTGTTTGCTGCTTTTCCTGCGCGTCTTCCAACTGCTCTTGCGCCTGGGTTCGTGGATAGCCGCGCGCAGTAGGGGCGCATCCTCCATGCTGGCATTAGCGCAGATGGCGCGCTCGCCGGGCCCGTCGCTGCGTATCACGCTGCTGTTTTCGCTGGCAACGTCATTCGTCATCTTTTCGCTGGTATACGACGCATCGCAGGCCGCGCGTATTCCCCAGGTAGCCTCGTACCAGGTGGGAGCAGACTTCAGCGGCATCCCCGACAACGCCAGTTTGCAGGCAAACGGCGTGGGCGACGTGACACAGGAGTATCGCGCCATTCCTGGTGTAGTCTCCGCCACGCCTGGATACAAAACCAGTGTGATTGGCGGTGGAAACATCCTCTCACTGCCTATAGAACTGGTAGCAGTCGATGCCAATACCTTCGCGCAGACCTCCGGGCCGAACTGGACCGCGCAGAATTCATCGCAATCGCTCCCGTCGCTTATGTCACAACTGGCACAGAAGCGCACCGGCACCGTCAACGGGAACAAGGTACCCGCCCTTGTCGATCAGATTGCGTGGCAAAACCTGCACCTCTCGCCCGGCGCAACCTTCGAGTTGAGCTTCCCAACCTACGGCCCCCTGGTCTTCGTCGCGGAACAGGAGATCAACAGTATCCCAACCGTATCGGATACGGCCACGGGCAGCAGCACAGATGACGTCTCCGAGGGAGCGGTGATGGTCGATATTCGCACGCTCACCCCCGTTTACAACACAGCTTTTGCGCAGTTTGGCACCGGCTTGATGTTGAATTATATCTGGGTGCGCTCGAATGATACCGCTTCGGCTACCGCCAATGTACGCAGGGTGTTGACGACCGACTGCTGTCTAAAAATCGATTTACTGCTCGACCGGCGTGCCATCATTACCAGTCTGGAGAACGATCCGCTCTATGTCAATCTGCTGGGACTGCTTGGTATCGGCGCGACGACCGCTATGCTGCTGGCACTGGCGGGCAGCCTGATAGCATCCTGGCTGAGCGCACGCAGTCGCCTGACCAATTTCGCCGTACTGCGCGCATTGGGCGCGACTCCGTCGCAGATCGCCAGTATTTTGACATGGGAGCAGAGCATCATCTACCTGACATCACTGCTGCTCGGCCTGATCTTCGGCGCGATACTCGCGCTGCTGGCGCTCCCTAGCCTGATCTTTACCAGCGTACCCGCGACCGGTGCCAGCAGCGGGTTGAGTAGCTCAGCCTTTTTCTTGCTGCAAAACATCCCGCCAATCCAGGTAGTCATCCCGGCAACGCTGGTCTATGTCCTGTCGGCGCTGATCGCCATCTGCGTCGTCGCGCTCGCGCTCATGATACGTGTCGTCTCGCGTCCATCCATCGGGCAGACGCTGAGATTGAATGAAGACTGACCTTACGAAGTTGGAGAAGGAGGAATAGATGTCGGCACCACTGGTAGTCAGTGATAACCTGGTGAAAATCTATAAGGTGGCCGACCTGGAGGTCGTCGCGCTGCAAGGGCTTGATCTGGAGGTCGCGGCGGGCGAGTTTATGGCCATCGTCGGAGCGTCCGGCTCAGGCAAGACTACCCTTCTCAATATCCTCAGCGGCCTGGATCAGCCAAGCGCGGGGAAGTGCATCGTCGATGCACGCGACCTGACACGCCTGAGCCAGGCCGAGCTTGTCACCTACAAACGCTTCACCGTCGGCCATGTCTGGCAGCAAAGCGGGCGTAACCTGCTGCCAGAGCTGACCATACAGGCCAACGTTGAACTGCCGCAGGTACTCGGCGGAGTTGACTTAGCAACGCGCGCCCGGCGCGCGCAGGAACTGATGGAGCTAGTCGGCTTGAAGGGTATGGAGAAGAAGCGACCTGACCAGCTATCGGGCGGCGAGCAGCAACGCGCTGCCATCGCCGTCGCTCTCGCCAACGAGCCTAAGTTGCTGCTGGGTGATGAACCGACGGGCGAACTCGATTCGGTGACCGCTGGCGAAGTGGTAGACCTGCTGCGCGCTTTGAATCGCCAGCTTGGGCTGACCATCATCATCGTGACGCATGATATAGCGATTGCGGCGCGCGTCGATCGCACCATCGCCATTCGGGATGGTCGTACCAGCACGGAGACCGTGCGCCGCGAGGCTCCCTTCGTCGCACCTGGCGATCACACGCCGCTCGCCAGCGCCGTCATCGGTCTGCCCAACGAAACACACCGCGAGTCCGTGCTGATCGATCGTGTTGGACGCCTGCAACTTCCAAAAGAGGCTCTTGAGACCATCGCCTTCAACGGGCGTGCTGAGGTGCGTATCGTCAACGACCACGTCGAACTCTGGCCGCAGAGCGCTGATCTCAATGGCAACGGATTTGATGAAACCGCACAATCAGAAGAGGTGAAGTGATGCAGGAAATTGAAAACGCCGTACAAACCATCGCCGAGGCGCGCGGCGTCACGCGCGAATTTCTCATGGGCAGTGCCGTCGTCCATGCCCTGCGCGGCATCGATCTCATCATTCGACCTGGCGAGTGCGTGGCGCTGCGTGGTCGCTCGGGATCGGGTAAAACAACCCTGCTCAACATCCTGATTGGCCTGGACAATCCCACCAACGGCCAGGTGTTCGTGCTCGGCCACGACCTCGCCGCGCTGGACGAGTCGGCCCGCGCGCGTCTGCGGCGCGAGAGCATCGGTATGATGTTCCAGAACGCGCACCTCTTCCCATCGCTCACGGCCCAGGAAAATGTCGAGCTGCCCTTGCGCCTGGCACGTGCCGACCCTGACCAGCGCACCCGGCTCTCGCGCGAAGCGCTTGAGCGCGTCGGCCTCACGCTTCGCGCGCACCATCGCGGCCTCGAACTCTCCGGCGGCGAGCAGCAGCGTGTCGCCCTGGCGCGTGCGCTCGTACATTCCCCTCGCTTCATTGTCGCCGACGAACCCACCGGCAACCTGGACTCCATGACGGGCCGCACCATCGCGCAACTGCTGCGCGACACCGCCCACGATGCCCAGATCGGCATGCTGATCGCCACGCATGACCCGACAATCGTCGATGCTACCGACCGCATTTTGCAGATTCAGGATGGGCGCGTCATTTCGTAGAGGAGATTTTGCATGTGTATACCAACGAAACAACTGTCTACCTCGCCGTTGCCTACCTCGCCGAAAAAGAGTACCCGGACCTTGATGAGTACTTACGCGATCCAAAGGGCTTCAGAAGAAGGCGTAGGTAAAGTGGTATAAATCAAATCGCCAGGCCGCGCAAGAAGCCACTCGATGAGAACGCTGCAAACCTTCTTTTCGACGTGATATAATAGTGTAAGCATTCACGCGCCTTCTCACCCCATAGAGGATTAGCGCGGGCTGCGCATGAAGATCAGAGAGCGAGTGAGAGGGCCTTATTGGTATGTTTCGTAAAATTATGATCGCCAATCGCGGTGAGATTGCGTTGCGTGTCATTCGCGCGTGCCGCGAGATGGGTATTGCTTCTATCATAGCGCACTCGGAAGCTGATCGAGATTCTTTGCCGGTGCGTATGGCCGATGAGCGTATCTGCATCGGCCCGGCGGCCAGCGGGAAAAGCTATTTGAACATTCCGAATATCATCAGCGCCGCCATCATTACCGGCGCGGATGCCATTCATCCCGGTTATGGCTTCTTGTCCGAGAATACCACGTTCGCTGAAATTTGCGAGGATGCCCATATTACCTTCATCGGGCCACCCGCTCCGGTCATGGCGTTAATGGGAGACAAGGTCTCAGCGCGCGAAACGATGAAAGAGCTGGGTCTGCCCATGTTGTCGGGAACGCCCACGCTGCGCACGTTGCCGGAGGGGTTGGAGGCCGCGCGCGAGATCGGCTATCCGTTGATGCTCAAGGCGGCGGCTGGTGGTGGCGGGCGCGGCATTCGCCTGGTCAAGCGGCCCGATGAGTTCGAGCGTGTCTTCACCACCGCGCAGAACGAGGTGCGTGAAGCCTTCCGCGACGATGGTTTGTATATCGAACGCTACCTGGAACGCGCGCGGCATATCGAGATCCAGGTGCTGGTCGATAACTTTGGGCACGGCGTGCATCTTGGCGAGCGCAATTGTTCGTGCCAGCGCAGGCATCAGAAAGTGCTTGAAGAGTCGCCCAGCCCGCACCTGCCGCAGGAATTGCGCCGCCAGATCGGCGAGAAAGGCATTCGCGCCGTGGAGCAGATCGGCTATCGCAACGCCGGTACGCTCGAATTCCTGGTCGATGAGCAGGATCGCTTCTATTTTATGGAGATGAATACGCGCTTGCAGGTCGAGCATCCCGTTACAGAGATGGTGACGAGTACCGACCTGGTCAAGGAGCAGATTCGCATCGCGGCGGGTTTGCCGCTTCAGTTGGAGCAGAACACCATACAGTTTCGCGGTCACGCCATTGAATGCCGCATTACGGCGGAGGACGCGGATAACGATTTCCGCCCGCAGACCGGCATCGTCGAGAGATACCTGCCGCCAGGCGGTCCCGGCGTGCGCGTCGATAGCCATCTCTACCAGGGATACAGCGTGCCGCCGCACTACGACTCGCTGCTGGCGAAACTGATCGTGTGGGCGGAGACGCGCGAGGCCGCTATTGCCCGTATGCAACGCGCGCTCGATGAATACGTGATCGAGGGCCTGGCGACCACTATCCCGTTCCATAAACGCCTGCTCCGTCACGAAGGCTTCCTTCGCGGCGAAACCTACACGCGTTTCCTGCAAGAGGAAGCTGTCGCGTTGGGGATATAGAACAAGATTGGTATTGTACGGGCGACCCTCGCGGTCGCCCTGGCAAGCATAGTCAACCAGGGAGGTGTCCTATGTCACGAGTTGTTGTTACCGGTATGGGTCTGATTACAGCGTTAGGAAATGACCTTGCTTCAACCTGGGAATCGCTCTGCCAGGGGAAATCCGGCGTTTCTGGGATCGAAGGCTATGATTTGAGCCAGTACCGCGTGCATTTCGCTGCACAGGTAAAACAGTTCGACCCATCTCCCTACCTGGATCGTAAAGAAGTACGCCGCAACGACCCTTACGAGCAGCTCGCTCTTGCATCTACGAAACAGGCGCTGGCCCAGTCGGGCTTGCAGATCACCGGCGAAACCGGTGACGATGTTGGTGTCTACATTGGCAGCGGCATTGGCGGGTTGGTGACGCTCCACGATCAGTTCAGCGTGCTCCACGATAGAGGCCCCGATCGAATCAGCCCGTTCTTCATCAATATGATGATCGTGGACGGCGCGCCAGGCGCGGTCTCCATCATGACCGGGGCGAAGGGTCCGAACTGGGCCGCGGTCTCTGCCTGCGCTACCAGCGGCAACACGGTTGGCGAGGCGTGGGAAACCATTCGCAGGGGCGACGCGAAGGCCATGATCGCAGGCGGCGCTGAAAAAGCTGTTACGCCGATCGCCATGGCTGCGTTCGACAACATGCATGCCCTTTCGCGCCGCAACGATGACCCACAGGGAGCCAGTCGCCCTTTCGATGCAACCCGCGACGGGTTCGTGATGGGCGAAGGCGCGGCCATGCTCATTCTGGAAGACCTGGATTTCGCCAAAGATAGGGGCGCGCCCATCCTGGCCGAACTGGTCGGCTACGGCTCGACCGGCGATGCGTATCACATCACCGAACCTGCCCCCGGTGGCTCAGGGCTTGTGCGCGCTATGCGCCGCGCCTTGCAGAAAGCCAGCCTTCGACCTGACCAGGTGGACTACATCAACGCGCACGGCACATCGACGCAGTACAACGACCGCACGGAGACGCAGGCCATCAAAACCTGCTTCGGCGAACTACGCCTATCGCCTGGCGATCAGCTCCACCAAGTCGATGACCGGCCACACGCTGGGCGCAGCGGGTGCGGTCGAGGCGGCTGTCTCGATCATGGCGATCCAGAGCGGCATCATCCCGCCAACCATCAACCTGCACACGCCCGACCCGGATTGCGACCTGGACTACGTGCCCAACGAGGCGCGGCAGTCCACCGTCAACATCGCCATGTCGAACTCGATGGGCTTCGGCGGCCATAACACCTGCCTGATCTTCAAACGATACGAGGAATAAATAGTATGCAAGAACGAGAGACGCCCTGGATACAACGCATCGAAGAACTGGTGCAGGTGCTTGAGGGAAGCACTATCGGCGAACTGGAACTGACCGAGGCCGGGACGCATATCGTCATTCGCCGCCGCCCGGATATGATGATGGTCTCCGTGCCAGCCCAGCACGCGCAGGCGGGTATGCATCTCATGCAGGCTGCATCAACCGCGCCTCTTCTCCCTCAAAAAGAGGATACCTCCGTTCCTGTTGTCACGCCGCTTACGGGCGTCTACTACGCTGCCCCCTCTCCTAACGATCCGCCCTTCGTCACCCCCGGCAGCATGATTGCTGTCGGCCAGATTATCGCCCTTGTCGAGGCCATGAAGGTCTTCAATGAAGTACAATCCGAGGTCGCAGGTCGCGTCAAAGCGATCGTGGCCGTCAACGGCGAGGTCGTGCAAAAAGGCGATATGCTGCTAAAGGTTGAGCCGCTGTAGCTCCTATCATCGATGGTGGCAGGCTCGCCCGCTAAGCACTCGTTGATGGAGTATCGTTATGAGTGAGCGCATCGGATTCGTCGGGCTTGGCCTCATGGGCAAGCCTATGTCGCGTCACCTGCTGGCGGCAGGCTTTGAGCTGACCGTCTACAATCGCAGCCGGGCGGCCATCGACGAGCTGGCGAGCGAGGGGGCGCGTGCAGCAGGCTCAGCGGAGGCAGTGGCGGCGCAAAGCGACATCGTCATTACCATGCTGCCGGACGGCCCGGATGTCGAGGCCGTCGTGGAAGGCCAGAGCGGGCTTCTCAATGGAGCGCGTGAAGGCTTGCTCCACATCGATATGAGTACCATCTCCCCACTTACAACCAGGCGTCTCGCCGAACTGCTCGAAGCGCGAGGCGCGCGAATGCTTGATGCTCCGGTCAGCGGCGGCGAGGAGGGGGCAAAGGCCGGGACACTCTCCATCATGATCGGCGGGCATGAAGAGGATGTCGAACGCGCTCGCCCCGTCTTCGCGGCGCTCAGCACGACCATCACGCATTGCGGCCCGTCTGGTTCCGGCCAGGTGGTCAAAGCCTGCAACCAGGTACTGGTCGCGCTCATCATCGAGGCCATTTCGGAGGCCCTCGTGCTGGGCGCGAAGGCAGGCGTTGATCCCTCCATCATTTTGAAAGTCCTCGGTGGTGGGCTGGCGCAGAATCGCTTCATGGACTTGCGCGGCTCGACCATGATCCAGCATTTGTTCGAGCCGGGGGGCAAGGCCGCGTTTCACCTGAAAGACCTCAAAATCGCCAGGCAGATCGCGCAAACCTACGGCGTGGCGCTGCCGGTGGGGACGCTCGTCGAGCAGCTCTTCACCTCACTGGTTGCCAACGGCGGCGGAAATCTCGATCATTCCGCGCTCCTGACGGTCATCGAAGCGCTGTCGAATTTCTCGCTCGCAGGTGATAATACCGGCGGTAAGGGGTAATTCGTCACGATCAAGTGTTGCGCCCCGCGTTCATTGCGCGCCTGAAAGCTGACCAGGTAGGTCTTCTCAAAGCTCCGAATGGTGATGCCCGGCTGATCGTACAGGCGCAAAATGGCAGGTGTGCGCTTGATGACCAGCAAGAACTTCGCGCGGCATGCGTGCAGCAAGTAGCGCGCCAGCCGTTCCTGGTCGCACATGTCGAAGGCATTGCGGCTGTAGGTGCTGAATTCGCTGTCGTAGGGCGGGTCTACAAATAGAAAGTCATCTTCCCGTGGCGCGTGCTTCGCCAGGAATGCTTCAAAATCCATTTGCTCGATGACTGTCTCCTGTAAGTGTTGGCGCAGCGCATCGGTGTGCATGTATGCTATTTTGCGCGCCAGGTCCTTGCGGTTATACGAGATGCCGCCATATGGTACGTTGAAGCCGCCGCGTTTGTTGTAACGGAACATGGAGGCATAGGCATTCTCGCGCACGAAATAAAAGATGGCGTCAGCGACCCCCGGCGAAATCTGCCTGTAGGGGCGCATTGATGAATATTTGCAATCAACGTTCACGCTGTCATTCTGAGCGCAGCGAAGAATCTGCAGTCTCCGGCCCATCAGATTCTTCGCTGCGCTCAGAATGACAGGTTAGGGAATGACAGGTTACGGATAGTGGTTGGTAAAATGCATCCCGCGCCAGGTTGTACAGGTTGTACAGGTAGCGTAGATGCATGTAAAACGCGCTTTTCAGGGCGCATTCCAGGTTTGCCAGAATATCTTCGTCTGGCAGCGCCCACTTCTTCCGTTCCAGCGCTTTCATGCGCCTGGTCTTGCTCAGCAGGTTGCGTTCAAGCTCAAGTAGAAAGTGCGCGCTCTCATGGGCGTGCAGGTGCTCGAACATCTGCATGAACGCCGCCGAATGGTTTTGGAGAAAGACGCGCAAAGCATCGTCCATCTCGGCCTGGGAACAGCCGTCGCGTGTGTAGGTTTTGTAGCACGCGAGCAGCGTTGGAGCATCTTCATCAACGAGATAGCTGATCTGCTGCCAGCCCACGAGTAGGATATCCAGCGTTTCGAAAAACGCGGCATCCTGTTGTGACACGGCCATATAGAGGCGATAGAGTTCCGGTGATCTATCGTTAATGAACTTCTGGCGTGCCTGGATGGAGAAGTAGACCGCGCCGCCGCCGACAAACGGTTCGTAGTATCGCCGGAACGGCGGGATGAGCGGCAAAATATGCTTGAGTTCCTGCTCCTTGCCGCCCGCCCACTTGATGAACGAGGTCAGCCTGCTGTTGCTCGCTGGTCGGTTGACTCCCGTCTGTCCTCTCGCCTGTCCTGCATCGATCATACGCTTTCTCGACTCCGCAGCAATGTGATAGGCGTACTGTAGCAGGACCGGCTCGATAAATCAATAGCCCTGCTCATCATTGTGTCGTGTTCAGGATGGCGCTTGCCAGACGACGATGGATTGCCCCTGGCTGGTAAGCCCAACTTCTGGTAATCTTGTGCGTATAGATTACGTACCTACTAATGAACACATCCTACGAAGGGGTGGGATTTATCGTATAATACATAGGACAACTTCTGCGGTCGATTTCACGCACGAATTGACCGCATAGAGAAAGCAGGTCTGAATAAATGGATGCTCGGGCGCTTCACATGTTCCAGCGCAATCCGAATGAGGGGCCGAACACTCCACCACGCCCAGGGCCTAATCGTGGAGATAACGGCAGTGGAAATAACGGTGGACCACCTCGCAATTCGAGTACGACGCTAGTCATACGCATATTGATCTTTCTTGGTATCGTTTTGCTCGGATGGTACCTGATTCAGTTCTTTACACAGGGTTCAACTAGCAGTAGCCCTAACACGATAGAGATTCCCTATAGTACCTTTTACAGTGAGGTGCAGCAAGGGAACGTCAAGGATGTGACCTTCTCAGGGCAGGATGTCAACGGGGACTTCAAAACATCTCAGACGATTATCGATACCAGCGGTACCAGCAAAACCGGGACGGCCTTCCATTTCACGCAACTCACCAATGGCGATCCGAACCTGGTAACACTTCTGAACTCGAACCATGTCAGCTATTCGGCCAAGCCGGCTTCGGATAATAGCCTGTTAGTGACATTGCTGACCACCCTTGTACCCTGGCTGCTAATTATCGGCGTCTTCTTCTTCATTGCGCGACGTGCCACGCAGGGGCAGCAGAACATCTTCAGCTTCGGCAAGAGCAAGGCGAAGGTTGTCCTGGAAGATCGCCCCAGCACTACCTTCGCAGATGTAGCGGGCGTGGACGAGGCCAAGAACGACCTTGTCGAAGTGGTAGAGTTTCTGAAGACGCCCGGCAAGTTCCAGCGCCTGGGCGGCAGGATACCGCGCGGCGTGCTGCTGGTCGGCCCTCCGGGAACCGGTAAGACGCTGCTGGCGCGTGCCGTGGCCGGTGAGGCCGGCGTGCCGTTCTTCTCGATGAGCGGTTCCGAGTTCGTCGAGGTGCTGGTGGGCGTGGGCGCGAGTCGCGTGCGCGACCTGTTCGACCAGGCCAAGAAAGCTGCGCCGAGCATCATCTTCATCGACGAAATCGACGCCGTAGGCCGCCAGCGCGGTTCCAGCATCAACAGCAACGACGAGCGCGAGCAGACGCTCAACCAGTTGCTGGTCGAGATGGACGGCTTCGACACGCGGCAGGCGGTGGTGGTGATCGCCGCCACCAACCGGCCCGATGGACTGGACAAAGCGCTGCTGCGCCCAGGCCGCTTCGACCGGCGCGTTACGGTAGAGCGTCCCGACTGGAATGGTCGCCTCGCCATCTTGAAGATTCACGCCAAAGACGTGCCATTGAGTAAAGATGTCGATCTGATAACCATTGCGCGAGCGACACCGGGTATGGTGGGCGCGGATCTGGCGAACCTGGTGAACGAGGCCGCGCTGCTGGCGGCGCGTCGCAACCTGGATTCCGTCACGCAGCAGTGCTTCGATGAGGCGCTGGATAAGATATTGATCGGCGCGGAACGCCCGCTGGTGCTGAGCGAGGAAGATCTGAACGTGGTAGCCTATCACGAGGGTGGTCACGCCCTGACGGGCCTGCTGACCGAGAATGTCGATCCGGTGACGAAGGTGACGATCGTGCCGCGCGGGCAGGCGCTCGGCGTGACGCAATACACGCCGCTTGATGATCGCTACAACTACTCCAAGGAGTACCTGGAGTCGCAGTTAGTAACGGCGCTGGGCGGGCGAGCCGCCGAGCAGGTGGCCATTGGTCGCATCACGACGGGCGCGGAGAACGACCTGCAGCGCGTGACGGCTATCGCGCGGCAGATGGTGGCGCGCTGGGGCATGAGCGAGCGCATCGGCACCATCTCGTTCAGCGATCGCGAGGATCCCTTCGCGGGTACCGCCCTGGCGAGCAGCTCGCGCGAGTACAGCGAGAAGACGGCTACCGTCATCGATGAAGAGGTTAATCGCATCGTCGGCTGGGCCTACGATCGCGCGGTCTCGCTGCTCGCCACGCACCGCATGACACTCGATCGCATCGCCAGAGAACTGCGCCTGCACGAGACGCTGGATGCTCGCCAGCTGCGCGCCATCCTTGAGGATACCGGCTCAATAGATGCCGCTCCCGCCTCATATCGATAGGTGTTTAATCCAAAGGGGTAAGAAGGGTGATGACCTGAAGGGCGACCGCGAGGGTCGCCCCTACAAAGACTACGATATGATGCTCTAATCTGATTCGCAATCTTTGTAGGGGCGACCCTCGCGGTCGCCCTTGTGTATATCAGATTGCTGCTGTTCTACTCACCGCCTCCTGCTGCGCCGGTCACGGTTTTGAGTATTTCCTCATCGGTGACTTCACCTTTGATTGTCGCCTGACCGATGAAGTAGACCACCACGGCGATGATCAGTGAGAGTGCCGCGATTCCACCAATCCAGACCACCCACTGGCTATTTGTGAGCAGCGGTGTCCAGGGGCCGGTGAAGGTCGCGTAGACGCCGTAAGCCGTAGCGATGGAGCCGATCACCGCGCACAGGTAGAAGACCCAATCGGGTGCGAGCCGTATGCGCGCGAAGGTTTCGTGATATTTGAAGCGGATGATGATCACATCCACGAACAGGATCACCATCGAGACGCACCAGATCACCGTCACGGCAGCCTGGAGAATGACGTAGATGATGGTCGAGAGGTTGATCGCCGAGATCGAGGAGATTACCAGCGGGGCCAGGATGAACGCGATGGCCGTTAAGACACCGGAAATGATGCTCTGCACCATCACAGCAACCCAGGGAACGCGGTTCTTATTCACCTTGCTCATCACCGGCGGCAGCCTGCGATCCAGACCGGAGACGAAGAGCAAGCGTCCAAACGAGTAGTTGTATACGGCTGTGTTGAAGATGAAGAACCCGATGAAGATCAGGTTGACAAGAATGCCCAGCGCCTGGCCCGCGCCGCCGAAGGCGTTTGTCACGGCGGCAGCCACGGCCGCCGGGCTGCCCTGCACCACTATATTCGGGTTGCTCGATGAGAGCGGCACGGCTGTCATCACGCCGAACGTGCCGAGCAGGTAGGCAGCCATGACGACCACCGAACCCCACAGAAGGTAGCGTGTGATAGCGCGCACATCACGCACTTCAACGCCCATGTTCAACGGTACTTCGATGCCGAGCAGCGCCAGGATCACTGCGCTGTAGAACGTGGCGGTGCCACCGGACGGCAGCCAGTTGTGCGGTGAATAATCGATAGGTGTGGCATGACCACCCACCACGGAGATCAGGCCGGCGATACCAACCAGTACAATCGCGCCGCCGTATGCCAGGAAGATGATGTTGACGAAGTTCTGTGTGACGCGGAAGCGCAATACCGACAGCACGAACGAGAAGGCGATCACCAGGATAATCACCAGCCCCTGCTCCCAGGGTTGGGTGAGGAAATTGGCGTTAAGCTGCTGGATGAGCGAGACGACTGCGTCGCCTGTAGCGATCATCACCAGCACGCCGGGCCACCAGGCGCAGAACCCCGCGAAGAAGCCCAGAAACGACCCGAAGGCTTTGTTAGTCCAGACGTAGATCGAACCCTCGCCGGGGAACATCAGACCTAGCTGACCAGTGACGATCGCGCCAGGGATAAGGAATGTGAGGAAGCCCAGACCCCAGTACACATATGATGAGGGGCCAGCGCCTCCCGCAATGACCGAGGAGTTACTGATGAAGAGGACGATTGCAACGAAGATAGCGACCATGTCGAACGAATTAAGCACTTTCGGGAGAATACCCCCGGCGATACGTTCCGAGCGTAGAACGTTGCCGCCTTCAGATACTGTTGCCATGTAGTTTGCCTCCAAATACTCGTGTTGCTCAGAGCACTGTTGCCCTGACGCTGAATGAAATGAGGGGATGAACATTTCCGCGAACAATAGAGGTCAACGCATCTTCAGGCATCACTCCTTTCCGGTTACAGATTCGAGCAGATCCATGAAAGTGAAGTGTATGAGCAGGATAAAGGTACTTGTTAGTAATAATAGTGATGAAGCTTGTGTAAGTCAAGGGCTGAGCGGCGTGGGCGGGCGACCATGAAGGTCGCCCCTACGATTAGTAATGCCCGGCGAGTATTAACCCCCCGGTGTCGCCGTCGTGTTGGGCTGCGTAGACTGAGGTGACGCGCCGGGAGACACGACGGGAGATGCGCTTTGGCTCGGCGCGGGCGTTGTTGTGACCTGCCCGTTAAGAATAGCCTGTTCCTGCTGGATTTTACGTTGTAACGCGCTGAGGTAGGCTGTCGCGCCATCCAGGTCGGTATCGGTGATGGTTTGCAGCTTCTGTGGCATGTTGTGAACCTGAGTCACCCAGTTTTGCAGGATGCTGGTCAGCGCTATCAATGTCGAGTTGTCAGCGTTGATCTGTTGCAACCAGCCGCGCGCCTTTATCAGGGCGTTGAGCAGCGCGGAGAGAAAGTCGTCGGCGATGGTCGAGGCCAGGGTGACGATGGGCGAGACGAACACATCGTATGCCACGCGCGTAAGTTTCGCCGCGCCCATGGCCCCCTCCAGCGAAACACCTTCCAGCGTATCCAGCCCGTTGATCAGTTCTTTGCGTACGGCCTGGCCTCCTGCGGCAAAGCCCTGGTTGAAGGCGTCCTGAATCTGGTGCTCGATATTGGAACCGGCGCTCTCTAATGCGCCCGGAATCTTCGGCCCGAGTTCGTAGGCCGCCACCGCGCCGCCGCCCACCAGGATTGCGCCCGCGATCAGCTTGCGGCGGGAAAAGAGTCCCTTCTTTTTCTTCTTGCGCGGTCGTGGTTCTTCTTCCTCTTCCCATTCAGGCTCGGCCAACGGGATAGCGCGCCTTCTCCCGGCATCAGGGATGGCCGGGACGCGTTCGATCATGGCCGCTCTCGGCGATTCGGCGTAGCCTACCCGCCCGGCCAGTGGGTCGTCGTCGTAAAACTCGTCATAGCCCAGATCGGGATCGAGCCGTTCAAGCTCGCGCTCATACGGTGCTGGGGGCGGCTCGACCGGCTCCCTGTATTGGCGCGTCGGACGTCGCGCTGGCACGGGAGCCGGTGGCCTGGGCGCAGGAGCAGCATACTCCACGTCGATGTCGGGGTCTAGCTGGCCGGTATCCTCTTCCAGGTTGGCTTTCTTCGTCGCAAGTATCTGCTGGCGAAGCAACTGGCGCGTCCTGCGCGGATCCGGGCGAGGGCTGAGCGGCCCGCTGCTGCGGCGCGCACCAGTCGTGTCAGCGTCTTGCAAAAAGCCGGTAAGAGGTTCGCTCTGCGGAGAAGAGTTGGAACGTCCATTACTGGTAAGCGGTTCGCTATGCAGTGGATCGTACTCGTAGCCGTACTGCCTACCAGGACTCTTTCTATAGGTTCGTTTCTCTGCACGATCATAGTTCATGCAATTTCAATCCTTCCGCGTTGCGTGTGACGGTGTTCATCAATAAGCAATGAGTGCTTATTGTGCCATTGTAACCCATTATAAGCGGCATTTCAATATTTTACATTGTAAATCCGCTTGCCCTCATGTGTGAAGAACGCCTGGAAGGGGCTTTTTCGTGTAATGTGCGGAATTATTAGAACATTTGTATCAATAGACTATACCATATTTCTCCTACCTTAGCAAGTAGCTATGAAGGTCGTCTCAACACCTGTGCTATAATGGATGGCGATTGAGCGTCGAACGTTCGGGTACCGGGAAGGGAGTGCAGGTTATGCCTGAGAACGAACAAGAGCAACGGCCAATTGTGGTCTGTATAACTGTGGGCATGTTTCAAGAGAATTGCTATCTCTACGCCTGCCCGGTGACGCGCGAGGCGGTCATCATTGATCCTGGCGATGAAGCGTCACGTATCCTGGAACAAATCGAAGAACACCAGCTTATCCCCAAATACATCATCAATACACATGGGCATATTGACCACATAGGAGCAATCGACGAGGTGAGCGCGGTGTATCCCGTGCCGCTGGCGATCCATCCCGATGATGTATACATGTACACCGACGATGCGACCGCCAAGATGTACCGGCGCAAGATTCCCCTGGTAGCGCGCAAGCCCGATATGCTCTTAAAGGAGGGAGACCGCATCTCCTTCGGCACGCTCACCCTCGAAGTGCTGCACACTCCGGGCCACACGCGCGGCGGTGTGTGCCTGTTGAGCGAGCCATACTGCATCTTCAGCGGTGATACGCTTTTCCATCGCAGTATCGGCAGGACCGATTTCGAAGGCGGGAACTACGACCAGCTTGTCGCGTCGATTCGTGAAAAGCTGTATACGCTCGATGAGGACCTGGTTGTATTTCCAGGGCATGAGGGGACGACGACGATCGGCGAAGAAAAATACGAAAATCCGTTTGTTAGGATCGAGGAGTAACTAGATTTATGGCATCGATTTGTGTCGTCGGCACAGGATACGTGGGCCTGGTGACGGGTACGTGTTTTGCCGATATGGGAAACCGTGTAACCTGTGTTGATATCGTTGAGGAAAAGATCGAGAATCTCAAACAAGGTATTCTCCCCATTTTTGAACCTGGCCTGGAAGAGATGGTCAGGCGCAATGTCCACGCGGGTCGCCTGCATTTTACAACCAGCTACAGCGAAGGGCTGGATAATTGCGATTTCATCTTCATCGCCGTCAATACGCCCAGCGGCAACGTGCAGGGCGGCGCTGACATGCGTTATGTCGAAAGCGCGGCGCGCAGCATTGCCCAGGAACTTGACCACTACGCCGTCATCATCAACAAAAGTACCGTGCCGGTGGGCAGTGGAGACGTGGTTTCGCGCATCATTCATAAGAACCTGAACCGGCCAGACGCGCGTTTCGCGGTTGTCTCCAACCCTGAATTCCTGCGCGAGGGTTCGGCCATCGCGGATTTTCAGTCGCCCGACCGCGTCGTGCTCGGCTCGTCGGATGAAGAGGCGGCACGCCAGGTCGCCACGCTCTATTTGCCGTCTGCGAGCGCCCATCGTCATCACCGACCTGTACACGGCGGAAATGATAAAATATGCTTCGAACGCATTCCTGGCAACCAAGATATCCTTCATTAACGAGATCGCGCAGATCTGCGAGCGCCTGGGCGCGGACGTCAAAGAGGTCGCCGCAGGCATGGGCTATGACAAGCGTATCGGGCGCTCCTTCCTGGATGCCGGCCTCGGATTCGGGGGTAGTTGCTTTCCGAAAGACGTGCGTGCGCTGGCGCACATGGCCGACGAAGCAGGGCTGCACCCGCAATTGCTGCGCGCGGTCATGGACATTAACCACGACCAGCGCCGGCATGTCGTCGATAAACTGACCTCCATCCTCGGCTCGCTGCGCGGCTGCACTATCGGCGTACTGGGGTTGGCGTTCAAACCAAATACGGACGATATGCGTGAAGCGCCGTCGGTCGATATCATCCGGTGGATCACCAGCCAGGGCGCGGACGTGCGTGTCTACGACCCCGTCGCCACCGAGACGGGACGCGAGGCGTTGCAACGCGAGGGTGTGCGCATGGAGCAGGTGCAGTTCTGCGCGGACGCCTACTCGGTCGCGGTGGGCGCGGACGCGCTGGTAGCGGTCACGGAGTGGAACGAGTTCAAGTCCCTGGATATGATGCAGATTCGCGCCGGGATGCGCCGCCCCGTGCTGATCGACGGGCGCAACGTTTACGAATCGAACGAGATGAACCGCCTGGGTTTCATCTATCGCGGCATGGGACGCGGCACCACTCCCGCTCCCTCGATTCTGCCCGCCGGGGACAGCAGTACGGCGCAGCTCATCGAAGGCGAGTAGGGACAGGGGGAATTCAAAATACGAGGGTTTATGGACGACGAGGCTCTAGACGCGAATTTACCACTCATCTTCACGCCCCTTGTGCGCCAGCCGGGGATGGCTATTCCCGACTGGCTCTTCGGGCCTGCTGGCGTGGCGGGCCTGCCCGCGCCGCTGCATAAGCCGGAGGGTGTCAACATCGCCATCGGCATCGACATCATCGAGGTTGACCGCGTGCGCAAGGTCTACGAGCATCACGGCGAGCGTTTCCTGAAGCGCGTCTTCACCGAGGCGGAGATTCGCCAGTGCCGGGGCAAGGCGACGCGGCTGGCCGGTCGCTTTGCCGCGAAGGAGGCCATCAGCAAGGCGCTGGGAACCGGCATTCACGGCGTGGCGTGGCGCGAAATGGAGGTGGTGCAACTACGCAGCGGTCGCCCGACAGTCACGCTGCATGGCAACGCCCGCAAGCGCGCCGAACTGCTCGGCCTGAGCGCCTTCGACGTGAGCATCGCCGACCTGCAAGCCTTCTCTATCGCCGTGGCCGTCGCTGTGCAGACCGCACAGACATCTTCCTCATCCTGACGCCTGTTCTTGCTACAATCAGCGAGCATCGCTACCAACAAGTTCACTCATATGCTTGATACCTTCTTTTTCCATATAAGCGATAATGCCTCGATTGATTCGCCCCGGCAGCGTTGTGCCTTCTCCTCGAATACCCGTCACGACCTGCACCATCTTTGCGCCCGCCTTGATCTTCTCCAACGCGCTCTGCGCATCCTTTACTCCCCCTACACCGATAATATCAATGCTTCCCCGCGTCTCCCTCCATATATGCGCCACCTGGGCGGTTGCCATTTTTCTATACTCTGCATCATCGCCACTTACTCCGCCTGCCTCGCCTCTCCATTTTTCTCCATACTTTGCTTTGATCTCCTGGTTGATAGTGGTATTCGATGCTATGATGCCCGCCAGCTTGTGATCCAGCACTACCTGAATAACCTCGCCAACGGCTTCATCCGTTAGTTCAGGCGCAATCTTCACAAACAGCGGCTTTCTTTTCCCCTGCTCATCCATCGCCGCTTTACTGCTTGAACGATCGCTGTGAGCGGCTTTTTATCTTGCAGTTCGCGTAGTCCTGGAGTATTTGGCGATGAAACATTGATCGCAAAATAGGCCGCGTCCTCGTATAACTTCCTGGCAACTGCCGCATGAGCCTCGGGAGCATGTTCGGCATCAACGTCTTTATTTTTACCCAGGCTGATCCCAATAGGAATCCCGCTTCCTCTATATTTCTCAAGGTTACGAGCTACAGCTTCCATGCCAGGAGTATTAAAACCCAGCCTGTTCAACGCCACGCCAGGGCCAAGCATGAACTGTCGCGGCCTGGGATTGCCGTCCTGAGCACAAGCGAGCACGGAGCCAACCTCGACCCCTGAAAATCCCAGCGTGTATAATGCCTTCACAGCACGCCCGACTTTGTCCCAGCCAGCGCCAACCATGACCGGGTTGTCAAACGCTACACCAGCCAGCACAACATGCAGCCTCTCATCGCTACACCTGCGATGGCGATCAGCAAACACTTCCAGCAACTTCAGCGTAAATGGCGTAGTTTCAGCCATATGGAGCGCTTCTCTCGCTCGCACATGCCAGTTTTCCGAATCGAGTTTCCCAAGGAGTGGATGTATGATTTCCTTATACATACGTTAAGGCCGTCGCGGTAGCATTATAGATTGTGGGAGATCAGCGATCATCGACGAACCCCCAGGCGCATACGCTGTCAAGCCGCCGGGGACGACGCGCGCCTGTGCCGTCTGCGCGAGCGACGATTCAATCTGCTGGATGGTTGTTGTATTGCACACACTGCCCGGCTGATTGGAGGTGATGGCGCAGAACGCGGCTGTCAGGTAATTGGCCGCTCCCAGCACGCCCTTCGAGAGCGTATTGTTCGTCGAGAGCTGGGCGGCTATCTCTTGCTGGGTAAGCGGCGTGGACGAGGAATCCTGCGGATTGGTTCTCAGGACGCCCGGATCGTAACTGGGACCAAGTATCAGGTAGCGATTGCCGATATCCATGAACGGGAAACCCCCCGCATACTGCGCGGCGATGTACGGTGGGCCATCATACGTATTCACTAACTGCTGCTCGCTGGCCGTTGGCGTCTGGAGCGTTGCGCGCTGCTGATCCTGCACCTCGACCGGCACAAAATCGACGTACTGGCTGGTATAGCTGCTCTGGTAAAAGGTAAAGCTGGACGTGTTGGGATAGCTATCATCACTGGCTGAAGAGGTCTCTCGCAGCGTCTGGAATGTACCGAAGCGACTGAGCGCGACCACGACGCTCCAACGTTCGGCGGCGCAGAGGGGACACCACTCCGCGCCGTAGTAAAACACCTCCGGTTTGCCGGTCGGGCCTGTAAGTGGAGCGGGCGAGCCTTGTGGCTTCTTGAACGGGTTGGACAGGCTCCCGGTTCCTATTTGATCCAGCAGTTGAGGAGAGACGTTCGTTACCTCTTGCAGCGTGCTGGCATCTGTCGGCGTGCCGGTCGGGCCGGGGTTCGACGAGCCGTTCTGGTGCGAGAGGACGATAAATAGGCCGATGATAACGGCGACCAGTGCAAGCGTCCCGCCGATAAACAACCAGGGGCTGCGTTTACGCGACACACGCTTGCGCTGGTGTTGCTTTGCCGCCTGCCTCTGCGCCTCTTTTCTTTGCGTTTCGCGCCGCGCCGCCCGTGATTGTGGCGCTCGTTTCGTTTTTGCCATCGTTTATCTCTCTCCTCGCTTTGCATAATCAAACTCGTTGATCTTGTCGCTTTCGTCGATCTCCCCGGAAGAAGTGACGAGACGTGCCAGAGTGAGCAAGAAGATAGCCAGAATAATCGCATGGAGACCGGTACACCACAAGCAAAGCGTGTGCAGGCGTACAATTTCGACGTAGACCAGGTAGAGCGCGGCAACCAGCGCGAGCAGCGACCAGAGCCAGTGGGCAAGCGTCACTTGGCGATTCTGTGCCAGCCAGCGCCATTCCAGCAGGGCAAATACCGCGCTGCCAAGCGTCCAGATTAGCCCGGGAATAGTGATTGGAATGGCTGTGCCCGGCACAAGTGAGTAGACACTGCTGGTAACGCGCTGGCAATCTACCACCCCACTTGCCGAGCAGAGCAGCGGCACCTGCTCGTAATGCACTGCCGTCAAATAAACGGCAATCCCCGCCCCACATAGCGACAGGAACAGGATGAGCAGCGGGAGTGCTCCCTGCTTACCATGATTCATGCATCGTTCTCCTCACCGAGGTTTCTATCTGTCTAGTATATGGTACTACATAACGATGGTCTATAGGGATTCCTCTCTATTTCCTCACAGTAGTTTACTATAGGGTCTGTTGCTATGTTACACTACATCAAACGATAAAGGAAATGTATGTGGTAAAACTCATGTTTACTCAAACAGTATCCGCTTACAGAAGTATGTCGATAGAGGAGGTGTGATGAGAGCATTACTCCAACGCGTCACGCATGCCCGTGTGACGGTCGAAGGCAGGATCGTCGGCGAAATCGGGCCGGGGTTGCTCATACTGCTTGGCGTGGGCCACGACGACAGCGAAGCGCAGGTCAAAGCACTCAGCGACAAGATCGCCCACCTGCGCATCTTCGAGGACGAGCAGGGTAAGATGAACCACTCTCTCCTGGATATTGGCGGAGAAGCTCTTGCTCGTGTCACAGTTCACTCTTTATGCTGACGCGCGACGGGGCCGCCGCCCCAGCTTCACCGGTGCCGCGCCGCCCGCGCTGGCCGAACCACTCGTCGACCGCTTCAAGGCGGCGCTTGCCGACTACGGCTTAAAAGTGGCAGGTGGCGTCTTCGGAGCCTATATGCAAGTTGAACTCCTCAACGATGGGCCGGTGACGATCTGGCTGGATAGCGAAGCGCTCTTCCCTGTTGATCAGCAATGTCACAAAATAGCAGCGAGTGGTGTCTATTATTCGCTATGCATAGCAGAGAGTTTTTTGATGATTACAGGGAAAGAAGAGCATGTCGCCA
Source organism: uncultured Chloroflexia bacterium (assembly GCA_963731975.1). Classification (GTDB taxonomy): domain Bacteria; phylum Chloroflexota; class Ktedonobacteria; order Ktedonobacterales; family Ktedonobacteraceae; genus CAVSXS01. The sequence continues at coordinate 881,348 of CAVSXS010000002.1, read as the reverse complement.
GACAGAAAAACGACGCCTCTCATCACAGCGAGCGATGAGCAGTCGTTTGAAGCCATCTTTACGCGCTACTATCCCCTGGTCTACCAGCTTGTCTGTCGCTGCACAGGCCGGCGTGAGGAAGCAGAAGATATCGTACAGGAGGTCTTCTTACGCTTCTATCGTATGCCGCCTCACGCTGCGAGTGAAGGAGAACAACGGGCCTGGCTCTGCCGGGTCGCTACCAATCTGAGCCTGAATGCGCTCCGCACAATACAACGCCGCACGCAACATGAAGAGCAGGCCGGCGAAGTACAACGACAAGCAATGTCCGGAGACGAGGCACACTCCAGTCCTGAGCAGCAGATATCGCCGCTATCGTCTACGAATGTGGGGCGCGACTCTATACCCTGGCTCCTCACCAGCGCTCGCTGGAACAACTCTTTTTACGTACTATCGACGCATCGAATGCTTGATAGAAAGGTGGAGATTATGGCAATGGCACTGATAACTCGTTTTACTTTGCAAGAAGCTATTCGCCGCAGGCTCTTCCTGGCGGTGCTTCTGCTGAGCGCCTTGCTCCTGCTAGCCTTCATTATCCTTTTGAGCATCGCCATTAATCTTATCCAGTCGAATAGCCCGGCAGCGAATGGGGGTACCCTCAGCCCGCATTTATTCTTGCTGAGTGGAGGCGTATTATTTGACATACTCATGATCTGGTTAGTGTACTTGCTAAGCAGCTTGCTGACTATCGTCCTGACCGCCAACATGATTTCAGGTGAGGTCGAGGCCGGTACATTCGCGGTGATCGTCCCCAAGCCCATCAGCCGGGCCGAAATTGTCATTGGCAAGTGGCTGGGGTACGCGCTTATTATCGTCGTCTACACTGCGCTCATGTTTTTCGCTCTACTCGCCATCATTTATTGGAAAACCGGCTACTGGCCAGAACAGGTATTCAGCGCGCTCGGTACGCTCGAACTCGCTATGCTAGCACTGCTAGGACTCACCACCATTGGCAGCGCCTTCGTACCAACCATCGTCAACGGCGCCATTGCGCTGGTGCTTTTCATTGTAGCGCCCTTAGCCAGCATCGTGCAGTTTGTTGTGCAGGTTATCAGGCCAGCGCAGAGCGAGACACTCCAAAATATTGGCACCGTCATTAACCTTATTATACCGACCGATGCCCTCTGGCACGGCACCTCCTTCTTTCTCCTACCTCCGACGCAGATTTTCCCACTGCTGGGGTTATCTACTGATAGTTTCAATACGCCTTTCACCGCCACGCAGCCGGTAGCACCGGCGCTACTCATGTGGGTTGCATTCTACATCCTCGTATTGCCGCTGATCGCTGTTGTGCGCTTCCAGCGCCGCGACCTCTGATTAATGGGCGGACTCGTGCATCTTCTGTAGAGTTTGAGGCATCTCTTCTCCTACTGCAAAGAGAAACATGACAGAGCTTGATTCTCCTAAAAAGGCGAAGCGTTTGCGGAGATCTTTCAGAAGCGCCTCTTCACCGGTTGCCTTGGCTGCCTGGAGATACTTTGCAAACGAACCGAATTCCTGCTGCACCTTTTGCACTGTCCGGGCATTTTCAATCACCCCAGCAATTTTCTTCGCGCTACGTATCATGCCCTCATCTTTGAGCAAACGATCGATATCGTCAGCATCAAAGCGGGCAACGGCGTCAGTTGTGAAATTGGCCATCGCTCGCCTGATGTCTGGCCATTTCTTCTCAATCACACTCCAGTTCAGCCCTGCACGAAACACCACTTTAGACATCTCTTCAAAATATCCATCATCATTTTTGGGACGTGGCATGGGAGGGTGTTGCGCCATATCCCATTTTGCGCCTTGCTTCATGTTCATCCTATGCTCCTCGTTTTCGCGTTCACCATCTTCTTTGTAAAACCCAGCTCATTGTAAAATCCAAAAACTCAGCTTGCAAGATAGCGTCAATAGAAGCGCCTGCCCTCGAATTTGACTTTGTTTGAGTGCGAGAGCTATACTAAATGAAGTGTATAGACTGGTTGAAAGGACATCCCCGGTGCTCGTCGATAGTCACTGCCACATAGATACTGCCCGTTTCAATGCCGACCGCGAATCCGTCATTGCGGCTGCCTTCGAGGGCGGCGTGACGCGTATCGTCGATCCAGGCTGCGATCTCGCGTCGAGCGAAGCCGCGCTGGCCCTGGCGAAGGCGCATCCAGGCGCGATCTACGCTGGAGTCGGCACGCATCCCCACGACGCCACCACGCATACCACGGAAGTAGAGGCGCGCTACCGCGAGATGGCGCTTGAGCCAGAGGTGGTCGCCATCGGCGAGTTCGGGCTGGACTATTTTCGGATGCTCTCGCCGCGTGATGTGCAGCGCGAGGTATTCCGCGCCCATCTCGCGCTGGCGCGTGAGTGCGACCTGCCGTGCATCATCCACGTGCGCGACTCGCATGATGACGTGATCGAGCTGCTGCGCGCATATGGGCAGGGCTTGCGCGGTGTGTTCCACTGCTTTTCGGGTGACGTGCGGCAGGCCGAGCAATGCCTGGCCTTCGGTGGCTTCCTGCTCTCGTTCGCAGGACCGCTTACACGTCAGGGCAATGCCCTGCCGGAGGTGGCGCGTATGGCTCCGCTGGATCGCATCCTGGTGGAGACCGACAGCCCATACCTTGTGCCGCAGTCGGTGCGCGCGAAACGCAACGAGCCGCTCTTTGTGCGACACGTCGCTGAAAAGCTGGCGGAGATCCGCCAGGTGCCCTTTGAAGAAATTGCCCGCGTGACGACTGACAACGCCGTCCGTTTATTTGGCCTGAGAGGAGCTACCTCTGCATGAAACTGTTCAATACCCTGACGCAATCTATGGAAGAATTTGTCTCTCTCGATGGCAAGACGGTACGCATCTATGTGTGCGGCGTCACGCCCTACGATACGACGCACCTGGGACACGCCTTTACCTATGTCTCGTTCGATACGCTCATGCGCTACCTGGAATTTCGCGGCTACACCATCAACTATGTGCAGAACGTGACCGACATCGATGACGATATCCTGCGCAAAGCGCGCGAAGTGGGCTTGACCTGGGATGAACTGGGACGGCGTGAGACGGAACGCTATTTGAACGACATGGATTCGCTGAATGTGCGCCGCCCGAATGTCTATGCTAAAGCCACGCAGGAGACGCCCGCCATGATCGAGATCATACAGACCTTGATCGCGCGCGGCTATGCCTACGAAAGCGGGGGGAACGTTTACTACAGCGTGAAACGCGACCACGACTTCGGCATGATGGCGCGTGCCATCGGCTTGAACGACTATGGCGAGATGCTTGCCATCGCCAACGAGCGTGGCAACTTCCCAGACGATCCCAAGAAACGCGACCCGCTCGACTTCGTGCTGTGGCAGGCGCAGGCTCCAGGCGAACCATCCTGGCCCAGCCCGTGGGGAGCCGGTCGCCCCGGCTGGCATATCGAGTGCAGCGCTATGTCGATGCGGTATCTTGGTCCGCAGATCGACATCCATGGCGGCGGCGCGGACCTGGCCTTCCCACATCACACCTGCGAGATCGCGCAGTCAGAGCATTTCACCGGCAAAGCCCCTTTCGCGCGATACTGGATGCATACCGGTATGGTTCACCAGGACGGCGAGAAGATGAGCAAGTCGCTCGGCAACCTGACGCTTGTCAGCGACATGTTGAAGACCTACAGCCCCGACGCCTGCCGCATCACCCTGTTGAACCACCATTATCGCTACCCGTGGGAATGCTTCCAGGCCGACCTGGATGTTGCCACCGAAACCGCCGGGCTATTCCAGCAGGTCCGCTCCATCATCGGCGAGCAGGATACCGGCGGCGATCACCTCCTGCACGACCGCTTCATAGCAGCGATGGATAACGACATGAATACGCCGGAAGCGCTGCTATTGCTGCGCCGCTGCGCCGAAACAGTAGTCGCCAACCACGATATCAATGCTGGCGCGGAGGTTGTGCTATTAGCGCGGGTGCTGGGGCTGCGGGTATAATCAGCCACGATACTCCAAGATATTTTTTAATGCGTTACGCATCGCAGAGGCGGTCTGAAAGCGCTTCTCCGGTTCTTGCTGCATCGCCTTGATGATTAACTGCTCAATCAGGCAGACAGTATTCTGGCCTTGCTGGATGATTCGCAGATGTGGATTTTTTGCTAAAATCGTGCCTTGCTCAGGCGTTAATATAGGTTCAGGTTCAAAATTTGTTAGCAAATGATACATAGTGGCACCTAGCGCGTAAATATCGGCCCGAGCATCAGGATATACAATGTTTTCATGTTTTCTCCTTCTTTCTCGGCGATCAAGATAATTCCAATACTTCTAGTGACTGATAACTGATGGTGGAAAGTCTTTGAGCAACATTTCCTCGTATTTCGGGGAGGTTTGCTTTGTTTGTACCTGTATCCCGTTCCAACATTTACAAGCTTGATGCTACCATCAACCGTAACTAGGATATCATTTGGCTGTATTTCACCTAGCAGGATTGGAGGTTTGCGTGAATGGAGATAGTCAAGTGCATCACATATATCAATCATCCAACGAATTACCTGTACCTCATCAAGAGACCCACCAAGCTTGTTGAGAATATATTCTAAGCTACATCCAGGGATAAATTCCATAATAAGGTAGGCAAAATCGTCTTCTTTGACTTGATGGGATTCCATGAAGGATGGGAGAGAGGAATGTTTGAGTAATTTGAGCATCTCGATCTCTCTCCAAAAGAATTCATTACCCTCCTCTCCAACTTGATAAAATGATTTAGCCGCATAGAGTTGTGAAGGGTTTCCGTATTTGAGAACTTTATTGATTTCGGTTCCATTTCTATCATAGATTCTCTGTAAGATTGCAAATTTTCCTTTTCCCAACCACGGTCCCCGAACGTCATGTTGTGACTGATTTTTCAAGTAATCAGCAACAATCTGACTGTACAGTGAGAGATTGCTGGGTTGCGAAACTGCCTTCAATGTTGACTCCCACGCTTGTTCCAGGGCATTCGCAAAATCTGTGACGGTAGCATAACGCTTCTCTGGTGCTTTTGAGAGCGCACGCAGGATGGCAGACTCAACCTCCGGGCTGATGTCTGGCAGTTGGTTGTGAAGTGGCGGCACAGGCTCGTGGACATGTTGAAATTGGATATTGTCGCTGCTGCCTCGCATAAAGGGAGGCTGACCGCAGAGCCACTGGTAGACCATAATTGCCAGAGCATATTGATCGCTGGCCTTTTCTGGAAAGCCTCGGCACTGCTCCGGCGCCATGTAGTAAACGGTTCCTCCTGTCCTGGGCAGCAGGGTCTGATCGAGTTCAATTAGAAACGAGCTAGAAGGAGCCGAGATACCAAAATCGCTGAGTAGCAATTTGTTTTGTGAGCCGATCAAAACATTATCAGGTTTAACGTCTCGGTGGATTAACCTGTTATCGTGGGCGAATTGCAGTGCTTCGGCCAGTGGCTTGACATATTGGACCACGGTAGCAAGAGGCAGGCGCGTTCCCATAGGATGGCATTGTTTTAATGAGCTATTAGGTGCATACTCCATTGCAATATAAGGATACTCATATTTTTTATCAACTCCGAAGTCTTTGATTGGGATAATGTGCTTGTGACGCAAAAGTAAAAGCGCGCGTACTTCATCATAGAATTGCTGTCGATCGTGATGTGACTGGAATGGCTCAAACACCTTCACTGCCACTTGCTCGTTGTGCAGGTTTGTCGCCTGATAAACCGCGCCAAATGAACCTGCGTCGAGGTGCTGGATTAAACGATAGTTATCAAGCAATCGCCCGGATAGATCAGGCAGCATATAAATGTCTCTTTCATTTAAGCGAAGTAAAGACGTGAATTTGTGATTGTGGTTGAGATTATTGTATGAATGCGCTATGAAGCTTGTCAAGTGAGCATGTCTTTTGCCAGCCGCTTGGGAGCTATCGTGAGTCGATACTGTGCGAGCATCCCCTCCGCCTCCTCCACCAGCCGCTCGCGCAGCGACTCCGGTTCCAGCACGCTGGCATGGCGTCCCCAACTCAAAAGCCAGTGGATGATTTCGCTCTCCTGGCGGATGTGGAGCGTTACCAGCAGTCCATCGGGCGTGTCTTCTTCGGCGACGATGTAGAATGAACGCGCCTCCTGCACCCAGCGCGCTATATCGTGATCGAAAATGCACGCGCACCACGATGTCGCGCTGGCTGCTGCGCTCGGTGTCCTCGCGCATGACGAAGTTGGCGGGGCGTTGAAACGTTTTAGAGAGCAGTTCCAGGTTGTCGATGCGGTCGAGGCGGAAGTTGCGAATGCCCTGGCGCAGATGGCAGTAGGCCACGAGATGCCAGCCAATGGGGAAGTGGATCAGGCCGTAGGGGTCAGCCTCGCGCGTGTTCTGCTCGCTCTGACCGCCCTGTGCGTGGCGCGTATGATAGGTGAAACGCACGATGGAATGCTGGAGAATGGCGCGGCGCAATTGTTGTAGTACAAGAATGCGATGCTCGGCCTCCGGCGTCTCAGGGGATGCGGCCACGAAGCGAATGCTGCTTTGTAGGGAATGCACCTCGTCGCGCAACTTATCGGGCAGCACCCCCTCGATCTTGCGGCTGGCCGACTGCGCGGCCTGGCGATACTGCGCGTCAAAGTTCTGTGCCATGAGATCACTGCCCAGCAGGAGCATAGTTGCCTCGTCGGTGGTGAAGCTGAGCGGTGGTAGGAAGTAGCCTTGCATGAGCGAGTAGCCACGTCCAGGAATCGAGACGATGGGTACACCTGCCTCACCCAGCGCCAGCATATCGCGGTAGATGGTGCGTTTGCTGGTCTCGAAGGTCGTGGCTAAATCCTCGGCGCGCTGGTGGACTTTGCCTTGCAGTTCCAGCACGATAGCCAGCAGGCGATCGGTACGGTTCATCTGTTTTCCTTGCCTCGCACTAGCGAGGTAAAGACGCCCAGGGCAGCGATACAGGCGCAGACGATAAAGGCGACCTGGAAGGCGTGCGCGAAGGATTGTTGCAGTGCGGCGATCTGTCCCGGTGGCATGGTGTTGTGGAACTGCTGCGCGACCAGCAGGCTGCCCGCCAGCGAACCGCCCAGGCTGGTGAAGATCGCGCCCGCCAGGGCTACGCTGATGCTCTGCCCCACCACGCGGCCAGTTGCCAGGAAGCCCGACGCGACGCCCTGCTGACCACGCGGGGCCGCGCCCATCAGCGCGCTATTATTGGGCGATTGGAAGAGCGCCTGCCCCAGGCCGGTGAAGACCAGCCGCCAGATGATGTCAAATACCGTACTCTGCGCGTTCAACTGGCTGATGAACAGCAGCCCGATGCAGGCGATCAGCAGACCGCACGAGGCCAGCCAGCGTGTGCCGATGCGGTCGGCCAGCGCGCCGCTGAAGGGCGCGAAGACGGCGATGGTCAGGGGCAGCGGCGTGAGCAGCAGGCCGGATTGCAGCGTCGAAAAGCCGCGCAGTTCTTCCAGGTAGAAGGGCAACATGAAGCTGACGGCGAAGAGCGCCAGGAAGCTGAGGATCAGGCTGGCGTTGGCCGAGAGAAAGACGCGGTTGCGCAGCAGCGAAAAATTTATGACGGGATCTGAGATGCGATGCTCGACGATAACCAGCGTGACCAGGGCGATCACGCCTATGGCAAGTGTGCCTATCAGCAAAGGCGAGGACCACCCCCATTCCTGGCCGAACGAGAGACCAAGCGTTAGGGCAGCCAGCCCGATAGCCAGCAGGATCGCACCGGCAGGGTCGAAACGCCCGCGCCCGCGCTGCACCAGCTCGACGAGGATGCGCCACGAGGCGACGATACCAATAATGCCAAGCGGCACGTTGACGTAGAAAATCCAACGCCACGAGAAGCTTTCGGTAATAATGCCGCCCAGCGTTGGGCCGACGCTTACACCCAGCGCCACAATCACGGCATTCATGCCCAGGGCGCGCCCGCGCTCGCTGGATGGGAAGGCGCTCGTCAGCATGGCGGGGCTGACGGCCATAATCAGCGCGCCGCCCAATCCTTGCAGCGCGCGTGCTGCAATCAACATGCCGAGTGAGAGCGACGCGCCACAGATGGCGGAGCCGGTGGTGAAGACCACCAGACCGATTACCCACAGCGGCTTGCGCCCGACCATATCGGCCAGCCGCCCAATCGTGAGCAGTACAGCAGCGATCACCACCAGGTAGGCGATTATCACCCATTCTATCGCGCCGCTCAGTGGCACGCCGAAAAAGCGCGCGATGGTGGGCAGGCTGATGTTGACGATGGACGAATCGAGCGTCGCCATGAAGATGCCGATGGCGAGGATGCCAAAGACCACCCATTTATTGGGTGCCGCTTTCTCGCCTTCTCCTTTGGCCGCCTTCGCTCCATCCTGAATGATCCGTTCCTGTTGTTTCATACTACCTTCAAGCTATGCAAAAAGAAATAGATGGTCATGCCTGCGCCTACGAGTATTACGAATCCACGCACAAATCGTGGATCTATCTTACGCGCGAAATATGCTCCGCCGAAGCCGCCCGCAATCGCGCCAGCGATCATCACCAGGGCTTGCAGCCAGAAGACCGCGCCCGCGATGATGAAGGTAATCACAGCAACGCCGTTGATGCTGGCCTGTAAGATCGTCTTCAGGCCGTTCATCTCATGAATGTTCTCCATACCCATAATGCTCAGGGCTGCCAGCATCATAATACCGAGGCCGCCGCCGAAGTAGCCACCATAGATGGCGAGCAGGAACTGGACGCAGACGAAGATAATGAGCGTTCTACGCGAAATGACGGCTGTTTTGCCCAGTCCCCGGTTTTCGTTTGCCTGCGTTGTTTGAGTTGTTTGTGTTGTCCGTGCAGCTTCCGCGCGCTTGCGCAACGTGGCCGTGATGCGCGGGCTGAAGGCGAAGAGCAGCGTCGCCAGCAGCAGCAGAAAGGGGATCAGCCCTATGAAGGTGGCTTGCGGCGTGAGCAGCAGCAGCGCCGCGCCAAGCGCCCCACCTACAAGGCTGGTGATGCCCAGGATGGCGACAATCGTCCGGTTGAGCGCTCCAAGTTCTCTGCGATACGCGCCGATGCTGGCGAGCGAGCCGGGCCACAGCGCAACGGTGCTGGTCGCGTTGGACTGGATGGGCTGCACGCCGGAGAAGACCAGCGTCGGGAAGGTCACGAAGCTGCCTCCACCCGCCACGGCGTTCAGCGTGCCGCCGATAATGGCAGCGATAAATAGAAAGATGGCTTGTAGAATGGTCATGTCACCTGTACTTTGCTGTAAACGGGAATAAATTGATTACATGATACGCGATATCGACGCTCTTTACCACTGTCTAAATGTTCAGCAAATGCCTGATGAACATTTGCGAGCAAGATCGATAGTAGCATGTCATTCTGAGCGCAGCGAAGAATCTCCCTCGCCGGGCAGAGATTCTTCGCTGCGCTCAGAATGACATGGCCGGGTTTGATCGGAAAAATTTATTCGGGGCTGTGGATGGGGTGCAGACGACGGGCGACGCAAGCGTCCACCCAACCTATCCACGTCCACCCCGCTCCTACGGAATTTCACCGTAAACTACGTTTCCGCCAAGGATAGTGGCCTGCACGCCGTTCTCCGGCATCTTCTCTAGCGGCGTCTTGAGTATGTCTTCGCGCAGTACCACCGCGTCGCCCAACTTGCCGGCTGTGAGCGAGCCTTTCATGTCCTCTTCGGCTCCGGCGTAGGCCGCGCCGAGCGTGTATGCCCAGAGAGCGCGGGCGAGCGGCAGGGCTTGATTGGGCAGCCAGGGCGGGCGCTGGCGCGTCGCGGTATTGTTGCGCATACTGGCGGCGTAAAGAATGCGCAGCGGGTCGAACGTCTCGACCGGCGCGTCAGAGCCGAGCGCCAGTGGAATGCCCATGTCGAGCATGGTGCGATAGGCGTAGGCGCGGCGATGTCGCCCGCCCCAGTAGCGTTCGGCGATGTCGCGGTCGGCTACGGCATGGAATGGCTGTACCGAGGCTACGACACCGAGACGCTGCATGCGTTCCAGGTCTTGCGGCGCGATCAACTGCACGTGTTCGAGACGATAGCGCAGGCGTGACGCCTGTGCCTGCGAGCTTCCAGGAGCGCCTGCGAGGTGACGCTGCGCAAGTTCGATGGAGTTGAGCGCAACCTGCGCAGCGCGGTCGCCGATGGCATGTATGGCGATGCTGATGCCCATCTCGGCGGCCATGCTGACCGCCTCGTTCATCTCCTGCTCAGGGATGGCGAGGATGCCACGATTGGCGCGGTTGCCCTCGAAGCCATCCAGCATGGCGGCGGTCTGTGAGCCAAGCGTGCCATCGGCGAAAATCTTGATGCCGCCGAGCCGTAGCAGGTCATCGCCGAACCCATCGCGCAGGCCGATAGCACGCAGTTCCGGCAGCACACCGCGCGGCAAGATCATGCGCACGCGCACGCCCAATACGCCTTCGTCGCGCAACTGCTGGAAGAGCAGCAAGGCGTCGTTGTCCTCGATGTCGTGAATGGTCGTGATGCCGAGGCGCTGTACCTCTTTGAGCTTGCCTTCCACGAGATGGCGCGTCAAGATCGGGTCCTGCCGGTCGATCACATTGTAGATCAGCGAGGTTGCCTCCTGCTCCTGGAGGATGCCGGTCGGCTCGCCCCTGTCATCGCGCAAAATCGCTCCGTTGGCCGGAACAGGCGTCTCGGCTGAGATATGGGCGCGCTGCAAGGCCAGCGAGTTGACCCATAGCAGGTGTCCATCCTTGCTCCACAGCGCCACGGGATGCGCGGGCGCTGCGGCGTCCAGCGATGCCTTCGTAGGGAAGCGCTGGCCCGGCCAGAGGTTCTTGTCCCACTGTCCGCCGAGAATCCACTGCCCGGCTGGCGTCTGCGCGGCGCGCTCTCGCACGAGCGCGGTCACCTCGTCCTCGCTAGCGCAGCCCTCGGCATCGATGTAGTACGAACGATATGCTTCCGACACGAGGTGGATGTGCGCGTCGATGAAACCCGGCAGCACGGCCTTACCGCGCAGGTCTACTGATTGAGCGTGCCGGTCGCCCACCCGGCGCACATCGTCGCTGCTGCCAACAGCCAGAATGCGCCCATTGGCAGTATCGATAGCCATGGCCTGCGCCAGTGGCTGCGCGGCGTCCATCGTGTAGATTGTGCCATTGAGATAACGTATGATGCTCATAATGCTGGTTGCCTCGAAATACAATACACACTGATCAGAATCAAGATTCCGCCGATAATGGTTGTGGGTACAAGTTGATCGTGCAGCAGCAGAATTGCCAGTGTCGTTCCCAGCAATGGCTGGATGAATAGCGATGACGCGGCTGCGGAGCCGTCTACGCGCTCCAATCCCTTGAACCAGGCGAGGTAGGCCACGACGGTTGACATGAGCGCCAGCCAGCCGATGCTGAGCCATGCCAGCAGCCCCAGGGGATGCCACCCTTGCGTGACGATCTCTATGCCGGCCAGCGGTATCCAGAAAATAGTGCTGCCGACAATCGCTACCGACGTAATCAGCAGCGGGGGATGCTTGACGAGCAGGGCTTTCCCACGCACCGTGTAGAACGACTCGAAGACCAGCGCCAGCACGACCATCAGGTCGCCGGCGATACGCAGCGCGCCCCCGCCTGCCGGGATGTTGGGAACCAGGCTGCGTTCCACGATCAGATAGACCCCGCAGAGGCCGAGCGCCAGCGCGACGCCAGTCAGCAGCCGGAAGCGCTCGCGCAGCAGCAGCCAGGAGAGCACGACGGTGAAAATCGATTCGCTGGCGATCAACAGCGCCACGTCGGAGGCAGTGGTGAGCGACAATCCGCCGTATTCCAGGATTTTGTTGATGACGAAGCCGACCAGCGCCAGCACTGCCAGTTGTGGCAGATCGCGGCGTGTCAGGTGCAGTTCTTTACGCATCACAACGAGGAAGGGAAGCAGGATCAACGCGCTGAGGATCATCCTCAGCGCGTTCATGATGTTCACCGAGGTGTCTTGCAGGGCAAATTTGGCTGCGACGTAGCTGCACGCCCACAGCACGTTTGCAAGGATGAGCAGCAGCCAGGAGAAAGAGTGACGCGAACGGCGATCAGAACGATGTGCAGTGCTACTCGTCTTCTTCGCCCTCGTCCACTTCTAACAGGTACTGTTTCGCCTCTTCAGCAGTTTGAGCAACACTAATTTTGACAACCAGCAATTGCAGGAGTTCTGGCTCCTCAATGACTGCCATTTGCTTTTTCGCAAGGCGAATGAGTCTGGGGAATCGCTCAGCGACAATACCTAGTAAAGCTTGCTGGAGTCCGTGCTGGAGTCCCTGCTGGAGTCCTTGCTGGAGTCCCTGCTGGAGTCCCTCTTCACGAGCATCTTTCGTCATCACCTTGTAGATTGGCGTTTCCTTCAATATATCATTCATATTGAAAATCCTTTCGAGCCATTCCTGGTCGGACAAGTTATCTTTTCCGAATGCTAATGATGCTAAAGTGAATGCAACCGGCATCAGCTCCTCTTTTCGCGCGGACTCAAGTGTCGTGAAAACCTCTTGCGCCACCTCGCGCGTAGTTCCTCCCTTTGTAAGTACCATCAATGGTGCTAATCCAGGTCGGCCCATTTGCCTGAAATTCTCAGGGCTTAGCTTCCTGAGTTCGATGACCTGGTAGTGAAAATTGAGCACATCCCTGTTTCCTGGAAATGACCAGTGCAAGGGCGATTGCGCAACATCACTACCATTATGCAAGTACATTACACATGAGTACACTGGCCGCTTATGTTCGCGCCTGGCTCGAAAATTGTATTCAAGCAGTCGCTCTGCCATCTCCTGATCGTTATCGGTCTGGAACTCAATATGCAGAAGAGCTTCCTCACCTTCCAGCATGATGTCTAGCAGAGCATCTGCTTCGAGCTTTTGACCGGTAAACTCGGTCGATAACTTCTCCTTTACCTGTACGTGAGCATCCTCGAATATCCATGCCGCGAAATCTTCTGGACTATCACTAATCAATAGCTTGAGGCTCGCATCCCAATCCTTCGCCATACCCTTTATACCACCCTTTATGTTCTCTTCTTTTAGAAGTGTAACATTAAGGAATCCTCCCTGTCGAGAGCGTTGTGAAGCGTTCCTTTCAGCACTTTGAAGCGTGTGTTGCCGCCAACTTCTTCAACAGTTGCGAATGCTTCGCGCATGGTCGGCTCGTATTTCAGGAAGCGATTCGCCACGAGATAGAAGCGACCGCGCGGGCGCAGCACCTGCGCCGCCTCGCGGATGAAGCGTTTGGCGATTTCGGTGGTCTGGATGCCGCCGACGTGGAACGGCGGGTTGGTGACGACCAGGTCGAAGCGCTGCTCGCGCACGGCCTGCGTCCCGTCGCTCGCCAGTGCCTGCGCGTTATGCAGGCCGCGGTGCTCGATCATGCGTTGCGCGGCGTCAACGGCAGCCAGGCTTGCGTCCACCATCGTGACTTGCCCTTTCGTGGCGCGGCTGGCGACATGGCAGCCAAGAAAGCCCGCGCCGCAGCCGATATCGAGAGCAACATCGGTCACATGCACTCCTTGCGCTCCTTGCGCCTCCAGCGCTTCCAACAGCAACTGCGTCCCCTCGTCGAGCTTGCCATCCGCGAAAGGCGCCAGCGATGGAGTAGCGTGCTTCTCATGCGAGTGTTCCACTGTGGAAGGTTGGGTCGAGCATATAACGCGCTCACCTTTGTGGATTTCGAGCGTTTCAGCGTTGCCGAACAACGCCCCCATGCGCTTTGCCTGCGTCAGAATGCCTCGATCTTTGGCACCCTGCACGTAGAGGCGGCCACCGGGCTGAAGCGCGTAAGCGGCCAGGTGCAGCGCATACTCGATCCAGGCATTCGCCGGTTGATATAACAGGTTCAGCGCCGCGACTTGCATAGTCGCGGCAGGCGCCTGTAAGGTATACTCATGAAAGGGAACGTGCCGCGTGCGCAGAGTAGCCGGAAGGCGCTCGCGCTCTAAAGCGGACAGGGTATCCTGCAAGGCGGTGATGTTGTCTTCCGCCAGGATTAGCTCACCCGTCGGGATGCGTCTTGCCGCCTCTCGCACGCATGGGTCGGCGGCAGAGTTGAGCATGAGCACCCGGTCATCTATGGCGAGTTGCATTGTTTCAGCGAGTAATGAAGAATGGAGCATGGCATATGGCTTTCTATATTGATAGTGCGTTCATATATGATATCATGAACGCAGCCTCGACGGTACCCGTGGCGGGCGTGACGACAAACCCATCCGTCCTGCTGGCGGCGCAGGAGCAGGGGCAGGCGCTCACCCCTGGCGAGCTGTTGAATGAACTTTTGCGCTCGCTCGACGGGGATATCTTCATGCAGCCGGGCGCGACTGAAGATGAGGAGATGTACGCGCAGGCGCTTGGCTACATCCAGGCTGCTCCACAGCGCGTTATCCCCAAAATACCTGTGACGATGGCAGGGATGCGCGTGGCTCGTGGCCTCAAAGGGCAGGGCTACCGCGTCGCCTTCACCGCTGTGACATCCGTGGCGCAGGCATACAGCGCCGCGCTAATCTCCGCCGAGTACATCATCCCCTACTTTAGCCGCCTTGAACGTTCGAGTATCGATGCAAGCCAGCGTATTTCTGAGATGGCCGACGTGCTGCATAATATGCAGGCTGCGACGCGCATCCTGACTGCGAGCATCAAATCAGCAGAGGACGCGGCCAGCGCATTACTAGCTGGTTCAGATGACCTGACAATCACCCCGAAGCTGTTGCTGGACCTGCTCAGAGATCCGTTGACGGATGAAGCTATGACGCGATTCACGCAGGATTGGCAAAAGGTTAAGAAAATGTAATATAGAAATCCTGGTATTGCCGTTCTACCATGAAAAACCTGTCATACAAGACGGACACGCTTTCATAAGTTCTTCAGAGCGACATGGTATAGTTTGTCATGTGAGCGATAGAATGATTTATTTATACATTAGATGGATGAAGATGTGGGTGGTAGGGAGGCAATGAGAACTGCCGGTTGGATGCGGGACATGTGGTAAGGGAGAGAATGGGCAGGGTACGGGATATGTGGCAAGGGAGATAACGGGCAGGATATTTTTCACGGAGCTTGAGGAACGGTGGATAGGGTATCAGGGGGAGAGCTAGAGCGCATGTGGGGTGGTTATGTAGCAGGGTAGCAGGGAAGAAGCCTGAAGGGAAAGAAGCCTTCAGGCTTTTTTTCTTGCATCATTGTTCAGAGATTTACCTGTTCTCCTGGCCGTAGTGGGCGAAATTGCGTGCCGTCATTGATGTACACCAGCCGTTGATCCTGGATAAATACAATCATGTCCAGCTTGCCGTCTCCATTCACATCTTTGAACTCAGCCGTAATGGGAGTCAGATCCTGCCCATTGCCGAACAGCGTCGGGCCGTTGTAGATACGCGCGTGCGAGCTGTCACCGCCCGGAAATTCAATAATCACTACGTGCCGGTTAAGGTTGAGAAAGATAAAGTGCGATGGGTTGCTGGCGCTGTCGTTATGCCCGACAACTGCATCGACCTGGAACGTCCTGGGGCGACCATACGTCACATCGTCCTGGTGAATCTGCCACCACGAGCCAATCGCGCTGAAGCTCACCACCAGCAGCGCCATCGCCACCATTCCCAGAATGATCGCCAACAACGGAATGCGCCTGACATGTCGAAGGCGAAAAGCGAGCGACGAGGGAACTGGCGACGAAGATGCGGACGGCACAATCGCCTTTGAGGTGATGCCGTTCCCTGTGATGGGCGAAAGTGCCGAGCGCCTGCGGATCGCTATCCCCGGCTGCGTGATGGGGTCTTCAAGCGTGTCGCGTGTGGCGGGCCGATCATAACGCTGCGAACTGGTATGCGAGCGAAGAACCTGGTATTGATCCTCCTCATCCAGGTCAAAGTCGATAGGAACAGGTTCCTTTTTTACCTGCGTTGTCTGCATGAGTGGTAAACCTCCTTGCCAGAGAAGTGTTAGATAATTTGTTCTAGCACTTGCTATTATCGGGCATTTTGGAGGGACTGTCAAGGGGTTTTAGGTCGTATTTTCTAAATTTTCTGGTTTTGTCCCTACTTGCCAAGATGTGCATAGGCGCGTATCATACTTCTGAGGCAGCAGTTATTATTAGGGAGACAGAAGATGATTCTTGTAACCGGTGCCACCGGGCTGAACGGAAGCGAGTTGGTACGTCGACTCTCGGCACGAGGTGTTCCCGTGCGTGCCCTGGTGCGCAACGCCGCCAGGGCCGAGGGGCTTTCCTCTCTGCCGCAGGTCGAGATTGTGGAGGGTGACATGACGCGCCCTGAGACGCTCACCATGGCGCTACGAGGAATAGACCGCGCCATGCTCATCTCGTCCTCAGACCCTATGATGCTTGAGGTGCAATCGAACTTCATCGAAGAGGCCCGCAAGGTGGGTGTCAAACACGTCGTCAAACTTTCCGGAATCATGCCAGAACTCGACTCCCCCTTTCGCTTCGCCCGCATGCACGGCGAGATTGAGCGGCGGCTGGAGCTCTCGGGGATGGCCTTCACCCATCTGCGCGCCGGTGAGTTCATGCCCGCCTACTTTCGGCAGGTACCCTCGATCGTCGCCAGGGGGGCCTTCTTCCTGCCCATGGAGGATGCGAAGATCGCATCGATCGACATCGGTGATATCGCCGAGGTTGCTGCCACCGTCCTGACTAGCTCCGGGCACGAGGGGAAAATCTACCCCCTCACCGGTCCCGAAGCACTCAGCATGGCGGAGGTTGCAGAAAGGCTCTCTGCCGCGATCGGCAAGAGGATCCAGTACGTCAACGTCACTCCTGAGCAAGCAAGGAGCGTCAGTCTCGCCGCCGGAGTGCCCCCATTCCTTGCAGATGCTCTAGTCGAGCTCTTTGCCGAGCGACGCAAGGGCAAGGAGGCGCAGGTATCACCGATCATCCCGACGATTTTCGGGTGGCAGCCAACTAGCTTCGATGAGTTTGCCATGCGCCATGCCGCGATCTTCCGCGGTGAGCAGCCGGTACCGAAGGTCTGACGCTAGGATGGCATTCCTTCTATGCCGATAATCTGTCCGACTGAGACACGGTCCTCAAGCCCCTCGTACCCCTCATTTAACACTTCCACATCCATCATATCCGGTACTGGTGGATAATAGACACGTGTTATTCTTCCCCGCCATAGCTGGATAGAGTCAACAGGAAGCTGGTCGGGACGCAGCACGTACTGCACCACTACGCCCGGTTTTAATTTTGAATACAGCATGACAGCAACTGCTCCCGTCTGACCTTTTTCCAATCTGCCAGTCCAGTTTTCTCTCATCATGACGATTTAGAACGGTAGTAATCAAAGGGTTTCAGAATTATACCACCCTTTATTCCCTACTGCCAACAACAGTACCATTCAGCCTATACTGCGCCTATCACGAAAGCAGAGGCATAGACATGCTGAGATTGAGAGTACGAGAAGTTGCGCAAGAGAAGAAGATTTCTATGTCAAAGCTCTCTCGGATAGCCGATGTCAACTACAAGACCATTCAGGCCATATGGCGCGACCCCTATCACGGATTAAATACGAAAACGCTCGAGCGGCTCGCCCAGGCGCTAGGAGTCCCTACCGCTGATTTGCTGGAGGATGTTGAGGATGTGTCAGACAAGCAGCATGATGAGGCTTGAGCAAACTTTCTCTATAGAAGACGCTTGTGAGGGAACAAGCCTAGCATACGAGCCATAGTTCAAAAAGTTATACAACCTTCAACCGATCTCGACGCAGTTTTAACGAAGATCGATACCCGATAAGAGGGAACAAGCATGAACCAGCAGCCAGACTACGCACAGATTCAGCAGCAACAGCTGGTAAAAATTCAAGGGGATTATCAGACGGCTCTTGCCCGCATACAGGCCGCTCTTCCATCGAATACCATTGCTACCTCTGAACAGATTGCTTCTGCTATCAATCTTGTGGACTACGACGCGAACTATTTCCAAACCGCATACGGGCCGCTATCAAACACCTTGAAGCAGTTAGCTTTCTCTCAATTGTCTGAGCGACTGGTACAGATCCTGGCCGATCTGCAAACTGCTCGTGCGAAATACGTAGAATTGTACCAAGAGAGCACGAATCCCACGCCATCGGCGGCACCTGTACCGCCTATACCCACATATCCTGCTGGCGTACCTCTACCAGACCCTGCCGCGCAGGCGTATGCAGATGCATCAGAGACATGTGTGCATTGCCAATATTACCTGGGTGAAAAGTATTGGATGTTGACGATCTGCCCAAATTGCCAACTACTCTTACGTCCCAGTTCTATGCCACAGTGGACTAACCCATGAAGTGAATACCACTTACTCGCTCCCCAGGCCATACGAGCTAATAGCTAGTCAACATGCACCTGTCATGATACAATAGGCCCATTACACGAAACATCATGATAGGTATAGACTGTTCAGCATGTTAGATATTATCCTGACGCTCGCGGAGGCATTCCACGCGCAGCATAAACAACTGTATATGGTCGGGGGAACGGTACGTGATGTGCTGCTTCATCGCGGGCAGTCCAACGATGCCGACCTGGCGACCGATGCGCGGCCAGACGAGATCAAACAAATCGTCGCGCCGACGCACCCCAACGCGGTCGTGCTGGTGGGCGAGCGGTTCGGCACGGTGCGCCTGCACTATGGCAGCGACATTATTGAGATCACCACCTTTCGCAGCGAGCGCTACAATCCAGAGTCGCGCAAGCCGGAGGTGTGTTTCGGCACGCGGCTGGAAGATGATCTGCTGCGGCGCGATTTTACCATCAACGCCATGGCGCGCCACCCATTGACGGGTGAGATTATCGACCTCTTTGGTGGCAGGCAGGACCTGGAAGCGCATCTCTTGCGCGCCGTTGGCAACGAGCCGGACAAACGCTTCGACGAAGACCCGCTGCGTCTCATGCGAGCGGTGCGCTTCGCCGCGCAGCTCGACTTCACCATCGATGCCGGCACGCGGCGTTCGATCATACGCCAGTCCCCCAAGCTCCAGAAGATATCACGAGAGCGCATTCGCGACGAAATGAACAAGCTGCTGCTCTCCGATCATCCCGCCAAGGGGCTGGATCTGCTGGTTGAACTGGGCTTGATGCAGTGGATTGTACCGGAGGTGCTCGAACTGCGCGGCGTCAGCCAGCAGGAGCAGCCGCGTCCCGTCCATACCAAAGATGTCTACTCCCATGTCTTGCGCGTCGTGGAGCGCTCATCTCCCCGGCTGGCCTGCCGCTGGAGCGCGCTGCTGCACGATATCGCCAAGCCGCGCACGCGCACGATTGAAGACGGCAAGGTGCATTTCTTCGGACACGAAGATGTCGGTGCGCGCATGGCATATGATATTCTAAAGCGGCTGCATTTTGACCGCGATTTCATCGAGAGCGTTTCATGCATTGTGCGCCTGCATATGCGCGCCAACGCCTATACGAGCGATTGGACGGATGGAGCAGTACGCCGCCTGATGCTGGAGAGCGGCAATACCTTTGCCGACCTGCTCGATCTGTCGCGCGCCGACATCACCAGCTACCGCGCCGACAAGGTGACGCGCGCCGCCGCTCGCGTGAGCGAACTGGAGGTACGCTGCCAGCGCTTGAAGGAAGAGGCCGAGCGCGTGCCGCTCAAGAGTCCGCTGGATGGGAATGAATTGATGGCGCTCTTCGGTCGTCCACCGGGTCCCTGGCTGCGTCCCGTCAAGGAGCACCTGCTGGAGCTGGTCATCGATGGTGAGCTTGCACCCGACGACAAGGCAAGAGCGGCGGAGATCGCCAGGGCCTACGTACAAACCGCGGAGTCCGTTTCATTATAGAGGAACAACATGAGTGCTATGCGTGCTATGAGCGCCATGCGTGACGACATCGTGCGCTACCTGAATGAGTATTTGCAGGTGGACGCATTCAAAGATTACGGTCCGAACGGAATGCAGGTAATAGGCCGCCCGGAGGCTGCGCGCGTCGCGCTGGGCGTCAGTGCGAACCTGGAATGCTTTCGGCTAGCCTCCGAGGGACAGGCCGCTATGCTGGTGGTGCATCATGGCCTGTTCTGGGAAAACATGCCGCGCGAGATCGGCGCGATGATGAAGGCGCGTCTCAAGCTGCTCTTCGAGCACGACATCTCTTTGCTGGCGTATCACCTGCCGCTCGACGCGCACCCGGAGATCGGCAACAATGCCCTGTGGCTCAGTCGCCTGGGCTTCGATGTCGAGGGTATCACGCTGGGCGCGGCGCGTGGCAAAGCCATCGGCGCGATTGGCCTGGCGCAGAAACGCCTCATGTTACTTGATCTGGTGGAGCACATCGCTGCCATCGCGGGCGCGCCTCCACGCGTCTACGCCTATGGCCCGACGACCATACGCCGCCTGGGTGTTGTGACGGGCGGTGGCCAGGGCTACTTGATGGAGGCCATCGCGCGCGGCTGTGATACCTTCCTGACGGGCGAAACCGGCGAGCCGAGCGAGGGCGTTGCGCGCGAGGAGGGTGTGAACTTCATCGCGGCTGGTCATTACAACTCGGAGAAGATCGGCATTCAAGCTGTCGGCGAGTTGCTGCGAACGCAGTTCGGAGTCGAGACGTTTTTCTGTGAAGTACCAAATGTTGTGTAGCGTATAGAGCATGACTATGGGTGAGCAATGACCACGAGTAGAGAAAACCAGGAACAGCCAGCATAAGGGACCGGGTACCCCATCGAAAGAAGAGGAGAAGAGAGTATCATGGCAAAGGTCAATAAATCGGGACAGCACAAGCCCGCAGCCAGGACGACCGGCACGCAGGCGCAGAAAAACACCGCTCAGAAAAATGCACCACAGAGCAGCAAGCCGGCACCCTCGCCAGCCAACCCAACCAGCACAACCAGCGCATCCAGTGCATCCAGCGCCCAGCCCGTCGCTAATAAAAGCAAGCCGGTCGAGAATAAGTCGCGCAAGCCCGCCGTAGGAGGGACAGCCGTTACGGGAGCCAGGTCAACCATGCCGAAAGAGATCCCGACGACCGGCCCCGCGCAGGATCGTCCCGAACGGTACAACCGTGAGACGCGCCGCCGCATGGAGCACATGGGAACCGGCCCCTACAACGATACGACCGCGGCCAACCCGACGCGCAAGCGCTACGAGAAGCGCCTCGAGGAGCGGAAGAAGCGCCAGGAAGAGGTGAAGAAGACGGTCGTAACCAAAGGGCCAAGCACCAAAATCAAAATTGGGAACAAAAACACGTACTTCTTGCTGGCTGTGCTTGGCATTGTCGCCATAATTATCATCATCGCTCTGATCGTACGACATCCGTTCTAGCCGGCGAAAGTGAAGGTGCTGTAAGGGTCGGGAGGTAGTTCATGCACCCCATCGCCATCTTGCTCGATAATCTGCTCGGCAATCTTGGTTTGCGTCCCCATCG
Source organism: uncultured Chloroflexia bacterium (assembly GCA_963731975.1). GTDB lineage: Bacteria > Chloroflexota > Ktedonobacteria > Ktedonobacterales > Ktedonobacteraceae > CAVSXS01. The sequence goes on along the minus strand of CAVSXS010000002.1, from coordinate 860,029 downwards.
CATCAATGGTCACAATGCAGCCTTTGAGCGCCAATTGCTCTAAGAGCAGCGGGATCGCGGTAATTTCGTTGGATTTCTCTTCCGTCGCGAGTTGGGCCAACACCAGACGATTTTCGACGGCCCAGGCACTCACCAGATGCAGCGCTTTCTTTCCGGCTTCCTGATCATGTGAGCGCCGCAACGTCTTGCCATCAATCGCGATCACCCCTTTGACTGTTTTGCTGATGCCCTGAACCCACTGCACAAAACTGGCTTCAAACTGTTTGGGATCAAGGAGAGCAAAGACCCGGCCAAAGGTATCATGAGAGGGAATACCATTGGGTAAACCGAGTAATTCCGTAAAAAAGGCTGCTTTCGCGTTCCCGAACTCTTCGATTTCCACCCATCCTTCTGCTCCGCACAGGACTCCACAAATCGCCAGAATGATGATATCCTGTAATCGATGCCGCTTGGTTCGCTCCATCCGAGGGTCTTCCACTTGGGCAAAAAGACTTTCCAGATCTTGTCGGTCGTTCTCTTCCATTTCGTTCTCTCCGGCTTTTTCGACCTATTTTATCACCTCCTTGTCTCCATATTACTGTGGATGGGGTTATTTAGATGCGATTGCCCTGCCCATGTATCCGCGAAATTTGACGCGCCGCGTAGAAAGGGATATAATTCTCAGGATATATCCGCTTATTACATGGGTTTACTCCCTGAATTGTTTCTAAGGATCATTTTTCATGCCAAAATTGTACGGCTGGGTTCGTGAGATTGTACCCGAAGGCCCGGCGGACAAAGCTGGATTGCAGCCGGGCGATTTACTACGCACCATTAACGGGCACCTGATACGCGACCTGGTTGATTATCGCTTCTATGTAGCCGACGAGGAACTGACCATCGGGTTCGATCGACAGCAGCAGCAGCACGAAGCCCATATTACGAAAACCTATGACGAAAGTCTGGGTGTGCTGTTCGGCGAGGAACCCGCGCCCTTTATTCGCCAGTGCGCCAACAAATGCGTCTTCTGCTTCATCGACGGGCTGCCCGCGCGCTACTCCGCGCAGCCAGGACTGCCGCATGGGATGCGTTCGACGCTCTACATCAAGGACGACGACTATCGCTACTCGTTCCTGTTCGGAAACTTCATCACTCTGACCAACCTGAAGGAGCTAGACTGGCAACGGCTCGACGAGCAAAAGCTGACGCCGCTGTACGTCTCGGTGCATACCACCGACCCAGACCTGCGGCGTAAAATGGTGGATGGCCCGCGCGCGGGCGACATCCTCGACCACATTCGACGCCTGGGCAGCATGGGCATCACCTGTCACACGCAGCTTGTGCTCTGCCCGCCCATCAACGACGGCCCGCATCTTGACCGCAGTATCGCAGACCTGGCCGCGCTGCGTCCTATCGTCGAGTCGATCTCGGTCGTGCCGGTCGGCCTGACGAAGTACAACAACATGATGAAAACGGGCGACCTGCCTCCACTGCGCCACTACACGCGCGCCGAGGCGGAGGCCGTCATTGAGCGGACCGAACAGCACCAGCGCCGCTTTGAGGCCGACGACCCCGAAGGTTATCCCTTCGTCTACCTCTCTGATGAATGGTACTATCTCACCGGCCACGATTTTCCCCCGGCGAAGCACTACGGCTCCTTCGCGCAAATCGAGAACGGCGTCGGCATGACGCGCTACCTGGTGGATCAGTGGGCGCGTGGCAAGCACAAGCTCCCAGCGCGCATGGCGCAGCCGCGCCGTGTGACGCTCGTCACCAGTACGATGGCGCGCCCCGTCATCGAAGACCTGGCCGCCGACCTGCGCGGCGTCGAAGGGCTTGAGGTGCAGGTGCTGCCCATCGTCAACCAGTTTTTTGGGCCGGAGGTCACGGTGGCCGGGCTGCTCTGCGGCCAGGATGTATTGGTCGCGCTCGAAGCCAACGACGATCTGGGCGATCTCGTGCTGCTGCCGCGTGTCATGCTGGACAACGAAGGCACGCGCTTCCTAGATGACATCAGCGTCGAAGAGTTCAAGGCGCGTCTTCCTGTGCGAGCCGAATTCGTCCGTAACGCGCCGGAGACCATCGACGCGATACGTGGATTGGCTGCCGCGAAGCTTTCGCTGCCCATGCTGTAAGAACGCCATCGATGCAACGTTACACCAGGCTCACCAGGGCAACCGCGCCAAAGATGGCGATCACCCCCCCGGAGATGCGGTTGAGCCACAGCATCCATGCCGGCGTGAAACGATCGCGCACCAGGCTGATGACCCATGTCAGGATACACCACCACAGGGCCGAGCCACAAAAGACACCTGCCACCACCAGTGTTGCCGCCAGGATACTCCTGCTCGCGCCTACAACGCCGAGTCCCGCGAAGATCGCCGCGAAGGAGAGGATCGTCAGCGGGTTGGTCAGCGTCAGCAGCAAGGTGGAGAGATATGCGCCAGGCCAGCCGCCGCCAGAGCCGACTCGCGCCTCCGCTGCACGCTCCGGCGGCTGGCTGAGCATGGTTTTGACGCCCAGGTAGAAGAGGAAGCTGCCCCCGATCAGGCGAATCCATACTTGCTGGCTAACCAGGAAATTTGCGACTACCGTCAGTCCGAATCCGGCAATACTGCCGTAGATGCCGTCAGCGGTAGCAATTCCCAGACCCGATACCAATCCATATAGACGCCCTTTTTGTATGGTGCGTTGGATACACAGGGTGCTCATTGGGCCGACGGTCGCAGCGATGGAGAGGCCGATCAACAGGCCGCGCAAAAAGAAGCTGATATCCACGTTATCTATCGTCCTGATTCATTTTGTTCCACAAGGTATGCTGAGTATAGCAGAGCGAGGAAGGCGGTGGCAAGCATCGCCCCTCTGTGAAATACTTTTTCAGGGTACGCCAATGTATGACACGATAGATGCTAGAGAAACTGCTACACAAAACGATCTGGATGTTCTCTCGTATACGGGCAGGCGCCTCATGAGACGCGCCGCCCTTCGCTATACGCAACAGCCGCCGAATTTGCGTGATGCCGCACAATGCGCATTGGACACGGGGCAAGTATGTGTAGGAGATGATCTACCTACCCAGCCTCGTTACACGATGGAGGCGTTGGTGCTCAAAGATGCGGTGGAAGCGACAGGAGGCATAGAGGATGATTCGTGGCTGAACGATGTGGTACCCCTTCAACCCAGACCTATCCAAAAGGAACAGTCATCGAATGCTGATACACTGACATGCTGGTTTTGACTACTTCTACATGCTATTTCTATATTTCCGGCTCAATATCAAGCTCGTGGCGAAACTCGTCCAGGTAAGCGCGCATGAATGCAGTGCGACGCTCGGCCAGCCTGCGACCTGTAGCGGTGAACATGCTATCACCGAGCCTGAGCAGCTTGCTGTAGAAGTGGTCAAGCATGTAGCGGCGGTCATCGGGGGCGTGAGTTTCCGCGAACGGGTCCTGCGGGTCATAAGTGCGCGTTTGCGGCGTGCGTCGAATTGCCCCGGTAATTGCCCAGCGCAGGATACCGAGCGCGCCGAGGCTGTCCAGGCGGTCCGCATCGCGCACAATGCCTGCTTCCAGCGTGGCAGGCTCGATGCCACGGCTGAAGCTGTGAGCGGCGATAGCGTGCAGGATAGCATCCATTCGCTGCTGCGGAAGCTGGTAACGTGCCAGCACCTCGGCGGCACTCGTCGCGGAGAGATCGGCGTGATGCCGTGATTCGTCGTGCGAGAGACGACCGAGATCGTGAAGCAGCGCAGCCATGCCGACGACAAAGGCATCTGCCCCTTCGCGCTGTGCGAGGGTAAGCGCCAGCCTGTAGACGCGCTCGATATGCTCCCATCCGTGAGCCGGATCGTCGAAGCCCAAGAAACGCTGCTGTACCTCTGCGTAAATATCTGCCAGGACCTGCGTTTCGTCAATAGTTGTTGGCATACGTTGAGGTGTCTCCTTTCAGCGCCCTGACCAGGCACTCCGTTATGAGTCGTAGCTATGCGATAGGGCATGACAGAACACAAGAAATCCCCCAGGTGAGTGATGCAGAACACCGCCTGGTTGTTCATACTGAACGGTGAAACCTATCATATTACATCACATTCGCGCGTGATTTACTATCCGATCCAGGGATCGTCTAAGCGAAGAGGAGTCAATCGTGCAAAACAATCGAACAGACGCAACATCGGCTGTGGCTATAGATATACGTCTCGCGGAATCGACAGAAGAGACACCATACGCGCCAGGCGTGGATACAGGCAACGATGAACGCTCCTTGCGCACTCGTAATCGTGATGGAGCCGTGGCAACGATTCGTCTCTTGCTTGTAGATGACCACGCGTTGATGCGTGAAGGCTTGCGCCGCTTGCTAGAGTTGGAGGAAGACATTCAGGTGGTAGCGGAAGCCGTAGACGGCCTTGACGCGCTTCAGCAGGCGCGCAGCCTGATGCCCGACGTAGTGTTGATGGATATCAGTATGCCATCTATCGACGGCATCGCCGTAATGCGCCAGTTGTACGAGGAATTTCCCTCGATAGCGGTCATTATCCTGACTATGTTTCGCCAGCAGCAGTATATCTTGCAAGCCATGCGCGGCGGAGCCAGGGGCTACCTGCTCAAGAGCGCGTCGTCGCAGGAGGTGGCGCAGGCCATACGCAAGGTCTACGAGGGGGGGACGTTCATCGGCTCGGAACTGACCGGCGAGATCGTGAGCGAGTACCGGCGTTTATCTGATGCCGCGACGGCTCGCCCCTCGATACACGCGCTGACTGAGAAAGAAATCGAGATCATTCGCGGCGTGGCAACCGGCATGAGCAACCGTGAGATTGCAGACAAGCTGGCCTACTCTGAAAAAACCGTCAAGAACTATCTGTCGATCATCTTTCAGAAGCTGGGCATCCGCGACCGCACGCAAGCGGCGATTTTCGCTCTGCGGCAGGGGCTGATCCCGCAGGAAGAATGGTAACGAGGATTATGAATTTTAGGGAGTGACCACGGTGGGGCTCGAACCCACGACCACACGCGTGAAGGAGATTAACTCACCCTTCCCGAACCGGACGTGCGACTTTCACCGCATCCGGCTCTCCAGCGGCTACTGCCTGTTATGATTTCCATCACAGGTTTTGCTCACCTGCGCCCCTTCCCCGTGTACCAGGCATTACCCTGATCGTTTGAGTACTATGGGCGCTCCGTCACCATGCATCTTTCGATGTGTAGGTGATCCCTAAGTTTTCCTCATACCCTGGTCCAGACGTAGGTCCTTCGTTCGCCGCTTCCCTCTTTTTCAAGAGTGGCGAGAGGGGGAACGTTTAACGGCCCTCTTAATCACCGTTAACCCTCATCCCCGCGACTGAAGTTGAAGCTGTGTAGCCTTGACCATATCTGGCTTAGCTGCCTGGCTATTGCTAGTCAGACTTTTGACGACCATGCTATTGTCCCCTGACCTTTTCAGGATTGGGTAAGGCCGCGCTTTAACCACTTTCGTTCCAGTGGTGCTGGACGCTTCCAGCAAGGATATGAAAAACACATAGGCGCACATTAAAAGGCGCGTGCTCTACCTACTGAGCTACGTGGTCACATCACGAGCGTAGTATATCATTTCCGTCAAGGGGTGCTTGCCTGCGTGCCTGCGATAACGCGAGGGTAGAAGCGATGGTTGCTTGTGAAGGGTCGGCGAAAAAATTGATCTTGCGAGATACCATTGAACATGTTACACTACGATAGTACATTGCATACCACATCAACAAGCGGGGAGGCGCGTTAAGCACCTGTGGGCAAACAAATTTTGATCGTTGACGATAAAAGCGAGCTTCTGCACCTGATGCGCCGCATCCTTGAGGATGAGCAGTATCAGGTCTCCATTTTGCAGAACGGGAAAGACGCCTTCACCACCACAAAGGCTAAACTCCCGGACTTACTGATTCTCGACTTGAAGCTGGGAGACATATCCGGGAAAGATATACTGAAACAACTGAAGGACGATCCCATTACAGCAGAGATTCCCGTCATCGTCTACACAGCGGCGGTGATCGAGGCCGAAGAGGTGAACCGGCTGATCTCCAGCAATCCCAACTACTATTCCAGAGTGCTTCTCATTCAGAAGCCTTTTGAATTGCCTCACCTGCTGAACATGGTTGAACAGGTCGTCAATGAACCTGTATCATAAAGGAAACCTTCCGCACAGTCTGTTCGTAGTGTAATACTGTAGTGATAGCGTACTCAAGAGGAGTACCAGAGGAAATCGTTCATGAAAGGAGATGTTGAGACATGAAGTTTTTATTTGGCCTGCTTGTAGGGTTCGGCCTGGGCATTGCCGCAGGTCTTCTGATGGCACCACAGACGGGTGAGGATATGCGCGCCCAATTGAACGAGCAGGGTATCATGCTGAAGGACCGCTCGACGGGACTGACGGGGCAGTTGCGCGACCGCACCTCCGGCCTGTCCGACCAGATTCGCAATCGCGCTACCGACGCGCTTTCGCAGGGCCGCGAGCTCTACCAGCGCACGAAGAGCGAGCTGTCAGATCAGTACAGCAAGACAAGCAACTCGTAAAAGCCTGTATAAAAGTGCCAGGACAAACGCACACGTTTGTCCTGGCACTTTTATTTTTCGTACTGCTTCACCAATTTCTCGACCATACCACCAATTTCGTGCCAGATGTAGTGCTGATAGTCAAGCATTTTCGCCTGGTTGAGGTCAAAATCCCTGTTGGAAGCATCGTTCTTCGCGTTTTCCTCGAAGCGCCTGGAGAGCGCGAGCTTCTTCTCCCCCTGCCCATGCAGGTAGTCCGCCAGCTCGTGCAGGTCGCGCAGCAGGGCGGTCAGTTTCTCATCGCTGGTAGCCATAGATTATTTCCCTTGTTCTTGAGTCGTCGAGTAGAGTTGGAGCGCGTCGGCATAACGATTGAAGTAGTTGAACAGGCCAATCACCGTTGCGATCTCTACGATTTCCCCGTCGTCGAAATGGAGTTGCAATTCGTCCCACAGGCTCTCGCTGATGTCACGCGCGCTGGTCGTCATAATCTCCGCGAAACGCAGCGCCACCAACTCGCGCTCAGTGAACAGGTTGCGGTGCTCGTCAATGTGGTACAGCGCGTCCAGCAGCGCCTCCGTTACCCCCATCTGCTTTGCCAAAGCAGTATGCGCCGACATTCAGTAGAAGCAGTGGTTTACCTGCGAGACGCGCACCGCCAGCAGTTCCTTCAATTGAGGCTCGACCGTCCCGCCGTGCATGGCTTCCTGCAATAGTTCCATGCTGCGTCGCGCCAGTTCAGGCCGGTGCGCCATCGTGCGAAACAACGTGGACATGCTGGAAAATGCCAGGGCGTCATCGTCTGGAAACGGCATCGACTCGACCGGCGGTATACGCGACATTTGAACTACCCTTCGTATAAAATGCTTGATTATAAAATGCTTGATAAAGAACTTCAACGATCAAGTCCACCCCTGTCATCCTGAGCGAAGCGAAGGATCTCCGTACCCCGCGCTTCAGATCCTTCGCTTCGCTCAGGATGACAGGACCGATGGCGGGTGCTAAAAATCATCACCTGGAGCTTGTATCGTCTCGTCAACATTGTAATGGAGGATGCTCGAAGATGCAACCATTTGTAGGGGCGACCCTCGCGGTCGCCCGCCTGCGCCCGGCAAGCCGCCAGACGTAGCCATACACGATCATTCGCCGCGTTCGAACGAGTGGCGGGCGACCACGAGGGTCGCCCCTACAAATGGTTCGGTATGTATGCTATCATAAGGCAGGTAACCCACCAGAAAGCAGCTAACAATCATATGAGCCAGAAACAACCTGAACCCGGCATCACCTCTAACCGCTTCTTCGCGTCCTTTTACGAACGGGCCTCACGCAGCAGCTCTGAGAAGAAGGTGATGAATCCGCTGCGTGAAGAGACAGCAGGGCAGGCGTATGGGCTGGTATTGGAGGTCGGCGCGGGCAATGGCCTGAACTTCGCCTATTACGACCCGTCGAAGGTGGAGCGGGTCGAGGCCACCGAGCCGGACAGCGCCATGCTGCGCTATGCCCGTGAGCGCAGCAGCGGGGCGCGCGTGCCGGTCAGCATCACCCAGACCCCGGTCGAGCGGCTGCCCTTCGACGACGATATGTTCGACAGCGCCGTCTGCACGCTGGTCTTCTGCTCGGTGGTCGATCCACTGGGCGGCTTGCGCGAGATTCAGCGCGTCCTCAAGCCCGGCGGCGTGCTGCTGATGGCTGAACATGTGCGCTCGCATAACCGTGTTGCTGCCACACTCCAGAATATCGCCACACCCATAAACCGGCGTGTCGCTGGCAACTGCCACTTGAATCGCGATACTGAACGCATCGTCTACCAGGCAGGCTTTCAGCCCCTCGCGCGCCGCGACGCCGATGGCGGTATACTGCCGATGGTGGTACTGAAGGTAGGGAAACCTGAATAGTTCCTACTTCCCTTTCTCGTGCCCCTCTTCGCTATGATGCTTCATCACCGTGCGAGCCGCCACCTCTTTCGCGCGCCCGCCATAGCGCCCGGATTTCTCGGCGGACTCTTTAATATGCTCGTACATGCGCTCCTCTTTGTTGGAAACGCCCTTCAAAGGCTTGCCCTTGCTTTCTTTGCTCGCCTTGCCTTTGCGCGTCGTTTTCTTTTCTGCCATAGTGTGTAAACCATCCTTTCACATTTCAAAACAACTACACCCATCTAAGATGGACACGAAAAGAATGTGAAAGAAGGTTCACTTACGATCTCTTATCGAGCGCAGCGAAGCATCTCCCGCCAACTTACGGATAATCACCAATTAAAAACGTATAGCAAATCACAGCCAATTTTGATATAATGTCTACAGGAAAAGCTAGAACACTCGTTTCATGATGAACAATCAGACCGCGACACATGGCACGGAGGAGCAAGGTATGAGCGATCGACTCGTCACACCTAAATTGACCGAGGAGGAGCAGGCGATTGAGGGCAGTTTGCGCCCGCGCCGCCTGGGGGAATATATCGGGCAGGAGAAGATCAAGGACAACCTGAGCATCCTGCTGGAAGCGGCGCGCCGCCGCAAAGAGTCGGTCGATCACGTGCTGCTCTACGGCCCGCCGGGACTGGGCAAGACCACGCTGTGCAACATCATCGCCGTTGAGATGGGCGTCAACCTGCGCACCACCTCCGGCCCTGCTATCGAACACGCGGGCGACCTGGCCTCCATCCTGACCTCGCTGCAAGCTGGCGAGGTGCTGTTCATCGACGAGATTCACCGCCTGTCCAGGGCCGTCGAGGAGCGCCTGTATTCGGCCATGGAGGATTTCGCGCTGGATGTCGTCATCGGTAAGGGGCCAGGAGCGCGCTCAATTCGCCTCTCGCTGCCGCCCTTCACGGTCGTGGGTGCCACCACGCGCGCCGGGTCGCTGACCGCCCCGCTGCGCGACCGCTTCGGGGCCATCTATCGCATGGAATACTACGATAGCGCCGCGCTCAAAGAAATCTTGATCCGCTCGGCGCGCATCCTCAAGGTCTCGGCGCAGGAGGACGGCATTGAGGAGATATCTGGGCGCGCACGTGGCACGCCCCGCATCGTCAACCGCCTGCTCAAACGCGTGCGCGACTTCGCCCAGGTACGCGCCGACGGCGTCATTACCAGGGATGTAGCATGCGCCGCCCTGAATGCCCTGGAGATCGACCAGATCGGCCTCGACCAGACCGACCGCAACATGCTGCTGACCATCATCGAGAAGTTCGATGGCGGCCCCGTCGGCCTGGACACGCTGGCCGCCAGCACCAGCGAAGACCCCGAAACCATCGAGGATGTCTACGAACCCTACCTCCTGCAACTCGGCTTCATCGCCCGCACCCCACGAGGCCGCATCGCTACAAGGCTGGCGTACAAGCACCTGGGGTTGGACGCCCCCCACGGCGGCAACGGCGTCGGCCCCGGCCTATGGGAAGCGGACCCCCCCCAACTTCTGTAGGGGCGAGGGCTGTGGTGGACGGGTGGTGGGGGCGATTGCGCCGCCCTCGGTCGATATACGCAATTCATTGTCGTTTGCCGTGTCAAAAGGGCGTCGCAAAGGAAACGGCCAGGCGAGATGGTCGTGTTTGGCCACAAAGGGCGATGCGGATGCCCAACGGATCGCATATAGCGAACCGAAGGCGGCGCGAATGCCCAACGCATGCGTACCGAATCGCGTGTATGGCGACCGAGGGCGGCGCAAGCGCCCCATCCGCGCATCCCCACAACACCCGCCCCTACAATCGATCATTCCTATCTATTCGTTTCCTCCACCCTCATCATTCTCTTCTCCCAACGCCTCGCGCATCATCTTCTCCGCCTCCTCCACCGTCACGCCCGCCCAGCGCGCAACCCCGGCAGGCACATCCGCATCACCACCGGCTTTCCACAATCGAGCAAGGTTTCGCATCGCCACACCGAGACTATATTCATCATTGTATTCCCCAAAAATCTCCAACGCCTGCAAAAGATATTCGCGTGCCTGCTGCCATTGCTGCTGCTCTTCGGCAACGATGCCCAAATTGTGGTAAGTGCTGGCCTGGCTGTAGCGGTCGGCGAACTCGATCTTGATCTGCAAGGCTTGCTGGAAGTACTGCTCGGCCTGCTGCCACAGGCGCTGCTCCTGAGCGACCATGCCCAACATGGTGATAGGTGCTGGCCTGGCTGTAGCGGTCGGCGAACTCGATCTTGATCTGCAAGGCCTGCTGGAAGTACTGCTCGGCCTGTTGCCACAGGCGCTGCTCCTGAGCGACCATGCCCAGGTGGTGATAGGTGCTGGCCTGGCTGTAGCGGTCGGCGAACTCGATCTTGATCTGCAAGGCCTGCTGGAAGTACTGCTCGGCCTGTTGCCACAGGCGCTGCTCCTGAGCGACCATGCCCAACTGGTGATAGGTGCTGGCCTGGCTGTAGCGGTCATCGAACTCGATCTTGATCTGCAAGGCCTGCTGGAAGTACTGCTCGGCCTGTTGCCACTGGCGCTGCTCCTGAGCAACTATGCCCAAATTGTGGTAGGTGCCGGCTTGCTGTAGCGGTCGTTGAACTCGATCTGATCTGCAGAGCCTGCTGATAATACTGCTCGGCCTGTGGCCACAGGCGCTGCTCCTGGGCAACTGCTGCCCAAATTGTGGTAGGTGCCAGCTTCTAGTTTGTTTCTACTCTTTTTGTCCATAGCTGCTAATTGTTGCACTGATGCTAATAGCTTTTTGTAGGATGCTTCTGCTGCCGTAAATTGCTTGAGCGCAAGTTGCCAATTCGCTATAGTACCAAGTAGATTGGCAAGCTCAATGCCTGATGGACCTGCCAGTTTTTCTGCTGAATATCGTTCAAAACGTTCCAGGACAGATTGAAATAAATCCAATCCACGACGCTGATTCTGCGTGGCATCAAAGTATTCCAGTAGGGCATTGTAGGGACCAGTTATAGAAACCTGGGCCTGCAAGCGCCAGATTCAGCGCCGTCACCAGGTTTTCGTATTCCAGGCCTGTCAGCAACTGCCCCATCTGTTTTTCCTGCGGATCTTTGGATTTGAGCAACTGAGTAGAGCGATCCCCCTAGCGCGTCATAGTGCTCGCGGAAAGCCGTCTCTATCGCTTTGCGCACCTCGACTTGTCCGCTGTCGTTGAGCCTGTTGCGCAGGAAGTAGGTCAATGTTGGTTGCAGGCGCAAGAGAACGCCAATCTCAGGGTCGGGACTTAGCAGGCCCCAGTTTTGTGCTTCGCGGATGACTTCTGGCCAGCGCGCGAAGGGCAGCGCGGAGAGGGCGGGCTGCTGCTTCAGCTCATTGATGTAGTTGTTTAGGACACCTTCATCGAGCCAGAAGACCGAGGTGAAGGGGGCGAGGCAGAGCAGCAGTTGTTGGGCGTCGGGCGAGAGATTGCTGTGGGAGTAGTCGATGCAGCGCAGGATGCTCTGCGTCTTCTGCTCGAAGATGTCTTTGCCGTGCTGTTTGCTCGTCGTCGATGTCTAGCTTCACGTCGCCTTCCTGCAATGCCCGGAGCAGTTGGCCGGGCGTCTGCTGCTTGAGGTTGGCCAGCACAACCTCCAGGGCCAGGGGGAAGCCGTCGAGCAGTTTGATGAGCTGGCGCAGGTTGTCGTTTTCCTTTTCGTCGGCGCGGTATTTCGTGGCGTTGGTGCGTTCCAGGATGCGGTCGGTCAGCAGAGTGGCAGCCTCGTCGTCCAGGCCGGGCAGGTCGTAGATGTTGTCGTCGAAGGTGGCGGGGGCCAGCCAGTCTTCGCCGCCGCGCGAGCCGAGCAGCACGAGCGTTTTGCCCCTGGCGAGGTCGGCCAGGAAGCTGCGCAGGGCCTCCTGTTCGGTTTTGGGTAGGGTGTGCTGGATGGCGAGGTGCGCGCCGGTGATCGATTCGAGGTTGTCCAGCATCAGCAGGTGATGCCCGGCGCGCAGCTTCTCGGCGATCATGATCTGTTGCTCGGCCAGCGGGAAAGGCTGGATGTCGGTGTAGTACTTCGGGCCGTACAACTGCTGGGCCATCTCCGTGAGTATCTGCTGGAGCGTATAGGCTTGCGCGTCGTAGCCGAAGTAGAAGGTCTGCTGCACGAAGCCTGTCGTGTGCCACCAGGCGCGCAGGTGCTTGAGCAGCGTGGTCTTGCCCGCGCCGCCCATGCCGCGCACGAGCAGCAGATTGCGCTTCGCCAGCAGGCGCTTTTCGATCTGCAAGATGTCCAGGTCGCGGCCCACAAAGCCGTACTGCGGTTCGGGCGGCGCGTACTGTTTCTCGGCTAGCTTGCGCTGGTTGTAGGCGCTGCGTTCCTGCGGCGTGAAGTCGCGCGGCTGGAGTTGCACGGGCTGGTTCTCGTAGACGACGGGCAGCAGCCAGTCTTCCAGGTCGATGCGCTGGTCGAAGTAGGCGCGGCGCGCTTTGTTGTTGTAGAGTTCCTCGCGCGCGTGGCGGATGGCGACCTTCAGATCGTCGTTCTCGAACAGCTTCTGGTAGAGCGTGCGCATCAGCAACTCGGCGGCGCTGACCGTCACGGAATAGCCCATGGCCAGCACAAGCTGCATGCCCGCCTGCATCAACTGGCTGCCCAGGCTGGTTTCGCGCTCGCCTATCTGCTTGCCCGATTGACAGGCATTCAGGATGGTGATGGGAACGTGATGTTTGAGCAGCAGTGCCGCCAGTTCAGAGGCTTCCACCAGGTCTGATCTGTTATCTTCCTGCTCGCTTTCGAAGGAAAGGAAAGCTTTGGCACCCTCGTAAGGCTGTATATCTGCGCGAGCAAAACGCTTGTTGAAGACGAAGTGGTTCGCCTGGTGGCCTCGTTGCAGTTGCTCGTGAGTCAGCAGCGCGCCGTGTACATCGAAGTGGACGACGTGGTAATAGCCTTCGCCGTGTCTGGCCGTCGCGTCGTTCAGGCGGTTGACCAGCTCTTTGTACGTGCCAGGACGCAGGATATCGATCTGGATAGGCACGCTTGTCTGGCGCAGCGCCTCGACCAGCGGACGCGAGATGGTGCGATAGCCCACGTCGCGCTTGCCGGAGGGCCGCGCCGTCACGACCAGCAGGTTGATGGTAGGCGATGGGCGCGCCAGCGACTGTATGGCTGCCGCCTCAAGGTTCTTGCGCACCATGGTGGCCTGCAAGACCAGCGGTTCGGGCAGTTCCGGGTCCTTCAACGCCTCCCAATGCAAAGCATGAAAGGCTGGCGATCCCTCGATCTCGATCTGCGCATCGTGCAGCCCAACCTGGAGCATCGTCTTGTAGGCTACCAGCGCCTTCGCATTGCGCTCGAAGACCTGGCTGAACAGCTTCTCGCCATAGCTAGCGATGCTCTTCGCCGCGTTACTGGCGCGCACCTTCTTGGTGAAAGGGAATTCCAGGTGTTCCTCGAAATACCATTCAAGCTCTCCGTTCTTCCGCTTCCGTGAAAGGATTGCCGACGGTTATAGGATTTACCGCCCCATTGTTGAAGCGCACAACCGCCTGCCAATTGCCATCCGCGTCGGCTGCCTCGCCGCGCTGCTGTATGCTGATGATCTGTGCCATGCCAACGTCTCCTGATCGCTACGAAACTATCCTATCCGTCCCTTGTCCTCGCCTGTAGGGGCGCAAACCTACTGTTCGACGATATCGATTACCAGAATCTTTGTGCCGTCGGATTTCGTCGTTTGCTCGATGTGGACGTGCCGTTGCGTGACTGGCGTCTGGCCTTTCTCTTTGTGCAGGCGGGTCACGACGCTTTTGAGGAGGTCGTAGAGCGTGCTGCTGGCAACGCTGGCGGGGACGCTGAGTAGGGCGGCGACCAGTATTGGATCGATGAACTGCGAGGATTTCTCCGAGGAGAAATGGGCGGTTGCATGATCGTGGGCATCGGGGTCGTCGTTCCAGGCGCTGGCGAATTCCTCTGGGGTGATGTCGAGGTCGGGCGAGAGCGCAATCTGGTATTCCGTGTAATCCATTCACTACAACTCCTCTCATACTCTATGTATCATGATATATCGATAGTTGACTGGTTGTTCAAGGATGTGACGGGGATCGATCAGATTACTGCGGGTAGCTTATCATATTTGCTGCAAAAAGCAAGATTGACAATCAACCAATCGGGCATGAAACCTCTACCCGCCAATGGGTAATCTGTACCCCTTCTGCCTATTTTCATGCTATTTTAACGGTTAACATATTACACTGGCATAGAGAAATACATAAAGATATACCGTCGATCATGCTGGAAGATAGGAAAGCTCTATGGCAGAACGTCGCTCGTTCGTCATCATCGGAAGTGGAATTGCGGGCATCACCGCGGCGGAAACGCTGCGCGCCGAGGATGCGTCGGCGGCGATTACGCTGATCGCGGACAATCCCCTGCCCGTCTATACACGGCCCGCGCTGAAGGATTACCTGGCAGGCCGCGCGGATGAGGCTACGTTGTATGCCCGGCGCAAGAGTTTTTACGCGGAGCGCGCCATCCATTTCGTGCTGGATCGAGCCGTTGAGATCGCCGTCGAATCCCATTCAGTGAACCTGCGCAGCGGGCGTCAGGTGAGCTATGATTGCCTGCTGCTCGCCACCGGAGCGAAGGCGCGGCGGCTAACCTGTCCCGGCGCTGAGTTGGCCGGGGTGGTCGCGCTGCGCACGCTGGCCGACTACCAGGCGGCGCTGCAACTGCTTCCGGCAGCGCGGCGTGCCGTAGTGGTTGGTAGTGGCCCCGTCGCGTTGGAGACCGTCGAGGCGCTGACCCTGCGCGGTTTGCAGGTAACGCACCTGCTGCGCGGACAGAGATTGTGGTCGAGCGTGCTGGACGCGACAGCCTCCGAATTGCTGCTACAACAGGAGCGGCGCGGCAATGTCGATGTACGCACAGGCGACGAGGTGGCGGAGATTGCGGGCAGCCAGGGACGCGTCGTGGGGATCATCACAAAGAGTGGGGCGCGCATCCCCTGTGACCTGCTGGTGGCGGCTATCGGCAGCGAGCCGGTCGTCGATTACATCTCGGTCAGCGGCATTGCTTGCGGGCGAGGCGCGAGGATCGATCACACTATGCGCACGGGCGCGCCGGACGTGTTCGCGGCGGGCGACGTGGCGGAAGTGACCGATACGATCACCGGCCAGTCGCGTATCACCGGGCAGTGGTACCCGGCCATCCAGCAGGGGCGCGCGGCAGCCTACTCCATGCTCGGCCTGCCCGGAACGCGCCAGTTACTTCACGCCAGCGCGCACAGCAGCGCCTTCTTGCACGCCATCACCTCGACCCGTCTCTTCGGTCTCGACATCGCGGCGATCGGCGCGAGCGCGCTCGACTCCAACGCTCCAGGATGCCAGGCGGTGCTCTCCGACCCGGCGATATGCGGCTACGCGCGGGCGCTGCTCAAGAATGGCGTCCCTATCGGCGCGCTTTCCTTTGATGGTCGCGTGGATATGCTCTCGTTCAAACGCGCAGTTGATCACGCGGTAGACCTGTCCCCGGTGGCCGCGCATCTCTTCGCCAGAGAGTTCAAGCTGGCGACCTGGCTGGACGCGCAGAAGGTTCCCACACCTGTGCTGGCTGTCCGCAAGGCGAGACCCGGCGAGCACAGCCAACTCAGCCAACTCAGCACGCTCGCCCCGGAACGCGGCACGCGCAATCAGTTCATGTTGCCAGCCTCTTCCCAGGAAGACGAGTCGGTAGAGCCAATAGAATCTATGGACACACTACGCCTTCGTCCGGCTACCAACCCCTATACGCTGCCTGTCGTTGCAGTAAACAGGCTCAAAGAACAAACCGCCGGAATTGTACGCTTGTCTGAAACGACAGGCAAGCATACTCAGCAGGCAGGCTCGCCTCGTGAAGACGGCGTCGTCGCCTTCCTGGTTCCGGTCCTTCCACTTGAAACCGCCAGGGCGGTACACAGAGCCATGCCGGGCAGTGCCCTTGAGCAGCTAGCCGGACACTTCCCGGCTGACGGAAAAGCATCGACCGCGCCGGGGGCAGCAGTCACGCTGACCGCCGCGCCCGAATGGTCTCATACGCGACTGATCCAGGGAGAAGTCGTCACGATTGGGCGCGAATCGACCTCAACGCTTGGGCTTAACCACAATACCGTCTCGCGCCGCCACGCGGAGATTACCTGCGTCGATGGTCGCTACTACCTGCGCGACCTGGATAGCCGAAACGGTACTTTCGTGAATAACGCACGGCTCGAACCACGCCGGGCTTACCCATTGCAGCCGCGCGACCAGCTTCGCATCGGCACGTTCATCACGTATGTATTCGATGTGCGCTCATCGTAAGCTCTCTCAATGCACGCTCTACTTTCGCTCGAGGGCCAGCCGTACCCCAAGCGCGAGTAATACCACACCTGTAACTCCTTGCAGCATAGTACGGATGCGGGCCCCAAAGCGGCTTTGCCCGGCCCGGCTGATAAGATACCCATAGAAGTGAAGCCAGCTCAACAGGATCGACTCGTAGGCGAGCAGCATCAACATCAGTCGCAAGGGAGAGTCGCCTGGAGTGATAAATTGCGGAAAAACCGTGGCAAAGATCACGCCAGCTTTCGGGTTCAACAGATTGCCCAGCACGCCCTGTCTGAAGGAAACCCGCGTACTCAGCCGCGACGTTTGTAGGGGAGCTGAAATGCTGGTCTGCTTGCTTCCCCGCAAGCTTATCAAACTCCGTATGCCGAGATACGCCAGGTAGGCAGCCCCGATAAACTTAATGAAGGTGAAGGCAACTACAGATTCCTCAAGCAGGACTGCTAGACCACCTACCGACGCCAGCGCCCAGATAACGCTTCCTGTCCCGATACCGAGCGTAGTGAAAGAGGCTGAACGCCTTCCGGCCAGGAGCGCATTGCGTGTGACCAGGGCCATATCAGGCCCTGGTATCATAATCAGCAGCGCCGCTACAGCTACATAAGCTCCAAAACGCGCATCGAAGATCCCCATATTATTTCCTTTCAGATAGGAGTATGAAACGCTGGAGAAAGACCCACTCAAAGAGTATTGGAAGCATAGCATATCGAGCCAGAGAAACTTAAGCGCCAATGAGGAGCGAGCAAAGAGCCATTGCCTTTTTTCAATGAAGACATAGAGCATAAATCTGCTGATCTGACGCGCTTTGCCTGAAGAAAGTTCCATATTCAGCAGCTTCAGACACAAGTCCTTTTTCAGACAGAACACGTGTACGAACGTGTTATAATGAGGATGAATTTGATGTGTTCCATTCAGGATAGAGGACCGGTATGAGTGACGATCAAGCGTGGCAAGCTCGCATCTTCGAGAATGATTGCCTGGATATTTTACGCTGGCTGCCTTCTGAATGCATCGATCTGGTTGTAACTTCGCCTCCTTATGCAGACCAGCGCAAAGATACCTATGGTGGTGTACACCCTGATAAATACGTTGAATGGTTTCTTCCCATCGCCGCCGAACTCAAGCGCGTCTTGAAGCAGGAAGGCTCGTTCGTACTCAACATCAAAGAGCGAGTCGTCAACGGCGAGCGACACACCTACGTGCTTGAGCTTATTCTCGCGCTGCGCAAACAGGGGTGGCTGTGGACCGAAGAATATATGTGGCACAAACGCAACAGCTACCCCGGCAAATGGCCGAATCGCTTTCGTGATGGCTGGGAGCGCTGCCTTCATTTTACGAAGGATAAGCATTTCGCGATGTATCAAGATGCTGTGCGTGTCCCAATGGGCGATTGGAGTCAAACGCGCCTGCGCAACCTGAGCGAAACAGACAGGCGGCGCGACAATTCCCATGTGCAGAGCGGCTTTGGCAAGAAGATCGAAAACTGGGTAGGGCGAGAGCTGGCCTATCCCGATAATGTGCTGCACCTGGCGACGGAATGTGGCAATCAAGGCCATAGCGCAGCCTTCCCCGTTGGGCTGCCCTCCTGGTTCATTAAATTGTTCACTCAGCCGGGAGACGTTGTGCTCGATCCATTCCTGGGTTCAGGCACAACAGCAGTGGCCGCTATGCAACTCGACAGACGCTGTATTGGTATTGAGATCAGCCACAAGTACGCTCAAATAGCCCAGGAACGTATCGATGAATTACAGCACCCACCATCGCTTTTTTTAGACCTGCTTAGGGAAGAGACAATACAAATATCGAAATCACGCTACATCGAGGGCGATAACGCGGAGGATAATGAGTTTTATGAATCAGTTGGAACTTGAGGATGCTATACGTCAGAGCCTTGATGAATTTTATAAACGCCGCATAAAGAAACTCTCTGAACTCAAATTAAGCGATGTGCTACGTAAGAAAAATCCCTATTTGCTTCGCGCCATTGGTGTTTTAAAAGCATCCGAACTGGTCGAGGAAGTACTTCGCGCCTACATGTCTTCATCAGACGAAAGCATTTTTGGCGATGCTTTTTTCGAGCCGATTGCTAGACTTTGTAGCGGTGGTACGGTTTCACCAAGCGAAGGCGTTGATGTTGTTGTTGAAACTGATACTGCTTATAAAGCATTTTCGATAAAGTCTGGCCCAAATATATTCAATGCAAGCCAGTCGAAACGGCAAGATGACGAGTTTACCAGTTTGCGACATCGAATGCATAAAATTCACAAACAGTTTGATCCGATACTTGGGCATTGCTATGGCCGGAGATTGTCAGGCCGAAAGAGTAAACGCTCATATCGTGTTGTTTCAGGACAGGCTTTATGGGAGGAATTGACGGGAGACCCGGATTTCTATATCAAACTCATCGATTTGATGCGCGACTATCCCGCAGACCATCGGAGGCAGTTTGAAGAAGAATGGGCTAACGCGGTGAATAGATTTGAGAAAGAGTTTTTGAACAACTTCGACAACCCAAATGGTAGCATCAATTGGGAAAAACTCCTGCGCTACAATAGCGGAAAAGAAAATGTTCGTTGGGAAACGAGGTCGAATTAATTTACAGCCCCTTTACCAGCGTGCGCTCTGCTATATACAGCAGTTATGAAGGTGCCTCACCCTGATAACACAACGCGCCTGATTCCTGTACCTGCGGTGCAGTGCAGCGTATAGCTTATGGAAGCAACTCTACTGGAAGGTATTTCCTACCAGCTCTTCCTGGCTGAGCGGCCCGATGGCGGACACGGCGAGCGGATTGAGCGGCGAGAAGCGGCGCAGCACGCGCAATATCTGTTCCTGCGTGACGGCATCGATGGACTCTTTGGTCTCCTGGATTGTGCGCAGCTTGCGCTCGTACCGCCAGGAGTTCAAGATAGCACCCATGCGCGCCCCCGAACCCTCGCTGCGCATAACGCTCTCGCTCTTGAGCTGCACTTTGGCGCGTTCCAGTTCATCCGCGGTGATGCCGTCCTGTTCCAGCTTGCGCAATTCATTCACAATGACCTCCAGGCATTCGTGTGCCTGTTCAGGCGTCGTCCCCGCGTAGACACGCATCGCGCCGATGTATTTATTGCTGGTCAGACCGGCAGAAACTCCGTAGACCAGGCCGCGTTTCTCGCGCACCTCTACGAACAGGCGTGAGGCCATGCTTCCTCCCAGCGCTTCACCGATCAACTGTGCCGCGTAATAATCCGGGTCGGCATAGTTGGGGAATGGGAACATCATTGCCAGGTGTTCCTGCTTGCCCTGCTGGTGATCCAGGGTAATTCGTGATACCGGAGAGGGATGCTGTAGTGGTGTGGGTTCTGCGGTACCTTGCCAGCCGCTGAACAACGCCTCCATCTGTTTGACTACGTGATCCCAGTCGAACTTGCCCGCGATAGCGAAGAGCGTGTTGTTGGGCTGATAGCGTGCCTTCCAGAAGTCGCGAAAGTCCTGGCGCTGCAAGGCGGCGACGCTCTCAGGCGTTCCCAACAGCGGGCGACTCAGCGCGGTCCCCTGGTAGAAATTGCCGCGGATCAGTTCGAAGATGCGGCTCATCGGCTCGTCGTCGCGCCTGCGAATCTCTTGCAGAACCAGGCTGCGCATCTGCTCAAGCTCGTTCCGTGGAAAGGTGGGCGTGAGCAGAATTTCACTTATAAGCTCCAACGTCGCGTCGAACTTTGTGTTGACGATCTGGGCAAGGACATGCGCCGACTCCAGATCGGTGCTGGCTCCCTTGCGCGCCCCCAGCGATTCGAACGCCTCGTTTAGCGTGCGCGCATCCTTCTTTTTCGTGCCCTGGAACAGCATGTATTCGAAGAGGTGCGCCAGGCCCTGCTTCCCCTGGGCTTCATGAATGGCTGCCGCTTCAAGCTGAAAGCCAAACGTGATGGAACTGAGGCTGGGCATATATTGACCGATAAGCTCGATGCCGTTGGCGAGCCGGTGATAGAAATAGTTGGGAGGTAAAGCTGTCGAATCGCTCATGTATGATGACGTTCCTTTCTGAACGAGTTGATGCTGGCAGTGTTGCTAGTGTTGGCAGTCTTGCTTGCATGATGAAAACATGTCCAGTATATCACACGAGATGTATCATGTATCTACACGCTCGTGAAAGCCGGGGACAATTTGCGGATTGCGTATGAGAGTAGAGAAGCTTATAATTGAGAAAGATATTCTACAGAAATTCATCGAAGGAAGATTCATCCCCATGCTTCGCAATCGCGTCTTGCTGGCCGTATCGTTCGCCGTTTGTGCCACCTACACAGGTGTTGGTATGGTGGTACCGGTGCGCGTGCTCTACGCTCAGTCGAAGGGCGCGTCGCTGTTGATTATTAGTGCCATGGCGTCATCCTACCTGATCTCCAACTTTCTCTTCCAGTATCCAAGCGGCTGGCTGGCAGACCGCTGGGGGCGCAAGCCGATCATGATTCTGAGCCTATTCTTACAGGCGGTTGTCTCGGCTTCGTACCTGTTGATCGCCAATCCGCTCTTGTTCGTCCTGGTGCGCTTCGTAGAGGGTGCGGTCGCGGCAGCCTACCTGCCCGCGGGACGCGCGTTGATCATCGACTCCATTCCGGTCGAGCGGCGAGGCGAGGCGTTCGGCATCTACAGCTCGTTTTTCAATGCTGGTTTTCTGCTCGGCCCTGCCCTGGGTGGATTTCTGGCCGCCACAGGCTATGCCAGCGCGTTCATCGGCGCGGTCGTCTTCCGGCTAGTTGCCATCGTCATTATTGTCGTGATGATACAGAAACCGGCCAGGAAGAGTGAGATGGCGCGCGAGGAAGAGGCCACGCCCGTATCTCTGCGCAGGCTTTTCGCGCTACCCCTGACGGCGGCTTACATCATGGGCTTCGTCGATTACCTGTGGGTGGGTTTCGATATCTCACTGACGCCGCTCTGGCTGCACGATCACCTGGGCGCGAGCGTCACTATGATTGGCGTGATCTACATGGCGTGGAGCATCACCAGTATCTTCGCCGCCCCGTTCGGGGGCCGGCTGGCCGACCGCCGCCGTCGCTCGACCATGATCCTTGTCTTCGGTCTGGCCCAGGTGCCGCTCTACCTGTTCTACGGCCTGGCGAATGTCGCCATTCTCGTCGCGGTGGGCTTCTCGATACACGGCATCATCTACTCGTTCACACTGCCGGCCATCGACGCGCACGTCGCCGCATCTTCATCGTCAGATATACGCGCCCGCGTCCAGGGGTTGTACTCCGCCTTCGGCATGGCAGGCGGCTTCGTGGGAGCCACCGCTTCCGGCTTCCTCTACGCTATCAACTTCCGCCTACCCTTACTCGTGATCGGCGCGGTCTTCGGCCTCGGCATCCTCGTCGGCGGCTCCCTGGTACGCCTGTCGGAAACACGCAAGATGGCGCAACTGGCAGGATGATGAAATACCTTGCGACTTACCCCATCGCCCCATCCTCACATCGGAATTATACGGGAGTGGGGTGGGAGGGTCACTCCGCGTCGCCTGCCTTCGCCACTGGCTGGACTTCCGCTTGCTCAGGCGTTTCCAGCGGCTCCTCATCCTGGAGCTGGTCATCAGCTTCGTTCTCGCTTGCATCGGCGGTTTCCGTTGTTTCGGCTAGCTCTTGCGGTGCAGAATCCTTGTGCGGTTTCTGCGGGATGCCGTAGGTAGCGGGTACTTCGCCCACCGGGACGGGCTTCGAGATGCGGAACAGGATGAAGGTGGCCGGGATGAGCAGGATGAAGACGATCATTGATGTCCACTGCGCCTGCTTCAGTCCCCAGTTCAGACCCAGGAAGGTGACGAAGATGTTGTCGCGCACGAAGAAGATGAAGAATTGCGTGATGCAGTAACCGAAAAGATAGATCGCCATCAACAGTCCTGGACGGCGGATGCGGTATGCCAGGAACAGCAGGACGGAGAGCAGCACCAGGTTCAGCAGCAGCTCGTAGGCGGCGGATGGCTGCACGGCGGTAATGGGATTGCCGCACAGGGTGGGATCGGCCAGGTTCTGGCAGAAGAAGCTATGCGGGTTGGTATAGAGCGTCGCCCAGGGGAGCGTGCTGTGGTAGCCGACGATATCGCCGTTGATGATATTGCCGATGCGCCCGAATATCTGCCCGGTCGCGGCGAACAGGGCTGCCGCATCAAACGCGACCAGCGGGTTGATGCGCTCGGCCTTCGCGCGCCAGAACAAGACGGGGATGCCCAGGAAGAGCGCGCCGAAGAAGGCCATGCCGCCCTCCCACGTCGCCAGGATGTGCTGCGGCTGCGCGAGATAGTACGAGACGAAGTTGGGCTGTTGGATCACGAAATACAGGCGGCCACCGAGCAGGCCGGCCACGACGCACCACCAGAGCAACCGGAAGACCATGTCCGAGTTGATGCCCTTGCGCGCCGTATAGTGACGGATGGCCCACAGTCCCATCAAGATGCCCACCACGTACATCAGGCCATACCAGCGCAAGGCGAGAGGACCAATGTTGACGATAACCGGGTCAATATTGATGGGGATGTATGCTAAAAGTGGGAACGTTCCCATAAATTACTCCTTTTCACCATATCCATAGAGAAAATACGTCGCGGTCTCTCGAACCATCACACGCAGTCCATAACGAGCGAAACGTTCGGCAAGTTGCGCGGGATCGTAGAAATTCTTCACAATGTCAAACGCGCGGCCATCGTTCAATTTACGTGTCATCACCTGCTGCCCATCGTCCGGTAGTTGATGGTTTGTGGCTGTGCTCAACGGCTCGCGCCTCCCATCCACGAAGAAGAGCTTGCCACCGGGTCGCAGCGCGGCTGCAACCATCTCTAAAAACGCATCGAGTCGTTCAAGCGGCACGTGCGATATCCAGAAGCCGAAGAAAACGCCGTCATAGGTCTGCGCTGGCTGCCAGGTGAACAGGTCGGCCAGTATGTAGGTGATGTAAGTGACGTTCTCGCTGTCCATCCTGGCGCGGTTGATGGCGATCATCTCCGGCGAGGCATCGACAGTGGTGATGGTGCTCGCGGTGGGTAGCAGCCGCTCCGTCCAGATGCCTGTGCCGGGAGCAAGTTCGAGCACATCGCCGCGCATATCGAGCGCGTCGAGCGCGCTGAATATCTCATCGAGCTCCGCAAACCAGCGCGCATTCGCCTCTGCGCCCCGGTCGTACCTGCCGCGCCGGTAAAACCACTCGTCGTATTCTCCAGCACGCTCCCGGTAATACGTCTTCATTTCGTCCAGCACTTCTATGGAAACTGGCTGATCCATAGAACGCAATACTCCTTCTTGCGCTTCCTGGTGGTGTGTAGGGACGTGATTCATCGCGTCCGCTCTTCCATACTATATCATACGGGTGTATCTGACAATTCACATATGCTCTGTACATGGTACTCGCTGGATGCATTAGGTATACTTGTTTGTAGGACCTTCATCCAAAGAGGCTGTATGCAATCCACACAACACAACAGCAAAGCGATCGTCATTGGTAATTACGCGCTCATGGTACTGTTCTGGGGATCGTTCCCCGTCGCGGCCAAAATCGCTGTAGAGCACGCGCCGCCACTCTTGATCGCCGGTTTGCGCTTCACACTGGCCTTTTTCATCATGGCTCCCCTGGCCTACTGGCAGAGCAAGAAGCTGTGGATCTCCTGGAGGCAGCACGTGCGCGTTCTGGTGATTTCACTTTTGATGGTCGCTATTCCCGGCAGCGTTTTCTTTGCCGCGACTCCCCACGCGCCGGTCAGCGTGCTGACCATCATGTGGTCTACCACGCCAATCTTCACAGCCCTGTTCGCTATGCGTGATACCGGCGAGGTGCGCGGCTGGAAATTGCTTGCCAGTCTTGTTGTCGGCTTGACCGGCGTGCTGATCGTGTTGTTGGGTCGACTGCCCTTCCTGCCTGACTACAATAGCTCTAATAGCGGCCAGTTGTTCGCCGGAGGCGGCCTCGCGCTGGTCTTCGAACTGGCAGTACTGGCTTCGGCCAGTGTCTACGGCCTGGGCATTCGCACGGCGCGCCAGCACAGCCCGGATATTCCTGTCACAGTTATGACGACATGGCAGATTTTCTACTGTGCTGTCTTCCTGCTGGCGATGAGCCTGATCTTCGAGCGCGGCGCGGCATTTCAACCGACCTGGACGACGCTGGGCGCGCTCATCTATCTCGCGGTTTTTTGCAGCTGCATCAGCTTCTTCCTGACCTTCTGGCTGATCCGGCGCATCGGAGCTATTCGCACGGCGTATGGCGACTTCATCATTCCCGGCATCACGCTGATCCTTTCCTATTTCTTCGTGGGTGAGAGCATCACCTTCGCAAAAGTGTTCGGGCTGGGGCTGGTCATTCTAGGCGTGGTGATCGTGCAAATACCATAAATGATTTTTACCATTCAAGATCGGCCATGTCATTCTGAGCGAAGCGAAGAATCTCTCAGTGGTCAGCGTGTCAGATTCTTCGCTTCGCTCAGAATGACAGATTACCGATGTTGGTTTTCAAAATTCATAATGGCTGATAATTTGTAATAGAACAGGGTTTGTTTCGATAGTTGTAATAACACAACTTTTTAGGTTATGCTCTGATGAACGTTGTATGACAATCAGGCAATTTGGGAGAAGAGCTATGAAACGCTCGTGGATCACGATCCTTCTCATCTTGAGCATCGGCGCTCGATTGCCAGTGACCTCCTGGCGGCTACCCGTATTCCGACCACCAGCACCATCTGGGCTGTAGGATTGATTGAGGGAACTACCTATCAAACACTGACTCAAACCCCTTGCAAATAGACAAGACATAACAGCCGGGAACAGTGGTGTTTCCGGCCAATCCAGCGAAGGAGGATGTTTTTATGGTGAAACAGATGACTACACAGCACTCAAAGCACGCGCCAGGCGAGAGTACCTACGAACGCTACCTGCGCGTGCCGGAACTGCTCTCGTTGCAAAAGCCAGAGCAGGAACTGGCGCATCACGACGAACTGCTTTTCCAGGTAGTTCACCAGGTCTTTGAGCTGTGGTGGAAGGAGGCCGACTTTGATCTGCGCGCCATCCGCTCGCTGCTGCAACACTACGACGTGCCGCCAGCGCTGCGGCTGATGCAGCGCGTCATCGCTATCCAACATCTTATGCTGGCGAATATGCGTATGCTGGAGACCATGCCCCCCTGGAACTTTCATGCCTTCCGCCTGCTACTCGGCGATGGCGCTGGCACGGACTCGCCCGGCTTTCACGCGCTAATGACCATTTCGCCGCCTGTGCTGGATGATTACCTTGCCCTGCTCGACCACGAAGGGGTGACGCTGATCGATGTCTACACACAAGCCGAAAAGTATCCCCTGCTGATGGCCTTTGCCGAGGCGCTGGTAGACTACGACGAAGTCTTCCAGATATTCCGAATGCAGCACTTCAAGATGGCGCAGCGCATGATCGGCTTTGGCTCCGTCGGTACCGGCGGCACGCCTATGGCTATTCTGGAGCGCACGCTCAAAGATGCATTCTACCCGCAGCTCTGGGACGTGCGCAACGAGTTGACAAAGATGGCCGACGAACGCGGATTAAAATGAAATGTAGTGGCGACCCTCGCGGTCGCCATGTTCGAAGGCGGCGCTCGGCGAGGGGTATGGCGACCGCGAGGGTCGCCACTACATTTTTCACGCGCCGAGTTTCGTCAAGAAGCGCGTCACCGTGCGAATGCCGTTGTAGTATTGCGAGAGCGAATACTTTTCGTTGGGCGCGTGCAGGTTGTCGTCCGGCAGGCCGAAGCCCATCAGCACGACCGGTACGTCGAGCAGGTTGTAGAAAAGCGCCGCTATGGGGATGGAGCCGCCTTCACGGATGAAGATGGGGGCCTTGCCGTAGGTCTCCTTGAGCGCGGCGGCGGCAGCCTGCATGGGAGGCGCGTCGACAGGCACAATGACCGACTCGCCGCCATGCACCTTGTGAACGAGCACCTCGACGCCAGCCGGGGCCAGTTCGCGGACGCGCCGTTCGAACAGCGTGAAGACCTCGTCTGGATTAAGATCGGCGGGCAGGCGCAGGCTGATCTTGGCCTTGCCGACGGCGGGAATTACCGTCTTCGCGCCCTCGCCCGTGAAACCGCCGACGATGCCATGCACCTCTAGCGTCGGGCGGCCTCCGATGCGCTCCAATGGGGGATATTCCGCCTCGCCCGTGAATTGCGTCACGCCCATCTCTTCCAGCAGCATCTCGTTCATATGCAGCGGATCCTCGCGCCAGAAACGCTGCTCCACTTCGGGCGCGGGTCGAATGCCGTCATACAGGCCGGGGATGTGTATGTGGCCCTGCGCGTCCTTCAATCCGGCGATGATGATGGCCAGCGCGTGCATGGGATTGGGTGCGACGCCACCATACGAGCCGGAGTGCAGGTCGCGCTTCGCGCCGCGCACCTCGACCTCGGTGTAGATGATGCCGCGCAGTCCCGTAATCAGCGCGGGCAGTTCCTTCGAGGGCATGTGCGTGTCGCAGATGAAGGCCGCATCACACTTTAGACGCTCCGGGTAGGTCTTGACGTAGCGCTCGATCGACTCGCCCCCGGCCTCTTCCTCACCCTCGATCAGCACGCGCACATTGACGGGCAGCTGACCATCGACCGCTATCAGCGACTCCAGCGCCTTGAAGACCAGCATGGTCTGCCCCTTATCGTCGCACGCGCCCCGGCAGTACAGGCTGTCCCCGCGTACCGTCGGCTCGAACGGCGGCGACTCCCACAGTTCGATGGGATCGACCGGCTGGACATCGTAGTGCCCATAAATCAACACGGTCGGCTTGCCCGGCGCTTTGAGCCACTCGCCATAAACGAGCGGGTGTCCCTGCGTCGCAATGATCTGTACCTGCTGGAAATCGATGCGCCGCAACTGCTCCGCCGCGTACTCCGCTGCCAGCCGGATGTCGCCCGCGTGCTCCGGCAGCGTGCTGATACTGGGGATGCGCAGCCAGCCCTTCAGGTCTTCTAAAAATCGTTCTTCATGCTGAGAAATATAGCTATCCACTGCTGCCTGTGTCATACTAAACTTTCCTTTCCGCGTAACCACGATGCTAGAACGTTGCCACTATCCTAGCAGGGTTGGCAGGGATTGTCCAGCAAATTTTTTTAAGGTAGTAGTGATGGAGGAAAGGAAGTTTTCCACAAAATAGAACACTTGTTCACATAGTTATCCACATTTCCTCTTTCCGTCAACAGAAAAAGAATACGTTATAATGAGGAGAGCATTCGACTGAGTTTATAAGGAGGTGTTCAGATGTGTGGACGCTTTGCATTGACCGTTGATCTGGCTGGCGTCGCGGAGAAGTTCGGCGTGCAGCCGGGAACGCCGATGCCGCATACCTCGCAGCGTTACAATATCGCGCCGACGCAGCCGGTGGCAGCCGTCCTGCGTAATGGCACGACGCATATAGAGGAGTTGCGCTGGGGCTTGATCCCGTCCTGGGCGAAGGACGAGTCTATCGGCGCGCGTATGATAAACGCCAGGGCTGAGACGCTGGCCGAGAAGTCCAGTTTCAAGGGGCTGCTGCGTTCGAAACGCTGCCTGATTATCGCCGACGGCTTCTTTGAGTGGCGGCAGGAGAATGGCCAAAAGACCCCCATGTATATCACCATGAAGGACGGCCAGCCGTTCGCCTTCGCGGGCCTGTGGGATAGCTGGAAGAACCCGGTGACGAGCGAGCCGCTGCGCACTTGCACCATCATTACCACGCAGCCCAACGAGGTTGTCGCGCAAATCCACAATCGGATGCCTGCCATTCTGCTTCCCGAAGCGTATGAAAGCTGGCTCGATCCGGCCATCAAGGATGACCAGTTCCTCTCGCACTGGCTTGCGCCCTATCCTGGCGAAGCCATGACCGCGCGTCCCGTATCGCGGCTGGTCAACGACCCCAGGCACGATAGCCCGGAGGTGATCGCGTAAACCGACAGAATAGCCAACCCCCTCGCGGTCGCCCTGGTTAGCTAGTTATTGAGTCGGGTACACATTCAGATTGGCGAAGCTGGCATCCGCATTAGCTGTCGCGGAAGTGCCTGCCGCCAGCGACATCTGCCCGCTGGCGTAGGTCGAGTCATGTACCTCTCCTACGAAAACCCCGTTGATGAACAGCTGAAAATCGCTGCCGTTGGCGATGACCATCAGCGTATTGGTGGCTGTGTTGGGATGAATGGCGCTGCTGCTGGTGCTTGATACCAGGTAGACATAGTTTGCTCCCGCGTTGGCATCGTGACGCCGGAAGAAGAATTGCCCGGAGGAATTGATCTCGAAGTCGTAAAACTGATCGCCGTTCGTGCGGAATATGAAGCCCGCGTTGCTTCCCTGCAAAAGAGCCATATCTACCTTAATGGCGCAGTTGCCGAAGGTGAAGCCGCCGGGCGTGCATGGCTGGAGATAGTTTATCTGGCTGACCAGTACGTGGTACGTGCCATTGCTGAATGTGCAGGTCTTGCCGTCGTCCGGCCAGCGATTATTGGTGTTGCTGCTCAGATTGTCGCTCAACAGGGGCGTCAAGCTGGTGACGGCGGTAGCGTTGTTGTAGATCGCCTGCTGCGTTGCCTGGGCCTGCGCGGTAGCCGTAAGCGAGGTGTTAGGTGAAGGCGTTGCCGCCGATGTTGAAGGTGATGGTGAAAGAGAAGGCGTCACCCGGTTATCGTTTCCGGTGGCCGTTTGCGTCAGCTGACTGCTGGTCAGCGCCTTGTTGCCACCATTATACGCCGCGACTCCGATAAAAATGAGAGCGGCCACAAGAATCAAGAAGACCAGCGCGATTATCAGCACAGCGTTCAGATCGGGCTGCCTGCGCGCGGATACCCTACGGCGAGGTCCCGTTGGGCCTTGAGGAGTTGCCCGGCGGCGGCCAGGGCCGGCAGGCCCTGGCGGTCTGCTTCTTGGAGCCTGTTCGGAAGCTTGCGCCTGGGAGGGTGCATACGCGGGTAGGATGAGTTTTTCCGGCAGTCCCACCGGGACGATTGGCTCTGGCAGCATCTCAGGCGGCTGAAATTGCGGTGTTGGCTGAACTGGCAGAACAGGGGTGATGGCCTCGTGGTGCAGCAATTCCTCACCAATAGGTGTTGTTTCATAGAGCGAGAGAGCGGGTGGCTGGGCAAAGGGAGATAGTGGTACCGGCTGCGAGGTTTTAACCGCCTGGTTAAATGCCTCTGCCAGGGCCATTGGAGAGTTGAAGCGGCGGCGTGGGTCTTTCTCCAGGGCGCGCAGGATAACGAGATCTACAGCGCGCGGGATAGCCGGGTTGAGGCGCGAAGGTGGAATGGGTGGCTCGCGCATCTGCTTGAGATAGACGGCGAGCGGCGTATCCGCGGTGAAGGGCATTTTGCCCGTGACCATCTGGTAGAGCAGGATGCCTAGCGCGTAGATATCGCTGCTTTTGTTGGCCGGGCCGTCCGCCAGTTCCGGGGCCATGTATTCTGGCGTGCCGAGCAACACTCCTGTCTGCGTCACCTTGTCTGCGCCCTCAACTGAACGTGCCAGGCCGAAATCCGCCAGGTAGATGAAGTGATCGTCTCGCAAGAGGATGTTGGAAGGCTTGATATCGCGGTGGATCACGCCGTGATCGTGGGCATATTGCAGGCCGCTCGCAATCTGCATCAGCAACTCACCGGCGTAATCGAGCGGCAGCGGCCCTTTTTCGATCTTGTCGAGAAGGGTACAATAGTCGATATAGGGCATGACCAGGTAGTACCAGGGAAGCTGCTCGCCAAAGTCATACGCGGGGAGAATATGGTCGTGTTGCAGCCTGCCGATGGCCTCGGCCTCGCGTTGGAAACGCTCCACGTAATCGGTGTGCGTGCTGCTTACAACCTTCACCGCCACCTCGCGGTGCATCCGCTCATCGGTGGCGAGGTAGACTTCCGACATTCCACCCCGACCGAGGCGGTGTTGTAGGAGATAGCGGCCTAGCCTGGTTCCCTCCAGTCCATGCATGTGCTTTTCTCTTCCTCATCTGATGGACGACGGCATTCTCTTCCATGAAGGCGATTTTCCCGCAGTTAAAGCAGTATATGCACGCTCATGAGGCTCTGTCAACTTCATTTTCCGGTCACGGATGCTTTGATGGTCTATGTACTTTCCTCTTGTATTGAAAAACGGGTACAATACAAACTGCGCCTCTAGATGATCGCCGGGGCTGATGTCTCACGCATCCTGGCGCGCATCCACAACGTCTGTGGAGTATATGTGTACAGGAGACTTGCATGGACATCATCGACTTTTTCCGCCTGGAACAAAAACGCCTGCACCACGAGATGCGCAGCAGCATCAGCAATCTGACCCCGGAAGAATGGCATTATAGACTCGAAGGCAGCACCAACAGCATCGCCTTCCTGGTCTGGCACTGC
The DNA here is from genome assembly GCA_963731975.1 of uncultured Chloroflexia bacterium. Classification (GTDB taxonomy): domain Bacteria; phylum Chloroflexota; class Ktedonobacteria; order Ktedonobacterales; family Ktedonobacteraceae; genus CAVSXS01. Next base: position 829,003 of record CAVSXS010000002.1, on the reverse strand, counting down.
GTGCGAACGGAAGACAACATCCTCCGCTTCATCTTGCAAGGGCGCCCTCCTCTGTGGAACGAGGGCAACTGGCACGAGCGCCTTGGCCTGCCGCCGCGCGTGCAGGGAACGGGCATGGCAGCCGAGGAGGCACGCGCCTTCCACATTGCAGACACGGCCCTCTTCATGAGCTATGTCGAGGAGGTCTGGCGCGAGTACGAAGCCTATCTTGCAGGCATCACCGACGGCGGCAAAGAGCTGTCTGAGCGTATGGTGATGGTAAAACCGATTGGCGAGATGCCGGCAGTGCGCGCTATTGGCCAGGTCTGCATCTCTCATCTTTTCATCCACTACGGCGAAATCTCTGTGATCCTGGGTACGATGGGCAAGCGCGGGCAGTCGCTCTAACTGTTAGGGAGCGCCGGGCGCGTGCAGGGCATGAATGTAACCATCTGGTGTACAAACGTAAACCAGTCCATCAGTAATAGTGATCGAGTAATCGATGCCGTCGTTGCTATCGAAAAAGTCGCTTTGCCAGAGCGATGAGCAGGTGCCATGACCGCACCCGGCGGCATTGAAGGCATAGGTCGTGCCGTAGAAATTGATGGTGTAAACGAGGCCGTTCGCCACGACGGGAGCGGCGTACAGGTCCTCGGTCGGCGCGAGCCAGAGGAACCTGCCCGTTTTGGCGTCGAGCGCGAAGAGATTGCCGCCGTTGAAATCCCTGTAGAGGGTCGAGAGGTATAGGACGCCGTAGGCGACTGCCGGAGAAGCCCACACCTTTTGCAGCGTGTGCGCAATCCAACGCAGCGCGCAGGTAGAGTGACCACAGCCACCGGCCGAGAAGGCCAGCACGTCGGCATCATCGGTCGTCACGAAGACCATGCCGCTGCCAACAACGGGCGAGACCTCTACGGTCTTTTTTGTTCCGACGGGACCTGTCCATAGAACGGCTCCCGTTTTGCTATCGAGCGCAAAGAGCAGCGTGTTGGAGGCCGCGTAGACTACGCCGCCGGTGACCGCTACCCCTGTATAGCCACCTGTGACGGTGTTCCAAAGTTGTTTGCCTGTCCTGGCGTCAAGTGCGTAGACACTCCCGTCGTGCGAGCCGAAGTAGATCACCCCGTTGAGGTAAGTGGGCGAATCCTGGTAAGGCGAACTCGCCCTGCTATTACTGGTGAAGGTCCAGAGCGACTTGCCGCTGAGCGCGTCGAATGCTCCCAGGGTACCAGAATCTGAGGCAACATAGACGATGTTATTAACCACTGTCGGGGAGTAAACATAAGAAGCATACTTCATCGATTGAGGCGCGGTCTTCCAGATGGTCGCCCCCGTCCTGGCGTCGATAGCATAAAGCGTCGGGCCGCCCCCGGTAATGTAGAGCACGCCGTTGACGATGGTCGGGGTGAAGCCGACGTATCCATTCACGCGCGCTGACCAGGAATGTACCAGACTGGACACGTTCTTGAGCGAGATGGCTTTTTCGTATGGGTCGAATTGCGAATGCTGTGCGTCGAAGCCATACATCGACAGGCTGGCCGAGCCGGAAAGCGGAGCGCTGGGAACGGTTGTGGGCGAAGGACTGGGAGCAGACCCGCCGGGCGTCGTGCTGTGTACTGGTATGAATCCTGGAAGCACATGGGAAGATAGGGCGTACAGGCTGACGCTACTCAGCCCGACGATAACGAGAAGCGCCAGACCAAACAGCAGCGCCACTCTCCCACGCGATGGCGCGTCTTTGCGTAGCTCGCGCCGCCTTTCGCGTTCCGCGAACACCTGGACAAGACCATTGGAAGCAGGCGTTTCGATAGCTGTGGATGAGTCATTGAGGTATGACGAAGCGGGTTTTTCCGGCACTGCTACCTTGCCCGCTTGTTCCAGTGCCTCCGCGAAGGCCAGCTCGTCGGGGTAGCGCTGCTGCGGGTCTTTCGCCAGCGCCTTCATGACGACCTGTTCGACGGCGGGTGAAATATCCGGGTTCTTCGCACGCAGGGATGGTGGCGGCTCGGTCAGATGTTGCAGCGCAACCTCGATGGGCGCTCCATCGAAGGGCAACTCGCCGCACAACCATTCGTAGACCATCACGCCCAGCGCATACTGGTCGCTGGCCGGGCGCGCCTTCCTGCGCAGTTGCTCCGGAGCCATGTAGGCTACCGTGCCGATGGCTTCCTGCGTCTGCATGGAGTAGGTGTTATGTGCCGCGACCGCGATGCCGAAGTCGCTCAGCAGGAGTTCGTCGTCGCTCCCGATCAGCAGGTTGTCCGGCTTGACATCGCGGTGGATCACCTTCTTTTCGTGAGCATACTGAAGCACGGCGGCGACCTGCTTGACGAGGGCCACCACGACAGAGAGCGGGAGGCGCGTTCCCATGGGGTAACGCTGGCGTAGCGAGCCGTGTGGCGCATAACTCATGACGAGGTAGGGGACGTGGTCCTGCATCCCGAAATCCAGTACGCGCACCATGTTGGGATGCCCCAGGTCGATGATGGTCAGCGCCTCCTGCCGGAAGTGCATGAACTCGTCGTCGGTCAGGCGGGTATGCAGAACTTTGATCGCGGCTGTTGTGCCGAGCAGCACGTGCTCACCCAGGTAGACCTCCGAGAAGCCTCCCTCACCTATCTGCCTGAGCAGGCGGTAATTGCCAAACTGCCTACCTTGATACCTTCCAGCGGATTCATCCATCAAAGTGCCCTCCATGAGAGGAAAACCACAGTTGTAGTAATAATGAATACGTGCAGTGCCGTTATTTTATCTCACCGGTACTAGCAAAATTATGAGCGAGCGGATAGAAATTTTCCCCTACCACAACGCAGTAAAATGTGTCATGATGTTAGAAGGGCACCAACGGTTGCCCTTAAAAATTGTCATGACAAACTGTATTGCAGGCCATATCATACCTGCGCTTTAGAGAGGATAAAACGCATTCATGCAGCATATATCCGGCGTTGAGCAGCAGAGAACGAGAGCGTTCCGATTTGCCGGGCGGGGAACGGTTTTCTGGCTTCTAGGATCGTGCATGATGCTTTACCTGGTCGGGCCGCTGGTCTATTTCTTTTTCGTGCTGCCCTGGTCGTCGGTACCGGGCGCGTTGAGCGATCCCGACGCAATCCAGGCATTGATAACCTCCTCCATTAGCGCAACAATAGCCACCGTGGTAATTGCCCTGTTCGGAGTGCCACTGGGCTATGTGCTGGCGCGCTTCAACTTTCCTGGCAAAAGTATCGTCAGTGTTGCTATCTATCTCCCACTCGTCTTTCCCCCCGTCGTCAGCGGAATCATCTTGCTGGTGCTCTTCGGCCCATATGGGCTGATCGGCGCGCCCCTGGCGAACATTGGGTTGGAGGTCGATGACACGCTGGCAGGCATTGTGCTGGCGCAGGTCTTCGTAGCTGCCCCGTTCGTGATCGTGGCCTCGCGCGCCGCCTTCGAGTCGATTGACCCCCAGCTCGAGCGCGTGGCCGCCACGCTAGGGCACAGTCGCTGGAGCCTCTTCTGGCGCGTCAGCCTGCCCCTGGCGCGCGGCGGCATCATCGCGGGATTGATCCTGGCCTGGATGCGCGCCCTGGGCGAGTTCGGCGCGACGGTCGTGCTGGCCTACCATCCCTACACCATCCCGGTCTACACCTTCGTCCAGCTTTCCGGGGTCGGCGTGGCGGGCGCGCTGCCCCTGGCGCTCTTCTCGCTGGGTCTCAGCATTCTGGTGATTGGAGCCATCGTCCTCGTGCAACGACGGACGGGAAAATCGATTGTTGTCTCATGATAGAACACTCAACAGGACCATTCGAGAAAGATACCTCGGCGGCATTGGAGCCTGCCGAGAGCGTGAAACGCGAAGTAGACGTGCGAGAAGGGGTGCGGACTGACGTGGCGACCGGTGCATTGACGGTCGCCATCCGGCGCGACCTGCCCGGCTTCACGCTGGATATCGCCTTCAGCGTGCCGCATGGGCTGACCGTGCTCTTCGGGCCGTCAGGCTCCGGTAAGAGCCTGACCTTACAGTCCATCGCGGGCCTTTTCCCGCTGGACGCGGCCCATATCATGCAGGATGAGATGGTGTGGCAGGACAGCGTGACGGGCATCAACCTTCCTCCTCAGCGCCGCCGCGTCGGCTACGTTCCCCAGAATTACGCGCTTTTCCCGCACCTGTCGGTCGAGCAGAACATCGCCTTCGGCCTCAAGACGCATGGCAGCCAGGCTCGCCAGCGCGTGAGCGAACTGGTAGACATGATGCAGTTGGGTGGGCTGGAACGGCAGCGACCGGCGCAGCTCTCTGGCGGGCAGCAGCAGCGCGTGGCGCTGGCACGCGCGCTGGCCGCTAACTCGCGCCTGCTGCTGCTCGACGAACCGTTCAGTTCGCTCGACGCTGCCGTGCGCGAGACACTGCGCGAGGAGATGCGCGCCTTCCACGAGCGCGTCCACGTCCCGATCGTGCTGGTGACGCACGACGCGGCGGAGGCGCGTATGCTAGCAGATACGATTGTGGTGATCGAACAGGGCCATGTCTTGCAGGTAGGTACGTCCGATGATGTCTTTCGCTCGCCTGGTACGCGCGCCGTCGCCTCCCTTGTAGGAATGCGCACCTGCTGGAGCGGCGAGGTGATCGAGGTAACGAGCATTTCCGATCCCGCCACTCCCCGCCCCCCGGATACCCACCAGGGGTATCCCTACATATCGGCATTTCCCCCAACACATTCCCAGGTTGCTACTGTGAGGGTGAATGGGGGGCATGAGGATTCCGAATATGCAGGGATGCCCCTGGTGGGTATCCGGGGGCTGGGGTCGGGGAGCGACGACCGGCGAGGCAACCTCACGCTGCGCGTCAACATCCCCAACGCAATGCAAATACGTATCGGGCAAACGCTGGAGCTTGGCGTCCGCACCGACGAACTCCATATCTTTGCGAGTGATATGCACCTCCCTACATTTGAAGGGAGCAACTCTCCACCGGACATGATGTTCGCCTCCGGTGAGGTGCTGCGCGACCAGCCAAAGGGACTCGTGCATTCCATCACCGTACTGCTCGAAAAAGGACAAACGCTGGATATTCCCATGATTGCCCGCGAAATGCACGCTCTGGACATCGGCGTGGGTATGCAGGTGACGGTGGGCATAACAGCAAGCGCGGTGCATGTATTCGAAAACTAAACTCCATACGGAGCCTGGCATTCTCTTATATCTGCCGCTCCTTCAGCCACTCCAGGATGCAATCCGCCACGCCCTGCCAGCCGTCTTCGAGCATCATGTCGTGTGCCGTCGGGAAGAAGGTTGCCTGGGTATGATAGGCGCGAGCGGTTGCCTCCACCTCTTTGTGATTGAAGATGGTGTCCTTTTCGCCGCCCAGCACCAGCATGGGCGTTTGCACCCGTTTGGTGCGCGGCAGACTGAACACTATCATGTCGAGGAAGGCGCGATAGGACTCGTTCTGTATGTGCGCGAAATATTTCTGCACCTGCTCTTCCGGCATATCAGGCGAAAAGAAGGCTTCGCGGGTGAGACGCTTAGTTTCGACGATGGGATACAGCTTCATGGTCGCGTTCGCCCTGGCGAATTCCATTGGGTGATGTACCGCGATATTCAAAGTGGTGCGAAGCACGCCGCTGGGAGGAACCGAGGCGAGCAGCACTGCCGCGGGTGCGCGATGTTTCTCCAGGTATTTCTGCACGACCAGGCCACCCATCGAGTGTCCGATCAGCACAGGCGGGCGCTCCAATTGGCGGATCGCTTGCTCGACATCGGCCACGAAGTCGGAGATGCGTGTAAAGCGCAGGCGTTTCGCGCCCTCGCTCTTGCCATGCCCGCGCAGGTCGAGCGCATACGAACTGTAGCCCTGCTGCTTGAAATAGGGGAGGAAATGTTCGTTCCAGCACCATCCTCCATGCCACGCGCCATGCACAAAGAGCAGTGGTGTGACATGAGGTTGTACGCCTGGTGCGTCTGGTTTGTGTGAGAGGAGTTCCAGGTGCATTGCATCACCTCGTTACATTTGTGCGAAAGCATCACCCTGTTTTTTTCATCAGGTAGCATCCTGTTGAAAATGCTGTTGGCAATCTTACGTTTGTAGCATACAATGTCCTGGGAAATTCAGCAACACTCAGCAATACGACGATACGAAAAGAAGGACTATGCATGAGCCAGATTGCAAAACCGCCGTGCGATGAAGCCGTGATCCAGACAGGCAAACTCGGACGCCCAGTAACAGGGATAAGCGGTACGTGGGTGCTGGTTGCGACCATATTTGGATCGAGCATGGCTTTTATCGACAGCACAGTTGTCAATGTCGCTCTGCCGGTGCTTCAAACTGAGCTCAGGGCGACAGTCGCCGATGTGCAATGGGTAGTCGAGGCATACGCGCTCTTTCTCTCAGCGCTGATCCTGGTGGGCGGCTCGCTGGGTGATCGCTACGGGCGCAGGCGTATTTTTGCGACGGGTATCGCGCTCTTCACGCTCTCTTCGGTCGCGTGTGGATTCGCGCCGAATATTACGGTGCTTATCGTCGCCAGGGCGTTGCAAGGTATCGGTGGCGCGCTGCTGGTTCCTGGCAGCCTCGCTCTTATCAGCGCTTCCTTCGAAAGCGCGCGGCGCGGGCAAGCTATCGGTACGTGGTCGGGCTTTACCTCCATTACCTCGGCGATTGGCCCGGTGCTTGGCGGTTTGCTTGTGCAATACGCCTCCTGGCGCTGGGTCTTTTTCATCAACGTTCCTATGGCTGCTATCGTGCTGGTGATCCTGTTCCGGCACGTGCCGGAAAGCCGCGACGAGCAGGAGAGCGGGCAGAGGCTCGACTGGCGGGGGGCGCTGCTGGCGACGCTTGGCCTTGGTGGGATCGTCTATGGCCTGATCGAAGCAAATAACGTGGGACTCGGCGATACGCAGGTCTTGATCGCGCTGGCGATCGGTGTAGCCGCTCTGATAGCTTTTGTCGTGGTAGAGGCTCGCAGCAGGCATCCGATGGTGCCGTTAAGCCTGTTTCGCTCTCCCACCTTCAGCGGGGCGAACCTGCTGACGCTGCTGCTGTATGCCGCGCTGGGCGGCGCGCTGTTCTTTGTGCCATTCAACTTGATTCGCGTGCAGGGTTATTCTCCCACGGCAGCCGGTTCCGCCAATCTGCCCTTCGTCATAATCATGTTCACGCTCTCGCGCTGGTCCGGCGGACTGGTGGCGCGCTACGGGGCGAAATTGCCACTCGTCATCGGCCCGCTGATCGCCGCCGCCGGCTTTGTGTTGTTCGCCGTACCAGGCATCGGCGGCAGCTACTGGACGACCTATTTCCCGGCGATTGTCGTGCTGGGTACCGGCATGGCGGTCGCCGTCGCGCCGCTCACGACGGCTGTCATGGGAGCAGTGGATGCGCGAAGGTCAGGCATTGCTTCTGGCATCAATAACGCCGTTGCGCGTTCCGCCGGATTACTGGCCATCGCCGTGCTGGGTCTCGTCGCCGTGGGAGTCTTCAGTGCCAACTTCGTGAACAGCCTGGCGACAGTGCCCATTGCGCCTGGCACTCGCGCCGCGCTGGTAGCGCAGCAGAGCAAGCTGGTGGGTATAGACATACCGGGTGGCTTGAGCAGCACAGCTCATGCCGCGGTGCAGCAGGCTATCAATATATCCTTCGTCACCAGTTTTCGCGTGATTATGTTGATCGCTGCCGCAATGGCGGTGATCAGCGCGCTCAGTGCGCTGCTGCTCATCGAGGGCAAACAACCGGCAAGTGACACGGAGCAAGTTCAATCGTCGTCTTTACAGGAAGAATCAAAATTACCGTAGGACATTGCACTACCAGGAGTATCAGGGCTGCGCCTGGATCGACGCGATGGCCTCTTTTAACTGCCGGTAGGTGTTGGAGAGATAGTCGGGCATCACTTTGATATCGGCGATGACGGGCATGAAATTCGTGTCGCCGTTCCAGCGCGGGACGACGTGGAAATGCGTGTGGTCGGCGAAGCCAGCGCCGGCCACCTTGCCCTCGTTGATGCCCATGTTGAAGCCGTCGGGTTTGAGCGCGAGACGCAGGGCGCGCAGGGCTAGTTGTGCCTGCGACATCAACTCGTCAAGCGTAGCTGCGTCGAGTTGTTCGATGCTGCCCAGGTGTTGGAAGGGTGCGATCATTAGATGGCCGCTGTTGTAGGGGTAGAGGTTCAGCATCATGAAGCAGTGCTCGCCGCGATAGAGGATATAGTAGTCGTCGTCACGATGGGCGGCAGGCTGCGCGCAAAAAATACATTCCTGCGACTGCGGAGTTTGCGGCGCGATGAAGGCCATGCGCCAGGGTGCCCATAAATTCTCCATCGTTCCTGTTCAGCAATATCAAGAGAGGCACCCTCCAGGGATGCCTCTCTCCACTACTGCTCTTTCTCGTTCATTTCTGGGGCGGGTATCCAGTTTTCTGCCCACACGTGCATTTCCGCGACAATGGGCTTGAGCGCGCTGCCCTTTTCAGTCAAACGATACTCTACGCGCACAGGAATGTGCGGGTAGACGACTCGTTCGATGATACCCTCTTCCTCCAACTCGCGCAGCCGGTCGCTCAACACGCGGTCGGACAATCCCTCAACCGAGGTAGTCAATTCGCAAAAGCGACGCGGGCCTCCCATCAGCGAGTCGAGGATCAGGCCAGTCCAGCGTTTTCCCAACAACTGAGCAATATGCTCATAGCGGCGGCACATTGGAGCAATGGGCGTCTTCGATGCTGTCAGGTCGGTTTCAGTTTCTGTTGGATTCATCGCCATGTCTTCTTGCCTGGCCTTTCTGGTTATCTTCTCAACCAGTCTAGCCTCGATACCTGAAATGGTATCTTAGATTGCCTATATTTGCTCAAGTATACCATGTTTTTTGTTCTAACGCAAGCAATGCTACTAATATTATGTAAGTATACATAATTCGTCAATCATGCACCTTTTCGCTCTGCCACTGGCATGTCGGCGGTATGCGCTGCTTGAGCGTCTCGGCCAGCCCGTCCAGGTCGGTGACATCATCGCGGTAGACCGCCCAGGCTTTGGCTTTCTGCTCCGGCGTTGTCGTTTTGCGATACGCGATGACGCTGATGCGCTTGCCGTTGTGGAAGAACTCCTCTTTCACGCGTGTCAGGTCTTCCCAGCGTATCGTTATCACTTCTCCGTTTTTACTGCGCTTGACGAGCGCCTCCGGTTCTAATGAGATAGTGAACGGAACAGGCTCGACAATTCGCAGATAGAGAATAAATCCAAGAATAAAAAGGATAGCGACAATGGTGCTCCCAATGGCAGGGACACCCTCGTGAAGCGCGATCCACAGGACGAGGACAGTCAGGCCAATCACACCGAGAATGGTGACGATGCGCTTGAACGGGCTGAGTCCTGGCCCGATGAACTCCTGTTGATTGGTTGTAGCTGATGATGACATAGCGCCTCTCATGATAACATCTGTTTTCTCCTACTCGTTATTGTATCAACGTGACGGATAGGACGCAATATGTTATAGTATATTCGCTGCGACAGTGAGCAAGACAGGAGATGAAACGATGGCTTTACAGCACGCATTGCGCTCCTTCCAGGCACCTGACCAAGGGGAAGTAAATGTGCCGCCAGCGCCTGTTGTACAGGTGACGCAGACACCACGAGGAGACTTCATTCGAGATTCCGGCCCGCTGACACCGCAGGGGACGCCTCGTTCCACGGGGAAATTGCTTGCGACGCAGGGCTATGTCGTGGGGATCGAGATCAGCGGAAGCGGGTCGCGTCAATCGGTGGCCTTAGCCGATTTGCAGGGCAACATCCTGTACCGGGTGCGCCGCCCGCTGGAGTTTGTGCCGGATACTGAGACGGTACTCAAGCTGGTCGACGAGATGCTGGAAGAGACGCTGACGGCCGATCGCTTGCGCGACGGGCGCATTTTGCGCGTGGGGGTAGCAGTTGGAGGACTGGTGGATGCTGCGAGCGGGGTCGTGCGCACACTGCATCACGCGCAGGGCTGGACCGACTTCCCTTTACAGGATTATCTGGCGGCACGTCTTGATCGACCTTGTATAATAGAGAACAATGCGAACGCGGCAGCGCTGGCCGAGGTCAATTTTGGAGTAGTCTGCGGCCTGGATGCGACGCAACGAGCAAATGAGCGCGTTGTACTCTATGTTGGCCTGGGGCGAGGAATTGGTGGTGGCCTGGTGGTGGATGGCAAGATTTATCACGGTGCCTCATCGACAGCAGGAGAGATCGGACATCTGATTGTCAAAGAGAACGGGCCGAAATGCTCGTGCGGCAAATACGGGCATCTTGAAGCTATCGCATCGGCGCAGGCTATTGTCCGTTCGATGATCGGCCTTTCGGTCGAGTATCCTGAAACGGAAGAGGCCATTCGCCGCGTGACAGGGGCAAGGGCGGAGCGCATCACTGCCGAGCAGGTCTTCCTGCTGGCGGCGGAAGGCGACCCGGTGGCGCGTGGTGTGACGCAAGAAGTGTTCACCTACCTGGGCATTGCCCTGGCGAATATCGTTCACATGATAAATCCAGGCATCATCGTACTTGGCGGCCAGGTAGCGCAGGCAGGTGATTTGTTGATCCAGCCATTACAGGCACGCCTGCACGATCTTTGCTTGAAAGAGATAGGCCGGTCTGCCCGTATCGTGCAAGGCGCGCTCGGTTCCGACGCCAATATTGTAGGCGCGGTGACGCTCGCCCTCCAGGACATGTGACAGCGATGGATAGATAAAACTTCTGCATAACGCAGAGAGATAGAGAATAGCGGGGACATGTATAATACATGTCCCTACGAGGCATAGTGTGGAAACAGGTCTGCTCATTTATGAGCGTTACCGATTGCAGCATCTCATAAATCAGGGTGTATCTTCTTCGGTCTACTACGGTGTGGACGAAGTCCTGTCGCGCTCGGTCGCAGTGAAAGTCGTACCCACGCAGCATACTGCCGCGTACCGTTCCGCGATCAAGCTGACGGCGAACTTCTCTCATCCGAATATTGTGAACCTCTACGATATCATCATTGAATCTGATCGGCTCTACGTCGTACAGGAATATATCGAGGGCGAAGATTTTGCAGCGCTGGTGCAGAAGTCGCTGACGCCCTTTGCCGTTGCCGATATCGGGAGCCAGATTTGTCATGCTCTGCTCTACGCTGGAAGTTCCTCACGCCACGTGACGCATGGCGACCTTGTGCCGGCTGCCATTATGCGCGACCGCAACGGTTTTGTGCGGGTCAACAACTTCGCGCTGCCAAGCGACCTGGCCTATTTCCAGCGATGGAGCGTAATGGGAGGCGAAAGCCAGGCGCTTGCTGAAACGGAACTGCCCTGGGGAGTTTCGACCGACGAACGACGCGCAGAGGATACACGCGCTGTTGGTCTGCTGCTCTACCAGTTGCTTGCCAGCCGCGTGCCGGGAACTAGTTCCGTCGAACCGCGTCCCGATGGTCGCCTGAGCTTCCAGCGCAATGTGCCTCCAGAACTGTGCGAAACGGTCGCACGCGCGGTCGCGCACCAGCATCCCAACGCCATCACTACGCCGGAGGCGCTGTATGCCGAGCTACGCATGCTGGTCGAGGCTTACGAGCCGCCCCCGCCTGTTGCTATGCCCATCACCGGCGCGCAGGACGAACAAGCTGTTGCGTCTCAGCGAGCAGGAGCGAGGCTGGCAACCGCCCTGCCTGTTAGAGATACAGATCGCGCCGGGTTGCGCATTTCGCCCTATGCATCAGGGCAGAGTGCCCGTCTGCCGATAGCTGATATCGCGCCTTCCTCACCGACCGTCGCCGACCCATCGCTCAAGCTGGCGGCTGCGCGGCAGGCGGCCTATCCCGAACGTGACACGCAGGGTCGGGGACGCGCCTCGTTCCTGCCGATACTCCTACTCTGCCTGCTGGTCTTCGGTATCCTCTTCCTGGTAGGTTATTTCGCCGGGCAATTCTTGATTGCGCATTGAAGATTCATACACCTGCTGTCGGCTCCGTCAATCCCTCTGTCATGAAGGCATACGCCATATTGCGGCTGTTCCAGGCAAAGCCGACATCGCCGTGATGATCGACGACGATCAGGCCACCCGTGCCGCTCGCCTTCGCGCCGAGAAAGGCTATGGCGGCCTGGGCAGCCTCACGCGCGCGACTCCCGCTCACCACGGCATCAGCAGCTCGCCGGGCGATCATCAAGCGCACGAAGTCCTCGCCATAACCGGTGCAAGAGACAGCCGCGTAGTCATCGGCGTAGAAGCCGCACCCGACCAGCGGCGAATCGCCCACTCTCCCTGGATATTTGTTATGAATGCCGCCCGTGGAGGTGGCCGCCGCAAGCGCGCCGGACAGGTCAAGTGCGACCGCCCCAACCGTTCCATGCTCCTCGAACGAGCCGTCCGCTTCTTGTTTCATACTGTGAGATGGCGAGAAATGCACTTCGCGCCTGATGAACCGTGGCTCTTCAGACTCGCGCCTGACCCGCTCCTCCTGCCACGCGTCATATTGCCGCTTCGTTACCAGATCTTCCAGCGCGCATTGCTCAATGCCCTGCTCGCGCGCGAACTGCTCGGCGCCCCGTCCCACCAGTAGGACGTGCGGGCTGGTGAGCACCTTGCGAGCGAGCGTGATGGGGTTTTTGATACGTTCGACATCCGCGACCGCACCCACTCGTAAATGCGCGCCGTCCATCATGCCGGCGTCCAGTTCGATGTTGCCGTCGCTGTTCAAACAGGCTCCGGTGCCCGCGTTGAACTCCGGGTTATCTTCCAGTGCGCGCACAGCAGCCTCGACCGCGTCCAGCGCGGAACCGCCCTCCAACAAAATGTGCCAGCCCGCCAGCACGGCCTTCTTACACCCGGCCTGGGCAGCCTCCACACGATCAGGGGCAACATCGCCCGCGCCTCCGTGTACAATCAGAGCAATCGGCATGCATGTCTCCTCTCAAGTTGTTTGTTGGGTATTGTATCACGAGGGGGCTAAGATAATAGAGGCGACCGGAACGAGAGGGCGACCGCGAGGGTCGCCCTTGCCTACCCGGGTAATTATTGTCCGATAGCCTGGAAGGAGGTGATATTCGCCACGATCCCGCTCTGCAACTGGAGGCGCAGGCCACAGTAGCCAGTGGTCAGACTGGTGTCGTTGACCGTAATCATCCAGTTGGTTGGCTCGGTCGTCCCGGTCAGCCAGACCTTCGCCGAGAGCGTCGTACCGACCACGCTGAAGCGAATGGTGTAGGACTTACCGGCGGTGGCCGCGAATGTAATGGTCTTCAGCGTCGTATAGGTGCCTTTGACCTTTTTCTGCACGACCAGGTGCCCGCCGTCGATGTAGGCTTTATACCAGTCGTTGGTATCTACCCAACGGAGGACGGCTCCGATATTGGAGCTACTGAACTTGTTCATCGATCCGGAGACGAGCACCTCGGCGTTGGCCGCAGTAGGTCCCAACACCGCGTCGTAGATTCCATTGGCGGAGAGTTGCCCGGTATTGTTGGATATTGAGAAGGCGCTCTTCGTGTTGGCCTGACCGCCCCAGACATGCCCGTCGGAGGCCGTGCCCCAATACTTTTGGTTAGCTCGCTGGAAGGTATCCTGCGCCAACGTTGCCCCCGGTGAGGGTGAGGGTGTCACCGACGGCGTTAGCGTAGGTGATGGTGTCATGTAGGTGATGGACTGAGCGTTGGAGATGGGCTGAGCGTCGGCGAAGGCGTAATGATTGTCGTGGCCGACGAGGTAGGCGTAGGTGACGATGACGACGGTGGGTTGAGCGGCGTCGGTAGCGGCGTTCCCGCGGGGACGCCGACGTAGCCCAGGCCCTGGCGTGATGTCGTGAAGATGGGATGGCCATTTTGCCAGTCCACTTCCAGGAATTTGCGCGTATTGCTGACCGATATTGAGGAAATAGGCCACCTGGCGCGTTGTGGTATCGATAATATCCCCTGAGTCACCGACCACCACGTAGCGGCCATCGCCGATATGCAGCATCCAGCCCTCTTTGCCGCAGTCATAGAGGCAGGGTGTCTCCGTCCCGCCCATGGCAGGATTTAAAGGAATATTCGCCACCTGCGTCGGCGCAGTCCCGGGCAGCTTGCTGATGTCGAAGACATGCACGTAGCTGTTCGGCGTATCGATGAGGTATAGCTCTTTCTCGTCGGGCGAAATGGTAATGCCGTGCGCCGATGTCGAGCCGGCAGGCGCGGAAAAGCCATTCACCGGCACGGTATAGAGCAGCTTTCCGGCGTTCAGATCGCTGACCTGAAAGCCCAGGAAACCGGTATGCGTTGTAAACACCAGCGATTCGCTGCCGTTAATGGTGAAGGGGCGTATGCCACCCTGCAATGGGCCGATAGTTTGCGTCACTTTGTTCGTGCTGGTGCTCGCCTCAAAGAAAGTCGGGTTATTGAGTCCGCCAAGATAGACCTTCTGCCCTTTAAAGCCGACGATGGTGTTATGCGCGGCATTGCCTGTGACCGTAAAGATGGAGCCGAGCACGCTGCCGTCACTGGCGCTGATGACATGCCAGGTGCCGTCGTAGGCTGCCTCGCCGTCGGGCATGTAGATGGTCTTGCCGTCTGGCGTGAGCGCGCCGCTATCGATGCCGAACGGGTAATCCTTCGTCCAGACGACGACGTTGTTGATGAGGTCATACTTGAGCAACGAGCCTGTCCCGTGAATGCCTCCATCTCCGTGATAGCTCAGGTAGAGGAAGCCGCCCACCGGATCGACCATCATGCCTCGCCCACCACTCGTCACCGGCAGGCTGATCTGCTGCACAAGTTGAAAGCCATTGTCGATATCGTAGACATCGACAGACTGATCGGGAAATACATAAAGATAATGATGGATCAGGCTATCCGCCTTCACCCTGGCTGTCCCACCCTTGAAAAAAAATAAGAGAGGAACCATAACGAGCAGTATGAGACAGACAAAGGCATAGGTCTTTTTAAATCTCGCGGTTTGCATTCCTTCGCACCTTTCACAGCCTCTTCAAATATATGGTGGTGTTTTGGCATTGAGGCTTCAACAATTTTACCCCCACGGTATTAAGTATATTCATGAATTCACTCAAATGAAGAGTTTGATACGAAAAGTCGATAGATATGTATACGTTCAGGTCGCTGCTGCCGGTTGAAATGGATTTGAACCAAACCACCAGGCCACACATTGACAACCTCCTCCCGTCCCTGTTACCCTTCTATATACGATACTGTTTCTCCTCCATCATACAAGGAGCGATATTCATGACGCAGCCTCTTAGTGGCATTCGCATTCTCGATCTCTCCCGTTTGCTGCCAGGCGCATATGCATCGCAGATGCTCGCCGATTTCGGCGCGGATGTCATCAAGATCGAGGAGCCGGGCATCGGCGACTATGGCCGCATTCTGCTGGCACAAGGTGCGAGCGGGATGAATTTGTACTTCCTGGCCATCAACCGCAACAAGCGCAGCATGACGCTGAACCTGAAATCTGCCGAGGGGCGCGAAGTATTCCTGCGATTGGTGCGCAGCGCGGATGTCGTGCTGGAGAGCTTTCGTCCGGGCGTCATGGAGCGATTGGGGCTGAGCTATGAGCAGCTCAAGGAAATTCATCCCGGCATCATCTACTGTGCGATCAGCGGCTATGGGCAGGATGGTCCTTACCGCCTGCGCGCCGGACACGACCTTAACTACGCCGGGTATGCCGGGCTGCTGCACTACAACCGGGGCGCGCACGGCGAACCGGCCATGCCGCCGACGCAACTGGGCGACCTGGCCGGCGGCAGCTTCATGGCCGTCATCGGTATTCTCGCCGCGCTGGCGGGCAGAAGCCAGACAGGCGAGGGGCGTATGGTAGATGTCTCGATGACCGAGGGCGTGATGGCGCTACTGCCGACCGCCACTACTGCCTATTTGTCGACGGGAGACGCGCCCGTGCCGGGACGCGCCGCGCTGGACGGCGGGCTGCCTTGCTACAATATTTACGAGACGCAGGACGGTAAGCATGTCACGCTCGCCGCGCTCGAATACAAGTTCTGGCACACCTTCTGCACGCGCATCGGCCACCTGGAGTTGCTGCCGTTCCATGTGCCGGTCGGCTCCGGTGAGCGAGAAGAGGCCATTGAGATGCTGCGCGCCATCTTCAAGACGAAGACGCGCGATGAATGGATGGCGGAGCTGGCCGATATCGACGCTTGCTTTGGCCCGCTCTACACCCTCGACGAGGCAATGAACGACCAGCATGCCATCGCGCGTGGAACGAGCGTGACCGGCCAGGTTTCATCGGAAGACGAAAGGACCTTCCGCACGCTGCCCAGCTTTCCGCGCATCTCCGGCGTCGATCAAGAGCAGCGCTACCCCGCTCCTGGTCTGGGCGAGCACACCGGCACGCTGCTCGCGGAGATGGGCTACAGCAACAGCGAGATCGAACAATTGCGGGCCGGAGGTGTAATATGAGCCGCATCGATAGCCGGATCTATGTTGAGCGCGCAGAGCAGTCCATGCCAGCTTTTCTCGAAGACCTCAAGGCGACCGTCAACATCGACTCTGGCACGTATACCAAGCCCGGCATCGACCGCGTCGGCGCGTATCTCCAGGAACGCTTCAACGGTTTCGGTTTCACCACCTCATTCGAGAGGCAGGCCGAATACGGCGATCATCTCGCCGCCACGCATTCGGGCCAGAACCCCAAAGGCCCGCGCATCCTGCTCATCGGCCATATCGACACGGTATTCTCCGAAGGTGAGGCGCAGCGCCGCCCTTTCGCCCTCGCGCAGCGGGACGGGCGTCGCGTCGCCACCGGACCCGGTGTGCTTGATATGAAGTCGGGCGTGCTGATGGGCATGTACGCCCTGCGTCTCCTCATAGAACAGCGCGAGGCCAGCTACTCGCGGGCGACCTTCTTCTGCAACAGCGATGAAGAGATCGGCTCGCCCAGCAGTCGCCCATTGATTCAGGAGTTGGCGAAGCAGTCCGATGCTGTGCTGGTACTCGAACCGGGACGAGCCGAGGGAACGGTCGTCTCCTCCCGCCGGGGCTGCGGCCAATATCGCGTCGAGGTGCGCGGCCTCTCCGCTCACGCGGGGGTCGAACCACAGAACGGGCGCAACGCCATTCTCGAACTCTCCTACCAGGTGCAGCAGATGCAGGCATTGAATAGCACCATCCCCGGTACGACGCTCAGCGTAGGCATCATTCATGGTGGCGAGCGCACCAACGTCGTCCCTGACTATGCCTATTGCGATATGGACGTGCGTGCCAGCAGCCCAGCAGCGTTGCAGGCGCTCGAAAAAGCCATGCGCCAGGTGACGACGCAGCATCACCTGCAAGGCACGAGCATCACGTTGAGCGGCAGTATGCTGGTGCCGCCCTTCGAACGCACTCCGCTCAACGCCCCCCTGGTGCAACTGGCTAAGGAGGCTGGCCGCGACCTGGGGCTGACCATCCAGGATGTCGGCAGCGGCGGCGCGTCCGACGCCAACACTACCGCCGCGCTGGGCATCCCCACGCTGGATGGCCTCGGCGCGGGCGGTGGCCTTGCCCACAACCCCGGCGAGTACATCGAGCTGGACTACCTGCCGACAAGAATCGCGCTGATCGCGGGGCTAATACGACGAATCGGAATGTGAAGGAGAGATGATGAAGGTAGGTAAACCCACAATTCACGACCTGCCGGTGAACGACATCACCAGCCTGGGCAGTGTCGCGCAGCAGATGCAGCGCGAAGCGGAGGCGCGCGGTATAGAGTTGCCACCCGGTGCGAGGCTGCACATCGGCGAGCCGAGCTTCCGCACCCCGGAGCATATCCGGCAGGCCGCCATCGAGTCAATAGAGCGAGAGCCACAGACGTATGGGCCACCCGCCGGTTGGCCGTGGCTGCGCGAGTTGCTGGCCGAGAAGATCGCGCGCGTCAACGGCTATACCGTCACGCCACAGCAGACCGCCATCGCCGTCGGTGGCACGGGCGCGATCCAGTCGGCGCTGCTGGCGACCGTCGGCGCGGGTGACGAGGTGCTATTGCCCGACCCGCGCTGGCCGCACTACATCATACAGCTTGCCTCCTGCGGCGCAACGCCCGTTGGCTATCCGCTCGATCCCGAAAATGAGTGGCTGCCCGACATCGCTCGACTGGAACAACTCGTCACGCCACGCACGCGCCTCTTGATTATCAACAGCCCCGGCAACCCCACGGGCGCGGTCTTTCCCCGGAGTCTGGTGGCCGACCTACTCGACTTCGCGCGGCGGCACGATCTCTACCTGCTCTCGGATGAATGTTACAACGAAATGCTCTTCGAGGGCGAGCACGTCAGCCCGGCCTCGCTGCTTTCACCTGGTGAGTTCGACCAGGACCGTGTCATCAGCATCTATACCTTCTCGAAAAGCTATGCCATGACCGGCTGGCGTATCGGCTACCTGGCAACAGGTACGCAACTCATGAAGACGATCTCATCCGTGCTGGATGGCAGTTATACGAATATCAGCACTGCTACCCAACGCGCCGCCGCCGCCGCGCTTAACGGCCCTCAGGCGTGCGTTGGTGAGATGCGCGCTATCTATCGGCAGCGACGCGACCTGGCTGTGCGCCTCTTGAAGGAATACGACCGCTACCTTTACACCCCGCACGGGGCCTTCTACCTGCTGATCGATATACGCAATCCCAGGCATCCACAGCGCCCATCGCGACAGTTCGCGCTCGATCTCCTGCGCGAGCGCAACGTCACCGCCGCGTCAGGCACAAACTTTGGCACGGTGACGGAGGGATATGTGCGCATCTCGCTTGCCGCCTCGGAGCAAGAGATCGAGCGGGGGGTGCGGGAGATATGTGAGTTTGCTCATTTATAAGCTACTACGCCATATGCCTCTGGTCTGCGCACGACGCGCGCGAAGCCTGCCTCTTGCAAACGTCGCAGCGCGCCGCGTGTGACGCCGCCGCTCGCCTTGCTGTCGGGATCGCCGATGTAGTGGTAGAGTCGCCCGCCGCGCTTCAGGAGCCGGTGCAGTTGCCGGTAAAACGCTCCTGAATAGAGGTCGCCCGCCAGGCTGAAGGTAGGAGGGTCGTGGATGATGCGCGAGAAGCTGGCGTCTTCCAGGGTCTCTACCACCTCTGAGGCATCGCCCATCACCTGCTTGATCTTAGGGTTGCTGAACAATTCCTGCGACCAGGGATTGAGCCGCGCCATCTCCTGCGCGCCCGGATCTAGCTCGATAGTGACGACCTCGTCAGCAGTTCTGGCGGCCTCAATAGCGGTATAACCCAGGCCCGTCGCAGTGTCCAGCACGCGCCCGACGACCGGAGCAATAGCGGCTATTTTCCTCTTCGTATCCTGCATCGGATCGACATCCTTGATGCGATGCATGACGAATCCGGCCACCAGCATACTCGGCGCGCCCCGCGTCGGCAGCAGGCTGCACATACGATTGGTATACTCCGAGAAGACCTGGATGGTTTTGATGGTGTCGCGCTCAACCACAAAACAGTTGACCTGCGACTCGTGGATTTTCTCGATGGCTTGCCAACTGAGATGCCCGCCCGTCGGGAACGTCACGCCTTCAGCATCGATGCTGGCGGTGATCGTCGTCAAGCCCAGGTCAGACGAGACTTCGACGCTCGCCAGGCCAGCGCGCCGGGCAGCTAGCAGTACTTCAGCCTGTATATAGGATAGGATAATGGGTAATGTCATGCTATAGCTCCAAATGAGCATATGATGTAGCGAACAGGTAGGGGCATTATACGCTAGCGAGTGTGTAGTAGCAACCGCGAGGTGAATAGATCAGAACTATAGATTATCGTACAGAAATGGTTTATGATTAGTAGCAACGCAGCCCGGTGAAGAGAGATTAAACGAAATGCTGAACCGATGACACTTCATGCTTCGGACGCCGATTCTCGCCAGCCCATGCTTACCTTCGACTTCAGTAATATTTTTATCGCGCGCGAGCAGCAACTTGACCTGTTCGACGTGTACCTGAATCGCTGGAAAAGATTGATGGAGGCTGCTGCTCTTACTGCTGCCCATGCTGATACCACTGCCGCACCATCGCCTAACAACCAGATTCAGGGCTTTGTCGTGCTGCTGTATGGGCGCGGCGGCTTTGGCAAAAGCACGCTGCTCAGGCACTTTCGGGACATGGCGCTGGAACCTGCCAGGCACCTGGCGGTGAGCGAAATCATCGATTGGGAGTTCGCGCTCGACGAAAGCAATCGCAGCATCTTCAATCCGCCGCCCGGACAGCAGGTTGATGCCGACGGCTACTTTCGCGTCTTGCGGACGCGACTGGCGCAGGCGCTCGCTAAATCTCCCGACCAGTTCAGGGAATACAACAAAGCGGTCAAAGAGCTTGAGCAGGACAGGAAAGAGGCCGGCGGCGTGATCGAAGCACTGCAAAAAGATGACCGCTTCGCCTGGCTGCGCAGGGCCACCAGCCAGGAGGCTATCGCGCTCGTGCGCACTTTTGTGCCCGCCGTCAACGCCGTTCCTGGCATCGATACCATCGCGGGAGCGGCGCAGCAGGGGATTGAGCAGGGTATGAGGTTCGGGGCGGAAGAGGCGAAACACCTGCATGAAAAACTGCGCAGCAGGCTGGGCCACAGGCTCGACGACTGCCTGGACTCGTCCCTCAAGCTTGGACTGAGCCTGGGGCGCGACCTGGCGCGCTTCGCCAGGGATTTTCCGCTGCTGATTTGCCTGGACACTTACGAGATCGTGGACGAAGGAGACAGGCTGCTACGCATCGTGATGGGAGCGGCGGGCGTGCGGGTCGGCTGGATACTGGCGGGCCGCGATAACCTGTGGGCAGGCGTTGAGCAGCGCAAGCGCAGCCAGGGCCGCGTCTACGGCTACAAGGATATCGTGCCGCCCGACCGGGCGCTGGCGATAGATTTCAACGTCGGCAGCATCGGCGCGTTCACCGGCAACGATATCCTGACTTATTTCACCCTGCTCAGCGAGAAAGCGCCGGAACGACTGGCCGCCATCACGGAGGATGACGCGGAACGCATCCTGGAAGCCACGCAGGGCGTGCCGCTGGCCGTCAAGATCGCCGCTGCCCTCTACTGGGAGACAACCGACCTGGAGATCATCATCGCAAAGTCGGATGGCAAGCGAGAGATCGTAGACCAGATGGTGCTGCGCTACTTGCAGCACGCCCAGGACGACCAGCAGGAGCGCGCTCGCCTCTACGGGCTGGCGCTGCTGCGGCGCGCCGACCAGCCCGCGGCTATCGCCGCCGCCCTGGGACTCTCGCCCGAACAGGCCGAGACACGTTACGAAAGCGAACTAAGCCGCCTGCACCGCCGCTACAGCTTCGTTTTCACCGAGAAAGCGCAGCCCTCGCTGCACCAGGAGGTACGTCATTTCCTGCGCCTGTGGCTGTTGGAAAACCATCGCAACCCGGAGGTCGTCGCCGTCAACAAGCGCCTGAAAGCAGCGCACGAGGCAGCCCTACAAATAGTAGAGGCACGCTGGCAAGACGGCGGCTTGCGAGAGCGCATGGAGGACGACGAGTGGGCAGGCATCTACCTGGACCTCGTTGAGCAGCAGTACTGGCTGGACTGCGCCGAAGGCGCGCGAGCCTGCCTGCCCTTCATGCTGGCAGCCGCCATCTACCGGCGCGACGCCAACAAGGAAGCCGCCGCCATTGGTAACTTCTTCGCGGGAGCATTGAAACATCCCTACCGTAACTGGTGGAAATGGGTAGATGAGAGCCTGGTATACACTTCCAGCAAGAATCCATCAGCAGAAGAGTTGAGTGGGTTAGAGGAACTGGTGAAACTGGCGAACCAGCGTTGTCCCACCTTTCCCGCGCCAGTACCAGACTATCGTCCGGTGATGGAGGCCGCGCTCTGGTGGAGGTTGGGTGAAGCATTTGAGGGCAAAGACGACCACAAAGCCCTGGAATGGTACGAAAAAGCCTTGACTCGCCTGGGTAAGGAAATGGAACTACGCGAGGCAGCTGCCGGAGTGTGCTTCAAAATAGCCTACAAGCTTTATGATGAGAAGAAGTATGCTGAGTGCCTGCCTTTTTGGGACAGGGCGATTGATTTAAAGCCTGATTACATATACGCTTACGGTAACCGGGGCAACGCTTACGCTGACCTGAAGGATTACCCACGCGCCATCGCCGACTTTGACCGCGCCATCGCCCTTGACCCCAACCTTGCCATCGCCTACAACAACCGGGGTCTCGCTTACGACAGCCTGAAGGACTACCCGCGCGCCATCGCTGACTATGACCGCGCCATTGAGCTTGACCCCAACTACGCCAACGCCTACAACAACCGGGGCAACGCTTACGACAGCCTGAAGGACTACCCACGCGCCATCGCCGACTTTGACCGCGCCATCGCCCTTGACCCCAACCTTGCCATCGCCTACAACAACCGGGGTCTTGCTTACGCTGACCTGAAGGATTACCCACGCGCCATCGCCGACTATGACCGCGCCATTGAGCTTGACCCCAACGATGCCGCCGCCTACTCCAACCGGGGCAACGCTTACGCTAACCTGAAGGACTACCCACGCGCCATCGCCGACTTTGACCGCGCCATCGTGCTTGATCCCAACTATACCCATGCCTACTACAACCGGGGCAACGCTTACGACAGCCTGAAAGACTTCTCGCGTGCCATCGCTGACTATGACCAGGCGCTCGCCCTTGACCCCAACGATGCCATTGCATACCACAATCGGGGCGTCGCTTATCTAGGGCTAAAGGATACTACCCGAGCCAGTGCCGATTTCAAGCATTCCTTGAAGTTGGATCCAACAAATGTAAACGCTGGTTGGATGGCTAAATGGACAGGCATGGGCAAAGAGCGCGTCGGAGCGGAGATGGCCGAGAGGTTGGAGCGAATTGCGGAGATTAATCTACAGGATTACATCGCATATGTCTGTCGCGGGCTGGCGCTGGCTCTGCGCGGCCAGTTAAGAGAAGGGTTGGCAGAGATAGAGCAGGCTATTTCTCAAGAGCCAGCAGAATGGGATCCCTACTTCTGGAAAGGCATGATCTGCGCTTACCTGGGACGCAATGCGGCGGCGACGGAGGCTATTGAGAAGGCACTGGAGGTGAGGCTACCGCCGGTGCTGCTCAGGCCGCTCTACTGGTTGGAGCGGGATAGGCCGGATTTCTTTCGGGAGTATGCCAGGCCGTTGTTAGAGAGATACGAGGTGTAAAGAGCGAAGTAGTGGCAGCGTGCTTGCTCTACATCGCATCCCAGACCTGCACGGTGTTGTCCGCGCTTCCAGACGCAATCTGCCTGCCGTTGGGGGACCAGGCTACAGAATTGACTGACTGGGACGAAGTGAAATGATCCCAGTAGTAATCTGAGTGGCCGCGATAGGTGTAGGCATGGCCGCCAGTCAGCGCGTCCCACACCTGCACGATGCCGTCTGCGTCACCGGAGGCGATGCGCTTGCCGTCGGGCGACCAGGCCAGCGTAAAGACATCGGTGTTGTGGCCTCCATAGATAAATACGTTCTTCACGCTTGCCACATCCCACACCTCTACCGTCGAGTCGTCCCTCCCAACGGCCAGATACGTGCCATCGGGTGAGAAGGCCACGGCGTGCGCCTGCCCGCTATCAGGCCCGTAGTAGCCGATGATCTTCGCGGTCGTGGCATCGACCAGCGTGGCGGGGCCGAGGCCGCCGATCGCCAGGTACTTCCCGTTGGGCGAGAAGGCCACGGCATTCGAGGCCGCCGCGCCCGTTCGTATATTGAATGGGCCGGTGTAGTTACCAAGACGATGGCCGGTCATGGCATCCCAGATTTGCACCGTGCCGTCCGCGCTGGCCGAGGCGATGCGCTGGCTATCCGGCGACCAGGCCACGTCAAAGACGGCGTCGGTATGCCCGTGATAGATATAGACCGTCGCGCCCGTCAGCGGGTTCCACACTTGCACGGTCGCGTCGAGGCCGCCGGTGGCGATGTACTTGCCGTCGGGCGACCACGCCAGCGATAGCACATCGGACGAATGCCCGCGATAGGTCAGCACGTGACCCCCATCGGAGACATCCCAGATTTGCACGGTATGATCGCCGCTGGCCGAGGCGATACGCTTGCCATCGGGTGACCAGGCTACCGCGCTGACGTAGTCGGAATGCCCGGAGTAGGTGAAATGCGCGGGCGGCGTTGCAAAATGCACAAAGAAGGAGACATCTCCCTGCACGTTTGTGAAGAGGAGCACTCCGGCGACCAGCAGCGCAACGATGCCCAGAGAGATGTACAGTCGCTTATGCGAGCGGCGACGTGGCGGCGGCGACAGTTGTTTATCCAGCACAGACATCGTTTGCAACTCCTTTCCTTTATCTTACCACCTTACAACCCCCTTGACGATACTTCCCTCATCCCATAGAATGCGTACTGAACCCGTCGCATGGAGCGCCGCCATTACGCCACACGCGAACGAGATGAGCGGTCGCGCCAGGAGAAGTTATGCCAGTGACACACACCGAAGACGAGTGGCTGAGCCTGCGAGAGGCCGCCGATATGCTTGGGATGCACCCGGCGACGGTGCGCCTGTGGGCTGATCGCAACGAACTCCCCTCGCGCCGTACCAGTGGAGGTCATCGCCGCTTTCGCCGCGCCGACATCGAAGCGCGCCTGCATCGCGAGGTGGAACACAGGCCGAGGCCCTCCGCGCAGCTACTCGTGCAGAGCATCCTGGGGCGCGTGCGCTTCGCCTTCACCGACGGCACGCTCAGCACATTTTCCTGGTATGCGCATTTCAACGATGCGGCACGCGATGCTTATCGCATCCTGGGAAGGCACGTGCTGGAAGCGCTGCTGCGCGCTCTGACCGAGGCGACCCCAGAAGACGAGCTGCGCTCCGAGGCGGTGCAACTCGGCAAAGCCTACGGCACGATCACCCGCGAGTCGCGTGTCCCCGTGGCCGACGCCGTGCGCGCCTTCCTCTACTTCCGCGGTCTGGTGGATGAAAGCGTCCTGCAACTGGCCCAGGTGCAGGGCGGGCGCGACCGCGATCACCAGGACATCCCCTGGGCGGAAAGCCTCTACCAGATCCAGACGCTCACCAGCGAGATTCTCCCCGCCCTGATCGAAGCAGCACTGGGAGATTCTTGATGAGGAACAATTCAACCATTTGCGCGTCTAACATAGTAAAGCAATCTATGGTATGTTTCTCTAAAATCGCAAGGATGAGCAGATGCCAGCCGATGAGATGGACCCTGGGGACATGCATATCGACCGCGGCGATGTGATAAGCGACGCGACTAACCCCCAAACGCCCTGGCCGGAATACATGGGCCTGGAAAAGGCCGTTTCTGTGCCTGATTCGCAGGCACCCGTCCCGACGATCCCGGAATTTGCACCTGTAGCCTTCGAGGCCGCGCATCAGCTTATCACTGTGCCATATCGCCGTGGTCGTTCGTATCCAACCTCTGCGACGGCTTTACTGCGTATGCGGCGCAAGCGCAAAATTCTGCTGCGACACTTTTCGCGCAAGCATCTACAAGCTGCGCGTGCCGGCGAACAACGCGCCAGAAAGCGCATGTGGTTCACCATTTTCAACACCACCCTCTCGCTCCTCCTGGTTTTCCTCTCGCTGGCAGGCGCAACGGCCTACATCTCCTATCATTTCATCAATACAACGCAGCATACCTTCGATACACAATTGCTTACCATCCATGATTTGCTGCCGCCCGACAACCTGAAAATCTACGATAGCAAAGGGGTACTGCTCGACCAACTGACCGATAGCGGCATTCACACAACCGTGACATTCGACCAGATCGCGCCCATCCTTCGTAACGCGACCGTGGCGACCGAGGATAAGAATTTCTGGACGAACGAGGGGCTCGACCCATACGGTATCATTCGTGCCTTCCTTGCCGACTTGCAGGACGGGCGCATCATCGAGGGTGGCAGCACTATCAGCCAGCAGCTTATCAAAAACCTGATCGTCGGCAATGCGTCAACCATCGTGCGCAAATTAGAGGAAGTGGTGCTCGCCCCGCAGCTCAACACCAGCTATACCAAGCAAGATATCCTGACCATGTACCTGAACACCATCTACTATGGACACCAGGCATATGGCATCGACGCCGCCGCCAGCGTCTACTTCGGCCTGCGCGATACACCAGCACACTCCGCCGCCTCGCAGCTCGATCTCGCGCAGGCTGCCATGCTGGCCGGGCTGCCCAGCAATCCCGCTCTGTACGACCCGCTCGTGAATTTCCAGGGCGCCACCAGCCGCTTCGAGGGCGTGCTGGGGCTGCTCTTCGACCAGGGATACATCTCCAATCTTCAACGTTACGAGGCAATCCACGAGGAGCAGAGCGCGTATTTCTTCAAGATGAACAGCACACTGGTCAATCGCGCGCCGCATTTCGTCAACCTCGTGCTCGGTCAACTCCAGCAGATGTTTCACCTGCCGAAGCCCGGCGACCTCTCGCGTTCGGGTCTGCTGGTTTACACGACGCTCGATGTGACGTTGCAGGACAAGATTCAGAAGATCATGCAGCAGCATATCGCCCAACTGCGTAACACCAATCACGTCACCAACTCCGCTGAGGTGCTGATCGACTTCCATAGCGGCGCGATCCTGTCGCTGCTCGGCAGCATCGACTACTACGACAACTCCATCGATGGACAGGTGGATGTGACCCAGTCGTACCGCCAGCCAGGTTCGTCCTTCAAGCCGTATGTCTATGTCACAGCCTTCGCGCAAGGCGCATCGCCCGCTCAAGCCATCGATGACAAGCAAACGACATTTTCCGTACCTGACTCGAACCCACCAACCTTTACACCTTCGAACTACGACCTGAGCTTCCACGGCCATATGACGCTGCGCTGCGCCCTGCAAAACTCGCTGAACGTGCCGGGCGTGCTGGTTCTCAATAAAGTTGGCGTGAGCAACGCCCTGCAAACGGCTGAAAATATGGGCATCACGACTTACCAGGGAACTCCCGGCCTGTCGATGGTGCTGGGCGGCCTGGGTATCCGCCTGCTCGATCACACCTCGGCCATGGGGACGTTCGCCGACGGCGGGGTACACATGCCCTACTACGCTATCAACAAGGTCGTGATGGGTACCACCGGCAAGCTGCTCTTCCAACACCAGATCAGCGCCGGGAAGCAGGTCATCAGCCCGCAACTGGCCTATATGATGACCAACGTGCTCAGCGATAACACCGACCGCATCCCAGAATTTTTTGATTGCAACGTGCTGCAACTCTACTCCAACTCACAGCAGGATTGCTGGAACGGCAATCGAGGCGCGGTGCGCCCGGCAGCCGCCAAGACCGGCACAACCAACGACTTCAAGGATAACTGGACGGTTGGGTACACGACCGACTATGTGATGGGTGTGTGGGCAGGCAACGACGACGGCTCGCCGATGGTCAACGTCTCCGGCATCACCGGCGCGGCTCCCATCTGGCACGACTCTATGCTCGTCGCGGAGCAGGGACACTCCATCCATGACTTCACTTACCCCGGCGGCCTGGAGCGCGCAACCGTGACTTACCCCGACGGCGTCACCAGCACCGACTGGTTCCTACCCGGCACGGTACCCACCTTTACCCTGACCCCTACGCCTACCACTGGTGAGGGAACAACGCCTACTCCTGGCCCGGTGCATCCACCACAGCCCTCCCAGCCACTGCCTACACCGTACTGCTCAAGCTACACGTTCGCCTTCGCGCCCCCGCCGGACACTACCCAGAACCCCAATCCTGGATGGTGGTAAACTCGGAAGTGCCATCATCGCCTGCCGCATAGATGCTATACTATGAGGTGAAGATGTATCACGCGTACTCAAAAGGAAGCATTCCATGTCTCTCATTCGCATAAAAAGCCTGTTACCACTGGCTTTCCTATTGACACTATTGCTGGCAGCCTGCGGCGGCTCTACCACCTCAACCCAGGCGACACCTTCTCCGACTCCCTCGCCCACGCCCGATCAGGGAGCGAAGTTGCTGGCGAAGGCCGGGCAGGCGTTCAATTCAGCCATCACGCTGCACGCCATTCTGAATATCACCATTAGCGGGTCGGGCTTCGACGGCAATGTCAATACCGAGGTCTGGAATAAATCGCCAGACAAAAGCCGCTCTGTTGTGCGACAGTCCACCATCGCACAGTTCGCCACAGGCGAAGTCACGGTGAGCGATGGGACACAGGTCTGGCAGTACGACCCGTCGAAGCATGTCGTGTATAATGGGCCGGTGAGCGGCAGCAAATCCAGCAATACACAGAACACCAACCAGTTCGTGCTTGGCCTGGTACGCTCAGTCTTTACCAGCAGCAACGCTACACTGGTTTCATCCAACGCCAGCGCGGACGGACACGCGGCCTACGAGCTACATGTCACGCAGAGCGCGCAGAGCAACAGCGCCAGCGGCGTGCGCTTCGGCTACGATGGCAATGTCTTCCTCGACAAGACGACTACCAATCCGTTGAAGGCCACACTCACCATTCAGGGCTTCGGGCAGGTTGAGATGGACTTTCCCATGCTTGTGTTCAATACTCCGCTCGCCGACTCGCTCTTCACCTTTGTGGCCCCGCCCGGTGTCAAGGTTGAAGCCTTCCCGACCTCCAGCGTGGATAATGGCTCGCTGACCCTGGCGCAGGCGCAGCAGCAGGCAGGCTATCACCTGCTCAGCATCCCAGCGTCGCAGAGCGCCTATGCTTTGCAGACGATTGACGCGCTCGGCGCGCCTGGCAACCAGATTTACACGCTGAACTACACCTACAACGGAAGCCTGAAATTCGCCGTTTCGCAGGGCAAAGCGCTGGCGAACCTGCCCATCTCCGGCCAGCAGGTCAACATTCGTGGCAAGACCGGGACGCTCTCGTCAGCCGGAGGCACCACCACGCTCTCCTGGACGGAACACGGCGTGGGCGTCCAGGTCGCCGGAGCGTTGAGCAACAGCCAGGCGCTTGCCATCGCAGGGCTGCTATCTTAACGTGGGTCTGCACACCAGAGACGACAGCCTCAGACCCACTGGCGCGGAGAGAGTCTTGCCCTTATACTCCATAGAGAATGCTTCTACTCGAGGGTAGAGAAGGAGGGGAGACTCATGGCGAACAGGCAACCGTGGCTGGTTTTCTACTGGCTTATAGCTGGCGCTCTTATCGGTGTGGGGCTGCTTGGTTTTGATGTCTACTTCATCTTCGTTCCATGTGTGATTGTAGGACTGACGCTGGTTGTTGTTGGCATCAGGCGTTGGGGAACGAGATACTTATGGGCGGCATTTCTTGGCTTTGGCATCCTCCCCGCGCTCTTCCTCCTGAATGATATCATACGTTCCTCTCCTGCCTGTCCGCCGCAAGGTCTCATTATCCCGCCGGGTGCGCCTCCTGGAACTACTCTCTCATGTGGCTACGTTCCCACCACCTACTACGTTTTGCTGGCGGGCTTCGTGCTGATCGCGCTCGTCTCCGCAGCGTGGCCGCTCATACGTAGTCGTGTTCATAGGTAACATGCCCATATTACTTCATAACGAAGATGTGTTGAAGGGTTGCCATTGTGCTACAAATCGTCGCCCTACTTCCAATCCATGCTCGTAGCCCGCTACCAGACCCGCGTCGCTTATATCGGTGAAGCCAGCGCCGAGCGTGGCCGGGTCAACCTCTGGCCGGATGATGTGGATGGGGATGCCATCATAGGATGCGGGAATAGTTTCGCCCTGGAAGATGTCGCGGTAGAGCGGTCCCGGCTCTGTAGCAATGGCGATAATCTCGCGGTAGCCGAGCTGCGCGAGTTCGATGGCGGGGCAGTTGCAGGTGTAGCAGCCGTCGATGTAGGGCTGCCCATCCACCCAGGCCGGTTTCGACCAGGCGTGCAACATGCGCGTGGAGGCGTAGATCACGGCGTCTATGTTCTCCTGTGTAAGCCGGTACATCTCGTCGGTGGCTTCGCTATCGAAGATGTGGGTGCGCAGGTGCTCCTTTGCCCAGGAGCCGTCGCCGCGCGCGGCCTGCACGAGCAGCCTGCGGCCCAGGCGTCGCGCCCCTTCACCTTGCGTCATGGACGCGCCCTCTTCGGTCATGACGGCGCTTGTGGCGATCAGCGTGCGCGGCATCCTCGGCTGGAAGGGAGAGGTGCGAAGGATATGACCGGAGGCGGCGATGGTTTCAAGCACCGACTCGCTCATGCCGTTGCCAGGCTGTTCAATCGTTTGGAGCGCGACGCACCAGTATTTCAGCGCGATCTCGTTGGCCTTGCCGATAGCGGCGGAGATGGAGGGAAAGACGGAGGATGATGTGCCGGCGTAAGCTCCGGCGCGTATTCCGGCTGCCTCAAGCGCGCTCAGCACGCCGTGCGCGAAGACGCCCTTGAAACCACCCGCCGAGCTGGCAATCGCCAGACCGCGCATAGTATTCACTTGCATCACGTGTACGGCACCCAATCTTCGGCGAGCGGGATGTCGCCCGGCTTGATGGTGGGGCGCTCGCTCCCTTTGCTCTCTTCATCGCCTTCACCTGGCCTGGGGTTAGCAGCTGGCGAGGGCGTGTCTCCAGGGCGCAGGCGCAGCAGCGACTGTAGCTCGGATTGCTTATAGAGACGCTGCCGCTTGATACCCTGCTTGTAGCTCCTCAAGATGCCGCGACTGACATAGGCGTACAGCGTAGCCAGCTTCACGCCCAGCATGGAGCTAGCCTCGTCTCCATCCAGATATTTTTCACCCTCTAATTCGATCATATTCTTCTCCTAGCATAATGATAGAGGGTTGCGCTCGCTTTGTCAACACTTTTTTAGAGTTTTAGCAAGTTAAATCAAGCTAAATCAAGTAATAGCAAATATCATCAATAACCATTGACTTTCGTCGCGTTTTAAAGTACAACTGATTTCAGACGGAAAACAAGACGGAGCGATGTCGAACATACACTACCTCATTTTCAGCAGGAGAAAGAAGCACATGTCTACGATCCCCGAACCGAACGAGCCAGAATACTTTCTCGACGCTTTCCCGCGTGATGCCTTCCCGGTCTATAACTGGACGGAGCGACCCGCTACGCTGCCGATTCAGGCATGGACGACCGAGACGACGCACCGCGATGGACAGCAGGGAGGGCTGCCGCTCTCGACTGAGCGCAGCCTGAAGATTTACGACATCCTCTGCCGCTTCACCGCCAATTCGGGCGCTATCCGGCAGGCCGAGTTCTTTGTCTACCGCCCATCCGACCGCGCCGCATTGCAAGGGGCGCTGGAACGCTACCAGAGCGGAGCGCCGATTGAGCCGACGACCTGGATTCGCGCCACGGCCAGAGATGTTGTGCTGATCGGCAGCCTGGGCGTGCGCGAGACGGGTATGCTGGCTTCCGCCTCGGATTATCACACTTTCCACAAGTTCAAGCCGGGCGGCAGAAACCAGGCCGCGCAGACCTACCTGGACGCGGTGAAGATGACGCTTGACGCTGGCATTCACCCTCGCCTGCACCTTGAAGATGCGACACGCGCGCCGATGGACTTTGTGCGCCCCTTTATCGAGCAGGCGCTGGAGATCAGCGCGCCCTATGGCCCGGAACTGCGCCCGAAGTTTCGCATCTGCGATACAATGGGGCTGGGCTTGCCCTACGAGGATGTTGCATTGCCGCGCAGCATTCCCCGCATCTTTCAAGAGATGCGCAAGCTGGGGCTGCAATCTGCCGACCTGGAGTTCCACCCGCACAACGATACCTGGCTGGTCGTGGCGAACTGCCTGGCTGCGATACGCGCTGGCTGCGGCGTCATCAACGGTACGTCGCTGGGCAAGGGCGAGCGCAGCGGCAACGCGCCGCTCGAAGCCGTGCTGCTGCACCTGTGCGGTATGGGCTACTTCCAGGAAGCGCAGCCGGATTTCACCGCGTTGAACGAACTGGTGGATCTCTACGCCGGTATGGGCGAGCCGGTTCCGGCCAAGTACCCGCTGTATGGCCGCGATGCGCATCGCACGCGAGCGGGTGTTCACGCCGACGGCCTGAACAAGTTCTGGTGGATGTACGCCCCGTTCAATGTGCCGCAGTTGCTCGGCAGGCCGCTTGAAGTTTCGCTGACCAAAGAGAGCGGGCTGGCCGGGCTGATTTTCCTTGTGCGCCAGCACACCGGTCTCGAGCTTACCAAAGACGACCCGCGATTGCAACAGGTCTACGACTGGCTCATGACGGAGTTTGACAATGGCCGCCAGACCAGCGTCGAGTGGGAAGAGCTGGCCCCTCTGCTGGCGCGGTACATAGGGGAATCGGCGATCGCCGGGTAAACCCATCGCAATCTGAGGAATTCTTGAAACATGGCAACACAACACACACCCTCTCTCAGCCCCTGGTCGCTGCTGCGCATCTTTGGCAGCATCGGCTTGCAGTCTTTTGGCGGTGGTGCGTCGACACTTTTGCTGATCCGGCGCGAATTTGTCGAGAAACGTGACTCGCTGACGAAAGAGGAGTTCGCACGTTTCTGGAACCTGTGCGTGATGACGCCGGGCATCAACCTGATAGCCGTCACCATCTTGATCGGGCGCAAGCTGGGTGGTGCCTGGGGTCTCGTGCTGTCGCTGGTCGGCCTGCTGCTACCCAGCGCCATCATCACCTGCGCGCTGACCGCCGGTTTTACGGTAATCCAGTCGCAGCCGGTCATCCAGGCCGTCCTGCGCGGAGTGGTGCCGGCGACGGCAGGCATCATGCTGGTGGTCGGGCTAAAATTCGCGCAGCCACTCATTGAGCAGGGATGGAAAGAGGGCGCGCTCGCGCTAGGCGTCAGCCTGGTGTTCATCTCAGTCGTAGCCTTTGTGCTTATCGTCGTCAAGCTGCCCGTCGCGCTGGTGCTGGTCTGCGCGGCGCTGGCCGGTATCGTCGTCTTTACGTTCATCCGCCGTCCCACCGCTCCCTCGTTTGCTGCAAGTAGGGGAGGGTGAACCGCTTGATTAACCCCTTGATCTATTTCCTGCTCTTCATCAAAGCTTCGCTCTTTTCAAGTGGCGGATTTAGCAATCTGCCCAGCCTGCACCAGGATTTGCTCGCCAACCACTGGGCCAGCGATGCTGACTTTGGGCATTCGATTGTCATCGGGCAAGTCAGCCCTGGCCCCAACGGATTGTGGGTCATCAGCCTGGGCTATCTCACCTTCGGCTTCCTGGGAGCCTCGCTCTCATTGCTGGCGATCACCATTCCGCCGCTGCTTGTGCTGGTGATTGCCAGCGTCTACGACCGATTGGCAGGCAAGCGATGGGTAGATGGCCTGATGCGCGGGGTCTCGCTTGCGGTGGTGGGCATCACAGTCACGGTCAGTTGGACGATCTTCAATCAATCGGGGTTTGATTGGCGCAGCCTGGGTATTGCGCTGGGCGCGGCTGCTCTGAGTATGAACAAGCGCGTCAACATCCTGATTATCCTCGGCCTGGCGGGTCTGGCGGGCTATTTGTTTTATGGGCTATAAATGCATGACCTTGACATTTGCGCGTGCATCTAATACAACTAGAGTCGGAATGCTTGTACGTATCGCCTCTTTCTGCCGGATCGACGATGAGACGGTACCGCTAGATTACCCTAATATACTATTTCAGTACAGTAAGGAGACGTTTTATGGCTTTTGAAGTTCCACCTCTGCCGTATGACTACAATGCGTTGGAGCCATACATCGACACCCAGACGATGCAGTTGCATCACGACAAACACCACGCCGCCTACGTCAACAACCTCAACAATGCTGTGGCGAACACCGAATTCGCCAGCGCGAATGTTGATGAACTGCTCAAAAAGATCAGCAGTGTGCCGGAGAATGTTCGCACGGCGGTGCGCAATAACGCTGGCGGCCACTCCAATCACAGCATGTTCTGGTCGATTATGAAGCAGAACGGCGGCGGCGAACCTACGGGTGCGCTGGCAAGCGCCATCCAGCAGACGTTCGGCTCCTTCGACCAGTTCAAGGCCGCCTTCAACGATGCCGGCGTGAAGCGTTTTGGCTCCGGCTGGACGTGGCTTGTGCTCGACCAGGGTGGCAAGCTTTCCGTCATCTCGACCGCCAACCAGGACAGCCCGTTGATGGACGGCTACTATCCTGTCATGGGCAACGACGTTTGGGAGCACGCCTACTACCTCAAGTACCAGAACCGCCGCCCGGACTATCTCGCCGCGTGGTGGAACGTGGTCAACTGGGACGAGATTACCCGTCGCTACCAACAGGGCGGCGGTCGCTAAACCTTGTCCTCCATGCACGCAATAATGGAACGAACAGCCATCCGGCTGTTCGTTCCATTATTGCGTGCATCAAAATTTTACGCGCTGCCGAAGAGCAGCCCGGCGATCACTACCAGCAGACCACCCCCAACCACCTGCATAATGGAGACCAGCCATCTAGTACCGAAGAAACGGTGGCGGATAGCGGCGATGGCGGTCAATTCCACTGCGACGACCGTATAGACAACGATCAGCGCGATCCGAAAATCCTGTATGAGGAACGGCAGAGTGTGGCCCGCGCCTCCCAGAAAGGTCATCAGGCCGGTGATGCAGCCGCGCACGACGGGGTTGCCGCGCCCGGTCAATACGCCGTCGTCCGAGAGCGCCTCCGAGAACGCCATGCTGATTCCCGCGCCCGTGGCGGCAGCCATACCGACCAGGAAGGCTGTAAACGGTTTGTGCGTGGCGAAGGCCGCCGCGAAGATGGGCGCCAGTGTCGAGACAGATCCGTCCATCAGCCCGGCCAGTCCCGGCTGTACAACCTGTAATAGGAAGCGATTGGATGAAGCCTCCTGCTGCTCCGCATTGAGCGGCTTGCGTGTGCCGCCGCGCGCCAGCCCAGGTAGCCCAAAAAATAGAAAAGCTTTGCTGAACGGCGATTTATTCCCTTGCGGTTTATTATCTGGTACGCTGCTATCTTGCGTCATGTGTGCATCCTTGTTGTACTAGCGATTTTCACGTTTCTACCTGCTACACATATTTGTACATGTGTTATTCTTGCTAAGGATAACATCTTTTTCAGGCATTTTGCTAATGCTATGAAAAGACTTCATCTTGTTCGTTTGACACGTGTACCTCCCTATGATATAGTCGTCACTGAAAAGAAGAGATGCTATGATGGGGAGAGCGTGGAAGCTCAACGGCGATTAGAGAGCGGTACATCTGCTGAAAGTGCCGCTGCCGGGTATTCTACCAGACACCCCTGAGCCAGCCGGTGAAATGCTGTGACCACGTACCAGTGTCGCAGCGAGGAGGTAGTCGGCTGCGGGACGCGCCCGTTACAGCACGGCGGTTTGCTCATTACTGATGAGTTGAACCGGCAGAGGCCCATTCTTGGGCGAATGGTGGTGGCACCACGAGTAGGCATACGCAACGCGCAGCCCTCGTCCTCCAGGTAGGACGAGGGCTTTTTGTTGTCTTGTGAAGGGAGCTTTTACCAATGCAACGTATCCTGACGACGGAGGTTCACGCGCATATCGGCGAGCAAGTGCGCGTGGCTGGCTGGCTGCATTCGCAGCGCGCGATGGGTGGCATCACCTTCCTGGTCGTGCGCGATGGCTGGGGATTGCTGCAAGCCGTAGCTGAAGACGAATCCGAAATCGCTCAACTTGCCACAAGCGAGGCGGGGTTAGAGAGCGTGATCGCCGTCGAGGGCGACGCGGTCGCCATGCCGCAAGCGCCGGGCGGCGTAGAACTGCATAACCTGCGTATCGAGGTGCTCAATGCCGTACATGAAGCGCCGGTTGTCCCTCTGAACAAGCCGAAAATGCCCGCGAGCATTAACACGCTGCTCGATACGGCCGTCGTCACCAATCGTCACCCATCGCGGCGGGCCATGCTGCGGCTATCGGCGGGCGCGATGGCGGCCTTTCGCGCGACGCTGCTGGCGCGGGGCTTTACGGAGATACAGACACCCAAGATCGTCGCGTCTGCCACCGAGAGCGGGGCAAATGTCTTCAAGCTGGACTACTTCGGTCGCCCGGCCTATCTCGCGCAAAGCCCTCAATTCTACAAGCAGATCATGGTGGGCGTTTTTGAGCGCGTCTTCGAGGTCGGTCCCGTTTTTCGTGCTGAGCCGCACGACACGACGCGCCACATCAACGAATACGTCAGCCTGGATGTCGAATTCGGCTTCATCGAGGATCATTTTACAGTCATGGCGCTATTGCGTGAAGTGATCGATGGTATCCTGCACGCGTTCGAGGAGCAGTACGCGGCGGAACTGGCCCTGCTGCGCGTCCAGATACCGTCCGTTCCAGGGAAAATTCCGCATATCCACTTCGCGGATGCGCAGGAGTTTATCTTTCGACAACATGGCGTGGATGTGCGAGGCGAACCCGACCTGTCGCCCCAGGATGAGCGCTGGTTGGGAGAATGGGCGCGAGAAGAATATGGCAGCGACTTTCTCTTTGTGACGGGCTATCCGATGCGCAAGCGGCCATTCTACACGCATCCAGACCCCGCGCGACCGGAGTATTCCAACTCCTTCGACCTGCTCTTTCGTGGCACGGAGCTTGTGACGGGTGGGCAGCGCCTGCATCACTACGCGGACTACCTGGCAGCCCTCGAACGCGCGCACCTGCCATTAGAGCCATTCGAGACCTATCTGGAAGCGTTCCGCTACGGCATGCCGCCGCATGGAGGCTTCGCCATCGGCCTGGAGCGTCTGCTGATGCAATTGACGGGTGTCCCCAACGTTCGCCTGGCGACTACCTTCCCACGCGACCTGGCACGGCTGACGCCGTAGCTACAATGTCAGTCCCAGGAAGCCCGAGGTTGGCTGACCGGCGTTGTTCGCGCCGCGTTCCAGGTAGGCGTGCCCGCTGCCATCACAGGCAGCCGCGCCCAACAGCGAGCCGCCGGAAGGGAGAGCGGGCAGTGTTTGCCAGGCCAGGGTAGAGAGTGAGACTAGCCAGGTCGATGCCAGCACAGTAGTGTGTATGGCGTCGTAACCGCCAACTATGAGGAGATGCCCCTGCCCATCCAGGCAGCTTGCCGCGCCACTGATAGCGGTGGGAGTCGCGCCAGGCTCAAGCGACCAGCTATTCTGAAGTATGTTATAACGGTAGATCTGAGTGATAGGCTGGTGCTGCCCGGCGTCTCGCGCGCCCCCGATCATCAGGATGCCACCGTTGCCGTCGGGAGCGAGCACCACATAGCCCGCGCCGACGGGGAGCAGCGCCAGTATGTCCCACTTCCCACTGGCGATGTCATAGCGATACCAGCCGGTTCCGGCCTGCGTGCGCGGGTTGCCGGGTACAGCGAAACCGGCGGTGAGATAGAGATGCCCCTGCTGGTCGGCGATCATCGTGCTGCCGAAGCCAACTCGAACCTGGGAAGGTGGCGTGATTTTTGTCAGGGTATTCTGAAACGGATTGTACATGTAGAGTACCGAAGTCACTGCCTGCGTGTCCGCCGAGTAGCCGCCAGTAAAATAGATGTCGCCGTGTTCATCGACGGCGGCGCTGTTATTGCCCATCGTTGGCAAGCCTGGCACAGTTAGCTGCTCCCAGTGGGCCGCCGCGATGTCGTAACGAAAGAGGCCGCGAGCGTACTGCGGCCTGGCGCTGGCCCCCTGATAGCCGCCACTAACGTAGATGTAGGCTTTGCCCTGTACCACGGCATAACTGGCGGTATTATCCGCCTGAGGAGATGGTAAGGAAGGCAGTGCTTGCCACGAACGCTGGGTTGTGACAACGGGCTGCTGTGTTATAGTGGGCTGCTGCCTGGGTGGAGTACTGTAATTTGGATGCGTGTAGTGGCTAAATGCGAAGAAGGAAGCCAGCGCGCCTGCGAACAGGAATGTTGCCACGAACATGGCAAGCAGCGCGCGACGTAGAAGTGTTGAGCGGTGGGCTGCCTCGTCTTCCTCATTTCTTCCCCACGAGGGAGGTGTTGAAGGAGAGACGACACGCTGTTTCAAACTGTCATCTAGGGAGGCCAACTGCATCGCCAGCGCCTCCTGCTCCAGATCTCTGCGGCTGGTTTGCGGCAGTGGCGTGCGCATGTGTGCGCGTTGCAGGTGCGGGGGCAGTGGAGGTGTAGCTACAGGAGCTTCTGGTGACACTTGTGATACCCCGGCAGGAGCGGAAGGAAGCGCGAACAGTGTGGCCTCATCCTCATCTGCCAGGAGTGCGTGGCGGTGATATGCCCGGCGCTCCTCGATGGTATGCGTGCGTTCCAGAGCCGCGTAGAACGCGCTGGCTGTTTGGAAGCGGTACATCGGCTCGGCTCGCGTAGCCATAGCGACCAGGCCGCTCAGGGCAGGCGAAAACGCCGGGTTGATCGTCCGCAGCGACTCGACAGCGCCACTCCGTTTGCCGCCTCTGCCGGGACGCTTGCCGCTTAGCATTTCGTACAGGATAACTCCCAGGCTATACAGGTCGGAGCGCCCGTCGGTTTGCCCGCTGCCTTCGTATTGTTCAGGAGAGGCGTATCCTGGCGAGCCAAAATCGGTCGTATCGTTGATCTGCCCCTCCTTGAAATAGCGCGCGATGCCGAAGTCGATCAGGATCAGGCGACCTTCGGGCGAAAGGATCACATTGGACGGCTTGAGGTCGCGGAATACGACCGGCGGCACCTGTTTGTGCAGGTATTCAAGCACATCGCATAGCTGCATGGCATAATTGAGCGCCTCAAGTGGGGGCAGTGGCGCGCTCTGGCGTATATAGCTGGCGAGGGTTGGTCCTGGCACATACTCCATCACCAGGTACCAGTAGCCATCCTCCAGGAAGTAGTCATACAGCGTCGGGATGGCCGGGTGCCGCAGGCGCGCCAGCAGCAGCGCCTCACGCAGGAAACGGTCGGTGTTGGAGCCGCCACTGAGCGGGAAATCAGACGAGGCTACCTGATTCGAAAGCGCAATCACCTTATCCGGCTCTTGCGCGAGAAGATGGTCGAGTTCGGCCCGCACGCTTTCCGGCAAGGGCTGATCCGCGCGTGCCTGCTTGACCGCGACCGGCACATCAAGCGAGCGGTGCGAGGCGAGAAAGACCTGTCCCATTCCTCCGCGCCCGATCGAGGCTTCAATACTATATTCGCCCTGGTGTACAGATTTCCCGATGAAGGAATCCTGTACGGTGGCTGCTTGCCGTTTGTGTACGCCCTGCGATCCCTGTACTCCAGACATGACATTCCCTCCCTTTCGACATGACCCTTTATCATTCATGGTAATCAAATCAGGCCATTACGTCAACAAGGGAGCGGCGATATCGCGGCTCAAGCTTTTTCTCCAATAGTGATATAGACTTCCCAGCGGCGACTGCGCACGCGCTCCGAGCGGCGACGCAAGCCATGTTGTTCGATGGGGATATGCTGACCGAACCAGGCTTCGCGCACGACCTCTGTCGTGGTATCTGTACCTGTCTCGCGGTTGGTATTGAGCACGTGGGGATCTGAGGCAAGCGCATTACGGCTGTGCCTGACCTCATCGTCCAGGTTGCGTTTCTCGCGCGGGCCGAAAACGGCTGCAGGGCCATAGACCAGCATTTGCAGGAAGACCAGGATGGGCTGCAAGAAGCCAATGGGCAGGAGATTCGCGCCCTCTACCACGACCATCCGCCCGCCCGCTCGCAGGACGCGCGCGACCTCGTCGATGGTAGCAGGGTCGTAGATGTATTCGGAAGGAAAGGTGGCGACAACCGTGTCAAAAGAGCCGTCGCTGAAGGGTAAGCCCTGCGCCGATCCCTGAATAACGAGGTGCTGGCTGCCGAGCTTGCGACGCGCCAGCGTTTCGCGCGCGGCAGCGACCATCTGCGGCGAGTGTTCGATTGCCTGGCAGATATAGCCCGCCTCGATCATGTCGGCGAGCAAGTCACCCAGGCCGCAGCCCAGTTCAAGGACTTCGTGACCGGCGAGGCGTGGCAGTGCCAGGCGCTGCCACACGCGCCATTGACCTGCGAATGGCACCGTACTGGCGAAACGATACAGGTATTTGTTTTTATACAGCGTTTCAAAGACGCGCTTACGAATGCCCGGCGTCATTGCGTACCTGCCCCCTGGAAGATTTCCAGTAATTCGCGTAGATGATCGATAATCAGATCAGGAGCAATCTCTCCTCGTAGATAACGCTCAAAGTAGTCGCGTTTGGGAATCTTCTTTTTACGCTTCCATACGGCAAAGATGCCAAGTCCCTGCGCCCCAATTATGTCGGCAGCGAGCGAATCGCCTACCATCAGCGTTTCTTCGGGGCGGGCATCCAGTCCCTTGAGCGCGTGTAAAAACATGCCGGGGTGCGGTTTGCGTAAGCCGAGATCGCTGGAGACAGCGATGGCCTCCGGGCGGAAGAAACGATCCAGTCCCAGCGTATGCAGGTCCTGCTGAAACGGCGGCCCACCGTGGATGCGATTCGTGACGATGCCAAGCCGGTAACCGCGCTGCTGGAGTGCGACCAGCGTCGAAAGCGTGTCTTCGAAGAGCGGGCGCGACTCCGGGATGCGAATGCGAAGCGATTCGTAGATCGCTTCGCCGAAGCTCCTATCGATATCGGCAATGCCCCACTCTCGCAATCCCTCGATGGCAGCCTGCGCGCCGTCCGGCTCAATCGTGGGCTGCGCGCGAATGTTGTCGCGCACGTGTGCCTCGAAGGTCTGCCGCAGGTGCTGACCCAGGGTAACGTCATCGAGGGCGGGCAACCTCGCGGGTTCTACACGCGCGCGGAGCAAGGCGACGGCGCGAAGGTTAGCGATGTCTTCCAGGTGATCCCATGTGGCAGTCTCTCCGCGTCTCCAAAGCGTGTCGCCCAGGTCAAATAACATACAACGAATGTCTCGACTGGCAAGCGCGGATGGCGATGTGTTCGGCAAAACACGCCTCCTGAGCAAAGACACGACCAGGGCGACCATATGGATTCGCCCGTACCATACACGAAACCTGCTCACCATATATGGTACGAGTATTCTCTGTGGTCGCCCTGGCTATGATACGATCTACACGTTAGCGCGCGTGAAGATCCTCGTTGGTGAGGATTTCATCTACCAAGCCATACTCGACTGCCTGCGGCGCTGTCAGGTAGTAGTTGCGGTCGGCATCCTGCATGATGCGCTCGCGGGGCTGGCCTGTGTGGTTGCCAAGAATGTCGTAGATGCTGCCGCGCAAGCGAAGCATTTCGCGCGCGGTGATCTCGATATCCGCGGCCTGACCTTCCGCGCCGCCCAGCGGCTGGTGGATCAGCACGGTCGAGTTGGGCAGGCAGTAGCGTTTGCCCTTTTCACCGGCAGCCAGCAGAACGGCCCCCATGCTCATTGCCATACCGACGCACACAGTCGCCACATCGGGCTTGAGCCACTGCATGGTGTCATAAATGGCGAGACCGGCGTAGATCACGCCGCCGGGCGAGTTGATGTACAGCCAGATGTCTTTGGTGGCATCTTCGCTTTGTAGGAAGAGCAGTTGCGCAACGGTCAGATTGGCAACGTTATCATCAATGGGCGTGCCAATGAAGATGATACGTTCTTTCAGCAGGCGAGAATAGATGTCCATCCCACGCTCGCCGCGAGGCGTGGACTCGATCACGTTGGGGACAATGATGCCCTTCGGCTCCATTACTTCGCGGGTCTCTTTGACCCATTTGGAATCATTTGGGTTGAATATGCTACCCATCTTTGCTCCTTGTTCATATCCGAAACGATTGACCTTTTCTCCAGTATATCCTTGATGCGAGCAGGATAGACAGGGTACGAGGCGCTATCGGCAAACACGAAATGTGCAGAACTCCGCTCCGACCGGCTGGGCTATGCCAGGACGCAGTCCGTTGACGGTCGGAATAAGATCACTCAATGACTCCGCTACTCATGAAGAGTCACGTACCGTTATGATAGCACCTGCAACGGGGAAACGCAAGCAAATCTAAAGGCAATTTGGCACTCTCAAGCAAAGTTTGCTAATTCCATTTAATCCCTTCTTGGGTTGCGCAAGCGATAGTCTACGGCGAGGTCAAACGAGATGGTTCTCACCAGGCCGACATCCATGATACGCGAGCGGATACGTTCCTCGATGCCCTGCAATCCAGCGTTATTGGTAGTAATGATCGTTGGGAATTGCGAGTTGTAGCGGTAATTGAGCAGCTGGAAGAGTTTCTCGTTGGCCCAGGGTGAACTCTGCTGCGCGCCCAGGTCGTCGAGCACCAGCAGCTCAGCTTCGCGCATTTCCTGGAAGAGATGGTCATAGACCTCCTTCGCATTGGGTATGAAGGTGGCGCGCAGATGGTCGAGCAGGTCGCTGACTGTGCTGAAAAGCACGCGCGTACCACGTGCCAGCGCCATGTTGGCGATGGCGGCTGCCAGGTGCGTTTTGCCGCAGCCTACTCTGCCGATGAAGACGAGCCAGCCCTCCGGCTCCTCGGCGTACTCGCGGGCGATCTGGTATGCCTCGTACACGTTGCGCGAAACGTTGGGCTTGAAATTCTCGAAGTTCTTATCATACAGCTCGCCGAGATTCGACATTTCCTGGAGTTGCAGGCGTCTTCGCTCGCGGCGTTCTTTCTCCTTGCATTCGCAAGCGATGGGTTTGCCGAAGTTTGGATGGCCAAAAGGCACGTCGGCTCGCAGGTAGCCCGCTCCTTTGCAGATGGGGCAGATGGTCTTCTGGCTGTTATAAGGCGCGGGGATCAGCTCTGCCGCAGACTCGCGCGGCTGCATGGGCCTCTTCGCCGGGAACTCGTCGCGCGGCTGCATGGATGCACGATTGAGCGGATTGAGCTGGCCGGATGGGCTGAGCGGCTGGGTGACGCGGTGCGTGAGCGCGGCGGGCTGAGCCTGTGGTAGCGCGCGGGGGAGATGCGCGGGAGATGCCGGCTGCTCATAGCGTGCATACTCTTCATCCTGTGTCGGTCTCCGCAACTCGCGTGTGACGAGCGAGCGGTTGCTTTGTGGATACGATTGCGCGATTCTGCTGGCTCCGCGGCTCGCCGGTGGCAGGTGTTCAGGCTCTGGCGAGCGAGCAGGTTCTTCATATTGATCGCTCTCCCAGTCTCCGTATTGGAGGGTCCCAGTATCGTCTTCCCACTCTCCACTCCACTCCTGCTCTACGTCAGCCTCCACCATTGGCTGATAGGAGTCGGCAGAGTGGGTAGGGTTCGATGGGATAATTCTCGATTTTTGCCATTGACCTTGCTCGTGTGCCAGGGCAGGCCGCCCGCTCATCGTCCTGCCAGACGCGGGTGAATGAGGAATGGGAGGAGCAGGACGCTGCGCACCTTGGGGCGCGCCGTAGTCGTTGCGCGCGTACTGCGCGGATGGGAGATGCGGCTGAGATTTGCCTTGCTGCGACTGCGCGAGTTGCCCCAGGCGCGCCGTCTGCTCAGGCAAAGGGCGATACGGGGCTGCTGAACCGGGTCGCGTTCTCTGCGGCTGCGAAGATGGCATGGGGCGATCATCGCGCTCCGGCTGGCGCTTGTGTGCCGTTCTGCTAAAAATATCATTCAGGCGTTCCATGCTTGCCTGCCTTCCGTTTCCCAACGCCGTAAAATGGCGCGGATATAACTCCATTTGCGCTTATTGTGCAACACTGCCTCTCGAAAAGCGGCTTCAATCCACTCTTCGGGGTACTGATCGGCAGCGTCTTTCAATTCATCTGCAATCAATGGTGACAATAAACCAATATTCTGCTCATATAAAACGAA
The DNA here is from genome assembly GCA_963731975.1 of uncultured Chloroflexia bacterium. Classification (GTDB taxonomy): domain Bacteria; phylum Chloroflexota; class Ktedonobacteria; order Ktedonobacterales; family Ktedonobacteraceae; genus CAVSXS01. Next base: position 785,610 of record CAVSXS010000002.1, on the reverse strand, counting down.
AATATTTGGGCGCTCGATCTGGACCTGCACATGCGTCGATGCGCCCTGGGCGCGAATACGTCGTTGCTTGCACGATGCCGCCTGGTGCGGCCAGGATCATCTCCTGCTCAACCTGCTCTGTCTCTATATCGAGCAGGCTGCCTGGCAAAACCTCGCTTCCCTGCAACTCCTGCACAACCTTCCTGCTGCGAGCCGTGTTGAAGAAGTACCAGCCGACCAGCTCCTCTTCATCACTCCTGTCGTTCAAGAGCTTGAGATGTATCCGTAAAATTGTACCACGCGCGACCGCCTGTTCGAGGCCATGCTGCAAACGCTCCTCCACCGGGCGCGGGTCTCCCTTACGCTTGAGGCTGCGCAGCAACACGACGTCATCCATCAGCTCGCGGTCGCTGACGCAGCGCGGGTCGCCTTTCTTTTGTGCCAGCAGCCAGAAGAGGTGCAGCGTCACTTTGAGTTCCGCCATATCCTCTATCTGCGGCAGAAGGACCGTAAAAAATACGTCCGGCACCGGCACATAGGGATTCTTCCCTGCTGGAAATCCGGCAAAGAGTGTCATAGCGCTATCCAGTTATTCTTCAATTGCCTGGTTTACCTCCAGGTCACGAAAACGGGTCTGATTGGCCTGGAAGTAGAGGCTGACCTCTCCAAGCGGGCCGTTACGATGTTTGGCGATAATAATATCGGCGATGTTCTTCTTTTCAGATTCCTGGTTATAGATGTCGTCGCGGTAGATGAACATAACGATGTCACTATCTTGCTCAATGCTTCCGCTTTCTCTCAAGTCCGACAGCTGCGGCACCTTCGATTGCCGCGACTCTACGGCACGCGAGAGCTGTGCCAGGGCCAGCACGGGTACGTTGAGTTCGCGTGCCAGGGCTTTCAGGCTGCGGCTGATCTCAGAGATCTCCATGACGCGGTTTTCGTTGCGCCTGCCGCCGATGGTGGCCTGCATGAGCTGGAGGTAATCGATGATAATCAGGTCGATGCCCTGTTCGGCTTGCAAGCGGCGTGCCTTGCTGCGCAGTTCGGTCGTGGTGATGCCGGCTGTATCGTCGATCCAGATGTTGGCCTCGGAGAGCCTATCCCTGGTAATGACGATTTGCTCCCACTCGTCGTCCTCGATCCAGCCGGTGCGCAGTTTCTGCTGATCTAGCGAGGCATCCATCGAGAGCAGGCGCTGGGCCAGCTGCTCCTTGCTCATCTCCAGGCTGAAGACGGCCACAGAATGCCGGTACTTGACGGCGGCATTATGCGCCAGGCTGAGAGCAAGCGAAGTTTTTCCGAGGCCGGGACGCGCGGCTAGCACAAGCAGATCCGATTTTTGCAGGCCGCCGGTCAGCCGGTCGAGGTCCGTGAAGCCGGTCGGCACGCCCACGATGGTGCCACGCCGCTCGTGTAACTGGTCGAGCTTGCTCATGTAGTCGTCAAGGATTTCGCGCAGGTGCGAAAAATCGGTGCGCGCGTGCCGCTGGCTGATGGCGAAGATCAGTTGTTCGGCCTTTTCCAGCGCGGCGTCGGCATCACTGGATTCGTAGGCCACGGCGGCGATCTGCCCGGCGGCGTGGATCAGGCGGCGCAGGATGGAGGCACGCTCCACGATGCGCCCGTAGTATTCGACGTTGCCGCTGGTGGGCACCTGGTTGATGAGCGAAGTGATATAGCTGGCTCCCCCCACGTCTTCCAGCTTGCCGCGCCGTTCCAGTTCGTCGCAGATGGTGATGAAGTCCGCCGGCTCGCGATCCTCAAATAAATGGAGAATAACTTCATAGATGGTGCGGTGAGCATCACGGTAGAAATCGTCAGGGTGTAGGAACTCCGACACCTGCACGATAGCTTCCGGGTCGATAATGATGCTGCCTAGCACCCCGCATTCCGCCTCGATATTTTGTGGGAGCAGTTTTTCCACGATATCCCCTGCCTCAATGGTAATAATGCTGCCTTCTTAGGCCGATTATAGCACATAAGTTCGACAATAATATAGGGTAAACCCAGAAATTTAAGATGCATGAATGATTTCCAGAGTGACCGCGAAGGTGGCACTGCTTCAACTTCACACGGTTTTTGGGTGCCTCACTAGTGTAGCGAATCTTTGCCGGTAAATCAATCAGCAAGCAGGAGGTGTTCTTTGTGGATATGTGGATATGTCCCTTGTTTAATGACGGTCGTTTTGAGCGTGCGATAGAAAAAATTTGCTGTTTTCCTCCACTTATCCACGCCAATAGGCGGGTTATCCCCAGCGATGCTCAGCTATCCCCAATCTTATCCACAGCGTTATCCACAAAAACTCGTCGAAAAGAGCCTACCGACTGCTATTTTCACCTGCGAGTACTTGGGACTTTCAGCACTGGAAGGCGCTGTACAATGTGTCGAAGATAGAGCTTGAGGCGCTAGATAGATCGTAACGAAGGGAGGGAGAAGCGACCAATGCAAACAGAGGTGAAAGCGCCGGTACGGCCCCAGGTACGGCCCCAGGTACAGCCCCAGGTGCAGCCCCAAGCACTGACAACGGGGCAGCCGGAGACCTTCAATCGGCCTCCGCGCATCTGGCCTTCGTTTCCGCAGGGGAAAGTTGTCGTACCCACGCCTCCTAAGCGCGAGAATCTTCCTCAGAAACCGCCGGGGCTAACCATGATTATGCCGATCATCATGGTTGGTATCATGCTGGTCGTCTATGTCTTGATCGGCAATAGCTCGCCTCAACAGCTCGTCTTTCTCTTGCCCATGGTCATTTTCTCGGTCATGACGCCCCTGTCCACTTTTTTGACAGCGCGGCAGCAAACGAAGCGCATTAAGCGGGAATGGAGAAAGAATGATCGAAAGTACCGCGTGGCGTTAAAGGCGCTAAGGACTGAGCTGACCGGGAAGGCCGATGAGCAGCGCAGCCTGTCTCTGCTCAAGGACCCGGATAATACCGACCTGGAAGCCTGCGTACTGGAACGAGCGCATCTCTGGGAGCGCCGCCCCGACGATCCCGACTTTCTGGCAGTGCGCGTGGGGAAGGGTGTGCAGCCCTTCGCCATCGAGATACAGATCCCCGAACTGGACATAACTGAACCGATGCTGCCGGAGGTGCAAAAATTCCAGAAGGAGTTCGCTCTGGTCACGGAGATACCGAACAGCGTGTCGCTTACCAAAGTCAAGTCGATGGGTATTACCGGCCCGCGTCAGATCGTATCGGACTTCGCGCGCGGTCTGCTCTGCCAGATCGCAACACTGCACTCGCCTGAGGACGTGCGTATCGTCGGACTCTTCCCGACCTCGCAGCAGCAGGACTGGGACTGGCTGCGCGATATTCCACATACACTGCCGCTCAAGCAAAGCAAGCACCACAAGGTGGAGCGCCTCTTCGCCAATGGCCAGGACGAAGCTGATGTGCTGCTGAATTTCCTGCTGGAGGAATTGACGCAGCGCGCCACAAAAGAAAACGATGGGCAGGCACCCGCCACAACGACGACGGGCCAGCCGGAGATGCCTCTGCCGCATATCGTGGTGATCGTGCATGACTACATCGAGGCGCGCAAGCACCCGGCGCTGAGTAATGCATTCAAGTTGGGAGAGCAGTTGGGCGTCACGGTGATCTATCTGGTAGCACAGGAGTCGGCTATCCCGAGCGAGTGCCGGGGTGTCGTGCGCATTCTCGATGCCGAGCATCTGACCTACGCCGCCGTTGGTTTTGCAGGTGACACGTTGCAAGACGTGCGCCCCGACATCATGGAGGTGGCGATGGCGCGCCGCATCGCAAGGGCGCTCGCCCCTTTGCATGTCGTCATGGAAGGTGAGGACGGCGTTGATCTCCCGTCGAACGCGCGCCTACTCGACTTGCTGGGGATTGCCTACGCCGACCAGTTCAACGTCGAGCATTGGTGGAACCAGAGCGGGCAAGGAGGGCAACCACCCTTTGGCCGCCTGCGCATCCCTATGGGCGTCGGGCTGAACGGCCCGGTCTGGATCGATTTCAGCGATAACGCTCACGGTCCGCACGGCATCATCGCCGGTACGACCGGCGCGGGCAAAAGCGAGCTGCTCGCTTCGCTCATCATCGGCCTGGCCGTAACGCATCATCCACACCTGGTCAATTTCGTACTGGTGGACTTCAAAGGCGGCGCGGCCTTCAAACCCTTCGAGAAAATGCCGCATACAGTCGGTATGGTTAGCGACCTGAGCGGCAACCTGACCGAGCGAGCCTTGCACGCGCTGAAAAGCGAACTGAGACGCCGAGAGTACATCCTGGGCGAGGCCAATGTCAAAAAGATCGCGCAGTACCAGGCGCTGCACGCGCAGAATCCCACCGCGTTCCCGCCGCTGCCCAATCTCTTCATCATCATCGACGAATTCGCGGAACTGGCCAAAGAGCATCCGACCTTTATGGATGGGCTGGTCAGCGTGGTGCAGAAAGGGCGCAGCCTGGGGGTGCATCTGATCCTGGCGACCCAGAAGCCGACCGGCTCGGTCAATTCCAACATCTGGTCGAACCTCAAGTTCCGCATCTGCCTGCGCGTGGCCTCGGTACAGGACAGCCGCGACATGCTGGGGCGCTCCGAGGCAGGCTTGCTTCCGTTCGGCATTCCTGGCCGCGCCTATTTCCAGGTAGGTGTGGAAATCTTCGAGCTATTCCAGAGCGCTCGTATCTCGCAAACGGCACGGGTCGCTAATGAAGCCATCCTCAGTGTTGGGCAAAACCAGCCTGGCGCGGAAGAAGTGACCGATCAGCACGTGCTGGTGAGCGCGATGGAGCAGTATACGGAGGAGATGCAGCGCGAGCTGTTCCGGCCCTGGCCCGATCCCCTGCCGCGCTCGAATAGCCTGCAAGACATCATGCAACACAGCGATCTGCCGGTTGTTGGCGAGCCGGTCACGCATGACTGGCCGAGATTTGGCTGGGTGGCCGCCCCAGTCGGCCTCGTTGACCTGCCGGTGGAGCAGCGCCAGGAGCCGCTGGTGATCGACCTGGCTCGTCAGGGCGGCCACCTGCTGATAGCGGGCGCGTCCGGTACCGGGAAGAGCGTCTTCCTGCGCACGCTGATCCTTTCGCTGGCGCAGACGCACACGCCTTCGCAGCTGCACATGTACCTGATCGACTTCGGCGGGCAGGCGCTGCGCGTCTTCGAGCAGTTGCCGCATGTAGGTGGCGTATTTGGCGAGTCACACGCGGAATATATTCGCCGCCTGCTGCGCAAGTTGTCCGGCATCATTGAGGAGCGCAAGGATATCTGTCGCGCGCAGCAGATCGATGATTTTCTGGCGTACCAGCGTCGCCGCCTTGAGAATCCAGCGCTGCCGGAGATGGCCGCCGTCCTGCTGGTGATCGATAAGTTCATCGAGTTCAAGCAGGCGCACGAGAAAGAGATGGACTTACTGCTCGCGATTGCCCGTTTTGGTCGCAGCTACGGCGTCTTCCTGGCGCTAAGCGCCGACCGTCCAGTTGCCATGCCGACGCAGTTGATAAGCCTTATCGACATCCGTTACGGCCTGCGGCTGGTCGAGCTGACCGATTCGCTGATCCTGCTGGGCAGAAACGATGCCGCCCATCTCGATCCGGCGCTGCCCGGACGAGCGTACCGGCGCGGCAAGACGCTCGACGAGGTGCATTTCGCGCTGCCGACTGCTGGCGAGGACGACGACGAGCAGACGCGCCTGCTGGACGAAACGGTGATGCTGATTGCGAGAGACAGTGACGGCAGTCCAGTCCCACCCATTCAGCTCCTGCCGGATTACGTGCGCGTGGACGATTTTCTGATCGAGGCAGCCTTCAGCGATCACCAGTTGTCAGCCTCGGTCATTCGCGTGCGATTGGGGATTGAGGATATCGCACTGCAACCCATCGCGCTTGAGCTAAGTACCGACACGCCGCACGCCCTGGTAGCGGGCGGCCCTGGCAGTGGGAAGACGGGAGTTTTGCAGACCTTCCTGTTGCTACTCACCAGCACGCCGAGGTATGCATCAGCGCGTGTCATCCTGGTTGATTTCCGGCGTACCTCGCGCCCGCTGCGCCGTCTTACATGCATATGGAGCTACGCTGACAATGAGGAACGCCTTACCTCGGCGGTGGAGGCGCTGAAAATGGAGCTGCGCGAGCGCATGGAGCGCTTGCGTCTCTCCCTGGAACAGGAAGATAGCCAGCAGGAGGAAGATGCGACCGGAATGCTCAATCTGCCGCCGATTTTGCTGGTCATCGACGACTACGACCAGTTGACGGCTCTCACAAAGAACCCGCTCAATGATCTTAAAGAATTCTGGCTCCAGGCGCGCGATCTGCGATTGCATATCCTGATAGCCGGTTCGCCTGCTGACCTGGGGCGCTCGGACCCCTTGCTCACGCAGATTCGCGCCGGTCGCCTCGGTGTCGTGCTTGGTGGCGATCCTGGCGACCAGCAAGTGCTGGGAGTGCGCATGGCCGACATGCCACCGGGGCGCGGCTATCTCGTGCGGCGCAATACGCGCTATCTCGTGCAGTTTGCCCACGTCTCGCAGGAATTCCTGGCGACCGGTGGGAGATACCTGATGCAGCTTGCAAAGAAGGTGGAGAATTGTCCACCGCTTGAGCAGGACGTATCTCCACCGGAGGAGGTTGCACCGGAGGTGGTCGCGCAGGCTCAAGGCGAGCAGGCAGCTACGGTGGAGTGGCCGGACATCGACAAGACGCCAGTTGCGCACCCCAAGACGACGCAAGCGCCGGTCGCACAGGTGAAGACTGAACGGGAGCGGCAAAAAGGAGGTGAGGATGTATCCGACGACCCTTTACCCGGCGAGGTGCGAGCATTAGCTGGCATCGAATAATTCGCACTATTGAGAGGGCTTTCCGGCTATGATCTGGCATGTGAACAAAGAACGGATCGAGCGAGCGGTGGAGCGGCTGCACTCTCTCGTGCCGTGCAGCGCCCTTCCAGTACCCATCGAAGACATAGCGCAGGCGCGCGGGATACGCCTGCGCTTCGTCCCCTACGACGGTGATTTGATGGGGCTGCTCATGAAAGAAAATGGCTTTTACGTCATCGGGATAAATACGCGCTATGACAGGGTATGGCAACGTTTTGCCATCGCGCACGAATTGGCTCATATCGAGTTGCATCATCACAATGGAATACACATTGATCGTGCCTTTCCCGCGCCGCTCAAGACCTCGCAGGATATCGATTCTCACGAACTGGAAGCCAGCATACTGGCCTCCGAATTGCTCCTGCCGGTGACGCTGCTGGAGGAAGACCTGCACGGCCAGCGCATCGACTACCTTGACGACGCGCTCTTGCGCAGGCTCGCGGAGCGCTACCAGGTCAGTATACAAACGCTACTCTTGCGTATGCATATGTTCTGAATATATATCATAGAAAGGGCGACCGCGAGGGTCGCCCCTACAAAGACTACGAGGAATGATGCGAGTGCGAACCGTATCTTTGTAGGGGCGACCCTCGCGGTCGCCCTTTCTAGTTGGGTTGGCGGGGGCCTTGCGGGAGCATGGAATTGGCCTTGACTTCTCACATTATGTAGGGTAGTGTTATTTGTGCCATCGTTAGAGAATAGCGCCAGCTAGCAGGCCAGAGAGGAGGTGGATATATGCCAACACATCGTTATCGTTCGGGGTTATCGTTTCCCTCGCGTCCAGAGGGTAGCAGCCCTTCTGTCACCTCGGCTGTTGGCATGGGGGAGACGCGCGGGCATATGCGAGCGAGGCGCACGTCGCTCTTTACACGCACGGTCATCTGGGTGACGGGCATGATCTGCCTGGCCTTTCTGCTTGGCTCACTGGCGCAAGCCTGGACGAATAGCCAGTTGATGCAGCGCCTTGCCGCCACACAACAGCAGACGCAGCAGGCGCAGGCGTACAACAACTCGCTCCAGCAGCAGGCCAGCTACTACCAGAATCCCTCGGTCATCGAGACGGAGGCGCGCGAGCGGCTGGGCTATATCCGTCCCGGCGAAACGCCCGTGGTGATCGTCGGCGCAAACAATCCACCATCACCTGCAACGTCACCCGCTCCCCAGCCTTCGTCACCGCCAAACTTCTGGCAACAGTGGTGGGACATCTTTTTTGGCTAGTTCACTATTCCACGCCGCTAAAAACTTGACAATTGAGCGTATGATAGTTGTGTGACGTGTTTGTGATACAACCCCACAAACGCGCAGAGAACAACGTTTTTGAGGAACTGAACGTGATAGAAAACAGCATACCCGCAGCCATCATCCTTGTGATTACGCAGCTCCAGTTATCGCTGGAGCTTACCGGAATTGGGCGCGAGTCGGTGCGTTTCCTACGTTAAACGAGCAAATATACTGAGTGGAACGCATTGTCGGCGTTCCACTTTTTTCATTTTGGGAATCATGATTCTATTACGTCTCTATATAAACATCTATCGAAGGAGAAGTTGTAATGCGTCCACTGATCGGTATACCATGCCACGCGGATTACCTCGACGGTTCGAGGCGACCTGTGTATAGCAATAACCGCGCGTATGTTCGTGCAATTGAGAGGGCTGGCGGTGTTCCTATCCTGATCCCGCTGTACGATGATCTTTCGCTGCTCGAAACCATTCTGCCGCGCCTGGATGGTCTGCTGCTCTCCGGCGGCGCGGACATCGACCCGTCGCGTTTTGGCGAGGAGCCACACCCACTTTCCGATGTGCCTGATAAGACGCTCGACGAAGTCGAACTGAAGCTGGCGGCGTGGGCCATGCAGGAGGATGTGCCGACGTTGGGCGTCTGTCGTGGCATTCAGGTTTTGAACGTCGCGGCTGGTGGCACGCTGTACCAGGATATATGCAGCCTGCGCCCAGACAGCATGGAGCATACGCACCGCGACAAGCCGCGAGACTACCTGGCGCACCGCGTCGAGGTGCAGCCGGGCAGCCAGATGGAGCACGTGCTGTGTACGCATTCGCTGATGGTCAACAGCCTGCATCACCAGGCTATCAAGCAGCCCGGTAAGGGCGTGGTGATTAGCGGGCGAGCCGATGATGGTATCGCGGAGATGCTTGAGATGCCCGCTGCGCGCTTCATACTGGCCGTGCAGTTCCACCCCGAAGAAATCTACATGAAAGAGGCGCACTGCGCCCGACTCTTCAAAGCCTTCGTGCTGGCCTGTGCCAACGTGATCGGCGAGGAGGAAGACGCGATCGAAACTTCCGAAGTCGAGGAGACCGCCCTGGCATCGTAACGATATATTCGTCGCTGTTGTACAATACTCTCATGGAGACGCAACCAGAATCCACAACGCGGGGGCAGACACAGCCCGCAGAGCAGCAGACCTATTCGCTGCTTCGCGGGAACCGCGACGTGGCGATACTCTCGGCCATCGCCGGGCAGCTCAACCGTAAGATCGATGTGCATGAGGCGCTGCAAGAGGTGCTGTTGCAGGTGACGCGGCTGCTTGGGCTGCGCGTCGGCTGGGTCTGGCTGCTCGACGAGCGCGACGAACCCTACCTGGCGGCGGCGCAGTCGCTGCCTCCCTACCTGGCCGACCACCACGAGCGCATGACGGGCAGTTGCCTGTGCCTCGATACGTTCTTGCAGGGCAACCTGGAAGGCGCGGCCAATATCGATGTGCTGCGCTGCAGCCGCCTGAAGAACGCTGAGCGCGACAACGATCCCTCGTCGCTCGGCCTGCGTTTCCACGCCAGCATCCCCATCTACGCGGGCGAGACGCCCATCGGCGTGTTGAACGTCGCCAGCGAAGATTGGCGCGAACTCAAAGAGGAAGAGCTGCAACTGCTGCACATCATCGGCGACCAGATCGGCCTCGCCATCCAACGCGCGCGTCTCTCCGCCGAGCATACGCGCGCAGCGACTCGCCTCGCAACGATAGAGGAACGCAACCGCCTGGCGCGCGAGATACACGATACGCTGGCGCAGGGGCTGACCGCCATCACGCTGCAACTCGAAACGGCAGATGCCCTCGCCACCTCTCGCCCGGAACGCGCGCAGGAAGCCATTCGCCGCGCGCTCAGCCTCGCCCGCTCCAATCTGGAAGACACGCGCCGCTCGATGATCGACCTGCGCGCTGCACCCTTGCAAGATCGCTCGCTGCCCGAAGCATTGCAAGCGCTGGTTAAAGAGACCGCCCACGAAGGCGTCGAGGTCGAGTGTACCTGCCCGCCCGCGTCGGCGCTGCCTATTTTGTCGCAGCGCGTGGAGACTTCGCTGTATCGTATCGCCCAGGAGGCCCTCTCGAACGCTTACCGGCACGCGCAGCCCCATTACATTACACTGCGCCTGGAGATGGATGATGGCAATCTCTGCCTCACCGTGCAGGATGATGGGCGCGGCTTTTCCCCGGATGAGGTCATTCACCTGGGACAGGGAGGGCAGGGAGGGCAGGTGACAAATCCGGCTGAGAGCCATTTTGGACTGACCGGCATCAACGAGCGCGTCAAGCTGCTGGGCGGCGTTGTCTATATCCACAGCGAGCCGGGCGCGGGAACCTGTCTCACGGCCTGCGTTCCATTGGAGGAATGAGATGATGTCGGAAGTCAGAGACGCGAACGAGCAGGCTACGATCCGCATTTTGCTGGCCGACGATCATCCCATCGTGCGCGAGGGACTGCGAGCCGTGCTGGAGACGCAGCCCGATTTCGAGGTGGTCGGCACGCCGGAGCAGGCCGCCAACGGCGAGGAGGCGCTGCGCCTGGCCCAGTCGCTGCAGCCCGACATTCTCCTGCTCGATCTCGAAATGCCCGTCATGGACGGTGTCGAAACCATCCGCCGCTTGCGCGCGCTCTTCCAACAGGGCAGGCAGAAGGAGCACCGGGAGCATCGGCAATCTCCGCGCATCATCGCCTTCACCGCCTTCGACAACGACGAGCGCATCATCGCCGCGCTGGAAGCCGGGGCCAACGGCTACCTGCTTAAGGGCGCGCCGCGCGAAGAAATCTTCAACGCCATTCGCGTCACCATGCAGGGCGGCTCGCTGCTCCAGCCCGTCATCGCCTCAAAGCTGCTGCGCCACATGGGGCAGCACCCCCAGGGACAGGGACACGCAAACTCCATACAGCAGCCACCCTACGAGACGCTCACCGAGCGCGAACTGGAGGTGCTGTCGCTACTGGCCCAGGGCATGCCCAACAAGGAAATCGCCACCCACCTCGTCATCAGCGAGCGCACCGCCAAATTCCACGTCAGTTCCATCATGGGCAAGCTCGGCGCAACGAACCGCACCGAGGCCGTGTCATTGGCCGCTCAGAGAGGGCTGATTACGCTGCGGGGATAGCTCTATGACCAGAATCAATCTTGACACGGACATTGGCGGCGACATGGACGATGTGTGCGCGCCACCTTTACCTCTACGTGGGATATTCTGGCTAATTTCCGCGAATACGAGCTTGCAGCGTTACTTGTCGATATACAATGCTTAAAGCATGTAGATGTTTCAATGTGTTTCATCTGGAATCCTGGAGAGATAAGGGGTAAGCGTGGAAGACGTTACGAGTGGAGATCAGCGATCCATCATGTTGCGTGTGGCTGCAGCGCTGGCGGTGCTGGCGCTGATCGGCTGCATCGCGCTGGCCTGCGTCGGGGTGGTGGCGTGGCTTGGCCCCACGTTCGCGCATGGTAACGACGACGTACATGCTGCTGGCATCATCACCGCCATCGGGCCTGGGGAAACGTTCGTGCTGCGTACTGCTAGTGGTCAGCGTCTTTCGTTTTCGTGTGCGGCGCAGTGTCGCGCGTCCTGGGGGCATTTGCAGCGCCATTTACGCGAACATGCCCACACGGATGTGTATTATGTTCAGGGGCCGGGCAGGTCCCTGATGGCCTTAGATGTGGATTAATAAGTGACCAGGTTAGAACAGGCAAACCGTGTTGAACGCGCGGATATCGTCATTATCGGTAACGGTATCGCCGGCCTGACCGCAGCGGTCGAGGCCCGGCGGCTCGCGCCCGACAAGCACGTCTTGATGATTACCGAGCAGAGTCATCCTACGATCAATACGCCTGCCCTCAAACAATATGCTATTGGGAAGCTGTCCCGCGAGCAACTGCTGGCCTACCCGGCCGGCACTGAACGCGCGCAGCTGATCCACGTGATAAACGCACACGCCGATGAGATTCACGCGCGCGAGCACTACATTACGCTGCGCGGCGGGCGCGCTCTGGGTTATGGCTCGCTGCTGATCGCCACCGGCAGCGGACCCGTAGGCCTTCCGGCGAATCTGCCAGGACGCGACTTCGATGGCATCCTGACGCTGCACCGCCTGAACGACTATCTGGACCTGCGCAGGCGACTGGGCGAGATCGAGGAGGCGGTCGTGATCGGCGGGGGCGCGCACGCCATCGAGACCGTCATGAGCCTGTTGTACTGGGGTATTCGCGTCCACTGGCTCATTCGCGGCGATACGTTTCTATCAAAGATGCTGGATCGCCCGGCATCGGATATGGTGCTTGATTCCATTCGGCGCGCCGGGGCGACGGTGTACACTGAGACCGAGGCGGTGGGCATCGTCGGCAGGGTGGGCGCGGTCGCTGGCGTCGTAACGAACCACCAGCAGTTACTGCCCTGCCAGCTTGTGCTGGTTTGCACGGGGACAACGCCGCTCACCTCGCTGGCGCGTCACTGTGATGTGCCGATGCAACACAAGTCGGGTATTCTGGTGGACGATCAATTGCGCACCAGCACGCTGGATGTCTACGCTGCCGGAGACGTGGCCGCCATACATGACCCGCAGACGGGCCAGAGCAGCCCCAGGGCGCAGTGGTACGCCGCCGTATTGCAGGGGCGCATGGTGGCGGCCTCTATGACGGGCGCGCCACGCGAGCAAGGCTTCGGCGTTCCCTGGCACGCGACGCGCCTGGGCGATATCTCCATGCTCTCCGTTGGCAGCGTGTTGCAATGGCAGGATTCCATCACGACCCTGACCGACAGCAGTCGGGGCAGTTACCGCCGCCTGTGCGTCATCGATGACCGGCTGGTAGGTTATCTCTCGCTCGGCTCAGTCCAGCCCGACAGTCTCGCTATCAAGCGCATCATCGACGAAGGATTGTCTATCCGCGATATCAAGAAGACACTGTTACGAGGCACCTTCGACGCGCGGAAGTACTTCTCCAGCCGGCGCACATCCGCCGCGCAGCGTATGGTCACGACCGGAAAGCTGCCCGTCGAGGTCGAGCCGCGCCCGCTGACGACGAGAAAGCTGCCCGAACCCACTACCGGAAGGCGTCCGGCTGTAGCAGTACCCTTGCTCAGGCCGGTTGCCCTCGAGCAGAGCGCCCTGGTCGAGTCCGGCCCATTGCTGGCTCGCGTGCTGCCGACGACGGGACCGCTCGCTGCCCCGGCACCCATAGCAGCCCGGCAGACGCAGCAAGCGCAACAGGCACAACAGACGCAACAAACCGGCGACCACGTGCAGCTCTTCGCAGCTTCCTTCGTAGACGCGCCGGTCGAGGTCGCTCAACCGCGCACGCCCCCGGTTCCAGAGTCGCGTGCCGTAAAGGCGCGCATGCCGCCAAAACAATTCAAGGCTCCTCCCGATACTCCGAAGAACCGTAAGGGCCGATTTATCGCGCCAATAGCTCCAATAGCTCCAATAGCTTCTACCGCCGATATACCGGTCCCGGAAGCACATCCAACCAGCAGTCTGTGGTCCTATAGCGATAAGATCGCGGTGCCTAAGAAAGGTCGTGAGAGGTGTTGAGAAAAGCATTGGCGGGGCGTGGGGAGAGTAGCGTCCTGTTGCACAAAACCGGCTCGCAGGTGGCGCAGGAATTGCAGGCATGTATTGGCTGCAATGAATGCCTGCTCGCCTGCCCCGCGCTGGCCGAACCCATCACGATCGACGTCTTGAACCGCGAAACATTCTCCGGGCCAATCTCTGCTCCGGTGGCGCGTTACGCACGCGCCTGTTACCAGTGCGGGGCGTGCGTCGCTCCCTGCCCGGTGGGCCTGCACCGCGACGCGATGATGATGTGGCTGAAGGTGCGCCTGCTGCGCTCTGGAGGGGAAGACTAGTGAAACGCCTGCTCGTGACGATCATTGTACTTGGCGCTGGCATCGCCTTCTACGCCTGGTATTCGCGCACCAGCCCGGATACGTCGCCCGACAGTATTGCCGGCTACGGCTTTGCCATTCTCGGCACGTGCTTTGTCGTGCTGGCAGGTGTGCTCTACACGCTGCGCCGCCGCTTGCACAAAAAGCGCGTCATCGGCCAGTTGCACGCTTCGCTGCAATGGCATATGAGCTTCGCCATCATCGGCCTGGTGTTTCTCTTCCTGCACTCGTTCGGCAACTTCAACCCGCGCACCGGCACGTATGCGCTGTACGGCATGATCGCCCTGGCTGTAAGCGGCTTCGTCGGGAAGATGCTGGATCGCCTGGTGCCGCGCCTGATCGCGGGCGAGGCGCACAAGGCGCTCACCGTGGAAGGGGAAGATCGCATCGAGTCGATTTCGGAGAAGATTCAAGACATCGTCGTGCATAACGCGGCAACCATCCAGGGGTTTACCCCTGCTCGCCAGCCAGGACAGCCCGACCGCGCTACGTCGCTGGTCTCGCTTTCCGGCGGCCCGCTCTCGAACCATTTCCCCTTCGAGTACAAGAATCAGCCTCTTCACACGCCCTGGGACCTGGCCTACATCTCGCTGGAAGCTACGCCGCAGGAGTTGAGCCGCGAGGCCGGGCAGTATCGCTTCGTCCCCGATAAGAAGAGCGAACTGACGCGCCCGGGCGCGCTCCTGCCAGGCGCGCAGGAGCATATCTCCGAACTGCGCGAAGTCGAGCGCGCCATGCAACGCGAGCAGTTCTACCGCTACATCATTCGCTATTGGCGCAGGGTGCATGTTGCGCTCGTCGTAGTCGCGCTCGGCCTGATGCTCTGGCACCTGGTCTACGCTGCGGAGCTGCTGTTACCAGCGCTGCTGCATAAATGACGGATCACGAGCCGCTGCACTGCGTAAATTTTGTCCCGTTGTTGCAGAAGATGACCTCGCGGTCTTCGATATGGATAATCATATCGGGTTTGCCGTCATGGTTTACATCGCTAAAGGTGAGGGTGATCGGGATCAGATCATCGCCGTTTGCCACGAGGTCGGGGCCGATGTACTCGTAGGACTTCGAGGGATTGCCGCCCGGCAGCTCGAAGACGATCACCTGCCCGTGCAGGTTGAGGGCGGTGAAGTGGCTGGGGTGCAGCGCGCTATCGCTGTGGCCGACCACCGCGTCGGTCTGGTAGAAACGCGGGTAGCCATAGACGAGATCGTCGTACTTATTGGTTCCCCAGGCCAGAATTGTAGAGAACGAGACCCACAGCGCCAGCGCCGCCACCATGCCGACGCCGACATAGACCAGCCAGTGCAGCGACCGTCCTGAGCCAGCGTTGGAGGGGATTTGTGCGCGCGGCGAAACGCCCCGCGCCGGCCTTCGCTCTGTTCCGGCGCGCATCTGCTGCTGTTCCGGCGCGGGGAACGTCCCCGTGCGGCGGATGGGAGCGGGAACGTCCCGCGTCGGCTGCTGCGCTACGCGCTCCATATCCGTACGCACATCGCGTGTGGTTCCCCCGCGCCGCGGGCCTGTCGGCGGCTGGAAGCGTATGGCGCTGGTTGTCGAACGCGGCGGATTTGAGGCCATTGGGTCATCTTCGGCAAGCATATCCTCATCCGTCCAGGCTTCCTGACGCCTGTCGAGGTCTCCCGAGAAGGTCAGCGGATTCTGGTCGACTCGACCGGCGCGACCAGCGCGGCCTGCCTCACCGGGCTGCTTCTGTGAAGGCCGCCTGTTACTGCCCGCCATGCAGCCCTCTCTTTCTAGTAGGGACGCGATTTATCGCGTCCACTGGTCTGCGCGTCAGTGCTCAGAGGATTTATCATGCCGCCGAGCAAAAATACGCCTGTTGTATGTGTAGCAATTGTACACAGATATGTCAAAATGTGTCAATAGCGAGTGGTTGCCAGATTTCCCCAGGTGAGAAAGAAAGAGTATAAGGGAATAGTACCAACGCATACGAGAAGAGGTTGCGTCGCATGGGTTTATACTATACGTAGGGACGATCACCAGGGTCGCCCCTACAAATGTCGCATTCTGGTTTACAGCATCGCGCAAATCCTGTATACTGAGCGAGATGTTTCGTGGCTACTTATGGAGGAGTCTATTCCATGAAAATGACCTGTAAGCAACAAGACCTGAGCCGGGGACTCTCAGCTGTGAGTCATGCCGTCTCAAGTCGTAGCACGCTTCCCATTCTCTCGAATATTTTGCTGGCAACCGATCATGGACGATTGAAGTTGTCGGCGACGAACCTGGAGATCGGCATCAATTGCTGGGTTGACGCGCAGATCGAAGAGGAGGGCGCGACGACTGTTCCCGCCAAACTACTGACCGACCTGGTGAGCCGACTGCCACAGGCGACCGTCGACCTGGCGGTGACCGAGGGCGTGCATACCCTCAATGTGAAGAGCCAGGGCAGCAACACTAATATCAAGGGAATGGATGCCTCCGAGTTTCCATTGATCCCAAGCGCCGAGGGTGGTGAACCACCCGTGTTGCTGGATGCCGTGTTGTTGAAGGAGATGATTTCAGAGGTGGCCTTTGCGGCTGCCGACGATGACTCGCGCCCTGTGCTAACGGGTGTGCTGGTGCAGGTAAGCGACGAAAAGCTGACTTTTGCCGCCGCCGACGCCTTCCGGCTGGCTGTGCGTGTCGCACCGCTGCCCGGCGACGATCACCCGCGCGGTGACATCCTCATCCCGGCGCGCACCCTGACGGAACTGGCGCGCATTCTGCCGTCCGAGGGAACGGTCGAGATGATCGTCACGCCCAATCGCAGCCAGGTGTTGTTCCACACGCCGAACCTGGATCTTGTTTCGCGCCTGATCGAGGGCACGTTCCCCAACTTCCGCCAGATCATCCCGAAAGAGCACACCACCAGGGCGGTCGTCGAGACGAAGGACTTCGCCGAAAAGGTCAAGTGCGCCGAGTTGTTCGCGCGCGACAGCTCGAACATCACGCGCATCAAGATCAATCCGGGCGCGAACGATGGACTTGAGCCAGGAGCTGTCACCATCGAGGCCACGACTGAAGACCTGGGTGACAACACGAGCAACGTTGTCGCCGCCGTAGATGGCGACGAGATGCAGATCATCTTCAACGTCAAGTACCTCGCCGAGGTGCTGGGCGTCATCGGCACGCCCGAAGTTGCGCTTGAAGCGACCTCGTCCACCAAGCCGGGCGTCATCCGGCCTATCGGATCGAATGACTACACTTACGTAATCATGCCCATGCATATCAATCGCTAGCCGGGATTACCATTTTATGTAGGGGCGACCCCTTGCGCTCACGCGGTCGCCCGCCCCCGCTTGCCAGACCGCCAATCTCGCCAGGAGCCACCATTCGCGGCCATCGACAGGGAGGCGGGCGACCGCGAGGGTCGCCCCTACAATCGAATACGGATAATACATGCATCTTTCCCACCTCGCACTGCACGAATTTCGCAATTTCACGCGCCTCGACCTGTCTCTGGGGCGCGGCCTTTCGCTTTTTTACGGCGAGAATGCGCAGGGCAAGACCAACCTTCTCGAAGCCGTCTCCATGCTTGCGACCTCCAACTCTTTTCATGCCACCTCTGACCGCGAGGTAGTCAACTGGTTCGCACAGGACCGCGTGGCGCGTATCACCGCCGAGGTGGAACGCCGCGAGGATGATGTGAAGGTCGAGATCGTGATTGTGGATGGTGCGCCTGTCGATACATCCTCCTCAACGGCGCTGCTTGCCTCCTCTGCCGATCGCCAGCGCAAGCGCATCAAGGTCAACGGCGCGATCAAGAAGGCGGTAGAGTTGATGGGGCAGGTGACAGTGGTACTCTTCGCGCCTACCGATTTGCGGCTGGTGGATGGCTCGCCCGAAGACCGGCGGCGCTTCCTCGACCGCGCCCTCTGCCAGGTGCAGCCGCGCTACTGCGCTGCGCTGGCACGTTATCGCAAGGTGATAACGCAGCGTTCGGCCTTGCTCAAGCGTATCCGCGAGAGCCAGGAAGACCCGCGTTTGCTGGACTATCTCGATGAGAAACAGGTCGAGCTTGCGAATTTGATTATCTACGAGCGGCGGCGCATGGTAGACGCACTCAACGCGCACGTCGATACCTTTCAGTCAGCCATCAGCGGCGGGCGCGAAGGTTTGCAGATACTATATCGTCCGGCGTTTCAGGTCGATGCTGCCTGGAATACTATGGAGACCCTGGAAGAGTTTCGCCGGCAGCTACAGGCCGCGCGCCGCAAAGAGATTCAGCAGGGCGTCTGTCTGCTCGGTCCGCACCGTGATGACCTGGATTTCATGGCGAACGATGTGAATCTGATGACGTATGGCTCGCGCGGCCAGCAGCGCACGGCGGCGCTATCCGCCAAGCTCAGCGAACTGGCCTTCATGCGTGCGGCCACCGGCGAGGAGCCGATTTTACTGCTCGACGATGTGTTCAGCGAACTGGATGTAGCGCGGCGCGAGTACCTGCTGCGCCAGGTGTTTGAACACGAGCAAGCGTTGATAACGGCAACCGACCTCACCGGCATCCCTGAAGAAATCCTCACGCGGGCGCATCGCTTTTCGGTGGTCGCGGGCGAGATCACTCACACCCACTTCTGATCCAGCTCGCGCCATTGCTCGCGCACGACGGCCACGTCCGCCGCGCCGGGCAATTCGCCGCCATAGCGTACCCTTGAATAAGCTTCGGTGATACTCGCTAGCTGCGGCTCGACGAGCGGGGCTTGCTCATCCAGGTGTTCACGGAACTCAAGCGGGGTTTCGTCCTTCTTGCGCGTATATCCTCTCCCGGAAGCTTTCTTAAGCAGGGCGCGGTAGATCTCGCGGATGTCGCGCGCCGCTGCGTTGCCTGCAAGTGTCTCGCGCGCGGCTTGTGATTGCACTTCGTCAGAAGCAGCGCGGGGGAAGAAGCGCCCGAAAAGGGCGCGTAGCATGGCCTTCAACTGGCTCCAGAGCAGCAGCCACGACCAGAGGCTTTCATGCAGGTCCTCATCCAGTCTCGAAAGGCGCAGCGGTATCTTGCGACGGCGGCGCAGCGCCAGCCAGACCAGGCCCAGCACGAGCAGCAACAGAAAAATCGGCACAACCACCTTAAGGATGGGCAGCAGCGCGTCAAAGGTGGTGTTCGATGAAAGCTGGACTTTCGGTTGCTTTTTGGGCAGATTGGATGGCTGATTTGGCGTGCCTGGGGCGACGTGCGAAAATAGTCCTGAGATCAGCGACACGAGCCAGAAGATCGGTGTGGTAATGATAACCAGCACATCCGCGAGCAGCGTCACGAACCAGTTATAGGCATTGCCTAGAGCGTGACCAACGACCCCCAGGAAGCTGACCGCGCTGCTGAAAAAGGCCGGGCTGGCGGTCAGGCCAACGACGAGCGTCACGAGCAGCAACACCAATCCCAGCGATCCGATGACGGTCAGCACCGCGCGTTCCTGCGTGAAGGCGCTTCCTTGCAGGCCGGAATAGTGCGTTTTGCGTATGAAGACGATGCGCGCCAGCGCGTGAGCGGCCAGTCCCAGGAACAGCAGCAGGGGAATGAACAGGAACAACAGCGCGATATCCTGGTAGTTCGATCCGGCGCTCTGAAGCGCCGCGCGCAGCAGGATCACGGCAACCATCACGCCCAGGCCGAGCAAAAGCCAGCGCAAGACCTGCGAGGGTTCGACTATGGAGCCGATGAGGCGCAGCCCGCGCCAGCTCAAATAGAACGAGAGCGCTATAATGAAGATAGCCTGGTAAAAATGCAGGTTGAGGAACAGGATATCACTTCCTAATGTCCCCAGCCAGGTGAGATTGTAGATAGGGATAGTCGCAGCATAGAGCTGGAGCCAGATGGTGAAAAGCGAGATGACGGCGGTCAGCGCGAAGAAGATCGTTACATCCGGTGTCCTGACACTACCCTCACCGTCTTCCGTAGCAGCGGTGGCTGCTTGTCGAGCGCCACGCCTGTCAAGCAGTGCAAGTAACCACTGCGCGCCGACAATGTAGACAAAGGGTGCCCACAGTGGCAGGAGAGGCGTAGACAGATTCAGCACTCCGATGCTTGCCAGTCCAAGCAGAACCGTGTCTACCCAACACGCCTCCATCGCCCCAAGCAGTGTAGGCAGCATCAACTCGCCCAGGCTGGTGATAGTGGCGTCGTCCTGGGACAGCACGCGCTCTTTCAGCCAGCGCGCCGCCGATATATGTCCGCGTGGCGAAGGTGGTTCCGGTGGCATCGGTTGTAATGGCTGGTTCGGTACGGGTCTCATTATGGTTTGATTGTATCATAGATGAGCGGTCCCGGCGTAACGGGGGTTTCGCTCCACTGGTAGCAGGCCAGCAGGTCGCCGCACACGGCATCGGCTTCGGTCTGGGTGCGCGCGTGAATTTCTATAAGCGGATCACCGGCTCGCAAGGAGTCACCGATCTTGGCATGCAAGATGAAGCCGGTGCGGTGGTCTACCGGGTCGCCTTTCTTGAAGCGACCCGCGCCCAGGCGCATACTGGCGAGTCCCACCTGTTCGGCTTCGATGGAGGCGATGTAGCCTGAGCGCGGCGCGGCCAGCATGGTTCGCACGGGCGCGGTGGGCAGGAGTGCGGGCTGCTCTACCTGGCGCGCATCGCCACCCTGAGCGGCGATTACCTCGGCCAGTTTCGCCACGGCTGCGCCCGAATGCACAGCCCGTTCGACGCGCTGCTCCGCTTCGTCCATCGTGCGGGCGCGGCCAGTCATCACGAGCAGCTCGCAGGCTTCATGGTAGCAAAGTTCTGAGACGTCCGGCGGCCCTTCGCCGCGCAGGATGGCTATGGCCTCGGCCATCTCTAGCGCGTTGCCGACGGCGTGCCCCAACGGCTGCTCCATCGCGGTGATGGCGGCGATAGTATGCAGCCCGGCCAGCTGCCCGATATCCACCATTGCATGTGCCAGCGCGCGTGCCTGCTCGATATCCTTCATGAATGCGCCGGAGCCAACTTTTACGTCGAGCAGCAGGTGCGACGCGCCGATGGCGATCTTCTTGCTCATGATGCTCGCGGCAATCAGCGGGATGCTCTCGATTGTTCCGGTCACGTCGCGCAGCGCGTACATCTTACCGTCTGCTGGCGCAAGCTCGTTGGACTGGCCCGCCAGCACGATGTTATGTTCGGTCAGGATACGCATAAACTCGTCGCGGCTGAGCGCAGCGCGGAAACCGGTTATGGACTCCAGCTTATCAACGGTTCCGCCGGTGTGTCCCAGGCCGCGCCCCGTCATCTTGCCAACTGCCACGCCGCAGGCTGCCACCAGGGGCGCAACAGCCAGCGTCACCTTGTCGCCTACGCCGCCCGTGCTGTGCTTGTCGATTACGGGAGAGATGACGTCGCGCACGTGCAGTTCTTCGCCCGACCGCGCCATTGCCAGCGTCAGGTCGCTCGTCTCGCGTGCATCCATGCCACGCCAGTAGACCGACATCAGCCAGGCCGACATCTGGTAATCGGGAATGCGCTCCCGCGTGTACTGCTCGACCAGCCAGTCGATTTCAGCGCTGCTCAAGCGACACCCGTCACGCTTTTTGCGAATCAGGTCTACCACGTGCATGTCTGGTTCCCTCGTCAGGTCAGGAGGTCAGGACGATACGAACGGCGTTGCTGTCGTAGCCGTTATTGGTCTCGACCAGGTAGCGATTGGTGGTTGCATCTCCCAGGCGCACGTTACGGTCGAAGCTCAACTGGCCGTTGGTAAACGAGTAAAGACTGGTATTTTGTTCCAGCACGCCCTGAACGATGATCGTGTTGAGCTGCTCGTCCTGCTGCTCGCGCAGCGCCTTGAGCAATGTTGCTACTTGCTGCCATGCTGTGCATCTCGCGTAAATGATGCGCACGGTCTTCTTGCGCCCATCTCCAATGCGGCTCTCGATGACGGTATAGTCCAGCGCGCCTGGCTCCAGTGCCATCAGATCCGCCAGTGTACGCGGCGGAAATGGCGCGGGTGGTTCTGGCGGCGGAGGTAATGGAGGCGCGACGGGCTGCGGCGCATATCCCGAAGAAGTGCCTGGACGCGCCGGAGCAGGCTGTCTTGTGGCAGTCGTCGCGGGACCTGGTCGCGCCGGCTGAGGCTGTTGTCGTGGCTGTTGGGAAGGCTGGGTAGGATATGGCTGCGAAGGCCGTCCCTGTGGCGCTGGCGGCGCTGTAGGGCGCGGGGCCTGCTGGCTTGTAGATGGCCTGGGCGCGTCTCTCATGTCACGCCCGCAAAAGGCGCAGAAGGTATTTCGGTCGGCGTTCATTCCACCGCAATAGGGGCAGCGCATGGTTTACACTCCTGACTGCTGTGTATAAGTGGCTAGCGTTGCTTTAGTATAGCACATCGAGATGCATTGCTCGTGTAGCCTGTCCGCTATGACTTTCGTCATGTGAGAAAAATGTGTCTTTTCGTACTCTCTATTGTGCGCTCTATTCAGATATACTTGTATTCGTGAGGAACGCGAGAGCTTGCTCAGCACTATCGTAGACGTAATGGTATTCAACACATCAAGAGGTATATTCATGCAAGATGCAATGGGATCACAGATGAAAACAGGACCAATTCATGCGCCCAGGGATGGCCGCCAGGTCGCCGTCCAGGTATCAGATCTCGTGAAGACCTTCGGTAAGATCGAGGCGGTGCGCGATGTCTCCTTCACCATTGGCCATGGCGAGATTTTCGGACTGCTCGGCCCCAATGGCGCAGGCAAAAGCACAACCATCAACATGATGTGCGGCTACATGCAGCCCACGTCGGGCGATACCACCATCGATGGCCTTTCTATAACGCGGGAGCCGTTGAAGGTCAAACATATGATTGGCGTCGTGCCGCAGGAGATCGCGCTTTACAGCGATCTGAACTCACAGGAGAACCTGGAGTTTTTCGGCGAATTGTATGGCATGCCAAAGCGAGTGCGGCGCGAGCGCGCGGAGGATGTCCTGCACTTCGTTGGACTCTATGAACGCCGCAAAGACCCCATCAAGACCTTCTCCGGCGGAATGCAGCGCCGTATCAATATGGCCGTGGCGATGATTCACTCCCCCCACTTTTTGCTGATGGACGAGCCGACCGTAGGCGTCGATCCGCAGTCGCGTGAGAACATCTTCGACACTATCGAGAAGTTGCGCGAGCAGGGTACAACCATCCTCTATACCACGCACTACATGGAAGAGGCCGAGCGTATGTGTGACCACATCGCCATCATGGACGAGGGACGCATCATTGCTATGGGTACGCTCGAACAACTGCTGGCCCTGCGCGACCAGAACCTCGAAGTGCAGCGCCCGCATGGCCTGCAAGAACTCTTCATCCAGCTTACCGGGAAAACCCTGCGCGACTGATACACGCAATCATCAAGAACACTACCTACAATAAGGAGGGAATCATCATGAAAAATCTCTGGTATATTGCCCGCAAGGACCTGTTGGAATTGATCAAGGACAGGAACTCGATCTTTCTACTGCTTGTTATGCCGCTGGTGCTCATCACGATCATCGGTTTCGCCTTCGGCAACATCTTTGGCGGTGGTTCGAGCCAGATCACCATCACTGTCGCGTTGAGCAACCAGGATGGTGGCTTTGCCGGAAAAGCTATCGTCCAGGCATTGCAGATCAATACCAGCCAGCTAAAGATTACTGTCAATCAATATAGCGACCCCAATAAGGTGAAGGACGAGGTGGCGAACGACAGTAACGTGAATGCCGGTGTGGTCATTCCTGCCGGAGCCTCGGACAAACTGACCGCCGCTTCCGAGAGTGGGCAGTTACCGAAAAATCTGGTACAGGTTTACTCGTTGCCCAATACGAACGACAGCCGCCCGACCATTGTGCAAAATATCGTGACGAATGTGCTCACCGCGCAGGTTGCCGGGTCAACGGCGGTCGGCCAGGTCTACGGCGTATGCAATCAGCCTGGCAACCATTGCGCGCAGCAGAGCATCAATGCGCAGACCATCGCGGCAGCGGTCGGCCAGGCCAGCGTGACCGGCGGCTCCTCGGCTGTGCAAACGCTGACAGCAGGCAAGGCAGTTTCGACCAATACCTTCGACCAGATTGTACCTGGCTACGCTGTCTTCTTCGCGTTGTTCAGCATCAACGCGGTGGCGGGAACCATCCTGCAAGAGAAGGAAGAAGGCACGTTCCGCCGCCTGCTGATCGCCCCGGTGCGCCGCTATGAACTGCTCGGCGGGAAGATGCTGGCGCAGTTCCTGCTGACGCTGCTGCAACTGGCGGTGCTCTTCACCATCGGCTACTTTGCCTTCCACCTGAACATCGGCAACTGGCCCGCCCTGATCCTGCTGCTGATCGGCACCAGCTTCGCCGCGACCGGTATGGGCATCGTGCTGGTCTCGCTGGTCAAGACACGGCGGCAGCTTAACCCGCTTGTGACGCTGGTTGTGCTGCTTAGCTCGGCCATCGGCGGTGCATGGTGGCCGCTGTTTCTGGAGCCGTCGTGGATGCAGCAGATCGCCAAGCTCGGCATCACCGCCTGGGCGATGGAGGGTTTGAACGGGGTGATGCTGCTCGGCAAGGACTTCTCGCAGGTCGCGCCCGATCTGCTCGGCCTGTTGGCCTACGGCCTGATCTGCTTCCTCATCGCCACGCGCCTGTTCCGCTTCCAGGAAAAGGGAGCAT
The DNA here is from genome assembly GCA_963731975.1 of uncultured Chloroflexia bacterium. Taxonomy (GTDB): domain Bacteria; phylum Chloroflexota; class Ktedonobacteria; order Ktedonobacterales; family Ktedonobacteraceae; genus CAVSXS01. The sequence goes on along the minus strand of CAVSXS010000002.1, from coordinate 761,045 downwards.
AAGCGAACTCTTCCGAACAAATGTAGTGGCACCCCTCGCGGGTGCCATCCCGTTTATCGTGACACTTGCGCGATGGCACCCGCGAGGGGTGTCGGATGTCATTCGCAAGATGGCACCCCTGGCGGGTGCCAAATAGGCATCAACCGAAGAAAGGATGAGCTAAGAGAAAGCTCCTGTGAAGTGATAGAATTGACCATGAACTACAGTCATTCCCACGGGACAGGAGCAGGACTATGAGCAGTATATCACAGGTCGCCGAGGCGATGCAGCGCGTCTTGAGGACGCGCGCCAAGCAGCTCGAACGCGCGACCAAGTTTGTGCAGCGCAGCACGGCGCAATTGGATGGACCGGCGTTTGCGCAAACGACGGTCTTTGGCTGGATGGACAACCCGGAAGCGAGCTATCCGCAGTTGCAGCATGTGGCGGCCAGTTTGGAGGTGGCCGTCAGTGCGCAGGCCATCGAGCAACGCTTTGGCAGGGAGTCGGCGGCCTTGCTGCGGGAGTTAGTGCAGGAAGCGGTCGGGGAAGTGCTCAGCAGTGAGGCGCGCGCTCCCGAGTTGTTGAGCCGCTTCAACGGCGTGTATGTGCAGGATGGCACGCTCATCAGCCTGCCAGCCGCCTTGAAGGAGGAGTGGCCAGGCTGGGGAGGCAGCAGGCCGGAGGCCGGACAGAGTAGTCTGCGCGTGCAGGTGCGCCTGGATCTGGCGCAGGGTGGCATGCAGGGGCCGTGGCTGCAAGCCGGACGGGACGCCGAACGCAGTGGCGAAGCGTACGAGGTGCCCTTGCCGACGGGCTGTCTGTATAATGTGGATGCGGGCTATTTCACCTTAGCCGAGATGCGCGCGCATGGTAAGGCGGGACGCGACTGGTTGACCAGCGCCAAGGCCGGCATGCTGCTGGTGGATCAACGCGGGCAGTGCTGGGATCTGGTCTCCTTCCTGCGTGCTCAGAGCGGCGATGAGGTGGATGTCGAACTGTTTTTAGGCAAGCGCGAACGCCTACCCGCGCGCCTGATCGCCAAGCGCGTCAGTCCACAGCAGACCCAGCAGCGACGCGCGCAGGCCAATCGCAGCGTGGAAGGCAAAGTCAAAGGCGTACAGCGGCCCAATGAGCGCCGGCCTCGGCCGACCGGCAACCAACGCCAGCGCCAACGCAAACATCGCCGCACCGGCCCGGCGCGCCTGCAGTTGTTAGAGTGGACGATCCTGGTCACCAACGTGCCACAGGCGCTGCTCTGCGTGGAGGAAGCGCTGGTCTTAGCACGCTGCCGTTGGCAGATTGAACTGTGTTGGAAGCTGTGGAAGCAGTTCGGCCAGCTGGATACCTGGCGCAGTGCCAAGCCCTACCGCATTCTGACGGAGATCTACGCCAAGCTGCTGGGCTTGCTCATCACGCATTGGCTGACGCTGATCGAGTGCTGGCAGGCACCTAATCGCAGCCTGGGCAAAGCCCGGCAGGTCGCGCAGTGGCTGGCTCCCGTGCTGGCCTTGGGCGTGGCCGGCGTCGTGCCCTTGGAGGCGATGGTCGCCCGCACGGCGCACGCCATGGCCTCTGGCTGTACCGTCAATGCCCGTCGCAAGCGTCCGGCGGCCTATCAACTCGTGGAAAATCCTAAGCTCATTCGGGGCTTAGGTTGATGCCTATTTGGCACCCGCGAGGGGTGCCACTACATTTTTGTTTTACATTTGTTGTATGACCACCTCGACCAGTTGCGCGTTTGACTTTGTTTTTTCGAGCAGGCGAAGCACCTGTTCGGTGATCTCTCGTTTGGGCAGGTCGGACAGCTTGCGGCGCAGCAGCGCCATGGCGCGCTGTTCCTGCTCGGAAAGCAGGCGTTCTTCCTGGCGCGTGCTGGAGGCGGCAAGATCGATGGCGGGGAAGATGCGGCGGTCGGCCAGTTCGCGCGAGAGGCGCATCTCCAGGTTGCCTGTACCTTTGAACTCCTCGTAGACTACTTCATCCAACCGGCTGCCCGTCTCGACGAGGCAACTTGCCACGATGGTCAGGCTGCCGCCCTCTTCGAGCGCGCGAGCAGCACCGAAGAGGCGCCGGCCCACCTCCAACGCGCGTGCATCGATGCCACCGGAGAGCGTGCGGCTGCCGAAGCCGCCATTTCCGCCGCGACCGCCACGCGGGCCTTCCCACATATCGCTGCTGAGGTTATGAGCGCGTGCCAGGCGCGTGAGCGAGTCTAGAATGATAATTACATCCTTTCCGCGCTCGACGAGTTTCTTGGCCTCGTTCAACGCTTGCTCCGCGATACGCCCGTGCTTTGAGAGTTGCTGGTCGAAGCTGGAGGCATACATCCGCACATTCGGCCCTAGCACCTCTGTTCGCCACTCGGTCACTTCCTCCGGTCGTTCGTCTACGAGACACAGAAACAGCATAGCATCGGGATAATTATGCTGAACGGAGGCGGTGATTTGACGCAGCACCGTTGTCTTGCCCGCCTTTGGTGGGGCGACGACCAGGGCGCGCTGCCCAAACCCCAGCGGCACAAACAGGTCGATCAGGCGCGGCGTGGTGGGCAACTGCCCGGTCTCCAGCGTAATGCGCCGGTTCGGGTGGATGGCCGTCAGCTTCTCAAACGGCGTGGGAGATGGCGAACGTGATGACGATGATGGCATGAGCGTTGTGGTCTTTCAAGTTTTCTACAAATTTGGGCATCGAACGGTGGGCTGAATAGAAATAGTATCTGCTAGTAGTGTAGCACAGTCATGTGGTAGGGAGTCTACCACTTGTTCCGGCGACTGAATTGAAATAGTATCCGCTAGTAGTGTAGCACATTAGGGAACCGCTGCAAGGGGCACTGGTAAATAAGTTCTCACAAATGTTCCTATTGTCTGAATTTGGTATCGATGAAATGGCCAATCCGCTCTCGAAATTGCTCTTTCGTGCCATTGTTATCGATCACTTTGCTCCGCTCAAGAGGAACGCCAAAATCTGCAAAAAGGTCATCCGGGGTGTATGGCAATGCTTTATCATAGTAGTCACGGAGGATTTCAGGCGGAACGTTATGGTTATCCTCCGTTGGAGGCTCGGTGACCCGCTTTTCCAGACGAATATGGCACTCTCTCTTTTCCGCTGTGATAAATAAAAAAAGTGCATTCGCCACGATATCTATATCAAAATGGTCAAATGCAAGATGATAGTTGTTCCTGGAAAACTCTACGATAAGTAAGAAATCATCCTGCCGAGTAGATTGTGTGTAATCATCAGCTTTAGCTCTAATTTGCTTGTTCTCAACCTCCAATGCTCTGTTGACAATCTGAAAATCTTTTACAGTAAGGCCTTTATTCTCTGTCATGGGGTAAAAGTACACATGCTGCACATCTTCTTCGTACATGCGCAGGAGAAAAGCATAATCATTGATACGTTCGACGCGCTGTCCGCGCAAATAAGAGCAAATGATGCGGTACGCTTCCGATTTGCCGCTACCTGGAGGACCTACGATAAAGAGTATTATAAGCATGAGCAGCTACAGTCCGCGCTAACAGATAATAGGGTGTTATGCACACATTGTTACATTTTAACATATATGGATAGCGAACATATCTTCTGTGACAACGACGGAGATCGGCTCCCTGCCCTTTCTCACCAACTTTGAAGTTGCAAATTCCTCGACAGAAAGAACTATCTCCTCAAATGAGCCATTATTTGCTAGAATGAGTATTTGCGACTCTTTAACTCCATAGCGATTGAGAATTTCAGGCAATCTTTCTCCATCATCACTCTGATAATATTCTCTGAAAATGTAATTGGATACTGGATAATCGTCTTTGTAGACCGGATAGGAAGATCGTTGATGGACTCGCTCCTTACAGTTTTGTAATGATGTGCCAAGATGAAGGTAATAAGCATCGCTGAGGAAGTCAAGGGGAAAGTAAGAAAATGCCATTTCATAATTGTTACGAGAGAACTCGATGATGGTAACTGCATCATCTCCCAATGGTACATCGCTGCTAACTACCTCTCCCAATCTTTTCGATGCAATATTAAATGCTTCGAAATTGACAACATCGAAGACACCGTCTGAATTGGCGGATTTGAAAATGCCATCTCTATCGTTCTCATACATGAGCTTAAGGATTTCAAAGTCATTCCGACGGCTTACTTTTAAGTATGCTTTTTCTAGCATCTCAGCAATATGACGCACCACCATTGATTTACCGCTGCCGGGCAGTCCCAATACGAATAGTTTCGTTGCCATACAATATCTCCTGAGGTAACATCTTTTTCATCCTCTCACGCCTTTTTCTACGCAGGAGAAGAAACAAAGTCTCTTCTCCTGCATATAAATGTACTGAGAGGATAGAACAATATCTGAAACTTGTTAGCCGCTCTGCGGCTCGCCCTTCTCAAGGAGTATTTGGGTCCAAACTCTATGATCCCAGGTCACAATGCAATCTCCACTCTCAGCGCTTGCAATAGCAAAGCTTTGCTCTATATTGCTCAAGATTACATTTCTTGTCTCAGCAACAGCACTATGCGCTGGATAACGGCTCAAGACCTCCTTTAGCTTCCTATATTTATAGTTTGAGACACTCATTCTCACTGTCACTTTGTCAAGCGTAAGCTTTTCCTCGCGAGCCAGCGGTTTACCGTCGCGCCGCATATCAACACGGTATTCACCTCGCAGCAGGCGTCGTAGTTGTCGAGCGAGCTTCTGCGCATCGTCTAAAGACATATCGATCAATTTGAGATAATAGCGGTCTGCTCCAACATGGAAGACTCTCCTGTAGTCGAGATTTGACTGTACCTGTAGCTGCCCTTTTAGTAGAGAGCCTACTTCACGGCTCAGATTGCGCGTTGCACGGTCGCCATACTTGACGGCAAGAGGACTCTGATTATCGATGTCGATGCAAATGAATGAGACCTCTCGTCCTTGCAGGCGTTGATCGTCGCTTTCATGCAGAATGTGTGAGATAAGCTGCTCCAGCTCATCCAGGAAATCTTCTTCCGTGAGGAACTCGGCAAAAGCGTCATCAACGACATGATAGCGAGTAATGAACTCGGAAAGCTTCCCGCCATCTACAAACAATCTTGCCTGGAAAGCCGCAAGCGACTCCTCCAGCATTTTGGTCATCAAGCGCAGCACGCGCTGATCTTCCACAGAGAAAGCATCTTCATAGTCGGAGGCGATATATACGACTCCGGCGCTCATACCATCATAATTGATGAGTGGTAAGGCGATGGCCGAGCGAGTTGATTCCTCCGTTTCACTATAAGCCAGTATGGAATCATTCTTCACCAGGCGGGCACGGTACAAGACTTGGCCGCTTTGATAGGCACGAAAACTCAAACCAGGTCTGGAATCCCAGAGCTTAAAAGAACTCATCAACCCTGGTGCATACTGGCTATGTGAGCGTACCAGGAGAGTGCGCTGCTGTATCGGCAAGGTACGGTCCTGGGGTAAGAAGAGGTTGGCGAAACTCCAGCGATTGCTTCCCCGTTCCTGGCCGCCAAGTTCAACCATGAGATTCAACAGCTTATCCAACATCAGATCGGTAATGGTTGGACTAAGCCAAAAATTGGTGACATGATCGATGCGACCACCAGGGCCATAGCTGAAGCAGAGCTGCCAGTTATCACGATGCCGATAGATCAATTCGAACAGTCGCTGGATCATCTCGACAAAAGCAGCAGTAAAGATCGGCGTCCTGGTGCGGCGCTGCAAGATGATAATGGGCGATGGGCAACTTTGTGCGTTCCAGCCAGGCAGGTATTCGATGCGAAAATCGCTTGGGAACTCGAAAGCCGGTGCCGGTTCATATGAGGCGTAAATCGCCTGATTCTGACCCAACCAGCCAACCAGCGACGGGCCGACATTTCCAATCTCATAGGATGATGTAATCATTGAAAGATCAGGTGTGTTCTTCAAAGGGAGTACAATGCCAGTCACGGTTGTCGGCGCATCTTCGCTGATAAGCAGCAAGGTCAGCCGCAAGGCTTGCGAGATGAAGAAGCGCCAGAAATTTTCTACCTCAGCATGATCGACCTGCGTGTCAATAGGATATTGTTTGGCTTCAGATAATTCATTGTTAGCCTGCTGGCCGGTGACTAAAGAGGACTGCTGTACATGGCTGACCAGTTCATGCCAGGTAGCGAGAATCTCAGGGGGGATCTCATCAATGCTGAACCCATGATCAAGCAAATCGCGGATCAGCGCCAGCCGGTCGAGGTCTTCTGTAGTGAACTGCCTGCGACCCTTCCCATTGGTCGTCTGGCTTGAACGGTTGCCCTGCAACCGTCCGATGTTTGCCCACGTTCGCAACTGATTCTCGCTGAAATGGAAGAGATCTGCTGCCTTGCTAATACTTACGGTAGCTCCTGAGCGCGCATCCAGCATAATCTGTAGAATGCGCTCCTGAACATCGTGCGCTTGCAAGTATTCTCTGATGTTTCGTTCAGTTCGCTGTACACTCATAATGAACTCCGGGATTTTATGACTTCTTCGGACAGGTAAAAATATCTTTCTACTAGTTGTTCGGTAAAAGCGCCTCTACCTATGTGCTTTATGTATGATTTTGTCATCGATAAAGCGACGAATCCGCTCCCTGAATTCTTCTAACGTACCATTATTGTTGATCTCTTCGATTTGTTCCCGGGGAACTTTAAAATCTTCTCTTAGATCCTGGGAAGTATAGGGCAGGGCTATATCGTAATAATCATGGAGGATTTCAGGTGGAACGTAATGGTTATCCTCAGTCAGAGGCTCTTCGATTCGTTTCTCAAGCCGCTCGTGGCACTCTTCTCTATCCGTTGTGATGAGTAAAAAGAGCGCACCAAGCAGGATGTCTTTGTCAAACTGTTGAAACGCCAAGTAGTAGTCATTTCTGGAAAATTCTACAACAAGCAAGTGATCAATATGCCGGGAAGATCGCATGTGCTTTTTGGCGTAATTTAAGATCTTCTGATTCGCCTCTCGTAATGCATCATTGAACGCGGGATAATGAATGACGATGAATCCTCTATACTCCTGTGTAGGGCGAAAATGTTTATGCTCACTATCTTCATCGCACATACGCATGAGAATTGCATAATCATTAATTCGCTCTATACGAAGCTCCTCTACATGAGTACAAATATTGCGATAGGCTTCCGATTTGCCGCTACCGGGAGGACCTACTATAAAAAGTACTTTGAACATAAGCTGCTTTTGTCCGCATTAATAGATACGAGAGTTTCACACACACCCTTGCATATTTTAACATATAGATAGCTGTATTGATACACAATGAAGCATCGAATTCGATAAGAATTGAAGATTGAGGCCAGAATCCGTTACCCAGGACGATGATCTCAACATCCTGGGTTAACTACATTCTCTTGTATGTTTGAGAAAATTTGATGTTCTAAACGAGGGCAGGTACTCGAAGATAGCTCTCTAACGTTGCCGTAACTTTGTCTACCAGCGCCTGCTTTGAGCCATCGTTTTTTATTTTTTCCGTCTGAATCTTAAACCCATCGCGCTTTACGTAAGCGAGGTAATCAACCATCGGCTTGCGGCCCCAATCATCTCGGCTGTAGTAACTGAGCATGATCTCGTCTGAGACAATGTGATCGAACCTTGTCGGCAGAATATTCCCTTGCCGTCTATGAATACGCTTGATGCATTCTTCTGTATCAAGGTCAACATAAAGCAAGAACGAATTGGCTAAAAGTCCTTGTCTGTTAAAGATTTCCAGCGCCTCGTTATTTTTTTGCCTGGCGAACTCGATGACGCGGAGATGGTTTGAATGCAAACGAAGGATCTCTTCATTTTGCTTCTTTAAACGAGCTGCCATTTCTCCCAGGACATCGTTTAGAACGCCGAAATCCTTCACATCAAAGCCCTGCTCTACTTCTTCACCCAACTGCTTAAACACACGTTGAGCATCGGGAGTATTGCAAGCAACTTCTTTCCGAAATCGCTCGAATAAAAAGCTGTAATCGAAGAGGTGTTCTGAACTCCATCCCCATTTTTTAGCCAGCCGTACGATCTCCTGTGCAGCGGTCGATTTGCCACTTCCGGCCCGACCAAGAACATACATATTTCTCAACATGAAACTATCCCCTACACGCTTGTGGAGGCAAGAATCAGGCAAGGCGACATTTGTCCGGTGCGATGCGTTGTTGGACAAGAAGAAAAAAGAAATGCGCCTCTGACCCTACCTCAATCATCACTTAATCAAATAGTATTACCGGAATGCCCTTTATTTTTGAATTGCACCACCTCCTCGACTTATGTACTTTGCGGCTCGCCTTTTTCCAGTACCTTATAGCCCCACAGGTTGCGATCCCACGTAACTATACAGTCACCGCCTTCAGCACTGGCCAATGTAAGGGCCTGATCGAGATTGCTCGAAATTAATGTTCTTGTTTCCGCTACAGCATGATTACTTGGATAACGATTTAGCACTTCTTTCATCTTCCGATATTCATAATTATTAGTACCCATCCTTACAGTAACGCCACTCAATATCAGCTTATCCTCGCGCGCGAGTGGTTTTCCTTCACGTCGTACATCGATACGATATTCCCCTCGTAGTAGACTTCTCATTTGCTTTGCGAGCTTTTGTGCATCGTCTAGAGACATATCGACCAGCTTGAGATAATAGCGATCTGCACCGATGTGGAAGACTTTTTTGTATTCGGGATTGGATTGCACTTGTAACTGCCCTTTCAACAAAAGGCCAACTTCGCGGCTGAGATTGCGAGCCGCGCGGTCGCCATACTTGACAGCAAGTGGACTTTGATTATCGATGTCGATGGAAATGAAGGAAAACTCTCGCCCTTGCAGGCGCTGATCGTCGCTTTCATGTAGGATATCCGTAAGTAACTGCTCAAGTTCTTTCAGGAAATCCTCTTCGGTGAGAAAATCAGCGAATGAGGTATCAACAACGCGGGGACGTGTAATAACTTCGGAGAGTTTACCATCAACGTATACTCTGGCCTGGAAAGCAGCCAGTAGTTCTTCCATCATTTTTGTCATCAAGCGCAGCACGCGCTGCTCTGGTAAAGAAAATGCATCGATGTGATCGGAGGCAACATATGTAGAGCCAACTGTCATACCATCAGCGCCGATGAGCGGCATAGCAATACCAGAACGAGTTGATTCTTCATATTCACTATAGGCCATCATAGCATCATTTTTCACGAGATGCGAAAGATAAAGAACCTGGCCACTCTGATAGGCACGAAAGCTTAATCCGGGATTGGCTACAGAGGGCGTGACGGTGCTATACAGGGCTGGAGCATCATGACTGTGTGCGCGAACCGACAAGGTGCGTTGTTGCAGAGGAAGTGTGCGATCTTGCGGTAGGAAGAGGTAGCTGAAGCTCCAGCGCCTTCGCCCGTGCTCTTCACCACCAAGTTCAACCATGAGATTTAAGAGCTTGTCCAACGTCAGATCGGTTACGGTTGGAGCGAGCCAAAAATGGGTGGCATGATCAACCCGGTCGCGCAGGCCGTAGCTGAAGCATGGAAGCCAGTCGCCACGGTGCCGATAGACCAGTTCAAAAAGACGCTGGATCGTCTCAACAAAGGCTGGTGTGAAAAACGGCGTCCTAGTGCGACGCTGCAAGATAATGATGGGAGATGGGCAACTTTGCGCGTTCCAACTGGGCAGGTACTCAATGCGAAAGTCGCTCGGGAACCCGAAAGCCGGTGTCTGTTCATAGGAGGCGTAAAGCGCCTGGTTCTGACCCAACCAGCCAACCAGCGACGGGCCGGCATTTCCTATATTCTCGGATTTTGTGATCGTCGAAAGATCTGGCGTGTTTTTCAAAGGAAGAACGATGCCGGTGACGGTCGTCGGCGCGTCTTCGCTGATGAGCAGCAAGGTCAGGCGAAGTGCTTGCGAAATGAAGAAGCGCCAGAAATTCTCTTCTTCGGCATGGTCAACCTGCGTGTCGATGGGATATTGCTTAACTGTTGCTGGCTCGACATTTGTGATCTGTTCTGTAGCGGTGGGTGTTCGCCCTGATTTGCCGACTAGCTCGTACCAGGTAGTAAGGATATCCGCCGGGATGTCCGTTATGCTGTAGTTATGATCGTAAAGCTCCCGGATGAGCGCCAGTCGATCGAGGTCTTCGGTGGTGAATTGCCTGTGGCCTCTACCTTCACTCTTCCCATCAGTCGTCTGACCTGAACGGTCTGCCTGCAACAATCCACTATTCGCCCACGCACGCAACTGGTTTTCGCTGAATTTAAAGAGGCTGGCTGCGCGGCTGATGCTCACAGTGGCGCCCGAACGCGCATTTAGCATAAGCTGCTGCACGCGCTCCTGGACATCTTGTGCTTGCAAGTATTCTCGAATGTTGTCTTCGGTCCGTCGTATGCTCATAAAGGACTCCAGCCGTCTACCTCGGTTGCTCATTATTCTGACGCAATAACAATCCTCTTCTCAATAATGAAACCATATGAAATATTTTGATATATTGTTGAGGATATTACAGCCTCGTCTTGATTTTTCTTGCCACCCATAAGAGATAATTTATCCCACTGCATTCTATCGCATCTCCATTTAGCCGTCAAGAGGTTATATGAACATATATTTTTTGAAGCAATCTGTGTCGCGTTTGAGATAACTTCATTGTCACTCATGCTCGCTATCGCTCCTATATTTATTTCTCTGAATTAACTACGTATTGATATGCCTCTCCGTCACAAACATCAAAATATCTATCGTTATATTAATATTTATAGGGTTAGTAACCATATCTAGCAGGTTTATTAGATTCAGCCTTTGGAGCAATCCATTATACTCACTTACTGAGCAGAATTTCTGAAAGACAAATTTTTATTATTTTACCTAAACTTACGTCTAAGAGGGCAATGTGAGAATTATCAAAGACAATAATGCTTTCATCAACTCTCTGAAAGAAATGTTAACCATAATGTTAAGATTATGCAAATATACAAGTTAGGTTATCTCATATTAAATTCTGATGAAACACATGTAAAAAGACTTGATGTTAGAAAAATTATATGCTATACTCTAAAACGAAGAGCTTGGAACAAGAAAAATTAGGATCGTCGGTTATTTAATTAAAAAACCTGATATTGCTCGGATCGCATGTTGGAAATTCTGCTTGATTGTCCATGGAGTAGATCGTTCCGGTAGCAGAAACTCAGAATTTCTCAGGGAGGATAACTGATGAACCCTAAAAATCCTTGCATCAACCGGACAGGAGCCGCAGAGCTGAGTGAAGAACAGTGGAGCAGCCTGCTCGCTACTCTCCAGTCCTTTGTTCTGCGGCTTGTATGTAGAGCGCATCTAAACGCCTGGAAAAACCAGGAGCTAGATGTAGCTCTTGACATTACCTACACGGCCATTCGTAGGGTCATTGAATACATAAAGCGTGCCAAACTAGAGGGATTCGTGATTGGTTCCCTTGAAGGCGTGGCAATTGTGACTGCTCGCCGTCTATTCCTCGATACTCTCCGCAAGGATGCGCGCCAGCTTCGAGGTGAAGCGGTGATGAGTGTATTGGAAATGGAGATAGTTGGGGGACGAGATATGGAAGAACAGGTGCTTGATAGGCTGGAGGAAGAGGCTCTTTATAAGCAAACTGCGAGGATGGTGATGGCTTTCCCCGCCAAAACGCGAACTGCATTGTTGGAGGATATCGCTTCCCGCTTAAATAAGCAAGGTGAATTGGATGGCAAACCGACTCCCCTGCGTAGCGCTTTCGAAGAGATCGGTGTTCGCCTTGAAGAGTATCTTCCTTTGGAACCTGCTACAGCCATTTTGAAGTCACGTAGAACTTCCCTCGCGAGCTTAGGATACAAACGCATCGCCAGTTCAGTTCTTCGATGATCTACTCATTTTGCAACCAGCTTCTGCATGAGGCAGGAAGGAGCGCTATATGAACGAAAGATCTCTGAGACGAACGTTTACGTTCTACGTTGTGTCTGTAACGTACTGCATCATTCAGACGGTTCTCGCGTGGTTGTTCTTCGGCTTTCTGGCCAGTGCGTACAGGAACGGTGTGTTGCCTTCGTCGCCACTGATCGATGTCATTTTTCAGGTTGTTGTTGCTGTCTTGTTGATCTCTATGATCATCTTCGTATGCGCGATATATATCATCGCCATGTGGAGTAACATCAGCGAGATACGCGCGCGAAATCGCTTTTTCAAGCTCAACTATGACCTACGAAAGCTCGAACTCGAGCAACGCCAGCAACATGAGCTTGAGCAGCAACGCCACGAAACTACGCCGCTTGGCCGTCATACAACTACACTGAACTCTCGCACGACCTATCCTCGTGCTTCCAGGCAGCACCCGGTTGTTTCCTACAGGCGCGACCGGGGGCAATACCGCTAATCCTCGCGGGTCGCTCAGCGAAATGCTTACGCGACCTTCGAGGCGTGCTGGGCAGCGTGGCCGGGCATGAGCCGGATCATGCTTTCTTCGGTGAACAGTATCTCGATGGTCTCTTCCTGTATACCCAACATATTGATTTCTTCGCACCAGGCGACCAGCTCTCCCTGGCGCTCTACTGCCGCCGTCATGATCCAGCGCTTGTAGTGCTGCCCAGGCGTTGCTATGCCGAAGGTGAGGCCAGATATGGCTGCGACCTGTGCCGGAGCCGTGGGAACCGCGCTCCAGGCTATCAGGAAATAGTGCTGGTCGCGCGGTTGTTCCCGGAAAGGCACGTCCCACCTCTGCCGAACAGCGTCGAGCGTCTGCGCCTGGTCATCAGACATCTGGCGCGTCTGCGGATCGAAAGAGAGGTTCGGGAAAGGGTTTTGTTTGAGTACCACAAAAGGGATGTGCGGCGAGTCCAGTCCGTCAATTGCCGCTTGAATATAGACGATGCGTGGAGACCATTCTGGCGCGTCACCGTCATCTCCAGGCACCGCAACTGCATCCTGTTCTGTAGTGTCGAACTGCATGGCTACCCGCTCCTTTCATGAAAATCATCGTCACTTTGAACATCGGCATATTTCGAAGCGTCAATAGAGCGACTTTTTAATGTGATACAATGGGAGACAAATTCCCGGTTTCCCTTAATTCAAGAAGGACTGTCTATGTTTCCGATGCCCACAAACGATGCCTATGCGCCCCGTTATCTCCCCGCGTTGTTGTCATATCAAGAAGAGATGGTCTCGCGCTTGCGGCTGCTGGTGAACATTGACTCAGGCAGCGGGCAGAGCGGGGGTGTCAACCAGATCATGGCGCACTTGCACGAATGGGTCAGCGCGCTCGATTTTGCCGTCACGCTGCATGAATCGGAGCCGTATGGCAACAACCTGGTCGCCCGGAGACGTGGCAGGGGATCTCTGCGCCTGCTGCTGGTGGGGCATGTCGACACGGTCTATCCACGGGGCGCGGCAAACACGCGGCCATTTGCGCTGCACGAGCAGTTGGCGACCGGCCCCGGTGTAATCGACATGAAATCGGGCGTGCTGATGGGCATCTACACGCTGAGGGCGCTCATCGAGTCGGGGTTCGAGGATTTCGGTGAGATCACGCTTGTGTGGAACAACGATGAAGAGGTTGGCTCGCCAGGAAGTTCGCCTCTTCTACGCGAGATTGCCCGCGAGATCGATGTTGCACTGGTGTTGGAGCCGACGCGCTCCGCCGAAATTCTCACCCAGGCTCGAAAAGGCGCGGACAAGTACATCCTGGAGGTGACGGGCATTCCGGCACATTCGGGCGCTGAACCCCACAAGGGCCGCTCGGCGGTGGTCGAACTGGCGCACAAGATGCTGGCAGTTTACAGCCTCAACAGCCTGTTCCCCGGTACCACCTTCAATGTGACGCGCCTCAGCAGCAGCGAACCGCTCAACGTCGTGCCAGATTTCGCGCGCTGCCACATCTCCGTGCGCGCCCATGACGAGCGCGGCTTGCAGCTTGCCAGCGAGACGTTGGAGCAGATCGCTGCTGGCAGCAGCGTCCCCGGCACGCGCACGCGATTGGCGCGCACGCGCGGGCGCACTCCCTACACGACCACGCCAGAAATCGCGCGGCTGGTTGAAATGGCAAAGCTGGAGGGTGCCGGTCTTGGTCTGAACATCATGGCGGAGAGCAAGGGCGGCGTCTCGGACGCGAACGTGCTGATGGAATGCGGCATCCCTACGCTCGACAGCCTGGGTCCTGTGGGTGGGGGAATGCACGACTTGAACCGCGAGCACCTGCGCATTGATTCGCTGACACTGCGCGGCGCTCTCCTGGCAGGACTGATTCATCGCCTGTGCCTGTCAAAATCTACAGGCGAAAAACCATCCGCTTGACCAGTGAAATTCTTGATCGCATTCCTTATACTTGTACTGGTAAAAAGTAAGTAAATATCATACGCGACACCAGCGTATGACAGGAGTAGAGAATTTATGGCTTTTCATGGAATGCGCGGGGGGGCAGGGGGACTCTCAAGCTATCTCGAAGATCAGAAAAAACGAGGACGCCGCACCGATTCCCGCACGCTGCGCCGCGTCGCTCTCGCATTCGCCCCCTATAAGTTTCAAGTAATACTGGTGCTGATCGCTATTCTTCTGACGACCGTTCTGGGACTGGTCAACCCGTTCATGATTCAGTTCATCTTTGACGATGCCATCGGCAAGCGCAACGAAAAGCTGCTCTTCATCCTCGTCGGAATCATGTTCGTGATGCCAATCATCACCGGCATCATCGGCGTCGGGCAGACCTACCTCAATAACACCATCGGGCAGCGCGTCATGCGCGACTTCCGTAACAACCTGTACGACCACTTGCAAAGTATGTCGCTGCGCTTTTTTACCGGAACGCGCACGGGCGAGATCCAGTCACGCCTCTCGAACGACGTGGGCGGCGTGCAGAGCGTCGTGACCGACACGGCGACCAGCGTCGTCTCGAACGTCTCAACGGCGTTGAGTACGATTGTCGCCATGATTATCATCAGCCCTTTGCTTACCCTAATCTCACTGGGCTTACTACCCATTTTCCTGTTTATCACCTACAAAGTGGGTAATGTGCGCCGTACAACCAGTAAGGAGACGCAGCAAAGCCTGGCTGCGCTCACCGCTATGATGCAGGAGACGCTCTCGGTCAGCGGCATTCTGCTGACCAAGACGTTCAGCCGCCAGAAGTACGCTCAACGGCGCTTCGAGAGCGAAAATCAGAAGCTGACCGACCTGGAGGTGCGCCAGCAGATGATCGGGCGCTGGTTCTTCATGTTCATCGGCACCTTCTTCTCGATTACTCCGGCGGTGGTCTACCTGGTGGCCGGTTTGCAAATCATCAATAGTCCCGGCAATCCTACCCTCACGATTGGCCGCATCGTGGCCTTCACCACGCTGCAAAGCCGCATCTTTTTTCCCATCGGGCAACTGCTCAATCTCCAGGTGGAGATTCAGGGCGCGCTGGCGCTTTTCGACCGCATTTTCGAATACCTGGATATGCCGATTGAGATTCGGGACGCACTCAACGCGCTGCGCCTGTCGCCCGACGAGATGCGCGGCGAAATCACCTTTGACGACGTGACCTTTACCTACAAGCGAGACGAGAATTTGCCGGGTGGAGCGCTTGCTACCGAGCAGGCAGAGTACGAGCAAAGAGAGCGCAATCAGCGCGTCGTGTCACCTCAACCCGTATCGGCTGAGGTGACAACTAAGACGGCGATTGAGGAGCAGGAGGAACTAGAGGAGCCGCGACCGGCACTCATCCATGTCTCGTTTGACATTCAGCCCGGACAGCTGGCCGCGCTGGTCGGACCAAGTGGCGCTGGCAAGACGACTATTACCTACCTCGTACCGCGCCTGTACGACGTGGACAGCGGCTCGGTGCAGATCGATGGACACGATGTGCGGGATATCGCGCTGGAATCGCTTGGCACAAACATTGGCGTGGTGACGCAGGAGACCTACCTGTTCCACGCCTCGGTGCGCGAAAACCTGCTGTATGCGCGCGATAACGCCACGGACGAGGAGATGATCGAAGCGGCAAAGGCGGCAGCCATCCACGACCGCATTATGGAACTCGACGATGGCTACGATACCATCGTTGGCGAGCGCGGCTACAAGCTTTCCGGCGGTGAGAAGCAGCGCATCGCCATCGCGCGCGTCATCCTGAAAAACCCGCGCATCCTTATCCTGGACGAGGCCACCAGCGCGCTCGATACACACTCAGAGCGCCTGATCCAGGCGGCGCTGGAGCCGCTGATGAAGAACCGCACCACGCTGGCTATCGCGCATCGCCTCTCGACCATCCTGGCGGCTGACCTGATCCTGGTCGTCAACAAAGGCGAGGTGGTCGAACGCGGCACCCACGACGAACTGATGGTGCAGAACGGCCTCTACGCGCAGTTGTACAACGAGCAGTTCTCGCGTGAGGTTTCCGCCGCGGTAGGCTAGCGGTAGGAGGAAGCATGACGCGCAGAGGCTGGCTACTGTTCACCGCGATGTCGGTGTTCTGGGGCATTCCGTACCTGTTCATCAAGCTCGCGGAACAGGAGCTTGATCCATCTGTAGTGGTGTTCGCTCGTGTCGGGATTGCGGCTGCGATTCTCCTCCCCCTGGCTGTCTACCGCAAGGTATTCCGGCAGCTCCGTGGAAAGCTGCTGATGATTGCCGCGCTTGCTTGCGTGCAGATCGTGGGTCCGTTCCTGTTAATTGCCTTCGGCGAGCAGCACATCGCATCGTCGCTCACGAGCTTGCTCATCGCCGCCGATCCGCTCCTGGTTGCGCTGTTCGCGCTGCGCTTCGACTCCGGTGAGCGAGTCGGCGGGCCGCGCCTGGTCGGGCTGGCGATCGGCATGGTGGGCGTGGTTGTCTTGCTGGGTCTGGATGTTGGCGGAGATGCGCAAAGGCTGCTTGGAGCAGCGCTGGTGCTTATCGCTGCTGTTGGCTACGCCGCTAGCGCCCTGCTCATCAAGCGACCGGCCATCGCTTCCCTGCCTAGCCTGGGAGTAGTGACGGTCGAGTGTACCACAGCGACCATCGTGCTGCTGCCGCTGGCCGTGACGCGACTTCCCGCCAGGATACCCGACCTGGAAGTGATACTGAGCCTGGTGGTACTCGGCTTGATCTGCACGGCTCTGGCCTATCTGACCTTCTTCGCGCTGGTGGCCGAGGTCGGTGCCAGTCGTGGCACCGTTATCACCTATGTCAATCCAGCCATTTCTGTCCTTCTCGGCGTCACCTTGCTCGGTGAACCACTCAACGCTGCCATTATCGTAGGATTCCTGCTAATTATCGTTGGCTCCTGGGTGTCCACCGGGGGCATGTTGCCGCCGCTACTGGGACACGCGCTGCGATCGTGCCTTCCGCAACAGAGCCAGGAATGAGCGGCCAGTGGCGATAGGTGATTCTTCAGGTCGCGCTGCGCTTGCGCGCCAGGTTGTTCAGGGCGAAGGGCCATCGCCACACTTCCAGAATCGCTATGTTGAACACGAGGGCGATCAGCATGAAGGCGGTGGCCGGGATGCCGTGATCGAAGAAGATGCCGCGCAGGATCATTGAGATCACCCACGCGGGAATCCATGCCAGAGCCGTGCGAGTCGCCATGGCGCGCGGGGCGGCCATCAGTTCCGGTTTGAATAGTCCCATGAATGGTGCGACCAGAAACCAGCCTGCGATGAAGGGGAGCGCGACCAGCACGATATACGGAATGGATGCCAGGCCGCTTACCTCCTTATGCGATGTAGTGCCTAGCACCGAAAAGATGAGGAAGCATAGCACATCGCCGATTACCAGCAGAATCACCGATTGGCGATAAGGCCGCTCTGCCGGGTAGACCCGCTTCCTCGTTGAAGGCGGCTGATCGGTCTCATTTTTGGCAGGCATCGTCATTCCCCCTTCGACTGGCCGCTACTCTGCTCGCGTACCAGTTCTTCCACAGCTGCCAGCTCCGTGCGCACGCTGCGAATGCGTATGACGACGAACGCTAAATAGGCGAAAAGTCCGACCCAGGCGATCACATAGGCCGCTACCAGAAAATTGAATCCTTGCATTGCTTCTATCCTTATCTCAACACAGCGTGACTACATCAGGCTGGCTCGCAAACGCTGCGCCAGGGTTTGCAGGCGCTGCAACTGGTATAACTAAATCATCAGGAACGCGAACAACAGGGTAAACGAGGTCAGCGAAATCATCAGCGTCAGGACGACGGAAGGCGGCAGCGCGCCCGCCACGCCGACCTCTTGCGCGGGGTGCAGCGTGCGCCACCAGTTGACCGACTCGTAGATGATGGGAACGTCGATCACGCCGATGATCGCCAGCACTGTCCCGGCACGTGCGCTCTCGTGCGTGCGACCCATAAAACTGCGCAGCATCAGGTAGCCGATGTAGATGAACCACAGGATCAGCGTCGTCGTCAGGCGCGCGTCCCAGGTCCACCACGTACCCCAGATGGTCTTGCCCCAGATCGAACCTGTCGCCAGCGCCAGCGTCGTGAAGAGCGCACCAAGTTCCGCCGAGGCACGGGCAACCCAGTCCCAGCGTTCGTCTCTGGTGATAAGATAGCCGATACCGCCCGCGGCGACGACGCCAAAGCCGAGCATGGCAAGCCAGGCTATCGGCACGTGAAAGTAGAAGATGCGCTGTGGCTGCCCCTGTATGGCGTCTTCCGGCGCGTACAGGAAGATCATCCAGATGGAGAGAAGCATGCCCGCGAAAGCGAGCGCGCCGAGCACAAGCGAGAGCTAGCGGGAAACGGCTGGCTCGTGGCTTCGTCGTCGAGCCGCTCTCTCGCTGCATCGCGGCTGTTTCATGTTTTACCAGTGCCATGATTATTCCTCGATTACAAATTCAAAGGTGAGCATGGAGACGCTCAGAAATATGACATCGAATGCCGTCATCAAGCCCAACCAGGGCGGCTCGTTGACGGACGGCGCGATCAGCGTACCGGTCGCGCGCACCGCTCCAATGATGACGGGAACGATCAACGGGAAGACCAGAATCGGCAAGAGCAGTTCGCGCGCCTGCGTCGCGGCTGCCATCGCCGAAAAAAGCGTACCGATAGCGGCGATGCCCAGCGTTCCCAGGAACACGATGGGCAGCAGCGCGCCAAACAGCGGCACATTGAACAGCGCCGCGAAGACCGGCAGCGCAACCAGTTCTACAATCCCGATAAAGAGCAGGTTGCCCAACAGTTTCGCCAGGTAGATCGCTTTGCCGTTCACCGGGCAGAGCAGCAGGCGATCCATCAAGCCGCGCTCGCGCTCGTTGCTGATGGTGCGGCCAAGTCCGAGCAGGCTGGCGAAGACGAAGGCCACCCACAGCGCGCCCGGCGCAATGGCGGCTTTATTGTCCACGCGCAGATCGAAAGCAAAGTTGAAGATCACCAGCACGAGCAGCGCGAACAGTCCCATGCTCGTCCACGTCTGTTTGCTGCGCAATTCACAGCGAATGTCTTTCCAGAGAATCGCCAGCACCTGCTGGAAAAAGAGTACCGTCGTCACATTGTCACCTCAGTCACCTCAATGCCTCCGCGTACATCTCGCGCACATTACTGGCGGCCAACCCGCTCGTCTCGTGAGATGAGACGATGCGTCCCTTGCTCAGCAGGCCGATGCGATCGCTCCATCGCAGGGCGCGTTCAAGTATGTGTGTTGTAAAGAGTAGCGTCCCGCCACCCTCACTATGCTCGTGGAGCAGCGACTCCAGCAGCGTGATACCCTCTTCGTCCAGGCCCGTGTCCGGCTCGTCGAGCAGCAGCAGTGGCGGCTCGTGCAGCAGGGCGCGTGCCAGCGCCAATCTTTGCGTCTGCCCGCGAGACAGCATGCTGGTGCGTTCGTTAGCGCGTTTCGCCAGTCCAACACGCTCCAACAACGCCAGGGCGCGTTCTTTGCTCTGCCGCACGGCGTACATGCGCCCGAAGAACAACAGGTTCTCCAGTGCCGTCAGGTCGTCGTACAGGTACGGTTGGTGCGCCACGAAGCCCACCAGCGCACGCGTCTCCTGCGCATCTCGCAAGATGTCAAGGCCGCCGATGCGCGCCGTGCCGGCGTTGGGTTTCGCCAGACCCGCCAGGATGCGCAGCAGCGTCGTCTTGCCCGCGCCGTTAGCTCCCAGCAGAGCCATACGCTGACCCTGCTCTATAGCAAGGTCGATGCCGCGCAAGGCGGGCTTCAGCCCATAGCTTTTCTTCAAACCAGAAATTTCCAGGTAGGCCACGTTTCTACTTATGCCTTCTTGCCGCCGCTCCTGGCGGCAGGTTTCGCCGGTGTTTTCTTCTTCTCGACGATGTCGGAATCCATGACGGCGCGTAGCTGCGCCTTCAACGTTGCGCGGCGTTCATCGTAAGTCGCTTTCTTAATTGTACCAGCTTCGTAGGCTTTATCCAGTGCCAGCAATTCCGCTAGCAGCAATTCCTGCAATTCCTTTTCCATTGTGCGACGTTCACGCGTGTCTTTGCTCGTCTTAGCTGCTTTCCTGGTTGGCGTGCTGGACTCGTTGCCTGCCGGGGCTGGCCTGCGCTTCTGCTGCGCTGCAAGCCTGCTCCTGGCGCGCCGCCGCATGCGCAGGACGACAACGAGCGTGAAGCCTACTATGACGAGCATCCCCAGCACGATTGCAATCAGCCACGTCAGGTTGAAGCTCGACAAGCTTGCGTCGGGGGCGGGCGTGACGGAGGGCAGTCCATCCAGCTCGACATGAACCTGCGCCCCGACCAGTACTTTTTGCGCGGACAGCTCCTGGTATGTCTGGCTGCTCACATTGACCACACCCTGCGAAACCAGCGTAGCGGAGCTGGCGTGGTAGTTGAGCGGCAGTAGCACGGCAAGGTCAACGGTGGGATAGAGGATGGTATAGCTGAAATCGTAGTGGGACCCGCTGTAGGGAGCCTGGAACGAGAAGGCGAACTGCGAGAGGCCGGGCGGCACGGCGGCATCAGTGGCGAAACCGGCATCGACCTGCGCGATCTTGTAGCCGTCGAAGCCGCCTTTGAGCGACAACTGGCGCGCTCCGGGCGGTAACGAGAAATGCAATGCGTCCGGCATTTGCCCTTTGGCCTGCAAGGTCCCGACGAAGGTTGTCAGTCCTAGGTTCTCCAGGAAGAAGCTCTCGGTAATGGTGACGAGGCCGTGCTGCGCGTCGGCCTTGTCAATCAGGACATTAGCCTGCGCGATGGCAAGATTAGTAGTACTGGTCGTCGCGTCATAGACGGTCAGATTCACCTGGTCAAGCGGCTTGCTGCTCAGGTCGATCAGGTCGGTGAAATACTGCGCGCGTTGGAAAAGTGTGTAGACCGCGTAATTGATGGTCTTATCGGTGCTTAAATCGCTAAACGAGAATATGCCCTGCGCGTCGGTTGTGATGGCGGTGAGGTCGCTCGCAGTGCCGCCTTGCGCCATTTGCAGCGTCACGCTCTGCCCCACCACCGGCGCGTTATGCTTAGAGCCGTCGCGCAGTTGTCCATAGATACGCCCACTGCCCGCCAGCGAATGTGCCGAGGTTGTTAAGGGAAAGGCGAGCAGGGCAAGGAGTAAGAAGAGAGCGGCCATGATCGTCAAGGGCCACGCTCCGCGCCCCACGCTCCCCGGATACCCACAAGGGGTATCCCTACATATGGGCATGCCCCCATCCAGGCTATTATTCTTCATCATCCTCCCCCATTCTATCATCCTCCATCCCGTCTTCTGGCGCGTGCTGCTCGCGCATGTGGCGCAGGCGTTCCTCGATCAGCGCGTCGAGTTGCTCGTCGTGTGCGGTGCGCGATTTTCGGGCGGCGAAGGCGCGGCGCAGGTAGCGCTCGCGCAGCGTGCGGTACTCCGGCTCGTCGAGATTGCCAAGCTGGTAGTCAAGTTCGACCTCAGTCAGCGCGCTGCGGGCAGCCTGTTCGTTATCGGCCTGCGACACGAGCGAGAGCGTTTCATCGAGTGGCACGCGCTGGTAGCTTTGGTACAACGGGTAGCACATAAAAAGCAAGCCCAGCGCTCCGAGCAGGCAAGCGGCGAGCCAGGGTAGCAGTGAGGTGAAAGTCATGAAAGCGCCTCCTTGCCGCGTGCGAAGAGCGCGTCCTCGGCGGCCATCTCGCGCTCCAACTGCTCCTCGAACTGCGCCAGTTCAGGATCATCTGCATCCTTGTCGTCCTTCGCGTCCTGCCCTCCTGCAATTTCGACCGGTCGCGCTATAGCCGTTCTTTGCCAGCCGCGCAGCACGAGTAGCATGATGATGGCTCCCAGCACGATGATGGCGGGCGGCACAATCCAGGCGATCAGCGTGAAGCCCTGGCGGGGCGGTGCCCACAGGATGCCGCTGCCATACCGGTCTACGAAATACGAGATGATCTGCTGATCTGACCTGCCCTCCTGGAGCTGCTGGCGGATGACGGCACGCATCTGCTGCGAAATCAGCGCGGGTGAATTTGCCACCGATTCGCCCTGGCAGACGGGGCATTTCAACTGAGAGGCCACGTCGTAGACGCGCTGGTCGAGCGTCTCCCCCGGAGGAGATGAAAGAAGCACGAAGGACCAGATAGCCGCCAGAATTGCGACCGTCCCGATGGCGATCAGCAGCGCGCGTCGTCCCTTCATAACGCGGCCTCCTCGCCTTCACGCGCAACAATATGCGAATTGTCGTCGCCCTCCGTTACCCTATCGTTGGCGTCGGCAATTGGTGAATCGTTCTCGCCATCAAGGGCAAGGGCGACGCGAGCGCCCCCTCCCCACATCCCAACAGCCCTCGCCCCTACAGGTATGGCTGTCGTTTCCTCCCTCGCATTATCTTTCGTCAAACTCGTTTTCGCGCGTTTTCGTCGCGGGGGCCACCAGCAGATGACGCCGCCGAAGAGCATGACGATGCCGCCGAGCCAGACGAGCGAGACGAGCGGGTTGATGAAGACGCGGATGGTCGCCTGCGACGAGCCGTTCCAGTTGGCGAGGAAAACGTACAGGTCAACCAGGTTGCTGGTAGTGATGGATATGACGCTGGAGGGCTGGTTCTCCCAGTTCGGGTAGAACTTGCGGCCAGGATAGACATATTCTTGCAACTGCCCGTCGCGCCAGACCTGGAGCTGCGCGGAGATGACTTCCACGTCGGGATACTTCGCGTCGATATTGCCGAAATAGACCAGGTTGTAGCCCGCGATGCTCATCTGCTGCCCCGGCGTGAGTACGGCGTCCTTCTGCGTCTGGAAGAAGTTCGAGCCGATCACGCCGACCGCCAGTAGAATGAAGCCCAGGTGAACGAGATAGCCGCCGTAGCGCTGGCGGTAGCGATTGACCAGCATAAAAAGCGCGATGGGATAGGCTTCCCCGTGTTTGTGACGCACGCGCACGCCGCGCCACAGTTCGTAAAGGATCGCGCCAGCCGTGAACGCGCAGACGGCGAAGCCGATGTTGGCTGCTATGTCGCGCACGCCTGCCAGCGGCAAGATGGCGGCGCACAGCGCGGCGGCCAGCGCCGGGATGCCCAGGTTGCGCCACAAGGCGCGATAGGATGTGCGCCGCCAGGCCAGCAGGGGGCCAATGCCCATCGCCGCGATCAATGCCAGGAAGATTGGTCCATCTACCTGGTCATAGAAGGGAGGCCCAACCGTCAAGGTCTGGCCGCGCACGGCCTGCGAGATGAGCGGGAAGAGCGTGCCCCACAGCGTGGCGAAGGTGATGCCGACCAGCAGCAGGTTGTTGAGCAGGAAGCTTCCTTCACGCGAGATCGCCGAGTCGAATTCTTGCTCCGGGTGCAACTTTGGCAAGCGGAAGAGAAACAGCCCGATGCTGAAGACGATGATGATTCCCAGGAAGACGAGAAAAAACGTGCCGATATTCGAGTAGGCGAAGGAATGCACCGAGCTAATGATGCCGCTACGCACTTCGAAGGTGCCGAAGATGGAGAGCGCGAACGAGGCGATGACCAGCCCCAGGTTCCAGGCTTTGAGCATTCCGCGTCGTTCCTGTACCATTGTAGAGTGCAGGAATGCCGTAGCCGTCAGCCAGGGGAAGAGCGCGGCGTTTTCTACAGGGTCCCAACCCCAGTAGCCGCCCCAGCCGAGCACGTGATACGCCCACCACGCGCCGAGCAGCAATCCCGCCGTTTGAATGGCCCACGCCGCCAGCGTCCAGCGCCGGATAGCCCGCAGCCAGTCGCTGCCGAGCTGCCCCGTTATCATGGCAGCCACGGCGAAGGCGAAGGGCAGCGAGAAGCTCATATAGCCCATCAGGAGCATGGGTGGGTGAATCAGCATACCGGGGTCCATCAGCAGCGGGTTCAGGCCAACGCCGTCCGCCAGGGGCGTTGCCAGCCTGACGAAGGGGCTTGAGACGGTGATGAGCGTAATCAAGAAGAACATCTCGATGCACATCAACGTCACCATCACGTAGGGAACCAGCGCGGCTGGCGCGCGTTTCGAGGTGAAGATGAAGATAGCGGAGAAGACCGAGAGCATCAAGGCCCAATACAGCAGCGAACCCTCCTGGCCGCCATAGAAGGCCGACAGGATGTAGTACCAGGGCATCGACAGGCTGGAATGCTGTGCCACGTAGCTGACGCCGAAATCATGCACCAGAAACGAGGCGATTAGCGAGGCCGAGGACAGCAGCAGGAAGAAGGTCACGGTCAGCACGCCGCGTTTGGCGCTGGAGACCAGCGCCGCGTTTGCGCGTATCGCCCCGAACAATGCTACAGCGATAGTCAGCACTGCGAAGAAGGCCGCTAAAATCAGTGAAATGTAGCCAAGATCTGAAAAATGCACAGGCGTTCCTTAGTACTCTAGGGGACTATGAAGTTTAACGGCCAACATCGGCAACCTGTCATTCTGAGCGAAGCGAAGAATCTGATGTGCTCGGTCGTGGGATTCTTCGCTTCGCTCAGAATGACAGGTCCGGACTTGATCGGTAAATTCATCATTTCTCACGCTTCAGTTCGTCGTGCCGGGCGTGGCGGACTGGAATTTCGATGGGCATTTCGCCAGCAGCGTCTGCGCCTGGAATGGTCCCGTGCCGGTATAGTGTCCTTCAACGACCACCGTGATGCCGGGGCGAAAGATATCAGGGACGATGCCGCTATAGACCACTTGCAGCGATTGACTGCTGCTGCTATCGGCTATGGCGAAATTGATTTGCTGGTCTGAGTTACTTTGCACGACCGAGCCGGCTTGCACAACTCCTGCCACGCGCACCGACTGTGTCATGCACACACTGCAACTGTGCAGTTCGGACACAGTCATATAATACATGGCGTTGGCCTGTGTATTGGCGAAGATCAGGTAGATCACCGCGCCCAAAATGGCGATGCCTCCCAGGAGAAAGCTGATCGGCAAACGGCGTTTGCGGCGCGGTCGCGCGCGTTCCTCTTGTGACGTTGTGTCAAGAGCGGTTTGCACGATAGTGTTCCTTTCAATTCGGCTCAATTCGGCTCAATTCGGCGCGATGGTCGCTTCGAACAGTGCGTTCAACAGCGCGCCAAGCGCAAATACGAGAATGCCCAGCGCCAGCATCAATTGCGGCGCGGCCTTCGACAGCCGCGTGGTGCGTTTCGCCAGCTTGCGTATGTTGCTCTGGCCGAGATAGGTTGCCAGCACGAACATGCAGAGCGCGAGTACGATCTTGACGCCCAGCACCACCAGGTAAGGCCAGCCCAGCGTCGTCGTGGTCAGGCGGTCAAAGACCAGATATGCTCCGGTGAGCAGCAGCACCGCGATGCAAATATTGGTCATTTGCCGGAACAATGCAGCCATCTTCGCCGCCACGCCAGGAGCCGGGCCGCCTTCACGCAACGCGGGCAGGGCGATGACCATGTAGAACAGGTTGCCGCCTACCCAGGCTGCTGCTGCCAGGATGTGCGCCGCGCGCACGATCAGACGAATCTCTGCCATATCTCTTCCCGGCCTGTCGGCTAGTCGTCAGTCCAGTTTGCATGGTGTTGTGAAGCCTGGCACCCGCGAGGGGTGCCACTACATTTCCGCTCAAGACTGACGACTAGTCCTGGCCCGTAATCAAGCGCAGGTTATTCTGCAATGTCTGCGCGGTCAGTTCGCCGATGACGTGCGAGACGACGATGCCCTGCCTGTTAATAAAGAACGTTTCCGGCGTACCGGTCACGCCATAATTGATGGCGACCGAGCCGGTAGCATCCAGCACATTCGGATAGGTGATGTCGTACTGTTGCAGGAAGTGCAGGCCGTCGCTTTTTATATCCTGGTAATCGACGCCGAGAAAAACCACTCCCTGTGCCTTCGCCTGCGTCCACTGCTTCTGCAAGAGCGGCGCTTCGGCGATGCATGGCACGCACGTCGAGTTCCACATGTTCAAGATGACCGGCTTCCCCTTGAGACTTGCCAGGGACAGGTTCGACGCTCCGTTCGTGGTGAGCAAGGCTAGCGTGAAATTGGGCGCGGTCTGCCCGATCATCGGATCGGTGGTTGACAGGCCATTAGCGGGTTTGGGCGCGGGCGTAAGCAACTGCGTCCAGAGCAGCGCCAGAAGCCCGATATTCAACAGGCTCACCACCGTAAAAATTATGATGCTGCGCTTGCGCGAGCGTTTCTTCTTGGTCGCAGGAGCAGGAGCAGGCTCTCCCTCTCCAGGTTCAGCTGCAACCGGATTATCTTCCATCTTGTAAATATTCCTGATATTCGTCTGTAGGGGCGACCCTCGTGGTCGCCCGCCTCCCAGTCGTGTGCCGCGTATGCCAGTTATTGGCGGCTCCCCAGGCGCGGGGCGGGCGGGCGACCACGAGGGTCGTCCCTACGAAACGAAGTAAGTCGAAAAGAGACGATACCAGTGTGATTATTGTGCGTGGGACTGATAGAAGGCTTGCAGGCTGGGGAATAGACCTTACAGGAACCTGAATGTAAAAAATACAGGAAGGATGGCTCGCCCAACCATCCCGATAAATCCGGCCTCATATTTTTGATTGCATATTGTACAAGTTCGCATAGACGCCATTCAATGCGAGTAACTCCACGTGCGTGCCTTGTTCACCGATCCCGGTGTCAGATAACACCACGATTCTTTGGGCATTGCGGATGGTTGACAAGCGATGGGCAATGACAAGCGTTGTGCGGTTATCGGCTAACTTTTCCAATGAATCCTGCACCGCCTTTTCACTTTCATTATCCAACGCGCTCGTCGCTTCATCAAAAATGATCACAGGGGGATTTTTGAGGAAGACGCGCGCGATACTCAACCGTTGCTTTTGCCCGCCTGAGAGTCTTACACCGCGTTGACCAATATCCGTGTCATAGCCATCCGGCAATGTCATGATAAAATCATGCGCGTGCGCCTGCCTGGCCGCGTCAATGATTTCTTGCCGACTGGCGTCAAGTTTCCCATAGCGGATATTGTCCGCAACGGTTCCGGCGAATAAATAGACATCTTGCTGGACAATACCGATATTCCTTCGTAGTGAACGCAAGGTAACACCTCGGATATCCTGCCCATCCAGCAGTATTTTTCCCGCATTAACTTCGTAGAAACGTGGAATTAACGAGCAGAGCGTTGTTTTACCCACGCCGGAAGACCCGACTAAGGCCACGTATTCGCCGGCTTGTATCTCCAGCGAGAGGTTCTTCACGACATAATTATGATCTTCCTTATACTTGAAGCTGACATCCTTAAACTCCACATTCCCCAGAACGTGTGTCAGATCAATTGCATCTGCCGCGTCTTGGAGATCGGGTGCCACCTCCATGATCTCCATAAACCTGTGGAATCCGGTAATTCCTTCCTGATAGAGCCTGGCAAAATTAACTCCTTTCTGAATGGGATCGATGAGGATACTGACACATAATAAATAGGTGAGCAAATCGGCTACATCCAGGGAAGCGTACACAATAGAGACGCCGCCAAAGATGATCACAGCGATGGTAATGAGCTGGGTGAATGCCATCAATCCGCCGGAAAAGTACGACTCACTTTTATAGCCGTCTCTGCGGCTGGCGGTAAAACGATGGTTAGCGTAGGCGAACTTGCTTTTTTCAACATCTTCGTTGGTAAATGATTTTACCACTCTGATGCCTGCAAGCGTATCTTCAACTTGCGCATTGATATCACCGATTCTCTCCTTGCTGCTGCGTAGCGCACGCTTCATCTTTTTATTGAAATACAGCGCGTACGCAGCCATCATTGGCAAAAAGAGAAAGACGATCAAGGTAAGCGAAACATTCACCTTCAGCAGGATAATGAAGACACCGGTGACCGTCAAACAGGTAATGACGATATCCTCAGGACCATGATGATATAACTCGGCCATTGCAAATGTATCATTGGTAATCCGGGTCATTAATTGACCTGTTCTTTGTTCATCATAAAAGCGAAACGAGAGCTTTTGATACTGCTCGAATAATTCACTGCGCATGTCGCTTTCCATCCTGGCGCCCATCATATGCCCTTGAAAGTCAATGTACATGGTACACAGGGTCTGGACACCAACCAACGCCAGCATGAGTGCGCCCATCAGATAGATGTGGTTGAGCGCATCAGGCGTATTGCTTCCTAAAATGTTTTTGGTGACGTATCGCGCGCATAACGGGAGTAGTAGCGTAACCGCCGATACGATAAGCGCGCAAACCATGTCCGCGAACAACAAGCCCAGGTACGGTTTGTAGTACGATAAGAATTTCTTGCCGCGCGAACGCATAGGCGGTTCTTTCGCGCTCGAATCGGGTGAAAGCAAAGGGATGCTCCTTATGGTAGTGTTCAAACAATCGCAGATCGCACACCCCGCATCAAAAACACACGAGCGGAGTAGAGTGGGTGAGGATGCGCGCGACAGGGAGCACCAGCATGAGAGGGAGTGAAGTGGAAGACCAGACCATCGTAGCGGAGACGTGGCTTATGGAGATAGAAAAGAGGATGCGGTTTCTTGTGATCGAGAACAGCGTGACGCGAAATGATATCTCAGCGTCTACGTTCCCCGGACATCCTCGATGCAACTCCATACCTTCATGCCAGATATCGATGTTGCGCGGCGTTTGCGATTACTCATCTCTACATCTCCTTTTCAATACTTTCGGCGCAGGGAAGCATGCGCCAGAGGTAAGAACCTGTATCCTGTATGAGGTGATGATACCATAGAGAAAATGCCTGGTCAACACGCCATTTTGACGATGGGAGCTTGACGAGAGGGTTTGACGCGCTAAAGACGATCAGCCCGGCGAGAGCAACGATTCTCTCGGTTGGGTTCGCGGGCCGAGCGACCAGCAAAGCAGCGCGACGATGACGATCAGGAGGCCGGCAGCGGTTACGGCCAGTTGCAGCATCAAGCCAACGAGCGCGAGCATCAGTCCGGCAGCCGTTATCATCGGGCAGATGCTGGGGACAGAAGAGGAAGTATATGGAGCATTGACGGCAGGCGAAATGCTCGCGCCAGAGGCAAGTATGGACTCTATGGCAATCTGGAGCGAGCGAGCGTCGAACGGTTTTGCCAGCCGGATAAGCCGATCATTCTGCGTGATTGCCTGCGTGTCTGCCTGCGTGTCGCCTGAAAGTGAAGTATCCCAGGCCAGTGTGACGATGGGTAGTGTGGAGAGATGAGGATGCGTCTCTATCTCCGCGAGCAGCTCGTGGCTATTGCCTACTTCGCCATCGATGTCGATGACAACCAGGGCAGCTTGCTGCGTACTCAGGTCGGAAAGCTGGGAAGCGGAGGCGGCTTCGATGACGCGCAAATCGCGGGATTGCAGGCCGAGAGCAATCACGCGGCGGAGTGAAGCATCGGCTTCCACGAGCAAAATTGTTCGCCTGGCAGTGCTGCGCATGTGTACCTCACTGGAATGTTGGGCATAATTCATCACGCCCATGTCTGCTAAGAAAAAGATAGCCAGTCAACATTACGGTGACGTTGATACAATAGGGCAAATCCTTACAGGAACCTGAACAGGCAAAATCGCCCCTACGGAACAGTATTACAGTTTAGCCAGCTTGTAGCCTACATCTGGTACGGTGAGGATGTAGTGGGGGTGGCGGGGGTCAGACTCGATCTTGCGGCGCAGGCGGCTGATGTAGACCCAGATGAAATCGACCTCGCGGGAATACTCCGCGCCCCATACGCGCTCCAGCAGCAGTTCGTGCGTCATGACGCGCCCGGCGTTCTGAGCCAGCACGCTGAGCAATTTGTATTCGGTGCGGCTGAGCTGCACCTCGCGCCCCTGAATCAAGACCTGGCGCTGCGCGAAGTCGATCAGCATACCGCCGGTCGAGAAGACCGGTTCGCCCGCTGCCTCGTCGCGCATAGGGCGGCGGCGCAGCAGCACGCGCACGCGCGCTAGCAGTTCTTTGATGCTCAACGGCTTGACGACGAAATCGTCAGCGCCCATGTCCAGGTAGCGCACGCGCTCGTCCTCACCCTCGCTGTCGTCGCAGAGCATCAGCACAGGAATGTGCGAGAATTCGCGCAGGCGCTGTAACAACTCCGCGCCCTTCATATCGCCTACGTCGCTTGCCAGCAGTACCAGGTCTGGCTCTTGCAGGTCAAGCTGGCGCAGGAATTGATGGCCGTGGCTGGCGGTGTAGACCTGGTAACGCTGCTCTTCCAGGTTAGCCCGCACGTAGCGCGCCATGCGCGGGTCCTGCTCGACGACCACGATGTTGACGCGCTGGTGAGAGCGCAGCGGCCCCGAGTGGCCTGTGTAGGGAGACGGCGGCATACTGAGCGGGCTGGTCGGCGTAGAAGCCAGGGGAGCTGTTGGTATTGCTGCTGTCTGCGCGGTGGAAGCTTGCGACGCGGCCAGCGGCAAGGTGAAAGAGAACGTCGCGCCGCGTCCTCTACCGCCTGATTCGGCCCAGATTTTTCCACCGTGCGCCTCGATGGTGGAGCGCGCCACGGCCAGCCCCAGGCCGCTGCCCACAGGGCGGTCAGTGATCCCGCCAGCGCCCTGCTGCTCGCGGTAGAAGCGCGTGAAGATGCGTTCGAGATGCTCAGGTGCGATGCCGATGCCCTGGTCTGCAATGCTCAGCCGCAATTCGTCTTCGTTGGTCTCAAGCCGCAGCGTGACCGTGCTGCCGACCGGTGAATAGGTGACGGCGTTGTTCAGCAAATGGTTGACAGCCTGTTCCAGGCGCAGCGCGTCACACTGCGCCACCACCGTTTCGCGCGGCGCGTGCAGGTGAAAGGTGTGGCGAGGCGC
Source organism: uncultured Chloroflexia bacterium (assembly GCA_963731975.1). Lineage (GTDB taxonomy): Bacteria > Chloroflexota > Ktedonobacteria > Ktedonobacterales > Ktedonobacteraceae > CAVSXS01. Next base: position 730,071 of record CAVSXS010000002.1, on the reverse strand, counting down.
GTTCTTGCGCCAGCGTTCGACCAGCGAGGCGAGCAATTCGCCGGCACGCACCTCGGAGAAGCGCAGCTGCTGCACCCCCGCGTCGATACGCCACACATCCAGCAGGGTGTTGAGCACATCGTGCAGGCGGTCGGCCTGCGTGTCGATCATCTGCAACATCTCGCGCAACATGGCCGGGTCCCAGCGATGTGTATTGCCCAGCAGCGTCGTAGCGCTGCCCTTGATGACAGCCAGTGGCGTCTTGAGCTCGTGGGCTGCCAGCGCCAGCGTCTCGCTGCGCGCCTGCATTGAGTCGTGTTCCAGCGTGATGTCGTCGAGCAGGATGCCGCGTCCCAGCACATTGCCTGTTTCGCTGCGCACCGGGAAGGCGTGAATGCGCAGCCAGCGTTCCGCCGCGTCCACCAGGGCAAAATCAGCCGTCTGCTCCTTGTCGGGATGCAGCCAGAGCCGGTCAAGCTCGATGCCGGTGCGTTCGGGGACAGAGGCCAGGGAGAGCAGGTGCTTGCGCACGTCGAAGACCGGCAACTCCAGCATCTCGCGCAGGCTGATGCCCAACAGGTGTTCTGCGCTGTGGTTGGAGAACACGACCTGCTCCTCCTGATCGAGCAAGAGGAGTCCGCTGCGCATGTTGGATGCAACATCCGCGAGAACTGCATAGGAATGTACGGAGGCAGGCGATCTCAGCGCTTGCGTAAAAATAGATGATGACGACGAGATCGCGCTTTCTTCAGTCCACCAGCCATCGAGACCGCCATGTGACTCTGCCCCATCTCCGGGAGCGCCATTCATAAATAAGAACACCTTTCCCTACTGTCAGGTGAGTATGTGCTATTGATATTCTAGCAAAGAGGTCAAGGTTGTTGTTTCAGATTCATTTCAGCAGGGTGTTGTACACTTTACGTTGTAACAAATCAAGCGAATATGCCATGAAATGAGCGTTGAAAACGGCATGGATCAGAACGAGTTGGACGAACCGCAAGGTAATTTTGACGTAGAGATTACCAATCTGGATCAAGGTGGCGAAGAGGATTCATCACACACTCCACGCTTCACAAAAACCAGGTTGTTATCCCCCAGTTATCGCAAGCAGAAAACCATTGCGACTGTCATTTGTGTGGGGCTGGCGCTTCTCGTCTTGTTCGCTCTTACTCCTGCGAGCCGGCTCTTCCTACACGGGCCGTCGCCAACTGTTGAGCCATCAAGCTATTATTTTGGATTGGATGCCAATCCTCCTTGGGGATCGCTTTCTGTCGATGGAAAGCGGGTTGCCTTGATTTCGAGAGGAGCCTATACGCTTTTCAGCTTACCACCAGGTCAACATACATTGACCTGGCATGCTGCCCCTTTTGCTGCACAGCAGTGCTATATCTCTGTACCGGTGGGGTCTGGTCGTGATACTTGCCTGTTCCCCAATGCCGAGCCGGACCTTGGAGGTATGATCAGCGCCTATATTGGTTTTCCGGCCAACCTGACTATGCTTTCTGTAGAGCAGAGTACCGCGCTGATCCAGGCAGCGCAAGCAGTGCTCAACCGTCAGCAGTCTGGTGAGACGGTGCAGGCTGGAGAGTTGTACGCGCAGACCCCGAATGTTCCGGGAGCCAATACCCGGTCCTGTACTGTAGTCTTAAAGAGTGCAGCACTCTGTTTTGCGACTGCTCACCAGCCACTCAAGGCAACGTTACACCTGCACCTTGATACAGGTTCATCACCTGATGCGCCTTGCGCAAATGGGGCATGTGACTCAGGCAACCAGAACTGCCGGTTATTCTGTGATCTACCCGCCTTCGTCGGCTCCAATATCACGCTGTCTCCAGAAACATGGCAAGCGACTATTCTCGTGCAATTGCTCTGGCAGTTCGCCACCCAAGATGGACGGATAGTAGAGGAGAATCAGGCAGATAGCTTTATTCTCGGACAGCAAAATGCGTTCACAGTCCCCTTGAATATTACCTGGAACGGCGAGAAGTGGGGCGTGATGCTCAGCAGCCCGGGCACCAGCCCTTTAGGGAGTGATAACCCGGCGTGCCTGGCCGCTGTTCAAGATATGTACACCCTGGTATTCGCCTCAACTCCACTGAATACCGAACTACAGCCGATGCCAGGGCCAACGTATGCCTCGGGTTGCCTGATCGCAATCCTATCCGTATCGGGCTTGAACGGCACGCCCTTATCGACACCTACAGCCTCGACGACCCCTTATGTGATCCAGCGCTTTGGAGTATTGTTGGCGGTAAATGCCGTGGCGCATCGTCAGTGGCCATTTCTGCCGGTTGCTGATGTCTCTACCCAGCACATTGCGCAACAGTTGATGCACAACACAACGAAGCCGCTTTTGTTCAAATAAGGTTAGAATCAGATTATTCTTCTGATCAGTGTTGTTGCTCTACGCTTTCTTCTGGCTTCATGCTATAATAGCGTTCGCTATCTAGTGAGCATGAAATTTGAAGCCACATACGAGGAGCAGAATATATGGCGCAGGAATCGTCGAGGCACGCGGAGATCATGGCGGAGATCGAGGCCGCGGGGGTTCGCTTTGTCAACCTGGAATTTACAGACGTGGTCGGCATGGCGAAGTGCGTCACCATCCCTGTCAGCCAGTTCCAGGACTTCTTGACGCATGGCAAGTGGTTCGATGGCTCCGCGTTGGAAGGATTCGCGCGTATCGCCGAAAGCGACATGTATCTCTTTCCCGACGAGAGTACGTTTGTGGTCTTGCCGCAAGCCGCGCGCCCGCAGGCGGTGGGCGGCGCGCTGGATAGCGAGGATGTGGTCGCCAGGATTATCTGCCACGTGCGCGCTCCCGATGGCGAGCCGTTCGACGGCGACCCGCGCGCTACGCTGATTCGCGCTCTTGACCGCGCGCGTGAGATGGGCTTTGACTTCGTGGTTGCGCCCGAACTCGAATTTTTCCTGCTGCAATTCGAAGGCAAGACGCCTGCGCCGCTGCCCTATGATCGCGGCGGCTACTTCGATCTCTCCATCGACCTTGCCGCGCGCGTGCGTCGCCGCATGGTTGCGACGCTCCAGCAGATTGGCATCCGTATCGATGCTTTCCACCACGAGGTTGCGGCTGGTCAGCACGAACTGGACTTCGAGATGGAGGACGCGCTGCGCATGGCCGATCACGTAATGACCTCGAAGTACGTGCTCAAAGCCATCGCCGCGCAGCACAATCTGTACGCGACCTTCCTGCCCAAGCCCTTTTTCGGTGTGAACGGCTCCGGTATGCACACGCACCAGCAGCTCCGCTCGCGCCCAAACGGACAAAATGCCTTCGTCGATGAACAGGGTGAGTATGGCCTGTCGGACGTGGGACGCTACTTCATCGCCGGGCAACTGGCGCATGCCTCGGCCATGTGCGCTATTCTCGCGCCCCTGGTCAATTCTTACAAGCGCCTTGTACACGGCTTTGAAGCGCCGGTCTACATCAACTGGGGGCGCGTCAATCGGGAAGCCCTCATTCGCGTGCCGCGCCCCGACGAGAACCGCAACCTCTCGGCGCGCATCGAACTGCGCTGCTGTGACTCTAGCTGCAATCCCTACCTGGCGCTGGCGGTCATGCTGCGCGCCGGGCTGGACGGCATCGAACGCAAACTGCAACTACCGCCAGCCATGGACGAGAGCCTGTTCCTGCGCGACGAAAGCGAACGCCAGCAGCGCCACAACTCCCGCCTGCTGCCCGCCACGCTCGGCGAGGCGCTGGAGGCTCTGCGCGAAGACACGTTGATCCACGAAACGCTCGGCGACCTGATCTACGAAGGCTTCATCGACGCCAAAAGCATCGAGTGGAAAGAGTACCGCCAACAAGTCCACGCCTGGGAGCTAGAGAGATACCTCTCAGTCTTTTAGAGGCAGAAGCGGCATCTTGCGATACATGCATCTCTACGCTATAATAGCAACGGTTTGTTATACAACCTCTCAGCGATGGCACAATGCTGCACCAGCAATAAGAGAAAGAAGCACGCGCGATGCCAACCGATATGCCAAAAGAAAAAAATGACTACGTCATGGACTCTGAGAGCGCGACCGAGATGGCGCGACTCATCAATCAAGACCAGGTCATAACCGAGGCCATAGGCGGCCTGTTCCCCGAACGCAATGGCGACCTTGCAGGAATAAACACGATCCTCGATATCGGCTGTGGTCCCGGTGGTTGGGTGCTCGACGTAGCACGCGCCTATCCCAAGAAGCGTGTCGTGGGCGTCGATATCAGCAATATAATGATCGAGTACGCCCGCGCGCTGGCCTTTTCGCAGCGCCTGGACAATGCCGAGTTTCAGGTAGCGAATGTCCACGTGCCGATGAGCTTCAACGATAATACCTTCGACTTCATCAACGCGCGCTTCATGGTTGGCTTTACCCCTATAAAAGCGTGGCCGGCCTTCCTGGAAGAATGCATGCGCATCCTCAAGCCGGGAGGCACCTTTCGCCTGACAGAAACTGATATCGGCTCAAGCACTTCGGCGAACTTCACAAAGCTGACGGAGACCATGCCTATGATCCTCAAGCGTCTGGGATTTAGCTTCTCGCCCGATGGCAGCAGCATCGGCATCACTATCGCCATGCGCCGTTTGTTGCGCGACGCCGGCTTTACGAATATCCAGAAGACGGTACATGTCCTTGAAACAGCGCCGTGGCTGCCCGGATATCAGTTGTGGATGGATAACATGAAGGTGACATTTCTGACGGCCAGGCCCGCCATCGTAAAGATGCACATCTTGCCCGAAGAAGAGTACGATGGCCTGTATAACCAGGCATTCATGGACACGCTCTCCGACGATTTCTTCTCCATTGACTATTTCCTGACCATGTGGGGAAGCAAACCGTAGAGGCAACCTTGATGGTCGCCTCTACAGGGGCGGGCGCACGAGCCAGTAGCGCCCGCCCTCGCGCAGCATAATACGCTGGTCGACCATCTCGCGCCGCAGGCTGGCTACGTCGTCGTGGAAGGTACGCATGATGGCGTTGACCTCCTTCTCGTCGTAAAGCCGCCCCCATTCGAAAGAGCGTGCGATCTCCTCCATAATGTAACGACGCTTTTTGTACTGCGCCGATATGCTCAGCAAGCGCCCATCCTTGAGAAAGCTCGCCACCACGCGCGCCCGCTCGTCGCTCTTCGGCGGCAGAGGTTCGGCGGAATAGAGCGTTTTGGCGATGTGCTGCGTACACTCCGCCAGGCGTTGCAAACCTTCGCTATCCAGTTCGTAATAGAGAAAGTTATCCTCGCGTCGCGCCTTCACCAGTCCTGCGCCGACCAGCGGCTGCATATGGTGTGTGATGGTCGGCGGCGACACATCTAACGCCTGCGCCAGCTCCTGCCCATACATGGGTCGCTGCCCCAGCAGTCCCAGGATGCGGATGCGCGCCATGTCCGACAAAGCTCGCCCCAGTACAACGAGCTGCTTCATCTCGTCCGAGGAAATCGCCGACTCTTGCTCATGTTGTTCTTCGTTTGGGGAGTTTTCCATTACTCGACCTCCGTTTTCAGTAGCCCGTCAAGTTTCATGTGTTCTATGAAATGTAGTGGCACCCCTCGCGGGTGCCAGGTAGCTCGCCACCGCTCAGGCTCGTACCGATGGCACCCGCGAGGGGTGCCACTACATTTCTCAACTTTCAATTCGAGGATGACAAGCTGCTAATTAAACGATTGTATAATCATATAATATGTGAAATGATGGGAGATGTCAAGAGGATTCAGGATACCAGGCATATTGATTCTGAGAGATAGCGCCGTCAGGCGGCCGCTGTCGTCACTTCGGCGGGCCGCTTGCGCAGGCGGTGAGTCATGTAGAGGAAGAAGCAGAACATGAAGACGGCCTCGCCGATGTTCACCAGGGTGTAGTAAGGCAGGGTCAGTGAGCCAAGCGTCAGCGTGTTGTTGAAGAATTGACCGGCGGTGCCAGGCAGTAGCAGCAGACCCCACGAGCCGTTCCAGATGGCGTGTTGGACAACGGCGTAGAGCCAGCAGCCCAGCGCTTTGAGCGCGCGATTCTTGCCGGGGTGGGTCAGGTAATACCAGCCGAGCACGACCATCGCTGCGCCGAAACCGTGCAGCAGGCCAGCGCCCGTGCGGATCAGCGCGGTACTCAGCCAATCGGGATACGTAGAACTGATGTAGCCGCTCGTTTCGATCAGGTCGAAGCCGATGCCGCAGGCCAGACCGAGTACGAAAGCCTCCGCCGCGCTGCGCACGCGCCCGATGAGGATCACGGCGGCCAGCGGCTTGACCGCCTCTTCAACGAGCGGCGCGACGATGGCGACCGTAATCAGCAGCAGATTGTAGATTTGCGGGTTCTGGCATTGTGGCGCGCTGGGATTGGTCAGGCAGACATAGGGATTGATGCCTTGCCCGCGAACTATTGCAACCTGGAAGACGAATTCCAGGATACCGGCCACCAGTACGCCCAGCGTGGCCCCGCTGACGATGGCGATGGTGAAGCGCCGCCAGCTGGTCGGCCAGGATGCCCCTTTCGGGAAATGCAGCCGCCGGTTCCCTAACGCCAGTACCGCCAGCGCGGGCATCAAACCTGCCAGCAAGATAAGAATAATGACCAGCGGCTCGTTCGTCGTGTCCAGCCCCTGGGCGCGCAGCTCGTAACCGGCACCCAACACGCCGAGGTAGAGCGCGACAAAGAGCCAGAAGGTCGGCATTTTGAAATCCGCCGAGAGTTTGCGCAGGAACACGGAACGGATGCTGTGATACAGTCCATAGCCGCCGCCAATCAATCCGATTAATCCGAATGCCAGAGCCGTTACTGTGGTCATGAATTGCTGGCTGCCACTGAACTGGCTGGATGGAACGGCATACAAGATCGAAAGCAGGAGTAGGGCGGCCAGTCCTCCCAGCAGCACAAGGATGGAGCCGATCAGCGAGGCGATGCCCACGCCGTAGAGGTAGCCGTCGCGCCGCGGGCGCGGCGGCGGGTATGCAGGCGGATATGGAGACGGATATGGGTATGGCATCGGGTAGGCATAGCCGTTGTACGCGCCGTAGGGAGGTGGGTAGCCCTGTGCAATGCCAGCCTGTGGCAGCGGGTAGGCGGAATGCGGAATGGTGGGAAGCGCGCCAGGAGGCAAGTAAGCAGGCATTGAAGGAGGAAGCGAGCCGGAGACATGCTCGCTATACGCTGCTTGCGGATCGATGCCGTTGTTCCCGGCAGCAGGCGCTGGAGGCACGGGTGCCAGCGACTCGCCTGGCTTCTTGAACTGCGTACCTGACACCAGTCGATAATCCTGCTCGCCCCGCCCAGGCACGTACCAGGGACCCCACAACTCGGATGTGGACTTACGCGGCTCGGATTGTGCCGGTTCTTCTGGTTGTGATTCGGGATAATCTGAACTCACAGAGTTGTTACATGCTCCCATTGCATAACATTGTACTGTAGTGATTGGTGACTTCTTCTATTATACATGAAGACGGGAAGAAGGGGGAGAGTAGGAAAAAATTTCTGGCTTGACGCCGCACCCGGCAGCAGGTATGCTCAATGGAAGAGCCAGCTTGAGCCAGTCTCCGCTATGGTGATGTTCCCACTCGGGGACTGGCAGACGTGAGATGGCCTGGAGGAGCGTATGAGCATACCTGTACATGTCGAGCATATCATCGGCCAGATACCCACGTGGAGCCTTGCCGGTGCGACGATCACGCCCCTGGAAGGCGGCATCACCAACCAGAACTATCGAGTCGATATGCGCGGCGAGACCTTTGTGCTGCGCATCAGCGGCAAGGGGACGCACCTGCTGGGCATTGACCGGTTGCGCGAGAGCATCTGCACGACCATCGCGGCCCAGGTGGGAGTTGGGGCGGAGGTCGTGTATTTTCTGGAGTCGGAAGAGGCGCTGGTAACGCGCTTCATCCCTGGCTCATCGATCTCGCCGGAGAGCGCCGCCCAGCCGGAGACGCTGCGCCGCATCGTGGATGCCATGCGGCGCTATCATGGCGGCCCAGACTTCCCTGGCAACTTCTCGCCCTTCGAGACGGTGCGCAGCTATCATGCCCTGGCATTGGAGCGCGGCGTGCCGTTTCCGGAGACGCTGCCCCAGGTCTTCGCGTTGATGGCGCGCATCGAAGACGCGCTCAGCGCCGCGCGACAGGTTCGCCCCTGCCATAATGACCTGCTCGCCAGCAACTTCATCGACGATGGGCGCGTCATTCGCATCCTGGACTGGGAATACGCCGGCATGGGCGACCTCTTTTTCGACCTGGGCAATTTCGCCGTCAATCAATCGCTGAATGCTGAACGCTGCGAGCTGCTGCTGGCCCACTATTTCGGCCAGTCACGCCCGGCAGATCTCGCGCACCTGCACCTTATGCGCCTGGCTTCAGACCTGCGCGAGTCGTTCTGGGGCTTTTTGCAGCTTGGCGTATCAGAACTGGATTTCGACTACAAGGCGTATGCCCATCACCACCTGGAGCGCTTCCTGCGCAATGTCGAGGAATCACCGTTCGAGGCATGGCTGAATGAGGTCAAACTGTAGGGATGAGGCGTGGCGGGCAGTCCTGGAAAACTCTGCTATTGCCTGTGAGAATAGACCGGTTTCTGACGTAATATGCATATCAGGAAGAGTTTCTCTAAAAGCTATTTCATAGCAAGGGATAGCATTCCTGGCTGTGTTACTCATGATCTCCCCGGGGTGGACCATATCGCCTTGTGTCGCGCGCGCATCTCTATTTAGGCGAGGTTGGCTTTCCGCTCCACAACCGATAGGTCATGAATGACGTTCTATTCAAAGCGTATCTTGCAGGAGAGAAGAAAGGAAGCGGACATGCTCAAGAAAAGCGGCCTCGCCCGCCTCGCGGCATTCCTCGTTGTGCTGACCATGGTCCTCGCGGCCTGCGGCAGCACCTCGAACAGTGGTGGCAGCACCCCGACTCCAACGCCGACGCCCAGTGTGAAAGTGGCGCTGGTGACGGACATCGGCGGCCTGAATGACCGTGGTTTTAACCAGCTTGCCTATGCCGGTTACACAAAGGGCCAACAACAATACGGGTACAAAGCAGAGGTTATCCAGACGCAATCGCAAAACGACTACGTCAAGAACCTGACCCTGGCTGCTCAAGCTGTAGGACCGGGTGGCCTGGTCGTCGCGGTAGGCTTCTTGATGCAGACACCCCTCGACCAGATCGCCAAGCAGTTCACGACCACCAAATTCGCCATTGTTGACGGCTGCGCCCTTCCGGCCAACGCCACCAATTGCGATACTCTGCCGAACGTGACTTCGCTCCTCTTCAAAGAGCAGGAAGCAGGTTGCCTGGTCGGCGCGATTGCCGGTCAGATGGAGCTTGATGGCAAATCAAAGATTTCCAAGTTGCTCGGTGCCAGCTCGATCGGTGCGGTCGGCGGCATCGCTGTTCCGGCAGTCACGCGCTACATTGCCGGGTACAAGTTCTGCGCCAAGAAGGTTGACCCCAACGTCAAGGTCTACATCAACTACTCCAACGACTTCGCCGATACTGCGAAATGTAAAGACGCGGCCCTGTCCCAGATCAACCAGCACCAGGTGGACATCGTCTTCCAGGTGGCTGGCGGCTGTGGCATTGGCGCGCTCGACGCGGCGAACGGCAAGGGCGTCTTTGGTATTGGTGTCGATGCCGACCAGGGCTATCTCTACCCGAGCGTCATCACCAGCGCGCTCAAGCGCGTTGACACCTCGGTGTACGACATCATCGACCTGACTGAGAAGGGGCAGTATACGAACAGCCTGCCAGAGTTCGACCTGGCAAACAACGGCGTCGGCTATGGCGTGACGAGCAGCGATGTGCCGCAGGATGCCATCACGACAGCACAGAGCTTCGAGAGCCAGATCAAAGCTGGAACGCTGACTCCTCCCACGGATATCCCTAGCCCGAACACGCCGTAATGTGAACAACACAACCGGCAAGGGCGACCGCGAGGGTCGCCCCTACAAAGATACGGATCGCGCCCGTTTCGTAGTCTTTGTAGGGGCAACCCTCGCGGTCGCCCTATAATCTTTCACCGACCTTGTCTCGTAGGGGCTATTCTCCGCAATTGCGCGGTCGCCCTGATAATCATGCACAGTCCCTGCCTCTTTTCGCACAGATGCTTGTTTCTCATAATAGCTCATGTTATCATACAGGGAACAGCACCGAGCACGAGGCAGAATAGCACTGGCTCCCTATCACCGGTGGCCAGGGCATCTCCTATCACAGGAGGAAGTTACTATGGCTGTGCCAACAGCGCAACGTAGCGGGACCGAACAGCGCCCACCTACGTTGAGGTTTCTCAACTGGATACGCAAAATCGGCTCTGCGATCAGTCGCCCGGTCTTTGCCGTCGTCCTGGCTATCATTGCTGGCGGTATCGTTATCATGATTACATCGCCCGGCTCACCGGGTGATCGCTTCTCATCGGCTATCAGCGCGTACCAGGCGCTCTATGCCGGATCGTTCGGGTCGCTGCAAAGCTTCTCATTCACGCTGGTGAACGTCACCCCTCTTATTTTTACCGGCATCTCTGTGGCGATAGCCTACCGCGCGGGTCTTTTCAATATCGGCGCGGAGGGACAGCTGGCCGTTGGCGCGATGACGGCCTGCATCATTGGCTTCAAAGCTCCAACCTGGCCAGGCTGGCTGCTCATTCCTGTCATGATGCTTGGCAGCATGGTTGCCGGCGCCATCTGGGGCGGACTGGTGGGCCTGCTGAAAGCCTGGCGAGGCGCGCATGAAGTGGTGACAACGATCATGCTCAACTGGATCGCTTTCTATGTCACCGACTATCTAATCACCGGCCCCTTCAATGACCCGCATCTGGCGAACACTACGCCGCCTGTGCCGCCTCAAGCCACACTGCCACAGTTGGGCGTGCTCTACAATAGCACGCTGGGAAAGTTTCTCCCGCAAATTGCAAACCCGACCTCTTATCTTGTTGACTTCGGTATCATCATCGCCCTGCTGGCCCTGGTCGTCTACTGGTTCTTGATCTCGCGCACCACCTTCGGCTACGAGGTGCGCGTCATCGGCCAGAATCCGAAGGCCGCCAGGTACGCGGGCATCTCGGTCAATCGCAACATCATCGTGGTCATGGCAATTGCCGGTGCGTTCTCCGGCCTGGCGGGCGCGGTGCGCCTGATGGGGCAGTTCCCCTACGAACTGATTGGCTCGACCTTCCGCCTGGATAGCGTCGGCTTCGATGCCATAGGCGTCGCGCTGCTCGGCCACCTCACCTCGATCGGCGTGCTTTTCGGCGCGCTGCTCTTTGGTGGCCTGCGCCAGGGTGCCGGCCTGATGCAACTCCAGGCGGGCATTCCGGGCGACCTGGTCTTCATCATCCAGGCGCTGGTGTTGTTCAGCATCGCATCTGAGTTCCTCCCCGCCATTCGAAAGAGGCTGCCGAAGTGGCCTGCCATAGGTCGCCCGGCGGCTCTGACGAGCGCTGGAGCAAGCCTCTCCATTACGGACCTCTCACTGAATGGCGAAAATGGCGGTGCTGGCGAGATGAAAAGCGGCCCTCCTGAACAAAATACATCTGGGCCTGATGGCGCAGGCTCGTCAAAGGAGGAATGAGCATGTTTTTTCAAACACTCTTTACAGTGCTTATTTCCAGCGACCTCTGGCAGGCCGCGCTGCAATTTGCCGCATTGCTGCTGCTCCCTGCCCTGGGTGGCGTCATCTCTGAGCGCAGCGGCGTGACCAACATCGCTATGGAAGGCATGATGCTCACTGGGGCCTACGCCGGCGCGATCATCGCAACCGATACGCACAGCCTGATCCTCGCCGTGCTGGGCGCCATCATCGCCGGGGGCTTGATGGCGCTGGTTCATGCCGTTGTCTCCATCAATTTCAAAGCAAACCAGATCGTCAGCGGCATCGCCATCAATATCGCCGCGCTTGGCCTGACAAACTATCTGAATATCATACAGACCAACGCGCAAGGTATCTCGTCTCTGCCGCAATCGGTGCGCCTGCCGACCGTCACCTGGGGGCCGCTTTCAAATATCCCGTTCATCGGCCCCGTGCTGTTCCAGCAGAACCTGGTGTTCTATCTCGCTATTATCATACTGGTCGGCATCCAGTTCCTGCTGTTTCGCACCAATATCGGGCTGCGCATCCGCGCCGTAGGCGAGCACCCGCAGGCAGCCGACACGGCCGGTATCAATGTGCGGCTGATCCGCTACTGCTGCGTCGTGGCAAGCGGTTTCCTCTCCGGGCTGGCCGGGGCGTTCCTTTCGCTAGGGATCGCGGGCATCTTCAATCCAAATATGACGGCGGGTGCGGGCTTTATCGCCCTGGCAGCCGTGATCTTCGGCAAATATACGCCGACAGGGGCAGGGGTGGCGTGCCTGATTTTCGGCCTGGGTGAAGCGCTCAGTCCTCGCATGCAGCAGAGCGGCGTCTCGCCCTATCTGCTCAGCACCATTCCCTATATTCTGACGCTGATTGCCCTGGTCGGCCTGGTCGGGCGCACAACGCCGCCCGCCGCCGATGGCATTCCCTACGATCCTGGTACGGAATAAGTGTGCCTGGAGAGGAGCCTGTATCTATGCAAGAACAAACCACCGCAGCCACTCTCGCGGAGCAAGCCGCTCCCTACGCGATTGAGATGTTCGATATTACCAAATCGTGGCCTGGCGTTGTAGCAAACGATCACGTCAACCTCAAGGTGCGCCGGGGTGAGATCCACGCGCTGGTTGGCGAGAATGGCGCGGGAAAAACCACCCTGATGAACATCCTGTATGGCCTGATCCATCCCGATAGCGGGCAGATTGCTATCAACGGGCGCATCACAAGCATCAGCGGGCCGCGCGATGCCATTCGTAACGGCATCGGCATGGTTCACCAGCACTTCATGCTAATCCCGCCGCTAACCGTCACGGAGAACATTGTGTTGGGACACGAGCCTGGCAATGTCGCGTCGCTCTACGATATCAAAAAGGCGCGCGAGGCGGTTCTCAAACTGAGCAGGCAGTATAGCCTGCCCATCGAAGCCGATGCGCGTGTCGAAAAGCTCTCGGTCGGCATGCAGCAGCGCGTCGAAATCCTCAAAACGCTTTACCGCGCCGCCGACATCCTGATTATGGATGAGCCGACGGGTGTGCTGACGCCTCAGGAAACGACCGAGCTGTTCCGCGTGCTACGTGGGCTGGTCGAACAGGGCAAAACGATCATCTTCATTACGCACAAGCTGCGCGAGGTGCTGGAACTGACGGATAGCATCACGGTGCTGCGGCGCGGCAAAAATGCGGGCGAGCTGGTCACGAGCGCGACAAACCAGGCCGAAATCGCGCGTATGATGGTGGGCCGCGAGGTGCTGCTGCGCGTCAACAAGACCCCCGCGCATCCCGGTCCGGTGGTGCTGCACGTGGAGGATATCCACGCGCAATCCGACCGTGGCCTGGAGGTGCTGCATGGCGTCAGCTTCGATGTTCACGCCGGGGAAATCCTGGGCATTGCGGGCGTCGAGGGCAACGGCCAATCCGAGCTGATCGAGGCACTGACGGGGATGCGCAAGATCACGAGCGGGGATATCGCCATCACGCAGGTCAAAGACGGCGAGGCGGGCGAGGCGGTTGACCTGACGAAGCTAAACGCGCGCGAGGAGCGCATCGTGGGGCTGGCGCACATCCCCGAGGACCGTCGCGGCAGCGGCCTGGTGCTGACCGACTCCATCGAAGACAACATGATCCTGGGCAGGCAGCGCTGGCCGCAGTTCTCCTGGCACAGCTTCGTGTTGTTGCTGCGCAACATCGTCAAGTGGGCAAAGCGGCTGGTGGCGGAGTTCGACGTGCGCACCTCCTCCGTCGATGCCCCGGCACGCTCGCTCTCCGGCGGCAACCAGCAGAAGATTATCATCGCGCGCGAGTTCTCCGCGAACCCGATGGCGCTCATCGCCGCCCAACCCACGCGCGGCGTCGATATCGGCGCGATTGAGTTCATCCACCGCCGCCTGATCGAGCAGCGCGACGCGGGCAAGGCCGTCCTGCTCATCTCCGCCGAACTGGATGAGATTCGCTCGCTCTCCGACCGCATCGCCGTGATGTACGAGGGGAGAGTCGTCGATATCGTCTCACCCGATGCCAGTGAGGAGCAGCTGGGCATCCTGATGACCGGCGGCCACGTCGAAAAGTAGTCTTTGACGTGAAAAAAGAGCGACTGGCGCGCCAGTCGCTCTTTTTTCACGTCTTTTTACAATGCTTTGAAGCTTGCGCCTAGCAGGTAGGTAATCACGGCCTCGACCGCGCCGACAATGGTCATCTCCATACCGCTATTGAACCACGAGCGACCCGTGACGAGCGTTTTGGCCGCGCCCACCGCGAAGTGCGCCAGCAAGCTGATAGCGGCGGCGGCGATGATGGCCGCGAAGCCCGACAGGAAGAAGAACGGGATGATGGGGATGAACGCTCCTAGAGCCGTCGAGATGGTTGCAGAGGCGGCGGCGACCCCCGGATGCGGGAAGCTATCCTCCGAGAGTCCCAGCTCTTCGTGCGCCAGCGTGCGCAAGAATTGCTCAGGCTTCTCCGACAGGCGATTGGCGAGCAAATGTGACTCGTCCTCGGTGAAGCCCTTCAACTGGTAGAATAGCGCCAGTTCTTCCTTTTCTTCTTCCGGGTCATCCTCGATCTCGCGCTTCTCGCGGTTGATCTCCGCCTGGTACACCTCGCGCTCGCTCTTGGTTGCGAGGAACGCGCCCGACCCCATCGAGAGCGCGCTGGCCAGCATCCCCGCGAGGCCGCTGATAAGGACGAGATTACTCGCCGTGCCGCCCGTGTAGCCTGCCACGCCGCTCACGATGCCGAAGACCGCGCCCAGGCCATCGTTCGCGCCGTAGATGGCGTCTCCCAGCCAGCCGCCGCCGCGCTTGTGCCAGCGTTCGCGCCTCAGCATTACGTCGAGCATCCCCTGCGGCCCAATCGGACTGATGATCTCGCGAATGATGCGCCCGTGGCTCTCTTCCTCGCGCCGCACCTCGCGCAGCATGGCCTGTGCCTCCACGTCGTTGATGCTGAGCGCCTGCGCTTCGTAACGCGCGATGTCCCTGTCCTCCTCACCCTCAAGTTGTCGCAGGGCCGCCTCCGTTCCCAACTGGCGGCGCAGCCAGCCCTTGAAGCGCACCCCAGGCGAACGTTGTTCCTGGGGCGGTTCCGCGCCCAGTTCCGCCAGCTTGCGCTCCCACTTCTGCGCGTGGCTCTGCTCGGCGTCGGCCATCTTCACCAGCACAGCGCGCCGCGCCGCGTCCCGCTCTTTCTGCGCCAGGTCGCGGTAGGTGCGCATGCCCTCCACTTCGCGCTGCCAGTTCTGCTGCAACGCTGCTATCAATTCGCGGCGCGTGGCGACCGTGGCGCTGTCAAGCACAGGCTGCTGTTGCTTTTCTCCGTTCGCAGTGGTCTGAATGCGCTCTATGATTGGTTCGTGTTGTTGATCGGTACTCATGTTGTGGTAATACTCCCTTGCTGGCAGGACGCGCAGCGCCCGTACAGGCGAACTTCATACGATCCTAATTCTAAGCCCGACGACCGTGCCGCTGCCTGCAATGCCTCGTTAGAGATAGCGACATCCAGCGGTATATCAAGCAGCGCGCCGCATGTTGTGCAGACGGCGTGGTCGTGGCGATGGGTGCGCGCGTCGAAACGCGATCCATCGCTACCCTGAACCAGCTCGTTCAATAGCCCCTGCTGCGTCAACTGGTGCAACAGGCGATACACCGTAGCGAGACCGATATGCGGTCGCTCGTGTCTCACCTGTTCGTACACCTCAAGTGCCGTCGGGTGATTCTTCGCCGCACGCACCACTCCCAGGATGGCCCGCGCGTTCGGTTTGAGTGTTTGTTTCATATTAGGGTGCCCTAATGATTGAGAATGATTATCATTTTCATACTCAAAGTATATGACATGAGCACGGGAAGTGCAAGCATGTTTGCCCGCGATTTCGGCTTCCAGGGCGACCGCGAGGGTCGCCCGTACAATATACGGACGCCAGAGACTACTACATGTATTGTAGGGGCGACCCTCGCGGTCGCCCTGGAAGAGGGCCGCGCGGTTTATACTGCTCAGCACATCCCCGATGGTGTATAATCGAAGGCGATACGTGAAATTTGAAACATTTGTTTCTTTCATGAAGAGAATGGAGTATAAGATGTCAGAATCCAAAAGCTCAGAACGCGGTTTTGCGCAGGTATACGGTACCAGTCTTGCCTATGAAGTCGCGGGCGAAGGACATCCACTCGTGCTAATTCACGGTGGGTTGATGGATCAAAGCATGTGGGACGACCAGTTCGATGTATTCGCGCAGCAATATCGTGTCGTGCGCTTCGATTTGCGCGGTTTTGGGCAATCCAGCATACCGGCCCCCGGCGATCAGCTTTCCTTTCATGAAGACCTGTTCGGGTTGCTCACGTTCCTGGGAATCGAGAAGACGTATGTGCTGGGACTTTCGATGGGCGGCTCAACCGCCCTTGATTTCACGCTGGCTCATCCATCGATGGTCGATGCGCTGGTGCTCGTCGCGCCCGGCATGAGCGGCTACAACTCGTCCTTTAGCGACGCCGAGGAGACGATGGGGCAGCAAATCGAGTTAGCCAGCAATCGCGGCGACTACGAGCTGGCAACCGAACTCGAAACCCGCATGTGGGTCGATGGCCCCGACCGCAAACCGGAGCAGGTAGACCCGCTGGTGCGCAAGCGCGTCTACGAGATGAACCTGCGCAACTACCAACGCCTGGGCGATCTCCAAGTCCCGATGCCGCAGCGCCTCGACCCTCCGGCCAGCGAGCGTCTCGACGAAGTGAAGGTGCCAACGCTGCTCATCATCGGTGACAAAGATGTGCGCGGCATGTTCCCCATTATCGATTTGCTCGCGCAGGGTGTGCCGAACGCCAGGAAAGTAATCATGCCCGGCGTGGCGCACGTCCCGAATATGGAGCAGCCGCAAGAGTTCAACCGTATCGTGCTGGATTTCCTGGCATCAGCAGCTTTGTAGAAGAAGGAGCAGCTATGCTCACCATCCGCCAATACGAGGCAGCCGACCACGAGGAGGTGTGGCGCTTGCATGTCCTCGCCCTGCAAGAGGTGGGCGCGTACCTCGGCAATGGCCCCTGGGACGACGATCTGCACCATATCGAAGAGGTCTACCTGGACAACCGGGGAGACTTTCTGATCGGCCTGCTCGATAACCGCATCGTGGCGATGGGCGCGTTACGGCGCACGACGGACGAGCGCGCTGAGATCAAGCGCATGCGCGTTTATTCCGACGTGCAGGGTCGAGGCTACGGGCAAATCATCCTCGACGAGCTGGAAAAGCGAGCCGCTGCGCTCGGCTACACGACGCTGCACCTGGATACCTCAGTCGTGCAGATAGCCGCACAGAAGCTCTATACGAAGAACGGGTACAAAGAGGTTGGACGCGAGATGAAAAAAGAGCTTGAGTGCATCCTGTTCGAGAAACAGATCGCATAGGCATTTATAGAGTGATCTCATCAACAGGAAAGGTTCGGTGCGAAGCTATGAGCAACGCGACACCACAACGACTTTACCTCATGCAGCTGGGTACTTCGACCTTCCCGACGACTCCTCCGTCGGCAGGATCGTCAGGATGCTATCTTGTTCAGACCGGTGATGGGAAGAACATTCTCATCGATAGTGGATTACCCGCGGACTATACGCCATCGCCAGGGACGCCGCCGACCGAGAACAAAAAAAATGTGCTAGAGCATCTCGCCGAGCTTGGCCTGCGTCCTGACGATATCGATCTGCTCATCTGCACCCACTTCGATGTGGATCACGCGGGCTATCACGATGCCTTTCCACAGGCGGAACTCATCGTACAGCGCACACATTACGAACTGGCGCGCAGCGGACACCCACGTTTTGCAGGCGCACGCTTGCACTGGGATCATCCGGCGCTACATTACCGGCTGGTTGAGGGAGACACCGAGCTACTGCCCGGCCTGACGCTAATCGAGACGAGCGGACATGCACCCGGACACCAGTCGGTGCTGGTACACCTGCCCCAAACCGGGAACGTATTGCTGGCAATCGACGCGGTCGTCCTGCAACGCCTTTTTACCCCTGATCGCAAAGCCTGGCCAATCGAGGACGAGGAGCCATTACGCGCCAGCACGCGCAAACTCCTGAACCTGGTCGAGCGCGAGCAAGTGGCGCTGGTCGTCTTCGGCCATGATGGCCAGCAATGGCAAACGCTGAAGAAAGCGCCAGAGTGGTACGAGTGATATGGAGAGAAGGAGGAAGTGGGTGACCAGGGATTCGAACCCCAAACCTACTGCGTGTAAAGTATCGCACTTGGAAACAGACCCTAATCGGCCTGTGGAGCCGATTTACAACCCCAAAACCAACTGTGTCAAGGAGATAGGCAGTAGGCTTAGCGATGATAATTTGGACCGCCATCATTACCCAAATCTAGCGAAAAACTGGTGAATATTGTATGATTGACGCATGAATTATTAACTCAGGAGTTGATCATGGCAGCTATTCGATGCCCGTATTGCGATACAAAAGTAAAAAGTTCTTCTAATTCCCTTTCATGGACTTTGATGATAGGAGTAACGGGAAACCCTCCTCTTAAAGGTTTTAAAGAAAAGCTTGACGATGCCAATGAGTGGATTGATATAGCATGCCCCAATCCCCGTTGTGGGAGAACCTTTAGGTATAACCGGCGAACCAAGGAGGTTAGGGAGTGAACAAACCCGGTGGTGCCAAGCAGGAACAGCCTGACCCCTCATTAGAGGAAGTTTATGCATTTTGGCATGATGTGGGAAAAGACTTAATTCGCACCTCCTTTCGTTCAATTGATGAAGGTGCCAAACAAATCATTGGGGCAACTGCCATCCTTGAAGGGCTTTACTTCAATGCCATAGCTTTTAGCAACTTACAGGGGAAGCTATCCGTTGTTTGGCCCTTAGTGATCTACCTGCTGCCTATCGGATTGCTCCTAATTAGCCTTGGTGCAGCGCTCATGGTCTTTTTACCAAGTCAGTACAATATCAACTTTCTTTCATCAAGCGCCACGAAACTCATCTACGAAAACATCACAAGACGAAAACTGCGTTCGCTGAGAATTGCCTCTTGCTTTTTGGTATTAGGTGTCGCCGCTTTATTTTTTGCAGTCCTGATGTACCTCAGAAGATGAATAAGACAAAAATAGATTTATTGCCTTATTCATTCCAATAACCCATACCAAGCACCTCGCTAGAGCCGCCAGTATCAGCGCGCAATCGATCTTCTCTTCCTCCTGCTATTGGAACACAGCCGCGAATATGCTATCCTTATTAAAGAAAAAGCACTGAATCTTTAATAAGCGCTTGCACTAATTAAGGTTTCTTAAATAGCGATCTCGCTTATTAAAGAAAAACCCATGAAACATTATTAACGAGATATCTGTAAAGAAAAGTGCCAGGAGATGATAAACATGGCCAGGGTTAGAGCTGCGGGTACATACATCACAAATGCCCTGTCACCGGAACCCTTTAAGGCGTTTGTACCTTACCCGTTACCTCCTGATCCGCCCTTGAACCTGAGTGGTGAACATTATGAACTTCTCGATCAGGCAACCCTTGCTGTTTCACCCCTTTCTGGATGGCAATGGACGCCTGGGTCGCTTGCTCATCACCCTTCTACTGTGCGCCGAAGGCGTTTTGCAAGAGCTACTGCTCTACCTGAGCCTCTATTTTAAGCAGCACCGAGAAGCCTATTACGATTTGCTACAACGGGTAAGGACGGAAGGCGATTGGGAAAGCTGGCTTCTCTTCTTTCTCACGGGAGTCAAAGAAACTGCCGATCAGGCTGCTGAGACATCCCGCAAAGTTCTGGAACTCTTTCAGAATGACCAGCAGCGTATTGAGACGTTAGGCCGTTCGCTCGCCACAACGCTGCGCGTCTTCAGATTGTTACATGCTGAGCCACTGGTAACTATTCCAGGTGCATCACGGAAGACTGGCATCTCTGTCCCAACGGTGACGTCAACTCTGGCTCGCCTGGAAGAGTTAGGGGTTGTACGCGAAATCACGAGCAGGCGCCGCGATAAACTCTATAGCTACGAGAAGTATCTGCGTTTGCTGAATGAGGGTACGGAACCGATAGGACGGTAGGCATGACTGCTCTTTCATTCCCGTTGCATTACCTTGAGGAGCGTCTGACGGGCTGAAGGAAACATCTCATCCCACGCGCTGGCTTGCCAATCATCGAGGCTGTTCTCCACGGGGAGCCAGGGTGGGAGGGAAACCTGGATGCGAGTGGCCAGGGCGCTCACAAACGGCTCGTACGTCTCGCGGAGCCTGGCCAGCTCCTGCTCGGCTGTCGTTGCCTCCTTCACCTGGATGCCGGATGCGGCAAGCACTTCTTGGAGATGGGCAAAGTCGGACGATGACAGGCGATTCACTCCTAATGTGGGCGACGTCCCAAGCACCTGCGCCAGGTCGACGACTGCATGACGGGCCATGGCAAACGCAAATCTGGCTGGTTCCACCGGCGTGCCCTCGATGCCCGTCAGGATCAGCGCGCACGTATCAAGGATCACGGTCAGAGCCTCCACCCAGGATTGCTGTTCGTGTTGCGAGCGGTAGAAGGCCAGGATGGGATAGGACAGGTGACTCTCCAGTATGTCAGCGCACCACACTTCCCAATCATGCAGGAGCAGGCGCAGTTCCTCGACGCTCCTGCCGGCGTGATTGCGGCGCAGGAGTTCCGCTGCCGTCGGTGGAGAACCCGCGCGGGCGTCCAGTAACGAGATTCGGAGCTCGCGCCGCGAGAACGCCTGGTAGATGATGGGAACGTAGCTGATCACCAGAGCCAGGAAGATAAACCCCAACGCGACCTCGCTCACTACCAGCACACGGGCCGCTCCCGGCATGGGGGTGACATCACCCAGGCCAAGCGTGAAAAAGGTGGTTCCGCTCAGGTACAGATAGGTAGTGAAGCTGATCGTCTTGTCAGGGGCGTTGAGAGGGAGAGCCAGACCCCACAGCAGCAGCCCAAATCCGAAGACGAAGAGAATCGCCCAGAACGCGAACAGGGCTAGCAGGGAAAGCGGTCCCATATAGCCCAGAAAGCCATCCCGTCTTGCACCCGCTCGCACCAGGTGGCCAAGGAATCTCCACCCCAGCTGGATCGCCCGATAGAAAATCCGGGCGAGGCGGAGGCGTCGTGTCACCCGGCGGGGTAAGACAATAGTCTCAAAGGCGTCCAGGGCAACCAGTAGGATCAGCACAATGCCGAAGATGATTGCAACTATTCTCATCGGTTCCTCCTTGAAAGAGTTCGGTGAGGGAGCTTGACGCTTGCGCGCATCAACGGTCTCCCTTTGTCTCCTCTGTATTCAAATATAGCAGATTTTCTCTCGTTTCTCTCTGGCGCATCTTCCTGATCAATCTCTCGAATATCGGACCCCGGCTGAGACATACTTTGCCAACTTAGAAAGAAGATTCCGCCTTAGCTGCCACAATCGTAATATTTGACGTTCGGGGTCATCATCAGGCTATAATGTAGCGAAGGAGTAAACGATATGAAAAAAGTTGTGGTGAGTTTCGCAGTGGCATTGATGGCGCTCTTATTGACCGCGGGAGTAGCCGCTGCTCAAGGTCAATATAGTAAAGGTACGACAGGTATTGATATTAGCTGGCCTAACTGCACCGCGAGCATTCCCAGTGTCACATTCGGAATTGTTGGAGTGACAGATGGCCTTGGTTACTCAACCAATCCATGTCTAGCCAAAGAAGCCAGTTATTTTAAGAACTTGAGTTTATATGTAAATACAGGTTGGTATGATAAGTCGACCCACATTAACCCCACCTTCCCAAAAGTTTGCGCCACAGGAGACAATAATTGCCTGGCCTATAATTATGGGTACAATGCAGGTCTCTATGCGATCAACGCCGCAAAGAGCGTTGGCGTTTCCAGTGCAACCTGGTGGCTAGACGTTGAATCGAACAACACATGGAATAGCGACGTTGTCCAGAATCAGAATAGCCTGCAAGGTGAGCATGACGCTTTTGTGGCCAATGGCGCTACAACCGTGGGTGTGTATAGCACGACAGCTCAATGGCAAAGCATTACCGGCAGTTGGAAAAATAACTGGCCATCATGGGGCGCTACGACCTGGACGACCGCCAAACAAGCTCAGACATATTGTACCGGACACGAGTTTACCGGCGGCCCGAGTTATCTCATGCAATACCTGCCCAGGAATTCAAAGGTAGATCAAGACGTAGCTTGCTAAGTATTCTGTAAAGGGTTAATCTTCACAAACGTTCTCGGCGATAACATGCATCAAACGCGAATTGTTCAATCTAAATGAGATGGTTAGCACTTCAAGCTGGCATCAATTTACGCGGAGGAGGAATTGGATCGCCCCAGGCTCGGCTAGCCTCAATCCAACTCTCGATTGCTTCTTTGCCTTTTTGGACAGCGTCCTCATAGGTGCTGCCATGCGTTCTGCAGCCAGGAAGTTCTGGAATGGTCACGATAAAGGCTTGATCCTCGTCGCTCCAGATGATCTCCATCGAGTACTTATCTCTATCCTTATCGCTATTCATCTCTTGCCTCCTTCAGGCTCCTCAGAGCGTCGTAAACATCATGAACCTGATAAGGTTTCGCCTCATCTCCATCGTGTCCTGCGAGAGTCAGCTTGATGCGAGGAACTAACATATGTCGCCACACCGTATGGCTACCCTTTCCTGGCCGCTCTTCAAATCCCGCTTTACGAATACGACCTTAGAGCTCACGTATCATGTAACAATATACACATACCAATTATACTAGAGTGTAGCAGTAATACTAACTTCGCGGGAAGGGTATGACGAATAAAAGTAGCTATAAAACTCATGTTTATAAGTAAAGATATGATTGCTTCTACAGACGCTGATACGACTAAGGGGTGTGGAGGATGTTTCATATCACAAGCGCCAAGAGAGCAAACCCAGACAGAGGAGGAGGTAATAGTGAAAAGGAATGCATAATGGTAGAGTAGTGTAAAGTGACTGAAGAAGCATAGTCCAGTGTAAAATGTAAAAGTAATACATCTATATACCTATAACGAAGCGAATTGAGTATGCTATTATCACACATTAAATACTTCAAGAAATTCAGAAAGTTGTATAAACCGAATTTTTTCTAATTCGTTCGATAGAATAGGGTGCAGCGATTAAAGGCAATCAAATTGAGGATATACGCTATACAAAACTTAAAGAAACCGTGAAATATATCGAGGAAAATTGCGGAATTAGAAATATCGACCAACCACTAGCATATTTCAGAGGAACTCTTCCTATGCAATGGGGCCTACTTGGAGCCTCAAACGTTGTTTATTATGGCGGCTCTACCGCTTCTACAACAGTGTGTTTGGGAGGATCAGGATAACATGTCATTGGAGGAATGAATTATAGTCCAATTCAACCTATTCCAACAATATCGAAAAATCCACGAGGGATTTAGACTGATGCAAATGACTCAGGCTGTGGCATTCCAGCTATATTTAAGGCTTTTGAGAGTGTTCTTTTCTATGAAGCAAGAGCAAGAGAAAGAGCACTTCTCCAACAAATTCATTCTACAGCTCCTATTCAAGACTCAAATCATGCCTTGACGCGGTAAAGCTTATTGAGCGATGTTTACTAGGAACTTATAAAAATCTGGAATTTTTGGCACGTAAACTCATAGTTGGAGAAAGCCGCGTGGGAGAGGCGTATGGCTACTTTCGGCAGGTTATTCTTGGAACCCCAATCTATATCTCTTTCGCTGATTAAACGTGTGAGAGAAAGATCGTGTTTCACCAGAGACTTGTGAGTTATTGTGCCTAACATACCCGATGTAGAAATTTATTAAGGAGCCAGCTTTGGAAGACTCTCATGCTTTACAAGAAACTTAGAGGTGTAATTTCCCCGGTTCTGAACGCCCCGCAATCGCGCGAAGCGGCTCTACAGGCCGATTGGAGTATTGTAGGGACTTAAACTCTTTGGGCCTACCAATTCAGCGCTTCTCACATGGCTGGAACTCACTGCGAAACTGATGCTGGACGTGCGCAGATCGAATGATAGACAAAGAAGAATTCCCCTTGATACTCTCTTGAAGAGCCGCCAGACATACATCATGCAAGTTACGTGAGAGTCCAAAGTTGACAGCAATGACCTAATCAGAAAACTCATTAACATTTAGAGAAATCTAACTGTATCTTTATAAATTAGTCGTCGTAAGTCTAAAAATTTACGTTCTCGTCTTTCGAACAGTAATCTAACATTAGAATCGACGTAGCTCCAAAATAATATGTTAAATAATATATGTGACTCAACATAGCTACTATAATACTTAATCTTCTCTATCTTATGAAAATATTAGTACCCTCTTCAGCTATATTCACGATACAAGGAATTTCACTCATCAAGAAATGCATCTGCGAACGTGCATCTATCTTCTCTATTATACGCCAACATTCGCAACATGTTTATCCAATAAGCTCTACAAAGCTGAAAGTCACTCGTATGGTTGCATCAATCTGTTAACTTGTAACGAAACCTGGAACAGACAGTAGGCTTGACACCCGTTTTCGCGGCGTCAAGCCTACTGCTTAACCCTGCTATTATAATTCTGCTTGATTGATACTAGTTGGATTCCCCGGCTGATGCAGAACCAGGAGGAAAGTGGGCGACTAGGGATTCGAACCCCAGACCTACTGCGTGTAAAGCAGCCGCTCTAACCAGCTGAGCTAGTCGCCCCTGTGAATGGGTGTGAGAGGGAATACTGGTGTATTTGGATGGAAATGGGGTGCCCTCGAGTGGACTCGAACCACCACGCCTTTACAGGCACAGGCCCTCAACCTGCTGCGTATACCATTCCGCCACGAGGGCAAACGTTCCGTAACGGATTACGCCGCCTATTTTATACCTGTCCTTGCTGTTTGTCAACCACTTTATCAGGCTATTTTTGTCGCACGATTACCGTGCTGCGCGCGGTGAAGACTGGCTGCTGCTGGGCGTCCTGGCCGGTCGTCTCCAGCACGACGAAGATCATGGAGCCGCTTTTGCCTGCGCGCTCGCGCACATCGGCCACGCGCACCTGGCAGGTGATCTGCTCGCCGATGCGCAGCTGGCGCGTATAGCTATAGCGCTGCTCGCCGTGGATCAACTGCATTTTCGAGCCGTCCAGTTCCAGGCCGGGAACGCTCACGCGGAAGGTCGTGGGGAAGGTCGGAGGCGCGTATTCGAGCGGTTCGCCTCTGTATATTGCCGGGTCGTCCGTCGCGGCCATGAAGCGCTCGACCGCTTCGCGTGTCACCTCGAACGTGGTGGGCGCTGAACTCGCCCCGATCAGGCTGCTGTCGATAGGCATAGGTGGTGTTCCTTTCACTTGTACGGAGAAAATGCCAGGTACCCCAGGCGTTCCAGCGCCATGTATGCCGCGCTGACCTGCCCCTGCACGCAGAACGTGCCGTCGTGGATCATGGCGAGCAGCTCGGCGGGCGTCACCAGGCTCGTTTCGATCACCTCTACCGGATCAGGTTTGGGCGTGCCCGTCTGGCGCACGTTGCGCGCCAGGTACCACCAGATCAGCGTCACCGCGCCCGTTGGATTGGCGTAGAAGTGTGCCAGGGGTTCGAGTTCGCCCTCCACGCTGTAGCCCGTCTCCTCCATCAGTTCGCGGTGCGCTGTCAGCCTGGGATCGTCCTCGTCGGGGTCGATGCTGCCCGCCGGGAATTCAATCACCTCAAGGCCGATGCCGTGCTTATATTGCTTGTTGATGAGAAAACGTCCATCCTCTGTGACCGGTACGATACCCACCCAGCCGCGATTCTCAATGATGAAGTAGTCAGGGATGATCGGGCCACCCGGAACGGCTACCTCCTCGCGGCGAATCTTGAGATAGGGCGTGTCGAGCACCTGATGCGTTGCAAGCACCGTCCAGGGATGATTCTGGAACATAGCGGTTCCTTATCTATTCATTTATTCTTCCAAACGGGTTTGCGCTTCTCCAGGAAGGCGTGCAGGCCCTCGTGCGCATCATGGGTTTGCATTACCTCGACGAGATAGAGCGCATTGACGAGCTGCAATGTCTCCAATGGCGTCTCCTGGCGTGCCTGGCTGGCCTGACCCAGGCGCAGGCTGGCTTTGCTTATACGCAGAGCCGCCGCGCTCTTCTCGCGCAGCATATGCAGGATGCGCTCCATCTCGCGGTTGAGATCACCCACAGACGCTGCCCAGGTTGCATATTCCATGCGCGCGGCCTGCGCTCCTGATAGTGTTTCCGTCTCGGCTGTATCTGCCGGCTCCGTTGTCTCCGCTGATTCGGCTGTATCTCGTCTGGGCGTAATGGTCAACAGCGCGTCGTTCGCCACCAGCACCAGGTCCGCGGCGGCCAGCAGCACGCTGGCGGCGGGAGAGAGCGTCCCTCGCGCGATGGCCAGCACGGGCTGCGCCACTGCCCGCATAGCATGGTGTGCCCGCTCCACACTCGCCGGAGCAAGGGTCGTGGCATCTTCTCCGGCGGGACGTTCAGCGCGGGCAAAGTCGAACACGACAGCCTTGATGCCCTCGCTGCCCTTGCTGCTGAGCGAGGCGCAGGCGAGGCTCAGCTCTTTCAGCATCAATTCATCGGGGTGGGTGGACAGCACAATACGTACCGTCTGTGCCTCCGAGACAACGCGAATGGCCGAGTAGGCTTGCTGCATAGAAGTTACTGCCCTCTCAGCTTGAAGCGTTGAATCTTGCCGGTGGCCGTCTTGGGCAGTTCGGCTACGAAGTCGATCCAGCGCGGGTATTTGTGGGGAAGCAGGCGCGACCTGACGTGGCCCTTCAATTCGTCCACCAGCGACGCGGACGGCTCGAAGCCCTGGTTGAGTACGATGTAGGCGCGCGGCTTGAGCAACTCGTCGGCGTCCATATAGCCTACCACCGCGCACTCCAGCACGGCAGGATGCGCGATCAACGCGGCCTCTACCTCGACGGGCGACACCCACTGGCCGCTCACTTTGAGCATATCGTCGGAGCGACCGCAGTACCAGAAGAAGCCGTCCTCGTCCTGGTAATACTTGTCCCCGGTATGAATCCAGTGGCCGGTGATGGTATCTTTGGTCTTCTCGTGCTTGTTCCAGTAGGCGGAGGTAATGCTGTCACCGCGAATGAGCAGGTTGCCGATCTCGCCCTGGCTCACCGCGTGTCCGTGTTCGTCGGCGATGGTGGCTTCGTAGCCAGGCACGAGCTTGCCCGTGCTGCCCGGCCTGATCTCGCCCTGACGATTGCTGATGAAGATGTGCAGAATTTCGGTGCTGCCGATGCCGTCCAGGATATCGACGTGAAATTTATCCTGCCAGCGCCGTAGGATGTCGGCTGGTAGCGACTCACCGGCGGAGACGCACACGCGCACTGAGGAGAAGTCGAAGCGCTTCTCCGCGTCGGGCAGCGCCAGCATCCCGGCATACAGCGTCGGCACACCGAAGAAGATGGTCGGGCGATACTGCTGTACGACCTGGAACATATCCTCCGCCACGGGACGCCCGGCGTAATGCACCGCGCTCGCCCCGACGCCGAACGGGAAGTAGAGGTTGTTCCCCAGGCCGTAGGCGAAATAGAGCTTGGCGGCTGAAAAGGTGATATCGTTCTCGCGTATGCCCAGCACCGCTTTGGCATAATATTCGGTGCAAAAGCTCATATCGTGCTGCAAATGCACGCAGCCTTTGGGGAAGCCGGTGCTGCCGGAACTGTACAGCCAGAAGGCGCTGTCGTCCTTGCTCGTCTCTGCTGCCTGCAAAACAGGCGACGCGCGCTGAATCCACTGCTCGAAGTCGTGCAGAGTGCTTGTGGCGCGCTCGCCGCTCTCTTCAAGCCCGACAACAATCACGTGCCGCAGGTACTTGAGTTCGGGGAGTATCTGCCCCATCGTCTTCCAGGTCGTGGCGTGGACCAGCAGGACGCGTGCCCGGCTGTCATTGAGCATGTAGACATAGTCGGCGGGACGTAGCGCCGTATTTAATGGAAGAGGAACCGCGCCGATCTTCATCGCGCCGAAAAACGCGGCGGCGAACTGCGGCGAGTCGAACAGCAGCACGGCCACGCGCTGTTCCAGTTCGACACCCAGGTCGAGCAGCCCGCTCCCAACGCGATTCGCCAGTTCCGCGACCTGTGCGTAGGTATACGGTTTCCCATCGTAAAAAATAGCTGTTTTATTGCCGCGCCCTTCCAGCAGATTACGGTCGAGAAAAGCTGTCGCGGCATTAAACTGGTCCGGCAGGATCACCTTTGGGATGGTCATAGGAAACACCTCGATTTCTGTTGACTCGTTCAGGCTGGCATAGGCATTGCTCGTATTCTACCCCAAACCCAGGCACAAAAGAAACTCGCGGTTGCCGTCGCGCCCATAAATGGGAGAATCGGTCAGGCCACGGATGGCGAAGGGCGTGTGCGACGGTATCCAGTCTTGAAGTTCGGCGAGAATGCGCGCGTGTACCGCCGCGTCGCGGATGACGCCCTCACCCCGGCCCACCTCGGCCTTGCCCGCCTCGAACTGCGGCTTGACCAGGGCTACGACCCACGCTCCAGGTACAAGCAGATGCGCGATCGGTGGAAGTACGAGCCGCAGGGAGATGAACGAGACATCGATCACCGCGCACTGTATTGCTTCAGGTAGCGAGGTGACATACCGTATGTTGGTCGCTTCCATCACGACCACGCGCGAGTCGTTGCGCAGCGTCCAGGCCAGTTGTGCGCGTCCCACGTCCAGCGCGTAGACGCGCCGCGCGCCATGCCGCAGCAGGCAATCGGTAAAGCCGCCCGTGGATGCTCCCACATCCAGCGCCACCAGTTCCGATGGGTCAAGCGCGAAGGTTTGCAACGCCTTTTCGAGCTTGAGGCCACCGCGACTGACATATTTCAGTTCGTCGGGAGCGCCGGCCAGGCGACACTCCGCCTCCAGCGCGATCAACGTCCCCGGCTTATCGATCATCAGATCCCCCACGAAGACCTGCCCCGCCATGATGAGCGCCCTTGCCCGCTCCCGGCTCGGCGCCAGCCCGCGCCTGACCAGCGCCACGTCCAGGCGCTCCTTCTTCGCTGCCATCGCCGCCTCTTTCATAACAATGGGTGGGTAGGAACCGGTTCCTACCCACCCATTGTATTGTGTTCCCTAGCGTTTGCGCAAGAAGGCCGGGATGTCGATGGCATCGCCCGATGGGGAGTTGCGACTCCCATGCGGCAGATCATACGCCTTCGGATCCATACGGCGAATGGGGCGCTGCTGGCGCGAGTCGGCGGCAGGATGAAGCTGGCGCTGCGCGGGCTGCGCCTCCGGCTCAGGCATGGGCAGCCTGGCCGGTGGGAGCGGTGGAAGTTGTGCCTCCACGACATCCGCCGAATCGCTGTTCAACTCGTAAGGGTCGTCGTCGTCGATATCGTTGTGCATCACCTGCTGGCGTGGCTGCTCCTGCATGGCGTACCCCTGCTGGCGCGGCTGCTCGTGCATAGCGTATCCCTGCTGGGACTGCTGGGCAGGACGCCCGCCCGCTGGCAGCGGCCCTGTCGGGCGCCTGGAAACGTTCACGGGAGGAGGTGTCACCGGCAAGGGACTGTAGGCCGGTCCCTGTGGGATGCCATGTTGCGGCTGCTGGCGCGCCCCGCCGTTGCCGTTGGCAGGCTGCGGCACATTGTAGAACACGCTGCGATTGTACTCCACGCGCCCCGGCTGCATCGACGGGTGAGCGACCCGGCCATCGAAGCCGGTGGCGATCACCGTGATCTTCACGCGGCCATCGAACGATGGGTCCTGCACCGCGCCGAAGATAATGTTCGCCTCCGGGTGAGCTGCCTTGCTGATGATGTCAGCTGCCTCGTTCACCTCGAAGAGCGTCAGATCCATGCCGCCTGTGATATTGAAGAGTACGCCGCGCGCGCCGTTGATATCGATGTCGAGCAGCGGACTGGCAATGGCGATATGCGCGGCATCGATGGCACGCGACTCGCCGCTTCCCTCGCCGATCGCCATCAGGGCCGAGCCAGCCGCCGACATGATGGTCTTCACGTCCGCGAAGTCCAGGTTAATCAGGCCGGGAACGGTAATCAGGTCGCTTATGCCCTGGATGCCCTGGCGCAGCACGTCGTCGGCCAGCCGGAAGGCTTCCTTCAACGGCATCTTCTTATCGGCAATGGCCAGCAAGCGGTCGTTCGGCACGGTAATCAGCGTGTCCACGTGCTGCTTGAGCAGGGCGATACCCTCCTCAGCCGAGGCGCGCCGCTTGTTGCCCTCGAACGCGAAGGGCTTGGTGACGACGCCCACCGTCAGCGCGCCTAGCTCGCGGGCGATCTGTGCCACGATTGGGCTAGCGCCGGTGCCGGTGCCGCCGCCCATGCCAGCCGTGATGAAGACCATATCGGAACCTTTGAGCGCCTCGTAAATCTCCTCGGCGCTCTCCTCGGCGGCCTTCGCGCCGACGCTCGGATTGCCACCCGCTCCCAGCCCGCGCGTGAGCTTGTCGCCGATGCGGATGTGATGCGGCGCGTCGGTCATCAGCAGGGCCTGGGCATCAGTGTTCACGGCGATGAACTCGATGCCCATCATATTTGCCTGGATCATGCGGTTGACCGCGTTGCTGCCGCCACCTCCAACGCCAATCACGCGGATCTGGGCGAATCCCTCAACTTGATGATTTCCTAATGGTAGCATGTGTGGCCTCCTTGTCTTCAGAGCGACCGCGAGGATCGTCCCTGCCCTACACGACTGTTGACCTACCCGTCCTGGATAGGGGCGACCGCCAGGGATCGCCCTGGTAGGCTATGGTATAAACGCACGGAACCAGCGACCCAGGCGGGAGAGCATGTCACCCGTCCCGGATTGCTCCTCTTCTTCCTCATCAGCGAACTGTGATGTGTGGCGCAGTCCCCACAACAGCAGCCCTACGGGCGTTGCATAAGCCGGGTGGCTGATCGATTCAGATAATCCGTGCAGCTCTAACGGCGCGCCGATGCGCGCGGGCAAATCCAGAATGCGTCCCGCCACGTCGAGCATCCCTGGCAGCACGGCGCTTCCTCCCGTGACGACCAGCCCGGCAGGGAGCAGCCCGTCATAGCCGGACTTCTTGATCTCTTCGTGAACCATCTCGAACAGCTCTTCGACACGCGCCTGGATGATTTCAGCGAGCAGCTTGCGCGGCACGAGATCGTTGCAATCCGGCATGTAATGCGCCAGGTCGATCATGTCATCATCGGCGATGGTGTCGGGCTTGCAGTGACCGTAAGCCAGTTTGAGTTCCTCGGCTACCGGCATCGGCAGCCGCAGGCCGATGGCGATATCGCTGGTGATGAGTTGCCCGCCGATGGGAAGTACAACCGTCTGCCAGATCGCTCCATCAGCGAAGATGGCGATATCCGTTGTGCCGCCGCCGATATCGACCAGCGCAACACCCAGGTCGGTTTCGCCGTCTTCCAGCACGGCCTCGCTCGAAGCCAACGGCTCCAGCACCAGGTCTTCGATCTCGACGTGCGTCTTGTGAACGCACTTGATCAGGTTGTGAATGGACGAAACGGCACCTGTGATAATATGTGTTTCCACTTCCAGGCGGAAACCGGACATCCCAATAGGGTTCTTGATGCCCTCCTGCCCATCGACCACGTAGCCGCGCGGGATCACGTGAATCACCTCGCGGTTCGCAGGAATAGCGATAGCACGCGCCACCTCGATAGCACGGCTGATGTCGTTCTGCACGATGTCACGGTGACTCGGCGAGATGGCGACAAACCCTTTGCTATTCTCAGAGTCGATATGGCTGCCCGCAATGCCCACATACGCTGCCGTAATGGTTTTGCCGGAAAGGCGTTCTGCCCGGTCAAGCGCCGCCGCAATGGAAGTGACTGTTTCCTCGATGTTCACCACCACCCCACGGCGCAACCCCTGTGAAGGGCAGGTTCCGACGCCAACAATATTCAGCTTCCCGTCGCGTTCCAGGACGCCGACCAGGACGCAGATTTTTGTGGTGCCAACATCAATGCTGGCTATCACCCGCTCTTGCACGTTACACGCTCCTTAGGGAGGGTTGTCCGGGTACTTCACCGCGTACCCACATACTACGAGAATTTCTCTGTTGACGCGCTACGGCATCTTGATACACTACGATGGTTTGACGGTAAACACCGGGCGCAGGCCGTACCGCAGGTCGATGGTTGCCAGGTTGAGCTGATCCTGCTGCGCCCTGTTCAAAATCTGCTGGAGTTCCAGCAGGCGGTTATCCAGCGGATTGCTGTCGCCGGCGCTGCCCAGGTACGCCAGCCATCCCTGCGGACTCACGATGATGAACGACCCGCTCGCCGCCGGGTTTCCCCCCATGGTATACCGGAGCGAAAAGGTCGTCACACCCGCTACCTGGGGCAGGCGCTGGAATATCTGTTGGGCGAAGGCAATGTCCGCCGCACTGAGATGCGTTCCAGGCTGCACCTGCCTCGTCACGTCCGCGCTTCGTGTATCAGCAATAGTCGTCAGATGCCCGGTGATACTTGAATCACTCGCCAGGCCAATCACGATCCCCTGCTTATCTACGCTGAACGTCTTCCCGTTGGCTTGCCAGAGCAGGACGGGCAGGCGCTCCACCACATTCACGGTCAACTGGTCGGGCCAGACCTTCTTGATAGAGGCCGATTCGACCAGCGGGATAGCATCGATACGGTTGGTCAGCCCCGTGAGATCGATCAAGAAAATGTTCTGGCTCTGCATCCCCATCTGCTCGATGTTTTTGATCAGCGAAGAGTTGTCCGTTCCCGATACGGTCACGCTGCGCACGCGAAAGCTCGGACTGAACAACGCAAAGCTGCATGCCACGATGACCAGCGTGAGTACGGCGAACAGAGCCAGGAAGCGCCGCCAGAAGCTCTTGCGGCGCTTCTGCTGACCGCTGCGCACCGGAATAGCCTGGCGCATGGGAGGCAGTGGCCGCGGTTCAAGCTTGACACGCCCCTCAGGAGCAGCCGTACCAGTTTGCAAGAAAGTGCGCTTCGTCATACGATCGGCGGTATAGTGCTGTGCCTGCGATTGGCGATAGTGCGCGCGGCGTTTGTCGCGCTCCGCCCATGTGGGTGGCTGCACTATCTCCTGGTGCGGCCGCACCGTGCGCTTGCGCTCTCCCTTCGCCCCCTCCCTGTGTTCACCGCTCATGTTGCTTCTGCCTCTCTCACCCCTGCGGGTGCGCATTGTTGGCTCGCCAGGGCGACGCACAATACGAGGGCGTCCGCCCCGCTCTTCATCAGCCGTTCCCGCCCCTACGGGTGCTGGTGTATACTCAAATGCGATTTGTTCTGGTAGCTGCCTGGTTCCCATTAGTGTGTTCCTGTTGTTTCTGGTGTTCCGGTATTCCACTCGCCGCGCAGCTCGACCTCCAACTCCAATGTCACCCCAAATTGTTCGCGCACGCGCTGGCGAGCCTCTACAATCAATGCAATCACGTCGGCGGCGCTGGCACCGCCCAGATTTACGATGAAGTTCGCGTGGCGCTGCGAAATCTGCGCCTTGCCATGTGTCGTGCCCTTCATGCCAGCCTGCTCGATCAAACGTCCGGCAAAATCGCCGGGCGGGTTTTTGAAGACCGACCCCGCGCTCTGCTGCGGTGGCTGCGTCTGCTTCCGATGCGCCTTATAGCCAGTAATCAACGTCTTCAACTGCGCCGGGTCCGCGCGGTGCAACCGCACTCCCAGGCGGGTGATGATCTCGGCTGGCTCGATCTGCCCGCGCGCTGGTGCGATGGGATAGCCCTGCGCGTCAAACTGCACCTCGCGCCCGGCGCGAAAACGGCTATGCCGATAACTCAACTCAATTTCATTATGAAGGTACTGTCGTAATACCGGCACGCTCATTCCATTTTGCGCCAGCGAAGCGCCGCGCGCGTCCAGCACCTCGACCCATTCCAGCACCGCTCCAAGTTCGCTGTTGTGCGCGCCAGCGTTCGTAATGACGCCGCCTCCCAGCGTGCCTGGGATGCCCGGGCCGAACTCCAGGCCGCCCCAGCCCTGCGCTGCCAGGTCGTTGAGCAAGCGCGGCCAGCTCACACCGGCCTCCGCCAGCAGCAGCGCAGTTCCGTCGCCATGATCCTCGATAGAATACTTATCGAGCGCGATGCGGGCGACGATGCCGCGCACGCCCGCGTCAGCATACAGCGTATTCGTGCCGTTGCCGACCAGCAGCAGCAGCCATTGCTGCTCGGCACACAGGCGCACCAGTTCCACCAGCTCTTGCGACGATTCGAGCGAGACCCAGATGTCCGCCGGGCCGCCCACGCCAAAGGTGCAGTGGCGCGCCATCGGCTCGTTTTTTCGCACGCGTTTCTTAAAGTGTGGAGAGAACGTAGTATATGCTGCTTCGATGTCGAATGCCATACGCTTTCTCCTTAATTTCCTGCTTTCGCAATGCTAGCAAGCTCGGTCGAAATGTCTTGCGCCGCCTGTGGCTTCGCAAAACTGCTGGCAGCTCGCGCCATTTCATCTAATCTTTCGCGCGACGCGAGCATCGCTTGCGCGCGTTCTACAAGGACTTCAGGCGTCAGATCATCGTTCTTAACAACGATGGCCGCCTGTTTGCGACCGAACATGGCCGCGTTGGCTTCCTGGGGCGAGCCGCCGATGTTCGGCGGCAGGGGAACCAGGATGCTCGGCTTGCCCAGCGCCGCCAGTTCGGTCAGCGTCGATGCCCCGGAGCGACATAGCACGATGTCAGCGGCTTGCAAAGCCAGTGGCATCTCTTCGTTCAGGTAAGCCACCAGCCGGTAACGCTGCCGCATTGTCTCGCCCTGGCCGACCAGCACGCTCTCCGCTAACTGGCGCGTCTCGTCAAACAACTGCTTCCCGCTAACCTGCAATACCTGGCAATGTGGCAGCAGCGCCGGCAGCGCGCGAGCCATCACCTGGTTCAAGTGACGCGCGCCCTGGCTGCCGCCCGTGACCAGCAGCAGCGGCAGGCCGCCGTCGAAGCCAAGCTGCGCTTTTGCTGCAACCGGCGCGACTGCTCGCGCGTCCAGGATGGCCTGGCGCACCGGGTTGCCGAGCAGGCGTGTCTTCTTCGCCGGAAAGTAGGGCAGCGAGTCGGCGAACGAGACCGAGATGCGCGTCGCCAATGGCGCGGCCAGCCTGTTTGACAGGTTGGGCGGAACATCCTGCTGGTGCATCAACACTGGTACTCCGTTCACTTTCGCCGCCAGTACAGCCGGTACTGCGACAAATCCACCGCTGGTAAAAGCAACCTGCGGTCGAAACTTCCTTACGACGCCGATAGCCTGAAACAGACCAAGCGGTACTCGCATGACGCCGGTGATGGTCTGAGGCGAGATATAGCGGCGCAACCTGCCCGCTTTGATGGCAACGAAGCGAAAGCCCGCCGCCGGAACAATCTCGGTCTCCAATCCATCGTCACTTCCGAGAAACAGTATCTCGGCCTGGTAGCGCGCCTGCAGTTCGGTGGCAATCGCCAGGGCCGGGTACACATGGCCGCCGGTTCCACCACCCGAAACAAGTACTCGCATATCTATCCTTATTGGACGCTTGCCGCCGGTGGCGTCACGCTTCTTGCGAAGCAGTGATGTAGCCCGCGCCCACACGTTTTTTGCGTAAAGAGATGGCCTGCCTGGAAAACGCGGGCAAGACTGGTTCCTGGATGTAGCGCGAGATATTCAAGAGAATACCAACCGCTGCTAGCGAGACGATCAGCGATGAGCCGCCGAAACTGATGAACGGCAGCGGCACGCCGGTATACGGGATGGTGCCGGTATTCGCGCCGATGTTAATCATGGCCTGCAAGACCAGCCAGGTTGTGATGCCCGTCGCCAGCAGCGCGCCGTACAGGTCGCGCGTGCGCCTCGCCAGGCGGAAACCGCGAAACGCCAGGAACAGGTACAACAGCACGATGATGGCGCAAGCCACAAAGCCCAGTTCCTCGCCGATGATTGGGAAGATCGAGTCGCTGAACGGGAAAGGGAGATAGCCCGTCTTCTGACGGCTGTCCCCCAATCCCAACCCGAACCATCCACCTGAACCAAAGGCGAGCAGCGCCTGGTACAATTGCAAG
This sequence comes from uncultured Chloroflexia bacterium, assembly GCA_963731975.1. Lineage (GTDB taxonomy): Bacteria > Chloroflexota > Ktedonobacteria > Ktedonobacterales > Ktedonobacteraceae > CAVSXS01. Next base: position 694,098 of record CAVSXS010000002.1, on the reverse strand, counting down.
TTGATGCCGGTAATATCGTGAAAGGGATTAAGAAATCCCATCAACCGGTAGTAGCGATAGCCCTTGAAGGCTTCCAACAAGAAGATCGCGCTGCCGCTCAGCATCGCCAGTGCAAACTGCAAGATATTCGCGCCTGCCGTGAAAAACATGACAGTGGCGAAGCCGGCGATGATAATAGCCGTTCCCAGGTCGTTCTCCTGCAATACTAGCGCCAGGATAAAGCCGACCAGCAGCACAAACGGCAGCAGGCCGTACAAGAATGTGCCAACCTGCTTGCCCTTGCGCGCCAGCCAGTCCGCGATGTACAGCGCCAGCACCAGCTTGGTCAGCTCGCTTGGCTGGAGCGAGAAGAACGAGCCGAGCACAATCCAGCGCGACGCGCCATAGACGCTCGCTCCGAACTTCAACACGATCACCAGCAGCGGCAGGATCAGTATCATCCCAGCCAGCGAATAACGCCGCCAGACGCGATAATCGATGCGCATCGTCAGCAGCATAGCCACGATGCCCAGCATGGTCCAGATCAGCTCGCGCTGGAAGTAGTACGCTGCGTCGCCCTGGTAGAGCGCCGCTTGAAACGCGCTCGCGCTGTACACCATGACGATGCCGATGCACAGCAGGGCAAGCACGGCGATCAGCAGCCACGAGTCGATCTTGCCCGCCTCGCGCGGAAGCTGCATCTCCAGGCCATCCAGTCGCTCAGCCTCTTCCTGTGTGATACCCGTCTTCAACCCGGCGCGCTGCGCCGGCGCTAGCGCCTGTTTCGTCTGCCCAGCCTGTTCTTCCTGCTCTTTCTCCTTTCGCGCCCGCACGCGCCAACCCGCCGTCAATCCCGAGTGCAGCGCGTACCGCTCGCGCAGCCCGGCGTCCTGCTTCTGGCCCGCCCGCAAAGGGGGCAGCTTCTTACGCGGTGTTGCGTCAGGCGCCTGGGCCGCCAGCGTCTCCTCGGCTGCATAGCGCATACCCGGCTTCCGGCGGCGCGCGACCTGCCGGCCAGCCGCCTCACGCCGCCGCTCCGCAGAATCCAGCGCGGGAGACCGCAGCGACGGTGGTGTACCCCGGCGTTGCTCCTGGCTGCCCTTCTCTGTTAGTCTGCGGTTCTCTCGCGTCATGTTACCCTCTTGACATAGAACAAATTTTCTAGTATACTTAGCTCTACAAGCACCTTAACCTAATTGCTGCGGCTCGTCAGGTGGAACGTTGTAGTACCATACGAGTTGCTGCGCAATATAGCCCCAAAGGGGCGCGGCGGCTGTACTGCCGTAGATGGTCTTCTGCGGCCTGTCCAGCTTCACCAGGATAGCGAACTGCGGGTTCGTGGCCGGAATGAAACCCGCCACGGATGCCTCGGTCTGATCGGCTGAGATGCCCTGCGTCGTCGCCGTGCCGGTCTTGGCCGCGATGCTGTAGCCGGGAACCTGCGCCAGCTGCGCGAAACCCTTGATGGCGGCCTGCTCCAGCATCCCCGTCAGCAACGATGCCGCGTGCGTGCTGATGACGCGCCGTTTAGCGATAGGCTGCGTGTTCGTCGCCTGCCCATTGCTATCGATGGACGACACCAGGTAAGGCTGCATCATCACGCCGCCGTTGGCGATGGTCGCGTAGGTCATCACCACCTGTAAGGGCGTCGCCAGGATCGACTGCCCGAATGCCTGGCGCGTCAGGTCGCTCATCGTCCAGTTCTGGGTATCCTATGGCGTGCGGTAAAAGCCAGCGTTCTCCGGCCCATCGATGTTATAGGACTGGCCAAACCCGAAACTCGCAAGATACGGATAATATCTATTCGGTCCTAGAATCTTGTAGGCCACATACGCTGCTCCCACGTTCGCCGAATGGATCAGGACGCCGGTCATACTCTCTGTACCATAGGCCATGTATTGCCAGTTACAGACGGTCGGGACATCCGGGAAGGTAATGCAACCCTGGTCGTCGAGCGTTGTATCGGGGGTAATCAGCCCCTGGTTGAGCGCCGCCGCCATTGTGACCGCCTTCATGGTCGAGCCTGGTTCGTAGGCGCAGTTGAGCGCGGGATTGAGGTAGACACCTTCTGTCCCCAGGCAGCCAAGCTTATTGGCGTACTGGCTGTAGTTATTCGGGTCGAAGGTCGGATAGCCGGCCATTGCCACCACCGCGCCGGTGCGCGTGTTGACTACCACCGCCGTGCCGCTCTGCGCATCCAGGCTCGTAACGGCCTTTGCCAGGGCGCTCTCAACCATATACTCCATTGTGCCATCGATGGTCAGTGTAAGATTCGCGCCGGGTACTGCTGGCTGTTCGTTGGCCGCGCCGACCGTCAGCGGATTGCCTTGCAGGTCGGTCTCGGCGGTAAAGCTCCCAGGTTTGCCCGATAGGATTGAGTTGTATTGCTGCTCGATGCCATATTCGCCAAAATTGTTCGTATCGTTCTGCGTGACGAAACCCAGAATCTGCGAGGCAAGCGTCCCACCCGGATATGTGCGCCACGTGCGCGGCTGGAGGAACACATCGGGCAATTGCAGGCTCTCTAACGCTGCGCTCTGCTGCGAGTTGATGCCGACCGCCACGCGCACGGCCCACAAACTCTGCGTCATGCCATTGCTGAAAGCGTGCTGCAAGGTAGCGACCGGGACCTGCGGTAATGCTGAATGCAGCGAAACGATCAGGGATGTCAGGGCATCCTGCGCGCCTTCTGGGTGATCGACTGTAAATTGCAAAGGCTCGACGTATACATCGTCGCGCGTCACGTTGGAAGCCAGCACGCGCCCCTTGCTATCGAAGATCAGACCGCGAGGCGCATCCAACGCATAATTCTGGGTATGTTCTTCATTGGCCAGTTGTGCCAGGTTATACCCACTGTGCGATTCAACAATCTGCCAGTAGTAGAGGCGTCCAAGTAGCACCAGCATTCCCAGAAAGACCAGCAAGAAAATGAACATCTGGCGATGACGCGCGCGTTGCAATTCAGCGTTCATAGTTGTTGCCTCCTTTCTGGTCGTATGCCGGGCGACTTTCGGGCGACCGGGCGGGCGACCACGAGGGTCGCCCCTACAGTTACGGTGTTCGCGGTTTATCGGTCGGTTTCAGATCGGGTATGACGATGACGATCACTTTTTTGGGATCGGAGGGAATAAGTCCCATTGACTTTGCGTGCGCCGTGATATAGACGGGAGACTGCTCCTGCGCGATCTGTACGATCAAGTCCTGATCCTGGCGCTGCATGATGACTTGCTGCTGGCGCAGGGTTTGAATCTGCTGATTGGCAGTTACCGCCTGGTTCAGTTGTGAAAGGTACAGCAGGGCCATCAGGCTGATAAGTAGCACACTACAGATGCTCAAGCTCACGGGACCCATGCGGAAAAAGAAGGGATGCAGTTGTCGACGCCTTCTGGCAGCCACGATGGGCTTGAGAGGTACCTGCACGTTGTTTCTCCCATGCGCTTGTACAAAGTAACTCGGACGCACTACGAAATACTCATACTTCAAGGCTCAACAATTACTTCGGCTGCCCGCAATTTGGCGCTGCGGGCGCGGGGGTTCATGCTCATCTCCTGGTGCGTCGGCGTGACCGGTTTGGCTGTGAGGATGCGCAATCTCGCTTTGTGACCGCAAACGCACACCGGTAAGCCGGGCGGGCAAATGCAATCGCTTGCCTCGCGCCTCATAAAGCCCTTCACCAGGCGATCTTCCAACGAATGAAATGAGATAACGACCATTCGTCCGCCACGTAATCCCGCCGCTTCCCCTTCATCCCCGCTTCCCATTATGCGTGTGCCGCTTGCGCTGAGAATATCCAACATTTGTGGCAGCGCGGCCTCAAGGCTCTCAAGCTCCTTGTTGACGGCGATGCGCAATGCCTGAAAGACACGTGTGGCCGGGTGGATCGCCCCCGGCTTATAAGGAACGCCAGCCGCCGCCAGCTTCGCAAGCTGGCCGGTCCTGGTGATCTGCCCTTTCGCGCGCTCGCGAATGATGCGCCACGCGATCTGGCGCGAACGATTCTCTTCGCCGTAGCGCCAGAAGATGTCCGCCAGCTCCGCCTCGCTGGCCGAATTGACCAGGTCGGCGGCGGTCAGCTCCTGCGAGCGGTCGAGTCGCATATCCAGCGGGCCATCGACGCTGAACGCGAAGCCGCGCTGCGCATCATCGACCTGGTAGGACGAAAAACCCAGGTCAAGCAAGATCCCGTCTATCGCTGGCTGGTCAGCTCCTGAAGACACAAAATCGGCCTCGTCCTCTACAATACGGGCCAGGTCTCCAAAATTCCCTTGCGCCAGCCTGAGCCGTCCGCTGCTGATATAGGGAGCCAGGCGCGCTCCTACACGCTCTAATGCTTCAGCATCAGCGTCGATTGCAAGGACTTTACCGTCCGGCGCTGATCGCTCAAGTAGTGCTTCTGTATGACCGCCGCCACCTGCTGTCCCATCTATATACAGCCCATGCTGTCCGCCGGGTGCGGGCTGAAGATACTTCAGCGCCTCTTCCAGGAGCACAGGTACGTGGCCTGGTCGTCCTGTTTGCATAAATGTCCTATATGTTCTATACTATTTATTAGAAGGGAACATCTGTTCCTTGTTCTTCCAATTTTTGCTGGTAAGCTTGCCATGTAGCGCGATCCCATATTTCGATATGATCCTGTACGCCTGCTACGGTAACATCGTTTTCAAGTTTTGCATACGCGCGGAGTTTAGCCGGTATGACCAGTCTGCCTTGCGAATCCATCTCGACAATACTGGCACTCGGAAAGATGCGGCGCTGGAAGTCGCGCAGCTCTGCCTCGCTTTTGCCAATCGCCAGTTCAGCCGATTTTTCATTCCAGTCTTCCATCGTGTATACAGACAGGCAGTTTCCCATGCCTTTACTGATGACGGCACCGCTGTCCATCTGCACGCGGAATCTGGCCGGCACCGCCATACGTCCCTTCGTATCGATTGTGTGTTCGAACTCGCCGAGAAACATATGCCTGTTCGTGCTTTCTCATCCAGGATGCCCCACCCGGCAGGTGATTGGTTCAGCTTTTCCGAAACTCTCACCACTTTCCCCCACTTCTCACCACTAGAGTAGAGTATAGCATTACTTTTGGCAAAGCTCCAAGTGCGTTATCCACCAAAATCAGGTTTTACCGTGGAAAACCTGTGGATAACTTTATTTTAGCATTATACTGGCACATCGAGAAATACATTGAGGCACCTTTCACCTCTCCTGCCCGTTTTTCTGTTTAGATCGATTTGCGGAAAAGCAGGAGTACTACGCTGCTTGCTTGATGTGACAATACGAAGAGTATCAACGTTGTATTAGTACGAGACCTCGTCTATAGAATTATTCCCGGTTGAAATGGTTGTGTAAGGGGTATGCTCAAGGCAAGTGAGAAGAGTATTTCAATGAGTCAATGTCTGCGTTGTGGCAAACCTTGTGATGCAACTGCTGAATTTTGCGACGACTGCCGATCCCTCTTGCGAGCCTCATTTCGTGAAGAGCCAACTCTTCACGTGTTTCAAGGCACCGATACGGGGACATCAGGCCCAAAGCAGTCGAGTTCTGGTGCCTTAGCAACCCTCAAGGATGTGAGAGAAGATGAGGCACAGGATCACATTACCCGCCAGAAGACGCGGGCGCAATCGGTTGTACAAACGCCGATTACGCCTCATCCACCCGTGCTGGAGAGCTATCCCGACAGTGCGGCGAAAGCCATGTCTCGCTTGAACGAAGCCGCGCAGCGTATCGCGGAGGTGGAACCTTCGCACAATCGACGCCTGCGCCGCGCCTCGCGCCTCGCGCCTTTCCGCGACATCTCTTCGGAGATCACGCGCGCGAGTACGCCTCTTCCGAAGTACACCACGCCGCCCGGCGGCAGGGTTTCCGAAAGCCTTGAAACGCCCTTCGATGAGCAAAATAGACAGGCACAGATTCCCCTCTCCGAGGATGGCATGGCGGGCAGAGCAGCTTCATGGCCCGACTTATGGCCCTGGTTCGATAACGAAGACGAGGGCAAAGACGGGGAAGATACCTGGGCCGGGCGCACCGACCCGCTCATCACACGCCACAAGCCCAACAGTACCGAGGCGGCGCGCATCGAAGAAGAAGATATTTTACGCGCGCAGTCCGAGGGAATACCAACCAGCCAGCATCCGGTGGGTATCGCCTTTGCTAAGAAAAGAACGCTACGCATGGTTTTTGTCGCGCTGGCGCTCTTCGCTGTGCTGGCGCTGGCTGTTGACGGTATCCTGCTCTCGGTCGTCTTCGTGCATCCGCACAGTGTGACGAGCGCGGCCAACAGCGTCTCCGCCCCATCGCTGAAACTCACTACCAATATCGTCTTTGTCAAAGCGAAAACGCAGACGGTACAGTTGCAAATTCTCAATTTCGCGCGCAATACCAGCGTTTTGCTCACGCATGACATCCAGGAAAACGTACAGATCAGCAGCGGTCAAGCACTTGTGCCTATTAACTCGTCCGGCACGGCGACCGTCATGGTGGAGGTGACGCCCGATTGGGGTCCCGGCTTCCATCTGATCGTCGCGGAAGATATTCAGACGCGCAACACCGCCAGCGCTAATCTGCAAGTCGTCGGTGCTGCTCCCACGAAACCGGCATATCTGGTGATCGGCGCGAAGCAGCTTGATTTCGGCGCGGATATCGAGGGCGCAAATACCACCCAGCCGCTACTTCTCAAGAACCCGGGTAGTGGTTCCATCACGTGGTCGGCAAGCAGTAACAAACCCTGGCTGCTGCTCTCACCAAACCAGGGTATGTTCAATCTCAGTCAGACGATAGCGGTCGCGGTGCAGCGTAACTTGCCGCCGGGAGATTATAAAGGAACGATCACCTTCTTCTCCAATGTCGGTCCGTCGGAGGTAGTATCGGTCACGATGAGTGTAAACAGGCTGCCGCCCAATGCTGGCCCTGTGCTGTCCTTGAGCCCCGCCCTGCTCTCCTTTTCGACGGTGGATGGCGCGGCATCACCGGCACAGCAGGTCTTAACTATCAACAACCCTGGATCGCACCCGCTGAACTGGTCCCTTACCGCGACATCGACGACGGTGGCATCGACCCAGGTGGCGGTCGCGCACGCATTGGGTGCGAGCGGTGGCTGGCTCTCGACGGATATCACTACGGGTACTATTCCGGCGCAGTCGAGCGAACAGATCTATGTATCGGTACAAAGCGTCGATCTGCTGCCAGGAGCCTATACGGGGTCGCTCATCTTCACATCACCTGGAGCGCTTGATAGCTCGCAGGTGGTGAATGTCTCGCTGACCGTGCAGCCGCACTGCGGTCTGCTGACGACCACCGGCTTCCTGCCCTTTACTGTTGTGCAGGGCAAAGTGAATTCCAGCAGCCAGGCGCTCGGCCTGAACGCGACCGCGAGCTGTGGCGGGGCGACCATCAACTGGGTCTCACAGGTATCGTCGTCGGGCTGGCTCACCGTCGCGCCGGTCAGCGGCCAGCTCAAAGGTATCACCAGCCAGTTCCTCTCGGTGAGCGTCAACGCGACAGGACTGGCGCCCGCGACGTACAACGGCTACATCGTCTTTACCGCGCAGAACAGCACGCAAACGGTGCTCGTGCAGCTTATAGTGCAATCCGCGCCGTCTGCCGCCGCACCCGTGATGGCCGCGTCCCCACTCAACTTGAACTTCAGCTATACACAGGGGCAGCCGAATCCGAAGGGGCAGGTTGTGACGATTACCAACAATGGCAGTAGCGCGCTGAAGTGGAAGACGAATCCGGTGCAATTCGGCAGTAACTGGCTTGGCGTCTCACCAACGGGCGGCAGCGTACTGCCGGGCCAGTCCGGGACGGTCACGATCAATGTCGGTACCGCCGGGCTGACGCCTGGTACCTACGCCGGACAGGTTACGTTGAACGGAACCGATAGCAGCGGAAAGGTGCCTGCCAGCGGTAGCGGGCAGATCGTTTCGGTGAACCTGGTCGTGCAGCCGCCATGCACACTGACACAGCCCTCGTCGAGTTCGCTGGCCTTTACCGGCGTGCAAGGCGGGGCGAATCCCATCTCGCAGACGGTATTGATTACCGGCACCGGCAATTGCACCTGGCCCCTGGTACTGGCTTCGACGGTCTCGGCGAGTCCGGCCTGGCTTTCGGTCATCGCCAATTCAGGCAGCATCAAAGGCAATGGGCAATCGGCCAGCTTCACAATTGGGCCGGGTACGAGCTATGATACGCTGACCGCCGGTACTTATACAGGGCATGTCACGATTGCCGCAACCGATAGCGCGGGGACGTTGGCACAGGGCAGCCCGCAAACAATTTCGGTGACGCTGACCGTGCTGCCGCCCTGCATGCTCGCGTCTCCTTCCCCGGCAAGCCTCGGCTTCACTATTCAGCAGGGCATGGGGTCTACTACCGCGCAGTCGCTCGCGCTCAGTGAGACAGGGACGTGTTCGCGCCCCATCACCTACTCAGTTACCAGCAGCGTCGGGTGGCTAACACTCCTTCAGCCTGCTGCGGACTCCGGCAGCGGCAGCTCGCTCATCGTCAACGTCAACGCGACCAGCATGGCGGTAGGCACGATTAGCGGCCAGATCACCATTACCGCCTCCGATAGCAACGGTGTAACCGTCATGGGGACGCAAACTGTCACAGTTACGGTGAATGTCACCCCACCGACAGGCATCATCACGGGGGTCGTGCAAGCCTGTACTGGGACTCCGCCAGTCTGCCTGACCTCGGCGGCTCTACCCGGCGCGACGGTGACGGTGCTGAACTCACTCGGCGCAACAATTGCCACGGTGACGGCGGACGCTACCGGCACGTACACGCTTCCACCTCTGGCCTTCGGTTCGTATACCGTCAACATCGCCGGTACCGATAGCGGAGGCACCCACTACGCAGGCACCGGCCTCCTCCTCGCCATAACGGGCAGCGCCACGGTGAATTTCCAGGTCTTCCCAGGATAGCCCCTACTGTACGAATGTTTCACAATGTGTCATAATAGGTGAAGCAGTATGATGGGAAGGCGGCAGGTCGTATTTGAAAAGTTGCGCCCTGCTGCGTTCATCCTGGTAAGGATGTCAGGAATTGTTTCCTACGCAAGGAGGGGGTATGGAAACCAAACGCTGTCAGCGCTGCCACAAGTTGTTGCGAAGCGATGCGCAGGTCTGTAGTCGCTGCGGCGGCTATGACTTCATGCGCGTGACGACCGCGACGAAGGGCAGGCCCACAGTGAATCTCGGTCCCGCCCCCGCGCGAGAGGCTGTGTCCATCCCTTCGAACCCTCCTGCGTCGCCGCATCGCGTTGGTCACTATTCCGGTCTGCATCCTGAAGACCAGCCTTACCAATCCAGCTTTCTTCCCGTTGCCCAGGCATCACCAGCAGCTCCTGTAGCTTCGATACCTTCTCCACGGACGCCCGCGCCATTCCCCGACGATGAGGAGGCGGGTGACGACCTGCTGCCCTACATCGAGGACGATTACGCGACGCTTCCTGACGAATCGTTGCCACTGCCCGCACCCATTGCGAAGCGTCGCGTCGCCTCTTACTCCCCCGCGCCGCAGTTGCGAGCGCAGCGCGGGCAGCAGTTGTACCAGGCGGACGCGCAAGATGCCACCGAGGCGTATCACCCCGTGCCGTCAGTGCCGAATGAGAAAGAACCCCTGCCTCTCGCGCTTGTAGCGACGCGCCGCCCTCGCAAGACGCGCGGGTACGCCGTGCCTGTATTGCTGGTGCTATCCTGCTTTCTCTTCCTGGTTGCAACAAGCATCCTGGCGTTCCTGTTAATGAGCAGCAGGCCAGCGCCCACGCTTGCGCCGCAGCTCTTTGTCGAGCCTGCCGGCCCGCTTGGCCCGCATGACATCCTGAGTATCTCGGGGAACAGGTTTCCGGCCAGCGCCCAGCTGCATTTCACGCGAGACAACAACATTGCCATCCTGGATGCCAACGGCGCGCCGCTGGAAGTGACAGCCTACGATACCGGCTATTTCTCGGTGCTGATCACGATCCCATCGGACTGGTCGGCTGGTAAGCATATCATCACCGCCTCCGACCCGCAGAACCACAGCGCGTCGGCCACGATCATCGTGGTGCAGCCGAAATCGACGCCACCGCTCCTGCACCTGGCAGTGACGAGCCTCGACCTGGGAGGGAACGATGTCGGCACGACTTCACAAAAGGCTTTGACGCTGACCAATACCGGCGGCCAGCAGGTTCATTGGCAGGCCAGAAGCGACGCTTTCTGGCTCTCCGTCGCGCCAGCGCAGGGCGTCTTCACGGGCAGCGCGGTCGTGCAGGTGACGGCCAATCGAAACGCGCTCGCTCCGCTGACCTACAGCGGGCACGTGATCTTTACCGAGCTGAGCAGCCACCAATCCATAACGCTGACTGTCACAATGGCCGTCAACTCCGCGCCGGTCAGTCCCGCCTCGGCGAACCTGGTAATTTCGAGCGCCGCGCTCAATTTCAGCGGAAACCCAGTGCAGAGTCCGGCGGGCCAGGGCCTTACGCTTCAGAATACGGGTGGGCAGTCGCTCAACTGGACGGCTACGGTGGCAACATCCAATGGCGGCAACTGGCTGGCGCTCTCGGCTACCTCCGGCTCTCTGGCGGCCAGCAGCCAGCAGAACCTGGCTGTGACTGCCTCCTCGCTAGGATTGAGCGCCGGGACGTATAACGGCACGCTGACCTTCAACTATGGGGGAACGACCCTCACGCCAGTTACGGTGACGCTCGTCGTAAGTCCTCCGCCCGTCGCGAGATTGGCCGTGCAGCCCGGCGGCCTGATCTTTAACGCCATTCTGGGACAGAATCCGGCCCCGCAGAGTTTCGTCATCAGCAACACGGGGAATGCGCCGCTGAACTGGGGCATCACGGAAGATAGCAACGGGGCGACCGACGCGCCCGTCTCCGCGTCGCACGGCACGCTCGCGCCCGGCAGAAGCGCCTCCATCACCGTCACGCCATCCATCACACAGCTCAGCGCCGGAACGGTGAGCGCGCTGATTACGGTAGCCGACACCGACGCGGGAACGCCGGTCAAGAGCCAGCAGGTCAAGGTGACGTTCAATATCGTCAACCAGGCCGTCATCAGCCTGAACGAGAACGCGATGTCCTTCTCGCATACCAGCAACATCCTGATCTCAACACAGACCATCATCGTCACCGATAGCGGCTCCGCCACACTCAACTGGTCGCTGACCATCTCGAATCCCTCGCCTGTGGCGTGGCTCACTACTGACAATAATGGCGGAACGCTTACGCCCGGCACCGCCGACTTCGCCAATATAACGGCCAACAGTTCGAGCCTCGCCGTCGGCACCTACACGGCTACGATCCATATCCAGGACACCGACGCGGGAACGCCCGTCGCGTCACAAACCATCACAGTAACGCTCGTCGTCACGGCGTAACGACCCACCTCTCCCCCCCATGCCTCTTTACACTACAAGGGTAGGTTTTTGAAACGCGCCAATCGCCAGAGGCTGTCATCCTGAGCGCAGCGAAGGAACTCTCCTCGAGCAGGGTGCAGATCCTTCGCTGCGCTCAGGATGACACCTCCCACCTCGCCTCTCGCTGGTTCCTTTCTTAAAAACCCTACCCGTGTAAGACGTGAAGGTCGCCTCTACAATGATACGGAGCGTTGACGCTCTTTACGCGCTGTGCTACACTCCTATTATAGAGAAAGAGCGGAGGCTCGTTTTCGCTCCCAGTCTTATTTATCTCGCCTCCGTCCATGCGACAAATTTTTCTGTGGAGGAACATAGCAGTGCCCGTCATTACTTTTGTGCGCGAAAATGTACAGGTAGAAGTTCCCGAAGGCGATCATGTGCGCTACCCGGCGCTGGAGAACGATGTGCCGGTCTACTGCGGCATGTGGAAATTCGCCAACTGTCATGGCAATGGATTGTGCGGAACAGATCGCGTGCTGGTCTCCCCTGCTTCACATACCAATGGGCTGACCTTCATGGAGAAATTCTGGCTGCGCAACGACCTCAAGAAATTTCCTGATATCCGGCTCTCCTGCCAGGTGCAGGTACTTGGCGATGTCAGCGTCGAGACGCGCTGCCAATAGACGGTTGTGAAGTGATCCCAGGATAGCTTTCCTGTAGAGCTACGACGTTAGTTCGGCATCGGCTCAACCACGAACGACAGCCGGATGGCAAGCGTGCCGTTCCAGTACAGTTCCACCATGCCTTCAGCCGGTCTTGAGTAGATGATGGCTGTATAGCTGCTGACACTTGTCCCATTTTTCTGTGGTGGAATGGGCTGTGGGGGCGAGGTCTGGTAGAGCAAGCCGTTGGTGTACCATTTTAGAGTGACCGCGCCCTTCGTCGTTGCGTGAATGCTGTAGGTCACGTAGATGAGGTTGCCGACGGTAAACTTGTTGGTGGCGATGCGCGGCTGGCTGTTGCTGGTGCTGATGCTGGAGGCCGTGGTTGCCGAGGTGATGATCGTAGCAGCAGGGCCGAGCATAGCAGGAGCGTCAGGAACGGGCAACTGGGTCACAGGCGACAACTGCACATTCTGAAATTGCGGGTTGAAGATCTGCTGCAAGAAATTGAGTCGCCCGGTGGCTTTAGCAACGTAGATGCCCCCACCGCAGAGCAGGCCGATCACCACGAAAAAGCTGATGAAGCCGCTAATGACGCGGTAACGCGGGATGATCGGACGCGGCTTCGTATACAACGGCGGGATGCGTATGGGCGTGTCCTCTGCCGGCGCGGCAGGAACGAGCGCGTTATCGCCCTTTCCGGTATAAATGGTAGGAAATCCGGGTGCTTGAACCATCGGAATGGCAAGCTGCTGTCCCATATAGGGCGCGATCTGTGTGGTCGATGTCGCGGCGGGCGCGCCCCAGGCTACGCCGGAAGACGGCGTGATCGGCCCCTGCCAGGCGTTCTGGTCGGGTTGTGGGGCATACGGCGCGGGTGCTGCGGGTGCTGCGGGTGCTGTGGCAGGCGCGTATGCATTCCAGCGAGAGTCACTTAACAAAGGTGAAGCCGCGCGGCACTGCGGGCATGGCTCGAAATTCGCCGGTCGCATACTATTACATGTCGGACAAAGCATACCGTTTCCTTTTTCCTCGATCATTTTTCCCGGTTCTGGCATCAGAGTTCTCTCCCACCCTGAGTACTCAAGGTAGCACTCCTGCTGCTGCTGGTCAAGTATCGACCGGGGACGTAGGGCAAAATGGCTAGTAGTTCGCTCTATATAAACGTATGTCAGCGTGTGTCTGGTATGCACTTGTATCATGCACCGGGGGCGTGCTACCATTGTCTTAGGCCGGAGAGAGACGCGACGGGAGGAACACGAGGAACACGAGGAACACGAGGAGCGTGAGGAGCACCCGGCAGGCAGGGGCGTACCGAAAGCAGACGAGAAGACATGTCAGAGACACAGGAGCAATGGTACAACCGGCAGGCGATTGAGCAACTTGCTCAGCACATCCCCTTCGAGCGCGATGTCGCCAGCAAAGCTGAGCAGATCGAGATGCTGCGCGGGCTGGTGCTGCGGCACGGGCGCGAGATGGATCCGGAGTATTTCGGTTACGAAGCCATGAACGAACTGATACGTCTCGGCCTGTGGGACCGCATCGGGCCGGAACAGTCATCGTAAGAAGTAGCACTATGTCAACGCAATCTTTGCAACAAACCATCGTCATTACAGGCTGTTCAAGCGGCTTCGGGCGCGTGACCGCGCTGCGTCTCGCGCGTCAGGGCTGGCATGTGTTCGCCACCGTGCGCAAAGAGACTGACCGGCAGAGCCTGCTCGGCGAGGCTGCCAACCTGGGCTGCCGGGAGCAATTGACCGTCACGCTGTGCGATATTACGCGCGCGGAAGAGGTCGCGGAACTGGCGCGGGTGGTCGCGGAGGCAACACCACGCCTGAACGCGCTGCTCAATAACGCAGGAACGGCCTATGCCGCGCCGCTGGAGTTGCTGGAACTGGATGACCTGCGCGCCCAGCTCGAACTGAACGTGGTGGCGCAGGTAGCAGTCACCCAGGCGCTGCTGCCATTGCTCAAGGCAGCCGGGGGCATGATTCTCAATGTGAGCAGCGTGAGCGGGCGAATCGCCACACCGGTAATGGGAGCGTATGCCGCTAGCAAGTTTGCCCTGGAAGCGCTCAGCGATGCCTGGCGCGTCGAGCTGGCCCCATTCGGCGTGCGTGTCGTGCTGATCGAACCCGATTCGAGCGCCACGAGCATCTGGGACACCAGCAAAGCGCGTGCGCTTGCCCGGCTCGAAGCACACCGCGAAGGTCCATATAAGCGGCTCCTGAATACGATGGAGATCATGGCGGCGCGTATCGGCAAAACAGGCTTTCCGCCGCAACTCTTCGCCGAAACCGTACAGCGCGTCCTCCAGAGCAGCCATCCCCGCACGCGCTACGTCATCCCCTCCAAAGACGCCTGGCTGATCCGCCTGCGCAAACTTATCCCCGACGCCCTCTGGGACCGCCAGGTGCGCCGCATGATGCGCTGGTAATAAATACACCCGTAGGGTGTGATTGTATGTGCTATGATGAGAAGAAGAGAGAGTTTGTTACCAATAGCTTGTCAGAAGAGGTGCGATGATGCTCAAAGGTACACTGCTGTATCTGGCTCAGAACGATAGGATGCGTCAATTTGTCATCCATAACGGCGCGGCGCGTGGCGTATCGCGGCGTTTCGTAGCGGGCGAAACGCTGGACGATGCGATTTCCGCCACGCGCGTGCTCAACCAGCGTGGCATGCACGTCTCGCTCGATCACCTGGGCGAAAATGTGACCGAGGCGAAAGAAGCGGTGGCCGCCGCGCAAGAATTCATCACCGCTCTTGACCACATTAAGCAGTCGGGCGTGGATGCCAATATTTCCATCAAACTGACCGCGCTTGGCCTGGACATCTCCCAGCAACTCTGTGAGGAGAACGTCAGCCGCATTCTGGAACACGCTCAGCAGTTTCCCATCTTCGTGCGTATCGACATGGAGGCATCGGACTACACCGAGCGCACCGTTGATATCACCATGCGGATGCGCAGGCGTTTCGAACATGTCGGCACGGTCATTCAATCGTGCCTGTATCGCAGCAAGCAGGACGTGGAGCAGCTCGTCGCGCAGGGCGTGCGCGTGCGGCTGGTCAAGGGCGCATACAGGGAGCCACGCGAGGCCGCCTTCCAGAATAAGAGCGAGGTCGATCAAAACTATGTGCGGCTGATGATGCCCTTATTATTGCATGGCAACTACCCCGCCATCGCCAGTCACGACGAGGCAATCATCAACGCCACGTGCAAGTTCGCGCGCGATAACGGCGTCGATAAATCGACCTTCGAGTTCCAGATGCTCTACGGCATTCGCCGCGACCTGCAAGAAAAGCTTGTCGCGCAGGGCTACAACATGCGTATCTACGTCCCCTACGGCTCGCAGTGGTATCCCTACCTGATGCGCCGCATGGCCGAGCGCCCCGCTAACCTGGTTTTCGTTATGAGCAACGCCGTGAGAAGATAGCATGACATCGTTCGTAATCGCAACCAACATAGCCGATATCCGGCGCGATCCCGATCCTGCTTCGGAAGTGGTCACACAGGCGCTCATGAATATGCCCGTGGAGGCCGGCGAAGCCGCCGGCGACTGGACGCACGTCGTACTGTCCGACTACACGGGCTGGATGCGCAGCGATGCGCTGGAGGAGCCGATTGTGCGCGGTTTCTGCAAAGTCGGCGAATACTGCGGCACGGCGCTGCCCCTGCTGGCGGTCGTCTCCACCACGCATACACCCCTCTACCTGGATGCTCAAGGCGATGACATGCTTGATTATGCTTTTCTCTCGACGGCGCTGCCCATACTCGATATCACCGATCACCTGCGCTTGCAGGCCGCCCTGCCCGGCGAGCGCGGCGTATGGATTGCGCGGGACGCGCTCGCCATCCAGCGCCAGGAGCAGCCGTACCCATGCCAACCTGCAAGCGTCGTAACTAACTTCGCTAAACAATTCCTGGGCAGGCCGTATCTATGGGGTGGCACGAGCTGGGAGGGTCTCGATTGCAGCGGCTTCGTCCAGCTCTGCTACCGCATGGGCGGTTACATCCTGCCGCGCGACGCTTACCAGCAGCACGACTTCCTGGCGCACAGCGTCAAGCGCGACGCCCTGCGCGAAGGCGACCTGCTCTTCTTCGGCACACGCTCTATAACCCACGTGGCACTTGCTCTGAACGAGAGCGAATATATCCACTCCGAAGGCCAGAATTACCACCGCGTGCTCATCAACAGCTTTCGCCGCGACGACCTGCACTACTATCCCCGCCTCGACGAAATCTTCTGGGGCGCGAAACGAGTCATTGTGTGACTACACCGAGATGAGCGGGACGGCAATGATGGCCAGCAGGATGCCGATGGACTGGACGCGCGTCACGCGCTCGCGCAGCACCAGCGCGGCCAGTAGGACAGTAGCGGCGGGATAGAGCGCCGAAAGCACGGCGGCCACATCCAGGCGGCCAGCGTGCGCCGCCAGCACGAAGAAGGCGTTGCCGAGTGCGTCCAGCACGCCCGCGATGAGGATCAACGGCGCAACCTTCATCTTGGGCAGCATAGGTTGCCGCCGGGCGAGCAGCACGATAATGAGGAAGATGACGGAAGAGATACGCGCCACCGCCAGCGGCCAGTACGTAGAGCCATGCTGGACGCGGCTGATGAGGATGAAGAACAGCCCGAAACAGCACCCGGCCAACAGCGCGAGTCCCAATCCTTCGGGTCGTCCCCGCGTTTTTTCCGGGCGCGAGATGAACCAGATTGCCAGCAACGCCAGCAGAAAGCCTGCCACCTGCACCAGGGTGGGCAATCCCTGAGTAAACGCGCTGAATAGTGCCGGGAGCGCGGCGGTCAGCACGGCAGAGACGGGTGCGGCTACCCCCATTCGCCCGACAGAAAGCGCCTGGTAGAAAGATACAAGCCCTATCGACCCGATCACTCCGGCAATCGCGCCCAAAATCACGTCGGTGGCGCTGGGCAGCGGTTCTCTCGCCAGTAGCGCCAGCGCGACCAGCAGCACGAAGCCCGTTAAGTAGGCCAGCACTACGACGCTGGTTGCATTGGTGCGGCGCGAGGCGAGGCCACCGCTAAAATCGCCGCTTCCCCAGCAGAGTGAGGCCAGCAGGCCAAAGACGACGGTCGTTAGAGCATGACTCATACGTGTGTTACCTCGAATCAAATAATGGGGCATCCCAGGTGTGACGAGGGATTAAAAAAGCAGCGACCGCGAGCAGCGTGAAGCCTCGCGGTCATCAGAAACGCTATAATACGGTAAAGCATTGCAATAGTTCAGTATACAACATAGGAGACGCGACCGATGCCTGTTTTCCCATTCAACGGTACCTGGCCCACCATCGCCGAGGATGTCTTCATCGCGCCGGGGGCGATGATTATCGGCAATGTCACCATTCACGAGGGCGCGAGTATCTGGTACAACGCCGTTGTGCGCGGCGATTCGGCTTCCATCGTGATTGGCCGCCGCACGAACATCCAGGACAACTGCACGCTGCATGTTGACGATGATGCGCCCCTGACCATCGGCGATGAATGCACCGTCGGGCATGGCGCGGTGGTGCATGGCGCGACGGTCGGCGATCGCGTACTGATCGGCATGAAGGCCGTCGTGCTCTCACATTCGCAAGTCGGCGCGGGAACGATCATCGGGGCATCTGCGCTTGTTGGCGAGCATAAAACGATCCCGGAGGGCGTGCTGGCGGTCGGCATCCCCGCCAGGGTTGCCCGCCCGCTCACACCCGACGAGTCCGCCAGCATCGTCGCCAGCGCCACCGGCTACCACGAACGTAGCAGACTGCACAGGGAAGCGCAGGAACGTCTGTAGGTGCGGGGGCCGCACCCAACCACCACGGATACCCGCAAGGGGTATCCCTACATGTGGGATCGCCGCACCCCCTCGCAACATCGATATGCCAATAATGGCGGGGCGTTTGGACATGTAGGGATACCCCTTGTGGGTATCTGGGGGGGCGGCCTTACACAGCCAGCAGCACCACGAACTGCGCCTGGACGCTCAGCTGACCGGGGCGCTGGATGATGAGGGTGATGACCCAGTCTCCGCTCATCGAGAAGGCTTCGCCGGGGGTGAAGTCGGCGACGTAGGTAGCGCTGGTGCCCTGGTTCTGGCTGGCTTTGCTGGCGGTGCCCATGTCCATGATCTGCATGTTTGTTTGCAGTTGCACGCGCGCGCCGGTAACCGGGTTACCATCGGCGTCCCTCAGGATGACGATGACCGTGTTGTCCGCGCCCACGCGCCCTGGCAATACTGCCAGCGAGATGGTGAGATTGCCGACCGTCTGTGTTTGCACACTGGCCGTGCTGCTGCCCGTGCTGCGCCTGTGCTGCTTGTCGCGGACGCTGGCAGCGGTGGGAAGACGATGGGCGGGGCGTAGAAGGCCATCAGCGCTGCGCACAGCAGGACGCCCACGCCCAGCGTGGAGAGAATATGCATGGCGCGTTTGAGGCTGCTCACGCTCTGTTCGAGCGCGGAGCGGCGCGCACGCCGTGCCGGGAGTTCGGCATTGACGACGGGCAACAGCACTACCTGCCTGCGCAGGCGAGGCAACACAGAGAAAAAGCTGTAGGCGGTGAAGATAAGCATCAGGACGAACAGCAGCAGTTGCACGAGCAGTACGCGTCCGTATGGGTCATTAAGCAATTGTCCCGGCTGGGTGATGGTCGTCTCGACCTTGAACAGGCTGCTGATGAGCAGCACGCCGAGGGCAGCCAGCAGCAACGGCACGTAGTAACGCAGCAGGCTGACGAGCAGCTCACCGTGCAGCTCCGGCTCGATGGCGGGCAACAGTGGCAGCAAGACCAGCCCCAGGTAGGCGACGCCACCCAACCAGGTCGCCTCGGCTAGCAAGTGCAGCCAGTTCAACACAGCAGCGCTGATATGCGCCTGGGCCAGTTGCACGGTGTCGCCTGATATGGCGATGGTCAGTGCTATGAGCGCCGCGAGTATCCATAAGGTGATGGTGGAGCGCAACAGCGAGGAGGCCGGGCGCGCCGTGGCAGCCGCAGTTGCATCATGCGAGGTGAGCGAGATTGTCACACGCGCTGGAGGAGTTGCCGTATCAGGTGTTTCGCGCTTCGGCTCCTCGGCTGTGGAAGCAGCCACCGGCTCCTGAGATATCTTCTGCTCTTCTTTCACCTGCGCTAACATGCGGCGAAAACTGCTTTCGCGTCTATGCTCGTGCAGGAGGGGGGCAGCTTGCTGATCGTTCGACGCTTGTAAGGCACGTCCCGTCCATACCGAGAAGACCAGCGCGACGCAAATCAACCCCATGCGCGCCAGCCAGAAATAGCCGTAGTTCGTATATAGCACGATCGCGCCGATATTGCCCGGGGCGAGGCCGCCGCCGCTCTGCGCTACCGTCAGCAGCGCGGCGCGCAGCAGCAGGTTGATGACTTCTCCTACCAGCAGCGCGGAGAGACAGAGCCATTGCAGCGGGCGCCCCTGCTTCCTCAGCAGGCGCACAGCGTTGTCAGCTATGCCATGCGATGATGGGGCGACTCCAATCACCAGCAGTCCCTCCATTACCACAAGCCCTATCCAGAAGGTGAGCGCCAGCAGCGTCAGCCATTCCCACAATATCGCCAGGATGCCTTGCAGGTTCAACTGTGGAAGTATGTTGCTGGTGCTCGGTCCGATGATGGACGTGCCGGACAGTCCTGTGACGGACGCGCCGACGTTGAAGCCGATCAAACCCTGCGTGGCGTGCCCATCATCGTTGGCAATGGACGACCAGCGCACCTCGTAGCTGCCCTGTGGCAAGGTCGCGGGCGAAAGCAGCGGCGTATCGAGTTCCCTGGGATTGCCCTCCGCGATCACGCTGCGACCAGCGTCCACCTCGCGGCCGTTGGCCGGACCGCCGGATGTGAAGACGTAAACCAGCGCGCGGCTGGCCGGGCCGATATCCTCGTTAAAATAGATGCGTACCGTCGAGGGCGCGGAGGCAATAGTCGTGCCGTCTACCGGGTCCGAACCGATCACAAAGGCGTGCGCCGACGCTGCCGGTGTTTGGGAGAAAGAGGGCATCCAACTCCAGGCCAGGAGCAGGCTCAGCCCCACTATCCCCATCAGCAGCAGTCTCAGGTAACGGTTACGTCTCTGTCGCATTGTTCGCCCCGGTACATTGCTTCGCATGTCCCCTGAATTGTACATCTGTCGAAGGGGGCGCGCAAGAGGTAGAGGGCATGACCAGCTTACGTCATATTGACGACCTTCACAAGTACTTGTTATATTACATGCTGAAGCCAACAGTCTCGCCAGTCTAAGGGGGAACTATGCAGAGCATCAAGCATCGTTTGCGTAATCCATTTCGCTTCATCAATAAACAGAGCGCAAAGAACAAATATCTTCGTGAAGGAGATGCTTACCACAAAGCTAAGCAATACGACCTGGCGCTGCAAGCATATGAAACTGCGATACGCATCGATCACAAGTCTGCGCTAGCACATTATGGCAAGGCTGTGTCACTTCTCGCGCTTAGACAATATGAGGAGGCATTAGCTGTTTACGATGAAGCTCTTACCATCAATCCATTTAATGCTGCTTTCTACAATGATAGAGGGAATGCATTAATCGGCCTCCAGCGTCCTGAAGAAGCCCTCAAATACTATGTTTACGCAATCGGGCTAAACTCTAATTTTGCTAGTGCGTATTATGGTAAAGGCATTGTGTTATGGGTACTTAAACGTTATGAAGAAGCTCTTGAAGCTTTAGATAGGGCCATTGCCCTTAGTCCACAGGCTACTGCATACAACTACAAAGGATTGTCGCTTCTCGAACTGGCTCGTTACGATGAAGCTCTTGTTGCTTTTGAAAAAGCTATCAAATCTAATTCCAAAGAACCTATCATTGCTTCTTACTACTTCAATAAAGGTTTTGCTCTTTCCAAGTTGAGACGCTTTGAGGAAGCGCTTAAGGCTAATGAGCGTGCTATCTCTTTGAAGCCTGACCACATTTTGTCGTACATCAATAAAAGTCATGCTCTCTGCAAACTTGGGCGCTATGAAGAAGCCTTAGCAGCCAGCGAGCAGTCGATCATGTTCGACCCAAAGAGCACATGGGGTCATGCCAATCGCGGGGATGCGCTTCGATGCTTGAAGCGTTTCGATGAAGCATTGCAAGCCTTTGAACGGGCTATCGCTATCGATACCGAGTTTCCTTATGCCTACTGTGGTAAAGGACAGGTAGTCGCAGCCCTTGAGCAGCACGAAGAGGCGCTCGGATTGTACCTGAAAGCGATCGAACTAAAGCCAGATGAGGCGGATTTTTATCAATACATGGCCGATTCCCTCAAATTTCTCGGTAGGGAGGAAGAGGCACAACGAGCTTATGCCTTAGCAGAAAAGTTGCGGTAACTTGTTACCACTTCGGCTAGCTGTTGGTAGAAGGCAACCGAAAGATTATAATACAGAGTATGAAGAAACAATACCTCTCCTGGTCACGCATGTTGCTCTGGTCGCATGTCGCGGGCGTGATCGGGTTTTATAGCATTCTATGGCTGCGCACCCGGCCTGCCAGGTTGCAGCAGGCGCGCCAGTTGCCTGAAGCGACCGGCGACAATTCCGACGAGGCTGCGCAAGACCTGCCCGCCGTCTCCATCATCGTACCGGCGCGCAACGAGGAACGCAACATCAGGCGCTGCGTCACCTCGCTTTTGGAGCAGGATTACCCGCGCTGCGAGGTGATTGTGGTGGATGACGAATCGACCGACGCCACGCCCGCCATCCTGGACGAGATCGCGCAGGCACATCCGCATGGGAATCGCCTGTGGGTGCTGCGCCTGCGCGAGTTGCCTCCCGGCTGGGCCGGCAAGCCGCACGCCATGCAGAGCGGCGCGGAGGAGGCGCACGGCGACTGGCTGCTCTTCACCGATGCCGACACGTGGCATGCGCCCTACGCGCTGCGTGATGCCGTGGCACAGGCCGTCAACGACGGTATCGACCTGCTTTCGCTCGGCACGCAGCAGGAATTGCCGGGCTTCTGGAACAAAGTGCTCATGCCGATGGCTTTCCTGGGTATCGCTATGCAATACCCGCCCAATAAGGTCAACGACCCGCGCAGCCCTATCGCCATCGCCAACGGGCAGTTCATCCTGATCTGCCGAGCCGTGTTCGAGCGGCTGGGCGGCTACGCGCGGCCCGACCTGCGCGCAACGTTGCTGGATGACCGCGACCTTGCCTACGTGGTGAAGCGTGCGGGCTACAAGCTTCGCTTCGTGGATGGACGCGGCGCGGTGCATGTGCGCATGTACGAAGGTCTGCGAGAAACGTGGCGAGGCTGGCGCAAGAACGTCTACCTGGGTTCGCGCGGCGGCTTCGCCTTCATGCTGCTGCAATTGATCGGCCTGCCGGTGGTCTCCATCCTGCCGTTTCTGCTGCCCCTAATGACATGGGTACTACGCCTGTTCCCGGCCTATCGCCAGAGTCGTGGCGGCATCACTCTGGCTGAGACGGGCATAGCGACGCTGGCGGAGTTGAGCCTGCTGCTGCCCTATCGCGGCTGGATCGACCGCGAGTTGGGCGTCCCCTGGTACTACGCCTTCACGCATCCCCTGGCGGGGGCGGTGTTCGAGGGCATCCTGGCGCAATCAACCTGGCGCGTACTCAGCCGGCGGGGTGTGGATTGGAGAGGGAGACGCTACTACCAGCAAAAGGGGGAGTAGGCAGTGCTAGCCGTGGTGATGTCTTTACCGGCGCTGCCCGCCCTGTTGCTCTTCGCCGCGTCGATAGCGGTCGCCATGAGCGCATCGGCCTACTTCACGCGCAGGCTGGAGGCGTTGTGTGACCGGCTGGACCTCTCGCCAGGCGTATTGAGCATCCTGGGCGCGCTGGGCGCGAACATTCCCAACTACGTCGCGTCCATTGACGCTTTCGCTACGCATCGCCCGGAGATCGGCCTCGGCATCATCATAGGCTCCAACATCTTCAACGTCGCCATCATTCTCGGCATCGCCACCTTCGCCGCTCCCGGTCGAGAGGGTATTCATTTGCGACATGGAGAGATAGGCGATGTGCGCGTGGTTGGCACCTACGCCTGCATTGTGCTGCTGCTGGCAATCCTGGTGGTCTGGCTGCTGCCCGGCCTGCCCTTTTCGCAAACGCCGCACGACTCGCTGCCCGGCTTCATTTCGCTGCTCATCCCTGCGCTCGCAGCCCTGGCCGTCTTCGCCGGACTTGCTATACACATCGCCCGCAGGACGCATCCCCAGCACAACGTAAAAGAGGAAAGTTTGGAGGAAGAGCCACCACCCGCTAAAATATCCTCGCGGGTATCCCTTCCGTGGCTGATTGCTGAAATCGTCCTCGCGCTCGTCATTGCCCTGGTCGGCGTCGTGTTCATGGTGCAGTCCGGCCAGGCGCTGACGACCGACCTGCACATACCGGAGGTGCTGGCTGGCCTGCTGGTGCTGGCGGTAGCGACCTCGCTGCCAAACGCGGTTGTGGCCTTCATCCTGGCGCGTACCGGGCGCGCCTCGGCCTGCATCGAGGAAATCTTCAGCAGCAACAGTGTCAACGCCGCGCTCGGCATCGCCCTGCCCGCCCTCTTCTGGCACGGCGGCGCGACAGACCCGCTCCTGCTCGCTCTCGACGCGCCCCTCATGCTGCTGCTCACCATCGCCCTGCTGCTTGTCGCCCGCACGGGCCGCGTCAACCACCTCGGCGGTTCGCTCTTCCTGCTGACCTATGTCTTGTGGATCGTGGCACATGTGTTGGTGTAGCATAAGTCGCCCAATCAGCCCCACCCCGGATATCCGCAAGGGATATCCCTACATTTCCAGATGCCCCATTCCCACATTAAGCATATGCTATACTTCAACTATCCATCCTTGATCTCCATTCTTCTTTTCCAGAAGGAGGCACTTCATGGCTATCACTTCACAACCTACGGCGACTGCTCACGGTGATCTCGTAGCTGGCTGGCTCATGCCGGGCGAGTTCAGCGTGCTGGAGGCTTTCATAGATACACTGCTGCCCTCGCTTGAAGCGCCTGAAGTGAGTCCGGAAGTGGTCGCGGCCTACTACCGGCGCAACGCGCGTAACCTGGATGTCGCGCGCCTCGTAGCGGAGACGCTGGGGCAGGAGAACGAGGACGAGCAGAAGAAGCTTCACCAGTTATTTAGCTTGCTGGCAGGTCCATTGGGTGGTTTGATGCTGATCGGAAGCCCCCGCTCATTCCTTTCGCTTCCACAGGCGAAACGCGAGAAGTACCTGGCAGCTATGGCAAACAGCCCGCTGGGACAACTGCGGCAGGGATTTCAGGCCATCAAGCGGTTGGCCGGCTTCGTCTACTATGCCGCGCCCGATGCCTCCGGGGTCAACCCCAACTGGGCTGCGCTCGACTACGACGCGCCCGCGCCTCCACCAATCGATGCACCACAGCCTATTTCACCTCTCAAGATCAGTGAAGATACCATCCTGGAAGCCGACGTGGTGGTGATCGGCTCAGGCGCGGGCGGCGGGCTGGTCGCGGGGGAACTGGCGACGGCGGGCAAGAGCGTTATCGTATTAGAGAAGGGCGGCTACAACAACGAGGCCAATTTCACGCAGTTGGAGGCGCAGGCTACGCCCGAACTGTACTTGAAACGCGGCACGCTCACCACCAAAGATGTGGGGATGGTCGTGCTGGCGGGCAGCACGCTCGGCGGCGGCACCGTCGTGAATTGGATGACCTCCTTCAGGACACCCCCGGAAATCCTGGACGAGTGGGCGCGCTCCTCCGGCATCGACGAACTAACCGGCCCAGGCTTGCAGGCCAGCTTCGAAGCCGTAGAGAAACGCCTCAGCGTGGCCGAGGTCGCCTCGCACAACCGCCAAAATCAGTTGCTCTACGATGCCTGCGTGAAGTCGGGCTACCACGCCGCCGCGCTGCGCAACGACTCCATCGATTGCCAGCAACGCTGCGGCTTCTGCGGCTTCGGCTGTCGCTACGGCAGCAAGCAATCGACTATGAAGACGTATCTCCAGGACGCCTACGATCACGGCGCGCGTATCGTCGTGCGCTGCAGCGCTGACCGCGTGCTGATCGAGCATGGCAAGGCCGTCGGCGTCGAGGCAACCGCCCTGGACAGCGAGACGGGCAAGAAGCACAAAGTGACGGTGCGCGCAAAGGCGGTGGTCGTGGCGGCAGGCTCGATCAACTCACCCGCGCTACTGCTGCGGTCAGGCCTGGAGAACCCGCATATCGGGCGCCACCTGCACTTGCACCCGGTTGTCACCGTGACGGGCATCTATCCCGAGAAGGTCTACGCCTGGAAGGGTGTCATGCAGTCGGCCTACTCGAACGAGTTCGGCTACCTTGACGGCAATTACGGCTACAAGATCGAGGTTCCACCCGCGCATCCCGGCCTGATCGGCATGTCCACGCCCTGGTTCTCGCCGCGCGATTACCGCGAGCAGATGCTGCAAACGGCCAACGTCGCCACCTTCATCATCCTGGCACGCGACAAAGGCGAGGGCAGCGTGACGATAGATCGCTTCGGCGAACCCGTTATCGATTATGTCATCTCGGTCTACGACCGGCAGCATCTCAAGCATGGCCTGCGCCAGGCCGCGCGCCTGCACTTCGCCGCCGGAGCCACCTCGATAGTGACGCTGCACAACAAAAAGACGCGCATCGACCGCCCTGCAAATGGCGAAGTCAGCGAGCAGCAGTACCGCGCCTACGACCGCCAGGTCGAGCGCCACGGCATGAACCCCAACCGCCTCATCACCTTCTCCGCCCACCAGATGGGCACCTGCCGCATGGGCACCGACCCGAAAAACGCAGTAGTAGACGCCAACCACGAAGTCCACGGCGTAAAGGGGCTGTATGTGTGTGATGGCAGCGTATTTCCAGCGGCGTCTGGAGTCAATCCGATGCTGTCGATCATGGGACTGGCGCATAGGGCGAGCGGGTATATAAAGGGGAGAGTGTAGGGGTTGAGGCAGCGCATCTTTTTGCAGATAATGCCATATCCTCTTGAGTATCTCAAAACTCAACCATAATGTCATTGGGGAGTTCATGCTGGACAAAAAGTCATACGCTCAGAAATGGCAACGAAGGCAGATATCAAGCGATTGGAGCAGAAAATAGATGAAACAGCCAAAGATCATGAAGAACGCATTGAACAATTAGAACTTGCCCACCACAAGAACTAACCCCTTCTCTTGGCATTTTAGAAAACATATTCTACTGTTCTTGAACAAGAGGTTTTGTATGCCAGGAGAATACCAATGAATGAACACATCCGAAGAAGAAACGGTAGCAGCCCTCAGACTCCTTTTTGCCAAGCTAGCTGAACTCGGACAGATGGACATTCGAGAGATGCTTACCCCAAGCAAGTATGAGCAGTTTAAGGCAACGCTTGATGCAGCCTACGATTCCCTTGTGAACGTTGAGGATGCTCTTGATAGCCTGGGACTCAAGCTCGAAAACCAGCACTGGCGCATTAGCAGCGCCTTTGAAGAACTCACCCCTCTTCTGATACAACCACGATCACGTGTGGATACCGCTCTGGAAACCTTTGAGCAGGACATGGAACGCTTTGATCGAAGAAATTAGCACCCCTCATAGTTCCAACGTCAGAAATCATAAATTCTGCGTCATGACCTGGTAACTCGTTAGCAAGAACTCTTAGAGTTTCTCCTCTTGTTATTGAAAAAATATCTCGCACGGCTCTCCCTTTTTGCCTATCGTTATACTGTATCTCAGAGGTTGCGCTCATGCATATTATTCACACTATATTTGTATCAAGCGAGCGTTGATAATTTCTATACAAAAGGCTATGTCGAGGGGAAGTAAACATGCAAACACCAGAAACCCAAGTCAAGACGTACAAGAACGCGAAGGACTACCAGCATGATGTGAAGAAAATGTCAAAACAGGGCTGGATTGTGGTTGGTACAGTCGTTGACAAGAAGCACCGCCTGCTGGCTAGAGACAAGCAAGAGATGGTCATCACGTATCAGCGTGGGCAGAGCCAGCAACTCCAACCGCAGCAAGTGCAACCTGTTAAATCGTCTCTGCCGAAACAGCCACCACACCCACTTTCGCGTAACACCAAGATCGGCTGTGGAGTCTTTTCAGGACTCGTTGTACTCATTATCATAATCGTTGTTATTGCCACCAATGCAGCATCTGGCAGTCAATCGCCAGTTACGTCAAACACTTCATCTTCATCGGACAACACTCCTGCTCCTACAAACCAGCCGACCCAGCAACCAACAAAAACTCCAACAGCCCCCCCTACACCGACACAATCACCCGCGCAGGTAGAAAAAGCATATAAAGCGAGTACAACAACAACTACTGTTGCATCCTTGGATAAAGATGGTAATAACGATCAGGGTAATGATGTGCATTTTACGTGTAGTATTTTGAGTTTCGTCAAAGACTCGAGTGGAAATACAGCAGGGGCAAACGTTGACGATCCCAATTCCTCAAGTGTCATCCAGGTGGCTTTCCCTGATGGGACAGACCTGAGCCAGTTAAATACAGGAGATACCTTAGAGGTGTGGGGTACGGACGATGGAACCTCTAGCGGTACCAATGCATATGGAGCAACAATCCAAGAAGTAGGCGTATCGGCAGCATATATGACTGACCAAACAACAGGCTATTCTACACCATAAATATTACCCTCTAAATTGCCAGAGCTTCTCTTGCTGGATTGCGGGACAAAAAATACCCATGAGGTTATCTCGTGGGTGCTTTGTTTAATGCCTGAGTCCGAAATCCTGAATTCACATCGCACACGAACTATTGTGCGAACTCGGGTTCACTCCAAACCCCCTTTATGAGACGCTACGATAAGCAGGAAAAGTACAGATCAACATGGCAGGGATAACATACTCTTCTCTTCTCATCTAGCCAGCAAATCTTCAAACTACATATCTATCAATTTCAATCGTCTATTGTACTACTCTGCATTTCAATCGTTTATAATGCTATAGAACAAAGTTTTTCAGCATCATACCCATAAGATCGCACATATTTTTATACTTATATATGGCCTAGTTGCGCCAATGAGAGAATAGTTGTCATGATACCAGAGCCACAAAAACAGCTACGGCATAGACGTTTTCTCTGGAAACGTTTAATAATTGCTCTAGTCGGCCTAACTATTAGTGTTGTTGGTACCATCTTTTGGATACTGAGTGCCGGACTTATTATCTCAGGTGATTGGTCTTATATTTTGCCCCCCATATTTACTTTCTTTGGCTTGGTTGTATCCTTGTTAGCATGGCTTTTCCCGATCTCGGTTGAACCTGCACCTACTGGAACGACAGCCCAGCCAATTCATAAGCAATTCACATTCCATCAAACCGAAGCCTCTGCCTTATCTTCTGAAATACCTATAACCAAAGTTAGTCTCAATCAATCTCGAAAAAAACATGTGGAATTCGGACAACCAACAGTAGACCAACCCGCATTACTCTGCTTTGCGATTGATGTTTCAGATACCATGATTGACTCGGTTGTAGATCATGCAGGAAAAACTATTAAACGATGGGCAAATATTCAAACTGTTTTAGATCGATTTTATTTACCTCGGAACTGCGATTGTGAAAGACCCGGATACACGTAAAGTATTGCCACTTTATCATGTCATGGCTTATGGCTTTGGTTTTACTGAAGTTGCTTACCAACTTCATATCAATAAAAAGCCAGGAGGTGCAGTAAGAGATTTACTTGATCACCCTTCGCTTTCCAAATTTCCTTCGGCTGCGCAAATTACCGATCATTGGAATGAATACAAAGATCATCTCACCTCAAGAAAATATACTCCTGACTTGTTGGGTGATACTCCCATGTGCCAGGCTTTAGCGATTATTCGTGATCGTATTCAAGAAGGAGCTTACACACAAAGATTTTACTCTTCCTATTCTTCTTCTTATTTTATCTGATGGGTATCCAACTGATGGTGATCCTCTTCCAATTATTGAAGAGCTTCATGGAATAGGTGTCTTGACGCTCTGCTGTTTTTTAGGCGATCAGGATATTTTGAATGCGAAAAGACTGTATGAGACCGAAAGACAACAGTGGACGGAAGGGGCAAAACTCATGTTTCGTATGGCATCGATCTTACGAAAAGATAGCTACACCACACGTGCAATGTTTGATTATCTTGAGGAAACAGGCTGGCATCCACAAGAAGGTGTCCGATTGTTCGCCCAGATCAATCATACAGAAGCACTTGACAGTTTTCTAAAAATCCTCTTGTCAGGTTTTATGCAGGAAAGGCAAGCGTAAAAGACGATGTCGCAAGAGATAAAACCACCAATATCATCGGAATGTTCTCCTCTCCATTCTGGCAAGGGACATTACTTGGAGTTGTGGTCGATGTATCAGGTTCTATGCAGACAAACCTGAAAAACGATCAAGGTGGACAATATTCAAGGATTGAAAGCCTGTCGCATTCTTTTCAACGAGCCATTGATAACATCATGAAACTGTTTGAAAATACCTCAGCAGATACACCAGAAAGACTGCGGTTATTTATCTACGGATTTGGCTTCTGTGTGCCTGAACAACCGTTGTGTGATATCTTGGCAGCCTTAAAGCTCCTCAAGAAGAAGATAAATCGATATAAGGCATTACAGTCAGAACTCAAAAAAATGTGGTTATGTGAGGTTGAACGCATTCTTGAAGAAGGTCGGGTGAAGAAGATGCAAAAGAACAACTACGTATATGCATTGAGCAGGAATTGCGTGATAAGGCTCTCGAAGCTGAACAAAAGCGTAGTGCTGCAACATTTCAACGATGGTGTGAGTCTGTCTGTTTTAGATTGGATATAACTCAAATTAAACTGAATGCCTGCTTGCTCGGTCGAGATACATGAGGGTCATCTTAATCCCAATAGTCTTTTGCCTTCTATGGTTGCTTCGTGGCCCAACTCTTGCAATGTTAGTAAATCTATTTTTTGAGGAATGGGTACAAAAAAAACTCACAGAATATCGCGAGAACGCCAGGAAATATTCCATCCTCTTATCTGAAAAAGTAGTGACTGAGACAAAGGAAGCAGTGGATACTCATCAGCAACAAATTGCTGATAATTATTACAGGAAGTCTTAGGGAGTTTATCGACTACCAATGCCATGAGATTATCCGGATTTATGACAAAGGCATTCTCAAAAAAGAAAGGAAAGAGGTTCTTAAATGGGAGGCTCTGAAGATCATATATAAGGAACTTACTGTAGAAATTGGTGACATTATTCGCCCTCAAGCAAATGTTGCTTGGACTACTAATTTGTTCAAATATCGGCAAGCTGCAAAAATGCTGAAAGTAAAACCCAATTGGGATTTGCTAAGAGACAAGACTGTACAATGTGCTTATCAAGCAGTATGGAACATGACGGAGCCTTATATTCGGCAAATCGCAGAAGACTTCGCAAAGCAACGCTTCGTAAAAGCAGTATTGGCAACAACTGTCCAAGCTACAAAAGATAGCTCAACTATTCTGTCCGTTCATGAATTATCTTGCTTTTTCAACAGTTTCAAGAAGCAAAGCTCACTATAGAAGAATTGCCTATATTTGGCGCTAGTGTTATGGGTCAGGCTTTATCCCAAATCCTTGAACGATTGAAACGTGATATCAACACACCAAAAAACAGGGGATTGCGACCTGTCGTGCTGATTATCTCTGATGGAGAAGCAACAGATCAAATCCAACCCTTACCCATTATGATGGTACCAGGAACCTGGACAGGTCGATAAGATAAAATAGCTGTATCGAGAAACCGGCGAGAAGGAAGAAAACGATGTCAGTGCAACGGAAACGATACAGTGCCGACCTGAAGACGAGAGTCGCCTTGGAGGCGATCAAAGGGCAGAAAACAGCCAATGAGATCGCAGCTGAGTACGGGGTCCATCCCACGCAAATTGCGCAGTGGAAAAAGCAAGCCCTCGAGGGCTTGCCGGAGGTGTTCTCCCCGCAAGCAGGCAAGCGAGAAAAAAGCGAAGAAGCGCTCATAGCCAGTCTTTACCAGCAAATCGGCCAGTTGAAAGTGCAGGTAGACTGGCTGGAAAAAAAATCAAAATCACTGCGTTGAGGCGAAACGAGCGCTCATTGAGCCAGGGCACACGGAACTGAGCATTGCCCAGCAGTGCGAGCTGCTGGGACTGGCGAGGTCGAGTTACTATTATGAGCCGGTGCCGCCAAGCGAGGAGAACCTGGTGCTGATGCGCCTGCTTGATGAGCAATACACCCGCACGCCCTTCTATGGAGCACGCAAGATGGCAGCCTGGTTGCAGACCCAGGGCTACCCAGTGGAACGCAAACGCGTGCGGCGCTTGCTGCAGCTGATGGGTCTGGAAGCGATCTATCCTGAGCCACGCACCAGTTTGCCTGGAGCAGTCGCCCAGCACTACCCGTACTTGCTGCGAGGGATGAGCATTGAGCGCTGCAACCAAGTCTGGAGTTGTGACATCACGTATATCCGCCTGCAACGCGGATTCATTTACCTGATGGCGGTGATCGATTGGTTCAGTCGGTATGTGCTGGCCTGGGAAATCTCGATCACTCTGGATACCAGTTTCTGTCTAGATGCGCTGGATCGGGCCTTGCACGTGGCCACACCTGAGATCTTTAATAGCGATCAGGGCGTGCAGTTTACCAGTCACGAGTTCACCAGTCGGCTGAAGTCCGCCGATATCCGCATCAGTTGGGATGGTCGAGGGCGAGCGTTAGACAACATTTTCGTTGAGCGCTTGTGGCGCAGTGTGAAATACGAGGAGGTGTACATTAAAGACTACCAGAGCGTTCCCGAGGCGGTGAAGAACTTACATGCCTACTTCACCTTTTACAATCATGAGCGCTTGCATCAAGCGCTTGACTATCAAACACCAGCACAGGTGTATTTGAAAAGATAGCGGTGAGTTTCTCGAACGGTTGAGTTTTGTCTTATTTTTGCCCTAAAACTGTCTTGACAAACGGTACCACCTATAGCATTAGACAACATTTTTGTCGAGAGATTGTGGCGCAGTGTCAAATACGAGGAGGTGTACATCAAAGATTACCAGAGCGTTCCAGATGGGGTAAGGAACTTGCAGACCTATTTCACGTTTTACAATCAGGAGCGCTTGCATCAAGCGCTTGACTATCAAACACCCGCACAGGTGTATCTGAAAAGATAGCCGCGAGTTTCTCGAACAGTTGAGTTTTGTCTTATTTTCGACCAAAAGTTGCCTTGACAAACGGTACCACCATCGTAATTTGTTCTATGAACTTGCATTTCTCTATTAAATAGCCAGGAGTACAGACCATTGACGCATGTGTTGACATTAGCAGTTATAACGCACCATACCTAACATCGCAAATCATCTTACGAAGCAGCGACTCGATACGTCGATAATCTTGATGACGCCTCATCTCAACCAAGTCTCTCAAATGCTGATCGTCAAAAACTAAGATACATTTCTTATGTCTCATATACCGATCAGACACATGGTAGCTTATATCTTCTCGCTTATTTATACGACGACAAAATAAAAAACCTAAAAGCCCTGTTTCTGGACTCAAGCGATCAGCTAATTGATTAAATTCGTTATTGCCCAAATTATCGGAATAGTTTTTACATTCTATAGGAATAGAATGAGCATAAAACAGGTCTCGGTACAGCCCCACTAACTGGTGACGTGCTCAAGCAAGCTTGCGAGGGCGACCTCGTGGCCGCTTGGGCACCGTCGGATCAGGCAACGGATGTTTACGAGGTCGTCCTCGCGGTCGTTTGGGCAGCGCCAACTCCCCGTCGGCCTGTTTGCCAGGTCGTCGGGCGCGCTTGGGCTTCACCCACGGGGCAGGTGCAACCTTGTAGGTGAGCACCTCCTAAATCGTCCAAAGATGATCGGTCAACCCAGCCGCCATGGCCGGGGTACAGGCAAAGCCAAAGCGTTTGGCCTGACTCAATTCGTGATGAGCAAAGCAGAAGTTGTAGGTGCATCCGATCAAGTACATGTCGGTTTCTAACGCATCCAGACGATGGGCAGCGTGCCGACACTTGCGGGTGAGAGCCGCCAGCCGTTCGCGCATTGTGCCATTGAAGCGCTCGATCAAGGAGGTATTGAACTGCTGGCACCCAGCGGTCAGGTGCACCAGTTGCTCTGCTTGCTCACGCGTTCCCAACATCAGCCGCCGGGTCACCTCGACCACCCGTTTCTGCTCGCTGCGTTTGATGGCCGTGGCGATACACAGCTCCGGCCACACCTCTAAACAGGCTCTGCCCCTGCCTGCGGTCGTTTTCACCTTGTCGCGGAACGCGCGCATGATGCTCTTGGGATACGCCGCCCATCCGTCTGTACAGACCAGCAGCGCATGTCTGGCGTGACAACAAGCGCGAACCTGGCAGAGTAAACGATCTGCCAGGCTGCGATCTCGACGCGCACTGACCACTCCTGCCATCCACAAGCGACTCGTGGCATCCATCGCCAGGCCCATCCAGGCAATCAGGTTTCGCCCTTTGATGCAGTGATCGGCAATCCCCCCTATATTCGTATCTAGGCACTCAAAGAATGGGGACCACTATAGAGGAAGGCGAAAGCAACATGCTCTCTGACTGTTTCAGAGAGTGAGCGAAAAATGTATCCCCAAAAATACTGAAGCCGAATACCTCCCTGATACCTGGTAGATACTCGGCTCTGGCTCACTCCTACAGATCGTGAAAGTCTAAGAGTCATAAGCAGGAGTGCATCTTGGTTAGTAATCCCTCTACGCAACTTTCACGCACGTAGCGAATGTAACGAAGATGGCCTTCAATGTGGGACAAGTCTTTTTGACTCGTCTTTGTTGAGACACCTAGAGTATAGCCTCAAATCAGTTTTCGATCAAGACCTTAAGCACCTCTAGCGTTACAAATCCATCACAATGCCACGTCTCTTCCCTCTTCCCTTTTGACTTTTCACTGCTTGTTTGCTACGCTCATCTCACTGGTGAGCTACCAGGAAGCTCTCCACGCAGAGCTTGTTTTGTAGCACCTTGAGAGGAAACGCTTCTTATCCTGAGTCGCCTCATCGACAAGGGCGAGTGTTGAATATTTTTTCGACGCTTGCATCGATAGGCACGCATCTATGAAACGGCTCAAGCAACAGGAGAATAGACAAGCCCCCAGGGGGTCATAAGGGGTATCAATCCGTTCGGGTCGTCCGAGGGACGAGGACGACCAACGACTGCTTCGCATCGTTGCCCTGCCCTTGTCGTTACGTGAAACCCTGCGCCCATAACGACAATTGCCCCACCGCTTTTTCAATCAACTGCATCGCCAGCGCCAATGGCTACCGTTTACCTGAATGTGCTTCTCAGAAACCGACCGGCAAGCCAGATCGCACCTATGTTGAGCAGCATGAGCACCGCCGTGAACACCACCGCAGAGGACGTGACCATGAAGAATGCCACGAGCACGAAGACACCCATCATGATAGCAAGTGCCACTGGGAAAGAGAAGAAGACCAGAACCCGGCGCTTCCCCAGTAGAGATGCCACGCTACTGCATATCCAAACGACCAGCATGGTCACAGGCCACACGATGATGACGGCCATGCCTCGTGCTTCTGCTTCTAATCCGGGGGTCACACCGACACCGAACCAGGCGAGACTCAGCAGTAGCGACCCCAAAGCACACGCCACGACTGCCAGGAAGGTAAAGAGGAACTGTCCGATGCGCGAAGAATGGCGGTTGTTCACCGCTTGAAATGTACCTGGTTGACTCATGATCTTCTCCTTCAGAAGAGGAATGCTAGTGCTCATCTTCTCCTGCCCATCTTCGTGAGTGAACACCTCTCGTGTGTGGAACAGGTCTATGCCAAGCATACGTCAGCGCATTCCTCATGAGAAGTGTCATCTGACCCATCTTGTTGCAGGACTTCGCCGCCCTCAGTCGTGCTGGCTAGTTTTCGAGGTCAACGGCCACAAAGACCTGAACCCCAAAAGCAAGCATGAGCAGAACGAGGATGAGGCCTTGACGTTCCAGGGCCGAGAACCGTTCAAACAGTATCTGTCGATGTTGCTCACCGCCTTCCCCGACCTGCATGTTAGCATTGAAGACGTGATCGGGGAAGGAGGCAGAGTCGTAGTTCGCTGTACGCTTCGTGGCACCCACCAGGGCGAGCTGATGGGCATTGCACCGACGGGCAAACAGGTAGCAGTGACAGGTATTGCCATCATGCTTATCGCAAACGGGAAGCTTGTCGAAGAATGGGCCAACACTGATACTTTGGATACTTCAGATACCATCGGCGCATCGGACGAGATCATCCACATCCAGCACCCCGTCGTTCAAGTCACAAGTCCTATCAGGCCGTCAGGCCAATTCATGCATAGGCTCCATTTTCCCTGCCCTCTCTATCTGGTATAATTCCCTGGCGTATGGCGAAGGAAGCGTGACACATGATTAACCAGAACTTTGTCATACTTGGCGCGGTCATTGAAGCTATTGGGAGTCTCAGCTATCTTGTTGACACCGTGAGGGGAAGTGTGAAGCGTCTAAACTTCAGATTATAAGGAAGCGTATCCATGAAAAAATCCAAATTTTCAATCACACACGAAGACGAGGAAATGTTAGAGCTTATAAAAAACACTGACCATAAGACATTAGCCATCTGGGCAATTGATTGTGCCGAGCGGGTGCTGCCATACTTTGAGGAAAAATATCCAGAAGACCATCGCCCTCGACAAGCTATCGAAACACTTAAGACATGGATGGATACAGGGATATTTAAGATGGCAGTTATTCGCAAGGCTTCGCTTGACTCTCATGCTGCTGCCCGTGAAGTAGGAGAAGATAGTCCTGCCCGCTCTGCTGCTCGTGCCGCAGGTCAAGCTGTGGCAACTGCGCATGTTCCCCGACATTCTTATGGTCCTGCAATTTATGCTCAACAGGCTATCTATAGAGCAACCAATCCCTCTGAAGCCGGTGCTGCCGTAACCAAAGAACGAGATTGGCAATACCAACACCTCCTCAATTTGGGGAACAATCACCAACCGTAACGTGTCAAACGGTGTAGATCGCTGGCGAAGCCACCGCTTCAGCACGGTGCGGCTGGCCGACCGCATCTTCGTGCTGGACAATGGCTACATCATCGAAACCGGCTCCCACATGGATTTGATGACCCTGGACGCCATCTACGCCGAGCTGTTCAACCTGCAAGCCGAGGCGTACCGGTAAATGTAGGGTGCCCTTATATGTTGTAACCTCCCTCGTATCACTATAGGGGATTGTGAAACTTTTCATCTTCTGACCCTATTTCAAAATTTTTGGGAGGTACTTTATGAGACTTCGGCCTATTTTTCTGCTTGCGCCCGGCGCGCTGCTCGGACTGCTGGCGCTCGTCCTGGCCATGATGCCAGCCATTGCCCAGGCATCCGACGACTCGTTCATCGGACGGCTCCATCACATCAACACCGTCGCTTCCACCGTTCCGGCCAATGGTGACATCAATCCCTACGGTATCGCGACCGTGCCAACTACTATCGGCAACCTCAAACGCGGCAACATTCTTATCAGTAATTTCAATGCGGTATCGAACTTGCAGGGCACAGGCACGACCATCGTGCAGATCACACCAAAGGGTGCGGTGAGCGTCTTCGCGCAGTTGAGCGCGGGCGCGCTGAACGGTGCCTGTCCCGGCGGCGTCGGCCTGACGACGGCGCTCGTCGCGCTGCAACGCGGCTGGGTGATCGTAGGAAGCCTGCCGACCACCGACGGCACGTCGGCCACCGCGCAGGCCGGCTGCCTGATCGTGCTGAATAGCTGGGGCCATCCTGTGGAGACCTTCTCCGGCGGCGCGATAAACGGACCCTGGGACATGACTGCCCTTGACCGCGGCGAAAACGCCAGCCTGTTCGTCTCGAACGTACTCAACGGCACGGTTGC
This sequence comes from uncultured Chloroflexia bacterium, assembly GCA_963731975.1. Taxonomy (GTDB): domain Bacteria; phylum Chloroflexota; class Ktedonobacteria; order Ktedonobacterales; family Ktedonobacteraceae; genus CAVSXS01. Next base: position 657,284 of record CAVSXS010000002.1, on the reverse strand, counting down.
CGCCAACGGCAATGTCGTCAATCGCGGCACGGTCATTCGCATCAACCTGGATGTGCCCTGGCAGGGCCGCGGAGCGCCCAAACGCGAATTCGACCACCGTCATCGGCTCCGGCTTCCCTGAGCGCACCGATCCCGCCGCGCTCGTCGTCGGTCCGACGGGAGTGGGCCTGAGCGACGGCACGCTTTACGTAGCCGACAGCCTGGATAACCGCATCGCCGCCATTTCCAGCGCCGCCAGCCGCTCCACGAGCGCGCACACAGGCAAAACCGTCACCACCAACGGCCAGCTCAACGACCCGCTGGGTCTGACCATCGCTCCCGACGAGCATATCCTGACCGTCAACGGCAACGACGGCAAGATTGTTGAGACGACCCGCGACGGCGAGCAGATAGCGCACAAGCTGCTGGACAACACCGTCACGCTGCCAGCCTTGCCCGGCGCGGGCTGCCTCTTCGGCCTGACCATCGTCCCCGGCGGCGAAGGCGTCTACTTCGTCGATGACTGCTCCAACACGCTCAACGTGCTGGACTAGACAACGCTTGCAAGGGCGACCGAGGGACTCAAGGCCCAGGGCGACCGCCTCCAACCAAAGGGCGACCACCTCTAACCAAAGGGCGACCGCGAGGGTCGCCCGTACAAAGACTACGAAACTGGTGCAATGCCGTATCTTTGTACGGGCGACCCTCGCGGTCGCCCTCGTTACTTATTAATGGGCCTGATATTCATCCCACACATGTTGGAGCGCCGGGTCGCCCGGCACACTGCTGTAGATGGAATAGATCGTCATATCGTTCACCCAGCCCAGCGACTGCCAGAACACCCGTTGTTCCGGCTCCTCCGGGCTTTCCACTCCAATGCCGATCCGCGTATGAATACTCATTGCTCCCTGCGCCTGCATGAAGGCGACCTCTTGCCTTACAAGCTCAGCCAGCAGGGCTTGCTGTTGGGGGCCAGGCTGCACATACAACTCTTCAATTTCGCCAGACACCCCTGGCATCACCGGGTGTCCTGTCACACTGCATGTAAGGAAGCCGATGAGGCTCTCTTGCTCTTCCACGACCAGGCAGAGCACTTTCTGATTGGCAGGATACTGTTTGAGGTTAGCGAGGATCTGCCGAGCCGATTTCTCAGGGAGCGGCGTTCCCATTTCTGCTGATACTTGCATCCAGAGGTCGCGCACGCGCTCGGCCTCGTCTTCGCGCATCGCTCTAATTTGCGCCATGAAATTGTTTCCTTTCTTGCCCATGTGCAGCGTCCTTGTAGACGCCCATCCTCTATGTTATCATGGTAGTGTAGTGATGAACGATGTACTTTGTTTGTAGGAGAGACAGAGCAACATGACCATGACAGCTTCCGGGAGAGTGCCGATGGTGACGCCTGCCGACCACATCCCAGGCCCTCAACAAGGTCGCTGGACCTATGACGACTACGCGGCTCTTCCCGATGACGGGCATCGCTACGAAATCGTGGATGGAGTGTTGTATAGGTTACCAGCGCCAAGTAGAGATCACCAGAATACTGTTCTCGAAATTGCTTCCTACCTGCGAACTCATGTGAAACTGACGGGCATCGGACAGGTATACATTGCCCCCTTCGATGTTCAGTTTGGATTCCGTACAGTCGTACAGCCGGATGTGATGGTTGTCCTGAAATCGCACCTTGATAGAGTGACCGAGTCGCGCATCGTAGGTGCGCCCGACCTGGTTGTCGAGGTCTCCTCTCCCGGCACGGTGGGACATGATCGCACGCGCAAGTACGAGGTCTACGCACAGGCAGGCGTGCCGGAATACTGGATCGCCGATCCCTGGTCGCGCACGATCGAGGTGCTTTCATTGGAGGCAGGCAGCTATCGCTCGCTCGGCGTCTTCGAGGGGAAGGCCGTGCTGCCAACGCTGATCGTGCCAGATTTCCTGGTGCATGTGGAACAATTTTTTGGGTAATCGGATGTGGGCGCGATTCATCGCGCTCCTACGGGCATCCCATCACCTCCGCTCCACTCCTAATCCGCTCTCCACGCCGCTCAGGTCATATACGCCGCCGCGCTGCTCGTAGCCGCCGGTGAAGGGGTCGCTAGCCAGCAGCATTGGCGTGTCCAGGTCGATGTAGCGGAAACCGCCCAGGCCGGCCACAAAGTGCGCGGCGGCGCTGATCGCCAGGCGTGATTCTATCATCGCGCCGATCATCAATTCGACATGGTTGGCACGGCACACGGCGGCAATGTCCAGCGCCTCCACGAAGCCGCACTTCATCAGCTTGATGTTGACGACATTGCATGCCTCCATCTTGATGAGGCGGGCGACGCTGGCGGCGTTCGAGGTGCTTTCGTCGGCGGCGATGGGGACGCTGGTGTGCTGCGTGACGTAGCGCAGGCCGTCGAAATCATCTTTGTGGACAGGCTGCTCCATCATCAGGGGACGAATGTCGCGGTCGTCCAGCGCCTCCAGGCAGAGCAGAGCCTCGCCGGGAGTGTAGCCCTGGTTGGCGTCGAGCGTCAAGCCGAGGCCGGGCGCGCCCTCGCGTATAGCCTCCACGCGCGCCACATCGTAGCGCAGGTCGCCTCCAACCTTCACCTTGATCGTAGTAATGCCGCGCTCGACCACCTCGCGCGCCAGTTCGTAGCCGCGTTCGGGCGTCACCATCGGGATGCTGTAATCAGTCTCGACCGCGCTGCCCGCGCCGCCGAAGAAGACGTACAGCGGAATGCCATAGGAGCGGGTGAGCGCGTCGAGCAGCGCCATCTCCATACCCGCGATGGCGGTGTGCTGGCTGAAATAGACGCCGTGTATCAGCTTCGAGAGCGCGCGCCAGTTTGCCGCGTCCCTCCCCTCGATCAGCGCCGCGCAGCCTATGGCGGCGGCCAGCGCCGTCTCCTGCGACTCGCCCGTGCTGGGCGGAAATGGCGCGCACTCGCCGTAGCCCACGCTTCCATCTTCCAACGTCATGCTAATCAGCACGTTGCGCGCGTCGGCCACGCTGCCCGTGGCAATGGTGAACGGCTCCAGGAGAGGAATAGTAAGCGGCTCGACGGTGATCGAACGAATGGTGGTATGGGACATCGTAATCTTCTCCTATGGGCAAGCTGCAATTGCGAACCTGTAGGGGCGACCCTCGTGGTCGCCCGCCACCCGCTCGAATGCCGCGAATGGTGGTCATTGGCGACCAGCGGCGGCGCAGCAAACGCAGGCGGGCGACCACGAGGGTCGCCCCTACATGCTCGTGCGATTCCTCTGGCGGTCTTCGTGGCGCTCGATGGCCAGTTCGATCAGGCGGTCTATCAACTGCTGGTAGGGCAGGCCGCTGGCTTGCCACAGCTTGGGATACATGCTGATAGCCGTGAAACCGGGCATGGTGTTAACCTCGTTGAGATAGACCTGGCCGGTTCCGCGTTCCAGGAAGAAATCCACGCGCGCCAGCCCGCTCAGGTCAAGCGCGGCGAAGGCTTGCACGGACTGGCGGCGCACCTCCTCGGCGGTGGTCTGCGGGACGTCGGCGGGAATGACGACCTGCGACTTACCATCGAGATACTTGGCACGATAGTCGTAGAACTCGTTGCTGGAGACCACCTCTCCGACGACCGAGGCGACCGGCTCGTCGTTGCCCAGCACGCCGCATTCGAGTTCGCGGCAATCGATGCCACGCTCGATGATGATCTTGCGGTCGTATTCCGCCGCGACGTTGATGGCCTGCACCAGCTCTTCGCGGTCGTGCGCTTTGCTCACGCCCACGCTGGAGCCCAGGTTGACCGGTTTGACGAAGGTGGGATAGCCCAGGCGCTGCTCGATGGCCGCGATGATGGCCTGCGGATCGCGCTCCCACTCGTTGCGACGATAGACCAGGTAATCGACGATGGGCAGACCGACCGAAGCGAATAGCATCTTCATCTTCTCTTTATCCATGCCCAGCGCGGAACCCAGCACGCCGCAGCCGACATACGGCACGTTCGCCATCTCCAGCAGCCCTTGCAGCGCGCCGTCCTCGCCATAGGTGCCGTGCAGCACCGGAAATATGACATCCACCGCGCCCTGACTGCCCAGTTGCTCGCCCTCCTGCACGGGGATGAGGCGGCGCAGGCGTGGGTCGCCTGTGAGGGTAACAGCCGTGGTCCCGGCCAGCGCCTCCTCGGAACCCGGGTGCTGCTCCGCTGCCAGCAATTGCTGCGGATGCGTTCCGAGCAGCCACGAGCCTTCCCTGGTGATGCCGATAGGCACAGCCTCGAACTTCTCACCATCCAGATTTGCCATTACCGATGCGGCGGAGGCCAGCGACACCTCGTGTTCGCCTGATCGCCCGCCAAACACGATACCAACGCGAATTTTCTTTCTAGTCATCTTGTGCATCCTTCCCTACGAAACGGTATCGGCCAACAAGGGCAGCATGGTCTCCATCTGCATGCCGCGCGAGCCTTTAATGAGTACGAGGTCTTCGCCACGCACGCGCTGCTTGAGCAGGTCGGCGGCGGCGCTTTTGGCCGCGTCCAGTTCCGCGCTGCTCTCAACGTTGGCCGGGAAAAACCAGGCATGATCGGCTGGCAGTCCGGCGTTGATGGCTCCCTCCACATAGTGGCGCGCCTCGTCGCCGATGGCGAGCAGGTAATCGACACGCCCGGCCAGGTATTCGCCGCTCTGGAGATGCTCGTCGCGCGCGTACTTCCCCAGCTCGAAAATGTCGCCGAGCACGGCCCAGCGTTTGCCGCCGGGGGCAAGCTCCGTCGAGCTAATGGCGTGTGTGACGACCTGGATCGACTGCCGGTTGGCGTTGTATGTGTCGTCGATTAGCGTGCTGCCATCAGGTCCAGCCTTGATCTCGCAGCGCCCCCTGGCCGGAGCTAAGGCTTCCAGCGCGGCGCCAATAGCATCGAGCGACATCCCGGCGGCACAGCCCGCGGCTGCCGCCGCCAGCGCTATAGCTACGCCGTGCGCGCCCGGCAGGTGCAGTTGCACTGGCACTGTTTGACCGTGATAGCTCAGCAGGAAGCGGAAGCCACGCAACTCATCGCCCTGTACCTCGCTGCCGCGCACCCCGGCGTCCTCGCTCGTTCCATAGAAAAGGACGCGCGCTTCGGTCTTCTCACGCATCCCGCGCACGTTCGGGTCATCGTAATTGAGGATGGCGACACCATTCCTGGAAAGCACCTGCACCAGCTCGCTTTTGGCAGTCACGACCCGCTCCTGCGAGCCGAAATATGCGAGATGCGCCGCGCCAACATTGGTGATGATCGACCAGTCGGGCCGGGCGATGGTCTTGCTCAGCCAGGACAACTCTCCCACCCATTGCGCGCCCATCTCCAGCACTGCATAGCGATGCTGTGGTTCCAGGCGCAGCAGCGTCAGCGGATAGCCAATTTCGTTGTTATACGATGCAAGGGTCTTGAGCGTTGGGGCGAAACGGCTCAGCACAGCGGTGACCGCTTCCTTCGTGCTGGTCTTGCCGTTGCTGCCGGTGATGCCGATGAAGGTGGTGTCATACTCCCGCCGCTGCCGCTCTGCCCGCACGCGCGCTGCACCGTGCAATGCTTCGATAGGATTCGGAGTGACGAGTTGCAGAAAACCGCCAGGCACATCATCTGATGGCTCGCTGCACAACACCGCCCCGGCGCCCGCTCGCGCCACGACTGGTATGAAACGATGCCCGTCTACACGCGCGCCCTTGATGGCTACAAACAGGTCTCCAGGCCCGATCTGCCGGCTATCATGATGAGCTGCTGGAAATACCTGCTGCATTTCGGGAGCGTAAGCGCCATGTATCTGCATCTTCCCATCATTGCCAAGCATCAGATCGTTGAGGGTGAACATTCGGCCTGTCCTCTATGTGTCTTGTTCATAAACGTCCAGCAAATTATATCATAACGGGTCGCAAGGAGATGAGAGGATGACTCTTGCCATTACCTTGTATCTTACAAAAAAATAGGTACTTGACAAAGTAAAGTGACATGTGGTATGCTACATACAGTTAGATTAGATACTAACTATTTGTTAGTATACATACAAGGAGACACGTAAAGATATGGCTTGGGAAATCGATCCTTCACATTCATTGGCAACATTTGCCGTTAAACACATGATGTTCTCTACCGTGCGGGGACACTTCAACGTCCTCAGCGGCAAGTTGCACATCGACGAGGAGCATCCTGAAAGCTCCTGGGTAGAGGCGCAGGTTGATGTCAGCAGCGTTGATACACGCGACGAGAAGCGCGACGGCCATCTTCGCTCGCCCGACTTCTTCGACGCGGCGAGCTACCCGACCCTCACCTTCAAGAGTACCAAAGTCGAGAGGATCGGCGGCAACGAATACAGCGTGCTGGGCGATCTGACCATGCATGGCGTAACGAAGCCCGTCGTCTTCAAGGCCGAGTACAACGGCCAGGGCAAGAACCCCTGGGGTATGACGGTCGCCGGTCTGGCCGCGAAGACGAAGGTCAACCGCAAAGAGTGGGGTCTCAACTGGAACGCTGCCCTCGAGAGCGGCGGCGTGCTGGTGAGCGAGGACGTCAACATCGAGATCGACCTGGAAGCAGTGCAGAAGTAACCTCTCTCTTCCTGTAACAAGAAACAAGGGCAGCCCGCTGCCCTTGTTTCTTATACACGAGTTAATTATACTGATGGTGTGGGGCATGTTATTTCCATTCAGGAGGTGTCTATGCCAGGATCCATCAAACGTGTCAGCATCCTCGGATTGTTTGTTGTTCTACTAACAGTGGTCTTCGCCTTCAACCCGTTTTCCGCCGGAACTTCGCAAGCGGCTTCTACCTGGACAGGGGTAACAACGTCCTGGTCGAACGTGCGCTCCGGGCCAAGCACCGGCTACGGCATCGTCGCGGTTGATGCCCCCAATACTGTCGTGACGGTGTATGCCACGGTCTCCGGCCAGGTTGTGTGGGGAGGGATATCCAGCTGGGATCGCATTTCCAGCCTGAACCACAGTCCCATGTACATCTACGGCGGATTGATTGCCACGACCAGCAGACCCGCTCCAGGACCTGGCGGCCCTCCCGTCGCTTCATCCCAGGGCAAAGAGATCGTTGTTAGCCTCTCTCGACAATGGATGTGGGTGTATCAGAACGGTCACCTGGTGTTCAACTCGGCGGTGATGACCGGGCGCCCTTCGCTGGCAACGCCGACGGGAACCTACCACGTCTTCCTGAAGCTGCATCCGACCTGGTTCTACTCGCCCTGGCCTCCGGGATCGCCCTACTGGTACCCACCGACCTTCATCAACTATGCCCTTGAATGGAAGGCAGGCGGGTTCTTCCTGCACGACTCGTGGTGGCATACCGTCTACGGCCCGGGTACGAACGGGTGGCACTACGACCCGGTGTATGGCTGGCAGTGGGGAACGCACGGCTGCGTTGCTATGCCCCTGTCGTCCGCGCGGTGGCTCTACAACTGGACCCCCATCGGCACGACCGTCCAGATCAACCCGTAGTCCTCAAATAAGAACGAATGGGGCAGGATGCCGCCGGCATCCTGCCCCATTCGTTCTTTACTCCGCTGCTGTCGCGCCTACCACGAAGGCGTCGATCTCGCTGATTTTGCCGCGCCAGTAGGGAACTTTGATCTTGTGACCCGCGCTCATAATCGTCACGTCGCGCATGTGTACGTAGCGATGTACGATCGGCAGTCCTTCGGGGCCGATCTCCGGCTGATCGCGCGGCGGGACGAGCGCGTAGTAGTATTCGCGCAGCGCGTCCGCCGTCTCAGGCTCGTGTTCCCGGTGTAGTTCCTCGTTCAGATCGATATAAAACTGGGCGTAACGCAGCGTGCTCACCATCACGCCAAAGACCAGCAGGCCATGCATCTGAAGCATCATCTCGATCTCAAGGTCTTGCTGCTCTACCAGCCGCGTCCACATTTGCAGCGCGAAATCCTGGTCGCCATACTCTTTGAGCCAGACCGTGCGCCGTTCCATGCGTGTGAGCGGGCGAAACGCCGTCTCCGCGCTCGCGCTGGCGCCGCTGGTTTCAGCCATGTTGCCGTTTGCCTGTTCCAATGTCTCATCCATAAAAATCTCCATAAACATCACGTAGGGTCGCCCCTACGGATCATTACGTAATCAATCTACAACCTCATTCCGTACATCACTGCGTTGGAGGGACGATGCAGAAAGGCGGGCAGAACTGCGACGGTGGCTGCGTCGGTGGAGGGTTCGGGCAGATGTCTCCGCCACAACGACGCGGTGGTGTGGTGGGAGTGTACGGCCCGGCAATCGTCGGCATGGTGCCGTTGATGAACCAGTCCGTCGTGGTCGGTTCGCCCGGGTGCGGCAGCAATCCCGTAATAGCCGAAACCGTTCCAGGAACCACGTCTGCCGGCCTGCTGAAATCGGTCGCCGGGAAATTATAATACTGCGAGGCGTACTCCATCACATCGTGCCAGATAGGGCCAGCGCCGGTGATACCGATTACATTATTCATAGGGCTGTTGTCGCTGTTGCCTGCCCACACTCCGACGGCCAGGTAGGGCGTGTAGCCCATCGTCCAGTTATCGCGGAAGCTGTCGGTCGTGCCGGTCTTGGCGGCGGCGGGACGATCCAGCTCCATCGGGTTGCCCGGTCCGAACTCATGGTAGCGCGCGGTCTTGTCGGAAAGAATACTGCTCATCAGGAAGGCCACATCCGCGCCCATGGCGCGCGTGCCGTTGGGGTGCGACTCGTTGTACGAATAGAGCACCTGCCCCTGGCTATTCGTAATCTCCAGCACGGAGGACTGCGCAACGCGCACTCCCTGGTCGGCGAAGGTAGCATACGCGCCGGTCAGATGCAGGAGCGACACCGCACTGCCGCCGATCGCCATCGACGGTCCCAGCTGGCTTAGCGGCTGGCTGGCGATCTCAGACAGGCCCAGGCGACCCGCCATGTTGACCACGTTTTTAATGCCGGCGAACTCGATAGCATCGATGGCCGGAATGTTGATGGAATTGGCGATGGCGTTGCGCACGGTCATAGGGAAGTTATTGTGAAAAACGTTACCATAGTTGCTGGGTGTGTAGTATTGCAGCGGGTTCTGCGAAACCAGCGTCGGATAGACCGTCTTGTGGTCAGGAATGACCATAGCCGGGTACCAGCCCATCTCGAAAGCCGTCGCGTAGACAATGGGCTTGAAAGAGGAGCCAGGCTGGCGCAGCGCGGTCGCGGCATTGAACTCGCCGCGCACCTGTGGGTCGTTGTTGTTGTAGTTCGCGCTGCCGTTCATCGCCAGGATTTCCCCGTTGAAGGGGTTCTCGACTACCACAGCGGCATTGTTCACGTTATTGACTGTGTCCAGCGGCCCGTAACAGCCGAGATAGTTATCGCAGGTAACTTGATACAGGTGACTGTAGGTGATCTGCTCAACCTTCTTTTCCAGGTTCAGATCGAGCGTCGTGTAGATGTTGTACCCGCCGTCGTACAGGTTCTGCGCCCCGATCATCGGCACCAGCACGTTGTCGATCACATATTGCACGAAATGTGGTGCCTGGATACCTTGTAATGAGCTATACGACTCGAACTTGAATCTGGCCGTTTCGGCCTCTGCCTGGCTTGCCTGCTTGCTCGTAATCATGCCCAGAGAGACCATCGACTGCAAGACATACTGCTGCCGGGCGAGTGCCACCGTCTTATTCTCAATCGGGTTGTAGTACGAAGGTGACTGCGGCAGTCCGGCCAGCATCGAGGCCTGGGCAAGATCGAGCTGCGAAGCTGCCGAGGTACAAATCGAATGGGTGCATTTTGGATGTAGGTTGAAATAGTCCTGAGCGGCCGCATCGATCCCATAGTTCAGATCGCCGTAGTAAACGGTATTAAGGTACATCTCCATGATTTTCCACTTGGGATACTGCTGGGTCAGGCCATACGCCAGGATGGCCTCTTCACCCTTGACCTGAATCGTCCTGGACTGGTTGAGGAAGAGCTGGTTCTTGATGAGCTGTTGTGTAATCGTGCTGCCGCCCTCGACCACCGTCTGGTTTTGCAGGTCAGCGATGGCCGCCCGGACGATACCCTGCGCATCGACGCCGCTGTTTGTCCAGAAGGTATGGTCTTCGGCGGCGATGGTCGCGTTGACCAGCAGGGGTGAGATATCGTTATAGTTGACGTAGGTGCGCCGGCCATAGCGCGGATCGTTCAGGCTATAGAGTAGATTCCCATTGCGATCATAAATATGTGTTGTCTGGAATAACCCGTGGCTGGCGATATTATCCAGCAGGGGCAACTGTGCCTGGTAAAAGGCGTAGGATGCTCCAACCGCGCCCGAAAGAAGCGCGAGCAGCGCCGCCCCCAGGATAAGGAGAGCGGTCAACAGGCGAGGCGCGTTCTTTTCGAGGCGTTGATTGCGTTTATGTCGCCGCTTGATGAAGAGCACGCGATTGACATGTATACGACGCAGCGACTCCTGTGAAGTAGGAATGCCGGGCGTCGTGGGAACACGCATCACCGGCAGCGAGGAGACCTCGCGCGCCGCCGGGTCCTGCTGCCGCTCAATGTCCAGCACGTGTATTCCGCCGGGATCGCCGCTTGTTTTTCTAGCAGGGAGAACCTGCCTTGTCACCTCATCTCGCGCATCGTTATGCTGCTCGTCCATCGTAAAAATACCTTCTTTGTAACAATCAATCTCAAGTGCTCTGCACGATAGTAGATAGCATAGTAGTGTTCAAAACGTATCATAGCACATCACGCTTCAAACGCTTGACTTGTGACCAACATATAGGTACATTTGGTATATGGGAATAGGAAAAACGAAAGCTGTCACAGTGTAATAACGCTCTGGCTTTTCTCTCAGTTTCGCGGTGTTGGCATGGAGGGGAGAAAGGCGGGTGGCAATGCAACTCTTGTACCCACGTTTCGTATGTTCAAGTAGTGAATATTTTCAGCGAGACAAACCTGTCCATCCCCCATTTTTCAGGTAAGGGGTAAAGGAGACCTTAATGAGTCAGCAAGAATTCGCTCCCGGGCCGCAGAAGCAGTCCGAGAGCGAAGAAGAAATAGTCGCACCGCAGTATCCCTATTCCTGGTCGGGCAACGCCCATTCAGAGGGGGTGCCGAGAGATGAACCACTGTCCAGCTATGACTATGATACCGCGTACCAGGCCGGGTACCAGGCGCAGGACGCTCAAGCCGACGCCTCGTCGCCCTACGACCAGGCGAACGGCTACAGCCAGCAGCAGGAGCAGCAGTTCACGCCGCCACAGCCATACCAGTACAATCCCTACGATGGCGACGCTTACGAGCAAGGTTATCAATCCAACAACTACAACGGGCAGAGCGGCATGAACCAGGGCGCCCCGCCATGGGCGCGCCCGCAGCCACAAGCGCAGCGCGGTCCTTTCCGCTTCGGCGGTATCCTGCTCATCCTGATCATGATCAGTCTCTTTAGCGGCTTTTTCGATCACGGTTTTTTCTTCTTTGGGAATTTCGCCGGGCCATTTTTGGGGACGCTTTTTCTCCCCATCCTTATAGTGTTGATGGTACTCGGCTCTTTTGCCAGAGGTGGGCGCAGGCGTGGAGGCTGGCGACGCCGCGGGCCGTGGGGATGGTGAGGATTGACGAATCTTGAAAATCGCGCCTCCGTTGTAGCATTCGACGGAGACCTGACCGATATTCACGAGTTGCGCAACCTGCTCTACACTCACAACATGCGCCCGAACAAATCGTTCGGGCAAAATTTCCTGGTAGACCGTGCCATCCTGGAGCAAATCGTGGAGGCTGCCGACCTCGCGCCTGATGAGCAGGTGTTGGAGGTCGGCGCGGGTACGGGCGTCCTCACGCGCGAGTTGGCGCGTCGCGCCCGCCGGGTCGTGGCCGTCGAGCTGGAACGCGACATGCTTGCCCTGCTCAAGAAGACGACGGGGCAGTTCCCGCATGTCGAACGTGTGGCACGCGATCTGCTTGATCTCGACCCACGCGAGGTTTTCGACCAGCAGCCCTATAAACTGGTGGCGAACCTGCCGTACTACATCACCGCGCCAACCTTTCGCCACTTCCTGGAGAGCGAGAATCCGCCGCGCCTGCTGGTAGTGATGGTGCAGGACGAGGTCGCGCAGCGCATAGTGGCCGGTGCGGGTGATATGAGCCTGCTGAGTGTCAGCGTGCAGTTCTACGGCCAACCGCGCATCGTAGCGCGCGTGCCTGCGCGTGCCTTTTATCCCGCGCCAAAGGTCGATTCTGCCATCCTGCGTATCGACACCTTCGACCAGCCACCGCTCACGCGCAGGGAGCGGGACAGCTTCTTTCGTATAGTACAGGCCGGTTTCGCCGAACGACGCAAGCAGCTTCACAACGCCCTGACGCACCACCTGCACCGCAAGAACGAAGAGATACGCGCCTGCCTGCTTGCCGCGGGCATCGATCCCAGTCGCCGGGCCGAAACATTATCTATCCCAGAATGGTTAAATCTATGGAAAGCTCTGACAACGAAGCCGGAGGAGATGAGCGGTCGCATCGATGGCGTATAATACGAGTGCAATTATAATATTCCTTTCCGACTGGCTGACACGAAGTGTAGCTGCGCAGCAGCGTTGCCGGTCGGAATAAGAGGATATATTCATTAGATAGAGATATGTATGGAAGAAGCAGATATTCAGGAAGAATTAGCCACACAGGAGCCGCTGGACGCGACAGCGACAGATTCGGAACAGGAGACGCTCGTCACGCCGCCAACCGCTGCGAGCGGGGAAGATGACGCTCTCACTGCTGACGCGACCGCGCAGGATGATGTGAATACCCAGCCGACGACGGCAACAGCACCGGCAGCGATGGCAGAAACGGCACCCGACACGCAGGAGATTTTCTGCGATACGTGCGGGGCTGCCAATCCCTTTGGCGCGCGTTTCTGCCAGAACTGCGCCACGTTGCTGCCCTTTCGCCATGATACCGGCGCGTTGGATCAAGAGACCATCCTGGCCGGTCGCTACCGCCTGCTCAGTCGCATCGGGCAAGGCGGCATGGGCGCGGTCTATAAAGCCGCCGATCTGCGCTTCAACAATCGACCCGTCGCCATCAAAGAAATGAGCCGCGCGGGGCTGCCACCGGCGCGCCTGCAAGAGGCCGAGGAAGCCTTTGAGCGCGAGGCGCACCTGCTGGCTGACCTGCTGCACCCCAACCTGCCGCGCATCTACGAACATTTCGCCGAAAACGACCGCTCCTACCTGGTCATGGACTTCATCGAAGGGGAGACCCTGGAAGAATACCTGAACAAAGTCGGCGGCGGGCCGCTGCCCGTGGAGCAGGTCATGCGCTGGGCAAGCGAGTTGTGCGACGTGCTGAACTACCTGCATACCCATCAGCCGTCCATCATCTTCCGCGATCTCAAGCCGGCCAACGTCATGGTTAGTGACAGCGGGCATATCTTCCTGATCGACTTCGGCATTGCGCGCATCTTCAAGCCCGGCAAGCAGCACGACACGGTCGCGCTCGGCTCGCCGGGTTACGCCGCCCCGGAGCAATACGGCAAAGCGCAAAGCTCGCCGCGCTCCGATATCTACAGCCTGGGCGCGCTGCTGCATCACCTGCTGACCGGCATGGACCCCAGCGAGCAGCCCTTCTTCTTCCGTCCCGCCTCGCAGGTCAATCCCGCCGTCAATCCCGCGCTTGACCACCTGCTGCAACAGATGCTGGATATGGACAGCACGGGCAGGCCAGGTAGCGCGCAGGAAGTGATGCAATCATTGGAACGCGCCACCACTAAAATGACGCCGGGACTGCTGGCTTCGTCTAGTACCGCCCTCACGACCAGCGATCCACTGCTCGAGGAAGCGTACCTGGCGTACACGCAGAAACGGCTCGACCAGGCTATCGCCCTCTACAGCCGCGCCTTGCAGAACGATGGCTCCAACGCCCTCGCGTGGCAGGGCTATGGCCTGGCACAGGGGCTGCGCTCGCAGCACCAGGACGCCTTAACTTCGTTCGAACGCGCCTTGCAACTCAATCCTTCCCTCATTGCTTCCTGGAACGGCAAGGGTACGGCCCTCAGCAGGCTGCGCCGCCACCAGGAGGCGCTAGTAGCATTCGAGCGCGCAATCGAGCTTGACCCGAACAACGCCGCCGCCTGGAACGGCAAGGGCGCGACGCTCAATGCCCTGGGTCGCGTCACTCCGGCACTGGACGCCTTCGACATGGCGCTGCGCTTCGATCCCCGGCTGGTACAGGCGTGGAACAACAAAGGGCTGGTGCTCTACGAGACCGGACGTTTCAAGGAGGCGCAGAAAGCGTTTCAGGAAGCTTACGACCAGGATGCCAACAACGCGCACGCCTCGTTCGGCCTGGGCCAGGCGCTCTATGGACAGCGCAAACTCAAGCAGGCGCTGCGCATGTACGAGCAAGCCATCCGAATCGATGACACTTTCGGCGAGGCGTGGAACCGGCGTGGCAACGTGCTTGACGAGTTGGGTGACTACGGCGCGGCGCTGTCGTCCTACGAACGCGCTTTGCAATTGAACGCGCGCCTGGCTCCTGCCTGGAACGGCAAAGCGGGCGTGCTGCGCCAGATGGGGCGCTACTTTGACGCGCTCAAAGCCTACAACCTCGCGCTCGACATCGACCCGAAGTTCGCACTGGCCTGGAACGGCAAGGGCAACACGCTCTACAACCTCAAGAACTACGGGGAGGCTCTGCTCTCCTACGAACGCGCTCTGCAATACAACCCGCGCCTGACGACGGCCTGGCATAACAGGTCGCTGGTGCTCAATCGCCTGGGTCGCTACGAGGAAGCCCTGCGTTCCGCCGACGAAGCCATTCGCCTGCGCCCCGACGACCCCGACCACTGGCTGCGCAAGGCCGACGCCCTTAAGGGCCTGCAACGCCGCCAGGAAGCCCGTTTCGCCGAAGCGCAGGCCATGCACTTGAAAGGCAATGCGTAAAAGCCGGAGGAAAAGTCATGACGACGGAAGAAACGCTTGAGCTTGATAATTTTTTCGCCACTATTCAGAACCCGTATCCGGTGTACACGTATCTCAGAGAGCATGAGCCGGTTCACTGGAACCCCATGTTTCTGAGTTACATGCTCACCCGCTTCGATGATGTCAACATGGTTTTCTCCGATCACCACCGCTTCTCCTCCGATGTCTGGTCGAGCGTCCCCGAAGGGTTGGGCTTTGCGGGCGATGACGAGTCGAGTCTCTACCTCAAGCAGATCATCCCCTTTCTGGCTTATAACTTGCAGGGCATGGACCCACCCGGACACACGCGCCAGCGCACCTTGATGATGAAGACCTTCACTCCGCGCATGATCGAGTCCTTCCGGCCAGCCGTGCAACACCTGGTGGACGAGCTGATCGATCAGAAAATTGCAGACGGCCGCATGGATCTCGTGGCGGACCTGGCCTATCCTCTCCCTTCGAACGTCATCCTGGATTTGCTGAGCATCCCGCGCAGCGGGCGACCCTACATCAAAGCCAGCGCCGAGGCCATCAATGAATTCGTCGCAACGATCATTTTCAACGGGCCTGCCGTCTGGCCTCGACTGGCGGGCATCTTTGACGAAGTCAAAACGTATCTGAAGGGCTTGATCGCCGAACGACGCGCGCATCCCGGCGACGACCTGCTCACCAAAATGGCGCTGGCCGAAGAACAGGGCGATAAGCTCAGCGAAGATGAAATTGTCATCGCCACCAATTTCCTGCTCTTTGCCGGCCATGAAACCACCACCAACCTGATCGGCGTCGGTATGTATCACCTGATGCAGAACCCGGAGCAGATGGCTCTGTTACAGGCAGACCTCTCCAAAACTCCGGCAGCCGTAGAAGAACTGCTGCGCTACGTCAGCCCGGTACACACGCTTGCTCGTCGCGCGCTGCAAGATGTGACGATCCGGGGCGTCGAGATACCGGCAAAAAGCAGCATTTACCTGCAAGTTGGCGCGGCGAACCGCGACCCGCAAAAATTCCCCGATCCCGAAAAGCTGGACATCAGCCGCCCGCCGACCCGCACGCTGGGCTTCGGCTACGGCATACACTTCTGCATCGGCGCGGCACTGGCTCGCCTGGAGAGCCAGGTCGCCATCGAGACGCTCATGCGACGGCTGCCCAACATGCACATGGTCGGCGAACCGCCTCGTTTCCGCCCGAACTATTCGTTGCGTGGGCTGCAATCGCTGCATGTCGCGTTTTGATTTCCAGATTGCCGGATTTTTGCAACTTTCAATACGATATATCGTAAATGGGAATAGGAAGATATATCGCATTGTTCTTTCTAATGTATGCGATATATCGCATAGTTCTCAGATTGAAAGGAAACGAAGAACAATGTTTGACGAAATGAACACGTCACAAGAAAATGAAGCGCAGCAAGCGCAATGGAGAGGCTGGACTCCACCCTGGATGTCCGGTGAAGAGCAGGGGCCGCGTGGCCCGTTCGGTCCCGGTCGTGGCTTTGGCCCGCGTGGCTGGCAAGGCCCTCGCGGCCCATTTGGGCGCGGCTTTGGCGGCCCGCGTGGTTGGCAAGGCCCGTTCGGCTCCGGTCATGAACATGGGCATGGACACGGCCATCACGGCCCAGGACGCTGGCAGGGCATCCCTGAAGAGCTGCTCGCGCTGCGAGTCGAGGCCGCCGAGGTTGCGCGCCTCTTCGCGATAGCCAGCAGAGGTGCGTTCGAGAACAAGGAGCGCGTGGCGGAGCTGCGTGCCTTCCTTGACCGCTCGCACAAGGAACTCGCTGATATGATCTTCGGAACGGCGCAGAAACAGCCGACCGGCGAAGGTCAGAGCGAGAGTGGTTCCAGCAATGTCGAGCAGGCATAAGCAGCCGCGTGCGACACGCACATGGGAGGGTGAAAACGCACGCGTTTTCACCCTCCCATGTTTTTACTCCTGGCTGGCAGCATTCAGCCGTTGTAATTCTTGTTCGTCCAGCTTCAGATCTACCGCCGCCAGCAGCTCGCGGAGCTGCTCTACCGAGGTGGCGCTGGCAATTGCCGAAGTGATGCCTGGCCGCGCTATGACCCAGGCCAGCGCTACCTGCGTGTCGGTGACGTGATACGCCCTGGCTACCTGGTCGAGCTGCGCCAATACCCCAAAGCCGTGCTGGTTCATGTAGCGTTGCTGGATACCTCCAGCGCGTGGAGTTGCGGGTAAATCTTTGCCGGAGCGATACTTGCCCGAAAGGAAGCCGGAGGCCAGCGACGAATAGGTCATGACGCCGAGATCCTGTTCAAGGCAAAGAGGCTCAAGCTCGCGCTCGTAACTCGCTCGATTGACGAGGCTATAGGGTGGCTGTAGGCATTCGTAGCGAGCAAGATGCTGTTGCTCGCTCACACGCAGGGCGGCGCGCAGGCGATCCGCGCTGTAGTTGGATGCGCCGATAGCGCGAACTTTGCCCTGTCGCTGGAGCGTATCGAAGGCGGCCAGCGTCTCCTCCAGCGGTGTATTCGGGTCGTCGCGGTGCGCCAGGTACAGGTCGATATAGTCGGTCTGAAGGCGTTTCAGCGACGCCTCGACCTCCTCCATGATATAGCGCCGTGAGAGACCCTGTGAAATGCCACTTGCGCCAGGGGCAACGCCCATTTTGCTGCCAATCTTTGTGGCGATGATGATGCGGTCTCGATTGCCCCGGCTGCTCATCCACTGTCCAAGAATGGTCTCCGACTCGCCCCCCACGTGACCAGGAACCCAGGCCGAATAGGTATTAGCCGTGTCGATAAAGTTGCCACCGCCGTCTGCATACGCATCCAGCACCTCGAATGAGCGTTGTTGGTCGGTAGTCCACCCGAAGGTGTTTCCCCCCAGGCAGAGCGGCGTAACCGACAATGAAGTACGTCCAAGTTTGCGTTGTAACACGAAAAGTTTCCCTCCTGATAACGATCAAACGTGATCGAACGTCACCCAGATTGCCCGCAGCAGCTCCTGCCCCGCGTTGGTCAGACGGTGCGGTATGGTTGAGTCAAAGCTGAAACTATCACCCTCCTGCACCTCGTAGCGCTCGAAGCCAACCTCCAGCAGACCTTTCCCCTGGAGAATCATGCCGAACTCGCGCCCTAAGTGATACTGCATCACCTGGCCCGAGCTGGCTCCCACCTCGTAGCGGACTTCTCGAAACTCGATGCCCTCCTCCTGTCCCGCGGTCAAACGCGCCCAGGTGACGCCTCCCATCAATTGAATGGTAGCACGCGCGTCCTGGTGTACGATGAAATCTGCCGGAGGATTAATCTGTCGTCGCTGTATGGAAGAAGCTTTGTCAGGGCGATCCCCGTTTGAGAATGCTTCGTGGCTATTGCCGCTTGTGTCTCCGCGATGATTTTCACCGGTCTGCCCGGTGGTTCCATTCGTCATCTCATATGCGAGCAAGCGATCCATTGGGATAGAGAGCGCGGTCGCTATGCGCGCAAGCGAAGAGACCGATGGATTTGTTTTGCCGCTTTCGACCTGCGACAGGTGACTGATGCTGACACCAGCTTTTTCAGCGACTTCGCGTAGACTTAAATGCTGATCCCGGCGAAGAGCGCGTATTTGTGATCCAATTGCAACCATCTCGAACTCACTCCCTTCTCTTTCTTTGCTAGTAGTATACACTTTTTCTCTTCAAATGAAAAGATAGCTGATATTATTCGTAACTATTGAAATTTGTTTTCTTTTTACCAAAATACTCTTGACAAAACGATGTTTCCCGTCTATAATTTCTGTGTAAGTGAAATTTCACTTACACAAAAATTATAGACGGGTTTACGATGCAGAAAGAGAGAAGCATCATGATTACGAATGAAAATTCCCTGCCAAAAGTGGGCTTCATCGGCATGGGGCACATGGGTAGCCACATGGCACAGAGATTGCTGGCCGCCGGATATGATCTCACAGTCTATGATCGTACCGGGGAGAAGGCGCAGGAGATCGGCGAATTGGGTGCCACGGTAGCGCAGACCCCGCAAGAAGCCGCTGCCAGCAGCGAGATCATCATATCAATTGTGAGTAACGACGACGCGCTCGAAGAAGTCATGCTTGGTGCAGACGGCGTGCTTGCTGGAGCGCGTGCCGCGTCAGCGATTATCGATATGAGCACGGTTTCTCCGCGCGCCTCGCGCCAGATCTTCCAGGCAGCAGCAGAAAAGGGTGTTGCGATGATCGATGCTGCTGTCTCTGGAAGCGTTCCCCAGGTCGAGCAGGGCAGCCTGGTGATCTTCGTGGGCGGCGAGCAAGCGACCTATCAGCGCGTCAAACCAATTCTTGATGTGCTGGGCAAGCAAAGCTTCTACCTGGGCGCGAGCGGCATGGGGACCACTATGAAGCTGGTGGTCAATGCGCTACTCGGGTTGAGCAGGCAGGCATTGGCTGAAGCGCTGGTACTTGGGCAAAAGGCCGGGCTTGAGAGAGAACAGCTTATCGATGTCCTGCAACAGACAGCTGTGGTCTCGCCGCGCCAGAAGCTCGATCTTGAGAACGCGCGGCAGCGGCAATACCCGGCAGACTTTCCCCTCAAATTGATGCACAAAGACTTTGACCTGATCCTCGCACAGGCATCAGAGGTAGCTGCGCCCATGCCTGCGACAGCAGCCGCCCAGCAAGTGTATACTGCCGCGCTGATGAAAGAAGGAGAGGAGGATGCGTCGGCCATCATCCAGTATATGGAAGAGCTGGCCGGTCTAGCTGGCTGACACCAGGGCGCGACGAGGATTGCGCGGATTTCCGCGATCTCGTAGGAGAACTGGCCGGTATGTCCTCTACGCGCGCGTGAGCGGAATAGTTAGTCTTTGCCTGCTGAAGGCAATACCTTCGGCCTCCAGCAGGGGGCACATTGTTCCGTGCTGCGCCGGTACTCCCTCGACGGACTCGATTCGGAACACCTCTGGTTCACCTGGAAAGTTTGCTGGCCTTCGTCACACTCGTCAGGCATTTGCTCCAAATCCACCTGATAATCGCATTACGTATTGCTCAATTCATGTACTTTGATATCTTCTCATGGTATAATTTTTGGTAGCCTGACAACCCACATCCTCTTATACCGTGAGGAGCATTGTAGTATGGAAGCGCAACAAACCGGTACACCTCCCAAAAAGGGAAGGTGGAGTATATTTCCTTATCCAATTCGCAGGCTTGTCATCATCATTTCGATCATTCTTATTCTCGTACTTGGTACTATCTGCGTTATTAGTGTATTGCAAAATTGGGGAGCCGTCTATAACATTTTAGTTGCGGTACTCGCCGTTGTTGCGCTAATAATTGGACTCCTCGCTTTCTGGTCTGACTCCAACTCAGGCGTGACGCCTGTTCCTGAACCGTCCGGGGCCAAACCTGTTGTCAGTCCCTCTCAGGCTGGCTTGCCCGACTCGCCTGCCTTGCCTGATGCGCCCGTTACATCATACTCCCCACCAGCCCGGGGCAATGATGGATCACCTCTGAGTAGAGCCGCACTCTTAAGAGAGTTGGCAAGCTTACCGATTGGTACTTTCCAAATAGTTGTGTCTGATTTAGGAATACCAGCATTTAACCTTTCTGGGCTTTCTGCTCCCTCGTCAGTCAGGGCTGAGGAAGTCCTTGAATTCATTGGAGACGAGCATCTTCAGCAAGTAAAAGATGCGCTTGATAGGGTAAAAAAAAAGAGGTAGGGGTTACTCTTCCGGGGATTGAGTCGCGAAAACAGCGTATACGGGAGCAGCAGCGCGACAAACGAGTGCGAGATCTGGATGTGCCTCTTCCGAACACGCTACGAAACTGTGTCGAAACGGCGCAATGGAATGTGGACCAGGCGTTTGACCTTCTGGACCCGCAGGTGGATATTTCACCTGCAGATAAAGCAGAGGCAGTGCGATCACTGGAAACCGCAAAAAAGGATATAGAGCATCTGGAAAGGTTGTTACAGGTAAACCCATCTCACCCAAAATATGGGAGCATCATTGACCAGGCACGTATAATCGCCGACCAGATCAATCGATCTCTTCTGCCATATATCACGCAGTCGACATCAAAGCATGAGAATTATCAGAAAAGGTTCACAGCGCTCCAAAATGCCTTAACAATGCTGGATACATTGATCCCGGAATGATACGCAAATCCTGCGCGAGAGCCTTTATCAGAGAGCGAGTACAGGTTCTCTTGCTAAAGATCGTTCGGTATGATGGATAACGCACCATGGGCGAAGCAAGCGAAACAATATTTAGCAATTCCATACGCTATTTTCTTGCAGCAGAGAAAGGCGTACTTGTATCAGGAACTGACATTGTTCCCGATACATTTACCATTCCCAGTGATTTTAAATTTGAGCAAGCTCCTCCCAAATTTCAACAAAAAGTCCACAGGAAGATGCTAGAAAATTTTATCAGGGAGTTTGAAGAGACAGAAGACCTTCTATTACTGTCAGACGATTCTCTCAGGGATATAAAAGATGGTCTGAATAAGGTTGGAAAGGGGTTCTATACATTGAAAGAAAACGACAGCAAATTAAATGAAGTCAAGATAGAACTAAAAGCTGTCAAAATGGACATAGAAGCTGTTCACCTTCTTCTCAGGGAGGCCCTGGCTTTTGTGTACGCTGCCCTATCCGAGTTTGAGGATAATGGTGGTAAAAGAACGCACGATTACTTTCTCTCACTGCTAAATTGCAGAGATAAGATGTCTGAAATCAAGTTACATCTGAGAGCCTGGCCAATGCCGGAGGGTACAACGTGAATTTGCTTTTAAGCAAGTTCTATGGTATGCTAGAATAGAACAAAGATTCTATCTAGGCGATGAAAGGAAAAGAAGATGCTCGTATCAACAAACGCGGATCAGCCCTCTCCGGGGTCGCGATGGTCGCTTCAGCATTTTCGCGCGACTATTCGGTCATATCTTGTGGCTCTCTCCGAGACACAACTTGCCTTGCGTGAGATGTACACGACACTTTTTGAAGAAGACTTGACGACAATTCACCCTATCGACTGCCGGATAGCATCTGACGCTCTTACAGAACTGCATACGCTTCTGAAGCAGTGCAATAGCCTGCTGCGCAAGGATTCTCTTTCTCCCGATAGGAGCGCTGGCCCCGCGCTACCGGGTCTTATTTACATCTCAGATTGTCCAAGACCAGGCGCTTCGCTTGATTAATCTATGCGACGACTACCGTCTTATATGCTTGAAACCCTCTCCTCAAGGAGTACGTCTGCGCAAAAATATTCGAGAAGGATTTCAGACTATACTCAAGTATATCCCCGATATTCCCCGCCAGGCGCTCTATCTCGAAGAGGAGTCAAAGTCACTGGAGCAAGAGTTGACGAATGCTTTGCGCGAGAAGTATGCCTAGCTCATTCCGTTCCCGTCATACCCCTCATCGGCGAGGCCGGATCGTTGCGCATCAGCCCCAAAAGCTGCTGGCTGGCCTCGTATTGTACCCCGGCGTCCTCATCCAGGATGTTCTTTAATTCGTCTTCGCTGAGGTCGCGCGTTGGGTCCCAGCCGTAGCGTTTGAGATCGACGCGCCCATCCTCGCTGAAGACGATGCCCTCGGCCTCCAGCAGGTGGCGCATCGTTCCGCGCTGCCCAAAGGCCCAGCTACCCGACAACTCGCCTTTGCTGTTGATGACGCGCTGCGCCGGTACGCCCTCTACTGACTCGTTCATGATCCAGCCGACCATGCGCGCGCCTCGCGGGTAACCCATAGCTTTGGCCATCCAGCCATATGTTGTGACGCGCCCGGCGGGACATGCCAGGACCAGAGCGAAGACGCGAGCCGCTAGTTGAGTAACCTGCTCAGAAGTAGGAGACATTTCGTTAGCCATTGTATTTACCTTCTCTATATGAGGGCGAATAAACCAGTTTCTAGGGATATTATACCCCGTGTACTCTATGTATTCACTACATGTAGGGATTGCATGAATTGTTGAGTAAATAATCCTATTCGTAATTTATTGTACTCATTACTACAGAAGATGTGTGCCTCCATTAACATAGAGAAAGTTACCGTTTAAGTATCGTGATGGGTCATTTATTAGCAACATGGTTGCCTCAGCTGTATCATCCACTGTAGGAATTCGGCCCATAGGGTTTTGCTTCGCAAATCCTTTCCACATTTCTTCATCTTCACCGCCGCCAACCTTATCCCAAAGTGGTGTACGAGTAGCTCCTGGTGATACTGCATTTGTACGGATACCAAACTTAGGCAAGTAAAGAGCCATTGCTTTAGTAAATGCAATTAAGCCTGCCGTTCCTATACAATATGCTATTAACTCTGGATCAGGCTTTTCACCAAAATATGATGTAATAACAATGAGGTTTGCATTTTCTCCTCGTTTGAGCAGAGGTAATGCATATTTCGTGCAAAGAAAAGCGCCATCTATTTTAGTCCCTGTCACGATACGCCATTCCTCGAAAGATGCGTCTTCAATATTCTTTGCGATATCCGTTACAGCATTGTTGACTAGCACATTCAAGTGCCCGAAATCACTTTCTACTTTTTCAAATGCGGTCCTAACGCTCGTAATAGATAAAACATCTAGATGAAGAAGGTAACCAGCTCCCCCATTTTCTTGTATTTCTAGCAAGGTTTTCTCCCCCGCCTCTTTATCGCTATAGTAGGTAACATAGACGTAATAGTTTTCCCTTGCTAAACGCAAAGCTATAGCTTTACCAATCCCTTTAGATGAACCGGTGACAAGAGCGGCTTGTGTTCGTATTTGTTCTTGCATTAAGCGATCCTTCCATCTCGTTTCTAATTTGTGGAATTCCGTGGGGGTGCATAATTTTACATCGGATAAGAGTTCCTCTAGCCCTTATCGACTTGCTCGCTTGGCGACACTTGTCACAAGCCTATGTTAGAAGTTTAACTTTCATCCGAACGATTGGCTGTACACAAGCAACATCATAGTCTCTACTATATACTGTTTTGTCGTGATCAAAGTAGTCACTCATTACATTTAAGATTTCTTCATATTGATATGAAGACCATTCATCATTTCGACTACCCCAGAAAACTCTGATAAACTCATCAAGTATTTCCCTTTCAATCGGAGTATTAACTCTGGATTGAAGCGCTTCGATTTCGTCGGAGAAGCGTTCAATCTTCACAGTATTGTCGTAATTACCATCCTTAAAAGCGCTTGCCGTCAAAACATCCTCCCAAAGACCAGACACCACTTGCTCTAACAATGCCTCTCGGCGCGTATAATAGTTTATGGTGGTACCGTTTGTCAAGACAGTTTTAGGGCAAAAATAAGACAAAACTCAACCGTTCGAGAAACTCACCGCTATCTTTTCAAATACACCTGTGCTGGTGTTTGATAGTCAAGCGCTTGATGCAAGCGCTCATGATTGTAAAAGGTGAAGTAGGCATGTAAGTTCTTCACCGCCTCGGGAACGCTCTGGTAGTCTTTAATGTACACCTCCTCGTATTTCACACTGCGCCACAAGCGCTCAACGAAAATGTTGTCTAACGCTCGCCCTCGACCATCCCAACTGATGCGGATATCGGCGGACTTCAGCCGACTGGTGAACTCGTGACTGGTAAACTGCACGCCCTGATCGCTATTAAAGATCTCAGGTGTGGCCACGTGCAAGGCCCGATCCAGCGCATCTAGACAGAAACTGGTATCCAGAGTGATCGAGATTTCCCAGGCCAGCACATACCGACTGAACCAATCGATCACCGCCATCAGGTAAATAAATCCGCGTTGCAGGCGGATATACGTGATGTCACAACTCCAGACTTGGTTGCAGCGCTCAATGCTCATCCCTCGCAGCAAGTACGGGTAGTGCTGGGCGACTGCTCCAGGCAAACTGGTGCGTGGCTCAGGATAGATCGCTTCCAGACCCATCAGCTGCAGCAAGCGCCGCACGCGTTTGCGTTCCACTGGGTAGCCCTGGGTCTGCAACCAGGCTGCCATCTTGCGTGCTCCATAGAAGGGCGTGCGGGTGTATTGCTCATCAAGCAGGCGCATCAGCACCAGGTTCTCCTCGCTTGGCGGCACCGGCTCATAATAGTAACTCGACCTCGCCAGTCCCAGCAGCTCGCACTGCTGGGCAATGCTCAGTTCCGTGTGCCCTGGCTCAATGAGCGCTCGTTTCGCCTCAACGCAGTGATTTTGATTTTTTTTCCAGCCAGTCTACCTGCACTTTCAACTGGCCGATTTGCTGGTAAAGACTGGCTATGAGCGCTTCTTCGCTTTTTTCTCGCTTGCCTGCTTGCGGGGAGAACACCTCCGGCAAGCCCTCGAGGGCTTGCTTTTTCCACTGCGCAATTTGCGTGGGATGGACCCCGTACTCAGCTGCGATCTCATTGGCTGTTTTCTGCCCTTTGATCGCCTCCAAGGCGACTCTCGTCTTCAGGTCGGCACTGTATCGTTTCCGTTGCACTGACATCGTTTTCTTCCTTCTCGCCGGTTTCTCGATACAGCTATTTTATCTTATCGACCTGTCCAGGTTCCTGGTACCATCATAGTTGGTCCATTTCTTCAATGCGCTTTCAAACGTAACAAACTTAAAACGTCTGTCGGCTAATGCCAGGCGTGTTATAAAGTATCCGCCAGGATGTAAGTGGTAATGCAGCCTTTCAAAGAAGGTCATCCAATGATCTGGCATTATATTATCGATTACCTTATCACCAAGGATTGCAGCAAACTCTTCCTTCCCGATATTCAGTTTAAGCCAATCTGCAAATTCAAACCGCTCATTCGGATTGGGACTCTTGATGGTCTTGGTAGTTTCCTTGTACATTTCTAAACTAAAATCAATGCATATTACCTCAAAACGCTTGAACGCATCAAAGCTTGATAACATAGTGCGAAGCTTAGGCGTGCAACCTAGCAGCAAGAATTTTCCAGTATTTAAACCGATCAAGCTCTCTAGAAGAAATTGTTTGTAGTTCTCGACATCTTCATTGCTTGGCGAGGCAGGAGGTCCTGTATCTACCCAGGTAGATGCAAGCGTATCCCATTTGTTCTTCCGTTTGGCATAATGGCTATCTTTTGTCATCTTGTCCTCTTACTAAGGAGACTCACTGAAATAATCTGACCAGCTTTTAATGCCATCTGCCCATGCCATGTGACACGCGAGTGTACTGCTGGTCATGTTATTGGCGTGAGAGCCTTAAGAAACTTCAGCTGTTGCCTCCAGTCCAATTTGCTTGGCAGCAACAGCGCGGAAAATACACTCTAGGAAAGGACAATTGCCACTTTGGAAGACCAAGTCAAAAGCCTGATCCAGAACTACAACCTCCAATATAGTTATACGTCATCACATACTAGATATAAAAAACCCTAGGTACAGCCCCATTAAACGGTGAACGTGCTCAAAGGGATTTTCCGAGGCCGTCCGCGTGGCCGCTTGGGCACATTGGGATCAGGCGACGGCTTGGTACGGGGACGACCTCGTGGACGTTTGGGCGGGGAAGGCTCTGCCACCGGTTGGCTACGGGGACGTCTTCGTCGCTTTGGCTCAACCCAAGGGGCAGGAGCGACCTTGTACCCTAACAAGTCCGAGAGGCTCCAGAGATGATCGGTCAAGCCACTGGCCATCGCTGGCGTCAGTCAGAGGAGCCGTCGAGTTTCTCCCGCTGCGCGTTTGCTGAGCTGTTGGTGAAAGCAGCAAAAGTTGTAAGTACATGCAATCAAGTACATGCCCGTTTCAAGCGCCAGGAGCCGAGAAGCGGCATGGCGACACTTGCGTGTTAAGGTCGCCAGTCGTTCTCTCACGGTTCCATTCAAGCGTTCGATGTAGGACGTGTTGAGCACTTGCCCGCCCCCTGACCGCTTATGAGATGTAACGCTTGCTCCAACGACCCATGACTCATCTGACGCACAACCTCCGTGAGACGTTTGTTCACCGTGTGTTTTATCACCGTCCCAATGTGCAAGCCCGACCAGACCTGCAACGAGGCCCGACCACGCCCCGCTGTTTTTTTCACCTTGTCACGAAACGCTCGTTAAATGCTGTTGGGGTACGCCGCCCAACCATCGGTGCAGACCAGCAGCCGATCCGCTAGCATCGTATCACGCTTGCGACTGACCACCCCACCCAACCACAGGCGCGTTGAGACCATCATCGCCAATCCCATCCACGCCACCATGCCGCGTGAATTCACCCGGATCTCGTTGGCTTGCACATGAATCAAATCGAGTCGTCCTTGTTCGACGATGGCCTGATGCACCCGTTGACACTGTTTGCCTGCGCGGTCGCGCCACAATGCTACCTCTAGCCCATACGCCTGCACAATCGCTTGCACCGGGCAACCAAATGCCAGAAGCGTGACCACTATGACCACCAAATCTGTTGAGGTGCGCAAGCCCTCAAACATGGTGCCGCAACGAGCGCTAAAGGTCTGTTTACACATCTGACAGCGATACCGTTGCCCCTTACGATCATGGATGGTGATAGTGCCCCGTCCTTTTTGGCCTCTTGCGCAACACGCCAAATTCGGGCAAAATTGCTCTAACGGTTCCATCGGCTCTGCTGTGGGTGTTTGCATACACACAACATGCCTGGAACCGTCTCCATTTTCAAGCCTTTCCCCCTATTTCACCAGTTAGTGGGGCTGTACCTCTTGAACTCGAGGAAATAAGAAATCTGAAAAATAATTCATCATTCGGGGGGCTTAAAGCCGACGTTCAAGTTGGTTTCAGTATTACTTACATGCCTTCTTGCTTCAATCCAAACCGAGACTATCCCGCCCAATAAAATTAACCCAGCTCCTAAGATAGAGCTAAGAGTTAAATTTTCTGCAAAAAAGAACAGACCCATCATGAGGCCCACTATTGGCTCTAGAAGAAGGAGAATTCCTCCAAGACTGGATCGTACTAGCCGAAATCCCTGCGACACTAACAAGTTGACTGTCAAATTAGCAATAGCGAATACTAGCAACGCTATCCATCCAAGTCCCGAAGGATATGGAGAACGTACTATTGCAGTAACTGCCCCAAGTGAAGGTCCTGAGTGTGTCCACTCGGTAGCTATGGCCATGGGTAATGCGACTGCTATACTACCGAACGCAAGGTATAATGCTATTATAGGAGCACTTTTGGAACGGATAGCCCGAGTACCAACATACTGCACTGAAGCTAACAGCGCACCAGCGATTGCTAACAAGTTGCCTAACGTACTGCCTTCAGTACTGGGAGTTAGTAGTAGACCGGTACCTGCTATGGCAGTGAGGAGGGCCAACCACTGCCCTCGTGTTGGCCACTCTCTTAAGAGAGTACCTCCTAGCAAGGGGGTAAACACCGCATATAGACTAAACAAAAACACGGCGTTGCCTATCGTAGTCGTCAAAACTGAAAGGGCGAATGCCACATTGGATAGACCGGCCCCTATGAGCCCCACTAAAATCAAGAGTAGGGCATCGCGTCCGGAATGGGGGATTATCTGCCTCAGTTTATGTTGGTATCTGATTATCAAGATGAGTAGCAGGCTTACCAGGCTATACCTGATTAACATCGATGTAAACGGAGGCACAACGCTATTTGCTACCCTCACCAGAGGAGCCATGATTCCATATACACAACCGGCGATTGCTAGATAGACTACGCCAATCCAGTAATTCGACTTCTTCATACGAAGCCACTCCCTCGAAAACAGATCAACTCGTCTCTCCTGCAAGCAGAAGATGTCAAGGATCCTAACTCGTTAATGTCTTTTAGGCATGGTTCAAATTAAGCACATTTTACTTGACAGTTTGAACAATTCCAATTGCCAAAAATTAATTCTTAAGAAGGCTCCCTGAGCGGCTTTAGAATTAATTTTGCGTTGTTCAGACTGTTCAAATTGTCAAGTACGTTTGAACCTTGCCTTAGACCAATATATTTACTTTCACGGTTGGTATACTTCTGCTATCAAGCCACCAATGTTCAGCTATTCCCACAGAGCACTACTCAATCTCCTTACTAGGATCGCCGAAGTAGTCTCCCTGCCAAGCTGCTATGCCGAAGTACCAATTGGGTGTGCTGTCCGGGCAGGCCGCGAATTGCGATCAAGCGCATGGGAGCAGCTTCAAGTCCTTGCAACCTTAAGGGTTCTGCCACGATTAGGTCGCCATCGTGTAATCTGCGCGTCATAGCATGATCTGGATTCATGATCATGGGAATATGTGCTCCCAGAAAAGCAAACGTATCTTGGTAGCGATCGTCGATGTTGCAGCCTTCTCCTAACATCACCACCTTCGGACGCCAACTAATGATCTCCCCGCGTCCGTCGGGCGTCAGGGGGTCAGATTCACCATGACGCAAAATTGGTATCATATCAGGCTGCCCTTTAACACGATTCTCATGCGGTCGAAGCATGGGAGCTGTTATTGGTCCTTTACCATAGAAGTCCATGATGACTGCCCAGCCTACGAATGTCTCCGGTGGAAAATCGGCGACGCTACGACCGTCTGCCCTGATGTGAATAGGGCAATCGCAGTGAGTACCGGCATGGGCTCCCATATCAAGCCGAGTAATAATATATCCTCGTTCTAAGTAGTCATCCAGATACTTATCGAAAATAGTAGGAGGGTCGGCATAGGTGCCAACTCGCTCATGCTCAACTTCGAGATCAGGACTGACAAGCAAGGTCAGGTCAATAACCTCAATCATATATGCTAGTCCTCCATCGCAACAACCTGCGTGTATGGGCCTTGTATATATTGTGAAACCTACGCGGCTATCGTCCTCTCTTGCTCTGTAGATGAGGACGTTATCTTGGTATGGCTTAGAGGCAGCCTAACGAAAGGCTACCCTGGCTCCTATCGTCACTCGAAGTACAGTACCAATTTCGCTGCCTCGCCTAGGGCTTCGCGTGTTTCCTGTATTCAGGATTGACAAGATACTCGGGAGTTCGGCCTTCAAGAACCGCTATCACACTATCAAGACTCATATCAGTCATATTTTGGACTGAATCATGGGTAAGATAAGCTGTATGGGGTGAGATAAGCATGAACTCGCTTGAGAGGGCAACCAGCCCATACTTATCCTCACTGGCAATGGGAACTGGCTCTTTGTAATAGCCATCGAATGCAGCAGCAGCAATTCTACATTCTGAAAGCGCGCTGCGTAAAGCCACCGGGTCAATTAAGTCTGGTCGAGCGGCGTTCACAAGTATACTACTCTGCTTCATCAATCGGAATTGACGATCTCCTATCATGCCGTGTGTTTCGGGACTCGAACTTGCATGCAGGGTGATAATGTCTGATCGTTGAAGAAGCTCATCCAGCGAGACGAACTGGGTTTGAAGCTCTCCTTCTAAATCAGATTTCGGTGCTCGTCCCGTATACAGAATTTTCATGCCAAATCCATTACGCGCAATACGAGCCACGCGAGACCCTATAGCACCAAGGCCTACAACACCCAGTGTTTTGCCCTGAAGATTCCAGGTGGCATACTCCTTCCAATCACCTTGCCTAGTGCATTCGATGAGATAAACCAAGCGCTTAACAGCACCAAGCATGAGGGCAATTGTAAACTCCGCAACTGATTGAGCATTAGCGCCAGGTGTATTCGTGACCGCGATACCACGCTCCGTTGCAGCCGCAGAATCAACAAATGACTCATATCCTACGCCAAAAAAAGCAATGACTTTCAGATCTTTGGCCGACTCAATGACACGGCGGCTTGCTCTCTCAGCACCCCCAAGAATGTACGCTGACACCCCTACCAACTCGGCAATAAGTTCGTCTTCGCTCAAATCCGGTCGTTTAATTTTCACGGTGTAGCCGCGATCCTCTAGTCGCTTCTTGTCTTCTTCGGGGAGGGTACCCCCTGTGAAGAGAATTGTGTTAGACATTTTGCTCGTTCCTCCTGTTAAATACAACTTTTTGTGGGGAAGGCTGTGTAACCTCGTTCTTTAAGCGGATGCTTACAGTGTTGCTGCCGCTCACTGTTTTAATGTATGCCATTAGGCATTCTCGTGATAAGATACCTGGCATTTAGATCAAGTTTCGCATCGCAAGAAGGTAATCCAAACAGTGACCTCCAACACTTTTCCACCAATACTTAATACAACGATTACCAGCTAGAGACATCAAATTCGTTTGATAAAAGTTGAAGGCATTCACTTAGTACAGGATTCCACAAGTTTATTCACTTGCAATTCTAGGCCTGAGGCCGATTGAGTACCTCAAAGCTCGGAACGAACTTATGATACGCTGTACTTAGCGAACCATTTCCACCAACATCACAAGTTACAATATCCCTCCTATCTTCTGCAGCAATTCGACCGATTCATGCGCACATCCCCAGGAAAAGGTAAATCCTCCACCCCCATGCCCATAGTCGTGGATTATCAGTTTATTGCCAATAAGCTCGGCTTCCAGGCGTATACCACCTGATCTATACGGGCGAAGCCCCGTAACGATTTTGCAAATCTTCTCACGCTCAAGACACAACCGTCGCGAATCAAAAAGACCATCAGTTGGGCTTAGCCAGCTTGTGATCATTTTCCAGATGCGGTCAGTGCAGTCATCGGTGGGCAAGGGGGAGTCGAAATTCTCCTCAAATAAGGTACCCAGGATAAGTGCATCTGAGCGAGGAATTACCGCGTATTCACCACAACCTAGCGAATATCCGAGATCGCGTGGCTCATGTAGCAGTAGCTGCCCCTTCACAGGTCGAATGTCTTCATCACCAAATAGTGATCGTGCTCCCAAAGCACTACAGTTAAAGACAACCGGCTGGGAAAGCGCCATGACCTCCTCGATTGAAGCGAAGTGCCTGATCTCTATCTGGCCTCCAGCTCTCTCATACTCTCGCAAAAGGGCTGTCATATACTTGGGTGTCTCAACAATGAGTGTCCTGAATACCCACTTATAGGTCAGACCTGCTGGTAGCGAGGTGTCCCCTCCTGAATTGAAGTCGTAAACAATGTCAGCAAAATACGGATCTGGGCATGGCTCCGGGAACATCTCATAGTTTGTCGTCCAGTAGATGCCGTACTCGGAACCTAGAAGCGTTTCAAAGATGTGCCATGAATATTGCGCCCACTTTCTTGACGAGACAACATAGTCATCAGTCAGTCTCTCTGGATCACCAACAAAGATTGGCAACCAGATAGCACACGCCCTATCTGAATTGGTACGAGGAGGGAGGTCAGATGCATAGATGGTTACTCCATACCCGAGTCGCCGGAGCAATATCCCCGTCGTGAGTCCAATAACTCCGCCTCCAATGATGGCAATATTCCGTGAGGTTTTCTGAGTAACCAGACGATGCCCTAATGCCGGTGAGTCCAAAGCAAGACCTCCATTACATGCTATCAAAAAATACGCCGGTAAAGACGTGGTTGGCAATCCCTGTAAGGTACCAACCATCAGTGCGATGACTTACGATAAAAGGTCTATCGATATGCCCCTTTGTTAAATATGGATGTACAGAGATAGGTGTCTCAGCCGATACCAGACCTAGATGACTCGTCACAGCACACACAGCCACCGCTCCAGTACCGCATGCAAATGTCTCATGCAGAATGCCACGCTCAAAGGAGCGCATCTCAAGATGGTTAGGTGTTTCTGTACAATGCACAAGGCATAAGTTAATGCCCTGGGGGAAGATGCTGCTTATACTATTAAGCCATTTACCCATTCGATCCAGCAAGATAGTTCTACCTTGAGGAGACGGTTTATCGGAGAAGAAGAAACCGGCCCCAACGATACTTGACATAGGTGTCGTTGCCATCTGTAGATTGGGAATTAACACCATATGGGGCTCACCAGAGTAGACAAGGTATGCTTCCCAGCAATGATCAAGGTCATTCAAATGCGTCTGCGGAATTTCTTGTGAGCCATTACTGAACTCGGATAGAGGGTCTGCTACATGATAGAATACTCCTAGCGCATTTAATGAAGGTAGACGTTCTACTCCGAACTCTGCACTCAGGTCTTGGCGCGTCCAAAAAGGTAAGACAAACTCGTTTGGTGCTAAGAGTGTTGGTCCCATCTGTATCGTATGCGATATCTCATCTCGCTCCTTGGTAGTAAACACGCTTCTCAAACGAGGATGAGCAGTTGGTATCTCAGTCACAAATGTCACCAGTTGTACGTCTTGGGTGTCACTAAGATATATGGCAACGGATATCAATCCATCGCCACACATGGCAGCCTCCTTTCCATCGGATTTAAACATACGAAATATGAAGGTGGCTTCTGCACCGAATCCAAGCTCGGCCCAAGAACTGATTTCGTTTAACCAGTCGTATCGACGAACTCTCTTTAATTCATTGAGAAGCCGGTCTGATGGACTTTGGACAAATAAAACATTATCGCATCCCACTCCGAAGTGCGGCTCTGCCATTTGTCGCACCACAGTCGACTTTTTCTCCTCTGAAATCAGCTCCGCATGTGTTTCATCGATGATGACGAAGTGATTTCCCTGGGCTGTGTACTTGACAAATGGTATCATCGAATCTCTCTTTATCTAGCACACTTTTTTGCGTGTGCCTTCGCTACTTAAGATACACCTACTATATATGGATGTCTATTCTGTAACTCTTTCGTATGGATTTATTTTAGCAGATATGCTAGGCTCTTTTCAAGAACCTAAGAATTGGCGGGTGAATGTTGCGATGAAGGTAATCTCAATAAATAGACCAATAACCGCCTCAGCAGCGGCGAATTGTATCAATGGGTTATCCAAATCAGTGATACCGGGTCCAGGGAAAAAACCCCGTCCGTGGAATGACGTCACACTGTAGACAAGTGCTCCCCACAAGGAGAGATGCACCTGGTGCAGATGTAGCACCTGTGCCAGAAAATAATAGAGTACTGAAAAGCTGAGCACCACCATTAGATAGGCTATAAACGGACGTCTTGGCCGCTCACCATAGCCTGCAAGCACATCAATCAGCAATGAAAAGAGCCAAGAGAGCGCTTTCCTCTCTTTATAGAGTGCCCGTCTCTCTAGCCGCTGTTCATGCAGATGATACTCGGAAGCCGGTATTAAAAGTCCTTGTTCACGCAGCACAGTCACCAAACCTCGGTAGGCACGAGCCGCATTCCGATAGGCCTTGATCTGTTCCTTGCGTGTACCAGCGCTTGCAATGCTATTCTCATCACCCAATCTCGGAATTTGATTCCAGTTCACTCGAACCACCGATACCCCATTCCATACAACATCGCCGAGGTACGTTTTTGAATTGAGTGTAATATCTGTCAGCTTTGTCCAGGCATCCATTCTGGCTTCTTTGAGATTTGCTCCACGCAGGTCTGATTGGCGGAGATCTGTACCACTTAGGCTTGTTTCGGAGAGATTTGCATCTGTTAGATTCGCTGCGCCTAGGACGGTATTAGTCAGATTAGCCCGGTAGAGTCGTGCGCCATTCAGCTTAGCATATGCGAGATCTGCATTGCTGAGGTCCGCACCGAAAAGATCCGTCCCGGTCAGTTGCGCTCCGCCAAATTGCACGTTTCTTAGATCTGCCCCCTCGAGGCGTGCGTAACTCAAATCCGCTTCGTATAGATAGACTCCGCTAAGGTCGACTCGCCGAAGGATAGAACGACGCAGGTTCGCCCTTTTCTTTCCTTCAGCGAGGCGATTTCCGGTCCATTCATGCTGACGCATGATCCAGATTAGCTCGTTACGATTCCGAATTCTGACACCGGCATAGGGTGGTCTGCCTGCAGCAGCGTTTGCTGTTTGGGCTGCAATCAGTGCAGTCTTGCGTTGCGGCGCTGGCTCGGTTTCATCAGATTGCTCTGGTAGAGGCTCGGTTTCATCGAGTTGCTCAGTTGGGCGAAGATTTATATCATCAGCCATCGGAGTGTGCTTCCCCTCCACGTCTCGGAATTTTTAGGTACTTAATAGAGATCTCGAGAACAGGATCAGCTTATTTAAATATCCCATCGTTTAAGAGGACTGCCAAGATTGCGATGGGGTTTGGCTAAGCATGCTTTTGGTAGCAATTTAGCAGACAGAATGAAGCTTCAGCGCCTTTCCCTAATCGCTCCCCTCAACCCATCACCACTATTTTCGTCGGAAGAATTCTGTCTCCAGGCTTTCTGTGCAAAGACATGATCTATGATTGCAGACCATCATACAATTTCGCATGCTTCCCGGCACTTGCAGTTCCCGACAATAGCTCTTTCATAACGATGCATTTTGCTCTAAAGCTTTACCCTCTCTCGGTTCACTATTTTGCAGCTTACAATACGTCCGCTAATCTGGATTATGGTTAAGAAGAAGCAACCGAGGAATTTGTAACATTATCCTCAATAAGATCCTTAATAGAGACACCCAGTACATCGGCAA
Organism: uncultured Chloroflexia bacterium; assembly: GCA_963731975.1. GTDB lineage: Bacteria > Chloroflexota > Ktedonobacteria > Ktedonobacterales > Ktedonobacteraceae > CAVSXS01. The sequence goes on along the minus strand of CAVSXS010000002.1, from coordinate 622,221 downwards.
TCTTCTGGAGCGTCGCCAGTGATGGATTGTAGTCTGGATTGCGCCACATCTTCCGAATTGTAACTATGGATATATCCGTTCTCCTTGAGAGCCGTGACATATTCATTTTCTGAGCCTCTGCAACCTCTCGTATCCGCAGCCGCGCCATAGCCTCTCTCTCCAGATACTAAAGTGTGATGAAGTCTAACATATAGAGCGTATTGATGCAAGGTAAATTAAAGTTTATATACTTTAATTTACATATTGAGGTTTCACAGTAAATCTATAGTACCAAAGACTAGAAAATATGTACTAGAAAAAGCGATTGATGAGCCGCCGTTTTCATAATGGTGCTCTCTAGACTTCGACTCAAATTTTCTATTAGACGCAAACCATTTTCCTGATTATTTGTGGCTGGAGATTTCTCGTTTATCTGAGAAGTGTTCTACCATTCTGCCTTCGTTAGCTTTTCGAACTGCAAAATGATTATTCCTAGAAATACGAGTACACAACCAATGATTTGCCAGAAATCCAGTCGTTGACCAAGCCAGAAGTAGGCAATGATACCAGCAGATGCCAGTTCCAACATGCTGGTGATACCAACACGCATGGCATCGATACGCCGCAGTGATGCCAATACCAGAGAAAAAGGGATCGCCATACCGATAATGCCAACGAGGATAATCAGCAAGACGTGATGAGGTTGCCATGTTGTTGCAGGAATAGACCAGGGAGGTTGCACCGCTAACCAGAATATACTCGCGATCAGTGCTCCATAGGCGGTCGCGGGAAGGGCTGGTATGTTGCATCCAACTCGTCGACCGAGTAACAGATACGCAATATATGCTCCCAACGCGAGAGTAGCATAAAGCAACCCGGTCCTATCTAAGCCCTTGAGGTTTTGTTGCCAGACCTCAGTCAGGAAAATCATACCGCCAAAGTTGAGGATCACCGCTGTGAAGATGGTAACCGAGGGTAGGCACCTCTTCCAGAGGGCTTCTCCAAGTGCCATCCAGGTGGTCGCACTAAATTGTATGACCAGCGCTATAGCGAGCGGCAAACGACTGATCGCGACAAAGTAGCAGTAAGTGACCAGCGCTAAGGAGAAACCAAATGCGACGAGCCAGCCCAAGTGAGCAGAAGGGAGTTTCAATCCTTTACGCCATCCCACCCCCATAATGATAAAGAGACTCGCACCACCAATTAGCATGCGCAACTCGACCAGCGTCACAGGAGAAATACCATCGTCAAGGAGCAGCCGCGACAGATTTCCATTCACACCGAATAGCACTGAAGCAGCTATGATCATCAGGTACCCAAACAAACGATAAGTTGTATCTCGCTTCGTTATTGAATTCATTATAGTTTTGTCTAAATTGGGACTATCTGCGTCGGTATATTTCACGGGTCATGTCATCCGTGGGAAAGTCAACCTCGATCAATCTTGATACACTCCCCAGCTATCTGGGTAAAGTTGTAGCCAAAACCGCTCATTGATGTTACCTACTCGATATTCTATCACGGGCGATGCATAGCATGTTTTTGGTGTAAAAAAGTCTCGTAATTTATGTCAAAGTAATCTATAATTCTGTAAAGTTCTTCTAAGTCGTCTATTGAAAAGGAGAATGCTGTATGGAGAAGCTTTATACGACTGAAGAGATAGCAGAGTACTTGAAAGTTGATGTTGTGACGGTGCGCAGGCTCGTCAATCGCGGCGACCTCACCGCCTATCGAATCGGCGGCGAGTACCGCTTTACCGAGACGGATATCACCGATTTCGTCAAACGGCAGCGCGTTCCCACCGTAGACCAGGCCAATCAGGATGCGTTCAGGTACTTCACCGAACGAGCGCGCAAGACGCTAGCGCTGGCGCACAGCGAGGCGCAAAAGCTGGGGCATAACTATATGGGTACGGAACATATGCTGCTGGGGCTGGCTGCTGAGGGTGAAGGCATCGCTGCCCGCGCTTTGAGCAACTTCGATTTCGACCTCGACAAGGCGCGTGAGGCCATCGTCCAGATACTCAAGCGAGGACAGGAGCGCAGCCCGGTCATGAGCAAGATCAAGGCAGCGGTGTTTCAGGGAGAGACAGGCATGACAGGGGGCCAGGTTGGTCTGACCAGGCGTGCCCGCAAGGTGATCGAGCTTTCGGTTGTCGAGGCAAAGCGCCTGGGGCATCACTACATCGGCACAGAACACCTGCTGCTCGGTATCATCACCGAAGGCGATGGGCTAGCTGTCGGCGTGCTGGAATACCTGGGCATCAACCCGCAGGAACTGCGCGCGAAAACGATGGAGATTTTACGAAGACCGGCAGACGTGACGCAGATGTCCGATGTGCCTGGAACGGACGACGAGGTTCCAGGGGGGAAAATGAAGGAATAAGCCATACCTAGGATCAAATGCCTGTTTTTATGGTTACGGGTAGCATCCAGACGGGTGGCATCCAATGGGTGCCGTGCCAGAGAGGAGGACGGTGAGGATAGCCAGCACCAGGGGTAGCAGCAGCATTCCGATCAGGAACAGCTTACCCTGAGGGTGGCCGAAATTCACGGTCCATCCGAGGCCGAAGCGTTTTGGAACAAGCAAAGCAGGATCGTCGGGATTGTTGTAAAAGAAGCCTCCATACCAGTACCGGTCATCATCGCGGAAACCGGTGAATGTCGGGGGAAGATCAGCGGATGTGCTTGTTTTTGTCCGGGAACGCTGAGGATGCCAGAACAGGACGAGGACGAGGGCAATCAAGAGTCCGCACATGAGCAAGATAAAGAGCCACGTGCTCATAGATGTTCCTCCTTCAAGGCAGGGCGATAGTGAGAGCAACACATTTCACCACAGTAACGTTTCACTATGGTAAACGCATACCTACGGCCATTTCCAAATTGCTACGGAGTCTCGCCTGTGGGTATGCGGGAGCGGGTTACTGGCCTCGCAGTTCCTCAACCAGGGCGCGCACTACTTCCTTATCCTGCTCTTTGAGGACGGTGCGCGGGTCGAGCAGCAGGGCATCGTGCAGGATGCGTCCGATGACCGGCGTGGGGCGCGCTCGCAAGCGCCGTGAAAGCTCGTCCAGCGAGTAGGGAGATTGCGCGGCGTCGATGGCAAGCAGCGTGGTCGGCAGGGTTTCGCCGGGCAGGGAGCCGCCTCCGATGGTCGATTCGCCGCGCTGCGTGCGAGCCGTGATGCCCTCCTGCTTCGAGCTGTCCCTTCCAGCTTGTTGGCGCGTCCTGTGATCTTATTGCATGGGTGTAGAGATCATGCGCCAGATGGGAATGTGCGTCTCGGCCTCCTCGCGCTGGTAGTGGCGCAACGTGGCTTCCAGCGCAGCCAGCGTCATCTTGTCGATACGCATGGCGCGCATGAGCGGGTGTCTGGCGATACGGGCGATGGCGCCGGCCTTCCCGACCAGGATGCCCGCCTGCGGCCCTCCGAGCAGCTTATCGCCGGAGAAGCACACGACATCCGCGCCCGCCGCGATGCTCTCCTGCGGCATCGGCTCGTGCGCCAGCCCATAGCGTTCGCTGGCGAGCAGGCAGCCGCTGCCCAGGTCGTCCATAACTTGCAGACCGCGCGCATGAGCGAGATTGACGAGCGTCGCGACGGGAGTCGATTCGGTGAAACCGAGTAGCTGGAAATTGCTGGGGTGAACCGAGAGCAGCAGCGCGGTATGCTCGGTCAGGGCTGCTTCGTAATCAGCCAGGCGCGTGCGGTTGGTGGTACCCACCTCTACAAGCTGGCAGCCGCTCTGGCGCATCACGTCGGGGATGCGGAATCCGCCGCCGATCTCCACCAATTGGCCGCGCGAGATGACCACCTCGCGGCCAGCAGCCAGCGCGCTGAGCGCCAGCAGCACGGCAGCCGCGTTGTTGTTGGCGACCAGCGCCGCCTCCGCGCCCGTCAACTCGCGCAGCAGCGCGGCGACGTGTGCGTGGCGGGAGCCGCGCTCGCCAGCTTGCAAGTCGTACTCAAGGTTGGAATAGCCTGCCGCGACCTCGCGTATGGCATTCAGAGCCTCGGCGCTGAGCGGCGAGCGGCCCAGGTTTGTATTGATAATCACGCCCGTCGCGTTGATGACCGGGCGCAGGCTTGGCTGTTGCTCGCCTGCCAGCATCGATGCGACGGAGGCGAGGATGGCGTCGTAGTCGGGGCAGGCCGCGCCTTCACGGATGGCGGAACGCGCCAGGGCCAGCGCCCCGCGCATAGCGCGCAACGTCATCACGCGCGAGTAGCGGGTAATGAGTTGCTCCCCCTGTGGCGTTTGCAGCAATTCTTCGACGGAGGGTAAGAGTCGAAGTTGATCCAGGTCACTATTCATAAGCGCCGCTCCCAGGCCCGTGATTTAATGCAGCGTGTAAAACATGGTGATCGCCAGGCTGTTTGCTATCTTGCCCATGATGGCGCGCAGGTCGCCATCATTCAGCTTGCAGATGGCGTACTGATCGGCCAGCAGGCTGCGCAGCACTGGGTACATCAATTCTGTCTTAACCAGGCTATCTGTGTCGAGCAAGGGGTAATCGCGCTTGAGCAGCAGGTGATGGTAGGGACGCAGCTTCCCGCGATAGGACGTAAGGGCAACCACGTTGACGGCCCCGGCGTGGCGGCAGAACGGTTCGCTGGAGACAACGAGGGCGGGATGCCAGTCGAGGATGCGCTTCTCTTCGATGCCAGGCGGCAGCGAGGGGTATCCAAAATTCACCCAGTAAACCATGCCGAATTGGACGACAGTATTATACGTCAGCGATTCCGGTAGGAGTTCTGGTGGATGAGGCATTGCACACTACAAATTTCCTGTATAGAGGGCTGACAACATTACGGATGTGCGTAAACGAAAGATGGAACAGGCACGTCGCTAGACTCAATAACATGCTCTTGAAAGCAGACACAGGCGAGCGACCAGGAACAATGAACGAGATTCAGGCGCTCCTCGCGCTCGTCCTGGCTTTCTTCCTGGAGAGCCGCAGAGATCACATCCATGTCGCGCTGGTACTGTTCCGCGAGGAGGGAGGTATGGCTGAAGTCGAAATTCGTCATGAGAAACCCCTTCGTTCCAGAATCTACTCCTGAACTGCACAAATCGGTATGATAGCAAAGCCATGAGGCGTGAAGGTGCTGTGTTTTTTCCTCTAACGTTGCTGATTATACCAGCAAATTTAGTTGAGCGCAAGCTTTTTGGAACAAGTTTATAGCTGTGATTACCAACGTCTATAACTTGTGATGACTTTTGGCCTGTGAGATATCATTGTATGATAAACATGTAGGTTGAAGCATATATGGAGTCTTTGCATGAACACGCTTGCCCCACTGGAAACGCTCTTCGAAGAGCAAGATGGAGTCGAAATACCGCTGCCAGCAGCGCTGGCGGCCTTGTACGGCTCGTTTCGCCTGCTCTTGCTCCCCGGCAAACCTTACGTGATCGGGAACTTTGTGACGACGCTCGACGGGGTGGCCTCGTTGCAAGCGCCGGGTCAAAAGGGCGGTGGGGAGATCAGCGGCAACAACCAGCACGATCACACGGTGATGGGCATCTTGCGCGCGGTGGCCGATGCCATCGTCGTGGGAGCCGGGACGCTGCGCGACAGCCCCGGCCATCGCTGGACGCCCGCCGCCATCGCTCCGGCCTTCGCCGGTGACTACCGGGAACTGCGAGCCACGCTGGGCAAGCCGGAGACGCCCCTGAACGTCTTCGTCACGACGAGCGGCGATATCTCGCTCTCGCTGGCCGCGCTTCAATCCACCGACATTCCCGTGTTGCTCGTCACTACGACCCAGGGCGCGCGGCGTATCCAAACCCAGCAGGTTCCTCCCTGGGTGCAGGTCGTGGAAGTGAAAGATGAAGGCTCTATCGATGCGCGTTTGATCTTACAGGCGGTCAACGATGCGCGCCGCTGCGATGTGATCCTGACGGAGGGCGGCCCGCAGCTCATGGGCAACTTCCTGGCCGGGCAGCTATTGAATGAACTCTTCCTGACACTCGCCCCGCAAATCGCCGGTCGAGACGACCAGGGAGTGCGCCCCGGACTGGTGGCGGGCCAGCTTTTCGCGCCGCAGCATCCTCTGTGGGGAGAGCTTGTCAACGTCAAACGCGCGGGGAGCCATTTGTTCTTGCGGTATCGATTCGCGGCGAAGGCGATGCAGGAGCAATAAAAAAAGAGCCGGTGATCGGATTTGAACCGATGACCCTCGCTTTACAAGAGCGACGCTCTGCCACTGAGCTACACCGGCATGATAACGCTAGAATACAGGCTTCACTATACCATAATTGTCAAGATTTTGACTACACCCATTGCTGCCTGGCGGCCAGCACTGCTGCCTGCGTGCGGTCTTTGACGCCGAGCTTCTGCATGATGTGGTGCATATGCGACTTGACGGTTTCGACGCTGACGGTGAGATTTTCGGCGATCATGCGATTCGTCGAGCCGCTGACGAGCAGGCGCAGCACCTCGCGCTCGCGGCTCGTCAGCGCGCTTGAGAGCGCAGGGAGGGGGAAACTGGCCTTGATGCTGGTTCCCTCGCCGGGTGTGCTGGTCAGCGTGAAGGTGCCCGCGGCCTGTTCGACGCGCTCCTGCATCGAGCGCAGCCCGAAATGAGGATGCGACCCGCTCGCGTCCCTGCGCGCCTGCTCAGGGCTAAACCCGGCTCCATTGTCGCTCACCTGCGCGACGAGCATACCCGGCAGCGATTGGATGCGCACCATTACCTCGCTTGCTCGCGCATGCTTGCTCGCGTTATTCAACGCCTCCTGCACGACGCGATAGACGGGCGCTTCCAGCGAGGGAGGCAGGCGCTTGAGCTGCGCGCCCTCGTAGTACACGCGCACGGCGGGATTTGCACGGCGAAATTCATCCAGCAGTCCGGCGAGCGCCTGGTCGAGGCTGGCCTGCTCAAGCTGTGCAGGCAGCAGCGAAGCGATGCTTTGCCGCAGGCCATTCACGCTTTCAAGCAGGTTCTCGCGCACCTGGCTGATTTCCTGAAGCGCCACGTGAGGCTGTCGCTCGACCATACGTGAGGCATATTCCAGCGTGTGCAGCACGTGTGCGATCTGCTGCGCTGCGCCGTCGTGGATGTCGCGCGCGATACGGCTGCGTTCGTCATCGATTGCCTGCTGGCGCGCCGCGACGGATCGTTGTTGCTGGCGCACAATTACCGCGGCGGCATAGCACAGGCTCGCCAGCAGGAGACGCTGCCCCGGCGCGAGATCATCGCCTCCTTCATGGACGAACGCTACTGCGCCCACCCACTCACCTGCGCATTCCAGCAGGTTCAACAGCAGCAAACGCTGTTGTGACCACGTGACGACCCTTATCCTGCCTGTTTCATCTACAGCCTGCTCTTCGACAGCGATCCGCTTGAGTTCATCCTGCGCCAGCTGCTTAGAGGCATCGTCCAGTTCGGAACCCACCCACGACGTAAACTGGCGCTGCGAAGGGGAGTAGAGCCACAGGCCGCCGCTCTCCATATGGAGCGCATCCTTCAGCCCGTTCAGCACGTACCGGTACGTTGCCTGTTCATCGTTGATGTCGCCGACCAGCGCGCCTTCATTGAAGGTGGCTAGCTGGCGAAAGATGTTGGGATAATCGGCATCCCCACCCCCACCCCGGATACCCACAAGGGGTATCCCTACATGTTGTGTAGTCCCCTCATCCCCGCCGGTGGTTGGGTGGTAATCCGAAATGTAGGGATACCCCTTGTGGGTATCCGGGGGTGGGGCCGGGGCATGGCTACCGTCGACGGCATCGGCTGCGTGGGTATCCGAGTTGGAAGCGCCATCAAGGTAGCTTGCCAGCAGCACGGCGCAGAGCAGGATGTCCTGCTCTACCTGCTTCGCCATGGGCTTCGTTGGTTTCGTTGGCTTCGTTGAAGCTTTCGGCTCGAAGCAGAGTGCCATGACGCCCTGGGCAGGCGACCCTGCCGGCGGCGCGCCCACGGGACAGAGCAGGATGTGCCCACCGCGCCATGTCCAGTCGCGCTCGATGGGCAAACATCGCGGGTCTTCATCCCTGCCGGCAATGTTTGCTAAGCCGGAGTGCAGGAGCGCGGAACCGAAGAGGCCACTGGCGGCCAGCGCGCTATTGGCACTGATGGCCTGAGTTTGAGGTGGGTGGCCGCACTGCTCCACCAGCACAAGGCGCTGCCCGGCAGGATCATAGCTGAACAGCAGCCCCAGGCGTGCCCTGGCATGCTTGCGCGCATACTCAAGCAGCGCAAATCCGGCGCGCATTGCACCCTGTTCTCGCTGTAGATTCCCGATCAACTCCAACAGGCTGCCGGTTGTAGCTGTTGTACCAGCCGTGCCTGGCGTATTGTGCATGTCGGGTGTTGCCGCCGTCATTGCCTTTGTCTCCCCATGACGATTGATCGAAGTGTCGCCTGTATTAGTTTCGCTCTTGCTTCCATCATACAGGGCGAAAAAATAGGGGAGAGGCTTGTCCCACGCTGCCCGCGACCCGAACGAAAGGACGCAATCTGGCGGCAAGCAGCGCGAAACAAGCCTCTAGACAAAGGGGAGAGAGCAGGTGTGGGGCGCACCTGTGGTGGGATAGAGGTACAGGGGAGAACAGACTACGGGGGACATGTCTTGCTGGCGAGGGAGGTGCCAGGCAACGGGTGGTTTTACCGCTCGATTGCTTGACATAAGTATACCCACAGCGCCCACGAAAGTCAATGCAAGCGCGTGGTAATTAAGTACCACCCCACCCCGAGGGCGACCGCGAGGGTCGCCAGACCCCCTACCGCGAGGGTTGCCAGACCCCCTACCGCGAGGGTCGCCAGACCCCCTACCGCGAGGGTCGCCAGACCCCCTACCGCGAGGGTTGCCAGACCCCCTACCGCGAGGGCGACCGCGAGGGTCGCCCCTACAAAGATACGGCTCACACTCACATTCTCTCGTGGTCTTTGTAGGGGCGACCCTCGCGGTCGCCCTTCGTTCTCGTCACTTGTTATAACAATTTATTGATGCGAGAGCGCGGTGGAGTGTGCCTCGGGCGGCGGTGCGGTCATATCGATTGCCAGCATGTCATGCAGCGCGGCATCGGAGATGGTCTTATTGGTTTGCGGGTCGAAGACGACATTGTCGCGCTTGCAATAGGAGAGGCTCTGCCACTTCGCCAGCGCCTCGTCGTAAAGAGGCAGGTACTTTTGCGAGCGCAGGTCGCCCCGCACTACGCGCTGTAACGCGATGTAGGAGAGCGCCAGCGCCGTGACGATTGCGGCAATGGTCAGCGAGACCTGGATCACTTGCACCACTCCTGGCCAGCTGCCGTAGCCATTGGTGCCGCTCAAAATCAGAATGAAGAAGACGCCCACCAGCACCAGCGCGAACGCGATGGAAATAAAGCCCATCATCCGCACGTTGGCGACCGGCATTTGTGGCGGGGCCAGGCGCGCAACGCCACTTTCATACGCGGCTGGCACCTTTTTTACCTGGTCTGCCTGGTGACACACCGGGCAGAGAACCTGTTGCGCTGTATCTGTTGCCATAAACGAAACATCCTCCTTGCTCGTAGAAAGACACGAGCGACGCTATTATTTCAAGAAAAGCATAACACGTTCCAGGCCATTCGACAATGTTTCTTGCTCACAGTTTCTTCATAATTTGACATCCTTCCCCTCTCTCGCTACACTACAAGCAGGCACGTCAAGCGAGAGAGGATACAGAGAAGATGCAGGACACACCATGACCACAGCAATCACCATCGTCGGGCTTGGGCCGGGGCGATGGGATAATCTTACCATACAGGCGCGTGACTGCTTTGCACTGGCGGAGCAGGCAGGCGCGACCGTCTACTTCCGCACGCTGATTCATCCCACACTCGAACCGCTGCGCGCGGCGTTTCCCAACTTGCACGTCGAATCCTTTGACTCATACTATGAGGAGACCGGCGAGTGGGATACGCTCTACCAGCGCATGGCGGAGCGCGTCTGCGCGCTGGCGGAGCAGTTGGAGGAGCCCATTATCTACGCCGTGCCGGGGCATCCATTGATCGGCGAGGCATCCGTGCAGCTCGTGCTGAAACTGGCGAGCGAGCGCGGCCTGTCAACACGTATAATTGCCGGGCTGTCGTTCCTGGAGCCGGTATGCGAGACGCTATCGCTCGACCCATTCACCGCCGGCTTGCAGATCGTCGATGCGACCACGCTGGCCGCGCTACGACCCGACGAGATCGCGGGCAAGCTTATCCCGACCGCGCCGCTGCTGGTCGCGCAAGTTTACAACCGCCGCCTTGCGAGCGAAGTGAAACTGGCGCTGGGCGAATGCTATCCTGACGAGTGGCCGGTGAAGCTGGTGCGCGCGGCAGGCGTGGAGGGCGAGCAGGCCGTAGACGAGATGCCGCTCTACGCACTCGACCGGCAGACGGCCGCCAATCATCTCAGCACGCTCTACGTTCCCCCACTTGATACGCTGACATCGTTGCGCCTGCCAGAAACGCTGCGCTTCATCACCTATCGCCTGCGCCGCGAACCCGACGGCTGCCCCTGGGATCGCCAGCAAACGCACCAATCGCTCACGCGCTACGTGCTGGAAGAGACCTACGAGGTAGTAGAGGCGCTGGAAGAGAACGATATGGAGAAGCTGGCGGAGGAACTGGGCGACCTGCTGCTGCAAGTCTACCTGCACTCGGAGATCGCGCGGCAGGAGGGCGATTTCTCCATCGGCGACGTTTTCGAGCATGTCAACGCCAAGCTCATTCGCCGCCACCCGCACGTCTTCGGCGAGGTAGAAGTGAGCAGCGCCGGGCAGGTGGTGCAGAACTGGGAGGTCATCAAACGCCAGGAGCGCGCCGCAGCCGGGACAGACGTGCAGCAGGAGAGCGTGCTTGATCGCGTGCCGCCCGCCACACCTGCCCTGATGATGGCGCAGGAATACCAGAAGCGCGCCGGCAAGGTCGGCTTCGACTACCGCAGCGCCGAGCGCGTCTACGAGAAGCTGGCCGAGGAACTTCAAGAATTGCGCGAGGCCGAGACGCCCGAACACCGCTTTGAGGAGATGGGCGACGTGCTCTACATGGTGGCGCGCCTGGCACGCCAGTTGCACATCGACGCGGAGGAGGCCCTGCGCGCCGCCAATCGCAAATTCCGGCGGCGCTTTCAAGAGATGGAACGTCTCGTCCGCGAAGAGGGACGCGCCTACGAGTCGTATTCGTCACCGGAGTGGTCGGCCCTGTGGCATAAGGCGAAGGCGCAGGTAGGGTAGACAGGATGCCCAGGGGCGATACGATGAGAAACGAATTATTATCGTGGTTCGCGCGCGAAGGTCTGCTGCTGCACGATGTCAGCATCGCGGCGGATGACCCACAGCACGACGAAGTCAAAGTCACGCTCAAGGCTCCCATCATCGCGTTGAGCCGCGCCTCCGGCGATTTCCGCGAGTGCCCCGACCCGGTGCTGTTCGGCTACCCGGAGTCGTCACTGGACATGATGACGCTGAAGGACTTCCACCAGTTCGTCTATCAGTGGTTCGAGCGCGCGGTCGAGGCGGGCATGGGGCGCTGCTTCGTCTGCAACAGGCTGCTCGACATGGGCGCGGAGAGGCCATGGGACGCAGTGTTCATCACCAACGAGTGGCACTGCTGGCTGCTGGTGCATTTCGACTGCAAACGCTACCTCAACCGCGACCTGAAGGGCCGCAACCCGTTCGAAGTCACAGCGCGCCCGCCGGAGTTCTTTGATATGCGATTATAAACGAGGTATATAATTCGTAGGGACGCGATTTTGGTGATTAACAAATTGATTGGGTGTTTGTAGGGACGCGATTTATCGCGTCCACGTTCTCTGGCCAACGCGCGGGAGAGTGGACGCGATAAATCGCGTCCCTACAAACGGATGCCTCGGTTATTTTGTTACATGCCATTATCTTGTCTCTACAAATGAACATATCTGAACAAATGGGTTAGCTGGAGAATGTTTTGATGAAATTTAATCCAGAGAAACATCATCGTCGCTCTCCTCGACTTAAAGGCTACGATTACAGCCTTGCGGGAGCATATTATGTGACAATTTGCACCCATGAGCGCAAATTGTTTTTCGGAGACGTTTTGAATGGGGAAATGCATCTTAATGAACCTGGGAGGACTGCGCAGTGGATATGGATGGCTCTACCCCAATATTTCCCAACCATCGAACTGGACCAATTTGTGATTATGCCAAATCATGTGCATGGTATTGTAGTCAATACAAGCGATGAAAAAGGCGAGCTTTTGAATCGATCTAGTACATCTGCCCTTCAGTCGCAATCAATTCCAATGCCTATGTCTGGGGAAAGACCTCGTTTAGGGCAGATTGTCAGGAAATTCAAGGCATTGACTACCTATTATGTTCATACAGCGGGAATTAATGAGTTTGCTTGGCAAGAACGCTTTCATGATCGTGTTGTTCGCAATGAAACAGACCTCAATCGTATTCGTGAGTATATTTATAATAACCCCGCTCGCTGGTCGGAGGACGATTTATACGTTTGAGGCATATATCGGCGAGGACATGTGACGAGGCTTTGTAGGGACGCGATTATGCATATTAACAAATTGGTTGGGCCTTTGTAGGGACGCGATTATGGTGATTAACAAATTGATTGGGTGTTTGTAGGGACGCGATTATGGTGATTAACAAATTGATTGGGCCTTTGTAGGGACGCGATTTATCGCGTCCAGGATGCCGCGCATCGGCCTGGGAAGGTGGACGCGATTGTGGTGATTAACAAATTGATTGGGTGTTTGTAGGGACGCGATAAATCGCGTCCAGCATCCCAGGCCGATGCGCGGCATCCTGGACGCGATAAATCGCGTCCCTACAAACACCCAATCAATTTGTTAATCACCATAAATGGGCTGCATGGGCGCGGTAAACCGGCCCCTACGAGAGGTTGTCGGCCACCATATTGGAGGATGCATATGGACAAGAATCAGGTTTCTCAGACGCTGGAAGAGGTTGCCAGCTTGCTGGAATTGAAGGATGGCAGCAATCCCTTCGAGGTGCGCGCTTATGAGAACGCGGCGCGGGCCGTTGGCTCGCTGGAAGGCGATATCGAGCAGCTTACGCGCGAGGGCAAGCTGAAGGGCACGCCGGGACTGGGATCGACCATCATCAAGCGCATCGAAGAGCTGGTCAACACGGGTCATATAGCCTTCTACGATGAACTCGTGGCCGAAACGCCGCAGATCAAGCTGGACATGCGGCGCATCCCCGGCGTGGGACCGAAGAAGATCAACGCTATCGTCAGCCAGTTGCATGTCACCACTATCGAGGAGTTAGAGCAGGCGTGCAAGGACGACCGCGTGGCGAAGCTGCCCGGCTTCGGCAAGAAGACGCAGGACAACATCATGCAGGGGCTGGCATTCCTGGCGCAGCACGAGGGGCGTTTCCTCTATCCCGTCGCGGAGGAAGAGGCCGAGCGCATCCGGCGCGTGCTGGCCGACATCCCCGAAATCGTGCGCCTGCAGGTTGCGGGCAGCCTGCGCCGCCGCCGCGAGACGATCGGCGACATCGACATGGTGGTGAGCGTGGCGGATGACGCGGGCGAGGAGACACGGCGCAAGATCATGGAGGTCTTCACCAGCCAGCCGAGCGTGCAGGCCATCACCGGCAAGGGCGACACGAAATCGAGCGTCGTGCTGAAAAGCGGCATCAACATGGACCTGCGCGTCGTCAACGATAGCCAGTTTCCCTACACGCTGCACCACTTCACCGGCTCGAAGGAGCACCATATCCCCTTGCGGCGGCGCGCACTGGGCATGGGCATGACCATCAACGACTACGGCCTGTTTCGTGGCAAGGAGCCGCACCTGGAACTTGTGCCGTGCAAGGACGAGACAGACATTTACAGGGCGCTGGGTATGGCCTACATTGAACCGGAACTGCGCGAGGACACGGGCGAGATAGAGGCCGCCATCCAGGGGACGCTGCCGCACCTGGTGCAGATGAGCGACCTGCGCGGCATACTGCACGTCCACTCTACCTGGAGCGACGGGCAGAACACCATCCGTGACATGGCCGAGGCCTGCATCGCGCGTGGCTATCATTACCTCGGCTTGACCGATCACAGCAAGGTAGCCGCCTACGCCGGTGGACTCAACGAGGACGCGCTGCGCCGCCAGGGAGAGGAGATCGACCGCCTGAACGAAGAGTTCGCGGGCCGCCTGCTGATCTTGAAGGGAACCGAGTGCGATATCTTGCGCGACGGCTCGCTGGACTTCTCCGACGAGACGCTGGCGAGCCTGGATTTCGTGGTGGCGTCCATCCATAGCCAGTTCAACCTGCCGCCGGAGGAGCAGACGAAGCGCATGTTGCGCGCCATCGCTAATCCCTACGTCGATATCATCGGGCATCCCACCGGGCGCATCCTGCTCGGCAGGGACGGCTACACGCTGGATGTCGAAGCCATCATCGACGCGGCAATCGAGCACGGGGTCAGCATCGAGATCAACGCGCACCCGTCGCGGCTCGACCTGGATTGGCGCTACCTGCATCGAGCGCGTGATAAGGGCATGAAGATACCCATCGACCCCGACGCGCATACCATAGATGGACTGGACGTGGTACAGTATGGTATACATGTAGCACGCAAAGGCTGGCTGCGCCCCGAAGATGTGTTGAATACGCTCGATACTGAAGGGATCGTCGCATATTTCCAGGCAAGACGACGACGTACATAAATACGACGTACATAAATATGTAGGAGCCGATTTATCGTGCTCATGCAGCCCATTTATGGGCGCGAAAAGCAGCTCAAAACGATGATGGGCGCGCATGGCAATCACGTGTCGCGCCCATAAATGGGCTGCATGGGCGCGGTAAACCGGCCCCTACGAAATATGGTGACGATTGCGACAATGGGGCGACAATGCGGCGACAATGGGGCGACAATAGGCGATGATATAGCGACTAGTACCAGAATGTAACTGAATACACCAACTATGCGTAGTTAACACTAAAGTAGTTGTGCTTTTGTTGCAAGAGAAGGAAGGAAAGAAAGAACACTATGACAGAACAAGCAGAACTGGCGATCAGCCGTCGCGAAGCGATGGGCAAGGCCGCGAAACGCCTGCGTAAGGCGGGGCTGATCCCGGCAAATATCTACGGACACCATGAAGCATCGCAGGCTATCCAGCTAGATGCGATGGACTTCGACGCGCTGCGTCGCGCCCACAAAATCACCAGCATCCTCAAGCTGCGCATGAGCGACGGCAGCGGTATGGAGACCGCGCTGGTGCGGCATGTCAAGCGCGATCCCGTTACCTTGAAAATCCAGCACATCGACTTCTTCCGCGTCAGCCTGACCGAGCGCATCGAAGTGAAAGTTGCGCTGCACTATGTTGGGGATGTTCCCGCTGTAAAGAACGAGAACGGTATGCTGCTGCACCTGGAAGAGGCTCTCGACGTGGAATGTGTGGCGCAGGATATCGTTGACTTCATCGATGTGGATGTCACATCGCTCGAACATATCGGTGATTCGCTCTTCGCAAAGGATGTCACACTGCCATCAGGTTATACACTCATCACCGAGGCAGACAAGCCCATCGTCAAGATCGTTGCCACCAGGGGTGAAGAGGTCCAGGAAGCCGCCGAGGAGAAGGCTGAGGCTGCTCCTGCCGCCGGTGAAGCCGCATCTGCTGAGGAAGCGCCAGCAGAGGAATAGAAGCGAGCGTTTGCTATGCGCATCATGATCGTCACCGACCAGTACCCGCCAATGGTCGGTGGCGTCCCAAAAGTCACGCATGGGCTGGCGACGGACTTCGCCGCTCGCGGCCATGAAGTCGTCGTCGTTGCGCCGAGCTATGGTGCGCGCAACGTCAACCGCGTCGAAAACAACGTACAAATTGTTCGCTTCTCGTCGTTCGAGTGGCCGACTTACGAAGAACTGCGTATCCCGCTGCTCCCTATCCTGCCTTTTCGCCGCTTGCTGAAGCGTTTCGATCCCGACATCATTCACGTCCACTCGCCGGTCGTGCTGGGCAATATCGCGCAGATCGTGGCGGGCAATCTGCGCAAGCCGATGATCGTCACGAACCACTATCTACCCGTCAATGTGAGCCGCGCTCTCTCGAACGATCCGATCATCGGTAAACCGTTCAAGACCGTCTCGTACAGCTACCTGGTGCGCTTCTGCAATCGCTTCGAATACGTGACGGCCCCAACGCAAACCGCGCTCAACCTGCTGTACGAGCACGGCTTGCGCGCACCCGCGCAGGCCATCTCGAACGGCATCGATCTGACCAGGTACACACCTGGCGAGCCGGATGAAGCGCTGCGCCAGCACTTTCATCTGCCAGCCGACCGACCATTGATCCTCTCCGTCAATCGACTCAGCCCGGAGAAGCGCATCGATGTGCTGATCGACGCGGTAGCTCTGCTCCGCGAGAAGGCGCATCTCGTCATCACCGGTTCCGGCCCGGATGAAGCCGAACTGCGCGAGCAGGTAGAGAAATTGCATCTCCAGGAGCGGGTGTCCTTCCTCGGCTTCGTCAGCGACGACGAACTGATCGGCCTGTATCGCCTGGCATCCGTCTTCGCCATACCCTCAGAGGGTGACTTGCAGAGCCTCTCGACGATGGAGGCGATGGCCTGCGGCTTGCCTGTTGTGGCGGCGGATGCCTATGCGCTGCCCGAACTGGTTCATCACGAGCAAAACGGTTTTCTTTTCCAGCGCGGGATGAGCGACGAGATGGCTTCTTACCTTGATTTACTGCTGGGCAGCCCCGATCTACGCGCATCGATGGGCGCAAAGAGCCTGGAAATCATCGCGCCGCATGATCGCCTGCGCATCCTCGACCAGTGGGAAGAGTTGTACCGCCGCCTCTCCAACGAGTTCATCCAGGCCCGCGAGCGCAAGCTTCAGATGCGGCTGGCGCGCAAGCTGACCGCGTATACGGGCGGGAAGCAAGCGCACAAGCCCCGTAAACCGCGTCGAGGCAAGTTCGCCCTCGACAAGGGGCTGCTGAGCGACGAGTGATGACAGGGGCTTCGCTCCTCGCTCAGCAGATTATGCTTCAGCTTGTTATTCCGTGCGTAGAGCGACGATCGGATCAAGGCGCGCGGCCCGCCGGGCCGGGTAGAAGCCGAAGATGATACCGACTGCTGCCGAGAAGCCGAAGGCCAGTATCACCGCGATTGGCGAAAGGACAAAGCTGGTCTTTGTGAAGAAGGAATAGGCCAGAGCACCTCCAATACCCAGGACGATGCCCACTATTCCTCCCAACGCGCTTAACATCACCGCCTCGATCAAGAACTGCGTCAACACATCACGCGATCGCGCCCCGACAGCTATGCGGATTCCGATTTCGCGAGTGCGTTCCGTGACCGAGACCAGCATAATATTCATAATACCAATTCCGCCGACCACCAGGGAAATTGATGCAATCCCAACTAGCAGCACAGTGAGCGTCTGTGCAGTGCCCTGCACCGTCGTGAGAATCTGCGACTGGTTCTGGATGGTGAAGTCATCATTTTGCGGGATGGTGATGTGGTGGCGCTGCTCTAAGAGTTGCTGCACTGCCGTTTGCACCGTAGAGACCTGGCCGGTGCTTGTGGCTGTCACGTCGATGGAATTGACGAAGGTTGAAGAGGTGAGTTGCCGCTGTGCGGTGACGAAAGGAACATAGGTGATATCATCCGCGTTGCCAAGCGTCGATCCACCCTTTGAAGCAAGTACGCCGACGATGGTAAAAGGGACGCTGCCGATGCGAATTTGCTGCCCCAGCGGGTCAATGCCGAGTGGTGTAAACAGATTCGTCACCACGGTTTGTCCGATCACCGCGACCGAACTGGAGTTCTGCTCATCGGCGGATGTAAAGAAAGCGCCTTCTTGCATCTGCCAGCTGCCGATCTGCTGGTAGTTGGGATAGACGCCCTGGATTGTTGACGCCCAGTTCTGGTTCTGAAAGACCACCTGGCCGTTGGCGTTAATGACAGGGCTGACGGCAGCAACGTTGGGCACCTGCGATGCTATCGCATCTGCGTCAGCTTGTGTCAGCGACTGCGCGGAACCTGCCCCCTGGCGTACTCCTCCACTGGACGCACTTCCCGGCCTGATGATGATCTCAGTTGGATTGAGGCCGGAGAGTCGCTGGTTGATCGACGCCGCGCTCGCCTCGCCTATGGATATGACCACGATGACCGCGCCCACGCCAATGATAATGCCAAGTGACGTGAGCAGCGAGCGCGATTTGTTGCCTCGCAGTGATTGTATCGCGCTCACGCAGCTCTGGTAGATGCCGGATAGGCCCCTCATCCGCCGGGGCTTCTGTCGCTTTTCAGGGCGACTCAATGGCATTGATGGTCGCTGCACCTCAGACCCGGAGGTTCTGGCTGTTATCTCTGATTTTGACATAGTTATCCTGTCACCCGTTTTTTCTGCGCGTGACCGTTTTGCAATAGTTGCTCTTGCGCAAGAAGCGGTGCAGAATTGACCGCATCCTCGATCACGAAGCCATCACGAAACTTGATTTGTCGCTGGCAATAGCTAGCTATTGTAGCATCATGCGTTACAACGATGATTGTGATCCCACGCGCATTGAGTTTTTGCAGGATCATCATAACTTCTAGCCCTGTGCGGCTATCCAGGTTGCCGGTTGGCTCGTCGGCCAGGATGATCGAAGGCAGTGTCACCAGGGCGCGTGCAATTGCTACCCGCTGCTGCTGCCCACCGGACAGCTCTGTTGGGCGATGATGCGCCCGCGATGCCAGACCTACCATGGCGAGAGCGCTTTGCGCACGCTCGCGCCGCTCCAGGGTCGGCATACCGGCATACACGAGTGGTAAAGCGACATTCTCCAGGGCGCTCATGCGCGGCAAGAGGTTGAAGCCCTGAAAGATGAAGCCAATTTGACGGTTGCGAATATCCGCCAGTTCATTAAGGCTCATCTGGCTCACGGGTATGCCGTTGAGTTCATACCTGCCACCAGTCGGGCGATCAAGGCAGCCAAGCAGATTCATCAATGTTGACTTCCCCGAGCCTGATGGCCCCATAATCGCCACGAACTCACCGCGTGCAATCTCGATATTGACCGCCCGCAATGCGGGAACGACGGTGCGACCCAGGTAATAATACTTGCTCAACTTTTCCACGCGAATCATTGGGGATGGAGGTGGCAATGCCTGCATGTCATGGTTTTCCAAAGGTACTACCCTCCACCTAAGCCAGCGCCACTAAAGCGGCCACCGCCACCGCCTAAGCCACCGCCCGCGCCGGTACCAGTACCAGCGCTGGTGGTGGTAGTCAGTCCGCCCGACTGGCTAACAACGACTTGCTCGCCTTCTTTCAAACCGGAAAGGATCTCCGTGTATTGCCCGTTCGTCAGGCCGGTTGTCACCAGCACCGGGACAAGCTTGCCATTTTGCAACTCCACAACAATGCCACGACTCCCCTGAGCGCCACTGGCACTCGATGAACTGCCACTTATCAATCCGGTGAGCTGGCTGCGTGTTAGCTCCCCATTTTGTAAGGCCGTACTTGAAAAGGAGAGTGCTGCGGAGGGAATAAGCAGGGTTCCGATGCGTTCAGCAGTAGTGATATTGATGGTTGCCGTCATGCCTGGATAGACGTGCGCGTTGCCTACGCTGAGCATATCGACTGACAGGCTCACGGGGTAGGTCACGACGTTTGAAGTGGTCTGCCCCAACGTATCGATCCCGGTCACGGTCGCGCGAAATGTGAGCGAAGGATACGCTGCCACTGTAAAGCGCGCTGTCTGGCCGATCTGCACAGAGGCAATATTGGCCTCGTTGACCTGCGCGGTGAGGCTCAATCCGCTCGAATTGACCAGCACGATGAAGGCCGAGGAGCTAGTAGAGCTGCTGGAGCTAGTGGCGCTGCCCGCTGTCTGGCCTACCACGCCGTTAATGGCGACAATCGTTCCGGAGTGGGGCGCGGTAAGGGTGGCGGCTGCCAGATTGTCTTGCGCCGTTTGCAGGCTGGCCTGCGCGCTGCTGACCTGGTTGGCTGCGGAGGTGACCTGGTTAGCCGCGGAGGTGATCGATGTATTAGACTGAGCTACTGCCTGGTAGTACTGATCTTCCGCTAGCTGTTTGCAATTCGCTACGGTAGTGGGATTGGGTGTGGGAGTAGGAGTCGCTCCCGAACTTGTCGTAGGGGTGCAGGCATTCAGGGCGTTCTGCTCGTTGATATAGGCAATGTTGATGGCATCCGATTGCTGATTCCTGGTGTTTATCAGGCTCGTCTCTGCCGTACCAACCGATGTGTTGGCGGAGTTCAGGCTCTGCTGCGCCTGGTTGACGGCATCCTGGAGCGATGTGCTACTGAGCGTGGCAAGCTTTTGCCCTTGTTTGACCTGCTGGCCTACATGCACATAGATGGACTGGATCTGACCAGATGCGCTAAAGTTCATGTTATACACCGCTGCGGCCTGAACGGGTCCCGTCGCGGAGACAGTCACGGCAAGATTACCGGTTGCCGCCGCCGTCTGAGTATAAGTAACAGGCGCGGTTTTTGTAAACTGCATGTAGGCGAACACGCCGCCTCCAGCGAGAGCGGCCAGGATGACGACGGTTATCACGAGCGGCCAGAGCTTGCGCTTGCGCCTGCCCCCAATATAGGTATTGGGCGCAAAATCCTCGGTATCGGCGCCTTCATCAATGAGTGGCGCAAAATGGACATTGTCTGACGTATTTATTTCTAACTCGTGCGCATCAGGTGTAAGAGACATATCTTTTCCCTTCTCGTTTCTATCGTCTTATTACCGCGATGATCAGGGGGTTGGTGTAACTGTAGGGAGACGGAGAAGAATAATGATACTACGGGCAGCTAACATGCCCTGGCTGTTCGTTGTGCCGCTCACGGACAGCGCCATACCGACCTTCAGCGCGGAAGCTGTGATACTTTGGGTTTCAGTAATCTGTGTTTGCGGGGTGATGGTCACACTAAAGTCGGATCCCGAGGTGTCGGTGATCGTCAAGTTGGTGCTGTTAAGCCCACTGACTGTGCCGGTCAACCCACGGAAGTTCCCACTGCTCGTGCCAGTTCCCAACTGACCAAGCCCGCTCCTGCTCAAACAAGGATTGCCCGCACCGCCAGAGAAGCGCCCGGTTCCCGGTGTCCCACCTGCTCTGGGAAAGCCACCCGTTCCAGTCGTGACGGTGATGCTTGTCGCGGAATAGGTACTGCCAGAACTGGAAACCAGAACGACGACAGGGGTTCCCTCTTTTAACATAGAGGCCGGGATGATACTCTGTTGGGTAAAGCGGGTAGCGCTTGTATAGGTAGCGGTGATCGTCTTTCCTTGCAGGTTCTTGATTACCAACGTCTGGCCGTTAATGCTCTGGAGGGTCCCGCTGTTAGTTCTCGCAGAGCCGATCGTCCGAGTGGCCCGGACGCAAGCTGTGGCGGTGAGCGAAGCTGACGATTGTGTAGTCGAGGAAGTAGTGCCGTTGGAGCCACAACCCGCGAGCAAGAGCATACCCAGCATAACGAGAAATAGCATGGCTAAGGGCGCCACCGGTACCGGTATTCGTCGCGTATACATACAATCCATCCTTACTAATTTTGAGATCGCGCCAGAGTATCCGGGAGAACATCCAATGTTCCAAATGCTATACCATACTCTTTGTCTAAACCAGAGATTTAGCGCATCTATTAGGCATTATAGCAAGAGCCAGATAAAGTCCTCGTTAAGCTTATCTCGATCGCGCAAGCAACTGTAAGAAAACTGTAAAATCTTCTTTCTCTCCTTACAGCGGTCAACTGTTGAAGTGGAGAGCGCTGGTACAGTGTGAAACACGTATAATTACAACTTATTCACGAAACTCCCGTCACATTGACACCCGTTTATCTTCCCCGTATACTCAGCTATAGGCTGAGCAGCTTGCTTAGTCATGAATTTTATTAACCTGGGGATCAGCCAGAGGAGGCATGAGACCGGGGAAAGGGGTTAGCTATGTTGCCGTCAGGCGAAGAAAGACCCTCCCCCATGTCAACATCGGAAGCGGGCCGCCGAGGGGGAAGCGTGGTTCGCAATAAGTATGGAGAAGACTATTATCGAACTATCGGGAAAAAAGGTGGAACGAGGCTGAAGGAGAAGCGTGGAAGTGAATACTATCGCACTATTGCCAGGAAGGGTGGCGAGGCCAATATGACCAAATATGGCCCTGAACATTTCTCCGCGATGGGCAAAAAAGGCGGTAAAACAACCAAAGAGCGACAGGACCCTGATTTTTACAGCCGGATAGGGAGGATGGGCGGTTCTGCCCGCAGGCAGAAAAAAGTGGAATAGTATAATACGAGCGGTGCTGGATTGCCCGCGGGCAATCCAGCACCGCTCGTATTATATTTCAGTTTTTGAGCCTAATTTCGCCAGGCCGTCGGCGATTGCGCCCGCGACGTTGGTGTCCGCCGTCTGGCGAGCCACGCGCAGGGCGTTTTTGATAGCTTTGGCGTTGGAGCGCCCGTGCGCGATGATGGCCGAGCCGTTGATGCCCAGCAGCGGAACGCCGCCATATTCGGCGTAGTCGAGGCGGCCAAACACTTTGCGCAGGCCGGGGCGCAGCACGGCGGCGGCAAGTTTGCTGGGCAGGCTGCTGGTCATCTGCTCGCGCAGCAGGCCGATCAGCGTCTCCGCCAGTCCCTCGCTTACCTTGAGCACCACATTTCCGACGAAACCGTCACAGACTACCACGTCGGCGCTGCCCGCCGGAATGTCGCGTCCCTCGATGTTGCCGATGAAGTTGAGGCCGAGCGTGCCGGAGGACTGCTTCAAAAGCTGGTGGGTCGCCTGCACAAGCTGGTCGCCCTTGCCCTCTTCCTCGCCATTGGAGAGCAGTCCCACGCGAGGCGCGCTCACTGAGAAGATGCGTTCCATGTAGAGCGACCCCATCAGGGCGAACTGCACGAGATATTCCGGCTTGCAGTCGGTGTTTGCCCCCATGTCGATCACCAGCGTCACGCCGTATCTCGTCGGCAGAATGCCGCCCAGGGCGGGCCGCTCCACACCGCGCAGCCGCTTGAGGGTGAAGAGTGACGCCGCCATCATCGCGCCGCTATTGCCGGCAGAGACCGCGCCGACCGCCTCACCGTCTCTTACAAGCTGCAAGGCCAGCACCATCGACGACTGTTTCTTGCTGCGCGCAGCAGTGGCGGGGTCGTGCTCATCCATCGGGATAATTTCATCGGTATGCAGGATAGGTAGATCAAGTCCCGTCGAGTCGTGCTTTGCCAGTTCGGCGCGAATGACAGGCTCGTGTCCCACCAGGTACACACCAATTCCATACTCGCGCGCTGCCTGCACCGCGCCGGCCACCGTCTCGCCGGGGGCGTGATCGCCGCCCATCACGTCGAGTGCCACGCGCACCCTGTCGCTCATGCGGGCTTCCCTTCCGGCTCGCCGATGGTCGTCCTGACCAGATCCAGTAGTTTATCCAGATCAAAAGGTTTGTACACGATATGCGCAACCCCTGCCCGGCGAAACTCCTCTTCCTCTTTGTTGGCATCCAGGAAGGCCGTTACGACAATCACCGGAACCTTGAGTTCGGCCATCTCCATCAAGCGCAGTTCGTCGCGCCCATCCAGGTATTGCATCATCAGATCAAGCAGGATGAGATCAGGTTTATGCTCGCGCAGCGCGTCGTAAAAGCGCAGGCTCTGCGTCGTCATGTAGGTTTCGTAGCCTTCGTCGGCCAGCGCCTCTCGCAACAAATCAGCAATGGTCGGGTCATCGTCCATGACCAGAATCTTTTTCGCCATCGGCTCCCCCTCATAGAACAATGAATTGGAATGCGTTGTGCTCTCCGGATACTCCTATTATAACATTATGTCCTGTAATATGGACGTTGTTAAAACGAAATTTCGATAGAACATAGGACTATGGGGGGTACGGATGCCGAAAAGCAGCGCGGTTAGAGCATCAATCCATCGCCGGTCATCTTCAAAAACATATCGGCGATCTGCTGGGGTGTAAATTGACCCTCCGAGCGGTACCACTGGGAGAGCCAGTTGCACATGCCCAGTAGACCGAAGGTGACGATCTTGGGGTCAACCTCCTGGCGGAAGAAACCGGCAGCCTGGCCTTCCTCGATGATGTGCTCGAAGTAGCGTTCGTAGGCTTTCTTGCGCAGCAGGATTTCGCCGGCAAAGGGGCCGGTCAGGTGTGGGTGCTCGCGGTAGAAGACGGTCATGGCGGGCGAGCGGTCGGCGGCGACGGCGGTCTGGTGCTCGACGGCGTGCCGCAGCTTCTCGACGGGCGGTGCGTCCGACTCGACGATGCGGCGCAACGGCTCTTCGCTGGCGGTTAAGACGGTCAGGTAGATCAGGCGCAGGATTTCCTCTTTATTTTTGACGTGATAGTAAAACGCGCCTTTCGTCACGCCGAGCACGGCAGCGATATCGTCCAGGCTGGTCGCACCGAAGCCCTCGCGCGCGAACAACTCCGCGGCAGCCTCCACGATAGCCTTCTGTGTCAAACGCACGCGCTTCCCGTTCTTCTTGTCTGCCTGAATGGTTGCCTGTTGCCTGGACATGATGCCTCAAGGTGGGAAGTGGGAAGGTTTCCAAGGCGACCGCGAGGGTCGCCCATACAATATACGAATTCTACCCGTTGTTAGAATTAATGATAACGGCAAGCAGGAGATTTGTCAATCCTTCCTCGTACCGAGGTAATCGCATCAGTCACGTAGGAGCCGATTTATCGCGCTCAGACAGCCCATTTATGGGCGCGAAAGGCGGATCACAACAGCAATAGGCGCGTTTGCAAGCACGTCTCGCGCCCATAAATGGGCTGCATGGGCGCGGTAAACCGGCCCCTACGGTTTTTGGCAAAACCTTGACTTTCCCATTCATTTTGGTTACAATTCTACCAGTTGTTCAAATACTGTGATCGTTTTGTGATATGCCTCTGCGTTCTTGAAGGATACCACTACTGCCAGCAGCGGTGGTGTCGAGCAAGGAGTTCCACTTATGGCCTCAATAACCACGCCTGCCGCCAGCGCCTTACAGAGCGAGGAAGCTTTGTTGGAGCGCATTCGCAAGCAGCAACTCGTCGAGTCTATCGATCACATGAGTCCCATTTATCTTGAAGGGATGAAGCGCATCCTGACCGTGTCGGCTGACACGGAGCTTATCAGCGCGCCCGCCTACTACCACGCCGCGGTACATGCCCCGTCGCTGAATGCTTTCGGCTCGGCGGTCTCGATCATCCAGGACGAGCTGGGACACGCGCACATCGCCTATCGCCTGCTGCGCGACCTGGGCGTCGATACCGAGAAGCTGATCTTCGAACGCGAGCCGCGCAACTTCAAATTTCCCTACGCCTTCGATGTGCCGCTGGATAGCTGGGTTGAGCTGCTTGTCGCCAACGCCTTCTACGACCGCGCCGGCTATACGCTGCTGGGCGATATCTACAAGAGCACTACGTTCGGCCCCTGGAAACGCGCGCTCGTGAAAGTAGACAAGGAAGAGACCTTCCACCTGCGACATGGCGAGCAGGGGATGCGCAAGCTCAACCAGGACAACAGCGGGCACGAAGCTATGCAGAACGCCGTTGACTGGATGTTCATGCTGACCGTCGAGTGGTTCGGCCTGCCGGACGATCTGAAGAAGCACGGCGAGCAGCTCGAATACGGCTTCAAGGGTCACAGCAACGACGAATTGCGCCAGATATGGATGTCTACAGCGATACCACTTTGCGATGAGCTGCAGCTCAAGGTTCCGGCGCACTTCGACAAGGAACAGCAGAAATACGTCATCGACTGCCCCTTCCCGGCGCACTTCGACGCAAAGGCTAAACACTGGCTGTTGGAGGATGGCCCTTGCACGTGGGACGACGTGATGAAACGCTGGAAGGCGCGCGGACCCGCTAACGAGGAATTTGTAGGCATGGTGCAGCGCGGGAAAAAAGAGATGCTGCGTTTATTGGAGCAGGATGCATGACGAATACGATGCCCACCATGACTACTATTACCACCACCTATGCCACCTATCCATCACTGCGCACGCACGCGTCCAGCGACCCCACCTGCCCGGCGCTGTGGGATGCCCTGCGTGATGTGACCGACCCGGAGATACCCATCAGCGTTGTGGACATGGGATTGATCGTTGATCTATCGATGCGCGACGGCGTCGTTTTTCTCAAGTTGACCTTCACCGCCATGGGCTGCCCCGCCACAGAGTTCATCATGGACGACATCCGCGAGCGCTTATTGAAGGAAACGGACGTACAAGACGTGCGCATCGAGATTGTCTGGGACCCCATATGGACGAAAGCGCGGCTCAGCGAAGATGGTATTGACGTTATGCGTTACTGGGGGATTTCAGCATGAGCAATTCAGATACACGCACCAACACGGCGGCTCCGGCTGCGCGGCGCGAGGCGCTCAACGAGAATCATGTCTGGCAGGTCTATGCCCGGCGCAAGTACGAGGAACCGCTGCACGAGATCGGCAATGTGATGGCCGACGATCCGGAACTGGCAAAGGTCTACGCGCGCAGCATCTACGACGAATTCAGCTGGGTCGAGATGGTACTGGTGCCACGCGAGACGATTATCACCGTCATCGAATCGTAGGGGAGAAGCAAGGCTACATGGCAACAACAACACTCGACAACGCGGCGCTTTTCGCCATACTGTCGTCGCTGGCGGACAACAAGCAGGCCATCGCGCGGCGCTACGCCTACTGGAGCAACGGCGCGCCCGCTCTGGAAGCAGCCGTGGCAGCCGCCGCCATGACGCAGGACGAATTGGGACACGCGCGCACGCTCTATCCCCTGCTAGAAGACTTCGCGCAGGGCCAGGCAAACCTCATCGAGGTCGAGCCGATGACGCGCACGCTGCGCTACCATATCAGCGTGCTCGACTCTGACTTCAAAGGCTGGTCGGATTTCGTCGCCACCAACTTCCTGCTCGATACCGCCCTGACCACCTTCTTCGAGGCCGCGCAGGACTCGACCTACGAGCCACTGCGCGCCCGCTCGCGCAAGATCATGCAGGAGGAGCGCATCCACGCCATGCACGCCGACGGCTGGGTGCGCAGGCTGGCGCAGGCCGGAGGCGCGGTGCGCGCCACGCTGGTCGCCTCGCTCCAGCGCCAGTGGGACGAGACGCTGTGCTGGTTCGGTCCCCACGACGACCCGGTCATGCAGCAACTTCACCGCGAGGGCATCATCGATGCCACGCCCGACGAACTGCGCAGCCGCTACCTGCATAAGATCATGCCCATCTTGAGCAACCTTGAGATCGACGTTCCGGCGACATTCGACGCCGCCACGAAACGTTGGGCGCCAGCCGCCCCGCTGCCCTGGCAGAGTTGGAACCCGGCATCTCGTAGATTGGCATAACTATGCGATATAATGCAGAAGAATCGCAGGCAGCGCAAATACAGTGCCCCTACTGTCATTCGACCAACACCGAACCATTAGCGTTGTTCGGCCAGCAATTGCTGACTGTTCAGATGTATTGCAATAACTGTCACACACCGTTTGAATGCGTCAAAGACGACCATATTCTGGAGCGTTTTACACCACGAAAGGAAAACCAGGCATGACCACCACGAGCGAGAGAACGTTGGTAAACTACACGGCCACCGGGGGCATCGGCATCATCGAGCTGACCAATCCACCCGCCAACACCTACAGCTACGAAATGATGAGCCAGCTCGACAAAGCCATTTTGCAGGCGCGTTTCGACGAGAGCATTCATGTGATCCTCATTCGCGGCGCGGGCGAGAAATTCTTCAGCGCGGGCGCGGAAATCTCCATGCTCAACGCTGTGACGCCCACCTTCAAATACTATTTCTGCCTGCACGCCAACGAGACGCTGACCCGCCTGGAGCAGACGCCCAAACTGGTCATCGCCGCGCTCAACGGCCACACCGTCGGCGGCGGCCTGGAGATCGCGCTGGCCTGCGATATCC
The DNA here is from genome assembly GCA_963731975.1 of uncultured Chloroflexia bacterium. GTDB lineage: Bacteria > Chloroflexota > Ktedonobacteria > Ktedonobacterales > Ktedonobacteraceae > CAVSXS01. The sequence continues at coordinate 594,399 of CAVSXS010000002.1, read as the reverse complement.
GCATCGCCCGGCGCAACTCTGGCAAGGTCGGACTGCCGGAGGTCACCCTCGGAGTGCTCCCCGGCACGGGCGGCACGCAGCGCCTGGCCCGCGCCCTGCCCAAAAACAAGGCCATCGAGCTGATGACCGAGGGCAAACTTCTCAGTTTCGAGGAGGCGCTGGAGCTGGGCCTCATCAACTACATCTACGAACCTGAGAACTACTGGGACGAAGTAATGACCTATGCCAAAGGGTTCTGCCCGCCCAACAAAGCCTCGAAAGCCGTAGGACGCATCAAACGCGCGGTGCAGTCGGGTTCTGAAGTCTCGTTCTCCGAGAGCCTGGCAATCGAGCGCGAGATGCAACAGCTCCTCTTCCAGAGCGAGGACGCCAAAGAGGGCATCGCGGCCTACGCCGAGAAGCGCAAAGGGCAGTTCACCGGCAGGTAGTAAGTATGTCCCACATTCGTATTCGCACGCAAAACGACATTGTATGGCTGATTCTTGATCGACCGCCGCTCAACATTCTTTCGATTGAGATGCTCGATCAACTGACGGCGGCCCTGCGCGCGGCCAGCGCGCAGGCGGCCCGCCTCGTCGTGCTGATGGGCGCGGGTGAACGGGCCTTCAGCGCGGGCGTTGAGGTGCGCGAGCACCTGGATGGCAGCGAAAAAGAGATGCTGCGCGCCGTCTACGACAATTGTGCCGCGTTTGAGGCGCTGCGGGCGGCGCGCATTCCCACCGTCGCGCTGGTGAAGGGCTACGCGCTCGGCGGCGGCTGCGAGCTGGCCGTGTTGTGCGATACCGTCATCGCCCATGAGAACGCGACATTTGGCCTGCCGGAGATTAACCTGGGCGTTTTCCCCCCGGTCGCGTCGGCCTACTTCGTCTCGCGCATCGGCGAGCGCGCCACCATGCGTCTCGTACTTACCGGCGAAACGATCGACGCCCGCGAAGCCTTCCGGCTCGGCCTGGCTCACCAGGTGCTATCCAACCGCCGCTTCTTGCCCGACGCCGAAGAACTGTTGGCGGTACTGGCAACGTCGTAACTTACCAGGGCAACCGAGTGAGATCAAGGGTCGCCCTTAATGCTGGTTGCACTTGTGATATCCACCCCCAAAATGGTAGGATTCTTCACGAGAGGGCGTGCCTTTGTGGTCGCCTGCTTCGTGGGAGGAAGACCGGCATGGACACCGCCATTGAAAGTAAACAGTTCCCGCAGCCGGTGGCGCAGCGCCCGCGCCACGTGCATACCATTACCGACCGCTTTTCAATGGCGAACACCTACCTGATCGATGATGGCGGCCTGGTTGTCGTCGATCCTGGCTCCCAGGTCAACGCGCAGTTGCTGCTGAACTACCTGCGAGATGTTCTGCATCGCCATCCCGAAGATATCGATCTGCTGGTGCTGACACATTTACACCCCGACCATACCGCCGGAGTGGAGATGCTGCGCCGGGCCTCGAAAGCGCCGGTGGCGGCGTCAATCGTGGCAAATCGACTGGCGAAGGCTGCTTCAGAGGAGGGGAACACGCCTGCCGATGCAGCTTTGACGACGGGTATGTCGTTGTTCGCCGGGCATATGTTCAGCCAGGTTCGATTGCCGGGCGTGCTGCACCACCTCGATTTCTTCCCGCCATACTACCAGCGCCAGGCGCAAATAGTGGATACCTGGCTTGAGGATGTGCAAGGACTGCCGAACCATCCCGATTGGCGCGTGATCGCCAGCTCTGGCCACACGCCCGAAAGCATCTGCCTCTACAATCCGTTCAGCTACGAGTTGATCTGCGGGGATACGCTCATCACACTTGACGGCGGGACGATCCTGGTGCGAGGGGGAACCAATCGCCGCCTGCTCCAGCAGACTTTGCAAACGCTCCAGAATTTGAAGGTCTACTACCTGTATCCAGGGCATGGCAGGCCGATTCTCTCGCAGCACGCGCTGGCGCACATCGAGTGGTAGAGGTCTATTTGGGTTTACTGGGGAGCCGCAGGTGCATGGGGCCGCTCAACTGGGGCTGCGGCAGCGGTGTCGTCTTCATCTCCGGCACGAGGGTATATTCCATGCAGGCCGCTCCCAGGTAGATCAAATCGCCGGAGACGAGCTGGTGCGGCTCGCGCAGTAACTCATCATTCACCCGAACGCCTACGCCGAAGAGATAATCCCCGCCGGGCGTGTGCGAGAAACGCGCCTGCTCGATAGAAATGGAGCCGTCCTCGATATGCACATCGCAGCTTGCCGCGCTTCCCACCGTGAGCATCGGCCTGTCGATCAGGAAACTTGTACCCACCAGCGCGCCGTTGCGAAAGACGCAGATGGCCGGTAGAGATGTGGGAAGCGACGCGGCCAGCATGGGCTGCGGCGTCACAGGGTCGTTGAGGGGCCTGGTTGGGAGCGCGGGCGCGCCTGCTGGCCTTCTGAATGGCAAGAAGTCGTCGTCCGGCAGGATACCAGCGCTGGAAGGACGGCGCAGAGACGATAGGGGATCGTTCTGTTCGGTCCATACCTCAGTGTGCGACGCAAGCTCGAAAAAGAAGCGATGCTCGCCTATTTCGATGCGGTCGCCACTCGTTATGGAAACAGAACTGCGGATGCGCCGCCCATTCAGCAGCACCCCATTGAGGCTGTCGCGGTCGGTGAGGAGGGTCAGTCCGTTCTGCCAGGATAGCTCGGCATGATAGCGCGAAGACGTGTCATCGTCAAGCCAGATATCATTATCTTCCTCGCGTCCGATGGTGATGATGGAGCGTTTGAGCGCCAGTTTCTGCCCCTGGAAGCGCCCGTTGCGGTATTCAATCCAGCCCCAGGGAGTATCTTCACCGTAGACCAGAGGCGGGGGGACACCAGGCTCTCGATGTGGCGGCGCATAGCTGGAACCGGCGGCAGCCGCGTTGCCCTTCGTCGTGCGCTTCGAACGCGGGCGCGGAATGCGCACCGCGGTATTCGAATCGCGCGGTCGCGTAAAGAGACAGTAAACCGTTGTCGAGCTGAAGGGGACGACACAGCCGAACAGCGCCACGTAGATCAGCACGAGCGTGATCTCCAGCGTGCTGAGCGGGGTCTGTGCGGTCGAAAAGCGGGTATTGAACCAGAGCAGCGCGGGGAGCAGCAGCAGCGCCGAGCCGACGCAGCAGACGATGACGAGGGCAAGCTGGCGCGTGGTGCCGCGCTTGCCCCACGCGGTGTAGAGCGCGTTGATGGTGGTGGCGACCATACAGCCCGCCAGCCCGCCATAGCAGCCGTAGCTGAACAAGCCTGGAAAATCGAGTGCGCTCGTCGTCGTGTCCTTCCTGTTCTTACACCATCGGCACAATGTTGGCCGAAAGGGCATCGCTCATCAAAATGGTATCGATGATCTGATGTGTGCCTTGATCCTGAATATACTGCTGGTCGGTAGCAACGTTGGCCGAATCGCCCGCCACGTTCGCGTTGACCTGCACGCCGTCCCAGTATTCAAAATGGGAATCGTCGGGCGAAGTAGCAACGCCGAGGTAGGCGTGACCAGGGATAATGACAATCTCGGCGTGCAGGCCGATCTGCTCCACGGCGGAGGCCAGCAGCACCGTCAGTTCGATACACATGCCACTGTGCTGCTGCAACGTCTCCGCCGGCAAGTTGATGTCCTGTAAGCTGACGCTGGTGTCGCCAGGACCACCGTAAGGAACGACCTGCTGGCGATAGCGCATGTGATAGTCAACGCGCAGCGCGTCAAAAATGGCATCAACCTGGTCGCGCACGGCTCGCGGGTCGGCGCGGTTGGCGTAGCCGATCATGGCGGCGGGCGCGGGCGACGGCTCATCAAGCAGGAAATTGACCGCTTTCGCCACAAGCGCCTTCACTGCGGGATCGTCCGGCGTGACCCAGGCGGCGATCTTCAGCCGGTTCGCGCCCACCCATTGCATCAGTTTGTGCGAGTGGAGCAGGAGCGGGCTATCGTTAGAATAGTACAGATTGCCTCGTGTATCGGTCACGCGCACGCTGACCGAGGTCTGGAGATCGCTCGTCAATGCCCGAATGGCCGAGTTCTGAGGCACGGGGATGAACCCCAGCGACTGCACAGCGCTGGTGGCATTCACGGTGTGCGTCTCCCCCTGGCTGAACTCGACCACACTCAGGGTGATAATCAGCGCGAGCGGACTGGCGCTGCTGAATTTCACGAAGAACTGCGGCGTATGAGTAGCGAGATAATATGGGTAGTAGGCGCTGAACACGGCGAGCGGCGTCTGCACGCAGATGTGGACGGGGGTCTGCCCGCCGCAGTGCTCCTGGCTGGCAACATTGTTCTGCAAGTAGGTGGAATAGGCGCGCAGGCCGACGGTGACAAACCCACCCGAAATTGTTGTGATACCTACGAGTGCGACGAGCAATATCGCCGTTTTTTTGCCCATGTAGCCTTGGGTAAGTAGTCTTATAAACCTCTCGTCCTGGCTCGACGTTTGTTTGATGGATTTGCGTCTTTGCACCGAGAGGATTATATCATCTTGTTTCATGCAGGGACAATGCAATGGGACTTGTGGGTAACTCTCTCTCCGGCTCCAGGCAGAAACCTTGCAGCGTTTGCTGCATCAAAAAGCGCGTGACGGCCTGAATGCTGCCCGTTTGCTGGTAAACGGCTATCTGGCGGTCCGCGCCTGTGCCGCGCGGGTCGGCGAGCAGGGCGCGCAGGTAGTTGATCTCGCGGCGGCTGCCCAGGTCGTCCAGCACGTCATCCACGAAGTCGAGCAGATCGCTGATGGAGTCGCGCATGCGTATCGCGCGGCCCTGAACGAAGTCATAGAGTTCGGCGTCCAGGCCGTAGCGCATGGCTCGCCACTTGTTCTCGTCGATAAAGTGGCGGGGCAGCACATGCATCGCCATACCGCGAGCGTGCAGCCAGGCGAGTTTTGCCACGAGCGCCTGGCAGAAGGCAGCCAGCGCGATGGTGTCGTCGAGGGTAGCGGGCATGTCGAAGACGCGGAATTCGACGGTCTTGAAGAAGGGATGCGGGCGAATATCCCACCAGATTTTCTTGGCGTTGTCGATAATACCCGCCTGTACCAGCGCCGCGACGTAAGCTTCAAAGTCGCTCCATGACGCCACCGGGTCGGGAATGCCGCTGCGCGGGAAAGGCCGCCACACGACCTGCCGGTAGGCTTTCAGGCCGGTATTGCGGCCGCTCCAGAAGGGAGAGTTGGAGGAGAGCGCCAGGAAGTGCGGAATCCAGGTGCGCAACTGGTTCATGAGCAAGACGGCAATTTCGTGGCTCTCGACGCCGACATGCACGTGCAGGCCGAAGATCAGGATGGAGCGCACCACGTCTTGTAGCTCCTCTTCGATCTCCTGGTAGCGAGGATTGGGGGTCGAACGCTGCTCCAGCCACGAGTCTGCCGGGTGCGTACCCGCGCTCACCAGCGACAGCCCCTCCTGCTCCACAAGATGTAGCAGCCCGCTATGCAATCGCTGCAACTCCAGGCGGGCTGATGCAACGTTGGAGTGGACATCCGAGATAAGCTCGACCGTCGCTTGCAGCATCTCAGGCTTGATCTTGTCCCCGAACTGCGCCTCCCCCTTCTCCAAAATAGTTTGAACGCTCGACGATAAGCGGCCCGTCTGACGATCTACTAACTGAAACTCTTCCTCGATACCAATGGTGAAACGCGAGGCAGGGGATGACATGCAGAGGCTCCTTCTCCTATCGTGGAAACAGCATCGAATCGCACTACGCAACGAAGAGAAGCACATGTTCAGGTATCCAGGAATCATAGCGTACACAAGAAGTATGCGATTTGTCAAGTGGCAGGCTAGTTGAGCGGAATGGGCAGCACGACGGTGAAGATGCTGCCCTGGCCGGGGGTGCTTTCCACCTGCACTTTGCCGCCGTGCTGTTGCGTGATGGCGGCGACGATGGAGAGGCCGAGGCCCGCGCCGCGCTGGTGGCATCGTTGTGACGAATCGACGCGATAGAAACGCTCGAAAATATGCGCCTGCTGCTCTGGGGGAATGCCGATGCCGGTGTCAGCGACACGGATGATAGCGAGTGTCTCTTTCTGGTCGAGCGTCATGACGACTCTGCCGCCAGGGTGATTGTAAGCGATGCCGTTCTCGACCAGGTTGCTGAAGACGCGCGCCAGCAGCGTCGCGTCGCCATGCGTCATCACATCCAGGTCGCGGTCGTTCTGTAGCTCCAGCGTCACGTCGCATGTCCTGGCGTGTTGCTGCAGGTCGCTGCACACTTCTTCCAGCAGTGGCGCGAGCGCGACATCTGCGAGATGCGGTGGCTGTTCGCTGCGGGCCAGGATGAGCAGGTCGGAGACAAGGCGTTCCAGGCGCGTCAGGGCGCGTTCCTGTGTGGCGGCCATCTCGCGGTAGTCCTCGAGGTTAGCCTGCGGATCGGAAGTGACGACCTCCAGGTTGGTACGCAGCGAGGCCAGCGGGGTGCGCAGCTCGTGCGCGACATCGCCCACGAAATGCCCCTGGTGTTCGAAGGTCTGTTGCAGGCGCTCCAGCATATTGTCGAAAGTATCGGCCAGTTCCTTCACCTCGTCATGCGGCCCGTCCAACGCCAGGCGGGTATCGAGCGTGCTGGCGCTGATGCGCCGGGCAGCCTCGCTGACGCGCTTGACAGGGCGCAAGGTCAGACCGGCGATCCAGTACGCACCCGCGCCGGTGAGCAGCGCCACCAGCCCGAAGCCAATCAACGAGATGGTGCGCAGCTCGAGCAGCAACGCGCGTTCCAGGGGATTCCCTTTCACCACGAAGGAGCTATCTTTCAAGATGTTCGGGTCCTGTGCGGCGCGGTGCTGCACAATTCTGGTGATGAGCGCGGGATTGAGCAGGATGATCCTGTGAAAGGAGTCAAGCGCGATGGCGTTGATGAACAACACCAGTGTGAAGGAGACCACCAGGGCAAGCCCGCCGGTGAGCAGGGCGATACGCAGGCGCAGGGGAATACGCCGCCTGGGCGCGGAGGAGCGTCTTCGAAATAGCCTGGGGAGCGGGCCGTTCATGGCAAAGTCTCCACGGGTGCGTGAACGCCGAGGCGATAGCCCTGGTTGATGATCGTCTCGATATAGCGCGGCGTCTCCGCCGTGTCTTCCAGCTTGCGGCGCAGCGAGTTGATATGAACGCGCACGGTATTGGTGAGCGGATTGGCTTGCATATCCCAGACATGCTCTAGCAGCGTCTCCTGGCTGATGACCTCGCCCTGGTGGCGGATCAGGTAATCCAGAATACCATACTCCTTGCCGGTGAGGATAAGGCGGCGGTTCTGCTGCCAGACGACGCGGGCCGTCGGGTCGATCTTCAGGTCTTCGAATTGCAGCAGAGGCGAGCGCACCCGCATGTCGCGCCGCAGCAGGGCGCGAATGCGTGCCGTCAGCTCCGCGAAGTGGAACGGCTTGACCATGTAGTCGTCCGCGCCGTAATCGAGGCCCAGCACGCGCTCATCTGGCTGGCTGCGCGCCGTCAGCATGAGGACAAGCAGCGACGAATGCGTGGCGCGCAAGCGACGGCACACCTCCAGACCATCTACGATCGGCAGGTTGAGATCGAGTATGAGCAGGTCGTATTCGTTGACCTCGGCGAGTTGCCATCCCTGCTCCCCGTCCGAGGCCAGGTCTACAGCGTACCCTTCGCGCCGCAAGCCGCGCAGCAGCGCATGGGCGATATCAAGCTCGTCTTCTACAATCAGCAGTCTCATAAATACCCTGGTGCAATGACTTCATTCCATCAATGAACGCGATGTATCGCGTCCCTACAGATCACGCTACCACGAATACATGTTGTTACGTTCAAGAATCTGTAAAGTTTCTGTGAAACGAGCTACTTTTTCTTCTTGACGAGTTGCAGGGCGAACGCGCGGTCGGCGACCAGGTTGCCCGTGTAGTTGTAGGACTTGATGCCGTTGAGCTGGCTCGCATCGACGCTGATCTGCACCGACGGGATGTAGCCACCCTGCTTCTGCACCAGCACGGAGTAGACCGGCTGGCCCGCTGTGTGCTTCACCACGTTGGGGACGTACCACGAGAGCGAAATGGTCGAGATGCAGTTCTTGGGCGTGACGGTCAGACCGCCCCACATGGCGCGTCCAGGCATGTCACTGGTCATATTGGTGGGTGCGCCTAGTGAGTCGATGGGCCATGGTCCGAAGCCTTTGCCGGGGACGAAGCTGTTCGGCCCGCTCAGGTTGTAGTTGCCATCGGGACAATAGCGCGCGTTACTGGGGAAGGAATTCGCGTACTGTTGGCAACCTGTCGTGGGCGGCGTGCCCGTCCCTGGTGGCGTCGGCTGTGGCGTGCCCGTCGTGCCTGTCCCACCTTTGCCGGTCTTCGCCGGAGTGCAGAGCGCCTGGCCCGTGTCGAAGCCGTCGCCCCATTGGAATTGCGCGTTCTGCGGCGCGTAGACGCGGATGTAGTCGGCGTAGGTATCCTGGCCGTAGACCGGGCCGGTCTGCTGGTAGTTAAGCGTGATGGTCAGAGTGTGCGTCGCGCCGCCCTGCGCGTCCAGCACAATATTGTCCTGGTAGCTTGTCTGCACGTACTGGCTGGCCTTGCTGATGCTGATGTTGGCCTGCACGACCATAAAGCCGTCCTGGCTGGTGAAGGTATTCATCGCGCCGCTGTAGTTATGCGCCACCAACCATGCCTCGGCCTGCGGGTTGGTGAAGTAGATTTCCAGGTCGCGCGATTGGATATCCTTCGTGGCGTTTTGCGCAATCTTGAGCAGCGTCTTGACAGGCAGGTGTTCGACCTTCTGGAGCAGGATTTTCCCAAGTAGAGTTGTAAAGGCTTTGCGCGTGGCGGCGTTGTGCGTGCCGGTCTTCTGCTGTTGCACAGCAATAGCGGTGAAGTTCTGCTGGTAGTAATGCAGCTTATCTTCCAGATTTTGCGCGGTGATCGTCTCGTTATACTCAGGCACCTGGATCGGCCCGATGACATCGAGGATATGCGAGATCACGGCAGGCGTGAAGGCGATGTCGCCATCGACGGGACCGCCGCCCTCGTCCTGGAACACGCCCATAGCGAGCTGCGCGGTCGTGGGGAAGTCGCCGGAGAGGTTGGAGTCACGCAGGCCCCAGTTCCCGAAGTTCATCCACGAGCGATATTGTGGCGGAGACTGCCGTCCCAACTCCTGGCCGTTCCCGGCGTAGTCGAGTTCGGTCACGTCTTGCAGGCTGAAGGGAGCCATGCGCCCATTCTGGATGTCCAGGACACCGTACTGGCCGGTGAAACCGCCGCCGGGACGCAGCTCGGCGCTGTCCATCGTCTGTACCAGGAAGCGGCGCTCCTGGCCGACGCCCAGCAGCCACGCCGCCAGCCCGATCAAGCCCTGCCCCTGTAGCACGTAGCTCCGCACGGTCGGCAGTAATGTCATGACCGATGCCAGTTCCTTCTGCTGCGAAGCGCTGATGGGGAGCTCGCTCAGCGTGACCTGGCTCATCTGAGCTTGAATGTCGTTGATATAGTACAGCGTATGCGTCATGACCGCCTCGATGTTCGAGATATCATCGGTCGTGAGAAGCGGCTTCGTAGAACCCGTCGAGAGCGGCGAGCCGTGCAGGATATTCGCGCCCATCATGGCCACGCCGATCAGCTCATTCCCCATGTGGGTCACATCTAGTCCCACCTGTACGAGGCGCTGCGCCATATCCAGTTTCCCGGCATACTGCGGCGCGTATTGCTGGACCGTCTCCTGAATTCCCGGCTGCTGCACCAGTTGTTGCAACTGTACGAAATCTCCTTGCGCCAGGTTCAGATCGACGCCGGCCTGCTGTAGCTTTTGCGGGTTCAGCACAGCGGTCGGGTCGCTTTTCGAGACGGGCAGCAGCGCCTTGACATCCATCAGGCGCGTCACGCCATCCAGGGCCACCGAGCGTATGGAGGTGTAGGTGTTATAGGCCACAAGACCGGCTATCAGCGGGATCAAGAGCGCGATGAGGATGGCGGCCACGACCACTCCAGCAATCAGCCTGCGCGTGCGGTTGCGCTTCGCTCGCTCATTGCTGCGCATCCAGCTCTGGCGTACCGAGCGGCGTGCCAGCACGATATGCCTGCTGGCCGTCTGTTGCCTGCCCTGCCTGCCCTGCCAGCTAGATCTGGCTCTGCTGACCCGCCGATCCATCACCCGCGTTGCCACGGGAGGCATCTCTACATGTGGGATGATGGCTTTTGCTTGCTCCGTCTCCGGCATCGTTGGAGGCTGGAAGCGTTTGTAGATATAGGAATAGTCCTCCGGCTCTACGCTGCTACTCGCCTCGGCAGGCACCAGCGCATCCTCCTCTTCTACTACCTCCGGTAGATCATCGGGTGCGGGCAGTACCGTGTCAGTGTCGGTGTCGGTGAGTATGGCCTCTGGCGTGGGCAGCACTGCATCCGTGTCGATTTCATTTAATATAACATCGGAGGTTGGTACTTCTTGCTCGTCGATGGGCTGTGATTCTTCCTGAACTTCCTGGACCACCTGCACCGCATCCGTGCGCGGGTCGGTGCTGCGTGGGATGGCGCGCCGCACGGCGGTATCTTCCTGTATATCCGCCGGGGTCGGGTCTGTCGAAACGTTTTCCACGTCTTCGAAGAGCGCCGCCTTGTGGGTATCGGTTGTGACAGCCGGTTCCTCGCCGGGCGTCACAGGCACCTCTGGCAGCGGCGTCTGGATGGCAGACGCGCCGGGCAGTAGGGCGCGGTATCCCCAGGGCGAGCCGTCCTCGTGCTGCGCCAGGCACTGCTGCGCCAGCTTATGAAGTATCTCAACGGATATGCGGTAACGCTGAGAGATGTCTTCGAGAGGCTCATCCGTCGTAAAATAGGCTTGCATAGCAGATAAGCGTCTATAGTAGCGTTTCTTTTCGCGCGTGTTTAATTTTGAAATACTCCCCTTTTTCCAGGAGGAGATATCTTGCTTGCGTGTTGCTCCTGCCGGGTGAGCGCCTATCTGGATTCCGGACAAAGCACACCTCCATCATTTACACATTTCAATAGTATATCCATTATATACCCTATGATGTCACTTTTACATGGCTTGGGAGGCCATATTTCCCCCGAAGTGGTTCTCTTCCTAGAATAGATGACGCATACAAATGGGGCTTTGTTTCAAAACATGTAAATATGCCTACCTGTCTGGTTTATAACGTGTGTGAGAGAATTAAACGATATAACGTGATATATCAGAAACTCCCAAAATCTTGAACTTCTGCCCGCCCTGGAACGTACATGCTATGCTAAGGTAGAGACATTTGAAAGGCAGACCAGATGAAACGCAAGACTTCTCGTGTCAATAGATTTTCGCAGATGATCCGCTTCCTGCGCGTCTCGCGCTTGCTGCTGTGGACGCTGTGGGTGGTGTACCGCGAGCGCCGCCGCGTCATTCGCGCCCGCGAGCGCGGCAACTACGATGCCCAGCCCAATCTTGATATCCTGATACAGGTGCTTTCGGCCTTTCGCCAGGCCGCTATCAAGCTGGGTGTGCTGATGATTAAGCTGGGCCAGTTCCTTAGTTCGCGCGCCGACCTGCTGCCCGAAGAGGCGCTGAAAATCATCGCTACCTTGCAGGACGAGGTGCCAGCCGCGTCGTTCAGCCATGTCGTGTCAGTTATCGAAGAGGAGTTGGGCAAGCCGGTCGAGGAGATCTTCAGCGTGCTGGAACGCAAGGCCACAGCGGCAGCCTCGCTGGGCCAGGTCCACAAAGGGGTGCTTCTCTCGACAGGCGAGACCGTCGCGGTCAAGGTGCAGCGCCCCAACGTCGATCAACTCGTGCGCAGCGACCTGAGTACGCTGCGCTTCGTTATCTGGGTCATTGATCGCTTCGTCGATACGGGCGAGTTCATCGACCTGAGGGCGGTCTACCGCGAGTTCAAGCGCACGGTCTACGAAGAAATCGACTACGTGACCGAGGCGGCCAACGCCAAACGCTTCAAAGAGATGTTCAAGGATGACCCGTCCATCTATATTCCGCGTGTCTACGACCAGTTCACCTCGCGCCGCGTGCTGGTGCTGGAATGGATCGATGGTATCAAGATCAACGACTACGCGCGGCTGGACGCGGAGGGCATCAGCCGCCTGGACATAGCTAAACGCACGGTGCAAGCCTATTTCTACCAGTTCTTCGATGCCGGTTTCTTCCACGCCGACCCGCACCCCGGCAACATCTTCATCAAGAAGGGCGCGCCGGGCGAAGGCCCCATCGTCGAATTCGTGGACTTCGGCATGGTTGGCTCGATCTCCAAAACCATGAAAAAATCCCTCAAAGACCTCTTCCTGGGCTTCCTCATGCGCGATTCGAGGGCGCTGGTGGATGCCCTGTCGCGCCTGGGCTTCATCGGCGAGGGAGCCAACATGGCCACCATCGAACGCGGCATGGCGCTGATGATGGACCATTACTTCGGTATGACGCTGGGCGAGGCGCGCAATCTCGACATCCCGGAAGTGACAGAGGATGTCGGCAAACTGCTCTATGGGCAGCCGTTCCAGATTCCCGCGCAATTCGCCTTCACGGGCCGTGCCATCAGCACGCTGGTCGGTGTCTCGACCGGCCTGGCCCCGGAGTTCAACTTCGTGGATGTCGCCACGCCCTACGCGCGCAAGTTCCTGGGCCTGGACGCCGAGGGAGCGCGCCAGACCATCCAGAGCATCCTGAACCAGTTGTTAGATGCAGGCCGTATCATGCTCAAACTGCCCGGTGAGCTTGAACGAGTCATTACAAAGCTCGAAACGGGCCAGATCGAGGTCAAAACCGACGCCAGCGTGCAAATGGGTCACTCGCGCCGCCGCAGTCGCAATGGCAATGGCAACAGCCATGGAGGTAACGGCAACGGTAATGGTGGCTCAGGCGTGCTGGCCTCCGTCGTGACCTTCATGGCCTCGCTGGGTGGCGGCATCCTGCTCGCCAACGCCCACCAGACCATCCCCGGCTATATCTTCATGGGCCTGGCCGGGCTGCTGGGCCTGCGCGTGCTGATAAGGCGGTGATTACGCCGTTGGCTCGACCAGCGCCCAGCCTTTTTCGCCGATGCGTTCGACCATACCTTCTTTCTCCAGCTTGAGCAGGTGCGCCTCTACGGACCAGGCGGCCACGGGGTGCAGCTTAGGATCGACATCCGTGTAGATGGTTGGCACCATTGCGGGGATAGTGACGCCGCGCGGTAGCGTCTCCAACGCTGAGAGAATCTGCTGCTCGCGCAGGCGGCGGTGCTCGATGTACTCCCAAATCCTGGCCTGGGCGTTTGCTATGTTCGGGCCGTGTCCTGGCACGATTTCGGCGATGTTGATCGTTTGCAAGCGTTGCAGCGATTGCATATAGTCATACATGTCGCCGTCGGGCGGTGCGATGACGTTGGTGGTGATGCCGGAGATCAGGTCACCCGCGAAGAGGGTGCGCCGCCGTTCCAGGTAGTAGCAGAGGTGATCGAAGCGATGCCCCGGCGTGTGGATGGCGCGCAGTGTGTCGTCGCCCACCGCGAAGGTCGCGCCGTCGGGAACTTCCTCGTCGGCGATGGGGACGCCGCGCCGGTTATAGGCCAGTATAGGGATATGCAGCCGCTCGCGTAGGGCTTCAGCGCCGCCCACGTGATCGGGATGACCGTGTGTGATGAAGATGCGCCGGATGCCTCCTCGCCGCTCGCCCAAGCGCACGATTGCGTCGAGATGGTCGGGGTGCTCGTCAGCCGGGTCAATGACGACCGCGCCCCCCGGCTCGCTGCCCAGCACTATCGAATTTGTACCCGGCCCCGTCATAAGCGAAGGGTTGGGAGCCAGGATGATGGTGTAGAATGGTTGCATGATGAAGCCCTCCTGTCTGCCTTTGCTGTGCCTTCGTTCTGCTCTCATTATCCCTTCGTTCTGCGCATATGCTCCGGCACGTCCCAGCTATCGTCTTCTTCCTCGGGCAGGTGGACGCGCGCCCCGCCGTCTTCCTGCACCAGCACAGGTATGCGTGTCGGTACGTGCTGCATCACCGTGTGCTGCAAGGCAGCCTGCACGCTGTCGAAGGAGCTGAGTTCGCGCAACTGGCGGATGGTGGCGAAGACGAGCGGGAACGCGCCGCGCTCGAAACGCGCCAGGGCTTCGGGCGGCGCGATCCATAGTCCCTCGCTGGTCTCCAGGCGATCATGCGCGGCCTGCTGCTCAGCCGGGGCGGTGGTGATGAAGAAATGCGTATCGAAGCGTTTGGGCAGGCCCTCCGGCGTGATCCAGTGGGCGAAGTAGCCCAGGCGATCAGTGGCGAGCATCAGGTTCTCGGCACGCGCCATCTCGACGAGCGATCCCCCGCGCTGCTGGAAGGCGCGGCGGTACATGTCGTAGTGCGCGACCAGCTCTTCAGGAATGGAGAGGATGCGCTCGCCGCGATAGGCCAGCAGGATGCCGGCCTCCTCGAATAGCTCGCGGATGGCGGAGGCGCGCGTGCCCTTGCCCGGCGCGGTGCGCCCTTCGGGGTCTGCAGGCGAGCGAGCGACCGGCGCGCAGACACCTTCGGCCAGCTCGGCGGCAACATCATCTTGTGAAGCGGAGCCGCCGGGGAAGACATACACATCCGGCATAAAGTCGCTCTGGATCACGCGCCGCACCATAAATACCTCGATGCCGTGTCCAGAGGGCGCGTCACGCAATAACATCACGGCAGAAGCCTGCCGGGGCTGAACGATCATACTGTGCGTCTCCATTCTTGAGTTTTCCAGAAAGGCGTAACTATTGTATACTACCATTACCAGGCACATGACGGTTTGCAATGGCCGATGATGCGCTTTCACATGCTGTGTGTATCACACAGCGAGACCCTTCAATCGAAAGGTAGAACATCATGAGTCAACAGCCGCACAAATCACCCGAGATGCGGGCCATAACCATTTCGCGCCAGTATGGGAGTGGAGGCGGCGAAGTCGCCACACGGCTCGCGCAGCGATTGCGCTGGAAGTTGATCGATCACGAACTTGTGGCGCAGGTGGCACATAAGCTCGGCATTACCCCGGAGGAGGCCGAGGTGCATGACGAGCATGTCGAGGGCTTCATCTCCCGCGCCTTGAACGCGCTGCAGATTGCCATGCCTGTCATGCCTGTACCGCCTACAGTGACCGGCTATGACGAGCAAATCTACCACGAGACGCTGCGGCAGGTCGTTGAGACGGCAGCACTGGAAGGACAGGTCATTATTGTGGGGCGAACAGGGCAGGCGATCCTGGCGAATCGACGCGACGTGCTGCACGTGCGTATCATCGCTCCGCTTCAGAAGCGTCTCGTCTATGTTGCGCGCCGCGAAGGTCTCGACGAGGAGCAGGCGCGAGCGCGTATTCAACTCAAGGACCGCGACCGCATACGCTACCTGCAAGCGCAGTATGGCCGCGATGTGAATGACCCTCTGCTCTACGACCTGGTGATCAATACCGGCGTGCTTGACCTGGAGAGCACGGTTGACCTGGTGCTCCAGGCGCTTGCGCATAAGGCGAATATGCTGGTCGTATCCACCCAGGAACTGGGACCCGCTGCCGGCATGACACGCTATGCTGGGCAACCTGCCGATTTGCGACCGCCAGAAAGCGCCCCTGACAAAACTGACCGGACGCGCGACCAACCTCAATAAAAGGAGACCAGCGATTTATGAAACTTGCTAGCTTTGCGACGACAGAACTTCCACATTCCCGCCTGGGCATTGTTCAGGGCGACGAGATCGTTGATGTAGACCTGGCGGCCCGCGCCCTTGACCTCACGCCTTACGAGCAGATGCTTGACCTGATCGAGCATGGCGAAGCGGGTATGCGAACCGCGCGGGCGATTATAGAGAAGGCCTCTGGTCGGCGCTTCCGCGATGTGAAGACCTTCGCCGATACGGGCGCGGCGCGCCTGCTCTCCGAGGTGCGGCTTTTCTCGCCCATTCCCAGGCCGCGCAAGAACGTCTTCTGCCTTGGCCTGAATTACGCCGAACACGCCAGAGAATCGGCGTCAATGCGCGGGCAGCAGGCGGCCATCCTGGAATATCCCCTATTTTTCACCAAAGTGACCACCGGTATGAACGGGCCTTATGGAGAGATTGTGATCGATCCCGCCGTATCCACCGAGATCGACTGGGAGGTGGAACTGGCCGTCATCATCGGCGCTCCCGGCAAGAATATTTCTGAAGAGGATGCGCTGTCGCATGTTTTCGGCTATACCGTGCTGAACGATGTCTCGGCGCGCGACCTGCAATCCAGACATAAGCAGTATTTCAAGGGGAAAAGCATCGACGGGTACTGCCCGATGGGTCCGTGGATCGTCACCGCCGACGAGATACCCGACCCGCAGCAACTGGCGGTGCGCCTGCGCGTCAACGGAGTCACCAAACAGGACGGCAACACACACGACATGATCTTCAACGTGCGCAGCATCATCGCCTCTCTTTCGCTCGGCCTGACGCTGGAGTCCGGCGATATCATCGCCACCGGCACGCCCAGCGGCGTCGGCTTCGCGCGCAACCCACCCGAATACCTCAAGCCGGGTGACATGATGGAGACTGAGATCGAAGGCATCGGCACGATGCGCAACCCGGTCGTTGGAGTGTAATATGCAAGCCTACGAAATTCCCCAGCTCAGCGCGGAGCAGGACCGGTCACAGCAGGACTATCTCGAATTCTTGCGCGTCCCGGCGTTGAGCGCCGGTCTCTACGTGCTGCCGGCAGGCGGCGTCGATACGCAGGAGCCGCATAGCGAAGATGAGATTTACTACGTGCTGGCCGGGCGCGCTTCCATCCTAGTCGGCGCTGAGAACCGCGAGGTGTCGGCAGGGTCGGTGATCTACGTCCCGGCCACCGTCGAGCATCGCTTCCACTCCATCGAGGAGCAGTTGCGCCTGCTGGTCGTCTTCGCGCCCGCCGAATATACGAACGCGCCTCGCTAGCGTATGGGCATCCTACTCGCCATAATTGCCGCGCTGTGCTGGGGCGGAGCCGACTTTCTGGTACGTTACGCCACGCGCATGATCGGCACATATCGCACGCTGCTCTTCATGCAGGTGGTCGGCGCTGTCGGTTTGAGCGTCTACATGCTGGCGTCGGGCCAGCTTGCGCGACTCTCTTCCGGCAGCCATCCTATCACGTGGGAGACCTGGCTCTGGGCGGCAGCGACGGCGCTGCTGAACGCGGCCAGCGCGCTGGCGCTGTATCGCGCCTTCCAGGTAGGCGTGTTGAGCGTGGTGTCGCCCATCGCTGCCAGTTCGTCGGCCCTGACGGTGGTGTTGTCGTACTTGAGCGGCGAGAAGCTGAGCCAGGCGCGCATCCTGGGCATCAGCGCGACGCTGATCGGCGTCGTGCTGGCGGCCACGCACTTCGCGGCTGCGCGCACTTTCCAGGATGGGAAGGCAGTCGAGGTCGAGGCCGGGGATAAAAGTGGCAAGGGTAGCAAGCGCGGGCTGACGCGGGGTGTGGGCTGGGCGCTGCTCTCCGCTGTCGGCTACGGCGTCAATTTCTGGATGCTGGGATTCCAGGTCTCGCCTATCCTGGGCGGTATCACGCCGATCTGGATCATTCGCCTGGGGACGATGGTCACACTCACACTGTTTGCGCTCCCAACGCGGCAGAGCATTCGCATTCCAGCGGCGCGTGCCTGGCTGCTGCTGCTCCCCATCGGCATCCTGGATACCGCCGCGTATGTAACGGCCAACTTCGGCCTTATCAGCGACCAGGTCGCGGTGGTTAGCGTGCTAATCTCGCTCTTCAGCGCGGTCACGGTGCTGCTGGCGTGGATCTTCCTGCGCGAGCGCCTGCAATGGAGCCAGTGGCTCGGCGTGGGCATCATCTTCATTGGCGTGGCGCTGGTGAACGTGTAATTTCCTAGACGCGGGCTTCTTCGCGCACCCAGGAAGGCATGACGCCCCACAGGTTGAGCGCGGTGGGGCGCGAGTGCCACAGGCGCGGCGGCGTCGTCACGTCGCGGTCGAAGTATTGTTGCAGCTCGGCGGAAAGTTCGATATGCACGCCCTCGGAGTCGGCGAAGCGCAGGAAAAGGTCATTGCCGGCACCGTGACGCCCCGGTCCCCACAGGATGGGACGCTGCTGCCGGCTCAGGTAGTCGGCCCAGGCCAGCAGTTCACCACCCGCGGGGATGCTGAAGCCGATATGATCGATGTCGGGCTTGCCCTGAATGAGCATGAGTGTGTGATGGTCGGAATTGCAGCGCATCCAGACGCTTTCGCGCAGCAGCCAGTCGGAGATGTCGAAGCCCAGCGCCTCGGTGTAGAAATCAACCATCGTCTCCATATGCGCCGTGCGGATTGCCAGGTGTTGCAGCGCGTAAGGGCGCAGGCGCGCTCGTCGCCCCTCGTTGCTGGAAGGCGGGAGCGCGAGCGAGTCGTCCGGCGTGACCGAGATTTCGATGGAGTTGCCGTCGGGGTCGTAGAACCAGAGGGTATCGCCGCTGTCGGGGTTGCCGTCGCGCGGCTTGAGTTTCAACTCGACGCCTGACTGGTTGAGGCGAGCAGCGAGCGCAGCCAGTTCCGCGTCGGTATCGACCTCGAAGGCGATATGGTGCAGGCGCGAAACGTTCAACGGCGTATATCCGTTGCCAATGCCGCCGCGTGTATCGTTGAACAGGCCCAGGCAGTGATGTTCGTCGCCGAGCGAGAGAAATGTATTGGCATCCTCGAATTCAACCTCGCCATCGCCCGCCTGAATCTCGGTCGCGCGGAGATTGAATCCCAGCATCTGCCGGTAAAAGCGCGTCTGCGCCGCCACATCGCCCGCCCACAACCCGACGTGCGCCAGGCGCGTCACTCGAACCTTCTGAATTTGCTGCTCGCTCATGCTATCCTCCTGGTAAATACAACTTCTCTTCTCCTGATGTATTAACGTGTATCATAGCGAGCTATAGCGAAAGGGTCAACCAGACTACCTGAAAGTCATAGTTCATGACAATAGTTCTACGCTCACAGCCATCCCTTTTGCTCAGCACTTCGTGCCGCTTCCATCCGATTCTGTGCGCCCAGCTTTTGCATGGCCGTTGAAAGATGGTTCCGGACGGTTCCCTCTGAAAGATACAGCCGTGCTGCGATCTCCGCGAGACTGGCCCCGAAGAGCGAGGCGGTGAGCACCTCGCGCTCTCGATTGGTGAGCGGATTGGTACCCTCGGAGAGTGCTGCCAGGGCAAGGTCAGGGTCAACCACCCGCTCGCCCTTCATCACGCGCCGAAGCGCGATAGCTAATTCTGAGGCAGGGGCATCCTTGAGCAGAAATCCCACCGCGCCACTCTCCATGGCCCGGCGCAAATAACCGCTGCGTCCAAAGGTGGTCAGGATCACACTGCGGCACGCCGGAAGGGTTTTTTGCAGTGCCCGCGCCGCGGCGAGTCCATCGCCACCAGGCATTTCAATATCGAGCAAGGCGACATCGGGCAGGGTCGCCAGCGCGGTTTTCACGACCTCATCTCCTCGTGCCACTTCAGCTACGATCTCAATATCCTTTTCTCGGCTCAACAGTGCCGAGAGCGCTCCACGTACCATCGCCTGGTCTTCCGCTAACAGCACTCGGATCATGAGCGTTCCTCCTGTAAGACCTGTGTCTCTACACTCGTCTTCATGGGAAGTTCCACACGGACATGAAAGTGTTCTTTGCCAGATAGCATGAGAGGGCCTGCCTCCATACGTCCTCCTAGCGCGCTCACCCGCTCACGCAGGCCAACAAGCCCCAGGCCGGGACGCCCAGACAGGCTTTCCGCACGTGATTCACGCCCCCCATCGTTGATCACTTCGGTAGCGACTGTTCCGTTCCTATGGAGCAGCGTGATCTCGCAGTATCGCGCACGGCTGTGCCGGATGACGTTAGTTACCCCTTCGCGCACCGTCCAGGCAAGAACGGCGGACGTTTCAGGCGGAAGGATGAGGGTGTTCGGTTTGATCTGGTAGTTGATCCCTGCTGCTTCCAGCAGTTGGCGCGCCCCCTCCAGTTCGCTCTCAAGCCGCGGATGTCTGTACCCAGCCACTGCCTCGCGCACCTCACGCAGCGTCTGGCGTGCCACTCGTTCAATCTCAGAAAGCTCTTGCGCGCAACGACCAGCGTCTTCCGCGATCAGGTGCCTCGCCAGTTCACTCTTGAGGGTGATCGTTGAGAGCGCCTGCCCCAAGAGATCATGCAGGTCGCGCGCGAGGCGCAGCCGCTCCTCCTCCACTTTCAAGCGGGCCAGCTCCCGCCGCGCTGTATGCAGTTCCCGTATGGCGCTGCCCATGCGAGCCACGCCGATCATATCCAGGCCAAGCCCCCGCACCAGCAGCATCAGCGCGACGAGCCACCACACATCCACTCCAGCCATCCCACCATGCATTTTCAGGATCAGAAAGAGGGGGAGAAGCGTCAAGAGCACGATGGCCGCAAAGGCGCTGCGCATAGGTAGGAGCACCCCGGCAACGGCGCTCACTCCGATGAAGAGCCAGAGCCAGGCAGGACCGTACACCAGGCTGAAGACGAGCACCAGTATCCCCAGCAAGCCAAGGAGCAGAAACGAGAGCCAGGAGTGTGCGCGTACCCGCGCCTTCTGGCTGGCAGGATGTGGCCACATCAGCCAGGTATAACCAGCCGCGAACCCGATGAGCGAAAGCCCTCGCAAGACCACCTGCCATAGGGAGGTCGGCTCGCGCACTATCTGGGCCAGGGGGAAGAGGAGGCAGACCAGCCAGGCGTGCTGATAGAGCCGCCAGAGCTGGAACGTCACTCCGCTGGAAGCAATCATTTCCTCTGAGCGAGCAGCTCCACCGGGTGAGGTTGCCGTCACTGATTGTTCTGCTGTTTTTCGATGGTGGCTGATTTGCATGCCATCCTCCCTTTTACCTATTTCAATATGGATATTTCTTCCGATTCCATTCTACCATTGCCCGGAGATGGCGCGCACTAGTGGGCCATGCCCCGGTGCATCGCCAGGGTTCCCAGGCCAAGTGCCGCCAGAGCCGAGCCAGCCAGCACCGCGACATCCCGCGGCAGCTGGTCAGACGACTGGTAGAAGATCGCCATCTCCAGCGCATGCCTGCCGTAGTAGAGGGGCACAAAGGTCGCCACCGTTTGGAGCCATCCTGGATCAAAGGCCAGTACGGCCGTTCCACCCGTCAGAAAAAACAGGTAGAGAGCCAGCACTATGGCGGCGGAACTCACGGGCTGGATCCTCTGCAGCAGCGCTCCGAGAGCCACTCCCAACCCCGCGCTGAACAGCGCCACCAGCGCCATAATCAGCAGGACATGCAACAAGTAGACCCCTGCGGGTTGGACCCAGCCGAGCAGGCTCCCGACGCCAAGCACCAGCAGACCCAAAACCAGGGTCGTCACGAAGCCGGTCAGCATCTTCCCGCTAATGATGGCTCCGCTGCTCGCCGGGGACAGCAGCAGTTCTTTGATAGTGCGCGTCTCCCACTCGCCCGCCGCTGCGAGACTGCTGGAGACAAGCCCACTGACGACGAGCAGCAGGACTATTAGGGGCATGGCGCTGTATTGAAAGAGTTGGATATCCTGGCTGCGCAGGTTCTGCTCCCGCAATGTCACCTTGATAGGGCTGGCGCTGCTCTGCTGCTGATAAAACTGCGTGATGGCATCGGGGACCGCGCGGCGGATGTCATTGGTGAAATCGGCATTGAGGTTGTTGATTTGCACCTCTATGTGGGCGGGGGTGTGTGTTTGGAGAGCCTGTGTAAAGTTGGCCGGGATGGTCACAATAGCGACCACATCAAGGTTCTTGAACAACGCCTGCGCCTGGGCTGGCGTGGCATCGCTCACGCGAAAAAGATCGGCCTGGTGGATGATCTGCGCCATCTGCTGCCCACGCACGCCCTGGTCGAGCGTCACCAGCGCCACCGGGCTGCGACCAACCGCCCCCGCCGAGAGCGCGTCGACAAACAGCAGCGCCAGGGCGGGGAGCACCGTGATCGCCACATTGGCCGGTTGGCGCAGCCAGACGCGTATATCTTTTTTGAAAATCGCCAAGACCGCGCGGACAAAGGCTCGTAGCGTCTTCATTCTCTCTCCTCTCACTTAATGCGCCAGGGTACTGCGCCGCACGACGATGGTTGCCAGGACCAGCCCCCCAAGCGCATACACGGCCAGGATCAGCATGTTGATACCGATCCCTGAGGTATTCAGGGTAAGGTTATGGAAGGCGTGTTGCAGCACCACAATGGCATAATAGACGGGAAATATGCGGGCGACCAGCTGCTCGATCGGCGCAAAAAAGGAGATCGGGCCAAAGGGGCCGCTCAGAAAGAACAGCGGCACGCACAGGCCGATTGCCAGTGTCGCCAGCGGCGTGCGCCGCTTTAACCAGGTTCCGAGCAGCGTTCCCCAGGCGGTGAAGAGCGCCAGGATGAGCAGGGTGAAGCCAATCAGTTCGCCCCAATGCACCGGCCAGATGCCCAACGCCACGATCAGGAAGGCGAGCACGACGGCTGCCCCGGCCAGGCCGATAAGGAACGCTGCCAGCATCTTGCCCAGCAGGATCGCAGTCCTGCTGGCCGGGGAAAGCAGCAGTGCTTTCATCGTCTCCTTTTCCCACTCCACCGCCGCCGCCGTCCCCGCTTGCACCATGCCCCCGACCATCAGGCCGATCACCAGAATGGGAACCGCCAGGTAAGGAATGTAGCCGAGATCCTGTGGGTACGCGTCGCTTTCCTGCGGCACAATGGTCACTATGCTGGGAAAAGCTTTGGCATAGAAACTGGTGATGGAGAGCGGCAGCGCGCGGCGAATGTCGTTGGTGAAATCGGTATTGAGGTTGTTGATCCTTACTCCTACCACAACGCTCTGGTGCTGGCGAATGCGCGCATCAAAGTCTGCCGGAATGGTCACGACCGCCACGATCTTGCCCTCCTCGATCAACGCATCGGCCTGCTCCGCGCTGGCTTGCTGTAACACAAACGAATGGGCCTGGCTCATAGCTGTATAGAACTGCTGCGCCAGGGGTCCAGAATCCTGCATGACCACAGCCGTTGGGGCCAGCCCTCCGCTGATCACCAGCAGGCTCATCAGAAAGAGCACATTCAGCGGGAGAATGATCGAAACCAGGGTGAAGAGCGGTTCGGAGCGTGCGCTTTTGAGGTCCTTCTTCAAACAGGCCCAGATGACGCGCAGGAAAGTACCGAGTGTGTGCATGATGCTTGCCTCCTAATCTCGTAGCGCTGTTCCTGTCAAGCGTAGGAAAATCTCATCCAGGTTGGGCTCGCGCACAGCGATCTGACGTAGTTCCCCCTGCCCGGTGACGAGGTTGATGATCTGGGGCACGACAAGGCTTCCTGCCTGTGTAGTGATCTGCATGTGCGTTCCCTCCTGGATGACTTCCTTGACGCCGGGGAGAAGGCGAATGTCGTCCGCGACCGTGCCTGGCTGCGCCGTTTCCAGCTCCACCACGCTGCCACCATAGGTCTGTTTGAGGTGCGCTGGCGTATCAACTGCGATAAGCTTGCCGTGATCGAGGATGGCTATGCGCTCGCAGAGCGCCTGCGCCTCTTCCAGGTAGTTGGTGGTGATCAAGACCGTCTTGCCCTGTGCGTGCAGCGAGAGGATGTAGTCCCAGATGGCGCGGCGCGATTGCACATCGACTCCCAGCGTCGGTTCGTCGAGGTAGAGGAGCTGCGGGTCGTGCAGCAGCGCACGCGCCAGCGCGAGCCGGCGCTTCATCCCGCCGGAGAAAGTGCTCACACGCGAACGCTTGCGCTCTTGCAGTTGCACCAGTTCAAGCATCTGCGTGATGCGTGCCTTTTTTCCCTGGCGGGCCATGCCAAACAGATCGGCGTGAAAGTCCAGGTTGTCCCAGGCCGAGAGTTCCTCGTAGAGCGCGGTCTCCTGGGGCACTGTCCCTAACATCTGCCTGATCGTGCGCGCATGGCGAGGCATCTGGTAGCCCATCACCAGCACCTCGCCGCTGGTCGGGGTGGAGATACCGCTGATCAGATTGATAGTGGTGGTCTTGCCCGAGCCGTTAGGCCCAAGCAAGCCAAAGATCTCACCCTGCTCAACCGCGAGGGTGAGGTGGTCAACGGCGTGCAGCGTGCCGAATGATTTGCAGAGCGCACGCAGCTCGATTGCAGGAGACGCAGAGGCTCCTGCTGCTGGATAGGATTGTGGTGCTTCTTGCCTCATTTCTTCACGCATAGGTTCCTCTCTTTTGTCCTCTCACTATATGGCCGTTGCTTCCAAAAGGGCTTTCGTTCTCGCCGTTAGAGTTCTGGTGAAATTGGATTTTCACATGCGTCTGTTTGTCGGTGTCACAAACATCCGCGTCACGCGACAGCCAACGCCCACATCAGAACGAAAAACGCCACCACCTGCAACGTCGCCCGAACGGCATGCCAGCGTGCGAAGCGATCCAGTTTCGCTACTAAAACAGCTTCGTCGTCAGTTGCGTCTTTGAGACTGAGCATTATTGGTGCTGCCCTGGTTGTGGCGAGGCTATGAAGAATGCTCAGGAGTGAGGCAATGAAAAGCGGCAGCAACACCTCCATTGGGGAGCGCTCTATGTAGGCAGCAGCTGTAGCAAGCAAGGCGAGCAAGGCCGCGCCTATGCCCAGAAGCGGGTAGACTACCAGCCCGTTCCCCAGATCGTTGCCACGAGCAAAGGTGCTGTAAGCCACGACACCAATGCGGCGGCGCGCTGGTAACTTCACGAGTGCGGTATCCATATTGAGCCCCGCCAGCAGTCCATTGGCCGCAGTGGCGAGCGTTATCAAGGATAGAACGAAATTCATCGGGATTATTCTCCTCTGGCGGGGTTCGGCGCAACGGGTATTCCTTTCGCGCGAACTGCTTCTAATGGAGAGTATAGGGGTGGAGTGGGCATTGGGGAAGTGAAATTTCTTCTAATCTGGGTATGACAAATGTCATGGACACTACTACACTGCTTCCAGAAGTCAAGGAAGCCCAGGCCCAGGAGCCAGCCCAAATGCAGGCGCAATCGTTCTATGACATATGTCAGCAGTTGGTAGATTAAGTCATTGTCTGGTACACAGCTTGGAAGGCTCTCCCCTGGGCGGTGAGCGTATTGTCATAGGTTATTAAAGGCAGAGCGGTGTTCGTCACCGAGTACTGCATGGAAGCAAAGACGTGGTTTGCTGCCAGGGTGCGCAGGGCTTGCGTCGTCCATGTCGTCATAAAATCGGCGTTGTTATACTTCCCATCATCGAATGGCAGGCCATTACTTTGCGTGGACTGGTCGGCGGCGTAGTTCCATTCAGTAATCATGATGGGCAGCGTCGTACCCAGGGTAGCGCGCATGAGGGCGCGTGCATCGGTGATATGCGCCGTCCACTGCGGAATCTGCGCGAGACATATTGTAGCTGCATCCTTGTAGCTGCACGAGTATTCGTGCCAGCTGATCGCATCGGGGCGCGGGTTCGCGCCTTGCAAGAAAGCGGCCAGGTTGTCATGATTGTACTGGTAGCTGACGGGTCCGATAAACTGGCCGTTGCGCGCCAGGTGTTTGAACTGCGGAATAAGTGTATTCCATCCCTGCGTGTAGCGCGCAATCGTAACGCCGTTCCAGTCGTCCTCGTTACCAAATTCATAGTAGACCAGGCTATCGCCAAAGACGCTGTTGCTCTCCTGGATCATGCGCGTATCATCGGCGAGCGCATGAGGATTACGCAGGCCGGTCAGCACAACGAGAGGAATAGCGCCGATACTTCTGACCGCCTGCTCCGCCTGCACTTCCAGGGCAGCGGGAAGATTGGTGCGCATGGGTATACGCACGATACGGATAGGGATTTGTTGCATTAAGGCGCGTGTGGCAGCGGAAGTGACCACTTGATCGTTTGTGGTAAACAAGCCCAGGTTGGTGCCGAAGAGCAGGGGTGAAGGCTGCGAAGGCGGGCTAGCCGTCGCTTGTTGAGAGGGACCAGAGGTTTGCTGAGGAGTCACTTTTGCCTGCATACTCGTCGCGATTCCCCTGACCACCAATACTCCAACAACAACCAGCAGCACAAGCACGCCGGAAAGTATTGGAAAAATGGCGCGGCGTTTGCAAAGTATGGATGAGCCTGGGCGCAGCTTCATAAATACATCTGACTCCTCTGTTTCCTCCTGATTCTTCATCTCAACCTCATTATACACCTCGCTTTCTGGTACGATTGCATCAACGGTTCTCTCAAAGAGCCTTCCCATTGAGGTTGCTCCAGGCTCAAGTGTTGTTCGCCGCCGCCGATACATATGTATAGGCTCGCACACGTGGAATAAAGGCTTGTGCCTGCTTGTAAGCTTGTAAGGAGTAATTGACGTGCGAACAATACACTATGGCATCCGTTTTGCTCTCGTGCTCGTCGTGGCCCTGTTATTCTACCTGGGTCTTGCCTTGCTCTTCCGCCAGGCGGTTCAACCTCCTGCTTTGATCATGCTCCTCTTCATTACGTTTGTGACCGAACGCATGTGGGTGTTGTTAGAGTGGGTTGGCCCCGTTATCGGCACAATGAACAAGAAACAGCGCGAGCAGGAGCAAAAGCAGGTTGTTGAGTACTTGCTGGAATGTTCCCTGCGCTATGATACACCGCTTGTTATCGCGGCTATACATGGTAAAAAGCGCGTATCGCGTCATGTTTTGTCGCGTTTTCTTCGCAAATCCGACATTGTTGTGCGGACTACTGCCGGCTACCTGCTTGCCGTCATGCCTTTTACTACCCTTGAGCAGGCCCTCGTCCCGCTAAAACGGATAGCTGCGCGCCTGCCCGTCAAGGAAGTGGTGGTATCGGACGTGAACATGCTACAGGCCCTATTGGAAATGCTAGGGACACGCGATGATGATGGAGCCTACAAGACAGATGACGCCACGTCGCGGGAATTGCGGAGCGTGTGCTTTCGCGCGTTTGATGCACGGCTCGCAACTATCAAATCGAGCGCGGTGAAAGGCGGCATTCCGGCGATCTACCAGTTGTATGAACCTGGCTTCTCGGAAACGCTGTCCGGCTGGCTAGCGGCATTCGATCCCGGCGGACCGGCAGAGAATGCACTTCCGAGCAGGAAAGATGAGCGCGCCGAGGGGGCGTCTCTTTCATGAGTGAGAAAGCTATTGTCGCGTGAGCCAGGAGAGGATACATGCGTAAGGAGCAACAGCTACCAACCGTCAGTGTTGTGATTCCAACATTGAACGAGGCAAGGAATCTTCCTCATATTCTGCCGGAATTGCCGGATATCGTCAGCGAGGTCGTGCTCGTGGATGGCGGATCAAAGGATAATACGATTGCGGTGGCGAGGGAATTGCTGCCCGGTATCCACATTCTCAAGCAGACTGGACGCGGAAAAGGCAACGCGCTCGCGGAAGGTTTTGCAGCCTCGACCGGCGAAATCATCGTGATGATGGATGCCGATGGCTCACATGATCCAAACGAGATCGCGTTGTTCGTTGGCGCGCTGATGCAGGGTGCAGACTTTGCGAAAGGGTCGCGCTTCATCCATGATGGTGGCAGTGGTGATTTTACGTGGACGCGACGATTGGGCAACAATAGCATTAACTTGCTCGCCAATGCCTGCTTCAAAGTCCGATTTACCGACCTCTGCTACGGCTACAATGCCTTCTGGCGGCGCTTCCTGCCCTACCTCGATATCGACTGTCCGGGCTTCGAGGTCGAGACGCTCATGAATATTCGCGCCTGCAAAGCGCACCTGAAGGTCAAAGAAGTACCGAGCTTTGAGGCTGTCCGGATCTTTGGTGAAAGCAATCTGAAGGCTCTCCGCGACGGGTGGCGGATTGTGAAAACGATTCTACGAGAGCGGCTAGTTGAGAAAAAGACATGAAGATATCTGTAGTCATTTGCACGTATACCGAGAAACGCTGGGATACCCTCGTCGCAGCGATCACCTCCGTGCAGCAACAGAGTATGCTCCCGCATGAGATTATCGTGGTGAGTGATAACAATCCGGCGCTCGCGGCCCGCATGCGCGAACAGTTCACCGCTATCACCGTCGCCGAGAACAATGGGCAGCGCGGCATTAGCGCGGCTCGCAATGTGGGAGTTGCGGTTGCTTCCGGCGATATCGTGGCCTTCATCGATGATGATGCCATCGCTAACAATGACTGGTTATTACAGATGGCGCGGTGCTACAAGGACGCGCGTGTCATAGGAGTAGGAGGCAATGTGCTGCCCAAGTGGACGGGCGAGCGCCCGCGCTGGCTCCCCGAAGAGTTCGACTGGGTGGTGGGGTGCAGCTATCGCGGCCTCCCGCAAAAGGCCAGCCCGGTACGCAACTTCATCGGCTGCAATATGTCGTTTCGCCGCGAGGTTTTCTCAGCGGTGGAAGGCTTTGACGATGAGCTGGGTCGCGTAGCAGCCCATCCCGTCGGCTGTGAAGAAACCGACCTGTGTATTCGCGTCGGCCAGCACTGGCCTGACAGGATTCTGCTCTATGAGCCTCAAGCAGTCGTGCGACAGGTGGTTCCTGGCAGCCGCGAAAGCTGGAGTTACTTCCTCTCGCGTTGTTACTTCGAGGGTCGCTCGAAGGCCCACCTGGCCCGACTGGTCGGCTCGCGCGCAGGACTCTCTTCCGAACGCAGCTATACGCTGCGTACCCTGCCATCTGGAGTGCTGCATGGTCTGTACGACACTATTGCGCACCGCAACTGGTACGGCATGGCCCGCGCGAGCGCCATCCTGGTCGGACTAATGTCTACGACGATGGGCTATCTCGCCACGGCTTCAAAAAGGCTGGATAGAGCAAGATGAACATGAATCCCCCGGGTAAACTCCGCCTGTTGATGGTTTCCGCTCGCTATTTTCCTGACATGGGCGGTATAGAGACGCATGTGCATGAAGTAGGACGGCGCCTGGTTGAAATGGGCGTCGATCTCACGATTTTGACCACCATGCCGCAGAGTACCCTCTCAGAGTTACCGCGTGAGACACAAAGCGAGGGGCTGCGCATCATCCGCGTGAAAGCCTGGTCTCATACGAGCGACCTTTGTATCGCGCCGGAGATCTACCCGGTGATGAAAGCGGGAGCCTGGGATCTTGTTCACTGCCAGGGAATTCATACGCTCGTGCCGCCGCTTGCCATGCTTGCAGCTAAACGAGCAGGCGTCCCCTTCATCGTCACATTTCATACGGGCGGCCATTCCTCGCCTATGCGCAACAGGGTGCGTTCAATGCAATGGCAGGCGCTGCGCCCGCTGCTGGCAAGCGCGCAGCGCCTGGTGGGAGTATCGCGCTTTGAAGCCGACTATTTCCGCGATACGCTGCGTCTCCCGGCTCAGCGTTTTATCGTCATCCCCAATGGAGCGAAACTCCCGGCAGCGCCACCTGTCACCGGAGAAAAACCGGAAGGCACGCTGATCGTTTCGCTGGGGCGTTTAGAACGCTACAAGGGACACCAGCATATGATAGCTGCCTTGCCGCGCATACGCGAACAGCGTCCCGACGCGCGGCTACTGATTCTGGGAGCCGGTCCCTATGAAGCCTCGCTGCGCAAACTGGCCCGGCAAGCTGGGGTGGCCGGGTATGTAGACATACGCGCCATCCCGGCCAGCGACCGGCAAGCTATGGCAAGCACGCTCTCACAGGCGTCACTGGTGGCTCTCATGAGCGAGTATGAAGCCCACCCGGTCGCGGTGATGGAGGCGCTCTCGCTGCAGCGCCCGGTGTTGGGCATGCATACCGCGGGCCAGCGAGAACTGGCTGAGCAAGGATTGATCCGCACCGTTCCGCTGCATAGCTCACCGCAGGTCATTGCCACCGCCGCTTTGGAGCAAATCGAGAGGCCACTCATCCCCAGGCAGATTGCCCTGCCCACCTGGGATGAGTGCGCGGAAAAGCTGCTGGCTCTGTATCAAAGCATCGCTCCGAAGAGGCAGCTTCAGGCGTCGTAGCGCTGCCGGTTGTTCCGCCTTACTCCACTGGCACCCGCGAGGGGCACCATGACATTTCGCAGATCACATGAAGGTTGAGGGTCCACTTTTATCCGCAGCTATTCAGCGTCACGTGGACTTCACGATAGATAGTGTCCGGCTGATCCCGCCGGTAGAGCCGCGCATCGACAAGCTGACTGCTTCCTCCCCCGCTTGTAGTGGATATATTCACCATGTGCTCCCATTGTTGCTGTGCGGCAAGCGTGATCGAAGGCCACGAGGACACCTGCACGCCATTGCTCGTCACCTGGATGTCATACGTTACCGTCCCCGTCTCGAAGCTCTGCACGCCGATGCGGACTGCGCAGCTGTGGCTGGCTTGCGCTGGCGGGAGCATCCAGAACTGCGTAAAACTGGGCTGCGGCTGCGGCGGCCTGACAATCGACATCCACACGGCCAGC
Source organism: uncultured Chloroflexia bacterium (assembly GCA_963731975.1). Taxonomy (GTDB): domain Bacteria; phylum Chloroflexota; class Ktedonobacteria; order Ktedonobacterales; family Ktedonobacteraceae; genus CAVSXS01. Next base: position 564,236 of record CAVSXS010000002.1, on the reverse strand, counting down.
GCCCCTATTACCAGCGCCGCCCCAAGTAACGCGCCTTCTTTGTAGGGACGACCCTTGCGGTCGCCCTTTTGAAAAATCATGTCGTAGGGGCGACTTTGGCGGTCGCCCTTCTTGAAAATCATGTCGCGCTTGATGAGAAGCGCGCCGTTCTTCAAACGCCGTACAGCCGCGAGTAGCGCAAATGCCGTCGTGAGCAGCCCTAGCGAGAGCGACCATGATTGCCACTGCAATCCAACGGGGAGCAGGTTGAGAATAAATCCCACCACGATATCGATGACCAGGCTCAGCCCCAGGCTGAATGCCAGGTGATCGATAGCGTCAAATTGCCTGGTAAGCCTCAACCTGGGCGGGAGAATCAGGCCGCCAGATGTGTCGGCGGACAGGCCGGAGGATGAGCCTGCCGGTCGCGGGTAAAAGAGCGCCTGGGTGAGCGCGTAGCCAGGAAGCAAGAGCACCAGGGGGAGCGCGAACAACGTTCCTACAACTGGTGGGCGATCGGGAAGCAGCGCCAGAGCCATACTTGCTCCGGCAATGCAAAGCGCTCCAATCAGGCCCAGACTTCTTACCCGCATAGGTCCCCCTTCCTGGAAGATGTTCAGCTTACTTCATAGATCATGATAGAACCGTCGTTGAAGAGCAGGTTGAGCTGCGGCGTGGCGCTGAATTTTGTCAAAGCTTCCCTGCTAATCGGGCGAGTCAGATGGAATGCACCGGGTTCATCCGACTCGAAGTAGAAGCCGAACAGGGGAAGTGATGTGCTCAAGCGCAGATCGACGACCAGGTAGCGTATTCCGGCGGTGCGAAGCGTGGCGATGGATTGCTGATCAAGTTGAGATGAGAAAAAGATAGGCGAAATGTTGACGTTGTCTTCCTGTTCGGTTACGATGCGTTGCTCGCCAAAGGTGGCGAAGAGGGTCTGGTTGATGCGATCTGTTGCGACTCTATTATCCGGGCCAAGGTGTGTGAGAGACCATTGCGCGGCTTGAATACCTATTGGTTCGATTGAGCGCGCGTCGGCAATTACTTTGTACGGGCCGGGCAGACTGGAATAGGCCGGGCCAATCTCTAGCAATGTCCCGCCCAGTAGCATCACCGACAAGGCGCAGGAGATGAGCGCGATGGCCCGGCAATTCAGCCGCTGGGTCGACCAGAAATGCGTGATAAACAGGGCCAGCACGTAGGCCAGGGGCAGGAAAAGGAAGGCTGCTGAGCGGTCGGTAATTTCAGATCCGTAATTCGAGAAGCGAAACACCTGCGTTACGGGATAGGCCAGCGAGAAGATGCCGAGCGTGATCGCCAGCACGCTGTGGCGATACTGCTTCCAGAGGCTGACCAGGCCGAAGGGCAATCCAAGTGTGGCCAGTGCGACCGACCCAAGCATCAAAAGCCTGTCCCAGGGCGGAGACGGCGAAGCGCCTTGAGTGGTGAAGAGCTGACGGGCCGTGTTGCTGCCTGTCACGATATGCCCAAGTTCGCTGAACGCGGTCGAAAAATAGGAGGAGAGATAGTGCAACACCGGATTGCCCGGCATCAGCAAAGCGTAAGCGATGGACAACAGCAAGCCGGAGAGCGCAAACGCTGCCAGCGCGCCTCGCAGACGGCGCCCGGAACGCTGGCAGAGGCTGACGATGGTCCAGAGCACGAGAAACCCGACGAACACGTAGTCCGTCATGTGGTGAGTGATGGTCAGGGAGGCCAGGGCCAGCCAGGCGGCGATGAGCATCCAGCGATGCCCGGTGTGGCTGTGCATGGCATCATAGCGAGCCAGGATATAGAGCATAAAGGTGGCGATTGGCAGCGCCAGTGTTTCATAGCTAAATATTGCGTCGAAGAACAGGAAATGCGGATTGGTCATATAGATCATGACCGCAATGCCTGCCATGCGACTCGAAAACGTCACCTGCTCGTAAAACAGGTAGAGCGCCAGTACCATGAGCAAGCGGGCTGCGGCTATCACGACGGTTCCCGCCTGAAATTCGCTCAAGCCGCCGGCGGTGCTGAGGGCATTTGTCACAATTTCAAGCCCTGGAAAGTAAGGGCTGACCGGAAGCTGGGAGTTGACGCCGAAGAGGTGCTGTGTTGTGAGGATGCTCTCCGACGTTATCCAGTGCAGCGATGCGTCATACGGTGAAAAGTAGAGCGGACTGACCATCAACTGGACGAGGAAAAAACATATCCCGACCGTACAGAGCAGGCAGATGCGCTCTATTCGTGAGGGGGATGGCGTGATGAGACGTACAAGCACCGGCGCGTAGATAAGCAGCAGGCCCGGCAGGAAGAGGCTTTCGAGTGCCAGGTCGCCGTACTTTGACATATCGTAGGAGAGAGAGACCAGTAGCATACCCAGCGCGCTCGTCAGCGCGAGCAGTGGGAACAGTCCGAGAGGGTTTGCGCCGGGCTTTTCTGCTCGCAGGCCGCGCGCAGTAAGGCTCTCCGGCTGTGGGTCCTGAAGGCGCGCCATGCCATCGGCCAATGTATGCCGCATGTGTCTCATCGTCAGCATGATTGCGCTACCTCGCGGTACACCTCTTCTATGCGCGGCACGACCGACTTCGCCTGGAATTCCACGACGCGCTGCCTCGCCATCGCCGCCATGCATTCTCTACGCTGCGGGTCGTCCAGCAGGCGCTGGATGGCATCTCGCAATGCCTGCGGATCGCCCGGCGGAACAAGCAGGCCGGTCTGCTCATCGTTGATTATATCGGTCAGCCCACCGATGCGCGAAGCAACAATAGGTCGGCCCATGGCCATCGCCTCCATCGCCACAGTCGGGCAGGCATCGGGGCAGATCGATGGGATCAGCGCGATGGCGCAGCGACGCCATGCCTGCATGATGGCGCTGTGCGGCCAGCGCCCCAGGTGCAGGACATTTGACGGAAGGCGCGCAAGGTCGTACCCGGAAATCGGTCGCCCGATGAGCACAAGCGGCAGCGGGCTGTTCAATTGCGTGTGGGCCTGGAGCAATACATCGACGCCTTTGTCGGGCATGATGTCGCCCACGTAGAGCAGGAAATCACCCACTGGCAACTGCTCAAGTAGAGCCTGTGTCTCCTCTGTATCCTCGCCAGATGTCTCCTCATCATCTGGAATAAAGTTCGGGATAATGCGATAGGGTACGTGGTACTTCGCCAGCTGCGTCTGCTCGGCGACCGAGTGGCTGACGGGCAGGAACATATCGACGGTGCGCCGTTCTAACGCTCCCCAGGTAAAGTTCGCCAGGGTTGCAGGCAAGCCTTTGGCAACCCCGTAGAAGCCGGCGGCACAGTTCAGGCACTTCATGAAGCCGGGGCCGCTGCAGCGCCTGTCGTGGCGCATGAGCCGCTTCTGGACGCACACCAGGCTGTAATCGTGCTGGGTCATCACCAGCTTTGCCCTGCTCCATGCCTTCAACGGGGTGATAGAGTGGACGATCCAGTTATGCGCGTGAATAACGTCGGGACGCTCTTCCAGGATGATGCGGCGGAGTGCCAGCATCGCTTCCGGGTCGGTGAACGGCGGCGCGAACTGGCGGTCTTGATAACTGAAAACCGCTTCCACACGCTGCATGGTGCCTCGGATGCGGTGGATGCGCACCTCTCGACTGATCTCGAAACGTGCGAAGCCTTCATGCCAGAGCGTCGCCACGGAAACCTGGTGCCCCCTGGCGGCGAGCGCGGCGCTCAAATCGGCGACATGGCGCTCTTCCCCGCCAATCGAGGGGGGGTAGAATTGCGCCAGCATCAAAATACGCATGGTTCCTCCTGGTTATCTGGACCTACTCCTTTCCAGTATAGTAGTGCTCTCCTCATTGCGAGCCAGGCTCTCGCGGTCGTGCTTGAAAAAATTCGTGACGGCCATAGCCGGCGTTCGGCAAAGGCGAACGAGGAAGTCCCACGCGCCACATGATTTTGCCGCGATCATCAGCCAGTGCTGGTCTACATCGACCACGAAGCGATGTAGGAGGTGGGGATCGGTGCGCGGCGTGTTGATTCCGTGCAGGGTGGTCAGCGCCCAATCATACCTGGCTGCCCGTGCGGCAGCCAGCCCATTTTCTCCTATGTGCTCGCCCTTTCCAATAGGATAGGCGAAGGCACGCACGGGATGGCCCAGTTGTCGCTCCAATTCCGCGCGGCACTCGCTTACCTCGTAGTGCAATTCAGCAGGATCGCGGAGACATGCCAGGGTGGGATGATGCATCGTATGGGCGTCGAACGAGACCCAACCACTCTGCTCCATTTCGCGCGCCTGTGCCCAGTTGAGCGGCAAAGCGACCCGCTCGTCTTCATCCGTCGAAGCAGGCGCTCGCAAGGACTGGCGCGCGGACGCCAGGAATGCTTCACGTTCATCAATCGAGGGAGCATTGCGCAGGCGTGTCTCGATGAGCCGGGCCAGGGCGTCTCTTTCTTGCTCGTTTCCCAGGTGATAGGTATACCCCTCGATGGTCGCTTCGCTCACGTTCGCCTGACGAAGCAAGCGCAGAGGCTCATACCACCAGAAGCGAGCGCCGCTCTCGATGTAGCCAGGTACGAGGAAAAGGGTGATGGGTACTTGCAGCGCGCAGGCGAGGGGAAAGGCTTCCGTGTAGTTGTCGTAGTACCCGTCGTCAAAGGTCAACGCGAGCATTGTGGGCTGTTTTTCCCACCGGAATGACTGTTTACGCGGCTGATACAATGTTGCCAGCGCGGCTTCAAGGTGAAGGATGCGATAGTGCCTGCGCAGGTAGAGCAGGTGTTGCGACAGCGATCCTCCTTCAGAGCGGTGATAGCAAAGCACGACCAGTCGCGGCCCCTTGCGCTGCGTCCACCACCTAGCCAGTTTCACAATCCCACAGTAGTAGAGACAGCCTGCGAGCGCGATCTCTATGCGTCTAGACATGCGCGCCCTCCTTCCCTTGCTCTCCCTCTCGCATCGCTACGTCGGGTTCGCTCAGTGGTACGCTCCCCTGTGGCTCTCTTCTTGAAAAGGCTTCGTAGAGTAACGACGGAAGGCTACGAAACCACCCGGCGGAAGCATGCCAGACCGGCAGCGGATCTCGCCAATCGACGTAGTCGTAATGGGCGGGAACGAAGCAAGAAGTCGCAAAGTCCAGCACAGCGCGTCCCGGCGGATTCACTCCTGGCCTGCCTCTCTGCCGCACCGAGGCGGCGGTCGAGGCGATATCGCCGCTCAGGAAACGCATCCATTTGCCGACCTGGTAACTTGTTACCGCGTCGATTTTCTCCCCAATGGCCCATTGATAGAGCATGTATGGGTAATCGATCCCCGCGCTGATGGCGTGTGAAATGCCTGCGTTGAGCCGCGAGTTGATCTCCATCAAGTAAGGCCGCCCGGCGCTATCACGCCGGAACTCCACCAGCGCGTAGCCATCCAGCCCGATCTGGCGGATGAGTCGTTCGGCCTGTTCGCCGCTATCTGCCGGCATTGCTATACTTTGACACATGACGTCCGTGCCTCCCAGAGGCGGATCGGTGCGCTTCGCCCAGTAGGCGAAGCGCGCCAGGAATTCACCGCGCGCGTAGAACAGGCCGATAGCCTCGCTTCTGCCTGGGAGAAACTGCTGGAAGAGCGTCTTTCCGCCGAAGCGGTTCAATTCCTCGACGGCGCGCAGGGCTTCGTCCTGTGTCGTCACCAGCCTGGACGCCAGCCGTGTTGCTTGTTGCCCATTCGATGCCCATGACCGGGTAGGCTTGACGACGGCGGGAAGTCCTACCTCGCGCAGTGCCTCGCGCGCTTCACCTCCCTCACGAACCATGATGCCGCGCGGCACGTTCAGACCCAACCGCGCAGCAATGTCCAGCGTTTGTTGCTTGTCAATGGCGATTCCCAGGGCCGGTTCTCCGGCAAGGGCCAGCCTGACGCGCTGCTCAAGCTCATGGCGATGCTGGCGCAGCAGCTCGATAGTGCCGTCCGAGGAAGAAATCAGCAACGTTGCGCCGGTCGCATCGAGTACGTTCATCAAGTAGTCGAAGTAGCCGCGCGAACCCTCTTCCGCTGCGCTGACGAATCTGTAGCGACACCAGCGAGATGAGAAGGCAGGCGCGCCCGCGTTCGTCTCCAGCACGGCCACGCGGATACCGCGCTTGCCAAGCGAGCGCACGGTGGCCAGCGACTGCCGCAGTCGCCCATCGAGAACAAGCACATCACATTTACTCGTGGTCATGAACGTCCTCTTCCGAAAGTTCGGGCATATTTGTGGCGCCTGTCAGCCGCGCAGCTCTAAAGACGGTACGCGACATGCAGAGCGCCTCGATGAACATCACACAGAACCAGCCAACACTCAGGCCAGTTAGGCCACCCACCAGCATGCCAAGCGTCGCGCCTCCCAGCTCAAACAGACCTGTTATAATCGTAAGTCGCGCAACGTTGACCATGCGACCTCGAATCCTGCTCAGCGCGATGTAGTGATTTTTGATGATGAAGGGGAACGATTCGAGCGACAGGATGCGCAGGCTCCAGGCGGCTTGTTCGGCGTAGCTGTGGCCGAAGAGACCAAGAATCTGCCTGGTGCCTACGAGCAGCACGACATTCACCACCAGACAGGCCGCGAATGCCACGCTCAGTGTCAGCCGTATCTTGTGAGCCAGCGTGCCGGGCTGCGCGGACGCGGCAGCGAACAGCGTCATGGTGAGGGCCGCCGAAAAGATATTAACGATGCTGGCGAGATTCCAGGAGACGTAAAACGATGCGTTCACCGTCGCGGAAAGCAGCACTGTCACCAGTACCGGCAGGATGAGGGCGGGCGCTTGCAGCGTGACATTGAGCAAGTGATGCTTGAGTGCAGACCTTCCCAGCTTTCTCAATAGGTCCCAGCGAGGCAGGTAATTTCTTCCTGCCCATCCTCTTTTCACCAGCACATACCCTGCCAGGGCAGCTAACGAGCAGGCGTTGCCGATGGTCCACGTGGCGTAGATGGTCATGCCCGTGACATGTGAAAGCCGCGAGACCAACAGGCTGGCGGCCAGCAGCGCGGCGAGTTTTATCACCGCAAACAAAGCGTTGCGCCAGAGTTGCAGTCCGCCGCGAAACAGCCCGATCAAGGCGTCATCCAATACAAAGGTAATCGCCGTGAGACTGACGCCTGAAGCAAAAAGCGCGCTGCTCTCTATGCCTGCTCCTACAGCCTGAAAACCATTAAAGAGATGCGGCGCGAGAAGCGCGAAGGCCAGACCCAGCAGCCCACCAACTGTCCCCACCACGATCAGCGCGGTGCTGATAAGAGAAGTTTCTCTGCCTCGCTGTAATGGTAGCTCACCGAGCAAGAGCGTTCCAAATCCTACGATAGCAATCGAGCCAAGTAGCGTCATAACCGAGATGGTGGCAGAGGCCAGGCCAACAGCTTCCGGCTGGAACGACCTGGCGGCCACCCACCAGTACACGAAACCAAGCAGCGATGTTATGGCCGTCGCACCTACCAGCGACCCGGCATTGAACAGGATGATGCTATTGACTCTCACCCAATGGAGAGCTTGCTTACGGAGATGCGGCCTGCTTTGCCCTGGCACAATCGGAGCGATAGGTACAGTGGCTTTCATGTTCTACCCTGTCCCGCGTTTTTCTGGGAGCAGATTCGCTGCTCCTTTTCCAGCTACGAACGGGTCATTACTACCTATCGTAGAAATTACGAGACTCTTTAAGGGCGGCTCGCTATAGCATAAAAAACTGAAGCATTTTTACATCATATGGAGGTGTAGGTTGTCTGCTCTTGCATCCAATCCAGCGAAATTTCAGCCGTGTGTCGCTCGTCGTCTTGCGTCGCTTCCAGGAAGTGCTCGACGCCTGTGTGTGACAGGTCAACCGTCTCAAGCACGCGCACCAGCGCCGATTTAACCGGCATAGGCGTCTTCCAAGGGTATTGAGTGGGCGATGCCTCCTCTTGAAACAGTCCCAGGAACCAGTTCCACCAGCGGCTGAACCGTTGCAGCCGCCTGCGCTTCAACGTCGAATGATTGATCGAGAGCGACTGCCGCTGGGCAACGGGCCAGAGGGCCGTGCTGACCCTCCCCGTGCGTCCGGTCAATGTCTTCTGCGATTTTCTATATCTCCTCGCCATGCGTTTCTCTCCATTCAGCAAGGACTGCCTACCGCGACACTGAAGTGCCGGCATATTGCCGATAGCACTTCAGTACTTAGCGCGAAACACGTTTCACATCCCGCCTCGTCCACATCGTGTATGCAGCGACTCTTGATTCGGCAATAAGAGTCGTACCACACCACATCCCCACTCATTCACCCGCATACACGATTGCCAGCCACCAGTCCACCAGTCCACCCCACAACATCATCCGCCCTCATAGGTCGCAGCGCCTGGCACGCGCTGCCCCTATTCGTGTTTCTACACCAGCACTTCACTATCGCGTCAGGAATAGATCATTCCCACTACCTGGAACATCTGAAACATGTTCGACAGGCAGTTCGTGGAGAAAAACCTCCCTCGCCACATTCCCCACCGTTTGCACACACGCTTTTGTGTATGCAACCACCTTGTACTTGAGTAACTCGTGGTAGTTACATATCTATTGTAAAGAAACAAAGGGGTCTCGCGGTTGCGAAGGCATGGAGGTTGTGTTGAGAAACAACGCATTCACGTAGTAACTTCTTAACCATTTATCGAATTATTTACAGATATCTAAGCTTATTTATGTATTTAGATTTATATCTTGATCTTCTCATTCTTGGGGTCATACATCGGCTCTTTCATGACCGTCGCGCCATAGCGTGTGCCAAATAGCTGCACATCGAGGCGCGTGCCGGGAGTGGCGTACTCGATGGGAAGATACCCGTAGGCAATGCTGCGGCGCAACGTATAGCCGTAGCCCGCGCTGGTGATATGACCCAGGACACGCTCGCCATCCAGCAGCGGCTCGCCGCCGAGTCCCACGGCGGCGGGATCATCCAGCATGAGGCAGCACAGTTTGCGCGTTAGCCCTCCAGCCTTGATGCGTTCCAGCGCCTCTCTACCGATGAAGTCGCCCTTTTGCAGCTTGACGGCAAACCCAAGACCCGCTTCGTATGGGTTGTACTCAGAGTGGATATCCGCGCTCCAATAGCGGTAGCCCTTTTCCAGCCGGAGCGATTCGATGGCGCGATAGCCCGCCGCGACCATGCCAAGCGGATGGCCGGCCTGCCACAGCGTATCCCACAGCTTGAGGCCATACTCCATCGGGGCGTAGATTTCCCAGCCCAGTTCACCAACGTAGGTGACGCGCAGAGCCAGCGCCGGAATGTCGCCAAGCGTGACATAGCGCGCGGTCAGATATGGAAAGCCTTCATTGGAGAAGTCATCCTCGCTGACGGACTGCACCAGGTCACGCGCGCGTGGTCCCCACACGCCAATGCAGCAGCGGCTGGAGGTGATGTCGTTGAGGTAGACGGAGCCATTGGTTGGGGCGTGACTGCGAATCCAGGCCAGGTCGTGATTGCCGAAAGCCGTGCCTGTTACAATCTGGAAGCGGTCGGCGGCCAGGCGCGTCACGGTCAGGTCGCATTCAATGCCGCCGCGCCGGTTGGGCATCTGTGTATAGGTGATGCTGCCGACGGGCTGATCCATCTGGTTGTCGGTGATGCGCTGCAAGAAGGCCAGCGCGCCTGAGCCGAGTATTTCGATCTTGCTGAAGGAGGTCTCGTCGAACATGGCGACACGCTCGCGTGTGGCCTGGTGTTCCGCGCCGATGGCAGGCGACCAGTAGCGACTGGCCCAGCCGTAGGGAACCGGCCAATCCTGCCCATCCGCCAGGCTCTCGTTGGCGGCGAACCAGTTGGGGCGTTCCCAACCAGCCTTTTCGCCGAAGACCGCGCCGAGTTCTTCCAGGCGCGTATAGACCGGGCTGAGGCGCAGCTTACGGGCGCTGCTACGTTCCTGCATGGGGTAGCTGACGTCGTAGTATGTACCGTAAACCTCGTTGACGCGCGTGGCGATGTAGCGGCGGCTGGCGGTGTACGCCCCGAAGCGGCGAATGTCCATATGCCACAGGTCGAGGCTCGGCTCGCCGTCGATGATCCACTCCGCCATCATCTTGCCCACGCCGCCCGAGCCGGAGACGCCGTGCGCGCAGAAGCCGCAGGCTGCCCAGAAGCCCTTGACCTCGGGCGCTTCACCCAGGATGAACTCGCCATCGGGCGTGAAGGACTCCAGCCCATTGACGCGCCTGGCAAGCTCGACGCCGCGCAAGGATGGGATGCGCTCGTAGCACCCGCGCAGCAGGCTCTCGAAGCGCGGCGGGTCGAAGGGCATCACGGTCGGGTGCTCGCCGTCCGGGATAGCGTCCACATCTAACGGCAGCGGGTCGCGTTCGTAACCGCCCAGCACGAGGCTTTCGCCGTCCTGCCGGAAGTAGACCAGGTTATCGGGGTCGCGCAGGTTCGGCACGCGCACGTCGCCTGCCAGTTCAGGCAGGGGCGCGGTCTGCACGTACTGGTGCTGCATTGGAATGAGCGGAATAGCGATGCCCACCATGCGACCAATGCGAGGCGACCAGATGCCCGCCGCGACCACTACAATCTCGGTACGCACGCGCCCCTGTGTCGTGTTGACGGCCTGCACGCGCCCATTCACCCTGTCGATGCCGATCACGCGCGTGTGTGGGTAGAATGTCGCTGCTCCGTGCTCGCGGGCGCGGTTCGCCAGCGCCTGCGCCAGGATAGGAGCCTTGGCCGAACCGTCGGTAGGCAGCCATAAGGCGCCCTCGACGCCTTGCAAGTCCATCATGGGAAACATGCGCTGCGCTTCGCTCGCGCTGATGAGAGCGGCATCCAAGCCCACACTTTGCGAGAAACCCACCTGCCGCTTGAGTTCGTCCATGCGCTCCTTCGAGGAGGCGATGCGCAGGCTGCCGCCGCCCGTATAGCCCGGCTGCCCACCGACCTCCAGCGTTTTGTAGAGCGCGACGCTGTAGACCAGCATCTTCGTCAGGCTGACTGAGGAGCGCAGTTGCCCCACCAGTCCGGGCGCGTGCGAGGTTGTTCCCCCGATCAGCGCTCCCTGTTCGAGCACGATGATGTCGCGCCATCCCCGTTCCGCCAGGTGGAAGGCAATGCTGGAACCGGCAATGCCGCTCCCGATAATGACGACTCTGGCCTGCTCTTGCATGAACGAACCTCCTGCTTGAAGTGTGTCAGCGCGCCCAGCTTATGCGCGCACTTCCTCCAGCAAGGAGAGGTTGATGAACAGGTCGCAGCTCTGGCGCAGAGAGGCAGACATCGACTCGTCGAATGCCGCGACTTCGACGCGCACGCCATGATCCGAACAGTAGTCCAGCATGGGGATGAAGTCGCCATCACCGCTGACCAGCACGATGCAATCAACAGCTCTGCCATCGACGATACGCACGACATCCATGCACAGGTCGAGGTCGAGATCGGCCTTTTTCGCGCCACTGGAGAACGTCTTGTAGTCTTTAGTGGTAATGCGGTAGCCGAGTCCCTTCACGGCTTGCAAAAACATCTGGTCGTCGCCCGGCTGTGGACTGGTCGGGCAATACGCCTGGGCGCGCACAAGGCGGCGATTACCGCGCAGGAAGTCGAGCAACTTGCCGAAATCGACGTTGATGCGCATGGTACGCGCCGAGTAGAGCAGGTTGGCGACATCCACGAAGACGCCAACGCGCTCGGTGGATGGGAACGACGGGAGCGCCACCGAAATGTTGGTAGGCCCCTGGTTAGCCCGCCTCAGCTCAGCCACCATACGGTCTGTCTGCATCTGCATGGCTTGTGAAATGACATTCGCCATGTGGTTGACCGCGCCCGAAGACAGCCCGCCTTCGCGCGCCGGTGTGATAGATGTCGTGCCAGTTATTCCACGCTGCCCATCGCTGCTGATGCCATTGCGCCCTGGTCGCACCCCCCGAACCGGCGTCGGCATCGTGCTACCGCGCGCGGGCGAGGGTTCGGGACCCATGAATGGGCCAGCGGCGTCGTTGCCCTGATTCATCTGGTTGACGGTAAAGCCCGATTGGATGGTATACGATGTTGAGGGCGTGATAGCGCGAGCCGGTACGTTCGGCACGATGGGCGCTGGCAGTGTTGTGCCGGCGGGTTGTGTCGGCTGTACTGGCGAGGGCACGAGCGATGTCACCTGCTCGGTTATGGCAGGTTTCGCAGGCAGTGTCCCATTTCCGCTGGGACGGCGGCGGCGGCGGCGGCGCGAGTTAGCGGCTTGCAACTCTGCGTACTCCAGAGGCGGCAGGTCTTCTATAGGAGTCTCCGTCCCGGCTGCCGCCCCACCCGCTTCGATTTTTGTATCGATCAAAGTTGTTTCGATGATGGGAGCAGGAGCAAGCGAGTCGGGCGATGCAGACAGGACGATCTCGGCCTCTTTCTCCTGAGGGCGCTCGGCGTTATGAGGCCGAGCGCCGCGCAGTTGCCGGTTGTCCCGCCCGTGCTCGCGCACTCCAATATTCGGCGCGGCGCTTTTCTCGGCCACACTTTCGGGCAATTGATGCTCGTTCTCAAATGCAGCAACAGGCGCGTCCTTCACTTCTCGCTCGCTGGCATTGCTAAACTCGGCGCGAGGTGCAGCCGGTGCTACGGGCGCGGGTCTGCTAGCGGTCGATGCGGCAGGCGCAGCAGGGCGATCAAAGCGATAGCGGCGCTGCGGGCGCTGCTCAGGCGCGCCAGCCTGTTCGCTTGCGGGCGCTGAGGTTGACCCGCTTATTAGCTGGCTCTCCGCTGGTACTACTGGCAGGCCAGTAGTCTCGTCCTGCGTGGTGGCAGACTGTATGCCTGTTGATCCTGGCATTGCCTGCTCTGCTTTGCTCTCGGCTGGTGCGGTCGTCGCATCGGTAGCCGCCTGCGGCTTTGCGGCGTCGCGGTGTCGCCCACCGTATCTCGGTGCGCGAGGACGTGACGCCGGGCGCAGGAGAGGAGAAACTGGGCGTTCCGCTTGCGTGGGAGCAGGCTCCTGTTCGGCTGTAATGGCTGGGTTGGCAGGTTCGTCCGTTGTTTGCGCGAATATCGTGGGGGTGAATTGGCCTGTGCGCTCCTCGCTCTGGCGGAATTCTTCGATATACGCTGAAAATGGCCGCACGGTCGCCTCTTCGCTATGTGCGGGCAAGGCGGCTGTCGTGTCTGTAGCCGGATGTTCAGATGCTCCCTGAGCCTGGGTAGGCGTTAAGGACGCATTCTGAGATGATGCTGCTTCCCGATCAGAGGCGGGTGTTTGAGCAGCAGACGATTCCTCTGCGACAGTCATGGGAGTGTCGTTGTTCTCTGATTGCGTTTGTTGTGTTGTCACTAAGATCTCCAGTCTCAGTCATGAGACCGGAGCGCGCAGGCGTCGGTCATGTAGCCATTGAGAATTCGCGCTCTGCTCACTTGCGGAAAACCGTAAAATCGATATTGCGTTCTACGCAGGAGCGCCAGGCGCATAAGAATGTGCTGTATGTGTGTTACTATTCTCTTCTCGGACAGGCTTATGCTTCGCTACTTCTACGACCCCGGTCCGACCTTTATCTATGCCGTTTATGTCAGTCTTGCTGTACGCTCCCGCTAAACGGCGGAATGCTGGGATGTACAGATTGCAATGAAGGCTCTGCCCCCTCGTTTGCGCTTGCCTGCAAGGGCAGGCGAGCGGCACTGTTCTCTCGCGTACTGACCTGTTGATTGGCGGAAACATCGCCTGACAGGCTTTCCGCTGCCAACCGTTGCGTCACGCGCCAGATGAAGGCGATGCGCTCAACAGTGGTCACATTGGCGAAAATCGCCAGGAGCAACACTGCCCAGATGCCAGTACCGGTAATCAGTCCGATTGCCAGTATGACGACACGTTCGGGACGAGCCAGCAGCCCGGTTTTACACTCTAATCCCAATCCCTCGGCGCGTGCTTTTGTATAACTCACCATTAACGAGCCGACTACTGCGATGTAAAGCAGGCAAATCATCCAGGATTGCTCATTCGGAAACGGCCAGAGGCGATCATGCATTTCTGGCGTGTGTAAGGCGTACCAGAGCAACCCGAACAGGATAATGCTTTCAGAATAACGGTCTAGCGTCGAGTCGAAAAATGCGCCAAAGATTGTGGCTGCATTGCGAGCACGGGCTAAGGCACCGTCGAACATGTCAAAGATTCCAGCAAACAACACCAGCAGGCCACCAACGAAAAGCAATCCCTGCGCGATAACTATCGCGGTAACACAGCTCAGGAGTAACCCTAACACTGTCAGGAAATTGGGCGAGAGGCCCGAACGAGCCAGCGGTCGCATGATCAAAGTGACAAACTGCCGCACTCGCTGCTGTATGCGTCTGCTCAACATAGTCTTATTTTACCATACTTCCTTCAATTGGACTAGTAGGGACGCGATTTCTTTATATCTACGTCTATGCTACCCGCGCGCGAACCGCGATTCGTCGCTTGTTCAAGTGATGGCCTGCCAGGTGCAGGTAGGTGTTCACACCCCACAGCTTGCCGCCCGGCGCGGTCTGACCGCTCTCGATGGAGGCGCGTAAGTCAAGCGCGTTGCTGCCCTCGAACCAGGTGCAGCCGCTGCCGATGGCACTCAATGTATGAGCGTCGCTATTGCCCAACTCGGGCCAGCCGTAGACGCGGCGATTGGCTGACATGGCGACCTTATTGGCGTAAATGCCGCAGAAGCTGGCGTTCCACGTCTCGATACCGTCCAGCCATGTATCATTCGACCAGGCGATACGATCCAGCACCTCGCGCTGGCAGCTATGGCGGAAGACGCGATTCAGTGGATGCGCGACAATCGCCAGCCCGCCCTGCTCATGCACCAGGTCGATGCTGCGCTCCATGCTCAAGCCGGGTCGAATATGTTTTTCGATGTAGAGGGCCAGCAGGTGTCCGTCCTGGGTACTGATCTCCTCGCCCACGATGAAATCATAACGATAGTGGCCGCGCATCCACAGATCACGGGCGCGCAGCGCACCATCGATCGTGTCATGGTCGGTCAGCGCCATCACCGCGAGGTTGGTGTTATGCTGGACGTGCCGCAGAATCTGCTCGACGCTTGCTATTCCGTCACTATATGTGCTATGCATGTGGATATCTGCTCTGCCCAGCTTGCCGAAAGCATGGGCCTGTTGCCAGGACATCCTGCGGCGCTTCTTCAACATGGCCGTTCCCCCATTCGCATGGGTATGAATATCAAGTTCGTGTCTTGTCGTCTTCATGCTCATCTTTCGTAGGTGTACGGTTCATCGCACACATTGCTATGTACCATTGCTGGTATGCCTGCGGAGAGAAGACCCCTCCTGGGTTAAATCGTAGTACACAACTGTTAAGTTTTAACCTTAACAGTTATTAAATTTCTTCTAATCCCACTTCCACACCGACTTCAGCTTCCAGTAAAGCAGAACCGGCAGGAAACAGGGCAGGCGCGGAAACCGGGTCGATTAACTGCTCCAACATTTTCATACAGGTATGGATGCGTTGCGGGTTCAGGGAGCAGTAGGATTGCCGCCCCGCGCGCCGTGTGGTGATGATCCCCGCACGCCGGAGCTTGCGCAGGTGCCACGAGACAAGCGGCTGGCTGATGCCCAGCAGGTCGGTCAGGTCGGTCACAGTGACTTCCTGCGTATGCGCCAGGTGGTACACAATGGCAAGGCGTGCCATATCACCCAGCGCCTTTAAGACAATCTTGAGTTCGTACCAATCATCCATGTAAGAGATATCCCATAAACAAACTTTTATATAAATGACTGTTTATATAATACGTCATGAAAACAAGTAATGCAAGCTGGTTGAGGGAAAAATGAGAAAAGAGTACTTTGCGGTGTGTGATAGGGAAGAAAAAGTGGGCTGCCAGGGAGTCGAACCCTGAACCTTGGCATTAAGAGTGCCCTGCTCTGCCATTGAGCTAGCAGCCCGTTTGATTGTGGGCACAGAATAGCATATCAACAAGATTGCGTCAAGCAGTGTCTATAGGACTTTAGGTATAGCGTCCGGTCGGTGCTACTCCGCTCCAATGCTTTGCTCGTTTTACAAAGAGGAAGGTATGCTTCAGCTTTTTTGAGTGAAACGGGGCACACAGGGAGGTCGCAGTGCCATGAAACCAATGCTGGCCGGTCAATTCACAACTGGAAGGGCGCGACGGGGCGCGAGTCTTTCTGCAAGGATAGTCATGGTTACCTTGCTATGTGCCGCGCTGCTTTCGCTCATTACGCTTAACGCCCCGGCGGCGCACGCGGGAGGCAGCGGGCCGATCATTCACTGGGATAGTAGCATGATCTACGCAGGTCAGAATAATGGCTACCCATGGGGGCCTGTTGGCGAAAATACCATCGTGCATGGCGCGAACTTCCCGCCGAATACGGCGTTGCGCCTCGCTATCGCGCCGGGAGATAGCAATCAGGACGCGACGATCTGCACACAGCCCGTCGTTACCATACCTATTACGAATTTGACCACGGATGCAACCGGCAGCTTTACAGAGAACTTTGCCTGGCCATCAGTAGCAGGGCAGGTCAACCAGATATATAGTATCTGTAGCCTGCTGGAATCGAACTACAGCGTCGCCAGCAGCCACGACGATGGGCCGTTTACCGTGCTCACCTCAGACCCGCCGGTTATCAATTTTTCAGCTTCCTCGGTCGCGGCTGGAGGCGCGATTACTATAACGGGGCAGAACTGGGTGCCTCAGCAACAGGTATCCGTCAATATCGCGGGCTGCGCCGCTTGCAATCCTGGCAACACTGAGGTAACACATGGCAACACGACCTCTGCCGGGTTGAACAGCGGATCGTTCAGCCTCACCCTCACCATCCCGGCTGCCACCAGACCTGGTAGTTATGTCGTTGATGCGCTGACCTCGTCCGGGCTGGAGGCGTTCTACACAACGGGCGTCAAACACCTGACGATCACGCCTTCGACGACCAGCAATCCTTCACCGACGGCCACAGCGCAATCTTCGCCCACGACCAGCACATCCATGACGGCTACCGCTACCACCGCTCACTCGCCGACGCCAGGTACGACTAAGACGACCATGGCAGCTAGCGGCACGACGACGAACACAACGAACACGACAGGCACCGGCACATCGGGTGCAAACTCCTCAAGCAATACTGGGGATAGCGGGAATACTAACCTTGTGCTTGTGCTGGTGGGAATCGCGCTCATCCTCTTCTTGATCGCCGCCGTGATGCTCTTTATACTCATGCGTCGCCGCGGACGTAAGAGCGCGAACGCCCTACAGCAACCAGTTTCCCCTTCGTTTCCATCATCTCCCTTATCCCCTTTCCCTCCATCGCCAGTGCCGTTCGCCGGGCAATTTGGACAGCCTGGACAATTCAACCAGGCGAGCAGTTCACCGGGAATTTATCCTCCCGGCTTCTACCCACAACAAGGCCAGCCTGTACAGACAGGTACGATGCAGTCAATGCAGCAGGGATATTGGCAACAGCCGCCGGGGAACAACGCCCCTCCGCTCTATGGGCAGGCAACCGGGGCATATGATGCGCCACAGGTGCAACCGCAAAGCGCCTACATCCCGAACTGCCCCAATTGTGGCAGGCCACTGGCTCCCAATATGCCGAACTGCACCACGTGCGGTATGCCCATCGCCTTGATTCGACGATAACGGACGGGTGAGATAAGGAGTTCAAACTTTTTTACTTGCCGTAGCGTGCCAGCAAACCTGTTGGCCTGCGCGTATCACTGACAGTGCCTTCCTCATCTATTGCCTTGTTCTCTATCTCGCTCTCCGGCTGCGAGGGCAGGAGGACCGTGCGGCGCAATTTCCCCGGTGTCTCAGGAAGTTGCGGGAACGGGTTAGCCGGATTTGTGTTGGGAATGGGCAAGGGACGAGTAGGCAGAGTGGGTAGGCGCAGGACAGGAACGGATGAAGGGGGACCATAAAGCTCCGACGCTATAGGTTTGATGGCGGGTGTAGCAACGAGACGCTTCTCTGCCCATAGCACGATTGTCAATGCCAGTAATAGCGCGACGATGACGATGCCCCAGGTTTCTAGCGGTGAGAATGGCGCTGATTGAGGCGCGGAAGATTGATCCGCGAGGGTGGCAGGCGAGCCAGTATATGCCTGCTGCTTGCCGAGTGGTGGTGCATTCCAGTTGGAGGCGCTGGCGGCGGGGTGATGATGTGGTAGTAGGGGCGAGAATGTAGGACTGGGCGCGATAGTTGGGACGGGCGTCGGAGGGGGCGCTTCACCGCGATAGCTCAGCATAAGGTTGATGACTTTCGCGGCCCACAGATACGAAGTCGATGTGCCGACGTAGGGATGCGAGATGGCGTAGACGGTGCTCAGCCCGCGATCCACGTAGAGATTCCTCAGCATATGAAACCAGTAGTTGATGGCATCAGTATAGTTTGGATAGATCGTGTAGCCGTCGTAGGCTGATGGATAGCCGACACTGCCACGCACGCTGCCAGGATTGCGGTCCGCCAGCCCGACGCCAGCCGCACCATCGTTTGTCTCGGTCCACCAGACGGCCAGGGCGAAGGCGTCGTCGATGTTGGTCTGTCGCGAGGCCTGCTCGACGACCGCGCCGCTTCCGCTCATCGGGCTGCCCAGGCGCGTGAAAATAGCGTTGACCGTCGCGGCTGGCAATGTTGGGGGGCCAGTGACGCTGAGGTCATCGAAAAGCACAGTCGCGGCGCGGACAGGTCGAACAGACGACCTGCCGCTTGCAAGCAGCAGCGCGCAGGCTCCGCCAAGCAGGAAGAGTGCCAGGAATACGCTGCTCAATCGGAAGCGAGTTGGGGCGACGCTTCGTGATAGCGTCCTTGCCCTGTTGGTAGTTTTGCTCATGGTCCTCGTGACGGTGTACAATACATGGCATAGTATGCCGCGACTTCGACTGTCCCCATGTGGAACTGATATTTCAAATGTTGTATATTTGCGCGTCTTATAGAGTAGGGCGAAAATATAAACGATTGCGACGTAGCGCGCCCTTGCGAAATTCATAGTAATAGAACGAACGAAAAAGCGATAATCGACGGCGATTGTATCATACGGACACGAGAGCGGTCAAAAAATTAGCGTTTCTATAGATAGTTTCTCCCATACGTTGTATGCTATACTGGGAGACGGTGTGCTTCTTGAGAGAGATGGGAGACCAGGATCATTAGCCAGCAGAATGGGAATGACAAACTCAATACTCAGACGGGGCAGCTCAATCCGCGTACCCTGCTACATAAACGCTATATCATCATGCAGACGATCGGGCAGGGTGGCATGGCAGCCGTGTACCAGGCCAGGGATACCAGGCGGGGGAGCATGTGCGCCATCAAGGAGATGAGTCTCTCGACCGTCACAAAAACGGAGCGGCCACAATCGATTCAAAACTTCCTGGCCGAGGCGCGCATCCTCTCGCGCCTCAATCACCCGAATCTCCCGGCTTTCACCGACTTTTTTACCGAGGATGCGCGCCACTTCCTGGTGATGGAATTTATCGACGGCAACACGCTGGAAGACCTGCTGGAACGGCAGGGCAGGCCATTCTCGGAGCGGCGCGTGCTTGGTTGGGCGAGGCAATTGTGCGATGTCCTCGAATACTTGCACGGCCAGCAGCCGCCCGTCATTTTCCGCGATATGAAGCCCGGCAACATCATGTTGACGCGCACGGGACGCATCAAGCTGATCGATTTCGGCATCGCGCGCCTGTTTCAGAGCAGTGGTTCGCAAGATACGCAGTTGCTCGGCACGCCCGGTTTCGCGCCGCCGGAGCAGTATGGCGGTGCGCAGACCGACGCACGCTCAGATATCTACTCGCTGGCTATGACACTCTTCCAGTTGATGACGCTCTCCGTCTCTGAGAAGGGCTTTGGCCTGTCGGATATTCACGTCAAATTTCCCTACATCTCTCCACCGGTGGCACGCGCGCTGGAAAAGGCGACCTCGCTGAGTTCGGAAGACCGCTATGAGAGCATCGTCGTCTTCCGCCGCGCTCTGTTGGGTATCGATACGTTCCGCTTCGAAAACGGCGGCGAGGCCACTACGCCGGAGGAACTGGCCGACCTTTGCTCGCGCTATCCCGACGAGGCGGGAGACTACCTGTACGCTGGGGAGATCGAGTCGTGGCTGCAAGAAATCGGCTCGAACGATCTTGCCCGCGCCACGCGGCGCATTCGCGCCACGGTGGGTGATCCAGAGCTTGGAGTGAATAAATTTTTGCAGACCGTGATGGGGCCGAATGCGCAGACGCGCCAGGCCAGCGTCTCGCAAACATTGTCAGGCGCGAGCGTGAGTGCGACGCTCTCCCGCGCCAGCCGCAACGGGCGGACGCGGGAACCCGACTCGGCAGTCATCGTGCGCCCCAAAACGATCGATTTCGGCCAGGTCTATCCGGGACTTTCCGCTCCCTTGCTGCTGACCATCGCCGGCTCAAAGGGTACGCTGGTCAGCGGGAAGATTCACCCGGTAGAGTCGTGGATTGTGGCGGATACTACCACGTTTGATGGTATGAGTACGCCCGTGCGGATTCGCGTCGATAGCACGCGGTTGCCCGGCTCGACGCACTACACCGGCGCGATCATGATCCAGCCCGACGACAGCGAGCACGAGATACCTGTCACGGTTGAACTGGATGTGCTGGGCTATACTACCTCGAAGCGCACGGGTGCCGCGCCGCCCGCCGAAGACGAGGACGACCCGGGTTCGACGGTCTCCAGCGGAGCGAGCGGCATGAGGATGGCTCCCCAGGCAGCCGTCTCTTCCGCTCAGCCCTTCACTACTGCGCGTTACGACGAATACAGGGCCAAATATGGCGCTCCGGGAAGCGGCTGGGATATGCTGCGCGCTTCGGCGCGGCAGCGCGCATGGATGCGCCAGGCCGCAACCTTCGCCGCGGCCTTCATGTCCGGGGCCTTCTTTTACCTGCTGCTGGCGCATATCCCTCCAATGGCAAAAATATCAGTGCTGCCGCCTAGCCCATGGTTTGTGGCTGTACTTATTGGTATGCTGCTCTGTTCCACGCTGGGCGCGATCATCGTCAATCTGGGCATGTTGTGGGCCAATCGTGCGACGCTCACGCGCGGCGGCACGAGCCTGGCGGTCGCCCTACTCCTGCTCGGCCTGGGCGAGGCTACCTGGCAAAGTCTCTCGCTGTTCGCGCCTGGGGCACAACTGTTCATCATGCTGTTGCTCACCGCGGTGGGTACGACGCTTGGCATGGCTCCCCGCGTCAGCGACTGGATCGTCAAGAGCAGCATGTGGCTGATGACGCGCATGGTAGGGGTCATGTATGCCATTGCGGTAGTGGTTGGCGGTGGTTTGGGATATGGCCTGACCAGCGGCTTCTCCTTTGGCTGCTTCGCTCCTTTCGGAGGACTGTTCGGGGCAATTATCGGCGTAGCGCTCGTGCTGCGCGTTCGTCGTCTGCTATTGCGCCAGAAGACCTCGGCTTCCACTCCATGAACGAAACGCTTCCTCCTTTGATCGTCGTGCTCGGCCCTACGGCTTCGGGCAAAAGCGGCCTGGGCATACATCTCGCCCGGCGTTTCGCAGGTGAGATCGTCTCCGCCGATTCGCGCCAGGTCTATCGCGGCCTGGATATCGGCACGGCAAAAGTCACGTTGGAGGAGCAGTCCCTCGTGCCGCATCACCTGCTGGACATCGCCGACCCGCGTGAGGTCTACACCGTTTCGCGCTACCAGCACGATGCTATCGCCGCCATCGATTCAATCCTGGCGCGCGGCAATCAGCCTTTGCTGGTGGGCGGTTCGCCACATTATATCCAGGCCGTCGTCGATCACCTGGACATCCCGCGTATTCCGCCGCAGCCGGTACTGCGCGAACAGCTCGAAGCGCGCCCGCTTGATGATTTGCTGGCGCAACTCGAAGCTCTCGATCCGGCCAGCGCCGCCAGTATCGATCGCTACAATACGCGTCGCGTCATACGTGCTCTAGAGGTCTGCCTGGTCTCCGGCAAGCCTTTCTCAGAGCAGCGCGGCGTGGCGCACCCGCTCTATCGCTCGCTGCTGATCGGTATCAACTGGCCGCGCCAGGAGTTGTATGCCCGCATCGATGCGCGGGTCGATGAACGCATGCGCCAGGGCATGGTGCAGGAGGTACGCGATCTGCTGGCGCAGGGCGTCAGCCATGAACGCCTGGATAGCCTGGGTCTTGAATATCGCTACATCAGCCGCCTGCTTCGTGGCGAATATCTCACAGGTCTCCTTGCATCTGGCCTGGGCGAAGCCAGGACGCAGTCCGTTGGCAAGATGGATGATAAAAGTGAAGCCGAGATGGTGCAGCGTCTGAAATTCGCCATCCACGATTTTACGCGCAGGCAGCTCACCTGGTTTCGCCGTGACACGCGCATCAACTGGCTGGAAGGCATTGATAGCGAACGTGCTGAAGGGATTGTCAGCGAGTTCTTAGGCGAGACTAAAGCGATGGAGCAGCCGCGAAGGTAGATTAACATGCTGTTGCTACAAATTTCATCAAGGCTTTACAAACGTACAGTATACTGAAAGGAAATTGTATCCGCATGCTTTTCAAATTTGAGATGAGGTACTCATATGGAAATACAGATCATTCGCTGGCAAGAGGCGGCGCAGCCTGATGAGCGTGATTTGCGAAACCGTATGCAGCAAGACGGCCTGTCACCGTATGCGTGGTCGAACGAACCGTATGATAGCTATGCCGTACACAGTCACAGCTACGAAAAAGTCCTCTATTGCGTGCGCGGCACCATTCGATTCGTACTGCCCGATGACGGGCGCGACATTGATCTGACTTCCGGTGATTGTATGATCCTGCCCGCCAGGACTCGCCACAGCGCGCTGGTCGGTCCCCAGGGCGTCACCTGCCTTGAGGCGACTCGCTGACCGAAGGGGTATTTTTTATGCTTGATGCCACATCACTTCTACCTGATCTGGATGACATGCTGCAATCCCTGCTGCTCGTCGAGGAGGGTGAGCATGAGTTCACTGCCGGCGAGCGAGGCGCGCAGGAGCTGCGCCACCTGTTCTTTCCGGTCACGCGCCATGTCGTCTATATGAACCATGCCTCCAACGGGCCTCTGCCTCGCCCGGTGGCGCGCACCATGCACGAGTATATCGAGGATACGAGCAATTATGGCAACATGGTGTTCGAACGCTGGAAGATGTACGAAGAAGGCGCGCACCGCCGCGTGGCGAGCATGATACACGCGCAGCCCGTGCAGGTAGCCATGACTGCCAGCACGGGCGATGGCCTGATGATGATCGCGCAAGGGCTGCGCTGGCGGGAGGGCGACACCATCGTCACCGCCGAATGTGAGTTCCCCAGCAACGTCTATCCCTGGCTGAACCTGGCGGAGCAGGGAGTGGAGGTGCGCTTTGTCAAAATGCATGAGCACCGCGTGCGCGTCGAAGACGTACTGGCGGAGATCGACGACCGCACGCGCCTGGTGAGCCTGAGCCTGGTCGAGTTCTCCACCGGTTTCCGCAACGATATCGCCGCGATTGCGCGCCATTGCCACGAGCGCGGCATCGTGTGCGGCATCGACGCGATGCAGGCGCTCGGCGCGCTAGACATCGATGTACAGGCACTAGGAGTCGATTACCTGGCGGCGGCAGCGCACAAATGGCTGCTTTGCCCGCAGACGACCGGTATTCTCTATATCTCTGATACCCTGCTGGAACAACTGCGCCTATCTCGCCGGGGCTGGTACAGCGTGGAGACGCCTTTCGATTTCTTCAACTACGAGCAACCGGTGAAGCGTGGCACTGCACGTTTCGAGCATAGCTCCACCAATCGAATGCCCATCGTGGCGCTGGATGCCGCGCTGGGTATGTTCGAAGACATCGACGGAGGGATGCAGGCGGTCGAAGCGCGCATCATGGGGCTGACCGCCTACGCCATCGCCGGACTGGAGCGCCTGAGCTACCCCGTCATTTCGCCGCAAGGCGCGGGCGAGCGTTCGGGTATCGTCTGTTTCTCACCGCATCCCGCCCGTCCCGCGATGACACCGCAGCGCACTGCCGACAAGCTGGCCGCGCGCCACATCGCCGTAGCCGCTCGCGGCCCGGTGACGCGCATCTCACCGCATTTCTACAACACGATAGAAGACATCGACACGTTGCTGAACGCATTGGAATGATATACTGTGACATCGCAGAAGTCTACTACTTACGGTCAGGAGCATGTTTCATGTCGCAGGCAGACGTCAACGGGGAAGTTGTTCACCCTAAGCGTCCGTTGAGCATCGGGGCGGGAGCCATCGTCATCCACGGGCAGCGCCTTCTGCTGGTGCGCAGCATCTATGGCGTAACGAAGGGGCGCTACCTGCTGCCAGCCGGGCGTGTCAACCAGGGCGAGATGCCGGACATGGCTGCCGCCCGCGAGACGTTCGAGGAGACGGGGCTGCGCGTGGAGATCGAGGGACTGCTGGGCATTCGACTATGGGTGATGGACGATGGCGAGCACAACTACTTCTTCATGTTCCGTGGGAAACTGCTTTCGCCCATCACCGACCTGCGACCCAACCTGGACGAGATCGACGACGCGCGTTTCTTCAGCCGCGACGAACTGCAATCGCTGGGTCCTGATGAGACCTGGGCAGGCGCGGTGGCCGTCGCCCTTAAAGCACTTGAGCCGGGCGCAAGTACCTGGCCTAACTATGCTGATCTCTCCAGCGATTCGGGTGTAGACTCGCCCGACCGCTGGAGAATCTGGATGTAACCATAATGAATTTTACCAACCAATATTGTTGAGTATGCGCCTGCCATGTCATTCTGAGCGCAGCGAAGAATCTCCACTACCAGGTCTAGGATTCTTCGCTGCGCTCAGAATGACATGGCCGATCTTGTATGGTTAAAATTATTATGATTAGCCGCCCACCGGACCACCTTCTAACCCGGGTTTCGTCATGCTGGCCGGGTCGAGAATGCGGTCAAGTTCCTCCTCAGAAAGGTCGGTGCGCTCGCGCGCGACTTCGCGGATAGTTTTGCCGGTCTTGTATGCCTCTTTCGAGAGGCTCGCGGCGGCATCGTAGCCGATGACGGGTGCGAGCGAGGTGCAGATCGCCAGCCCGCGCTCGACCATCTCCGGGCCGCGCGTGGTGGCCTGAATGCCCTTGACGCACTGTTCAGTGAAATTGCGCGAGACGGCTGCCAGCAGGCTAATGGATTGTAGCAGGTTAAAGGCGGTGACGGGCATCATAACGTTGATCTCGAAATTGCCCGACTGCCCCGCGATGGTGACGGTGGTGTGATTGCCCATGACCTGCGCGCAGGCCATGCAGACCGACTCTGCGATGACCGGGTTGACCTTGCCCGGCATGATGGAGCTGCCAGGCTGTACGGCTGGCAGGTCGAGCTCTCCGATGCCTGCGCGCGGGCCTGAGCCGAGCCAGCGAATATCGTTGGCAATCTTCATCAGACTAACCGCCAGCGTGTTGAGCGAGCCACTCGCCTCCACGATATTATCGAGCGTGCTCTGCGCCTGGAAGTGATTGCTCGTTTCACGCAGCGTCACGCCGTTCATCTCCGAGAGCCGTTGAGTGACGCGCTGCGCGAATTCAGGATGGGTGTTGACGCCCGTCCCGACTGCGGTTCCACCGAGCGCTACCTCGGATAGCTCGCTCTGCGCGTGTCGCAGGCGAGCGATACCGCGCTCGATCTGCCCGGCATACCCCAGGAACTCCTGCCCCAGGCGAATCGGTGTCGCGTCCTGGAGATGCGTGCGCCCCGTCTTGACGATGGGCATGAACTCGTCGGCCTTCTGCTGCAATGCCTGCTGCAAACCTTGCAAAGCCGGGAGCAGGTCATGCTCGATGCTGACCAGCGCCGCGAGGTGAATGGACGTGGGGATCACGTCGTTCGAGGACTGCCCGAAGTTGACATGATCGTTGGGGTGTACCTTGCGCGAGCCGCGGGAGCCGCCCAGCAGCTCGCTGGCGCGGTTGGCGATGACCTCGTTGGCGTTCATATTGGTCGAAGTGCCTGAGCCTGTCTGGAAAATATCCAGCACGAAATGAGCGTCCAGCTTGCCGTCGATGACCTCCTGTGACGCGCGCACGATGGCCTCTGCTACCTGCGGGTCTACCAGTCCCAGGCTCTCGTTCACCTGTGCCGCCGCCTGCTTGATCTGCCCAAGCGCGCGAATGAACTGTCGCGGGAAGCGCAGGTCGCTGATGGGGAAATTCAATACGGCGCGCTGGGTGCTCGCGCCATAATACGCATCTATGGGAACTTGCATCTCGCCCATCGAATCGCGTTCGGTGCGCGTCTCTCTTGTAGTCGTCATATCTCTGCTCCTCGTCTAAAGCGTACTAAAAAATTCGAGGGTATTATATCACTGACCTGAGTGGCTCAGAGGGCGATGGCGAGCATCGCCCCTGCCATCACGAATCGGCCACCCATGGGCTTTGACCGAGGGTAGGGCGATGCTCGCCTTTCGTCTCCTTTTGCCTATCGATCCGCGTGATATCACAACACTGTGAGGCGTAATCTCTATGGAAACAGGGAATTCGAGCTTGCTATCTGTTTATTTAGGTGCTACACTTACCAATGCAGACGATGTCACAACATCGTCATAAAAGAGTCATGTGCAAATGCAATTGCCATCACTCGTACATCCTCTGAGAGAGCTACATTAAGGAGTGGCGTATGGACGCTGTGAATCTCGTGATCTCCGCGCTGAGTATAGGCGCGGTGGCAAATAATCGCTTGAGCGCCATCACCACCGATTCGAGCAAATTCGCCTATAAACAATTGAAATCCCTGCTGCAACGCAGGTATATAGACCCGGCCCTGCTCGCTTCCTGGGAGGAGAACCAGAAAGAGGTTGAGCCGCAGTTGAAAGAGGCGCTGGTCACGACGAAAGTCGAGCAAGATGAAGAAGTCATCGAAACGGCGCAGAAGCTCTACACCTCTCTCCAGCCCATGCAGGCTATGCTCAACCACTTTGGTGTGCGCGAGAGCAAGAATGAGCGAGGCCAGGTGAAGCTCGAATACGATCCAATCATAACCATTTTTGATTAAGGAACGCCGCTTCTACTCATTCTTCTCCACGTAGGACTCCTGTATCCTTTTTATATGCGCCTCCAACTCCGCCGCATCTTCCTTTCGGTTGAGCTGCTGCAGGAGCGCGTGGTAGTTCGTGAGGATAGGCAGCAGACCGGGGTTATCCGGGCCTGCTGTAGCATCATAGATTGCCAACGCCTGCTGATAATATGCTTCTGCCTCCTGCACCTGAACGAGTTTGACGAAGAGGCCGGCCAGGTTGTTCATGCTTTTCGCCACTTCGGGATGCTGCTCGCCCATGACCTTCTTGCGAATTTCCAGTACGCGCTGCATCGGTTCTAACGCCTCATTGAAACGCTCCTGATTGAAGTAGAGGCTGCCCAGAATATTGAGCGTGGTAGCGACATCAGGATGGTCAGGCCCCAGCGTTTTCTCGCGGATCTCCAGCGTGCGCTTCAGCAGTGGCTCGGCATCAGCAAAACGGCCATGCACATTGTACAGGCCGCCCAGGGTATTGAGCGTGGTAGCGACATCAGGATGGTCAGGCCCCAGCGTTTTCTCGCGGATTTCAAGCAGGTCTTTTAACAGGCTCTCGGCCTCATCGTACCTGCGCTGAGCCAGGTAGACGACGGCGAGGTTATCCATATACGTCAGGATATCGGGATGGTCAGGCCCTGGCGCTGCCCTGAGCGTTTCCAGGGCGCTCTTCAAGAATGTCTCTGCTTCGACGTAGCGGAACTGGGTATTCAGGTAGCGACCCACACGATCAAACACCTGTGCCGCCTGGGGAGATTCAAGATGGAACTGCTTCACCAGCTCAACGCAGGACCACGCCTGGGAAAGATATCGCTCGTATTGACTCCGGTCGGATAACTCGATCTTCTCAGAAGCGTCGTTTACCAGCAGAATGGCGCGTTCTGCCCAAAGCACCTTCATTTGTGCCGCCATGCCATCCTTGACCACGGTCTGCACCAGGGGATGGATAGAGATCGTTCGCGCCTCACTATTGCGGCGCAGGAGTGAGAATTTTTCCAGTTCTTTGATGAGCGCATCCAGTTGTTGTTCGGCGGTGACTTCAGGCCCAAGCGTCTCTCCCAGGTCTCTGGCTCCTGTTATGAACATCTCGATAGGGATGTCGTCGGGCGCAAGGAACGCGCACAGTTGCAGGAGTTCTGCTGCTGCTTGCGACTCCTCCTGTACCTTTGCGAAAGAGAGTGTCAGGGTCGTCGCGACCGGCTCAGGATGGTCAAAGCCGAAACCTCGCCTTTTCAGCAGCGAGGCGCTGCTCTTTCGATAGCGTTCCAGGTATTCGGCAAGCGTGCAGCCCGTTTCTTCGATATACGCGCCGGCCTGGTCAAGTGCGAGCGGCAGGCCATCGAGCTCCTGCACGATCTCTCTGGCGACTCTGCGATCAGGCAGGGGCGCGTCGGTCAGCAGCGAATTCGCTCCGATAAGTCCGGCCCGCCTGAGTAATAGAAGCGTACCTTCTTCTGATTTGAATGGATCGACATCTATACTCAGAATATTCTCTGAGGAGATCTGCTGGCGCGTCGTCAGGAGTAGATGCCCGTTGCCTGGCGCGAGGAGCGCGTCTTGTATATCGTCCAGGTTGGTGACGCCGTCCAGCACGAGCAGCCAGTCGGTCTGCCGCCCCAACCAGGACATGACAGCATGAATACGATGGCTCTGATCGCGCCTGTGTCCTTCTGCCAGGCGCAGCAATTCGGCAATGGCTGCGAAGTCGGCCAGCAGCGCGCCGCGTGTCTCGGCATTCACCCACAGCACCAGCCTGTACCGGTCGCGGAAGCGATAGGCGTACTCCACGGCGATCTGCGTCTTGCCGATACCGCCCAGGCCGCAGAGGGCCACACAGGTGCTTTTTGCGTCAAATCGTCGCGCAAATTCGTCGCGTAGCAGCCGCAGGATGTCTTCGCGTGCGGTAAACAGCGAGTTGCGCGAAGGCACATTCCAGAAAATGGGAGCCGGAGAGCGTTCCTGCTGAGCAATCATGTCTGCTGTGCCGGTATCGGGAGCGATCCTGATTACCCCTGGCGCTCCTCTGCTCTCGATCACTACGCGCCTGCCAGGAGAAGGCCGGACCTCAGCGAGTGTTCCGATCCGGGTAATGTAGACATCTACGTTGGCATTCACGAAGGTGTCAGCGTCACTAATCTTCGTTTTAAGGATGTCAGGCAGCCCGCTGTAATCTCTTTTGTGGATTTCCGCTGCGGCTTTCTGCTCAGGAGAAAAAGCCTCCTTCTGCGCATCTGTGCTTCTGTAGTAGGTTTCCAGTTCGCCTGGAAGGGAGTGGTCCCTCACGATTTCTTCGTAAAACTGTGGAAACCGGCTCTGGATGACGATCAATTTCGCCAGCAGCGAAGCCAGCATATCTCTTTCACCAGGTTCTTTGCCTTCACCGGATCGCTCAAGAATCTGGTTGCGCACGAAACCGAATGAACGCACGGCGCGCTTGATCTTGCGGGGATTAGGCGGCAGGCCCGTAAAAATATCGGAACAAAGTTCAATATGGTGGTCTAACACATCTTCAACCGGCTTATCTAATTTTGCCTTCGGATCAATCACATTCGCATTTGGATCAGTCGTTTCTACCGCAATAGTCTTCTCACTGGTGTTGCCTCCGGGCTTCCGGTTTAATTTCCTGATAAACACACCGATGTGTTCCTGGCGCAGCCTGGGAACAACGAATGCCAGTGGGATAATCTTATCAAAATAATCTTCGTGGAAATTTCTACCGTCATTCGCCGGGTGGGGGTGCTGCATATGTTGCAATTCGTGGGTGTGCCCTTCGGGCACCACATCTTTTGTGTATTTCTCGTCAATAGCTAGCTCTACCGCTTTTTTATCCACAGCTACCAGGAAGATACAGCCGTTGATATCGTCCAGGAACACTTTGATACTCTCCAGAACGTGCAGGGCATCCTCTCGCAGGCATCGATCCAGATCGTCAATGATGACGACCAGCGGCTTATTGGCGGGTCGCAGCAGGTCAACAAGCTGCTGTACCTCCTCCATGAACTTGTCGTAAAACGCGATATGCTGGCGATAGCTTAACTCTCGCTCAAATTTCTTGAAATCGAGGTGAATGTTCCCGAAGAAGAGTTCCCACAGCTTTATCGGGTCCAGCGCGACGAAGCTGATGATGATCGCCAGCGCCGCGAGCAGGGAGGGCAGCACCGAAATAGGAAAAAGAGCATGAGCGGTGAAGTAGGCATTGACCGCCTTCGAAATCTGCTGGACCTGTATCCCGGCGATCACACAGGCAAAGATGATAAAGGCCCGCGCAATGAGGTTGATTATGACCCGCGCTGTCTCGCTCGCTCCAGCCTCCAGATCGGTTCGAAAACGCCAGAGGCGGTATTTGACGCGCAGCTTCCCGAAAAAGCTTCCCCGCTGCCCTGCCTGGTTAATGATGGTCTGAATCAGGGCCGCCCAGAGATTCTCGTCATTTTTGTACTTCCAGGCATTGAACCAGATAGGGTTGATGCTTTTGTTCTTTAAGCAGTCTTCCAGCAAGCGCAAGAAACTTGTCTTTCCGCTTCCCCATTCTCCGTAGATGCCGACGGTGAGAGGCGTCTGCATCTTTTCGATCATACCTGCCAGCGGATTGACGAAATTACAAAAATTCAACAGGTCGTTGTTTGTCGGTCGATCCTCGAACCCATCGCGCTGCCGGTTGTCACCCGCCTTTGCCCGCCTGCGAAATATCGGCATCTCACTCGCCTCCTGCGCTCTATACTTGCTATCAATTGTAGACGTATACGCCAGCCTATTATAACGTATGTGACTGCATCTATCTCATTCCGTGTTCCCTCTTCCAATCTTACCCTCTTGACAAGTCCTCCTTTTTGTTTTATCATTATATTCGATCATTCGAATATCGCAGAAAGATGGTGAAATTAATGAAGCGCGAGCAAGAACAGGAGCTTTTCCGCTTGCAGGCTGACCTCTGCCAGACGCTGGCCGATCCAACGCGCCTGGAACTGCTCTACCTGCTGGGTGAAAGACCTTACGCGGTCAAAGACCTTGTCCAGTCTACCGGGCAGCGGCAGGCCAAGATCAGCCAGCATCTCGCCATGCTGCGGCAGCGCGGCATTGTGCGAGCCGAGCGCGCCGGAACAGAGATGCATTACACGCTGGCCGATCCGCGCATTCTGGAAGCGTGTCGTATCACGCGCGAAGTGCTGCTGCAACAACTGACGCAGCAGGGGACGTTGGCAACAGCGCTCGCCGTAGGAAGTGAGGATTAAGCATTATGAATAGCACAACAACCTATGGGTTTGGCACGCATCTTGACCTGCCCTACGAGCAGGCGGTTCCTCGCGTCAAGGAAGCCCTCAAGGCCGAAGGCTTCGGCGTACTGACCGAGATCGATGTCCGTAAAACTATGCGCGAGAAGCTGGGTGCGGAGATGGAACCGTATATCATCCTGGGCGCATGCAATCCGCCGCTGGCACATCGCGCGCTGGAGCAGGAGCTTGATATCGGCCTGCTGCTTCCCTGCAACGTGGTTGTGCGGGCAGATGCGAGCGGGAGCCGCGTCGATATCGCCGACCCGCAGACCATGCTCGGCATCGTCGGCAACGACGCTGTCCGTGCAGTGGCGGACGAAGCGAAGCAGCGCTTGCAGCGTGTCATCGCGGCACTGTAAGGGTTATCAACAGCAGTTATTATTCTTGGTGAAGGAGTTTTTGATGTTTCAACAGTTGTTCGGGCGTTCGCGCGTGCAAGAAGTGACGGCAGAGGAGACGAAGGTCAGGCAAAAGGCGGGGGCGGTAATCGTGGATGTGCGCGAGCCGTATGAATGGTCGGAGGGGCATATCCCGGGCGCTTTGCACATTCCCCTGGGAAGTCTGGCCCGGCGCGCCACGGAGCTTGACAGCGCGAAAGAAGTGATCGCCGTTTGCCGTAGTGGGAACCGCAGCATCAGCGCTGCCATGATCTTGCAGCGAGCCGGTTTCACAAAGGCCAGCAGCATGTCCGGCGGTATGATAAGCTGGATGAGGCATAACTTTCCAACGACGAGAGCCTGAGCAGTTTAGAGGTAAGGACGCCCCTCGTGGGCGTCCGATTTTTATTACAGGTGGATTACCGAGAGGTTGACATAGAGCATGTAGATGGCGACCACAATAATGACGCCCGCGAAGATGCGGGCCAGTGTCTTCTTTTGCTTCCCCAGACGGGTCGCCAGCCGCACGCCGATCAGCCCGCCGCCGATGCCGCCAACGATATATTCGATGGCGATCAGCCAGTTGACCAGTCCTGAGAAGGCGTAAGTGATGGCGGTGGTTGTGCCGAACATACCGACCGAGAAGAGCGAGGAGCCGATAGCGTTCAAGAGCGGCATGCCGGTCGAGAACATCAAACCAGGGACGATCAGGAATCCGCCGCCGATGCCAAAAAAGCCGGAAAGCGTCCCAACGGTGAAACCGGCGGGCGTAGTTCTCGCCACCATAGCCTTGCCGGTATGGACGGGCTTCGGCTCGGAGGATTTGACGGGCCTCAGCATGGTGACAGCAACGCCGATCATGAGCAGCGCGAACAGGAAGAGTAGCTGTTTGCCGGGTACGATTTTGCCGATTTGCGCGCCAACGATCGCGCCCAGCACGCCGGGAATAGCGAAGGCGATGGCGGGTAGCCATCGCACATTCCCGGCGCGCCAGTGCGGGATCAGGTTGATGTAGGCCGTCAGCGCCACCGCAAGGGCGGTTGTGCCGATCACCATGTGTGGATTATCGTAGCCCACCACGTAGAGGAGCAGCGGCACGGCTAGAATCGAGCCGCCGCCCCCGATCAGTCCCAGTGTAAAGCCGACGAGCAGGCCGGAAAAGATCGCCAGTGCCTGCTGGACGAGCGTCAGTGTGTACATTACATGCGCCCTTTGAGCATTCCGTGCCGGGCGGGCATCTTCTCCTCCGTCGTGATGGGATAACCGCGCTCAGCCCACTCGGGAACGCCGCCTGGATTGACGGCGATCACCTCGCGCCCGGTAGCCGCGATGATGCTGGCGGCCATCTCCGCGCGATGTCCTGTGCGACAGATCAACGCGACGGGCTGGTTGCTCGGCACCTGGTCGAGGTGCTGCGGCAGATCGCCAATGTGCATATGTAGCGATCCGGGGATGTGTCCTTCCTTCCATTCATCATCGCGCCGCACGTCGATGATGCTGAAGGCCGCGCGCTGCGACCAGCGCCGGCGCAGCGTCTCAACGTCGATTACCTCGTAAGATTCAAGCGGCATGGCAGCCGCTTTCCATGAAGAAATGCCGCCGTCCACGAATCCGTTGATGTCCTCCCAGCCGATGCGGATGAGCTGCACGACGGCCTCGCGGCGCCCCTGCTCGTCTTCCACCAGGATCATCAGGGGTGTGTTGTATGGCAGCAGCCAGCCGATATACGTGCCGAATTGACTATCCAGCTCAATGTTAAACGAGCCGGGAATATGCTCCCGCGCGAATGCCTCGCGCCTGCGCCCATCGATCAGCGATATACCTTGCGCCAACCGCTGCTGGGCGCTTTGAAGGGAAAGCGAGGGTGGTTCGGGCATTGAGCCGAGCACGGCGCGTCCATACTTATTTGCATCGTGCATATAGCTGTAATACTTGGGATAGGCGATATAGCCCTCGGTTTGCCTGCGGATAAAATCCTCTTCATCTTTCGCGACGGCTGCTGGACTCACCAGGCGCTCCTGTGCAATGGTCGTCGAGCGCGCCGTTGAGACGGTCGTAGACATACAAAACGAGCCAGCGCCATGCGTTGGATAAACGCGCACCTGCCCAGGTAGCGTTTCGAGCAGCCGCCGCAGCGTGGCGTACTGGTGCCTCGTCAGGGTAAGCGTGTGCGCAGGCCCCAACAGGTCGGTGCGTCCGGCGTTGCCTACCAGCATACTGCCGCCGCTGAAGAGCGACGATGGAGTGTCGCTGCCCGGCTCGTAGAGCAGGTAGCTGACGTGCTCAGGCGTGTGGCCGGGGGTATGCAGCACCTGAAACGTCGCATTTCCCACGAGAACGCGATCTCCCTCGTGGACCGACCTGTCAGCGTAGGTGAGGGGGTCGCCGTCGCTCGCAATGATCTTCGCGCCCACCTTCGCCGCTAATTCACGCCCTCCGCTCACATAATCGTTGTGAACATGCGTCTCCAGGACGTGCGAAATGCGCACACCCGCTCGATGTGCGGCTTCCAGATACACATCTACATCGCGGCGTGGATCAACGATAGCCGCCACGCTGCTTTCCTTTTCCGAAATGACATAGGATTGGTGTCCCAATCCCTCTATGAAAAACTGCTCGATGTTCATACTGCGTACTCTCCTACCATTGTACCAACACTATTGCATAGAGTATAATTGATTCGCCGCGAAAAGTCAATATGACGACATAACAAGTTATGACAAGATTTTTAGCGTATGATACAATTGTGTCGAGCATTGAGCAGCGACGAGCAGAGATGCGCGGAGGTGCGCGGAGGCGTGCCGGGGAGTAGATCATGCAGCGTTTGAATGCCGGTCCAGTGCCATTATATCAACAACTCAAGTCGGTATTGAAAGACGACATCGAGCGAGGTGTCTATAAATCGGGAGATCGCCTGCCCTCCGAGCCGGATTTAATACGCGAGTACGGCATCAGTCGTATTACCGTGCGCCAGGCACTGGATGACCTGGAGGTTGAGGGGCTGATCGTGCGCCGCCACGGGAAGGGTACGTATGTCGCTGAGCGGCAAATTGAGCAGGAACTGGTGCGTCTGACCGACTTCGTAGAGGATATGCAGCGCGCGGGACAGAATCCATCATCGCGCGTGCTGGCGAGGGCGCATGAAGCAGCGCATGGGCCTATCGCGGGGGCGCTTCGCCTGCCAGAGGGAGCGGAGGTCGTGCGGATAGACCGCCTGCGGCTGGCGAACGAGCGACCGGTAGCCTATGATGCCACCTGGCTGCCGCTGCGTTACGGCGAACTGCTGACCGGTATGGACCTGGAGCGAGAGACGATCTATCATATCCTGGAGACGCGCTTCGCCATTCCAGTGCTTTCGGGAGCTTTTACTATCACTGCAACAGAAGCCACTCCGAAGCTTTCCGAGGCACTGGAGATTGAGGAGCGCGCTGCGCTTCTGGTGATCCAGCGCGTCTCGTATACCAGCCGGGACGAGCCTGTCTACCTGCAAAAGCGTTACTACCGGCCTGACCGCGTGCAATACCGCGTCATGCTGCGCCGTCACGACACCCTGGCCACCGGTTCCACCATCGACGAGTTTGGGCCGGTGTTCGAGTAAAACAACCAGGTGAGCGCGAGCGCGCAACCGTGCTTGTCCAATCTTGTCACTGTCGGCTATAATGCATAACAGTAACCTGGCTGGCTGATTACTGAAAGGTTGTTTGTATGCTACTTTCGGCGGATGTCCACAAGATGCTCGTGAATGGCGACGAGTGGGGTGAGTGGCAGGGCTACCAGTTGCCGGTCAGCGACGAATATGTCACGATCTGGTCGCCGCTGGGTACGAAAAGGCACTGGAAACCGCATAAATGGAAACCCGACTTCTTCCTCTCGGAGAAGCATTCGCTCTCCTTTTTCTGGCCTGGAGCCTGGTATACCATCCACATTGGCTATCGTGAAAACGGTGGCTTCTCCGACGGCTACTGCGATATCATTTTGCCCACTCCCGATTACACCAGCTCGACGCGCGAGTTGACCTATACCGACCTGTACATCGATGTGGTCATTCGCGAAGATGGCAGCGTCTATACCAAAGATCAAGAGGTCTTCGACCGTGCGGCGCGGCGCTATCCAATCGTCGAGGAGTCGCGCCAGAAAGCGTTCGAGACGCTCGACCGGGTGGAAGAACACGCCAGGCATTGGACGGGACCCTTCAAGGTCATACCACGCCGCTTGCCGCGAGCGGATTGGAACAAACTGAGCGTCAAGGAGATACGCGCGGAGATGCAGGCCGCGCTGCAACGGACCCCATGACGCTCCCAGAAGCATTGCGGTCGCGGCTCGCTCGACATGGCATAACCACGTTTGATGAGGTTTCGCTGCGCGAAGCGCTGGAGATGCGAACTGAAACCTACACGCTTATCAAGCTTGCTCCATGGCCCGCTCGCCGCTGGAAGTGCCGCTATCGCCTGATGATGGGCGAGCGCATGTACGACGCGCAGAGCGTGGCGGAAGCCTACGCGCTGGGACTGCTGGCAACGCTCCAGGAGTAGAGGCTTTACCCACCTTCCTCATTTACCAGTGATTACCCGGAAGTGCGCGAGAGATTCTGAGCGCAGCGAAGAATCTCTCGCCTGAAGTCGTCCACCAGACCACGCTCACCTTGCCTCGACAGACTTATTCACTGTTCCCAAAATACCATCCGATACGTTATTATGTATACAGGGGCGCGAGTATCGCGTCCGGCCAGGGCATCAGGGCATAGTCCCATTGCCCGTGTACCTTGAACAGCTTGAAAGGAAGAGTGTCTATGCAGCGCACTATGTGCAAAGGCAAGATTCACCGCGCCACCGTGACGCAGGCCAACCTGAACTACGTGGGGAGCATCACCATCGATGCCGACCTGCTCGAAGCAGCCGACATCTACCCCTACGAAAAAGTCCAGGTGGTCAACATCAACAACGGCGCGCGGCTGGAGACCTACACCATCGCGGGGGCGCATGGCTCCGGCGTCATTTGCCTGAACGGGGCTGCTGCTCGCCTGGCTGCTGAAGGCGATTTAGTCATCATCATCAGTTACGCGCAGTACAGCGAGCAAGAAATCCGCACATTGGAGCCGCACATCGTCTTTGTGGATACCGACAACCATATAACCGAGACGAAACATGTGCCGCTCAGCGAGATGTTACCCGACGAGGCCATACCTGAAGTCATTTTCTAGCGATTTCGCAGTAACCTTCATTCAGCTACCAGGTTGAATGAATTACTGTTCAACCTCTTCCTACCAAACGTTCGTCAGATACTTTCCCCTCTTAACAGCATCCGTTATGACTACAAAGGTTCCTCTCGCCCATCTGCGCTCATCATCCAGTCGTCCTGTGCTTCCCGATTGGGTATCCAGTGTGGCAGGTCCATCAAAAGCTGTTCCGAGAGCGCGTTGACGTATGGCTCATACATATCGCGGAGCTTTCTCAATTGCTTATCGACCTGCTCACCATCATGCGGCGTCATACCTGCGTCTGCCAGGAGCTTGCGCACGATCACGAGGTCCCGGGGTGGCAGCCTGTCCAAGTGGCACTCGCGCGGTTCGGCGCGAATGATCTGGGCCAGGTCAACGGCGGCGTGGCGCGCCATAGCGAAAGTCAGCTTCGCTTTTTTGGGTGGCAGGCCATCGATACCGGACATAATGAGCGCGCATGTATCGAGTATCATCGTGAGGGAAGCCAGCCAGGACTGGTTATCGTGCTGCGAGCGGAAGTAGGCCAGCGATGGATAGGAAAGATGGCTCTCCAGCAGTTCGGCTGACCAGCGTTCCCACTCGTTCAGGAAATCCTTCAGGGCATCCGAAGTCTGGTGCTGGCCATAACGCCGCAGCAGTTCGACGGCGCATGGCGGCGAACCAGCCCGCGCGTCGAGCAGCGAGATATTGACCTCGCGCCGCGAGAAGGACTGGTACAGGGTTGGAAGATAGCCGATCACGATCGCCAGGATGCCGAAGCCTGTGCCGCCCTCTGCGACCGTCAAGAAGCGAGCGAAGCCCGTCAGCGGTGTAACATCTCCCAGGCCGAGCGTAAAGAAGGTCGTCCCGCTGACGTACAGGTCCGTGCCGAAGGTGCGGACATTCTCCGGCGCGTTGTAGCCTGAGCCTCCGGCCCATTGCAGCAAGGCATACCCCGCGATGATGCCGATGGTCCAGATCAAGAGCAGGAAAAGCAGGCCCAGCGGGCCGTATACGCCAAGGAAATTTTCGCGGCGGTTTCTGTCCTTAATCCTGCGTCCGATAGCCGACCAGGGCGTCCACGTCAGGCGGTTGATGATCGACGCCAGGCGTAAAGTGCGTGTGACCCTGCGCGGCAGGATCATCACCTCGAAGACATCGAGCAATACTACAAATATGACCAGGAGCGCCACTGTCGCCGCCAGTGTGGGAATGCAGTAGATTTGCAGGAAAAGCATATGTGATCCTTGTGAAGATGTAAGACCCATTTTTCAAACAAGGCTATTATATCTCACAACCTTATGATATAGTAACTCTATGCGTATTACCGCACTTGAACCACAAATCAATGATGCCGAGCGCGTCAACCTGTTTGTCGATGGACGTTTCCTGCTGGGCATCAGTGCCGCGCTTGTCCTGAAGATGGAATTGTACGTCGAGCAGGAGCTGCTGCCGGAGCAACTGGAGCAACTGCGCAGCGAGGAGGCCGAGCAGCAGGCTGTTGACCGCGCGTTGAACTACCTCTCGTATCGCCCGCGCAGCCGCGAGGAGGTGCGCCGTTACCTGCGCCGCAAGGAAACACCGCCGGAGATCATCGACGCGGCGCTGGCTCGCCTGGACCGGCTCGACTTCGTCAACGACCGCAGCTTCGCGCAGTTCTGGATCGAGAACCGCGAGCAGTTCAGCCCGCGCGGTTCTCATGCCTTGAAAAACGAGCTGCGCATGAAGGGTGTTGAACGCGAGGTCATTGATGAACTGGTGGACGACGAGCAGGATGAGCAGCGCGCCCTGCTGGCCGGGCGCAAAAAAGCCCAATCGCTGCTGCACCTCCCCACTATGGAATATGCCGTCTTTCGCAACCGGCTCGGTTCGTTCCTGCAACGCCGAGGCTTCGGCTACGAAGTAACGGCGCGCGTCGTCAAACAGTTCTGGGGGGAACGCGAAGAAGAGGAGTCTTGAGAAATTTGTGATGCGAAAAGCTTCCAAAATTTGGTATCGTCGTATATACTAAAGAGAGAAGAAAACATTCCACAGAAACCTCGTTCAGGGCGGGCCGTGCTTCGCCTCTGCAAAGGCAGACCGTTATGGTATTTGCAGGGGTGTGAAAGCGTGGTTCGCCCTCTTTTCCTCCAACGTTGATCGAACAGACGCTCAGCTAATTCCCATTATCGTTGTTATTGTTGTTATTGTTGTTATTATTGTTATTGTTGGGAGGGGTGTTGTCACTATTGGGCGTCACCGTTGTAATAGGAGTCAGCGTCGCGGTCGGCGCGGCTTGCAGGTGTACTGGTGGGTAGCTGGTGGCATTGACCGGTACGATGGTAATGTGCTGCACGTCACCGGGAAGCGAATTGCTGCTGCCTACTGTGAAGTGTATGCTGATGGTGGACGGATCAATACCCTGCTGGCTTGCCAGAAACGTACGCGCGTCCTGGATCGTTTTCCCCATCAGATTATTCTTGAGCGAATTGAAGAGCGATGATTGGAACTGGTAGACGATGTCTCCGCCTCCTGAAATGCTGATGGATACGCGGCCGGAGGCTGCGTCGATGCTTGAGACGGTTGGTGAGCCGATAGCTACTGTGCCATCGACCAGCACGAAGTTTGCCTTCGCTTGCTGGTTCATCTGGCTTATCTGGCGCGCGAGCAACTGGCGGGCCAGACTCTGGGCATCTGCGTTGACGAAGTAGACGATGCTGCCCTGCTCCGTGAGTGTTACCGAGACGGTGTCGCCCGGCTGCCCAACGGCCGGGACGGAGTTAATCGAAACATCAGTGTAGGTGGGATCGGCAATCTGCGTTCCTCCCGCGCTCTCGATCTGCTGTTGCAAGCCCTGCGCGACCTGGTTCTGAAGACCTGGCCTGATCTGGCTGACAAGGTTGTCTACGTCGAACTGGCTGACGCCCTGCTGGCATCTGAAGATGCCGAACGTACAGTTCACGCGCCCTGTCGTAGGCCCGCTCTGCGTAGCGGACTTATTCGAAGCAAAGCCGCGCGCGGGGATCAGCGAGTTGGTGACATCTACCGTCTGCGTGGCGGAAGTGGCAGTTTCTGTGAAGGCATAGCTGACAGCCTGCACCTTTGGGCTGAAGTTGACGGTAACAGCGGTGGTGGTGATGGTCTCATAGCCGTAGTAGGCGAGGAAGGCAACTCCCAGCAGCAAGACGACCATCAACGCGGAAATCAGTGGCAGCAGCGACTTTTTGCGGCGCTGTTTGCGCGGACGGGAAGCGTCCGATGGAACTGGCGGCGTGGGCGTGATTGGATTCGGCGGCAGATGGGCCGTGTTGAACGAGGTCGTCGGCGCGTTATAGTCCGCCTGCCCGAATGGCGAGGCGAGGGGCGCGTCCGCTTGCAATGGTAGCGCTGCGGATATGCCGGGAATTGCTGCCATGTAGGCTGATTGGTGCAGGGAGACCATCGATTGCTGAGCACTGTCATAGGCGGTCTGCGCTCCAAACTGGCTCATCGATGCGTCATCGAGGGGGATGGATGGTCTGGGCTGCGGGGCCTGTAACGGCGTGGTAACGAGCCGGTAGGCGTATTCGAAGTTTTTCAGTACCTCGTCGGCGGTTGCGAAGCGTTCTTCGGGGCGCATCGCCATGCTGCGGAACACGACATATTCAAAGGGCTTGGGCATGGTGTCGATCTGATCGCCCATCGGCAGATTGCCCGTCAGCATCTGGTGCAGGATCACGCCCAGCGAGAAGATGTCGTTGCTGGGGGCGGCTACGCCGTTCAGCCGTTCGGGGGCCATATAGGCAATTGTGCCGACCTCGTTGCCAGCCGTCGTGAGAGGCGGGCTGGCCTCGCTGCCCTGCACGGTCGCAATGCCGAAGTCGATCAGGCGCACATACACCTGTCCGTCCTGTTCATCAAGTAGAATATTGGTCGGCTTGAGGTCGCGGTGAATGACGCCGCGCCGGTGAATATAGGCGATGGCCTGTACGAGCGGCACGAACAACTGCCACACCTCAGACAGCGAGAGCGAGCCGCTTTGCAGGCGGCGTGCCAGCGTGCCGCCCTCGATGTAGGGCGTTACCAGGAAGAGGCGGCCCTGGTCTTCGCCAAATTCGAACAACGGGAGGATATGCTCATGCTTGAGGTGCGCGCTTACCTCGGCTTCGCGGAGAAAACGCGCGCGTGCCGTCAGGTCGTGGACGAGATCAGAACGGATGATTTTTATCGCGACCGGGCGGCCAAAGGCGGAACGTTGGTGCGCAAGATAGACCTCACCCATGCCGCCGGTATCGATAGGACGGATGAGATCATAATTGCCAAAGCGAACATTGTGCTGCTCGTCCATAGTTAGCCCTTGCTGCTCTCTCATACGATTCTATACTTTCAGGGAGTAGGATACGCCATTATAGCGTCTTCACTAGAATAGACGTTTATCGAGCCGGTTTCGTCAGGGAAAGCGCGTGTATTTTCCTAATTCATAAGAGAGCATATCATATCATGGATTGTACGACGGCGGCAAGGTTTTCAAAAACATGCTCTGGTTTGACCGAAGCCGCGGCGATATCGTCGCGAGAGCTGCTGCCGGAAAGCACCAACAATGTATGCGTCCCGGCATTGTAGCCTGCCAGGATATCTACGCCCAGCCCATCGCCGATCATCACCGTTTCCTCCGGCTGGCTGCCCAGGCGCTGCATAGCCTCCTGCAACAGCATCGGCTCCGGCTTGCCTACCACCTCCGGCGAGACGCCGCTGCTGGCCTCGATTGCCGCCGCCAGCGCGCCGCAGCCGGGGATGAAACCGCCCTGGATGGGCAGCACCGGGTCGCGATTGATGGTCACAAAGATCGCGCCCGACCGCACCACGTTCATGGCGCAGTTCAGCGTTGCGTAGTCGAAGTCGCGGTCGAGTCCCACCAGCACTGCGTCGGCCTGCTGCGAATCTTTGGGAACGACCGTAAGACCCTTCGAGCGTACCAGGTCGCTCAACGGCTGCTCGCCCACCACATAGACGCTGCCACCGGGCAGGCGGCGCGCGATATTCTGCACGGCGGCCTGTCCCGCCGTTAGCAGGTGCGCTTCGTCTGCTGGGATACCCAGGCGCGTCAGCTTTGCCAGCACTTGCTCGCTGGTAGCGAAAGAGTTGTTGGTGAGAAAGAGGTATTTCTTATGATTGGTATCCAGCCAGGCAACGAACTCTTTCGCGCCCGGCAACAACTCATTGCCCCGGTAGATGACACCATCCAGGTCGATCAGATAGGTAGTATATGGTAGCATAAACAACTCGTCATCTTTGTAGGGGCGACGCTTGCGTCGCCCTCATGTCTCGCCTCTACTTACTCGCGGAGCAACTGTTCGCGGATAGCGACGATCTCGCGACGCAGGGTAGGATCGAGATTGATGGAACGATCTATCTTTTCGTAGGCATGAAGCACGGTACTATGGTCGCGCCCGCCGAACATGGCCCCGATCTCCAACAGCGATGCCTGCGTCTCCTGGCGCATCAGGTACATAGCGACCTGGCGCGGCATGACGATGTGCTTGTCGCGCTGCTTGCCACACATGTCCTCCATCGAAATGTGGTAGTATTCCGCGACCGCCTGCGCGATCTGGTCGATGTTGAGGCGCGACTCACGGGCATCATTGCCGAGCGAGGACATGGCCGCTCGCGCGACCTCCATCGTCAGCGCAGCCTGGTGGAGATGTTGATACGCCATCAGGCGATTGAGGCAGCCTTCCAGTTCGCGGATGTTGGTCTGCACGCGCCCGGCGATGTAGGCGATGATGTCATCAGGCACGGGATAATGCAGGGCGTCGGACTTGACGCGCAAGATCGCCATGCGGGTTTCCAGGTCGGGTGGCTGAATATCGGCGATCAGCCCCCACTCGAAGCGAGAGCGCAGTCGTTCCTCCAGGCTGACGATGGCCTTCGGCGGTCGGTCGCTGCAGATCACGATCTGCTTGCTCATCTCGTAGAGGCTGTTGAAGGTGTGAAAGAATTCTTCCTCGGTCAATTCTTTGCCCGCGATGAATTGGATGTCATCCACCAGCAGGATATCGACGGAACGGTACTTGGCGCGAAACTCCTCGGTGGTGCGATAGCGGATGGCGTTGACGATCTCGTTAGTGAATTGCTCAGAGGAGACATACAGAACGGCCAGCCCTGCCTGGATACCCTGGTGCCCAATGGCGTGCAGCAGGTGCGTCTTGCCCAGTCCCACGCCGCCGTACAGGAAAAGTGGATTGTACGACTCGCCGGGAGCCTCCGCTACGGCC
This sequence comes from uncultured Chloroflexia bacterium, assembly GCA_963731975.1. Classification (GTDB taxonomy): domain Bacteria; phylum Chloroflexota; class Ktedonobacteria; order Ktedonobacterales; family Ktedonobacteraceae; genus CAVSXS01. Next base: position 521,276 of record CAVSXS010000002.1, on the reverse strand, counting down.
AGGGACGCGGCATGGGCCAGCCGGTTGCTGTTGCCGACGATAAAAGCGTCGAAGGTGTAGCGCGGGTTAAGCCGGTTATGCATGAGGATGTTGGCGTGCTGCTCGTTCTCCCAGGCATCCGGCAGAAGCGGATGCGATGCAGCCGTATCGAGCGTTTCAGGAAGATCGTTTTCATCCAGCTCTTTCACGCCGGCGTAGTGACCCGGCCCGTCGGTCAGGCTGTAGGAGAGGCTTTCCTCGAGATGGTTCGTCACGATGACGGCGACGGATTGCCCCGTCAGAGCTGTCAGGGTGTCTTCGATGGAGCGTCGCCAGCGAGTATGAATAACATCTCGCGCCAGCGGGCCTGACACCTGTAGAGTAAAATAGAGTGACTCTTCCTGGCCGACAAGTATGTCCCCGTCGATATCATCTGCGCCAAAATTGGGCGTGCTACTCAGATTTGCGGAGTGCAGCCATGCCTTGCTGACGGCATCCAATGGAAGCCCATCCAGGCGACCCAGCGCGGCGCGCCAGAGCGAAGTGATATTCGCCGTATTCACAATCGTCCTCCCCTTAAAACAAATCCGATGATTGACACGAAAACTGCCTACGCCTTTACATAGGCCACGCACTCGATCTCGACCAGGGCGTCGCGTGGCAGTTCGGCGACGGCAACGGTGGAGCGAGCCGGAGTCGGGGAGCCGGTCGCGGCAAAATAGCTGGCGTAGACGGCATTCATTGCAGCAAAATCGCTCATACTCGTCAGGAAAACGGTCGTTTTCACGACCTGAGCCAGTCCGCTTTGAGCCGCTTCCAGGACAGCCTGCAGGTTTTGCAGGACACGATGCGTCTGCGTCTCGATATCGCTGCTGACCAGTGCTCCGGTGGCCGGGTCAAGCGCGATCTGGCCGGAAGTATAGATAAACTGGCCATAACGAATAGCCTGGCTATACGGCCCGATGGCGGCGGGTGCAAGTGTCGTGCTGATGGGTGTATGTTCCATATATGTCATCCCTAGAATGAGTGCTATCTATACAGAGGCGGCTGGAATTGTCCATGCCCGCCCAAATCGGCTGGTGGGTGCGTGATTGGCGCGGTGGCGTAACTCACCTGCCCGCGTATTTCACGCGCGCACTGGCGCAAGGCGAATTGCATCTCGGCTGCTGAGAGAAAGCGGTCTTCAGGCTCTTTCTCCAGTGCCTTGTTGATGATCTGCTCAAGAATCGGCGGCACGTTGGCGTTGAACTGGCGCAGCACAGGTGGATAGGTCGAGGCGTGCTGCATAGCGATGGAGACGGCAGTTGGCCCTACGAAGGGCGGGCGACCGGCTACCATCTCGAACATCACCACACCTAGCGAATACAAATCGGAGGAAGCGGTGAGCTTCTCCCCACGCGCCTGCTCCGGCGAAAGGTAATCGGCAGTTCCCAGCACGATGCCGCTGTTGGTCAGGCCGGCATCCTCGGCGACGCGCACGATGCCGAAGTCGGTCAGCTTGACGAGCAGGTTGCCAGTAGGAAGCAGGCTGCCCGTCATGCCGGTGGAGGCCAGCATGATATTCTGCGGCTTGATGTCGCGGTGAATGAAGCCGCGCGCGTGTGCCACCTGCAAGACGGCACAGACCTGCGCCGCGATCTCCAGCGTTTCCAGGGCGTGCAGGTGGCGTCGCTGCGCGATCAGTTGCTTGAGCGTCGGGCCGTGAATGTACTCCATCACCAGGAAATACTGCCCAAACTCCTCGATAAAGTCATAAATCGTCACGGCGTTGGGGTGAGCAAGCGCGGCAGCCGCGCGTGCCTCGCGCCTGAAGCGCTCCACCGCCCTCAGGTCGTTCTTATCCAGTGATCGTAATATCTTTATAGCAATTTGCCGTTCCACCCTGTGATCCCAGGTCTTGAATACGCTCGCCATACCGCCGGTCGCAATGTGCTCTCGTATTTCGTATCGCCCGGCGATCAATGTACCTTCAAACTGTGTCAATATCCTACCTCGAATACCTGGGACAAAAGCTGTCAATTAGCCTCAATTAGTCCATCAAATTATCGCAGCCAGTATACCATTAACGCACGGTATAGTCTATGCTGCCTGACAAATTTGTTGCTACGCCGTCCAGAATGCGCGCGACCCCGCATCTACGCCGCCGGTGGTCAGCTGAACCGGGCTGCCTTTCATGCTGTATTTCTTCGTCTGCGCATTATAATTGATGTTCGCCAGCCACAGATCAAACTCGTTGTTCGTATAATTGTAGAACACGATCTGCTTCCCATCGGGCGACCAGATAGGCTGGCTGATATACTGACCATTGAAAATGTGAATGGAATTATTGTAGTTTTGTAACGCTTGTGCCTGGCTCTTTGGGTCGTTCGGGTTAGTCGTCACGCCCTCTGGAGTCGGCATAATGTAGAGACCCATCGACGCCGCATCCTCGCGCCGCACATAGACGATAGCATTCCCATCAGGGGAAAATGCCGGTTGGATGTTCTGGACATTGGCCGGAGTGAGAGGAATCCCGGAATTGTAGAGCGGCGTATAGACGCCTGGATGGTTGGCGATTGCGTTAGCATCAGCCATGAATATCTGGATTACCTGCTGCGTCCCCGTCTTCGTATCATAGGCATAATGCGTGTAGACAATCTGGCTGGTTCCCGTATGTCCAGGTTGGTAGCTGGCGTCATGATCGCCTCCATCACCGAAGCTGGCGTATGCCAGCGCCTGCGGTGTCGCCGAGGGGTCATTGAACGGGATGGAGAAGACCTGTAGATCCAGGAAGTAGCTATTCTTGAACAGGTTGTTCAAGCTATACCAGACAAAGTCTTTTTGCAGGTCGCTTAAAAAGAGCAGGTGCGAACCATCCGGCGACCACATCGGCTCCACGTACCAGAAGTAGGTGTCTTTTGGAAAGCCGCTGTCGATATAAAAGTGACCATTGCCATCCAGCAGTTTCTTCTGCGGGCCGCCGCTCGTCGGCATCGCCATGATATCAGAATAATTCTTGTAGATGACCGCATAAGCAATCCATTTGCCATCCGGCGAAACTGTTGGGTCATAAATGTTGCCGGAATTGAGCAATTCGGTGACCTTGTTATCGCCGGTAATCACCCACAGGTTATGATCGATGGTAAAGTAAATTTTGCCTTTGAACAGGTTTTGCGTCACGCTGACCTGCTTCCCACTCGAATTGGTGGTAATGGATGTGCTATTCGATGGCGAACTGCTGCCAATACCCAGGCATCCTTGCACGCTCAAAGCTACCAATGGCAACAACAACAAGATAAGCCATCGTTTGTCGTTGTAGGGGCGACCCTTGCGGCCCTCCCGGTCATTGTTCAATAGTATATTTCTCATCGTGGTTCCTTCACACTGGCTCCCCATCCATCGATGCGGTTGCCCTGCTGGCGTCCTCCATAACATTGTTAAGCGAACATGGCTTGCGGCGAATCAAAGACGACAGTAAACAAGAGATCGAGCAAACTATGGAATCCGAGCATATTGTCCCCGCCGGTCAGGCTGCTTGAGCTTATGCTGGCAAGCTGGCCGAGGCTCTGTAATGCACTTCCACTGGCAATTGCGCTCTGCGCGCTGGCTGTCGTCGTGGAAGCGGGCGCGGAAGCCAGCGTGGAGGTATTGCTCGTGCCGGTGATATTGCAGCGCCCCTGGCCGTTGAGTTGAAACAACTGGTTGAGGACCGGGACGATCGCACTGCAATTTGGCTGTACGATCGACTCTCCGCTGGGCAAGTTGGTAGGCGTCGAGTACGGCGGGTCAAGTATGACATGCTGGATTTTATTCGGGTCAAGCGCGCGGGCGAAATACATGAGCTTGAGCACATCAGAGAGCTGCATGTCGGTTTTCACATAGCCATCCAGGTCTTTGGCAATCTGCGGAAGTTGCGTCACGATGTCGGGATTGACCAGTTTGGATTTGAGCGCGCTCAGCACTTGCTGCTGGCGAGCCGAGCGGCCAAAGTCGCCCACCAGGTCAGCGTGGCGTGAGCGCACGTATTCCAGCGCTTGCTGGCCGGAGAGATGCTGCGGCCCAGGTGCAATATACAGGCGTTTGTAGGCATAGATATCCCCGGTCGTATTGCCGACATCGTCCGGATAGGCATCATCGGTGATGGGATGCAGCACATCGACATCCACGCCTCCTACCGTATCGATGACCTTGATAAAGCCATCCAGCCCGACCCAGGCGTAGTAATTGATCGGGATGCCGAAATCCTGGTAGATTGTCAGGCGGCTGAGAGCTACCGCTCCATCGAAGCCGCCCTGTCCGTAGCTGTAACCATGCTCGAAGGCTTCATCCAGCTTGCCCATTCCAACGCCAGGAATATTCAGGTAAAAGTCGCGTGGGATGGAGAGCATCGCTACGGACTTCGTGTTGGGGTCGATCGTCACAATAATGTCGGTCTGCGCCAGGTATACGTTTGAGCCGTTCGCCGACGTTCCGAATTTCTGATCGGTATCGCTGCCGAGCAGCAAAATATTGATACGCGAACCGCTCAAAATATCACCGCTGTTGCGCCCGGCATTCGGGTTATCTTCGCCTGGCAGACGCGCCACCGTTTGTCCCGTAATATCGCTGACCGACCTGGAAAAATTGATCTGGTAGTAGGCAAAGCCCGCCCCGCCGGCCAGCATCAAAACGAGCAATACGCCAACCAGTACGCGCGCCCAGATAGGGAAACGGCGGCGCTTCCCGCGTCCATTCCCACCCGGCGGCATGGGAGGATGAATGAACGGCGGAGGCCCGCTCATGCCTTGTTGATTGGGGGGCATGACCGCGAAGCCAGGCATTGACATCACCGGCATGTTCGTATTTGGCCCCTGCTGCTGCGGGTTCAACGGCTGGGAGAGCGGTAGCGCGTAGGGAGCAGCCTGGAATGCTTGAGGAATAGGAGCTTGCGCATAAAGAGCGGCATACGGCGTAATGCCAGATTCACGCGGAGATATGGGGCCATGCATCAACGCATGCGCATTTGGATAGGTAGTATTGCTCCACGCGCCATTTCCCCAGGTTGGCTGCTGCGGTGATGATGGTGATAGCTGCTGCGATTGGACAGCGCGCTGCTCAAGTGTATCTTGATCGACGATGGAGAGCGATGGGCGACTCGGCACGGGAGCCTGCATTCCTGGATATTTGGGCTGCTGGTCGAATTGCAATGGTTGGGCTGATGGTCGTTCTCCATGTGCCGCGAAATAGCTTTGTGTCTTCTCGTTTTCCGGAGCCTCATTGATTTTTATAAATTGGGGTTTCAATCGATTGTACCTGCTTCCTGATAGTTTGGCATTGCTAGATAGACGTCATTTGTATAGCACATGCGTCTCCTCATCCTCATCCTCTTCCACCAATCCTGTTATCAGCCGCAAATATAGGATGCCAGACTCTATTACGTAATAACGAGTCGTGTAAGGAAAACTTCACTCTAATCAACGCCCCCTACCAGATTTCCTTACTGTATGCCAAAAAGACTGGTACTCTCTTCCTAACAAACGCGCGCCCCGGCGCGAACATCTCACGATGTTTGCGGATTTTAACCGTGATTTATTCAGATCATTACCCACTCTCGTCAAGCGTTAACTTCCCGCTAAACTCCGCATGATATGGTTCCTATTGGGACGAAAGGAGACAAAGACCATGCGAGTCGCGATTATCACCGAGAACTTCCTGCCAAAGCTGGATGGCGTCACGCGCACCCTGGCCCGCTTGCTTGAGCATTTACAGATGAACGGGCACAAGGCGCTGCTGCTTGGTCCTGAAAGCGGTATGGAGCAATACGCGGGCGCGGAGATCGTAGGCACGGCTGGCGTTCCCCTTCCCTTCTATCCCGAACTGAAATTCAACTTCTTCCGCCCGCTTTTCATCCGCCGCCTCAACGAATTTCGCCCCGATCTCGTTCACCTGATCGACCCGGTCGTACTCGGCACTGCGGGGCTAGCTGCCGCACGCTTCCTGGGCAAGCCGGTAGTCTCCTCGTATCATACCAATCTCGCCGCGTACTGCGGGCATTTCGGCTTCCCCCTCTTCACCAGGCCGATGTGGAGCTACAACCGCTTCATCCATAACCAGTGCTTGCTGACCTTTTGCCCCTCGCCATCGACCGCGGCAGCCCTGACACAGCAGGGATTCGAGCATGTCCGCCTCTGGCCGCGCGGAGTCGATACTGACCTGTTTCGCCCCGGCAGAAGGGATAAGCTACTGCGCGCCTCCTGGCTGGCCAATCGTCGGAACACCGACGACATCACAGTATTAGTATACGCGGGTCGAATATCATGGGAGAAGAATTTGCGCCTGCTCACCCAGGCGTATCGTGGCATGGCTACCACTCGCTGCCACCTGGTAATAGTGGGAGATGGACCTGCCTTGAAAGAGATACAGGAGGAGCTGGCGGGGCTTCCCGTCACGTATACGGGCTACCTCACCGGCGAGTTGCTGGCTTCAGCGTATGCCTCGGCGGATATCTTCGCCTTTCCATCAACCTCCGAGACGTTCGGGCAGGTCGTGCTGGAGGCGATGGCCTCCGCCCTGCCCGTCGTCGGCGTGCAATCAGAGGGAATCAGTGACCTGGTGCAGCATGGAAAGACTGGATGGCTGCTGGATGTTGGCGACTTATCAGAGCAACAACAAGTAAGTGGTTATCGTTCTTTCCTGGATCGGCTGGTGCGCGACCCATCGGCTCGCTTAGCGATGGGCCAGGCGGCGCTGAATGAAGCGCGCCAACGCTCCTGGGTATCAGCTATGCAATACCTGTTCGATGGATACGCAGAGGCGGTCGAGGCGGCTACGCCCCTCGTAGCGGCGTAGCGTAGTCTGCCACTACGCTTTTTCATCCTGCCGTGATTGCAAGAAGGACAGGATCAACGAGCCGATCAACACGGTCAGCAGCACGATCTCCATCGTGCTAAAGGTCTTTTTCTTCTGCATGACACTATCTCCTTTAAGAATATCCTACCTCTGTCGAGCGGCTTCTTGTGCGGCTCGGCGATTTTTGGCTATTGTCGTTTTGTCCACTGATATCTATCGTTGTTCGCTGTTTTCTCTCGGCTCTGCTGTCAAGCTGTCAGCCAGACAGAGAAATTTGGGAATTGTTGCAGCTTGATAAGCGGCTTTGCGAGCCAACCTTAAATAATTATACCATGTGAGTCGTCGTTTAATGTCTTGCCACTAGCGTAAATATATCCCACAAGCGGTAGAATCAAATTAACTAGTGGTCAAGCTCAGAGAAGCCACCAATGTGGCTGACAGTAGCGAACGTGCCATATGCTAGAAAGTAGGTGGCTCTGCATCCTTGCGGGGGAAACTGAGTGAAAAAGGAGGGGAGGAAGAGAACAGCGGACTTGTCCTTCGTTGGACTTGATAAGAAAAACAATCAGGTCACGGAGGACAACCCTTGCCCAAGCAGCATACCACAGCAGAGGCAGCCATCAGCGAAGCCATTCTGGTGCCCTTAGACCTTGACGAGGTGCATATTGTGAGCCAGGCATGGCTGGCAGACGGGACAATTCGGGTGGAGGTAATGGCAGTCACGATCCAGGCCACTTGCCCTCATTGTCAAAAACAGTGCGTTAAAATCCATGATACGCGACCGAGAAAGAAGCGAGATGTGTCCTTGCGAGGGCATCGGGTCGAACTGATCGTGCTGAAACGCCGTTTTCGCTGCCTGCTTTGTCGCAAATCCTTTACCGAACGCGATACGGTGTGTGGCTGGAGAAGGAAGACGACCGCACGGTTGCGGGAAGAGATCGGCGCACGTGCCTGTAGCCAGCCCATCGCACATGTGGCTGCTGCCACCGGAGTCGGTCCACGCTTTGTGCACGAGTGTTTTCAAAGCGTAGCTCAGCAAGTGATCGAGCGCAAAGGACTGAGCACGGATGAACACCAGCCGCTGTCCACGCCGCAGTTTCTTGGGATTGATGAGTTTGCGCGCCGCAAAGAACACCGCTATGACACCATCCTCTGCGATTTGGAAGCTCGTCAGGTAATGGAAGTGAGCCTGGGACGCAAACAAGCAGAGGTCGTCGCGCTGCTCGAACGGCTCAGTAATCCCGATGCCGTCAAAGCGGGAAGTCAGGATATGAGCGCGTCGTATCGCCCGGCGGTGCAACTCTGCTTACCCAACGCCCAAATTATCGTTGATCATTTTCACGTCATCCAGCATGTGATGAAAGGCTTCAAGAAAGTGCTCCAGAGTTGGGCGCACAAGACCGAGGGCAAGCCTCTGCTGGAAGGCAAACACGCCCTGTTTCTGCGTGCCCAGGAAGATCTCAGCGCCGAGCAAGCTCAGGAGCGCGCACGCATTGGAGCACAGCTTCTTTGCTTGGAGATGGCATGGCTGCTCAAAGAAGAATTACGAACCTGGTATGCTACCGCCACCAGCACGACGGCAGCCCAGGAACTGGATGTATGGATCGCCAAAGTCCAACGGCAAGGACCCGAGCAACTGCGCAAAACCCTCTCTGCTTTCAAAAATTGGCGGCACGAAATTCTCGCCTTTTTCCAGTTTCTGCCCACGCGCCTTTCCAATGGCTTTGTGGAGGGCAAGAATAACCGTACCAAAGCCTTGATGCGTCAAGCCTATGGCTACCGCAATCGGCAGCATTTACGCTTGCGCATTTTACTTGGGAATGTCGCATGAACTTTTCACTAATTTCCCCCGCAAGGATGGAGAGCCAAGTAGGTTTTGCTCTATGCGCTATATGCTCTGTCTGGTATACTCTACCTGAGAATATTGCAAAGGGAGAGAGCAGGTGATGGGAGCAGGGTTTCGTTCATTGTGGCAGCAATTAAGCCAACATAGGAGGGCCATTATTGCCACTACAGCAGTCATAGTGGTAGCCGTCACATTGATTATCGTTAGCTATTGGTTTGATGTGACTGGCTTCAATGGATACACCCAGGTAACGACAATACGTACTCTCAGTGGCCCAACAGTTGGTAGTGTTACCAGAACTGAAGTGTACCAACCAGGAAAAACGCTCTGGGATTGGATGCAGTTACTTATTATTCCCCTTGCCCTTGCGTTGATAGCACTTTGGTTCAATCGCACCGAGCGGAAAAACGAGCAGACTCTTTCTTCTGATAATCAACAAGAGGCAGCTTTACAAAGCTATCTTGACCGTATGTCAGAATTACTACTTGAGAAAAAGTTACGGAAGTCAGAGCCAAACGCTGAAGTAAGAACTGTCGCACGTGTGCGTACGCTATCCATGCTTTACCAATTAAACACGAGAAGAATTAACTACATGTTAGCATTCTTACGTGAATCAGAGCTTATTACAAATGACCCGAATACAAGTATCGTATCATTGCGTAAAGCTGATCTTCGTCAAGTTGACTTACACAATGTTAACTTGCACAGTCTCGATCTCAGCGAAACTAGTTTCTGGGAAGCAAATCTCAGTGGAGCCTATATTAATAAGGCAAATCTCAGTGGAGCCAGCTTTTTCAAAGCCAATCTTAATGGAACTAATTTTAGGAAATCCAACCTCAACAAAGCTAACCTATCCGGTGCCAATCTTAGTGGAACCGTTTTCAGTGAAACTAATCTTAGTGGAGCCACCCTTACGGGAGCCAATTTTAATAATACTTTTTTGGGGGGAGCCAACCTTAGTGGAGCCAATTTCAGCCTTGCCAAATTCATGGATGCCGAACTCAGGGCTAAACTTAGCAATAGCAAGGTTGATCTTAGCAAAACTTACCTCGAAAAAGCTACGATTGATAAAGCCAGCCTTGACGAAATCTTTGTGACGAAGGAACAAATTGAAACCATGAACATTATTGACTCCTAAAAGGAGCAGTAAAATGACCTGTGTATATGGTTCTTTACAGAGAAAGAAGTATGAGCAAAACCCGTCGCAGTTATTCTGGTAGCAAACAAAGCCTATAATACGAGGGAATTTGAAGCCTTATTTTGCCGAGACATGTAAGGAGTGATAGAATAAGCTTATGAATTATGTAGAACATATTAGCTCACTACTTCAGCCGCGAAAGGCTAGAGAAGAGTTGGTACTTGATCTATTCTCAGGTGCTGGTGGGTTAGCTTTGGGCTTTGAATCTGCTGGATTTGAAACTCTCGGGTTTGAAATGGATAAGGATTGCATTGTTACTTATTCTAGTAACTTAATTGGTAGGGTAGAACAACGAATAATTAATATCCAAACTGAATATCCAAAGGTGGATATTATTATTGGAGGGCCACCTTGCCAACCGTTTAGCGTTCGCGGACGACAGGATGGATTAAATGATACGCGCAACGGGTTTCCTGCTTTTATAGCTGCCGTGGAAAAAGCTCAGCCTGAAATTTGGATGTTTGAGAATGTTCGGGGTTTGATGTACAAAAATAGATTTTACTTTGAGCAGGTCTTGAGCCAATTAGGAGATCTTGGTTATCACATCGCATACAGACTATTAAATACTTCACATTATGGTGTTCCTCAAACCCGTGAAAGACTGGTAGCAGTCGGCACACGCAAGAATCATTACCAGTTTCCAAAACGTAGTAAGGTGATTTGTACTGCTGGCGAAGCAGTTAGTGATCTAATAAGTCAAGAAGTACCTAATCCAAAATTCCTGACAGGAAGCATGGATGAATATATTGCTAGATACGAAGCTGCTTCTCATTGCATTACACCACGTGATCTGCACTTAGATCGGCCTGCACGAACACTGACCTGTCGTAACATTGCTGCTCCTACAAGTGATATGCACCGGGTGAAACTAGCAGATGGCCGACGCAGACAGTTAACCGTTCGTGAAGCCGCAAGATTGCAGAGTTTTCCTGATTGGTTTGAATTCACTGGTTCTGAAACTAGTCAGTTTTATCAAATCGGGAATGCAGTACCACCTCTTTTTGCCTATGCACTTGCCCAATCCTTCATTAGTTACTTAGATAAAACTGATGCTGAGGAGCGAATACCTGATATGACTTATGTTCAAATGAGTATGATCGGATAAGCAGTTTGGAAGAACCAACTCCCGCATTTAGATCAAAAAATGAAGAAGTACAACGCTTAATCATTGAGGCTATAGAGGCACTGACTATTCTTGGTATTCCATTTAATGGCCTTTCTTGGCGACGGGTTGAAAGGGTCACGATGGCGTTTTTGGCTACAGGTCAGGTCAATACTGCTGATGGATGGGCAAAAATAAAAGATTTGGATGATGGCATAAAGATGAAGACTCGTGACATCATTAGGTACATCAATGAATTTTTTGAAGAAAAGATTTCATCCGGTTCATATGACGATATCAGAAGAAAAGATTTGCAATTACTAGTAATCGGTGAAGTGGTTATAAGAACAAATGAAAATCTTGCAAGAAATGACTCAACTCGTGGTTATGCTATCAACCCTGCAATTACAGCAAGCTTACGGAGTGTAGGTAAGGAAGGATGGAAAGATAGACTACAAGAAGCTACTTCAAGGATTACGACAGCTGCTGAAAAGTTAAAGACAACAAGGCAAATCAAGAAAATACCTGTAATCCTACCGAGCGGGTTTGAGTTGAACCTATCTCCAGGCGAACATAACGAACTTCAAAAAGCAATTATTGAAGAATTATTGCCTAGATTTGGACATGGAGCAGATGTAATATACGTTGGAGATACAGCTGATAAGTTTTTATTTCTAAATGCAGTTAAACTAAAAGAATTACGCTTTTTTGAGCTAAGCCATGGTGAACTACCCGATATCGTCGCTTATTCTGAATCAAAGAATTGGCTATACTTGATTGAGGCCGTTCATAGTTCTGGCCCAATATCTGAAAATCGCTTGCTTGAGTTAAAGCGGCTTACAAAAGACTGTACCGCAGACATTGTTTATATCACAGCCTTTTTAGATCGGGCGAAATTTCGTGCTTGGGTAAAAAATATAGCATGGGAAACCGAAGTCTGGATTGCTGAAACACCAGATCATCTAGTCCACTTTAACGGAGTTAAGTTTTTGGGACCATATACCGCCGAGGAGTCGTCATAGTGTGGCAACGATTTTACTTGCTGCAAAGTTGGACTTGAAGGCAGTATCAGTATCAGAGTTGTTAGGATATAGCTTGGTTACTACTACGGCTGATATTTATCAGAATGTGCTATCTGAACAACAACGCGAGCTCGTTGATAAAGTAGACGATCTATTTAGACGTTCATGAAGTTTATTCTCATCTCTTTCTAATACTTTTTTCAGCTTGCTTACTGGCTATTCTTGTGAATAGTTGCGGCTGTTGGATAGAGTTCTTCTTCAAGTTTCTTCCACTTGCTAACGCAATCTGATTGGTATTTTTTTGACGCACTATGGAAACCATAGACTGAAACAAAACTAAGGGTTAGGCCTATGATGAGGGTAATGCAGCTGTATAAAATCAGAATATAGATACGGTGGTCTTGTAGAAACCACCAAGCGAAAAAGGTACAGCTGATACATAGCAGTGTGGCTATGCTGATAGCAATCGGGTAAGACCTGCTTACTGGAAAGCGACTTTCTCTCTTACGCATTTCTGCTAACATCGTTTCCCACTTTAAACCCTCTATCTTTGGCTCGATGAGAGTGCATATGTATGTTCCAACTTTTATAAGCTCCTTTGAGGTAGCAGAACCGTAGTATAGCGCAGCTATAAGTATAGCAACGGCGGCGAGGAAAGCAATAGAATTTTGTGCCTGAAACCCATATACAGCAAACGCTGAGGCGGCTGCCCCAGCTGCAGCTAAGAGTTGGGTACTCATCTGCATCCTTTGTAGTATTTCTTGTCTGAGGGTGCTATATTCAGCTATTAAAGCCTCTTGGTTTGCCATTTGCCGCTCTACCTATCTAGCTATGATGAACTTTAAATAATTGTTTTGGGTATAGATTGTCCAGATTTGTACCCCAACTAATTTGTTAAACCTCATTATAGCTACTCTACGCAAGTTGTTTGTGAGATTAATATCTCTGCTTTAATAAAACGTATATGGAGGCGCTGAGTAAAAGGGGTAGTGCTACCTATGCTGTAACGGGACGTATTACTCTTAGGGGTAGGTGTCTGGCGGCGCTTCTAGAGGACGTTGAGGAAGTTTGCTTCTTTGTTTAGCTGCACAATCTCCATCGTGCTAAAGGTCTTTTTCGTTTTCATAGATTATCGCACCCAGAGTTCTCTTCCTGCGCCGTAATCGTGGAGCAGACGAAAGTGCTGCGTGACCCATACGTGGAAGGCAACCACCTGCGGTAGCGAGAATCGCCCACTGAAGAAAAGTACAGCATGTACTTGTGTTTGGGATGCTGCCGCTTCGAGCTGGGCCAGTGTCACGTAGCCTGTCTCGATGCGCACCATCGACGTATCAACCAGCGAGGGGGGCGTATCGCGCCCGGCCAGCGCGGCCACGAACTGCGCGTCGGTGATGACTTGCTGGTCGGGAGTGATGGCCTGCCGTAGATCGGTGGCAACACGCGCCTCCAACTGTGCCAGTCCATCCACGCTGCGCGCCTGTGCCGTGTTGTAGTAGGTCACATCCTGGCGTACATCTGCGCCTGCTGTCAGCAGCAAAAATACAATGGCGATGCCGGATAGGATGGCCGTCATGGTGGGAGGTAGTTCGCTGCGTCCCGGTGCATCTCGCCCTATATGGGGCGGCGAGGAGGGCGACGCGATGCCCATTACCGCCAGCGCGATGAAAGGTGGAACCAGCGAGACGAGATGATGTGGGAAGAGTGGTACCTGCCGCCACAGCAGGAAGGCCGATGCCACAAACCAGCCCAGCAGTGGAAGCACGCGCCAGTCCTGGCGCAAAATCGCCACCGCCGTGCCATACAGCGCCGCCAGCGCCAGAAGCGAGACCAGTGCCGTCGCAATAATGCCGGTGTTACCCTTCTGACTGTACTGCGCCGTGTTGCCGAGCACCGATGCCGCGGTAGTATGAAAGGTAATGACGCCGGAAACGAAGGCATGGTACGCGCCCGCGAACGGCAGCAGCAGCACGGCCATAGTCGCAATGAAAGCCACAATTCCCGCTACGACGGAGGCATAGGGACGCTGTTTGCGCGCGCCCTCTCTACTGGTTGCTTCCCCGGCTGGAACGCCCTGCCACAGGTGCGCGATCATCAGCAGGCCGATGGGAATGAAGAGTGCCACGCCGAGCAGCTTGGCGAGAATACTCAATGCTACCGTGATGCCTGTCAGAATTGCCAGCACTACGCCGCGCCTCCCCAATGGATATTTCCACCAGAGGAGGGCCAGTCCGGCGGCCAGGAAAGAAAAAGCAGTAGACGATGCCTCCGCCTGAATGGTCTGCGATTGCGCCAGGTAGAATGGGTTAGTGACGGCCAGCAGCAGGGCTGCGATTGCGCCGGGCCGGCCACTCAACGCCTGGCCGAGCAGCAGCGCGCCGGCCAGCCCGACCAGCGAGACAAGCGCGATGCCCAGCCGCGCCGACCACAGTGTGCCACCGAAGAGCGTGTAAAATGGGAAGGTGGAGAGCAGGAAAAAGGGCGGTTGGGAATAGAAGACATCACCGTAGAGGACGTGTCCGGCGCTCATCGCCCGCAACGACTGCCAATAGACCCCCTCGTCGTAGCCATCCCGGTCGAAGGGAAGCCCCAGCCCATTGAGCCGCATGGCAATGGCAGCGATCAGCAGCGCGACAACTCCCACCCAGAAGATGAGCGTGAGCAAATCTGGCTGCCGGGAATGCCCAGCCTTTTCAAGGAGAGCCTTGTTGCTGGATGTACTGGTAGACATACTATTCCATCTCTACAGTATACACAGAATGATGGAGAGGCAGGCAACGCCTGCCTCTCCATCATTCTGTGTGCATCCTTTACCCACCCATGAAGAACATCGGCCCGCCTTCATCGAGAGACGGATAATCGCTGCTCAGCGTTATGTTCCCAATGCCGCCGGAAGTGTCGATAGGCGGCATGATCGACTCGGCAATCTGCGGTGCGTCAGGCTGGTACGCGCTGCCATTGGTGCCATTACCACCATTACTGCCGGAGCCGACCAATTCGTGACCGTTCCTCCCATTGGAATGACCGTTGCCATTGCCGAGCACTTCTTCGAACTCGGACATCACCAGGCGTGTGACGCGGCGCGCGTCGGCTTCGTCGATCAACTGCTTGATCTCGTCGGCTACCAGCTCGTCGCGCTCGATGAGGGCTTCAGCGACGGCGATCAGCGCCTCGCGGTGCTCTTGCAGCAAGCGCTTGACAGCTTTGAACTGCGATTGCAGCACGGACTCGGTGCGCTCCGTCAGCTTGGGAACGCTGTTTGGGCTGACACCACCGACCAGGGGATTGCTGAAGGCAGCGAACGAGATCAGGCTACCGTCCATGCCCCACGCGCCGACATAGAGGCCGGCCAGCGTGGTCGCGCTCTCAAGGTCGGAGGTGACGCCGTTCAAGTTGACATCCAGGAAAAGTTCCTCGGAGGCGCGTGCAGCCAGCGAGACCTGGATGCGCGCCAGGATATCTTCTTTGCTGGCCGTCTTGATCGACTCCTTCGGGCGGGGCAGTGCAAAGGCCGCCGCGCCTTCCAGGTCGCTGCGCTGGTGAATGGTCACATAGGCCGGGAAGTAGCGATCCAGCAGGTAATACGAAGCCACGGCGTGACCTGCTTCGTGATAGGCCAGGCGTCGCTTGTCGATGGCCGTCAGCTCGCTCATCTGGCGGAAGCCGAACTCGTGGACATCCTGCGCCTCGATCAAGTCTTTATAGCTCACCTGGTCGCGTCCGCCGAAGTGCGCGATGATGACCGCCTCGTTGATGACGTGCTTGATCTCGACAGGAGTATAGTTGATGAGGCGCTGCACCAGCGCGGCTATCGAGATGTTGGAGTCGTGCTTGACTTTATCCAGGTAGTACTCGATGACCTCGCCGCGATACTTATCGGTTGGCGGAGCTACATGCACCTTGCGGTCGAAACGGCCAGGGCGCAACAGAGCGGGATCGAGCGACTCTGGAATGTTAGTCGCGCCGATGGTCAGCACCGGCTGGGCCTGGACGCGGCTGTGAGACAAGCCTACGAGACGCAGCACCTTCTTGAACCAGCCGGTCTCGATGTTAGGCGGGTCCATTTGCATCAGCAGTTCGTTGAGGCCGCCCGTGCCGCCCATCGCGCCGAAGATGCCGCCACCCATCGCCATCGTGCCACCGCCGCGCTGCGAGCGCGACATGCCGATCGCGTCGAGTTCATCAAGGAAGATCACACACCCGCCGTACTCGCGCGCGTAGCGGCGCGCTTTGTTGTACAGGCGCTTAATCATCAGCACGTCCATGCCGATGAACATGGCGCGGAAGCTGGCGGCGCTGGCATACGCGAATGGCACGCCAGCCTCGGTGCTGATACACTGCGCCAGGTAGCTTTTACCTGTTCCAGGAGGGCCGGAGAGCAGCAGGCCGCGCACCGGCTGACCGCCCATTTCCTGGTATGCCTCGATACCATCCAGTAATCGTACAATGCGCCTGGCCGCTTCCAGTACTTCCGGGTTGCCTTTATAGTCCTCGAAACCAACGCCTGTCTCACCCGGCATCACCCAGTACAATCGCGGGCGACCCAGGAACCAGAAGAGTGCCACGAACTGGAGCACGATGGCAAACATGTAGAACATGACCTGGAAAGCATAGGTGAAGACCGTTCCGGGCGAGGGCGCGCTTAACTGCGGAATGATCTGCGTGACAAGATACCATAAGATGATGCTGAAGACGATAAGCCAGAGCCAGCGCCTTTTTGCGAAACGCCCGAACTGGTCCATCCCTTGATCGATAGACTTGTCCAGTTTGTTTTTGGGGTTGACAGTTTCAGACATGGCCGTTTCCTTTCGGGTCGTCCAGGGTACTTTACGGTGTTTCGGATCCGCGCGATGGAATCACATCGACGGCGAGGAGAAATGAGCCTCCTGTTGAAGATGTTGCGGTAACAAAGTGAAAAATGAGATAGGCGCTGACGGGACCTCCGGGGCCGGTGGCCGAAAGGTCAACTTCTACGAAACTGTCAACGGTGGTATCCGACTCCTGCTGTACGCCTGCGACGGTGATGTTCTTCCAGGTGAGATTCGTCTTGGCCTGGCTGTACTGGTTGACCAGTCCCTGCGCGTCCGGTTGCTGCGACATGAATTGATCGAGCGTCGTCAGCGCCACCACGTCGCCGTCGCGCAGCCCGTAGAGCCAGTTTTTCACCTGGTCTCCGCCGCCGTTGGTGCCGTGAATATGAAAGTTGAACTGGTCGTTAGCAATGCCGAGCGGCCATTGTCCGGTTTCAGTAAAATCGACCGCCGTTGCAGTACCTATTAGAAGCACAACGATCAACAGGGTTATGAACTTATGGCTTCTCATGCCGTGCAGGAGATAATAGATTCCTTTGAAGATCGGACGAAATATCGATTTGAAGAACAATGCCGCGGGTGCCTGGCCAGGTCTTTTACGAGGTGTGTGGGAGTCTGATTCAGACCCAGGTCGCTCTGGCGGTTGTTGCGTAGGTGTAGGACTCGTTATCATTCGGTCAGACTCAACTTTCTCAGTTCCGGTGCAACCAATGTATTGTAAGTACCATACACTACAATGAATGATTTGGCAAGGGAAAAAGTTCTACCATCCACCATCTTCTCCCACGTTTGATATAATACTACGAAGAGTAGTTACGACAAGCTAAGTGGAGCAAGACTATGGACGCGAATCGAGAAAGATCGATGGGGAAACAGGGTGTGGGTGGTACTGGTGATACGTCAACGATCTGGCTGCGCTACAGCACGCAATTTACGTCTGGCGGGCGCACGCACACGATCGAGATGGAGGTTCCCGTGCCGGTGGGGGCGAGCGCGGAACTGCGCGATCAGCTGATTCGCGAGGCCGAAGCGGATATGGAGCAGTTGTATCGCCGTGTCGAAAGCCGCACGCGAGGACAAAGTCAGCCTGCTCAAGCTGCCTCATCCCAGGCGGGGCAGCCAGGTCAAGTTTCGCGCCGCGACATGCAGCCGGAGCGTCCCGTTACTCCTGTACCCCCCGCGCGCGAAAGCCAGCCACAGCCACTTTCATTACCAGACAGGCGCGCAGCCCAGTCGCAGCCCGCAGCGGCTCCGGTGCGCCCAGGCATCGCCGCTGAGCTGCCCGTCACGCCTGATCTCGCCAGCAGCGCCAGCGGCAATATGAAGCTGGGTGAGTTCATCCAGATCATTCGTGAAAGCTGGGGCATCACTCCCAAGCAGGCGTTGGATTTATTACAGGTCAAGTCGCTGAATAATATGAACTACCGCGACCTGCTGCGGCGGCTGGAACCCCTGGTCGGGCAGATGAGTGGGGGCAGCGCGAGCGGCCAGGGAGTGCCTGCGGTCAGGCCGGAGCGACCAGCAGGGTCGCCTGCGTATGCTGCTCCCGCGGCATCGCAGAGCTTACGAACGCCAACTCCTGCTGCAACTCAGCGTGAGACGGGGCAAGGTGCGTCCCGGTCCGTCGTTAACCGCCCACCAGTTCCTGCGCCAGCACCCGCCGCGCACCCAATGCAGGCCGAGCCTGTGCCACTTGCAGGACCTGCAAACATTCCGGTCTACCCTATTCGAGAGCGCGGGGTGCGCGAGCCTGCGCCTGTCTATGGGTTCGACGAAGAGGAGGACGCAGAGAACGCAGGTCACGATGACGAACAGGCAGATGAGGAGCAGAATAGCATGTCGTCCGCGCTGGCGCGTATCAAGATCGATGATCTGAGGAACATTCATGGCACTACAGTCGCTAATGGGAGCCGCCTGCTCGTCCTGCATAACGTGCTCGACTCGCAAATCAGTAGCGAGCAATTCCAGCAGCTCATCGAGCTGTTATGGCGCACCTCATCGGACAAAAAGCTCAAACAGGACCAGGTGGAGGCGCTGATTTACTGGGCCAAAGAGGACTACTTCGAGGATGAAGTGCAGGCTGTACTGGCTGTCTTGAACGACGAATAATAGGGAGAGAAGAGAAGAGGGAGTATGCGTGTTGTCACTGGTGAAGCCAAAGGGCGGAGGCTGAAGTCGCCCAAATCGCCGGGGACGCGCCCCATAATGGATCGCGTCAGGACGGCCTTGTTCGATATCCTCTCGACGCGCGTGGAGGATGCGCGCTTCCTCGATCTCTTCGCCGGAACCGGCAGCGTCGGCATCGAGGCGTTGAGCCGGGGAGCAGCTAGCGCCACCTTCATCGAACTGAACCACAGCGTGCTGAAGGTGGTGCGCGAAAACCTCAAGATCACCGGCCTGGCCGACCGCGCCGAAACGCTGCACGCCGACGCCTTCAAATTTCTCGCGTCGCACTCCTCTGAAGCGGTCAAGGCGGCAGGCGGCAATCCACCTCGTCCTTATGATATGATCTATGTAGCGCCGCCGCAGTATCACGAGATGGCCGCGCGTGCCTTAGCCATGCTCGATTCGTCGCCACTGATCGCGTCGGAGAGCCTGGTGATCGTCCAGATTCACCCGAAAGAACGCCCAGGCGTGGCCGCCGTGCCGCTTGCGCGCCTGTCGCTATACGACGAACGCAAATACGGCAGCACTTTACTCATGTTTTATGAAACACTAGAACCTATACAGGAGAATCCGACGCATGTCGATAGCATTTCAGCAGCTTGATTACGTCATCGCTTACGTGAGCGATATGCAACGTTCTGTCGCCTTTTACCGCGACGTGCTGGGCCTGCCCATGAAATTCACCTCGCCCGGCTGGACAGAATTTGTGACCGGCGGCACGACGCTGGCGCTGCATATGACCGGCGGCGAGAAGGTCGCGCCGCACCAGGGACGCCCGCCCGCGGGCCAGGCGCATCTCGGCTTCGTGGTGGATGATGTCCAGGCCGCATACGAGGAACTGAAGGCGCGCGATGTCTTCTTCTCGCTTCCGCCCCAGAAGCAGACCTCCGGCGTAACCCTGGCGGTGCTGCACGATCCCGATGGGCTGGGCATCACTCTACAGCAACGTTAGGAGGAATGATGCTCAACAAACCGGGAGGCGGTCGTTTCGCCTTTATCGACGCGGGTGAGGCCGCCCGGATACTGGATATCGACCGCGTGACGCTGGAGCAGTGGGTGCGCGAGGGGCGGCTGAGGGCGCATCGCGGCGTGGGCCGCGATGCTTTCTACCGCACATCGGATGTCGAGGCGCTTAATAATGAACTGCATCCGGCGACAGAACTGGCGGAGGCTATCGCCGCTGACGAACGCGAGAGCGCCGGGGAGCAGGGCAGCCCAATCACTGTGGAAAAGGGTCCGGTTCGCAAGAAACAGGACCCGCAGATGCGCGTCTACCTGCGCTTGCAAGCCGACGCCAAGTGGTTCGACATCTCCGAGGAAGATATCCGTACCTGGTTCAAACAACTCGCGCCCGACGGCTACGAGCGCAACAAACGCAACGCCCAGCACACCATCAAAAAGCTGCAATTCCTGGTAGGGTTGATCGAGGAGGCGCAGGAACGATTATGAAAAAGCGGGCTGGATCAGCATTGCAGATGATCCAGCCCGCTCAATAATACTACTCCAGGTCGAGCAAGCCCTGCCTCATGAGCCTCTTGGCCAATTCATATGCATCCTTCTTATCTCCATCCTTACGTATCCCCAGCGCGACAACCAGTACCGTTACTCTTTCTTCATATACTTTATAAAGAACGCGATATCTCTGACCTACTGCCCTGACACTCCGGTAGCCTATCAGGTCATCCCTCATAGGCTTTCCCTGCTTATCAGGCTCGTATGCAAGCTGATTGATGCGCCCAATAATAGTTTCTCGTATTCGTCGGTCAGAGATGGCTAATAATTGCTTCCGTGCCTCTTGAGTGAGATCAATGCTCCAATGCATCACGCTCAGCCATCTCTTTCTTCACTTCTTCCCAGGGAAGAATTCTTCCTGCGGCCTCGTCCTTGATGCCCCGGCGAAAGGATGCCATTAATTCTTCATCGCCCATCACTTCTAATGTTTCAAGGAGCGAATCTACGGTTTCCTTGAGCTCATCTATAGTTTCTTTGAGCGCCTCATACGTGCTGGTCGGTAAAATGGTCATGACCGGCTTGCCATGCCGGGTGACAGTCACAAGGTCTGTATCTTCCTCGAATTCTTCAGGGAGACGGCTGATAGCTTCGCGAATTTCTGAAATCGAATAGGTACTCTCGTGCATCCTGGCTCTCCTTTCTTGTACATTTTATTGTACAATATAACGTACAATTATGCAACAAACCCCGGCGGCAAACACCCCACCACATCCGTGACGGCGCGCACGATGAAGTCCGCGCCGCGCTGCTTGTAGACCTCAACCTCGTGTTCGTAGACGAGCATGACAGCCATGATGTCAGGGTCTTGCGGCTGCTTGATGGCGCGGTAGTGCTTCACCACGTCCAGGTCGTCGCCTGTGTCTCCTATGTACAGGCCGCCTCCGACGCCGCCAGGGATGCCCGCGATGGCGAGTTGTAGGGCGCGCGGGTCAGGCTTGGGCGCGCTATCCGCCGAGATGACCACGTCCCACCAGCGCTCGCCCGCATGTGCCTCCATCATCTCCAGCGCCATATCGACCTCCGGCCCGACGCGCCCGGTGATGATGCCCAGATGGCGTATGCCCGTCGCACGCAGGCGGCGGAAGAAGTCAGGCGGGAACAACATCTCCTCATTGTGGACGTAGCCGTAGAAACCGGGCAGGTAACGTGCCTCGCGTCCATAACGCTTGCGCAGTTCATCCGCGCCCCAGTAAAATTCGTGATAAATTTCGCCAATGACGCCGTACTCCAGTTGTGCTGAGGCGGGCATCGTCTCCACGACCCACTCCATGCCGCCATGACCGGCCAGCGTGGCCTGGTAGGCTAGCGCGGCCCATTCCTCGAAGCTGCGCTCGGCTAGCGGCGTGCCCTTCCATTCGCGCAAGCGGGCTGTGCAGAGTGTGGCCAGCAGATAACACATGTCCCAGTCGTTATTGTACCCGCCAGCTTGCTTGAAGGCGATCACATCGTCGTGTGTCAGCAGGTGCTTCCCCTCGCGCTGTCCCCAGTCGAGGCCGTATATCACCCCGGCCACGTACTCCGCAGTGGCGATATCGGTCGCGTGGAACGAATCGATGGTTTTGATGAGCACGCCGTCAACGTCGAAGAAAATGGCGTCGAAGTGCGCGGGAAATTGCAGGTCCGGTCGTTTCCAGATAACCGGGGTCTCCATAGAAGGCCCTTTCGTTGTACTATATATGTCCGTTGTTACAAGTTATGATACCTCGCCAATGCAAGAAAATGGAAGCCCAATGGTTCTGCTTACATCGACTCGACAACCGATAGCCGTTATGCTACACTTCAAGAAGAATAAGGACGTGAAACCGGTTTGCGCGAAGATGCAGGCAAGTAACCTTGAAATAGCACACACCATCCTTCAACGGCATTTTCAAGCCTCCAAATGGCGCATCACCAAACCTGCTGACGGGCAGCAGAAAGCGTCTTTTATCGCTCGTCATGACAAACAGCGAGTATTTATCAAGCTTGATGCTCCTCTAGCCGCTCTGCAACGCCTCGGTGAAATTGGAGTAGCCCCGCGGGTGCTGGCGAGCGGCGTGATCGACAACAACTCTTATATCGTCCAGGAATATATAGTAGGAGCCTATCCTGATTGGCGCTGGTTTGCCGAGCATTTGCCATTGCTCGCGCGGTTTATCAAGCGTTTTCATACGGATCAGCCGCTTACCTCGTTGCTCGCCGCGAGTAGTACACCACACTTTGCTGAACATATCGCACGTGATCTTGCCTTGTTAGAGCAGCAAATCCGGTCCTATGATGCAACTGAGCTTCATACGCTTGAGGTTGAGTCAGCTTTCGACAGGCTGAAATCCTGGTCGAAACGGCTTCAACCTGCTATACTTGTGCCGATTCATCCCGACCCTAATACAACAAATATCCTGGTATCCAATGAGTCGTTGGTAATGGTTGATTGGGATGACATGCAGCTGTCTGATCCAATGCGCGATGTAGGATTGCTGTTGTGGTGGTATGTTTCTCAACATCACTGGGAAGAATTTTTTAAAGAGTATGGCCTGGAAATGGATAATGCCTTGATCGAAAGAATCTTCTGGTGGGCTGCTAGAACATCCTTCGCCGTTGCCCTATGGCACATCGAACATGGATACGACTGCCAGTCCTTCTTAAAGGACTTTCTAGCTGCGGTAGATGGGCAGAGCAATCCTCATGCAGTATTTGAATCATAATTCACCAAAATCCCTTGTAGCGAAAGGCAACTAGCAACAGTGCAAGAGTCACATCAAAGTCCCCGTATAACTTCCCTCCGACATGACCTTGAATCCGGCAGGCGTGGCGCGCTCGATGCCTTCTGGCGAGAAATCTCGATGAGAGGCGCGCCTCTCATCGAGTCGATTGAGGGCGACCACGAACATATGCTGGTCACGTTTCTGTGGCGTGGCAGCGATGAGACACGCAGCGTCGTCGTTCTTGGTGGGTTGGCGGGCTGGGAAAACCTGGAGCAGCAGCAGATGGAGCGCCTGCTCGACACGGATGTGTGGCACAAAACCTATGTCGGGGATGTTGGGATGCGCACCACCTACCGGCTCGCGGAGAACGACTCGCTAGAACCAGTCACTCATGAGAATTGGGATGCGCGCCAGGCAGGTTGGCAGCGTGACCCATTGAACCCGCGCACATTTCTCTATCCACAGGACGAAGAGCTCCCCGGCGATAAAGATGTAACAGTAGCTGTGCTGGAACTGCCGGAAGCGCCGTCGCAGCCGTTCCACGTTCGACGACCGGGCGTGCCAACGGGTCACATCGAGATGTTTCACTTGCGCAGCGTCATTCTAGACAACGAACGCCGCGTGTGGGTCTATACTCCCCCTGGCTACACGCACGATGCGCAGCCATATGGACTGCTGGTGCTGTTCGACGGGCTGGCCTACATCGATCTGGTGCCGACGCCAGTCATCCTCGAAAATTTGATCGCCGACAAGAAGATACCGCCGCTGGTCTGTGTCTTGATCGATAGCCTGGCATCAGAGGTGCGCAATCGTGAATTGCCGTGCTATCAGCCATTTGTCGATTACATGACGGAAGAGTTGCTGCCCTGGATGCGCTATCGCTACCATGTGACGAACGATCCGGCGCGAAGCATCGTGGGCGGCTCAAGCTATGGTGGGCTTGCAGCAACCTTCGCCGGGTTGCGCGCACCTGAGACGTTCGGCAACGTGCTCTCGCAGTCTGGTTCTTTCTGGTGGAAGCCAGAAGGCGAGGAGGAACATGAGTGGCTTGCGCGCGAGTATGCTCTGAGCACCAGGTTACCCCTGCGCTTTTACATGGATGTCGGGCTAGGGGAAAGAATTGCCACGCCAGATAACGGCCCTTCTCAAGTAGTGGCAAATCGCCACATGCGCAACGTTTTGCTAGCAAAAGGCTACCCCGTTCATTATGCTGAGTTTCATGGGGGGCATGACTACATCTGCTGGCGAGGAACCATCGTAGATGGACTTGTTACCCTGGCTACGATCACTCAGCCTGACATGCGTTGACAAACGCCCGAACCTTCGGTATAGTTACTATGGGGAGGAATGCTATGGCCGAATAGAGGGAAATGCCGTGCGAGTCATACGCTGCCCACATTGCGGAGAACCGATTCCCTGGATTGCCCACTACTGCGCGAGTTGTGGCCTTGCCTTGCCTTTAGAGGAGGCGTCGTACAATGATGATGACGCTACCATTCCGTTCAAGAAACCCGCACATAGGGAGCGCCCGCGCACGCTCAGAGTTCCGTCTTTTTATGCTGTGCGAGACGAACAAGAGAAGACACTACTTAGTGATAACGGCCAACCCATCTTGCTGGCGCAGGTAAGCCAGGGTAACGCCCCTACCCTCTTTTCTCCGCTTGCGGAGAATGATCGCATTGCGCAGCAGCGCATCGATGAATGGTTGAGCGAGGCTGAGTTTGGCGATGAATTTAATCGCCGTGCAACGTGGCAGAAGTTTGTGACGAACCCGACCTACAGCATTGCGCGTCCTTCCGCGTTTTCTGGCGCAAGGCCTGTTGCCCCCATTACCCCTGCTCCAATACCATCTTCCTTGCCATTAACTCCTGTGACGCCGGTTATGCCTGTGACACCGGTTGCGCAGGCCAGGCCACCATTTGTCATCGCACCGACTCAAAAGCGGCAACCCTGGCGTCCTCCAATCGTTCCACGTATTACTTCCTGGATAACGGCGCTGGTGATTGTGGCGTTAGTGCTAGGCGGCGCGTTCGGCATCTTTGTTTCGCGAGGGCGCGGCGCCATTCAGCCCCCTGCTTCTCCCATGTCGTTAGAGGTAGCTCCGGCCAGCATTGCGCTGGGTGGGGTGATTTCGCTCAGCGGCTCCCATTTCACTCCAAATGGGCGTGTTGGTCTGACCCGCGATACCGGCTTCCCGCTGATCGATACGGACGGTCAATCGACTATTCACTCGGACGCTACCGGCGCTTTCCACGACACGGTCAGCATCGACGGCTCGTGGTCGGCAGGCCAGCATACCATACGCGCGGAGGACGCGCGCCTTCACAAATTCGCCAGCTTTACGCTGCAAGTCACAGGGCATGGCATCTCACTGCTCCCCTCACACCTGGTATTGTCGTCACAAAGCATAGACTTTGGGCCGGGTGATCAAGCGACCAATAGCGCGCAGACCATTACACTGCTGAATACTGGCGGAGGGCAAATCAGCTGGCAAACAACAGTCACCCAGCCCTGGCTGATGCTCTCACCGAACAGCGGTACGTTTTCCGGCGGGCAGCAGATGCAGGTGACACTGGCTACTGATCGTTCCAGCTTGCTGGTGGGATCGTATCACGCACAAGTGATCTTCACCTCGAATGCGGGCGTGATCCCCCTGGCGATCGCGATGCAGGTGACGCCATTAAAACCAGGCCATGAGGCAGTTTTGCAGGTAACGCCAGCTGTGCTTTCCTTTAGCGGGGTTGATGGCAGCGCCAACCCGACCGCCCAGGTGGTCACGATCAGCAATCCAGGTGTGCAACCCTTACGTTGGAATGCGAGCGCAGCCACAAGTGACGGCTCCGACTGGCTCGCTACATCGCCTGCTTCCGGGGAAGTTTCGAAGGGTGGGAGCCAGCCCGTAAGCATTACCATCAATAGCGCCATGCTATTGCCGGGCGTCTATTATGGCTCGGTAACTATCGCCAGCCAGGGGACGGAAGCGGTCATGAACAGCCCCCAGACGATCTACATCAGCGTGACGATTCAGCCACAATGCGCGCTGCAAATCTCGCCAGGAGCGCTCACTCTTACCGCCGTCTACTTGCGATCTGTCGCGGCGACAAAGGCGATCAGCGTCGGCACGACACAGGGCTGCGCTGCTCCGCTCGATTGGAGCGCGGCGATCTCGACAAACAATGGCGGACATTGGCTCACCCTCAGCGCAACGAGCGGAGCGACACCAGCAAATCCGAAGGTTGGCATCGTTGTTGCGGGTCTGCTGCCCGGCACATATTCGGGTCAGTTACTCTTCGGCACAAGCGCGGGGACGCAGACTATCCCTGTCACTCTGATAATGGTCAGAGCCACTACGCCTGTGTTAGCCAGTTCCGTTGCCGTGCTTGGCGTGAGCGGGATTAGCGGCCAGCCCGCGCCTAACCCGCAAACCATTGTGCTGTCGAACGCGGGCGGAGGGTCGCTTTCCTGGAGTGCATCGGTCTCAACGGCGGTCGGCGGCGCGTGGCTCAGCGTATCACCTCCAACTGGTGTGCTGAGCGCGCAGCAAACAACGAATTTGTCGATCAAGGCCGCTATTTTACCGGCACTGACTCCTGGCACATACAATGGCACGATCACTCTGACCGGTAAAGATAGCTCTGGTCATACAGTCGCCGGTAGCCCGCAGACCATCGCCGTCACGTTTACCGTGCAGGCTCCCTGCTCCATTGCGCCCTCCGCTCCTACCCTCACCTTCCAGGGGGCGGTCGGCCAGCCAGCCCCGGCGGCACAATCCATCACCATTAGCGCGAGTGGGGCATGCGCCAATGCGCTGAACTGGACAGCCACCAGCGCGACGACCCCTGCCGGAAGTACGTGGCTGACTATCACGCCCGCCAGCGGGACGATCACACCAAAGCTGGCAGCGCCGACCTTTGTCAGCGTCTCATTGACGGGGCTCGTCGCGGGTACCTACAACGGCAGCATCATGATTTCAGCCGTCGATAGCGTCACACTTTTACCTGTGGGGAAGCCGCAGGTCGTGACGATTACGCTCACTATGCAACCTGCCTGTACTTTGCAAGCGCCATCCCTTACCTCTGCCGCGTTTTCCAGTGAAGCAGGTCTTAATCCTGCCACGCAAATTTTCACCATTGGAGTGATTGGCGCCTGTACGGGTAATGTCACGATCACGCCGACGGCGACGACACTCAGCGGCGGAGCGTGGTTGGCAATATCCCCCGTCTCGGCGGTCATCGCCAGCAACAGCACGGCTACCTTCACCGTTACCGTGACCTCGTCAGCCCTGGCAGCCGCTCCCTACTCCGGTGCGATTTCACTTGCCGGCGTGGAAAGTGGCGGCATAGCAATTATCGGCAACCCGCAATCGGTCGGTGTGAGCCTGAACGTGCTCTCTCCTCCCGCGCTGGCGGCAATCCCTGCTACGCTGAGCTTCAGCCTCGCAACCGGCAGTAGCTCTCAGTCCGTGACCTTGAATAATACGGGTGGCGAGCCACTCAACTGGACAGCGGCGCTGTCTGGCGCGCCTTCCTACGTCTCGATCTCATCGGCTGCCTCAGGTACGCTGCTGGCGGGAGCAACCATTCCTGTGACCATCACCGTCAACGCGACTGGCGTGGCGGGCGGCACAACTGCCACGGCCAGTCTATCGATCAGCGCGACCGATCCACTGACGGGCAATACTATCACCGGAAGCCCTGCCACCACCAGCATATCTATTGCCGTTTCGCCACCTGCTATGCAGCTCAATACGAGCGCTCTGGCATTCAGCACGTCAGCCGGTACGAACCCGGCTGCGCAGACGATCTCCATTACGAATAGCGGCGGCGATGGTCTCACCTGGGGAGCTGGCACTCCCTCCCAAACATGGCTGGCCGTCTCGCCGGGAAATGGGAGTGATTCCTCAGGTGTCTCTTCACCCCTGACGTTTACAGTGAACGTCGCCGGAATGACGGCAGGGTCCTATTCCGCGACGGTGCTGATTACCCCTTCCAGTGGAGCGGCGCAGACCGTAACGGTGAATCTGACGATCATCTGAATTACCCGGATTCCGCCTTCATTTCCTCACGTACTATGGTACAATCTTATGTACGGGGTAAGAAATTGGTTCGTTTGTATGGACGCGAGTAATCGCGCCCGCGCTCCGCGCTCCTCGGAAAGGACAGCGAAACGTGAAAGATATTCGGAGAGACGAGGAAGGCCGGGCCAGCAGCGAATCAGCCCTGGAAGCGAGGAGCGAAGACCCGCGTAGCACCGGAAAACGAACAATCATCCGCTGTTCAATTTGCAGGAAGCGCGCCTGGCTGCGCGTGGCGCACCTGGAAGAGCCGCTCGGCGTCCCCGAACCGCGCCAGAACTGGGCGCTGTGCAAACGCTGTCATGCCACGCTGCTGGCAGAGATGGAACGGTCCCCGGTGTTGTCCCCTTTGCGCCTGCGCATTGCGATGGGACTGGTAGCCGCAGAACGCTCCCCCGATGCTTATGCTCCTACTCGCCGTCCCTTTAACGACCGCACGTGGATCATCGTCATGGCCTGGGGCTTCGGCATCGCCATGGTACTGCACCTGGTGCTGATCGTGATGCTGGCCGTCATCGCCGGGCACTGAGCGTATTAAAGGGCGACCGCGTGAGCGCAAGGGGTCGCCCCTACAAAGACTACGATTATATAAAAGGGCGACCGCGAGGGTCGCCCCTACAAAGACTACGATGCCTCTCCCTGGACTAATCCGTCATCATTGTACGGGCGGCCCTGGGAGAGCAACTTCTGCCAGGTCTTCTAATGGGCCTGTTTCGGACTGGTAGATGGCGCGAATCTCGTTCTCGAAGATGTGACGCAGGATGGCGACGGCGCTGGCATACGTCGAGTCCATGCCGAAGTAGGAGAGGCTGCCCGCGCCCAGATTCTTGCCGCGCGTATAGGGCGTATCCGAGCCATAGTGCAGGATGCCCAGCTCGTAGGGCAGGCGCGCGAAGTTGATGTTTTCGCCCACGGGGTAGCGCGTCAGGTATTGATCCTCGTACACCGCGTTCAGGTAGGGGCCGCTCTCCATCTCCACTACGGTATAGTTCGCGCTGTAATAGAAGTCGTAATACTGGCGATTTTGTAGATAGGTGCCTTTGCCTGAGACCGCCTTCTGGTTATCCAGCACAGAGCCGTAGATCAGGTAGGGCTGCACGTCCTGCGCGGTAAAGCAGTTATCGAGCCAGTAAGTGTTCTGGCTATGCTCGTCGAGCACCACATTAGAGATCATCACATCCCCAATGCTGCCATTCAACGTGGCCGCCTTGCCCAGGATGTAGATTCCCCGCGTGTCTGTCAGGTTTTCCATAATCTCGCGCATCATGCGGTAAGCGGCCATGCCGAGCGGGTAATCGATGTTGAGCACGATTGCTTTGCTCTTCGCCAGCCTGTCCATGCCGGGCATGCGGCAACGAGGGTCGATCTCCATCTGATGCAGTTTGGCCAGGTCAAAGACCTGCGCATCGATTTCCAGACCATGCCGGGAGTTGATGTACCAGATGCCGCGTTCTTGCTCCTCCTGCATCCTCACGCGCTCGAACTCCTGGCCTTCCGGCGTGCGTATCCACGAGCGCGCCGCGAAGTACAGGAAGTTTTGCCAGTTGCCCGGCACCGTTCCCTGCTGCAACTTGCGGCATTCATCGGCCAGGTAAGGGTCTTCGCCGCTCAGGGCGTACTTCGTCAGGGCGGCATCCCGGCGCAAGATCGAACCTGACATGAGATTGACCAGGCTATGCGTGTTGCTGGACACGAAGTAGACGGGGCGATCTTGCAGGCCAAGCGTGCTGAGCAACTGCTCAACGGGTTCCCACCACTGCCGCGTGGCTCGCACATAGCCAACGTGCGAGCCGCCCAGGAAGCGCAGGCCGAAACTCTTACGCTGCTTGCCGATCTTCAGTAAATGCAACCACAGGCGATCGCCCCAGATCAAGTCCAGGCGCTCCCAATCGTCGGGCGCGATATGCAGGCGCTCGCGCAGCACCTTGCTGATCTCCGCGAAGACTGGCGAACTATGATCCAGGTGCGTTTCGAGTAGCTGCATCGTCGTCGGGTCCGCGTTGAGCAAGTAGTACATTTTGTTCCACTCGATCTGGAATGCCACCAGGATTGGCACGATATCATCCGTATCGCTCACGCTGGCAACATAGACGGCCAGCGTTGACTTGCCATCGTAGAACCACTTGCGTCGCCGGGCCGAGGCCGTCACTGCCTCCCAGCTATCGACCTGGTAGCCCTGCTGTAAAAACACCTCCTCAGATTGGCCGAGCAGTACCAGATCGCAGTTGATGATGGAGGCCGGTAGGCGCAGCACGTTGTAGATGAAGGCCGACATGTCGGGATAGGGAGAGCGCGCCTGGGGATGTAAGCTCGAATCGATGTTGTAGTGCGCCTGCACGAGCGCTTTCAGGCTAACCTCACCCGAACTGCGCAGCAGTGTATTGTAGGTGCGGATGTACATCTCGACATCGCGCTTGCCGGCTTCATTTTGATGCTCACCCACATTAAAAAGCGAGGGCAGCGGGCGCGATGTATGGTCGCGTGGGTCATCGACTGCTTTATGTTCAGTTTCTTCATCCATGTCAAGCGCACCAGACTGGAATGCATCATCGAATGGGTCGGGAGTATGGTTCTCCGCTTGTTTGTGTTTGCGTGGCATAACTGTTGTTCCTCTTCTTCGAGAATGGGGATAGTTCCTTTTGTCTTCTTATATTTTCTATTTTCGTAATTATACTCGCTGAGTAGAGGTTATGGTAGGGTCAATTTCCCCCATGTCGTCTCTACGGAGATTTCATCAGTCATTTATGCCACCAATCGTATCAGTAAATCGTTCCTAATTTTAGAGGTATTACTAAAACGTTGGGCATCCCCATACCTGGCGTTTCCCCCTAGTAATGCCTCTTTGCTCCACGCCATAGCAGGATATCGTTATTGCCGGGGATGCGCCTTGTTGTTAAATCCGCTGATTCCACGCCGCCGCTACGCTGTCTCCATTCGCATTGTATCGCGCCAGCCTCAAGCAGCCCGGCGATGATCTCGTCATACTCGCTCACCATATATCTACCAAAATGGGCGAGCAAGACATGCTGGCGCAGTTCTGGCCACCTGCGCGGGGATTGGGCATAACCCAGTTCAAGGATATGGTCCTTCAAGACGTGTGTAGCCTCCGAAAGACGCGCACGTTGTTGTTCAAGAAACCATGCCTCATTCAGCAGTCCCCGGTAGCTCAGGTCTTCCAGGCGGCGGCGATAGCCACACACCGCGTCATTCATGCACAGCAGGCTATCCTGGCGGCGCGTGGCGAATAGCAACTCAAACGGCGTCTCCTCGACCGTTGCTGGACCGGTAAGCATAGGAAAGGCAAAACGCTGTACCCAGAGAAAATGCGGCTGTATCGCCTTTTGCAAAAAGCCAATCAGACCATCAGCAATAGATGTGTAGGGGCGACCCTCGCGGTCGCCCGTCCATCCTCTCACGTGGTCGCCCGTCCATCCTCTCACGTGGTCGCCCGTCCATCCCTTTTCGCGGTCGCCCGCCTGTCCTTGCTGCGTTTCGTTCGCCAGCAGTGCTTTCCAACGATCGCTACGCAAGAGCGCTGTAAAGGCGGTCGCGCCTGGCTGCTTGCGCAGAGCAGGCAGCAGGCGGCCTTCGATCTGCGCGTGTGAGATCAACAGGCATAGCTCCGTTGGTGCAGTGCGTGTTGTGAAGGGCGCGAGGTCATCATAGGTGAAAAATGGAACATCGCGTTTTGAAGGCGAGAACGTAAGCGGAGCAAAGGGGTTGAGCAGGAAGAGCGAGGCGTACTGTTCAATCGCTGCCAGCAGCGCGGGCATAGCTTCCAGCCCGCCTGCCTCGACGATAGCGCTGGCCCCGGGCAGCACGAACATTGCCTGTGCGTTTGCAGTCTGGGCATCTGAGGGTGCTTTGCCGGGTCGCTTTTCTGGCTTCCCTGCCGCGAGCAACAGGCTATGCAGCAGCATAGGCCGGGTCTCGCCTGCCAGGTCTTGCGCCACCTCTTCACTTTTCTGAAGCATGGACGCGAAGGAATTGCGCGACCCGCCCAGCGCATCGACCAGGTAGCAGCGGCGAAAGATGCGTGTGGCCGCCAGCACTCGGCAGTAGGGTACGGCATAGTCACGCAGCAGCCATTCACGCAGAGCGGATGTGATCGCCGCTTCCGTCGCGCTGCGGACTGCTCTCGCAGGTTTTGCCGCTTGCTTGCCTGCTATAAGCTCATCGTGATTTTCCCAGAGGTTGTACATGGTGGGGATATTGTATCATACCCCTTGCGGCACACGGTAAGCGAGGCGCCATCGACAATAAGGGAGGAACTCTATAAAAATACACAGCAGTAGTGTACAATGTAGTTGATATTCATGTGAATACTCTTTTGTATAAGCCGGGTACTTTTGAGCGCGCCAGGACGCGCGTCTCCATCATGCATCTATTGGAGGGATCAGCATATGGCAGACCATATGGCAGACCACATGGCAGATCAACTCACGCAGGATACCGGCGAGGTAACAACCTCGCCGGGCGCTCTACATTCACTTGGTAGCCAGGCAAGTAATAACCATACCAATAGTGAGGAACTTGAGCACCTGGAGGCTCTCTACCAGAAGGAGCAGCAGGGGCGAGGACGGATGCAGGAAATGTACCCGCGCGACCGGCATCGATTGCGAGCCTACGGCGCAACCCTGGCGGGCGGATTTACTATTCTGCCCCTGGTAGCACTGGTCCTCACAGTTACCTTCTACCTGGCCGTCTCAAATATTCCGAGCTGGGTCTCGCTGGTCGTCGGTCTGCTGACCACGCTGGTTGCGTGGCTCATCATTGCGCTTCCTCTGCAATTTATGACTTCGCGCGATAAAGTCAATACACGCAGCTACGGCTTGCTCGCCAGCCGCTTAAGCTTGTTGGAGTCGCGCCTGTATATTTTGCAGACAACGCCGCATAAGCCATTCGAGCTATACCAGTTGATCGCACTGGAAGAAGCCTACAACAACTTCCTGTTCGTCGATGCGATGCTCTACGAATCGACCTCCAGACTGCCCTGGGTGCTCGGCATAGGCTATACTGTTGCCTGGGAAAAGCTGCACCGCGCCGAGGAGGCCCTGCTTGAGGTTGAGCCTATCGAAATAGTGGCGCGCGAAGCCTACCATGATCGCATGGCGATTGCCAATTCGAACATGAGCAATTGTAACGACCTGCTGGATAAGCTGCATCGCGCGGTGAAGACGCTTGATCCTGGCATGGAAAGTGTGGTTGAAAGCAGTTCCAGCAGCGCGGATGTCGTTGAGGAAGTGCATGAGGTAGGCGGGAGCGTGCATAAGGTACAAACGCAACTCACGACGGTGGGGCAAGATGTCCAGAAGATTGAGCAAGACATCCAGAAGATAGGGCAGTATCTACAGGTGCTAGTACAAACATCCGAACACGCTAAGAAGCCGACTGGCAAAGATGGAGATAGCGAGTCGGATTCATCCGATGGCGATTCGGATGCAAAAAATAAAGTAGCCAATGCCAGGGGGACAATCCGCGAGATACGGCATACGCTCAATGAGTATCGAGATCTGCTCTGGGAAGGCATCATACGCTCGCGCAACCGGCTGATGGGTGGCGTATTCATCACCAGCCTTGCTACGTATGTGCTGTTGGGCGTCGCTATCCTGGCAGCTTTACCGCTCGGTACGGGACCGCAAGATGAGCGATCCGCGCTCCTGGCAGCCTCCGCCTACTACATTGTCGGGGCTATAGCCGGTCTTTTCGGCACCATTTATCGCCTCTCGACAGCGAAGGCGGATGGCGCGACTCGCACCGATGTGGATGATTACGGTCTGACGATGGCGCGACTCATCAGCACCCCGCTGCTCTCCGGCCTGGCTGGTATCGGCGGTGCGATCATCTACAACACACTGGTCATCCAGGTAGCTTCCAGCGCGTCGTTCACACTGTCGGCTATCTTCAGCTTGAACCGGCTGGACTACCTGATCGCCGCCGCCGCTTTCGGCTTCGCCCCCAGCCTGTTATTCCAGGGCTTGCAGCAGCGTTCCAACAACGACGTCTCCGCACTGCAAAGCAGCAAAGCATCGGGACAATCCAGCACAGCAAACAAGAATTAGGAAGTAAAGTCGCGTATCGCCTGCACGATCAGCCGGTGTTCCACCACTTTGAGGCGTTCGTGCAGGCTCTCTTCGCTGTCGCCCGGCAGAATCGCCACCTCTTCGCGGCAGATGACCGGCCCGGCATCCACCTCTGGCGTCACGTAGTGGACGCTGCTGCCCGTCACGTGGGTTCCAGAGTCGAGCGCCTGTCGCACGGCGTGCAGGCCGCGAAAGACGGGGATAGTGCTGCCGTCTTGCGTAGTAAAGGCGCTGCCCGTGCCGCCATCAGGGATAAGCGCGGGATGAATGTTGATGACACGGTTGGGGAACTGTGCCAGGAAAGGCGCGCTGAGAATGCGCATCCAGCCTGCCAGCACCACCAGGTCTACCTGGAAGAGGTTGAGCCAGGTGATGAGAGTTGTCTCGCTCTCCTCGCGGTTCTTCCAGTGAAGGTAGAGCGTTTGCAGGTTGTGCTTATGAGCGCGCTCCAGGCCATAGGCGTCGATGGCATTGCTCACGACCAGCGCGATCTCGACGCCGGGAAGCTCCTTACTTTCAATGGCATCGATGATGGCCTGAAGGTTCGTACCTGAGCCGGAGATCAACACGCCGAGCCGCAGCGGTGATGCGCCACCGGAACGCTTGCGCCGCTTCCCGGAAACCTTCCACTCAAATGTCTCGTCTGGATTCATGTACCATGCCCTCCCGTAGGGGCGACCTTCGTGGTCGCCCGCCGCCGGGTCAAATGCCCGCGAATGGTGACGTATGGCGGTCTACCGAACGCGGGCGGGCGACCACGAGGGTCGCTCCTACAGATTTCGTACTTCATCGTCGGCCTGGGTCAGATCTGCCGAGAGGCGTTGTTTGTAGTCCAGCACGCGCTGTCCCAACGCGCTATTGGTTTGCGCAAGGATTTTCGCGGCGAGTAGCGCGGCCCCGTCCGGTTCGAGAATGGTCGGCGAGGCGATGCCCGACGGCAGGCGCAGCGATGAAAGCACATCCATGCCGCCGAAACGGTCGCTGTAGGGCGGGCAAGCGATCACAGGATGGCGCGTGTTGGCGTCCACTACGGCGGAGAGCGCGTTGGAGCGACCCGCGATGGTGATGTAGACCAGCGGTCCGGTATGTTCATAGCCTTCCATGAGTTCCAGCAAGCGGCGCGTGGCCTTGTGCGCGGAACAGACGCGCATCTCGTAGCTGATGTCCAGCGTCTTGAGCGTCTTCGTGACGGCCTGGGCGTGGGAAAGATCGCCCTTGCTGCCCATGATGATGATGACCTGTGCTGCCATGTTACCCTCTCGATATCAAACGGGCGACCGCGAGGGTCGCCCCTACATTCATTGTAACGGGGTCGATAATCCGCGGTGTGCGATGTCGCGGCGGTAGTGTATCCCCTCGAAGGAGATGCGTGCCGCCGCGTCGTAGGCACGCGCCACCGCGCCCGCCAGGGTGGTATCATAGGCGGCGACGCTCAGCACGCGCCCGCCCGCCGTCACCAGTTGACCGTCGCGCAGGGCGGTTCCGGCGTGGAAAACCTGCACGTTTTCAAGACGGCTGGCCTCTTCCACTCCGGAAATGGGGATTCCCTTGCGATACGCGCCAGGATAGCCGCCGGATGCCAGCGACACGCTCACGGCATAGCCAGGCTTCCACAGCGTATCACGCTTGACGGGCATTGTTTTCGCAAACTCCAGCACGTTCAACAGGTCTTCTTGCATCAGCATCACGAACGCCTGTGTTTCGGGATCGCCGAAGCGCGTGTTGTGTTCCAGCACCATCGGCCCGCGCTCGGTGAGCATAATGTTAGAGTAGAGCACGCCGGAGAAATCGATGCCCCTGGCCTTGAGCGCCTGCAAAGTCGCGGCCACGATATCGCGGAAAATATCCTGCTCGGTTGGCTGCTCAACGAAGGGCAGGGGCGCGAAGACGCCCATGCCGCCCGTGTTTAACCCCTCGTCGTTATCCTGGGCGCGTTTATGATCCTGGCTCAGAACCAGCGGCAGATAGTGCGTGCCGTGGCAGATGGCCGTCGAGCCGATTTCGACGCCTTGCAGGTAGTCCTCGATCACCAGCACATCTCCGGCCTCGCCGAAGACGCGCTCGACCATCATCGACTGCACCGCCTCGCGTGCTGTCGGCATATCCAGGGCAACGATGGCCCC
The DNA here is from genome assembly GCA_963731975.1 of uncultured Chloroflexia bacterium. Lineage (GTDB taxonomy): Bacteria > Chloroflexota > Ktedonobacteria > Ktedonobacterales > Ktedonobacteraceae > CAVSXS01. The sequence continues at coordinate 484,875 of CAVSXS010000002.1, read as the reverse complement.
CTTGCCCGCAGCGTTGCCGTCAGCCTTGACGACGACGGGCGCGCCGTGTTCTTCCAGGTAGTCAAAGGCGGCCCGCGCATCGGTGAAGGTGCAATGCTGCGCGGTGGGAATACCCGCCTCGATCATCAACTGCTTGGCGAAGGCTTTGCTGCCTTCCAGCGCCGCGCCTGCCGCACTCGGCCCGAAAACAGGCAGGCCACGCGCGCGAAATACGTCGGCCAACCCATCGATGAGCGGCGCTTCCGGCCCGACCACCGTCAGGTCGATGCGCTCGCGCCCGGCGAAGTCGGCCAGTTGGGCAAGCTGCTCGCTGCTGATCGGGACGCACTCGGCCACAGCGGCCATGCCAGGATTGCCAGGCGCGGCATATACTTTCGTGACGCGCGGACTCTGCGCCAGTTTCCACGCCAGCGCGTGTTCCCGCGCCCCCGAACCTATGACGAGTATTCGCATTGCTCACCCCTTCATCTTACAGGTATGGACTGCCTGGCGATGGTGATGGGCGCAATGTGCTGCGCGCCTGCCGGGTTGAAAGGCCAACCGCTTTGCTCCATACAGCCGTAGCAGAATTCGCTGTGCAGCAGCGCGTCGGCTTCCTCCCGCGAGAGACCCGTCACCTCGCTCGCGGCGGCGATGGCGCGTCCCAGGCCGGTCGTGCTGAGGTAGCCCAGGCTATCGACGCCGATATAGGCCGCTACCTCTTCGACCGTGCGACCAGCCGCGATCAGTTCGTTCTCCTGAGGAATGTCGATGCCGAAGTAGCAGGGATGGCGCAGGGGCGGGGAGCTTGAGCGCAGGTGGATTTCCTTTGCGCCCTGGTGACGCAACGCCGCCACGAGCCGCTTCATGGTGTTGCCGCGCACGATTGAGTCATCCACAACCACCAGGCGTTTCCCGGCGATCTTCGGCTTGACCATATTGAATTTCAAGTCTACCTCTAGCTGGCGCAGCCGCTGGTCGGGCTTGATGAAGGTGCGATCGCTATAACGGTTCTTGATGATAGCCTGCCCGTAGGGTATGCCGGACTGTTCCGCGTAACCCAGCGCCGCAGGAATGGACGAGTCGGGAACGGGGATGACCATATCGGCATCGACGGGATGCTCTTTAGCCAGCTCGCGTCCCAGCGCCTCACGCACGTCATAGACATACCTGCCATTCACCTGGCTGGTCGCGTCGGAGAAGTAGATGTACTCGAAGACGCACAACGACTTGCGCGGCATGGAGGCCAGTAGTTCGGAGCGCATTCCATGTTCGTCGATGGTGATAAGCTCACCTGGCTCGACCTTGCACACAAAGGTTGCGCCGACGCGGTCGAGCGCGCACGACTCGGAAGCCACGATCCAGCTCTCGCCTATGCGCCCCATGCACATAGGGCGCAGTCCCCAGGGGTCACGCATGGCATAGAGCTTTCCCTCTGCCAGGATCACCAGGCTGTACGCGCCGCGCAGGAAGGGCAGCGTGGCGATCATGCGCTCGCGCAGTGTCTGCCCCTCGGCGTGCAGGAGCATCAGGGCGATGACCTCGCTGTCCGTCGTTGAGAGCAGGTATCCCTCCGGCAGCTTTTCGCTCAAGGCCGGGCCGTTGACCAGGTTGCCGTTATGCGCGACGGCGATGGCCTCGTGCTTTCCTTGCCACTCGCCGACAATGAACGGCCCGGCGTTCTCGACGCAGCTTGAGCCGGTTGTGGAGTAGCGCACATGTCCAATGCCACAACGCGTCTCCGGCATCCCTGTACCCATATCCGAGAAGACATCGCGCACCTTGCCCATGCTGATCCGGCTGGCGATCTCTCCTTGGGCGTTGTAGACCGCCATGCCCGCGCTCTCCTGACCGCGATGTTGCAGCGCCGTTAGCGCCAGCGTTAGATAGCGGCGCACATCGATCTGATCGCCGCCCTCTCTCGCGTAGATACCCACAATGCCACAAGCGTCGTGCAATCGCTCCATCCTTGCTCTCCTCTGCTTCGCTTAGCTCTCCACGTCCCACGTCATCGTAGGGGCGACCCTTGTGGTCGCCCGCCCTCGCTTGCTGAGCCGCCAATCCTCGCCATTCGCCGCCATCGAGCGGTCAGCGGGCGACCACAAGGGTCGCCCCTACGAAATACGCAATTTTCCGGTCAAATCAGCTACCAGGGCGTAGCGGTCAGCTACGCCTTGCAACTCTTCAGGTGTGACTTCGCGCAGGTTGCGATAGACCTGTTTGTCGAGCATGCGTGTTTTATCGCCGCCGGGCCAGAGCCGCCAGCTATCGTTGTCGATCACATCGGCCACCAGCAGGTTGCCCTGGGGGTCGCGTCCAAACTCGATCTTGAGATCAACCAGCGTGACATCGACGCTGGCCCAGGCGCGTTCGAGCGTCTCGAAGACGCGCCGTCCCTCTTGCGCCATCCAGGCGATCTCTTGCAGCGTCGCCAGCCCCATCTGTACGATATCTTGCTCCCAAATCTGCGGGTCGTGCCGCGCGTCGTCCTTGAGGAACGTTTCGACCAGTGGCGGCTCAAAGCGCGTACCCTCGCTGGTCTCTGGATGCCGCTTGAGATACGAGCCGGTGGCTATGCGCCGCATGACCTGCTCCACCGGCAGCATGGCGCAGCGTTTCACCAGCAGCGTCGTGTCGTTGACCTGCCGGACGAAATGCGTGGCAATTCCAGCCTGGTTCAGCAGGGCGAAGACGTTGCCCGTCGTGATGGTGCTCCAGACCGACTTGCCGGCAAGCTCGTTGCGCCTCGCGCCGTCGCCTGCCGTGATCTGGTCCTTGTTGACCATGTAGGCCAGCGCCTCATCGCCGGGATAGGCGTAAATGAGCTTCGTCTTGCCCTCCGCCAGCAGCGGTCCAAATTGCGATTGATCTATCATATTGTTTCCTTTCACTAGGCTATAGTCTTAACGCCGTCTCCTGCTTTGAGATAGCCTATCGTCAATAATTCGGGTACGATGCGCCTCGCCTCTTCCGCCGCTTCGGGCGAAAAGACCAGCGCCATGCCTACACCCATATTAAACGCGCGATACATCTCTTCACGGCCTATGTTTCCCAATCGCTGCATCAAGCGGAAGATGGGCGGAATGTCCCAGGCGCGCGTCTCGATAACTGCCTGGACGCCGGTCGGCAGAATGCGCGAGATATTGCCCTGGAAGCCGCCGCCTGTGATGTGCGCGATACCCTTGACACCCGGATGCTCCCGCTGCTCCCGCTGCTCCCGTAGCCGCCGTATCTCGTTGAGGTAGGCGCGGTGCGGGCGCAACAACACGTCAATGAGTGGCTCGCCCAGTTCGGGGAAGATGGTCTCCGGCGCGTAGGGCGCGAAGATGCGCCGCGCCAGCGAGTAACCGTTGGTGTGCAGACCGCTCGACGGCAGCCCCAGCAGCACATCGCCGGGCCGGATAGCCTCCGTGTTGACCAGCGCGTCGCGTTCGACGATGCCGACGATGGTTCCGGCCAGGTCGAACGCGCCGGGGAGATACACGTCGGGCATCTCCGCTGTCTCGCCGCCCAGCAGAGCGCAGCCAGCCTCGCGGCAGGCATTCGCTACACTCCTCACGATTGCGGCGGCCTGCTGTGGTTCGAGCCTACCCATCGCCAGGTAGTCCATGAAGAACAACGGCCTTGCCCCTTGCGTCAGCAGATCGTTGACTGAGTGATTGACCAGGTCGTAGCCGATGGTGTCGTAGCGCCCGGCCTGGGCCGCGAGCAGCGTCTTTGTGCCCACGCCATCGGTCGAGGCCACCAGCACGGGGTTGTCCATCGTTAGTATGCTACTCAAGTCGAAGACTCCCGCGAAAGCTCCCATGCCTGCCAGCACCTCTGGCCCCTGTGATGCGCGCACGGCCTCGCGCATCATCTCTTTTGCTCTGTCCGCCGCGGATATGTCTACACCGCTGGCGGCGTATACGTCGTGAGCATCGTGTGCGCTCGGCAACCGTGGCCCCGGCCCACCCCCCCGGATACCCACAAGGGGTATCCCTACATGTTCGGACGCCCCCATTTCCCCGGCGGGGTGGCTTGTTGATATGTAGGGATACCCCTTGTGGGTATTCGGGGGCGGTAGGGTGGAGGCCAGTTCCACCGCATACGCAAAAGCGTTCTTGAAGATCAACAGGCCGTCGCCTTCGCCGTTGGATGTGCCGCGACGTTGGGGATGTTGCAGGGCGTGAACGTAGCGTTCGGGATGGGGCATCAGGCCGAAGACGTTGCCGCGCGTGTTACAGATGCCCGCGATATCGCCAATGGAGCCGTTGGGATTGGCCGGATAGGGTGTGTTCTCGTTGAAGGGAAGTGTGGCAGGCGAGGGTGACAATAACGATGCCTGCCACGCATTACTAGTATACACGATTGGGATTTGCTTGCAAGCGTACAAGTCCGCGAGCCGCTCTGCATCTGCCAGCACGAACTGTCCCTCACCATGCGCGACAGGCAGTTCGATGGGATGATCGATGCCCCGTGTGAAGATACACGCGCTGTCACGCACCGCCAGCGATATCCAGCGGCACTCGAACTGCGCCGAGGCGTTGTTGGTCAATGAAGCGAAGTGTTGTGATGTTTTTAAGACTAAATCAGGGAGCAGCCCGGCACGCACGAGCACCTGGAAGCCGTTGCAGATGCCCAGCACCAACCGGCCCTCTTCGATGAAGCGTTGAAGTTGTTCTCCCAGGTGAATCATCAGATTTTTCGCCAGCAGCGTGCCCGCACCCAGGTCGTCGCCGTAGGAGAAGCCGCCGGGGATGACAAGCAGGTGATAGTCGAGCAGGCGCTCAGGGTCTTGCAGCAGCCGGTTGATATGCACCAGCTCGGTCTCGAACCCGGCCAGCCGGCAGGCATAGGCGGTCTCGCGGTCGCAGTTGATGCCGGGAGCGCGTAGCACCAGGGCGCGTGGCATGTACATATGAAATGTAGTGGCAGGGCTTGCCCCTGCCATCTCTCTCGGCATAGGGACGATGGCAGGGGCAAGCCCTGCCACTACATTTTGCCTGGTGTCGTTCATGCTTGCTCTCCCTTCCACGCGGCTTGCAGGTCATCAACGGTCAGATCGATGACGGTATTCGTGCCGTGATGCATTATGAAACGCTCAGCCTGCGTTACCCGTCCGATACAGGCTATTGTCGTCACTCCCAGCGTGCGCATGTGTTCTTCGAAGGCTGCCTGCTGTTCAGGCGCGACTTCGAGCAGGAAGCGCGAAGCCGACTCGCTAAACAACATTACAGCGTTTGTTTGATCGGGTTCCAGGTCTGGCAATTCGGCAGGCATCGCAGAAAGGTCTATCGAGAGGCCGAGCAAGCCGGCCAGCGACATTTCGGCGGCTGCGACGGCTAAGCCTCCCTCGGAGAGATCGTGGCAGGCTTGCACGTGTCCTGCGCGAATGGCGCTCCCGACGGCTCGCATGGTGACGCGGGCCGAGGGGATATCGACGTGGGGAACATTGTCGGCAACGGAGGAGACATTGACCACTTCCAGATAGTGCGAACCGCCCAGTTCGTCGCGGGTCAGGCCGGCGAGGTAGAGCAGGTTGCCGGGGGCTTTCAGCGACATATCGACCGTTTGCGCGGCTTCGTCGAGGATGCCGACCGCCGAGATGAGTAGCGTCGGAATGACCGGCAGGCGCTCTCCGTTGGCGCGATACTCGTTGTTGAGACTGTCTTTGCCGGAAATGAAGGGCGTGCCGAAGCCGACGGCGGCATCGTAGCATCCCTTGACGGCGCGCACGAGCATCCCTAGCTGGGCAGGGTCGGCGGGATTGCCCCAGCAGAAGTTGTCGAGCAGCGCCGCGCGTTCGAAGTCTCCCCCAACGGCGGCCAGGTTGCGCAGCGCCTCGTCAACGGCATTGATCGCCATATGATAGGGGTCGATGGTGCCATACAGGGGATTGATACCGTTCGAGAGCACGATCGCTGCATTGCCAGCGCTGCTCGTGTTGCCCGGTTCATCCAGGATGGGTTGCAGCACGGCAGCGTCGCCCGGCCCGTTGCCAGCACGCCCTACCAGCGGTTTGAGCACCGTCGCGCCCTGCACCTCGTGATCGTAGCGGCGCACCACTGCTTCCTTCGACGCGATAGAGGGATGGCGCAGGAGGGAGAGGAGGGTGGTGGCGGGCGGGATGCCGGGGCGGGCGACCGCAAGGGTCGCCCCTACATTTCGTATCCACACGGCTTCCAGGTGGCGAGGCGGTCTGCCGTCGTGCAGGAAGAGCATATCCAGGTCGGCGACGGTCTGCCCGGCATAGGTGACGACGAGGCGCTGGGTGTCAGTGAAGCTGCCGAGGATGCTGGCCTCGACCTCTTCGACGGCACAGATGTCCAGTAGCGCGTCGAGATGGCGCGGCGGTACGGCCAGTACCATGCGCTCCTGGGCTTCGGAGAGCCAGATTTCCCAGGGGGTCAATCCCTGGTACTTGAGCGGGGCCTTCTCCAGCTCGACATGCGCGCCGGTCTCGGCGGCCATTTCGCCGATAGCCGAAGAGAAGCCGCCCGCGCCGCAATCGGTGATAGCGGAATACAAGCGCCCGTCGCGCGCCTGGAGAATGACATCGGCGACTTTCTTCTCGGTGATTGGCGCGCCGATCTGCACCGCGCTTCCGGCCTGCGCGTTGCTCTCGCTGCTCATCTCGCCCGACGAGAAGGTCGCGCCGTGAATGCCGTCGCGCCCGGTGCGCCCACCCAGCACAACAATGGCGTCTCCCGGCTGCGCGGCGTGTGGATGGCTGCCTCGCGGCAGTATCCCCAGGCAGCCGCAAAAAACGAGCGGGTTGTAGATATAGCCGGGGTGGTAGAGTATCGCGCCGTTGACGGTAGGAATGCCCATCTTGTTGCCGTAGTCGCGCACGCCGTTCACAACTCCGCTGGCGATACGATGAGGCGTCAGCACTCCGGCGGGTAGTTCGCTGGCAGGCGTTGCAGGTGGGCCGAAGCAGAGGATGTCGGTGCAGGCAATAGGCCCGGCTGAGACACCCAGCACATCGCGGATCACGCCGCCCACGCCCGTGTTGGCTCCCCCGAACGGCTCGATGGCCGAAGGATGGTTGTGCGTCTCGACCTTGAAGGCGATATCGTGTGTCTCGGTGAAGCGCACGATGCCGGCGTTATCGCTGAAAGCCGAGACGACCCAGGGGCGCGCAACCTGCTGCGTGGCTCGCATGATGTAGGACTTGAGCAGCCCCTCGATGGTCTCTTGCTCGATTGTTGTACCGTCGCTTCGCACCTCGCGGTAATCGATGGTGGCCTTGAAGGTTTTGTGTGAGCAATGCTCCGACCAGGTTTGCGCCAGCGTTTCAAGTTCTACGTCGCTCGGTTCGCGTCCCTGCTCGCCGATATGTCGCTGGATGGCGCGCATTTCGTCCAGGTTGAGCGCCAATAATCCGCGTTTGCTTACGACGAGCAGTTGTTCGTCGGTCATGCCCGATAAGGGAATCGTTTGGGTGGTAGACGCGGCACCCGCGCCCCTGGCCGATAAATCGGCGGTGGACGCGATAAATCGCGTCCCTACGGGATTTGATGCGTGCGTGGCGTCATAGTTTGATTCGCGTAAGGCATCAACGTGGTTGGATTCGTGCAAGGTGTAGTTCTGGATGACCGGGTTGTACAATAGCGCCTCGGTGATCTGGCGCACTTCGTGTTCGCTCAAGCGCCCGTCGAGGTAGTAGCGGTGGCCGGTCTCGGCGTGTTGCAGGCCGCGAATGCCCAGCATGGATGCCCCGGCCAGGATGCTTTCGGCCAGCGTATCGGTGACGCCTGGGTGAAAATGAACATCGACGATATGGAATGCGTTCAGGGAGTCGGAGCCTGGGGAAGTTGGATTGGTGGTAGAGGTGGTGGCTGGTAAAGAGGTTGATGGAGTGAAAGAGGCTTGTTGGGTAACGGGGTCGATCAAGAGTTGCCGGGTAAGCTGATCTACATCGGAGGGGCTGAGGTCGCCTGAAAGGTGATAGAGTAAGCCTGTCTGTACTTTGTACTCTCCAAACTCTTTCAGGTGCCTGTCCAGAAAAGGTAACTGTAATAATTCGCGGGAGACCTGCCGGGCCGGTAGATCATACCGCTCCGCGCTTGCCCGCGCCTCGATGGTATAGTTGGTCACGTCGTATCCCTGTGTGTACCATGCGACCGCCTCTTCGCAGTCAATCATCGTTCGCCATACGCTGCGCTCAATTTACCGGGTTGTTCTTGGGAACACAGGTATTGTAACACGTGGAAGTGGGTAGGGGCAAATTTGGGTTCTCAGTATTAGATTCCATCAGGTAACCAGATCAGCTAGCGCAAGAATATTTGTCGAGATGGGCGCCGAAAACGACATGGACGTTTCAAATGGATGCATGTTCACCAAAGGGATATTGCAAAAGGAAGCAGATGACCGCTACACCTGCCATTGCTAAATGACCGCGGCGCGCGAAGAACTGCGATTGCGCCGCAGAAATGCTGCTTCCCGCGCCGCTAGCAAAAGCAATCAAGAACAGTTTTACGATGCCAAATGTGAGTAGTCCAATCCCGTCAAGGAGTCGTTATATTGCCCGGTGAAGCCTTTGGCGGTGTTGAGCGTGCCGGAGGTGTAACGCGCTGTTAGCCGTGTTGGAGAAGCTGGCGAGTAAGCTTCCAAGGGCGTCGGTCAGGTAGAAGGTCGTGCCGCTGCTGGTGGTAGAGCGGCGCAGCACTCGTTCGCCGTTGGCGTCGTTCATGTACTGTTCCTGGTTGGTGGAGGAAACATACCACTGGGTCAGGTGGTCCAGGAGATCGTAGCTGAGCGTAGCGGTCGTGCCACTGTAGGTACGACTCGTCACGTTGCCCCAGGCATCATAGCTGCTGGCGTAGACCTGACCCGTCTTGTTGGAACAGGTCGCGCCGCTGGCGTACAGGCCGGTCAGTTGATGTGGCTGACTGCTACTGCAATACAGGTAGGTGTATTCGCCACTGTCAGCAAGCGGTCCCTGGGAGAGTTGGCCCAGATTGGTGTAGGCGTAGCTGCTACTGTAGGCTCCCAGGCCGCCGGAGACACTGGGCGTCCCGTTGCCGTTGCACGAAGGCGTGCCGGAGTTGCCCGCCCACACGAGGCGATTCTGCGCGTCGTAGCAGAAGACCTGCGTCTCAGAGCCGCCCGAGTTGCTCTGCCCCGGTACGGCGGCCTGGGTCGTTGACAGGCTGGTCAGGTTGCTGGCCGGGTCGTAGGAAAGCGTCTGGCTGAACTGCGTGCCGCTATTGCCACTGCCGCTCTGCCAGCTAGCCGTGGCCGACTGGGGGCGCAGGTTGCCGTCGTAGCCGAAGCTCTCGCTGGAGAGCGCGCTGCCCGTGCTGGTCTGGAAGTTGAGACCACCCAGCTGCGCCTGCGCGTTGTAGGCGAGCGATGAAGCACTTTATGTCAAGACGAGGCGACAGAAGTAATAGTGGAAGATACGCCTGGGACAATCTGTAAAGATTCTGGTCTATTACGGGCGAGGGGAAATCTCGTTCGTTGTATTTGATAGTGGAGAAACTTTCCTCTTTTCAACACGGCTAAAAAGCCTTGACTTTAGAATATACGTCCAAGTATTCTTGTTCTTAGAACCATATTTTTGTGTTGGAGGGCCGTCTATGAGCGCCGATTTTGCGCATTTGCATGTCCATACCGAGTATTCCCTGCTGGATGGGTTCAGTCGCACGAAGAAGCTGGTGCAGCAGGCGAAGGCGCTTGGGATGCAACACCTGGCGATTACCGATCACGGCGCAATGTATGGCGCGGTGGAGTTTTACAAGGCGTGCAAGGCGGGTGGCATCAACCCCATCATCGGCATTGAGGCGTATTTGACGGAGGATATGTACGATCACTCCAAACGCTTCAGCGACGACTACCACCATTTGCTGCTGCTGGCGAAGAACAACACCGGTTACTATAACCTGCTCAAGCTGACCACCATCGCTAATACGCAGGGCTATCACCTGCGCCCGCGCATCGATAAGAAGGTGCTCCAACAATACGCGCAAGGCTTGATCGTCACTTCGTCCTGTCTCTCTGGCGAGATTCCAAAGATGCTGCTGAAGGAGAAGGAGGAGGCAGCCAGGAAGATGGCGCGCTGGTACCAGGATGTCTTCGGGCCGGAAAACTTCTACCTGGAGATTCAGGAGCATCACGGCATCTTCGACGAGGGACAGCCCTCGCCACAGGGACAGCTCAATCAGATGCTGGTCAAGATGCACAAGGAGATGCACATACCCCTGGTGGCCACCAACGACCTGCACTATGTCGATGCGCACGACGCCGCCTCGCACGATGTGCTGCTGTGCGTGCAAACGGGCAAGCAGTTGAGCACGCCCAAACGCATGAAGTTCGATAGCCAGGAATACTATTTGAAGAGCCAGGAAGAGATGGCGCTGCTCTTCCCAGAACTGCCCGACGCGCTGGTGAACAGCGTGCGCATCGCCGAGCAGTGCAGCGTCGATCCGCTGGCGTACAAGGCGCAGCTGCCCAACTTCTCCATTCCTGCGGGGTATGCAACGCAGAAGGACTACCTGCGCGCGTTGTGCATCGGGGGCGTGGCTGAACGCTTCGGGCAGTTGAGCGAGCATATCGAGAAGCAGATTGATTACGAGATCGATATGATCGCGGACAAAGGCTTCGTACCTTATTTCCTGATCGAGTGGGACTTCGTCAATTATGCCCGTTCGAACGGCATCCGCTGCTCGGCGCGTGGCTCGGCGGCGGGCAGCCTGATGGCCTACACGCTGGGTATCACCAACATCGACCCGCTGCGCTATCAACTGCCCTTCGAACGCTTCTTCAATCCCGAACGCGCCGATATGCCCGATATCGACATGGACTTCCCCGATGACCGGCGTGAAGAGGTCATTGAGTATGTCATGCGCAAATACGGCGAAGACTGCGTGGCGCAGATGGTCACGTTCAACACCATGGCGGCCAAAGCCTCTGTGAAGGACGTGGCGCGCGTGATGGGCGAGCAGGAGGTGGGCGACCGCATCACGCGCCTGATCCCAACGGGTCCGAAGGTGACGCTGCAAGGTACGCTCGACAGCGTGCGCGAGCTGGCGGATATGTACAAAGACAGCCACGTCGCGCATGACCTGCTCGACCAGGCGTTGAAGCTGGAAGGTTCGGTGCGCTCGACAGGCGTCCACGCGGCGGGCGTGATTATCGCAAACGAGGCGCTCGACCATTTCGTGCCGCTGCAACTGCGCGACCCCAAAGACCCCGGCAAGGGGCGCATCACGCAGTACGAGCAGGAGCACCTGGAAGAGTTGGGTCTTATCAAGTTCGACTTCCTGGGCCTCTCCAACCTGACCATCCTGGACAATGCGTTGAAGTTCATCCAGCAGTCGCGCGGCGAAGAGGTGGTGCTGGAAAAAGTGCCGCTCGACGAGCTGGAGGGCGAAGAGGAGCCAATCGCGGAGCCAGTCGCGGAGCAGAACCTGCGGCGCAGGAAAGCCTTCGACCTGCTGGCGAGCGGCGAGACGACGGGCATCTTCCAGCTTGAGGGCGCGAAGATGACCGAGTACATCAAGCAGCTCAAACCGACCTGCATCGAAGACATCATGGCCATGATCGCGCTCTACCGTCCCGGCCCGATGGACAGCATCCCCGACTTCATCGAGGCCAAGCACGGGCGCAAGAAAGTCACCTACCTCGATCCGCGCCTGGAGCAATGGCTGAACGAGTCCTACGGCGTGATTGTGTACCAGGACCAGGTGTTGTTCATCGTGGTCGGGTTGGCCGGCTTCTCCTGGGGCAAAGCCAACAAGTTCCGCAAGGCGCTCAGCAAGAAGATCATGAAGGAGGTCGAGGGCTACCGCGAGGACTTCGTGAAGGGCTGCCTCAAGAACGGGGTGAAGCCGGAGGTCGCCAAAGAACTGTTCACACAGATCGAGCCGTTCGGCGGCTACGGTTTCAACAAGGCGCACGCCGCCAGTTACGCCGTAGTCGCATTCTACACGGCCTATCTCAAGGCCAACTACACGGCGGAATTCATGGCCGCCACCATGACCACCGAGGCGTCCGACGCCAGGAAGATCGCCAACGCCATCGCCGAGTGCAAACGTATGGGCGTCGAGGTGCTGGGACCGGACGTGAACCGCAGCGAGCGCGGCTTTACCGTTGAAAATGGGGGAGTGCGCTTCGGGCTGCTTGCCATCAAGGGCATTGGCGAAGGGCCGATTGGCGAGATCGTGCGGGCGCGCGGCGAAGGAGGGCCGTTCAAATCCATTGCTGATTTCTGCACGCGCGTTGACCCCAAATTCGTTGGTAAGGGCGCGATCGAGACGCTCATCAAGGCCGGGGGTATGGATTCGCTGGCAGAAGGCCAGCGACACCTGCTGTTGGCCTCGGTCGATACCGCCATGAAATGGGGCAAGACGCAGCGCACTTCGCAGGAACAGGGTCTCATGAGCCTCTTTGGAGACATGGAGGACGCTTCTAGCGCCATCGAGTTCCGCCTCAAGACCGACGCGGAGGAGCTTGACCGCAACCAGTTGTTGCAATGGGAGAAAGAACTGATCGGCGTCTATATCTCGAAGCACCCCCTGGCCTATCTGGGCGACCTGCTCAAAGAGAAGACCACGCATACCACGGCGCAGATCAACGAAGAACTTGAACGCAAGGTGGTCACGCTGGGCGGCACGATCACCGAGGCGCGCCGCATTATCACAAAAAAAGGCGATCCTATGTGCGCGGTCAAACTGGAAGATATGTATGGCTCCATCGAAGTGACGGTCTTCCCCAAGCTCTACGCAGATACCTCAGAATTGTGGACCGAGAACACGGTGTTGATTGTGCGCGGCGAAGTGCAGGTACGGCGCGACCAACCCGGCATCCTCTGCAACAGCGTCGAGGAGGTCAAAGGCATTGAAGAAGAGATGAACCGTAAACAATACCAGGTGAACATCACCCTGCAACTGAGTGGCACGGATGAACGCTCCGTTTCGGATGATGTGATGCGCGTGCAGGATATCTGGAACTGCATCCGCGAGCAACCGGGCCGAGACCATTATAACCTGGTTATCTCCAACGGTGAATGGGTTGCGCGGCTCACACCCGAGGTAGATACCATGCCCTATGAGAAAGTGCGCGACAAGCTGGTGGAGATCGTCGGCGAGAAAGGGATTGTACAGGCCGAGCTGCTGGAACGGTGATGAGATATCTATGCCTACCACATTATCCAGCGACCAGCTCCGTTTCCTGCGTCAATACGCGCAGCGCCTCATTCCCCGGCAGCCAGGCGAGCGTAATAGCGTCGTGCAGGTTGTACGTGAAGTGTGCGGCCTCCAGGCGCAGAATGTGAACGCGGCAGCCCTGGCTGTGCGCGTGCGCAGCGCCGGCCTGGCAGCTTCCGGCGTGGAGCGGGCGCGCAGCCAGGAGCGTTCCGTAGTGCGCACGTGGGGACAGCGCGGTACGCTGCACCTGCTGGCGACGGAAGACCTGGGCTGGCTGCTGGCGCTGCTCGGCCCTATCTTCATCGCGGGAGATAGAGTACGCCGGGAGCAATTGGGGCTGGATGAAGAGACCAGCGCCAGGGGAGCGCGGCTCATCCGTGACATTCTCGCCGGGCAGGGGCCGCTCACGCGCGATGAACTTATTGAACAACTCGCCGCGCGCGGCTTATACCTTGAGGGGCAGGCCAGGCCGCATCTCATCGGTTACGCGGCTATGCAGGGCGTGCTCTGCCTGGGACCAGACAAAGGTGCGAAGCAGACCTATGTCCTGCTCGACGATTGGATAGACCGCGCCAGCCTCACATCGCCTTCGCGTGAAACGGCGTGCGATGAGCTTGCGCGACGTTATCTCGCTGCCTACGGCCCGGCCTCGCCTGACGACATGGTGGCATGGTCTGGACTGCCCGCGAGCGAGGTGCGAACGGCCTGGGAAAGCATCTCACAGCAATTGGCAAAGATTAAGGTAGACGGGCAACCTTTCTGGATACTCAAGGCGCATCTCGCACGATTAACAGAGTATCCCGGCTATGCTCCGATAGTGCGCCTGCTGGCCGACTTCGACACGTATCTGCTCGGCTATCGCAGTCGGGGTATGTCCGTCGCGCCCCGCTACGCGAAGCGTATCAACGCCGGAGGCGGGATGATCCGCCCGGCGCTGCTCGTCAACGGCCAGGCGATCGGAACGTGGAAGAGTTCGCTGAGAAAGCAGCAACTGGACATTGTAGTTGAGCCGTTCGAGCAGCTTTCGCCTGATGTTCAGCCAAGACTTGAGGCCGAGGCTGCGGATATGGCGCGCTTTTTGGGAAGACAATCCGCTGTTGTGACCATCCAAATGTGATGAGAGAAGGAGCAGTCGATAATGACGCTCGTCGCCGTCAAAAGCGATGGCAAGTGGCGCATCTTGCTCTTTCAGAATACCCCTGCTCAGTTTCACGGCAGGCCAGAGCTGGTGCAGCAAATGACAGAGGAGCTACGACGGCTCCTATGATTGGTTTGCTAGCGCCACAATTCCCCCGTCTTGAATCTGCACGACGCGATCAGCCGTACTATACACGAGCGCGTCGTGGGTGGCGACGAGCAGGCCAACTCCCGTTTTTTGCACGATCTCTCGCAGTAGCCCCACGATGGTCAGCCCCGTCTGCGAATCCAGGTTGCCGGTCGGTTCGTCGGCCACGACGAAGCGCGGGCGATGCACCAGCGCACGCGCCAGGGCGACGCGCTGCTGTTCGCCGCCGGAGAGTTCCAGGGCGCGGTGATGCGCACGCGCGCTCAGTCCCACGAGTTCAAGCGCTTCCAGGACGCGCCTGCCGCGCTCTTCCGAAGGCGTGCCTTGCAGACGCAAAGCGACTTCGACATTTTCCAGCGCGGTAAGCGACGGAAAGAGGTGGGCATTCTGGAACAGCAGTCCCACCTGCCTGCAACGTAATGATGCGCGTGCAGCCTCACTCATGCCAACCAGCCCTTGACCTAGCACGCTGACCTCTCCCCGCGTCGGGTCGTCCAGCCCGACCAGGATATTGAGCAGTGTTGTCTTGCCCGAGCCAGAACGCCCGCGCAGCGCCACGAACTCACCCGCCGCGATAGACAGGTTGATGCCGCGCAGGACATGTACGACGCCGCTGCCCGTCTGAAAATCGCGCGTCACGCCACGCGCCTCGGCCACGAATGTTGTTGCCGATTGTATCGTTTGTGTGGTTTGTGTCATTTGTTTTGGTCCTTTCTATCCTTTCTATCGTATAGGCAGTTGGGATTATCCGCACCCTACCATCCCTAGATGCCCTTGTAGGCATCTAATACACATCAACCTGGCAGAATAATCGAGCTAATTCGTAGGGGCCGGTTATGAACTTTGACGAATTAATTGCGCAGCACCACCTTTCGCGCCCATGAATGGGCTGGTGGGCGCGGTAAACCGGCCCCTACACTGCATTTCAGGATTGACAATCCTTTACGGACGTAGCCTCGTTTCGCTCGTGAGCGCGCCTGATTCATGCCCATCCGCGCTCGTCGGCGTCGAGATGGGCCAGAGTTCGATGTGGTCGTCGAGAATTTGTACTTCCAGGCGACCGCGGACGGGCAGGCGCTCTAACGCTTCTCTGGGCAGTTGCATGCGGCCAACGGGGTCAACCAGGATGGACTCGCGGTGCGTATCGAGCGACAGCCCGATGACGGCGCTTGTGCCTCCTTTGCGCGAAGCGCGCGTGTCGCCGGACACGCCGGACACACCGGATTCGACGGGTTCAAGCGTGACAGGAGTCCCGCGCCGGATGGTTTCGGTACTGATGCGCCCGTCGCGAATGGCGAGCGTGCGGTCAACCTCCGAGGCAACCGCCACATCGTGCGTCACCAGGATGATCGTCAGGCCGAATTGCGCGTTGATCTGGCGCAGGCAGGCGATGATGTCATGCGCTGTGACCGAATCAAGCTCGCCCGTTGGTTCATCGGCCAGCAGCAGGGCTGGCTGGTTGGCGAGCGCCACGGCAATCGCAGCGCGCTGCTGCTCGCCACCCGAAAGTTGCGCCGGTCGTTTCTTTTCCATGCCGCGCAACCCGACCATCTCCAGTAATTCATAGGTGCGCTGCAAGCTGTGACGCGCGCTTGTGCCATTCAGAATCTGTGGCAGATCAACGTTATCGGCAATCGTCAGGTCGGGCATCAGGTTGCGCCCGCTCTGCTGCCAGAGGTAGCCGACGACGAGGTTGCGATAGCGCGTGCGCTGCTCCTCGCTCAGGCGTGTCAGGTCGTAATCGCCCACCCTTGCCTGTCCTGCCGTTGGCACATCCAGGCCGCCCAACACGTTCAGCAGCGTGGATTTGCCAGAGCCGGACGCGCCGACCAGTCCGATCATTTCGCCTGGCGCGACCTCCAGGTCTAATCCTTGCAGCGCGATGGCTTCTAGGTCGGCCATTTTGTAGATTTTGATGAGGTTTGCGCACTGTACCAGTGGTTGTAGCATTGGTGTACTCCTTCTTCTGTAGGGGCGACCCTCGTGGTCGCCCGCCCCCGCCTGTTGAGCTGCCAGACGCCGCGTGTAGTGCCACAATTGGCGGCGATCGAGCGTGAGGCGGGCGACCACGAGGGTCGCCCCTACGGAACGTTAATCTTCATTGAGTCGCAGCGTCTGACTCAATGATGGGCGCGAGACGAGTCTCGCCATGAGCGCGAGGGCGATCACACAGACGACGATGACTCCACCGAGCGCAATGGCGATCAAGAGTGCAGGCGTGACGACCTGCGCCAGCATGCGGCTATCGATGCCGCCTACGAAGTCGGTAATGGGGAAGATGGGTATGATGAGCTGTGCCAGCAGGAAGTATAACCCGACGCCCAGGGCGAGCGCGGCGGTGCAGATGCTGCCCAGTTCCCACAGCAGGACGGCGGCTATCTTGCGCGGAATCATGCCCAGAGCGCGCAGCACGGCGAAGCTGGTCAGCCGACCGGAGGCGTTGAGCCAGGCCGAGAAAAGCGTTCCGGCAAGCGCCAGCAACAGGCCAACTGCGATACCCGCTCCTAGCAGGCTGATGAGATTGATATGCAGCGGATCGTTTTGCAGCTTGCCGAGGATGGCGCGACGGTCATCCAGCGTTGGATAGGCTTTGCGCGCGCTGGCGAGCGAGGCCGCGTCGCCGCGCGTTTGCAGCCAGGCGAAATTGGGCGAGATCGTGCCACCACCGCTATCCTTTGAATAGGCGGTCGCGTAACTCTGGTAATCGACCAGGAAGCCTAAATTCTCGCCGTCGGTATACATGCCGGGGACGGCGTGGACGATGGCGGCAACAACCATATGTGTATTGAAGCCGTCGGAGGTGGGTATGATGAACGATGAACCGACCGAGACGTTCAAGCCTTTCGCCGTCGTATCATCGATGATGACGTAGACCACGTCATGCGCGGCGGCATCGGCGCGGTGCGAGGCCAGCAGCGACATCAGGCTGGTGAGCGATTGATCCGAGTAGAGCGGCGACCATAGCGCCGTTTGCGCAAAGGTACTTGTATCGACCGCCAGGATGTTGTCGGTCGGACCGTCGCTGGTGCGGGCTGACGCGCTGTAGCCCAGCGTAGCCGAGGTCACGCCGCCTGTGTGCAGGTAGGCAGTCTCTGCCTGCGCGAGGCTCTGCCCCTGTGGTGGCGGCGTGATGGTGCCACTGAAATCAGCGCCGACCTGGAAGTTTGCCGCATCTGCGATGCGCTGCTGCTGGGTGGACGCGGATGTCAGCATGAAGAGCGCGAAGGCCGTTCCCAGCGCCAGCAACAGGATCATGCGAGCAGCCGGGCGCGGCGCGCGTTCCATTTGCGCGAAGGCCAGCGCTGCGCTTGCTCCGCGCCTGCGCATGGCAAGCCGCGTTCCCAGGCGCAGCAAGAGTGGGAAGGCGCGCAGGAAGAGCGTAATACCGGCGGCCAGCAGGAACAGTGGAGCGATCAGCGCCAGCAGTCCCAGCAGTATTTTTACGGAGGAATTGGCTGAAAGCAAGGACTGCGCAACGTAGGCATAGGCGGCATAACCAATACAGATGAGCAGGGAGAGGAACAGGTCGAGGTGCAGGCGTCGCCAGAGTGAAGGGCGCGTGGCGCGTGCTGATTCGCGGCGGAAGGCCAGGATATCCAGCGCCGAGGTGCGCCTGATCGCCACAATCACCACGAGTATTGCGATCAGCATGGCACCCAGGGCATACCAACCCACGCTCAACACCGCCTGGAAGGGATTGCCGGTCAGGATGCTAAGCGCGGATTGCTCGCTGGCCGGGAAAAGCCAGCGCACGAGCAGTCCTATGAGCAGGATGGCGATGAACGGCCCGGCCAGCAGCGCTGCCAGCCCTAACCCGATGCCCTGCGTGGTGAACGCGCCGTAGACATGCCGCTGCGTCGCGCCACGACTGCGCAAGGTGGCAATCGTAGCTGCCTGTCGCTCGATCAGGGCCGAGGTCATCATGCTGACCAGGAAGAGCACCAGGCCGAGGATCAAGATCAGCGAGGCCGAGACGACTACCTCGCCCGCGTAGATGCGATCATAATAGGTTGGGAGGATATCGAATAGCTCGCCGGTAGCCCTGGGGATAAAGAACGTTCCCGGCAGGTTGCTCAAGCTGTTGTCCACATCAGATTGAACAGTATTCGCAAGTGACGTAAGCGAAGAGGCGTTGCTGGCCGTTACCTGAGACGAGTCAAATGGATAACTCCAGCTTAGCTGGAAGAACGGTACATTACCGCCCGATTTAAACACTTGTCTTCCCCCAAGAGTAAGTTGCACCTGTAAAGATGCGATCTTTGGCAGAATGGCGGAATTGGAGGCCAGCGCGGGGTAGATGCTTCCACCGCCGCCATTGATCACCTGAAACGTGTTCGGAGATTCCCAGTTCGCCTTCGGTGAAAAGATGCCGACGACGTGAATTGTCCACGTTCCTCCACCGATACTCTGCGGTAAACCTGCGTTGATGACCGAGCCGACATGCAGGCCGAGGCTTTGGGCCGTATTTTGCGTCAGCGCGATCTCGACCTGGTCGCTCCCGTTCTGCGGCAGCCGCCCTTGCACGACGGTTATTTCGTTAGCGATCTGATCCATCGTGTAACTGGAGATGCTGAGTAGACGCGCCGTATTTGACCCGGCGGCAGACGTTCCACCGGAGGAGGGGAGCGTCAGCGCGGGTACTTGTACCGAAAACTGCGCAGTGTTGCCGGTATAGGAGGCCATGTTAGCGTGGATGATCTGGGCGATTTGCTGACCAGCCTGCTGGATTTGGGCCGTCGAAGGCTGGGCGCTTGCCAGCGTAAAGGTCAGGCGCTGCTCGTAGGGCGGCGCGCTGCTCAGCACGTTACGTATGCCAGCCGTCATCGCTACTTGCGAAAAAAGCGGTACCGCGCAGACCAGTATGACCATCGTCAACATGCCCAGCCACGTCACCAGCAGCACGTGCCACATGCGCTTGAAACGCCACCAGGCGAGCTTAACGATAGCGGGTAGAAGTGCGGGCGTGCTCTGGCGCGCCAGAGGGGGAGATGAAGTTGCCATATATGTTCTCCTCATCATTTCTGTAGGGGCGACCCTCGTGGTCGCCCGCCCACGCCTGCTGCGCCGCCAATTTCGCCGTATAACACCATGCGCGGCAGGCGAGCGGGAGACGGGCGACCACGAGGGTCGCCCCTACGGGTGTACATGCATCCTCACTATAACCGGAAGGTGATGAAGAACTGATGAAGAATCGATCAGGTTAACGTAAAGCGCGGAACTTCATAAGAACTTTATAATTTTTGGGTATACTTAGCTTGAGTGAAATTGCCTTGTGACAGGGAATTACAAATATGAATCGCAGCATCCTCGTCGTCGATGATGACAAGAAAACGGTTGACCTGCTGCGCCTCTACCTGGAACGCGAGAAATACCGGGTACTGGCAGCGTATGACGGGCAGCAGGCGTTGATGCTGGCGCGCCAGAAATACCCCGGCCTGATAATCCTCGACTGGATGCTGCCGAAGGTCGATGGATTGGATGTCTGCCGCATCCTGCGCGCCGAATTGAACGTCCCCATCATCATGCTGACCGCGAAAGCGTCCGAGGAGGATACGCTCCAGGGATTGGACCTGGGCGCGGACGATTATATCACCAAGCCGTTCAGTCCAAGAGAACTGGTTGCGCGCGTGCGCGTTGTGCTGCGGCGAGCCTATACGCAGGAGGAACCGCCCGAAGAACTGCTCATCGGGCCGCTGCGCATCGACTTTCGCGCGCACGAGGTGTGGCACGATGGCAAGTCCGTCGATATCACGCCCAAAGAGTTTCGCCTGCTCGAAACGCTCGCCAGAGAACCGGGGCGCGCTTTCAGCCGCCTGGAACTGGTGCAGCGCGTCTTCGGCCTGGACTACGAGGGGTTTGAGCGCACCGTCGATGTGCATATCATGAACTTACGCAAGAAGATCGAAGCTTCCCCCAACGAACCGGTCTATCTGCAAACGGTCTACGGCGTTGGCTACAAGTTCAGAAAAGAAGAGGTATGACATGAAACTGCTACTTAGCCTGCGCGTTCGCCTGCTGCTGATGTTCATGTTCGTGGTCATCGTGACGCTGTCAACGATTGCTCTTATCCAGTTACAGACGACTGCCTCCGCCTTCCAGGACTATACGAATAACGCCAAAAAAATCGACCAGGTGAGTGGGAGAGTAGGCCAGGCGATCGATAACATCCTGATTGCCTATCGTCACGGCGATTGGAAAAGCGTGGAAACCCAGATGGTAGAGATGCAGACTGAAAATCAGGTACGGGTGATTTTACTCGATTCCAATAATCGTGTCGCCTTCGACTCCAATGATTACATACCCACGACGAGTAAAAATGCGCCAAAGGTTGCCCCGTCTACATCCGGTACGAGCTTAACACAAATCACACCCGCGTTAATGTCGGATTCTTCCCTGCCGGTCATGCTGATTTCGACCAATGCCGCCTCGACACGCCTGACTTCCCCTTTACCTATGCTCTCTACTCCCTCTTCAACAACGCTTGGGCAGAATTTTCTCAACGCGGTAGCTCACTCGCTGTGGATTGTGGCTGTGCTGGCGTGGCTGCTGGCGCTGCTGTTGACCCTGGCGTTGAGCAACCATATCCTCAAACCGGTGCGCGAATTGACGCGTGTCGCTAATCGCATGGAGCAGGGCGATCTCAAGCAGCGCGTGGTAGTGCGCACGAAGGACGAGATAGGCAAGCTGGCGCATGCCTTCAACACAATGGCCGACAGCCTGGCGCGCTCGGAACAACTGCGACGCAACATGGTCAGCGACGTGGCGCACGAGTTGCGCACGCCCCTGACGAACATTCGCGGCTACCTGGAGGCGCTCAAAGACCGCGTGATCGACCCAAGCAGCGAGATCATCACCTCGCTCTACGAAGAATCGCTCCTGCTGAGCCGGCTGGTGGTCGATTTACAAGAACTCAGCCTGGCCGAGGCCGGGCAGCTCCACCTGGCACTCAGGCCGTTAGCGTTGGAAGAGGTCATCAATCAGGCTGCTTCCTCGCTGCAGTTGCAGGCAGCCAACAAAGAGATTGTACTGCGTGTCGAGGTACCTTCCGACTTGCCCGCGGTCGAGGCCGACGCGGAGCGCGTGGGGCAGGTGCTGCGCAACCTGGTCAGCAACGCCATCACGCATACGCCCCCTGGCGGTACAATCACCATCAACGCGCACGAGGCCGGTGGTGAGGTGCTGGTCAGCGTGCAGGACAGCGGGGTGGGCATCGAAGAACAGCACCTGCCCTACCTCTTCGAGCGTTTTTACCGCGCCGATGCCTCGCGCGCGCGCGTCACCGGCGGCAGCGGCCTGGGCCTGGCCATCGTCAAGCAAGTGGTTGAGGCGCACGGAGGTCGAGTCGAGGTGACGAGCGCGCCTGGACGCGGCTCATCCTTTACCTTCAGCCTGGCTAAATGCCCCACTCCCGTTTCTAGTTTAGCGAACTGATAGGGCGAACTGATAGGGCGAACTGAAAAGCGAATCGGGATGGCGGGGGCAAGCCCCGCCACTACATTTCTTGCTATCTGGCATGCTGGACATGTAGTGGCGGGGCTTGCCCCCGCTATTGTACTTATCTCCAGATGTGCCATGCTGTATGAATTTACAGGTTCGCCCCTGTCAATTATATCTATGTGAAAAACCGTGTAAATGAGCGGTGTATTGACGGTGTTTCACGGCTATACTTACTAGCGTGCAGAGGAAACTACTGGCACGTCCTCTCACCGGGAGCGCGTTGATTGTGGAACCCGGCGCGCCACCGGAAGTGTGAAGGAATACTCGATGTCTGCGTGCGAGGCGGAAAACCCCTTGTATTCCTTCAACGAGCGCATCGGATATGCGCTCGTCGGGTCGTGCCGGTAGGAGCCGCTAACGCACGATGAACGCAGGACTCGTAGCATTTGATATAATACAGCACAACACCAGGAAGGAGAACAGCACACGACATGGCACAATGGGCATACAAAGTCGCCTATATTGATTATCGCGGGCGCATTTCCAGCGAGGGGCTTGAAACCCTGATCGGCAACGAGCGGCGCAGCACCTTCGCGCGGCGCTACCTCAACACACTCGGCCAGGAAGGCTGGGAGCTGGTGGGGATTCAACCCCTGACTGGAAATTCCGCCTACTACGTCTTCAAGCGCGCAGCCCAGGAGGGCGATTTCGCCGAGGAGGCTCCATCGGCTTCCAGCGAAGCAGCCCCATCCAGCGGCAGCCCGACCGTCGAGACGGCATAAAGACAGCGAGAGAGAAGCCCCGGCATCTTGCGATGCCGGGGCTTCTCTCTCGCTGTCGTTGAAAACTGCAATATCAGGCTGCCACATCAATTGTAATCATTTGTGGTCGTTCGGTTTCCTCTGGAATGTCCTCGCCAGAAATTCGTAAACTTTCAATGTAGCCAGCAATAGCCTCTTGAGCACGTTCGATACACTGCTCGATGGTTTCACCCTGCGTGATACATCCAGGTAATGAAGGGACGGTGACTGTATAGCCACCCTCTTCTGTATCTGGTTCAAGGATGATGGTATATTTTCTCATGTACTAACTCCTCTAGAGAAGCTCTTGGAACTCATCAACATCCAGCCCGGCTTGCTTCAAGATTGACTGAAGTGTCTTCGGCTTGATGACTTCTCCAGCATGGATAGGAACAGTGACTCGCATATTGAGACGATCAGGATGCCTTAGATATACATGTGAACCACGCTGATAATCAATTTGCCAACCAGCGTGACGAAGAGCCTGAATAACTTTCGCTCCGGTAATTCTTGGTAATTTTGATCCCATTGGATGACCTCTTCCCACTTATTACCAATTAATTATACAGGGTCACTGAGACATCGTCAAATGTGCTAAACTTGAGCTGTATATAGACTTTTCGCCCGTAGGGGCCGGTTTACTGCGCCCCTACGAGTGGGTAATCCTTGAGAGGAGGCACATATGGCAGATATTATCGACGCGCATGTGCATATTGGCCGCCATCATCTGCCCATTGAAGAAATTGACTCGCTCCTCAAAGCGAGCGGCATCAGCCGCGCGGTGGTCTTTGCCGACCCGGAGAGCGGCGATATGGTCAACGACTCGGCCTACGCGCTGGAGGCGGCGAAGCGCATGGGCTACTACGCCTTCTACTACTACGGCGGCAATGCCTACAGCGGCCAGCGACCTTACAATACGCTGCCTGTGCCTGACAACCTCTACCAGTATAACGGTGTCAAGTGGCACTGCTGGTTCTCGCCCGCGCATGACGGCGGCTTGCGCTACAGCTACCCGATCGACATGGATGAGGTGCGCCGCCAGATGGACGCGCCCGATTTCCAGGAGGTTATGCAGGCCATACGCGCCTTTCACTTCCCTATGACCTTCGAGGAGCATTTCGAAGTCACACGCGAATTCGTAAGCCGCTATCCCGACGTCACCCTCATCATCCCGCACATGGGCATGCTCAACGGCGGCCAGCAGCGCGTGCAGGAACAGTTCCGCGATTACCCCAACATCCATTTCGATACCAGCCTGGGCATAATCAACGAAACCATCGTGCAGTCCCTGGGCGCCTCGCGCCTGCTCTACGGCTGCGACTACCCCTATGGCTACCCCGCCGACAATCTGCGCCGCGTGCAGCGCCTGCAAATTCCCGACGAGGAGAAGGAGTTGATGCTGGGCGGCAATGTGAGGCGATTGCTGGGGGCGTAATGAAAGGAGCTTCACATGGTTCCATCAGCATTGGTCAATTTCTTTACTGTGAGCGCCGCAATTGGAGCAACACTGATCGGCCTGATCTTCGTCTCCGTCTCCATCGCGCCGGAAAAGACGGTGATGGAGGGCGCGCCCATTGAAAAGCAGGCAGTGGCCGCCAGTTCGTTTACGGCGCTGCTCAATGGCTTCTTCATCTCCCTATTTGCGCTTATCCCTGTCGCTTCCAGCTTTATTTCAGCGGCCTTCGCGATGAGCCTGGTTGGGCTGTCGAGTATCCTTCTGCTGAGCTGGAGCCTGTTTAAGCATCCTGGTGGATGGCAGGGTGTTATGCGCCGGTGCTCGATCATCCTCTTAAGCGTTGTTCTTTACGTGATTGAACTGTACCAGGCGATCCTGCTGACACTATCGCCATCCAACGTGGCAGCCGTTTATACACTGGCATTTTTGATAGGCATTGGCTATGCGCTGGGCCTCGTGCGTGCCTGGCAACTGATTGGCGCGCGCCGCTTTCGGCTGAGTAACTTGCTGAACCAGATGGTCGAGACCAGGCTCCAACAAAACAGTGGTGATAATGTTTCCCAACCTGCGAGTAAGTCTGCTGCAGATTGAGGAAGAGCGAGCGTGATATAATGCTCAGGTACAGCTTACAGCATAGTACCTGGCTACTTTCAACTCAACATCGTTCCACACACGCGACGAGGAGCATACCCATGACTACTTCTTCCCCTGTCCCAACGACGCAGCAGGGTCAGACTTACCGCAACTTCATCGGCGGCGAATGGCGTGCCGCGCGCAGCGGCGAAACATTCACCAGCACGAACCCGGCGCACACATCAGAGGTGATCGGCTACTACCAGAAATCAGCCGCCATCGACATCGACGACGCGGTCGCTGCTGCCTTGCAAGCGCAGCCGGGCTGGGCCGCCACGCCCGCGCCTGAACGCGGTGAGCTGCTGCTGCGCACCGCCGTCATCCTGGAGCGGCGCAAGGAGGAACTGGCCGCCTTGATGACGCGCGAAATGGGCAAAATCCTGCGCGAGACGCGCGGCGACGTGCAGATCGCAATCGACGTGGCGAAGTATATCGCCGGCGACGGCAGGCGCGCCGAGGGCGAGACGGTTCCCTCCGCGCTGCCCAACAAGTTCTGCATGACCATTCGCCAGCCGCTCGGCCTGGTGGGCATCATCACACCCTGGAACTTCCCGATGGCTATCCCTGCCTGGAAGACCTTCCCGGCCTTGCTCGCGGGGAACGCCGTCATCTTGAAGCCGGCCAGCGATACGCCCCTGCTCGCACTGAAACTGGCGGAATGCCTGAGCGAGGCTGGCCTGCCGCCCGGCGTGCTGAACGTTGTCACCGGCCCCGGCGGCTCGCTGGGCGACGCGCTTACCAGCCATCCTAAGGTCAACATGATCTCGCTGACCGGCTCGACCGAGGTAGGGCGGCACGTAGCGGAGATATGCGGGCGCGACCTGCGTCGCTGCGCGCTCGAACTGGGCGGCAAGAACGCCGTCGTTGTACTGGAAGATGCCGACCTGGACCTGGCTGTCGAGTGCGTCACCAGCGGCGCGTTCGGCACGACGGGCCAGCGCTGCACGGCCACCAGCCGCGTGATTATCCAGCGTACCGTCATGCAGCCCTTCACCGACCGGCTCGTCGCTGCCGTCGAAAAGCTGCGCGTGGGCGATGGCATGGACCCGCAGACCGACATGGGGCCATTGGTCAACAGGGGGCGGGTGAAGGCCGTGCATGAATACACGGAGATCGGCAAGATAGAGGGTGCGAAACTCGTGCTGGGCGGCACTCCGCTGCAAGATGGCAACTACGCCGGGGGCGCGTTCTACGCTCCCACCATCTTCAGCGAGGTCAGGCCATCCATGCGCATCGCTAAAGAAGAGGTCTTCGGCCCCTTCCTCTCGATTCTACCCGTCGAGAGCTACGAAGAGGCTGTGCGGGTCGCCAACTCGACAGAATATGGCCTTTCGACCTCCATCTTCACCGAGAACATGCGCCTGACCTTCCGCGCCATGCGTGATATCCAGTCCGGCCTGGTCTACATCAACGCCTCCACGGCAGGCTCGGAGATTCACCTGCCTTTCGGCGGTATGAAGGCCAGCGGCAATGGACACCGCGAGCTAGGCACGCACGCAGTCGAGGAGTTCAGCGAAACGAAAACGGTCTACGTGTCGTACCCGGCAAGAAAATAGCCCCACTCCCCTCCGAGGGCAACCGCGAGGGTCGCCCTCGAAACCATGACGCTACCACCGATCCCAATGCACGATATCATCCAGTGGCACGCGCGATCCGGGTTTGAACTCGGTGCCAAGCGTGTGCGCGACGGGTATGAGCGCGGCCTGCGTGATCTTCTCGTAGGGCATGCCGAGCACCTGGGCGGCTTCCTGCTCAAAATAGAGATGGATGGTCGTCCAGCACGTGCCGAGACCCCGCGCGCGAGCCGCCAGCATGAAGCTCCACGCGGCAGGGAGTAGCGACCCCCAGTACCCTGCCTGCTGGCTTGAGGGGATATTGTCTATACGGCCAAAGCCGCAGGGGATGAGCATGGCTGGAACCTCAGGCATGTGTTCCGCCAGGTAGCTCGCCGAGTCGGCGACCCTGGCGAGCGTGGCGATGCGCTCCGAACTCATACGTTTGCTCTGCGCGGCCTCCGCCATAGACGCCTGTTCCTGAACGTAGATTGTCCAGCCCTTCTGGTAGATCTTCCCCAGCGCGTTGATCTGCTGGCGGTCCGTCACCATCACGAAATGCCAGTGCTGCCTGTTGCCGCCGGTGGGAGCCTGCACAGCTATCTCCAGACACTCGCGCAGCAGCTCCGCCTCGACAGGCCGCGAGAAATCAAGTCGTTTGCGCACCGAGCGCGTCGTAGTGAGTAGTTCGTCGGGGGTCAGGTTTAACATAAATATTCCCTCCTCTTATTTAGACGGCCACGTTCGTTGAGCGGCTGTAGGGCTTTTCCGGGTCCATCAGTACGTTGACGCAGGCGGGTAGGCCGGAGGCGAAGGCGCGATCGAGGGCCGGGCGAATGTCTTCAGGGCGCTCGACCAGCTCGCCGTAGCCGCCGAGCGCCTCCACCATTTTGTCGTAGCGGATGCCGGGCGAGAGTTCGGCGGCGGTGGCGTGGCCGACCATCATCCTTTGCGGGTGCTTGATCTGCCCCCACGCGCCGTCGTTGCCGATGATGGAGACAATGGGTAGCTTCTGGCGCGCCATGCTCTCGAACTCCATCCCGTTCAGGCCGAACGCCCCGTCGCCATGCAGGATCAGCACCTTCTCGCCGGGACGGGCAAGCTGCGCGGCCATGGCGAAGCCCGTCCCGGTTCCCAGGCAACCCATCGGACCGGGATCGAGCCAATAGCCGGGCCTGTAGACGTTGATGACCCTGCCGCCGTAGCTGACGATATCGCCGCCATCGCCCACAACGGTCGTGTTTTCGTCGATGAAGTTGCGTATCTCGCCGCATAGCCGCATGGGATGAATAGGCATGGCATTCGAAGCCATCAAAGCTTCGTCACGTTCCTGCGCCCTGGTTTCCTCGCCGCGAATGTAGGCCAGCCAGTCGCTCACCGGCAACTGTTTCGAAGCCCTGGCGAGCTGCTGCATACTCAGCCCGACATCGCCGACCAGCGCAGCAGACGCGCCGCGATTGACGCCGACATCCTCGGCTGCCAGGTCGAACCAGATCAGGCTGGCTTCCGCCGGAATGAGCGGTGGCTGCCCATGATTGAGGCGGAAATCCATGCGCGTGCCGATGGCTAGAATGGTATCCGCGCCCTCAAGCGCTTTGCGGCGCGAGGCGCTGAAGAAGAGAGGGTGTGACGGCGGCAGGCAGCCGCGACCAGCGCCGTTGAGATAGACGGGCGCGTTGAGGCGCTCCGCCAGGGCGCGCAGCGGTTCGGCGGCGTCGCACCACCACACGGCGGTTCCGGCCATGATGACCGGCTTCTGGGCGCGTTCCAGCAGGGCAGCCGCGCGTGCGACCATATCTGGATCGGGGGCGGTGCGACCCGTATAGCGGTAGTGGGCAGGATCACCTGCATCGAAGAGCGTGTCCGTGTCGGCGAAGTTGTTCAGCACATCCATCGGCATCTCCAGGAAGACCGGGCCTGGCTTGCCGCTCAACATCTGGCGAAAGGCAGCGGCGGTATACTCGCCGAGTCGTCCCGTCTCATGCACCGTGCGCGCCCACTTCGTGATGGGGCGCAGCAGGTCGATCTGGTTCATTTCTTGCAGCGCGCCGCGATCCCACAAACCGAGCGGGGCCGCACCGCCGATCACCAGCACCGGACTGCCCGCGAGATAGGCGTTGGCGACGCCCGTTACGCCGTCGGTGACGCCCGGCCCGGCGGTCAGCAGAGCCACGCCGGGCGTGCGCGTACACTTCGCCCAGCCCTCGGCGGCATGAACCGCCGCCTGCTCGTGCCGGAAATCGACGACGCGAATACCCTCGCGCACGCAACCGTCGTAAATACCCGCGATATGCCCTCCGCTCAATGTGAAAACGACCTCGACCCCTTCGCGCTTCAGGACTTTGGCGACCAGCCAGCCGCCGTGTAACATGCCCATAAGGAAACTCCGATCTTATCTCAGCAAATAGGTTATGAGCAGGACGCCATACTATGCAAAGTGTATCACAAAATGTAGGGGCGACCCTTGTGGTCGCCCGCCGCCCATTCGACTACCGCGTATGGTAGTTACATCGACCGTTAGCGGCCTGGCGAGGGGAGGCGGGCGACCACAAGGGGCGCTCCTACATTCAGGTTGCTGTAAGGTCATGGTGAAGAACCGCAAGCCCGCTTTCAGGCAGGCTGTCTACACTAGTCAGTACTATGGAAAGGAGTGTCTATGCTTGGCAACACCCTTCCATCGTCAAACATTATTTTTCTAGGAAAGTGAGAAGTGAGGATGCCAAAGATACGCAAAGCGAAGCGCTGGATGGTTATCTTCTCAGCGATGCTTTTATCCTCGATTCTTCTTGCCGCTTGTGGTGGAAATTCCCCTTCTGTTCTGGATACACACGGACCTGTCGCCGCGAAGGAAGCCGGACTCTTCTGGTTCATTCTGGCCGTTGCCACCTTTGTATTTGTGGTGGTGGAAGGCGTTCTGATCGTCTCCATCGTGCGCTTCCGCGAGCGTCCCAATTCGCCCGCGCCCAAACAGCTGCACGGCAACAACACTATTGAACTTATCTGGACGATTGTCCCCTCCCTGTTCCTGTTCGCGGTGCTCATCGGAACGATCTACACGATGTTCAATCTGACAGATATTTCGGGACAGGGCCGCCAGGAGGAAATTACGGTCGTCGGCCACCAGTGGTGGTGGGAATTCGACTACAAGAACGAGGGCATCGTCACGGCTGATGAGCTGGTGGTGCCGCAGGGTGCGCTGATCCACACGGTACTCGAGTCGAATAACGTCATCCACAGCTTCTGGGTTCCGCAGATCACCGGCAAGACCGACGTGGTACCCGGCCACCTGAACGATAAGCTGTTCAGGGCAGACGACATCGGCACCTATCGCGGGCTGTGTACGGAGTACTGCGGCTTGCAGCACGCCCACATGAGTTTCGATCTGATCGTCAAGTCGCCCAACGATTATCTGACCTGGGTTTCCCAGCAGCAGCAGCTTGCGCAGAAGCCATCCGGCGGCGCGGCGCTTGCCGGGTACAACCTCTTCACCGGCTCCGGCGGCTGCCAGGGCTGCCACGGCATCGTTGGCGTCAACCTGAAGAGCTTCAGCGACCCCGCCGCTACCGGGCTGATCGGGCCAAACCTGACGCATTTCGGCAGCCGCCGCCTGATCGCCGGGGGCGTCCTCTCGTGGGACCCCAGCTCGTGCCAGGTGACGACGGACGCGAAGGGCAATCCCGTCATTGCAAATCAGGCGAACTGCGGCCTCTACCAATGGCTGCACGACCCGCAGGCTGTCAAGGTTGGCAATGATATGCAAATCCGAACACTCTCGGATACTGAGGTTGCTGAACTCGTCGCTTACCTGGAAAGTCTCACATAATAACGGAGGATTGCCAATGGCAACTCGCACTGTCGTTGAGGGCATCACCCTAGAACGCCGCAAGCGTTTTAGCGAAACCTATTTCGGCGAATGGATCATGACGACCGACCACAAAAAGCTCGGTATCATGTACATGATTACCGCCTTCTTTTTCTTCCTGGTCGGTGGAACGGAGGCACTTCTGATCCGCACCCAGCTGGCGGAGCCGAACGGAAAAGTCCTGACGCCTGAAATTTACAACCAGGTCTTCACCATGCATGGCACGACGATGATCTTCCTCTTTGTCATGCCCATGCTGACAGGCTTCGGCAATTATATTGTGCCGCTGATGATCGGCGCGCGTGATATGGCCTTCCCACGCATCAACGCCTTCGGGTACTGGGTCGTGCTCTTCGGCGGCCTCTTCCTGAACGTCAGCTTCTTGTTCGGGCAGGCTCCCAACGCGGGCTGGTTCAACTACGCCCCGCTCAACGAGCTGACCACCGGCTGCGGCTCCAGCGCCGTTATCTGCACGCCTGGCATGAACACGGACTTCTGGGCGCTGGGAATCTTGATGCTCGGCATCTCGTCCATCGCCGGCTCGCTCAACTTCGTCGTGACCATCCTCAAGCTGCGCGCACCTGGCATGACGATCAACCGCATGCCGCTCTTCACCTGGATGACCATGATTACGGCCTTCCTGCTGCTCTTCGCGCTGCCGAGCGTGACTGCCGCGAGTATCATGCTGCTGCTCGACCGCCATCTTGGGACGCATTTCTTCCAGGCCGGCGTGGGAGGCGATCCGTTGCTGTGGCAGCATCTCTTCTGGTCGTTCGGCCACCCGGAGGTGTACATCCTGATATTACCCGCGTTCGGCATGATCTCAGAAATATTGCCGGTCTTCTCGCGCAAACCGATCTTTGGCTATACCTTTATCGCCTGGTCGGGCGTGGCGATCGGCTTCCTGAGCTTCACCGTGTGGGCGCACCATATGTTCGCGGTGGGCTTACCCCTCGTCGCGCAGGCTTTCTTTGCCACCAGCACAACGCTGATTGCCATACCGACCGCCGTGAAGATCTTCAACTGGATCGCCACGGTATGGGGCGGCAAAGTACGCTTCACCGTTTCGATGATGTTCGCGCTCGGCTTCATTGCCATGTTCCTGATCGGCGGCTTGAATGGCGCGGCGCTCGCCATCGTGCCCTTCGACTACCAGGTGACGGATACCTACTTCGTAGTGGCGCACCTGCACTACGTACTCTTTGGTGGCACGGTCTTCGCCATCTTTGCCGGAATCTTTTACTGGTTCCCCAAGATATCGGGTCGGTTGCTGAACGAGACCCTGGGCAAGTGGCAGTTCTGGCTGATGCTGATCGGCGTGAACCTGACCTTCTTCCCCATGCATATTCTGGGGCTGCTGGGCATGCCGCGTCGCTACTACACCTATCCCGATGGGCTGGGCTGGAACGAGCTGAACCTGCTGGCGACGATCGGTGCCTTCACCATCGCCGTGTCGATCATGATCTTCCTGTGGAACTTCATCGTCACGATGCGCAGCGGCCAGAAGGCCGGCAGCGATCCCTGGGATGCGTTCACGCTGGAGTGGGATACCAGTTCGCCGCCGCAGCCCTATAACTTTGAAACCATTCCAACGGTCCGCAGCCGGCGCCCGTTCTACGACAAGAAGAACCCGGAGATCGCCGACTGGAAGACTGCGACCCACTAGTTGTGGAGGAAAGCATGTCTGAAGAGCTAAGCCAGCATAAGCGACCGGCGAGAAGAAATACCCTCTCGCCGGAGGCAATGCAGCGAGTGATTGATGGCAAGAAGAGTTACTGGCCCTTCTTGCTGGCGCTCGCCATCTCGATCACGTTGTTTGGCATCGTCCTGTTTGCAAATATCCTCGTAGGGATCGGCATTGTGCTGGTGATCGCCGCAGTCATTGGCTGGGGTCTGGAACGTCATTAACGTAGGGAGAAATAATCATGAGTGTTGCTCACGGCGAACAATTCGAGGCGGTAGGGGAACACGGTCAGGGGCAGGAACGGAGCATGAACTGGTGGGGCATGATCTTTTTTATTGCCTCGGAAGCCCTGATCTTTGCCAACTTCATCGCTGCCTATCTCTACCTGGAGATTCGCAATGGAAGCTGGCACCTGCCCACCGATCTTGTCTACCCGCTTATCAATACAGCCATCCTGCTGGGCAGCAGTATTCCGGTTCGCATCGCCGGTGCGGGTATCGTCAAAGGCAATCAGCGCAACCTGAAGCTTGGCCTTAGCCTGACTATCCTGATGGGCGCGGCCTTCCTGGGCGGCCAGCTTTATGAATATACTGGTCTGTTCGGGCAGCACTTCACCCCGCAGGCAACCATCTTCGGCTCAGCCTTCTTCATGCTGACCGGCTTCCACGGCCTGCATGTCACCGTTGGCCTGATCTTCCTCATCATCGTCCTGTTGCGCTCGCTGCGCGGCGACTTCACCGCCAAACAGCACTTTGCGGTGCAGGCGGGTGAGATGTACTGGCACTTCGTCGATGGTGTGTGGATCTTCGTGTTCAGTCTGGTCTACCTGCTTCCGCTCATCCGCGGATGAGTTCTACCTCTGCTACCGTTTTCGCTTTTAGCACGCGCTGCGCGAGGTCGGCCAGCCCCTGTTCCGTCCAGGGCGCGAGGGCGGCACGCACGGTGGGGAGGCTGGTAGGGGTCATGCTGAGTTCGTGAATGCCCAGGGCGACCAGGATGGGAGCAAGACGCGCGTCACCCGCTATCTCGCCGCAAACTGCTACGGGCTTTCCGGCGCGCTGCCCTGCTTCGGCGACCTGGTGAATGAGGCGCAGCACGGCGGGCTGCATGGGGTGATACAGGTAAGACACGGTGGCATTGGTGCGGTCGGCGGCCAGCGTATATTGCAGCAGGTCGTTCGCGCCGATGCTGAAGAAGTCCGCGATGGCGGCCATCTCCGGGGCCATGACCGCAGCAGATGGCACCTCTACCATAATGCCGACCGGCACGCTGGCGGGTAACGCAACTTTCCGCTCGCGCAGTTCTAGATAGACGCGATCGAAGATGGCGCGTGCCTCCACAAGTTCTTCCACCGTCGTAATCATGGGGAACATGATGTGAAGTTCGATGCCGGTATCAGCAGCAGCTAGCAGCAGGGCGCGCAGTTGTTGTTCGAGCAGGAAATGGTATTTCAGATGGATACGGATGCCGCGCAGCCCCAGAGCCGGGTTGGCTTCGCTTGCTTCACCGATTACCGCGTTTAAGGCGGGCATTGGCTTATCCGCGCCGGCATCGAGCGTGCGAACGACAATGGGGCCTGCGGGTCGTGCTGCGTCGCCTTTGAAAGCCGCGAACACCTGCGAGTAGCGAGCGCGCTGCTCGTCCTCGCCCGGCAGGGTGCTCGCCGTGGCGAAGAGTAATTCCGTGCGCAGCAGGCCGATACCTCCCGCGCCCCATTGACGGGCGGCCTCCGCCTCGGCCTCGCTGGCGATATTCGCCAGCAGGTGGATAGCGTGTCCTCCGACGTTGAGTGGCCCGCGCGCCTGCTGCGCGGCACGTTTCAGGTCGGCACGCTGCTGCTGAAGCTCGCGGGCGCGCTGCTCCAGGCTGGCGCGTACCTCTTGCGACGGCTGGTGATAGAGCAGGCCGTGATCGGCATCCAGCCCCAGCATGTCGCCGTTCTGAATGGTCGAGAAGGCGGTTTCATCCAGTCCGGCCAGGGCGGGAATGCCCAGCGCGCGAGCCAGGATCGCCGCGTGGGCTGTTGGGCCGCCCAGTACGGTGCAGATACCCAGCACCACGTCAGGACGCAGCAGCGCCGTATCCGACGGCAACAACTCGCGGGCGACGAGGATCACCGGCTGTTTGAACGCGCTCAGGTCAGGGCCGGTAGGTACCTGCCGCAGTTGCTGCACGGCGCGGCTCACCGCGTCGCGCACGTCAGCCGCGCGAGCCGCCAGCAAGTTGTCATCCAGCCCTTCCAGGACGGCGGCCTGTTGTTCTCCCACGCTGGCGAGGGCGCTGGCGGCGTCGATATGCTGCTCCTCGATCAGGCGCAGGGCGGCTTGCAGCAGTTCCGGGTCGCGCAACATGAGCGCCTGCGCCTCGAAGATCGCGCCTTCAGATGTTCCCAACTGGCTATGCCCCGTAGTGACAAGCGCCGCGAGTTCCTGTGCCGCCGTTTCCAGGGCGCTGCGCAGAGCCTCCTGCTCTTTGGCGACCTGCTGGGGGGCGATGACGCGCCTCTCAGTATCGCGCAGCGATGGGCGATGCGATTGATAGAGATAGGCCGGGCCGAGCGCAACGCCTTGCGAGATTGTGATGCCGCGCCACAGCTCATGCTCGCCAGGGGGAGTTGTCACGATGGCTTCTTGCACTGCGGGTGTAACGGTCGCTTGCTCAGCGGGCGCTTGAGAAGCGTGGGTAGTTGATTGTGTTTCATAGAAATTGGCCTGGACAAGCTCGCTCAAGGCATTCAGCGCATCCTGGGCATCGTCGCCGCTGGCTCGCGCTACTAGTGTGTCGCCCTGGCGCACGCCGAGGGAGAGTACACCCATGATGCTTGCGGCATCGGCCTGTTTGTTATGCGCGGAGATCAGAATCTTCGCTTTGAAACGCGCGGCAGTCTGAACAAACAGGCTAGCTGGACGCGCATGAAGCCCGGCGGGATTGGTCAGCGTCAGAGGTATTTCATACGTGTTGCCCTCGCTACCCTCCGGCACATCTTCTATACTTGTGACTGGCTGGGCGTCGGGGGCGGTTTCTTCAGCTTGCGAAATCGGTTTGAGCTGGCGCAGGTGTTTGGCCTGCGCGGTCTGTTCGGCGGCGCGTTTGACCTCCAGGAGGCTGCGGCCAAGCGAGGATTCGAGCGCGGCGGCAATTGTGCCTTCCACAAGTGGGGCATACGTGAGCAAGGTG
The DNA here is from genome assembly GCA_963731975.1 of uncultured Chloroflexia bacterium. GTDB lineage: Bacteria > Chloroflexota > Ktedonobacteria > Ktedonobacterales > Ktedonobacteraceae > CAVSXS01. The sequence continues at coordinate 449,876 of CAVSXS010000002.1, read as the reverse complement.
CGATCTCGCACATGCTCATCAAGCATTTCTAGCGCCATTTCGGTTGAGAGAATGGCGCTTCCAAGATCGAGCAGCACCAGCACGCCATCCGGTCCATAGACTGACTGGATCGCGTTCATGATAATATCGACCGAGGTTCCCAGGATGCCACCACCGGCTCCTCCGGCCGCGGCGATGGGTGTTTTCCCCTGGGTCATCTGTCCGGCGAGTTCAGCAGCGCCCGCCGCCAGTTGTGCGCTGTGCGAAACGATGACCAGTCCTACCGGCATAAAGCACCTGGTTCCCTTCTGAGGGTAGACCGATAATGAATTGCGCCCCTACCTGGCGGTCTCGGCGAGAGCGCGCAAGATGAGCCAGCTCGATGTAGCGCCCGGGTCCTGGTGGCCGATGCTGCGCTCTCCGAGATAGCTCGCGCGTCCCTTCGTCGCCAGCATAGGAATAGTTGCCTTCATTCCCTCTTCGGCGGCGGCGGCGGCGCGTGCCGTCACATCCGCGAGCGACGCGCTCTCACTTGCGGCCTGTTTCGCGGCTTCCAGCGCCGGTGTCAGCGCGTCCACCATCGTCTTTTCGCCGGTAGTGGCTTTGCCGCGGGCGACAATGCCGCCCAGAAAGGCTTCCAGCATGGCGACCACTTCGGCGGAGTTGAGTTCCTGTTTGTTGGCAACGGCGGCGCTTGCTCGTAAAAAAGCCGTGCCGTATAATGGTCCGCTCGCGCCTCCAACTGTCGAGACGAGCGTCATCCCCACCGTTTTCAACTGGGTGGAGCTATCCATCGCCTCCATGGTTGGGAATTTGTCGCGCACAGCCCTGAAGCCTCGATCCATATTAGTGCCGTGGTCGGCATCGCCAATTGGGGAATCAAGTTGGGTCAGATAGGCGGCATTCTCGTGCAACGCATCCGCGACGCGCTCTAACCAGCGCAGCGTATCCTCGTTCGTCATACTCATCGTGACTCATCACTCTCTTGTTGATTCTACGGCGGGATAATTGTTGATATCCGCAGGATATCAACAATTATCCCGCCGTAGAATTTGATCCTACCTGCCCCAGCGCAGCGCGGGGGTATGTACAGGTGCATCCCAGTATCTGGTCAATTCGTCATCGAGCCGGACGAGCGTAATGGAGCAGCCCGCCATTTCAAGCGAAGTGATGTAGTTTCCAACCAGGGAACGAGCGATGGTGACATTTTTGCCGCCGAGGATGCGATTGAGCGCATCATACACGATGTAGAGTTCGATCAAGGGCGTACCGCCCATGCCATTGACCATCGCCAGCACCTGCTCGCCCGACTTCAGTCCCATATCTTCGATAATAGGCGTGGCCAGCATCTCGGTGATCTCGCTGGCAGGGGCCAGCTTGACGCGGCGGCGGCCCGGCTCGCCGTGAATGCCGATGCCGATCTCCATCTCGTCCTCGCCCAGTTCGAAGGTGGGTTTGCCGGCGGCGGGAACGGTGCAGGAGGTGAGCGCCATGCCCATACTGCGCCCATGCGCGTTGACCTTGCTTGCCAGGGCCGCAACCTGCGAGAGGGGCGCGCCGGTCTCCGCGAGAGCGCCCACGATCTTCTCCAGCAGCACCGTCACACCCACGCCGCGCCGTCCAGCCGTGTAGAGGCTGTCTTGCACGGCTACGTCATCGTTCGTCACGACCGCGGCGACCTCGATGCCCTCGGCGGCGGCCAGTTCCGCCGCCATCTCGAAGTTCAGTACGTCGCCGGTGTAATTCTTGACGATGTGCAACACACCCGCGCCCCCGTTGACGGCGCGCGTGGCAGCCAGCATCTGATCGGGAACCGGTGAGGTGAAGACCGCGCCAGGGCAGGCGGCGTCTAGCATCCCATAGCCGACGAACCCGCCGTGCATCGGCTCGTGTCCGCTTCCACCGCCTGAGATGACGCCGACCTTGCCTTTGATCGGTGCGTCCTTGCGAACCACAATTTGCTGCTCTATGTCAACACGAATCAAGTCGGAATGCGCAGCCAGCATGCCTGCCAGCGCTTCTTTGACGACATCCTCTGGTCGATTGATGAGCTTTTTCATGCTACTTCCTCTCGTGTTTATGGTGTCAATTTCCGTTGATGCAACAATCAGAACTACATCGTTGCCATCTGCACGCCCTCGGCAGCGATCTGTTGCAGGATATCATTGCGATATGCCTCCACCAGCGCAAGCTGCTGTTCCGGCGACCAGCCTAGCTCCTTTGCCATGAAGGATGCCACTTCGTCAACGATCCCCAGCCCGCGCTGGCGGTCTTCCAGCGTGATCGAGGTGCGACGCGCCAGGAAATCGTAGGGCGTCATCGCCATCTCGTTGCGACAGGCATACACCATTTCGGCAAAGATGAAAGGGAGGTCGTCAATCAGGGGTCTGGCAAGCGATGCGTCGTGTTCTATCATATCCAGCAGAGTGTTGGCCTCAGCGCCATAGTTCATCCCAAGGTGCGTGATGACTTGCTGGGGCAGCCCGAGCGCTGCGGCTCTGCTCGCCAATGCCTGTTCAGCTTGAGGCCAACCAGCGCTGCCTTGCAAGGGCAGCGACATCGTAGGATGCGGCGGTTTCTTCACCCCGTCCCGGCGGCTGAGGACATCGATGGTGTCCTGCGCCATGCGCCGGTAGGTCGTCAACTTGCCGCCGACAATCGTGACGAGGCCGGTCGGACCTTCGAGCACCTCGTGCGTGCGCGAGAGCTTCGCGGTCGAGGTGCCGGATTTCCCACGCGGCCTGACAAGTGGGCGATAGCCCACGTAGGAACTGATGATGTTCTCCTCGGTCAGGTGAACATTGAGATAACGGTTGAGGTATTTCAGCAGGTAGGAAATATCCTCGTGCGATGCGGTCGGGTGATCGAGATCGCCTGAGCCGGTATCAGTTGTGCCGAAAACGACGCGCGATTCCCAGGGAACGATAAACAGGATGCGCTTATCCTCGGTCTCTGGCAGGACGACGGCGGCATCTCCCAGCTTGATGTCCTCGCGTGACAGGACGAGGTGAACGCCTTTACTCGGCTCGACTTGCGCCTGCACCTCGGAACCCGTCAGTGCCTCTATTTGCTCGGAGAAGATGCCGGTGGCGTTCACCACATGCCGCGTGCGAACGGTAATCTCCTGGCCATTCAGCGTATCGCGCACGCGCACTCCTTCAATCCTGCCGTTTCCCGTCACGAACGAGATGACCTCAGTATAGTTGGTGATGGTGGCCCCGTACTGTGCCGCCGTACGGATGAGGGCCATGGTGAGGCGTGCGTCGTTGGTCTGGGCATCATAGTACATGAAGCCCTCTTTCAGATTCTCGGTGACGAGATCGGGCGCGTACTTGAGCAACGCCTGGCGGCTGAGCCGCCGGTGCCGCTTGACGCCGCGCCTGCCTGCCATGATATCGTACATCCAGAGGCCGATATCGAGCAGGAATCCGAGGCCGATGCCGCCTGGCGTGGTAAATGGCATGCCGACGGGGTGGCGGTCGCCCTCGTAGATGGGCAGTACAAATCCCAGCGGATGCACGAGGAACGGCGCATTTTGCAGCAAGATACCGCGCTCGACCAGTCCCTCGTGAACCAGGGCGAAGTCAAAATTTGGCAGATAGCGAATACCGCCATGTACGAGCTTCGTCGATTTACTACTGGTGCCGCTGGCAAAGTCCACTTTCTCAACGAGCGCGACTTTATATCCGCGTGCGACAGCATCAAGTGCTACTCCGGCTCCGGTGACGCCACCTCCAATAACGAGGACATCGAATTGTGTACTACCAAGTTCGGAGAGATTGTGCGTGCGCACTGTTGATGATAGTGGTTGCATAGTCTTTACGATCAGACGAATGGACGAAGAGTGGTAGAGTGAGCGCTGGCACGATTTCACCACTCTTCCGTCCCTATCGTCTACTCGTCCTTTCGTGTATCTCTGAAAAGATGCGTTCCGAAGCTTAGTCGACGGCAGGCTCGCGAACTGATTTACCCTTTGTTTCAGCAGTACCTGACTTCATGAGCATCTTCGCTGCTAAGACCTTGCCGACAGTCAAGTCGAAGATGAACGCTCCGACGACGCCACCTACCAGAGGCGCAACTATGGGGATCCAGAAGTAGTAGTTGTTCGCCGCGAAGCTTTGGCCGCCGCTGACGAGGGCAATCCACAGGCGAGGGCCGAAGTCGCGGGCGGGGTTGATGGCATATCCGGTGTTGAGGCCGAACGAAGCGCCGATAGCCACGATCAGGAAGCCGATGATGAGCGGGTTCAGGTTAGCCTGCACCGGCTGGTTGCGTCCATCGACGATGGCGAGGATCAGGCCGAGCAGCAGCGCGGTTCCGATGAACTCGTCACCGAACGCGCCGAATGTGCCGACAAAGGCTTTGGGACTGGTGTAGAACACACCTCCTACCGCGGTGGCAACGTTCGCTCCAGCTGCCGCACTGACGATAGCGCCCTGGTAAACGAAGTACAGGATAGCGGCGGCGACGAACGCGCCTAACACCTGCGCCAACCAGTAAGGGAGTACTTTACTCCAGGGAAGTCTGCCAGTAGCCGCCAGACCCAGCGTGACGGCGGGGTTGAGGTGCGCACCGCTGATCGCGCCGGTGACGTAGATACCCAGCATGACTGCCAGGCCCCACCCCAGGATAATCACGATCCACTCGTTAGCGAATGGCGTGGACGCGCCGCCGAGTTTGGTGAATAACGCGAAGGTGGCGACACAGCCATCACCGAAAAGAACCAGCACCATTGTTCCGAAGAACTCTCCGACCATCTCGCCGAGGGTGCCGGCAAGTAGAGGAGATCTGCTTACAGATTGACTCGCCATTGATGCTCTCTCCATTTCTGCCGAAAGGCGGCAGCAGGTACACCTGCTGCTGAGAAGAATGACAATAACTTGAATGACGCAACTACTTTAAACGCACTACGAAGGACAACGAAATTTACTGTACTGTAGGGGCGACCACGAGGGTCGCCCCTACGGAGTTATGCCTTTTCCCAGTTCAGAGAGCGCTCCACGGCGCGCTTCCAGCCGGCATACAGGCTGTTGCGCTGGTCGGAGCTCATTTGCGGTTCGAAGGTGCGGTCGATGGCCCACTGCTCCGCGACCTCTTGCTCGCTTGACCAGAAACCTACGGCCAGACCTGCCAGGTAGGCAGCGCCGAGCGCCGTCGTCTCCGCCACCTTCGGGCGCTGGACAGCCACGCCGAGGATATCTGCCTGGAACTGCATCAGCAGGTTGTTGACGACCGCGCCGCCATCGACGCGCAGCGTCTTCAAATTGACGCTACTATCGGCTTCCATGGCTTCGAGGACATCGCGTGTCTGGTAGCACATGGACTCCAGCGTGGCGCGGGCGATATTGCCAACGGTCGAGCCGCGCGTCAGGCCGATGATGGTGCCGCGCGCGTTGGGGTCCCAGTACGGAGCGCCCAGGCCGACGAAGGCAGGTACCATGTACACGCCGCCGTTGTCGGGAACGGTGGCGGCCAGCGCCTCTACATCGACGCTGTTTTTGATGACCTGCAAGCCGTCGCGCAGCCATTGGACGGCAGCGCCGGTGATGAAGATGGCACCTTCCAGTGCGTAGGTGAGCTTCGCGTGGGCGGGATCACCGAGGCCCCAGCCGATGGTGGTGAGCAGGCCGTTTTGCGAGGGAACACCCTTCGAGCCTGTGTTCATCAGCATGAAGCAGCCGGTGCCATACGTGTTCTTCGCCATACCTGGATCGTAGCAGGCCTGTCCAAAGGTGGCTGCCTGCTGGTCGCCCGCGTCGCCTGCCATCTTGATAGGCGCGCCGAAGAACTCCGCGTCGGTCTCGCCGAACACGCCACTGGACGGCATGACGGTGGGCAGCATGGAGCGTGGCACGCCCAGCTCGTTGAGGATGACATCATCCCATTTGCCCTCGTAGATGTTGAACATCAAGGTGCGCGAGGCATTGGAATAGTCGGTGGCATGGACGCGGCCCTTTGAGAGACGCCACATCAAGAACGTATCCACGTTGCCGAAGAGCAGTTCGCCGCGATCAGCTTTGGCACGCGCGCCCGGTACGTTGTCGAGTATCCATTTGACCTTCGTGCCGGAGAAATACGCATCTGTCACCAGGCCAGTACGATTGCGGATTTCCTTGTCGAAGCCTTTGGCCTTCAACTGGTCGCAGATAGGAACGGTCAGACGACTCTGCCAGACGATGGCGTTGAAGACTGGCTTGCCGGTGGATTTCTCCCAGACAATGGCCGTCTCACGCTGGTTGGTGATGCCTATGGCGGCGATGTCGGCGGTGGAAGCGCCCGCCTTCTTGATGGCCTCGTGCGCCACGGCCAACTGGCTCGACCAGATCGCCTCTGGATCATGCTCTACGAGGCCGGGAGAGGGGTAAATCTGAGGAAACTCTTGCTGCGCTACGCTGACGATTGCGCCGTCATGATTAAAGACGATCGCGCGGGAACTGGTTGTACCCTGGTCCAAAGCCAGCACATACTTTGCCATGATTTGCTCTCTTTCTGCCAGGCGTCCCTGCCGGTGACGCCCCGGACGCGATGCATCGCGTCCCTTACAACGACGTGTAGTGTGAGTGGTATGAGCACCACTGCCCATACTAAGGAAGAGAAAAACAGGCACAGTCATAAAAGCCTGTGCGGAACATTGCACGGCCACGAAAAATGGTGAAAGAACATTATGCCATCAAACGCTTTACGTCCACAACTCAGAACGTGTCACCGCGATAGCCCGCACGCCGGTACGTAGTATGGCCCGTAACTGCTCTGATGTATAGACCAGGCCGGACGCCATATAAGGCAACGGTAAGTGCGGTTGTAATTGTGGGAGAATGTGCGGGACGACCAGCGCCGGTGAAAAATCAAGAATATCCACAACTGAGGTGTCTACGGACTCTAAAGCCATTTCCAGGCCGGTCGAGTCCACGGCGAAAATCCGCTGGATCGTCTCTAGCCCACACTGTTTCCCGATCGATAAAACCTTTGGATGGTTCGACACAATACCCGTCACATGCAGGTGCTCGGCGATATATCGCAGGCCGGCGGCATCAGGGTGAATACCATCGATATGATCCATATTCACATACACTGAGCAACCGCTGCGTTGCGCGCTCTCAAGCAGCGTCGAAAACTCGAAGAGGTTGCAGTGCCGCATCAAAATAGACTTTACCTGCGACGTCTCCAACGCCTGAACGAACTGCACGCGGGTCTCGACCACAGGCACGATGGTATTTCGTGCAGGTAAATTGAGCAATGACACACTGGATTGTGTAAGCATGCCACACCTCTCGCTCTGGTCGAAAAAACAACAAAGTCCTAAGCCGCTTAACTCGGTAAGTTGGCTCAGGACTTTTCATTTCAATGTCCCTACGGATATTCAGTTGATCAGCTTCCTATACTTTTCGGTAGAGGTAGCATATAATGATAATACTCGGCGCAAAGCTGTTTGTCAAGTGCTATTCCCTCTCTTCGATGCTGATGCGTGTTGCGTAGCACGAAATTGTGATGTCGGAAAAATTGACTTCCCAGGGCCATCATCGAGTTTAGCCTGGGGAAAAGTGAGCGATCATGATTAAGCAAGAATTTCTGCGATTGGCGCGGAAATACCCGGTTGCAGCGGCCTTAAAGGGGCCAGAAGATATGGAAGCCGCCTTGCACTCGGATGCTTTGCTACTCTTCATGCTGAAGGGAGATGCCTTCCAGCTCGTGCCGTTCATCAAGCAGGCGCACGAGCTGGGCAAAGGGGTGGTGGTGCATGTGGACCTGGTGAGTGGCATTGGGAAAGACCGCGCGGGAATTCAGCACTTGCGACAAATCGGGGTAGACGCGATTATTACGAGCCGCTCGCAGCTTATCTCATCGGGGCGAGCCGAGGGGCTGACGACCATCCAGCGTCTCCTGCTGATGGACGATTCCGCGCTCGACTCAGGGGTGCGCACTATCGCGCGTGCTGCGCCCGATATCGTGGAGGTGCTTCCCGGCATCATTTTTCCGGAGGTAGCGGCCACGTTGCAACAGCTCCTTCCCGGCCCCTTCATCGCCGGCGGGTTCATACGTACCGCCAGGGATGTTGCGAAGATACGCGCCGCCGGGGGCATCCTCAGCAGCAGCAGCACGTATGCCCTCTGGAAGCGCGAGCACATTGATGAGTGATGGGAACAAGGGCGACCGCGAGGGTCGCCCCTACAAAGACTACGAGCCATCTTGTCTGATTGACCGTATCTTTGTAGGGGCGACCCTCGCGGTCGCCCTTTCACTAATTCGCTGGTCGCCCTGGGATCGCGGAGGGAGGGCTACTACGCTTGTTGTGTGCTGGCCGGTGTGTTGTTCTCCTCGATCTTGACCTTCTGGCCGATCTTGCGCTCGGTGCCAGTGAGCAGTCGATCGATGTTGTCGCGGTGGAACAGGATCACCAGCGCGGGGCCGATCACCAGGTAGAGCATCGAGGGCAGGGGGATGGTCGCGAAAAAGTGCGGATTTGCCAGGCCGATGAAGTAGAAGATCAGGCCGCAGATAATCCCGGTCAGTGCGCCCAGAATAGAGCCAAGCGAGACGTAGCGTGAGATGGCGATGGTGCTGAATGTTACGACTGCCGCGATAAGAAGCGCGAGTGGCGAGAGAATCAGCATGACGCCTGCGCCTGTCATAACGCCGCGACCACCCTTGAAGCCAATGAAGATGGGGAAGCAGTGTCCTAAGAGGGCGCAGAGACCCGCGATGGCCGGCCCCCACTGAGCCAGGTAGAAGAAGGAAACATGAAGCGCCAGTAGTGTCGGGAGGATGCCTTTACTGAGATCGAAGATGAACACTACCGCGGCGGGGCCTTTACCGAGCGTGCGCAGGACGTTCGTCGCGCCTATTTTATGGCTCCCGTAGTCCCGAATGTCAAAGTTCTTGCCACGCAGCAGCTTTCCCATCCAGTACCCGGCAGGGATTGATCCCCACAGATAGCCGATCAGCGCAATCAGCACGCCTTGAAGAAGAACGACAGGCATATGCAGCCTCCTTCTCGAAATGTTTGAGGCCCCGCGTCTCTTCTCTATTATAAAGTGCTGCAAGAGCGACCGCAAGGGTGCGGTTTATGCCGTGGGGACGCGCACGAAAATCTTGCCGTCGGTGTCCACCTGCACATCGAAGCGGGGGAGCGCGCTGAGGTAGTGGAAGGTAGCTGCCTGGTTATCCACTTCTCCGTCTTTGGTGAAGATGCCGCCGTGACATGGGCAATGGAACTTGCCATCCCCGCTGTTCCATTGCACGATGCAGCCCATGTGTGTGCAAGCGGCGGACATGGCGATGACCTCTTCCGAGCCGGAGTAGCGACCACTGCCGGTAGTACGCAAAACAAACCCCACAACCGAATCCGTCGCGAAGCGTTTGACGGAACTGCCCAACTCGGCAAGGGTGGTTACGAACATCCAGGTGGAGGGGACGTTGGATGGAACAAGAGCGGGCCAGTTCGTTTGCGTGGTTCCGGTCGCGGCATTACCCGTCTCGATCACGTGATCGAGACCCGCGCCGACGGCCAGAGAGGCGGCTGCGACGGCTGCGGCTGCTCCGCCCGTCAGCAGGGCGCGACGTGAGACATGCGATGGCCGGGGTAATCGCTCATTTTTTCTGAAGAAGGGCAGGCGCTTCTTCTCGGGTTGCTGTGTCTCTTGTTCGAGCTGAGCCTGCAAATTGGCCACGAACGAGGAGCGCGGGGATGCATCGTCGGAAGAAGCCGAAGCCGCGTGAAAGAGCGTTGCCATTTGATAGATACGTGCCTGGTCGGGCGTCAAGTTCCTGGGAGGATGCGCGACCTGCCCGGCCTGCAGTTCTTCGATATAGCGTTCTAGTTCCAGGTAGTCTTCAAAGCGTTCCTGGTCTTCCCCTGATGACATGCTACCTCTCACCTTTCACCTTTCAAAGAGAACCGGCAACGTTGAGTCTGAGATCAGCTGCGCGTTTGAGTGCGCGGAATTGTAATACCTTGACATTTGCCTCCGTCAGCCCCATTTTCGCGGCGGTTTCGCGTATCGAGAGGTTGAGCAGAAAACGACATGTCAACACCTCGCGGTAATGTTCAGGCAGCGCCTGCAGGATAACGCGCACGCGCTCGTCGGGCCGGTTTTGCCCCACTGCCAGATCAGCTTGTGCGGGGCCTTCCCATCCTTCATCTAACATTTGCTCAAGCGACCTGGCGGAGATGCGATAGTAACTGCGCCAGTAGTCGGCGATGGTAGTGCGGGCAACCTGAAACAGCCACTTCTGCATGGAGAGCATACCGCGATCGCTATCCATACTACGCACGGCTTTCATAAATATGTGTGATGTCAGGTCCTCGGCCTCTTCGCGATTCCCGACTTTCCCATAGACAAAGCGATAGATCAGGCCGACGTTCTCCTGGTAAAACGCCTGAAATTCCCACACGTTGGTTCCCCCAGAGAGTTCAGATTCTCTGGCCCTTTGCGTCTCATAGTATTCCACCGGGTGCCCTTCAATCTCCGCAGGTCGCGCTCTCATATGATCTTCGCGCAATATACCCACGTACTGCTCCTGTCGGATATCACAGAGAAAAATACTCAGCAAACATTAGTACGTACCGGGGTTACAATTGTTTCCGTTCTATTATTGGGGCGGGACTTGCGGTTGCCCCACAGCGTTGAGGAACTGGATGAGTGTTATTACGGTTGGATCGCCGGCAGATTGGCGCAGCCGGAGTGCTTCCGAGAGCAATGAGAGTGCGTCGGGGAGGTGTCCTTGCTCGAAGAGCAACATGCCGGTATTGGTCAGGATCATGCCCTGGTGGTAGGCGTCAGGCAGGTTGCGCGCCATCTTCAGCGACTCCATGTAGTAGCGCAGCGCCTGGTCATAGTCCTTTTCGTCCTGGGAGAGTAGCCCCATATTGTGCAGCAGTACGCTTTCCAGGTGTTCGTCTGGCCGCGACGCGAGCAGGCGTCCTGCCTCTTGAAAGCAGGTGCGCGCCTGTGGAAAGCTTCCCGACTCGCGCAACAGCTCGCCCTGATTGATTAACGTGGTTGCCTGGCCATGCGCGTCGCCAATTTCGCGCTGCCGGTAGAGCGCCTGCTGGTAATAAAAAGCGCTTGACTGGTAATCTCCCAATCGCCCATACAAGAGTCCCAGGTGTCCGCAGATGAAGGCTTCATCAGAGCGAGTCACAGCGCCGGTCGGAGGAACCATTGCCATGTACAGGCGGATCAGCGTGTTCCACGCGCCCCACTGAGCGAGGCGCTCGTGAAGCTCTTCTTTGAGCAGTACATCGTATGCAGATTGCCAATGCCAACCCAGGCACATATGCTGCACAATGAAGATGAACGGTTCGATATCCTGAATGCATCGTCGCTGACCTGGCGGTGGGCAGCCGGTCTGCGCCAGTTGCGCGTAGTAACCGGCGACGCGCATATGTCCGGCGGCCAGCGCGATTTCGCGCGCCTCCTGGCTGCCCGCGAAGGGATTCGGCTCGAATGCGACGCCGACCGCTGAGTTGGGCTTGTTGTTGTGCCGCCGCTCGTGCCCTTCGAGATAGTGCTCGATGGTATACTGGCGCACGAGCATATGCAGGAAATAGCGTGGCTGCTTACTTTCGCCAGGCATCTGCTGCACAAGAGTCAATTTGAGCAGCGCCAGCAGCTCTCGCTCGAATGCCTGCGCATCGATATTGCCACTTTCGCCGGAGATAGCCGCCAGCATTCCATCCAACGGCACCGGCTCGTGGAAGAGGCAGAGCGCGCGTAGCAGAGTGCGCTGAATGGGATTGAGGAAGTTATAGGCCACGTTGAGCAGATTCTGGATGACATCCCCGTTCCACATGAACTGGTAATCAGGCGAGTTAAGCAGGTAGCTGAGTGAGAAGCCGCTCAGTGTTGATAGCGTGGAAAACAGCGCCAATCCGTAGACATTCCCGGCGCAGCGTTGCCACACCAACGATAGCTCCTGGGACGATCCCTGCACCCCGCGCTGTTGGAGCAGCGCCACGCCTTCCGGCATACTGACACGCGAAACAAGGCATGCCTTCGGGCGCGCATTCTCAGTATTCTGCGCTCCGAAAGGCGAGCGAGGGCAGGTGAGTATGACGCGGCTGTCTCCCAGATCCTGTTTGAGCATCTCGAAGAACAGGGACACGGCACCGCGCCCTGGCAATGCCTGCCCCGTTTCGAGATCAAGCAGCGCCTCAAACTGGTCGAAAACTACCAGCGCGCCCTCTCCAGGCCGACGCAGCAAATGCAGGGCGAAGGAAATCTGTTGTTCCGGCTTGAGCATCATGAAATCAAACAACGGCATGCCAGCGTTCAAACTGTCGAGCAGCGCTGCCAGGCAGTCCGGCAGGCTCGCGTTTGGACCTGTGCCAATCCAGGCAACGTGACGAAATGGAGCAGACTCGTCTGGTGTGATAACTTGAAGCTTGCGATAGACCAGCGCCGCCAGTATCGATTTACCGACCCCGCATTCGCCGGTAAGCACGACTGTACTGACCTGCGCGCCTCCCAACATGCGCAGCACCGTAGCAACATCGTCAGCACGTTGCAAAATGAAGCGCGTATTGGTCGATGGCGGGGTAAGCGTGGTGATGCCATACGTGGGGCGCTGTGGTTTTTCTTCCTGGCGCGGTATCGCCGGCTGCGAGTACTGGTTCTGCGCTAGCTGCTGCATGGACGCTCTCAAACCCTCTATCCAAATCCACCTGAACAACGATCAACGACCTACGAACGCGGACTGACAGTACAAGAAAGTATAACATACTCATCGCGCAAGCCGGGGAAGGGTATCTTTTCTCATCGAATATCTAGCCTGAATGTGCTACGATAGCAAGGGATGTCACTGACGTTGATAGACGTTGTTAGAAAGAAGTATCGTATGCTGCGCGTCATTTATATGGGAACGCCTCGTTTTGCCGTACCCGCGCTGGAGAGTCTGGTTGCTCATCGCGCGCCTGGCGACCTGCTGCCGGACGGATATGAGATTGTCACGGTCATCACGCGCCCCGATAAACCCGTTGGGCGTGGGAGAGAAATCATCTTTTCGCCCGTCAAACAGGCAGCTCTGGCGCATGGACTGCATGTCTGGCAGCCTGGATCGCTTAAACGCACTGAGAACATCGAAGCGCTGGCGGCCTTCCACGCAGACCTTTTTGTTGTGGCCGCCTTCGGCCAGATCTTGCCGCAGGCTGTGCTGGACCTGCCGCGTTATGGCACGCTCAATATCCATGCCTCACTGCTGCCGCGCTATCGCGGCGTCTCGCCCATCTCCGAGGCTATCTTACAAGGTGAGACCGAGGCGGGAGTCACCATCATGCTGATCGATGCCGGCATCGATACCGGCCCTATGCTCCTGGCTCGCCGCGTCCCCATCGCGCCCGACGACACGACCGGATCGCTGACCGAGAAGCTCGCGCAGGTGGGGGCCGAGGCGCTGCTGGAAGCCCTGCCGCGCTGGATCGCGGGCACGCTCTCTCCTCAACCCCAGGATGAGCGAGAGGCATCGTATACCCACATGGTGAAGAAGGAGGACGGCAGCATCGACTGGCGCCGCCCCGCGGGCGAACTGGCGCGTATGGTTCGCGCATACTCACCCTGGCCCGGCGCTTTCTCTACCTGGCGTGGCAAGCTGCTGAAAATCACCTCCGCGCACGCCATACCGCACGAAACACGAGAGGAGCGGCCCGCCGGAACGGTCGTGGTGCGCAAAGAGCACGGACAACCCGCATTGTCCGTGGTGACGGGCGATGGGCTGTTACAGATCGAGCGCCTGCAAGTGGAAGGCAAGAAGGGGATGAGCGCGGACGAGTTCCTGAGAGGCTACCCGCATATCCAGGGGGACAGGTTGGAATAAATAGAAGCCGCCTATCGTCTACTGGCAGTCCCAGCATACACGGCAGGCGGCTTCTAATTCTTATTCTTAGCTCACAGCCGATTTGGGGCGATTGACCAGGGCCACGATGATGAGCAGCACGCACAGCACGAAAAAGGCGATGGCGTGCGTGTAATGCGCAACATAGGGCGTTTTGCTGAAGGTGAGCGGATGGTACAGGCCGGGAATCAAGTAGAAGACGCCAAGAGCAAGCGCTACCACTGCCACAACCAGCGCACCAACAAACAGTAACGGATTTTTCATACTCGTATCATACCTTTCATGGTTTGCTATAAACAAGCCTGTTCCTCGCGGAACGGCTCCATTATAAATGACTCATCGCACGATGGCAAGCTTCTTTTTGCAAAGAAAGACCACCGGATTTATGGGTCCGGTGGTCTTTCTTGTTCGTGCGAAACGTGGTTAGCGGGCAGCAGATGGCTTCGAGCGGGCCATGAACACGCCGACGATGCCGACGATCACCAGCACCACGCCAGCGCCCAGTGCAGTGAATTCGCGGACCTGGTGGCCGCCAGTGGCCAGATAGTAGCCGCCAACTGCCAGGGCGATGATGCCCAGAACGATAACAGCGTAGTAAATGACGGGATTCTTCATGAAGTTGTTCCTACCTCTTCTAGGGGACGATACAGCAAATACGTCCAAATCTTTCCGTAAATATGCACCCTGGCTTACCCAGGGCGTGCATCTATTGTACCAAACGTATCAACTGCTTTAAGCTGCATATTGATCGACACAATAGCCCTTTTTGGTGATCTTGCGGGTTATGCTGTACGGTGTAGCAGCACGAGTAGCACCAGCGAGAGCGCCCCTGCACCCCAGCAGTAGTAGGCGAAGGGGTTGAGGCGGCCCGTTTCGAAGTACTTCATCAGGAACCTGGTGCTCAGAAAGGCAGCGAGGCCGGACAGCACCACTCCCAGGATGATCAGCAGCCAGGTGTGTGCGGACTGGCCGATCAATTGGGGTATTTCGAGCGCGCCAGCCGCGAAGATAACGGGCGCACCCAGCAGGAACGAGAAACGCGCCGCATCCTCGTGATTGAGCCGCACGCCCAGCCCCGCTACCATGCTGACACCGGAACGCGAGATGCCGGGGATCAGCGCCAGAGATTGCGCCAGCCCGACCAGGATGGCTTCTTTCCAGTTTAACGAAGAGAGCGGGCGAAAGCTGGCCTCGCGCTCCTTCGCATTGGCAAAGGTCATCTTTGACTCGGCGCGTTTGCGCAGGCGCTCTCCGGCGTAAAGGATCGAGCCGTTGACCACCAGGAAGGCCGCGGCGATGACAGGCGAAGCGAAGAGTTCTTTAAGCGGGTTCTGTAGGATCAGGCCGATCAGCCCGACGGGCACGACGCCGATGATGACGAGCCAGCTTACCCATTCATCGGTGCCGGTGTGTACCTCGCCCTCTTTGATGTTTTTCAAAACGGTCAGGATAATCTGGAACCAGTCGCGCCAGAAATAGCCGATCAGCGCGATACTCGTACCCAGGTGCAGCGCCACAACCAACGGCAGGAAACAGCTCCGCCCGCCGCAACTGGTATCCGTCTCGATGCTGGCCCAGCCCAGCAGGCCGGGTAGGATAACGGTGTGACCCAGGCTGCTGATGGGGAAGAGTTCAGTGACTCCTTGCAGCAGGGCCAGAACGATAGTTTGCCAGATCGTCAGATTCATATGTTCACTCTCTTAATTTCCAAGATATTGCTTTTCATCTGCCGCGAACTCCGCCGCCGTCTTTGCATAGACGTTATGCCCATCGTTTTGGGAAAGGAAGAAGTAATAGTCGGTTTTCGCCGGACTGGCAGCCGCCAGCAGGCTGGCGAGGCCAGGGCTACAGATAGGCGTCGGCGGAAAGCCCGTGTGCGTGTAGGTATTCCACAGGCTATTCGGATCGATGGTGCTCGCACTGTTCTGTAAGGGTTTCCAGAAGGTCGTCGTTCCCGGCTGCGAATCGCGCGCGTACTGCACGGTCGGGTCAGCGTTGAGCAGGCCGACCGTCTCGGCGTTGGGCCTGTAGATACGGTTCCAGTAGACGCTGGCCACCAGCGGGCGGTCATTGTCGAAGAGAGCTTCGCGCTGCACGATGGAGGCCAGGATGACAGCCTGGTACAGCGACAGCTTGTTCTGCTTCGCCAGGGCTACCAGGTTGTTCTGCTGCACCTTGTCGTTAAACTCTTTCAGCATCATATTGACGACATCGCGCGCCGTCGAGTCCACCGGCACCAGGTAGGTATCGGGGAATAGCAGCCCCTCCATGCCCAGACCGGCGGGGATTGATTTGAGGATGGGATACTTGCCGTAATCCGGGAATTGGGTCGGGTGCTGCGTATACTTCAGGAAATCCTGCTGGTTGAATTTGGTGAGCGGTGGATAAGCCAGGTCGTTGTGTGCGAATTGGTTGGCTATCTGCTCGATGCGCCACCCTTCCAGGATCGTGACGGGTACTTCATCCGGTTGGCCATGCAAAAGCGTGGCGATTATCTGGTCGATGGTCATGCCGGAACTTAAGTTGTAGGCTCCTGCCTGCAACTGCGTATCCAACCCCTTAATCCTGGCCCACACGCGAAAGGCCAGCGCATTGCGTATCAGCCCCTTCGATTGCAGTCCGCTGGCGATCTGCGCGCCGGTCTCGCCGGTGGTAATCACGAAGGGCGTGGTGCTGGTAGCATTGGCGCTGACCGGCTGAAACACATCCGTAACAGTGTTGTAGGCAAAGTAGACTCCGACGAAGATCAGCACACCGAGCAGCAATACCGCGAGGATCGCGGCGCGTCCACCGCGTCTTTTCATGACATCCCGTCCTTTATATCCTTTATCTCGTGCGAGGCATGTTCCAGGAAATCTTGCAGGATGACGGCAGCAGCCAGCGCATCTATATCATGCTGCCTTTGCCGCCTGCGCCTTGCGTGGCCCGCCTGTTTTGCCCTGCCTGGCTGTCGTGGAGAAGACCTGCGACGACCACCTGCTACATACTCATCCTGGTAGCGTTCCGCTAGCAGTCGTTCCGCCTCAACAGTCGAATAGCGTTCATCCCACAACATCAGAGGAAGAGGCACGCGCGCCTTGAGACGTTCGGCAAAACTCCGCACGCGCTCCCCCTGGGCGCGAATCTGCCCATCCAGGCTGATCGGCAGTCCGACGACCAGCGCTTCTGAATCTGTCTCTTCGAGCAGTCGTTGGATTGCCTGCCATATCTCCGACTCGTCGCGCGCCACACGCAGCGTCGTATAGGGCGACGCCAGAACGCCGGATGCATCGCTTATCGCGACTCCTATTCTGGCCTCACCGACATCCAGGGCCATCCAGCGTGTCATGTTCTTCTCCGAGTGAGGGTCGCCCCTAAACAACTAGCATTCTATAGCATTCTAACGGAGAAGTGGCGGTTTTGTCTACTTTACCCGTTCGGTAAGCCTTTTTGGCGGGTCCTGGCCCTGGCTGTATGGAGATGTGAATATGTTCAGGGCGGAATGGCATGAGGCTCAGAAAGGAGGGTGTAACGATGATCTGGGTGTCCTCCACCTGCTGGATGCCGGCACCGCCGCTATTGATTTCACCTTTCGCCTGGTCAACCGTTTTCCCCGTGAGGGAATTGCTCAGGTCACTCAGATTGACCTGGGGAACGGCCTGGCCGGTGGCATTCAAGGTGATCGTCAGCGATGAGCCATCTTTCGGGCTGCTGCTGGCGATTTTGGTGATCTGCACCGTATCCGGCGAGGTCAGCATGTAGGCGGGGCGCTGGCTGAGCGCGTAGGTATTGAGCTGCTGCTGCGCGCCGATAAGGATTGCTGCTGCGCGCACGACAATCACTTTGACCTGCACCGTCAGTGTTCCCGAAATCGTCGCGCTGGTGAGGGCCTGCCCAACAGGGGGAGCCTGGGTGAGCACTTCGTCCGGCAGTGGATTTGCGCTACCCAGTACATCGGGGATTGGCGTGCCGTACAAATCGTTTTTGTGCAACTGGGTTGCCAGCCAGGACTTGACCTGCGCCTGGATTTTCTGGTGAAGCGCGAGAGTGAGCGCCGCGATATCGTTCTTTGTCGCTGCGGGAGTGTTAGCGGCTCCGCCGCCGCTCGTCGGCGCGGTGTTGGTCACATTCAGGTTCAACGTGGTCGTTGGCACGTTGTTGGCCTGCGCGATTTTTGTGTATCCATCAGCCGTAATCTCGGTAATCGTTCCTGCGCGCACGTTGCCCTGCGGACCCTGGCTTTGCGCCTGGATTGGAATGGGGATAGAGCTATTCCCAGGAATGAGCGCGTCAGCGATCGTGAGGAAGACAACGCTTCCCGTGCCACCAGACGTTGAGACGGTCGTACCGGTGGGGATATCTACCTGCTGCGTCCCCTTGTTGGTGAAGATGGCCGTGCCTGTCGCCTGAGAATTGCCCTGTTTGGTGGTGCCGGTCGCGGTGCCGTTGCCCGTCGCGCTGGCGGTATAGGTGAGCAGTTCGGATGCAGCGGTATTGTGCGCTTTATCTTGCGGATTAGTTGTCGCACTCAACTTTATTGCGCTGAGATCAACCGTTTTTGCAGGCACAGTAATAGTCACGTTCGCGGACGTGCCGAAATAGAACAGGCCAACGGCTCCCAGGAAAAGCAGCAGCAGGCAGATGAGCAGGGCAGTCAGCACGCGACCGCCCCGGCGCGAGCGCTGGCGAGCTGCCGAAGGGGCGACCCTGGTGCCTGCCCGCCCCCGGCTCGCCTGCGGCGTGACACGGGGTTGTTGAGGAGCGGGCGGCGTCGTCACATTGCGCCGTGGCCTGGTTGGTGGTGAAGGGGCCTGGCGGCTTGCACTGGCGGCAGCTAACCCGCCTGTTGACCTGGCGGGCGGCACGGGGGCCGGTTGAACCGGCACGATCGGTATGGCCGTCGAGCGATCTTCGATGGGCGCAAGCGAATCGGCATCGTCCAGGTTTGGCGCAGGTCGGCGCTGTAACTTCCCAGAACGGCTGCCACGCGGGCGCGTGCCGTAGACGCGTGGTGGCGGGACTTCTACATCCGGTTCGTCGCTGAACATATCCGGCCACTGGCGTACAGGGATTTGTTGCGTCCCCACAAAATCGTCCTGGTCTCCCAGGAATTCGACCTCATGCGCCTCCTGGGAAAGGGTGGGGACATCGGAAATATCCGGGATATCCTCGTCCATTTCGTATACGTGGGTCGCGCCCCGCTGCTCCGGCAGGGGGACGGAAGATCTGTCCTCCAGCGCGTCGAACGGGTCACTGCTCTCGATGCCATGCTCAGCAAACGCCGGAGCGCTGCTGGCAGGTTCGAACGCAGTGGGACTCTCAGACTTGCCGAGTTCGGCTGCCTCGCGGATGCGCCGGGAAGTCTCATAATCGGCCAGTATTTGATCTTGCTCATCATCGTCATCATCTTCGACCTGGCCGCGCGGGGAGAGCGGAAAGGATGAAGCCTGAGAAGGTTCGATACGAAATTCATAGGGATGGTCAAACTCATCATCTTCGATATGAAATGGAGGTGAGTTCGTCCCCATGTCTTGCCGTGAGGCCGTTTCGCCCACCTGTGAATCTCTACTTCCGGCTTCGGGCCAGGTGTTCTGTGAGAGCGGCTCCTCTGCGGTATGTGTCTGGAGAGAGGGCTGATCGCCGCGACGCACCTCGCGAGCTTCGCGCGCTTCGAAGGGGCGGCGGGAAGGAGACATGCGCTGCTGGCGCGCCGTCTTGCTGTCTTGAGAACTGCGGCTGGGGCGGCTTCCCGAACGACCCTTGCTTGGGGCGGAGGAATCCGCCGACTCGGCGACCCGAAATCCGGCGGCTTTGGCGACGGCCCGTATCTGGCGGTCGGCGCTGATGACGAGCACTTCTTTCCCCATCTCGCGGGTACGCGCGTGGAGCAGACGCCACCCGACATGGCTGCGCAGTTGCGTCTGTTGGGGCACAATCACGATCACGCGGCGCGCAGCAATCCCTTCGAGGCGTTCGCGGACTTTGGTCAGTTCGTCGTTTGGGTCCAGGTAGATAATTTGCTCATCGCTCATAGCCCTGCTCTCCCCCTGCTCTCTTACATTCTTCTAGCTTAGATGTGCAAGCGTTGGATGACCCGGTTGAGTGCGCGTTCCATCACGTTGTTTTCGTCCTGTAATTCAACTGCCTGGTATGCCAGCGCCATCGGCGTAATGTCCTGGGCAGTTTTGAGGAGATGATTTGGATCATCTATGGTTGTTACCATGCCCGGTTGGATCGTCTGGATAATCGGGTCGCGAGAAAAAGGCAGGCGGTCCTTCCAGGGAAAGCTATCCAGCTTCTCGTGCAGGTCCGGCAGCGCCGAACCACCGCCTACCAGGTAGATAGCTGGCGGTAACAGTTCTTCCTTCGCCAGTTCATCGATCAGCAGCTCGACACTATCCATCCAGGTTTGCATCTCGGGGGCCAGAATCGCGCGCACCTCGTCGCGTTCCGCGCCCTTGATAGAGCCGCTGCTATAGAGTAACTTCTGCTTTTCCGCCTCTTTGATAGAAAGTCCTTTGCTCGCTGCCAGGCGGCGCGTGAATGTGCGTCCGCCCTGGGCAAACATGCGCGTCTCCTCGATGCCACCCTGGCGCACCAGCGCGATATCGGTTGTGCCGCCGCCGATGTCGATGAAGATCGCGCCGCTATCCGGCCCGGCGTTCGCGCTCAGGCAGCGTGCCAGCGCGTAAGGCTCGGCCACGATCGAGATCAGGGTCAGGTCGAGTCCCTGCGCCACCGTTTCCAGCGCGCCCAGTTGCATCAGTGGCGCGAAGGCGCTGAAAACTGTCAGCTCGAAATGGCGTCCCCGAAAGCCAATCGGGTTATGCACCAGCTGTCCATCTATACGAACGGAGATGACCGACGCATTTGTCAGCCGCACTTCGACATTCGTATAGCCAATTTCGGCGGCGATGCGCTCCTTCGCCGCTTTGTGGAGCTTCTGCTGCGCGTTGGAAATCGCGCCCTCCAGCTCCTCCGCAGTGATGGCCTTGGTCGGGTCCTGTCGCTGCTTGTTGATCGTGATCGAACTGCCCTTGACCAGCTCACCGGCGATGCCGATCACTGTCGGGGGAGCGATGATGCCGCCCGCCGATTCCTCGGCGCGCAGCAACGCCTCGTTGCAATTGGCAATAACGCCCGGTATGTCGATCACGATGCCATCGGACATGTGGCTGTAGCTCTGAGCGTGACGCCCCGTTCCCAGCACGACGCCTACCTCATCCTGTACCTCGATGATGAGCGCCTTCGCGTAAGCCGTCCCGATATCGAGCGCGGTGAAGCGTGGCCGCTGGTTCTCACCAGCGCCATAGAGGAACGCTTCCCTGTCGATCTCGGTACCGTCCTGCGAAGCTCGTCCAAGTATGAAATCGCGAATACGCTGAATGGGATTACTCATGCCTGCTATGTTTCTGCTTTTGCCGTTCGAGTGCGCTAATACGTTACTACGTTATAGCACAAAAGTTTCATAGGTGCAAACGATCTCATTTCAGCGATGCTTGCACCAGCCTCGGAACCATGTCGAGGGCCGCGCCCAGCTCGGCTTTGTTCTTGCCGCCGCCTTGAGCCGATTCGGGCCTGCCGCCGCCACGCCCGCCCAGGCGTTCGCCGACTGCCCCGGCGAGCTTGCCCGCGTGCAGGCCGCGCTTCGTCAGTTCTGGGGAGATACTGACCTGCAAGCCGATGCGCTCCTCTAAGGTAGCGGCCAGCACGACTACGCCCGGCTGCTCCAGCTTGTGCAGTACCAGGTCGCCCATCTCACGCAGGAGTTTGTCATCCGGCACGCTGGCAAGAGCGGCGATGACGGGGACGCCTTCGACCTCCCTGGCTGCCCGCGCCAGCGTCTCGACTTGCTGCTGTGCCGCTTCACGCTGGAGCTGCGCGAGTTGCTTGCGCGCTGCAGCCAGTTCTTGTATCACCTGCTCAACGCGGCCTACCAACTGCTCGGGCTGGGTCTGCAACGTCGCGCTGAGCGCCTCGACCGTGGCGGAACGGCGACGCAGGTAAGCGTCCGCGCCGCGACCGGTTAGCGCTTCGATGCGGCGAACGCCCGCGGCGATGCTGGTTTCCTGCGTGGTGAGGTACTCGCCGATCTGCCCCGTCGAGGCGCAGTGCGTGCCGCCGCACAGTTCCGTGCTGCTGCCCATCGAGACAACGCGCACCTGCTCGTCGTACTTCTCACCGAAGAGCGCCATAGCTCCCGTCTGCAATGCCTCTTGCAGTGGCAGCAGGCGTGTCTGCACGGGATAATCTGTGCGAATCCAGCGATTGATCTGCTCGTCGATATGTGCCAGATCAGACGGGGTGAGGGCGCGTGGGCTGGCGAAGTCGAAGCGCAGGCGCTCTGGCTCGACCAGCGAGCCGCGCTGCTGCACCTGCGGGCCGAGCAAGTCGCGCAGCGCCCGGTGCAGCAGGTGCGTGGCGCTGTGGTTGCGCATGGTGTCCTCGCGGCGTTCCTTATCAACTTCTGCCTGCACGGTGTCGCCGACGCGCAGGTAGCCCTCGCTGATCTGCCCATAGTGGACAATCAGGCCTTTGAGCGGGCGCTGCGTATCTTGAACCTGGAAGAGGCCCATCGAGCCGGACAACTTACCGCGATCGCCGATCTGCCCGCCGCTCTCGGCGTAGAATGGCGTGGAGTCGAGGATCACCTCCGCTGACTGCGGCGCGCTGATCTCCGCGACCTCGGTGCCGTCCACCACCAGCCCGACGATCGTGCCGCTGCCGGTGATACCCTGGTAGCCGCTAAAGCTAGTCGGGCCGACGCGCTGGAGGATGGCGATCAGGGCGGCCTCGTCCGTGCTCTGCACAAAGGAGGCGCTGGAGCGGCTGCGCTCCTGCTGGCGCTGGAGCGCCAACTCGAAGCCGGCGACATCCACCGTGAAGCCCTGCTCTGCCGCGACCTCCTGCGTCAGTTCGAGCGGGAAGCCGCGTGTATCGTACAGCTTGAAGGCATCTTCGCCTGATACGACGGTCTGGCCGTGCGCTTTCAGGTTCTCAAGCAGCGTGGTGAGCAAGGCAAGGCCAGCATCGAGGGTCTGGCTGAATTTCTTCTCTTCCAGGCTTAAAATCTCGACGATGCGGTCGCGCTGCAAGCCAAGCTCGACGTAGTGGCTTTTCATCAAGTTAATAACGGTATCCGCCGCCTCGGAGAGGAAGGGCTTATCCAGGCCCAGCAGCTTGCCGTGGCGCACGGCGCGGCGCAAAATGCGACGGAAGATGTAGCCGCGCCCCTCGTTGCTGGGCAGCACGCCGTCCGCCGCCAGGAAGACGAGCGCCCGCCCGTGATCGGCGATCACGCGCAGGGAGGTATCCGTTTTCGGGTTGCTGCCATAGGTCGCGTTGGCAAGCGCGGCGAAGCGGTCGATGATAGGGCGAAACAGGTCGGTATCGAAGACCGACTCTTTGCCTTGCAGCACCATGCTGAGGCGCTCCAGACCCATGCCGGTGTCGATATTCTTCTTAGAAAGCGGCGTGCGCGTGCCGTCAAGGTCCTGGTAGAACTGCATGAAGACCAGGTTCCAGATTTCCAGGAAGCGCTCGCACTCGCAGCCCGGCGCGCATTCGGCCCTGCCGCAGCCGTGCTCGATGCCGCGATCATAGTAGATCTCCGAGTCGGGGCCGCAAGGGCCAGACGTGCCGGGAGGCCCCCACCAGTTGTCTTCCAGCCGTACAATCGCTTCGTCTGGGATGCCCGCGATCTCGTGCCACAGACCTGGCGCCTCGTCGTCCTCAGGGTACACAGTCGGATACAGTTTTTCGGCAGGAAGGCCAAAGACCTTGGTAAGCAGTTCCCAGGCAAAAGTGATGGCTTCGCGCTTGAAGTAATCGCCGACGGAGAAGTTGCCGAGCATCTCGAAGAAGGTCAGCGAGCGGTCGTTGCCGACATTGTCGATATCGGTGGTGCGAAAACATTTCTGCACCGAGGTCAGCCGCAGAGCAGGAGGCGTTTCGCGTCCCAGGAAGTAGGGAATCATTTGCTGCATTCCGGCGGTGGTCAGCAGCACGGTCGGGTCATTATGTGGGATCAATGAGGAACTGGGTACCTGCTCATGACCTTTGCCGATGAAAAAATCGAGAAAATACTGGCGAATTTCAGTGCCAGTCAACTTCAACTCTATGGACACGTGCGTCTCCCTCTCTGCTTGGCGGTATATGATACACTTTCGTATAATTTGATAAATGACGCCATGATAAGGCATAATGACCAGAAATGCAGGGCTATTATAACAAAAGGAGGGCAGGTATCGCAATGGCAATGAAGATCGCTGTCCCACGCCGCACGCTGCTTGTCCTCTGCGGCCCGGCTGCCAGCGGGAAAAGTACCTTTGCCGCGCGGCGATTTTTGCCGACCGCCATCGTTTCGTCCGACTACTGCCGCGCCATGATCTGTGATGACGAGAACAATCAAAAGGTACACCGCGAAACATTCAACCTGTTCCACTATATTATTCAGAAGCGCCTGGACCTGGGGCGTTTCACTGTCGCCGACAGCACGGCGCTCCAGCCCTTTGCCAGGCGCAGGCTGCTCGAACAGGCGCGCCACGAGGCGGGCGATCACGGCGGGGCGGGCAACAGGGCGGGCGACCGCGAGGGTCGCCCCAGGGCGGGCGACCGCGAGGGTCGCCCCAGGGCGGGCGACCGCGAGGGTCGCCCCTACATTTCGTGCCTGCTCATCTTCAACACATCGCTGGAAACGTGCATGGAGCGGGATCTGCTGCGCCCGCGCAGCGTTGGCGAAGCGGTGATCCGCTATCATGCCGATCTGCTGCAAAAAACGCTGCTCCAGGCTCCGGGCGAGGGCTGGGATCAGCTCTACGTGCTGCAAGAGGATGAAATGGATCAAGCGGAAGTAGAGATAATTGAGTAGCGTGTTGAAAAGCGCGCAAAAATATACCACGTTATTCGTTTATACAGCGTGGGTATGTGTGACTTTTTCTGCCTGAAACACTAGAGAGCGAGCGAGCAGCCATGCGTCGTCGAAAAGCGAAACGCTACGCATTTTACCAGGAGATGACGGAGCCGATGCTGCCCACGATCACTGCACCCATCCCTCGTTACCTGCTGCCGCGCGAGTCGGCGGCCCGCCGCGTGGGGCGAGGCATCCGAAAGTTCTTCGCGGCGATCCTTTCCTTCATCAGTGGATTACTCGCGCTGGCTCTGGCGCTGGTGCTGCTCCTGCTCTTCGCGCGCTTCCTCATGACGTGCGCCCACCTGACATTCCCCTATGATTCCTGGATTCTGGCGATAAGCACACCCCTGGTTGCCCCATTCGAGCCATATCTGCCTGTCGTCGCTATCGCGCGTTACTCTATCGACCTGCCAACGCTTGCGGCAATGCTGGCATGCCTGCTGGCGGTTCTCATCGTGCGGAAATTTCTGAAGGCAATCACGCCGAAGCGCTAAAACGGCAGCGTGAACGTGGGCAGATGAACCAGCGTCACGTATGTCGTGACGATGAGCGCGATCAGCAGCAGCAACGTAAACTGGATTTCGAGTGACAGCGTTTTGCGCATGTGCCAGTGGAGCGAGGCGGGCGCGTAGGTGCGCAGGACGCCGCTCAGCAGCACGACCAGCCCTGGCAGCGTCCAGAGCGTTATCAGCAGCAGATGGGGCGCGTGGCTGGGTACGCCCAGTATGATGATGGGAGCGTAGGCTCCCAGCAGCAACAGCGCGTAGATTGCACGACTGGCGCGCAGGCCGAGCAGCGAGACCAGGGTATGCTTGCCGGCCTGCGCATCGCTCTCACTATCGCGCATATTGTTCAGGAATATGAAAGCACAGGCCAGCAGGCCGAGCGGCAGGCTGTAGATGAACACCAAACGAGAGAACTGCCCCACCTGCACAAAATAGGCAATGAGCGTGAGCGCCGGGCCGAAGATGGCAAAGCTGACCATCTCGCCCAAAGCGATGGAAGCGAGCGAGCGTGCAGTGGCGCTGTAGAAGTAGGCGCAGAAAAAACCTATTAAACCAGCGGCGAGGAGCAACGGCCCACCGCTCGAAAGCGCCAGCAGCAGCCCGCATAACGCGCCAAGTCCCAGCATCGTCAGACCAAAGTTCAGCACGCGCCGCGGGCGAATGAAGCCCTGCTGGATAAGTCCGCCAGGGCCGAGTGAGTTGGTCGTATCGATGCCGCGCAGGTAATCATAGTAGTCGTTGACGAGGTTCGCGCCGATGTGGAGAAAGAGCACGGCCAGCAGCAGTACGACGAAACGCTGCGGATGGAAACTCCCGCGCACCGCGTTGGCTGAAATGCTCTGCGTCCAGGCCAGCACGCTGCCCAGTATAATCGGCAACAGCGAGAGGGGCAGGTACGAAGGGCGTAGGCCGTTCCACCAGACGCGCAGCCATTCACCCGGACTGCGGCGATATTCGGCAGGGTGGACGATCAGCGGAGCAGGCAGGCGCACCGACGAGGACGACGCCAGTTCATGCACAGCCACCTCCGGTTGCAAGGCGTTCACCGTCCTCATGGAGCCGATAGGAATGGTTGGAACCTCTTCCGCCTCCACCGAATCTGCCGTGACAATTTGCGCGGATGTAGTCGCCTTGATGCGTAAAGGAGGCGTCGCATCGTTAGCCTGCGGATTATTGCTCTGCATATGATCCCTCATCTATTGCGTTTCTACCCCTCATTCCTACAAACGTATACTGTGGGGAAAGCGTCGCGCTAAGGCTGTAATGAGAAGCAAATGGATAATTATACATTGTAGTATACCACGAGTGTTGGCGTTATCCGGCAAGGAACGCTTTGTGACGCGCCTCAGATTTATGTGAAAATCCTCATCTTCCTCCAATGTTCCTCACATGCACCCCTGCTACTCTGATAACCACAGGGATACAGTGTGTCACGCGAGAACACGCGCCAGGCATCCCGGCACGGATACGCAACAACATTGAGAGGACAGGTTTGTGATTGATACCTTAAGACTGCCCAGGCAAATGCTGCGGTTTTGCCTGGTTGGAGGACTGAACACGCTGGTAGACCTGTTGGTCTTGAACGCCCTGTTGTGGCTCTTTCCAACCACCAGCACGCTCGTACTGTTGTCCTATAACGCGCTGGCCTACAGCGTGGGCGCAATCAACAGCTTTCTTCTGAACAAGTATTGGACATTCGAACACAGGCAGCACACAAATCGGCAAGAACTGCTGCGTTTCACGCTGACGACGTTGAGCGGGATAGCGTGGAGCAGCGGTATTCTCTGGCTCGCCAGCCGGGTGCTTCATCCCCTCCTGGTCAATCCGACCATTTGGGCGAATGCCTCGAAGGTGTTTGCCATTGCCGGAACGACCTTCATCTCCTTCCTGGGTATGCGCCTGTGGGTCTTTATCAACCATACGCAAAAAGAGACAATATATCCCCATATGCATGAACCACAACGCTCGCCCTCGGGCGCGCTCAAACTGTCTGCCACCCAACATCCACTGTAGAAAGTAGAGGCACATGTTATGATCGATATACCAATAACGACGAGAGAAGACCTGCCGGGTCAACCGGTGGAAGAGCGAGGAGGAGGCTGGTCTCCATTGTGGAGCCGGTTGGCGCTGGCCGCCGTTGCGCTCGTCGCGGCCTTCATGAACTTTTACCAGCTTGGGACGAATGGCTGGGCCAACCTGTATTACGCTTCGGCGATCAGGAGTATGCTCGATAGCTGGCATAATTTCTTCTTCGTGGCCTTCGATCCCGGTGGCTTCGTCACCATCGATAAGCCACCCCTGGGCTTCTGGCTGCAAGCTGCCAGCGCCAAGATATTCGGCTTCACCCCCTTCAGCATTTTTCTTCCCCAGGCGCTGGCGGGGGTGCTGTCGGTACTGCTGCTCTACCACCTGGTGCGCCGTCACTTCGGGGTAACGGCTGGTCTGCTGGCGGCGCTGGCGCTGGCGATCAGCCCGATCAGCGTGCTGACCAACCGCAACAACACCATCGACAGCACGCTGGTGCTGGTGATGCTGCTAGGGGCCTGGGCGGTGTTCAAGGCGGCGGAATCGGGCAAGCTGCGCTGGCTGCTGCTGTGCGCTGTCTTCGTTGGGCTAGGCTTCAATATCAAGATGCTGGAAGCCTACCTGGTCGTGCCAGCCTACGCGCTGCTCTACCTGCTGGCCTCGCCGCGGCGTGTGTGGGTACGTATCGCACACCTGGCGCTGGCGGGTCTGCTGATGCTGGCGCTCTCGCTCTCGTGGGCGCTGGCGGTTGATCTGACCCCGGCATCGAGCCGCCCCTATGTCGGATCGAGCCAGAACAACTCGGAGATCAGTCTTGCGCTCGGCTACAATGGCATCCAGCGCCTGATAGGACAATTCTTTGGCGGTGGCGGGAATACTGGTACTGTAAGCACTGGCGGCGCAACGACAACAGGGAACTTCCCGCCGGGAGGATTTGGCAACGGCACATTTCCTCGTGATTTCCCGGCTGATTTCACTGGCCGGGGAACGGGCAGGCCGCCGCAGGGTATTGGCGGCGGCGGGGGTAATAATGCTTCCGGTGGTATGTTCAATACAGGCAATCCGGGTGTGACGCGCCTCTTCAACGAGCCGCTGGGCGGGCAGATCGTGTGGTTGCTGCCCCTGGCCCTGCTGGGAATAGTGGCTTTAGCATGGCAGCGCCGCCCGCGCTTCCGTGATGACCCGCAGCAGCAGTCGATGGTGTTGTGGGGGGTCTGGCTGCTGACAATGGCCGTCTTCTTCAGTGTGGCGACCTTCTTCCACCAGTATTACCTGTCCACCTTCGCCCCGGCCATCTGCGCCCTGTTCGGCATCGGCGTGGTGATGATGTGGCGCGACTACCGGCGCGGCAGCTGGCACGGCTGGCTGCTGCCCCTGGCGCTCGTGCTGACCGCTCTTGAGCAGATTCACATCATCACCAGCAACCCATCCTGGGGTCTGTGGCTGATCCCGGCAATCGCCATCCCGGCACTTGTGGCGGCTGCCATTCTGGTCGGCGCGCGCCTGCTCCCTCGACTGCGGTTCAACGCGCGCATTCTGGGAACGGCGCTCGGCGTCGGCCTGTTAGGGCTGCTGCTGACCTCGGCGGTATGGTCGGCCATCCCCGTGCTGGCGGACCAGGCGGCGAATTTGCCGGTGGCAGGGCCGACCAGCAGCGGCCTGTTTGCATCGGCAACTGGCGGTGATGGCACTATCAGCGTGAATACCGCGCTCATCAACTACCTGGAGGCGCACCGCGACGGCGCGAAGTACCTGCTGGCCGTATCCAGCTCGCAGGAGGCGGATTCGATCATCCTGGCGACCAACCAGCCTGTGATGGCGATGGGCGGCTTCTCCGGCAGCGATCCCATCCTGACGACAAGCTCGCTTGCCGCGCTGGTCAAGAGTGGGGCGATTCGCTTCTTCCTCATCAACGGCTCCGGTGGTGGCCCCGGCGGGGGGCAGAGTTCGCTGACCTCGTGGATTACGTCGAACTGCACGGCGGTTCCGTCGAGCCAGTACCAATCCGGCTCGTCTAGCAGTGGCTTCGGCGGCGGCGGACAACTGTACGAGTGTACGACCACGAAATGAGGCAACTTGATTGCACGAAATGAGACTGCCTGATTGGTAAGTTAGATGGGGATGACTCACACGAGTCATCCCCATCTAACTTTTTACAAACCCCGTACACTTATTTCATAGTTTACACATACTTTTTGGTTATGATGGCTTATAGAAAAGAACAAGCATAACACTACTCTCCTTTTCTTCCTCTCCCCCCCGAACGAGAAGAGATGGGGCGGTCTAGACCGCCCCATCTCTTCTCGTTCTCGTTTGGCTAAGGAAATCATGGCAACCATGCATGACCAGGGTCAAGAGATTCCGGAGAGTGGGACTTCGACGGCAACATCAAGCTTGGGGTAGTAGGACTTCACGTTCCTCCCGTACTTGTCTCGGAACTTCTCAAGGACCTTGCCGAGCTGCGCCTCGCCGGTGAGAAAACGAGCGCTCGTGGTGAGTGTCTTCCCACGGGCCTCCAGGCGAATGGTCGGGGTCTTGCGCAGGTTTTTGTACCAGTCGGTATCTGATCCCTTCACCGGGATCAGATAGAGCTTGTCGCCATCCAGGGCGAACCATACGGGGTAGGTAAGGGATCGACCGGACGTTCGACCAGTCACGGTGATCTCGATTTCATTGCTGCCCTGCAGGGCAGTGCGAAAATCTGTCTGTGCCATAGGAGTCTCCTTCTTGCCATGACGGCCGCTTATAGACCTGTCCTTCGCTCCAACTCTTCGGGGTACCTGGCCCATCTGCTCTCCGTTGGGACCAAGTTTGAACCCGAATTTGGTGGCTATCACCACTTGTCCACGAAAGGGAGCAAGCGCTTCGCCCACGAGTTCTTCGTTGGTGAACGGGCCATACGCTTTTGCATTTGTCTTGTTTCCTGTCTTTGAGTAAAGGTCGGAACTTTCTTCCTCGACGATCAACCCTGGTATTGTTCGTCGCTGACCTTCTCCATCCAGTCGGCGGTCTTGCCGTCGAGCTGTTCCTGAATAGCAATGTGCGTCATTGCCGTGGTTGCGGTGGCGCCGTGCCAATGTTTCTCACCCGGCGAGAACCAGATCACGTCACCCGGTCGAATTTCCTCGATCGGACCACCCCAGCGTTGTACCCTGCCGCAGCCCGCCGTCACGATCAGGGTTTGACCCAGCGGGTGGCTGTGCCATGCTGTCCGAGCGCCAGGCTCGAACGTGACACTGGCGCCGACCGCGCGTGCCGGGTCGGGTGCCTCGAACAGGGGGTCAATGCATACTGCGCCGGTAAAGTACTCGGCCGGTCCTTTCCCGGAAGGTCGTGAACCACTTCTTTTGATGTCCATGTTCTGAATTCCTCCATCATGCCCACAAATCCAGAGAGGTATGTGCTCTGACTAGGATAAGGGCTTGTTAAAAAATGCCGTCCCGCGTTACTGCTAATACTCCTGCTCGGCTGGCATGGAAAGACGCCCAGGGCAAGCTTTGTCATTCAAAAGCCACAGGAAGCTGGGGGATGTAGGGTGCTTCGAGTCGCCGTATTTCTTCGTCGCTCAGTTTGAGGTTCACCGCCGCGAGTGCGTCAGTCAGATGCTGTGGTTTGGTCGCGCCAACAATCGGCGCAGTCACCGCCTCCTTCTGTAGCAGCCATGCCAGACCAATTTGCGCCATTGGAATATATCGTTCTTCGGCAATGGCTTTCACAGTCTTGACGATCTGATGGTTGGCCTCCTCAGCCTGGGAGTAGAGTGCTTGCGTAAACTTGTCGGTTTCACTCCGTTTGGTTTGCGCACTCCACTCGCGAGTTAATAGACCTCGCGCCAGTGGGCTCCACGGGATCACCCCAACTCCCTGGTCGAGACAGAACGGCAGCATTTCCCGTTCTTCTTCGCGCATGAGCAAGTTATACTGGTCTTGCATCGAGACAAATCGTGTCCAGCCATGGAGATCAGCCACATACTGCGCTTGAGCAAATTGCCACGCGTACATACTGCTGGCGCCGATGTAGCGCACCTTGCCGCTCTTCACCAGGTCGTGCAAGGCTTCCAGCGTTTCTTCTATCGGGGTATGCGGGTCGTAGCGGTAAATCTGATAGAGGTCAATGTAGTCCGTCTTGAGTCGCTTCAAACTCTGCTCTGCTTGTGCGAAGATCGCTGCCCGGGAGAGTCCAGCATCTTTGGGGCCTGGCCCCATCCGGCTAAAGACCTTGGTTGCAATAAGAACGTCGTCGCGCTTCGCCAGCTCACCCAGGACCTGGCCGACGATCTCCTCACTGGCACCGAGCGAATACACATTCGCCGTATCAAACGTCGTAATACCCGCTTCCAGCGCTTGCTTGATAATCGGCCGAGCCTCGTCGAGACCGAGCGCCCATTCATGCGTGCCACGTGATGGGTCGCCAAACCCCATACAGCCCAAAATGATGCGCGAGACTTTCATCCCTGCGTGGCCTAAGCGTTTGTATTCCATGTCTCTCTCCTTTGGATAGATGTAGTGCGGATGACAGCAAAACTTCTTCTGATGGTCTGCCTGGCAGGTCTCATGCGCTCTCACAACTGGCTCTTCCCTGGAAGAAAAGTCCAGCAGGTCTGCAAAAGCAGAGAGGCATGTACTCTGTCTGGTGGTATTATAGACGCGCCGAAGCCCTGGGTGATAGAATAATTGTCGAAAATGCTTGTCTGATTCTGCACGTCTTTCAGGACACGCAATGGAGAAACAAGAGAAGAGGTTCCTATGAGCGTCATGATCCACAAGCCGCCAGGGCAGGCCGATGTAAGAGCCATCGCCGTCAGTCCATTGGATGGGAACCTGCTGGATGCCTTCGTGCGGCTCGTCAGACTCCTGGATTCCCCTGCTGAAGCACAGGTCCTCCTTCCGCTGATCACACGGGAAATTATCTACCGCCTCCTGATAGGAGAGCAGGGTGACCGACTCCGCCACCTTGCCCTTCAAGGGGGATACACACCCTACGTTGCCAGAGCGGTCGGGCGACTTCGCCAAGACTTCGACCAGCCACTGCGCATCGAGGAGCTCGCGCGAGAACTGGGCATGGGCCGGCGTCAATTCACGTAAGCAAGGTTCAAATGAACTTGACAGGGTGCTACAGGTGCATCGTGTTGACGATACGTTCGACCTGCTTGACGTGCTGCCGTTCATGGCGAGCCAGCCACTGCGCGTAGAACAGCACGGTCCGCTCGAGGACCTTTCCCGCCCCCGTCACGGTTGCCGAGCGTTCCCAGCCTTCTGGCGGCAACGGGGAGAGGGCTGCCAGGAGATCGGCACGCTGCGTGGTAAAGGAGCGCAACGAGGGCCGGAATTCCAGCTCGAGATAGTCCGTCTTCTTGATCCAGGTGCGGGGATTGACAGCCCGCAGCGTCGGCGTGTCCTCGGCGATGATCGCCATGATGCAGTTACCCCAGACGTCAGCACATGCACGCAGGTGGGCAAGCACATCGTTTGCGGACCACCCATCGTGGTTGGGCCTCGTATGCAATTGATCTGATGCCAGGTCGGCGGTAAGCGCAGCGATGCGCGACGGCGTTGCTGCAAGCAGGGTCAGCACCTGCTCCATCGTGAGTGATAGGCTTGCCACGTGACGTGATCCTTTCGCACAAACCAGGAGACGCGCGTTGATCCCCACATTGTCATGCGAGGCTCAAGCGCGCCAATTTCTTCTTTTCTCACACAGCTTAGCACAAAAAGCGGCGAGAAAATGTCCTAATACTTGAGAATATGACAAGCTACTAGGAGACGCTTGTTCCGCTGACCGACGATGATGAGCTGCTAGAGGAACTGCTTCCGATATTACTGCTGCTACTGCTTTGATTGAAGTAGCTGCTATTTTGCGTCGATTTCGTCGATGAGCTTGACGAGGTGCCGGAAGACCCCGACGAAGTCGTGGAAGTGGTGCTGCCGACCTGGTGGACGGCGGCCAGTCCGCTTATTGTGCCGAAACCTATGACTGAGGAGACGACCATCCACTTTTTCAACGTACCGGCTAGCGCCATCGCGCGTGCTTTCGGCATCCTCTCTTGCCCCTTATGTTTCTGTTCCATCGTATTTCCTATCTCTCTCTCTATAGTTTGAAGTAGTTATTGAGCGTGTTGACTGAGAACCACTCGCTGTCGTTCAGTTACCGGGGGTTCTTATCCTCACGTTTCAAGCATAGACTGTTTCCATTGACATTTTATTGGAAACACATGAGAAACTTCACATCACGAACGTGTGACGGCGAAGGGTCATAGCAGTCCCCATGATTATGAGAAAATTCTCACGCGGTTCACATCAAATTCAAATGAAGTGATGCTACTCTTATAGGTAGTTGATACTCTCCCATCACTATGCAATACAATAAGAGGAGAAGTATCTGAAAATCTGGCCGTAGGGACGCGCTGTATTGCGCACCTGCATTAAAAGGGGAAGAGAGCCATGCATATTCTTGTCGTAGAGGACGAGCAACGCCTGGCATTTTTATTACGCCGCGTCCTGCTGGAAGAACGCCATACTGTTGATCTCGCGCATGATGGGCACACAGGTGTCGATCTTGCTTTGAGCGATACCTATGATGTAGTTGTCCTGGACCTGATGCTGCCAGGCATTGATGGAATTGAGGTATGCCGCCAGATGCGCGCCGAACGTATCATGACCCCGGTCTTGATGCTCACCGCGCGTGGCGCTGTGGAGGACCGTGTGGCTGGCCTCAACGTGGGAGCTGACGATTACCTGACCAAGCCGTTTGCTATGGAAGAGCTGCTGGCGCGCATCAATGCCCTGCTGCGCCGCCGCGACCGTCGTTTCGACGAAGCTCCACAGCTCGCAGTTGGTGATCTGACACTCGACCTGGTGCGGCACGAAGCCAGGCGCTCAGGGCGCGTTATCGAACTGACGGCCAAAGAGTTCGCGCTGCTGGAATACCTGATGCGCCACGCCGGGAGGGTGCTGACACGCACGCAAATTGTTGACGCGGTATGGCGCTACGACCTGGACGCGCTCTCGAATGTGGTAGATATCTACATCCACTACTTGCGCGACAAGATCGATCAGGGGTTTCCACACCCACTCATCAAGACGGTACGCGGCGTTGGATACAAGATTGAGTCTTCGAGCCATTCTGCCTGAATCTGTGGTATCGCAGCCGGGACGCATTTGTAACAAAGCATGAAGGAACCGCAACAAGGGAGTAATCATATGAGCTGGAGAGCACCTGCCTGGGGATCCTTGCGGCGTGGCAAGAGTCGCCTGTCACGAGAGGCCGGAGCCAGCCTCTTCCAGGGCCTGCGCATTCGCTTGACGCTATGGTACTGTGGTGTGCTGGGCGCGGCGCTGGTGCTGTTCAGCGTGGCCCTCTACTTCGGCGCGCAATACTTCCTCCTGAATCCTATCCAGAGCGATACCCAGTTTCACGCGCGGGGACATCAAAGTGAATGGAGCCAGGGCGCGGTGAATCAAGCCTGTCCTTTCTACTCCCCACAAAACTCATTCGGTCCGCCCTTTGGCCAGGGACAGAGAATATTCACGCCCGAAATAGCGGTATGCTTCGACCAGAATGGCGCCCTGCTGTCGGCGAAGATATCAAGCGGCTGCCAGCTGCGTTTGTGACGAATACCCTCGTGCAATCGGCCTTGCAGAATGGCTCTGCCTCCGATACCGTCAATGCAGGCGGCTCGATCGGGGAAGTCTATCGTTACGCGCTGCCGGTTCCAGATCCGTCCGGCCACGGCTACCAGGGCGTGGTGGTGACGGGTGAAATCATCCAGGCGCAGCAGTCCGCGCTGAATTTGCTGCTGATCCTGCTGCTCTCCGTCGGAGGTCCCGCTTTGCTGGGAGCAGGCATAGGCGGGCTGTTCCTGGCGAACCGCGCGCTGGCCCCTGCGCGGCTGGCGTGGGCAAACCAGCAGCGGTTCATAGCAGATGCTGCTCACGAACTGCGCACACCGCTCACGCTGATGCGCGCCGACGCGGAGGTGCTGCTGCGCAGTCGCAAACACCTGCAAGTCGATGACGCGCTTCTGCTGGAAGATATCGTCGCGGAGACGAGCCACATGTCCAGCATTACCACTAACCTGCTGACGCTCGCCCGCCTGGATAACGGCTCTACGCACCGCGAACACGAGGTCGTGAATCTGGCTGAACTGGCCCAGGCAGCCGCGCGGCGCATTCAATCCCTCGCCGAACAGAAGAACATCACTGTTCGAGTTGAGAGCAGTGATGCGCCGACCGTGATTGGCGACCCGGTGCTGCTGGAGCAGGCATTGCTGGTGTTGCTCGACAACGCCATCAAGTACAACCGGCAGGATGGCAGTATCACCGTGCGCGCCGAGGAGCGCGATCAACACGCACTGCTGGAAGTGCGCGACACCGGCATCGGCATATCCGCCGAACACCTGCCGCATATGGGCGAGCGATTCTACCGCGTGGATAAAGCCCGCTCGCGCGAAGCGGGTGGAACCGGCCTCGGCCTGTCGATTGCTCGCAGTACTGCCCTGGCACATGGCGGCAAGCTGACCCTGACCAGCATCCCCGACCAGGGAACAACCGTAACAATCACGCTGCCCCTGGCGCACGCCACCATCACCGATCTGCCCCCTGTAGAAAAGCAGGCCCAGATTCCGTAGGGGCGAGCCTGTTTCATGAGAAATCCCTCATATTCTTCCAATGTTGCTCACATGGCGAGGGGCTATGCTTACAGTACAAACACATATATTCGTATTGTACAGGTGGCTCGCCCAGGTTGCGTAGTCGCCTGAATAAGCAGCGGAGATGAATAGCTATGTACACAGATCAGACACAAAACGAGATTGAATCAGAGATAGCAAATCCTTACCAGCAGCCATCATGGGACGACGCGAGCGAACCACAACAACCGGTTTCTTACCAGCAGCTGTGGGTACCGATGGCTGATACAGACCCTGAACTACCCTCTGCGTTTCCAACCGCTCCTCCACAGACTCCAACTCCCGACTTCCCGGTTCCCAGACCCAGGCGTAGGGCGTTTCGTACAGCGGCGATACTGGCTTTGACCCTCTTACTAGCGGCAATTTTCGGCGTCGGGCTGTTCGCGGGCTGGCAATTCAGCCGGACGAGCGGCACGAGCGGGAGTACCGGCACAGTGCAAACCTCCACTACGGCAGCGGCCACAACTACCGCCCAGACTGCTCAGGAGGCAGCCATCGCGAAGGTGAAGCCCTCCGTCGTGGAGGTCAACGTCACTACGGCTAGCGGAAGCGCCATCGGCTCCGGCGTGATTATCGACACGCGCGGGTATATCGTGACCAACAACCACGTTGTTTCCGGCGCGCAGAGCATCGATGTGGTGCTTTACGACGGAACGCATCTCACCGCGCAGTTGGTGGGAACCGACTCAGCTAATGACCTGGCTGTGCTGAAGGTAAGCACTTCAATTAAATTAACAGCGGTCACGCTGGGTGATTTATCGAAGCTCACCGTCGGGCAGGACGTACTGGCGATCGGCAACCCGCTGGGCATTACCGAAACGGTGACGCAGGGCATCGTCAGCGCGCTGGGACGCACAGTTTCGGAGGGACAGGGCGGCGCGACAATCACCAACGCCATCCAGACCGATGCCGCCATCAATCCCGGCAATAGCGGCGGCGCGTTGATCGACCTGCAAGGCAACCTGGTCGGCCTTCCAACTTTAGGAGCGATTGACTCGGAGTTCAACACGCTGGCGAATGGCGTCAGTTTCGCCATCCCGTCCAACACGATAGCCTCGGTCGCGCAGCACATTATCGCAAACGGTTAGACATAACCTCTGAAATCGAACTTGAATCGCTCTAGCGTTCTTTGAGGTCGCGTTGAAGGGCAAGCATGGCTCGTTGCAGTTGTGCTTGCCCGACTGCTATAGTGAGGTCGCCGCGTGTCTTCTCCAGAATGGCGCGCGTCGTGTCGGTGGTGCGTCGCAGGCCGCCGGTGATGGCGTCGGGGTAATCGATGGTGGTGAGCAGGGCATAGATATCGTCCATGTGGCGCAGCAGCAGCTCGCAGGTGTCATAGTTGCTTTGCCGCAGCTGGTCCAGCACGTAGCGGCGCAGTTCCCCGACAGCCTCGCCCAGGCCATTCAGGTACGGTGCCCAATCGATACCAAGTTCGGGTGCCAGCGGGATCGAGCGGTTCTGCGTAATAGCTGAAAAGGTAGCGGCTTCGGCATACTCTTTTTGCGCATCCTGCACAAAGCCGGCGAAGAAAATATCCTGGTGGTTGCGTAAATCCTCGGCCATCTCGGCGAGCAGCGCGGCAGCCTGCTGGAGCAGTCCGCTCGACGTGGCGAACTCCCCGCGATGGGCGGCGCGAATGCTGTTGGCGCAGGCACGAATTGCCGCGCGCGACTTGGGAAGTGCGCGTTCGCGGGCAGCGTGTTTCAGTATAAAATATTGCTGCGCTTCCTGGCCGATGCCTTCAATTTGCTCTGTCATACGCTGCTTCCCTCTCTCCTACTCTTTGTATCAAGTGTATCACAGGAGAGAGGGAATGTATAGCATTTTATACCAGCCGCCGTACATCGATCTCTGTTGGGAACGTCATACTATCAAGGTCGCCTGACCAGAAAAGCTGCTTCATCATCTCGGCGGCGGCGTACAGGAAATGCTGTAGGGTGGCCTCGCGGCTCTGCTCGAAGGCCGCGCTGCCGCGATAGGATGCTATGCTGGCGAAGGGGCTATGCAGCGCGGCGCTGGCGCTCAAGCGCACCAGGTACATCTCCATCTTGATGGCCCCATTCTCGACCGGCACCATGATGCGCAGTTGCGGCATGGACTCGATGATATCCAGGCGATAGAATACGCCGTAGTGGTCGCGCGAGGATTGGAAGATGGATATTTCCGGTGGAGTGCTCTCCGCATCTTCGATCGGCTCGTGTTCAGCGTCTTCCATTTGTACTCCTAAATCTGCCAGCAAATGTTCGAGTTGTTCGTGAATATTCATGCAAGTCCTCCTTACTGGCCTATTCTCAATGGCGCGCTTAGAATCGGAAATATGTTCGAAAATGCTCCGATTGCGCCCTACTGGACAGCGCGGCGGTTTGTCGATACAATCAGAGTGGGTCTGACTGATCGATAACTGCGTGAGAGGACGGAATGCAGAACGTGGAACCGCAAAAACTCATCCTGGCCAGCCCTTTGTTTCGCAATTTGCAGCTGCACGAGATAGAGCTTATCCTGGCGCGTCTGCAGCCGGTCAGTGTGGAGCGCGGAACTACTATCCTGGAGCGCGGTGTCTGGCATGGGCAGCTGTATATTGTCGGGTCGGGGCTGGTCAATGTCCTGCTTGGCGAGGAACGCGATTCCCCTTCGCGCCAGGAATCCCTGGCCGTGGCGCGCCTGGGGCCTGGCGAATGCTTCGGCGAGATGTCACTGCTCACGGGCGAGCCACCCTCGGCGACCGTGCGAGCCGAACAGGAGACGCTGCTCTGGACGCTGCCGCAGGCCGATTTCTTCTCGCTGCTATCCATCTGCCCGACACTGACACAAAATATCAACGCCGTACTCTCGCTGCGCCTGGCGCGTACCAATCGCCATATCCTGCTGAACCATGCCGCCGAGCGCACCTGGCTAGCCTGCGTTGAACAGCCTGGATCGCCGCCTGAACGCTCGCTGGCGGCGCACATCGCGGACGCGCTGGCGGAGCGCAGCCGAAAGCGCGTTTTGTTGCTTGAAGTGTGCGGCCAGGACGAGGCAGCCAGCCGGCAATTTGCTGTCCACCAGGGTCAACTGCGCCCATCGCTACTGGAGTGCGTGCGGGACCACGGTCTGCTCGCAGCCCATCGCGCCCCCACTATCACAGCCGGAGGGCAGTTTTTCGCTGCGCTGGCAGCCCTGACCGCTACGCAACAAACGCTCGATGAGTCTGGTGACGAACTCCCCGGCGTCCTGGCACAGCTTGCCGATCTCGCCTCGCTCTACGATTACCTGCTGCTCGTCACCACGCGGCAAACACCGGCCAGGCTCGCGCAAAGCATAGGGGAACACTGCACGCGCGCTGTGCTACTTATCTCAGACGGGATGGAAGAGGCCGGAAAGCAGCTCGCCGCCACCGTCGAGCAGATTCAGCCCTCGCTCTTCCTGGCGCACGTTCCAGGCCATCCCACCATTGGTGCGCAGGATCGCGCCGCGGAGCTGCTCGGCCACGAAGTGACGCGCCTGCTCCCGGCTGATGATGCCCTGCTCGTGGCCTGCTGGGAGCAGCGACAGACCTTGCGCCAGCAAGCCGCCGGCGCGCAACTGACGCAAGCCGTTGATTTTGTGGCGCGCTACATGGCGCGCCAGACGGTGGGGATTGCCTTCGGTGGAGGCGGTGCGCGTGGCTTCGCTCACCTGGGCGTGCTGGAACGACTCGTCGCTCATCACATACCTATCGATTATATAGCCGCCTGTAGCAGCGGTATCATCACGCCTGGCATGTACCTGCTCGGTAAATCTTTCGAGGAAAGCGAGGAGATTTTCCTGCGCGTTCAACGCAATATCGTGCGCTGGCGCATTCCGCGCACCTCGATTTTCTCCAACGTGGGACTCAAGAGGATGCTGCGCGACCTGTGCGGTGAGACGCGCTTCGAGGACCTGGAAACCCCCTTCGCCATGGTTGCTATTGATCTCAGCACGCGCTCCGGCGTGGTACTCGATAGAGGGCTGTTGTGGCAGGCGGGTCTGGCAAGCGTTGCCCTGCCGGGCGTCTTCCCGCCAGTGATGGTGGGCAGTCACATCTTGATGGATGCCGGGATGCACGATCCAGTGCCAATTCGCCTCGTGCGCCAGATGGGCGCGCACGTGCTGATCGCCTCGGAACTCGGCGGTCAGGAGCCGCCCGTGCTGACCAGCGCGACGAGCTGGTTGGCGGAGATGGAGCAGCACGAGCAGAAACGCACCCGCACCCGCACACCTGCCATCACCGATCTGCTGATGCGCACCTACGACCTGGCGATGGCGACTATCGGCATGCATAGCATCCGCGAAGCTGACGTGGTGATTCGCCCGAAGTTGCACCGCGTCTCGCTGCGCCAGTTTTCCGAGGGACGCAAATTCGTTAAAGCCGGCAAAGAGGCGGTCGAGGAGATGCTGCCAGAGATGAGGAAGCGCCTGCCGTGGGTAGAGTAGTATTACCCGCCTGCCCGTTTTACTTTGTACCCTAGCTCCGTCAGCTTTGCCTGCACTTTGTCGCAGTGATCGCCCTGAATCTCGATGACGCCATCTTTGACGGTACCGCCGGAGCCGCATAGCTTCTTCAACTGTTGCGCGAGCGAGGCGATCGCGTCAGGGGCGGCGGGAACGCCGGTGATGAGCGTGACGACTTTGCCGCCGCGATGCTTGCGGTCGCGCATGACGCGCACGATGCCATCGCTCTTCTTCGCGGGTACGACTGCTGAGGAGTCATCGCAGCGGCAATGCTTGTAGGGCTTGCCGCACGTGGGGCAGGTCGAGACGCTGCCGCCATCGGTGGAGTAAACGAGTCGATCGGGCATTTATAGCTCCGCCAGTTCCGCCAGTTCCGCCATCTGGCCGAAGAGGTACACCGCGTTGTGGGGCGAGGTATCGCCGCTGAACTCGCGGTAGATGGTATCGACGTTGACGGCGATGCGCTCCCCGTCCGTCCAGGTGGCATAGCGATCCATCGGTATATCCCTGGCGGCATCCAGCGAAGACATGCCGGCCTCGTAACGCTTGCGAGCCTCGTCGTAGATGTATTCGAGGTAGCCTTTGACCTGCATGACGCCCTGCTTGTCGGTGATGGGGCCGTGGCCGGGTACGATGACATCCACGTCCAGCGCCAGGATGCGGTCACAGGCGCGAATCCAGTTACCGACAGGCCCGGCCCAGATGATGGGATGGCCGCCGATGAAGAGAATGTCGGCGGTAAAGACCACCCGGTCACCGCGGATGTAGGCGATGGTATCACCCTGCGTGTGCGCCGGGCCGACCTCTATGAGTCGCACCTCTTTGTCTCCCACCATGAGCGACATTTCGCCCTCGAAGGTCTCCTTTGGATGCACCAGGGTGATGTTGCCGAACTCGAACTTGCCGAAGATGTGCGAGAAGAACGCGCCAGTTTTCCCCATCGAGGGTGCCTGTTGCAGCAGCATGGCCATCTGGGCGGGTGTGACGCCCTCGCGCATTTCGTTGGCCGTGCGCTTCGACGCGATGATACGTGCATCTGCCACGAGCTGGTTGCCGTTGCAGTGGTCGCCGTTAGCGTGCGTATTGACGACCATGTCGATATACTGTGCGGCGGGAACTGCGCGGCGCATGGTATCCAGCATGTCCTGTGTCAGCTTGAGGTCGAAGAGGGTATCGACCAGCAGGGATGCCTCGCCGTCGGTGATAAGCCCGGTGTTGCTCCATCCCCACGTGCCGTCCGGCTGCAAGTATGCGTAGACTGAATTGCCGAGATCGTGCAAGCCGCGCGTGTATTGCCAGTTTGCCATGAACTATGCTCCTCTGCCTCTATACTCGACGTTCGGTGAGTGCGTTTCTGTGGTTTTCATTGTACGTTGAGGGGTGCTGGCTGTCAATGACAACAAAAGCGGAGCGTTCCTTGAACTCTTGCGATTGCATCGATGAGGACGTATAGTATATGTAGGTAGCATCAACGGATAGAAATACGTGCTAAAGGGGGCAGGCGACCATGTTTCGATGTCTCTTTCGCTTACTTGTCCTGGGCGCTCTGGTGATCGTTGCCATTATCTTGTTCTCGTCGAGCATTCTTCAGCAGGCGGGCAACTCCCTGATTACTAATTTCAATAACTCTGCGGCAAGTGGGTTGGCGCAATATATCCCCGCGAACTTTACCGATAGCCAGAGCCACTTGCAGGTTTCTGTTTCGGGTCTGAGTCCCAACAGTCAGTATCGTGTTACGTTGGACTCCTCAACCTGTGGCGGTTCACCGAGTATGAATATCGGTTTGGCAACAACGGATGCCAGTGGGAGCATCAGCCAGGAATTCACGGTGAGCTCGTTCAATACGAGCCAGAGCTGGTTTGTCGTCGTTCACCAGGGGAATGATCCAGCCGGAACCATCCTGGCCTGCGGGCAGCTCTCCAACAACGGTTCGAGTATCGCGGTAGTCAACACGCCGTCGCTCGCACTCAGCCCGCTTCCGGCGGGACAGACACCTGGCACGACCAACGTTGTTGGGCCGACACCTACGCCTGAAACCGGCTTTCCCAACACGGGAGTCGAGCCAGGTAGCAAGAATTTCTACGACAACAATGTCTACCCGCGCAAATACTAGCGGTGCATCACCAGCACCTTGAAGTTGCCCATGCCGGCGGGGTTCGTCAGGACTGAGACGCCCTGGCGCAGCGAGTACCATCGTAGCAGGGCGATTTGCCCCCGGTCGCTGGCGCGATCGGCGAGCGCGGGGGCGTAATCACGCGCGTGCCGCCGCTCCAGTTCGTCGTAGAGACCCATGCGCTCCAGCCAGTCACGCTGTGTGGTGAAGCTTTGCAGCCGCAGGCCGCGTTTCCGCCCTGTCTCGATCAGCGCGCTGAAGTTGACATGCGCTGTGATATCTTGCTCGCCTGGGTAGGTCAGTGGCCGCTCGTTGGCCTGGTGCTGCCGGTAGCAGAGCAGCGTGCCGCGCCGCCGCTCGCGTGTGTAGAGCGCCTTCGCCCTGTCGCCATAATCGATGGCGAGGACATAGCCGCGCCGCAAGGTACGCGCGCAGCGTTCCATCCAATGCTGCGCGTCCAGGTTGATCTCCGCGCGCCACCCCTCCGGGAAGTCGTGCCAGGGAATATGGAAGCGATCCAGGTACGACGCGACTTCAGGTGAACTCGGCTCGTCCAGGACTTCGCGCAGTTGCGCTTCTGGCACGTTCATGCCATCAGCCACATCGACGTAGACCTCGTAGAGCCGGCCTTCGCGCAGCTCGACAAGATGCACCGGGAATGCATCTACCAGTTCATTCGAGAGGATGACCGAGGGTGTGCTGCTCGCGTGCTGCATGTCCTCAACTGCGAGGGCGTCCTGTCCGGCGTGCAGGTCAGCCAGGCGGTAATCGAGCGCGCCGGCCAGGTCGGATGCCTCGCGTGCTGCCCACGCTCGCACGCCTTCCGCCAGGCCGCCGCGTCCCGCGCCTTGCTCCAGCACGATGAACGGGGAAGGCCGGCGCAGGCGTTCCCACATCTGCTGGAGCTGTTGTCCCACGCAGAACGCGAACAGGTCGAGTATGTCGGCGCTGGTGAAGTAGTCTCCTTGCCAGCCCATCTTATGAGAGCCGGAGACATAATAGCCGTAACCAGGCTCGTAGAGGGCCATGCGCATGTAGTCGGCGAAGGTGATCGGCCCCTCGCGCCTGATACGTTCAACAATCCGTTGGTAGACTGGGGTCATTTTACTGCGCCAAAGTTGATAACGAGCAGATCCAGCGCCATCTCCGGTGTCATGCGGCTGCGCTTGAGCGCGGCATCGGTCGCCAGTAGCTGGCGATACGCGCCCTCAAGCTCCGTCACCTTGAATTTACCGATCTGCCGGAGAGCTTTTTC
Source organism: uncultured Chloroflexia bacterium (assembly GCA_963731975.1). Taxonomy (GTDB): domain Bacteria; phylum Chloroflexota; class Ktedonobacteria; order Ktedonobacterales; family Ktedonobacteraceae; genus CAVSXS01. The sequence continues at coordinate 406,142 of CAVSXS010000002.1, read as the reverse complement.
TGCGACAAAGGGAGCCATACCGGTCGCCGATGCGATCTGCTGCGCGCGCAGTCCGTCCTCCGCCAGTTCCTTGACCAGCAGCAGCGAGCGTACCTGAGAGGTGATGGTGCTGAGCAGCCGGAGAGGTGGCTCGCCGTCCGCGAGCAGGTCATGCAGAAGGTCGAGGGCTGCTTTGCGGTTGCGCTGGGCGAGGGCGTCGGTCAGATCGAAGACGCGCGCCTCCTGCACCTGCGCCGAGAGCTTGCGCACGTCGTCGGCCTCGATCACGCCGCGCGCTCCGACGTACATAGCCAGTTTGTCCAGCTCGTTCGCCAACATGCGAAGCTGGTTGCCGATAAAGTTTGCCAGCAGTGTGACGGCCTCCGGGGTAATCTTGACACCTGCGCTGTGCGCGCGTTTCCCAATCCAGTTTTCCAACGCGGCCCCTTTCGGCAAGGTGCATTGTATGACTTTGCCGTGTTCATGTGCTGCCTTGAGCAGCGGACTGCTGGCGGGCAGTTCATCATCGAGCAGCAGTATCAGCACGCTGGTATCCGGCAGATGCGCGGCATACTCGGCCAGTGCCTTCTCGAACCCGGCACGTGACTCGCTGGAATTCTTGCTTTTCTTGCTTTTCTTCGGCATTCCTGGCGCATCGACGCTTTCGTTCTGGGCTATGGCTAGCGTGGATGGCGCGGTTTCTTCGCCTTTGCGTTTCTTTGGCAGACCTTCGATCACGACGAGGCGTTGTTCAGTCAGAAAAGGAAAGGTATCACAGGTGGCGAGGATAGTCGCCAGCGGGGTTTCGCCGGCTGTGTACGTGTCGCTGTTGTAGCCAAAATCACCCTGCTTGCGCAGTTTTTTGAGGTGTTCGCGGCAGGTAAATTCGTCGTTGCCATGCAGAAGATAGAACATGCTGCTACTCTGCAAGCGAGGCGGGTCGGCGATAGTCTTTGCGGGTCAGGCGCGCTACAAGCAAGTCGGCGAGAATGCCAAATCCGAGACCTGCGGCGGAGCAGATCAGCAGCGAGCCGAAGAAGGTCGAGCCGGGATTCGCGCCGGGCAGGACGGTATCGTAGATGAGTTCGCCAACCCAGCCGAGAATGACGAGAAATCCCAGAAAGCTGCCGACGAACGCACCTGCCACGACGGCAGCGCGCCGCTTGACCGCGCTCATCCAGAATGCCAGGAAGAGTGCCACCGGCAGCGCCAGGATCAGGCCGAACAGATCGGCCAGGAAGATGCCTTGATTGTCAACAATGATGAGAGTGAGTCCGCCCATTATAGTCAAGCCTCCTCAAGCGTGTTGTGCTGTATGATTTCTGTGTCCATTATACGGCGGTCAATCGCAAGATGCAACCATGCACGGGCAATTACGTATACTTGTTCAGAGGTACAATACTTCCTGAATATCAAGGAAAGCATGAGGAAATTCATGATGAATAGAGATAGAATGAGCGGAAGCAGAGCATATAGAAGCAGCAGCGGAACAGCCATGTTCGGGCTGGAGGAACGCTGGGTACGCACCCTGCTCTACCCACTCAGCGCGCTGCTTGCCCTCTTTACCCCGCTTGGCTGGGCATTGGGATTGGCCGTCTTCTTCTTCGAGAAGAACCGGAATGTACGCGGACACGCTTTACAAGCAACCGTCATTTTCGGTGGGCTGTCCATCATACGGTGGCTGGTTTTGCTCATCGGTTCGATCCTGTCGCATATCCCGCTTGTAGGATTGTTCATCGGTGTGGGCCTGGGACTGGTGGCTTCGATCATCTTCTGGGTCATCATCGCCCTGGCAGTCGTCCTGACCATCATGGTATGGTTCCGTCCGGGCTATCGCTTGCCATTCGTTGGGCACTTGATCGATAACTTCTTCGGCAGATGGGTGTAGCAGGGTAGTAGAACAACATAAAGAAGGCTCACGCCGCGCGCGGCGTGAGCCTTCTTTATGTTGTTGAGCTTATAGTTTCTCGCGGTAGAGCAGCCCCAACGTGATGCCGAAGACGAGATGGCGCGCGATATTCTGGATGAAGGATGTCCAGTTCGCCAGTTCCGGCAGCTCGCCACTTTTTATCATGGGGTGGCGCTGGTCGGCCAGGGGTGTCAGCCACCAGGCGGAGACGATGAAGAGTTCCCCGAAGATGGCTCCCTTCACCCAGTTCGGCCCCGGCAGCAGGCGCTTGAAGACTGCGCCGTAGAGTTCCCCCAGCATGACGCCGTTCAGCAGGTGAATGGCCCAGGCCAGTGGCAGCGCCGTTTTCCTGGGAGCGCCGGGCAGCAATCCCTCAATGAAGCGTACGTCGCTGAAGCGATTGCCCGTTATGGACATGTCGCCTTCCATCGCTACGCTGTAGGCGACCGTGGCGGCCAGGCCGGCTGCGGCAGCGCGGCCAGGTCGCCATGAGGACGAAATGACTCGTGTGAGTAGCTTCGCCAACTAGTACACCACGATCTGCGTATTGTAGTCCGTATTGGCATAGACCCAGGCAGCATCATTTTCCTGCATGTTGATACAGCCGTGACTGCCGTTGCCGGCGAAGGATTCGTCACCGCCGGTATCGTAATGCGGGAACTGCGTGCCAGGTCCAAAGTTGACGCGCCACCAGGCATCATGGATGAAGTAGCCGTCCCAGTGATACAGGATCGCGTAATGGATTGGTGTCGGCGGATACCAGTACGGAGAACTCGGCGGTTCCATGGACTTGAACTCCGTGGGTGAGGCGCGATTCTCTACCGACCACCAACCCGGCAACGCGGGCAGTTCGACGCGCCCGGTCGTGACGTAGAACGAGCGGACGAGCTTGCCGTTCACGTAGAAGCGCATGGCCTGTTCAACCATTGAGACGATGATGGTCGTTCCTTGCTTGAGGCCAGGAGTGCGCTGCATGATCTGCAGGTCGGTCGCGTGAACCTGGTTGTACGGCGTCTTGTCGCTGTAGTCCTGCTGCATCATCTTGAAGAAGAAGAACTCATCGTTCTCGTCGGACACGATCTGCTGGTAGTAGCCCGATGCCTGCGCGTAGTAGAGCTCCTGTTGCAGCCAGTAGCCGATGCCGTTCATGGTATAACCGGAGTCCAGGATATAGTTATTGCCATCGAATTTATCGTGGAAGAGATGCGACTGGCCCCAGGCATTCGCCTCTCTGTCGAGCTGGCCGATCAGGTAGCTGGCCGCACCCTGCGTCATGTCGGTCTGCATGGAGGCCATATCGGTGTCGATCTTTTGCGAGACCTTCAGGTAGTCTTGAATATTCTTCGCGCCCTGCATCTGTTTCGCATCGGCGTTGTACAACTGCATGTAGTACGAGGTATCCAGTCCGTAGGTCTTGAGCAGGCTGATCTGCGATTTGAACTCGCCCAGCTTGGCGTTGCCCACGAAGGGAAGCGCCTGGATCGAGTTATCGACCGCCATCTGGTACTGCGCATCAACCGTCGATTTCAGCGTACTGAAGGCAGCCGGGTCGGTGATGGTATTCATGGCGTTGAAATCACTTGTATATTGCGCCTGCATCGCTGAAACATCCAGGCGGACCGCCTGCATCTGCTGGATAGTCGTGTGGAAGTTGTTCAACAGGGTATGAGTCGAAGCGAGCAGCGTCAGAGCATTGATTGCCTTTTCCGCGCTCACGCTAACCGTCGCGTAATCTTTCGGGAGGCTCGCTTGAGAAAGAAGATTCTGGTCACTGTCATATACTCCCTGGAAAGCCGGGAGATTGCCAACTTTCTGCTTCTTCGCCTGGGCCAGCGTCTGCTGGAAGCGCTGCATATCCTGCTGCGCCAGGTCGCTTGCATTTGTAGTGGTGGTAGTGACCAGGGTTTGCAGTTGCGTGAGTAATTGCTGATATTGCTTAGCTTGATTGAGATAATAATTTGTGGCGGGCGTGCCATCGAAGAGGGTGAATGGTGCGCTCGTGCTGCTTAGTTGTTGTTCTTTTTTGAGAATAGGTGCGAGAAATGCAGAGGGTACGCCGATATCCCTGGCGTGTTGCAGGGTCGAATTGAGCTGTGCCTTACTCTGGCTTTCCTGTTGCTGCGATTGCTGGCTTGCCCCACAGCCGCTCGTCATCAAGACGAAGACGACTACCAGACTCGCCATGATCGCCTGCTTGAAAGGATGGGAACGCTGGCGTTGCATTGTGGCTATCTCCTTGCGTAAGGGCGATACAAGCAAGGGCGATGCTTTATCATCGCCCTTACCCTCTGTTGCCCCTACCTACGACCGCTTCTAGCTCGTTGTTTTTGCTTCTGTTTTCGTTTTTCTTTGCGTGCTGCCTTGCCCGTCTTTTTACTGCTTCCGCCTCCCGAAGACCGTGGGAGAGAAGGCGCTCCGGCACCCTCAAGCCCATCCATCCCGGGCAAACCGCCGCTTCCGGCAAACTGCCTGGCCATTTTTGCCCAGGGGCCTTTGCCGCTGCTGACCTGGCGCATCATCGTGCGCATCTCGCCGAATTGGGAAAGCAACTGGTTCACGTCTTGCGGCGTGCTGCCACTGCCTTTGGCGATGCGTTTGCGACGACTGCCGTTGATGATATCAGGATTCCGCCGCTCCTCCCGCGTCATTGACAGGATGATCGCCTCCACGCGCTTTAATTGATCCCCTTCCAGCGCCTCCTCCATATCAGGCATGGCCGCGAGTTTATTCATTCCAGGGATCATCTCCATAACCTGGCGCAATGGCCCCATGCGTTTGAGCTGGCGCATCGCGCTGAGGAAGTCCTCCAGATCGAACTTGCCCTGCTGCATCTTTGCCTGGGCCTTGAGCGCCTCCTCCTGGTCGATGGTCTCCTGCGCGCGTTCGATGAGCGAGAGCACGTCTCCCATTCCCAGTATACGCGAGGCCAAACGATCCGGGTAGAACGGCTCCAACGCGTCAGTCTTTTCGCCCGTACCCATGAATTTGATAGGAACGCCCGTCACCGAACGCATCGAGAGCGCCGCGCCTCCTCGCGCGTCGCCGTCCATCTTAGTCAGGATCATGCCCGTCAGCGAGACGGCCTTGTTGAAGTCGTCGGCTACGCGCACCGCCTCCTGGCCGGTCATGGCATCCGCGACCAGCAGCGTCTCGCGGGGCTGGACGCGTTGGCGAATATTCATGACCTCCTGCATCATGCGCTCATCAATATTCAAACGCCCCGCCGTGTCCAGGATGACGACCGTCAGCGCCTGCTCGCGCGCATGGGTGATGGCGCGTACGCAGATATCGACGGGGTTTGCCCCGGCAGGCTCGGAGTAGACCGGCACAGTGATCTGGCGACCAAGCGTCTGGAGCTGCTGCACGGCGGCGGGACGATACATGTCCGCGGCGACCAGCAGCGGCCTCTGCCCCTGCTGCTTGCGCAGGTAGTTGGCAAGCTTGGCGGCCATGGTTGTTTTACCTGAGCCTTGCAGACCTACCAGCATGATGATGTTCGGTGGGGGGCCGCTCAGGTCAAGTTTATTGGTGCCTTCGGTGCCGCCCAGCATCTCGATCAGTTCGTCATTGACGATGGAGAGCACCTGCTGCGCCGGGGAGAAGCTGCCCAGCACATCCACGCCGACGGCTTTGGCCCTGACGTGCTCCACAAATTGTCGTACCAACTTCAAGCTGACATCGGCTTCCAGCATGGCCAGGCGTACCTCGCGCATCGCTTCATCGACATCGGCCTCGGTCAGCTTGCCCTTCCCACTCAGATTAGTAAAAATGCCTTCCAGCCGTTTTGATAAACTTTCAAACATCGCCATATTCGAATAATTCCTCTCCGCCAGACACTTGTTTGCTCTAGTTCCTGATTATTGCCCGCGCCTCCCAATTATATCACGATTCGCGGCTTGATTTGATACGTTTCTGGTACTCTTTGCGCCTCTACGATATATAATTGGTAGCACATGAGAAAAAGTTGCGTATAAGGAGAGATAGAGAGCAAGGATGTTCAGGCAGAAGCGCACCCAACCACAGATTTTCAATTCCTACAGCTGGTGGGAGGAAGGTTGTTTTCTTCGCCAGATGACCGCAGATCGCTGCGACTACATCGAGTCGTGTGTCACGCGCGTCTTCGGCAGAGGGGCTTTGGCGCAGCAAGAGGTGCTGGAAGTGGGCAGTGGTGGTGGCCTGATCTGCGAAGACCTTGCCCGGCGCGGAGTGACGATGGAAGGCATCGATCCCTCGGAGGGCGCGCTGCGCACGGCTCGCCTGCACTCGCAGCAGCAGGGACTGGGGCATATGATCCATTACACGCGGGGCGTGTCCGAATCGCTGCCGTTCGCAGACGGAAGTTTCTCAGCAATTGTCTGCCTGGATGTGCTGGAACACGTTGCAGACCTGAAGCGCACGATAGAAGAAGTGACGCGCGTACTCGCGCCGGGTGGCGTCTTCGTCTTCGATACCATCAACCGCACGCTGCTTGCTCGCGCCATCCTGATCTGGTATGGCGAGCACTTTCCCAGCGGCGGCCTGGTGCCGGGCATCCACGACTACCACCACTTCATTAAGCCGCGCGAACTCTCGTCGCTGTTGACTGCCTGCGGCCTGCAAGTACGCGAGGTCACAGGCTTCATGCCGCGCGGCTTTAAGCACGGTCGCTTCAGCATGGGACCGGGGCCGCTCAAAAGTGTCGCTTACGTGGGCTATGCCACGAAAAGATGAGCGTTGCGCGGCTACACGCGCACGGGTATGTTCTCTAGCCGGGGTTCCGGCTCCTTGAGCGCGTCCTCGCCTTCGGCCTGTACGCGCATGGCGCTGGAGAGTTTGAGGCCGAGCGCGCTGAGGCAGGCCATGCCGGTGATCGTCATAATGAGCGCCGCGAAGGGGTGCGAGAAGACGAACATGGCGGTCACTTTGTCGGCAGGCAGGTGCAGCAGGCCGGAGAAGACCAGCAGGCCGATGGCCTCGTTGCTGCCCACCTGTCCCGGCGGCGTGGGCAGGATGTAGAACATGTTGTAGACAGTGTAGCCGAAGATGGCCGTGCCGAACGAGATGGGGAAGCCAACCGTCCAGAAGGCCAGCATAGCGAACAGGCCATCGAAGATCACCGCCACGACCGTCAGCAGCACGGCGGGGATGAAGATGCGCGGCTGGCTGGCTCCCATCAGCAGCGAGTCGACGAAGCCGGTGGCAAACCCCTCTATCTTGCCGCCGATCGATTTGGGCAGCAGGCCGGTCATGCGCTGCAACAGGCGTATGGCGGCGGTACGCTTCCAGGCGGCCAGCGCGATGAAGAAGATCAGGCCGATCAACAGGCCGCCGACCAGCGCCAGCACAAACCAGAGCTTGATGTCCATCTTGACGCCCAACAGCGGCACGATAGCCATGATGAAGAGGGCGGGCATAAGATCAAGCGCCTTGTCCATCGCCACGGTTGGCAGCGATTTGCTGATGGGAATGTCGGCGATACGTTTGAGCATCAGGCTCTTGGCCACCTCGCCGCCCCGGATGGGCAGCAGGAAGTTGAGGAAGATGCCGACCATGAACAACTGAATAGCTTTGAATGTACTGATCTTGCCGATAGGATTAATGAAGAGTTTCCAGCGGATGCCGCGAATAGAAAACGCGATCAGGAAGGCCACGCCCGACAGCAGCGCCAGCGCGATACCCCTGGGCGTGGTCAGGTTCTGCCGCAGGATGGTGATAGTAGCGGGCAGATTCACGAAGTGGGCGACGAGAAAGAGCAGTGCCTATGCCAACCAGCAGGCCAAGCGCCACTTTCGTCATGGGGGAGCCGAGCAGCCGCTTCCAGGCGGGAGCTTGCCTGGCAGGCATGACCGCAGGTTGGGAAAGTGGCAGGGCAGGCGTGCGGCCAAACGGCTCGCGTCCATACAGGTTGACGACCGGCAGCGCGCCCGTCTGCTGGATGCCATACGGCCAGTATCCTTCTTCCGCGTCATCATTGACAGGCAGGGGAGAGAGCTGCCCGTTGGCTCTGTCCGTCGAGGGAGGCATTTTGATGGCTCGCATCATGCCACTGAGCTGCATCAAGTGCTGCGTGCTCTCCTTGCTGATATCGCGTATGTACGCCGCTCCGCTTGCCGGTCGCAGCCGATGCGTTGGCGTGATCGGCGCGGGCTGCTCAGGCGGCGTGTTGCGCGAGTGCATCAATCCTAAGGCGTGTGTCGGCTGCGAGGCGATATCGTTGTATGACGCGCTCTTGTCGCTGTCACTTACTGACGGTGCAGGATTGCGATTGGACTTCGGCGCATTTTTATCGAACCCAACCAACCGCGGACGCGCAGGACGCGGGCGGATCGGTGGGGGAGATGTATCCCGATCGTATTGCATGTCAAACCTCAAATCACTACTTCTAGGAAATGAACGCGGTCGAATGCGTCCAAAGATTAAAACGTATCATGAATACATTCATAAGCGCTTCTCTAGAGATATGCATGTTTTTGGTACCATTGGGCTGTATTTCTCATACCCTCTTCCAGCCCTACACGCGGAGCGAACCCCAGTTCTTGCTTCGCGCGCTCAATCGTATAGACCCGGCTGTTCGTCAGGAATTGCACGCGGCTGCGCGTGAGCGGAGCCTGCTCGCCTTTGAAGCCCGGCAGCCGCGCGAAGGCATCGGAGGCAGCGTTGGCGAGCCAGCCCGGGAGGCTGAGCGACTGGATGCGCGACAGAGGCCGCCCCAGCGCGCGCGCTATGGCCTCGGACAGCTCGCGGAACGAGACTGGCCGCTCCCCGGCAATGTTATAGCTGCGACCGACCGCCTCCGGGCGCGAGGCACACAGCAGGGTGGCCGCTGTCATGTCGTCGATATACACCGGGTGAATCATCGCTTTTCCCCCGTCGATCAGGCAGGGCAAGCCCTTCTTGATAGAGGAGAAGAAACCCAGCAGATGGAGATCGCCGGGGCCGTAGACCAGGCCGGGGCGCACCACGCTGACGGGCAGGCCGAGTTCCTTCTGCGCCTGCAAAGCGATCTGCTCTCCTTTGAGCTTGGTTTTCTCGTAAGGATTGGTGGGAGCGAAGGGCGCGTCCTCGCTGGCGGGGGTTCTGCCGGTGACGCCCAGCACGCCAGTGGTGCTGCAATGCACGATGCGCCGCAACTGGCCCTGCCCCTTGCAGGCGTCCAGCAGCGTGCGCGTGCCGTCAACATGCGTGCGGTAGTACAGTTCCTCCGGCGTGCTGGGATGATAGAGCCGCCCGGCGAAGTGGTAGATGACCTGCGCGCCGTCTACGGCCTGCTGCACCCGGGCCGCGTCGGTGATCTCGCCAGCAATGATCGTGACCGCCTCGCCGAACTGCTGGCGTGCCTTCCCTTTGTCACGCACCAGCACGCGAATCTCTTCGTACTGGCCAGCATCGTCCCTGCCCTTACGCCCTTTACGCGCCAGTTCCGTCACCAGGGCGGAGCCGAGAAAGCCGGTCGCGCCCGTCACCAGTATCGTCATAAGTTAGGACCTCGTTCCCGAATAGCCCTTGACGCTGATGGCGTGCTCAGGGCAGGCTTCGTAGCACAGCAGGCAGCGCTGGCAGGTGTTGTAGTTGACCTTGAGCGTCTTGAGATCGATGACGTTTGGCAGAGGGCATGCTTCGACGCACACGCCGCAGCGCGTGCAGGCCGCCTCCTGAATTTGCGGGCGCGTCCCGACCAGCCCTGTGCCGTAGAGCGTGGTGCAGAAATGCTTGCCGCGTTCGGCCACCCAGGTGTAGGGATAATCCAGCGGATACATCAACCAGAAGATAAAACGGTAGAGTGGCTTCTGCTGGGGCAGGCGAAATTTCTTGATGACTCCTATATCTTCACCCGAAAGCCGCCAGGACGGCTTGCCTAGCTGCTCCAGTGCCAGTTTGAGATGCGGGATGTCGCGCGGCTTGACGCCCACGATCTGGCAGCAGGCCAGGTCAACGGCCAGGCTATCGCGTCCCGCCACCAGCACCTGCAGGTCGGCCTTGTCGCCGTAGAGCGGTCCCTCGCCATCCTGCCCGACGCTGCCGTCCACGATGGTCAAGTCGGGCTTGATGCCCCGGTTCATATCGACGATGGACTGGTCGATGCCGAAGGTATGCATGGAGCGGCGGTCTGGGCGCGGCAGGATGCCCATGGGGTTCTTCATGCCCAGCGTCATGGTCGAGACGACGTGCGTCTTGAGCACCGGTAGGTTGATCAGGCGCGCCTCGCCCAGGATGCGTGGGACGCGGAAGCGGCGCAGGCGTTTGGCTCCTTCAGGCCGCAACTCGATCCAATCCTGCTCGCCGCCTTCAGGATCGACCTTGAGGATGCGAATGTCGTGCTGCGCGCAGAACTGCTCGACGCCCAGGATGGTATAGGTGGCGTCGCGGTCGAACTCGGTGCCGGGCGTCTCGCACAGCACGGGTTCCGCTCCGCAGGCGCGCACCTCCTCGGCCACGGCTTTAAGCATGGCGAAGCTCGTGGTCGAGCCGGTCTCCGCGTTGCGCCCGGCCACGAAGTTCGGCTTGAGGATAGCGATCTTCGCGCCGCGCATGACGGATTCCATGCCGCCAATCTGCTCGATCACGCGGTGCGCCGCCGCCTCGATGCCGTCGAACGTGCGGCTAATGGCGACGGTTCCGGTGGTCTCGGTATTCGTATCAGGTTGTGCTGTAATCATTTGGATATGTGCCTCATATGTTATTGTCGGAGCCGATTGATCGCGCCCGTCGGCCCATTACAAAATTTCTTCACCACCATCGGCTATGTCATTCTGAGCGAAGCGAAGAATCTGAATCGCCAATCCATGTGAGATTCTTCGCTTCGCTCAGAATGACATGGCCAACTTTGTTCATCATGACGTGGCCAACTTTGTTCATCATTGCGCCCCTACGTTAGTCCGGGCGCAGTCACTCTATCTCTACGAGCGGCCTCGGCAATCGCTGCGCCTGGCCCTGGTCCGCTTTGGACCACCGGCGTCGGGAATTTATGGATGACCTGGTAGATGCCGACCACGATTTTCAGGTTATGGTCGTCGGCGCTGAACTGCGCCCGCAGGACGGAGTGGTCCAGCGCCGTCTTAATCAGGTCCATCGGGCCGCCGTAGGTCTGAATGTCATGCAACATCTCCGAGTCGGCCACAATGTAGTCGATGCGGTCCCAGTTGCCCAGCAGCGCGCCGGTCGGTCCGCCCAGTTCCGGATCGTAAGCTACATTCCAGTATACCTCCGCGTGCGGGAAGGGCGCGCCGTTGCCGACGCCCTCGCCGCCGGGCAGGCGCAGGTCGAGGTACAGGTAGCTGTTAATGACGATGAAAGAGTTGCGCGGTATATTGTCGCGCACCCAGGTTACTGCATCCTGCTGCGCCGATGTTGGGGTCTGGTAGTAGCGAAAGCCTGCCTCCTGGATGTCATATGGTAGGATGGCAGCCAGCGCGCCGAGCACCAGGAGGGCGCGCATGACATTCAAGAAGTTCAAGCGAATCAGCCTGCCCGGCCAGCTCAGGATGGCATTGACCGCCATCGCTGTGTTGAGCGCGGTCATGGCGATGACCGGGATGATGTAGTACGAGAGCACCTGGCCGCCTCGCGCGATCAGAATCCAGAAGAAAATTGACATCAGCGCGAGCATCAGGTGCTTGCGGTTCCAGAAGCCGTAGACCAGGTTGAAGAGCGGAGCCGCCAGGCTGAGAATGATGATGACCGGGTCGCTCTCGGTCCAGGTATCCCAGCTGGCGATGAAGCTGCCGCCCTCCTGGCCGCGCTGCACCTGGCCCAGGTACGTGTCGAGCATACTCAAGTGCGGATGCGTGTCCCAGGGCAGGTGCCAGCTGTACGGGAACAACTCGCCTTTGAGGACGGCCAGCAGCACAAAGGTCGAACAGACTGCAATGATTGTGTAGATAAAGGCGGTTATGCTGAACTTGCGCTGGAATTTCGTGGTATAAATCCAGGCCGCGAAGATGATGGCGGGCAGCGAAACTAGAAAGACCTCTTTTGAGAGGAACATGATGCCATAAGCCAGCGCAGCGCCTATGAGGTACTTCAGGCGGCTTCTGCCCACCACCAGCAGGTAGATCGAGAGCAGCAGCCAGAAGGTGGCGATATTGTCCAGGAAAATCTGGCGCTGGTAGGTGATACTGAGCGGTGAGAACGAGAAGATCACGAGGGCCAGCAGGCCCGCGCTGGTGCTGCCGCTCATTTTGCGTACGATGAGGTAGACCAGCAGCGCGCACCCCACGGCGTAAAGCAGCATGAGGACGCGCCCGGTGTTCAGCGCGTTGCCGAAGGTGAACGGCCCGCCGACCAGTTCCAGCCAGCCGGCGATCTGTATCCAGCCCAGGGGCGGATGGCCGTAGCCGTAGGGATAGGGCGAGATCATGCCCTGCGTGATGGCCCAGGCGTTCGAAATATATGTGCCTTCGTCCAGTTCGTAGCGCGGGAAGCCGAACATATCATAGGCATGTGCGAAGGCGACCCCTGCCAGCGATATGACCACAATAATCGCTTCCAGCCACGCGGGAAGCGGGATGGCCTTTGTCTGCTTGCCAGGATTGAGCGTAATGCTCGGCATGACGCGCGTTTCGCTGGAGGCAATGCGCTTCTCCTGGTGCGGCATGATGCGCGGCATGACGGTCGTATGGCCGCTTGGCTTGCGTAGAGGGTTGGTCTTTTGCCCAGGACGCAAGGCCGTGCGCAGGAAGAAATTATGCGTGCGATACAGGACGATGTTCCCGTTTTCGACCTCCGGCTTAGACCTGCCGGTTCCTTGCTCGCGCTCCTTCTTAGAGGGTGCGTAGGACATGACGCCTGCCGCGGCACCGCTGCGCAGCGCCGAAGGCTGCCGCACCTGTTCGGCGACAGGTGGTGGAAGCGCGCGTGTGCGAATCTGGTCGATGGTGGCTTGCCGCGTGCTCCCCTGGCTTCCGTTTATCGCGGGCGACGAGAAATCAGCCGACTTGCTGACTGCCAGCCCTTTCTGCTCATTCCTCAGTTGTTCGGTGCCGAAGAATCGCACGCCAGGCGGGGGTGGGGCGGGAGACCGTACTACTATTTTTCGCCGGATCGGTTCAACGAGCGGCGCTGGCGGCCCTGCCTGGTCGTCCGCGCCGCGCACAGCGCTGGCGGCAGCCGCATCGTTTACGTGCTGCTGCCCAGGTTGCCGTGGGTCCTGATCGTCGGTCGATGCTTTGTAAGAAACTGTCATGTCGCTCTCTTTATCGTTGGTAGAACACCCTTTGATGGACGCCAGGTGTCAGGATAGGTCCGTTTCATGCTGCCAGTTTGCTGCGATGCTGCCCGATGTGCGCGGTCTTCTCCCAGTTCGTCGAGCCTTTGATGGCCCGGAAGACGGCGCGCAGCGCGCCAAAGCTCAATATCCACTGGTACGGGAAAAACGCCAGGATCAGGATGCCTGCCTCGCGCCAGCTCCACTTCTGCCCATGTGCCTTCAAGAACTCGTGCAGCCCGGCCACATCCATGAAGACGTCCAGCACGAAGCAGTACAGCGGGACGAAGGTCAGTATGGCGAGCCAGAGCGGGAACTTGACGAGGAAGAACATCACGATGGCGACGGGTACCAGGACAGCAAACAACGCCTGCACCTCCGGCAAGATTAGCACGTAGAAGGCGAGTAGGCGCTGCGAAGGTTTCTCAAGCTTCAACCATTCCCACTTGAAAAGTATCTGAATGAAGCCTTGATTCCAGCGCGTGCGTTGTTTGATGAACTGCTCGATGGTGTGCGGCGTCTCTTCGCGCGTCACAAACTCGTCTTCGTAGATGATGCGAATGCGCGCGTGCGCCAGGCTCAGGCGGATGCCCAGGTCGGCGTCCTCGGTCAGGCAGGTTTCGTCCCAGCCGCCAAGCTGTTCCATCAATTCGCGGCGCACAAACACGGTATTGCCGCCAAGTGGCGTCATGCCGATGCGCGCGAAGAAGTGCATCGATGACTTGAACCAGAAAAAGTATTCCAGCACGTTCAAGAAGCAGAACCAGCGTGTATTGTGGTTCATGAGTTGCACGCCGCTCTGCACCGCGTCCACGTCTTCATTGAGCATGGTGGTGTTGATGATGTTCAGAATGTCTGGATGCGGCTCGTCTTCCGCATCGAAGATGGTGACGATATCGCCGCGCGCCACCTGCAAACCCAGGTTGAGACCGTGCGGTTTGCTGACGGGATAGTCGTTGTAGATGAGCAACTGCACATTCGGGTCGCCCAACTCATCGATCTTGGCCTGTGCCTCGGCGATGGTGCCGGGGTCATCCTCGCGGCAGATAGCGATGATCTGCATCAGGTCTTTGGGATAGTTGAGATCATAGACTTTCTGGATCGTTTCACGATAAACATCTTCTTCATTTTTGGCCGGCAAAAGAATGGTGAACGACAGGCACGGGTCGCGGTAGATGGTCGGCGCGTGATTGAGCTGGGCATGTTCCGGAGCCTCCCAGATGAAGAGGCGCAGGCGAATATTGAAGATAGCCTGAAAGACCATCAAGAGGATGATGAGCAGGTATATGGTGAGAAAGAAGTATCCTATAAACGTGAGTATCACGATCGCTCCTTATTACCTAAAAACCTATCATATTGTAGGGGCGCAATTCATTGCGCCCGCTATGTCTATATATCGGCCTGTGTCGTGGGCGCAATTCATTGCGCCCCTACATGGCTAGCAGGGAATCTGGTAGGCCAACGGGTCATAATTGTTGCCGCAGACGGTTTGCTTCAACGGGGCGATCAAGGCGCTGTCGGTCGCCGGCACGATGAAACTGTAGGCTTGCGCGGCCCCGCTGCTGCGATGCAGCGTTATCAACACGATGCTATCGCCGGCGATATTGACCTGCTGCGCGTGCCAGGGGCTGAAGCCGAAAAGCTGGTTGAGCGGCGAGATGTTGGCCGTCTGGTTCACGCTTGACTTATTGACGAACAGGACACTAATCGTCTGGCGCGCGTCGTCGATCGTTGCAAAGGCGTCGATGGGGTCACGCTGTATCTGGATGGGCAGCAGGTTGTGCTGGAGATGCGAGAATATCTGGAAGACCCGGTACATGGATGTTTGCTGTGGGTCTTGCTGGCCCGTGAACAACGGGTAGGGATGCTCCACGCCCTGCGCTGAGAAGTAGGCCACGTATTCCGTCTGCTGGTTCATCAGGGTTCCCAACGTGTCGGCCCACCACAGAGCTGCCTGGCCGCGCGTCGGCAATTGCCCGATACTGGGGGTCGAGTTGATCTCTGTGACGGCGATGGGCAGGTCGCGCCCCATGATCTGCCGGACTGTCTGGCGCAATTGCGGCAACAAGTAGTCCCATTCTTGAGAACTGCTCATCAGCAGGTAGGGCGATGTCTGCGCGTCCAGGATCGGATAGGTATGGAATGAGACGCCGTCAAGCAGGTTGAAGCCCAGGTTGGGGTGCGTTTTCTCATAGGCTGCCACGCCTTGCAGGAAGCCTTCCATCCACAGGGTTCCGGTGCCGCCCTGGTCGCGCGGCCCGATGCCGACGCCGTAGAACTGGCTGATCTCCGGCCCGAAGACTTTGATGGTCGGGTTATTCTCGTGCATGATGGTCGAGTAAGCGATGAAGTCTTTGACGTAACCTGCGACAGTAAAGGGCTGACCTGTGTCGGGATCGGTCAGCCGGTCGGGTTCGTTGCCGACCGACCACAGCGCGACGGGGTGAATCTGTGCGGTGGCATACTTACCCTTGCGCCACTGGCTATGGGGATTGTTCATAAAATCTACCCAGTCGCCGGCAAGGTCGGCGCGTTCCGTCAGTGTAGGATGCGGGTTGAATTTGTCGATCGGGCTGGAGAGACGCGCCTGTATCATCCCCTGCGCCCCGCTCTGGTAGAGCAGCGTGCTGAAATCATACAACTGATCGTAGGAAAGGATGTGGTTCTGTAAGGCAACATTCTCGCCCCAACTGCCGCCGGGGAAACGCAAGAGATTGACCCCCGCGCTTTGCAGTCCGTTGACGACCTCCGGGCCGTAGTTCATGAATCCGGTCGAAAGACCATCTATAGAATTCGACCCCGCCTTTGGAAAGACGTTGACCCCATAGAGATAAGGGCTGATCGGCAGACTCTGGCGCAGATCGAGTACGGCACTCTGCTGGCCGCCGATGGTGAGCGAGAGTTGCTCATTGGTGGCGCTGGCGACGCTCGCCACGCGCACACTCGTGAAAATGAGCGCGATCAGCAGAATAAGACTTGCTATGACGAGAGCACGACGACGCCCGTTCCCCCGTTTCTTTCGAGAAGAGGGCTTCAGTTCTTTCCAGCCGAGTTCTGTTCCCGGTCGAACCGTTCCCCCCTGACTCACGTCGTTATTTACTAACATGTCAACCCACTCCCTAGATAAAGGCGATATCGATACATCTAATTGTTCAAACGCGCTAGAACACCTATCTGAACGCAATAGGCGCGAATTAGGACATTGGTAATTGCTTGCTCGCTATGGAGATGCGCCTCTATTCTCTTCTATCGGCCGTGATGAGGAGATTCTTTGCACTGGTCATGATGAAACGGTACCAATATTTCCATGCGCCGGCAAGCGATATCGGTATCAACATGCCAGAACGAAGGTATCATTCAAGTGGAAAACTTGCCACAACTCCTTTACATCGTATAGACTAGTTAATGGGAAAACCAAACCTCTAAGAAAATAGCTATCGAGGAGTGCTAGAATTGTGTCTACTCGTGTGAATGTTGTAAGCAGCTTTCGTTTTTCTGCCGAGTCGCAACAATTGCTGAGCGAGGCGGCAGGCGGGCCGATCACCTGTACCACTAACGAGGAAGAGTTGACAGCCAGCCTGACCGATGCCGATGTCCTGTGCGCCTATTCTGTACCGGAGAACCTGCGCGAACTCGCGCCCCACCTGCGCTGGCTGCAATTTCCGGGGGCAGGCGTCGATTCTCTGCGCAAGACAGGTATGCTTGAGCCTGGAAACCCGATTATCATCACCTCGGCGACAGGAATTCACGCGACTACCATCACCGAATACGTGTTCGGCAGTATGCTGATGTTCAATTGGAACTGGCCGCAGATGGTGCGACTGCAAGATCAGCATATCTGGGCCAGAAGCGCTGGCTGGTACAACCTGGGCAGGCGAGAGCTGATCGATACGACGCTAGGCGTCGTGGGCGTCGGCAGCATTGGTCGCCGTATCGCGCAGATCGGTCACGCCTTCGGGATGCGCACGCTGGGTATGCGTCGTTCAGCATCGGAGAAGCATGATCCCGACATAGATGCATATTTCCCACGCGAGCGCCTGCACGAACTCCTGAGCCAGAGCGACTACGTGGTGCTGGCTGTACCTCTGACGCCGGACACGGAGAAATTGATCGGCGAGGCCGAGCTGAGAGCCATGCGGCAGAATGCATACCTGGTCAACATCTCGCGGGGTCGCGTGGTCGATGAAGCGGCGCTGGTTCGCGCTCTGCGCGAAGGCTGGATCTCCGGCGCGGGCCTGGATGTCACCGAGGAGGAGCCACTGCCAGCCGATAGCCCGCTCTATACCATGCCCAACGTGATCTTGACGCCGCATATTTCCGGGAACAGTGTCTATTACGGCGAGCGACTGGCAAAGTTGTTCGCTGAAAATATTCGTCGTTTTCGTGCCGGTAAGCCTATGCTGAACCGTTATGACGCAACAAAGGGATATTAACGCCCAGGAACGCAGGGTATTCCCCTATAGAGGAGGAGGGTTTCGCCATGAGTACAGACCTGGGTCCTGTAGATGTGCTTGGCGCTGATGCCGTCGGTCAACCCGGACAGCGCCGCTTTCGCTTGTTCGCGCGAACCGGAAGGCGCTCGCTGTTTCTCTGGATGGAGAAAGAGCAACTCAATACACTCTCACTGGCCCTCGACCGCGTCATGGCGCAGATTTCGGAGGGCGACATCCTGCGTACCGTGGCACAGGCAGCGCCACCACCTCACTCCGGCGGCCTGCCCGCCGACTTTCCAGGCCACCCGACCTATGAATTTCAGGTTGGGCAGATTCGCATCGGCTATGACGAGCGACACGGCCTGCTGGCTCTGATCGCCTCGCCTATCGAAATTATGCTGGAGCCCGGCCAGGAGCCGCGCGCGGTGATCCGCGAGGACGAGTCCGTCTCGCTCCTCTTTACTTTGCAACAGGCGCAAGACTTCACCCAATCGATTGCGTCACTGGTCAGCAGTGGCCGTCCCGTCTGCCCGCTCTGCAATACGCCGCTCGACGGCGGCCCGCACGCCTGCATCCGCCAGAACGGTCATCGAGAGGTAATCCAGGAGTTAGAAGGCGAAGAAGAGGAAGAATAGAGCCTTTACTCGCTGCACAGGTATTTGTTGGCTTTCAGGAGATAATCTTCCTCGTTGGCCTCGATCATGAGCTTGTGAAGCACTACGACATCTGCGTCGGGCAGGCATTCGACGGGCTGAATACACAGACGCATGACGGCGTGGCCGTTTTCGATGACCTGGACGTAGCCTTTGGTGCGCGGCACACGGTAAATGCGGCGCGCTGTGGAGGGGCTAGGAATCTCCAGGTACCCACGCCAGGCGAGCTGGCGACATTGTTCTGCGGTAAGCACTTCACGCAGCAGGCTGGCTGCTCGTCGCTCAGCAGACGACAGCCCCTTAAAATATGGCTGAAAGATCAACCATATCATAGGAGAAATGGCGAGCGCCAGGACGAGCCAACCCAGCAGGGTGAGCGCTTGCTGGGTGAGGAGCATCATCCTCCAACGACTCGCGGGATAAGGACAATCTGTTCGGCTGTTTCGTCAAACGTCTCGATGCGCTCGATCGGCTTGCCTGGCTCTACCTTGAAAGCGGTGGCTCCGCGCGCTCGTTCCTGTTCGAAGATGCGCTCTGCCTCGCGGATGGCGGCGAGGGCTTCGGGGTCGCCTACAGAAGCTCTCTGATGATCCCAGGATAGACGGTCATCTCCGCGACGGGACATTACCCGTAACATTCCCACAGTCGTTCCTCCTTCGTAGTCAACCATTGGTTCAAGTGGCACTAAACGAACTACGCGGTAAACAGACAAGGTACTACGCAGGTCTATCTCCTGCTCGCATGGTGCGTTCCGGCGGGGGAGCCGCGACAGCACTGCTTCCCTCACTCTACCTCTATTGTAACTTGATACACATTGGTACGTCAATGGGTATCATGATGGCTCACGTGGCCTGTTGCAACTTCGTGCCGCATTCTGGGCAGAAGCGCGTGGTGATGTCCACCGGTTCGGCGCAGTTCGGGCAGAACAAGTCCGGCATGGGGAGTTTCGTACCGCAATCCTCGCAGAATTTTCCCGGCGGCCCCATCCTGCGGCACTTGGGGCACATCACCTGCTTAGGATAGCCAGGCGTACTGAAGGGCGTCCCGGCCACCGGGCTGTGCTGTCCTGGTTGTCCTGGTTGTCCTGGCGCTGCCAACTGCTGCGGCGGTTGTTGGAACGGTTGTGGCAGTTGCTGCGGTGGCTGTCGCATCATGTCTGGTGTCACGGCTGAAGGGATGGCGGCAACGTTGAACTGAGGGGCCTGGTATCCTTGCTGGATCTGCTGGCGCTGCGCCTCGATGTTCATTTCATGCTGGTAGCCGGCGCCGTCGGCTTTCAGGTCGGGAGCGCAGCCGGTACACAGGTTCAGTGTGACGTTCCAGCAGCGCATACAGACGGTGATATGGCACTTTGGGCAGGTATGGAACTCGTGTTGCACCTGCTGCCACGCCTGGGTGAGGGCGTGGGCCTGCTCCTGGTGCCATTTCGAGCCGTAAATCTGCTCTCCGGCCTGGGCTGCGCGCCCCCAGAAGCCACCGAGCATTCCTACGCCGATGTCCATGACGTTCTGGGCCGTCCCCACCGTTGAGCGAATGGGGGTTGATTCTATGGCCGTGCCACACTTCTGGCAGGCAAAGCGGAACATGAAGTAACCCTGCGACTGGTTACTCAGGTCGGAATAGATGTTCGGTACGGTAAAGAATTCTGCCATTGTAGCTCCCTTTGCATATTTGCCGTTCTACATTTCCCGATTACCAGGTTTAGGATGCTCTGACATAGGCGATGGCGGCGGTGCCGGGGCCGGTATGCGTACCCAGCACGGCTCCTAATCGATAGATCGGCAGGTCGCCGCTGTAGACCGTTTTGATGACCTGCGCCAATTGTTGGCCGACCTCTTCGCTGGCCTCGGCAATCGAGACGTATTCGATCTTGCCCGATTCCGCCAGGAGTTGCGCGATGCGCGCGTAGGCTTTGCTGCGCGTGCGCGGCTGCTCGATAGGGACGACCTCACCGCTCTTCAGCGAAATGATGGGCTTGACGCTCAGCATGTTGCCGAGCATGGCTCTCGCGCCTCCGATGCGCCCGCCGCGCCTGACGTATTCCAGCGTGTCCAGTACAGCCAGGATGTACGTGCGCGAAAGTTGATCGAGCAGGTGCGCCTTGATCTCCGCAAGTTCCAGGCCCGCTTGCGCCTCGCGCGCCGCCAGTATGATGGCGTGCGACATGCCAACGCTAATGCTTTTTGAATCTACGACCTCGATGGGTATGCGTCTGAGGTCGTCGGGCAGCGAATCGCGCGCGGTGCAGGCCGATTGGTAGGTGCCGCTCAGCTTCGAGGAGAGATGCACGGAGAGAATTGCGTCGGCCCCTTGCTCAACCAGGCGGGTATAGACCTCCTGGAAACTGGCAGGCGAGGGCTGCGAAGTGCGCGGGAGGTCTTTGCCGGAGGCGAGCTTGCGATAGAAGCCCGCGTTATCCAGTTCGATACCGTCCAGGTATGCCTCATCTCCAAAGAACACCGTGAGCGGCACCACCGCGATGCCGAGCGCGTCCGCCTGCTCTGGCGGAATATCAGCGGTGCTGTCCGTTACAATGCGAACACCCATAGAGAACCTCCAAATATATTGGTTATTCAGCCGATAAGATATAGGCATAGTGGGGTTGTCCCCCGCTGACCACCTCGATCTCAAGCTGGGAATATTGCTGCTTGATGCGCCTGGCGGTTTCTTCCGCTTCCTGCTCGCTTACGTTCTCACCGTAATAAAGGGTGACGATCTCGAAACGCTCGATGTCCATGTGTTCGAGCGTTTCGCGTACCACGCGCTGCATGTCTTTTCCCGCGATAGCCAGGTTGCCATCAACCAGGCCGATATAGTCGCCCTCGCGCACGCGCACGCCGCCAATCTGTACGTTACGCACGGCGGTCGTGATCTCGGCAGTATGGATGCTGGCTGCCGCCTCGCTCATGGCCTGGCAGTTCGTCTCGAAGTCAGCTTCGTAGTTGAAGCGGATCAGCGCGGCGATACCCTGCGGCATGGACTCGGTAGGCACGATAAAAACCTGCTTGTCGGTGAGGCCGGGTACCTGGCGAGCGCTGAGAATGACATTGCTGTTATTCGGCAAGAGAATGACCTGTAGTTCTTTCACGGCTTCGACCGCTGCGAGCAGTTCTTCGGTGCTGGGGTTCATGGTCTGACCGCCGGGAACGATAGATCTGACATGCAGCCCTTCGAAGACTTTCTCGAAACCTGCCCCCGACACGACGGAGACCGTCGCAATCGTGCCGGTGTGAAGCTCCTCGCCCTGCCCGGTGAGCTGGGCATGTTCAGCGGCGCTCTGCGCCGCATAGGTGAGGCTCTGCGCCTGGAGATTCTCAATGTTGATATCTTGCAGGCTGCCGAGGCTGACGCCGTAGTCGAGCATCTTGCCAGGCCACTCGGTATGCGTATGCACCTTGAGCAGCTTTTCGTCTCCGGCTACGACGGTCGAGACACCTCCCATATCGAGGATGTGCTGGCGAATAGCCTCGACATCCAGCTTCTCTCCCGCGAGCAGGAAGACGACCTCGTAACCGAACTCTTCCTCGATGGTGACGTGTCCCTTCTTGAAGGCTGGTTCTGCCTGTGCGCCGACTGCCCTCTGCGTGTCCAGAGTTATCTGATTGCTGTCTATACCGGTCGCGGCTTCCCCACGCACGTAGCGCCAGACGCCTTCGAGGATCGTGCAGAGGCCCTGGCCGCCGGAATCGACGACGCCGGCCTGCTTGAGTATAGGCAGCAGATCAGGCGTGCGCGCCACGGACTGGCGAGCCGCCATGACGATCTCCTGCATAAGAGTGACGAGGTCGTCGTTATGCTTCGCACTGGCCTGGGCAGCCTCAGCCGTTTCGCGGATAACGGTCAGGATGGTGCCTTCAACGGGCTTGAGGACGGCGCGGTAGGCGAGCTGCTGCGCGGCTTGCAGGGCATCGGCGAGGTCATGTGCTGTGAAGG
The DNA here is from genome assembly GCA_963731975.1 of uncultured Chloroflexia bacterium. GTDB lineage: Bacteria > Chloroflexota > Ktedonobacteria > Ktedonobacterales > Ktedonobacteraceae > CAVSXS01. The sequence continues at coordinate 384,053 of CAVSXS010000002.1, read as the reverse complement.
TCTGCTTCTTGTCGAGGCTCTGTGCCAGCCCGCGCAGGATTTGCGAGAGGATTACACCTGAGTTGCCACGCGCGCCGAGCAACGCACCACGTGAGATTTTGGCGGCGATGCGGCCCGCCGAGGTGTCGCTGCTGCTGGCGAGGTCACGCACGGCAGCTTTCATGGTGGCTGACATGTTCGAACCGGTATCACCGTCGGGTACAGGGAAGACGTTCAGCGCGTTGATGGCGTCGCGGTGCTCCTCCAGCCAGTCCGCGCCGGCCAGCATCGCCTTCTTGAGGTCTTGCCCGTCGAAGACGCTGATGCGGCGCTGCCTGTGAGGGCGAATGGCGCTTGTGGGTATGGCGGGAGTGGCAGACTGAGTTGCCTGAGTCGTCTGCGCTGCTGCGCTGTCTGCGCTGTCTGCGTTGCCTGGTTTGTACCACCCGGTGTCGTTTCCTGCATGATGATAATAACATCCTTGTTACGAATTTGCGCTATGGCTCAATCCCTGCACATGGACATTGACCTGCGCGACAGGTACGCCCAGCATCTTCTCGATGGCAAATTTCACGCCGCTCATAATGTTAAGGGCGATCTCAGAGATGCGCAGCCCATATTCCAGAACGACATAGACCTCCAGCGTGATCTGGTCGTTGACGACGCGCATCTGCACACCCTGGTTGAGCTGTTCCGCGCCGAGCATCACCGGTTGCCCATGACGCAGGTGCGGCGAGGCGATTCCCACGACGCCATAGCATTCGCTGATGGCCTGCACCGCCAGGGTGTGTATGGCGTTGGGCAGCACTTCGATCTTGCCCAGTGGGCGTGAGCCACTCGACTCACCGTGCGGTCGAATGCTGGGTGTGTGCGATGTGTGCGATGTGTGCGATGTATGTGACATACGTCTTCCATTTGCGCGCAACAGGCGCCTACGATGAGTTGCTCCAAGCTCTTGCCAAATGTGACAACTCGTGATATACTCGCATGACGTGCTGAGAAACAGTTGCAGTATATCAAAAGCACCAGGGATAATCAAGGGAACAGCGCCGGGGCGCGGAGACGCGCGAGCGCGACGATACATCCCATATATATATCAGGAGAGGAAGAGAGATCATGTTAGGTCGATGTGAAATTTGCGAGCGTAAGCCCATGTATGGCAATTATTCGAATTTCTCGCAGAAACGCTCACGCCGCCGCTTTGTGCTGAACATCCAGCGCCGCCGTATCGAGATTAATGGCGTTCCTCGCATCGTGCATATCTGCACGCGCTGCCTGCGCACCATGAATAAACAGCCCAAAATAAAGTAAGCATTTGGCAATGCAATAAAAAAGCGGGTCGGCTTTACCGATCCGCTTTTTTATTGTGCAGGTTGCCTGCTACGTTGCTCGAAGCGCGTCCGCAGTTGCCCGCAGGCGGCGGCGATGTCGTCGCCGCGCTCGGCACGCACGCTGTTGCTGACGCCGTGCGCATCGAGGATGTCGCGGAAGGCGCGGATGGCCTCGCCGGAGGGCGGGCGATAGTCGGCTGCCGTGACGTTGACGGGGATACAGTTCACATGCGCGAACTGCTTGAGTGGCGCGAGCAGCTCGCCGAGCTTATGGGCATAGTCGGGCGTGTCGTTGACGCCCGCCAGCAGCACGTATTCGAACGTGACCTGCCTATGCGTGGCCGCGATGTAGTCCTGGCAGGCGGCGATGAGTTCGGCGATGGGGTACTTGCGGTTGACCGGCATAGTGCGACTGCGCAGTTCGTCGGTCGGCGCGTGCAGCGAGATGGCGAGGTTGACCTGCAACTGCTCCTGGCTGAGCTTGCGAATAGCCGGGACGAGTCCGACGGTCGAGACGGTCATGTGACGCGCGCCGAGATGGAAGCCGTCAGGACTGTTGAGAATGCGCAGCGCCTGCAAGACATTGTCGTAGTTGTGCAGCGGCTCGCCCATGCCCATCAACACGATATTGGTGATATGATCGATGGGTGCGCTGCCCGGCAGTCCCTTCGCAGTCCAGGGCGCGTCACGCAGCTCGCGCGCGAAGTGCAGCGCCTGCGCCACGATCTCGCCCGCGCCCAGATGCCGGTCGAAGCCCATCTGCCCCGTTGCGCAGAAGGTGCAGCCGTAGGAGCAGCCCGCCTGCGACGAGACGCACACGGTGGCCCTGGCACCCGATGGGGAGGTGGCACCCGCGAGGGGTGCCACTACATTACTATGACGATCACGCAGTTGAGATGTAGTGGCACCCCTCGCGGGTGCCATCCCCCCAGCGTGACGTTCGCCCAAAGGCGGGTAGAGCATCAGCACGGACTCAATCAGCTTGCCGTCGGCCAGCTCCAGCAGGATTTTGCGCGTGCGGTCATCCTTGGAGTGCTGCTCGCTGCGCACGACTCCCGGCCCGATGCTGGCCTCCTCCGCCAGCCGCGCCCGCAGCGCCTGCGGCAGGTTGGTCATCTGTGAGAAGTCGGCGACAAGATGCTGGTACATCCACTGGTAAATCTGCTTCGCGCGAAACGCCGGTTCGCCCCGCTCGCTAAGCCACTGCTGTAACTGCGGCAAGCTGAGGCCGAGCAGGTCGGTTTTATTGGATTTATTTGTATTGGTTTTTTCGGGTAGTATGAGAGACATGGCTTCATTATAGCATGGTTGGGAAGTGGATTACTGAAGTCGTCCAGGCTGAAGCTTGGAAGACCAGGTTGAATTCTGGGGAGATTCAGTAGCGGGCTGTACATGTGACTACGTGATGGCTGAGCTAGTATAAAACAAAACGCTCCCTCCTCACGTACATATTGATAGTTGGTACTCGCTTGAAACTTTTCAGCACAGCATGACGTACAATCGGTAAAATCGTGCGTGAAGAAAGAGCCAGGGCTTATGAAGAGATCTGCGACGCTAGATCAATATGAAGAGTTTGTCGGGGAAGACTTGCTTGCGCAAATCTATCGCGCGGCTGAGTCTTTGAAGGGCTTGCGTGTCCTGCATTTCAACACGACTGCTGAAGGCGGCGGCGTGGCGGAACTGCTGCACTCGCTCATTCCTTTGATGGACGAGCTGGATATCATCCACACCTGGAAGGTCGTCCCCTTAGATGCCCCTTCAGGTCTCTTTACGGCGCAGCTTGCTGATCTGCTGCAGGGCATCGAACATACGAGCATTCCAGAAGAAGATAGGCGCGTATTCCTTGAGAAATTGCGCCATGCGCCGGTGCTGGCTCGACCAGAGCAAAATCATGCCGATATCTACTTCATTCATGATTTTCAACTGGCTCCCCTGGCAACGTTCTATCCCTGGATGCGGCCTGCCCTCTGGATGTGCCATCTCGATACAGCCAATCCTGACCCGGCTGGGAAGTCGTACATCGAGCAATTCCTTGCTCCTTACAGCGTGAGCGTGTTCAATACGCCACTGTCGGTCTTCAAAGACTTGTCGCCAGACAAGACGCATGTCGTGACCCCATCGATTAATCCATTCAGTGATAAGAATATGCACATCGACCCCGAAACGGGGTACAAGCTCTTGCGAGAGTGCGGCATAGATACAACACGACCGCTCATGACGCAGGTTTCGCGCTTTGGCAACTGGAAAAATCCCTGGCAGGTGATTGATGCATATCGCCTGGTCAAGCAGCGACTTCCCTCGGTGCAGGTCGCTCTGGTGGGTGCAATGGAGGCAGCCGATGATATCAGAGCAGTAGAAATCCTCAAAGATATTCAGGCAAAGGCTGGCAACGACCCGGATATTCACCTGCTCTACGATCCTGCTCAGGTAAGGCACGCGCAGGTCAACGCGTTTCAGCAGTATTCGAGCGTCATCCTCCAACGCTCGACTCGTGAAGGTTTCGGATTGACCGTGACGGAAGCCATGTGGAAATACCAGCCCGTCGTTGGAACGTCGGTGACAGGCTTGCGCACGCAGATTATTGATGGGCAGAACGGCTTTATCGCCGATGATACAGAAGGATGCGCAAGGGCTAGCCTTGAGCTTATTCAAGATCGAAATCTGTGGGGGGAACTCGGCAAAAATGCCCACGAGCGCGTCAGACGGAACTACCTCTTCCCGGTGATGGTGTTAGAATACCTCGGAGCGCTCACGAAAGCCTGGTCGATGAGCTATTGAATCAACTGTTGCAATAACTTTGTTCTGTGTGCTATAATCCGCATGGTTATAATAGAAGAGAAGACAGATGGGATTACTCGGATGAATAAAAAACCGCCGCCGTCTGTTTGGGGATCCCTGGCATTAATGGGGCAACTAGGCTTCACTATCGCAATTCCCTTAGCTCTTGGGGCCTGGGGGGGTAATTACCTCGATGGCCAGACAAATCACAAACCTTTATTTTTAATGCTCGGGCTGCTGCTTGGCCTGATTGTCGGAATCTATGGGGCGTACCGTTTATTTGCGCGGTTCTTTTGACTAGATAGGATAGACGGAACCTTCCACCACAAACAACCAGGGCCGGCAGAGCGCGGTACATAGGGAGGAACCGCGTGTTCTGGAAACTTCAAAACTTTAATATCCAGCCAGATGTGATTTTTACTCCATTTGGTTTCTCCATCACAAATACGTTGCTCTGCACCTGGATCACGATCATCTTACTGGTCGCCGCTGTCTATTTCGGTACCCGCAAGCAACAGCTCATCCCTACGGGATTTCAGAACTTTGTGGAATGGGGGGTAGAGAGTATCCTGAACCTGGTTCAGGGCGTGGTCGGCAAGGAAAAAGCGAAAAAGTTTTTCCCTCTCGTCGGCACGTTCTTCTTCTTCATTCTCTTTGCCAACCTGCTCGATGTGCTCCCTGGCATCGATACCGTCGGGTGGGTAAACCTGACCGCGGTGCAGGCCGCGCACTTATCACCGCCAACCAGTTTCTTGCTCTTTGGCAACTACTCCAGCTTGATCGTCCCCTGGTTCAGGCCGCCCACCAGTGATCTGAACCTGACGTTTTCGATGGCGCTGATTTCGGTGGTGGTAACGCAGATATTCGGTTTCGCCACGTTGGGCGCGGGCCAGCATATTGGGAAGTACTTCAAGTTCAAGGAGTTGCTCACGCACGGCTTCCAGGGACCGATTGAATTTTTCGTCGGGCTAGTTGAACTCGTTACCGAAATTTCCCGCCTGCTTTCGTTCGCTTTCCGTCTTTTCGGCAACATCTTCGCCGGCAGCGCGGTACTGGCTGTGTTTGCTTTCCTGCTGCCAGGCGTGGGAGATGTGATATTCATTCCGTTCGAGCTGTTCGTCGCCGTCGTACAGGCGCTGGTCTTTTCATTGCTGACGCTGGTCTTCCTGGAAATGGCGACCACCAGCGAGCATGAAGTCGAGGTGGAAACCGAGCAGCATCTAGAAGCCGAAAAAGAAGTGGCTGCCAGCCACTGATTTACACTGAAGCGTACCAACAGGCAGTTCGGTCTCTCATTATGTTTGCTACTCGCAGGAACTTTCTTGCGATTGCATAAATTAACAATCAATTAGGGTTTGTCCTTAACAAGGAGGTCTATCATCATGACAGGTACAATCAATACACTCGCAGTAGCGCTGGCCATCGGGCTGGGAGCTATTGGCCCTGGTATCGGTATCGGTATCGCGGCAGGCCAGGCATTCAGCGCCATCGGTCGCAACCCCGAAGCAGAACCATTGATCCGCATCAACATGTTCATCGGTCTGGCATTCGCAGAAGCTATCGCTATTTATGCACTGGTTATCGCCTTCGTACTGAGCGGCAAGTAATGTTGCCCTTGCTGTAAGCGCGGGGGCAAACAGCCGAGTGTCACATATGGCAGGCTCCCCCTTGCGTCGCAGCCGGAAAAGGAGGCGTATACACCATGCATATCGCAGTTTTCGCCGATATACTCGGTAGCTTTGGTATCAATGCACTTGCATTCCTTTCGCAACTCATCAGCTTTGGTATTGTTTTCTTGATCTTATGGCGCTATGGCTTTCCCGCCATCCTCCGAACACTGGAGAAACGGCAAAACGTGATCCGTGAAGGAGTCGAGAATGCCGAACGAGCCAGGCAGGACTTGCAAGAAGCGAATGCTCGCGTGGAGCAGATTCTGCTGGACGCCCGCCGCCAGGCTAACGAGACCATCACCCAGGCGACCAAAGCCGCTGAACGCGAAGCGAGCCGCATCCACGAGGAAGCGCTGGAACGAGCGCACCTGGTGGAAGTGCAGCAGGTAGCGCGTATCCGGCAGGAGGCAGCGCAGGCGCGCGAGGAACTCAGTCGTCTCGTGGTGAACCTGTCGATTACCGCCGCCGCGAAAGTCATTAGTAAGTCGGTTGACACGAACGATAATCGCCGCCTTGTCGAAGAGTTCGTGAGCACCAGCCAGGCAAAGGAACAGTAATGCTAAAGGGAGCGATAGGACGCCGCTACGCCGGGGCGATCTTCGATATCGCGCTCAAGCAAAACACACTTGATCGCACGCTCGAAGATGTTCAGGAGATGGCTCGCCTGTTTTCCAGGCGCACACTGGCGTATCTCCTGAACGAGCCAAAGATTCCCTTGCGGCGCAAAGAGTCGGCTATACGCCAGGCTCTACAGTCGAAGGTGCTGCCCACATCGCTTAACCTGGCCCTGCTCGTCGTTCAGCGTGAATTGATCGAGGTCATGCCCAATATTGCCAGGGAACTCAACCAGCTTGTGCTGGATTATAAGAACCAGGCGGTGGCGCAGGTGACGACGGCGGCTCCGCTGGATGAACAACTGCTCAAGCGAGTCAAGCAGGCGTTGGAGCAAAAAACAGGCAAAACCATTCTCCTGCAGACGAAGGTGTCGCCCGATATTCTGGGCGGCGTAGTCGCGCGCGTCGGCGATCAAATCATCGACGGCAGCGTGCGTCACCGGCTCGATGCGCTCAAGCAGCAATTGCTGATCGGCGTAGCTATCGGCGCGAATGATTTCTCCGGGTTGGACGGCGCTACACCGGCCAACGGCACACCGACGCAGCAAACAGGCGAACCGAGCAGCATACAGTGAATTACTAGGAGGAAAGACGATGGCATCTTGGGCTGACGAAATCAGCGCCATCATCGAGAAAAACATCGCAGGTTTCGGTGGAAGCGAGACAGAGACCGCCAGCGTCGGCACCGTGATTGCCGTACAGGATGGTATCGCCCGCATCTATGGCCTGCAAGATGTGAAATATCTCGAACTGGTAGAATTTACACGGACCGGGATTATGGGTATGGCCTTCAACCTCGAAGAGGAAACGGTCAGTTGTCCCATCCTGGGTGACTATACGCATATTCGTGAAGATGACGAAGTGCGCACGACTGGTCGCGTGATCGCCGTGCCGGTCGGCGACGCGCTGATTGGCCGGGTGGTGAACCCCCTGGGCGAGCCGCTCGACGAAAAGGGACCGATTGTCACAGACAAGTACCGCCCGGTCGAGCGCGTTGCCCCCGGTGTGATTACGCGCCAATCGGTGAACACCCCCGTCCAGACCGGTATCAAGGCCATCGACAGCATGATCCCCATCGGACGCGGCCAGCGCGAGCTGCTCATCGGCGACCGTCAGACGGGCAAGACGGCCATTGCCATCGATACCATCATCAACCAGAAGGGCAAGAACCTGATCTGTATCTACGTGGCTATCGGGCAGAAAAGCTCGTCCGTGGCGCGCACGCAAGCCATTCTGGAGCAGTTCGGCGCGATGGAGCATACCATCTTCGTCGTGGCGGGCGCATCCGACCCGGCTCCGTTGAAGTACCTCGCGCCTTACGCGGGTTGCTCGATAGGCGAGGAATTTATGGAGAGCGGGCGCGACGCGCTCATCATCTATGATGATCTGACCAAACATGCCGAAGCGTATCGCAACATCTCGCTGATTATCCGCCGCCCTCCGGGACGCGAGGCGTATCCGGGCGATGTCTTCTACCTGCACTCGCGCCTGCTGGAACGCGCAGCGCGTTTGAACGAGGATTACGGCGGCGGCTCGCTGACGGCGCTGCCCATCATCGAGACGAAGGCCAACGACATCTCGGCCTATATCCCGACCAACGTCATCTCGATCACCGACGGCCAGATCTTCCTGGAAACTGACCTGTTCAACGCCGGCCAGCGACCAGCCGTCAACGTCGGCCTCTCGGTCTCTCGCGTCGGTGGCAGCGCCCAGACGCGCGCCATGCGCCAGGTAGCAGGCTCGCTGCGCCTCGACCTCGCGCAGTTCCGCGAGCTGGCGGCCTTCGCGCAGTTCTCGTCCGACCTGGACAAGGCTACCAGGAGCCGCATCGAACGCGGACGCCGCGTGACCGAAATCCTGAAGCAGCCACAGTACGCGCCGATCCCCGTAGAGAAGCAGGTTATGATTATCTTTGCGGCCACCAATGGCCTCCTGGATGATGTGCCGCTCGATCTGGTTGCGGAGTGGGAAAACGCCCTGTATCGCTACATGGATGCCAACTACCCCGAGATCGGCCAGGAAATCGTCGAAAAGTCGGTGAATGCCCGCGATAAGATGACCGATGATCTCTTGAAGCGCCTGACCGACGCCATCAAAGAGTTCCAGCAAACCGCCGCGCCCAGCGCAGACCAGGCAAAGGCCGTCGCGCAAAGCTAAGCTGCGCCACGTTTAGGAGGTGGAAGTATGCCATCAACCAGAGAAATACGCGGGCGTATCAAGACGATCAAGAATATCGCGCAGATCACCAAAACGATGCAGATGGTGGCGAGCAGCAGGATGCGCCGGGCGCAGGAGCGTGTGGAGCAATCGCGCCCTTACTCCGAGCAACTGCGCGCCCTGGTATCCAGACTCGCCAATGTCACCGGCGAAGATCTCGGAGACGAGGTCGCCTTGCTCAAGCAGCGCTCCGTCCGCAACATCGGCTACGTGCTGATTACACCGGATCGCGGCCTGAGCGGAGCATTGCCGAGCAACATCAACCGCAAAGCGGCGTCGAGCGCACTGCAGGCGCAGCGGGAATACGCGGAGCAGGGTGAGCGGCCCGGCATCGAATACGTCGCTGTTGGGCGTAAAGGGCGTGACTTCGTCCTGCGCAACCAGTTTCGCATGGTCGCCGAGTTCACCAACTATGGCGACAGGCCGAGCCTGCTAGATGCCTCGGCCATCGCGCAGGTTGCCACCGACGCCTTCCTGAAGGGCGAAGTTGATGTTGTGTACCTGGTCTACGCGAAGTTCGTCTCTACGGTATCGCAGGTGCCGACCGTCATACAACTGTTGCCCGTGCAGCCGCCAGCCCACGAGGAAGGCGAACAGAAGGTCATCGAGTATATCTACGAGCCGGACCCGGCCAGCATCTTCGAGGCCCTGCTGCCGCGTTACGTGGATGTGCTGGTGTACCAGGCGCTGTTAGAGTCGCTGGCCAGCCAGTATTCGGCACAGATGATCGCCATGAAAAACGCGACCGATAATGCCAATGATCTTCTGAAGGATTTGACCCTTACCTATAACAAGGCTCGCCAGGCGAGTATCACGACCCAGATTCTTGAGGTTGTGGCCGGCGCCGACGCCCTGTAGGAGAAATAAGCAATGACGACACAATCACCCGCAAAAGGAAAAATCGTACAGGTGCTGGGCGCTGTCGTAGACGTTGAGTTTCCGAGCGACCAACTGCCGGAAATCTACAACGAGCTGCGCGTTCGCATCGCCGGAGCGGAGCATGACCTCTCGCTTGAGGTTGAGCAACTGCTCGGCAACAACTGGGTACGCTGCGTGGCAATGGGCGCGACGGACGGTATGCAGCGCGGCATCGAAGTGGTCGATACCGGGCATCAGATCACCGTGCCGGTCGGCCCTAAGACGCTCGGACGCATTTTCAACGTGCTGGGACTGGCAGTTGACAACAAGCCCGAAGTGGAAGACGCGCCGCGCATGCCCATCCATCGACCGGCACCCGAACTGTCTGAGCAAGCTTCGGACATCGAGGTTTTCGAGACCGGCATCAAGGTCGTCGACCTGATTTGCCCCTTCATGAAGGGCGGTAAGATCGGCGCATTTGGCGGCGCGGGCGTCGGCAAGACCGTTATCATCCAGGAGCTTATCAACAACATCGCCAAAGGTCACGGTGGCTACTCCGTCTTCGCAGGCGTGGGCGAGCGAACCCGCGAGGGCAACGACCTCTACCACGAAATGCAGGAGGCGAAGGTTATCGACCGACTGGCAATGGTCTTCGGTCAGATGAACGAGCCGCCCGGAGCGCGCCTGCGCGTGGCACTGAGCGGCCTGACCATCGCGGAATACTTCCGCGACGAAGAGGGCAAGGATGTATTGCTCTTCATCGACAACATCTTCCGCTTCACCCAGGCCGGCGCGGAAGTGTCGGCACTGCTCGGACGCATGCCGTCCGCCGTAGGCTACCAGCCCAACCTGGCGGAAGAGATGGGTGAATTGCAGGAGCGCATCACCTCGACGAAGAAGGGTTCAGTTACCTCTATGCAGGCCGTCTACGTGCCCGCTGACGACTACACCGACCCGGCCCCGGCGACGACCTTCGCACACCTGGACTCGACCCTCGTGCTGGAGCGTGCCATCTTCGAGCAGGGCATCTACCCGGCCATCGACCCACTGGCCTCTACCAGCCGTATCCTGGACCCGAACATTGTGGGCCGCGAGCACTACGATGTCGCGCGAAACGTGCAGCGCATCCTGCAACGCTACAAAGAACTGCAAGACATCATCGCCATCCTGGGCGTCGATGAACTGTCGGACGACGACAAACTGACTGTGACGCGCGCGCGCAAGTTGCAGCGTTTCTTCTCGCAGCCCTTCACCGTAGCGACCGTCTTCACAGGTCTCGAAGGCCGTTACGTCCCCGTGAAGGAGACGGTACGTGGCTTCAAGGAAATCCTGGAAGGCAAGTACGACCACATCGGGGAGACTAACTTCTACATGAAGGGTAATATCGAAGAGGTGGTGGAGAGCTACGAGAAAGAGCAGAAAGGGTAGGCCAGGCCATGGCGTCACGTATCACCATGCACGTCGAAGTCGTGACAGCCGAGCGCGAACTCTACAACGGCGAGGCCGATGAGTTGATCGCCCCAGGCTCGGAGGGCGTGCTGGGCATCCTGCCCCGGCACGCCGCACTGCTTGCCACGCTTAAAGCCGGCGAGATGCGCATCAAGCTGGCAGGCGCGGAGGAGTCACTGTTTGTCGCGGGCGGCTTCATCGAGGTTTCTAATAACCAGGCGACCGTACTGGCCGATGCCGCGGAACATGCAGAGGAGATCGACCAGGCTCGTGCCGAGGCTGCTCGCAGGCGCGCCAAGGAGAGCATGGAGCAGACTACCTCGAATACGGAACGCGCGGAACTCGCGGCTGCGCTCGAACGTGCCGTCAGCCGCCTGCGCGTCGCCGAAATGGGCCGCCGGCGCGGCAATCGCCGTATCGAGATGCCCCGCCAGGAGCAGTAGAAGCTGATGACGACGACACCCGCTGGGCGTCCGCGCCCCTTTGTTTTGATTATCATGGATGGCTGGGGCATAAACCCGCGTAAAGAGGGCAATGCGATTGCCCTGGCGCGCACGCCCAACATCGACAAGCTGGCGCGCGTGTGGCCGCACACCGCGGTGCGCACGTCGGGCGAGGCAGTGGGGCTGCCCGATGGGCAGATGGGCAACTCCGAAGTGGGACACCAGAACATCGGCGCGGGCAAGCGCGTTCTGCAAGACTATACGCGCGTCAATGAGTCGATCAGGGATGGCACGTTTTTCCAGAATCCCGCCCTGCTGAAAGCTGTCGAGCATGTCAAGAAGAACGGCTCGCGGCTGCACATCTGCGGGCTGCTAGGCAATGGCGGCGTCCACGCGCACGAAACGCACCTGGAAGCCCTGCTGCAACTGGCGCACATGCACGACATCGAACAGGTCTACATTCACAGTTTTACGGATGGCCGCGACTCCTCGCCGACCGGCGGGGTCGAGTTCATGCGGCGTCTGGAAACACGTGCTCGTGAGATCGGCGGTGTGTACGCCGCGCGGGTCGCTACGGTCAGTGGGCGCTACTACGCCATGGACCGCGACAATCGCTGGGACCGCACCGCCATAACCTACTTCGCTATGACGAAAGGCGAGGGGCAGCAGGCGAGTTCGGCCATCGCTGCCATCCAGCAGTCCTACGACAAAAACGTCACCGATGAGTTCATTCTGCCTACTGTTGTGATGGCAGACGCGCATCCTGTGGCGCTTGTGCAGGCCGGAGACGCGCTGATCCACTACAATTTCCGTCCCGACCGCGCGCGCCAGCTTACTAAAGCCTTCGTCATGCAGGAGCTACCGCCCCAGGCTGAGGGCAAGTTCAACCGGGGCTCGCGCCTGCACGATCTGCAATACGTGATGATGACCGAGTACGAGGAGGGACTGGATGCCGATGTGGCGTATCGCGCCGACGAGGTCGAGATGCCCCTGGCGCGCGTCATCTCAGAGCACGGTCTGCGCCAGTTCCATACCGCCGAGACCGAGAAATACGCCCACGTCACCTACTTCATCAACGGGCGGCGCGAAACGCCCTTCCCTGGTGAGGATCGCCTGCTCGTGCCGTCGCCCAAAGTGGCGACCTACGACCTCCAACCGGAGATGAGCGCGGCGGGCGTGACCGATACCGCCGTTGAGCGAATCCGCAGCGGACAGTATGACCTGGTCATCATGAACTACGCCAATGCCGACATGGTCGGACACACCGGCGTGATAGAGGCGGCCATCACGGCGGTCGAGGCGGTTGATACGGGCGTGGGGCGCGTCGTCGAGGCGACCCTGGCGGTCGGTGGCGGTCTGCTCATCACGGCGGATCACGGCAATGCCGAGCAGCTTATCGAATACGACACCGGCAAGCCCTTTACCGCGCATACGACCAACCCCGTGCCGCTCTACCTCGTCGTCCCCAGACTGGCCCAGGTAAAGCTGCGCGGTGACGGCATCCTGGCCGATGTTGCTCCGACCATACTCGACGTATTGGGCATCCCACAACCGAAAGATATGACGGGCAGAACGCTCATCGTGCCGTAATAACCAGCATAAGTTATCCACATATTTCGATGGAATATGGGGATAACTTATTGGGGGTGTGGATAAGGCCAGACTTATTGCCCGTTCTTAACCCGTTCTTAACCCTTGCTTTAAGCGCCCATTACCTGCATCCATTGCAAGAGGCGAGCCTGGCGTTCGGCATTGCTGGCCGGGAAAGGCAGGGGCCTACCGCGCGCGTCGATAATCAGGCCGACCAACCCACCGTCGATCTCTTCGGCTGCGCGGGCGCGTTCGCCTGGGCCAAGTCCCACATCGACGGTCGGCGCGGGGTAGAGCGTCAGGAGCGCCTGCTCGTTGAGCTTGAGCGGGATAATCTCGATGGAGCCGGTCATCACCTCAGCTGTGACCTGTCGCCCATTGCTGTACTCAACTCCGACGCGGATAGCCGTCTGTCCCGGCGGGAGATTGCCGAATGGGACGACGCAGGTACCCAGGCGGTGCATGACAGCGTCGTTTTCGTTGACTTGCACGGCGGCGATAGGCGCGATGGTAGCAACTGCGCCGAGCTGCGAAATGAGCATGGTGCGATCCAGCACCAGCGAGGTGACGCCGCGCGGCTGTAGAGCGTCAAGCAGCATCAGCGCTGCTTGCCCGTATTTCGGGGCAAGCGAGAGCACGCCACCGGTAGCCAGGATTAAGTCTGCATCGAACGGACCCGGGTTGTCCTGCATGGCCGCTTCCTGCGTCAGGATAATAGCCTCGCGTGCGAAGGCGTGCATGATGGCAAGCTCGCGGTGATTGGCGGGGATGGTCTGCGGGCGCTCCATGTAGTTTGAGGCGAATTGGCGCAGTTCCTCTTCGCTAATAGTGAACGGCAGCCAGCGAGCCACGCGCGCCGGGCCAATCTGTTCAAAGATATTGCCCAGTCCCAGGCCAGCGCCAATGCCGGGATTGACCAGCGGAATGAATTCGCCGCGTTCACCGGCCATCATCAATGTAGTGGTGCTTGAACCAACATCAATGGCGGTCACATTCATGGCGTAGTGCTGGGCGAGAAAGCGTACCAGGCTGCTGAGCGAGCTAGCTGCGCCGACCGAAGCGGACTGCGACCAGGCGCGCAAGTGTTCGTAGCCGGGCGTGCGCTGGATTACGTCGCGCTCGTAGAGGGCGCTGGCCGCCATGCTGGTCGGGGCAAGTTGCGCCAGGGAATCGAGTGTTTCGACGCGCGTCACCTCAGCGTAACCGTTGAGCATCTGACGTACTGCCTCTACAAATTGCGGCGCGCCGGCGTACAGTACGGGCAGTTGATACGGTCCGGCTGCCTCCTGCTGGTTGATCTCCTGTACGGCGGCAATGATGAGCTGGCACGCCTCCTGGAGGGGAGTCGGCCCACCGGGGCCATCGGCTCTGCCGACGATCAGCGCGGAGTGCGGGTGAACCTGGCGCATCTGCTCGAACTGGCGATCCCATTCCGCCTGTACCTGCGCAGGCGTCCAGCTGCCAGCCATCGGTGGTTGTGGCTCATAGGCAAACGGGCTTACCTGTGGAATGGGCGTGGTCGCGGCAAGATAGGAAGGCGCGGAGATAATATAGGTTTCGGCGTGCAGTCCAGACACGGCTTTCGTGGTCAGGTTATCCAACTCCGGGGTAACGGCTCCCAGCACCACCATACGCATCGGGCCGCTCGCGCTGACCGTCGAGACGAAGAGATCGACACCATCGCCCGATATGCTTTCAGGGGTGATGATTTGCTCGCCATTTACGAAGCGTCGCCCGGTAATGTACTCAATCTCCTGAACGGCCTGGATAATTCCCCTGATAATATCGTCCTGGGGTCCCGCCGTAGTCGGTGCGACACCGCGCGCCATCAGGCGATACTGTCCCTCGACGAGGCCGAGCAGTGATACCTTCGTAAACGTTGTGCCACAATCGGCGACCAGAATTGAACTGGCTGTTGCCGGATTCGGACTGCTGTTCTGACCTGATCCTTCCCCCAGGTAGGGTGCTGTCTGCTGCATCTCCGCTATCCTTTGCCTCTCTCTATCGGGCTGCATAGATCCTGTGACGATCTCATTCTCATAAATGGAACCATTCGCGGATGGTTTCGAAGAACCCGCGTTTGGAAGGTTTCGCGCCTGGCGTCATGGCTGGTGCCTGGTACGCCTGCGCATTTTGCTGTATGTTGACCTGCCCTGAGTCAGGTGCGCCAGGATAGGCTCCATACATATTCGGCGCGTTCTGGCCCAGGCCCTGCTGGCTCCCAGGTTGAACGGGCTGGTAGCTTTCTCCTCCCCATACTGCTGGCGCAGAGGGCTGCTGCATACCCATCTCACCATGCTGTGTAAACGGCGCGGCATATTGTGGCGCGGCGAAACGCGGCTCCGGCGAATATTGGGATGGCTGCCCCTGGAAATTCTGCTGCATGGAGGAGAAATCACCTGCTGGTGTGGTCGGGTAGGCTGGTGAGTTCGATGCCACACCCAGCATCGACGAAAAGACGTTTGCCGCGACCTCGCTTTGCTCCAACGGAGCCATCTCAGCACGCGGGCGATTTGGTACGCGCATACTTTCGATACGCGGCGACGTACCTGATGAGCCGTAGACGCCAGAGTTCCCTTGCATGGCAGGCGAACCGTACCCGTTCTGCGGTGTCTGCTCCGCCGTGCGCAGCCAGGCAGGAAGCGCGTTCACGTCGATGAGCGAGCCGGCGGATAAGCCGCTTGCCGGGCCCTGTCCTGGTTGGCTGGCGGGCGTTTGTCCGCCAGAGCGCAGCCATTCGGGCAGCGCCTGCATATCCAGCAGCGAAGAGGCTGAAATGCCAGACGGGTCGCTGCTTGAAGCTGACATTGGTGGCTCCTGCCACGTTGCGGAGTTTGGCTGGCTCACGGGGAATGCCGGGCTTGCCTGTGCCGGAACTGGTACGGGAAACGCGGACGCTGGATTGCGCATTGGTTGATCCTGGAACGGCGCTGCTGGCGACTGCGAAGGCTGCACAGGCTGATAGGTCTGGCCCTGTGGAGTTGTCATCCAGCTAGGAAGGCTCTCAGGCTCGACGAGACTCGCAGCCGACAATGGCTCCGGTGGCGACGAGAGGGCCGGTCGCATCCACGCTGGCAACGATGCCGAATTGATCAAAGAACTGGCGGATAGCCTGCCTGTAGGTGTGACCCCGCTATCGTTAGTATCGGTATTAGGCGCGGGCATCCACGAGGGACGCACAGCAGGATATTTGTTCGAGTCGGATTTCTTCGCCAGTTCCGCACTGTCAGGGCGCATCCAACCGGGTAAATCATCCTCATCGATCAGGTCGGCACTCGAAAAACTATAGGTCCCACTGGCAGGCGTTCCTGGCCGCTCATTAGCTCGCAGCGATTCCAGCCAGGCGGGGATAGCAGGTTGTTCCTGGGCATTGAGGCGAGAATTGCTTCCCTCAATGGCAGCCAGGGATGCACCGCAGAATTGACAGGTCGTCACTCCGGCAGCGACTTGCTTCCCACAATTGTTACACGTCATCACGGTTGCTCCTCACTTTCGCCAGGCCTTTCCATGTGTATCACCACACCATTTCCGAGACGATGGAAGTGTACCATGTCCCGTTCCCCTTGACAATGCATGAGACCTACACGATAAGACATATTGGTATGATACAATACACAAGCCGCTCGACGACAAGGTGCAGACTCATCATCCCAAAAGTACTACCTTTGCCTGAGTGAAACCCCTATCGCAGCGAAACCTGGCCCACATCCACTACGTAACTTCACACTTTCACCCGGAAAAGCTTGCTTCCAGGCGAATCCTTCATTAGAATAGAACTGATTTGAGCGACATTCTGTAACACTCAGGCTCACTTTTTTGCAGAGGTACTAGTATATGTCTCATGTTTCACCTCCACTCGCGCACAGGCGCGGCATGGGCTGGCGTCTGCTGCTCGGCCTGTGCTTCAGCAGCGGGGTTGCCACACTCGCTTACCGGCGTCACTCGCTCGACAAGAGCGGTGTGGTAGGCGCAATTGCGAGCGGGACCACCATCTTCGGCATGGGAGGCTGGTCGTGGGGACTCTCGCTGATCTATTTTTTCGTATCGTCTAGCCTGCTTTCGCATTTCCGCGAGCGCGACAAAGCCAGTGTTGCCGCAGATAAATTCAGCAAAGGCTCGCAGCGCGACATCGCGCAGGCAGCCGCCAACGGAGGGCTTGCGACGCTGATCGCGCTGGTCTACGGCCTGGCCCGCTCGCCACGCGCTCGCCGCCTGGCGCGGGCAGGTTTCACCGGTGCGCTGGCCACTGCTACTGCCGATACCTGGGCCACCGAGCTTGGCGTACACAGCGCAGCGCCGCCGCGCCTTATAACGACCGGTAAGCCGGTCTCGCCCGGCACATCCGGCGGCATCACCTTGCTGGGTAGCGCGGCCTCGTCGCTCGGTGCGCTCACGCTCGGCCTGTTCTTCTGGCTGATGCAGGGAGGGCGCAGATCGCTTGCCACGCTGCCACTCGTGGCGCTGGTCAGTGGTATGGCTGGTAGTCTCTTCGACAGCCTGTTGGGGGCAACCGTGCAGGGCATGTATTTCTGCCCGGCCTGCCAGGTCGAGACGGAGCGCCGCGTTCACAGCTGCGGTACGCAAACGGTCCCACTGCGAGGCATCCCGTGGATGAATAATGACGTGGTCAACTTCCTGGCAACAGCCTGCGGTGGGGTTGTAGCGATGGGAATGGATCTCGTCGCCCTCGTTCCTCATCGCAGTGGAGGCAGTTGCTCCGGGCGCACGATGGGTAGCTGGCGGTAGATGTCCGCGCCGGTCAGGGTTGGGGTGTGCCAATTATGCGCGGAGCGCAGGTCGCTGATGAAGTCCGGCTGGAGATCGATAGCGAGCGCCTGCCAGATCAGGCTGATCGAGCGGCGCGCAAAGGCAATGTCGTTGCGTGGCTCGATGCGGTCGAGTTCTTCGAAGAAGAAGCCACAACTGGTGAAACTGCACTGCTGGTAGTATTGTGCCTCCAGCAAGAGTAATGTGCGCTGGATCAGGAGCGGATGATCGGTCGTGCCGTGTCGCGCCCAGAAACTGCTGACCTGCTCCCAGCCTTTGAGTACCGGCAGGTAGTCATCACGCGCGGCCCAGGGATCGCGCAGTGCTTCACCGGCGTATTGCTCGAAAAGCTGGTCTCCGCGTTTCGCCAGGTTGCGCAAAGCGCGGTTGAGTTCGCCTTTCCAGCTACTGTCACCCTCGGTGCATTCGCAGCCACCGTCCCAGCGTGCCACGCCATGACCACAACTCCACGCGCTCGGCAGGCGCAGCGTCACCTCCTTCGTGGCGGGATGCAGGCGCATGTATTGTTCGAGCGTGCAGACCTCGAAGCCGTAGGCGGGCGCGCCCGTCGTGACGAGATGCGTCAGGAACTTGTCTCGCCAGGGCTTGTGATGCCCATAGAGTTCCCCGTCGGTCGCAATCAGAATCAGTTGGGCTTCGCCTGAGTCGCGCTTGCTCTGCTCAAGGTGGCGTGGCAGAAGGCTGGCTGCGAACACTTCAGCGTTGCTGGTGGTGTTCCAATCAAAAGAGACGCCCCCGGAAAGCGGCGCGTTGAAGAAAAAGACCGTGATGCTGCGCCCGTCGCGCAGCGGAACGATATATGGCTCGGTTGTATCGACCGGCTCGGCAGCCTGCCAGGGCGCGAGTACGGTATAGGTGATGCCGAACTGTGCCAGCAGGTCCAGCGTCTCCATGTCGACCGCCGTCTCCGCCAGCCACATGCCGGTTGCCTCTCGCCCGAAGCGATGACGAAAATCGCTCAGCCCCCAGGCGATCTGCGTGCGCTTATCACGCGACAAGGCCAGCGGCAGGATCGTGTGGTTATACGCCTGGGCCATCGCATTGCCGACGCCGTATCGCTCGACATGCTTGAGGTCGGCTTCGATAATACGCGCGTAGACATCGGGATGCGCGTCTTCGAGCCAGGAGGCCAGTGTCGGGCCTAGATCAAAGTTGATAGAATCGAAATTGCCGACCTCCGCGTTGGGCTTGTAGCACTCGACTGTAATCTTTTCGTTATAGTTCGCAAACGGTGTCGCGGTTGCTTCGATGGGAATCTGGCCGGTGAAGGGATCATCACGCGGTGGCTGATAAAAATGCCCATGCAAACACAGGTAAGCAGGGCCTTTCTTCGCATCTATTTCTGTTTTTTCGGTTGTTGTCAGGTCAAGCATAGGGTTTCCTTTACTGGTATCAACAACAATTCTACAGTGATATCAATACCAGAGTATTACACGAATCCTTCCTATTTATTGTAACAACGCTCTAAGGGATAATATTCTCGCTGTACCCGCTTCCACGTGTGGGTCAACTCTATTCATACCATAGGAGGAGACTCCCCCTATGGTACTATTCTATTCTTTTCAGGCGCTCAATTCCTGGCTGTGAATTCTGCCTCCGCTATGCGCGCTGTGCAGGAACTCCTCGTAAGCTTCGCGCAACTTGGGATAGCGCAGCAGGAAGAAGCCCGCGTACTCGTGCGTGAGCGGGCGCGGCTGCTTCAAGAGGCGCATATTGACCTCCTTGAGCAGGCGACTGCCCTTTTTCCCATTGCAGCTCTTGCAGGAAGCAACCAGGTTCTCCCATGTGCTCGGCCCCCCACGCGAGCGCGGAATGATGTGATCGAGCGTCAGTTCGCGGCTGCGCTTGCCGCAGTACTGGCACGTCTCGTCGTCGCGCAGCAGGATGTTCGAGCGTGTCGGTTGCAGGGCCACGCGCGGCACGCGCACGTTGGCGAGCAACTGTACAATGACAGGACGCTCCAGTTCAAGACGGCGGGCCTGAATGCTCTCTTCAATCGCCTGGCGAATACTCTCATCTACAAAGGTCACTTTTTGCTTGGAAAGCAGCACAATGAGACGACGCTCAGGGATGACTGAAAGAGGTTGGAGTGAAGAATTCAATACAAGAACAGCCATGAATGACTTCCCTTCCTCTCTGTCAGAGCCGATACCAGGCGCATTCAGCGAGGAAGAAGCTTGCGATGAGGGAAAGGGAAAGGGAGTGCCCCATTCCTTCCAGCTTCTACCGCTGTCTGCGACGACTAGATGGATAGGGATTGAAGCTGCTTGCGTGTCCAGGGAGCTGCGGCACGGCGAGGCATTGACCGTCGCGCCATTGTTCGGGTAGCGAACGCTGACGGACGACCTCCAACGCGCAATATCCAGGGGTACTGGATAGCTGCCGTTGAACTGCCCGCATTTGAAACTCCTGTAGGTACCGTGTGACACGTATGTTTGGTAACGTCTGTGCCATCCTGGTCGGGGTGAGAGGACTTGAACCTCCGACCTCAGCGTCCCGAACGCTGCGCGCTAGCCGACTGCGCTACACCCCGATGAAACGTTCCGCGCAAGCGATTCCCTGGCCCTACCCAGCGAACCGTTCTCAAATCTGCGCTCAATCCACCCCAAGTTGCCTGTAAAGCCACTTGACGCGCATTTTCGCACATCTCCCCTGCTTCAAGCATAGTATAGCATACCCTGGCAAGTTTTTACAATAGCGCATTGATCTTGATTCCATCTGCAACATCACCTATAATCATACTATGAATACTCATCTACGGAGTATATTGAGGAGGATCCAACGCATGAAGTTTTTCTTTACACGGCGTCCACTTCCCCTGGCTGCGTTCTGCCTTATTTTTCTGCTCCTGCTGAGCGCCTGCGGCTCGACTTCCAGTACGGGCAGCACTCCTACTGCTACGGCCAGTCCCGCGAAAGGGGTTGTGAAGGTATCCTATGCCGCATCGCTGGTCAACATCATGGAGAATTCGATCAAGCCCGCGTTCCAGCAGAGTACCGGCTACAGCTACCAGGGTGAGGGCAAAGGCTCGACCGCGCTAGCGAACGAGATTACAGGACATCTGAGCTTTCCCGATGTCTTTATCAGCGCGGATCCGAAGGTGAACACACTGTTGATGGGCAGCGCGAACGGGAGCTATGTCTCGTGGTATCTCGACTTCGCGCGTGCAGAGATGGTGATCGGCTACAACCCCAACAGCAAATTCGCTGCCGACTTCCAGGCAGCCGCGAACGGGAGCAAGACGTGGTACCAGGTTTTAGAGGAGCCTGGCCTGCGCCTGGGTCGTACCGACCCGCTGCTTGACCCGAAAGGCGTGAACACCATCTACACGCTGGAACTGGCGGAGACGTACTACCACCAACCCGGACTGGCACAAAAAATTCTGGGAGGCGACGAGAATGCCAGCCAGATCTTCCCCGAAGAAGAGCTGGTGGCGCGCCTGGGAGCGGGGCAACTCGATGCTGGCTTCTTCTACATCAACGAGGTCAAGGGGCCGAACATCCCCTATGTGACGCTGCCCGACCAGGTGAACCTGGGTAATCCAACGATGACGGCCCAGTACGCCGCCGCGACCTGGAAGAATCCTAAGACCGGCAAGGTTTCCAAAGGCGCGGCTATCGTATTCACCTTGACGGTGCTCAACACGGCGAAAAATTCGGCTGGCGGCATCGCCTTCGCCAATTTCCTGCTGTCAACCCAGGGGCAAACGCTGCTGCTGGGACAGGGCCTGCTTTCAACGCCTTTCAAAGCGGGAGGCGACACGACCACGATCCCCCAGTCATTGCAGCAATACGTGACGACCTGACAGTTATTTATAAGAGTGGGAGAGTATGATACTGCTAAATATTTGGGTGTAACAGTATAATGTGGTTTTGAGGGGGGAAATTAAGAGGTTTGTATCCCATGCCCTGAACAGCGTCGTAAAAGGGTTCCTCGCCTCTAGTTGGGTAGGTCACATGTGCCGCTTGCTTCCAGGAAGTGTGCCATAGAAGGCTGGCCGAAGGTGGTAAGTGGTGGTAGCAAGAAGTAGGATAGGATAAACACATGGATAGCTACGTGGGTGTGGCTGCTGGTAGTAGTGGTCGAAAACGCAGCGTATTTCTCTCAGTCATCGTTCCTGTTTACAACGAAGAAGAAAATATTGCTCCATTGCACTTGGGAATCAGTCGTGTGATGCAGGAACAGGCTTACTCGTATGAAATCATGTACGTCGATGACGGTAGTCGGGATGAAACCTATGGGCAGTTGTGCCGCGTCACGGCTATTGACCCGCACGTCCGCATCATTCGACTGCGGCGCAATTTTGGGCAGACTGCCGCTATCTCGGCGGGGGTGCATCAGAGCAGCGGCGAAATCCTCGTATTCATGGACGGCGATCTCCAGAATGACCCCGTTGATATACCATGCCTGCTCAAGAAGCTCGACGAAGGATACGACGTGGTAAGCGGCTGGCGCAAGCATCGCCAGGACGCGCGGGTCA
Source organism: uncultured Chloroflexia bacterium (assembly GCA_963731975.1). Lineage (GTDB taxonomy): Bacteria > Chloroflexota > Ktedonobacteria > Ktedonobacterales > Ktedonobacteraceae > CAVSXS01. The sequence goes on along the minus strand of CAVSXS010000002.1, from coordinate 361,856 downwards.
GCCGCAAGCTGCCATCCAAGCTGGCGAATCGCCTCATCTCAAAGGTGAGCGGCACGCACTTACACGACTATGGCTGCACGTTGAAAGCCTACCGGCGCGAGGTCTTCGACCATGTCAGGTTGTACGGTGAGATGCATCGCTTTATCCCCGCGTATGCCGCCATCGCGGGCGCGTCTATCGCCGAGCTGGAGGTAGCACATCATCCCAGGCGCTACGGCGTATCCAAGTATGGAATTTCGCGCACCTTTCGCGTCATCCTCGACCTGTTGACCTTGAAATTCCTGGGCAGTTTCGGCACCAAACCGCTCTATCCCTTCGGAATGCCCGGCATGGCATCACTGACGGTCGGCGGAGCAATGGCGACGCTGGTGCTTGGACAGCGCGCTCTGCCTCCGCATGTACGCGCTAATCGCAATCCGCTGCTAACGCTGGCGATCTTCTTTTCGGGCTTTGGGATGCAGTGTATCATGATGGGACTGCTGGCGGAACTGCTGATGCGCACCTACCACGAGTCGCAGGGCAAGGCGACCTACGTGATCCGCGACATGCTGTGTGGCGAGCAAACCACCGAAGAGCTGGTCGCGCCTACCGAACACCTGGCTGTGGTGAGGGAGAAGCGATAGATGCGGGTCTTGATGATTGCGCCTCAACCTTTTTTCGAGTCGCGCGGGGCACCGTTTTGCGTCTACCAGCACGTCAGAGCGCTCACCACGCTTGGATACGAGGTTGACCTGGTGACGTATCCATTTGGGAAGCCGGTCGCGATGCCCGGGTTGCGCATCTTTCGCGCGCCAGCCATTCCAGGTATTCGCGGCGTGAAGCCCGGACCCTCGCTGGCGAAGTTCCCGCTCGACATCGCCGTCTTTCTCACCGCGTTGCTGTGCCTCTGGCGGAGAAGATATGCCTACATTCATACGCACGAGGAGGCGGGCATGATGGGGGCGGTGCTAGCTCCCCTGTTTGGCTGCAAGCATCTGTATTATATGCATTCTGACCTGTCGCAGGTGGTAGCCAGCTCGGAATTTACCCGCAGCCGCTGGCTGCTGCGCTGCGTCGGGGCAGTACAGCGCTTCATGATACGCCAGGCGACCGCCGTCATCGCTTTTTATCCAGAGATCGCGCGGACGACTCAGCGCCTCGCGCCCCACAAGCCGATCTACCTCATTCTTCCGCCTGCCGTGGACGAGGAACTGCCAGCGCCAAATCGGGCTGATGTGGAGCGCCTGCGCCACTCCCTTCGTCTTGGCGATGGGCCGGTGCTGCTCTACACGGGGACACTCGAAAGCTATCAAGGCATCGATATACTCCTGCGCTGCATCGCCACCGTGCGCATCGAATTTCCAGGCGCACGTTTCGTGCTGGCGGGCGGTAAGCCGGAACAGGTGCAAACGCTGGAGGCGCTGGCCGATGGATTGGGGGTGCGTGAAGAGGTGCGTTTTGTGGGTCAGCGTCCACTTGAGGAGATGCCAGCTTACATGGCGCTCGCGGATGTCCTGCTGAGCCCGCGCAACAAAGGCACGCACACGCCCCTCAAGCTCTACACCTACCTGCGTTCGGGCAAGCCGATCCTGGCAACCGATATCCTGGCGCATACGCAAATATTGACCTCCGACATATCGCTGCTAGTCGCACCAACGCCCGAAGGATTGGCCGAGGGAGCCATCGAGCTGCTTAAGAATCACGCGCGTGCGCAGGTATTGGGGGATAGTGCCCGTCAGGTAGCACAGGAACGCTATAGCTGGGATGCCTTTCTGGAGAAGAATCGCCAGGTGTACCGGGCATGCATGGGAGCGGCGCACGGCGTGTCTGCTCAACCGGCGCTGGTCGCCTGCTCCAGTCAAGATGAAAAAGAGAGAGAGAACAGATGCGCTGTCTAGTTACGGGAGCCGCGGGTTTTGTCGGATCGCACCTCGCGGAGCGCCTGCTTGCCGATGGGCATGAAGTATGCGGCATCGATGCTTTTATCGACTACTATCCACGCGCAATCAAAGAGCACAACCTTGACTATCTGCGTGCGTGGAACGGCTTTAACTTCGTAGAAGAGCATATTCTGAACGCTAACCTGTTTCAATTGCTCGATGGAGTTGACTGGATTTTTCACCAGGCGGCGCAGGCGGGCGTGCGAGCAAGTTGGGGCCGTGATTTCGTGCGCTACACGGACTGCAACGTCCTGGCGACGCAGCGGCTGCTCGAGGCGGCAATACATGTCAAGAGCCTGCGCCGCTTCGTGTATGCTTCGTCTTCCTCGGTCTATGGAGAGACGACTGCTCTGCCCGTCACTGAGGCGCTCGCGCCCCAGCCGGTTTCGCCCTACGGTGTGACGAAGCTGGCAGCAGAGTACCTGTGCGTACTCTACCACCGCAATTTCGGCGTGCCCACCGTCTCGCTGCGCTATTTCACGGTCTATGGGCCGCGCCAGAGGCCAGATATGGCCTTCCATCGCTTCTGCAAAGCTATCCTCGATCATCAGGCCATCCGTATCTTCGGCGATGGAGAGCAGACGCGGGACTTCACCTACATTGCCGACGTGGTCGAGGCCAATATCCAGGCAGCCCTGGCTGATAGCGCCGTTGGCGAAGTCATGAACATCGCTGGCGGCGCACGTGTCTCCGTCAATTCCGTCTTGCAGGCGTTGCGCGACATCGGCGGATCGCGCGTAGAGGTTATATACGATAGCGAACAACCAGGCGATGTGCGTGACACCTTTGCTGACACGCAACGCGCGCGGCAACTCATACACTACCAGCCTCGTGTTTCCTTGCGAGAAGGATTGGCGCGTGAATTCGAGCAGATCGTAGCTCTCTACGACCAGGTACGTAGATAAGAAGTTGAGGCATATGAAAGCATGTGGTGGAGTGCAGTGAATGAATGAAATAACTCCGCGAACCCCTGGCCTGACCAGACTGCGAGATTATGGAGCATTGCAGGCCGATGTCTCTACGCTCGTGACCCGTGAGATGGCCGCTATCCAGGCGAGCGAATCAGATCATGACGCGCAGCGAAGCATCATCCAGATACATGCTTGCAGTACCGATATCGCCATTACGCCGGTAACACCTGGCGAGACGCTGGCTCTACCCGGTATGAAGCGCAGATTTGGCGGAGTCATCAAGGTTATCCCATTCCATACTGCGAGCGCACGCGCTATGAGCAACAGGGCGCTCAAAGTGTATCCAGAGCAGGCGAAGCCATCGAAGCAGGCGACGACGAAAAAGCGGCGTCTGACGCTTGCCCTTCGTCTCGGATTGACGCTGCTCATGTGTGCGCTGCTGGCAAGGTCGATCTCCTGGCCAACCTTGCTGGGCGCGTTGTGGCATATCCAGTATGGCATGATCGGCGTCTCGCTTGTCGTCGGGGCAGCGGGCATTGTGCTGAGCGCCTACCAATGGAGCAGCCTGCTGCGTGGAGAGGGGATTTGCCAGGACCTCGCGGACCTCGTCAATCTCTACTTCGTTGGTATTGCCTTCAGCCACTTTCTCCCAACCGGCATGGGCGGCGACGCGGTCAAAGCCTTTTACGTCGGGCGCGAGTCGGGCAACAGAGCGGGATCGGCGAGTGCGGTTGTGCTTTGCCGCGTCACAGGATTTGTGGGGATGTTGTTCGTGGCGGTTCCGTCACTTTTGATCTGGCACAGGCATTTCACTCAGCCACTGGTGACCATGTTCATACTGCTGAGCCTGCTAGTCGGTAGTATGATCAGCGGTACATTGTTGGTGGTTGGACTGCTTCCCTGGCTATTCAAGGGACGATGGGCGAAGAAGAGCATCTTCGTCAAAGCCTCCCAGGTCGGCCATGCGTTGCAGGCTGCCGTGAAGCGGCCTCGCTCGATGAGTAGCGCCCTGGCCTTCGGCCTGATGTTCTGGGTGGTTGCTATTTTGAACTGCTACGCCTATGGGGATGCGCTGAGGATAGACATTCCCTCTTCCTTCTACCTGGTAGTAGTGCCGTTGATTTCGCTTGTCTCATTTCTGCCCATCTCCATCAATGGCTATGGACTACGCGAAAGCGCCTATGTTTTCGCCTTTTCGACTGTACGTGTCGCTCCTGCTACTGCCCTGTTGCTGGCGCTGTTGCTGGATGCTCAAGCATTGCTCTTCGGTCTGGTAGGCGGCTGCGTCTATTTCACGCTATCTGAAAGCGCAAAAAAAGCGCGTATGGGACGTGCCGCGTGAGACACCCGTGAGACACCCATGAGACGAAGGAGTTGTGATGTTTAATCAGCAAGACAAAAATCAATTTCGGCCTGTCCCTTATGAAAATAAGAAAGAGCAGCCTCTACCTATGAGATTTGATGTGACTGAATTCGAAACGCGGTCGTTGTCGATGACACATCCCCAGGAAGCGTCACTGGCAGAACTTGCGCCACAATCGCCGGGCCAGGTCATGTCAACTCCGCGGCAGCACAGGCGCGTATCAGCCTCACACCTGGAGAGAAACAGGCGAGTCGCGCTCGTGCTCGCTGCGCTTTCCGCCACGATCCTGCTGGGCCTGCTCGCTTTCACGGTCAGGCACTTCATCACACGGGGCGTTCCCGATGTCACACTCTACCGCGTGAGCATGGAGAGTGCAGACATGCAGATAGGTGGAGGGGGTATCGCGTACCCGGTGGAACGCCTGGATATCTCCTACCCGTTTGCGGCACACATCCTCTCGGTCTTCGTCAGACCAGGCGACAGGGTAACGCCGAATCAGCCGTTAGTGCAGATCGACCTGTCTCAGGTCAATGGACAGAAACTTTCACAGCTGCAGGCGCAGGAAGCGCAAGCCTACCAGGATATGCTGGCCTCTCAATCGTATCTCTACTCGGTCTTGAAGCTGGGTAACCCGGTGGTAGTTGCCCAGGCTCAACAGCAATATTCGGCGGCCCAGGCGCAATATGACACGCTCGTCGCTGAAGAGCAGGCTCCAGAGTTGCACCAGGGCAAGATTGTCTCGACGCTCTCCGGCGTGATTACGGCAGTCAATGTTTACCCAGATCAGACGGTTGGAGCGAATAAGATATTGCTCACCATTTTTGATGAGTCGAGCATCATCGTGCGCGTGCAAATCCCTCTTTCGAATTATTCCCAGGTGCAGATCAACCAGCGTGCGCAGGCTATTCCATCAGCGCAACCCGCTGTCTCTTACTCCGGAACCGTAATCTCTATTATCCCGAACTCGGACCCACAAACCGGCACGTTCGAGGTCTGGGTCAGCGTCCCGAACAGCCGGGGAAGCCTGCTGCCAGGCTCGAATGTGTTCGTCAACATCCAGAATACCGTCAGGGCGCTGGTCGTGCCACGTCTGGCTGTGCTGAATCCCGACTTCGACTCGACGGTATTCGTGGAGAGACAACAGCATGTCTATCTTCAACAGGTGCAGGTTTTGGGATATGCTGGGGATTCTGTGCTGATCGCGTCAGGTCTGAAGGCGAATGACCTGGTGGTGCTGGTCGGGCTTGACACACTCCAGGATGGGCAGGCGGTGCAAGTTCGCGGCATCGAAAGCTAGACGAGAGCGGAGAAAGAAGAACGCGCGTGTTTATGTTCAATCTACCTCAACTACCGCTCCGTAATAGGCACGTCGGAATATCTATTAGACCTGCTCTGTCGGGCTGTTTATGCGTTGCGGCCAGTTTTCTTACCTGGCTGCGCGACCCACTCGGCACGAGCTATTCCGCCTGGCAACTCCCGCTTGATCTGGGCTGGCAATTTCACGTGACTGAAATCAACTACGGCCTGCTTTGCCTGGCCTGCGCGGGCGTTTCCTTCGCGGTAGCCGTGCGCGGCTGGAAAGCTGAGCGGGAGCAGCGAGCGGCGCGGCGTTACTTCATAGAGAGTGTTGTGTGCTTCATTCCTGTTGGGCTGTTCGTCTTGCAGTTCCTCGTGACCGATCTTCATACGATCGATCTGTTCGCACAGCATAAGAATCAGCTGTCGTTGCTGTCAAATCACTTCGGTTACTCTCAGCAGCCCGAAATGTTTCCAATGAAAGCCTTTTCAATCGATATTTCAGATGTCGGCATTCGCTATCAGTTATTCATCGACCAGCTACAGGTGGGTGCGCCTGTCATGCTGCTGGCCGCTTTGCTGGCTTGTAAGACCTCCCGCCACCTGCCCGCGCCAGGGCCTCGGCCAGTCTACGCGCTGTTGACAGCCGGAGTTGTGCTTTTGCTGCTGCTGGTAGTGGGAAGAGCTGCCGCTGGCATGGTGTCGGAAAGCCAGGCAAGCGATGCCATATCGCGTGGAGAGTATGCCGCCGCCCTGCAATGGTTGGATAGAGCAGCCTTCTTTCATCCATCTCTCGAACAGGCGGCATTTTATCATATCGAGCGAGGACACGCACTCTTCCTGCTGAACCCCAATCAGCAGAGCGATGATAACCGGGCTTACATCGCTTCACTACTCATGCAGCAAAGGAATTTTCAGGATGCCTACCAGCAGTTGTCTCTCGTTCTTCTGGATAGCCAGCACGCGCCGTGGGCTGTGGAAGAGATGAGCGAGACGCTTGAATACCTCGTGGAGTCATCCGGTCCGGCAAAAGTGCAATATACCGTGCAAAACTTGAAAAGTACCATCAGAAAAGATAGCATGGCGCTTCCCTGGGTGTATCTACTGATCCAGGTTGATCCCGGCAATGTGTATGGTCAGTATATGCTGGGACGCATCGACTATGAGCTGCAAAACTACGCAGCGAGCAAGACCCAATTGATGGCGGTACTGAGGCTGGCACCGGATGCCTATCTACAATCCTCCGCGTATACCTATATCGCCTTGAGCGATAGAGGATTAGGAGAATATGCCGAGGAGCGAACTTCGCTCTTGATGGCCGCGCAACTCGACCCCGGCTATCGTAATATCATTGCCCGTGAAGCGTTGTCGGGTTTACATTGACCAGAAGGATAGATGCATGATCGTTGAGGATGTCTCAACCCGGCCTGTACCGGCAGTCATGGTCGAAGCGAGGGAAGGGGAGCGATTCAAAGCAGGACGCAGGTACAACATCCATGCATTGACCTGGATATGTCTGCTGCTTGCTTGTATAGGCGCTAGCTGGTTCGCGTACCAATACTACCTTGTGCCACAGCCGGGGGATTTTGCCCCTGACTGGCATGGCGCACAATGGATAAGCGCCTCGGATGGGTCAGCCTCGACAGCATATTATCGCTATACGACCAGCTTAAAAGTTTCACCGGATAATGCTTTCGTCACCATTGCGGCGAGCCAGGTTTTCAGCTTCTATGTCAACGGGACGCTGATCGGCACCAATAGCACGGACTTTGGCAGCTATCCGCGCGCGTACATATTTGAAGTGACGTCTTCGCTGATCCAGGGAACCAATGTGCTCGCTATACGCGTTGATAACCTGGATGGACAGGCACCCCTACTGCGTGCCAGCTTTGGCCTGGTCATCGGCAACCTTGTTTCCTACACCGGCACCGGTGTTGGCTGGCAGGCGACCACCCAGGCAACCCTGGTCTATACGCAAAACACGGCGATTTCAACGGGGCTGACGGCGTGGACGGCTCAGGCATTTCAGTCCAGCGCGTGGCTGTCCGCGAAGCCGGTCGCACAGTCTCCATATGCATCGCTGCTGACGGTCAATCCACTCCTCTTTGAGCAGCCGGTATCTGCCCATTGGGTGAGCGCCGGTGTGGGACACGATGCTTATTTTGTGCAGCAGATCAGCTTGCCCCCCGGTACCACTGCAAGCTGGCTGCGCATCGCGGCTACCGGAACGGCTAGCGTTTTTATCAACGGGAATCTCATACTCACCTGGAACTACCGGCAGGCGAGTTTCAAACAGGTGGTCGTGAATCAGACTACCCGCACGACGCAGGTAATAACAAAGCCCTTGCTGGTGCTGGGAGCGTACAATGTGTCTCCTTATCTCCATGCCGGGACGAATATCATCGCTGTCCATCTCGCTTTACAACACGTGGACGGGTTTCAGAAGATTAAAGCGACCACCGATTCCGCGCTCTCCCTGGACCTGTTAACGGGCGATGACCAGGGCAACTTCACGTGGCTCAATCCATCTGGTGGGTGGCAAGCATCGTTGCAAAGCGCGCCCGGCTGGACTTTGGGCGGCGATGCCGTGCGCGGCTGGACATCACCCACCGACACAGGACGACCGGATGGCTACGGTATTGTCTATGTCTCCAAGAGCAACGAATTGACCAGGGGCCAGCAGGCAGTTCAGAGTTTTTCCGTTGTTCAGGAGGCGCTAGTTGTCCTGTTCTGCATTGCCGGGGTGCTCGGCCTGTGGGTAGCGATATCCCTGGCGATCATGCGCCGGTACTTCCGCTCAGCCCGTGGTGCGCTTGAAGCGATGAGCCTGGCTTATCTTCCAGCGCTGGCGCTTGAGGGTCTTTTGATAGTTTTATCAAAGGAACCACAAGTCTTTCAGCCATTTCCCTTCACACGCTTGTGGGGATTGGTGCTACTTGGGACGGTGGCGACAGGCTATGGCTTGCTCTACCTGTATGCCATACTGGGCGCGGCAAGGCGCAACGCGGCAGTGCTTCCTATAGTCAGAATGCGACTTTTCGATTCGCCGTCGTTCGGGAGAGCGGCTAGTACGGGGACGCTCGTGCTCCGCGTGCTGCGGTGGCTGCGGTGGCTGCGGCAGCACTGGCCGATCATCTTGTTGATCTCGCTCATGGTTCCGCTCGTGTTCTATGACCTGGGGTATGAGTCCTACTGGCAGGATGAGTTGGTCAGTTACTTTGTTGCGAAATCCATTCAACTGAACGGCCTACCTATGTTGCCTTCGGGGTTTGTTTATCCCAAAGGAGAATTGTATTCTTACCTCCTGGCGCTGTTCATGGCGGTCTTTGGCGATCAGGGCGGCGCACCCCGTGCCATAAGCGGTGTCGAGTATCTGCTGACCGTTGCCCTATTGTATCGCGTGGGATGCTCCTTTTTTGATAAGCGCGTCGCCTTGCTGGCGGCCATAATGCTCGCCCTTTCTCCTCACGAACTCATCTGGGCGCGACAGATGCGCATGTACCAGCAGGCACAGTTACTGACGCTGCTCACTCTCTACCTCTTTTACCGGGCTGTCCAGGATTGCCGCCGGAGATTGCCGGTCTTCCTGGCGATGGGCGTGCTTGTGATTACCTATCTCAGCCACGAAGAGATTTTCATCACCCTGCCTGCCCTGGCCGTCTGCCTGCTGATGGTAGGGTACAAGGTGAAGGAGCAACATCATCGTATCCCGTCGTTTTTCTATCAGAAACACTGGTGGATCGCCACGCTCATCGCGCTCGGCGTGATAGGGCTGCAACTCACGATTGTGCAGATCACGCATCCGCCTGTGCTGGGTACCGATAATACGTCGCGCCCGATGATTCAGTTTACGACCGATAACATTCCGTATTACTGGAACATGCTCTTCACACCAACTGCAAATGATCCCTCGAACAGCACGCTGGTGTCAAATATCCCGACGTCCATCATGCTCGACTCATTGCTTGCCATACTGGGGTGCATGTGGGCCAGGAAAAGCGGCAACCAGGGCATACAGTACCTCGCCCTGTTCTTTGTGATAAGTCTTCTGACGTTGGTCTTCCTCTTTACGATGCAGGCAGACCGCTATTTTTACCCGCTGGCGACCATTTATTACCTGCTGGCGGCGTTTGCGTTGGTGAAAATAGTACGGGCAATCTGGGCTTTCGCTAGCACGCGCGGTGTGCGGTTCGCGCCACCCGGGCAAGCGTCTCGCGCTGCCCCGCTCAAGCTGCTGGTCAGGCTGAGCGCACTGCTGGCCTTCGTCAGCGTGCTCGCGCTGCCCATGTTCCCGCTCAATAATTACAATCTGTTCGTCAGCAGGCTCTTCAACCTTTCCTATTACCGGCACTTCGGCGATTACCAGGAAGCCGGGCAATACGTCCAGCAGCATATGCGGCAGGGGGATATCGTCATCTCGATCATTCCAGATGTGATCGTGATGTATTACGTCGGGCGGTCCGATTATTTTTTCTCGATCAACCATGCGCTCTTCCTCTTTGAGGATGGCGGCCATATTGTTGATACCTACAGCGGCAAGGTGGCACTGTTGCGACAATCTGACCTGGACGCGGTTCTGGATGCTCATGCGCGCGTCTGGCTGATCTCGGCGGCTAATCACTATCAGAGCGAAGTGCTGAAGCACTTTGTCCTTCCCTCTGATTTTCATATCGTGTACGCGGGTGCCGACTCGATAGTGTTCCTGCGGGGCGGGTAGCCGCCTTCAGATATCAAGAAAGATAGAAAATTGTCGATGATGAAGTTGGAATGTGAAGCGTTCGTTTTAGCACGAGGAGCAATGAACAACGTGAGAACAAAATCAAGGGTCAACCGGCGCTTTATGAAGCGGCTGGTACTACTCCTCTGCCTGGCAGGCCCGCTGTTCATCAGTTGCGGCGCGGTCAACAGTATTATCGAGTCGCCCGCTCTGGCGCATGCTCCTTCGCCAGCTGCAGGGCCGCGATGCACGTCGGCTTCCGGCAATCCCGTCGGGTACTGGTCGATGAACACGCAAGGCTTTCAAGGAGTCTTCCAGTTCACCGGCCAGGCCGGGACAAAGAATGCTACGAATCCGGATATCGGCGGCGCGAACCTCGAATGGAGCTGGGCAGATATCGAGCCGGTCGAGGGCCAGTTCAACTGGAAGAAGGTGGATAGGGATATCAACGTCTGGACATCGCAAGGTAAACAGGTCATCTTGCGTTTTGCGACTGGCGGGCAGTTCTCCTGGAGTGGCTCGGTCGATGGCTCATACACGCCTCCCTGGGTCTTTGACACCTACGGCGTGCCGCGCGTGACCGAGATCAATGGCACTGTCTTTCCGGTGTACTGGAATGCGACTTACCTGCAAAAGCTGGCCGATTTCGTCAACGCAGTCGCTGCGCGTTATGACAACAATCCTTACGTGTCTGCCGTGCAAGTCGGCATTGGCCAGGGAGGCGAGACGGAACCCGATGGGTCGGCCAGCCGCAATCCGCACCAACTCGAACTCTGGCAGCAATACGGGTACACCAACGCGCTCTGGTGGCAAACCATCCAGCGCGTCGTCGGCATCTATGAAGCGGCCTGGAAGCATACGCCGCTCGCGCTGATGACGACCTCGACTTTTCTCCAGTATCACGACAAAGTGTATACGAGGGCGCTTGTCGAGAAATACGCGGTGAGCCAGGGACTCTGGTTGCAGATCAATTCGCTCGATGATTCCATGCCTACCAGTATTCTCACCAACGGGTCAGGAGCGTTAACGACGACGGTAGAGGAGCAGAGGCAATCGGCAGGGCAGAGCGGCTATCCCGCGCTGAACGACGTGAAGCATGGCATTGAGCTGGGCGCGAGGTACGTGCTGGTGTTCGCTAGCGACCTCGCCGATCCCGCCAATGCAGACGCGCTTGACTACGCCCGGCAGCACATCAGCGCACCGGTGATGCAGGGCTGTTCGGGGACGAATCTCGCCCTGACGACCGCCGGGAGGGTTACGCCGGTGCCTGGATCAAGCGGTGAGCCTCTTGCCTTCGCACAGTTCTTTGACGGCGTGACCGGTACCGCGTCCGGCACGAGCGCCGCTTTAAGCAACACGGCGACATGGTCGCTTGAAGCGTGGATGTATCCCACGATGCTGCCACAAACTGGCGCAATCGCTGTGATGAATGGCGCGGATAGCGGCGGCTATGGCCTCGGCATCGCAAATGGGCAGGGTGGTACCGGCTCGCAGCTTGTGGCCTACTTTCCGGGTGTGGGCTGGATTGATAGCGGCTATACCTTCACGGCCCCTCGCCAGTGGTACCATGTCGTAGTCACGAGGGGTGGTAACACCGTCAGGTTCTACGTGAATGGTGCGCAGGCAAACGCCACGAGTACGCTCCTCCCTACCTCGGTGGCAGCGCACTTCAGCGTAGGCAGCAGTTTCGATCCTACAGTTGGGGCTGCGAGTCATTTCTTCACCGGCGCGATCGATGATGTGGCGGTCTACGCGAACGCGCTAAGCCTCGCGCAATTGCGGGGTCATTATGGGGCGATAAAGAGGCCCTGACGAAGACGCGCCGTCCTCTTCTCTACTGAAGTGGTACGGGCGACCCGGGTCGCCCGTACCACTTTTTTCACCTCGTCAGTTTCGAATATCGAGCGTCGTTTGAGTGTAGGAAGCTTTCGTATATAGCGCCTGGTCGGCGTGCTTTGTTTTGGGCGTTGGCTGCCAGGATACCTTCCGATGTCCTCGCATCCACTGCACGATTGCCCAGAACGCGGCGGTGCTTTCCAGGATACCGGCGGCGGGGGCTATCGCTATCACTTTCACGCCTTCGGTCCAGCGTTGCAGGGGCGAAAGCTCGGTGGAACTTACGAGATTATACCAGACGCCGATGAAGATTGAGTTGAGCCAGAGAAAGCCTACCAGCACCATCCACAGCATAAGCGGCAGTGGCAGCGGTAAGCGCGCCCTGCCGAGGAAGAGAGCAGCAGTTTGATAGATCGTGTAGGCGAATGAGACGATGCCAATGGGCAGGCCAAGCGCGAATGTCAGGAGGCGATAGAGCGTCCCCCAGGTCATGTGCAGGCGCATCCTCGTGGGTAATGTACGGTATCGTCGCAGCCGCCGCATGGCTGTGATGCCTTGCAGGATACCGATGACCCAGCGATAGCGCTGTTTGTAGGCGCTCTTGAAGGAGAACGGCGGCTGCTCAATCATGACGCAGCCGTGCCACCCGAATATATCGGGTCCGCAGCGGAGGTAGGCAAAGACGCCGAAGACGTAGTCCTCTGCGATGAAGGGTTCGCCATCCAGCGAGCCAATATCCCATCCAAGCTGATTTTCCAGCATCTCGTCTATCACCAGGTTCGACCCATGCATATGCAAGGGCGTTCCTTTTTCCATGACTTCGCGGCATTCAAAGCAGCCCACCGGGCGATTGGCCTCCATCGCCCGGCAGATGAGACTGGCATCCCGGTATTCCAGGGGATAATAGATAGGTCCTTCGGTCAGCTTCTTATCCGTTCCGGCCAGAAAATGGATCAGTTTTCTCATTTCGTTGGGGACCATGACGCTTTCTTCATCATAATGTACGATGAAGGTTGGTCCCAGTTTGCGATTAACCCCCTGGCGGCGCAGCTCGACCATATAATGCAATCCTCTGGCCTTCAGCAGCGTCCCTTTTGGCGTTCTGTAGTGCGCCGGAATGACGAACACCTGCACCGGAATCGGCGAGCGGTCAAACTCGCACTCGAGCGCATGTTTTTGCTCAATAGACTCCGTCACGACTTCGATGCTCAGTTTCGGACCATAAAGGTAAGAAGCCTCGTTGACCAGCTCAATGACGTTTTGGATGCCTCGCCGTATAACCTCGGTGCTGCCTGGTGAACCGCGTGTCGTGATTTGTATCTTGAGAAAGGGAATTTCGGCCAGGCGCACGATATCACTCAGGGTTATGCGCTTTAATTGCCGGTAACGAGGCCAGTGAAAGAAAAAACTATGAAAGTAGGAGAGCAAACGAACCCCAACAATACTTACCAGCGCTACGATGATATATCCCAAAACTTTCCCAACGACAGATGCCAGCTCGTGTGCGAACATGAACCCTGAACCTTTCCACGCTTCACTTTGTGCTTGCCAGGTAAACCGTGTAGTGTAATGTCTGGTTGATGCTTCCGGCGAGAAGTACGGCCTTTTGTTTTTATTGGTGCCGCGTTGTCTTCAGCAAGATGCGGGAGATGAACAACTCAGCGGCTGCCAGCGCTGTTACAGCGATCAAGAGCCTACTCCCGCTATTCGATAGAAACGGTATCAAGGTGATGGTCAAAGGGGTGACGATATAAATGGTGACGACCGCTCCTGCAACCAGGGCGAAGCCTATCAGTTGGGCGACCGTGCCGGGCAGACTCTTGCGGCATCGAGATGAGGAGCGATGAGGTAGGGGACTGTTCAATGTGCCTGCATAGGGCGCGCGTACCGCTCTTGCGCCAGGGGCTCTCACAAATTGGAATGTACCGGTAGCGATAACAGCGTTTTCTGAGAGCAGGTGAGGTATGCCTGGTGCGTGAGCGCGCTCCATATGCACCGTTGGTAGATCACTAATCTCATCGAACGAGAAATCATCAGCATCATGAGAGAAAACATCAAGGAGTTCAGGCATCTCTGAAAGCAGCGGAGTTTTGAAAGGTTTGAAAAGGAGTCCGCTCGTATCGATCACCGATTGAGCGGACTCCTGCTGAATGCTTAGACTTCCCATTGTGACAGAATGCCCCTTAAACTGCCTTTTTTGAAACATGGCGTTGCAATTCCCTTCCAACCATTACACCTTCTACATCATTCAGTATACTTGTACGACAATGTTTCCAAAGGATGAGGTACTTTTGTCACTTTGCATGCGAGGCACCATGTACTGGTTACTTAGCATATACCCGTTCGCGCTATTTGGAGATGACAGTACAATGTTGTTTGAAGGACAGTTGAAGGTGGAACATTTTGTCGCAATTTAAGTCTAAAGATCTGTATCTGCATCATGGTCAAACGCAGGATGAAGGGCAGCAGCACTCGATCAATCGGGTAGTAATGAAGGAGCCGACAACTCCAGCCGAGCTGACTTATCCTGAAATGCTGCCAAAGTCTGTTCGCACGTCTGCGCAAGATAAATTCGCGGACCTTAGAAAGAAATCTGAATATAGAACACGGCGTATCAGGGCCATTCCTGGTCATAAAAGCCGACACGTAGACTTACGCACAGACCTGAGCTTGTTTCTCTTCGTATATGTGTGCGTGCTGGCAGTCTCGATCCTGATTACCGGCCATCTCGGCTTGTCGCCATTGCAGTTATATACAACAATTGCCTGGACAATCTATTTTCCTATAGCTGTCATTGGAATTATCGGCGCGCTCGCGGGCAGGCGTCTCCATCGCCTCGAGTTCCAGGGGGAGGTTGAGCAAACAGTCATTTTTATGGTTCCTTCCGTCGTCAGGGATGATACTTTGCCTGCTCTGATTGGTGTAATCGATTCGATCCTGGTATCTGCTCCCGCTCAGATCCCTAATTTTTTGGTGCAGGTGGTCGTGGATGAGGGTGCGCCAGCGCTCGACAAACTGGTGCAGCATTACCGGGAAATTGATCCTGATGATCAGAAGCATCTTTGGTATACCATTGTGCCAGGAGATTTCAAAACAAAGCATGGTACGCTGAAGAAGGCCAGGGCGAACCACTATGCTATGCTCGAACGTGCTCGAATGGGGTTAGAACGTTCGGACATTTTTATTTTTCACCTGGATGATGATACGCGCATTACGCCTCAGACCGCCATGTCCATCACCGATTTTATCGCGCGTAAGTCGCATAAATATTACGCGGCGCAGGGAGCTTTGGCCTTTCCCTTCCAGCTTACGCGCTCATGGTTCTGTGCTATGATGGACTCGGTGCGTGGCGGAGATGATTTGCTGCGCTTTCAGGCGGCGCTGCTGCGCTTTGGCGGCCCGATCTTCGGTTTTCATGGCGAAAATCTGCTGGTCAACTCCGCCATCGAGGCCAGTATTGGCTGGGATTTCGGGCCGGTCTATGTGGAAGATGCCTACTTTGCCCTGACATTCATACAGGTATATCCACATCGTGCCACCTTTCTCCAGTCATGTACTTATGGTGGCTCGCCTGAGACGGTTGGCGATATGATTATCCAGCGCAGGCGCTGGAGCCATGGACTCTTCGGCTTGCTTGCCGACCGCAAGATATCCTGGAAGCGCAAATGGTTGATGGGCTATGCCATCATTAACTGGGCATTGGGAGTATGGCAACACGCCGGCGTCATTTTTCTAGTGGCAATCTTGCTCGGTAGACTCGATACCAGCCCGGTGGCCTCTGCCTTCATTTTCATCTGGGGTTTTAACCTGGCTTATCAGATCTGGATGTACCTGACCGGCCTTTCCATCAATTTATCCGCTTCCCAGGCAGCCGCCTGGAAGTATTATGTATTTCCCTGGCTGGTTGTTCTCCTGCTGCCTATCTTTTCCTTCATCGAAGCCCTCGCGGCCATTCTTGGTTTTTTTGACTTCTTGCGTGGCAGTAAAGAATTTCGCGTGATTAAAAAGAGCGTGTCTTAGATCAATCACTGTTTCAGCACACTGAACCACTGGCGTATAACCTGGGCGGCGGGTTTTCCATTGGGCGCGAAAGGTGGGAAGCTCCACGCCCAGATAAAGACACCGCTTATGTGCCTATCGGTGGCAATGTTCTGCAACGCAGCCGCGAATAATGCTGCCTGCTCGCTATCATCTCGCGGTTCGTTGACCTGAATTAGCCAGGGGTTGTAGCCCGCGAAAGCTGTATTTCTATACCCCAACTCTGATAAAAAAATGGACTTCCCGAGTTGCATAGCAAATGCGTCCAACATCACATCAACTTTCTCGTGCCAGAGCGCCGGGAGTTGCTGCGCATCTAATCGCTGCGCGTACCCGGTCAGGGGAACATAGGAGGAGATGCCGATGGCATTAATGCGCTTATCGCGCATCCAGGCAGTAACAGGTTTTTTCAGAGATGTCCAATTTATATCGTAGACAATAGCTCCGCTAAAAATACTGCTGATGCGGTCTATCAGGCGTTGCCAGAGCAAAGCAGGCATCGTCTGCAACTGTTCAAGCTCATTTCCGAGCGCGAATTGCCCGGCTGCTTCTTCCTGCGCCACGACAATATATGGTTGGAGTATTTGCCAGTAGCTTTCAAACCATGTTTGCGCCTGGGAGAGCGTCGAGAAGTGGATGTTTCCCGACCATTGTGGAGAAGCGTCGACGGTAATCAAGGGAATGACGAATACCTGGTAACCAAGGTGCTTTGCTGCGCGGATGCCTTCAGCGAGCGATTTCGGCGTTGGTGTATCCCGCGAGGTTTCCACCTGTGTGGCGGAGGCGCTGGCCTGGTGAAAAGAAATCGTTATCGCTATCCACCTGGCTCCCGTCTGCGCCTGGATTTCGCGCAACCCGGCCAACCAGTTCGCATCATCGCTGCTATAGGCAATAGCCCCCCAGCGCGGGAAAATCATCCCGGTTTCAAACCGTGGCCCTGGCTTGGAGAGACCGGGCGTATCCGGCTGTTTGAGCACGCCAGGGGAAGAAGACGCGTGCTGCTGAACAAAAGTGTGGACTACTATAAATGCCACCAGGCATACCGTCACCACGCCCCGACATAGTTGCTGCCATGTAAATGATAACTTCACCGCCACCACCTCCACATTCCATCTATCGCATTAAAAAAACTCAGCGATGCTGATTATAGCATACAAGCGATGAAAGTTGTAGCGCATTATTTCGAGCTAACCCCTCTATAAAGATCAATCGATGAATGCCGATATAGTTCTGTGGAGACGTTCTTACCAGTTCAATATCGAACACGCCCTCCACCGGGAGACCTGTCTGGACACGCAATGCTACAAGCATCATCTCCTGGGTAACTCGACATAGGAGGTATATCCATGCGCCTTTCCTTTCTTCGCGGTACAAGGATAATGCATCTGCTGATTGTGCTTGCCCTGGTTGGAATTTTACTCGCGGCTGGAATCTATGCCTTGCTAACCGCGCTGCACCATGTTACTCCTAAAACGCTAAACGTAAATGTAAATGCCTCGCAGGTGTTCTACGGTGTGCATGTTCCTGGTCAACTCGGGAATCTCACTCAGTTGGAAGCCTTCGAACATGACGTGAATAAACCAGTGTCTATCGTGATGTGGTACCAGGGTTGGGGAGTTTCAAATTCGTCGCGGTACTTCCAGCCCGGTTGGATGGATAATGTACGAAATCATGGCGCGATTCCCATGGTCACCTGGGAACCCTGGAACTATACGCACGGTACCAATCAGCCAGAGTACAGCTTGCAAAACATCATCAGCGGCCAATTCGATGACTACATCACGCAATGGGCGCTTGCATCCAAAGCATGGGGACATGCGTACTTCCTGCGCTTCGCTGAAGAAATGAATGGCAACTGGTTTTCCTGGTCAGAACAGGTGAACGGTAACGGTGCTGGGCAATATGTCCAGGCCTGGCAGCACGTTCACGACATCTTCACAAGACTGGGTGTCACCAATGTCACGTGGGTCTGGTCTCCGAACGTTGAGTACGGTGGCAGTACTCCTCTGGCTGAACTCTACCCTGGTAGCAACTACGTAGACTGGATCGGCATGGATGGATACAACTGGTCAACCATTGGGGGGCACCACTGGCAAAGCTTCTCACAGGTTTTCAAGCAAACCTACCTGGATATTCTCGGTATGTCTCTCAACAAACCATTGATGATCGCGGAGACCGCCTCGGCGGGAGTTGGCGCGAACAAAGCGGCCTGGATCACCGACGCCTTCGCCGTTCAAATTCCTCGATACTTTCCTGCCATCAAAGCAGTAATCTGGTTTGATGAGAACAAAGAAACCGACTGGCGGGTCGAATCATCTCCAGCATCCCAGAAGGCATTCGCTCAGTCTATCGCATCCAGTATGTACGCTTCAAATCAGTTCGGTCATCAGAATAACTTAACCATACGCTCTCTGAGCGTGGCTAATCAAAAGATCCCGCCACACAAGACCACCAAGTAGTCACACCAGTGCCATTGTTTTTTTACAACATCCCGAGGGAAGAGACCCCCTCGGGATGTTGTAGCGTGCTTCTGATATCACCGGTGGCTAATCGCCTCACGTGCCGATGCCTGAGATTGCGAGAGCGGGAGGGTAAAGGTAAAGGTACACCCCTCCTCCGCTTCAGCGCTCACTTGCAGGGTGCCACCGTGCAGTTCCACCAGAGAACGAGTAATGGATGGCCCCAACACACTTCCCGCCGTTGCTGACCGGGAAAGGGCTGGGTCCTGAAAGAAGGGATGAGTAAAGGCCGCCAGGTCTTCGGCAGAAAGGTCTCCGCTGCTAAAGCAGGTAATGCGAACCATGGTGTCCTCCTGCTGCGTTTGCCAGCCTATGCTTCCTCCCAATTGCGTATGATTCACAGCAAAGGTCAGGAGATTGGTCAGGATTTGACCCACGCGATTCTCATCCCCCAGCACGGTAAGCGGCGAGGTTGCCAGGCGCAGGGAGAGTTGCTGGTGTCGCTCCTCGATCTGTTGGCGCATGGCCCGGATCACATCGAGGATAAGAGAATGCAGGTCGAGTGGAACCGGATGGATCACCACTGCCTGTGCTTCCAGCCGCGACATATCGAGCACATCATTAACGAGCGCCAACAACCGCCGCGTATTGCTCTGGACAATCTCCAGAAATTCTCGCTGCATGTCAGTCAAGGACCCGGTCTCTTCTTGCTGGATCAGCAGATCTGTATAGCCTTTGATGGAGGTCAGCGGTGAGCGCAAGCCATGAGATACCAGGGCGTTAAACTCGGCTTTGAGGCGCTCCACTTCGCGTTCCTGCGTGATATCACGCAGGACGTATAACCGGCCCAGGTAGGCATTGGTTGAACTGGGTACCGGTATCGAAGAGACCGCCAGCTCCCGGTATTGCGGTTCCTTCTGTGTCACAGTCGTCGTGTAGCTGCGCTCCTGGTTGGCGCCGTCCTGTGCCAGGTCCGCGTGAAAAGAGGCCGCATTGACCAGCAGCGCTTCCCAGCGAGTTTTCAGATCAGCAAAGGGCATCCCCACCTCTTCAGCGGACAACGCAAAGAATTCGCGAAATAGGCGGTTGAGGGCATTCACCTGCCCGCTGGCGGAGATGAAGAGGAAGGCCTCGTTGGAGGCATCAAAAATGGCCCGGCTCTCACTTTGGGCGCGTTCCACCAGAGCGTATTGGCGTTCGAGCGTGTGCATAGACTCTTCGAGAGCCTGCCGGTGCTGCTCGATCGCTCCGGCCATGCGATTGATAGACTGACCGACCTGGTCCAAATCGGCAAAGGCCAGAGGGACAACCCTGGCGGTCTGCTCCCCCTGGCCCAGCCGCTCGGTGGTGCTCGTTAAGCTCACGATCTGGGCCTGGAGCCTATTTGTGAAGGTCCGCAACATCAACAGGAAGGCTGCGTTCGCAAGGATGGCGAGTATGATGCCCCCGATGAGCAGGCTGAGATTGATTGTATCCACCTGGTTTTGATATACTGCCAGATCTTGCCCGATAGTATCCTGCAAGTGAGTCATCGCAGCGCGGAACTGAGTAAAAAGGGTACTGCCGTTCAGTATGCTCGTATCGGAACGTGCGTCGGTGAATTTGCCTGCTTGCATTTCCTGGATCTGGGGGATAGCATAATTGTTGTACCACTCATCGGCTGTCTCTTCCACAAGAGACAACGCGACAAGCGTATGCTGGAATGGGCCTGTTTGCAGTTGCGTAGTCAGATCCTGCAAGGAGGTCAGGTAGGCTGGACGCCCCAGCAGAAAAGGCGCAAGGAACACCGATTTATCACTGCTTATATAATCACGTAACCCGCTCTGCTGGTCAATCATGGCCTGTAGCATGCCATCCCCGTCCTCGCGTAACAGCACTTTCTGATCATCTAGATGGCGCTGGACGTTAAACGCATACAAACTCGCCCCGAAACCCAGCAGGAACACTATCAGAATCATGGCGAAAATAAGTGAGAGGCGCGCATTGAGCCAGTCAACCACACGTGTGAAGCGTTTCTCTCGCGCAAATAGGAACATGAGCGTTATTCTTTCACTTGAGAGCCGGTATATTCCCGCAGAGTTTCTTCGACACAGGCGCGCAGTGCCTGGGATTCAAAGGGTTTGACCAGGTAGCGCGCAGCCCCGCTTCGCATGCCTCGTTCGATTTCATCCGCCTGGCCTTTAGCGGAGAGCAGGACAACGGGAATGGAGGCAGTCAGCGGATTCTCATGCATAGCATCGAGCACCTCCAGTCCCGTCATTTCGGGCATCATGACATCAAGCAGCACCAGGTCGGGCAGCGTCTCGCGAATTAATTCCAGAGCGCGCCTGCCGTTCTGGGCCTCGTAGAGGTCATAGGAACGCAGCAAAAAGGCGATCAGGCGGCGGATGTCGGCCTCGTCATCGACAATAACCAGTTTAGGCTCCATACTCTCGCTTCTCCCTATCTCGGTCGCTACATCTCCCAATATCATCACTGTTCTATCACGGCTTCCACAGGTATGACGCTCGTTACCTGTAGTATAGCCCTCGTCTCAAAGCGGATCGAGCGCCGAGCCTTGATTTTTGCACACCTCGCCCGCTACTGTCGATAATGAGAGATGTATTCATCCAGGTAGAAAGAAGATGTGCTGCCATGCGAAAGATGATTGTGCTGTTATTGATACTCTTAGCGCTGGCGACAGGTGCCTTGCTGATCGGCCACCGGCAGCCTGCGGCAGTCTCAGGCACTGGATGTGTAGATATCCCGGCATCCCCCGATTATCTGAGCACGGATAGTGAGTCCGATGCAATCGCGGCAATCGATCATGCCCGCGCACAGGAAAACTTACTCCCGTTGCGCCTGCCAGCGAACTATTATCATCTCGAACCCCCACAGCAACAATTTATCTTGCTCAACCTTGAGCGTACCGCTCGAGGACTGCCACCCCTGGAAATGGTTGCCGCGCTTTCGCAGATGGCTCTCGGCTATAGCAGGCAGTTGTCCAATTTGCATTTCTTCTCACATACCAGCCCCATCAGCGGGACCTTTACCGACCGCATAGAGAATAATCCAGCCACGGCCAATCTGTATAGCGAGGCGGCGGAAAACCTTGCAGCAAACCCCGTTGCGGGCGCCGGTCCAATTTATGAATATATGTATGATGACTCAGCAGAAAACTGCGGTCACCGGTTGAATATCCTCGATCCTACGCTCGATCTGGTGGGCATCAACTGGGTACGCGACAGCCAATATGGCAGCATATCAGCGCAGGAATTTCTGGCGTCTCCTGGCTGGAATCTCTATTCTCACCCGTCTCCCGATACCATTGCCCCCTACGCGGTTATGGGGCAACCTCTTCTCAAGGGTTCACTTATCACTTGCCGAGTCCTGACTGGAGATAACGTAGGTGTGGTGCGCGTTACCTGGTTCCTGGATCACGTCGGCAACCAACCATATCTTGGTTCTACTTTGAGGCTTGATGTGAGCCAACTCTCACCTGGAAGCCATACGCTCCTGGTATATGTGGTGGATGGCGCGCTGAACTACAGCATGGCTAGCTATACATTTATCGTCAAGCCATAAGCGAGGACTGTTGATAACTCCTCGTACTGCTCAAAAACCAACGGTACCACCTGTTTCTTTTTGCTGAATGTGCCGAAAGAAACAAAAGAGAACATAGTCTGCGGCGAAGAAACACGTGTCGTCGCATGTATCCGATGAACTGGAAGGAATCTATGAACAATACCTCTACGCGCAAACGACAAACGAGCCTGGTAGGGCAACTGAAGCGCTCCCGGCTGATCGTCGTCAGCCTCATCGCCTCAATCTTCATATTTGGTATTCCGCTTAGCGTTATTACCTCCTCCTCTCAGCACAACTTTGATGTACAAAAAGGGGCTATTCAAGAGGACCTCAATAGTATCCTGATCTCGATGGTCAACCAGCAGTCTGGTTTGCGCGGGTACATCGCTACCGCGAGCAGCGCGTTCTTCCTGCCATTTACCAATGGCCGACCACAATACCTGCTCGCTGAGCAACGCCTGGCAAGCCAGACGCAGGGCAGTGACTTCAAAGAGACCGCCAGTGCCCTTGCGCAGGTCGACGAGCGGGCCAACGCCTGGTATTACACCTACGCTCGAGTCCAAATCCAAAACATACAATCCGGCCGGCTAGAGGCAGCTCGTGCAGTAAGTACTAACACCTTAGGCAAGGTGTTGTTCGACCAATTTCGGGCAGCGGACACTCACTTACAAGATGCCTTCGGGCAGGACCTCACCGCCATTCAATCTCGGATCGGGATTCTCAACCTGGTCATTTTTGTTGGTATCGTGCTATTGGCGGTCTTCGCTGTCATGGTGTTATGGCGCACCCTCAGCCGCTTTCTCAAAGCCCTGGGTGCGCAACTCAACATGCTTATGTCTGCGACCACCCTGCTCGGATCGGGCAATCTTTCGGCCCGCATCCAGGAACTGGCCTACGATGAGCTGAACCGCCTGGGGCAGACCTTTAACACGATGGCTCAGGATCTGGAAGGCACGACCGGCGAAGTGATCCAGCAGCGCGACGAACTGCTGGCCTTGAATAAGACGCTGGAAGAAGCCAATCGAGTACGCGGCGAGTTCCTCTCCACGATGTCACATGAATTGCGCACCCCGCTGGCCTCCATTATCGGCTTTAGCCAGATGTTGTTGGACGATGCGGAAGAAACCAATTGGAACAAGCAGCAACAAAACGACCTGGTGCGCATCCTCAAAAACGGCCAGCACTTGCTCGGCTTGATTAACGATGTGCTCGACCTATCGAAAATTGAGGCAGGTCGTATGGCGCTCAAATATAGCCGCATCGACGTGCAAGAGATGCTGACCTCGGTGGTCGAAGAAATACAGTCAATGGCGCTTGCGCAACACCTCGTCTTGAGAGTAGAAGTTGAAAACGGGATCGACTTCCTCGAAAGTGATCCGCTGAAATTACGCCAGGTGCTGCTCAACCTGGTCTCCAACGCCATCAAGTTCACAGAGCAGGGTGAGGTGACGGTCTCGGCGACACGAGTGATCTCCTCGGAACAGCACGCAGATCAGATTGCGCTTGCGGTAAAGGATACTGGGATAGGGATTTCCTTCGACATTCAAGAACATATCTTTGAAGCCTTTTACCAGGCTGATGGGAGCTACACGCGAAAATTCGGGGGGACGGGACTCGGCCTTTCCATCGTGAGCCAGTTGACGGCGCTCATGGGAGGAACGATTGCAGTCAAAAGCGCGCCAGGGCAGGGTAGCACCTTTACCGTGACGTTCCCAATCAAGGCCTTTCATCACTCCATAGAACAGCACCTCCCGCGTTTGCATGCGGCACAGCAATCGGAAGATTCCACGATGGTGCCCTCGGCTGATAAGCTTACGCAGGTAATGCTTGAAGAGGATTTTACAGTTTCCGCACAGCGAGCAGCCGCAGGCGGACAACTCAACCCGGTGCTGGCAATTGATGACAACCCGGATGCCCTTGCCCTGATCAAAGCGGCCTTGCAGAACACACCCTTTACGGTTGTCGGGGTGCAAGCCCCTTTACGAGTGATGGAACTGGTGCAAGAGTTGCGGCCCTGCGCCATCATCCTTGATGTGATGATGCCGCAGTTAAATGGCTGGCAACTACTCCACCAGTTGAAGGCCAGTCCTGCCACCTCTTCCATCCCAGTCGTTATGCTGACGGTGATCGAGGAACAGACCACAGGCTACGTGTTAGGGGCGGACGATTACCTGATTAAGCCGTTTCGACGTGACGTTCTGCTGGACGTACTTCGCCACTTAATCGCAGTCCAGGAAGGTTCATCTCATGCTCACGAGTGTGAGACCCAGCCGGTGTAGAGACAAGTCAGGTGCATTACTATTGTTGTCGGATGAGTACATTGAGGAACATTATGAACATAAATATTCCTGGCGAACAGACCCAGCACATTCTGGTTGTTGATGATAGCGAAGATATGCGTGATCTGCTTCAACGGCTGCTGGAGAGGGCCGGCTACCGTGTCGTTTTAGCCGAAGATGGACAGGCTTCCCTGACCCAGGCCAAACTGCACCACCCCGATCTCGTCCTGATGGACCTGTCGTTACCGGACCTGGATGGGTGGGAAGCCGTGAAACACTTGCGGAAGATGCCCGAGTTTCGTACCACCCCGATAATTGCCGTCACCGCTCATGTCTCTCCCCAGGAAGCAGAGCGCGCCATCGCTGCCGGATGTACGACTCATATCGGCAAGCCATTCGATATGAGGGTGCTGCTCCAAGAAGTAGCCCGCTTGTTGACAGATAGGAGTAGTATGCATGGCATATAAACGCACAGCGCAAAATGCACCCGATGGGCCAGAACAAGCATATGGCGACGAACTAGAAACAGAGATGGGCCATACGGATGAGCGTGAAAGAGCGATTGAGGAGGCGTTACCACGTAGCCAGGCTCGGTTGCGAGCGGCCTTGCAGCGTGCGGAAGCCAATTTTATGCAGCTCGAACGCACGAAAAGTCAACTGCGTGCCATCATCGACGCCTCTCAAGAGGCCATGCTCTTTCTGTCACCCGGCGGACGCCCGCTCAGAGTCAACACGCGCTTTACCGACTTCTTTGGGCTCGACGACACAACCGTGCTTTCGCAGTCACCTGATGAGTTGACAGCGCTCCTGAAAGGGCTATTTGTTGACGCTGCCCTGCTGGATCGCTCGCAGGACTGGAATACCACTGACCAGGAGCGCATCTTTCACGAGCAACAGGTGCAGGAGAAGCCCGTGCGGCGGGAGTTCGATTTCGCCTCTCTTCCGGTTATGAATGTCGATCAGACGTATGTTGGCCGGCTCTATGTGTGGCATGACGTGACGCAGGAACGCCAGGTCGATCGTATGAAGTCCGACTTCGTCTCTATGGTCTCTCATGAGTTACGTACTCCACTGACCTCCATCAAGGGCTATATCGATCTCCTCCTGGCCGATGACACCGTTGGGGAACTGACCGAGTTGCAGCGGGAATTTCTGGAGATTGCCCAGAACAATGCCCGGCGGCTGGCGAGTCTCGTCAATGACCTGCTGGACCTCACGAGCATAGAGTCCGGTAAGATCGAATTGCACTGCAAGCCCCTCGATATCAACCTCCTCATCCGCGACTTGCTGCCCTCCTTTCGACCTGCCTGGGACGCCAGGGGGCAGAAGTTCACCTTACATCTGCCCGACCCGGCCCCCATAGTGCTCGGTGACGCCAGGCGGGTGACGCAAATCCTCACTAATTTGCTCTCCAACGCGCACAAATATACTCCTGATGAAGGGCGCATCGACCTCTTCGCCGAGATAGCCGAACCAGTTGCCCGCGTCGAGGTCAGCGATTCTGGCATCGGGCTGTCCGCAGAGGAGCAAGCCAGGCTCTTCACCCGCTTCTACCGGGCGCGCAATGCGATAACGGAAGTGGGAGGTGGAACCGGCCTTGGCCTGGTGATCACTCGCTCGCTGGTGGAGATGCAGGGGGGAGAGATCCAGGTGGCGAGTGAACCTGGTCACGGCTCTACGTTTAGCTTCACCTTGCCTCTTGCCCAGGTTCAGGAGCCTGTAATGTTTCTCGCGGGAGACCCTGCTGGGCAAGCGTATAGTGGCGGTCGATGAGGGATATGCCTCAGAGATCTTCGAAATACATACACAGTAAGAGAGGGAACAATCATGGACCTATTGCCTTTCCCAGAGACAAAGAACACCCCGGTCGAATTGCACGTGGAAGTCACCGATCCAGATATGCAGCTTGCCTCTCCTGGATCTGCCCTTGACGATTCGCTACGCGCGCGTGAGCGGCAAGCCCTCCTTATCCTCAACGAGATGTACCAGTTTGTAGCTCTGCTCGATACACAGGGCAATGAACTCGAAACCAACCAGACCTCGCTCGATGCAATTGGTATGCGTCGTGAGGACTGCATCGGACATCCCTTCTGGGAAATACCGGTGTGGCCACCTTCGATCGTTAAGGATCTCCAGGAGTCATTTCAGCACGTCATCTCCACAGGAGAGTTCATGCGCTTCGAGGCGGAGTTCTTTGCTCCTGACAATGAACAGGAACTTTTTACAACGGACATCACGTTCAAACCCATCCTCGATGCTCAGCAGCAGGTTGCCTTTGTCGTGTTCGAAGGTCGTGATATCTCGGAAAGGAAACGGGCAGAAGCGGAAGTCGAGCGGAAGACCGCCGAATTGCAGGCGCTCAACGACGAGCTTCGCAAGCTCGACCGGCACAAATCGATGTTCTACGCGATGATGAACCACGACCTGCGGGCCCCGCTCACTCTGATCCTGGTACCGGCCGAGTCACTGCTGCAAGAGTCGCTCGACCCGGAGGTGCGCAAGACGCTGGAGATGGTGGCTCGCAACGCGCGGCTTCTGCTCAACCTGGTCAACGATCTGTTGGAGGTCTCCAGCCTGGAGCAGGGGAAGTTCGAACTGCGCTACGAAACCTGCGATCTGAGCAGCCTGGTGAACAGGCTTTCGGCCAATTTCGAAACACTGGTCACACAACAGCAGCTCACCTTTCGCGTCCAGACTCCACCCCACCTGCAGGCTGAGATCGACCCGGCCCAAATCGAGCGCGTCGTGCTCAACCTGCTCTCCAATGCCTTCAAATTCACTCCTGTCGGCGGCAGCATTACCTGTTGCCTGGAGATGGAGCCTGCTTCCGGGAATGTATCCGCGATGCCAGCTTATGTAATCCTCACCGTACAGGATAGTGGTCCTGGTGTGCCGGTTGACCTGCGTGAGATGATCTTTGAGCCATTTCGACAGGTTGAAATGGGCAAGAGACGCCACAAGGGAGGATCTGGCCTGGGCCTGGCCATTGTGAAGGACCTTGTGACTCTACACGGCGGGACCATCCGAGTTGATGAAGCTCCTGGTAAAGGCGCGCGCTTTACGGTCCGCTTGCCACAACACGCCCCGGCTGGAATGCGTGTGCAGCAGGAGGATGCTACTAATCTCGCTTGCTGAGGTGCAAGTTGCAACACAAACACAGGAAGGGTTTGCGCCGGTGAAAAGTTTGCGTCTAGCACAGGAGCATACATCGATGACCTTCTGTAATCAAACCTCCTAGAATGGAACTGAGGAGCCGGCTGCATGGCTATTCCCCTCGAGGCCTCCCAATCGGGCTCTTCCCGAACCTCTGCAGTCGGCGCCTCCTCGTGACGGTCTAGCGCCTCCTCCCTGGTGCATACAAAGTCGGCATTGGCTTCTGGAGGAATGCACCAGTACTTCTTTTGCCACGCTTTGAGTTCGCCGGTAGTGGCTTCCAGGGCTTCGGCGATGATAGCGGCTGCTGCGATTCCCCTATCGGCCAGGGCGGTGGCCACGTGCTGACACTGGTCATCTCGCACAACCAGGACAACCACGTTGTCTCGAGCGTTGCGTACAACCATTATTCGATGATGGCAACCATCGAGGCTAGCTGGCATCTCGGCTGCCTCGGCTTCACCTGCGATAAGGCGAATGTGCCGAATATGCGCCAACTGGTTCAGGATTAACCAGACACATTCCAATGCAGGCATGATGAAGGTAACGCCCGTGGCGTTACCTTCATCATGCCTGCCCCGCTTTCTTGTCGCGGATGAATAGCAGCAGCGCGCCTGCCGCCAGGAAGGAGAGCGCCATGGTCCAGAAGGCCGCGCCAAAGCCGAAATGGTCGATCATCCAACCCAGCACCGCGCTCCATATGGAGCCGATGCCGAAGGCCAGCGCGAAGTAGAGGCCGAAGGCGGTGTCGCGCATGGCGGGGCTGGCGGTATCGGC
Source organism: uncultured Chloroflexia bacterium (assembly GCA_963731975.1). Classification (GTDB taxonomy): domain Bacteria; phylum Chloroflexota; class Ktedonobacteria; order Ktedonobacterales; family Ktedonobacteraceae; genus CAVSXS01. The sequence goes on along the minus strand of CAVSXS010000002.1, from coordinate 333,544 downwards.
CAGGTACGCCTGGAGCAGGGGGCTTTCGGCGTAGATGGCAAAACCCATCAAGAGCAGCGCAATTGGCACAAAGATGAGGGGTCTCCCAGGCGCGGCCAGCACGAGGAAGAGCAGGATGGTCAGACAGGATGCGCCGTAGAAGATGAAGAGCATCAAGCGCCGGCCAAGGCGATCTGAGAGCCGCCCGCCGAGCAGCGGCCCTAGCACGCTGCCCGCCAGCAGGATCGTGAAGAAGACGCTGACGGTGCCTCTGCTCAGGTGCAGGGTGTTCTGCAAATAGAGCGGCACGTAAGTTGTCACGTTGCCCAACCCGCGCCCGCCCGCCGCGATGATGGAGACAAGCATGATGACGACCAGCGTGCGATTGCGCAGGGGCGCGAACATGGTTTTCAACGTGCTGCTCATGCTGGAACGCTCTCCCTGGGCAGGCGAGGACTGAACTTTGCCCTGCTGATTCCCAGAAGTTTCTGAGAATTCAGCAGGTTTGGCGCGTTTATCCAGCAGGCCATGTTCATTGACCAGGATCAGGATGGCGATGCCGAAGAGGATACCGGGCAGAGCCGCGAGGTAAAGTACGGGTCGCCAGCCCCAGATGCCCAGCAGCGGCCCTGCGATCAGCGGCACCGCCAGCGTGCCGATATTGCCTCCCGCGACGTGCCAGGCCAGCGCGTAGCCATGCCTCTTGCGCCCATAACGATCGGTGAGGTAGGAACTGCCGACGGGATGCTGCGGTGCGCCCGCGATGCGCGTCAGCATACTCCACGTCATCAGCGACCAGAAGCCGGTGATGGTGCCGGTGAAGAAAGTGCTGATACCGACGAAGATGTTACCGACTCCCAGCATGACTTTGCGCAGGATATAGCGACTGAGCAGGCCAAAGAGAATCTGGATCAGGCCACCAACAATGTTGGGAACGGCCACGATCAGCCCGATCTGTGTATAGGTCAGGTGGTACTCGACCTGGATAATCGGATAGATGAGCGGCATGAGGACGGAGATGGCGTGGATGACGGCGTGGGCCGCGCTGACCAGCGTCAGGTCGCGCCCAGCTGCTGGAATGTCGGCAACCTCATCCTCGAAGGCCGCCTGCGAGCTATCCGAGTGTGTAGATTGTTCCATGAAAATGAGAGCCTCCCTTTAAGAAAGTCTAACATAGGGGAAGGTAGAGCGTCGAGGTGACGCAATGGCTATAATTGCGCCACGATTGTGAACATCCGCTCAAGCCTGAATATGGTACAATACTCCATACAGTTTAATCGTGCAGGCCAGTGGGCGGTCAACCCTCATTTGAAAACCGGGAAATGTAGTGGCACCCCTTGCGGGTGCCATCGGTGGAGTAGGTGCCAGGCAGCGTCGCTCATGACAATGTGAGTTGCGATGGCACCCGCAAGGGGTGCCACTACATTTCCCGGATGCTTGCCGTCCTCGGCGAGGAGGAGCCTTGTACCATGCTTGAGCAGAAAATACCTGAAAATGCCCTTGAACAGGGTTCCCTGTTTGATAAAGCCGAACTTGAACGCCTGGTGGTCGAACGCAAACGATGGGAAGAGACTACCGTTTCCGAGTCGCTGCGGCGGCTGCCCGAACGCGACAATCTCATGACCACGTCCAGCGTGCCGGTCAATCGTATCTATACGCCGCAAGATAACGCGCGCATCGATTATACACGCGATATCGGACTGCCCGGCGAGTATCCATACACACGCGGCGTGCAGCCCACGATGTACCGCGCCAAGCCCTGGACAATGCGCATGTTCGCCGGCTTCGGCACGGCGGAGGATACCAACAGGCGTTTCAAGTACCTGCTCACACAGGGGCAGACGGGCCTCTCGACGGCCTTCGACATGCCTACGCTCTACGGATACGACACCGATCATCCCCTTGCCTCGGGCGAGTTCGGCAAGTGCGGCGTGGCCATCTCCTCGCTGGCCGATATGGAAGTACTCTTCGAAGGGTTACCGCTCGACAAGGTGACGACCTCCATGACCATCAATAGTCCGGCGGCGGTGATCTGGGCTATGTACATCGTGAACGCTGAGAAGCAGGGCTTTCCGATGGCCTCGCTCGGCGGCACGCTGCAAAACGATATTCTCAAAGAGTACAGCGCGCAGAAAGAATTCCTTTTCCCGCCGGAGCCGTCGATGCGCCTGGTGGTCGATACTATCGAGTTCGGCACGCGCCACATGCCTAAGTGGAATACGATCAGCATCAGCGGCTACCATATCCGCGAGGCTGGCGCGACCGCCGTGCAGGAACTGGCCTTCACCATCGCAGACGGCCTGGCCTATGTCGATGCCGCCCTCAAACGCGGCCTGAAGATCGACGAGTTTGCCCCACGTCTCTCCTTCTTCTTCGATGTGCATAACGACTTCTTCGAAGAGATCGCCAAGTTCCGCGCCGGTCGTCGCCTGTGGGCCAGGCTGATGCGCGAGCGCTACGGGGCGAAGGACCCGCGCTCGTGGCTGATGCGCTGCCACGCGCAGACGGCGGGCGTCTCGCTCACCGCGCAGCAGCCTGACAATAACATCGTGCGTACCGCCATTCAAGCCCTGGCTTCTGTATTGGGTGGCACCAATTCGCTACATACCAACTCGCTCGACGAAGCCCTGGCGTTGCCGACCGAGAAGGCCGTGTTAATTGCACTGCGCACGCAGCAGATCATCGCCAGCGAGAGCGGTGTGGTCAATACTGTCGATCCCCTGGGCGGCTCCTACTTCGTCGAGGCGCTGACCGACGAGACCGAGCGCGCGACGATGGAGTATATAGAGCGCATCGACGCGCTGGGCGGAGTGCTGGCCTGCATCCAGAATGGCTTCTTCCAACGCGAGATCGCCGAGTCGGCCTATCGCTACCAGATGGAGATCGATGCACACGAGCGCACTATCGTGGGCGTCAACGACTACACGGTGGATGGGGACATCAAAGTACCGACGCTCTATATCGACCGCGTGGGCGAGCGCACCCATCTCGACCGCCTCGCCCGCGTGCGCCGCGAGCGTGACCAGTCCGCCGTCAAACAAGCCCTTGACAACCTGCGCCGCGCCGCCGATGGCACAAAGAACATGATGCCCGCTATCATCGAGGCCGTGCGCGCCTACGCCACCCTGGGCGAGATCATGCAGGTCTTCCGCGACGCATTCGGCGAGTATATGGAACCGGCGGTGTTTTAAGGTTCATGTGTCGATAGTAAATGACCCCTAAAGCAACATAGAGTGATGGAAAAAAAGGTGGAATCCGAAGACCCATTTGCTGAGATGATAGGCATGTTTTCTGGTCCCGGAGATGCAGATCACAATGATATTTACCGGGGAGACCGGGCAAATTTGCTTGAAAGGGATTCGTTGAAAGGTGAGGAAATAAGTATGTCTGATACCATTCAAAACGGCTTTATTCAAAAATCCACCCTCACCGACTCCGACATCGCCGCGATCGCGGACCTCATCGCCGTGTGCAACGCGTGTGAGGGGCTGCGCATGCGTATTAAGCAGGATATGCTGAGCAAACGACCGGAGAACGCAGTCAACGATTTTATGTATTACGAGGATGGAAGGTTGATTGGCTATCTGGCCGGAGATAGTTGGGGGTCGCGTGAGAAAGAGCTGACCGGCATGGTACATCCCGACTATCGCCGCAGGGGAATCTTCAGCATGTTGTTCGAGACGGCACGCGAGACCTATACGCAGGCAGATGCGGAACGGCTCGTGCTGGTGTGCGAGCGCTCGTCGCCATCCGGCCAGGCGTGGATAGCTACTACCGGCGCGGTGCATGACTTTTCCGAGCATGAGATGGTGCTGAAAAGCTTCCACGAGCGAGGGCGAGTCATGGAGGGATTGGAAGTTCGGCTGGCCACGGAAGAGGATATTGAACCTATCGTCATATTGCTTGCCACTGATACGGGCAACGAGACCGATGTGCGCGCCTGGGTATCCTACCTGATTGCACACCCTGAGCAAAGCAACTTCTTTATGGCAACACTACACGGCAAGCCGCTTGGCACCATCCGCCTGGACGACCGCGGCGATGAAATGGGCATCTACGGCTTCGAAGTGCGATTGGGCTATCGCGGCCTGGGCTATGGCCGCCAGATCATGGAACACGTCATTCGCTATTCGCATTCGAAGTACCCGAAGCCTATCATGCTCGATGTCGAGACAACGAATACCAACGCCGTCGGCCTGTATCACTCCATCGGCTTCGAGATTCGCACGACGTATGATTATTATGGTTTGAAAATATGAGGGTAGAGTGATGCGCTGGTTAGAGTTAACCGTACAGACGCACCCGGAGGCCATCGAATCGGTCAGCGAGCTGCTGAACCAGCATACGACGGGCGGCGTGGCGATAGAAGAACCCATTGAGTTGATCGATGAGGGCCAGGAATACCGCGTTTTGACGGGGCAGCCCGTCATCGTCCATGCCTATGTGCCGCTCGATGGGCGCGAGGAGCAGGCACGGCAGCGTATCGCCGAGGGGCTGTGGCACCTCTCCAGCCTGGGGCCGCGCTTTGTCGGCGAGTTGCAGACGCGCGTCGTCAACGAGGAAGACTGGGCCAACGCCTGGAAGGACTACTACCACGTCACGCATATCGGGCAGCGACTCGTCATTCGTCCATCCTGGCGCGACTACACGCCGAAAACGGGCGAGGTGGTGCTGGAACTCGACCCCGGCATGGCCTTCGGTACGGGCCTGCATCCTACAACTCGCATGTGCCTGGAACAGGTCGAACGTCGCGTGCGTCCCGCTATGTGCGTCATCGACGTTGGCACGGGTTCGGGCATCCTGGCGCTGGCCGCCGCGAAGTTGGGTGCGTCCGAGGTGTACTGCATCGATAACAGCAGTGTGGCCGTCGAAAGCGCGGCGGCCAACACGGCCGCCAACGGGGTGAGTGGTATCGTCGCGGTGACGCTGGGAACGCTTGACGAGTCCGAGGCTGCGCGTATGGCAGGTCGCTTCGATCTTGTGCTGGCGAACATCATCGCGCGCGTGATCGGCTCGCTTGCCTCGCAGCTTGCCCAGGTCATGGCTCCCGGCGGTCTGCTGATCGCCAGTGGCATCATCGAGGAACGCCGCCACGAGGCCGAGCTGCCATTACTGGCCGCCGGGCTGACCCTGGTCGACCAGGTGATGATCGACGACTGGGTCACATTGGTAATGAGCAAGTAAACACATGCACCGATTTTTTGTTGACCCGGCGTTATTGACGGGGATATCGGAGGGGATGGCACCCGCGAGGGGTGCCACTACATTTCCGAGTGCCATCCCTCCTGCCGAATTTGTCACGCTGCCGAAGGAACTCGCGCACCAGGTGCGGGATGTGCTGCATTTGCAGGTGGGCGAGCAACTGCTGCTGCTCAATAATAGCGGCGACGAAATTGTGGCCGAAGTTGTCGCACTCAACAAGTCGAGTGTGGATGTGCGGCTGCTTGAACGACGTACCGGGAAGAACAATTCACCTGTACGGGTGATCCTCTGCCAGGGCCTGCTCAAGTCGGCGCGCTTCGAATGGATACTCGAAAAAGGCACGGAACTCGGCGTTTCTGTCTTCTCTCCCATCTTGTGCCGCCGCTCGATGGCGGGGCTTGAGGACGCCGGCGCAGCCAAGATACAACGCTGGCGGCGCATTCTCCAGGAGGCCGCCGAGCAGTGCGGTCGAGCGCGTCTGCCGGAACTGCTGCCCATTCGTCCTCTTATACATGCCCTCAACGATATCCCGCCCGGCGCGCTCGCGTTGATGCCCTGGGAAGAAGAACACGGCTTGAGCTTGCGCGACGCCCTCGCTTCTTTTCGCCACGACGAACTGGAGCAACAGGCGTCCCCTGGGCAACCCATCACCGTCGTGCTGTTCATTGGCCCGGAGGGCGGCCTGATGGCCGAAGAGGTGAGGCTGGCGCAACGACATGGCGCGCTGGCCGTCTCGCTGGGCGCGCGTATCCTGCGCGCGGAGACGGCTGCGCTGGCGGCTGTCGCCAATGTCATGTACGAGCTGGGGGGATAGCGCTGATGGCCTTAACGCCGCTTGCCATAAAAGCGAGCGTTCGTCGTGATGTACTGCTTCCATTCCCTTGGTACTGTCGATTCCTCAAAAATGGCGGAGACGGGACAGGCTGGCTCGCACGCACCGCAATTGATGCACTCGTCAGGATTGATGAAGAGATGATCGACGACTTGATATTGCGCTTCGTCGGGTGTCGGGTGAATACAGTCCACCGGGCAGACATCCACACACGACGCCTCTTTAGAACCGATACACGGCTGGGTAATGACATAGGCCATAGGTTATAGTTCTCCTCTAAACACGACTTTTTTGATTTGATAAGTTCTTTAAGCATCTGAATTTAGAGTAACCTGCTTTTATCAAAAAAGAGGTCGAATTTTGTCAAAAAAGAGGCAGGAAGTTGTAAAGAATTGATCCTCTCTGAAATGGCCGATTTGCTTGCCTGGAAGCGTTCTTTCAAGCAGACGGAAACGTCATTTTAGAAGGAGGTCATCGTGCGTAAAAAAGTAGGCGTCTTTCTTGGTCTTTTCCTTATTTTGGTGCTGGGTGGCATGTTGATGTCCATCCGCTACTTCCAACCCGCGCACGCGGAGGCGCAACTCCAGCCGATGGATGTCGGCAGCCTTCCCCCGTTATTACAGGTAAGCCAGTTGTTAGGAACCGATACGTCCGCTCGTGATCTACACATGAGTATCGGCCTGGCGCTGCGCAATCAGGATCGCTTGAGCGAGCTGCTCGCGGGTCTGTACGATCCAACTTCCCCCAATTTTCACCAGTACCTGACCCCCGATCAATTCGCGCAGCAGTTCGGCCCGACGGCTGACCAGCGGCAGGCCGTCATCAGCTACCTGAACCGGCAAGGTTTTACCGTCACGCAAACCTATCCCACGCTGATCGATTTCAGCGGGTCGCAGTCATTGGCGGAGCAGGTCTTCGGCGTTTCCATCAACGATTACCGGTCGCCTGATGGATACAGCTTCTTCTCCAATGCCACGAAGCCGGTACTCCCAGCTTATCTCGCGCCGGACGTGGTCACGCTCAACGGGCTGGATAACGCCAGTCACTACTACCATCCGCCCATTCTCTCCCATACCACGTCCTCGTTGAGTCCTAAGGCGGGCGCGAATTGTCCCGCGCCGGGTACAAGCGGTAGCGGCGGCGGTGGCGGCATCCTGGGTGGCAGCTCGGTCGCCTATATCCCCAGCCAGCTTTCGAAGGCGTATAACTACGATGGCCTGCACAACGCCGGGCTGCAAGGAGCAGGGCAGACCGTCGGCGTTTTCGAGCTGGATGGCTACTCACAGAGCGACATTCAGACGTATGCGCAGTGTTTCGGCGGTGGCAGCGTGCCGTTGCAGAACGTGGCGCTGGACGGCTTTAATGGGCAGCCAGGCGCGGGCGCGATCGAGGTGGAACTGGACATCGAGATGATCATCAGCCAGGCTCCGCAACTGTCGAAGCTGCTCGTCTACGAAGCCCCCAATACCACGCAGGGCTACAACGACGAGTTCGCGCGTATTGTGCAGGATCGCACGCCGGTGGTCAGCGTAAGCTGGGGCGACTGCGAGAAGAATGCCGGCCAATCGGAGGCCACGCAGGAAAACCAGTACTTCCAGCAGGCAGCCGCGCAGGGACAATCCATCCTCGTCGCGGCAGGCGATAGCGGCAGCTCGACCTGCTTCCAGTTGCAGGGCGGCAGCTTCGATACGTCGCTGAATGCCGACGATCCCGCCGCGCAGCCGTATGTGACGGGTGTTGGTGGCACCAACCTCACGCTCAATTCCGACAACAGCTATGCCTCGGAGACGGTCTGGAATGGCGGCTTCCTGGGCGGCGCTGGCGGCGGCGGTATCAGCCAGTTCTGGAAAACTCCATCGTGGCAGACGGGACCGGGCGTGCAGAACTCGTACTCCAACGGGATGCGCGAAACACCCGATGTCTCGCTTGATGCCGATCCCGCCACGGGCTATCCCGTCTACTGCACGGCTGGTTCATCCTGCACGAGCAGCGGCGGTATTCTGGGTGGGGGAGCAAGCGGCTGGATCACGGTGGGCGGCACATCGGCAGCCGCGCCCATGTGGGCCGCCATGATCGCACTCGCTAACGAGCAGGCCGCTAAAGTGGGTAAGAAGCCGCTCGGCTTTCTGAATCCCGCCATTTACAAGGTGGCTGCCAGTTCGCGTTATGCGACCGATTTCCACGACATTACACCTCCCAGCAATAGCAGTCTGCCCTCCAACAACGACCTGACGGGCTTCAACGGGGGAGCCTATCCGGTCACGCAGGGCTACGACATGGCGACCGGCTGGGGCAGCTTCGATGCCACAACGCTCGCCGCCGACCTGGTAGCAGCGGGGTAATCATGGTCCGTGGGAGCGACCCGCGAGGGTCGCCCCCACGGCATTCAGGTAGGCTGATCTGTCGATGTCTGTGCCGGAGTGGGCGATGACTGCGCTTCGCCCTCGTTGTAAATCAAGGATTGCAGCTCGGCGCGCGTGCGCTCGATGACGGCTCGCAGGCGCGCCATTTGTTGCGGATCCTGGATCGACATGCGACCGGCAATTGCAAAGAGCCGCGCAACCTCCATCGACTCGCTACGTAGAGCTTGCAGCTCGGCGCGCGACCCGCGCTCACCGCGTTCGTGGCCACGCCGGTGCATCCAGGGCGGTCCCTCGTGCTGCTCTGGCTTTCCCTGTCGCTCGGTAAGCAGAGCGCGTCCGCTCTCGGTGATGGTGTAGACCTTTTTCCCGTCGATCTCTTTGGAGGTGACGTATCCGCCTTCCTCAAGCATCTGCAAGGTAGGGTAGATCGAACCGGGACTGGGGGTGTAGAAGCCGCCCGATTTCTCTTCAAGCGCCTTCATCATCTCGTAGCCATGCATTGGCCGCTCCTGGAGCAGCTCCAGCACGACGAATTTCATGTCACCGCGCCCGAAGACACGCCCTTCACCACCAGAGCCGAATGGGCCGCCGGGGCCAAAGGGCCTGCCTGGCCCGAACGGACCGCGACCACGCCTCGCCGCGAAGAAGTGCGGACCGTGCCATTCTTCGTGCGCCCAGGGCGGTGTCCACTCGGCACCCCAGGGCTGCCTGCGCTGGCCTCCGCGTATCCAGGGCGGGCCGCCCCACGATTCTTCACCGGCTCCCTGATAATCAAATGCAAAACGATTGCCAAACATGTTCACATTCCTTCCAACGCTATTAGCGATATATCGTATTCCTGATAATAATTATAACGATATATCGCAAAATGTCAAGAGATGAGATAGCTTTGTGAGTCTGCTTGCTTGCATGGGAAATGAGAGCATGGTAGACTGTTGGAAATATTGTAGCCAGGCAGCCTGGGAAAGGATGATGTAGAGTGAGTGATGAATCAGAGATCAGCCACAGGAGAAGCGCCTTGTCAGTTCAAAGCCGCACGGGAGATCGATTTGCAGGACGTCGTGTTGTTACGATTGGGGGTGGTACCGGGACGTTTGCCCTGCTCTCGCACTTGAAGAAGTACCCATTCAACATCAGCGCGATTGTCACGATGTCGGATAGCGGGGGAAGTTCGCGCCGCTTGATGGACGAGTTTCGTCGCCAGTTGCCTCTGGGTGATCTGCGTATGTCACTTGTGGCGCTGGCACGCAACGGGGCCTTATGGCGTGAAGTCTTCATGCATCGCTTTGAGGAAACCGACGATGTGGATGCGAAAGATCATGGTGTAGGGGGTCATAGCCTGGGGAATCTCATTCTCAAAGGGCTGCAAGATATCAACAACGATGATCTGCTGCTAGCCCTGGAAGATGCCCAGGAGCTATTGAACACGTCGGGTCGCGTCATCCCTGTGACGCTCACGAATACGGTGCTCTGCGCTGACCTGGAGGATGGCACGAGTATTTGCGGTGAAACGGATATCGATACGCGCGGCAAAAAGAACCTCGGTGATCTTCCGCCTATCTTGCGTATGCGAATCGAGCCTGAAAATGCGCCTGCGTGCGCCCAGGCGGTGCGAGCCATCCGGCGAGCCGATACCATCATTATTGGACCCGGAGATTTATATACCAGCTTACTGCCGAACCTGCTGGTGCATGATGTAGCGCGGGCGGTGCGCGAGTCCGATGCCGAGAAGGTCTATGTCTGCAACCTGATGACCAAGCATGGTGAAACTGGCGGCTATAAAGCTTCCGACTTCGTCAAGCAGATTCATCACTACCTCGGTGGGCGCGTTGATCGCGTAATCGTCAACGACGGCCTGTTCCAGCGCGATGTGCTGGATATGTATGCCGAGGAGAAGAGCGAGCTGGTGGTAGTCGACCGCGCACAGCTCACCCGGCTCGTGCCGAACGTGGTGATTGAGCACCTGAACCTGGATGGTGACAGGCTGGCTAGACACGATCCCGAACGACTGGTGCGCGCCATCTTCCCCCAAGACGAGTTTTAATGCATTCCGCGCGCGATATTTTCGAACTCTTCGCGGGGGAAGGCGCGCATGGTTTGCGTGCGTATGCTTCCCTGGGCGATGCTGCCGAGAATGAGTCGCGCCGCGGTCTGATCGTCAGGGGCCTCGGTGATGATGACGTAGTCGTATTGTCCCATCACGAGATAGAAGCCGACGAGTCGCGCGCCGGCTTCTCTGGCGGCTTCATCGAAAAAGCGTAAGCGTTCAGGTGCATTTTTCACTTCTCGAATGCCTTGTTCGGTGAGGTTGATCAGGCTAATGTAGGTTGGCATCTGCAATCCTCCTGCTCGATGAGGGTACTCGCCAATGTGTACCCATTGGAGACGATGTAGCGGCCCATGCTTGCGATGCGAATAGTAGTACCTACATTGTACACGGACTTCCCCGTACACACAAGCTCTGCGATTAGTTTGGGTTTAGGCGCCAACCAAACGAAGGGACCTTCACTACGCGCTTCGCAAAAAGAGCCATCGTTCGCTCATGCCGGCCAGTGTTCCGCTGATGGCGAAGAGTGCGTAACGCTGCAAGGGATCGACGCTCAGCGAAAACAGCCCGCTGTTCAGCAGGAAGTAGGCCAGTGTCGCAAGAATCATGCCCACGAAGGGACGCGCGAACCACGTGAGAATCTGCACAGGGTGATACATCGTGGTCGAGCGGCGACCGAGCGACATCATACCGCTGATACACCCGCCCAGCAGACCGTAGAGTAGAAGGTACCAGGGCGCTCCCAACGGCGTGAAGCTGGCGGTGAAGACATTTTCCCAGTAGCCTGAGGCCTGGAAAACGGCCAGCGCCAGTGCAGTGACCAGCAGCAGCACAAGGTAGATGGCCAGGGCCAGCAGCCAGCCTAAGTGGGCGATGTGTCGCTGTTCGACCGCTACGGGTACGATGTTACTGCTGGCTGCTGGCTCTCTCCTGAGCACCGGGAGCGGTTCCGTATTCTGCTCGGCGTTTGCTGCTGCCAGGTAGGTCAGACACTCAATCTCTTGCTTGCGGTAGGTCTCCATCACCGTCACATTGGCCTGGACGAAGGCGGGAATTGGATGCGCGAGGTCAAGCCGCGAGTGGGCTGCTCCTGAGCGTTCGAGTAAGCGATGTGGGATGCGATACAGCACGCCCCACACCTCTTGCTCGCTCTGCTGGCTCTTGACCAGTGTGGGAACGATCTGCCCACCCGGCAGTTCCACACCATGAAGCCGGTAGCCTCTCAACACGGCAGGGCCGTAGGGGTGTGCCTGGCCGTTCAGTCGTTCGTGGCTGTTGAGATAAGTTGGCTCCATCTCAAGGCCATATTCGAATAACCAGGTAAACTCGGAGTCCTCGCTTTTTCCCTCAACGACAGGTTGCTCCATCGTGAATAGACTGGCCTGCCCTGGTTCCGTTTTTGCTTCTGGTTCTTCCGGCAAGGGTGGCGCGACGGGAGCCTCTGGCGGGAAATCTGCGGTAGTAGTAGCCAGCGGCGGCTGTGCCGCCTTTGTAGCCTTTGTAGCCTGTAGCTGCCCAATCTGTCCAATCGCTTCGGGCATAGCAATCAATGGAAATGGGCGTGGCGTATTACTGCGCACAATCGATATGCTGGGAGAATTGAGCGCGGCTTCAGTAGGTATACGGCGTCCGTTCTCCTGGTCGAGCGTTTCAGAAAGTCCCTGTTCCTGTTCGGAATGTTTGTCCATCATACCCCTCACTTTCCCACGTACAACACGCATCTTTCTATCTATGATACTGAGATTTTGCCCAAACACCAAATTTCAGGGGAAAGTAGGCCCTTCCAGGCGCTCGCTTGCTTTTTGAAGTTCCTGGGCGATGCGCCGGATGTCGCTTTTGCTAAGCATACCTTGCTCGCTGATGATGTTCGTGATGAGCGAGGCTGGCGTATGATCGAAGTAAAAGTTGCGCACTGCAACGCCGTTGATGGGGTGTTCCAGCACCTCCGCTGGCTCTTTCTCTTCGAGCAGCGCAAGCTCTCCTGTCCAGCCATGGGGCGCGATTTTGAGCGTTTCGCCCAACACATAACATGGTTTCTTCTCGCCACGCGCGGCATAGGCAATCAATGCGGTTCCGGCCTTGTTCAGAATGCTGCCATCGGCCAGGATGCTGTCAGCCCCGACGACTACAGCATGGCACTGGGGCAGGAAGATGGCAGCCTGTGCATCCGTAATCAACGTCACGGCGATGCCGGCTTTGTGGAGAGCGGCCGCCGTGTCGCGGCCTTCAAAGCGCGGGCGTCCCTCAAGTACGATCACGCCGTCGAGTTCTGGAGCGCAGGCGGAGAGAACATCAAGAACCGTTCCCGAAAGGCTGTGCGTCATGAGTATGCCTGAGAGCAATGGGCGCGCGTACTCTGCAATGCGTGCCGTGACGGTTTCGTATTCGCGCAGCAGACCCTCGGCGGCCTGCGCTATGCCATTAATGCCACCGGGCGCGGCCAGAATGCGCCACGTAGCCCCGGCGATAGCAGCCATAGCGGGACGCACCGCTACCAGCTCGCGCCCGGCGGATTGGAGCAGCCGCGTCCTTTCGCCCTGCTCAAGTGCTTCGTCGGTCGCTATGTCTCGCAGAATCGTCATTGTCTCGCGCACGAGCCAGCGCGAGCCGTGTTCGCGGTCATCGCGCACCCCTGCAATGCGCTGCTTGATGTATTCCATGACCTTACCTCCAATACGAACAGAGAATGAGACATCTATGCAGTATTTTACGCTATTGGCTGTAAAATACCAACCAATTGACCATTGTCGCCTCATATGATGATCGGGTATACTTGTATTGGTATGAGCCAATCAGGAGAGAAGTATGCGACAACAGGAAGCCTCACATCCCGCCCGGCCGTTGTTTACCACGTCCATTGCGACGTTGATTCACCTTGAGAGGAAAAGCGGGCTTCCTCTGTACCGCCAGATTTGCCAGGGATTGCGCGAGGCTATCCTGTCGGGCGAACTACCCGAAGGGGCACGTTTGCCGACAGAACGCGCGCTGGCCACCGAGCTTGGCGTCAACCGGACCACCGTGATGAATGCGTACAACGAGCTGGCGAGCGAGGGGCTGATCGAGGGTCACGTGGGGCGCGGCACGCTTGTGCGGCGCAGTAACTTTGGCTATGGCGTCGATAGCTACGAGGACGAGACGGCCTCCTGGCTGCTAGGCCTCCCGGCGGTCGAAGGTGAGGCGCTCGGTCCAGACGCGCACCTGTTGAGCGAACTGGCCTCTACGAGCGAGCGCAAGGAGATTATTTCGTTCGCGCCAGGCACGCCTGCCAGCGATTTGCTACCCGCCGAGACTCTGCGCGACATCTTCGCGGATGGCCTGGTGGCGGCGCGGCAGGCAGCCCTGGGTTATTGCCCGGTGGAGGGGTTGCAAAGCCTGCGCCGGGGGATCGCTGCGCATATGCGCAGGCGTGGCGTGGCGGTCGATACCTCGCAGGTCTTGATCCTCTCCGGCTCGACACAGGGCATCGGCCTGGTTGGACGCTTCCTGCTCAGTCCCGGCGATGAAGTGGTTGTGGAAGTACCTACCTACCTGGGAGCGATCCAGGCGTTTCGAGCCTTGAATGCTCGCGTGATCGGCGTCCCGACCGATAGCGAGGGGATGCGGGTCGATCTACTCGAGTCCATCCTGGCGCGCCGCCGCCCACGCCTGATCTACACCCTGCCAACGTTCCAGAATCCGACCGGCAGCGTCATGTCGCCGGAGCGTCGCCGCCGCCTGCTCGTGCTGGCTAAACGCTACCAGACGCCTATCCTGGAAGACGACCCTTACGGTGAGGTGTACTTCGAGGGCAAACGCCCCCAGCCGCTGAAGGCGCTGGATGCGAGCGGGCAGGTGCTCTATCTCAGCACCTTCTCGAAGACGCTCGCGCCCGGCTTGCGCGTGGCCTGGCTGGCGGGACCCGAGCCAATGGTGGAACGCTTGACGATGCATAAACAGGTATTCGATCTGAATACCAATGCCATCGGGCAATGGGCTGTCTCGGAGATGATGCGGCGCGATCTGCTGGATACCCACCTGGCGACAATACGCCGCGCCTACCAGCAGAAACGCGACCTGGCATTGCAAGCTATAGAGACGTACTGGCCGGGCGAAGTGCGCGTCAATCGCCCGGCTGGCGGCTTCCACCTGTGGTGCCGTCTGCCCGGCGATCTGCGCGCCCGCACGCTGCTGCGCGAGGCTGCCAGCGACCACGTGGCATTTGTGATCGGTGAGCCATTTCACGTCGATGGTGGCGGCCAGCAGCAATTTCGCCTGAGCTATGCCTACCCTGGCGAGGAACACCTGGTCGAGGGCATACGGCGCATCGGCAGCGCCATGCAGCGATTGCTGGCGCGCCGTGGCTCGCGCGACGAGATGCAGAGGCAGCACCTGGAACACATCCCACTTGTCTGATGGTAGCCGCGATGACACGCACCCAGGCGCTACCCTACTTACTTCCGTTCTTACGTTCGCGCAAAGCTATTCGCAAAAAGACATCACCTGAGTAGCCTTTTCCGGCGTCGCTCCAATCTTCTCCGTGTGATACTCGCGTTGTATAAGCGTGAGCATTTGCGTGACCTTCTTGCGCGCGGCGGAATGTGAAGCCTTGAGCAGCTTCTTGTCCGATTCGCCCTCCGGCCACCGGCACATCTCCGCGTCGATGGAGTGTCGCTCAAGCGCCTCTTTGACATCCAATCGCTCGCCGAGCTCTTCGTAGAGCCGACATGCCATTACTCTTCGCTGTCGAGGAGGGAGCAACGCGAGAATAGCTACGTAGCGTTCCAGTACATCATGAAAACTCTCATCATCGAGAAAGGCTTCTTCCGGGTTGACCATCTCGCCAGTTACCATCACAAGCATATCGCCCATATAGAGTTCTCCATCCTCGTTTGTCTGGAATGGCAGGCTCGGTTTGCGCTGACGCATCAAATCGGCGATCTCATGATAGGCGATCTTACGAATGTACCCTCGATGGTACTCGATGTGTGTGGACTGGAGCGCTTTCCAATACTTGATACGCACGCGCTGCTCGATCTCGCTGATATCCAGATCGAGCAAATTCATGCGAGTCAGCATGGAACTGGTACGAACCGCGTGTCTTACGAGAGCAACAATGTCCATGTCATGCATTACGAGATTATCCTCAGGCGAAAGGTCACTGTCTTCTTCAGCAACCCCTGAAAGGTGATACTTCTCCATGATGCTCTCTCCTTTCTCGGCTCGTGATGGTGGTGACGAACCGGGTGTACAACAATTATAGTTCGTAAAGATACTTATTTCAAGTAATCTTTGTTCTAAAAATCAGCATTCTTGCTGTTTTCCTGCTACCAATCGTTTGTCAGAATACAGTGGAAAAATCTCCTGTGAAAAAGTTAGCCTTGAGAACGTATATATTTATGAAGACGAAATACCTCGAAGATTCTCCAAGAAAAAGCGGGCAATTTTCTTGAAGCCGTAATTATTTGTCAGAAAAATGTGATATGCGCTTGACGAAGCACATTACCAGGGAGTATGCTACAATCTGCTGAGAGTAGTTAACGTAAAAGTTTTACATCAACTTAATATTGGAGTAATAAAGATGATTCGGGAATACGTAGATAGCGGGCTGGCTCCCTGGCATCCAGACCGTACAGTGATTCCGGAGTCGTGGCAGCGCTTCAAAGCGGAATTGGAGCAGCAAGCAAGGGGAACGCCGCGCCTGTATCTCTTAGAGTCTGTCCCATATGATGCCCGTGGCGTCGGCGATTTGCTCTGTTCCTGGGGCCTCTCCCTGCCGACAGTACTGGCGGCCTACCTCCTGGAGTACGACGACCATATCGTTCAGAATTGTGGGTTGGAAGAAGCCGAAGAAGTTATTCGCCAGATGCGAGAAACGTTACTCTACGCGCAGGATATCGACTCTGAACGCCTCCGGCCATTGCTTACTCCTCCCTATCGCAACCTGGAGGCGCTGCTCCTGGCAGTTGCGTCGTACTATCAAGCATTTGTGTGGCTCAAGAAGCAGAGCAACGGCCAACCCTATACCGGGAAATTGTTGATTAGCATCGAAAGCACCGGTCGCGCGCTACTCAACATCACAAAGCGGCTGGGAATGTGGCTATTCAAACGGGATATCGAGGATATCACCGAGCAGCTAAGCAACCCAACTAGATTTGAAGAGGACCGCCGTGAGCGCGAAAGTATTCTGAGCGATGACCACGAGCTGCTTGAAGAAACACAGCGCCTCCTCGTTTCTACCTACCAGGAGGTAGCGCAAGGTCCGATCTACATTGAGCCGCATCCGTGTAGCGTGGCCGGTTTAAAACGGCGCTTGCAAGACGCGCATACAACTGTCACGTCGGAAAAGGCGCTCCTGACCGGCTTTGATCTTGTGACGTTTGATATCATCGTCCCTTCCGTGAGAGATTGTTATAACGCACTTGGTATTCTAAGCCAGTTGGGTTTCATCCAGGACAGGATTACAGACCACATTGCCAATCCCAAGCCAAACGGCTACAGTCATATCGCACTTGGACTGATCCTCGATCGTCTCAAATTTCCAGAAGAATACAACAGGGTTTGCCAACTGCAAATCGCTACTCGCTTCATGCAGGCCATTGGCGCGTATGGCTGCCTGCACCCCGAATACCGATCTTACCTGAACCATATCCGAGAACCGGGACTGATCGAGCCGCTTTCTTTAGCCGAGCATTGGAACAGCGAGAAGGGCAGAGTGTTTCAGGTCATTCAACAGGTCACCTATCACGAAGCAACGGCGGATGCATCTGTTACAGAGAATGCAGCTCCGATCATTGTCTATGATAAAAATCGCAAGCCTGTTGCCTTACCTATCAATGCGACCGCGCTCGATTTTGCCTATGCGCTCGGCAAAGAAACGGGCGATGTAGCGGTAGAGGCCATCGTCAATAATCGCAAAGCGCCTCTCAATCGCCCGCTTGAAGCTGGTGATATTGTAGAAATTAGGACGGCCAGCCAGTCACAGGCTGATATTGCATGGCTAGATGAGAACTTTGTAAAGACATCCAACGCGAAAAAGGGGATACAAAGCGCATTACAAAAGCGTGAAGCCGAACAGAGGGGATATGAGCAGTTGCGAGAAGAACTGAAGCGCTATCACTATATTTTGCCACCAAATGAACTTGATGAGGAGATTCGCCTGCTAAGGAGCAAGTATGATCTAGGGACGCACCGGGCATTTCTACAAAAGCTTGCCGAAGCAGGCGAATCAACACATACGCCAAATTGGGCCGCTCAAGAAATTATGAAGCACGTGATGAGTAGCTCCGATGTAAATGCGTATGGCCGCGAAAGAGCTATCTGGACACCCGTCGTTGCGGCGCCTTCACCAGCTAGGCTCGTCTACAATCAACTGCGCATCTGTGGATTTTGCCGCCCTGCTTATCCACGAGATATGAAAATCGTTGGACGCTATCGCGGGCGTTTCAGCGAGCTAGTTGTGCATAAAGATAGCTGCTCTCACCTGACTGGCCGTCCTTTGGGGAAGCATTCCGTACTCGTACCTATGAACTGGCAGCCGCAACCACCTTCATTTCGTGTCTCGTTTCTCGCGGTGGTGGAAGACCGCCGCGGCTTAATCCTGGAACTGGCGCGCCAGTTGCGCCGTCACCACAGTGATCTGCTGGCTATCAATGCCGAAGCTGCCGACTCGAAAACGGGCGTAGGTCATATTCGCTTCACTATCGAGACGCATTCTGAGAAAGAGGTGCTGGATATCTGGGAGGAGGTCTATAAAATCGAGAATATTGTCGAAGTGATGATCGACCCTGCTCATACCCCTGATTCCATTTGCGAACGTATGAATAAACTTCACCTGAATCGCGATGCGTTGATATCCAGGACTGTGGTCGAATTTGCCTGGGAGGAGGTGGTAAATTCACTTCCTCCGCGTCATCCAAACCTCATAAATCCTTTTGATATCTCACGCCCTCCTGTTCCAAAAATGTTCTTTGGCCGGTCGGAAGAGATCAAGAAGATGCAGCGGGAATTGTGTGAGATGGAGCAAGGGAGCGCATTGATCCTGTATGGTCCTCGCCGCTCTGGAAAGTCGTCGCTCTGTAGGAATTTTATCGAGAGTCATATTCGCTCTCCGCACCTGGGAGTACTCTCTTCGCTACAAAATATGAATAGGCATTCAGAGCTGGCTATTCTCATGCACCTAGCGGAGCGCGTCGGAAGCGCGTTTAGCGAGAAGTTTCGGGTGAGAGCGCCAGTGTGGGACGATTACCGTGATGGTGATGCCCAGGTGCGTTTTAAGCGACTCATTCAAGATTGCCTGGCACGCGTAGAAGGCTCCCGGCTTATCCTGGCCCTGGATGAATTTGGCGGCGCGCTGGAGTCATACCAGAGACATACGCTGAGTTTCCGCTTTTTTACTTTCTGGAAAGATCTGATGGCCGAAGTGTCTCAATTGAGCCTGGTGTTTGCTTTGCCGACCAGCTCGCACAGCGTGCTCTCGTCTCAGCGCTTTTCGCATGTATTCGGTTTTGCGCAACCTGTTCCTATCAGTTACCTGGATACTGAAAGCGCTAAACGATTGCTGGCTGATCCTTTGCGCGATCTCCATATCGCCATTCATCCAAATACGGTTGCGTTGGCAGTCTCGCTGACAGGGGGAAGTCCCTATTATATGACTATTCTGGGAAAAGAAATTATCTCCTATCTCAACAAAGATATGCGTAAACAACTGGTAAGCGATAAGGACCTGTACTATGTTGTCGATCAGTTTATCACGGGCAATCCATTCCAAAACTTCGACTATTTGAAAGATGAACTCCAATCCGACGAAGAGCGCCTGCTATTAGAGACGATGATCGACTCAATGAGCCGTTCAAACCAGGCAGATATACAATTGAAGAAGCTCGCGTATGAAGCGCGTATGCAGAATCTCACGGCACGCCGCCATCTTGATCGCCTGCGCGCCGGTCTGATCCTTGAAGAGACCGGGCCACCGAACAACCCATTCTATTCGGTCAAGGTCGATCTTGTGCGGCAGTGGCTCAGCCGTTATCGCTCGTTTTTTACGAACTAGAATTTGAGGAAAAACAGGATGGTTGAACAACGTAGTGAGTCCACCTGGAGATCGTTGCGAAATCCATTTCAAAATATTACCAATTCATCAGAGGGAGTTGTCAGCCATAATTCGGGACGGAGCGCAGATATCCGCGAGATCATTACCGGTGGAACGGGAGCGATCATTCTTACCAGTGCGCCAATGATGGGCAAAACCTCGCTGCTGCGCTACTTACAACGCGCTCCTAGCGGCTGGTCGTGGCGAAATGAGGTCGAAGACCTGGTTGATGTCGTCGAACTGAATCATATACATTTTCTACAGGTCGATTTGAAGCCGCTCGAAGATATCGAGCGGGTTGAGGACCTGCTGGCTCCCTTTATCCAGCAATGTATAAAGGCGCTTCAAGTCGTGTGGAAGTCTGATGAAACTTTGACAGGTTTGAAAGGACTGCGCGAACTGCTGCGGCGTATGACGCGGGAAGATACAGACGCTCGTTACATGCTCTTGCTCAATTCTATCGAACGCTTGCAGCGACCTGGAATGCCCGTACTCAATATCCAAAGTAAGGCCAGAACTCCCCAGGAGCGCAGCCTTGCTATGCTCAACAATAGTGGAGCTCTGCATTTGCTGGTTGATCTGATGGACGAGTTTACCCAATTTGGAGTGATTCTCTCGCTCGAAAGTCGCCCCTTGCCCAGGATTAGCGATCAGTTTACCCTGATTTCGGCAGACCTGGCGCGCTTCCGTACCTTGATTTTACAAACCTTTACCAGAGAGGATACGCTCAGCATCCTACAGCAATCACCGGCGAACTTTGGCGCAGAATGGGAGCAGCGTTTTACGAATGCAGGCGGTACAGAGCTGTTCTCGGAGCCTGAACAGGCATGGTTGTATGAACAGGCCGGCACGCACCCGTATCTTCTTCAACAATGCTGTTTTCATGCATTCGAGTTGAAACAACAACATGCTATCAAGTATGGTCGTTGGGCGGAACTTGAGGACCGCGATCGAGATCAGGTGATCGAGCTGTTGAACGAGCGAGTGAGTACCTTTCTCGAAAGTACCTGGAAGCGTATCGACGAGGCATTAGAGACTAGCAGCCCCGAGACCGGCGAGCATTTTCGTGCGTTTATCGAAGAACACAGCCGGAAACGAGCCTGGGACGAAATAGAGCCTGGCACGTGGAATCAGCTGGGCAAGGAACTACATTTCATCTTACGCAACGAGGGCATTATTCGCTACGACCCTCTGGCTACCATCTACTATCCAGGCTCACTCTGCTTGCTTTCGCTTGCGCAAAAGGTACGGGAAGAGGACGAGTACGGTGAGCTACCGGAACCGCCCACATTGAGAGAAGCACCACTTCTGACGGCTCCTGGTCAAAAAAAGCTGCAAATCACCATGCCCGGCAAGGAATCCTCGGTGATTCCGCTTTCTGAACTGGAATATCGCCTGTTCAGGATGCTATTGCAGCATCCGAAGAAGTGCAATGAAACAGAACTGATGCAGGCGGCCTGGGGGAGACGCATTGATCGATCAGTCTTTACGCAGCGTATGCATCACCTGCGAAAGAAGCTGCGAAAATTTACCGGGGACGAGGACATAATCGAAAACAGGTACGGCGGTATCTATCTGCTCAATCATGCCGACTGGCTGGAGATTTAGTTCAACAGGTGTTTTCTTCAAGGTAGTGTGAGCTTCCTGCAAGGTACTTTTAGGTTGGAGATACTTTTCCAGCTTTGCCGCGTGTGCCAGTGCCACTTTGAGATACTTTTCGCCTAAACTGGGAAGGCTATCAAAATGAATACTCATAAAAGCGCCGACCATAGCCTTCTCAGTCATGTAATATTCTAAAAGTGGTCGTACTCGATCTGTTTCATTTGCTGCATTCAGGTAGGTTAAGATGAAATGATCCGCGAGGATTTGTCCGTAGGGATTGGAACCAGAGTGAGTTGTGTAGGGTGTCATGCGCATTTCGAGATCGACAGCCAGCATTGCTACGTCGCTGAGTGTATCGATGTGGCAAAAATCGGGTCGAAAGTCGATGCAATCAAGAGCAAGCAATCGCTGGTGCTTGATTCTGTTGCGTGAGTTTCGTCTATGACCCGTATCGATCCAGAGGTTCGTAGCTTTTAAGTCACCATGACATCTTTTAGGTGGCTGCTCTGCATAACGCTGCCTGAAAAGATCGGCATGGAGATGAATGAACTCCTTCAACTGCCTGCTGATCGTCTCGTGATTTCTCTCATCTCGCTTTTCGACGGGAAGATCTTGGAGTGCATCACGAAAGAGCTTCAGATTCGTTTCTAACTTCGCTTCAAGGAGTTCAAGCGTCCCCATCGATGCAGGTGAGACCTCCAGGCATTGATGTATATTGGCAATGGATGTAGCAAGAAACTCCATGCCCTGTTTGTTGCCGAACTGCGAAATTTTCAGTTGATGGTCCAGGCGGCTTGAGTCATCTAGACGCTTCATTACGAGAACATACGACTGATTCATCGTGATGGTATTGATCTGCGGTTCCTGAATTAAAGGGCCACAAGTCAATGAGTGTGGTTCCTCAGAAAAAATGGGGGCGATGCCAAGATACATATCTGGCGCGAAGCACCGGTTAAAATAGAGACCTTCCAGGAGATACTCAGTACACCGGCTCAGGTCGGACGTAGAATAGAGGGAATTTTCACAGGCTAACCAGGTCTTCAAACAAATATTTTTCAGGAAAGGATTTGAGTTATTGAACATTACTTTTGTGGCCGGAGATGTGAGGTGTTTGTCGATAGGAAATGTGAAGTCAGATGCAAGAAACTGAAAAGACTGTTGAAGCTGAGATGGAATTGAGGTGGGAGAGGGTAGTGTACTACGTTGTTCTCTCTCTTCAACTGACGGCGCAGGAGCAGCCGAAGAATCTACAGCGGTTGGCATTACAAAGCCTTCTCTACAAAATAGATGCGACATTAAAGTGAATGATATTACCGATTTAGAACCACGCTAGGTATCGTAACCTCAAAAAGCAATAGAAACAAGATGCAGTAGTATATGATAACAGATACCAAAAGCTCTTTTCTGCAATAATAGAGTGGTTCCGGCTCTGTTTTTTAGCCTACTAAGTCTTTGCCCAAAAAACTCTGTTGGAGCAAGAATTTTCGGGCATCTCTTCAACTGAAGATTGCTCTGGCTCCATTATAAATATGGCAAAAAATGCTATGCATAAATCTAACCAGTTCTCATTATCTCATAAGATGCTAACCGAATCCTGAAAAGAAAGCCCTATCGCCCAGGGAGGCTACCAGACAAGAGCCGGTCATTACTCAGAGCGCCTTGAAGTTCGCGCAGATATGCTTTGGCAATGCGAAGATATCTTTCACCCAACTCAATCTTTTTGTCAAACTTGATGCTGATCGCTGCACTTACGATTGCTTTTTCGACGAGGTAAAACTTCAGGACCTTATGTGCGGGCTCGTTTTGTTGACCGGTTTGGTTCAGGTAACGCTCTATTATGAGGTTTGCCAATTCCTTTGATGCAGTTCGCGCTTCTATATCGATGACAAACATGGCAAAATCACTCAGCACATCGATATAACAGAATGATTGATTGAAATCAACAGCGTCGAGCAGCCATATGTATTCCCAGGTCGACTTATCAGTACGATCTTCGGGCGGCGCAATCCAGATATTCGGCGCTTTCAGGTCTCCATGACATCTCCTGATAAAGCCAGCCTCAAGGCGTTCCTGGAAAATTTTATGCAATGGTTTTCTGCGCAGTATCTTCCGAAGCTCAGTCCTGAACAGGTCGTAGGGTTCGCAGCTCATTTGTTGTTCATGAAGCGCGCTTTTGAGCAGTTGCAAGTTCTCGCTGAGCTTTTGGCGTATCTGTATGATATTGCCCCATCTGGCGCTTTCACTCCTGGAGAGGGATTGGAGTTTGTTGAGGTAGTAGTAGACGATATGGTCGGTAATGGGAAATACGTCATCTTTCAATCGCCCTATCTTCATTTCACTGTTCGCTATGAGGTTATCCAGCCTCCATGCGTCGGGTAATCGTTTCATGACCAGGACATAATCTCTCCGCCGCCGCAAATTTTTCTTCTCCGGATCTTTCAGAATGGGGCCGATACAAACCGACCGAGGATGCTCTTGCTCAACTTTCGAAGTGTGTATCTTGCAAAGCAAGGCGAGACCTTCATAAATGCCGGGTGTGAAGATTCTATTCCATCGAATAGCCTCAAGTTGACAGGCTTGTCGCTCGGCTGGTGTACGCAGGTCGAAGCGACTATCTCTATATGGTTTAAGCTGTTTGATGGCGATTGAGGTATTGTGGGGAAGATAAATGATGGCGGACTCTGATCTGTAGGAGTCTTCGACATAATACGAACGATGAAGGTCATAATCTCTCATGAAGGCGCTATCCTAATTCGAGCAAAGCAGGCTTGACTTTGTACTGAGGGCCGAACTACCAGGGTACAGGCTACAAGACAGGCATAGTTTGAAGCAAATAGGGTTGTAGGTACTATAACTGCTTACATCAGAAAAAAGCAAGCGTACGAGAACCTGATAGCACGCGAGGGGAGCGCTTCTATAGCATCCAACAAAAAACGCTTCATATGAAATGATACATATGAAGCGTCAAAAGTTTCAAAGTCCTACGAATGCCAGGCGAACAAGACGCCGGGGCCGGGGTGGAATGTCCACCAGGACTCGTAGTCCCAGCCGCCGTTGGCGTACCAGTTCATGTTGGAGGTGTAGACACTGCCGTCAGGGTTGATTTTTTCGACGACCGCCACGTGTCCGTAACCGCCCGCACCTTGTACGTCGGCTTGCAGGATGATGATCGAGTACAGGTGTGGCGTGGAGGAGACATGCCAGCCAGCCGCGCTCGCGCCATATGACCACTGGTAGGCGTTGCCGATCCAGTCCACGTAGTATCCGGTCAGCCGGTGATATTCCAGGTCGGCCCAGTAGGTGCATTGCCCGAAGGCAAATCGATCGGGCATCACGCCTGAACCGGAGTAGACCGGCGGCTGATTATTGTTGTTATTCGTGCCGGGATCGTAGCCATCCTGGTGCTTGATAGCTGTCTCCGTGGCCGCCTGTCCCACCAGAACGGGATTGTTGTTCGCGTCGTGGTTCTGGAAAAGAGCGCCAATCAGCGGGAGCGAAGCGGCAGCATGGCCGTTACCTGCCTCAAGAGGAATGACGGTAGAGCCTGTCACCAGGATGAGGGCGACCAGCAGACCGAATATGACGCTGCTGACAACCCACTTGCGACCCCTGGGTACCCTGGGCGGGCGCATCGTGCCGGGCGACTTTTTGCCGGAGCCGCGAATAACGACGGGCTGGCGTAGCGATGTTGTCGTACTGATGGAGTTCAATGTCCCCACCTGGCCCGGGTTCTGAAGTTCGGGAAGCTGGCGTGTTACCAGAGGAGAAGCGTTGAAGGCCAGTATGCGTGTCACATGAGCCGCGGTATCCTGATCGGAGAGCGGCTGTGTCGGGTTGGTGAAAAAGGGCGTTTCCGGCGCGGGCGTTGCTGGTGCGCGCGTGCTGCCTTGCCCTCCTGGGCGAGTGGCATACACTGGAAAAGCATTTGTTTCGGGAAACGGCAGCTGCTCTACAGGGGAAAGCTGGTTGATCGCCCCTTGAGACTGCGATTTCTCATCACTAAACTGACGACGCTCGAATGACGACATACAATGACCCCAATCCATCAGGTGTGCGCGGGAGAAAATCCTCTCCAACGTTTGGCGCATAGTGCGCTTTGATTCTGAGTCTAATGGCTCAGCGTGAGCGCGTCAACCCTGGAAGAACAGGCATAGGAAGAAGGTACCTGTATATCGCTTCAGTTCTTCACC
Organism: uncultured Chloroflexia bacterium; assembly: GCA_963731975.1. GTDB lineage: Bacteria > Chloroflexota > Ktedonobacteria > Ktedonobacterales > Ktedonobacteraceae > CAVSXS01. Next base: position 308,262 of record CAVSXS010000002.1, on the reverse strand, counting down.
TGCACCCTCAGACGACCAGGATTGCCTACCTGCTCCTCCTTATACATATTGCGCACGATGACTGCCCAATGCTGCGCGTTCGCGTCCGATTTCGCCGGAGATGCCGCGCGCGACAGACCCGGCGGAAAGCTTGTGGCATTAATGGCGGCAAGCGGAATGCGCAGCGTGTTTTTCTCACAGAAGTCTGCGCTGAAGCGCTTCACCTGCCCTCCGCCAACGATACGCGCCAGCGCGTCGGGAAGACACACGTGTGCAATCATGCCCGGCTCGTAGCGTGGCACGCGGATCACCAGGTCGAGCGCGTCACCCACCCGAAATTGCTCACGCGCGCGTCCATCACGCTCCAGTGCGACCTCGACGGGTATGGCGCTCTTGAACGTGTGCCAATCTTCGCTCACTTCAGATGTGATTTGTGCCGCGATCACTCCTTCAATACAACGCAGATTTTGCACCTTTTCGCCATAGGCCAGGGCGCTCGACAGCGCCATCTGCTGCCCGTTGATTTCCACCAGGCCGCCATCCGCCGTCGTGACGATGCCGGACGCGCGAAGTTCCAGCAGCAGCGACAGGCAAGCCGCCGTATCAACTGTGCTGTAGAGCCGCCCATCTTCGTTGATCTGGCTCGTCAGGAAGTTCGTCGCGGCGATGGCGCGCGGCAGATCGGCGCTTTGCCCGCCCGCCAGCAGTGTTGCCGCCGCGTATGCAGTCTCCTGGCGTTGTGCAACCTGCGCTCCATAGAGGTTGCGTGCCTGCTCGTCTTCCGTGAGCATGACGCGCATCTGCCCGCGCTCTTCCCGAAGGCGACCGCGTGCGAAGGCCAGCGCCTCGTCACGCCTCTCCTGCGCATCGCTCTTCTGCATCACCGCGTAGGCGTCGTGGCAACTGGCGATCTTCTGCGGCGGAAAGGCAATCTTGTAATAGCCCGCGGCTCTCCTTGCCAGCGAGGAGATATCGTCGAGTATATCGAGCAGCGCCTGGTCGCGGACGCCGGTCTGCGCGGGCGATGGCAGGTGCATGAGGTGCTGCACGCCGCGCGGTGCGTAGTGTGTATCGACCTTGCTAGAACCGCCATCCGCCGGTGGATACATACAGAAGCCGCCGTTCGCCAGCGCCATGCTGCGCAGCCGTTTGTGCCATGCGGGGATGGCAGCCGCGTAAGTGCTGGCGACATCGGCCCTGTCTATGTTGACGATATAGCCCGCGAACATGGCCAGCAGTTTCATCGAGGTCTGTTCGATGCAGCCAAAAGGATAGTAGATCGCCCCTTCCAGGAAGAACTGGAAGGGCTGCTCCAATCCGGGCAGGGGCTTCAGTTCTAGCATGGGCGGTTGCTCCAGCATGACCTGCTCGCCGGGCAGAAGCAGGCGCAGCCTGCGTGTGATGTGGCGCAGCCTGCCCGGTTCGGTCACGTATCGCTCGCTGACATCGACTCCGCCTTTGCTCGCATCTCGCACGATGGAGGTGATGGTGCCTGGCCGCACGGGGAAGTGCAGCACGGAACCCGACGGGATGAGTCTGCCCCGGCGTTACCTGGCTGCCATCCTCGAAGAAGAGCGGGAGCGTCTGGTCGTCGTGGCGCACCTCCACGATTGCGCCTCCCGACGCTGCGCCCACGTCCAGGCGTCCCAGAACGGGATCACCGGCGGCTACAAAGGGTGAAATGGTCAATTCGCCGTAGACGGGCTGTATGGCGCTCACCGTCGCCACCACGCCCTGCCAGTCCAACGTTTCGGTGGAGAGCGCGAAAGCTTCGATACTGTAGCGCGTCAATCCGTCGCCCAGCTTCACCTGTATGGTTGATTCGCCTTGTACCATCACAATGGCGTTGTACAGCACTTCTGGAAAGCTCATACGAATGGTTGCCAGCGTTGACAGCGTTGATGCTGGCTGCTGGGACGCTCCTGCCGGGTGTGTCGGGGGCATGTCGATGGGCATTGTAGCGCTGCCTGGGTGACACTCTGCGCCGCCATGGCGGGGAAGCCTGTAGGGACTGGCGCGGCGACCGGCATGGCCATAGCGCGCATCATGACCCCCAGCGGCCTGTAGACGTGACGAAAATCCGCCAGCGATCGTTCAACAGAGCCGGTGCGCGACTGATCGTTCCACGTAGTAATGTTTGCTTTGATGCACGCCGCCAGTTCTGTTTGTGGGTCGCCGGGCGCGACAAGGCGCTGGTCTTTGACGATCACATGTACCGGAACGGCGCGGTCGGGCTGGTTAGTCTTGAGTGTGATGGCGATGCGCTTGCCAGGCTGCGCTTCGGCGGGAGCTTCGCAGTGCAGTTGCAGTTCTGGTGGGCGCAGGACGGCGCACCAGCCTTCCCAGGCGTGTCCGTCGATGAATGCGCCGAGCAGGACGAGTCCATAGGGAGCAGGAACCGGCAGGCGAATCTCCTGGCCGGCTGCCAACTGCGCCCATTCATGCACCTCGCTTGTGCCGCGCGCCGGATCGACGACGACCGCTTTGAGCTGTTCAACCGCCACGCGCGGCGCGATCAGCGCCTCGTTGCCTATCGCGCGCTGCATGATGAACGGTGCGTCGTTGCCTTCACCGCGCGTGACGTAGATGCCTCGGCACATGTTCGAGAGGGGCGACGGTAGCAGGCTGATCGAGTGGATTTCGCCCAACTCGCTGATGACGAGCGTTGCGCGTCGCTGCTGCTCCGAGCCTTTCAGCGCAACCGTCGCTGTGCGCTCGCCCGCGAAGATATTGAGCGTGTATGGACCTGCGCCCGTCAGACTGACGGCTCCCCGGCAGTGTCCCTCACCATCACAGTTGAGCTTCTCGCGCTTGCCGGAGCGCATTCCTCGTTCCTGTAGCTCAACCTCGATGGGGCCGCTATAGGGCTGGCCGAAGGCGCTGACGGCCAGTGTGTAGCGCAGCGTCTCTCCTGCCTCTCCCGGCTTCCCGCTCAACTGCTGTTCGATCAATTCGACATTCAGGGGAGCCAGCCGGTACTCCGCGACCTCGAAACGGCAGGAGATGTCGTTGGTATCGTCCAGCGCGGCCTCGTATGCGCCCTCCGGCAGGTCTGAGAGCGACCGGAGGCAGAGTCCGTAGTCGTCCAGCGTCAGGGGATAGTCGCCATAGGAGTTTGCGCCCAGGCGCAGGCGCAGCTTGAGCATCGCCCCAGGACGCTGAGGAGCCGCGATCAGTAGATGTACGGTATCATGGTGAGCGCGATAAAGCGCCTTGTCGCTGGTCAGCGAGACGAGCTGCGCTGTTGGCAGCGGAGTTGGAGCGATGGTCGCGCCGGGCAATACCAACTCATCTGCGCCGCGGAAGAGGATGGTTGGCTTTGGTGACACATTGGTTGCGCCGGCCAGCGCCAGCAGCCGTTCCATGCCTGAGCGAGCGAGCCAGTCAGCTTTGAGGAAAACAAACCATGTGCCGATCATCGCGCTCTCGCCTAGTTTCTCGACGAGCGCGTAATCGGTAATCTGTATGGCGGGATCATAGTCCGCCGGGCGTGCGGGTTGCTGGATCATCTTGCTCATCTCCGTGTGTAACTCAATTCGCGCTCCTGCAATGCCGAAGCTACCTTACTACAACATTGCAAAAAGTACAAGTGACGATGATAGAATAGAGACAGTGAATGATTGCCAGGGTGATCGCCCTGCAAGCGAGGAAAGTGAAAGTATACTCTCCATGCATACAGTAAAGCGCGTCTCATTTTTGATGATCGTGTGCCTGGCTTTGGCAGCGTGTGCGCCTTTTAGCACAACCAACGGCGCATCGACACCCACGCCAACCCCTACGAAGAGGCCGACGCAGGCTGCCACGCCCGCAACCGGGCTGACGCCCACCGTCGATACGTCACCTCTCACCTGTCCTGCCGCCTTCGCGGGCGACCCGGACTGCCAGACCCCGCACTCGCTGCGCCTGGCCTACGGCGTCGAGTCGCTGATGCAGCACGGCTATACGGGCCAGGGCCAGACGGTCGTCGATATCGTCTCGTTCGGCAGTCCCACCTTGCAGCAGGACATGGACATCTTCGATACACAGTTTGGCTTACCGCCCATCACTATCCAGGTGCAAGCGCCGATTGGCACGGTTCCCTTCGATCCCAACAATAAAGACATGCAGGGGTGGGCAGGTGAAACCGAACTGGACGTGCAGATCATCCACGCCATCGCGCCCGGCGCGAAAATCGTCGTTCTGACCAGTCCCGTCTCAGAGACCGAGGGAACGATTGGCCTGCCGCAGTTCCTGCAATTGGAGCAGTACGCTCTCAGCCATCACCTGGGCGCGATCATCTCGCAGAGCTGGGGCGCGTCCGAGGTGACACTCAAAGACAGCGCCGGGCGAAATGAGGTGCAGCTTTGGGACACCTTCTACAAGCAGGCCACGACGCAGCAGGGTATCACCTTCTTCGGCTCCTCCGGCGACAACGGCGCGACCGACTATACTGATTTACAGGCTACGAAGCTTTCAACAACGGCAACGACCAGTTTCCCGACCGACGACCCCTGGGTGACAAGCACGGGCGGAACGTCGCTGCGGCGCTTACAAGGCTCCTCCGGCTTCGCAGAAAGCGCATGGAACAGCAGCGGCGGCGGCTTTAGTTCGTTTTTCTCGGAGCCTTCTTATCAACAGATACTCCCATCCACGGCGCAGCAGGAACTGAATCATCGCCGCGGCGTGCCGGATGTCTCCGCCGATGCCGATCCGAACACCGGGCTGGCCATCTACTCGGGTGGCTGGCAGCTTGGCGGCGGCACGAGCGCCGCAGCGCCGTTATGGGCCGCCATCACCGCCATTGCGAACCAGCAGGCGGGTCATGCGTTGGGCTACCTCAACGCCGCGCTCTACAAACTTGCCACTTCTTCGACCTACGCGCACGACTTCCGCGATATTACGCTAGGAAACAACAGTACACAGGTGGGCAGCACGCTCGTCCAGGGCTACAATGCCGCGCAGGGCTGGGACCCCATCACCGGCCTCGGTTCGCCCAACGCGCAAAACCTGATCCCCGATTTGATCGCAGCACTGGGATGAAAGAACTGTCCAGTGAATTGTAAGGAAGCCATACATGGTGTCTACAATTCACTGGACAGTTCTTTCACAAGCCTGTCAGCCAGTTCGAACGAGTAATTCTGGCCGCGGTCGTGCGGGTAGACCTGGAACATGTTCGCCATCCACAGTCCCGGTAGCGGCGTGCGCAGGGGCGGGATATGCTGGCGATACCCGGTCGTGACGATGGGCTGGGCGTAGGGCGCGGAGAAGAGCCAGCTTTCCACTATCCAATCCGCGCTGAAGGTCAGATTGACGCGCTGTAGATGCGGTAAAAATAGCTGGATAAGGTCGTCTTTGCTCATTGTGAAAAGCGGATCGTTCATCGGGCGGTAGTTGCCAAGATAGAGCAGGTGGCGACCACCATACTCCGAGGGCGGGCGATAGTTGGTATGCTCCACCAGGCTGGTGAAGGGATAGCCCTTATCGCAGGGGTTGATCCAGTAGCTATCTGTGACCTGCCGATCCACCGCCAGGATCAGGCACTGCGCTCCATACGCCTGTCCCCAGTCGTAACGAGCGCGATAGTCTTCCGGTAGCGCGGGGATGAGACGGCAGGTGAGGCGCGTCGGCAGCGTAGAGATGACGCGATCGAAGGTCCAGGTACCGTTGCTGGTTTGCACCTCCCATTGCCCATCATCGAGCGGTCGGGCGCCCTCGACGCGCGTCCCCAGCAAGATTTTCCCGCCAGCCTCGCCGGTGCGCTCGACCAGCCGCTCGTAGAGCAGTTGAAAGCCGCCGCGCAGGTAGCCGAGGTAGGTAGTGCGGTCGTGGAAGCGCGCCCAGAACCAGGGCAGCGCGATCTGGTCGCGCAAGTCGCCGAACTTGGCCTGAAAGAGCGGCTCGAAGACCATGCCATAGGGACGCTTGCCCATCCAACGGCGCAGCCAGGGGTCGGCGGTCTTTCCTTCATATAGCCGCGAGTCGCTCAGCTTGAGCAGCGCGCCGACGGCAGCCACGCGCAGGCGCTCGTCGATGCGCAGGGGCGAGAAGCGCAGCAGGGTCATGGGCGAGTCAAGCTGTTGAAATGTGCCGTCGATCAGGCATACCGTGCGCGGGTGCGACCACTCCAGGCGATCACCCAGCCCCAGTTCTTCGATCAACTGGATGGCAGTCGTATCGGTCTTGAAGAGGTGGTGATAGAATTTCTCAAGCCAGGCGTCACCGATGCGAAAGCCGGAGGCGAGACCGCCCGCCGTGGTCTCCTGCTCGAACACCATCACGGCATGGCCTGCCCGCGCCAGGCGATAGGCTGCGCCCAACCCTAACGCGCCACCCCCGAGAACGGCATACTTCACACTTAATCCTCTTCTTCAGTGATCGAATAAGGCGGCTTCTCGACCGGCACGCGGTAGCCGCGCACCTGGTCGCTGGCGCTGCTGGCCTGTGCCGCTCCTTGCGCGGGAGTCATCAGGTCGGTCGTGATCGTGCGTACCAGGCGCTCGATACGATCCCAGCGCGCCGGGTAGCGGTCGGCGTAGAATTTCTCGCGGCCCTCCACGTCGTAAATGTAGAAGACGTAGTCCTGGTCGGTGAGTCGATAGTCCACTTTGGTATAAGGGATACGCACCAGTTCGAGTACCTGTAAGCTTGCACGTGTCTCTTCGCGCGAAGTGGCGGCCTGCGCGTCGGGATTGGTGCTGGCTTGCTGCACGACCTGCACCGCCGTGTGCCAGACATCCATCGGCACGTTATCGGGCGCAGCATCGGCGTAAAGCGGCTCGGTGATCTCGGTATTGTAGACGAGATCGCCTGTGGCCTTCGTCAAGCGCTGCTCTGGAATGGCGGTCGCGCCGATGAGCTGCGAGCGCGAGTTGAAGGCGAATCGCCGCACGACCTCACGATGGCGCACAACTTTCCCGGTGCCGTTGCAGTGCATGCAGAGTTCTGTCTTGGATCCCTGGCAGCTCGTGCAGACTCGCTTTCCGGTACCGCAGGTGCAATCGACCTCGCCGTTGACACAGTCGGGGCAGGGGACGGTCGGTCCCTTGCCGGCCGGGTCGGCATCCACCGGGTTGTTGATGGGCAAGCCCTGCTGGCGGATTCCTTCGAAGAGATCGGATACTTTTTCGTTGACCGAGTTGGACAGGTTATCGGCTCTTTTCTGGAAGAACGATTTCTTCTTCTCGCCCTGCCAGTCAGCAATATAGCCGCGACCCCGGCAGGTCGAGCAGCGAATGCGCGTGCGCCCCTTGCAGTCAGGGCAGACGATCCAGCCGCGCCCGTTGCACCCGGCGCAGAGCAGACGCCCCGTGCTGTTGCAGGCGGTGCAGGCGAAGACCTCGTCCTGCCCGTTCAGCCTCATGCGGCTCTCTGGCGCGTTCAGGCCCGTGATGGGCGGAAGCTGGTAGTCCCAGATGGGCAGCACCGGCTCGGCCTTGCTGACGGTACGCCCGGCGTAGGGTTCCGCGACCGTCTCAAGGCTGCGCGTCTCCCAGCGTGTCTGCACGGTGACTTCCCAGATCTCGTCATCCGTCCAGGAGACGAGTTCCATGAACGTGCCGAGTTCGCGCGCAAGCTGCCAGTTTCCCAGGCTCCACGTATTTGCCAGGCGGCGAATGCGATCTTCTTCGGCGCTGGCTGCCTGGCGAGGCGGCAAAGGCGCGTTCGTTTGCTGCCAGTATCCGCTGGCCTTGTCAACTACTCGTTTGATGCGCTGCTGCGCCTCGCTGGTGCCTTCTATGACTTTCCGCCGGATGTCTTCGATCCGTTTATCTAAATCATCTTGTGAGGGCCAGCCGGACTCGGGACCCTGCTGCCATTCATCGCCCATGGAATAGTGCCTCCCAGTAGTGGGCGCTGCGTATTACTCCGCAGCACCGGTTCAACAATGTGTAACTTCATCATCATATACGTTGAATCATCAGGAGGGTTGTAGGGTACCCGGCGTTAAAACAAGGGTGTGATCTCTTCTTGCGCGGGTATGCCCGTGACTTCGATATCGCGCTCGTGGATCAGGATATCGACCTCGCTGCGAATGCCGAACTCCGGCAGGTAGATGCCCGGCTCGATAGAGCAGCAGGTCGAGGGTAGTAGGACGCGCCCATCCTGCGTCTCGTAGTTGTCCATGTTTGCGCCGTCGGCGTGAACGACATGGCCGATACTATGGCCGGTGCGGTGAATGAAGTAGTCGCCGTATCCTGCCTCGTCGATCACGCGGCGGGCGGCGTCATCCACCTCTCGCCCCTCGACGCGCTCGCCGGCAGCCATACGCCGGCGGGCAAAGGAGATAGCCGTATCGCGCGCGTCTCGCACGACCGCGAAAACCTCGCGCTGGTGAGCCGGAATCTCCTCGCGCGTTCCCGCGAAGGCCATCCAGGTATAATCGGCCATGATGGAGTCGGGTGCGGGCAGGCTGGCCCAGAAGTCGAAGAGCACCAGGTCGCCGCGCCGGATGGAGCTGCTGGTGAGGCTGGTCGGCTCGTAGTGCGGGTTGCTGGCGTTGGCATTGACGGCCACATGGGGCGAGCCGGGCGCGAGCACCAGCCCGGCCTGCTCGATCAGCGAGGCGAAGCGCTGCAAGACGCCGTATTCGTCGAGGGCCGCGCCCACGCGCAGGTCGTTTCCTATAGCCGAGAAGAGCGAATCTTTCGCGGCGATCAGGCGTCGTCCGGCCTCGCGATGGCTCTCCATCTGCGCCCCGCTCAGTTGCGCCGCGAAACGTTGCGCGATATCCGCCGAGCTGACCACCTCCACGCCGCAGGCGCGCACCAGTTCGAGCGTCCCCGCATCGACGCGCGATATGTAGGGAATGGCGTTCATGGGCGAGTATTCCATGGCGATACGTTGACCCGCGACGAGTATTCGTTGCAGATGCGCCTGCATCTCCTGCCAGGTGCGGAATATCAGGCGTTGCCCCGGCAATTCGCCCAGCACGTGTGACTCGACCGAGCTGACGAGCGCCGTCGGCTCTCTGCGCGCGGGTAGATAATAGAACCAGCGGCGCGAATAGAAGCTGTTCTGCGGCAGCGAAAGCACCGCGTAGGCGATAGGGTTGGATTTGCGGAAATCATAGAAGAGCCAGCCATCAAGCCCTTCATCCTGCAATGCTTGCTGAATACCCGTCAAATTCATAATTGAACGTCCTCACTTTGCTATAAGATAGATATGATATTTATGCGGCTATTGTATCACGCGCTGAAAGTAATGGAGGATGGGTTGCATTCTCTACCGTACTGCGATACACTATGCTCATTCGCAGGGTTAGAGATGCGCATTGCAGCAATGCGCAAGAAAATATGGTCTGAATGATGGATGAAGGCCCAACGCAAAGGCTGGCTCCTATCCCTCCACCAATTGACGGTGTGGGATTTATTCCACCGACGAGGCCGCGGCGGCGCAGATCACGACGCGGAAGAATTATCCTCTGGAGCGTGCTGCTGTTCGTGCTGCTGGTGGGCGGCGTGCTGGCCTACGGCTTCTACTATTTCGAGACCAACGTCGCCAGCCCTATTTCGAACTTCATCCGCCAGGTGAGCCGTGGGTCGAATGAGCCGCCCGTGCCGTCCTATGACGAGGGTTCGATCACGGGTCATTCCTGGAATATCCTGCTGATGGGCAGCGACAACGACGGCAAATACAACTTTCCCGCTCTGCTGACGCAGGTCATGATGATTGTGCATATCGACCCGGTCAACAACCAGGTCTACATGGTCTCTATTCCGCGTGACTCGTGGGTCTACGTCCCTGGTATAGGCGGCATGCATAAGATCGACCAGGCGTTTTTACTGGGCGCGATCCAGCACAACAACTTCGACGACGGGGTGCGCGAGGCGCGCCTGACGGTGGAGAAGGATTACGGCATCACCATCGACCGCTACGCCTGGGTGGGACTGAGCGGCTTCGCCAGCATCATCAATACGTTGGGCGGCATCGACATCGATGTGACGCATCCAATCGTCGATGATGCCTACCCTGCTGACACGGGCGCGAATACCAGCGACCCCTACGCCTATCAACGCCTCTATCTCGCGCCTGGGCCGCAGCATCTCACGGGAGACCAGGCGCTCGAATACGTGCGCTCGCGCCATGCCGACCTGATAGGAGATATCGGGCGCACAGTGCGCCAGCAGCAGGTGCTGAGCGCGCTCAAACAGAAGTTGACCATCACCAACGTCTTCACCAACCTGAAGCAGTTGATCGCCGACCTGCAAGGCAAGGTTTATACTGATTTGAGCGAGACCGAGATGCTGGCCTTCGCCAACCTGGGGCGCTCGCTCTCCGACTCTTCCATCCAGCGCCTGACGCTCGGACCCGGCGCGGGCAGCCAGGACTATGGGGACTATGCCAACGTCTACGACCCCTCGGTCGGCGCGCAGCAGAGCGTCGTGCTGCCTAACTGTGCCAACATTCAGCCCGTCATGAACCACATCTTCTCCCTGGGAAACGTGCAGAGCTGCAACGTGACCGGCTCCGGCTAGCGTTCGACTCGCACGGCACTTATTTAGCCAGCTTGCGATTGGCATTCTGGTAATGCGGCTCGATAGATTGGTATGCTTCCCACGCATCTTCAAAGTCGGGCGTGGCACGTGTAAGCACGATGCGGTCTCCAGACACCTCAACGGCGATTTCATCATTTTCGTGAAGATGCAACGCCTCGGCCACAGAGGCAGGCAGCGTCACCATCATTGAATAGCCGACTTTGCGTAATTTGATGATGTGCATTGATATCCCTCTTGTTTCAGATATATATACACTGGTGTACACCGGAAATGGGAAGATCGTCAAGATGCATGAGAAGTAGTTGTAGGGGCCGGTTCACCGCGCCCCTACTCCTTTTTTACCCCGTTTATTACAGATATTTTAAATACTTGATGTGCTACAATATTTTTGACCGACCCTACATACTATGTGATAGAGACCAGGAGCCACTTTGATCGAACGACGCTCGGGCGATGCGCGCTACGTGCAATTCGCCCTCTTCCAGCAATTCCCCGAACTTGTGCATGGCAGCTTGACGCGCTCTGGAGGGCATAGTCTTCCCCCGTACCGGGGTGTGAATGTTTCGATAGGCAGCGGCGACGAGCGCGAAACGGTTCTTCGTAATCGCTTGCTGGCGCTGCGCAGCCTGCAATTAGAGCGTTATCCCTGCGCGACGGCCTGGATGGTACACAGCGCCGACGTGCTGACACTGGATGATGAGGAGGAATGGGTCGATTGGCGCGACGACTGGCCTCACCGTTCCTACGAGGTAGATGGTCACGAGCTGATCTGGACGACGCGGCCACGGCGCAAGGCTGACGCGGTGATTACCAGGAAGCGCAGCGTGACGCTGGCTATGTCTTCCGCCGACTGCGCTCCCCTGATGCTCTACGACCCCACGCGCGGGGCGATCGGCCTGGCACACGCCGGGTGGCGCGGGACGGCGCGCGGCATTGTGGCGAGCGTCGTGGATGCCATGCGCGAGCAGTTCGGCTGCCAGCCTGAGCATATCTTCGCCGGTATCGGCCCGTCCATCGGGACGTGCTGTTACGAGGTATCCGAGGATGTGCGCAGCCTGTTCCGCGGAGAGAGCCAGTTTGAGGAGTTGCCGACACACGCACGCTATCGCAACCTGGTACGTGAGTCAGCCGTATTTACTGTACGAGAATGCGGAGACCGCGCCAGCCTGCGCCTGAACCTCTGGGAGACCAATCGCAACCAGTTGTTGATGGCCGGGCTGCTTCCCGACCGTATCGAGTTGTCGGGCATCTGCACGAGCTGCGAGCGGGAGCGTTTTTATTCCTACCGGGCTGAGCATGGCACGACGGGACGCTTCCCATCGTTGCTGGCACTGCGCCCGGCTGATGATGTCCGGTGAGGCTCAATCATGACGCCTGAACAGTTGCAAGCCAATATCGACGCCGTGCGCACCGCTATCGAGCAGGCCGCCGTGCGAGCGAGACGCGACCCGGCGGATGTGACGCTGGTGGCGGTCTCGAAAACGATGCCCGTTGAACTTGTGCAGATGGCGTATAATTTGGGAGTGACCAACTTCGGCGAGAATCGCGTGCAGGAGGCACTGCCAAAAATCGAGGCATTCCACCCGCATGACGCGCGCTGGCATATGATCGGGCACGTGCAGAGCAACAAGGCGAAGCGGGTTACCGGGTCGTTTGCCCTGATACAAAGCGTCGATAGTCTGCGCCTGGCCGAGGCGCTCAACAGGCACGCGGGCGACATGGGTATGCGCCAGCCCGTGCTGCTGCAAGTTAATATCGCGGGCGAGGCCAGCAAAGAAGGCGCTTCGCCGGATGAAGCGCTGGAACTGGCCCGGCAGATGATCGCACTGCCGTCGCTTTCGTTGGAGGGCTTGATGACCATCGCACCGCTCGTAGAAAACCCGGAGGAGGCACGACCGTTCTTTCGCCAATTGCGCCTGCTGCGTGACCATTTGCGCGAGGAAACGCCGCAGGCCGCGTGGCAGCATCTTTCGATGGGCATGACCGGCGATTACCGCGTGGCAGTCGAGGAGGGAGCCACCATCGTGCGCGTCGGGCGAGCGATTTTCGGCGAGCGTATCCATGGATAGGGGCCTGATGATGAAATTACCAACCAGAAAGAGCACTGCTATGAAAGCTGAGGATATGTTGTTTGGCCGTCGTATACGCCAGAATCATGCCCTGGAACACGCCACCATTACGATACTGAGCGGCTATGTTCCCGATCTGCGCGTCAGCGCGCGTTCCAATGCGCATGGTTTCACCATCTTTGGCGATGTTGATCTCGGCCAGTTGCGCCGTGCCCTGGACGAGGCTCTGCGACGCTTGCTGGCGGGTGAGGCGCAACTGGCTATCCATCCCAACTGTGGCACGAACCTGGTCGTGGGCGTCTCACTGTTGACGCTGGGAACCTTGTTAGGGATGACATCCAGCCGCACGAGCACGCGCATTGCCTCGGCTGCCGCCTCTTCGTTCGCGGGTGTGATGGCGGCGCGGCCACTTGGTGAGTATGTGCAAAAGCACGTGACCACCCTACCCGACCTGCGCGGTGTGCGCGTCACCGAGATTTACCGGCGCAAGGTGCTGGGGATGACCTTTGTTGAAGTTCGCACTGTTCAGGAGTAGAGAGGTATGTTGAGTATCCCACCCGACCACGGAATCATCTATGGCATCGTCAAATATGGCGTCGGGCTGCTTATTATCGCGCTGCTGATCCGGGTCTTTGCCACGTGGTTCGGCGCGGATGAACGCTTCGCCTTCATTCGCTTCCTGGCGCGCCTGACCGATCCCTTTGTAATGCCTATCCGGCGTATTGTGCGGCCTGTGGGTGTGATGGACATGTCCTTCCTGATCGCCTTCTTCTTCCTCACCACCATCGAATACCTGCTACTCCAGGCGCTGCCGGTCGGCTGGTGAGGTATGGCGGTTCGCCTGACGGTGCGGGTCATTCCTCGTAGCCGCCGTAACAGCTTAGAATGGGAGCAAGAGACCAGGCAGCTCAAAGTGCGCCTGACCGCTCCGCCGGTCGATGGCGCGGCCAATCAAGCCCTCGTCGCGCTGCTGGCCGGCACACTACGCCTTCCCCGGCGCTCCATCACTATCGTGCAGGGCGCGGCCAGTCGGCAAAAAGTCATCGAGATTGAAGGCATGGATATCGATGAGGTTAACAGGCTCCTTTCTGGAAGCAGCCCTGGACGGACTCCATCGTGATGAAGCCGCCGTTCACGACATGCAGGATAACGAAGGCTTTATTAACCGGGTCGCCCTGCGTGTTGAAGGAGATCTGCCCGCTCACGCCCTGGATGGCATTTGCCCCGGTGATCTTCTTCAACCCCTGTTGGAGGTCGGCCTGCGTGATGTTGGTCTTCGAGCCGGTCAGTTCGCTCTGGCTGGCGGTCAGGATGGCCTGCATCGCGTCGTAGGAGAGAATGGCGTCACCGTCGGGGCGCGTATAGCCGTAGGGGCTGCCCGTATGGGTGTTGCTTGGGTCGAAGTACGCAGGGTAGTTCAGGAAGAAGCGCGGCTGCGAGCAGGCGAAGCTGTGACCCGAGGCGCACAGCACCTTCCACTCGTCGGGATAGGCGAAGGTCGTGAAGTGCAGGCGCACACCAGCAGCGTGCGAGCTGCTGGTGTAGCCATTCAGTTCGTACAGCGCATCGCCGCCCAGCAACTGCAAGTTGGCGAATGCGCCGGACGTAGGCAGATCGGTGAGCAGCACGCTGGCATCGCTGGCATAGCCTGAAAAGAAGATCAGGTCGGGATTGTGCGACTCGGCATCCGTCAACAAATTGTTGAAGTTGTCCGGTTTGCCGACCGTGTACTTCTCGGTGACGGCAATCTTATTCCCATCGCTCTGGAACTGCTGCTGGAAGGCGGCGGCGAGGCTCTGGCTGTACGGGTCGGCGGTATCGACGAACAACGCCACGTTGTGCGCGTGGAGCGTCTGCTCGGCATACTTCGCGTCGGTGATGCCCTGGCTCTTATTGGTGGGAGCCACGCGGAAGAAGTACGGTGAAATGCCCGTGAGCGTGTCGCTGGAGGCGGTCTGCGAGATCATCGGGATGTGCGCCGCACCCAGGATGCTGACAGCGTCAGCTGCGCGCGAGCTATACGGCCAGCCCATCACGCCCACGAAGGTGCGGTCTACTTTGGCGAGCTGCACGATCTGCTGCGCAACCGTCGTCGCGTAGCCGGACTGGCTGCCTGAACTGGCGACCAGTAGGCGAATCTGGACGCCGTTCGGCAGCAGAGCGCCGTCGTTATACTCTTTCTGCGCGGCATACGCCCCCTGCAAGTCGTCGCGCCCGACACCTACCGATCCTGAGTCGCCAGAAAGCATAGTAGCGACTACGATGGTGATGAAGGGATTGCCGGAAGCGATCACGCGCTGGTCTTCCTGATAAATGAGTGCTTCCGCGTTGTTGGTGTCTGAGGCGACGGCCTGGCTCCACAACGCCTGTGCCCCGCTGGAATCACCCGCTTTGAGGTCCTGCGCGGCCTGCTTCATGGTGGTGCCACTGGCGCGGCTAGTATCGAAGGCAACGGTGCCGTCGCTGATGCCGATAATCTCGCCGCCTGCTACCGTTATTGCGCCAATGCCGCTGGCCGGAACTGCTGGCCCGCTTGTAGCGGTCACGCCGGGTGACGTACTCGATCCGCCCCGGTGCCCGAAGTAGAAGTACGCGCCGAAGCCGAAAGCGAAGAGCAGTGCGACCACCAGGATCAAAAGGAAAAAGTTGAGACCGACATTGCTCCTGCCGCGCTGTCGCTGCTGCCCATAGGTGCCGGGCTGGTTGACCGGCGCAAAGGGTGGAATGGGCGTCACAGGGGCGCGCGGGCGAACCGGCTGGTTCAGCTGGCTTTGCTGCTGCTGGTATGGCCTGCTCTGCACGGTCGGCGCGTTAGCCGCGTTGCTGCCGTTGGCTGCCATGGTAGGCGGAATGGCCTGCATCGGGCCGGATGTTCCCAGGGTATAGCTGCCCATCGCGCCTGTGATGCCGAAGCGCTTGAGCAAGACATCGTCGATGTCGCGTTTCATGGCCGTCGCGCTCTGGTAACGCGCCGTCACGTCGTTGTTGACCGCTTTGGCGATCATGCGCTCGGTCTCCACCGAGTCCTGTGGATTGAGCGTGCGTACCGGTGGGTATGAGAACGGCGGGTAGTTGCGCGGGTCACGGTTGGTGAGCAGGTGATGCATGGTCGCACCCAGCGCGTACAGGTCGGAGCGCGGGTCGGCGTTGCCCTGATATTGTTCGGGCGGCGCGTAACCCGGCGTGCCAAGCGCGGAGGTCTGCTTGCGTCTTGCGTTGCGCGCAACGTCAGCGCGTGCGATGCCGAAATCGACCAGGTGCGCCCGCTTATCCTTTTCGCTGATGATGATGTTGGCAGGCTTGATGTCGCGGTGTACGATGGGCGGCGTCTGCTGCGCCAGGTACTCGAGCACGTCCAGCACTTGCGAGCCATACGTCAGCACCTCGCGCTCCTTCATAGGGGCCTGCAAGCGGTCCATGCGCTCTTCCAGGTTCTCACCCTCCACATACTCCTGCACCATGAAGTAGCGTGAATTTTCCTCGAAATTGTCGGTGACGTTCGGGATCAATGGGTGGTCGAGGTGCGCCAGCGTGACGACTTCCTGCTTGAAGTTGCGCTCGTCCTCTTTGAATTTGGTGGGATCATTGCTATCCGAGATGAGTTCTTTGATAACTACCTGCTTATTGTCCAGGCGCTTGTCCGTTGCTAGCAGCGCCGCACCCATACCACCTTCGCCAAGTACCTTTTTAACGACGTAGCGGCCCCCTTGCAGTTGCGTACCCACCGTCAGGGCACGCGAATTGACGCCGCCTGTACTCGTGACCGTTGTACCCCCTGTGGCCGTCGGCGTGGGACCCGTCCCGATGTATCGCCCGCAGTTGCTGCAATAGCGAACGCCGTCACGATTTTCTGTTTGACAGTAGGGACATTCCATAGCGTGCCTACCTCTTCTGAATGAATAATTTCAAATGATCCCGTGTATTGTAAGGGCAAAATTCATTGCGCCCCGGTACATTATGTCCAAAGTATGCATTTCGCTGATTATACCTGGATTTACGCGCATCGTCGAGGGGTTTGTCGCTCTTTATCGCTCATCCTCGAAAAATGCCATCATACTGAATATATACGTAGTTCGCCAGCGAAAGTTCAGTGGGGATACAACAAAAGAGGCCGGTCACGTGCCGGCCTCTTACTAGAGTGTTCTACAATACGGGACTGATTACAGATGCTGGCAGCGCAGCGAGATGATGCCGGGCGCGAAATGGTTGGCCTTTTGCAGGTACTCCTGTTCGTTTGCCTCGATCATCAATTTATGCATCACCACTACATCTCCATCGGGGAGTGGTTCGGCGGGCTGAAGGCACAGTTCCATTACCGCGCAGCCGCGCTCGTAGACTTTGACCAATCCGCCGGAGCCAGGAATGCGATAGATACGATTATCTATACTCGGGCTTGTTACTTCGAGATATCCAAACTTGATAAGCTGTTGATACTGGTTTTCCGTCAGCATCTCTCGCAACAGGGCCTTCGCGCGACTCTCGGCGGAGAGATGTTCGCTCATGGAGTCGCGGAAACGACCGACGCGCCCATCGGGCGCTTGCGACAGGTAGTAGATTGCCAGAAGCAAGAACAGCAGCCAGATACCTAGAAACAGGCTAAGCGTTTCCCACATCGCCCCTCGTGCTCCTTCGCCGTTTACCCTCCGACGACGCGGGGAACCATCACAATCTGTTCGGCTGTGCGGTCAAAGGTCTCAAGACGCTCTACAGGTTTACCAGGCACTACTTTAAAAGCGGTTGCACCTCGCGCACGTTCTTGATTGAAGATACGCTCGGCTTCACGGACGGCGGATGTGGCTTCAGGATCGTTGGCCTCTAGTTTCTGAAGGTCCCAAGCAACGCGATCGTCGCCTTTACGGGACATAATCCGCAACATTCCCATGGTCTGTCTCCTTTTTGCTGTACAAGCTCTACATCGACTGACCCCTGCGTCTCATACTCCCCTGTGCGATCCCGGTACGTTCCTCCTCTTCAGGGATAGAACCAGCATAGCATGGTTTTTGGCTGCAAGTCAAGGGCAAAAAATCACGAAATCTGGCTATGACAACACACCCGGCATACGTAAACGTGAAAGTACTACCCTCGCCCCATGCGCGCTGCGCACCGTCACAGAGCCGCCGTGGAGTTCGACGATCATCTTGACGATGGCGAGGCCGAGACCCTGGCCGCTGGCTCGCCCGGCGCTGTCGAGGGGAATCTGGTAGAAGCGTTCGAAGATGCGCTCCTGGTATTCCTCTGCGATGCCGCTGCCGGTGTCGGAGACGGATATTGCCACGGTCTTTTGTGTCTCTTGCGTCTCATGCTCGTCCTGCGCTTCGTCGGGCGAAGATGCGTGGGGTTTGCTGCCGTTCGTCGCGGCGGGCATGTCTATGATGCGCGCGGCGATGGAGACGTTGCCGCCGGGAGGTGTATAGTGCAGGGCGTTGCTGAGCAGGTTTCGTAGAACCTGTTGGAGGCGCACGCCGTCGGCATACAGGCGCGGCATATCGTCGGGGATGGCGACCGCCATCTCGATTTTCTTGTCTTTCGCCGTCAGTTCCAACTCCTCGACGGAGTTGGCGACGGTCTCCGCCAGGTGCAGCACGCTGCGATTCAGGCGCATCTGCCCTGCGTCTGCCCGCGAGACGAGCAGCAGGTCTTCGACCAGCGCGTAGAGATGTTCGCTGCCGCCGCGCGCTCTCTGAACGAATTCGCGCTGCTGCTCGTTGAGTTCTCCGGCGATGCCGGTCAGGGTGAGGTCGAGATAGCCGTTGATGGCGTTGATCGGCGAGCGCAGTTCGTGGGTAATCATCGACAGGAAGTTGGCCTTCATGCGCGTGGCGTCGCGGATGGGCGTAATGTCACGAGCGATCACCAGGCAGAATGGCACGTTGGCGAGCAAGACGGGTGTAACGCTCAGGCCGATAGCACGCGAAACGCCCTTGATAAGCAGGTCGGTTTCAATGTAGGGCAGCGCCTTTTGATCTTGCAGAGCGATGGTGATGATGCTCAATTCCTGACATTCCGCCTGCGCGCCCTCTTCGGTGTAGCCGAGCATCTCCATGAAGTCCAGGCCGGTGATCTGCTGTGGTTCCTGGCCGAACATGCGCCCGAAGGCAGGGTTGGCCTCCATAAAGCAGGCGTCGGCTCCCACGAGCGCGATGCCGTCCGAGCTGGCGTCCCAGATGGCGCGCCACTGCTCGCGGTCGGCGCGCACGCGCTGGAAGAGCGCGGCGTTCTCCAGCGCCGCCGCCGCCATGTCACTCAGGTTGCGCACCAGGCGCAACTCGTCACTGGTGAACGCTTCCGCGCGCCGCAGCACCAGCACGCCGTAGAGCATGTCCTTCGAGACGAACGGGGCAGCCATTTCGGCGATGGCGGCTTCGTCCAGCGGTACGCAGCTTTCGTCCTGGTGAAATTTGACAGGAGTATGAATCATGGGATGGCGATGCGTGGCAGCCCAGGCGATCAGCGAAGTGGAATGATTGAGGCCGATTGCTTCGCCTTGCACGTTGCCTATTCTGACGGTGGCATACTCGCCGCCTGGTTCGTCGCCTTCCCGCGGGAGATCTACTTCCGCGATAGGGCGTAATTCCTGCTGCTGCTCGTAGTACGAATAGATGATGCTTTGCTCCGAAGGGACAAGCCGTTTCACCTGCACTAGTATGGTGCGGTAGAGGTCTTCGACCTCGCGGCGCGTAGTGATGCCTTGCGAGAGCTTCATCAGCATTTCGAGCTGGTTGGCCTGGCGCTGTGCAACCTCGGCCTGCCGCGCGTTCGTGATGGCGAGCACGGCTTGCTCGGCGAAGATGGTCAGCATGTGCTGCCTGGGCGCGTCGAACACACTGCGTTCGGGACTGCTGACGGTCAGTGTGCCGATGAAGCTGCTTTTGTCCATCAGTGGAACGCAGGCTATCGAGCCGATCGGCGTGCGTCCCAGCTTCTTGAAACGCGGATCAAGGCTCGCGTCGTTGATGATGAGCGCCTCGCGGTGTTCCGCGACCCAGCCCGCCACGCCTTCGTTCATCTGGAAGCGCGTATTGCGCTGCGTAGAGCTTGTTTTATGCAGCGTCGCCAGGGTCACTAGCTCGCCCGCCCTCGAATCGACAAGCGCCAGCGAGCAATTTGTCACATCGAGCAGCGCCCCGGCGTTCTCGACGATTTTCTGGAGGACGTTGACCAGTTCCTGTGACGCGCCATCGATTTGAGAAGCGCCGGTGATAGATTGGTACTCGTAGATGGATGATGTATTCGTCGTCATAGATATCCCTTCACCAGGCCGTTCTTCACTCTACCTGCCTGCACATGGTTGTTTCGAACACGTGTATTCATTGCATAGCAATCGGTCAAATAGGCGTTTTCTATAGGGTCTTCTAGCATGTATTCTATGGATGTCTATCGATCAGTATAACATTGATGGCTGGGCGAGCCTGGAAGATGGGCGATTCGGGCTATTGTAGGGACGTATGTGGTGGATTTTTCTGGATTTGCTCCTTGCCGCGTTTTTCCTCATCATACGACTTATACTACAATGGGTCTCACCATCTGGCATTACCGACTCTGAGGAAAGCGTATGCATCCACCTGGTACGAATGAAGCGCAAAACTTAGAAAAGTTCATGCTCTATGAGCGTTTTGCTGAAACGCTGCTGGCATATATAGGCCAGCAGGTTTCTAATCGGCAGGACGCCGAGGACCTCTTGCTGGAGGTCTTTCTGGCTGCGCTCCAGAACACCTCGCTTGCCGGACTTCCAGCCGCGCGCCAACTGGCCTGGCTGCGGCGCGTAGCACGCAACAAGGTCATCGATCACTACCGGCATACCGCGCTATTCACTATGCAGTCGTTAGCACAGATACAACAAACGGTAGACCAGAGCCTGACACCTGAACGACAAGCGGAAGAGCAAGAAATGTTGACATGGCTCTCACAGGCCATCGAGCAACTTCCAGTAGCTCAACAAGAACTGATTCGACTGCGGTACGTTCAAGAATTGCGCCTGACCCAGATTGCGGCACTGATGGAGAAATCTGAGGGGACTGTGCGGAAAATGCTTTCGAGAACGCTGCGCCAATTAAAAACGCTGTACGAGCAGTGTGAAAGGAGAGAGAACCATGCGTGATGATTTGGTACCTGAAGAGGGAAGGCAAGAGTATCACCAACTCCTGGCGGTTCTCAGGACTTCTCCACAAAGGCGCGTTCCGATCTCCACCGGAGAGCAGGCGCAAATCATTGCACAAGTGCGAGAACGCCTGACGGGAGCAATGTCTGCCTCAACTTTTCCCGTTATGGGCGTACCCATACCGCCAGGTCAGTTCACGGCTCACCCGCCAACGAGGCAAGCGAGAACATCCAGGCGGGTTGTTGCCAACCTTCTAGCCGCGCTGGTCGTAATTGGACTCGTTCTTGGGTCATGGGTACTTTTCAAGGCAAATCCCTTCTCCAACAGGACTGTTGCTCCCCCCTCTGTCACTGTCACGGTCTCTGGAGCGGGGTCTGCCGCTCAGACCCAGGCTGGCGGTCTGCAAGCTTCCGTGCGCGTGCTGATCGGTGGACCTTACTTTCTTGGTGAGCTGCTTCCCGTTGATGTCTCGTTGGCGAACCATACGCAGAAGCCAGTCATACTTGATGGCACCAGTCGCACAGCGACCCTCTGTTTCTCCTCTGCGTTACTCGCCCAGGTAACGGGGGGGAGCAATCCATCCTTTTCCATTCCGAGGCTAGATGTGGCCTGCACCCAGCCAGCCTATATAACCGAGGTGAAGCCAGGCCAGGCGCTCACCATCCACCAGTTTGTCCCGTTGACCAGAAGCAGAGCAGTCACCCTGGCTATGAAGGGCGGGACGTTTGGCCCCCTGGAGAGTCCGCTTGATGCGTACTTTCATGGAGACCTGCCCATCATCCATCTACAGGTCAATCCCCAGGTCCCCAGGGATCGCGCGCTCTCTCTCCAGAATCAGAAGGGGCAGGTTATGATCGAGATGCCGGAAGGCGCGAAGGTTCATCTGCTCTACATGCAATCCATCTCCTGTGTAAGTTATCTTGATAGTAGTGGCGCTCAATGGATGCCTCTTGCGACAAATGTGCTGCATGAGCCGACGTGCCCCACGGCCCATCTGCGCTGGGAATATATTGTGAGCGCGCCTGGCTATTCCATTGTCTCCGGCAGTCAGACGGGCTGATCCCTTTTTACACGGTCAGTATAAAGAGCACAGCTGTGAGTTATGATACAGGGCGCATGGGCAGGGTGGTCATTCCGGCCATTTGATCGGGGTGGAAGGTGGGGATCGGCAGCGAGAAGATGAAACGCGCGCCACCCTGTAGTGTGTTTTCGGCGCGGATCGTCCCTCCATGCGCCTCGATGATGGCGCGCACGATAGCCAGTCCCAGGCCGCTGCCGCCGGTGGAGGACTGGCGCGAATTGTCGGCGCGGAAGAAGCGGTCGAAGACGCGCGGCAGGGCATCGGTGGGGATGCCCCTACCGGTATCGGTGACGGCCACCTCGACGAAGTTGCCTTGCACGCGCGCCTCGATGGTAACGGAGCCGCCGGAGGGCGTGTGGCGGATGGCGTTATCGCACAGGTTGGTGAAGACGCGCGTCAGCATGTCGGGGTCCGCCGAGACGACCGGCAAGGTGTAGGGGATGTTGTTGCGCGGCTCGACATTGGCACGCTCGAATTCGGACGCGAGCACGGCCAGGCTTTCGTCCACCAGGGCAGCCAGTCGTAGCGGTTTCTTCTGCGGCTGCATCGCGCCCGCCTCGACCTTTACCATGATGTGCAGGTCTTTGACGAGGCGGCGCAGGCGCAGCGTCTCGCGCACGATCACGCGCCCCGTTTGCTCGTAATCCTGGCGGTCCTGGTTGACGCCATCCACCAGCGATTCGCCCAGGCCGGCGATGGCGGTCAGGGGCGTCGCCAGGTCATGCGTAATGTTCATAATAAGCTCGCGGCGTTCCTGCTCCTGGCGGTGCAGTTCTTCCACGTCGCGTTCCAGGCGGTTCGCCATCTTGTTGACGACATTTGCCAACTCGCCCAACTCGCTCTTCGACTTCGTGAAGACGCGCGCGCTGTAGTCGCCGGAGGCCAGCACGTGCGCCGTGTTGTTCAGGCGTGCCAGCGGGCGCGTGATGGTACGCGAGAAGAAGAACGCGACGAGCGTAGCCAGGGCAGTCACGACCAGGGCAGCGATCAGCACGAACCACGTGACTGTCGCCACGAAAGTTGGCGCGGTGTTCTCGGCGGCGGAACGCGGCAGCGCGATCAAGATGCCGACCACCGCGCCGCCGGTTTGCCCTCCGGCAAAGATAGGCTCTGTCACGAAGGTACGCGGCGACGAGCCTGGGCCGGATTTGCCGATCTGCCCCACGGTCGTTGTGCCGCTATAGGCGTCGGTCATGGAGGCAATCAGATGTGTGTAGTCGCCACTTTGCAACGTGGGGTCAGTAGTAGAGAGTAGGAATTCTGCCAGCTTCACGCCGGTCATTCCGGTCTGCGTATTTTGCCCAGGTCGAATGTGTGGATAGAGCAGAGCCAGGGGACGATGCGTATTGAAGACGAGCAGCAGCGTATCGGGGTTCTGGCTATTCTCGGCTGGTGTATTCGGCAGGACGCTGGCGACGGCCTTCGCAACTGTGCCATTCTGCTCGTAGCTGACGCCTATGCGCTGGGCGGTGATCGAGGCAAACTGCGTGAGCTGCTGGGTTTGATCGACACCATAGTAGTAATTGACGGCGACGATAACGCCGATTGCCAGCAGCGTCGTCGCCAGCAGCGAGACCAGCATCGACCAGAACGCCATGCGCCAGCGAATGCTTTGCCACCAACGTACTTGCATGTGAGACCCTCTTGATACTGGCTTGCGTAGTTTGGTGGAAGGGCGACCGCGAGGGTCGCCCCTACAAAGACTACGACGCCCTCGCCTGATGATCCGTATCTTTGTACGGGCGACCCTCGCGGTCGCCCTTCCGTTTCCCAGGCGATTGCCCTTCCACGAAGGGACGTTTCATAGAATGCGCTACGACGATGCGCGCGTGCCTACTTCGAATTTGTAGCCGACGCGCCATACGGTTTTGATATAGCGGTACTCCGAATTGGCCTCGATCTTCTTTCGCAGCGCGCTGATATGTACGTCGATGATATGCCCGTCGCCATAGTAATCGTAGCCCCAGATTTTGTTCATCAACATCTCGCGCGTGTATACCCGGTCGGGCGACTGCGCGAGCAAGGTCAGCAGGTCGAACTCGGTCGGTGTCAGCGTTACCTCGGTATGGTTGACCTCGACACGGCGCGCCAGCAGGTCGATGGTCATGTCGGGAAAGCGCAGCATCGACCTGGCCGCCGGCGCTGTGTTCGCGCCCGCGCCGTTGGCCTCGGCGGGTTGCCCCTCGACACGTCGCAGGATGGCGCGCACCCTGCTGACCAGCTCGCGCGGACTGAACGGCTTGACGATGTAGTCGTCCGCGCCCAGGTCGAGTCCCTGGATGCGATCATCCTCGTCGCCGCGCGCCGTCAGCATCAGGATGGGCGTTTTCGACCAGGCCCGGATGCGGCGACAGACTTCAAAGCCATCCAGCGCAGGCAGCATGATGTCAAGGATCACCAGGTCTGGATGCGCTCGCGCGTGCATCGCCAGGCCGTCCGCGCCATCCTTCGCCACCACGACATCGAATCCCGCGTCCTTGAGATAAAGATTGAGCAAGTGAATAATACCGTCTTCATCTTCGATCACGAGTATTTTTTGTGCCATGTATCGAGTACTCCTGAGCCAGGGCGACCGCAAGGGCGCACCCTTGCGGTCGCCCTGGTTGTTATGTTTCCTATAGTATCACAACTGTTCGTGGGAAAACATGGCTGTTTTCGTTCTCAAGAGGACTTCCAGTCAATCTTGAGCAAATCTTGAACTTTCGCAGAGTGTTCTTTCACATCTATGCACTATGCTATGAATGTCACTCGAAATGGTGTGGCTTTATTGAAACAACCAATGAAAATGCTCTGGAAAGAAGAGAATCTATATGAAGAAAATTTTGATGATTGCCGGAGGGTCGGCCCTCATGCTGGTCGCTATCCTGTTTGGCGCGTTCTTTGCCGGTCCGCTATTCGCCTCGGCCCAGTCCACTTCAGGAAACACAACGACCACGGCGACCGCGACGGGAACGAACCCGTACTGCGAGCAATACCTGCAAGACCTGGCCGGGCGTCTGAACGTCTCCGTCAGCACGTTGCAGCAAGATAAATTGTCCGCCAGGGAGGATGTGCTGGCTCAGATGGTCAAGGATGGCAAGCTGACGCAGAACCAGGCCAACGCCATCATCCAAAAACTTGAGAATCACCAGGCGTGCAGTGGCACGGGCAAAGCCGCGGGGCTGCGCATCGTCGTCAGCTCGCTGAAACAATATGTGCCTCAGATGGAGAGCCAGGTGGCGAGCGGTCTGCACCTGAGCGTTGCCCAGTTGCAATCTGATCTGAAGAGCGGCATGAGCCTCGCAAAGATCGCCAAGCAGCAGAACGTCTCGGCGACGCAGCTGCAATCGACCGTGCAGAGCGCCATCCAGAATGCTGTGAACCAGGCCGTCAGCAATAAGAACCTGACGCAACAGCAGGGAACCGACTTCATGCAGTTCCTGCAACAGCATCCCGGCGTCCTGCATCGCATCCTGAACCGCGAGTTCAAGAACGCCTGACCGTTAACATCGAAGAAAAGAGTAAGCTGAAAACACCTACTTCTTTTCTTCCTCCCCTTGACGACGAGGGCTGGCACACGTGAGCAGTGTCAGCCCTCGTTGTTATATTTCAGGGCGATTCGCTTGCATCACCGGGACGAGGACAGGCGCAAGGCCCCCATCCTCTCCGCCCCACTCCCTGTCCTTACGACGTAGGGGATGCTACGGGAGCTGGCTTTCGATCCAGCGTTGCAGTGCCTCGCCGCTCTCGAAGGAGACAATCAGGGCGTAGCGCGGCCTGGGGCCGGGATGCCAGGCGGCGTGCCACATGCGCTGCGAGTCGATGACCATCTGGCGGTTGCGCGGCATGGAAATACGCAATTCGGTGGCGGGATTGTCTTTCTCGTCCCGCAGGATCATGTAAGAGTCGGGGTCGTCGGTGAGCTGCAACCAGGTGCGTACCACCCAACCCTCGCCTTCGGGATTGAGGCGGTTGTTGTCGTCGAGGTGCAGGTTGTGGATGCCTTCAGACTCGGTATTGGGATTCAGCTTGATGATGCGCACGCGCCCGTAATCGGCTCCGACGCGCTTGGTCCACTCGACAAGGGTCGGGCATACCGCTGCGTTCTTCGTCCAGATGCCGCCCTTGTCCGGTTTGCCGTGATCCCAGAAGCCGGCGCACTCCATCTCGCCTAGCGCCGAGGCTATCGGCGCGAAGTTGGTGTCGCCGCCGCTCTTCCAGTCCATATATTCCAGGCTCTCCCACTCTTGCGGTGGAACCGGCGGGCCGTCGTAGTCTTTTAGAACAACAAATCCCTTTTCCTTCAGGACATCCAGTTTTACGTGCATTTAGTCACTCCTTCATCATACAGTGAAACGCTGCGAGCGGAATTCCATGCTCGCGTGAATCGATGGTCAACGTGATATTTGGGTGTGCTAAACTGACCCACACCCATTGTATCATAGCCTCGTTGGGTGGTAGTACCATCTAGCCCATCTAACCAGGAAGCCCCTCACACCTCCCAGGGCACCCTTACACCCTCCCAGGGCGACCGCGAGGGTCGCCCCTACAAAGACTACGAAGCGGAGGCGCTCCCGAGCCGTATATTTGTAGGGGCGACCCTCGCGGTCGCCCTCGTCCCTTTAGCCTCCTGCGAGAAATATTGTGACGGGATTGTGATGCATTACATGGTGCTGACCGGGTCGATGTCGATGTCCCAGCCGGGTGTGTCGAGGACGCGCAGGAGCGGGTGGATATCCGGGCCGCGCGCGATCATCTGCCAGCGATACTTGCCGTTCAGTCGCTCCATCAGGGCTGGTGCGGGTCCGACGATGTCGGTCTGCTCCAGGCCCAGGCGCGCGATCCACTCGTCCAGCTTCTCGCGCAGCAGCAGGGCTTCGTTTTGCGAGCGGTGGCGATTCTCGTGGCTGTAGGTGAATTTGACGAACTGGCGAAAAGGTGGGTAGCCGTAGCGGCGGCGCGCCTCGATCTCGGCGGCGTAAAATTCATGGTAGTCGTGGCGCGAGGCGGCGTCGATGCTGAAATGCTGCGGGTTGAAGGTCTGGATGATGACCTGCCCGGCCTCCTCGCCGCGCCCAGCCCGGCCCGCCACCTGTGTCAGTAGCGTGAAGGCGCGTTCGGAGGCGGAGAAGTCGGGCAGCATCAGCGCGATGTCGGCGGAGATCACCCCCACCAGCGTGACGCCCGGCAGGTCAAGCCCTTTGGCGATCATCTGCGTGCCGACCATGATATCGGCCTCGCGGTTGGCGAAGCGATCCAGCAGTTGTTCGTGGGCGCGGCGATTCCTGGCCGTGTCGCGGTCCCAGCGCAGCAGGCGTGCCGATGGAAAGTCGCGCTCAATCGTCTCGACCACCTTTTCGGTACCCAGCCCGAAGTAGCGAATGCTGGCGCTGCCGCACTGCGGACAGGCGCGCAGCAGCTTGCTCTGGCTGTTGCAATAGTGGCAGAGCAGGATGCGCTCGGTGGAGTGATAGGTGAGCGGCACGTCGCAGCGGTCGCACATGGCGACGAAGCCGCATTCGCGACACAGCACGCAGCTTGCAGCGCCGCGCCGGTTGAGATACAGGATAGCCTGCTGGTTGCGCGCCAACACGCCCTCAAGTTCGCTTTGCAGGCGGCGGCTGATGATGCTGGTGTTGCCCGCGTGCAGTTCGTTGCGCAGGTCGATCACCTCGACGGGCGGCAGCGTCGCGCCGATGCGGCTGCGCATCTCGACCAACCGGTAGTCGCCATTCTGCGCGTGATAGTAAGTCTCGACGGAGGGCGTGGCGCTGCCGAGGACGACAGGGATATGTAGCAGACGGCCAAGTTTGATGGCCGTGGCGCGTGCCGCGTAGGTCGGCTTGCGCTCGCTCTGCTTGTAGGCCGGCTCGTGTTCCTCGTCGAGAATCAGCAGGCCAAGCTTCCGGCACTGGCGCGAAGAGGGCGGAACGCGAACCGATCACCACGTCCACCTTGCCCGCGCGGATGCGCCGCCACTCGTCGTAACGCTCGCCGTCGGTCAGAGCGCTGTGAATGATGGCCACGCGCCCGGGAAAGCGCCCGGCGAAACGATAAGTAGCCTGCGCCGTCAGCGCAATCTCCGGCACTAGCACGATGCCGCGTTTCCCTTGCGCGATGATGGTGGCCAGCGCCTGGAGATATACTTCCGTCTTGCCGCTACCCGTTACGCCGTGCAAGAGAATGGGTGGAGGGCCATCCCCTCCATCCCCGCCCCGGATACCCACAAGGGGTATCCCTACATGTGGGATATCCTCCCCGCCCCACGGGGTGGAGGGGTCATTTGACATGTAGGGATACCCCTTGTGGGTATCCGGGGCGGGGTCGGGGTGGTCGGGGTGGTCGGGGTGGTCGGATTGGTCGGATTGGTCGGTAAGGTAGGGAGAAATGATCGCATCCAGTGCGTCGCGCTGTTCAGCCGTGAGCGGCAGCGGCGCGCTGGGCGGGATGTTGCGCCCGGCAAGCGGGTCGCGTTGCACCTCAAGCTCCTCGATAACGATGATGCGCTCGCGCACGAGCGATTGCAGCTGATTAGGGGTCAGACCGCTGGCTTTGCAGAGCATATTGGGCGTCCAATGCGCCTCGGCGCTGGCGTCGGCCTTGTCGTGTTCAAGCAGGTCGATGGCCGCCAGTTGTCGCTGCGCCAGCAGCCCGGCGCGGTTCTCGCGTGTCAGCGTGAAGGCGGCGGTCGCGCCGGGGATAGCCCAGGGATCGGGTATGCCCTTCGTTGGGCGGCGGCGCACGTTGTCAGGCGCGACGGGTAGCGCGGTCGGGTCGGGCAGATTGGCCTGTATGATGGCCTCGGCACCTGCCTTCCGCGCCTCCAACGCCTCACCGCGCGCGATAAGCCGCACGAGACGCTTGCGACGCGGGTGCGCGCCCGGCGCTTCCAGCTGCGCCTCGCGCGCGATCAGCCCGCTTGCCAGGGCTTCCTTCATGACCGCCTTCGCGCGCTTCGGACCGAGCATCGTTTTCATGCGCTCGATGTCGAGTTCGCCATCTGCCAGCAGCAGGCCGATCAGCGCGCTCGTCGTGCTCAAGTCATGTGTCTGATCGCTGCTCTTATCGTCGCTCTGCTCACCGGAATCCTCGTTCTCGATGAGGCGCAGCACGACCTTTGAACGCTGCATAAGCCCGGGCGGTAACATGGTTTGTGCGACCTGGGCCAGCGGTGTCACGTAGTAGGTCGCCATCCACTCGGCCAGTGCGCGCTGGTGAGGCAGCAGCGCCGGTTCGGGATCAAGAATGGTGGAGACAAGGCGAATGGCGTGAATGTCGTGTGCGTTGTTGTCTGCTTCAACGTGTTCCGTGATGTGCCACACGATTCCCTCGACGAGTCGCTCGCCATAGGGGATAGCAACCAGCTGGCCGGGCTGGATATACGCCTGCATGTGTGGGGGAACGACGTAGGCCAGCAGGGGCTGTTCGTCGTGCCAGCTTGCGGCGGAGGTGAGCACTTCGGCAAACACTTAGCGTCTCCCAAATTCCCGCTCAAGCGCGGATAGGCCGAACTGCACCATTGTCGGGCGACCATGACAGCAGCTATAGGGCGCGCTGGTCTGCCCGAGCTGCTCGATCATCTCGCGCATCTCGCTGACCGTCAGGAAGTAGTTGGCTTTGATGGCAGCCTTGCACGCCACGTTTGCCAGGGCGTGCTCCTCCCACGTCTGGCCGTGTCCGACGCCCTCACTATGCTCCGGCGCGGTCATTTCAGTCAGTAGCTCATGTAGTGAACGCGCGTTGATCTGCTTGAGCAGCACGTTCGGCACGGCGCGCACCTCCAGCGCGGCGTCCTCCAGTATTTCCAGCGTGAAGCCGATCTGCCGCAATTGCTCAAGATGCTCTTCGATAGCCTCCAGTTCAGCCGGGGACAGCTCAAGCCGGATGGGCGTCAGCAGCAATTGTGACAGGGGCGCTCGTGCCTGCAACGCGGCCACCATGCGTTCGAGCAGGATGCGCTCGTGCGCGGCGTGCTGATCGATTAGATACATACCGTCCGGCCCCTCTGTCACGATGTAGCTCTGTGAAAGCTGGCCGATGACGCGCAGTAGCGGCAGGCGGCTGATTTTTGTCGTGTGTCCGTTCCCCGCCCCCCGGACACCCGCAAGGGGTGTCCCTACATGTGTGGATGGCTCATCCGCAACCCTGCCATTGCCCTCCATATTGCCCTCCACGCCGGTAGTTTCCCGTTCGTTCGCCCGCTCGTCCGTCCGCCCATCCACCCCCCGGACACCCACAAGGGGTGTCCCTACATGTTGGGATGCCCCGCCCTGGTCCCCAGGGCGCACGTGGCTTTGCCAGAGGCGCGAGAGTAGGGGTGGTTTTGTGCCGGTTTCTTCCTCGGTGACGGTCAGCCAGGGATTGTCCTGTGGGTAGGAGGGCGCGATAGAATCCTCTTCCTCCGGCAGTCTGGTGGGAAGGTCAGGTCGCGTCCCGGCGTTGCCGTTGCCCCAGGTGGGCATGTGTGCCTCTTCCAGGATGGCGTTGCGCACGGCGCGCAGGATGGCGGCGTAGACACGGCGCTCTCTCAGGAAGCGAATCTCTGTCTTGGCGGGATGGACGTTGACATCGATCTGCGTGGGGTCCAGCGTGATGTTCACGACGGCGATGGGGTGCCTGCCGGTCAGCAGCAGCGAGTGATAGGCTTCCTCGACGGCGGAACTGAGCATGCGGCTCATGACCCAGCGGCGATTGACGAAGAACGACATGTGCTGGCGCGTGCTTTTGTAGCAGGTGGGACGACTGGTGTAGCCCGTGGCGACGGGTCGCAGCGGATCATCGTCGCGCCCGTCCAGGCTGCTGATCGGCACCATCTGCTCCGCCACGTCCAGCCCGTAGATCTCGATCAGCACGCTGCTGAGCTTACCATCGCCGGGAGTGGCGAAAATCTGCCGCCCCTCGCTGAAGACGCTGAAACGAATTTCGGGGTAGGCCAGCGCGTACTGTTCCAGCAGGTGATGGCAGTGGCTGATCTCCGTGTTGCGGCTCTTGAGGAACTTCAGGCGCGCAGGCACGGCGCTGAAGAGGTTGCGCACCGCCAGCGTCGTTCCCACAGGAGAGGCTGCCGTCGTCACCTCGCTCAACTCCCCGCTGCTGGCGGAGACCTGCGCTCCGTGCTCAGCCTCGCGGCAGCGGCTAACCAGCATCACCTCGGCCACGGCGGCGATGCTGGCAAGCGCCTCGCCCCGGAAGCCGAGCGAGCGAATGTGCTCCAGGTCGTCGATGCTGGCAACCTTGCTCGTGGCGTGGCGCGACAGCGCCAGGGGCAGTTCCTCAGCCGCGATACCGCCACCGTTGTCGATCACGCGCATCAGCGAGAGGCCGCCGCCCATCAGCTCGACGCGAATCTGCGTCGCCCCCGCGTCGATACTGTTCTCGATCAACTCCTTGACGACCGAGGCGGGCCGCTCGACAACCTCGCCCGCCGCGATCTTGGCGGCAACATCCGGCGCAAGCTGGCGTATGACTGGCATGTTGGGTATGGCTGGCTGGGGCATCGTTGATCTACTCCGAATAGATAAAGACTCTCTATGCATTAAGAACGAGTGTTCAGAGGGTATTATAACATGCTTTTCTGTGTTATGATGGCTTCCGCAAGCACCTAATTTCCAAAGAGAGTGACCATACTGGATGAGTACACCTGAGATTTCTCCCGAATTGAGGGCATACATCGAGAGTATTCAGGCAAAGCGCCCCAAAACCATGCTGATGCATATTTTGCAATATGGAAGCATCACTACAAAGGAACTGGATAATCTGTATGGGTATAAACACGCACCGCGTGCGGCACGAGATGTAGAAGAACTTGGTATTCATCTGATTAGAACCCGTGTTACAGTCGGCGGGCGAAGCATGACCAGGTATACATTGGCTAATGATGCTGTCGTTGAAGGCAGGAAAGGTGGAAGACGCGCATTTCCTAAAACTCTCAAAGCCGCCTTGTTGACCCGCGACGAGGAGAAATGTCGATTATGTCGCGGAGCATTCCCTGGTAACATGCTGCAAATTGATCATCGCATTCCCTATGAAGTGAGCGGAGATGTTGCGGGTGTATTGCAGCCAGAAGATTTCATGTTACTATGCGGATCATGTAACCGCGCCAAGAGTTGGGCCTGTGAACATTGCGAGAATTGGAAAATCACCAGAGCCGCCGCGATTTGTGAGACATGCATGTTTGCCTCACCCGATCACTATCAACACATTGCTATGAGCCAGCGACGCCAACTAACGCTTAACTGGGAGGATGAAGAGGTGCAGGAACATGATATGCTAAGCCAGCAAGCCAGCTCGGAAGGTCAACAGTTGGATGAGTATGTTAAGCGTATCCTCAAACGCAGGTTTGAACCCTGATTCGGTGAGCCAGAACCTCTAGCCCATAAGATTGCTCGACACATACAGCGACTCGATGGTTACCTCTTCGCGGCCATTGAGCGTTGCTTGAGACGAGCGGCCCGCGTTCAGTTCCATGCGTGTCATATGGAGCGACGCAGGCAATTCAGACCCATAGACTTTAGCGCCGCACTGCCCATCGTAGCTCAGGAGAAATGGGATATTACGCCTGTTCAAGTTCTCAAGTAAGGCAATGAGCCGCTCGCGGTCGAGTCCCTGGTGATATCGCTTGTTGTCTCCTGTCGTTGTTCCCTCGTATGGTGGATCAAGGTAGACGAGGTCTGCGTTTGTGGCATCTTGAAGCGTCATCTCAAAATCGGCCCATATCGCCGATGTTTGTCGCGCCAGCAGCGCCGAGGCGGCTAAAATCTCGTGTCGCATTTTATTGGGGCGCATTCCCAACCGGCGCTTATCTACTGATTGATTGAACTCTCCCTGCTGGTTAAAGCGTGGGGCATTCTTGACACACCTTGCCAGCAGGTATAAAAGCTTAGCCGGGTCATGAGAGCGGTTGAAATCGTCTCGTATGCGATAATAGTACTCTTCGCCCTGGTCTAACTGGGCTTCCCATATCTGCTCGTAAGTGTTCGCCAGCGCGTGAGGAGTCGTCAATATCTGATTCCAGACATCGATAAGAGGCGCAAGTGAGTCACCTAGAATATAGGAATTAGCAACTTTTGCATGATTGGCGGCAATCGTCATAGCGGCTGACCCGGCAAAAGGTTCATAGAAGCGGCGAAATTTTCTCTTTTGTATCACCGTGAGTATCATAGAAGCCAGATTGCGTTTACTCCCCTGATAAGGAATAGGATGCGCTAATCGCGCATAGATGCTGCTCGCAACACCTGGAGAGGTTTTTTGTAAGGCCGCTTCATCATCCAACACCTGGTCAGATGACGCCAGAACCATCAGTTCATCCATACTCTTCACCGCCAATTCGAATTTTTTATAGCATCCTGTTGTTTATGCAGCCCCAGCAAATACGTACAGGTGTACTATATTGTTTATATCATAAACGCGAAGAAGATGCTATATTTTGTGACCTATAATTGCTATTCTTAACGCAACACCTTGATCGTTACATCTGCCAGGATGTCCTTCCATGCCCTGTCAGTCGTAAACGCGGGTAACTTGAGACGTTGAGCCAGCGCAAGACATGCACGGTCCCCCAGGGAAAGGCCAGCGCCTTTTGTTTGAGAACGAAGCAGCCCTGTTCGGTATGAGCTTTCTGCATCAAAGTCAACAATGGTGAGCTCCAATAAATCGAGTGTTTCGTGTATTGCTTCTTCTGGCATACCGCCATCGTTAAGCTTCGCTATCACTTCTGAGAAATTCACAGCACTCATCGCAGCCCCCTCAGTAATCACCTGAATGACTTGCTCGCTACCAATCTCTGCTTTGAGCAAAGCCAATAATGCTGATGCATCTAATATAGCGTGAGCCATTACTCGACTTCCTTCTTCCGTTCAGCAATCAATTCATCGGCCAATGAGCGATTTTGCGGGATGAAGCGACGAACCAGCTCTTGCGCTCTTTTGATGGCCTGACTTATGGTAAAGATGCGCAATTCTTCCCCATCGAGTTGAAGAATTACCTCATCACCGACTTGTAGACCCATTGCCTGGCGATATTCGGCAGGAATAACAATCCTTCCACCCTCGGCCAGTTTTGCTCTTATGTGAAGCATGTGTCATCTCTAGACGATAATGTCAAACTACTAAGAAATGGCTTATTTGGGCAATTATACCATAAAGAGGTATTTGTGTAAAGCACATTGGTGCATTGATTTGAAAATCCCCAAAATAACCTTTGCTCTACCATATCGTATATGCCCTATAATCTGAATAGACAACCATGACTATTACTACTTCTCTCTGGTTTATACAGAGCGGTCTGGAGAAAGGCCCTGTCATGTCGCAAGTATCAGAAGCGCGGGAAGATGAAGAGGCTGCTGCCGGGAAGAAGCGCCCACTGCGAAAACGTATTCCGTTTTCGCGTATCATGCGGCTGCTGCGCCCGTATCGCTGGCAACTGATCGCGGCGGGCGTGCTGCTGGTGTTGACCGATCTGCTGAGCCTGGCTTATCCACTGGTGATACGCACGCTGCTGAATACCATCCTGGGGCAGCATAACGAGCGGCTGCTCAATATCGTCGTGCTGGTGCTGCTGGCGGTGTTCATCTTGCAGGCCGTGCTGGGCGCGTTGCAGGGCTACCTGGTCACAGCATTCGGCGAGCGATTTTCATTTGGCCTGCGCACGCAGATGTTCCGGCACCTGGGACAGCTTTCGCTGCGTTTCTTCGATTCGCGGCGCGTCGGGGAATTGATGAGCCGCGTAACCAACGATGTGACGGTGATGCAGGGCGCGCTGATCGGCAATGTGCTGCCTGTTGTGTCGCAGCTTGTCACGCTTGTGGGCAGCGTCGTGATCATCTTCGTCATCAACTGGCGCATTAGCCTGGTGATTGTCGTGGTCGGGCCGCTGTCGGCGCTGATCTCAACTCGCCTGGGACGCACGATTCGCGGGAGGACGCGCGGCGTGCAGGAGGGCCTGGGTGACGCGGGTGTCGTGCTGGAGGAAGCGCTTGCGGCGCAGCGCGTCGTCAAGGCATTCGCGCGCGAGGACTATGAGTATGGGCGTTTTACGTCGCGCATGAACGTTTCGCTGGTGCAGGCGCTGCGGCGCGCCTACGTACAGTCACTGCTGGGGCCGATCAATCAGTTCATCGGCTTCATCGCAGTCATCATCATTATCTGGTTCGGCGGGCACGAAGTGCTGGCCGGGCGGCTGACCATCGGCGACCTGGTGGCCTTCCTCTTTTACCTCTTCATGCTGGTCGGTCCCCTGATAACCCTCAGCAACCTGTATGCGCAGCTTCAGATCGCGCTCGGCGCGGCTGAGCGCGTCTTCGAACTGTTGGACGAGCCGGTCGACGAGGCGATTCAGCAGCAGCAGGCCATCGAGTTGCCGCCGGTTACGGGGCATGTCGTCTTCGAGGGCGTCTCGTTTGCCTATACACCAGTTTCCCCATCAGGGGAAAATGATGCTGTGCCCGGTGAACGAGAGGTAGCCGAGGCGCGTCTAGTCCTTGATAAGATGAGCTTCGAGGCGCTGCCGGGGCAGGTCATGGCGCTGGTCGGGCCGAGCGGCGCGGGCAAGACGACTACGCTGAGCCTGCTGATGCGCCTGTATGAGATACGCCAGGGCGCGATACTCATCGACGGCTATGATATTCGCGACGTATCGCCGTCGTCCCTGCGCGCCCAGGTTGCTATCGTGCCACAGGAGCCGACGCTCTTCGGTGACTCCATCGCCGAGAATATCCGCTATGGCCGCCTGGATGCCGGCGACGAGGAAGTGCGTGACGCGGCTGAGGCGGCGAACGCGCTGGGTTTCATCGAGCAACTGCCGGAAGGTATGAAGACGCTGGTGGGCGAGCGCGGCGTCAAGCTGTCGGCGGGGCAGCGCCAGCGCATCGCGATCGCCCGCGCCTTGCTGCACAATCCTCGCATCTTGCTGCTTGACGAGGCGACGGCTTCGCTGGACAACGAGTCCGAGTCTCTCGTGCAAGATGCCTTGCAGCGCCTCATGCAGGGCCGCACGACACTCGTGGTGGCTCACCGCCTCACCACCGTCGAGCGCGCCGACCTGATCCTCGTGCTGGACGGCGGTCACATCACGGAACGCGGCACGCACGAGCAACTGCTGGCCCTCAATGGCCTCTACGCCCGCCTGTATACGCGCAGCTTCGAGGATTTGGGTGGTGACGAAGAAGAAATAGCCGTGACGCTGCCGTAGGTGCGACCCTACGGTACTTTTGCCTGAAAAATACGGTAGGTACCTGATGCACTCTGTACATGGTTTGCTATAGTTATAGAAAGGGATCTCAATTGGAGCCAGGAGTCAGGAATACAGAGTGACATACACGCAGCGATTTGTACCGGAGATCGTCTCGATCGCGGAGGCCAGCCTGGGCAGTTTGCGCGGTCGTTCAGCCCTCTTGATTGGACCCGAGGCGCGATGGCTACCCTATCGCGCGCAATTGCAGCAGGTCGGCATCCTGCGCACCTACACGGAAGATACGCCAAAGAACCTTGTCTCTCACATCCCACGCGTGCAACTGGTCATGAACCTGCCTGATTTCACTTCATCTTCGCCGGCTGGCCTGTCGTGGCTGACGGCTGCCGATATCGCGCGCGGCTGTGCCGGGCGACGCGCACCTCTGGTCATCTTCGACCTGGCCGAATCACCTTCCGTAGAAGACCTGGCCGGACTGCTCCCGGCGGTCTGCCTGTATACCCCCGATGACCTCCGCACGATCCTTGGTCGCTTACAAGTGCAAATCGCCTGAAAGCGTGGTAAAATGTGGTAGGTTCTCTACTATACA
Source organism: uncultured Chloroflexia bacterium (assembly GCA_963731975.1). Taxonomy (GTDB): domain Bacteria; phylum Chloroflexota; class Ktedonobacteria; order Ktedonobacterales; family Ktedonobacteraceae; genus CAVSXS01. The sequence goes on along the minus strand of CAVSXS010000002.1, from coordinate 271,805 downwards.
TTTTCTACATTTTCTTGAGGCATTCATGGACGTTATTAAAATATCCCCGCGTGGTTATTGTTACGGGGTAGTAGATGCATTGCAAATTGTGCGGCAGGCCGCCAAAGACTCATCACTTCCACGCCCCCTCTATATTGTCGGACAGATCGTACATAATCGACACGCCATCGAAGAATTGACCGCGCTTGGCGTGATTACTCTGGATGGACCCGACCGCGCCAGTATCCTTGAGCAGGTTACGGAAGGTACGGCCATCTTCACCGCCCACGGCGTCTCGCCCCTGGTGAAGCAGCGCGCGAGCGAACGCGGCCTGCACTGCATCGACGCTACCTGTCCCGACGTGACCGTCACGCATGATCTCGTGCGTGAGCTGGTGGCGCAGGGCTACTACATGCTCTATATCGGCAAAAAGGGGCATCCCGAACCAGAAGGCGTGCTGGGCGAAGTACCCGGCCATATCAGCCTGGTCGAGGATGAAGCAGACGTGGACGCGCTGGCGCTGACACCGCAGCAGGAACAGAAAATCGCCGTCTCCACGCAGACGACGCTCTCGCAGTGGGACACGCGGCGCGTCATCGACTACATCAAGCAGCGTTACCCCCAGGCCGAGGTGCATGTGGACATCTGCAAGGCCACGCAGACGCGCCAGGAGGCCGTTGTCGCCCAGGCGAGAGGCGCAGACCTGACCATCGTGGTCGGCGATCCGCGCAGCAACAACACCAACCGCCTCGTGCAGGTATCCGAGGAACTGGCGGGCGTTCCCGCGGTACGCATCGATGACCTTTCGCAGTTGAAGACGGAATGGCTGCAAGGCAAGCGGCGCGTGGCCGTCACTGCCGGAGCATCGACCCCCAGCCAGTTGACGCGCGAAGTCATTCGCTTCCTGGAAGCATACACGCCAGAAGCGTAATATCAAATACATACCCGGTCTCCTCGCAGTATGATGAAGGAGCAGGTGAAGGCATCGCTAATGAAAACATTACGACAGGTACTTGGCAGGTACATGGAAGAAGAACTGGATCAACTTGCCCGTTGGTGGGGCGTCTGGGATAAACCGCAGGAGGGATGGCAGTCCCACATGGGGCTGCTGGCGCAGATGATGCAGCGACCGATCGCGGCCCGTTTTGCCTGGGAACAACTCACGCTCGTCGAGCGTAAGGTGCTGCACCACGCGCTGTCGCTGTCGGCCTCGGATGGCGCTCTGCGCGAAGTGCTGTTCAAAATGACGCGCCTGGTCGAAGATGTGTTTGACGCGGCTGTTACAGTGCTTCAATCTCACCTGTTGCTCGTCGACGAGCGCGTATCGATGAAAACCGGCAGAGCTGCCACGAGCGCGCAGGAGAGAAAAAATCCCGATGATATCACGATCAAGCTTGGCGTCCCTAAGGATATGGTGGCATCACTGCAACTGGTGGAGCGCGAAATCTTTAGCGTGAAGCAGGATCGTTCGACCTGGAAGCTGGAACAACTCCTGGTGAGCTTTGAAGTCAATCACGTCTACGCCATAGGACAGCGCTACGGCTTCGTGCTGCAAGATTATTACATGCGCAGCGACCCGCGCCAGAAGCTGGCCGGGCAGCTCTTGCAGCCTGATGTGCCGTACTTTGCCTGGGATCAGCTCGACGCGAACGCGCGCAAGCTGTGCAAGTGGCTGGTGGATGCCAATGGCGTGGCCAGCATGACGGCTGTACGTGCGTCTACCGGTTTCGATAATCCCACACTGGCGCGCAGCATTACGAAGCTGGAGGATTACGCGCTCGTCTTTGATTCCTTCGTGGAACATGAGCGCAAGCTGTTTATCCCGCACGAATTGCTCAAGAATCTTAAAATGATGGTTCAGCAGGCAGATATGGGGGACGAGCCGGAGTCGGTCGGCCTCGTCTCACGCGAGACGCCGCCGGTAACAATACACCAGGGCGGGCCGCTCGCCCTGTATGATATCACCACCATCATCGGCAATGCCTACCAGCAGAATTTCGAGCCAACGCAGGCCGGGTATATCCCCAAGCGCCTTGCCAACAAGCTGGCACCTCTGCTGCAAATCTCGCCACGCATTCAGAGCGACTACAAAGAAGAAAACATGACGGTCGACATGCTGTTCAATACAGCCGTGCAGCTCAACCTGCTGAAGCTCTCGAAATCCTCCACCTATAACGGCACAAAGCCGCGCTACGAAGAAGGTGTGGCCTTGCGCGGCTGGGCGGCAAAAAACGAGCGGCAGATGGTGAAGGCGCTACTAGACCACTGGACGGAGAGCAGGTACTGGATAGATATTGCCGGAGCGCACTATGATCAGCGTGTCAGCTACGACACCTACTATTACCTGGATTACCTGTCGGGGCGCAAGGGGCTGTTGTCGTACCTGCGCTCGTGCGAGCCAGGACGCTGGTATACGCTTTCGTCGCTGCTCAGGACCATCAAGCAGGAGCAGCCCTACATGCTGCGCACGAAGTCGTACCAGTCGAGCGTTGCGGGTTATCGTAACTCAAAGGCTATGCTGGCGAAGTGGAATGTCATCGATGGAGAGATCTTGACCGGCTTCCTTTCATCATCGCTCTATGAAATGGGGATTGTGGCGCTGGGCTTTGACCAGCAGTACGACCCCGACAAGGAGGGCGAGACCTTCATCAACCCGGCTGCCTTCATGCTGACGGACCTGGGCGTTTCCGTTCTCGCTACGATGGATACCGCCGAGGAAACTTCTACTCATGAGCAGAAACGCACTCTGATCGTGCAGCCGAATTTTGAATTGATGCTGCTCCAGCCTGATATGTCTACGCTCTATCGCCTGCTGCCCTTTGCACAGGTCAACCAGGTGGGCATGGTCAGCCGCCTCACCTTGACGAAGAACAGCATCCTGCGCAGCCTGGAGTCGGGTAAGAATATCGAATTGATACAGGCCACACTGGCGGAATGCAGCCAGAAAGATTTGCCGCAAAACGTCGTCTACACGCTCAACGATTGGGCGCGCACCTATAAGGAAGTTAGCATCTCGCAGGTCTTCCTGGTCGAAGTCCCCAGCGAGAGCGTGGCAAACGAAGTGGCGTCATCGACGAAACTCAAGAATTTCGGCTTGCGCAGGCTCGGCACGTACACCTTCGCTGCGAGTGGCGATATCAGCATCCAGGATTTGAAGCGCGCGTTTGAGAAAGAGGGTGTTGTTGCTCGCGTCCACGGAGACATCGCCACGCACGACTCGCGGGCTACTGCTTATGGCAGGTATCGATGATCTGCATAGCCTGCTCGCGCGCATTGAGCCGGATCAACGTCAGCACCTGCTGAAAGATCACGTGACGGAGCAGGCTGCATCGATATTCCAACGTGTTGCGCTGCTCTTTGCTTTCCTCGGTGGGGTCGCGCTCATCAAGCACGTTGCTTAAGCGCTGTTCGATTTTGCGCAGCTTCAGGACGAAAAAAGCCAGGCGCAGCAGCTCAAAACGGCGCATCTGCTCTTCAGTCTCCAATGTGCTCAGTACTGGGAAAGAGGAAAGGTAAGTCGGCGTCTTTGCCTCGAAACTCCTATGTATCATCTCTTTACCTGGACCGCTGGTCATGTCTTGCTCCTCTGGTCTGCCGGCCATCCTGAGGAATGCATGGGCTGTAGCCCTATGTGGATGGCGAATCGCTACTGCGTCCGTACACACTCGTAATTCTTCTCTGCCAGCCATTCTACCAGCCAGCGGGATGATCTCAGTGGAGATCAGGTAGGAATGTGGTTGAGAAACAAGCGAGCGTTGTTAATGTTCTGCAACGCACATTATTGCGGTCCAATCAGCGTGTGACGAATGGGAACCAGGTGCGTGAGCGGGCCGAGGCCGCCAGGAACGGGCGTGAGAAATGACGCGACTTCTCGCACGCGCGCGAAATCCACGTCACCCACAACGGAGCCGTCCACCGGGTTGATGCCCGCGTCCAGCACGATCGCACCAGGCTTGACCATGTCGGCAGTGATGCTGGCGGGGCGACCGATGCTGACGACCAGTACGTCCGCGCTGCGCGTCAGCTCAGCGAGGTCGCGCGTGTGCGAGTGGCAGATGGTCACAGTGGCGTCCTGGCGCACCAGCATGAGCGCGATGGGCTTGCCGCCGATGTTGCTGCGTCCCACGATCACCGCATTGCGCCCGGCAACGGAGATACCCGCGTCCTGCAGCACGGTCAGCACGGCATCAGCCGTCGAGGGAACGAAGCTGGGAAAGCCCAGTAGCAGGTTCCCCGCGTTGCGCGGTCCCAGTCCATCGACATCTTTCTCCGGGCGCAGCACCTCCGTCACGACCTGCTGGCGAATGTGCGATGGCAGGGGCAGCAGCAGCAGCACGCCGTCCGTCTGCGGATCGTTGCTCAACCTTGCCACCTCGGCGCGCATCTCCTGCTCCTCGATCTCGAAGGGGTAAGCCAGTGTCGAGCAGCCCAGGCCGATGCGCTGGCAGGCGCGCACAAGCTGGCGGCTGTAGACCTCGGCAGCTCCGTCGTGTCCGGCGATGATCTGCGCCAGGCGCGCTGAGCGATGCTGGTGCTTGCGAAAGCGCGCGGCCTCCTCCTGCAACTCAGCCGTCAGGCGCGCTACAAGCGGTTTGCTATCGTAGATAACGGCGGACATGGATGGTCAGCTTTCTCTCATCTAATTTTCTGCATTCTATCACATCCCCCCATTTGGGGGATAGATTTGTCAAACGTATAAAAAATACGTTAAGATTGTTCGCGTGATAGCATCATGAAACATATTGGAACATATGGAAATAAAATAGCCAATCGGTACCATTGAGTACGAGCGGAGAGGAATTGTATGGCCAGTGACAGTTCATTTGATATAGTATCGCAATTCGACGAGCAAGAGCTGGTGAATGCGCTCGATCAAACGCGACGCGAAGTGCATACGCGCTTCGACCTGAAGGATACCAAGACGGAGATCGTGCATAGCAAGGATTCTATCACGATAGTTACCGATAGCAGCATGACGCTCAAGAGCGTGACCGACATCCTTGAGACCAAGGCAATTCGCCGTAATCTCTCGTTGAAGATCTTCAAGCCGGGCAACGAGGAGGACGCGGCAGGTGGCAAAGTGCGGCAGGTGATCGCCTTGCAGCAAGGTCTCACGCAAGAGTTGGCGAAGGATATCAGCAAGCAGATACGCGACGCCTTTCCAAAGGTGCGACCGCAGATTCAAGGCGACGCGGTGCGCGTTACGGCCAAGAACCGTGATGATTTGCAGGCGGTGATTGCCTTGTTGAAGCAGAAAGATTACCCGGTTGCTCTGCAATTCATCAATTATCGCGGGTAAGGTACTTTAGTACCAAAAATGGAGCGTCATCGCTCAAGCGCGATGCGTTTGTAGTACCCTGGATGTAATTGGATATCGTATCGCAGGTTATTCTGTCGCTGCGCATCCATCCATAGACGAGGAAGAGAACCTTTCATGCCTGGGAACAGACAAGTTTTCAGCACAGCAATGAATGCTGCCGACCGCTTTCGCTGGGATAGTCAGTGGCCGGAAGCGGCGAAGGAATACCAACGCGCGCTGGCTGAGTTCCCAGAAGATGCGGGTGCGCGTGGCGGCCTGGGGTTTTGCTACATGCAAACCAAGCAGTGGAAGCAAGCCCTGCATGAATACGAGGGGATTCTCAAGCAGGACTCCAGCAATGTGATTGCATTGAGCAAGACGGCGGAGTTGTACGCGATCCTGAACAGGCGCGAGGATGCGTATAAAGCGTATCTGCACCTGGCTGATCTCTATTCGCAGGCGGGGCAGGGCGCTCGCGCGGAGGCGACATGGCAGAAGGCCGTCCAGTTGTCGCCGGCAGCGCCGGAGCCGCATGAACGCCTCGCTGCTTACTATAGCGGGAAAAAAGATTTTACGCAGATGGTCCAGGAGCGCCTGGCTGCCGCTCAGGGCTATCTCTTACGGAATGATATCGTGCTGGCGCGCTTGCAATGTGAAGAGGTGCTGCGTGTCGATGGAACCAATGCGCAGGCGCAACAAATGCTCTCCCAGTTGAGAGGGCAGTCAACCCAGGCAGCCGACCCGTCTTCGACGGGCAGGGCGACGGATGTGGTTTCTTTGAACAATGTAAGCGGAGGGAATACTGGCATTATGGGTAATATAGGAGGCGCGGGCAATTTTAGTGGGGGAGGCAATCCTGGTCCAGCGCTTGCGGCAGCAGGTATGGCCGGGGGTGGGATACCACCGACTCCTCGCAAACGAATTTCGGCCAGCCAGGTCACAGGCGTTCTGCGACAGGCTCAGACCTTTCAAACCCAGGGGCGTTTCACCGATGCTATCGACCTCTGTGAGCAAATCATTGAAAGCGGATTTGATCGACCGGATGCCCGCTACTTTCTCGGCTGGCTCTACCAGGAGCAGAGACGTTGGGACGACGCGATTCGCCAGTTCCAGACGCTGCTGAACGACCCTGATTACGCGCTCTCCTGCTACTACGCGCTTGGTCAGTGCTACCGCGCCAAGGGCGATCTACGTACCGCGACCATGCATTTCGACGAAGCTGTTGATCGGGTCAACCTGGATGCGCTGACCTCGGAGGAGTCTGATCAGCTGGTGCAGTTGTGCCAGGAAGCGGCAGAAGCTCATCGCATGTTGGGCGAGCAGGAGCAGGCACTGACGGTGTATTCCGCGCTGCTCGGCTTCCTACGCAGTCGCGGCTGGAACGACAAAGTGGCGCAGGTGGAGTTCATGCTCAAGCAGGCACAAAATACGCCAATGCCGCGTGCCGCAGCACCGAATTCCACGCCATTGCCACAGGCCAACACCACGCGCGTGCTTCCGCCCGAACAGGCGACCACGGCGCAGCCGCAGGCGCTTCAGGACGCGGCGGCCTTCCCTTTAGGCGCAATGCCGCCCGCGCAACAACCACCGTCCGCGCCTCTGCCGCCTACGACATCCAGTTCGCCTGGCGGGCTGCCCGACTGGCTAACGGGTATCCTGAACGATGCAGACAAAACGCAGGTGTCGAATAAACAGTCCTTGCAGCCCGTGCCGCCTGCGCCACCCATGCCTCAAGCGCCGCCCGCGTCATCGTCCTCAGTATCCAATCAGCCGACGATGATGCAGCCGCTTGTCTCCCCGGCGCAGTCGGCCAACGCCGCCAATGGTGCCAATCCCGGCACATCCTGGCTGACCGATGCGACGCAGGTGTCGAATATCCAGCAGGCCGCTCAGCCACCGGTTCCGCCGGTACCCTCCATGTCGGAGTCGGCGCAGGTCGCGCCACCGGTTCCGGCAGCGGCTGAACCAGCTACTTCGGTTCAGCAGGTTCCTGTTCCTGTTCCGGTGCAGGAAACTGTTGTGCCGCCTGTTCCTCCTGTGCAGGTCGAAGCCGCGCCGTTACAGGTTCCAGCGCCGCTGCCCGAAGCGCAGGCGTTGCCGGTTGTTTCTCCTTTCGAGCAAAAAAACTCGACACCCAGTGCAGAAGACCTGCTCAGTCAGATCGCGGGCCTGGATGGCAAAGATGGCATACTCAAAAACTTCGCGGACTCCCTGCTTGCCAGCACGGTAAATCTACCGGAGAATGTGCGCGTGCAGGTGCTACGCTCGATGCAAGATATCCAGCGCTATATCGATCATGGCCTGCTGACGCCCGCGACTGAAGAGTGTCTGAAAGTTATCGATATTGCCCCGCAATACCTGGATATTCACCAGGTGTTGTGCGAGATTTACGTGCGCCAGGGTAAGCTAGAGCAGGCTATCACCAAGTATGGCATCCTCATCGATACCTACGTGGTGAATGGCCGCATCGACGATGCCATCGCCACCTATCGCCGTATTCTACAATTGGAGCCGAATAACCTGACCTACCGCGTGCGCCTGATTAACCTGCTGGCGACGCATGGCAATAAAGAGGAGCTACTGCGCGAGCGCAGCCTGGCGGCTGAGTCGTACCTGCGCCTGGGTTACATGGATCGCGCCCTGACCGAGCTGGAGCAGGCGCTGCAAGAGGCGCCGACCAGCGTGCCGACGCGCCTGAATTATGCGCTGGCCTTACAAAAGCTGGGACGCTCGCAGTCGGCTGTCGCCGAATACCAGCGCGTCTTGCAGGTGGACCCGCGCAACATCACCGCGCTGGTACGCTGGCACATCGCCATGATTACCGGGGCCAGCGCGAGCCGTGCAACGACTCTGGAAATCTTGAGTCGCATTCGCTGGCAACTGCGCGGCGAAGGTCAGAAGCACTACGAGGCGGTGATCCGCGAGTATAACGCGGCCTCGGAGACTTTCCCGAACAACTTCGACGTGCGTTTTGCTCAAGGGCAGATGCATCAGCAGGCCGGCAACTACGACCAGGCCATCGACGCCTACCAGTTTGCCATACGCGACAGCTCCTACGAGGTGCTGGCCAGAACGAGCACGGCGCAATGCCTGCTCTCGCAGGGCAAACCGGAAGCCGCTATCCAACAGCTTGAGCAGGCGCTGCAGAGCGTGCGCAACAACACGCGCGCCGCGATTGACATGTCCGTGTGGGCTGCGCGCCCGCGTGAGGATGGCGAGGAACACCAGGCCCCGGAGGTGGAGATTTCTATGCTGCTGGCGAAGGCGTATGGGCGCGTCGGCAAACAGGAACAGATGCAGGCCATCCTGCGCCAGGTGAAGCAGAGCACTACCCACCAGGATGAAGTCACCTCCGCTCTTGCAGAAATCTCCGTGCGCCAGGGTGACCTGAACAGCGCCCTCCAGGAGTACGCGGACCTGGCTCAGTTGTACCGCAGCAAGCGACAGACCGATAACGCGCTGAACGTGCTGCGTGAAATGGTGCGCGTCGCGCCTCAAGACTCGCGCGCCCACGCGGAGCTGGCCGATATCTACATCAGTCGCGGCCTCCTGGACGAGGGCACCGCAGAGCTGCGCCTGCTGGCGGATATCTACCTGCGCGATGGTGACATGAAGAAGGCTGGCGAGACATTGCGCCGTATCGCCGATGTGTACGCCGAGATCGGTAGTATCGATGATGCATTCATGAACTATCGCCGCGCCGTCGAGATGCTCCCCGGCGATATGGATCTGTTACGCGAGGTGGTCAGCTTCTGCTGGCAGCATAACCGCACCAGGGAAGCCGTTCAGTACCAGGAGATTATCGCGCGCCACTACTTCGACACCCACCAGGTCAAGGAGTCGGTGGCAGCCCTCCAGCAGTTGATCGCGCTCGACCGCAACAACTTCGATGCGTATGACATGCTCGGTCAGACCTACCAGTCCGTCGGCGAGTTCGAGCAGGCCAGCCGCGTCTACAAGAACCTGGGCAAGGCCAATCCAGGCAGCCCCACCGCCAAAGAGCGCCTGGCCGACTTGCAGGAACTGCGCGCAAGAACGGTGTAGTGTAATTAGTGCAGGACACGAAACGACGTTTCGTGTCCTGCACTAATTACACTACCTCAATGCCTCCTCAATGCCTCCTCAATGCCTCGTTCGATCTCCTCAATGCTTTGCTCTCTGGCGCGCTCGATCGTCATGAGACGTTTGCCGTATTGGATCGTGGCGAAATCGAAGTATTCTTGAAAAGTGAGGCCGAAAGGCAGGTCTACTATAATTCCTTCACCCTCTGAATCGGTAAACAACTCTCTTACCACGCCCAGCGCGTAGACGAGCAGTTCGTTCATGTGTTGCTGCACGGCAGGCCAGAGAGAAGGATCCGCTGAGACCAGCCGGGAGATGAGATAGACGCCGTAGGCCAGGTGCCGCGACTCGTCGCGTTTGAGCAGGCCGACGCCCTGGCGCAGGCCGGGCATGATATTGTTGCGTTCGAGCATGTTGAAATAGGCTTGATAGCCCGTCTCCGCCAGCACGCCCTCGACGATCATGTTGTAGGTCACAGAGGCGCGTATCTGCGCAGCCGGAGAGGAGTCGGTGAGCAGCGCGTGCATGGCCTGCGGCAGCTCTTCGTAAAAAAGCTTGCGATAGCTAGCCGAATGATAATGGTGTAGATCGCTCTTGACATGCGCCACTTCGTCAAGGAAACGCCGGAAGAACTCGGTGTGCTTGGCCTCTTCCCACAGGAAGGTCGTCAGGAACATCTCTTCTTCCAGCCGCCCCTCGCGCGCGATGACCATCATGAGCGGCAGCAGGTCGAGCGTCACGCTTTCCTCGCCCGCCTGGAAGAGCGAAGTGAGCAGCAGCAGCACTCCTTGCTGATCTGTCGTGCAGGCTTCCCAATCGCGCTGATCTTGCGAAAAGTCGATGCCCTGCGGGTCCCACGTCCCGAGCTTCTTTGCCTTGTGATACAGGCGCATCGGCAGGGTATCGTGGCGCAATCCGCGCTCGCTGGTCGTGTTGAACGCGCTGTGAGTGGTATGGGTGGTCATATGGCTGGTCCTCCTGCCTCCTCTTCTCCTCAATCTTCCTGCGCTCGCGTTCGTCTCGCCTGCGCTTCACTTCCAGCAGGCGCATGTAAGCCGCGTAGACGAGGGGAGAGTAGACCAGGTCGTGGGTTTCCAGGAAGCGCAGGGGGTAGCCGCCGAAGCCGCGTTTGAAGACGTAGACGCCCCACAGCTCCTGGCCTTCTTCCAGTATGTCGGGGATGCCACGAAAGTTGTAGTACCAGCAGTCGTGCGACTTCGCCCACTGCATGCCCGTCCATTGCAGCAGGTGGTTGGGCATCAGGTTGCGCTGCTCGTTGGAGGATGCGCCGTACATGTACCAGCTCCACCTGCCGAGGCGCAGTACGATGATGCCCGCGATGGCCTGGCCCTCGTGCTCGGCCAGCAGCAGCGCGGCTCGCCCGTCCTCGTCACCGGCTCCATAGAGACGCATCACGTCTTCATAGTGACGTTTGTCGTGGATGAAGAACGAGTCGCGCTCGCTGGTCGTCTCGTAGATGTGGTAGAACGTGTCGAGGTCGGCCTGCCCGCTGCCTTTTCGTATCGTCACTCCTTTGCGGGCGGCCAGGCGCACATTGTAGCGCCATTTCTCCTTCATGCCCGCCAGGATATCCTTTTCGTCGGGCCGCAGGTCGAGCACCCATTCGTGGCGCACGTGCGTGGCGTAGGGATTGGGACGAAAGTCCTGCGCGCGAAGGGCGGCCAGCCATGCCTCGTCACCGTCTGGGATGCTCGGCTCGACCTTGAGCATGAACGCGCCTCGTTTGCGCGCCTCGACCTGCACGAAGTCGAGCAGCACGCTCAATGCGGGAGACGTGGGATCGTCGATGACGGGGCCGCGTGGCGCGTAGAAATAGACGCGACGCAGTACGGGTGCGCGGGTAATCAATATCAGCATAACCGCGCATAAGCGGCCCTCGTCGTCGATGACGCCGGCGCGCATGGCTTCCGCGCCCAGGTGCGGGGCGAGGTCGCCCCATTCGTAAGATTGCGTGATATTGCAGCAGGCAGAGGCGGCGACAAACTCGTTCCACTGCTGGCGGTCGGTTATGATACATGCGTGCATGATGCTTTATCCCTTGCCTCGTGCGGCTCGCTCTAACTCGACCTGTTTGCGTTCCTCGTGGCGGCGAGCGCGTTTCATCTCAACGAAGCGACGCCAGGCGCTGTAGATCAGCGGGCGGTAGACGATATCCTGGGTAGGCATGTTCAGGCGCGAGAAGCCGCCGAAGCCTTTCTTGTACTCGTAGACGCCCCACATCTCTTCGCCCGGCTCCAGGATTTCAGGGATAGTGCGAAAATCGAAGTAGGAGCAGCCCTTTGATTGCGCCCATTGAATACAGCGGAACTGTAACAGATAGGTTGGCTTCAAGTTGCGCTTGTTGTTGGAAGACGCGCCGAACATGTCCCAGCACCAGTCACCAAAGCGGATCAGCATCTTGGCGGCGATGGCCTCGCCCTCGTGTTCCGCCAGGTAGAGCACCGCGTCGCCCTTGCTGGCAAACTGGCGCAAGATTTCCTTGTGATAGTCCTTCTGGTGAATGAAAAAGGCGTCGCGCTCGCTGGTGAGCGCGAGCAGGTCGTAGTAGGCGTCGAAGTCGGCCTCGCCGGTGGCCTCGCGGATCGTGACGCCCTTACGTTCGGCTGAGCGCACGTTCTGACGCCAGGTCATTTTGAAATTAGCGAGCAATGTTTCGCTGTCGGGTCTGATATCGAGCACCCAACTGCGCCGCCCATGTACCGCGTTAGGGTTGGTCTGAAAACCCAGGCGGGCGTATGTGGCGATCCAGGCGTCCAGGTCGGCATCGTCGTCAGCGATATTCAGGCTCCAGGCGCAGCACGACGGCGTGTTCCGCCCTGGCGATGTGCTGCCGGGCGTAGTCGATCAGGGCGGGCAGAGCGGGCGAGTCGGGCGAGGCAACCGTTGGGCCGCGCGAACTGTAGAGCCAGTTCCAGCGCGGCGCGGGCAGTGGCACCGGCGAGACCGTCAGCAGCATCGCCCCGACCATGCGCTCATGCTCCAGCGCGCCGAGGCGATAGATATGGCCGCCCAGGTACTTGTTCAACTCGCCCCATTCGTAGGATTGCAGCAGGTGACCGACGTGGCCGCCGGGCCGGCTGGTGAGGAAGGTGTTCCACTGCTCGCGGTCCGTGATGTGCTGGATAGTGATGGACATACGCTTCTATTCCAGGCTCTCTAAAAATTCGCTGCGCAGGATGCTGTAGACGCGCACGTCGTGGTATTTGCCGAAGCGCAGGATATCCTGGCGCAGCGTACCCTCGTATTTCATGCCGGCCTTCTCGTCGGCGCGCCAACCGCCGACATTCTCGTCCACATCTTGCGTTTGAATGCGGTTGAGGTTTAGTTCCATGAAGCCGTAGCGGAACATCAGTTTCGTCGCCTCGGTGCCGTAGCCCTTGAACCACGATGAGCGGTCGCCGATGATGACGTAAAATTCCGCGCTCTGGTTGACGTAGTTGATATCCTTCAACCCGACGAGGCCGATCAGCCGGTTGTCGCTCTTGAGCGATACGCCGAAGATGATATGTTTGCCGTCCCTGTAGAGCTGCTCCAATCGTTCTTTGCCGCGCGCGTCGCTGGTGGGGTAGATCGAAAAATATTTGCGGATCTCTTCATCGTTCATCCAGGTCGAGTACAGGTGGTTGTCCTGCGCTGGTTCGAGCGGGCGCAAGTAGAGTCGCTCGCCGACTAAAAACGGATTTTGCAGGTGGGACAAGTCTTCCGTCATCGTATTACATCCTTTTATTTCTTTTTGCTCTCAAGCCAATACCCTACGGGTATGCGTCCGGGGCAATGGTCGTGTCGCCGGGCGGGATGAGAAACGAGCGGCGCTCGCCGGGCGTCTCTTCGTTTTGTTGCACATCCGCGATGATGGAGGGCGTGCGCTCGCGCTTCTTGCGCGTGTCATTGATGCGCTCGTCCGTGTGCAGCGGACGCGGCTCCGGCAGCCCTTTAGCGTTCTTTTCGTCGTGGCGAGGTTCTTTTGCAGCCGGGGCTTCGAGCAGCGCCGTTTCGATGACGCGATCCATGCTCTCGACGATGGTGAAGGTCATGTGCTGGCGGATTTTCGCGGGAATCTCGGACAGTTCCTTCATATTCTCGGCGGGAATGAGCAGGTGGTAGATATTCGCGGCGTGCGCGGCCAGCACCTTTTCTTTCAGACCGCCGATGCCCAGCACGCGCCCGCGCAGCGTAATTTCGCCAGTCATGGCAAGATCGGCGCGCACAGGTCGACGAGTCAGCGCGGATATCAACGCGATGGCGATGGTGATACCCGCCGAAGGGCCGTCTTTGGGCAGGGCGTTATCCGGCATATGGATGTGCAGATCGGTGCTATCCTGGAAATTCGCGTCGATCTCAAGTTCGCTTGCGCGCGAACGGATATATGAGAGCGCGGCGTAGGCCGATTTGCGCATGACATCGCCAAGCTGCCCGGTGATGAGCAATTCACCCTTACCCTGCATGGTGGCGACCTCCACCGGCAGTAGCATCCCGCCTGCTTCGGTGACAGCCAGCCCCAGCGCGACGCCCACCTGCACGTTGCGGTTGATAGGAGATTCCGTGTAGCGGGGCGCGCCAATATAGGTTTCCAGGTTGTGCGCTGTGACGCGAATATGCGTCTCAGGCTTCTCGTAGATGCGTCGCGCAGCCTTACGTGAGATGGTTGCCAGTTGCCGTTCGAGATTGCGCACGCCTGCCTCACGTGTGTAATCGGTGACGATATGCTGCATGACCGTCTGTGGTATCTTCAACTGCTCTGGCGGGATGCCGTGTTCGATAAGCACTTTCGGCAGCAGGTGACGCAGCCCGATGTTGATTTTTTCTTCGAGCATATAGCCGGGCAGGTCGATGATATCCATGCGGTCAGCCAGGGCGCGCGGTATCTGATAGCGCACATTGCCGGTGCAGATGAAGAAGACCTCGGAGAGGTCGAAGGGGACTTCCAGGTAGTGATCGACGAAGACGTTGTTCTGCTCAGGGTCGAGTACCTCCAGCAGGGCTGCCGCGGGGTCGCCCCGGTATTCAGAAGAGAGCTTGTCGATCTCATCGAGCAGGAAGACCGGGTTGCGCACGCCGACCGTCTTCATCGATTGGATGATACGGCCTGGTAGCGCGCCAACGTAGGTGCGGCGGTGGCCGCGAATCTCGGCCTCGTCGCTCACTCCCCCCAGGGCGATGCGCGCGAATTTGCGCCCCAGCGCCCGCGCGATGGACTGACCTAGCGATGTTTTTCCCACTCCCGGCGGACCGATGAAGCAGAGAATCTGCCCCTGGCTTCCGCTGCGTGCTGTCCCGTCGCGGCTGGCGAGGCGCTGCCGCAATTGTCGCACCACCAGGAATTCCAGGATGCGCTCCTTAATTCCCTCCAGGCCGTACTGGTCTTCATCGAGAATGCGGTGTGTCGTCTCGATGTCGAAGTGATCTTCGCTGCGCTCGCTCCAGGGCAGCGCCAGAATCCAGTCGATGTACGAGCGGATCGAGGCAACCTCGGATGCCTGCGGAGGGGTGCGCTCCAGGCGGTCAATCTCTTTGCGCACCTTTGTCGCCACGTCGGCAGGCATTCCCTGAGCGGCCATCTCATTCAGCCGCTCGCGCAGTTCGTTTGCCTCGCTCGCCGTCTCCATGCCCAGTTCTTCTTGAATGGCGCGCAACTGCTCGCGCAGGTAGACCTCTTTCTGCGAGCGGTCAAATTGCGAGCGGACGCGGCTGCGAATAGTCGATTCCAGTTCGAGAATCTCGATCTCGTTGCCCATGATAACGCAGATTTTTTCCAGTCGTGCCAGGGGATCGAGCGTCTCCAGCAGTTCCTGCTGCTGCTGCGGGTCGGTGACGAGATGCGCCGCCAGCATGTCTGAGAGGCGCGTGGCTGTCTTCAACGTCACAATCGAAGTGATGTCTTCCGCCGAGAAGCGGCGATTGAGCTGCGCGTAGCGTTCGAACAGGTTCGTGGCGTGACGCACGACCGCGTCGGCCAGCGATCCCTGCGCGTGCGCTTCCTGTAGCGGCGTGACGATGACGCGCAGGTAGGGTTCCTGCTCGACGAACTCTTCGATCTGCACGCGCCGCAGGCCCTGAATGAGCACCTGGAAGCTGCCGTCCTGCTGGCGATGCATAGTGGTGATTTCGATCAGCGTGCCGGTGGAGGAGATGTCTTTGGGCTGGGGATTGTCGATTTCGGGATCGTACTGCGTCGCGGCGACCAGCACATGCTCGGGTTGCATCATGGCCTCTTCGACGGCGCGCACCGACTTTTCGCGTGCCATTGAGAGCGTAATGCGCGTGCGGGGAAACACTACCATACTTTTCAACGCCACGAGAGGGAATGGCGCGTGATTGTCCATCAGCGTATCCTGGCGTTCTTGTTCGTTCACGTTTACCGCCTTCGTAGGGACTCCATTTCCGGCGTCCTCGTCATCATCACCAACCTGTCGCCAAGCGTTGTAGCGTTGTGAAGCCTTACCTGAGTGATAAAGTTGAATGAGTCTGCTTATGCAGACTCATCTTCAGAATAGGACGTTGCGCGCTCACTGCGGGTTATCAGCAGTGGTTTATTGCGCGCTGTGATGACATCAGCGTTGATGACGACTTTTTTGACATCAGCGCGTGATGGGATTTCATACATGATATCTAACAGCACATCTTCGATGATGCTGCGCAGTCCGCGCGCTCCCGTGCGCTGCTTGAGCGCGCCCTCGGCTGCCGCGTCGAGCGCGTCGCTGGTGAAGACCAGCTCGACGCGATCAAGCTGGAACGATTTCTGATATTGCTTGACGATGGCGTTCTTCGGCTCGGTCAGGATGCGTATCAGCGCCTCTTTATCCAGGCTATCGAGCGAGACGGCTACCGGCAGGCGACCGACGAACTCAGGAATGAGGCCGAACTTCAGCAAATCATCGGGAATGAGGTGCGACAGCAGCGAGTCTTCCCGCTTCTTCTCCTCGGTTTCGCGAATTTTGAACCCCATTGTCTTGTTGCTGCCCAGGCGCTGCTCCACGATCTTGTCCAGCCCCTCGAACGCGCCACCGCAGATGAAGAGGATGTTGGCGGTATTGATCTGTATGAAGTCCTGGTGTGGGTGCTTGCGCCCGCCCTGCGGCGGCACATTGGCGATGGTGCCCTCGATGATCTTGAGGAGCGCCTGCTGCACGCCCTCGCCTGAGACGTCGCGCGTGATGGAGGGATTGTCGGACTTGCGGGCGATCTTGTCGATCTCGTCGATGTAGACGATGCCGCGCTCGGCACGCGCCACGTCGAAGTCGGCGGTCTGGATCAGGCGCAGCAGGATGTTCTCGACATCCTCACCGACGTAGCCTGCCTCGGTCAAAGCTGTGGCGTCGGCGATGCAGAACGGCACGTCCAGCACCTTCGCCAGCGTCTGCGCCAGCAGGGTTTTGCCGCAGCCGGTCGGGCCAATCAGCAAGATATTGCTCTTGCCCAGCTCAACATCGTCGATCTGCATTCCTACGCCGATACGTTTATAGTGGTTGTAGACCGCTACCGCCAGCGACTTCTTGGCGCGTTCCTGCCCGATCACGTACTGGCTGAGCTGTTCGTAGATCTTCTTGGGCGTCGGAATCTTGCCGGTTTGCAGGCGCGGTTTAGCAATCGTGGCCTGCTCTTCTTCGATGATTTCTCGACACAGATCGATGCACTCATCGCAGATATAGACGCCGCCCGGCCCGGCGATGAGCCGCTGGACCTGGTCCTGGCTCTTGCCGCAGAACGAGCAACGATAGGTTGTACGCACGTTTTTCGTATTTGCCACGATTGTTACCTCTCCCTGTAGGAACCCGCTGTGCGAAACTGATCTCCCTTGATTATGCTTCTGAATGTTCCTCTACAGGAGAATCGATGGACGATTCGCTTGTATCGGGTAATGCCTGTTCTGCCTGAGTTGTTTGCGTCGCTTCTTGCTGATCCACGCCGCTTGCTTGCTCTTCTATGGCAGCCGCTGCCGCAGAAGCATTATCGATTGATGCGGCTTCTTCCTCAGCCTCTTCCACTGGCTCAGGGTCGGTGGTCAATTCAACCAGGCGTGAGACCGTCTTCTCGCGCAGCAGGCTGGCAGCCAGGGCGCGCAGTTGCCCTTCGCTGCGTAGCGGCTGTCCGATCTGCTCGTAGGCGCGCAGCAGCGACTCCAACTCCTCCGGCTCGACCTTGATCTCTTCTTGCCTTGTGATCGCATCGAGCACGAGCTGGCGCTTGACGCGCTCCTCCGCCTGGGGCTGGAGGTCGTTCAGATACTCCTCGCGGGTCTTGCGCATCAGCATCAAGTACTGGTCCATCGACATGCGCTGGTCTTCGAGCATATGCGACATCTGGTGCATCATCTCGTCGGTCTCTTCCTTGACCATGACGGGATGGAGCGTGACGGTGGACTGCTCGATGGCGGCGTTGATCACCTGCTCGCGCAGCGCCTCCGTATTGCGGCGCTTCTTGTTCTCCAGCAACTCGTCGCTGATCGCCTTGCGCAAGTCTTCCACGCTGGCGGCCTCGCCGTTACTGACCTCCATCGCCAGCGCGTCGTCGAGCTCGGGTATCGTCTTGACCTCGACCTTCAACAGGTCAACAGCGTAGCTGGCCTCTTTCCCGGCGATCTTCTCGTTCGTATAATCAGCCGGAATGATGGTCGTAAAGGTCTTGCTCTCGCCTGCTTTCATGCCGACCAGGTGCTCATCCATGCCGCTGAACAGGCCGTGCCGCTCGGTCGTGAGTTCGAAGGGGTTGTCTTTCAGGTCGGAGATCGTGTCATCGTCGATGGTCAGCTTCAGGTTGACGGTCACGCGATTGTTCATCTCGGCGGGCTGCTCCACCTCGTCCCAATGCGCTTTGCGATTGCGCATCTCCTCGATCTGCTCTTCCACCTCCTCGGAGGTGACGGCTGCTTCTTCGCGCTCGAAGTGCAGCGAGCGATAGTCGCCAAGCTCAACCGGGGTGAGGACGGGAACCTTCAAGCTGAAGTGATAGGGCTGCCCAATTTCGAGTTCTGGTGCCTCGATTTCGGGCTGCGCCAGGGGAGTGATTTCGTTTTCCTTGAGCGCGTCGCGGTAGGTCTCGTTCATTAGCTCGTCGAGACCCTCCTGGTAGATGTACTCTTTGCCGACCTGCCGCTCTACCAGCGAGCGCGGAGCCTTGCCCCGGCGAAAACCACGAATGTCTACCTTCTGGACAATCTTGCGGAACGCCTTGTCCGAAGCCTTCTCCAGCTCTTCCCAGGAATAATCTACGTCAAGGCGCGTTTCGCTACCCGACAACTTTTCAACCGTGACCTTCACATTTCCTCCAAAAACGTATTAATAAGGAATCGTTCTTTACCGTGCGTGTACGCAGAACGAGAGTGTGTACGCTAAAGGTGGGCGGTGAGAGACTCGAACTCTCATGACTTGCGCCAACGGATCCTAAGTCCGTCCTGTCTACCAATTTCAGCAACCGCCCATGATACCCGATTTTGAGCAGAAAAACCTCACCACAGGATGATACATCAGCGCGCTAGCCACTGTCAAGGCAAATGCGCACGTATGCCTGTTTGGGCTACGTCATCTCCGCTTGCGCAGCAGGAAGGCAGCCCTCCGAAGGGCATGGACGCTGCAAAAACGGCCTCTCGGTGCTTTATATTGGAATAATGGCATAATCTCATAGATCATAACCATTTCTTAACCAGATTGTAACCGGTTCTTTCTTCCCATAAAGATGAAAGCTTCACATAATTAGGAGATGGGGCGTCTCTATGTACTCGATGCTGTTGATGCTCAGATGCTCCGAATGGTTGGTGCCAAGTTTTATTTATGGAAAGTGAGACTCATTTATGCGGTTCTCAACTCGCTCAAAGCTGAGCATGCTCTTCATCCTCGCTTCCCTCCTGACCCTGGTTGGCGGTTTCGCCTTCTACGGAGCAAGCAACCGTAACGCCGCACACGCCGCCTCTGTGACTTCGTCATATGCAGGCGTGGCAGGCCAATCCACGCTAGTTGGACAGGTCAATCCGACCAAGCTGCCCGCTGTCAAAAACCCGAATCAGTTGAGCATGGTCAACCTGCTCAAACATCAATCCGCCTCCGGGCCACGCTCGAACGTGGTTGCGCATGCCAGAGCGCTCGTGAAGGGTAGCTTGCCGAGCGTCACCTCGTCAACCTACTCTGTTGGCAAAGTGCTGAACAACTTCGACGGCGTAGACTTGATCACAAACGACAATACCAGCAACACGCCGCTGGAGCCACCCGACGAGGCTATCGCCGTCGGTCAGGGCTATGTCATGAATTTGGTGAATGTCACTGGCGCGATCTATCGCCCGCATGGCTCACTGGTCATTCCGCCGTTCTTCCTCAATGACTTTTTCGCGGAACCGTCGACTGCCTTCCTGAGCGACCCACGTGCTTTCTTCGACGCGCAGACCAATACCTGGTTCGCGCTAATCTGGGAGGCTGATTTCACCTTTGGCACGGAGTCGCACATCGATCTCGCCGTTAATTCGACCGGCAACCCGCTGAATGCCTGGAACATCTATCGCTTCGACACTACGGACGCCAGCGGTTATCAGTGCCCCTGCCTGCCCGACTTCACTATCCTCGGTATGGACCAGTACAACGTCTACATGAGCGGCAATGAGTTCTCGATCCTGGGCTCGGCATTCAACGGCGCGGAGATCTATGCCGTCTCGAAGTCGCAGCTCGAAGCTGGCCTCGTAGCGAACTTTGTGCGCTTCGGCAGCCTTAGCATCTCGGGTGCTCCTGCCTATCATGTGCAGCCCGCCACGAGCTATGGCATGCCTAATGCCGGCTACTTCATGAGCTCGCTCGATCCCAACAGTACCTTCGACAATCGCCTCGCCGTTTGGGCGATGACCAACCGCCAATCGATCACCTCCGGCGTAGGTATGCCGAATCTCACGGCGGTCATCATCAACAGCGAAGCGTATGGATTCCCTGTGAATGCTGTGACGCCTCCGGGCTACAATAGCTTCTTTGGGGTTCCCACCACTGGCATTATCCAGTCCGACTTCGATGCCATGCAGGAAGTGGAGTACATCAATGGCCACCTGGTTGGCGCGTTGAATACGTCGGTCACTATTCCTGGCGATACTTCCACACGCGACGGCATCGCCTGGTTCCAGGTCACGCCGCATCTCGGCAGCAGTGGCATCAAAGGCGCGGCCATCAACCAGCAGGGCTACGTCTCGATGCAGGGCGAGTACCTGATGTACCCACACATCAACCAGGCCAAGGATGGCACCGATGTGATGACCGTAACCTTTGGCGGGCCGTTCACCTACCTGAGTGCAGCTTACGTAGTGAAGTCTGCTACCTCGAAGAACTTCGGTTCGGTAAAGGTCACTGCCGCTGGCGTTGCTCCCGATAACGGCTTCACCGGCACAGCAGGCTTTGGTGGCGCTGCTCGCTGGGGCGACTACTCCGCCGGTCAGCTTGACCCGTACAGCAACAATATCTGGCTTGCTACACAGTACATCCCCAACAACGGCGACCAGTTCGCCAACTGGGGCAACCGCATCTTCGAGGTCGCTGCGTAGCTTCTTTCGCTTCGATTACGAAAAGAGGGTGTGGGCCACATGGCCTGCGCCCTCTTTTTCTGCATACATTGCGCCCGCTCCGTCTTCGATGCTAGAATACACTATGTCGTTTCGAGCGCGAGGACAAGAGAGCATAGACAGGACATGCAGCACAATTCATCATCCCGTACCTCTGAATTAGAACAACCTGCTCTCTATATCAATCGTGAATTGAGCTGGATCGCCTTCAACCGGCGCGTTTTCGAAGAGGCGCAAGATACTCGCCATCCCTTGCTGGAGCGCATCAAGTTTATCTCCATTTTCGATACCAACCTGGATGAATACATCATGGTGCGCCTGGCCGGGCTGAAGGACCTGCTGGCCGCGCATGTAGCCCAGCTCAGTCCTGATGGTATGACGCCGGAACAACAGATGGCTGCCGTCCGTCAGACGCTGGCCAGTGATGTGCAGGAGGTGCGCCAGTACTGGCGCGTGAAGCTGATGCCGCTGCTGGCTGCTCAGCATATTCACGTGCTGGATTACGAACAACTGGATGCTGACCAGCGCGCGGCCATGCGCACCTACTTTGAGCGCGAGGTCTTTCCGGTGCTGACCCCGCTCGCTGTCGATCCCGGCCATCCTTTCCCACATATTTCCAGCCGCAGCCTGAACCTGGCGGTAGCCCTTTCTGAGGATCATTTTGCGCGCGTGAAGGTGCCGCCCAGCCTTCCACGGCTCGTCCCCGTTCCCGCGACGGGGGCAGCCGCCTTCGTCGCCTTCGTCTGGCTCGAACAGGTCATCGCGGCGCACCTCAACATGCTTTTCCCCGGATTTGATGTCTGGGAGGCGTATGCCTTTCGCGTCCTGCGCGACGCGGACATCGAAATACGCGAGGACGAGTCATCCGACCTGCTGGAAAGCATCGAGAAGGGGCTGCGCGAGCGCCGCTTCGGGGACGTGGTGGACCTGGCGGTCAACCCCTCGATGCCTGCACGCATTCGAGCGCTGCTGATCGAGAACCTGGAGATCGGAGAGGATGATCTGACCGTCATCGACGGACCGCTCGGCCTGGGCGAAGTGATGGAGCTGCATCGCCTGGAACGCCCTGATCTGAAAGACCCTCCATTCACCCCGCGCCGGCACGCCGCCCTCAAGAAAAACGCTGACCTCTTTGCCGCCATTCACGAACATGATCTGTTGATGCACCATCCCTACGATACGTTCGATTCGGTGGTCGATTTTATCCGTGCCGCCGCGCACGATCCCCACGTGCTCGCCATCAAGCAGACGCTCTACCGCGTGGGAACCAACTCGCCCGTCGTCGCGGCGCTGCTCGAAGCGGTTGAACACGGCAAGCAGGTCGCGGTGCTGGTGGAACTCAAGGCGCGTTTCGACGAGGAAAACAATATCGAATGGGCCAGAGCTTTAGAGCAGGCTGGCGTCCATGTCGTCTATGGCCTGATCGGCCTGAAGACACACGCCAAGATCGCGCTGGTCGTGCGCCGGGAGGCAGATGGCCTGCGCCGCTACGTCCACCTGGGGACAGGCAACTACAACGCGACCACGGCCCGCATTTACGAAGACCTGTGCCTGATGACCTGTCGCCCAGGTATTGGCGCGGACGCCTCGCTGCTCTTTAATTCGCTAACCGGCTACTCGCGTCACGCGGAGTACAAACGCCTGCTCGTGGCCCCACTCTACCTGCGCCAGGACTTACTGGAACGCATCGAACGCGAGATTGAGGTGCAGCGCGAGCAGGGCAACGGCTACATCGCCTTTAAATTGAACGCGCTGGTCGACACGGAGATCATCCGTGCCATCTATCGCGCGTCGCAAGCAGGCGTGCGCGTCGACCTGATCGTGCGCGGCATCTGCTGCCTGCGACCCGGTGTGCCCGGCATCAGCGAGACCATCCACGTGCGCAGCCTGGTGGGACGCTTCCTGGAACACAGCCGCATCTTTTATTTCGGCAACGGCGGCCACGAGGAAATCTTCCTCGGCAGCGCGGATATGATGCATCGCAACCTGGATGGCAGGGTCGAGACGCTGTTCCCCATCGAAGACCCCGTGCTGCGTGCCGCCATCATCGAGCGCGTGTTGCAGCCCTTGCTGGCGGATACGGCCAACGCGCGCGTGTTACGTTCCGACGGCACCTACGAGCGGGTCATGCCTGAGCCGGGCGAAGCGCCCTTCGACAGCCAGGCATGGTTCATCACACATCCCCTCTCTGGTGCTGATCCCGAACAGAAGGACCAGGTGATGAGCGCGCTGCCGTCGGGTGCGTAATGCTATTTCACGAGAGCGGGGAGGTTCCATTGGTGGAACCTCCCCGCTCTCGTGCTTTTGACCTGTCGAGAAACACTCTAAATTGTGATGAACGTGACGCCAGGGCCGGGCGCGAATTCCACATCCACCACCTGCCAGTAACGCGCGCCCCAATTCATGTTGCTGGCAATCACATGCCCATTGCGCAGCACTCGCTCAACCACCGCGACATGTCCCAACCCGTATGCGCCCTCGACCCAGGGCTGCAAGTCGATAATTGCCCCGACTGTAGGATGCGTCGAAACGCGCCAGTGGAAGTTCTGGGCGCGTGCGGCCCACTGCCAGGCGTCGGCCTGCGTCGTCCAGGGTACGAAGACGTGATGTAGCTGGTAGTAGCGCTGGGCCGCCCACCACGTACATTGCCCATACGGGAAAAAATTGCCTCTCCCTCGCACCGCCGGGCTGCTCCGCGTGACCGGCTTCGTGACAGCATGACCTGAGCCAGGGATGCAGACCGTTTGATGAACGTAGATCACGTTCGGGTTTGCAATGTGATTGTACGACGCGATCTTCTGCCAGCTCGTATGGTAACGCGCCGCAATCGCGCCCAGTGTGTCTCCTCTTGCTACCATGTACGCCTGGTCTCCCTGAGAACATGGTGAATGCGCGAAGGCGCTCAATAGCTGGGTTCCCAACCCGCTGCCAAATAGAAGCGCTCCCACAACAGCCAGCACACTGAAATGCGCGATGACGATGCTTGCGCGTCTCGAAAATAGGTGCCGCATACCCGTTTCAGCGCCCTGTATGGGGATAGAAAGCCTTTCCATACCAGTACCGGGCACCTGCTGCAAGTCACGCTGCTCTGTTTGCGTAGACAAGTACACCTCTCCTCTATGTGTTTGCATGATCTCGACAGGTCATCATGCGTCATCCCACTCCACACATGCATAGTAGCGTACCCCTTTCATGATACAGCATGAAACAACATGAAACATAGGAGAAAAAGGCTAAGGAAAGTGAAGAAAAAAGCTCTTGACGAGCGGGTGAGGGCATGATATAGTTGTGCGCGTAGTCAGTCATGAGTCAGTCATGAGACACGCCAAGGTAGCTCAGTTGGTAGAGCACAGCACTGAAAATGCTGGTGTCGTCGGTTCAATTCCGTCCCTTGGCACTTTTCATTTTTGGGAGAAGTGTAAAGCGGCTTCTAGAGCGGCTTTACACCCTCTACACCTCAAGAATATATACCCCTTTGACAGCAAAACTGACAGCAAAACCCGCTCAGTTGCCAAAGAAGTCATTTAACCCGTCCATCGCGTCTTTTTGCATTGTTGGCAGCACATGAGAATATGTGTCCAGGGTCATGCTGATCTCGCTATGTCCCAAAATCTCCTGTACCACCTTCGGATGAACGCCCTTGCTGAGCAGCAGTGTAGCGGTGCTATGACGCAGGTCGTGAAAGCGGATGTCAGGCAAACCAGCTTTCACCAGCAGCTTCTTTAGCTGTACCAGGACATCGTTACCGGGACTCAGATGTTTGCCGGTAGAAGTGCAAAACACGTAATCGTGCTCTTCCCAGGCATCCCCAGCCGCTAACTTCATCTCCTGTTGCCTGACCTGATGCTTCTTGAGGGCTTCAATAGCAAAGGCCGTCAGCACGATGCTACGCCGACTTTTCCTCGTTTTCGGCTCAGTTTCCTTGTATCCCTGACCTGTTGGCATTCGAGTGAGAGCGCGACGTACTTGCAGCGCACCCCTATCGAAACTAATATCTTGCCATTTAAGACCAAGCAACTCACCACGACGCATACCAGTCGCAAGCGCGAGAATAAAAAGCGCCTCTTGTGGGTGTCCCTTTGCAGCCTCCAATAGCTGGCGCACCTGTTCAGGAGTGAGCGGCTTCATTTCCTTATGGATTTTTCTTGGAGGCGAAACCACCTCGCAAACATTACGCGTGAGAATGCCCAACTTGATAGCATTATCTAAAGCTGTATGCAGCATGTTGTGAATAGCCGAAACCGTTGTCGAGGAAAGACCACTTTCCAACTTTTGCGTATAGAGCCGTTGAAGGTGCTGACCCGTCAACTTCTGTAAAGGCAGTTTCCCAAGTGTTGGAACGAGATGGAGCCGTATGATTGCCTCATAACGCTCGTAGCTGCGAGGCCGAATCACCTGCTTATGCACTTTCAGCCACTCATCCAGATATTGCGCTACGGTTTGTTGAGGCCCCGTTACCAAAGTGCCTTGTTGTGCATCATGCAGCGCGACCTTGAGCTTTTCCTGTACCTCTTTGCGCGTTTTGCCGTAAATGTCCTTACGTTTGTTGTTCTCAAGTGTAATGCTTGCCACCCAGCGGCCATCCTTGCGCAGGTAAATGGAGCCTTCGTTATGCCCTCGTCTTGACATTGAATCACCTCACTCTCATAAAGAAAAAGCCGCCTCGTGAGAAGTGAGACGGCTCCATTTCAACACCTATGCGGACAAATCCTGTTGTTCACGGGTCTCTACCCAGCGTTTGAGGGACGCCGAGGAAACCCGTATCGCTCGCCCGAAACGCACCACCGGCAACCCCTCAGTGGCGATCAGTTCGTAGACTTTGGTACGCCCCAGTTTCAGCGATTGCGCTACTTGAGCGATTGTCAGCAACAACGGCTGTACCCGTTCCTGTTTCATTTCTTGCATCACACCACCTCACTTTCTACCAGACCCGCACGCACATCCCGGCGCACAGTCCACAGCGATCACCACTATCCGCGACGAAGTAATATCCCCGCTCGATACCACCCTCACCGCTATACATCCGACCATGCTCAACCGTACCGACGACCCAGGTGTTCCCTAACAGCGCCGCCAGGCGCGTACCGGTGTTGACATCCGCACCGTCAGGACGATCTAGCGCGTACCTCCCACGCGTTGTCGAGCAAACCAGGACAGACGCATCATTCATCACATCACCTCCACCTTCTAACATAGCAAGCCATATGCCTTACTATACCGGTCGAAACGCCCGTGCCACGTGTTCCCAGAACACCAGGTCATAGACATTCTCAAGCAACTGGCTGAACAACATCGTGACAGAAGGCTCACGCTGTCGTCGCAGCGCCACCCGGTCTATCCACTCAGCCAGCACCACCTCAAACCACACTTTCAGGGTATCCGCCGCAGCCACGAGACTTGATGCATGACGCAGCACCGCTTCAAGATGCGTGTGCAACTGAGGCACTTGCTGTATGTGTTGGGCGAGGATCAGCGTGAACACGTTCGAGGTTCTCTCCCCACCAGTAAGCAGCGCCACCAGGTCATCCCACTCGACTGTACGCCAGTGCCGCACCGAGCAAATCCCAGGTCAGCAGACAGATTTGCTCATCATGCAAGCGATCTCGCCCTGCCAGTCGATTGACCCAGCCAGTGATGGACGACGTGACCCACTGCGCAACCAGGACCAGCAACCGCATCGTCCGGTTCGCTGGCGATCAGGTGCGCTATCTCAAGAAACACCGCCTGTTCGTTGCTCAAATGCAGATGCACCAGCCAAGTCCACCGGTTCTCCCAACCGTTGTACTCTCGATACCTCAGATCATCCATGCCCTTTCCACCTCCAATCTCTTACCATCATCCAGCCTTCCGCAATTGTCGTTGATACGCCCAGATGTTAATGACCCGCCTGGACAAATGCTTTTGCCCTTCTCGTATGGCAAGCAAAGCTTCCAGGAGCGCCTTGCGCCGCCGTCGTCGGTACTCCTGAAGGTCGTCAGTAAACTCATCGCACTCCACGATCACCCAGGCCGACCGCTTGATCGGCTTCTCTTCCATCGTTGCTTGCTCGCTCGTATTCGCTTGTCCCTCCACTTCTACTGTGCCCCTCAGTAACTTCTATCACCGGTTGCGCTAACCCCGCTCCGCACTCCACTTGCGTGGTCTTCAGCAGTCACCATCGTCACCCGACTCCATTGTCTCTTGCTCGACTTCTTCAAACAGCCGAGCACGCAGCACAGCGACTTGTTCGGGGAAGAAGTGACGTGAGTAGCGAATGCGCCGCGCCTTGCTGACCAGTTCCACCGTGTATGTGCGCCGTTCTTCAACCAGCTTGCCCGACTCATCGATATCCAGAGAGACCTGTTCGCGTTCCTCAGTACGCACGCCCTTTTCGCCACTCGAAAGCGATTTGGTGAGGTACTTGGTGACATAGCCGATCACATGCGGCTTGCGTATGGCCTCGATATGCACGATGTAGGCTGCTCCATGCCGGGCAGAACGCCACGCCTCTTTAAGTACTTCATGAGGAATGTAGCTTGCGCCCTTGAGCAGCAGATGCCAGTGAAAGCCGTTCTCATCAAAGGACAGATGCCGTTCCAGCACCCCGAAGAATTCTACCGGATAGGCTTCCCTTGCCCCGATATGGTTCGGCCCTCGACCTTTGGAGCCACGCCGTAGGTATTGCAGGAACGTGGTGAGCGCACGCGCCGCCTCTTCCACTGTCTTCCCGGCTTTGGTGAGGGTGAGAAACAGGTCGGTTCAGCCGCCTTGACCAGTTGCCGCCACATGTCCACTTTGCGCGGCCCACAGTACAGGCAATCCCAGCGATTGCAGCGCGCGCGCACCACTTCCCCCGAATCCTGGTTGATGAAAACATGCCGTATCGCCCAGGGATTAGGGCAGTAGAGAAGCGTATCTACATGATGCTTTTCTACCAAATTAGCCTGCTCATCAAGCGGCTGGTAGAGAAATCAAACATTCATCTCTTCACCTTCATTCGACAAATGACCCTACCACTAATAGTTAAAATTACGATACAATATATATAGGTATGGATGTACACTAAACGCTGCTTAAGCTTATAACTGTTAAGAAAAGAAGTCCAACATCGCCACAAAGAGAAGGCAGAATAGCCTGGAACTGATATTTACCCTTACGAAGGAAGTGTTTGAAGGACAATTAGAGCAAGGATTAATGCCACGATAGTAAAGCCGACTCTAGAAGTCTCCGCTATTGCTCTGGCGCTGCACTCGTATTAGAAGTCGTGTTAATACCTTTGAATAGCTCATTACCTCTAGCCATCCGTATCATACAAGCAGTATTATTATTATCCCTTTTAATAGTGCCGTATGCCTTTCTAGTAAATAGCCCGTAGTGGAGCCTGAAATCTCCACTTATCAAGGGATACATCCAAAAACTCTTATTCTAAAGTATCTTAAAGTTCCAGAAAAAGTGACCAAACGCGAGTTACTAAAGGTTATGATGAATGAGTTTAAGGAATAATGAAAAAGATCTATTAGATAAAAAAGTCAAGCTTTTGCAAGGGCAGCATTCATGGCGAAGATACGAGGCAATATTCCTGATTGTACTTTAAGTGATCTCATTACTTTGATAGCACTAAGGAATCAGAATGGGATTCGCTAATGGTCGTGCAAAATCTAGGGAAATTGCACCGGCAAGACAAAATGACATTCAACCCAAGCGCTTCAAAGACGAAGTATTTTGATTAAGATGATCTCAGGCTTACCTTATAGATGATAAGCCACGTGCAAAAGATGATGAAGACAAGAAATAAAGATATGACGAGTACGATCACGGCCTCGTTCATCGTATTAAGCGTACTCCAAGGCTCTTTCGGTGGCTAACTTCCAAGCGGATTGTAACATCATAGAAGTTGTACTTGTGTGACTTATGCTTATAAGAGTCAAGGGAAGGGACAGGCGACAGGTAGGCAGGGCAGGCCCCCGCCGGTGAGTACGCCGTCCGGCCCCCAGGTGGGGAAGTCGGCGCGTACTCACCATCCCCCAGGTGCGTCCCCTCGCACCCCACTCTCCACCCCTCTCTATCGGCACAAAACAGCAAAAGAGCAGTGTAGTCAGTTGGCAAGGCCAGGCGAGAGATAAGCCCCTGAGCCGCCACATCCCCGCCCAGGCACGACCCACCACCTCGACTACAGCCACGAGCCAGCGCGCAGCCGCTGCCAGGTATCTTGTGGCGTGAGATGAGCATACAGGCATAGGAAATCGAACAGATCACCAGCGCGCCGCCAGGTATAGCAATACCAATGTGGATCAGCGCCAACGAACACCTGGAAGCTGGGGCGCATATCCCCCCGATAGTGGTGTTCCTTGAACGGGCAGGAGCCAACGCCGCGCTTATCCAGAGACACATACCGACCGATCACCGCCCGGATATCTTGCGCCTGGCACCACGCTCGAATGCTGTTATACCCCCCTCCATCGGACACATTAAGCGTATGGCAAGCCATTTGAGCAGGAAACCCGATTCCAGGAGCTTCCACACGCTCCATACCCTCAATCACCGGCACGGCCACCCGCTCGACATGCTGAACTGCCCAGGCACAACATGCCTCAACCGTTTCACCGACCGGCAGCCAGGCCCCGGAGGCAGCACGCGCCAGGAAGGGATACCAGCCACGACTCTTACGATGCACGCCAAGCGGCAGCCGGATGAGCGACCCCGACCCGCCAGGTACGAGCGTATCCTGTTTGGGATAGAGTTCCGCCCCCAGAGCCTCAGCGTAGGGCAGCAGCCAGGCGCGCACCCGCCAGGCCGGAGCCGCCTCAACAAAGTGCAACCACAGATGTCCCCCGCGCCGACTCGCTTCCAGGAGCGTCGGAACACCGACGTGCCAAAGTTCCTCGGCCAATTCAGCCAGGCGCGAGAGGCCATCCGCACCATCAGCATCGAAGACAGCGAAGCTACACCGGCTGTCAGCATCGAGCAGGTAGCTTCCCAGCGTCCAACGCCCGGCCAGGTGCGCCGCGAGCAGAGGAAGCGTCACTGGCTCACAGACTCGCCAGTACGCGCCATCATGCTGCTGGACGGCATAGGTATCCCAGCAATGGACGAACAGCGAGGCATACGCCGTCACCAGGTCATCAGGAAGCTGATTCATGCTCACCTTCTCTACTCAACAACACACCCAGCCACATGCGCAGTTCCTGAAATGTGACCACCTCCAACGCAAACGCTTCATTAATGGTAGCATGTTCCAGGATGACGAAGGCCACAAACACATCAGGATAGCGCACCAGGTTCTCCAGGCTTCCCTGTTGTTTGGCTGCTTCTACCACCTGTCGCAGCGAGCGCCGCACTTCATAGCGCACATGAGCGCGGTTCTGTTCTTCCAACATCGTTCCCCTCTCCACTTACGTCCTACAACCTGACATCATACGAAAACTCGCCAGCATGAGCGAGGCAGTACATGAAACAGTCATCCTCGACAAACCCGTACAGATCAGGCTGGGCGTCAATCTCCCGGAGAGCCGTGACCCCCACATAGTCTGCATACCCGCCGCCAATGGCGCGTAACGCTGTCGCTGCCGCCTCAACCGCACGCGCTGCCTCAACCACCATATCCGCATCCGCATCAAGGGAGTCTTCATCGACTGCTCGATAGACCACGACACGAAATCGGGAACGCTCTCCCATCACATTGCCACCTCCCTTCCCATCTTCATACCCACACCTGACCATGCCGCCAGGTATCGACAGCATGTTTGACCGCCGCGATGTAGGCCGCTTCATCGTTGCCATCGCTGGACGGCGCATAGACCGGCACGATCTGATCGACCGTCGTGCAGACATGCCCCACGATCGGGATCGTCACCTGCCCTTGCACGTAGCCGTACAGGATGAGCGCGTACCAGTGCGCGAAGCCGTCTTGCCAGCTTTGCATGAGCGCATAGCCACCCAGGTTCTGGTCGATGCAGGGACGATCAGCAATGCAACGTTCATTGCCGAGCGAGCGTGTCACCGTTGCTTCACCTGTTGTGCCGAACTCGGATTCATGCCAGAAGAAGGCCAATGCATACACCGGGTCGATGTCGTACTTGACCCCCTGGTCATAGAGTGCCTGGCCGTCCCCGGCAGCAGGAGAATGATAGGCCACCAGCACCTGGTCGATGAAGGCCGCCGAGATGGTGGGCGAGCCTTGTACGGTATACGAACCCCCGGAACCAGACCCGACATACAGAATAGCCGTCACCTGGGGCGTGTTCGGGCGCACCACCAGCACGAGCAGCAGCCAGGCAGTGAGCATCATCACCGCCAGCAGTAAGAGAAACCGCCTCATCATCTTCCTCCACACCAACAACACAGCAGCCAGCGCCCACCATTGAGCGCCACTGCACAAGCGCACTGTCTTACGCGCTTTCTAGCACCTGGGCCAGCCAGCAACCAATCTCAGGGTAATCCGCTTCAATACACGCGATCAGACCCGGTAAACTTCTCTCCGCATACCACCTCCAAGACATCTGGCCGACCGGTTGCGCGCCGAAATGCCAGGGAGTCGGATTAGCGCAATGCAGTTTTCCTAGCAGAAAGCAGCCAGCCGCAGTCCGAAATTCCAGTTCCTGAAGAGGACTACGCAACACTTTCCACTCTAACCGTTCCATGTCCATGTTATTTCCTTTGCGCTCTCAACAAGGGCATACGCACCAGGGGAAACCAGCTTCACCCGGCTTCCCCAGCGCACCCCTTCCACCAGGCTAGCCCACTCCTATTCCTCCACCACCAGTTTGCCCTGGAACTGCTTATACGCCTCGATCTGTGCGAGGTAGTCCCGCTCACTGTTGTAGAGACCATCCCCCAATTCGTAAGCCACCCCCGGTTCCGGGATGGCATAAGCGTCCAGGTTGGGGATGGAAAGATCAAGCTCGCTCTTCATGGCAAGCCATAAGGACTTGAGGCGCTGGCTGTAGCCCTCCATGCGCCCGGCGAAGTCGGCTTGCAGCTGCGCGTACTCCTGCTGGACGGCCTGAATGTCGGCGGAAAGCCCGAGATGACACGCTGCTGGATAAAAGACAGGTCACGTTCAAGCAGGACGCGCACCTGCTCGACTCGTTCGTTGAGCGTCAGATCATAGTACTGGTTGAGGAAAGCGCGCAGTACGGTGTGTAGCTCGCCAGGGTAGAGCGCTTCCAGGGCGTCAAGCTCGACCGCCCCTTGCCCATAGCGATCTTCAAAGCCATGCGCCGCCGCTCGGTGTCCTTAATGGGCGTGCGCGGCAGGTGATAGTACTGCACCTGGTCGAGCGTAAGCACCACCGGGAACACGCGCACGTCGAGGTCGAGGCCGAAGGTGCGCACGAAGTATTCGATCTTGCGCGAGACGGCTACCGGCATCGATTGCCCCGCCGGGTCAAAGTCGGAGACGTAGAAAATGCGCGCCGGTTTGTTCGCTGCTTGCAGGCGATGCACGAGCGCGAGCGTGGCGGTGATGGAGAGTTCACCCAGACCCTGTTTGTAGGTTCGCGCCGTACTCGCGGCAGAGCGGGTCCAGCACGTCGTTCATGGTGGACTTCTCGCACCACACTTCCAGGTGATAGCGTTGCGACCCGATGAAGTCACGCACCATATATTCGGGGAACTCTGGAAAACTCGGCAGGCGCAGGTCGCTCGCCCACAGGTGCAGCGAGGCGCGCACTTCCGGCTCGTAGTCGCGGTGTTCGGCATACACCAGCGGGTCAGGGTTGCGCCGGTCATTGAAGGCCCCCGGGTCTACCAGTTGCAGGTAGCGCGCCGCTTTGGAGGCCAGGTTGAGGATGTTCCAACATTCTTCGGTGTTCTCATACGGCTTGCCATTGGGCAGTACGACGGGCGGCGACTGGCTGATGATCTGGTAATGCACGCGCCGGATATGCACTTTGGTACTGTACCCGAAGGCTTGCCAGAGGCGGGCGAACCATTCGGCCAGCGCCCAATCGCCGGGCGTGCCGGTATAGAACGGGTCATTTTGCGGAGCCAGGGGAATGAGGTCGGTCACGCGAGCGCCTGTTTCCCTGGCAAGCTGTTTGATATACTCATAGGTGATGGTATCTTGATAGGCCATAGCTTCCTTCCCTCTCTCAACATGCACACATCCAATCACACAAAGCATGAGACAATAAAAGGGACATGAGTGAGATCATCAAGATGAAACCACCCATGCCCTGTGAAACGCCATCTCTCCATCCGACACAACACCTACACCGCTACACAGGATGACGTACCTGAAAATGCCGCCACTGGTGACGATCAGCGAACTGTACCGGGACGCCTTGCGCCAGCGCCGCCCGTATGGTGGCGGCTTCTTCTCTGGTGAGTCGCTGACCTTTGCCAGTTGAGACATACAAGCCGCCGCTTACGGAATCGACGACGATCCCAGCGCCACCGTGGAGCGCGCCTGGACCTGCGCCGACGAGAGAACCGGGGCGAAAGGGACATTGTTCCCTGCCCTACCGACCGGTTGCTGAACGCTACCCGTGTATGGCGCAGCCCCCATCACGGAGGGATTACCACTGTAGCCCTGACCATACGCCGGATACGAGGGGTTCAGACCCGCCGCACCGGGCGCACTAGCATAACTCGGCACCTTTGGTTGCGCGCCGTTTTTGCCCAGGCCGAAGCGACCGCCAAATGGAGAGCCACCTGTTGGCATGACGCCGTTCTTGGAGCGTTCCATGTCCATATCGACGACCGCCAGCAGCAGCGAGACAAGCGGGATGATCGAGAGCACGACGTAGGTCAGAAACGTCAAGAGCGAGCGTTGTGTGACCGGCACGGCGTCGAGCCAGGTGGCGCGCTGGATGACGGTCGCGGCCAGCGCGTAGTTACAGACGATCTCCACCAGTTCCACCACAAAGCAGATGGGCGCATAGGCCCTGATGCGTTCATGGGCCATCAGCCGCAGCGCCAGACCGCGACTGACGAAAAAGCCCAGCAGGCCAAAGCCCAGCGCGATCATCCAGGTGATGGTGGGTTGAAACCGGTCAATCCCATCCAGCGGCGCGAAAAACCAGCGAATGGCGTGCGCCGAGGCCATCGAGAAGCCCAGCGAGACAATGCGCAAGACCCAATGCTCGGCGCGCCGCACCCACACCGCCTGGCTGCCCATCGGTCGTTGTACAAAATGCATGATCACCTCCCTTATTCACGTGAGGTGCAGCGCACACCCGGCCACTGAGACCCAGGATACGCTGCACCTTCCACAGTCCACACACCCGACATTCAGACGATCAGGACGATCAGGCAGCTTGCGCCAGGCGGCACACCAACGTCAAGAAGCTGTTCTTGCCCTTGATGCGCAGCACTTCCAAAGCGAGCGGCGTCATCTTGGGGGGCAGCTCCTGGCGCAGTTGATCGGCCACCTGACGCAGCATATCGACCGGCTGCCCCTGGCGCTTGAGTTCCTTGAGTTGATCCAGCGTGGGGAAGCCATCGGTCAACTGGCATTCATACTTTTCGTCGGTGTCGGTATCCAGCACCGTCATCTTCACGGAGTAGCCTGGTTTGGGCGTGCCGGTCGCCTGGTCATAAAAGGTGCTTTCCAACACATCACTATTCAAGGCCAATGCTCGCAAAATCATCGTGTTTACTCCTTCATTCTCAACAACAACTACGTTTCTCCACATGGTTCATCCCATGCTGCTTTCCACATGCCAACACTGCTACCACAACACAACACCCCTCGTTTCGCTCTACGGCTTGCCATGAGCGCATCATCCTGTCGTTTTGTACGTGTTCATCCCTTGCATCATGCATCCAGGGCAATCATTCGATCAGCAGATCACGCTCCATACAGCGCCACACGAGCAGCGAAGAGTACCATCAAACACCACCAGGCAGACAGGAGAGGCTAGAAGCCCCGGCTGTGCTGCTTGCGCGGTCGATAGACGTTGACCCCGATCTTGATATCCTCCACACCGGGCAGCGAGACATTGCCGCTCGTCGTGGCGATGATCTCGGACTTGCCGCTTTGTGAGACGCCCAGCGTTTGCGACAGGTCTACGGTAATCACCAGGATGCTGCCATTCAACTGCATCAGGACGTTATTCTCTTCCATATACACCTCACCTTCTCCCGTTCGAGCAACGGGAACCACATGCTACACTCCGCACACGCACTACAGTTCATTCATCCACAGAGATGCATCAATCCAATCGTCATCGGCCAGGTCTTCGTCGTCGTCGTTGACAGGCAGCCCACCATCGAGCCAGTAAGACGATTGCTCAACAAATGCTTCAGACACAACCGGCACGCCATACGGACGTTGAGGCGAGAGCGCACCCGGCTCGTAGCGTCCCATGTCCGCCCGACCATAGATCACATCCGGGGAGCCACCACCCGCACCAGCACCCAACCAGCGCGCAAAGCCATCGGCACGTACAAAGCCAAGTTCGCCACTGACCAATCCCCCAGGTCGATGCTGAGTCAAGACCAGTTGTACCACCTGTCTTGCGCCCCCACTGGCAATAGCCGCCGCGACGTATTCGCGGAAGCGCCGCCGCTGGACTTCGGGCGGAAGCGGTTGCCCTTGCCCGTTGCGAAAATCAGCAGGGGTAAGGTATTGCACATCCAACGGATGCAACAAAGGTAGCCCTTGTCCGGCGCGCCACCTGGCGCTGAAAGCAGCCCAGCTTGCCAGTCCCGCCAGGCGTTGATGCGCGGAGTCGGCATCCCAGGCGCGAAACAGGCGAGCGCGATCAACCCTACTGTCCGTCATACCAACACTCCCCGCACCTCTAGAGGATGCGCCAGGGCATCCTGGGCGATGCAGCACAAATCTTGCACCAACTCGGCCAGTTGGGTATCATCCTCAGCCAGCGCCACTTGATACAGCAGAGGCGCAAGCCCGCACACCTCAGCCCACGCCCCAGCATTCAAGGCGATATTGAGCGCATCGATCAGTTCATCCAACGAGCACACCCCCTTCCCCAGCGTCATCCCCATCACCGACAACCGGAACGAGCCAGCCCTGTCGGCAGCGATACCGACCAGCAGCGATCAGGCCGCGCGCCTCCTGGCAGAGTTGCCACGGAACCCAGGGCGGCGCATCCGGCACGCAATGCCGACAGACGCCGGTGTAGCCACAGCCACACAAACAGGTGAACCAGCCGGGAGCCGTCATCGCAGGCACCGAGCGCAGGCACCATTCGGCTAATGGCTTTGCTGTGTGCCTGTCCCCCTTGTTCTCCCTGTCCGCCCTGGTCAAACTCCACATTACTCACGAGTGCCACCTCCGACCGCCGAGAGCGCAGCCAGCACGAGCGGCAGACCGATCAGCACCACCGCCGCCAGTCCCGTCAGGTGCCAGGTCACAACCCAGATCAGACCGGCAACCAACGCCAACAGACACCACGCCATTAAGGTTGTTTTCGACATGCTACCCCTCCACTTTTCGTCCATTGTGCCAGCGCCAGTTCCACCGCCGCCAGCGTCTCAAACGCCTGGTGACCCGTGACCGCCTCGCACCGAGCGCGTTCCATCGACAACGCGAACAACCACGCCCAGCGCGGCAGGG
Organism: uncultured Chloroflexia bacterium; assembly: GCA_963731975.1. Taxonomy (GTDB): domain Bacteria; phylum Chloroflexota; class Ktedonobacteria; order Ktedonobacterales; family Ktedonobacteraceae; genus CAVSXS01. The sequence goes on along the minus strand of CAVSXS010000002.1, from coordinate 235,416 downwards.
GCAACCACCGACCAAAGTCCCAAAACGCCCGGCCATACCGACCCTCGTCCACCCCGCACACGCCGCCCATCACCTCAGACAGCCAGGTCGCGAGCGGATTCTGGTAACACCACCTGGGCGCTCCCACGATCTCGTATTCATGCTCGATAAGCCAGGTTAAAAACACGTCAAGACGTACATCCAGGAGACCCATGCCCATCTGCCATCACCTCCTCTCGCTTTCATCCATCTACGACCATCCACACTACAGAGCAACCAGCACCTACCACAACACGATCAAAAAGCATTGCCACACCACATCCCTTCCCGGTACAGGCCGCACTATCGCACCAACTGCCGCCCATCGACTCTCGCACCACCCCAGACCTACCTCTACATCCACACCCCCGCCGCTCCATTCCCTACGACCCTGCGCCACCCAACCAGCCACACATCCCAGCGAGAGCAACCCATCTAAGTGCCTCCACACCACACACCAACCTGTCGTCACGGCCTGTACCTACGCCACCGAGAAGCAAAATAGTGTTCACACACAGAGCGTTAGCAGCTTTCGTTGGACCTACCTCATCAGAAAGTTCTTCACCGGTGCGTGTGTCCCTGCGCCCTTCCCTAGACGTGAGCTTTGCATTCTCTCTGCACGCTTGTCACCCAGCCATCCACTCCATATCCACCCAGCATCCAGGTGATAGCCATGCAGCCCATAGTCGCCAGCCATCCGGCGCGTTTGCAGGGAATAAAGGGAGTCAGAACGTACCCGACTTTGCTTGCCCTTGTTTGTTCAAGTTCTGATGCGACGCAAGAGCCATGTCACCGTGTGCTATAATGTACTTGCGTGTATCTCTATACATAATTATGGAGCGGATCAATCCGACTTAACAGGCACAAAATGTGGCAGCATTCGCATGAGATTGCATAACGAAAGCGGACGGAAACGTGGCTTTGCAAAATAAAGGTGCGCCATCTCTCGCAGGACAGTTCCTCAAATCTTACCGAGAAAAAAAGCATCTCACCCAGGAGCAATTAGCAGAGGACTTACAGGTAGAACCTCGCACGTTACGTGCATGGGAAAATGGGGAGAGGCAGCTTACCAACATTAATGAACTCTACCGCATTGCCGATATGCTCGGAGTCGAGCCAGAACAGCTAGGATTAGCCAACTCGCTTGTCGTCCCAAGAACACCCGAACAAATAGAAGCGATCATAGAGCATACCTGGTCGCTGGTAGATCAATCGCGCTTACGTGAAGCACGAATGATTATCGAACGGCTGGCGCACAACCTACGATCTCAAATTTCGTCAGAAGACCCTATTCTACTACGAAGTCTCGCCCATACCTACCACAGCGCAGGCTATGTCATTTCTGAAGCAACCCAGGCTCATGAGTCGTTCGAGGCTCTCCTTTACTACCAGCAGATGGAAACCATTGCACGCCTTCTCAAAGACGATACCCTCTTAAACATCGCGCTCACCTACCAGGGAGATATGTATAGGAGGCTTGGGAACCTGGATAAAGCCATCACCTACCTGGAAGCTGCCAGAGATACCACTCTGCAAGCAGACAAGGCAGCACTTGGAAACGGTATTCAAATCCTGGCGCGAGCCTATATTAGAAAAGGGGAACTCGGAAGTTTCGAATATGCGATGAGGCAAACCGAGGCGCTTGCTCATACCTTTGACCCGGCAACCAGTAGCACCAGAGGACACTACGGCCCAGGCACAGTGTACGAAGAGTATGGTCGCGGGTATGCTGATCTAGGGCAGACCGCGAAAGCAATGGAGTATCTTGATAAAGCACAAGAAGCCCTCCCGCCTAATGAGTTCTGGAGATTGCTCTTACTGTCATCACGAGCCGTGGCGCTTGTGAAAGGGAACGAGATTCAGAGTGGAGTAGAACTGGCTGTTGAAGCAACCGAAAAAATCAAGCAACTTGGTATCCTGCGCTACCTCGATCGCATCCACCTCATCAACCAGCATTTAGAGCACCTTGAAAAACAGATAGGCACATTGAGAAAACCTTTACAGGATGCACTTTATATCAACCGAGCCATAGATTACTAGAGAGCCATACCAACGTGAACGACTGTTACACATTCGAAACAAGCAGCACTGCTTTTCCCGTCATACGGCGATCTAAGAGCAGCTGCGCCACTTCCCCAACTTTCGTCCAGGGAGCCTCTATACTGATATGCGTCCGCAAGCGCCCATCCGCGACCATGCCGAGTAACCGACCGAGATCATCAGCAACCGGTTTGTGAGCAAGCTCGTAGAAAATGTTAAAGCCGTAGAATGTTGCCCCCCCCTTAAAGTAAAATCGCCGGGTATCAAAGGTGACTTGTTCAGAGCCAGATGTCCCAAAGTTGATGCACAAACCACCTGGCGCGAGCATCTCAAAGGCATTCGTGAGAGAGCGGCCACCTACCGAGTCTAAAATGAGATCATACGAACCAAATGCGCGAGCTTCTTCCAGGTCTTCACTGACCACAACGGTATCCACACCTATTGCCTCGACAACTGAGACGTGATCGGATTGTCGAACGACACCAACGACCCGCGCACCAGCCTGTTTTGCTAACTGACAGGCAAATTGACCAACCCCGCCGGACGCGCCAACCACCAGCACGTGACGATCAAGCAAGAACCCTCGATGTTCAAGCGTCCAGAGTGCGGTTAATCCAGCAACCGGCAACGTCGAAGCTTGAGCAAACGAGACTGATTCCGGTAGCTCTGCCAACCTGTCGGTCGAAGCGGCAATTACCTCTGCCCAGGAGCCGGAAGAAAGCAGACCGACTACCCTTGTACCAATACACGGCCCAGTGCCATCGCTCGCTTGCTGTTCAATGACACCCGCAAAGTCCCATCCTGGCCTCTCACCAGCCTCGGCATTGAGCGCATTATGCACATCACCGCGATTCAGCGAGAATGCTTTCACCCGCACCAATGCCTCAGTTGGCAGCGCAGCAGGATAATTCACCTCACGAATGACCAGGTGTTCCGCTACAGCTGGGTCAACAACAACCGCGCGAATGGTGTTCATCACGTTCTCCTAAAGAAATCGCTCATATTGTCAGCAGCTTTTCATTATCATCCATTAAATCATAGGATACCAGTAGGAGTAAATATAGATACCAGAGCTTTTCTATGTTAGAATACGGCCATCATTCAAAATACACGACAACAGCAGGACAGTGAGGATAGGGAGCATGAGTCCACAACCGATCACGCAGAACACCTTGTACTACGGTGACAATCTAAAAGTCCTACGTGAATACATTCCCAGCGAAAGCGTAGACCTGATCTACCTTGACCCACCCTTCAACTCCAACCGCAACTACAATGTGCTCTTCAAAGACGAGAGCGGCAGCGACAGCGAGGCGCAGATCACCGCCTTCGAGGACACCTGGCACTGGAACCACGCCGCCGAGCAAACCTATCACGACCTGGTGACAGACGCCCCCGATAATGTCTCTAAAATGATTGCCTCCCTCCGCGACTTCATCGGTCATAACCAGATGATGGCCTACCTCGTCATGATGGCCGCCCGCCTGGTCGAATTGCATCGTGTGCTGAAACCCACAGGCAGCCTCTACCTGCATTGTGACCCTACGGCAAGCCATTATCTCAAGATATTGCTAGACACCATTTTTGGCGCAGAGCAGTTCCAAAATGAAGTTATTTGGAAACGAACAAGCGCACATAGCAGCGCTAAGCGCTATGGCCCAGTTCATGACGTTATTTTATTCTATTCAAAGTCCAAGAATTTTATCTGGAAGGATATCAGAACAGATTATGACGAGGCATATCTAGAAAAGTACTATCGATATGATGATGGTGACGGTAAACTATATTGGAGGGACAACCTCTGTGCAGCGGGTACAAGAAACGGGCGATCTGGAATGCCCTGGCGAGGTATTGACCCTGCCAAGAAGGGAATGCATTGGAAGTTTACGGTAGAGACTTTAGATGAACTGGATGCGAACGGACGCATCTATTGGCCTAAAAAAGGTGAAATGCCTCAGTATAAACGCTACCGTGACGAACTCAAAGGTAAAGCCATTCCAGATATTTGGGACGACATTGATCGTATCAACCCTGTAGGCTCTGAGCGACTTGGCTACCCAACCCAAAAGCCACTCTCGCTCCTTGAGCGTATCATCCAGGTGAGCAGCAACCCCAACGACATTATTTTGGACCCGTTTTGCGGATGTGGCACGGCAATCGCCGCCGCGCAGAAGCTCGGTCGCAAGTGGATAGGCATCGACATCACCCACCTGAGCATCGCCCTCCAAAAATACCGCTTGCAGGGGATGTTTCCTGATGCCAAGTTTAGAGTCGTTGGCGAACCTGGAGACATTGGAGCAGCAAAGCAACTAGCCCAGGACGACCGTTACCAGTTCCAATGGTGGGCGCTCTCGCTGGTGCGCGCCAAGCCGCTCGGAGGCCAGGAAGGAAGTAGAAACGGCAAGAAGGGCAGCGATAAAGGTATCGACGGGGTGATTACCTTCATCGATGATGCCTACGACAAGCCCAAGCGTGTACTCATCCAGGTGAAATCCGGCCACGTCAAATCCGGCGATATCCGTGACTTGCGTGGAACCGTTCAGCGAGAAAACGCCGCGATGGGCATCTTCATTACGCTGGAACCACCCAGCAAGGATATGACGACCGAGGCCATCAGTGCCGGTTACTACCACTCACCAGGCTGGAACCTCGACTATCCCAGGATTCAGCTACTCACCATCGCTGACTTGCTCAAAGGTGTGAAGGTTCAAATGCCCACGCAGCATGGTACGTTCAAGCAGGCGCAGAAGGTGAAGAGCGATACCGGAGCAGAGCAGGTTGAGTTGTTTGGAGAACCCTGATACTCTCATACTTTACCCTTCTAATTGACCAAAACGACCAAATGTACTGTAGCACCTATCTCGCCTTTCAAATTCAGAACTTCTATACTTAGCACGAGTTGATGAGATTATTAGCTAATAAATTATTTGAATTTCGCTGAGTTATAGCGTATTAGTACTGTAAAGATAGATTTACCAGTTCTCTCAGAGAGGAGCTTTACTATGCCTCGGTCAAAAAAAAGCAAGATCAGCTATTTAACGATGCTTAGCATACTTATTGGCTTTTCAGCTAGCGTTCTTATAAATCTAGCATCTACCTGGTTCCAGCAGACCATAATTCCAAATAGACTCTATGAGATACTTGCAGGTATTTTAGCAATAGGAGTCCTTTCATGGGTGATTAAAGTTCGCAGCCCTATTCTCACCATTGCTTTCTTATCATTAGTATTTGGTGTGCTCATCAACGTTTCAATTACCCCCTGGGTTCAAAAAAATGTATTGCACGACACTTATTCACCGGAAATTATTACTGAGATTGGTTTGCTGACCATTCTTGGGTTAGTTTTAGGTCCGTTTATTGAATCGCAACCCATGAAAAAGATGACCAGGACAGTTAGCAGGAACCTCGTTATTTTGCGATCAGAAAAGACGATACTTAAACGATCAAGTCAATCACAGAGCCGTCGAGGACAACGGCAGCAGAGCAAGCCGAAGCAGAGAAGACCTCGACGCCCACAGAAGCAAGTGGGCAGAAATAAATAATGTGGGAATGAAATATAAGAAATGTAGCAACTCGAGACACCAATTTAACAGCCAACTCTTAGAATCACTTCACTAAAAACAGTTTACAAAGGTCTAACTACTCAGTATAATCGGGATACGAAAATAAATTGTGATTGAAAGATGCCCAAATTATGGGTACATCTTCACGAGGGTTAACATGTCATATTTCTCGTTTGAGCTACTAACCGACAACGGACATTGGAGCCGTATGATATATCAGACAATTATGGGGGAAGGCCACATACAACCTAAATTGCGGCTTACATTCTTATCAAGAAGTTTACCAAAAGACACCGAGGTACGTATTATCCAGAGTAAAATCAGTCTTTTCATTGAGAATGAAATGCTGGGCAAGGGTGAAATAGTTGAAAATGGGCCAACGCTTTATGATAGTTACGATACTCAACTGAATTATGAGGTCTTAATCAGCCATCGAGCACTTGATTATGCTCAACAGCATTTTGTAAACTACAACCTTCCCCTGGTCGTAGAAATTAGCATGCTCCTAGACGTGAAATTTAGGAGTCAAGCCGCAGCTCACGTAGTTACACCTCTTGGACAAGAATGGGAAAATCGGCAGTACCTAATTTCCACTAAGCCAGCGCGTGTGACAATACACATTCCTCAAGGCGACTGGATTAACCATGTGCTTAACCCTCTTGCTGTCAGCGAATATATCTTAATAGAAATGGCAATCCCTCCTATTTCAGAGAGGGAAAAATGGAAAAATGCATTGGCTCATTTAGATACGGCACAGGAGCGGCTTATTGGAGGTGACGATGCAGGTGTGCTAGCAGCTTGTCATGCTGCCTTTGAAGTTGTGGCAAGAGACGGAGACTATGGTCATATTTTCGATAAAATCACTGATGAGGATAAACGAAAACAAGTCGATAAACTGTTCTTTGCAACTAAAAACTATTTTCATTCGGGACGTCACACTATCAAAAGCGGTCCTCAGCAAGGGCAATTCGCAGCAGATCACCGAGATGCAACGTTCGCACTGGGCTTAGCTAGGTTATGTCTTTCTTACACAGCCCAGCTTTTAATTGGAAACTCATCTCAAGAATTCTGAAACGAGCAACAACAAGTCAAATTTCTCCTCACTAACCAAATTTACTGAAAGTAGCGAATATAGGCTTTTACCAAACTGGCAAGGGTGATTTTCCCCAATTGCCTGCCTGTCATCTTATCTTGATGTAGATAACTAAACGCCCAACGGTTCCGCAATCGCAGCACAAGAACTATAATTTGACAGCAAAACTGACAGCAACGCCGACGTTTAACAGCAATTCATAACGAACCAGCACGAATATTAAAGCCGCCTGGGAAGCATGAAGAGAATGACAGCGAACACTGGCGAACAGGTTCAACCAATTCCGTCCCTTGGCACTTTTCATTTTTGGGACAACGCCTCAGACCGCCAGAGAAGCGGCGTGAGGCGTTCTTGTTGCTTGCGGTTTCCGTCTCATGTAGCAACAGATGTAGCAACCGTGTGTTTTGACCCAAAGGGCTTACCTTTTAAGAATATCCATTGCATTTTTCATCGGAAATGGATGTCCGACGTTCAGTAGGGACAGCAGTAGGGACAGGCGGTGATATAATATTGCGGTATGGAGCGATATTATGCTTGGAGAGGCAGGTGATTTCCTTGGAAGCTAATCCAAAGAGGCGGCGCTATAGCTTGGAGCAGTACATGACACTACTGCGGAACAATGAGCAACGACTTGAGTACGATCACGGTGAAATCTATGCGCTGGCCGGTAGCAGCGCTAATCACGCGGCGATCTCTGCCAATATGTGGCGGGCTTTAGACGACGCATTGGGAGAAGAGAGCGATTGTCGCGCCTATATGGTCGATCGTGTTGTTCGGCTTACAAATGATGTGCTGGTCATGCCGGATGTGGTGGTAACTTGCGATAAGGCCGATCAGGATGATGCTTTTTTTCTGGACTCACCGTGTCTTATTGTGGAGGTGCTTTCAAAAAGTACAGAAGCCAGGGATCGAACCTATAAGCTGCTGCGTTATCAGTCTAAGCAGAGCATTCAAGAAATTGTATTTATCAGCCAATATGTGCAACATGTTGAGGTGATTACTCGCACTCCTTCAGGTTGGGAATACCGGGAGTATGGACATGAAGAAGAGGTTCTTCTCGCAAGCTTGAATATGACCATACAAGTATCTGACATCTATCGGCGATTGTCTATTCCGATTGAGAAGCGCACGCTTGTACCTCTTGAGATTATTGAACCAACGAATGAAGAGGAAGATAGCTAGTACTACAGCCGCACTTAGGCAGCGAAGCGAGCTGCTCGTCGTTTTATGTGCGATTGTTTGGCTCTAGCTTGATGTCGTCTACGACAGTATGACCAGTACAGGGCCACACGGTACATATTCCTGCACAGTTGCTCACTCACGACAGCAAATTGGCACCACTATCGAGTATAGCCTGTGATATGGCTGGTTATGTCACGTCTACAGTTCCGGTCATAAACGGGTGCTCCTGGCAGTAGTACTGAAACGTCCCACGTGAGGTAAAGGTATAACTGAAGGATTGTCCCGGCGAGAGCAATCCGCTTTCCCAACTGTTGGATGAGGAGAGCACGACCGGGGAAAATGTCACGTTGTGTGAGTCGGAGTCCTGGTTCGTCCAGGTCACGGTTGTACCGAGATCTACCTGGATATGCGCGGGAGAGAACACATCGCCACGTATGAATACGTGTGTGACACCAAAGACCGGCTTGCCTTGTTGGGTTGCCTGCGTTGCGTTGCTTGCCGCAAAGCTGCCGTGCGTAGCAGCAAAGATGAATCCCGTGCCAATCAGGGCCAGGATAACTGCCAGGACGCCGCCTACGATGAACCGTACTGCTCGATTATGCATCTGGATCCTCCTTGCTAGATGGGTCGCTGTAGGTCTTTATGAAGAAGATACCCTATCGCGCTCTCAAAGGGGTCACAGCAGGAGGTCATAAGCTCACAATCAGTTCCCAATATCGTTCTGTTTCCCCCACACATCAGTATTCACAAGGTTTGCCGGGCGTTCGCCGCGTAGAGCGACCACGATCTGCTCGCAGGTCATGATTTGCATGCGTTTGAGGCTGGCAAAGGTGTATGAACCGATGTGCGGAGTGCAGATGGTATTGGGCAGCGAGAAGAGTGGATGGATGGTGATAGGCGGTTCGGGATCGTAGACATCGAGAGCCGCGCCTGCCAGGTGGCCGGAGCGCAGCGCGTCGAGCAGGGCGGCCTCGTCGATCAGCGCGCCGCGCGCCACGTTGATCAGGTAGCTGCCCCTGGGCAATAGCTCCAGCGTTGCGGCGTTGATGATGTGGCGTGTCTGCGGCGTGGCGGGACAGTGCAGCGAGAGCACCTGAACGCGCGTCAGCATCTCCTCTAGCGTGGGAACCAGCTCGACTCCCAATGCCGTAGCGCGTTCAGTCGGGAGGATGGGATCGAAGGCCAGCACGCGCATACCCAGCACGCGCGCGATGGCCGCGACGCGGCTGCCGATGCGACCCAGGCCGACCAGTCCCAGCGTTGTCCCAAACACCTCGAAACCCGGTGTGATCTGCGATAAGGTTGGATAGGGCAGTCCGGCGCGCAGCACGCGATCAGTCGTCATGACCTGCTTGCAGAGTGCGAGCATCAGCGCGATGGCGTGCTCGGCGGTGGACTCGGTCGGCCCGTCGGGGCTGTTGATGACCAGGATGCCGCGCCGGGTGGCTGCGGCTAGATCGATACGGTCCACGCCGATGCCGGTGCGGGCGATGATGCGCAGGCGCGGGCCGATACGCTCCATCACCTCGTCCGTCACGAACGGCTCGCCCGACGGCATGATGACATCAGCCGCCGCTGCCTCAGCGTACCACTCGCCGCGCTCGCCTATGCTGCTGGCGGTGACGGTGGCGATGCCTTCGAGCAGCGCCAGCGCCTCCGGCTGCAATACTTTTCCCGTCCAGATATATGCCTGCTGCATATGCTCGCCTACCCCTCTCTCCTCGTTATTCACCGCGAGCCTTGCGCAGGTTGAGCGATGCCGCCGTAATCAGGCTGCTGACGTCGGAGGTGACGCTTATCATCTGGAAGCCCTGGCGCACGCGCTCGGCGGCGGCCTCGCCGTTGCCGCTGAAGATGCCCAGCGCCACGTGATGCCTGCGCGCTGCCGCTTGAATGCGCTCCAGTGCGTCAACGAACTCAGGTTCCGCGCCCTCCGTGCTGGGTGGCAGCCCAAGTTGCGCGTGCAGGTCGTTGGGGCCGACAAAGGCTACGTCGATGCCCGGCACCGAGAGGATCTCATCCAGGTGCTCCAGAGCCGGTTTGCTCTCGATCTGTACTGTCACTATGATCTCGTCGTTGGCGATGCGCGCGTATTCGTGCCAGTTGGTGATGCCAAAGCCGTAGGGGCCAAAGGCTCCGCCAATGCTGCGCGTGCCACGTGGGGGATATTTGGAGCACTCGACCGCGCGCTGCGCCTCTTCGCGCGAGTTGACCATCGGGACGATGATGCCCCACGCACCCGCGTCCAGCGCCCATTTGAACCACTCGACGCTGTTGGTGGGCAGGCGCACGATGGGCGCGCACGTCCCCTCTTCGGCGATGATAGCGACCATATCCGCCATCAGCACGGCGCTCTGCGCGGTGTGCTCCATGTCCACCACGAGCCAGTCGAAGCCAATGCGCGTCATAATGCGGGCTGTTTGTATACTGGGCAGGCTCAGCCATCCTCCCAACGTCGGTTCGCCCCGCTTGAGCTTTTCTCTCACCTGGTTTGTACGCATCGCAACTCATCTTTCTAGTGCTAGTGTGAAAGGTATTGTCCTGCTATTATGACACCGCAGCGTGCAGGGGCGCAAAAACACGTCCTTCTACATACTTTGTAGGGGCCGGTAATGCACATTGACAAATGAATACGAACATAAGTCGTAGGGGCCGGTTTACCGTGCCCACCAGCCCATTTATGGGCGCGAGACGTTGTTCCCAGACACGCCCACTCGCGTTGCAAGCCACCTTTCGCGCCCATGAATGGGCTGGCTGAGCGCGATAAATCGGCTCCTACGAGGGAGGGATCGCCTGCCAAATGATACTTGACAATGTATTACGATGGGTTGCCTACAGATATTTCCTGCCCCAAAAGCATTCTAATAGTTGACTTTGCCTATATTAGCTGGTACTCTACTGTATGGGGGAAGCAAGAAAACATAGGAGTCGCCTTCACTCCTGCTCATCATATCCACAGGGATAAGCAGGGTAGGATTTGTGGCGTCTACGCAACTCCTATCTTCATGCATCCGGCCTGACCACTTCTATCCAATATTATGCATCGCGCGCTTTTTGTTGGATAACTCGTACATTGTTCGTACAAGGAGGTTTGAGGCCATGAAACACCGTCCACTTCTTCTCTTCGCTCTATTTGTTCTCTTCGGTAGTATGCTGGTGGCCTTCACTGCTACCGGCAGCGCCCGCGCCAGCGCGCTCAACAACGTTTCCACCAAATGTATTACGTCCAGTGGAACCAACACGCTGACCGGCTCGATTGGCGGGGCCAACTACGAAATCCAGGTTCCGTCGAACTGGAATGGCACGCTGGTGCTCTACAGCCATGGCTATGTCTTTGTAGGTTCGCCACTGGTGGCGACCGATGTAGGCGATGCGCTGACGGGTGGTGCGCTGCTGGCGCAGGGCTACGCGCTGGCAGGCTCGTCCTACAGCCAGAATGGTTGGGCGCTCCAGCAAGCCTTCCACGACCAGATCGCCCTGCTGAACTACTTCGACTGGCATTGCGGCAATCCCCTTCGCACGATTGCCTGGGGTCACTCGCTGGGCGGCATCATTACCGCCGGGCTGGTGCAGCTCTACCCCAATCGCTTCGCGGGCGCGCTGCCCATGTGCGGTGTCGTAGCCGGTGGTGTCGGCACGTGGAACCAGGCTCTCGATAGCGCCTTCGCTTTCGATGTGCTGCTGGCAGGCAATACGCTGCCCATCGTTCACTTGAAGCTTGCCACTGTGACGACGGACTTCAACACTGCCGAAACTGACCTCGCGGTGGCGCAGGGTAGTGCGCAGGGGCAGGCGCGCATCGCTCTCTTAGCATCCCTGGGCGACATCCCCGGCTGGTTTAACCCTGCTTTGCCGGAGCCTGCGAAAACTGATTACGCTTCGCAGGAGGCCAATCAATACCTCTGGGAGAGCCAGGTAGATTTCGCCTTTGCCTTCTATGCCCGCCTTGAACTCGAAGGACGCGCCGGTGGCAACCCCTCCTGGAATACCGGCGTAAACTACAGCGAGCAGCTTGAGAAGTCGGCCACGAGCAGCGAGGTCAAGGCGCTGTACAAACAGGCCGGGCTGAGCCTCAACAAGGACCTGGAAAGCCTGGAGAAGGCTCCCCGCATCAGCGCCGATCCACGGGCGGTGTCGTACCTCAACAAGTACATCTCGTTCAACGGCGAGCTGAATATCCCCGTGCTGACCATGCATACAACCGGTGACGGACTGGTGGTCAACGAGGACGAGCAGGCATACGCCAACGTCGTGAGGAGCGCGGGCGATTCCAGCATGCTGCGCCAGGTCTTCGTGCATCGCGCTGGCCACTGCGCCTTCACGCCTGCCGAGACGCTGACCGCCTTCCACACGCTCATCAACCGCCTCAACACCGGCAAGTGGGACGACTCGACCGATCCCGGCCTGATGAACAGTGAGGCAAGCGCGCTGGGCGCGACGTACAACTACTATCCACCAAACCCGACCCCGCCCGCCTTCATCAAGTTCGAGCCAACGGTCTTCCTGCGCCCCTACGATGCCCGTCACTAGCATTAACCTTCTAGCAGACAAGGAGAGAGGCGGTCAGGCTTGCCTGGCCGCCTCTCTCCTTGTCTGCTTACTAATCGCTCATACCGCCGCGCACAAGCGCCATGGGCCGCTCGCGCATCAGCCAGCGGCGCGTGAGGCCCACCGGCACGCGGAACTTGCTGTTGTCGAGCATCGAATCGCGCGAGTCGCTTGAGACGCTCTCCACAACGTCGGCGTCCACCAGCGTTTTCAGGGCGTCCAGCACGTATGCGCGCTTAAAGGTGACGTTGTGCTTGCGGTAAATCTCTTCCAACTCGTATATCGTGAGTAAGCGTCCCTCCTCTCTTCCGCCCTCGGCCAGCGCGGAGAGCGCGACACGCTCCTCCGGCTTCACCTGCTCCCAGATCCAACCGAAATGATACTGGCCGGTGCTCATGACCTTGTTCAGCACGAGGTTCACATCGTTGATCGTCACGTAGGGCTTGCGCTTTTCGTTGCAGTAATCGACGATTGCCCGGCAGAGCAGGTGCAGCAGGTAGGGCTGATCGTCGGCAAACTGGCGAATCTTCGTGACCGCCAGCGGATCGTATTCGAGCAGGCCCTCCACCGGCTTGAGGATGAGCGCTTCGGCTCCTTCTGCGCTGATCTTGGAAAGCCGGTAGTGGTAGGCGATATTGAAGAAGACGGAATGGTAGAGCCTGGTGTACTCGGTGATCTGGTGCGTGCCGGAGAAGAGGAAGTTGATACCCTTGCGGTGCTGTAAAATGTTGCGCAGGTACTCGAAGATTTCCGCATCCAGCTTCCTCTTATGCACCTGGTCTTCCAGCACCTCGAACTCGTCAACCAGCCAGATCAGCTTGCGGCCCTCCAGCCGCTCCTCCGCGCCATCCAGGAAAAGGTCGAAGCCGATCATGGCGTCGTCGTCGAAATCCTTCAATTTCGGCTCGCAGATGTGCAGGTCGCGCTTTTTCATGGCCTGGTAGATGTAGTGGGCGATCTTGTAAAGGAAGTTCTGGATGCTGATGTTGTAGGAAACGGCCTGCATATCGATCAGCACCGGGATATGCTCGCCAAACGCGCCCGTGTTGATGAGCTGGAGCAACACGGTGGTTTTGCCGGAGCCGCCGCTGCCCATACAGCACGATGACCGTCTTCGACTTGCGCGTCAGGTTGTCTTGCAGGTGCGCCATATCCTTTTCGCGGCCATAAAACATGTCCCGGTCGTGCATCGGCGTGCCCGTCGAATAGGGATTGGGAATGTAGACGAACTCGCGGTGCGACTCTCTCAGCTCCAGTTGCTCTTTGAAACGTGCCTCCTGTTGAGGCTTTTCGCCGTCACCATAGGTGATCTCGAAGACCAGATCGAGCAGCGGCATCTCAGGCTTGAGGATGAATTCGAAGGTCGCGTCTTCGCCAGGGATCAACGTTTCGCGCGCGATAGTGCCTCTCCCTACTACTTTGAAGCCCTTCCCTTCCAGCAGCGTGACCTCGATGTCGTCAGCCGAACTACTTCCGGTATTGCGTACAGCGAGCCATATGCCGACCTGGTCGTCGAAGCTGGCCTCGTGCTGCCGGAGTACGGCCTCGATCATAGCTTTGCCGCGCAGCTTGTTGATCTCTTCGATCACCAGTTGCCGCCAACGTCCGATGACCAGCTTGAAGATGTGGTGGTCGGGCAGGCTGGTGATTGGGAACCCCATCAGCTTCTTCGCATATTGCTCTTCCAGAAACTTCTCCATCTTATTCATGGCATTCGTAGCATCGAGCAGGCTGTTCAGGCGATCCTGTACTCCTTCCCGCCTGAGAAAGATGCGCAGCGCGCGTGTAATCGAGTTGAGTTGTCTGAACACTGCCAGCATGATCGGCGCAAACTGGTTGGTTCGCGCGAAATCGGCGTCGTTGAGCGAGCATTGGTACTGCGCAATCGCCTCGATGCTGCGCAGCGTCAGCAGGTAGCGCAGTTCGTCATACAGTGCCCGAATGTCGCGGCTGTAGTCCAGGCCTGCTGCCCCACCTTCAAGGGCAATCACAACTTGCTGCACTTTGTCCAGCGCATTCGCATCATCGACCTCGACGAGTACCTGGATGATCGCGTTGAGGTACTGCTTGACGAAGGGAGATGTAGAAGCGGCGATGCGCTCGAAAACGGGAATGCCGACATCCCTGACGATGAGCAGATGCGTGTTCACAATCAACCTGCCGGGATAGAGATCCAGGAAATGCGCCAGCGTGCGGGCGGCTTCCTGGCGCACCCACTCCGATTCCGGGTCAAGCACGCCGGTGAGGAGCAGGTAAAAGATGGCGCGCTGGCGCTCTTTGGTCAATTCTACCTGTTGCATATCGATTACCTGGTACAATTTAAGCATGACGAGTCGTCGAATGTGCCTGTTGTCATTTTCTGAAAAACGTTCGAGGTAGGTAAACCCCGATTTCCAGTCCTGTTTGATAAATGCTGGGATGTGTTCGACAACGGTAGTACGCACGTCCTGCTCCGGGTCGACGGAGAGCTGGTACAGGACCTGGCTTACCCTCTCAAGCAATGCTTTGTCGTGGATATGCGATGCGATGATGCCTGCCAGAGCTTTGCGCACTTCGATAGCACCTTCTTTTGCCATAAGCTCAAGGTGGCTGAAATCTTCAGAAGAAAACGACTCCATCTGCACAAGCTTGCTCAAAGCGAAGGATTGCAGGTAGGGATTGGTTGGAGCCTCGAAGAGCAGCAAGTGAATGGCGTGTTCCATTGGATGCTGCTCAAGCAGCGCTGTCCAGCAGTGATCGATGAGGGATTGTATCTCCCCGGGGTTGATCATGCGCAGCAGCTCGAGTTCATCTTCCGCCCCCAGGGCAATCTCGGCGTTACCGTCCTTATCGATATCCTCGACACGCAGCGCGTGAATGCGGTCTTCCGCCCGGTACTTCCACAGGTACTCGCCCTCGTGGTTGAGAACGTAGAGATACCCGTCGGCGCATCCCACAAACACTTCACTCTTTCCATCGTGATTCGCGTCCAGCGCGTCGATGCAGAGCGCGCTGTGCGGGAAAAAGTAGCGCCAGAGCAGGTTGCCGTGATGATCCAGCACATGGATGTTGCGGTCTTCCGAGCCGATCAACACCTCGAGCTGGCCATCGCCGTTGATATCTTTCAGGCAAATGGCGCGGATATGGTCACGTGTTTCGTAAGTCCACAAGGGGTTCGCTTGATTGCGTGAGTAGGCGTAGACGCGGTTTCCCAGGCTGGCGGCCACGATGTCTGTGATATGCTCGCCATCCTGGGCGTGGGTGCGCACGACGCGGATACCCTCCTTCGTTTCGATGGTTTCCATATGGTGCAGCAAATCGCCTTTGTAGATGAGCAGCTTTTTTTCTTCCGAACCGATGATGATCTCGGCGAAGCCGTGGCTCTTGGGCGCGGTCAGGCTGATGCTCGACATGCGTGAAGCGATGGAAAAATCTTTTATGTCTCGATTCCTGGTCCCGCTGATGATGGAGAGATGGCTATCCGAGGAGCAGATCACGATTTCTTCTTTTCTATTGTGATCGATGAAGCCGGTATGTAACTCGACGATGCGGTCGGCGAGATGTTCGTGCCAGCGTTCGTGTCCTTTGGTATTGTAGATCACCACGTCTCCTTCGCTCGTTCCAATGATAACCTCTCGCAGGGGGTCATTGAACGCCTGCCTGAAGCAGACCGAGCGCGTATGCCCCTTTGTCTTTTTGCGCCAGGGCTGCTGCACTCTTTGCTGCTCCAGCCGCAACAGCATAGCAAGCGCAGCTGCAAATGCTCCCTTCTTCAACAGGTCGGTAGCCTGCTGGAGCGTCACAAACTCCCGCTCGTACCTGTTCAGGATGTCGCGCAGCAAACCGCGCTCGTCGGGCATCAGTCCGGTGAGGATTGAAGGTAGAGGATCACCGAGCAGTCTGTGTTGCTTGAGGATTTGCTGCTTCAAGCCAGGTTGCAAGCGCACGCGCATGGCGCGCACGACGTTGTTGTCCGAGCCAATCAGCAGTTCCGGCACGCCGTCATGATCGATATCGTAGGGGAAAATGCTAAAGATGCGAAAGTGGTGATTGTGCAGCCAGATGATCTCCCCTTTTGTATCGATGATATAGATGTACTTGTCCTCCGAACCGGCGATGATCTCCAGTGACCCGTCGTTGTTGATATCCGTGACACATAGTGAGAGCAAGCGATTGTTGAATTGCTTGCGCCATTTCTCGGCGAAACCACAACCTGCGTCATAGGTAAGGGCCGCCAGGTCTTTACCATCCGTCCCTACCAGTATCTCGACGCGCTGGTCGTTGTCGATATCGGCTGCCGTGATGGTATGCACCGGGAATCCCAGGTTGTATTTGTCGATAAGGTTGCCGTCCGCATCGAGCAGGTACAGCCATTTGTCGGTAGAACCCACCAGCGTTTCCGGCTTCCCATCCCCGTTGATATCGAAGGAGTGGACCGCGCGCACCCACCCATTCGTGGAGAACTCCCAGCTCTGCTTTCCGGTCTGGTAATCCAGGCCATACGCGCGGCGATTTTCAGAGCCGATGATAATCATATTGGGTTTGAGGGCGTCCACAGCGACCTGGCGAATGACATCCTCGGTTGTATGCCAGTAGGCATCTTCCTCGGCTTGCTTGTCGGATCGCCCGACCTTTAACGGATCATAAGGCAGGGCTTCATGTTCTTCTGTTATCGTTGATGTTTCTCTTACGAGCGTCCTGCCATCCTTATCTAGCACGAAAACTTTGCCGTCACGCGTGCCGACGATGATGTGAGCATGAGACTCTTTTTCGTCACTGAAGGGGTCGCCAGCTACACCGGTGCCTACCCACACCTTTTTGGGTAAGACGCGCTCCCAGCGCCACTGACCTTCGGCGCTAGTCAAACAGTAGACACGCCCATCGCGCGAACAGGCGATCACCTCGGCCTCGCCGTCGTGATCGATATCCGCGACGAACACACTCGTCACCCAGTCTTTGACCTTGAAATCCCAGACACGTGTTACGACACCACGATACCAAGCCCGATAGCAAGCGCGTCTTTGAGATTCTTGCTCCCTTTGGCCGGCATAGTATCTATCCTTTCCTCGATGTTTCCAGAAAACGTTCCTAATTGCTATTCTCTAGCGTTTGTTTCGCCAATATCTAGTGTATGCCAGAATAGATATACAACTCTGTCAAAATGCTGACATTTTGGAGGTATTATAGTACATAGAACGCAGCCCGAAACGTAGCCTGAAAGATAGAAGGTGATTTGTCATACATTTGGCATATGCTGTCGAGCGAATAATCGTATACTTCATAGCAAGTACGTGTCTTTATGCGTAAGGAGGCGATGTATGGCGCAGGAGTTACAGGCGAATCCAGTTTCCGAAAACCCCTACAACAACATAGACGCGATCAATACCCCCGAAATGCTTCCCACGTTTCATGGGCGTAAAGAGCAGTTGAAACGGCTGTATCGAAACCTCGCTAAACGCCAATCCGTCTCGGTGATCGGACCGCTACAGATCGGGAAGTCGTCGTTTCTGTGGTGCGCCTGCCAGCCGGAGATGTACGAGCGTTTCGACGAGAATCTGAGCCGGCATGTGTTTGTACTGGTCGATTTGCGCGAATCCGTCTACCGCAGCGCCGAGCGCTTTTTACATTACGTGAGCCAGGCGATCGTGCGACAGGTGAAGGCACAGGGCGTAAAGCTGTCGCTTCCTAAGGGAGATGGCGCTGACGCATTTCTCAACGTGCTGGACCAGGTGCTTGAAAAGGGGTATGCCCTGGTTCTGGCGCTCGATTCTTTCGACTCGATCACGCGCAACGAACATTTTGGGCCGGAATTTTTCTCCCTCTTGCGCTCCCAGGGTTCCTCCCACAAGGTAACATACGTAACGGCCTCTATCGCTCCTCTCTACGTCCTGTGTCATAAAGGTATTGTAGACTCGCCTTTCTTCAATATCTTCGATGAGCAGGCGCTGGCTGAATTCACGCGAGAAGAGGCCGAGTGCTTCATACGCAAACCCGCAGAGGATGCACACATGCCTTTTTCGGATGAAGAGGTGGAGTGGATCATCAAGCATGCAGGGCTGCATCCCTGCTTTATCCTTCGCGCCTGCTCGGCGCTCTTCGATTTGAAACTACAGTCTCCCCGCCACAGCGTGTCTGAGCAGCAGTTCAGAAACAAGGCCAGCAGCATCCTCGCGCCCTACTTTATCGCTGTCTGGGAGCGCTTATCAGAGCAGGACATGACGGCTATTCGAGATATCGTTCAGCAGAAGAAATACCTCGAACGAACGGCCAAACCGGAGCATGCCGGGCTGCAAGACGAGCCAAAGCAAAAGTATTCTGAGTTGACCGAAAGCGCCTTCTTCAGGCAGTTCGTGCGCGAGAAAAATAAAATCGGCGTGTTCAAGATGAACGCGGATGAACTGGAAAAGGCATTAAAGAAGATGCACAACCTGGCAGCCCTGGGTGAGACCAACCTGCGGCTGATGAAATCCGTGGCGCGCCGGCTTGAAGACAACGCTTCACCCACGCCGGTCGAGCGAGGCAAGGTCATACGAAGCGTCCTGGACGATGCGCTTGAGCATCTCCGCGGGAAAGGCATGCGCAAAGACACCGATCAAGAGTGGATGTATTATAATATCCTGTCCTATCGCTACTTTACCCGCTTTAGCCTCAAACATAGGGAGATAGCTACGCGCCTGGAATTCACCAACGACCGGCAATACTATCGCAAGCGTAACAACGCGGTTGCCGCGCTGCTGAACGTGCTGTTCGAAATGGAAGGACTGTAGGGACAGGGGGAAGGATAGCGGGGATGAGGGGGCCTTGCACCATCGCACCCTGCCATCGCACCCTGTCATGCTGAGCGCAGCGAAGCATCTGTGTGCCAAGCCAGAGATGCTTCGCTGCGCTCAGCATGACAGGGCGGAGCTTTTCTGGTGACGAGCACCTGTCACGTTCATTTGAACCGTGCCTAAAGTTCATAATCGGCTGGTGGGCGCGGTAAACCGGCCCCTACGACTTATGTTCGTATTAATTTGTTCATCTCCATCACTGGCCCCTATGTCTGATTGGGTTGCCCTCTTTTTTTATAATCTTTCCAAACGCGCGTCTACTACATGAGAGTAGCATTAATTGTCCGTTCTCGCCTGATACAGCAAAAAGAGATATTTGATGCATACACCCCATGCATGTTAGTAATGATGGCCGGCCTGCCGGGGGCAGGGAAGATCCACACTGGCTCGCGCGTTAGGCCGTGAGCTAAACTGGCACGTGATCGATAAGGATGGGCATAAAGAGGTGCTGCTGAATAAGGGCTTGGACGAAGAACTGGCCGGCAACATTGCCTACGATCTGGCGTTTCGAACGGTGTACAACGAATTAGTGAAACAGCAAAGCTCGGTGATACTGGATACCGCCGCGCTGCACACTTTTATTGTGGACAAAGTGAGTGAGATTGTGCAAAGCATCGAAAATGTTCGATTAAAAATCATCCTGTGTGTCGCAGACAGAGACCTGCGCAACGAGCGCATTCTCAACCGCCCGAAACAAATCACCACCATTCGATCTGACCCGGCCACGATGGCCGACTATTTTTACCAGTTCAGGCATCTGCCCGCCGATAGCCTCACACTCCACACCAGGGATCCCCTTGAGGAGTGCCTTGTCGCCGCAAAAGCCTATCTTTGCGTCGAAGGTTGTCAGTAAACTGTCATAAAAACCCTGAAAATGCCCCTATTTCCTCTTTACGTGTAGTGCTCAGAGTGCTTTAATACATGGGGATGATAACCTATCAACACAAATAGTAAACAAATGTTCTATGGAGGATGTAGGGATGCCTACTGTTTTACTGATACGCCATGCAGAGAGTAAGTCGAATGCCGGTTTACCCAGTTTTAGTCCTCAGTCCGTTCCACTGACCCACACAGGAAGAAAGCAAGCGAAACAGGTCGTGAGCCGACTCAATCCCTATCTGAAAGATCGGAAGCTGGACCTTATCATTACCTCTTCGTATGTCAGGTCAAAGGAAACTGCCGTTCCCCTCCAGCGCGCCTTGCCGCACGTCCCCAGCGAAGAATGGGATGTGCATGAATTTACCTATATCAACCCTCGCTACAAGATGTATTCGAGCAAGGAAGATCGCAAGCCGCTCGTCAGTGTCTTCTGGGAGCTAGCCGAGCCGCAACTGGTCGATGGTCCCGGAGCGGAGTCATTCGAACAGTTCATCACGCGCGTGTGGAAAGTGAAGGAGCGGTTGGAGCGATCTGAGTATGAGACGGTAGCAGTCATCACCCACGAGCAATTTATTTTGGCGCTGCTGTGGCTCAATGAGCGCGGCTATCCACAGGTAGACGAGGAAGCCATGATTGAATTTCGTAGCTATCTCGAAGCGCACCAGGTCGCCAACGGCGAAATTATCACGCGGGACCTGTCCGGCGCGGTGGGCGCGGTGGCAGCACGCGCGGACGAGCGGCTCGCTGTAGGCATAGGGGGAGCGTGACTGCTCGCCCCAAAATCGTAGGGACGGGGGCGAAAGCGTCGTCCTCGTCCCTGTCCAACGCCTACGACTCATATCCGGCTCGCCAATAAATCGCGTCCATGGCGAGCCGAGGGCGGCGCAAGCGCCCACACCCGGCATTCACACCACTCCCGCCCCTACAAATCCCCCAGGCATGAACATCTCCTCCACCTTAGATACATCTGCTAACTAAAAGCTCAACCATTGAAGTGAAAAAGCGACCAGGTTTTATTACTCATTATGAAAGCAAGCAAGCGATATTCGACAATAGAGTCTACGTTAATAAATCTTAATAATCGAAAATATCGATTCATCCACTGAATAAATCGATTCATAACCATTTCTCAACTTATTCTCAATCCGCACTTCACAAAACGACGGTACAATCATTCATGCAGGCAAAGTTGCAGGGTATATCGGCACATGCAAAGGCACTAATAAAAAAATGATGTAGCTTGCCAGAAACTATGGGATCTTGTTCTTGAATGTGGCGAGTGCGATCCTCCTGAATTGTAAATGTCTACACGTCACATATCGACTCAGATGAGAGTGCTCTGCGAGAATTACCGATTACTCCTGGCTTACTGCCAATTGTTATATGAGGCGAGCAGTCAAATTTTAGACATGCAGCCGACAAAAAGAAAAGGGGGGTAAATCATGCATTTACTCAAACATCGCAGCATGGTCTTCTATCTGGGGTTTGTTTTGATTCTGAGTATGGCGATTGGGGGAGTGGCTATCGGGGCGTTCGCCGCTCCGCCGTGTTCCTCAACAGATGTGACAGGCACCACGTGCGGCACGTCAACTACAACCGCCAGCGCCACAATTGTTCCCGGAACCTTGTCTGAGTCAGCAGCTTCCACGGCGACCGCCAGTGCAGTGACTTTGGACGGTACAGACAAGTCGACAAGTTATGCGTTTGCTATTAGCGTCATCGATGCCAGGGGAACCGGCGCGGGCTGGAATCTCACAATGCAGACGAGCCAGTTCCAGACTTCTGGATCACCTACCTACTCGCTGAACTCCAATGCTTCCACGCTGAGTGGGGTGCTTACCGCGTGTGTTGCTAGTACGACATGTTCCGCTTCGAGCGGGGCTGTGCAAAATACAGGCAGTAACCTCTCAAGCGCCACGAAGATTTGGAGCGCGGGTGCGGGCGCTGGCATGGGAAGCTACACCGTCACGCCGACCGTCAATGTTGCTATTCCCGCCGACACCTATGCAGGGACCTACACGAGCAATGTCACGGTGGACCTCATTGCCGGCCCGTAATGTCCTTCATGTCTTGACTCGCTCATTCTCAGAGAGGGGAGCCGCTCTACCAGTAGCCTCCCCTTTCCCTCACATTGGAAGGATCCGATATGAAACATTCCATTCGCGGCAGGCGTTGGTTCGCCACGGTTCCCGCCCTCAGCCTGGGGATCATACTCGCTCTCGTGTTTGTGCTCACATCGACTATGGCATTTGCAGCCACTTCAACATCTGTTATTAATCCAGGCAATATGCAGGGCTGGTACTTTATTAATGATCAAACGAATACCCCTACTCCTGGGACAGGTCAAATGGTTTTGGGACCTGCAGGTCAGCCATTGGGTACCGGAAGCGCGCAATTGACTACCAGCAGCTCGACCGATGGGCAGATTCTGGCACTCTATAATCCCACAAAATATGGAGGCGTCAAGCTATCCTCTATTACCAGCCTGAGCTATTGGTCATATCAAAGCGCAGGTAACCCTAGTTCTGTAACGGCAATATCTTTGCAGTTTGATATTGATCTCCATGTAAGCTCAGGTGCCCATGGATATCAAGGAAGATTGATTTACGAACCATACAGAAATATTGCAAGCGTTCCGGTTGGAACATGGAGTCAGTGGGACGCCATTAACGGTGGAAGTGGAGTATGGTGGTTCAGTCACGCTAGCAGCTTAACAGGTGGGCAATGTTCTCAAAGCACTCCATGCACCTGGAGCCAGATACTTGCCAATTATCCTGACACGGGTATCTGGGCGGCTGATGGCGGGATTGTTTTCAAAGCTGGAAGTGGTTGGAGTGGTACATTTTCAGGCAATGTCGATGATTTTACAATTGGCGTGAGTGGAAACAGCTCAACGTATGACTTCGAGCCGCCCTGCACCTCAACTACACCGTCCGGCACCACGTGCGGCTCATCAAGCACGATCGCCACGGCTACCGTTATTCCCGGCACTTTGTCTGAATCGGCGGACGCCACTACTGCAACCAGTCCATTGACATTGAATGGCACTAACCAGTCGACGAGTTATTCGTTTGCTATAAACGTCATCGATGCCAGGGGAACCGGCGCGGGCTGGAATCTCACAATGCAGACGAGCCAGTTCGAGACTTCGGGCGACACGTACCAACTGAGTACTACGGCTTCCACGCTAAATACGGTGGCTGCTGCGTGTGCTACTGGTACATGTTCCGCTTCAGGTGGGGCTGTTCAAGTACCAGGAAGTGATCTTTCTACGGCTGCGAAGATTTGGAGCGCGGGTGCAAATGATGGGATGGGAAGCTGGACGATCACGCCGACCGTCAATGTCGCTATACCTGCCAACACCTATGCGGGAACCTACACCAGCAACGTCACGGTGGATCTCATTGCAGGGCCGTAAAGGGGGTTATCTATGCCTGAGCGTTTACTAAAATATCGTTCAACGGGTTTTGCTATCTGTTTGCTGGTGGTTTTCGCTCTGGCCATAGGTGGAGGTAGGGCTGTTGGTGCCAATGCTGCTTGTGATCCGCATGCACAATTATGTTCAAACACGCAGGCAACGCTTCCGGTCATCAGTGGAGTCTTGTCAGAGTCGGGACCAGGCGCTGGTGTTTATGCTCAGGACGTACAATTGAACGGCGCGGATCAGACCACACCATATACTCTGCCTATAGTGGTAACAGACGCGAGAGGCACTGGCAATGGTTGGCATCTAACAATCGTGTCTACTCAGTTTACAACTGGAGCTACTAATCCCGTGCGCACGCTGCCTTTGACTGCCTCGACAATCAGTTCAGTAGCGATATCATGCAATCCGGGGGTGAGATGTACGCTTCCGAATAACAACATCTCGTCTACTGGATTGGTTGTTCCGGCAGCAACGGGCGCTATACCGGTAGAGTTTTTCAACGCTACTGCGAAAACTGGAATGGGGATGTTTACCATCACGCCGACCGTCTCGCTGTCCATACCCGCCGATACTTACGCGGATACGTACACGAGCAATGTCACTGTCGCCCTCGTTAGCGGCCCGTAATGTCTTTGATTTTTCGTATTGCAGGATTTCTGAGAGGGGAACAGCTATCGAGATAGCTTGTCTCCTCTCATTCAATGAGTAACTCAGGTTAGAAGAGAGATAGAATTCTTCAAATACAGTTGCTGATAAGGAGGATATGTTTCATGCAAAATTCGTTTTCCTTCCCATTTTCGAGCCTTTTCTCCCGGCTGGTCATGGGGATATTGCTACTTCTTATAGTCGTGTTCGGAATGTTGGGAATAGCTTTCAGTTTCACAGACGCTCATGCTGCCGGGGGTCAGGCCAGCTTTAGCATGCAGCCTGTCTCCTATGATGCTTCTAATCTGCTTACCAAATCGTACTTTATCTTTAACGGCAAACCAGGAACTGTCGAAAACAATAGCATACGTGTGACCAATACCGGCAATATCCCAGGCACCGCCAATCTATATCCAGTGGATGCGACGACCGCTCAGACGAGTGGCGCAGTCTACCTTAGTAAGAACGCTCCTCGAAATGATGTAGGGGCATGGGTCAGACTTGGAGTACAGCAAGTCACGCTCAATCCTGGACAGAGTCAGATCGTCACATTTCAGGTTGCTGTTCCAGGCAATGTCCGCCCAGGGCAGCACCTGGGTGGTATTGTCGCTGAAAATGCGGCTCAACAAACCAGCACTTCGACCAAAAATAAAAATACGTTCCAGGTCAATGTAAAGACTTTGACGATAGTTGCAGTCCAGGTCAATCTTCCCGGCACTCTTGTCGAACAGTTGTCGGCCACAAGCATCCAATCCGGCGGCGATAATGGCTACCAGAGAATTCTGGTGGGACTGAGCAACAATAGCAATGTCATGCTCAAGCCTTTCGGTAGCCTGCAAGTCACGAATAGCCAGGGGCAGGTTGTGAAGAAGGTGTCGTTGAAGCTTGATACCTTCCTGCCGCAAACATCCATCACCTATCCTGTCAATATTACGGGCCAGGCTCTTGGTGCAGGTGATTATCAGGCTGCTTTGACCTTGACCTATGGAGATGGGAAAGTGTTGCACTATAGCACGACCTTCTCAATTACACAACAGCAACTTTCTCAGGTATTTACCTCCAGTAAAACGCAGGTCACGCCGGGGCTTTTTAGCGGAGGTCTCTATGGAGTATCCCCGCTTCTTTTAACTGGTGGGGGACTGGTCTTACTGTTGATTGTTGGTAGTCTACTCTACTGGTTTGTTTTAATTCCCAGGGCAAAAGCTAAAGCAAAACAGGCTGTTGCGTCAACTCAATTTACGCGCCTGAGTCAATTTAAGAGGCCAGGCTTGCGCTAGGTTCATGGAAGTAGAGATGCCAGGGCGATGCTTGCTATCGTCCTGGCATCTCTTGAAATGTCTCCTACATCTGCATAATTCCTGGCGAATCTCAAATGATAGCTCAAATTCCCTCTTGCAACTCTCCTTCACATGGTGTATCATGTAGCTACTTAGCAGTCTCGCCGTGAGAATGCTAGCAACTCACACTCGCAAACATCCTCATGAACACAACAACACATAGGAGGTCTGGTGTAATGACTACTGTGAGCGTCAAGATTCGACCGTTGGGCGACCGGGTTGTCGTCAAAGCGTTATCGCGTGAAACCGTCACCAAGAGCGGCATCGTGATGCCGGACACGGCCAAGGAGAAGCCCCAGGAGGGTGAAATCCTGGCGGTTGGTCCCGGCAAGGTGCTGGACAACGGCAAGCGCAGCACGCTTGAAGTGCGCGCGGGGCAGAAGGTGCTCTTCGCCAAATACGCGGGTACCGAGATCAAGCTGGAAGACGAAGAGTATTTGATCCTTCGCGAAAGCGACATCATGGGTATTGTTGAACAGGAGTAAAATTCGTGGCTAAACGACTGCAATTTGATGAGAAAGCGCGGCAGTCCCTCAAGCAGGGCATGGATGTGCTGGCCGGCGCGGTAAAAGTGACGATTGGGCCAAAGGGTCGCAACGTCGTTCTGGATAAGAAGTTCGGCGCGCCCACCATCACCAATGATGGCGTGACCATTGCGCGCGAGATCGACCTGCCCGATCCGTTCGAGAACATGGGCGCGCAGCTTCTCAAAGAAGTGGCGACCAAGACAAACGATGTGGCGGGCGATGGCACGACCACCGCGACGGTGCTGGCGCAGGCCATCATCACCGAGGGTCTGAAGAACCTGGCGGCTGGCGCGAACCCCATGATCCTGCGCAAGGGTCTGGAGAAGGGCGTCGAGGCCATCGTCGCCGAGATCAAGGCGATGAGCAAGCAGATCGATACCCAGGAAGAGATCGCCCAGGTGGCCTCCATCTCGGCTGCCGACGCCGAGATCGGCGCGATTATCGCCGAGGTCATGGAGAAGGTCGGCAAAGACGGTGTGATTACCGTGGAAGAGGGCCGCGGCCTGTCGATGGAGAAAGAGTATACCGAGGGCATGCAGTTCGATCGCGGCTACATCTCGGCCTACATGGCGACCAACATGGAGCGCATGGAGGCTGATCTGGCCAGCCCGTACATCCTCATCACCGACAAGAAGATCAGCGCCATCACCGACATCCTGCCCGTGCTGGAGAAGGTGCTCCAGACCGGCAAGAAGGACCTGGTGATTATCGCCGAGGACGTGGACGGCGAGGCGCTGGCGACGCTGGTCGTCAACAAGCTGCGCGGCACCTTCAGCGTGCTGGCCGTCAAAGCGCCCGGTTTCGGCGACCGCCGCGACGCCATGCTGGAAGACATCGCCGTGCTGACGGGTGGCAAGGTCATCACCGAGAAGGCCGGCCTGAAGCTGGAGAACACCACGCTGCGCGATCTTGGCCGCGCGCGTACCGTCAGCGCCAACAAGGACGCCACCACCATCGTTGAGGGCGCGGGCGAGCATGCAGCAATCCAGGCGCGCGTGCGCCAGATTCGCGCGCAGATCGAAGAGACCACCAGCGACTACGACCGCGAGAAGCTGCAAGAGCGTCTCGCCAAGCTGGCGGGCGGCGTCGGCGTCATCAAAGTCGGCGCGGCGACCGAGGTTGAGCTGAAAGAGAAGAAGCACCGCGTTGAGGATGCGCTCTCCGCCACGCGCGCCGCTATCGAAGAGGGCATCGTCCCCGGCGGTGGCTCAGTGCTGGTACACGCCATTCCCGCGCTTGACAAAGTCAAGGTTGCTCCCGGCGAAGAGCAAACTGGTGTTAACATCCTGCGCCGCGCGCTCGAAGAGCCTCTGCGCCAGATCGCCATCAACGCTGGCCGCGACGGGGCCGTGACGGTCGCCGATGTGATCCGCAGCCCGCGCAATCATGGCTTCGACGCGCTGACGGGCGAGTACGTCGATATGCTCAAGGCCGGTATCATTGACCCTGCCAAGGTCACACGTTCCGCCTTGCAGAACGCGGCCAGCATAGCAGGCATGTTCCTCTCCACTGACGCGCTCATCACCGACGCGCCCGAAGAGGCCGGCGCTGGTATGTCCGGCGGCATGGGCGGTATGGACGGCATGGGTGGCATGGGCGGCATGATGTAAGAAGTGCTGTGAAAACAGAAACAGCCTCGCGCTTGCGCGGGGCTGTTTCTGTTTTCACAGCAGCTGTTTCTCTTTGTCTAATCGAACGTAGGGGTCGATAATGCAGATTACCTAATTTTTACCAGTTTATTTCGTCAATGTGCATTACCGGCCCCTACAACTAATCGGGGATTTGACGATTACTCTTCTGGAGCGTTCAATAGAGATGAACGTATGGAAAGCAGAGGAGCAACAGTGATGTTATACTACTTCATCTTGATCGTGGTGGTTATCTTTCTCCTTATTTTGTTGCCCAGGTTGCTTGGTAAGCGTCGGCACGGCCAGTACGAATCGCCGCTCGCCGGGACCTCACCGGAACGTGTCGAATCACTCAAGTCGCAATTACTGCGCCGTGATGAACTGCTCGATCTGCTCAGGCGCGATCAGAAGATTGCCGCCGTCAAGCTGCTGCGCGAGGACACGGGCGCGGGTCTGCGAGAAGCCAAAGAAACGGTCGAGAGCATAACCGGGGATTACATCCGTGAAGGTATCCTTCCCTTGCCCGACAATACGTACAGGCGCTACCCCGGCGCTGCCCCGTCCTCGTCGTTTGTCCCGCGTGACATTCCGCCCATCGATGGCGAACTGGAAGCCGAGATACGCGAACTGCTCATCCGCAAGCAAAAGATTGCCGCCATCAGGCTCTACCGTGACAAAACAGGCGTGGGTCTGCGAGAAGCGAAGGACATCGTCGAGTCCGTGGAAGCGCGCATGCAGGCCAGGACGTAACACCCTCCCGAAACGTATAGTGTATAGGTAGCTTTATCGGTCGCCCACTCTTACGTCGAAATGCCGATATTACCGGTGGCAATCTGGGGCGTCTGGACATGTAGGGATACCCCTTGCGGGTATCCGGGGTGGTGCGGTGCGGTAGTCGGCGGATAACAAGACAAACAAGGAGGAGAAACAATCATGACCATCGCTATGCAAGTATTTGGCCGCAGTGGACATAGCAGCACGCGCGCTATTTTCGGGGCTGCTGCCCTCGCGCATGCCTCGCAGGAGGAGGCCGACCGCACGCTGGAGGCACTGCTGCGCTACGGGGTAAACCATATCGATGTTGCGTCGAGCTACGGGGACGCGGAAGTGCGTATCGCGCCCTGGCTGGCACGCTATCGCTCGCAGTTCTACCTGGCGACGAAGGGCGATGCTCGCACGAAACGCGAGGCGACGGAGGAGCTGCATCGCTCGTTGGAACGCATGGGTGTCGATTACGTTGACCTGTGGCAGCTGCACAGCCTGGCCGACCCGATCGAGTGGGACACGGCGCTGAGTCCGGGAGGCGCGCTCGAAGCGGCGCTAGAGGCGAAGCAGCAGGGGTTGATTCGCGCCATCGGCGTGACGGGACACGGCGTGCAGATCGCCGCGCTGCACCGCCGCAGCCTGGAGCGTTTCGACTTCGACTCTGTCCTGTTGCCCTACAACTACCTCACCATGCAAAATCCCTACTACCGCGAAAACTTCCTGGCGCTGCTCGCCACCTGCCGGCAGCGCAACGTGGCCGTGCAGACCATCAAATCCATCGCCTACAAGCCATGGCTGGGCCGCCAGCACAGCCGCGACACGTGGTATGAGCCGCTGGAGGATCAGCAGGATATTGACCTGGCCGTACATTGGGTGCTCAGCCAGCCCGGACTTTTCCTCAACACGGTCGGCGAGATGCACCTGCTGCCCAGGGTACTCGATGCCGCCAACCGCTTCCAGCAAGACGCGCCCGCCCCGACCGACCAGCAGATGCAGGAACTCGTGGCAAGGCGCGGCCTTGAACCGATCTTCGTGTAGGAAAACGGTAGAAGACAATGCAAGGGAGATCAGGCGACCCTGATGGCCGCCTGATCTCCCTTGCATTCAACTGGTATATGCCAAAGATATCAGCGCCGCCTCTTGCTATCACCTCCCCGATCGTCGGACTCGGCGGCAAAGGTATGCTCGCCTTCCAGGCAGTAGTACAGCATGTTGCCCTCTTCGTCCGTCAGGGGAATGCTCTCCGTCTCCACATCCACCAGCAAAATGGCATCCTCTTCGTCGAGCGGGCAGGTCTGGTGCTTAAAAGGCCACAGGTTCATGAATGCTCTCTCACTTTCTCATGGTGGCGATGTTCTCAAGTGAAAACGTAACGTCTTCTGCTGGTGGAATATACTCATTTTTCGCGCCGCTTCAACATCCGGCTCAATAGCAGAGAAAAGTACTATTGCCGTATCGTCCCAATTCCCCGATGCGGATATAGGCAATTGCCGAACCACCCACCCCGGATACGCGCAAGGGGTATTCCTACATATTAGACGAACCGCCTCCCCCAACATAAAAATTCGGCGAGTGTGTCATGAAACATCCCCAAAAACGAAGCATAGTACCTTTTGGTCGGTAGAAGACACAAACCTGAAAAAGCGAAGATATTCTTATACCATCTTTTCCTGGAACGACAAATATCGATGCAGTTGATGTAGTTAATGTAGTTGGTCACACAACGTTGAAAGGAAAAGACACATGGCACTCACAGTACGCATGGTAAGACACGCTATCCGCTGGCTCCTGCCGCTTATTGCCCTTGCTCTCTTCGCGGCCTACCTGGTCATCTCGCCCATCATGGCAAGCCACGCCGCGCCCGTCACATCTCCTGCCCCAGCGCAAATTAGCGCCCCGGCTATCTCGTCACATGGGATTACGCCTAATAGGTATTGGAGACCTTAAATAGTGTTTCGTTTGAAGGTTCAAGTAGCCCATTTTTAATAGCCAGCTGCTACTTGAACCTCAACTCAGCTCAATTGTTGCAAGCCAATTTCTAACTTCTTGCGAATTTCGATGTCCTATAGCTTCTAAGACATTGATACTATTTTCGCCAAGTAATTTTGCCTCTATAAGATGTCCTCTAGCTGCCGCAACTCTTGCTAATCCATAATCAGCTAATGCTAGTAATTCCTGATCTTCGCCTGGAGCAATGGATCTACATCTCAAGAAAATAATCTTTCGCAGCTTCTACTGTTAGACTCATTAAGGTTCAAAATTACCATATTCATATAATGCATTTGATATTGCTAAAGGTCTATTTATCAGACGAGCTAAATCTAAACTTTCTTCAATATATTTTTTTGCCATGAGTTCTCACCTTTTTTTCTCATTATTAATCCTAAATTACTTAAAAGGGCGCTTGACCATTCTCGATGATCTATTTCCCTAGCTACTTTCAGCCCGTCTAGGAAATAAGTTTCTGCTTGAACAAAGTTGCCCATTTCACTTTCAGCCTCACCTAGATTGCTAAGCAACAGGCTCATCCACTCCTTATGCCCAATATTCTTTGCTAAATCCAGCCCTTCAAGAAAGTACTCTTCAGCCTTTTGATGATTACCTCGCTCCCCCGCCGTCACACCCAAATTTATCAACAGGGTACACATTTTTTCCTGGTCGCCGATTTCTCGGGCAAGTAGTAACGAATCTTCCATGTAGCGCATCGAGCTGTCGTAGTCGCCGCGGCTGGCGGCTACGGATCCGAGGGTTTCGAAGATGTCGCAGATGTGTTCTTTGTCGTCTAGCTGCTGTGCTAGCTCAAGTCCTTCCTTCAAGTAGTCTTCGGCCCTGGTGTATTCGCCGCGTTTCCAGGTGACCCAGCCGAGGACGGCGAGCAAGGCGGTGACGCGCTCCTCTTTACCCACAAGCTTTGCAAGTTTCAAGCCTTCTTGCAATTGTGTGCTGGCTTGCTCGTAGTTGCCTTGCTTTTGCGAGATCTCGCCGAGGTAGAGCAGCGCTCCTGCCTTGCCGTATTCGTCTCCCTCGCGTTCTGCTGAGTCGAGGGCGCGGCGCAGGTGCTTTTCGGCTACACTGTACAGGCCGCGTGAGAGCAGGTAGGGGACGAAGGCGTAGATAGTGCGCATGAGGGCATCGCTCATACCCAACGTGTAAGCTTCCTCAAGTGCGGCGTAGATAGTGCTGCTCTCCTGTTCGAGGCGCGTGTAATCTTTCTTATAGTCGGAAACGAAGGCGGCGATATAATTGACCATGCGTGCGTAGGGTGCGGTGTCGTCGAGTTGGGCGCGTGCGTAGTCGACGATGGTCTGGTGCATCATGTAGTGGTCGATCTCGCCAGTCTCCAACATGCCGGCATCGACCAGGAAGTCGAGCATGTCCGGCTCGCACGCGCTCACGGCCAGGGCTGCTTCTTCCGAGAAGCTGTCGGGCTTGGGTGGGAAGACGGCCAGGGCGCGTAGGGCGGCCTGCTGCTGCGCGTTGAGCTGCGCCTCGGTGACGGCGATGACAGAGGTCAGCGAGATGGGTGTGCCGTATGGAAGGCTGGGATGGCGTTCGGTCGGGCCGCGCTGCTCGCTGATGTGCATGCGTTCGTTTGTGTCGCTCAGGCGGGTCAGGGCAGCCTCGACGCGGCGCGGCTGGCCGCTGTAGGTATGGCGGCGCAGATCATTCCCGATGAGGGTCAGCGCGAGCGGCAGCCCGCCAACGGCCTTCACCAATGCCTTCGCCTTGTTCTCTTCGCGCTCGACGGCCTGCGGCGCCAGGGCATGCAGTAATTCCAGCCCCTCAGCTTCTTCTAGCTCTTTGATGGTGATAGCACTGTCCGCGCCAAGCTGGTTGGCGATAGAGGGATAGCGCGTGGTGATGAGATGGGCGCAGTTGGGGCCGCCGACTTTGAGAGCCAGGGCATCCTCGATGTTCCAGGCGTCATCGATCACCAGCAGCATACGGCGCGAGCCGATGGCGCGACGCAGCGCGAGCGCCGTGGCCTCCGCATCGCTCAACTCTCCTACCTCGGCCTGCAAGATGCCAAGCAGCGCGCACCAGTGGCTGACGATGCCGGACATGTTCGGCTCTGGTCCCAGGCCGGCCCACAGGATACCGTCGCGGAAGTACGCCTGCACCTCAGCGTCGTGTGCGATGGCTATAGAGAGCGTCGTCTTTCCCACGCCGGGCAGGCCGTTCAGCGCGGTCAGCGTGGCATTCTGGCCGGTTCGCAAACGCTGCTTGAGCTTCACCAGGTCGTCCTCGCGCCCCACCAGTGGATGAGGCGGCAGCAGCGGCGTTGTAGGGTCGAGCAGTGTTGGGGCGGGAGGAGAAGTAAGTGTAGTAGGCGAGGTTGAGATAGGGTCAGCAGAGATTTCGCCCATGTCCAGCAGGTCTAGCTCTTCTTCGGTTTTGCCGAAAAGCTGGACGAGCCTGCGCCGGAAGTGAGGGTTAGGCTTCGTGATGCCGCGCTCCCACCGGCTGACGTTGATATGCGTTGTGCCGAGACGCTCCGCTGCTTGTCGCTGCGACAGCTTGCGCTGCACTCGCGCCAGGGTGAGCCGCGTGCGTGGCCGGGGAGCCTCCGGCATGTCCATCTTCATCATTCCTCCGCTCTAATCTGAGAAAATGATAAATCTGATTACTAAAATGATAACATACTGGCTTACGTAAGTACATCCTTCGCAGACATACTAACTATAAGAAATGGTTGATCTTTCTGTGAAGGAGCACCACAATGCAAATGGTCTGCAGGCCACAGGGAAAAACGGCGGTATCGTACCTGAGCAGGCCGGATGATGCCGAACCCATCCTCGACATTCTGCTGGATGGGGCGCTGCCGGAGGGCCAGATACTGGTATTGAACAGGCAACTCGGCACACTGTCGCTCCTTTCCAATGGCGAGCGCCGACCACGACTGCTGGCGCAGCAGCAATTCACCGCCAGCGAACTGAGCCTGCTGTTGCCCCTGCTCGAATTGTTCCCCCACTATTGCCCATACGAAGTGATGTTTGCCAGCTTCTACAACGGCATCGTGACCGAGACGGCGGTGGAACGCTGCCGCGACCAGTTGCAAGATGCTATGGAGGCTGGAGTGTGGGATCAGCAGATGCGCCCGGTGCGCAACGTACTCTCCCGCATTCGCTTCAAGATGCGCTGCTTCAACATCGATATCGCCTCGATCCTGGAGACCGGCTACGTACTGATGCTGTCCTCGAAGAGAAAGGCATCCTGAAGATTTGCACAAAACACACGTCTTCTCCTCGCACACAACGCTCAAAAGGCGTTGTGTGAATTTTGTGTGTCAATTTCGCGTCTTATACCGGTTTCTGGAAAAGACTGCCCAAAATCTCTTGAATTTTCCTTTTGCCTTGTGTACTGTTACCTATAAGATATATTTGCTTGAAAAATATATCTATAAACGACAGTTCCCTTCATGCTTCATCGTCCACCGGAGGTCGGTTGGTGGGACGACACCCTATAGCAGAATAAACGGAGGCGCCCATCGTTTTGTAGTAAAAAAACTCACGCGGCATGTCTACACGCGAGCTAAAGGAGTTGCCCTATGCAACAGGTATCTTTGCAGCGGATCACGAGTTCTGTGTATGAAGCACAGCATTCCGAAGAAGAGATACTGCACTACTTCCTGGAAGAGCTTTTGCCAGAAAGCCAGACCCTTGCCCTGAACGTCCTCTTAGGCACCCTCTCGTTGATTGCGACCGACCCTCAGCGACCTTATCCGCGCATGGTGGCCGAGCAACAATTCACGGGCAGCGAACTCAGCCTGCTGCTGCCGCTACTCCACGCGCACCCACACTATTGCCCTTACGAGGTCTTGCTGGCGAGTTTCAATCATCGCATCGTGACCGAGACGACGGTCGAGCGCTGCCGCAAGCGGCTACACGAGGCGGAGCTAGAGGGCATCTGGGATCAGGAGATGCGCCCGGTGCGCAATGTGCTTTCCCGCACGCGCATGAAGATGCGCAGCTTTAACATTGAAATCGCCTCGATCCTGGAGACTGGCTACGTTTTGATGACACCTTCCATACGCAAACAGTCAAGAGCATAGAACGAACCGGCTTTCCCCCACGCCGCGAGCAAATTGTCAGAAGACAGGTATAAGATCGGTATCAGGAAATGAGGTCTTATACGTGAACTTGCCCGAATACGGCGACAGGAAATGCCATGCCACTCCACGCGCTGGGCCAGAAGGGCGACCGCATTGCGCCCCGCCCCGCATCGCCATTTCACCCCCGCCCGTCAAAGATACGATGGCCCCCCGCCCCGGTCTAGCGCTGAGCATGTAGGGCGACTGCCCCGCATCCCCGCTATCCGTTGCGGTGTGGCGCTTGTATCCCGTTGGAGGAATGGCGCGGGCATTCGTCGCTTGGGATATGACGCGAAGTGTGGATAAGTACACTTTCATCGGTAGTGTGTTAGCGAGCAGAATGAGAGGTACTTATGCAAGCACGAGCGAATGCGATGTTTCTGGTCAAGGCTGTTGGGTGGATAGCGGCGGCCATGATCGTCATCGTGGTGTTTCACCTGGGGGGCACGATTGCGTTGCGCGTGGGCCAGTTTTCGCCGCTCACCGGCGCGTTCATCGGCGGCGTGCTGACGCTTGGGTGTACCCTCGCGCCAATCAGAAAGAAAGAACAGGTCGAACCCTGGTTGAAATTTGAGCGAGCCGCCTGGATAGCTATGGGGTGTGGCGTGCTGATGTGGGGCATCGGCGAGAGCTTCTGGCGACATTATATCTCCATTGGGCAGCAGCCGTTCCCGTCTTACGCGGATATCGGCTACTCAAGCCTTCCACCGCTGGTTTTCCTGGGGCTGTTGCTCCAGCCGTCACCGGGAACGGGCAACCGGCGTCTGCTGTTGTTGGATAGCCTGATCGCCATGGGGTCGATCCTGGCGCTGGCCTGGTATTTACTGCTCGGCTCGCTGGCGCAGGCACCTGGTGAGGCCAACCTCGCGAAAATTTTGGGGTTGTACTATCCAATGGCGGACACAGCTCTGCTGAGCTGCGTGGTGTTCCTGCTGCTGCGCGGCCAGGGGCGCATCTACCTGTCCACAGCGAGGCGCACCGGGCTGCTGGTTGTCGGCGTGGGATTGTGTTTCTTCGTCTTCTCGGATTTCCTTTTCAATGTGCAGAATAACGCGGGGACGTATGTCGAGGCGACGTGGATCGACCTGGGCTGGCCGTTGGGTCTGATGACGATTGGCGTGGCGGCCTGCCTGCGCCGCTTCTTGCCTACAACGCCCGTCGAGGTGATCGAGGAACGCATGGCGCTGGCTAGCGAGCGCAGCGTTTTCGGCTTCTCGCGCTTCGTCCCATATATCCTGCTTTCGCTGCTCTTTCTGGCGCTGACCGTCAACGTGCTCTCTTCGGATAGCGCGCAGATCGCCATTCGCCCTGTGCTGCTCTTCGCCACGATGGGTGTGGTGTCGCTGGTTGTGCTGCGACAATTGCTGACTCTATGGGAGAACGCGCACCTGGCAGCGCGACAGGCCGAGGCGCTCGAAGACCTGGAGCACGCCAACCACCGCATCGCGGAGCAGTCGCGGAGCATTGCCCAGCACAGCGAGGAACTTGAACGTGGCATCGTGCATCTCAAACACGTGCAGGCGCAGCTTGCCAACGGCAACCTGCGCGCCAGGGCGGAACTGACTGGAGGCGCGCTGCTGCCGCTCGCGGGCAGCCTGAATCTGATGGCCGAGCGCCTGACGCGCCTGGGCCAGATGAGCGTCTACACGCAGCGTCTCCTGCATTCACTGGGCGAACTCAGCATTGCCCTGGAACGAGCCGCTACCGGCGCGCCCCTGGTGATCCCCGCCTCTTGCGGAGAATTTGTCGAGATCAATCGCTTGCTGGTGGTCATGCGCTCGAACAGTAATCACCTCATGCCGCCGCTCAATCCCGCGCTCAGCCCGCTGACCCCTTATCCCGACCCGAATCGCCGCACGACCGGACCGCTCGAAGGTCGCCCCGCCGCGCGCACGGTATCAGGCCTGGTGACGGCGCGGCCCTTCCCGGCTTCAAGCGCCTCTGGCCCGCTGCGACCCTCAGCGCCGCAGCAAGCGACGCCCGCCAACGGCATGCACCCCATTCCGTCAGCCGAGCCGCCGCCCTTGCGCAGCCTGCGGCGGGATTTGTAGGGGCAAGCGGGGTGGCGACATCACCCCCGCCTGACGCTGGCGGCGATGATGCTGATGTTGTCTTTGCCGCCGCCGCGCAGGGCTGCCTGGAGCAGCGCGTCGCAGACCTGCGCGGTAGAGGGCAGCGATTCCTCGATGAGCTGCTCCATGTCGGCGTCGTAGACCATCTCCCACAGGCCGTCGGAGCAGAGCAGCAGCAGGTCGCCGACCTTGAGGGGGACGCGGTACGTATCGACTTTAACGCTGGCGGACTGCCCCACGCTGCGATAGATCTCGTTGCGTTTGGGGTGGGTGTAGACCTCCTGCGGCGTGATGGCTCCCACCTCGACAAGCCGCGCCACCGCCGAGTGGTCGCGTGTGATCTGTGTCAGCCCCTCGCCCTGGCGATACAGGTAGGTGCGGCTGTCGCCCACGTTAGCGATGTAGGCCGTATTTCCGGCGACCAGCGCGGCGGTGAGGGTCGTACCCATGTTGGCCTGCTTCTGCTGGTTGCGCCGGTAGATGGCAAGGTTGGCGTTATGGACGCCTTCGGCCAGCAGTTCCTCGTAGACCTCGTCTTCCAGGCCGTCCAGCAGGGCTAACTGCATGGCGTCGTGCATAGCAGAGATGGCGAGGCGGCTGGCCTCCTGCCCGTCGCCATGCCCGCCCATGCCGTCTGCCACCAGGAAGAAGGCCAGCGGTTGCCCGCCCTTGCGCGATGGCCGGATGTGCGGCAGGGCGAGCAAGCTATCCTCGTTTGGCTGCCCGCGCCGCTTGATGCCGCTATCGAGCGCCGTGCCAACATCCAGGTAAATGGCGCTCGGCAATAGATCGTCCTCCTGGTTCTCCTCGTCCTCTGCGGCGTCGACCACGGCGAGAGGTGCCGTAGGCCGGTAAACGTAGCGAGCATAGTCGCGCGGCGCGGCATAGTCATCAGCGTCGCCTACCCCACGCGCGTCGTAGCGCACGTTGCGGGCCGTATTGGAGGCAGTCGGCACGGCTGACAGGGCGGGCGCGAGGCGTTGCGCGGGTGTTTGCTTCCTGGTGGGAAAGGCTGCCCCGGCGGTTCTGGTAGTACGCGCGGCTGCCTCACTCGCACTTATAGCGTCACGCTCGAAGTCGCGCATGTCGAGGCGCGTTCTTAGCCAGTGGCGCAGCATGGCGAAGACGGCGAAGGCGAGTCCACCCCACAGCAGGGCAAAGGTGAGCGACAGCAGCAGCAGGCCGGAGTATGGCACGAGCACGCCCAGGCCATGCAGCGCCCACAGGCGCGGCAGCTGCGGAGTTGCCTGCGCCAGGAAACGCCATGCCCAGGGTGGGAAGCCGCCGCCCAGCAGAGCCAGCGCGATGACGGCAATGCACAGACCCAGTCCGGCAGCGCGGCGTGTCCACGGGTGAGCGGCGTAAGATGTGCGTAATTGGGCAAGCATGATGCGTATATCTCCTTCCTGGGCGATTGCTGATTATCAGGCCGTCGCGCCGACCGCCGTTTCGAGGAACGAGGTGACGCGCACAACCGTCGTGCTTTGCAACACCACGCGGATACCCCCCATACCCTGCGTCAGGCTGGTATCGGTTGCCATGAGTATCCAGGTGGCCGGTTCGGGCTGGTTGCTGCGCCAGGCTTTAGCGAGCAGGTTCGCGCCCAGCGCGCGAAAGCGCAGCGTGTACGATACGCCGCCCTGCGCCGCGAAGGGGGCCGTGGCGAGCACGTGCGTCGTACCGTTGACGCGGCTGAGAATCTGAATCTGCGTGCCGTCGATGAGCGCCTTGTACCAGTTATTGCCGTTTGTCCAGCGCAGCGCGGCCCCCATATTGACCTGCCCATCGGGTGTGAAGGCGTTCACCGTGGCGCTAAAGACGATGTCGGAATCGGCGCTGGTTGGCCCGAGAATGGCGTTGAACGCGCCCTGGCCGGAATTGATCTGACCCGCGCCCTGTGTGATGGAGAAGACCTCGATGCTATTGGCGTCTCCCTGCCACGCTCGCCCATCGGTAGCCGTTCCCCAGAAGACCTGTGCCGTGCGCTGGAAGGTGTCTTTCGCCAATACCTGCGCGCCGTTCTGAACCGGCGTCGGAGATGATGGCGAAGGTTGTGTTGGGTGTGTTGGCTTTTGTGTGGGCCGCGGTGTCGCTCCCGTCGTAGGAGACGACGCGCCATATCCCTGTGCTGTGTTGGAACTTCCGGGCGCGGTCAAGGCCGCCTCGATTGCGTGCGAGTTGGCCCCGGCGACCAGGCCGCCGATCAGGCAGAGTGTTATAGCAAAAAAGATGATCCAGCGTAGACGCATGTTTTATACCTTTCTTTTAGAATCTTATACATTTAGCTGATTTGCGTTGCGGGGACGATTTCGGGCGTTTGAGTATTCTGGACATATTGGTAAATGTCCATGCTTGCCAGGGCCTGGATGCTGGCGTGAATCCAGATGACACCCTGGAGCATGTTGCCAGTGGCAGGGTCGGTCTGGCCGGTATAGGCGGCGTTGGCCTGGGCGACCATGTCGTTGAGCAGGGCGAACGCGGCGGGCTGCGCCAACTGCGCGTCGCTCATGTTGAGCAACTGCTTTGTATCGGCGCGCAACTGGTTGAGCCACTGTTTCACATTGCTCATGGCGTCGATGATCTGCCCGGCGGCCTTGCGCTGGGCAGGCGTCGCGCCGGGCGCGTTGACCAGGCCGCTCAGGTGATGCAGGATATGCGTCAGGTAGCTGGGCGGCTGCTGGTTCACGCCCTGTGCATCGATCAGGCCGACGCTGGCAAGATGCGTCGTTTCCGGCAGGACAGCGCCAGGAGGCATGTCCGGCTGAACGAACGCGAGGCCGTCGAGGTAGGAGAGCACGCGCAAAGACTGCCGGCGGATGAACCCGTTATCCCTCGTCTCCTGCCAGTTGTCACGCGCGCTGATCGTCCATTCCAACAGTTTGTCCGTGTTGCGGTAGAACCAGTTGCAGAGGCCGCCGGGCAGTTCCAGTTCATCCAGTAGTGGGTCGGAGGCCAGCAGGTGGCGCAGGTGGTCGAGCAGGCTGAAGTGCTGTGGGTCCTGCTGGCTGGGAGTCTGCGGGATGATGCCGTCGTAGCGCCAGGTACTATAATCGGGCGAAGGCGCGATAGGCGCTGGCGTGCTGGCCTCTTCGGTGACGAGAAAGCGGCTGGTGATGGCAAGCAGATTGGTGTGCTGCGCATCCCCAGCATAAAACAGGTGCGCGTTGCCCTGGCTGATGGTCAGTTTTCCCAGCGGCACGACGGTCGTGTCTCCCTGTGATGTGTCGCTGAGCAGCCAGGCGTAGAAGCTATTGCCGGGAACCGGCGGCTGCAAGTTATGTAGATCAAGCTGCACCTGGTCGTTCAATCCCACGTTGCTTGTCTCGCTGACCTGCTCGCTGCTGAGGAAGTAGAGTTGTCCAACAGGCTGCGGTGCAGCGCTTAGCGGCGGAGGCGGCGAGGCATGGGCGTAGACGAAGTAGTATCCCAGTCCGCCTCCGCCCACCAGCAACAGCAACAACAAGACGAGTATGGTTGCCAGCAGCCCGCGCCTCCGCCTGCGGGGGTGCATGGGAGACGGAACATCCTGGCGCGCAGGTGGCGCAGATGGCGCATACGCCGCGGCAGACGTGTAGGGATGCAATTCATTGCGCCTATCTTGTTGTGGATATGCCGTCGCAGGCATAGGCGCAGGTGCCTCTTGCGAAAGCTTGACAGTTTTCTTAGGAGCGGCACTCTCGGGCATAGCCGGTTTTTTTTGCTGAAGCGAAGAGGAGGTTGGCGTCAGAGTAGTTGGCGCTGATGATGGCGAGACGAGTGGCGCGGTCTTCGCTGCGCTTCGCGGACGAGCCGACTGGTGTGCGAACATGGACTGGCCGCGTGCGAACGTTTCGCTCAGAGCATCGACGGAGGGGTAGGCTGGAAATCCGTTGCGCGCGGCAAGTTGGCGCAGGTGCTCGTTGTGCGCAATGACGAACAGGATCGTCAACTGCTGCTGGCGTTTGATGTGCTTGAGATCGCTGAAGTCTTCGGGGCGAGAGAAGGCTTTGACCCGACCTGAAACCGGCAGCATGAGCACTACCGGCTTTTGCTGGTCGCTGATGCTGGCGAAAACGACGGCCCGCTCATCCTCAGGCTCGATATAGATCATGCAGAACGCGCCTGAATTGTTGTGCTTCATTGTGATTCTCCCAATCCCAGGCGCAGCACTCGCGCTCTACGCCGCTGTCGCAAGAGACGTTTTTCGCCCTTGCGCGCTATCGAGTAGGGAACCGTACCGGCCTGGATACTCGAACGCATGGCCTCCCACTCCCAGGAGGCTACCGGCACCTCTTCGTCCGGCGCGGGCAAGCGGCCTGCGGAGCGGCTTGCGATGCCCCAGGTGTGGATGATTGCACCGAGCACGACGAGCAGCCCACCGGCGTATGCAACAGCGGGCAGCGACTCGCGCAGGTAGAGCGCGGAAACGACGGCGGCCAGCACCGGCTCCAGAATGTAGATGAACGAAACTGTCACCGGCGAGATGTAGCGCTGCATCAGCACGGCGATCAGGGTAGGGATGAAGGTGCAGCACAGCGCGACGTAGACGATGATGCCGATATCTTTGGGCAGCGCCGGGTGTATGGCGTGCCAGTCGCCGAATAATAGTACGACCAGGTTAGCCCACAGCGCCATCGTCAATAGCTCTATGCCGAACAGCGGCCAGTGTGCGTGTTTCTCGCGTGCATCATGCGCGCCCTCTGTGTCAGGAGAGTCGGCTTTCGGTAGTACGCTGTCATTCACAAAGACATAGCCGGTGAAGAAAAGGCCACCGAGGAAGGATATCAGCGCGCCCCGCCAGCCGCCCATTGACGAGTTCACGACCAGCATCACCACCCCGACGGCTGAGAGCAGACCGGCCAGCCAGGTCGTCTTCTTGATAGGTGTACGCAGGAAGAGCCAGGCAAAGATGGCGGCCAGGAAGCCGTTGAGAGCCGGAAAGAAGGCTACGCTGGTCGCGTCGGTATATTTCAAAGCGATGGCGATTGTGAACAGTGCCAGGCAGAGCGAGCTGCCAAGCAGGACGCCGCGCCGCACGATGGCGCGCGTGAGATGTCTCCAGGAGCAGAGCAGGATCAGCAGCGCGATGGGCGCGAGCGTCATCAACTCGAAGTAAGTGAAGATGATGGGGTCGATGCGGTTCAGCGCCTCTTTCGCCACGGCGTAATAGGTGGCGAAGCACAACGTATTGAACAGAAATGCCAGTCCAGCGACGAGTTTCATGCGCGTCTCTCCCTCTTCTTTTCTCAAGATACAAGGAACAGAGGCATTGATGGGCGCGGCGAGCGTTTCGCGCGCAGTAAAGATTGCACCTCTATATCACCGGGCGCAAACATGACGCGCGCGAAGGCGATCACCTCCTCCTCGTCGAATTCGTTGCAAGAGAAGATATCGAGATTGACCATGCCATACGGCGGCCAGGCGTGCAGGCTGACGTGGCTGGTTGCGATGATGACAAAGCCCGAATAGCCGTCATCCAGGGGATTGCTGGTACGAATGTACCGAAGGCTGACCGGGCTGGCCTTTTGCATGCCGATGCGCGCCGGGTACTCGTCGAGCACTCGCCTCAGATGCGCCTCGTCGGCCAGCAGCACGGGATCACAACCGTAGAGGTCGAGCATGACATGCCGCATGGACTGCTCCTTTTCGTTCTTGATACGCCGGTTACGCTAGATACATCAGTTGCACAAGATATAGCGTATCGTGTTTAAGAGCAAGTATACGGAATCCAGGCCGTGAGAGGGGGCAATTTCTCAATGCGCTTCTCGGTGTGTAATTCTGGCAAGTGTGAGGTTGCGCGTCCAAAAATCTGGGGATGTGAATACGCCTCACAATGCCATGCTTTACCGCCTGTCAAAGATGCCTAATCTCTTCTCCACGTCCTCCATAGTAGGGATGCCTGTTGCGCCCAGGTGTTCGATGGAGAGCGAGGCGACGCAATTGGCGAAATCGACGGCGGCGCGGGGATCACCGTAACGGTGAAGATGCACCAGGAAGGCAGCGGAGAAGACATCACCCGCGCCTGTTGGGTCGACTTCCTGCGCGGCATAGGCGGGGAAGCGCTCGGTCGCGCCGCGTTGGAAGAGGGTCGCGCCGTGTCGCCCATCGGTGGCAACCAGCAGAGGCACGCGCATACTCCATCGCAACAGCATGGCGTCAGCATCTGCACGACTGCCGTCCGCGAAGGGCAGCAGGTCATCGTGGCTAAGGATCAGCACATCCAGCAGAGGCAGGACTTCCTCGGCAGCCGTCCAGGGCGTTGGCCAGACGCGGCCATCGTCGTCCCAGCGGCGAAGCCAGCCCTGCGGTGTGGCAGCGAGGATGTGACCGGGTGCGCGCCGGTAGCTGCGTACCAACTCAGGCGTAAATTCCTGGGCCAGCGGGCCGAACAGGACGATAGGCGCGTCCTGCCACATCTGGGGAATATCGTCTATGGAAAGGTCGCTGGCCCTGGCGCGCAGAAATTGCGTGCGAAAGCCCTCGTCTGAGTAAGTGTTGACGAAGGTCGTACTCTCCGCGCAGACATGCCCGGCGAGGCCAATGGATGGCAGGCTCACAGGCAGTTGCGCCGTCAATTCTTCGTCGGCGGAGGTCACAATGGCGGCAGCTAATCCTAAACGGTAGGCGCTGAGGGCAGCAAAAGTCACCGTGCCGCCCAGGGCAAACAACCCGTCAGCCAGGATATCGCGCGTGACATGACCGATCGTGAGAAATTCAGGGGCAGATCTGCTTGGGAGAGGTTGAAAGACGGAAGGCATGTGTCCTCCATATTACGAGTTGTGTAGGGGCGACCCTTGTGGTCGCCCGCCCCCCGATCAAGTGCGGCGAATGGTGGTAATTGGCGGTCAATTGGCGGCTAAGCAGGCCAGGGCGGGCGACCGCGAGGGTCGCCCCTACTACTTTCCCGAGGAGATTGTTAGCGCCCTTGCCGTTTCAGGGAGATCACGACGCGGCGTTCTTCGCCTTCGCCGATGCTTTCGGTGCTGATATCCTTGCTATCCGCCAGGGTGATATGAACGATGCGGCGCTCGTTGGGCGGCATAGCCTCAAGCGCGATTGAGCGGCGATAGTTGCGAACCTGCTGCGCGACGCGCAGCGCGAGGGAACGCAGGTTTTGCTCGCGGCGCTCGCGGTAATTCTCCGCGTCGATGACGATGCGCATGCGGTGCTTGGTGCGATGGCCGACGATCAGGCTAACCAGCAGTTGTAGCGCCGACAGCGTCTCTCCGCGCCTGCCGATCAGCAGTCCCAGGTTTTCGTTGATACCCTGGATATTCAACGTCAAGGGATTAGTCGAGCGAACCTGAACGATGGCGGGAATATTCATGAATTGCAAAATATGACGCAGCACGTCGACGGTAATATCGACATCCTCGTTGCTGGGGTTCTCGACATCCTGCATCTCGCCTTCCGCCACGCTGATATTGCCAAGCTCTGAAAGCGCCTCGAACGGCAAATGCGCGGGAAGCGCACCTTGTTCTACCGGCTCATACTCGTTCTCGTCGAACTCCTCATCGTCCTCGAATTCCTCCTCATCCTCGCCTTCCTCGAACTCCTCATCGTCCTCGAATTCCTCCTCATCCTCCTCATACATCTCTTCCTCGGCGAGGGCCTCATCATCGGGACCGAGCAGCGCATCCGCCATCTCCGGCGTGATGACGGCTCCGGCGCTGGACGAGCGCACGGTGACGCGCACGCGCGCCTCTTTATTGCCAATGCCGAATGTTCCGCGCGCAGGTTCCTGCAACACAGCGATTTCAACTTCATCCCTGCGGCGCTTCAACCGCGCCAGGCCCTGTAAAATCGCGTCCTCAACACTTTTGCCACTGGCCTCTATACTTTCCACTGTTCAGTTGCCTCCCTTATTGTCACTCCCGGCGTGAAAGGCGCTTCATCGCCGCGTCTCGTCAAACTCTGGCTATCGCCCGCGCCTTAACTGCGCGATGGGTTGCGTTTAGGGACATTGCCGCGCCGCCTGGCCGACGCGCTTCCACTGCGTGGGCGGCGACGCGCGCCATTTCCATTGCCGTTGTACTGGCCATTTTTCCCGCCGGACCCACCATTGCCATTGGTCGCCAGTTCTGTGTCGTTGCCGTTCGACTCTGATAAGGCCCTT
Source organism: uncultured Chloroflexia bacterium (assembly GCA_963731975.1). Classification (GTDB taxonomy): domain Bacteria; phylum Chloroflexota; class Ktedonobacteria; order Ktedonobacterales; family Ktedonobacteraceae; genus CAVSXS01. Next base: position 190,697 of record CAVSXS010000002.1, on the reverse strand, counting down.
GTCCCTTTATCCTTGCTACTCCTCCCATTGCTGGGCTTGTTTGACGCGGGGAGGAAATCCGGCCTGGTCAGCAGCGAACCCCAGCCGGTAACGAAGTATTGCTGCACCATGCTGAAAAGCGAGGAGGTCGTCCAGTACAATGCCAGGCCAGCCGGGAAGTTCAACGCGATCACGAAGGTGAAGATCGGCATGATATATTGCATAATCTTCATCTGCGAGGCCATCGCATTACTCGCGCCACTAGCAACATTACGCGGTTGCGACATGCGCAGCTGGGCGAAGGTCGCCAGGCCGGCCAGGATGGGCAGGATATGGGTGGGGTCGGGCTGGCTCAGAGGAATGTGCCACAAGGGGTTGAGAAAGGTGAACCAGCGAAAATCGGTCAGGGCCGTGATATTCGTGGACAACGGCAGCTTTGGCAGGAACGGGTAAATGAAGCTGTTGATATTCGCCACGGTTCCGTTCGAGACGACGGCGCGCAGCGCGTAGAACAGGCCATACAGCACGGGCAACTGAACGAGCAAAGGCAGGCAGCCCGCGACGGGGTTGATACCGTACTCCTTGTAAATGGCCTGCGTCGCTTCGAGCTGCGCTTTCTGGTCTTTGGGGTACTGCTTCTTCACATCGGCGATCAAGGGCTGCACCTGCTGCATAGCCTTGGTCGACTTCAACTGTCGCAAGGTCAGTGGGAACAACACCAGGCGAATCAGGATAGTCAGCACGATGATGGAGAGCGCAAAATCACCGATGATGTAGTGCAGGAACAACAGCACGTTTAAAATGGGAAACATGAAGATGATATTAAAAAAGTAGCCTATCTGACCCACGAGTTATCTCCTGTCTTCCTCGATCTAGTCAGCCAGGCGTTCTGGGACTGGATCATAGAGATTGCCGTGATAAAATGGATGGCATCTGCCAATACGCCTGGCGGCCATCCAGCCTCCACGGAAAAAGCCGAAACGCTGAATAGCCTCATAGCCGTACTGCGAACATGAAGGCGTAAAGCGGCACGATGAGGGTAAAACCACCGACAGGGTGCGTTGATAGAGACGAATGAGAAAAAGTGCGACGTATTTCACTGTCGATGTCCTTAGGTACTCACCGGATCGTCACGTTGTCTGATCTCCGGGCGCGGCTGCAAGCAGACCGGCGCGTCTTAACAAGGTACGAATATCATCTTCCAGCGCGCGAAGATTGGTGGTCGCCGCCTGATTCCTCGCCGTCAAGACGAGGTCCATATTCGCGGGTAACTCAGGCAACACATCTCTCACCGCTTCAGCGAGCAGGCGTTTTATATAATTACGCTGCACCGCGTGTTTTGAGATACGTTTGCTGACCACAAATCCGATACGCACATGCGCGACTTCATTGGGACTCCACCCGAGAATGAGCAGCCGGGAAGCGATACTGCGCCCTTGCTGCCTGACTCGCTGAAAATCACCGGTGCTGCGTAACCGCAAAGCATGTTGAAGCGCCAATTTTCACACTACACAATTCAGATGGTCAATTTCCAGCGCCCTTTGGCGCGGCGGGCCTTCAGTACACGCCGCCCATTGCGGGTGGACATGCGCTTCATGAACCCGTGCTCGCGTTTGCGCGGGATACGTTTAGGTTGCCAGGTACGTTTCATGCTACCTCTTACTCCTCAACTCAGGATAGTTTGTAGGGATTTCCTGTAGATTATAGCGGTTTCCCCTACAAACTGTCAATTGTTGCCCTATTCGGTTCAGCGAGGGCTATACCTCTTTGAACTTCAGCAGCACGCGGCCCAGCTTGATCTCATCGTCGTCGTGCAGGGCGGTGGGGGTCTTGGGCGCGAGTTTCTGTCGGTTCAGGAACGTGAAGTTGGTACTGTTCTCGTCCTCCAGCATATACTGGCCGTTCTCTACGAAGATGCGCGCGTGCATGCGCGAGACGCCGCCCTCTTCGCCACCATGCGGGGTGAGATCAACATCAGGGAAGATGTTGCTGACGGCATCTTCGCGTCCGATCACCACGATATCTTTGCCGCTCAGGTCGAATTCCTGATTATCCGCCTCCGCGATCAGGCGCGCGGTCAGCATGGGTGTGACGACAGCCGCAGCAGGAGCCACGGCATCGGCAGGCGCGGGCGTGGCGGTCGCTGCGGGCGCTGCTGCACCCAGCATACTGCCGCAGTTCGAGCAGAAGGCTTCACCAGCCGGGTTTACCGCGCCGCACTGCGCGCAGACCTGCGTGCCAGCATCGGCTGAAGCGACGGCAGGCGCGGACGCCGGAGCAGCGGTCGCTACGGGAGCCGCGCTCGACAACGGCTCGCCGCACTCGTCACAAAAAGCGGAACCATCGGGGTTTTCATGCCCCAAAGAACAACGGATTGTCATACTGTTCTATCCTCCTAAAACTAAGATGCGCCCTCTATTATGGCAGGAGATCGTCCAGGCGCTGCGTCAATTTGCGGGTCTTGTTGCCGATTGACTTCACCTGCTCCTGTGAGATTTGCTGTCCCTGGTTGATCTGCTCCAGGGCCGCCTGTGTCTCTTCGTCCAGCACGCGGGTCACGTTGGGGGCCAGGCGCGTCGTGGCCTTGCCGGTGCGCTTGTACTCGTCCAGCACGCGCGTCACGAGGCGATGCGCGTTGGCCTTCTCGGCGAAGTTCATCACCACCGCGTTCACGCCTGCTGCTTCGTTGGCATCCGTCGTGAAGGTCACTTTGACATCATCGCGCTCGCGCTCGTTCGTGAGACCGGCGATAGGAACATCGTAGCTCAACTCGGTCTGCCCGATGCGGAAGAGACCGGCGGGGCGCGGGTCGATCATCAATTCCACCAGGACGGACTGCGGCTTGTCTTTCTCCAGGTCGCCCAGTGGTATAACGATCTGGCGGTCTGAAAGCACCGACTGGCCGAGATCGCTGATGATGGGTAGTACCTTGACAGCCTTTTTGGGAGTGACGCCCACCGGCAGGCGCATAATCAAGGTCGCGTTACGCACCGCGACATCGACCGCGCTCTGTATCTGCTGCTCGAAAAGGCCCAGGGCATCTGCCGGATCGCGGATGAATTCGGCGGGCGCGCCGCCGCTCATCTGCCCGACAGTATCGAGCAGGTCTTCGTCCCAGTCGGAACCGATGCCGAGCGGGTAGATGGAGATGCCAGCCGCGGCTGCGTCCCTGGCGAGCTGGCGGCAGCGGTCCGAGTCGCCATAGGTGACGCCGTCGGTCAGCAGGATCATGCGATTGATGGCATGAGGGATGTTCCAGCGGCGCAGTTCGTTCAGTCCCTGGATCATGCCAAGCGACATGGTGGTGCCGCCCGCATCGCGTATCTGGTCGATGGCGGCCTTCATGCCGGGCTTATCATTGGCGGGCATTGAAGGAATAATCACCTGGGACGTATCATCGAAGATGACGACCGAGACATAATCGGTCGGCTCCAGGCGGTCGATGACCATTTTGACAGCTTCTTTGACATTCTTCAGCTTCGCGCCCTTCATCGACCCCGAATGGTCGAGTACCAGCGCGAAATTGAGTGGCATGCGCACCTGTGCCATCATTTCAGTCGGTTTTGTTTCGATTAAGACATATGCGAGCTGGCTCCCACCAGTGACCGGCATATAATCTTTACCGACCTGGTGCGCCAGCGTTACCTCACCTGGCATAGTAGAAAGCTCCTTTCCTACGGCTTGACGTAGTATATCATAATTGGTAATATTCGCAATTCATAGCGTCACGGCGCGTTTATCGCACCGTGACGACAATGGCGCTGATGTTATCCTCACCGCCATTGGTATTGGCTGCCTCGATCAATTGCGCGCAGGCCGTTTGTGGGTCGGGAGCCTCGTTCAGAATGCTCTCGATCTGCGGGTTGCGCACCATCTCCCAGAGGCCGTCGCAGCAACTCAGCATGATATCACCGGGATGCAACTGCTGCTTGAAGATGTCGATCTGTAACGTCGTTTTATCTCCCAGGCTGCGGAAAATCTGGCTGCGCTGCGGATGCGTATAGACATCATCCGGCTCGATCAGGCCGCTCGCAACCAGTTGACCCACCAGGGAATGATCGGTCGTCAATTGATACAACTGCTTGCTGCGTACCATATAGGTGCGGCTGTCACCTACATTCACAATATACGCATGTTCGCCCACCACCATAAAACCGGTCAGGGTGGAACCCATGTCGGTCTTCTCCTGCGCGTTCTTCTGGCAGAGTACGTTGTTGGCATCTTCTACCGAGCTATGCAGCAGGGTCACCAGGGCGTCCTCATCGAATGGCCTGGGGGCCTCGCCGTTCTTCTCGGCGGTGAGCGGCTCCAGCAGCAACTCTCGCGTCATGCGCTCCGCGATAATGTTGATCGCCACGCGACTCGCCACCTGCCCGTAATCATGCCCGCCCATGCCGTCGGCTACGATATAGACGCCGACCGGCGCGGATAACGATTCGTGAATGCGCTGGAATTGGAGGAGCAGCGTGCTGTCCTCGTTCGGGTCGCTGCGCCGCACATTCCCCGCGTCCGAGGCGGTCGCTGCCTGCAAAAGCACGCCGTTAGGGAATGCGCTCTGCTCGGCCTGTATCTGCTCGATGGCGTAGGTGCGTCCCTGGTTAACGAAGGTGTTGGCGATAGCTCCTTGCAGCACGGGCGCGTCCCCCGTGCTCTGTTGCTGCGAATATTCGTGCATGATGTAGGGGACATCCAGCAAGCTCGCGCCGCATTCGATGCAGAAGTCGTCACCGGCGGAGTTTTGTTCCGAATTGCAATTCCAGCAGTGCTGGTAGCCCTGGTGATCGACCACCTGGTAGACGTGCTCCTGCGCGCTCTCGCTGGCGATCTGCGTCACCTCGTAGCGCCCGGCGAGCGTTGCTCCAACAGCCAGTACGGGGAAATCGCCGCCAGATTCGCCTGGCGCTTGCTGTGCATCCTGTTCGCCCTGCGCTTCCTGCCCGGCCTGCTCTGGCTGCTGCGCCTGGGGTGGCGTCGGCGTCATCTCAGCCTCCTGCGCGCTATTCTGCTCCGCAGTGGCTTGTGCCTCCTGTGATGGCTGTTCTGCTGAAGGTGCTGTCAATTCGTTCTGCTCCATTCCAGGCTGGTCAGCGTCGCCAGGCGCGGCCTGCTCTTCAACTGCTTCTCCCATGCTGCTTTCGCCGCCCAGTGCCCCATTTGCCGCGAGGCTCTCAGGTGGCGGCGGTGGCGGAATGGGGATAGGTTCATCGTGGAGCGAAGGCGACATCAGCACTGTCGGCATATCCGCGACCGATTGCTGATCGTAAATCGAGGGATCGTGCGTCGAGAGGACGGTCGGCGCATCGCTCCAGTCACCGATGGCGTAGGTATCAGGTATGGCCTGCTGCGCCTCGCGCTCCCAGCGCCGTTGATGGTACGCGACCATCTTTTCAGGCGACAGGATCAGCGTCGGCGCGAGGCTGGGGTCCTCACCCGTTTCACGCTCCAATGGTAACGCCGACTGCCCGGCGTCCGACTCCTCGGCAGGAGGAGTGATGTCTTGAGCGAGTGTGGCGCTCTGTGACTCCGCAACGGTTGCAGCAGGATCATTCGACGGCGTAGCCAACTCATGCAGGTGCTTCCCGCAGCCCTTGCAAAACTTGGCGTCGTCCCGATTGAGTGTATTGCACAACGGACAGACCATACTGCCCTCCTTTTATCTGGATAGATTTATAACTGTTTTTGTAAACGGGTCGCTTCCACGTTATTTGGATTACGCTGTAGCAATTCGCGCACCATCTGGCGCGCCTCGATCTTTTTATTGATCTTGAGGTAACACGAGGCCATCGAGCTATAAATTTCGGAGGCGTCGGGATTCCACTGCCGCGCCTGCTCCAACGCGCTCAGGGCGCGTTTCCACTCGCGCGCCTTCATATGCGCTTTGCCCAGCTCGTACCAGCCCTCCCACATGCCGGGGTCGCGCTGTGTAGCCTGCTGAATGACACTGATCGCCGACTGCGCCTGGTTGGTACTCATGTAGAGATGACCCAGCGCAATCAGGATTAGCACGTGATCTGGATTGAGCTTCAGCCCCTCCAGGTAATAGCCCTCGGCCTCCCGGCTATAGCCCCGGTTGAAGGCTGCCTGGCCAAGCTGGTAATACAGCGCGGAATCCCGGGGCGAATATTGCAGGGCGGTTGTGAACGCGCTGGTGGCCTTCTCGTACAGTCCCAGGTCATTATAGGTCATGCCGAGCTGGAAATAGGCATCCACAGCATCGCGTTTCACGGCAGCCGCCAGCTCGAACTGCTCAGCCGCCAGCTTCATCTGTTCGGTATACAGATTCTTGTCCTTCTCCTTAAGCGTGTGCCCATACAGGCGGTAGGCGCGACCCAGGTTGAAGTATTCGTCAAACGGCACGAAACCATGCCCCTGCGCCAGCTTGAATTGCTGTATGGCCTCCGCGTAGTGCTTGCTGTTCATGAATTGCAATCCCAGCCGGTAAGCCGTCTGTGGATCACCATTCGATGAGGCGCTGGCAGGCGTGCCGTTCGAAGACGCGGGAGACGCTGGCGAGACAACCGGGCTGGTCGCCTGCGACGGCGCCGGCTGCTGTATCGGCCGCGCGCGGATTGGCCTGGGCGGTGATGCAGTCGAGGTGGACAGGCGTACCACCTGCGGCGGCACGGCCCTCGCCCCTGGCCCGAGTGGCTGCCCGTCGCGTTTGCAAAACTTCGCACCCGAGCGGTTGAGAAAGCCACACTTGGGACACACCACCCCTGCGATTGACTGGTAAGGAGCAGGCGTTTGCACCTGGATGGTCGCGTTCGGCGGGATATAACCGGTCGCGTTCGGCGAGATAGCCTGTATCTGGATTGTGGCGGGCGCGCCCTGGTTCGGCAGGCAGTGCTGCAAGGCCGCGCGCATGGCCTCGGCGTTCTGGAAACGCATAGCACGGTCCTGCTGCATAGCCTTGATGATGACCTGCTCCACCGGGCAAATCAGCTTGCCGTTGATCTGCACGGTGCGCAGGCGTGGGTTCTTCGCCAGGATGCTCCCCTGTGGCGGCGTCTGGATGGGATCAGGCTCGTGATTGGTGAGCAGGTGATACATCGTCGCGCCCAGCGAGTAGATGTCTGAGCGGGCGTCTGTCTGCACCAGTTTTCCAGGATTCTGCGCAGAACGGCGCTGCCCTGGGGCGGTAATCGACCCCAGGTGTTCCGGCGAGGCATAAGAGATCGTACCCAGGTTCTCCGTATTGGTGCTTTTGTTCGGATCGAAGCGTCGCGCGATGCCGAAATCGATCAGGTGAACATTGTCGTCATCTGTCACCATCACGTTACCCGGCTTCAGGTCGCGCAGGATAATGGGCGGCACGCGCGTATGAATGTAGGTCAGCGCCTCGCACACCTGCATCATCCACTTGATGACGCGCTCCTCGTCCAGTGGAGTATGGGCATCTTCGAGAATTTTCTCCAGCGTGCGCCCGGGCACGAACTCCATTACGAAGTAGTAGTTGCCGCGCTCCTGAAAGCTGAGGATCAACGAGGGGATGCGCTCGTGCTTGAGTGCGTACAGCAGGTCGATCTCCTTATCGAAGCGCTCGATGGCGGATTTACGCTCCTCTTCGGTGGTATTGGGGTTGATGAGCAACTCTTTGACGGCACGCAAAATGCCAGGCCGGTCTACCTGCTCAACTTTGTAGACCGTCCCCATGCCGCCTTCGCCAAGCACGCCCACAATCTTAAATTTTCTGTCTAGAACTGTCCCTACTGGAAGAGGCATACATTTGTCCTTATAGTCGGCTTTTGCTCACCGGCACGCGTGGGTAATTAGCTCACCTGGACAACAATGGCTGTAATGTTGTCCTCGCCCCCATTGGCATTCGCCATGTCGATCAATATGTCGCACATCTTCTTGGGGTCATGCTCTTTCTGAAACACACTGAGCAGGCTTTTCGGGCGCACCATTTCCCACAGGCCATCCGAACACAGCAGCAGGGTATCTCCCTGTTGCAGTGGCTCGTGGAATACATCGGCATCCACACTTTTGTGTCCTGCCCCCAGCGAGCGATAGATCAGGTTGCGCTGGGGATGGGTATACACATCGTCCGGCTCGATCTGCTTCTCTTCCACCAGGCGTTGCACCAGCGAGTGATCCCTGGTCAGCACCGTCAGCTCGCCGTTGCGGTAGAGATACGTGCGGCTATCGCCAACGTTGGCGATAAACGCCTGGTCGTCCTGGATGAGCGCCGAGGTGACGGTGCAGCCCAGGCCGCGCGCCGAGGTCTTCTCCTCGCCATAGCTCACTATAGCCCTGTTGGCATTGCGAATGGCGGATTTGAACTGCTCTTCGATACTCTTGATGCTGCTTGTCTCGTCCAGTTTGCGTGTCTGATGTTCGTTGGCCTTTTCTGCCGCTTTCGCGGCGTCCAGGATGATGGTCTCCTGTTCAGAAAAGGGCGCAAGCTTGATCGTGGGCATCTCAGAAATGGGTACCATGTAGTGTTTCAGCGATTCGCTGATTTTCTGGACGGCTATCTGGCTGGCAACTTCGCCGGCGCGATAGCCACCCATGCCATCGGCTACGATGAACAGGCCCCGTTCCTGCTCTTCTGTAATAAACATATACGGGTTGTCTTCATTCTGGTCGCGTTGTCGTCCGACATCAGTTTTAGCGGCGGCTTTTAATCTCAATGACATATCTTCCCTCACAGCACCGTCTGTGCAACGTTCATTTTACGCTCAATATAACATATATGTAGTTTTCATGACAATGAATTGGCTTATGGGGCGCATCTTTCTACCCGGCAGCCCTTGTTTTGCCCCTAGGCATTGGTATTTTCGCTCAGACAGACGGTGCATTCCTCAAATCACTCATATAACTTAAGAATATATACGCGATCTTCAAGAAAAGGTTAGAACTTTATCAAGAAGAGCCGCGCTGCAGGCGCTCGATGATATCTTTGAGGCGGCGCGTTTCGCTTTCGTGCTGTTCCTGCAAACGTTGCATCTCCTGCTCAAGTTCAAGTTGCAAGCGCTCCATACGATCATTCATATGCAAGATGACATCGACGCCGGCCAGGTTGACCCCCAGGTCGCGCATCAGGCGGCGAATATGCATGACGCGCTCGATGTCGCGGTCAGAATACAGGCGAGGACTATGCGGGCTGCTCCCTTTGCGAGAAGGGGAGATCAACCCCAGGCGCTCATAGTGGCGCAGCGTTTGCTCGTGTACCTCGGCTCTAACCGCCGCTACGCTGATGGCATACCACGCGCCGTCGCTCTTTTCGTCCACGCTAGCCTTCTCCTTTACACATACGACGCGCCGCGCGTTTGAGCAAGCTGCTCGAAGAGCGCGCGTTCCTCCTCGGTAAGGCGCATGGGCAGCACGACCTTGACGCGCACGAGCAGATTGCCGCTGCCCTCGCCGCGCAAGCGAGGCATTCCCTTCCCCGCGATACGGAAGACGCGCCCGTTCTGCGTCTCCGGCGGGATGTTGAGCATGATCTTGCGCCCGTCGAGCAGCGGAACGGGCACTTCGCCGCCCAGCATGGCCGTCACCAGATCTACCTCGCAATCGAGGGAGAGATCATCGCCCTTGCGTTCGTACTGCGGGTCGGGCTTGACGCTAATAACCAGGAAGAGGTCGCCGCGCGGCCCTCCGCCGATACCCGGCTGGCCCTCACCCGCGACGCGAATCTTTGAGCCATTATCGACGCCGGGCGGAATCTTCACCTGGATGCGCTTGCTGCGCGCCAGTTGTCCCTGGCCGCCACAGTTGGCGCATATCTTGCCGGATATCTCGCCCGTACCGCGACAGATGGGGCAAACCTCGGTCGATTGAATGGTGAAGGTGCGTGTTCCGCCTACGAACGCTTCTTGCAGCATCACTTCAACCGGCTGCTCGATGTTGTCGCCCGCGCGCCTGCGGAAGTCCTCGCGCATGCGTGCTCCAGAGCCACTGCCCGCGCCTGTACCCGCGCTGGTGGTCGCGTTGCCGAAGAGCGTCTCGAAGAAATCCGAGAAGCCCGATGACGATGTATCGAAGTTGAACGGTGTTGAGCGGAAGCCACCAGAAGTTCCCGCTCCTCGCCGCCCGGCGCCGAAACCGGCCCCTGGTCCGAACTGTTCCTGCCAGTTCGGACCAAGCGTATCGTATTTGCGGCGTTTGTCAGCATCGGAAAGCACCTCGTAGGCTTCGTTGATCTCCTTAAACTTCTCTTCCGCTTTCTTGTCGCCGGGGTTGACGTCGGGGTGATACTTGCGCGCCAGCTTGCGGAACGCTTTCTTGATGTCGTCCCCGCTGGCGCCCTTTGCGACGCCGAGTACTTTATAATAATCCTTATATTCCATCTTGCGTCCCTCTTCGCGGCAGTGATTCAAATGGCTGCGGCGGAACAGTGTACGAAGACAAGCTTACGCCTGCGCCTGCTTCTTTCCCGCGCTCACTTTGACGCGCGCCGCGCGGAAGGTATCATCCCCCAGCTTGTAGCCCTTGAGTACCTCTTCGACAACGGTTCCTTCCGGCTGGTCGCTATCCTCGACATTTTCGATAGCCTCGTGAACATGTGGATCGAAGGGTTCGCCAACGGTGGCGATGGGCGTCAACCCCTCGTTACGCAACACTTCGTTGAGATGCCACATCAGCATGCGCAACGTTTGCAGCAATTCCTGCCGCTCCATCTTGTCCTGGTAGAGCATGGCACGGTCGATATTATCTACGACTTCCAGCACCTTGCTGAGCAAGCGCGTCTTCTCCTGCTGGGCGCGCTCGACACCCATGCGCATCTGGCGCTTGCGGAAATTATCCATCTCGGCGCGCTCGCGCAAGTACTTGTTCCAGTTCTCGGTAGCTTCCTGCTGCGCCTGGGCAAGCTGCGCCTCTAGCGCCGCGATCCGTTCCGCCGCCTGAGCATTGGCCCCCATCCCCATGGCTTCCCCCTCCCGCATCTCCTGAGAGTCTTGCATAAGAAACACTATCTCCTTTATGTATGTTGGTTATAAAAGCAAGCTTTATGGTGTATTCAGTATAAAGCTTGAGTGAGGTGTTGTCAAGATTTTGGAAGCTATTGACACGTCAGGGAAAATGAAAAGCAGCACATTATTTACTCTCAAGGACGGTTCTATGCCGAAACACCCTTTAGCTGAGGTTTTTGGTTTCCCGACTGATAATCTGTCGTCGGATGCAGAGCGATATCGAAGAAATAAGCTTTGCCCTTTCAATAATAAAGTTCCATCATGCACCAAGGACAAGGCTGAAAATCCTTTGGGAGTTTGTAGCGTGTACGATAATGATGCTATTGCCGTTACCTGTCCTATACGATTTCGCGAGGATTGGCTTATCGCTGAGGATGCTGCTGCTTTCTTCTTTCCGAAAAGTGTTTCCTGGACCTCGCTCACTGAAATTCGCATTAATGATAAACATGGTCGATCAGCCGGAAATATAGATGTAGTCCTTGTCGCCTATGATGACAAAGGAACGCTCCTTGATTTTGGTGCGCTGGAAGTCCAGGCAGTCTATATTTCAGGAAACATTCGCAATGCCTTTGAATATTTTATGGAAGATCCGATCAAAAATGCTCATATGGATTGGACAAAGCACCGATTCTATCCTCGACCAGATTACCTCTCTTCTTCACGGAAACGCTTGGCTCCACAACTGATTTACAAAGGCGGGATTCTCCATACGTGGCAAAAAAGGCAAGCTGTAGCTGTCGATGGCAGCTTTTTTCGTACACTTCCTGAAATGGAAGAGGTAGAAGAAAGCATTGCTGAAGTAGCCTGGTTAGTCTATGATCTTCGATATGACAGCCAACAGAATCGTTATCGATTAACCCGAACGAAAACGGTCTTTACAAGATTTGACGAGGCTTTGGAAAGAATCACGAGGGCTGAACCCGGCGATATGCATCTGTTCATTGAACACTTGCAAGAGAGGTTAGACGAGAAATTAGAGAACGGCGCTTCGCCTGATGCTCCCTCTCTAAATGATATACTCGATACAGGCGAGCTTTAAGATATTGTTTCCTGGTATGAGCAGAAACGAGGCTTTTGGGAAATGCAACAGCTAACATTATTTGACAAACCGCTAAGTGATCGGGTTGTTAATGTTGCCAGTGTTCCGCAGTTAAGCCCATTTCGCTATCCAGGAGGGAAAACGTGGCTAGTACCTCACCTGCGCCGCTGGCTTTCGCCCCAAATCAGGCAACAACACGGCCTCAGGCCATATCGTCCAACTCAATTTATAGAACCTTTTGCCGGTGGAGGTATATCAAGCTTGACGGCTGCCTCTGAGGGTCTGGCAGATCATATCACGATGGTTGAAATCGACGAGGATGTGGCTGCTGTATGGCAAACAATCTTACATGAAGAGCATTGGACGTGGTTAGCAGAGCAAATTACTTCATTTGATTTGACAAGAGAAAATATCGAGATGTATCTTGCAAAGCCTGACCCCACTTTGCAAGAACAGGCATTTAAAACGCTCCTCAGGAATTGAATCAATCGAGGAGGAATTTTGGCTCCCGGAGCAGGTCGCGTTAAAACTGGTGAAGGTGGTAGAGGCATCAAATCACGTTGGTATCCAGAAACGTTAAAGAAACGCATCCAATATATTGTGAAAATGCAGCCTCGCATCGATTTTATTCATGGTGATGGTATGGAAATTCTTGCAAAGAATGCTTGTAACCCGGACGCTGTCTTCTTTATCGATCCACCTTATACAGCAGCAGGGAAAAAGGCCGGTAGCCGGTTGTATACATATTTTGCTTTGGATCACAATGCGCTTTTCGAGAGTGCCAGCAAACTACGAGGTGATTTTTTGATGACATATGATGATACTGACGAGATAAGAGCACTTGCCCAAAAGTATTGCTTCGAGATGCAACTGGTACCAATGAAAAATACCCATCATGCCCAGATGCGGGAATTACTGATTGGTCCAGACTTAAAGTGGTTACAACCCATCTTGTAAAAATCGTGGACACGATGATGCTCGTTATAAAAAAAATTCCAGGAATGTACCAAGAGAAGGAGCTATACCATGGCAAACACACCACCACAGGGATACAAGAGGCTTGAGGGCAGCGAGCGCGAGCCGCTGGCAAACGCGCGCCCCGTCGGGCCGGTCGATCCGAATGAGCAGGTTGAGGTCACGATCTATCTGAGAGGGCCTGCCACGAGCGACCTGGATAGTACCGTCAGCGATCAGATTCAGAAGAAACGCCCACACCTGACGCGGGAAGAGTACAAGGCTGCGCACAGCGCCAGCGCCGGTGACCTGGCAAAGATCGAGCAGTTCGCGCGCGACCACGACCTGACCATCGTGAAATCTGACCCACTGGGCAGGCGCGTCATACTGAGTGGGACGGCTGCCGCCATGAGCGCAGCGTTTGCCACGCAGCTTGAGCAGTACGAACACCCGGGCGGCACGTATCGCGGGCGCACCGGTCCCGTCCACATTCCCGAAGACCTCGACCCGATCATCGAAGGCGTATTCGGCCTGGACGACCGCCCCCAGGCGCACCCGCATTCGCAGCGTTTCGACGCGGTGGCGCAACACTCTGGGGCGAATGCCAATCGCGTTTCCTACACGCCGCTCCAGCTTGCCCACTTCTACAACTTCCCGAAACACATCAAGGGAGGCGGGCAGTGTGTTGCTATTGTCGAACTCGGCGGCGGCTATAAGAGTAGCGACCTCAAAGAGTACTTCCACAAGCTAGGCGTTCATCAACCCAGCGTGACGAGCTTCTCTGTCGATAAGGGGCAGAATCAGCCGGCTGGCAATCCCGACAGCGCGGACGGCGAGGTTGACCTGGATATCGAGATCGTGGGATGCATTGCTCCCGAGGCTCATATTGTGGTCTACTTTGCCCCCAATACGGATCGTGGCTTTCTGGATGCCATCACCGACGCGACTTTCGATGACGTTCATAACCCGTCGGTGATCTCGATCAGTTGGGGCTCAGCCGAGGCAAGTTGGACGCCCCAGGCCATGCAAAAGATGAATTCGGCCTTCCAGACTGCCGTGGCGCTGGGCGTCACCGTCTGCTGCGCGGCTGGCGACAACGGCTCATCCGATGGCGTCAGCGACGGCAAGGCTCATGTTGACTTCCCGGCCAGCAGCACCTACGCCCTGGCCTGCGGCGGCACAAGCCTCCAGGCTGCCAACAACGTCGTTACAAGCGAGGTGGTCTGGAACGATAATAGCACATCATCAGCCACGGGCGGCGGCATCAGCGATGTCTTCGCGCTCCCCGACTGGCAGGCAGGCGCGCATATCCCCGCCTCGATCAACGACCAGCACAACGGGCGAGGCGTGCCCGACGTGTCGGGCGATGCCGATCCAGCTACGGGCTACCAGGTGCGTGTCGATGGGCAAGACCTGGTGTTCGGCGGTACCAGTGCAGTCGCGCCTCTGTGGGCCGGCCTCATCGCGCTCATCAACCAGCACCGGGGTAGACCACTCGGCTACCTCAACCCGCTACTCTACGAGAACTACGCCCAGCTTATCGAGGCCAATGCTCTGCGTGACGTGACCAGTGGCAACAACGGCAGCTATTCCGCCGGACCGGGCTGGGACGCCTGCACCGGCCTGGGTACGCCCGACGGGGCAAAGCTGCTCGATGCTTTGAAAAAGCTGTAGGGGCGAACCCTTGTGGCTCTACCAGCCCTCTCCTTCGCCTTCAAGGGTTGTGTCTTCGCTCCACTTCTCGCCGCGTTGCAGGGCGATTGGGGCGAAGAGCGTGTCCTGGACGACGGCGATGCGGGCGTGCTTCCAGAGTTCGAGGACGGCCAGGAAGGTCACGATGATGACGACGCGCGAAGTCTCGTGTTCGAGCAGGTCGGCGAGCAGGACGCGGGAATGCAGTCGTAACATGCCGATGATGGCGGCGATGCGCTCGCTAACGCGCACGCGCGCCGCGGGCAGAAAGGCGATCTCGACAGCTTCTTCGCGGGCGCGCTGCTCAAGCAGGCGTGCGAACGCCAGCGCCAGCGCGTTCGCCTCCAGGCCGAGCAGCGTGGGCGGCGTCCAGGCCAGTTGCGCCTCGATGCCTGCTAGCAGACCTGAACGCCCGTGCGTCTGTAGCCCGGCCACCTCGCGCACGCGCAGGTATTTCGCAATCTCTTTGGCCAGCTTGTATTCGAGCAGGTGCGTGCGCAGTTCCTCGGCCATCGCCGCTGCGCTCTCCATCTCGCTTGTCAGCTCCTCTTTCGAGATGCGCGGCAATAGACTCTGCGATTTGATGAACAGCAGGCGAGTGGCGATGGAGAGGAAGGCGGCCATATTTGCCAGTGGCATGTCGTCCGCTTGCCACTGGCGCAGGTAGGCCAGGTATTGATCGGTCACGGCCACCAGGGAGACGGTGGTGATTTCCATTTGTCGTTTCTCGATCAGGTGCAGCAGGAGATCGAGCGGTCCCTCGAAGAGAGGCAGGCGCACGATGTAGTTTGACTGCTGCCCCGGCTCCAAAACTTCGTCAGCCGCCGCAGTTATCCCTGGTATCTCCGTCATTTCTTCGGGTCTGTCCTGTTCAACCGAGTCAAGCATACCTTAAGAAGCCTCGTCTACACTATGCAGTTCTGCCGCCGGGCCGTGCGGCTGGTGGTGCGTGCGAATATAGAGCACAGCGCGCTCTGACAGGCCGGCTTGTGCCGCCAGTTCTGCGCCGACTTCAGCATGCCACCAGGCATAGCCGAGCGAGCGCTGCCAGCGTGTTTGTTCTCCCTGTCCTTCGCGTGGATAGGTTGCGAGTCGCCTCAGCAGGCGCGGGGCGCAGCGTTTGCCGATCACAATTACCGGGCGCGTCCAAAACGGCACGCGCCCCTGTGCCTTTCCCACGTCGTGCAGCAGCGCGGCGGCCAGCATATCCTCATCGACGCAGCCGCGCGCCCGCAGCCCCCGGCACACGCGCAGCGAGTGCTGCTGGTCGGCGGGCGACATGGTCTCGAACAGCGACAACGCGCCGGACGACACAGGCAACAGCCAGCTCGCTACCTCCTGGCGCTCCGCATCTGTCAGAGGGGCGACAAAACCGAGTTGCTGGCGCACTTGCCAGAGTCGGTAGAACGGTGTGCGCATATTCTTCATCAGAAATGAATCAAGCTGAATACATTCTGGTAAATCGCCACGGCATCTTTGCCGCTGACCCAGGTGATGAGTTGCAGCGAGCCGTCTAGGATGTAGTACGAGATGCGAAACAAGAAAAAGTCGCTCAGTCCGGCAAGCTGGCCCAGGAACGGCAGCAGGAAGATCAACAGCAAGATAATGAATTGCCCATAGGGGGCAGACCTGGCGAAGCTCACAGCCTGGCGACTGGGCAGCAAGCTGTAGACGATCTGGTAGCCATCGAGCGGGTAAAGTGGAAGTAGGTTGAAGATAGCCAGGCAGAAGTTGACGCTGGCAAACGCCGCGATCAACTGCGGGACGCGCGCGATGATGGCGTTTGAGTAGAGCGTATCGGGCAGGAAGCGCAGCACCGCCGCGAAGACCGCGCCGACCACCAGGCTGGTGAAGATGCCGCCACACGCTACGATCAGCGTTCCGACGTTCGGGCCGCCGCGCAGCTTCCACGGGTCGGCCTTGACCGGCGTTCCCCAGCCCAGGCCGAGCGCGGTCGGCACGGGGAAGAACGCTACGATGACGCACAGCATCGTTCCCAGGGGGCTGATATGCGCGGGCAAGCTCAAGCTCAGGCGACCCTCGGCGCGAGGAGTGGGATCGCCCATCCAGGCGGCCACCAAGGCATGGCCGAATTCGTGCAGAACGATGGCGACCAGGAACGATCCAATAATCATGAGCGCCAGAATGACATCTATCTCTAACATAGTTACCCTCTCGTCGGTACATCCTGTAACAGGTCGATTTCCATACCTTCATAAGCCGAACAGGTGCGCGGGAAGTGCGCCCGCGCCTCGGCTTGCAAGCTATCAAGCTTGTCGTCGTCGTAGGTCGGCTCGTGATGAAACAGGACAAGCTTGCCAACGCCCGCCATACTTGCGACCTCTGCCGCCACCTGGGCCGTGCTGTGTCCGAAACCCTGCTTTGCCGCCTGGTAGTCGTCGTGCGAGTACTGCGCGTCGTGAATCAGCACATCAGCCCCTTCGATAAACTCCAGAAACGCCGGATCGCAGCGACCCTGCCATTCTACGTCGGTCGCGTAGACCAACCGCCGACCGCCATACGCGACCTGGTAAACCGCCGCGCCGTTCAACGGGTGACTGCTGGTCAGCCTGATCGTGACACATACCTCGCTCTCGTTCGCGCGGTGCGTCCCCATCTCAATAATAGGCTCGCGCTCACCATCGCGCCAGGCGATATGTTCTGACCCGCTTACTGTATGAAACGCGCGCTGCGACGGCAAATTCCGTATATCCACTGGAAAATACGGCTGAGACATGAGCGGGGTTACAAGTCGCTCGATATCGCGTCCCGCCAGGCGCGGCCCGAAGAAGCCGATGCGCGTGCGAGCCTCGTAGAGTGGAGCGAAAAACGGCAGCCCGATCAGGTGATCGCCATGCCCATGCGTGATGAAGAGCGAGATGTCGAGAGGCGTATCGTCAGCAAATCGCCGCAGTAGGTCGCTCCCCAGGCGGATAATACCACTGCCTGCGTCGAAAATGATGATGTGTTCCCCGGCCTCGACCTCGAC
Source organism: uncultured Chloroflexia bacterium (assembly GCA_963731975.1). GTDB lineage: Bacteria > Chloroflexota > Ktedonobacteria > Ktedonobacterales > Ktedonobacteraceae > CAVSXS01. Next base: position 173,128 of record CAVSXS010000002.1, on the reverse strand, counting down.
ACAACTGGTGTTGCCGCCGTAGCGTACCGTCTGCGGTCCCGGTGTGGGGTAACTGCCTCGTACTCCCCAGAACCGCGCGCGAAACCGTGGTTTCTCTGTCATGCGTTTTGCTCCTACCACTGCCCTGAGCGATGGAATGTATGATTGCAGATATTATATCTTGCAATGTCAAAGACAGGTATATACCCGGTAATATCCCCGCAGCGACCTGGGCAGCCTTCCCTTTAGCCACGTCCCGTCCTCGCGGTGTTCCTCGCATTGCACCTGGCCGCGGCGGTGGAACAATTCGACCAGGTCACCCCGCTCGAAGGGGATGAGGGCTTCGATGGGTTCCATGCTGGCGGCCAATGCCCCGGCTATCTTCTCGCGCAGGGCGTCCAGGCCGATCTGGCGCAGCGCGGAGACCGGCACGGCGTTGGGATACAGGCTGGTATCGACTTCAGAGGGCTCGTCGAGCAGGTCAATTTTGTTGAGGGCGGTTACGCGCGGCTTATCGCTGGCCTCCAGATCTTTGAGCACGTCACTGACGGTTTCGCTCTGCTCAATGGCGTTCTCGTGGCTGACATCCACGACTTCGAGCAGCAGATCGGCGTCCACGACCTCTTCGAGCGTGGCGCGAAAGGCGGCGACCAGTTTGGTCGGCAGTTTCTGGATGAAGCCGACCGTGTCGGTCAGCAGCGCCTCGGCATTGCCCGGAAGCAGGATATGGCGCGTGGTCGGGTCGAGCGTGGCGAAAAGCTTATTTTCGGCCAGCACATCGGCCTCGGTCAGGATGTTGAAGAGAGTGGATTTTCCAGCGTTGGTATAGCCGACGACGGCCACGACGGGGATGGCCTGTGCCATGCGCTGCTGGCGGTGGAGCTTGCGCTGCTCGCGCACGGACTCGATCTCGTCGCGCAGTTCGGCGATGCGCCCGCGAACGCGGCGGCGGTCGATCTCCAGCTTTGTTTCGCCGGGGCCGCGCACTCCGATAGCGCCACCCGTGCCGCCCGCGCCCGCGCTGCGCGAACCACCCGCCTGCCGGGAGAGATCGACGCCGCGCCCGGCCAGGCGCGGCAGGCGATATTCTAGTTGGGCCAGTTCTACCTGCAAGCGCCCTTCGCGCGTGCGCGCGTGCTGCGCGAAGATGTCGAGGATCAGCGCGGTTCGATCAAGCACGCGCGCCGCAAGCAACTTCTCAAGATTGCGCTGTTGGGATGGAGAGAGTTCATCGTCGAAGATGACAAGGTCAACATGCAATTGCTTCTCGGTATCGCTGAGTTCCTGGGCGCGGCCCTTGCCGATGTAGGTTGCGACATCGGGATGCCGCATACGCTGGATCAGCGTACCGATCACCTCCGCGCCCGCCGTGCGCGCCAGCGTTCCCAGCTCGCTGATTGAGTCCTCCACACTCCACAGGCTCTCGCTCTCATCGTGCTCAACCGCTACCAGGAAGGCGGATTCGCGCCTCCCACGAGCGCCAGACTCATAGAAGCGTTGCTTTGCCGTATCGTCCCTCCGCTAGATGATGTACTTCTCACTAGAAACTATTGTACCACCTCACACCTTCTGAAGTTTAGGGAGCACGGGCAGTTCTTGCACAAACCAGCCGTTGACCTTAGCAAACAGGCTGTTGCTGATGGCCTGGTTATAAGCGTCGTGCCATGATATCAACTGTGCCGCGCTGACTTTGAACCCGGAAAAGAGGTTTGTTCCTGCCAGAAACGAGTTCTGCACGCCGTGCAGCACATTGCCCACGACCAGCAGCACGATCAGCCACAGCAGCCACGCCTCCACGAAGCCGACCAGCCCGCCCAGCAGCGCATCACCCGCGCCAATCAATGGAATGGCCTTGATGACGCCGCGCAGGACGGTTCCCAGGATGTGAATCAGGATCACCGCTGCGAAGAACAGGATAATGTAGGCAACCAGGGGCGAAATGCCGATGCCGTTCGAGGCCAGAAGCACGGTGAACGACTGCCCGAAGTAGAGAGACACGACTAACGCGAAAGGAATACTCAACAGATTGACGATACTGACTACCGCGCCATTGCGCAGACCATTGAATACCAGCAATACGACGGTTATTAGAAACAGCAAGTCTATCCAGTTAAAGGGACCAATCATAGATTTTTTCCTCCAGCGCATATAGTCATAAAATTCAGTAGATGCGCTTATTCTCTACATGGATAGACGTTGTGGGAAGGAATGTTGTAACAAGAAACGCTAGATCAATTTGCGGTCGCGTGCCTTATTCGCGGCCTGCGTCCGATTATCCGCGTGGAGTTTGCTCAGAATGTTGGAGACATGGTTTTTGACAGTACCCTCGGCCAGCACCAGTATGTCGGCAATATCACGATTGCTGGCACCGCCGGCCAGCAGTTTGAGCACATCGACCTCGCGGGTGCTGAGTTCTTCGTCGGCGATGCTGGCATTCTGGCTCGCCGGGATGCGGCCTTTGCGGCCAAACTCAACAAGGAGCTTGCTGGCGACGCTGGGCTGGATGAACGGCTCTCCGCGATAGACCTTGCGGATTGTATCAGCCAGATCATTAGCGGGTACATCTTTCAGCAAGTAGCCCATCGCGCCTGCTTTGATGGCTTCGAAAACGTATTCTTCATAATCGAAGGTGGTGAGGATGATGATACGCGCGCCGGGATGTAGTGTTGTAATGGCGGCGGTAGCTTGCACGCCGTTCTTGCGTGGCATTTGCACGTCCATTAGCACGATATCGGGGCCGTTGCCCTGTTGCTGCAATTCAGCGTAGCGCGCAATGGCCGCCTCACCGTCCGCCGCCTCACTGACCACCTCGAAGCCCGGCTCCAGTTCAAGGATGGTGTGCAACCCCTGGCGCATGAGCATCTGATCTTCACAGAGCAAGATGCGGATCGTGTCGGCCATGAGCTTACTCCTCCTCCAGCCACTCCCGGCGATCGTTGGCGGACATGGTGCTCCTGGCGATGGCCTCTGCGAAAGACTGTTTCTGCTGCTCCTGCGGGCTGCGAGCCGCCTGTGCTGCCTGTGCTGCCTGGGCAGTCTGGCGGCGGTTGATGGTCTGGATAGGCTGGCTGCCGAGCAAAAGCTGGCCGAACTGCTCTCCGGTGATGTGGAAGAAGCGCGCCAGGCGCTCTTGCTGGCGCTCGCTCAGGCTGAGCAGGTCGATCAGGCCCTCCTCGAACTTTTTCCAGACATCGGTACCCAGGCGCAGCCCGCGAGCTGCATCCACCATGCTCAACCCCTGTCGCGTGCGCAATTCGCGCAGATTCGCGGCGGTCACCTGGGGCGCGAAGACACGCTCTATGGCGGTCGCCAGGGCGCGCTGCGTGAGGGGCAGCAGAGTTGTTTCCGCCTCGACCGGTCCGCTGGCGCGGTAGGCGGCGACAAAATCGATCAGGGCGTCCTGTGCGTCGGGATGGTCATGCAGCAGCGCGAACTGCGCCTTCGTATCTCCGGCTTCTTCGGCGGCTAGCCAGGCCATTTTGAGCTGCTGTAAATCATGTTGTTTCATAGTTCTCTATCCTTCACGCCTCAATTTCGCTGGGTCGGATTGCGTCCATAAGCCACCTGCTCATTCGCCAGGCATTCCTGTAAGTGGCTACGCGCTTTATCGTAACGCAAGCGAATCGTGCGTTCGTTGCGCCCGCACGCACGCGCGATTTCATCCCATTTCCATCCTTCGATGCCTCGCAGTACCATAATCTTCTTATCAAGCGGGTCGGACAGGTACATCAGGATGCGCTGACTCTCCTCGCGCGCATGCAGGTGTTCGTACTGATCTCCAGGATCGGCCACGTCGGCGGAGGGTGGCAGGTCGCTATCCAGAGGAGCCGGTTGCAGCGGCTCCATCAGAGCGCGAGGCACATGCATGGGGCGGCCCGCGGGTCGCCCCTCGTCGTCGCGCTGGTAACGCAGCCCTTCCTGGCGCAGCACGCGGTTGAACTCATCGGCGCACAGGCAGCGCAGGTAATGAATAAAGTTCTGCGTAATGAACAGCTCTTTCGGGTTCTTAGCCTCGCGCAGTAGATGCTCTGCCATATTGGCGATAGCATCCTCGCGCAAGTCTGGCCGGTGCCGCAACCCATACGAATGCCTCTGGAACTCCGGCGCGCTGCGCTCTAACAATACTGCGCAGAGCATCTTCGAGCCTTCAACCTCTCCCCTGGCGTCCAACTCGCGTATAGCCAGCACCAGCTCGATCTCGCCGACCTCGTAGCGGCCCTCCAGCGTGCGCTTCTTGAGCCGCTGGTGTAAGGTGGGGTCTTGCATGTCGATCATAGTATTCCCCCAAATAGAATCGAGAAACATGATGAAAGTCAGGTCTCCCTCTCCTCTATTCTTTCCCACTGCAAACAAACCGGAAATGCCTCTCACTGATATTCTATTCTATCATGTCATCACTTGTATAAAAGATACAATGGTACCTTCCCTATGATACCAACGTTGCTTGTTTGTGTATCAATCGTTCTATACACTAGAAGCGCGGGACGCTCCGCAGAATCAATGCTGCGCACTGGAATATCCTGGGGATGGTCGACAGCCCTTTTGAAATACGCTGTTCTGGCCGAATACTAAGAAAGAGAAGCCGTTGAAGCTATCACTCTATCATACAAACGCTTTTTTCTGGCTGAAGGGAAGGGAATGAGACGTGCTTGAAGTTCTACCACAAATTGCGAAGATGCAGGCGTCATACGCCATCGGCAAACCCCTTGCTCTTCCACTCAATCTCACCATCAGCGTGAGCTATCGCTGTAACTCGCGTTGTAAGACGTGCAACGTCTGGCAGCGCCCCAATGACGACTTCACTATCGAGGAGTACGACAAGACCTTCGAGTCCATCGGCAGGGATCCGTACTGGTTCACCTTTAGCGGCGGCGAGCCGACGCTACGCAAGGACCTGCCCGAAATGGTGGCCGCCGCCTATCGCCACTGCCGCCCCGGCATTATCAACATTCCGACCAACGGCATCCAGGACAAGATCATCCCTGAGCGTGTCGAGCGCGTCTTGCAAGCTGCTCCTACCTCCGATGTGATCATCAACCTGTCGCTGGACGGCGTGGGCGTCAAACACGATATCGTGCGCGGCGTCAAGGGCAACTTCGAGCGTGCCATGCGCACCTACGCAGGGTTGAAGGCGCTCAAGTCGCGCTACAAGAACTTTACGCTGGGCGTGCATACGGTCATCTCGAACTTCAACGTCGATGAGTTCGACACCATCTATAACTTCGTGCATAACGAACTCAAGCCCGATCAGTTCATCAGCGAAATCGCCGAGGAGCGCGTCGAGCTGGACACGGTCGGCATGGGCATCACACCGCCCATCCAGAAGTACCAGCCCGTCATCGAACGCCTGCAACAGGAGATCCGCGAGAGCGAATTCACCGGCGTGGCGCGCATCACGGAAGCCTTCCGCGACCGCTACTACGACATAGTCAAACGCACGCTGGTCGAGAAGCGCCAGATCATCCCATGTATGGCGGGGGTGGCCTCGGCGCAGATTGCCCCCAACGGCGACGTGTGGGCCTGCTGCATCCGTGCCGAGTCGATGGGCAACCTGCGCGAGCACAACTACGATTTCCGCTCGGTCTGGACGACAGCACAGGCTGCCGAACAGCGCCGCAGCATCAAAGCGCGCGAGTGCTACTGCCCGCTCGCCAATGCCTCGTACACCAACATGCTCTGCCATGTACCCACCATGTCGAGTGTGGCGATCTCGGTTGCCAAAGACACGGTCGCAGCGACGCTCGCGCCTGGCAAAGGCGGCAAGCCAACTAAATTGCGCAGCCTGCCCGTCATTAACGCGGCAGACGAGGCGTCTATGTACAGCGGAGAGACCAACAGGAATGGGAAGTCGGCGCGCGAGCTGCCTATCCTCAACCCATCGGTCGATGCGCCTCTCACCAATGGGAATGGCCATCTCAGCGACGACAGCGTAGAAACAACTGTGTAGAAGCGGGCTGGAGTAACCGGCGCACGCGCCGGTTACTCCAGCCCGCTTCTCTGATCTCGTATCAGGGTGCTTTGCGGCCTGTTACAATTGCGCGCAGGTGGGGGCTGGTTTCTTGCAGGAAGGCACGGCGCAATCTATCAATTTCTTTGCGCAACTCAGCCATTTCTTCCAGGTGCAGCCGCTCATAGGCATCCAGCCGTTGCTGCAAGAGCAATAACTCGTAGGCAATACTTCCCTGGTCGGATGTCTCTCTGGATGACCTTACCTGGGATTCTCCCTGTCGGTCTTGACTGTTCATTGCGTTCCTCCTGCGCTGAAATCCACCTGTCGATATGCATGGTATTATCCCGTATAATGGTTTGTCGGCGCAATACTATCTGTATCAGCAAACATGTTCGTTCGTATCAAGCGACCTGAAAGATAGCTCGCTTGCTTCGTAGGAAGTTTATCCTATCAAGATGAAGTGTTCATGAAATGCGACGTTAAATAGAAAGAGAGAAACAGACGATAGAAGTGAAGAGAGGGTCATGTGTTGCGCGGTTCAAAGTGAGTGTCTAAGCGCAGCAGTCTACTGCCTGAACGGGAGAAGTGATGCCATCAATGCCTTTGTCTTCGACGCAGGTCGCACCGGCCATTCGCGTGCTGGTCGTCGATGACCACGAGGTCGTGCGCAAAGGTCTGTGTACGATGCTCGCGGAGCAGGAAGATTTCGAGGTTGTGGGTCAGGCAGGCACCGGAAATGCAGCCGTGACGCTGGCGAAGGAGCTTCAGCCTGACATCGTCTTGCTGGACATCTTTTTGGGAAGTGCGAACGGCCTGGATATCGCGCAGCAGCTCCAGCGCGGCTGCCCGAAGGCGCGCATCGCCATCATCACCGGTTTGAGCGATGATTCCTATCTATTTCGCGCGTTGCGTATCGGAGTGCATGGCTACTTGCAAAAGGCGCTGCCCATCGACGAACTGCTGACCTCGCTGCGCTCCATTCACCGGGGCGAGCGCGTGATAGGCGAGCCGCGTGCTATGACGCAAATCTTGAGCGAGTTCGAGCGGCTCACCAAAGAGCAGGAGCGCGTGCGCTCCGGCCTGAACGACCTGGAAATCGAACTGCTGCGCCTGGCGGCTGAAGGGTGTAGTAACAAGGAAATCGCCGCGCGCCAGTTCTGGAGCGAGGTGACGGTCAAACGTAAGATGCAGGATATCTATCGCAAACTCCAGGTAACGGACCGCGCTCAGGCCGTCGCCGATGCAATGCGCATGGGCTTGATTTGACCAACGATACATCTTGTCTTACAATCTGTGAAGGAGGATCGCCAATGACTATCTGTCCGCAATGTGGAACCGAAAATGAAGATGATGTGAAGAACTGCAAAGGATGCCGCGTCAACATGTACTGGGCCTTCCAGCACTATTCGGAACTGGCCTCCCTGCGCGAGTCGAACGCGCTGCCCTCGCGCCCGCAGTCGGCCACGTTCCTCGTCGAGACGAGCAAGAAGATCGATGATGGTCCGACCGCCCCCTGGCTGCGCAGCACCATCAGGAAATTCGGCTTCAAAGGTGCCGGCAAAAAGGTCTCAACCACCGCTGAATAAAAGAGTTATGCAGTACAAAAATCCCCGACGAGCACGCTCGTCGGGGATTTTTGTACTGATTATTATCCCTTTGCTCCGGCCAGGGGTGCCTTCTGGCTGGCCGCCGTCACGGAGGGCGTATCCATGCCACCCGCGTTGAACCAGGCCGCCGCCAGGCGAATGCCGGTGCGCAGATCGACCTCCGGCTCGAAGCCGAGTTCGCGGCGCGCCTTCTCGATGCTGTGCTTGTTGTCTCCGCCAAACATCAGTGCGCCATGCGTCGTGGCCAACGGCTCGCGGCGCGTGATCGGCGCGACGACCTTCTCCGCCACGATGCTGCCGTAGTAGACAGGAATGAAAGGCACATGGCGCGTCGGGCGCACGCCATCCTACCGCGTCTGCCACCTCGTTAAACATCTCCTGCTGTGTTAATGGCTGATCATTGCTGATGTTGTAGACATTGCCCGGCGCTTTGTCGTGGTAGGCCGCCAGCAGGAAGCCCTGCACAATGTCGGTGATATAGCAGAACGGCAGGTGGTTATCTCCCTTGCCGATGATAACGCCTTTGCCATCCTTCATGCGCTGCGCCATGCGGCCAAAGTTCAGCCGGTCGCCGGGGCCGAAGAAGCTGCCGGGACGCAGGATGACCGTTTCGACCTGGCTCCCGAGCATCAGGCGGCGCATCAGGCGGTCGCCCTCAGCCTTCGTCACGCTGTAGGGGTGCGAGTCGGGTCGCAGCGGGTCCTTCTCCGTCAGGAAGCGACCGAGGTTCAGGCCATAGACGCAGTGCGAGCTGGTATGCACGTAACGACGCACGCCAGCATTGCGCGCCGCCTTGTAAAGATTCTCGCTGCCGGTGACGTTCACCAGACGGTAGTCCTCGATTGGACGATTGACACCCATCATCGCTGCCAGGTGAAAGACCAGTTCCACATCCTTGACGGCAGCCCCAAGCGAGCTCGCGTCGGTAATATCGCCTCGCACCACCTCGACGCCCTGCGCGGTCAGTTTATCAGCATTTTCGATAGGCAAAACCAGCGCGCGAATATGCTCGCCGCGCTGCTGCAATTCTTTAATCAGGTGTCCGCCCAGCAAGCCGGTTGCACCCGTAATCAACACTCGCATGAAGTATCCTTCCCTAAAAGCCAACAGTTTCTACTGAGAATGGCGATAGTTATAACGGGACATACGTCCAACAGACGCCTACTACCCCTACAGTATGCAACGAATTACCGCCACTGGCTAGAGCCGAACGGCCCTGAAGTACTAACAAAGCGACCGCTAGACGTGCTAGAATAGAGACAACGAGAGCTACAATCGAGGAGGGCAAGATCACTATGGATATGGATACGGAAAAACAGCTTGAACTTTCCCAGGAACAACCTGGCGCACTACAACCATCAACCATCCCACCATTACCTCCATGGCCAACATCGAAGCGCGGCCCGATGACTACCGAGCCAGCGCCCGGCACCCGGCGTATGCACCTGCGCAGCGAGCAGGTTGTCGAGCTTAACTACGACCAGGAACACGGCAAACCGGTTTCCGAACGCCTCTAAAAAGCTTTTTGGGAAGCTTTTCTATTGAAACTAGGCATAACGGGCTAGTCCGTTATGCCTAGTTTCAATATATGTCAACGTATCTCTTCGCATATGTGCTATATCTAACATGTTGCCGCGAATGTCTCCCCACGTTTACACCTGCGCTTATCGCTGCGTGTCTTGCGGGAGCAGGAGGGCAATACTTGCGGGTGCTGCAAGTTGTACACCAAAGGAAAGGTATTTTGCGAGTACATCAACAGATCAGGAAGTCGGTTCAGTTACGTAACGCGTCAAATATTTTAGCAAGTTTCGGGGTGGTAGCGGTTTTAGGGGTAGCCTTCGTGGGATCAGGTCAGGCTCAACACGCCACGCCGGGTCCAGGTGCGCGGCCCCAACAGGAGGTATCGAATGCTCCTATTTCCTGCTCATCCTGCGCAACCCTGTACAATTCAGTGGATGCAGCCATTCGTCGCCTGGCGCTGGTCAGGTGGAAAACTTCTCATCCTGCCGCGGCGCAGGCAGCGGCGCGCCGCCAGGTCGTTACGAGCCAATCTATGCAGGCTGTAGTGAAAAGCACTCCTGTGCCTGTGCGAAATAATCCGGCCACGCCTACGCCGTCACCTGCTCCGCCATCTCCGACCCACAACGGCCCTGGCTACAATCCCTATCCCTATCCGGCGTGTACCTGGTGGGGAGATCAGCGCTATTTCCAATTGCACGGCATGTTTGTTCCCTGGCATAGCCAGGCGAATGCCTGGCAATGGACGGACCGCGCCTATCAATACGGGTGGCACGTCTCTAGCCGTCCCGTCTTAGGAGCCATCATCAACCTCCAGCCGGGCGTGCAGGGCGCAGGCTGGCTCGGCCACGTGGGAATTGTCGAGAAGATACTGCCGAACGGCCATGTCATCGCCAGCAACCTCAGTTGGGGAGCCAACCCTTATGCAGTCACCGACGTAGAATTCGCTCCCGGCCCCGGCGTGACGTTCCTCTACCAGTAGCCCACCAACCCGCTGCGCTTGCATCAAGGTCGAACGCAAGCAGCCGGCATGGATGGTAGAGATGAACACATAAGCAAGCACCCGCATACTTTACCCAACCGGCCAGCTATCCTCACGGTAAGAGAGGAGGCTGGCCGGTTTTGTTGTACAATGGAGGGCGAACATTTCCCTGGTTACTCAAAAATATCCAACTGAATCCCGGGCACCTGGAGGAAGTTGTAAGCACGGGGAGAAGTGTATGCAGGAGAATCCCTCCTATGATGACATCGCTGAATGGTATGACACCTATCTGCGAGAGAATCCGATGTATGGTGAGGTGGTGCTTCCCAACCTGTTAGAACTTGTTGGTGAGGCGCGTGGGCAGACGATCTGTGACCTGGCGTGCGGGCAGGGTTGGATCGCTCGTGAGCTAGCCCGGCGAGGAGCGCGCGTGACGGGAGTGGATCTCTCTGAGCAATTGTTAGCGATGGCACGACGCCATGAAGAGCAGAAGCCTCTAGGCGTCGAGTATTTTCAGGATGATGCTCAGGTCGTCAAGACACAGGCTTCGGCACGCTTTGATGGCGCGATTTGCATTATGGCGCTCATGAATATTCCTGATGTGGCATCCGCTTTCCACACAGTGCGGCGTATCCTTAAACCTGGCGGTTGGTTTGTCTTCGCCATCACCCATCCGTGTTTCGAAACGCCCTATGCTCGATGGATAGAAACTGACGAAGGAGCTGTGGTACGCGCAGTGGGGGGATACTTTGACGAGCGCTTCTGGACTTCACACGGCTCCAGAGGGGTGCGAGGCCGCGTGGGAGAATATCACCGGATGCTCAGCACCTATCTCAACACGCTAATTGCGAGTGGGTTTGCACTCGAGGAAATACGGGAACCAGCAGCAGCAGGCAAGCGAGCCGAACAGGTTCCGGGTAATCGCGAAGTGCCGTCTCTGCTATTTGGGCGAGCACGCGCCGTGTAGGAGGGGCATAGGAGAAGGGCTGTACGGTTTAGCGTCGGTGGTCGGACTCGAACCGACGACCTATTCTTTAGGAGAGAATTGCTCTATCCACTGAGCTACACCGACATGCTGTTCACATTGTACTACACCAGGTCAATGCGCCTGCTCCTCTATCCACGATTTGATGCGCGACAGGATACTTGCAATCCACCCGGCTTGCCTGTTTATATGAACTTCGATCTCCTCCATTATGCCTCTTCTCCTCACGCCAGAAATCTTCATAGTAGTATACTATAGCAGCAGACAAGTCAGAGAAAAGGACAATCGGCTCATGCCCACTCTAAACAAACGCTGGCTCATTCCGCCTGATCAACTCGAACTGCCAGCACAAACCATCCACGTCTGGCGCGCCTCGTTGGAGCAGCCGGCGCCTATCCTCCAGCATATGCAATCGCTCCTCTCCTCGGACGAAGAGGCGAAGGCCGCGCAGTTCCGCTTCGAGCGCGACCGCCAGCATTTCATCGGGGCACGTGGCATCTTGCGCACCCTGCTGGGACGCTACCTGGACGCCGACCCGCATTCAGTGCGCTTCACTTATAACGCCTATGGCAAACCCGCCCTCGAACCATTCTCCCAAGGGCGCGAACCGGCGTTGCGCTTCAACCTGGCGCACTCAGAAGACCTCGTGCTGTACGCCTTCACCACTGAGGGGCGGCTCGGCATCGACCTGGAATACATACGCCCGGATATCGATTGCGAGCAACTCGCCAGGCACAGCTTCTCAGCATATGAACAGGCTACCCTGCTCGCGCTGCCTCCCGAAGAGAGGTTGCAGGCATTTTATCGCTGCTGGACGCGCAAAGAGGCTTACATCAAAGCGCGAGGTCTGGGTCTTTCCCTGCCACTCGACAGTTTTGACGTGTCGCTTAAGCCGGGAGAGTCTGCCGCGGTGCTGGATAGCCGCGAAGACCCGCGGGAATCTGCCCGGTGGACATTGTGGGATGTCACACCGGGCGAAGGCTACGCGGGCGCGTTAGCCGCGGAGGGCAACGACTGGCATGTGCAGCAGCTTCATATGGTATTCAGTTGATGACGCGCCTGCGGAATGTGCGCAAACCCAGGATGAAGAAGACGACGATTGTTACGCTCAGGCCAAGTAGCACCCAGCCCATATCGAGCGTGGGCAGCCCCTGGAAGACCGGCACCATGGCTGCACGCAGCCCCTCGGAGGCGTAGGTCAGCGGATTGAAGAGCGTGATAACCTGGAACCACTTGATCGAGCCGAGCGTGCCCCAGGGATAGTAGGTGCAGCCGGTGAAGATCAGCGGCGTGAAGATCAGCGAGAACATCAGGCCGATCTGCTCCGGCTTGACGAGCGTGCCGATGGTCAGGCCAAGACAGGCCCCGGCTAAGGCGGTCATCACCATGATGCCGATGATCGTGCCGATCTGATCGGTGCGCACCTGGTAGCCGCTGCCCAGTATCCACAAGGCAAGAGGGAAGATCACTGCACCGGCCACGAGGCCGCGCAGCGCTGCGAAAATGACCTTCTCGATAGCAACGAGGCTCACCGGCAGCGGGGCCAGCAGGCGGTCATCGATCTCGCGCGCATAGCCCAGGTCCAGCACAAGTGGCAGCGTCACGCCTTGCAGCGCCGTGATGACGACCGTCAGCCCCACGATGCCGGGCAACAGGACAGCCGCGAACCCGGCACGCGCGAAGCCGATGCCGGGCAGCACCTTGCCGAAGATGAACAGGAAAAACAGCGGTTGCAGCAAGACCTGCACCAGGAACGCGATAAATTCGCGCCCGGTCACCAGCAGGTCGCGGCGCAGGATGGCAAGGAAAGCCGTCAGCGCGATGCTGAATTGGCTCCTCGCCGTGGCGGTTTGTGCTGAAGTTTGAATAACGGCCATTAGCGTAGATTCCTCCCCGTCAGGTAAATGAAGACATCTTCGAGGCTGGGGCGTGCCAGGTGCAGGTCGCGCAATTCCAGGTCTGCACCCGCGACGACCTGCGTTGCCTGTACGACAAGCGCGCCCGCGTCCTCGGCGAAGAGGCGGTAAAGCGCCGTGCCGCGCTGCGCGTCATCGCCTTCCTGTGCCGCTACCTCCTCGACCTTGACGACGCCAGGCAGTGAGCGCAGCGCCTCAAGCAGTCGCGTTTTCGTGCCGACCTCCTGGCGTGCCTCGCCAGCCGACACCAGTTCCGGGACGCGCACGCGCAGTTCCAGGCTCGTGCCACCGGGGATCAGCTTCTTGAGTTCGGTGGGCGTTTCAAGCACCAGTATTTTACCGTGATCCATGATGGCGATACGCTCGCAGAGCTGGTCGGCTTCCTCCATATCGTGCGTCGTCAGCAATACAGTGATGCCCTGCTCGTGGAGCGAGCGAATGCGGTCCCACACGAAGAGGCGTGATTGTGGGTCGAGGCTATTGGTCGGCTCGTCCAGGAACAATACATCGGGTGCATGCATCAGGGCGCGTGCCAGCATCAAACGCTGCGCCATGCCGCCGGAGTAGCGCGTTACGCGGTCTTTTCCACGATCAGCCAGGCCAAGTTCTTTGAGCACGGTATCGGCGCGTGCCTGCCGCTCGGCGCGTGGAACGCCGTGATAGCTGGCATGGAAGGTCAGAATTTCACGCGCGCGCAGGCTGCGATCCAGGTTGCTCTGCTGCGGCACGACAGCGATGCGCTGCTTGACGCTCATCGGGTCGGCCACTACATCGATACCCGCGATGAAGGCCGAGCCGCCGGTTGGGCGAATTCCGGTGGTCAGCACGCCAATCGTGGTGGTCTTCCCCGCGCCGTTTGGTCCCAGCAGGCCGAATACCTCGCCGCGCTGTACAGTGAACGAGATGTCGTCCACCGCGTTGAAGCTGGCACGCGGGTAGCGCTTTACCAGGTTCTTGACTTCGATTGAGACAGGATTGTCTTCCATTCGTCAACCTCATGTTTCACTATGGGGCTAAATGTCCAAAAATTCCACTTCGTCACCTTTGAGGTAGCGGGTGATTGCGTCGAATAGCTCTTCGGGGATGTTCTCTTTGAGCTGATCGAGTGAGTCGTACACATCCAGGCGATACTCATCATCATCTTGATAGGTCGCCCAATCCCAATTTTGCGTCCAGTCCCAATCCCAATTGCCTGATTGAGCGTGAGACTGCTTCGATTTTTTAGACCATTGTTGAGACCAGCCCGACCAGTTCGGTTGATTTTTCGAGTACACAGCAAAACGGCCTTTTGCCGTCTGATAGACGCTTATCGTCAGAATTCGAGCGTCGTTACTGATGCGTATGTGTCGCCTGGCGAGCAAACGCCCGCGAAACTGTTGTTGAAAGAAGGGGCGACCTTTACCTACTTTGATGGTGATGTCTTCAAAACCGCTCTGTTTTGCTTCTTCGCGTTCGACAAAGATACGCAGCGCGTGCGAAATGGCGGCAGAGAGGTTATCTCCCGCAATCTTTTGCGCCTTTTCGTAGAGCGGCACATCCGCGTCCGCTACATAGATGGTTCTGTTCGGCATAGCAGGTACTCCTTGCTGCTTGCATTCCGGTTCGCCAACGCCAGGCTCTACGAAAAATATACTATACGTATACGTATAAGTCAAGAAATTTTTCCGTTTGTTTGACCCGCTACATAGTTATCACCTACAATAGAAGCAGGAACATCACAAAAGATGTGTTGAGGAGGAATTATGCATATACGTAAGGCTGTGCTGCCGGTAGCCGGACTTGGAACGCGCGTGTTGCCGGCCAGCAAGGTTGTTCCCAAAGAGATGCTGCCGATTGTCGATAAGCCGACGTTGCAATACATCGTGGAGGAAGCGGTTGCCGCCGGGGTGGAAGAGATCATCTTCGTCACGAGTCGCAGCAAGCGCAGCATCGAGGATCATTTCGATTCCTTTCCCGAACTGGAGACCGCTCTGGAACGTAAGGGCAAACGCAAGGAGTTGGAGGAGTTACGCGCACTTCAGACGATGGCGACCTATACGTCGGTACGCCAGCCGGAGCCGTTGGGGTTGGGTCATGCCGTGTTGTGCGCGAAGGAACTGGTCGGCGATGAGCCGTTTATTGTCATGCTTGGAGACATCATCATTCCACCAGAGACGCCCTGCCTGCCGCGCCTGATCGAGGTCTACGAGCAGTACGGCGGCTCGGTACTCTCGCTTGTTCCCCTGCCGCCGGAGGTCATTCCCACCTATGGCATCGCCGAAGTAGAGCAGTTGGGCGGCGATACGGTGAAGATCACCCACGTCGTCGAAAAACCACCCCTGGAAGAGGCTCCCTCCAACCTGGGAGCGTATGGCCGCTATGTGCTCACGCCCGACATCTTCGAACTACTGGAGCAGACACCACCCGGCAGAGGCGGCGAGATTCAGATAACGGATGCCATCGAGATACAGGCCAGGATGGGTAGGTGCTACGGCGTGCGCTACGACGGCACGCGCTATGATACCGGCACGCCGCTGGGTTTGCTGACGACATCGATTTCTTTCGCCCTGAAGCGCCCAGACCTCGCCGACGAACTGCGCGCCTTCATGCGCGAAGCATTAGGGGAATAAGACTTTATTTCTTACTACGAGCCAGTCCCGAGTAGTATCCTGCAACAAATAAAAAAATACCCATCAATACAAGTGGCAGTACCAAAAAAACATGATTGATTGATTGATCGGCTGCTAATGGTGCAGTGCTAGCCGCCGTGATAGCAGCCAGTACAGCAAACAGCGTTGCTTTGCGAGTATTATCCATATGTAAATTATAACATTTGTGAATAATGGTGTACAGTGTACTGATCGGGAATCAAACACACAACACCTCTTGCTTTTTCCTAAATCTTCCGCTATGCTTGCACTCAACAATTGCTCGGGGGAGCGTATTTGTGGAAGGAGTAGCATGCTACTATGCCAGCCGTTGAGAAAAAAAGCGACAACATCTTCGCATTTCCTACGAAGTCAGACACGAAGCTAGAATACCATCCCACGATCCATGATTTGCCGACCGAAGAGCGACCGCGCGAGCGCCTGCGCAACCATGGCGCTCGCGCGCTTACCCACGCCGAGTTGCTGGCAATCATCCTGCGCACAGGTACGACGCAGGATAATGTGATCGAACTGGCGGGAAAGCTGCTGGCAAAATACGGCGGGCTGGCGGGTCTGATGCGCGCCGACTTCATGGAGCTCTGCACCGAGCACGGGCTGGGTGAGGCCAAAACGGCGCAACTGAAGGCCGCGCTGGAGATCGGTCGGCGGCTGACTGTTGCGACTCCTGATGAGAAGTATCAAATCAAGTCACCGGCGGACGCCGCCGCGCTCGTCATGATGGAGATGACTTTTCTCGATCACGAGCAGATGCGCATCCTGATCCTGGACACTAAAAACCAGGTCGTCGAAAACATCCAACGCTACCAGGGGACCGTCAACAGCTCCGTGCTGCGCGCTGCGGAGGTCTACCGGCCAGCCATCATGCGCAACTGCCCCGGCGTTATCATCTGCCACAATCACCGGAGAAAGAGCACCTTCCCACAACAGGCCAAGCTGTGCTATATTAGGCAATAGCTAATATCTGTACGTAGTGGCTAATGGAGTAGGTACCGTTATGAAAAACTCCCCTTCGTTGGCGCTGGTGGGAAGCGCAGAGGCGAGCGACCCGATTTTTCCTTCTCACGAGGAATCGCTCGCCTATCAAGCACGGTTGTTGGGGTTGTGGGAACAGCAACAACGCGTGTTGGGGTACACCGAGGCCTCGATTGCCTTGAGTAGCCGGAACCTCGACGCGTTTTTGAAGGTGGCCGACACCTTCATCTGGGACGTCACCAACGCTGACGTAGATCGCTTCTACGAGCAACTCGTGGGTCGTGGGCTAGCGTACTCGACCAGACGGAAGTACCAATCGAATATCACCACCTTGCTCGACTTTCTGCGCTCCCGACATGCCCATGACATCTGGCAGCGCTACCGAGTGGTCGTCCCGACCGTGCTGGATAAATTTAATCGACACTACCACCGCGACGACGATCGGGACGAGGCGGTCGTTCCTCCGCCGACTGAGGTGCTTGAGCGCTTCTGGTCGGGCCTGAAAGCCGCTCTGAACACCGCGCGCAAGTTTGCTCCGCTGGCACGCGACTATGCCCTGTTCAAAGTGCTGGAACTGGCAGGTCTGCGTATCAATGAGGCGGTGATGTTAGAGGTGAAAGACTGCCGCTTTGATCTGGGCGAGCAGGGCAAACTGCACGTGCGCTTTGGCAAAGGCTCCAAAGGCTCTGGCCACAAGGCGCGCTGGGTGCCGATGCTCGATGGGCTGGATCAACTGTTACGCTGGTACCTGGAACACGTGCGACCCTCCTTCACCGGCACCAAAGACGGTCCCCTCTTCCTGGCGGAGAGTGGCCAGCGGCTCACCAGAGACACGGCGCGCGCCAGCCTGCCCAGGCGGCAGAAGGAGCTAGGCTTTACTCCGGATGAGGTATTCAGCCCGCATCAATTGCGGCATGCCTTTGCCTCCAACTTAACGGAACGCGGGGTGGATTTGCTGACGTTGAAGGAGCTGCTCGGCCATGTCGAGGTGAGCACCACCTTCACGTACACCACGCCCAGTTCCACCTACCTGGAGAAACGCGTCAGGCTTGCGCAAGACAAGTGGCGTAAGCTCTTGCTCGATGAAAAGGAGTGATCGCATGGCATTAACGTGGCGATTGCGGCAAGTCATGGCCAGCCGCGGCATCTGGTCGGGCGCGGAGTTGGGCCGACTCATGGAGCAGAAGGCCGGCTACAAACTCTCGGCACCCTCGATCAGCGCCCTGCTCACCGACGCTCCCCGGCAGGTCAAGGCCCAGACCATGGACGCCCTCTGCACCGCGCTGGAGTGTACGCCATCCGACCTGTGGGTCCATACCCCCACCGTGCTTGGCCAGATCCTATCAGAAGCGGCGGACGGGGAGCAGCAGCATGCGGTGAACGAGGTCTCTCACCGCATCCTCCCTCCCATTTGAATTGAAGGGGATGCCGATGGATCAGGTATGTTGTCGTGCATGTGGCCGTCCCTTGCGTCCCTCTGAAGTCAAGTACAAGTTGAAGCGCTGCGAACGGTGCGTGAGTCAACAACGCGTGGCCGTGCTGCTCACCGAGGAGTCCATCGAGGAGCAGTTTACCAAGCTGTGGGTCAAACGGCTGTTCAAGGCGTTGGGAGCGTTCCTGGCTAAGCACGATGTCCCTCCAGAGAACACAAGCGAGGATCCTTCCCAGAGCCGCGCACCTCTTCCAGGAAGCGGACCGCTGCTTCCGCTGGCCCGCGGAGATGGACGAAGGCTGGCTCGAAGAGCGTATCAAGCAGGCCGGCCCGTCGCTCTTTCCTACCTTTTTCCGCACGTTTCTGATCGAGGAACACAGGCTCACCGCCCCTTCCAAGCAGGAGGAGCGCCTCACTGCCTTGCGTGCCAAGATTGATGGCCTGCCCCAAGACTATCGACGCCTGATGGAAGTGTACTTCAACGAGCGCATCAGCCTGCGCGAGCGGCATCTCCACCTGCACGCCAGACGCCCGCTGGCGGTCGGGACAATCCTGGCCGATTGGGACCTCCTCTCGCGGTTGGTGCGCTGGCTACAGGAGCAGTTCCCTGAGTTGTCGGGATGGGACATGGTGCAGGAGGAGCAGATCCAGGCCTTCCTCTTGACCCTGACTCCCAAAACCAGGGAAGTGGCGCGCAAAGATCTGGCCCTGTTTTTCCGCCTGGCCCGGAAACGACGGCTCATGACGCATGTCCCGATTACGGACGCTCCCGCACGAGACTTGCCCCGCACCATGGAGCCTCTGCCGGAAGACGCACAGAAGGCGCTTGCCAGGCGTATTCGCGCGCACATCACGACCCAACCCGAGGAGGCGTTGCTCACGGCCCTGTGCTTCTACCACGCCCTCACGCCCGCGCAGATCTGTCAGCTGCGCGCAAGCGATGTCGAGGTAGAACGCGCTTTCATCCAGGTGGAGGGGAGACCACCGATCTACCTGTTAGCCGAGGACCTCCAGCTGTTGGAACAGTTCTTGAGCAAGCGCCAGGGTTTGCCCTACGCCAGCGGGAGAAGCTCCCTCTTCATCAGCAATCAACCCATCCTGGCGGACGAGCCCGTGGGCAGTCACTATGTACGGCGCAAAATCCATGCCTTCACCGGCTACACTCCACAACAGTTGCGCATCACCTGTTTAGCCAGTGTGTCAGCCCGCTACGGCTCCCAGTATCTGGTGGAAGCCTTTGGCCTCTCCTTGACACAGGCCTCCCGCTACGGGAAAATGCAGGAGTTTCTGCTTGAAGAGGAGATCAAGCAACAACGTGAAGCATGGCGAGAACTCTCCCGCCGTTTGTGACGGGGTGCGTGACCCGGCTCATGCGCGCTCGAGAGGTTTTCCCACGTGTGGAAGTTACCTGCCAACGAACTTACCGGACACGAACATACACCTTTCCATCCCAGCGGCGATCCGACCCCTTCGCCCGAAGACATCACAGTGACCGAGCAGCTAGTGAAGGCGGGACACCAGCTCGACATCGAGCTGGTCGATCACCTCATCATCGGCAATCAACGCTTCATCAGCCTGAAAGAGCGGCTGAACTGGTGAGCGGCCTGGCGACAAGGGCGACCGCGAGGGTCGCCCTTCAGGTTGGAGGCGGTCGCCCTGGGTACTGGACACGTTGCACCTCATGCGGTATCCTCTAAGATAGGAGGGCAGGTTTCATGTCGGCAGAGTTACACTCGCAGGAACTAGCAGGGGCGCAGAGCGCCTCTCCTCTTTCGCCCCACACATTTCCAGGGAGATTGATCGCCGCGGAGGGGCTTGACGGCTCGGGCAAAAGTACCCAGTTGCAGTTGCTCCATTTCTGGCTGCAGGCCGAGGGGTACGAGGTACTGATCGTCGAGTGGACCTCCTCGAAGTTGATTAAACGCGCCTTGAAAAACGGGAGGAAGCAGGATAGTATGGAGCCGATGCTGCTCAGCGTGTTGCACGCCGCCGATATTGCCGAGCTGCACGAGCGTGATATTGTCCCGGCGCTGCGGCGCGGCGCGGTCGTACTGGCCGACCGCTACGTCTACACTGCCCTGGCGCGCGACCTGGCGCGCGGCGTTGAGCAGTCGTGGCTGGAAGACCTGTACCGTTTCGCCCTGCGTCCCGACCTGAGCATCTACTTTCAGATCAGCGCGGAGCAGTCGCTGGAGCGCATCCTGAGCAATCACCCGCACCTGAATTACTACCAGGCAGGCATGGACCTGGGCTTGAGCCATGATCCCATCGACAGCTTCCGCACCTTCCAGCAGCGCATCCTGGCCGAATATGAGACGATGGTCGAGTCCTACTGGCTGCTGCGCTTCGACGCTACGCTGCCCGTCAAGCAGCAGCAGCGCCTGCTGCGCGGCGTTGTTGAACAAGTCTTGCCGACCGAATCGTAGGAGGGGAATGGTGTCTATGCTGATACGTCCCGAACAGCCCATGTTGATCGTTCTGGAGGGCATCGACCTTTCCGGGCGCACCACGCAGGTCGAGCTGCTGCGCGACTGGCTCAGCGCGCAGCGCTACGCCGTCACCACGACGTCGTGGCGTACTTCGCCGCTCATCTCGGATGTGCTTGCCCGCGCCCGCCTGGGGCCGCCGCTGCGCCCATTGACCTACAGCCTGCTCTACTGCGCTGACCACATGGATCGCACGCAGCAGGTCATTCAACCGGCCTTGCAGCGCGGCGAAATCGTGCTGGCCGACCGCTATATCTACACGGCTTTGGCGCGTGACACCGCGCGAGGACTCAACCCGACCTGGGTGCGCAACCTCTATCGCTTCTCCGCGCGGCCCGACATCGTCTTCTACCTGCATATCAGCCCGGAGGAGGCCGTCAAGCGCAGGCTGGCTCTGCCACAATCAAGCGCGGCAAAGAAGGAGAGCAAGACGGACAAAGCGGGGAAAAACGACAAGAAGCGGCAGGGGAAGCCAGCGAAGCCAGCAAAGGCTCCGCCGGTGCTGTCGGGCGCGGCGTTGGAGAGTTTTCGTGATTTCGAGACTCGCATGTATAGTGAATACCAGCACATGCAAAAAGAGTTCGACTTTTGCGTTATTGAGGGTAATCAGTCTATCGACGTCGTGCAGGCCATTGTGCGCCGTACCATTATGCAGAGATTGCTGCGTATCCACGCATAAGGGGAGTCTTTCTCAGGGAAGAGGAATGATATTGTGAAAATATTGCACGTTTCCGACCTCCATTACCGCAAATCGTCCGAGAACTGGGCGCTCTTACGAGAGGCAGCACGACAGTTCGAGAACTTGCAGCCAGACTACATTCTGATTACCGGCGACCTGACCAACGACGGTCTGGACGAGCAGTTCGAGCGCGTCAAGCGTTTCGTCTCCTCGCTGGATTTCTGCGAAGTGCTGATTATTCCAGGCAACCGCGACGCCGCCCGCACCATCATCCCCACGGCCACCGAGCGCAGCGATCTCGAATACTTCTTGCTGACTCATCCTGAACCCTCGAACCTGTTGGACGAGATGGAGACGCTCGAAAACGTCAACCGGGGACGGCAGGGCAAGTTTTTCGACCATTTCGATGCTACCGAGTTCTTCTACCGCACCAACGACATCGCGGCGGTCGGCCTGAACAGCACACCTGAGATCACTCCGCGCCAGATGGAACAGGCCGCGCAGCACTTCGGCAAGGGCGAGCCGGGCGAACTGCGCATCTTCTGCGCGCACCACAGCTTCCTGCCGGTACCCACGAAGCGACTCAGGCCTGGCGATACCGTTCCGCGCGCCGCCGATATCCTGCAAACGCTGATCGAACTGAACGTCGATCTGTTGTGCTGTGGGCATATACACCGCAGCCACGTCTGGGACTTGTCCGACGGGCGGCACCGCCTGTTGTGCTGCAACGCCGGTTCCCTGCTGGATACGTCCGGCAAGAAAGACAATGGCTATCTCGAAATCGATATCGAGCGTGACCTGACCATCATCAAGCGTAGCCTTTTTTCGCGGCGCACCGAACGGCTCTACCATCGCCCGCGCTTCGGAGACGTGCTCAAAGCGCGCCAGGGAGGTGCTGCTCTCGACTCGTCGGAGAGCTTCTCGGAGGCGGCAAGTGATGGGAAGGCAGATCAGGCCGGACGCGCAAAGAAGAAGCCCAAAGGTAAAAAGTAGCGCACCATCATTCCAGTACCCAGGCACGTGGAGGGCAAAGAGCATGAGCAAGCGAACTTCCTCTTCGGATGAAGAGAGCCGATCCCGTGAAACGAGGAAACAATTGCAGAAACAAGAGCAAAAGACCCTGGAACGATTGCAAGAGGCCCAGGAGGCGCAGGCCAGGGCGCTGGCGCGCTTCGAGAAAGCGCAGGCTCGCCTGCGAAAGCGCACCGCGCGCCTTGAGCGCGTGGAAGGCCGCCTGGCAATCATCCAGGAGCGGCTCACCCCAGCGCCAGCCGAGCCGCTGCAACCACAGCAGCCCGCAGGCGAGGCAGATGCGTCGCCATCGCCAGCAACTGAAACACAGGAGACGCAGGAGCAGCAGCCAGCCGATGAGATGCGCGCCGTCGCCCAGGCCACAGAGGAGAGCATTCGTCTCTCAGCCGAACGCGCCTCTGACATCGCGCCTGCGCCTATACTTGAACCTGAAGTTGAGCAGGTCGAAGATGAGCCGTCCAATATCGTCTATCCCCCGGCTATTGAGCAGATCGAAGAGGAGGAGGAGATGTTACAGGCCAGCGCCGCCGAGACCTTCGTGCATATCGCCGCCGAACGAGCCGCCAAAGCGCGGGTCGCTGCCGAAATCAGCGGCGCGCAGACCCGCGAGGCGCGCCAGCTTGCGCGGCAGGCCGAGCTATGGCTGGGCCAGGTACGCCTCGCCATTCGCCAGGGTACGCTGAGCGACGAAGATGCCGGCATCGCTCTGCGGCGGGCGGAACGCGAGGTGACGCGCGCCCAGGCAACGCTCGCCGACGCCGAGGCCGCCGAGGAACAGGCCGCGCAAGCCGCCTTCGACGCCGAGGCCGAAGCTGAAGTCGCCGAAGGCATGGCCTATGCTGCCGCGGACATCACCACGAAAATTCCTATTGTGCATCCTCTATCAGAGGAACCACGCATAGCGGAATAACTATGAAAGTACGTGAAGCCTCACTCAATGAGCATGATCTCGCCCAACGCTGGCAGCGTCTGCCACTGCCCATCGATCTGCCGCTGTGCGATGGCAGCGCCTGCCACCTTCTGCACGCCGGACGACCTGGAGGGCCTCAGGGACCGGATATTCGCGACGCGGTGCTGGCATTTGACGGCGAAACAAGCGAACAAACGGGCAATGTCGAGTTTCACGTGCGCTGCAGCGACTGGTATGCGCACCAGCATCATACCGACTCGCGTTACAACAACGTCATCCTGCACGTCGTCCTGCTCTACGACATCACGCGCCCCATCGTAAGACAGGATGGCCGCGCCGTTCCCATCTGCTCGCTGCTCGATCTCGTTCCATCGGTTTCGCAGCCGGAAGCGCTTGCGGATGATGGCTACCCTTGCGAGCGTCTCCTGCCTACGATGCCTTACGAGGAACGCTCATCGCTACTGCGCGGCGCGGGCCTGGCGCGCTTCGAGGAGAAGGCGCGGCGCTTCCTCGCCGAACTGCGCGACTCCCATCCGAGCGCGCCCTTCGGCGCGAATGATGCCTGCCTGATTCCTGCCCTGGCCGAGGCGCTGGGCTATGGGCGCGATCGTGCCTTTTTCCGTGCCGCCGGTCTGCGCCTGGTCGGGCTGATCGACGACCGCGCTGTACCCGAGCCGCTGGGACGCGCCCCACGACCTTCGGTTCTAGACGCCGGACGCCTGCGCACCCTGGGCGAACTAGTCGAACGCTGGCGCGACGTGGGGGCATGGGAGACTATACGGCGGTCGTTGGTATCATTTCCTCCGTTGCCACCATTACCGCCATTACCACCATTACCACCCGACCCCACCACCCCGGATACCCACAAGGGGTATCCCTACATTTCGGGACGCCACCCCTTCCTGCAGGAAATCCGTCATTACTTGTCTGGGATTGGACCTTCCCGCGCTGATATCCTGATCTGCAACGTTATCTTGCCCTTCGCGGCTGCCGTTGCGCGGCTGGAAGGCGACGCATCTCTTGAAGCGCGGGCGTTGGAGTTGTACGCGCAGTATCCTGCGCTCGCATCGAACCAGGTGACGCGCGCCATGTGCCAGCAGCTTCGCCTCGAACGCGAGCCGCGCAACGCATGCCAGCAGCAGGGCTTGCAGCATATCTACGCGCAGACCTGCCGCGAGAAACGCTGCGATATGTGCATGGTCGCGCAATGGAGGGGTAAATCATGACGCAGCACGACCAGGGCAACCAGGGCAATCAGGACAACCAGGGTAATCAGCAGAGAGAGCAAGAGCCTGAAGGAGAACGCCTGGCGCGCTACCTGGCTCACGCCGGGGTTGCCTCGCGCCGCCATGCTGAAGAACTGATAGCAGCCGGGCGCGTGCAGGTCAACGGGCAGAAAATCACGGCGCAAGGCAGCCGCATCGTGCCGGGACGTGATCTCGTCACGGTCGATGGTCATGCGGTGGAAGTTCCCACGCAGCATGTCTACATTATGCTGCATAAACCAGAGGGCTATGTCACGACGGCGCTCGATCCGCAAGGCAGACCCACTGTACTCGACCTGCTGCCCGCCGAGGTGCGTCGCCTGCGTGTCTACCCCATCGGGAGGCTGGACATCGACACCAGGGGCCTGCTGCTGCTCACCAACGACGGCGATTTCGCCTTGCGCCTGACGCATCCACGCTATGCAGAGGAGAAGCAGTACGAGGCATTGGTGAAGGGCTGCCCTGATCCTCAGGCGCTACAAGCGTTGCGCGCTGGCATCAAGATTCGAGAGGACAACGGACAACTTCACCAGACCTCGCCCGCCAGCGTGGAGATTCTCAGGCAGGAGGGCGCGAACTGCTGGCTCTCGCTGGCGATCCACGAAGGTCGCAAACGCCAGGTGCGCCGCATGCTGATGGCGGTCGGCCACCCAGTGCTGGCGCTCAAACGCGTCAGCATCGGGCATCTTACGCTGGGCGATCTGCCGGAGGGCAAGTGGCGCTACCTGACGGAAGACGAGTTAAAAATGTGAAATAACCCGCGCATCAAATTACGCGCTTAAACGTTCCTCGGCTGGGTGTAAAATCACCATAGGAATTTCACGACTGGTGCGTTTCTGATATCCGGCAAAGTTTGGCGCTACCGCTACGAGCCGTGCCCATAGCTCGGGCTTCTTCTCCGCTCCCGCGATCTCAGCCGTCACTTGTATGCGCTTATCGTTGACCTGAATGGTGGCTTGCGGATTGCTCCGTATATTGAAAAACCAGCCGGGATGCTTTTCAGCTCCACCTGCCGAAGCTGTTATTACGTAGGCTGATCCATCCATGATATAGACCAGAGGAAGCGTGCGTTGTTTGCCGGTCTTGCGCCCCGTAGTTGTGAGTAAAAGGACAGGCACTTTGCCCATCTTACCGCCAATACGTCCACCCGATACACTATACAAAAAGACCATTACTTTCATGATGAACTGTAGCATGAATTCGTAACTCCATTTCTCGACTTGATGAAAACATTATATCTTTTCCATGCTCGTACTTACAACTTCAGCATAGCAGGCTGAGGTCATAACGAATGCTGTGTAGAGATGTGCTGTAGGGACATGGCGATACGAGATGACGATTGGCTCTCTCACGCGAGAGGGCGCTCAACCCATGTGATATAATCCCTGTCAGTATTGTCGACCATCGACGAACGGAGGGAACATGCAGCGGCCTGGGCGCATCGCCATCGACGGACCGGCGGGGGCAGGGAAGAGCACGGTCGGGGAGCAACTGGCGCGTTACCTGGGATATCTCTATTTCGACACGGGGGCAATGTACCGCGCGCTGGCTTGGCTGGCCCTGCGCGAGCATGTAAGCGTCGATGATGGTCCGTCGCTGGCGAGATTGGCCGAGCAGGCCGACATCGTCATCAATCGCCCGCGGATCCATGATGGCCGCCAGTATACCGTTACGGTGGATGGACAGGATATCACCTGGGAGATACGCGGCGCGGAGGTGACGCGCGCCGTGCCGCCCGCCTCGTCGCATCCAGAGGTGCGCGCCATCCTCGTTGCGCGGCAACGCGAAATCGCCTACCAGCAGGAGGGTGTCGTGATGGTTGGGCGCGACATCGGCGCGGTCGTGCTGCCGGACGCCGAACTGAAAATCTATCTGACCGCCAGCCTGGAAGAACGCGCTAAGCGCCGCTATGCCGAACTTGAAGAACGCCTCGGCCCTGGCAATCCCGCGCTGCCCTCGTTTGCGGAGGTGCTACAGGAGATCAGGCGACGCGACGAGATTGACCGGGACAAGATGAAGCCCGCGCACGACGCCATTGTCATTGTGACCGACAACCTCAGCGTTCCGCAGGTGCTGGAGGTCATCGAGAGTTACCTGGAGGAAACGCCATGACGCAAACGCCTCAAACGACCGAAACGAAACAGGCAGCAAAGCCCATGAAACCGGCAAAGTCGGTGAAGCCCACGAAAAATCTTTACGAACCCTACGTGACTCCCATGTGGTTCTGGCGCAGCCTGCGGGCCGTCGCACGCTTCCTCTTCCGAACATTGCTGCAAGTGCGTATCCGCGGTCTCCAAAATGTCCCGGCGCAAGGCGCGTGTATCGTAGCCTCCAATCATCTTTCGTGGACGGATGTGCCGCTCGTACCCGCCTTTATGAAGCGCCCGGCGGTCTATATGGCGAAGGAAGAACTCTTCTACGGCAAGATGGGCTGGCTGGTGCGCTTGCTAGGCGCTTTCCCCGTCAAGCGCGGCGAGGCCGACCGCCAATCGCTGCGCACCGCCGATACCCTGCTCAAAGCCGGAAAGGTCATGATTATCTTCCCGGAAGGCACGCGCAGTAAAACCCGACCAGATGGCGAAGGGACACGAAGGACTGGGTATGATCGCCCTACGTTCCGGCGCGCCCGTCATCCCCGTCGCCATCACCGGCAGCGAGTATGCCCTCAAGAAATTTCGCCCGCCCGTCACCGTCACCTTCGGCGAGCCGATGACGCTCAAGCCTGAAGGCACCAAGATCACGCGCGAAGACATCGAAGAGGCCACTTCTGCCGTCATGCACCGTATCGCCTCCATGCTGCCGCCGGAGTACAGGGGGATCTATGGTGAGGAACCGGCTGCAGACGGCATCGAGATAAAAACAGAGCAATCATAAAGCTTTTACAGCGTTTTGAGCAGTTTCTGTACTCCTTCACGTATCTCTTCTGGGCTGAGGGCTGCACCATCCAGTTCTTCCGCATCAATGAAGCGCATGAAACGTTTGAAGGCACGTGCCAGGGCAACAATCAACTGATCGTTGATAACAGCATGCTTCTCTAGCCAGAACCCTTTCACCACGAGCGTGCTTGTCTTGCGCTCCAGTTTGAGATCGGTGCGGGCGACCAGCCTATCCCGGTAGAGAATTGGCAGGGTATAGTAGCCCCAGCGCCGCTTCTCCTCTGGTTTGTAAACCTCCCACAGATAGTCAAATTCAAAGAGGGGTAAGGCACGCCCGCGCGTGCTGACAATCTCTAGGGGAGCCAGAAAAGTCATTTCATCGTTCGTCGATGTATCGAGAGGCTGCCAGGCTTCGGGAAGTTGGCCAGCGTGCAACTTTTCAATTAGCGGAAGATCTTCCGCCAGTATGAAGCGTGGAGTCTTGAAGTCTTCTTGCAATACAACCGGGACGATTTTTCCCTGCGCCAACAAAGCGTCTAAACGGGCTGAGGCTTCTGCTGCCTCCACCGGGCGTTGGATGATTCCTGCGAACCACCTGCGCCAGTCGCTTTTTGTAAGAACCCCCCCTTTTTGAAAGACCTTCAGCGCGAAAAAAGCGTCGGCCTCCTCGACTGCTGCTACAGTATCCCAATGGGCTGGAACAATCCTTTCGCGTAGACCGTAGAGGCGCTCAAGCCCGCGGCGGCTATGAGTCATGATCTCTCCTGCTATCCAGAGGTAATACAATGCCTGGTTCGCCATCTTGCCCGAGCGAAACGTGCTCTTCACTCCAAGCGAATCCTCGAAGTCGGCTGCGCTTAACGGCCCTCGAGCCTGGATGGTGCTGCGTACTGCTTCTATCTCATCAGCATATTCCTGAGCGAATTGCACACGGCGAAGTTCTTGCTGCTTACGCGCCATGATGACGCGCAAGTACGGCACTTCATCCATTGGGTGAATCATGACCGCGCCACCATAATCGAAAAAGGCGCGGTCTTCGTACAGCAGAGCATGAAGCAGCGTGGGTCGGTAGTCCAGCACGCGCCCATAGAGGACGATGTCATGATTGCGCGCCACGACATTGAGCGGATCAACCTGAACGACAACGCCAGCTTGCAGAGCTGCGGCAACTCCGGTCTTGCCTCGCCAGCGTCGGCCTGGATACAACCCCTGCTTTCCAAGTATAAAGCACCGCTGCGTGATTTTTGAGATCGTTAGTGTGGACATACTTGATTCCATATGAACTATGGTGCTTGCAGAATTTGCATTGTCCCATCTTCAAATGCAATGCTAATACGAGTCCCATCGGGAGACCAAGCTATATGGTTTGCTACTCCGAACTGATAATAAAAGGTATGGGCCTCGCTCATGTTAGAAATATTGTAAATATGTAGTGTACAATCTTTATGGTTGTCGTCCCATCTTTGATCTCTGCAGTAGCCGCTAACGAAGGCGAGATGTCTACTATCGGGAGACCACGCTAATGCTGTCACAGTCAATCTTTGTGAATAGCCTGTATAGATCAAAATCGCTTCACCCGTATGGGTTTTCCATAATGCCAAATCGTCGCCTCCAGAAGCGATAAATGTTCCATCGGGAGACCAGGATATTACTTCTGCACTTGCATCGGATTGGGAATAGCTGATAGCATCGTCTCGGCCTGTCACCTCCCAAATAGAAATTTTTCCTCCAAAAGCCTCGGCAAAGGCAATACTTGTGTTATCAGGTGACCAGGTAATGGAAAGTTCTCCTTCAACATTTACGCCAAAGAAATACTTCCCAATGATAGCTCCGTGCGTTGTATCTCTGACTTCAATACTATTAATGTTAAACCCATCAATTACCGCTTCTGGGCCTTCCCCCCAGGAAGTATAGGAGCCAAGAACAACAGCGATGTATTGCCCATTTGGAGACCATACCACATCGCATACCCTGTAGTAAGAGTTATCAACGTGCAAATTAAGAATCCTCTGCCTTGTTAGGACATTAATAATATACACTTCATTGCGAGGATTCTCTACAAAAGCAATATATGGAATGTTCTCAATCCATGCTACAGAAATAATTGAAATAAATTCAGCTTCATAGACGTAAGGTTGATCCTCATAGATAGTCCAGATATGAACGCTCTTGCTATTTTCCCTTCCCCATCCTTGACCAGATACTGAGGCGATTGATTTGCTATCGGGTGACCATACAAGTTCTTTTACTACTTCATAAGAATCTGAATGAAGGTTATAGGAGTACAGAATTATTGACGATTGACCTGATGCTCGACTTGCTCGTTCCAGGGCATTCGCAAAATCTTGAATTCTTTCAAATCGTTGATAACGATCTTTAGCAAGCGCCCTCATGACGACGTGCTCGGCTTCAAGCGGAATTTTTAAACCTTTCTTGAAGGGTGGTGGGGGATCTGAGAGATGCTGCATGGCTACCTCTATAGCAGAACCCTTGAATAAGCGTTCACCAGAGAGCCACTCGTAAACTATCACTCCCAGGGCATATTGATCGCTCGCTGCGTTAGGTCTTTTCTGGAACTGCTCAGGTGCCATGTAAGCAATCGTCCCGATCGCTTCTTCAGTTCTCAGGGATTGCGTACTATGAGCAACGACTGCAATGCCAAAATCACTGAGCAAGATTTCGCCGTTTCGTCCAATCAGCATATTTTCTGGCTTGACATCTCGGTGAATAAGTCTGTGATCGTGAGCATATTGTAAAGCCGAAGCAGCTTGCTTGATATATTCCGAGATAGTCGGAATTGGAAGTCGTGTGCCAATTGGATGACGTTGCGCAACGTACCATTAGGAGCATAGTCCATTACGAGAAAAGGGCTACCATCAGCCTCGATGCCAAAGTCTAATAATTGTACTATGTTGGGATGCTTTAGGCGAAAGGTGCGCGCCTCATTAATGAATTGCTTCAGTTCATCGTTGCTCGTGGCTACTGTCTTCAGGATTTTAATAGCTGCGGACGTTTTTTCGTAAATGTGTTCGCCTAGATAGACGTCACCGAAACTTCCTCTGCCCACTAAGCGAATGATTCTATAGTCGCCAAACCGTTGACCAACACTATCAGTCATATTTGAACCTCCCAAGCAAGTGGTAATGCAGTTGCATAAAATTCTTACTCTTGAAGCATTCATTTTGTGAAGCAAATTGAAAGGCCTTCAACTGCGGAGATTACTATACTATACCCGGAGCATAACTTCAATCTTTTGTGATTACTCGTCAGGGCAATCGCATCTAAATAACCCCATCCACAGTAATATGGAGACAAGGAGGTGATAAAATAGGTCGAAAAAGCCGGAGAGAACGAAATGGAAGAGAACGACCGACAAGATCTGGAAAGTCTTTTTGCCCAAGTGGAAGACCCTCGGATGGAGCGAACCAAGCGGCATCGATTACAGGATATCATCATTCTGGCGATTTGTGGAGTGATCTGCGGAGCAGAAGGATGGGTGGAAATCGAAGAGTTCGGGAACGCGAAAGCAGCCTTTTTTACGGAATTACTCGGTTTACCCAATGGTATTCCCTCTCATGATACCTTTGGCCGGGTCTTTGCTCTCCTTGATCCCAAACAGTTTGAAGCCAGTTTTGTGCAGTGGGTTCAGGGGCATCAGCAAAACAGTCAAAGGGGTGATCGCGATTGATGGCAAGACGCTTGCGGCGCTCACATGATCAGGAAGCCGGAAAGAAAGCGCTGCATCTGGTGAGTGCCTGGGCCGTCGAAAATCGTCTGGTGTTGGCCCAACTGGCGACGGAAGAGAAATCCAACGAAATTACCGCGATCCCGCTGCTCTTAGAGCAATTGGCGCTCAAAGGCTGCATTGTGACCATTGATGCGATGGGGACGCAAACCAAGATTGCTACGCAGATTATCGAGCAAGACGGCGACTACGCCCTGGCGCTCAAAGACCATCACGGAACCCTGTTTGACGAGGTGAAAGCGACCTTTGTTCTGGCGGAAAAAGACGGTTTCAGCCAGCCCTTACTGGCAGTCGGATCGACAGGTGGAGAAAGGTCACGGTCGATTGGAAATTCGCGAACACTGGACTCTGAGTGATCCTGAAATGCTGGCGTATCTGGACCCGGAGTACCAGTGGAAAGGGTTGCGAGGCATTGGGGTGGTTCGCGCTGAGCGGCGCATGGAGCAGAAGACGACAAAAGACACGCGCTATTTCCTGCTCAGCTTTTCCTCGGTCAACACCTTTGCCACTGCGGTCAGAAGCCACTGGGGCATTGAAAACAGCCTCCATTGGGTTCTGGATGTGGCCTTTCGCGAAGATGAATCACGGGTGCGTCTCGGTCATGCTGATGAAAACTTGGCCGTGTTACGCCATATTAGCCTGAATCTCTTACGCCAGGAAAAATCATCTCGTGTTGGCGTCCATGCCAAGCGTCTCAAGGCAGGTTGGGATACGAATTATCTCCAGCGCGTTCTGGATGGGGTTATTTAGATGCGATTGCCCTGGATTACTCGTGCCTTTCACTCCAGTTAGCTATTCTCCAAAAGTACCTTTTTATAGGCTGCTTCACGCACTTGAGAGTTATCGCTAGAGAAACTACTTGTATCTTTGGCAGTCTTTTAGTATAATTGCTAAACGTTAGAAACGATCTCCATAGTGGGGAAGATAGGAAAGAAGCATTTATTATGGCAACAAATGAAGTGTTGGGCGCAACCTACCAAGTGTCTTATCCAGAGGGTATTAATCATCGTAGTGAAAATCTCGGCAGAATGAATTATATCCAGGCAACCAACATAGCTCGTCAATGGATGAATGACCGCGATAGTATCTTCATTTGGGATGACCAATCTCAAATTATTGGTGTGGATTTAAAAGGAGTTTCCTTTCTTTCTACTGTCGATCATCCTCGCTGCCAAGAGCATCTTGAAATCAAGAGAGAACTTGATAATGCATGGTATGAAAGCCGTATCAAGTATTTTGCGAAATGAAGGTCAGTTGGTTGCCCGTATTCGAGCAAATTCCTAAATCAATACGCTACCGCTACGCCGGGCAGATCAAGAAGAATGGGCAGACAGGACACACGAACGGATCGGGCTTGGGGGGTAGTCGTTGGCTTCGAGGGCGGCGATGGAGTGCAGCAACTCTTCGTAGAGCTTTTGCTCCTTTTTCTGGGTAAGCTTGATCTCGAAGGTCTCGCCGGTGCTCATGTTGTGGAAGTGGAGTTCGATGGGCTGCTCCGCGTGATGCTGGCGGTGAGCGCGCGTGTAGAGCAGCTCGCGTGTGGCCGGCTCGACTTTGTCCTTGTGACGGCCATAGCCCGTCTTGACGAACCTGACAGGCGCATTGCGCGCTTGCTCCGGCGACTCGACGCGGTCGATAGGCACCTCTATCGGCGTTCCGGCTATGTCCACCGTGTAGGTCGGGGAGAGCTGCCAGTTCGTGCCGCCTTTTTCGAGCAGCTTGCGCCGCAACAGTTCTGCGACCTCGTGACCGTGCTGCTCGTAGAGCGGAGCGAAGGGCGTGATGTGTCCTTCCGCGTCGTGCCAGTGCTGGCTATAGAGCGCGCGTGCCTCCTCTGCCGTGGGATAGCCTTCTGTGGCCTGCCCGGATGCCCTGGATGCTTCGATGCGTTTTTGCAGGCCATCCAACGTCTCCTGTGTGGCTCTGCGGAAGAGTTGATAGCCGGCAGTCTCGCCTCGAAAGCGGTAGATCGTGCCGTAGAGGAAACGGCGCGGGCAACGCTGGTAGGTTTCAATATCGGCGACATGCAGCGTGAGCGGCTTGCTGGCAGCGATGAACGCCTCGCCGGGCTGCGACATGACGAGCGTATCCTGCTCGTCTTCCTCTTCCTCAACAAGGTTCTCGACTTTCGGCCAGGCCACGCGCGTCACACGCTCGTCTGGCAGCCCGGCGACCAGGGCATCGATGTAGCTCGATCGTTTATATGCCTTCTTGCCGTAGCGCTCGGCGAAGCTGAGTACGAGATGTTCGCGCGCCCTTGTTGCCCCGACGTAGAAGAGGCAAGCTTCTCCGCTTTCGTGGATGGCTTTCTCGTCGCTCTGCGCGGCCATCATACCGCGCGGAGGAGGCATGGGCTGCGCGCGTCTCTGCGCCGGGAAACGGTTGTTTGCCAGCCCCGGCAGGTAGATTACCGGGAACTCCAACCCCTTGCTGGCATGAACGGTCATGACGCGAATCACATCGGGGGGCGCTTCTCCCGGCTCCTCCTCGGCCTCGCGGCGGCTGCCTCCGTCCTGGCGCAGCGTCAGCAGCACTCGTATATAGTCGAGGAAGCCCTTGACCTGTTCGGTAACAGGCAGCGTATCAGGTGGTTCGCCGAGCAGCACAGCATCCTGCTGGCGCCGCGCCGCCTGCTGCGCGTCGTAATAGCGCGCCATCGCCAGCAGGTCGACATAATCTCCGCTCAGCGCATCCTGCTGTCCTGCCTGTCCTGTTTCGCGGGACACCAGCAGGTCGCGCCCGGTGGATGTCACGATCAGCAGGTAGTATGCCAGCAGCAGCCAGGTACTCGTAAGGGCAGGGGTAAAGAGCAGTGTCTTGACGACGGCGGACAGGTGCGCGAACGAGCGGTAGCCCTGCTCGCTCAATCCAGGCGGCGCGTGACCATCCACGAGCAGGTGTTTGAGCGTGTGGGGAGCGGGCCGGAGTTCTTTGCGCTCTGTGGCGCGTTCCTCGCGCAAGGCGAACAGCAGTGTCTCGATATCGGCTTGCGAGAAAAGGTGGTCAGGCACGCGAGCCGCGCGCAGGATGCCCATGCTGCCATAATCTGCGAGCAGCATCATCACCGAGAGCAGGTTGCGGATATGCTCCTGCGCGAGCATCCCACCGCGCTCGATGACGGGCAGGTCTGCCGCGACCAGCTCGCGCGTGATCTTGCGAGCCAGGGCGCGCGTGCGGCAGAGAATCACCATGTCGCGGTACGCATATCCCTGGCGATGCCTGTGTAGAATGTCCTCAACAATGCCTCGCAGTTCGCTCTTGTCGTCGGGTGCGTTTGCCAGGGTGATCGCTACTTCCGCCTGAGCCGGGCGTGCGCTCTCCACCGCCCCCATGATCGCTTCGGGTTCCAGGCGCGTGCGGCGGAAAGCTTCAGCCAGATGCACAATGTCGGGTCGCGAGCGATAGTTGCGGCTGAGCGGTAGGATCACCGCGCCGGGATAGTCATCGTGAAAGCTGGCGATGTTGGCCGGGGACGCGCCACGGAAGCTGTAAATGGCCTGATTCGCGTCGCCGACCACCCACACGCGCTGCTGCTCGCCCGCCAGCAAGCTCAGCAGCACGCCACTGGCGCGGTTGATATCCTGAAATTCATCGACCAGGATATGCAGGTACTGCTCTTGCAACTCCTCGCGCACGCCTGGATGTTCCCGCAAAAGCTTCGCCGCGAGCATAACCAGGCCGCCGAAATCGGTATCGCCCTGCTGTTCCAGACCCTGCTGGTACACGTCATAGATTTCCGCGACCTCCAGCGCCTTCTCCGCTCGCTCCTGCTCCTGCTCGTCTCCCACTTCCCGCGCCCTGTCCAGCATAGTTTGCGCCAGTCGGCGATACTCGGCGGGAGTGGTCAACTCGTCCTTCGCGCGTGAAATGGCGCTGAGCATATCCCTGAAGTTCGAGGCGGGGTTGGCGAGGTTCTGGTAGTGACGCAAGGGCAACTGCGCTCCCAGGCGGCGCAGCAGCATATAGCCCTCGGCGTCATCCACCAGGGCGAAACCTGGGCGCAACCCGACCTGCTCGCCATGCTTGCGCAGCAGGTCGGCACAAAAGGCGTGAAAGGTGCTGACCGCCGGTATCTGTGTATCACCGACATCGAGCGCCGCTTGCAGGCGTTCCTGCATCTCCTGCGCGGCCTTGCGCGAAAAAGTGAGAGCCAGGACGCGCTGCGGCGGCACATCGAGCGTGTTGATGAGGTACGCGGCGCGGCCAATCAGCGTGCTGGTTTTGCCGCTACCGGGACCGGCCACGATCAGCGCGGGCGTGGGTGCTTCGATGGCGGCGCGCTGGTACACGTCGTAGGTTCGCTCGCGGCGCGGCGCCTGTTCAGGCCGTGGCAAGCCCTTGTCATCCTCCTGCTCATCCCCATCTACGAAGACCAGTTCCGCGAGCCGGTTCAACAAAGCCGCGAGCGACACGCCGAAGTGCTCGGCCAGCAGCGCCGGTTTGATGGCGTTTGAAAGGTACAATGCGCGCAGGCGATCAAGCGGTATGAGTAGCTCTGCGGCAAAGACGTTGGCGACCAGCTCGCGCTGGCCGCGCGGATCGTAGGTCATGCCAGGGCCGAGCACCTCCTCCATTGCAAGCTGCGCGGGCTGCCCGCTCAGCTCCTCGCGTACATCACCCTCCTGGCAGGGGTCGTCGGACGAAACGTCCTGGGCGTAATCCTGCTGAGCGGGAGAGGTCGATACATCCTGGAGTAGAAACTGGATATGCGCATCAGTAGGGCGATGCAGCAGCGCGTGTCCCAGTTCGTGCGCCAGTGTGAAGCGGCGCAGTGTGGGTGGCAAATCGCGGCGCAGCCAGATCAGCGGCTCGTCCAGCTCCAGGTAGCCGTAGGTTCCGTCAGGCTGGTCCGCCGGGTAGAAGGTTTCGATAGACAGGTCAAGCCAGCCGGCCAGCTCGTCGAGCGGGGTAATATCATCCATCCAGCGTGGGTGCGCGGCGCGAAAAGCCGCCAGCGCTTGCCGCGCCACCTCGCGCGCGTGCTGTGCGTCGTGCGCTTCCATCGTCCTTGATTGCATTGCTTCGACCTGCTCCAAAATTCATACGTCCCTACCGT
This sequence comes from uncultured Chloroflexia bacterium, assembly GCA_963731975.1. Classification (GTDB taxonomy): domain Bacteria; phylum Chloroflexota; class Ktedonobacteria; order Ktedonobacterales; family Ktedonobacteraceae; genus CAVSXS01. The sequence goes on along the minus strand of CAVSXS010000002.1, from coordinate 137,090 downwards.
ATTCTATCATGCGGCCTGGTTTTCGGAAAATTTGCCGCTTGCCTGTGAGAATGGGGGTACTAAACGCCCGATCAAACAAATTTTGTTATGCATTTAGTTATGTTTCGATGGTTGTGTTTACGGGGTTTTTACGTCATGTCCCGTATACTTATGACATATCTTTGTAAGGTTCCTCAGCAAGCTTGTTCAACTTGCTTGTTATCATAACGTCAGGTTTTTTCGGCAAAAGTTTGCGCTGAAAAAAGACAGAAAGCGAGGTGATACCGAACTTGATCTGGTTCGGCTCTCTGGCAAGAGCCTGGCAGTTTTAGGTCGGTACTCATATCTCCTTGTGCCGAGACTGCACCTGGTCCACGAGTAGCCCGGTAAGGGAGTTTATGCGGTATCGCGTTCATTCGTGGAGGGAATAGACGTGTCCATAACAAGAACATTTGCTCAGAGGAAATCAAGACCGTCGGATGCGCTCAACTCAGTTTCATTCGCTCAATTCAGAAGGAGCAGCCGGCATGGGTTCCTGCGGATCGCGTTCGGCAGCCTGGCGGTCATACTCATGCTTTCAGCTTGCGGCTCGACTCCCACCACCACCACCACAAGTGCGGGACCGGTGACTATGGGTGTCCTTTCCTGTTTCACAGGCACCCTGGCCAGCCTGGGACAAGCCATGTTGCAAGGCTCGCAGGTGGCGCAGAAGGCCATCAATGATGCCGGGGGCATCCTCGGAAGGCAGCTCAATCTGGCCCACGCAGATACTCAATGTGACGAAGCCGACTCTGTCCCCGCGCTCCATCAGCTTCTGGCCGCTCAAAACATCGTTGGGATCATCGGCCCTGAGACCCAGGAGATCAACGCCGACGCCCCAATCATCACGGCGGCCAAGATACCTGATGAGTTCCAGGGTGGCAGCACCCTCTTCGACCACAATACCAACCCCTGGTTGTGGCGTGATAGCCCCTCCGACTCCCAATTGGGCGTCGCCATGGCTCTCTACGCCCACAAGAAGGGGTACCAGAAAGCCGCGCTGTTGTTCTACTCAGACATAGCCGCGCAGACCTTCGCCGCGCCGATTACGGCAACCTGGCAGAAAATGGGCCACACAATCGTGTCCAACATAACCGTGGCTCCCGATCAGACCTCGTACCTTCCCCAGGTACAACAGGTCATCAACTCGCACCCGGATGTGATCTTTACGCAGACGGATGCAGCCACGGCAGCCGTTCTTTTCCAGAACTTCAAAGAGCTGAACAACCTCGCCATCCCGTTCGTAGGCACCGACGTGACCGGCGTTGACCAGTATCTCAAGGCTGTCACCTATGCCGCTGCCAACGCCCATCTCACCTCGGTCTATGGGACCTCGGTAACCGGTGCGGCTACCGACGCCTTCAACCAGGTCTTTGCAGCCCAGTTCGGGAGTTCGGCTCAGCCCCTCGCCAACGCGAACTATGCCTATGACGCGGTCATCAGCCTGGCACTCGCCATCGATAAGGCTGGCTCAACGGACGGAACCGCTATCAACGCGGCTATGTCTTCTGTTACCAACCCACCGGGGACGCAATGCTACACCTATAAAGATTGCTTGAGCCTGCTCAAAGCAGGCACGAAGATCAATTACGACGGTGCCAGCGGCGACCTCAACTACAACCAGTACCAGAACGTGTTCGGTCCCTACGGCGCGTTCCAGGTCAACCTCAGCGGCCAGGAGCAGCAGGTTATGTTGCTCTCAGCAAGCGATCTGGCAGCAGCTACTCCGTAACGCTAGATATCAACAGGTATCAAGCGGGGCATGAAGCGGCCACTAGACGAGTCTAGTGGCCGCTTCATGCCCCTTCGGACAGCCATCATGCGACCTCAGGATAGGCGTCCGACGTACAGGTCTACAACCTCTTCATTCTCCAGGAGATCGCGTCCAGTGCCTTCCAGCCGGTTCCGGCCAAGCACCAGCACATAGGCCCATTGGGCATGGAGCAGAGTCTCGCGCGTGTTCTGCTCAACAATGACAACCGCCACGTTGGTTGACCGGATTTGTTCGATCCGCTCCCAGATAGCCTCTCTGAAGCGGGGAGACAGACCCGCGCTTGGCTCGTCCAGGATCAGCACCGCAGGGTCGATCATCAGGCCACGCGCCAGGGCCAGCATCGTGCGCTGGCCGCCGCTCAGCGTGCTGGCATGCCGGTGCGCTGAAGCCTTCAGGTCGGGAAAGAGATGAAACAATCGCTCGATCCGCTCGTGGACACCTGACTTGAGGATATAGCCGCCCATATCGAGATTCTCCCGGATGGTCAGTTCGGGAAAGACGTTTTCCACCTGGGGGACGTAGGCTATGCCGCGCCGGACGAGCTTCTCCGTAGGCTGCCCGGTAACATCCTTCCCTTCTACGAACACCTTGCCCGCCGAAGGCCGCACAAGCCCGGCCACTGCTTTCAGCAGCGTGGACTTGCCAGCCCCATTTGGCCCCACGATGGCCGTGATCGTACCCCGGCGCGCCGTCAGACTGACCTGGTCGATGATGGGCGGCCCGCCGTAGCCGGCGGTAAGGCCCTGGACGCTGAGCGCCACTACTTCGTTACTCATGAGTCACCTCACCAGTCACCTCACCGAGGTATGCATCTATCACTCCCTGGTTCGAGCGCAGAGACTCGAACGACCCGTCTGCAATTACCGCACCCTGGGACATCACGATCACGTGTTGAGCAACACGTTCGATGAATGGAAGGTTATGCTCTACGATGATGACCGTCGTTCCAGCGGTGATAAAGCCCTCGATAGCCGCTGCCATGCGTTCGCCAAGCACAGGATTCACGCCCCCCATCGGTTCATCGAGAATCACGAGTTGAGGGGCGGCCATGCGGATACGAGCGAACTCGAGCAGCCGCTTCTGGCCGCCGCTGAGCTTGCCCGCGCGATCGTTGACCATCTTGTCGAGACCAAGTTCAACCAGAATCTCGCGCGCCTTGACCAGATCCGGCTCAGTGGTAAAATGCGGAGCGCGTCCAGGCCCGATCAGGCCGTACCAGAGCGTCTCTCGCTTGCGGTCCCAGCGAGCCATAAGCACATTCTCCAGCACGGTCAGGCCAGGCCATTCTCTCGGCGTCTGGAACGTGCGGATCAACCCACGACGAGAGATACGATGAGGAGACAGGCCCTGGATCGTGCTGCCTTCGAAGACGATGGTACCCGTATCAAGCAGCTTGAACCCTGAGATGAGATCGATGGCGGTACTCTTGCCTGCGCCGTTGGGACCGATCAATCCGGTCACCTGACCCTTCGGAGCCTGGAACGAGCAGTTATCCACGGCGACGACGCCGCCGAAGTGCTTGTAAAGTCCTTCGACCACCAGAGCCGCCGGCATGGCTGTCACTACCACGGGTTGATCCTGCGTAAGTGCATGTGCTGTTGGCGCGCCCAGGACCGGAGACAACGGAGGCGCTTTGACGCCTTTAGCAGCTCGACGACGAAGGGGGCGGTCAACATAGCGGCGCTCCGGCAGCAAGCCCTGGGGGCGGAAGCGCAGGAAAAGCACCAGGACTGCGCCGATCACTATGCCTCGCAGCGCGGGAATGGCTTCTAAGTGGCCGGGTATATCGGGGAGAAAGCGCGTCGATTCCTGCACCAGCACTATCATCACCAGGACACCCAGCACGACGCCCTTGATATTTCCTTTTCCCCCCACCAGGATAGCGGAATACAGCACAATGGCTTCGATGGGAGACCAGGCCGACGGATTAAAGGCGCTCAGGTACGCCGCGAACAGGCTGCCCGCCAGTCCACCGAACGCGGCACCCAGGACATACGCCCTCAATTTCAGCCGGTAGATATCGCGACCGAAAGCGGCTGCCGCGCGCTCGTCCTCGCGCAGGGTGCGCAGTGCCAGACCGAAGCGGCTCCCAGAGATGCGCGCCATGAAGATATAGGTGAGAATGAACAGCAGCAGGCAGAAGCCGAGGAAGAAGTATGGGTAGGATTGGTAATCGAGGCCCAGGGCATCCGCCATCGGGTTAAACAGCCCATACAGCCCGTTGTACCCGTCGAACAAAGGCACATACTGGCTGGCCATCACATACAAAACGTAGACAGCTCCTAAAGTAACGATGGAGAAATAGATTCCACGCAGATGCCGGAGCGCGATCAGGCCGACGATAAGCCCCAGGAGCGCCGAAGAAACGACGGCCCCAAGCAAGGCGACCAGGTACGGCAGTTGCAACCCCAGGATGTATTCGGCTGGTGGGGGCTGGCGACCGATGGTGAGGACAAGCGTCATGTAGGCACCCAGCGCGACGTAGCCGTAATAGGCGAGGTCGAAGTCGCCAGACCAGCCCCAGATGACGTTCAGCCCGAGGGCCATGATCCCGAAGATTGCGCCCTCGGTGAGAATGGAGAGGAGGTACTGTGTCGTCATTCGAATAGAGTCCTTCCGGCTTTGGTGAAGAGGCCGCGTGGACGCACCAGGATAATTATGGCCAGGATCGCAAAGGCAAAGGCAAGCTCATAACTCGCGCTGATGTATCCGCCGGTGAACTGCAAGGCTATACCGACGATGAGCGCCCCTATCATCGTGCTGAACGGTTTCCCCAGACCACCTGCAACCGCAGCAGTCAGAGTGATGAGGAAGAAGCTGAAGCCAAAATAGGGGTTGAATGTCCCTACACTTTCAGCGAGAATGAAGCCGGCGTACCCGGCCACCAGTCCGGCCAGAAACCAGGTGATAGAGGCCACCAATTGTGGATTGATGCCGGTGACGCGGGCCAGGTCGCGATTCTGAAACACGGCTCGCAGGGCCTTGCCGAACTTCGTGTAGGTAATAATCACATAGAGCACCGCCGTGATGACAAGCGCGGAAATAATGATCTCTATCTCGGTAGAGGTCCACAGGAAAGGTCCCACCTGGTGCGGTGCGCTCTGCGGGATCGTATAGGCGACGTTGGCCGCTCCAAAGAAGATAACCAGCACATTCTGGATCACGAAAGACATACCGAGCGTTGCGATAAAGGTCGGCATCGTTCCGACTCCACGACGGACGAAACGATCGATGATCGCGGTGTGCATGACTAAAGCCAGTATTCCGCCCGCCAGGGAAGCTCCCAGCGCGGAGAGCAGCACGTTCCCCGTCGATTGTTGCACGAGAAAGGCAGCATAGGCTCCTATCGTCAGAATCTCTCCGTGCGAGAGATTAGCCACGTTCGTTACCGCGTACTCGAGCGTGAACGCCACAGCAGACAACGATAGAATAGCGGCGCTCACCAGCCCGAAACCCAGGATCAAAAGTGCTTCATGCACGCTGCCACCTCCCTTCTTTTTTTAAGAAATACTTTTAGACAACCTTGAGGAAATTGCTATAGAGACGCCAGCCTTTCAGGTGAAGGAGCAAACTTCGTCCCTGTCCGGCTGCTGACACTGAAGCGCGGGTCATAAAATGCGGCCTTTGTTGGAAGCGTCCATGACGCCGGAACTTGCGGTAACGTCGAGCAAGTAACTGTTTGGTGGGAACCTGCTCGAGTTCAGTGATGGCATGAAGTAGATGCTTCTGAAGCGCCTGCATGACTACCGGGGGATCGCTGTGCGCTCCCGCTAATGGTTCCGGGATAACAGCATCTACGACACCTAGACGAAGACAATCGGTGGCCGTCAACTTCAATTGCTCTGCAACCCGCATGGCCTTCTGCGCATTTCGATACAGGATAGTTGCCGCCCCTTCTGGAGCAATCACCTCGTAGATCGCGTTTTCGAGCATCAGTATATGATCGGCAACCGCCAATGCCACTGCTCCTCCGCTGGCTCCTTCGCCGATGATGACTGTCACGATTGGCACCGGCAAGCTGCTCATCGTCGAGAGGCAATGCGCCAGGGACCAGGCTATGCCGTGTCTCTCGCTCTCGTCTCCTGGATCGGCACCGGAAGTATCAACGAATGTTACCAGCGGACAATGTAACTGGGCGGCCAGCTCCATCATGCGAATCGCTTTGCGATACCCTTCTGGCCGGGGCCGTGTCTGCATCTCTTCTATATAGCGATCAGGATCGGAATGGCGACGCTCCTGTCCAACAAAAATGACGGAATGCCCGTCGATATCCCCCAGACCTGCAACGATAGTTGGATCATCCCCATAGCAGCGATCACCCTGCAACTCCAGGAAATTTGGAGACAGATAGTGCATGTAGTCTCGTGCTGTGGGACGGTCCGGGTGACGTGCCAGGTTCACACTTTCCCATGCGGTATTTACGAGCGTATGAACAGAGACGCGCGCAAGCTCCTTTACATGGATGGAGTGCGAGCGGCGCTGTTTTGCGTGAGCTTGCGTTGCTTTCAGTAAGGCCGCTACAACATGTGGCAAATCGTATCGCGGAGTGATGGTATCGAGCTGTCCAGATGCGAGCAACATTTCGGCTCGATGTGAGCCTACCGGGAGCCTTTGACCAGTAACCTGTTCCGCCACGCGAGGCCCGGCGAAACCAATAATCGCGCCTGGCTCGGCCAGGATCACATCCCCAAGACTTGCAAAACTGGCAAACACTCCTCCGGTTGTCGGACTCGCCAGAATCGAAAGATACAGCAGACCTGAGGTGTGAAAGCGTCGAGCGGCGGCAGCAGTTTTTGGCATTTGCATCAGGCTGATGATCCCTTCCTGCATACGCGCGCCGCCACTGGTGACTACAGTCACTACTGGTAAACGGTGTTTCGTAGCATATTCAAAGGCAAGTGTGATTTCCTCTCCCACTACCGATCCCATACTACCACCCATGAAGTGAAAATCCAAAACTGCCAGGACGCATTCTGTTCCTCCAATGCGACAGCAGCCGGTGAGGATAGCATCACTGAGTCCAGTTTGCACCTGGCTCGAGATGAGTTTCTCGGCGTAGGGATACTCATCGACAAAACCTAAAAAATCCACCGGCTGGATACGCCGACCTATGGGTCTGAAGCTGCCAGCATCGGCCAGGTGTGCTATTCGCTCGGATGCTGACCAGGTAAAGTGATAACCGCAGCGATCACAGACGGCAATGCGACTGTACATCTCATTCTCCGCGCCTAGCTCGGCCTGGCACGCAGGACATTGGTATGTTTGGGGGAAAGGGCTGGTGGCAGTGGTGATTGGTTTCTCGCGCGCCAGCTGGAAAAGACCGCTGAACAGATGCTGCAAGCCGACCACTGAGAGTGAGTTGAGCATATCTGACAGCCCTAATTTCTCGCGCACGAATGCGACAGCTTTGGACACGTCTATTTCCTCCATACAGCATATCGAGAAAACATGCAAAGGTTTGTCAAAAGTATACGTGAAATGCTGTAAACAACCCGTAAACAGGGCAAGCAATACATAACGAAATGCATAACAATTTCGCGTGATGCTGCCTTTCGGTGAAAAATGAATTGCCAAAGCAGATGGGTTAAGGCATACTATCAAAAAGGTGTTGTATTGTTTCCTTCTCGATGAGAGGTGTAGAATGCGCAACCTGATACGGCAAAAGATCGGTCTTCAACTGCTCAGCATCTACCTGCTCTTTCTCGTTCCTGTATTGCTGGGTGGCGCGGCCCTTTATATGTATCAACAGCGCATTTTAACACAGAACGCTTTCCAGGCCGACCTGGCTCTCTCACAAGCTGTCGCGCTGGAAGTCGGAGCCAACCTGCAGGCCGCGACGGAGATCGATAGCGAATTGTCGACAGAGCAGGCGGCAAAAACTCTGGACTTGAAACAGCTTGCGGCTGTTTTCGCCAACGCCTCCAGCGCTCATCCTGACATCAACCTGTATTTCCTCTGCGACCCATCAGGGAAAATGATTCTCAACTATCCCTACAGCCCAAGCGCCATAGGTCAAAACTTACGTACAAGCGATTACTTTCAAGCCGCGCTCAAAAGCGACTCGCCTTATATCTCCTCAGGCAGCATCAGTACTATTACGGATTCTTTCGTCGTCTCGATTGCCGCCCGCGTGACGAATAACAGAGGGCGTATCGTCGGCGTGATGGTCATCGACCTGTCTCTCGATCAACTCACGGCTCATCTGAATACAGTACACCAGCGATTATCGCCGGATGGCGAGGTGGGTCTGTGGGTGATCGATCATATGGGGCAGACGATCGCAACGACCAAAGAGATTTTTGCATTCCTCAATCTCCCTCAAGATTATGCTGGACTCATCCAGGCTGAACATGATGCGCTTCAGGGAAAGGCAGGCAATTTCATCACGCACGACCAGACCCGCGATTGGCTCTATAGCTACGTCCCTATACCGGCGGAAGGTTGGGCGATTGTCGTGCAACGTCCGACAGACATCACCTTCGCCACGCTTACCGATTTCCAGCACGGGTTGATCGCCGCGTTGATCTTGCTCATGCTGGGAGCTAGCTTTTTCTGGTTCATGATGCATCGCCGCGTTATTTCCCCTCTCACCAGGCTGGCTAAGGCTGCTTCGCTCATTCGACCGGATCACCCTACCCAGGTGACGCATACCAACCTGCTAAACAGAGATCGAGGCCGCCTGGACGAGATTGGGAATCTGGTAACAACGTTCTCGGCGATGGAGCGACAGATACGATCTCATTTTCAAAAAAGCGATGAAACGATTCAGACGCAGTTCTACACCCTGGATGCCATCATGCGCAGCATGGATGAGGGGGTGCTTCTGGAAAGCTCGAATGGACAGATTGTGTATGCCAATCACATCTTCAGCCGGGAGGTCGGTCTCTCCCAGCAAGAGTTAATCGACAGCAGCATCCAGGATAGCAACTTACAGGAGAGGCTGTCTACGATGCTAGATCGCTCTAAAAGCTATCATGAGGTTGTTGAACCGATAGTAATGGGGCGCGGGCCGCGTATCGTAGAATTTCCGATACGTGGCTCCTATAAGGCGCATGGTCAATTTATTCCAGAACTGCGTGATATCCGCATGCGGCTTTTCCATGTCCGAGACGCTAAAGGCGCGCTTATTGGGCGGGGAAGGATTTTTCAAGATATTACCAAACAAAACGAGGTAGAGCGCATCAAGAGAAACCTGTTAGCCATTGTCTCTCACGAGCTACGAACGCCGTTGACAGCCATTAAGGGCTTTGCCACGAGTCTGCTGGAAGAGAGCGATGACGAAGTGGACACGAGCTGGCAGGAGTACAGCTTGAGCCAGATCGTGGCTGAAAGCAACCGTATGGCAGACCTGGTAACGAATCTGCTAGAAATGGCACAGGTAGAGGCAGGCACTCTCAAGCTTTCCCCAGGAGCGTATCACCTGAGCTCGCTGCTTGAGGATACGCTGGCTGCCGTGCCTGAAGAACAGCATCGCGTCCTGATACATTTACCAGAAGAGGTGCCGCTGCTCTATGTGGATGGGCGACGCATTCAGATCGTCCTGCGCAATATCCTTGAAAACGCTCAACGCTACGGCGGCCCCGATGTTCAGATCGAGATTTCAGCCGAGCAGGGGCAGGCGAAGAAACGAGCAGGGCTTACCCTGCATATCACCGATAATGGGCCAGGCATTCCTCCCCACCTTGTTGAGCGCGTCTTCGATCGCTTTTACCAAATCGAGAGCGGCCACGAACGAAGTAGCAGCGGAGTTGGTCTGGGCCTGGCGATCTGCCGGGGATTTGTCGAAGCCCACGGAGGGCGCATCTGGGCTGAAAATAGAAGCGATGGAAAGCGCGGAGCGGTATTTCATCTATGGTTTCCTGCTGATGTGCTTCGCCCGCTGGAGCAACAACAGCAATACCTGTAATGAAGCAAGAACTGGCTCGGCGTGAGCCAGGTAACTGTAAGAGAGTGCCAGAGAAGGAGCGCAACGATGCCTCAAGAAAAGTACGTTTTAGTCGTCGATGATGAAACAAATATCCGTGAATTCGTGAGGCACACCCTGGAAAAGCACGCATTCAAAGTGAAACTTGCCTCAAACGGATGGGATGCGCTGGCGGAGTTTGAGCAAAGAACCTTTGCCCTGGTGATACTGGACATTATGATGCCGCAGATGAACGGACTGGAGGTATGCCGGCGCATCAGGCAAACCAGTATTGTCCCCATCATCATTCTGACGGCGTTGGGAGACGAGGCCGACAAAATCGCCGCCTTGAACCAGGGGGCGGACGATTACCTGACCAAGCCCTTTGGCGTGGGAGAGCTGTTGGCGCGCGTGCAGGCCGTTCTGCGGCGCGCAAGCTGGGCCGATACTCCCCGCTCGGTAGGTACGCAGCGTTTCGGGACGATCGAGATTGATTTTGAGCAGCGCCAGGTCTGGCGCGAGGGCGAGCGCATCAAGTTCACTCCGACAGAATTCGGTCTGCTGCAAGAACTGGCATTGCATCCCGGCAAGATATTTACCCACGAAACACTGCTCAGGCGTGTGTGGGGAACCGAACACAGTCGGGATGCTGAATATTTGCGCGTCTATATCGGGCGGCTTAGACGCAAAATCGAGAGCGATTTATCGAAGCCCGTACACATTCTCACTGAACCAGGCATTGGCTACTATCTCGTCAAGTAGTGAAACAACTCCGCGCGGTCTTTCCGCTCTTTAGCATGGCTCAACGTCAATGGTATAATAAGCACACATTAGCTCGTTAGCTCGTTCCTCAACTATGAAGAAAGAAGGGCGCTATGGACGCTGCCGATATTCTCGAACGCGCCAGGGCAAGCGAGGAAGCTCCTGCCGACTGGCTGGTGCTTCCCTTGCAGAAACGCAAAGTAGCGACCGGCATGCTTGGTTGGGCCGGTGGCATCATCATCGGTTTTGGACTTTTCGCATTCATTATCTCTGCCACCATACCCTATAACTACCAGCAGGGCTTTCTTTCAGGCTGTTTTTCCACCGTCCTGCTCGGTGTCACCCTGTTCATTGGCCTCGGCAGCCTGTGGTCGCTGGTCTCGGATGCTCGCCGCCTGCAACACGTGGAGCAATTCCTGATCGTGATAACGCCCGACGAGTTCGTCAAGCAGGAGGGCAACACGATTGTGCATGTGCCGCTCACCTGCGTGCGATACGTGACGGCGCGCGGCGCTCCACCGCCTGAGCGACCGGCTCCCGGCAGAAACACTCTGCGCGAGATGCCGAGCGCGGGCGAGAACCTGGGCGGCTTCATCTTCGGTCGCGCCCTCTTCCCCCAGGGATTTCGCCAGCGGCGCAGACGTATGCGCACGCCCACCACGCTCGCCTTTCTCGATACGCGCGACGATAGCGAGGTCGTTGTCGCTACCGACAACTCCTATGGCGACACCTTTGAGATCGCCGCCTATCTCAAACAGTACGCCGCCAGGGTGCAACAGATGGCATAGGTGCGCGGACAGGCGCGAATGATGAAGACTGTGGAGTGAGACAATGCTGCTGGCAATCGATATCAGCAACACCAATATCAAGTTCGGTCTCTACAATAGCGAGACCATGAAGAATCACTGGGTCGTCTCGACGGCACGCCAGCGCACGACCGACGAGTACGCCATGGTGCTGAACGACCTGGCTCGCCATGCCGGGCACCAGCTTACCGATATCGGCGACATTATCCTGTCGAGCGTGGTTCCACCGCTCACGCCGGTCTTCCAGGAGCTGGCCGAGCGCTACTGCGGCAGAGAGGCCATCGTGCTCGATCACACGCTCGACCTGGGCATCAAGCTGCTGGTAGATAACCCCTGGGAGATCGGCTCCGACCGCATCGCAACCTCAATTGCCGCGCACCACCTCTACGGCGGCCCCGCTATCATCATCGCCTTCAGCACCGCGACCACCTTCGACGTCATCTCATTCGAGGGTGATTTCCTGGGCGGAGCCATCGCGCCCGGCCTGTTGATCTCAGCCGAGGCGCTCAGCAGCGCGGCTTCGCGTCTCTACCGCGTCGATATGACGCCGCCGCGCGTCGCCCTGGGAAAAAACACCATCGAAAACATGCAGTCCGGCATCATCTTCGGGCATGTTGGCCTGGTGCAGGGGCTTATCGAACGCCTGCGCCGGGAGATACCGGGCGTGGAAGACCATCCCGTCAAGGTCATCGCGCACGGTGGCCTGGCTCAGTTAATGGCTCCTATCATCCCTGAAATCCAGCATGTCAACCAGTTTCTACCCCTGGAAGGACTGCGGCTGGCCTACCTGAAACTGCGTTCCACTAGCGGCGACGAGCCATAAGAGATGTGAAGAACGCAGGGATATTGCGCGAACCCCGCTCATCTATACTTTCCACAGGTCTATTGCTTTGTGAGTACCGCTCGCCCTTATTTCAAACGCACCCCGAAGTAATGGCGCAGCGTTAAGCAATAGACCCTGGCATGATGGGCGCATGTCTCCCTCCCCTTGCCCATCATGCTCTCCCTTTTTAGGGCAGATTAGGAACGCGGGAAAAAGGCATGTAAGGACAGGTCAAGAGCGAGCGGCGAGCCAGGATGTCAGGTTACAAGGATGCAGAACAGGTACAAACAGACAGGCACGCCAGGAGGTCAGACGATGCAGAAGGTCATGATTATCGACGATTCGCTGGTAGTGCGCAAGATCGTGGAGACGGCCATGCGGCGAGCGGGCATCTCCTGCACGAGCTACCAGGATGGTGTAGAGGCGCTTCAGGCACTGAAGCAGCAACAAGACATACAGGCCCCGCTGCCTGACTTGATTTTTCTAGACATCGGCCTACCCAGGCTTGACGGCTACGACGTGCTACGCTTGCTGAAGACCAGTTCGCGCTTCGACCAGACCCCCATCGTCATCCTCTCCGCGCACGACGGCGTCCTGGACCGTGTCAAGAGCCGCCTGGCGGGAGCCAGGGGACACATCAACAAACCATTCAAGATACAGGAATTGATGTCGGCGGTGCGCGCATCGTGAATACTTTTTCAGTAAAAAACAGAAGACAGGTATAAGACAAATCCAGCATTCGGTACAAACCGGAGTAATGCAGCCATGAACGAGAGCGAAGTCGCGCGCCTGCGCGAACAAATCGAGTTACAGATGCAGGCCATGCAGCAGGGCTTACATGGGCTAGCGACAGGAACCAGCCGCCACGCATTCATCCGCGCTCGTATGAAGCGCATCGAAGAATACCAGGGCGTTCTGGCAAGGCAAATCGGCGAGGCCGAGGCCGACCAGGTGATCTACGACCTGTATCAGGAGGTTCTGGAACAGTAAGCCATACACTAGAAAAGGACATCGTATGAAATCGTATCGCTACCGTCACTCACGGCAGGTGTGGTACCGGCAGCTTTCGCCTGGAACCATGCGAGCCGTTGCTATACTGGCCGGATTGATGCTGATGATCGACATCATCACCCTTACCTATTTTCCCCAGGTGCAGGCATCCCTGAGCCTGCCTTCATCGGCAGCAACGACCAGCAACAATAGCGGCATCCAATCGCCCGCCAGGAGCGGCGCGACGGCTGTGACCGCAACGCATCCAAAAACGACAGTTGCGGCATCTCCGGTAGCCACTTCTACGCAGGCGATTATGCAGCCTGTAGCGAGCGCGCTCGCGCAGGATACTTTCGCACGCGCAAACCAGCCGCTTTGGGGCGCTGCATCAGGCGGCCAGGCATGGGGCGCGGACGCGGCCAGGGTGCAGGCATTCTCGATTGCCAACCACGCGGGGATCGTCAGCAACGCCAGCGGCATTTATGACGCCACTCTAGGACCCCGCACAAGCAATTCGGAGGTCGTCTTCAGCGGCTCGGTCAGCCACTTTACGGCCTCAAATATGGGGGCGATACTGCGCTGGACTGACGCCAATAACCTCTACAAAGTCTTCATCGACGGCACGAATCTGACTGCGCTCAAGAAGGTGAACGGCGTGGTGACGGTGCTGCAATCGGTTCCCTTTGCAGCGCAGGATGGCCGGTCGTATACCATGCTCGCGCGCATCGCCGGGACAGGCATTGCAGCGAGTGTGTGGCCCACAGGTCAGACCCAACCCACCGGCTGGATGCTGACTGCCAACGATACCTCGCTCGCATCTGGCTACGACGGGCTCAGGCTGATCGTGCAGAGTGGCATCACAATCAGCATTACCTCCTTCCTGGAAACGAAGGTGGCCTGATGCTTCGCTCATTTTATCGCGCCTACGACCGGCATCTGGTGGCAAGACTGCTCGCCTGGCTGGGTCTGCTGGCAGCAGCTATCGCGCTGCTCACTATCGAGAGCGGTTTCCCACCACCCGCGTGGTACCTCCTGGAGCGAGTTTTGCCACAGGCCGCGCGCCTGCTTGCACTGCGCGGCCTGACGGTGCTGACGCCCTTCGCGGGTCTCATCGTTCTCTCGCTCACCTGGGCCGCGCTCTGGCTGCTGCTACTCTGCATAGCGCTTCTGCTGCTCAAACACACGCTCTTCACGCGGCGTATGCATCCCACCCTGGACTGGCAGCGCGTCTCCGCCGACAACCTGCTTGCCGGAGGCTATGACGAGCCGCAGGCGTCGCTCGCCTACGCCGCCCTCTCAAAAACCGCCTCGCCCTCGACGCCGCCGCTAACTGCGCGCCGCGTGGTTCGCCGCCCACCCACGGGCAACCTGCTCGTAAAGAGCACAGAAGACTATGCCACGCGCCAGCTGGCTTACGCGCAGCATGTGACCGAGCGGAGAACGCAGCCGCCTGGGCGCGCCAGCAGGCCAACAGTACGTCTCCAGCCCGGCAGCGCGGCGAACGAAGGCAGAGGCCAGCAGCGCGCTTCTCATGCTCCGCGTGCCACGCAAGCTACACAGGCTACACAGGCCACACAGGCTTCACCTGCTCGCACAGTTCCCCTCGCTCCAGAAGTGTCGCAAACACAGAAAGGCGGAATGATGGAGCAGATGCATAACGTGGCGATAGGCTGGAACGCCGGTATCGTGCGCAGGAACAAGCCTAACGAAGACTCGGTGCTTGTCTTGCGCGGCGATTGTACTGCGCAGGGACGGCTCGTACCACTGGCACTCTTCGCCGTGGCGGACGGTATGGGCGGACATGCCAGCGGGCAGGTAGCAAGCCATCTCGCCACGCACAGCTTGATGCAGTCGGTACTGCCCGCCATCCAGCACGGCGAAGAACTGAGCGAAGAATTTGTCATCGAAACGCTGGTGGATTGCACCAATTGGGCAAATCAGGCCGTCTCTACCTATCGCGCTGAAAATGGGGTAGACCTTGGTACGACGCTCACCGCCGCGCTGCTGGTCGATGCAACGGCCTATATCGTCAATGTGGGCGATAGTCGCACGTACCTGTATCGCGCGCAGCGCGGCCTGTCACAGGTGACGCGCGATCACTCGCTCGTGGCGCGCCTGGTGTCCGTGGGCGCCATCTCGCCGGAAGACGCCTACACGCACCCCGACCGCAACAAGGTCTATCGCTGCCTCGGCGAGAAGGATTCCGTCCAGATCGACTGGTTCAGCGAGCCGCTGCAAGCCGGTGACTGCCTGCTGCTCTGCTCGGACGGCCTGTGGGAGATGGTGCGCGACCGCGAGATCGAGAAAATCTTGCAGCGCTGCCTGCCCGATGTTTCCCAGGCTAGCGACGCGCTGGTCAAGGCCGCCCTGCATCGCGGCGGCACCGACAACATCAGCGTGATCGTCGCGCAGGTATAAAAAAAGCAATCCCCTGCTTTCACCGGCGAAAGCAGGGGATTGCTTTTCATTCGTCCCCGTCAAAATGGCTCATACTAAAAACTCTTCCAACTTTCGATTGCGACTGATCGGGTCCAGCTTGCGCAGCGCCCGGCTCTCGACCTGCCGGACGGCCTCGTGGCTCAGGCCGAGCTTGCGCCCCACTTCGTGCAGCGTCAGCTCGCGCATTCCATCCAGCCCGTAGCGATAGCGAATTACCTGGCGCTCGCGCGGCGTGAGGCTCTCAAGCAGGTCGCGTATCTGCTGCTCCAGCGTCTGGGTCATGACCACCTGCTCCGGGGAATGAGCCTGGTCATCTTCCAGCAGATCGCTCAAGGGCAGATCATCGTCGCCAACCTTACGCCGGATATCCAGGCTGAGCGGCTCCTGCGACTTCATCATCACGATCAGGTCGATGACCTGCCGCTGTGTCAGTTCCATCTCCTCCGCCAGGTCATTCAGCGACGGCTCAGCCGCCTGGCCGTCGCGCATTTGCTGCCGCACCCGTTCTAATCGCTTCATCTTCTCCATCTTATGCAGTGGCACGCGAATCATGCGGCCCTGCTCGGTCAGTGCGCGCGTAATGGCCTGTCGAATCCACCAGATGGCGTAGGTGCTGAAGCGATAGCCCTTCTTGTAATCGAACTTCTCCACGGCGTGGATCAGGCCAAGATTGCCTTCCTGAATGAGGTCCATGATATCCAGGTCCAAACCGCGATACTTGCGCGCCACCGAGATCACCAGGCGCAGGTTGGCCTCGATCAATTTACGTTTGGCCTGCTCACCATCCTCGATCAACTTCGCATACATCGGCTGTTTGGGAGTCTGGGCCGCGGCTCGCCCGCGCTCGATGCACTGCGCTAGCGAAATAACCTCTTCATTACTCAACAAATCGACCTGTCCGATTTCATCACGATAGAGCCGGTTGGAATCACTGGTAATGCCCCTTTCGGAAACGCCCGTCACAGGCGTGAGCGCGTAGAGCCGCTCGATCTGATCCGGGCGTCCTTCCGGCGGATTCTCAATGACCTGTACCTCTCTCATGTGTTTCCTCCGTCTATCCAACGCTAAAACGTCATGCTGTCCATGAGTTATCCCTCCAGCACACGCTCATGTCCTGGCATAAGTGTACGTGGCAAGGCTTCTCGTCATATCCTAGCTGCCTCCCCCAACCACCCGGAAGCCCACAAGAAGCATCCAATATGACCTTCAGACCTGGCAGCACGGTTGAGTGAAAGCCGCATGCCCCACTTCCCGGATACGCCGCAAGGAGTATCCCTACTTGTCGAGATGCTCCCCCGCCTCATTGACAGCCACGTCGAACTGCTGGTTTCATCAGGGCGGGATGGGGGCGTCTGGACATGTAGGGATACCCCTTGCGGGTATCCGGGGAGTGGGGGATGCGGCCTTGCCTTGTGCTTGTCTTATACCTGTCTTCTCATGCTTCTTTGTGGCTACCACACGATTTTTTCATGCCCATAAGTTTATTTGTAATTGGTGTGCAGTACATACAGGGGTGTCCTCTTGAAAAATTCCATAGATTGATGCATTCTGATACAATGGAGTAGCCTCAAAACTGGATGTTAGCTTTGGGTTCGTTCTGGGTGGAATATTCCCCAGCACACGCTCTCTGACTCGCGACGAGATACGAAAGAGACGGTGATGTGATGGAAGGCAAGATCACCTACCATCAACAGGTCAGCTACTGCGGCAAGCCGCGCTGCCGGAGATGCCGCGAGGGAACCGGGCACGGCCCGTACTGGTACGCCTATCAGACCATCAATGGGCGTACCGTGCGTAGCTACGTGGGCAAAAATCCGCCCGATGAGGCGCTGCAAGGTGCGGCAGCAGGCGAAGGAGGCAAAGGGGGTAAAGCGGGCGGCGAAACGCGTACCGTCGAGCCTGAAAGCATTGTCGGGCGCCTCTCTGTGCTCGGTCAATTCGCGCTCGAACGCCGCGAAGACGGCCACCGCGCCGGGGGCAGCACGCGCTGGCAGCCCGTCACGGATGCTACACTGCAACACCAGCGCGTGCGCTCGCTGCTCACCTGTCTCGTCAGCAGCCCAGGGCGCAAGCTTGGCCGCGAGCAGGCCATTGAGCTACTATGGCCAGAACTCGACTTTGAAACAGCCAGCCACCGCCTCGACAAGGCCGTGCATAGCCTGCGACAGGTGCTCGAACCGGGACGCAGTCGACCTGCCACGTCTACGCTACTGCTCACCGAGCACGCTACGCTGCTGCTGGCCGACCAGTCACGCCTGTGGATCGATGCCGACGCTTTCGAATTGCTGCTGGCCCAGGCTCGCGCCAGCGGCGACCCTGGCCAGACAGAGCAACTGCTCGAAGAGGCTGCCTTGCTTTATGGTGGCGATTACCTGCCGGATGAGCGCGGCACGGACTGGACGCAGGCGCGGCGCGAATCGCTACAGCGCGGCTGGATTGGCCTGCTGCTGGAACTGGCCGACCTGCGTATCGCGCGCGAGGCCATTACCAGCGCCATCGACACCCTGGATCGGCTGCTCGCCATCGACTCCACCAACGAGGCCGCCGTACAACGCCTGATCGTGCTGCTCGTCCAATCGGGCAGGCGAGGCGAGGCGCTGCGCATCTACCAGCATTTCGCCGCGCTGCTCAAGCAGGAATACCGCATTGCTCCCTTGCCCGAAACACGCGCGCTCTACGACGCGGCTCGGCGCGGCGAGGACGGCCAGGCCCGCGGTGCGACATCTCTCACAGATAAGCTCCTCCCGGCCCAGGACGCAGCCCGCGCAGCCGAGTCCGAACCTCGCTCGTACATGCACGTGGGACGCAGCAACCAGAGCCAACTCGTCGGGCGCGAGCAGGAGGTTGCCATCTTACAGCGCCTGCTTCACACAACGGAGCAAACGCGGCGTATGAAGCTGGTGGGACAGAAACGCGGTGCAGCGCCGCTCTCGCTCGACACACGCCGCGCTCAACAGTGCGTTATGTTGATGGGCGATGTGGGTATTGGTAAGACGCGCCTGGCGGAAGAGCTGGGGCGCGATGCCAGGCGGCGCGACTGGACAGTCACCTGGACGCGCGCCTACGCCCAGGAGACGAATATCCCCTATCGCATATGGACGGAGACGCTGCGCAAGGCCATGAGCCAGGGATTGTGGCAGCGCCAGGAGATTGCGCGCCGCCCGCTCGTCTACCAGGCGCTCCGCGCGCTGCTGCCCGAGCTGGAAGATCTGCTGCCCCCATCTGAAGTGACGACCGGCTCGCCAGAACAGGAGCAACTGCGCCTGTGGGAGGCCACGCGCGCATTGCTCGTCACCATCAGCGAGAGCGCGCCCATGCTGATCGTGCTGGATGACCTGCAATGGTCAGACAACAGCAGTTGCGAGTTGCTGGCCTACCTGGTGCGCCAGTTGCGCGGCCATCCTATCCTGATCGCCGGAACCTGCCGCGACATCGAACTGCCGCCGGGACATCCCCTGCGCTCCGTGCTGAATGATCTGCAGCGCGAGCAGGCCATCGAAACGATCACCGTGCAGCCGCTCACCGACGACCAGATACGCGCGCTCGTCTCTGGACACGCTGGCCTCTCAGGTCTGTCTGGCCTGCCCGAACCTGTCGTTAAACATATCCAGACGCGCGCGGCGGGCAACCCCTTCTTCGCCGAGGAACTGGCACGCAACGTGGAAAGTGGCCTCACCTCGTCCGACCAGCTCCCCGGCGCAACTCACGGCAATGTCGAAGGGCCAGCGTCCGACTTGCCGGCAGCTATGCCCGACACCATCTCTGCCGTGCTCGACCTGCGCCTGGGGCGCATCAGCAGTGCCTGCCAGCGCCTGCTCGTGCGCGCGGCAGTGCTAGGCGGCGCGTTCGAGTTCAACGCGCTGCTTGCTATGGAGAGCGGCCCAACGTCTCTGGACGAAGACACCATCCTCGACCTGTTGGAAGAAGGTTTGCAAGCCGGAATGCTCACCGAAGAGGGCAGCGGCACGCGCATCACCTACCATTTCTGGCATCCCCTGCTGGTCAGTCACCTCTATGATGGCCTTTCAGCAGGACGCCGCGCCAGCCTGCACCGCCGCGCCGCCGAGGTGCTGCTGGCAGCCAACGCGGGTCGCGAAGAGGAGGAATCTGCCGCTATCGTCTTCCACCTCGTCAACGGCGGAGCCGACTCTGCCCGCATCGCCCATTACGCCGAACTTGCTGGAGACCGTGCCTACGCGCTCTCCGCCTACCCTGAAGCCGCGCGCCACTACCGCCTCGCGGTGGAACACTCCGGCGAGTTGCCCCACAACGCCAGCGCCGGCCAGCGACTCAGCCTCGCCAACCTGCTCGAACGCCTCGGCGAATGCACGCGCATACAAGGGAAACCAGAAGAAGCTCGGCACTATTATGAGCAAGCCCTGGAAGTACGACAACAGTATCGCCGGCTGTTACCACAATCGGATATGCAAAACGAAGCCTCAATTGATGCTTTACTCTGGGTCGAGATTGGGAAGACATGGTTCAATATTCGCAAATATGAGCAAGCGCAACAATGCTACACTCAGGCAGAAAAAGTGCTGGATGAAATTGGAATCAGAACGAGCCCGGTACGCGCTATACTCCAATTTGAGCGCAGCTATATTCTTTGGCAAGAAGGTGCCTTTGAGGAGGCCACTCAAATAGCTCTAATGGCGCTGAAAAACTTCGAAAACGTTATCGAGCAACGGAATATTTCAGATACAACTATAAAACACTCGACAACTATCAGACGCACACTGGCAGGTGATCCTGTTGATCTTGGACGAACCCATTTGCTTATTGGGAAGTATCGCAGCGTGTTGTCGGACTGAATACGGATGCTCTTGAACACTTGAATACCGCATTAGCAATTTTTGAGCAGTTTGAACGACAGCGTGAAATCGCTTTTGTCTGTGGAAATATGGGTGACGTACATTTACGACGAGCGGAATATACTTTGGCACAAGCCGCTCTGCGCCGTTCGCTTGGAATAGCAGAGCGCATAGGGGATATTCCCATCATGTCAGTTGCCTATGGTAACCTGGGCATTGTATCAACTCGTTTGGGTGAACTGCCTGAGGCCGAAGTATATTTTAGAAAAGGTCTTTTACTGGCAGAACAGGTCAATGATCCTGTCTACATCAGCCTGTTGGAGAGCTATCTCACTCCTGTGCTGCAAGACCAGGGCAAGCTTGAGGAGGCGCGCTCGTCTTTATTACATGCGCTGATGGTTGGCCGCGCATCGAAGTTCGCGCCCTGCATTGGATGCTCTCTCATCGCGCTGGGGCAGTTACGCATTGCCCAGGTTATTGAGGAGAATCATCGTAGCACGGCAAAATCACCCCGGCAATCTTCATTGCATCAACAGCTCTGGCGCACGAAAAGCTCTCTTAAGCGCGCGCTCGCTCTGGAGGGCCTGGAAGCCGAAACGCGCACCGAAGGGCTGCTGGCGCTGGCCCGCGCCTCATTTATGCTCGGTGAGGTAGATTCGGCAAGACAGCAGGCGGAACAGGTCATCGACGAGGCGCGTCGCCTTGAACAGACCTGGCTGCTGGCCTGCGCGCAGCGCCTGCTGGCCAACATCCTGTCTGCCCAGGAAGCATACGATGCTGCGGATGCCCTGTTCGTTCAGTCAATCGAGACGCTGCAACTTCATGGTATGAGCCTGGAAGAGGCGCGCACCTTGCTAGCCTTTAGCGAGTCGCTGCTGCAACGCCACGATCCAGTCAGCCACGCGCGAGGGCTGCAACTACTGCAAGAGGCGCGCCAGGCGTTCGAAGCCTGCCACGCCGCGCTCGACCTCGCGCTGGCACCTCATGCCACGACGAGCGCGACGGCATGAGGCATCTTTAATATTCGAGGAATCTTTAATATTCCCGAAAGGGCGACCGCGAGGGTCCCCACGACCCATCATCCTCCTCCCCCGCCCGTACAAAGACTACGCCCTGCCACCCAAGAGTAGTCAATTGACATATTCATCAACACCCTAAAATTCTGAGATGTCCGCCACATTTTGCGACCCCTTGCGCTTTTTTTAACGCGCAACCTGTCAAATACATGTTTGAACTCATTTCAACTCTTGTGCCAATTGATCTCATTTAATTCAAAAAAACTTTATTCTTGTTATACAAGGTTGTACGCAGGGGCAGGTGATACGGAATTCACCCTCCCGGCAGACAACAAAGGAGGGAGCCACATGAATCCTGGACTGCGTATAACGAAAGCCCAAGTACTTTTCCTGGTGTTGTTCATTATCTCGTTGCTCGTAGCCACGCTTTTCATCATTCACGCCGCTATGCCCAGCCTGTGGCACACCATCGCCTACAGTCCTTTTATCATGAATAGTCAACATTGACCCGGGTTGCGCGGCTCTCACAGATAGAGCCTTCTCATCGATTGTACGCGCGTTGTTGTAATGAAAGGAACGCAACTTATGTCACATTATGACTAAGCTGAGAGCGAACGAAGCGCAGGGCGACCACCTGGTTGCCCTGCTCCTTTTTTGAGCGCTATTCGATAAAAATTGTCGTAATTTGAGGCAGAATCGAATTCACCATGAAAAACGTTGACGATTGCGCTATAATGACTGCGATTGATAAACCCCCTCGTTCACAGTTGAGACAAGCCGCCCCGGTATGGCATATTGGGAGAAACATACGACAGGGAGCAGGCCAGAAGGACGACGAGAGGATGGACGAACAGGTCATCTATCGCCAGCAGGTGAACTTTTGCGGTAAGCCGCGCTGTCGAAAGTGCCGCGACGGTATAGGGCATGGGCCGTACTGGTATGCCTATCAGCTCACGCCTGAAGGGCGCACTGTGCGCACCTACATCGGCAGGCAGCTTCCCGCCGGGGCTGCCCAGGCCGCCGATTCGTCGTCTAGCTTGCCAATGCCGCAAACGACACCAGCAGCATCATCGTCCCATACCTACAGATCGGACGCCCTGCCTGCTACGCGCGGCGAGACGGACGATCCGGAACGCCTGCTGGCAAGCGACCCCACTAACGAGGCGGCGCTGCAAGCGCTGATGATCGCGCTGGCAAAGGCCAGGCGGCGTGGCGAGGCTATGCGCGCCTACCAGCGTTTCACCGCCGATTCTCGAAATTCACCATCACTGCAAACCCAGGATATCTACGACGCCATCCAGCGCGGCGACGACCCATCCGCCCCGATCAGTAGGGGCGGGGGCGGAGAGGATGATGGGCAGGGACGCTTGCGTCGCCCTTCACTCATGCCATCGATATCAGATACAACAGGTGATCTTCACGAGCCTGAAACGCATTCCGGGCGAGGCAATCAGAGTCCGCTCGTGGGTCGCAGCGCGGAACGCGAGGCGCTGCGCCACCTGTTGCGAGCGGCAGAGCAAGAGCAGCAACGGGACAAGGTCGGAAAACATGCCATCGCGGGTACGCAGTCGGGCGCACCGGGCGCACCGGGCGCACCGGGCGCACCGGCGCTCGCGCTGGCAGGTTCGCGCCCGCGCTGTATGGTGCTGATGGGCGAGTCGGGCATCGGCAAAACACGCCTGGCGGAGGAGACGGCACGCGATGCCCTGCGCGCAGGCTGGGCCGTCGTCTGGAGCCACGCCTACGCACAGGAAAGCGGCATCCCCTATCGCATGTGGAGCGAGACGCTGCGCAGCATCATCGCTCAGGGGCTATGGGACCCCGCGCAGGCCGGGCAGTCGAATTTCTACGCTCCACTGCTGGCGCTATTGCCCGAGTTGCGCGACGAGTGGCAAGATGAGCGCGAGCACGCCGAGTCTGGCCCCTACAATCACAATCCCCGCTCGCCGGAACAGGAACAGGTGCAACTGCGCGAGGCGGTCTACGAGCTGCTGGCGGCCATCAGCGCGCGAGCGCCCCTGCTGCTCGCGCTGGACGATGTACAGTGGGCCGATGGCAGTAGTTGCGAGATGCTCGGCTACCTGGCGCGCCGCCTGAGCGGTCTGCCCATTGCGCTGCTGGCAACGTGCCGGGAAAACGAACTCGCCAATAACGACGTGCTGCGCTCCCTGCTGTCTCACATGCAGCGCGAGCACGCCGTCGAATACCTGCACGTCAAGCCTCTGACCGACGCGGAGATTGCCTCTCTGGTGGCGCACCTGCCCGGCGAGATGGTACGCCGTATTCAGAACCAGGCGGCAGGCAATCCCTTCTTCGCAGAGGAACTGGCACTTTCGCTGCACGATGATCCGGCAGATCACACTTCCGCAAGCAAACAGGATAAACCAGATCGCGCGGAGAAAAAGGGCAGGCGCTCAGAGAAATCAAACGCTATGCCAACCACCATCGCGGCTGCCCTCAATTCCCGTATGCAGCGTCTCAGCGACCCCTGCCGGCACCTGCTGGACAAAGCAGCCGTGCTGGGCGGTTCATTCGGCCTTCCTCTGATCTCGGCGATGGAGGCGGGTCACGCGGACGAAGACGCCGTGCTCGATCTGCTCGATGAGGCGCTGCTTTCGGGCGTACTGACAGAGGAAGGTGCGGGAATCCGTGTCACGTACCGCTTCTGGCATCCCCTGCTCGCCAGCCATCTCTACCTGGCCCTATCGGAGACGCGCCGCGCCCGGCTGCACCGGCACGCCGCCGAGGTTATGCAGGCCGTCTATCCTGTGCGCGGGGACGTGCAGTATGAGCAGGCCGCCGCCATCACCGAGCACCTCGTCAAAGGTGGGGGAGAAGCGGCACAGGTCGTCCATTTCGCTGAGATGGCGGCCAACTATGCCTACACACTCTCCGCCTATCCAGAGGCCGAGCGACATTACCGGCTGGCGGTGCAGTTCCTGGAAGCCGCCGACCCGCAGCATGGGCGCGAGGCGCGGCAGCATCCCATGCCGGAGGAGACACGCGCGCGGCTGGCCTTCCTGCTCGAACGCCTGGCTGAATGCGAGCGCATCCAGGGTAGATTTACGGAGGCGCGCGCCCTGTTCGAGCGCGTCTTGCAGGTGCGCAATCCCTGGCAGGATGCCCCGCGAGACGCGCAGGAGGCCCAGATTCAGGCGCTGCTGTGGAGCGAGATCGGCTGGACGTGGCGCTATACGGGGGACAATGCGCGCGCGTGGCAGGGCTGCGCGCGCGGCGAGCAGGTCTTGCACGACGCCGCTATTTTCTCCGGCCCGGCTCGCGCGCGTCTGCTGTTCCAGCAGGGCAGCCTGCACTGGCAAGAAGGCCAGTACGAGCAGGCAATGCACGCAGCTCGCGAAGCTCTTGGTCTCTTCGAGGCGTCACAAATCACGCAGGGCGAACGAGGCGAGCAGGAGGCGCAGGTCGCATCTGAGAAGCAGGCTACAGCAGCCGAACACAGCGCCGGACTAACGCGCATTCGCAGCACGCTGCTTGGCGACCCGGTTGATCTTGGCCGCACGCACGGGCTGCTCGGCGCGATCGCCAACGACACAGGGCAGCGTGATGTCGCTCTGCAACACTTCAGCACCGCTCTTGCGCTCTACGAGCAATACGGGCGGCTGCGCGAAATTGCCCACGTTTGCAACAACATCGGCCACGTGTACCTGAAGCAAGCGCGCTACGCCCAGGCACGCACCCACCTCCAGCGCGCCTACAACCTGGCCGAACGTACCGGCGATACGCCTCTCATGTCCGTTGTGCTGCACAACCTGGCCGAGCTTGCCTACACACCAGGTGAGGGCAGCCAGCTAGAGGCCGAAACGCTCTACAAACACAGCCTGCTGCTGGCCGAACAGATCAACGACCGCGAATACCTGAGCCACTGGAACGCTGAATACGCCCTGCTGCTCCTCAAACGCGGCGACCTCACCAGCGCGGCCACGTATATCAAACGCGCCCTGTTGATTGCACGTGCTATCCACAATATGCCCTGCACCGGCCTGGCCCTCGTTGCGCTTGGCTCCTTCCGGCTCGCCCAGGCAAGATACTGTCCCGATGGCACCCAAACAACCTACCTCAGTCGCGCCCGGCAGACGTTACTGCGCGCCCTGGCCCTCCCTGGCCTGGAGGTGGAGACGCGCACCATTGGGCAACAGGCATTGGATGAAGTGGAGCATAGCGATGACTACGATGCTCCTCGCTGACCTCTCCGCAGTATACATGCCATCATCAGCTTGAATGACCTGGGAAGCCCCCACGCCAAAATCGCCAGGATGAGTCGTGCCAGTAGCGCTTGTCGCTCATACGCATACGCACCAGGCCAGCCGGGCGCAGCAGGATCAAGTGATGATGAATGGTTGTTTTGTCCTGGGAATTGGACTATAATGAAGTCACGTTTTCAAGCGAAAGATATTTGAGGAGATGTTTGATGGTTGACCGCACAGGTGAGCAGATAGGAAACTACCGCCTGGTAAGACTGCTGGGGAGCGGTGGTTTCGCGGATGTTTATCTGGGGCAGCAGGTCTATCTCGATAGTGCAGCGGCTATTAAATTGCTGCATACACATCTCGCCCGGGAGGACTGGGAGGGCTTCCGCGAAGAGGCTCGCACGCTGGTACGCCTCATTCATCCGCATATCATCCGGTTGCTGGACTTCGGGCTGGACGGCAGCGTTCCATTTCTGGTGATGGACTTTGCCCCGAATGGCACCATTCGCCAGCGTCACCCGCGCGGCCAACAATTGCCTCTGACTACCGTCATCGACTACACCAACCAGGTTGCGAGCGCGCTGCAATATGCCCACGACCAGAAGGTCATTCACCGCGATGTCAAGCCGGAGAATATGCTGCTTGGTCGCAACAACGAAATCCTGCTGACCGATTTCGGCATCGCGGTCGTGGCGCAGAGCACGCGCACAGAGCTAACACAGGAGACAGTCGGCACCATCTCGTATATGGCTCCCGAGCAGATTCAGTCGCACCCGCGCCCGGCCAGCGATCAGTATTCGCTCGGCGTGGTGGCCTACGAATGGCTGAGCGGCCAGCGCCCCTTCACCGGCACGTTTACAGAACTGGCCGTCAAGCATATGATGGTTCCCCCACCGCCATTGCACGATATCCTTCCAAATATCCCGCCGGAGGTGGAGCAGGTGGTGATGACCGCGCTGGCGAAGGACCCCAAGCAGCGTTTTGGTAACGTGCAGGCGTTTGCGACCGCCCTGGAACGAGCCAGCCACATCGCCAAGGCCATCAACCAGCAGGATACAATACTGCCGCAGCCTTTGCCAGCGCAACTACAGCAACAACAATCGCCACAAGCACCGATCGTGCTGGCAGCGCCGCCCGCACCGCTCACGCCCATTCCCCCCTCGCAGCCAACGCAGGCTGCCGGACCTGCTCGGAATCAGGCAGGACCGAACACGAACCAGCCAACCGAGTTTGCGACCGCTCTGAGTACGCCCGATGCTTCCATGAGAGCAATGCCTGCTATCGATCAGAATGCATTTGCGACCGAACTGATTCCGCCTGAGCGTGAGCCGGTAAACCAGCCTGTGCAAGCGCCCCCGCGAATGTACCAGCAGACCCGGCCTGGACTGTCGCCTCAACAACCCACTCGCCAGGCAGAGTCGAGGGAGTCACGTGGTATCTCACGTCGAGCATTCCTTCTCGGGGGTACAGCGGTTGGCATCGTAATCGTCGGCGGGGCGGCAGCGGTTGCACTGCTGGCACACTCTCCCTCGACCGGGCAGAACACGGGCGGCACAACACCCACAGCTACACATACTACTGCCACGACGGGCACTGGCACAACTTTTCTGGCGCAAGATACGTTCCAGAGGGCTAACCAGACACTCTGGGGTACCGCTACTGATCACCAGGTTTGGGCTGGAGACGCGAACACGTCGCAGGATTTCTCGATTGCCGGGCAAACGGGTCAGATTCATCGTACCGCCAACGGCCACGCGCTCTATACCGCCGTGCTGGGAGCGGCTGCCGCCGACGCGGAGGTACTGGTGACGGGCATGATGGACCAGTACTCTGACGCGAATCATTCCTCTCATTTCGCCGTCATGCTGCGCTGGACGAGCAATAACCACTATTACAAAGCCTACATCGATGGTAAGAACCTGAGTTTTCTGAAGCGGTTAAGCCCGACGCAAGGCCCAACCTTTGCCTCAATTAGCTTTCCGGCCCAGGCCGGTACTTCCTATACCCTCCGCTTCCGCATCGTCGGCAACACGCTTTCGGCCAGAGTGTGGCAGACCGGCACAACCGAGCCGACCCAGTGGACGCTGACGGCCACCGACAACGACATCACGGCTGCTGGCAATGGCGGCCTGCGTCCCCAACTCGATCAGAACGTCACGCTGAACGTGACCTCGTTCCAATTGACGACGGCGAAATGAGCCTGTAAGCTATTCTCCTTACAACTTACAGGTTGTCGATTAAGCATCCAAATATCCCATTTTACTATGCAAATTGGCTGAAAGAATTGACTTATTTGCTCTTTTCACGTACAAATGAGGCATATGGATTTTTCATGTTGAGTGGGAGAAGTGACTATGCTATTTTTTACTCACGATCCCTTGCGTGATCCTATCTGGCAGCTTGTTGGTGTAATTATCAGCACTATTTTAGGCGTTGCTGGCCTGGTTCTCCCTATTCTTTTTCGAAGTGATGATGAAAAGAAGAAAATAAAGGCGTATCAAGCACTTATTCTGCAAGATAACTCGCTTGGCTGCGGGGGGTCGATCGCCTTACTTTTTTTTCTGATCGCCGCCTGCTACTCTTTATATCATCTTCTGCTACGAATGTTTTTGCTAGGCCACTCCCTGGACCAGAATACGCTTTTAGTGACAACCATTTGTATTGTTTTCTGTATCGCCATTTTTTTTACCATCTTCAGGCATAACAGGTTACTACTGCTGCTGGCTTTCCACTTCTGCCTTGCTTCATTGATTTTTAGCTTACTAGTGGTCAGCTCCAAATATGGCACGTTTGTCTATAGAGACTTCACCTTCGTCAAGCTGTTTTTCGCACACTATATCTCCGCAGTCAATAACATCCCTCTTCAATTAAAGAAGATTCCTGTAGACCTCGTGATCACCGACCGAACCGCCGTGCAGACTGAATTTATCTGGGTGTATGGGTTCTCGCTCTCTGTCTTCCTTCTCTTATACGGTTTCTCTAAAAGAAGAGAAGCTCTGCGCGCTGTAGGTTTTGTATACCAGAGCGCAGATAGAAGAGAAGCCCTCTTACAAGAACTGGATAAACAGATGAAGGAAGCGACCCTTGAGGGGAGTCGGCTCGATGTACAGAAAAAACGTTTCATTTATGCTCATGAGCTCTCAGCAACCCTTGTCGATACTGTAGAACCAGAAGCCGATCCTGCTACCAAGACGGAGCTCGTGAGACAATACATGCTTGATATCTTGAAATGGGGCATTATACAGACATCAGCTATGGTCTTACATCAAAAGATTCAAGAGGCGTTGCCTGAGCCCCACGAAGAAACAACCATGAAGCAGCCAAAATCATTTTCCGAAATTTTCTCCGAAGCGGTTCTATCCACTGCTGATATGATGAAGCGAGCAGGGCAATATATTGGTTCAATTGTGAAACCGGCACCTTCTCAAGAGGAGCTTCAATCTCTGTCTTTTGATCTTGTCGTTCCAGATTTAATGTATTCGTATTATTATCCAGCTGCAGAACATGCTTTGAAGGCTGGTATGAAGGTCGTCGTTCTTGGTGAACAATTGCGGTCGGATTTAGAATCCGGTACGGTTATCTATCAGTATCCTGTCCCTAAAAGTCGAATAAATCAGCCACAAAAAGATGCGAATAATCTCAGCTTTGAGATATCTGTGATCTTGAGCAAAAAAACGTCTTTTGAACACCCGGATATGACTCCTCACACGGAAAAGAGCGATAGCGAAATACCACCAGGTGATGATGCTCTCCAGTCTAGCCCCCAAGAAACACCACCGGATGAGGAGACTCAGCCGCTCTTTCCTGAAGAAATACCGCCCGGAGATGAAGCTCAGCAGTCCATTCCTCAAAAAGCATCACCGGATGAAGAAACACAGCCGCCCAGTACTCGAGAAATACCACCCGGAGATGCTTTCCAGTCCGTTTCTCAGGATTTCCAGAAAAAGGAGTCCGGCAAGAAAAACAAGAAGCCGCATGGCAAGGGCAAGCATGGACAGAAAACATTACGTAATGGTGAAATGCCTCAGCCAGATTCTGAAAAATCTCAGAAAGGGGAGTTCGGCAAGAAACACAAGAAGCCGCATGGCAAAGACAAGCGCAAAGAATTGCTCATCACTGATGAGGTGACTCAAACCGTTTCTCAGAAGCTTCAGGAAGAGAAGTCTGCCGAGTTGCTTGTCGAAGAGAAACCCGATTCCTCTGCGCAACCATCGGTAGCCGACCAGGATAATAAAGAGCAGATTGCGCCTATCGAGGACGATCAGACTTCAGAGAGTTTGAACGAAGCTTCTCAACCTACTCTGAGCAGCGAAAATGGACAGCCGGTAGACACCCAAGAACTCATCGGCGCGCCCTCTAACTCTCAAGAGAGCCTATCAACGGAGCCTCTTACCGCCGAACCTGTTGAGGATATCGAGGAAATTTCGCCGCATCCATCGCCCATCGCTGCTTCAATGGTGGATACCGAGGAAATTTCTGCTGCCCCAACCCATCCTAAAGAGCAGATCATTTATCTTGGCCCGGACGATCAATTGACCGAGTTGCTAGAGCGGATCGCGGAGGCGCGCGCCCGACAAATTATTCTGGTGGTGCCGCAACAAACGCAATTGCGCAGCAATGTTGGTTGGCGTATACTCCATGCTCGCGTGAGAGATCTAGGCATGAATGTGCAGGTCGTCAGCGCGGATCGCCAGGTGCGAGCTGTGGCCAAATATGCCGGTTTTAGTGTTATAAGTCTGACAGCATCATCTGGTCCAAGTAGAATGCGACCGGGCAACCAGCCTGGTCGCGGTCGGATCGTGAGTAATACCGGCCAACGACGTCTCCCACTGAGGGTGCAGAGCGACAGAGTCGGTATTAGTGCTCCAAGCGAGGTAGCTAGAACACCTGATGAACAAGTAGGAAGCAAGCCTGCCACCGTCATTCCCGCCACGCGCAACAGCGAGTCACTACCAGCGAACGATCATTACGATGATCCTTTCACACTAATGGAGGATGGTTCATCGGTTTCACTACCTGAACAGCGGGCATCATCATTTATGTATGACTTGGATGAGGGTATGTCCTCCCTACCCGATATCGCCGAAGAATCTCCCCGCACATCTGGTTAATTACTTTGCTATTTCCCTCTTGACAATCCCTCCCTCATCAGGTAATCTTTCTTCGTATATTGATTGATCTATCAATCAAAAAGAAAGGAGGAAACTGATGCAGCAAGAGGAATTGCAGGCAAATACGCCAGATACGCCTGTATCAGCGGGATTGCAGGATGCACAAGATATCATCGCGGCACAGGAGACAGAAGAATACTCGCGGCACTATTCCAGGCGAGAGACCATCTTCACGATGATGGGCGTGCTTTGTGTCGTTTTTCTCTCGCTGCTCGACCAGACCATTGTGGGGACGGCCATGCCGCGCATCGTGGCCGACCAGCAGGGTTTCGACCAGATCGCCTGGGTTTCGACCGCCTACCTGCTCACCTCGACGGTGCCAATACCGATCTATGGCAAGCTTTCCGACCTGTTCGGGCGCAAGCCTGTCATGATATTCGGCATCGTCGTTTTTCTGGCAGGTTCGGCGCTCTCCGGTGCGGCGCAATCCATCAATCAATTGATCGCTTTTCGCGCCTTCCAGGGGTTGGGAGCCGCCGCGTTGCAACCCATCGCCATCGCCGTGATCGGCGACCTGTTCCCGCCGCGCGAGCGCGGCAAGTGGCAGGGCGTGAGTGGCAGCATCTACGCGCTGGCAGCCATTACCGGTCCCCTGGCGGGAGGATGGATCGTCGATCACACTACCTGGCGCTGGGTCTTCTACATCAATATCCCGGTGGGCATTCTGGCGCTGCTGGTGCTGGTCTTCCTTATGCCGGTGCTGCGCGGTGCGACGAAGCGGCCATTCATCGATTATACCGGCGCGGCGCTGCTCATTCTCGGCACTGTTCCCTTGATGCTGGGCTTCTCGCTGGCGGGAACGCAGTACGACTGGCTCTCACCGCAGATACTTGGCCTCTTCAGCCTGTCCATTGTGGTGCTGGCCGCCCTGGTGATCTACGCGGTTCGTCTTGAACGCCAGGGCAAAGAGCCGGTGTTCGAGCCGGGTCTGATCGCGCATAGCGTGCGCATCTTCGGCATCTCGCTGCTCGTGACGGTCATCTTCAGCGTCAGCCTGTACGGCGCGGCCTTCGCCATTCCACTCTTCGCGCAGGGCGTGCTCGGCACGACGGCCACCGACAGCGGCCTCGTGCTCGTGCCGTTCATGCTGACCGCCATCGGAGGCAGCGTACTCTCCGGCCTGGCTTTGACGCTGACGGGCAGGTACAAATGGGTGGCCATTCTCGGACTGCTGGTAGATATCGCGGGGACGCTCCTGCTGGTGCGCCTGGACGCGCATTCCAGCTATAGCGAACTGGTGGTGGCCATGCTTATCATGGGCGCTGGCGTCGGTTCCGGCCTGGGGGTCTACACCGTCGTCGTGCAGAATGCCTACCAGCAAAAGATCGGCGTGGCCTCCTCCACGCTGATCTTCTTTCGCCAGCTAGGTGGCACGATTGGCCTGGCCGCCATGGGGTCAGCCCTGACGGCGAGTTACCTCCCGGCATTTCACAACGCGCTTTCACCAGCGCTGCGGCACGCCTTGCCGCCAAGCATCCTGACGGCCTTCGACAACCCGCTGATCCTGCTCTCACCCGTCTCCCTCGCGCAGATACGCGCCGGTTTCGCGGGCTACGGGCAGCAGGGCATGGCCGCTTACACACAACTTCTCGAAGCGGTGCGCACCGGGCTGGCCGGGAGCGTCCACAACATCTTCGCGCTGAGCCTGGGCATCATCCTGTGTGGCCTGCTAGCCGTCTTCTTCCTGAAGGAAATCCCGTTGAGGGAACGAAAATCGTAAATGATGATTGTTCATAAGTAAGATCAGCAAGGGCAAGCAAGTATGTCATTCTGAGCGCAGCGAAGAATCTCAAGGTTCTATAGACTGATTCCGATGCCCGACGCGTGAGATTCTTCGCTGCGCTCAGAATGACATGGCCGAACTTGGTCGTGAAAAATCATTATTACGCCTTGAGCAGGCGTAGCACCATCTCGACGTCGGGCAGGGGAGGCGCTTCGTTGCCCCAGTAGCTTGTGCCGAAGACCATGCCCTGGATGCACCACTCTAAGGTCGTCGTCAGCAGGTCGGGGTCTCCGGCGACCACCTGCCCGGCGGCCTGCCCTTCTTCAATGAGCTGTTTGAGCGCCTCGTGCGTCTGCCGACTCTCCCGCATGACCATATTGTGTATCTCTTGCGGCACGGCGGTGTTTGTCAACGCCAGCAGCACCAACATCTCGTACTCCGGCTCGTCCTGCGCGCCTCGCATGATTTGCGCGATCAGCCAGCGCAGCCGCTCCCAGGGCGAACCGGGCTGCACGCGCGCGCGGCGCATCAGTTCAAGCGCGCCTTGCAAAGCGTTTTCGAGCAGGGCATTGAAGATAGCTTCTTTATTGGTGAAGTAGTGATAGGCCAGCCCGTAGCTGACCTGCGCTTCAACGGCGATATCCGACATCTTCGTATCGGTATAGCCCTTGCGCGCGAAGACCTTCCTGGCGGCGTCAAGAATGTGTTCCCGCTGCTCCTCGCGTATACGCGCATTGCTCTCATCTGTGCGTGGAGACATGCTGATAGCTCTTTCGATTGATTTATGGGTCAATTTTCTCATAGCGTATCCCTGTATCCGCTTTGTGTCAAGGCTTACTGTAAGTAGTCTGGGCGTGCAGGGATAGAGCGTGAATGAGATTATCAGATGAGGTGGCCCAATCGTGTCAACTGAGGATACTGGAAAATGGTAGTACTGAGTTCTTATCAGATGCTTCTAGCAAAAATGATATTGAAATCTCTTTACGGTTGTCAACAAAACTGGACGTGGTTAATACACAAAGTTGCTTAGGAAGCTCTTCTAAACTTGCTCAAGAAAGAACCTGGCAAACTTACACTCTACTCCCCTCATCTCCGCTGGGGGACCTCCTAAAATATCAGTACATAAGTCATCACTTACCAAGGAACGACTTCTAACTGCTCCCCTTCAAGATGATCTACTATAAACACCGATACTCTTGCTCGACGACTCACTTTCCATAGAGTACCATAAATATCCTGTTTTATGTCTGAATTTTGCAGAAGCGCGACAAGTGTATGAACATGCGCCTCATCAGATGCTAACTCCCCTACAGCTCTAGCGATAGATATACGTACAGTCCTGCCTATCATTTTATCGGATAGTAAACTTAATAAGTCAGGAACCACGGCACGTTCACCCAAATTTCCCAAAACCACAGCGATTGATCCCCGCTTATTCTCTTTCAGTTTTTTTTCGGCCAATAAGGGTATTAAGTCTTGTGCTACTGAGCGCTCACCTAAGTCTCTCAAAAGATCATTAATAGACCGGCGCGTATTCTCATTCAGCTTGTCATCAGCCAACAAGCGTACCAAGTCATGCGCTATTGAGCGTTCGCCCAATTTCCCTAAAATTCGAGTGATTTCACGGCGCATATTCCCATTCAGCCCTTTTTCGGTTAATATGTGTACCAACTCAGGAGCTACGGAGCGCTCGCCCAGGTTTCCCAAGGCTGTAGCGATTGACTTACGGACATTCCCATTCAACTTGTCATCAACCAGCAAGCGCATCAACTCAGGAGCTACGGAGCGCTCGCCCAGGTTTCCCAAGGCTGTAGCGATTGACTGACATGTTTCCACATCAAGCTTCTCATCAGCCAGCAAGCGCATCAATTCAGGAGCTACGGAGCGCTCGCCCAGGTTTCCCAAGGCTGTAGCGATTGACTTACGGACATTCCCATTCAACTTGTCATCAACCAGCAAGCGCATCAACTCAGGAGCTACGGAGCGCTCGCCCAGGTTTCCCAAGGCTGTAGCGATTGACTGACATGTTTCCACATCAAGCTTCTCATCAGCCAGCAAGCGCATCAATTCAGGAGCTACGGAACGATCACCTATGTTTCCCAAGGCTGTAGCGATTGACTTACGGACATTCCCATTCAACTTGTCATCAACCAGCAAGCGCATCAACTCAGGAGCTACGGAGCGCTCGCCCAGGTTTCCCAAGGCTGTAGCGATTGACTGACATGTTTCCACATCAAGCTTCTCATCAGCCAGCAAGCGCATCAATTCAGGAGCTACGGAACGATCACCTATGTTTCCTAAAGCAAAAGCAATTGTCTTACGGGATCTCATATCTAGCTTCTCATGAATCAGTACATAAATCAACTCAGAAGAAGCTGCTCGTTTATCTAATCCTCCAATAACCTTAGCAATGGATCTACGAACAAGTTCACTCAGTTGCTTATTATACAGCTGAAACACTAAGTACACTAAGTTGGAAGTTTGTCCGTGTTTATACAGTTTCTCTAAAGTCATTCCGGCGAAAAGCCCTAGATGCTTATTTAACTTTTTTTCGAGTAATAAATGTACCAACTCGGGAGCTACTGAACGATCACCTATGTTCCCCAATGCCAAAATGATGGACCGTTTCATCTTCTCATCAAGCTTCTCATCAGCCAGCAAGCGCATCAACTCGGGAGCTACTGAGCGATCACCTAAGTTTCCCAATGCCGTTACAATAGAACGGCGTATACTCTCATTCAGCTTCTCATCAGCCAACAAGCGCATCAACTCGGGAGCTACTGAGCGATCACCATGTTTTCCCAATGCCGTTACAATAGAACGGCGTATACTCTCATTCAGCTTCTCATCAGCCAATAAATGTATCAATTGAGTATTCAATTCTATACCGCCAATCTCAGCTAGAACATCTGATACTTGGCTTCGAGTAAGTGAAAAAGGAGCATTGACCAACAATTCTAGCAGTTGTGAAAGGATTTCTTCCCGCAGAGAAATTTGACGTATCGTTGGACGAGCTGCTAAGCAACGTCCTGCAAGTATGAGACGAGTATAGAAGATATCCTTTTGGGATAGACTAACTCTATCATGCTCTACCAGTTTTTGTAAAAGTAAACTAGCATCCGATATAAGTCCTACGTAGAGCAACAATACTTCTTCCCACCAAGGATCACTATGATGGGGCAGCAAAGCTTCAAATTGCTTATTTTTGGCAACATATTGCGCTACAAGAAATTCCTGCAAAGTCAGATGCAATAAGCCGTACCAGTGCTGCGCTTGCTCTTTAAGCAAGCCATTTTCAGCAGCTATCTCCTCAAGTACTTGGATATTTTGCGAAGATGGCAGATTGATTGCTGGTAAGAAACCCTCAATCAAGCTCAACAAATCACCTTCAGGAAAGTATCGTCGCCCTTGTTTATGGAAATGCCACGCAATCTCTTCAAGTAATTGAAGCTTTTGTTCAGGCTTGAATTCGCGTCGACGACGAATTTCTCGGCTTGCATCCCACTTAGTGAGTAAGGTATCTAAACAGCGCTTGTAAAGTTCAGTGCGACGATCAGGAAGGTCTAATTGATCTTCATACACAATCACAATCAATGATAATAGGAGAGGGTTAGATGCGAGAGTTAACAAGCGTGAATTACGAGAGAGTTTAGCATTCAAGTCGGCAGCATTCGCATACTGATGCGACGTAGGAGAGCAGTCGAACCAATTGCGTACAAACTGCTCAATATCCTCCTGACGAAAATCAAGCACTTCTAATTCTGTGAAACCTGATAAACGTGTGCGCTGCTGATATCCTGCTTTGCGGGCCGTAACAACAATCGGACATTGGTGATAGCGTGTTGCTAATTGTGTTATAGAATCCGCAACGCGCATATAAGATGCTTCAGCCTCATTTACTGAATCTCCAATCACAGTCTCGTCAAGAGCATCAAGTAAAAGTAACGCATTCGAATTTTTTAGATTCTCTTCTATGTATGCCCTAGCTTCTACCTTAGGAAAACCATAGCGATCATCCCAACGAGCCGATACAAAATCTATCGGATCATGGTATCCAGAGCTTGCAAAAGCGTTAAGTTCGATATGAATAGGCAGATCAGGTAGTCCCCTCAATTGCTTCTCGGATGATTTCAACGCAAGATACTTCTACAATGTTGTTTTTCCCGCACCAGGATCGCCTTTGAAAACGCACCGTTTATAATTGCGAATAGCCTCAGCAGGATCTAAGGCACTTCTAGCACGGTTTTCAAGGCGTACTCGGCTGGCACGGAATAACTCATTCGGATCACGTTGTGCCTCAGCCGCAAGCAATGCCGGATCTAGTTCATAGCCAGGCTTAGTCTCCTGATGGAGCCGCACGCGTACAAAGATATTGGTCACATCTAAAGGATGATTCATGTCAAGAATCTGCAAACGGCTAATACGTGGATCAGCATGAAGAGCCTCGCGATATGCTTGATCACGTTCAGCAATGTTCATTGCGCGATTTATCGCAGCGAGAACAGCTTCAGCATCCATTTCTTTGCGTTGCCGCTGCCGTTCCTGCGCAGCTCGGACAGCATTTATTTCATCCTGAAAACGAATTCTTTCACGCTCAAGTTCTACCTGTGCTAAAATTTTCTCCTTCTCGATTTTAGTTGTACGTCGGCTCTGATAAACTACTCCACAAAGCGCGATGAATGCAACAAGTATTGCAGTTGCATAAGGAATCCAAGTGCTTATTGAAGACAGATTAGCAACACTACTTTCTGCATTTCTATTTTTAGAAAATTTCGTTGAGGATGATACAATTGGTGATAGTAACACAGAAGGAGAGGATAGGTAAGTTTTCGCCTGAACCTTACTTATATTATTATGATACCAGAAGGTCCCTGGTATTGCGGTCAGAATCCAGAAGATCACAACAATGAGAAAACTCATTTCAAATCTTTTCCGTAGCATTATAGTGTACTCCTACTAATAAACAA
Organism: uncultured Chloroflexia bacterium; assembly: GCA_963731975.1. GTDB lineage: Bacteria > Chloroflexota > Ktedonobacteria > Ktedonobacterales > Ktedonobacteraceae > CAVSXS01. The sequence continues at coordinate 99,679 of CAVSXS010000002.1, read as the reverse complement.
TACTCGGCTCATTATAACTTTGATGTGGTTAGTGGTCAATTTTCAAAAAATCAATATCTATTTGGTGCTAACATCATCTAAATTCTCAAATGATATCCACGTAATATATGTCGAGCCAAAATTCATACCTTGTGCTAGCTCTTGCTCCGTCCCTCTTGATTCACTAAACCTGCTAGAGAGCCAAAGATGGATGGCTGCCCATAATTGAGAAAAATGCCAAGTTATCAGACACGACAAACGCCATAATTGCTGTTGTATCATGATGCATACGGACGTTCCTCTAGACTGCAATGGAGCAAGCAACATGACAGCACAGAACACGGCGGCGGCCTCGCTCAAACGAACTCCCCTCTACGAGGAACATCTTGCGTTGGGCGCGCGTATGGTCGAGTTCGGCGGGTGGGATATGCCCGTCCAGTATAGCGGCATTCTGGAAGAGCATCGCGCCGTGCGCGGGCGCGCGGGCCTCTTCGACGTATCCCACATGGGCGAGTTTCGTGTTGAGGGTGCAGGCGCGCTGGCCTTCCTGCAACATCTCGTTCCCAACGACGTGAGCAAGCTCGCCCTCAACCAGGCGTTGTACACGCAGCTTTGCCAGCCCGACGGCGGTACCATCGATGACCTGATTATTTATCACCTGGCCGACAACCGCTACATGATGGTCGTCAACGCCGCCAACATCGACAAAGATTTCGCCTGGACGAAACAACAAATCGGAGAGTACCAGGTCGCGCTCACCGATATGTCGGGCGAAACCGCGCTGGTGGCCTTGCAGGGACCGGAGGCGCAGGCGATCTTGCAGCCGCTCACGGAGGTTGACCTGGCGAGCATCGCCTACTACCACTGCGCGCAAGGCAAAGTAGATGGCATCGACTGCATTATTTCGCGCACGGGCTACACCGGCGAGGACGGCTTTGAACTCTACTGCTCCTCGTCGAATGTGGTGACATTGTGGCGCAAGCTGCTGACTGCTGGGGACCCGCGCGGGCTGCTGCCAGCCGGGCTGGGAGCGCGCGACACGCTGCGCCTGGAAGCCGGCTACTGTCTCTACGGGCACGAGCTAGACGAGACGACCAATCCCCTGGAGGCCGGCCTGGGCTGGACGGTCAAGCTCGGCAAGGGCGATTTCACCGGCCACGACGCGCTGGCCGCGATCAAGGAGCAGGGTTTGAAGCGCAAGCTCATAGGCATCGAGATGGTCGAGCGCGGCGTCGCTCGCGGAGGGTATGCCCTGTACGACGACGGGCGGCGCGTAGGAACGCTGACCAGCGGCGCGCCAAGCCCTGTGCTGGGCAAAAACATCGGCATGGGCTATGTCGAAATCGCCGACGCCGTTCCCGGTAAGACCGTCCAGATCGACATTCGCGGCAAACATACCACGGCGCGCATCGTCACGCTGCCATTTTATAAACGACAAAAGTAGGGGCGACCCTCGTGGTCGCCCGCCACCCGTTCAATAGCCGCGACTGGTGGCATCTAACGAAAATGGCGGCTCGGCGAGCGAGGGCGGGCGACCACGAGGGTCGCCCCTATAGAAACGAGAGAAGGGAGACCCGTATTTATGGCAAGTCTGAATCACCCCGCAGACCTCAAGTATAGCAAGTCCGATGAGTGGGTGCGCGTCGAGGGGGGCGAGGCCACCATCGGCATCACCGACTACGCGCAGGACCAGCTTGGCGATGTCGTCTATATTGAGCTACCCTGGAATGCCGGGCAGAGCGTCGATCACGAGAGCAAGTTTGGCGATATCGAGTCCGTCAAGGCCACCTCCGAGCTTATTTCGCCCGTCAGCGGCGAAGTGGTGAAGGTCAACGACGCGCTGCGCGACACGCCCGAACTGGTCAACGACGCGCCCTACGAAGGCGGCTGGATGCTGGTTGTGAAGCTCAGCGACCCCGCCGAGGTGGACAAGTTGATGAGCGCCGACGAATACAAAGCCTATTTAGAGGGTAGGTAAATATTGCCTGTAGGTGCGCAATGATGATATTTTCCGTTCAAGACCAGTCATCGCCATGCTGAGCGCAGCGAAAATCTCAGTCTTCGGTGCATCAGATTCTTCGCTGCGCTCAGAATGACATTATCGATCTTGATTGGTAAAATTCATCATTGCGTCCACAGAGATTCTATCCCAATTTGCCCAAAGGGGGTACATTCTCATGAGTTACATACCCAATACCTCGAAAGACCAGCAGGCAATGCTGGCGAAGCTGGGCCTCTCCTCGTTGGAGGAACTGCTGTCGCCCGTGCCGGAGCAGGTGCGCCTGCGCCGCACGCTCGATCTGCCGCCTGCCCTCGCCGAGCCGGACCTGAAGCGTCACATGACAACCGTCGCGGCGAAGAACAGGAACCTGGACGGCTCGCTCTCGTTCCTGGGCGCGGGCAGCTACGATCACGCCATACCCAGCGTCGTGCCTCACTTGCAACGCCGTTCCGAGTTCGTCACCTCGTACACGCCCTACCAGCCAGAAGTGAGCCAGGGTATGTTGCAGACTATCTACGAGTTTCAGACCATGGTCTGCCAGATAACAGGACTGGATATCGCCAATGCCTCGCTCTACGACGGCGCGACCGCGCTGGTCGAGGCGGTGCTGCTGGCGATAGGCCCCGGCGGGCGCGGCGAAGTCGTCATCTCCGAGACGGTTGACCCGCAGTATCGTCGCGTCTTGCAGACCTACGCCCACGCGCGCGGCTTCAGCGTCAAGCAGGTTCCGGCGCGCGACGGTGTGACCTCGCTCGAAGACCTGGACGCGGCGGTGAGCGCGACGACCGCCGCCGTGGTGATGCAGCAGCCCAATTTCTTTGGCTGCATTGAAGACATGCGCTCTATCGAACCTATCGCGCACAAGGGCAAGGCCGTCTTCATCACAACCATCACTGAACCGGCCTCGCTGGGCATCCTGGCATCTCCCGGCGACTACGGCGCGGATATCGCCGTCGGCGAGATGATGAGCTTCGGCAACCCGATGAGCTATGGCGGCCCCGCGCTTGGCTTCATGGCCTCGCGCCAGAAGTACATGCGCCTGCTGCCAGGTCGCCTCGTCGGGCAGACCGTCGAGGAGGGCGGCGAGCACCGCACCGGCTACGTGCTGACGCTTGCAGACGCGCGAGCAGCACATTCGCCGCGAGCGCGCCACCTCCAACATCTGCACCAACCAGTCGCTGCTGGCCGTCGGCGCCACCATTTTCCTGGCAGCCCTCGGCAGGCAGGGCTTCCGCGACCTGGGTGAGCTGTGCCTTCAGAAGGCACACTACGCCTATCGCCAGATCACCGCGCTGCCCGGTTACTCCGCGAAGTTCAACAGCCCATTCTTCGACGAATTTGTCGTGACCGCCCCCGTCTCGACGCAGGTGCTTGAGCATACCTTCGAGCAGGTGGGCATCATCGGCGGCTACGCGCTCAACCGCAGCTATCCCGGCATGGATAACGACATGCTGTTCTGCGTCACGGAGACGCGCACAAAAGAAGACATCGATACACTGGTAGCCGTGCTCAAGGAGGTGCAGGCATGAGCAGCGTCGAACCACTCATTTTTGAACTGGGCGCGCCGGGCAGACGAGCCGCCACGATGACCGCCATGGATGTGCCAACGGAATCGCTGGAACAGATGCTTCCCGCCAGCATGATTCGCGTCGAGGCCGCGCCGCTGCCGCAGGTGAGCGAGATCGAGATCGTGCGCCACTATACGCACCTCTCGCAGCGCAACTTCGGCGTGGACACGGGCTTTTACCCGCTGGGTTCCTGCACCATGAAGTATAACCCCAAGATCAACGAGGATATGGCCGCGCTGCCCGGCTTCGCGCGCATCCATCCCTTGCAGCCCGATAACACGGCGCAGGGAGCCATCCAGGTGTTTTACGAGCTTGAACGCTACCTGGCGGAGATTGCCGGCATGACGCGCATCACCTTGCAGCCCTCAGCCGGAGCGCATGGCGAGCTGACCGGCCTGATGCTCATCAAGGCGTACCACGAGCACAACGGGCAGGGGCATCGCAACATCGTGCTGATACCCGACAACGCGCACGGCACGAACCCCGCCAGCGCGACCCTGGCCGATTACAGGTCGGTCGAGGTCAAAACCGACCCGCAGACGGGCGGCATCCTGATGGAGCACCTCAAGGCGCTGCTGGAGGCGAACGCGGCCAGCATCGCCGCTATCATGATGACAAACCCGAACACGCTGGGCCTCTTCGACAGCAAAATCCACGAGATCGCCGAACTGGTTCACGAGGCCGGTGGGCAGCTCTACTATGACGGTGCGAACGCCAACGCGGTGCTGGGCATTACGCGCCCCGGCGATATGGGCTTCGACGTGGTGCATTTCAACCTGCATAAGACGTGCAGCACGCCGCACGGTGGCGGCGGACCCGGCGCGGGACCCATCGGTGTGAAAGCGCATCTCGTGCCCTTCCTGCCGGGTCCGCTGCCCGCCAAGGACGACTCGGGCTACTATTGGGAGGAGGTCGGGCCGCTCTCCATCGGCAAGATGCGCGCCAACATGGGCAATTTCGGCGTGCTGGTGCGTGCCTACACGTATATCCGCACCTACGGCCCCGATGGCCTGCTGCACGTGTCGCAGAGCGCCATTCTCAACGCCAACTATGTTAAGCACGAGCTTGAGGAGGATTACGAGATCGCCTTCCCTGGCATCTGCCAGCACGAGTTCGTGGCGACGGCTGAACGCCAGAAGGAGGAATCGGGCGTGACCGCGCTCGACGTTGCCAAACGCATCCTCGACTTCGGCATGTATGCGCCGACCGTCTACTTTCCTTTGATCGTTCATGAGGCGATGATGATTGAGCCGACCGAGACGGAGACACGCGAGACGCTCGACGAGTTCGTCAGCGTCATGCACCAGATCGCCGAGGAGTCGCGCACCAATCCCGACATCGTCAAGAGCGCGCCGCACACCACGCCTGTCGGCAGGCTCGACCAGGCGCTGGCCGCGCGCAAACCCAACCTGCGCTGGATGCCCGGCCAGGAGACGACGCATTAGACATACATGGGGCGAGCGCCAGCGACCAGGAACTTCACTGGTCCGATCAACTGGCTCTCGCCCCTATTGCAGAAGTACTTCGTTTGCTTCCGCCTGGGTGATCCGCTTGTCACCTATGCCTCTAGTATAGGGTGAGGGCGTCACGAGTCGCTCTCGTATCAGCGTGTTCTTCTCACATACCGGACACGATTTGCGCCAATGGCAGCGAAACGTAGAACGTGGAACCCTGGTGCTCGACCGACTCGAACCAGATGCGACCATTGTGGCGCTCAACCAGCTCGTGGCAGAGGTAGAGACCCAGTCCGGTTCCACTGATGTTGGAGGTGCGCGCGTTATCGGCGCGTGCGAAACGGCTGAAGATGCGCCCCTGCTGATCGACGGGTATGCCGATGCCGTGATCGCGTATTGAGAGGATGGCCGAGTTGGCCTGTTCGTCTGCCTCCAGGCTCACGATGACCTTGCTAGCGTCAGGGCTATATTTGATGGCGTTGCTGAGGAGGTTGCTGACCACCTGCTCGATGCGGCGGGGATCGGCCTCGATGACGATATGCTCACAGGAGGAGTGCAGCGAGATGGTGTGCTTGTTCGTCGTCACCTGGAAGCGTGTGGTGATGCGGCGGGCCAGCGCCACCAGGTCGGTCGGTTCGGGGTTCAATTCGAGCCTTCCCGCCTGCAAGCGCGTCACGTCGAGCAGGTCTTCGGTCAGCTCGACAAGTCGGCTGGTGGCCTGGTCAATATCCTGGATGGCCTCCGATTGCCACTCGGCCAGCGGAGGGCCATTGCCGCGCGCCGTCTGTGAGATCAACATCTGCGCGAAGCCTTTGACAACCGCCAGTGGCGTGCGCAATTCGTGCGCGGCGATGCCGATGAATTCATCTTTGAGGCGCTCGGCCTCTTTCAGAGCCGTCACATCCTGCTGGACGACGATGGCGGCAGGCTCTGTCTCGGCAGCTTGCCCCACACTCCCGGTATTACTGTTCCAGCCCAGCACGCGCGCGTCGAGCGCCACAGCGTTCACCAGCACCGGCAGCGCGGTTCCGTCTTTGTGGCGAATGATCTCCTGGTGGTGGCGGATCGTTTCACCGTTCTGCACGGCGCGCAGCGTGGCGTATTCATTTTGTGAGAAGGGCTGCCCGTCGAAGTGGAAGATACGAATGCCGTTTTGGGTGAGGAACTCGCTCATTGGCTGATCGGCTTGCCAGATTGCGCCCCACACATCGTTGGCGGCGCGATTGCCCAGCACCAGCCGCGCGTCGCGCCCGCGCACCAGGTAGACGCCGCTCGGCAACTCGTCGATGACCATTTGCAGCAGGGCGCGTCTCGCCTCAGTCTCGGCGTGGGCCTGGCGCTCCACCATCAGCCGTTGCGCCTCGGTCACGTCGTGCCAGACGACCACCGCGCCGTCATTGAGCGCGTGATTCTCGCCAGGATGCATTAACATGCTCTCTTCGTGAAGAGGAGCAGAGGCCGGGCGCAAGGGTGACGTTGTTACCACAAATTCTCGCGTGTCCCTGGCCTCGTCTACAATCGAGATGGACTGCTCCTGCTTTGTCTCACCCGCCTGAACTTGTGCCGCTGCGTTGCGCAGCAATTGCTGTGGTGACGCGTGTGCAGGTGTCGATTTATCAACGGGCGACTCCATCAATTCGCGCAAGCGGCGCGCGGTATGGTTTTCGCGCACGACCTCGCCCCGTTCGTCGATCAGCGTAATACCGTCGGCGATGCTTTCGAAGATGGCGTCGAGTTCGCGTGCCTGGGTCTGTTCCGCGCTGAAAAGCCGGGCGTTTTCGATAGCGATGGCGGCCTCGGTAGCCAGCCCTGCCAGCAGTTGCTCGTCCTCGGATGTGAACCTGTCTGGCTCGATGTGGCCCAGCAGTAGCCCTCCGCGCACATTGCCCGCGCGGTCCAGTAGTGGCGCGCCCAGGAAACTGCGCACAACGGGGTGCCCGCGCGGCACGCCCATCGAGCGCAGACCTTCGCGCGCCAGGTGCCCGTGTGCATAGTCGTAGGCGGCCTGGCGCGCCAGGCTACGTTCTTCGCTGTTGGCGCTCGGCACGCTATGTGCGCTCCCGCTCAGGTGGACATATTGCAGCGCATCGGCGACACGCACAGTCGTGCCTTGATGGAAGATCGGCGCGAGCAGCCCCTCGCCACCAAGCGGCATCTGGCGGAAAAGCTGCTCCTGCTCCTTTGTCACTCCTACGACGGCAGCCAGGTAGAACAGGCTGCCCTCGGACGGCACGAGTGGCTCGCCCAGCTCATCAATCGGGCGCAAGGTGAAGGCCGCGAAGCCTGCTCCCGTCAACTGGCAGGCTGTTTCTGCGATCAGGTGCAGCAGGCGCGACTCGTCCAGCTCGCTCGACAGGGCAGCGCTAATGCGATTGAGCGCCTCGAAGCGAGCGGCGGCCCGCTCGGCGTTAGCGCGCCCATAGCGTGCAAGCTGGACAATCACCAGCACGAAACCCATCGCGGCTGCCAGGGTGATCAATTGCCCCAGCGCCTCTGCCGTAAACAGTTTGAAGGCATTGAAGGGCTGCAAGAAGAAAAAATAGACGCAAAAGAGCTGGAGCAGGCCGCCGATCATCGCCAGAGGCCAGCGCCAGTGATAGGCGATCATCGCAAGGACCGGCAGGTAAATGATACCCGGACTGATCAGCAATACCACAGAACGATCAAAGACCATGATGAGCAGTGTTGCCAGTATGGTTGTGAGGACAAGTGTCACCGCGCCTGAATAGGGCAGGTCGCGCCAGGTAGAAAGAAGCCGTCGTACCCGCGTGATGCGTGACGATTTCCAAATGAGGCTTAGCCGCCGTACAAGCTTATTCCTGGATTGTAACGCTGCCATCTTTCGTGCTTCCGCAGGTTCTGCTCATGACTCTTGTGACCTGTCTGTGATGTCATGCTAAATTCCGTGATTGGAATGTGAATATAGCTATTCTATAATAAATTCACGGTACATTGCAAAAAGATCACTTATTCGTAGCAGGAAGAGCATGACAATTAGCTATTCACACTTAGGGGAGCCAATGGCGTCGGAGGTGACGGAAGCGCTGATCGATCTAGCTGGGCTGGGACGTAAGGTGAGTTGGACAGCTTCCGAGCGGCTCGATATCGTCGCGTTTGATATACTCAGACGAGTGCTGGCACTGTGCGAAGCCGAGCGCGGGGCGCTTCTGCTCCATGACACCGTCGCAGCCGTAGAGCAGGTCGGGTCGGTCACAGCGGTACCTGCCGATTCAAAGTCACTACGCCCACTGGCGCTGCACAATATGCGGGTGGAGGAAATACCTCTTCTCGTCCCGATGCCGCCGCAGCAGGAGTTGCCAGCTGAGTCGTCCGATGTTACCTGCTGGATGATGTACCGCTTAGCTCTGACTGAAAGCCTGGCGGGTGAGGTTCATGATCGCATCGAGGTGCTACCCAATCTCAAGTTTGCTGCTGAGGAGCAAGCGCAGCACACCTTGCTCCTGGTCGGATGGAATGCCGACCAGGATGACGAATGTGCCGCGCGGGTGACTCGCTGTCATGCTGTGCTGCCCTTTGTGGCGAATGCTATCGGAGCGAGCGTCAACGCCATGCTGCTCAAAGAGCGCGTGTATGAGCTTGAGCAGAAATCTGTGCGGGAATCGTTGGAAGGTATGGAACTGCTCAAGGCTGAATTGCTTGGCACGGTCAGCCACGAGTTGCGCGGCCCCCTGGCATCGATTAAAGGGTACGCTGCCACGCTTGTGCGCCACGAGCGCCGCCTGGCGCGCGAGGAGCGACACCAATTCCTACTGGCAATCAACGAGGCGAGCGACCGGCTGGAGGTCATCATCGAGCGCCTGCTGGAAATTTCGCAATTAGAGACAGATCAACTCGCCATCGAGCGTTCGCCCGTTGACGTCGCGTATCTCGTGGGAGAGGCCATTGCTGCGACCGAAAGTAAGATTGCCATGACCATGTCGGGTCGTTTTACGTTCCAGCTGCATCTCGAACACGCCGATGGCTCGCCCAACCACACCGTCCCGCTTATTCTGGCCGACCAGCGTCGTTTGCGCGAAGTGCTAGACAATCTGCTGGAAAATGCTGTTAAATATTCACCTGAAGGTGGTATTGTGAAAGTGACGATTCGACCCGTCGTTCAGGTGCAGCCGACGCTGAAGGAGCAGGCAACATTGCTCCTGCGTGACGCAAATTCTCTAGCTGCCGCTTCGGCTCTGCATAAGATGCTGGAGATCTGCGTGTGCGATAGCGGGCAGGGCATTCCAAGCGAACACCTGGAGCGCATCTTCGAACGCTTCCACCGCGTGGATACCCGCTTGACGCGTGAGGTGAACGGACTCGGCCTGGGGTTGACGATCTGCAAACGCATCGTCGAGCTGCATGACGGGGTCATCTGGGCCGAAAATAGGCCGCACGGGGAAGGCAGCGCGTTCTACGTGCGGCTCCCCATCGACGATATGTTGTTCTATTCATAGGGGTGATATGAGTAGTAGTATATAGTATAGTAGTATCCTGTAAACAGGAAAAGAATGGAGCATGATCTATGCCGGCAAAGAAAACAACGGTTCTCACTGCTGATGATGACCCGCAGCTCTTGCGCCTGATGACGCGCAACCTTCAATTGGAGGGATACGAAGTGCTCGCAGCCAGTGATGGGCAGCAGGCATTGGAGCAGATCGAGGTGAAGGTACCCGATCTGGTCTTGCTGGACGTGATGATGCCGAAAATGGATGGATTTACTGTGTGTCACAAGGTACGCGAATTTTCATCGGTGCCGATCATCATCGTCACAGCGCGCGGGCAGGACCAGGACAAGATACGCGGCCTCGACCTGGGCGCGGACGATTACCTGACCAAGCCGTTCAGCGTAGATGAGTTATTGGCGCGCGTGCGGGCTGTACTGCGCCGCTCGCAATTCGCCGCGAAGGAGAGCGCGCGTGGCTTGCAGGCGACGACCATTACGGGCGAACTCGCCATCGACTACTCACAGCACCTTGTTTCGCTGTCCGGCCATGAAATTTTGCTGACGCCCACCGAGTATCGCATCATAGCCTATCTCGCCCAGAATGCCGGACGCGTCGTCACCCAGGATTTGCTGCTTGAGCACGTCTGGGGTTCCGAATATCTCGGCGAGAGCCACATGCTGCAAGTCAATATCAATCGCTTGCGCCACAAGATCGAGACCGACCCGACCAACCCGCGCTACATCATGACCAAAGTTGGCGTAGGCTATTCGCTGGCGTCGCTGCCCCCCGTCGCCGCGACGTAGCCAGGTCTGTGAATGGTTGAAAGGGCGACCTTCGCGGTCGTTCTTCATGCTGTGATTCTCCCGTGACGCTTGCTTCGTCACCTGTGAGACCTCTGTGACTGCGTGGCTCTATGCTGTGGGCAGGAGTTGAGTTGAATCGTAAAGGAGAACAACGATGTTCAAACGCATTCTTGTCCCGCTCGATGGATCGGAGCGCTCTGAGACCGCGCTGCCGATCGCAGCGCGCCTCGCGCGTGCCTCCGGGGGTTCGATTTTGCTGGCGCAGGTTGTGACTATCCCGGTGATGTATGAAACGACCGTGGCCGTGACCTATTCGGCTGATGTTATCGAGCAGGAGATTAGTGAGACCGAGCTGTACCTGAAGACGCTGGCGCAGCGCGAGACGATGAAAGGGATCAAGGTCGAGGTCAGCGCGCTGTTCGGCGCGGCGGCTCAGACGATCCTTGCGGTCGCCACTTCGTACAACATTGACCTGATCGTGATGACGAGCCAGGGCAAGACAGGCATGAAACGCTGGGTGCTGGGAAGCGTGGCGCAGAAGGTGGCACAGCACAGCCCGATGCCCGTGCTGGTGTTACACGAAGCGGGGGCCAGACCCGCTGGCTCGCGGCCTGATGGCAATGCCGTTCGCGCGCTGGTGACGCTGGACGGCTCCGCGCTGGCAAAAACAGCACTCGAACCGGCGGCGCAACTGGTGGCAGGCTTGGCCGCGCCGGGGCATGGCGCGCTGCACCTGCTGCGCGTGATGAAACCACCGCGTTTCGACGAACGAAACGTCAGCCCTGAACAGGCCGAAGAGATCAGATCTCAGGCGCTGCAAAAGGCCAGAACCTACCTGAGCAGTATCGTCAAGCATATGCAGGATGGCCCCCTCGCCGAACTACACCTGGCGATCACCTGGTCGGTGGCGCTAGATGACGATATTGCAGGGACGATCATTCGCACGTCTGAGGATGGAGAGAATGCCGGGGGAGCGGGCGCGCCGGGCCGCTGCGATATGATTGCGATGGCGACGCATGGACGCACCGGCTTCCAGCACTGGGTGCTGGGCAGCGTCACCGAGCGCGTGCTGGGCGCGACCCGCCTGCCCATCCTGATCGTGCGTCCCGCCGAGGAGGAGTTCCACCGCACCGCCAATGGCTCTACCTACGGCGGCACGGAACTGGTCGAGAAGCATTAAGGGATTTGGAGGAACAAAGAAGCCGCCCCGCGTATCTCGCCCGAGATACGCGGGGCGGTTTCTTCGTTCCTGCTCTCCTCAATTTAACGCGGGGGTAGGCGTTAGCGTGTTGGTCTTCATCTTCCTCAGCGTGCCAGTCCAGGGGGTGCCCAGCAGCGGCAGCAGCCAGCGGTCAACGCCGTAGTAGCCCGCCACGCGCCAGGCCAGCATCAGGAATAGCGCCAGTCCACCGATGATCGGGTTGACGCTGACGGCTCCGGCCAGCAAGAAGTTCATGTTCATGAACAGGCCGAAGAAGGCCGCGATGCCCGTCAGGACACCGAAGATCAAGCCGAGGCCGACCAGAATTTCGCCGAAGGTGACGAGGTAGGTGAAAAAGCCGGCCCACGGAATCCCAACGTTCTGCACGAACCAGCCGTACCAGCTCACGGCCGGGTTCGCGCCTGCCGCCTGCGTAACAGCGCCATGCAGGAAACCGGTCAGCTGGGCTCCCAGGTGATCCGTGAATATCCAGGATTGGGTCGCCTTATCTCCCCAGTGGCCGATGTCAATATTGTAGCCGGTCAACTTATGAATACCGGCAACCAGCCATTGCCAACCTACATACAAACGAACGATCAGCCAGAGCCACGCGATACGTGTATCTGCGAACAAGAACCGGGCGATCGGGGGTTCGGGAACCTGTGTCGCGGTTTTTGGCTGAAGATTCTTCACCATACTCATAATGATTACCTCCTCATTGCGAATGGAATGTCTGTAAGAGAGCCTCACACCCCGTGGGGTTCCTTTTCGACTGCTTCTCATTCCATTCATCACTGGTAGAATAAACCTGCCTGGTCACGTTTCAATCACAGGAGAGGGGAACGAAATCAACAATGCGTCACAGCCTGATTTCTGCTGAGTCACTATACTGAAGTAGATAGGTGTATTTTCTTGATAGATGGAGGTTCTCATGCGACGTTCCAGGTGGTTCGTCTGGGGTATTCTGGCGGTGGTGGTGCTGGCGAGCGTGAGCATGTCACTCTTCTCGCTCTACCGGACGCGCGCGGACCAGGCTGCGCTCGAGAGTATTCCCGCCGTCTCGCCGCTCGTGGCGCATAGCGCGCTGCTGGGTGACGCGGGAGCATCGCAGCGGCTATCGCTCAGTATCAATCTCAACCTGCGCAATACTGCCATGTTGCAGCAGTACGTGCAGGGTGTCTATACGCCCGGCTCCTATTTATATCATCGCTATTTGCGCCCGGCGGAGTTCGAGGCGCTGTATGGCCCGACCACGCAGCAGGTGCAGGCTGTCGTATCGTTTTTGCGGGGCCAGGGTTTGACGGTGACGCGCGCCGTCCCCGGCCAGCAGGTCATCGACTTCAACGGCACGGTGGCGCAGGCTGAGCAGGCGTTCGCCGTCCATATCTCCATGTATCGCGCCAACGATGGGCGTGTCTTCTACGCCAACAGCGCCGCGCCGCGCGTGCCGCTGGCGCTGCGACCGCTGATCGTCAACATCAACGGCTTGAACGATGCTGTGGTCTATACGCACCCGCCCATTCCGACGCACAATCTGTCCGGCGCGCGGTCTCCCCTCACCATCAGTTGCCTCGGTCCAGGCAGCAACGCGCTGCAATACCTGCTCCCCGCACAGTTCGCCACGGCGTACAACTATACGGGAGCCTACAACAGCGGGCTGCACGGCGAGGGGCAGAGCATCGCCCTATTCGAGCTGGACGAGTACACATCCTCCGACATTTCAGGCTATCAGGCGTGTTATGACAGCAGCTCGCCCACGCGCGTCAACACGGTCATGATCGACGGCGGTCCGGCGTCGCAGACCAGCGGCGCGCTGGAGGTGCAGCTGGATATGGACGTAGTGATGGGCATGTTGAATAACCTGGCGAACCTGTTCGTCTATGAAGCACCCAACACTGGCACCGGCTATAACGACGAGTGGAACCAGATCATCAACGACGATATCCCTGTTGTCAGCACAAGCTGGGGCCTGTGCGAGCCAAATATGCAGGGGACGGATGTCACGGCGGAGAACCAGTTCTTCATCGAGGCCGAGGCGCAGGGGCAGAGCCTGCTCGCGGCTGCCGGTGACACCGGCGCGTATGACTGCAACGACGGCACCTTGCAGGTCGATGATCCCGCCAGCAATCCGTACATGACGGGCGTGGGCGGCACAAGCCTGGTCGTCAACAGCAACAATACCTACCATAGCGAGAGCATCTGGTCTGGTACGCCCAACTCGTACAATGGCGGCGGTGGCGGCGTCAGCTCGCTGTGGACAATGCCGTCCTATCAGAGCGGCCCCGGCGTCATCAGCTCGTACAGCAGCGGCTCGCCCTGCAATGTCTCGGGGAGCCAGTATTGCCGCGAAGTGCCGGATGTCTCGCTGAATGCCGACCCCGACGTAGGTTACGTGGTGTATTGTACCGTCGCTGTAGTAGGCTGCACGAGCGGCGCGCCCTGGCAGGGCGTGGGTGGCACATCGGCGGCGGCTCCCATGTGGGCTGCCATCGTCACGCTGGCCAACGAATACGCGGTGGCGCACGGCGGCACGAACCTCGGCTTTCTCAATCCGACGCTCTACGCGCTACTCAACTCGTCAAGCGCCTATGGCAACGCCTTTCACGATGTGACGAGCGGCAACAATCTCTACTATCCTGCCACGTCGCACTACGATATGGCTTCCGGCATCGGTAGCGCCAACGCCTACGAGTTCGTCATCCTGGCCTCGTCGCTACCATCACAGCCGAACGTGCCTGGCAGCACGCGCTGGTACTTTGCCGAAGGGCATATGGGCAACAACTTTCAAGAGTACCTGACGCTCGAAAATCCTAGCGCGAGCAGCTACGCGCACGTGACCATCAACTATCTGCTGCGTGGCAAATCGCCCGTCAGCCAGGCCATGACGCTCAATCCCAGCACGCGCACGACCGTCAACGTCAATAACGTGCTGCGCGTCCCAGCTTTGCCAGGGTTGGACAGGATGTGTCGCTCTCACATCACCTCGGATATTTCCATTGTGGCCGAGCGGCCCATCTACTTCAGCTTCTTCGGCAACACGCCCGGCGGCTCGGATATTGTGGGGCAGACGCAGTTCGGGATGCACTTCACCTTCGCCAATGGCCAGACGCAGCCCGGCTATAGCACCTATATCACCGTGCTGAATCCCATCGGCCAGCAGACGGCCACCATCACCGTCACCTACTTCAGCGGCGGCGTGCAGATCGGGCAAAGCACGATGACGGTTCCGGCGGGCCAGCGCAACACGCTGATGGCCAACGATACATTGGGGGCCGGCAAGCAGTTCTACATCCAGGTTGACTCGAACCAGCCGGTGGTGGTGGAGCGCCCCATGTACTTCCATACCAGCGTGGGAGGTATCAGCGGCACCGTCAACGGCGGAAGTTCGGTGCAGGGCGTGACGCCCGCCACCGACTGGTACTACGCCGGCGGCGGCACAGGTTCGAGCGGCGCGCCCTCGCAGGAGCATCTGATCATCGCCAATCCCGACACGAGTGGCCTGGGCACGGCGGCCAGCGTGACGATCTCGTATGCACAGGCGGGCGGCACCGTGCAGACAGTCAATGTCTCGGTTCCGGCAAAAAGCCAGCTAATCGAGAATGTCAACGCCGATATCGGCCAGGTGGCGCTGGTCGCCATCCATGTCAGCTCGACCAACAGCATTGCCATCGTCACCGAGCGCCAGCAGTTCTTCAGCAGCCCGACGCTCGTGCCCACGCCAACTGGCGTCGAGGTAGTCGGCGTCACGCCGGGAACGAATGGCCTGCCAACAGTCTACAGCTTCGCCGAGGGGCACGTTGGCAACTCTTTCAGCGAAACGATCACGCTCTATAACCCCAACAACACACAGATCAGCGTTGCTGTGACATACTTTGTGACGCGCGGCTCAACGCGCTTCCTCACTCAGGAGACGGTGAAGATTCCCGCGACGGGTGTGGCGCAGGCGAAGGCAAATATCTTCCTCTATGTTCCGGCCAACTCGTCCGGCACCATACCGGAAGATACTTCGATTGTGGTGCAGTCATTGCCCGTCAGCGGATCAGGCCCTGTCCTGCCGATTGTGGCCGAACGCAGCCTGTTCTTTAACTACACCAGTAATACCCCCGGCGAGTCTAGCGTCGTCGGATACAGCGGAGCATAGGCATGTCTGGAACAGAGGCAACCCCGCGCGGGGTTGCCTCTGTTCCAGCATACTTCTTTACAGCTCTACCTCGGTAGCCACATCTTCTTTACTTGTGACCATTACTCATCATTCATCCGTTTAGAGTAGCAGTGGATTGTGTAGATGAAACAGGGAGAAAGATCAGCGAACCGGCATGAAGAAAACCGTTGATACGACGGAACAGGGTAAGGATTTATTTACAGAAGTCTGGCGATGGGCTGTGAAAGTGCTGGATGATGACCAGCCGGGCGGCAAGCGCAGTTCGATAGCTGTGCTGGACGGAGTGCGCGCCTTTGCCGTGCTGATGGTGATCGTCTTTCACGTCAATCGCGTGTCCGGTGACAACCTGTGGGACTGGCGCTTGAACCCCTTGACCTCGGCTTTCTCGACAGCCGGGGGCATCGGCGTGACGTTGTTTTTCGTGCTGTCCGGCTTCCTGCTCTTCATGCCGTTTGCAAAATCGCTGCTCTTCGAATCGCGGCGGCCTCTGGTGCGCGTCTACTACATGCGGCGTATTTTACGCATCGTTCCCGCCTATTATGTCTCGTTGTACTTTCTCATCATCTTTGGCAACGAGCAGTACTTTCAACCCGGCCATCGCTTCAATCTGCTGCTCTTTCTCACGTTCTTCATGGATTCATCCCGCGCAACCTTCCGCTTGCTGAATGGACCGTACTGGACGCTCGCTACCGAATGGCAATTTTACATGATCCTGCCGCTCATTTGCCTGCTGTTTGTATTCATACTCAAGCGCGTGCCTCTACGCAGGAAGCTGAGTACACTTATCTTCTGCCTGATGGGGCTGATCGTCTGGGGCCTGGCTGTACGTTACTGGGGCCTGGATTACCTCGGCTCTACCAATCGCTGGTTTCTCTTTTTCCCCCCCGGTAGTCAACGTGCTGATGTTCTTCCTGTTCGGCATAACCGGCAAATACACCGAGGATTTCGCCGTGGGAATGCTGCTCGCCTCGCTCTTTGTTTACGCGCAGCATCCAACTACGCGCGAGTCGTTTACACGCAACTGGCAGCGTCTTTCACCCTGGCTGTGGCGAGCCGGCTTCGTGATCCTGGTTTTCAGTGTGATGTGGCACTTCGAGAGCGGCAAACCGGCGTGGCCCGCGTTCTTCAACCCCATCATGCCCTACTACAACTGGCTGAGCGAGATGCTCTTAGCGTTCGGCTTCGCGCTCTGTATCGCCGCCGTGCTGTACGGCAGCGAATTGCTGAAAGCGCCCTTCTCGTTGAGGCCGATACGCTGGATCGCCCTTATTTCCTATAGCCTGTATATCTGGCATCTACCGCTCCTGGTGTTGTTTCAGACGCGCGTTCTGCCCCTGTTTCACCTCAAGAACATCTACGTCATCTATGCAGGCTACTGGTTGTGGGCTGTGTTCGTCATCTTCCCCTTCGCCGTCTTTTTCTACAACGTCATCGAGAAGCCGTTTATGCGCCTGGGAGATCGCTGGCGCAAAGCAATCGAGAATAAATATGCCGAGAAGCTGAAGGCGCGAGAAACGAAGGAAGCACAGGAGCGGGAAGCTGCTCTCTCGTACAGGTGATGGAGACGCTGCTTGTCAGCCTTCCGTCGATCACGGGTGCGCCCGCCTTTTGCTACGATCCCGCCTTGATCCAGTATGGATATTCTACGATACAAGCCTTCCAATGCATGCAGACGCAGGGACACACGGTTCTCATGATTGCCGATGGGGCATGGAGCGCAGGATTTCTGCTGCTCTGGCTGCTCTGGCTGCTCGCGGCTATTCACGCGCTGCGTGGGATTGTGAGAGCATGGCCCCGCCGCTCTACCGAGCGATCGCGGGAAGACCGCCGCACGCTGATCGTGCAGAGCTGCCGCCTGCTGCTGCTCGCCCCACTGGTGGAAGCCGGCATGGGCATGCGTACTGAGAGGGAATCACAGAGAAATATGGGGTGAGGGCTACGGGTCGCTGCACTCTCGCTCATTGCAGTAGTGCTTCTGTGTTGAAGGGGCGCCTCTACGGAATCTGTTTCATGGCATTGATTATCGTTGACATTGTTTTTTTCAAGTGACTATAATACTTTACAGAACCGCATATCATTTGTTGTGTTGAAAGTTCTCTGCTTCGCCGTGGAAGTAGCAGTTATGCGACACCGGCCTTGCAGATCGGCACTCGCTCGAAAGCGAAGCCTGCATCACAGGAGGAGATCTTCTATGGCTACCGATGGACTTGAAGATATCGTTGCAGCGCACTCCCAGATTTGCGACCTGGACGGCAAACGTGGCAGACTCTTGTACTACGGCGTTGATATCCACGATCTCGCGCAGTACTCCTCCTTCGAGGAGACGGCCTACCTGCTCTGGCATGGCGTGCTTCCCACGAAAGCGCAGCTCGCGGAGGTGACAACACAGCTCCGGGCCAATCGCGCGCTCCCTCCTGCCGTGAACGAGATTATGCGCCTGCTGCCTAAGACAGCAACCCCCATGGATGTGCTGCGAACCGTCGTTTCTGCCCTCTCTTCCTTTGACCCCGATGCCGGTGATGTCTCCGTTGAAGCCAACCGCCGCCGCTCGATCCAGCTGACTGCTATGTTTCCGACCATCGTGGTGTCCTGGGATCGCCTGCGCAATGGCAAAGAGCCGGTAGCCCCGCTCGCGGACGGCTCGCACGCTGCGAACTTCCTTTACATGCTGACCGGCGAGCGCCCCGATGAGTACAAAACGCACGTGCTTGACGTGGCTCTCATCCTGCATGCCGATCACGAACTGAACGCTTCGACCTTCGCAGCGCGTGTCACCGCGGCGACCCTGGCGAGCATGTACGCTGCCATCACTTCCGCCATCGGCACGCTCTCCGGCCCGCTGCACGGCGGGGCGAACGAGCAGGTCATCCGCATGCTGATGCGCATCGGCGAGGTGGACAAGGCCGAGTCGTACATCCAGGGCGCGCTGGAGCGCAAGGAGCGCATCATGGGCTTCGGCCACCGCGTTTATCGCACCGATGACCCACGCGCCACGCACCTGCGCGTCATGTCGAATGAGCTGGGACTGCGCACCGGCGATTTACGCTGGTACGAAATGTCGCGCATCATCGAGGAGTATATCAAGACGCACAAGGGTCTGTACGCTAACGTGGACTTCTACTCCGCCTCCGTCTACTACATGATGGGCATACCCATCGACCTGGATACGCCCATCTTCGCGTGCAGCCGCATCTCAGGCTGGACGGCCCACGTGCTGGAGCAGTTCGCCAACAACCGCCTGATTCGCCCGCGCGCCGAATACGTCGGCCCCAAAGATGTTCAGTACGTTCCCATTGACGAGCGAGGCTAAACGATTCGAGGGCGACCGCCCCCTCCCCAAGGGCGACCGCGAGGGTCGCCCCTACAAAGACTACGAAACGGATATAGGTCTGGGCCGTATCTTTGTAGGGGCGACCCTCGCGGTCGCCCTATTCATAGCAATCGCTGTACATCTCGTTTCATCTCGCCCTTTTCATAGCAGGCGCTGAATATCTTTTTTCATCTCGGCGTAGCTCTGGTAGCGCATGTTGCGCTCCTCCATCAGCGCGCGTTGCAGGATGGCCTCAAGCTCTGGTGTGACGAGCGGGTTGAAGGTTCGCACGAGCGGAAAACCTGGGTAGTGCGGCGGCGGATAATTTGCCAATGCGTGGTGCATGGTGGCGGCGAGCATATACATGCAGGTGCGATGATCGAAGGGCGCATCCTTCACTGGGACATACGCTGAGATGGCGATCTTCTGCGTCGTCAGGTGCTTTCCTACGCCGGGTTGCTTCTCCATCGGCGGCGGTGAAACCTGAAAACCGGTCAACATGGCGCGCCCGCGCGCGTTTTCAATCACGACGGCGGCGGGCGAGATGTCGTAGTGGCGCAATGGGGGATGCTGTTGCTCCAACGCGATCAAGGTATTCAAGACATTGTTCATATAGCCCAGAACCTCGCGCTCCGAGAGCGGCTTGAGCAGCTTTTGGAGCAGCTCCTCGATGCTCTCCCCGTCGATATACTCCTCGACGAGATAGTAGTGCTTGCCCTCGGCAAAGCGGTCGAGTATCCGTGGGACGAGCGGGTGACGGAAGGCCGCCAGCCGCTCGGTAGCCTTTTCGTAGTAGACGATCTCCTTGCGGCGGCGTTCCAGGGGGCTATCGCTGCATTCCCAGCGTTTCAAGATGACTTTGCGGTCGTTGGCCTGCGTGTCGATGGCGATGGCCGTAGTCGCCCTGGCATCGTCGCTCTGTTTCAGCACATGCTGGATGACATAACGACCCTGCCGCGCCGTCACGCCTGAAAGCGGGCTGTGTTCGACCAGCGCGGGCGGGATGGTCAGGCGGCCACAGATAGAGCAGCAGCGCTGGCCGAAGCGCACGGGTGCATCGCAGTAGGGGCAGAGGCGGTTGTCCGAGTCCGCGCCGCACATGGAGCAGCGCTGCGCCCCGCTGCGATTCTGGTGGCCGCAGCGCTGGCAGGCGTAGCGCGCCTGGGCAATCGCAACGGCGCTGGCGTAGTTTTCGGCGAACTCGACGACGCTGCGATAGCGCAGGTGGTAATCCTTCGCCAGGGCGCGCATCAGCACCGCGCTGACCTCGACCGGCACGCGAGGGTTCCACTGCTGCGGCGATGGAGGGGATTTATTGATGTGTGCCGTCCACATCTGCTCGATACGCTGGTAGACGAAGGGCGGGCGACCCGTGAGCAACTCGTAGATGCAGACGGCCAGCGCGTACTGGTCGGAGTCGCGGCGGGGATTGCCCTGCCACTGTTCCGGCGGCATGTACGGCGCGGTTCCCGTCACCTCACCGAGTGAGGCGTGGGTTTGCATACCAAGATAGAAGGTCGCGCCGAAGTCCGACAGCAAAATCTGCCCGTTGCGCCCGATCAAGAGGTTGCCCGGCTTGACATCCTGGTGGATCAGCCCGTTTTCATGCACCATGTAGAGCGCATCCGCCGTCTGCCTGAGATAGGGAACCAGTTCTTCGGCGTAGGCCAGGCGGCGCGTGCCGTCCTGCTTGCGGTACAGGTCGAGAATGGTACGCGGCGCGTATTCCATGACGAAGTAGGGACGTTCGTCATCGAGCTGGCCGAAGTTGTAGACGGGCAGGATGTTGGGGTGTTGCAGCGCGGCGATGCGGCGGGCCTCAGAGAAGAAGCTCTCGCGCGCCTTGTCGCTCTGATCGATACGCAGCACCTTGAGCGCGAGGAGACGGCTGAGCGGCGCAGGCTCGCGTACCTGGTAGACCTGCCCGTAGCTGCCCGTGCCGATGAACGAAACTACTTCATAGATGCCAACGCGCGCCCCTCGCACGAGAAAATCGCAGCTCCGGCAAATTTTCGCCGAGTCGGGGTTCTCATGCCCACCATCCGCTCGTGGATTCAAACAACGCGCCAACGATTTATCCCACATCTTTCATCAGAGTATAAGGAGCCGTAGGGGCCGCTTTACCGCGCCCATGGGCCAATTCATCGGCCAGTGAAGTAATCGCATGTATCCTTTACATCTTATGTACGCTCGTCAAGATACGAAGTTGCGTCACATCCAGCGCGCCGACGACCAGCCCAGGTGCGCGTGGCTGTTGACGAGGCGCACGACGGCATGGTCGCGGTCTCGCCAATCTACCACGCTGATCGTGGCAGGATCGAGGAAGATGCGAAAGGCCGATGAGAGCGGCGCGCCCATCGCCTCGCACAGCAGCACCTTGATCGGTCCGACATGCGAGACGAGTGCGATAGTCTGATCGGGATGTTCCTGCACCAGCCGCTCCACTGCTTCCCTCACGCGCTGCTGCATCGCGGCGAAGCTCTCCCCGCCGGGCGGCGCAATCGTCGCGTCCTGCTCCCATGCCCGCAACTGCCGCGCATCCTCTTCGCTGCGTGCCAGCACCTCGGCGCGTGTCAAGCTTTCCCACGAGCCGAAGCTCATCTCGCGCAGCGCGTCGAGTCGTCGCGCCTCCAACCCATGTCGCTCAGCGATGGGGATAGCCGTGCGGTAAGCACGCTCCAGTGGGCTGCTATAGACGGCCTTGATCGGCAGTATGGCAAGTGCCTCGGCCAGTTGCTGCGCCTGCGTGACGCCGTGTTCGCTCAACGGTTCGTCGCTGCTGCCTATGTAGCGGAAGGAGCGGTTGGCGATGGTCTCGCCATGACGGACGAGGATGAGGCGAGTAGTGGGCAAGAAATTATTCTCCTGCCGCGACCACTACCAGCGCGTCGCCCTGGTTGACGGTTTGCCCTTTTGTGACCTTGATCTCCTTAATCGTGCCGCTGATGGGGGAGGCCAGGTCGTTCTCCATCTTCATGGCTTCGAGGATGGCGACGGTCTGGCCGCGTTCGACCTGCGCGCCGGCCTCGAAGGGGATGCCCAGTACCAGGCCTGGCATAGGAGCGCGCACGGTTGCCTCGCCGGATTCGTGGGCGGATTTGATCGAACCGGCCAGCGCTTTCTCGCGCTCGTCCTCGACATGCGCCTCGAAACGCTGCCCGGCGATGAAAACTTCGTAGAAGTAGCCGCTCGTGTCGGGTTTGGTGATCTGCCGGGCAAAGACCTCGTAGGATTTGCCGCCGATCAGCAGGCTGTAGCGGCCCCCGCTCGCCGTCTGCCCCTTCGCGTCAGCGGTGAGCGGTGCGAGCTGGTGCCAGTCGATTTCGTAAGAGTGACCGTCGATCGTGATAGTGCGCTGCGGTGTTTCCTCGCCCGCGTTGATGCTGTATGGCTGGTCGCCGATGCTTGAAATATAGGGCATGGTGCGTGCTTCTCCCTCCTCGTGTGTCTTTTGCAATTATATCACCAGTCTGTTGCCGACCAAATTTCTAACACTTCTCTAACACTTCTCCTACGGGCTTCTAATGCGGCGCGTGTCATACTAGATAGTGAAAGTGTAACGGGACATGCACCTGAAACAACACGGGCCGGGAGATATGAACGCAGAAAACGCATCGCATCAACACAGCGAACATAAGCACGGGAGTCAGAACAACTCGCCACGGTCTGTGCCGCGCTGCGCCAACTGCGATATCGACATTCTCTGGCAGCCGGTGGTTGTGCTAGGCGTCGCCTACTGCTGCACCGGGTGCGCGGCTGGCGGTCCCTGTAGCTGTGATTATTCACAATATCACGCGGTCAATATTTCGGGCGTCATTCACTACCGTCCCGACGCCAGTTGAGTGGTTGAGGTGGCCCAGGCTGCTGATCCCTGCTGATCCCGAAATGTATGACCAGGCGACTATTTCACCCGTTTTTACACGACTGTACAAAAAGGAGTATGAGTCATGGCAAAAATTCGTCCTGTTGGCGACCGCGTGGTCGTCAAGCCCGCCGCTAAAGAAGAAGTGACCAAGAGCGGCATCGTTATCCCCGATACTGCCAAAGAGAAGCCCCAGGAAGGCACCGTTGTCGCGGTCGGCTCTGGCCGCCTGCTGGACAACGGCGACCGCGCCGCGATGGATATCCGCGAGGGCGACCGCATCCTGTACGCCAAGTACGGCGGCACCGAGTTCAAGCTGGACGGCGAAGAGTATCTCGTCCTCAAGGAAAACGACATTCTCGCCATTATCGGCTAGGGCTACGAAACGTTCAGGGAAATTTCGGTGGGACGCGATGAGTCGCGTCTGGCAAAACAGAAACACTTCTCACCTGGGTGCGATGAATCGCGCCCCTACGATGTACAAAAAGGAGCTAAATTAGTATGGCAAAGCAGCTTATGTTCGACGAAGAAGCTCGTCGTTCGCTCAAAAAAGGTATTGATATTTTGGCCGGGGCCGTCAAAGCCACGCTTGGCCCGAAGGGCCGCAACGTCGCGCTCGACAAGAAGTTCGGCGCGCCCTCCGTCACGCACGACGGCGTCACCGTTGCCAAAGAAATCCAGCTTGAGAACCCCTTTGAAAACATGGGCGCTCAACTGCTGAAGGAAGCCGCCACCCGCACGAACGACGTGGCCGGTGACGGCACGACCACCGCGACGGTGCTGGCGCAGGCTATTGTCAACGAGGGCCTGAAGAACCTGGCCGCCGGTGCGAACCCCATGCAGCTCAAGCAGGGCATCGACAAGGGCACCGAGGCCGTCGTCGAGTACATTCGCAAATTGGCGATCCCCGTCGAGGACAAGAAAGAGATCGCGCAGATCGCCTCCATCTCGGCTGCCGACGAGAGCATCGGCGAGCTGATCGCCGAGGTGA
This sequence comes from uncultured Chloroflexia bacterium, assembly GCA_963731975.1. Classification (GTDB taxonomy): domain Bacteria; phylum Chloroflexota; class Ktedonobacteria; order Ktedonobacterales; family Ktedonobacteraceae; genus CAVSXS01. The sequence goes on along the minus strand of CAVSXS010000002.1, from coordinate 75,902 downwards.
TGGATCGCGTCGGCAAGGATGGCGTCATCACCGTTGAAGAGTCGCGCGGCATCAACTTCGAGACCGAGTATGTCGAAGGCATGCAGATCGACAAGGGCTACCTGTCGGCCTACTTCGTCACCAACGCGGAGAAGATGGAAGCCTCCATCGACGACCCGTACATCCTGATTACCGACAAGAAGATCAGCGCTGTGGCCGATATCCTGCCCATCCTGGAGAAGCTGACCCAGCTTGGCCGGCGCGATATCGTCATCATCGCGGAAGATGTCGATGGCGAGGCGGTGGCGACACTGGTCGTCAACAAGCTGCGCGGCATCCTGAATGTACTGGCAGTCAAGGCTCCCGGCTTCGGCGACCGCCGCAAAGAGATGCTGCGCGACATCGCCGTGCTGACCGGCGGGCAGGTCATCAGCGAAGAGATGGGCCGCCGCCTCGACGGCGTGACGCTGGCCGACCTCGGACAGGCGCGCCGCGTCGTGTCCCACAAAGACGACACCACCATTGTCGAGGGCCGTGGCGAGGCCGAAGAGATCCAGGCACGCATTCGCCAGATCAAGGCACAGATCGAAGAGACCACCAGCGATTACGACCGCGAGAAGTTGCAAGAGCGCCAGGCCAAGCTCTCCGGCGGCGTCGCGCTGATCAAAGTAGGCGCTGGCTCTGAGGTCGAGTTGAAGTACCGCAAGACGCGCGTCGAGGACGCTCTCTCAGCAACCCGCGCGGGTGTCGAAGAGGGTATGGTTCCCGGCGGCGGCGTCGCTCTACTGAACGCTGTGGCTGCCCTGGACTCCTTGAAACTGACGGGAGATGCCGCGACAGGCGTAAGCATACTGCGCCGCGCGCTCGAAGAGCCACTGCGCCAGCTCGCCATCAACGGCGGCAAGGATGGCTCGGTAGTCGTCGAAGGCGTGCGTCGCGCACAAAAAGAGCATAAGAACGATAAGATCGGCTATAACGTGCTGGCCGACAAGTTCGAGGACATGGTCGCGGTCGGCATCATCGACCCGGCGAAGGTGACGCGCTCTGCCTTGCAGAACGCCACCAGCATCGCGGCGATGATCCTCACCACCGAGGCGCTCGTCACCGACCTGCCCGAAAAAGAGAAGGCAGCCGCTCCGGCTATGCCTGAGTACTAAGCTTCTCTCCATACAGATATAACGAGGCCAGCGGCTCCGCGAATCATTCGCGGAGCCGCTGGCCTCGTTATATCTGTATAGGGTCGTTGGCTTATGTGAGGAACTTGACCGAGCTGAGCATGGGCTGGAAGTACTTCTGCACGGCCTCGCTGAAGACAATTTGAGGTGCGTAGTACACGATGGTGTAGTATTCTTTTTTGTACTGGACGGCTATGGAGGTCAGGCGATAGGTCAGCCCGCCAGTAGTCGTGAAAGTGGCGTCCATTTCATCCCAGGGTGTGCCGCCAACCGATTGCTGTGGTGTGGTAGCCTGAATCTGGTTCACGCTGGTCACGCCCGTCGACGTTTGAAACTGGGAGAGGATGTTGCTGTTGACGGCGCTGGTCGATTGAAATTGCGTAGAGGTTGTGGTGCCAAAACGCTGCAAAGCGATAAAAACGCCGTTCTGCACGGATGGATGCATACTCAAGAAGGCGTCCTGCCCGCTTTTCTGAATGGGATCAAGTACCCAGTCCGACGGGTATTTGAAGGAAAGACCCACATCGGTATTGTTGATGGTCAGGAAGGTAGAGGGCGTCGGAAGCTGGCTCGTAGTAGTGCCGACCGCCGATGGGCTGCTCTGAGTCGTTGCGGCAGCCGTTGGCGTGCTCGTACCGACGTGCAGCGCGACGGCGGGCTGCGGCTGCTGGTTGAAATGTCCCGACAAGGCCAGTAGTCCATAGGTCAGGCCGCCGCCGACCAGGATGCTGACGATGAACAGGCCCAGAATGATGGGAACGCTGAGCGAGCCTCTACTGGGGGCAGGCCGCTTCGAGAAGCCTGATGAGTCCATGCTTCCAGGCAAAAGGTCATCCGCGTCCTTAGCGTACGTTGGTCGCGCCATAGGAAGCTGGGATGGCACGACCGACGGCCATTGTGGTGAGCCAGGCGGCAGGTAGGAGTACGACGGCGACTGGTAGGAAGATGGGACAGGAACGGAAGAAGCCGGTGCCAGGACAAATCCGCATCGCGTGCAGGTCGTGGCCGCGTCAGGTAGCTCGGTATGACATCGGGGGCAGAACATAGGTTATCTATCCTTTACTCAGGTTATGCTTGCGCCTTCACCAGACGACAATCGAAACGCACAGTGCCGGTACGTCGTTCAGTAACAACTTTTACGACTTCAAGTGTGATTAGTTCTCCAATGGCGATAGGAATATCTGCTTCGTCGAGAACGCGGCAAACGAAGTGCCGCTCAGGATCGACTACATCGGCGATAACGCAACGCACGTAAGGATGTTCGTTACCCTCAAAAATGGTGTGTAATCCAGCCTCTTTCTCTAGTAAGGTACCTGAACGAGTCATATGCCTTGCCCTCTCCCATCAGAAACTCTTTAGAAGAACTATAAAGAAGGAATTGAGAAATGTCAACTACTTTGTGAGCACTTCGGGATTGAGCACGTTAGGCGGGCGCTGTCCCTGCGCGTGCGCGACGAGGTTAGCGCTCGCCATGGTTGCCATCAAGGTGCGCGTCTTGAGCGAGGCGCTGGCGATGTGCGGCAGCAGCACCACGTTCTCCATCGCCAGTAGTTCTGGTTCGACGGCTGGCTCGTGTTCGAAGACATCGAGACCGGCCCCGGCGATGACGCCCGCGCGCAGCGCCCGCACCAGCGCCTTCTCGTCTACAATCGGCCCGCGCGCCGTGTTGATGAGTATGGCGGTCGGCTTCATCAAGTGCAGCTCGCGGTCGCTGATGAGATGATGCGTCTGCTGTGTGTAGGGCGTGTGAATGCTCAGGAAATCGGCCTCCTGCAACACCTCGTCCATCGACCTGTAGGTCGCGTGGAAAGAGGCTTCGTCTTCGGGCGACATGCGGTGCGTATTGCAGTAGATGACCGGCATGTCAAAGCCACCGGCGCGCTTCGCCATGACCTTGCCGATGCGTCCGGCCCCAATCAGCCCAAGCGTTGCGGAATGCACCTCGGCACCGCAGAACAGAAGCGGCCCCCAGCCGGTATACTTGCCGGCGCGCAGGTAGCGTTCCGCTTCAGGAATGCGTCGCGCCGCCGCCATGAGCAGCGCGAAGGCCAGGTCGGCGGTGGTATCCGTCAGTACGCCGGGGGTGTTGCTTACCGCAATACCCAGGCGTGTCGCCGCCTCGACATCGATGTTGTTGTAGCCCACCGCCATATTCGCTACCATTTTCAAGCGAGGCGAAGCAGCGACGCACATCTCCAGGAAGCGCGCGTCGATGGTATCCGTCAGCAGGCAGAAGATATAATCGTGGCCGGGGCCGCGCCGCAGCAATTCTTCATACGGCCAGATCGCGCCTTCCTCGTTGTTGGCCTTGACATCACCGATTGCCTCAAGCGGAGCATAGGCCGGGCCTGGTACTTTCTGCGTCACGAGGATTTTAGGACGAATCGCCATCATACCCTCCAAAACAAGAGAAGTTGTACCGCTATTGTATCATCTCCAGGAAGGTATATGCCGGTGATGCGTTACTTCGACGAACTGGTTGTGCGAACTGCCTCCGCCGTGGCGAGAACCGGCTCTGCATAGCGAAATCGCTTCAGAAAACGGCGCTTCAGCAGCATAGCGAGGGCGGGCCAGCCGTCTTTGAAAGGAGAGAGCTTCTTGGTCTTGCGCGGGGCGTAGCTGATGGGGACTTCCAGGATGGTGAAGCCGGCCTGCACGACGCAGGCAGTGATCTCCGGCTCGATCTCGAAGCGGCGGCCCTCCATCGGCAGGGCGCGTGCCAGCGTGCCGGGGAACAGTTTGTAGCAGGTCTCCATGTCGTGGATGTGGCAGCCGTAGAGCAGGTTGGTGAAACCGGTCAGGAAGCGATTGCCCCAGCGTGTCGTGAGCTTCTGCGGCGAGAGGTCGCGGCGACCGTAGATGGCCACCTTCGTCTTGCCCGCGTCGCGCGCCTCCTGCCATGTGCTCACCAGCGCCGGGAGGTCCTGCGGATTGTATTCCATGTCGGCATCCTGCACCGTTACCAGGTCGCCGCTGACCAGGCCAAAGCCGGTACGCAGTCCAGCGCCCTTGCCCTGGTTGCGCTCGTGGCGCACAAAACGATAGGCGGTGAATGCTTCCTGCGTGCGTAGTTGCTGCAAAATCTCCCAGGTGCGGTCGGTCGAGGCGTCATCCACCACGACAACTTCAAGATCAAGGGGTACCTGCGATAGGGACTCAAGCACCTGAGCCACCGTCTCTTCTTCGTTATAGACCGGGACTACCACCGAAATACGCATGAAAAACCTACCTCGCCTCTCTGGGATTACTGTATCAACCGAGACAAATCCTACATCCTGCTATATACACGAACGAACGGCGAATAAAATAGCAACAAAATCACGACTTCCAGACCTGAATTGTGCCATCGGTGAGCGCCACGAACAGCTCACCAGGGGCGAAATGCAACGCGCTGATCTGCCAGGGATGGTAGAGCTTCTGCGCGACCTCGCCGCGCGCCACCGACCACACATCGATCACGCCCTCGTTGACCTCGCTGTCCTCGCGCGCCACCGCGAGCCACTGCGCGTCCGGCGAGATGGCGAGCCGCGAACTGGCCCCCATCGTACCGGAAGGCACCTCGCTGAAGGTTCCGCTCAACGTGTCGTGAACGCGAATTGTGTTGCTTGCAAAAACAAACGCCAGCGCGCCCATATCTGGCGTAACAGCGTAGGGCGGCGTGCAATTCGCGCACAGGCCGGCGATCAACGACGAGGTGATAGCTGGCCGCATGGTTTCACGGAAGCGCGTTTTCGTGCGCGCCTGCGTATCCCAGCGGCGCATGATGACCATCTCGTCCTGCTCCTCCGGCACGCGCGCGCACGAAAGGGTGAGCAGCGTGCGCGCGTCGGGTGAGAGTGCGCGCAGGCGAATAGCCCAGAACTGCCGCTTCTCGATCTCGTCTTCGGCGCAGACGAGCGGCTGGCTCAGCGCACCGGGCGGGTCGCCGATGGTGTGCCTGACGATATCCGTGCCGCGCACGCCCAGCGAGCGGGGAGCGCGCGGGTCCTCGCGCAGCAGGGGCAGCGCCAACCATACTTCGCGCTTCTCACCAGCTTCCTTGAGCGCCACGTCGAAGGAATAATGCGCGGAAATGGCGCGCTGGCCCGGCCCGTAGCTCCACAGCGGCGCACCGTCCCGCGCCTGCCACACGTGGATGCTCGATCTGCCCCATCCCGCCACGAGATTACCACTCGTCGAGAAACGCAGCTCGCGCAGCGACTCGACGGGGTAGGCGCTGTCTGCGGCGAAGCTGACGGGCGTGTCCTGCGCCTCCGGTTGCCAGAGAAGGCCCTTGCCGTCCAGCGATCCGGCGGCGACCAGCATACCCGCCTCGCGTGGGAGCGCGTGCAGGGCGGAGATGACGCCAAGCTGCGTGCGCAGCATAGGCCCGCTGCGAAACGGCCCCTTCGTGCTGAAGATGCTCAGTCCCGAAAATTCGAGGTCGTCCGTTGCGTCGAATTTGCGCTGCACCGGGCGCGGGCGCACGATGCCGCCCTGGCGCAGGTCGATCACGCCGCCTATGATGGTATCGTAGTTCAGCCGCTTCTGCGGGTCGCTCAGCACATCGTAGGCGCGGTTGATGCGCTTCATCTGCAGCGCGCCCTCCGGCCCGGCCAGGTCGGGATGGTAGCGCCGCGCCAACTGCCGGTACGCGCGCTTGAGCGTATCGCCATCCGCGTGTATAGGAACGCCGAGAATGGCGTAGTAGTTGTCGGGTATATCCATACAGATTATGCTATCACAACGACACAATCCGGGTTTTCGCGCGCGGGGCGATCTTCAGCGCCAGCCTGCGCACGCCCCACATATACCACGTGGCAAAGGTGCGATAGGGTCGCCACGCCTCACCGCGCTCGCGCATCTCCTTTGGCGTGGGTCGCTGCTCCAGGCCGTAGGCTTCGCGCACGCCCTCGACGAAGCCCAGGTCATCGACGGGCAGCACGTCGGCTCTTCCGAGAGAGAAGATCAGCATCATTTCAGCTGTCCAGCGCCCGATGCCCTTTACCTTGACCAGCTCTGTAATGACATCTTCGTCGTCGAGCGTTTCGAGCCGGGCAAGATCGAGCAGGCCGCCGGTAACGCGCTCGGTCAGGTCGCGCAGGTAACGTATTTTCTGCGGCGAGACGCCCACCGAGCGCAGCATATCTTCTTCCAGCGCCAGCAACGACTGAGGTGTTATCAGCCCGCCTGCCTCGCCGAGCGCCGCCACGCGCAGCCGCCCCAGGATGGCGTCCGCCGCCTTGACCGAGATTTGCTGCGAAATGATGGCGTCCACCAGCGTCTCGAAGAGGTGCGGATTGGGGACGAGTGTGCATGACCCAACCCGTGCGATCGCCAGCGCCATGACGGGGTCTTTTTTGCTCAGATATGTCGTAGCAGTATCGAGAAGCTCGTCCCAGGCGGCAGTAGTGGTCATTGAATTGTCCTTTAGTGAGAAACAGGCGACGATAAGGTGTTCTAATTATAGCGTATAGAGCTTGAAATGGGAACGATCTTACCCTCGACTGGCCGTTCTATCGATATTCATCTGTTCTACTTCTTCTGTAGAGTAAAAGTAGTTCCGCTAAAGGGGCTAACCGGGCGGCCAGAACTTTATTGAGCTACAGCTGCCTGAGATGAGAATACTTACTAGTAAGGAGTTACTTGTCTATGCTACGCAAGAGATGGCATTTCTCACTTGCGGGGCTGGCGTTGAGCTTGGTGCTGACACTTGTGTTAGGACTGAGCGCTGCGCTGCCTGCCTTCGCCACTGGATGCGTGGAAGATGGTGCGACCACCTGTAATTATACCCTGAGCGGTGGTTCGTTGTCCTCGACGCGAGGTAGCGTGACCATGACCCCCTCCAGCCTGAACGGCAGCGACCAGACGCTGACGATCACCTTGCCGGTCGATGTGACCGACCAGGACGGGTTGGGTTGGGCCGTGCAGGTGGGACTGACGCCCTTCGCGTCTAGCTCGCACACACTGCCTGCCGATCTGCACGTTGCGATTCAGGGCGAGTGTGATAGCGGCTCGACCTGCTCGCTACCAGATGGCACAGCTCCCTCTTCAGGGGTGTCGAACACGCTGACGCCCGTTATCAGTTCGATTACTGCCGCGGGTTCGACGCCAACGGCGGCGACGGTGCTGAACACGGCAGCGAACGGGTCGTTTTACTATGGCATGGGATCGATGACGATCACCACCACGCTCACCGCGTCGTTGCTCGCGAAGAACACCTACGCGGGTACCTACGCGGGGATCATCGACGTAACGGTCGTCTCAGGCCCGCATTAATCCTGAGAGCGAGAGCGCCCAACCGGGCGAGTACTGCTTGCCTGCTAAGGCGCTCTTTGCTTGATCTGCTGCTTCATAGACCATGTATCAGGCCAGGCGGCTGCCCTGGGATCGGAACGATGTTTTGATCTGCTAGAAGGAACTAGTATTATGTTTTTTGCGAGAAGGAAAAGCTCGTTATTCGGATCGCTGCTGAGCAGCCTCCTGCTCTTGCTACTCCTGCTCGGCGGTGCTGCTCACCCCGCACTCGCCAGCAGTTGTCCGCAGCGCGGTGCCGCCTGCGCCAGTGAAAGCGCGCACCCGTCCACCCAGACCCATACTAATGAAGCTGTGACGCTCTCCCCGATTACCCTGAATGGGCTAGATCAGACCATGACCGTACAAATGCCGGTGGATGTGGAGGGAATTTATCCTGAAACCGCCGGCTGGCATATACAGATCGGAATGACGCAACTTTCGAACGCCGACCACGCCCTGCCACTTAGCTGGAGCGTCGCAATGAATGGCACATGTGACACACCCAATATCTATGTTGAATGCGAAATGCCTAATTGTTATCTCTTTTTGCCCGGTGAATCCGAATCGCTAAGCCCATCAGTGGGAACTATCACGGCTGGAACCAGTACCCCGACAATGACGACGGTGCTCAGCGCCAGTAGTAGATGTGGATGGGGCCAGATGACGATCTCGACGACGCTCAGCGCGACTTTGCTGGCGAAAGATACGTATACCGGGTCGTATGCGGGACTGTTCGAGTTGACGGTTGTCGATGGACCGTAGCGAGGCATGCCGCGCCTGTTGAGGACAGACGGAATGGAAGTAGGGTAGTCGCCCTCTATGAAGCGATGGTAGCAATAGTCGAATGGAAGAGAAGGATGGTGGTTTACATGTGTGATGTGACACGAGTGGTGAGGCGCGGGTGGTTGTCGCTGCTGTCCCCGTTGTTGTTAGCCGCGCTGGTGTGCTGCCTGGCAGTAGTGTCCCAGTTAGGCGGCATGGTTGGCGGCATCGCCTTCGCCAGCGATGGGCAAATTTGGCTGCACAGGAGTTATGGACAGGGAGAGGGAGGAACGGGAGAACCACGCTTCAGCCTGGCTCCGGCCTATTATGATCCAAGCGATCCGGCTTCGCTTTCCTATTTCATATTGAATACGCGGCAGGGAACACTGGTACATAATGCGCTGCGCGTCACCAACGTCGGTACGCAGAAGGGAACGGTGAGCCTCTTCGCCGCCGATGCCTCGACCGCGCAAATGACGGGCATCGTCTATTCGAGCGCGAATCCGGCGCAGCACGAGGTGGGTTCGTGGCTGTCCCTGAGTATGAAGCAGGTGACGCTGACTGCCGGTCAAAGCCTGCTCATTCCTTTCACGGTGCGCGTCCCCAATGGAGAGGAGCCGGGGCAGCATATGGGCGGCATCATCGCACAGAGCGCGGCGGAGCCGACTTCGAGCGGGGTCAATTCGAGCGGGAATGTCCAGTTCCAGGTCAGCCTGGTTCATCAACAGATAATCGCGCTGCAGGTCGATGTGCAAGGGAGAAGCACGCAGCAGTTGGCGGCGAGCAGCATCCAGGCGGGTACCACGAACGGCAACCAGGAGCTGCTCATCGACCTGCACAATCCAGGCAATACGATGCTCAAACCGCAAGGCAGCCTGCAAATCATGAATACCCAGGGGCAGATACTCCAGACGCTGCCACTGAGCATGGACATCATCCTGCCAGGGACGGGTGTTTCCTACCAGGTTGTGCTGTCCGGGCAGCCGTTCGCTACCGGCACCTACCGCGCCAGCCTGACGCTGACGTATGGAGAGAGCCACATGCTAACCTATGCGACAAATGTCTTACTTGTGCGGCAGGAGCCTAAGCCGGACACAACGCCTGCACCGAGCGGGAGTGGCTTTCCGACCTGGTTGATAGTTGTCCTTGCAGCCCTGGCGCTGGTCGCCATCGTCCTTGCTGGCGGCCTGCGCGCAAAGGTGGCTGGCCCTGCCGGGCGCGCTACCACAAAGAAGAGGACAAGGCGACGGCGGCGATAAAAGAAAGATGAAGGAGACGAGCGAGAGCCACCGCGCGGTGGCTCTCGCTCGTCTCCTTCATACCCCTAAACCGTCGGCAGGTCGCGCTTGTTGAAGATCAGCAGCCCGGCGATGCCGAACACCAGGCCGGCTGCCAGCAGGACGCAGGGATACCACCAGGTCAGCTGATGGTTGATGAGCGGGTCGATGGCCGGCGCGTAGTAGAAGGGGCTGATCTTGAGCACCCATTGGAACTGGCTGGAGAGGCCGCCAAAGGTGTTGATCAGGTAGCCCAGCACAACGATACCCAGCGCTGTTCCCCCGGCTGCCCGGCTGGCGTTGATGAAGGAGCCGCAGAGCATACCCAGGCCAGCCGCAAAGAAGAGGAAGGTCCATTGCACGAGCAGGGTGATCCACATCCACGGCCAGTCGACCCCGGAGTTTTTGACAATAAACGTGTCAATCCAGACCCCTAGGGCAAGCACCAGGCTGATGAGCACCGCGCCAAGCAAGACGGCAAACCAGCTTTCCAGGTAGTAGCGCGTGCGGCTGATAGGGCGAGAAAGCGCCAGGTCAAGCGTGCCGTCCTCGATGGTCACAGGCAGAACCGCGCCTCCTATCCAGGCCACGAAGCCGCCAAAGAGCAGGCCATAGATGGAACTGAAAACTTCAACGGCCAGCAGCGCCGAGAAATTGAACAAACTGGCCAGGTGCCCGCCGAGTACGGCTGACATAATGCTTGAGTTCATAAGGGCCTGAAAGTTGGCCTGGGCCATCACCGGGTAGATGGGAGCCAGGATGAGCAGGATCAAAAGTCCATAAAAACAGGCCACACTGAGTGGTGTGCGGCTGTTGGAAATCGCCCGCGCGGTCACACTCAGGCCCTGCGCGCGTTTCTTCGCGACTGGAACGCTTTTGACTGTTGTGGTGGTCGCCATGTTCGTATCTCCTTGTTGAGCCATGACCTGTTATGCCACAGGAGCTGCCTTTTCCGGCTCTTCATAAAACTTCAAGAAAACCTCTTCCAGCGGCGCTTCCTGGGAGGTCAGGCGGATTACCTGGTGCTGGCTGAGCGCCTTTATCAACACGTCCATACTGCCGCTGACGGTAAAATGATACGTGCCATTCGTCTTTGTCAGCGCGCTCACACCGGGAATGCGCGCCAGCTCTTGTTCCGGCACGGCGTCGCCGAACTCGACGATGACCTGCTGCCCCGCCTTCTCTCGCAGGGCTTCCACCTCTTCAACAGTCACCAGTTCTCCGCTGCGGATCACCGCTACGCGCTGGCAGACCTTCTCCACGTCGCTCATGATGTGCGAACTCATGAAGACGGTCTTGCCACGCGCCTGCTCCTCCAGCAGGAACTCGTTGAACACTTTTTGCAATAGTGGGTCGAGGCCGGAGGCCGGCTCGTCCAGGATCAGCACGTCTGGATCGCACATAAAGGCCAGCACAATGCCGATCTTCTGCCGCATACCTTTAGAATAGCCTTTCATCGGGCGTTTCATCTCCACGTCAAAGCGTTCGACCAGCTCGCCCAGTAGCACCGGTTCGCGGCCTTGCAGGTTCGCAAAGTAGTTAATGACCTGTTTGCCCGTCATGCGCCCCGGCAGGCGCACATCGCCTGGCAGGTAGCCGATATGCTGGTGCAGGGCGTTTCCATCGCGCTGCGCGTCCAATCCTAGCACGCGCAGCGTGCCGGAGGTGGGGCGAATGACATCGAGCATGCAGCGAATGGTGGTGGTCTTGCCCGCGCCGTTCGGCCCCAGGAAGCCGAAGATTTCGCCGCGCTCCACCGCCATGCGAGATGCCCTTGACGGCCTGCACCTTGCCATACGATTTCACTAGATTGTCAACCACGATAACCGCTTCTGAAGTTGTCATGATGTAGCCTCCTCCTGGTCTATTTTAGTTCTGAGAGCGATGATATCATCGAAAATCGAAATTAAAGCGCGCGCTATTTCCTGTTTTGCTTTCTCGTCCGGCTGCTGAGCCGGCGCAAATACTCTTTCGACAGCCTCAGCCGTCATTTCCACAATCTCCGCGTCGGAATATTTGAAATCGTCGGGCATATACTGCTCGATGATTAAAAACCCCATCGTGATGGCATCGAGCATAAACACCTGCTTGCGAGCATCGATATCGTCGCGCACGACTCCACGGCTGCGGACGAGTTCAACGAGCGCCATCGATTGAGCGATTTGCGCGGAGTAGCCTGGGCTGGCATATTCTTTGCGCGTCCATTCACCCAGCAGATCGATGTCACGCAATAGCACCGCTTTCATGAGAGGACTCTTCATTGTCGCCAGCATCGAGTGTTTCGTAATACCGTGTAAAGTTCCCCCCTCGGGATCGCCGGCGATGCGCCGCTTGATGTCCTCCACCAGGCGAATATATTCCCGCTGCATGAGCGCCAGGAACAGGTCTTCGCGCGTCTTCCAGTGCAGGTAGATGGTGCCTTTGGCAACGCCCGCCTGCCGCGCGATATCATCGACCGTCGTCTTGTTGTAGCCCCAGCGCAGCGTCAGTTCCGCGGCGGCATCCAGGATGCGTTCGGCGCGCTGCTGTCGCTTCGATCGTTCCTCCGGCTCTATTCCCTCGCTCGTTTTCTGGCTCGCCACTCGCCTTCACTCTCCTTTTATGACTATATGACCAATAATCACTATGACCATTCATGATTATTTGGTCAGAGTATAGGATGAATTCAGGGAAAAGTCAAGAGTGCCATGAAAAGTCGCACAATTCAGAACATTGACACCTTCCCCCGCGCTTGGTACACTTGCTGTAGTGCATGAAAGCGAGGAACAAGCAGAGGTATGACTCCCCAATCACGAGATACACATCCTGAAATAGAACGCATACGCACCGAGATGCTGCGCAAGGCAGGTCCTCATCGCCGCCTGCAATTGGGCCTTCAGTTAAGTGGAGAGGCGCTTGAAATTGCTCAACGAGGTATTCGGCGCGCTCATCCCGAAGCCAGCGAATTAGAGGCAAAGCTGATCTTCGTCGAAGTGACTTATGGCAAAGACCTGGCTGATCGTGTGCGAGCGTATTTGGCTGAGAGGCAATCGTGAATGCTGAGATAATATTAGCCTCGCTCTTACCAGTTGTACGCGCTTTCGAGGAACTGGCTATCGATTATTATGTTGGAGGGTCGGTTGCGAGCCTTGCCTATGGCGTGTATCGCACAACGTCAGATGTAGATGTTATAGCTGAAATTCGCCCGAAAGATGTTCCTATGCTCGTAGAACTCCTCAAAGGCGACTACTATATCGATGCGGATATGATCAAAGATGCTATCAGACATCGCTCGGAGTTCAATCTGATACATTTGAAGACGATGTTCAAAGTGGATGTATTCCTCCAGAAAAAGCGCCTCTATGATCTGGAAGTCCGCAGCCGGGTACAGGCAGGAAAGCTGAGTGAAACTCAAGATGACTACCAGTTTTTCATGGAGTCTCCCGAGGATGTCGCCTTGACTAAAATGGAGTGGTATAAAATGGGCGGCGGCGTATCAGATCGCCAATGGGGCGATATTGTGGACATAATGCATCTTCTGGGAACAACTCTTGAACTGGATTATCTGAAGCAGTGGGCATCTGCCCTCGATGTCAGCGACCTGCTGGAACGGGCTTTGTCGGAGGCGGGGTTGCAAGAATAAGGTGTACTTGAAGAAGAGGGCGACCCGCGCGGGTCGCCCTCTTCTTCATCGCTTACTCATACCTACTTCACCAGGAACGCCAGCAGGTTTGCTGCCGGGCCGGTCAGTTCCAGCACGAGCGAGGCGGCGAAGGTGATGACGATCAGCGCGGCGGTCGTCAGGGCGATGGACGAGCTGAGGCCGATGGGCGTCGTGAGGTGGTCTTCTTTGAGGGGCGATTCGAAGTACATGGCTTTGACGATGCGCCCGTAGTAGACCAGCGAGATGACGGTGTTCAGCAGGGCGATGATGACCAGCCAGCCGAGACCCTCGCCCCAGGCGGCGGTGAAGATGAAGACCTTGCTGATGAAGCCTGCCATCGGTGGGATGCCGCCCAGCGAGAGCAGGCAGAGCGCCGTGCCCGCGCTGAGCAGGGGCGCGCGTTTCGCCAGTCCCCGGAAATCCTCGATCTTCTCACCGCCCGTCGCGTTGGCCAGGGCGATGATGCCGGAGAACGCGCCCAGGTTGGTAATGACGTAGACCAGGATGAAAAACAGTACTGCCGAGTTGCCGGCCCCGTTTTTGCCGGAGAGGCTGGCGACGAAGCCCACCAGGATGTAGCCCGCCTGCGCGATGCTGGAATAGGCCATCATGCGCTTCACGTTGGTCTGCACGGCTGCCACGAAGTTGCCCAGCGTCATGGTGGCAACTGCGATGATGGCGATGATGATGGTCAGCGAGGTCAGGTTGACCTGGCCGAGGCCGCCGCTTACGAAGACGCGGATCAGCGCGGCGAAGCCTGCCGCCTTCGAGCCGACCGAGAAGAAGGCCGTGGCGGGCGTCGGCGCGCCCTCGTAGATATCGGGCGCCCACATGTGGAATGGCACGGCGGAAATCTTGAAGCCGAAGCCGGCCAGTATCAGCAGATCGGCGATCAGGATCAGCGCGTTGCCGTTCTGCACGCCCGTCATGACCGATCTGGCGATGCCTGCCAGGTCGGTCGTGCCCGTCAGCCCGTAGAGCAGGGCAAAGCCGTACAGCAGGATGGCCGACGACATGGCTCCCAGCAGCACATACTTGACGGCGGCCTCGGCTGAGCGCTCGCCTGCGCGCAGCAGGCCCGCCATGACGTAGAGCGGGATGCTGGTCAGTTCAAGCGAGATGTAGATCGAGATAAGTTCGTTGGTGCTCGCCATGAACATCATGCCCGTCACGGAGAAGAGCAGCAGCGTATAAAACTCGCCATCGGCCTTCACGTATTTCCCCACGTAGCTGTAGGATGCCAGCAAGATCACCCCGGCGATCAGCAGGAAGAGGATCTCGAAATACACGGCGTAGGGATCGATGACCAGCATGCCGAAAAAGGCGTAGTGCGGTGTGGAGAGATAGCCGGGGTTGACCGCCATCGAGATGGCGAAGCCCAGCGGCACAATCAGTCCCACCAGCGCGACCATGACCGTCACGCTGCGGCGTTTGACGAACAGGTCAACCATCATCACCACCATCGCCAGGATGGCCAGCGTGGCCTGTGGCGCGAGCAGGTAAAGAAACGATATATCAAACATTGCATGGCTCCTACACTAATGTGCTACCGCCGTGGCGATATGGAGAATGGTGGTCAGGGCGGGCGTAATCAACTGGATCAAGAGATTGGGATAGACGCCGACGAAGACGATCACCACCGCAAGCGAGATGAGCGGCAGCGCCTCGCGCGCATTAGCGTCGGGCAGCCAGCTCCACTTCGTATTGAATGGCCCGTAGAAGACGCGCTTGAGCATCCACAGCAGGTAGCTGGCCGTCAGGATCATGGTAAAGACCGAGAAGACCGTCACTACCGACCAAATCTGGTAGCTGGAGGTGAAGGTGATGTATTCCGCGACGAAGCCCGCCAGACCGGGCAGGCCGAGCGAGGCCAGACCCGCGAAGGTGAACAGGGTTGCCAGCAGTGGCATCTTCTTGGCGACGCCGCCGAATACTGCGATCTCGCGGGTATGAGCGTGGTCATAGATCACGCCGACGCAGAAGAACAGCAGCCCGGTGATGATGCCGTGGCTGAACATCTGCACCGTCGCGCCCGTCAGCGCCGCCTGCCGGAAGGCCATGCTGCCGAAGCCCGCTGCGGCTGCTGCCACGCCCAGCAGCACCACGCCCATGTGGCTGACGCTGGAATAGGCGATCAGCTTCTTCATATCGGTCTGCACCAGGCAGATACCCGCGCCGTACAGGATGTTGATAGCAGCGAGGACCGCCAGCCAGGGCGCAAATGCCTGGATGCCCTGTGGCAGTAGCGTGAAACAGATGCGGATCAGGCCATACGCGCCCATCTTCAGCAGCACGCCGGCCAGGATCACGCTCACCTCGGTCGGCGCGTCGGTATGCGCGTCGGGCAGCCAGGTATGGAAGGGGAACATGGGTATTTTGATGGCGAAGGCCATGAAGATCAGCAGGAAGGTCAGCAGTTGCCAGCTCCAGCCGAAGATCGGCCCGATGCCCGTCATGAAGTGCGTCGAGAAATATTGCATGCTGGCCGTCGTGCCGCCCAGCTTGAAGTAGAGCAGCAGGATACCGGCCAGCATGAAGATACTGCCAAAGAAGGTGTAGAGCAGGAACTTCCAGGCCGAGTAGATGCGTCCGGGCATGCCGTGCTTGATGGCCTCGTTGCCCCAGATGCCGATCAGCAGGAACATGGGGGCCAGCTCGACCTCCCAGAAGAGGAAGAAAAGCAGCAGGTCAAGCGAGATGAAGACGCCCATCACGCCCGTTTCGAGCAGCAGGATCAACGCCATGTACTCTTTGACGCGCGCCTTCTCCCAGCCGCCGACGATGGCCAGCATGGTCAGCAGCGCGTTGAGGATCACCATCGGCAAGCTCAGGCCATCCACGCCCAGGAAGTAGTCGATCCTGAAATGGACGTTGCTGGCCGTAAAGTCGATCCAGGGCAGTTGGATGGAGTCCGCCGGGTGTTGCAGGTCGCCAAAATTGTAGCCGTTAGCGGCGATGCGGAAGAAGATCGCCATCGCCAGCGCGAAGGTTGCCGCCGCGAACGCGAAAGCGGCCCAGCGCGCGAAGCGTTCGGGCATCGCCAGCGTAGCGACCGCGCCAAGCACCGGCAGCAGAAGTATCCAGGTAAGATCACTCGTAAATATCATAACGCTATCCTCAACGGACTATTTCACAAACATGACCAGGGCGAAGACGACGATGGCGAGAACCGCCAGACCGCCGAAGAAGCCGACCATGTATGATTGCACCTTGCCGGTCTCGACGCGCCGCAGGTCGCGGCCCGCGCCCGTCACAGCCTGCGCCACGCCGTTGACGAGGCCATCGACGACGTAGGTATCGAAGGCCGCCTCGATGTGTGAGATACCGAAGACGACGTAGCGGATCAGCCAGGCGTAGATGTCATCGATGTAGAACTTGCGCAGCGTCAGCCTGTGGAGGAAGCGCAGCACGGCGTTGCTCTCAACGACATCGTGGATGGTCGCCAGGTCGAAGCGCGTGTAGAGTACGTAGGCCCAGCCCAGGCCGACGAACGCGACAAGCACGCCGATCCAGGTGAGCGGATCGCTCAGCACAGCCCCGATGTCGAGCGCGGGCGCGCCAGGCTGTACGTAGCTGAAGAAGCCCGTCCAATACCCGGCTATGACCGAGGCAATCGCCAGCACAACCAGCGGGATGGTGATGGTGCGCGGCGCTTCGTGCGGCGTGCCGACGCCGCGATACGTTCCGCCCCACAATCCGCCGTACCCGCCGCCCTTGCCCCCAAAGGCCAGGATGTAGGCGCGAAGCATGTAGAATGCCGTCAGGCCAGCCGTGCCGAGCGTGATGACGTACAGGCCGTAATCTCCCTGCGTGAAGGCCAGGCCGATGATGTTGTCTTTGCTATAGAAGCCGGAGAAGAAGGGAAAGCCCGAAATGGTCAGCGTGGCGACGAGCCAGGTAATAGCGGTGATCGGCATGTACTTCGCCAGCCCGCCCATCTTGCGCATGTCCTGTACCTCTTCGTGCGTGGCATGGTGCAGCGAGTGAATGACGCTGCCCGCGCCCAGGAAGAGCAGGGCTTTGAAGAAGGCGTGCGTAAATAGATGGAACATGCCCGCTCCGACCCCTATATCGGTGCCATACGCCACGCCGAGGCCAACGAACATGTAGCCCAGCTGGCTGATGGTCGAGAAGGCCAGCACGCGCTTGAAGTCGGTCTGCGTCAGGGCGGTCAGGGCCGCGTAGAGCGCCGTGATGCCGCCAACCCAGGCCACCACCGTCAGCGGCACGGGGCCGGCAGCCGCAAAGAGCGGGTAGGTGCGCGCCACCATGTAGACGCCCGCCGCGACCATCGTGGCGGCGTGGATCAGCGCGCTGACGGGCGTCGGGCCTTCCATGGCGGTCGGCAGCCAGACGGTCAGCGGAATCTGCGCCGATTTGCCGATAGCGCCGCAGAAGATCAGGATCATTGCCACCGCCAGCAGGGTGGTGTTTCCGGCGAACGCCTGCGTCACACCGTGCGGGTCCGTCTTCGAGGCCAGCGTGGCGAACTCGAAGGTGCCGGTCTGCGCGAAGAGGATCATGATGCCGATGATAAAGCCGACGTCACCCACGCGGTTCGTGATGAACGCCTGGATCGCGGCGGTGGCCGGCGCGGGCCGGTCCTGGTCGGGTTTGGCGCGCTTGTTGATCCAGAAACCGATCAGCAGGTAGGAACTCAGTCCCACCAGCTCCCAACCGATGAAGATCACCAGGAAGTTCTGCGCGAAGACGATGTCGAGCATGGAGAAGGTGAAAAGCGAGAGGTACGAGAAGAAACGCGCGTAGCCCGCCGAGTTCTCCATGTAGCCCTGCGAATAGATTTGCACAAGCAGGGAGATGGTGGTGACAACCGTCATCATAGCGATGGCCAGGGTATCCAGGTGGAAGCTGACGATGTAGCTGGCGGTGCCCTGGTTGAACCAGTCGTAGGAGAGCACGGTCACACCGCCCGCCGGGAGCGCCGGGGCGAAGCTGAGCACGCCTGCCGTGTTGAGCAGCAGCAGCCACGAATAGAGGCAGGCCAGCGCCACGATCGCGATGCCGACGTATCCGCTTACCCGCGCACCCATCGTCAGGTGCGGCACCTTGGGATCTTCGTCGTCTTCCAGGATTTCAATTTCGCCGTGCGGACCATGTGCATCGATGAATTGCGTGTCTTCATCGCCCTCGTCCTTAGAGTGGGCGTTGGTGTGTGCTGCACCTGCTGGCGCGGCGGCCACCTTCGGGCGCGTGGCCAGGTCCCACATGCGCGTTCCGAAAATAATCACCGCAAACGAGAAAAGCGGTGAAAGTAAGATCAGCCAGGAAGCATAGTAGAATGCCATAAATTCGTCCCTTTCACCCCTTCATTGTATCGATATCGGTCACATCCACCGTGCTGCGCTTGCGATAGATCGAGATAATCATAGCCAGGGCCACCGCCGCTTCAGCCGCCGCGACGGTGATGATGAAGATGGCGAAGATTTGCCCGGTCAGGTGGGTGGAATAGGGCTTGACGGTGTTGAAGTAGGAGAAGCCGATCATGGTGATATTGACGGCATTGAGCATAATTTCGATGCCCATCAAGACCGCGATGGCATTGCGCTTGGCGATGGCCCCGTACAGGCCGATGCAAAATAGGATCGCGCCCAGCACCAGGAAATGGTTCAAGGTCAGCATATGTTTAGTCCTCCCTGCCAATCACAATGGCCCCGACGATGGCTACGAGCAGTACGAGCGACGCGATTTCGAAGGGTAAGACGTAGCTGTAGCAAGTTGGGCTGTACAGGAGCTGGCCGATATAGACGACGTTGTTCGGCGGTAGAGCGCACGTCACGCTCGCGCCGTACCCCGTGCCGATACCCGCGCTCGCGGTCGAGAACTGGCTCAGCGAGACGGCGAAGATGATGGCCGCGCCGACCACGATGCTGATGATCGCGCCTGCCCACCACTGCCGGTTGTTGGGGTTGCTATTGCTGCGCACGTTGTTGGTGCGGGTGAGCATGACCGCGAAGAGGATCAGGATGGTGACTGCCCCGGCGTAGATCAAGATTTGCACAATGGCGATGAATTCAGCGTTGAGCAGGAGATAAATCCCTGCCGCCATCGCAAATAGAACGATGAGGGCCAGCGCGCTATGCACAATATTGCGCAACCCCACCACCATTAAGGCAGACCCCACCAGGATAATTGCAATAATCCAGAAGAGTAGGGTAGCTAAATCCATAAAAAATAGACCTCCAGGTGCGTATTCTGATGCGTGTCTCTGTTTTCAAATAGCTGCTATCATAATTGTATCATGCCCACCGCCAGGAACGCACATCACTCTCATTACCACCAGTGATTCTAACAGAACGTCCATGCCCTGACAAGGGCAGTCATCGTTTCATCGTTTTTGCATGGCGCGTAGGGCAGGATTGATGCGACAGACCTGAATGTCCTGGTAAGTAACGCGAATCGGCGCATGTTCGTTTACCTGATTACAGCATAGAAAGATGCAGATAGATACTTCCCTTGTCTAGAACTATGCTATAATGCATGGCAGGCAATCAGACAGGCTCACTGGATAGGGCTACGAAATCGCATGAGTATCTCGCAGACCGGAACCGACGAGACTCTTTCTCTAGATCAGTACAGGTGCCCGCGTTGTGGAATGTTGCTTCCACGCGAAGCGGTATTCTGTAACGCTTGTGGTGAGCGATTGGATAAAACGAAGGACCTGACTTCTCTCCTACAGAACGAAGAGGATATAGCGTCACGCTATCGCATTACCTCCCTGGTGCGCAGGCGGCCTTACGTCACGCTGTATTTCGCCTTGAACAACGGGCATGGTGGACAGGAGTACAGCGGACAGGGGCAGCCACGCATGGTGGCGATACGTGATATCGACCTGACCGCGCTCGATGAAGCCGCGTTTTCGCGCGCCCTGCAAGAGGCGCAGCGTGAATACGACGTGCTGCGCCGGGCGCAGATTCCGCATATCATGCCGGCTGTCGATCTACGCCATTTTCAAGGCCATCTCTCCACGGTCGCCGCGCTGTCGAGCGCGTCCAATGCAGGGGAACAGCATCTCGCAACCCTCCAGGACTTCCTGCAAAGCGGGCAGGGCCTGCCATCCGAACAGCGTGTGTTGCAGTGGATGGAGACGCTCTGCGCGGCTGTCGAAGGGCTGCATCGCAACCAGGTGGTCATCGGCGACCTTGATCCCTATGCCATCTTGCTTTCCGGCGATACTAGCGCGACAGGTGATGCCAGGCCGGCGCTGATGATTTCATGGCTGCCTGGCGCTCTGCAGGCGCTGCTGCCGGCAACCGAAACGACCACGTTGTCCTACTTTATCGCGCCAGAGGCGATGCAGGGCGCTGTTGATGCCCGCGCGGATGTGTATAGCCTGGGAGCAATCCTGTATTTGCTGCTGACGGGCATGCCGCCCGGTGATTCGACGAGGCGCGGTCGAACACGCCTGCGCCCGCCCCAGGAGATCAACTCGCGTATCAGCCCACATGTCAGCGAGTGCGTCCTGCAAGCGCTCGCCATCAACCCTGCTGAGCGATTTCAGGGCGCTGCTGCGCTCGCCACTGCCCTGCGCACTCCACGCTATCGCCGCCCACCGGCGCCTGCGCGGCAAGAACCAGATACGGCGGGTGATGCTTCCGCCGACAGCGAAACCGTGCGCATTATTCCTCTGTCTCGCACCGACCTGGAACGCTGGCGGTCGGCGCGTGGGAAGGCTGTCATGCAGAAGCCAATTCCGCAGCGGCCCGTGACGCCTCGCCCGCAGCTGCTTGACGAGGATGCCCAGGCCGTCGAAAGCGATTGGGAGCTGTCGCGCGACCCCGGCTTCCCTCTCCTGCCCACCACGCCGCCACCGTCGCCAATGCCGCTCGCGCAAAACGGCGATAACGGCGATTCTGGCCCATCGTTGGCGTTCCCAGAGCAGCAGGAGGAGGCGAGCGGGAAAAGTGAACATGCGCCGGATGCGCCCCCGCCGCCCTTGCCGCCCTTGCCGCCCACGCCTGCCCCCGACCCTTCGCCCGCTCCAGTCGAGCTACTCCCGGCCCAGAGGAAAGAACGTCTCGCCGGTAGCTGGAAACAGCGCGTGCAGGTTGTTTCGGGTATCTTCCCGGCGCTCTCGCCGGCGCTTCGCAAGGAGAAGCAGGCGAAAACAGCCGAGACGCGCATCGTGATGGACCTGGAATCTGCGCAGGATTCTCAGCTCCAGGTCATGGTGGAGGCGTCTCCAGCAGATGGTGCTCGGCCAGCAGCAGCTGGTCATCTCGGCGGCGGCCATTATCGAAACACCACTACGCGTGCTGCCTGAGCAGATGTATACTTTGCGCCTCAACATCATGGGCAGGGAACAGCCCGACCCTGATACGCGAGCGCGCGAAGAGGGGCGCGTGCTGGGCCTCAGCGCGCTGGCGCATGGCGATACGCTGCTGATCGAGGTGCGCTCCGTCCTGCAACAAAGCTATGCCTACATCGTGCAGCAGGCCAGGGTGACGATCCCCGCGCAGGGCTATGTCGCCGAGGTCGTCATTCCCATGCAGCCGCTTTCCTCCACTCCCACGGGGCGGCGCGACCGCCTGCACATCTACTTCATGGACGAGCATCGCCATCCACTGTATGAAAAGCCGTTTGCGGTGGAGGTTTTCGTCTCGCATCACGTCAAGCGTGGCGACGAGGGGCATTACGTCCTCAATATCCCGTATTAGGCCGAGCGCGCCCATCTTGCCGTACTAACCTCTTCCTATTTCCACTCAATCTCAGCTATAATGGGCATGACCTGGACAGGCCGCGTGGCGTGCCTGGCAGATAACCCGTAAAGTAGTAAAGGAGCATTGTGCATGTCGAAGTATCAGGAGGGCGCCGGCGAACATGACGAACACGGCGAAGAGCAACCAGAACTGCCGCTTGGCGTGCAGTACGCGCGTACCAGCGCGCATGAACATGAAGAGGAAGAAGAGAAAGACACGATCGGCAGGATTTCGGGCAACTTCCTGGATAGAGGTGATTCTCTGATTTATGCCATCGTGGGCGGCTGCTTTTTCCTGGCCGGATTTATTGCATTGGGCTACAGCTTCTGGGATTTCGCCTACAATTTGTTGACCGCTGCCAGCTTCAAGCCGAGCAATGTGGCCCAGGCTATTATCCAGCTTATCTCCGACCTGCTGCTGGTGCTGATCATAATGGAGGTGCTGGGAACCGTCACACACTACCTGAAAGCCCACGCCACGTCGCTGCGCCCGTTCTTATTTATCGGCATCGTCTCCGCCACGCGCGGTATTCTCTCCGTCGGCGCGCGTCTCTCTGTCGGCGAGCCGGGCAACTTCAATAATTCCATGATCGAACTTGGCGTGAACGGGGCAGTAATTCTGGCGCTCGGTATTACGCTCAAGCTACTCGGCAAACTGGTCGAAGATTGACGCTGACATACGATGACACGAATAATCTCACATAGGTAAATACTCCTATCTTTTGCGATTTCAAGCGACAAAACGTGCAAGTTGTAGTAGACTTGCCATGTGCTCTTCAGCCGGATGGCTCCGGGAACGATGAAGAGAGATAGACACGGTTGCACTTGCATATCCTGAGATGACGTTCACTACGGTGAGAGGTGATAGAAAAGATGGCGACACAACAAGAACTCTCTGCTGCTCTGAGGCAGATGGCGAACGGTGCGGGACGCGCGCCTCAGATGGAAGACTCCTCGGAGCCGGTCATTCTTCCTTCAGAAGAGTATGTGGTCAAGACCATGCCCAGGGTCGCCGACTCGCTCGGCATGACGGCAACCTTTGTGCTGATTATCTTCTTCATTACCAACGTGCCCTCGGCGATCGCGGCGGGCGCGGGCACCTATACCTTCTGGATCGTGGGCGCGCTCACCTTCTTCATCCCCTGCGTGATCGCCTCGGCGCAGCTTGGGCATATGTTTCCGCACGAAGGCTCGCTCTATAACTGGACGCACCGCGCCTTCGGCGGCTTCTGGAGCTTTTTCGTGGCCTTCTGCGCCTGGTTCCCCTGCGTGCTGCTGATGATCGTGGCCGCCGACGCGGTGGTGGCCTACATTCAGGGCTTGAACGGCACCTGGCTTGGGCAGCCGTACCAGCAAGGATTCGTGCTGATCGTGATTATAGCCTTCGCGGGCTTCCTGGCCAGTCGACGGCTCGCCACTATTCTGTATCTCGCCAAGATGACGCTCGTGATTGCATTCCTGGCGGTACTGCTCGTGGGCATCGCCGGCGCAGCCTGGCTGCTCAGCGGCCACGCGGTCGCCGTCTCCATGAAAAGCGCGTCGGATTGGGGATTGGTGTGGAACCCCTCCACCGGCCAGTTGAACTACTACACATTGGGCCTGTTCGGTTTCATTACGCAGGCGTTCCTGGGCATCGAAGTACCGCTCAACATGGGCGGTGAGATGACCAACAAGCGCGTTGTCACGCGGCACCTGCTGTGGGGTGCGCTTCTTGTGCTGGTCGGGTACTTCGTTGCATCCTTCGGTGTGCTGGTTGTGCTTGGAACAGCCCCCAGCGGCAACCCGTTCGCCCTGGCTCTGACCGTCAAAGCGGCGCTGGGTGGCACGGCTGGCAACATCGTTGCGCTGCTCGTCCTCATCAATTTTGTCGTGACGCCCGCTATTTACTGCTTTGCCTACGCGCGCCTGCTGCTGGTGGGCGGCATCGACAAGCGCCTGCCGGTGGGCATCGCGCGCCTGAACAAGAATCGCGTCCCGCGCAACGCCATTGTCTTCCAGACGTTGGTTGCGGCGGTGCTGGCGGGCATTCTCTACATTCTCCTACCTTTGTTTACCGATCCGAAGAACGCCATCAACCTGAACACCATCGTCTACAACGTCGTCATCTCGGCCTCAACGCTGGTGTGGGCCATCTCAACGGCCTTCCTGTTCATCGACCTGGCGAGGTTCTATTTCATGGACCGGCGCGCCTTTCATAGGCAGCTCATCTTTCCCTTGCCGGTGCTATGGCTGTGTATCATACTCGGTACAACCACCTGCGCGCTCAGCATCATTGGTACGCTGCTCTATAGTCTTATTCCTACTCTGATTAGCAATAACCAGTGGTGGTATATTGTAGGTGGCATTACGGTGCTGTGCCTGATCGTCGCCTTGATCGGCGGGATGCTTGCCAGCAGCGAGGCCGCCTGGGAAGATTTGAGCAAGGTCTAAGCCGATATGTAGGGTCGCCCCTACTGAACAATAGCATGAAACCGACATTTTTAGCACGGCTACAACGCAGCGCGCGTTCTGCACTGGCAGGCGCGCTCTTGCTCGTGGTGGGCGTCCCGCTCTACCAGCTTGCCGTCCTGCAACCGGCAGGCTACGTGGACGCGCTCACTTCACCCCAGGCGACCTTGCGCTGGATCGCGGCGCATCTCCCCCTGTTTCTCGGCTATCGCGCGCTGCTCATGATCGGTTTTGTGCTGATGCTCGGCCTGCCGTTCGCCCTCTTCCGCATCATCGTTGCCCAGGAGATCTTAGGGCGTGACGACGAGGATGAGGAAGAGGAGGACGATGACGAGCAGGACGCGGAAGAGGCGAAGAAGCAGGCTCCTGGTGATGCACCGGCAGGGAATGTTGTGGCAGGCGCGCAAGATAGCGCGGGTGACGCTGGTGAGGCTGGTGAGGTCGGCGCACTGCCCGAATTCGCCTGGCGGGGGCACGGCTTCGCGGTGCTGGCGGCCTGGTTGGGCCTGGCGGGCCTGGTCGTGTTTCCCCTGGCGACCCTGGCAAGTACCATCTACTATGCGGCTAGCTCGTCTGGCGCGTCGGGCGTTGCCAGCGCCTCCGCGCCGCTCACCGGCCTCTTCGCCGTGCTGACCTTCACCGCCGGCGGCGGGCTGCTGGCCGTCTCCAGCCTCTTCTTCGGAGCGGTCATCACGCGCAGCGGGCGGCGGCTCTGGCCTGACTCCTGGTTGGCGTTCGGCTATGTTGGACTGGCGCTGGCTGCCCTGCTCAGCGCCAGCGCGGTTGAGGTGGCTCTCGCCCCCGGCGCGGGCCAGGCCGTGCTCAGCACGCCCGCCATCCTGCTCTTCGCCCTGTGGGTAGGCTGGTTCGGCGCGATAGTCGCACGCCTGAAACAGGAATAGCCAACCTGAAATATTTTAACCTCCAGGATTAAAAATCATAACCTTCTATGCCTGTATCTCCATGCACTCTTAACCAATTCGCAACCGGCTCCTATCACACCGTTGTGGTTAAATTGCAGGTAGTTGATTTCAGAACGTGATTGTTCGCTCATTTCCTGGGGGGGTATGAAATGAATGATCTTCCTTGCTGTGCTTATTTCCCCTACATCGTATGCTTATAGGTTTCTCTATTTAGGAGCGGATTAAAGTATGAGAACATTTCTCAGATCAAAACTCTTGCAGGTATTGGCAGGCGTGTTGCTGGTGGCTGCGGTCGCGGTACCAATAGCGATCAATACGATCCACGTGCGTGATGCCCGTGCTTCGAATCAGGCGCAGAGTAAAACTGCTGGCAATACTGCCTATCCTGACCTGCTGCCCGGCTTCGCTAAGACCCTGCTTGCGAAGGGTCTGCATAATCCGACAGTGTTTGCCTTTGCTCCGAACGGCGACATCTACATTGGAGAGCAGCAGGGAGCAATCCTGATCTACAGGGGCGGCGTTGTACTGCCAACGCCTGTGGTCCAGCTCAGTACCGATGGTTCTAATGAGAGAGGTCTGCTAGGCCTCGCGCTCGATCCGAACTTCGCCACGAATGGCTACATGTATGTGTCTTACACGACATTGGATGACCACGCCCAGCTTTCACGCTTCACCGTTGTGAGCGGCGTAGCCAGCCTATCAAGCGAAGTAGTCTACATGAAAGGCAACCAGCTCCAGAATCCCCATCATAGCGCCAATGACCTGCACGTTGGCCCGGATGGAAAACTGTGGTGGGCGGTTGCGGACAACGTTCCTACCACTACCAACGCGCGAACGTTGAGTAATATCTATGGGAAGATTCTACGCTTCAGGCTTGATGGTAGCATCCCCACCGATAACCCATTCATACATGTCCCTGGCGCGATTCCGTACATCTATGCCTATGGTCTGCGCAACCCTTTCCGCTTCACGTTCCTGCCCAATGGGAAGGCGATGACGGAGGATACAGGATCGAGCTATTGGGAGGAATTGAACACCATCCAGCTTGGCGGCAATTTCGGATGGGACTTCTACGAAGGCAATTGTGGAAGCTGCGGCTACATTAACCCCACCTATGCCTACGGCCACCTGCCGACCGACAGCGCGGCATCGGCCATTGCCGCATATTCGGGCAAGGTCTTTCCTGGCCAGTACGATCATGTCGTCTTCTTTGGTGACTATAACCGCCAGGATATCGAGGCCGTTCAGTTCGACCCGACCTACACGACCGAGATCTCTGATACCGTCTTCGACAACAGTGCAGGTACGATCGCCGACCTCCAGGAAGGGCCAGACGGCAACCTCTACTATGTCAGTATCTTCGATGGCACATTCTCTGAAATTACCGCGCCTGGTCCCTTCCCGCCTGTCGCTGCAGCTTCAGCCAGCCCGAGTGCTGGTCTGTCGCCGCTGACCGTACAGTTCTCGTCGGCGGGATCGAACGATCCCTACGGCTTGCCTCTGACCTATTCCTGGAACTTCGGCGATGGCTCTCCAGTTGACACCACCGCCAACCCGACGCATATCTATGCCACCAATGCGACGTATACAGCGACGCTCACGGTGAGCAACGGCACTCTGACCGGCACTGCCACGACCTCAATCGTCGTCGGTAATACGCCTCCAAGCGCGTCGATCATCACTCCGGTGGTCAATTCCACGTATAATGGAGGAGATACTATCTCCTTCAGCGGCACGGCCACCGATGCCGTTGATGGCACGCTGCCCGCCAGCGCCTATACCTGGCAGGCGGACTTCTATGCAAACGGTGTCGCACAGCCCTTCTATAGCTCGGAAGTGCCGAACTCATACTATGGGCCGGTTTCTGGCATCACGAGCGGCACATTCCAGATACCACAGGATCTGTCGAACGTCCCCTCGTCCTTCTATCGCATTACCCTGACCGTTGTCGACTCGTTAGGTCTCAAGACGGTGGTAACGCGCGATATCTTGCCGCACCTGACGAACTGGTCGGTCAATACCAATATACCAGGTACAGGCGCTGGTTACTTCGTTGATGGTACCTGGCATACCAGTGCATATTCGACTCAGGATGTCGTCGGCGTCCAGCACGTGCTGATGGGTGGCCCTACTCAGCAGCTGGGTGGGGTACTCTATCGCTTCAATGGTTGGGCCGACGGCAGCGCACTCGCCGATTCGTTTACCAATTCCGCTTCAAACGGCACTTACACCGCCAATTACGACCAGGTTTCGACTACCTTACCGTCGCCATGGCAGAGTACCGATGTCGGCACTCCGCTGACGGCCGGAACAGCTAATTATGCAGCCAGTAGCCAGACCTTCTACGTTGATGGTGCAGGTACCGATATCTGGGGGACCTCGGATCAGTTCCACTATGTCTCCCAGACATTGAACGGCGATGGAACCATCATCGCTCGCCTACGCTATCAGACCGTATCGAGTGACTGGGCAAAAGCGGGTATCATGATTAAGCAGTCCACGACTGCTGGATCGCCTTACGTGGCCCTCATGACTACACCGAATACCAGCTCGGTTGCGCCTAATATCAATGGTGTGGGATGTAATCCGAATGGCTGCCTTAGCCCGCTCCCGCCGGTCACTCCGGCAGTCGGCCATGGCATCCATATGCAGTACAATTTCAATAGCGACCAATCCGTCACGTCGGCCTCGGCGCTCGCGGGCTACAGTTCTCCCAACGAGTGGCTTAAGCTCCAACGTTCGGGTAATGTCTTCACGTCTTGGTATTCCATTGACGGCGTTACCTGGAAGTTGGTCGGCACGACCACCGTTACCATGGGCAGTGTTGCTACCATCGGCATGTTCGTGACTTCGCATAACATCAATCAGACAAGCACCGTTGCCTTCGATCATGTGTCGGTCACGACTGCTGCAAGTGGCCCTGTTCCGCCTCCCTGGCTCTCCACCGATGTTGGCGCACCGACCCTCGCGGGCTCCGCAGGCTACCTGAACGGCGTGTACACGGTGAATGGCGCGGGTGTGGACATCTGGAAGACCTACGACCAGTTCCATTATGTCTACCAGCCTGTCAGTGGTAACGGTACCCTGATCGCGCGCGTCACGTCGCAAACGAATTCGAGTTCCAATGCCAAAGCCGGCATTATGTTCAAGCAGTCCACGACCGCGGGTGACTCGTACTTCTTGATCGCGGTCGCACCTGGAGGTGGGATCAAGGTCCAGTACAATTTCAGCGGGTCTATCGGTGGCGCAACCTACACGTTCCCCAATGTGTGGATGAAGATCACCAGGGTGGGTAATGTGTTCACTGCCTATACCTCTGCTGATGGTGTCACCTGGACGCAGGTCTTTACCAAGACGCTGACAATGAATGCCAGCATTACCGCAGGACTGTTTGAGTGTTCGCATAATGCGAATGTCCTGGGAACGGCAACGTTCGATAACGTCAGCTTCACACCGGGACCCTAAACCCCGGCAATGCCTTGCTACGCCCTGCCAGCGCCTGGGATGTGAGTATCACGTCCCAGGCGCTGCTCTTTCCACTCCCTCAAGCAGGATGATGAAATTAACTGCAAATCAAGCATCTTAACCATCCCTCAACCCGCTCTCAACATTCAATTCACGTAGTACCATTAAAATTACCCATGAAAGAAATTGAGAAAACATTTGCATATGTTAAGACAGTGATGTCTACAATCGCTTTTCATGGGGCATGAGCAGAAAAGTTGACGAGGTGTGAATCTCCGCAAATCAAGCGTTGCCTTGCGAACGATTCCGGTCACAGTAGGATGAAAGAGCTATTCAACAGGGTTCGTGTTAAGCAGTAAGCTCACCAATTCGTTAAGAATGATGGAAAACATTGAAATATTTGCCTACAACGATGTTTTTCACAGCGAAGTGTTTGTTTCCAGTTGTATGTTCTAAGGCTATACACTCTGAGGAGTTTCAAATATGAAGACTAGTCAGAAAAAAAGTATTCTGATCCTGGTAGTCCTCATTGTGATAATCAGCGCCAGCATAGTGTACCTGTTTGTTTTCGGTAATATCTCTTTGCAGGCGAAGCAGCTAGCGGCAGGACCAACAACCATTGCAGGTACTCGTGTTTCAGAGACGACACCCAAACCTGAAAGAACAGTGAAGCCGAAGCCTTGTAGCTCGAAACAGCGCAATTTCGAGATGGGGGTCGCTTTCCCTGATTGGGGGAAGACCGCTTACGGAGCGACAGACACGAAGTGGCTCAACGAGTTGCCGCAGATGCAGCAGGCGACGGCTACCTGCTGGGTTGAGCTTCCCGTGCTCCTCCACCAGGACTCGCTCAGTGCGACGACGGTGACGCAAGGCGACCCCACCACCAGCCTTTCCTCATACAACTATGGCATAAATATAGCGCATGGCCTGGGATTGCACGTCTTTGTGACGATGCAACTCCAGTCATCCGGGTCACAATCCTGGTCTGGATCGATAAACTTTGCGAACTTTACGCAAGAACAGCTCTGGTTCCAGAGCTACTGGCTGGCTGTTAAGCCCTATGCGATAGCAGCTCAACACGACGGCGTAGAGCAATTCTCGGTCGGCACAGAATTTGCGTGGCTGGAACAAAACGCACCCGCTTCGTTGTGGAACCAGTTGATCGACAATGTGAGTAGCGTCTACACAGGAACGCTCACCTACGATATGAACTGGGGGTCGCTCGATGTGCAGCCGCCTACCTGGATGCGTAACCCTCACATGAAGATGATTGGTATTTCGGCTTATTCGCCCCTGGTCAACACTCCTGAGCGAGTAGACCCGAACAAAATTGCTGCACTGTGGCAGCAAACGGTGAAACTACAGCTAGACAACTTTTCAATAGAGTTGGGAGAACCTGTTTTCCTCTCAGAAATCGGCTACCCTGACAGCGAATATGCCCTGTATCAACCCTGGAACTCATCAATCAACGCGCCGGCAGACCCACAGGAACAGGCTGCCGCGTCCGATGCTGCTCTGACAAACGTCATTCCCGACCAGCGCATTCTCGGTACTTTCTTCTGGGGTTGGGATAACACGGGAGATTTTAATCTCTATGATGTGCCAGCCGCTTCGGTCATTCATTCACATTATAAATCCTTACAGGCATAATGATGGAAAGAGAGTTCATGCTAAAAGACTTCGAGGCACAATTACCACCCGAACAGGATTCGCAACCTGAGGAACAGGTCAAGCATCAGAATGGCTCAGCTCAGGTTTCACATACAAACGCAACCAATGGAAATGGAAGGCCAAAAACTGGCGCGCCGGAAACGCCCGTACACCCCGTACATCCCGTACACCATGCACATGATACGATGGTACCGCGCAGACCGACAGCCTCGTATCGCAGCGTGCAATCAACGCCTTCATCCAGAACGCCGGGAGCGCCGGTACCGCCCAGGCCGACGACTGCGCCGCGAGCGCCGGGGGCATCCGTTCCACGCAGGCCCACGACCGCGCCGCGAGTAGAGGGAATGCCGGTACCGGCCAGGCCAACGACCGCGCCGCGAACGCCGAGGGCATCTATACCGGCTAGACCAACGACCGCGCCGGAGGCATCTATGCCTGTCAGGCCGACGACTGCACCCAGGGCACCGGGGGCGTCAGTACCACGCAGGCCGACGACTGCGCCGCGCGTGACGGGGACATCGATACCACATAGGCCGGCAACTGCGCCGCATGTGTCGGGGGCGCTTGTGAATCACCGGCCAACGCCGGTGCAATCAGGTATGCCGGAAATGCCCACATCCAGGATGGCGGGCGCGCCAACGCTGCATAAATCGACGTTAGCGCATCCAGATATGCCGGAAACACCCAGGCCTGAGTCTCCCCTTACTCCAGTGCAGCTTAAACCATCTCAGGTGCGTCCAGACTTGCCGACCATGCCAACCCTCAGGGTGAAGGGCGCGCCTGCGCATCCAGCTCTGCCAGGAACGCCCATACCCTATGTGCCGGTAACTCCTATTCCCAGGGTGCTGGCTCCTGCTCCGGCGCGCCCGGTTATGCCCGCTGGACCTTCGCCCTACACACAAACAGCAATTACCGACCCGCATATCCGGGAGCGTGTAAAGTTTTATCATAACTGGCTTGCGAAACAGGCCAGTTACGAAGCGGAGAATGATACTTCAAAAGAGATCAACAGCTATATTGAGGAGGCGACAAAGATCGTCAAGGTCGGCCAACAGGAGGTAGCAATTTTCGCTCCTTTTCGACCGAAGCTTTCCGCGTTGCAAACCTTCACCACCAGGCAAGTCGTTGCAATCTGTATTATAGCGTTGTTGTGGGTCGCCGGGCTGCTGGTATTCCGGTTGGAGTTGCTGACCGGAGTGATTGCAGCAGTCACGGCAGTATACTTTTTCAACCTCATCATCGACGTCAGTATCGCGCTACGCGCGTTTCGTAATGCCCCGGAAGAACACGTCAGTGACGATATCGTCCATGCGTTGCGTGATGCCGAATGGCCCGTTTATACCATTCTCTGCCCGCTTTACAAAGAAGCGCAGGTTGTCCCGCAGTTTGTCAATGCCATGCGGTCGCTCGACTACCCGCCTGATCGTTTGCAAATCCTGTTTCTCACCGAGGCGGACGATTCGGATACACGCAATGCCATTCGCGCTCTATCTCTTCCAGAGCACTTCGAGATCGTCGTGGTACCAGACGGCAAGCCACGCACCAAACCGCGTGCCTGTAACTATGGGTTGATGATGGCAAAGGGACCCTACGTCGTCATCTTCGACGCGGAAGATATCCCTGATCCCCTGCAACTAAAAAAAGCGGTGCTGACCTTCGCCAATCACGGAACTGACGTGGTGTGCGTACAGGCCAAGCTCAATTTCTACAATATTCGGCAGAATGTCCTGACGCGCTGGTTTACCGCCGAATATTCAACCTGGTTCGACATGATCTTGCCAGGGCTACAGTTAGCCGGGTTCTCGCTACCTCTGGGCGGCACGTCCAATCACTTTCGTACGTCGTCGCTCCGCGCGCTTGGCGGCTGGGATGCCTACAATGTGACGGAGGACTGCGACCTGGGCCTGCGTCTTAAACGCTATCGCATGAACACCGTTATACTCGACTCGACTACGCTCGAAGAGGCCAATCCACAACTGAAGAACTGGCTGCGCCAGCGTTCGCGGTGGATCAAGGGGTATATGCAGACGTATCTCGTGCATATGCGGCACCCCATCGAAGACCTGCGCAAAGGACGCTTGTACGACCTGCTCACTTTCCAGATCGTGATCGGCAGCGGCATGGGCGTCATGTTCATCAATCCCTTGATGTGGATATTACTGGGCCTCTATATAATATTCGGCCCGGCAGTGCTCAGCATCTATCACATCCTGTTCCCAGGGCCGATTCTCTACCTGGGCGCGTTCTGTCTCATCTTCGGCAACTTCTTTTACATCTATGTCTACCTGCTGGCCTGTGCGAAACGCAAGCAGTACTATCTCTTGCCCTGGGCGCTGCTCATCCCGATCTACTGGCTGCTCATGAGTGTTGCCGCTATGTACGCGCTCATCGAATTGCTGATCAAGCCGCATTACTGGCAAAAAACGAACCACGGTTTGCACCTGAAAGGAAAAAACGGATCGGCGGTGGCACCCGTCAAGCCAGCACCCAGCTCGATACGAGAAGAGCCGACTATGAAGGTGCAGGTGATGCGCGGAAAGCTCAGTGCCCTTGGCACCATTCCTTCAGTTACCATGTCACTTAAAGCCATGCAAACTGTTCTGACACCGGCCATTTCGCCCGAACAAAAGCAGGCGCTACAGATGGCAAATAAGTCCAAAGTACGCGACCTCTGGTTCGTCGCCATACTGATAACTGCTTGTATCACCAGTATTGCCGCCTGTGCGTTCTACTTTCAGCAACATGAGATATTGCTGTACCAGGATGCCCTGTCGCATATGCGTATCTCCCGGGGCGTCTTTGACAGCCTTACGCCGGGGTTGGCGCAGTTAGGTTCGGTGTGGCTGCCTCTGCCGCATATTCTGATGTGGCCGTTCATCTGGATCGACTCGTTGTGGCATAGTGGACTGGCAGGCAGCCTCGTCTCGATGATCTGTTACGTCACAGCCGCAGCGTTTCTCTTCTTATCGGCGCGCCGCTTGACGCAGAGCAGTACCGCCAGTTTTATCGGCACCCTGCTTTTCATCTTCAACCCGAATGTGCTCTACCTGCAATCTACCCCTCTCAGCGAGACGGTGCTGATGGCGACCTTCTCTATGGCCTGCTACTACTACCTCTGCTGGGCGAAGGATGGGCAGCTCAAGCAGCTCATCGCTGCGGCGGCCTGTGTTTTCCTGGCAACGCTGGCCAGGTACGACGGCTGGGCGCTGTTTGTAGGCATGTTTTGCTGCATCCCCATCATTGGCTGGATGAAGCACCAGAGGATGTTGCAAATTGAAGCGAACCTGGTGGTGTTCAGCGTTCTTGGCGGATTAGGAATCGGACTCTGGTTCCTCTGGAACAAGCTAATCTTCGGAGACCCACTCTACTTCCAAAAAGGCGTCTATTCGTCTCAGGCTCAGCAGTCGTTAGAACTGTCGGCAGGTAAGTTGTTCAGCTACCATAACATCTGGCAGGCCATTCGCTTCTATACGATTGACTCAGCCGAGACGATCGGCGCCGCACTCTTAGTGCTGGCCTTGATGGGCATCGTCTGGTTCGCGCTGAGTCACAAACTGACTCCCACGACGATTGCTGGCCTGCTTTTTGCCATACCTTTCCCCTTCTATATCGCGGCGTTGTATAGCGGACAGGCCATCATCTGGGTGCCAGGAGCCAACCCGGTGAATGCTGGTGTCTACCTGTACAACGTGCGCTATGGGGCGCAAATGGTGCTACCGGCGGCGCTCTTTCTCGCCATCCTGGTAGAACGTATCAAGTTGATTCCTCTCCGTCGCTTCTACCCTATATTGAAGGTTGTTTTTATCGGGGCGATTCTTGCCAATAGCCTGTTGATTACTTCCCAGGGCATTATTACCCTGCAAGAAGGCCAGTACGACTATGCTTGCGCCCCTCAGAGAACGATCATCACGTATCTTGCTGAGCACTACAACGGCGGGAGAATTCTCCAGGATGTCTACACTTCGCAGTTCGATGCGTCCGATGCCGGAATCGAGTTCAAAAATGTCGTCTATGAAGGCTCGAGCAACTACTGGACGCAGGCCCTGCAGGACCCGGCCAGCTCGGTTGACTGGATTATCTTCAAGTCAAATAACCCGACCGACCTTGTTACAAAAGCGGTAAATGCAAATTCGAACTTCTTGAACCAATTTACGCTTGTTATGGGGCAGGCCAATGGCATCTTGCTCTATCACCATATCGATAGGCCGCCGCTGCCAACGCGCCCGGCTCCGCCTATCTGGAGCGGCCAGCATCATCCATGCTAGTGTCTTAAACATAAAATCCTGGCGATAGCGGCGAGGTCTCGCCGCTATCGCCAGGGAGTTCTAAAACTGGGGGAAAAAAATATGTCAATATCATCAAGTGTCGATATATCAATTGCTTCGACGAAACGCCAGTTGAGCAGCGTGGTTTTCCAAATCATGCGTTTTTTTGTGGTCGGCGGACTAAATACCTTTGTGGACTTGCTGGTGTTCAACCTGCTTGTGTGGGGCTTGCCGACACAGGACAACGGACTGCTTATTGTCTATAATTCGTTTGCCTACCTGATTGGCGCGGTGAACAGCTTTTTATGGAACAAGCTGTGGACGTTCAGGCAGCGTTCGAGCGCCACCAACGACCAGGTGGCCCGCTTCGCCGTTGTCACCAGCCTGGGGATCATCTGCAACGACGTTTTTCTATGGCTGGCGACGACCATTTTGAATTCACTTTCGCTCAGCAGCTTTCTCTGGATCAATGTCGCCAAGATCAGCGCTATCGCCGGCTCGGTAGCCGTCTCCTATGTTGGGATGCGCTTCAGCGTGTTTACGAAAAAAGAGCTGCCCGACTTGAATCTGCCGCCTTCAAATCCGCAGGTGCTGCACCCGGTACGCAGCTTGTCGGTGATCCTACCGGCCTATAACGAGGAAGAACTGATTGCAAACACCGTCACAAATATCATGTCGGTGCTGACGACCTGGATGCAAGATTTTGA
The DNA here is from genome assembly GCA_963731975.1 of uncultured Chloroflexia bacterium. Classification (GTDB taxonomy): domain Bacteria; phylum Chloroflexota; class Ktedonobacteria; order Ktedonobacterales; family Ktedonobacteraceae; genus CAVSXS01. Next base: position 40,595 of record CAVSXS010000002.1, on the reverse strand, counting down.
AGTAATCGTGGTCAATGATGGGAGCAAAGACCGCACCGGAGAGATAGTCGCCCGGCTGGAAGCCTATGATCGGCGCATTCGCCTTATCAATCACCCGGTCAATCAGGGCTATGGCGCGGCGCTGGTAACGGGCTTCGAATCTGTGACAAAAGACATGGCTTTCTTCATGGATTCGGACGGCCAGTTTGATATTCATGATCTTGCCCGCTTTTTCCCCTTGATCGAGGAGTATGGCGCGGTGATCGGCTATCGCATCCACCGCCAGGATACATGGATGCGGAAACTCAACGCCTGGAGCTGGAAGCAACTGGTGGGCTTCATCTTTCATGTACACGCGCGCGATATCGATTGCGCATTTAAGCTTTTCCGCGCGGAGTTCTTTCGCGCAAACCGCCTTGAAACACGCGGTGCTATGATTAACGCGGAGATCTTGTACAAACTTGCTCGCGCAGGCTATACCTACACCGAGGTCGGCGTGCAACACCTGCCCAGGCTCGCGGGAAAGGCGACTGGCGCCAAGTTGAAAGTCATCCTGCGAGCCTTAGGTGAAATGTTTATCTACGCCGAAAAGTGGCGTAAGGAAGAACAACAATCCCAATATGGCCAGGCGAGCTACGCTCGTGGCAGGGCACACGCGTGAGCATGGGTGGTATACGGGAGAAGATTTATATACTATAATGTACTCGATATATTACCCTTGAGCGCCTTTTCTTTTGAGGGAGAGAGGAGGCGTTATCGCACTATCTTTGGTATCCATAACATTTGGGAGAGCACTACCAGGTAACTTTCTATGCCGTTTGTGCATGTGATGAAGTGGATATATCTATTCCTCACTCATGAATCTGACATATTTTCTGGAGGCGCTTTAATGCTACCTACACTACAGCAGAAACATGCTAAAACGCTCCGATTGAAATCACGCTGGACCAGACTACTGATCGTGCTGCTCGTGATTGCATCGCTGTTTGGAGCAGCGGTAGGGGTCATTCATCAACTCACACCGGCCAGGGCTGCATCTGGCGACTGGTATACTTTTTTACATGATCCCCAGCGTACCGCTGCTGGCAGCGATACGACTATTTCGACATCGAATGCGTCGCAACTGGCGTTGAAATGGGCCTACAAGACTGGCGGCCCAATTGCAGCGACCCCCACTGTAGTAGGTAACACGGTGTATGCCGGCTCCTGGGACGGTTACGAGTATGCCCTGAATGCCACGACGGGTGCGTTAATATGGAAGACCTTCCTGGGGCAGACTACCGCACCTTGCTATCCGCAGTTGGCCGGCGTCTCCTCGGAGGCGGACGTAGAAGGTGGCGTGCTCTACGTTGGGGGCGGCGATTCCAATTGGTATGCACTCGACCCCGCAACTGGCAATGTACTCTGGAAAGTGTTTGTCGGCGATAACACAAAAGGATGGTACAACTGGGCCAGCCCGTTGATCTACAATGGCTATGCCTACGTTGGCACAGCGAGCGTGGGCGATTGCCCCTTGATTCCGGGCCAACTGCTGCAAATCAGCCTGAGCACGCATCAGATCGTGAATACCTTCAATGGCGTCCCACAAGGGCAGGTCGGCGCGGGTATCTGGACAACTCCGAGCGTCGATACAACTACCAATACGATCTTCGTCACGACGGGTACGCGCAACCAGAGCTCGCAAATGCTGGCCGAGGCCATCATCGCCCTGGACGCCAACACGCTTGCCGTAAAATCTTCGTGGGCGATTCCGAACTCACAACAAACCGTCGATTCCGACTTCGGGAGTACGCCGATCCTCTTCAACGATTCTCATGGGAATCCGCTGGTAGCAGCCGTCAACAAGAACAGTTTCCTCTATGCCTGGAATCGTAACAACCTGTCCGCCGGGCCGGTGTGGTCGCAGGCGGTCACGCTTCCAGGCTCCTGCCCGCAATGCGGCGATGGCAGCGCCTCGTCGGCAGCATTTGCCAACGGCACGCTGTTTCAGGCCGGGGGGAGCGTGGTCATCAACGGCGTGGGATACAGGGGATCGGTCAACGCGCTCAACCCCGACAACGGCAATTTCCTGTGGCAGCACCCGGAAACCAGCCCGGTCATTCCAGGGCTGGCCTACTCAAATGGATTGATCGTGGATGGAGCCGGTGCCACGCTGGAAGTACTCGACGCTTCTACGGGTACGCGCCTTTACAGCTATACGACGGGTGGGTATCTCTACGCCGCGCCGAGCGTAGCCTACGGCCAGATTTACACGGGTGGTACCGACGATAACATCTATGCCTTCGGGCTTGGCACGCCGACCACCCCACCCGCCGACCCGAACTGCCCCAGCGGGTGGACCTGCCAGGATATCGGCAGTCCTACCCCGGCAGGCACGGAGACGGCAACAGGTGCAAGCTGGAGCGTGCAGGCCGGTGGCGCGGGTGTCGCGGGGGCGAGCGACCAGTTCCGCCTGATCTCGCAGGCTGTCAGCGGCAATAGCCAGGTCAGCGCGCAGGTCGTCTCGCAGCAGTTGACGACCGGCTCGGCCCAGGCGGGGCTGATGGTGCGCCAGACGAACGATCCGACATCCCCTTATTACGCGGTGTTCCTGGAACCGAATAACAAGCTGCTCGTGCAGTATCGCTCGGCTTTCGGTGGCGCAACCACCACGGTAACGCAAACGGGGATAGCGCCACCGCTCTACCTGGAGATCCAGCGCGTTGGCGATCAATTCCAGGCAGCGACCTCAAGCAACGGCACGACGTATACGCTCGTGCCGGGTGGTACCGCAACGCTGCCGATGCCCGCATCTGTCTTAGAGGGGACCGCGGTCGCTTCTGGCGTGCAGGGAACCTCAAACACCGTGTCCTACAACGCAGTCACTCTTGGCTTGCCGACGACGCCTCCCAATCCCCCGGCATCTCCGTCTCCCTGCATGAGCGGCTGGAGCTGCCAGGACATCGGCAACCCGGGTATCGTGGGAGACCAGTCTGTAAGCGGCATGACCTGGACGCTGAAGGGCGCGGGGCAATCGATCAATACCTATGGAGACCAGTTCCACTTCGTGTGGCAAACGCTTGCCGGCGATGGCACGGTCAGCGCGCATATCACATCTCAGACCAATACAAATGCCGCGGCGCAAGCAGGCGTGATGCTGCGGCAAAGTACTGACCCCGCATCACCATACTACGCAGCGTTCGTCACACCGACCAACGGCTTAGTAGTACAGTATCGCATGATCCAGGGGCTGAAAACCAACCTCTTTACCGGAACTGCCGGAACTGTGCCAACCTATCTGATGGTAGCGCGCTCAGGCACCAACTACTGCACCTATACGTCCAGCGACGGCGTAAACTGGTCGATCATCATTAGCTCGTGTGCGACCGTCACTATTAGCGGTTCAGTACTGGCGGGGTTGGCGGTTTCGTCTGACAATGCTGCCGCTTTAAGCGTTGTGACCTTTGATACGATCAACGTCGGCACAACTCCTCCAACTCCGCCCAACATCTGCACAGGTGCCTGGACATGCGCCGATATCGGCTATCCCTCTCTGCCTGGGAGCCAGTACCTGGTGAATGGGACATGGACGGTACAGGGTTCCGGGAGTGACATCTATGGCACTTACGACCAGTTCCGCTATGCCTGGCAAACGCTGACGACCGACGGCAGCGTAAGCGCGCATATCACTACGCAGGTGAGTACCGACCTGTGGGCCAAAGCAGGCGTGATGATGCGTCTGACCACCGATCCCGCCTCGCCCTTCTATGCCATCGAGGTGACGCCAGGCAACGGCGTTGTCGTTCAGTACAGGACGACGCAGGGCGGTAACGCTCAGCAGGCAGTCGGTATCACCGGGACGGTTCCGAACTACCTGTGGGTAGATCGTTCAGGAACTACGTTCAGCGCGTATACCTCCAGCGATGGGGTGAACTGGTCGTGGGTGGTCGGCTCAAGCGTGACGATCACTGCTATGAGCGGCTCAATCATGGCAGGTCTGGCGGTCACGTCTCACAATGGCTCGGTGATAGGTCAGGCCACCTTCGACACGGTGAATATCGGTCCCTCGATAGCGCCCCCCAGTTGCGCGAGCGGCTGGACTTGCGTGAGCATCGGCGCTCCTACCTTGACCGGCAATCAGACTGTGAACAATGGAACCTGGAACATTTCCGCGGCGGGAGCCGACATATGGGGAATCGCAGACCAGTTCCAATTCGAAAGCCAGACGCTGGCGGCGGATGGCAGCATAAGCGCGCACATCACCGCTCTGACGAGTCCCAGTTCCTGGGCTAAGGCAGGCGTGATGCTGCGGCAGACCACCGATTCCGGCTCGCCGTATTATGCTCTGCTCATAACACCGGGTAATGGGATCACAATACAGTACCGCAAGACACAGGGCGGTGGTACTGCACAGCTCACGGGCATGGCGGGAACTGTGCCGAACTACCTGTGGGTGGATCGAGTTGGCAGCACCTACAGCGCGTATACCTCCAGCGATGGGCTGAACTGGACGCTTGTGCCAAAATCGACTATGACGCTGAGTATGAGCGGCTCGGTTCAGGCTGGCCTGGCGTTCACGTCTCACAATGCGAAGGTTCTTGGTACAGCCACCTTTAATACAGTTAACGTCAGTACGACGGCTCTGCCGCCGAGCTGCCCCACCGGCTGGAGCTGCGCGGACATCGGCGCTCCTGCTCTCACGGGCAATCAATATGTCAATGGTGGAACCTGGACGGTCAATGCCTCTGGTAACGATATCTGGGGCACCGCCGATCAGTACCACTACATCTGGCAGACACTGGCGACCGATGGCAGTGTAAGCGCGCATGTGACGACGCAGACGAATACCGATCCCTGGACCAAGACAGGCGTGATGCTGCGGCTGACCACCGATCCTGGCTCGCCCGAATATTCTCTTCTCGTGACGCCGGGCAACGGCATTGCAGTGGAGTACAGGACGACGCAGGGTGGGAGTACGCTGAATATCGTCATTACCGGGGCGGTACCAACCTACCTGATGGTGGCGCGCTCAAACGGCACTTTCAGCGCGTATACCTCCAGTGACGGCAACACCTGGACGCTGGTGCCCGGTTCGAGTATGACGATCAGCAGTATGAGTGGTTCTATGCTGGCAGGTGTGGCTTCCACATCTCACAATAGTACGCTCATCGCTACTTCCACCCTCGACACGGTCAGCGTCAGTGGCTCTACAGCGCCCGCCTGTTCGAATGGCTGGAGCTGTGCTGATATCGGCGCGCCAACCCTGGCGGGCAGCCAGAGCTTGAGCGGTGGCACCTGGAATATCACGGCGGCAGGCAGCGACATCTATGGCACGTCTGACCAGTTCCATTATGTGTGGCAGTCGCTGGCGGCGGATGGCAGCATCACCGCGCATATCACTTCGCTGACAAGCACAAGTTCGTGGGCTAAAGCGGGGGTCATGCTGCGGCAGACTACCGATTCCGGCTCGCCTTACTATGCCATCCTGGTGTCGCGCAGCAACGGCATCGTCGTCCAATGGAGGACGGCTCAAGGCGCTACGACGCAGCAAGTCAGCGGCATCGCCGGGGCGGCTCCGACCTACATCGCAGTTGCTCGTCAAGGTAATGTCTATACCGCGTACACCTCCAGTGACGGCGTGACCTGGACACTGGTACCTAAATCGAGCGTGACGCTCACCGGTTTGAGCGGCCCGGTCATGGCAGGTATGGCGTTTACATCACACAACGCGAATGCCCTGGGTACAGTTACCTTTGATACGGTGAACATCGGCACGACGATACCATAATACCGAATAGGAAGTTGGATGCGAGATGAGAGTGGAGCGGGCGAAAATCCTTGCGAGTTTGATTGCACTGACGATACTTTTCGGCAGTGTAGTTCTGAGTTCTGGACTTTTTCATAACTTGCAACGAGGGTTTGCGCAGAGTCCTTCCAGCGTTACTGCCAGTGATTTTTATATTTCTAGTGGGTCCGATCCCTGGGGGACGGCTTTCGATAGCAGTGGTAGGGTCTGGTTAGCTGTGCCGGGCTGTGACCCTTCACCCACTTGTGGGCAAGGAACACCGCCGGGGAAAATAGAGGTCTACGATCCGAATACTACCAGTTGGGTGAATACCTATTCGCTGCCATCAGGCTATGGTCAACCTCTCTTCCTTGCCTTTGATGGGCAAGGAAGAGTCTGGTTTGCTATGCCAATGACGAATTCCATTGGAATGCTCGATCCCAGTACGCAGCAGTTCCAGCAGTGGAGCGTACCCACCGCCAACTCTGGCCCCTGGGGAATCGCTATCGATTCTCAGGGAAAGGTCTGGTTTACCGAACATTATACGAATCAGGTTGGGTACTTCGATCCTGGTACTGCTACCTTTAAGGAGTTTGCAACCCCAGCCGCGAACAGTAATCCCTACGGTATCGCTATTGACGCTTTAGATAATGTCTGGTTTACGGAGAACAATTCTGCAGTAGCTTTGATTGGTGAGGTGACAGCACAAGGGAATTTGCTGGAATATAAAATTCGCAATGGCTCAACGAATGGTCTCACTCCTCATCAGATTACGATCGATTCCAATGGGAATGTCTGGTGGTCGGAAGGGTGGGCAACCAGTATCGGAGAATTACGCATTTCCCAGGCTGTTCCCGGCACAAATAGTGGTGTCACAGAATATAAATATAATCCGCCGTGTAGTAGTTGCAGTTCTCATACTTCAGGCATCAGTGTAGATGCCTACGGGCAAGTCTGGTTTGATGACTCTCTACAAAGCATCTACGGCACGTTCCCTGATTTCGGGCAATGGCACATTTACGCTTTATCCCACCCCTACTGCAAGTAGCCAGCCTCATGACGGCTTGCATGTCGACCGTCAGAACCGTATCTGGTTTGACGAAGAATTCAAGAATAAGCTGGCGGTGGTATACCAAACCCTGACTGTGCCGCCATCACCAACAGCCAGTGGATCACCGACTGTTGTCGCTTCACCATCTCCATCGCCGACGGTAATAACTCCTTCGCCATCCCCGACTCCTGGCTGCCCTGGTGGTTGGGCTTGCGCGGACATAGGAACCCCCACACTCGCGGGCAACCAATCGCTCAACGGGAATACATGGACGATGCAGGCCGGCGGTAATGATATCTGGGGTACTGCCGACCAGTTCCACTATGTGTGGCAGCAACTTCCGGCAGATGGCAATGTAAGCGCGCACATTACCGCCTTGACGAGTGCCAGCGCCTGGGCCAAAGCGGGCGTGATGCTGCGGCAGAACACGAACACCGGCTCACCCTATTATGCAATCCTGGCAACAACGGGTAATGGCGTCGTGGTGCAGTACCGGACTACACAGGGCCTCACGACGAATCAGATCGGGGGTATAACCGCGAAGGCTCCGACCTATCTGAAAGTAAGTCGCTCTGGCAGCGTCTATTCCGCCTATACATCAAGTGATGGTGTGAACTGGACACTTGTGCCAAAATCGAGCCTGACGCTGAATCTGAGCGGCCCGGCGCTAGCAGGTCTGGCCTTCACGTCTCATAATGCAAACGCGCTGGGTACGGCTACATTCGATACTGTAAGCATCAGTGGCGCTATCGTGCCAACGCCTTCCCCAACACCGACACTAGTGCCAACACCATCCCCAACACCATCCTCCATCCCCATCGCCAACATCACCGAACTGTGCGAGTGGTTGGAGTTGTATGGATATCGGCGTTCCTGCCCTGTCAGGTAGCCAGAGCTTGAATAGTGGAACGTGGACGATTTCAGCGGCAGGAACAGACATCTGGGGTACCTCGGACCAGTTTCGTTACGTCTGGCAATCGCTTCCAGGGGATGGCAGTATTACCGCGCACATCACCTCGCTGGCGAGTACCAGCGCCTGGGCCAAAGCGGGCGTGATGCTGCGGCAAACCACCGACCCCGGTTCAGCATACTATGCTCTATTGGTGACGAAAGGCAATGGTATCGTGATTCAGTACAGGACGGCTAAAGGCGTCACAACGATGCAAATCGGTGGTATAACCGGCAAAGCGCCGACCTACATCGCGGTGGCTCGTCAGGGCAACGTGTATACCGCGTACACGTCCAGCAACGGCGTGTCCTGGACGGCTGTATCTAAATCGAGCGTGACGATTACCGGTTTGAGCGGCCCGGTCATAGCGGGTATGGCGTTCACGTCACACAACGCCAATGCCCTGGGTGCAGTGAGCTTTGATACGGTGAACATCGGCACAACAATACCGTAGCATTCGACAAGTGCAGGGACGCCGTTCATCGCGTCTCTGCACTTGTCAAAAGGTTGTTTATGCATAACCAGAAGTCGCAAAGCAAGAGTAGTAAGATCAATATAAAGCAGGTAGGGGTGGGCAGGGGTGCGATCATCGCATTTTTTATCGGCGTAGTCGTGCTGGGCGCGCTGGCGAGCTGTGGCCCTTCGGCATCACCGCGGGGGACAGCCGTGCCAGGTTCGTCTTCACCTGTTTCTGTTTCGCCGCATCAGCAGACCCCGCCCTCGACGGCTTCATTCCGTCTGTATCAGCTTCTCCGCCCCCACTCCCATCTCCAATTTCATCTCCCCCTTCATCGCCAACCGCGTATGTCTCCCTGTCAGGACAGAATTTCATGCAGAACAATGCGGTTATTCACCCGTATGGCTCGACGATGTACCCGCATTGGACGTATCAGGGAGCTTTGCATAGAGGAGGTGGATGGGCTATTCCAGCGTTCAGACAATATATAGATTTCATCATCAATATGGCGCAGCAGGCGCATTTGAATACTCTTCGTACTACCAACTTTTTCGATGGCGTCGCTTATGGCGATTGGTATAACGCGACGGTCTGGTCAAATATGGACTACCTGTTCCAGCAGGCGGCAAGCCATCATATGTATGTTATCTTAGACCTGTCATCCTTCCGCGACAAAACGCTCAAACAGGGCATCTATCCCTACGATCCTTCCATGTACACTGCCGCGTTTACCTGGGTAGCTACGCGCTACTCCAACGAAACGGCTCTGTTAGACTATGCCATCGCCGGCGAGGTCAAATGCCCAACGAGCAGCGATCCTCTACGGCCTGTCAGCGCGCAGGCGTTGACTAATTATTACCAGATACTCTCCGATACGCTTTACGCGGCTGATCCCCATCATCTCATTTCGTCGGGCGGGCTTTCATATATTAATGAGACACATTGTGGCATTGATTGGCAGGGTATCTTCTCGCTGCCTCATATCAGTATGGCCGCTATTCATGTGTACTCTGACAACGATCGAAATATTACGATGCCGATGGTGTCTCAGTGGGCAGCGAGCAATAGTAAGCCCTTTACCATCGAAGAGTTCGGCTTTCTCCAGGGCAGCAGCGATGCAGCGCGTGCTTCTGCCTATCAGAATATGTATAACCTGGCGAGACAATATCACGTCACCTCGATGGTCTTCTGGAACTTAGGACCTGAGATTGCTCAGACAAGCTATGAAGTCAGTCCACAGACTCCGCTGACCTGGAATACCATTCTCCAGAACGCCCCATAGGAATAGTCTTACAAAATGAGCATAGACAAATAACCCAGACTGACCGCAATGGCCCTGCTGGGTTATGGTGCCTGCTATCTGTGCGATAGTTCGCCGGGAGCCTTATTAGCTGGGCTGGCGGGAGCGGCGCTGTTTGCGGCGCTGCGCGGCAGCCTTGCGCTTGCGGCGAGCCTGGGGGCTCTCGTAATGCGTGCGACGACGCGCCTCGGACAGCACGCCGTCCTGCTGAACTTTGCGATTAAAGCGTTTGAGCGCCTGCTCAAAGGAATCGCCAGGATTGACTTTTACTTCACTCATTAATCATCACCAACCTGGTTACTACTTGGATACTTGGCCAGACCTCTTGAACTGGAGGGATTATGAAAATCGCTGCAAGTGCAATGATAAAGGTCCAGATACAACGCCACCGAGTATATCACACCTGCGCAGAAAATGCACTACTTGATGGGACAAATTTCCCAAAGCGTCATGCCTGATGAACTGCTGACTACCTATGCTATAATAAGCGTCATAGCCTCAAACCCACAACTACCTCTCTCAAACAGCTCCACACCTAATGTCAACTCCCTCATTCAAGAGAATTTCCGCCAATTACAGCAAAGCAGACAGCAATAACGGAGCTTCCTCAAAGGGAGTATAGGTATAACGGCACTTATACTCGCTTTGAGTAGTATTGTTGACTTCAGAGAAAGAAAGAGTATAATTCTGGCAAAATAGGAGGTATACACGGTTATGGAAGAGTTTGAAGAATGTCTATTGGCGAGTGCAGCTACTTATTTGGTCGAAGGCCAAGAACTGTACGAAGCAAGCGTTTTACTTCTTTGCACTAATTTGAGCTTAACCAGAGGCAGTACTTATTACGCTGGAATTGCTGGGATAACTAATGCGAGTATTGAGTTATCTGGAAACCGCACTATATATGATATTATTAATAATGTAGAACATCATGCGACAATAGCGATAAAACGTGCATTAGTGGCTACATTAGGCCCAAGCTACAATCTCACTTTGATTAGTTGTCGTGCATTCATTGACGAATACAATACTGATTGGCGTTCAAAGCTACTTGGTGTTATAGAGGGAAAAATCCCGCTTAATCAAGGCGTGCCCATACAAGATAAGCCTCGATATACATGGGAATACTTATTCTTTCGATCTCCAGTAGAGATTAGTATCGCAAAGGCTCTTGATAAATACAAAGTCCTTTTTCTACCTAACTGTATGGCAAGGTTAGGCCTTCCAGGTAGTAGAGAGAATAGAGAGGCTGACTTCTTAGTTTGTTCCAACGGAAAGTGGGGAATTCTCGAAATAAATGGAGACGCCTACCATCACAACTCAGCAAAAGATCATGATAGAGGACGTTTATTCAAACTACATGGTATAAAGGTATTTGAGCCATATGAAGCCTCAAGATGCATTAAGGAACCTGAGAAAGTAGTGCAAGAATTCCTGGAACTTGTAAAGCAAAATGGATAAATCATGTATTCGGATTAAAAAAGCCACCATAGATACTGCAAAATACTATCCCCTGTTCTTGCCACTTTACACCATCCTTAGCACGTGCTTTTTCTTGATACTGCCGATGCTTTTCCAATTTCCATTTGCTTGTGCAGGTCATACCTCTGCTTTATAATGTGGACAGTAGAGAGGAGAGATGAGCCATGGCAGACCCAGAACAGCTTACCATCCTGCGCCAAGGCGTCGAGGCTTGGAATGCATGGAAAATGGCACATCCACTAACACGACCCGACCTCAGCAGAGCTGACCTCAGCAGAGCTGACCTCAGCAGAGCCGACCTTAGCAGCGCCTTCCTTAGCTTCGCCGACCTCAGCAGCGCCTACCTCGGCGAAGCCAACCTCAGCAGCGCCGACCTCATCAGAGCCAACCTGAGTAGCGCCTACCTCGGCAGAGCCAACCTCAGCAGCACCCACCTCGGCAGAGCCAACCTCAACGAAGCCAACCTCAGCAGCGCCAACCTCACTGGAGCCTATCTCACTGCGACCGATATGACCGATGCAATTGTCGGGGGGACACACTTTGCTGATCTTGACTTGCGTACCGTCAGGGGGCTGGAAACCCTCAAACATGAGCGGCAGTCGCATGTCAGCATCACGACGCTCTACCGCTCGGCAGGCCAGATACCCGAGAGCTTTTTGCGCAAGGCAGGCGTGCCAGAAGACTTTCTAACCTACCTTCCGAGCAACGAAGAACGTCCCTTTTCGAAGATATTAGGAAGCGGAGTACCTGGAGAATATGCCAAATCGAGACGACGCCTACGCGCTGATGACGGCGCACGTACAGAATGAAAACCTGCGCAAACATATGTATGCGGTGGAGGCCGCCATGCGCTTCTACGCGCGCAAGTATGGCGAGGACGAGGAGTTGTGGGCGATGACTGGCCTGCTGCACGACGCCGATTACGAGGAATATCCCGACCTGCACGAGCATACGCAGGTGATGGCCGGGTGGTTGCGCGACGGCGGCTACGACGAGCGCATTATTTACGCCATTCTCGCGCACAACGACCTGAACGTCGCCACGCACCCGCGCAACAACCTGCTGTCACACGCGCTGTTTGCCTGCGACGAGGTGACGGGCATGATTACGGCCACCGCGCTGGTGCGCCCCACGAAAAGCATTCATGGGCTGGAAGTGTCCTCCGTGCGCAAGAAGATGAAGTCCAAAGGCTTCGCGGCTGGCGTGCATCGCGAAGACCTCTATAAGGGGGCTGAAGAACTGGGCATAGACCTTGACGAGCATATCGCCTTCGTGATCGAGGCCATGTCGAGCATCGCCGAGTACGCTCGGACTGGCAGGCGTGCAGGAGTCAGCTTCGCTGGGCTAATCACATGCAGCAACATTCATCGCAATCAAGGCAACCGACGACAAAAACGACACAGGCGAAACAGCGCCTCTTTTCCGCCAGCGAGGTGGCCGAGTTCGAATACTGCCCCCTGGTGTGGTGGCACGAGCAATTCGAGCCTCTGGCGCGGGCAGGCACGGAAGAACTGTTCGCGCGGCTGGTGGAACTGGAACACGAGCACGGGCCGCAGGCCGTCGCGCTGCCTGAGTACGAGGTGATCGAGCAGCTGCTGCTGCGCCAGGATGCCTTCGAGGAGGGCCGGGAGCAGCACAGCGATCATGCCGAAGAGGTTGAGGAGGCCGAAGTACAGGCGCGCGCTGTGACGAGAAGGGGTGGCCGCGCGGCGGCTCGCGGTACTGATCGTCGTACTGGCGGTGCTGGCTGTGTTGCTCATCGCCGGGGCATTCCTGATAAGGTAGGGGTGTGGGTCTATGCTGAACACGACACTGCTCACCATCGGCTTAGGACTGCTGCTCGCTGCCGTCGCGCTTGGATTGCTGTTCCTCAACGAGCGGAGGGTGCAACGCGCGCGGTTGATCGGGGAGAAGCGCCGCGCCCTGGGACTGCCGGAGGGCGAGCTGGTCTACGAGGACGCCGATGGCCTGGGCGAGCCGCTTTCGTCACAGGCGCACCCGCTGGTCGGCAAGCCGGACTACGTCGTGCGCCTGCCGGATGGCCGTCCCGTGCCCGTCGAACTCAAGCTGAACGTGCATGACGCGAGCGCGCCGTTCAGCAACCACGTCGTGCAACTCGCGGCCTATTGCCTGATCCTGGAAGATTATTTCGAGCGAGCGCCGACCTATGGTATCGTGCGCTACGCCGATTGCGAATTTACCGTCGAGTACACGCCCGCGCTGCGCAGGAAGGTCATTCGCCTGCTAGGGGCCATGCAGCATTGCAGCGAGCAGCAGCCGCCGCCGTTGGCAAACCAGAAGGCGGCCAAGTGTAAAGCCTGCACCTTCAAGGTGATCTGCCCGGTGGGAAAAAAGAAATAGGGGAGACAGTATCTATGCTCAGCGAAGTGATTGAACTCAGAGGCCACATTATCGACTCGTGGACGCTGCCGCGCGCCTGGGACATCATCATGGATCGCGGCGGGAATTTCAACGTGGAGGAGATGCGAGTCGGCAAGCATAAGACGGAGACGAGCTATGTGCGCCTGAAGGTCGAAGCGCCCGACGCGGAAACGCTCGATCTGATCCTTTCCGAGGTGCAGCAGATCGGCGCGGTGCTGCTGCACGGCAACGACGTACTGACGGCCAGCGTCGAGCAAGATGGCGTGCTGCCCGCCAAATTCTACTCGACGACCAACCTGCCGACGCAGGTGCGCCTGGGCGGTCAGTGGATCGACGTGGAGCACATCGAAATGGATGTAGCCGTGGTGATCGACCGCGACGCGCAGCGCGCCTACTGCAAGCCGATGCACGATGTCGTTAAGGGCGAAGAAGTGGTGGTTGGCTACGACGGCATCCGCGTCACGCCCTTCGAACGCCCCAGGGAGCGCGAGACGTTCGCCTTCATGCAGAGCGACATCTCCTCTGAAAAGGCCAAAGTGCAGATGATCCACGAAATCGCGCACCAGCTGCGGGAGACGCGAGCGCGCGGCGGCAAAATCCTCTTTGTGCTTGGTCCGGCGGTCATCCATACCGGCGCGGGCCGCTACATCGCCGAGCTGATCCAGCGCGGCTACGTGCAGGTCATCTTCGGCGGCAACGCCATCATCACGCACGATATCGAATCGGCGCTCTTCGGCACCTCGCTGGGCGTCAATCTGCGCAGCAGCGAGCAGGTCGAGGGAGGTCATCGCAATCACCTGCGCGCCATCAACGCCATTCGCGCCCTCGGCTCCGTGGAAAAGGCCATCGAGGCGGGGCTGTTGCGCGAAGGCATCATCTACGAAGCGATCAAACACAATGTGAAGATGGTGCTGGCCGGTTCTATCCGCGACGACGGCCCGATGCCCGGCGTCATCAACGACATGCAGGAGGCCCAGCGGCAGATGCGCGCGGCGCTGCCCGGCGTCGAGATGGCCATCATCGTGGCCTCTATGCTGCACGCCATCGCCACCGGAAACCTGCTGCCCGCCGCCGTGCGCACCGTCGTCGTAGACATCAACCCCTCCGTCGTCACCAAGCTGGCCGACCGTGGCAGCTTCCAGGCCGCCGGGCTGATTACTGACGCCGAGCTGTTCCTGCGGGAGCTGGCGGAGACGCTGTCCTGAAAATATACATCCTGTAAAGGAAAGGGGGATACCTTTCATGGCAACATTAGCAAGGATGCCATCGATACACATCACCCAGGCGGATTTAAGCCGCTTCGGGGCTACCTGGCTCAGCAATGGTGAGCGGCTGAGCCGCACTCCACCACAATCCTCAGGAGAATTGGGGAGATTATTTGATACTGCCGTCGGCCAGGCATTGGCAACGATGCTTGGCGGCCTTCCTATTGTCTCGCCTAACGCGAACTCGTTGACACCTCCTATCGCTGATTGCGTTGAGGTGGGCCCGGTTCGAGTTATTGGGGGCGTGCGACCTCAGAATTTTGACGTTGGCTATCGGCCTGATGGCGTGCGCTTCGCCTTTGATAGCAAAACACTGAATGACAGAGAGAGCATTGGAAAAAACTGGCAGAACATGATTAATGACCTGGCTACCGAGGCGACCACCGTTCATAGCCGATTTCCGCACGCGCTCGTCGCATTCATGGTTATTTACCCCGCGCCATGTGTTTCAGCCGCTCATCAGAAGGCCACCATAGAAACGCTCGAACGGCTGGCGCGCAGAAGCAGCGTGGATGGAGCAATGTACATGGCCGAGGCTATTTCACTCGTCTTATGGCGTCCTGACAGCGGCACGATTGACACCGACATTCCTGCAAGCTCATCTCCGCTGCGTATAGAAAAATTTTCTGAGCAAGTAGAAGCAGCCTACGTCAGCAGATATAAAGGACTTCCTCCCCATACGGACTAGAACATTTAACCCACGATCACTTTCTATGGTAAGATACAAAAGGATGAGGTCACAGCTTTCCGCAAATGCAAAGCCCAGGAAGATTTATTTAGTAAGGGCAGCATTGATAGCAATGTGAGAGAACCAGGTGGTCATGAAGGAAGTTATTTTATGAAGCCAGTAGCAACATATCAGAAACTGCGAGGAGGATATTATACGCCTCAACCTATCGCTGATTTTCTTGCAAACTGGGCTATTCAAATGCTTGATACCAGTGTTTTGGAGCCGAGTTGTGGAGATGGAATGATACTTGAGGCCGCAGCTAAAAGATTGATGGAGTGCGGCGCATCAGGATCATCTATCAATAACCTTCTCCAGGGGATCGAGTTCGATCCGCTTGAAGCGCAAAAAGCGACTGAACGTTTACTCGCAATAGATGGCTTACAACAAGTGCAGATCAATACGGGTGATTTCTTCGCATATTGCCAGCAATGTCTCGCACAGGAGCGCACCTTCGATGCGGTCATTGGTAATCCTCCCTTCATCCGCTATCAGCACTTCCCGGAAAATCATCGCGCTATTGCATTTTACCTGATGCAGCGTGCCGGTTTGCATCCCAATAGATTGACTAACTCCTGGGTTCCCTTCCTCGTTGCCTCTACTCTCCTGCTCGGCAAGTCCGGTAGAATGGCAATGGTCATTCCTGCTGAACTCCTCCAGGTGAACTACGCGGCTGAACTGCGCTATTTCCTGAGCCAGCATTATAGCTATATCACGCTTATTACCTTCAAAAAGCTCGTCTTCGATGGCATACAGCAGGAAATTGTTTTGCTCTTAGGAGAGAGGAATGGCAGCGAGCATACGGGTATCAGAACGATCGAGCTTGACGGCATTGATGACCTGCTCGCGTATGAACATGTCGTTCTTGCCAAAGATAAACTGAAAGAAATGGATCACTCCACTGAGAAGTGGACGATGTATTTTCTTGATGAAGAGGAGCTTGAGCTGCTTCGTCGCCTGAAAACGCATCCCGGGCTTACCACATCTGGATACGTGATTGATGTCGATGTCGGTATCGTGACGGGGCTGAACGAATTCTTCGTCTTGAACCAGGAGCAGGTGAGTAGCCTTGAACTGCAACCATTTACGCAGCGCATTGTGGGTCGCTCGGCGCATCTTCCCGGCCTGCTTTTCTCAGAGGCGGACTGGTTCACCAATGTAGAAAGACAATCACCCGCTTTTCTGCTAAATCCACCCGATGAGCCTTTCTACCGCTTGCCAGAGAAACTGAAAGAGTATGTCAGCGCCGGTGAAGAAAAAGGGCTGAACAAAGGCTACAAATGCAGAATCCGCAATCGCTGGTACATCGTACCGTCTCCCTGGATTCCACAGGCATTCATGTTACGCCAGATACACCACTATCCTAAGATCATCTTGAATGGCGCTGCCGCTACCTGCACGGATACCATTCACAGGGTAAGACTGCGTAATGGAGTGCCTGCCCGGACGGTGGCGGCGTCCTTTTTGAACTCCCTGACGTTCGCTTTCGCAGAAGTGACGGGGCGAAGTTATGGAGGTGGAGTGCTCGAACTGGAGCCAAACGAAGCAGAGAAATTACCGTTGCCCCTCATCGGTGCGGATTCGCTCGACCTGGAGCAGTTGGATGCGCTGCTGAGAGACGGCAATATCTTAGCCGCGCTCGACATTACCGACCACGTGCTTTTACGAGAAGGTCTGGGATTAAGCGGCGAGGAAACGAAGATGCTGCGCACTATCTGGCAAAAACTGCGAGACCGGCGTGTCAATAGAAAGCTCGATCTCGCAGTTAGACGTGCGTAACCTGGCTGTTACGCTTTTGTTTCGCGTTTGCGGCTGTAGTGCCTCCGCGCTTTGGCCTGGTTGCCGCAGGTTTGCATGTCGCACCAGCGGCGGCTGTGGTTCTTGCTGATATCCAGGAAGAGCCAGCGGCAATCGTCGGCGGCGCAGGCGCGCACATCGCGCAGTTTCTCAGAGGTCAGCAAATCCGCCGCCGAACGCACGACCTGCCAGAGTACTACATTCAGTTTGGGTTCGCTCGCCGACCAGTCCCACGTGTAGCCATCATCTTTCCGCACCAGGCTGGCGTGCGACATGGCTTCGGCAAGTTCGGCATTCATGACTGCCAGGTCGTGCTCGTGTGGCTCGTCACCTTCCGCGATGGCGTAGAAGAGGCGATAGATCACCTCACGCACATCGACAGCGCGCACAAAGGCTACTCTTGCCTCTCCCGGCCTGCTCTTCGCCTTCTGAAGTAGGCGCTGCGCTTCGTCCTCAGTCAAAAGATGGGAAAAGATGCCCCAGGCCACGAGGTCATCATAACTGTTCAGCCGCTCCCCTGGCGCGCTGAAGCGGTTTTCCAATGTATGCGTAAAATCCAGGCACAGCCAGTTGCCGGGAATGCTGTCAAAATCGGGTATGGGTACCAGTGTTGCTTCCATACGACTCCTCCCTCCTCTTCACTATTGTATTGTGAAATGCTATAACCATCAAAACACACTTGACAGGTTAGTTATTCCGTGGTATACTATAACTACCAAAGATAATTTTACTGGTTATATAGAGAAATGTCAAGTGGATACGCTTTACTTGAAAGGAGCAAAGATCATGCATCCCCTGGACCATTACGAAACACTGCGTCTCGGACGAGAAGAATTGCTACGCAGAGCGGAGCGCGAGCGCATGGCGCGGCAGGCAAGTCAGGTAGCGTGTCGTCAAATTGCTTCAGTGAACATCTTTCAGAACTTCGTCGGCTGGCTCGGCCTCCGCCTCATGCGCTGGGGTGTCAGGCTGGTTCGGCTCAGTCACGCACAAGGAGTGTGATACAATGGAACTCTTGATTCTTCTGGTACTTCTGGTTATGCTCAGTATTGTGGCTGCTTACAAGGGCTACGACAGCACAGAGCGCGCCAATGCTCCAGAGTGGGAGAAACGATTTGAACGTGGAATGAACCTGTAAGCATTACAAGGAGACAGGCAATGCTTTCTGAAGAGACAATTATGACGGAGACGAAACTGCGCGCGGGCGCGAAGAACGCGACCGTGCGGGGAGCATTACCTGTCTATCGCTGGCGATACGAGGCGCTGCTGGCGCTCAACACGCTGATCTGGGGCAGCACTTTCCTGGTCGTCAAGTACCTGGTGAAGATCAGCGGACCATTTACCTACATTGCCTTCAGCTATGCCGTTGGCACGCTGGTGCTGGCCGTCATCTTCCGCAAGCACCTGGCACATCTCACACGCGGCGAACTGCGCAGCGGGCTGATTCTGGGGACTGCCTTATTCGCCGGGTACGCTTTTCAGGCTTCCGGCCTGCAATTCACTACCGTCAGCAAGGCGGGCTTCATCACTGGTCTTTACGTACCGCTCGTGCCGCTGTTCTACTTCGTGTTCTTGCGGCAGCGCCCGAAACTTATTGCGCTGGCAGGCATCATGCTGTCGTTCGTTGGCCTGTTCCTGCTTTCGCTCACTAATCAACTGTCCTTCTCCATCAGCGTGGGCGAGATATTGATCTTGGGAGCTGCGGTGGCTTTTGCCGTGCATATCGTGCTGATCGGCAAGTTCGCGCCTAACGCCGATATGACCAACCTGGCGATCATCCAGCTTGGCTGCTCGTCGCTGTTAGCCTTTGTTGCCATGCTCTTCGCGGGCGAGACGCACAGCGCGCCGCCACCGCAGTTCTGGCCAATTATTGTGCTGATGGGCACGATCGATATCGCCTTCACACTGCTAGTCATGAACCGCGTGCAGCAGTACGTTGGGGGCATTCGAGCCACGCTGATCTACGCGCTGGAGCCGCTGTGGGCTGCGCTCACCGGCTTGCTGCTGGCCGGAGATGTGCTGAGTGTGCCTGCCTGGATCGGCTGCGGCTGCATTCTCGCCGGAATGATCGTGGGTCGGCTGGCCTGATCACTTTTCTGCCCACTCGATCTCCTTAAAATTTCTTTCAGCTGGTTTCCGCCACACCCACCCTGCTACCACAGTCGCCAGGCAGAGTAGCGCGCAGATTAGCAGGGCGATGGAAGGTCCCAGCAGACCCGATAGCCAACCGGCCATTAGATATCCCAGCGGAATGCTCCCGGTAAAGAAGAGGATATACACGCTTATGACGCGCCCGCGCAGGTGGTCCGGGGCGACCATCTGGAGCATGGTTATGGTCAGCGCGCCAGAGACGGCCTCCGCAGCGCCAACACCCGCGATCAGCACTAACGACAGGAGATAGGCATGCGAGACAGCAAATAACGCCTCCAGGACACTGAAAACCAGCAAGCCCATCAGCGCACGGTTGATGGTCGGCTTCAGGTTGCTCCAGGCGATCCAGATACCCGCAAGTAGCGCGCCAACTCCGATGGCGGTAGAGAGAAAACCAAAGCCTGTTGCTCCAACCTGTAGCACGCCTGTGGCGAAGAGTGGAAGCACGACGTTGAAGTTCGCGCCGAAGAGCAATACCAGGCCAACCACCAGTATCACCAGCACAATCACCGGCGTTTTCCAGACGTAGTTCATGCCCTCGTGTATGCTCTGCCAGGTGCTCTGCCGCTCGCCAGCGCTATTTTGTTGAAATGCCTGGGCGTGCAGCGCGTGGCTGTTGATCAGCGCCAGGCCCACAAGCGCCGCGAGAAAGCTGAGCGCGTTGAGCAGAAAGAGCATGGCCACACCGCTGGTGGCAATGATGATGCCCCCCAGGCCGGGACCTACGATACGCGCCAGATTAGCAAGCGTGGAGTTAAGGGCGACGGCGTTGGGAAGCTCCTCGCGTCCGACCATCTCGACTACAAACGCCGAGCGCGTCGGTTGATCCAGGCTGCTTGTTAGCCCCAGCAGCATTGCCAGGACATAGATATGCCAGAGCTGCACGGTGCCGCTGGCGATCAGCGCCCAGAGGAGCAGCGCCTGTATCATGGCCACCGCTTGAGTCACGAGCAAGACGCGTCGTTTGGGCCAGCGATCGGCGAAAACTCCGCCGAAGATCGAGAAGAGCAGCACTGGCAGAAATTGCAGCGCGCCCACAAGGCCAAGCTGCAAGGCGCTGTGGGTCAGCACCAGCACCAGCCAGGCCTGTCCAATGGTTTGCATCCCGCTGCCAATCAGCGAGATCATCTGGCCAAACCAGAAGAGACGAAAATTGCGCTGTCGTAACGAGGTAAAGGCGCGCAACCGTTTACTCCTTCTCTGGTAATATTTTTGCTGACCTGCTCTACCTGTTTGCCATTTCGCCAATTCGTGCCGCCAGGTTGCGCAGTTCGTCGCGCAGTTCGGGCGGGTGCAGCACGGTGAAGGGGAAGGGCAGCCCGCCGAGAAAATGCGCGAACCAGTCGAGATGATTGACAGAGCAGCGCAGCAGCACGCCGCCCGGGTGCTGATCGAGCGTGGCAATCACTGCTGGTACGTACTGCCGAGCCTCCTCCAGCGTCGTTTCCAGTAGCACTTCGATTGACCAGGTGGTCGGTGTCATCGCCAGCGAGCGCATCACGTAGTCCAGAGCGTCGAAGTTGTCGGGGCGCGTGTAGCTCTCCCCGCTGAGCACGACCTGTGAGACGCGATCCAGGCGGAAGACGCGCAGGTCGCGGCGCAGGTGGCAGTAGCCGACAGCATACCAGTAGCCTGAGCGGTAGACCAGGCCATACAGGTCAACAGCGCGCTCGGTCTGCTCCGCTTTCCACGAGGCGTAGCGCAGGATGACGCGGCGCTGCTGCCGCAGGGCGGACGAAAGCGTCACGACGAGCAGCGTTCTGGGTGTATGTCCCGCGTTGGGGATGTCGAGAATGAGCGCCTCCTGCACGGCCTGCACGCGTTCGCGCACCGCCAGGGGCAGTACGCGTTCGATCTTGGCGAGCGCGCCCTCCACCGGCAGCGCGGCGTCCATCAGACCCAGGCGGCGCGCCGCCAGCAGCCCAAGCGTGAGAGCCAGTGCCTCGTCCTCCGTGAACATCAGCGGCGGCAGCTTGAAGCCTGGTCGCAGGCGATACGAGCCATAGCGTCCCCGCTCGGCCTCGACGGGAATGCCCAGGTCTTGCAGCATGGTCACATAGCGCCGTACCGTGCGCGTATCGACCTCCAGCCGCCGCGCCAGTTCCGGCCCGCTCATACGCGCGTGCGACTGTAATAATTCAAGAATGGTCAGCACCCTGGTGGTTGGGAAATACATACGCCGCCCTTAAAGTGAGATGATTTGCTCTTATGATACGCATCTCACTGGTAGAACGTCCAGCATATAATACCCCTAAGAATTCGGCTCATGCCCACTTCTCGTGCTGCTGCTTGTTTTATAACCCACATTCGTAAATCAAGTAGAGAACTATTCTGCGTTATCTCCCTTATCTAGAACAACGGTGGAAGCAGGGATGTCACAACGGCAACCGGTAATGGAAGGAACTGCAGGCCAAGGGATTTGTGGGAGGCTATAAGGTCGTCAACCGCTGGTTGGAACCACGGCGCGAGAAGCCAGGGTGCAAGCATTCTCAGCAGGAAAAGTGGGGCCAGCTCAATCCACGCCTGCCCTGATCTTGTCCCACAGGCTGGCCTTGGGGTCGAAGAGCGTCTTGACATCGCTGACGATGGAGGAGGCTCCGGTGAGGAAATCGCCGACTTTGGCCGCCACATGCACCACACCACTGCCGAAGGACCTGGCCCCGTTCCACAGCGAGCAGAAGAAGTTACAGCTAGGTGGTTGCGGCGTGGCGTGGGTGGCGGCGGAGCGTTCCCGATGCCGCCACCAGTGGTGATGCGGTAGCGTCCGCTGGGATCGCTGTGCGTCTCGGGGTTGCCACCCACGTAGGCATAGGGGTTCATGCCCTGCATATTGCCTTCGACCGTGTCCGCCGAGAGGAACACGCCTGCCACCGGGTCATAGTAGCGCGCGTTGAGGTAATCCAGCCCCGTGCCGTCGTTGTACTGGCCCAGGAAACCTCGCGCCGTGTTGAGGCAGCAGGCGTAGTAGCGCCCGTTGCCATATGGCCCGAACAACTGGTTGCTCTTGAGCGCGGCACCTCCCTGCGAGTTATTGAAGGCCGAGACCAGGCTGCCCAGCGCATCGACCAGGTAGAACTGTGTGCCGTTGCCATCCAGCGCCCCCATGAGTCTTCCACCGAGGAAGTAGTAGTAGATGTTCCACTGGTTGCTGCCGGTGCTGCTGTACTGGTGCTCCTCGCTGCCGAAGGGATAGGTGATGATGGTGGTGCCATTGCTGTTGGTGAAGCGGCGCAAGACACGCTCGCGCGTTGGCATCGTAGGCGTACAGGGTTTGTATGCAGCACGCCAACGCACTGCGTGCTACCTGTGGTCAGGCGTGCTGCAAGGAAGGCTCCTGGTTGGTCGAGGAGGCGTACCATTGGGTGAGATGATCCAGGGCGTCGTAGCTGAGCGTGCCGGTGGTGCCGCTGAAGGTGCGGAGGTGACATTGCCCCAGGCGTCGTAGCTCGTGGCGGGATACAGCCTGAGCAGCTGGTGGGTGCCGCTGGCGCAGTACAGGTAATGGTATTGGGTTTTGCTCTAATTAGGCCATCGAAACCGCGATGAGCTGTTTACATAGCCGCGTCCCGTGAGTGGTTGTCCACTTCGCAAACGCTCTAGTTTGATCTCGAGGTCATGTGCTAGAGAAGCTGGACTTATAACTTGTCCTGGAACTGTCATTGATGACCCCTCTACTTGTAATAATCTGATCGTCGTGAGAAACTCTTCTTGGGCAGCTACAGTTTCTCCCGCTTCAACAAGGGCATACCCTAGATTGTGATGAGCGTCGATGTTTTCAGGAGCCACCTGTGTTGCTTTGCGGTAATACCCTATGGCATCGTGAATGGTTATGGGGGAGGAAGGTGCTCCATACAGCATTCCAAGTCCAATGTAGGCATCGACATTTTGTGGATCCAACTCCAACACTCTCTGATAAAGAGCAGCCGCATTTTCGTAGTCTAGTCCATATCCCATCCAACTCACCAGAGCAAGCCAGAGCATCGCATCTACAGAATTTGGTTCGATTTCTATCACTCGATGAAAGAACTGTGCCGATTGGTCCAGGTCAGCAAACTCGCGAAACTTTGCCCGTCCGTAATCCATAAGTACAGCTGAATTGTCGGGATGCCATATTAGCAATTCATCATAGATTTGATAGGCCGACGCGAATTTCTCCTGTAGGCATTGTTGACGTGCCTGTTCGAGCAGAAGATCTCGATCGGGTTTTACGACTTGCTTTGAAACCTGGTTCTGCTGTTCATTCATGATTGTCCCCTTTCGTTATTCTCGACATTGTTGTGAAGCCATTCCCCACATTTCGAAGCCAAGAACAAGATGGTGGTAATCCATTATATGGCGTTTATCCATGCGTCTCCAATGTATAGGAAGGTGCCGGTAAAATTACCTCGCACGGTAACAGTATATTTGCCGAAACTTTCAACAGCTTCGTAGATCCCACCTTTAAAGACATCTCCAGGATTGCTTTCAAGTGTTGTTCTGATGAGATCCCAGTTTCCTCCTTCATCTAATCCTGTAAGATCCCACTGGTGTGCAGGATTATCAAAAATGTGATGTAAATTGTTCGGCTTAGATTGCAGATCACTAATGCTTTTCTCGATTAGCTCTGATGGATTGGGGACGCTACCTTTAGGGCTTGAGCAATTATGCACGACCCACTGCCCGGTTCCCACGGTGTAGGTATGATCCTGGGCGACTTCCAAATTATACATCACCTGCACGCCAGGCACCACCTTCCAGCCAGTCACCACGCCATACCGCCCGTTGGCCTCCAGGATATGCATGCCCAGCGTGATCTGCCCCACCGGCAGGAAGCCTCGCTCCTCGGTCAGGAAGGGGTGCTTCTTGTTAGTGTGCAGCGTCTCACTGGTCTTGGTGACTTCAGTCTTGCCATGCTGAGTGGACTCGCTCGTGGCCGTCAGCGTCAGATCGACCAGGTCATTGTCGTGGTTGATCCACACGTGCAGGACGGGTTCCAGTTCCATTTTGTGCGAAGTGGGATTGTAGGCCAGCACCTTTTCCCCCACGCGCATTGTGCCGATAGCCTGCTCACCTTTGGAGGTGGCGACCAGCGTGGCGGAGGCGAAGCTCAACCCCTCACACATCTGCACCGCGTCTTCCACCACATGCTCGCTGGTGTCCACCGCGTCGGTCTCCAGCAGGTGCTCGGCAACGTCGATGCCGCCGCGGATGAGCAAGTTGGCGGCTCGCAGCGCCTCACCGATGCCCATCACCATCAGCACATCCATACCGATGTTGAGCACGCCATCCACGCCCGCCCTGATCTTGTCCCACAGGCTGGCCTTGGGATCGAAGAGTGTCTTGACATCGCTGACGATGGAGGAGGCTCCGGTGAGGAAATCGCCGACTTTAGCGACTACATGCACCACGCCACTGCCGAAGGACTTGAACCCGTTCCACGCCGAGCAGAAGAGGTTGCAGCTGGGCGACTGCGGCTGCGGCTGCGGCGTGGGTGGCGGTGGGGCGTTGCCGATGCCGCCACCGGTGGTGATGCGGTAGCGCCCGCTTGGATCGCTATGCGTCTCGGGACTCCCGTTAACATAGGCATACGGGTTCATGCCCTGCGGGTTGCCCTCGACCGTATCCGCCGAGAGGAACACGCCTGCCACCGGATCATAGTACCGGGCGTTGAGGTAATCCAGACCCGTACCGTCGTTGTACTGGCCCAGGAAGCCCTTCGCCGTGTTGAGACAACAGGCGTAGTAGCGCCCGTTGCCGTAGGGACCGAAGAGCTGGTTGCTCTTGAGCGAGGCGCCACCCTGGGAGTTGTTGAAAGCCGAGACGCAGGCTGCCCAGCGCGTCGACCAGGTAGAACTGCGTGCCGTTGCCGTCCAATGCGCCCAGCAGGCGCCCGGCCAGGAAGTAGTAGATGAAATATGCCCATTGATCAGCGCTCTAAGCTCATTATTGAACTCGCAGGAGTTTAAGCCTTTGATCTTTATCTATTCCCAGCAAGAAGAGCAGATTTTGAAAAGCTACTATTCCTTGTGGTTTCCTGTCCCTGATATAAGATGCAACTAGATCATCTAGCAAGGTTATACCTTCATATGAAACTTCTTCCAGTATTGTCAAAGGATCACATTGCCACCGTGAAATTTTTACTCCATCGGTATATTCCTCCACACACCAAAATTGTGATACGTTCTCTTTTTCCTCACTTTTTATAGCAATGACCGTAGCCCGGGTTGTATTGGATGACAGATCGAGCTCAATTTTTTTCTCGTTTCCAGCTATGGGAAACCATTGCCATAACCTTCTGTGACCTTCAAATACATCCGTGCCTATTATTCTATCTCTGCATAGACAGATGCTGATCTGCTCCCCTAGTAAACTCAAATCTCGACAAATCACCCGACCTTGTATATCTACCCAATACAGGCCTCCTTTCTGAGCAAGCTCTGATGACGAAGAAGTACTATCCAGTAGGTTGAGAGCAGCTACACAAGTACGCCTATTATCTGAGCCAATATATGGCCCAGTGGTCACACTTATACAGACCCGTAACCAATTAAAGAAGTCTTCGCTTGGTAGCCTGATATTTTGGATGGGATAGGTGATTTCTGGCAAATGCTCCTCCTGGATCAAGGTGCCATCTAATTGATAGGCAGCAATTACGATGCGCCAATCGCCGGGGCCACACTTGAGATAGGGATCTTTCGCTTCCTCATCTAAAGCGCGCTTACAGAGAAAAAGCAGGCATCCTTCATCTTCTATATAAGATATAGAAGTATCACAATATCCGAGTAGGAGAGGTGGTGGGTAATATGAAAATGGTTCGTCAGGTCTCCATTGTGTCCAGTATATGCTTGTATCCGAAACTTCACCAACATCACTTTTGCTAAATATCAGGGGGTATGCTTGCTTTTGTTGACGCAATGCTATCGTGACCTTATTCCCTGATCCCATATTCTGCCTATCTATCCAGTGAAGTTGCGGCCAGATTTGATTGATTCCAGAATGCACCTCATAGACTCCGAGAGACTCGCGAAACCCGTCTGCCGCAAGAACCCAAACATTTTGGATATGGTCATAGCAAAGATACATACCGTCTATGTGTCCAGCAGGTAAGGAAGAGGTTGACGAATGAGATATAGTCCCACGAATGCTGTCAATCTGAAAAAACGAGAAATTCCCATGTTCAGGTCTCTCAGCAAGAGCTTTTATAGCAAAACCAAAAATACCTTCTGGACCTGATCGAACAAAAGTACATAGTGGCTTCCTCATGGGCGGTTGGAGAGGAAAAGTATAGAATGTGTCTACCCTCATCAAAAATGCTCCTAAATCTAACTCGGCTATTACATCATAACTCTTGGATTACTTGAAAGTCCTGGTCTTATTCATAAGCACTTCTCCTGTGTAACCGTTTATGGCAGGTCTCTTGCAATGCATAAGAATTGCGTTGTACAAACTATTTCGCTTGCTCAGTAAAATCCGCTTTATATCAGGCCAAATCAAGCTAGAACCGAATAATGCTAGCTGATTTGGCCGATTTGAGCTACTCAATACATTGACGAGGTTGAGCTTCTAAGTTGTTGGCTTTTCCCTCTCAAAGTATTGGAAAGGCCGTAAGGATGCGCCAATCAGGACCAAAGGGAATTTGTACAACCCTTAGGAAATTGGTCTCAAAGCGGTTCCCTAGACGATCAACGACATATCCAATATTGCGTGTGAATGCTCCTTCAAAAATTCGAGATGTTCCCTCCATACGTGGTGCAACATTATCAATCATATACTGTATCGCCTGAGTTGCAGAACCTTCGGAATAGAAGGCACTCGCATCTGCCCCGCGTGTCACGGTCGCTCGTAGGAAAACATCATCCTCAGATGCATTCACATGTTGACCGAGAGTATGCCCATTCCTGGCTTCTTCTACGTTTAGATCAACACCACCACCCCCGCAATTATGCACGACCCACTGCCCGTTGCCCACGGTGTAGGTGTGGTCCTGGGCGACCTCTAGATTATACATCACCTGCACGCCGGGCACCACCTTCCAGCCCGTCACCACGCCATACATCCCATCAGCCTCCAGGATATGCATGCCCAGTGTGATCTGCCCCACCGGCAGGAAGCCCTTCTCCTCCGTCAGGAAGGGGTGCTTCTTGTTGGTGTGCAGCGTCTCACTGGTCTTGGTGACTTCAGTCTTGCCATGCTGAGTGGACTTGCTCGTGGCCGTCAGCGTCAGATCGACCAGGTCGTTATCGTGGTTGATCCACACGTGCAGCACGGGTTCCAGTTCCATCTTGTGCGTCGTGGGGTTGTAGGCCAGCACCTGCTCCCCCACGCGCATTGTGCCGATGGCTTGCTCACCTTTGGAGGTGGCGACCAGCGTGGCGGAGGCGAAGCTCAACCCTTCGCAACCTGCCACGGCGTCTTCCACCACGTGCTCGCTGGTATCCACGGCGTCGGTTTCCAGCAGGTGCTCGGCCACGTCGATGCCGCCGCGCAGGAGCAGGTCGGCGGCGCGCAGCGCCTCACCGATGCCCATCACCATCAGCACATCCATGCCGATGTTGAGCACGCCATCCACGCCTGCCCTGATCTTGTCCCACAGGCTGGCCTTGGGGTCGAAGAGCGTCTTGACGTCGCTGACGATGGAGGAGGCTCCGGTGAGGAAGTCGCCGACTTTGGCCGCCACATGCACCACACCACTGCCGAAGGACCTGGCCCCGTTCCACAGCGAGCAGAAGAAGTTACAGCTGGGTGGCTGCGGCTGTGGCGTGGGAGGCGGCGGAGCGTTGCCGATGCCGCCACCGGTGGTGATGCGGTAGCGCCCGCTCGGGTCGCTATGCGTCTCGGGACTGCCGTTGACGTAGGCATACGGGTTCATGCCCTGCAGATTGCCCTCGACCGTGTCCGCCGAGAGGAACACGCCGGCCACCGGGTCATAGTAGCGCGCGTTGAGGTAATCCAGCCCGGTGCCGTCGTTGTACTGGCCCAGGAAGCCCTTCGCCGTGTTGAGACAGCAGGCGTAGTAGCGCCCGTTGCCGTAGGGACCGAAGAGCTGGTTGCTCTTGAGGGCGGCGCCGCCCTGCGCAGTTGTTGAAGGCTGAGACGAGGCTGCCCAGCGCGTCGGTCAGGTAGAACTGCGTGCCGTTGCCGTCCAGCGCACCCAGGAGTCTTCCACCGAGGAAGTAGTAGTAGATGTTCCACTGGTTGCTGCCCGTGCTGCTGTACTGGTGTTCTTCACTGCCGAAGGGGTAGGTGATGATGGTCGTGCCATTGCTGTTGGTGAAGCGGCGCAAGACACGCTCGCCACTGGCGTCGTAGGCGTACTGTTCCTGGTTGGTGGAGGAGGCGTACCACTGCGTGAGGTGATCGAGCGCGTCGTAGGAGAGCGTGCCGGTCGTGCCGCTGAAGGTGCGGCTGGTGACGTTGCCCCAGGCGTCGTAGCTGCTGGCGTAGACCTGGCCCGTTTTGTTGGAGCAGGTCGCGCCCGTGGCGTACAGGCCGGTCAGTTGATGGGGCAGGCTCGATGAGCAGTAGAGGTACTGCTGCTGCGTGCTGCCGCCATTGAGCGGCCCTTGCCACAGTTGGCCGAGATGGGTGTAGACGTAGCTGTTGGTGTAGGCTCCGATGTGGCCGGAGACCGCGGGCGTGCCGTTGCCGCGCAGGAGGGCGTGCCGGAGTTGCCCGCCCACACCAGGCGGTTCTGCTCGTCGTAGCAGAAGACCTGCGTCTCGACTGCCGCCCGAGTTGCTCTGCCCCGGCACGGCCGCCTGCGTCGTTGACAGGCTGGTCAGGTTGCTGGCCGGATCGTAGGCCAGCGTCTGGCTGAAGGCTGTGCCGGAGTTGCCGCTGCCACCCTGCCAGGAGGCGGTGGCGCTGGTGGTGCGCAGGTTGGCGTCGTAGCCGAACTGCTCGCCCATCAGCGCCCCGCCGCTGCTGGTCTGGAAGCTGATGGTGTCCAGTTGCGCGCGGGCGTTGTAGACCAGCGTGGCCAGGTCGGCGCTGGCCGTGCCGTTGTTGGAGAGGCCGGTCAGCACGCCGGTCGTGCTATCGTAGACCTGCGTGGTGGTGGTACCCTGGCCCGATGGCGTGCTGCTGGTGGTAGTGGTGGTCGGCTGGTTGGCGTCGTTGTAGCTCTGCGCCAGCTGGTAGGTGGGCAGCCCGCTGGTCACGTTCCAGCTGCCCGGCAGGCTGAAGGACATCTGCTCGGTGATCAGCTGGCCGCGCTGGTCGTGCTGGTAGAGCTGGGTCACGCCGGTGGCGCTGCTGTCGGGGTAGTAGGTGGTGGCGACGCTTTTGGTGAGCTGCCCGACCGGGAAGTCGGTGCTGCCTTGCGTTCCCAGCGTGCTGGTGTCGTAGGTGTTGACCAGGTACTGCTGCGTGGCCCCGCTGGTGCAGGCTCCGCTCGCGCTCTCGGTGGGAGCCAGGTTCTGCACGCAGCCCACGCGCCCCAGCAGGTCATAGCTGTAGCCCAGCGTGCGCGTGCCGGAGACATCGCTCAGCACGCGCCCGTCGGCGTCGTAGCTGTAGGTGTGCGTGCCGCGGTCGGGATCGACCAGCTGCGTCATGCGCCCCAGGTCGTCGTACTGCGCCGTGGTGGTGACGCTGGTGATGCTCTGCCCGCTCTGCGGCGCCTCGTCCGTGACGACAAGCGAGGTCTGCTCGCCCAGCACGTTGTACTGCATGGTCGTCTGCGCGTTGAGGCTGTAGGTGCCGCTGGTGTAGGTGCCGCTGAACTGCTGCGTGTAGATCGTGCGCCCCAGCCCATCGCTGAAGGCGATGCTGAGGTGGTTGTCGGCATCCACGGCGGTGGCGGTCGCGTAGCCGTTGCTGTCGCCGCTGACCGTGCCCAGGCTGTAGTTGAGGCAGGCGGTATAGGTACCGGTCAGCGTCGCCGAGCAGGCGAAGCCGTCACTGCCCGTGCCGTAGAGCGGGTCCTGGCGTGGCGATGGCGCGACCCAGCGCGTCGTAGAAGGTGGTGGTACCGCCGGGTGTGACGCCCTGGTAGTCTTTGGCACCGTTGGGATCAAGCCAGCCGCTGCCGTGCGTGACCTCGAAGGGCACGCTCTGCCAGCTGGTGTGCAGGGCATCGTTGTAGACGGTCATGACGATGGTGTCGTAGCCCGAGCCTGGTCCCGGCGTGCGCGTCTCGATGGCGCGGCCCAGCGCGTCGTAGAAGGTGCTGGACTTGACGCTGTTGTAGAGATAGGAGTTGTTGTCGATCTCGTAGCAGGGCAGCACGTTGCCGCTCGTGTTGTAGGTGCAGGAGGAGGCGGTGGCGCTGCGCGTGGTGTAGCTGTTGGTCTCGCCCGGCTGGCTGACCTGCAAGGTGGTGTTGCCGCTTGAATAGCTGTAGCTGTCGCTGGTGGTCTTGCTGTTGGCATCCTTGACGCTGGCGAGCACGTCCTCGCTGGTGTAGCCGAGCGTGGTGGACTGGCCCAGCGCGTTGCTCTGGGTGACGGGCAGCGTGTTGTAGGTCGCGTCGTAGCTCGAGCAGGCGGTGTAGCGGCTCTTGCTCACCGTCCAGTTGGTGGTCATCACGTAGGGAGCCGTTGACAGGGTGCAGCCGGAGCTGCTGTAGAGCGAACTGTTAGCGCTTGCCACCCCATCCACGCTGGCGACCGTGTTGCCGAACTTGTCGTAGCCGGTGTAGGTGGTGACGAGCGGGTTGGCTCTGCGCGGCGCAGTTAGCATTACTGTAGAAGCTCGTGGTCGTGGGCCAGCCCGCCACGGGCACAGCCAGACCTGACGGGCCACCCTCATCGTAGGCGATGTCCTGGCACTGGTAGATATGCCCGCCCGCGTCGGTCTCGCTGTGCGTCAGCGTGTCCACGGTATAGTACGTCCAGCCGTTGAGCGACTGGTCATTGGTAGTATAGCTGTAGTTCTGCGTCAGATAGGTGCCGCTGACGGTGCTGATAGTCTCGGCGTCCTGCGTCAGGTTGTGGTAGCCGCTGGAAAGCCCGCCCGCGGTGGTGTAGTCGTCGTAGGTGTAGCTGTGCGTCACCGAGACCGGGGTTTCGTGCTGCGCCTGGTTGTAGAGGGTCGTGCTTGTGCTGGTGAGCACGACTTCGCAAGCCGGGTAGGTGGGCGTGGTGCTGCGGCAGGCATTGGTGCCGGTGGCATAGGTATTGGCCGTTGTGCTGAGCAGCGTGGATGCCCCGATGCTGGTGCCGCTGTAGACATCTTCCTCGTAGAGATTGGCTCCCAGGAAGTTGTTGTAGTCGGACCAGGGCTGGTACCAGCCATCGGTGCTGTAGTACTTGCCCACCGTCAGATCGCCTGAAGGACTGGTGGTCAGCACCTGGGCGAAGCCCTGGTATTCGGCGTCGTAGTAGTCCTTCCAGTCGGTCGTGCTGGTGGTGGGAATCCAGTTATCGCCCACGCAATCACTATCGGAGCCGGACGGGTAGCAGTACTGGCTGCCGCTCTGGTGCGTGCCGGTCTTGGCGAGCAGGTAGTTGTAGGTGGTGGTGGCGTCCTGCAACGTGGAGGCGCTGCTATCCTTGCCCAGCGCGCTGATCGAGACGACCACCTGCTCGCTCCAGGCATGGTTGTCGGGATAGGCGTAGTTGCCGGTGCAGTCCGAGGGGTAGGTGTCGCAGTAGAACGGGTCGTAGCGATTATCGATGAGTACACCCTGTCCATTGAATTTGTCCGGTGTGCCGTCGGTGTTGTTGTAGGCGCGCTTCCAGGCGATGATACCGCCGGCGCCGCTGTTGAGGTCCTCGTAAGCGGTCAGGTAGTTCCAGTTGGTTTGCGCCTGGTACTGCTGCGAGCCGACCTTTTCCGTGCTGTCGTAGTAGGTATTCTGGAGCGTGCTACCGGTATACGAAAAATCGACGGCGTGCAGGATGTTGCTGGTGTTGCTCTGGTAGATGGTCGGCGTGATGCTGTAGAGCAGATGCTCGCCCGCGCAGTACTCCTGCGCCCCCGAAGTCGGGTCGGTGCAGGCCGCGAACGGCGCGTCATGTGAGGAAGGGGGAGGCGTCGAGTTGTACGCCAGGCTGTAGCTGTACTCCTCGTAGCTCGAACCGCTTGCCGCGTCGCTGCCGACATAGCTGGAAACGCTATCGAGCGTCAAGGTGCTCATGACCAGGGGCGCAAGCTCGCTGCTGCCGTCGTTGAGCGGGTCGTCGCAGCGCAGCGTGGTGTTGACGGGAGGCGCTGATTTACAGCCATAATTGGTGCCGTAGGCGGCGACCCAGGTGATGTTCCGGCTCGAGTCACCGCTGGTGGCGGTATACGCGCTTGGCCCGTGGTAGGTAAAGTCCACCGTGCCCACCACCGTCGTGATGGCATTGGTGCTACCCGTGCCGTAGATGATCTGCTGCAGGGCCGAGTCGCGCACGTAGGTGTGCCCGTTATTGGAGGTGTTGTCCTGCACATAGGTGAGCAACATCAGCCGGTAAGCGCTGGCGCTGGGACCCTCGTTGGGCGCGATGATCTTGTCCACGTCCCACAGGTAGTTGTGCCGCACGCCGTTTTTGTCCATCCAGTATTGCAGGGCGTTGGTGGTGCAGCCGATCTCGTAGAAGGTGCCCGCCTTGTCCCACACGTCGAAGCAGGGCTGGCTGCCCGCGCCGGTCACCTGCTGGATGCGCAGGTACGAGATATGCTGGGTATCGTAGAGGTTGTTACTGCCAGTGGGCACCAGGCGGTCGCCGACCCCGGCCACGTCGTTGATAAAATAGGACGTGCCGTAGCCGTTGGTCTCCTCGCTGATCGAGCCTAGCGAGAGCGACCAGCCATCGCCCTCGTCTCCGGCGGGATTGTTGGCGACGCGCCGCTCGTTGGGGCCTGCGCTCGAATAAGCGAGTTGTAGCTGCGGGGCAAAGCCGCCCGGTCCCGGCGGCACCTCTAAGGGATAGCTGTAGGTCAGTTGCCCGTTGTTGCCCTGCATGGAGGCCAGGTGCAGCGTGGGCGGGCTTTGATTCTGCGGCTCCTCCGTCAGGCTGAAGGGGTGCGGGCCCAGCACCATGCTCTGCGCCGAGAGCGTACTGGTGGTGGGATCGTTCTGCATCAGCGTCTCGTAGGCGGCGGGCGAGGTGTTGGCCTGCGTCGCGGCCTGGATCAGATCGGGCACGGCCAGCATGACCCGCCCCGGGTCCAGGCCGAGCGCGCTCAGCTGGGCGGGCTGGTAGTGATAGACAATGGTGATAGGCGTGCGCGCCAGGACGCCAGACAACGCCAGACCGCGGCTATCGACCAGCTGCACCTGGTAGCTGCCCAGGCTGACGCTCTGCCCCATGAAATAGCCATACAGCTCGCTCGACCTGCAGGCTGAGCGTGCCGGAGGGCGATGCGCCCGCCCCAACGGTGGCCTTCGAGATGTCGAAGGAGCCGGGCTGCACCTGCACCTCCAGGCGGCCATCGCTTCCCAGCAGGTCGAGCGGCCTGGCGCTGTTGGTCGTCCCACCCTGCAAGAAGCTGGTCGAGAGCGCCTGCGTGATGGGCTGCATGGTAGGCGGCTCGGCGCTGGGCGGCAGGTTGGCGTAGCGCGTGGGATTCTGCGGCTGTGGGACCTTCGAGAGGGTACCGCTGTAGGTCAGCGGCCCGTGCGAGGCCTTGCTCTGCTGTCCCTCGTTCAGGAATTGCTGGAAGGTGTTGCTGGCGGGCGCGCTGGGTCGTATGCCGAAGGAAGCCGCCATGACCGGTTTGACCAGCAGGCTCCAATCGCTCAACAGTCCCGTGAACACCAGCAGCCCGAGCAGGCCGATCAGCAGCAGTTGACCGCGCGTGCGGGTGTGGGTGCGTGCTACTCGCGTGGGCGAGGCGGGAGACGACACGGCGTGGTTGGAGCGTGAGGAAAAGCGTGGCCGGGACATGAGCGTACCCCTTTGCTAGACGGTGGCTGTGCAGTGCATGACGAGCAGCGTAGCGAATCGCGACATCAATGAAATGAGAGAAGCATTACAGGGCACGACTGCATACGACTGAACACGACAGGGTCAGGCTACAGGTCCGTGAAACGATGCAAGGCAGAACAAAACAAGGGTAACACCGGTGTGTTCCCTGGTCGCGTGGGAAACCTGGGCGTCCTGGTCAAACTCCCCCTGATCCAGGCCGCCCTTCTTCCTTGTTGTCTCAAGACTACCTGAAAGCAGGGCGCTTTGTCATGGGGTACGCATCGTATTTTTCTACGCCAAAAACGTAGATTTGGACAAATTCGTCACGCACAGACACGAGAATCCTGCCTCCGCCTCATGGCAGGCTGGCTGTCGCGTTCCCTTGCTAAGCGCTTCTCGAAGGGAGAACCGATCCGAGGGGTGAGTGAAGGAGCCGGCGAATTGGATTGTCAAATAGGCGGGTAGGAAAGGGAGCTACTAATATAGGGATATATTGAAGTAGAACATGTATCTGTAGGAAAGCGACACAATATCGCAGTGCCGCCTCAAATGCCATGTTCTGTTCAGAAGGGACGAAAGGGAAATAACTATCAGAATTCCGCCAATCCACCCGATCACTATTTCAACCAATAACTGGCTCAGGTTAAGTTGAGGATGGCCAGTAGTCAGAAGCTGGATGAACAGCATGAGACTAACGAGCCATAGGATCAGGCCAACACAGTAGAAAATGCCAATCGTTTTCTTACGCTGCGAACTCCTCATCTGACTATAGTAAGATACCAGCTCATATGAGCGAATGACCACAAGTAAAAAGTACTCAGCTAAGTTTTTCTAACAATGTTTAAGAATTGAGCGTATTCCTCCTTCCTCTCCTCGCCACGCAGTGCTTGATAGAGCCTAAAGAGATGTAACAACGAAATCTATGGTTGGGATATCTCATGGTCTTGCCTTGAGGCCAGCAACTGTCGCACATAAAAACCAGGCCAGGCCATTCCGGGCGCATGGGGCAATTCATTGATTACTGCTGATATTTCGGTTCCTTTCAATAGGAATAGGAAGAAGCTCAGTTTTAATTTACGTTTTACCCGTTATTGGTTCAAAAACGCTAAGCGTCAGAATACCCTGAATATATAAGATAGTTCCTTTCGGTTTCATCAGAAGCCAGCAGATGAGATAGAGATCCCAGAAGGCGGCTAAGGTGTTCGCAATCAGAAAAAGAGGAGGGCACCAGCGATGACCCCTGACATTCCAAGCATCAAGGGAATCCAGAGGAGGAGGAAGATAATCAGGGGAGTGATGGCAACCAGTAGCGCATCCCGACGCGGTTGAAACTGCCCAGGAGCAGCAGGAAAGATGCCCTCTAGCGGGGAGAAAAACAGGTCATTGAGTGAGATGTCATAGCCGAGAAGGCGATTGATTTCCCCTCTGAATGAGTCCACGGACGATTTCGGTTGTAAACCCTACAATTCCTATGAATATTACGTCCCCACTCCAGCTCCCAGGTTTGCTACATTCTGGAAAATGCCTTTGTCGATAATACCCCAGCTAGCAAGATAATAGACACCGATCGAACAGACGATGGTCATAAACCTGACAAAGAATAATATCTGCAAAGGATACCGGAAGGTAGCCACAAAATGATATCCTTTGGGGGTCGAGGCTCTTTCTGTCGGTTCACGAGACTTCTCACCTTCTTTTATTCAAAATGGTTCCTAAATTCTTTCAGCTTTTATGGGGCTGAGTTCTAAGTTACATCCTACCCCTCCCTTACTGAGGAGTAGTATATACTAACTGTTCCTACACTACCAAATGGCCAAACACATTACCTATTGTTAACAGTTTAAGCCAAATTAGAACAAGGAACCAAACCAATTCCCAACTGTCGATGCCGCTTGAGACCAGGAGTTGGCCAATTGGTCACCGGCCCATCCTCCAAGCGCTCCTCCAAGCGCTCCCCCGACCCAGGCACCAACAACTGTACCAACCCCTGGTAAAAGGAGGGTCCCGACTGCAGCGCCGAAATCCGCTCCTGCTATTGCTCCAACGTAAGCTCCCGTAGTAGATAATGCCGCGTGGGTAACACCAACTCCGATAGCACTTGCGACTCCTTGATCTGGATGCTGATTGTAATAATCCATTCCCGAAATGGCTCCATCTAGAAGAGCACCTATTCCGAGCAGGATGTTCCCGAAATGACTGAGCGTTCTTGCTGAACCTTCGAGCGCATCAACCTCGGATGTCGCATTTGCTACTCTCTTTGCTACATTGTTAATACCAGTCTCATTTTTTACGTAAGTGCGAATCCATGGATCGGCATATTTCGGGTCTCCTACATACGCACGCAGTATCGCTATTTTCGTGCTTGCGAAGCTAGTTAAGCCTCCATAAAATAAAGATGGAATAGTAATTGCGGTACTTGCTGGAGTGATGTAGTCTGTTCCGCCAGCACTAGAACCGACAAGCATACGCATATGCCCATTTGGATCGCTATGTGTCTCAGGGTTGCCATTGACGTAGGCATAGGGATTTATGCCTTGCGTGTTGCTTTGTACTGTATCCACTGACAGGAACATTCCAGCCACCGGATCATAGTAGCGTGCGTGGAAATAGTCCAACCCTGTGCCATCATTGTACTGCCCAATGAAGCCTTTGGCGGTATTGATGCAGCAGGCATAGTAGCGCGCATTGCCATACGGCCCGAAGAGCTGATTGCTCTTCATCAATGCTCCACCCTGGGAGGTATTGAAGGCCGAGACCAGGCTGCCCAATGTATCAGTCAGGTAGAACTGTGTGCCATTACCATCCAGCGAGCCTAAGAGCCGCCCGACCAGGAAGTAGTAGTAGATGTTCCACTGGCTGCTGCCGGAGCCACTGTACTGGTGTTCTTCGATGCCGAAGGGGTAGGTAAGAATAGTGGTGCCGTTGCTGTTGGTGAAGCGCCGCAGCATACGCTCGCCACTGGCGTCGTAGAGATACTGCTCCTGATTGGTATTGTTGGCATACCACTGGGTTAGATGATCCAGGATATCGTAAGTGAGGGTAGCGGTCGTGCTGTTGGCTGTGCGGCTGGTGACGTTACCCCACTGGTCGTAGCTGCTGCTGTAGCTAGCGGTCTTGGAGGTGTAGTTGGAACAGGTTGCGCCACTGCTGATGGGATACAGCCCGACGAGTTGATGGGTATTGCTGGCACAGTAGAGATACTGCACCTGTGTGCTGCCGCCTGAGAAGCGGCCCTGCCACAATTCGCCCAGGTTCGTGTAAACGAAACTGTCGCTGTAGCTGGCCCCGGCGAGACCGCTGGAGAGCGTGGCGCTGCCGCAGGTGCCGTTGCCAGCTCCCGGCTGTGTGCCGGAGTTGCCCGCCCAGACCAGTCGGTTCTGCGCGTCGTAGCAGAAGTTCGAAGTCTCGCTGCCGCCCGCGCTGCTCCCAACGGCATTCTGCGTGGTGGAGAGGCTGACCAGGTTGCTGGCCGCGTCGTAGCTGAGCGCCTGGCCGAAGATGGTGCCGCTATTACCGCTGCCGCCCTGCCAGCTGGCCGTGGCGCTGGTGGTGCGCAGGTTGGCGTCATAGCCGAACTGCTCGGGGCCAGCGCCGCCACTATTGGTCTGGAAGTTGATGGCATTCAGCTGCGCCCGCGCGTTATAGGTGAGCGTGGCGAGATTGGCGCTGGCCGTGCCGTTATTGGAGAGGCCAGTCAGCACGCCGGTCGTGCTATCGTAGACCTGCGTGCTGGTGGTGCCCTGGCCCGATGGAGTACTGCTGGTGGTGGTGGTGGTCGGCTGGTTGGCATCGTTGTAGCTCTGCGCTAGCTGGTAGGTGGGCAGCCCGCTGGTCACGTTCCAGCTGCCCGGCAGGCTGAACGACATCTGCTCGGTGATCAGTTGGCCGCGCTGGGAGACGCCAGTGGCGCTGCGTTCACAGCTGACGCCATTGTCCAAATGCGAACAAGAGATCTTGGAGTGGCTGTGTCGTGGACATGACCGCAAGACAATTGCTGATTTCCTGCATATCGCTCCCACGACGTTGAGCAAGCATTTTGAGCATATTTACCAGCAGATCGGCGCGCATTCAGTACGAGATGCCAGGCTCGTCGCGTTCGTGCTTGGCTTGTACTATCCTCTGGAGGAGTGGCGCCACTATTGATCGAGCCTTCCATACATAAGTACAAACACAGAACTTTCACGGCATTGCTCCCACTTGATAGGCAAGTTGCCCCGCAGAAGGTGTTTGATTATACTTAGGAAGCCGAAATAGCAGTATACATTATACTAGTACACCTGGGCAGAAATAGCCATGTGATAGAATGGGGAGAAAAAGCGTGTTGGTATCTTCTTCGCATCCTGAGGCGAAGCGCTGCTCCGTAATTGTTATCAGGGAGCCATCCAATTGTGTTATTGCAGACTTTAGCATGAAAAGCGAGAAAAAGGTATTGCATTTTCATATTGACACCCGAGTCAACGAACTAGCA
Organism: uncultured Chloroflexia bacterium; assembly: GCA_963731975.1. GTDB lineage: Bacteria > Chloroflexota > Ktedonobacteria > Ktedonobacterales > Ktedonobacteraceae > CAVSXS01. The sequence goes on along the minus strand of CAVSXS010000002.1, from coordinate 2,010 downwards.
GTAGCTGCTCGGCCCAGGCTATTCTTGAATTAAGCAAGAAAAGAATGCGAGTATTCGTGATCTCCCCCATGACTCTACGGAGAATAGATTCCGCTGCGAGGTTAAAATGTCCATCTTCCGAAGCAAATGGCGAACAACCTTCTGCATACTGACGATCTTCCTGTCAGTCAGTGTGGCCCTGGTAGGATGTGACCTGGCTCCATCGGCGAGCACCACATCGACTCAAACCCCTCCGACAAGGAGCACACATGTGCCAACGACGCCCACCGTTGTGCAAACGCCGGCGCTTGTAAAGCTGAGCGCGGACGTGGGCTGGACGGAAATTTTTCAGCAAAAGGGCGTCGTGGAAGACGGTCTTACCACGAAGAGAGCCATTGGAGCATTTACCACTTCTAAGCCATTCGCCATCTGGACATCTTGTGTGGGAACTGGCAGCTTTGAGATCAGTTTGGGATCTGAGAGTGGCGCGAAAATGTCTTGTACAAATGCTGGTGCCACCGCAGACGTGAATAAAGATACGCATCTTGCACCCACAACCAGTACCCACTATATCATCACGGCCACCATCACCGGGCCTGCAAAGTGGGAGGTGCTCATCGAGACGCAGGATTGAATTACCCCTTTTTGAACGTTCCTGCTGCTCGTTTCCCCAATCTGTACCTGTGAAAATTCAATGGCATTCCAGCACTTTGAAATGGAGTATTTACCGAGAGTAGGAGAAAAAAGCAAGGGGGAATGAGATGCCAAGACGAGCAACTCCAGTCCAGTTACAAGAAGAAGAACGAGCAGCATTACTCCAGGTGACGAAACGGCACAAGAGCGGTCGACAAGTGGTCTTGCGAGCACAGATAGTGCTGACAGTGGAGTGAACCCATTTGACCGGGTTCGTCCACAGCAGGAGAAGGGCAAAGCAATGTGAAGATCGCGCAGGAATTGTCGGTGAATGTCGAAACGGTCCGTCTGTGGCGAGACCGCTGGGTGGCAGGGCAAGGCATTGCTCTCAAAGAAAGAGGGGTCGAAGAGCGGTTAGCAGATGCGCCCCGGCCCGGTGCTCCGGCACGCATCAGCGTAGAACAGCGATGCCAGATGGAGGTGCTGGCGTGCGAAGCGCCAGGTCAGTCAGGACGCCCCATCAGCCAGTGGAGCGGGCGAGAAATTGCCCAGGAGTTGATAAAGCTCGGCATCGTCAAGCAGATCTCGCGGCGGCATGCAGCTCGCCTGCTCAAAAAGGGGGCTTTCAACCGCACCGGTTCCGCTATTGGCTAACATCGGTGCCCGACCCGCAACGCGAGGAGAGAGATTCATGAGGGATGTACCCTCTACCTCACGGCGCAAGAACGGGCGAAGCAGGGAGAGCGCACCATCAGCATGGATGAGTTGACAGGAGTACAAGCGTTGGAGCGGGTGCATCCCGATGTACCGATGAGAGCAGGTCATGTCCTTCGGCGCGAATTTGAGTATCTTCGACATGGGACGCTTTCCTGGTTTTTCAATTTCGATGTGGTCACAGGACAGGTGATTGAACCCTCCTGGGGACCCACTCGCAATGAGGAAGACTGCCTTGCTCATCTTCAACGCCTGATCGCCAGTCATCCTGCGGCAACCGCATGGCATAGCCTGGTTGACAACCTCAATACGCATCAGTCCGAGTCACTGGTGTGCTGGATTGCCGAGAGGGAAGGCATCGAGCGGGAAGCTTTAGGCATCAAAGGCAAGAGTGGCATCCTCCAGTCAATGGCTACCCGTGCGGCTTTTCTGCACGATCCGACGCACACGATCGTCTTCTCGTACACACCTAAACATGCTTCCTGGATGAATCAGGTGGAAATCTGGCTGAGCATCCTGGTGCGCAAATTGCTCAAGCGAGGGAATTTCTGCACTTTGGAAGATCTCAAGCAACAGATCCTCGCTTTCGTTGCTTATTACAATCTGACTATGGCCCATCCGTTCAAGTGGACGTATCAAGGTCTTACCGCCGATGCTTGATCTCAAGGATATTTCTGCCCAGGT
>CAVSXS010000001.1:0-3401686 GCA_963731975.1 uncultured Chloroflexia bacterium | reverse complement strand
CTCAATGTTCGACGTTAGGTTGCGAAATGGTATCAGAGCATCGATTTCCTCCAGGAACTGCCTTTCCTCAACAAATCACCTCGACGATCGTTGGAACAGGAACTCCAATCCCTCGTGTGTCCATGTAGAAAGGAAATGGGGCCAGATCCCGCAATTCTCACAGAGACCGCCGGAGAGTTGACAAAGACGAGGGAAAAAGAGCAGAATGGAAAGGAAGCCCTCATTTTTCTTGAGGGTTCAGCAGGGTATCGGTGAACAATGCCAGATGTTCCAAGATGGAGGAAGCAGCGAGGGCCGATGACACGCTATCTATTTCGTAACGCAAATATCCTGGATGCCGAGCGCGGCGAGTATCTCCTGATCGCTCGGTGCTCGTAGAGGGAGATCGCATCCTGGAGGTCGGAGGGGCCGATGTCCAGGCCAGCGATGTCTCTACCATTGATCTGCATGGCATGACCCTGATGCCCGGCCTGATCGATGCTCATGTGCATGTGATAGCTGTCACCGCGGACCTTACCGGTTAACCGAGTGGTCCCCTTCCTATGTCACCGCACGAGCGGCCCGCGTTCTGGCTGGCATGCTGCGGCGCGGTTTCACAACGGTACGCGATGTGGGCGGAGCCGATTATGGTTTGGCGCAGGCCATTGAAGAGGGCTACCTGGAGGGACCACGCCTCCTCTTTGGCGGCACGGCGCTCTCACAGACCGGCGGGCATGGCGATTTGCGTAGCCCGGGCAGACAGACTCACGATCTCTGTCCCTGCTGCCCGGCCCTTGGACGTCATCTGCGATGGGGTGGATGGAGTGCGCCGTGCAGCCCGGGAGGAGATCCGACGCGGCGCCTCCACTCAAGCTCATGCTGAGCGGTGGGGTCGCCTCTCCCACCGACCGCATCGACTCAACACAGTTCTCACGCGAGGAGATCCGTGCCGCCGTCGAGGAAGCTGAGGCGGCCAACCTCTACGTCGTAGGACATGCCTATACCTCGCGGGCCATCAATCGGGGCCTGGAGTGCGGAGTGCGCAGTATCGAGCATGGCAACCTCATGGACGAAAGCAGCCTGCCGCTCTTCAAAGAGAGCGGAGCATTTTATGTGCCGACGCTAGCGACCTATTCCGCCCTGGCCGCTCGTGGGCGCGAGTTCGGGCTGCCGGAACACAGTCATCGCAAAGTGTTCGAGGTGCTGGATGCGGGCCTGCATGCGCTGGAGCTCGCGCAGCGGGCGCAGATTCCGATTGTGTATGGGACCGATCTGCTGGGCGGCATGCACGACGAGCAACTCAGCGAATTCACCCTCCGTCGCCAGGTGCAGTCGCCCGCCGATCTCCTGCGCGCGGCGACGACGGTGGCGGCGCGCTTGCTGCGCATGGAGGGACAGGTGGGCGTGGTGGCGCCTGGAGCCTCTGCCGACCTGCTCGTTGTTGATGGTGACCCCCTGCAAGACATTGCCGTCCTCACCGATCCACAGCGTCGGCTCAAGCTGGTCATGGCGCGTGGTCGGATGACGGTCAATCACCTCGGGTAGGCGCGCTCGCGTAACCCCTGCGTTCTCCAACAGGGCTTTCCCATTGTGGTCTGAAGCCCGGCGGCAACATGGAGAAGCGCTGCTGCACAAGCTTCGTCTCTGTGGTTGATACATTGTTTGTCGTCGGCCGTTCCCCCTGGCTGCTTTCCCCAGGTCTTCTTGCTGCTCAGCTTGTGCAGGGAAACCAGGACGCTTTCCCGCTCGGACTCCCATCTTCTCTGCCCTGTGGATACGACATTTCCTCCTTAACAACAGTGGACCCTCATGTATGGCTGCTTTGTATGCTCAGGCAATGTGTCTGATATGCCGCAGCACAAACGCCTCCAGATCGGTGACCCATCGCAGATCGCCAACGTCGGTGGGTTCCCGCGCTGCGGCTCGACAGGATGCTGCCGGGGACGGCGAAGACATCACGCCCCTGCTTCAGCGCGCGATCGGCGGTGATCAGCGCGCCGCTTTTTTCGGGAGCCTCCACGACCAGCACGCCTAGCGAAAGGCCGGAGATGATGCGGTTGCGCGAGGGGAAATTGCCGCTTTCGGGTCTGACGCCCAGGGGATATTCGCTGAGCAGAACGCCCTGGCCTGACTCGACGATGCGGTGCGCCAGCGCGCGGTTGGTCGGCGGGTAGACGCTATCCAGGCCGCTCGCCATCACCGCGATGGTGCGCCCGCCGGCATCCAGCGCGGCGGTGTGGGCGATCGTGTCGATGCCCAGCGCCAGCCCGCTCACAATCGTCACCTGGCCCTTCGCCAGTTCTGTCACCATGCGCTCCGTGACCTGTTTGCCGTAGGTGGACGAATTGCGCGTTCCGACGACCGCGATGGAGAACTGGTCGGCCTCCGTCAGTTTGCCATACGTGTAGAGCACCGGTGGCGAGTCCGCGATTTCGCGCAGCAACGGCGGGTAGAGCGCGTCTTTCCAGGTCAGGATGCGAATGCGCAGCTTTTCAAGTTTTTCGAGTTCCTCCGCCGGTGACATACTGGCGCGCAATTTGAGCAGGTTGTTGACCGCGCGAGCGTTCAGCCCGGCCTCTCCCAGTGTCTTGCTGTTCGCGTTCCAGGCCGCCTGCACATCGTCGTCAAAGTAGTCGAGCAAGGCATTGAAGGATGCCGGGCCGATGCCGGAAACGCGGTTCAGCGCGATCCAGCAGGCCAGTTCATCCAGCGAGAGCGCGTCGGAGGGATAAAAATGTGCGGCCTGTTTGGGCGCATCGAACACTTCCATCTGGCTACTCCTTCTCCATCAATTATGGTTGGAATTATTCCTGGGGATATTGTTTGCGTGGTGGAACGCTTGAGAACTCCTGATCAGGAGGAGCAGGAGTGCGATAGCCGTTGTTCCAGTTCTCTACCGGAGCTACCTGGGTCACCGGAGCGGTGGGATAGACCGGAGCGCTCCTGCTGCTCCGGCGCGAAACAGCGAAGAGCGCGACCAGGCCACCCAGCGAGCCAACGACCAGCAAGCAGCCAAGCACGATGAGCAGCCAGGAGTAATCACCGCCGCTTGATGGGGCAGGATGGGTATTCGTGCTGGTGGGCTGCGGCGTCACTACCGGCGTCGGTGTGAGCTGGTCGGGCGTAAGGATGGCGGACTGGTGCAGGGAGAGCCGCCACTGGTTCTCCAGGTGTAGGATATCGACACCCAGCGCCTGCTGCATGGCCTGGCCGAAGTCGTAGGTCGGGTTGCCGATATTTTTGATGAACTGGGCCATCTTTGGCTGGCCAAAGGTATCGTACATGTACTTGACGAGCTGCCAGCTCTGCGCGTAGGCAAGATACGCCTGGTCGGAATTTTGCGGGAAGCCGGACGAAATGGCTCCCAGGCGCAAGAGCGATTGGTTGAGCAGCGCCTGCTTGAAGCGCGCCTCCATAGCCGGTTCGTGATACGCCTGGTTATAGACGGCCAGCCCCTCGTCGAACCAGGTGGGAGGATAGCTGCCGCCGCCGATCAACTGGTGGAAGATCAGGTGCGTCAACTCGTGCGGCATGTCACGTATAAGTGTGGTGTCCGAAGTTCCGGCAACGACAATCGATGCCTCCTCCAACGATGGAAACGCGATGCCGCCTACCCACTCGAACGAGCTGGGCGAAAGAGAGCCGTGAAAGTCGCTATCGTTCTCGTACACCCAGAGATTGATAGACTGGCTGAGGCCGCCTCCCAGCGTGGCGCTGATGCGAGCGATACTGGCGCTGGCCTGGCTGAGTATAGCCTGCCCGAAATCCAGCGAGCGATTGTACCAGTTGACCTGTAATAATCCCTGGTTCAGGTGCTGCCACGCAAAGCGCGTATCGACGGTGGTGAACTGCTGCGATGGCTGGAAGAAGGTGTTGCCCGCCAGGTCGGTGAAATGCCAGAAGTAGGATACATCGGTGCCGGGAGGGATGAAGTTGTTCCCGGAGGTGCTTTCTTTCCAGCTGAGCGAGATAATATGGAGCGGCGTGCTGATTGTGAAATTATGCGTCTCCGGCCCGCTGTAACTCTGGAGATTGAGTACAAGCGAGGCTGAGGCAAAATTGCTCGATGTGTCTTTGGCGCTGACGTTGAATGTGAGCGAATCCGGGAAATTGTCGGCGGTCGAATTGGATGTGATGGTAATCGGGCCGCTGGACGAGAGCGCCAGCGCGCGATGTGAAGAGGTTGCCGGAAAGAGCATGATGGCGAGAAGACAGAATGCGAAGATAAGCGGTAGGTAGAAGCGACGCCGGGACATGAATAAGCTCCTCTCCACAATGCGAAGCATCGAAGCAGGTGATGAGAAAGAAAAGGCTTCATAGATAGATTTCGTACACATTGTACATGATTTCTAAGCCCCTGTACACAACAATAGCCATGTTTCGCCAATGTATCACCAAAACGGGTGAGAGTGTGTTAAAGCGACTATGCTTATTCGTTGACGTAGCATAGATAGGTTATTCTTCCCTGAATACTGGGCGGCATGCGTTCTTTATGGGAGACGAGGCAGCCGCAACTCTATAGAGGTCTATGAGGACGACAGAGAGCTACTAAGGATACGCCATGGATAATAATGATCATTGGAACGGGCAGGAGAACAATATGCAACCTCCGGCCAATAATGGACATCGGACGCCAAAGCCGGGTGGTTTATTAAGGCAATATAGCCCTGCATCTCAGCAGCCCCAGTTGCCTGCACCGCAGGGATGGCCTTCCTCACCCTCGCCCATCTCGCCGATGCCTCCTATGCAGCCACCCCCGCAGTACCAACCAGGGCAGCCAGGCCAGGCCATGACGCCGATGCAGCAGCAAGGTTGGGGGCAGGGTGGTCGCCCGCCTTCGGCCTTCTCGAATGCAGTGCAGACCGTGCGCTCGTGGTCAGGCAAGTTCGCGGCTGCTCGCACCGGAAACGCGGTGGATCCGAACCCGCTGGTCATCTATCGCCCACGCGCGCAGGAGCCATTTCGCCGCAAGCCCTGGAAAAGGTCGCGCGCTCTGCGAATCTCGCAGCAGATGCGCCGGCGGCGAGTACGCTGGCAGCATTCTGGCCCAGGCTCGAAGAGAATCTGGAGCGTATCGCTCTCGATCTTTGCGGCTCTACTGATCGTGTTGCTCTCGTCAGGTGTGGCCTCTGCCTATGCCTACTATCAAAGCCAGCTTCCCCGCCTGCAAGGTCTGGCGAACCAGCAGGTTGAGCAATCCTCGCGTATCTATGACCGCAACGGGAAGCTGCTCTACGTGGCTTACGATGGGAAGTATGGGCGCGGCACGCCGGTTTCTTACAGTGCTATTCCAGGAGTTATGCAGGATGCCATGATCGCCGCCGAGGATAAAACGTTCTGGGACAATATCGGCATCGATCCGCAGGGCATCATACGCGCCGCCAGCGAATATGCCTCCACCGGCAGCGTGCAGAGCGGCGGCAGCACCATCACTCAGCAGGTCATCAAAAATCTGACGCACGATAACCAGGTTTCGCTGCAGCGCAAGCTCCCTGAAGCCGCGCTTGCCATCGGCCTGACACAGCAGTACCCCAAGTGGAAAATCCTGGAGATGTACTTCAACGTGGCTCCCTTCGGCGCGCAGGAACTCGGCGTTGAAGCTGCTGTCGAGGACTACTTCGGCCTGCATCGCCAGTGCAACGCGAACTTCAACTGTGTGCCCGGCATCGCCTTCCTGGACCGCGATTTGACAGCGTGTAAAAATCCGAACGATTTGAATACCTGCAAATCCAATCCGCTGCTTGCGCTGGCGCGAGCCTCACTGCTGGCCGGTATGCCGCAGAACCCGCCTGCCTATGATCCGACTATCAACCAGACGACCAGGGATAATGCGCTCATTCGCCAGAACTACGTACTCAAACAGATGATGTCGCTCGGTATGAGTATCAACCTGGGCCAGGGTGGAAACACCCAGGATTCCGGCCTGGGGCCTATCACTCCGGCCATCATCCAGCAGGTCGAGGCGCTGTCGCAGAAGATAAAATTCGTCGGCTTCCAGTATACCAAGAACGCGCCGCACTTCGTGAACTGGATTATCCCCATCATCGAAGAGGCGCTGGGCAATGGCGATGGCCAGCTCGGCGTGCAGCTGTTCACGACCGGCGGGTTCAATATCCGCACAACGCTTGACCTGGACCTGGAAACGTATGTCGAGAAAGCGGTATATCGCCATCTTGATGAACCCGAATACCAGTACTTCTTAACATCGTATCCCTATGGCCCGCTTAACAAGTACCATAATGTGAATGACGCTGCCGTCGTCGTCGAGAACTCGAAAGACGGCGAAATACTGGCGATGGATGGCAGCGCCAACTATAGCGATACTTCGCCGCAGGTCGCGGGACAGTTCAATGCCGCCCTCGCAGCACGCCAGCCAGGTTCGTCGTTCAAACCCATCGTCTATGCCACGGCCTTCGAGATGGGCTGGTACCCTGGCATCGTGCTGCCCGACAAACAAACCTACTTCCCCAGCGGACAGAGTCAGGCGTTGAATGTCGTGACGAACAAAGCCGCCAGCTACGACCCACACGACTACGGCGGAAGCTATAACAATAAAAACTGGCCCATCCTGCTCGATATAGCGAACTCGTTCAATATTCCGGCGCTCAAGACGCTGGAATACACGGGGCTGGACAATGTAGTTGCGACAGCGCAGCGCCTGGGCATCACCACTATCAACGACCAGAACGCGGTCACATCGATGGCACTTGGCTCGCTGGCTGTGCCGCTCATCCAGATGGTGGGCGCTTACCAGACTTTCGCCAACCAGGGCAACCATGTTCCTCCCCAGGGCGTCCTGGATATCTGGGATAACTACGGCCACAACCTCTACCACTTCGACCCCAATCACCCGCAGGGCGCGCAGGTCATTAGCCCGCAGGTTTCGTACCTCATCACTTCGATGCTCACCGACGAAAATGCGCGGGCCTATGAGTTCGAGGGCGATCATGTCCTCTCGATGTGGGACTGGCCGCAGCCCAATGGCTCCTATCCGCAGGTGGCGGCGAAAACGGGAACGACCGACAGCTTCGTCGATAACTGGACTATCGGCTACACCTCCAATGTGACCGTGGGAGTCTGGTCGGGAAATGCCGACAACAGCGCGATGGATAACAACGTGGTCGGTATTACAGGCGCTGCCCCCATCTGGCACGACGTGATCGAACGTGTGAGCGGCCGCTGCAACCAGGATGGCATCGATTGTGGCAATATCAAAACGATCCTGCCGCCTGACCCGTTCCCGGTGCCGTCCGGCCTGACACAGCAGCAGGTGAATACCGTCAACGGCCTCGCCGGTAATGGGTATCTCTCCTTGATGCTCAACAGCGATGTGCCGATGCAGACCGGCCTGACGATGCCAACCACCACCAACGGCCCGACCGGAACCAGCACCCCGACGGCCTCACCCACGCCCTGAGATATTCTAGCGTGAAATGAGAAGGGGATGGCCGGGCGCGCCCGGCCATCCCCTTCTCATTTCACGAAAATTCTCTTGACAATCTCCCCTTGAGAGTGCTATTCTGTATTTGCAGTCTCATGGTGAGAGTGCTAGCAATCATCGTTGACATACGACGTATCATAGCAATATCGGTGGATGTTGCGAGGATGTAGTTACCCATGATGCCACTGAGCCAGCGCAAGCAGGAAATCCTGCGTGCGCTCGTCGAAGAGTACATTCACAGCGCAACGCCCGTGGCGTCCGAGACGCTGGTGCGCAAGTACGCGCTCAACTTCAGTTCGGCCACCGTTCGTCACGAGCTGGCAGGATTGGAAGAGGCGCACTTGATCTACCAGCCGCATACCTCGGCTGGGCGCGTGCCAACCGACCTGGGCTACCGCTACTTCGTAGAACATCTCATGAAGGAGTCGGCTCTCTCCCTCGACGAGCAGCGCCTGATCCGTCACCAGTTCTACCAGGTGCAGGATCAGCTCGACCAATGGGTGCGTCTAACCGCCTCGGTGATGGCGCGGCTGCTACACAGCGCAGCCGTCATGACATCGCCGCGCGCTAATATCGGCTACCTCAAGCATTTCGAGGTGCTGGCCGTGACCGATCTGACGGCGCACCTGGTGCTGGTGTTGCGCGATGGAACCGTTAAGCAGCAGCGCTTGCTGCTTGAGACGCCCATCGACCAGGATGAGCTGAGCGACCTGTCGGTGCGCTTGAACCGGCTCTTCCAGGAGAGGAACGCCAGGGAGGTCGAGACGCTGTTGAAGCGGGGCGAGTTTTCCCCGGTGGAGCGACTGGTCGGAACGACCATTGCCCGTATCCTCGAACAGCATGGAGACCCGCTGGGCGATGTTTTCTACCGCGAAGGGGTGGTCAACATCCTGGAGCAGCCGGAATACAGCAGTATGGGGCCAGAAGTGGAGCGAAGCGAGCGCGTGCGTAAAGTCATGGAGGTATTGGAGCAGAATCGCTTCCTACCCGTCCTGGCGTCGCACCTGCGCGCATCTGACGGGGTGCAGGTCATCATCGGTGGCGAGAACGAGTGGGATGATATGCGTGATGTCAGCATGGTGGTTGCGCGCTATGGGCAGGAAGGCAAAATCGGCGGCCTGCTGGGCGTGATCGGACCAACTCGCATGCAATATGGCCGGGCCATCGCCGTTGTGCGCTACATGGCGCAAGTCATGAACGAACTGCTGGCGGAGATGTACGGCTTTGATGAATAAAAAATTACAACAACAATAGGAGGCAAACTGTGCCAAAAGTTATTGGAATTGATCTGGGTACAACCAACTCGTGTGTGGCCGTGATGGAGGGCGGAGAGCCTGTCGTCATCCCGAACGCGGAAGGGGCGCGCACCACGCCGTCTATCGTCGCGGTCAATAAAAATGGCGAGCGCCTGGTTGGTGAAGTCGCCAAGCGCCAGGCTGTGACCAATCCAGAAAATACCGTGTACTCCATCAAACGCTTTATGGGTCGCAAATATGAGGACCCGGAGGTGGACCGCGACCGCCGGCTGGTGCCCTACAAGGTTGTGAAGGCTCCCAACGGCGATGCCTGGGTGGAGATTCAGGGCAAGCAGTATAGCCCGCCGGAGGTCTCGGCCATGATCTTGCAGAAGCTCAAGACCGATGCCGAGGCGTACCTGGGCGAGCGCGTCGTGCAGGCCGTGATTACCGTTCCGGCCTACTTCAATGATGCCCAGCGCCAGGCTACGCGCGATGCCGGCAAGATCGCCGGACTTGACGTGCTGCGCATCATCAACGAACCTACCGCAGCGTCACTGGCGTATGGCCTTGATAAGAGAAAGGACGAGAAGATCGCCGTCTACGACCTGGGCGGCGGCACATTCGACATCTCGCTGCTCGAACTGGGCGACGGCGTCTTCGAGGTGAAGAGCACCAACGGCGATACGCACCTGGGCGGTGACGACTTCGACCAGCGCGTCATCAACTGGCTGGCCGACGAGTTCCGCAAAGAGAACGGCATCGACCTGCGCCAGGACCGCATGGCCCTACAGCGCCTGAAGGAAGCGGCTGAGAAGGCCAAGAAAGAGCTTTCCAGTTCGATGCAGACGGAGGTCAACCTGCCCTTCATTACGGCGGATGCCAGCGGCCCCAAGCACCTCAATATGACGCTGACGCGCGCCAAGCTCGAACAACTGGTGGAAGACTTGATCGAGAAGTCGCGCGGCCCCGTCGTGAAGGCGCTCGCCGATGCCAGCCTGCGCCCCGGTGACATCCAGGAGGTGGTGCTGGTCGGCGGTCAGACCCGAATGCCAGCCGTGCAGACCCTTGTGCGCCGCGTCTTCGATCGCGACCCGCACCGCGGCGTCAACCCGGACGAGGTGGTGGCCGTCGGCGCGGCGATCCAGGCGGGCGTGCTGATGGGCGATGTCAAGGATGTGCTCCTGCTCGACGTAACCCCGCTTTCGCTGGGCATTGAGACACTTGGCGGCGTCTTCACCCGTTTGATCGAACGCAACACGACCATCCCGACGCAGAAGGGCCAGGTCTTCTCCACTGCCAGCGACAACCAGCCCAGCGTGGAGATCAACGTGCTGCAAGGCGAGCGCGAGTTCGCCAAGGACAATCGCTCGCTCGGCACCTTCATCCTGGACGGCATCCTGCCTTCCCCGCGCGGCATTCCGCAGATCGAGGTGACGTTCGATATCGACGCGAATGGCATCGTCAACGTCTCGGCGCGCGACAAGGGCACGAGCCGCGAGCAGAAGATCACGATTGTGCCGTCCAGCGGCCTCTCCAAAGACCAGATCGAAAAGATGGTGCGCGACGCGGAGACGCATGCCGCCGACGACAAGCGCCGCAAAGAAGAGGTCGAGGAGCGCAACCTGGCCGACAGCGCGGCCTATCGCGCCGAGAAGAGCATGAACGAAATCGGCGACAAGATTACGTCGGAGCAGAAGGGTGAGCTGGAGAGCAAGATTGCCGATGTGCGCGCCGCGCTTGCAACCGATGACGTGGCCCGTATCAAAGCTGCTCGTGAGGCGCTCGACCAGGCTTTCTACAAGGTCAGCGAGGGCATCTATCGCCAGGCCGGCGCTGACTCAGGTGCCGGAGCAGGTGGCGCTGACCAGGGCCAGCAGGGTCCGACCGAGCAGGGTGGCCCCCAGGATGACACCATCGAGGGCGAATATACCGAAATGTAACCTGACCTGTTTCTGACACAAAGGACCTGTGCATGTCGAGTACGAAACGAGATTTTTACGAAGTTCTGGGCGTGGCTCGCAACGCGAGCGACGAGGACCTTAAAAAGGCGTATCGTCGTCTCGCCAAGCAGTACCACCCGGATGCGAATAAAGAGCAGGGGGCGGAGGCTCGTTTTATTGAAATCAACGAAGCCTATGAGGCCCTCAGCGATCCGCAGAGAAGGGCCGTTTACGACCGCTACGGCCACGCCGGACTGAACGGCGGGGCAGGTGGAGCGAACGGCATGGGCTACGGCGATTTTGCCGGGTTTAGCTCGATCAATGATCTCTTCGAGACCTTCTTCGCGGGAACGGCGGGAGGGCAGCGTCGTACCGGCACGCAGCGAGGCGCGGACCTTCGTTTTGAGCTGACCATCACCTTCGAGGAGGCGGTGTTCGGCTGCCAGAAGGAGATCGAGCTGCCGCGCTGGGAGACCTGTTCCAGTTGTCGCGGGTCGGGCGCGCAGCCTGGCACTTCGACAACGCGCTGCTCCAACTGCCAGGGTACGGGTGAAATCCGGCGTGTGCAGCAGTCCATCTTCGGGCAATTCGTCAACGTGACGATGTGCGAGCGCTGCCGTGGCGAAGGCCGCGTGATTACCACGCCGTGCGAGAAGTGCCGCGGCCAGGGCCGCGTGCGCAACAATCGCCGCGTGGTGGTCAACATCCCCGCGGGCGTCGATGACGGCATCAATGTGCGCGTCACCGGCGAAGGCGAGGTGAGCGGGCGCGGTGGCACGCCGGGCAATCTCTACGTGATCCTGACGGTCAAGCCGCACCCCTTCTTTAAGCGCGACAACAACGATATCCAGTATGAGTTGCCTATCAGCTTTGCACAAGCGGCGCTGGGCGACGAAGTCGAGGTGCCGACGGTGGATGGCAAAACCACCAACCTCAAGATTCCGCCCGGCACGCAGAGCGGGCGCTCCTTCCGGCTCAAGGGCCTGGGCGTGCCCGTAGTGCATAGCAGCCAGCGCGGAGACCAGCACGTGGTGGTCAAGGTGGTGACGCCCACCAACCTCAGCGTGGAGCAGAAACGCCTGCTCGAAGAGTTCGCGCGCCTCGAAAAGGAGCAGAGCGAGCAGAACGATAAGAACATCTTCCGCAATCTCTTCGAGAAGACGAAAGATGTGTTTCAATAGAGACAAGAGTGCATAAAGAAACGAGGCCGGATGTGTCCGGCCTCGTTTCTTTATGCACTGGTATCTGCTAGAAGGACGGGCGGGCTGAGGCGCGCCAGAACAGGCTCGCCGAATTCCGCCAGGACAGGCAGGTGATCGCTGGCCTGGTAGCCAAAAGTGTCGTTGCCTTCGGTCAGGACGTAGCAGTCCGCGAGGCGGCTCGCCAGCTCGGGGCTTGCCATGATGTAGTCGATGCGCCCTGCGGGAACCTTCGCGGGGCAGGTGAAGCCCCAGGCGCGCGGGTTGGCGCGGCGGAAGCTATCGACGTAGCCTGCCCGGTGCAGCAGTCGCAGGCTGCCGCGCGCGACGTAGAGCGATCCCGCGCCGTCGAAGAGCGCGCTCAGGAAGCGATTGCGCGGGATGGCACGCAGCAGTGGATTGAGAAAGCGCAACGACGGCGGCACGACGAAGTTGAGATAGGGAGTGCCGGTGGCGTCGTGCGGGTGCTGCTTGCAATACTCGTCCTGCATGACCAGGTAGCGCAGCAGGCGGCTCCCCTTCAGCCTGTCGCCTGGAGCGATCGAGTTGAAGTCGCCTATCAGCAGGTGGGGCGTTCCCTGCCTCGCCGCCGCGATACGCAGGATTTCGCGCATCTCTCGCTGCCGGATGTAGTCGCCGCCGCGCCGGTGCCGGAAGGCAGCCTTCAGGTGCATTACGAAGATAGCCAATTCCTGCCCATCTTCCTCCCGCACGGTGACTTCCAGGAGAGGCTTCGAGAGCACACCAGGGTGTTGATGTACATGGCTCTCCACGATGGGCAGGCGGCTGAGCAGCGCGAGTTGCCAGTCGGTCGGGTGTGTCGCCTCTCCGCTCATACGATAGTCCATGCCCAGCCGTTCCGCCAGCTCTTCGACGACGCGAGGATTGGTGGCCTCGACCAGCCCGACGACATCGGGATGCGCCGCCCGGATCATGCTGGTGATCTGGTCGATGCGGTGCGCCCCGCCTACCAGGATGTTATATGTGAGAATGCGTGTCATGCAGTGGCTGTCCTTCTGTCTGGTGCGACTGATAAACTCTACTTCCACTATACCAGACGCAGAACAAGGAAAAGAAGACACAACAATGCTCCAATCGGCGGAGCCGATTGGAGCATTGTTGTGTCTTTGTGATTATTCGTAGTCCCAGCGCACGCGCTTGAGCAGGTAAGCCGGCACTTCGTCTATGGGCAGGCGAATCTGCGACATGCTGTCGCGCTCGCGTATCGTGACGGTCTGGTCTTCCAGCGTCGTGAAGTCGATGGTGACGCAGAAGGGCGTGCCGATCTCGTCCTGGCGGCGATAGCGGCGGCCAATGTTGGCCACGTCATCGTACTGCGTGACCATCAGCCGCTTGAGGCGATTGTGCAGGCCCTTCGCCGCCGCCACCAGCTCTTCCTTGTTCTTCTGCAAGGGCAGCACGGCCACCTTGACCGGCGCGAGCCAGGGGTTGAGGTGCAGCACGGTGCGCCCCTCCTTGTCATTGCCCGCCGGGGCTTCTTCCTCGTAGGCGTCCAGCAGCAGGTTGAGGAAGGTGCGGTCAACGCCGCCCGACGTTTCAACGATCCAGGGAATATACTTCTCTTTGGTGTTGGGGTCGGTGTAGCTCAAATCATGACCGCTGAACTGGCTGTGGCGCGAAAGGTCCCAGTCCTGCCGCCAGTGGATGCCTTCCCACTCCTGCCAGCCCAGGATGCTCTGGTACTCGATGTCGAAGGCTTGCTTGGCGTAGTGCGCCAGCTCGTCCGGCCCGTGCGCGCGGAAGCGTACGCGATCGCTGTGGTTGACGATGCTGCTGTACCAGTCGAAGCGGCGCTGCTTCCAGTGATCGAACCACTGCTGCATCTCGGACGGGTGGACGAAGAACTGCAAGTCCCACTGCTCGAACTCGCGCTGGCGGAACAGGAAGTTGCCCGGCGTGACCTCGTTGCGGAAGGCTTTACCGATCTGGCAAATGCCGAACGGAATCTGCACGCGCGAGGACTTGAGTACGTTGTCGTAGTCCAGGTAGATGTTCTGGCACGCCTCGCCGCGCAGGTAGGTCTTCATCTTCTCGCCCTCGACCACGCCGATGTAGGTCTCCATCATCAGGTTGAAGGTGCGCGGCTCGGTCAGTTCGCCGCCGCACACGGGGCACCTGTTCTGCTCAAGGTTGGCCGCGGGCAGGTGATCGACGCGGAAACGCCGCTTGCAGTTCTTGCAGTCCACCAGCCGGTCAACGAAGTTCTCGACATGCCCGCTGGCTTTCCACACATCGGGGTGGGTGATGATGTTGCCCTCGATGCCGACCACGTTATCGTTGGTCTGCACCATCGACCACCACCAGAAGCGGCGGATATTGTTGCGCAGTTCGACGCCGAGCGGCCCGAAGTCGTAGATGCCGGAGACGCCGCCGTAAATCTCCGAGTTGGGGTAGACGAAGCCGCGTCGCTTGCACAGCGACACGATCTTGTCCATTTCGACGAATGGCGTGTCGCGCTCGGACACGCTCTTCTCTTCCGTCTGTGTCATGAGTGGATTCCTCCTCAAAAAAATTCCCCAGGCGTCTCAACAGCAACGCCCAGGGACGAATCCATGCCTGGACGCTGGCCTGGGGCAACAGCTTGTGCGGCATGATGCGCGGTTCCACCCTGCTTCTTCACCCTTGTGGGATGAAGCCACTCATTACAAACCAGCTCCGAAGCGCCCTTCACCTGCCCTGAACTACCGGTCTCGCACCAACCACCGGTTCGCTGCTGTCCCCGACAGGTTACTCCTCTTCATCCTCGCTGGCGGATTGTTCGTATTTGTCCCCTATCCTCCGTAGGGACGCGATTCATCGCGTCCACGATCTCAAACGAGAAGATAGAGAACCCTCTTTGTTTGTACGTGCG
Source organism: uncultured Chloroflexia bacterium (assembly GCA_963731975.1). Lineage (GTDB taxonomy): Bacteria > Chloroflexota > Ktedonobacteria > Ktedonobacterales > Ktedonobacteraceae > CAVSXS01. Next base: position 3,387,017 of record CAVSXS010000001.1, on the reverse strand, counting down.
TAGTATACAGGAGTTGCAAGGGAGATGCAACAGGCGAGCGGAGTTATTCGGAAGATTCTGGGAGCTTGTCGAACTGCGGGATCATAGAGTTCAATGCGTTAAACATCTCATCTTTTGCTTGTGTATATAAAAAAATGGAGGAGAATTGGGCAAGCTTGCAGCCTGCCCAACTCTCCTCCATTTTAAGCATGATCTCAGGCCACACGCGCCACGACGGCGGTGATATTGTCCCTGCCGCCGAGTTCGTTGGCGCGCTCGATGAGACGCTGCACGCTCTCCTGCGGCTCGTGCTGCTGCACGATACTGGTCATTTCCTCTTCGTGTACCAGTTCTGTCAGTCCATCAGTACACAGCAGGAGCAAATCGCCCGGCTGCACCTTCTCAGAGAAGGTATCCACTTCAACGGTTGCGCTTCCCAGGCAGCGGTAAATCTTGTTACGGTCTGGATGACCTTTCGCCTGTTCTTTGGTAATCAGCCCTTCGCGCAATTGCTGTGCTACCACCGAGTGATCGAGCGAGATTTGATGCGCCTGCCCGTTGCGCACGATGTACGCGCGGCTATCCCCCACATTCGCCTCGTAAACGGTGTCTCCCAGGATGACGGCAGCCACGCAGGTTGATCCCATCATCTGATCTGGTTCCGGTTTGGGAGACATGGCGAGGCTCTCAGAATAAATGCGGGCGTTGGCCTGCTCGATAGCCAGGCGTAACGAGGCTAGCGGGTCGCCGCTCTCCTGCTGATAGTAAACATCGCGGATAGTGTTGACGGCCATCTGGCTTGCCACCTCGCTACGAGTGTGACCGCCCAGACCATCGGCCACCACGAACAGAACGCCATTGCGCTCCATCACCTGCTGGTCTTCAGGCTGAAAAGAGAGGGCGCTGTCTTCATTCGACTCACGCACCAGACCAATATCAGTACGCTGCGCAAAAACGATGTTTGTGATACTCATATCGTATTTTCCATGCCTTTCTTCATCTGGATGTACCAACTCTTTGAATGTACTCCTGTATTCGATAAAAAGAGAAATGCCCAGGTCATAGAGAACAACGCCCCACAAACGCAGCACGCCGCTTCTGCCACGCTGCTGCATAGCCTCGCGGTAACTGTCGCGAAAGGTGCGCGCCATCTCCTGTGCGTAGACGCGGCGAAAACGAGCCGGATAGCAGCGCAAGAAGAGGCAATAGAGGCGATACGAAAAGCCCATATCGTATGTCGTCGTTGACCCGCTCATCCTATGCCTCCTATGGCCTCTGAGCCGCCTATGACCTGCTTCGATTGGGCCAGGCGCACCAGCTGCTGCAGTCGAATTACCTCTGCCTGCATCACCCGCAAGCCGAAACCGGTCAGGCGATAATAGCGCCGCCTCTCATCGTCCAGCGCTGGATCGTGCCGCTCGCCCGCCTCTTCGATCAAACCATCCGCAAGCATTCGCTTGATCGAGCCATATAACGTTCCCGGCCCCATCTTCACCTGCCCTCCCGCGCGCCGGGTCACCTCCTGCATGATGCCATACCCGTGACGCTCTCCATCCGCCAGCGCCAGCAAGATGTGCAGCACAGCAGGAGTGAGCGGAAGCATGTCCTCCGCCTTACGAGATTGGTTGTGCATGTGTTTCTCCCACCTATGAAGTACCTCATTCGGTCATTCACGGATATATCATATACGGATATATCCGTCACTGTTATAGTACCTTGCGTTTCGTTTTTTGTCAAGAGGTGAGTTAACAAGGGGGTGTAAGAAATACCTGTAGGCAACCAAAAGTAGGGGCCGATTTATCGTGCCCATCAGCCCATTTATGGGCGCGTCTCCTCGTTTTTTGCTCGCCCTGGCATCGCACAGCACCACGTTTCGCGCCCATAAATGGGCTGATGGGCGCGATAAATCGGCCCCTACTGTGCTTTCGCGCTCATTTGCCCACAACTATTTCCTACACCCGTTAACAAGTTAACAGAGCTTTCCCGTGCTGCCGTAAATCTGCCAGGCGACGGCGAGAATGGGAAAGCCCTGGTTGGTAAAGAAAATGGGGCGATGCTTGTTCTTCCCCGGCAAAAAAGTCCTCTTTTGCCAACCCTGTAAAAATGGGGCGTGGTAATCGTCAGTGGTGACACACATTGGATATGGATACATCACGATGAAACAGCACGAGGAGGTAAAGTTCCATGAAGGCATTGCAACGTTCAGGGTTGATCGCAAGCATATTGCTACTCAGCGTTTTGCTGGTAGTGTGTGCGGCGTGCGGGGGACTAACTTTGCCGGGGAGCGCGTCGAACACTTCGAACCAGGGTTACAGCAGGACCAGCACGAATACCACGAACAACTCGAACACTATGAATAACCAGAACGGTACCGGCACAAAGTATGCCACGCCCACGGCTAAAAGCACGACGACGACCATGAACAATAACAGCGGCATGATGGGAGGTATCACCATTACTCCCAGCACGAGCGGAACGACCATGGCGTTCATTCATACCGGCAAGGCCAACATCAATGGGCAACTGGTGAACGTGCTCATGACGAATAATGGCTTTGCCGTCTACTACTACAAGTCCGATACCATGTTTAAGGCCACCTGCACCGGTGGTTGCGCTCAGAGCTGGCCGCCCATCCTGGCTCCGCAAGGGATGATGACGATCTCCAGTTCAGTGCCGCTGCCCAAACAGTTGTCGGTACACATTACAGCCAATGGCGCGCAGGTCTTCTATGACGGTCACGCCCTGTATACCTACGCGGCAGATACACAGCCCGGTATTGCGACGGGTCGCGCCAAGGGTATGCAATGGTACCTCGTCGGTATCCTGCTCTAACGATCAGGGCGGTGAGGGAAACGAACGTTATCTCACCGCCTCTATCGCCTCTTGCATCTGCTCGACGTGCGCCCGCAAATGCCCGGTTACGAATTCCTGGATGAACCAGTCGAGCGACTTCTCGCCATAGCGCGAGTGTACGCCGGTGAACTCCAGGTCACTGTCGCGCAGGCTGGCGAGCGTCTCGTCCAGCTTGGCGAAACTGGGTGCCATCGCGGTGCGTGTCTGCGCCAGCGTGTCGTGTCCGTGGCCGCGGATGGCGCTCAGGCGCCCCTCGTCCGTGTGCGTGCGTCCGAAATTCTTACCCGGCTCGGCCACGAGCGCGGCGATCTGGTTCGCCCAATAGGGCATGAACTCCACGATATGGGCGAGATTCTGCATGATGCTCCACTCGCCCTCGTCGGGCGAGGTGTAGAGCTTCCCTGGTTCCAGTTGCGCCAGTGGCCCATCGATCAACCCCAGCATGGCCTCGTATGACTGCTGAGTATCGCGGCGAATCTGATCCACTTTGGGATTGGCTTGTGACATATTCATCATATTGCCCCTTTACATTCTGGTCATTTTCCTACATTATGCAATAAGAGGATGTGAAGAGACAATCATCGTTCTATTTCACCAGGAGACACGACCATGAAGACAAATATCCCGACATTCCTGGACGTATTGGAGGCGCAGAAGCGCATTCGACCCTACCTGGCGCGCACGCCGCTGCATCGCTACCCGGCGATGGATGAGTTGCTCGGCACCGAGGTGTATATCAAGCACGAGAACTACCAGCCGGTGGGCGCGTTCAAGGTGCGCGGCGGCATCAACCTTGTCTCGCAGTTGCGACCCCACGAACGCTCGCACGGCGTCATCGCGGCCTCGACTGGCAATCATGGGCAGTCTGTAGCTTATGCCGCGCGGCTGTTCGGCGTCCACGCCATCATCGTCGTGCCGGAAAATGCCAATCCGGGCAAGGTGGCCGCTATGAAGGGTATGGGTGCGGAGGTCATCCAGCATGGCGCGAACTACGATGAATCCAAGCTGCACTGCGAGACGCTGGCGCACGAACACGGCTATCGCTATGTTCACTCCGGCAACGAGCCTCTGCTGATCGCCGGCGTAGGAACCGAGGGGCTGGAGATGCTGGAAGACGAGCCAGACCTGGACGTGATCTTCGTGCCGATTGGCGGAGGAAGCGGCGCGGCTGGCGTCTGCATCGCCGCTCACGCCATCAATCCCACCATCCAGGTGATCGGTGTGCAGTCCGAAGCCTCGCCTGCCGCGTTCGAGACGTGGCGGCAGCGCCGACTCGTCACCGCTCCCAATCACACTTTCGCCGAAGGGCTGGCGACCGGCGTCGCCTTCGAGCTACCGCAGGAGATCATGCGCGAGCACCTGCACGACTTCCTGCTCGTCGGCGAAAGCGATATCAAGCAGGCCATGGTGTGGATGATCGAGCGCGCCCACACGCTGGCCGAGGGTGCCGGTGCCGCGTCGCTGGCAGGCGCGTACAGGATGCGCGAAAAGTTGCAGGGCAAGAAGGTCGGCCTGGTCTGCTCCGGCGGCAATACCTCGCTGGAACACTTGCGTATGGCGCTGACTACTTAAATGCTGCTTGTCCCCCACCTCACTTCATGTTACAATGCGTCTGACGAAGACGAATGTTATGACAAATTTGGAGAAGTAGAACAACGCACATGGACGAGCAGGTGGTAGCCGGGCTGGTTGATGCAGAATCCGGTGAAGTTGCCGCGAGTATCGAGACCTTCGCGGCAAGGTATCCTTTTCCCCTCGATATGTTTCAGATAGAGGCAATGCGCCACCTCGCCGACGGGCGTTCCGTGCTGGTGGCGGCTCCTACCGGCACGGGCAAAACGCTGGTGGCGGAATATGCCATCTGGCGGGCGCGGCAGAACGGCGGGCGCGTCATCTACACCACGCCGCTCAAGGCGCTCTCCAACCAGAAATACCGCGACATGCGTACCCTTTACGGCAACGACTCGGTCGGGCTGGTGACGGGCGATATCGTCGAGCACAGCAGCGCCTCGATCGTTATTATGACGACCGAAGTCTACCGGAATATGCTGCTGGAAGAGGAGCCGGAGCGCTTCATCAGGAATGAGGGAGCCGTTATAGGCGAATCTGGGAATAGTGCTGGATATGGACCGCTGGCTGATGTCGAGTATATTATCTTCGATGAACTACACTACCTGAGCGATATTGGGCGCGGGCCTGTGTGGGAGGAAGCCATCATCTGCTCGCCGCCGCATGTGCAACTGGTGGGGCTTTCCGCCACGGTCAGCAATGCCCCGGACCTGGCGGAGTGGATAAGCCGCGTGCATCGTCCCATTGCGCTGGTGGTGCATGAGGAACGCGCCGTTCCCCTCGAACACTTCTATTTTGTGGACAACAAGCTGCACATGGTGATGGATGCCAATGCTACGCGCGTGGAGCGCTTTCCCGGCGTGGGCGGCGAGGCGCGACTGGCGAAGATGCGCGGGCAGAGTCGCGTCTACAGCTCCGGCGACGACGAGCAAGGCGAGCAGGATGCGCCAGATGCACAGGTGGCTCAAAGAGGAGATAGCCAGGCGATTCGGGTGGGTCAGGCCGCGACCGAACACGAGCCGCGCAAGGCGAAACGCCCCGTTGTCCATCCCACGCCGGAGCCGGGCGAGGTGCTGACTGCCCTGCGCGAGGCCGACCTGCTGCCCTGTCTCTACTTTTTGCCGGGCCGCAAGGTGGTGGAGGACGCGGCCATCGGAGCCGCGCTGCACCTCTTCACCACGCCGGAGGAAGAAGCGCTCATCAAAGAAGAGATCGATGTCTGGCTGGAACACCTGCCGAAGGAGGACCGCAACCTGCGCCAGGTGCATGACCTTGCCAATTTGCTGCCGCGCGGGCTGGCTTTTCATCACGCCGGGCTGCTGCCAGGGCTGAAGGTGCTGGTGGAGACGCTGTTCCAGCGCGGACACCTGCGCGCCGTCTTCGCTACCGATACGCTGGCTCTTGGTATTAACATGCCGGCGCGTGCCGTCGTGGTGGGCAGCCTCAGCAAGTTCGACGGGCAGGAGATGCGCCTGCTGACTCCCAACGAATACCGCCAGCTAACGGGACGCGCGGGGCGACGCGGCATGGACAGGATAGGGGCAGCGGTCATCCCCTTTTCTCCCTGGGAGCCGTTCGAGGACTCGTTCTCGCGTATCACGGGCGCGCTCCTGCCCGTGCAAAGCTCCTTCATCATCCGTTATAACTCGGTGCTGAACCTGTGGAGGCCGGGAGACCTCTCTCACCTGCGCCGTATCTGCGCCTCCAGCCTGCGTGAGTACCAGCGTTATGCCCTGTGGGAACAGCGCGAGCTGGCGCGATTGGATCGGCAGGAGCAGCACGCGCACAAGGTGAAAAAGGCTGGCAAGAAGAAAGGCGCGGCCTCGGACGCGGCGGTAGAGGCAATGGAGAAGCGGCGCAAGCGCATCGGCGCGTATCCACTCAGCCGCGCAGGCGCAGCCGAACTCGACGGCACCGTTTTTGCCCTGCGCGCCCTCGGTTATATCGATCAAGAGGATCAATTGACCCTGAAGGGGCGTCTGCTGCGCAGTATCTTTCACCCGGCGGGCGTCTTCCTGGTGGAATTGATTACCAGGGGCGCGCTCGACGAACTCACAGCAGCTGAACTGGCCGAGGTGTGTAGCTGGTTCACCTTCGATCATGATCGTCGCCTGTTCAATCGCAACGTGCTCCCAGCCAGCCTCTTACAGGTGCGCGGCGAACTGTGGCGCGTCACGCAGCACGTGCGTTCCATCGAGGAGCGAGCCAGCGTTAGCGCATCGCCCGGCATCTTGCCGGACTTCCACGGCGTCGCCCTGGCATGGTCGCGTGGCATGACGCTGAGCGGGCTGTTGCGGCGCATTGACCTGGCGGAGGGCGATCTGCTGATGCTACTCAACCAGACCATCGACTTGCTCCAGCAGGTGCAGGCTGCCGTGGGACAGCTTGCCGACGCGCGCGAGTTCTGGCCCGATGACAACCAGGATGCTCAAAGCAAGCATCTCAAGAAACGCGCCGCGCAGATGCAGCAGCAGCGCGTGCGACTGGATCGCCTGCGCCCCCGCCTGGGACTGGCCTCGGCCTCGCTGCTGCGCGGCATCATTCTACAAAGCCGCAGCGTCCCCTCGATGGCTGTGAAGGTTGGCGACGAAGAACTGTTGCTTGACGCGGAAGAAGATGCCGATCCACGCGATGTCACCGGGGACGTATGACCGTAATTGAACCAGATGTACTATTTCCTTCAAATTACCGAACCTCCCTCGTTTATTGCCAGTGATGATGGGTAAAAGTCGGGTGCGAGGCATGTTCCCCCGGCTTCCAAAAGATGAAAAAAGGTTAAGGAACCTTTACCACCAGACATTACTTTGGTCATGTTGTCAGGCTTCATGCATTGTAAGCCGACGAGAAATTTACTACCATGTACAAGCGTAAGGGTTGTAATAAGGTAGAAAAAAAGCCGCGAGGCGCAGAGAACGAACCAACGCATGAGAAACAGGACAAAAGAAGAGGTAGTTTTGATGAACGCTGAAGCCTTAGAAGGAACGATACTAGGAACCTGCACACTCCAACAACTCATCGGGCAAGGCGGGATGGGTGCGGTCTACCTGGCTCAACAGTCGCGCCCCCGCCGGCAGGTTGCCGTCAAGGTGCTGCTGCCCACAACGCCACTTAAACCACATCACCTGGCAGCATTCCTGGAACGTTTCCGGCGCGAGACGGACGCCGCGGCTTCGTTAGAACATCCCAACATCATGCCGGTCTACGAGTACGGCGAGCAGGATGGGCTGGCCTACCTGGTGATGCCCTACATCAGCGGCGGCACGCTGCGCGATGTAATGGAGCGCGAAGGGCAACTGCTTTTGCCGAAGGTCGTCAACTATCTCGAACAACTGGCTGCCGCGCTGGACTTCGCGCACGCGCGCGGTGTGATTCACCGCGATATCAAACCTGCCAATATTTTGTTGACGCCCGAAGGCCGGTTGCTGCTGACCGACTTTGGCCTGGTGAAGATCGTGACCGAGGAAGGCCAGGCGCAGGTGCGGTTGACAGGCGCGGGTGCCCCTGTCGGCACGCCTGATTATATGTCGCCGGAGCAGGTGATGGGCGACGAGGTGGATGGTCGCGCCGATTTGTATTCGCTCGGCATCATCCTTTACCAGATGCTGACCGGCACGACGCCGTTCCAGGGCGAAACTCCAATGCAAATCGCCGCGCAGCAGCTCCACTCGCAGCCGCCTACGCCGCGCCGCTTCCGCCCCGACCTGCCAGAATCGGCTCAACGGGTCATCCTGAAATCGCTGTCGAAACGCCCGGCAGATCGTTACGCCAATGGCCTCGAACTCGCTACCGCCTTCCGACTGGCGCTTGCCACCTTCGAAGCGCCCGCCGCGAGCACTTCTGCGAATATATTTGCGTCTGGCAGTAGTACCGGCGGTTCGGGCTTGCTTTCGCGCAAGAGCCTCTTCGATCCTGGCTGGCAGGTGTCGGGCGCGCTGCCCGCGGTGAACGCGCAGGGCGGCAATTTCGCCGACGGATTTTCGCAGAGTAGCGCTACCGGCAATTTTCCTGTCCCCCAGGCCCAGGGCGCGCCGTCGCGCTCGACCGGCCTGCTTTCGCGCACAGGCATGTTCCCGCGCGTTGGCACAGGTGCGCTGCCTGCGGCGAATCTCGCCCCGCAGAATCCAGTCCACACCGGCAGGTACGCTATCAACCTCGACAGGCGCGCAGCCAGCGCAACCCTTAACCTTTCAACAAGGTCTCCAGGAATTGTCTCCGTCGTTGATGAATCAACCAGGTTTTATCCCAACCACGCCATTTGGCTCGTCTTCCATGTTTGCACAGTCGGGCATCGAACAGTTGTCGCCTTCCATGAAAGCTACGACCGGCTCCCTGGCTGTTCCGAACTATGATGGAGCTTCGCAGACCGTCAAGCTGACCGGACCCGTCAAGGTGGTGCAGGTGCCTGTTGCCCCTGGCCAGTATGTGACAGGGCTGCTGCCCATACCGACTATCGCTGCGCCCTCTCCCGCCAGGCCGACAAGCCCACGGGTTGCGCTTTTGAAAAAAGCGCTGATGGTGGTAGTAATCGCTCTCATGCTGCTGGGCGGCTCGCTGGGATTCATGTATGTGCGTTCGCATAACAGCCCGACAACCGCGTCGACAGGGGGCGCGACGGGCGGCGTGCCGAACATACAGGCCACCCTCTCAGCTCAGGCCACCGCGACGGCGCAGGCCGGCCTCATTCTCTCCGACCCGCTCAGTCAGAATATCCGCAATTTGCCGGAGGGCAGTAGCGCAACGCGCACGTTCATCTTCAAGAATGGCGCGTATCACGTGACCAATCTCGGCAAGGAGGGTGTGGCTGTGGTTGTGCCGTATACACTGCCCAACGTTCCCCTCACCTACCAGTTGACGATGCAGGAAGTGCGCGGCGATGATACGTCACCTGTCAACTCCTTCGGCATGATCTTCCGCTACAACCAGCAGACGAAGGGCGGCGTGAGCTCGAGCACCTTCTACAGCTTCGAAGTGGTGAATACTACCGGCTCGAACGGTAAGTACTGGTTCTACAAGTATGACAGCAGCAGCGCGAACCCCTGGACGCCTATTTGGAGCCAGAATTTCGGCTCGGAGTTTCACGAGGGTCAGGGCGCGGGCAAGGCGAATATCTTCAAGATACTTGCAAACGGCAGCAACTTCTCTTTCGTGGTGAATGGCAAGCTGATTACCTCCAAGCCGGTTGTAGATAAGTCCTATCCTTCAGGGGATGTTGGGATGCTGGTCAACCTGAATGGTACGGAAGTGGCTTTCTCGAACCTGGATATCGTCGCGCTGCCACACTAAAACAGGTACTTTGGTAATACCTTTCAGGCGAACGCATTGTCATCAGCGCCTCTCATTCGTAAGATAAAGTGAATGGGGAATTCTCCTGTTGTGCTGTACTGTGCCTGTAAGCTGCAATAAGGGGTAGAATTTGATGAATGCTGAAGCATTGATAGGAAAAGTTGCGGGTGGTTGCCTGCTGCAACAGGTAGCGGGCGTGGGGACGATGGGCGTGGTGTACCGCGCTTCACAGTCTCAACCTTCTCGCCCGGTGGCCGTCAAGATGATGACCCGCGCGGCCTCCCTTGAGCTACCACACCAGATTGAGTTTCTGGAGAGCTTTCGCGGCGTTGTTGCCCAATCTGCCGCTTTGCATCACCAGCATATCGTGAGCATCTACGAGTATGGCGATCATGATGGCCTGGCCTACCTGGTGATGCCGCATATCCAGGGAGTGACGCTCGAAGAGCTTCTGAACCGTAGAGGCGCGCTTCCTCTTGAGCAGGCGCTGCATTACCTGGATCTGATCGCACGTGCCCTCGATTATGCTCATACACGCGGCATCGTGCATTGCGACCTCAAACCTGCCAATGTTTTCATCACTCATACCGATTCGGCGCTGGTAGCGGATTTTCAACTGACGAAAGCCCTGACCGAGGGCAGTATCGCACAGATGCGCCTCTCTCGTCCCGGCATGCTGGATTATATGTCGCCGGAGCTAGTAGTCGGTAAAGAAGTTGATGGGCGGGCGGATATTTATTCGCTCGGTGCGCTGTTGTTTCGCATGGTGACCGGCGTCGCACCGTTCCAGGGGCAGACGCTCATGAAGGTGGCGACCAGGCACTTGAAAATGCCACCGCCATCACCGCGCGAGCTGCGACCCGATCTCCCACCCGCCGCCGAACAGGCTATTCTGAAGGCGCTGGCCAAAAAGCCGGAAGATCGCTACGAAAGCGCGCTTGACCTGGCGATATTGTACCAGCAAGCGCTGCGGGACAGCGTGACGCACGCGCCTCTGCCCCTACCAGGCGCTCCACAATCGGTGCAGAAATCCTTTCCGGCTCAGCCTCAACCCGCTGCGCTGCGTTCCCCTTCCGCATCTCGCGGCACGGCTCGCGCGCCCTGGCGCGCCGAAGCTTTGACCGCCGTTCCCGCTGAGTCGACGGATCAAGAAGATAGAGAAAGCAGCACCACTGGCTCGTTCTCATCCGGCAGGCGCGCTTTGTTCGCGGAGAGTGCGCATCAACAGGCGACCGATCCCCGTTTTTCGTTGAGGAACACAGGCGAGGCAATCACTGGCCCTCAGGGTTCAATGTCAGTCGAAATGGGCGAGGCAATCACCGGCCCGCAAGGCTCGGCATCCTTCCAGAAAAGTCAGCCGATTACTCCTGCTGCGCCTTCACGGGAGGAACATGCAGAGCAGCCTGAGCAATCGATCCCGCCGCGGCTGCTGCACAACGCGCTCGCCACGCGCAAGCTCACCCACGCGCTGCCCGGCCTTACTTCGCCTCAGGATAACACTGGCGCTACCGGCACGTGGAAGCTCGATGTCCCCGCGAAGATCGTCTCGATCCCGGTCGCGGGCCAGCCAGGACAGTTTGTGACGGGCATCTTATCGACCCAGCAGCTCAGGAACTCCCAGGATACACCTGCCGATGTCGCCCTCCCTGCTCCCACGTCGCTCTTCCAGCGCGCCATTCGCTGGCGCAAACAACTCGCGCTGCTTTCACTGGCGCTGCTCGTTGTATTTGGTTCGCTCTCGTTCTGGCTGGTACATAACGCAGTGCAGCGCCCGTCGAGCCAGACGACCTTGCGGCAGTCGGGAGCCGCCGGAACGCCAGACCTCGCCGCGTCCGCCACCGCTAAGGCCGTGGCTACGCTCAACGCCAGTACCATTCTGTATGACCCGCTCACCCAGAATATCCGCGACTGGTTGGTGGTAAACAGCGGACCAATCCTGTACCAGTTCGGAAATGGAGCCTATAACATCACCAACAATGATCCATCGCGTATCGCGCCTGCCATTTTGCAAGGCGAAGACCTGGATCAGTCCTTTGCTTATACGCTGACGATGGAGGAGATCCACGGCGATGATACCTCAATCAACAATGAGTTCGGGATGATTATCCGTTTTAGCTCGCAGGCAAAGAACGGCAGCCAGGTTGTGACATTCTACTCTTTCGAGGTGCTGAACAAGCCGGGCGGCGAATACCAGTTCTGGAAATACGACAATAGCGCAGGTTCGTCGAGTAGCCCCTGGACGGAGCTGGCGAAACACCCGTTTGGCAGCGAATTTCACGAGGGACATGGCCCGAAAAACGCCAATACCTTCACAATCCTGGTCGACGGCAAGAACTTCACGCTCACTGTCAATGGAAAGCAGGTATGGAAGGTTTCCGATGGCTCTCTGACCAGGGGCGGCGTGGGTATGCTGGTCAATCTCAAGGGAACCGAGGTAGCCTTCTCGAATCTACGTTTGAGCGATGATTAATGTAGGGGCGACCCTCGTGGTCGCTCACCCAGCCAGGTTAGGAGATGTGCGTGACAAGTTTCTTGATAGCCCTGTCGGTGTGGATCACCGGGTTCCTTTTTCTCCTGAATTGCGCGTGCGCCTTCATTTTCAGGCGTAAACACCTCGCCGAACTGCTCTCCTACCTGGCGGCAGCCCTGATCGAAGCCGGAATCTTCGTCTTTGTCCTGCTTTTGCAACTTGGCGTGCTGCGCCAGGTACCCTATCATCTTCCCCCCGGCCTGCCCTTCAACCGGGCTGAAATGGGCGCAGCCCTGGCCGTCGGCATCGGCCTTTTCCCGGTAGCCTACTGGCATCGCTCCTCTTCAAGCCATATCCGCGAAATGATGGCGAAAGAGGCGCAGGAGATGCGTACACGCGAAGCAGGCGTGCGCGTGCGCAGCAATGCCCCCGGCGAGTGGATGAACTAACAGGCTACCATCGCCTTTCATGCCATAATGGCTATTGACATCCCTGGTTATCGATGGTATTCTTGCTATAGCAATTCGCTATAATAAGACTCGGCTATTGAGAAAAGGAAAGATGACCTATGGCAATCAATCCTGAGCAGCAATCCCCCAACTATTCAGGGTATGGAGAGCCGCGGCTTGAAGACGGGCGTTCCGAGCGTTCCGAGCAAACCGAGCAGGCTGCCATCGTGACGCATGAACTGCTGCGCGTCTTCGGTCAGAAGGCGGCGGTGAACTATCTCAATCTGGCGATACGGCGAGGAGAGTTTTACGGTTTTCTAGGCCCTAACGGAGCGGGAAAAAGCACGACCATCAAGATGATGGTCGGCCTCCTGCGACCGACATCGGGCAAGGTGTATGTCGGCGGCGTGGATGTCTGGCACGAGCCTCTGCGGGCGCGCTCGCTGATGGGCGTGCTGCCGGAGTACCTGAACCTGTACGAGCGACTGTCGGGGCGCGAATTTCTGACGTTCGCGGGCCACATGTACGGTGTGCCGGAGGCGGACATCCGGCGGCGAACGGAAGACCTGCTGCAGGTCTTGTCGCTAACGGATGATGCAAGCAAACTGATCGTCGATTACTCGGTGGGTATGCGCAAGAAGATCGCGCTGGCGGCTGCGCTGATTCACCGGCCACAGGTCTTGTTCCTGGACGAGCCGTTCGAGGGCATCGACCCGGTCAGTTCGCGCACCATCCGCGATATCCTGCGCGACCTGACGCAGCATGGCACGACCATCTTCTTCTCGTCCCACATCATGGAGGTTGTCGAGCGCCTCTGCACGCGCGTCGGCATCATCAACCAGGGCTTGTTGGTGGCGGAAGGTTCGCTGCAAGAGCTGCGCGAGCGGGCCAGCGGCGCAGGCGGCGCGGGCAAGGACGCCACGCTTGAGGATATCTTCCTCAACGTGATCGGCGCGAGAGATGAAAATCATAACCTGAGCTGGCTGGAGTAAAGGGAGGGCGTATGGTCATTCATGCTGATAAATTACGCTGGCTCTTCTGGGCGCGCTGGCGAATGCTCTTCCGGGGCTTTAGACGCAGTCGCTCCAGCCTGATCGGTTCGATCATCTCGCTGGTGCTGATCCTCTTCTTCGCCGGTTGGGGCGCGTTCGGCACGTATTCGGCGTATCGTTTTCTGCCCGCGCCTGCCAACAGCGAGGTACTGTACCTCGTAGTAACAGGACTATTCGTGCTGTGGATGTTCCTGCCCCTGATGGAGTTCACCGGAAACGAGAGCATGGACATCTCCAAGCTCTCGCTCTTCCCTCTGACGCGCGGCGAGATGATGACGAGCCTGCTCATTTCATCCCTGCTGGATATACCGACGGTTGGCTTGCTGCTGCTCTTCATTGCCATTGTCGCCGGTTGGGCCGTTTCCCTGCCGGTCATCTTGATGACGGTCATTACGCTGCTTGTGCTGTATGTCCTGCTGGTGGGAGTCAGCCAGTTAGTGCTGGCCTTCTTCACACGCGTCTTGCAGAGCCGCCGTTTCCGCGACTTCAGTATCCTGCTGATCGCCGTCGTATTCTCCTCGTGCTACCTGGTGGAGCAGTTCGCGCTGGGCGGATCGCGCTTTTTGAACTTCTACCAGAACTTACTAAACGGCAGCTTCTCGCCCTACCTGCAATGGCTGCCGCCCGGTTTTGCCGCGCGTGCCATCCAGCAGGCAGCGCTTGGCAACTGGGCCGCGAGCTTTGCCTCGTTGGGGGCGCTTGCGCTGTGCAGCTTCGTACTGCTCTATCTCTGGCAGATCGTTTTGCAGCGCAGCCTGACCGCTGCTGAGACCGGTGGTTCGGCGCGCCTTCGCCAGCAGCGCCCGGCCAGCGTTCCTCGCCGGGAGCGCGTAAAGACGCCGAATATGACTGCTACGAGCCAGGGTGGCGCAGCAGGTCTGCTGGGCACGCTGCTACCCCAGCAGGTACGCTCCGTCGCGAAGAAGGACCTGATCTACTTCTGGCGCGACCCGCAGCTCAAGGCGCTGCTCTTCCAGTCTGTCGTGTATATTGCCGTCTTCTTCATCTTGCCGCTGGTGAATTCATCAAGCAGGGTGTCTGGTTTTGGCACATCCTACAGCCTCTACGCCGCGCCTTTCATTGTGCTGCTCTTCCTGGCCAGCATCTCGCTCAACGTGCTGGGGCTGGAGCGCCAGGGATTGACGACAACCTTCCTCTTCCCCATCGACCCCAAACGCCTGTTGTGGGGCAAGAACCTGGCGGTTGGCGTGATAGCACTTGGGGAGTTGATCCTGCTGGTGCTGTTAGGTGCGGCTATCGCGCGGAACTGGCCCCTGGCGCTGGTCTCGCTCGTGCTGGGACTGGCCGGTATCGGCGTCATGCTGGGCTGTGGCAACTTCACCTCGGTCTTTTTCCCGCAATACGTGCGCACCATGCAGCGCGGACTGCGCGCCACGGGTACCACGTCGCAGGCGGGCTGCCTGCGTGCCATCGTGTCGCTGCTCATGCTGGTAGTTGCCGTGGTGTTGATTGTGCCGGTAGGGTTGGGCCTCTACCTCCCGCTGATCTTCAATGCGCAGTGGATATGGGCGGTTACGATGCCTCTGTCGCTGGCCTACGGCATCGCCATGCACCAGATCGTCACGCGCGTGGTGGCACCGCGCATCCTCGACCGCGCCCCGGAGATTCTGGCGATTACCACGAGAGAATAAATCACTGCTTCTGTGCATTGACGCGCATGCGCCGCCAGATGAAGATGATGGGAACGATCAACAGGATCAAGACGAAGGCGTAGGCCGCGATGTTGATGACCGTGCCCCAGACCGAGACCTGCTGGGGTGTCGTGCCGAAGGTCGGCGGGTACAGGCCGGTAATGATGAAGTTGGGCGCGCCGCCCACGTACACGGTATTGCTGATCTGCCGCCCCGGCACATCCAGGACGGCGACGTTACCCCCGTCCAACCCGATGAAGCCGAACTGACCATCGCTGGTGATCGCCACGGAGCGCGGCGCGACGCCCAGGTGGATGATGTGGTCGGGTTCGCGTGGGAAAGGCGGCGCGGGTGAGGTGATGGGAGCCAGCACGTCCACCTGCTTGTGCAGCATATCTGGCACGTAGACTTGTAACGTATAGGCATCATAGTCCATCGGCCCGAACTGTCCTCCGGTCAGCAAGGGAGGCGTCACCTGTTGCGTTGAAAGGCTCACTGCATACAGGTCGCCACTGCGGGTTGAGACGTAGACCGACTCCCCCGCAGGAATATTGACGTATTGCGGGCCGCCAGGGATAGCGATCGAGGCCACGCGCCCTGTGCTATCGAAGACTTCCAGCGACGAATCGGCTACCCAGAGCTGGTTGCTGGTCGGGCTTGTCCCGATATTCGCCACCGCCAGGCCATAAACAGGGCCGTTGGTGTGGATGGTGCGCTTGATAGAGCAGTTATTGGGGTCAAATTCGGTGACACTCGCTGCTCCATTGCCCGCCGCGTAGAGCATGTTCGACCCCGGATCGTAGGCCAGCAGAGACGGCTGGCCTGGGACGCTGACCGTACAAATAGTCTGCCCCGTTTTGGCGGCCAGCATCGTCACACGGTTCAGGCTGGGCTGCGTGACGTACAGGAAGCGCCCATCCAGGCTGAGGTAGATGGTATGCGGGTCGCCTGGCAGCGAGAAAGTACTGGTGATTTTTTGCTGCTGAATATCCAACACGCCGATGCCGCTGGACGCGCCGGAGATGTACGCCAGGTTGGGCGCGCCTCCGTCCGCCAGCGCGGGCGCGCCGCCCAGGGCGAACATGAAGAGCATAGAGAGTATGGAGAACATGAGCACGCAAGGGGCAATCAGGAAGAGCCTGGCCTTATATCTTGTTATCTGCATATATTTGATACCTCAATTCGTTGTCTTCAAGGGCGGTTACTACCTCTACCCAGGACAGGCGCAAGGCCCCCTCCACCACTCATCCCTTCCCCCTGTCCCTACGAAGACGGGATGCGTTTTCCCTTCTCATGCTGCCGGTGTTAGCGATGTCCAGCCTGTTCCAGCCGAGTTGAGCTGGTACATCGCGGTTGGATAGGAGAGTGAGAGGAAGACTTCGGATGGATCGCTCGGCACGACGGCCAGCACCGCCAGGTTACCGCTGATATGCGGCAGCGTCGTCCAGGTCTTGCCGCCGTCGCTGCTGCGGTAGATGCTTGTGCCAGTCTTGCCGTAGAGAATCTGCGGCTGTAGCGATGAGACCGCCAGCGAGGAGTAGGATGCTTGCGAGTAGACCAGCTTGAAGGTCTTGCCGCCGTCACTTGAAGTGTAGATTCCTGCATCGCCAGAGGCATAGATCGGTTTATTCGGGCCGGCTGTGACCATATCCTGTACGCCACCCTGGATTGTCGAGATGACGTGCCAGTGGATGCCTCCATCGGTGCTGCTGGCCATGCCTTCGCTGCCGTAGACGAAGAGGTGACCAGGCGCACCGGGCAGAGCCACGATGCCGAAGATCAAGTCGAACGGCAGCGTGCCGGTCGTGGTGAAGTGCTGCCCATCGTCCAGGCTGCGTTTGAGTCCCAGGTTGCCCAGCTCACTGAGATAGATATACACCTCGTCGGGTGAGTCGTTGCCGGCGGCCTCGGTGTAAATATAACGCGAACTGATGCTGGCGGCGGCTACGGAGAGCTTCCACGTTTTCCCCTGGTCGGCGCTGGTGTAGAGTCCCGGCGTTCCCTGATAGCCGGCAGCCGAAGGCTGCGTCAGGGTGTACAGCCGCTGTGAGTCGAGCGGGCTGGACGACATGGCGTACTCCATCAGCCCCGACATCAACTGACCTGGTCCTCCCGCCACAAGTTGCCAGCTTGCGCCCTCGTCCAGCGAGCGATAGATGCCGTAGTGCGTAGCCAGGAGCAGCACGTGCGGGGGCAAGGTCAGCATGGAGTGGACATGGTTTGCGGCGATGCCGAAGCCGTTGATGGGAGCCTGGGTCGGGCTGGTCGCGCCTGGCGTATTCTGCGCGCCGCCATCGCTCCCGCCGCACGCGGCCAGCGCCAGCGCCAGCGCCAACAGTATCAAGCTTCCTTGTATATACTTCTTCACAAAATCACCTCAGTTATAGAAATTAGAACGGCGTGAACAGGTCAACGCTCGCTTCATGCAGCGTGTTGTCGGTCGTGCGTATCTGTATGCGTATCTGCCAGTTCCCGGACATCGACAGGTCGCCGCGTGCGGTAAAATGACCCTTGTTGTCGGAGATCAGGTTGACGCTGTCGGTCCCCATATCCATGTCGAGCATGGTGGTGTAGAGCACGACACCGATATTGGTGGCGGGCTTGCCGGTAGCTTTATCAACCACGCTGACGCTGAAGAGGTTCGTGCCGAAACGATTGGGATTGATTTCGAGCGTCACGCCGAATTTGCCATCTGTAGTTGTCGTGGTATGCGTATAGATGCCAGAATTGCTTGATGACGGTTGCTGTTGCGCTCCCGGTGGTGGATTGAGCGTACCGCCGAAGGCGTTCAGCAGTCCGACGCACACGATGACGGCCACGCCCAACAGCGGCTCCCAGCGCAGAACCGAGGTGAGCCGCCGCGTTTTGCCCTCAAGGCGCTTCTCGCGCAGCCTCACCTGCTGGCTCAAGAGCCTATGTGGCCCGCTCGCGTGCATCTCATCGGTTGCTTCTCCCCTGGCGGTGGCTGCCTGCGACCCTGGCGAGGATGACACACTTGCCTCTACCGCCTCTTGCTGCACTGAAACGGCGGCTAACGGGTTGGTTTGCATCGCTTCCACCTCGGCGAGTTGAGCGGCGGAGAGGCGGTCAGTCACGTAAAGGTATTTCTTATATTCTTTTTTCAGGCGTGGTCGTAGCAGGAAGACGTGCGTGGCGCTGGTGAGCAGCAGCCCGCCGACCAGCCCGATTTTGACGAGCAGCGTGCGGCCATAGGCCGTGTCGATCAGCTGGCTCCATGAAGTCATGTGGAAGGTGGCGCTGAATGGGCCGGTAATGGACATGATGATGACTCCGGCGATGGCCAGTAGTGAGAAGTACGGCAGCAGCCGGATCAGCGAGCGGGCTGTGTCTGCCGTGCTGAGTCGGTTCAAGACGGGCAGGTAGATGGCGGCGATATAGAGTATACCGCCGACCCACAGCGCCGCCGCCAGCAGATGGAGCCAGTCGTCCACAATCGCAAAGGGTAGCACATTGCCGCTGACGGCTGCGGCATGGCTGGACATGGTGATGGCGATGAAGAGCAAGGTGCCGAGTAGCAAGTTAACCAGAGGTAGTAAGGTGTTGACTTGCCTGGAGCGTCGTTTCCACAAGAGCATTACCAGCGCGATGATGCCTGCCAGCAGGATCACGATTTCGCGCATCATCCAGAAGATGCCGAACCGCCCGGTGGTTGCAAGTTCCAGCAGCAGGTGAGGTGCGAGTGCCTGCCCCCAATCGCCGCCTGTCAGGTTGATGGCCTGCCCGACCAGCACGCCGACATTGGCAAGCAACACCACGAGCAGAATTGGCAGCGAGAAGTGTCGTTCAAAGCGCCGCTCGACGCGCTGATTGGTCTCGCGTTCCTGCGGGTGTTTCTCGGCTGAGAGTTGCAGCACGAAATTGAGCCAGAGCTGCGCGCCGACCCAGAAGACGGCTCCCAGTTCGACAAGCGTCACCATCACCAGGTTAAAGAAGGTCGGGCCATCGAGCTGCCCGGTATATTGGCCAGTCAGGCTGCCGCTGCCGAGTACGTTCGCGCCCGGGTTGGCGTCCGGGCTGAGCGTCGGTACGGTGCCATCAGCTTTGGCTATGGTAAAAATGAACGAACCGCGCAGCACGTGCCCATCGACAGCCGAATCGGTGCGATAGATAACGACGTACACATCCGGTGGGAGATTGGGCTGAAGGGTCAGGTCCATCTCCGCCGGGTCGTTGGGAGAGACGTGCGCGTCCTGGTTATCGACGCGCCTGTTCTCCGCGTTGATAACGACCGCCGTGCTGAATGTGGGGTTCAGGTCTTCTGTGAACCACATCTGCACAAACTGCGGCGGCGTCGTGAGAACGGCGTCGCTAGACGGGTTGGAACGCAGCAAAATAGCGTGCGCGCTGGCCGCGGCTGGAAAGAAGAGCAAAGCGAGCAGTGCCAGTGGCACGGAAATCAGCACCAGTCGGCGTATCGATAGCTTTTGCGTGAATGAGCGCATCCCATGTATCCATTCTTAGATGGTGCGTGGCAGAACACCGCGCACCTCATACGTAATATTACGCTCTGTGGAGCGAAATGTTCTTGTAGTTGTCAGAATTGTATGACTTTCTTCCCCTGCTCATCTTTCAACAAAATGTGCAGCGTCTATTGCAGCTTTCATGTTTCATGGCTCCGACGATATCAGGCCGGTGTAAATGGCGTAGCGCACCAGCTGCGTGATATTCTGGAGGCCAAGCTTCTCCATAACGTTTGCGCGGTGTGCCTGTATGGTTTTGATACTCACGAACAGGCGATCCGCGATCTCCTGGTTGGTGTAGCCCTCGGCCACCAGCTTGAGTACCTCCATCTCGCGCGGCGTGAGCGGGCGCAATTGCCGGTCGAGCTCCTGCTCTTTCGTTGGCCTTGGCGACTCGGCCTGGGGGGAAAGCGCATCTTCCGGCCCCTCCTTTTGCGCTACGAAGTTGCGAATAAGCGCCTTCGCCAGCCCTGGATAGAGGAAGGCATCGCCCCTGGCGACGGCCTGGATTGCCATGTGCAGCTCGGTCGGCGCGGCCTTCTTGACCAGGTAGCCCGCGGCTCCCTGGCGCAGCGCCTGCAAAAAATACGCTTCACTCTCGTGCATAGTCAGCATCAAGACCTGCACCTCCGGCATTTCCGAGCGAATGCGCTGGCAAGCTTCCAGCCCATCCATGTCCGGCATGGTGATATCCATGACCACCACGTCCGGCTTGAGTTCGCGCGCCAGTTCCAGGGCTTGATTGCCTGTACGCGCCTCGCCGACAACCTCGATATCCTGTTGCAAGCTGAGCAGCATCTTCAATCCCTGGCGCAAGATGTCATGGTCGTCGGCGAGCAAGACGCGGACGCAGGCAGAGCTGTTCTCAAGCATGGACGTGTTCCCCGGCAAGCGCGGACACAAGCGGCAGGCGCGCCTCGATGCTCGTTCCCTTGCCCGGCGCGGAGGCGATCAGCAGCTTGCCGCCGAGCAGCGTGGCTCGTTCCCGCATCCCGGTGACGCCCAGGCCAGGGGATTGCGCGGATGCATCGTAGCCGACCCCGTCGTCGCGAATAGTCAGGCAGACCTGCCGTGAATCCTGACTGGAAATGATGGAGACGCGCCGCGCGTACGCGTGGCGCGCAGCGTTCGTCAGCGACTCCTGCGCGATGCGAAAGAGGGTCGTGGCATACAGCGCGTTGTAGGGTTGGCTGCGCAGCGCTTCTTCCAGTCCATCGATGGACAGTTCGACCGGCAGTTGGAGCCTCTGCCGCGAGTCTTCGGCCAGCCAGCGCAGGGCAGCGTGCAGGCCGAGATCATCCAGGATGCCGGGGCGCAGTTGCAACGCCAGCGTGCGTATATGCTCCAGGGTATCCTGCGTAAGATGTGTCAGTTGTCGCAGACCTGCATCAATCTGCGCGCGTGCATCTGCGATGCTGGACGTGTCGGGCAGGCTTTGCAGGGTCTGGCTCATGATTTCAGCGTGAACGAGCAGCGCGGTCAAATCCTGGCTGCTCTCGTCGTGCAATTCACGCGCCACGCGGCGGCGCTCCTCCTCCTGAGCCTGGAAAATGAGCAGCGTCTGCTGTCGCTGCGATGCCTCCAACTGATCGAGCATCGTATTGAAGGATAGCGCCAGCTCCCCGATCTCCGAATCAGCAGCGAGGTGCTCAACGCGCCGGGTCGTATCTCCCGCGGCCACCGCGCGAATGGTGCGCAGCAGGTTGAACAACGGGCGAAAGCTGGCGTGCAACAGCACAAAGTTGATGAGCAAGCTGAGCAAGGTTGCGCCGACGATAAAACTGGTATCGATCAGATAGTGGTGCGTTTCCAGGCTGTGGCTTGTAACCCACAGACCGGCCAGCGCCTCTCCAATGAGCAGCAGCGTGTTGACCAGGATGACCTTCTCGAACAGAGAAAGCCGCCGGGGCGCATTTCCTTTCTTGTTAAGAGTGAGGATTGGCAACATGTCTGTAAATCGCTTTCTCAAAGCACCTGCACAACGAGGCTTTGCTTTTGCGTATCGAATCCATCTGCGCGGGCGGTGATATCTATCTCCCAGGGACCCGCCATATACAATTGTAATTGTACAATGTAGGTTCCCTGACCTCGCGCTTCTACCTGAATGACCTGCGCGGTCATGTCCATATTCGTCATGTGCGCGTTCGATGATACTTGCGCCTGCTCGATGGGCAAGCCCTGGGGGTCGCTCAGGTGTAACTCGACCGTTGTGAAATTTGCGGCAGCGGGAGCGGGAGAATCGAGATGCACCTGCATGATGGCAGGTGTGTAGATATGGATGATCGCAGAAAAAACCAGCACGCTTACGCACGCAAGCGCGAGGATGCACCAGAAAATGGGTCGCACGCGCATGATGTTCCTTTGTTTCTCTTCTTGACGACATTCTACATGTCTCAAAAAAGCCACTCCAGTATACGCCAGTTTATGCGTTTTGCCTAGTTTTGCCTATTAGTAGTAATCCCTATCTCCACTGTAGGGTGCTGGCGATCTCATGCATTATGCTGTTTGACAGGGGTGGTCGCGCCAATTTCCTCTCTCTCACCAGGCTTTTCCCTACAGGAAAATAGGGATTCCTCCTAATAGACAAGGGAGCCGTCTAGCGCTATAGTCATCAAAAGTGATGCACCTCCCGGTGGCACATGTTTCAGGGAGAGCATCCCCTGGGCGAAGACGCCACGCGCACCAACGCGCGGGCGTCGTTTGCTATGAATACAGGATGGAAAGGATACAACATCGTCATGCTACTTTCGCGCAAAGCGCTCCAGAGAATCCTGGGGGTCTTGTGGCTCATCGATGGCCTTTTGCAGCTGCAGCCACTGATGTTCACCGGCAACATGATCAACGGCATCATGAGGCCGATGCTTGTCGGCCAGCCCGGATTTGTCGAGCCTGGCCTCCAGTTTATCGTGACTCAGACCACGCTCCACCTCGTGGAGGTCAACCTGCTCATCGCCGGTGTGCAGATCCTGCTCGGTCTCAGCTTGCTCTTCCTGCCAGACCGCTGGGTCAAAACGCTTGTGCTCACTTCGATCGTGTGGGCCTTGATCGTATGGTTCGGGGGTGAGGGCATGAATATGCTGTTCACCGGGACGGCCAGCATCCTCTCGGGCGCGCCAGGGGCCGTGCTGCTTTACCCGCTGCTGGGCCTGACCGTCATCCCGCGTAAGCAGTCCGGGGCGTCGGCATTAGAGGCGACAGCGAGCAGCCACGACGATGGCTTGCTCTCGCGGCGGACGCTGCGCTGGGTGCTCTCGGGCTTCTGGTTCTTCGCTGCGCTCCTCCAACTGCAACCTACCTGGTGGCAGCCAGGGCAGATCTCTGGAGCTATCGGTGCGATGGTCGGTCAGGGCGGGTTGAACACCGTACTGGTGGACCCGGTACTCACGCAGATCTCAAACGCCACCGTCAACATTGAGACCCCGCTCAATATCGCGCTGATTGTGGTATTTCTGGCGCTGGGCATTGGCATTGCTGTGGTACCCGAGAAGCAGCTGCGCCCGTTCCTGGTAGCTTCCATCGTCATGAGCGTGCTGTTCTGGTACTGCTCCGAAGCGTTCGGCATGATCTTGACCGGTATGGCGACCGATTTCAATTCGGGCCTGCTGGTCGTGGTGATGGCGCTGGCGGTCTGGCCGACGGTGTTCGCTCCACGAACGACAGCGCGCGGGCGGATCAGGCGCGAACTGCACGGGTTAGAAGCATCGGAGACTGCGCAGCGAGTATAATGGGTGAGCGGTAGCCCTCTCTCTCGACGATGTCTCTTCCACTACGGTATAATAGCGAGTATGGAGAACGAAGACAAACTGGCTGCATTAGAGGCATTGTTACAGATCTCGTTTCATGATCGCTCGTTGCTGGTGCGGGCCATCACGCATCACTCGTGCTGCCCAGAAACGGCGGTGCATGACTCCTACGACACGTTGGAGTTTCTCGGAGATGCCATTCTGGGCGCGCACGTTGTCGAGTATATTTTCCGCAGCTTCCCCGGCGCGTCCGAGGGCGAGATGACCACGATAAAGTCCGAGGTGGTCAGCAGGCGGATGCTGGCGAAGATCGGGCAGGAGCTTGGCCTCTTCGACTATATCCGCGTCGATGTCGCTAACCTGCGCACCTTCAACGACCGCTCGCGCGATTCGCTGAGCGCCGACGTGCTGGAGGCCGTTATCGGGGCCATCCTCATCGACCAGGGTCACGAGGCGGCGCGCGATTTTGTGGCGCGCGTTGTGCTGCCCGTCATTCTCCCGTTGAGCCAGCAGGCGCTCGATACCAATCCCAAAGGACGCTTGCAGAACGTTGTATTGGAACGCTCCGGCAGCCTGCCGCGATACCGCGTCCTCGAACAGAGCGGGCGCAACAATGATCGCATCTTCACCGTCGGTGTCTTCGAGCATGAATTCTTGCTGGGTCTGGGCAAGGCATCGAGCATCAAAGAGGCCGGGCGCAGAGCCGCGCGTGAAGCGCTTGAGCTTTTGCTTGCGCAAGACGAACCCCTGTTGTAGGATAGCGCGGGAGGGTGCTGGAGAATATATGTTGCAGAGTGCAGTTCGGGATGAGAATGTACGAGTCGGTTGGTACGAGGCCGACTTGCCGTTGATGGAGCGCAAGCGGCGCGGCCACTTTTCAACGCCGATGGCGCTGGTCGAGCAGATTTTGGATGCCTGCGGCTACACCCCGGAGGTAGACCTGGCTCACCTGCGCGTGCTTGATCCAGCTTGCGGCAGTGGCAATTTCCTGGTGGGTGCTGCTCAACGGCTGGCGGCTTCGGCGCGGCGCGCAGGCTACACCAAAGTGGAGCAGACCCGGTTCATCGCGCGCAACATCTGGGGCTTCGATCCCGACCCGGTCTCGTGCTGCCTGGCAAAGATGCGCTTCTCCTGGCCGCCTCCGCACATTCACCAGGCCGACAGTTTGTCCCTGCCATGGGAGCCATGCATCGACCTGTTTCTGGCGAATCCGCCCTATCTCGCGTCCAAGAACACCGATTTGAGCGGCTATCGCTCGGCGTTACAGCGCGGACAGGCTGATAGCTACCTGCTGTTTCTCTCGCTGGCGCTGCAAGTGGTGCGCCCTGGCGGTTGGATGGGTCTGGTGCTGCCAGACCCGCTACTCGCGCGCTTCAACGCGGCCAGGGAGCGCGCGGAACTACTGCGCACGATGACGCTGCACCATCTCTGGCACCTGTCGAATGTCTTCGAAGCGGAGGTCGGCGCGGTTGTGCTGATTGCGCGTAAAGAAATGCCCCGCGCATTACACCAGGTCTCGTGGGTGCGGGCGCGCTGGCTGCCGCAACCTGCTACGCTCGACATAACGGGCGAGCGACAGATCGCACAAGGTCTCCTACAGCAGCAGCCGACCTCCGAACTGCGCTACCTGCTGAGCGATGAGGGCGGGGCGCTGCTCGATCGCCTGCGCGCCTCACTGGAGAATGCTCCAGGAGTTGCGCACGATACGCGCAGGTTGGTCCCGCTCGGCGACTTCGTGACCATTTCACGCGGCGAGGAACTTGGCCGTGACTCCCAGTGGATCACGCGCACCTCCGTCCCCGCCCCGGATACCCACAAGGGGTATCCCTACATGTGTGATGACCACCACACCCTGCCCCTTTTGCGCGGTGGCGTGGATGTACGGCCTTACGTGGTACCCCGGTCGGACTGGCGTATCGAGCGAGAAGCAGTGGTGAAGCCGATGGAACGTTACCTGTCCCCTAAGCTGCTGGTGGTCAAAAGCACGGATCGTTTGCAGGCGACGCTTGATACGGGGGGACACGTGGCGCTGCAAACCCTGTACGTCTTGCGCGTGCGAGATTGCGCAGGTGAGGAAGCCTGCGACGATCTGTATTTCTTGCTGGCGCTGCTCAACTCGCGGCTGCTGCGCGCGTATGTCTACACGTTGCATACAGCGTACAAGTGGGTGCAGCCGCAAATCGAACAGCGCGTACTGGCCAGCCTGCCTGTGCCGTGCGTGCCGCACGCCGAAAAGCATGAGCGCGCGGCCATCATCGAGCAGGCGAAGCGACTGGCGCTTGCTTGCAGCAGGCCGGATGCCGTTGTAGAATGGAATGCGGAGATCAGCAGCATGTATGAAACATTGGAGCAACAGATTCGTGCGCTCTATTTCTCCGTGTTAGAAGACTACGTTGGTGACGAAGGAGTCAGGGGCAATGGCTGAAACTCAAGCTGCCCGTCCGATACGTGTGCTGGTTGCCAAGCCGGGACTGGATGGACACGACCGGGGGGCGAAGGTGATCGCACGCGCGCTGCGCGATGCAGGAATGGAAGTCATTTATACGGGCATACGCCAGACGCCCGAAATGATTGTGGAGGCGGCTATCCAGGAAGATGTGGACGCCATTTTGATGAGCATCCTCTCCGGCGCGCACATGGCGATTTTTCCTAAGGTCATGGAACTCTTGAAGCAGGATAATGTGACTGACGTGCTGGTGGCGGCAGGCGGCATTCTGCCTGACGAAGATGTTCCCGCAATCAAGGCCATGGGTATTAAGGGATGCTTTGGGCCGGGGACTTCTACCGAGGAAATTATCGAGTTCGTGCGCGCTAATATCCAGCCTGACCGGCTGACGGCAGACGTGTAGGTGTTGCGTGCAGAGTATCGTTGAACGGTTGTTGAGCGGCGATCGCCGCGCGCTGGCGCGAATGGTGACCTTGATCGAGAATGATGCTCCCGTCGCCCGGAACTACCTGGCCGAATTGCACCAGCATGCTGGTCATGGGCATATCATCGGCGTGACGGGCGCGCCGGGCGCCGGCAAAAGCACGCTGGTCACGCATATCGTGCGCGAGATGCGCCGCCGCGAGCGCAAAATAGGCGTGGTGGCCGTTGACCCGAGCAGCCCATTTAGCGGCGGGGCGATCCTGGGCGACCGCATCCGCATGATGGAACTGGCAGGCGACCCCAACGTCTTCATCCGCAGCATGGCGAGCCGGGGCAACGTGGGCGGCCTCTCCGCCTCGACACGCGATGTAGTGCGTGCCATGGATGCCGCGGGTTACGATCCCATTATCATCGAGACGGTCGGCACGGGACAGGCGGAGGTCGAGGTAATGCGTGCCGCGCAGACCGTACTGGTCGTCAGCGCGCCAGGCATGGGCGACGAGGTGCAGGCAATCAAGGCGGGCATTCTGGAGATCGCCGATATCTTCGTCGTCAGCAAAGCGGACAAACCCGGCGCGGAGCAGACCGTGGCGGAACTCGCTATGCTGCTCAGTCTCGACCCGGCGCGACGGCAGCATGATAAGTCACACCCCTACTGGCGCATTCCCGTGCTGAAAACATCGGCCATCAAAGATCAGGGTATCGTTGAACTCGTCGACGCCATTGAGCAGCACCGCGTCTACCTGCTGGAAAGCGGAATGCTCTCGCATCGCGCCCAGCGCCAGGTGCGCAGCGAGGTACAGGCGTTGCTCATCCATGCCATGCTGCGCGCGTTAGAGCAAGAGATCGGAGAGGACGAGTGGCGCGCGATGATTGAGGATATCACCGCGCGCGAGCGCGACCCCTACAGCGTGGCAAGCGAGCTGCAAAAGAGGATTGGCCTGAATCCGTAGGGGCGACCCTCGTGGTCGCCCGCCTGCTCCTGCTATGCCGCCAATGACCGCCATACGCCGCGGGCGACCACGAGGGTCGCCCCTACGACTGTTGGGGCTGCGCTTGATTTGCCGCGCTGAAGGCGCGTTTCCAATAATGTAGGGCTTCTTCAGGCTCTTGAAGCGCTTCGCACACCTCTGCCATACGCCCGTACAATTCGGAGAGCGTCGTGCGCGCCTGTGTGAGATCGAGCTGTGCCTTCGCCTGCTTGTAGTACGATTGAGCCTCTTCATACAAGTAGCGAGCCTGCTGCCCTTGCTGGCTTTGTTGTAGCGCAGCCTCGGCCTGCGCGATTTTCCCACATACCAGGTACATCATTCCCTGGAGATGATGATCGTCCTTCACCTGGTCGCTTACTTCCAATCCGTGGTTACTGAAACGTTTTGCCTCTTCCAATCGCTCTTCGCTCAAAAGCAATTCGGCCATCGACACAAAGCTGATCAACTTCATGCCGGGCAGGTTGTCGATGGTTGCAATGGTCAGAGACTCCATGTAGTGGTCGGCTGCGGCTCGGTGGTCTCCCATTAAAAAGGCAATACGCCCAATCAAGCTCAACATGCGACATTCATAGTAGCGGTCGGTTTTCTCCCGGTACATCAGCAGGGCCGTCTTGCCATTGTCGTAGGCTTTGTCGAAGTTTCCGGCGCAGCGATACGCATCAGCAAGCCCATGATAGATGTGAGGCAGGTATTCCGAAATCTTCTCTTTGTTGCTGGTGCGCAGAGCTTCCTGGTACTGCTGAATGGCAGAGGCATACAGGCCGAGCGGGATGCAGGTCATGGCGTACCCAAGTAAGGCTTGAATGCGAATCTTAGGGAGATGCACGCGGCGTAAATCGAGTATTTTCAGGCAGCGCGTGTAGTAGTATGCGGCATCCTCATAATAGGAGAAGTTGACGGCCGTGTTGCCGAACCAGAGGAGATAGGTCGCGCGGCGTTCGCGCTCGGTCAGGCTGGCGTCTTGCCAGTCTGCCTCAATGTGCTCCGTGTCGTAGAGCGGTGCGAGCAAGGCGACAGCCTGCTCCCAGTGCTCTTTGCGCGTATGGTACCACGCGCGGGTGAAGAGTATATCTTGCTGCTCTTTGGGTTCATCTGCCGAGAGGGCATCCAATAGCGCCAGCGCCTCCTCCTCCTGCCCTTCCTCGAATTTCAAGCGAATACGTTTAAGCGCTTGCTCAAACGGCGGTGTCTCAAGCATAAAAAACTACCTCCCTGTATAATTGACCGATAAGAGTATAACATTTTGGCTCGTTAATAGATAGAATATTACTATAGCATAAGGCGTTTGGGTGAGAAGCGGTTAAGAATGACAAATGGCGAAGAAGTAGATGAGAGGCCGATAGACGAGGCTAGGCGAGGATAGGGGAGATGCTTGCTAGCGCCCTGGATAAACTACACAAGATGCTTGCAATTTTAGTGTGTCTATGATACACTTGTATATGAGATATTAGGACATAATTTTCAATTTTATTTCGGCTTTAACTTCTGTAGGCGAATACAGGAGTGAAGATAGAGAAACTAAACAGTGTGTATGAATAAGTGACGCTACATTGAAGAATGTAGTGAGGAGGTTTGTTGTACTTTGACAACTGAACGTGTTCGACTAATCCCGCTTGGAGGGCTGGGAGAAGTCGGGAAGAATATGATGGTCGTCGAATATGGAGACGACATCATGGTGATTGATTCGGGATCAATGTTTCCCGATGATGAAATGTTTGGCGTAGACCTGGTTATTCCTGATACGAGTTACCTGCACGATAAGAAGCACCGTATTCGCGGCATCTTTATTACCCATGGTCATGAAGATCATATTGGCAGCCTGCCATATATCCTGCCGATGCTCGATTTCCCCCCCGTATATGCTACGCGCCTGACGCAGGGTTTGATTCAAGTAAAACTCAAGGAGCATAAGCTGCTCGACAAGGCTGTGATCAACGTGGTGACGCCCGGCGACAAGGTGGCAGTGGGAGAATGTCTGGTGGAGATCGTGCGTGTGAACCACAGCGTTCCCGACGCGACCGCGCTGGCCATCCATACGCCAATTGGAACCGTTGTCCACACGGGTGATTACAAGTTCGATCATACGCCCACAGATGGGCAACCCGCCGACTTCGGCACGCTGGCCCGCCTGGGCAACGAGGGCGTGCTGGTGATGATGGGCGACAGCACGCGGGTCGAAACTCCCGGTTATACGCCGTCGGAGCGCGTCATCAACGACTCGTTCGATAAGATTTTCGCCAATGCACCCGGTCGCGTCATCATTGCTACCTTTGCTTCGCTACTCTCGCGCGTGCAGCAGGTTGTTGATACAGCCACCCGTTACGAGCGCGTGGTCGCCCTGGTGGGGCGCAGCATGGTCAACAACGTGCAGATGGCGATTGAGCTTGGCTACCTGCGCATTCCACCGGCCATGTTGATTCGCGCCGAGGACATCAACAAGTTCCCGGCGGAGCGCGTCGTCATCATTTGTACCGGAAGCCAGGGGGAGCCGACTTCGGCCTTGACGCGCATCGCTAACCAGGATCACCGCCTTGTGCGCATCCAGCCGAATGATACTGTCATTCTCTCGGCCACGCCGGTTCCAGGCAACGAAAAAATGGTGAACCGCACCATCAATAACCTGTTCCGGCAGGGCGCGGAGGTCTTCTACCAGTCTATCGCCAACGTGCATGTTTCCGGCCACGCTGCCCAGGAAGAGCTGAAGTTGATGCTTAATCTGCTGCGACCGACCTACGTTATGCCGATTCACGGCGAGTATCGCCAGCTGATCCTGCATGGGAAACTGGCCTATTCGGTCGGTATTCCGGAGGATCATATCGTCATCGCGGAAGACGGCGATATCGTCGAGGTGACGCCTGATGCGATCAAGGTGGTGGATCATACCTCTTGCGGCAATGTCTTCGTCGATGGTCTCGGCGTAGGCGACATCGGCCAGGTAGTGCTGCGCGATCGCCAGGTGCTGGCCCAGGATGGCATCCTGATGGCCGTGCTGACCGTCGATAAGGAGACGGGCCAGCCACTGGCCGGACCCGACATCGTTTCGCGCGGCTTCGTCTACATGCGCGACGCTGAAGAATTGCTCGAAAGCGCCCGCGAGCGCGTCCGCGAGTCATTCGAAGGTCTGAACGGTCATGCTTCGGACTGGTCCTTTGTGAAGGATAAGATTCGCCATACACTCAGCGAGTTCCTCTACGAAAAGACCCATCGCCGCCCCATGATTCTGCCGGTGGTGGTGGAGGTGTAGGCGATGATACAACTCGATCAACGGCAACTTGGGAAAATTGTGGTGCCTGCGCTCGGCGTAGGCATCTGGAGTTGGGGCGATAAAGGCTTCTGGAGCTATGGCACGACGCATACGCGCGAGGATATTACCACGGCATACAAAGCCTGCCTGGATGCCGGGCTGAACTTCTTCGATACGGCAGAGATGTACGGCGGCGGTGAGTCGGAGCGCATTCTGGGTGAGTGTATGCGCTCCGATGACCGTCCGGTCGTTGTCGCCAGCAAATTCGCTCCTTTTCCGAATCGCTTCTCAGCCTCAAAGCTGCTGGATGCGCTGGATGCCAGTCTCGCGCGCCTGGGCGTTTCTTCGATTGATCTCTACCAGGTGCATTGGCCGTACACCTTTATCAGCATTGACGCTTTGATGGATGCGATGGCACTGGCTGTGCGCGAGGGAAAGATTCGCGCGGTCGGCGTGAGCAACTTCAACGTCAAGCAGATGCGCATTGCCCACACGCGCCTGGCTCGTTATGGCATTCCGCTAACCTCCAACCAGGTGCATTACAGCCTGCTTCACCGCAAACCGGAGAAGAACGGCGTGCTGGCGGCCTGCCGCGAACTTGACGTGGCGCTGATCGCCTACAGCCCGCTCGAACAGGGCTTGCTAACGGGTAAATTTCGCGGCAACGTGCCAAACACCGTAAAGCTCAACGTGGTGCGCAGATTCTCCGTGCGCCCGGCGCGCTTGCGCAAAATCGAGCCGCTCCTGCAAACGATGGAGTCGGTCGCCAACGAGCGCGAAAAAACCGTTGCTCAGGTCGCTCTGAACTGGCTGCTGAGCAAGGATGAGTGCATCATTCCCATTCCCGGCGCAAAGAACGTGCGCCAGGCCACCGACAACGCCGGTGCCATCGGCTGGCGGCTCAGCGACGAGGAATTCCGCAAGATCGATCTCGCGGCGCGATTCTAAAAGAGTCTAAATAATGGCCGGTCGTATCCCCTATGGATACGACCGGCCATTATTTAGACTCTCCACAAACTCCGCAAACCTCGTTCGTGCCTTCTCCAGCATAGGCAATTCCAATTCGCCATTGCTGCCATCCGTCCACGCGGCGGCCTGGCTGAGCATAGACCATAGGGTCTCATCTTGTTCTCCGCGTGATTGCGGAGACTCGGAGAGGAAGAGCATACTGGTGGCGAGGCGCAGGCGCAGGGCGTCAGGCTGCTCACCGAAGGCGGTGGCCGGAAGCGCGGCGATGCCCCATGCGTCGATGAGGTGACGCGCGAGCTGGTCAACGGTGGTGATGCCGCGCTGGTGCAACGCAGACCGCCAGGGGGCGAAGTCGGGATAAAGGTAGAATGCTCCGGCGGGTCTTGGGCAAAGCGCGCCCAGGCTCACCAGCGTCTCATGCAGCCGGGAGGTGGCGTGGCCGTGCAGGAGCGCACTGGCCCGCACGTAGGCGGCAAGCTCGTTGTTCGGACTATAAGCGGTGATAGCTGCTTCCATGACAGGGGTCGAGGCCGAGGACCAGATTTCACTGGCGAGCGCGCCGAGAGACGACACGAGCCGCCTTCCGGCCTCGCCGCCAGGAATGGCCGCGTAGCCGAGTCGCCACCCGCCCGCGGAGAAGGCTTTCGAGAGGCCACCGGTCACGATACAGCCTTCAGGATAGAAGCGCGCCGGTGAGTAGTGCTCGCGCCAACCGTGTGCCAGTTCGGCATAAATCTCGTCGCTGATGAGCGTAATGCCCTCTTCGCGCGCCCACGCGGCAACTGCCTCGCTGTCCTCGCGCGCCCACATGCCGCCCGTCGGGTTGCTCGGCGTGTTGATGACCAGGATGCGCGGGTCGCCTCCCTCGCGGCGGGCGCGTGCCAGCGTTTCAGCCAGGGCGGCGCGTGTGAGGCGGTGATGGTCGCGCGGGTCGGCCTCGACGATGTAGACGCGGCGGTTGGCGAGGCGAGCTTGCGGCGCGTAACTGACCCACGAGGGAGACGGTAACAGCACGTCGCCTTCCAGCACTTGCAGCAGCGCATACAACAGCGGCTTGCTGCCGGGCGCGACGGCCACGAATTCCGGCGAGATGTCCAGTCCGCGCGTGCGGCGCAGGTAGTCGGCGATGGCGCGGCGCAGCGGAGATAAACCGAGTACGGGCGCGTAGCTCGTCTGCCGCGCGGCGCGCTTGAATGCCTCGTCGAGCAGAGGATGCAGTGGAAACGATGCCTCACCAAAACCCAGGTGGATGATGCTCTGCCCGGCAGCCTTGCGCGCCGCCACCGCCTCGTTAATGGCGAGTGTTGGTGAGCTTGCCAGTCCCTGTTTGGATGATGTGAGTCCCAGAGGCGCGTGCGGCTGGCTCTGATTCGACAAGTGTTGGTGGTGTGTGGTGGTCATCGTGATGCCTTTCATGTGAAATAGTTTACTTGAAGAAAGTGTAACATACTCTTGTAATCCTTTATCAATTTTGATACAGTAGTGGGCGGCACAGTATACGCCTCGCGTGCCTGTTTTGCGACATTCAGGTTGATTTTGAGGGAAAAGGAGAATGGTTTGTATGACGGTAGAGATGCATAAAGAGACGATGGGCTTCCAGGCGGAAGTTAAGCAGCTCCTTGATTTAATGATTCACTCCTTGTACAGCAATAAGGAGATTTTTTTACGCGAACTGATCTCGAACGCTTCAGATGCCATCGATAGGCTGCGTTTCGCCGCGCTATCGGACCCCGCGCTGTTCGAGGATGACACAGAACTGGACATTCACGTCGCTTACGATAAGGATGCGCGCACGATTACCGTGACCGATAACGGCGTCGGCATGTCGCGCAGCGAGGTGATCGAGAACATCGGCACCATTGCCAAGTCTGGCACGCACGAGTTCTTCCAATCGCTGACGGGCGACCAGCAGAAGGACGCCAACATCATCGGGCAGTTCGGTGTCGGCTTCTATTCCTCGTTCGTCGTGGCCGACAGGGTGACGCTTTCCACGCGGCGCGCCGGGGAGCCGACCGACGCGGGCGTGCGCTGGGAATCGGACGGGCAGGGCGAATATACGCTGGAGACCATCGATAAGCCAGCGCGCGGAACCGAGGTCACGCTGCACCTGAGAGAGGGCGAAGATGACCTGTTGAGTGGCTATGCCCTGCGCACTATCATCAAGAAATATTCCGATCATATCACCATACCTATTCTAATGAAGGTCGAAGAGAAGGACAAGGATGAAGAGGAGCGGGTGAACAGCGCTGCGGCGTTGTGGACGCGCTCGAAAAGCGAGATCAGCCAGGAAGAGTACGACGAGTTCTATAAGCACGTGGCGCACGATTTCAGCGACCCGCTGGCTTACGTTCACGCGCGCATGGAGGGAACGCAGGAATATACGCTGCTGCTCTTCATCCCATCGACCGCGCCATTCGACCTGTGGAACCGCGAGCGGCGGCATGGCGTGAAGCTCTACGTGCGGCGCGTTTTCATCATGGACGACGCGGAACAGCTTATGCCCGGCTACCTGCGCTTCGTGCGCGGCATCGTGGACTCCAATGACCTGCCTCTCAATGTATCACGCGAGATTTTGCAGCATAATCGCCTGATCGACACCATCCGCTCCAACGCCGTGAAGAAGGTGCTGGGCCTGCTGGCGGATATGGCTGCAAAGGAGCCGGAGAAGTACGAAAAGTTCTGGAACGAGTTCGGGCGCGTGCTCAAAGAGGGCATGTCCGAAGATCACGCCAACAAGGAGACGCTGGCGAAACTGGTGCGTTTTGCCACGACCGCGTCCGGCAGTGACAAGCAGGATGTCTCGCTTGAAAACTACGTGGCGCGCATGAAGAGCGGCCAGGACAAGATTTACTACATGATCGCCGACAGCTACGCGGCGGCGGCCAAAAGCCCTCTGCTGGAAATCTTCAAGAAGAAGGGCGTCGAGGTGCTGCTGCTCTCCGAGCCAGTCGATCACCTATTGGCGGCGGAACTGGAGGAGTTCGACGGCAAGCAACTCCAATCCATCTCGCGTGGCGAGGTTGACCTGGGCGCCATCGCCGATGTGGAGGGCCAGGAGACGGATGAGCAGAAGAAGGAGCAGGACGAGCAAAGCGTCGGCGATACGCAATCGCTGATTGAGCGGCTCAAATCCTCGCTGGGCGAGCAGGTCAAGGACGTGCGCGTCACCTCGCGCCTGACGACCTCGCCCGCCTGCCTGGTCGTGGATGAGTACGACATGGATCCCAGCTTGCTGCGCTTGCTGAAGGCAGCGGGTCAGAAGCTCCCCACGATGAAGCCCATCCTGGAGATCAACCCGCATCATCCCATTGTCGTCAAGATCAGCAACGAGAGCGACGAGCAGCGTTTCGCCGATTGGGCCGCCGTGCTGTTCGACCAATCGGTACTGACGCTGGGCGAGCAGCTCGAAGACCCCATCAACTTCGTAAATCGCCTGAATGCGCTGTTATCGCAGTCGTAGCCCCTACAGGCGGCGAATCTCTCGCTGCGACAGCCCGAATAGCGCGGCGAGCAGCATCAATGCGCCGCTGATGGGGAAGAGTACCTGCGGCCCGGCGTGCGTTGAGACGACGCCGGCCAGCACAACCGAGAAGGGGTACAGGCCGAGCGTGGCGATCATCAACACGGCCATCAGGCGGCCCATCAGGTGGCGAGGCGCTTGCTGTTGCAACAGCGTGAAGGCGATCACGGTAAGGACGCCGTTGGTGAGACCGGCGCAGCCGATCAGAATGGTCGCGCCCGCCAGTCCTCCCAGAAACGGCAGCAATGCGTACTCGGTTGCCAGCAGCGCGATGAGCGTCACCATCAGCAGGCCGCGATGCTTGAGATGGCCGATGCCGCCTGCTGCAAGCCCGCCCAGCAGCGACCCCAGGCCGAACGCGGCCAGTAGCAGTCCATAGCCGCTCGCACCAGCCGCGAACTGGACGCGCACGAGC
This sequence comes from uncultured Chloroflexia bacterium, assembly GCA_963731975.1. Classification (GTDB taxonomy): domain Bacteria; phylum Chloroflexota; class Ktedonobacteria; order Ktedonobacterales; family Ktedonobacteraceae; genus CAVSXS01. The sequence goes on along the minus strand of CAVSXS010000001.1, from coordinate 3,351,477 downwards.
GTGGGCAGTGCCACCTGGATCAACCCGTCGAACAGCAGATTGCCAATCACCACCACGAGCAGCGCCACCTGGAAGAGCCGCCAGGAACGCATCACCTGCCAGAACGTCACGTCTTCCGCGAAGGGAGATGCGCTTTTTGGCTCGGATAAAATAGCTTGCTCGCTTTGGTGAAATGGCGATGAGGGCTGGCTGCGTTGCATCAGTAGCAAGGTCAGAGCGGAGACGACGAATGTGAGCGCGTCGATGGCAAAGGCAATGGCCGGGGAGAAGCGGCTGACGATCACGCCAGCCAGCGCGGAGCCAACGAAAATTGCCAGTTGAATAGAAGAGGAGTTGAGTGCGTTTCCAGCCTGCAGCGCGTCGTCATGCAGAATCTGTGGCGTGATGGTGTAGTAAGCTGGGAGAAAGAGGCCGGTGAAGCCTCCCAGCGGGATGGCAACGGCAATGAGCTGCCAGGTAGCGGGCGTGCCGGGCGCGCTGGCGAAGACGAGCGCTGTGAGCAAAGCGACCAGCACAGCACGCAGAATATCGGAGAGCAGCATCACCGCGCGCGGGCGCAGCCGATCGCTCAGCCAACCGCCCATCAGGAGTGTGACAACGCGCGGTACGCCGTAGCAGGCTAGCACGATGCCGAGTTCCTGCGGGCTGCGCCCGCCCGACAGCATCAGCCACGGCAGCGCCACGGCATAAAAGGTGTCGCCAAGCGTGGAGACCATCTGCCCGCTGAATAGCAGCAGAAAGTCGGGCGAGCGCAGCGGCGCGAGTATGTTGGCGAGGAAGCCCAAATGCACTCCTCTACATGTCTTATCTTAAACATCGACATAGCGCCTCAAACTCTTTGAGCGGCACTATGTGCATTATATGCTATGGCCACAGGATTTGTGTCATGATGGCCATATGGGTCATTCCCCCCATGTGAAACACCCCGCGCTGGGGTATGATAGGGGTACGGTAGAATGCTTGAGCTAAGGAGATGGAGGGAACAATGCTGCCAGTGAAAATTGCCGGGACCGGCTGGTATCTCCCTGAAAAGCGCGTGACAAATGCTGACCTGGAGGCCCGGTTGGGCATCCCCGCAGATTGGATCGAGCGCGTGACAGGGGTTCAGGAACGCCGCTATGTGACCAACGAGACGATGATCGACATGGCGGCGGCAGCCTCTCACCGGGCGCTTGAAGACGCGGGCGTGCGCGTGCATGAGCTTGACGCCATCATCAGCGCCTCGTCCGCGCCACAACAGGCCATTCCCTGCACGGCAGCATTTTTGCAGCGCGCACTTGACGCTCCTGAAGGGCATAGTGCCTGCTTCGATGTCAACGCAACCTGCCTCAGCTTCCTCTTTGCCCTGCAATTGGTGGCTCATATGGTGGCGGCGGGCGCCTACTCGAAGGTCTTGATTTGCAGCAGCGAGGTAGCGTCGTTCTCGCTGAACCCGCACGAGCGCGAGAGCGTAGCCCTCTTCGGCGACGCGGCAGCCGCGGCGGTCGTCACGCGCGCTGTGCCGGGTGAGGGCAGTATGATCTGGCATACACAGTTCGAGACCTATAGCAGCGGCGCGGACATGACGGCCATCCTCGGCGGCGGTTCGCTGCACCACCCGAACGATCCCGCCACGACGCCGGAGATGAACATGTTCCACATGCGCGGCCCATCCGTCTTTCGTCAGGCCAGCCAGGTCATCGAGCCGTTCCTGGAACGCTTCTTATCGAAGGTGGCATGGAGGCGCGACGAGATCGATGCCATCGTGCCGCACCAGGCCAGTCGCCATCCCATCGAGCAGCTTTCGCGCCGCCTGGGCTTCTGCGAAAAGCAGGTTGTTCTGAATCTTCCCCTGCGCGGAAACTGTGTTTCCGCCTCGATCCCTCTGGCACTGGCCGAGTCAATAGCGTGCCAGCGCATTCGCCGTGGCGACAAAGTGATGCTGGTCGGCACGGGTGCTGGCCTGACGCTGGGCGCGATGGCGCTGACGTATTGACCTGGTGGAGTGGTACATAATGGATGTGCTTGTGACCGGCGGTACAGGTTTTCTCGGACAGCATCTCGCCGCGATGTTGCTGGCGCGCGGCGATAGTGTGCGCCTGCTCGGGCGCAACATGACGGCGGCGAAGGCGCTGCTCGAGCGCGGGGCCGTGCCGGTCGTGGCAGATTTGCGCCAGCGAGACGCAATCATGTCAGCCTGTGAAGGGGTCGAAGTCGTCTACCATGCCGGGGCACTATCCGCGCCGTGGGGCAGGCTCGCCGATTTCTTCGAGATCAACGTTGGAGGCACCGAGGCAGTGCTGGCTGGCTGCCTGAAATATGGGGTCAGGCGCGTAGTCTACGTGTCTTCGCCCAGCGTGGTCTTCGATGGCGGCCATCAGCGACTCTCGACGGAGGATGCGCCCTATCCATGCCGCTTCGCCTCGGTCTACTCGCTGACGAAGAAACTGGGCGAAGACCGCGTGCGCGCCGCCTCGCATCAGGAGTTTGAGACGGTCATCATGCGCCCGAAGGCCATCTTCGGGCCGGGTGATACCTCGTTGCTGCCCCGCCTGATCGAGGCTGCGCGCCGGGGCCGCCTGCCGCAAATTGGAGATGGGAGCAACCTGGTTGATCTGACCTACGTGGAGAACGTAGCGCACGCTATGCTACTGGCAGCCGACTCGTCGCAAGCCATCAATAAGACCTACACCATCACAAACGACGAGCATGTCCCGCTGTGGGAGGTTATTCGTGCTGTGCTGGAGCGCCTGCGCCTCTCGACACATCTGCGTGCGGTTCCCCTGCCTGTCGCGCTAACCGCCGCGTCGGTAATGGAGTCGATGGCAACAATAACCGGCAGAGAGCCTCTGCTCACGCGTTACTCCGCCGCCATTCTAGCTCGCACACAGACCTACGACATCAGCGCAGCCAAACGCGACCTCGGCTACGCGCCCATCTTCACGATTTCGGAAGGCATCGAACGCACGTTACAAGCATTAGAGAAAATGGAAGAATCGTCATGAAAGTGGGTGATGCGCTGTTGATCGGCAGCCACTTCGTGCAAGCGCGCTGGCGTTGGAAGCACCTGCGCGGCGCGGCGTTGCAACGCTACCAGGAGCGGCACGCGCAGGAGGTTGTCAACTATGCCGCGCGACACGCGCCGTTCTATCGCGCGCACTGGGCGGCACATGACTTGCGCGATTGGCGCACGCTGCCGACGGTCGATAAGCAGGCGATGATGGCGCACTTCGACACCTTCAACACGCGTGGCATCGGGCGCGACGAGGCGATGAACGTAGCTTTGCAGGCCGAGCGCAGCCGTGATTTCCAGCCGGTGCTACGCGGCCTGACGGTGGGGCTGTCGTCGGGAACGAGCGGGCATCGCGGGCTGTTCCTGGTCAGCCCGCGGGAGCAGGCGGCATGGGCCGGGACGATCCTGGCGAGGACGCTGCATCACCTGCCGCGCGGCAGATTGCGCGTTGCCTTCTTCTTGCGCTCGAATAGCAACCTCTACGAGCAGGTGGGCAGCACGCTGATCCAGTTCCACTATTTCGACCTGATGCTGCCGCTGGCCGTAGCTGTCTCCGCCCTCAACGATCTCCAGCCGCACATCATTATCGGGCCGCCCTCCTTACTCGGTTTTCTTGCCGGCGAGCGCGAAGATGGACGCCTGCGCTGCCAACCTGGGCGGTTGGTCTCTGTGGCGGAGGTGCTGGAGCCGCAGGACGAGCAGCGCATCTCCGGCATATTCGACGCGCCAGTTCACCAGATTTACCAGTGTACCGAGGGGCTGCTGGCGGTGAGCTGCGAGCGTGGCTCTCTACACATTCAGGAGGACGGAGTGGCGCTGCAATTCGAACCACTACCTTCGGATGAAGCGAGCGAGGATGAAGGCCAGCGCGTCATGCCTATCGTGACCGACCTGTGGCGCAGGACGCAGCCTATCATACGCTATCGCCTGAACGATGTACTGCGACTTGAAGCGCGCCCCCGTCCATTGTGTTCCTGTGGCTCCTCGTTCCGTGTCATCCTTTCCATCGAAGGCCGTTGCGACGACGTGTGTTACTTTGTCTCGCAAGACGGCGGCCTGCGCCCCTTCTATCCTGATACGCTGCGCCGCATGGTGTTGCTGGCAAGCCAGGGCATAGCCGATTACCAGGTCGTGCAGGAATCACTGGAACGCTTGCAAGTACGTCTCGCGCTCGCCCCCGGTGCGTCGTTCGCCCCCGTCGAGGCGGCTGTGCGAGCAAGCGCACAAGTGATGTTTGCGCAATACGACTGTCGAATACCGGAGATCATCGTCGAAGAGGGGCTGGAGCCGCTCAAGCCGGGAATGAAGAGACGGCGGGTGGTGGCGAAGGCCGGGTTGTAGAGTTTGGAGAAGTATTCTAATTTATATTCGTAATTACCTCTACCGCTCTCTCAACCCCCTTCTCCTCGCGCACCCTTTCGCTCAGCGCCTTCATGCGTTCGCGCATTTGCGTATCCCCTATGGCTTGCTCTATGGCGTGAACGAGGCGATCTACCGTCACACTTTTGATAGGGATGGGTGGAGGGATGACGCCGAGCGAGGCATAGTGGTGGCTCCAGAAGGGCTGATCGCCAAAGAAGGGAAGAATAACGGCGGGGATAGCGTGGTGTATCGTGGCGGCCATCGTCCCGGCTCCGCCGTGATGTATGACGGCGGCGAGTTGGGGAAAGAGCCAGTCGTGCGGGACGAAGTCGAGCGAATAGATGGAGCCGGGCGTGTCTGACACATCCATGCCGCCCCAGCCGGTGGCAAGGATGGCGCGCTGCCCTGTTTGTGTCAGGGCTTCCCGGAAGAGGGAAGTCAACCGTGCCGGGTCGCGGGGGCGCATACTGCCGAAGCCGATGTAGAGTGGTGGTGAACCAGATGCCAGAAACGCGAGAAGGTCGGCAGGTGGCTGCCAATCATTGGCCTGCACACCGGAAGGTTCGTCGAGGTGCCAGTAGCCGGTGACGTGGTTGCGCCCGTTCCAATCCGGCGGGCAGGGCAAGACGGAAGGGCTGTAGTAGTAGAGCATAGGTAAGCTCTGCTGGCGCATCTGCCGTGAGAGCCAGGAAGCGGGCAGTGGCGGCAGACCCAGCACCTCGCGGCGCGCGTTGTTGATGGGCGAGCGCAGAAGTTGCCAGAAGAGGCGGCCCGACAGGAGATAGCTCGAACGATGGTAGAATGCGCGACCGAACGGTAGCCAGCCGGGTGCTGGCGGGAAAAAAGGGATGGGGTAGGCGCTGGTGGGCGTGAGCGGCTGCCCTGCGCCGATCCAGTAAGGGATGCCAAGCTTTTCGGCGATGGAGGAGACGGTACCGATGCCCAGCGGGGAGAAGACGAGCATCTCAGCGCCCTGGCAGGCGTGCCAGCACTCGCGCATGGTGCGCGCGATGAGCGGCCCGGCAATGCGCGTGAAACGGCGCAGGAACTGCACCGCGTTCGTCCCGCTGCCCAGCCAGTCCTGGCCCTGTTCGCCCTCCACTACGCCGCGCGGGTCTATCGACACCGGCTCGAATTCCAGCCCATACTTCCGGGCGAGCGGCTCGAAGAGGCTGTGCGTCACCACGCGCACGCTGTGACCGGCGCGTAGCAGCCCTGTGCCCAGCGCGATGTAAGGCTGTACATCGCCGCGCGAGCCAAAGGCGATCATAACAATGCGCATACAATCACCTCTATCGATTAGAAATTATCTCCGCCCTTCCGTCACGATGCAATAGCAGGCGTTGACCTCGCCACTCGACCTCGTTATTACTCAGCAGGAGCCACATGATATGCAGGGGCGTCCAGAGCGCCACGACGGGCAAGAGCAGCCAGCCGCGCAGGGGCATTGTATGGCGAAGGTAGCGTCGCTCGCATAGGGCATACACCGCGCCGAAGAGTGCCAGGCTCAGCGCGGCATCTATCCAGGCAGCCCGGCGGCGACCCGCGAGCGCCAGCAACGCCAGGAACGCGGGAAAGGGCAGCGTAAAACTCAGCAGGCTGAAAATAAGGCGCTCTTTAAGGCTGAGCGATGGCAGCATGGCCTGGCGCGGCATCACGAACCAGCGTTTGAACTGTCGCGAATACGCCTGAGACGATTCCAGCATGTTCTGCACATCGTAGATCAGGGGCGTCTGCACTGCCTGTAGCCCGTGTTCGCGCACGCGCCGCGCTATCTCGAATTCGTCGTCGATCTGCTGATCCAGCCCATCCAGGCCGCCTACACGGTCGAAGATGTCGCGGCGAAAGGCGAAGACCTGCGCATTGATACGGAACGGCGAAGTGAGATAGGGAACTGCCATGAAGTTGAGCAGCATATGGGCATTGATGAGGCCGCTCACCAGGCTCGACCAGGCGTTGTGCCAGCTTATAAAGCAGGGCAGGCCAAAAGCCACGCCGGTTCCCTCTTGATAGAGATAGGGTACGAGGATACGCAGCGCGTCCGCGCGAGGCGTCACGTCATCGTCCATGAAACAAAGCACCTCGCCCGACGCGCAAGGCAACGCGCACTGCAATTTGTGCATCTTGCTGGCGATGGTGGCGTCTGGCTGATCTGGTTCGACAAGCACGGTCTCGGCCTGAATGCCCGGATAGTGGGCAAGGAAGACGGCTACGGCCTGCCGGGTTATGGTGTCCCCAGCATCGCAGATGAGCAGGTGCTGCACGGAAGCGGGATAGTCGAGCGCCGCGCGGGCGCGCAGGGCCGCGTCGAGATGCGCCACGCCGCGCGTGATAGGCTGAAGCAGTGTGATGGCTGGCCACTGCTGGGGTTCAGGCAGTGGCACACGTCGCGCACGTCGAAAAAAATGCCAGGTAGCTACCAGCTTAAGCAGTCGTTCAGCCGCGAAGAGCGCCAGCAGGCTATGTGCCAGCCCGTCCAGCACACTGTGATGTGCCTGGTGATTGTTACGGTGACTCCGGTGATGATTTCTCATACCGTATTATACGCTTGTCAACACCCCCTGCTTCACGGCTGCGATGACGCGCTCGATCTGCTCCCGGCTTAGTTCAGGGTACATGGGTAGAGAGACGATGCGCTCGCTGGCGGCCTCGGTGATGGGCAGCATTCCGCGTGTGTAGCCGTAGTGCCGGCAGGCGGGTTGCAGGTGCAAGGGTAAGGGATAGTGAACGCCTGTGCCGATGCCTCCCTGTTGGAGGGCGTGACGGAAGCGTTCGCGCTCGCGCACCTGGATGACATAGACGTAGAAGACGTGCAAGGCCCATGAGCGCGTGACTGGAAGTTGCTCGACGATATCCTTGAGAGCATCGCTGTAGGCGCGTGCGTGCGCTTGCCTCTGCGCGTTCCACTTTTCGAGATAGGACAACTTGACATTCAGGATGGCGGCCTGTATTTCATCGATGCGATTATTCATGCCCATCAATTCGTGCTGGTAGCGCACTCGCGAGCCATGATCGCGCAGCATCCGCTGGGTTTCCGCCAGCACGCTGTTATTTGTGACACAGATACCGGCCTCGCCGTAGGCACCCAGGTTTTTGCTGCAATACAGGCTGAAGCAGCCGATATCTCCGAAACTGCCGGCGCGCTGGCCAAGGTAGGATGCGCCGTGCGCCTGCGACGCATCTTCGATGATGCGCAGGCCATGTTTGCGAGCGATATCCATAATGGGCTGCATCTCGGCGGGATGGCCGAAGAGATGCACGGGGATGATGGCTTTCGTGCGCGGCGTCACGGCGGCTTCAATCTGCCGCCAGTCCATCGTATAGGTGTCCGCGTCGATATCGACGAAGACGGGCCTCGCGCCGACCTGCGCGATGGCCTCGACGGTGGCGATGAACGTGTTGGCAACCGTAATCACCTCGTCGCCCTGTCCGACCTGGCAGGCGCGCAGGGCTAGCACGAGCGCATCGGTGCCATTCGAGACAGCGATACCATATGCGCAATTGCAGTAGCGCGCGAAACTCTCCTCAAATTGACAGCACTGAGGTCCAAGGAACAACTGCATTCCGTCCAGCACGCGCTCAATCGCCTCTACTACCTCGCGCTTGATGCTCCGGTACTCCGCTTGTAAGTCATTTAGAAGTATATCGTTAGCAGGCATGGCCTTCTCATCTCCAGGAAAGTCACTAAACTGTCAGCAAAACACAGCAAATTAGCCCCAATTCTCGAATAGAATAATATACAGAGGTGCAAACTGAATCGTGAAAGGCAAAGAAATTTGGTAGAACTCGCGCATTGAAGGTCTAGAAACATCTACCTGGTTGAAGGCATCATACGAGACAGCGTAATTCAAGCTGAGTGAAAAGGAGGGCGTATCGAAACATCCGGCTAGCAAGAATCTTATGACGAATCATCTGCAATAGCTCAAAAATTGTTACATTTTGTAGGTAAATATGACAGCAATATGACGTACATAATAGCGTACTTTGGCATTGACTCTTGTGTAGAAAGATACTACAATAGGGGTGAGGAAATGTATATATTTCATGAAAATTTGACCAGAGTGGACAACAAAAAAGTATGTTTTATGGAACAGAAAATACAATTTGTGAGCAGCCTACCCGAGTACGATTTGCAAACAGGAGTACCGTACTAAATGAATTGGGAAGAGCAAAGCCAACATCAAGAAGAGCGGCAATCATCGGGGCGCCCCTGGCAGATTACAGAGCCTGAGGGTCCAGCCGAGTCGGAGGTGCATCACTTCGGCTATATCGAGAACCTCAACCCGATACCTGCTCTCAAGAAGCTTCTTGAGCGCATTTTCCCGCCGAGAAGACACGCCGAGGAGTAACCTGACAGGTATTCGCTTATTTGCCGTCTCGCCATCATCTGCCCGGCTTGCAGAGTCTAAGAGCAGCGATCTACACTTCCGTAGATCGCTGCTCTTGTTTTCATCGAAGTGGGTGAGGGTAGTTGTTTCTACTAGCAGAGACATGTGTGCCATCCAACTACCTCGGTCGAGTCTCATTATGCAACAGGCTTGCTTTGAACTTTGATGTGATCTCGTTCTCCCGATCCAGAATCAAGATGGTGCTGCCGGGATCGGTTTCGTTGATGAACCATTCGTAGAGCCTGAGCGCCTGGCGAATGACCTCGGCTCTTGTGCTTGCCCCGACTCGATCTTTCAACAGTTCCAGGCGCTCGAGCGAATTGGGGGAAAAGTCTAATTGCACGCGCTCCTTCCCTTTTCTACTTTGGGGTGTATCCGACTCCTGTGACAATCTGTCGTTCATTGCTATCTCCTGAGTTGGACAGTCTTAGGTTGCTGTCCTGTGTCTTCTGGTTGTCGTCCAACGCATCTGCGTTCCCGATATGGAGATGAAAAAAACCCACAAAGGGTCTCATCAATACCAGGAACTCTTCCATGTGTGGTGTGTTTGAAGCCACAAAAAAGATCATACAACTACGCACTACTCCTGGAAAAAGTGTAATATTCTCACACTTTAATACGAACGAGAGGCGTATTCTTAACAGGTGAATTTACTGTTCTTTCCTCTCCCTGGCGTGCATTGTATCATCCTCACTTAATTAGACGTAAATTGCGAATCATTGTTAAATGGGTATTGAAATTGAGCATTTATTATGCTACAATTGTGCTTACCGACAGGGTATTATTCTGTGTATATTGTACAATTACCCAGGAAGTGAGTGCCAATGCAGGTCTTTGATACCTACGCGGTCAAACTTCATAACCTCTATGCCGGTGGACTCATCATCATTAGTCTCGTCATTCTCCAGGATTTCCTTAGCGCGAACCCTCTTGATCGACCGGCATTTCTGGCGGTACTGGCTTTTTCCATAGCCCTTCCCATGCTCAGTGGCACCTTGGTTCTGAACGTGGTTGAGGAGCGTTTCAAGTATGGCCCGGCGAAGTCTCCCATTGCACAAATCGTGCGCTACGTGTTTTTAGCCAGCATTTTGCTCGATCTTGCTGGTATAGCGGCAGCCTTCTGGCACGCGTCATGGATCACCGGCCTCGTCTTCATCGTCAGCCAGCTTGCTGCCCTGACGATCTACGGTATATACATCCTCAAGCTTGAGGATAAGGTCTCAACGGCACCCACGAAAGGAGTATGAGCGATGGCAACAGCGCGTGAATTGTCGCTTTCCCTGCACGCGGGAGATTCTGGAAGTATGAATCTGTATGCCAACAAAGTGTTGTGCGATTATGATGCGTACATCTATTCACTGGCACAGAGAACGATTCCCACACATTTCGGGCGAATGAGCGACAGCCATGCCATCGAAATGGAGATCGATGAAATTGCGCAGCGCTCTCGCATCAAGTTCTGGCTGGCTCTCAAGAAACGCGACATCCCCTTTCCCAAAACCTACATTCGCTGCATCGTCAAGAGCGAGTGTATCGACCTGGCGCGGCAGCACAGGCCGACTATGCCGCTGCCTGTAGACGACGATGGTGAGCTGTCACCGGGCGTTGTACTTCTCGCGGCAAGCGAAAAGACTGGCGACCCGCAGATGATCGTCGAGCAGGAGGAGCGGCTGCTGGAACGGTTGAGGGAACTGGTAGACATCGTGCGCCAGCGTCTTTCCCGGCGGCAAAGGCAGGCATTCCTGCGCGGCCTTTTCGAGAAACTCGATGATGATGACGATATGCTCAAGAAGACGCTCCAGGAGCTGGAATATCAGCATGTCAACCTGGATGAAGTATTCGTCCCCACGGATTCCTCCGAGAAACGCACCCTGCAAGCCTCTAACTCGCAAGCGCGCCGCACCATTGCGCGCTACATGAATATGGTTTCTTCCGCGTAAAGGTAACGTGCGTAAGGAATGTGAGACGAGAGGATGAAGGGATAAGGCCGAAGGGCGACCGTGCGGGTCGCCCTTCCACGACACCGTTCCTCGCCAGTTACAACGACCCGAACCTGCGCATGTGCTCGCGTTCTTTTTCGAGCGCGCCGTCGGGGAAGGGTTGCTCACCGCCGAGCTTGCGGGCGTCCAGCGTCATCTCTGCCGCTTCTTCCATCGAGATGATGAGGAAGACGGTCATCAGCGGGTCGGGGCCGAAGGCCAGCAGGCCGTGGTTGCCCAGCAGGACCGCCGGGGCGTCGGGATAGCTGCGCAGCTGCTCGACGATGTTCGTGATCGACTCGCGCGAGCCACGCGGCGCCCAGGCCGCGACGGGGATGTCCACAGTGACGCCGAAGCGCAGCAGGGCTTCGTAGGCGCAGGGCAGCGGCTGGTGTGCCAGGGCAAAGCTGGTGACGCCGGGAGAGTGCGTGTGCATGACGCTGCCCGCTCGTGGCCGCTCGCGGTAGACGCAGGCGTGCATCCCGATGATTTCGCGCGTCGTCGGGTCAATCTGGCCTTCGACAAGCTCGCCATCAAAGGTCACGATAGGGATTTGCTCTGGTGATAGGCGTGAGTTGAGTCCGGTCGAGGCGAGCAGCATATGCTCCGTGCCGGGCAGCCGCACGCTCATGTTGCCATGCTTGCTGTGCGACATGACATCAGCCTGTAAGAGTCGTTCGATGGCCTGCGCGAGTTGTTCGCGCAATGCCTGTGTTGATTCGTGTGCCATGTGTTGTATCCTATGTTGGGTGCGATGATGAACTTTGCCAATCAAACCCAGTCATGTCATCAATCACTTCCGGTCCTGTCATTCTGAGCGCAGCGAAGAATCTCAGACGCCTGACGGTTCGGATTCTTCGCTGCGCTCAGAATGACAGGACCGGCAGAATGGCAGAATGACAGGACCGGCAGAATGGCATGACCGACATTACATCGCTGTCCAGCCGCAGTCGATGGTGAGCGCGCTGCCGGTGATGCCCCTGGCGGCATCTGAGCAGAGGTAGGTGGCGAACTGCGCGACCTCCTCCGGCTCCAATAACTGGTGAATGGCGGCCTTCGCCAGCATGATCTTCTCGACAACCTCCGATTCGGGCATGTTGTTCGTCCTGGCCAGGTCCTTGATCTGGTTTTCGACCAGGGGCGTGCGCACATACGAGGGGCAGATGGCGTTGCAGGTTACGCCGTAGTCGCCAGCTTCCGCCGCTGTGACGCGCGTCAGTCCGACTAAGCCGTGTTTGGCGGAGATGTAGGCGGATTTGAAGGGCGAGGCAACCAGCCCGTGAATCGAGGCAATGTTGACGATGCGCCCCCACCTGCGCTCATACATACCGGGCAGCACGGCTTTGGTCAGCAGGAAGGGAGCGGTCAGCATCATATCGATGATCTGCCGCCACTTCGCTTCGGGAAATTCGTGAATGGGTGCGACATGCTGGATACCGGCGTTGTTGACCAGTATGTCGATGCGACCCATCGCGGCGATGGAATCTTCGACCAGCCGCGCGATATCCTGCGCATTGGTCATATCGGCTCGCTGGAAACGCGCGCCGGGCAGTTCCAGCGCGGCAGCCGAGCCGCGCGCTTCGTCGATGTCGGCCAGTGTGACGAAGACGCCGTTTTTGGCAAAATCGCGCGCGATGGCGAGGCCGATACCCGACGCGGCTCCCGTCACAAGTGCCGTTTTTCCTGTCAAGTGTGTCATGGTGTATTACCTCCCTGTGTAGTTATACCACATGAGTGGTCAGAAGCAAATTCCTTGTATGCGTATCCCACACTGATACGGGATGGGCTGGATTTAAATATACTTGACAAGTATCATTTTTCGATGTATTCTTGCTTTTAAGATGTATTTGCTGTCTTTAAGGGGGATAGCAACAAATAACATCAAATCACCTTTTCCATTTGCCTTTGCTCACACCCACCGTGTTTCGTGCTTTCCACAGTAGAGTGCCCCTTTTGTCTCTACTATCAGATGAAAGGAGAATTACCTCACAGACGGATTACAAAGCTGGCCGGTAAAACGACGTGTAGTTCTGCGTTCCAGAGTCAAAGTGTTGCCGTTTCCAAACATCAAAAGGAGATCAAGGCTTTGAGCAAGTACCTCTCTTACCGGAAAAGTGCTGTTTTTGTAGCTATTCTCTTTTTCACGTGTTCTGCTGCTTTTGCCCCCCCCCACCCTATCTCTCATAGCCGCCACCCCGGCTTATGCTGCATCCCCACCCAACGGACCTGGCCTTGGTTTAGCCTATGGCGAACTCAACCAACAAGGCAAATCTAGCCTCGTGCAAAACGCAGCCTGGGTTCAACTCAAACTCGCTTACAACATCCATCGCCCTGGATACAGTCTTGACCAGCAGCCATATTGTACAGGTATCTGTGGAGTACCTTCGATCTACACCCTTTCTACCTCAACAACAAGCAACATCGAGGAGCCATTTCAGTCCGGTACAGATGATCGAGGTACCGGCTATACCGATACCTACATGTGGTATCTATGTGGCCCTGGCGCAACCACGGTCGCGCTCGCCTACTGGAATACCGTCAATGAAAACATAGGCAATGGGTATTGGAAGGATACGCATAGCCAATTGTGGTGGAATACCTCTCCTCATTACCGCCCGTATATGATGTACATTGCAGCGTATAGTTACGCCCCTTCGTACATTTCAGCAGGCGAGGAGACGTACTATGCGTACAATCCTTCCGGCGGTGACGATGCTAACACCTTCAACGCCGATCTACGAGATGATTTGAATTGGGAGGCGTCGGGCGAAAACCGCTCGAACTGGCAGAACTGGTTCTATATCATCGTCACACCAGGTTCCAGCCTCACCCTCTCGGTGTTGATCAGCGACGTTCAGAATGACACCTATGTTGGGAAGGTTCCGCCTAGTCGTCTCAGTCAACGATCAATATCTTCCTGACTGGCACAACTCACATTATCAAGGTGGCAGCCACGATGTAGCAATAGTCGGCTACAATCAGGTGAATGGCACGTTCACCTACGTGGAAACATGTGGATCGGGCGCTGCAGCTTGTGAGACAAGCGGGAATGGGGTCTACACTGTGAGCGAATCAACCTTGCTCAACGCTATTAACAATGATAATGGTAGCGGTGCACTGGTTTGGTAAGAGTGCATCTTTTACGAGCGCTTTGAGCATTCTTCGGAAGAATGCCAAGGACGATATCATCCAGATCAACGCATTCTATGCGTTGACCTGGATGATACAACTAAACGTTGATAGACAAAAGTCGATAGTTGAAGGAACTCTCATGAAACTTGCGCAGCCAGTTTTCCACAGGCTTCTTGCGTGGAAGAGGATTGCTATAAGCGTCTGCTTTAGCTGTTTACTCATCTTGCTAATGGCATGCGAAACGACCTCAATCGCAGGGACTTCTGCCACGGCAATATCTACAGCAGTACAGGCAACACAAGAGCCAGTGCAGCTAATCTACGCAAATGCCCACTCCTACTCCCACTCCGATACCTGTCAGGCCACAATCAGGGGTTCCGACAGATCTTCATGTTGATGATCAAGGCTAAGGCGCTCTTATTATTTGGAGGATATGCATACGGGTTCTAATTGTGGGTCTTAATGATACGTGGACATGGAACGGCTCTACCTGGACACAGCAACATCCGGTTCACTCACCCCCACCACGAGACAATGGAGCAATCGCCTATGATGCTTCTACCCATCAGGTCGTTCTCTTTGGAGGAGTTAGTATGAACGACAATACGCCGATAATCGGAGATACCTGGATTTGGAATGGCTCTGACTGGATCCAACAGCATCCTGCTATTTCTCCACCGGCGCGCGATTTTGCCAGTATGGCCTATGATGCTGCGACCGGCCAACTGATACTCTTTGGAGGAGGGGGAAGCGGGCCGCGTATTGGTGGTGTAATCAAGCTCCTCCTCTCGCGACACCTGGACCTGGAATGGAACGAACTGGATCCAGCAGTATCCGGTCAATGCTCCTGAAGCACGCTCACAGGCTGGCATGGCCTACGATGGCGCTACTCACGAGCATTCTCCTATTCGGTGGACTAAAAGTCGATGGCCCAACCGAACTGAATGATACCTGGACCTGGAATGGTTCGAACTGGCTTCAACTGCATCCCAGGTCACAGCCACCACTCAGTATGGTCAGTCCCAGGAGATATACTCTATTTCGATGAGCCAACCATGGCGTATGATGCGGCAACGCATCAGGTTGTGCTGGCGCTGATGGGGAGCAGCGAAAACACGCACAACACAAGGCAGATTGTTTGGGTCTGGGATGGCGTTACCTGGTCGCCATTGCAAGGCGCTACACCTGATGGAGACTATGGGTTACTCGCCTATGACGCTAGTATTAACTCCATCTTAGAGTTTACATTACATCTGCATGCAGATGACAGATGTGTTTGAGATAAGCTCTGGCAATGGAACGGACAGATGTGGAAACTGTTGGATGATTGGAGCTAGCGGATGCAATAAAGTGATAGTTGAAGGAATGTAATGGAAGCATTAGCGATTTCTCATTACATCCCTTTTTATCGGGCTACTGTACCACCATCCAGTCGCAGTTGATGGTGAGCGCGCTATGTAGTTATAACATGTTCGTGGGAGGAGGCGTGGAGACGGTATGAAGCTGGTGTGGTACAGGATCGCACCCTGTACCACACACATCAATTCAGAACTGCGACGCCGCGGCTGCGGTGCCGGTGAAGTCGGGGGTCAATGGCGTGACATCGTTGGGTTTCGTGGGATCGACCTGGAACACGACCGAGTCGCGCGTAGGGACGCGCTGGTTCGGCGATGTACCATACGTCACAGGCGGATACAGACCGCCCAGGTTGACGCTATGCAGCGAGATGAAGGCGTTGTAGAGGCCGTCACGCGTGATGTCGTTGTTGGCCATAGCCTGCTTCAGAATGGCATACGTGATGTACGACTCGGTGTAGCCGAACTCGAAGTAGCCATCCGGCTGCTGGGTAGGCGCGTATTTCGCGACATCTTGCAACAGCTGCGCCATACCCGGTACGCTCGTATCGCCCCATGTGGCTCCCTGTCCAACAACCCAGACCTTAGAGAGCAGCGGCTTCAGGGCAGGGACACCCAGCAGCGCGTTTGCCCACGCGGGACTCTGGAGAATGAACTGCGGGAAGTAGCCCAGCTTCGCGGCGGTGCCGACGATAGTCGCCGTGGGAACCGGCAGGGTTGACAGGAAGACGTACTTCGCCCCTTTTGCCTTCATCAGCGAGACCTGCGACGTGAAATCGGTGTCGGTCGGCGCGTAGCTGGCCTCGGCCACGTCGTTCAGGTGATAGGCAGAGATAGCCTCTTTGTAGCCGGTCAAACCGTCCTGGCCGTAGTCATCGTTCTGGTAGATGATGCCGGTTGCAGGATTCGAAATGCCCAGCTTATTGACGACATAATCGAAGGCATTCTCAACTTGCAGGCGGTAGGGCGTACCGACTAGAATCGAGGTACTTCTCACGAGCGAGAGCGGAAGACAAGGTGGCAGCCGAGACCAGCATATGATCGGCGGCGGCAAGGTCCTTGATGGCGAAGGTGGTCGGTGTTCCCAGACTATCCGCGATCATCAGCACCTGGTTGTGGATCTGGTTGTACAGCTGCACCTCGATCTGCGGGTTATACTGGGAATCTTCCTCCAAGAACTTTACCTTGTAGCCGTTGATTCCACCGTTATCGTTGACGTGATCGAAGAACACCTCGACGCCTTTGGCCAGCGGGTCGCCGATGGGAGCAGCGACGGGGCCGGAGTACGGCGAGATAATGCCCAGCGTGATCGTCTTAGTGGCCGTATCGACGCCAGGACCGGTTTTCAGCGTACTTCCACTATTGTTGCTCGAATTGTTGCTGGCGCACGCAGTGAGCGCCATCACACAGATAACCATGATACCTACGCACGTGGAAAGCGTTTTCCTGGTAAGCATGTGTTGCACCTCTTCATCGAAGAATCGAATGTACGACGGTTGAGCAAAGTCAATGTGTGCGCGACCTGCCGGGCGAGTGATTATACGCCTTCGCCTGTTGAGCGTGCTGGGCTTTCAGCATCGAGCCGGGCAGCGGTACCCGGCGGCAGATCCGTCATTTCAGCTGGTTCACCTCCTTCATCTTGATGCGCATTGAACCTGCGGGTAAGCGCCCGGCCCCGGCGCGCAAGTCCTATCACGCCTCCCGGTTCGAAAAGCAGGAAGACGACGATCAGCAGGCCATAAAGAAGAGCGTTCAGATCGCCACTGCTGATGAGCCCTGTTCCGCCAGAGACGGGCAGCAGGGAAAACTGGTCAATGACCAGGGGCAAGCCGAACACGAAAGCTGCTCCAAGTAGAGAACCCCACACGCTGGCAATACCGCCGATGATGATAGCCGCTACGAATTGGATGGAGAGTATCAGGCTCCAGTAATCGGGGATGATGTAGCGACTGTACGAGGCAAACAACGCGCCGGCGATGCCGGCCAGGAAAGACGAGAGGATGAACGCGCCCATCTTGGCCTCGAACAGGTTGACACCCATGATGGTCGCGCCCGTCTCGTTGTCTCGCACGGCCTGGAACGCGCGCCCTGCCCGCGAGCGCATCACGTTATGCACGAAAAACGCCGAAAGGACGAGCACAATCAGTAAGAGCAAGAAATATTGCTGCCCGGACGTGAGCGCCAGCCCAAAGTAGGAATTCTGCTGGTCGAAGGTGGCGCTGCCGATGGCCGGAACGGGGAAGGTGCGGCCCTGCGGACCGCCTGTAATGCCGCGCGCGTTCATGAAGATATATTGTCCGATGAAGATCAGCGAAAGCGAGACAATGCCCAGGTAGAAGCCCTTCAGTCGCAGGGCGGTTGGCCCGATCAATGCGCCGACGAGCGCGGCCACGATGCCTGCGGCGGGCAGCCAGATGATGAACGGCAGCGCGAGGCCGAGCGGGTCGAGCGGGGACGATGGCATGTCGCCGCCAAGATAAGCCGAGGTATACGCGCCAATCGCCATGAAGAAGGCGATGCCCAGTGACACCTGCCCCGTGTAGCCCGAAAGCACGTTCAGACCTAGCGCGGCAATCGCCGCGATCAACGTGTAGTTAGCAATCGAGAACCAGTTATCGTCCGCTAAGGAGAAAAAGAGCACGATGACAGCTACAATGAGGATCACTGCGACCCAGCGCGAGACTCTTCTGCGCGGCTGAGCTGACACTCGCTCGGCGGTGGGCTGGCCGCCCGTCCTGGCATTGGCGCTCATATTCTCTCCACCTTCCTGGAGCCGAAGAGACCATACGGGCGAATGAGCAGCACGAGGATCATCACCAGGTAGGGTGTGATCTGGTGGATGCCCGCGCCGAGGAAGCTGGTCACATAGCTCTCATAGCCGGCGGTCAGGTCCTGCACCAGCCCGATGATGATGCCGCCCACGACGGCTCCCAGGGTCGAGTCGATGCCGCCCAGGATGATGGCAGGGAAGGCCAGCAGCGCGGCTCCGCCCAGCGTGGTATCCATGGCGTAGGAGCCGAAAGCCAGAAATACGCCGCCAATGGTGGCGATGGCGGCGGCAATGCCCCAGGCCAGCGCGTACACGGTGCGTATGTTGATGCCCACCGCCAGCGCGGCCTCCTGGTCGAGCGCGGTGGCGCGCATCGCCAGCCCGTAGCGCGTGAAGCGGAAGAAATAGTAGAGCAGGGCGCACAGCACGATCGTCACGCCGATGGTCAACAGGTCGTCGGCCCCAAAGTGGACGCCAGCGATGTTGAAACCATTGGTGATGGTGAAGGGCGAGGCTGCCGGGATGGGATTTGATCCCCATTTGACGACTACGGCGGTGCGCAGGATGGTATCCAGGCCAATCGTAATCATCAGGACGGAGAAAACGGGGCGGCCTATCATACGCCGCAGCACCAGGCGCTCGAAAAGCAGGCCGATGATGACCGTCACAATGACGCCCAGCAGGAGCGCAAGTAGAAAGTTCAGGTGCCAATCGAAGACACCCGACGACACGACATAGGCCCCTACCAGCAGTAATTCGCCCTGCGCAAAGTTGATGACCTCGCTGGCTTTGAAAATAATGGAAAAGCCCAGTCCGATCAGGGCGTAGATACAGCCGAGCGCGACGCCCGCGAACGCGATTTGAAGAAAATATGCCATCTTCACTCCTATGCTTGTTCCTACGCCTTATCCTCTGCCTTTTGAGAGTTGCCGCCTCCAAACTCTTCGCCGAGATAGGCTTTAATCACATCGGGATTGGCCTGCACCTCGGCTGGAGTGCCTTGCGCGATGGCTCGCCCAAAATCGAGCACCAGCACGCGGTCCGCGATGCCCATCACCAGCGCCATATCATGCTCAACCAGTATCTGCGTCACGCCCAATTGCTCTTTGATGTCGAGAATGACGCCCGCGATATCCTCTGTCTCTTCGGCTCCCATACCGGCTACCGGCTCGTCCAGCAGCATGAGTTTCGGCTCCAGCGCCAGCGCACGCGCAATGTCGGCGCGCTTCTGCAAGCCGTATGGCAGGCTCCCCAGGGGATAATTGCTCAGGTGTTTGAGGCCGATCAGGTCGAGCAGGTGCATACAATAGGCGCGGTTCTTTTTTTCCTCGCGTTGCGTAAGGCCGAGATAGACGCCGCCGGTCAGAATGCCGCTGCGCATACGAGTATGCCGACCGAGCAGCAGGTAATCCAGCACTCCCATTGTGGGGAACTGGCCGAGATTCTGGAAGGTGCGAGCGATGCCCACGCGCGCCACCTGGTAAGTCTTAAGACGCAGGAGATCGCGCCCATCATATGTCACGCTGCCGCCGACGGGCTGGTAGACGCGCGACAGCACATTGAAGAGCGAGGTTTTCCCCGCGCCGTTTGGGCCGATCACCGCGTATAATTCTCCCGGCAGTACGTGAAACGAGATATCGCTCAGCGCCTTGACACCGGCGAAACGTACCGAGATGTCTTCGACCGAAAGCAATGGTGATGTCCCGGTGGTGCGCGAAGGTGCTGTATCGTTCATACGGCCCACCTTCTTTCGGGGCGGCGCTGGCGAATCGTGCCGAAGTTGCCGCGTTCGCTGCCCTCGTGCAGACCCAGGTAAAATTTGCGCACAACCTCGTCCTTCAAGAGCAATTCTGCGGATTGGTCAAGCACGACCTTGCCGGTCTCCATCACGTAGCCGTGCTGCGCAACGGAGAGCGCCATATGCGCGTTCTGCTCAACGAGCAGCACAGCGGTGCCACCGGCATTGATCTCGGCGATGATCTGGCGAATCTGCTGCACCATGAAGGGAGCCAGCCCCAGCGATGGCTCATCCAGCAGCAGCAGCCTTGGATTTGCCATCAACGCCCGGCCTATCGCCAGCATTTGCTGCTCGCCGCCGGAGAGGTAGCCGGCGCGGCCCTTGCGCCGCTCTCGCAGCGTGGGGAATAGCTCCAGAACGCGATCATAGGCCCGGCGTGTTGCGGTGGAGTCGCGCGATGAAAGCGCGCCCGTCTGCAAGTTTTCCTCGATGGTCAGGTCTGCGAAGAGGCGGCGGCCTTCCAGCACCTGGGCGATGCCAAGCTGTACGATCTGCGTCGCGTTCAAACGATCGATGCGCTTGCCATCGAAGTGAATGGAGCCGCGCGATACGCTCGCTTTATGGATATCCAGCAGTCCGGAGATGGCGCGAATGATGGTCGTTTTCCCCGCGCCGTTCGCGCCGAGCAGCGCAACGACCGTCTTGTCGGGTACCTCAAGCGAGACACCCTGAACAGCGGGGACCAGGTTGTTGTAGGTGACGGCGATATCCTGGAGAACCAGCATAGAATGTCCCCCTTAATGATAAATAATTGCGTGGGCGTCTGGAACTCTTAAAGTTCAGTCAGTATCAGTATTATATACGTTTGTAATTTGCAAGTATACACATATTTTGCTCGGAGCCGGACAACGCCCATTTAATCTCATTGTAAATAATCACTGTCTTGCGATACAATGTTTCCACCTACAAGTTAGAAGCGTAAATTTGTTCTCTCGAACAACACCTCCCCTACCCCATGGCTGATCACTTGTCAGTCAGGTCGCCTTTGTGCCTAAATTACACCAGGCAAATCATCAGCAGAAAAGAGCAAACAGGCATGCACGCACGCGAACAGTTACAAAGACGACTGGCGGCGAAGGAAATCATAGTAATGGACGGAGGGATGGGAACGGAAATATTGCATCATGGCGTCGCTACCACCCTGCCGCTCTGGTCGGCTGAGGCGCTGCTGACACACCCTGAAATCGTGCAACATATTCATGAAGAGTACCTGCTCGCGGGCGCGGAAATTCTTATCACCGATACCTTTCGGACTACGCCTCGCGCCTTCGCGAAGGTCGGCCAGACAGAGCAAGCCTACGATGCCGCCATACTTGCCTGCCGATTAGCCTTCAGCGCTATCGAACAGGTTAAGCCAGCGCGCCCCGCCTACGTAGCCGGTTCCATTGCGCCGCTCGAAGAATGCTACTCGCCCGAACTCACCCCGCCGGACGAAGACCTGAAGCGAGAACACCTGCTCACTGCACAGATGCTGAGAGAGGGCGGCGTCGATTTTCTTCTGATCGAGACCATGATAACCCAACGCGAAACGCTCGCTGCTGTGCGGGCCGCGCAGAAGCGTCGGGCTTGCCATTTGCCGTCAGCTTTTGCACGAATGAGCAGGGAAATCTGCTTGGCGGAGACATGCTGGAGCATGTCGTTTCAGCCGTGGAGCAATATGACCCCTTGTTTATCGGCGTCAATTGCGTCTCGCCCGGCATTGCCACCCTGACTTTGCGAAAACTGAAACAGCTTACATCCATACCGTTGAGCGTCTACGCCCAGGGTGAAGGAATGCCCCGCGACGACCAGGGGTGGGTATTCGAAGAAAGCCACGAGCGAGAAGACTACACGACGCACGCCCGGCAATGGCTCCAGGAGGGCGCGCAGGTCATCGGCGGATGCTGTGGCACCAGCCCTGCGTACATAGAGGGTATCAGGGGGTTAGTGAAAGGAAGAAGACAGATCAAGGAAGGAGATCGTTGAAATGACCACAGGAGTTCCCGACTTTTTTAAGTATAACCTCTGGGCGAACCTGCGTTTGCTCGAGGCGTGCGTGCAACTGACCGACGCGCAACTGGACGCGACCATAGTCGGAACGTTTGGTAGTGTGCGAGAGACGCTGATGCACCTGTTCTCTGCCGAAGAAAGCTATGTGCGGCATTTCACCGGAACATCCCCTATCCCTCGATTGAAGGAACTCTCCACATTTCCAGGCTTCGATGTACTGCGGCAAAGAGCAGAGATGTCGGGCAAAGAGCTGATTACCATCGCGGAGCAGCGCGACCTGAATCAGATATTCTATCTTGACGATGGAACCTACGAGGCTCCGGCTATCGTCGTGCTAATCCAGGCCGTAAATCATGCTATTGATCATCGCTCGCAGATAGCCACTCTGCTGAGCCAACAGGATATCGAGCCGCCCAACCTCGATGGCTGGGCATATAATGATGCCATGCACGAAAGGTCGGGAGAGCGGCAGTCCTGATCGCTTTGCAATCACGATTCTGTTGTGACATGATGAAGCGGATGCTTACGCATTACAAGAAGCTGCACATTTAGAAGGAGTATGCTTATGTGTTATGACGATCAGGCAGTGCCACCGTCGCCCGAGGGCAATGGCGGCACCGCGCAGGGAGAAGATATCGTCCTGACCGCCCGTGATGGCAATCGTTTTTCGGCCTATATCGCGCGCCCGGATCATCCCGGGAAGGCGCAGATCCTGATTTTCCCCGATGTGCGCGGGCTGCACAACTTCTACAAGGAACTGGCGTTGCGCTTTGCCGAGGTCGGCATCACGGCGCTGGCAATCGACTATTTCGGGCGCACTGCTGGCCTGACGTCGCGCGAAGAGCCGTTCGATTTCATGCCGCTCGTGCTACAGATGACGCTGCCCACGTTTTTCGAAGATGTCACGGCTGCGCTTGCCTACCTGCGCCAGGGCGAGGGTGCGCAGCGTTCCACGTTTACGACCGGCTTCTGCATGGGCGGCACGCTGTCATTCTATTCCGCCACGCAGGATTTCGGCTTCGCAGGCGTGACCGGCTTTTATTCCGGTTTCACTCGCGCCTTCATGGGTGCGAATGGCCCGCTGCTGGAAGAGGCTGTGCATATCAAGTATCCCGCTCTCGGCCTGTACGGTGGCGCTGACCAGGGTATCACGGAAGAACAGGTGCATATCTTCGACGAGGCGCTTGATAAAGCAGGCGTGGAGCACGAAGTCGTCATCTACCCCGGCGCGACGCACAGCTTCTTCGACCGCCGCTACGAGGAATTCGCCGATGCGTCAGCCGATGCGTGGCGGCGCGTGCTGGGCTTCATCGCCACCTATACAAAGTAGCATCTACGGCACGCTCGGCAAATACTTCGGCGCTCGCCTCACCTTCGTCCCCTGTTCGAAGGCGTAGGCGAGCCGCAGCAGCGTTGGTTCGCTGTAAGCGCGGCCGGTGAAGGTGATGCCGATGGGCAGCTCGAAGCTGAACCCGGCGGGAACGGTGATGGCGGGATAGCCGGCCAGCGCCGCGGGCTGCGCGCTACCCCCTAATCCATGATCGCCGTTGACCAGGTCGATGCACCACGCCGGACTGGTCGTGGGCATCACCAGCGCGTCAAGCTGGTACTTATCCATAATCGCGTCGATGCCCTCCTCACGTGCCAGGCGGCGATTGGTTGCCAGAGCCTCAAGATACGCTGGGTCGTCAAGCCCGCTTGTTTCCTGCGCCTTGAGCATGTGTTCCTGCCCGAAATAGCGCAACTCCTGGTCAGCATAGGCAATGTTGAAGGCGATGATATCGGCCATCGTGCGCACAGGCGTTTCGAGCAGACCGGCGAGGTAAGCGTTGAGGTCGGCTTTGAACTCGTGGAGCAGCACGGTCAGCTCTGTCTCGGATTCCCCCATCTGCTTTGCGGTCGGGATGTCGGCGGGATCGATGATTTCCGCGCCGAGTGCGCGTATCTGCTCGATAGCTACTTCGACGATGGCATCCGTCTTCGCACTGTATCCAAAAAAGAACTGTCGCGCGACGCCGATACGCGCTCCTCGAAGTCCATCCTTCTCCAAAAATTTCATATAGTCGGAATGAGACCGTCCCTGGCTGGAGTGCGTGACCGGGTCGCGTTCGTCTACGCCGGTGATGGCTCCCAGCAGCGCGGCAGCATCGGCCACGCTGCGCGCCATCGGCCCGACGACATCCTGGCTGTGGGCAATAGGGACGACACCGGAGCGACTGGTCAGTCCAAGCGTCGGTTTGATGCCAACCAGCGCGGTGATGGAGGAGGGGCAGAGAATCGAGCCGTCAGTCTCCGTGCCAAGCGCGGCTGCCGCCAGGCTCGCGGCGATGGCCGCGCCTGAGCCGGAACTGGAGCCGCAAGGTGTGCGATCCAGTACGTAGGGATTACGCGTCTGGCCACCACGCCCGCTCCATCCGCTCGTCGAGGCGCTGCCTCGAAAATTGGCCCACTCGCTCAGGTTGGTTTTGCCCAGCATCACCGCGCCTGCCTCTCTCAGCTTCTGGACGACGAAGGCATCACGCGGTGGTCGGCAGCCGAGCAGCGCGAGCGAGCCAGCCGTGGTCTGCATCCGGTCATCGGTGGCGATATTGTCCTTGATGAGGATGGGGATGCCGTGTAACGGCCCGCGTGGTCCGTGCGCCTGCCGTTCCTGGTCGAGCGCACCGGCGATATCGAGACAATCGGGGTTGATCTCTATCACCGAGTTGATGGAAGGCCCGCTGCGGTCGATACGCTCGATACGTTCGAGATAGCGTTCGACCAGCTGCCGCGCCGTCACCTGTCCCGCGGACATGGCGCTCTGAAGCTGGGCGATGGTGGTTTCTTCGAAGGTGGTCAGGGCATCATCCGATGGCAGATTCATGATGTGGTGGCTCCCTTCCTGATACGCTGGCACGTTGGCACGTTGGTAATGAGCAGTATAGCACGCATTGCTGTGATTTTCAGGGGATAAAATCCTGGCAATCCGCCAGTACATTATTCGCAGATAAGTTACGTCTCTGCTCATCCCTTCCCCCTGTCCCTACTGATCTATAATATAGTGTGAGATAGGATGAAGTAATACAGAAAGATGCTTCAATGGCTACGACAATCGAACCCCCACAGACTGAACAAACGGGGCTGCCACCTGGTCCCGGGCCTCTGCCCTTTGTAGGGAATGCGCTGGCCTTCCGGCGCGATCAACTTGGCTACTTGCAGCAGTTAGAACGCACATATGGCAAGATGGCGACGATCTACATCGGCAACGTGCCGGTTGTGCTGCTGTTCCGGCCAGAACACGTGCGCTATGTGCTGACGGAGAACCCGCGCAACTTCACAAGCCGCGAGGTGGCCGAGGG
This sequence comes from uncultured Chloroflexia bacterium, assembly GCA_963731975.1. Taxonomy (GTDB): domain Bacteria; phylum Chloroflexota; class Ktedonobacteria; order Ktedonobacterales; family Ktedonobacteraceae; genus CAVSXS01. Next base: position 3,326,374 of record CAVSXS010000001.1, on the reverse strand, counting down.
GCTGCGCCAGTTGATCGGCGATGGCTTGATTACTATCGATGGGGAGCTGCATCGCCAGCAGCGCCGCATGGTGCAGCCCGCCTTCCACAAGAAGCGCGTTGAAGGATACGCCGCGACGATGGTGCAATACACGGAAGAGATGCTGAAGGGCTGGCATGTTGGAGACCGCCTGGATGTGGCGCGTGCCATGCAGGAATTGACGCTGCGCATCGTGGGCAAGTGCCTGTTCAATGTTGACCTGGATGAGCGCGTGAACGAACTGGGTAGTGACTTCAGCGATATGATCGCCAACCCGATTGGCCTGCTAGAAGGCTTCCTGAACATACGCGTCGATTCGCCCCTGACGGCCTATGGGCGGCGCATGGCAGCCAAACGCAGGGTGGATGAGTTCATCTACGCGTTGATCGACGAGCGGCGAGCGGAGGGCCAGGATAAGGGCGACGTGCTTTCGATGCTGCTGCAAGAGCAGGAAGGCGAGGGAGCAGATGGTACGGCAGGTGCGAAGGACGCGCTGACCAACACACAGGTGCGCGATCATACCATGACCTTTGTGTCTGCCGGTCACGAGACGACGGCCAACACACTGACGTGGACGTTTTACCTGCTATCGCAGCACCCGCGGGAGCGCGAGAAGCTGCTGGCCGAACTGAAATCGGCGCTGAACGGGCGCGCCCCCACGGTGGACGACCTGGCGCATCTGCCCTACCTGGAATGGGTGCTGAACGAATCGATGCGGCTTTACCCGCCCGCCTGGACGCAGGGCCGCCGCGCGGTGGAAGCCTTCGACCTGGATGGCGTGCATTTCCCGGCTGGCACGATGGTCATGTTCAGCCAGTGGGTCATCCATCGCCTGCCAGAAATCTGGGGCGACGCGGAGGTCTTTCGCCCTGAGCGTTGGGACCCGGCCAGGGACGAGAAGACGCCGCCCTGGTCGTACTTCCCCTTCGGCGGCGGGCCGCGCATCTGCATCGGCATGCCCTTTGCCCAGCTTGAGGCGAAACTGCTGCTGGCAACCATCTTGCAGCGATACGTGCCGCGCGTGGTTCCCGGCTACCGGCTGGAACTCAGCGCGCTCATCACCCTGCGCCCCAAAAACGGCATGCCCGTCGTACTCGCTTCGTCGACCGCGCCTGATACGGTATTCCCCGCTCTGGCGGGTCGCAGCGAACTGTCCGAGCGCAGAGGATGCCTGGGCGCGCTGCTATCCTTGTTCGCATGAAACCTCGCTGCTTTCGCAGTACGGGTGTAGACTATTGAAGAACTTTATGAGGGCATATGGCCCAATCATCGGGATATACTGCCTCGCGCTGCTGGTGCGTCTCGTCTATAACGTCACGGCGGTGAGCGGGTATACACCGATATTTGATGCGGCCATTTACAATAACATCGCTCATAAGCTGGTGGATGAGCATTGTTATTGTCTGTACTCCCACTTGCCTAGCGTGAGCCGCGCTCCTCTGTGGCCGTTTATCATGGCGGCTATCTACTCTCTTGTCGGCAAGCATGATTTCTACGCGCGCCTGTTCTACTGCTTGCTCGGTTCGGGAACGTGCGCTTTTGTTTATCTCCTGGCAAAAGATCTGTTCGGTCGGCGCATCGCCTTCTGGACAGGTATTATGGCAGCTATCTACACGGGATTGTTCATCTACGACGGGTGGCTGTTTACGGAGTCGCTCTATACCTTCTGTTTGATCGTTTTCACCTATGGCCTGTATCGTTTGCAACAGGCGTCCGAACCGCCTGCTGAACTGACCGGCAATGATCGCAGTGGCGCAAGCTGGTGGTGGAAGCGCGTTACGCGGTTGCGATGGCTTGTGCTGTGTGGCGTCTTTCTGGCTCTGGCGACGCTAACGCGACCCAATGGCCCGGCTCTGGTAGGGCTATTATGCCTGTGGGCCATTAGCGTGATCGTGGCGAAACTCATGCCCTGGCAGGCAGCCGTGCGCAGCGTCGTCATCATCACCTGCATTGGTACGCTGCTCATCACGCCCTGGATCATCCGCAACTATGTCGTGACGGGTCGTTTTGTGCTCGTGGCAACCGGTATGGGGACGGTGCTGCTTGGTGCCTATAACGACGAGGTGTTGCAGAACGACCCGGTTGTGCTGGGCATGTGGAGGCCACCCGCGCACACGAACAGCATCCAGGACTCTGCGGGATACACGCCGGGTGATGATAGTCAGGATGTGCAGCGCGCGTTGACCTGGATACGCGCGCACCCCGGTCAGACGCTCTATTTGCTAAGTCTCCATTTCGTCAACATGTGGAAGCCCTATACCTTCGTACCTGGCCTGCCCTTTGCCGAATTTCCCAACCGCCCAGCATCGCAGGTGGTCTACTTCCTGGTGTATTACATGCCGATTCCTGTTTTACTGCTGGCTGGCCTCGGCCTATTCGTCACCTGGAAGACGCGCCGCAAGCCATTGCTCGTAATCTATCTCGTTATCCTGACGACGACGCTGCAAAATGTAGCCTTTTATAGCAACCTGCGCTTTCGTTCACCCATCGAGCCTGCACTGGTGTTACTGGCAGGCGGAGCATTGTGGTGGCTGTTCAGCTTCCAGCCTGGCACGCTGCGCTTCTGGCTCAAGTCGAGGCGACCGGTTTTCCAGGAGCCTTCCGATTATGGCGCTCGATGATCTTGCGCGCGCCCCAGCGATAGACGAAGATCAGTAGAGCGAGGAAGACAGCGCCGGAGATGTAGCCGCCGATGGTGTCGGTGAGCCAGTGCGAACCCTCGTAGATGCGCGAGTAGGCGATGGTCAACAGGATCAGCGCGGCGAAGACCTGGAACGGGATAAGTATCCAGCGATAGCGCCAGCGGCGCACCGGCCCTGTGAAGCTCAGGTAGAGCAGGAAGCCGTAGTAGACCAGGTCGTTCTCGACGTGGCCGGACGGGAAGCTGTGAAAAGGTTCGGCCACGTAGATGTGGATCAGCGGCGAACTGGGTCGCGGGCGACCGACGATCAGGCTCAGCAGCCCATCGAGACCGTCCAGTCCTGCTGTACCGAATGCGATGCAAGCACCCGTCCAGGCCCACAGTCCGCCCATTTTCCCGCGCAGGCGCTCGATCAACCTGACCAGCGAGAGTAGGACGAGCCAGGCGATCAGCTCACCGGTAGAGGCGATGGGGTCATTCAACAGGCTGATTAAATTCGACCAGAAAACCGCGGTGGCAGGGGAATGCGCCTGCACATCGATGGTCGTCTGGAGATCAAATGGCCACGGCCCGGGGTGCCCGTGGACAATGACACTCGCCGTGGCGAGCAGCAGTACGCCTAAACCCCAGAGCACATAGGCAACGGTTGGATGCTCACTTCTTACGTAATCTTGTACTTGCACGTCCCGCGCCGGCTGTGGCGCAGATGACTGTTTCACAATGGTTCTCTCCAGAGTATTCCTCCTCTAATCCTGCTTGATAGGTTATTGTTACCTTCAACACGTATCTCAACCCGAAATGGTGCAGCAAACCATTCGTAGGTTTGACATAGGTTGCGCCACGTGTATAACTGAGAGGAGCGTCATACATGAAGAGATGGACACCATCCTTGAAATCACCAGCCTTTTCAACGAAAGAGGGGCAGGCCGCGAGCGCCTGGCGAGGTGTCGCCCTCGGCGCGCTGCTGCTGCTTATCGGCGTCAACTTGCGTTCGGTAATTCTGGCTGTACCACCGATTCTCCCCCTTATCCGGCAAAATCTGGGCCTCTCCTATACCGAAACGGGTCTACTGACCGCGTTGCCGACGCTCGTTATGGGCGCAGCGGCGTGGTCTTCGGGATTGCTGGTCGAGCGCACCGGTGCGCGAAGGGCTGTGACATGGGGCCTGGCCTTACTCGCGGCTGGAGCTTTGCTGCGCGCCGTCTTTCCTCTCGCTATCCCCATCTTCCTCTTCACCCTCTTGATGAGCCTGGGTATCGCGCTGGCGCAGACGACCGCGTCGGTGCTGATACGCCGCTGGTTTCCGGCGCGCATCGGGTTGCTTTCCGCCATCTTCACGGATGGGTTGATAATTGGTGAGACAATAGGCGCGGGTCTCACTGTGCCGCTCATGCTCTGGCTATTTGGGCCGGATGGATGGCGTTCCACCTTCGTGCTCTGGGGCCTGCCCATCGTGGTTTTGTTGGCGTTCTGGCTCTGGCTTGCCCCTCTGGAGCCGTCAGGTATAGCCACGACTCTTCCCATAGCAGCGAGCGGCGCAGAGGAGGAAGTGGAGCAAGTAACGCGAGAGAAGAAGGTCGCTCCCGCGAAGACGCCTGTCAGGACGATTTACCTGGGCCTGTTGCTGGGATCGGGCAGCCTTATCTACTTCAGCATGAATAACTGGATCGCCACCTATAACCAGGCGCTGCACCTGGCAAGTCTGACGCCGCTGACCCTGACGTTGCTCAACGCGGCGCAATTGCCTTCCAGTCTGGGTGTGACGTTCTTCGCGCAGCGCATGACGGGTCATCGCTGGCCCTTCATCACCGCCGGCCTCGTATGCCTCGTGACCATGCTAGCCTGGATATTCGGTCCGGCGAGCCTGGAACCGCTGTGGGCGGCACTGCTCGGCGCTGGTTCCGCGCTGGTCTTTACGCTCGGCCTGGCTCTCCCCGCGCTACTGGCCACACCCGCGCATGTCGCGCGATTGGCGGGCGCGACCCTCTCGATTGGCTATAGCATGGCCTTCCTCGGCCCGTTCATCGGCGGTGGCCTGTGGGACCTCTTCAACGTACCCGCGCTGGCCTTCGCGCCGGTGGTTGTCGCCAGCGTCGCGCTGGCCGTCGCGGGCGCCATGCTGCCCGCCTTCTATTCTCGCCGTGCATGATATAATGAGAATTGGGCGCAGAGGCCGACACAACTTTAGAGGTAGTATAGATGGTATTAGAAGGCATACCACGCATGGGAGTCGAAGAATATTTAGATCTGGAAGAGCGCAATCCAGATGTTCGCTTTGAATACCATGATGGCTATGTTTACATGATGTCTGGCGGCACGGCAGATCACGCCACAATCAGTGGCAATGTATACGCTATACTGAAAAATACTCTCCGTTCGGGAGCTTGCCGCGCCTTCAACTCTGACATGAGAGTGCGGGTCTCTGATTTACGCTACTTCCATCCTGATGTTACAGTGACCTGCGATCAACGCGATCGCGGGAAAGTCAGCGTCATACGATCGCCGCGTGTGGTCGTGGAGGTATTATCTCCTTCAACCGAGACGAGTGACCGCGTGAGAAAATTGCAAGCATATCTCACCTGCCCGACCATCGAGGAGTACTTCCTGGTAGATTATCGCTCTAAGCGCATCGAAGTCTACAGTAAAGAGCAGACGAAGTGGAGCTACAGCGCATTCGAGCCAGGCGATGAAGTTGAGGTACGCTCCCTCGGTGTGCGCTTTGCCCTGAACGACGCTTACGAAGACGTAGTAATTGAGGAGGAAGAGGAAGACTACTCGTAGCCGTAAGGCTTCATGTGATCTGTGAAATGTAGTGGCACCCCTCGCGGGTGCCAGGGACGAGCGGGTGCCTGGCGCGAATGGATTGTAACGTACAACTCGACCTGCAACACTACTCGGTGATACACGGGTGAGACGTAATATTTGCATACTCAACACATTTACACAAAAGAAAGGGATACTTTTATGCAACTTGGACTGGTTGGACTCGGGCGCATGGGCGCGAATATGGCGAAACGCCTGCTGCGCAACGGACACACGGTAGTAGGCATGGCGCGCCACGACAGCACCGTGCAGGCGGCGCTGAAAGACAGCGCGATTTCATCGGGAACGACCTCGCTGGCCGAACTGGTTAAGCAACTCGATACGCCCAGGGCGGTCTGGCTGATGGTTCCCGCTGCCTCGGTTGACGCGACGCTGGCAGAACTGGTGCCACTGCTCGCGCCAGGCGACGTAGTGATCGACGGCGGCAACTCCTACTACCACGACGACATCCGGCGCGCCGCGGAACTCAAGCCTAAGGGCATACACTATATGGATACCGGAACGAGCGGCGGCGTGTGGGGATTGGATCGAGGTTATTGTCTAATGATCGGCGGCGAGCAAGAGATGTTCGAGCGTCTCACCCCCATCTACGAGGCGCTGGCTCCCGGCGTCGGCGCGGTCGAGCGCACGCCAGGACGCGAGTCGGTGAAGGGCAGCACGGCTGAAAAAGGCTACCTGCTGTGCGGTCCGGTCGGCGCGGGTCACTTCGTCAAGATGGTGCATAACGGCATCGAGTACGGCATTATGGCGGCCTATGCCGAGGGTCTGAATATCCTGCATCACGCCAACGTGGGCAATCAACAGCAAGATGTCGATGCTGAAACTTCGCCGCTGACCAACCCGGAATATTACCAGTACGACCTGAACCTGTCTGAGGTGTCGGAACTGTGGCGGCGCGGCAGTGTCATCGGCTCGTGGCTGCTCGACCTGACGGCTATCTCGCTGCTTAAAGACCCGCAGATGAACAACTTCGGCGGGCGCGTCTCCGATTCGGGCGAGGGCCGCTGGACGATCACGGCAGCCATCGACGAGTCAGTGCCTGTGCCGGTGCTGAGCAGCGCGCTCTTCGAACGCTTCACCTCGCGCGGCGAGGCTGACTTCGCCAACAAGCTCATGTCCGCCATGCGCTACGAGTTCGGCGGCCACCTGGAGAAAGAGTAGGTAGGGGCATATGGAGGGCGACCGCGAGGGCTTACACGTATAGGTTTTTTGTAACGCAGAGTTCTAGTACCTGTCATTCTGAGCGACAACCTGTCATTCTGAGCGAAGCGAAGATCTCATGGGCAGGACGCGATTTTTCGCTTCGCTCAGAATGACAGGTCTTCAGGATAAATGCCAGGCCAAAAACCTACCTGTGCAAAGATCGCGAGGGTCGCCCTCCATACCCTGTAATACCTGGAATGGGTAAGGAATAAAGGCTATGTCAAATAATTCGACACAATTGACCCAACGCCCTGGGTGGAAGGCGCTCGAAGAGCATTTCGCGCAGATGCGCGGTGTTCACTTGCGCGAGCTGTTCGCGCAGGACGCGCGGCGCGGCGAACGCTTCGCGCTCGAAGCCGCCGGATTCTACCTGGACTACTCCAAGAATTGTATCAACGATGAGACGCTGCGGCTGCTGTTGAATTGGCCGAGTCGTCAGGGCTGCGCCAGCGCATCGATGCCATGTTTCGCGGCGAAAAGATCAACATCACCGAGAATCGCGCCGTGCTGCACGTGGCGCTGCGCGCCCCATCGGGCGAATCGATCGTCGTTGATGGCGAGAACGTCGTGCCGGAGGTGCATAAGGTGCTGGAGAAGATGGCGAACTTCTCCGACCGCGTGCGCAGCGGCGAGTGGAAGGGCTACACCGGCAAGCGCATCCGCAACATCGTCAATATCGGCATCGGCGGCTCAGACCTCGGCCCCTACATGGCCTACGACGCGCTGCGGCATTATAGCGATCGCAACCTGACGGCGCGCTTCGTCTCCAACGTCGATAGCAACGAATTCGTGGAGGCCACGCGCGACCTCGACCCGGCGGAGACGCTCTTCATCGTCTCGTCCAAGACCTTCACGACGGTGGAGACGCTCACCAACGCGCGCTCGGCTCGCCGGTGGTGCGTTGCCGCGCTGGGCAGCGAGCAGGCGGTAGCGAAGCACTTCGTGGCCGTTTCGACCAACACGCAGGAAGTGGAGAAGTTCGGCATCGATACCGCCAACATGTTCGAGTTCTGGGACTGGGTCGGTGGCCGCTACTCCTACGACTCGGCCATCGGCCTCTCGCTGATGATCGCCATCGGGCCGCAGCAGTTCTACGAGATGCTGGCGGGCTTCCACGCCATGGACGAGCATTTCCGCACGGCTCCCTTCGAGCAAAACCTACCCGTGCTGCTGGGGCTGATCGGCATCTGGTACAACAACTTCTTTGGAGCCGAAACCGTCGCCATCCTGCCCTACGATCACTACCTGGGACGGCTGCCCAGCTACTTGCAGCAACTCGACATGGAGAGCGACGGCAAAAGCGTTGACCTGGAAGGCCGGCGCGTGGACTACCAGACAGGGCCGATCATCTGGGGGCAGCCGGGAACCAACGGCCAGCACGCTTACTACCAGCTCATCCACCAGGGCACGAAGCTTATTCCGTGCGACTTCATCGGCTTCAGTCAATCGCTGAACCCGCTTGGTGCGCATCATGACCTGCTGATGGCGAACTTCTTCGCGCAGACGGAGGCGCTGGCCTTCGGCAAGACTGCCGAAGAGGTCGAGGCGGACGGCGTCGCGCCTTTCCAGGTGCCGCACCGCACCTTCGAAGGTAACCACCCCACGAACACCATCCTCGCGGAACGCCTGACGCCCGAAATGCTGGGGCGGCTGATCGCGCTTTACGAGCACAAAGTCTTCGTGCAGGGCACCATCTGGAACATCAACTCGTTCGATCAGTGGGGCGTCGAACTCGGCAAAGTGCTGGCGAACCGCATCGTCCCCGAACTGTCAAGCGAGCAGGAACCAGCACTCAAGCACGACAGCTCGACAAATGCATTGATAAGGCGCTATAGGCGGGAACGGGAGAAGGCGTAGAAAATAGTCCCTTGGCTATCAACCAAACGTAGGGGCCGGTTTACCGTGCCCATCAGCCGATTTATCGGCGCGAGACGTGGTCCTGAACGACGATAACGCAGACAGGTAGCGAGGAGACGCGCCCATAAATGGGCTGATGGGCACGGTAAACCGGCCCCTACGTTTGTTGGTTGCTCTATATTTCCTACATCAAGCAGCGCGATGAGGTTCCGTGATCTTCGCCCGAAATGCTGTTTCGTGTTATGATACTACAAAACAGTTCTATTGGGAGAGATACATATGTCCGCGTTTGCTCGTCGTGTCGAATTGTTCAGTTCGACGATCTTCTCTGAAATCAACCTGCTTGCGCAGCAGTATAACGCGCTGAACCTGGGGCAAGGCAAGCCCGACTTCGACACGCCGCCGGATATCAAGGCGCATCTCGCGCAGGCTGTGCAGGCCGGAACGTACAACCAGTACGCGCCCGGCCCTGGGACGGCCTCGCTGCGGCAGTCAGTCGTCGATCACGCATCGCGTTTCTACGGAATGGAGATCGACCCGGCGCGTGGCGTGGTCGTCACGGCGGGCGCGACGGAAGGCGTCTTCTGCGCGGTGTTGGGACTGGTCGACCAGGGAGATGAGGTGATCCTGATCGAGCCATCCTACGACTCCTATATGCCCTCGGTCGTCATGGCGGGCGCGACGCCGGTCTTCGTGCCGCTGCACCAGCCCGACTGGACGTTCGACCCCGACGAATTGCGCGCCGCCTTCAGCCATAGGACACGCGCGCTGATCCTCAACACACCGCATAACCCCACCGGGCGCGTCTTCTCGCGTGAAGAGTTGGAGCAGATCGCCGCGTTGTGCATCGAACACGATGTGGCTGTCATCTCGGACGAAGTGTACGAGCACCTGCTGTACGACGATGTGCAGCACATCCCCATCGCCACGCTGCCTGGCATGTTCGAACGCACGGTAACGGTCAGCAGCGCGGGGAAGCTGTTCAGCGCGACGGGCTGGAAGATCGGCTGGATGTATGGCGCGCCTGCCATGCTGGAAGGCCCATCGCGCGTGCATATGTTCGTGACCTTCGCCGTGCATCATCCCACCCAGGAGACGATTGCCTACGCGCTCAACCTGCCCGGCAGCTACTATGCCTCCTACCAGGACATGTACGCGCAGAAACGGCGCGCCATGCGCGCCGCGCTCGACGATGCCGGGCTGCGCTACAGCGTGCCGCAGGGAGCCTACTACGTTATGGTGGACTACACCAGCTTCTTCCACGGGCCGCCCATGGACTGCGTGCGCTACCTGACGAGGGAGATCGGCGTGGCCTGCATCCCCACGGAGACCTTTTACAGCCCCGCACATGCGCACATCGGCTATGGCTCGGTGCGCTTCGCCTTCTGTAAGACCGACGAGATGCTGCAACAGGTGCATGAGCGCCTGCTCAAATTGCGAAATTAAGGAGACGGTTCTATGCCAATCGTTCGTATCGAGATGTTGGAAGGGCGCACGCCCGACATGAAGGCTGCCTTGATGAAGCGAGTCACGGAGGCCGTAGCCGAAACCCTCAAGGTAGACCCCGAGCAGGTGCGCGTCCTGCTCTACGATATCCCGCACGAGCACTGGGGCGTCGGTGGCAAATCGAAGGCGGAAAAATCATGACCCAGCTTCCACTTGTCCATCTCGTGCGCCAACCCTTGCCGCAAGAGAGCAATCCGCCGCTATTACTATTGCTACATGGCGTAGGGAGCAATGAGCGCGACCTGTTCGGGTTGGCTCCCCTGCTCGATCCACGGCTGATCGTGGTGAGCCTGCGCGCTCCAAACACGCTTGCGCCAGGCAGCTACGCCTGGTTCCATGTCGATTTTACCCCGCAAGGGCCTGTCATCGACCCGCAGCAGGCCGAGCAGAGCCGCCAAATTTTGATCGAAACTATCGGACAGGCGGTGGCAGCCTATGGCGCGAACCCCAAACAGGTCTACCTGATGGGCTTCAGCCAGGGAGCTATCATGAGCGCCAGCGTCACTCTTACCCGCCCCGACCTCGTAGCGGGCGCGATACTGATGAGCGGGCGCATACTGCCTGAGCTACAATCCATCATCGCCGCGCCTGAGCAGCTCGCCGGACTACCCATCCTGCTCATCCACGGCACGGCAGACACTGTGCTGCCCATCCACAACGGACGAGCCAGCCGCGACCTGCTCACTACACTCCCCGTAAACCTGACCTACCACGAATACGCCATGGGCCACGAAGTGACGCAGCAGAGTTTGGGTGACGTGCAGGCGTGGCTGAGGGAGCGACTGGATTAGCCGCTCACTCTCCCTCCCCTCCCTCTCCTCTTTTTTCTCTCCCTTTGGCTCAAAGGCCACCAGGGGTAATATATCGAGCATCTCTAGATAGGAATGGGTCGCGTGTGCTACAGCATCATTCACCGCCTGGGGAGCCTGGCGTTGCGCAGCAGTCGCAACAACCGTGCGCAGTGGCCGCTCCCCCGCCGGTAGGGCGATGACACTTGCTACCGCGTCGGCCACCTCCTGCGGATCGGGAGGCGTGGCGGATCTGTTCTCCGCGAAAAACGAAGGCATAAACCCATCGAGAGCGGTCTTATAGAGGGCAAAACGCTCCGTATCTGCCGCCATCTGCCGCTTCGCTGAGATGGGGGTCGGATAGGTACCAGGCTCAATAATGGCGGCGTCGATGCCAAAGGGGGCGAGTTCATAGCGATACGACTCGGTGAGTCCCTCCAGGGCAAACTTCGTCGCTCCGTACAATCCCAGAAAAGGAAAGGCCAGACGCCCTACAACCGAACCAATTTGCAGAAGCAAACCACTCCCTTGCTTGCGCATGTGTGGAAGGGCTGCCCGGTTCACGCGCCACACTCCGAACACGTTGGTATCAAATTGCTGTTGTACTTGCTCGATGGTGAACGCTTCAAGTGGGCCAATATACGATATCCCGGCATTATTGACCACCACGTCAAGACGACCCGTGATGCCTACAACAGACTCGATTGCCTGCGCCACCGAAGACTCGTCAGTGATATCAAGTTCGACGATATGCAATGCGAGGTGTTCTTGTTCCGCCAGCGCGCGAAGTTCTTCTGCCGCAGGTGCATTCTTTCCTGCCGCCGCACGCATTCCCGCAAAAACGATGTATCCCTGGCGTGCCAGGGTTTCAACAGTCAGACGCCCAAAGCCACTGGTACTGCCAGTGACAAGAATTGTTTGCGCCATAGGGATGCTTCCAATCTCCTCACAAGTAAATGAGAGTATATGCTCTTATTTTGATAAAAAAACTAGCTTGCTGCCTCCTCCAGTTCGGAGAGCAGCGACATGAACGTTTTAAACTGCTCTTGCCCCAATGCCGCAGTCATGGTTGCTTGCGCGTTCTTCCACAAAGGATAGGCCATGTTGAGAGCCTGCCGTCCCTTACTGGTCAACTGCGCCACCCGCTCGCGTCGATCCTCGCCAGGCGAGAGGGAAATCAGGCCACTTCGAGCTATCAGTTGCAGATTTTTACCCATTGTCGTGCGGTCAAGACCGGTTACCCTGGCGAGTTCGCTAATGCGTACCGGTTCTCTCAGCCGGATCTGGTGCAATAAGGAAAACTGAGTCAACTTCAGCCCGCTGGGGGCAAGAAGCGCATCGTAGTACTGGGTAACTATCTGCGTAGCACGGCGCAGGTTGATGCAAATGCATTCATTCGTCATGTCCATAATGAGACTATATACTCATAATTTTGCCACGTCAAGGAGTAGCGGTCTTCCAGGTGCAGTTCTAGCTGGCACCGCAGAGCCTCGCAGATGTGCAGGCGTGGCTGAGCAAGCGGGCGAACCGTTGCTTCCAGTGTGTTTAGTTAGAGAGTACAGTGGGAGGCACTTACGCCCCTGCTCTGGAAATAGTACTTCTGGCTTTATCTCTCATACTTATTTCCTAAATATTTTAAAATGACTTTGCATCATATATACTGTATTGCTGGTAATGATGATAAATCATTTTACTGTAGATACAACGTCGTTCCTGATTTTTGAAATCAAGGTGAACAATTATGTTGAGCAATTGGTTAATTCAACAGGTTAGGCAACCTCATGTGTATAAATTTCCGGTAATAGATATAACTGAGTCAAGCGAACCTGATAGTGATATTAGGGATTATCTTGCACTCGCTGTATTACTTGCCCATGGTAATCCAGAACAAATTAGGGATCAGTACCGCATTCTGCTAAAAGATGCTGAAGATAACTCTTTAAATATCCTGAAAAGGTATCTAGAAGATCGTATTTTACCAGGGCAAAAAAGAATAAATGTTCGTGTAGGAAATTTTGGAGAAATATTAGCATCTAACTTTTTGATTGAGTTCGAAAATTTTTGGTTCCCAATTTATAAGTTACGATACCGTGAAAAAAAAGATTGGGCAATGCGATTAACTGATCTTTGCTTGATTAAGCGTCCCGATAATGAGAAACCTTTAGTATGCTATGGAGAAGTAAAAACGATATCAGGTAATTGTGACAAAGATATTGCAATTAAGGGGCATGATAGTTTGGTTTTAGGTGAGGCGAGAGATATTTTGACTCAACCTGAAATATTGCACTTTATCTGCCAAATATTGTATGACACTCATAGACTTGAGGAAGCTCAATTCATTTCTGGTATTGAGTTAGAACACATTAAATATGATAAGAGGCATGACCTTTTTATTGTACACTCAAAAGAGAGGTGGACTGATGAAATCTTAGAAAGACTAGAAAGCTATCCTCTGGATCAGCGCTTAGTTGATTTCTCAACAAAAGTTGTTTTAATTTCTCAATTGAGAGATGTCATCGACGCTACTTATGACAGGTGTACTACGGTCTCAAAGGCTTTGATCAGTTCAATGGATAAACGTGAATACTTCGAAAATACATACAATAGCCTTGAGTCACTGATGCAAGATCCCAGGTTTCGAAATGATCTGGCACAGGTTCAAGCAAAATCAATCCAAAAGAACTTTTATCCAGCCAGCCTAATACGAGGTATACTTTTACGCCCCCGGAAGTCTGGCGAAAATGTGACTACATTTTCGCCAATAGCTCGCTTCTCTTGAGAGAAGACCAGTTTACCGAAAGTACTGATAAAGGAAAAAGTATTCTGGACTCTTTGAAGACTGCTGCTCAATCTTTTGAGTTTCTCTCTAAGTTTGCAAATGAGGAGGATGAGGAAATCTTGTTGATTAACTCTGCAATTTGTTATCATATTGCAGGGTATCATGCAAATGCACAATGCCTCGCTAAGTTTGTTGAGAAAAAAGCCCTTTCTGAAGAAGGAAAAGATGAAAGACCCAATACTCCTGATTTTAATTTGACCGGGTTTTTCCGCCAGGCGCTTCTTGCTTTTTTAAGAAGAGATATCGTTAAACTACAGCGTGTTACTCAACGAGCTATATCTTTTGCACACACTTTACAAGAAAAGATAGTTTCAGACTCAGAAGAAGAGCAAATCTTTCTAGACATTCAAAACCTTTACGGACATCTCTTTTTTCAAAAGGCACTTTCCAACTTTACGGAATATTGTATCCACGGAGTAAGAGAGCAATTTACAGTAGCTCAAAAAAATATTGAGAGAGCATACACATATTTCCAGCAGGTCGGAGATACAAGATTAGATGTTATAGCCTCTGAGCTGAGAACATTATTAAAATTATTTGAGAGACGAAGTACTTGGTCAAATATAGAAAGATACGGCGAAAACCTTATTCAAAATCCTATTTGGAATACGTACTTGCGAAATCTCGCCCTTGAAAAGTCAATTGTTGAATTTTGGACATCTCAGTTAAAAGCCTTACGAGGTAATCTTTTAACATCCGATGATAGTTTTATAATACAAATGCCAACAAGTGCTGGAAAAACTTTTATTGCAGAATTAGCGATACTTGCAACCCTTACCAACTCAACACAAAAACGGTGTTTATACATAGCTCCTTATCGAGCCTTAGTGAATGAAATTGAAGATAGGTTAGCTGAGACGCTAGGAGCATTAGGATATCGGGTTTCAAACCTCGCAGGAGGTTTTGAGTTAGACAGCTTTCAAGACATTCTGGCTGTAGAATCTCACGTATTAGTGACAACTCCTGAAAAAGCGGATTTGCTATTTAGAACCCACCCTGAATATTTTGAAAATATTGCAACTATCGTTATTGATGAAGGCCATATGCTCGATGAGGGAATACCAACGAAGAGAGAGGTAGATAAGGACAAGACTCTTGCACAAGTACTCGCTCAAAATGGCACTCTTGGACGTGGTATTTCATTAGAACTGCTTATTACTCGATTGAAACAGAAACTACCACAAGCACATTTCTTGTTTCTTTCTGCCGTAATGCCGGAAGTAAATGTTGATGATTTTGTCGCTTGGCTTTCTAAAAACTCGCAGAAACCTCTTAAAATAGAGAAAACAGAGCGACCTTCCCGCCAAACTATTGCGACCTTTAAATGGTTGAAAGCTCAAAAGGAGAAAGGCGGATTTAATGGACAACTTCAATATCTTAATTCTGAGGGACTGCCTTCGACATTTGTTCCTTATTTCCTTCAAAAAGAACGATACTATACTGGTGAACCTACTCCGACAGGTAAACCGCAAACGAAAATATGGCCAGATACAACTAATAAAGCTCAGACTACAGCAATGCTTGCCGCAAAGTTCGCAAAGACAGGGCCAGTTTTGGTTTTTTGCGCTATGCCCCTTCATGTAAGACAAGTAGTCGATAACATTATAACCTCTTTAAAGTACCTTGAAGCATCTAATGCAATTCCTTCCGACTGCCTGAAATTTAGAACGAATCCTGTTCTTGAGTCATACGATCTAGCTAAAGAGTGGCTAGGTGATGAGCATGCTCTGACGAGGGGACTCCATTATGGAGTTGGATTGCATTATGGGCCTTTACCTGACCCTGTACGCCAAGCAGTGGAAAATGACTTTCGGGATGGGAAAATTATGATACTTGTTAGTACTAATACATTGGGCCAAGGAGTTAATTTGCCTATTAAGACTGCTCTTATTCATAGCCTAGAGCGAATGTATCCAGATCCCGACAATAAAAAACAGATGAAGGCGAATAAAGTAAAAAAACGTGATTTTTGGAATATTTGTGGAAGAGCCGGAAGAGCCGGAAAAGAGACAGAGGGGCAGATCGTTTTTGTTACTAACTCAAGTAACGATACTCAGTTGTTCAAAGAATTTCGTGATGAAAATAATATCGAGGTGGTAGAAAGTCCACTTTATAAACTATTGGAGGCTTTGATTGAAAAACGGATTAGTCAAGAAGAACTGATCGATTATCTTGACCCGCACGTATTAACTCTCCTTGCGGAGGAAGTGGTAGATACAGAGGATGAAATGGCGATCAGTAACTTCTTACAAGGAAGCCTTGTCGGGGTTCAAGCAAAGAGAAGCAATCGTAATCTAGCTCCGTTAACATCCGCGATAAGGCGTACATCAATCCGAATAAGTCAACAAGTAACGGATCAAGCCTTACGAGTGGTATTTGCCTCAACTGGTTTACGGGTTGATAGCTGCCAGATGCTAGAAAACGCGGTAGAATTATTTCTTTCAGTTCGTGGATGGGAAATACCTGAAGGAGAAACGAATGATGTTTACTTAAATGAAGAGCTTTTAGAGTTCGCGTTTGCTGCATGTCAAAATATTCCAGAGATGAAGTTAGCAAGGGGTATTAAGGCCCGTGAACCAGAAGATGAGTTAAGGCTTGTGAAGGATTGGGTAGGAGGTAAATCAATCAGTGAAATACGCTCAACTTACTGGATTGCCGAGCAGGAAGATGAGTTTGGTGAATATATTGCGGATCGGGTGATTTATAAATTACCCTGGGGTTTCAACGGATTTCTTCGTATATTAGCTTTTAAGCTTCAGAAAAAATATGACGAGCTGCCTCTAGCATGGCAGTATCTTCCTTCAATGATGAAATTTGGAGTCAACAGCGTTTTTGCATGTTGGATAAGCGGGTTCGGGGTTTCATCGCGTCAATTGGCTCTTGTGTTAGCGAGGCATTATCAGCTTACAAATGACAGTACATTTATTAGCTTTATTAAATGGATTATTAATCTCGATGCGGAATTTATCTTTCAAGAAGTGCCACAAGGATCAGTCGCTGAAAAGAAGAGGTTCGTACAGAAAATCAGCAGGATAGTAGCGGATGATGCTCAATTACAATTTATCCTTCAGAGACAGACTGTAATTGAAGCAACTGTTCAAGGTGTTCCTTATTCCAATCGAGTTGAAACTGCCTTGAATGTGCGCGAGGGGGATCACCTAATGCTAGAGGAGGAACCAGGAAATGAATATGATCCTTCAGCAATTCGTGTGTTATTTGAAGGAAATCAAATTGGTTATGTTCAACGAGATGCTGCAAAGATCATTTCAAGAGAAATGCAATTTGGGAGGGAGTTTCGTGCAACTGCAAAAGATATCACTCCACCTCTCCCCAATTATCAATATCCTAAAATACTAATGACCATCGTAGGATAATGAAGTCATATCCTGACTTAAAACCCTATCAAGTATAAGCCAAAACCCGCCGGGAGAAGCGTATCAGATCTAGGCGGCCTACTCACAGAGTAGTATCGCCATTAATCATCGTCGCAGCGTATACCACGGCGTCACCTCGTATACTATCATGAGAACGCGATAGTATACGAGGTGACGCGAGAAGTCGCCGATCTCATGCGAAGTTTTTGTTTTCGTCGCGGATGTAGGCCCAGGCAGCCAGTACCGCGAAGCCCGCGGCGTAGGCGAGCAGGATCAGCAGGTGCGTCCATAGGTGGCCGTCACCGCTGGGGCTGCCGACGATGTTCCAGGCAAGCTGGCCCAGGTGGTAGGAAGGCAGGTACGGGGCGATCTTTTGTATGAGATCGGGCAAGAAAGAGAGCGGTATCCACAGTCCCGAGGCGAAGGAGAGCAGCAGCGTCAGGATGGTCGAGAGCGCCAGGGTCAGGTTTGCCGAGCCGATGAAGCCCAGAAACAGACCCAGCAGGCTCAGAGGAATCATCCCAAGTACCATCATCCCCAGTAGTTGCGCCCAGACCACCAGGCTCAGGTGTACTTTCCCACTGAAACCCGCGACGGCGAATAGCAGTAACATGGAGATAATGCCGGTCAGGATGATGACCAGCAATTTGCTTCCCAGGTAGAGCGCCGAACTCATAGGCGTGGTGCGCAGGAGTTTATTCCAGCCGAGCGCGCGTTCGGTGGCCAGCGAGATGCTGAACGTCTGGAATGAGACGATGAACGCGCCGTAGGCGGCGTATGAAGCCAGTATGGTCGGAGCGTAAGCGGCATTCAAACTAAAGCCGAAGATCAGAAAGAAGAGCGTTGGAAAGCCTATACCAAAGAAAACCGAGGGCGGATTGCGGAAGATCTTCAACAATTCACAGTAGAAGAAGTAGCCCCAGGGAGCCGCTTTTCGATGAGTGGTCAGCATCGCTGGCGTCGTTGGCATTTGCCCTTGAATGTGCTCGCTTGAAAAAGTAGCCATATTTCACGTTCCTTTCGTCTTGTGAGTGTGCATGATTATGAAAGTGAACAACCGAAGTCGGTACTGTCATTCTGAGCGAAGCGAAGAATCTCGTATCCCGGCGATTCAGATTCTTCGCTTCGCTCAGAATGACATTTCTGGTCTTGAAAGTGAAGAATAATCATTACAGCCTGCCTCATACCCAGTCATATCCAGGTCAGGCTGCGTGCTTTCCGTTGCCGGTCAGCGTCAGGAAAGCTTCCTCAAGTCCTGCGCCGACGACTTCGAGATCGCTCAACTCTGCTCCGCGCCTGAAGAGGGTTGCTAGCAGAGCCTCCGGTTCCTTCGTAAGGATTTCAAATTTGCTGCCCAGCAGATGGACTGACTGCGCTCCGGCAAGCGCGCCTAGCTCTTCAATCGTCAAGTTTGGGGCGCGGAAACGGACGTGCTTGCCCCCGGCGTGGCTCTTGATCTCGTCAGATGTGCCGTCGGCGATGATCCGCCCCTGGTTGATGACGACGATGCGCTTCGCCAGGGCGTCAGCTTCTTCCAGGTTATGCGTGGTCAGGATGATCGTCTTGCCCTGCTCGACCTGGCGATTGATCTGATCCCAGAAATTGCGGCGCGCCTCCACATCGAGTCCGGTGGTGGGTTCGTCGAGAAAGAGCACGTCTGGATTGCCTACAAGCGCGAGAGCGAAGAAGACACGCTGCTTCTGGCCGCCGGAGAGCCGGCCCAGGCGAGTATTGGCCTTATCCTCAAGTCCGGCCATCTTCACAGCCTCCCGCGTGACCATAGAGTTATCGTGAAAGCGCCCAAAAAGCTCGACCAGTTCGCGTACCTTGAGCGATTCCGGCACGCCGGATTCCTGGAGCATGACACCGATGCGCTTGCGGTGGTTGGCGAGACGCGGATTTTCGCCGAAGAGCGCTACGCTGCCGCTGGTTGCCCGGCGCATACCGAGCATCAGCGCGATCGAGGTGGATTTGCCCGCTCCATTGGGACCGAGCACGGCCACAACCTCGCCTCGCTCGACCGTGAGACTGATGCCTTTGAGCGCCTGGACGCTGCCGTAGTTCTTGGTGACATTCTGTAGTTCGACCGCCGGGGCCGCTTTGCCCGTTTTGTCTGTTGCGCCTGTTACCATAGTTGTCATAAAAAGTACCTCCTGCCTGATAATTTGATATTGATATCTGACAGAAGTATACTTGAGTAGATTGTGCGGCAGGAAGTGCAGAACTACCTGAGTGGGAATAGGTCGAAAGTCATGGATGACAAGCTACTACTCGTTTACGCCGATCATGACTTCCGTCGATTTGATGATCGCGACGACATCATCCCCCTCTTTCAGGTTCAGACTTTCTGCCGAACCCCGTGTGATTGCAGAGACAATTTCTTGCCCGTCGGCAAGCGCCATAACCACTTCTGCCATCACCTCTCCAAGTTTGACCGACTTCACTTTTGCTCGCAACTGGTTACGAGCACTGATTCGAGCTGCCATAGTTCAGAATTCTTCTTTATCTCTTCTCTGTGAGTAATGTTTTCAACACCGTCAAGGTAGAGGACACGATATGCACCCGCCTTGACGACACATTCC
The DNA here is from genome assembly GCA_963731975.1 of uncultured Chloroflexia bacterium. Classification (GTDB taxonomy): domain Bacteria; phylum Chloroflexota; class Ktedonobacteria; order Ktedonobacterales; family Ktedonobacteraceae; genus CAVSXS01. The sequence continues at coordinate 3,306,743 of CAVSXS010000001.1, read as the reverse complement.
TTCTACTATTATACTCATAGAATGAGTATAATAGATACACCTCCTGAACCTGCATCGGTGAAAGTTTAAGCCCAGAAAACCTTGACTTTATCGATTGCCCTACCTATACTCAATATATGAATACTTAGTCAATGAGTAATTGTCTCTTCCAGTCACCCTTAAGCGCTTCATCGTCCTGGCAGAGACGATTGCTGGAACCGTCGCTACAAAGGACTTCATTGGCAAGTATTCTTCTCTTTTTCTGTCTACCGACAGGTATGGTTTGCGTTGACCGGACACTCGCTACTGATGTGTCTATACCGGTGAGAAAATATTTAAAGAGCAGAGGTTGAACTTAGAACAAGCCATTGCTGCCAGCAGTTCTGGCCTTGCTTGCCGCGTGGTTGGTGATCGGCGAGTGATCGTCGATCGTAGGCAGGAACTGCTGATGATTTATTTCCAGCGTAAGGTGAAGATGCACTGGATCGTTGATGACGATGGTAGAGGCGTGCGCTACCTGGCGGGAGCCTTGCGAGACAACGCTGGCAGCTACCTGTACGCATCAGGCGATGTGACCCGCATCCCGCAGATCAGAGCATACCTGCCCCTCTACTATCATGCGCTTCTGCTTCCAGAGTGTGATGACTGGCAGGCCATGGAACGGGAAGACATGTCAGCGAAAAGCTGAAAAACTAGATCTGTGGCTAGCGGCCTGTCAAGCTTCAAGTGACCCGCGAAATGTAGTGGCACCCCTCGCGGGTGCCAGGGGTGAGGGGGCATATGAGGCTTGACAGGCTACTTGAGGCAGCGCTCTCAAACAGGATTATACGCCGCGCACAACATCCCAAAATACGTCGGAACTTCATACGACAAGAGTTCTCCCTGCCAGTTCTGGCCTTCGATCATGCCGTGCAGGTTGAGTAGCTGGCCATATGAGTCGGTGGAGGCACGTTTGAGCCAGTCCTGGTCAAATGACAGGAGGCGCCCTAAATCCTGGTCTCGAATGGCATCGATGAGAGCGTGATCGAACTCCTGTGAAGCGAGGTCGTAGCCGTAAGTTCCTTGCGCGTCGTGGGCGTGACCCAGGTCGGCGCTGGCGACGAAGGCGATGCGCCGGCCTAGCTGCTCCGCCGCTTGTCGTATAGCAAGACCAAAGGTCGGGAATAGCGTCCACGGCATGTTGCCGCGGTCGGGACAGGCGATCACCACTTTGGGCCGGGGAGTATGCATCGCGCCGAGGAACCACAGCGGGACGAGCGCGCCCCAGTCGAGCGGCAGGACGAAGGCCGGGTCATCCATGACGGCGTAACCAATGCGTGCCACCGGGACATTCAGGGCGCGGGCTTGCTCGACAATGGCGGCGTTCAGTTCTTTGTCCACGTCGAACGTTAGCGAGAAGCTGTTTTCGGAGGAGTCTTCCTCGCGTCCCAGTTCGCCGCGCACGCGGGGATTGTTGAGCAGCGAGAAGGCATGATCCACGCGATGGCCGTGCGGCGTGACGAGCACGATTGTCTCGGGCTGTGCGGCGTCCATGCGGCGTCCAAGCTCTTCCAGCGCCGCGCGCGTCGCCAGTGCCTTCGACGCATCCTTGTCGGCCAGTAAGGGAATGACCATGCTTCCATGAGGTGCGATGCAGGCAAATACAAGACCGCTCATCATACATTCCTCTCTAGTACATAACCACACCAGCCGAGACGTTGAGGTCTTCTCCGGTAATCGAGGCGGCTCGGTCGGATGCCAGGAAGACGACCGCGTCAGCGATGTCGTTGGGCGGCACGAGACGGCCAAGCGGAGAGCCTGCGGTGAATATGTGTCGTGCCTCCTCGACGCTGATGCCCTGGGCCTGAGCCTGGCTGCGAAAGACGCCTTCCAGTCGCTCGCCGGCGACCGCGCCGGGCGAAACGACGTTGACCCGGATGCCGTACTCTCCTACCTCCCAGGCCAGCGTGCGCGCCATGCCGACCAGCCCCAGCTTCCCGGCGGCGTAGGTAGCGCGGCCATAGAGTGGACGCTTGCCCGTCATCGAGCTAATCAGGATGATCGAGCCGGAGCGCCGTTCGATCATAGCGGGCAAGAATGCCCGGCAGCAGAGATAAGCGCCGGTCACGTTGACGGCGAAGGTCTCGTTCCACTCTTCTAGAGTGACCTCCCAGAGTGGCTTGACGGGGCCGGTCACGCCGCTGTTGTTGATGAGGATATCTACACGGCCAAAGCGCGCCAGCGTGCGCTCTGCCAGGTTGCGCACGCTCTCCTCGTGGGTGACATCGGTCGGGACGACCAGCGCCTCTCGCCCAAGACGCATGATCTCAGCGCGCGTCTCTTCCAGCGCATCGAGCGAGCGTGAGGCCAGCACGAGATCGGCTCCCGCCTCTGCACAGGCCAGCGCGATAGCCCGCCCAATTCCTCGCCCGCCACCCGTGACGACCGCGACTTTGTTGTTGAGCATAGTGTTCTCGATTACTGAACGGGCTTCCAATGCGGCTTGCGTTTCTCCAGAAATGCCTGCATGCCTTCTCTTGCGTCGGGGATTTGCGAGGCCGAGGCCATCACCTCCTGGGCATAGGCGTAGGCGAGCGGCTGCGCCATCTCGATCTGGGCGTAGTAGGCTTGCTTGCCGATGCCTTTGGAGAAGAAGCTGCCACGCGTGGCAGACTCGATCAAGCGCTGCGTCTCCTCGACCAGCTGTTGTGGTGAGACGACGCGGTTGACCAGCCCCCAATCGGCTGCCGTCTGCGCGTCGATGGCCTCGCCGGTCAGCAGCATTTCGAGCGCGCGTTTGCGCCCTATGTTGCGGCTGACGGCCACCATGGGCGTTGTGCAGAACCATCCGCCTTTGCCGCCAGGTGTGGCGAAGGCGGCCTCCGTCGAGGCAACCGCCAGGTCGCACGTGGCGACAAGCTGGCAGCCCGCGGCGGTAGCGAGGCCGTGGACGCGCGCCACCACCGGCTGGGGTATCGCCTGGATGGTGTCCATCATGGTCGTGCAGACCTTCAGCAGTTTGCGCATGGCGATCAAGTCCTGCCCCACCATGTCCGCGAAGTCGTGCCCGGCTGAGAAGACCGGCCCGTTGGCGGCCAGGATCACGCCGCGTACCGCGCTCTCGCCCACTTCGCGGAAGGCCCTGGTCAACTCGGCCATGTGTCGCAGCGACAGCGCGTTGCGGCGCTGCGGGTTATTCATGGTGATCGTTGCGAAATCGCCTGTATACTCTACTTCGATCAATTCGTATGGCATTGCTCGTGCTCCCTTCGCCTCGGTTTCCGTTGTCGCGTTTTCGCAACAGCGATTATGATGCATTCTTCTGTCTGCACTATATATCAGGGAGAGGCAGAGACGCAACTCGCCTCTCTATTTATCGCCTCTCTTTTCGGGAAGGGCGACCGCAAGGGTCCCCGCCACTCATCCGCCCTACCCCCGCCCGTACAAAGACTACGATGCCCCACTCCCAGGCCGATTCGATCCGTATCTTTGTACGGGCGGGAGAGGATGATGAGAGGAGGATGGGACCCTTGCGGTCGCCCTCGTCCTAAAAAGCACCAAGTAGGCTTTAGTGGTGGGGTAAACACTCCCTGTTCGGGTGCGGTTGAGGATGATAGCGCGACGGGGAGCGCAGGCGCTGGAGCAGGATGGCGGCGAAGTAGGCGAGCGCGGCTAATGTTGCAATGAAGAAGCTGGCGGGAAGCTGGCTGCCCGTTCCGGTGAGGGACAGCAGCAGGCCGCCCCAGGTGAAGAGCAGCCCAAGGCCCGCCGAGAGCAGGATGGTCGTGAGAGGGCGATGCGCCAGGCGTTCGGCGGTGGCAGCCGGGGCGATTAGCAGGGCGAAGACGAGCAGAACGCCGATCACCAGCACGGCCTCGGCGGTAGCGACGGCCAGTAGCAGCAGGAAAGCGATCGACAGCAGGCGTACCGGGATGCCGCGCGCCTCAGCCACCTCCGGGTCGATGGAGGCGAAGAGCAGCGGGCGATAGATCAGCGCCAATAGCAGCAGGGTCGTACAGGTCGTGACGAGCGTGATGAGCACATTTTCGCGGGAGATTGTCAGAATCGAGCCGAAGAGGACGCCCACGCCAACGCTGGTGTTCGTGCCGTGCTGGATGTAGATATTGAGGAAGAGCACGCCCAGTCCCAACGCGAACGATAGCACCATGCCGACCTCTATGTCTCGCCCGCGCACGCGCTCGCCCAATGCGCCCATGCCCAGCGCGGCCAGCAGTGTCAGGCCGATCATTCCCAGCAGCGAGTTTATGCCCAGAATGGCCGCGCCGGTCGCGCCCGCGAAGCCGATGTCCGCCATCGCCTCGCCCGCGAACGCCTGGGCGCGCAGCACGACGAAATAGCCCATCACGCCCGTCATGATGGCGATCAGGCCGCCCGCCAGAAATGCGTTTTGTACGAACTCGTATTGCAAGAGCGCGAACATGCGCTTTTATCCTTTCATTCTAGCTGTCCCGATGGATTACCCTCGCGGTCGCCCTGGAACGCATTGCGATTGCCCCGTCCAATCCACATTGGCGAGAGCAGGCGCACGGGCAGGTACACCGCGAACGAGATCATCGAGATATAGAAGCTGACGGGCCACGTGCTGTTGGCGGCAAAGAGAATGCCGAGCCAGGTGTAGGTGATTCCCAGCACGACGGCGAGCGCGATGGCCGATGCGGGACGTTGGACGATGCGCAAGGCGGTCGCGGCAGGCCCGACCAGCAGTGTGAAGAACAATAGCGCGCCCACAATCTGTACCGAGATGGAGACGGTGATGGCAACCAGTACCAGAAACACCTGTGAGAGCAGGCCGACAGGCAAACCGCGAGCTTCGGCAACCTCCGGGTCGAACGAAGCAAAGAGCAGCGGACGAAAGATCAGCAGCATGATGCAGAGAATGATGGCGGATAGCAACGCCGTCACCAGCGCGTTCTGCTGGCTGATGCCGACGATCTGCCCGAAGAGAATGCTGTAGACCGGCTCGGCGTATCCGGCATAAAGCGAGAGAAAGAGAATGCCCAGGCCAAGCGCGAAGGTCATGATAATGCCGACGGCGATGTCGCGCTCGCGCAGCGCCCTGCCCAACGCGCCGATGCCCAGGGCCGCGCCGAGCGTGAAGACGAGCAGGCCGACCACCGGGTCGATGCCTAGCCATACGGCACCCGCCGCGCCCGCGAAGCCGATGTTGGGCAGCGCGTGACCCGCGAAGGTCAGGCCGCGCACGACCAGGAAATAGCCCATGATGGCCGCGACGATGGCGATGCAGGTGCCCGCGAGAAAAGCATTCTGGATGAAAGGATATTGCAGGATATCGAACATAGCATTCCTTGAAATTTTATATCTCCGCGCCGACCACGAAGAGACGCCCTAGCGCCTCGACGACCTCGACCGGCGTGCCGTAGAGCTTCGTGAGCGTGCCGCTTGTGATGACCTCGCCGGGCGTGCCGATAGCGCTATGGCCGCGCGCGATGTACAGCACGCGGTCCGCGACGGTCAGCAGTGGATTGATGTCGTGCGAGACGAGCAGGACGGCCACGTGTCGCTCGCGGCAGATGCGCTCGATGAGCGCCACGATCTCCTGTGCGTGGTTGATGTCCAGGTTTGCCAGTGGCTCATCCAGTAGCAGCAGGCGCGGATTGGTCAGCAGCGCCTGAGCGATCAACAATCGCTGCTGCTCGCCGCCGGAGAGCTGCCCGACCGGGGCGTTGGCGAAGGACAACGCATCGACCTCTTCCAGTGCTGCATCGATCAAAGCGGCGCGTTTGCGCGTGGGCAGCCCGATGCCCCAGCGATTCCCGTCCAGGCCAAAGCCGACCACGTCGCGGGCGCGCAGAGCCAGGTCGGCCTCCAGCGCGCGATGCTGCGGCGCGTAACCGATGGCGCTGTTGCCCCGGCGCGCAGGCTGTCCCAATACGCGCACGCTGCCCGCGCCCGGCCTGATAAGCCCGAGCAGCAGCTTGAGCAGGGTACTTTTGCCAGCACCGTTAGGACCGAGCACTACGATAAATTCACCCTCGTGTATGGTCAGGTTGATGCCGTCTAAGATGGTGCGCTTACCGAACTGGACACACACGTGATCAAGCTCGATGATCGGGGTCTGAGTTTCGATCTGTGCTCGTTATACTTGCATATACTCGTTATGTACGCTCTCCACGCTCTCATCCTCGCTTCTTCCTGCTCACGCGCCCTTCACGCCACTCTGCAATGCCTGTTCCAGCGTGTTTAACTGGCCTAACATCCACGATTGATAAGTTTTGCCAGGTGGCATCGTCTCTGTCACCGGAACAACCGGGATGTGCTGCGCCTGCGCGTCGTTTTGCAGACGCGTCGTGACCGGCTCTATCGTCTGTTCATTGTAAATCAACACCTTGACCTGGTGATGAATAACCTGATTCTCCGTCGTGATTACCGCACTGGCGGGTGGATCATTGCCCTCCGCGACCGCTTTCTGAAACTCGAACGGTGTCAGGACATTGAGACCAAGCGGTCCAGACTGGTAAAGATAAATGGTCTCCGTTAAACCAACCGGCGTCCCGGCATACTTCGACTTGATCTCGCTAATCTTCTGCTTGATTGGGTTCAGCGATTGTTGAAATACCTGCAAGTTGCTATCGAAGACAGATGCATGAGCCGGATCGAGTTTCTTCAAATCCCCCGTTATAGCCTGCCCTATAGCTGCTACATTATCAATACTATACCAGACATGCGGATTGTCCGGCAATTTCATAGGGGCAATATTCGAAGCGGTCAGCAAAAGACGCTGTGAATTGGGCGAGCCTGAAAGTATTTTGTCCATCCAGCTATCATAGCCAGAGCCGTTCTCGATGACTAGCTTAGCTTTGTAGACCGCGATGGCCGTCTGCGCGTTGGATTCGTAGGTATGGGGATCAATGTTGGGATCTGATATGATGCTGGTCACACTGACGAGGTTGCCTCCCAACTGCCGGACAATGTCGCCATAAAAATTTTCGGCAGCGACAACCTGTATTGTTTTGCTACCGGACGATCCTCCAGGGGTCGTGCTGGTGCAGGCGGTGAGAAATAATGCCAGGAGTACCGTCAAAACTCCTACAACCGTTATCCACCATCCATGTCTCGTGCCGCGCATGAATAACCTCCAAATATTAATGATACAATGTCTCGTTAACAGAGAATAGCATAACATAGTCCCAAGGGCATTGTCAATTGATACATTGTCTCATATTTCACCTGGTAGGGTCGCCGGAGCCAGAAAACCGGCTCTTGACATACCACCAGAGCTTTAATATACTGCGGTCAGTGAGCTTTTGATTGTAGTATGGAAGTGACATATGCCTAAAAGAAACTCCGTTAAACCTCAAGAATATCCACGTCTCCCTAATAGCTCACTACTGGATGATTCCAGACTGCAACAGCAAATGATGCTCGTACACTCGTGAATTTTTTTGTCAGGGGATAAGTTTTACAACTCGGTATCACGAAATCGCGCAAGAGTAATTGGCTATGATACATACCAGGAGAGAGGATATACGATGGACTATCGACCATTGGGACGCACGGGTTGGAATATTTCAGAGATCGGGTTTGGCGCGTGGGGCATCGGCGGAGATGCCTGGGGAACGACGGACGACAAGGAATCGCTGGCGGCGCTCAACCGGGCCATCGACTTCGGCGTCAACTTCATCGACACGGCGGATGTTTACGGCGATGGACATTCCGAGCAATTGATCGCGCAGGTGCGCAAGGCGCGCAGCGAGCAGTTGATTATTGCTACGAAGGCCGGGCGACGTCTCAATCCCCACGTGGCAAGCGGCTACAATCGCCAGAACCTGACCGCTTTTGTCGAGCGCAGCCTGCGCAATCTGGAAACCGACGCGCTCGACCTGTTGCAACTGCACTGCCCGCCTTCGGAAGTCTATGCTATGCCTGAGGTCTATGTCGTCCTGGACGATCTCGTGCGGCAGGGCAAACTGCGTTTCTACGGCGTGAGCGTGGAGCGCGTGGGCGAGGCGCTCGCGGCCATCGAGCATCCAAACGTGCAGAGCGTGCAGATCATCTTCAACATGTTTCGCTTCAAGCCCTCGCAGCGGTTCTTCGCGGCTGCCCGCGAGCGACAGGTGGGCATCCTGGCGCGCGTGCCATTGGCGAGCGGGTTGCTTTCAGGCAAACTGCGCGCCGATTCACAGTTTTCGGCGAGTGACCATCGCAACTATAACCGGCACGGCGAGTCGTTCGACCAGGGCGAAACCTTCTCAGGCGTTGACTTCGAGACGGGCTTGCAGGCCGTCGAGGAGATGCGCGCCCTCGTGCCGCCGGGCGCGAGCATGGCGCAGTTCGCGCTGCGCTGGATTCTGATGTTCCCGGAGGTGACGGCTGCCATTCCCGGAGCCAAAAATCCTCAGCAGGCGCAGGATAACGTACTGGCCGCCAACCTGCCCACGCTCAGCGACGAAACGATGCGCCGCGTGCGCGAGATTTACGACAGGCACATTCGAGAACAGGTGGAGTCGCGCTGGTAAGCGGAAAATTAGTGTCAGCTACTGTTGTTCGCTCTTCCTATCCTTGCGGGTGATTGTCAGGTAGCCGACGAAGCCGATGATCAACACCGTCAAGACCAGCGCCACCTTTGCGTCACCCAGCCCGAGGCCACCCAGATACGGTTTCCCCAACCAGTCGGCAAGCGATGCGCCGAGCGGCCGGGTCACGATATAGGCACACCAGAAGGTAGCGATCTCGTTCAGGCCAACCAGCCAGTACGCCAGAGCCGGGAGAGCGAACAGGACTGCAAAGAGGACAAACGAGGGAAAGTACCCTAAGCGGAGGGTTGACGCGGTCAGATCGCCTGCCGCTGTGCCAAGTGCAAACGTGGCTATGACCGTCGCCCAATAGAACAGCTCGCGGCGACCACGGTAGATCGTATGGATGGATAGCGTTTTCTCGCTGACGTACCAGATCACGAAGATGATGGCGAGAGCGGAGGCAAAGCATGCCGTTGATATCCAATACGGAATACCCAGCACAACGTGTGTGACATCGGCAACCATGGTGCCGAAGACTGCCACCATGACGACCGCTAACCAGTAGACCCACGCGACATAGCGACGCAGCAAGAGCTGCAGGATCAGCGCAACAGCCAGGCCAAGCGACCCGAGAGCGACCGCCACGTAGGGGTTGATCTGGTACACCAGGTAGTCGGAGGTTGACTCACCCATCGCGGTGCTCAACAATTTGATGATCCAGAAGATGGCCGTAATTTCCGGAACCTTTTTCATGGCTTGCAGCGCGGGATGCAGAGGCGGAGTGGCTTCGCTGCGGGTACCGGAATCAGTATTGAGTCGGTGTTGTGGCATGGGATTACTCATCTGCTTCTTCCCTATATCCATTCTATTTCCAGGCAGTATAGCATAAGCAGCATAGTGCGCATAGAGGGATAGCCGTTGTTGAGTTATTGCGCGACGCGCGGGTAGAGGCGCGCAGCGATGACGATCAGCACGATCGTAACTCCCAGCAACACGGCGAAGTCGGTAATTAAGCTTGCCGGGTTGATGACGCTGTTGGCGAGCATCATCGAGCGCAGGGCGTCCACCTCGTAGCTGAGGGGGTTGCCGTTGGCAATGATCTTGAGCCATGTCGGCATGATGGAGATAGGATAGATGGCGTTGCTGGCGAAGAACAGTGGCATCGTCAACAACTGCCCAATGCCCATGAAACGCTCGCGCGTTTTGACGAGGCAGGCGATAATCAGCGAGAAGGTCGAGAAGGCCGCTCCGCCCAGGATGATGAGTACGAACACACCCAGCAGCGCCAGCGGATTCCAGTTCATATGCACGCCCAGCAGCAGCGCCAGGATGTAGATGATGACGGCCTGCGAGAGACCGCGCACCCCGGCTGATAGCGCCTTGCCCAGCACCAGGGCTGAACGAGGCGTCGGGCTGGCCAGGAATTTGTGAATAATGCCCAGGTCGCGCTCCCAGATGATGGCGATGCCGGAGAAGATGGCGATGAACAGCACGCTCTGCGCCAGGATGCCCGGCGCTAAGAAATCCATGTAGCTGCCGTTGGTAATGCCGCGCACGCGCGCCAGTACCTCGCCGAAGATGAGCAGCCACAGCATGGGCTGAATGGCGCGTGTTATGAGATCGGTCGGGTCGTGTCGCAGCTTGCGTATCTCCAGCCAGACGATAGTAGCGGTCTTCGAAAGGTAGCGCCTGAAGGCAGTCGGCATTGGTGGCCTGACTGCCATGCTGCCATGCTCGCTATTAGCCGAGACGTCGTGCGGCGCGACGGGTACGTGCTGTGTCACGGTAGCTTCCTCCTGTTTCCAGTGTATTGCCGGAATAATAGGTAAACACGTCATCCAGGGTCGTCTCTTCTCCGCCCACGCCCGCCTTCAACTCGTCGGGTTCGCCCATCGCCATGATCTTGCCCTGGTGCATGATGGCGACGCGCTGGCACAGGCTATCCGCTTCCTCCATGTAGTGTGTGGTGATGAGCATAGTCATGTTGTATCGCTCGCGCAACTGGTTGAGGTGTTCCCATACGGCTTTGCGCGCCACGGGGTCGAGGCCGACCGTCGGTTCGTCCAGGAAGAGCACCTGCGGGCGGTGCAGCACGGCCTGGGCGACCTCCAGGCGGCGGATCATGCCGCCGGAATACGTGCGCACGAGCCTGTCGCCCGCCTCTTGCAATCCCATGAAGGCCAGCGCGTCGCGCACGCGCGACTGCTGCTCGGCGTGCGGCACGTCGTAGAGCCGGGCGAAGACCCACAAATTTTCGTAGCCCGTCAGGCTGCCGTCCGCCGAGATCGCCTGCGGGACGTAGCCGATCAGGCGGCGCACCGCCGTGGGCTGCTTGAAGACATCGAATCCGGCGATTTGCGCCCGACCAGACGTTGGTGGCAGCAAGGTGGTCAGCATCTTGATGGTTGTGCTTTTCCCGGCCCCATTGGGACCGAGCAGGCCAAATATCTCGCCTGCTTCCACCGTGAAGTTGATGGTATCCACTGCCGTATGCTCGCCGAAGCGTTTCACCAGGTCGCGGACCTCAATGATGTTCTGCATGGACTTTCTCTTTGAATGTGCTCTCCTCGGCTGCTAGCAGCATATGAGCGAGGATGCGTTGTAGTTCGTGTTGTTCATGTTGCGCGAGTGGAGCGAGCAGGCTGTTCAGCATTTCGCGCCGCAGTTGTTCCCAGGCCGCGATGCGCTGGCGTCCCTCCTCTGTCAGGTTGACATGTACCATGCGCTCGTCGTCGAGCTGGCGCTGGCGAACGACCAGCCCGGCCTTCTCCAGGCGCTTGCAGGCGGTCGTGGCGGAGCTGCCGGTGATGCCGAGCGCGCCGGCCAGCGTGCCGATGCTCTGCGCGCCGTGCGCGTGCAGCCTGCGCATCAGCCAGTACTGTTCGGGCGTGATCTCCTCCCGCTTGACCGGGTGCGATGTCCGGCGAATCAGGTGGTACAGGCTGAGCATGTCATCAACCAGGCGTTCAGTCTCCATCTACTCTCCTCTTTGCAACACGATTCTCGTGGCTTCACTATCAATTATATTGACCATCAAGGTAAATTGTCAAGGTTAGCCGGGGAGAAGCCGGTACGAGCATGGCGACCGTGCCGACCCCGAAGGGCAGCGTGCCAACCCCGAAGGGCGACCCTCGCGGTCGCCCTTTGCGTTATTCGTTATTCGTTGTTCGTATATACCATGCCTATCGCGTTTCTCATAGATATTCTTCACACCCCTGATTTCGGCGGCAAATAGGGGTTGACAAACAAACGGCAGGTAGTGTATCTTGAGACTAAGCGATGAATTGCGATACAGAAAGCTCCAGCAATGTTGCTAGAGCATCATCTGTAGCGCCCTTTTTTGTTCTTGAGACAGTATCTTTGCAATGTGGAGCAGCAGCATGACGGCAACGTGGAACACCTTGAATGGATCAGCGATGATGCCTGATCGAAATGGTGGGGAACGTATGCCTTTTTCGATGCAGAATACCTGTACTGCTACTCCCGCGAGCGCCAGCATTATCAGAACCAGCGTAGACACGCTGGTTTCTTTGTTTGCGCGCGTAATTGCCAGTCTTGGCCTCCTCCTTGTGGTAGTAGTCCTCGTCCTTAGCGGCCTTACCGGACGGATTCGTCTGGTAGGGCTTATCACAAAGCTAGACGCAAACACGATACAGGGAGATTAACGGAAGCAACGACGCAACCCAATCCAGTGCAGGTAACCTAACGAGGGCCTCCCAGTGCGGACGGTTCTCGTTTTTTTATTGTTCTTATCATTCAATCTTGGAAGGAGCTATCATGCAAATAGCTGCAACGATCACCCAGCAGCACGAAGGAAGGCCGTCATCTTCCGCTCGCTATGACATCGCGTTCGACCAGCAGGAGCAGGGCGCACGCGAACTGACCGGCAGCCAGATTCTATGCGAAGCGCTGATGCGCGAGGGCGTGCAACTGCTCTTTGGCTATCCAGGCGGCGCGATTATGCCATTTTATGATGCCATTACCGGCTATCCAACACTGCATCATGTGCTTGTGCGCCACGAGCAGGCCGCAGCGCACGCCGCCGACGGCTATGCCCGCGCTACGGGCAAGGTCGGTGTGTGTGTGGCGACCAGCGGCCCCGGCGCAACCAACCTCGTCACGGGTCTGGCGACGTCCTACATGGACTCGACGCCCATCGTGGCCATCACCGGGCAGGTGGCACGGCACTTCATCGGGCGAGACGCTTTTCAGGAGACCGACATTCTGGGCGTCACGCAGCCCATCACCAAGCATAATTTCCTGGTGCAGAACATCGAAGACCTGGCGGATATCGTCCACGAAGCCTTCCGCCTGGCGAACACAGGCCGACCCGGACCCGTGCTGATCGATATTCCTAAAGATATCCAGCAGGTCAAAGCGATGTATTACCCCTCGCGCCCCAAGGACGCCTGGCAGAGCGGCGGCAAGAAGGCCAGCGCGTCGCGCTCGCTGCAGCCATCTCCGGCGGCGATCGCTCAGGCGGCGCAGCTCATCGCCCACGCGAAGCGCCCCTTGATTATGTCCGGTCACGGCGTGATTATCGCCAATGCCTATGACGAGTTGCGCGCCTTCGCCGAGAAGACCAACATCCCGGTCATTACTACCCTGCTCGGCCTCAGCGCCTTCCCGGAGACGCACCCACTTTCCCTCGGAATGCCGGGGATGCACGGACTCGCGCACGTCAACCGCGCCATCGGCGAGGCCGACCTGATCGTCGGTGTCGGGCTGCGCTTCGATGACCGCGTGACGGGTAAGGTTGCCGAGTTCGCGCCGAAGGCGCGCTTCATCCACATTGATATCGACTCGTCCGAAATGCACAAGGTCAAGCGCGCCGCCGTGCCGATCGTGGCAGACGCGAAGGACGCCCTGGCCGCGCTGGTCGAGGCGGTGCAGCCGCTGGATCACGCGGACTGGATCGGCGTGCTGCGCGGCTGGGAGGCGAAGGATAATGAGCGCATCGCCGCTATCCCACGCGACGACGAGCATCCCGACCCCATCACCATCCTGGAAGCGATTCGCGCTGAGACGAAGGGCGAGGCCATCATCGTCAGCGACGTGGGACAGCACCAGATGTGGGTGGCACGCCACTACACCTGGACGCGCCCCAACAGCCATATCACCTCGGGCGGGCTTGGCACGATGGGCTTTGCGCTGCCCGCCGCCATGGGCGTCAAAATGGGCATGCCTGATACGACTGTGTGGGCCATCGCCGGAGACGGCGGCATCCAGATGAATATCCAGGAACTGGCGACGCTACAACAGGAGGGTCTGAGCGTCAAGATCGCCATTATGAACAACGGCTATCTCGGCATGGTGCGCCAGTGGCAGCAGTTCTTCCACAATCGCAACTATTCCGAGACGCCCATCAGCGGCCCCGACTATACGCTGCTGGCACCCGCCTACGGCTTGACGGCCATTCGCGTGACCCGCCGCGAGGAAATCGCCGGTGCGGTGCGCAGGGCAATGGAGATCGAGGGAAGCGTGATTGTCGAGTTTGTCATCGACTCAACGGCCAATGTCTATCCGATGGTCGCTCCTGGCTCGGCGATTACATCCATGATTGAAGAAACGGCGGAGGCACATGCGAACAATGACTAGTTACGAGGCGGAGAGCATCGGACATGCCGAGCACATGGCGCGCTCGGGCCAGTCGAATGCGCCTGAGGGTATGGGGCGCACTCACACGCTGGTGGTGTTCGCCGACGACCGGCATGGCGCAATCGATCGCATCGTCGGGCTGATGCGCCGGCGGCGAGCCAGGATGCAGAACATGACGCTTGGTAGAAGCGAACAGCCGGGTATCATGCGCGTCTCGGTCGTCATGGACGACTCGGAGGTAGAGATCGAGCACCTGGTCGAGCAGATACGCAAGATCGTCGATGTGCATGAGATCATCAACCTGTCGGCACGGCAGGCCATCACGCGCGAACTGGCACTGGTGAAGGTCAATAGCACCGTAACGCACTTGAAAGAGATCGTCGAACTGGGTCATCACCACGGGGCACACGTCGTTGATATGACGCTGGAGACGGTCACGCTGGAAGTGACCGGCTTCGAAGAACAGATCGAACATCTGGTACAATCAATGCAGGCATACGGCGTGCGCGAAATTGCCCGCACCGGCAGGCTGGCGATGGCGCGCGACGAAATGTAGGGGCGACATTCGATGCGACCCTTTGCCAGGGCGACCGCGAGGGTCGCCCGTACAATAGACGGCAGGAGAGACGAAGGGCACATTCAAGTATTGTACGGGCGACCCTCGCGGTCGCCTGGATAAGAAAACGAGAGCAAGGAGAAACGAGCACATGGCAAATATTTATTATGACGCGGATGCGAATTTGGAGTTGATTCAGGGCAAAAAGGTGGCCGTGATCGGGTACGGCAGCCAGGGGCACGCGCACGCGCTGAACATGCGCGACAACGGGTGCAGCGTAGTGGTTGGACTGCCCGCGCGCAGCAAGAGCCGCGAAAAGGCCGAGGCCGAGGGCCTGCAGGTCATGACGCCAGCAGCGGCGGCGGAACAGGCCGACGTCATCATGATTTTGATCCCCGACCAGCATCACCGCGAAGTCTTCGAGCGCGACATCCGGCCAGGGCTGGCTCCCGGTAAGATGCTGATGACGGCGCACGGCTTCAGCCTGCACTATTCGCAGATCGTGCCGCCGGAAGATATCGACGTGGCGATGGTTGCGCCGAAAAGCCCCGGCCACATGCTGCGCCGGCTGTTTGTCGAGGGCGTAGGCGTGCCTGCCCTGTGGGCAGTGTACCAGGATGCGACGGGCCAGGCCGAGGCGATGACGCTGGCCTACGCGCGAGCCATCGGCTGCACGCGCGCGGGCGTGTTGCACACCACCATCGCCGAGGAGACCGAGACCGACCTGTTCGGCGAGCAGGCGGTGCTGTGCGGCGGCGTGACGGCGCTGATCCGCGCGGGCTTCGAGACGCTCGTCGCGGCTGGCTACCAGCCGGAAGTGGCCTACTTCGAGTGTATGCACGAGATGAAGCTGATCGTAGACCTGATGTACCAGGGCGGCATGAGCTACATGCGCTATTCCATCAGCGATACCGCTGAGTTCGGTGACTACGTCTCAGGTCCGCGCATTATCGACGATCACGCGCGCGAAGAGATGCGCCGCATACTCCACGAGATTCAGGATGGCACATTCGCCTCGCGCTGGATTCTTGAGAACCAGGCTGGTCGCCCCAGCTTCCAGGCCATGCGACGCGCCAACGCCCAACACCAGATCGAGCAGGTTGGCAGCGAACTGCGCTCCATGATGCCGTGGCTGAACCCGGTCAGCAAAAAAACGGAGATTTCCGAGAAAAACAGTAAGGCATAAAACGGTCAGGCTATCCCATTCTTCATTGAGGAGGAAAAACATCATGGGAGATTCTGCGGTCATTCGGATTTTTGATACGACCCTGCGCGACGGCGAGGAATTGCCCGGCGCAACGATGACGGTCGAGGAAAAGGTGCAGGTTGCCGAGCAGCTTGCGCGCCTCAATGTCGATATTATCGAGGCTGGCTTCCCCGCAGCGTCTCCCGGCGACCTTGACGCGGTGCGCGAGATTGCGCGGCGTACGCGCGGCATCGCCATCGCGGGGCTGGCTCGCGCCACCTACAGCGATATTGACGCGGCCTGGGAAGCGGTGCGCGAAGCGGAACAGCCCGTCATTCACATCGTGCTGGGAACCTCGGACATCCATCTCAAGCACAAGCTGAATCTCAGTCGGGAAGAGGCGCTCCAGCTTATCAAGATGATGGTCTCCTACGCGCGTAACCTCTGCCCCACCGTCGAGTTTTCCGCCGAGGATGCTACGCGCAGCGAGTGGACCTATCTCTGCCGTGTCTTCGAAGCGGCCATCAAGTCGGGCGCGACAACCGTCAATATTCCCGATACGGTGGGCTATAGTATGCCGAACGAGTATGCCGCTCTCTTCCACTACCTGCGCCAGCGCGTTCCCGGCATCGAGAACGTCGTCATGAGCGCCCATTGCCATAATGACCTGGGCATGGCGACGGCCAACACCCTCGCGGCTATCCAGGCGGGAGCGCGCCAGGTCGAAGTGACGATCAACGGCCTGGGCGAGCGCGCTGGCAACACGGCGCTGGAAGAGATCGTGATGGCGCTGCGCACGCGACCGGATGCCTACGATCACGCCGATACCCGCATCAATTCGAAGGAGTTCCTGGCGGCGAGCCAGCTTGTCAGCCGCGTGACCGGCATCCCCGTTCAGCCGAACAAGGCCATCGTGGGGGCAAACGCCTTCGCGCACGAGGCCGGCATTCACCAGGCCGGATTGCTGAAGAACCGCATGACCTACGAGATTATGACGCCGCAATCCGTGGGCTGGGGCGAGACGAAGCTGGTGATGGGCAAGCACTCCGGCAAGCATGGCCTGGATGCGCGCCTGCGCCAGCTAGGCTACCGGCTGACGCCCGATCAGCTCAAGATCGCCTACGAACGCTTCATCGTGGTAGCCGACCGGCAGAAGAACGTTACCGATGCCGACATGATCTACATCGCCGAAAGCAATATAGAGACACCCTCGGCAATTTGATGCACGGTTGCAATTCGAATGCACGATTGTAATTCGTAGGGGCCGGTTCACCGTGCCCATCCAGCCCATTTATGGGCGCGAGATGCGGTGCCCCAATGTCGATGGGTGGATAATGCAAGAGGTAACGCGCCCATAAATGGGCTGGTGGGCGCGATAAATCGGCCCCTACGTGAGCATGAAGCGTAGCCCACGAGTGAGTTGACATAGCGTGGCCCACGAGTGAGTTGACATAGCGTGGCCCACGAGTGAGTTGACATAGCGTGGCCCACAAGTGGGATGATACATAGATAGGAGAACAATATGACGCAAGCGGAAGCATCACACAAACATGAGCAAGCCGGCAAAGCCGAGGCTCCAAAGATACCCGTGCTCGACTCCGACGAGGGGTATGCCTATTTCGAGGGGCGTATCGTGCCGATGGGCGAGGCGAAGGTCAGCATAGCGACCCACGCCCTGAACTACGGTACGGCCTGCTTCGAGGGCATTCGCTGCTATTGGAATGCGCAGCAGGAGCAGTTGTACGTGTTGAAGATGCGCGAACATTACGAGCGTATGTCGCAATCGTGGAACACGCTGCGCATGCATCCCAAAGAGTCGATAGACGACCTTTGCCGCATCACAGTAGAGTTGGTGAGGATGCACGGCTTCCGACAGGATGTCTATGTGCGCCCCATCACCTACAAATCTTCGCGCTCGGTCAAGCCGGTGCTCAGCAAATTGGAGGACTCTACGGCGATCTACGCCTTTGCCATGGGCAACTACGTCGATATCAGTACTGGCCTGAGCGTCTGCACCTCATCGTGGAGGCGCGCCAACAGCAACGCCATGCCGGTGCGCGCCAAAGTGACGGGCGGCTACGTGAACAGCGCGCTGGCAACCGATGACGCGCTGGCGGCGGGCTTCGACGAGGCAATTATGCTGACGCATGACGGCACGGTATCCGAGGGCAGCTCGTGCAACCTCTTCATCATGAGGCGGGGCAAGCTGGCGACGCCCGCCGTCTCCGAGGATATCCTGGAGGGCGTCACGCGCAACGCGCTGATCGACATGGTCGAAAAAGAGTTTGGCATGGCGGTCGAAGAGCGCCGCATCGACCGCACGGAGCTGTATGCCGCCGAGGAGATCTTCCTGTGCGGCACAGGCGTGCAGGTATCGCCGGTGACGAGCGTTGATCGCCGTCCCGTTGGAACGGGCAAGCCGGGAGCGTTCGCCATGCGCTTGCAGGCGCTCTATCTCTTGGCCAGCCGCGGCGAAATCGAGCAGTACCGGGATTGGGTAACGCCGGTCTATTAGAAGTTTCAGGAAAGTTTCAGGAGGAATGATGCGTTCGGATCAGATCAAGCTCGGCTTCGAGCGTGCGCCACATCGGGGGTTGCTGCGCGCGACCGGCGTGGTTGGCGAGGGAGATTTCAACAAGCCGTTCATCGCGGTTTGTAATTCCTATGTCGATGTTGTGCCGGGCCACGTGCATTTGCAGGCATTCGGCAAGCTGGTCAAAGAGGCTATACGCGCGGCGGGCGGCGTGCCGTTCGAGTTCAATACCATCGGCGTCGATGACGGTATCGCCATGGGGCATATTGGCATGAAGTATTCGCTGCCCAGCCGCGAGTTGATCGCGGACTGCGTGGAGACCATGATCGAGGCGCATCGCTTCGACGGCATGGTGTGCATCCCCAACTGCGACAAGATCGTGCCGGGAATGCTGCTGGCGGCTATGCGCATAGACATCCCGACTATCTTTGTCAGCGGCGGCCCGATGGCGGCTGGCAAGCTGGCCGATGGACGCAGCATAGACCTGATTAGCATCTTCGAGGGCGTTGGCGCATATCAGGCGGGCAAGATCAACGACCAGCAACTGCTGGAACTGGAGCAGCAAGCCTGCCCGACCTGCGGCTCTTGCTCCGGCATGTTCACAGCCAACTCCATGAACTGCTTGATGGAGGCGCTGGGTATGGCGCTGCCGGGCAACGGCTCGCGGCTGGCAACCAGCGAAGCGCGCAAAGAACTGGCGCGCCAGGCCGGGCAGCAGATTATGCGTCTGATCGACGCGAACCTGACGCCGCGCCAGATCGTCAACCAGGAAACCATCGACAACGCCTTCGCCCTGGATATGGCGATGGGTGGCTCGACCAATACGGTATTGCACACGCTGGCGCTGGCGACCGAAGCCGGTATTGACTATTCGCTTGAACGCATCAACCAGGTGGCAGCGCGCACTCCCCACTTGTGCAAGGTCAGCCCGTCCGGCAAATGGCATATGGAGGACGTAGACCGCGCCGGTGGCATCAGCGCCATACTTAAGGAGATGTCGAAAAAGCCCGGTGTGCTGAACCTGGATCGCCCGACCGTCACGCTCAAGACGCTGGGTGAAAACATCGCCGAGGCCGAGGTGCTCGATCACGAGGTGATCCTTCCCATCGACAAGCCGCACAGCGAGCGCGGCGGCCTGGCTATCCTCTTCGGCAACCTCGCTCCCGATGGCGCGGTCGTCAAGGTCGGCGCGGTGGCTCCCTCCATGAAGAAGCACAGCGGCCCGGCGCGCATCTACAACTCGCAGGAAGCGGCCTGCGCAGGTATCCTGAACGGCCAGGTCAAGCCCGGCGATGTAGTGGTGATCCGCTACGAAGGCCCGCGCGGCGGCCCTGGAATGCAGGAGATGCTGGCTCCCACGGCAAACCTGATGGGCATGGGCCTGGGCGAGTCGGTAGCGCTCATCACCGATGGGCGTTTCTCCGGCGGCACGCGCGGCGCGTGTATCTGCCACGTCTCGCCGGAGGCAGCGGCAGGTGGCCCCATCGCCGCGCTGGTGGACGGCGACCTGGTCCATATGGACCTGGACGAGTGTCGTCTGGAGGTTGCGTTGAGTCCAGAGCAGATCAAGCAGCGATTGAGCGAAGCGCAGGCTCCGCAAAACCGCGTGCAGAGCAAGTGGCTGCGGCGCTATGCCTCAGCCGTAACATCCGCGAATACCGGCGCTGTGCTGGCCGAAGCCTAGCTCACGCATAACTACTACCTGAAGGAACATGAACCATGTCAAAAACCATGTTTGATAAAATCTGGGACGCGCATGTCGTGCGTGATGATCCAGGTGAAGCGACCGTGCTGTACATCGACCGGCACTTCATCCACGAAGTCACGTCGCCGCAAGCTTTCTCTGGCCTGCGACGAGCGGGGCGCGGCGTGCGCCGACCCGATGCCACGGTGGCTGTACTCGATCACAATATCCCGACGACGCAGGGACGGCGCATGCTGGACATCGTTGACCCGGAAATCTCCCTGACGCTGACGACCATGCAGCAAAATGTGCGGGACTTCGGCCTCTCGCTGATCGACATGAACGACGCGCGACAGGGCATCGTACATATCATCGGACCGGAGCAGGGCATCACCCAGCCAGGCATGACGATTGTGTGCGGCGACTCGCACACCTCGACACACGGCGCGATGGGCGCCTTCGCCATGGGTATCGGCACAAGCGAAGTCGAGCACGTGCTGGCGACGCAGTGCCTCTTACAGCAGCGTCCCAAAACTATGAACATTCGCGTCGAGGGCGAACTCGCCCCCGGCGTGACGGCCAAAGACCTGGCGCTGGCCGTCATTCGCAAGCTGGGAACGGACGTGGGCACGGGACACATCATCGAGTTCAGCGGCCCGGCGGTGCGCAGTCTCTCGATGGATGGGCGCATGACGCTCTGCAACATGGCAATTGAGGCGGGCGCGCGTGCGGGAATGGTCGCGCCCGACGAAACGACCTTCGCCTACCTCAAGGGTCGCCCCTTCGCGCCCCAGGGCGAGCAGTTCGAGCAGGTGGTCGCCGCCTGGAGACAGCTCGCCAGTGACCCGGATGCCCACTTCGACGCCGTGTATACGGTCGATATCAGCGGCCTCGCGCCGCAGGTGACGTGGGGAACCAATCCGGGTATGACGGTTGATGTGACGGGCGCGGTACCCGACCCGGCCAATGCGAAGGATGCCGAGCAGCGCAACTCCTACGAACGCGCGCTGAAGTACATGGACCTGCGACCTGGGCAGAAGATCACCGAGATTGCGCTCGACACGGTCTTCATCGGCTCCTGCACCAATTCGCGCCTGGAAGACCTCCGCATGGCCGCGAGCTATGTCAAGGGCAAGCGTGTCGCACCCAACATACGCGCCATCGTAGTGCCAGGCTCGACACAGATTCGCCGCATGGCTACAGAAGAGGGCCTGGCGGATATCTTCCGCGAGGCAGGCTTCGAGTGGCGCGAGGCGGGATGCAGTATGTGCATCGCCATGAATGGCGACCAGCTCTCCGAGGGCGAACGCTGTGCCTCCACCAGCAACCGCAACTTCGAAGGCCGCCAGGGACGCGGCGGGCGCACGCACCTGGTCAGCCCCGCTATGGCCGCCGCTGCCGCCATCGCCGGCCACTTCGTGGATATCCGCGAGGTGGGGTAATGGTTGCATAAAATCGGAAATAACCTTATAATCGGCAAAAATGATCCGTAGGGGCGACCCTCGTGGTCGCCCGCCTCCCGCTCGAACGCCGCGACTAGAGATGTTTGGCGGCCAAAAGGGCGAAGGCGGGCGACCACGAGGGTCGCCCCTACGGATTGCACAAGCATGAGAGAGGCATTATAACAATGACCCAGTTGACGGATCAGTCAGAATCGGCGGAACGACAGGAGCAGGCGGCTTCCACTGCGGAGCTTGCGCCAGGGACCATCAGCGTGGCCTTTCAGGGCGAGCTTGGGGCTTTTGGCGACGAGGCGGCGCGTGTGTACTTTGGGCAGCGAGCGATGCCTGTTCCTTGCAAGAGCTTTGCCGATGTGTTTCGCGCGGTGGCCTCCGGCGATGTGCAGCATGGCCTGGCCCCGGTCGAAAATTCGCAGGCGGGCAGCATCAACGAGGTGTACGACCTGCTGCGCCAGCACGACTTGTTCGTCATCGGTGAAATTAGCCACAAGGTCAATCAATGCCTGCTGTGCCTGCCGGGGCAGCAGCTTAGCGATATCAAGCGCGTCATCTCGCATCCCCAGGCGCTGGCACAATCCGATGCCTATTTGCGCGATCTGAACGTGGAGATCGTGGCGACCTATGACACGGCGGGCAGCGCGCGTATGGTGCGCGAAGAGCAACTAATGGGCGTGGCGGCCATCGCCGGCGTCGGCGCGGCTGAGCTATACGGCCTGGACATCCTGGCGCACAGCATCCAGACCATCAAGGATAACTACACGCGCTTCATCGTGCTGGGCCGCGAACCTGCGCCGCGCCGCGCGGGCGATGCCAAGACTATGCTGGTCATGGCGACGGCGCACCAGCCCGGCTCGCTGCACAAGTGCCTGGGCGTGCTGGCCGACAAGCACATAAACCTGCTCAAGCTGGAGTCGCGCCCCTCGCGCAATCGCATCTGGGAATACGTCTTCTATCTCGACATCGAGGGACACCGCGAAGACCCGGTGGTGCGTACCGCCCTGGCCGATCTAGCAGGATACACGACGTTCTGTAAGATTTTAGGGTCATTCGCCAGAACATCGTAAATGACGGTTGTTTGAACTACGCTTGCTGGCTCTCCAATATGCCACTCAATCTCTGGATATCGCCGTTCAGACGTGTGAGTTGCTCCTGAATGACGGCGGTTTTCTCCTGTTCAGCGCGAATGAAGCGGGTATAGGGGGCGATGGAGTCGCGCACGCGGTCGATGGAACTGACGAGTTCTTTCTGGAATTGTTCCTTCATGGCCTGATTTAAACGCGCTCGTAGTTCCTGCATCTGTTGAGCGAAGTTGCGCTTGGCGCGGTTGCGGCGAGCGGGTAGGATGTAGAGTCCCAGGCTAATGAGGGTGATGCCGGCGATGATGCCGGTCACGTCGGCGGCTGCGGCGGCCCCGGCGATGGCGACAATGGCCGCGCCCAGGCCGATGCCTCCCGCGCCTGCCAGGGCTGTCTGCGCCACCGCGACGCGCAGATCGCTGGAGAGCTTCTGTGCCTCGGCCTGTCGATCATAGGTCTGCACGACAGTGCTGGCGGTGCGCGCCACCGATTGTAACAGGGTATGGCGATTGTAGTCGAACTGGCGGTTGATCGAGCCGACCATCTCGCTATCGCGACGCGCGCTCACCTGCCGCCTGCGATCCAGGTACTCCATCACGTCCTGCCAGAGGCGATGCTCGTGCTCGACGAGCCAATCGATGAGTCCCTGCACAGCACCATCGATACGCGCGGCGCTGTCCCCGATGACCGTCTGCTCGAACTCGCCGCGAATTTGCTCGGCTCGCATAAGATCGAAGATGCGCCCCAGGCGAATCGTCGTGTCGAAAAAGTGGTCGCCGCGCCCGCTCATCTCCAGTACGATGTTTTCGATCTCACCGAGCCTGTGCGAGAAGTCGCGCTCCATGTCTTCGCGGTAGAGGTGCAATTGTTCATCGATGGTGGTGACGGTACGCGCGTCTTCCGCGAGCAGGTTGGCACGCTGCGTAACCGAGCGCTGCGTTTCATTGAGCAGGCGCTTCATGACACCCAGGGGACTGAGCAGTTTCAGGCGAATGCGCTCCGCTTCGTCCAGCGTGCTGAAAAGATAGTCTTCAAGTTGCCCGAAACGGCTGCGCTCCCACAGGCCGATCGCCTCGTGTCCGACCGCTATCTGGGCCTGCTGCGCGAGGAGCGCGGACACGGGAAAAATCTCCGGCTGGAATCCCAACAGGCTTCTACACTGCTCGCGCACGAACGCGACGACCTCGTCGAGCGCCTGGGGCGTGCGGAGAATGTCGATCTTGTTCAGAACGATGATGACCTTTTTGCCCCAGGTGCGGATGCGCTCCATGAAAATGCGCTCGCTCTGCGTGAAGGGACGATCTACCGAGGTGATGAAGAGGATCAGATCGCTGCGCGGGACAAATTCTTCGGTCAGTTGCTCGTGCTCGCGCAGCACAGCATTGACGCCCGGCGTATCGACGAAGCTGATGTCGCGCAGGAACTCTGCCGGGTAATGGAGTTCGAGCAAGCCCTTGTCGCGCTGGAGTCGCTCGCTCTGTTCGCCGTAGCGCAGGATCGTTACCTGGGTGGTAGTCGGAACGACGCCTTCCTCCAACACTTGTGCATGCAACAGCGTATTGATGCAGGCCGACTTCCCCGCGTTGAATTCGCCAACGACCACCAGCAGGAATAGCTCATCCAGTGCTTCCGTCACCTGACGCAGCGTAATGGCATAGGCATCCGCGCCCTCGAAACCGAACAGGCATGTTTGCAATTCACCGGCGATGCGCCTCTCCTGCAACAACAACTCGCGCTGCTGCTCGCGTAAGACTACTCTGGCCATAGATGTTGTGCTGTCATAAGGTAATTACTCGTCCTCGTCGACATCGGCTTGCTGAAGATACAATAAGAGTGTAGCATAGCGGAATCCGCTTGTCGAGGGAATTTACGCACGTGTTGCGAAAAACTCTTGACAGCTCAGGTATTTCCCAGGTACAATGCAAACAACATGAAAAACGATAGTGACTTACGAGCGCAACTGAATACATTCACGAGCTGGTATTACTACTTTAGCCCTCCGGCCTGATGGAGGGCTTGTTGAGTTGTAAAAAACTCGACAGGCGAAGAAGTAAGGCCGGAGAAAGCAGAGGAAACAACCTCTGCTTTTTTGTTTGTATCTACACTGAAGAGGAAGACAGGGAGATGGAAAAAATAGCAGTGCTGGGCCTGGGACTGATTGGCGGCTCGCTCGCGCTTGCCTTGCGCTCGGCTAGATTGGCGGAACAGGTGGCGGGCTTCGATAAGGACGCAACGGTGACGCGCTATGCGATTGAGCGCGGCGCGGTCAGCCAGGCGTGCGTCACGCCGGAAGAGGCCGCGCGAGATGCCGACCTGGTCGTGCTGGCGACGCCCGTGCTGGCGGTGCGCGACCTGCTCGCGCGCGTCGCACCTGTGCTGAAACGCGGTGCGCTGGTGACGGATACAGCCAGCACCAAAGCGCGCGTTGTCGCCTGGGCCGATGCCCTGCTGCCACCGCACGCCGCGTTTGTGGGCGGCCATCCTATGGCGGGGAGAGAAGCGTCGGGCATCGAGGCAGCCGAGGAGCATCTCTTCGCGGGCTGCGTCTACTGCCTGACTCCAACATTACAAACATCCTCGGAGTCAATGGTGACGCTGAGTGAGATCGTTGAACGACTGGGTGCGCACCCGGTCACGCTCGATGCTGAGCAACACGACCGCTTCGTAGCGGGAATAAGCCATCTACCATTCGTGCTCTCAACGGCGCTGGTGCAGGCGCTCGGCGAGGCGCAGGACTGGCAGGAGATGGCCCGGCTGGCGGCGAGCGGCTACCGCGACATGTCGCGGCTGGCGGCTGGCAGCCCGACCATGTACCGCGACATTTGTTCGACCAACAAAGAGGCGATACTGGATTGGCTCGACGCGTTTACAACGCAACTTGCTGTTGTTCGCACTCACATCGCAAACAGCGACGAAGACCTGCTTGCATATTTTGCGCGTGCCAGGGAGGTGCGTGAAGCAGCAGTGTCTCGCGCCGATTGAAACGAACTCATTTCATCTCATACCACCATTGTTTGAAAGGACGTAGTACATGATTATCACAGTGCGTAGCCAGGTAACACACGAAGAACGCGATCAACTCACGTCGCTGCTCGGCCAGATTACCGGAAGCCAGCAGCCTGCCATTTCGACGACCATCGATGAACGCGAGGTGATCGTGTTGGATGATACACGCCTCGACTCGGAGACCTGCGCGATTATCCGCCGGCAGGCGGCAGTGGAGCAGGCCGTGCAGGTGAAAACGCCATACCAGCTTGCCAGCAGCGCCTTCAAAGCTGAGCGCAGCAGCGTAGTAGTGGGTGGACATGGAACGGGCCAGCCTGTCGTCATCGGCGGTTCTGACGGGGAACCGGTGATAATGGCCGGTCCATGCGCCGTCGAGAGCCGCGAAAAGCTGCTTTCGACGGCGCGTGCGGTTAAGACAGCCGGCGCGCGTATGCTGCGTGGCGGCGCGTTCAAGCCGCGTACCTCGCCCTACCAGTTCCAGGGATTGGGCATTGAGGGCCTTGAAATGCTGGCCGAGGCGCGCGAAGCGACGGGGTTGCCCGTCATCACGGAGGTGATGGAACCCGACATGGTGGAGACGGTGGCGCAATTCGCCGATGTCCTGCAGATCGGCAGCCGCAATATGCAGAACTTCCCCTTGCTGTACGCCGCCGGGCGCAATAGCCTGGGTCGGCCCATCATGCTCAAGCGCGGCCTGTCGGCTACCATCGACGAGTGGCTGCTGGCGGCGGAGTACGTCATGGCGGCAGGCAATCCCAACGTGATCCTGTGCGAGCGCGGTGTGCGCAGCTTCGACACCAAGACGCGCAACCTGCTCGACCTGGCCTGCGTGCCGCTGCTGCGCGAGCTGACGCATCTGCCCGTCATCGTTGACCCCAGCCACGGCACCGGTCGCAGCGAACTCGTGCCGATCATGTCGCGCGCGGGTATCGCCGCGGGTGCCGATGGGTTGATCCTGGAGGTTCACCTCGACCCGGACAACGCGCTATGCGATGGACGCCAATCGATCACGCCGGAGCAACTGCGGGTTGTTGTGGCTGAGATGAGCCTTATGGCACAATTACTAGCGGGCAAAGTACCGGCCTGGGTAGCATAACACCGCGAAAATAGGAGGACAGCTGTATGTATTGCCGGGGTATTCGGGGCGCAACCACCGTTGAGCTAAACGGGCGAGAAGAGATACTGGCGGCGACCGCCGAACTTTTGCAGGCGCTCATTCACCAGAACGATCTGCAAGCCGAAGATGTCGCCAGCGCCATTTTCACCGTCACGGATGACCTGGACGCGGCATTCCCGGCACTGGCGGCTCGCCAGCTTGGCTGGACGGAGGTCGGATTGATGTGTATGCGCGAAATACCCGTTCCCGATAGCCTGGAAAAGTGCATTCGTGTCCTGCTGCATGTGAATACTGAGCGCAGCGCCGCTGAAATACGCCATGTCTACCTGCGAGAAGCGGTCGCGTTACGCCCGTCGTTTGCGATGCAGGCGTTGGACGCGCTCGATAGAGAATAGGAAAGAGTTGTGGAAGCACCACCGCATAGCGTGCGAGTACACCGGTCCGGTCCATTACGAGGCACTCTTGTTCCGCCTTCCTCGAAGTATCACACGTTGCGTTACCTGCTCGCGGCCTTGTTAGCGCGCGGCACGAGCCATATTTACGCACCCGCCGTGAGCGACGACAGTGAGGTGCTGCTGCGTACTTGCGCGCAGCTAGGCGCTGAGATTTGGTTTGAGCAGCCAGACGAACAGGATGCCCAGAATGCCCTACCGCCCCCCCCGGATGCCCACAAGGGGCATCCCTACATATTGGCAAGCCCCACGCCCGTGCCCGATAGCCATGATGTGCAAGAAAGGGGAATGGGGGCGTCTAAATATGTAGGGATGCCCCTTGTGGGCATCCGGGGGGTGGGGAAGCGGTGGAACCTCGCCATACGCGGTACCAATGGCACATTACATTTGCCTCCACGTGCTACTATTGATGTCGGCAATGCCGGAGCGGTGCTGCGCCTGCTGATGGGCATCTGCGCGGTGCTGCCGGAGCCGGTCACTTTCACCACGCCTTTCCCGGAGTCGCTGGGTCGAAGGCCAAATGCCGATTTGTTGGATGCGCTGGGGCAGCTGGGCGCGACATTCGAGAGCCAGAGCGAGGCAGGGACGCTGCCCGTCACGCTGTCGGGGAATGGGATGCGCGGTGGCAAAGTGCGCGTCTCAGGCACGAAAAGCTCGCAGTACATCAGCGCGCTGCTCTTCCTGGGACCGCTGCTGGAAAACGGGCTGGATATCGAGATCATCGATGGACTCACCTCGGTCTCGTTCATCGACCTGACCATCCAGGTGCTGCGCGAAGCAGGCATCACCATTCACGAGCAGGAACGCTACCGCCGCTACGATGTGCCTGGCGCGCAGCAGTACCAGCCGCGCGCGTACCATGTCCCCGGCGATTATCCTTCCGCAGCCGCGCTGCTGGCCGCCGTCGCGGTTGCCGGAGGCGAGATCGCGCTGGAGCATTTGCCGGAGGGCGACCGGGAGGGTGCATATCTCCTCAAAATATTTGCCGAAATGGGCGTCGAGATTACCAGGACAGGCGCGACGATTCGCGCAAGCGTCCAGCACCCGCTACGCGGAATCAGCTTCGATGGCAGCTTAGTCATCGATAGCGTGCCGGTGATCGCCGCCGCCGCCTGTTTCGCGCAAAGTCGCAGCACAATCTACAACGTCGCAAACCTGCGCCTGAAGGAGAGCAACCGCATAGATGACCTTGCCAACGAACTCAACAAGGCCGGGTGTCACGTCGTGCCTGTCGCCGATTCCATCGAGATCCACCCCGTTGGGCGAGACAGCATTCAAGGGAAAGTCGAGATGGAGGCACACGCCGACCACCGCCTGATCCAGGCGTGTACTGTAGTCGGCATGGGAAGCCATAGCCCTATTACGATCAACCATGCATTTCATATAGCCAAAAGTTATCCACGTTTTTTCGATGATTTAATGCAAATTGGTGCGAAAATTGATGTTGATTAACAAATTGAATTGGTCTCTGTAGGGACGCGATTTATCGGCCAGGGAGCTGGGCGCAATGAGTCGCGCCCTACAGTGGAGGGAGTATGCAGCGTCTATTTTTGACCGGACTCTCCGGTTCGGGAAAATCCGAGGTTGGCAAATGTGTAGCCGGGTTGTTGGGGTGGGAGTATGTCGATACGGACGATCTGATCGCCACGCGTTGTGAAATGCCGGTGGGACAGCTTATCGTGCAGCATGGAGAAGAGTGGTTTCGTGCATTGGAGTCCGAGGCGCTCCTGATCGCATGCCAGCAGGAACGCGTTGTTATCTCTACCGGCGGCGGAGCGGTGATCGCGGGAGCCAATCGTGCTTATATGCGAAAGCATGGGTTTGTGGTCTACTTACAAACCTCCATCGATGTTGCCTGGGAGCGCGTGCAGGCGCAGATGCGCGAGGCGGGTGTGGCAGCGTTTCGCCCGTTAGTGGCAGGGGAAGATGGCCGCGAGCGATTGCGCGCCCTCTATAATGCGCGCAGCCAGTGGTTCGAGGAGGCAGCTGTTCGAATCGACACTGATCGGCTATCTCCCCATGTAGCGGCGCATCGCGTCATCGCCGCCGCGCTTGCGCATGGGTACCTGGCAGCGCGAACCCCAGCGACGGACGCAATTACCATTCGAGGCGACAGAGTCGGGACGCGAGTTGTGGTTGAGTGGGGAGGGTTTGCGCGTCTTGCTGAATGGCTGCGCTCCTGCGGCTTCCAGCGCCGCGTCTTCATCGTTACTGATTTAACGGTAGAAAGCCTGTATGCAGAGCCGGTACAGTCAATGCTTGAGCTAGCCGGGATGGAGCCACACTTTTTTGCGGTTGCGGCGGGTGAGTCGAGCAAGTCACTGCGTTCGTTCGAGCAGATCATGGACTGGCTCGTCGGTCACAGGGCTGAACGCTCGGAGCCGCTAGTAGCGCTCGGCGGCGGCGTGGTCGGCGACCTGGCGGGTTTCGTGGCGGCGTGTTATCACCGGGGCGTGCCGCTCATTCAAGTGCCGACGACGCTGCTGGCGCAGGTCGATTCGGCCATCGGCGGCAAGACGGGCATCAACCACGCGCACGGGAAGAATCTGATCGGCGCGTTTTACCAGCCCCGACTGACTCTGGTTGACCCGGCGCTGCTGCTGACGCTGCCGGAGCGGGCGTACCGCGAAGGGTGGGGCGAGATCGTCAAGTATGGCATGATTCTGGATGCAGACCTGTTCGAGCTATTGGAAGCAAACGTAGAGGCATTGAGGAAGCGCGATGCGGCGCTGCTAACGCAGATCGTGGCGCGTTGCATCGCGTTGAAGATGGACGTGGTGGAGCGCGACGAGCTTGATAACGGTCTGCGCAACATCCTCAACTACGGGCATACCTTCGGCCACGCCCTGGAAGCGTTGAGCGGCTATGATCGCTGGCTGCACGGTGAGGCCGTCTCGCTGGGTATGGAGGTCGCCGCTCGTATCGCAGTGGCACGGGGACTGCTGGCAGAGGTGGACGCGCGGCGCCAGCGCACGCTGCTGGCCGCGCTGGGTCTGTCTGTCGAGTGTGAAGCTATCGACGTGGAGACCGCGATGGAGGCCATGCAGCGCGATAAGAAAGTGCGCGATGGACGGACGCGCTGGGTGCTTCCAACGGGTATAGGACACGTTGAACTGTACAAGGATATCGACGTGGAGATGGTGCGTGAGGCGATAGAAGCCGTGTGTCGCATTATGAAATTTGACAACCACCATCGGTGACCTGTTATTCTGAGAGAAGCGAAGAATCTCTCAATGGTCGGCGTATCAGATTCTTTGCTTCGCTCAGAATGACATGGCCGGACTTGATCGGTTAAAAATCATCATGAGGAGGCGAGGTCGTGAAGCTATTGATACTGCACGGACCGAATTTGAATATGTTGGGAACGCGCCAGCCGGAGATTTACGGCACGACGACGCTTGCGCAGATCAACGAGCGGCTGCAACAACGCGCCGCTGAACTGGAATGCGAGCTTATCACCTATCAATCCAACTACGAAGGCGGCTTAATCGACACCTTGCAGCAGGTAGGGGCGACCTGCGACGGCCTGATTATCAACCCCGGCGGGTTCACGCACTACAGCATCGCGCTGCGCGACGCTATCGCGGGCATGGCGAAACCTGCCATCGAAGTGCATCTCTCGAATATCTACGCGCGCGAGCCGTTTCGCCACACGTCGGTCATTTCGCCGGTCTGTCGCGGGCAGATCTGCGGCCTGGGCTGGCGCGGCTACCTGCTGGCGTTGGAGGCACTGGTTGGCCTGTTGCGAGAAGCGGAGCAACAAGCGTGAAGCAGGTGGGTTTGATCGGCTATCCCGTGGCACACTCGCTTTCACCTGCCATGCAGCAGGCCGCGTTCGACGCCTGTCGCATCGGGGCGCGCTATGTCTTGTGGGAGACTCCGGCAGTCGATCTGGAAGAACGTATCGCCTCGCTGCGAGCGCCCGAGATGTTTGGGGCCAACGTGACCGTGCCGCACAAGGAACGCGCCTTCGCGCTGGTGGACGAGTGCGACGCGCTGGCCGCTCGCATCGGCGCGGTGAATACGATTGTGCAGCGCGATGGTCGATTGATCGGCTATAATACGGATGCGCCGGGCTTTCTGCGTGCGCTGCGGGAATACGGCTTCGAGCCGCGAGGCAAGCGAGTGGTGGTGTTGGGGACTGGTGGCGCGGCGCGCGGCGGTTGCGTGGCGCTGCTGGAAAGCGGCGTAGAAGAACTGACGCTGCTTGGACGTATGGAGGCGCACCTGAACGCCCTACTGCACCACCTCCACGCGCTGGCAGTCGAGGAGCGGTCTAAGACAAGCGTTAATGGCGCGCTGCTGGGAGGCGACGAAGTTGTGCATTTCCTCGCCGGTGCTGATGCGCTGGTGAATGCTACGTCGGTCGGCCTGAAGGCGAGTGATTCGCCCTTGCTTGTGGACGTAGATGTGTTACCAACGACGGCGCTCGTCATGGATATGATCTTCAACCCGCCTCGCACGCCATTGTTGCAGGCCGCTCAGGAGCATGGCTGTGCTACGCTCAACGGCCTGTCCATGCTGCTGTACCAGGGCGCAGCCGCGTTCGAGCTTTGGACGGGACAGTCCGCGCCGCTTGAGGCGATGCGCGAGGCGTTGCATGGTGCGCTGCCTATCGTTTGACGGTTTTTAACAAGCACATTGGTCATGTCGTTCTGAGCGCAGCGAAGAAACTCCGATATAGATGCTCGTCTTGCCTGGAACGCAGATTCTTCGCTGCGTTCGGAATGACATGGGCGAGTTTAGCGGCTTTGGTTGGTAATATTCATGAATAGAGGAAAAATAAACATATGTTTCGATTTCTGACTTCCGGTGAATCACACGGTCAAGGACTGACTGCCATCATCGAGGGTATACCTGCCGGACTGGAGCTTTCTGCTGAAGATGTGAATTATCATTTGCAGCGACGACAGAAGGGCTACGGTCGCGGCGGGCGCATGAAGATCGAGAGCGACCAGGTGATTTTTCGCTCCGGCATTAGACACGGGCGCACGCTGGGTTCGCCCATCACGCTTGAGATCGACAACCGCGATTGGCAGAACTGGCAGGTGAAGATGAGCGTGACGCCCGTCGAGGAGTCCGTTGATCCGGTAACGCTGCCGCGTCCCGGCCACGCCGATTTCGCGGGTGTCATCAAATATGGACACGACGATATCCGCAACGTGATCGAGCGTTCCAGCGCGCGTGAAACCGCCACACGCGTCGCGGTGGGCGCGGTGTGCCAGGCGCTGCTGCGGCAATGTGGCGTGGAGGTGCATAGCCACGTGCTCTCCATCGGGCCAGTCGGCGAGCGCGACGCCTCGCGCAGCGCTATCGTCCAGGTCTTCCCGCTGTCATACTGGGAGCAGGTTGAGCAGTCTCCGGTGCGCTGCGGCGACGGCGAGTTGGAGCAGCGCATGATCTCGTACATTCAGGAGTGCAAGTCGCAGGGCGAGACGTGCGGCGGTGTCTTCGAGGTAGTCGCGACGGGCGTGCCGATTGGCCTGGGCAGCTTCAGCCAGTGGGACCGCCGCCTGAGCGCGAAGCTGGCGCAGGCGGTCATGAGCATTCCATCGATCAAGGGCGTCGAGATCGGAAGCGGCTTCGAGGGCAGCGCCCAGCAAGGCTCCCACGTGCATGACGTGGCGCAGTGGAGCGAAGAGCAGGGCTGGTACCATCTCTCGAACAACGCGGGCGGCGTAGAGGGCGGCATGAGCAACGGCGCGTCCATCGTTGTGCGCGGTGCGGTCAAGCCCATCTCGACGCTGGCACACCCGCTGCCCACGGTCGATATCCGCACGCGTGAGAACGTGGACGAGGGCCGCTACGAGCGCAGCGACGTGTGCGTCGTTCCGGCTGCCGGTGTCGTAGGCGAGGCCATGGTAGCCATCGCCCTGACCGAACTCTGGCTGGACAAGTTCGGCGGCGATAGCATGGCGGAGATGCAGGCGAATTTTCGCGCGTACCAGGAGTATGTAAAAGGGCGATGATACATAATGCGTCCCTTTCCTGGCCCTCTTTGAATGCCATCTCCAGCTTACGGGCTGAGCCGAAACGGCGGATACTGGTCGGTGACCAGGACGAAGGCATAGCCGACGACCCTGTTGTCCCAACGGATGACGCCCTCCACGAAATCGAACATGCCTCTGGGGTAGTGCCCGGTGAACAGGATGGCAAACCAGGCGATAATCACTACCACAACCAGGGCGATGTGCAGGAAGAACAGCACGATATAGTGGGGGATGGCCAGGAACCACTTCACCAGAGGCATCCACTGGTTGAGGTCGCGCTCAGCGTCGGGGTAGGCATAGTCCAGGTGTACGGACTGGTGATCGGTGGTAGACGGGTAATGGTCGTCCATCAGAGCCAGGTAGGCACCCACCCGGGTGCCGAAGCGCTGCAGTTCCAGGTTCCAGTCGAACCACCAGCGCGGGTACTTCTGGCGAAACACGATCATCAACAAGGGAGCGAAGAACAGCAGGCCGCCAGCCCCGGCCGCGACCGCTGCTGTCCTGCCATTTGAAGTCCACTGCCAGGTCCCTCCCTCCACTGCTCCCAGCACGATGGCGATGGGTATGACCATGAAGAGGCGGAAGAGCGTGGTTAGCCGATCAAGCGGTCGATCCGGGTAGTCGACCGAGAACTGGACGGGATATGTCGCCTGTTGCATCATGAAACCTCCTTGTGCCTTCGCTTTCAGCGAGTGGCATTGAAATCAATGGCCCCAGGAGCATAGCCTGGAACATTTGAGCATTGGAACCTCCGGTCATAGCATAAGTTCCCATGGGATGTAATGCGCGCTTGTACTCTGAAATCGAATGATAGCCGTTCACCGCAAAAATCAGGTCATACTGCTTCCTCAAACGATATATTGGCCGGCTTCAGGACCAATGCATTTTCAGGAACAGATACATATTCGGCAAAACCGCCAAAACCATACATGTTGTAGTATAAGCAGGAAGCGTTAAAACAAGCGTTAAATTCCGGGTAGTGAATGCGGGGCGTCGAATCTATTCACCGAATAGACGCTGGCACATTTTATTGTTTTGCAGATAGTAAGAGGAAATGGAGTGACGACCGCGAGGGTCGTCACTCCATTTAATGTGATGGATTGTGCGGCGGTTCGCGAAGCACCTCGATGGTTTTCTGCCTCACCTCCGGCAAGTTGAGTCCCAGGCTTTCCAGCACCCCTGCAGCGACGCCTTGTCCTTCACGGAGTAGCCCCAACAACAGGTGTTCGGTTCCGATGTAGTGGTGATCGAGGCGTCGAGCTTCATCGACGGCCAACTCGATCACCTTCTTGGCGCGAGGCGTCAGGCCGACTTCGCCGAGAACGACGCGATCTCCGCGCTCTCCACGACCGATAATGTGCTCGACTGCCGAGCGAACCTTGTCTAAATCGACACCCAGGCTCAGGAGGACTTTCCCGGCTACGCCTTCACGCTCGCGCACAAGGCCAAGCAGGAGATGCTCGGTTCCGATGTAATTGTGCTGGAAGCGCTGAGCTTCTTCCTGAGCAAGCCGCAGGACGCTCCTGGCGCGTTCTGTGAACTTGTCAAACCTGTCTCTATCATGCATCCGAGCGTTATTCTGCTTTCTCCCGAGTCCAACTCTTGGACATATCCAACTCAACAATCTGCCTAAGAATGTCATCTTCTGGTCCTTTCTATGGTCAGTTCGGATAGGAGGCCGAAATGTAGTGGCGACCCTCGCGGTCGCCAGGTCCCCTTGAAAGATGTCGTCAAGCCTGGCGACCGCGAGGGTCGCCAGGTCCCCTTGAAAGATGCCGTCAAGCCTGGCGACCGCGAGGGTCGCCACTACATTTCCGCCGTAAAAACTCGTATCACCCGACAAGCGTCAACTGGTTCTCCCTGGTCTCCACTCGTGTTCCACATACTCGCTCTATGCGTTCCATGAGCGATGGCTCGCCCCATCGCCCGCGCCGGGGCGTCCGGCTGCGATCCGCCAGCGCGTGCAAACCGCTACATACATGTTCGCGGCCCAACCAGCGCACGATCAGTCTATCCGCGTGGAAGGCCAGTGAACGTGCTTGTAGGTGGAGTAACAATACGACGCTTGCACAGAGCGCCACGGCGATAGGCAATCCAATAAGAGGTAAGTGGCGTATCCAGAACAAGATCAGTTCGATACATGCTGTCAATACAACCCCGACTAGTAGGAGGCGACCAAGTTTGTACGCCCGTTTGCGAGCGCCAATGGAACGCGCTAAGCCTGTCGCCAGCAATACATCGAGTTCAGACTGCCCCATCGTTGTTCGTGCGTTGAGTGGTAGAACGAGCCGGATGGTGTGCCTACCAAACCAGGAACTATGAACGGCTGGCTCGTGTATGCCCGGTTTGAGCGAGCAGCGCAGCATCGATGGTCTGGCAGGAACACGAGCCTGGTAGCCAATACGCGCAAAAGCATCCTGGATGAACGCGGGAACATCTGCTCGAGATCGTTTTCGTAGAGAATGCCAGTGAACGTGTCGCCTTCGCCCTGTATCTTCTTGTGATGCGAGTCGAAG
Source organism: uncultured Chloroflexia bacterium (assembly GCA_963731975.1). Taxonomy (GTDB): domain Bacteria; phylum Chloroflexota; class Ktedonobacteria; order Ktedonobacterales; family Ktedonobacteraceae; genus CAVSXS01. Next base: position 3,271,113 of record CAVSXS010000001.1, on the reverse strand, counting down.
GCGCAGATTCTGCCATGTAGCTTGTGATAGGGGTTGTTCTGGCAACGGAGGGCCGTAGTAGGCCGTAAGACGCTGCTCCACGTCTACCGGCTTCCGTTGCTTGCTTGTATCGAAGTTCGGTTCTTTCATAGCAACTCTCATCCCTCTCTGTCGTTTAACAACACACGCAGGCGCTCACGCGCGCGATTCAGTCGTGATTTTACTGTGCCGACAGGCCAGCCCAGCACGCTCGCAATGTCAACTTCGGTGAGGTCGGCTCCGTAGCGTAACGCAATTACCCGTCGCTGATCGGCGTTCAGCCGGGCTAAAGCCTGCTGCACCTCTTCATGCTGGGCCACCTGTTCTTGCAGGTCATCCTGCTCCACGTGGCTATCCAGGCTCAATCGAACTTCAGGCTCAACAGCATCATCCAGGGAAAGATGCCGCAGGTAGGTCCGTTGTTTCTCCATCACGTCAAGCGCGTGGCGATAGAGGATACGCATCAGCCAGGGGCGGAACGGACTGCCCTCTATGAAACGAGGTAGCCCACGCCAGGCCAGGAGAAACGCTCCCTGCGTGATCTCTTCCGCCACTGCGCGCTGGTGGCAAAGACGCAGCGCCGCTGCCATAGCAGCGGCATGATGAGCCTCCCAGAGCTGTCGAAATGCCTCCTGGTCTCCATGAGCCGCGCACGCGATGAGTTCATCCTCGCAGGTAGCCACTTATTTTCTCCTTCTACAGCAATAGTACACCGAAAGGAGGGCAAAAGGTTCCCAACATATGGAGTCTTTCTATGGCATATAATTGAATTACTGCTCCGACCGGCTGACTGCGAAGCAGTAGCACGCAGTTCGTTGCCGGTCGGAATAAGACAAGTTGTATCTGACATCGTTGCCCAACGCTACAGAGGAGTACGAAACACATGCCAACCCTGGAACTGGAGACTATGCGTTGTGTAGTGGATGGCCCGCTGGGCAGACTGCATCTCAATCGACCTGGCGCGCTGAACGCGGCCAACTGGGCCTGGGTGCGCGACCTCGTTCAGGCGGTTGACTACCTGGAAAAAAGCGCGCAGACGCGCGTCATCATTGTGAGCGGAGAAGGCCGGTCTTTTTGCAGCGGCCTGGACGTGAAAGAGCTTTCAGAAGGAAGTCTCTCCCTGGAATGGTTCGAAGTCTGGGAACAGGGCGTGAGCGCGCTGGCGAACCTTCCGGCCATCACGATTGCTTCTATCCAGGGCTACTGCCTCGGTGGTGGCCTGCAACTTGCCGTGGCCTGTGACCTGCTGGCTGCTTCGACCGACGCGATTTTCAGCATTCCTGCCGTCAAAGAAGGTGTCGTGGCCGATCTTGGGCCGATGCGCCTGGCGCGTTTGATAGGAGCGAGCAAAGCTAAATATTTGTGCCTGCTGGGTCGGCGCTTCTCGGCAAAGGAGGGTCTCGAGCTGGGCATCATCCACGAAGTGGTCCAACCAGGTGAACTGCAACGGCACGTGCTCGCGTTGGCGCAGGAACTGCTGGCTACGCCGTTTACCGCGCTCAAGCACACCAAGCGGCAGATCAACGCGGCGTATGAGCTTGACCTGGCGGGTCTCACACGCGAGATGGTCGAGGCGCAAGACGAGTGCCTGCGCTCGCCGGAACACGCCGCCGTGATGCAGGCATACCGAGAAACGCAGGCCGAGCGCCAACGGCAGAAAGAGGCGACTCGATGAGCGCGCGTATCGACGAGCCGGGACAGGCCGGAGAAGTTCAGAATACATCCCAGCTTGCCATTCAAGAGGTTCCCGATCCTACCCCCGACGAGCTGCATAACGCCTATCGCTGGATGCTGCTGGCGCGGCGACTGGACGAACGCACGTGGCAGCTCATTCGGCAGGGCAAAGGGCATTTCGCCGTGCCTTGCCGGGGACACGAGGCGGTCGGCGCTGGCTATGCGCTGGCGATGCGCCGCGGCTTCGACTATGTTGCGCCGCATTACCGCGACATGACGGCCATGCTCGCCATTGGCCTGACGCCGCGCGACGTGCTGGCGAACTACTTCGCACGCAAGGCCGATCCCTGTTCCGGTGGTCGCCAGCCCTTTGTGCATTGGGGGTCGCATCGCCTGCGCATCATCTCGCAGCAGGGGCCGCAGCCGAACCAGGTCACTCACGGCGTGGGCGTGGCCTTCGGCGCGCAACTGCTCGGCGAGGACAGCGTGACCATCATGGCCTATGGAGACGGTGGCGCGCAGAAGGGCGAGGTGCATGAAGCCATGAACTTCGCCAGCATCCACCGCGTTCCATGCGTTTTCTGCTGCGAGAACAACCGCTACACGCAGTCCGTACCAATCGCCCTCGAATCAGCCATCTCGACCATTGCTGATCGCGCAGCGGCCTATGGCATGCCGGGCGTGAGCGTGGACGGCATGGACGTGCTGGCCGTCTACCGCGCAATCAAAGCAGCCGTAGAGCGAGCCAGGCGCGGTGAAGGCCCCAGCCTGATAGAGGCCAACGTCTATCGCTTCGGCGCGAATACCTCCAACGACGATGATACGCGCTACCGCTCGCGTGAAGAGGTCGAGTCGTGGCGGGCGCGCGATCCACTGACCCGCTTCAAGGCCGATCTGCTGGCAAGCGGCGTGCTGACCCAGGATTACATCGATGCGCTGGAGGCCGAGATTGCCGCCGCCGTCGAGGATGCCGCGACCTGGGCAGAGACGGCGCCCGATCCCGCGCCGGAGGATGCCCTGCTCTACACCTATGCCGGGGAGGATCAGTGATGCCACAGATGACGGTTATCGAGGCCATTCGCACCGCGCTGAGCGAGGAGATGGAGAACGACTCGCGCGTAATGGTGATGGGCGAGGATATCGGCAGGCTCGGCGGCGTCTTCCGCGCTACGGATGGCCTGCTGGATCGTTTCGGTCCGCAGCGAGTCGTAGATACGCCAATGGCGGAACTCTCCATCGCCGGAATCGCCGTTGGGCTGGCGATGAAGGGGCTGCGACCGGTCGCCGAAATCCAGTTCGCCGACTTCATTCATGCCGCCGCCGACCATATCATCGGCGAGGCCGCTAAAATCCGCTTTCGCACTGCCGGGGACTGGTCGTGTCCCCTGGTCATTCGCACGGCTTACGGAGGCGGTCTGCGCGGCGGGCCGTATCATTCGCAAAGCATCGAGGCGTTCTACACGCACGCGCCCGGCCTCAAAGTGCTGGCTCCCAGCACCCCAGCCGACGCGAAGGGCCTGCTGCTGGCGGCCATCCGCGACCCTGACCCGGTGCTGTTCCTCGAACACAAGCGCACGTATCGCGCCATCAAGGGCGAGGTTCCCGACGGTGACTGCATTGTCCCAATCGGGCGCGCGGTGATCGCCAGGGCGGGCAGCGACGCGACCGTCGTCAGCTACGGCATGATGTTCCACGAATCACTGGCCGCCGCCGAGTCACTGGCAAGCGAGGGCATCTCGGTCGAGGTGATCGACCTGCGTTCGCTCATTCCTCTGGATCGTGCTGCTATCCTCGCTTCGCTATCGCGCACGGGTCGCCTGTGCATCGTACACGAGGATACACGCACGATGGGCTTTGGCGCGGAACTGGCTGCCCTGGCCGCCGAGGAGGCGTTGGACGTGCTGAAGGCTCCCGTCTGTCGTGTGACTGCTCCCGACGTTGGTGGTATCCCCGTCAGCCCGCCCATGGAGGACTTCGTGCTGCCCAACAAGGCGAAGATCGCCACCGCGCTGCGTGGGCTTGTCTCCAAACATACGCGCCATTGGGCGGGCGTCGATGCTTCCCCCGCTCCTGTGCAGCCCACGACTGATCCCTGGACGCACAGCGCGCTGGAGATTCCGCAGGCAGCCAGCATTGTCGAGGTAGACCTCAGCCGGGTACTTGCTGCCCAGGATGCGCAGTGCGAGGCGTTCGAGGCGCGCGGCATCAAGTTCTCGCTGACGGCCTTCGTGCTACAGGCGGCGGCGGACGCGCTTGTCGCGCTGCCGGAGGTCAACAGCGCCTTCGAGGGCGAGAGCATTCGCCGCTATGGAAGCGTGGATATCCTGCTTTCTGTGGAGGGCAATGGCGTACTCAAGCGGGGAGTGATTGATGAAGCGGAGACGCGCAATCTGCGAGGTTTGGCGCAGGCGGTCAATGGCATACGCTCCGGCCCGGCTGCTACTACGCTGCCGGAGGGTGGCACGTTCTCGCTGACCGACCTGGGTGCGGAGGCCGCGCTGCTGGCTGTGCCGCCTGTATTGCCCGGTCATGCCGCCGCGCTGCGCGTGGGCGCGGTGACGCAGCGCCTCGTACCGCGCAATGGCGGCCTCGCGCTGGTCCCCTCGGTCTACCTCAGCCTGAGCGTCGATCACCGCGTGCTGGACGGAGCAACCGCCGGGCGTTTCTTGAACCACGTCAAAGCGGCGCTGGAACGCGCACCCGCGACGAATTGAGAGGTGTGAGACGTGAGAGATATGTCCGAAGAGATACGTATCTCACGAGGGCGGGGCAAGCCCACGCCCCTACTGCCGAATTGAGAGGAACAGCATGCCAGAAGAGATACGCATGCCTAAGCTTGCGGATACGCTCGTCGAGGGAACGGTTGCGCGCTGGCTCAAGGCCGCCGGGGAGACGGTTCAGGCTGGCGAGGCCATCGCGGAGATCGAGACCGACAAGGTAACGACGGAACTGACCGCGCCCCAGGCGGGAACGCTCGGCGACCTGCTCGTTGCGGAGGGCGAAACCGTCGCGATTGGAACGCCGATCGTGCGTATCCTCTCTCAAGGCGAACCCGCCAGCCACTCGGTAGGGAGTGATGCGCAAAAGGTACATGACGAGCAGCCTACTCAAGAAACGAAGGAAACTGACAAGACGGAGCCAACGGCGAAACGCGCTTCGCCCGTAGCTATGCGCCTCGCGCAGGAACATGGCGTAGACCTGCGCAGAGTCGATATCCCCGGCTCGCGCATCAGGCGTGCCGATGTAGAGCGACACCTGGGACAACCTCCAGGCGACGCAAAGCAGTCCGCAATTTCGCTCGTAGCTGGCAGTGTGTCCGCTATCCCCAACAAGATTGTGCAACCGGGCGAATCGTTTCCATTAAAGGGCATGCGCAAGACGACGGCGGCGCGTATGGCGCTGGCGAGGCAGATACCCACAGGCTGCGCCGTGGTGCAGGCTGACGCGAGCGCGTTGGAGCGATACATCCAGCGAGAACGCGAGGCGTGGCTTGCAAGTGAGGGCTTCGCGCTAACCTATACGCCCTTCTTCCTGCACGCGCTGGCACACAGCCTGCGCGCGTGGCCGCTTGTCCGGCAGGCAATTCGCGACGGACGCGTCGAGCCGAGGGAAGATGTGCATGTGGGTGTCGCGGTCGCGCTGGACGATGGGCTGATCGTGCCCGTGATTCGCCACGCCGACCGCTACGATCTGGCGGAATTGGCACGCGCCCAGGCCGATCTCGTGATTCGCGCTCGCACACGACGTTTGCAAGCAGGTGAAGTCAGCGGGGGTATTGCATCGCTCACCAACGTGGGCAGCATGGGTGGGCTGCTCGCCATGCCCATGCTGAACGAGGACCAGGCGGTCATCCTGGGTGTCGGCGCTGTGACGAGGCGCGCCGTGGGTGATGCTAACGGCGTGCGCTATCGTCCATGTGCGTATCTCTCGCTCACCTTCGACCGCCGCCTGCTGGACGATCTGCAAGCCGAGCGGTTCCTGCTTGATGTCGCGCAGCGCATCGAACAGTTCACGCCGTTTGGTCCCTTATCCTAGTGGCAGTACCCATGAGTGTCTCGCTGGAAACAACGTTTTCACAAGCAGTTCCACGTTGTCGTTTACCAGGGCATCGGGAAAGGCGGCGCGTAACGCATCCAGGCTGCGATAGCCAAAAACCGCTTGTAAGAAGACCAGCGGTGGAAATCTCACGTCTCCGCGAACATTCCAGATCGGACGCCGCCAATCCTCCACCGTTATCAATTTCCCACGTTCGAAAACCATGCGCAAGCCGCCACGGTAAAAATCAAATATAAGTTCGCCACTGTAGCCTGCTGCTGCCGAGCGTGAAAGCCGCCGTTCCAGCGCCGGAGCAACATGCTGGAGAAAAGTCGGGAGATGCGCAATGCGCACGTACCACGCATACGGTGCATCCTTCATATTGGCAAGCTCCTTGCCTAAGACTGCATAGATGGGGTGCGACTCGCCCAGCTGAAACTCGATCAGGCTGAGAGGCTCCGTAGCCGTCTGGCTCAGCGGCATCTGCGCGCCCTGCTGAGCCAATGCGCGAAGGAGCGAGGGCAGGATGGCCGGGAGATTGGCTCCCTCGACAAATGCCAGGTCGAAGACCTGCAGGCTCTTTCTCCAACGCATGGTCAGGATAATCAGGTAGCCCTGTGGGGTTCCGGCTGAATCGGTGATGATCTGGATATGCCAGCTATCACCTGTCTCTGAAGTGCGCCACGTCGCCAGTTGATAGCGCCACCACGTTTCATCAATCGGCCCCGAAACGATGCTCGACGCCCGCCGCCGATCATACAACTGCTGTAGGAGGGGAATATCTTCCAGGGTGGCATCGCGCAAAGTGTATGGCTCAGGAGTAGCTTCATCGGCCTGTGGTATGAATGAGATGTAGGTGGAGCGGCTCCCCCCCAGGTCTAAGGCATATTCATACCCGAAGAGGCGATAGAAGTAAGGAATGCCCGTAATCGCTTGAGCAAGATGACCCTCGGCCTCACTGCGCGCGTGAATCAACTCGAAGATCGCGCGTACCAATCGCCGGTGGCGATAGTCTGGATCGCTGGCAACAATTTCGGGTCGGCCAATGCCAAAGGGAATGCCCTCGTATTCCCAGGTATGTCTCCACAGGCATGTGCAGGCTACCAGTGGATTGCCCGCTTTGCGTGTATCCTCCACCAGCGCGAAATCACCAGGCCCCATAACCGGGTGTTTTCCGCTCATCAACACGCGCATCAGGTTCGCTAGCGGTATATTCAAAGGCGCATCATCACTATCTCGAAAGACGACACTCACCAGTTGCGCTATCATTTCTGTATCAGCCGCTGTAGACCAGCGCAGCACAAGTCCGCCTCCCAGTTCGCGACGGTAGCTAGCATGTGCCAGTTGAGTATGCATGGTGTTACTTCCTCGTACCCGATGGCACCCGCGAGGGGTGCCACTACATTTCATGGAGCAATTTGTCAGTGAATTATATCGTACAACATGGCCATTCTCAATTGTCCGATGCCCGCATGAAATGTAGTGGCACCCCTCGCGGGTGCCATCGGGAGCGGGCGGGGACGACTGCTATGTGCGAACACGGGTATGCTGGGCGAGCGGGTGCCATCGGGAGCATGTCACTTGCTATCTTCCTCTTTATTGTGTACACTGTTTGTATGGAAGAACAATTAGTTCACTCTAGTGAACAACATGCCAATCATGAAGACAACTATGCGACGCAGGGAGTGGCTGCGCCGATGGTGGAGCGCGCTTTTCGCCTGCTCAACCTCCTGAGCGAGTCGGAGGATGGGCTGACGCTGTCGGACCTGGCCCGCTCGCTCGGTATGAGTAAGGGCAGCATTCACGGGCTGCTCAAGACGTTGGAGAGCGGCGGCGTGATCGAGCAGGTCGAGGAGCGCCGCTTTGTGCTGGGATCGCGTATCTATGATCTTGGGCAGGCGTATATCCAGCGCGCCGGCCTGCGCCGTTTCGCGCTCCCGGCTATGCACCGGCTGGCGGCCAGCACGGGCGAGACGGTCTGCCTGGGCAAGGTCGAGCAGGCGGGCGTGCGTATCGTGGAGTGCGTCATCGATGAGGGTGAGCAGTCTGCCCTGCATATCGCGGCGTCGCGCGGGCAGCGCGTGCCACTGCTGGCGGCTGCGACCGGCTCGGTCGTGCTGGCAAGCTGGCCAGTAGCCCGGCGCGAGGCATACCTGCGCGAACACTCGCCGCCCCGTTTCACGGAGCGTACACTCACGGATGCTCAGCAGCTATTAAAGCGAGCGGAAGAGGTGGCTCAGACAGGGATTGGCTACGATAACGAAGAATACCTTGCGGGTGTCAATGCGGTCGCGGCTCCCATCTATGGCTCCGGCGAGACACTGGTCGGCCTGCTGTGGATCGTCGGCTTCGCATCGCGTTTCCACGACGAGTCCTTGCAGCGCGCCGCGCAGCAATTGCGCGTTGAGGCGCAGGCCGTGTCAAGGGCGTTGGGAGCGAGAAGCTGAACTAATAGTAGTGTTTTTCGATTGGGTCGATTTACCGTACACATGCGCCGGTTTATCGGCCATTCAAGCGGTCTGACACAATTTAGCCAACGAAGAAAATGTGGATGGACTAGCCGATAAACCGGCGTATGTGTACGGTAAACTGGCCCCTACGAATTGTCCTGGCATATCGAACCAACCTGCGAAAGGAGGATGCCGTTGCGCGAGCTTATCACATTACTGGTGAACGGCGAGCGGCGTGAAGTGGCGGTTGTGCCACATCATACGCTGCTGGAAGTGCTGCGCGAAGACCTGGGGCTGACCGGAACGAAGCACGGCTGCGAGCTGGGCGAATGCGGAGCCTGCACCGTGCTGATCGATGGGCAGCCATTGCTGTCGTGCCTGACCCTCGCGCTTGAGGCGCAGGATGGCGAGATCACGACCATCGAGGGCGTGGAACATAACGGCGTACTGCATCCCCTGCAAGAGACCTTCGCGGAGCTTGGCGCGGCCCAGTGCGGCTATTGCACGCCCGGCATCATGCTCTCCGGCATAGCGCTGTTGCGCGACAACCCGCACCCAACGCGCGAGCAAATCAAAGAGGCGCTGGCCGGGAATCTCTGCCGTTGCACCGGCTATACCAAAATCTACGAGGCCGTCGAATCCGCCGCCGGACGCATGGCGCGCGCGGGAGGCACACAATGAGCGAACATCAACGCCGCAAAGGCGGCTACAAGATAATCGGCACGCCCAGGCCAAAGGTGGATGCCTTCGGCAAAGTGACCGGTCGCGCCCTGTATGCCGATGATGTGATGTTGCCGCGCATGGTGTACGGGCGGTTGCTGCGCTCGCCTCACCCCCACGCGCGCATTGTCTCGATCGACACGCGCCGGGCGTTGGAACTGCCGGGCGTGCTGGCCGTGCTGACGGGCGAAGACCTGCCGCGCAAGTTCGGTATCTTGCCTTCCAGCCAGGACGAGTACGCGCTGGCTATCGACAAGGTGCGCTACGTCGGCGACCCCGTAGCTGCTGTGGCCGCGCTCGACCCCGACATCCTGGACGAGGCGCTGCGGCTGATCCAGGTGGAGTACGAGGTGCTGCCCGCGCTTATGAGCATCGACGAGGCGCTGGCGCATCCCGACGTGAAGATCAACGACGAGGCGCGCATCGGCAACATCCACAAGGCCGTCTCGTATGAATTTGGCGACGTTGAGGAAGGCTTTGCCGGGGCCGATTACGTGCGCGAAGACTGGTTCTATTACGAGGGCAACAACCACGCGCCCATCGAGGAACATGCCTGCGTCGCCAATTGGGAACCCAATCCGGGCGATCCTGTGGGCGGCAAGCTGACACTCTGGTCGTCTACGCAGACGCCGCATTACGTGCATCGCGAGATCAGCAAGGTGCTGGACCTGCCGCAGTCGCACGTGCGCGTCATCGCGCCCAACGTGGGTGGCGGTTTTGGTGGTAAGAGCGACCCTTTTTCGCACGAAATCTGCGCCTGCGAGCTGTCGCGCCGCATTGGGAGACCCGTCAAGATCACCTGCACGCGCGAAGAGGTCTTCCTGACGCATCGCGGTCGCCACCCGGTCAAAATGTGGATCAAGACCGGTGTTAAGCGCGACGGCACGCTCACCGCCATGCACTTTCGCTCATTCCTGGACGGCGGCGCGTATGGCTCCTACGGCATCGCCTCCACGTACTACACCGGCGCGCTGCAAACTGTCACGTACAAACTGCCGCGCTACAAGTTCGAAGGGATGCGCCTGTTCACCAACAAGCCGCCGTGCGGTCCCAAGCGCGGGCATGGCACGACGCAGCCGCGCTACGCCGTCGAGGTTCACCTGGACAAGATCGCGCACGACCTCGGCATCGACCCGCTGGAACTGCGCCTGCACAACCTGGTCGAGCCGAACACGCGCACGGTCAACGGCCTGCGTATCACCAGTTGCGCTCTCGGTGAATGCCTGGAGGCCGTGGCTGAGCGCTCCGGCTGGCAACAGTCGCGGACTGCCTCGCTCAATGGCGCGTCGAATGGCGCGGGTGAGGTGAAACAGGAAAAGCAGGAGGCGCATATTAAGCGTGGCATTGGCATCGCGGCTTCTTCCTACATCTGCGGAGCGGGCAAGCCGATTTACTGGAACGATCTGCCGCACTCCGCCGTGCAGGTGCGCCTGGATCGCGGCGGCGGCGTGACGGTCTACTGCGGCTCGACCGACATCGGCCAGGGTTCGACCTCGGTGCTGGCCTACATCGTGGCTGAAGAACTGGGTATCCAGCCGGAACATATCCACGTCGAGACAGCCGATACCACCCTGACGCCCGTCGATCTCGGCTCGTATTCCAGCCGCGTCACCTTCATGGCCGGAAACGCTGCCATCAACGCCGCGCGCAAGCTGCGCCTGCAATTGTTGGAAGTCGCCTCTGAGCATCTGAAGATTCCATTGGAGCGATTGGATGCTGCCGACGGGGTAATCTACGACGAGCGCGATCCGGGCGTCTCGCTGCTCTTCGCTCAGGCCGTGCAGTTGACCGAGGCGCGTTACGGCGCGCTGGTGTCTGCCGGAAGCTACGCGCCGCCGGATGGTATTCACGGCGATTACAAGGGCGCGGGCGTCGGGCCGTCCCCGGCGTACTCCTACTCAGCGTGCGCGGCGCAGGTCGCCGTGGATATGGAGACTGGCGAGGTGGTCGTGGAGAAGCTGTGGCTGGCGCACGATGTGGGGCAGTCCATCAACCCCCTGCTTGTGGCGGGACAGGTTGAGGGCGGCGCGTATATGGGCTTCGGCGAGGCGGTCATGGAGCAGCAGGTGTTCCGCAAGGGCCGCCACAAGCTTCCGTCGCTGCTCGATTACAAGCTGCCGACCACGCTTGATACGCCTGAGATCGAGACCATTCTGATCGAAATTCCCGACGCCGAAGGCCCCTATGGTGGCAAAGAGGCCGGTCAGGGACCGCTCAACCCCGTCATTCCGGCTATCGCCAACGCGGTCTTCCAGGCCGCAGGCATTCGCATCGATGAGACGCCCATCACTGCGGATAAAGTGCTGAAGCTCCTGAAGGTCGAGTCTGGTCAATCGCGCGCCGCGAGCCGCCCGCAGGTCGCACCCACGGAAGCGCCGTCGCCCTGGCCGACGCGCCTCATCAAGTGGCAGCCGGAATTCTGCGCAAAATAAAGAGCGCTCCCTTGCTGGAGCACAGGAGCCGTCAAGCTAAGCGTAGGAGCCGTCAAACTAAGCGTAGGAACCGTCAAACTAAGCGTAGGAGCCGTCAAACTAAGCGTAGGAGCCGTCAAGCTAAGCGTAGGAGCCGGTTTACCGCGCTCAGCCAGCCCATTCATGGGCGCGAGATATGCTTACCAGACGCACCCATCAACGTTGTGAGCCACCTTTCGCGCCCATGAATGGGCTGGCTGAGCGCGGTAAACCGGCTCCTACGTGAAATCTATCGGTCTCCAACGGATGAGATTCCGATCTGACACATGTAGCTTGACGATAAATCGGCTCCTACGTGAAATCTATCGGTCTCCAACGGATGAGATTCCGACCTGACACATGTAGCTTGACGAAGTAGTAGGGAACGATGTTGTTTTTGAATAATTAAGTTCAATCATATCATTCTGAGCGAAGCGAAGAATCTTAGTGAATGACGCTTCGGATTCTTCGCTTCGCTCAGAATGACATGGCCGGAAATTATCCGATAGCATAGAAAGGAGGGGTGGTCTGATGCTGCGACTTCCACCATTTCGCTACCTGGCTCCCTGCGACGTGCAGCAGGCCGCGCGGATGCTCGCCCAGGAGGGTGCGTCTGCTATGCTGGTCGCGGGTGGCACCGATCTCTATCCCAATATGAAGCGCCGCCAGTTTGCCCCGCCGGTGCTGATCGGCCTGCGTGCCATTCCATCGCTCAAGCGTATCGACGGGTCGCCAGAGCAGGGTATGCGCATCGGCGCGGGCGTCACGCTGGCGACGCTGGCGAATCATCCAGACATCACTCGCTCCTATCCCGCCCTGGCGACCGCTGCCGGTTCCGTCTCGACGCCGCAACTGCGCAACGCGGGTACCATCGGCGGAAACCTGCTGCTGGACACGCGCTGCAACTACTACAACCAGACCGAGTTCTGGCGGCGCTCCATCGGCTATTGCATGAAAAAGGACGGTGATATCTGCCTCGTCGCGCCCGGCAGCCCGCGCTGCTGGGCGGTGTCCTCTGCTGATAGCGCGCCGGTGCTGGTCAGCCTGGATGCGCGCGTGCGGCTGGTGAGCGAACGCGGCGAGCGCGAGATACCCGTGCGCGAGCTGTTCCGCGACGACGGCATGGCTCCCTACACGAAGGCCGCCGACGAAATACTGACGGAGGTGATCCTGCCGCCAGCCGGGGATTGGCATAGCGTCTACCTGAAGCTGCGGCGGCGCGGCTCCTTCGACTTCCCTATGCTGGGTGTAGCGGCTGCCCTGCGCCTGGATGCCGGCGGCACGGTGACGGATGCGCGTCTCACACTGGGCGCGGTAGCCTCGCATCCCGTGGAGGCGTCGGAGGCCGTAGCGCGCCTTGTGGGCCAGCGACCCACGCCCGAACTGCTGGAAGAGGTGGCCCAGCTTGCCGCCAAACGCGCCAAACCGCTCGACAACGCCGACCTGACCATCAACTACCGCAAGCAGGTCACACCTGTGTATGTGCGGAGGGCGTTGGAAGTGATCGTATCGTAGGCCCAACTGCCCTCGCTATCCCCGATGGCACCCCGCCCGACCCCGATGGCACCCGCGAGGGGTGCCACTACATTACACAATGGCCGGCGTGAATACGCGAATGTGTGATGATATGTAGTGGCACCCCTCGCGGGTGCCATCGGGGGCAGCGGGGATATCGGCGGGGCTGTGTGCAATTTCACGCGTACTCGCGGCTTTGCCAGGCGTACTTAAGGCTCTTGTCAACCACATTCGTTCTCATGTACACTCCATTTAGCGCAATCGCGCTTTTGATGATAGTAGGAATGAGTGAAAATGATGTCAAGACAATTCAAAGTGATTGCCTGTCTTACATTGGCGTTGGCCGTGGTGTTTTACGTGTTCTGGCAGATTTGCAAGCAGCAGCCTGATCTGGCGAACGTCGCAACTTTTACCGAGGACCCCTACGACGCAGTTGGATCGTTTGCCACGCAGTTCGCTCTATTTACGGCCTTGCTTTCGATTGTGCGCGCTTTTCGCCCCTATTCTTCGAAGCAGATGGCAGATGGTCAGCAAATGCTATTTGCGCGAGGAGCTTACCTCACCTGTTTGTCTATAGCCGTGACGCTGGGCGCGGACGTGGTCGCCATGCTGTGCTTTCCCGCGGTGTGGATAGGCATTCCGGCAGGTTACGCGCTGGCCGCGCTGGTTGGCGGGATGGCGCTGCTCACTACGCTGGTGGCATGGAGTATACACAGTGCCGCTCGTAAAAGTAACCGGCTCCCTGCGTCTGCTACCGCGCGAGGTAAATGGGCGAGCGCCATTGTTATTTCGCTGGTGGGCGCGATCATTTGTGCTGTCTATCCGCAAAACTGGCGTCAAGGTTTTCATTTGGGGGGATTCGGGACGGCGTTCGTGCTTATTACGGCCCTGATAGGTATGGTTATCTTTTTTGCCTCGACATGGGCCTGGGGTATAGCTATCTCTCCCACCCTCGAAACGCCGGGTGAAGATTTCATCGATGATCTCGTCGCGCTGTATGGTTGGTTTAAAGCGCGCATAGGTTCACTCAGTGTGCTGTTGACCCCTTTTGAGAAGTTGCTTGGCTCGTCCTTCCTTCGTCCAATTGTGAACGTGTTTAATCCCCGCAAGAATCGGTGGTACGGCATCGCACTGGTAGGGCTATGCCTGGGAGCGTTGTTGTCCCTCGGCGAGGGTAGAGCGCTTGCTCGATTGGAACTTTTCGCCAGCATCGAATGCCTGGGCTTACTGGTAGGATATGCCATCTTTGTGAAGCCCCTGTGGCTGGCGCGGAGTGATTCCGCCGTCCCCTCCCCGATGGCACCCGCGAGGGGTGCCACTACATTTCGTGAGACGCCGTAGTTGCAGCACATGGCCGATGGCACCCGCCAGGGGTGCCACTACATTACCCAACGTTGGTGTGTGGCGGTATTATGAAATGTAGTGGCACCCCTGGCGGGTGCCATCGGATCGGGTGCCATCGGATGGAGGGAGAGATGTATGCGAAAATCACGTAGTCGTACCCTGTACATCATCGGTTTTGTGCTTGTCATTGTCGGCCTCTTTACGAGACTTATTGACCTGTCGAACCACGTAATTCCAGAAACCGGCGTGGTGAATGGTAGCACTCCCGCTATCACTCTTCTCGTTGGTTTCCTGTTTCTTATTGGTCTCATACTCATGATCGCTGCCTGGATTGGCGCACTGGTGAGAACTGCACAGCTCCAACGCTGGGGTTGGTTTGTCTTTCTGCTGCTCTTATCGGGTTTGACAATGCTGGCTTATATTTTTTCCGGACCTGATACCCCACCTGCCGGGGAAAAATTGGCCTGAGTGGCCCTGCGGCTCGTTCTATTCTTCCCCCGGCCTCGCCCGCAGCTTCTTCCTCATACCCGACAGGCGTTTTTCGTTGACGCGGCGGACGCGACTTGCTTTCGTCGGGCGTGTAGGAACGCGCGGTATCTCCACCTGCTGCATGTCTTCCAGCCTTGCTTGCAGGCGCTCGAAGGCGGCTTCGCGGTTGGCGTGCTGCGAGCGGCGCTCCGTCGCGGTCACAGTGATCCCTGATGGGCGATGCACGAGGCGCACGCCCGTCTCGACCTTGTTGCGATGCTGACCGCCCGGCCCGCTGGCGATGAAGAACTCAACGTCGCTGTCGCGTTCGAGCGAATCGCGGTCGGTTGGATACACTTGTACGTTGCCCCCTCTTGTCCAAATGAATGTTTACGATCAAATCCGGCCCTGTCATTCTGAGCGCAGCGCCCTGTCATTCTGAGCGCAGCGAAGAATCTCAGCCCGGCAAGTGAGATTCTTCGCTGCGCTCAGAATGACATGTTACTACCTAAATGTTCCTACAAGTGCTCTTCGAACCAGGCGCGGATGTGGCGCAGGCGTTCCAGGCGCGAGTGGGGGTGGCCGCCGCGCGAGAGGCCGTGGCTCTGCCCCTCGAAACGCACGAACAGCACCTCGCGCCCCATGTACTTGAGCGCGGTGAAGAGTTGCTCGGCCTGTTCGATGTTGCAGCGCAGGTCGCTCTCGCTGTGGATGATGAGCAGCGGCGTGTGGATGTCCTTCACGTAGGTCATGGGCGACATACGCATGTGTCGCTCGAACTCCTCGTAGGGCGTGCTTTCCAGGTCATCGGCGGCGAACTTCCAGCCGATGTCGCTGCTGCCAAAGAATGAGGAGCGGTCGGTTACGCTGCGATCGGTCACGGCTGCCTTGAAGCGGTCGGAGTGGCTGATGAGCCAGTTGGTCATGAAGCCGCCGTAGCTGCCGCCGATCACGCCGAGGCGCTGCGTGTCGATGTAGCCCTGCTCGATGACGGCATCGACCCCGGCCATAATATCGAACGAATCCTTCTCAGCCCACGCGCCGCGCACTGCCAGGGCGAAGTCGTGCCCGTAGCCGAGACTGCCGCGCGGGTTGGTGTACAGCACGACGTAGCCGCTTGCCGCCAGCATCTGCATCTCGTGCATGAAGCCATAGCCGTACTGCGTGTTCGGCCCGCCGTGAATCTCGACGATCAACGGGTACTTCTTCGCCGCATCGAAGTCGGGTGGCTTCATGATCCAACCGTCCATCGGCCAACCTTCGAAGCCGACATAGGGGAGATATTCCGGCGTGGAAAGCTTTAGTTGCTGGTGCAAAGCGTCGTTGGCCGAGGTCAGGCGGCGCAAGTCGCCATGATTGCCTGAGTCGCCCGTTTCGCCAGGCGCGGAGAGCGAGCAGGCGTAGATTTCGGGCAGATGCGTGGCGTCCTCGATCAGCAGAAGCAGCGTGCTTTTTGAGAAGTCCATCGCTACGTCCTGCACATGCACGCCGCCCGGTGTGAGCGTGCGTGGTGCGTGCGGCTCGGCTCCCGAACCCTCGCGCGGGATGGCGTAGACGCGCGTCGCGCCGCGCTGCGAAGCCATGACGTAGAGTGTCTGGCCGTCGTGCGACCAGGCCGGGGCGGGCATCAACTGCTCGTCGGAGGTATCGCTGTTCGTCCAGCTACCACAGCTTCCCTCGAACTCGTGCGACAGGCTGCGCGCCTTTTCGTGCTGCCCATGACTCACCCTGGCCGAGATGGTATAAAGTTCGTTGTGGCTGGCCGAGCGCAGCTTTTGCGCGCCGAGAAAGGCGATGGTCTGTCCATCGGGCGACCAGGATGGAGCACTGCATGAGAGCGTCCCATCGGTCAGGCATCGTAGTTCGCCCGGTTCGCCTGCCTGCCCCTTCCCGATAGCGAGCGTGTAAAGGTCGAAGCAAGGGAGTCGCCAGCGATCTTCGCCCCGGCTGGAGGCGAAGGCGATGCGCGTGCCATCGGGCGACCATGCTGCGTCGCGGTCGTCGTAGTCGCCATCGGTCAGTTGTTGAGGTTGTTGAGGTTGTTTTGGCTGTCCGCCATTGTTGCCATCGACGGAGAGCAGGAAGAGATGATGCCGCCGGTCGTGGATGAAACCCACGCCGTCGAGTCGATAGAACAGCCGGTCGATGACGCGCACTTTGGGCAGTGGCTTGCCATCCTCGCTCTCCTCGTCCAGCGGTGCGACCGTGGCGTTGAAGAGCAGCGAGCGGCTGTCCGGCGACCACGCTGGCGCAGAGACGCCGTGTGGCATCCACGTTAGCTGGTGTGCCTCGCCGCCGTCTGCCGGCATCAACCAGAGCTGCGGCTTGCCCTTGCTGGCGCGTTGCTCCCTGGGGGCGTCCTTCGGCAGCGCCTCGCCTTCGCGGTCGGAGACGAAGGCCAGCCAGCGCCCATCCGGCGACCACGCCGGGCTGTGTGCGTTGGAAGCGGCGCTTGTGAAGCGGTGCGGCTCTCCACCCTCTCCGCTCTCGCGGCTCTCGCGGCTCTCCGCCGGGATCACATAGATGGACGAGCGATAAGCATGATTGCGTTCGTCAATCGTCGTATCGACGTAGGCCACGCGCCGCCCATCGGGCGACATGCGCGGCCTGCTGAGTATGTGAAAACGATACAGGTCTTCAATTGTGATCGAACGTAAAGATCCGGGCATTATAGTTCCTTATGTTTTTCAGTCTGACATGTAGTGGCACCCCTTGCGGGTGCCATCGTTCATCTAAGTAGTGGCACCCCTTGCGGGTGCCATCGTCTCCGGCACGGCGCGTATGGCTCGCGATGGCACCCGCAAGGGGTGCCACTACATGTCCATTAATCGAATCAAGCTACGACTTCACTCCCTCCGCCGTTTCCGCGATGAGTTGATCGACCACGTCTTTCAGGTCGCCGGTGCGCTGGAAGGTGGCGAGCTGGCGGTCGGCGCTCGAACCCTCATCTAAAATGCGATAGGCGTACTCGATTTCCTGGCGGCTGCCGAGTTCGTCAACGACATCGCCGATGAACCACTCGATGAGTTCGCGTATCAAGTCGCGCGAGGGGACTTCCTCCTGTTTGCCGAAGTCGATCAGCTTGCCGTCCAGGCCGTAGCGCACGGCGCGCCACTTGTTCTCCTCGATCAGGTCGAAGGGGTAGACGCGGAAGGTCATGTTGTCGCGCCGCAGCTTCCACAGCTTGGCGATGATGGCCTGGAAGATGGCCGCGATGCACACCGCCTCGTCAACGCGCGTGCAGACATCGCAAATGCGGAACTCCAGCGTCGGGTACGAATGGTTCGGGCGCACATCCCACCAGATCTTCGAGGCGTTTGGGATGGTGTTGGTGGCGACCAGCGTATCGACGAAGTACTGGTAATCCGACCAGGAGGTGAAGGTGCGTGGGATGCCGCTGCGCGGAAAGTTGCGGAAGATGATGCTGCGATAGGATTTCAAGCCGGTGTTACGTCCCATCCAGAAGGGCGAACTGGCGGACAGGCACAACATATGCGGCAGCAAGTAGCGAATGACGTTCATAGCGTCGATCAGGAATTCGCGGTCTTCGATGCCGACATGCACGTGCGTCCCGAATATCAGCAGGCGTTGCGCCAGTTCCTGCATGTCCTCTTTCACCCCGGCGTAGCGATCCATCGGCGTGATGTCCTGCTCCAACCACGACGAGATGGGGTGCGTTCCGGCAGCAGCGATGCGCAGGCCGTTCTTTTCGGCCAGCCCCATCAGTGTTCCGCGCAGGCGCACCAGTTCGGTACGCAGTTCGGCGGGGGTCTGGCACACGTTCGAGCCAACCTCGACGATGGACTGGTGCAACTCCGGCTTGACCTGCTCGCGCAGGATCAGCTTGCCCTCTTCGAGAATCTGCGAGATATACGAGCGCAGTTCGCGCGTCTGGGGATCGACTATCTGATACTCTTCCTCGATACCCAGGGTGAGTGATGGCGCTTTCATCGATCATCTCCTCCAACCGGCTAGCGTTTTTCTACCACGAACGTTGCCACAGTCGAACCGCTTCCGGCTGTGACATTCAACAACGCCTGCGTCGAAAGGCGCGAGAGGCAGCCATCCATGTAGCTACCGTAGAAGACCAGCGGATTCGTATCCAGCATGCGGTCGATCATTTCCACGCGTCCATCGACCATGCTGGGATACGGTTCGCTGGGAATGGCCACGCGCTCCTGTACGATATATGGCTCTTGCAGCGCATCCTGAATAGCCTGTCCCCACTGCTCGTCGCTGACCTCCCAGCCCAGTACGATGCCCTTGCCGCCGTATTCGTCGTTGGGCTTGAGGACGAAGTTGTCGCGATGTTCGAAAATATAGGGAAGCAGGTCGATGGTCTGGCCGCGATAGCGCGCCTTGCGATCCTCGACGCGGTACGTCCAGGGGATATGCGCGTCGATGGCGGCCAGTTCTTCCACGTTGAACAGGTCGGCGTTGCGCTCGTCGCTCAGCACGGCGAGGCTGGCCTTCTTGTGCAGGATTTTGCAGCGGAACGGGTTGACCATACAGACCGCGCCGTCGCGCACGGCTCGCACGACGGGGTGATCCAGGCCGCCGCGCGTAATCAGTTCGCTAATCAGCACGCGCTTGTAGATAAGTGTGATGTGAAAGTCACCGGCCACCAGGCGACCGTCACGGTATTCGACCTCACGCGGGTCGGCGATGATGCACTCGAAGCCCATCGAGCGGAAATATTCGGCGAATAATACGAATTCGCTGTAGCTCGGCACCTCGCGCCAGTCGAGAATGGCGATGCGCGGCCTCTCGCGGTGACCTGCCCACTGCTGGTAGGCGTCCACCAGGGCGTGCAGCACGCCGTGTCGCGCGGGCATGGGGCGCACTTCGTACTGGCGTAAGTACTCGCGCATGACGGGCAGCCCGTAGAAGACCTCTGCCAGCACATCGTTATAGGCAGGGCTGGCGGGCGTCTCGGCGTTGTACTCCGTCAGGCGCAGGCCGCCGCGTTCCGTTACGAAGAAGGTATCGACGCGCGAGGTCGGGCTGGCATCACGGAAGCCGGGGTGATGCTGTAGCAGTTCCTCTTCCCAGTCCAGCAGGCCGAATTGCTTGCGCACGGCATCGTTTTCCAGGGCAGCGTTATAGGCTTTGTCGAAGGCGCGCAGCAGCACCGTCATACGTATCTGGAGGAAGCGATATTGTTCGGGCGTCATGAAGCGCGGTCGCAGCACCGTACACAACGGGCGATCGCCGAACATCAGCCCGCGCTGCTGCTGCTGGGACTCCAGTTGCTCCTGTGAGTCGGTTGCCACCGTATCCGTCAGCAGGTCGTGGTAGCGTTGAATGGCTTCACGCAGTGACATAGCGCCCCTCCTTCTCTCGTTATTCTTATCCTTATTCCGTCTTCCGTCTAAATTTCTGTTTTTGGCATCTTGCTCACAGTTTTACGGACGCGCACCGTCTTTGGTAGCGCCTCTTCTAGCGGAATTGTTTCCTGCTCAGGGCGGTCGCGCCCGGCGGTCAGCATGGCATCCCAGCGCAGTTCGCGGGCCTGCGGGCGCGGGTTTTTCGCCAGGCGAATGGCCCAGTCGGCCATGTGCTTGACAACCCACTCGAAATAATGCGGCGTGAGCGAGTAGATATCCATGTCGGGCGCGGGATTCATAAAATCGATGGCGTAGGGGATACCGTCGCGAATAGCCCACTCGAACGAATTCATGTCGTAGCCCAGAGCGCGCATCAGCTTGCGCGAATCTTCGACAATGCGCTTGCCAAGTTCAGGTGTGAGAAACTCGTGTTCCACGTGGTACTTGCGCTCGATTGGATCGTACTTGATGGGCAATATTTCGTCCTGGCCCAGGCAGATGCAGCGCACATACTCATCCCATGTCATGAACTCCTGCAAGATGGCGGTGCGCAGGCCGAAGCGATTGTAGTTGAAGAGCAGCTCGTCGAGGGAATGGCAGATATAGACATCCTTGCCGCCGCCGCCGTGCGCGTCCTTCAGCACGCAGGGCATCCCCACGTATTCGACGATAGCGTTCCAGTCGAGCGGGTAGACCAGGTTGCGCAGGCTCTCCTCATGCACGATGCCCTGCACGTACTCTTTGTTCGGCAGCGCGACTGTTTTCGGGCTGGCGACGCCAAGTTTGGTTGCCAGCGCCGCCTCGAAGAATTTGTCGTCGGATGCCCACATGAAGGGGTTGTTGATGACCGTCACGCCTTGCAGCACGGCATACTTTAAATAGACCCGGTAGTAGGGTACCTCGTGTGAAATACGATCGATAATGACTGAATAGGGGACAGGCTCGTCCATGCGCGTGCCGCCCAGCTTGACGAACTCGGCAACGACGCCCTCGTCTCGCCGGTTCACCTCCTCAATAAAGGCGGGAGGGAATGACCACTCCCTCCCTACGATCAAGCCAACTTTTAACGCCATCGTTTCCTGCTCCTTGTTAGTCGTGTCCATCGATGTAATGATCGATCATCTGCTTCCACCAGGGCCAGTCGTGCGCCCAGCCATCCCAGATGCGCAGCGCGTGCCAGATGTCTTTCCCCCACAGCACGCTCGACAGTTCCTCGTTGCTGTAGCAAGAGGGGTCGTCTCGCCCAATCGCCATGATGATGTCCACGCGATGCAGCGCCTCCAGGCGCGCAGCGTCCTGCTCGTTGGCGATGAATGCGACCGGGTTGTTGTAATAGACCTCGTCGTTCGAGTAGCCTTCGGTGAAGCGCCGGATATCGTACAGGCCGCTCAGCCCGATAGTGCGATCAACCAGTTGAGGATAACGCAGCGCGAAATTGAGGGCGTGGTACGCGCCAAAGCTCGCGCCGGTCGTCATAAGAAAAGGATTGCCGTTACGTTGTTTGCTGAACGGAACAACCTCGTTCAAAAGATAGCTGTCGTACTGCAAATGCCGGATGGCGCGCTCCGCCGGGTGCTTCTGCTTCGCGTACCAGCTTTCGCCATCGACACTATCGACGCAGTACAACTGGATGAGTCCCTGCTCCAGCCGCCCGCCCAGCGTGGCCATCATGCCCATGTCTTCCCACTGGAAGAAACGCCCCATTGAGGTTGGGAACACAATCACCCTGGCCCCACTGTGTCCGAAGACCAGCAGTTCCATATCTCGATCAAGGGAACGACTATACCAACGATGATACTCACGATTCATTCGACTCTACACTCACATCCGGCTGAAATTCAAGCTGCCGGTGCCTTCGCGGACTCTCGGATTCTCTGAGGCCGCGCACTAGCCAGATCACGCGACCATGAGTGATCGGGGAAAATGGTGACAATGACTTGGTGAGCCAATGAACGAGGCTCAGCAAAATGGTATCACTCGTCCTGGGGGGATGTCAAATTGCGAACGTTATCTTCCATAAATTCTCCTTGATATCGTATACTTTAGCAGTGGGGTAGTCAGCATGAACGATGATTCCAGAGCAGGTGATGCATATGCAACGCTGCGCATTTTGTGGCTTCGAAATACCGCCAGGCGCTCATTTTTGTGGCAAATGCGGTCATCAGTTCGCCGCCCCTCAAGCCCTCCCTCCTTCTGATGAATGGCAAACTGAGCAGAATAGCTCTCCGTTACCCGAATTGATCTGGCCTTTGCCGGCAATAGAGTTGGGTCAAATCCCACCCGGCCAGGGTCAGGCACCGGTGGTGCATGGAACGCCCCAGGTAGGCGATGTTCCCCATATCCAGGGTACCCCGTCAACTCCGGCCAGCTCTTTTGCCGGTCATGCTGCTCCTGTTCATCCTGTGGTACCGCCAGGCTCTCCTCACGCCGGGCCGCTTGCTCAATCGCTTCGCTCTTCCCGCGCGCATTCAACCGGGGCTGCTTCAGCTTCTAAAGTGGTCGCGGGTACTGCTGCAAAATGGCTCATCGTGGTCGTGACCGCCGTGGTCGTGATTGCAACTGGGGGCGCGATCTTCGTGCTCGCCAGCGCCCCTGCTCTTTCCTTGAGCGGCAGTAGTTCCGTCTTTGCCGGTGGTATGCTCTCTATTCATGGCGCGGGATTCTTGCCAGGGGGCAACGTCGCGCTGACGCTCGATCAAGGTATTCCGGTCGCTAGCGTTGATGGGGGCGCGGCGAGCAGCGTTGCGCGAGACCGGGTTTCGGGAGCCGATGCCCTGTTTGCATCCAACTATGCTGCACGCCGTACTGCCTCGAATTCCTCCATTCCCGTCGGCGTGACCGGCACGTTTGAAGCGCTTGTCCAGGCACAATCAAACTGGTCTGCGGGGCAGCATACCATCCACGCCAGGGAGAATCTCGGCTCGCGCAGCGCGGACTTGCAGTTTACACTGCTCTCTACACCCGCGCCTGTACCCGCAAAACTGGTAATCAGCCCAACATCACTTGCCTTTAAAGTCCAGGCAGGCACCAGGGCTGTTCAGTCAATCGGGATCAGTAACGCTGGAGAGACAACCTTGAACTGGACTGCCACTACCGATGGGTCGCCGTGGCTGAAATTGCAAGGCATCGCCGGGGAGATCGGCATCAATACCTCAAACGAATTCATCGACGTGACCGCCGACGCGAGCCAGCTCAAGGTAGGTACCTATACGGCCACCATCCAGGTGAACTCTAACGGTGGTAATAGCACGGTGGCGGTCAGCTTGCAGGTACTTACGCCTTCTGCCAAAAAGCAAGCAAAGCTGGATGTTGCCCCGGCAGCGCTCAATTTCGGCCAGCTTTTGACGGGCCAGACACTGACAGAGCCTGTCTCAGTCGGCAACCTCGGCACTGCCGATCTGAGTTGGAGTGCCAGCGTTGGGAATGCAAGCTGGTTGACGCTCAACACAACCAGCGGCACGGTAAAGCAGGGAGCTATTCCACAGACGATTCAGGTAACGGCGGACACGCATGGCCTGGCTGCCGGAAGCTACAGCGCTACGATTGCGATCACCTCGAATGGCGGCACTGCGCAAGTGGCCGTCACGCTGGTTGTGACAGGTATCACCCCGACGCCGTCACTTTCACCTACGCCAACTCTCTCGCTGACGCCGTCGCCAACGCTGCTGCCCTCGCCGTCTCCAACATTGATACCAACACCGTCGCCGACACCAACGCTGGTACCGACGCCATCACCCACGCCGACGGTGATACCGACGCCATCACCCACGCCGACAACGCCTACCGGCACAGCCAGCCTCGGCACTTGCTCCTATGCCGCCGGCACTGGCTGGAGCTGTCCATTGAATCTCGCTGCCAGCGCGAGCAACCAGACTAACTGGACGTGGAGCGCGGCAGGCAGTGGGATAAGCGGCATCACCATCACGCCGCCGAACGGGTCGTTGCCCCCAGGCCAACCGGCGACCGCAACTGTTGCCATACCCGATGGGGTCTGCCCCGCAAGCGCGACGATCACCGTAACCAATCCGGGCACCAGTATCGTGTTGAACTGGAGTTGTGCAGCCCCGACGTTAACGGTGACGGTCAATACATCGAACTGCCCGGCAAATACGTCGGGTGGATGGACCTGTACAGACACTCTCTCACTGGTTTCTGGTTCTCAGGGGCAGTTGGCGTGGACCTCATCCGCGTCAAGCAATTTGCCGGGTGTGGGCTTCAATCCGCCAAGCGGCACGCTGTCGGTAGGTCAGTCAACGCCGGTAACGATCACTGTCCCGTCCAGCGACTGCACGAACGGCACCTTCTACTTCGCAGGCACCGGCGGCAATACTGCTCCCGTGACCTGGACATGCTCATCGACGGGGTAACTCTCTCAACGCTCTCGCCCAATGCCATAGGACTGTATGGCCTGCTGCGCCCTACCCGGGTAAGGCAGGTGGATCATGGTGAGAAAGTGCAAACACACCTTCCTCGACGGCATGGAGTAATTGTTCGGCGCTATCAAAATCGTCCCTGTACAACGCATGGCCGAAGCGCGCGGTGATGTGCCAGCGATTGCCCGGCTTCTGGATATAGTCGAACCCGACCGGAACAATCGCTACTCGTGTTCTACCGTCTTTCTCAGCCAGCTCAACCAGTTTGGCAAAACCAGGCCGAAACGGGAGAATCGTGTCGAGGTCGGTTTTTGGGGTGGGGTGCGGGTCAATGTTGGGATAGCCTTCTGGGAAGATGAGGAGCAACTCCCCGGTTCGAAGCAGTCGCACGCTGCCAAGCATCACCTGGCGGAGATACCGGCGCGCCTCGACCGGTGTGTATGCCCATTGCTCCTCTTCGCCGTGTTCGTGAAACTGCTCGCTGCGCAGGACGATAGGCCAATCGACCAGCGAGCAGGCCAGCTCGATCAGGTAGCGCAGCCATCGAGAGCGAACCCAGTCTAAGGCGACGATGGTATGCATGCGCCGGGGAATAATACGGACCAGGGCGTATCCATCGTAAAGCCAGTGGAAATGGCGGGCTGCGATGAGCACCGGACCTGATCCAGGAAGATGATTCACCCCTTCGGCATGTATAGCTACATTCCGCCTGATGACGACGCGACCGGCCACGCGCATCACCAGCCAGAGCGATTGGCTGAACATAACGCGAGCGCGATTGACCTGCAAGCGGGGTGTTTCTTCCCCTGGGATGAGAACTAGCGATTCGGGGAATAGGACGAATAACACTGAAAGCAAGGGAGGAAACCAGAATCCTATGCCAAGATTAAGGATCAGAGCAACACCTGTATTTGCCGTGTAGACACCGAATGGAAGCCAGGTCGCAAGATACCGCATTGCTCGCGTATCTATACGCGCCCGCCAGAGCAGCCTGCTCAGGCTCAAGAAGATCAGGCCATCCAGCGTCCAGCCAACCAGGTTTTGCATGGGCATGCCAAAGTACGAGCTATATTCCTGCCAGAGTAAGGAGCGCGTAGCGCTCTGCTCGCTTGCCAGAGCAGAGTTGAGAGCCAGGTGCCATGCCATCAAAAAATACGTCCCTAGCAGGAGCGACCAGAGCGTTTGCCTGCGAAGTCGCAGCCTGGCGACCAGCTGGTACGCGAGCAGGTACGAAGCGAAGCCCATGTAGAACCACGAGAGAAGAATAGAGTAGGGAACAAGCCCGGCTACCTTGATGCCGGGGAGCGTTGTAGAAGTTGAGACGCCAAAGGGAAACCCCAGACTGGTGCCGAACAATTCCATGCTGAGCGTAATCAGCGTGGATGATGCAAAAAAGATGAGCGTTTTGCGCTTACCGATGCACAGCAGTCCAAAAAGAAACATGGTGGCAGCACCGAACAGGATAGAGAGCGATGCGGCGCTGCGCAGAAGAAACTCAAAGAGCGGCCCTTCAATGGAATTGGCATGCCATAGTCCGGGAAAAGGCACAATGACCAGCAGACCACAAAGCCCGCAGGCCAGAGTCACAAGATGGCAGGCGAAAAGGAATTTGACAACTTTCATAGCGCCTCTGCAAATGTACGGCTCTCCGCTCCTGGTCTCGCGCGTTCCATTTCGTGAGATGAGATGTGAATCTCGCGTCCTTTCCATTGCGCGCCGCGGCCCGTCAGTATTTGCCATGCCACGTCGAGCACCATCATACCGAAAATGCCCCAGCTCAGCGGCGCAGCCAGCGACCAGCGGATGGGCAGGTGGTGCTGGCGATCTACACAGCGTTTCGCGTCGATTTGGGCGAGCAGAGTGATGGCAGCCAGCAGTGTTGGAACACGGCGCACTTTTCCTGTAAAAAGCGCGCTGAAGATGGTGAAGAGCGGCCCAAGCCCGTACACGACGAGTGCCAGAGCCGCGGGCGCACCCGCGAGCGGAATACGCAGGCGGATGATCTCGCTATAGCAGCTTTTGCCCCATCCCTGGCGGGCGCTTTTCCAGGTAGTCCACTGGCGGTTCATGACCAGGCCGCGCCCATCAACCAGCTCAACGCGCTTTTCATAGGACTTGAACTGTTCTGCCAGGGCGAGATCATCGATAAAGGTGGTGCGCATATACGCCGTCGCGTACCCACCGCTTGCAATATAGGCTTCTCGCCGCACGAGAATATACTGGCCGAAGGCGAATGCACGAGGGAAAGCCGGGTTCTTGACCTCGCCGGGCGTGACGCGGTGAGCAAGGATGATTTCGCTGAGCGGCATGAGCAGCGGCATGGCTGTACCGCTCATCGTCATCAGGTTCGTACACATGGAGAGCAGGTCGTTCTGCTGGCTCGTCGCGTGCCCCACCATCAGGCGCAGCGTGTGCGGAGCATGGCGCGTGTCGGCATCGGTAAACAGCAGCCATTCGCCGTTTGTGTGTGTGACGCCTGTATGCAGCGCGTGTGGCTTTCCCGCCCAGCCCGGCGGAAGCTGGTCGATGCGCAGTGACCGGACACGCCGGTCGCGCGCCGACCACTCCGCGAGCAAGCGGGGAGTCGCGTCGGTCGAACCATCGTCGATGATGGTGATATCGAATTCGGGATAATCCTGCGCCAGCAGCGTGGAGATGCAGGCATCAATATTGGCCTCTTCATCTCGTACCGGAAGGATGATCGAGACATGTGGCGCTGGCTCAGGTAAAGGAGAATTGTCCGGTGGATGCGTTTCTTTCGCGGCGCGGCGTGTTCGAAAGCTTTGATAGAGCGCAGTCAGCGCCATTGCAAAGAGACTGCCCACGAACAGAGAGCGGGGCGATGCGATCGCACGCATCCTGGCTATCAAACGACCTACGTTCATAGCATCTCCTACAAATTATTCCGTTCCGTTCTAAAAATACAACAAGAACGCCCCTATCCGCTACATTTGGATGTAAGACCGTCGTAAACCAGGGGTTTTATTCTGGATGTCTATGCTCATAGATACTGTGAAAACGTGTTCTACCGCTCAATGTTACAGGGTGGCATGGCTATTGCGCTCTACCCAGGTGTGGAAGATGGGCACAGCGATGTGATAGACTCCCTGTGCGTCTCTTGCCAGGTCGCGTTTGCACAGTGCCTGTAACGCTTGCCGGGCTTGCTGCTCAACCAGGCTGCACTGCTCGCATACCTGGGAAAGGTTGCATGACCGAGTGTTCCCAGTGCTCGCAGGTAGGCGCGCTGTTCCCGGTCGGTGCGTTCCCACAAATCGCGGAAGTAGGTATCGCCCCAACTTTCCAGCACGCTGTTCATGGTCCTAACAACATCTGTGATGCCTGCCCGGTCATGAAGGTCCACATTCAAGATGTCGATCAATTCGGCTTTTACTTCGGGGAGCTTCATGGGTGTCTCCTGTTACCACAGACCGGCAAACTCGACTCCAATGTGTCTGCCCTGTTCACCTGCTCACATCCTGATGCGGCAAGGGGTTACTACGTCGGACGCCGTGATTGCTTCATGGACACGATCTCCCCTCAACTCATCTACACAGATAGTGAACTGCTGGAAGAACTCCGCCAAATCGCACTTGATCTGAAAGGCTATCCCGACGAAGAAAATTCCTGGTATTATAGCATCGGCTGTGTACTTGGGAATCTCAGCGTGCAAGTGTTTCCTCCAACGTCCGAAGAGCGCCAGCAATGGGAAGCTGAGTATCGCCGATGGCGTGAGGAATACCAGCAGGGAATAGCAAACAAGGGCAGCGCTGATTCTTGCCAGGCAGCAGCCTTCCAAGAGGCGTAAGCTGGCGATGAGGGTAGGTGACGAGTGTACCTACCCTCATACAGAAAGAATTTTTGTGGGGCGTGCATTTAGATATCAAGTATGCAAGGAGTGTATTATGGGTTTACTAGGTAGACCGATACCAAGAAACGACTCACGATCAAAAGGTGAACGGAGCGAGTTGCTAATTGCGGGAGCGCTGGCATGCGCGGGGTATAATGTTCTGATGCCGTATGGGCAAATGCAGCGCTATGATCTTGTTATTGAAGATGCCAACGGGGGATTTTGGCGTGTACAGTGTAAGA
The DNA here is from genome assembly GCA_963731975.1 of uncultured Chloroflexia bacterium. Taxonomy (GTDB): domain Bacteria; phylum Chloroflexota; class Ktedonobacteria; order Ktedonobacterales; family Ktedonobacteraceae; genus CAVSXS01. The sequence goes on along the minus strand of CAVSXS010000001.1, from coordinate 3,242,650 downwards.
CAGCGTGGCTGTCAAAAGACCGCTCTACACTTCAATTTGCGGGGGCGTCAGCCCACTACAAGCACGCCTACGAGCGTAAGGAGCTTGTGAGAAAGCACTACCGGGGTGATGTTGATTACTTTGCGGTATATAGCCCCGATCTTCAAAAAACATACCTTATTCCAATTGCCGATGTCGGGGATACAATGAACGCGCTGCGGTTAGTTCCAACTAAGAACAATCAGGCGAAGCATGTGCGGTGGGCAACAGAGTATGAGTTATAACGCTGGTGACAGGATTCGAACCTGCAACCTCTGGTTCCGAAGACCACTGCTCTATCCATTGAGCTACACCAGCTTACGTGTGAAACAGCCGCTCTATCCATTGAGCTACGGGTGCTTCACCAAAAATTATAGCATGATTGTCAACGGCAGCGCTTTACTCGCTGCTGCTGGGCGGCCTCTCCTCGAAGGGCGGCAGCGTGGCGTGGAAGTCGTTGGTGAAGCGGCGGTTGTAGTCTTCCAGCAGGTATTTGACCCGTTCGGGGTCGTTCGAAACGAGCACGAAGCCGGCATGGTGGCGCTTGCTGACGCGGTAGGCGATCTCCGGGTCGGTGTAAGCCGACGTATCGGGGTATTCCTGCCGCGCCAGGGTGATAATGACGCCGCCGTACTGCTGTTTGGCGTAGGGCAGCTTGTAGGGCTGATCTTCGGAGGAAGTCTCGATTCTGGCCCACTCGCGCCAGAGGTTGATGCCCGTGGCGTGCTCGACGAGGTCGGCGATGTTCGCGCCGCCGACGCGCGCGGCTGCCTCTAAAAAGTAGAAACGACCGTCCTCGCTGGCGCGAATGAATTCCAGGTGCGTCGCGCCCTGCAACAGGCCGAAGGACTGGATGACCTTCCTGTTGAGTTCGCGCAGCGTCTGCACCTCGGAAGATTTGCGCGGGAGCGTGCGTGTTGTGGGGATGCCTCCGCCGTGGAAGACATCCAGCGGGGGACGCCCATATTGATGCGCCTCGGCAAATACCACCTGGCGGTCATTGACCAGCGAATCGACATGAAAGACCTCGCCGGGCAGGTAGCGTTCCAGCACGTAGTGCGACTGGCGGTCGCCGAGTACATCCAGGCGCGGCCAGAATTCGTCCGGCGAAGCGATCTTCGTAATGCCGATGGTCGAAGCCTCGGCGCGCGGCTTGAGCACCCAGGGCGGAGGCACGCGCTCCATGAAGGCGCGGATGCGGTCGTAATTCAGCACATGCACGAAGTCGGGGATGGGGATGTCGTATTCCTGCGCCTTGAGCCGCATGGCCAGCTTGTCGCGGAAGTAGCGCACGGTCGTCTCGCCCATGCCCGCGATGCGCAGGTGCTCGCGCAAGGCGGCGGCCGTCCACACGTCGTAGTCGTCCATAGCCACGATGCGATCGATGACCCGCGTGCGAGCGAGAAAACTGACGCCGTTGATAACGTCGTCCACCTTCGACAGGTCGGGCATGAAGAAGATCTCGTCGATGCTCTCGCGCGGCCAGTCGGCGTTTTGCAGCGCCGCCACCGTCAGGAAAAGAACATTCCAACCCTGTCGTTTGGCCTCGCGCAGGAACTCCTGCCCCTTCTCATAACTGCTCAGGCAGAGGATCGTTTTCTGTGCAGTCCCGCTCATCGCGTCTTCTCCTGGAAAGGCTAACTGGCTACATTCGCATAGTAGTATGATAACATGTTCACCCTCGGAAATGCTTGCTGAACGTCGCCACCACCGCTAATATCCCCAGGGGAACGAACAAGATCAGCACCGTTGAAATGGGGCCGATGACTTGTAGCAGGATGCCGGTCAGCGCCATGCCGAGCGGCTCGCTGCCGAAGGCCACCAGCCGGAAGACGCTGTTGACGCGGCCTTGCAGGTGGTCGGGGATGATTGACAGGCGATAGCCGAACTGCACCGACATGTAGATGGGCACCACGATGAAGCTCAGCGAGACGGCGATGCCCAGCATGAACGGATTGGGCGCGACGGCGAAAAGCAGCCACGTCAAAGCCCACAGCCAGGTCGAGACGATCATCAAGTGACCGAAGCGGAAGCGCCTCTGCAGCGGGCCGACCAGCATCGCACCCAGGATGCTGCCGATCCCACCCGACGCGAGAATCAGCCCAATGGTGAAGGACGAGGCGTGCTGGCCCTGCGCTATGACGATCAGGATCAGGCTGTAGCCCGCGACAGGCAGGATCAGGCCGCCTGTCAGCAGCGCAACGAAGCGGACGACCGGCGCTTGCCACAACCACGACAATCCTTCACCGATCTCTGACCACAACCGTAGGGGCTTCACGTCCCGTACTTCCTGGAAGTCTTTCCGAATGAAGAACAGCGAGAGAACGGAGGCGCAGTAGGTGATGGCATCCGTCAGAAATGGAACGGCTCTCCCAATACTGTAGACGATGCCCCCTATCGAGGGACCGACCATGCCGGAGACCGAGTCGATGACCGAGTTTTGCGCCGCCGCGCCCGGCAGTTGCTCCTTCGCTACGACATGCGGCAGACAGGCCGTCTCCGCGAGATTGAAAAACGTGAACAGCGTGCCTTCGATAAGCGAGACGATGTAGAGTTGCAGCAACGACAGGTGACCCAGCAGCAGCGCGAGCGGGATGCTTCCGAGCGCCAGCGCGCGGCCCGTGTCGCACAGGATCATGACCAGCTTGCGATTCCAGCGATCGACCAGCGCCCCGGCGGGCAGGATGAAAAGCGCGTAGGGGATGCCGCGCATGGCCCCGATCAGCCCGGCCTGGGCGGGCGAATGCGTCAGCGCCAGCACGAGCAGCGGAAAGGCCAGTTGCGACACGCGCGTCCCGACGCTTGAGACGATCTGCCCGCTCCACAGCAGCATGTAATCACGATTGCGCCACAAGGGAACTGGTTTCACCTGAACGGCGGTAGGCGCATCGGTTGCTTCTATCTTCCCCGCACTCCTTGCACTCCCTGCACTCTCAGGCATTTCTTGCACCTGTGGCATATGCTTTACCCTCCGTTTCTCTCTTCCGACAAGCACGAACAACAACTCACTACGCATCTTCTTGAACAGCAAATGAGTAAGCCCTGGCGGTGAGATGCGACGAATGGGATAGCTGAGAGGCTATGGCGCGTATGGCGCAGTCGATCAGCATGTGAGGCGCGTACCCGGCGACACACGCCGATGGGAAAAGAAGCGGGTAAAGGTGGTCAATCCGAAACGCCCGTAGCTCTGCTTCAATGATAATGCTACCAAACATCAGCCACTTCATAGTGAATACGCAGCAGTTCTGGAATCGTCTCGGAAGGTCGGCGACCAAACCCGCATTCGGTGGCAACGCCGAAATCAGCGACCGCGCGCTGTGCTGCCTCGATACGCCGCCTCGTGCCTTCGACACCATCGGTATAGTGTACCAATCCCAGGTAAAGTTCCGTTTCAGGATGAAGTTGCAAGTTCTTGAGCGGCGCGAAATAGGCATCATCGCTCCGATTGCGGGGAACCGGCATGGAAATCCAGCTGAGGGAGCGCTTGAGGCCAGCGGCGATGCCATTGGCGACCTCCACCAGCTTTGTTGTATCCTGCGGCTCAACGAAGTGCTTGTGACCGGCATCGCCATAGCAGAGGTGATAGCCCAGTTCAACGTCCTCCGGCACTTGATTTCCTAGCCGCACAAGCTGTTCAATAATCCCGGTTTTAACATGCGCGTAGTTCGTGAATGCAACGCCTTCCAGCAGTCCGAACTCGATAGCCACATCCCACTGAATAGCCAGTTCATTATGTGGAATGGCTGACACGATTCTGTCCAGTTCGGCAAACATGGCTCTATCGTAGATCGGCTGCACGCTCGCCTGCTCTTCTTCCGCCATAAATGCCATGACAGGGGCAAGTGGCGTAGGCAGACTGACCTGGAAGCGGCACGGGGCCGGGATAGCCCCCGCCTGTTTCAGTTGAGAAAAAACCGCGTAGGATACGAGCGCGGCGTCTGCATAGCCGAGGTTATCAAAGGCTACATCGGAAACACCGGCTCCCGGGCGTATTTTGAAATGTGGTAATGCAGCATAGCCATTGGGATCAGGCGGCACCATCTCCAGGGAGGGATTACGCGCGAACAGTTCCCTTTGCCAGCCAATCCAGTTTGTGCGAACGCCCGTCTCACCGTCCGGGATGCGATGAAGACGCTGGCCTAGAATTGAACTGGTCACACGGAACACTTCATCAGCATTTGTCAGAGGGATGCTGCCGTTCAGATGAACGCCACGCGGTGATTGTTGCTCCGACATCATTGTCCTCCATTCTGTTTATGGAACGTGTTACTCGCTGTTTTCCGCGGAAGCAAAGCTTATGTAACCTTGCCAGTCAAGATTATATCACCAGTACAACTGGCCCTGAAGAACCGTCACGGCCTGCCCGCCGATATGCACGCGCTGCCCATCCAGGCGCACGCGCACAACTCCGCCGCGCGCCGAGGCTTGATAGCCTACCAGCGAGTTGCGGCCCAAACGCTGGCTCCAGAAAGGGCTGAGGCAGCAGTGTGCCGAGCCTGTCACGGGGTCCTCGTTGACGCCAGCGCGTGGGGCAAAGAAGCGCGAGACGAAGTCGAAACCACCCGTAGCGGCGCGGCTGGTGACGATCACGCCGCGCACGGGAATCTGCTCTAACAGCGTGATGTTGGGCTTGATGGTCCGCACAATCTCCTCCGACTCGACCTCTACCAGCAGGTCGAACTGGCTCATGCCTACGTATATTGGTGTAACACCCAACGCTTCGACCAGCCCGGCGGGTGCCTGAACTGGCTCCTCCGGTTTGGCTGGGAAGTCCATCACAATCCAATCGCCCTGCTGCTCGGCGGTGAGCAGGCCGCTGCGCGTATGGAAACGCGCCTGCTGGCCGGGCGCAAGTTGGCCGGTTTCCCACAGTGTGTGCGCGCTGGCGAGCGTGGCGTGGCCGCACAGGTCCACCTCGACGGCGGGCGTGAACCAGCGCAAGCCATAACCATCATCCTGCTTGAGCAGGAAGGCCGTCTCTGAAAGGTTCATCTCCTTCGCCACGTTTTGCATCCACCCATCATCGCGCGCCTCCGGCAGGATGCATACCCCGGCGGGGTTGCCCGCGAACGGCGCGCTGGTAAATGCGTCTACCTGATAGATTGTCTGAGTCATTGGTAGTTTCCTTGCTTGATTTCACTCATCAGTTACTTCCGAGAAATACCCGTTAATCTACTATAACATCGCAGCGTTCTGCATACACCAGCCAATACTCTTCGATACATGTTGCCTGGGAAGCCATAGGATGAAGGGCGACCGCAAGGGTCCCTACACCTCATCTACCCAACCCCCGCCCGTACAAAGACGACGAAACCATTCCAGGTATCCTACAAATCAAACAACGACTGCTGTGCGACTGAATTTATTTCATCTGGCTTACGCGACCTTTTATTTCTTCCTACGCCGGTTATCGGGATCATGTCGGAAGTTACTTCTTCAGCGGTGATTTCTGGGAGAGCATCTTTTGGTGGAAACAAAAATTCACCGGTTGGGTCGTGCTCTTTGAAACGATCTAAAGCCAGCTCACGATTTTGAACTGCATAGCAGTAAACACATCCATGAGGGCAGGTATCATATTCTCCAATATCTTTAGAAGCGAAGCACCCGCATTCTTTACGATTGCCTTTTTGTTTCGCTTTCCCTGGAATAGCTCTTCCGGAAACTCGCTCAAGGCGATCAGCATCAACGCAGCGTGCCTCTTCTACGATGCCGGGTATCAGGTACACTTTCTGCGAGCAAATTCGTAAATGCATTTGCCGAGATTTGGCCAATTGAGCCAGTTCAATAACGAGGCTGCGCACATCATCATCTGGCATGGATTCGTGCAAGCTCCAGTCGAAATTAGCTTCCTTTGCAGCTCTGTCCATGTTACGTCGAGTCTTTTTGTAAATCTGCGCGAACGAAACAACTACTTCGTCGGTTGTACCTTCCAACGACGTAGCAAGTGTCTCAAAATTACTCAAGTGCCAATCAACAGGTGTCAGCGATGAAATTATAATAGGGTCATATCGCCACACGACAACATTCGAGCCATACGTTCCGGCGAGCGTCTTCATATGCTCAATGGTGTGCGTGTAGTTGATGACCCTCGACTCTAACTGAGAAGGATAGCCATTGATAGTATGCTGCACGATGAACGGGTAGCCTCTCTCCTGAATCTCAGAAAGATAGTTGAGGAATGGGCCGATATTTTTCGTCCAGAAGACGAAGCCATCAACTTGCTCTGGAGTTAAATCTACCCGGTAAATTTGCCGACCATAGGGGTTGACCATCTTGCAATACCCAGCTTGCAGCCGGTTCATGAACCATTCGCCGTAGAAGGTGGGTATGTCGGTTTTGTAGCTGGCGGAGATAATCATGATGCCTCATATTATACCCTGCTTTTATAAACAGCGCCGATATCATGAAATCCATTCATTTCTATCGCCAACGACGGAGCGGCGAGTTGTATTTTTCAGTAGACAACCCTTGTGTGCTGGTATATATTACGGTAAAATCCGGCGCGAAAGGATGCGAGAGCTTTGAGAACCTTGTCCCGAGGATGTTACCGGGGTGGTATAGTGGCGATAATGCTCATGCTCTTCGCCCTGGCGTTCTGCCAAAGTGTTCCATTGGCTGCCCATGCCGACGGCGGCGCGCCCAATCTGGCATACATTTCAGGAACTACCGGCGTCAGCGTCCTCGATGTCGGCCTGGGGAAAGTAACCAGGACGATCGCGCTTGCCGGCGATCCTCACATGATCCTTCTCAGCCCCGATGGCCGCTTGCTCTACGCCACACAACCCGGTCTGGGTCGGGTCTCCGTCATCGCGGCAGGAACGGGCCAGGTCGTGTGCGGCGTCAGTCTCGCTGGCCGTCCATCGGTGCTGGCGCTCAGCCCGGACGGCAGCGTGTTGTATGCAGGGGGAGACGGCGCGACGAGTGTGTCCGCCATTGATACGACCACCTGCCGGGTGCAGCAGACGTACAACACAGGCGGCTCGATCTACGGACTCTGGGTAACGACTGGTGGAACATCCGGCTCGCAAGGCGGCCAGCTCTGGGCAAGTGGCCCGACGTCGATTTCTATCTTCGATATACATGGGCACCTTTTCAAGACCATTCCTGTTGCGGGTGGGCCGCAGTACCTCTGTATTCCGCCTGTGGGGTCAACAGCGTATGTCACGACCCGGCAGGGAAGCGTTGATGTGATAGATCTGAAGACATGGAACGTCCGCCAGGTTCTCTCAGGAGGTGTATATGGCGGCATGGATTACAACGCCCTCACACTTGATGTCTATGTGCCGGATACACGGCACAATGTCATCGATGTGCTTGCCCCTCCCAACGGGGCAACACTTCCCGCGGAGCCTGAGAGCGTCTATCATACAGATACCCCTCCCACATCGGTAGCCATCACAAACGATGGACTCTTCGGATTTTTCGCCCTCGAAGGAGGAAGCGTCGAGGTGTTCGATTTGATTGACCGGGACCCTGTGTATACTGTGAAAGTGGGGGGAACTCCTCATTTTGTGATAACCGGCCTCTATCCGCCCGTTCAACCGGCGCCTCAGCCCACTACAATCACGTCACCATCGACGCCAGCGCCGGTCGCAACGGCAGGCATCGAGCCGCTGCGTATCGTCGCTGCCGCGCTTCTGCTCCTCGTAAGCTTCGCCGCGCTTGTGGCTCTGGTGTTCATACTCCGCCGCTCCAAACGATAATAGAACTACCAGATGTGCTTCAGATTTGATACAATAGAGGTAGCAACACCCTGATAAGGTCATTGTATGACTGGAAGTAAAGGAGGTTATCGTCGTGGCAAACAAAGAGCAGAAAAAGGTGCAGAAAAGCGCGCCCAAGTCCAACAAACAGAAGAAGGAGATGCTGAAGGAAAAGAAGGCAGCCAAGCAGAAGCTGACCTCGTAGCGAGAAGCATCATTACGAGCCAACTCTTACACGTATTACATGTTTGTTGCCCTGACGCCGCTGAAGGTCGCCAGGGCATTTATATAGTATTGAGCGACCATTCACAATTCTTTCTGCATACACGTTATAATGTATGATGAGCCATGAACCGTGAGCCAGTCTATGAATGCGACCGGGATCATTATAATCTTGACATGGTTGTTACAATGCGGAGAAGAAGCGCATTCAGCGAATGTCTTGTGCGCTCGTGATAATGGCATGGCGCTACATGATGAGAGCAAGAAGAGGGGGTCATATGCAGTCGAAGTCTCATGATGAGGCGAACAAACGCCACAATCCCCCGCAACCTGGACAAGGGACTGCGCGCAATGCGCCGCAGAGCCATCCCCGCCAGGATGACCAGTGGGCTGTGTTTCGACACGAAGTAGAGGATGAGGAACAGGTAGGGGGAAATGAGTTGAAGCAGGCTGATTGGGATCAACGCGATACGGAAGACGATTCGCTCGCGTCATCGTACCCCTCAGACTATTATGAGCAAGCGCCAAACCAGGTGGATATCGTTGTGGCCGGTATTGGCGGCGGCGGGATGAACGCGGTGAACCGCATGATTCATACGCGGGTGCGCGGCGTGCGCTTCGTTTCTATGAACACCGACGCGCAGGTCTTGAACATTTCACAGGCTTACAACCGCATCTGCCTGGGGCAACGTTATACTAAAGGGCTTGGCTCAGGAGGGAACGCGGGCGTTGGTGCGCGGGCCGCTGCGGAGAGTGCGGAGGAGATTCAGGCTGCCTTCGGCGGAGCCGACCTGGTTTTCATCGCGGCTGGCATGGGCGGTGGCACAGGTACGGGTGGCGCGCCCGTCGTCGCGTCGCTGGCAAAGAAATTGGGCGCGCTGACTATCGGGATTGTCACCCTGCCGTTCACCTTCGAGGGCTATCGCCGGCGGCGTATCGCGGAGGAGGGGCTAGGCGCGCTTGCGGCTGAGGTTGACGCACTGATTACCGTGCCGAATGACCGCCTGCTGGCCGTCACGGGGCGAGACCGCAGCCTGGCGGACGCTTTTAAGATTGCCGATGATGTGCTGCGCCAGGGTGTACAGGGTATCGCGGAGGTCATCAACGTGCCTGGCCTGGTGAACGTCGATTTCGCCGATGTGCGCAGCGTGCTGCGCGATGCGGGTACGGCGCTGATGAGCATTGGTCAGGGCCAGGGTCGCAATCGCGCGCAAAAAGCGGCGGAAGAGGCTATCGCGGGCGGGTTCCTGAACGTGGCGATTCGCGGCGCACAGCGCGTCCTCTTCAATATCAGCGGCGGCGAAGATATGACACTCTTCGAGGTGAACGAGGTGGCCGAATTGATCGGTAACGCCATCGACGCGACGGCTGACATCACCTTCGGCGCGGTCATCGACCCGACGCTCGATGACGTGATTCGCGTGACGTTGATTGCCGCCGGCATGCAGGAATTGCGCACGGCGCGTATCCCCGCCGTCCAACTGGAGCAGCCATTGCCGTCGCGGATGCCGTCCTCCCAGGCGTTGAATCGCGCCGAGCAAAACGCTGTCCCACCGACCTCACCCCGGTCGCCGCAGGCTTACGCACCCGACAACTGGCATGATACGCCACCGGTGCAGGAGTCTCCGCGCACGCCTGTGCCCGAGCGGGTCGCGCAGCCCAGACCGGTGATCGACACGTCGCGGCCTCCGCTTCCGCAGGGGCGACCGCAGCGCAGCCTGGACGATCTACGCGGCCTGCGCAGCATGGGCCGCCGCCAGGAGATGCAGCGTAACCAGCGTGGCACCGGCGAGGACGATGCCCTCTACGAGGAGGAGAGCATCGACGTTCCCCCGTTCATGAAGAAGTACCAGTAGGGGCGCGATTCATCGCGCCCTCTAACCCTTCATCGCGCCCTCTAACCCTTCATCGCGCCCTCTAACCCTTCATCGCGCCCTTCTACCTTCCATCGTCCCTTATTCCTCCTGGCCAGGCGCGTCACTGCCGCGCCCGCGCTCACCACCCTTCTTGCCGATGCGAGAATAGAATTCCGAGCCTTGCTGGCGCTTGGTCGATTCGCCGCCCTTCTTGCCGATTTCAGCGTAGAACTGCGGGCCGCGTTTCTCCTTCACCGTCTCGCCGCCCTTCTTGCCGATTTTGGAATAGAATTCAGCCCCGTACTTCGCGCGCACGGCCTGCCCGCCGCGCTTCGCTTTTTGTGTCCCAGGTTCAGGTCCGCGTTTGTTGTTTGCCATAGAAAGTCCCGCCCTTCTTAAACTCGTACTACCACATTTGCCCAACATGCGAAACGGTGAGACATTCCGACCTCAGAACATCCCGCTGCTTCCCTACTGCGATTGATGCTCGCGCGCCTGTGCCCGCGCCGCCGCCACACGGTTGGCGATCATCGCCGCCGTGATGCCGGCACCCACTCCATTATCAATATTGACAACCGAGAGACCTGGCGCGCACGTTTGAAGCATCGCCAGCAACGCGGCAACACCCTTGCCGCCCATTCCATAGCCAATCGAAGTTGGCAGACCAATGACAGGAACCGGCACCAGCCCGGCTACTACCGACGGTAATGCGCCATCCATACCAGCCGCCACGATGATGACGTCTACCCCCTGCGATAGCAGCTCGCGGAGGGGACCCGGCAGGCGATGCAGTCCGGCCACTCCCACATCAAATACGCACGTCACCCGGCAGCCCATTTCTTCGGCGATCATGGCTGCCTCCTGCGCGACTGGGATATCGGACGTTCCGGCGCTTATCACGCCGACCTGCCCACCCGTGTTGCGGGGCGTGTAGTCCTGCCTGTAGATGGCGATGGCGTGAGCGGCCTCGTTGACACGCACGTGATACCCCTCGAACGACGCTTGCACAGCTGCGACCGCCTCCGCACGCGCCCTGCTGACGATGGCTCTCCCCGAACTTGCCAGCAGCGCCCGCGCCATTGCGACAACTTGCGCCGGTTCCTTCGCCTCCCCGTAGATGATTTCTGGGACGCCTTTGCGCTCCTCGCGCGCGTGATCCGGTCGAATCGTCACAATGTCGCTGCTTGTCCCGCTTGCCCCATTTGCTCCTCCGCTTGTCTGTGGGTCGAGCATCTGGAGCAGCGTCACCCAGGATTCATCTTCGAATTGATCCACCAGATTACATCCTTACTAGAGCTATGTGCAAAAATGTGTGGATATGCGCTTACCAGTTAGAGTGTAGCATACCTGTATCAAATGAGCAAGCCGCCGTAATTCCCTAACGTTCGTCAAACGTTTTACCCTTCTCTGTTATAATCTACTTGTACTACCAAATAGTGGTATACCTTGTGATTTATTGACATATCCAGGCACACTAAGCTAAAATTCACGAATGATGAAGTACAACTATCGCTTTCTTATCGGAATATTTTTCTTCTGCGTGGTGCTGCTGAGCGCCTGCGGCGCGCCTGCCATAAGCCAGCAGGCGATTCCGCAGATAACCGTCACAATCAACCCGAACTTTCAATCGCAGCTTACGCCAGTTCCCACTCCCCCGCCATATCGCTGCGGCGCGTGGGCTTCGAATAACGCGCCGGGGGCAAACTCCACCATCCAGATATATGCTCGCCTGACGAAAAATACCGCTGGCGTCAAGGGCGCTACCGCCAGCGCCGTCGTGCATTATCAGAGCGGGGATGTCACCCTCGACGCCCATCCCGTCAGCGATAGCGGCGGCTATGTGGTGTTTACGCTGCAATTGCAGGGCCAGCAGCCTGTGAATATCCCGGCAACCGTCGCTATTACCTTCACTAACTTTCCGGGTGGAACGGTGAATTGCACGCAGGCGTTCTTTACCCCTCAGTAAGCCGCTGGCAATGCGGGCAGAAGTGCGTTCCTCGCTGGGCGACAACGATGCGTTCAAGAGGCGTGCCGCAGCGCGGGCAGGGATTGCCGTCTTGCTGGTAGACAAGCACGTGATCGTAGTTCTCACCGGCCTCGCCCCACAGGTCGCGGAACTCGCTGAACGAGGTGCCGCCATGCTCGATTCCCAATTGCAGCACCTTGACGATGCCCTCGTGCAGCAGGCGCACTTCGTGCTGGCTGAGTGATGCAGCCGGGCGCAGGGGATGGATGGAAGCGTAAAACAGCGCCTCGTCCGCGTAGATATTGCCCAGGCCCGCGATGATCTGCTGGTTGAGGAGCAGTGGCTTGATCGCGCCTTTGCGTCCTTGCAGGCTCCGCGCCAGCGCCTCAGCCGTAAACTCCTCGCCGAGTGGCTCGATGCCCAGCCCGCGCAGCGCCTCGGCCTCGCGCTCGCGCGGCCACAACGCGATGCGCCCGAACTTGCGCGGGTCGGTGTAGAGCAGGCGCCGCCCGTCGGTCAGGTTGAAGCAGACGCGACAGTAACGCGTGCGGGCATCTTCTTCCTGCCCTCTATGAAACGCCGGGCCAACGGTATCCCAGGCGCGCTTGTCGCGCTCGCGCAGGCTGCTGTCGATTTCCCAGCCGGGGGGAAGCAAGAGCAGGTTGCCCGTCATGCGGCGATGCATGGTCAGCAGCAGGCCGCCGTCCAGGTCCACGATCAGCAGCTTGCCGCGCCGCCGAATGCCCTGGATGGTGCGTTCCCTGATCTCGGCCAGGAAGTCCGGCAGCGCCGGATGCCCGACGGTGCGCGACCAGAAGACACAGGCGTCGGCAATGGTTGCCCCCACGATGACCTCGCGCAACTGGCGAGCCGTATATTCAACCTCCGGCAATTCAGGCATAGGATATCTCCCAGACGCGATAGCCAGCCTCGGTATCTTCCACCAGTGATGCAGGAGGTGTGCGCGCGATGCGCTGCACCGACCAGACATCGCCCGCCGCGCCGGAGATATTGCCGATCGTGGCGAAGAGTGTGTAGGATGCCAGCCCTGGCGAGAGCAGCGTGAAGACGATGCCTGCCAGCGTGATGACCACCAGGGGAGCCAGCCCCACAACGATGTACTGGTAGCGCTTGAACAGCTGGTTCTTCGCGCCGCAGTACAGCGCGTAGGGCAGCTTCGCGCCAAGATAGGGCCTGCCGCCCCACAGCAGAAAAGCCGCGCCGTGCAGGAGTTCGTGGATCAGCAGCATCACAACATAGCCCACCGCGTTGATGACCAGCCAGAGTAGCACGCTGCCCCAAGTGAGATGCAGGCTGAACGAGTGCTGGCGCGCGGCGTAGACGACATAATTCAAGACGCCGAAGAAGGCCGCGCCGATCAGCAGCAAGCGCAGGCTAAAGGTAGCCAGGGGCAGCAGTTGCTCTTTGTCCAACAGCTCCAGTTCATCGAGCTTGCGGATATGCCCGGCGTCGATGGCAGCCTGCTGTTCCGCGCGCAGGTCTGGATGAAAACGATCTATGATGGTCAGCGAACTCATCAATGCTACTCCTGTTTACCCATCGCCCGCCGCACAACCAGTTGCTGCCAGAACTCTTGAAGCAGCGGACAGGCAGCAAGCGCTCGTGCCATCTCAACATCCCGGTTGCGAAAATGACCAAAGTCGTTCGTCAGAGCGATTGTCCATCGTGGATAGGGACGCTCGACCAGCATCAGAGGAATTCCAGGCTCGATCAACCCTTCACGAAGCACGCGGCAATACCATCCGGTGCGACCCGTTTTAGCCACACGCGCCGTCAATCCATCAAGATTCCAACGCCGTTCGATCTTCCAACAGGGATAGCGTGGGCCTGTCACTTGAATATGCGCGCTGCCGAGCGCATAGATATCGCCGATACACGCGGTTTGCTCGGTAAGGCCGTCCACAGTGAAGTTCTCGCCAAATCCGCCCGGTCCCATATCTGAGAGACCAGGTTCCATGCGCCATGCAGGATAATGCGCTCCTGCATAAAGCAACACGGCTTGTTCTGGCCTGCCATGATTCACCGTGTCAGCCTGCTGGTTCCCCTCTAAATGTGTCGTGTACAGCCAGCGTGGCTGCGCACTGGCTGTACGAAAGAACGAAGTTTCCCAGGAGAATCCCTGCTTTCCCACTGCGTTTTCATTGTTATCAACATAGTGCTTTGGTGTCCCCACCTGCACGGATTGGAGGATCCCTACTTGCTGCATCACGCGGCTCCTTCTCTATTACACGTAGCATATCATGAACGGCGGGACTATGCTATCATATCCGCAGGCAAAGAGCACAGTGGTAAAAAGCTGCCGATCGAGGTACGATGCGTATTGTCTCCTGGAACTGCAATATGGGATTTCCTGGAAAAACCGCTCCTTATCACGCTTCTTCCACGGATGTTTTGTCAATTGGAGGAAAAAAAGAAAGGTTTGCGTTCACTCGGAAAGCAAGGAAGTGTCTGATCAGCTCAAGCAAGGTGTCCATCACTGTCAATGACCAGATTTGTTCTTCTGTGACGGTAGAAATGGCCGAATTTTGGCTCGTCTTCTCTCAGGTCTTTGGGAAGCATTTCCGTTCTTAACAGACTATCGTACATCCTGTCGGCTCGCTGTCTTAAGGACGTACGTAAAGTTTCGAGAAAGAGCAGAGATGGTGTGAACTCCTGTCCTCGGATACTGCCCTCTTTTCACACTCGCTTTTTATATGCCCTCATCGCAAAGATGTAGGCCACAATCAGAATGCCGACGCACCAGGCAAGCGCAACCCAGATCTCCTGAGATACTGGCTGCCCATACAGCAACGCACGGATAGTATTCACGATCGAGGTCACGGGCTGGTTTTCGGCAAAGGCGCGGACGACCGGCGGCATCGACCTGGTGGGCACAAACGCCGAGCTGATAAAGGGCAGGAAGATCAGCGGATAGGAAAAGGCGCCTGCACCGTCGATCGATTTTGCGGACAGTCCGGCAATCGCCGCGATCCAGGTTAAAGCCAGCGTAAACAACGCGAGGATGCCGGCGACGGCCAGCCATGACAGGATGCTCGCCGACGAACGAAAGCCCATAATCAACGCTACGAGAATGATGACCACTACCGAAATCGCGTTGGATACCAGCGAGGTCAGCACGTGTCCCCACAGGAGAGTGGAACGGGCAATCGGCATGGAGTGAAACCGCTCGAATGATGCCCCGTTGCACATCGGTAAACAGACGGTAAGCCGTATAGGATATCCCGCTCGCAATCGCAATCAGCAGGATGCCGGGCAACAGGTAATTCACATAATTCTCCGTGCCGGTTTGAATGGCGCCGCCGAACACATAGACGAACAGCAGCATAAACGCAATCGGCATGATCGTGACCGTGATGATGGTGTCCATACTGCGGAAAATATGGCGCATGGAACGACCAAGCATCACGCTCATATCGCTGAAAAAGTGTTTCTTCGATCCCTGTTTCGAGTCATTTCCATTTACTGTGCCTCCTTTTTGCCGATGATGGCGAGGAATATCTCCTCCAATGTCGGTTGTTTTTCCACATACTCCACCTGAGCAGGTGGGAACAGCTTTTTTAGCTCCACGAGTGTGCCGTTGGCGATAATCTTTCCCTCATGGAGAATGGCAATTTGATCAGCAAGCTGTTCAGCCTCCTCCAAGTTCTGCGTGGTCAAGAATACGGTTCTGCCCCTATCAGCAAGCTCCTTCACCACTTTCCACACCTCGATGCGTGCCTCGGGGTCAAGCCCGGTGGTCGGCTCGTCAAGGAAAATGATCGGCGGTGTTCCCACCAGGCTCATAGCGATGTCAAGCCTGCGGCGCATCCCGCCTGAATAGGTAGACACCCTGCGGTTGGCGGCATCGGTTAAACCGAAGCGGGTCAGCAAATCGTCGGCCACCTGGCGCGGATGTTTGAGGTGTCGGAGCCTGGCGATCATGATCAGATTTTCTTGCCCGGTCAACATCTCATCCACAGCGGCAAATTGCCCGGTCAGACTGATTGATTGCCGCACGTGGTCTGGCTGTGACGCCACATCAAAGCCGTTGACGATGGCCGTTCCGCCGTCCTGTTTGAGCAGCGTGGTGAGGATTTTGATAAGCGTTGTCTTGCCCGCGCCGTTGGAGCCGAGCAGGGCAAAAATGCTGCCCTGCTCCACGGTGAAATTCACGCCTTGTAAGACATTCAGCTTCTTGTATGATTTTTGCAGGTCTGCTACCTGAATTGCAATGGTTTGCACAATCATTTCCTTATGAGAGAACAGTCACCTTCGATACATCAGCCCCTATGCCTTTGAGCGCAGCATACGTGAGCTTATCCATCATCGCGCCGTCAAAGTGAAGGGATTGTATGGCACGCTTCAGAGACCAGAGACCCACCGGGCGGAAAGACACATTTTTGAGGGTCGCGCCCTGAAACGAAACATCCTTCAGTGCCGGCAGGTCAAACGTGACGCCGATAAAGGTCTGCCCATCCAGTCGCTGTCCGCTCAGGTCGGAATAGTGGAAGTCCACGCCGAGAAAGGTACAGCTTTCAAAGATGGTTTTTCGCAGGTCAGTAGTGTTGAATTTGACATCAGTCAGCTTGACGCCGATGAATTTTGCTCCGTCCAGCCCCGATGTGCTGAAGTTGGTGCGAACAAGGATTGATTTGCGGAAGCTCGCATCCGCCAGGTCATTTGAGGAAAATTTGCAGTCTGTCAGATTTGCGCGGTCAAAATTGGCTTCACGGACATCACTCCCCCAAAACGAGCTCCCGGCTAAGTCTGCGCCCGTAAAGTTAGAGCCGCGCAACGCACTCCCGTGAAACTTTCCTTTCTGCGCGATCACGCCCGCAAAGTCGCTCTGTGGCAGATTGCTCCCACTAAAGTTGATGAGCACCTGCCGCTCCAGCGAGCGGGAGAGGTTGGCGACCTCCTGGACGGTTTGCTCAATGTCGCCGATACTCTCAATGGTCATGGTCAAGGCGGTTTCATCATCCTTGCCCTCGGCTTTGAGTTCACGGAAGCGCTCCTGCAAATCGGAGAGCAGATCCGCCTTTAATTCGCTCACGCTTTTGACCTCCTCGTATGGAGCAAAAACGCCGTTGACATAGTTGGTCACTTGCTCATTCATAACAACACCTTTCCTTTACAAGAGGTTATCGAGCACGCGCTTCGCGTACTCCCAGTTGCTTTTGTTGCGATCGTACGTCGCCTTCCCTTTTTCAGTAATCCTGAAGTATTTCCGCCTTCCGCCTTGAGATTCATCGCCCCAATACCATTCGATATCACCGTCCACCTCAAGCCGCCGGACGCTGGAGTACATCGTGGCTTCCTTTAATTCATATTCACCACTCGAGCGCTCAGCAATCAGTTTGACAATCTCGTAGCCGTAGCGGTCAGCTTCCGATAAGAGCCGTAAAATCATCGTATCGGTATGTCCGCGCAGCAGGTCGGAGGTCAGTTTGTTTTCACTCATATCATCACCTCGTATTTAAATTATACGTCATGGTACTATGATTGTCAAGGTAGTATTTCAATTGTAATACTTTGGTTGATAAACCAGCTCTCTGTTCTTTCATTGACAGTGATGGACACCTTGCTCGAGCTGATCAGACACTTCCTTGCTTTCCGAGTGAACGCAAACCTTTCTTTTTTTCCTCCAATTGACAAAACATCCGTGGAAGAAGCGTGATAAAGAGCGGTTTTTCCAGGAAATGGTGTCCCAGTGCGGCAGCGATTGTGGGCAATGTTTCACGTTTGAGGGCCAGACCTGTCCACTTCGTAGGGCATTTACCAATTACTCTATCAGGCGATCCTTTCTTGCAGAGGATCGCCTGAGCTTATTTTAGTTTAAACGTCAATCTTACGGTTTCCCTCTAAGCTCGTGTTGCTTGTCAATCCTCTTGTTGTGCTTGTGCATCGAGGCAAAGCCAACGCCCGCACCCGCGCCCGCATCCTGCTCAAATCCGCAGAGGGGTGGAGTACCGCCGCCCTGGCCGAGGCCTTCGATGTATGTGAGTATGTGAGGCCACGGTCACCAATGTGCGCGGGCGGTTCACCAAAGGGGGATTGGAAGCGGTCTTGCACGATAAAGTGCAGCAGCATCGCCGAAGCGCCCTCTCGGGCTTACAAACCGCCTATCTGATTGCGGTGGCCTGTAGCCCGGTCCCCGATGGGCATGACCATTGGACGGTGCGCTTACTGGCACAGAAAGCGGTGGAGTTGGGGTTTGTGACGAACATTTCGCCCAATACGATCCATGAGCTGCTTAAAAAACGAACTCAAGCCCTTGCAGTATGCTGATGTCCAGTCTCCTGTTCCCGTGGAGCCAGGCAAGCCGGAGCGCGCGGAAGCGCGCCGTATCTTGCAGCGCTTGGAGTTCCATTATACGCCTAAGCACGGGAGTTGGTTGAATATGGCCGAGATCGAGATTGCAATCTTCGAGCGCAATGCCCTCTCCAGGCGCTTGGACAGTGAAGCCGCGCTTCGTCGCCACGTCGAGGCGGTGGAAAGCGAACGCAACCAACAGCGGCGGGGCATTCGCTGGCAGTTCACCTCGCGCGAGGCCTGTCACAAGCTGGAACGGCTCTATCCTGTGAAGGAAAACACCTCGGACTGATCCCGAGATCGCCAGAAGCTGGCGTGGTACCCTCTCAGACATACCACGCTCCGTTGAGGGTTTCGGGGCTTTAGTCTGGTTCCATCCAGGACTCACGTGGCACTGAGTTGATGCTTTCTGGACCTGGCAAGAAGCACCGCTCCAACCAAAGCCAATAGCACAGCAATCCCCTCTCCTCCTACACACCAGAAGAGGACGGCAGCAACATCTTGCATGCTGGACCCATGTTCGGTAAAGGATGGGCTTTTGAGCACAAACAGCAGAGTGTCTTTTCTTTGAACAGTGAGCTTTCACCAAATCTGTGCCAGAATCTTGGAAAGCCTTTCTTTTTCCTCTAATGCGTCAATCCGCTTCTCATGCTGCTTTATCTTCTTGACGACTTCTGCTTTCAAGTCACAAACAGCTGCCTTTGTTGCCATTTCTGATCTGATGCTTTTACCTTTGCTCTGACTGCCTCAATCACTTTGCGGCGCTGTGCTTTCTTCTCCAGGGCTGCCAGCACTGCTCATCATCCTCTAGATTGTCCCTGTGGTACAATTCGTCTAGCTTTTGCAAACGCTTGAGGATGTGTTCCATAGAGCGTTTCCTGTATGATTTCAAGGTTAATGGTGGGTGCTGGTCTGGGCGTACCAGAACAACGTATGAAAAGGATACATATAGATCGTGATTGATGTTTGCCTGTTGGGGACGTGCGGCATGATGCCGATGCCGGGGCGCTGGCTGTCGTGCGCGCTGGTACGCTGCGGTCCCTCGCTGACCCTGCTGGACTGCGGCGAGGGGACGCAGGTTCCCTGGAAGTCGCTGGGCTGGGGATTCCGCCAGCTTGGGGCGATCTGCTTGAGCCATATGCATGCCGATCACGTGCTGGGTCTGCCCGGCGTGCTCTTCATGGTCGCGCACGCTGGGCGAAGCGAGCCATTGGACATCTATGGCCCGCGAGGAACCGGCTACATCGTCGAGGGGTTAAGGCGTGTCGTACCGGAACTACCCTTTCCCGTGCGCATTCACGAACTGCGCGGCGGCGAGAGCTTCGCGCTGCCGGGCGACCTGCGCGGCTCCTGCACGGCTGCCTCGCACGGCGTCCCCTGCCTGGCCTACCGCGTAGACCTCGACCGCGCTCCTGCCTTTCAACCCGAACAGGCGCAGGCGCTAGGATTGCCGGTGCAGTACTGGTCGAAGTTGCAACATGGAGAAACCATCGAATACGAGGGGCTGACCGTCACACCTGAGCGCGTGCTCGGCCCACCGCGACGCGGCATCTCCCTGGCTTATATTACCGATACGCGACCGGTGCCGGCGCTGAGCGCACTGGCGCGCGACGTGGACCTGCTGGTGTGCGAAAGCATGTACGATGACCCCGCAGACCTGCCTCTTGCGAAGGCTCACGCGCACATGCTGGCGGAAGAGTCGGCGGGTATCGCCGCCGAAGCCGGGGCGCGCGAGCTGGTGCTAACCCATTTCAGCCCCAAGATCAACGATCCCTCGCAAGCACAAAAGGTGGCGCGTCGTGTCTTCGCAGCGACACGAGCCGCCAGGGATGGCATGGTGGTCACGCTGGGATTCGATTCGTGATCGCCCCTACGATGCTTCCGACAGCCCTTCGTCTGGCGATTCCAGGGTTGAAGGCCCGGCGGTTTGTTGCGCTACAGGATCAAGCAGTTGCAGGCGGGGCATGTTCTTCAAGTGAAGATCGAAGAATTCCGTGACCTTCTTGACGTAGGCCGGGCGATCCGCGAAGTATGCTCCACAGTGGTCGGCGTTTTTGACCAGCCAGAGTTCTTTGGGTTCCTGCGCTGCTTGATAGAGCAGTCCTGCATCGCGTACATCCACGATGGTATCTTTCTCGCCGTGAATGAACAGGATGGGGCGCGGCGCAATGTTCGCTACGTCGCGCAGCGGCTCTACCTGCTTGAAATGATAGCCTGCGCGCCACCAGAGCAGGTTGTCGGTCATCCAGTACACAGGCAGAGATGGCATGTGAAAGATGCGGCGGAAATGGTAATCGACGACGCTTGCCGTTGTCGCAAACGCGCTGTCAGAGACCAGGGCCTCTACATCGCTGCTTTGTGCAATCCCCATGATCGAGACCGCCGCGCCCATCGAGTAGGCTGCCACGCCAATACGCGCGCCTGGTGCGCGCTGCTTGATGTAGTCTATCGCGCCGAGAAAGTCGTGAATCTCGCTATAGCCGAGCGTGACAGGCGTTCCTACCTCTTCGCCGTGTCCGTGATACTCGAAGGCCAGGATGTGATGGCCTGCCTTCCAGAGATGGGCTGCGATCCCCAGCACGTCGAATTTGTCCGAACGATAGCCGGGACAGATGATGATAGCGGTGGTGGCGCCAGGGCGAGGGATAAACCAGCCATTGACCAGGTGACTGCCGCTCTCAGACGGGAAATGCACTTCTTCCGCGGGCAGATCCAATTCAAATGGACTGAATTTGTACGTCTCAAATGCGGTTCGGTACTTCTTCGGGCGTGTCAGCGTTTCTACAATGTACAGAGAAACCGCAAAAAGCACTCCGACGATTCCCACGCCACCACTTAAACCACCGAACAGAAGACGTTTCAAAGAAGGGCGATAGCCCTTGATTTGAGGCAACTGCAACATCGAATCGCCATCCTTTCTAGAGTACGAATGGCCGCGCTGCAAAGACACAGTTACTACAATGAATAACGTTCTGAGTGGTTATTTTATGCCCATGCATTTATTACGCTGGACGTGGCTCTCAGGTTATTTTCTAGCAGGTAAGGCATCCCTGAGAGTCGTCGCTATCAAAAGTAAGATATATTGGATTAACACCAGAAATGGGATTACAATAGAAGCTAGAAGATACGACGAATTTCAGCTACCTCTACGACTCACTGAGTGGGCGAAGATGTACAAGGGTGTATGTCATATGGCATCATATTGCATCATATGGTACGCTCATAATTTCGAGGAGCGCGAAGAACTCTATGGAAATGAAACCCTCTCTCACCGGCACAGGACAGGAAAGCGGCCCCGGTACTTCTGAGGAAAGCGGCGTTGCACAGCCTCAGAGACCGGTTCGCTCTGCTCAGGCAGAGCTTACCAACATTTTGATCGGGTGGATTTTGCTCGGTGGTGTGATGCTGAGTGCAGTGGTGATTCTCTTTGGACTAATCCTGCTCTTTTTTCATTCGGGAGAGATAAGCACGCAGGGACTGCATGGCTTCCCCCGGTCGTTTGGCGATATCTGGTCGGGTCTGGCGACGCTCCAGCCGCAGTCGGTCATCGCGCTGGGACTGCTCCTGCTGATCGCAACGCCGGTCTTGCGCGTCGCCGTCTCGATCGTAGCCTTTGAAGTCGAGCATGATCGCCGCTACGCCGTGATTACCATGATCGTGCTGGCAATTCTGCTGTTCAGTATTTTCGGTGTTGGCAGCCTGGTAGCCGGTAGCGTGAGTAATGCCCCAACCCAGGCCAACTATAACGTGCTAATTCTCCTCCTGATCTTAGTGGCATCGATGGTTGCGGGTTTGCTCGGTTCGCTGGTGGGGCTTGGTGGTGGTGTCCTGATCGTGCCGCTCCTGACGCTGGCTTTTGGCATGCCAATCTCCCTGGCGATTGGAGCCAGTATCATCTCCGTGATTGCCACATCGAGTGGCGCGGCTGCTGCCTATGTGCGCGACCACCTGACGAACTTACGGGTGGGCATGTTCCTGGAAATCGCCACGACTACGGGGGCCATAACGGGCGCATTCCTGGCCGGCTTGCTCGCGCCCGCCCTGCTCTTCATCATCTTTGGCGTCATCCTGCTGGTATCTGCTGCGCCGCTTGTGTTCAAGATTGGCGAGGAGCTGCCGCAAGGAGTGAAAAACGACAAATGGGCAACCATGCTGAAACTCTCCAGCTCCTATCCAGACCGGCGCCTGGGACGCGAAATAAACTACCAGGTCTCGCGCACTCCGCTGGGATTTGGGATGATGTACGTGGCCGGGCTGGTCTCCGGCCTGTTGGGCATTGGCAGCGGCACATTCAAGGTGATTGCGATGGATACCATGATGCGCCTGCCGATGAAGGTATCGACCACCACAAGCAATTTCATGATCGGAGTGACGGCGGCAGCCAGCGCGGGCATTTACTTCTCGCGCGGCGATATCCCGCCGCTGGTTGCCGCGCCTGTAGCCCTGGGTATCCTGGTGGGAGCGCTGGTCGGCGCGCGCCTGCTCGCGCACATGAGTAACCGGGCCATACGACTGATCTTCATACCCGTCATCGTGATCGTGGCTATCCAGATGATCTTGCGAGGTTTCGGCGTCCCATTTTGATCTTCGCCACTCAAGCTCAGGCCACTGAGTGCGCTTGAAGCGCTCGCAGGCGACTGAAGCGGGCCAGCCCAAAGCGCTCGATTGGAATAATGGGCGCTGTCTCACGCACGATGCTGCTCAGAAGTTCGCCCAGTAGCAGGCCGAACTTGAAGCCGTGACCGCTGAGGCCGGTGGCAATCACGACGCGCGGGTCGCCTGGCAGGGTATCGAGGATGAAATCCCCGTCGGGCGAGTTGTCGTAGATGCACGAGTCAACGCGCGCTATCTGAGCGGAACGAAGCATGGGCAGCAGCGCGAAGAGTTGCTCTTTGGTGCGCGCGAGGATATCCTGGTCGGGCGTGCTTATTTCGTCGGGCGAGATGAGCGCGCCGGGGTCATGCGAGGCGGCCTTGACCCAGCCGTGGCAGCCACGATGAATCGGAAAGCCGTACAGATGATCTGCCAGGAACGCGGGAAAGCGACCGGCCTTAAATAAGGAAAGCGGCAGACCGGCGAAATAGAGCAGGTACTGGCGCGTCATACGCACGGGCAGATCGTACCCCGCCAGCAGGCGATGCACCCAGGGGCCTGCTCCGATCACCACGCGGTCGGCGGCGATCACCTGGCCCGTACTGGTGTGTAGCTTGAGCGGTCGGCGCTGGCTCTCGTGCTCCAGGTGCGTCACGCGGCAGCCTTCGATAATTTCCCCACCCATATCCAGCACCAGGTCGCGCAGCGTTCGTAGACACGTGGAAGCGTGCAAAATGCCACCTTCAGGATTGTAGGTGAAGAGGTCATACGCTGAGGTTGCGAATTGGGGAAAACGGCTGTGCACACTCGTCCGCTCGCCATAGCTCTGTTGGCAATCCAAGCGCCCGCACGGTCTGGTAACTGGCGCGTGTAGAGTTGTCGTCTTTGTTACCCAACACCAGCACACCCGACGGTGTGTAGAGCGTGCGATGCGCTGCCTGTTCCAGCCTGCGCCATGCCACAAGGCTCATATGAACCATGTTCGTATAGAACTGATCGGAACCATACTCGTAGCGCAGCAAACGCGAGAAACCATGGGACGTGCAGCGTTCGTGATCGACCGCCGCTTGCTCAAGCACCGTCACCCGGTTTTCTCCGCGCGTCAGGAGCGCATACGCGGTAGAAAGGCCGACAATACCGGCTCCAATAATGACGACATGTGATGACCGATACATACAATACTGCACTCCTCGTACTGATCGAATAAATAACAGGGATGAGTATACCAGAAAATAAACCTATTGTCAATAAAAAGACGTAATATACATATAAAATTAGACGTATTAACAATGTACATGAATTACATCATATATTGTATGAACAGTGTAACTGCCTTGTATGCCGCTTATTTCATGAAAGATGACCTGTGAAGCTATGCAGTGAGGCGACAGCGTTTTGACGATGTATGGTAATATGCGCAAGTTGATGATACAATAGGCGTTACATTTGAGAGGATGAGCGTGATGTGGGGCAAGAACATCGGTTGTTCAGTTGCTGACTCGAAAGGATGTATACGTGTACAGATTCAAGGGTTTTGATAGCGCGCAGTGTGGAGACAGCATGTCCGCGCTGGAGGCCATCATCAACGCCTGGATGGATACGGAGCGACCGCGTATACGTCATGCCTGCCAGAGTATACGCGGGAATCATATTCTCCTGAGCTTTGTCTACGAGGATACGCGCGAGTTGGAGCAGCGTGTAGCGGCGCAGACGGCGGCGGCCATCCCTCGCTTTTTCGAAGACGACTTTGTAGATGAGCGGCCTACGGGAGCGCGTATTCCGGCAACTCCACCTCCGGCACATTAGACCGCGCTGTACGTCGTTCGATTTCGATTTACCGGAAGACGGCAGTGAAGGCATCAAAAGCAACGACAACAAGGATATCCATGACCAATCCATCTCTCGTTTATTGCACGCCCGACGGGGACATACGCGAAGATGCGCGCCTGCGCCCGCTGGCCTTTGGCGATGTGACGCTGACACCTGAAGACTTCATCCCGCTGCCCGACGGCGTGACGCTTTCCATGATGCCGGATCGCCTCGCCGTTGGCGTGACTTCATCGGGAGAGCGCCGGGTGGTGCCGCAGTCGCGCGGCTGGGCCGCCGCCGCCTTGTTGCCTATCGGGTATACGCGCACGCATCTCCCTGCCTATGAGCGCGTTCCGGGCACGGAACCGCTGCCCTTCTTCGGCTACAGTGCTGTAGCGGGGATGCATGGCCGCCTGTATGCCGCGGCGGTGCAGACCGATGATCCGCATAAGTGGCACCCGCGCGCTTTCCCCAGGCGTAGTCTAGAGCGATTGGTGCGCGAGAAGCAGGCGGCTTATCCTGTCAATCGCGTAGTGAAACAGCACGCACATTGTGCGCTTGATTATAGTTGTCCCACTGCCAGCAACCTCTTTTTCGAGCGCTGGGAGATGGCTATCGCCGTCTCGCCCGGCTGTAATGCGCGTTGCGTAGGCTGCATCTCGAAGCAGGAGGAAGAAGATTTGATCTCTCCTCAGGATCGCCTGGATTTCATCCCGACCGTCGATGAGATCGTCGAGGTTGCAGTGCCGCACCTGGAAGCAGCGGAGGAGGCCATCGTCAGCTTCGGCCAGGGATGCGAGGGCGAGCCTCTGCTGCAATACCGGCGCATCGAACAGGCTATCCGAGCCATTCGCGCGCGAACTGATAGAGGTGTTATCAACATCAATACGAACGCCAGCAATCCGCGCTGGCTGCAACGTCTCTTCGACGCGGGTCTGGATACCCTGCGCGCCAGCACCATCTCCGGCCACCCGGAGACCTATAGCGCCTATTATCGTCCCATCGGCTATGGTTTCGATGACGTGATAGCGTCGCTCAAAAGCGCGCGGGACGCCGGGGTGTATAGCTCCATCAACCTGCTCTGCTTCCCCGGCATGATCGATCGCGAACGCGAGGTAGAGGCGCTGCTGGCCTTCATCAAGGAGACGGGGTTGCGCCTGATTCAACTACGCAACCTCAACATCGACCCGGAAGTGCTGCTGCCGCGCATGCCCGCGCTCGATTCGATGGGCAAGGCGCTGGGGATGCGCGCTATGATCGAGCTGCTGAAGCAAGAAGCCCCGCAGGTCGATATCGGCAACTTCTCCAGGCCGGTGCAGCGCGTGTATTCGTAGGTGGTAAAGAGGCTGTGTCGCTGGTGTCACTCATCATCATTACTCCTTTGCGATGAAAGTACTCGATAGTTTCTCCTCTCAGCATCCTTGAGCAGCTTGCGCGCCGCAGCCGCGACGGGGTCAACGCCAAGCATCGCCAGGCAGTCGCGGGTCATGCAGCCCTCCGGCGTGCCCAGGTCGTGGCCGCGATAGAAGCAGGGCATACAAGGCAGGTCGAGCTTGACGACGATGGCCTGCCTGCCGGGCACCCCACCGGTATATGGCCCCCATGCTTGCCAGCTCGATAGGCCGAAGATGGCGACGGTCGGCGTGCCGGCAGCGGCGGCCAGGTGCATCGGGCCGGCGTCGTTGCCGATGAAGATATCCGCCTGTTCGAGCACCGCGCCCGTCACCTTGATACTACCCTTCCCTGCCAGACTGCGCGCGGGCATTTCTGACCGCATTGTATGCAGGATATGTTCATGCAATTCAATTTCTTCCGGTCCTCCGACCAGCACGAGCTGGCCGCCGAAATCGTGATAGAGCGTGTCTGCCAGTTGGGCGAACCGCTCCGGTTCCCAGCGCCGCGCGGTGCTGTAGCCGCCGCTGCCGGGGTGCATGGCGATGATGGGTCGCGCGGCGTCTTGCGGCGAGTCTTCTCCAAAAACCAGTTGGCGAGCTTGCCGTCGCTCAGCATCGCTGAGCGGCAGCGTCAGTCGCCTGTCACTCGTTCGCGCGCCAACAGCCTCCGCCAGCGCGAGGTTGTAGTCCGCCTCGTGCATGATGCCGAAGCCGTCATCCTTGACGCGCACGTTGAGGAACCAGCCATGCCCGTTATCCAGGCCGACACGCCATGTTGCACCCGTCGCGCGCATCAAAAGCTGGTGTTTCAGGCGGCCAAAGAACAGCGTCAGGTGGTGCAACAACAGCACCGTGTCGTACTGACCATCGCGCAGGATGCGCCAGAGCGGTCGCAGCTTGAGCAGATTGACGGGATTCTTGAGCATCTGCTGTGGATAGTCGAACAGGTACTTATCCAACACAAGCACAGTATCGATGACATCCCAGTCGTTGAGCAATCCGGCGGAGGCAGGTGTGACAAGCAGGTCGATGCGCGCCTGGGGATAGCTTTCGCGCAAGGCGCGCAGCGCTGGCGTGGCAAGCAGGAGGTCGCCAATAGTTGCCAGCTTGACGACCAGTATGCGTGCATTCGGCGCTAATGTGATCTGTGATGTAGGCATACCGAAATCCTATGCTCCTGCTAACCATTCATAGTGCTCGAGGGTGCAATAGTCACGGAAGCCCATGCGCCGGTAGAGCGCTTCGCTCATGGCGGTTGGTGAAAGTATGGTAACAGCATAGCCCAGCTTGCGCGCCTCTTGCAATATATGGAGTGTCATAGCTGCGGCTATTCCTTGACGCCTTGCAGTGGGTATCGTTGCGACGCCATATATTCCAGCGACTCCTGCGTGGTAGAGCAAGGATGCACTTGCTACCGGCTCCTCGAGCAACCAGCCGAGATAGTGATGCCAGGGTGAGCCATGACCAAAGCCTGTATGAGCATACGTTTCGTAGTAGAGCTGCGCGCCTTGCTCGGACGTGCCAAATCCCAGCCTTTCGATGTCACATAGATTTTGCAGCGCTTCCAGGTCTTCGACCTCAGAAATGGCCAGCTCCTGATTTGTGGAGAAGTTCACGTGTGCCGCCTGAATTTCCATTGCCATGCCCGTTGTGCTGGCCCGGTGAATAAAGCCGCTAGATGCCAGCAACTCTGCAAACGCGAGAGGGCGTGTCGATGGACCGGTTGTCCAGCCAAACGAGCCCCCTCTTTCTGCGAAGAAATGGCGCATTGCATCGATTTGAGACGAGAGATAGGAAGGTTTGTCGCTGGCAAAGGAAGAGCGCAGTACAGCATTCGGATGACCCAGACTCGTCGTTATCCACAGTAGTTCGGGCGTTTTGTGCAATTCGCCCTGGGGATGAGCGCGACCGAACCAGGCCATCTCTTCAGCCAGGTTCGCCTCAATCGCTTCGGCAAGCCTGGGCATTGCTAAATCGCGTAAAATCATGAGTTATTCCTTTGCATCTCCCTGAGCAGTGGGTAAAGCACATTCCCGCAGTTTCTGCATGGCGACTTCGTAGACCTGATCCGGTGTGATGTTCTTCATGCACTGCGTTGTAAAAAAACGGCAGTCGGCGCTGTCTTTTGCATTGTAACACGGGCTGCACCAGATATCGCTTTTCAGGATGGTTGCCTTCGGGCTGACGGGACCGGAATGTGCAGGGTCGGTCGGGCCATGAATGGCGATCAGTGGCGTGCCGACCGCGCCCGCGATGTGCATGGGGCCGCTGTCGCCCGAAATGAGCAGGTCGGCGCGCTGCAAGAGGGCCGCCAACTGCGGCAGGCTGGTTTTTCCGGCGAGGTCGATGGGCTGCTCCATCATACGCCGGGTGATGCGCTCGATCAAAGGCCGGTCGCTCGCTGCGCCGGTCAGCACGACCTGGGCGTGCTGCTCGTGTATGAGCCGGTCGAGCAGGGCTGCCCAGTAGGGAACGGGCCAGCGTTTGGATTGCCCGTTGTTCGAGCTGACATGGCAGGCGATGAGCGGGGCAATCAGCGGCTGACCAGGCTCGAAACCTGCCTGTTGCAGCAGTTCGGCTACTTCCGCCTGCGCCTGGGGCGTAACGGTGAGACGCGGCGTGCGGTCTTCCTCGGAGGGTGGTGCCCCGGCTGCGCGTGCCAGGCGCAGGCAGTAATCGACCTCTTGCAGACGCGCGCCGGGCTGCCAGTGCCGACCGGGAACGCTGTCGGTCATGAAGCCGGGATAGCCTTCTCTGCCGTAGCCAACGCGCCGTTTCGCGCCGCTCATGACGGCCAGCATTGCGGCCCAACTGCCGAAAACGCTCACAGCGATATCGTAGCGGCGTGCGCGCAGGCGTCGAAGCGTCTGCCGTGCCTCGCGCCAGTTGCGCGGCTGGAAAAGCGCCTTCGGTCGCCGCCACACATTCGGGTTGTAAGTGATGATGCCGGACAGCTGCGGGTCGCCTTGCAAGATGCTTGCGCTGGATGGCAGAGCGAGCAGGTCGATCTCCGCGCCTGGATAGGCACGCTTGAGCGCGCGTATCACGACCGTTGAAAGCACGAGATCGCCGATCAGGTCGAGACGAATGACCAGGATGCGCTGTGGCCGGATCGACGTTTTTGCGAGCGGCACATTGCCAATGCTGCCCAGGCGCAGCAACGCTCCGGCGATACTCATGCAGAGGAAGATGGCCGCGTTCAGGGCGCGTTTGCTGGCGCGAATGCCCGTCTTGCGCAACTTGCCGCGTGAGTCTGGCGGATATGGGTAGCCATAGTCGTCCAGTTGTGGCCCGGCTGGTTTGTCTGTCTGTTTCATCGGTATCTATATTTTCCGTTGAACACGGTCTATCCCAACTTCTCTCATAATTATCCATCTGGAAGCAATAGCTCGATTGCCGCCATTACGCCCTCATTAGTCAGTTTGCGCACGCAGGGATGATCGGGTAGTTCCTGTGGGGAAAAATCCAGGCGTCCGCAAGGAATACCCGGGCAGGATGGGCAGCGGTACGTCGAGGCCAGTATGCGATGTCGCTCAGGTGTACCCCAGGCGCCAAAAATGCGCGGGTCGGTCGGCCCAAATAGCTGGAGGGTCGGCGTTCCTTGCGCGACCGCCATATGCAGTGGACCATTATCTACACCGAGCGCCAGTCTGGCTCGTCCCAATAGCGCGGCAAGTTGCCCAACGGTCAACTCTGTCATCATGAGTGGCGCTGTCTGCATGGCACGAGCAATCTCTTCGAGAAGAGACCGCTCATTCCTGCTTCCAGTGAGGATGATACGGGCTGGCGATGTGAATGTCAAGCTCGACAGGAGCATATCCGCGCACCACGCCCAGCCGTCCGCGCGCCAGAGCTTGACGGCAGCGCCCGTCCCAGGGTGAATGACAACGATGGGAGTTGTTTCGTCGATGCCCTTGCCGGCCAGCAGCTCGTTCACCTGGCGCTGTTCATCGCCGCTCGGGCGAAAATCGAGCAGGTAATCCTGTGGTTCGAATGGTTCCGGCAGGGCGGCATGACCCAGGGCGAGCAGAGCGGCGCTGGCGAGGCGCAGGTTGGAGACGACGGAGTGTTCGGGCGTGCGAAAGGGGAGCGTGTTGGTCAGGAACGGCGCGCCTGGCCGCAGGTCGTAGCCGATGCGGCGCGGGATGGCTGCCAGGTAGAGCAGCGCGGCTCCCCACCAGAAGTCGGGCCGGAGGTTGACGGCAAGATCGTAACTCCCGCGACGGAACTGCCGCGCGGCGCTGAAAAGCAGGATGTAGGGAGCCAGCATCCTTTGTGGCGCGCGTGTGAAGCCGGGAAAGGGCAGCACAACGAGTCTGTCCAGATCGGGATGGCGCGCGACGATCTCGCTTGACCACGGGCCGACAACCATCGTAATGTGCGCGCTGGGAAGATGCTGGCGTAGCGCGTGAATGACGGGTGTGGTCATCACCAGGTCGCCCAGGTGATCGGGGCGAAGCAGCAGGATGCGCGGCGCGGCGGGCGGGAGGTACGCGCTCTACGTGCCGCTTCACGCGCGCCGGGCGCTCCGAACAGGCGAACCAGCAGCAGGATGGCGGCGCGAAGGAGAGCTTTCAAGCGATTACCTCGACGATAAGAGAGATAGCAGGCTGACATGCAACCCGCGAGTTGCATGTCAGCCTGCTATCTCTCCATGAAGAAATTTTACGCCCGCTTCTCGGCGCTCAAGATGGTGTTGATGGTGGTGCCACACACAGCGCACTTGCCCTTGAGGGCAGGCTTGCCATTCTTCATGGTAACGCGCTCGGCGTCCTTCATCTCACGTTTCGCTTTGCATTTCACACAATAATACTCTGCCATGGTTGGTTGTTGCCTCCTTACGTTACTCACTTGTACAAAACGTTCATGCTGTCCATATCGGGGGATATGGCATGCGACAGGTAGATTTCGTATCCCCGCGCTTGCATGTGTTCCTGCACCACTATGGCGCGGGAAAGGTCCGCAAACGGCGCGTAGAGCGTCGGTCCACTGCCTGAGAGCCGCACAAGCGAACTGCCCGCAGCCAGCAGGTCAGCCTTCGCCTGGACGACTTCGGGGTGCAATTCAAGCACCAGGCGTTCCAGGCCGTTGTGCAGGTCTTCCTCTTGCGGCGTGCGCCCCTCTCGCAGCGCCGCGACAACCGCGCGGCTGTGACTGCCGTCGGTATAGTCACGGGCGGGCAAACGCCGGAAAATCGACGCTGTGCCGACTTCTATGGCTGGTTTCAGCAAGAGCAGCCAGCGCATAGACGACGGCCAGCAGGGTGCGAGGGGCGTCACATGTTCGCCACGTCCTTCGCAGAGCGCGAGTCCCCCTCTTAGAAAAAACGGCACGTCCGAACCCAGCAGTGCCGCCACCTCTTCTAAGTCCGCCAGGGTAACAGGTAGCTGCCAGAGCTGTCGCAGTGCCAGTAAGACGGCGGCGGCGTCGCTACTGCCGCCACCCAGGCCGGCTGCGACCGGGATGCGCTTGTGCAGCTCGATCGATACTCCCTGCCGGATGCCGCAGCGTTCGCGCAGCAGGCGCGCGGCGCGCACAGCCAGGTTTTCCTCGCTGCTTAACTCTGGTCGAGTGCAGGTGATCTGTACCTCGTCTTCGTCGAGCGTCGATAGGCATAACGTATCAAAGAGATCAACGGTCTGCATGACCGTCGATAGCGCATGATAGCCATCCGCGCGTCGCTCCAACACATCGAGCGTCAGGTTGATCTTGGCATACGCTCGAATAAAGCAAGCTGCCCGTAAAGGTAGTTCCTGCCGAGAGTGACTCATGCGTGCATTGTGCATAGAAAAGTCGAACTTGTCAAGCATCCCGGCGAGAATTGAGCGTGAATAGCCCATAACTACTGTCTTTTCTGAACATTTGCTCTGACTATGCTATACTCACACATGTGTAGAGAAAAGTCTATTGCCGTGATTTCTTCTTCTGCATCTTATTCCTGTTATAGGTGGCGTCTATGGATATTACCGTCGCGTACTTTCACCCTTTCTTGCATCCTGATGTCGTTAAACGCGACTTCGACCAGATTCGCGCGGCAGGAGCTACGAGCATCGTCTGCGCGATTCAGGAACAGGACGAGCAACGCTGGCCTCGCGACCTGGAACGTGGCCTGCTGATGGCGCAGGATGCAGGGCTGAAAGTGCATCTTAGCCTGGGTCGGCATGGCAATTTGTTCGCGGGACCTGTGCTGATGCCAAGCTGGTATACGTTCCGCCACCCTCAATCGCGGGTGCTTGATCGTCACGGTCGCTATCACGAGATCTCCTGTTTCAATCACCAGCCCTTTCGCCACTGGCTCTTCAAAGAGATAGAACGGCTACTGCGTGACTATCCCGTCAATGGTGTTTTGCTCGATGAGCCGCGCAGCCTGGAAGTGACCTGTTTCTGCCCGGTATGCCGGGCGCTCTGCCCCGATGTCACCGACCTGGAGCGCTTCCGGCGGCGTTCGATGGTCGAGTTTTTGGGGGAGATTTGCAGCTTCATCAAGCGCACCGACCAGCATATCAAGACGACTATCGCCATGCTGCCGCAAGACCTTGCGCAGGTGGAAGACCTCATCCAATTACCCTCGCTCGATGTGGTTGGCTGCCATCTCTTCTGGAATGCTCTGCGCGAGGATGTGGCGATGGTTCGCACCTGGGGCGCATCCGTTGTTGGCACAACGCGACAGCACAAGAAGCGCAGCCAGCTCTGGATTCAGAATTTCAGCCTGGATGAACATGCGGAGCGCGAACTGGAGACCTCTATCTGTGAAACGATCAGCGTTGAACCGGATGAGATCGGATGTTATTATTACTGGCGAAACAATGTCAATCCGGCTCGCGTGTGGGAGACGACCAGCAGCCAGTTGCGGCGCGTCCCGCGCCGCCAGTTGCACTGGCATATGCCACAATCTGAACCTAAGGAAGAAACGCAAGCATCATGACGACAGCACCGACACCCTCGACAACCTTGCTCCCACCGGGCGGCCAGCGCGTTCTGGTCGTCATGGCACACCCCGACGATGCGGAGTTCATCTGCGGCGGCACGCTTGCTCGCCTGTCGGCGGAGGGATGCCACATTTCGTATGTGCTGGTGACCAGCGGCAATCGCGGCAGCCACGAGGCGGGCATGACGATGGAACGCCTGGGGAAGATACGCGAGGAGGAACAGCGCCACGCGGCAGCCGCGTTGGGCGTGCGCGACGTGAACTTTCTGGGCTACAACGATGGCGAGGTCGAGGTGACGCTGGCGCTGCGCAAAGAACTGGCCTTTGCCATTCGTCACGCGCGGCCTGACGTACTCTTCACCTTCGATCCCTGGCGGCCCTACGAGATTCATCCGGACCATCGCAACGTAGGGCTGTGCGCGCTGGACGCGCTGGCCGCCGCACGCATGCCCATGTACTATCCCGACCAGTTGACGAGCGAGATGATGCAGCACCGCGTGAAGCAGGTCTACCTGTTTTCGACCAACCAGCCGAACCATTGGGTGGATATTGGCGATTACATGGAGAAGAAACTGGAAGCGTTGCACTGCCATACGAGCCAGGTCAGCGCCGAAGTGGACGAGATCATTCGCCAGCGCGCTCGCCTCGCCGCTGTGGAGCACGGTTACGCCTATGCTGAGTCATTCCATCACCTGTCGCTTAGATAAAAATACATGAGAAAATGCCGGCGAGACTTGTCTCGCCGGCATTTTCTCGTGTCACAATTTATCTGTTAGGGATCAGGCCGAAGGCTTCTTTCGAGTCCTTCTCCTCGTGGTAGACCTGCTCCATCAATTCGCGCACGTGATGAATGTCCTTTTTCGTGGCGTCGTTCGACTTCCCGGCGGCGATGATGACTCCGTGAACACCCAGCGTCAGCAGTGTATAGGCGTCGGCCTCGGTGATGCCGCTCTCGATGTTGAGCAGCGAGGGGAAGCGCACGGCTTCGCGCACGGCGCGGTAGCGCAGGATATCCTCGATAGACAACTCGCTGATGCCGGTGCCCAGGCTGAAGTTCAGGCGCACGGCGGCAAGCCCCTCGAAGGCGGTCAGGTTGCGAATGAAGATGGGATACAGATCACCCTCGTGCATGGGTACCGAAACGACCAGTTCGAGATCAGGCACCTGCAAAGCGAGCAGGCGAGCAGGCGCTTTCAACGGCAATATGAGGTAGTTGACGCCAATCTCCTTGAGATGCTCGAAGCTCTCGCGTGTCTGTTCCTCCCATCCTGCGGTGATTTCCAGGCCGCAGACGGCCTTTTCGTCGCTTGATCGAGCCGCGTCAATGGCTTTCTTCAGCGCATCGAGCGAGGTATTCTTGCCGTCCCAGGCGAAGAGCAGCCCGTCGGCCCCGGCCTTGATGGCCGATTCCGCGCTGGCAGCATCAGACGTGGTGAATTCGACGATGACGGCTGCTACGCGCGGCTTGAGCTGCGGCTTATTTTTCCCGACGAAGCCAAGCCCCCCACCACTTTGCGGGCGGCGGGCATGAGCAAACATTTCTTGCAGTTTTCCCATTGTTTTGTGTAACTCCTTATCTCAGGCATGGGTATCGCCCTGAAAATGACGATGCGCCATGTGGCATGGTGTTGCGAGGCGTTCAAGGTATCGAGTGAGATACCTAATTTAGGTGTATTATAGCACGTTTGAATAAGCCTGTACTTCCTATTTTGCACACATTATCTTGTAGGTTCTGATCTGATCTATTATAATAACTCGGTTACTGGATACCGCTCAATTAGAAAGGTTCTCAATGGAAGACCGCAGGAGAACTGCCCGGCTATCCTGCGCACATTGGAGATGTTTGGAAGTGTTGTATGTTGCAAGAAGATATTGACGAGTACATTGCCTCACTCTCCACGCGAGAGCAGGGGCAGGGGGAAACCAACACCAATACGATAGTCGCATATCGTAACGATCTCAACCAGGCGCGTGTGTATCTCACCCGCTTACACATCGAAGAATGGCAAGACGTATCCCGGGAGCATATCGCCCTCTATATGCTGGAGATGCGTGAAGCCATGTCCTACCGTCCGACGACCATAGCGCGAAAGCTCGCCTCCTTGAAGACCTTCTTTCGCTACCTGCACAATTCAGGGAAGATTGCTGTCGATCCTATAGAGGGCATGAGTGCGCCGCGCATTCAAAAGGAGCCACCGCAAGTGCTGAGCCAGGAACAGGTTTCCAGCCTCTTTTGCCAGGTTTCGGTTGATTCGCCCGCCGGCATTCGTGATCTTGCCATGCTGCGCCTGCTGTACGCCACAGGGATGCGCGTCAGCGAGCTGGTGGCGCTGAACCTGGATGACCTGGATATGCAGCAGGCGCATGTGGTATGCCCCGGACGTAGCGGCACGCATCGCCACGAGCGCACTTTGCCGCTCTCAGACCTGGCAGTCGAGCCGTTGCGAGTGTATCTCGCGGACGCGCGGCATCGCTTGATACTGCATCACCCCGACGAGCTAGCTCTGTTTGTAAACCATCATGGCGAGCGGCTGACCCGCCAGGGCTTCTGGCTCATCATCAAGGGCTACGCACGACAGGCGGGCATTACGACCATCACGCCGCATATGTTGCGCCATTCGTTCGCCATTGTGATGCTGCAAAACGGCATGGAACTGCGCTCCGTGCAGGAGCTGCTGGGGCACGCTCACCTGGCGACGACGCAGGTCTACTGCCAGCTTGCGCGCTAAGGGCAAGTTTAGGGATAAAATAGCTCTATCCTACGCAGGTGGGTGCAATTGTAGATCACTCCTCTGAGAAAGAAAAGGCATCAATGACTACGTCTCTCTTCGACCGCGTTCAGGAGTCCGTGGCGTTTCTTCGCGCGCGCTCGCCCATGCAGCCGTCAGTCGCCATCATCCTCGGCTCCGGCCTGGGCGACCTGGCTGACGATGTGCGCGACGCCGTCGCCATCCCATACGCTGAAATCCCTCATTTTCTACGCTCCACTGTACCTGGACATGCCGGTCGCCTGCTGGTCGGCACGCTGGAAGATGTGCCGGTAGTGATGATGCAGGGACGTTTCCATTCCTACGAGGGATATGCACTGACCGAGATTACGCTGCCCGTACGCGTCATGCACGCCCTGGGCGCGCAGACGCTGCTCGTCACCAACGCGGCGGGGGGGATCAACCCGGCCTATCGCCCCGGACATTTCATGCTGATCCGCGACCACATCTACCTGCCGGGTATGGTGGGGGCGAATCCGCTGATGGGGCCGAACGATGAGCGCCTCGGCCCGCGTTTTCCCGCCATCGCCAAAGCCTACGACGCGAACCTGCGCTCGCTGGCGCGCCAGGTGGCCGCCGGACAGGAGGGGACGGTGCTGCACGAAGGCGTCTATGTCATGCTGAGCGGACCGTTCTTCGAGACGGGCGCGGAACTGCGCTTCCTGCGCGCGGTCGGCGCGGACGCGGTGGGCATGTCTACCGCGCCGGAGGTGGTGGTTGCGCGCCACGAGGGGATGCGCGTGCTGGGCATCAGCCTGATTACCAATACGGCCACCGGCGAAGAGAGTGAAGATGTCAACCACGCCGAGGTACTACAGACGGCGGATGCCGCGCGACCACGCTTTGTCGCGCTGGCACGCGGCATCCTGCGGGCGATGAGATAGATGGGAAAAAGCGGCGCTTGCCATGGTGCTGGCAGCTAGCCTCAGGCTCATGCCTGTTTCACGTTGATGTCTACCCATCTCCAATTGTAATGCTTCCCCTGCCAATCGGCCAGGACGACGAGGTAATAGGTGCCAGGATGAAGCGAGGGAGAGAGCGTATATGCCCACTTCGTCTTCCCTCCTGCCGCACACGTCTGTGTCTGCTGGGAGGGCGCGCTGAACGCGAGTGAGTTGGGTACTTCATCCGCGAAGGGCTGCGAGATGTGCGCAACATTGGTAGGTATGGCGTAGTTATTGTCAGAGAGAAACCCGTTGACGTTCCCGTCCTTCGTGAGCCACAGCTTGCATGTGACGTCGGTAGCCTTGATGGGCGTGCTGGTGCCTTCAGTGACAATCAGTGTCGAGAGCGTGTAGGGGGTCGCGCCGTCAGCAGTCTCAGTATAGGTGTAATCCCCACTGCTAAATACAGGCTCTCCGACCTTGATATTTTCGGGCGGAGTGGTCGTCGTTGAGGATTTCGTAGTTTGCGACGTGGGGGTCGTCCCCCCGCCGTTATTGCTGGTTCCCGTCGTGCCGCCAGCTTTCGGATGAATGAAAGCACCCACCGCGAAGCCGCTGATGAGTCCTGACAGGCCGAAGAGCACAATGGCCATCATGGCGATGCGGCGTGTCTGGGGACCCAGCCCTTGCGGGCGACGACCTGAAAGCGTTTGCATATGTCGTTCTATCTCTTCTAGCTGCTAATCTCAAATTCTCTCTCCCATCATAGCATAATGAGCAAGGAAGAACGCGCACTTCCGCCGACAATAGCCAGATTTGGCCTGGATTCCTCTTGACAAATTGATGACTCACGAATTATTATTGTGAATAGTAAGTCATAGAAAAGAAAAGTTGGTCAAATATCGTTGTGGCGGTCATAGAATTACTTGTTGTTCAGACACCTGGAAGGAGGCGTGCATTTGCAATCAGAGCCGATTTCTCGCTCGTTGAAGGAGCGGCAGCGCAAGGAACGCGCGGATTTGATTTTGCAGGCAGCGGAAGAGGTGCTGTCAGAGCGAGGCTACCACGAGATGTCGATCGACGAGATCGCGGCGCGTGTCGGTATCGCCAAAGGGACAGTGTACCTGCACTATGCGAGTAAGGAAGACCTGGTCTTTGCCTTGTTCGAGCGAGAGGTGCAGGCGTTCGCTCAGAAGATAGAAGAAACGATGGCGCTGCCGCTTACGGCGAGCGCCCGGTTGGAAATCATTCAGAGCGCGCTGTATAGAGGGCTGTTGGGGAAGAGAATCCAGCTCCTGCTCTCTATGTATTCCACGATGGATGTGCGCAGGGAATTGTTCGAGCGAAAAGAACATATCCACGGTGTCATGGAGCAGGTCTCCACACGCATCTCCGCGCTGCTGGAAGAGGGGAAGGCAGCGGGAGAGTTCGACCCGGCGTTGCCGACGGCGGTGATGCTCAGCACCTTTTTCAGCCTGCTTTCTCCCCAGACATACAAGCGCCTGATTCAGGAGGAAGGCATGTCTCTGGATGAATTGATGCAGCACTTGAGGAGGGTGTATTTCAGAGGGATCACGGTTGCTGCCGAAGAGAGCAAATAAGGAGCATGAATATGCAAGCAAACGCACCAGTCGCGCGCAGCGGCGGCGGATTGCAATACAAGTGGATCGTGGCGATGGTGGTCATCATCGGGGTCTTCATGGCGATTCTGGACCAGACCATCGTCAATATTGCCATTCCGCGCTTGCAGACGGCTTTCGGGGCTGATCTGCACAGCGTGCAGTGGGTACTGACGGGCTATATCCTGGCGCAGGGTGTAGCGACGCCGACGGTGGCATTCTTCGCCGACCGCTTCGGCACGAAGCAAGTTTATGTTACGGCGCTGGCAGCCTTCACAATTGGCTCGGCGATGTGCGGGCTGGCGTGGAGCCTGCCGGTGCTGATCCTGTTCCGTGTCCTGCAAGGCGTCGGCGGCGCGGCGCTGTTTCCGCTCTCGCTCACGCTGATCTTCCGCGAGTTTCCGCCGGAAGAGCGTGGGGGCGCGCTGGGTCTCTTCGGCGTGCCGACGCTGCTCGCGCCCGCCCTCGGCCCGACGTTGGGCGGCTACATCGTGACCTATGCTGGATGGCAGTTGATCTTCTTCATCAACGTGCCCATTGGCATTGCCGGCGTCATCTTATCGATCATCTTCCTGCGCAACTACCGTGACGAGCGGCGCGCGAGCTTCGATATTCCCGGCTTCATTACCTCCGCTATCGGTCTGGCTTGCCTGCTCTACGGCCTGTCAAGCGCGAGCACGGATGGCTGGGGATCGACGACGGTGCTGGGTTTCGTGGCGATTGGAACGCTGTCGTTGCTGCTGTTCGTCATCATCGAGCTGGCAGTCATCCGGCGTGGTGGTCAACCCTTGCTCGATCTGCGCGTCTTTCTGAACTGGGGCTTTTCGGCCAGTACCATAGCGAACATCTTTGTCGTGTTTGCGTTGTATGGCGGACTGTTCCTCTTGCCCGTATACTTGCAATCGCTGCGCGGGTTGAGCGCGTTCCAGGCCGGTATACTGCTGCTGCCTCAGGCGCTGGCCGCCATGGTGAGCGTGGTTGTCGGTGGGAGGCTGGTAGACCGCATTGGCGTGCGCGCCATCGTCCTTCCAGGTTTGTTGGTGCTGGCTTTGGCGAACTGGCAGTTGTCCACTATCGATTTGTATACACCGTATAGCTATCTTCAACTGCTTTTCATCCTGCGCGGCGTCTCGCTTGGCCTGGTTGGGCAGCCCTTAATCCTGGCGGCGCTGGCGGATATTCGCCCTCAAATGCTAACGCAGGCGTCGGCCACCAGCACGGTCGTGCGCTCGGTAGCAAGCTCGCTGGGTATCGCGGTGCTGGCGACGGTGGTGCAAACACAGACGCTTGTCCATTTCGGCCATCTCGCCGAGCAGGTCACGGCCAGTTCCCCGCTTGGACAGCTCCTGCCGGTGCTGGAGGCATACTTTGTGGCGCATGGCGCGAGTTTCGCGGCTGCTCAAGCTGCCGCGCTGCAACTGGCGGCCAGGCTTGTCGAGAGACAGGGCTTTATGCTGGCGATGCAAGACGCTTTCCGCCTGACGCTGGTTTTTGTCTTCTTCTCCGTCATTGCAACATTCGTCATACGCGAAAGAAGGCGAACAAGACCGGCACCGCAAACGGACAGTCCCACTACGGATACCGTCGAAGAAACATCGTCAGATACAGCAAGCGAGGCTGTACTGGCGGGACTGTAATCGGAAACGGCTTGCATTGATTGGAGGGCAGATAAGCCTGTCTCTGGAATAGTCCCAAATATCATTGAGAGGAAAGGATCAAACATATGCGTCGATTAATTTTCATTCCGTTACTGATTTTCCTGGCCCTGGCCGCTATCGGCGGTGGCATCGGTTACTGGATCTACAGCAACTACATGTACTACAACACCGATGATGCCCAGGTATCGGGCAACATTGTCAGCGTCAGCGCGACGGCTGCCGGCACGCTGTCCAGTCTGAGCGTCAAGCCCGGCGACACGGTGACATCGGGACAGACCATCGGCACAATCACACTGGCGGCAACCTCGGCCACGGCAGCCGCTCCGACCATCGACCTGACCAGCCCGATGAATGGCACAATCCTGCTGGTGCCAACCGTTCAGAACCAGCAGGTCGTGCCAGGGTTGACCATCGCGCAGATGACGAACCTGTCCAATTTGTCGATCACGGCCTATATCGATGAGAACGCCATCAACAACATCAGCGTGGGCCAGTCAGTCGATGTGACGATTGATGCCTACAAGGACACCAGCTTCACTGGACACGTGCAGTTGATCGTGCAGGCGGCGGCTGGACAGTTCTCGCTGCTTCCCAACCAGGACCCCACAAGTGGCAACTTCACGAAGGTCGGGCAGCGCATCCCTGTAGTCATCACCCTGGACGGCACGGGCGGCAAGGACATCTTGCCCGGCATGAGCGCCGAAGTGACCATTCACCTGCATTGAGGCAGTGGCGTACAACCTCTACCGGCTTTGCTTTAGAAAATAGGAGAAACGAATGAATCTGTTGATTGTAGGCGGACTGCTAGGAGTGGCATTGCTGGCTATCCTGGGGGTGGTCTTATTGAGCATCGGCGAGCAGGGCGACCGCAGGAGGGCGACGGCCCGGGCACAGGTTGCGCCATAGCACAGGTAGCGCCGGTATCGATACCCACTGCGGCGCTGGACACGCGCGCCTCGCTGCCGCAGACGACCACAATTCCTCTGCCGCCGTTGGAGGAGTTCGACGGAAACGGACATGTAGCGTTGCGAGAAGTCGAGCTACCGATGGAAACGAGCAAGCCGTTGTCACGCCAGCTTGAATATGATACTCATGCTGCCGCTATCCAGAGTGGACAGCTCTACGAACTGGTGGAGGAGCTACACGATCTTCGCCAACAGGCGAGCCAGATCGAGAGCCGGCTCGGCTTGCTCCAGGAAATGCTGAACCACATGCAGCACGAACGCTACCAGGAAGCCGTCGCGCTAGGGGAATAACGACAGCTTGATCGAATGTGGAAGTGCCAGCTTATCGAAACGCGATAAGCTGGCACTTTTGTGTAGAATGGCGCAAGCTAACTTGCAACAAATGCAGCCTGGGGAGTTGGAAAGACATCCCCGTAGGCAAGTACGTAGTACGTTCTTCCTTTCACCAGTCCTTTTGGGGCGGTGATAGTCACGGTAAATGCTCCAACTGAGTCGGTTATGACCTTTGCGAGGATCGGTTCGGTTTGAAGAACTGGATCGTACCACTCGATCGTCTCTTGTCTCACGGGGTCGAAACTCACACCTGACACGGTAATCTGAGTCCCCGTTGGCCCCGTAGCTGGCGTAATCGTCAGTATCGGAGTGATAGTGAAGATGCTGGATGCGCTGACATTGCTGATTTCACCGGTGGCCTGGACATAATAGGACGTAACACCCAGTGAAATTGGGATCGTGAAAGTAGTTGAGATGGCTCCAGTGCTGTCCGCGGTTGTGGTAGCCAGCGTGCCGTGTATAAGCTGAAGTGTAATTGCTACCGTTTCCCCGGCGGCAAATCCGCCACCTTTGACCTGTACCTGTGTGCCGGTCGGGCCACTCGCGGGTTGAATAGTGATACTCGGGTTGGTATTTATATCGATAGTGGCAGTCAAACCACTGGACAGGCCGATTGCAGCTATAGGAACGCTGCTCAAGTTGGGTTCGCTAGGTTGAATGTAAATGAATCGAAAAGAACCAGTGCCATCTACGGTAGTTGTTCCAAGCTCGCTCTGTCCTGGCAGGCCATACTCCCAATACAGCGTAACCGTTTCGTTAACTCTAAACCCCCAACCGTCGACCTCGTTTTGCTGACCGATAAAGGGAGGGCCGCCATTGCTGATGACTGGCCCTTGATACCAATAGGTTGCCTGGGCGTTCTCGGTGCCGTGCGTATTCCTGACATGGACAACATTGTTACCAATCAACAGAGTTGGCGGCAGTGTGAGCGAAACGCTGAAGAGTCCCAGGGCATCGGTAGTTGTAGTAATGCCATCGCTCGTTTTCTGTGAGAAGACATGCAGCGTCTCGTTGGGCTGATATCCTCCGCCACTTACGGTTATGGTGCTGCCTGGGCTGCTCTGTGTAGAACTGAGCTGTATGCCCTGGAGAAGCGTATAGCTGGCTGTTGCTTGAAATCCGCTGCTGTTTCCCTGAGCAGTGAGCTGGTAAGTTCCTGGCAGAATGTTCGCGGGTAGATATTGTGAATAGCCTGTTCCGTTCGCGCTGGCCGTGAATGATGCCACTGAATGCCCGTTGCTGCTAATAGTTACCGATTCGTTAGCATCGAATCCTGTGGCTTTTATCTGAACATATTGCCCGTAGTGGACGGTATGCGTAATACTCAACGTCGGTGTTTCGTAGTAATAATGTGTGACGAGAGTCGATGGTGTGTCGTTCGAGCCAACTACGGTGATAGGATACCTCCCGGCAACTGTTTCTGGCGGAACGGTGAAGGTGAGCGCCCAATTTCCGCTCATGCTATAGGCCAAAGTGGTACCGAGTAATGTTCCATTCGTGTCACCCCAGTAAACCTGTACAGTATCATTCAACGCGAAGCATTCCCCTATGAGTGTGACAGAAGTACCCTGGCCACCTGTCGAGGGATCGAGATTCAATCCTGGCAAGATGGTAATAGGAAATTGAGCTTCTAATTTACTGTTATATTGATAACCAGTAAGCAAGTAGCTTCCACCCAGTGTCATATTAGCTGCCAGAACCGTCCCTGAACAGTTTCCATTGCTATCGCAGTTGATACCGCCATCTGAAGGGAAATAGAGTGGAACCTGACTGCTAGTGAGAAAGTAAATTGTAACAGCTTCATTGGGAGCAAAACCCTGTGCGGTTACGTTGAATTGCTGCTGGGCTCGGATTCGAGTGAGGGAGGGTGTAATCGTCGGAGTTGTCCCGGAGGCGTGTGCTCTTACACCTGCATGAAATACTACAAACCCCGGCACGAGTCCCGCGATTACGATAGCGGCGAGCAGCGCCCAGGTTTGCCAACGTGTTGCAAAGTGTTTCATCTTATCTATCTACTCTCTACTTGTATTTATGTGGATATATCAATATATATGTAATAACGTCTTGCTTAGCTCCCTATAACATGGCGAAAAAAGCTTGCTCAAAATTTAATGTTCCGGCCTCCGAAAAGAAGAGCGGTTCTAGTTCATTGCTCTGTGAGTGACACCATCTGACAAAATCGCTCGATCTCTTCTTCGGTGTTGTAGTAATGCAGCGAGGCTCTGACCATGCTTTGCAGGTTGCGCGCCTGCATGTCGAGCAGGGTGTGGCCGCGCGTCGCCACGGAGACGTTGATGTGCTGCCGGGCCAGCGCGCGGCGCATTTCCTCCGGCTCGCGGCCATCAACGGTGAAGGTGACAATGCCGCATTGGGTTGCGCCACGGTCATGCACAATGACGCCGGGAAGCGTGCTGAGTTGTGCGCGCAACCGGTAGGCGAGCGCCTGGATACGCCTCCAGGTTACATCGATGCCCCAGGACAGCGCGTAGTCGATGGCGACGCCCAGGCCGATCTTCCCGGCGTAGTTAGTCTCCCAGTTCTCGAAGCGGCGCGCGTCGGGGCGCATCTCGTAGCGGTCAGGAGCAGCCCATGTGGCGGCATGCAGGTCGAGCATGGGCGGTTCAAGCTGCTCCAAAACGGCGCGGCGCACGTAGAGAAAGCCCGTACCGCGCGGGCCGCGCAGGTATTTACGACCCGTCGCGGAGAGCATGTCGCAGCCGATGCTGTCAACGTGCATAGGCATCTGCCCGGTGGATTGGCAGGCATCGACCAGGTATAGGATGCCGCGCTCGCGTGCCAGCTTGCCGATAGCGGCGACCGGGTTCACGAGGCCGCCGTTGGTGGGAACATGCGTGATGGATATGAGCTTGACTTGATCGCTATGCTCGTCGAGCATCTCGCGTAGCGCATCGACCGAAACCTGTCCGTAAGCGTCGTTTGGGATGGGTTCTACAAGCGCGCCGGTTTTTCGCGCGATTTGCAGGTAGGCGATGTAGTTGCTGGCGTATTCCGACATGGCGGTCAGGATGCGGTCGCCGGGCTGGAACGGGATGGAGTAGAAGGCCATGTCCCATGCGCGCGTGGCGTTCTCCACGATTGCGACCTCGTCCCTGGCACAGCCGATCAGCGCGGCGACGGCATCGTAGGTATGTTCGATGGCATCGCGCGCGGCCTCGGCTGCCTCGTACCCGCCCATGCTGGCCTCGCGTTCAAGGTGAGCGATGGTGGCGTCGAGGACGGGTTGTGGCATGAGTGAGGCCCCGGCGTTGTTGAAGTGCAGGACGTTCCGGCAGCCGGGAGTGTCATCACGCGCGCGTTGCAGATCGAAGGCCATCGTCGCTTACCCCGCCGGGATGGTGACGCGCCCCTGGCCGGTTGGTGGCATGTTCTGTCCGCCGCCAACCCAGCGCACAGCCGTGCCGATGGCGGTGAC
Source organism: uncultured Chloroflexia bacterium (assembly GCA_963731975.1). Lineage (GTDB taxonomy): Bacteria > Chloroflexota > Ktedonobacteria > Ktedonobacterales > Ktedonobacteraceae > CAVSXS01. The sequence goes on along the minus strand of CAVSXS010000001.1, from coordinate 3,198,189 downwards.
TTCCATCCACTCGTTGTTGTGCAGGAACTCGACCTTGATATCGACGCCAATCACGCCGTCCGCGCCAAGCTGGTCGGCCTCGAACTGCATGCGACTCAGGGCCAGCTCGCGCGCCTGGTACATGACTTCAGAATATTCTTTGATCTCGCCCTGGAAGTTGCTTTTGACGCCGGCCAGCCAGTTGCGCATCGCGCCCATCGAGTAGATGCAATTGCCGATCACCAATCCCATCGGCTGAAATCCTTTATCCACCACTAGCCAGAATTCCTGACCGGTCAGATCGGAGGTAAAGGCCCGTCCCCGGTAACCGGGTCGGATGTCCATTGCATTGCGTGGTTCGCCCATGTGTCTGATTGCCTCGCTTTCGTTATAGATGAAATTACATAACCAACATCAGCCCTGTCATTCTGAGCGAAGCGAAGAATCTCTCAGTGGTCGGCACATCAGATACTTCGCTTCGCTCAGAATGACAGGGCCGGACTGATCGTTAAAAATCATGGATGTTGTGTTTATTAGTGTTTGTTGTCGCCGGTTGCTAGCATATGGCACGCGCGTAGGAAAGTCAACTGAAGTACCAACTTTTGACAAGAGGCACGGAATAGGATAAAGTACAGATGTTTCAATAGGATGGAACACGTGCTATTCCTGCATAGAGGAAGAGGAACGAGGCATGGCATCCACGCAGACGCCCGCACGACGACAATATTTGCAGATGAAGAGCCAGTATCCTGACGCCATTCTGCTTTACCAGGTTGGTGATTTTTACGAAACCTTCGACGAGGATGCGCGTATAGCGGCGCGCGTGCTGCAAATCGTACTCACGAAGCGCACTTATGGGGAAGAGCAGGTGCCGCTGGCGGGTGTCCCTCTTCATGCCCTCGACAACTACGTGGGCAAGCTGATCCAGCAGGGCTACAAGGTAGCCATCTGCGACCAGGTCGGCGAGGTTGGCAGGGGGCCGGTCGAACGGGCGGTGACGCGCATCCTCACAGCCGGCACGCTCTCAGAGCCGAATCTCCTACCCGCGCGCCAGCATAATTATCTTATAGCCATTGTTCAGGGAAACACGCAGACAGCGCTGGCAGCGGTGGATGTCAGTACTGGCGAGTTCAGCGTGACGTGGTTTGCGCCTGCCGAGCTTCCTGCCGCGCTGGAGGCTGAAATCCAGCGTTATATGCCCACGGAATGCCTGCTCGTCGAAGGAAGCCGGCGAGAAGCCGTCAAGATGCCCACTGAGACGACGATGGTCACGTTCTGCCCGCCGCATTTCTTCGAGATGGAGGCAGCCCGCGCGCGTCTCTGTCACCTGTTCGGTGTGCAATCGCTCGATGCCTACGGTTGTTCGCAGGCTCCCCAGGCCATTGCAGCGGCGGGTGCGGTTGTAGCCTACCTGGAAAAGGTGAATGTGAAGCTGCTCTCACTGCTGACCGGTCTGCGCTCCTATCGCACCAGCAGCTATATGACGCTGGACGCGCACACACAGCGCAACCTTGATCTCTTGCAGAGCGCGCGTGGTGGCGGTGTGCAGGGCAGTCTGCTGGGCGTGCTGGACCGCACGATTACGCCGATGGGAGCGCGCCAGGTGCGCCAGGCCATCACGCAGCCATTGCTTGATATCGCGTTGATCGAAGCGCGCCTGGAGAGCGTCGAGGAACTCTACGACAGTCCCGCGCTGCGCGGTCGCTTCACCATGCTTCTACAGCGCCTGGGCGATATCGAACGTATCGCCGGGCGCGTGCGACAGGGAACTGCGGTTCCGCGCGAAGCGCTGGCGCTGCGCGAGTACCTGCTGGCGGTCCCACAGGTGCAGGGCGTGCTGCGCGGCTGCCATGCCTCGCTGCTGCTGGAACTGGCGGGCGACCTGGACGCCTGCCCGGAGGCCGCGGCGCTGATCGAGCGGGCGCTGGCGCGCGACGACGACGAAGGCGAGCAGCGCTACGATGGGCGAGTGATCCGCGCGGGCTTTCACGCCGAACTGGATGAAGCGATCGCTTCGATTTACGATTCGCGGCGCTTCATCGCCACTCTGGAGATGCGCGAGCGCGAGCGCACGGGCATCAAAACGCTGCGCGTGAGCTACAACAAGGTTTTTGGCTATTCCATCGAGATCAGCAACAGCAAGAGAGACCTCGTGCCGCCGGAGTATATGCGCAAGCAGACGCTGGTCAATGCCGAACGCTACATCACGCCCGAATTGAAGGAGCACGAGGCGCGCATCAGCGGCGCTGAAACGCGCATCGAAGAGCTGGAACGCAGTATCTATGCCGATATCCTGCGCCAGCTTGCCGTGTACTACGCGCCGCTCAAGGCGACAGCCCAGGCGCTGGCACAGCTCGATATGCTGCTGAGCTTCGCCGAGGTTGCCGCGCACCAGGGATACACGCGCCCGGCGCTGGAATTGAGCGGCGACCTGGATATAAGCAGTGGACGTCATCCCGTTGTTGAGCAGGCATTGGATGGCGATGCGTTTATCCCCAACGATACGCACCTTTCAAGCGGGGAATCACGCTTTTTGCTGCTGACCGGCCCGAATATGGCGGGCAAATCGACCTATCTGCGGCAGGTCGCGCTGATTACGCTGCTGGCGCAGATGGGCAGCTTCGTTCCGGCTCGCGCGGCGCGCATCGGGCTGGTTGATCGCATCTTCACGCGCGTGGGTGCGGAAGACGATATCGCGTCGGGGAAAAGCACATTTATGGTGGAGATGGAGGAGACGGCGGCCATCTTGCACCACGCCACGCGCAACAGCCTGGTGATCCTGGATGAAATTGGGCGCGGCACCAGTACGCACGACGGACTTGCTATCGCGCGTGCCGTGGTCGAGTACCTGCACAACGTCACGCAGGCCCATACACTCTTCGCCACGCACTATCACGAGCTGGCGGCGATGGCCGGGGAACTGTCCTCTCTGCGCGTCTATACAATGGCGATCAGCGATGACGAACAGGGCGAGGTGGTCTTCTTGCACCGCGTTGTGCCAGGTAGCGCCGGGCGCAGCTATGGCGTCCACGTGGCGAAGATGGCTGGGATGCCTGTCAGTATCGTGCGCCGCGCAGAAGAGGTGCTGAAACAGCTTGAGGACGTGAAGGCGGTCGTCTTTCCGGTGAATGGGAACGGCATAGGGAGTGTGCTGCACTCCGGCGATGCCTCGCGACTCGTTGCTGAAGCGAACGGGGCGTACAGCACCGAGAAGCGTGGTGTGTCGATGCTGCTGACTTACGCCTGGCAGAGCGAAGAGGCGCGCAGTATCGCGCTGGCTCTTGAGCATGGGCAGGCGGGCGAAATTAACCTTGATGCGATAGACGTGTGCGCGATCACCCCGCTCGATGCTCTCAATCTGCTGTTCCTGCTGCAAAAGCAAAGAAAGAAGTCATGACCACAACACACATCTCCCGCGCACCAATACGACCTTTACCGCGTGATGTCGCCGAGCGCATCGCGGCTGGAGAAGTCATCGAGCGGCCCGTCTCCGTCGTGAAGGAGCTGGTCGAAAACGCGCTCGACGCGGGCGCTCGCGAGATTCGCGTAGAACTGCGCGGCGGCGGTCTGCGACTGGTGCGCGTCATCGATGATGGCGTGGGCATTCCAGAAGACGAGCTTGAACAGGCCCTGGCGCGTCACTCGACGAGCAAGATTCGCGCAGTCGAAGACCTGCACACACTGCATACGCTGGGTTTCCGCGGCGAGGCGCTGGCGAGCATTGCCGCCGTCTCGGAGGTCTCGCTGGTCAGCCGCGCCATCGAAAGCGAAGAGTCTGGCGAGGAGTCCGCCGCTGTGGCGCTCACCGTGCGCGGCGGCGAGGTGACGCACCGCGAGCGACGTGCGCGGCTGCACGGCACGACTGTCACGGTGCGCGACCTCTTCTACAATGTACCTGCTCGACTCAAATTCATGCGCGCAGCTCGCACCGAGTCCGCGCATATCGCGCTGCTGGTGCGGCGATACGCGCTGGGCTACCCGGGCGTGCGTTTTACGCTGGCGCAGGACGAGCAAACGCTTTTTCAGACTGGCGGGTCGGGCAAACTGGCGACCGCGCTATCCGAACTCTACTATCTGCCACTGGACGAAATGCTGCATCCCGTTTCAATGGAGGTAACAGGCGAGGATGGTTTTCGCCTGCATGGATTCGTGGGCAACCGCGCGCTGGCGCAGAACAATCGCCAGCATATCACCTTCTTCGTTAATGGACGTTGGGTGCAGTCGCGGGCGCTCTACGAGGCGGCTGAAACTGGCTATCGCGGCCTGCTGCCTAAAGGTAAACATCCCTTGCTGGTGCTGCATCTCGACATCAAGCCGGGCGATCTGGATGCCAATGTTCACCCGGCCAAAACAGAGGTAAAGCTGCTGCGCGAATCCGCGGTGACGGGCGCTGTGACGAAGGCTGTGCGAGCCGTGTTAGAACGCAGTCCTGCCTTGCCGGAGCAAGTGGATGTTCCAGGACCGCAGCTTATCTACCAGCGCCGCCTGCCCGGCCCTCGCCGTCGCGGTCTGCGCCTCGCAGAGAGCGCCGGGGATTATCGCGCGACGGAGGCGGCCCGCAATAACCCCATCTCGGCTGAAGCGCTGGCTGCGCTGCGCCCCCTGGCACAGTTGCAGCAGGCAGTCATCCTGGCGGAAGCGCCCGACGGCAGCCTGTACCTTATCGACCAGCACCGGGCGCATGAGCGATTGATCTACGAGCACCTGCGCCGCGCCTACGGCGCAACGCCGCAACCTGTTATGGAAGGCACGCTAAAATCGTTCGATGTGGAAGGTGTACAAGAGGAAGAAAACGCGCTGGCCGGAGCAAGCCTGCTGCTCGAACCCGTCATTGTGGAGATGAAGCGACACGAGGCGGAACTTTTCGAGTCGCGCTTGCCTATATTGCGTTCAATGGGCATCGAATGCGAGCGCTTCGGCGGGCGCAGCTTCCTGGTGCGCTCTGTGCCGGTCGGTGTCGGCCTGAAGAGCGTGGAGCAGCAGGAGCAGCAGTCGCAGTTGGCAGGGCATCTGCCAGAATTGGTGCGACTCGCCGCCGAGGATAACAACGATTGGCGCGACCACCTGCTGATCGGGCTGGCGTGCCGCTCATCGCTGCGCCGTGGTCGCGTGCTCGGCGCGGGCGAGCAGAGTACGCTCGTGCATACCCTCGCCAGCGCGGACGCACCCGCCGTTTGTCCCCACGGCAGCCCTATTATCCTGCACTACAGCCGCACATTTCTTATAGACAGGTTCGACTGGTAAGGAAATTTCCTGGTTTTACGGAGGAGTGCTATGCAACAAGAGGCGCAACAGGACACCTGGAAACGTATCGCCGCCGAAAAAGCTGTCGAGCTTGTAGAGCAAGGCATGGTTATCGGCATCGGTACGGGAAGCACGGCTGCCTACATGATACGCGCCCTGGCGGAGCGCCTGCGCAGCGGCCTCGCCATTGCCGGGGCGGTTCCCACATCACAGGCTACCGCGCAACTCGCGCAAAGTCTGGGCGTTCCTCTTACCGACCTGGATATTCACCCCGAGCTTGACCTTGCCATCGATGGTGCAGACGAGATCGACCCGCACCTGTTCCTCATCAAAGGCGGCGGCGGCGCGCTGCTGCGCGAAAAGGTCGTTGCTACAGCCGCGCGCCGCTTTATCATCATCGGGGACACGACCAAGCTGGTAGCGCGGCTCGGCACACACATGCCTCTACCCGTCGAAACAGTGCCATTCGCTACAACTCCTGTGCTGCGCCGCCTGGAGTCGCTCGGAGCCTCGGTGCAGTTGCGCCAGCGCGGCGGCCAGACATTCCTCACGGACAACCACAACGTCATCCTGGATTGTTACTTTCCCGGCGGTATCGACGACCCACCCGCGCTCGAAACGCATATCCACGCCATTATAGGCGTCGTCGAAACCGGCCTCTTCCTGCATATGACGGAACGCGCCATCATAGGCGGCGCGAGCGGCGTGCAGGTGCTGTAAAATAGCCTCAATTGCGGTGCTTCTTTCCCGATGATATACTACGACATGATTTCTTTAACAGAAATGCGGGAGAGGGAGTGTTGCGAAGATGCAAGTCATCAGCGCCGTCCATGAAATGATGGATGCTTATCCCGGCTGGGCCAGCCCGGACGATGTCGGCTTTGTTCCAACGATGGGCTACCTGCACGAGGGACACCTTTCGCTCGTCCGGCAGGCACGCCGTGAGAATAACATTCTGGTGGCGAGCATCTTCATAAACCCGGCACAATTTGGGCCGCACGAGGACCTGGATGCGTACCCACGCGACCTCTCACGCGACCTGCGCATGCTCGAAGATGCGGGAGTCGATTTCGTCTTCACCCCGACGCCAGGAGAAATCTATCCCGAGGGCTTCGTCACCTATGTTGACCCCACCGGCCCGCTCGTCACCGAGGCAGAGGGAGCCAGTCGCCCCGGCCATTTCCGCGGTGTTGCGACGATTGTGCTCAAGCTGTTCTCGATCGTACGCCCGCGCCGCGCCTACTTTGGGCAGAAGGACGCGCAGCAGGTCGCGGTCATTCAGCATATGGTGGCCGATCTGAATCTCCCCGTAGCATTGCGTATTCTCCCGACCGTCCGCGAGACCGACGGCTTGGCGATGAGCAGCCGCAATGCCTATCTCAAGAAAGAAGACAGGCTTGCCGCGCGCGTACTGTACCGCGCCCTCGAAGCGGGACGTGCTGCGTTCGACGCGCACCCTGGCGAAGCGGCATACCTCGCAACCGGCACGATGCAGGCCGTTATCGAGGATGAAGCACGCGCTCGCCTGGATTATGCCGAGGTGCGCGACCCGCTCAACTTCATGCAGCGCGAGACGCTGCGCGCCCCTGCTGTGCTGGTCATCGCGGCGCAAATCGGCCCCGCGCGCCTGATTGATAACTTCTTGCTGCGCGCTGATGGCACCTGGGATACTGGCATACCAATTGCGCCGACCCACCTGGAATAGAACCGTATCCACCAGCGTTTTCACGTTACGAATACATATCGGTGGCGCGCAAACTACTCGTCAGAAAGGAACCTGGAAATCATGCCGGATAAAGTGACCGTTCCAGCCATTCGCGCAAGAAAGGGCGGACCAAAGCTCAAGGTCGTCACAGCCTACGATACGCCGACCGCGCGTATCGCTGACAGAGCGGGCGCGGATATCATCCTGGTCGGTGATACGCTGGCGCACGTGGTGCTGGGCTACGAAGATACGCTGCCCGCCACGGTGGATATTATGATTCATCACATCGCCGCCGTTGCACGTGCCCGGCCCGATGCGCTGATCGTCGGCGATATGCCATGGCTCAGCTATCATCTCTCCGCGGAAGATGCCGTGCGTAATGCTGGTCGCATCATCCGCGAAGGGCGCGCCGAATGCGTCAAGCTGGAGGGCGGTCGCAAGCGCCTGCCGGTGATCGAGGCGATCCTGGCGGCAGAGATTCCCATCATGGGACACCTGGGATTGACACCACAGTCCATCCATACAATGGGTGGCTACCGCGTTCAGGGCAAGCAGGTTGAGGCAGCGCACGAACTGCTGAAAGATGCACAGGCGCTGGCCGAAGCAGGCGTATTCGCGCTCGTGCTGGAAGGCGTCCCTGACGTGCTGGCGCAGATGGTCACAGAGGCTATCCCTATCCCGACCATCGGCATTGGCGCGGGCAAATACTGCGATGGGCAGGTACTCGTCTTCCATGATGTGTTGGGCATGCACAACGATCATCTCGCAAAATTCGTGCGCCAGTACGCGCGCCTGGCCGATACCGCGACCGACGCCCTGCAACGCTACTTCGCGGATATCCAATCCGGCGATTTCCCCTCGGACTCCGAAAGCTATCATATGGATGAGGATACAGCGCGGGCGCTGCGCAAGCTGATGCGCAAAGAGGAGTAATCACACAACAATCCTCATTAGTGGCCGGGCTATCGCTGTCCCCAAGCTGGCGTCCCCGGCTCTTTTTGTTTCCCTCAAGCAACCTGCTTTGCGCGGCATGGAGTCATGAGAGACGCCCAGATTTCCTTTTATCCCTGCCCATTCTCGTCAAATGCATTTCAGAAAAGGAAGAGTATATGCCAGCCTCGCGGAACAATTCAACGAGTGAGCAACCGCTTGTTTCATCCAGTCATCCGAAATCGCTGTGGCGTAATCGCGACTACATGCTCTTGTGGAGCGGGCAGGCGATTTCTGATCTTGGTGGCGCGATGTCAGAACTCGCCTTTCCATTACTGGTACTTGCTGTCACTCATTCTCCGGCTCAAGCCGGCTTTGTTGCGGCCATGCGCGCCCTGCCTGCCACGCTTTTTAGCCTGCTCGCGGGCGTGCTGGTAGATCGCTGGAACCGCAAATGGGTCATGCTCATATGCGACACTGGGCGCGCCTTGAGCCTTGCCAGCATCCCTGTCGCTTACGCACTTGGGCACCTGACCATCTGGCAATTGTACATGACCGCTTTCATTGAGGGCACCTTGATGATTGTGTTCATACTGGCAAAGACAGCGGCCGTTCCGCAGGTGGTGGCGCGGGCGCAACTCACGACTGCGGTCGCGCAAGCGGAGTTTGTCGAAGGCACCACTGCACTGGTAGGCCCCTCTCTATCAGGCATCCTCTACACGCTGGGTGCGATGTTCCCGTTTATCACAGACGCCACTTCCTATCTCATCTCCATCGTGACCATGGTATTGATTCGCACACCATTTCAGCGAGAACGTACGCCAACCCATCGTAACGTGTGGGCGGAGGTGACTGAGGGTGTGCTCTGGGTGTGGCATCAACCCTTTATTCTCGCCATGACTCTGCTGATGGGAGCGGGAGCATTTGTCTTTTCCGGCAATACGTTAGTTATTATCATCCTGGCACAACGACAACATGCTTCTGCGGTGGTGATTGGCCTGATCTTTGCTGTTGGTGGAATCGGCGCGATTTTAGGTTCGCTGCTGGCTCCTCGCCTGCAACATCGTCTGACCGTCGGGCAATCGATCCTGCTGACGCGCTGGTATTTTGTACTGAGCTGGCCTTTGTATGCGCTTGTGCCTTTTCTCCCCGTGCTCGGCGCACTTGAATTTGGTACCGGCTTTGTTGATCCGATAGAGGATGTGCCCTACTTCAGCCACCGCCTGAAACTGATTCCTGACGAGCTTCAGGGTAGAGTGTTGAGCGCCTGCCGCCTTTTTCCAGGCACGATGCGCCCATTGGGGCTGGCATTGACAGGCATTCTGATTCAACATATCGGCATCTTCCCTACCATCTGGTTAACATGGACCTGGCTACTCGTGACCACAGCTATCGTGACAGCGATCCCACAGGTGCGTAGTGAACGTTCTCGCTAGTTGAGCAGGCAGTAACAGGCTCAGCCAACACTGGAGTTTCGATGGGTAAAGTAGCCATTTGAAAGAGCCGATAATCGTTACTTTACCTATTGACGCACATTCTTGCTGGTGGTATGGTAATCTCAGCCTCAAACTGACCCAGTTTTTCACCCGTCGACTACGAGGGGGAGTTACTATGAACGCACCGGCAACGGAAGCCTCTTTCACGCAGTACCGGGTTGCAGCTATCCAGTATGAGCCGGCGTTAGGCGAAAAAGAGCGAAATATCGCTGACCTCCTTCGCCTGACGGAAGAGGCAGCCCTGCATGGCGCGCGGCTGATCGTTCACCCGGAGATGGCTACTACCGGCTACTGCTGGCTCTCTCGCCAGGAGATCGCTCCCCTCGTCGAACCTATCCCAGGTCCCACGACAGATCGCTTCGGGCAACTCGCCGCTCGCTACGACTGCTACATCGCCACCAGCCTGCCGGAAGTTGATCCTGAAACCAATGCCTACTACAACAGCCTGGCTCTGATCGGCCCAAAGGGGTTGATTGGCGTCTACCGTAAAGTACATTCCTATATTTCAGAGCCGCGCTGGGCGCGTGATGGTGACCTGGGCTTCCCCGTCTGGGATACGCCGCTGGGCCGCCTGGGCGGTGTCATATGCCAGGATGCCTCGTTCTTCGAAGCGACGCGCCTTCTCGCTCTGCGTGGCGCTGATGTGCTACTCTTCCCTACAAACTGGCTGGACGAGAAATGCCCCAGCGCCTGGTGGATGGCGCGAGCGTTCGAAAATGGCGCGTACTTCATCGCCTCCGACCGCTATGGGTTGGAGCGCGGCGTGCAGTTTAGCGGTGGTAGTTGCATCATCGACCCTGACGGCTCCATCCAATCATACCTGGACGACGGCGAAGGCATCGTCTACGGCGAGGTTGACCTGTTGCGCAGCCGCGACAAACGCTGGGGGCCGGTGACGCCGGATAGCAACGGTGAGGCGCGCATTGTGCCGGTGGGAGACCGTATCGCGGACCGCCGGCCAGCCGAGTACGCCACACTTGTCAATAATACCTATTTGTGGGAGCCGCTCCACTATCACAGCCTGTACGACATAGGCGAATTGCCGCCGGGCCAACTTTCCTGTGTGGGCATCATCCAGACCGACCTGCGCGCCTTCTATCCCCAGCGCCAGTCACATACGCCGGGAAGCGCTTCGTGGATCGAACTGCTCGGTGGAATGCTGCGCTCTACTTTGCACGATCACGAACCGGCCCGACCCGACGTGCTGGTGTTGCCCGAACTGATACTGCCAGGGCCATGCCCGGAAGACAGCGCGCCATCAGAGGCGGCGGCGTATATGCAGTCCGGCGCAGTTCAGGTGCCGGGGCCGGAAACTGACGCACTGGTAGCCCTGGCTGACGAGTTCCAGCTCACTCTGGTCGTCGGCGTGGCCGAACACGCGGTAGACCCGGTGAGCCAGGCATCCACGTATTACAATACTGTGCTGCTGATTGACCCTGAAGGCATCTACGGCACCTATCGCAAGCTGCACCTGACCGTCAGCGACCGTCTCTGGGCCGCGCCAGGCGACCAGGGACTGCCGGTATTCGACACGCCAGCCGGTCGTATCGGGCTGGCAACCGGCTACGACGTGCTTTTTCCTGAAACCTTGCGCGTGCTGGCGGGCGCGGGCGCCGACCTGGTGTGCGCGCCCAGCTATCTGAGCTTTCCCGACCCTATCGGCCTGGCACCTTCAGCTATCTCGTATAGCTTTCCCACCGCGCCCGAAGACTATGACCCGGCGCACTATATCCTGTGGCGGGTGCGCGCGGACGAACATGAGGTCTATCTTGCGCTGGCGAACTGGCACGGCCACACTTCAAGCTTGAAGGCGAACGGCTGTAGCGGTATCTTCCCGCCGTCGAATCCTCGGTACCCCTGGAACGAAGTCATCGTGGAAGAAGAACCCACCTCCGACAATCCTGAGCCGCCGACGCTCGCGCTGATGACCATCGACACGCGCGAACAGCGCACAGGGCGTCGCTCAACGGCAAAACTGGGTTACGCGCCGGGCGAAGTCGCAGGCTCCCTGACAGGCGAACTGGCATACGATATACGTGACACGATTCCCGGTAACGCTGTACGCGGAAAACCTCTGCTGCGCAAGAGGCTTCCATTCTGGTATCTGGACCTGGTCAAAACGAAGCTCTAATACTGGCCTCATCAATTTACACAAAGGAGTCTCTCAACCCTATGAGATTACAGGACAAAGTAGCGCTGATTACCGGCTCTGCGAGTGGTATGGGTCAGGCTGCTGCCGAATTGTTCGCCCGCGAAGGGGCCTGTGTGATCGTCACCGACATCGCCTCCGATGCTGGAGAGCAGACCGCCCAACAAATCCGCGACGCGGGAGGGAAAGCCATCTTTGTCAAAGCGAACGTCGCCATCGAGGACGATGTTCGCCATCTCGTCGCCGAGGGCATCGATGCCTTTGGGCACATCGACGTGCTCTACAATAACGCGGGTATCATGCCGGATGACGACGGCGGCGTCGCCAACCTGAGCGAGGCGACATGGGATCGCATCATAGATGTCAATCTGAAAAGCGCTTTCCTCTGCACCAAGCATGTTGTTCCCCATATGATGAAACATGGCAAAGGCTCCATCATCAACGTGGCTTCGTTCGTTGCCTTCATGGGCTGCACGGTCCCACAGGACGCCTATACCGCATCGAAAGGCGGGATGCTCTCGCTCACCAAGTCCTTCGCTATTCAATACGGCCCGCACGGCATTCGCTGCAACGCCATCTGCCCCGGTCCCATCGAGACCCCCTTACTGCGCGTGCTCTGGACGAGCGAAGAGGCTCGCAACCTGCGCCTCAACCGCATTCCGCTTGGTCGCTTTGGCGAGATCAACGACATCGTTTATATGGCGCTCTACCTCGCGTCCGACGAATCTTCGTGGACAACCGGCGCGTGGCTCGTCGTAGACGGCGGCATCTCTTCGAACTACTTCTAACTGACTCTGGTGTTTGTATTGACTTCCCACAACAGAGCAGGTATAATCAAGATCGTGCCAGGTATCATGCAACATCGCGGGAGGAATGGATCGTGACAATATCTTGTCGGCTGCGTTTGCTGCTCGCCAGGGCGAACGTGGAGCGCACCAACCAGGGAAACTCGCCCCTGAGCCTGCGCAGGCTATCAGCGGAGAGCGGGGTATCGCTGAGCGTGCTGGCTGCTTTGCACACAGGGCGCAGCCAGCGAATTGACTACAACACTATCGATCACTTACTGGAATACTTCAACCGTTACTTTACCGTCAGCGCGGGAGATTTACTCGCCTGGGAGCAACCAGCAGAGATGGTGCAAGAGGAGAAATGAGGAAGACTACATGGCCGTTATGCTAAAATCGCGCAACGAGATCGCACAACTCCGCGAATCTGGGCGACTCGTCGCGCAGACATACGAGGTGATGCGTCCCTATGTCAAGCCGGGGGTCTCCACGGCAGAGCTTGATAAAATCGCAGAAGACTTCATCCGCGGCAAAGGTGCTAAGCCGATTTACAAGGGATACGGCGCGCGGCCCGCGTTCAACGGGATGCCGGCGGTGCCGCCATTCCCAGCGACCATCTGCGTCGCGGTCAATGACGTGATTTGCCACGGCATCCCCAGCCCTAAACAGATATTGCAGGAAGGCGACATCATCGGCATCGATATCGGCGTGCTGTATAAGGGCTGGGTGGGCGATTCCTGCGTAACCTTCGCCGTCGGCAAGCTGGACGAGGAAACGCAGCGCCTGATGGACGTGGCGAAACGCTGCATGGAACTGGGTATCGAGCAAGCGCAGCCTAACAACCGCCTCGGCGACATCGGCGCGGCTATCCAGACCTACGCCGAGGCCAACGGCTTCAATACGGTGCGCGAATTTGTCGGACATGGCGTCGGCCATTCGCTCCACGAAGACCCGCAGGTGCCGCACTACGGCAAACCGCATACCGGCCTGCGCCTGCAACAGGGCATGGTCTTCACCGTCGAGCCGATGATTAACGCGGGTAGCCACCAGGCAAAGGTTCTGTCCGATCGCTGGACCGTCGTCACGGCGGACGGCAAGCGGTCCGCGCAATTCGAACATACCCTGGCCATCACCACTGGTATGCCGGAACTCCTGACCCTGCCATAACCTGTCCCTACAGGTTATGGTATCGATCCAATCGTAAGATTTCTCTGGCCTGGGCGGGCGTGGCTACCGGGCGATCAAGCTCCTGGGCAAGGCGAGCGATTCGCGCGACCAGTTCCGCGTTGCTGGTGGCAAGCCGGCCTTTGCGATAATAGATATTGTCCTCGAAGCCTACGCGCACGTTGCCGCCCATCGCCAGGGCAATCGTCCCCAGCAGTAGTTGATGACGACCCATGCCCGCCACGCTCCACGTGCTGCCCGGCGGCAGGCTGCGCGTCATGTGCAGCAGGTGCGCCGGGTCTGCGCTGAGGCCACCGGGAACGCCCATCACAAAATCGAAGTGCAGCGGGTCGCTAATCAGTCCCATCTCGCGCAGCCGCATTGCCTCGTCGAGCATCCCCACGTCGAATATCTCAAGTTCCGGCACGATACCACGCTCGCGCAGGCGGCGCGCGAACGTCTCGACCAGTTGCCGGTCATTCTTGAACACCCCATTGCCGAAGTTGATCGTTCCCGTCGTGAGCGTTGCCATATCCGGCCCGCACTCGATGCTTTGCAGCCGCTCCTCCGCGCTCATCCAGACCGCGCCACCTGTCGAAACCTGCGTAATCACGTCGCAGCGCGCCCGTATTCCCTCGACCACCTCTAGAAAGAGGCCAGCATCCTGCGTGGCATTACCTCCGGCATCGCGCACGTGGATGTGAATGATCGACGCGCCCGCTTCATAACAGGCCACCGCAGCCGAAATAATCTCCTGGGGAGTCACCGGTAGGCGCGGCTGCTGCTGTCTGGTGACTTCCGCTCCCACCATCGCGGCGGTAATCATGACGGGTTGCATGATTTCTGCCCCTTTCTTCGCTTCCAGGCGGAATATGATGCGTCTATGTCTATACTGTACGTGAAGGCAGCATATTGTCAAGCGGCACATCTCTTGGGTGACAAATAGCAGGCGGTCAGGTATACTAGCTGTAATAAAAGGATAAGAAGCGTACAGTGATACTTCGATACACGCGCTCTACCAGGCGAGAGAAGAGCATACCGAAAATGCAGGTCAAGACGACCATTACAGATACGCTGACCCAGGCGTATTTACGTAAGCTGAGCAGGGAAAACTACCTTGCGACCATCAGTTGTATTTTCGTTGTCACCTTCAGCTTGCTCTGGATGATCTTCCAATTCGGCAGCCAGACAGAGGTCGGCAAGATAAACGTACTCTCGTTCTTCTCCGATGTAATGTACGTGTTTGCTTCCGGCATGGGCGCGGTGTGGTGTATTGGCATTACATGCCGGGCGCGCTATGGGCTGATACGCCTGGATACACGCCACCAGCTGGCGTGGCTCCTGATCAGCCTGGGGCTGTTGAGCAATGCTATCGGAGGTGGCATCCACGCCTATTTTGAGGCATATATCCAGAAGAATCCTGTCCCCTCGCCTTCCGATATTGGCTTCACACTGTTCTATATCTTCACCTTTGCCGGACTGCTACTCATGCCCAGGGTGATACAGACGGCACATTCGCGCATTCGCATCGCTCTGGATGCCACCATCACGACGTTGTGCATCCTGGCTTTTAGCTGGTTCTTCGTACTACGGCCGATTTTTTCGAGCTTCTCCAACCCGGCCATGCTCTACATCTCCGTGTCGTATCCGTTTTGGGATATGCTCCTGGTGCTTGCTATCGTTCTCATCCTGTACCAGGGCATTGAGCCGGTGCTCTCCCCCTCGCTCATGCTTTGCGCCGTCGGACTGCTTGCTCAGATTATCGCAAACACCCTGTATGCCATCTCGATACCGCAAGGTACCTATTCAAGCGGTACCTGGTATATTGACACCTTCTGGTTTCTCGGCTACATGCTCATCGGCCTCTCAGCGCCCTACCAGTACGCGAGCATCGCCCGCAGCGCGTATCGAGAGCATCTCCAGGCATTACCGGACGGCAGCAAAGACATAGAGTATACTTCCACGGAGGATTCGCGCAACGCCCGCAGTCGCTCGTTCAGCCTGCATATCTTCCTGACGTATATCCCCCTTTTTCTGCTCCTGGCGCTCGTCTTCTATAATGCCTATACGCGCACCAATGATATGATCGTTCAGACCCTGGCCGTCATCGTCGGCGTATGTGTGCTATTGCGCTGGTTACTCGCTAATGTTGAGAATGACCTTCTGCTGGAGGAGCGCGAGCAACGTGTCGCGGATGCTGATCTTCTTCGCCGCCTGACTGCGCGGCTCGCTGAGGAGATGCAGCTCGATAGTCTCCTTTCTAGTACCGTCTCTATCGCCTCGACAGAGCTACGATTCGATGCTGCTGTATTGTTGCTGATCGATGACAATAACCGGTCGCTCGATACCCAGGTAAATCTGCTGGTACGCGCGGTAGCGGCGCATTCCAGAAGGGCGAGGACCTGGCGCTTGCAGGAGCAGCGCCTCTCGCAGTATGCGGCGCTTCATGGAAAATCCGTTGAGATTATCTGGTCGGAGCGCAACAACGAACTCCCGGAAGAACTGACCTCCTGGCACAAGGAGCTGCACATCCACTCTACGCTGTTTGTGCCGCTCATCTACCAGGGGAAAATACAAGGGAGCATAGGCTTCGCCAGCCGCTCCTTGAAGCCGTTGAACGCGCACGATACGTATCTCGCCGGTGCTTTTAGCGAGCAGGTATCCAGCGCCATCGAGCGTGTCAAGCTCCATGAACAGGCCCAGGAGCACGAACGGTTTGCACAGGCGCTCACTTCGGTGGCCGCGCGCTTGAACTCGACGATAGCAACCGGGTTGAGCGGTCGCGCCGAGATATTTCAGATGATTTGTGCCGAGGGTGCCAGGGCGTTGCAGGCGGACTATGCTCTCTTGTACGTTCCGGTTGCCGGTGGGCAGCTACAAGCTGTGGCCTCTTACACCGAAGAGATAGAACTATCCGGGCGCGGATCAGACTGGCCCACTATCGGCAGCAAAGAGAGAGATGCAGCCTTCTTGAATGAGTTGCAACCCGCGCTGATCCATGTTTATGATACGTATTCGAGCAGTGGCGCGCTGCCAGTATTTAGCGGTCCATTACAGGCGTTGATCGCGCCCGCGTCCCATCGCCAGGCTGACACAGCGCCGCTACGAACGGTATCGGGCAGCCTGCGCGCCTATCGGCATCTCACTCTACGAGCCGCCCTTGCGCGCCGCGACGTTCAAACTGCCATTCTCGCGCCGTTGATCTCCGGCAACCAGGCCGTCGCGCTGCTCGTCCTGGCTCGTTCGCACAAGCTGCGAGCGCATCACGCGCCAGCCTTTGCCTCCACCGATCTTTCCCAGGCCCAGGATTATGCGGAACAGGCGGCAATTGCCTTCACCAACGCGCAGCTATACCAGCAGTTACACGACGCGCATCACCAGCTCCAGGAACTCGACCAGCTCAAAGACCAGTTCATGGTAACTGCCTCGCATGAACTGCGCACACCGCTCACCTCGGTGCAGGGCTACCTGGAACTCCTGGCGCAGTTCGGCCCCGATCTGCCCCTGGAACAACAGCAGGACTTCCTGCAAAAGGCGCGCCGGGGGTGCGATGAGCTGGTGCTGCTGCTCAGTAATGTGATGGATGCGAGCCGCCTGGAAATCGAGGCCGGCATTCGTCCCGCGTTGATGCAGCGTGTTTCGATGCAGGAGGTAATCGATGATGTCATCACCCTCGTTGATCCGCAATTGACCCAGGAGCACCGCGAAGTGAAAGTGTATATACCCGCGCCGGTCTTCGTCAGAGCAGACCCGGCGCGCGTGCGCCAGGTCTTGCTCAATCTCAGTAGCAACGCTCTGAAATATTCTCCGGCAGGCACCCCGCTTGCCTATCACACGCGAGTGCTGGCGGACCGTTCCTCCGTCTTGATCGGCATCTCCGACAAAGGTAAGGGCATCAAGCCGGAAGACCAGGCGCAGCTTTTCCAGCGTTTCGTCAGGCTGGAAAGCGACCTCAACAGTTCTGTTCGCGGCTCCGGCCTGGGCTTATACATCTCCCGTCGACTGATCGAGGCCATGAATGGCAGGCTGTGGGTAGAGAGCATGGGCATTCCCGGCGCAGGCTCGACATTCTACATTCAGCTCCCCCTAGCCTGATTCTCCTATTTCTCGCCTTATCCCCTTGCAGCCCGGTGTCTCCCTCGTTTTATGAAGTATGAGCACGCGGGATACCCTCATATCATCATCCAATAACAGTGATAGCCAGGCGGATGCAATACCTGGCACGCGGTGGTCTGTGTTCTCCAGGAACAGGAACAAAGGCATCGAGCGCAAGTATGTATCTGTTCCCAGGCCATCCGTCAAGCCGTTATTGCTTTGCCTGGCGATAGCTCTCCTCGCGCGCACCTGGCTGACTATCCACACACAAGGCTTCATAGATGGCGACGAGGCGCTGGTAGGCATCCAGGCGCAGCATATTCTCCAGGGTCAGTTTCCCTTCTACTTCTACCATCAACCCTACATGGGCAGCCTGGAAGCCTACATCATGGCGGCCATCTTCGCAGTCGCCGGTTCGTCTGTCTGGACGATGCGCGCCGAGCCGATCTTGCTCTCGCTGATCGTCACCTGGCTTACCTGGGTACTGGCAGGAGAGCTTGCTGACACCGCGCGCCTGCCACTACACGTCAAACAATGGTTCATGACCATCGCCGCCCTGGGTGCGGCGCTCCCTCCGCTCTACGATACCGTGCTGGAAATGCGCATGCTCGGCGGCTATATCGAGACCTTCATCCTGATGCTGCTGCTGCTTATCGCCACGCTCAAGCTCACCAACAGGCGCGCGGCGGGTGCTTCGCGGCGCGAGTTGGCTCTACGCTGGGCCAGCATAGGCTTCCTGGTCGGCTTTGGTTTCTGGGTCAATCCGCTTATCAGCTACGCGGCGCTGGCTACCGCGCTTTGGCTGGCGCTAGATGTTGTGAAACTCTTGCGGCAGACGCATAAACGGCGATACCTGGCGCGCGGCGTACTCGTTCCGGCGTTGACCTCGATCCCGGCCTGTATCGCCGGCTTGACGCCCGCTTTGATATGGGGCGCGATGAACCAGTGGCAGAACTTCACGTTCCTATTCCAGATCAACGACTCGCTACGTCCCGAAATCGTGGCGCAGTATCCGACGCGCCTCTCCATAGTGGCCGGCCTCGCAAAGCTCTACACGACCTGCGCTGCACCGCGCATCGTGGGCGGCGCGCTGCCCGCCACCAGTTCGCGCCTCGACCTGCTGTATGCCCCTACGCTCCTACTCGGCGGGTTCTGCATCGCCGCAACAACGGCGCTGGTCGCTCTCTCATTCGTCAGGCCAGCCGATTCGTCACTCCTGGCGCGCTATCAACCACTCCTGCTGCGCGCTCGCAAACTGGCCGGGCTGCCGCTGATCTTCGCCGCCGCCACGTTTATTCTCTTTAGCATCACCAGCACCGCCGCCATCGGCCTCTGGAACTGTCATTATGACCTGGCCGGTCGCTACGCCACGCCAGCCATGCTGGCGTTGCCATTCTTCTATGCCACCGTTTTCGCACTCATCATGCTTTTCGAAGGCACCATCCACGAAGACACGCAAACGCAAACCACGGGCAAGATGCAATTCATCGCACCTGGCATCCAGGATGTCCCACGTTCTGTAGGGGCGCAATTCATTGCGCCCAATCACCGCGTCGAAACCAATGGCGCAAACGAAAATGGGCGCAATTCCGAGAACACACATCGTTTACAGCAAATACAGCAGGTTGTGTTAGCCGTCATGGTTAGCTTCCTGCTGATCTCGGTAATCTTCCAGGCCCTCTTCTATGGCGTGACCGATCCTGGCCAGACGTTTCAATCACCCTACTGCACGTTTGCTCCGGCGAATGATGGCGCAATCATTACCTACATGGAGCAGCAGCACATTCACTATGCCTGGGCGATCAACTGGCTGGCATTTCCCATCGATTTTGAGACGCACGGCAACATCATCGTCTCAGATCCGCTTACCATTATACGTAATAACCCGACGCTGAACCGCATCCCCGCCTATACAAACGCGGTGCTGGCAGCCGACAAACCGAGCTTCCTGGTCATCGTCAAACACAGCGACTCTTATCCGCTCTTCCTGCAACTGCTTGATTCGATGCTTGTGAAGTACAAGGTGGCGCGTTTCCACGCGCAGCAGGGACGCGATGTGCTGGTAGTTACACCGTTGAACAAAACGGTCCCACCCGTCACCCAGGACGACCCAGGGGATTTCTTCAACTCGTTCGTATGCAGCGTGGATAGCTAACCCGCCCAGCCGCCCAGCCGCCCAGCCGCCCGGATACCTGCAAGGGGTATCCCTACATTTTGGACGATTCCCTTTCGATCACTTCTTCTCTTTATTAGCGGCTTCGGCGGCTTCGGCCTGTTTCTTGACCTGGAGCGGAGCGTGCTCCTCGCAGTAGCGGAATGTGCGCCCGCCGGGGAGCAACTGGGCATAGACTGCCGCTTCGCCACATCTATCACAACGCCCAACATGGGCTTTTACAGCTTTCATAGCGTGATCGATCCTCCTGTTTTTCAATACACCTGATTCTATCACAAAATCGCCATCGAGGTAAGGTCTATTTTATTTTGTAGATAATTACCATATGACTGATTTTTCTTACCAATTTCCTTGACTTTTTCAAATGTACATGCTAATATCTTCACATGAAAGATAAATATCACCAATTTAAAAGCAAATTCTGTCAATCGCTGTTTGATCGTACCGAACGTTTCTCGGCAAAATTGGAGGAAAACCATGTATAACCATCACTTCAATAGACTCGGTGAAGACCATCGCCAGCAGTTGCTCCAGGAGGCCGCCAACCGTCGCCTGCAAGCGTGTCTGTCCCATCGTTCAGGCATCTTGCGACATCTTATTGGCAGGCTCGGAGTGGCCCTGGTCGCGGTCGGCTCTCGCCTGGAACGAGTAGAGCATAGCGAGCAACTGCGCCCGGCGAAGTTGTCTTCACTGCATCAACCGTCGTAGAGGCTTTGTGGTGGGTACCCTCGTACTCTACTCGCGCTTCTACTCTCGATAGGGTGCGCGGGTACCCTCCTCGATGTCTCCTTTACAACACTCATACAGGCCGGAGGTATTCCAAAGTATGCATCCACTCATTACAAGAGACCCCGTCACCGGGGACGAATTGATCGTGACGCGGCTGGAAGGCCCGCAGAGCGGTATCGTCATCGAAGGCCGCTTCAACCTGGGTTGGATCGGTCGCCTGTCGCGCGAGCAACTGGACTTTGTCGAGTTGCTGGTCAAGAACCGGGGCAATATCCAGAAATTGGCGGCTGACCTGGATATCGCTTATAACACGGCGCGCAGCCGCCTGGATGAGATCGTCACCGCGTTGGGCGGCGCGCCCGAGAACGATGGCCGCGTAGACCGGCGCGTGATCCTCGACCGGCTGGCGGCCAAAGAGATCAGCATCGAAGATGCCCTGCGCCAGTTAAAAGGATAAGTTGTCATGGCAGCCTCAATCGAAGAGCGCAACCGCATCCTGTCACTGGTCGAGTCGGGCCAGGTCTCCGCGGCAGAGGCCGCGCAGTTGCTCGATGCCCTGGTGCCTGAGCAGCAGGATCGCGACGAACGTGACGGGCGCGTTCAGAACCGTACCCTGCGCATCTGGATGACCAATTCAACGACACGGCGGCAAAAGGTCAAGTTGACCGCCGCGCTGCCAACGCCTCTGGTGCGCGCTAGCCTTCGATTGCTCTCCCACCTCTCGCCGCAGTTGAACGAGCAGACCATTCGCCAGGTGATAGAAGCCCTGGAGCATGGCGCGACCGGGCGCGTGCTGGACATACACGATCTTGAAGAAGGAACACATTTAGAAATTTTTGTTGAACAGTAGTCGAGCAGTAACCGAGCAGTAACCTGAACAGTAAGCAGAGGAGAACGTCATGCAACAAACATTTCCTGTCAATAAAGAGCCACGCGTGGTCATCGAGCGTGTTGAAGGCGACCTGATCGTCTCAGCCTGGGATGGAGGCTCTATCAGCATCGAGTCCGGAGGCGATTTCAGCCGGTTGTACCAGGAGGGCAACTCCCTTTTCATCAACGACTGTGGCGATGATCTCGTCTTGCGCGTCCCTGCCGATACCGAAATTCGCGCCGAGATGGTGGAAGGCGATGTCTCCATCAAGCAGGTGCGCCGCGTCGCGCTTCATGTTTTAAGTGGCGATGTTGTGCTGGAACGCATCGGCGAGGGCGTGGATGTCGAGTTGATCGGCGAGGCCATCGAGATTGCCAACGTCTCCGGTGACCTGGTCGTGCGTGACAGCTCTTCGCTGCGTGCGCGTGAAGGCGTGGAAGGCGATGCCTCCATCAGTAACGTTGCCCTGATTGAAATGGAGCGGGTGGAAGGAGACATCTCGATCCAGCATACCGATGCGGCGGTCATCGGTACCGTGGGCAGCGATCTAAGCGTCACGGATGTCGCAACCGAGCTAAGCTGCGGCAATGTGGGCGGCGATTGCTCGGTCAGCGGCGGCGGGCAAGGCGAATGCACGATAGGCAATGTGGGCGGCGACCTGTCTCTCACCGGCCTGGCGACGGTTCGTATAGGGAGCGTGGGTGGCGATTGCTCGCTGCGTGACGCTCAGGGCGACGTTGAGTTTGGCAATGTCGGCAGCGATGCCAGCTTCCACACCATCGGCGGGCGAGTACACATGGGTAACGTCGGCGGTGATGCCAGCTTCAAGGCGCTGCTCGGCAGTGTCGAGGCCGGGAACATCGGCGGCGATCTCCTGCTGGAAGCCAGCTTTCCTGCCGGCAGCAGCACGCGCATGCACGTGGGCGGCGATGCCGTCGTGCGCTTGCCAGCGCAGCCCGACCTGGCGATACGCGCCTTTGCGGGTGGCGATATTGCCGGCGCTCAAACGGCCTCAAGCGGCGGCAATAGCTGGGTCAACCTGGTCTACGGCAGTGGCTCGGCGCAACTCGAACTGCACGTGGGTGGCGATCTGACACTACGCGGGGGCGCGCAGCCCGGCAGCAGCAGCAGTTCCAGCGGCTGGAGCAAGCAGGGCACGCAAGGTAACTGGCAATCCGAACTAGAACGCGACATGGCGGAGCTAGGCCGCGAGATGAGCAAGCTGGGCCAGGAACTTAGCCGCGAGATCACCGGCGCGTTTCGAGACGCCAGTTGGGCGAAGGGGTCTGAATGGGCCAACGCATTCTCCGATAAGATGGCCGACCAGGTGAGGCGCGCCCAACAGAAAGCTGAAGAGCAGGCGCGCAAAGCGCAGGAGCGCGCCCGCAAGGCACAGGAGCACCAGGAACACCACGAGCGCGTGCGCGTGCGTTTCAACGACCGCGAATGGCAATTCGACCCGGAACGCCTGGATCGGCTCAAGGAGCAGGCCGCCCGCGCCGCCAACGAAGGCATCTCCGGCGCGCTCGACGCGGTGGAACGGGCCGTGCGCAACCTGCGCACTCCGCCGCCGCCGCGCTCGCCTATGACGCCACCGGCACCGCCGTTGCCACCCGTTCCACCTGTTCCGCCTGTTCCCCCGACGCCAGGCCAGGGAACAGCGTTGGCACAGGATACACCACCAGCCTCAACAGGCGAACAGGGAACGCAGGACGCGCCTGAGTTCCGAGCCAGACCTGGAACAGGAGCGCGAAGCTATCCTGCGCATGATCGCCGAAGGCCGCATCTCTCCCGAAGAAGGCGACATGCTGCTCGAAGGGTTGGGGGGATAAAAGCGACTTCATTGCAAACAGAAGGCCAGTGTCATCACACTTGTCGGGTGGTTTCTCTCCTCCACCTGGCGATTGTGCTTGCACTGGCCTTCTGTGTTAATCCCTACATTCTGTGATACAATACATGCATTCGTGAGCCTCTCAATCTAGCCTGGACTCAACAAATCTATTACGATTACCTGTGCATTGCGCCTGCACGTCTCCATTCCGGCGTCGTAGAAGGAGTGTGTTTTGTATGGCATCCCAGGGTTACGTTCGCTATCCAACTATTCACCAGGATTTGATTGCTTTTGTATCTGAGGACGACCTGTGGCTCGTTTCGAGCGACGGAGGACGGGCCTCGCGCCTGACCGCCGGGGTTGGCGAGGCCAGCTATCCGCGCTTCTCGCCCGATGGCTCGCTGCTGGCCTTTGTCGGGCGCGAGGAAGGACCTGGCGAGGTCTATGTAATGCCCGCGAGCGGCGATGTCGCCCGGCGGCTGACCTACCAGGGCGCGTCCTGCCGCGTCGTGGGGTGGTCGCGTACCGGCAGCGAGATTCTGTATGCCAGCAACGCCGGGCAGTTTACGGGCCGCTTTGAAGTGCTCTATGCCGTTTCGCCGGAGGGCGGCGAGCCGCACCAGTTGGCGTTTGGCATGGCGAACGCCATTTCGCATGGGCCGCGCGGCGGCGTGGTCATCGGGCGCAACATCAACACGCGCGACTTCGCCTATCAGAAACGCTACCGCGGCGGCAGAGTCGGCCACCTGTGGTGCGACATCGAGGAGAGCGGCATCTTCGAGCGCCTGCTGCGGCTGGATGGCAATATCGCCGACCCCTGCTGGATTGGCGACCGCATCTACTTCCTTTCCGACCATGAAGGTGTCGGCAACGTCTATTCCTGCACGCCTCGCGGCGATGACGTGCGGCGTCACACCTTCCACCAGGATTTCTACGCGCGCCACCTCTCGGACGATGGGCAGCGCCTGGTCTATCACGCCGGTGCAGACCTGTACCTGTTCGACCCCGCCGAAAATACGGACCGTCGCCTGGAGGTTGAGCTTCCGAGCATCCGCACGCAGCGCAACCGCAAATTCGTCCACGCTATGTCCAACCTTGACGGCTACTCTTTGCATCCGCAGGGATACGCCACAGCCTTGACGACGCGCGGCAAAGCTTTCACGATGGGCAACTGGGAGGGCCCTGTGCTCCAGCATGGCGAACCCGATGGCGTGCGCTATCGCAAACTCAAGTGGCTCAACGACGGCAAACGCCTGGTCGCCATCCACGATGCTCCTGGTCGAGAGAGCCTGATCGTCTTCAATCCCAACGAGGCCGGCGAACCCCAGAGCTTCCCCGACATCGAATTTGGGCGAGTCGTCTCGCTGGATGTCTCACCAACCGATGACATTGTTGCCCTGACCAACCATCGCTTCGAACTGGTGATCGCCAACCTGGAGGACGGCACCTCGCGCGTGCTCGACCGCAGCGATTACGGGCGCATTCGCGGCTTCGACTGGTCGCCCGATGGGCGTTGGCTTGCCTATGGCTTCCCGTTTACCAACGAGAAAACCGCTATCAAGCTCTGCAATATTGAGACAGGTGAGACGCATGTCGTCACCGAGCCGGTGCTGCAAGACGTTGACCCGTCGTTCGACCCCGAAGGGAAATACCTGTACTTCCTGGGGTACCGCATCCTAAATCCGGTGAGAGACAACCTGCAATTCGATTGGAGCTTCCCGCGCGGCATCAAGCCCTATGTCATCACCTTGCAGCGCGATCTGCGCTCGCCCTTCATGCCGGAGCCGAAAGCGCCCAGCGAGAAGGAGAAGGAAAAAGAGAACGGTAACAAAGAAAAAGAGGCAGCCAGCAAGGAAGCAAACGGCGAGCAGGAAGAAGAGACCACCACGGAGGAACCTGAGAGCGAGGAAAAGAAGGAGAGCGACGAGAAGCGGCCTCCGGCCATGACCATCGATCTCGAAGGCATCACGCGCCGCGCGCTGCCCTTCCCGGTTGCCGAGGCGCTGTACTACGGTGTTGCTGGCATCAAGGGCAAGGCGCTCTTCCTGGTCTATCCCATTCATGGCGCATTCCATGACGAAGACGACGATTTCGAACCAAAGGGACATATCGACAGCTTCGACTTCGAGAAGCAGAAGTACGAAATGCTGATCGATCGCGCCAGCGGCTTCGATCTCTCCCGCGACCGCAAAAGCCTGATCTACCGTAACGGGAATCGGATGCGCGTCGTAAAGGCTGGCGAGAAGCCGCCCAAGACGGAGGGCGACCGCGCGGGACGCGAAAGCGGCTGGCTCGACATGCAGCGCGCCAAAGTCTCCGTGCAACCTGCTGCTGAATGGAGGCAGATGTTTGCCGAGGCGTGGCGCTTGCAGCGCGAGCATTTCTGGACGGCAGATATGTCGGGCATCGACTGGGACGCTATCTACGCCCAGTACGCTCCGCTGGTCGAGCGCGTCTCTTCGCGCTCCGAGCTCTCTGATCTGTTCTGGGAGATTCAGGGTGAACTCAACACGTCGCATGCCTACGAGATGGGTGGGGAATATCGCTCGCGCCCGCACTACCGCCAGGGCTACCTGGGCGTAGACTGGCGCTACGACGCCGAGGCGCAACGTTACCGCGTTGCCCGCATCATTTATGGCGACCCGGCTAGTATCAGCGAGACCTCGCCGCTCGCCAGCCCCGGCCTGAATGTGGTCGAGGGAGACGCTGTGCTGGCGATCAACGGCCAGCGCGTCGGGCCGGGACGCGGGCCGCAGGAACTGCTGGTGAACCAGGCGGGCAACGAGGTGCAGCTCACCATCGAAGATGGCAAGACCCAGGAGACGCGCGTCATCACCGTTAAGGCGGCCTCCGACGAAACACCGGCGCGCTACCGCGAATGGGTCGAGGACAACCGGCGTACCGTACATGAAAAATCAGACGGCAAGGTCGGCTACGTCCATATTCCCGATATGGGTGCGAATGGATATTCCGAATTTCACCGCAACTACCTGGCGGAATACGACTATCCCGCTCTGCTCGTCGATGTGCGCTACAACGGCGGCGGCAACGTCTCCGGCCTGCTGCTGGAGAAGCTAGCACGCAAGCGCATCGGCTACGACTTTCCGCGCTGGGGAAAGCCCGATCCCTATCCTCAGGAGTCGCCGCGCGGCCCGATGGTGGCCCTCACCAACGAACATGCCGGCTCAGATGGCGACATCTTCAGCCACAGCTTCAAGCTGATGGGCCTGGGTCCCTTGATCGGCAAGCGCACCTGGGGCGGCGTGATCGGCATCGGCCACACGCACTCTCTTGTCGATGGCACGCGTACCACACAGCCGGAATACGCCTTCTGGTTCAAAGATGTTGGCTGGAACGTCGAGAACTACGGCACAGACCCCGACATCGAGGTCGATATTGCCCCCCAGGACTTCGCCAACGGCATCGATCCCCAGCTTGACCGCGCCATCGCAGAAGCACTGCGCTTGATCGAGGAACGTCCATCGCTTGAACCAAAGCCGGAGGAGAAACCGAGGAAAATCTGGCGGTAATCGGTCGTAGCGTGGTATACTATGCTCAATCAATTGAATACTCACTCCCGCGGGAAGAGTAGACTGGCGCAACGCTGATAGAGACGGTATGGCCACCGGCTGGAAGCCTACCTCAGCGCGCGCGGTCGAACGTCGCCCGGCCTGGCTGCTGAAGAAACGTGCTGCTTTCACAGGTGGCACTGAGTAGATCAGCACGGGTAAGCCCGTTACAGCGAGACCCGATAGCCTGCTTCCTTGTGAAGCGCTGTCAGGGTGACGAGTGCGCCGTGTGGCAACGCCCGGCGAAATGAGGTGGTACCGCGAAAAGCATGGCCCTTTCGTCCTTACAAAGGATGATTGGGCTTTTTTATTGGCTGTACCGCTCGCTTCGCTGCGCAAGATACAGCGACCAGCGCGCAAGGAGAAGACCATGAGATTATCCAAACAGTATCACGCGGCGACAACCGAACCGGCGCTGCAACAACGCTGGCAAGAGTCCGGCACGTATCATTTCTCGCGCGCATCGCGTCTGCCGGTCTACTCCATCGATACGCCACCGGCCACGGTGTCGGGCAATCTGCATCTCGGCCACGTCTATTCATATAGCCAGACAGACTTCCTGGCGCGTTTCTGGCGTATGAATGGCTACAACGTGTTCTACCCGATGGGATTCGATGACAACGGCTTGCCCACCGAGCGGCTCGTCGAGAAACGGCTCGGCATCACCGCCGCGCAGGTGGGACGCAGTGCCTTCATCAACCGCTGTCTTGAGGTGAGTGAGGATGCCGAGCGTGACTATAGAGCCTTGTGGCAGCGCCTCGGCCTGTCGATCGACTGGAACTATAGCTATCGCACTATCGACGACCTCTCGCGCCGCACCGCGCAGTGGTCCTTTCTCGACCTGTACAGGAAAGGGCTGGTCTACCGGCAGGAAGCGCCGACCATCTGGTGCCCGGAATGCCGAACTGCCATCGCACAGGCTGAACTGAACGATCTCGAACGAGCAACGGAGTTCATTACGCTGGCCTTCCGCCTGCCGGGTGGAGAAACATTGCCCATCGCAACGACGCGCCCGGAACTGCTGCCCGCCTGCGTTGCCGTCTTTGTTCACCCCGACGATGCGCGCTATGCCCAACTCGTCGGCCAGCGTGTGACTGTGCCGCTGCTCGGCTTCGATGTGCCACTACTGGCGGACGAAAAGGCCGACCCGCAAAAGGGAACCGGCGCGGTGATGTGCTGCACCTTCGGCGATGTGACCGACGTGGAATGGTGGCGTACCTACCATCTCCCGCTCAAAACCATCATCGGGCGCGACGGCAGGTTGACCGGGGAGACCGATAGGGCGGGTGACTACGCTGGATTGAGCATCCAGGAGGCCAGGCAGCGCATCATCGCGGACCTGGATGCAGCAGGGCTGCTGCTTGCCCGGCAGCCGGTGACGCAGAGCGTGCGCGTGCATGAACGCTGCGACACGCCGGTGGAATACCTGGTGACGCGGCAGTGGTTTGTGCGCGTGCTCGACTTCAAACAAAACCTGCTGGAAGCTGGCGAGCGCATCAACTGGTACCCGGCGCATATGCGGTCGCGCTACCGTGCCTGGGTGGAAAACCTGGGTTGGGACTGGTGCATCTCGCGCCAGCGCACCTTCGGCGTGCCTTTCCCGCTCTGGTATTGCACCGCCTGCGGCGAGGCGCTGCTGGCCGACGACGACCAGCTTCCCATCGACCCGACCGAGCAGCAGCCTGCACGTGCCTGCCCCTGCGGCAATATGTCCTTCGCGCCGGAAGAAGACGTGATGGACACCTGGGCCACCTCGTCCATGTCCCCACAGATCGTGGGGCGCTGGCTCTCCGACCCTGATCTGTACGAGCAGGTTTTCCCGATGAGCCTGCGAACCCAGGCGCACGAGATCATTCGCACGTGGGCCTTCGACACCATCGTGAAGTCCTACCACCACTTCGGCTCGCTGCCCTGGCACAACGCGGCCATCTCCGGCTGGGGACTGGCGGGCGAGGGCGCGGGAAAAATCAGCAAGAGCCGCGGCGGTGGCCCTATGCCGCCCATGGAGATGATCGAAAAATACTCCGCCGATGCCGTGCGTTACTGGGCCGCCAGCACAGGACCCGGCAAGGATGCCATTATCAGCGAGGAAAAAGTGGCGCTGGGCAGCAAACTCATCACCAAGCTGTGGAATGTGGCAAAGTTCAGCGAGCGTTTCCTGGACGGCTTCACGCCGCCACGCGACGCTGATCTGCTGCCAGCTTTGACGCCGGTCGATCGCTGGCTGCTCTCACGCGCGCAGCAACTCACCCGGCGCGTTACTGAGCATTTCCAGAGCTACGACTACGCGGCGGCCAAAAGCGAGATCGAGAGCTTCTTCTGGCGCGACCTGGCCGACAACTACCTGGAATTCGCCAAAGAGCGCCTCTATGATAGAGAGCATCCCATGCGTGAAGGCGCGCGTTATGCGCTCTATACCGTGCTGCTCGCTGTGCTCAAGCTTTTCGCGCCCTTCTTCCCGTTTATCACGGAAGAGATTTATAGCACACTGTTCGCGGCCTCCGATGGCTGCATGTCTATTCATACAAGTAGGTGGCCCGCCGCCGATGCCACGCTCATCAACGACGAAGCGGAGACGGCAGGCGAGCTGCTGATCGAGATCGCCACCACTGTGCGCCGCTACAAAAGCGAGGCCAATCTCTCGCTCGGCGCGCCCTTGCAGCGCCTGCAACTCGCAGCGGCTGACCCGGCCATCGCGGAGATGCTAACGGCAGCGAAAGCCGACCTGGCGAGTGTCACGAGAGCGGTAAGAATTGAAGTGAGTGAGCAACCTGGCGAGGACCGCGATGGCTTGAAAGCGATCAAAAGCGAGGGGAGTGTTAGAGTGTTATTGGCAAGGTAGGATTTTATCAGATGAGGCAACCCAAGGTTGCCTCATCTGATGAAGTTTTTACCAATCTCCAAACAAATACGGCTGTTTTCGCTCCGCTATTTTCAAATCTTTGGGCTTCATGCCATCCGTATCTATGCCAAGTATGAGAACTGGAATATCGATATCGGAAACGCCACGATGCTCTAAATCCCAAACGAACTGCTCAAAATATGATACGCCTGTAGACATGCCATCTACTAACCCCTTCACAGGTACAATCTCGATACCGCAGTCAATCACGCCCATTTTGGCGAAAATCGTCATCTTGGCACAGACGTTATAGACCATGAACGAATACTTGCCGAATTGTACCTCTACCCCCAGCTTATTTTTCACGAAATCCATATCCCTGAATGGCGCTGATTCCCTGCTGGTTCGATTACGTGGGGTGTAACCAGGAACATAGTATTCATTCGAATAATCAGCGAGGACCTTATGGTTTGTCCAACCTTTATCAGAAAACTGCGCTTTAAACGCTTCTATCAGAGCAGAAGGGCTATAGAGGAGCATCTTTCCCTCTGTCGTCTTTTTCCTGTTGGCTTCCGATTTATACTGCTCGGCATCAATTTCTTCGATGATTTGTAAAACTTCATCCAGTTCAGGACGATGATCCCGGGTAATAGCTTCTCTGCCATGATTAAAGGAATATACCCCTACGATACGCATTTTCATATTCCTCGTATGCCTACACAGTTACTCTGACTCTGTTGCACAGTATACATGACAGGAGGTGGCCGGGCAAGAGATTTTTTGCCGTTATGCTCTTGCTACGCTGCCGGAGATTCGCGCAGGATATATGCGCCTGAAAGGATGAGGCGCCAGGTGACAGGATTTGAGGCAGGGTGACTCTGGGGGGTGAAGAGTCGCCTTTGCCTTCCTTACTTCGAGATATCGATGTAATCCAATACCGAATTGAGGATTGAGCGGCGCACGCGGTAGATTTCTCGTTTCCCGCGATGGGGGAGCTTGATGGCCTGGAGCGAGCCATTCTTGATCCAGCGGCGCACCGTGGCTTCATTGACACGCAGGCGTTCTGCCACCTCCTGGACGGTCAACAACTCTTCTTTCTGCTCTAACATGCATGTTCCTCCGACGATGTACTGTATGCCAGTTATGAAGGCACGATAAAAAAGGTAACAACGGATTCTTGCTGCAATTTCGCACTATCTAATTGACGTGCGAAGATGCGGATTTGTGTATATCAGATAGAACGACATTTTCGGAAGAAAAATCTGTCGAGCTACTCTTTTCTACCTTTCTTACATATTAACAAACTTCATCGATATTAACAAGCTTTACCGCAGAGCTTTGGTCGAGCCAGGCCAACTCGATCCTACAACGCGCCGGTATAGATCGTCAGGCCACCGTCGATAAGGTAGGTCGAGCCGGTCACGTAGGAGGCTGAATCCGAGGCAAGGAAGGCCGCCAGCTTCGCCACCTCTTCAGGCTGCCCCATGCGCGCCAGCGGGATCTCTCTGAGCAGCGCCGCCATCTTCTGCGGGTCGGCCTCCACGTCGGCATCGATGGGCGTGTGGATGGCTCCTGGAGCGATGTTGTTAACGGTGATGTTGTAGGGAGCCAGTTCCAGCGCAATCGTGCGCATGAGCATGCGCACGCCGCCCTTCGCGCAGCAGTAGGGTGCGTTTTGCGGCATAGCCAGGTCTTCATGCACCGACGAGATATTGATAATGCGCCCGGCGGTCTTCTGCTGGATCATGGCACGCGCCGCCGCCTGCGCGCAGAAAAACGGGCCTTTCAGGTCTACGCTCAAAACCCGGTCGAATTGATCTTCCGTCACGTCGACGAACGGGCTGTGCATCTCCATGCCGGCGTTATTGACCAGAATATCCAGCCGCTTGAAATGTTCCACCGCCTGCTGGATCAGGCTCATCGCCTGCTGGTACTGCCCAACATCGGCCTGCACAACGAAAGCAATCCCGTTCTGCTGCTGTATAGCCTGCTGTACCTCCTCGGCCTTCTGCTGGTTATGCGCGTAGTTCACCACCACGGACGCGCCCTCGGCGGCGAGCTGGATGGCAATCGCGCGGCCAATGCCGCTATCCGCGCCGGTCACGAGCGCAACTTTGTTATCGAGCATACCCATCTGTCATGTATCCTTTCACGCTACAATTTTTCTTCTGATAATCTCAATCGAGATCACGCTGGATCATAGAAGATTATACGTCATCGCCAGGCTGCCCTTTCAGTCCGAACGCTTCTGTCGGGAGAGGTACAGCAGGTCTCTCAGCATCGGATGCCGGATGGTTCAAGATATCTCCCCAGGGAATACGCCCCTCCGAGCCTATATCATGCAGGTGGAAGACATCATTATATTTCATCAAGTGCCAATACTTTTCATTATTTCTATCCGAGGTGACTTGTCGCCAGTGCGTAATTGAGGTATTGCGCGTGTAGAAGCGAGCCGGTGGAAGTGTCCAGGAGCTTATCTTAAAAAAGTAGAGAAAGGAGCCATCGATCACGCCGCCATGACAAACAAGTACAATCGTTTTCCCTTCGTATGCTCTCACAATGCGATGCAGCGCCTCACCCACGCGCAGCATGAATTGTCCCCAGCTTTCTCCTCCGGTAGCCATAGGTCGGAAAGGATTCTGCATGAAATCTGTCCCGCCAAAGGTCTCCCTGTAGGTTTCGATGGTCATACCCTCGGCCTCACCTGGTCGCAATTCTTGAATGGCATCATCAGATATGATCGGGAGTCCCAGCGCAGGCGCAATAATGCTGGCAGTCTGCTGAGCGCGGGGCAGCGTACTCGCAATCAAGACATCGGCCTTGATCTCCTTCGTAGCCTCCAACCGATCGCGCAAGCGCTCGGCCTGCATTATGCCAAGTGGAGACAAGCCGCCATCGCCGATAAACCCTTTGATAGCGCTCATGGCCTCACCATGCCGGATAAGATACAGTTGTGTCACGTTCGATTACTCCTCCTGTTGATGCTAATAACAGTTGCTACGTACAATAGAATCTACATATTAAACGTAGATTATGCATCCGTAAAAAATTGTTGGGAGGAGTAGTATGCCTACCTCAGTTCAGATGTAGTCTTCGGCCCTTTTTGGAGGTGAGAAAGCGATACATATCGTTGGCCCCGTGTGAATGCTATACCTCGCCCACTTCCAGAAATCAGGTTATTCACAATTTCATGAGGGAGAACTAGCGTATCTGGAGAAGACGGTGGGGATAGAAAAACAATCTTCCATGAGGCTTTCTCCAACTCTTTCCGACGCTCAGAATCAATGTTTCTGAGTAGCGCACGAAGCCTCTCTTTATCAAAGGAAGTTATGTCGGTCCTGATTTCGATTTCATGGGATGAAATTGCTTCTATTTGCCCCAAAATTTTAGGAATGTGGCGATCAATTTTACCATTGGCATAGAAAGCCATGCGTACACATTCTCGGAAGGCACGATTTGGTTGGCAAATATAGGCCGAGCATTTCAGGTATTCGTTTAAGGCGAAGCGTGCAGCCACGACAACAACCAGGTCGGTATCGCTTGCTACATAAATCTTGTCCTTAACTATTACATTCTCGCTTCGGTTAATGATGTTCTGGCTAGAATTTGTCGTCCTGTGCATACTATCTCCAATCATTCATAGAATATGAGCAGTATATCACGCACACTGGTTGGATTTCCTAAGCCTGTAAATGAAGTTTAACAACCTGTTAAGGCTTGGTTCCAATGAACTTGACAGTTCCTCATCAACAGAAAGGTCCAGCCCTGTCATGCTGAGCGAAGCGAATCATCTCGCTGTTGATCGCGACAGACCCTTCGCTTCGCTCAGGGTGACATGGTGTGACTGATCAAACTGTCAAGGATCATTCTTCATAATTGAACCTTGCCTAAACTCTATATACTCGCCAACTTCTGTCAGCATCCTGTGATATACTGCTCTTTGTAGTACATATTTTCTCAGACGCGGCTTCATATTTCTCTCTGACGGGAGGGTCATCGTCATGCGCGCGGATCGATTGCTGGTGCTGCTCATGCTGTTGCAGACGCGGGGGCGTGTGACGGCGCAATCGCTGGCGAAGCGGCTGGAAGTGTCGGAGCGCACGATATACCGCGACCTGGTGGCGTTGGGCATGGCGGGCGTGCCGGTCTACGCAGAACGCGGACCGGGCGGCGGCTGGTGTCTCCTGGAAGATTACCGTACCAACCTGTCCAGGCTGACCGAGACGGAGGTGCATACGCTTTTCTTGTCGGGAGCCGACGGGCCGCTGCAAGACCTGGGACTGGGCAAGGCGCGCGAGGATGCGCTGCTCAAGTTGCTGGCCGCGCTGCCCTCGGTCTACCGCCGCAACGCGGAGATGGCTCGCCAGCGCGTTCACCTGGACGCGACAAGCTGGTTTCACCATGAAGAAGCCGTGCCGTATTTGTCGCTGCTCCAGGAGGCCGTGTGGAACGACCGCCGCCTGCATATCATCTATCGCCACTACGATGATACCATCGCCGAACGACACGTCAATCCCTACGGATTGGTGGCGAAGGCCAGTATCTGGTATCTTGTTGGGACATCCGACGAGTCAGGAGGCGAGATGCGCGTGTATCGTGTCGGGCGCATCATTTCGGCTGAATTGCTGCCCGATCATTTTGAGCGACCGCAGGAGTTCGACCTGCCGGAGTTCTGGAAACCCTGGATCTCCGCGTTCGAAAAGAGCCGCTATCCCTACCGCGTCACGTTGCGTATCGCTTCTGGCAGTGTGAACGAACTCGCCTACGCTTTCGGCGATGAGGTTCAATCCGTTGCACGACAAACCGAAACGATTGAAGAAACCGAGAAGACCGAGAAGACCGGGAAGACCGGGAAGATCACCCTCTCGCTGCAATTCGAGTCGCTGTCGCAGGCGCGCACGCGGCTGTTCAGCGTAGGTACGATGGTTGAGGTGCTGGAACCGCTCGAACTGCGCGAGAGCCTGGCGCAATTCGCCGCCGAGATCGCGCAATTCTATGGGCGCTAAAATGGCTATGAGCTATTGACACCTGTGCATCTTGACACGTATACTAGCTTCGCCGCAATCTCTTCCTGGCCGTTCTCGTTAACGATAGCGTAGAGAGTCCATTCTGTGGTGTTTGAAGTGTGTGTTGTTGGAGCATGTGAGAGCCTGTAGGGGAACTAAAGTAACTATGGAACAGCTTTCCGTTTTACATATTACTCGCGCCGATGCGACTTACCGGTTTCGATTGAATTCATCCGATAGCCCTGCACCGGAACTTCTGGAAGCTACCACCGATCTTTCTCAAGAGCTACAGGAACGCCTGCGACGCGCGTTGCAAGCTGCCTCGCAGTATATGCAGGGAAGTGGTCGCGGCCAGAACCGCCGCGCGGGCAGCACCGACACACTCGTTTCGCTGGGACGCTTTCTCTTCGATATACTACTCCCTCCGGTGATCCAGGATGGCCTGCGCCAACTGGACTCGCCTTTGCTTTTTGAGACGAACACACCAGATATTCCCTGGGAACTACTTTACGATAAAGAACCAGCGCCGGGACATTTTCTCTGCCAGCATATCAGTATGGGGCGGCAAGCCAGTAGCAGTCGCGCCAGCGCGTCGCGTTCCGCGTTCACCGAGCGAATAAGCGCCGACACCTCGCTGCTGAAGAGTCGCAAGCCAGGGCGACGCGAACCGCAGGGCTTGACGATCCTCTTCCTCGTCAACCCGACTGCCGAATGCCCGGTTGCGGAAGAAGAAGTGGCGACACTCTGCACGACGCTCCCCGAATTGATCTCGCGCATCATCCTGTATCGCCAGCAGGCCAACCAGCTTGAGATGCGTATGCGTTTGGGTGCTGATCTGCCGCAAGTGATCCATTATTCAGGCCCGGTACCTACGGCCACTTCGACGGGCGAGCCTGCCCTCGCGCTGGCCGGAAACTCGCGGCTGGATACGAATGCCGCGACGCAGCTCTTCCAGACATTGCCCAGGCGACCGCTCGTGATGCTCAGCTATTATGATGGAAGTCAGACCAGCGCCCTGCCACCCTATGAAATCGAAGCCCTGTCGGCTTCAAACCTGCTCGCGGCTGGCGCGGGTGCCGTGCTTGCGATGCGCTGGCCGGTCAACGCCCTACGCGCGCGTGAATTTGCCGTGCTCTTCTACCAGGAACTGGCCGATGGAATTACGCTGGGCGAGGCGCTGCGCCGCACGCGTTCCACTGTCGCCCAGCGTCACCCGGAAGACTTCTCGTGGCTGAGCTACCTCCTGTATGGCGACCCGAGTAGCTCGCTGGTAGCGACCGTGCCGGGCGGGCGCGACCGCAACCTGGAGCTTCCGCTCGACGCGCTTGACGATGATCATTTCATGCCATCCATGTTTTCCTCTACGAACGCGCTCGACCGCCGCTTCTTGCAGGAAGTGCTGGGCATCGCGCTGACGGAGGCGCGCCGCATGCACAAAGACTACCTCGGCACGCCGCATCTGTTCATCGCCCTGACCAAGCTCGACGGCGGCTGCATGCAGGACTCGCTGCGCTCCCTGAACTTCTCATCGAA
Organism: uncultured Chloroflexia bacterium; assembly: GCA_963731975.1. Taxonomy (GTDB): domain Bacteria; phylum Chloroflexota; class Ktedonobacteria; order Ktedonobacterales; family Ktedonobacteraceae; genus CAVSXS01. The sequence goes on along the minus strand of CAVSXS010000001.1, from coordinate 3,162,088 downwards.
GCAGGTGCGCGACGTGATTCGCATCGCCCTGGGCAACGGCAAGGCCACCAGCGACACACCCATTTTGCCGACACGCCGCTGCAAAGAAATACTCCAGACAGCCGAACGTAACGCGCTCAACGCAGGCTCGTCCTCGATCGACGAACGCGCCATCGCCCAGGCCGTCCTGAGCGAAAAAGACGGTGTGACTCACGAACTGCTTACCAAGATGGGCATCAATCCATCGCAGTTGATCGAGTTGATCCTGTCGAGTAACGCTCGTGCGCTGCTCGAACTCGTCCCTTCCGTCAGCGCGAACCCGACCGTCGCGCCCATCGAGCTGCCCGTCGGCATCGGACCCGACGGCGGCTTGAAAGGCAGCGGCAATACCACGCTGGAACGCCTGGGGCGCGACCTGACCAAACAGGCCAGCATGAAGCAGCTCCAGCCGCTCATCGGGCGCGAAAAAGAGATGCGCCTGCTGATCCAGACGCTCATGCTCAAAGACCGCAACAACCCCATCCTGATCGGCGATTCGGGCGTCGGCAAGACCACCATCGTCGCGGGCCTGGCGCAGCGCATCATCGACGGCAAAGTGCCGCCCGAACTGCGCGGCAAGCGCCTGATCGAGCTTTCCGCCAGTTCGCTGGTGGCCGGCACCAAGTATCGCGGCGAATTCGAGGAGCGCCTGCTCAAAGTGCTGGAAGAGGCCGAGGGCAGTGGCGACATCATCCTGTTCATCGACGAGATGCACCTGCTGATCGGCACGGGGCGCGCCGCCGATGGCAGTATCGACGCGGCAGGCATCCTCAAGCCGGCCCTGGCGGGCGGACGCCTGCGCTGCATCGGCGCGACCACACCCCAGGAATATCGCACCATCGAGAAAGATGCTGCCATGGAGCGCCGCCTGCGTCCCATCCAGATCGAAGAGCCTTCCGAAGAGGAGGCGCTGGCGATCCTCACCGGGATGCGCGACCTGTACGAGCAGCATCACCACGTCAGCATCGCCTCGGATACGCTGTACGCGGCGGTGCATCTCTCTGTGCAATACCTGCCGAACCTGCGCCTGCCTGATAAGGCGTGCAGCGTGCTGGACGAAGCCTGCTCGCAGGCGCGCGTCTTCCTGGCGGAGGACGAGAATGCCAGCCAGGATCCCATTGAAGAAGCGTTCGCTGAGGGACCAATCATCACTCCCAGCATGATCGCCGAGGTCATCTCGCATCGCACCGGCATCCCCGTGCGAGCGCCGGGCCGCGAGGAGCGCGACCGCCTGCTGAATCTAGAAGCGCTGCTCAAGCGGCGCGTCATCGGCCAGGACGCCGCCATTGGCCGCGTCACACAGGCCATCCAGGTAGCGAGGGCGGGACTCAAGCCGCGCAATCGCCCATCCGGCGTCTTCCTCTTCCTTGGGCCGACCGGCGTTGGCAAAACCGAACTGGCACGCGCCCTCGCAGCGGAGGTCTTTGGCTCGGATGAACACCTCATCCGTGTCGATATGTCGGAGTATATGGAGAAGCACGCCGTCTCGCGCATGATCGGCGCTCCTCCCGGCTACATCGGACACGACCAGGAGGGTCAGCTCACCGGCAAACTGCGCCGCCGCCCGCACTGCGTCGTGCTGCTCGATGAGGTGGAGAAGGCGCACCCGGAGGTCTTCGACCTCTTCCTTCAGGTCTTCGACGCGGGTCGCCTGACCGACGCGCAGGGTCATACCGTCGATGCGCAGCACGCCATCTGGATCATGACCTCCAACGTCGGCACCGACATGCTGGGTCGTTCAATGCCTAGCGGCTTCCATGCCGGTAAGAACGCCGCCGAGGACATGCAGCGCGACCGCCTGTTGGAGCGCCTGCGCCAGACCTTCCGCCCGGAGTTCCTCAACCGCGTCGATGAGGTGGTCATCTTCCAGCCGCTCGGCCAGGAGCAGGCAAGGGCCATCACCCGCCTGCAAATGAACGAACTGGCGACACGCCTGCTTGAGCAAGGGCTGACGCTCGACGCCGACGACCTCGCCGTTGACCTGCTCTGCAAGGAAGGCTTCAGCCAGACGCAAGGCGCTCGCCCGCTGCGCCGCGCCATCGAAAAGCTGCTCACAGTTCCCCTGAGCCTGCGCATCCTGCTCGGCAATATTCCAGAACAGGGCGTCGTGCATGTCAGCGCGATAGAGGGCAAGCTGACCATCGATATCACCGACCCCGCAAGCGCACTGGACGAAGAGTTAGATGTCGCAGAGGTGGAAGAGGATATCACGGTAGACGCTTTGTAAATCGAAAGACGAGGCCAATGTGCATTACCGGCTCCTACTACATCGTCAAGCTCCATGTGACAGTTCGAAATCTCATCCCTAGAGCGTTGGCGTATTTTACGTAGGAGCCGGTTTACCGTGCTCATGCAGCCCATTTATGGGCGCGAATCGTCACCCCGCGCGACGCTCGTGGGCGTGTCTGGTAACAACGTCTCGCGCCCATAAATGGGCTGGTGGGCGCGGTAAACCGGCCCCTACGATTGATGGCGCGATTACATCGTCAATGTGCATTACCGGCCCCTACGATTGATGGCGCGATTACATCGTCAATGTGCATTACCGGCTCCTACTACATTGTCAAGTTTCATTTGGCAAGCGATCCTCTTTCTCGTAGGAGCCGATTTATCGCGCTCAGCCAGCCCATTCATGGGCGCGAGATGAGCTTGTTTGACGTACTCATCTCTGTAGAGAGCGGCCTTTCGCGCCCATGAATGGGCTGGTGGGCGCGGTAAACCGGCCCCTACGTGAAATCAATCGGCCTTTACAGATGAGATTTCGAACCGCCAGCTGAAGCTTGACAGAGCACTACGACTTCTGTCCGCATTACATCGTCAATTTGCATTACCGGCTCCTACGACTTCTGTCCGCATTACTTCGTCAATTTGCACTTGTGTGCGCCCGACCATATGGATCGGGCGGATCGTCTCGCTCAATACACGTATGGATCTATCGCGGCCTGTATGTTCGGGTCAATCGAGGCAGCATCTTTCCCTGCCTCGGAAGCGGGCGCTTGAGTTCGCCTGGCTGAGAGATAATCCCTGAAAAGCGCGCCGGGAGGCTCCCCATTGGCTTGATCGGTAACGGGAGCAGGAGTGACGTGCGTGCTGTAAGGCAAGGTCGAAAGCATATCCGGCATGGTCAAAAGCATATCGAAAGAACCCGCGTCGCTCTGCGGCACATAGGGAACCGGTGAATCGAGAACACCAGGGACATGGGGAGTGTCGGGAGCATACGAAGCATATGAAATATTGGGAGCGTCGGGAGCATACGGAACATATGAAATATCCGATTCAATAGTACGTTGGGCAAATTGAGGGCGCTGCTTCCTGAGGTAGAGCTGACCCCTGTGTGGGGGTGCTGTCAGGGAGAGAGGTTTAGACGGCGACGTGCGCTTGAATGCTGAACTGAAGATACCCCACCAGGCTTTTAGCAAAATGCCAAGCAGAAGAAGGCTGGCCAGGGTAATGACGAGAAATAGAGCGGGGGAAGTGCCGCCTGCCTGACTTGATTGATTATGCTGAGCATTCGTCGAAGTAGGTGAAACGACTGGCGTCACATTCGAGCTAGTACCGGCGCCGGTCCTGGTCGATGACGCAACGGGCGATGATGCTTGCTTATTAATGTTAATAACTGTTGATGTAGGCCGGATAGGTGCTGTGGATGTTGGAACCGGGGTTGCGGTGTGGGTTACAGTGGGTGAAGGAGCCGGTGTGGAAGTTTTTGTCGCGGTTGGAGAGGGCGTATTCGTGGGAGTCCGGGTTGCGGTACTCGTTTCTGTTTCTGTGTCATCCAACACAATTCGGCCACTCGCACTGGTAGCCGCAGCCTGGCTCGATACCGCGCTGGCGTGCGCCGGAGTCGCGTAAAAGTGGATGCAAGCCAGGGAGAAAACGGCTAGCGCACATGCGAGAGCGCCTGCAACGTAATGGAGGGGAGCTGGCCGCGCAGGGCCATTTCGCCTGTTTTTCTTTGATGACATGCCTTTTATACCTCGATTTTCTGCATAATTCCCACCTTGCAAGGAAGTGTAGACAGGGCAGATATGTACCGTCAAGCATACTGGAAGATTGTACTATGCTTGCCGGTTTGAATAAGCTAAGTCTCAACCATAATTAGCAGAATCTTTGGTTTGAGCGGATGCCATGTTGTGCCATCACGTAGGGGCCGGTTATGGTGATTAACAAATTGATTGGGTGTTTGTAGGGACGCGATTTATCGCGTCCATGATGCCGCGCATCGGCCTGGGAAGCTGGACGCGATAAATCGCGTCCCTACAAAGGGATACCCAACTTATTTTGTTAATGTGCATTACCGTGCCCATCAGCCCATTGATGGGCGCGAGACGTTGATACCAGACCCGCCCACTCGCGTTGCAAGCCACCTTTCGCGCCCATAAATGGGCTGGCTGAGCGCGGTAAACCGGCTCCTACGAGGGAAGGGATCGCAGCGCGCAACGACGAACACCAGTAAGCAAAACGGCCCTGGCTAAAAAATCGCCGAGCCGCTCTACAAGGCACACGAGCTAACGGCTACTCCAAAAAGTGTGAGGCAGCGATAGGGGATATATCGCTGCCTTACTGTGGGAAGGAGATTGAAGATATGTCGCTGTTGCGTGGTGAGGATGATCGAAGCTTGCTCGGAGCACTCCTTGACAGGTAGACCCGGAGTAACGCTGCGACGGGCCGCGCCCGGAACGAAACTACGACAGGTATACACACTCACAGGTGTACTCAACTAAGCAACTTGGCACCCTCACGATCACCGCTCACCACTGCTACAAGTATACTCCTGGTCGCTTTCATCTCCCTTTCATTTCGCTTTACACCGTAGCGCTCCTACAGCGGTTGATAGCCTGCTTCCTGCAAACTATTTTAGGGAAGAAATTTACCAGTCTTACATAAGACAATGCAGAAATGTCACATTTCGAACTCATCGAGTGAGATCAAGCGCCCATACATTTATACCCAGGTACCGAAAAAAGCTTGCCTCGCCTTTCCTATCATGATATAGTGGGCATCTAATCAATAGAGAATATTGTCGAGGTGGGAAGAAACGTGTCAGAACCACTGCAACTGCAACTGCTGGGAGCCACACATAATAATCAACGCCTCTTTTCCGACCATTATCTTGACCATATTTTGCCAGAACATGTGCAGAGCGTGAAGAACGAAGCCTCGCAGGTCTTGACACAACTCCGGCAGCTCAATCCGGATTTACTCCAAATCCAAATAATGAGGCTCAAACTGAAGAGGATTGGATCAAGCCAGTTCTCCACATCCTCGGCCATACCTTCGAGGTGCAGGTGCCTCTGAAAGTGCCGGATGGCATACAGCGACCTGATTATATTTTGTATCGTGACGGCAACGCGCTCGCTTCGAACAAAAACAAGATCGTGAATGCCGAGCTGTTGCAAGCGGGCGCGTTTGCGATAGGCGATGCGAAATCCTGGGATCGTCCATTAGATAAAGCGCTGGGAAGCAATCATAAAGGCGGCGACTCTTTCAATAACAAAAACCCTTCGTACCAGATTTTTTTCTATATGCTGCACAGCGGCCTGCCCTGGGGCATCCTCACCAATGGGCGCAAATGGCGGCTGTATCACGCGCAAACCGCCCACAAGCTGGATGTGTTTTACGAAGTGGACCTGCCCGCGCTGCTGGAAGCAGATGTCGAGTCCTTTTTATACTTCTATGCCTTCTTCCGCCGGGAAGCTTTTAACGTGGGAGAGCTTTCACTGGACTCCATCTTGCATGCCAGCGCCGAATTCGCGCAAGAGATCAGTAACAACCTGCGCGAACAGGTCTATAGCGCGTTACGCTATGTCGCGCAAGGCTTTTTCGAGTACAGGGCAAACGGCCTCACGCCTTCACCCGAAACCAACAAGTTGATCTACGACAACTCGCTTATTTTACTCTATCGCCTGCTGTTTATCCTGTATGCCGAGGCGCGCGATCTGCTGCCACTGCAAGAAAACTTCCCCTATCGACGCATGTATAGCCTGGAAGCAATTAAGAAAGATGTCGTCTCCACGCTACAAGAGGCACTAATCTTACCCGATACCGGCCTGTTCTGGACGCGCCTCAAAGAGCTGTTCAAGATCATCAACCTGGGCAGCCCGCCACTCACGGTGACAACCTTCAACGGCGGCCTGTTCGATCCTGAACGCCATCCCTTCCTCGAACGCAATGTCGCCGGCGATGTGTGCCTGTGCCGCGCCATTGACGAACTGGCGCGTGTGAAAAACCAGTTCGTGGATTATCGCGACCTTTCAGAGCGACACCTGGGAACCATCTATGAAGGATTGCTCGAATACAACACGATTTTCGTGGCGCAAGAACCCATGGTTGAGCGCCGCTCGAACAGCAAAATTGTTCCGGCGCACGATGTGCCGAAGAAAGACGTGGCGCAGCAATTTTCGAGCGGCGAGGTCTACCTGGTCAATGATCGCGGCGAGCGCAAACTGACGGGCAGCTATTATACGCCTGATTTCATCGTCAAATACATGGTGGACGAGGCTGTCAGGCCCGTGCTGGATGCCGCTATCGAGCACGCCCAAAGCGACGAGCAGCGAATCCAGGCGGTGTTATCGGTCAACGTGCTTGATCCGTCGATGGGCAGCGGCCATTTCCCGGTTGAAGTGACGGAATATATCGCGCGTTACCTGGTAGAGCTTGGCATCCAGCCGGATGAGAGCGCGGAGAAGGCGGAGAAGGCAGAGAACACGGGAGCCAGGAGGATTGGAGGCGCTTCGCCCGCGGGAGAAACGGACCTGGTCTACTGGAAACGGCGCGTGGCGCAGCAGTGCATCTACGGCGTCGATCTCAACCCGCTGGCCGTCGAGCTTGCCAAGCTTTCGCTCTGGCTCATCACCGCCGCCAAAGATCACCCGCTCAGCTTCCTCGACCATCACCTGCGCACAGGCAACGCGCTGATCGGCGCGTGGTTAGAAGACGTGGCAGCCGGGCAAAACCCGACCACCCTGCACGCGCAGAGGCGCACAAAAGCGCAGGTGGAGGCGCAGAAAGAAGCCGGCCAGATGACCATCGCCGTATTCGATGAAGCGTTTCGCCAGACCACCCAGGACGCGCTTGCCTCGATAGCCGCCATCGAGCAGAACCCCGGCATTACCATCAAAGATGTGAAAGCGCAGGAAGCCGCCTACTCAACCCTCCGGCATATCTTTATCGAAAAATACCGGCGACTGGCAAACCTGGGAACCGCGCTGTACTACAACCTGAACGTAGGCTCCGATAGCTGGCTTCCTCTAGCAGACTACGCGCTTGGCAAAGTCGAGCAGCCGCAATCTCCCCACTTTACGACCTGGAGCGAGGCTGCCGATGCGCTGGCGGAGCGCAAGCACTTCTTCCACTGGGAACTTGAATTTCCCAATATCTTCTTCGACAGCCAGGGCCAATCGCTGGGCGAGCGCGCCGGCTTCGACGTGGTGATCGGCAACCCTCCCTACGTGCGCCAGGAGCAATTGGGGCCGGACAAGCCCTTCTACCAGGAGCACTACGAGGTCTATCACGGTGTAGCCGACCTGTTCGTCTACTTCTTCGCCCAGGGACTACGCTTGCTGCGCAAAGATGGCAGGCTGGCGTATATTAGCAGCAATAGCTGGTTGCGCGCCAATTATGCAACGCCGCTTGCGCCAGTATCTACGCGCACAAGACAACTGTTGAAACCATTATCGACTTAGGAGATAACTGAGTATTCGCCGATGCGCCTGATCTAACTCCTGCAATTCAGATAGTTTGCAAGACGATACCAACGATGCGCATATCAGCGCAAGCCGCCGTTTTTGGCCGAGGCGAAGCTATAGCCTCCTTTAAAGAACAGACTTGGTGATAAGCTATTTGCAGTTTCGATGTGTTCGACCAACTCGATACCGGATGGCAACTAACAATGACGCTTCGCGTAATCTGTTCGCTAAATTGATGGCCTCTGGCAAACCTTTAGGTGAAGTAGTTAATAAGCACTTGTATCGAGGTATTCTGACTGGTCTGAATGAAGCATTTATCATTGATCAAGCCACACGAGATCATCTAATCAGTGAAGACCCGATTTGCAAAGTGGTTATTAAACCAATGTTGCGGGGAGAAGACTTACGTCCGTGGTATCAAGAAAACGAGGGGCGTTGGTTGATCTGCTTACCCAATGGTTGGACACGACAAACTTTTCCAGACTTGCGCCAAAAAGACGAAGATTTAGCATGGGAAAAGCTATCTGAAAGCATCCTGGATTAGCCACCTACCTGGAGCCATTTGCAGCAGATGCGCGTAAACGTCAAGATAAAGGCCAATTCTGGTGGGAATTACGTCCATGTGACTACTATAATGCCTTTGAGCAAACAAAAATTCTATGGCCCGATATTGCAAACATTTCCTCGTTTTCATTGGGATGAAACTCAGGGCAATTTGTAAATGGACAATACGGGATACTGTCATTACCAAACTGATACTTATGACTCTGTTAGGTATTCTAGCAATCTCGCATTACGTTGGTTTTGTAATATCGCGTATTTCACAGCCATTTGGTGAAAGAGCAGGGGTCATTAGATACCAGCTTAATCAATCAATTTATAGAGCGTCTCCCCATCCCATCGCTCACCGATGACCAGCGAGATCATATCGGCACACTGGCGCGACAACTGACGACGATGGCGCAGCAGCGCTACGATGCGCGGCGCAAAACGACGCATCGCATTGTGAGCGATCTTGGCACGCCGGCGGGGAAGCTGAACCAGCGTTTGCTGGAGTGGTGGCAGTTGTCGTTCAAAGAGTTCCGCGATGAGTTGCTGAAGGCGTTCAAGCGCGATATCCCGTTGAAGGATCGTGATGATTGGGAGGCGCTGCTGGGCGAACAAACGACTGAGATAGGAAGGCTGACGGCTGAGATTGTGCGATTGGAGACGGAGTTGAACGCGGCGGTCTACGATGTGTTCGGGCTGAGCGAGGAAGAACGCGCCATCATCGAGCAGGAGACGAAGTACCGCTACGGGGAGTGGTGACAAGACCGCCCCACCGATACCCTGGTATCCTACATGGAATTTCGCCATCAACCCTCGTGCGTTAATTTGACATCGCAAATGGGTGGCGAGGAATGGGGGCGTTTGGATATGTAGGGATACCCCTGTGGGTATCCGGGGGGTGGATGGGTGGCAGACCGCCGCACGTCAGCCCTCGTGCGTTAATGTTGACATCGCAAAAGGGTGGCGAGGAATGGGGGCGTTTGAACATGTAGGGATACCCCTTGTGGGTATCCGGGGGGTGGATGGGTGGACGGTTGGTAGGGAGTCGCGTCAGCTCACCCAACATCAGGATTATTCCCCGGATAGATTTTTTGGGGATTATTTCGGATGTACAGGCGAGTTGGCTCCAAAGCACCCTTGCGAACAATACGGTCGTTATAGTCGAATTGCCAGACGTGACAGGGATACTCCATATCTTTCCCAACCGCTTTCAGATGTTGCAGCCATCGCACGGTAGTCATCGATTTGAACGGTCCAACCACGCTGCCCAGCGGAAGATCCGGGCGCGACCCATCCAGCCAGAGGATGAAGTGAACGTGGTCAGGCATGATCACAAATTCATCCAGCGTCACATGTGGGTATCGTTCGGGGAGTTCCTTCCAGACATCCAGCACGATGTAGCGCAGTTTCGGTATTTCCAGGAATCGCTCGTACTGGTACGTCCTAATAGTCACAAAATAGGCACCCGCGGCTGAGTAATCACGCCCCTTCAAGCGGAGGCTTTTCCGCTTATAGCGATCTGGCTGATATTTTTGATACCCCATTGCAAAATGCGCCCCCTTCAACCTGATTTTATTACATCGCCCATGCATGATAAATCAATTGTCGGCAACGTTCAAGTCCACCCTGGACGCGCTACCGCCCCACACGCCCCGCCGCCCCACCCCCCGGATACTACATATCCAGGCACCCCATGCCCCGCCACACCGCCGCAATATCAATGTATCCATGTAGGAGTTGCCGCCCCACCCCCCGGATACCCACAAGGGGTATCCCTACATATCCAGGTACCCCATGCCCCGCCACACCGCCGCAATATCAGCATATCCATGTGGGAAAGGTCGGCGTGGGGTGGCTAACCCACATGTAGGGATACCCCTTGTGGGTATCCGGGGGGTGGATGGGTCTGGCAAAGCGTGGCAACTACCCCCATTCATTACGCGCTGTAGAGCTAAACATGCTAATCCCTCAAGCGGGACAGACGGCCTTTCAGCCGATGCAACTGACTACTCTTCGCTGGGATCGTAGTATTCCTAGGTTTCAATTCCTCAAGCGAGGGTCGGAAGTAATTCCTAACAAGCAAGCAGTGTCATGGGGCAGGGCTTGACAGGATCCCCACTTGCAAGCACAGTAGAACTGTACATTGTTCCCATGCTGTGCCGCAAGGAGTGAACCATGAGCATCATACCATACTCGCACATGTTTGACCAGCAAACGATGATCCACCTGCTGGACTATGACCCACTCGTGCAACGCTGCCGCGCCTTCTTGGCCTTGTTTGAGTGGAGCGTCGTGCCCCAACCGGTGATCGACCCCTCGCGTCCGGGTCGACGCCCGCACCCGCCACGTGCCTATCTCAAAGCTCTGCTGCTCAAAGTCGCTGAAGGCTTGACCTGCTGCACGCGCTTGCGCCGCTTTCTGGTCGAGCATCCCTTGCTCGTGCTCGAATTGGGCTTCCGTCCGGTGCTCGACATCACGCAGCCCTACGGCTTCGATATCGAGCGCACCGTGCCCACCGCGCGCTGGTTCCGCGAAAAACAACGCACCCTCTCCCAAAGCGTCCTGCAAACCCTGCTCGCTGAGACGGTGCAAGACTTGCGCGAGGAAATCCCCGGCCTGGGCGAGGTGGTGGCCTTCGATGTGACCCATATCTACGCCTGGGTGCGCGAGAACAACCCGCGCGTCTACGTGCGCGTCGAAGGCGGAGGCCCCTTCGATGTCACCCATATCCCCAAGGGCGACCCCGATTGTCGGCTGGGCGTCAAGAAGAGCAGCAACCAGGTGCAACCCGATGGCACCACCACCGAAAAAAAGGAAAGCCTGTTCGGCTATGGCTCCGGCATCGCCACCTGCACCGACCCGGTCTACGGCGATGTGATCCTGGCCGAGTACACCCAACCCTTCAACGAGGGCGATATTACCTACTTTGCCCCGCTCTCCCTGGCGACGGTGGCCACCCTGGGCCACTTTCCCACCCACCTGACGGCGGATGCGGCCTTCGATGCCTGGTACTGCTATCAAGGTCCCGCCTCCCGAGGTGGCATGGCGGCCATCCCGCTCAACCAGCACCGCCAGACTCCCTTAGCTCGCCTGCCTGATGGCACGCCTCGCTGCCCCATCGGCTTGCCCATGCATCCCACCAAGCAGTTCAATCATACCTACGGCTACCGCGCTCAGCGCTTTCAGTGTCCCTTGCTCTTCCCAGAGAAGACCGGGGAAACCTGCTCCCATGAGCAATTCGCCAAAGGCAAGGGGTGCGTCAAGGATGTCAACTGGGAAGCAGGGGGCATCCAGCGCGTCACCTTAGATCGGGAGAGTCCGCTCTACAAAGCCGTCTACCGCCAGCGCACCAGTACCGAACGGGGCAACAGCCACGCCAAAGCCCTCGGCCTGGAACGTCCCAAGGTGCGTAACATCGGCTCGGTGCGCACGCTCAACACGCTGACCTACCTGGTGGTCAATGCGCTGGCCTTGCAACGCGCGCGCGACCGCAATGCTGGCTTGCTCACCACCTGCCTCGGCCAGGTGATCTAGCTAGCCCTACCCGCTGGCCCCCGACCACCAGCCAGCGAACACGAGACCCCAACGCGCCTCCCAGGAGGTGTGGCAGCGCCCCCTGCGCTGCGTGAGGCCATCGGCAGGCTCCGCAGCCTCCTCATGGCTACTTTCCCCGTCTTCCCATCCACCAACGACCAAAAACCCCCTGGTCTGCGCTGACAGATCAGGGGGAAACACGGGTAGAACGGGCACATCTACAAATACTGCAATAGCAGAGCTTATTCTACTGCTAGATTAATTCCGACCCTCTCAAGCGGACAGACGGCCTTTCAGCCTTGCTGATCATGTTTGCAATCTGGTTAGTGGTTATCGTTTCAATTCCTCAAGCGGACAGACGGCCTTTCAGCCGCTGCCAACGTCCTTCCAGCCACACAAGAATGCATGTTTCAATTCCTCAAGCGGACAGACGGCCTTTCAGCCGAAAAGAGCATGGAGGGTAAGCGAGGATTTTCGCGGTTTCAATTCCTCAAGCGGACAGACGGCCTTTCAGCCCAACATTTTGGGTGGACACACTGCTATTACAATTGGGTTTCAATTCCTCAAGCGGACAGACGGCCTTTCAGCCTGCTGTGCTTCTAGTGTAGCATAAGAAGCCAATGCAAGCAATACTTTCCGAGAATCCCTTTTTTGAGGGGATGTTTTCAGGGAGAAATGCGGGCGTATTTCGCCCTCTTATATGCGTCACGCCGCTTCTAGCCTTCTCCGAGAATCTCTGCATGGAAAACCATTCCCTGAGATTCTCGGAACAATTGCTGAGGTAGGATTAGTGTTGTGTTCACTGGCAGAACACTCAGGTCCCCTTGACTGGCCGATAAATCGGCCAATGGGCGGGGTAAACCCGCCCCTACTTTCGTGTGATCTGTGAAATGTAGTGGCACCCCTCGCGGGTGCCAGGGGTGCAGCTTCTCCCCCATTTGAGTGATCTTTGTGATCTCTACCCCTTGACTCGACCATACATTTTCTGGTATCTCTATTACTAGACTGACTGGTCGGTCTAGTAATTTTATATTCAGGGGTAAGGGAATGCCACGGCGAACCGATGTGAGCGAAGTACGCAAGAACCAGATACTCGATGCGGCCATGCGGGTTTTCGCACGGCTGGGCTTCCATGAAGCGCGCATGGACGATATTGTGCTGGAATCGGGACTGAGCAAGGGCGCGCTGTACTGGTATTTCAAGAGCAAGGAAGACATTATCACCGCCATCTCGCAGAGGTTGTTCAGCATGGACATCGAACAACTCGAAGGGATGCTGGCCGTAGAGGGTCCTGTCAGTGAGCGACTGCTGCAACTCACACACGCGCGTGTGGAGGGCTTGCAGCGTATGTCGGACATGATCCCGATCTTATTTGAGTTCTACGCCGCGGCTGTCCACCAGGAGCATGTGCGACAGTTCATTTCGGCCTATTTCCAGCAGTTCCATGAGTTGCTGGTGGCGCTCATCCAGCAGGGGATCGACCTGGGCGAGTTTCGCCCGGTCAATGCTGATGAAGCAGCATCGGCGCTGGACGCCCTGTTTGAGGGGCTGGTCATGCGCTGGCTGATCGATCCCCAGGCGACCCACTGGGACGAACTGGGGGAAAGCGCCGTGCGCTTACTACTGGACGGCTTGAGACAGTAAACAAGGATACATCGACATATGCAAGTACAGGATCGATCACAGGGACAGTCTGCGCCTTCTAAGGACACATCATCATTGGAGTCGCACGGACTCTACCGTCTGGGGCTGGCCTATGGTCGCCAGGTCTACCGCTTTCGCTGGTTCATCATTGCCTTCTGGGTGATGGCCCTCGCAGCCAGCATTCCATTCACTATTGAAGGTGGGCGATGCGCTGACGAGCGGCGGCTATAGCTATACCTCCAGCGAATTGTCCAGGGTCGATTCGATCATCACCAACACATTCAAACCCGCGCCTTCGCAATACCTGGTGGTCTTTCAATCCGCTTCCACGCCGGTCAGTGACCCCGCTTATCAGCAGGAAGTGAATGCCTTCATCAGCAGGGCGCGAGCGTTCCCCGGCGTGACCGGCTATCCAGCAGAGCGGCGCCGGCCTCGACGGACGCACGATGTATGTAACCATCTCGCTCAGCACACCGGAAGGCATCGTCTCACAGCACGTCAGCGATTTCCACGCGCTGCTGCCTACCGGCTCCGCTGCCAGCCCCGCGACGGCCCTGCTGACCGGCGCGCCCGCCATCGACAGCGCCTTCAGCAAGCTGAGCCTGTCGGACGTGGAACATGCTGAATTCGCGGCTCTGCCCATCGCGCTGCTCGTGCTGCTGATCGTCTTCGGCACGCTCGTCGCGGCCACTATGCCCTTGATGCTGGCGCTCTTCGCGGTTCCTATCACGCTGGCGCTGATCTACGCGATCTCGCTGCATCTCAACATGAGCATCTACGTCTTGAACATTGCCTCGATCATCGGCCTGGGCATCTCGATTGACTACAGCCTCTTCATGATCCGGCGCTTCCGCGACGAGCTGGCGCGCGGGCGCGGTGTGACCGAAGCCGTTGGCTGGACCATCGCCACCTCCGGCGAGGCCATTCTGTTCAGCGGCCTGATCGTGATGATCGGCTTTCTTGGCCTGCTGCTGATCGGCATACCCTTCATGACTTCGCTTGGCCTTGGCGGCGCGGTGGTCGTGCTTACCTCCGTGCTGGGCGGGCTTACCCTGCTTCCCGCGCTGCTCAGTGTGCTAGGCCCGCGTGTCAACGCGCTGCGCATCCCCTTCATCAGCCGCTTCACCGCACCGGCAAGACATGCCAGTGTCGAAGGGAACGAAAAGCCGGAGCGTAAGAGCTTCTGGCAGCGCTGGGCGGAGATCGTGATGCGCCGCCCGCTGCTGGTGATCCTGGCCGTCACTGTCCTGCTGCTCGGCATGGGCTGGCCCATCTTCTCCATCGAGCTTGGCACGCCCTCCGTCTCGACGCTGCCCACCAGCGACGAATCGCGCCACGGCATCGATGTGTTGAACGCGCAATTCCCGGATACGCGCATCGACCCCGTCTTGATTATCGCGCAGTCGCCCGATGGCTCCAGTATGCTCACCTCCGGCAATATCGCCAGACTCGATGCGCTGTCGAAGTGGATCGCCAGCCAGCCGCATGTGACGGGCGTTCCCAGCGTGGCGCAGCTTGCCTCGACCACCAGCGGCAATACCACGCTTATCACCGTCCAGACTAACGCGCCGCTCGATAGCAGCGCGGGCAACGCCCTCATCAACGACCTGCGCGCCGGGGACGCGCGCGCGGGCCAGGGCCTCACCGTGCTGGTCGGCGGCACGCAGGCGTCCGACCTCGACTTCAACAACTACCTGTACGGCAACTTCCCGCGCAGCGTGCTCTTCATCCTGGGCGCAACCTACGTCCTGCTGCTGCTGATGTTCCGCTCGGTCTTCCTGCCCCTGAAGGCCATTCTAATGAACGTGCTCTCCGTGGCCGCCACCTACGGCGTGCTGGTCTTCATCTTCCAGTGGGGACACTTCAGCAACATTCTCAACTTCACCTCTAACGGCTTCCTGGATAGCACCAACCCCATCCTGCTGTTCTGCATCCTGTTCGGTCTCTCGATGGACTACGAGGTCTTCCTGCTGAGCCGCATTCAAGAAGAGTGGCTGCGCACGCATAATAACCGTTTCGCCGTGGCGCGCGGCCTGGAGAAGACCGGCGGCGTGATTACCAACGCTGCCCTGCTCTTCGTCATCGTGACCGGCGCGTTCACCTTCACTTCGCTGCTGGTCACAAAGGAGATTGGCCTGGGCATGAGCCTGGCCGTGCTGGTGGACGCGACCATCATCCGCACGCTGCTGGTTCCCGCCACGATGCGCCTGGTGGGCCGCTGGAACTGGTGGCTTCCAGGCAGGCCGCTACCGAAAACGGACGAGGTGTAAGTCCAGCAACTACAACCAGACTGTAGAAACGCTCACGATTGCCGATACATTCCTGCGTAGGGCAGTTTATCTGCCGCCTATTTGTCAGGAGTGTGAGGAGAGCGTTCGTGAGCGTTATAACACAACAATTACTACCAAACTCTCAAGAACAAGGCCAGGGCAGCCCTCAGCAGAAGCCCGGGCAGCAGCCCAGGCGCGAGAAAAAGACCTTCTTGCTGGATATGCCCATTACGAAGCGGCTTGCGCTGGGGCTCTTCGTCCCGCTGCTGCTGGCTGCCCTGGCCTTTACCCGCGTTGGTATACTCAGCCAGCAGTTACTCTCGCACGAGGCGTCGTATTACCAGCTGCTTGTCGGTGGCTCCGCGACGCTCAGAAGCGCGAGCAGCACGCTGCAACTTCTCCATACCAATGTGCAGGTGCTGGTGAGCGATGGACTGAAACCACAACCCACGCCCGGCACGATTATCGAAGATAGCGCGCTGGTCAATTTGCTCTCTACGCGCTTAGATGCGACGATACAGCAGTATCTCCAACAGGACATGCTCGATCATTACTCAGAACTGAGTAGTCTCTTCTCCACGGCTGGTCATGGCGACCAGGTGCAGCAACAATTGCAACTAACCGGGCAAGTGGGAATCGTGTGGCAACAGTATCTTAACGCCCAACTCAGCGTGAGCCGCGCGGTCAACATAAAAGAATATCTCCAGGCGAGTTACACGGAAATCTTGCAGGTCGAACCGGCCTATACTAATCTGACTGACGCCTTGACTCACCTGAGTCAATTCACAGATGGCCTTGCTCCTTCCATTCAGGATGCCTTGACCATCGAGGAAAACACACTGCTCTTCGACGCAGCCCTGGCCGCCGCGAGCATCCTGCTCGGCATAGGCATCGTTGCCTATCTCGTCTTCAGTACAGTAGTTCGACGCCTGGGACGCACGCGCCGGGTGATACAGGCGATTGAAGGCGGTCAGATGGATATGCGTTTGTCCACTGTAGGGCGTGATGAGATTACCAGCACGTGTGTGGCCGTCAACGGGATGCTGGATACGATTGTCGGGTTGTTGGAGGAAACGAGGCAGCAGCGCGATGAACTGGCCAACGCGGAAGAATTCAAGCGCCTGCACAGAGAACTTCAGGACAAAAACCAGGAACTCAAAGAAGCAAACGAACGCCTGGCAGCCCTGGCAACCACCGATCCACTGACCGGTCTCGCCAACCATCGCACGATGCTGAACCGCATCGAAGAGGAGATGTCGCGCAGCCGCCGCACAAATGATGCGTGCGCGCTGCTGTTCATTGACCTCGACCACTTCAAACGCATCAACGATACATGGGGACACCGCGCGGGCGACGCGGTGCTCTGCGAGGTGAGTCGCCGGTTGTCGAGCAACCTGCGCCGGGAAGATTTCGTCGGACGCTATGGCGGTGAGGAGTTTGCCGCCCTGCTGGTCAATACAGGTCTGGACGAGGCAAAAATGGTGGGAGAACGCCTGCGCAAGGCGCTGGCCGAAGCTCCCTGTGTATGGCAGCCTGATGACTCCCAGGCACTGCTCTCCATTCCCATCACAGGCAGTATCGGCGTGGCCGTCTTCGACGACCATGAGCAGACCTGCTCCGCCCTGATCGAAGCGGCGGACGAGGCCATGTACAACGCCAAGCATTCAGGCCGAAACCGTGTGTGCTGCGCGGGTGAAGTCGATCTGCTCGTGCATGATGTGCTGGCAGATGAAGAGTTTACGCCTGATAGGGCTGCATTGCAAGCGTTGGTCGCCGCAATCCAGGCGTTCGACCAGGATACCAGCCTTCATGCCGTGCGTATCATGCAACTGGCTGAAGAGACGGCTGGCATGTTAGGGTGCAGCGAGGAAGAGCAGCACCTGCTCCGCCTGGCGGCCTTGATGCACGATGTCGGGAAAATCGGCGTTCCGCAGGAAATTCTGAATAAGCCCGGCCCGCTGACCGAGGACGAATGGAACGTCATGCGCCGCCATCCCGGCATCGGGCGGCAAATCCTGGGGCAGGCGGGCGGCCAATGCGCGCTGCTGTCACACATCGTCGTGGCCCATCACGAGCGTTGGGATGGTGAGGGCTACCCCTATGGACTCGCCGGCGAGGCTATCCCCCTCGGGGCGCGCATTCTCTCCGTAGTAGACTCCTACGACGCCATGATCTCCGACCGCCCCTATCGAGTCGCGCTTTCATCGAGCGAGGCAATTGAGGAGCTGCGCCGCTGCGTGGGCAGCCAGTTCGACCCGCAGGTCGTCACGGCCTTCCTGCATATTCTAGAAAACCCACACCAGCATATTGCTGAAGGCCACCTCGGTCGCGTTGCCCTCGGACTGAGCGGCGAAACCGATATGCCCATCGACATAAGTACTGTCGCTGGCGGTAGCAATGAGGGTCTTGTTGGCGTATAGACTGATCTGTGAGCCGTTTGCTATCGCAGCGATGGTATTCAACGCAGATAGGCCGGTGTTAATCGCTAAACTGTTGCCGCTTGCTAATATCGTCGCATCAGCATTCAGATTGTCTACATAGAGGTAGAGCGTATACGAACCATCCTGGCAGAAGCGGAGATAATAGAACCGCGTGAGTGTTGGGTCGGCACGGAACATGATCCCGCCACAATCGCCCTGTATGATCTGCATCTGTACCTGCACGGCGAAGTTACCGAAATCCGGAATGGAGAAGCAATCGGCAAAATACGTGTTTTTGGTTTCCGTGGCATGATAGCTGCCTTCGGTGAACTCGCATGCGCTGAGGCTATCCTGGTATTCTCGCCAGTTGTTACCTTGCGTGTTATTGATCAAAGGATCGCTAAGATTGAGCGTGCCTCCAAAGGGAGGGTAGGGGTCGGTAGCATTGGCTGTTGCGGTAGCATTGGCAGCGGCAGTTGCTACACTGTTCGCCTGAGCCGTCGCGGTTGCATTGGCCTGAGCGGTTGCATTGCTATTTACGCTCCCGGTTGTGGTAGTGGTTCCGGCATTGAACGGCTGCTGGTTTTTGATGTTGGCATAGAGCATATAACCGATGCCGCCGAATACAAGGAAGATGATGAGTGTGAGTGGCACAATGATATATCTTCCTGCGAAACTTCGTTTCTGAAAAAGGGGCTGTACTTGAGAGAATTCGGGAATGTGAGTAGGAGTAGGAGTAGGGGGTTTCAAAGGATTCGGATGAGATGCTGGAACCGTGTAGCCGAAACTGTCTGGGTGCGATGGGGTAAGCGCTTCTACCTTGTTGATAACAGGTGTAACAGGTACAACGTTGCTGATTGGCAGATGCAGTGTATGCATGATAGTAGGAGGATCGATGCCTTGCAACGCCTGGGAAAAAGCGTTGGCAAATGCAGAGATCGATGCGAAACGCACATCAGGTTGTTTAGCAAGCGCGCACAAAAGTACGCTGTCCATATCGGCGGGAATCTGTGGATTAAGCGAGCTGGGAGGTTGTGGCAGCTGTTGAGTATGTAAATACATCATTTGCATCGGAGAACCCTGAAACGGGGGGCGACCGGTCAGAAGTTCATAGGCCATCACGGCGAGAGCGTATTGATCTGTGGCGAATACAGCATTACCGCTCCACTGTTCGGGTGCCATGTACGTTGGAGTGCCGCGCACACTATGGCTCACGCTAGAAGTCGCGGTACTGAGTTTGGCCACTCCGAAGTCAGTCAACATAAGATCAGGACGGTCAGGATTTCCCAGACTGTAACGGATAAGGAAGTTGGAGGGCTTAACGTCCTGGTGAATGATCTGTTCATTGTGCGCATATTGCAGAGCACTGGCCGCCTGACTAATAAAATGCGTGATATCGCCGATTGAAAGCAGGCTTGTATTGTTGCGCCGGTGCAGCCAGTTCGTTAAAGAACCTTCCTTGCGGAATGGCATGACCAGGTACGCATAGAGAGCGCCGTTGACAAGTTCTTCACCATAATCAAAAAGAGGT
The DNA here is from genome assembly GCA_963731975.1 of uncultured Chloroflexia bacterium. Taxonomy (GTDB): domain Bacteria; phylum Chloroflexota; class Ktedonobacteria; order Ktedonobacterales; family Ktedonobacteraceae; genus CAVSXS01. Next base: position 3,142,434 of record CAVSXS010000001.1, on the reverse strand, counting down.
AAGATGTGTGGATGATCCAGCATGGCGATGGCCTTCGCTTCACGTTGGAAGAGACGAGCCGCCTCGCGTTTTGCGATCGTATCGGGATAAGAGTTAATTTCAGAGCGGATCACTTTGATGGCGACTTGCCGGTTCAGGAGCGTATCTTCAGTGAGGTAGACTTCGCCCATGCCGCCGCTCCCAATCACGCTCAGCAATTGGTAGTGGCTCAGTTTTAGTCCTTCAAGCGCCATATCTCTCACCTTCTCCTCTGGTTTTGCCTGCGCCTGGTCGGCTGTATGGCAGCGTAGGCGATGTACAGATGTGAGGAATAGATACATTTAGAGAAATGATACCTGGAACTCTCAGTGTACATTGAGTATAACATATACCCTCCTATTTTTGACCATGCATCACATGTATTTGATACCATCTGTGACTTCACTGTGCCAAAACATCGATGAAGCAGGCCGTGTATGTGGTAGGATGTCAGCGTGGTTTCTACCCTGTCGTATGTTTTTAGAGAATGTAAAAAGTAGGAAGCCTATGCAGCCAGTACCTAAAACACCTGTGTTGCAGGTCAGCGAAACAAGGGGAAGCCCTGTAGCTACTCCTTATGGGCGCTTTACCCCTATTGCAAGAGTAGTGAGGCTGCGCTGGCCTGGAGTCAATGTCATCTGGAATCGAGCGGTGGCCATCGAAGTGAACGATGGAAAAGAGGGGCAAGAAGGGCAGGAATTGAGCCGCGTGCCTGTCCGGAATGTTACCACGCAAATTGTTGCATCTATCTTCCTTAGCGGGGTGATAGTTGCTGCGTCTGTTTCGTTGTTTCTACGGAAAAGAAGAAGGAGAAGAACCTCATGATAGAAGAGAAAATCGCGCAATCACCGGCGACAAACTCTGTTGAGCAAGTGTTAGGGCAGATTGCCAATGCGGCGCGCGTCGATAACGTATTCGGGCAACCTATCGAGCGCGAAGGGACAATTGTCATCCCATGCGCTGAGATCGCCGTCGGCCTGGGCATGGGAATCGGCAGCGGCCCGGCGGATGAGCAAGGGCGGCCTACCGGCAGTGGCGGCGGCGGTGGTGGCGGTGGCAGAGGGCGCCCGATTGCCGTCATCGTGATGTCGAAAGATGGCGTTCGTGTCGAGCCGGTGCTGGATCTCACAAAAATCGTACTGGCAACGTTCACGACGGGTGCGTTCGTCCTGTTATGGATAGGCAGGCTTATGCGTCCGGGTCGCTCGGACAAGGCACCTTCCCTGTCTCGCCTGAAGAAGGTCATTGAAAGCTAATACGGAGTAGGGATGCTGTTTCTCGCCGAGCCTTCAATGGCCTACAAAGACCAGTATCTCGCGGGACTGCGTGAATTCCAGGCGGAGGATAGGGAACTCTGGCTTGACCTCAACGACATCACCACGCATTTCAATACCTATCTGCAACACCTCAAGGATCAGCAGGACCGCGCCAGGATTGCCCCACACCTCGTGCCTTCCTCGGAGTACTGGCTGTTCGACGGAGACGAGTATGTCGGCAGGCTCTCCTTGCGCCACGAACTGAATGATACGCTGCTGGCATGGGGCGGGCATATCGGCTACGCCATCAGGCCCACGAAACGGATGCGCGGCTACGGGAAAGAGATTCTACGTCTCGGCCTGGAAAAAGCCAGGCTGATGGGCCTGCGCCGCGTCCTGGTGACCTGTGACGAAGACAATACCGGCTCCAGGAAGATCATCGAGCACAACGGCGGCGTCCTGGAAAACGTGGTGAAGATCGAGGGCCTGGCCAAATGCAAACTGCGCTACTGGATCGATATAGCATAAAGGGGATGCAGAAGTGGCGCGCCCGGCGGGAGTCGAACCCACGGCAACCAGATTAGAAGTCAGGTGCTCTATCCGCTGAGCTACGGGCGCATGTACGCCAGATAATAGCAACTTACCCGGCATCCTGTCAAGCGATTTTAAGCGCCCTCATCCCTCGCAGTGAGTTTGACAAATGTAAGGAAAAGTGATATATTTTCCTTACATGCCGCAAGTCCAGCGTGAGGAGGGCAAGCATGAAGGAAATCATCTCTACTATTACCAGCAAAGGGCAGGTGACAATCCCTGCCGAAGTCCGTAAGTACCTGGGAGTTGCGACGAATGAGCAGATAGTCTTTGTCATTGATGACGAGGGATCAGTGCGATTGCGCGTACCCCGCTACCCAACCATAGCTTCATTGCGCGGTGCCGCAGGCAGCTTGAAAAAAGCTCTGTCATGGCGAGAGATACAGCGAATTGCCTATGAAGATCGCTTTAAAGCAAAGCACGAGAATCAGTAATGCCATATTCATTTATTGACACGGATGTTATCATTCGCTTCCTCACCGGGGACGATCTGGAAAAGCAGGCTGCTGCATCCACCCTCTTTGAACAGGTCGAACAGGGGCTGCTTACTCTGGAAGCGCCCGATACGGTTGTCGCCGACGCGGTCTATGTTCTTTCTTCGCCGCGTCTGTATCATCTTGCGCGCAGTGACGTTCAAGAACTCCTGTCAGCGTTAGTGCATTTGCCGCATTTTCAAGTCCAAAATCGCTCAGCAGTTTTGCGTGCGCTCGAGCTCTTTGGTTCTACAAGGCTTGACTTCGGAGACACGCTCATTATAGCCTCGATGGAACTGCAAAATTCACATGTACTCTATTCCTACGATGCTGACTTTGATCGATTTGAATGGGTAACGAGACAACAACCCTAAAACGAGCTGACTGGCCGATAATGGTGATTAACAAATTGATTGGGTGTTTGTAGGGACGCGATTTATCGCGTCCAGGATGCCGCGCATCGGCCTGGGAAGGTGGACGCGATAAATCGCGTCCCTACAAACGGATGCCTCGGTTATTTTGTTAAACCTCATAATCGGCGGTAGGCACGGTAAACTGGCCCCTACGGTTGGTTTGACCCTGGCTTGACATTCTTTGCCCTACGTCCTATAATACAGATAAATCCGAGTAGTGCGCTATGGATTAGCCGTGAACTGGCTGCGCGTCTTTTCGTGAGAGATAACCAGGCTCAGATCAAATCAAGCCTGCCAGATGGAGTGTATGCAATGAGTCAAGTATTCGATGTGGAGCAACAATCGTATAGTCCTGGATTTCACATGCAGGAAAACTATGCGTTCAAATCCGAAAGAGGTCTCAGCCGCAAGATCGTCGAGCAGATTTCCGAGATGAAGGGCGAGCCTGAATGGATGCGTAAGTTCCGCCTCAAGAGCCTGGACCTCTTCGAGAAGCGGCCTATGCCCACCTGGGGCGCGGACCTCTCCGGCATTGACTTCAACAACATTTTTTACTATATCAAGCCGGTCAAGGAACAGGGCAAGACCTGGGACGACGTACCCTCCGAAATTAAAGATACCTTCGATCGCCTGGGCATTCCACAGGCCGAGCGCAAGTTCCTGGCGGGCGTCACCGCGCAGTACGAGAGCGAGGCCGTCTATCACAAGGTGCGTGAAGACCTGGAAAAGCTCGGCGTGATCTTCACCGACATGGATACCGCGCTGCGCCTGTATCCCGACCTGGTCAAAGAGCACTTCGGTACGATCATCCCCCCGTCTGACAACAAGTTCGCCTCGCTGAACAGCGCCGTGTGGAGCGGCGGCAGCTTCGTCTATATCCCGGCAGGCGTGCGCGTGGAGGTTCCGCTGCAAGCTTACTTCCGCATCAACGCCCAGAACATGGGTCAGTTCGAGCGCACCTTGATTATCGCCGAACCTGGCTCCTACGTCCACTACGTCGAGGGCTGCACAGCGCCGACCTATTCGGATGACAGCCTGCACAGCGCCGTTGTCGAAATCAAGGTCATGCGCGGAGCGCGCGTGCGCTACACCACTATCCAGAACTGGTCGAAGAACGTCTACAACCTGGTGACGAAGCGTGCCGCCGCGTATGGCGACGCCACCATGGAATGGGTCGATGGCAACCTCGGCTCCAAAGTCACCATGAAGTATCCCGCCGTCCTGCTTATGGAGCCGGGCGCGCGTGGAGACGTGCTCTCGGTCGCCTTTGCCTCCGATGGCATGCACCAGGACGCCGGAGCGAAGATCACCCATCTCGCGCCACACACCACCTCGCAGATCCTCTCCAAGTCGGTCTCGAAGGGTACCGGGCGCGCCTCGTATCGCGGCCTCGTGCGTATCAACAAGGGCGCGCATCACACTAAATCGAGCGTGCGCTGCGACGCGCTGCTGCTCGACGAGAATGCTCGCACCGACACCTACCCAACCATCCGTGTCGAGGAGAACCAGACCGAGATCGGCCACGAGGCCACCGTCTCGAAGGTCGGCGAGGATCAGCTCTTCTACCTGATGAGCCGCGGCCTGGACGAGTCCGAGTCCTACTCGCTGATCGTGAACGGCTTCATTGAGCCGATCACGAAGGAACTGCCGATGGAATACGCCGTCGAACTGAACCGCCTGATCCAGCTGGAGATGTCGGGCAGCGTCGGCTAAAAGAAAAAATAAATGGTGTGGTGGCAAAGCGGCCATATCAACCGCCCGGTTGATATGGCCGCTTTGCCACCACACCATTTATTGAAAATATTGACACCTATCCCTTGCATGGTAATATAGAAGCACGCCGTAGACAGGAAAGCCATCGATTGTTGGAGCAGATGGGCGGCGCGGAGAAGAAGCATGTTAACCTATGAAGATGTGACGGCCTATTTCCTCGAAGCGGCGTCTGCCCTCGGACTCGTGACTCACCCCGAATACTGGACGAATGGCCGCACGCTCGAACGCGAATTTGCCTGTATCTGCCATACAGGTCCGTGCGATGAGACGGAGACCGGCAACGCCTGCACGCTCTCCTTCACCTGGAGCACGCTGGATACTGCCCTCTCGCTGGAAGGGCCGGCGGGCATCTGCGATTTCTTCCACGAGCCTGACGAACACTGCCCGCACCTGCATACGAGCGATGTCCCGCCCCTGGTGCTCGACCTATCGTACAACTCGCCGCTCAACGGGTCGGGTGCGACTATCTCCGAGGAGGTGCTGCTCTCGCTTGTGCAGATGCTCAAGCTGCGCGCCAGCGAGCTGAGCAGCCGCACCATCGAGACGCGTCCCGGCGTGAATATGATCTTGCACGAGAACCGCTTGCAGCCAGAATCCCTGGCGTTGCAGCAGCGCGTCGAGTTGCCCATCTGGCATCCCGAAGGAATGCGCGGGTTGCACGACGAGCCGCATTCCCATTCGAGCCGCTTTGTACAGCGCCATCGGCCCTTGCAGGATGATGAAGACGAGGAAGAGGTCGAGGTCGTGGCGGATAATCCTCGCCCGGAGGACTGGCTGCCGCAGGTGATGATCGACGTGTGCCAGGATGTCTTGCGAGTTCTGGATGCCCTCGACGCCGTCAGAGCGCATAAGAATCTCTAGTACATCCTCGTCGGTTTGCGGCGGCGCTCATTGGGCAGCAACACGTCCAGTGCGTCATCGACCGTCACAACGCCTTCGAGGATGCGTCCCTCGCTCACGACCGGCACGGCCAGCAGGTTGTATTTTGCCATGATCTCAGCCACGTCGTGCGGGTCCGCGTCGGGTGGTACCGTGACAAGATCGGTTTCCATGATGTCTGCCAGCACGTGGGCCGGGTCGGCCACCAGCAGTTCCCACAATGAGATAGAGCCGAGCAACCGGTAATCTTCGCTGGCCTCGTCAACGATACAATAGACGTAGGTTGCGTGCATATCGTGCTCGCGCACGCTGTGGCGCAGCTCTTCGAGCGCGTCGCTCACCGTCTTTGAGGAGGTCACAGCCACACAGGAGGTCGTCATCAGTCCGCCCGCCGTATCCTCCTCGTATTCGAGCAACTCCTGTACATCCTCGGATTCCTCCGGCGTCATGCGGCGCAGGAGCTCCTGGGCGTGCTCCTCCGGCAGGCGTGCCAGCAGGTCGGCAGCCTCGTCAGGCTCCATAGCTGCCAGGATATCGGCGGCTCGCTCCGGGTCGATGCTCTCCAGGATATGGCCCTGGCGGTCGGTATCGATCTCTTCCAGCGTATCGGCAGCCGTTTCGTTATCCAGCCCTTCGATCAGCCGCGCTCCCTGGCCGGGGGTGAGCTGATGCACAATGTCGGCGATGTCTGCTGGGCGCAGTTCGGCTAGCTGCCCGCTCTGCTGGCGCGCCTGCCGGGAAGTATGCGCCGGGGAGGGTTCGGAAGTATCCTGCTCTCGTTGCACATCCTCAACCGCTTCCTCGCCGATCAATTCGATACGCTCCCAGGGGATGAGTGTGGTCGGGGCACGCTTGCTTCTCGCGCCAAGCAGCCACGAGGGAGCCAGGCGGCGCACCAGGCCGAGCGTGCTGTTGTCGATGCCGCGAATTTGCCAATCATCGCTCAGGCAAACATCGTTGACGCGCACCGCCCGTTTGTGATCAATGTCGATCACCTGTTTATCCAGCACTTCGCGCGCCAGGCTGACTTGCTGCGACGAGGTAGCTTCGCTCCAGACCGACAGGCTTTCTACAGGCACGAGCAGGTGCAGGGACGTGCCATGCCATTCAACGCCTTCCACCGGCACAGACCAGCGCTGATCGTCGTGTCCTTCGATGATGAGGGTTGGCCTTGCAGTGGAAACGGGCGTGAGTGGAGATGAAGTAGGGACAGCGGACGCGATAAATCGCATTCCTATTGCGGCGATAATGTCGATAACTTTTCCTACCCGCGTACCCTGCGCATCTTCGACGGGGGTACCGAGTAGCTGGCTCAGGTACAGCATAGTTCCTATTCTCTGCGGCTCTCCGAAACATCCGACGAGTGATGATGCAAGTGAGGGAGATGGGCGTGCTCGGCAAGCTCAGCCGTCGCCCCGACCACCTCGCGTTCGAACGCCTCGTATTCCTCGTGCTGCTGCTCTTCCTGCACGCTCAAGCACGCGCCGATAAAATCGCGGAAGAGGGGGTGCGGCCTGGTCGGGCGGCTCTTGAACTCTGGATGAAACTGGGAGCCAACGAACCAGGGGTGCTCCGCCAGCTCGATGATCTCCACCAGATTATTGTCCGCCGAGCGGCCACTGATCTTCATACCATGCGCTTCCATGCGCTTGCGATACTCGTTATTGAACTCGTAGCGGTGTCGATGGCGCTCGAACACGATCGCCTCGTTATATGCCTGCTGCGCCTTCGTGCCGGGTGTAAGGCAGCAGACCCAGTTCCCCAGGCGCATTGTGCCTCCCTTGTCGGCGACCTGCCGCTGCGTGGGCATCAGATCGATGACGGGCGCGGGCGTCTGCGGGTCGAACTCCGTACTGTTCGCGCCCTCCAATCCCAGTACGTTGCGCGCGAACTCGACGACCGCGACCTGCATACCCAGGCACAGGCCGAGGTAGGGCGTGCCGGTGCGCCGCGCGAAGTTGGCGGCCTTGATCTTGCCCTCGATGCCGCGATGCCCAAAGCCGCCGGGAACGACGATTCCGGCCACACCCTCCAGCAGTTCGGCATACCCTTCACCCATCTTCTCCAGGGCTTCCGAGTTGATCCACTTGATCTGTACGTCGATATCGTGATACCACCCGGCATGGCGCAGGGACTCCGCGACCGAGAGATAGGCATCATGCAGCTCGACATACTTGCCGACCAGCCCGATCACCAGTTCCGGGCGAGGCCGCTTGATGCGTGCCACCAGCTCATTCCATTCCTCCATCTGCGCTTCGTGCTTAGGTAGCCTCAGCTCGTCCACCAGGTATTCGCCAAGGCCCGCCTCTTCGAGGATCAGCGGCACTTCGTAGATGGTCTCGGTGGTCAGCAGGGGGACGACAGCGCGCTCTTCGATGTTGCAAAACAGGGCAATCTTCTCGCGCAGGTCATCGCTCAGTGGATAATCCGAGCGACACAGGATCACATCGGGTTGAATGCCGACGCGCAGCAACTCTTTGACGCTATGCTGCGTGGGCTTGGTCTTCAGTTCTTTCGTCGCCATCAGGTAGGGCAGCAGGGTGACGTGCAGGTAGAGCACGTCGTGGCGCCCAACGTTCTTACGCATCTGGCGAATGGCCTCTAAAAACGGTTCGCCCTCGATATCGCCGACCGTGCCTCCCACCTCGACGATCACGACTTCGGCATCGGACTGGCGCGCCACGCTGAAAATGTGGTCTTTGATCTCGTTGGTGATGTGCGGGATGACCTGGATGGTGCCGCCCAGGTACTCGCCGCGCCGCTCCTTGCCGATCACGGCGGCGTAGACCTGGCCCGTTGTCACATTGTTTGCCTGGTATGACGGCTCATCGGTAAAACGCTCGTAATGCCCAAGGTCAAGATCGGTTTCCGCTCCGTCGTCGGTCACAAACACCTCGCCATGCTGGTAGGGTGACATGGTGCCGGGGTCAACGTTGATGTAGGGGTCGAGTTTCATGAGGGAGACAGAGATGCCGCGGTTCTTGAGCAAGCGACCGAGGGAGGCAACGGTGATGCCTTTCCCTACCGATGACGCCACACCGCCTGTGACAAAGATGAATTTCGACATAGGACCTCCTAGCCGCGCGTTGCAAGAACCACAACCTGCATTTCCGCAGGTAGAGTGCTATGAGTGACAATGAGTTTGGGCTGCGGGTTGATGGCTCCCAGGCCCATCTCCCGGCAAAACATGTCCAGGGGATCGGGCGTTTCACCGCTCGCAGCGGCATAATGCATAGGAATAACGATACGCGGCTCGACCTGGCTGATCACCTCGGCAGCCTCCGCCGCGTTGAGTGTATGCTGCCCGCCGATGGGGACGAGCAACACATCGGCATCGGCCACCTCTTCGAGTTGCTCTTCCTGGAGCCTATGCCCCAGGTCGCCCAGGTGACAGATCACCAGGTCATCCATATGAATGACATAAATCGTATTGCGCCCCAATTCCGCGCCGTGTTTGCCGTCGTGATAGGCAGGGACGCCGGTAATCAGGACATCGCTGATCTCGTATTCTCCAGGGCCGCGCACCACACGAGGATTGCCTCCCACGCCTTCGGCATAATTATGCCCAGGATGGTTGTGACTGATGGTAACGATGGGGGCAGCTATCTTGCCCAGCTTGCGAGGCTCACCGTGCGGGTGTTCTAGCTGAGGAGAAAAGGGATCGGTAATCAGAGTGACATTTTTGCCACGCAGCACGAAGCATGAGTGGCCTGCCCAGGAAATTTCCATGTAGTTGTTGATTCGCTTTTCTCATAAAGTCGGGCGGGGACTTCTGTCCTCGCCCGGCATTTATTATACCACACGGATAGGTGGACTACAAGTGGTATTCCACAATAAAGATTGTCATTCCGCCGTCAGGGTATTGGCAGCAAATGCCGCCGCCGTCTCTTCCATGAGCGGCCCGCTGACCTTCATTCCTGTGCCGTTACCCTGGGCCGCAAACGTCAGTGAGCTGTAGGTCACGTTCACTTTCACCTCGCGCCCGCGCGCTCCCACGCGCACCGTGGTGGACTCGACGGCCTGCTTGATCTCGCGCGCTACCTGCTCGGCACCGTGCTGGTCGGCGCGCATCACAGCGGTCATGATGCCAGGCCCGTTGATGGAGAGGGAATCTTCTTTGCGCAGTTTGGTGCGCAGCGTCGGCAGCAGCTTGCGCGCCGCCTCGGTCGATTCGTGCTCTTCACGCTCGCGGTGCGCGTCCGAGAGGTTGGCTCCTTCGATCACCAGGCGGAAGACGATCACACTCTGCTCGTTGCAGATGCGCCGCACCTTGAGCTGGCCTGCCTCCAGTTCTTTGGTAGAGGCCACCGCCGACCAGATATGATGCTCGCGCTTGCGGCGGTAATCGTAGTGCCCCTGCACGCGCGAATAGGCTTCCAGGGCCATCGCGCCACACGTCCACATCGCCTTTTTGGGGGTATGCAGCGCGAAATGGCGCGCCGCGATCAACTGGCGGAAGATGGGGCTGACCTTCATGGTCGAAGCCTCGTAGTTCTGCTGCTTCATGACCTTCAGATGACCGGCATAGATGCGGCGGCGCTGCTTCAGGAAGTCGCGCACGGTCACGGGGCCTTTGTTGTAGACCACGCATTCCGGTCGGTAGATCAGGTGGTAGCCAAGCTGTGAAATAAGCGCCTGGATCGAAATTTCGTCTACCGCGCTGTCGGTCGGAATGCCTTTAATGACGTTGCGGAAGGCGATCACCTCGCCCAGCTTGGGCGTGATGCGCGCCACGCCGTCATGCAGCTTCCACAGCAGGTGAACGGCGTGGCCCATGAAGGTCGCCGGGTCGTTGATCGGCACCGGGCGGCCACCTACCATGCCGATGGTGGCATCCTTGAAGGGCGCGCACAACTGCTCGATGGCGGCGGTTTCGGGTATGACATCCGCGCCGATCAGCACGACAACGGGGCTGGTGGCCTGCTTGAGAAAGAGGTTGATGGCGGAGGCTTTGCCCTCGCGCTTCTCCTGCACGCATAGCCTGATGCGCGGCTCACAGAGCGCCATTGCGGAGACGATCGGCACCGTGCGATCCGTGCAACCACTGGCAACGACGATCACTTCGTGGAGAAGAATGGAGGGTCCGTTTTGAGCGAGCACCGCTTCGAGGGTGCGAGCGATATTGGCTTCCTCATTATAGGCCATAATGCCTATGCTACATTCGATTATTTGATCTTCCTCTGAAATCCCTTCATGTGTCAATTCAACTTGCAGGTTGCTTAGATCGCTCATGATATTCATTGCCATGTAAGAGCATCCCCTTCATGAGATGGTGAAAGTAATTAAGGTTGGTAATAACCTCTCTGTATGGACAAGAATAACACTGTGCAAGTAGGGGCAACATTAATACCTGGTTAAGAAATGGTTATAAATATATGGATGCAGTTGTGAATTCCTTTCCCCATCTGTATTGACCGAGATGCCACCAGCAATTATACTGACCCCAGGGGAAAAGCCCCCCACTTCATAATGAACGAATGAGATGATTGTTTTCCTGGAAAGAGGAATATATGCGCATTCAGGAGCATCTGAAGCTCTCAACTATAGCGGCGGCGGTGGCCCTCCCCTTCTTGAAGCAAGATACCTGGATTCCGTTCGTTGCCAGCCTCGGCATCGATGTCGATCATTACCTGTGGCACGCGGTGACATATCGCACGCTGAGCTTGCGGGACGCGGTGTACTACTACGGGCAGGCAGATCCGCCGCAACTGCCGCAGCAGCGTCTCCTGCATCATCCATTGCTGCTGGGTGGGCTGCTTTTTCTAGCCGTGCGCCTGCGCTCGCGCAAGCTGGCGCTGGTGCTGGGCGGGCTGCTTTTTCATGTCAGCCTGGATCTCATTCACAACACGCAGATGAGACATCTCAAATCGTCGCTCTCCGCTCAGGCACAAAGCGTTTGTCCCGCCTGCGGCAAGCCGGAGGATGCTCTACAACTGCACACCGTTCGTGCTGCCCGCAACCTGCTCGACCGCTATAATCCGCGCCACTTCGTCGTGCTTTGCCCGGTCTGCCACGAAGAGGCGCACCGACATTCGTCATAAGCTATCGACGGGCTGGACATTCCATGATATAATCGTTGTCGTTACAGCACATTACCCTGGCGAACAAGCGTCAGGTGAAATACACAATGGAGGACGTTCGTGGCTCAACAGTGGCTTCCGGCGATTCGCATTATCCAGATTGTTCTGAGCGTCGCTGTCATCTTTTTCGTCCTGCTCCAGGTGCGGGGAGCGGGCCTGGGCAGCGCGTTCGGCAGCAGCACCAGTTCGGTCTTCAAGACGCGGCGTGGCGTAGAGCGGTTGATCTTCAACATCACCATCGTTTTCGTCATACTTTTCGCCGCCGTCTCCCTGCTTGGCACGCTGCTGCGATAGTCGTACTCTACCTGTCCTGCGCCTACCTACAATAATCAGAAGCCCCGGGTGCGCAGGCACGTTGAGGTTTAGATATGGATCAGGCATCCTCCGACCTCCCGACAATACGCACTCCGACCGGGTCATTTGCCAGGGGTCATCTGGCGCTGCCCGATGGCACTTTGCGGCGGCTTGGCAATTATCGCCTGATCCAGCTTCTCGCCCAGGGAGGCTTTGCTGAGGTCTATCTCGGCGAGCATATCTATCTCAACACCTTTGTCGCCATTAAAGTACTCCACGCCTACATCGAGTCGAGCGACCTGGAAACCTTTCGCACTGAAGCCAGCATCGTGGCGCGCCTGCGCCACACGCATATCGTCAGCATTCACGACTTCGATGTCAAGGATGGCGTGCCTTTTCTTGTGATGGACTACGCTCCCAATGGAACCCTGCGCCAGCGTCACCCACGCGGCACCAGCCTGCCGCCCTCGATGTGCCTGCCTTATCTCAAACAGGTCGCGGAGGGCTTGCAGTACGCGCACGATCAGCGCTTCATCCACCGCGACATCAAGCCCGAAAACATGCTCATTGGCGAGCGCAACGATATTCTACTGAGCGATTTCGGCATCGCTGTGGTCTTCAGCACGCATACCCACTCGGATCGCGAGATCGTCGGCACTATCACCTATATGGCTCCAGAGCAACTACAGGGAAGGCCGGTCATAGCCAGCGACCAGTATTCGCTTGGCGTTGTGCTCTACGAATGGCTCAGCGGAGACTGCCCCTTCAAAGGATCACTCGGCGAGGTGTCCGCGCAACACGTGAATGTTGTGCCAGCGCCGTTGGCCGGGCGTATTCCCGGCGTCAGCCCCGCGCTGGAGGCGGTTGTGATGCGGGCGCTGGCGAAAGACCCCGGCGAGCGTTTCCCCTCGGCCATCGAGTTTGCCTACGCTTTCGAGTCTGCGCTTCAATCGCAACCGCTGCGCCTGTCATCCAATGGCGCGCTGTCGGCAGCAGGCACAGCATCGAATCCGTATGACCAGACCATCCTGGCGAAGCCCATACCGGAGACTCCTGCCAGGCCGCCGCAGCGCAAATTGCCCCTTTCGCGCCGATCAGTGCTGGCGGGCATCACCGGGCTGGCAGCGCTGGGCATCGCGGGCGGCCTGACCACCTGGATCATCGAGAAGAGCCGCCATGTTCAGCCACCGCCGCCTTCACCGACCGTCCAGCCGAAAAGCACGCCGATTCCCCTGGGCACACTTTTTCATACCTACCGGGGACACCATGCCAGCGTGCAGGGCGTGGCCTGTTCCGCCGATGGAGCGTTTGTCGCCTCGGCCTCGAAGGACCTGACTGTGCAGGTCTGGGATGCCGCGACCGGAGGCAATCATGCCGCCGTCTATAGCGGCCATACCGATATCGTCAATGCAGTAGGCTGGTCGCCTGACCAGAAAAACATCGTTTCCGGTAGTAATGACAAGACCGCCAGGGTCTGGAATACGAGTGATGCCAGCCTCAAATTTGCTTACGCGGCTCACACCGACATTGTCAATGCAGTAGGCTGGTCGCCCGACGGCACGCTGATCGCCTCCGCCAGCAACGATAAAACCGTGCAAATCTGGGCATCAGCCGACGGTACCAATCATTTCACCTTCAGCAGTCATACCGCCCCTGTCCTCGCGGTCTCGTGGTCGCCCGACAGCAGCCGTATGGCATCGGGCGGAGCCGACAATATCGTGCTCGTCTGGAATGCTGCTGATGGCAGCAACCCGCTCACCTTTTCGCTGCATTCGGGCGCGGTCTATGCCGTGGCGTGGTCGCCCGACGGCAGTATGATCGCGTCGGGTGGGGCCGACAAAACCGTGCGCGTCTGGAAGTCCGATGGCACGCCGCTTTATATCTATGGAGGACATAGCAATATTGTTTCCGGGCTGGCATGGTCGCTTGACGGCACGCTGATCGCCTCTGCCAGCCAGGATGGCACGGTGCAGGTGTGGGGCGCGACCGATGGCAGCAATCCTTTCACGTATTCCGGTCATAGTGGAGCGGTCAACGCGGTAGCGTGGCTGCCCTCTCCCGGATCGCGGGTCGTTTCAGGCTCAGCAGACACAACAGTTCAAATATGGCAAGGGGAGTGAGGAAGTAAGTTGCGAAAGATAGCTATCATCCTACTTTTTCTCTGTGTGTGCCTGCTCTCCGCCTGTGGCGGAAGCAGCTCCAACGGGAACGGGACAACGCCCACGAGCTCCACGACGGCAGTAGCTCCGCGCATTACGCCTTCAAGCGCGCCAACAAAGGCCGTTACGCCGGCTGTACAGCTCGGGCCGCAACCATGTCCAGCCTCAGTGAGCGTTCCATCGTACTGGGATGCCCTGATCCCAACGCAGCCGAACGTCTCCAAAGTCGAGGGCGTTACCTGCGGCTACCTGACGGGTACCCCGACGCTTCAGGCGCTCGTCACCGTGCGCTACACCGGTACCGGCTCGATCCTTGATGTTTACGTCTACACCAATATTACCAGCCCCAGCCCGGCGCAGCTTTTCAAGCTGCAAGGACTCTACCGGGGCGATGCTAAAATCAGTAACTACAATACCGTCATGACCGCCGAGGTCGATCAGAATTCCAGCGTCAACAAAGGCCAACCCGAGGCCAATTTGACGCAAGACCTGTTCCGCGAGTTCAATACCGCTTCGTTCGCGCCCGTCTCGTTCCCAGGCATCTTTCCCGACCTGACCCGCTACCAGGCCGAGCGAGACCAGGCGCAGGTCAACCAGGGGCAGGATTCCTGGAAGCTCCAGCCGGAGCAGGTCGCCGCCCACTTCGCCAACAGCCAGCAGCTACTCAACTGGCCGAACATCACCTCGTCGATTGTGAGCGGGGGCGGCTCCGGCGATGCCGAGGTGGTTGTGAGCGTCAACAACAACGACGCGGGCGGTGGAGGCGTTATGCTGACCATGCAGCGCTTAGAGGGCAACACAAACGGGGGCATCTGGGAGATCGTGGGGGTTACATCCACCGGCCTGTCGATCACCACACCCGCCAGCCGCGACATTCTAACGAATCCGGTGAAAGCCAGTGGTTCCGGTAATGCGATCGGAGGCACCATTGGCAAGATTGTTATCCTCGACCATACCCTGACCGTCATCGGCCAGGGCACCGCGAGAGGCGCGAGTAGCAATGGCGCGACAACCTTCTCTGCCAGCGTTCCGTATACCTCTACGTTCAAGACGGGGATGCAGGATGGCATCGTGGTGGTGTACGCGCAGAGCGCCGCCGGAAGCTCCTATGCCGGAGCGGTGATGGAGAAAGAACTAATGTAGCGGCGACCCTACTAATGTAGTGGCGAGCCTACATTACGATTGCTTGACGGCCACCAGGATGTCGCGTTTTTTAATTACCCGGTCAACAGTATGCTCGAAGCTGGTATAGGGAGCGTCGTTGAGGACACGCAGGCGCGTGTATCGCTCGATGGCCTGTATCATGGCGGCCCGTTCGACTCGCGTGGCATTCCAGGCCAGCGCCATGGAGCCGCCGGGGAGCAGCAGCCGCTCCCAGGCTGGCAGGGCTTGCTCTAGCAGCGTAGCGACTTCGCTAAAATGCTGAATGCCATAGGGCAGATCAGCTACGATGGCGTGCATGTGCGGCCCGCCAGGCACTTCCTGTAAATGTCTCTCAGCCTGAGCCGTATCGCCGTGTACCAGCACCAGGTAGCGTGACCCACCTTTCGGCCCGATTTCAAACAGGAAACGCCTGCCTGCGCGACGACCGCGCTCGTCGATTTCCTTGTAGTGAATATGCTCACTGTTCAAGTATTGCCGCACAAAGACCGCCGTCGTGTCCACGTCCTGCCGCTGCTGCTCGATGCCGAAGGCATCGTAGCCGCAGGAGAGCGCGAGGAAGAGCGTCGTTCCTCCCCCGGCGAGTGGATCGAGTACGCGCAACCGCTCTGTTAACCGGTCTCGGAACGCGCCCGCGAAGAGCGCACTGTTAAGCAGCACGCGCGTGAACACCTCGTTCGTCTTGCCTTTGTAGCGCCGCACCTCCGCCATCTCGACCGGCACAAACGGCACGTAGGCGCGTTCCAACGGGCGCAGAAACGGGCCAGCCAGATCGCCGATGCGTTCGAAATACTCGTATATCTCGCTGATTGCGCCCATGCGAGCCAGCAGAGCCAGCACATCCAGCACATCTGACTGTCCGCTAAGGGCCTCATCGTCGAGTGCCACCAGCAGGTACGTCTGGCCTGCCAGCGTGACCGGGTCGATAGAGCGCATGAACGGCGCAAGAGGACTGGCAAGCAGTTCAGGGGCAGCCAGCTTTTCCGTCATATTGGCATATTGGGTGCTGCGCTGCGGTGTGATTTTCAGAGCAAGGAGCATATATTCTCAACTTCTACTTCGTCATCGACCTGATAATTTCTTCTTCAATCTGCCGGCACGCTGCTAATTCCGCCTCAGAGCGCCCCGCCCCGCTCGCCCCCTTCATGAACGCCGTGACACGCTGGCGGAAATTATCGAAAAAGGGCTGCTGCTCCTGCCTGGACGGCATCAACGTCAGTTCGATAGCTGTTGGCTCGTAAAGGTCTTCAGGATTTAGCGCAAGTACCATCAGATTGGTATAATCCTGGATGATCTGCTGGCGCACCGGCGTAAAATAGTTCGCTTGATTACTGGTGACCAGCGAAGCCCCTGCCACGCGATTTTCGAAGAGCAGAGGGCAGGCCATCGCGCTCTCTTCGAAGTCATCGCGTAAGAATGGTGCGTAATTCTCATCCCTAAGATTCTGATTGACGAGCGGTTGAAGTCGCATCACGGCTCCTCCTGCCAGCGACTCAGCGCCAAGCAGCAAGGATTGTAACTCCTGAGAAACGTCGAAGGGAGACGTGCCTCGCCCAAGGAATTCTTGCAAGCTCCGTACTGGCTTGCCTGGCGCGGGACGAGTGCAACGAACAACAGAAATGGAGATCCCCTCCTGATGGGGATCAAGATGAGCCAACATCTGCTGCAAGATCAGCGCCAGAATCGAGGCGGTGCGTAGCGAGTGAGAAGAAGAGGTATACGCGCTGAAGATTTGCGCATAAAACGGGGAGGGAATTTCTTTCGAGGGTTCCTCTTCAAGCTCGGAGAATGTGTCCGCGTTGCCGGGATACTCCTCGGCCAGCGATTCCGCGAACTCCGCGCGATCCTGTGCTGGGATGGCCTCGATCAACTTCTCGCGGTAATGCAGCCGGGGACGGGCCTGATTGGTGGCCCACCGCAACAATGTAATCGGATTGACACCAAGCGCACGCGCGATTCGCTGTCGCTCGTGCTGGTTCTTGATGGCATCCGCGAGGAGTTCACGCCACGCTCGTCGTTCTTGCATTATCCTTCTTCTTAGCTGTGCATACACAGTCTCTTAGCCGTTTGCTCGCGTGGGATGGTCTGATAAATGCGCGTACTGCATCTCAGAATACCCCATCACCGCTCGTAAGTCAACAATTTTCGTGACGTATTTTTCAACTTGCGCTTTATCTATTGTAAACCCTCTTCTCACTTTCCTTTCTACGCACTACAATGTGGTTAGGAAGAATACTTCAAGCCTTGCAGGAGCGGAAAAGATGCACATCGTAACTATCGACGAAATGCGCCAGCTCGAAGCCGGAGCGGAGAGCGAGTATGGCCTGACCAGTGCTATGCTGATGGAACACGCCGGGAAAAGCGCGGCAGAGATTTTTGTCCAACACACTCGTCATCAACACGCGCTGAACGAGAGGGAGGTTCTCATACTCGTCGGGCCGGGTAATAACGGAGGCGATGGGCTGGTTATGGGACGATACCTGCAAAAATGGGGCGGCACCGTCCATTACTATCATTGGAAGGAACAGCGCCTGGTGATCGCGGGCCGGGATCTCCCCGAGCAAGAGAACGCGGCCCACCTCGAAGAAATCTTTGCGCGTGCCGGCTACATCATCGACGCGCTGCTAGGAACAGGAAGATCGCGCCCGCTGCCCGACAGTATGCGCGGCCTGCTGGAACGCGCGCGGCAGGAGCGGCTCAAGCGTGACACGGTACGTATCATCGCCGTCGATCTGCCGACGGGGGTGAATGCCGACACAGGCGAAATCGATCCAGGAACTATCCCCGCTGACCTCACGATCACGCTGGCCTGCCCCAAACAGGGCTTCTTCTTCTTTCCGGCGCGCGTCGTCATCGGTGAACTGGCCGTTGGCGACATCGGACTTCCGCCCGCGCTGGAGGAGGGGCTGCGCACGGAGATGCTGTCAGGAAAGCTGGTGCAGCAACTTCTTCCACAGCGCCCGCTCGACAGCAACAAGGGGACATTTGGCAAGGTCATGTTGTTCTGCGGCTCGCGTCCGTATCCCGGCTCGGCATACCTGGCCGGCAGTGCATCAGGGCGCGTCGGAGCGGGCCTGGTCACGCTGGCAGTGACGGAGCAGATGTTTCCCATCTACGCCGGGAGTATGCACGAAGTCACCTTTGCGCTGCTGCCAGACGAGCAGGCAGAGAGTTTCGAACAGTCCTCCGCGCTGGTTAATGCCCTTGAGGGCTATCGCGCCCTGCTGATCGGGCCGGGCCTGGGGCAATCCGCTCACAAGCGGGAAGTGATCTTGCAAGTGCTGGAGCAGGTGCGCGCTCTTCCCGAGGAAAAACGCCCGCAACTCGTCATAGACGCCGATGGACTCAACAATCTCTCTGCCATGGAACGCTGGTGGACATTGCTGCCGCCAGGAACAATCATCACGCCGCACCCGGGCGAGATGGGGCGTTTATGCGGAGGCTTGAAGGTTTCAGGCGGCGGTATCGACCGCCTGGCGCTGGCGCGCGAGAAAGCCCGCGAATGGCGGGTAACGCTCGTACTGAAGGGAGCATGCACGATTGTCGCGGAACCCGGCGGGCGCACGCGCATCAACTGGAAGGCCAATCCCGTACTGGCAACCGCTGGAACGGGCGACGTACTGGCTGGCATGACCGTTGGCGTACTTGCTCAGCATATCGCGCCCTTCGACGCAGCCAGCGCCGCCGTCTACCTGCATAGCGCCGCCGCCGAACTGGTCAGTGCCGAGATCGGAAACGCCGGCCTGCTGGCCCCGGATTTATTGCCGAAGATTCCTGAGAGCGATTGCCAAATGCCAGTCCCGGGGTGCCAGAGTAGAATAGAGCGTGGGCTTAACCTGGTACGAAGAAGAAGACCACACAGGCCATGATATAGATCGCCACGAGCTGTACGCCGGCCAGCCAGGTTGACTCTCCATCCAGGCTCACGAAGGCGAACAGCACGGTCGCCAGGGCCAGCACGATCAATTCGAGTGGTTGGAAGACCAGGTTGAGCGGCGTGGCCGAGAACAGGCTTATCAGCACGAGCAGGGGCGCGACGAACGTGGCGACCTGGATGGAAGAGCCTGCCGCGATTGCCATGCTCAGATCAACGCGGTCGCGCAACGCGATGAAGACCGCGCTGGAATGCTCAGCCGCGTTGCCGATGATAGGGATAATCACCAGGCCGATGAAGACGGGCGACCAGCCGATCTGCTTCGTCACCGGCTCAATTGCGCCTACCAGCAATTCGCTGTTCCAGGCTGTGCCGATCGTCGCGCCCAGCAACATCAGGCCGCTGATCCAGAGGGCATTCGGCTTGTTTGGAGCAAGCTTGACAGTCCTTGCGCCGCCCGATACTGCCTCTACTTCTTCTTCCTGGTCTGGTGTGGCGGGAAGTGTGCTGGTTTTGCCGGTATGCCTGGGAGTGCGACGCTCGGCGCGCACGTGAAAAATATTCAGGGCGAGGTAGAGGGCGTAGACAATCAAGAGGATGAGCGAGATAGCAACGCTGACGGCCTCGATGCGCTGCCCGTCCCCAATCACGAGCGAGCCGGCGGAAGGAATGAGCAGCCCCGCCACGGCCAGCACCATCATAGCGGTAAATTCCCCGGCATCGCGCGCGTTGAAATACTGCTTCCCCCAGCGCCAGCCTCCGAGCGCGAGCGCCGACCCAAGCACGAGCAGGGCATTGCTGATGACCGAGCCGGCAATCGAGGCTTTCACCACAGAAATCAACCCGGCTTGAATCGCAAAGATGCCGATGATGAGTTCAGGCGCGTTGCCAAAGGTTGCATTGAGCAGTCCCCCGGCAACGGGGCCGACGTAGTGTTCCAGCTCTTCCGTGGCGCGCCCGATCAGCCCGGCGAGTGGAATCAGCGCGATGGCGGCGCAGATGAAAATGGCTAGCGCCAGATGCGCTCCGCCTATCAGTTCAAGAATGGGAGCGACGATCGCCATTATGAGTAGATAGTATAACCAGCGAGGCATAGCATCCCCATTATTTGCGGGCAGTCAACCTTCCGCAAATTGGCATATGCGAATAGAAGGCTGGCTGCCCGGCTTGTGATTCGATGTCTTACCCGGCGGTTGCGCTCTCCGCTTCGTCAACGACATTCACTGTGATCTTCGGCTCCAGTTTGGGCGCGACCTTCACAGGTACCTGGAACGATCCAGCCGAGCGAATAGGGCTGGGCAGATCGATGATGCGCCGGTCGATGACGATTCCTTCGCTCTCACGCAGACCAGCCGCGATGTCCTGGCTGGTGATGGAACCGTACAGGCGGCCCTGCTTGCCGACACGCGCCTTGAACGTCAAGACAACGCTACCCAGGCGCTCGGCTTGCTGGCGAGACGCCTCGGCTTGCTTTTCCTGCCTGCGCTTATCTGCGGCGATACGCTGCTGGTAATTCGCCAGCAATGTCGGAGTTGCACCAGCGGCCAGGCGGCGCGGCAGCAGAAAGTTGCGCGCGTAGCCGTCCGCTACGTCTTTCAGCTCGCCGGCTTTCCCAAGATTATCGACATCTTGTAAGAGAATGACTTTCATGATATTCGCTCCTCGTCAAGGACATAGCTGCCCTGTCATTTTTGGTACGGCGTCAAGTATACACCTTGTACGGATGCAGCGCAAGTTCAGATGAGTCGTGGCAGCACGCCCTCAGCGAAATCGCGCAGGCCCTGCACATCGTCCATGTCGAACCACTGCAACATCAGCTCATCGGCGCCCGCGTCGGCATACGCCTGTACCTGCGCGACTACATGCGCTGGCGTGCCAACGAGGGCGCGTCCCTGCGCATAAATCGTCTCGATTGCGGCATCCAGGGGCAGGTCAGCCAGGTCTGGCACGTCTTTGCGCCAGCTCAATGCCCGGTCAACCTCAAGCATATCATTACCGAAGAACAGACCCAGCATTACGCTGCGCCGCACATCGCCGGGTTTGCGTCCTGCTGCCGGGAGCAGCGCATCCAGCGTGGTTGAACGCTCGCGGAATGCCTCCGGCGAGAGGAAATTGCCGTTCCAGGCACCGGCGTACCGCGCGACTAAAGGTAGGGTGCGTTTGACGCCATTGCCGCCCAGCAGGATGCGCGGCCCGCCAGGACGCTGCGGGCGCGGCAGCAGCGTAGCCTCCCGCAACTGGTAGAAGCGTCCCTCGAATGTGACGGGAACGTCGCTATTGAGCAGGCTTGTAATGACTTCCAATCCCTCTTCCAGGCGAGCCATGCGAGTAGGGACATCGCCCAGTTTCAGGCCAAAAAGTGCGTGCTCGCGCTCCTGCCAGCCCGCGCCAAGCCCCAGGTACATGCGCCCACCGCTCAGATCGTCCAGCGCGGCAGCTTGCCGGGCGAGCAGCGCTGGATGACGAAACGACAGCGGCGCGACCAGCGGCCCAAAGGAAATATGCCGCGTATGGTCTGCCAGGTAGGTCAGCGACACGATCATCTCCAACGATGCCTTATCGGGTGGGCGCGCGTTGGTAAAGTGGTCCGAGCGATAGAGTCCGGCAAAGCCCAGCGACTCAACCTCGTCAACCAGCCTTTTCCAGCGCGACCACGTCAGCCCGTCCTGTCCCTCGATTTGTAGTGATAGAGCAACCATGAATCTCGGCTCCTACAATCTATACCTATGCGGTGGGCGCAATGAATTGCTCCCCTACCGTTATTCACCCATCATGGAGCGCAGGCGCGCTTTCCAATCGTCATCGTCGTCACCTTCTTTGCTTTCGCCGACGGTCCAGCTACGCGCGCCGTCGGCCTGCTTGACCGGGGCTGCCCAGCCGCGCTTAGGCTCACGCTGTCCGGGAGAGCGCAGCGCCGTCTGTGCCGCCTTGCGCACGTCGTTGACGGGGTCATGCAGGAAAGGACGGATGATCTCGTTGTAGTGTTCGCCTTGCAGCCGGCTCAGGGTGCGAATGGCCCCGGCGCGTTCATCAGAGGTGGGTGCCTGCAATATTGGCTCGACGAGCGGGGCGAGCTGCACCAGCCCCAGGTCGGCAACCAGGCGCAGCAGGCGACTGCGCTGCATGGGGTGAACGAGATGCTCCAGCGCCGCCTGGCAGTCGTGTAGTATTTGCTCGCGGTTCTGGATCATTCCTTGTTGTATGGCCTCGGCGACGGCGACATCTGGCGGCACGGGGGAGTTTCCGCGCAGGAACGGCTCGATCCAGGTGGCGACGGGGATGGTGAGGTTGTCGCTGTCGTGCAGGCGCAGCACCTGTGCGTAATGGTCGAGCAGCCAGTAGTACAGGGCAAGGGTCATCTCGGCGTCTCTCGCGGCGTAGGCTACCATCGCGGAGGGCAGCGGCCTGCGTGCCCAGTCCGTGCGCTGCAAGCTCTTGTCCAGCCGCGTGCCGAAGGCACGCAGCAGCATAGCCGCCAGAGACGACTCGTGCTGGCCAAAGAGCGAGCGGCAGGTGGCTTCCAGGTCGTAGTAATGCGCCACGACCAGCTCGCGGTCGGCCATCATACGCATATCAGCGCCCGCGCCATGCAATAGGATACTGATGGCGGGATTCCCTACAATCGAGGCAAGTGGGGAAAGATCGAAGAGACGCAGCGCATCAACGACGAAGCATTTCCCGTCAATCGCCAGTTGCAACAATGCCAGGCGTGTTGTGCTGCTTGAAGCCGCGCCCTGCACATGTGAACGCACCTGCGCAAACTCGGCATCGATGGCGATTACCTGCGCCTGACTCAAGGCAACGACTGTCTGCACAAGCTGCTCAGGACGATCCACCCAGGCGCGCTCTCCACGTTCTGGCAGACGACCTCGCGGCGGTGTCTCGCCCAGGTAGCCCGGCAAGACCGCCTCTTGCTCGTCGTGTATGGCAGGTTCAACGGGTCGTTCGTGGTCGTTCAAGGAAACAAGCCCTATCAACAGAGACTATGTGTCGTAGTTTCTGCAACTATACCAGATTTTCACCCCGGCGTCTATGATATACTGCTGTTAGCACATTATTTGACACGTTGGAAGGAGCAAGTTGACATGCCTCTCAAGAACAGCGTAGGTATCTGGGCCTTTGGCCCCAATGCCACGCGCTTTGTGCCGGGCGGCTACCACCCGGAAACCATTCACGAAGATATGGTGACGCGCACGAAGCGCGTCGTTGATGGGCTGGCCGACCTTATGGATGGGCTGGAATACCACTATCCCGGCGAGATCAACGAAGATACCCTGGACGCCATCCGGGCGGCAACCGGCCCGATGGACATCTACTGTATCGCCGCCGGCCTGCATCCCGATGCCACTTACAAGCTCGGTGCGTTCATCAACCCCGATTCCCGGCTGCGGCGGCAGGGCATCGACACACTCAAGCGCGGAGTTGAACTGGCGGCAACGCTGGGCGCGCACTTCATCATCTGGCCGGGCGCGGAGGGCTACAACTACAATTTCCAGCGCGACTACGCGAAAACCTGGGATCTCTTCGTCGAGGGCGTTGGAGAAGTTGTGGCGCACGCGGCAGAGAAGGGTGTCACCGTCTTTCTCGAACACAAAAACAGCGAACCGGCTATGAATATCTTGATGCGCAATATCTCCGCGACACTCTACACCATTGACCGCGTGCGCCGCCTGGGGGTCGATACCACTCGCCTCTCGGTCAACATGGACTGGCAGCACCTCATCATGAACGGTGAGAACCTGGCGGAATACGCCGCGCTGCTGCACAGCGAGGGTAGGCTGGGACACCAGCACGCCAATTCCGGCTGGGGAACCTTCGATGACGACAACATGGTGGGCGCAGCTTTCTTCATGCAGACGCTTGAACTCGCCATGACCTTACAAGATGTACACTACGGCGCGCATGGAGAGCGCATCGGTTACGACCTCTATCCCTACACGGAGGACCAGGTGGCCGCCGTGCGCCGCTCCGTAATGCAGTGGGCCTTCATCGATGATCTCGCAGGCAAGATCGACCGGGCGGCCCTCGCCGAGGCACGCGCGCACGCCGATGCTGTGGAGGGCTATCGCATCGTCTACGAGGCGATGGGACTGGACAAAGCCTACACGGAACGTCTTATCAGCCAGCGAAAGAAGTAAGAGAAGCATATGCAGGCATTACTCGGCATCGACATTGGCACGACCGGCGTCAAAGCCGCCCTCTTCGCGGCTGACGATGGCCGCACGCTCTGCGGGGCCTTCATCGAGTACCCGCTGATGCATCCCCATCCCGGCTGGGCCGAGCAGAATCCGGCGGATTGGTGGCAGGCCACGCTCACTGCCATACGCGGCTGCCTGGACAGCGCCGCGCAACAGGGTGTCGTGCCGGGTGATGTGCGCGGCGTCGGTCTCTCCGGTCAGATGCACGGCGTTGTCCTGCTAGATGAAAACAATGCCGTGCTACGTCCATGCATCATCTGGGCGGATCAGCGCAGCGAAGCACAGTGCCGCTGGATGACCGCGCGTGTAGGTGCCCAACGCCTGATCGAACTCGTCAGCAATCCTGCGCTTCCGGGTTTCTCCGCCCCCAAAGCTCTGTGGGTGCGCGACAACGAACCGGAGGTGTTCGCTCGCGCCCGTACCCTGCTGTTGCCCAAAGACTACATTCGCTTTCGACTCACCGGCACGCTGGCGATGGAGATTTCGGACGCGGCGGGAACGTGCCTGCTGGATGTGCAGCATGGCGTATGGTCGCGCGAAGTCCTGGAAGCCATCGAGTTCGATGCCTCGCTGCTGCCTCCGGTCGTACCTGCTGACGAGGTAAGTGGCGCGATTACCGGCGAGGTAGCGCAGCTGACCGGCCTGCTCGCGGGAACGCCCGTAGCGGGCGGTGGCGCTGACAATGCCTGTGGCGCGGTCGGCAACGGCATCGTGCGCCAGGGACTGGCGCTTGTCTCCATCGGCACGAGCGGCGTCGTGCTGGCGCATACCGATAGTCCACAGGTGGACAGATCAGGGCCGGTTCCGCGCGTGCATACCTTCAATCATGCCGTGCCGCGCGCCTGGTATCTCATGGGAGTTACGCAGGGAGCCGGTCTCTCGCTGCGCTGGGTGCGCGACAACATCGGCCTGCCCGAACGCGCCCTGGAACGCTGGACCGGCCTCGATGCCTACGAATTATTGGCGCAGGAGGCCGCCGGGAGTCCCGGCAGGCAGCGATGGCCTGCTCTTCCTTCCCTATCTCCAGGGCGAGCGCACGCCGCACCTGGACGCCTACGCGCGCGGCGGCTGGATCGGGCTGACGGCCAGCCATGACCGGCGTCACCTGGTGCGTTCCGTGCTGGAAGGGGTGGCATTCAGCCTCAAAGACTGCTTCGCCATCATCGAGGAGCAGGGATTGACGCTTGAGCAGGTACGCGCCACAGGCGGCGGTGCAAAGAGCCAGCTCTGGCGGCAGATCATCGCCGACGTGCTCGGTGTCGAGCTGGTCACAACCAGCGCTCAGGAGGGTCCAGCATTCGGCGCGGCCCTGCTCGCGGGTGTAGCTGGCGGCGTCTATGCCTCCGTGCAGCAGGCGTGCGAGGCCACCATCCGTATCGCCGAGCGCACATCCCCACAAAGCGCGACGCGCGACGCCTACGAGCGTGCCTACGCGCAGTATCGCGCCCTGTATCCAGCACTCAAACCCATCATCAGCCACCCTTTGTGACACTGTGCCCCTGTGCCCTCGAAACATTGTGACACTGAATCCTTGTGTGTTCTCGTGTCGCTATGCTAAACTGGAGCAGTATTTTGTGTACACAACAAGACAACGAGGTATGACATGTCCAACAATGTTCCAATAACAGTTGCATACGGGGATGGCATCGGGCCGGAGATCATGGATGCCACACTGCGCATCATTCAGGCCGCAGGCGCTCGCATCGAGCCGCAGGTGATCGAGGTCGGCGAGAAGGTCTACCTGCGCGGCATCAGCGCCGGTATCGAACCGGGCGCCTGGGAGTCGCTGCGCCGCACGAAGGTCTTTTTGAAGGCGCCCATCACCACGCCACAGGGCGGCGGCTACAAGAGCCTGAACGTCACCACGCGCACCACCTTTGGCCTTTACGCCAACGTGCGCCCCTGCGTTTCCTACTATCCCTTCGTGGAGACCAAGCACCCCACGATGGACGTGGTCATCATGCGTGAAAACGAGGAAGACCTCTACACCGGCATCGAGTATCGCCAGACGCATGATATGGTCGAGAGCCTCAAGCTCATCAGCCGCCCCGGCAGCGAGAAGATCGTGCGCTATGCCTTCGAGTACGCGCGCAGCCACAACCGTCACAAAGTCACCTGCTTCATGAAAGACAATATCATGAAGCTGACCGATGGCCTGTTCCACAAAGTCTTCAACGAGATCGCCAACGATTATCCCGATATCGAAAACGAAGCCTGGATCGTCGATATTGGCTCGGCGAAGCTGGCCGATACGCCGGAAGCCTTCGACGTGATCGTGCTGCCCAACCTTTACGGTGACATTCTCTCCGACATCGCGGCGCAGGTGGCAGGCTCGGTCGGGCTGGCAGGCTCGGCCAACATCGGCGACCGCTGCGCCATGTTCGAGGCTATTCACGGCTCCGCGCCCCGGCGCGCCGGCCAGAACCTGGCCAACCCCTCCGGCCTGCTGCTCGGCGCGGTCATGATGCTCGTGCATATCGACCAGCCCGACGTGGCCACGCGCGTACATAATGCCTGGCTGCGCACCATCGAAGAGGGCATCCACACCTACGACATCTATCACGAAGGGATCAGCAAGCAGAAGGTCGGCACGCGCGAATTTGCCGACGCCGTGATTGCCCGCACCGGTCAGAAGCCGGAAACGCTCAAGGCTGTCAACTACACGTCTGCGCCCCAACACGCTGCCTACCAGCCGGTTGCCATCGAGCACCCCAGCGAGCAGAAGACGCTGGTGGGAGTGGATGTTTTCCTCGACTGGCACAGCGGCACTGCTGATGAACTGGGCGAAACGTTCAAGCAGGTCAGCAGCAACGGCCTCGAACTGACCATGATTACCAATCGTGGCGCGAAGGTCTGGCCCAACGGGATGCCAGAAACCTTCTGCACCGATCACTGGCGCTGCCGCTTCATGGCGCGCGACAAGGGTATCATCGCGCATTCGCAGATTACCAAGCTGCTCTCACGCATTGACGAGGCCGGATTCGACTTCATCAAGATCGAGAACCTGTACAACTTCGACGGCAAAGCAAGCTACTCTGCCGGGCAAGGAGAATAAGGGTCGTATGGTAATTGATGAAATCCTGGCGTATAACGAGCGCTTCACCAGCGAGAAGACGCTGCCCATCATCGGCCACGCCCCGCGCAAGCACATGGCCGTTGTGACCTGCATGGATTGCCGGCTCGTGCAGATGTTTGAGCAGGCGCTTGGCCTGGAGCGCGGTGATGTGCTGGAACTGCGCACGGCAGGCGCAACCATCTCCAAACCCGAGCGCGAAGGCGGGGCCAGCGACCTGATACGTTCCCTGGCAGGCGGCATCTACCTGCTAGGCGTGCGCGAGGTGGCTGTCATCGGCCATACGCAGTGTGGCCTGGCGCACGCCAACCCGACGGCGCTGATAGCCTCTATGCAGGCGCTGGGCGTCGATCCCGCAGGCGCTCATCCAGCGCGAGGGATTGGATAACACGCAGGGCCTGGTCAACTGGCTTGGCGCGTTCGACGACGTGCATGTCAACGTGCGCGAGGTCGTCAGCGCCATTCGCAACAACCCCTACCTGCCCAAAATTCCGGTGCATGGGCTGGTCATCGACATCGAAACCGGCAAACTGGAGGTAGTTGAGCAAGGGTAATCAATACATCTCCTGTGATAAAGCCAGCGGCCAACCCGTAATATCGTTGAGACAATCCAACGAAATACGAAGGTAGGTCGACATTCATGCCAGACGAAGAATCCGTAGGGGCGCAATTCATTGCGCCCAAATCCGCCGCGCTCGGCGCACCATCTACGGCGAAAGTCACGCCGGTTGGCGCACCGGGGCACAATACGCCGCGTCCCAACAAATTGAAATTTCGTCATATGCTGGCACGCGTCGTGCTGGCGATATTCTTTGTCGTCGGATTTTTCTTCTCCATCATCCCCATCGGGCGAGCCGCCACACGCGCATTGTATGTGCTGCCCGCGCTGATAACGGTCTCGCAGTCCGGCTTCACGGGTATGGCCGAGGAGCCTATTCAGCACGTTAAGAAGACGATCCCATCGAGCAACGGTCCCGTCTTCCTGGATATCTACCAGCCGAGCGCGCCGCCTCCACCCATCCCCGGCGCGCGTGAGGGAGTGGTCGTCATTCCAGGCGTGGGAGACAACCGCGCAGATCCTCAACTTATCAATTTCTCCGAGTCGCTGGCGCACGCGGGCGTGGTTGTGATGGATATGACAACGCAGACGCTCCTGAACTACGATCTTTCGGTAAAGGACAGCGATTCGGTGGTGCAGGCAGTACTGGCGCTGGAGCACTGGCCGGGGGTCGGAGCGGAGCGCGTTGGCATCATTGGCTTCAGCGCGGGTGATGCTCCCGCCTGCTTCGCCGCCGCCGACCCGCTTATCCGCGACAGGCTGGCCTTTATCGCCCTCTTCGGCGGCTACTTCAACACGACCAGCCTGCTGCGCGACTTTGGCTTGCGCGCCCTGGATGTTGACGGCAAACTGCAACCCTGGAGCCCGCAGTACGTGCCGATCCAGGTGCTTTCGGACGTGATCGAGCCGCTGCTGCCTTCCTTCGAGGGGCCACGCCTGGTGAGCGCGCTCGCGCCGGGCGGCACGCCCTTCACTCCCGACGAACTCGCAACGTTCTCGACCGACACGCTGGCGGTTTATCATCTCTTGCGTGGTGACGAACCGGGCCAGGTCGATGCTAACATTGCCGCGCTCTCCGCGCCAATCCATGCCCTGCTGGATCAGCTCTCGCCCAGCCGCGTGATCGGGCAGATAAACGCGCCAATCTACCTGCTGCACGATCGCAGCGACCAGTTCGTCCCATTTACACAGACGCGCGACTTCGCGGCAGCCCTGGCGAGCATCCACCATCCCTACGATTTCGCGGAACTCGGTATCTTCCAGCACGTCGAGGTGAAGCCAGGACTGGGTATCTCACAGCTCCTGGGAGATGGCACATCGCTACTGCGCTTCCTCGACAAAGTCCTGCTGGCGAGCGTGTGAACATACCATAAAGGAGTGAATGAGATATGATCTGGCTCGTAGTGATCTGGCTGCTGATCGGGCTGATCGCGGGCGCGCTGGCGAATGGCGCGCGACTGCGCCCGTCTGCATGGGGAGCGCGGGGCTGGCTGTACCTGCCCGGCACCGGTATGGTCGGCGCGCTGGCGTGCGGGCTACTCACCACCTGGCTGCTTGGCGTGCAGTTCGCTACGGTCACAGTGCTATGGGTGACAGTGCTTCTGGTGGCTGTGCTGCCTCGCCTGGGAACGTGGGTATACGCCAGGTTTGAGGCAAGATAGGCGCGATTCAGGTACGGATAGGCGTATATTGAAGAAACTCCGCCATCAGACGGTTGACCTCGTCCGCCTGGGCAAACATGAAGAAGCGTTCCCGACCCGTCACGATATGGCAGCCTGTGCAGTTGGACAGGCTCTCAGCCAGCCAGCGCGTCTTTGCCGCGGGAGAAAGCGTATCGTCGGCGCGATTTATCAGCAGCACAGGCATGGTAAGCCCTTCCAGGCGCTTGCGAATGTCGAAGTTGTGAATAATCGGCAGTACGGAAAATTTGTAAACCGATGGCCAGCAGGCGATTTTCTTGAACTGCTCGTCGATCAGGTGACGAGGCAGATACGCCTGCGGCTCCTGGGCGGCTGTGAGGGAGGATGCGGGCGGGTTCTCCGCGTCGGGGTCAGTATCAGGGCGAGAAGAGACGATATAGTTGACGACGAGACGCCGCAAGAACCAGGCCGGCAAGAAACGCTCCACGGGCAGCCGCAGGAATGCTTCGTGCAGCAGCCAGATGAACGGGTGCGGCTCGATCTGATAATCAGCAGCCTGGGCGATAATGGTGAGCGAACGGCAGCGTTCGGGATGGCGCAAAGCGAACTCGAAGAGCACCATCGCGCCATCGCCATGCGCCACCAGGTCAACTCGCTGCAATTCCAGTGCGTCGAGCACGCGGCGCAGTTCCTCAGCGCGTTCCTCCAGGCCAGAAAAGCGGCAGCGTGTCTCTTGCCGGCGATACAATATGACGCGCCGCGAGCGGCTGAAGGCGCGCACCTGCCGAGCGTAGACGAACTCCAGGTGTTCCAGGATCGGGACAAAGACGAGCGGCTCTCCCTCTCCCACGTCGATGACGGGTAGGTCAACCGCGCCGACGGGTAAACGACGCCAGAGCGATTCGAGGCCGTTAACCTCCGCATGAAAGTCAGCATATTTGATTGGCATGCTCATAGCTTGCAACATAGCATTCCTTCTATACCAATGGTGAGGCGAATCCGCACTGCTTACAACTGTAGGGGTAGTATATCTCAGAAAGTAACGGATATGAAAGAGAAAATACGTTTACGTCTGCGTATACGCTATAATGTTGTTAACTCTGTATAAACTGCGTGAAGGAATATGTTTATGGATGACAGCGAATTGATACACCTGTTACACGATCTCGAGTCTGATCGAGTAGAGCGCAAGGCATCTCCTGGTGATTCGGACAGATTATGCGAAGCAATTTGCGCATTCGCAAATGATCTTCCGAATCATCGCAAGCCCGGAGTATTGTTTATTGGGGTGCATGACAAAGGGGGATGCGCGAATCTCACCATTACCGATAAGCTCCTGCTTGCCCTCTCTGATTTGAGATCCAATGGAAATGTTTTACCTTTCCCTACGATGACGGTTCAAAAGAGGAACCTTGATGGCTGTGAACTGGCCGTGATCGTTGTAGAGCCATCTGATGACCCGCCAGTACGATTTAGAGGCCGCACATATATACGAGTCGGGCCGCGTAAAGCCATTGCTACACCGGAAGAAGAACGACGATTAACCGAAAAGCGCCGGGCAAGGAATGTGCCTTTTGACATTCAACCCGTCTTGTCTGCAACACTCAATGATCTCGACCTTGAGCTTTTCAGGCAAAGTTATCTTCCATCTGCTCTGCCTATAGACATCCTTGAGGAAAATCATCGATCGGTTGAACAGCAACTTGCTAGTTTGCGTTTCACCACTATTAGACCTGAGAGTAAGCCGACAGTGCTTGGTATTCTAGTCCTGGGAAAAGACACGAGACTCTTCTTCCCAGGTGCTTACGTACAATTCATCAGATTCGATGGGCGCGAACTGACCGATCCCTTCAAAGATCAGAAAGAAATCAGCGGCCCACTGGTAGATCAGCTGAGAATAGTAGATGAACTTTTACGTATCAACATCTCCACCACGTTGGAGATAACAACCAATCTTACTGATACGCGCCAGCCGGACTATCCACTTGTGGCATTACAACAACTGGCGCGCAACGCCATTCTACACCGCACCTATGAAGGTACGAATGCGCCGGTGCGTATCTACTGGTATAGCGATCGCATCGAGATCCATAATCCTGGTGGACCATACGGCCAGGTACATCGTGACAATTTTGGTGATCCAGGCGTGACCGACTACCGCAATCCGCACCTTGCGGAAGCAATGAAAAACCTCGGTTATATCCAACGTTTTGGAGTAGGAATCTCGCAGGCTCGCAGGGCGCTTGAGGAAAACGGCAATCCTCCACCGGAATTTACTGTAGAGGAGACCCGCGTACTTGTGACTATTAGAGGGCGTATATGAGCATACCTATCGTCGCACTATTTAATAACAAAGGAGGAGTGGGTAAAACCACTCTGGTGTATCACCTCGCCTGGATGTATGCCGATCTTGGATTGCGAGTGGTCGCGGCAGATCTTGACCCCCAGGCAAATCTAACAGCCGCCTTCCTGGATGAAGAGCGACTAGAAGCTCTTTGGCCGGAAGGCCAGCATCCAGAAACACTGTTTGGATGCATACAGCCTCTTTTGAAGGGCACGGGAGATATCTCACCACCTCATATAGAAGATGTCATGGCCGTTCAACCACAACTGTTTAGTGGCCCCATCGCTCTGCTGGTTGGTGACCTGCTCCTCTCCGGCTTCGAGGATGAGCTTTCTGACGCATGGCCACATTGTCTCGACGGCAAAGAGCGCGCTTTTCGCATCATTTCAGCGTTCTGGCGTGCCATTCAAATCGCGGCTGCCGAGCAAAAAGCCGACATTATTTTGATGGACCTGGGACCAAATCTCGGTGCGATCAACCGTTCCGCGCTGATCGCTGCTGATTACGTCGTGATACCACTTTCGCCAGATATCTTTTCCTTGCAAGGATTACGCAATCTGGGACCAACATTACGCCGCTGGCGAGGAGAATGGCACGAGCGTCTGCAAAAGCAGCCTCTTATGCATCTTGAGCTTCCAGCTGGACACATGAATCCCATCGGTTATATCGTTTTACAACATGCAGTACGCATGGATCGCCCTGTTAAGGCATACGACCGTTGGATTGCCCGTATCCCAGGCGAATACGACCATTACGTTCTGGATATCTCATCTAATCGCACAATATCGGTCGCCGATGATCTACACTGCCTCGCGCTGCTCAAGCATTACCGTAGCCTCATGCCGCTCGCACAGGAAGCACATAAACCCATATTTCAACTGAAACCCGCTGATGGTGCTATCGGCTCCCATTTACAGGCTGCCCAATCAGCCTATGTCGATTTCAGGCATCTGGCAGAAAAGATCGCGGAAAAAGTGCAGGTATCGTTAAGCAAACCACAGTAGGATAGCAGTATTTCCAGTCACTCCGCTTTCTCCAAAAGTATGTTATATAGCTTCTGTTGCCGCTCTGCCCCCTTCACATAGATCTCGTGCTCCTGCTCATCCGGCGGACGGGCGCGGCAAGTTCTACGCTGGCACGCTCGGCGGCACTGGGAATGATCTTCAGAGCTTCGAGCGCGAGCAGGGCCGCGCCGCGCGCCGAGGCTTCGCGTTCGAGCGAGGGGTAGAGGGGAGTGTTGAGCGTGCTGGCGATGATGCGCTGAAAGGTGGGTGAGCCGAGCAAAGCGCCGCCGCTGCCGCTCAACCGGGGTGCGATGAGCCGGCTTGCCCGCTTGATCCAGTCGGCTTGCTGTTTGGAGAAGCGCGTCGTAGACCGCGCGCAGTTGATAGGCGATGGCTTCCAGGCTGGCGCGCAGCAAGTCGATAGGCGTGGTATGCGCGTTGAGGCCGGTGATGCCCATTGTCGCTTGCGCGTGCCAGCCGGGGCTGCGCTCGCCGGTAATGAAGGGTAGGATGGTCAGGCCGTGCGCGTCGGGTGTGAGCGAGGCTATGCCCGCCTCGGCCTCCACGAGCGGATGCAGCTTCAGGGTGGCTTCGAGCCAGGCGGGCAGGTTGCCGCCCTCGCTCAACGCGCCGCCGAGCAAGGCGCGATTGGCGTCTAGCAGGTAGAGCCACAAGCCGCCGGTTGACTCTACCTCGTCGGGCGAAACGATGACGCGCATGGCGCTCGACGTGCCGATGGTGAGTGACAGTTGATCGCTGCCGAGGCAGCCAGACCCCACGTTGGCCGCCGCGCCGTCGCCGATGGCGGGGAACCAGAGAACATCTTTCAGGAAGGGCCAGCGCGAGGCGTAGTCGGGCAGCAATCCCGATATGCTGTCGCCCAGGTCGCCGAGCGAGGGAAATTGCTCCGGGCGCGTGCCTGTCACCCGCTGCAACTCTGCATCCCAGGCGCGCTTGCGGATCGCCATCATGCCGGTCGCGGAGGCCATCGAGAGGCTGCACACCGATTCACCCAGCAAGCGGCGATGCAGGTATTCGCCGAACGAGAGCCACTGCGCCGTTTGCGCGAAAATATCAGGCGCGGTCTCGGCCAGCCAGCGCAGTTTGGCAGGCCAGTAGCTCGTGTGCAGCCGCGCTCCGGTGCGCTGGTGGACATCCTGCGGGTCGAGTTGTCTGACTAGCGTCGCCAGGGAGTTGCGCGAGCGATTGTCCTCCCAGGTCAGCACGGGCGTGAGAGCGCGGCCATCGGCGGCCACGGCTACCAGGCTGTGCCAGAACGTATCGGTAGCCACGGCCACGATTTGCGATACGAGCGATCCGGCGGCCTGCAGCGCCCCGTCGATGCTCTGCGCAACCAGTTGCACCAGCTTGTCGGCGTCCACACAGGCTTCACCCTCGCCGGAGGTCGTCAGTTCATAGGGCAGTTGTGTTTTGATATGCGGCACGGCGCGGCCAGCCGCGTCGAACAGCAGGGCGCGCACGGAGGACGTGCCGATATCCAGAGCCAGAACATAGGGCGCTCGTAGCGTTTGTGAAGCCTCGTGGTCTTGCGAGGTCTGCGACATGCCTGTACCTCCGGTGTTTTTCGTTCAACTCTCGTGCAGAGCGTGAGGACGTATTACATATTAGGCAAGGTTCAAATGAACATGACAGGGCACGACTGTTCGCACTGTCAAGGACTTTTCTTTAGAATTGAACCTTGCCTTCCCCATTATATACACGCACATACACACAGGCGCGTTTGCCTGGGATTTTCACAACCATGTAGTGCCTCTCGACGTACATACGTTGGATATGTATTGGAAAGAGGACATGCCCATGCAGCAGGAATTTTACAAGCCACAGCAACGACAGGAGCAGCAATTCCAGCGGGAGCGGCAGGAACAGTACTCGCAGCCGAAGCAAGAGCAGCAGTACCAGGCAACTGCGCAGCAGCAGCAGGCTTTTGTGCAAGTGCAGGCGCGCAGTTCTCTCTGGCTTATCATTCTCTATATGCTTACTGCTCTGCCGCTAGGGATTTTCTATTTCACGTTGCTCGTCACGGCTCTTTCGACCGGTTTTGGTCTGCTAGCCATCTGTATTGGGCTGCCGTTACTCTATATTACCATGCTGCTGTGGCTCGGCATGGCGGAATTTGAACGACGCCTGACGATGCGCTGGCTCAACGTGTACATCCCGTCTATGGCACCTCGGCGTAGCAACCAATCGGGTCTATGGCGAAGGTTAGTGGCGCGCATGACGAATCCTGCCACGTGGAAAAGCCTGGCCTACCTCTTCGTCAAGTTCCCTTTCGGCATCTTCTCCTTTACGCTGGTTGTCTCGCTTTTCGCTACTGCCATCGGGCTGGTGCTGCTGCCTTTCGCCTACCTGGTGGATACCTTGCTGGTGAGCATGAAAACATTTCCGGCGCACGTCATGGCGAATGTGTTTGCGTACCAGATTATGGGGGATGGACAGCTTCACTTCCTCACTGTGCTCGTGCTGATCGCGGGAGCCATTGCCGGTATTGGCCTGTTCGTCGTCTCGCGTTACATCGTGCGCTGGTTAGCCTATCTCTGGGGCGAATTCGCGCGCGTCATGCTGAGCCGTAATAGTTACGGAGAGCCGATGGACGCAAGTTTGTTGTAGGTTTATCTTTCCCTGATATTGATCGACCCCACATCTGTGCGCAGTTTCAACGTGGGATAGGGTGGGAAGCCGACCTCGCCGCGCGTCTTCGCGCCGGGAAAGTCGTGTTGGATGGTGACGGGGAAGTCGCTGTTGATGCTGCCCACGTCGGTTTTGGCGTCGAGCTTGAAGGAGGCGTGCGCGGGGAGAGTGACGCTGACACTACCCGCGTCGGTGGTCATTGTATAGGAGCCGTGGGGATCGAGCGAGCCGTCGAAACGGACGGTGCCGGCGTCCGTCTTGAGCCGCGAGTCGCCGCGCAGCATGGCATCCATCACCTTGACGGAACCGGCATCGCTATGGCAATTCATCACGCCGTTGACGCCACTGATGACGATGGTTCCGGCATCCGTCCTGATATCCAGGTCGGACTGGCGCGGAAGCGTTATATCGAAATCGATCTGGTGTTTGGCGAGGAGATGCCAGCCGGTTTTTGCCTTCACGTTGATACGATTCTTTTCTTTGTTCTGCTCGTAGAATATCGACGCTCTGGCGGGATTGCCCAGCGGGCCGAAACTGCTCTTGGTGGTCTGGATAACGACCTGTTGATCCTCGCCGCCGGAATGTACGCGAATTGCGCCGAAGTCGTTCCTGATGGCGATTTTCGGCTGCATGGAAACATCGAAGGTGTGCGTCTCTGTGATGGTCGCGCTCAATGAGAGCCGTGTACGAGCAATAAAGGCTATAATCAAACCAACGGCAAGTACTATTGGAATGAACAGGGCAAATCCATCTTCAAAATCGAAGGGAAGGCTGGCGATCACGCAAATAATTACAACGAGCAGCACCCAGAACCAGGCGCTGCGCTTCTTGCTCTTTTGCCGGCCAGGCCGCTTTTGATTGACATACTGCTGGCTGCGCCAGCTTCCTTCGCCTGGCTGCTGATCCCGTGATACCGCCTCTTCATCATCCTGCTCGTGGATGCGATAGCCCTCTTCATAAGACGAATACGGGGCTTCATACGCATCGTTTGCACCCTCATGCTCGTCACGGGGAGCAGCACGACGCCTGGCCGTCCTCGGAGCATCAGGCGAGGCTTGCCGGGGCGCATACGAAGCTTGCCGGGAAGGTGACTCCCAATCCGGGTCGGCGAAATGCATTTCCTGGTCGCTCATCAGACTATTCCTTCTACTGAGGCGCGTTCACCATGCTTTACGCACGAAAGGAAGTTGAGGTTGCAATTTTATGCCCACCAGTCGGCAATATTCCAGCTATTGGCAAACATGTTGGGATTGGGAAGGATATTGCGCGTCCGGGCGCTAAGCACAAGGACATTCACGCCAGTATACAACGGAATCAGGTAGACCTGCTGTGACAGGCGTTCGAGGAAGGTGTGATAGGCTTGCAGCCGTTGAGAGAACGGTATGCTGTCGCGTCCCTTCTCCAGTGCGGCATCGATGGTGGGATCGCTGATGCGCCCGTAGTTCCCCAGGTCGGGCTGACTGGCGGAGGGAATCTGCGAGGAATGGAAGACGTTGTATTCGTCGTCGGGTTCAGGGCTGTCCTGGTAGCCGAACATCGCCAGGTCGAATGCGCCGCTCGCCAGGATGCCGCCCCGGCTGTAGACGGCGAAAAAATTGCCCAGGTCATAGGTAAGAATGCGTACTTGGATGCCTACGGCCTGCAGGTCGTGCTGGATCAGTCGCGCTGTGGCGGCTCGCGTGGGATTGCTAGACGTTGTGACCAGCCGCACGACGAACGGCTGCCCATGCCGCGTAAGTATGCCTCCTGCATCCGGCTGCCAGCCGGCCTGTGCCAGCAGTTGCCTCGCCTCGGTGGGATCAAACGCGCTGGATGTGATGGTAGGGTCGTTATAGAGCGAGGGCAGCGGCTCGACCTGTGAGGCGACGCGCGAGCAGTCTGGCGAGCGCAAGACCTGGCGCACTATGGCGCATTTGTCGATGGCAAGCTGGATGGCACGCCGCACGCGCAGGTCCTGGAAGAGCGGATTTGCCATATTGAAATCGAGATGCTCATACGACGCGGCAGGCGTTTCCAGCAGGTGCATACTCTGCATACCGGACGGGAGATGTGCCAGCGATGATAGCTCGTCCTCCATGAAACCCGCGGCGACATCCACCTGGCCTGCCTGCATCGCCGCGAGTAGCGAGGCGGTCGTACTATAGGCGCGAAAGGCGAGATGAGCCAGGTAGGGGCCATGGAAGGTCGTCGAGACGTAATAAGAATTGGGGACGAAGGTGTAGCTCTGGCCGCTGACGAACGCCGCCAGCCTGTACGGGCCGCTCGTCACGCTGGGCGTTAGATAGACGTTCCGGTCATTTTGCAGATCGATAGGGTGCAGGTTTCCCCAGGCATGATAAGGCGCGGCATACGGAAGGTAGGACAGGTACGGGCCGTAGGGATGCTTCATATGCAGTACAACGGTGAAGTTGTCTGGCGTTGAAATGCTGGCGATCTGGTCATACCCGGAGGTGGTGATCGCGCCAGTATCGGGATTCTGATCGAGCTGCCACCAGTATTGAAAGTCACGCGCCAGGATGGGCTGCCCGTCCGACCAGCGCAGGTCATGCCGCAGGTGCATAATGATCGTCATACCATTATCCAGCACATCGCCGTTTTCGGGAAGTGGTACCTCGGTCAGTTGGTCCGGCAGGGCATGAAAGTGGTTATCGAAGACGACTGGCGCGGCCCATAACGCCGCGCTGACCTCCAGGTCGGCGGGCGAGGCGGCGAACAAGGGATTGACGCTCATAGGAAACTGGCGATCAGCCATCACCAGGGTTCCCTGCCTCGCCTGAGCCACCGGAGCAGTCACCCCATACGATCCCAGCAGCGGCGATGACACCTGCTGTGCGGGCGGCGGCGTTGTATCGCAGGCGAACAATAGGAGGCAGAGCAACAGGCCTATCGACCTCCACCTCCACCTCCACCTCCACCCAGGACAGGCACAAGGCCCCCGCCGCTCCAAAACCCTTCCCCATGTCCCTACAGCAGGATGTCGCGCGCTCATTAATGCCCGTGAGAAGAGATTTTCGGGGTAGGAGCTTTCCCGGCAATGTAGGAACTCATATTGATGTAGTAGGGGCCATCTACGCCATCGTTGGAATAGATCGCCAGCACATCGTTGGCGAATGGTCCGGTTGCCGTATCATCGGCATTCAGGATCGTCACCTGGTCACCTTTGAGCATGGCAGGATGGGTAAACGTGATGACCTGCATCGATTGCGCAATCTTCCACAGAGATTTTTCATTCATGCCATCATTCTGATCGCCCGTAATCCAGAAGACCACGCCATTCTGCTGGGAGATTACTTCGCAGCGGCCATACGAACTCCATTGAGGCAACACAAGCTTGCTGCGCGGGAGCCATTGTCCCTGTACATAGATGCCCCTGGCATTCCCATTCTGATCGGGGTCGATGGGGCGCGCCGCGCCATCCTGCACCACCTGCAAGACTTCCTGGAGGGGCTTGAACTCGCGTATCACGATTTCACCACTGCCCTTAGGGTTCGGCGAGTTGATCTGGTAGATCAGTTCGATGACCGGGCCATCCGCCCAGGTATTGCCGGAGTTCTCATAGATGTTGATCTTGCTCAACGTATAATTAGCGGGTATCGAAGATGGCCAGTACATTCTGAAATGCAATTGCTGTTGCGCGGCCAGCAGGCTGATTTGCGTTGGCGGGGTGTTCCCGTTCTTCTCGAAGACAGGCGGAGCGTGCTTGACCGCCTTCGGATATTGGTGAACGCGCAAGACACCGACTTTCGCGCCATCCAACAAGATCACCATGCCGCGTTCGAATGAGGGGCCGGTGAAGGCAACGGTGAACATCATGAGCAGGACGAAAGCAGCCGACCATCCCAGGAGGGCTTTCCGCGAGATAGCCTCACGCAGCACAGCACCCAAAGCAGCAAAGGGAGAACGCGGCGCGGAGAAGAGGTTACGCCGCAGCCTGAGCGAGTGGAAGACTCGCGCGCGGGTCCTGTGCGTAAACGCGGTATCTACCGGCGTGTAGCGGGGATCTTCGGACTCCAGCAGCGTCTGTGCAAATAGTGGTGGCAGAACCTCATCTTCGGGCGAGAAAAGCACATTCAGTTCCCGCGCAAAGTCCAGGTCGTCCTCGCTAAAATCGGTCGGAAGGGTAGACCGCAAAGAGTAAGATATACCTGACTCTTCTTCATTATTCTTTTGTTTGTCGAACTCGCTCATACTCATGTGCGTGCTCCCTGAGCGCCTCGCGTAAGCTTTTCCGTGCTCGCCAGAGCCGGGTATCGACCGCGTGCCGTGTCAGGCCAGTTTTGGCTGCCAGTTCTTCGGTACTGGCGAATTTGTAATAGCGATGGTAAATCAGGTATCGGTCAAGCTCGGGCAGCGTCGCCAGGGCAAGGCGCAATTCTTCGCGCCTTTCGCTTTGTTCTAATAAGGACTCCATACTCGACTCTGGATGTGGAGGTAACGCCACTCGATTATCCTCGCCGCCCGCCCCCTGCGCTATTCTCCCGCCCCAGCCGGAGTCGGATGTCGTCCACTGGCGGCTTTCATCCGCCGATTGTATGTACAGGGCCTGTCGCCTGCAAAGCTGGCGACGCCTATCTAGCGCGATATATTTGGCTCGCATCGTCAACCACGTTCGCAGCGCTCCGCGTTCGGAATCGAAGCTATCGATCTCCTGCCACACGGTAATGAAGAGGTCATTGACACACTCTTCAGCGTCTTGCGCCACACCAACACCGTCAAGCACCAGCCGAATGAAATAAAAGACCTCACGTGAGTAGCGCGAGATGAGCGTTTCGAAGGCATCCAGGTCGCGTTCCAGCAGCCTTTTTGCCAAATCTTCATCCGACCAACTCTGTCGCACCATGACGACTCCTTGAAGACCTGGGCGACTCTCTTGTCCATCCTATCACGCTGGCCACCTTCCCAGCGTTATGATCTGGTTAATTCCTGGTTAAAAATAGACGTTGGGTAAGAGAGCAATCCCATCGGTGGCGCACTCGCCTTCACTTGAAAGATATACGTCCATTAGAACAGAAATCTCTCAACAGCACAACCGCCAGAACACCCTGGATGAAAAGAACGATTGAAGGCTTCTTTCAATTGTGCGAGAAAGCTGCCGAAAAGTCAAGCTTTTTCGAAATCTACACAGGCAAAGGCAGCAGGAGCGTATCCGTCGCAACCTCCGGTCGGTAGAGCAGGCGCAGGCCGCGTGCCGCTCCGGTAGGAATTTGGAATACGATAGTACCTGTGCGTTTCTGCCCAGGGGCTATCGCGCCAAAAAAGCCGGGTGTGACGCTAGATTGCGTGCCGAAGGCATCTCCTTCGGCGCCGATGAGCTGGTAGAACGTCGCCTGGTTTTTGATGGATGACGTTGAGGTGTTCAGAATTGTCAGAGTCACGCTGATCGCTGTCGACGAGGAATCCGCGCCGGGTTGCTTGCTGACCTGCCCAAGCGCCAGGGCGCGGTCCGCCAGCGTAATGAAATGCAGCGTTGGCGTGCTGCCTGCCGCTGGTAGAGTTGGTGATGTTTGTGGTGATGTCGGTGGCGTTGGCGATGTTTGTGATGTCGGCGGTGTCGGCGTCAGCACGACGATAGGTGCGGTTCCCGCCGTACTTACGCCCACCGTACCTGATTGCGGTGTCGGCGGGCTTGAGCTTGTGCCGCCGCAAGCGGATAGCAGAAGCGCTGCAAGCAGCATGGCAACTAGCAGATACAGGCTTATTCGACTCGAACTCATAAACACAATCTCACTCTCTACGCTCTTACTATGTCATTTCCCTCATTATTATCGCTCTATCCACCAAATGCAAGCGCATAGTACCCGGCTCACCCACGTTAGGTCGCACACGTACAATGTATTGTAAGAAAGCTGACAGTGGTGTTGGAGGGGATAGGTATGAAAAGTCAGAATGTTGAAGAACGTGGGAGTGACAGACAGAACCGCAAGGCGGCAATGTCCGTGTCGGAGCGCGAGCGACTGGCGAACGAGGAAACAGTCGAGCTGGCGCGTGAAAATGTAACGGTAATCCCTGGTCCAACCTCGACCAGGATAGGCGAGCAAAACTCAACGCTGCAAGCCGCGACCGGTGGACTGGCCGTTATTCTTGGACAACTGGTGGCCTACTTTCATACCCGGGCGCATATCGACGATCTGGATGTGCTGAGCTTCAGCTTGCACCACCTGTTCTGCCGCATCGACTTCCTGTATGGCAGGGCGCTGCCCACGCTCATTACGTTGACCAAGGCCAACGCACAGGACAAACCCGCGCTGGCGTTCCACCAGGATGTGCGCCGCCGCCAGCAGATCTGGGCGCAGCTCCACACGATCAATCGGGCGCTCGACCGCATGGAACCGCTTTGTCACTTGCTCAGTGATGCGACGGAATGTATCCTCGAACGTTTCGATGCGAGCAGCGAAATCGTCGCATTTTCCGAACTTGACGCGGAACTCGAAACGGCTGCTGCCCATCAGGGCAAACATGATGACGATCTCCACCCATTTCAGTTGATCGACGCAAGGCGCTGGGAACAGGCATTTACCGCAGTCTCTCAATGCTTGATGCTCTGGCAGGAGCACTATAGCGCGCTCACGCCGTTTGCAACGCAGTTCGCGCACCTGCTTCCATCAATTACTGCGCTGCCTGAAATGGATGCGGCCTTCGCCACGATCCTTGATAGTGCGGGGGCTATCTTCGGGGACATTTTGCCCGGCTTTCGCGCCATACTACAGGAAGATGAAGCGATGACCGCCGCGCTGCTCTACGACCTGATGCAGCAGTCGGATCAGTTGCTCATGAAATTCGATACGACGTTGGAACCGATGAACATGCTGATTAAGCGTTACGCGGTCGGCCCTGGTTTAAGCTCGTAGTATCTTAACCGATGTGAAAAAGTCTTAACTAGTCCATAACCGTGTTAACGCTTGCTTCCCAACGCATCTCGTGTACGATGAACAATACAGCGCAGGTAAGCGCAAATTTATGACAGTAGGGACATGAGAGAATGGGCTTTGAAGCTACAGTTCTTCCGGAAACGCCGCCAACGGCCTATATATTTGAAATCATTGAGACGCTTGCGCCTGTTCGGAAGACCATCGACGGCCTGCTCTCCTATGGTATCGACCAGATTGCCCTGGTCACAATCCGCCTGACCTACGACCATGACGTGCGCACAGGCCAGACGGAGGCCGCGAACGCGAGAAGTACGCAGTACCTGCTAAACCACCTGCGTTTGCTAGTGCGGAAGACGGACATCGTTTTTCTGATGAACCACACCATGTATTTCGTGCTGCGTGGATCAAACCAGCAAGGAGGAGCGATCGTACAGGCTCGCCTGTGGGAAGCCCTGCT
The DNA here is from genome assembly GCA_963731975.1 of uncultured Chloroflexia bacterium. Taxonomy (GTDB): domain Bacteria; phylum Chloroflexota; class Ktedonobacteria; order Ktedonobacterales; family Ktedonobacteraceae; genus CAVSXS01. The sequence goes on along the minus strand of CAVSXS010000001.1, from coordinate 3,099,670 downwards.
GTGGCGCGTGCATAATATGAGCGACATGGAGATGCCGCGCCCGCGCAGTATGGCCATCGGTCATAGTGGCTATCAAGAAACGCAGTGCAACATTGATGCATGTATTGATGGAGCGGGCATTGTCGGATCGCGCTTCGATTGGCTGCCCGAAAAGCCGCGCAAAGCGACGAAGCAGGCTCAGCACGAACAGGCGACTGCACGGCTGGACGATGAGCATCAAGCCCTGGCGCGTAAGCTTGGTATCCCGTATCTGACGTTTCTGCCGCATAAACTCCCGGTCAGCTTGCAAAGACTCGTACACCCGCGACTGGCGCACGAATTGCGCTGCTACCCGGTCGGACGCGAGCGCAATACGCTGACGGTGGCGATGCTCGATCCGCAGGATAGCAGTGCGCTCGACCGATTGCGCGAGGAGACCGGCCTGCACATTTTTCCGGTACTGGCTAATCCGTTGGCGCTCCAGCACGCGCTTGAACAATTGGTATAACAACGCTACAATAGCCAGAGATATGAGAGTAGGGACAATAACGAGGAAAGGGACTGGTTTCATGAAGATACTCATCACCGGCGGAGCCGGCTTTATAGGTTCGCATATTGTCGATCAATGTGTGGCAGCGGGTCACGCGGTCGCGGTAGTGGATAGTCTGTGGGAAGAAGGCGGTGGGAAAAAAGCAAACCTGAACCCCCAGGCGCGGTTCTATCATGCTGATATAACCGATGACGCCACGCTCGCGCGCATTTTCGACGAGGTGCAGCCGGAGATCGTCTGCCATCAGGCCGCGCAGCACAGCGTCGCCATCTCTACCAAAAATCCGAAACTCGACGCGCGCGTCAACGTACTGGGGCTGCTCAATGTATTGGAGAATAGCACGCGCATTGGTGCGCGCAAGATCGTCTTCGCTGCGTCGGGCGCGTCCTACGGCACGCCCGCGTCTTTGCCCATCACCGAGGAGACGCCGCAGCGTCCCGAATCGCCCTACGGTATCACCAAGATGGTCGCGGAACACTACCTGCGCTACTGGCAGGAGGCGCACGGCCTGGCCTACACCGCCTTGCGCTACGGCAACGTGTTCGGCCCGCGCCAGGACCCCAACGGCGAGGCAGGCGTTATCGCCATCTTTGCCAAACGCTTCTTGAATCACGAATCGGTGCGCATCGACTGGGATGGCGAGCAGCAGAAAGATTACGTCTACGTGGGCGACGTGGCACGTGCTAATCTACTCGCTATGGAGCGCGCCGACAACGACATCTTCTGCATCGGCACCGGGCGCGGCGCGTCTGTCAACGAGTTGTATCGAGCGTTGGCGCAGATCACCGGCTATGAACCGCAGATCGTACGCGCCCCCAAGCGCGCCGGCGACATCTATCAGTCCTACTTCGACTGTAGCAAGGCGGCGCGCGTCCTGGGCTGGAAGTCCCAGGTCTCGCTTGAGGAAGGCATCAAGGCGACCGTCGAGTTCTTTCGCTAGGTCGAACCTGCCGGGAATGATCCTACTTACAAGGGAAAAGTGAAGGTGTGAGACGCTTCACTAGATAAAAGTCGGCCAGATTATAGCTTTTAAGCTTGAGTACATTGTATAGTTAGATCAGGAAACATCAACCTATGTTGGGGGATAAGCGGTACCACTGCGGACCTATCCCCAAAGAAAGGAACAAGGAACAACGGAAATGCCAAACGGTAAAAAAGTGCGCGTGGCCATCATCGGAGTAGGGAATTGCGCCAGTTCGCTTGTGCAGGGCGTGGAGTACTACAAGGATGCTCAACCCGCCGATTTCGTTCCTGGATTGATGCACGTCAATTTGGGCGGCTATCATATCCATGATATCGAATTTTCTGCCGCGTTCGATATCGACCAGAATAAGGTGGGCAAGGATATCAGCGAAGCGATTTTCGCTCCGCCCAACAATACCTACAAGTTCTCGGACGTGCCGCATCTTGGCGCGAAGGTCTATCGCGGCATGACGCATGATGGTCTGGGTAAGTATCTCTCGAAGATAATTACCAAGTCGAAGGCTTCAACCGACGATATCGTCAAAATCCTCCAGGATACCGGCACGGATGTCATCATCAACTACCTGCCGGTCGGCTCCGAAACGGCCACCAAGTGGTATGTCGAGCAGATTTTCCAGGCCAAAGTGGGCTTCGTGAACTGCATTCCCGTCTTTATCGGGCGCGAACAGTACTGGCAAGAGCGCTTCAAAGAGGTGGGCGTGCCGATGATCGGCGACGACATCAAGAGCCAGGTCGGCGCGACGATTACGCACCGCATGCTGGCGCGCCTCTTCCGCGAGCGTGGCGTGCGGCTGGAACGCACCATGCAGCTCAACGTGGGCGGCAACACCGACTTCTACAACATGCTGGAACGCGAGCGGTTGGAGTCGAAGAAGATCAGCAAGACCAACGCTGTCACGAGCCAGCTCGACTACGACCTGGGCGAGGGCAACGTGCATATCGGGCCATCTGACTACGTCGAATGGCTCTCCGACCGCAAGTGGGCTTACATTCGCCTGGAAGGGCGCACTTTTGGCGACGTGCCGCTGAACATGGAACTCAAGCTGGAGGTATGGGACTCGCCCAACTCGGCGGGCGTGGTAATCGACGCGGTGCGCCTGGTGAAGCTGGGCATGGATCACGGCATTTCCGGCACGCTGGAAGGGCCGAGCGCCTACCTGATGAAGTCGCCGCCCGTCCAGCATCACGACGATGTCGCGCGCGAGATGACCGAAGCCTTCATCCAGGAGTTGGTGACAAGCACACCGCAAAAGGCCGCCGCGCCGGAAGCGGCCAACGGCCACAAAGTAGGGGTAGAAATACCGGCTGAATAACCACAAAAACGATAGGGGTGAATGGGCGGCAGCGCCGCCCATTCACCCCTATTGAATACAGGAAGTTCTCATGTCCATCACGACACTGGCCCTGTGGCAGTTGAGACGCACCTGGTTCCTGCTGCTCTTCATCACATTCAGCGTGATCGCCTCCGTGGTGATTGCCTGCACCATTCCACTGCTCAGCGAGGTGATGACGACCGCTGGGCTGCGCGCCACCCTGCGCGCCACGCCGGATAGCGCGGACATACAACTCAATGCGGGTACGGCGGGATTGTCGTCTGCTGTCGTCAACAATGTACGAGGCCAGTTCGATCCGTTACTCCGTCACTCTCTTGGGAGCATCCTCAAGCCTGACCTCTCTGCCTTGCTCTCGGAATATACCTTCCTGGTACCCGGTGACGCGCTTCTGGCGCTTGCCGACCGTCTCAGCGCCGCCAATCACGTAGATTCGGTCCAGACGCTCAACGCCGACGGCTTTACGCTTCTCTGGCATTATCACCTGGACTCCACGCAGGTCGATATCAACGGGCTTGACGCGCTAATTCAGCGGCTTGCAGAGCCGCAAGCTGCTGTGAATAGTCAGTATGGCTACCTGGAAAGTACCGGGCCATTTAATGGCATTCCGACCTTCCCCTACCTCATCCACGTGCAACTCACCGGCCAGGTATTCGACTTCAACGGCAACCCGAGTATTTTGGAGGAGTATCGCAACCAAATCGACGTGGCGCGTATTCCTACAGGCCTCTTTACTGTTCTCATCCTCTCGCTTACACTCTTCTTCGTTAGCCTGATGACGGCCTTGCTTGTTGATCGCCAGCAGGAGGCCATTGCTCTACTGCGCAGCCGTGGGGCCAGTCGCTGGCAGGTCTTCGGCGCAATGTTCCTCCAAAGTGTCGTTCTGGCGTGTGTCGCGCTGGTGATTGGATTGCCCCTGGCTACCTGCGTCTCTTCCCCCTGGTGCTGAAACTTGGCGCGCGACTGGCCGCACGCGGGCGAGGCGCTGTCTCCCTGCTGGCTTTCGCGCAGGTTGCGCGATCTCCCCGGCAGTCCTTGCGCATGACGATGCTGCTGGCACTTGCGACCGCCTTCTCGCTCTTCACGCTGGTCTTTCTCGCAACGCAGGCGCAGCATATTCAAGATATCGTCACCTATCAGACGGGGGCTGATTTCAGCGCGCAACTGTTCGCCTTACAATCCGCGCTCTCAACCCACATTACGCTGCCGCCGTCGCTGCCCCTCGTGCTTGTGGCGCTGGCGGCCATCTACCTGATCGCGCTTCTGGTGATGGTACGAGTTGTAGCGCAACCTGCTATGAGGCAGAAATTGCGCCTGGACGAGGCGTGAAAGATTGAAACGGCTTTACTCGTTAGACACCGTCCAGATGTGTACAGTGCCATCATCGCTGGCGGAGGCAATACGCAAATCGGAGGTGAATGGGCCAGACGCCAGTGACCTGATCGGCTTCGTATGCCTGGCGTAGGTGGCGATGCGCTTCCCACTAAGCTCCCATACTTGCACAGTTGTATCTTCACCCCCGGAGGCAAGCCAGAAAATGGATTCGTTAGTGCTAATGTTATAGCTATAGAGCCAGGCCACGGCGTTGACCGGGCCTTTATGCCCGCGATAGGTGACGACGTGGCTTCCATCCTTCGCGTTCCAGACCTGTACCGTCCCATCGTCACTCGCGGAAGCAATCATTTTGCCATCCCGCGACCAGGCCAGGGCGTTGACACCTGCGGAGTGTCCTCGATACACGATGTCCTTCGGGCTGTAGATACCCTCCCACTTAAAAGAGCTTCCCCAGGTACGCACCGTTGTATCGGAGCTGGCGGAAGCCAGATTAGTTGCGCCAAATGGCGACCAGGCAACTGCGCGAACACTGCCAGTATGACCATGGAGCGTTAATTGCGGCTTTCCATTGTCGCCATCCCAGATATGCACGCTTTTGTCTTCTCCCCCTGATGCTATCAACGATTTCATAACTGACCAGGAGAGCGACAGCGCCTTGCCCGCTTGCTCCGTGTATGAGCGGATGTCCTTGTTGTCGGTCGCATCCCACACCTGCACCGAGCCGTCGTCAGCGCCGCTGGAGGCGATGCACATGCTATCACTGGACCACGTGACCGAGGTGACGGGATACTGGTACCCAATGAACTTGTAGACGAGCGCTCCATCGGATGCGCGCCAGACCAGGGCCGTCTTGTCTGCGCTGCCAGAGGTGATGTACTCGCTTGACCAAGACCAGGCCACGCTTGTGACAGCGCCGGTATGTTTATCGAATACGTAATTGGGTACCGGTGTTGGAGGTGGGGTGAAATTTGGATCGGCATACACGCCGGCGTAATGAGGACGTAGATACACTGACGAGAACTGGCATACCCGCACGACACCATACCCCACAAGCGCCGTTGCCCCCAGTTTCAGGCCGGTTGAAATCAGGCGGCGACGGTTGAAGACCTGCCGGGGCCTCACGACTTGCTGCTGTTGCTGGCCGGTTCCGGAAGTGTCGGCCTGCCAGCCGGTGTACGTCGTATAGTGCGGGGGCAGAGGCAAAGGCACTTCAGAAGGACGCCAGAGCCGCGGCTCGGCCTGTTCTTGAAGTTCAGCCAGTCGTTGCAGTACCTCATTCACCTCGGCGGCGCTGGCAGGTCTCTCGCTGGCATCGACCCTCACCAGGCGCTGAATAAGTTCGTCCAGTTCCTGCATGACCGGCGGGCCATAGAGCCGCAGGGGAGCGAAGTGAAAGGGCGACTCGGCGGGATCATCGCCGCTGAGCATGTAGTGAAGCAGCACGCCCAGGCTGTAGAGATCGGCCTGGGGCGTAGTCTGCGCCCGACCATATTGCTCCGGAGGGGCATAGCCGGGTGAGCCGAAAGGAATGGTATCCTTCGGCTTGCCTGGAATGAAATGGCGGGCGATGCCAAAATCGATGAGGTAGACCTGCCCGACAGGCGTGCGCATAATGTTGGCGGGTTTAAGGTCGCGGAAGATGATGGGCGGCTGGCGTGTATGCAGTTAATCCAGCACTGTGCATAGCTGCAAACCCAGGGTAAGCGCTTCCTTGAGCGGCAAACCGGCTACTTTTCCGACCGGCTGGCCGGAAAAGTTCCTCTTCAGATAGGTTTCCAGGGTTTCGCCCTCGATGAAATCCATCACGATATACCAGTGTTCCGGATCGGTGAAGGAGTCATGGATAGCTGGCAAATTTGGATGCTTCAAACCGGAGAGCAGGCGCACCTCGCGGTAAAACCCATCTGTGGCTTCGATTTTCTGTTGAGCCGAAAGCCCCTGCAAATTGATCTGCTTGACTGCCACAACTTCACCGTCGAGGGCAAGATCTATCGCGCGGTAGACCGCGCCGAAGCCGCCTGTGCCGACCTGCGCAAGCAAACGAAATCGTTCGTGAAGCAGCGTTATCTGCTCCTGCTGTTCGGGATTTTCCGGCAAGTCGAGGGTATGCTGGCAGGCGAAACAGGTGGCGTTCCCGGCTGGATTGGCTGCGCCACAATGCGCACAGTACAGTGGCGCTGGCAAAGACATGGCAGGCCCTCCTCAAGTATCGCTTGTCGCTTGAGCTTATCTCTTACAGGTAAGAATACGCTCTTGCTGCGGCATTTATCTCGCGATTACGGAAACTTGAGGAGGGCTGGCGTTTATCGCGCTTACCGTTGAGGCGTTGGAAGCGTTGGGATGGTCGCCGGGGCGGGTAGCCCAGATTCGGCTGGTGCGCCTCGCAACAGCTCCTCGCGCACAATTGCTACCTCGGCAGGGGCAGTTATTCCAATCTTCACCCGTTCACCCTCAACCGCAAGCACCGACACGCTAATCACCCCATCGAGAATGATGCGTTCACCGACTTTTCGTCGCAATACGAGCATGTTGATACCTGTTCCTTTCCTTCTGACGTTCCGGTTGATGCGAGACCGAGAGCGTATTCATAGCAACTCGCAGGCGCGAAATGGCCTGCATATGCAACTGGCAGACACGCGACTCAGACACGTGCAAAACGTTACTTATTTCTTTCATCGTCATTTCTTTCTGATAATACAGGGATAATAGCTGCTGTTCGCGCGGCGGCAACTCATTGATGACGCGATTGAGCACCTCCAACATCTCCTGCTGTTCCAGCCGTTCGGCGGGGCCGGGCGTGTGTACGTCTTCCAGGAGTTCGGCGACCGAAATAGTATCGTCCTCCGCAGGCAATGTATTCAGCGGCGCATCGAGCGAAAAAACCGTCGTATTGGCCTCCTGCAACATATGCCGATAGCGGGCGAGCGGGATATCCAGCTCGGTTGCCACCTCTTGCTCCGTTGGTGAGCGCCCCAGCCGTTGTTCCAGCTCAGCCAGCGCCCCGTCCACCAGGCGAATCCGCTTGACCGCCGAGCGCGGCAGCCAGTTGATCGAGCGTAACTGGTCGATCACCGAACCCCGGATACGCGTCGTGGCGAATGCCTCGAAGCGTATCCCGCGCGTGGGATCAAAGCGATCAATCGCATTGATAAGTCCAATCATGCCGAAGCTCACCAGGTCTCCCTGGTCTAATACGCTGACCGTCGGGATGCCTAACCGGTTTACGACAAATCGCACCAGTGGCATATAGTTGATAATCAGCTCATCTCGCAATGCTGGATGTCGCGTGGTCACGAATTCAATCCAGACATCATCAACCGCGGTGAATGCACTCATAGAAAAAACCTTCCTATGAGGTTCCTTCCTGAGTTGCTTTCTCCTGCGCAGTGCGTGCAGGCGATCCGCTTACCCTGCGTTTAACCTGTTCCTTACATGAATTCAGTGTAACGAAGAGTGACGGCAATGAATATTGTCATTGGTCGCTTGTTTTCATGCCCAAAAGTCCCTACGCGAATGTTTCCGTTGGTGCGACCACGAGGATAACCCCTACGGAGGCGCGACGAAAGGCCGATAAAAGCACTACCAGAGGAACGAGACTCAATCGCCAGGGAACAGGTAAACACGAGGAGAAGTCCGATGAAAAACAACCTGCAGCCGCAACCATTTGACCAAACTGAACTACCTGTACGCCAGGAAGAGGGTCAGTACATCCCCGCTGGGATTCTCCATCAACAGGTAGTGATGGAGGATTTGATGAGTAATGGTTTCTCCTGGGAAGAAGCCGTCAAACTGCTGCATTTCCACGATCAGCTCTATACGAACGAGGAGATGCGCCAGCGCGTTGCCGGCGATCAACGCATGCAGTTTGTGCGCTGGCTCTACGAGCAAGGCGAACTGAACGAAATGTAGTATTGCCATGCTCCGGCAGTTATGCTATACTGCACGGCGGAGAGATGTCAGAGTGGTCGAATGTGCCGCTCTCGAAAAGCGGTAGGGTGAAAGCCCTCGTGGGTTCGAATCCCACTCTCTCCGCCGCGCAGGGCCTGCCCCTAGGCCCCATTCCTGGAGGAGTCTCATAGTGGCCTAGTGAGCACGACTGGAAATCGTGTAGGGTGAATAGCCCTCGTGGGTTCGAATCCCACCTCCTCCGCTCCCTACTAGCCTACCCCGTCTTTTCGCATCCACATCTCACTTGACTTGCGGAGATGCGGCGTGAGCAGATGCTCGCTTACATGAAAGTGCGCGAGTGGATGAAAAGGCTCTTATCGGTCGAGCAGCAACCAAATTGGCTGCACAGGGGTAACTTTGGTGACAGGAAGCGAAAGGGTGCGCTCATGGTACACGACATTGAACACGTACTTGTCTCGCAAAACAGGCTGGGGGAAGGTCCAGTGTGGGATGTCGCGGAGCAGGCGCTCTTGTGGGTCGATATCGAGAGTTCGTGCTTCTGTCGTCTACATCCGTCCAGCGGCGCATATGAAGTGATCGATGTCGGCGTTCCAATTGGGGTCTTAGCTCTGCGAGATAGCGGTGGCCTGGTAATGGCCACAAAACAGGGCTTTGCCTTCTGGGACAGGCAGCACGGGCTGCACTTGTTCGCCAATCCCCAGGCGCAGGGATCGCACACACGCTTCAACGATGGAGCGGTCGATTGCAGGGGGCGCTTCTGGGCAGGCACGATGTGCGGTCTTCCCCAGACATGTGAGACTCCTGAAGGCAACCTGTATCGACTCGATCCCGATGGGACCATCCACGTGATGGAGGCCGGTGTGTTCGTCTCCAACGGCATCGGCTGGAGTCCCGACAACATGCTCATGTACTATACCGACTCGCCCTTGCATATGATCTACGTGTATGATTTCGACGCTGCCACCGGTGCAATCGCCAACCGGCGCCCTTTTATTCACTCCCCTGCTGAAAGCGGCGTCCCGGATGGTCTCACCGTTGACAGCGAAGGGTGCATCTGGAGCGCGCGTTGGGGCGGCGGCAGGATTACTCGTTACGATCCTGGCGGAAAAATGATGGAAGAGTTTCGCTTGCCGGTTCAGTATCCCACCAGTTGCGCCTTCGGAGGCGCAGCTCTCGACGAACTCTACATTACATCAGCATGGACCGCGCTCGACGAGCAGAAACGACGGCAGCAGCCCTACGCCGGTGATCTCTTCCGCCTGCGAACGGGCGTCAGGGGGCAGGCGCAGGAAAGAGCATTGGTATGAAAGCGCTACTTACAAGGTCGCTCTGGTACAATCATGTGCAGTTAGCAATTGTCAGGATGGAGTATACTATGCTGGTCGCGGTAATCTACTTGGCCTTTTTTAGCGTAATAGATGTCAAGTAGACTAACGAGGAGCAGCCTAGATGACCTGTGAGGAATTTCAAGAGCTTTCAGGTGCGTTTGTGTTGGGCGCCGTCACTCCAGAAGAGCACCGAGCAGCACAGGAGCACCTGGCAACGTGCGCATCTTGCCCACACCTGGTGCAGGAACTGCGCGCCGCGGTCAATTTCTTGCCGCTCTCCGTGCCACAGGTTTCCCCTTCACCCGCGCTCAAAGAGCGTATCATGGCGGAGATTCGTCCAGAGAGCCAGCCTATTCCACTGCCACAGCGGGCGCGCAGCGATCTCCGCTCTACACAACGGCGTCCCCGGCGTATGAGCTGGACGACGCGCCTGCTGGCGGTGGCCGCGCTGGTTATGTTCGCTCTCTTCGGTGGGATGACCGCCTGGAACGTCTCGCTTCAGCACCAGGTATCGACGCTTCAAGCGAATGCGACGCAGCTCCAGCAGACGAACTCGACCCAGGCCCAACAGATCAATGCGCTGCATCGCCAGATCACCCAGGTCTATGCCCTCGCGGGTATGCAGTCGGCTCAAAATGCGACCGGCTCCCTGTTCTATATTCCGCAACAGAACGTCACGGTGTTGGTGCTGCATGATCTGCCAAAGCTTCAGGGCAATCAGATCTACCAGGGCTGGCTGCTGCACAACAACAAGCCCGTGAGCATTGGCGTCTTGAGTATGCAGAACGGCGTCGCCAGCCTGACCTTCCCCGGCACGATCTCCGGTTATGAAGTGGCCGCCATCAGCCGGGAACCGGGGCCAGCGCCGAGCCAGAAGGCTCCCGTCGGCCCGGTCGTGGCGGCAGGCCAGATCCAGCACCCTACGCAGGTACTGTACACGATCTGAGGGCCTCATGTCCCCGGTTCAGGCGCGCGATTGCTCCGCAGAAGATAAGAGTACCTGCCAGCGAGGTGATCAGCGCAACCCACAGAGAGAGTTCCAGGGAGAGCAATAGAGGGGATGTGTCGCCCAGCAGGCTGTCGTTCAGGCAATTACCCGGTGTGTACGCGCTCGTTGGCGTGCCGTTCGTGCCGGCGCTCGGTGTGCTTCCTGAGAGAGTACCACCTCCCGTCAGGTGGGTATTCCCCGGTGTCCCCGTTATGCCAGTCGTGCTCGTCGCGGTCGGACTGCCACTAACTGTAGTTGTCATCGTTGCCGTCACCGTTGGTGTAAGAACTCCAGTCGTTGTTGCGGTCGGCGAAAGCGTTGCGGTGACGGTTGGCGTCGTCCCAGGCGTCGGCGTGATGGGCGTACTTGTGGGCGTCACGATAGGCGTCGGAGTCACAATAGATGTGGGCGTCGTCACCGGCGTAGGGATGATTGTTGGAGAGACCGTCGATGTTGGCACGGTGGTTGGCGTCACGATAGTCGTCGGTGCGGTGGTCGGGGTAGGCCCGGGTGTTCTGGTGACGACTGGTGTTGGCGAAGGCGTGGGTTTGCGGACGGGCGTTCTGGTCACAACCGGCGTGGGTGTGACCTGTGAGCGTGGATGCCCCGGCGTGCGCGTCGGTGCGGGGCGATGACCAGCCGAAGTCGGCGTGAACGTGCCTTGCCCTGTACGCAGGACGGTTACGGTGGCTGTGACAAAACACTGGCCGGGAATAGTGATCTGGATCGTCGTGGCGGTCGCCGTCGGCGCGAATGGTGCGCCGGTCGTGGTGGTGATCCCCGCGTACCCTGTGTTACCTTGCCCGCCCGGCCCCGGGTGATGTATAAAGAGCGCGCCCCACGCGCTGCTGGTCGTAATCACAAGTAGGGATATACTGATGCACATGCCTACAAACGTCATGAACACAACGAGGAAGCGCCCTCCCAATCCTCGATTCCAGACCGCCATTACAGTATCTATCATCTTCTCCTATCCTCCCCCCAATGATGCTGTATGTATCGATGTTATCGAACGTAGACCTCGCTGGCTTGTCTCACGGAGGTCTTCTGCACAATTGCCTCAAGGCAGGCGGCGCAGGCTTCCGAGTGCGGCATGGTGAATATGGCGCGTTTCTGCCAGTGATCGGCCTCAAATGCCAGCGCCCCATGCAAGCGTGAGATATGTAAGAGGTGCTGGTACTCAAGTACCATCTGGCTCTTGCGGCCAATATAGAGCATTCGGCGATTGGTGAGGATGAGCAGGCCATGATCCTGCGCCGGATAGGTCGAGCGCAGCGTCTCGCTGATGCGCTCCCCGCAGTGCGTTGCTTTCGCGCTATAGTGCGCCTGCTCTCCCTCCGCCAGGCGCACGGGAACGCTGACGACTGGCAGCGTCTCTTCGTGAGGAACGTGCTCCGTTTTGCGCTCGCGCCGCCAGCCGTGCTGCATCTCGGTAAAACGCTCCTTACGCTGCCTGAGCGTAAAAGGCGCTTCGAAAGGGCGCGTGGCCCGCTCGCGGAAAACTGACGTGGGTGTCGTCTGCGGCAGCGCCTGTAGAGAGGTCGAGCTGTTTGAGGAATTGGCGGCCCGCTCTGCTGGTTGGTTATCGCACCATGTCGCCAGGTATTCGGCTGCTTTCCCTGCATCCGCTACCGCTGCGATACCGCGCAGCACGACGGTTTTCTGCCCGAATTGCAGCTCAAGACGTGCCGAGGGTACCCCCAGCGCCTGCCGTGTCACCAGGCTGACACCCGTCAGATCGGTAAGCCGGTAGGTCGTGTCACACACGTAGAGCGTTTCCCGGTACAAACGAAATTCTTTGCCCCACCCGAACGCGCAGGCTACCAGCGCCTGTTCATTTCCCATTGTTCCAAACCTCCACCCCAATTCACCCTCTCGCAGGGATTGTTGAAAGAATCTCAGGGCAATACAGGGTGATTGCCCAAATTTCAAGCTCCTTAGTATGGAAACGATTTATTGTAAGAATGGTAACGATTATAGATGTATCCATATATAATAATATGACATCGACCTTATTCGTATATGCATATTGACAAATTAATCGCGCCATCACGTAGGGGCCGGTTTACCGTGCCCACCAGCCCATTTATGGGCGCGAGGCGTTGTTAGCAGACCCGCCCACTCGCGTTGCAAGCTACCTTTCGCGCCCATGAATGGGCTGGCTGAGCGCGGTAAACCGGCCCCTACGATTATAGATCGTCCGGTGATCGTTTCTTGTGGAAAACAAGCGAGCGCAGCAAGGTAGCGCGCAGGCGAGGCCACAGCTGCTGGATGGTTTGCTCCTCGGAGTGAGCAGGAACGTGTTGAGGCGCGCCCCAACGCTCACGCACAAAAAGATGGGTGACGTGCCACAAGGCTGATTGCGCCTGTGGGAAACGCCGGACAAGCTGGCGCGTGTACTCGTAGGGCGTCTGAGATGCTCGCGGCGAAACGCCCGATAAACCGGCCAGTCGCGCGAGTCGCCAGTACGTTGCAGCGATCATGGTGCTGGTAGCGAAGCGTTTATGCTCGCGGTAGCGAAAGACCGAGGCGGCGAATACGAGCAGGGCTACAGCCAGGACGATGAGCGAAACGACCAGGAAGATGATTTGACGTGCGCTGCTGTCCTGAGAAGCGCGAGGTGTCGCAGAGCCGGTGGAAATGATCGGTCGCTTTGTCTTGCCGGGCTGCGTCGGCTGTGCCGTCGGGCTGGGCCGGGTCGGTGCGACCGTCTGCGTTGGTGTCGGCTGAGATGTGGGCGCGTTGTTGATGGAGAAGCCGGGGGTCGGATCGAAGCTGATCCAGCCCTGGTTGGGGAAATAGACCTGCACCCAGCTATGCGCATCGCTGCCATCGACCACCCACACCTTGCGCGTCGTGTCGTAGTGGCCCTGGCTGAAGCCGTTGACGACGCGAGCCGGAAAACCTAGCTGGCGCGCCATGACCGCCATAGCCGTCGCGTAGTAGGTGCAGAAGCCGCGATGTGTTTGCAGCAGCCAGCTCACGGCATCGATGTTGGAGGGAACCGGCGCATTGGTAATAGAGTAGGTGAAGGCGTGCGGGTCGCTCAGGTGCGCCTGGAGCATCTTCATGGCGTCATAGGCATTCGTGGCTGACCGCGTCCATTGCAGTGCTACCTGTTTGACTTGCGGCGACAGGTTGGACGGAAGCTGGAGGTACTCTCCCTTCAGTATCAGGTAAGCCGGGTCTGCTGACCATGTGGAGGGCGACTGCTGTGGCAGCGGAATCGCCGAGAGCGTCGGCTGCGAGACAGTAGGGACTAGCGATGTAGTCTGATATTGCTCGCCGGCGGACAGCGGGTTCTGCTGCGTCCAGGCTGTAATGAATGCATCGCGAATGTCACTGCCGAACAGCACTGTCGGCACGCTGAAGCTGCCCGGTTGATCAGGCGAGAAGATGTATTGCCTGGACCCCTGGGGCGGCGTGATGAGGGTCACGGTCGTTGTTACCTGGTTGACCGCGCCTATCACGAGCACCGGCAGCGAGGAACCCGCGTTGTATGGCCTGGCCTGGTTAGTGGCAAGCGATGTCCAGGTATGGCCGTCGAAATGGTCGAAGGAGAGGCCTTCGAGGTATTGTCCTTGCGCTCCACCAGTACTTGTATACGTCAGCACCTCGCCTGTCGGCAGATTGACGCTGCCCGTAATCGAAAGCTGGTCGCTAAAGAAGTTCGCCGAGGGATTCGATCCCTGAAAGAGCGAGCCTGGATTGTTCAAAGCAAACTGGCCTTGCGAGATTTTGTTCCAGGCGTTATCAATCTCTCCCCAGAGAGAAACGCCCGCCTGGGGCTGGCCGAAGGTTGGCAAGATCAGGCTGAGTGGGAGCAGCACAATCGCCAGCAGGGCGCTGATCGCCATAAAACGATAGGTGATGTCACGCAGCCAGGCGCGATCAGTATGCAGACCTTCGTGTGTCCAGCGTGCCAGCTGGATGTATAACTGCATGCGTCCAATGAGCAGCAGCAGCGCGGCTAGCAGCACGATCAGTGCGAACGACAGGTCAGTGCGTGCGCTCTGAAGGTTCACCAGCATGATTGAGCAATAGACCAGCGCGACAAGCCAGGGCAGATGGGCGCGAAACACCAGCCACGCGCCGAAATAGCCAAGAAAGAAAGAGAGAAACGAAAGGTAGAAGAGAAAAACCATCTGATTACCTGTGACAGGCGCGGAAGCCAGCCCGCCAGTGATGACGGCGCGCAGATCGACCAGCAAGGTGAGCCAGGGAATATGCATGGCAACCACGCTGGTCAACCAGATCGAGAGCCAGTAACCCAGCAGGCACGAGCCAAGATGCAGGATCGACTGGGGAAAGTGCGTGACTTTGGCGACGCCCAGGCCCATCAGCAATCCAGCAGCCGTGGTATAGAGCAAGATCGACGTTCCACCCGTCAGCCAGCCCGCGTTCACGATGGCGTACACGACCGCATAGAGGGCCACGGCGAGCAGCAAGAAACTCGACCAGCCTTCAGCAGGTCGCAGTCTGAATGAATGGGTCTTGGTCTGGTAGCTGCGCATCCCGGCTTGACGAGAGCGCGCCGTTTGCGATGGTGGATAAGGAGATTGAGCAGCGTATGGAGGTATCGCGGTATGGTTCAGCTGCTCCTTCTCCCCCGAAGGGCGCAACTCGATCAAACTGGGCCGCATCTACAAGCTCCTCTAGACACATCAGCTAAGAATTTCTTTGATTAGTTATACGCTAAAGTATACCAGATTGTCGCATCGCAATCCAAATGTGCCAATACTTATGGGTACCTGTAGGTGAACTGTACATTTGTTCAGGCAAGGACTGGCCTTTGGGCTAAAGTTCGCGCGCATCGTATCTGCTACAATGATGACAACATACAAATAATCAGGTGTAGGGACAGGTGTGGTGCAGTAGAGTGGCAGTAGGTATGGAGTTTATAAAGGAGAACGACAGATGACAACACACGATGCGCATACACCCCGCACGGCTCTTATCACAGGCGCTTCGCGCGGGCTTGGCCTGGCGCTGGCGCGGCAACTGGCAGCGCAGGGCTGGCAACTCATCATCGATGCGCGAGGCGCAGAGGCGCTGGAAGCAGCGCGCCTGGAACTTGCCCGGCATACCCACGTGGCTGCGCTGCCGGGCGATGTAACCGACGCGGCGCACAGGAGCGCGCTGGCAAGGGCTGCGCAGGCGTCGGGCGGACTCGACGCGCTGGTCAACAACGCCAGTACGCTCGGCCCCAGTCCCCAGCCATTCTTGCTGGAATACCCGCTCGATGCACTCGAACGGGTCTATCGCACCAACGTGATCGCTCCGCTCGCGCTCATCCAGGCCACGCAACACGCATTCAAGGCGGGTGTGCGCCTTCTTAATATTACCAGCGACGCGGGCGTGGAAGCCTACGAAGGTTGGGGCGGCTATGGATCAAGCAAAGCGGCGCTCGAACAGCTTTCGAATATTCTCGCCGCCGAGCATCCCGACTGGCGAGTCTATTGGGTTGATCCGGGGGATATGCGCACGCAGATGCACCAGGAAGCCTTTCCCGGCGAAGATATCAGCGACCGCCCGCTGCCGGAGACGAGCGTACCCGGATTGCTCGAACTGCTGACCGGCGCTCGACCGAGCGGCCGCTACCAGGCGCGCGAACTAACGAAGGAATCATAAAGCAGGTGAAAACAACGCTTCTCCTCCCCGCTAGCAGCAATTATGCGATACTATTCGATTTGCCACCCGAACTCGAAGCGAGCGAGCCGCCGGAAGCACGCGGCCTGGCGCGCGACGAGGTGCGCATGATGATCTCGCATTACACCAATAACAGCGTGCTTCATACCCGCTTCCGAGACCTCCCCGCGTATCTTGTGCCTGGAGATGTGCTGGTCATCAATACCAGCGGCACGCTCAACGCGGCGCTGCCAGCCATTCGCGCGGATGGCAGCTCCTGCGAACTGCATCTTTCGACGCATCTGCCCGGTGATACCTGGACTGTCGAGATTCGCACGCCGTTCGAGGCCGGTTCAACACCCATATACGATGCTCACGAAGGTGAATTGCTACATTTGCCTGCTGGCGCTACTGCGTTGCTCATGGCTCCCTACGATCGCGGTGCATACCTGTCACCGTTGCCGGACGCGACAACCCTATCCATGTGTACGCAAAGTAAAGGTCATCACCGCCTGTGGGTGGCTGCGTTGAGCCTGCCATGTGACCTGCAAAACTACATGGCGCAGCATGGCTTTCCAATTCGCTATCGCTACATTCCGCGTAGCTGGCCGCTCAGCTACTATCAAACCGTTTATGCTACGGAACCGGGCAGCGCGGAAATGCCCTCTGCCGGGCGCGCCTTCACTCCGGCATTGATGACTCGCCTTGTGGCGCAGGGCGTGGTGATCGCGCCCCTCATCCTGCACACGGGGGTTGCTAGCCTGGAGGAGCACGAGCCGCCTTACGAGGAATACTACCGCGTACCTCTTGAAACTGCGCGCCAGGTCAACATGGCACGCGAGACCGGCAAGCGGGTCATTGCGGTGGGGACAACCGTTGTACGCGCGCTCGAAAGCGTGACAGATTGCCGAGGCGAGACATCTCCCGGTGAAGGCTGGACAGACCTGTTCATCACGCCGCAGCGCGGTATTCACGCCATCAACGGCATATTGACCGGGCTGCACGAACCGCGCTCAACCCATCTCGCCATGCTTGAAACGCTGACAGGACGGCCCCATCTGGAGATCACCTACCGGGAAGCCCTTAAAGAACGCTATCTCTGGCATGAGTTCGGCGATTTGCATTTGATTTTGCCGTAGGGTCGCCCCTACCGCGCGACCGCTTGCCGTGATCGTCCGAAGAAGTATAGCAGCAGCGAGGCGCTGAGTATGAGGCAGGCCGCGCCGAAGATGAACGCGGTGGATAGGTTGACGTTGGTTTGCAGCCAGCCCGCGACGGTGGGGCCGATGCTGAAGCCGATGCTCCACGTTACCGAATAGAAGCCGGAGAGCGTGGCGCGATGCCTGTCAGAGACCTGTTCCATAGCGAAGGCGGCGTAGACCGGTTCGATCAGCGTGCGCATGAACGAGCGGGCGTATTCTCCAGTGATTGCCAGGGGCAGCGAGGGCGCGAATCCGATCAGTATCATGAGGGGCGCGCTGAGGTATTGTACAGTAGTGACGATGCGCAACTTGCTCCAACGTTTGACGAAGAGCGGCGCGGTTAGCGAGAAGACGCCCCCCGCCAGGCCGGAGATAGTGAAGATGATACCCAAAGGGCCGGGCAGCAGGTGGAAGCGCAGCACGAAGTAGAGCTGAATCAGCGCCACAACCGCGCCTTCGCCCGTCGTGAAGAGCAGGTCGGGAATGAGCAGCCTGGCGAAGAGCATGATTGGTAGCTTCTCCCGTTTCATTTCGCTCAGTGAAGGCATCGCTTTTTCAGGATATGCAATCGACGCGGCCATCTCCGGCTGCTCGCTTCGCACCGTGTGAGCTTTCCCCGTGTCAGCTTTACTCCTCGTATTGTGCAGAAACCAGAGCGGCAGGCCGAAGATGAAGGTGAATAGCGCAGCAGTCATGACACCCCAGCGTAAGGGAACTGTGCTGGCCGCCGAGACGTGCAGCATGTTCGCCACGAATTCGGGGATGGCCCCGCCGAGCAGGTTGCCCAGCGCCCCGACGCCCAGCAGCAGGAAGCTATTGAGCGCGAAGACGCCCACGCGCTGCCGTTCCGTCGTGCTCTCGGTCAGCAGAGGCAGGTTCGTGACCCAGTAGGCCGAAGAGACGACCCCCTGTAACAAGGCGCAGACCAGCAGCCAGGAAGCCGATGTGCCAAGCGCGATACCGGCCAGGAAGAGCGGTGTCAGGATGGCGGTGGCGATCAGCACAGCCTTGTGTCCGATGCGGTCTGCCAGCAGACCGATGGGGACAGCGCTGGCGAGCGAGCCGATGGCCGGCATGGCGCTCAACAGGCCGATGAAGTCGGGCCGGTACCCGAGACTGTGCGCGTAGTAGTTGACGGTCAGCGTGGAGATGCTTAATTGGAACCCTTTTCCCAATGTGAAGAAGAGTAGCAGGTAGACGTTTCTGGGCAATTCAAATAGAGCAGAGAAGAAATATCGCTTGCGCGATGGGTCTTGATCTTTCACAGCAGGCTCAGAAGCGGAAGGCCCCAAGGACATTACGGATACACTCCTGTATATTATGGACACGTGCCCATACCGTATCATATGCCATGAGCGCAAGACAACGGCCAAATGGACAGGTTAGCAATCCTCCCCGCTTGAGCACTGATGCAACCTCGCTTGTAGTCAGTCGTATATGGGCATAGTTGAATCTATTCGAGCATACTGCTCTCAAGATGCAAAGAGTTCAGGGGAGGGTAACAACATGTCGCTTGTGCTTGCCGCTATTCCCGGCATTCAATTTGATCTTGATTTTTTTAGCTGGATCGTGGTCGGCCTGCTCGCGGGTTTTATCGGCAGCGCCCTGGTGCGCGGGCGTGGCTTCGGCTGCCTGGGGAACCTGGTGGTCGGACTGGTCGGAGCGGTCATCGGTGGCTACCTGGCGAGCGCGCTCGGCTGGGGCGGCAACTACCACTTCTGGGGCAGCCTGGCGCTCTCCATCATCGGCGCAGCTATCCTCGTCCTCATCTTGCAACTGCTCACCGGCGGCCTGAGTAAGCGATAGGTTACTGCTCGACCGACAATCCTTCGATAATAACTTCGCGGCCTGGAAGATGCAGGATCATGACATATTCCCCGGCTGGAATGGGTTTGAAGACGATGTTGCCCATGTCGTCTACACTGGTATGCAGGAAAGGTGTCTTCCTGGGGGTATAACCGTTGCCCGTCGTATTCAGGGGCGCGAGGTACAGCTCGGCCTCGATGCCTTCGAACGCTCCCACGTCCTCCAATAGATCGTTACTGGTGAGAATGCCGAGCAGCATATGTTCACCGCTGCTTGTACGGGAAAGATGCAGGGAGACATCAACTGCCTCGGCCCTGTACTGGCGGGGCCAGGATGCCTCCTGCGAAGCGCTGCGCAGGACGAATTGCATCTGTGGCTGAGCGTTGCGCGTGGCGAAGATGCGGCGCACCAGGGCGTGTGGCCTGAATGATGGCATAGGCATTTCGATGGGCTGCTCTTGCAGGTAGCGGCGGGCTTCCTCGACTTCGGCCATACAGAGCGGGCAATCCAGCAAATGGTTTGCGATAGAGATGCGCCTGACGTCAGAGAGACCTCCGGAGCTGTAGTAGCTCAATGCCAGGGCATCCGGGCATTGGCTGCGATACAGGCGCGAGAGCAGCGAAGCATTGGCGTGCTGCAAGCTCGCCAGGCGCTGCTGGCAGTGCTCGCAGTGGGCAAGATGCTCCTGCGCCTCTGCCGGTAACTCCTGGTCATCGAGCGCAAACGCAATCAAAACCTCTTCGCTGGGTGCAATATCACTCAAACAGTCCATCGTTCGTCCTTCCTCATCTTTACTGGCACTTAGACCCGGACGACCGGGGAGGTCAGCCCTATAGTTCCTCGTATCCAACACATTCGCTCTATAAACGACAGATGATAGCTTTTTTGCAGATCACTTCTCTGCTCCCTGACGTGTTGGATGATAGGAACAGGTAGGCTGGTTCACTCCTCCCGGTCGCTCAAGCGCCAGCGGATCTGATCCTTGTTCCGTTTGAGGCGGTCGAGTACGTTGCGTTGGGTATGATAAATGTCGTGGACATCGCTGAACAGGCCAGGGCAGCGCTCCATCACTTCACGCGGCTTCAGTCCGCAGTGGTACATCAAGTAAGCTACCCGCTTTTCGCGTTGTGTCGGCAGCAGGCTGTCGATCACTTCCCACACGTCGCGGCCATCGTCTTCTTCAGCGGCGGCTGGCTCCTCCGGGAAGCCTGAACCAGGCTCCGGCAGGGGCACGACCGGGCGAGCGTGAGACCGCAGGGTATCCGTGATTGCCGCGTGCAGCGTCAACTTGAGATACTTCAGCGCGGCTGCCAGCGAATCGAACTTGAGCGCCTGGCTATGCGTCGATTGCCAGAAGCGTGTGAATGTGTAGTCAACATAGTAGTCTTCTTCAGGCTCGTAACGCAGCGCGTTTTCGCGGCGCGGGTGGCTGCGCAGCCAGGCCAGTACCATGCGCCGGAAGCTGCGCACCAGCAGCGCCCAGGCTTCCTCATCTCCCTTTACGGTGGCGCGATCAAAAATTTCCAGGCAGTAGCGGTCGTCGAATGGCTTCCCATTGCGGAAGTTCAGGATTTCGCGCTGGCAGCGGTCCTCTAAGGCGACCAGACTCATCTGGTCGGGAGGGTCTTCCATTTCGATACCCATCGCACTCAATCTACTTTCTGCGAGACGCCGTGAGCGCGTTTCGCAACCGTAACATAACTGGCCGGTGGTCTGTGTGCGGCGCGCAGGCCGCGTTGAAGCACAGGTATGTCACCTCGTTCGTCTTACAAGAATTCTGTTACGATAGAATACTAGACGTTGAGAAAGGTCGATCATCAAATCGAAGAGCCGCGATGCTCCACGCGGTACGCTTTTTCCCCAGATGCGTAGTGCTTATCCGCCGGTGGAGAACAAAAGAAACAACGATTACATGCTCTGTTCATCTATTTCACATCATAGCTTAATGCGCAAAAGTAGTGTTGTCAAGCAATTTGTAAAGTTGACAGAGAAAATGTGAGCTAATTCACAAAATGATGAGAAGCTGTTTATTCATGCGCCGGTTCCGGCAGGCAACTCATAGGCGTTTGCAGTGTGAGCCGGCGTGTTACAATGGGATGAGCAAGCGAAGCATAGTTCTCATTACATGAAAGGAACAGCGATGGAACCACAGTCGGTCAACGAGATGATAGCCGATGCGCGCGCGCGCATCACCGGCCTGTCAAAGGAAGAAATGGAGCGCGAGCTTGCCTCCGGCGAGGCAGTCGTCGTGGATATCCGCGATGTGCGCGAACGCTGGCGAGATGGAGCGATCCCCGGTGCGAAGCACGTGCCGCGCGGAATGCTGGAGTTCTGGGCCGACCCGCAGAGCGAGTACCACAAGCGTTATTTGGAGCCCCAAAAGCGCACGATCGTGTATTGCGCGGGCGGTCTGCGTTCGTCGCTGGCGGCTGACGTGCTGCAAAAACTGGGCTATAGCAACGTGGCGCACCTGGAGATGGGCTTTGATGGCTGGAAACAGGCGGGTGGCGCGTGGGAAGCAGTGCCGGTACCCGACGAATTTCGCAAAGGATGAAAGTGGGTAGAGTATGAAATTACGGAATGTATTCAAATTTGCAGGGTTAGCAGCAGGCGTGATGGGAGTCAGCTATGCCGCCAGGAGCTTTCTGCCGCAGCATTTCGACCTGGAGATATGGAACGATGCCGCGCCTTCCCCATCTTCCCGGAAGGTGGAGGAATTGCCTGAGGTCGAGGTCTCCTTTCTGCGCTGTGGAACGGCCATCGTGCCCGAGTTTGTCGCTGTGCGCGGCGGGCTTTTTGCGCCGGTCGAGATCGCCCACAGCGCCGTGTTGATACGACATCCCCAGGCGACTTTCCTGTATGATACAGGGCTGAGTACGGATATTTACCTGTTTCTTTCCAATCAATCGCTGCTCTTTCGGAAAACGCTGGCGAATTTTGCCTTCGAACAATCGCTTGCCAGCCATCTGCAAGGTCGCGGGTTGGGACGCGGCGATCTCGATTTTGCCCTCTTGTCTCACCTGCACTGGGATCACGTGAGCGGCATTCCAGATATTCCAGGCGTTCCACTGCGCGTCAATCGCGTCGAATACGACGCGGCGCAGTATGGGATACTGGATGCATATCAGGGCCTGGTGCGCCAGTTTATGGGAGATAACCCGCTGGATTTCTTCGACATCGCCGGGCCAGCCTACGAGGGATTTCGCAACAGTTACGACCTCTTCGGAGATGGCTCCATCGTGCTTGTCTCTCTGCCGGGACACACGGCGGGCAATACCGGCATGTTCATCAACCGCTCGAATGGGCCGCGTCTGTTTCTGCTGGGCGACGCTGCCTGGGTCGCGGCGAACTACCTGCGCCCCGCGACGATGCACCCGCTGATCTGGAACACGGTCAGCAGCGATGACGCGTCGGGCCGGCAGACGCTCATCCAGTTGCACCATTTCGCGCAGGCTCACCCGGAAATCCCGCTGATCGCCATGCATGATGGCGCGATGCAGAAGCAGTTCACCCAGGCCGAAAGCCGCTATGCCGACATCTTGCGCCAGCAGAGGTAGAGTTTGCTCAGGCGCTGGATGGGTGCTATACTTGCGGGATAATGAAGGCACTACCTGGAGCATGACGATTAAGTATGAGGAGAGAATTACCTGCTGATAGCCGAGGGCGTCCCATGCGTAAGGTGAGCTTACAACGGCGCGTCGAGTTGCGCAGGCTGTATATTGCGCAAATCCCACGCTGGCGGCATCCGCTGATAGGCTACTTCGCTACGCTTCCGATCGTTGGCGTGGGGATAACCCTGGTCGTCCTGGCGAAAATGGTGTTTGGCACATCTTACGTGTTCCCCGGCCTGACTCCTCTGCTTTCCATCCTGCTTGTCGCACTGCTGTGGGGCGTAGGCCCAGCCTTACTCGCCGTTCTGCTCTCGAGCGTTGCTCTCGACTACTTTTATTTTCCCCCTATCAATCACCTCGACCTGGCCAGTCTTCAGGCGGTGGCGCAAGTGCTATCCTTTGTTTTGGCTGGCTTGTTCGTTGCCATCATCACGGGACAGCGCGAATCGGCTCGCTTGCGCGCCCTCCTCGCGGAAGAGGAGGCGCTTCAACGCGCCGATGAACTCGAACATACCAATCAGGAGTTAGAGCGCGCCAACCAGCAACTTGAACAGGCGAATCACCTGAAAGAACAGTTTCTTTCGATGGCCTCACACGAACTCAAGACGCCCATCACCGTCATACGCGGCCACGCGCAGATCGCCTTCTCACGCCTCTTGAAGCAGCGCGCGGTCGTATCTGAGTTGGCGGTAATCGCTACATCGTTGCAGAGGATCGATGAGCAGACGCAACGCTTGACCGCGCTGGTGGATGATCTGCTCGACCTGAGCAGCCTGCGCGCGGGCAAGCTCGCACTCACCCTGGATAGATGCAATCTTGTACAGATTTGCTATGACGTGGTTGAGAATCAGCGTCTCCTGACGGATCGTACTATCGAACTGGATGCGCCCTCAACTCCCATCGAGCTGCAAGGCGACAGCAATCGATTGAGCCAGGTGGTCATCAACCTGGTGGGCAACGCGCTCAAATATTCCGCCGCTGATACGCCGGTGATCGTGCGCGTCCAGAGCACGCCTGCCGTGGCAATCATAGCAGTGCAGGACTTCGGCAAGGGCATACCCTCCGATGAGCAGAAGCGCATTTTTGAGGCATTTTATCGCACATCGGAGGCGCAGAAACAGGTCAAACGCGGCATGGGGCTGGGACTTGCCATCAGCAGGGATATCATCGAGCGCCACGGCGGGCGAATCTGGTGCGATTCGACTCCCGGCGAGGGCAGCACCTTCGTTGTTGAATTACCTCTACAGGAGCCGTAGGAGGTAGGAGGCGATACTAGACGTGTACGCTATCGATCAGACGCAGCAATTCCTGGATCTTAAATGGTTTGCGCATGATCGGCGTTCCCGGTAGCTCTGCCTGCGCCTCGTCCAGTTCTTTCTGGCTGCACGCTGATACGATGATGATGGGCATGCGCTCAGCCGAAAACGTACCACGAATGATACGAACAGCTTCCAGGCCGGAGATGTCGCCGGGCAGTAGGAGATCGACCAGGATCAGATCGAAAGGAGAAGAGAGGGTTGGCTGGCCATCATGAAAGATGCTATGCAGCAGGGTTGCGCCCTGGGTAAAAGTTGTGGCGTGATGACCACTCATCTGCAGCGCGGTCGAAAGGTAATCCAAAATGGAAGGATTATCTTCCAATATGGCAATGTTCACAAGGCGCTCCCTTTTATTCTGACACAGATTGATGCAAACAACTCCCTATCCATTATACATAGTAACTCATAGCGCGCACATGACACTATGACCAAAGTCATGCGCGAAAGGCTACCTCGTTCAGCTTTCCAGGATATTCGCATAGTTTGCCGGTGGCGTGCAACCACTATAGAGCTTTGCCAGCAATTGCTCTTGATCCGCCACGAGAGTATTTCCAGTGACGCAAGATATGTTAAGAGTACGAGCATTCATCTGGAGGTCCTGGCGGAGTGGCTTAGCATGACCATTCGCATCGAGAATGCCCAGTATCGGTCCGGTTTGAGCGGTATTGAAGTCCTTGCCGCTAAAGTAAAAGAACGGGACATGCAATTTCAGTGTTGTCTGCACATCGGTAATGAGCGTAATGATGTGTGAAAGGGCGATTTCACGCGCGTTGCTGGTATCGAGTCCACAGTTACTCACGCAAGCTGTTCCCTCCACCGTCCAGATGTGTTTCCCTAAACCACCGCTATTTATATCGACATGCAACTGCTGCGCCCAGAAGAGATAGAGCTGGTAGAGATTATTGGTATGCGGGTCTGGATAGCCATTGTGCCAGCTATCGATCAGACCCAGGATTTGCGAGCGCCAGTTCCAATTGCCTCCGGGATGCACCGAGGAGTTCATGGCTGATTGCATCGCATCCAGGTAATTCACCTGGTTCATCAAGTGTGCATTGTCGTTAGGAACTACCCAGGGATCCATAGCTCCGAGAATGATGGGGATAGCGGGATGTACCGCGTGCATGGCATTCTGGCAAAGGTCAAAAAACCTGGCAAAGTTCTCTGGGGTGACATACAGGGTGGCCGCGCTCTGCTTCATCTGCTCGTTGCCGCACTGCACTGCATCGGCCCCGCCTTGCGCCGCGTCATTGAGGAGCTTCGTGTCAAAGAGACTATTACCGCTTGACTGGCAGAAAGTGAGCAAGACATGCATCCCCTGGCTATGGTAACTATTGATGGTATCCTTGAGCACTTGCCCGCTTAAACGATTTGAGATGCAGGTAGAATAGCCCAGGCGCACCCAGGGAATACCGGGAAACAAGCTAGTCGTGGAGGCATCTCCCTGTACGCCGAGTATCGATGTACTGGGAAACCGAGAAGGTGTTGTTTCCGGTGTGAGTTGCGGCAATTCACTACCTTGAAACTGGCAGGCGGCCAGCAGCATACAACCGGCGAGCATTGCGGCGAGCCTGGTCAAGGACTTCCTTTGCATGATGCTCCTCTTCTTCAAGTAGAGCCACCTTCCTTGTACAAAAAGAACTCCCGAGTGCTATACTCAGGAGTTTTGGCAGGGGCGAGAGGACTTGAACCTCCAACAACCCATTTTGGAGACGGGTGCTCTGCCAATTGAGCTACGCCCCTATGGATATGCCATGATAATAGCAGTGCGGGAGGGATTTGTCAATGTTTCGGCAGCATATCATTCTCTAAAAAATCCTGTTCGCATGGATTTTAATTTTGAGCAAGAAATGCCCTGTCGAAATATGTTTCTGTCTATTCGTCGGTTTCGCCCAACTCGATCAACTGGTAGGCTGTGCGACGTACGCCAATGTTATACTCTACAAGGAGAGTTACCAGTTGATCGCCATTCATCAACGCTACTGGGACTTTATTCGGAAGTCGGGCCTCTTCGACTGCTCCTGGGGAGAAGTCGCTTGTAGTAATGATTAAACCTTGATCGTGTGTACCCAGACCTCCTCGTACCTCCCGTACTGTAGGCGCTTGCACATTCCCTTTCCAACGCTTTACCTGCACCGCCATATTAATGCGAATTGCATCGCCGACAACCAGCGTGCCTCGTACATCTATCCCGCCATCTCCACTAAAATCTGTCACAATAACGTCTTCTATGCCTATTGCCACCAACAATTGCCCGATCAATTCCACAAAAGCCCTCGGGTGCATCGAGAGGAGGCGTTCATGAAATTTCTTACGGGCCTGTTCATTGTGATGTTCTATCTGAGGTACCAGCCCGTCTGCCTCAATGGGTTGCCAGCTAGAAAGGCTGACTAAGCCGCCTTTCTGCATGATAAAACGCGGTGTGCTTCCCCTACGGACCTGACGACGGATTTCAGATAGAATCTGCGAATAGAGGGTTGCCTCTGGAGTCAGTCCCTTTGTTTTAATGAGGTCCAGTTCGAGAGCCTTTCTAGTTATCTCCCGATAATGCATTGGCTTATTGTCACTGAATTGCCTGAGTACTTGCTCGGCAGCATCCGTGAAAGATAATGACTTTGGTGTGGGAATATCGAGAGCCGGGTGAAATGTGCTATCTTCTGTATGAGTTGATCCATTTGGAGCATCAGGTTCAGATAGTCCCCATTCACGTAAGGCATACACACCATCATCGATGCGCTGAAAGAGAGCATGGATGCCATTTTTCTTAATGTTCCCTGTGATGGCAGAACTAACAGTCGCATCGGGTGTCTTTCCATCAGTTTGCCACAGCCCACGATCAATCATCCGTTGGGTAATCTCCCTGTAATGGAGAGGCTTCTTTGCTTCTTGAAGGACACTTTGGGTAGCTTGCAACACATTCATTGTCTACACTCCATCACCGCATTTTATGGTGGCTAAGTACATGTAAAATATGGGTATCAATATAACAGATACCGAGCGATTTGAAAATAATCTCGGTTATGGGTAACATATGGGCAGAAGATTTGAGAATTGGCAGCAGCGAGGTAGTCATACATCTATGCTAATTGAAAAAACTCCTGAACTCTGATATTCAGGAGTTTTTATAAGTTCAAACCGCTAATATCGTCTAATGTGTAGGAAGTGCGCAACCGACTATTAATTACATTAAGAGCCGCTTGGACTAGCTCTCTCGTGACTTTCTCCCCATCTTCGATTCTATAAATGGAAGATGGAGAAATATCCGCTTCACGAGCAAGCTTCGCTATTTTAAATCCTGCCCTGACTCTTAACTCTTTAAAAGTAATCTGATCTGGCATAATCCATAACATTCTCACTTTCGCTGAGATGCATCTTGACAAAGCGCATAATAACACAGTATACTTTACTTTGTCAATCATAGTGCATTATTCTGCATTATGCGCTTGGATAGTGCATAAATCGATACCACGAGAGAAATGTCAATTGCATGGCGCATCAAGACGACAGAAAGCGAGAGTGCATATGGCTATCAAGATCGAACCACAAGCAAATGTTCCCATAATGCCCGTCTGGATAACGAAAAAAGCGTGCGCCAAACAGTATCTTTTAGGCAGAACCTGGTATGAGTGTAGCACGGATATACGGATACCTGGACTGCTCACAGAACAGTACTTGCTCGACAATCTCAAATGGATGAGCGCAAAAGGGCTGTTCAGCGGGGATGCCGATGAGTGCGCTATAGAGCATTTAGGTTTCCTTTTAAGTATGTTGAGCCAAGAGGCGTAGTGAGCTTAGTGAAGGAGTAAACTATGAGGGATACATCACAGCAAGGACTGATTTCTCACACCGCCATTTTGAATCGACTTGTCCAGTTAGGGTTTGAGGTATTACTACCCTGGGCCGATCATCTTGGATACGATTTAGCCTATTATGTCGTTGAGGAACACAGAAATTTTGGATTCTTCGTTCACCGAGAAGCGCGGCTTGTGCGTATTCAGTGTAAAACAGGGCGGCTAACAAAAGACGGAACCTGTTTCGAGTTTAACACCGTCTCTGTAACAACTAATAGTAAAGGGTCTAATCACCGCAAACGAGGGTACGTGGGAAAGGCTGAATTTTTCGCGGTATACTTGCTTGATAATGGAAAAGTCTATATGATCTCAGTCGATGAAGCTCCAAAAAGCGGCAGTATGACCCTTCGGTTCAAGAGCGCGGGACTCATACGAGGGAACCATAAGAAGACGTATACCATACCCTATGAGGAAATCAACGACCCTCGGTTCAATTGGGCAGAGGATTATGAGATTTAGCGGGTGAGACAGGAATCAAAATAAAGGGGCGGAGAGGGCGAGATTTGAACTCGCGAGGGGATTGCTCCCCTACCCACTTAGCAGGCGGGCGCACTAGGCCACTATGCGACCTCTCCGTGTGACTGTGCGCTTATTATGCCATAAACGCTTTGCTGTGTCAATCAATTTTTGCGATGATTCCATGATGCGCTGGTGCGAGTGTCACTGTGCAAGGAGCGCGGTTGGATGAAGACTCCTCAGAGGGTTGGCTGTTGGCGCGCTTACGCTTTGTGGCGTACACTTATTCTCAAGATGGCGTTTTTCGTAGTTTGCGAACAGGAGCTGAGCATCATGGCAGAAGCACAGGCGACGGGCCTCTATCGTTCTATACACGCGCAGCCGCAGGCCGTGCGCGACCTGCTGTCGGATTGGGCAGCACCGGCACAGGCGGCGCAGCAGCTTGCGAAGGCGAGCCGTATTTTTATAGCCGGCATCGGCACCAGTTTTCACGCGGCGACCGTGGGAGAATACCTGCTGCGCTACGCCGGGGCCGATGCCTGGGCGGTGCGCTCCTTCGAGTTCGTGCATTACCCACGCCCGCTGCGCGCCGATGACGCCGTGATCGTGATTAGTCACCGGGGGAGCAAGCTGCACGGGTCGCTGGCGGTGCAGCGCGCCCTGGAGAGTGGCGTTACCACCATCGGCATCACCGGCCGCAACTCGAAGATGCAGGGCGTACCGCTCGTGCTTGAGACGGTCGAGCAAGACCCATCTTCAACGCATTCCATCAGCTATATTGGCGCGCTGACGCGGTTGGCCCAGATCGCCGCGAGGCTGGCCGCGCTGGATGGAAATGGAGAGCAGGCGCGCAAATTGGAGAATGGCCTGGCGCAGGTACCGGAACTGATGGAACACATGCTGCTTAGGGAAGACGACGTGCGACAGGTGGCGAACGAAGCGGCAGCGCACAATCGTCGCCTCTATTACCTCGGCGCGGGCCCGAACTCGGTGACGGGGCCGGAGGGCGCGCTAAAGGCGAAAGAGGCGGCGTATGTCACGGCGGAGGGCTTTGAGCTGGAGCAGGGCATCCACGGGCCGCAGGTGGCCTTCGAGCCGGAGGACCTCGTGATCCCTATCAGCGTGCCAGGGGTCGCGCAGTCACGCATGACCGACTTTTTGCTGGCGCTACACGAGATCGGCTCGCGTGTATGGCTCGTCGGCGAGGCTCCGTCAGAGGAGACGGCGGCGTTCTTCGATGGCGAACGCTGGAGGCTGTTCCCGATTGGCAACTATGCAGACTTGCCGGAGGAACTAACACCCATGCTCACCACGTTGCCCGTGCAATTGCTGGCCGAGTTCCTGGCGGCGGCGCGCGGCACCAACGCCGATAGCTTCCGCGTCGATCAGGAGCCGTATAAGCGGGCAGGGCAGCGCTTCCGCATCTAGCAGGTAATGAGCATGAACAGTCATGTATAGGTGGGAAAATACGTAGCGGGACAGAGCATGAAACGCTCGCATTATAACGATGTTTTGCTTTCGCTATAGTGTCCGTTTTGCTTGGCGCGTGTGTGAAGGCCGGGATCACTCTCTTCAAGGCTTTCATTACTCTCCGCCTGGTCTGCTGAGCTAGCTCTGGCCTCTTCGCGTTCTTCATCTGCCCGGCGAGTATCCAGGTTGACCCAGGTGGAACGGGCTGCCTCTCGCTCATTCTCCCTATGCCTTGATATGCGGCTATTTAGCTCGATGACCGCCCAGATAAGTATGAGTGCGATGACAACAAAGCCGATATATTGCGCGACAGTGGGGTTCATTACTACGTTCCCTTTCACAAGGACGCCTGGACTCTGACATCGACCCTTATTCTAACGGTCGGAGTGGAAAGCGTCAAGAGAAAAAAGCGGTTTTTAGGCTGGATGGCGGCTATACTCCCACAACAAGCGGTCGGGAGGGGAGAGAGGGAGTTCACCCGACCGCTCAAAGAGGATGTTCCTGAGGAAATTCGGGGCTTGAGAGAGCATCAATATCGAACCTTTGTTCTACAAAATCTAGTATAAACGACAACGGCGGAGTTGTCAAGTAGTTTTTTGCGTGAGATTTTCCTCTTGTCAAGCGTTTCATTCCCATGTATAGTGGTAGCAGTCCGGCCACTTATCCCATATGTCTGACTTTTGATTTCATGAAGCGTATAGTGTATGGCGCGAGGTGGAAAGGGGGGGCGGATTGCTCAGAGGGAGAGACCTCTCGACTGCATTGAGGACGGACTCATCAGCCTGGTTGATGAATAGTGTGGACCGCGAAGCCGTGCCAGGATAGCCAGGAATAATGTATAAATCAGCATTATGGGGTGCTGCGCGTTGTGCGGGTGAAACCTGCCCGCCAGGCCGCCGGTGCAACGAATACTCAGGGGAAGTATCCGACGGGGTGGCTACCGGAAGAGGGGCTGGTGCATGTCCTATCTCGCACAGACACAACCATCGGTCGCGCGTTAGACAATGATATCATCCTCATGGACCCAACCGTTTCGCGCGAACACGCCCGCCTGCTGCTCGATCGATCAGGCTGGCACATCATCAACCTGACCGCGAGAAATGTTGTGCGTGTCAACGGGCGAAATGTTCCGAGCGGTGACAGCCTGCCCATGCAACCTCAGGACCTGCTTGTGATTGGCAGCACCATGCTACAGTTGATTGCGCCAACGCAGCAACCGGTTCAACATATCTCGGAGATGGCGACGACACACTTAGCCACAAATAGCACAAGCAGCAGCCTCGTTGGCGAGCCGGCTTTGCCTCCCTTCATTGTGCCTGCTCCAGCGGATAAATCGAGGTCGCCTGCGCTTTCAGCACCTCAATCTGTTTCCATTCCGGAGCAGCCTGACCCGGAGCAGGAGCCGCTAGCCTGGGATGAGGGCGAAGAAGTGAGTGTCATGGGCGCGGGCGTGACCATGCAGTTTGCCTTGCCCCAGCGCATGGGCACGCGCACGCGCTGGCTGATAGCTGGCGCGGGCATCGTCATTTTGATCGTCAGCGCCATGATCACCATCATCTTGAACAGTGTGGTGGGCATCTCAGCCCTTTCGCAGAACGGCGCCTCCAGCATAGTTGCCGCGCTGACCATCCCGCTTATTCCTGCTATCGGTATCAACTTGCTGGTCAACTTCATGGATCGCTACGAGCGAGAACCGTGGTTTCTACGCCTGGCGGCCTTCCTGTGGGGGGCGATCATCGCCATTCCACCGGCACTGTTCATCGAGCAGAATATCGATACCTTTTTACAGAATACGCTTGACCCAAATAATACCAGCGCCATGCTGCGTGTGCTCTTGCAGGCATTGAACGCGGGCGTCACCGAGGAAACCATCAAGGGATTGGGTCTGCTGCTGCTGTTTGTGATCCTGCGCGACGAGTTCGACAACGTTACCGATGGAATCGTATATGGCGCGCTGATTGGAGCCGGTTTCGCGCTGGTAGAGAACTTCAGCTATTTCGCGCTGAACTCGAAGAATTTCCTGGTCTTTCTCATTGTGGGGAGGATCGTACTGGGCTGGCTCGGCCATTCGACCTTCATCGCGTGCTTTGGCGCTGCATTAGGGTACGTGCGCCATACGAAAGTACGCTGGAAGCAGATTGTCATCCCGCTGTGTGGATTTCTTATAGCCGTAGGCTTGCACAGTTTCTTCGATTTCGTCGATTTGCAGGCCAGCGCCGTGATCCGTACCGCGGGCGAGAACAGCACGGTCGTTAACTACGCGCTGATTGCCATCATTGCCAACTATCTCCTGCCGTTCCTGGCGCAGATTGGCCTGTTGTACATTCTCATGAAGTCACTGGCGCACGAAGCTGCAATTATTCGTGAATTCCTGGCGGTCGAGGTCAGTAACGGGGTGGTATCCGTTGGCGAGTATGCCCTGCTGCAAAACTCATTTCAGCGTACCAGAGCCGAGCGACGTGTCTGGCGCAAATACGGCATGAAGCAATGGATGCGCGTCAAGGCGCTCTACCAGACAGAGATCGGCCTGGCTTTCCGCAAATGGCACGTCAGCATGGGTGACAAGCCCAAGCTGGGCTACGTCCAGCCCGAAGATGCCTATCGCCAGCGCATCAAACGCCTGCGCAACGAGATACGTGCATTTGAAGCAAAACAGCAAATCCAGGCATAGGGAATGATGAGCGGCATCCGGCACGGATGCCGCTCATCATTCCCTATGCCGTTTTTGTCTTCGCGGCCTCTTGCAATCCCAGTTCATTGATGGCCTGCTCGCGCAGCACAAACTTCTGCACTTTGCCGCTGGCCGTCATGGGATAGGACTGCACGAACTTGAAGTAGCGCGGAACCTTCTGGCGGCTGATGCGCTCGCTTAGGAAGTCGCGCAGCTCCTGTTCCGTGATCTCCGCGCCCTCTTTGGGCAGCACTACTGCCAGCAGTTCTTCGCCGAAGAAGGTGTCGGGGACGCCCAGCACGGCTGCGTCGGCCACCTTTGGAGAGCGCAGCAGCCATTCTTCGATCTCGCGCGGGAAGATGTTCTCGCCGCCGCGGATGACCATCTCTTTCAAGCGGCCCACGATGTTGATGTAGCCATCTGCATCCATTGTCGCCAGGTCGCCGGTGTGCAGCCAGCCATCGCCGTCGATGGTATCGGCGGTCTTCTGAGGCATATTGTAGTAGCCGACCATCACCAGGAAGCCCCGGCAGCAGAGTTCTCCCCGCTCGCCGATGGGCAGCACTTCGCCTGTGGCGGGATTGATGATCTTGACATCGACATGGGGATAGGGAATACCCACCGTGGCGGATTTGCGCTCGAACGAGTCGCCCGGCAGGGTGAAGGTAATGCCGCCGGTCGACTCGGTCTGGCCGAAGACAATCGCTATGTCGGCGTTCATGTGTTCTTTGACCTGCTCCATCAATGTGACGGGGACGGGTGCGGCACCGCTCGTGACGACTTTGAGTGTAGTGGGTTTGTTAGCTTCGAACTCAGGATGCTGGAGCATGGCGATTAGCATGGTTGGCACGGCGAAGATCAACGCGCAGCCCTCGGTCTTGATGATTTGCAGCGTCTTGAGCGGGTCGAATGCTACCAGGGGATGCAGCGCCAGCTTCGCGGCCACCGCGCCCACCGCGATGCCTGCACCCGCGATGTGGAAGTATGGTAAGGGCAGGCAGTAGCGAGCGCCGGGCTGAACTGCCTCTCCCGAACGATGAAGCGCCATGCGCAGGTCGTTGATGATGCTATAGTGCGTCAGCATGGCTCCCTTGGGGAAGCCGGTCGTTCCCGATGTGTAGAGGATGAGCACCGGGTCGTGCGGGTTCACCGATGCCTGTCGCTCGCGCAGCTCCTCCGCGCTGACCGACGCGCCGCCTGACACCATCTCGCGGAAGATCGCCGGTCGCCACTCCTGCTGCTCAAGCAAGCCGGGAGGGGTCGCACCCATTAAGCAGACGTAGCGCAGAGCCGGTAGCTGCTCGCTCGTCACTTCGCCGATCTTCGAGCCGGGCGTCACCATCGAGCGCACGGTTGCCAGGCAGTTATGGTCGCGCACCTGTGCCATGAAGAAGAGGGCTGCAACATCGCCTTGCTTAAGCACGTATTCCAGTTCTGCCGCGCGATAAACCGGGTTGATTGTCACCAGCACTAGCCCCGCCTTGGCCGCCGCGAACTCCAGCAGCACCCATTCCGGGAGATTGGCAGCCCACACCCCGACATGCTCGCCCTTCTTCAGACCCAGCGCCATCAGTCCTTTTGCCGTCGCATCAACTCGCGCTCGATATTCTGCATACGTCCAGCGAATATCGAGCGCCCCTTTGAACTCAGGGTAACAGGAATAGACAACAGCTTCCTGTGTAGGAATCTCCTCAGCGCGGCTGTCCAGCAGATCGCCAATTGTTGTTTCCAGCAGATCAATAACCTCTGTGTCGGCCCGCCAGTAGGCCAGTCCATCATTGGTCATGCCCATAAACTTTGCTCCTTAAAAGGTGATAGAGTAGACGGCGTAGGAGAATGACAGAGTAACTGAGCGCAAGTGTAATACATCATTTGTACCATCTAGCTGAGCAATCTGTCAAAAGCTTGTAGGGGCGGGGTGCGCTTGACACTCCTTCCTTTCAGGTGTTAGCATGAACGCAATGAACCCTCTACCACTGTTGGTTAGAGCAGGGTGGGCGGGACGCGAAGGAAGCACACCAGAAGAAGACCTGACTCCGTACTTGCCTCACTCTGAAGGATTGAACGCGAAAGCAACGATGCTGGATGATTCGCGCATCAGTAAAGGAAGGCAGACTATGGAACTGGAGCGGGCGAGCCTGCTACAGATATACTATCTTATGCGCCTCACACGTGCCATGGAAGACCGCACTCGTACCCTCTTTTTGCAAGGGCGTATTGTAGGCGGCGTCTATACAGCGCAGGGGCACGAGGCCACTACCGTCGGAGCGGCGACGCTGCTGCGCGACGGCGATGTGATTGTGCCGCAGCACCGCGACCTGGGCATGCACCTGACGCGCGGCGTCTCGCCCCGCGCGGTGATGTGCCAGTGGTTAGCACGCGGCAACTCTCCATCGCTTGGACGCGACGGACAGCTGCACATCGGCGACATGCATCACGGCATCGCTCCCAGCATCAGCATGCTGGGTGAATCGCTGCCGGTGGCTTGCGGCGTCGCGCTCACCATGAAGATGCGCAAACGCGCCAACATCGTCCTGGCCCCTTGCGGCGATGGCGCGAGCAACACCGGCCCGTTCCACGAAGCCCTGAATTTCGCCTCGGTGCAGAAATTGCCTGTTGTCTTTGTGATCGAGAACAACGGTTATGCTTATTCCACTCCCACCCACAAGCAGTTCGCCATCGAGAATCTATCCGAGCGCGCGAAGGCGTATGGCATCTCAGGCGAGACCGTCGATGGTAACGACGTGCTGGCCGTCATGGAGACTATCGGGCGCGCAGTGGAGCATGTGCGCGCTGGTAACGGTCCCGCGCTGGTCGAGAGCAAGACCTTTCGCGTGCGCGGCCATTCCGAGGCGGACAAAGCCGACTACGTGCCGCCGGAACTACGCGAAGCGTGGCTGAAAAAAGACCCCATCCAGCGTTTTGAACAGTATTTGACCACCGAGCATATCCTGACGGATGCTATCAAAGCGCGGGTCGAGCAGCAAGTCAAAGCAGTGGTCGAGGATGCCGTGCGTTACGCGGAGGAGAGTCCCGCGCCCGACGGCTCGACGGTAGGCGACTACGTGTATGCGCCCGATGGCCCTATCGCCATCGTCGGCGAACCGGGCGCGCTTGATGCGAACTACGTCAACGCGCAGGATACGCGCACCGGCCAGCCCTTCAACACGGTGTCTGAGCAGTCGTCGAAGGCGGCGCATTTTGTGGTGGAGGAGGTAGCGAAGCGATGACAGCTATCACCTATCTTGAGGCAATTGGCGAGGCCATGCGCGAGGAGATGCGCCGTGACGAGGCGGTCTTCCTGCTGGGCGAAGATGTCGGCACGTATGGCGGCGCGTTCAAAGTCAGCGCGGGCTTCCAGCAGGAGTTCGGGCCACAGCGCGTCATCGATACCCCTATGGCGGAAGCGGCCATCATCGGCTCAGCCGTGGGCGCGGCGATCATGGGCATGCGTCCCATCGCCGAGATGCAGTTCATCGACTTCATCACCTGCGGCTTCGACCAGATCGTCAACATGGCGAGCAAAAACTACTGGCGCAGCGGCATTCCCGTCCCGATCGTCATTCGCGGCCCATCCGGCGGTGGTACCAAAGGCGGCCCGTTCCACTCCCTCAGCCCGGAAGCCTGGTTTTTCCACGTGCCAGGCATCAAGGTCGTTGTTCCATCGACCGCCTACGACGCGAAGGGGCTGCTGAAGGCCGCCATACGCGATAACAACCCGGTGCTATACCTGGAGCATAAGCTGCTCTATCGCCTGCCCGAACTGCGCGAAGAGCTTCCCTCCGAGGACTATATCGTGCCAATCGGCAAGGCTATCACGCGCCGCCCAGGTGAGGATATGACCATCCTGACGTATGGCGCGATGGTGCATACATGCCTCAAGGCGGCTCAGATCCTGGCGGAGGAAGACGACGTCGAGGCCGAGGTGATCGACCTGCGCAGCCTTGTCCCGCTCGACAAAGAGGCTATCATGGAGTCGGTCAAGCGCACTAACAAAGTGCTGATCGTTCACGAGGATACGCTGACGGGCGGCGTCGGCGCTGAACTGGCGGCAATGCTGGCGGAAGACCTGTTCGAGTACCTCGACGGGCCGATCACCCGCGTGGCCGCGCCCGACACGCCGTTTCCCTACGCACCCTCGTTGGAGGCCGCGTTCCTGCCTACTACTGAAAAGATTCTCGTTGCCGCACGCAAGCTGGCCGCGTATTGACGAGAACAAAGAGCTAGTTTGACCAGTTTCCTACAACAGTCACGGCGCTTGTTGGATCGTACTCGGGAGACATCATCGATATGGTAGCGCGAATTGAGCCAGTCTGCCCGTTGGCGCTTACAAAGATGCTCGTGCGATTACTCTTTGCGCCATAACTTTCCCATTCGTGGTTATTCTGCATCAGCACGACATTTGTGCTTGTTGTGGAGGTATACAGACCTGGCCCTGCATACGGATTGATGAGGAACTCGAACTGGTATGTTATCCCATTGATCTTCCCTTGCGCTCTTCCAAAATATGTATGGCCGCCGCTTCCAAATTTATAGGAGCAGGCTGAGTAGCATGAAATAGTTGCTGAGTAACATGCTTGAAATGTGGAGAGCAGAATCGTACCTGCTACCCCTCCTGTGAAGCTGAAGCTGCCGCTATGGCTGCTACTGCCGGAGCAGGTGAACATAGATGTGCCGCTCGGGGCATGAGCAGGATCGGGACCTTTGCTTGTGGCGGGCGAGCTGCCTGAAGTCGGCGAGCTGCCCGATACGGCGCTTTGTGGCTGGCTGCTATTGGAGGTTGAGTGGGTTGCAACGCCACTGGCTTGTTGAGGATGGCCGGGAGAAGTAGGGCGCTGTGTGAACGCGAAGACCCCGGCACCACCTGCGATGACCAGCGCCGCGATGACGATCATGATCCGCCTGGATAAAGCGACACGTGAGGCGTGCCTGCCGGAGTTCGTGCCGTATGTTCGTTGTTTCCTGTGTTGCACTACCGGCAGCTTTTGTGTAGTCTGGTCCTCAATCATCACATGACAACCTTCCAAATAAACTGATGTGATATACAGCGTATATGCTGCTTCGCCTGAAGGGGAGAGCTTCCGGGTAAAGCAGTCCTCCCCTTTAGAATGCTATGGAATGGTCGCCCCAACGCTCACGGTGTCAAAGGTAATGGCTCCCAACATCGATGAGTTATGCGAAGTAGCGGCCAGACCTGCCAGAACCGTCCCGGTCATATTGATGGTAACACTCGACCCGGCCACCGCCGTCCAATTCACCCCATCAGTAGAGGTGTACGTGGTAAAGGTGGTGCCGCTGCGCGCTACTGCCAGGTAGACCGGCGTAGTGCCGCTAAGCGAAAGGAGTGTTTGAGCGCCAGCCCCAGCGGCGCTGCGATACTGTATCACGATGCCGTTGCCCGGCGTCACCATAGCAAAGTAGTAGGCCGAACTGGCGGTGCTGTCCTGCCGGATCATTACTCCGGCTTTGGCCCAAATGCTGGTGTTCGCCTGCGAGACGACACGCGCGCTGGCGCTGCCGTTAGAGGCCAGCGTCTGCCAGACGTAGTGGAGCTGGTCGGATGTGCCGTAGATGTCAGTACCGGCTGCCTGAATCGTCCAGGTGCCGTTGTTGAGGGACTGATTCCCAGCAAGTGCCGGGCTGCCGATGTCGGCGCAATTCCAGCCCGTGGGGCAATTCACCGGTAAGCTGCCCGCGCTCACATTCACACTGCCCATCGTTACTGTACCGAGAATGTTCGAGTTGTGCGACGTGACGGCCAGGCCGGCCAGAACCGTCCCGGTCATATTGATCGTAACACTCGACCCGGCTACCAGCGTCCAGGTGTTTCCATCGGAAGAGGTGTAGGCAGAGAACGTTGTGCCGGAACGCTGCACGAGCAGGTAAGTTGGGGCCGTTCCGATAACGTTGCTCGCCATTTGTGCGCTGCCTCCCTGACTTGCCCGGTATTGCACCACGATGCCGTTGCCAGGCGTCACGAGTACAGCGTAAAACATCGATCCGGGATCGGTGGTTTGCCGGATCATTACCCCGGCTTTGGCCCACGTGCTGCTGTTCGACTGCGTAAGCACCTGCGCATTGACCACGCCGTTGCCCGCGAGCTGCTGCCACACATAGTGGAACGTATCAGATGTGCCCCAGATGTCATTGCCGCCTGCTGTGATCGTCCAGGTGCCGTTGCTTTCGGACTGGCCTCCGGAAGGTACGGGGTTGCCAATGTCGGCGCAGTTCCAGTTCAAAGGACAGGTACTGACATTGACCGTGTTGAACACAACTGTACTGAGCTTTGTCGTGTTGTGCGAGGTGGCAGCGATGCCTGCCAGGAGCGTCCCGGTCATGTTCGTCAGTGTGACACTTGACCCGGGCACCAGCGTCCAGTTGACGCCGTCACTGGAGGTATAGGCGGAGAAGGTGACGCCAGCGCGTGCCACCATCAGGTAGATTGGGACCGTCAAGGTCGTAAGATTGGCACTTGACTGAGCGCCACCGCCCTGATTCTTCCGGTACTGGACAAACACTCCATGAGCCGGTGTCACAACGGCGTCGTAGAATGGCGAACCTGGAGAGTTATTCAGCCGCAGCATCACCCCGGCTTTCGCATTGGAACTGGTATTCGTCTGCGAAACTACCTGCGCGCTCACGCTGCCGTCGCCCGCTAGCTGTTGCCAGATATAATGGAACTGGTCGGATGTGCCATAGATGTCCGCGCCTCCTGCCTGAACAGTCCAGGTCCCGTTGCTGGCAGACTGAGTTCCCGCGGGGGTCGGGTTTCCAATATCGGCGCATGTCCAGCCAGCGGGACAGACGAGAGACGCGCTGATGGTCACGGTATCGAAGATCACTGTGTCCAGGAAACTCGCGTCGTGCGAGGAAACAGCCAGGCCCGCCAGCACTGTCCCGCTCATTGCGATCGAGACGCTTGACCCTGCAACCAGCGTCCAGGTATTTCCATCGCTCGACGTGTAGGCGGAGAAAACGTTGCCGGCGCGCGTCACCATCAGGTAGGTTGGTATGGTACCCGTTGTGATGCTCGCACTCTGCTGCGCGCCGCCCCCTTGCGTGGCCCGGTACTGCACCACAATGCCATTGCCCGGCGTCACCAGGGCTGCGTAGTACATCGAGCCAGGGTCGGTACTCTGCCGCAGCATCACCCCGGCTTTGGCCCAGGTGTTGTCGTTCGCCTGCGAGGTGATGTGCGCGCTCACGACGCCATCGGCTGCCAGGGTTTGCCAGGCATAGCGGAACTGGTCGTAGGTGCCGTAGATGTCGGAGCCGCCTCCCAGAACGGTCCAGGTGCCGCTACTCACCGACTGGCTTCCCGCAGGGGTCGAGTAGCCGATGTCCGCGCAATTCCACCCGGTCGGGCAATTGGTAGGAGCAGGAGGCGCTGTCGTGCTGATCGTGACCGTGTCGAAAGTGCCTATCCCCAGTGTCGCGCCACTCGCTGAAGTGACTGCCAATCCTGCCAGGATCGGGCTGGTGAGATTCAGGGCAACGCAGGAGCCAATCACATAGGTCCAGTTCACCCCGTCGCTGGATGTATAGGTACAGTACGTCCCACTTGAGCGCGCAACCATGAGATAGGTTGGCAGAGTCCCTGCCGGTCCGCTGAGTGTCTGGGTTCTCAATCCAGATGTTGGCCTATACTGCACGACTACGCCGCTGCCCGGCGAGACAAACGCGCCGTAGTAGGCCGAGCCGCCGCTGGCGTCCTGCCGCAGCATCACTCCTGCCAGCGCAGAACTGCTGGTGTTGGTCTGTGATGTGACACGCGCGCTGATGCTGCCATCGCCCGCAAGCTGTTGCCACACGTAGTGGAACTGGTCGGACGTATACTGAATGCCCGCGCCCGCGCCCTTGACCGTCCAT
Organism: uncultured Chloroflexia bacterium; assembly: GCA_963731975.1. GTDB lineage: Bacteria > Chloroflexota > Ktedonobacteria > Ktedonobacterales > Ktedonobacteraceae > CAVSXS01. The sequence goes on along the minus strand of CAVSXS010000001.1, from coordinate 3,059,386 downwards.
GCTCCGGCGCTCAGGGACTGATCTCCCACCAGCGACGGGTTGCCGGCATCCGCGCAGTTCCAGCCGCTCGGACAGGGACTCGGGCTTAGCGGGGGACTGGGGGCCGTTCCCGGTGCCTGGATTGTTACCGCGCCGTAGGAAACCACGTTCGCTGTCCCCGATGTTCCTGAAGCGACCGCCAGGCCCACCAGGGTGGCAGCCGGCATCGGGATGGTCGCCGTATCTCCAGGGATCAGCGTATAGTTGACCCCATCGGTTGAGGTCGCAGCCTGGAATTGATCTCCCACGCGCTGGATCTCCAGGTACAGCGGCAGGGCTGGCACGTTCGCCAGCGTCACGGTCGTTGGTGTGCCTCCAAAGATTGTGCGATATTGCACCACCACTTTCTTGTTCGGTTCGGCGAAAACCGCGTAGTACGGCGCGGTAGGATCGCTCGACTGCCGCATCATGATGCCTGCCTGCGCCGATCCTGTTGTCACCTGCTGCGAGACGATCTGCGCGCTGACTTGCGTATTCCCACTCACGTTCTGCGACTCGAAGCGGAACTGGTCGCTGCCCCCTGCCACGCTCGTACCCCCACCGGTGACGCTCCAGGAGGTCCCGGAGACCGTCTCCGATCCCGCCGGGTTGGGATTGCCGATATCCTGGCAGGTCCAGCCGCTGGGGCAGTTGGCATCCGGGGTCGGTGTCGGGGGGATTGTGCTGGGCAGGCCGAAGGCATACACATTGTCGTCGGTTGACCCGGCGAAGACCTGGCCATTGGCTACCGTCGGCTCGGCATAGAACGTTCCACCCGCTGTGTAGCTCCACAGGCGCGTCCCGTTCGACGCATTGAGTACTTCCAATGTCGGGCCTGCTCCATCAAAGACCAGCCCATTCGAGTACGCCAGCGCGGGCAGTACAAAGTTAGAGGTGCTATGCTGCCAGAGATAATTGCCCGTGGCAGGATCAAGCGCGTTGACCGACCCTGTGTATCCCTGGCCATTTATTACCGTGTTTCCGCCCGCCATAAACAGCGTGTTGTTGCCGAAGGCTGCCGAAGAAACGCTCCCATCTCCGCATTCCGGGCATGTACCCCCCACTGCGATTTGCTTCTCCCACACCGGACCGGCGGCAAGATTATTGCGATTGAACACATAGCCTATACCATCTTTATTAAGAGCGCCCACCAGCTGATCCCCGTTTGCGTCAGTGAACAGAATAGGCGAGGTGCCAAAATCGGAATCGCCCCCTGCTGCTGCCGCATCTGACATCGGCACCGACCAGGACGATTTGACGGCCAGCGTTGTCGCGTCGAGGGCGATGATTTCCGCCGTGGGAGTCAGATTCCCTATGGTGATGAAGATTGTGTTGGTGGAGGGGTCTATGGAAGGCGATGTCCAGATTCCACCGCCGACCTGCCCACTGGGTACCGTGTTGTAGGAGTTGACGATCTGGTGCGTGCTCAGGCTGATCTGAAGCAATTGGCCTGGAATTAGAGGGCAGTCGCCGACGCTGGCCGTGCCGACGTAGGCATAACCATTGTAGATGAGCGGGCTAGACCAGTTGTACCATCCTTTGGTATTGTCGCCCACGAACACGCTCCAGAGGATTGTCCCGGTGTTCGGGTCGAGGGCGTAAAAGTTGGAATCGCCACCACCAACATAGAGCACTCCGTTGTTGATATTGGCCCCTGACGAGACGCCGGCCAGCTGAGGATAACAGGGAGCCGTTGTCTGACCCAGGAATGTTTTCCATACGAGCGCGCCGGTTGTGGCGTTCAGAGCATACTCGTAGCCGTCCCAGGAACCTACGTAGACTATTCCACCGACGCTGGCAGGCGCAGAAGCAATCGGGCCGCCGGTCTTGAAGGACCAGTCGAGCGCCAACTGGCTGGCATTGCTGGGTGAGATGATGGTATCAGTTCCGCTACCATCGCGGGAGTAATCGTGCAAATACATCGGCCAATCCCCTGCCGCGGCTTTTGCCGGTGTCAATTGGTGAATTGCCATGAATGCCGCGCCAAGCAGGGAAACAAGAATAAGTGACAATGCCAACAGCCGCATGCCGCGCAACTTGCGTCGAGGTGTACTGGCTTTCTTCCACTTTACACTGAGGATCATCAAAGGGCCTCCAAAAAAGCGCGTCTTATTGTCCGGGGCGTGTAGACGTCCGTTTTGACGTTTAAAATACGATTGCATTATCAAAGGTTATTTGCCCCACTACCCTGCCCTGCATCCCTCCCTGGAGTTGGTTTGACCAGGGAAACCTCTCTAATGCAGCTTATATATATGAAAACATCACTCTTCTTCTATACAAAGTAGCGTTTCGGTTGAGGGTTGGTTGAGAAAGTTACCTCTACCGTTCAGTTCTCCTTACCGGAACTCAGAGTCTGTGAATCCTTAATGAAATGAGATAAAAAGCGACATGAGCGACCTTCGTGACTGCACCGCGTACCTGAAGTTTTTCCAGGAGGAGTAGCGGGTCATTTATCGTATAATGATGGGGGTCTCAATGGCTTTGTGCCGGAACCAGGCTACAAGTGTTTGCACTTTGAGAAAGAACTTTATATACTGGAAGCGCGATACGAAGAATCAACGGAGATACGTACGCTTCGACTTTGAAAGGGAATGCTATATGCCGACACCTGTGAAAATGCCGCGCCTGGGCGAGTCCGTCGCGGAAGGAACGGTTGGAAGCTGGATGAAGCAAGAGGGCGACTGGGTTGAGAAGGACGAGTCGCTGGCGGAGATCATCACCGATAAAATCAATGCCGAGCTGCCGTCACCGGTGGCCGGTCGGCTGGCGAAAATCCTGGTGCAGACCGACCAGACGGTAGCCGTGGGCGTGGATATTGCGCTGATCGAAGAGAACGCCGACGTTGCGGCATCTCCGCACGAGCAAGCCGCGCCCGGCCCGGATGCCGCGCCGGTAGAAACGCCGTCGCAGGCCAGTGTTGCCGTGATGGACAGGCAGAGCGCCACAAGCAGCGATGGCACGTCGGGCGGTGGAAATGGCGCCAGGGCAGCCGAGGCAGCACCAGTGCGAACGGCTGCGAGCAGCGAAGAGGAACGCCAGCGCATCTCGCCATTGGCGCGGCGATTGGCACGCGAGCATGGACTCGACCTCAATGAAATCGCGGGGACGGGAACCGGCGGGCGCGTGCGTAAGGATGATATCCTGGCCTACGTCTCGCAGCAGCAGTCCCCACCCGTTGTGCCGATGGCACCAGCCGTAACGACTCCCTCACTAGCGCCCGCTGCGACGCGGACGCAGCCGGTGCCCCCAGCCATGCCTATCGCGCCTGCCGCTGCGGGAGCTGACGAGGAACTGGTCGTTCCGAGCCGCATGCGCCTGGCCATCGCCGAACACATGGTGCGCAGCAAGCATACCTCGCCCCATGCCACAACCGTCGTCGAGGTCGATATGACCAATATAGCGAAGTGGCTTGAACGCAATAAAGAGGACTTCAAACGGCGCGAGGGCTACAGCATCAGCTATGTGCCGTTCGTAATGAAGGCCGTTTGCGAGGGGCTGCGCAAGTTCCCCTTGATGAATGCGAGTTGGACGGAAGACAACAAGATCATCGTCAAGAAGCGTATCAACCTGGGCATGGCCGTGGCGACCGATGCCGGGCTGGTCGTGCCAACCATCTACGACGCCGACCAGTTCACGCTGGCGGGCCTGGCGCGGCAGGTCAACGCCGTTGCCCAGCGCGCGCGAGCCAACAAGTTGACCGTACAGGATATGACGGGCAGCACCTTCGTGGTGAATAATCCCGGCACATTTGGTACAATTATATCGGTACCGATCATCAATCAACCCCATGCCGGCATCCTGAGCATGGATTCCGTCGTCAAACGCCCGGTGGTGATCGAAGACGATGCTATCGCCGTGCGCTCGATGATGTACCTGTGCCTTTCATTCGACCATCGCATCAACGACGGCGCGGGTGCGGGCGGCTTCTTGCAGGCTGCTCGCCAGAAATTGCAGAGCTACGGACGCGAAATCGACGTGTATTAACCAAAGGACAACACTATGGCGACCATGATTCCGGAGCGCCGCCCCGAATGGCTGAGGGTGCGCGCCCCCAAAGGCGAAAATTACGACAACCTCAAGCAGTTGATGCGCGGTAAGTCGCTGCATACGGTCTGTGAGGAGGCGCGCTGTCCCAATATTGGTGAATGCTGGGGGCACAAAACGGCCACCTTCATGATCCTGGGCCGCGTCTGCACGCGCAGTTGTGGCTTCTGTGCCGTGGAGACAGGTCGCCCCATCGGCCTCGACTGGGAGGAACCCAAACGTGTCGCCGAGGCTGTCCAGGATATGGGACTGCGTCATGCCGTCGTCACCTCGGTCAACCGCGACGAACTCAAGGACGGCGGCGCGGCCATCTTCGCCTCGACCATTCGCTGGATACGGCGGCTCAATCCCGAATGCAGGATCGAAGTCCTCACGCCCGATTTCAAGGGGGTTTACGATGCCCTCAAAGTGGTGATCGACGCGCAGCCCAATGTCTTCAACCACAATGTCGAGACGGTTCCGCGCCTCTACAAACGGGTGCGCCCGCAGGCCATCTACGAGCGCTCGCTCCAGGTCTTGAAGTGGGCGAAAGAGATGAACCCGGCGGCTCCCACCAAGTCCGGCTTCATGCTCGGCCTGGGCGAGACCTGGGACGAGGTGATGCAGGTCATGCACGATATGCGCGAGCACGATGTCGATATCCTGACCATCGGCCAGTACCTGCGCCCGTCCTTCCAGCACCTGCCCATCCAGCGCTATGTCCCGCTAGAAGAATTCGCCGCGCTCAAAGCGGAGGGCAAGAAGATGGGCTTTCGTCACGTGGAGTCCGGCCCCTTCGTGCGAAGCTCCTATCACGCGCACGAGCAAGCCGATGGGGCGACGACATAGCCAGGGCGACCGCGAGGGTCGCCCGTACAATAGACGGGCAACACGCGCATTTGTGTATTGTACGGGCGACCCTCGCGGTCGCCCTAAAGTGGGGTAGTAATGAAAATCCTCGTCAACAATACGAGTCTTGCCTACAGCGATCACGGGATGGGACTGCCGGTGATCTTCCTGCACGCCTTCCCGCTCAATCGCAGCATGTGGGATGGTGAAATAGCGGCGCTGCTCGCGGAGCAGCGCAACCGGCTGGTTTCGCTCGACTGGCGCGGCTTCGGCGAAAGCGATGTGACCGAGGGCCTTTCCACGATGAATGTGTTCGCTGACGATGTGGCGGGCTTGATGGACGCGCTCGGCATCGAGAGGGCGGTGCTCTGCGGTCTCTCGATGGGGGGATATGCCGCCTTTGCCTTCCTGCGCAAGTACCCGCAACGTATTTCAGGGCTGATCCTGGCCGATACAAAGCCGGGTGCGGACGCGCCCGAAGCGCAGGTCAACCGCGAGAACGTGGCGAGACTCGCCGAGACGCAGGGATCATCCGCCGTGGCCGATCTGCAATTGCCGCGCCTGCTCTCGGACTACACGCGACAGCAGCACCCAGAGGTAGAGCGGCGCGTGCGCCAGATGATGGAAGCTGCTCCGGCACAGGGCATCGCCGCCGCCTCGCGCGGCATGGCACAGCGCGCCGACTCGACCGACCTGCTGGCGAGCATCTCCTGCCCCACGCTGGTCATTGTCGGCTCAGAGGATGTTGTGACGCCTCCCAACATCGCCCAGGACTACGCCGCCAGGATTCCCGGCGCGCAATACGTGGTCATCCCCCAGGCCGGGCATCTCTCCAACCTTGAACAACCCGGGCTGTTCGTGAGCGTTGTGAGCGGGTTTTTGGGGACGTTGCCAGCGTATTCATAAGGGCTGGTTCAACGCTACAACTGGTGAGATACTCCGGTGTTTCAAGAAGGTAGCGACACCGCTACAACAGTTTGATCAGCGTGACATCTTCGCCCAGATAGCCCATATGCCGGTAGAAGCCGAGCGCCCGCTCGTTGGCCGCGCCGGTTGCCAGGGAAAGAATCCGGTAGCCCTGGTCGCATGCCCACTGCTCGCACATCTGTGCCAGGGCTTTACCAACCCCACGTCCCTCCGCCGCTTCGCTGGTCGCTAATTCGCCGATGTAGGCTTGCCCTTCGCCGGTAAAGTGAGCACTATGCGAAACAGTTGCGAAGCCAAGTCGATCTTCCTGCTCGTCTTCGGCTACGAAGATCATGGTCTTTTGTCCTTGCTGTTCGATGCTCTCCGTAATCCAGCCTCGGGCTGCCACAATCATCTTTTGTGGATCGCGCCAGGGCGGAATGCCAATGGCCAGGCGCGGGGCCAGACTGAGGACAAATTCTCGATCGTTGGCGACATACGGACGTACACGAATCACAGAACACCTCCTCCTGCGCCTGGCTTCCGCCAGAAATTGTCTATTGTGCGGCATTTCTATTTCAGATTACAAATAACCTTGAGGAAGTAGAGACTTTATGAGAAACAACAGTATAGCATCTAAGTACTACCTGCAGGGCTAAAGAAATAGACACGGACCCAACAATAGGATATATTGGTATACAATCGACGACAAAACTTGTGGCGTCTACCACTCGACTTAATTTTAGAATGGTTGAATAGGGAAGCTTGAAATCTGCAAATTTTCTACATTCCATAGAGTAACCACTTTATTTCGTGTTGTCCTTCAAAGGCATGGTATTCGGCTTATTAAAGGATGAATGACATGGCAACGGATTTACCAAATAAAATCTTCCGACAAGTATTGCAAAACGCTAAAGACGTGACAGACACCTTTGATATTGATCTAGGTGGCATCCCATTTGATGTAGTCGAGTCACATCACCAAGCAGAACCATATATTCAGAAGATGCGTGAACTGATGGAGCAAACAATCCTTGCTCCTGATACTGATTTGTCAACTATCGATCATGGCCTTATTGATATGGGAGCGTGGGCTAAAGTGTTTGGTGGTCCTATTCAAGGAGCGCTGAAAAGTGGCGATGTTGTAGCCATCGATGGCACCCCTCTCGTTCCATATCAAAGATTTCTCATAGAGCAGGTCTATGCTTGCGCAGTGGGTACACTGACCTACCGAGAACATATGGCATTAAAAGCTCAGGTCGTCAAAACACAGGCTCAGCAAGGGCTCTTTCTTGATGAGGAAGAGACACATAGATTTGTTATGGAGGTTGAGGATCTCTCCGCGTCTCAATCATGGCCTGCGGCATTTATGGAATACAAAGAGCGTCAGGCCGCTCGTGACCATCCTGCACATTATGCACTTATTGATGGCCCTTTCATTACTCAGAACCTACTAACACAAGAAGAGGGTCGTAAGCTGTTTCAGACTATGTTGGGTGCAAACCGAAAATGCTATGTGGGTGTTACCAAAGATCTTCGTTTTGCTCATGCTGAAGAACGGTTTGAGGCTGCGGCCCTTCGTACAGGTGAACTGTTCGTAAGAAACTCTGAGTACAACGTCCTCAAAGCCCGTCTAGCCAAAGATTACAGTGGAGCAGTTAAGCGTTTTGGTGAAGATTACCTAGTTGATATTTTGCGAGGAATTTTCAAGCCTGGACGCAAAGCTTTTGGGTTTCAATGTCATCGTTCTGATCTTCCTGCTGTGGTTTGTTTACTGAGTATCGACGCTAATACACAGCCAGGACATGAAATACCTTTTCTTTTGGAACAGGTAGACGCTAAACTACGAGGTCGATACCGGCCAACTGAAACCATGGCTGCCATAGAATTTGCACTGGCGAGTGATAATATCGATGAGTTTTACGATGAGGCAGAGGAAAGGAAATTCCGATCATGACAGATAATAAATTGATTGTATGGCATGATACGCTTGGAAGCGAAGCCAATGTCATCGAATGTTTGAGTTATGAAGGTAAAGAAGATAAGATAAATAGTCCTCCTCTGGGTGCGGGTGATTTTGCATTAATCGAGGACTCAGATCAGAAAACATGGTGGATGGCTCAGGTATTAGAGCCGCAGCGTAATTTGCCCCTGTTGGGCTTATCGCGGGAGAGCCCAAGCGAGGTCTCTATCTTTGAACGAATTTTACTAGGACAGATTGATAAAAGCATTTTTCTTCGACAAGTCTACTACTACCGACTTCAGCTTATTGGAGAAGTAGTTAAGGAAACTGGCCGTTTGGTCTCTCTTCGTCGTCGCCCTCGTGCTGGTTCCATAGGTTCTTTAGCTAAGGAAGAAGCTGTTCGAAAAGCGCTCGATCTTCCAGCCATTGATGGGCAAAATATTGTAGGTCGAATTCATAGTACGGAGATTCCTATTGCTGTAGACTGGGCAGCTTTCAAACAGCACATTCTTGTTGCTGGTGCAACAGGTTCGGGTAAAAGCAATACGGTCGCAAATTTAATTAAGGCTGCACAATCTCATGGTGCCTGCGTTGTTATCTACGATCAGAAACCAGATTACCAACATATCGACCGGCCAAATGACGAGGAACACCTCTTTAAAAAATGGAAGTCTGAGATGGCGCAAATCGCTGCGCTCAAAGAGGTCACTAAATATTGCCTATGGCAAGGCAGTGAAGAAAGAGGTCCTCAGGAGCAACCAATTGCAGTGCGATCTAAAGATGTATCACTGGAAATGCTTGTAAGCGCTCTGTTTTATAATCCTGATGAGGGCAATCAACGTGATACGTTTCAAATGCTGCTGCGCTATTACGGAACTCGAGATAAAGACTGGACGCTTGGTAAGTTTGCTCAATGGTTGTCTGATGCGCGTCGGAAACCTCAAGGGGAGAGAGGTAAAGCGCAAAGGTCGTCAGATGAGTTATCAGAACTTGAGAAAATTTATGAAACGCAAGGCTGGGCAAACCAAGCGATTTAAATATCGATGCTATCTTGCGTAAAATGCCAGGTCGAAAACCGAAATGGATTGATTTGGTAGAGGGAACGTCAACTTCATCAACAGGAGGAATTTTTAATAATAAGACGCGTTCCTCAGGGGTCTTAACCAGCTACTTTACCCCTCAGCAGCATCTGCAAAAAGGCAAAGTTATGGTTATTCGCACAAACGCAAGCGGCCGAGAATATGGTCTTTTTCTGTCCTATATCCTCAGAGAGCTATATGACCTAAAGCGTTCTGGGCAAATTGATTTCCCTATCGTCAATATTGTCGATGAGGCTCAAGATATCTTTCAGGGTGGATCGGCGATACGGGATACTGCTACCTTTACGCTGAATGAGACTATTCGGAAAGGGCGAAGCAAAGATATCTCATTTGTTATTGCTGTACAGAGTGTCAGCCAGACGCCCGACTCAGTTCTAACCAACTTGAACTCGCGATTTATACATCGGCAAAACAGTGTGGAGGAGCTGCGTCTTGCAATACCGAGTGCAACTCGCGAATTGATGGCAAACTCACTTACTTTTGGTCCAGGAGAAGCTTTGGTGAGTATTATAGGCGCACGGTCTGTTGTTCGTGCAGAAATGGCTCCCTCTCCCTTTGAACTTACCAAGACATCTGCTGTGGCACGTAAGACTCTCGCTGACCAAGATGAGACCTTATTGGAAGAGACTCTTGAAGAAACTTCAGATGAGGAGAGCTTGCCGGATTTTGAAGATGACCCATTTGAGGATTACTCAGAAGAGGTTTTTGACGACCAACCATTTTGATAAAGAGACAAAGTATGCAAACTGAGATTCGATCAGCTGAAATAGTAACTCTGGTAGAAGTAGATCGCTTAATTCCTCATCCTCTTAATAGAGAAGTGTATGGAGACCCACGAGAGAGTCCCGACTTTACGGCATTGGTAAATAGCGTTCGAATTCATGGAGTTCTGGAACCAATTATCGTTGATGCTGATTACCTTGTGCTAAGTGGTCATCGACGCCTCGCAGCAGCTATTGATGTGGGATTGCCTTTGGTACCCACCAGAAAGCTAGATGGGTTGGATAAACATGCCCAGGACGAGCTTATTATTATGCTTAATCAGCATCGTAAGCGACCGACAAGCGTAATGGTTCGAGAGGCTATAGCTATTGAACATAATAAGCAGGAATTTGTAGAGAAAGGCCTACTACCAGAAGATCAGACCTCTTCTGCTCGCCTCGCTGCCCATGCTGGGTTTGATAATAAAAGACTTTTTGCACGAGCGAAAAAAGTTGTTTTGTCGGGAAATGAAGCCCTCATATCTCTAATGGATAGCAAAACGGTTACTACAGCCTACCGCAAATTACATCGACATCAAGAGGACAAGCTTACGTATAGCTCACTCATTAAACCAAGCGATAATTGGAACTTTTCACCTATTAAATACCCACGCATCGATGGTCGTGAAGTCTCTGGCTACATCCCTGGCGACATTTATGCCAATTGTTTTTGGTATTTTGTGAAGCCTGGAAATTGTGTGGTTGATCCAATGGCTGGAAGTGGCATGGCGAGTTATGTCTATGTACATCGTCATGAATGGATGGGTGAACAAATTTACGACTTCGAGCTTGAGCTATTTGACCTAACCCCTCAAGCAAAGCATATCAAACAGCACGATCTTCTTTCTAGTTTCCCTACCGACAGAGCAGACTACATTTTCCTCGATCTACCATATTTGGGTATGTCCAAGAATGCGTACTCGAATAAAAAAGAGGATTTGGCAAACATGACTGAAGAAGCATATGTATCATCAGTGCGACGTATTGCGCAGGTATGCGCCTCTGTTCAAAAATCAGGACAGCTTTGTACAGTTGTGTCTCCAAATTATACCGACCATCAAAAGCTTAAGGTTATAAACATGGCCGAATATATTCGCAATTGTTGGTGTGCCTCTGGGTACACCTTATTTCTTGAAACATACTCTTCTCGTCGTATCCAACAATCACAAACTCCGACTATTGCCAGGTTAAATAATATTGCGAAGGAGAGAAGACTACCTCTTACAGATATTTCGTTGATTATGACCTTTAGGCGAGTAAATACTGATTTAGCAACAAACTAAACTCCAGTGAAATCGACTTTTCAATACATGTTGTTAAATTTCCCTATTCCAATTGACAGTAAGTTATAGAACATGTCATTGTTGAGCCATGAGCAAGAAACGAAAAGTTGCTTGGACAGTTTTTCGTGTTAGTAATTTTTTCTTCTTTTTGTAACTCGCACTAAAACAAGAGATTAGAGAATGCTTCTGAATATTCTCTGGTTTATAACTTTTGCGGGAACATGTATTACTTCTTTGGGAGGAATAGTCATAGTGGCTATTATAGTTCTTAATCCTGTACAGTGGGATAAGATAAAATAGCTGTATCGAGAGCAAGAAAAGAAGGAGAAATCGATGTCAGTGCAAAGGAAACTATACAGCGCAGAAATGAATGTGAAAGTGGCCCTGGAAGCCATCAAAGGGAAGAGAACAGCCAATGAGATTGTGTCGGACTATGGCGTACATCCCTCCCAGATCGCGCAGTGGAAGAAGCAGGCAATGGAGGAAATGCCGCAGGTGTTTGGTGGGAAAGGAGCGGAACGAGGAAAAAAAGATGAGGCGCTGATCGCGACGCTCTATCAACAGATCGTGTAATTGAAGGTCGAAGTGGATTGGCTGCAAAAAAAAGTGGACGGTAGCTTTGAAGAAAAACGCAGGGAGATTTAGCCAGACCATCGACAAGTGAAAACATTTAGCGGCAGTGTGAGTCTGCTGGGGCTGCCGCGCTCGAACTACTACTACGTCCCACTGCCAGAAAGTGAGGAGAATTTGCGCTTTATGCGCCTGTTGGATGAGCAATAGACGTGCACGCCTTTCTTTGGAACTCCTCGCATGTCGGCCTGGCCTCATACGCAAGGCCAGATGGTCAATCGTAAGCGCGTGACCCGGTTGTCACGGCCGACGCTCTTGCAGGCCATCTATCCCAAGCCGCGTTTGAGCCTGCCTGCAACGCCAGAGCAGAAGTATCCCTACTTGTTGCGGGGAATGAGCATTGATCGCTGCACTCAGGCGTGGAGTTGTGATATCCATTACATCCGCATGCCGCGCGGTTCGTCTTTCTGATGGCCATTCTGGATTGGTACAGTCGCTATGTGCTCGCCTGGGAAGTCTCGGTCACCTTGGATACCAGTTTCTGCTTGGATGCCCAAGATCGCGCCTTGCGGGTGGCGACCCCGGAGATTTTCAACAGTGACCAGGGCGTGCAGTTCACCAGCGCCGAGTTTACCACCCGTTTGAAAGCCGCCGATGTTCGCATCAGTTGGGATGGACGAGGGCGTGCCTTAGACAACATTTTTGTCGAGCGCCTCTGGCGCAGTGTCAAATACGAGGAGGTGTATCTCAAACATTTCCCCAGTGTTCCCGACGCCGTGAGCAACTTGCGGGACTTTTTTACGTTCTACAAACATGAGCGTCTGCATCAGTCTTTAGACTATCCAACATCGGCCCAGGTGTATTTGGGCCGATGAGAAGGCGTTTCTTCTCAACGGTTGAGTTTTATCTTATGTGTACCCCAAAACTGTCTTGACAGCGGGAACCACTATAAACAATGGAGAGGTAAAAATGGATGAGAAAAAACTTTTAGAAATCATAAGCGAGCTACGCTCAAAGGGCAGAGAATGGCAAATTGTTGATGCCAAGCAAGAACTTAAACTTCAGGAATTGGGCGAGAAGGCAGAGTTTGTAAAAGATGTCGTTGCAATGGCAAATAATGGAGAGAAAAAGCTACATTGCTACTGGCCTCCAAACAGTACCTTTACACTGATATAGGCACATTGACTTATCACCATCTCAAATAATCTTAATCAATTTCTTGCCGATAAGATCGACCCTCCTGTAGTAGTTGACTATCAGGAGTTTACCATCAATAGGAATGAGTACGGCCTTATTGAAATAACCGGATAACAATCTCCCCTACATTGTTGCTCGTGATCTCGTAGCCGATAGAGTAGATCGTAAACAAATTAGAATTTACAAAGGCACAATTTTTGTCTGTCATGAGGATAGGACAGAAGGAATTGGCAGAGCCGAATTAGACGAGCTTTTGAGAAAAAAAGACATTAGGAAGGCTTTTCAGCAAGAGACAGAATATGCGCAGCAACTCATTTTTGAGCGTCCTTATGCTTGGGAATATTGTCTTACCGCAGAATTATTGAGAGCCAAATTAGCCCCAATCAACCGTCAAGTCACTGAACTACAACAAGGTTTAGTTTATAGGAAAACTATTCGTATTAAGGGCATGGAATTTATTGGACAGGTGCGAAATGCAGCGAATTGCTCATCTAGTAGGCATCGCGAACAAAGTTCTCAATGAGGAAATACCGAGATCATGGGGGTTACCAGGAGTGGCAGGTGATCCTTTAGAGATCAAAAGTGCTGTAGACAAGCTGATTTCTGTTTGTAAGGAATTAGTAGAGTGGGAGACTGAAATACGATACGCCCTTGTTCCTAGACCGGCTCAAAAGCTCAAGCAAATGATGGAAGGATGGACAACACAATTTCTTACCGAGATAAATAGTATTCATGACAAGCTAACTGAACCGTTTAAGCAGCAATCTAATCCTACCGGAGTAATCTCTATCGATCTGGTTTTTGAACCACCTGCTGAAATAGATGAAGTTATGGCTGAAATTCATCGTCTACAAAATAGCCCCGAAGAAATGATGAATTTGTTCTTGGAAGGGTAGGTCTGTGTCGCCTTTTTTTTTATTCTGCGACATAAACCCTGAGCCTAAAACGGTCCTATATGCAGCTTCTGACATATCCATCTATCCCATAGCCGATTAAAACGCGGTTATTTGGCCTAAATCCGGGCATTTCGCTTACGAATTTATGGCGAACTAACGACGAGTAAAATTATCACACACTCCCCTTCTTTGCTGGTAAAAGTTCTTACAACCTTGCAAGGGATGAGTAAAAATGCAGTCAACTTTTGCTGGCGCTTGAACAAATTGATGAGTTTATGTCCATACTATTTCAACAATGGCCTTATGGACATAGACGCGATCATTAAATATTTCGGTTTGAACGGACATCCATTTATCACCACTCCTGACCCCAGGTTTCTCTACTTCTCATCTCAAGTCAAAGAAGCCCGAACGTCAATAACTGCTGAGTAGAAAACGGGGTCACGTGCATGAAAGAAGGAGAAATGCGTGCAGCAATCTAGCAAAACTCAAGTTTCTGTAAAGAAACGCGAAGAGAAGGATTATCTCTACATCAATATGTGGTTACTCCTAATGATACCCGGATTATATTCTTGGGGTTGTATATCTTTTCCCTCAACTTTTTGACGTGGACACCATATCCATTTTGGCGCTTGTCGGCACTGTACTGACTTTGGGCTGTTGTCTATGTGTTCGCAAGGCATTGGATTAAGGTGTTCAACAATCGCGTATTGTGGCTTGGTTTGTCTTTTCTCTCTCACTTCTTGCCGTGGTAGTAGGAGTAATTGCTGTGTATGATAATAAAAAGATAATAGTTATCCTCAGTCTTCTCATGACCGTTCCAATCAGCTTCTTTTAGTAGCTTACCTACATTTTACTACGGCGACAGGCGAGAAAACGAACTATGAAATCCAAACAGCCTTACTCCTTGCTAAAAGACAGGCGTTACAACATACGTAAGTTATGGGTAATATTAAACAAACAGGGCTAAAGTTGCAGTAGGTATTTGCAGTTTGATTGATCTGGTTAGATAATCGGCAAGATGTCATTGTTATGGATAGCCGCTAGGCTTCCGGCGTCCATCATTCTCAAGTACTAATTCTTTAGGGATAGCTTATGTGTGGATTCAAGTATTCACTCATAAAAACCAGGTTGATAATCAGCTTCTGTTTGAGCTACTCTCTAACACAGCTTCTAACAAACTCAAATAGGCCCTGATCTTCAGCTACACCGACAGCCCAGGTTTTCTTCAAACTTCTCTTTTTCATGAAATCGTTGGTACTCTGAATATCACGGTAGAGGCGTTCTCGCGTATCTTTTTGGTTAAAGATAAATCGCACTTTTATAGGTGCAGCACTATAAAGAAGTCCCCATCCGCCAGTTATCATATCTTCAATCGTGTCAACGAAGGCAAGCCATAAGACCACTAAAAGGTCACGTTCGGCAAATATTCCTGAGCCAATTTTCTCTTTTACCTCATCGATTGCATATTGTGTCGCCAGAATAGCAAAACTCTCATTCTTGAGAATTTGTGGTCCATATTGCTGGAAATTGTCACCCAAAGCGCGATAAAGAATGAATCCAACAAACTCGGTAAACAGGAGTGACATCCCACTCAAAGCCTGATTGAGTAGAAATTTCGTGTCTTTGCTCAGTCGTGCATCAAGCTCTGCTCTACTTGTCATGTTATTTATTTCAATACCGAGTCGCTCACGAGCTTCTTGTCGGTTTTCCGAAGCTGATAAAGCCATCTCTGATGCAAACTTTTGGGTCAAGTAGGCGACAAGCATCAGATGTGCTTGGGGAGATTGATTAATTGCCTCCTCACGTGCGCGTTTAATGTTAAAGTCATAATCTACGGCGTGTCGCCGAGTCTGCTGCTGAAAAATTAAAGGATAGAAACGACCAAATATTTCCTTTTTTTCATTAACAGCTTCAGACGCTAGTCCGATGAAGGCTAACCAAGATTGTGCAAGCTCTTCATTTTCAATACGCCGGTCTCTACGGCTGTTGGTGAACCGAAAATCTCTTGGACGTTTGTTTAAATCTGGCCTCCATCGTTTAGGGTCGCTGACAAAAGCGTCCCAAGCGCCCTCCTTTGCTTCATAGAACCATTCTAGCTCGCTGGCGAATATTCGTGTATAGATAAGCTGTTCTAAATTATTCGAGACGAGGTTGCGGGGTTTCATAGGATTTTGATTGTTCGTGGCTTTCACCACCCGTGTTATGTCTTCTACAGCACTTTTTACCAGCAAACGTACAAGGACTGAGCAGTTCTTCACGAAATCTTCTTTTTCTCGATCATCTAGCTGCTGATACGCTGTATGTAAGGCGACAACCGTTTGCAACCCATTAACAATTCCTGGATGGTGAACAATAAATTCTGATTTTTGCGAAGACGGTTTTGCAAAGAAATCACAGGTAATGGTGACGCCGTTATTTAAAAACCGAAACTCTTTGCGAGAACGGCGTAATGAGACTGACTCCCGAATAGCATGATTCACTCGTGAATTTTTGATATTTGCCCGTACATTTGGCTCAAAGAGTTGATAGCCAAGAGAGTCATAGGCATTTACCAAATCGATAGCCGAACAGTAGAAGATCGCGTTGGCATTATCGTTGATAAAGCCTTCATTCCCAGGATGAAGGCTGATACGATCATATCTTCGCTTCTGGTTATCAAACCAATCCCAATTCTCTTCCCGCCACTTTTCATCAATGATTTGATCGATAGTATGAAGCGCAGCATGAAATTGAACTGTGACACCATCGACCACAACGGGCTTAGTATTTGATGACTGAAAAGCTTGAAATTCCGCAGAGGCTGGTGATGTGAGTTTATCCCCTAAGATTATGAGATGCAAGTTTATTGCTAATTCAATAGAGCCATCTTCATACTGGCGAGTACGAAGTGCTGAGTCCCTTTGTTGGAGAAGATTCTTTAGCTTCTTATTCTGAACGTTTATTGCTTTCTCTTGGAGTAAAAAGGTTTTAGCGCGTTCAAGATCATGTACTCCTTGTCCATCAAAGGAGCCAATATTGAGAAACCCCTCTTTGCTCAAGTCATGAGTTTTAAACTGAAAAATATCAATAGCCGAATCTGTAACTAACCAGGCATCAATACCTCGATCACTTCCATCAATGAAGGTCACATCATCTAAATCATACTTGAGCCATTGAAGCAGCACGCGAGTTGCTGCTGTATGAAAAGGTGGGCTTTCAGTGCTAACATTTTTGCGAATATCTTCTGTGAGTTTATTAATATACGATTGCCTGTGGGTTGTTTGTGATAGGAGTTGCATGAAACCTCGCTTCTACTTAATGGTGTATGAGCTAAAACCAACAGAACCAGGTAGATAAGATTAGCCTCTGAAAGCTCTTTTATGCATTAATGCAATAAAAATCAATTGGTCCATTATCTATGAGATAGCAGTATTAGAAAAGAGTATATCTGTTAAGACTTGGTTGTGATTAGGTTATATTTTCGGAGGCTGGGTTATGTTCTATTATCCGATCTGAGTTATCTATCATTGCAAATACTATACTATCCTGCTTCTTTCCGTTCTTCACGCCGGAGATCATCAATTTTGCGACACGTTAAGGTTATTACGAGAGAAAAGATAGCATGAAAAACAGGGTACACTTATGTACCCTGCGCTAATGGTTATTTATAGTAACTACTCAGGTCTCCTAACGACTTGCCAAAGGAGAGGAAATCAAGTAAAGTACCCCTATGACGCAAGACGAAGAACTGCAAGCCCTGCGGGAAGAAAATCGCACCCTCAAAGCGTTGGTAGGGGAGCTGCTCTCCATGAAAGAGCAACTGGCGTTGGCGCAAGCCCGCATCAAGGAACTGGAAGACCGCTTGGGCAAAGACAGTCGCACGAGCAGTAAGCCGCCCTCGTCCGATGGACTGGGGCGACTGCCGCGCAGTTCGCGTCGTCCGAGCGGCAAGCGTCCAGGTGGCCAAGCGGGACACGCTGGACAAACGCTCGTGCAGGCGGAGCAGCCTGATGAAGTGGTGTCTCATCGTCCCCAGGTCTGCCGCCAGTGCGGGGAGGGTCTTAGTGCTGCCCCAGGCAGCATCGTCGAACGCCGTCAAGTGCTGGACGTGCCGGAAATCCGCCTGCGGTCCTGCGAGCATCGGCTGGAAGCCATCTGTTGTCCCCAGTGCCACACCATCAGCCGTGGCAGGTTTCCCACTACGGTCAGCGCCCCTGTGCAATATGGACCCAACCTGCAAGCGTTGGCGGTGTATCTGCACCAGGGACAATTGCTGCCCACGGCGCGCACCTGCGAGACGCTCAGCGCGATGTGTGGGTGTCAGGTCTCGGAAGCCACCTTGCTTCAGTGGAGTGAACTGGCCGCCGAGCGACTGGCCCCGACGGTTGAGCGCATTGCTGATCTGATCGCGGCTGGCTCCTTGCAGCAGGGAGATGAGACAGGTATCCGCGTGTATGGGATGCTGCAGTGGCTGCATGTGAACAGTACCCGCTTCCTCACGCATCTGGCCTGGCATGGGTCGCGAGGCCGACAGGCCATGGACGAGATCGGCATCTGGCCGCGCTTTAGCGGGCGCGGGATGCATGACCGCTTTGCCAGCTATGATGCCTATGACTGTGCGCACAGCATCTGTGGAGCCCACCTGCTGCGCGATTGTGCGGCAGTGGCCGAGCAGGTGCATCAGTCGTGGGCCAGCGACATGCACGACTTCTTGCTCGCGCTGCATGAGGCGTGCCAGCACTGGCGTCTGCGCCACCTGCACGCCGTTCCCCCTCTTGAGCGCGACGACTGGGTCGCACGCTATTTCGAGATTCTGGCAGCTGGCTATGCGGCTCAACCACCTCCACCGGTCACTTCTGCTGGCAAACGCAAAGGCAGACCCAAGCAAAGCCCCGCCAGGAATCTGCTGGATGCGCTCATGGCGCGTGCCGAACAAGTGCTGGCCTTGCTCGACGACCTGCGCATTCCTTTTACCAACAACCTGGCCGAGCGGGACCTGCGCTGGGCCAAAGTGCAGCAAAAGATCTCTGGCACGTTTCGCAGCGCCAGCGGAGCCACCGCGTTTTGCCGCATCCGCAGTTATCTTTCCACCATGCAGAAGCAAGGGCACTCCATGCTGGCTGCTCTTACCGCTGTCTTCCATGGTCAACCTTTACCGGTCGCTTGGCGACCTGAGTAGTTACCAAACTTCTTTAGTGCTAGAAGCCATACTTTTTGGAGTGTTTGGTTTTTTATACTCAGTTTTTGCCTTATATTACACTCTTGTTACCGCTGCCAATCCTCAGCGCCCGACAATACTAGGACCACTAAAAGTCGCATGTCGTTTTTTTGCAGTGTTTATTACTCTCAATGCGATCATCTCTATTGGCTCCTTAGTTAGTATGAACCTTCTGGGGTTTGCATTCAACTTGAATATGCTACTCGGTTACGGAATTGCATTAAGTTTAGCTTTTATGGCCGTATTCAGTTGTATATGGGCATTCAAGTATATGAAGTAGTTGAATAGTATTTTCTGAACTTCTCTGAAGTTTAACTCTATTCAGAACTTTTTTTCAATCCCTCCCCTGCATCTGCGAAATCTCCACCCACTCCGCTCTGTGGTCAGCCATGCCTGCCGAAGCGACCAGCGAAGTATACTGCATTGACACTTAACACAGTCGCATCGTCTCGCAGGTCTACCACAGGCTTCGGGGTAGTATTTCTCCGATGCCCACCCCAGGACGCGCCTTATAATCTGTAGCTGGTAGATGTTGTAGCCTTGCGCCTGTCCTGGTTGGGGTGTCGCGATAGTTGAGGTTACGCGATAGCGAGGAGGACAGGCGCGAGGCCCCCGCCGCACGTCCACTCTTCCCCCTGTCCCTACGTGAGTGTCATGGACGTGGTGCGGATTCGTTCAATTCGTTCACCAACTCCACCAACTGCCCCAGCACCTCCAATCGTCGTTCCAGCGTGCCCCCGTCAGAGACGACTTGCAGGGTGGTTACACCCGCGGCGCGGTGGACGCGTAGGCGTTCGCGCACCATATCTTTTGTGCCGATCAGGTTGGTTTTGAGGACAAGCTCGTCAGGGATGAGGGCTGTTGCGGCCTCGCGCTGGCGATTCAGCCACAGGTCCTGCACATGCAAGGCCATCTCGGCGTACCCGGCGCGCTGGTACACATCATTATAGAAGTTGTGCTGGCGCGACCCCATCGCGCCCAGCGTGAAGGCCAGGCCGGGCTTGCGGCGAGCAATGAGATCATCGAGATCATCGGAGAAGTCCACCACGCCCGCATTGGCTTGCAAGTCGATGTCGGACAGCGAGCGACCCGCACGTTGCGCGCCCGCCTCGATGTGGTCGAAGAACATGCGGGCGTGTTCTGGAATGAACGAAGTGCCGAGCCAACCATCGGCCAACTCGCCTGTCAGTTCCAGGTTTTTTGGCCCCAGTGTCGCAAGATAGATGGGCAGGTTGGGACGAGGCTGCGCGATGGAGGTCAGCGCTTTGCCCTCACCGCCGGGCAGTGGCAGGTGGTAGATTTCGCCGTTGTATGACAGGCGCTCGCCGCGCGCGATGAGACGCACGATCTCGATGGTTTCGCGCGTGCGCTGCAAGGGGCGCGCGAAGGGGACGCCGTGCCATCCCTCCATCACCTGCGGCCCGCTCACGCCCAGTCCCAGCACGAAGCGGTCGTTGGTGAGCGCGGCCATCGTCATAGCAGTCATAGCAACCATAGCCGGGGTGCGCGCCCCGATCTGCATGATGGCTGTTCCCAGGCGCAGGCGGCTGGTCTTCGCCGCGAGATAGGCCAGTGGCGTGACGGCATCGTAGCCCCATAATTCGGGGGACCAGGCGATATCGATGCCCAGGCGCTCGGCCTCGATAGCAAAGGTGATGTGTTCTTGCCAATTGTCGTCGGGAGGGCCGAGGTTGATGGCGAGTTTCATCATGGTTGTATCGCCTCGCCTATGGCCTGCATCTGGCGTGCATGGTCGAGCGTGTGGACGCGGGCAAAGAGCGTCCATTCGCGCCAGTGCATCGCGCCGAATTCGGGATGGCTCCAGGTAATGTCCAGGCGCGCTTCCTCTACCTGTGGATCGGCTGGATCGGCCTCGGCTGCGAGTACGGCGGCGTAAAGCTGCGCGCGAGACTGTTCTAGTTCTCCCAGCAAGCTCTCCCAGGTGACATCGCGTGGCGCGGAAACAATCACGTCCTCGATATCTGGTGGCTGCTCTCCGCGCTCGATGACAGCTGGAATGGTCGATGCATCGATGGCGGCGATTGTGCGCATATGCAGCAGCACATCGATGGCAGACCATTCTCCCTCACGCGGGGTTGTTCGTATCTGCGCATCGGGAATGGTCGCGAGCGCTGCCAGAAATTGCCGGTGCGCGTCCTGCAAGGTCTCTACAAGCTGCGCGGGCGTGCGCCGCACCGACTGGCTGGCGAGATAGCCTCGCACGCGCGCAATTTCTTCCGCGCGCGTTTCCTGTGGTTGTTGGGACATGCATGCCGTCCTTTCGTTAGCCTTCCTCGGTGAATAGCCTCCTGCATTATAACCCGTAGCTCGTCAACGTTGTAGGGGCGACCCTCGTGGTCGCCCGCCGCCCGCGCGCCCGCCGCGAATAGTGATTTATGGCGACCTTGGGCGGTTCGCCAGGCGTGGGCGGGCGACCGCGAGGGTTGCCCCTACGAAGAGCGAGCCCAAAAGTACCGATTTCCCCTACATCCCCCGAAATTGCTCAGGCTCGCGTTCAGTTTGGTTAGGACATTTTAGGGAAATTGGGGAGGGTTTTGGTATTCGCTGACGTGTTGAGAGAGGCGTCGTATGAAAGTTCGTATAGTGAAGATTCGTACAGTTTACCCGGTCATTCTTGTACCGCTGCTCAGTGTCGTGCTGATCGTGGCGCTGCTCGCGCTCTATCTCTCGCCTTTTACGCATGCAACCGCCGCGACGCCGCGCGTCGCCCTGGCGAACTCGGTCTCGGCCTACACCAGCAAGAGCCAGGTGGTGTCCGCTGTGCCTGCCCAGCAGCAGCTTTCCCTGGCGATTGGCCTGAACCTGCGCAACTCGTCCGAACTGGCGAGTTACCTCCAGCAGATAGCCTCCCCGTCATCGCCGCTCTATCGACGTTATCTCACACCCGCTTCGTTCGCCGCCATGTTCGGGCCTGCGCAGCAGAGCGAGAACGCCGTCATCGACTACCTGCGCTCGCAGGGTTTCACCATCACCGCGACGTATCCCAACCGCCTGTTGATCGACGCGAGCGGCACGGTGGCGCAGGCTGAGCAGGCGTTTGGCGTGCAGATCAACAACTATCGCTCGGCCAGTGGGCAGGCATTTTTCGCCAATGCCAACGCTCCCTCGCTGCCTGTCAGATATTTCCTCGCTGGTCGCTTCCGTAAGCGGCCTGGATAACGCCATCCAGTACCAACGCCACCCGCTTGCTTCAAGCGTACATGTTACCCTGAGCAGCCAGAACGCGGCGCGGGTAAGCTGCCCGCAGCCCGGTTCGGCAACCGCGCAGACATCCTATACGCCGGCGCAAATCGCCTCGGCCTACGACTTCACAAAGCTTTACAATGCCGGAGTCTCCGGCGAGGGGCAGACTGTTGGACTGCTCGAACTTGACGGCTATTCGGCCAGCGACATTGCCGCTTACACATCCTGCTTCGGAGGCGCTTCGACTGTTATCAAGAGCATTCCTATCGATGGCTTCAAGGGCGTGCCGGGCGTGGATGCCTCGGAGGTCGAGCTGGATATGGAGATGGTGCTGGGCCTCGCGCCGCATCTCTCCTCGCTGCGCGTCTACGAGGCCGCCAATGCCCTGTCGTCCTACAATGATGCCTGGGCGCGCATCGTCAGCGATAGCGTGCCGGTGGTCAGCACGAGCTGGGTCTTCTGCGAGCAAGGAACGGGCATGAGCAGCGAGATTCAGCAGGAGAACATTTTCTTCCAGGAAGCAGCCGCGCAGGGACAGACCATCCTGGCGGCCAGCGGCGACCTGGGCGCGAACGGCTGCTATAACGCGCAGACGGGCGCGAATCCCCAGCCTGCCGTCGATGATCCCGCCTCGCAGCCCTATGTGACCGGCGTGGGTGGAACGACGCTGCGCCTCAACTTCGACAACACGTATCAATCCGAGCAGGTCTGGAACGATCGCGCCATCAACGACGGCGCGAGCGGCGGCGGCGTGAGCCAGGTGTGGCAGATGCCCGCGTGGCAGCAGGCTCCCGGTGTCGCCAACGCCTACTCGACCGGCTACCGCGAAGTGCCTGATGTGTCGATCAACGCCGACCCGCAGACAGGCTATGATGTGTATTGCACGGTCGGAGGCTGCTCCAATCACGGCTGGACGGTCTTCGGAGGCACGTCGGCTGCCGCGCCGGTGTGGGCCGCCATGGTCGCTTTAGCAAATGAATATGCGCTGCGCGTCAACGGCACGATGGTTGGTTTCCTCGATCCCAGCCTCTACGATATTGGGCATGGCACGGCAGGCACATCCTACTCACTGGCCTTCCATGATGTCGTGCCGGTACAGGGCGGCCTCAACAACAACGACTATGTCGGGACGGGCAATACCTATCCCACCGCCAGCGACTATGACCTGGCGACCGGACTCGGCTCGTTCGACGCCTACAACCTGGCGCAAAACCTGAACCTGCTCGGCCAGGTCGTCGCGCGTACCAATGTGCCTGCCAGCACGGTCTGGTACTTCGCCGAAGGGCGCGTCGGCGGCGGCTTCCAGGAATATCTCACGCTGGAAAATCCCGATCCGGTGCAGACTGCCCAGGTGCAGGTGCAGTACCTCTTCGAGGGCAAGACCGGCCCGGCCATCACGCATGATGTCTCACCGCAGAGCCGCTTCACCGTCAACGCCAACGCTGACCTGCATATCTTGCAGAGCAACGCCAACGGCCAGTCGATCTCGATGATCGTGACCTCCGTCAATCACGTCGGCATCGTGGCGGAACGTCCCATGTACTTCTCGTGGCGCGGCATCAATAGCGGTACGGATGCTATGGGCGAGACGAAGCTGTCGCAGAGCTACTACTTCGCAGATGTAGAAGCCCAGCGCAACTATTCCAGCTTCATCACCATTCTGAATCCGCCAGGAGGCAAGACGGCGCACGTGACCGTCACCTATTACGCCAATGGAGCGCAGCTTGGCGCGACCACCGTGATCGTACCTGCCGGGCAGCGCGGCACGACCTGGCCGCAGGCTATCGGCATCAACCGGCAGGCAGCCGTCGCCGTGCAGTCGGATCAGCCGGTGGTGGTGGAGCGCCCGATGTACTTCACGACCTCGCGCTCCAACATCAGCGGTCCCGTCACGGGCGCTGCCACGCTCGTCGGAGCGCAGGCCACCAATACCGACTGGCTCTTCGCGGAAGGTTATACCGGAGCGAATTTCCACGAATATTTCGTGCTGGCGAACTTCAGTACCACCACGACGGCCAACGTGACCGTCAAGCTGGAATATAGCAATGGAGCGGTCAACCCCACGACGGTAGCCGTGCCGCCGCTCTCGCAGTACGTCTTCGATGTGAACGCGGCCTCTGCCAGTTTCGCGCAGAGCACGAGCGAGCTTTCGGCGGAGATTACCTCGGACGCGCCGATTGTGGCGCAGCGCCAGGAGTATTTCCGCTTCAACGGCAGCATCCCCGGCGGCACCGACGTACTCGGCGCGCCCGGCCCGGCCAAGACCGTCTACAGCTTCGCCGAGGGCTATACCGCTACCGGCTTCAACGAGTTCCTGACACTCCAGAATCCCGGCACGACGAGCGAAGACGTGGCCGTCACGCTCTACCTGGCGCACAGCATCGTCTCGCAGCAGGTCGTAACCATCGGCCCGCAGACGCGCGTGACGGTCAATATCAACAGCCTGGTGATCCCCATAGCGCAATCTAACCCCGCCGCGGGCTACGAGGTCTCGATGGCGGTGTGGACTTCAACGGGGACGATTGTCGCCGAACGCCCCATGTACTTCAACTACCACAACATCGCCTGGGGAGGAACTGATGTCGTCGGGTTTACGGGGTGATGGTGGCGATAGTTGAGGCATGGTTCAAACTGCCAGTCTCATGATGGAGGGCAAGAGTTTTCGCTTTCGCCAGAGTTTACAGAAACAGGACCCACCGTCCTGAGTGTTCGATTGGCAAGGTGGTAGCTCACTTTTCCTTGATGTTCACAGCTCGTAGTGGTATGCTCAAGGTATGACAAATATTCTCACCTGGCTCGCCGGCTCACACATCATACAAGGAATCATCCTCGGCGGCGTGCTGGCGTTTCTCACGGCACAGATCATTATGAACGCGGTGGTGAAAGCCATGACCAAGACCGTCAACGGGTGGAGCACCACCTTCAAATGCGGCCAGCCCGGCAATGGCATCCTCCTGCGGGCCGCCTGCGCCAGAAACCTGCCCGCCGTCAATGTGGTGCAAGAGGCTGCCTACTGGACGACGACCGTCGACAGTGCGGGGCGGCGGCTCTTTGGCCAGCGCGCTTACGTCCTGCATTTTCCTGCAGGACAACTCCCGCCCAACGATGCCTTCTGGTCGCTGACCATGACCGATGTGGTCGGGTACATGGTGAGCAACCCCATCGATCGCTCCAGCGTCGGCTCTCGCTCCGGCCTCGTGCCGAACGCCGATGGCTCAATCGACATTTATCTGCAGCGCACGGCTCCAGCCGGGCACGAGTCCAACTGGCTGCCGGCACCGGCAGGCTACTTCAAGCTGATGCTGCGCGCGTATCTGCCCGGCCGTGCGGTCCTGGACGGCGAGTACCACGTGCCGCCAGTCATGAAAGTGCCATGAGATGAACAGGTTGATTCTGAAATACAAATATCCCATTACGTTCGCCATCCTGGCCGTCCTTGCCTGGGTCGTCTACAGGTATTTCTCTCAGGGGGGGAGCCAGCTCATTACGTTCGTCGTCGTGGCAGTCATCGTCTGGGGACTCGGCACGTGCGTTTTCCTGTATTTTTGGCCGCCTATCACGTACAGTGCCTTCAAAAGAGCGGTAGTTCAGCATGGGCTCGGTGGCGGCCCCATCCCAGTCAATACGCTGTACGCGGTGCCCACTCTCTCTTCGCCCTCGGCGTCAAACTCCAGCTTATTAGCAACAGGGACCAACGACGTGCTCTACGTCGGCGGCTTGCTCGACCTCTCCAAAGGGCCGCAGGTTTTGCACGTGCCGGACATGGCGGGCCGTTACTACAGCGTGCAGTTCACTGATCCGTCGGACGGCACTAATTTTGCCTACGTCGGCACACGCACCACGGGAAGCGAGGCTGGCGATTACCTCATGAGCGGGCCGGGCTGGAAAGGAAGCGTGTCGCAGGGAATGACACAGATTGCTTCGCCGAACAAGTCGGTGCTCGTTATCGGTCGTGTCTTTGTCGAGAGCGACAGTGATTTCCCGACCGCCTACGGGCTTGCGAAGCAGATACAGCTAACACCACTCAGCCACTGGTAACCCGAAGTTTTTCAGGATGTACGCTACAGGTGAGAAGCCTTCTCAATGCTGGGTGTTCAAGATTGACTCATCAATGCTTGAACACCCAGCATTGAGAAGACTTTAATCGCTTACTCCCAACTAATGCCACCCCACATCATCCACATACACAGTCCCGCTCACCAGCGTTGCGCTGCTTGTGTTGAACTGCACGCCGAGCTGGCGCAACTGGCCGGAGCTGACGTTCGATGGCAGCGTGAAGGTCAGTTTGTTCCACGTTCCCGGCTGCAAGTCGGTCATAGCGCCGGGGTCGAACCAGTGGTACTGGCCGTCCATGACAAATATTTTCGCCATTACGTCGGGCGCGCCTGCTGGCAGGTAGAGGTAGATTGTGACCGTTTGCCCGGGTTTGGGATAGGTCCCCAGGTTCGAGCCGCCGACGGAGGTGTAGGGGAAGTCGCCGCTGCTCATATCGGTGAGCGTGACGGCGAGCGAGTGTTTGCTGTTCAGCCCCATCGTCGCGCTATTCTGCACCTGTGATACCTCGCCGTGTCCTCCCCAGCCATCCGTGCTGCCGTCCTCGAAGGTGAACGAGCTATACAGGTTCGTCACGATGGGAGGTTGTGGCTGCGTGGGTTGTATGGGCTGCACAGGCTGTACGGGTTGTGGCGTGCCTTTACCGGGCGTGATCGACACGGGCGGCTGCGGCTGGATGGGTGGCGTAGTCGGCACGGGCGCTGGCCGCTGGCCGCCGGTAATCATCGTCTGGTACTGGCTCTGGAAGATCGCCCCCTGCATCGTCGCGCTGTTGCTTGAGTCTACCATCGGGATAGCGGTGTTGGTAACGGAATACTGCATGGAGGCGAAAATGCCATTGGCTGCCAGCGTTTGCAGCGCCGAGGCCGTCCAGGTTGACATGAACGCGCTGTTGTTGTTCTTGCCGTCGTTGGGAACGGCGTTTGGCGCGTAATTCCATTCCGTTATCATGATGGGCAGCGCCGTGCCGATGGCGGCAGTCATGGCCGCGCGCGCGTCGCTGATGTGATTCGTCCAGTGAGCAATGTGCGAGATGCAGATGCTGTTGGCCCACGAGTCATCGCAGGTATATTCGTGCCAACTGATCTCGTCCGGGCGCGGGTTGGCGCGTTGCAGGAAGGTGGTCAGATAGGCGCGGTCATACTGGAAGTTAACCGGGCCGACGAACTGCCCATTGCGCGCCAGCTTCTTCAGTGCCGGCACGACCGCGTTCCACGAGGCCGTGTAGCCGTTCGCATCAACGCCCAGCAGGTCTTCTTCGTTGCCATATTCGTAGTAGACCAGGCTGTTGCCGAAGACGGTGTTCATGTCGGAGACGACGCGCGAGTCGTCGGCCAGCACGCTGGCGTCGACCGCGCCGTGCAGCACGACGAGCGGCACCGCTCCCATCGATTTGATGACCTGCGCCGCCTGCACCTCGGTTGCCTCGGACAATCCACTGCGCACAGGCATACGAATGATGCGCACATGCATCTGTTGCAAGATGCCGCGCGTCGTTGCTGATGTCAGGACCTGGTCGTTAGTGTTGAACAGTCCCAGGTTTGTGCCAAATAAAAGAGGCGAGACAGCAGGAGAAAGCTGGAGTGCGCCATTAGTAGTCTGCGTCGGGTTGCCGGCAATGGCCCCGCGAAATGTGCCGCTGGCGACACCCCAGATGGTGACGCCGAGCAGGACGACGAGAATACCAAGTGTGGCGAGACCTTTTATGCTCCCCAGAGATCGAAGCTTGCCGAAGTTCCCTGGCTGTTTTGCCATTCCTAAAACTCCTTACGCTCAGGTACGGACGACCTCTCGCGTATATATGGTCGTCCCGCGTTTACGTGTACACCCCTGCACACGTTGAAGATGCTTGACACATCTTAATAGAGGAAGATATCCATTGATGAATATAGCATCACTGATATGCTCGACAAGAAGGGATTCGAGGAAAATGGTACCTTTGCGCTATTGGCGGGTTAAGGAACGCCGGTGCCTTGCTAGCAACCACGCTCCTGCCAATGGCATAAACCACGCCCATGCTCCACCGAGGTAGGACCATTGGAAATCGGGCAGGCCGGGGATAAAGCTATGCACCGGCCCCCAAGTCATGAAGCAGTAGAGGCTCAACATGCTGAAGGCCAGCAGTCGCGCTGTCCAGGATGTGCGGATCGCCCAGAGCGACCAGGGGAAGAGCGGCTTTTCCCTGAAGGAAGAGCGCTCTTCATCCCCGTTTACGCCTTCCAGCAGCGCATACAGGCCGAAGAACGTGACGAGGTACCAGGGCCAGTACCAGGGTGAGCCGATGGCACAGTAGAGCAGCCAGGCGACGGCCATCCAGGTGATAAGCCCGTGCAGCGTGCGCATGCGCTGTGGGTTGCGAACCATGCGCCAGAGCATATAGAGGTAGATCATGGCAAAGATGCCCATGCTGACGGTGTGCAGAAAACGCTCGGCGGGCGAGCCGATCGGCGTACCGGCAGGAAAGCCGAACAAACTGACAACGCTGTTATAGAAGTGCGCCAGGAAGTCGGTCACGGTATTAGCGGTACGATAGGTAGCGGGATTGACGCGAAAGACATCGAAGATGGCTCCGCCCTGCCAGAAGGGGGCGTAGAGGAGCACGATCACACCCATATAGCTCGCGCTTGCAGCGATGCCGTGCCGCAGGTGTTTTCCCGCGGGTGCCTGGAGCCACAGGTAGAAGAGCAGGCCGGGGAAAAGCAACACGAGATTGATCTTCAAGCAGGTGGCGATACCCAGCAGAGCCGCTGTAGCAACCGGCGTGCGCAGGTCTTGCGGGACGCGCGCGATCATGTGCTGCATGGGACGCGCGACCAGCGAGTGATAAGCGGCCAGGATGATGCCAACCCCACCCTCGCGGTCGCCCTTCGGGAGGAGGGGGTGCGCCCGATTGTCGCCCTTCGCAAGAGCAGCCCTCGAAACAAGCCTGCTCTGGGCAAGTATCCAGACGACCAGCAGGAGGAAGACCAGCATCACGGCGTCGTTGTGCGCGTTGACACAGGCTTCGAAGAGCAGCAAGGGGTTCCAGGCGAATGCCAGCGTGGCGCGCAGGCGTTTCCGCGAGGGAAACGCCTGGCTATACCCGCGCAATTGCTGCAACTGTCCCGTGATCGACCAGACAAGGCGTGTCGAGATGAGGTGCGAGCCTAATCCGAGCAGGCGCAGGGAAAGTACCATTGGCATAATGTATGAGTTGCCAAGATGCACAAAAAGCCATTGGAAAAGGCTGGTGATAATGGCCCAGGTTGGACCATAAGCAGATGGCTGATCGACCCACATCACGTAGGAATAGACCGGGTCGGCGCGTATAGCTGTGGGAAGCGTAGTCAGCGGGTTGAAGTTATATAAGACGCCCATGCGCGCGTAGGCGATGTAGGAATACAGGTCGGGCGAGGTAACGACGGGAATCAGCATATAAACGATGCCGATGACGATAGTTGAGCGATAGAGGAAACGCCAGGAAATGCGCTTAGGGAGTCGTTGCAAGGCGACAAGATAGATCAGGAAAATGATGAGGAAGATGCCCATAAGCGCGGGCAGGATAGCCCAGCTCTGCCCTACTGAAGGCGTCCCGTAAAGGTGTACGAAGGGAATGGGCGGAATGAGCGACCAGGAGGGAAAGACGAGCAAGGATGGCCAGATAGGCCAGAGGCCGAGCTGGGTCAGGGTCGCTTCATGAAACCAGAAGTCGCGCAAGGGCAGAACCGCGTCCATGAGCAGAATTGCTGCGATCATCCCACCGAGGAAACCAAACGGCATCAGGCCTCGTCGGGTGAATCTGCGCAGGGGTGGTTGTCGGCGATCAGAAGCTTTGCCTCTGGGCGCTGCTACCAGGTTCTCGTCGGCGCTCTGTTCGATCATCGTTTCCATAGGTAAATATGGTCATCTATTCTATAGGTAAAGCAGGCGGCTTCGTGGCTCGTCTGTAGAGCGATGAAATACACCAGTTCTACTTGAGAAATTGCGTAGCCCTTCTTGAGAGTTTCTTGAGGTTTCACTGCTACAATAGCAGCAGAAACTGCAAGTTTGGTTCAGCAGTCCTGCGAGACTTGCGCTGCGTTGCTGGCTATGCTGAACAGTACCGCGAATATCAGGATACATTGCACTAAGACGAAATGGAATTGACAGAAGTCACGAATACTGTTGAGTATTGAAAAGTGGAGCGAATAGATATGGACTTTGATGCATATAATCAGCCGACGCAGCAGAGTTTTCCAGAAATACAGCCGCCCCCAACTCCTGGCAGGTTTGCCGAGCCGACTGTGCCTGCCGCAACACCGGCGACCGCGCAGCAGGTAGCGTCTCCCGCGCGCCGGAAATTTATGGGGCAGTCGCTGACGAAGCTTGCTGTGATCGGCGGTGTGGGCGCGGCGACAGTCGCCGGGGGCTTTGCCATCGATAAGTGGCTGCAAAATGGTGGGGTCTCGACGCTCTTACAGCCACAAGGCCCGATGGCCAGCGAGACACAGATCGGTCACCTGCTGCGCCGCGCCGGTTTCGGCGCATCGCCCGCCGAGCTTGCCTCCTATCGCGCGCTGGGCTTCACCGGCGCGGTCGATCAACTGCTGAACTACCAGCAGGTTTCGGACAGCGCCATGCAGAGCCGCCTCAACTCCCTGAATATCGATCTGAACAAGCCGCAGGAACAGCAGCGCTGGTGGCTGCTGCGTATGGCCTGGACGCAGCGCCCGCTTCTGGAGAAAATGACGCTGTTCTGGCACGGCGTGCTGACCAGCAGCTTCCGTAAAGTCGGCGGCCCGCAAGCTTACATGCGCATGATTATCCAGAACAACTTCCTGCGCAACCATGCCTTCGACACCTTCGACAATATCCTGCTTGGCATCACCAGCGACCCTGCCATGCTCTTCTACCTTGACCTGACGAAGAGCAGAAAGACGCAGCCCAATGAGAACTACGCCCGCGAGCTGATGGAGCTGTTCACGCTCGGCCTGGGCCACTACACGCAGCAGGATGTCTACATGGGAGCGGCTGCGCTGACGGGCTGGCACGTGCGCGGCCTGACCTCGGTCTACCTTCCGAACGATCATAACAACCTGACAAAGACCTACCTGGGTCACACGGGCAACCTGGACTACAAGGATGTCGTCAATATCCTGGCGAACCATCCCGCCACGCCCTGGTTCATCGCGCGCAAACTGTTCACCTTCTTCGCCTACGAGAACCCCTCGACGCAGGATTTGCAGCCACTTGTAGATACCTACGTGCAAAGTGGGCATAACATGGGCGCGGTCATGCGCACACTGCTGCTCTCACCGCAGTTCTCCTCGGCCAAAGCCTATCGCAACCGCGTCAAATCGCCGGTCGAGTTTACCGTGGGGGCCTATCGCGCCTTTGGCGTGCAGGGCGATGGCCTGGGACTGCCGGCTATCGTAACCTTGATGGGGCAGGCTATCCTTGATCCGCCCAACGTGGCGGGCTGGCCGGGCGACAAAGTCAGCGCCCTCTGGCTCAACAGTGGCACCTGGATGACACGCCTGAACTACATCGATCTGCTGCTGGTGCGCGGTGGTTACGTACAGAACAGTACAACGCCACCCATCGATTTGCAGGGTATTGTGAATGCGAACAAGATCGCTTCGCCGGAGAATTTCGTTGATTACTTCGCCTCGTTCCTGGCGGATGGCAATCTCGCCGCCGACCACCGGGCGCAACTCATCAACTACTTCTCGACCAGCGATACCAGCCGGGGCGGGCAGCAGATCGCGTTGTCGAACGGCACGCATTATCCGCTCAATCGCGTGCGCGGAACGCTCTACCTGATGATGGCTACGCCTGAATATCATTTGAATTAATATGATAGCTATGCGGGAAAGGAAAAAAAGATGAAACTCTCACGTAGAGCAATGATAAAAGATGGAATGCTGGTCGTGTCCGCCGGTATGGTGATGCCGGCCATCTTCAGTCGCGGTATCGCCTCGGCCATGGCGCAGTCGCTGGATGGCTCGCACCTGGCGCAGAATGCTACCGACCACACGCTGATTGTCGTGCAACTCGCGGGCGGCAACGACGGCCTGAATACCGTTGTACCCTACACCGACCCCCTGTACCTGAAAATGCGACCCACCCTCGGTATTGCGCAGTCGAAGGTCGTCACGCTTGATACGCGGCTGGGATTGCATCCTAACCTGGCTCCTTTGAAGAAGATATGGGATAGCGGCCACATGGCGATCGTCGAGGGTGTAGGCTATCCCAATCAGAGCCTTTCGCACTTCCAGGCTATGGACATCTGGCAGACGCTCGACCTGAGCGGCAACGGCTCGGATGGCTGGCTGGGCAAGCTGGTGGCCGGACTGGTCGATCAGCAGGGGCATCCCTTCAAGTCGCTCGATGTTGGCGTACAGACCGCGCAGGCGCTGCAATCGATCACAACCCAGGTTCCCACCGTCGCCAGCGTCAAGAGCTACGGCATCTCGCCTGATCCCGCCGACAGAGATGGCGGCAACGCGCGCCTGCAAGCGCTGATGAAGCTCTACAATTCATATCCTTCCACGGCACCCTACGCCGCGCTGCTGGATACGACCGCGCTGAACGCCCAGGATGGCTCGAAGCAGCTGCGCCAGGCGGACGCGACCTATCATCCTGCCGTGACGTATCCGAGCGGGCCGTTCGCGGCTGGCCTCAAAGTGCTGGCGGAGGCTATCGTGCAGGGATTGGGGCTGCGCGTGGGCTACGTCACGCTCGGCGGCTTCGACACGCACGCCGGCCAGTCTACCACCCACGACGCCCTCATGGCGACGCTTGCCAACGGCCTCTCGGCCTTTTATAACGACCTGGCCGGACACAGCAAGGCCGACAACGTGGTGGTCATGACCTGGTCGGAGTTTGGCCGCCGCGTCGAAGAGAACGGCAGCCTGGGCACCGATCACGGGACGGCAGCGCCGATGTTCGTGCTCGGCAATCCTATCAGCAAGGGCATCTTCGGCGAGCCGCCCAGCCTGAGCAGC
Organism: uncultured Chloroflexia bacterium; assembly: GCA_963731975.1. Classification (GTDB taxonomy): domain Bacteria; phylum Chloroflexota; class Ktedonobacteria; order Ktedonobacterales; family Ktedonobacteraceae; genus CAVSXS01. The sequence continues at coordinate 3,026,398 of CAVSXS010000001.1, read as the reverse complement.
CTCGACGACAACGGCAACCTGAAGTACACCGTCGATTTCCGCTCCGTCTACGCGACTGTGCTTGACCGCTGGATGGGCGCTTCATCGAAAGACGTGCTCGGCGGCGACTACGGCTCGCAGAGCTTCTTGCCAGCGGTCTAACCACTCGTCTACCTGACTGTCGGCCTGCTTTGCAATACGGTCGATCCCTATGATGCTCGCTCGACCATCACCGGAATGCCGTTCAAGACGGCGTTGCCGGACAGGGGATCGACCTCCTCTTGATCGGTCAGCACGTTAGTGTTGACGCCTGCGTGCTCTACCGCGACGCGCAACTGCGCGCCGGGCGCGTTGTGTCCCCAACCATGCGGGATGCTGACGACGCCGGGCATGATGGCGTCGGTGATCTCGACGGGAATGTGTATCGAGCCAACACGCGAGGCGACCGAGGCCAGCGCCCCCTCGCTCACATGCAAGCGTGCTGCGTCATCGGGGTGCATGTGCAGCGTGCAGCGATCTTTGCCCTTCGTCAGCGCGTGCAGGTTGTGCATCCAGGAATTGTTGGAACGCAGGTCGCGCCTGCCGATCAGCAGCATATGACCGTTGCTGCCGTTCTGCGAACCGTCTTCAAGGGCGGCGCGCAGTCGCTGCACATCGTCTACGAGCGGCTGGGGAGCCAGCTCGATCTTGCCGGACGGCGTGCGCAGCACCTCCGGAATGCGCGGCGCGAGCGGGCCGAGATCGATGCCATGCGGGTGAGCCTCCAACATAGAGAGACTCAGGCCATGATGCTCATGCTGCCCATTTGATGACCCGTCGTGCTGTCCGAAACCATCGCCATAGGGACCGCTGCGCAGCATGAAATCCAGCAGGCGCTCCGGTCCGCGCCGGGGTTGGAGGGCGTCGAGGATCGCGGCGGTCTCCTGCCCCTCGACACGCGAGCCGGGTGTCTTTACCTCGCGCTGGATAAGCATGGTCGCGGTGAGGTCGTCCAGCGCGCTCACGTCGCAGCTCGCCCCCTGACCCGCCAGGATGCCGGTCAACTTCAGCAGGATTTCCCATTCCTCCAGCGCGTCCGGCTCGTGTTCCAGCACGGGCGGCGAATAGTGCGCGATGTTGTGGACGGAGAGTTGGTAGAAGGCCAGGTCGTAGTGCGAATGAGTCAGGACCGGTGGCGGCGGCAGGATCACGTTGGCGTGGCGGGTCGTCTCGTTCAGGTAGATGTCCACGCTGACCATGAAGGAGAGCTGGTCGAGTGCCTGGGAGAGACGCAGGCTATTGGGCGTGCTGAGAGCCGGGTTGCCCGCGATGGTAATCAACGCCCTGACCTGCCCTTCGCCGGGCGTCTCGATCTCCTCCGCGAGGCACGCGGCGGGCAGTTCACCGAAAAATTCGGGCAGTCCGCGCACGCGGCTCTTCCAGCGCCCGGAACGCACGCCGCGCCCCTTGCCGGGCGTGCCGGTGGCGTTGCGCGCTCCGGCGGCGGCACGTGGGAACATCGCGCCGCCCTCGCGGTCGAGGTTGCCGGTCAGCGCGTTGACCACGTCGATCAGCCAGCTTGTCATGGTGCCGAATGCTTGTGTGCAGGTGCCAATGCGCCCGTAGACGGCGGCGCGCGGCGCGGCTGCCAGCTCGAGGGCGATGGTTCGAATGGCTGAGGCGGGGATGCCGCAGATTGCCGAGACTCGTTCGGGTGGGAACGGTTCGGCCAGGGCGCGCACCTCTTCAAGTCCCGCGATGTGATGGGCCAGCCTGCCCGGCGCGATCAGTCCTTCCTCGAACAGCGTATATACGAGCGCGAAGAGGAAATAGGCGTCGCTGCCTGGGCGTATGAAGTGATGCTCGTCGGCCTCCTGCGCCGTGCGCGTGCGATAGGGGTCGATCACGACGATCTTTCCTCCGCGCTGGCGCAGTTGCCGCAGGCGGTCGCGCATGTTGGGCGCGGTCATCAGGCTACCGTTAGAGACGAGCGGGTTCGCGCCAAGCAGCAGCAGGTAGCCGGTGCGTTCCAGGTCGGGAACGGGAATGGATAAGCCAGCGCCGAACAACAGCCCGGCTGAGACCTGTTTGGGCATCTGGTCAACCGTCGAGGCGCTGTAGACATTCTGGGTGCGCGCCATTTGCAGCAGGCCGGGGTAGTAAAGCAGGTTCGCCATGCTATGCACGGTGGGGTTGCCTGCGTAGATGGCCAGCGCGTTGCGGCCATGCTCCTTCAGGAGGGGCATCAGCCCGCGTTCGATCTCGGCGAAAGCGTCGTCCCAGGAGACATTCATCCAGCGATCGCCTCGCCGCACCATCGGCTCGCGGAGAATGTCGGGATCGCTGTGTATCTCTTTGAGGCTGGCGGCCTTCGGACACAGGTAGCCGTGGCTGAACACATCCTGGGCATCCCCGCGAACGGAGAGTACCTCCTGGCCGCGCGTCTCGATCTCTACTCCGCAAGTTGCTTCACATAGGGGACATGTTGTATAGCTGATCTTCGTAGCGGCCATATGGTCTTGCTCCTTTGCCTGACAGCGCGCGATAGAGGTAACGCCAACAGAAGTATCATACCACAAGGGTTTGCCCCTACTTGACACGCGCATCAGATAGAGTATGATGAATTGGCGTATCAATTCATTCATCGAGCGGAGAAACAGGCTGTGATCGTTGTTCATGCCATGTGGGATCATCACGCGGGGAGAATACACCTCTGGGCGGAGTCGTCGAGTCTGCCTTTGATGGTGGGCAGTCGTCGGGGGAGGCAGGCGAAGCGTCCGTCCGGTCATCCCTTCGCGGTAGGACACGATGAGTTGCGGGAGACGCTGAGCGGGCTGGTGGGCGGGTTATTGCTGCGCGAAGCCGAAGTGGGAACGCTGGCGCTGGAGCTGCCATCGACGAGGAAGGGGCCGCTGCCTTCACCGGAACTGATCCTGGACGAAGAAGTCGAGATGCAGGCGACGGGGTTCAAAAAGTGGGAGGTTCCGACGCTGGCTCTGCGACCCGGCGCGATGATGGATGCCCTGCTCGCTCTGCCCGACTTCGCGCCGCGTGATACGGCTTACGGCGCTGCTCTGCGTTTCTGGACGAGCGTCGCGCGCCTGTCGTTCGAGCTGGTCGCCCGGCAGTGCTACATGCCCACCGCGCGCGTGCTGCGCCAGCCGGGAGCAGCACCGGCCATTCGAGCCGCCTGGGAAGCGGTACTCGCGCCGGAGGATGCCGAGCGCGTGACCGCGCTGGCAAAGCTGATGCCGCCCGCCTGCTGGTCATTCCTGCCGAAGGAAGAACGCAAGGCCAACCTGCCCAAGGAGCTGCTGCGCGGCTTTCTCAACGCGGGCATCGATGCCTACGTGCGGGGCAGCCTCACGACGAAAGAGCTGCTGCCTGCGGCTCGCAGGAGCGGTAGCCCGGCACGACCCCTGCCAGAACGCTGGCTACTGGGGTTGGTCGCGGATGATCCTATCGTGACGGCTCCTGCGCAGGAACTCCAGCAATTCGCCACGTCCATGCAGAACTGGCTGGCACAAGTGCGACCGGGCGGGCATGACGCACCGTTCCGCACCTGTTTCCGGCTCGATGCGCCCGGCGGCCAGGGTGAGGATGGTCAGGATAGTCAGGATGGTCAGGACGGCCTGAACTGGCATATCAGCTTTTACCTGCAAGCCAACGATGATCGCAGCCTGCTCGTCCCGGCTGAGAAGGTGTGGAAGGAGCGTTCGAGCACCCTCACGTTTCTCAAGCGCAGCTTCGAGAATCCGCAGGAGCGCCTGCTGGCCGATCTCGGCAGGGCCTCGCGTCTCTTTCCGGCTTTAGAGAAGAGTTTGAAGACGGCGCGACCGGATGGGCTGGCGTTGGATACAGAGCAGGCGTACAGCTTCCTGCGCGAATCGGCCCCACTGCTGGAACAGAGCGGCTATGGCGTGCTTGTGCCGCCGTGGTGGCAGAAACCGGCGGCGCGCCTGGGCGTCAAGCTGAAGATCAAGCCGAAATCGGGCGCGAACACCTCGTCAGACCTGCTGGGACTGAGCAGTATCGTGGCCTATGACTGGACGGTGTCGGTCGGGGATATGACGCTCAGCGCGAAGGAGTTCGAGCACCTGGTCAATCTGAAGCTGCCGCTCATCAATGTGCGCGGGCAGTGGGTCGAACTGCGCCCGGAAGAGATCGAGAAGGCCATCGCCTTCTTCAAGAAGAAGCAGAAGAATGGCACGATGCAGCTTGGCGAGGCGCTGCGCACCGGCCTGGGCGAGGAGATGTCCGCGCTCGGCCTGCCTGTCGTCGATGTCGAGGGCGAGGGCTGGATTCGAGGCCTGCTGGACCAGCTCGCCGACGGCGCGAAGATCGCCCAGATCGAGCAACCGGAGAGCCTGCATGGAGAACTGCGCCCCTACCAGCTCAAGGGCGTCTCCTGGCTGGCCTTCCTGCGTCAATTCGGCTTCGGAGGCTGTCTCGCGGACGACATGGGATTGGGTAAATGCTTAAATGCAAATTCGCTTGTAACTATAAATGGATTGTTGAAAAAAGCTGAGGATATCTGGACAGATTACGCGGGTGAAGCCATATTTGACGGAGAAGGGTATTGGGCCGAATCGAGTGAACAACTCCTTACCAATTCGATCGATGAAACAAGCGGGCGGATTGTGCAGTCTTGCGTTAGACGCTTGTATCGCCAGCGAGTCACCGAGCGCCTCCGCAAAGTTCGGTTAGAGGATGGGAGCAGCGTGACCATCACGTATCCACATAAATTGCTCACAAACAAAGGTTGGACAAATGATCTGCGTGTAGGTGATTATGTCTGTGTTCCCGCAAAGCTCGTCTGGGATGGTGAGCCAGAAGATCCCGATCTTGTGAAACTTCTCGCCTGGCAAATTGCTGAGGGGTACGAAATTTGTGATACGGGCAGGCTCACCATAACACAGAAAGACTCCAATATTCTCGATGAGTTGCGAAACTGCCTACTCCATTTAGGCGAGAAGTACAAAATAAAAGTAAATTCTTTGCCTATTGTTACTTATCTCAACAGACGAGTGCCTTACTTGTCGATAACGAGCGTAGCTTATCGTCGTTTCCTTGAGGCAAAAGGATACACCTGGGGAAAGCTTTCTAGCGAGAAGTGTATCCCAGATTTCATCATGCAAGCAGACCTAAATACTATCCGCATCTTCCTGCGAAACTACTTTGAAGCTGAAGCCTCAGTAGTTGAGAGTATGCGGAGCATCGAAATCAGCACAGCTTCGCCCATCATGATACAACAGCTTTCTACCCTGCTACGGCGTTTCGGTATCTGGATGAGAATATCTACCAAGCAAAAACGAGCCACAAATGGTTCAAGCATCCTCCGTCCTTATCAGATTGGTGTCCTGGGCGGGAATGCCGCTAGAATATTTTGCCGGGAGATAGGCTTCGTCGGCGATACGAAACAGCAAAAGCTGGAAAGGATTTGCGAGAGGGTTACTAATACCAATGTTGAGGGTATTCCCGCATCCGAGATATTGGCTCAGATTGTGGCAAGTACCAGGCTGCCAATTCGCCACTTTGGGATGAAGACCGTCTATGTTACAGGCACGCAGCAGTTTTCGTCGGCGAGCTTGCAACAAGTTATCATGGGGTTTGATGCTATTCTGAGTGGTGAGGCTGAACTGGCCTATCGGCAGAAAGCGACCTCAAAGTGGACGGCCCAAACGCTGAATGCTTATGCGAATTTAGATAGGCCGCTGCTGACGACGACCAGAGGGCAGCTACAGCAACTGGTTGACCAGGAAGTGTTTTACTGCAAAATCAAGGCAATCGAGGAAGTTCAGTACGATGGCTGGGTGTATGATTTTGAAGTCGAGGAGCATCATAACTTTGTAGCGAATAACATCCTTTGTCATAATACAATTCAATTGATTTCACTCTTATTGCATGATCGTGAGACTGGCACAGAACAAAAGCAGGGCGAGTTTGCCCCCACGCTATTGATCTGCCCGATGTCGATTGTGGGCAACTGGCAGAGGGAGTTGCAGCGCTTTGCACCGTCGCTCAGTGTAATGGTGCATCATGGGCACGAGCGGCTGTCGGGCGAGGCATTCGTGGAAGAGGCGCGGCAGCATGATCTCGTGATTACGACGTATTCGCTGGCGCTGCGCGACAAGGAACACCTGGGACTGCTGAACTGGCAGTACGCGGTGGTGGACGAGGCGCAGAACATCAAGAACGAGGCCGCCAAGCAGACACAGGCCATCAAGAGCCTGCACGCCGGCAACCGCATCGCACTGACGGGCACACCGGTCGAGAATCGCCTCTCTGAGCTGTGGTCGATCATGGAGTTCTTGAACCCCGGCTTCCTGGGTGCGGCTGAAGACTTCCGCAAGCGCTTCGCCATTCCCATCGAGCGCTATCACGAGGCGGAGCGCGCGGACATGCTCAAGCGTGTGATCCAGCCCTTTGTACTGCGCCGCGTCAAGACGGACAAGGCTATCATCGCCGACCTGCCCGATAAGATGGAGATGAAGGTGTACTGCAACCTGACGCAAGAGCAGGCATCGTTGTACGAAGCGGTAGTCAAGGACATGCTGGAGAAGATCGAGCAGGCGGATGGCATCCAGCGCAAGGGGCTGGTACTCTCCACGCTGATGAAGCTGAAGCAGGTGTGCAATCACCCGGCGCAGTTCGTGGCGGACGGCAGCAGCCTGTCGGGGCGTTCGGGCAAGCTGGCGCGCCTGGAAGAGATGCTTGAGGAAGTGCTGGCTGCCGGTGACAAGGCGCTGATCTTCAGCCAGTTTGCTGAGATGGGGACGCTACTGCGCCGCTATCTTCAGGAGGAGTTAGGGCGCGAAGTGTTGTTCCTGCACGGTGGTACGCCCAAGAAGATGCGCGACAGCATGGTGCAGCGTTTTCAAGAGGATCATCGCGGCCCGCCTCTGTTCATCCTGTCGCTCAAGGCCGGGGGCGTTGGTCTCAACCTGACGGCGGCCAATCACGTATTTCACTATGATCGCTGGTGGAACCCGGCTGTCGAAAACCAGGCGACCGACCGGGCATTTCGTATCGGGCAGCGCAAGGACGTGCAGGTTCACAAGTTCGTGTGCGTCGGCACGCTGGAAGAACGTATTGACCTGATGATCGAGCAGAAGAAAGAGCTAGCCGAAAGCATCGTGGGTAGCGGAGAGAACTGGCTGACCGAGATGTCCACGGCGCAGTTGAAGGAACTGTTCGCGTTGAGCCGCGAGGCAGTGGGAGAATAAGCCATGGGACGCTGGAACAACGATGATGAGTTTGATGACGACGAGTTCGATGATGATGACGATGGCGATGACGATGAGAATGATGACGACGAAGACGAGTACGAGAGTTTCAGGCATTATCGTGGGTGGAACTATTATCGTGAGAACAGGCCGATCAAGGTCAAAGACGGGCTGAAAACCAGGAGCGACCGGGGATCAATCGGTTCGACGTGGTGGTCGAAACGCTGGATTGCCGTGCTGGAGTCGTTCAGCATGGGCACGCGCCTGACACGCGGGCGCTCGTATGCGCGACAGGGGCAGGTTGTCTCAATCGATGTCGAGCCGGGCATCGTCAAGGCCAGGGTGCAGGGGTCGCAGCCGCGCCCGTACAAGGTGGAGATACGCCTCAAGCCGCTCTCGGACCGCGAGTGGGAGCAGGTGACAGAGGCCATGGCGTCGCAGGCTATCTTCGCTGCCAAGCTGCTGGCGGGTGAGATGCCCACGGATATCGAGGAGGCGTTTCACGCCGCGCATCTCTCGTTGTTCCCTACTGCTGTGAAGGATCTCGTGACCGATTGCAGTTGTCCCGACTGGGCCAATCCCTGCAAGCATATCGCAGCCGTCTACTACCTGCTGGCAGAGCGTTTCGACGAAGACCCCTTCCTGATCTTCAAGCTGCGGGGCCGCAGCAAAGAGGAGATTATCCAGGCGCTGCGCGCAAAGCGCGTCGCAACGCTGCCGTCTGAAGACTCTTCTCCGGATGAGGACGCGGGTCAGACCGAGGAGACTGAGGAAAGCCTGCCGCTAGAAAGCACACCGGAGATGTTCTGGCTGGCGGGCGAGGCGCTGGATAGCTTCGCGGTGAATCCAGACGCCTCGCGCATCGACAAGGCAATCCTCAAACGCCTGGGCGACGCGCCACACGAAGTGGAAGGCCAACCACTGTCACGCATACTAGCGCGTGTGTATGACGCGGTGGACACGGATGTCACACGCCCATCGAGCGCCCGATGATCTCCTTCATGATCTCGTTGGTGCCGGCATAGATGCTCTGCACGCGCGCGTCGAGGTAGAAGCGCGCGATGGGGTACTCCATCATGTAGCCATAGCCGCCATGAAGCTGCACGCACTGGTCGGCCACGCGCTTTTGCAGGTCGGATGCCCACCACTTTGCCATAGCGGCCGTCTCCGGTGACAACTCTCCAGCGTTCAGATCGACGATGCAGTGATCGACGAAGACGCGCCCGATCTCGATCTCTGTATGCATCTCGGCCAGCCGGAAGCGCGAGTTCTGGAAGCTGCCGATGGCCTGGCCGAAGGCGTGGCGCTGCTTGCAGTATTCCAGCGTTATCTCCAGCATTATTTCGCAGGCCGCCATCGCGCCGACTGCCACGTTCAGGCGTTCCCGCGCCAGTTCGTGCATCAGGTAGTAGAAGCCGCGGCCTTCCTCGCCGAGCAGGTTGCGGGTCGGGGACCTCCACGTCTTCGAAGATCAATTCCGCAGTATCCTGCGCCTTCATGCCCATCTTGACGAGGTTGCGACCGCGCTCAAAGCCCTTCATGCCGCGCTCGACTACGAGCAGGCTGATGCCCTTGTGTCGCATAGTGGGGTCGGTTTTCGCCACGACGATCACCACGTCGCTCAGGATGCCGTTGGTGATGAACGTCTTCTGCCCGTTGAGAAGGTACGTGTCGCCCTGGCGTAATGCCGTAGAACGCACTGCCGCCAGGTCGCTGCCTGTGTCCGGCTCGGTCATGGCAATTGCGGTAATCAGCTTACCGCTGCACATGCCCGGCAGCCAGCGGCGTTTCTGCTCCTCGTTGGCGTAGGCCAGGATATAGGGAATGACGATATCGTTGTGCAGGCCGATGCCGGAACCGGCGCTGCTTGCCCCGGAGCGCACCGTCTCCTCGTGGATGATGACGCTGTAGATGTAGTCATCGACGCCCGCGCCGCCATATTCCTCCGGCACATTGAGGCCCAGGAAGCCCTGCTCTCCGGCCTTGAGCCACATCTCCCGCGAAACGATGCCGTCCTTCTCCCACTGCTCATAGGAGGGTACAATTTCCTTCTCTACGAAATGACGAAACGAGTCGCGGAACATGTTATGTTCCTCAGTGAATATGGTTCTTTTCACGCGCATCTCCATAGGTGTGTGAACCCACTAGCCGTCACTAAAAACGAACCGTCACTAAAATACGAAGCGTCACCAAAAACTAACCTACTAACCGTCACTAAAAACGAAGCGTCACCAAAATACGAAGCGTCACCAAAAACTAACCTACTAACCGTCACCAAAATACGAAGCGTCACCAAAAACGAAGCGTCATCAAATGCGAAGCGTCACCAAAAACGTAGGGGCCGGTTTACCGTGCCCATTAGCCCATTTATGGGCGCGAGAGGCGGCCTTGAGCGATAGCGGCAAGCATACGGCAAGGAGACGCGCCCATAAATGGGCTGCATGAGCGCGGTAAACCGGCTCCTACGTTATAGGATAGCATGTTTGCTACGTTCCAGACTCCCAGGAGTTCAGGTAGGTGTCCTGGGCCTGGGTAAGGGTGTCGATGCGCACGCCCATAGCGTGCAGCTTAAGACGCGCAATCTCCTTATCGATGGCGGCAGGGATGGTGTAGACACGCGGTTCCATCTCGGCGGCGTGGCTCTGCATGTACTCCGCGCCCAACGCCTGGTTTGCAAAGCTCATGTCCATCACGCTGGCCGGATGCCCCTCGGCGGCGGACAGGTTGACCAGCCTCCCCTCGGCCAGCAGGTGGACCTGGCGACCGTCGGCATACGTGTACTCGTCCACGAAGTCACGCACGCGCCGCTTGCTGACGGCCAGCTTTTCTAGTTCTGGAATGTTGATCTCGTCGTTAAAGTGGCCTGAGTTGGCAATCAGCGCGCCGTTTTTGAGAGCTTGCAGGTGTACCCGGTCGAGAACGTGCAGGTTGCCCGTCACCGTCACCAGGATGTCGCCCTGGGCAGCAGCCTCGACGCCTGGCATGACGCGGTAGCCGTCCATGACTGCTTCCAGGGCGCGCGTCGGATCGACCTCGCAGACGATCACGTTGGCTCCCATGCCGTGCGCGCGAGAGGCGAGGCCGCGCCCGCACCAGCCGTAGCCGAACACGACGAAGGTTTTGCCCGCCAGCAACACGTTGGTCGAACGGATGATGGCATCTATCGAACTCTGGCCGGTGCCATAGCGGTTATCGAAGAGGTGCTTGGTGTCGGAGTCGTTGACGGCCAGCACGGGGAAGCGCAGCACGCCGTCCTTCTCCATGCTGTGCAGGCGAATGACGCCGGTGGTGGTCTCCTCCATGCCGCCGGTGATAGCCGGAATCAGCTCGGTGCGGCTGGTATGCAGCGTGGAGACCAGGTCGCAGCCGTCGTCCATCGTCATCTGTGGCTTGTGATCGAGCACGGTGTTGATGTGGCGATAGTAGGTCTCCTCGTTCTCGCCTTTGATGGCGTAGGTGGGGATGCCATACTCTGAGACCAGCGCGGCGGCCACATCGTCCTGGGTAGAGAGCGGGTTGGAGGCACACAGCACGAGGTCGGCCCCGCCAGCCTTGAGCGTGATGGCGAGGTTGGCGGTTTCGGTGGTGATGTGCAGGCAGCCGGCCATGCGCACTCCCGCCAGGGGCTGGTCGCGCTCGAAGCGCTCGCGGATCAGGCGCAGCACGGGCATTTCTTTGGCGGCCCACTCGATGCGGTCTTTGCCGCGAGCGGCCAGAGAGAGGTCTTTCACATCGCCTTTAGTAGTGGTGGTCATAAATGTTGGTGTCCTTTCTGAAATAGTAAGCATACACTTGTCTCGGATGCCCCTATGGGCGATACCTATACGCCCAGGGTCAGCGAGTTGGTCGCCAGTGCGGGTCGAAGTGCGAGCATTGGACCAGGGCGGCGTAGCGGGCGGCCACGTCGTCCATGGTGAGCGGGCGCAAGCGATCTATACTGAAATCTTCGCAGGCGAAGGAGCCGATGATATTGCCATGCACCACGCCGCGCTTGATCTCCTCAAAGGTGTAGCGCCCGGTGGGTCCCGGCTCGATGGTCGAAAGGTAGCCGAGCAGTCCACCGGCGAAGGCGTCGCCTGCCCCGGTGGGATCGATGACCTCTTCGAGGGGATAGGTCGGCGCGCTGAAGTAGCTGCCGTCGCTCCCGAAGAGCAGCGCGCCGTAGCTGCCCTGCTTCACGACGACGTATTTCAAACCGAGATCAAAGAGCTGGCGCACGCCGGTGACGATGCTGGCGCACCCGGTAAATTGTCGTACCTCTTCTTCGCTCATCAGCAGCATGTCCACACGGCGCATGACCTCGGTGAGCTGCGGGCGCGTGGTCATGATCCACAGTTCCATCGTGTCCAGCACCGTCAGGCGTGCCTTCGGCGCCTGTTCGAGTACTTCCATCTGCAATTCGGGCTGGATGTTTGCCAGGAAAAGCAGATCGCTGGATGCGTACTCGGCGGGAATGACCGGGTGGAAATCCGCGTAGACGCCAAGCTGCGTATCGAGCGTGTCGCGCGCGTTCATATCCAGGTGATAGCGACCCGTCCAGCGGAAGGTGCGGCCTTCCACGATCTGCAATCCGGCCAGGCTGACGGGGCGCTTGCGCCAGAAATCAAGATGCTCGTGAGGAAAATCGCTGCCGATGATGGCTACCAGATTGACCTGGCTATACAGCGAGGCAGCCGTGGTAAAGAAAGACGCGGCCCCGCCCAGGATTTCCTCTTCTCTGGAGAACGGGGTCTCGATGGTATCGAGCGCGACCGAACCGACGACTAGAATGGACACTCTTCCATCCTCCCTTTATACTACAAAGTTTGATGCTCGTGGTAGCCGGCGCACATCAGACGCAGCGACTCCTTGTAGGGAGGGCGAGCGATGCCGACTTCTGTTATTATAGCGCTCACATAGAGATGCGAGGTAACATCGAACGCTGGATTGGCTACCTGCACGCCCGGCGGCGCAATAACCACGCCCCGAATGCTCGTTACCTCGTTTGGGTCGCGCTGCTCTATAGGAATCAAGTCGCCTGAGCGCAGGCGCAGATCAATCGTAGAGCGAGGCGCGACGACATAGAAAGGGATGCCGTGCGCGCGTGCCAGCACCGCCACGCTGTACGTCCCGATCTTGTTGGCGATATCGCCGTTGGACGCGATGCGATCAGCACCGACAAAGACGGCCTTGATGCCGCCATGCCGCATGAAATGGGCTGCCATATTGTCGGTAATCAAGGTGAGCGGTACGCCGGCCTGCTGTAACTCCCAGGCCGTCAGACGCGCGCCTTGCAGCACCGGGCGTGTCTCATCGACGAAAACGTGCAGGCGTTTTCCGGCTTGGTGCGCGACATAGACCGGGGCCAGCGCCGAACCGATACCGGATGTGGCAAGCGCGCCCGCGTTACAGTGGGTCAGCAGCGTATCGCCGTCGGCGATCAGTTCCGCGCCGAAGGTACCCATTCGCAGGCACGCCTCGGCGTCTTCGCCGGCCACGGCCAGCGCCTCGTCACGCAGGATGCGGACGAGAGACCCGGGGGCTGCGCCTTCGGCAATAGCCTGGTCGGCGCTCCGCAGCAGCCGCTCGACGCCCCAGGCCAGGTTGACCGCCGTGGGACGCGTCGCGCGCAGCATGTCGCCGGTGTGCTGGAGATGCTCTCGCAGCCCGCCGCTTGTTAGCCGTTCGCCGCGCTCGCGCGTGAATCTTGCGGCTGCCAGTGCCATGCCGAGGGCAGCCGTGACACCAATAGCGGGCGCACCGCGCACCTTCAGCGTGGCGATGGCGTCCGCGACCAGCTCTTCGTGGGTCAGTGCCAGCTCAACAACTTCATCTGGAAGAAGCGATTGATCGACGATGCATACAGCTTCGCCGTGCGCATCCTGCTGCCACCAGACCGTACGCAGGCGCTGTTGTGCGACCATTCGGTATCAAGACTCCTTCACATGCGTAAGAACACCCTGGTTATGGTATCATAACCGCCGACCTCCCGGCAAATTTTTTCGCAACCCCCATTAGTACTAACCTATTAGCTGATGATTTCAGGGTTCCTGGCAAATATGCTAACATGGTAAACAATAAAGCACATGGGTGATGCACGTTTTCATCAATACACATGTTACTGATAGCGTTAATTGTCCGTTCCACTACACAGAAGGATGTACTCTTTCCGCAACCGCAATAACAGTAGTTACGCGGCTCGGAGATGCGACTCTATCGCTTGTATGGAACGGGCAGGTTGATAGCATGACCATCGAAGGGACGTAGCGCATGGCCAGGGCGGAAACCCAGGAGACTTCCTGGTCCTTCGACCAGATTTACGACGAATATAAAACCGCAATCTATAACTATGTCTATCATCTGGTTGGCGATAGAGAACAGGCAGATGATCTAACGCAGGACACCTTTTTGAAAGCGTTTCGCGCGCTGCCCAAAATGGATGGGAACCTGAAGCTGTCGGCATGGTTGTACCGTATTGCTACGAATACGGCGTATGATGCGCTGCGTCGTCGTAAACTTATCGCATGGCTTCCCTGGCAAGAACTCGATCATGAACCGGCGGATGTGGAAGGAAGCGATCCTCAAGAAATCTACGGGACAACGGAACTAGTGCGAGCTGCTCTCCGTCGTATGCCCCACCAGTATCGGGCTGCGTTGTTGTTGTATACTCAGGAAGGCTTTTCCTACAGCGAAATTGCGAAAGCCCTGAATATTGCCGAGAGCGGCGTCAAGATGTATCTTTCTCGTGCGCGTCAATCGTTTCGCGAGCATTATAAAGCGTTAGAGCAAGGTGGAGGCATAAAATGAACTGCGAGCAAGTCGAGGAACTGCTGAGTGCGTACCTTGACAATATGCTTGCATCCGAAGAACGCCGCCTGATTACTACTCACCTGCAAACTTGCCAGAAATGTAGCGAGACTCTGGCCGAATACCGCCGGAATGATATGCTGCTGGCGCGCCTCCCGCGCGTCGCTCCCGATGCTGCGCTGCGCGAGCGCATCTTCACCTCACCCGATTATCTCGAACTGGCAAGCAATGACATACCTGGCGTTGAAGAACTGGTCGAAGGAGCCGGGCCGACCATGCCGCGTCTCCCCGCGAAAAGCCCGCGCCGTGACACACCGGGCCGACCGCAGCTTGTCGCGCTCCCTGGCGGGCGCAGCACGCAGCCGACGCCCGCCGTGCGTCCCGCGCCAGTGCCAGAAGCGCCGACCATGCCGCAGCCCGCGCCTCGCCGCCCGAAACGCGGCTCTGGTCGGGGTGTGATGATCGCCGCCATTGCAGCCGCGCTTATCCTGGCGCTGGGCATCAGCAGCGTCATCGGCTTCAACCTGCTCTCCAACCACCCGCAGACAACGAACACCGGTGTGATCCCACCTCCTTCCAACCTGCAAGGGACGCCGCCGCTTTCGGCTGGCGCGCGTTTTGTGTTCCTGCGTGACGGCACGTTGTGGAGCGTGGCGAGCGATGGCAGCAGCAAGCAGCCCCAACGCCTGACACCCAGCATGGTTGCCGTGGCTGCCAACTGGGTGGTGAGCAGTCCGCTTACCGGGCGATACGCGGGTGATCTGCTGGCCTATATCGATTCATTGAATGCTACGGTACACATCATTCGCAGCGATGGATTGGAAGATACAGCCATCAAGCAGGCGCTGCTGCCGTCCCACGTGTCGCCAGCCTCTGTATGGGAGACCGATACGGGGATGACCATCCTCAATAGCCTTGCATGGTCGCCTGACGGCACGCGCCTGGCCTTCGTTGGCGATCCGACCGGCACGGACCGCACCAACCTATATATTTACTCGACCGTGGTAGGCAAAGTCTCGGCGGTGCCGATAGCACTGGCTGGCAGTGTGACGCATCCAACGTGGTCGCCAGATGGCACACGCCTGGCCTTCGAGGTGACGGACAATGGCGTCACGAGCATCGTTGACTACAATGTGCTGAATCTCGGCCTGCTGACCATCGCCAGCGGTATTGGCGCGGGGTCGAGCGTGGGTGACAGCGTGCTGACGCTGGATTGGTCGCCCAGCCAGAGCATCCCCGCCATAACATGGAGCGTTGGCACGGTCGGCCACGTCTACAGCCTCTGGCTGCACACAGTCGGCATCAGCGACAGCGCCAGCGCGCAACTGTTGCAATCAGGCGATTATGCCCAGGCGATCTACAGCCGTGCCGGAGATGGTGGCGTAGGAAGCTGGCTGCTGGTGGCGTCCGTTGAAGGGCGCGCGGGCGATATCCTGCGCCTCGATGCCATAGCGGGAGCGCGCATCGTCTCGCTGACAAACGGGCGGCAGGTCAACTTCGCACAGTGGTCGCCCGACGGCTCCGCCATCGATTATTTCGACTCGCTATCCGCGGGCATCGGCACGCTGCGCGTTGTCAATGCGACGACGGGCACTGATTGGCTGATTGCGACCGGCATCGCCAATAGTCCGGCCCCGGCCTGGTCTATGGACAGCCAGCAACTCTCCTTCAGCAATGGCACGCATATCGGTGTAGCCAGCGCGCAGGGAGGTGGCGTCCGCTACCTCGCGCTCGTGGGTGCGGCCTCGGCGCTCACCTGGTCTCTGACCACCCCTCGCCAGTTGATCGCGGCTTTGAACGATGGCCAGCAGGGCATCTACGTGATCGACACGCAGCACACACAGCATAACTCCACGCTGCAAATAGATACGCTTGGAACAGGTGGTCCCATCTTGTGGACTGAGATACCGTAAAACCTCCGATCGATGAAACAGGTAGGGGCGCAATTTATTGCGCCTGGTGTGTCTGTGTTGGCCTGGGACGTGGGCGCAATGAATTGCGCCCCTACAGAGGTCAGGTATGGCTTGACACGCATTGATAGAAGAAAACACAGCATTTACACGGCGTCTTCACACACTTCCTCGCGTTTCCTATAGAAAAATTCGACATGAGGGGTATACTGTATCATGCAGGTATTGACGCAGCTGGCCGACTGGCCAGAGTTGATGTGTGGGTTGTAAGTGTGATTTGGAGGTGTTGACGTGGCATTGACGCAGTTAATCTTTACGGAACATCTGACACCAATCCTGCAAGAAATGATGATGCAGCGCCAGACGGGACTACTGAGCCTGGAACATGTCACAGAAGTAGGCAGAGAACACGGTGAGATTCATTTTGAAGCCGGCGAGGTGACGATCGCGAGTACTGGCCACCATGTAGGAGTAGCTGCGCTCGCGGCTATTCGGACATGGCAGCACGTGTACTACACCTTTTACGAGGACGCCACCGTACCCCTATACAGGATCACCGAAGATCGCTCGACGCATCAGCCAGTAACGACGGGCGCCGACCGGCATAGACGCCTGTCCGGCGTGCTTCCGTTACCTTCGAAGGAACAGGGACTACCCAGGAGTACCAGGCCGCTGCCCCAGGTTCCGGCAACTCCACAGCCGCAAGCGGTCCCGGCTCCCATCGCTCAAGATCAGGTACTCTATCCGGGAGTTGATGCCATCTTTCGCGCGCTGCCCAGAGTGGCGACAGCCGCCACGATGAACCGTCTTGAACGGCGCGAGCGCATCATCTTCGCGCTGCTGGACGGCAGGCGAACGCTGCGAGACGTGGCTCGCCTGACGCATCAGACGGAGGTGAGAGTGGCGCGTATCCTGGTACAACTGCTCAGCTACGGCTACATTGAATGCCTCAGAGGATAAGGAAAACCTCAAAAACCTCGCGTAGATTGAGCGGTAAAACCTAAATATTGGGCGTTTGAGAAAAAAGCCTCATAGAATGATATCAATTTGGCGAGTTATACGTTATAATACATAAGCCTGGGATGGAAGGCGGGATGCCCGTGGGCAAGCAGATCCACCTCGACGAGCAAGCTTGTAGCGTGCATCTATTCTACACGCAACCTTTTCCCCATGGGGTTTTGCGTGCGCGCCTCCTGGAGCTTCGCGGTGCTCCATGCATTCGCGTGGTAGGGGGAAGACGAGCTGGCACCCCGTCTTCCCCTTACTTTTGTTTCGCAGAAGGGATTTCATGCGGTTTACAGTACGTTCGCTGAGTGGGAAGTTAATAATTAGTGCGACGCTGACGCTTTTGCTTTGTATGCTGCTCTTCGCGGCGGCATCCTGGTATTTTTTGAAAGCCTTTTATGAGAACGAAGCAAAAAGTGATGCCATCGTACACCTTGCGCTGATCGAACATGCTTTCCAGAAGCATACGAACCTCCTCTCGCAAGAAGTCTCCCAGGTAGCCCGTGACTCGTCGTTGCAAAGCGCTCTGGCGCAGCCGTCTAGCTCGTCGAGTCAGCAGGCGCGTTTAGATCTGCTCTCCGCGTTGTCGCCCTACCGTTTTTCTTCGCTGCAGCTCGTTTCGCCGGGGCGACAGGTACTGATTTCGACCGATACGCGCGAGACGGAGCTTCCCGGCGCGCTCCAGCCGCTCATCGCTGGCAGCATTGCAAGGCAACCTTACGTCGACTGTCGCGCCAATCTCCGAGCAGGGTAGCACGCAGGACGTGAGCGAAGGAGCGTATGTACTCGATATCGCCGTTCCCGTTGTGGGCGTCGATGGTACGCGCCTGGGTGTGCTGGTCGGCGCGCAGCAGCTCGATGAATATTTTGCCGCCGATCTTCTTCGCGCAAGCGGCAGCGGCTCATTGAATCTCGTGTTGTGCTGGTCGCGCGATATCCTGGGCGCGACCATCCACAGCTTCGTTCCGGGCCAGCAGGTGGGCGGGGTGGACATTTGTGTGCCACAGAGCACACATGTGATCGATACTGATCAGCACTACCTCACGCTGGCCGGGACTATGCAGGCCGCGCACCAGGCCGCCGCTTCGCCATCGCTCGTAGTGGTCGATGTCGAGCCGCTCTACACCCTCAATATTCATTCTGCTCGCGCGTTTGAATTGCTTGCTGGCCTGGCTTTCTTCTTCATCGCGCTGGGGGTAATCATCTATATTCTCATCGCGCGCCGCTTCTTTATACGCCCGATGCAGCGCTTGCAGACACGTGTTTCGGCGCTGGTCCACACAACCGGGACAGAGCCTGTGCCGAACGCGACAAGCGATGAGTTAAGTATGCTGGCGCGCTCGCTCAACCTGCTCTCGGAGTCGCTGACTTCGCAGGAGAGTGAGAGCCATGCCATCACCAGCCGCATGAACGACCTGCTGGCGTTAAGCGACATGCTGATCTCCACGCTCAACCTGGAAGATTTGTTGAGCGAGATTGTCTCGCGGCTGGGCAGTATCATGCATGTGAAGAGCGTGTCGCTACTGCTTTACGGGCGTGAGATGCAGTTGCCCTGGGCGGTCGCGCAGTGGACGGATACCTCCAACTCCAGCGGACGGCTGCCCGTCGTTCCTGGCAAGCAGGGGGCCGTGACGGTTCATGCCGATCCGAGCGGAGATGTGACTCTGGCGGCCACCACGAAGCTGGCAGCTATGCCCTCTATGGGAGCGCGCCAGCCGGTCTCCTCGACCAGCGGCAGGCGACAGGCAATTCGCGCTCCCCGACTGATGTCCCCGCCGGAGCTGCACAGGCCGCCGCGCATTCCTCGCCCGGCGCTGCGCGACCTGGATATGTTGCTGGCGCGCATGGCGATGCAGCGCGAGAGGATCGCCTACGCCGAGGATGTCCCGGCGCTCTACCGGGAACGCCAGGAGACCTGGGCGCGGCTGGCTTTGGAGAATGGGTATCAGTCCGTGATCGCCGTGCCGCTGTTCCTCCAGGACTCACCTATCGGCGCGATCATGATGTATGCTGACCAGCCCTACGCCGTCAATGGGCGAGACACGTTCCTGTTGAGTACGGCGGCGATCCAGGCGGCGCTGGCGATCCAGAACGCCCTGCTCTTTTCCGAGGTGAAGAGTAAAAATGAGGCACTTGAGCGCGCGAACCATTTGAAGGCGCAGTTTCTCGCCACCGTCACCCATGAATTACGTACTCCCTTGCACAGCATTATCAGCTATGGCTCGTTATTAACAGATGGATACGTTGATGGCGAGTTAACGGCTGAGCAGCAAGAGCACATCTCGTTCATTGTGCGCCGCGCGGAAGACCTTGCGCGGCTGGTTGACGACATGCTCGACCTCTCGAAGATCGAAGCTGACCGCCTGGAGGTCAAAGTAGAGCCGCTTTCGCTGAGCGAGGGCCTGCGCGACGTGGTGAGCGAACTCAAGCAATTGGCCGGGAGCAAGGGTCTGTACCTGAACCTGGAGATGGGTGATGACCTGCCGGAGGCATTGGCCGACAGTCATCGCTTGCGCCAGGTGGTTATCAACCTTGTCTCCAACGCGCTCAAGTTCACTGAGAAGGGCGGCGTGACGATCCGCTGCACAAGGCTTGACCGCTACGACATGCTGCGCCTCTCGGTCATCGATACCGGCATCGGCATCTCGCCTGCCGCGCTGGACTACATCTTCGAGGCGTTCCGCCAGGCCGATGGCAGCACGACGCGCCGCTTCGGAGGAACCGGGCTGGGCCTGACCATCGCGCGCCGCCTCGTCGAGTTGCAAGGCGGCGAGGTGACGGTGGAAAGCACGGTTGGCAAAGGCTCGACATTTTCGTTTACGCTGCCCGTTGCGACGCCTGCCAGGGTGCGCGCGACCGTTACATAAAGGAAGAATACTGATGAATATACCCGCGTTTCAAGGGGAACCCGCGCGCCAACCGACCATTCTTGTCGTCGAGAATGAAGTGTCGAATCGTATCTTGATCGAGCGCGTGCTGTCTACGCGCGGCTATCGCTGCATTCCGGCCTCGAACGGGCAGGAGGCGTTGGATATCCTCGACACCCAGCATGTAGACTTGATCCTGACCGACCTCTCCATGCCCGTGCTGGACGGATACCGCGCGACGCAGCTCATACGCGCGCGTCCCGGCATGGCGCACGTGCCGATTGTGGCCGTTACCGCCTACGCGCTGCACGACGAAAGCGAGGCCGCCATGCAGATCGGCTGCAACGAATACCTCACCAAGCCGTTCAAGCCGCGCCAGCTACTTGAAGTCGTGGATCGATTGCTACCGCCGCAGTAACATGATAAAATGAAGTGAAGAACATGTACAAAGGTCATACATGTTGCGTGGGATGTAGCACATAACCCTCGAATTTGCTATGATTTGTTCAACTACTTCTACTCCAATGACCGGTCAACGCATGGAGGTGACCGGTCTCTCTCTTTTGGAGCCACGCCTTGTTGAAACTAGTGGGAGCGTTTTCTATGGATATTCGATTCACACATCAAACAATTGAAGATGTGGCCTGTGATGCGCTGGTGGTAAGCGCCGCGCTCAAACATGCACAATCTGGACACAAGAAACTTGTCTTCTCGCGGGTGGGAGAGAAGGTAGATAGCTTGCTGGGTGGTCTGCTGCACGAACTGTTCGCTGGCGGGGATTTCAAGGGTGAAGTTGGGGAGCTTGCGACCGTTTATACTATGGGCAAGCTCAAGGTCAGGCGCGTCGTGGTCGTCGGGCTGGGCGCGCTTGAGAAGATGCAGCCACAGCAGATGTTGCGTGCGAGTGGCACGGCTGCCCGTCATCTGCAAGCGACGGGGGCGCATTCAATCGCGTTGGGCTGCGAAATGGACGAGACGGGACTTGAGGGCGAGACGCTGGTGCAGGCCGAGATCGAGGGCGCGCTGCTCGGCATCTATACCTTCAGAAAATATATTCAATCGTCTGTCAATGGCAACGGACGCGGCATCGAGAAGATAGCTGTTATTACCGCAAGCGGCTCGCACTATCAGCAGGCATTGCAGCGCGCTGCCGCCATCGCCGAGGCGACGAACTTCGCCCGCGATCTGGTCAACGAGCCACCCAACGTGCTGACGCCGACCGAACTGGCGAACCGCGCCAGCCTGGTTGCCCAGCAGTTTGGCCTGGAGTGCGAGGTGCTGGACCGCCCGCAGATGCAGGAACTCGGCATGGGTGGGCTGCTTGGCGTGTCGCAGGGCAGCGCGGAACCCGCGAAGTTCATCATCATGCGCTATCGCGGCGCGCCTGAGCGCAAGGAGAGCGACCTGGTGCTGGTGGGGAAAGGAATCACTTTCGACACGGGCGGTATCTCGATCAAGCCCGCCGAGCGGATGCACGAGATGAAGGGCGATATGGCGGGCGCCGCCGCCGTGATTGGCGCAATCTATGCAACGGCAGCCTTGAAGCCGGCCATCAACGTGACCGTGCTGGTGCCAACGACCGAGAATATGCCGAGCGGCACGGCGTATCGACCGGGCGATATCCTGCGTATCATGAATGGGAAGACCGTCGAGATCGTCAATACCGATGCAGAAGGCCGCCTGGTGCTGGCGGACGCGCTCTCCTACGCTGTTATGAAGGAGCACGCCACAAGCATTATCGACGTGGCGACGCTGACCGGAGGAATCGTGATCGCGCTTGGTAACACGATAGCGGGTCTCTTCTGCAACGACGATTCCTTGAGTCACGACATCATCGAAGCGGGCAGCTCGGCAGGCGAGAAGTTCTGGCGTATGCCGCTGGACGAGGAGTATGCCGAGGCTATCGCAAGCGAAATAGCCGACATCAAGCAAAGCGGCGGTCGCCCGGCATCCTCGGTGACGGCGGCAAAAATTCTCGAACACTTCGTTGCTGACGCACGTTGGGCGCACCTGGATATCGCCGGCATGGATTATATAGACAACAAGAAGCCGTACCAGGAGAAGGGCGCGACCGGCTTTGCCGTCCGCACGCTGGCGGAATTGATTTTATCACGTGCTGATGCGTAGGGACAGGGGGAAGGGTTGTAGCAGGCAGGTATAGAGAATGAGAAGAAAGGTTTTCGTATGTTAACACAGGAAAAAAGCGCATTTGCCTTTAGCTCCAACGACGAGTCGCTTCATGAGCTGCTGCGACTGGTGGGCAGCATACAGGATGTGAAGGCTTTCGGCGACCTGGCCGAGTGGGATATGAATACGCAGATGCCTGAAGACGCGGGCGACATTCGCGGCAACCAGATGGCGACCATACAGGGTATGCTGCACGAACAGCGCACGAATCCGCGCCTGGGCGTCTTGCTCGGTACGCTGGAGCAGCGCATCGGGCAGGCCGACTACAGCGACGCGGATCGAGGATTGGTGCGCGAGACGCGCCGTATGTACGATGAGGCCACGAAACTACCGCGCGAACTGGTCGAAGAGATGGCGCGCGTGGGGGCCAGCAGCTTCGATGCGTGGCGACGCGCGCGGGAGCGCGACGACTTTGCCAGCTTTGCGCCCTGGCTGGAGCGCACGATTGCCTTGCAGCGCGAAGTGGCCGACCATCTGGGCTACACGGAGACGCGCTACGATGCCCTGCTCGATCTCTACGAACCCGGCATGACGGTGAAGCGGCTCGACGCGCTGTTCGCGCCTGTGCGCGAGGTCAGCACAACCCTCCTGAAGCGCATCCAGGCCAGCGGCCAGGACATCGATGACGCTTGCCTGCAAGGGGATTTCGACCTCGACAGGCAGGTAGCGTTGAGCAAAGTCATCCTGGAAAGTATGGGTTACGACTTTTCGCGCGGCGCGATTGCCGTTTCGCCGCATCCCTTCACGAGTGGCATGGGCAGCCCTTTCGACGTGCGCCTGACGGTCCATCCCGACCGGCGCTTCATCCAGGCGGCTGTGATGGCGGCCATCCACGAGGGCGGCCACGCGCTCTACGAGCAGGGCAGCGCGGAGGCGCTGGCGCGCACCCCCATTGCGGGGGGAGCCTCGATGGGCGTACACGAGTCGCAGTCGCGGCTGTGGGAGAACGCCATCGGGCGTTCCGAGGCGTTCTGGAATGGGCAATACGCCGCCGTGCAAAAAGCCTTTCCCCAGCAGTTTGCCGGTGTATCTGTGACGACCTTCGCCCGCGCCCTCAACAGGGTGCAGCCAAGCCTGATCCGTATCGAAGCCGATGAAGTGACCTATAACTTGCATATCATCGTGCGCTACGAGCTTGAGAAGGCCATGGTGAACGGAGAGATCGCCGTCGAGAGCCTGCCGCGCCTGTGGAACGCGACTTACCGCGAATACCTCGGCATCGAGCCGACGAGCGATTCTGAGGGTATTTTGCAGGATATCCACTGGACGAGCGGCTTCGGTTACTTTCCGTCCTACACGCTCGGCAACCTGTATGGCGCGCAAATCTACGCGACGCTGCGCCGTGCCTTCCCCGACTTCGACGCGCGCCTCTCGCGCGGCGATACGGCCTTCATCCTGAACTGGCTGCGCGAGCAGATGTACGCGGCAGGCTCAACCTACATGCCGGAAGACCTGATGAAACGTGTCACCGGCGAGGCCCCCAGCCCCCGCTTCTTCACGCACTACCTGACCGGCAAGTTCGAGGCAATCTACGGATTGTAGCACCACAGACACGAGGGCGACCGCGAGGGTCGCCCCTACAAAGATACGGCGCAGAATCGGACCTTCTACGTAGTCTTTGTAGGGGCGACCCTGGTCGCCCTTCTGATTTTCATAGTGCGACTATGCCTTGTTGCTATATGCTATTATTACCCATATGAACATACACCTGCGCTATTTCGCCTCGTTCCGAGAGGCGACGGACAAGAACGAGGAGACCCTGACGCTGCCCGGCGAGGCCACGGTGGCCGACGTGCGCGCCGTGCTTCTCGAACGCTACCCGGCGTTGCAGCCGGTGATGGGTCGTGCCGTCTGTGCCGTCAATCATCGCTATGTCTCCGTGGAGACGATGCTGCACGACAGAGATGAGGTGGTATTCATTCCGCCTGTTGGAGGAGGTGAGCCAATGGAGCCGGTTATCTTGATTACGCACGACACGCTCGACCGCGACGCGCTGATCGCCTCGGTCGCCGACCCTGGTATAGGCGGCATCGTGGTCTTCGAAGGCGTGGTGCGCGACAACGCGCGTGGCAAGCAGGTACGCTACCTTGAATACGACGTGTACCCCGAAATGGCCATCGCTCAGATACGCGAGATCGTCGCAGAAGCCACCCGGCGTTGGGGCGTCGAGCGCGTGGTCGTGGCGCACCGCGTCGGACGCCTGGAGATCGGCGAGGCCAGCGTGCTGATCGTCGTCGCCTCTCCGCATCGCTCCGAAGCCTTTGATGCCAGCCGCTACATCATCGATACGCTGAAAACGACTGTGCCGATCTGGAAGAAAGAGGTCGCCACCAACGGCGAGGAGTGGGTGGAGGGGTAAGCGAGCAGTGGCGCACGGCTCTTCCATATGGTATAGTTACTAAATAGGAGTCATTGTTTTTCCTGGAGAAATGGCAATCCTTAGCCTGTGGTATGGTTCGGCGACAGGTTTTCTCCCGGAGGTCTTGATGAACTTATTCGAGAAGCAATCCCGGCTCAACCAGCTCTTCACGCAGAGTCCCGTCAATGCGGCCTATCTGGCCGGTTCTCTCTCCACTCGCACTACGTTTGGACACCTCACCGATGTTGATATTGCCATCCTGCTGATGGAGCAGATCAAGTCGGATCAATTCCTGGACTACCAGCTCTACTTCTTCAGCGAGCTGGCGAAGCGCTTGGAGTCCGACAATATCGATGTGGTGATTCTCAACCAGGCATCCATGTTGCTCAAGTTGCAGGTGATTAAGTACGGGCAGATTCTGTTCAGCCGTGACGAGAAGATGCGCGTCTCCTTCGAGACGAGGGCGGTGATGGACTACCTGGACTTCAAGAAGTTCGACGAAATCCAGAATCAGGCGCTGGGTCGTCGCCTGTATGGGCAACTCCTGCCCATCGATAAAGAACTGGTGCAACGATACCTCAAGCAACTGCGCGAGTCGGTAGTGATCCTGCACGACCTGGGTCAGGCGACGCGCGAGGAGTTCACGACCGACTATCACCTCTACGGTCTGGGCGAGCGTTACCTGCACGTGGCCATCGATGCCTGCCTCTACCTCTGCGGCATCCTGGTCTCCTCGCTTGGCCTGCGCCGCCCGGAGGACTATCACGAGCTATTGAGCGTCGTCGCGTCGCAGCACATCATCGAGCAGCCCCTGGCCTATCGCCTGGAGGTGCTGACCAATTTCCGCGACGTGCTTGTGCATGACCCCGGCGCGCTGAATCGTGACCTGCTCTACGATCACATCCAGCTGCGCCTGAGCGATTTCGAAACATTCGCCGCCGCCGTCGAAGAACGCCTCACCGGCCCGTAGGTGTGGTGTTAGCCCTCTGCGATGCGCAGGGCGTTGGCCTGTTCCATGGCGGCGGCAGCGTCCTCCGGCATACCTTTCTCTTCGTAAATCTGGGCGAGCGTTTCGTAGGCGACCAGCATGGAGGGATCCATGGCGATAGCCTGGCGCGCATTTTCTAGCGCGTCGTCGTAGCGTTTGACCTCGCGCAGCGTATCGGCGAAGTCGTTGTAGTAGTCGGCGTTAAGCGGATCGCTGTCGATGGCATTCTCATAGTTCTCAATGGCCTCGTCGTAGCGGTCGAGCGCGTCGTAGGCGGTGGCGAGCTGGTAGAAGCCCTCCGGGTCGCCCTCGGACAGTTCCAGGAGCAACTGGCTGGTGGCGATAGCGTCGTCATAGCGCTCCATGCTGTTATAGGTCTCGGCCAGGCCCGCGTAGGCGGCGGCGAGTTCGTCGGGCTGCAATTCGTCGTGCAGGTTGATAATGTCCGCATAAGCTTGCCGGGCCTCCTCGTAGCGCTCTAGTTCCAGGTAGGCTTCTGCGAGACTGAAGCGAGAGCTAAAGCGGCTGGGATCGAGCCTGATAGCCTCCCGGTAAGCCTGGAATGCCTCTTCCTGGTTGCCCAGCGCGGCACGCCAGTTGCCCAGGTGTTCCCAGGCTTCGGCATCTTCGGGCGAGATCTCTACAATATGCTCGTAAGTCGCGGCAGCCTGCTCAGGATCACCCATCGCCTCGTAGACGGAGGCGAGGCTGTCGTAGCCGGCGCGTTCTTCGGGATCGAGTCCGATGACCTGGTTGGCGGCGGAAAGCGCTTTGTCATAATCACGCATATCGAGCAGCAGGCTGACCAACTCGGCATAACGCGAGGCATCGTCAGGGGCCTCATCGATGCGCTTCTCCTGCTCCATCACGCGGCGCAACTGCTGGTTGACGCGCTCGCGCACATCGGCCAGGTTGTCAGCCGCGAGGGAATTCTCCGGGTTGATAATAAGTACCTGGCGATAGTTCTGGATAGCGTCCTGGTAGAGGTACTGCGCGCGGTAGGTGTCGGCGACGCTCAAGTAGAGTGTGTCGTTGTCGGGGTCATATTCCAGGGCTTGCTGGAACGTCTCAAGCGACTCTTCCGACATGCCGATCTCACCGTAGAGGTTGCCCAGGTTGATGTAGGCATCGATCAGGCCGGGGTCGATGTCGATCGCGCGCTGATAGCCGGCAATGGCGCTCTCCTGGTCGCCAAGGTACTGCTGGGCCAGGGAGAGGTTGTATCGAGCGCGGGCGTCAGTGGGATTGGCCTCGACCGCGTGCTCGAAGGCTTCCGCAGCAGTTTCGTAATCATCGGCTTCAGCCGCGGCATTGCCCTTATTGGTCCATTCCTGCGCCTCCTGGTTGACGCTTTCGTTCAACGCACCATTTTGAGAAGAAGTGTCGCGCATATCGTTTATGTCATCCATAGAAAACTCCTCGATTTATTCAGTTCAGGTAAATCGTGCCATAACGAGGCTAGTATATCATGCCGGGTCAAAGGAAGATAGAGAACTATTACTTTGCGATACGTAGCGTGTAACGCAGATCGAAGCGGTCGGCGGGAATAGTGATCTCGCTATAGGCGATGGGCGAACCAACCATGTCGAATGTGGTTGCGGCGACTCGAACGCAGGCTCCTCCAGGAGCAATGTTCAAGAGGTTAGCCTCGTGTAAAGAGGCCGAGCCAGCCTTGATGACCTGCTCGGAGATGGCCGGGATCAGCCCCTCGGAGGTCATGAGCTGGTAAAGCGAGCCTTCCGCGGTCTCGTCCGCGCGCGTGTAGACACCGTTGGAGCGTGGGAAGGGCAGAAAATCGACCTCAATGGCGATGGGCTGGCCGTCGGCGGTGCGCAGGCGTTCGAGCCGGAACAGTTGATCTTCCTCTGCCAGGTGCAACTGTCCCCGCAGCGACTCGTCGCCACGCACCAGTTCGCGTAGGAGCAAGATGCCGCCGGGCCGCTTGCCACGCCTGCGCAGTTCCTGAGTAAGGCTGCTTACTTCACTATTGCTCTGCTGGGCGCGCTGCTCGCGCACAAACGTACCTTTGCCGTGCTGCCGGTAGAGCAAGCCCTCGTTGACAAGCTCTGTCAGTGCCTGTCGTACGGTCGCGCGGCTCACCTGGTAGCGCGAGACCAGTTCAGGCTCCGAAGGGATGGCGGTGTGCGGGGAAAGATGTCCGGCCTGTATCTGCTGGCGCAGCACCTCTTTCAGCTGGTAATACAATGGCAATGGATTGGAGCGCTCAAGCGCTGGCATATACGGTTCTCCTTATGTCCAGACAACGCTGTTGAAATATTCGACGAACATGACAGCATGAATATAGCATATTTCAGGGTAATTCGTCGAGTACTTCGTGGTTTGTGAGCCATGCTCTGGCTACCTGGTGGAGAATATGCAGGGCTGTGATGCTGCCTTGCGCCTGCCCCTTTTCAAAATCTCCCTCGGCTTGCCCCATCTGGTTCGTCACATGGGCGAAACAAACGATGCTTTGCTGGCGGGCGCTTGCCAGGGCATACAGGGCAGCTGCTTCCATTTCTACGGTCAGAATGCCCAACTCGCGGCAGGCATCTATGGCCTCTTCCGTTTCGCGGAACGGGGCGTCGGTCGTCCAGCTTGCACCCACGTAAAGCGGCACGCGATTGTGATTCCAGCACGAGCGGATTATCTCGCTGAGACGCGGGGCGAGGTAGCTGTAGGGTGATGGAGGCAGATAATGGAAGCTGGTGCCTTCGTCGCGCAGCGCCTGTTCGATCAGCACTACATAAGGAGGTTGCTCAATGGGGATGACCTGGCCTGCCGAAGTGATGCTGATGAGCAACTGACAGCCGCATGCGAACAACTCCTCGGCGACCAGCACCGCGAAAGGCGCGCCCACGACGCGCCCGACGATGCCGAACTCGATCTCGTCCAGTCCGAATGTATCCATGGTGGTGTGATAGCACGCCCAGGTGGAGGAGCGTCGCGCCCTTCCGGTGTTACGGAGGTACTCGACCAGGTCACCGTCCGGGTCGAGCACGCAGATGGCAGGAACGGTTCCGATGTCCAGTGCTTTTTGTCGCCGCGCCTCGCGCAACAGGTTCTCCGGTGTAAATAGTGAAGAAGAATGATAAAACTTGTGCCGCAACAGCGGCACATCACCGATCTTTTCAACATACAAGCTCATGCAGGTTGCTGCCTCCATTGATACGAAAGACTTCCCAACAACAGTCCATAGACCAGTAGTGGGATGAAGGTAAAGAGCCAGGTGCCAAAATTTAGCCCCAGGTGGTTGACAAGCGTCCCCAGTACAAAGGCTACAATGACCCACCAGGCTGCCCCGGTGAGCAGTCCGGCGATCAGCGAGCGACCCAGGGTAGAGTTACGGCTGCCACTTACCAATGCGTAGAGCACTCCGAAGATGGCTCCGAGCAGTAGCATCAGTAGAAAGCCTACGAACTTCCCCGATCCCGCGCTGTCCAGCGCCAGCCAGCGCGCGACGGTATGCAGGCTATTGGCGGGGCCATAGTCCACCACGTAGAGCAGGGACGCCAGGAAGCCTGCGCACAGACCCGCGAGAGCACCCTGTCGCAGTATGCGTATCATTGCCTGTATCCTTTCTCACATATCCTACTACACGAACCAGCGCAAGATTCGTGCCGAGCGGTTGTTCTGCGCGGCACGCGCCAGGCGTGGGGCAAGCCACTGGTCGACACCCAGGCGTCTCCCCGTGGGCAGCGCGGCCAGCGCAACGCCCAGCAAGACCAGCATCCCATACGTCCAGTACCATTCGCCCGGCACGTAGGCCAGCCCGATGTACAATTGTAGCGCGAGCAAAGTGGCGAGCAGCGCGCCCAGGCGCGAGAACACGCCAAAGAGCAGGCTGAGCGTGACGAGTAGTTCGGCGCTCCAGGTGAAAGCCCCTAGAACGAGAAAATTGGGTAAAAAGACATGCTGGATGATGTAGCTATAACCTGGAAGAACGGTGTACTGGCCCTCCGCCACGACGTAGCGATGGAGTCCTGCAAAGCTGGGGGGCAATTTCCAGAAGAGTTGCTGGAACCACAGCAGACCGACGAATAGACGCACCATGGCAAGCGCGAACAGGCTGCCTTCACCCAGGCTGACTGCCGGAGTTACCCCGGGATCGCTACCATCTGTTTGACCGGTGGTATGTGCGTCGCGGGATGTGGAAGAAATATGCATAGATCAAGATTACCGCCCTTTCTAATAAGTGGAGACGAGGTACTCGTTATACTCACGTTCCAACGCCTCAATCTTTTCATCGATCTTTGCGAGATTCCCTTTGACTCTTTCAGATAATGACGTGCATAAAACGCAAGGCGAACCCTCGTGGTTCGTCTTGCGTTTTATGCTAAATTGGGGTGGCGAGAAGTCTTACACCCTGGCGAGAACGCGGTCGATGGTGCGTTTCAGGCCGTTGGGATCGGCACCGATGATGCGATCGACTTCCGCACCATTCTGGAAGATGATCATGGTCGGGATAGCCTGAATACCCAGGCGAGAAGGAGTAAACTCGTGCTGGTCGATGTCCATCTTAGCGAAGACCATTTTGCCCTGATACTCGTCGCTCAGGCGCTCATAGATGGGCGCAATGGCGCGACATGGGCCACACCAGGCCGCCCAGAAATCAACGATAACGGGCTTGTCAGATTTGAGTACCTTTGATTTAAAGTCCGTATCCCCAACATGAAGCAGGTTGTCATGTGCTGCCATTCTATCACTCACTCACTTTCGTTTGCTTGTTACTACCTACTACGTAGTTTCTATCATCTACAACATTGCTACCCGTATATTTATTCCATGCTTTCCAATGCTTTGCCTGCTTAGCGCCTGCGGTTGCCGCCCTGGAGAATGGTCAGGATTTCCAGGATGTAGAGGAACAGGTTCATTACGGCGATGAAGATCGAAACCGTCAGGCCGATGGCGTTCGGCAGGGTGTCTGGAAGGTACTTCGCGCGCTGCACGTGGTACAGCAGGTAGGCGGAGAAGATGCCGACACCTGCTACACAGATCAGGAACACGAAAAATGTGCTGTGGAAGAAGATGCTGACGATGCTGGCGACCAGCAGCAGCAGCACCCCTATGAATAGCTTCCCGCCCAGGCCGGAGAAGTCGCGCTTGGTTGTCCAGGCATAGACACTGAGGCCAAGTGATGTCACCGCCGTAATCAGGAACGCCTCGCCGAGTATATTGCCGTACCCGACTGCCAGGTAGAGGGCGACGAGCGGCGCAAGCGCCAATCCCTCAATGAAGGTGAAGAGGTACAGCAGGAACAGGTTCAGTCCCGGCGTATTGATGGCGAAATTCAGGATGATTAGTACCACCAGGCCGCCAATTGCTACGATGAAGTACGTATTGTAGGTCAGGCCGATGGCCAGGCCGATGATGCCGCCGACGAATGCGAACAGGAACGAGAAGGCCAGCAGACCCATTACCTTGCTGATCAGGCTGCCCGCGTTCTCGTTGACGTAGCCTTGCGTGGTGTCGTATTGGTAGCGCGAGGCAAAACCCCTGCGCCCGCCACCGAATGAGCCATTACCAAATCTCGGATTAAACATTGTCTACCTCGAAAAAACCTTATCCTCTCACAAAGAAGATATGAGAGAAAGGAGCCACAATATATTCTTCTTTATTATACGACTCAGATTACAGACGGTTGTATGCTCATGGGTGAGGTACACCATGCTATTTCTTTCGTTTGCCACCACCCTGTGGCTTTGTTTCGACGGTTTCCGTGCTGTCTGGCAAGGTGCCAGCCAGGTCGACGATGTTCGTGATGTCGCAGCGAGGATGATTGTTGTCCGCGTGCCAGTACAGCAGGCTACCTGCGGGTCTGGCCATCAGGCCGCCACAGCGAGGACAGCGACGAAGTGCGGGTTCCCCCTGAATCTGGGTCATAGCGATTTTCCCGGCGTCTCATGAGTTGACGTGGTAACAGGTAACAGACTACATGACACTCCAGACGCCGCAGATTTCGCAGACCGCGATTCCGATCTCACCAAATGTCTTGCTGCGCGTGTTCCAGCGATCGTAGGCGATGGCGAGAGAGCCGCAGTTCCAGCAGCGCGCCCGCCCGCCTGCTTTTGTCTCGTCGGCCAATTGCTTCAAAAGCAGACTGCGCGCCTCGTCGGAGCCGGTGTAGCCCGGATTGTAGGCGAGATGCAGCGTGTTCCCAAGCGGCAGGGTGATCTCGTGTGTAGGCGCTTGCAGCGGCGCTGGAGCAGCAAACGCGGCAGAAGAGGACGCAGGAGGTGGCTGCGGCGGACGCCGGAACAGCTCGCCACGCGCGGTGCGCCTCCCTACTTCGGGTTGTTGTGGCACGGCGGGCGGCGCGGCGGGCGGCGCAGTGTACTCGCGGTGTTCGTCACGATCACCGTTGGCGCTTCCCTGCGCTGCGGGGTAGGTCGGCGGCAAAGGCTCTGCCGGAGGGCCAGCTTGCGGGTCAACGCGCTCGTTTCTGGCGCGCGGCCTTGGCCTGGTTTCCTCCCTGAGCGTTTCTGCTACCTGTTCGGTCGATTCGGCCACATGATTATTTTGCTCAGGTTGTTCTGGTGGATTGGCGCGTCTTCGTCGTGTAATAGGCATAACAGGTCGCTCCTCGAAAATAGTGTGAACGCCTATTTATCCTTTGAAAAAGTCGGCATTGATCTTGATGAACGATTTCCATTCGCCAGGAACAGCCGATTCCTCAAAGATGGCGGTCACGGGACAGGCTGGCTCGCACGCGCCGCAGTCGATGCACTCGTCGGGATTGATATACAAGAGCTCAGCCTCGTCGAAGCCTGCTTCGCCCGTTGTGGGATGAATGCAATCGACGGGGCAAACATCGACACAGGACGCATCTTTAACGCCGATACACGGCTGAGTAATAACGTAGGTCATGGTAGAGATATCCTCCTCTTAGCCCGCTCTCTCCATATGTTGGAGCGGCAAAGTTCTCATGTGTGCTGGCTGGGTCGTCTTTCAACCACGTTTAGTATAGTGGGTTGCGCGTGGCTTGTCAATTCTTTGGAGCCTGCTATTAAATTGAGCTGATTTGCAGCTTCGAGAAGGCTACTTCTGCGTTGTAGTCCTCAACACTCAGGCCGACTTCTCCACTGGCAAACTGCGACGAGGGCAAGTTGTCCGTGACCGGCTTCCCGACCTGCGTGCCGTTGACGAAGAAGGTGAAGGTATTGCCCCTGGCTTCGATGGTAATCGTATTGCTCTGGCCCAGTCTGGTGTGAAATGAAGGCACGGGGCCGCTTTCCAGGGGCGGGCTGTAGCCGAAGTCGTAACGTAAAAATTCATATTGCCCGCCGTTGCTGGATGATATTTCGAAGAGATAATAGCGCGATTGATCTTCTGATGCACGCAGCACCACTCCGTAAAAGTCGATGCCGTCCTGCGAGGGCATGATCTCGCTCGATGTAACGGTAAGCCGGCAGTTGTCGAACTGATGATGCGGGTAGAGCGCCATAGCGATTGACTTCTCGGAGGTGTTGCGAATGTAATAGCGGCCTTGCGAGAAGAAGAAGGTGTTGCTGTTCGGCCACGAATCCTGGTGGCCTACCAGGAAATCGCTGTCGGCCTGCGTGGGGCCAGGAGTCACCTGTGGTGGCTGGTTGTGATGCGCGTTGAGTGTTGTTGCCAGTGCGAAGGTGGTGATAAGCGAGCCGAGCAGCACGACGCCAAGCACGAGCAGCATGAGCACCAGGCGCGGGAAGGGCAGCGAGCGACCAGACATGGGCCTGACCTGCACGATCGGCTGCATCGAGTCATCAAGCTCGTGGCGATTGGCTCTGGCGATCAATGCCTGCTGCGCCTGGGGAGTCAGCGCTACAGCATCAATGTCGTGTGTCAAGCAGGCTACGTCAACAGCGTCGCTGAACGCCTGGCTGAACGCGCCGGGGGTCTGATAGCGGTCTTCGGGCCATTTCGACAGCGCTCTGCTCAGTATCCGGTCGATTTGCGAAGTAACGTCGGTGCGTGACTGGCTCAACGGAGGTGGGTTTTCATGCACATGCATGAGGGCCATTGAAATAGGTGTATCTGCCTTGAAGGGCGGGCAGCCTGCCAGCAAGTAGAACATCGATACCCCCAGCGAATAGACATCTGAGCGGCCATCGAGATTATCCCCGAGCGCCTGTTCTGGCGAAATGTAATCGGGCGTCCCCATCAATGCATCAGGTGATTGTGAACTGGAATGGATACCAAACGCCGCTTCTTGCATCAGGCGCACAATGCCAAAGTCGGTTAGAACGACCTGTCCGGCGGAATCAAGCAGCAAATTGGCCGGTTTGACGTCACAGTGGACGCAACCCTGCTCGTGCGCGTAATCGAGCGCGGCAGCGATTTGCCGCATGTATGTTTGCGCCTCTCGCAAGGAGAGCGGGCCGTGTTCCTTGACATACTCTGACAGTGTGCCACCGGGCATGTAGGGCATGACGATGTAGGGAAGTCCCTCGTGCTCGCCATAGGAGTAGATAGTGAGGATATGGGGATGCTGCAACCCACTGGCGGCCTGCGCCTCTCGCAGGAAGCGGCGGTAGAAGCTTTTCTGCGTCGGCACGTCCATTGTGGAGCGCGGCAGAAAAACTTTGACGGCGACCTTCTGGTCCGAATCGCGCGGCTGTGCCAGGAAGACGGCGCTCGAGCCGCCGTACCCGATCAGTTTTTCGAGGAGGCAGTCGCCAATCTCTTTTCCAAGTAAGTGCTGTCCACGTGTGGATGACACGCTGAAGCTCCTCTCACGCTCTATCCCTCGAGAGCACGCGCGTGTGGTATGATAGCCGGCCCGAAGCGAGATGGTTTGGACAGGAAAGGCCACTGAAATTGTATCAAGAAGTGATGATTAATGTCAATATTTCAGAGATTTTGTAAAAAATCTATCGTCAGCATGATGCGGTATGTGAAATAACATATAGGATGGAATGGTAACGGGCGCGCGTTTCCCGCAAACGCGCGCCCGTCGCTGGTTAGATGAGGAATGCTCCGTCACGCATGATGACGCGGCCATCGACCTCGATGGTGCAAACGCTGGGAATGACATCGACGTGGATTTTGGCGTGCCAGTCCGCGCCGGTGAATTCTGGGTAAGGATTGCCAAATGCCACGTGCAGGCCGGGCATCTTCTCGTCCTGAAGCATGTTACCGACCAGTTGCTTCAGGCTGGTGAGCGTGCCGATGGCGAATTCCCCGGCGCGGTTGCCGTTGGGAGTCGAGAAGAGATAGGCGCGCACGTCGTTCGCTACCTCCTCGTCCTCGCTGCTGACGCTGGTAACGTAACCATCCTTCACAACCAGCGTCACGGGATGTGCAAGTACGCCGTATTTCTCCGAGAAGAAATCGCCGAGCACATCGCAGACCAGCACGCCGTCCACGCTGGCGGGCGCGGTGAAGACCTCGCCTTCGGGCAGGTTGCCCCACATGCCCTGTGTGTGGTAGCGCCCGTGGCAGGGTATCCATTTCCAATCCTTGTGGAAGGTGGCCGTCACGTCGCTGCCTTTAGCTGAGGTAACGTGAATGGTTTTCGCGTTGCGCACAAGATCATACACCTGGTTGGTCAGGCTGAAGATCTCGTCGTAATCGGCGCACATGCCCTGGGTCATCAGTTGCTCATCGATGCCGATCATATGCCCGTGCCGCACGCCCAGCTCGTTGACCAGGAATGGCAGCATGGGCAGGCGGAAGGTAATCTCGCCCGGTTTGGCGGTTGCGATATAGAAGCTGGCGGTCGGGCGCGCGTGGATGATATCCTGCCGCAATTCGTCGGAGAAGACGGTCAGAGGGCGCTCGCCGTAATGCTCAAGGAAGCGCACGGTGACATCGGCGCGGCGTTCCAGGGCTGCCACGGCTACGCGGCGCGCGATGCCCTCGCGTTCGAAATCGGTCAGAATCAAGACCCTATCGGCGGCGGTAATGCCCATGCAGCGCACAGCGTTTTCCGCGCCCAGTTGCAGGCGCTCCTGATGCGTCATACGCTCCGGATCGAGCTGTTCTCCGGCGGGAATCATACTACTTGTTTTGCCTGTCATAATAAATGTCTCCTCGAAACATGATAGAAATTGGAATAGAGCGGAGATGGTTGCTCCCGTATTCTGCCCTGACTACACCGAATGAATTGAATTCGATATCAACAAGAACGTATTTTGCGAAGGATTGTAACGAGAAAGCGCGAAGAATGCTATGAAGTACTTCACATTGCCTCGATGCGCTTTTTGCGCTTGAGCGCGTCGAAATAATGTGGGTCCAGCTCCAGCGCGCGGTTGACTGCGGCCAGCGCTTCGTCTTTTCTGCCGAGGATGCCTAGCGCCCATGCTCTGCCGTCCCAGGCAGGCGCGTACTGCTCGTCCAGCGTAATGGCGCGGTCGAAGGTGGCCAGCGCGTCGTCGTAGCGCGCCAGCATCGCCAGCATCGTTCCCTTCGCGTACCATGCTGCCGCGCTGCTGTCGTCCAGCTCCAGGGCGCGCTCGACCGCCGCGAGCGCCTCGCCGTAGCGGATGGCTGCCGCGAGCTGGTGGCTGTAGTCGAGCCAGAATTGCGCCTGCTGTTGTATCC
The DNA here is from genome assembly GCA_963731975.1 of uncultured Chloroflexia bacterium. Taxonomy (GTDB): domain Bacteria; phylum Chloroflexota; class Ktedonobacteria; order Ktedonobacterales; family Ktedonobacteraceae; genus CAVSXS01. Next base: position 2,990,591 of record CAVSXS010000001.1, on the reverse strand, counting down.
TCTCAGCCATAGCCTGCTCTTTCATCGATGAACGCCGCTTGATTGTCTTTGTTCAGTGACTCGCCTCTAATCCATCGAGCAGCAGCCCGACAGCAGCTTCAGCCTGTTCTTCCCAGAGAATCACCTTTGGGTCGACGAAAAACAGGAGTGCCAGCCCCTCATATAGAGCGGCCAGTGTGATGGCGGTGGCATGAGGGTCCACCTTTCGGAACTCACCTCGCTCTATCCCGCGTTGGATCATTTGTGACAGCAAGGTGCGGTATTCACGGAAGTAATCCTTGAGATACTGGTTGACCTCGCCCCGGCGTCCGGCGATGGCGTAGAACTCGAAAGCAATAGGCTGAAGCCGCTCCATCCACTTCATGGCAGCAGCGAGGCGATGAGTCAATGCCAGGAGTTGTTCGCGTGTAGTCTGCCCTGCTTCCTTGTCTGCCGCTTCAACGAACGCTCGCAGGTTGACTAATTCCTGGTTAAACAAGAACTTGAGGAGCGCGGCGATGATCGCATCCTTGCTCTTGTAGTACAGGTATAATGCGCCTTTGCTTAATCCGGCCTCAGTAGCAATGTCATCCATACGAGTTTGCTCAAACCCGGTACGCGCAAATGCTGTTACTGCCGCTTCCAGTATTTGATCTCTTCGTTCTTCACTTACATTTGGACGTGGTGACACATCAATACCTCCAGGATACACATAAGCTTTGTCTTTTGACAGCAGCATATCCCTTAAAACGCTTGCTCGATCGTATCTCTCCCATTATACAGGATTGGAAGGAGTAGGAACTGCGAGAGGACGCGCGGTATGTACACTCCGGGCACGCGTCTTCCATGTAAAGACGATCAGACCTGTCAACGCAAACGCGATCAGCCAGGCCAGTGAAATGAGTAGATAGGCCCAGGGTATTACCTGTGTAAACCCGCCTGCTACATCTATTTGCATCGGCGCAAAGGTAGGGAACCCTTTCACGATGTCCTGGTTGGCGGCGGGATTGCCGATGGGATTCTGGACAAAGGTGTCGATCAGGCTAATCATGATAATCAGGAAAAAGCCTTCCAGTTCACCGCGCACCAGCACGCCCAGCAATAAGCCCAGGCCGCCATAGCTAAGCGCCGCACAGAAAAAGCCAAGCCAGACCAACGGCAGCGAGTGGGGCTGCCAGTAGGCATACAAGATTCCCGCCGCATAGAGTGAAACGACCGCGGAAACAGCCACCAGCGAGGTCAGTTTTGCCAGGATCAGCAAAGGCTGCGGATAGCCACTGAGCGTCAGCCGGTGATCGAAGGTGGTATTCCTGCGCGTCGTGGTAAACAGCATAAAACCTACGATGAGCGTGATCGCGTTCAGTCCCAGCGTCAAGAAGGTCATTTCTCTCTGGTTGACCTGCAAAAAGGCGCTCGTGACCCGGAACTTGAAGGCAATTGGATCGTTCGTGGTGAACAGGAAGCCAAACCAGTACCAGGCGGGTACGAAGATCAGCAGCAGTACCAGGGCGAATTGATTGCGCGCCTGTTCGAGCAGGGCAAAGCGGGCCGCCGTTCCATAACGGCGAAGTAGAGTATGTTGCATCGTGTCTTACGCTTCCTTTTGTTCCGTAGACCTGGTTCCCTGGGTGACTTCTACCGCGTCTGAGCGATCTTGCAGGTGAACCTGGCCCTCTTGTAATCGGTACAATACATCGAAACGCTGTCGCTCGAAGAAAAGGTGGGAGATGACCAGGACGGCGCAGTCACGCTCGCGCAGGTCGGTCACGAGATCCCAGAAGCGCAGGTAGGTTTCCCAGTCAAATCCCTGGTAAGGTTCATCCAGCAAGAGAATCTCTGGCTGGTGCATGAGCGCCAGCGTCAGGTTCAACTTCTGTTTCGTGCCGCCGCTCAAGGTCCCTACCTGGACGTCCCGGTACTCGCGATATCCTAACTGCTCAACGAGCTCCCCTGCGCGGCGCAGGTCGCCGATATTGTAAGCGGCACGAAAATAGTCAAGGTGCTGGTTGACGGTGAGGGCGTCATTCAGGATGATCGTCTGCGGGCAATAGCCCATTGCGCCCTGGTGATAGACCTGGCCTCGACCGGGGCGTAGCTCTCCAGCAAGAATGCGCAGCAGCGTCGATTTACCTGCCCCATTTTCACCTACAATACCGACGAGGGTCCCCGGCTGGATCGAGAAACTTACTCCCCGCAGTACTTTGCGGCGACCAAACGACTTTTGTAGTTCCGTGGCCTGTAACAGTGGTTCTGCCATGTTTTTCACTTCTTTCTTCGCGCTCGTTTGCGCTCGTTTGTTCGAGCGTTTGAGCTAGTTCGTTTGCTACTAATCACGGCTATCGATCTCCAATCCCGACAATAATAACTGACCGGTCAGTTATTATATAACATATTCGCGTCCATTCTGTCAATAACTGACCGGTCAGTTATTATTGTCTTCTGTTCGATTATGTTGGCGTTGACCAAGTTTGACGCCGACTTCGGATGCTGCGCTTTCTTCTACCAGGCTGCGCATCCTCCTTGTGCCTTTTGCCAGAGTGTCGCGATAGGCGCGCATGATGTCCGGAGCGGAAATACGCCCGATGACCACGCGCGCTTCGCTGATCGTCTCTGCCTCGACGACAGGCATCCAGCCGATGTGATGGCTGGTCAGTTGCTCAAGCGTCACATCCAGGGTATCGTCAGGATGCGCGACTAGGGCATCGCGATTCATGGCCTCTTCAACACGGCGTTGCTCTCGTTGCTCGGTGGGTATACGGTCAATATCGGCGAGTGTGAGTATCCCTAGAAGATTACCGTTCGTGGCGAGCACAACTGCTCCGCCTGTGGCCTGCCCGGCGAGCAGTGCTTCAGCTTCTGCGATGGGTTGCTCTGGAGATAAGCGCTGTGGAAATTGTGTCATGGCCTGGCGCACGGTGAGGTTTGAAAGCAGCGGGAACGAAAGTTGCAGCCGGTGCGCGGGCGAATCCGCGCGTGAGTCAACCTGGCTGGTGTAGATCGTCTGGTTCCCAACGATGATGGAGGAGATGCCTACCGCGATCATGGCGGGAGCAAGCATGGAGAGGTTGCCGGTCATCTCGGCAACCATCAGCATCACGGCTAATGGCGCGTGTGCTATCCCTCCAAACAGTGCCATCATACCCACGATTACGAATGGCGCCGGAGAATCTGGAACACCTGGGAGGACGTGATAGCACAGCCGCCAGACGATTGCTCCTACCATCGCGCCGATCACCATACCGGGGCCGAAGATGCCGCCCGAACCGCCCGAGCCGATTGAAAGTCCGGTTGTCAGAATCTTGGCGAAGGGCAGCAGCAGGATTATCCAGAGGGGCAGTGCGAGCAGTCCCGGTCCCATGCTGACCTGTACCCAGCCGTAGCCCATGCCCAGCGCCTGCGGCAAAACCAGGCCGATCAGTCCCACGAGCAAGCCGCCGATGCCCGGTTTCAGCCACCTGGGAAGGCGCAGGTGGTGAAAGCGGTCGGTCAGCCCATAGAACCCACGCGCATACAACATGCCGATCAACCCGCAGAGGAGGCCAAGCACGACGTAATAGAGCAACTGCGGTGGTGAGGTGAACGCCAGGCTGCCGTTTGTGGCGAAGATCGGGCTCCAGCCAGACCATGCTCCGAAGACGCTGTAGCCAATGATCGAGGCAATCAGCGCGGGGATGATCGCTTCGACCTCCAAATCATGCTTATAGAGGATTTCTGCAGCCAGCACCGCGCCGCCCAGGGGAGCGCGAAAGATGGCGCCAATACCCGCGCCGATACCGGTGGCTATGGCGATGCGCCGGTCCTGGGTGTCCAGGTGCAGAATGCTACCGAGCAGCGAGCCGAACCCAGCGCTGATCTGTGCTGCCGGACCCTCACGCCCGCCGGATCCTCCGCTGCCGATGGTAATTGCTGAAGCTACCAGCTTCACCAGGGGGATGCGCGCGCGTATGGGTTTGCCCTGGTGAAACGCCTGGATGGCAGCGTCCGTGCCATGTCCCTCGGCCTCCGGCGCAAAATTGAAGACGATAATGCCCGACAGCAGCCCTCCCGCGGCGGTAACGAGGGGCAGCAACCAGGGACGAGCAGCCGACCAAAGCGGCATTACTCCCATACTGCCTTCTCCTGCCGGGTCAGGCGGCAGATAGCCCACCAATCTACCCAGGAAGAAGTCCGTTGACAGGCGAATGGCTAGGAAAAAAGCTAGCGCCCCAATTCCAGCGACCAGCCCAATCGAGATGCTGATAAGCAGCCACTTGAGCAGGTAACGAGGGCTTTCAAAACTTGACGTTGTGCGACGAAGATGAAAGAGACGTTGAAGAAACAATTTAGAACCGGTTACTCGCATACTTTTCCTCCTGAACTCTCAAGCCACTCGTATAATGGGTGGGCAATCATCCAAAATACGTCAAAAAAAGTACTTTCACGTTACTGATGTGTTGACGAGTCCATGCAGGATGAGTTCAGCAACGGGTGCGGCCTGTTGGAGGATGGCGCGTTCGGATTGTCCAAGCACCTTTGCCGAAAGAATGTAAGACTCAGTGATCGACAGCACCATCAAGGCGGCGGCTTCGACATTAGCGCAGCGGATTTCTCCGCGCGCCTTGCTCTGCTCTAGCATCAAGCCGATCACCGCCACGTAATCTCGCAGCAACTTCGTTGCTTCCGCCTGGAATGCGCGGTTCACGCCGTACAGCGCGCTCATATAGACGTTGAAGGTATCGCTTTCTTCCTCTGCAAGGTGAGCGAAGGCGCGAAAGAGCCGTTCCAGGCGCTGCTGAAGTGTTCCATCGGGGGCAATCGTAGCGCGAATAACCGTCAATTGCTCTCGGGCGATGTAACGCAGCATGGCGATAAACAGCTCGCGCTTATTCTCGAAATAGAGATAGATGGTTCCCTTGCCGATGCCCGCTTCTTCCGCGATCACATTAATATTCGCCTGGTCAAACCCCAGGCGCGCGAATTCTCCTGCGGCCTGGCGCATGATGCGGCGACGCGTCGCTTCGCGCATCTGCTCATCAACAATTTTGGGCATGTATTTTTTGTTCCTCAAAAATGGAGATTAATGATGGGCAGTTGGTCATTATCCACTATACTAAGTGTAGTCTGACATCAGCCACCTGTCAAGAGCGATATTCCCGAACCTCAAACAGCAGCATCACTCCTCAACCTCGCCGGTCGTGCCGGTGCGCCTGCTCCTTCTTTTGATGGGCAGCGATTCGGGTATAAATGAAGGACGTTTACGTACCGGCAGTGCCCAGAAGACGGCCAGCAGCAGGTTCAACGCGAGGCTCACGGGTACGTTGACGAAGGTAACAGCAAAGGTAACGAGGTAGATTAGCGGGCCAAAACGAAACTGACCTTGACCCGCTTTAGTGACTCAGCCGCAACTTTCGTGCTACATGAAAACTGCATTGGGAAGAGTAGCCCATTGATTGGCTCCCATGCTCATTTATCATAGTTTGAAAGCCCATCCTTTGCCCTTATAGCACGAAAGTTGCGGTTGAGCCACCAAAACGGGGCAAGCTCAATTTCAGGTTTCCCCGATTTCATGATTTCTGGTAATCGGGTTTTCAGGTTTTCAGGTTTTTCACGAGGGGATGTGTCTTTTGCTGGTTTCGTATCAAGTTGGGTAAGTGCGTCAAATCTGCCCATAGATTAAATCCGTAAATTCTGTGCTTTGGCTATCTCTTCAACGTGTTTTGCGGTGGCTTGCTTTTTCCCTTGCGCAACCAGTTCAATGAGTAGTTCAAAACGGACTTTAATTGCGTCTCGCGGTAGCCCTTTGGTATAGGAGTAGAGCGTTTTGTATGCCCCATCAGCATCTTCAAATAATGCGCCAGTATGACCTGCAACGGTCAATCGGAACGAGATCATATCTCTGAGATCGTCTAGAGACATGGCGTTCATGGCAATAGGAAACATACGGGAGGCGAGTTCTCGGTACTGCATGATCTTGGTTCCGAGTTCTTCCTGACCGATCAGGACAATTTGTAACAGCTTCGTCTTGTTCGTCTCAAAATTTAGCAGGTAGTGGATGAGTTTTAAGGTATCCCGTATCATATTCTGCGCTTCATCAATCAAGAGCACCGGCACTTTTCCCTCGTGGTATTGTTGAATGAGATACGTTTCAAAGTTCGCCAGTGATGCCGTATAAGATCGCTCGGTCTTCACATCAAAGGTTTCCAGAATAAGGCGTAAAAACGCATTGCTGCTTTTGAGTTTGGGAGAAATCAGGAGCTTCACGTTATACCGTTCGTCCTGGCTCAGTTTCTCTTGCAGTCGCCGGACGAGGGAGGTTTTGCCGCTTCCGATAGGGCCATACATATAAATGGGGCCAATTCTATCGCGAGCCATGAACTCGCATTTGGCAAGCGCTTCTTTGACCTGAGAAGAGAAATAAAGAAACCTGGGGTCGGGCGTGGTGATAAAGGGGTGTTCGTTAAAGCCGAAATATTTAATAATCGCGTCTATGTCCATAGGGTCATTATTGAGATAGTATGTGCATAAACCCAGCAATTTGTCAAGCAGTATCTAAAGTTGGTGGCACTTTTGCCCACAGGGGCAAGAGTTGAGAAAAGTCTTCCAGCAAGGTTGGTTGCTTCGTAAGTAGGGGAGAGGTGGCATCACAAAAAGGAAGGGTTATGAAACAGGTCTTGTTACTTGTAGAGCTTGCAGCTATCACTGATCAACTTTTTTAAGGCAGTTAAAGCATCTTCTTCAAGCATCGAATTTTCCAGTTTATTGATGAGGCTTTCTTTTTCAACCTTGTCGATAAATTGGATAAATGCCAGGAGTGATAATCTGGCATAATCCAGGACTCTACGGGTTAGTGCCGGAATATCTTTATGCTCTTCAGGATTGACAAAGGAGCCATGACTGTAGATACTTCTGATCAGATACGCTCTATCAAGATCTTCGTATACTTTTTTCGGTTTTAGCCCAAACTGTTTTAGAAGGATTGCTGCACGCTGGCATAATCGATGAGAGAGTTCTGCTCTCTCAAGAGATTTCAGGTAGAGCGCTTCCAAACAAGAGACAACTGAGGCAATACGTTCTTCATCCGTATCCGATTTCAACAACGCATTATTGAATTGTTTCAGAGCGATACCGATAGGATTAGTAGGATCAGGTTCAAAGCCAAAGATATTGGCAGTTCTGTTCTTAGAGAAAATAAGTTCAGTTAATGAAGCGAGACCATCTTTATCTGCTAAGGATACTCCATAGGAGAAAACTGTTCCTGTTAGATTTCTAGAGATTGTCCCTCCAAAGTTGAGTATTGAGTCAGTAAGCATCACATATTTCCCATATACTACTGAACCAAGTCGGAATAGTCGCAGGGAACTTAATAATGTTTCGATGTAATCGAGTATCTCGTTTTGATGTTTAAATCTCTTATGCAGATCAATAATTGCCGTGCCATAGTTCATCTGTGCATGATTAAACCAAGCAAGCTCAAACGGTCTCTCACTTTCTAAATCTTTTCCTGTTATTTGTCTAAGTGTAAGTTCGTCGTTAATGACGATTGGAGTTTCCTCATTTACCCAACAGCCAGATACCCAAATCTCGACTTGCCAATTGAGCGGATTTTTCTCTAAATCTGCGATAAAAAAAGAGAGATACTCAACAATTCTCTCTTCTCCTGGCATATCTGCTTCTTTGAATACTATTGTCTCCACAAGCCTTCTTATCCAGGTCTCCACCTGACTTTCGTCTATGCTATAATGCTTGCTGATTTGGGAAACGATAGAGTGATAATTGGTATTCCCCTCAATAAGCTGCGTAATATACTCATGTTGATCAGCAGGCTCCCATTCTATTTTCTGAATGTACTCATCGTGAGTAGTAGCATTTGCCGCACCCTTGTTGTACGAAAATTGGTCAACTTTAGTTTGTACGTAAAGCCGCGCGGCGTGGGGATGATCTGTGTACATGTTTTTGTACTGGTAGAAATTTGCAAGTATATCATGCAAAAATCCCCATAATTCAGATGAAAGTGTTTTCGCCTTCATAGTAACCTCTTGCCGATGCAAAAGTATCAAAAACTGCTAGGAGCATCTACAGGATAACGTATGAGTCAAGATACTTGAATATCGGATGTTTTAGTTTCTCGCACATCAGTCTACTAACTCAATTATAAAAACGACCGTTTTTGACGTAGGAATTCACTGAGCATTTATGATTAACAGCTATCATGAGCTATTCCAGTTACGAATATGTTGTAAGTATTGACTTCTGCCTCTGATATACTACCTGCATACTGAGCAAAATCCTCCTGCACAATCCCTTGCTGCATGTTGCTAACAAGATGTAAGAGGTGATCTTGTATATATCCCGAAGTGTTGTAGAAGAAACTTGCGGTATCTGTTGACTGCATAGCTACTCTATTCGTTCGAGGGTCATATTGCAATGAAAGAGGTTGAGAATAGTATACAAATCTTGGATATCCTAGTGTACAATCCTCCGTAACGGCATATTCATGTGCTAATATTCCAATTCCATTAAACACCCATTCTATCCATACATTAGAAGGTGCGCCTTGCGCTGCCACATTAGCCCATTCAGTAGTCTTGAATACAGGAGTAGATGTAGGTGTTGAAGTATTACTTTGTCGCTGACTATCGAGGTTAGAACATGACCCTAACAATAAACAGGCTGTGATAACAAATGGGATGATCTGTGCAATTGAGCTACGTGTCTTCATACTAATATCTCCCACAATTAGACGACATGTTTTCTCTTAGTTTGAGCTTCATATCTACTTTTAAGATGACGATTAAAGATTACTTCAGTAACTCGATGATGTTGTCTCACAAGCCTGCATTTTTGAGAACGCTTGCTCTCACATCAAATGCCATCCGCTCTAACATACCGGCCTGTCTCAAAAGCTATCTCGAAATCAACGTTTCATTCCTCGACATACTTGATGAGTGTTGCAACGATAAAATTTTCACGCAACAACCGTTGCTGCGCAAGTAGGGAAAGTTGGCTCAGTAGGAAGAGGGCTAAAAAGCAAGCTTGAGGTTTTCTATGTGCGGTCTCGGTGCCTTTTTCATGGATCGGGTGATTATATCAATCGGCATGCTGATAACCTGGTGGCCGTGATCCCGAAAAAAGCTTGAGACTTTCGCCATGATTTTGTGCTGGCGTTGTGTTCCTGGCACTACTAACACACTGCCGGTAGGAAGAGTGTTCGCTATGGGCTGGTAGATCGCCTTATTTTTCAATAACGACGCTGGCACGAGGGCAATATTATCCAGCCTGGCTGTTTTCAGCCGGTGCGATGGAGGTGAGAAGTGAAAGGGAAGTGTTGCGCGGTTCATAAGCTGGTTTGCTCCATTAATGGTCGTAAGTCGTTGGTTCCGAGTTGTACATAGATTTTGGTCGTCTCCATGCGGGAATGGCCGGCTAATTTCTGAAGGGCAAAGGCATTCATGTTGCGGGCGGCTTTGTTGGTGAAGCAGGTGCGCCGCAGCCCATGACAACTAATCTGCTTGGTGATGCCTGTGCGTTTGAGGTACTTGTCCACGAGCTTTCTGACTCCTCTGATGCTTAATCCTTCATCCTTGTAGTTGAGAAAGAGATGCTGATCTGCTCCGGCTGGCCGGTGTGTGAGGTACAGTTGCAGGGCTTGCCAGGACTTTTTCTCAAGTGGGATGGTGCGCTCTTTACTGCCTTTGCCATGAATAGTGACGGTTTTCTGCTCTCGGTCAAGATCGGGCAAGGTGAGGGCGATGAGTTCACTGACGCGGATACCGGTTTGTAAGAAGAGTTGGAAGATACAATAGTCGCGTGGGTTGCCTGCGGCTTCTGCTAACAGGTAGTTATATTCATCAGGGCGAAGGAAGTGTTTTGATTTCTGTTCGCGTTTTGGCCGTTTGATATGAAGAGCCGGGGAGTGGGGGAGGACATCGGTCTCGACCAGGTGGGCAAAAAAGACTTGCAAAGAAATCAGCTTTCTTGCCCTGGTGGTTCCGGTCTGTCCTTTTTCCGAAAGGGCAACAAGGTAGTCTTCAATGTGGCCTCTAGTGACCCGCTCAACACTGTTTGCGGTATAGTCCGTTTGCGTAACCCAGGTAAAAAACTGGCGCAGGTCACTGTGATAGGCTTGTATGGTTAACGGGCTTTTGGTTCCCGCAAGACTGCGGGTAAATTGGTCAAGATGCTGTTGTATGGTCGGTGTGATCTGTTCCATGTATCTATCATGCCGCCGGTCGTGGTATTTTGCAAACGCGGAATGTGTCAAATTCCGGTTCCTATAACACGAAAAATCGGCGGTTATATTGTACCTTCATGATAGCGGGTTACGCTCGGCGTTGCAAGAGGTGGTTCCGAGAAGTGGGAATTATGGGTATCAAATGATGGGGGGTACAATATTGCGTCTACAATGCGAGACGACGAAGTTCTTGTTTACAAGCTGCTGCAACAGGCGGTATTATACGCAAGGAGATGTCAAAGGTAGTCGCTGTGAAATCAGTGAGCAAGTTTGAAAATAAGTCACATGGGGCTTTTTTCCATTGCTTATAAGTTCTGTGTTTTTCAATGTTAAAGTGGACAATCTCTCCGTATATAATAGTGGTGAACTCTTCAAGTCTTGTAACCCGTTTCCCGTTATAGGTATAGGGTAGGTTTAGCGGCTCGGCATCAGGGAGCGTACCAATTCCAAAGAACCATTGATTGATTGCCTCGATTGCATGATCGACGGCTTCGCACCAATGAGGATCATGAGACAATTTTCGTAGAGGTACGTTTTCTGGTTGTAGTCTTCTCTGTTTTCGGATATCTGGTTGAATTGGGTAGAGAACGATTTTTTCGCCTGGCAAAAAGAAAAGTCGAATTAAGCATATGAGACCATAGGTGAGTGTGTGAAACTTCCATTCATCCCCCTCAATATTTGTGTTACGAGAGATAGCAATTTTCGTTATGTCTGCATTACGAAAATTTTCAGAGAGGTATCGAGCTAATGCCTCTGCTCGCTCAATGAAAAACTCTAATTTTTCTTCGGTGCTTAGTGATTGGCTATCCTGATTATTGTAGTTCATGGCTCCTGCTTCTCTAAGAGATTATTTTTGAGTAAACCGTTTTTATTACCTTGTTGTTCATGATCAAAAACACCCTGTCGATAACTCTTGCTCCTTACTCCCTATCCAGCAGATTTAATGGAGCGGCTCCCGGTATCTCGTCGAGGTGGCCCGCATAAGTACCATGAATTTCTCAAACCACTCCACCAAGACACATTGATATAGCTTCTTACTATTGTCACAGACTCTTCATGCGTGTGATGAGAACAATTCCCTTATCAGCCAGTTGTTTGAGGATTTCATCCACTGAGAGTAGTTTCTCTGTATCTATCACGGAGGACATTTGTGAAGGGATCGTTATGGTCAACTGGCCCAACCTGGAAACTTGCGCATAGGTCAACCCATTTTTATTAGGAAAGGCGATAAGCACTTTAGCTGGCATCCATAAGCTACTGTCCGTTCTAGGTTCTACCGCATACCACTCCATATAAGGCTTCGCAAACACATAGGGATTTTTCTTTGGGTCTGAGGCTTCTCTTAAAGCATGTTGTACCTCATCTATCCTGGGAAGTTTAAGATCAACAGTACGCATTACTTCTTCAATGGAAGCGACACTATGACATGCGTAAATGAGCATCATCAGCCTCTCAGAGCGTTGAAAGAAGGAGAGAAGGGAAGGATTGACAGCCAGCGCTTTCTGGATAGTTTCAAGCATCAAATCGTAAGCATCACTATACCCGTACATAAGTGCGAGCATAGCAGTGACCTGGCCTTCTGGGTCATCCTGATGCCGTAGCGCTTCTTTGAGCCAGTGAATAGCTTCGAGTTTTGGGGGAGCAGATTTTTCACTTGCAAACTGTGTGTTATGCATTGGGGTCACAGGGCCACCTACATTTTCAGGAAGAAACTGGAAAGAAACAAGAAACTGAATATAGAAGCTATTTATCACTTCATAACCCACATGCAATCCCAGGAAACTACGAGCACCAGGTAAATCTGGATACTTCTGCAAGGCTTCAGTCACTAATTTCTCTGCTTGTTTCCAATCACGGGCGTTTGTAGCCTGGAAAAAGGCTAACATCCCCTCTACTTGCTGTTTTATCTGCTTTTCGTATTCACCACGTAGTTCCTGCTCAAACTTATTTACTACTGCTTGCTTTGCATCTTCAACCACCTGCTCAACACGATCCCGCAACTGTATCTGGGTAAGGATTGCAACAAGCGCAACAACTAACCCGCCAACGGCAAAGATAGCTCCCATGATGCTGCCAAGCACTGAAAGCAATGTCCCTGCATCACTTATGGAGAACCCAAAAGCACGGGCTAGTATGAGAAGAATAGTCCAGATAACAAGATAAGCTAGGGGTATACCCACAACGAATGCGACAGTCTTCCAAATTGTTTGCCTCATTTGTATCACTACCTCAATTCAATCGTGTTGGTACTTCCCGAACAAACTACTCCAACTGGCCTAGATACTCAAGCATTACAGCTATAGAGAGAAAACCTGTGTGCGCATCGGCAGGTAACAGGCCCTTTGTGCTAGGGGTATGACTGGCAGCATTAGCCAGCATAAAGAGACCCATCCATGTGCTGTCTAAAAACTTTGCTTGTTCTGTTAATTGCGGCTGGTCAGACCAGCCTAGTTTTTTCGTGATTGCAGTTCCTAACTTGTGGCCTTGCACTTGCAGATGTTTCTCAATCTCCTCAAGGGCTAACCGACACTCCCTGAGACATTCTGTATTATTGCCTTCATCATAGTATTTCTTCGCTTTCTGGAAGTATTCTATAGCTTCCTTTGGCACAAGTATATCTGAGGTTGGTAAACTCACCTCTACGAGTCGGTAGCGGTCATACCCGATATTAGGGAATATGCTCTCCGCCCACTTCATTTCTGCTGTCTCAATGCGTAGAGTTCCAATTTCTGCTAACCAGGGGTATACGAAATCTGACAAGAGGCCGATGCCGTATTGCTGAGTTCCTAGAGTTAGGAATACTTGCTCCGTCTGCTTTATTCGCGCAATGATCGGCTCAAGACGAAGGAAAAGAGCCTGGTTTGGCCTATGCCGTATATCATCCAATTGTTTTATTTGCGCATGAGTAAGGCTAAAAAGTAGCTGAATACCTCCTTCCGACGGGACTGATCCAACAGTCGATTTATGTGGCATATTGTAGAGGAGATCATAACCTACCCTGTCGCCAAACTGATTATTTATATCTATGGTCTCTGTGAGATGCAATGAGGCCGTCAGGCGTAAGAGCGCGAGATGTTGTCCCTCCTCTCTCGCATATATCTGTATTTTAATCGGTACACAGAGGTAAGGATTATGCCAACTTCCCGTACCTTGTATCGTTCTAGGGTCTAAAGTGACCTTACCAACTGGTATGCCGTTTAATGTGATATTTGCTTCGCTCATATATTTTCTACCTCAATTAAGAAACTTCTATACGACTTTGCTTTGGGGTACACACTGCTGGATGCTCTGCACAAAACTCAGCAGCGAATAGAAAACCACCTACCGGGCAATAGATTTGACGATAGCTGTCAAGCACTTGCAGACTATTATAATGTTTCACATCCTCACTATCTAAAGGGAGATAACTGTCCTCATAGCCTGCGAAGACAAGCGGTAAGAACTCCATTCGGTCACAAAGGAGCAAGATATTCTTTGCGGTAAGCGGTAGCGTGATCTGAATACCCAAAGAACCAAAGCCCTGCAATTCTCTGCGCGACATTTTCACTACTGGCTGGTCTGATGTGTAGAGAGGAGCATCACTTTCATTCAAACCAATCATCCAAATATGGCTCATTAGTACCTGAATTAACTCAGTGTTAGCAACAGGATCAAACATATCTACTACTTGTGCAAGAGAGGCAAATTTCGGATTGAATTTAACGCGGATCGGCGGTAAGTCTGGATGAGTCTTTTTCCATAATGTAACGACAATCTTTTCGCTTGCTTCCATAAGCAGCCTTCTATGCTCAGGTGTTCTTCGATACTGAACCGCAATAAAATGTGAAAGAATATACTTCTGTTTGAAGGAAAGGGGTTTCCTCTCCGCAATCGTCTGCTGAATATCTCGAAATGCCTTAGAATAGTCTCCCTCCAACGCTGAAAAGGTATCTTCGATAACCTGAGCATCTGGAATATCGCCTTTGTACTTGTATGAAATTTGTAAATCAGCATCAGAGATACCATCAGAGTTGCTATCATCGTCCTGGGGAAAATCATAGAAGTACCGCTCGTTTGCGATATTACTCACTTGCGTTCTGTATGATCTTCGCTCAAATTTATCGAAGACATATAGCTGATGGGCTGCATCAGCAAATTCATTGAGGTAAAATTGAGGAACGTAATGCTGTTTCTTTTTAGGCCCGGCCACAAATCCTGCCTCTCAGTTCACAAGGTGTAAAACAGGGATAGCATGAAACCATCTCAACTTTTCATGAATAGATCATGATATTTCTGCCTTATTTTCTTTGTTGGATGGAGGCCATTAGCGATTTCCTCTACATCTGACTGGTCGAGCACCACGTCATCAGGATTGCTACTTGCCTGAATAAGACGGTCTAACAATGCAAGCGGTTTTTGAGTTGGATAACCTAAGCGTTCGCCTGCTGAGGCTTGAAGTGGGGGGATATCTATGGTGGTACCGTTTGTCAAGACAGTTTTTGGTCGAAAATAAGACAAAACTCAACTGTTCGAGAAACTCGCGGCTATCTTTTCAGATACACCTGTGCGGGTGTTTGATAGTCAAGCGCTTGATGCAAGCGCTCCTGATTGTAAAACGTGAAATAGGTCTGCAAGTTCCTTACCGCATCTGGAACGCTCTGGTAATCTTTGATGTACACCTCCTCGTATTTGACACTGCGCCACAATCTCTCGACAAAAATGTTGTCTAATGCTCGTCCTCGACCATCCCAACTGATGCGGATATCGGCGGACTTGAGCCGACTGGTGAACTCGCTGCTGGTAAACTGCACCCCCTGGTCATTGTTAAAGATCTCCGGCGTAGCCACGCGCAAGGCCCGATCCAGCGCTTCCAGGCAGAAGCTGGTATCCAGCGTGATGGAGACTTCCCAGGACAAGACGAAGCGACTGAACCAATCGATCACTGCCATCAGGTAGATGAACCCTCTCTGGAGGCGAATGTAGGTGATATCACAACTCCACACCTGGTTGCAGCGCTGGATGCTCATCCCCCGCAGTAAATACGGATAGCGCTGCTCCCTCAGGCCTGGCAGGCTCGTGCGCGGCTGAGGATAGATGGCTTCCAGACCCATCAGGTGCAACAAGCGCCGCACGCGTTTGCGTTCCACGGGGTAGCCCTGCGTCTGCAACCAGGCTGCCATCTTGCGTGCTCCATAGAACGGCGTGCGCGTGTATTGCTCATCGAGCATCCGCATCAACACGAGATTGTCCTCGCTTTCTCCTCTGGGCTCGTAGTAGTAACTTGAGCGTGCCAGGCCGAGCAGTTCACATTGCTGGATGATGCTCAGCTCCGCATGCTCCGGCTCGATGAGCGCCCGTTTGGCCTCAACGGAGTGCTTTTGATTTTTTTCCCAACCAGTCTACCTGCACTTTCAATTGGCCGATTTGCTGGTAAAGACTGGCGATGAGCGCTTCTTCGCTTTTTTCTCGCTTGCCTGCTTGCGGGGAGAACACCTCCGGCAAGCCATCGAGTGCTTGCTTTTTCCACTGCGCAATCTGCGTGGGATGAACCCCATACTCTGCGGCGATCTCATTGGCTGTTTTCTGCCCTTTGATGGCCTCCAAGGCGACCCTGGTCTTCAGGTCGGCACTGTATCGTTTCCGTTGCACTGACATCGTTTTCTTCCTTCTCGCCGGTTTCTCGATACAGCTATTTTATCTTATCGACCTGTCCAGGTTCCTGGTACCATCATAATCTGTCCAGATATTTCCAAGAAGCGCTCCTCGTGACTCATCAAGAAATAGCTTGCGGGCTAGACGCTTTGTTTTGTCTTGGGGATACCAAATTTCACCTGCTGCATCCAGTTCTGCCATACGTTCTTTAGAATATCTCCAACCTTTAACAGGAGGGCTATATCCCTTCCACTCGTACATGAGGTTTGGTCGCGGATTAGGGCTATCTATTGGCCCTAGACGATATCTCCGTCCGGCTTCATCCTTAAACCGATAACGTTTTTCCACATCTTCTTCTGACTGCGCTCTATATTGTGGGTTCCAGGTAAAAGCACCACTTTTAGTAAAAAAGAAAATTGTATCCGACAAAGACGGCCAGCGCTTTGCATCATTATGAGTAGCAGTTCGTTGCCATACAATTTCTCCACGATAGTTTTCTACTCCAAAGATGGTATCCAACACAATTTTTAGATAATGGCTCGCGGTTGGATCGCAATGTAAATAGAGGCTGCCTGTCGGTTTTAGGACTCGGTGTAACTCCACGAGTCGAGCGGCCATCATCACAAGATAAGCCATCATCGGGTTTGTTCCAATGAAGACTCTTAACGACTCAATCACTTTTCCTACGTTGTCTGCATAGTCTGTGATAAGTTCGTTAAATACCTGCTCAGTGGGAGTGTTCCAGTGCCAGGTATCTTCAAACGCGGTGATTTGTGCTTCGCTTTCTGTGCCGTGTTCATCCTTGAACAGCACGTTATAATTTCGGCTTGAATTAAACGGGGGATCAAGATAGATAAGATCAACGCTCTCACTGGCGATACGTTCACGTAAAATAACAAGGTTATCCCCATAGAAGAGGGTATTTTCTGCGATTGGCTTTGGTGACAATACTTTTCTCCACTTGTCCCATAGTTTTTTCGCAGTATAACACAGGCTCTATTGTCTAGCCAATAGAAAAGTCCTATGGGTAAAAAATCCCCTTTCTGGCCGGATCGCCGAACAAAAATACCGCTCTCATTTCTATTGGGCAACATTCGAGGCCAACTTCCGCGCTGCCAAATCCCTGAACTCATCCACACCCCCGCCTAGTGTTATTTCCAGCTCAGGCAGAAATGCCGTGAGGATTGGGTAGGAGAGACGACGCAACAGAAGCTACCAGGATTAACGATGAACGGCGATTATAGCAGCAAGGTACTACTTAATGTATGAATCTTTGACAAGCTGCTCTATTAGCGGTAGTCTCACCAGCATGGATATTACCACACTCTATAACATGGTAAAGGCTGCTGCGGAAGCCTCGACAAATTCGGCTAATTTGAAGCCTGTCAACTCAGATTTTATACTCTACAGCACTTATCCGGTATATGTGCAGGAATATAATGATTTGCTGGTACATGTATTTAAGCTTTGCGGTCAAGAAGCGCGAGATCTGTTCCCCCTTATTAACTTAGGGAAGTACATGAACCCGGCAGATACCCTCGGCTCGTTTTGGAAAGAGTATCTTGATCTGGCCGTAGTGAAATTGAATACGCTAGCCGCCTACTTGCAATCAAAAATCCCTCCTGTCCGCAAAGAAATAGAGTCGGTGATAGATTTCCTAAATGCGAACCTTCGCCCGTCGATATTTGAAGACCCTAAAAACGAAAGAGAGTTGCAAAATATTGTAGAGGTGATGCTGCGGGCCAGGGAATACGAGTATAGGCGAGAGCAAATCAGAATACCGTACTCATCGAAGATGTATATACCTGACTTCACCTTTGAAGTCTTGCATCTTGCTCTGGAAATGAAGCTATGCAACTCTAAAGAGAGAGTACGGGAAATGGTAGATGAGATTAACGGGGACATACCCGCTTACCAAACGAGGTATGAGAACGTCATTTTTGCAATCTATGATCTGGGGCATATACGAGACGTAGCAGAGTTTAAGGGTAGCATCGAAAGAAACCTCAACGTGTACGTGGTGATTGTGAAGAAATAAACTCCAACCTTTCCTATAAAAAACAGGGTAGTGGTGACTACCCTGTACACTGCACACACAAACGAGTGTACTATCTCAGGTTACTACAATTGAACGATTTCTAATGCTGGTACACTCAGGTTATCTACCTCGCATACAGTTTCCGCAGTGCTTGACTACATAAGTTGTGCCGTTTCTAATTTGCTGTATATCTGGTGGTAGCGGTGCTTCAAGCGGTTCCCAGAAACTCTCCTCAGAATTTGCCGCTTGTTGGCTACAATGAGGATCGCGCATGTTGATGCGATGTACTGTTGCTGTGGGGAGTCTATTCAAGCGATTACTCTTGTCAAAGAAGAGGCTGTACATGCTTATCTCCTAATCGGAATTTGAAGTGCATAGTACACAATTATACCACTTCGTTGCGTTCTTCTTTGGCTTGCCGTAATGTTTCATATTCGCCCGGCATTCGTCTGGCTCCGTCAACATTTGGAATGAAGAATGTGAAAAGGTCTATCCGCTTCTCGCTCGGTCAAGGGTTTTTAAGTTCTGTCTATTATCAATCCGCCCGTCAAGTCACGCGGTCATTGCTTCAATACTTTCATCATGGCTCTCCGTCGGCGTGCGCGTTTACGTCGAGTTCGCAATACAACGCACCTTTCTCTATCGCCTCAACAACGTTCGTGTGTCTTCTCAGTTGCGGCTCTGTATAGTAGCGCTCGGTGTCCGATATTCCCTCTCACATCCACCAATGCCGTCCGTTGCGGTTTCGTCGGTATTGAACGCGCTTGCTGCTTCTCAGAGCTTGCTTGCCCAACTGAAACGATATCCCTATATGGCCTAGTACCAACGTTGCTGTCTCAGGACAGCACTTGAGGCTAAAATTTACAAGTAGCGTTATTTTCCTGAACCATTGCTAAAATACCTGTCGCATTCTCTTTAGAAATGCGACAAAAAAGCCTTTTTTCCTGATAGTCTCACGCTCAAGTAAACAAAGCGATTGCGTCACTCTGTCGTTTCCGCTAGATATTGCGACAAATTACCTAAGTGGCCTCTGGTGACAGCAACGTTGTAACTACCCCAGAATAGAGAAATATTTGCAAAAATTATGGACGATGAGCAATTTGCAGAGGCGGTAAAAACCTTACTCATGAAACAGGTGTATAAAAAGCTTAATAAGTTACAAGAAAGCAAAAAATAATAGCACAGCGAGTACATAAGCACATCAGGTATAAACTAAAATACTGTTGGAGTCGCACAATGAAAAATAGGCGGCGTGAGGTTAATGTTTATGGGGGTGGGGTATACCTGCATCTTTTTCGAGTTCTTCAATGCGGTTCGTATTGTCTTTTATCTTGCTAATAACCTCAACACGTAAATCGTGAAAATCTGCTTTTGTTACCATAGTATCGCGGATATCATCCTGTCCGGCTTTCACGGCTTCTACGGCTGTTTTGAGATGTGCTTGCCCATCTTCGAGCTTGCTTAGTCGATCATTGGTCTGTGTCTGTCCTTGCTTCACGTCTTTTACATAAGCCTGTAGAGTCTCAAGGTTTTTTAATATTTTCTCGTCATTATTCATATAGCTCTACAATTATACCAAATCGCTGCCTGCTTGCAACTGTATCTTTTTCTAAAAGCGTTGGGATATGTTACATCCCTGCGCCTACCTATCTCTACAGGTCTCACCTGTCTATACTGACGTTGTTATCTTCTCGTCCAGCATGTACACTGATACTCTGTAGCACATGAAAATGGGTGGAACAAACGCGTGGAAGAAAAAGAAACTGGCCGCACCGAAGCCTTTAGTGATGGGGTCTTCGCTGTCGCAATTACCGTGTTGGTTCTCAATATTAAAATCCCTGGGCTTGATTTGTCTCCAGGTAATTTACCAGACGATGCTCGGTTGTGGTCACTATTGCTCAATGAGTGGCCGATGCTTGCTGCCTATGCAACGAGCTTTGCCACAATCGGCGTGATGTGGCTCAATCATCATAGGCTTTACTCGCACATCAAGCATACCGATACTGTACTGTTGCTTCTTAATCTCTTGCTCTTATTAGTCATTGTCTTTATCCCTGTCCCCACGGCAGTAGTCGCTGAATATCTTGTGCGTCCCGATCAACACGCGGCTGCTCTGTTGTACAGTGGAACGATGGTGATCCTCGCTGTCTGCTTTAATCTGCTCTGGCGCTATGCCTCCTATCACAACCGGCTCTTAGGCAAAAACACAGATACACGCGCTGTGAGAGCTATTAATAGACAGTATTGGTTCGGGCCGCTTGTCTATCTTGTGGCTTTCATATTGGCTCTGTTCAGTACACCAGCCAGTCTTATCCTCAATTTCCTGCTTGCGTTATTTTTTGCGATTCCCCCTCGCCTTCCGCGCTCGCTCTCCGAGCAATCATACGAGTCGACTGAGCCAGGCTAGACAGTAACGAAGGGTTTACTGTGTGGTAGGGCGATCCCTAAGAGTTCGGCGAGTTCGCGGGTAACTTTTTGTAGCGTTTCGAGATTGATTGGAGGGGGTGAAGCACATCACGCCGATGGTAGCGAAGCTCGTCACGAAGGCCAGGTAGTTCGGTATCTGGTGGGCGAACGACGCGAGCAAGTCCCCATCAGAGAGGAGCTTTGATGGCGGCTGGAGAATTCAACAGGAGATTACCTGGAAAGAGTATCAGGATTGCTCCACACTTCGACCACTTGTTGATACGCTTCCCAGGTGTCAACGTCGTAGGATGCTTCGACATGCTCGATCTCTACAGTCGCCACGTCGCCGGGGTGCTGCTTGAGCACGCTGCGCCCGCCCTCGTCGCCCGACACCTGCAATAACTCAGGGAACATCTCACCATCGAACAACACCGGGTTGCCCCGCTGCCCCCGGTAGAGCGGCGCGACGATACGCTTGCCACTGCGCCTGTACTCTTTAATGATGCTGTCGATGATCTGCCCGGTCAGCAACGGCTGATCGCCGGTGAGGAAGAGGGCGCTATTCACTTCTCCCTCTTCACAATTCCTATAGCCATAGTTTATAAGAGCCTGGATGCCCAGCTTCATAGAAGTACTCATACCTTGCGTATAATCGGGATTATCGAGAATGCTGATCTCCGGGTTGCCCGTGTAAGTGGCGAGATGCGCGCGAACTTGCGCCGCCTGGTGGCCCAGCACGAGGATGATGGGGCGCGCCTGCGATGCCAGCGCCGCGTCGAGTACATGTGCCAGCACAGGTCGATCACCGAGCGGCAATAGCAATTTGTGCTGGCCACCTGACATACGCGAGGATGTGCCGGCTGCAAGGATAATGGCTGCGGTTGTATGATTATCATTCATGATCTCTTGTGCCTCAATGATATAATACATGCTGAGCGGCGAATGTTCGCGAAACATTCATCTATATAGGTGCCTTTTTTATCATAGGCGACCCTGGTCAGGAGACAACTGTAACATGCTTGATACCCCATCCGTCAAGAGTCCGGCATTGGACGAAGAGACGCGGGCGAAATATGAACGCTTGCAGGGCATCCTGCGCGAGATGGGATCCGTGCTGGTAGCCTATTCGGGGGGGGTTGACAGCGCGCTGCTGCTGAAAGTGGCACATGATGTACTGGGCGAGCGAGCGATGGGCGCGATTGCCGCTTCCCCGGCCTATGCCGACGAGGAGACGACGGAGGCCATAACCGTTGCGCAGCAGTTGGGCATACCCCTGTTGACGCTGGAAACGCACGAGTTGGAGGACGAACGTTACCTCGTCAATGATGTCAATCGTTGTTATTTTTGTAAGACCGAGCTGTTTTCGCAGCTTGATCCCCTGGCAAAACAGCATCAATTACGCTTTATCGCGTATGGTGTCAATACAGACGACGATGGCGATTTTCGTCCAGGCCAGCGCGCGGCTCGTGAGTTCGGTGTGCGCGGCCCGCTGAAAGAGGCGGGCATGGGCAAGCGCGAGATTCGCGCCGTGGCGCAGTTGCTAGGCGTGCCGGTGTGGGATAAGCCCGCTATGGCCTGTTTCTCGTCGCGCATCCCGTATGGAAGCAGGGTAGACGTGGCTTCACTGCGCATGATCCACCTGGCGGAGAAGGCGCTGCGCGACCTGGGTTTTCGCCAGGTGCGCGTGCGGCATCATGACAAGATCGCGCGCATCGAAGTCGAACGAACGGAGCTGCCTCGCCTGCTCGACGAGGAGTTGAGCAGGCAGATCACACAACAATTGCGGGCGATCGGCTACCTGTACGTAACTGTTGATTTACAGGGGTATCGCACAGGCAGTATGAACGAGGGCTTCTTTAAGAAGAAAAGCAGGCCATCCTGAATTATTGGTATTGGGAGAATTGGTATCATCTATGAGCAAACAAGGATCACGAGCAAAGACAAAGCAGAGGCAGACCAACAGTGCGGCAAACAAGCCGTCGAATGGTTCGAATGGCGCGGCGGTCAAGCCGGTTCAGTCTTCGACCAATGGAGCGAATACGGCAGCTAAAACGAGTACGAGTGCTGGCGCGAAATCGAGCCTCGCAACGAAGCCTGCTTCATCGACGGCTGCATCGACGACGAAAACATCCGGCAG
Organism: uncultured Chloroflexia bacterium; assembly: GCA_963731975.1. Taxonomy (GTDB): domain Bacteria; phylum Chloroflexota; class Ktedonobacteria; order Ktedonobacterales; family Ktedonobacteraceae; genus CAVSXS01. The sequence goes on along the minus strand of CAVSXS010000001.1, from coordinate 2,968,190 downwards.
TGTGGGTACAAAGCCATCGCAACCTGAGCTTGTCAATCAATCGCTGCACCGGCCTGGAAGCAAGCAGCATCGCAGGCAGCAGAAGATTGAGAGCCGCGCCGCCGCCCAGAAGACAGCGGCGAAGTCAACGCGCTTCACGCTCATCCTGGTGGCTGCGGCAGTCATCGTTGCTCTTAGCCTGGTTGGCTACTTCTATTTCCAGGGGCAAACGGCCAGTTCGACTCAGACGGTTGTCGATCCGAACTTCCAGCCGATTGATGGCGTGTACTGCGACGCGGGCGAGCAGTTGTCGTACCATATCCACGTGCTGTTAACGATCTACATCGATGGACAGCAGCAAAGCTTACCGGCGAATGTTGGCATCGCGCCGGGAACCAGCCCTTCGTGCCTCTACTGGCTGCACACTCACGATACGACGGGCGTCGTTCATATCGAGTCGCCGACAACTAAGATTTACACGCTGCAAAACTTCCTCGATATATGGCAGTCGTTTACAACGCAGCAAATCTCTTTTCCTTCGCAGCTTGCCTCCTCCAACGGCTGGACGATTTATGTAAATGGGAAGGTGGTCACGGGAGGATTTAAGAACGTGGGTTTGAATCCGCACGATCTGATTACCATCATGTACAACAGCCCGAGTGCCAAGCCTGTTACGACCTATAGCTGGGCAGCAGGGTTGTAGGGATGGAGACCAATGCCTGAGCGCGTCATCTACCTGGACCATGCTGCCACCACCGCGCTTGACCCGCGCGTGCTGGATGTCATGTTGCCGTACTTCACCAGTGAGTACGGCAACGCCAGCAGCATCTACACGCTTGGCCGCCACGCGATGCAGGCCATCGATGCTGCGCGCGAGCAGGTGGCAGAGGTCATCGGCAGCCGACCGACAGAAGTGACGTTCACCGGTGGCGGTTCCGAGAGCGACAATCTGGCCATCAAAGGTCTGGCGTATACCGCCCAGAAAAAGGGCAACCATCTCATTACCTCGTCGATCGAGCATCACGCCGTGCTGCACACCTGCCAGTACCTGGAGCGTTTCGGCTTCAAGACGACCTATCTGCCCGTCGATCGCTATGGACGCGTTGACCCGGATGACGTGGCGCGTGCCATGACGGGCGAAACCATCCTGGTCTCGATAATGTATGCCAACAACGAAGTCGGCACCATCGAGCCTGTCGCCGAGATCGGCAAGTTGTGTCGCGCGCGTAAAATCCCCTTCCACGTGGACGCGGTGCAGGCCGGCGGCGCGTTACCCATCGATGTCGTAGCATTGAATGCCGACATGCTCTCGCTTTCCGCTCATAAATTCTACGGACCGAAGGGCGTCGGCATGCTCTACACGCGCCAGGGTGTGCGCCTGCTGCCTCAGATGCAGGGCGGCTCGCAGGAACGCGGCAAGCGCGCCGGGACGGAGAACGTGGCGGGCATAGTGGGAGCCGCAACTGCTCTGCGCCTGGCTTACGAAGACTTGCCGTGGGTCACGCCGCGTCTTACTGCTATGCGCGACCGCCTCATATCCGGCATTCTCGCTATCCCCGGCAGCCACCTGACCGGCCATCCAGGCGAACGCCTGCCCAACAATGCCAGCTTCATTTTCGATGGCGTCGAAGGCGAGTCGATCCTGCTCAGCCTCGACATGCTAGGCATTGCCGCCTCTACCGGTTCGGCCTGTACCTCCGGCTCGGTCGATCCCTCGCATGTCCTGCTTGCCATGGGCTACTCGCCGGAGCAGGCGCGCGGAACGTTACGCCTGACGCTGGGTAAAGATAACACCGATGCCGACGTGGACAGCGTGCTTGCCGCGCTGCCAGGCATCGTGGAGAAGATACGCCGCCTGGGATAACGCCTGTGCCCCATCCCAAATGCCGCAGCGCAGGCAAGCCCATGCCCCACCCCCAGGATACCCACAAGGGATATCCCTACATATCGAGACGCCCCATGTCCCCCATCAGGCGTCCCATGATCCATTCTTTTGCAACGTGCGCGTTGATATCCACAGCCGCGCGTACCAGCGGGCCGTCCATACTGCGCGGCACCATTACGCCGCGTAGGGGGCCATCGGCCAGCACGCGCGCGGTCATCTCCTCGAAGCGGAAAAGTTGTGGCGAGCAGAGTGCGGTGATGGTCAGCGGGTCGTGCAGGTAGGGATAGGGAGATTGCCAGCGCGGGCGATGACGCCGCCACACGGACATAAGGCGATGGAGTAGCTGCACCTGCGGAGAAGTACCCGCGCGCAAGCGTTCGATGTCGCCCGGCTGTAGCTGACATCTCGACGTGATGTTCCAACCGAGCAGGGTGACGGGGATGCCCGCTGAGAGTACGATCTGCGCAGCCCGCGCATCGCTGCGCACATTCCATTCAGGCAACGGCAGGCTGCTCGTGCCGCCCATCATAATGATATTGCGTATAGCCATAAAAAGGCGAGGCTCGCTGGTAAGCGCGGCTGCGACGTTTGTGAGCGGGCCGATGCAGATGAGCGTAAGCCGAGCAGGATGCGCCAACGCCTTTTGTACGATCAGTTCCGGGCCGCTATACGCGCTGATGGGCTGGATGTCGCACGGATTCAGGATGGCAGCCTGTGGAACGCCGGATGGCCGGTGCCGAAATTGCAGCGGAGTGGATATTCCAGCGGCCACAGGTACGTCGTCACGTCCGAAGACGAGCAGGAGGTGTTTCGCCAGTTGTGCGCGCAGGTGAGTGTCGCCGAAGACTGTCGTTACACCTTGCAGATCGATCTCAGGCGAGCGCAGCGCGAGGGCGAGAGCGAAGGCGTCGTCGATATCGTCGCCGATATCGGTATCGATCAGGACAGGGTATCGCTCGCCGGGTGGGGAGGCAGCCGGTTCGTGATTGGATGGTGACGAGTGGGGTACATGGCTCATTGGCAAAACATCCTGAGATATGTTACATTTGGGTGAGAAGCGGCAACATGTAGATTCCAGGCTATCACAGAAGACATATGACGCGCAAGCCGGTCACATTTGTTGGGACAGGGACGCGAATATTCCGGTTGTTGCAAAGAAGCAAGAAAGAAGGAACAAACCTCGATGGATACACTTAAACGCGAATTGCTGGCGCAGCGCGTTCGCCAGGTCAGACCCTCCGGCATACGCAAATTTTTCGACATTATCAACACCATGCCCGATGTGATCTCGCTCGGAGTTGGCGAGCCGGATTTTGTGACACCGGAGCATATTCGCCTCGCAGGGATGCGCTCAATTGAGCTTGGCCATACGCAGTATACCTCCAACTATGGCATGCTTTCTTTGCGACAGGAGATCGCGGCCAGTTTGAAGAGCCGCTATGGGCTGGTCTACGATCCGAAGACGGAGATTCTTGTGACCGTCGGTGTCAGCGAAGGCGTAGACCTGGCGATGCGCACGCTGATCGATCCCAGCGACGAGGTGATTTCGCCCGATCCCGGCTACGTGGCCTACGAAGCCGACATTATCTTCGCCGGCGGCAAGCCCGTTCCTGTTCCGACCTACGCCAAATACGACTTTGCAGTACGCGCCTCTGAGATCGCCGCCGCCATTACACCGCGCACCAAGATGATCTTGCTCGGCACGCCCAACAACCCGACTGGAGCTGTTATCCCGCGCGCCGAGCTTGAAAGCATCGCCCAACTCGCCCAGCAGCACGATCTGATCGTGGCTGTGGACGAGGTGTATAGCCGCCTGGTGTATGAGACCGAACATGTCAGCTTCGCAGCCCTGCCGGGGATGCGCGAGCGCACGATCGTGCTGGATGGCTTCTCCAAAGCGTATGCCATGACCGGCTGGCGCATCGGCTACGTCGCCGCGCCCGCGACCATCCTGGAAGCCATGCTCAAGATTCACCAGTACACCATCATGTGCGCAGGGACCGCGCCGCAGGAGGCTGCGCTGGAAGCACTGCGCAACGGCGAAGAGGATGTGCGCATGATGCACGACTCCTACGACCGCCGTCGCCGCCTGTTTGTCGACGGTCTCAACCGTATCGGTTTGCCGACTTGCACGCCGCGCGGCGCGTTCTACGCCTTCCCCGACATCACCTCGACCGGCATGAGTGATGAAGAATTCTCGGAAAAGCTGCTCTTCGAAGAAAAGGTGGCGTTAGTGGCGGGCAGTTCCTTTGGCGAGGCTGGCCGGGGCTACGTGCGCTGCGCCTACTGCACCGCGGAGGAGAAGCTGGAGGAAGCCCTGGTACGCATGGAACGCTTCGTGAAGAATCATAAGAAATGAGGTCCGGCCAGTATGCCCAATATGTTCGAGCAAAAACTATCTTCCGGCCCATTCACGCGCTCCGAAGATATCCCTGACTGGCGTTTCCATTTCTTTTGCGCTGAGTGCGGCGAACCCATTCAAGGGGTTCCCTACCTGACGACCTGGCACGGCTGGTGCGCTTGTTTCGATCCCTGGGATTTCTGCTCGGAGGAATGCTGGAACAAGAACGACCTGCTCAATTCCGCGAACTGGCCCCCACCATCCAACAAAAGGTGGTGAGGGCTTTCTGTGGAATTATTCAGCAACCGGCCCCCACTGCCCCGCTTTGCGGTCGCGTTTCAGCTCGAACAGGTTCGGCTGGCGCAGCGCCCACGCTGTATAATCCCACAATTCACCCGCTTCTTCGCCGCGCGGTACATCCTGGATGATCGGGCCATAGAAGCCGACATCCGAGCCGTTGATAGCGATAGTCGGGACGCCGAAGGCACGATAGCGGTTGACCGCCTCTTGATGATCGCGCAGTACATCCTCGATGGTGGTTTCATCTTCTAGCGCGGCATCCACTAGCGCCGGGTCGAGGTCGGCGCGTTTCATCACCGCGCGCACTCCATCGACGCTGCGAATATCTTCGCCATGTCCATGCCGCGCGTTGCCCAACGCCAGGTAGAGCCGCTCCAGTGCCTCGTTGCCGAATTTATGCTGCACAAGCGCCATCGTGCGCTGCGCGACCCAGCTTCCATCCTTCGCGTAGTCGGGTGTGACGCCTTCCTTACGATTGACGACTTCCAGGCTAAAGAAGCGCCACGTCACCTCGATCGGGCGAACGGCACGCGCCTCGCGTATCCACAACGCTGTGCGCCACGCCAGCGGGCACGTGGGGTCAAAGTGAAATTGAATATGTACAGGTGTCGTCTCTTGCTTGAGCATCCGGTTGTCGTCTCTCTTTCTCTGATGTCGAGGGGGGAACAGGTTGTACTGGCTATGCTTCAAAAAATGAAGTGATATTGTCATATACCATACGACAGGTAAAAGATGCATGTCAAGACGCGAATGGGATCTATAACCTCATTGAGAAACTGGGAAGAGCGTCTTCAGATCAGGGATACGTTGGTAATCTTTAGCATTTCTGGTCAGAAGTGTGAGGTTATGCTCAAGCGCAGTTGCCGCGATGAGGATATCCGGCTGCCCAATCATTTGCCCCGTCTGGCGTAGATTTCCGCGCACAAGCGCAAAGCGTTTGGCAACAGGACGGCTAATCCCCAGAATTGTCACGCCGTGAAGAAAATTCCGAAATATCTGCTCGTTCTGTTTAGCATTGCGGCCAAAGTAAACGCCTTCATACACTTCACCGTAGGTGATTATACTGATGGCAAGACCGTCATGGTATAGCTTTTCGAGTAGCTCTTGAGCGTTGGGACGTCCTTTTAGGTAGTCAACTACACAGTCTGTATCTACCAGGTACTTCATAACCCAACAGGAGGGCGATTGCTCAAACGCCGGTCTTCATAGATATTCTTGATGAGTGTATCAGTGTCAACTTCCTTCCATCCACCTGCAGCTGAGTGGAAAGCCGCGTAGTCTGCCTTGGTCTTTTTGCGTTTCGGTTTCCGGCGAATGGGCGTCGTTACAGGCATTAAAACGGCGATATCCTCGCTATCACGTCTTAGAATGCGAGGTTCTTTTGTAGTACGCACTTCTTCAGCAAGGCTCGACAAATCAGATACATTATCAATATCGATGCGCTTCAGACTTCGCCTCATCATGATGTCCCCTTATTGACTACCAGATGGTGGTCGGATGCTTTTCAAAAATGTAACATATAGAAAGATATTTGGCAAGCGTGAATTTATCTGCTTAAAAACGTTGACGGACTAAAGATCACCGCATAGAATAAGTCGATCGTTCCTATCACAAAGAGGTAGCTCGATGGACACTATGACTCTTCGCCAGGGTTTTGACATAGTAATCTTTTTCTTGCAGCAGTTTCAAAATCGAGGGCCATTTACAGATACCGGCCTCCTACTACAATCACTCATTCGAGTGCAATCAGGCGCACAAGATGCTGAAGGGCAGGCTCTCTGGCTGGAATGGAGCAGATGTACTCAAAAAGTGCAGGAGTTTACGGGTTCACCTGAAGAGTTCTCTATCACTCCACTCCCTCCGATAGACAATGATGGACACAAAGACTTTCCGGATTCGCTAACAATCACTCAAGTGTTCCTTGCCACGCAATTCTTCCTTTACCAACAGTATCTCAAAACAAACAATGCAGATGGCGGCATTTTCTTCATAGTGGGTAATATGGATCTTTCCGGGTGGGCAAATCATATGACGACCGATCCTGCCTATTGGGGCGATTGGATAGGAAGTGTGCAAAAGGTCTTGTTTCCTGACACAATAAATAACAGGCGCTTATTGCAGGACCTGCTGAACCGCCCAGAAAACTATTTGGGCAAGGCAAATGGGTCAGATTGGTATGCACGTCTGCTTCCAAATGGAAGTCAGCTCTGGGCATGCCACTATAATGGAGAACTTCGATGTGCGGGAATCAGGCGCTCGCCTGTCGATTTTGATCCCGTAAATGGGCTTTCCACTCCACAACATCCGTAACGAGGCGGCGAGGCATGTTCCACGCGAAAATAAGGGAGTCACTCAGGTTATAGCGGGCGACTGAATGTACTGGTTCGGGAATAACACTGCCCGGAAGGTGCTACATGATTTGCCTATACCAGCTCCACTTCGGAGCCGGTGATGATTGTATCGACGACGGCGAGCGAGGTGACGGTGTAAGGTCACGCACCGAAGCGATGCAGCCGCTCTCAATGTCTCATCCATACCCTACACAATAGTATGGATAGGGTCGTTTCAGCAAGTCAGCAATTTGTCACGAATTGACACTGGTAAACATACCTGTTTATGTGGTATGGTATTGCTAAGCATTGGATTTCCATTTGCGGAACAGTGAGATGGAAGAGTTCAGCAGCCTGAAGAAGCACGAATGATGACACTTCACGGCGAACCTCGAAGGGAAACTCGATGTGCGGGTTGTTCAAGGAAAGAAAGGACGGTTCTAGCCGATGATGAAGAAAGCCGAAAAGAAACGTGTCACGTTTATGGCTAGTCTGGGCGAACTCAACCGACCTTTGCGTGTTCGGCCTGTAAATGTTGAGGGGCGAAACTGGTGGGCGATTGACCCGGATGTCACCTGGCCTGGCATGGTTATGGACCTGCGCCGCCTGGGCTTCGAGTCGATGGCGTTTGGTGAGGAAGTGTTGGTGCGCGAAAGCATGTCAGCTTACGAACCGCAGATGGAGGGGCCGGCGGCTCAGGGAGGGTTACGATCCTATCCGAGCGCCCATCCAACGATCCACATCTGGAGGGAACTATCGGTTTCAGAGGATCTGCCTCCGTCATACTCTCCTAATCTGTCCGATCCTGAGTACCTGGCAGAGTATGATGAAGATGCGGAGGATGTTGAGGAAGACGAAATAGAGAGCGACGAAGACACTCAGTACGAATAGCGTGTCCGAGTCTATTTCATAATCGCAAGTCATCTCATACCCACGAGGGGTATCACCGTTATGGGCAATGCAACAAGGTTGTTCATGATGTGATACCCCTTGTGAGTATGTAGACCATGAATTGGGAGCCATATTTTCATGTCAATTGAACCGCTTGATGGCGTGGTTGCCGCCAATGGCCTGCACCTGCACTACCGGCGCTGGTCGCCGCCCGAGTCGTCCGAGTCGTCCGAGCAGCCTGGGAACCTGCCGCCGGTCCTGCTACTGCACGGGCTGGCATCGGCATCGCATATCTGGAATCTGGTCGCGCCCCTGCTGGCCGCGCGCGGGCATGTTGTGACCGCGCTCGATCAACGAGGGCATGGCGAAAGCGACAAGCCCGACAGCGGCTACGACTTCGGCACGATCGTGGCCGACGATGGCGCGGCTGTCGAGGCGCTCGGCATCGTTCGCCCGGTGGTCGTCGGCCATTCGTGGGGCGCGGCGGTCGCGCTGCAATACGCCGTCACCTACCCCGACAACATCACCTCGCTGGTGCTGGTGGACGGCGCGACGAACCAGTTATCATCGCGACCTGGCTGGTCGCGGGAGCAGGCGCAGAAGGATCTTGCGCCTCCGCGTTTCGCCGGGACGCCGCGCGAAACCTTCCTCTCGTTCTTCAAACGCGGCCCGCTCGGCGCGCTCTGGTCGCCGGAGCTTGAGGACAGCGCGCTGCACATCGTGCAACTGCGCGATGACGATACGGTCGCGCCGCGTCTTTCCTTCGAGAATCATGTGCAGATCATCGGGGCCATGTGGGATCAGCCGACCTTCGACCTGTATCGCCGCGTGCAATGCCCTGTCAAGTTGATATTCGCCGAGCAAGAGCCGACCAACGAGGGGCAGAAGGAGTTCATGAACCGCCGAAAGGAGGGCATCGCCCGCATCCAGGAGCTTAGCCCCTTGCTCGAACTCGTGCCTATGCCCGATACAATCCACGATATCCCATTCCAGCGTCCCCGCGAGCTTGCCCAGGAGATCATGGACTATGCCCCACCTCAAGCTTGACCAGGGACTTGTAGATGAAGCGCGCTCCCTGGCACAGCAGATCGTCTCGCCCGTGATCGACCATATCAGCGGGCATACGACCGTCACCATCGAGCGTGCTACGCTGCGGCTGATCGGCGTGGATGGTGTGGACGAGGCCGATGTGCCACTGCCAAACCGCGTCGTTGATGCAGCGCGCAACCTGCTTGCGAGCGGCATCCTGCGCCCATTCGTGGCGGCCATGCTGCGAGATGGACGCGATGCGCAAGCCACCGCCGAGGCTATTGCGCTCGGCGAATGCGCCCTGGAACTGCCCACATGCGATATGCAATTTCAGCGTTCTCTAGATGACGAGGTGGCACGCCAGGTATGGCTGGGCGTGGAGCGCATCCGCGCGCGCCGGGCGGAACGCGCGGCCATGATCGAGGAGCTTGGGAATCCGCCCATGCCCTGGCTCTATGTGATCGTGGCGACGGGCAATATCTACGAAGATATTGTGCAGGCGCAGGCAGCCGCGCGTCAGGGGGCCGACGTGATCGCCGTCATTCGCTCCACCGCGCAGAGCCTGCTCGACTACGTTCCCTATGGTCCGACCACCGAGGGCTTCGGCGGCACCTACGCGACGCAGGCCAATTTCCGGCTAATGCGCGCCGCGCTGGATGAAACGAGCCGCGAAACTGGCCGCTACATCCGACTGACCAACTACTGCTCCGGCCTGTGCATGCCCGAAATCGCCGCGATGGGCGCGCTTGAACGCCTGGATATGATGCTCAACGACGCCCTCTACGGCATCATCTTCCGCGACATCAACATGCGTCGCACGCTGATCGACCAGCTCTTCTCGCGCCGCATCAACGCCGCCGCCGGTGTCATCATCAACACCGGCGAAGACAACTATCTGACCACCGACGATGCGCTTGAAGCTGAACATACTGTCGTGGCATCGCAGTTCATCAACGAGAGCTTCGCGCAAATCGCAGGTATCCCTCCTGAGCAAATGGGCCTCGGCCACGCCTTCGAGATCGACCCGGCCACGCCCAACCACCTGCTGCACGAGATCGCCTCTGCGCAACTCATCCGTGATCTCTTCCCTGGCTACCCTATCAAGTACATGCCGCCCACCAAACACATGACGGGCGATATTTTTCGCGGCCACATGCTCGACAGCTTCTTCAATCTGGTAGGAGTGTTGACGGGCCAGGGCATCCAGCTATTGGGCATGCCGACCGAGGCTATCCACACGCCGCTGCTGCAAGACCGCTTCCTCTCCATTCGCAGCGCGCTCTATGTCTTCAACGCCTCCCGCGACCTGGGCGAGCAGTTCGACTGGCGCGAGGACAGCCTTGTGGCGCGTTGGGCCAATCAGATTCTGCGCGATGCCGTAGACCTCCTGCGCGAGATGCACCGCCTTGGCCTCTTCGGAGGGCTGCAAGCGGGCCTGTTCGCCAATATCAAGCGCTCGCCGGATGGCGGGCGCGGCTTAGAGGGCGTAATCGAGCGCGACGCAAGTTATTTCAACCCTTTTTATGATGAGCTGTTGTTGTAGTTGTTGATGTGCAACCAAAAGGTAGGCTTATTGCTTCTCCTAGCGCAGTTCGCTTTTCAGCACCTTGCCGGTCGCCGTCATGGGCAATGTCTCGCGGAACTCGATGAAGCGCGGGTATTTATAGTCGGCCATGTTTTCTTTTGACCAGGCCACCAGTTCGATATCCGTGATGGTCGCGCCCTCCTTCAGAATGATAAAGGCCTTGACCTCTTCCCCGTGGCGGTCGTGCGGCACGCCGATGACCGCGGCCAGGCTGACTGCCGGGTGCGTCATCAGCACCTCTTCGATTTCTCGCGGATAGACATTGAAGCCGCCGCGAATCACCAGGTCTTTGACCCGGTCGACAATTGAGAGATAGCCATCTTCGTCGCGGCGCGCCAGGTCGCCGGTATGAAACCAGCCGTTGCGCATCGCTTCGGCGGTCGCTTCAGGCCGCTTGTAATAGCCCTTCATCACGTTGTGTCCCCGAATGACGATTTCGCCAACGTCGTTCGGGTTCACGTCGCGGTCGTCCTGGTCCACCAGGCGTACCTCGACGCCCCACACGGGAAAGCCGATCGAGCCTGGTTTTGCTGCGCGGTCCAGACGATTGAAAACGGCGACGGGACTGGTTTCTGAGAGACCATAGCCTTCCAGAATTTTGACATTGAATTTCTCGTTGAAGGCCCGCATTACCTCTACCGGCAAGGCTGCCCCGCCCGAGATGGTCACGCGCAGGTGGCGGGCGATTTTCTGCAAGTCGTGCCGATCAGCCCTGGGGTAGTTGAGCATAGCCCAGTACATGGTCGGCACACCAGCGAAAATGGTGATGTGCTCCTGCTCAAACAGGTGAAAGGCCTCGGCGGGGCTGAAGCGTGGCAGCAGCACCAGCGAGGCACGGTTGTAGATGCCCGCGTTCATCTGCACGCTCTGCCCAAAGGAGTGGAAGAGCGGCAGTGTGATCAGATGAACATCATGCTCGGCTTTGGGGTACATCATTTCGGAAAGGCGCGCGTTGAGGAGCATGTTCAGATGGGTCAATTCTGCTCCCTTGGGTTTGCCCGTGGTGCCGCTCGTGTACAGGATGACCGCCGTGTCATTGGGTTCCGTCATGGCCGTCTCGAAGGTAGTCGGCTGGCCTTGCATCAGGTTGTTCAGCGTCGCTACGCCCGCCATGGGCGAAGGGGAATCGGGATCGTTGGGTATTAGAAAGAAATGCTGGCAGCTCTCGACTTCCTGGTAGGCGGTATAGCCCATCTGGCCGATGGGAAGCTCAGGCGAGCCTTCCTGGCAGATATACGCTTTCGCATCTCCATCGGCCAGGTGATAGGCGATTTCGCGCGTTTTGAGCAGCACATTCAAGGGCACAACCGCGCCCCCCGCTTTGAGGATGCCGTAGTACGCGATCACGAACGATGGTGTGTTCTGACAACTGAGGGCGACCTTGTCGCCTTTCCGGATACCCGCCTGGACAAGTCCACCGGCGACCTGGTTGGCAGCGGCGTGCAACTGCGCGTAAGATAGCCTGCTTCCTTCACAGACGACGGCGGTGCGCTCCGGCACCTCGCGTGCGCTGTCATCGAGCAGGATGGCAAGGTTTAACATGGGGTAATCTCCTTTCGTTGTGGGATGGGTACGCTGCTATACAAACGCGCTAAAGCCGGTAATGGCCCGCCCTACGATGAGCGTATTCATTTCGCGAGTTCCTTCATAGGAGTAAATAGCCTCGGCGTCGGCTACGAAGCGCCCGACATGATGGTCGAGCAGGATGCCATTGCCTCCCAGCAGCTCGCGGGCATACCCTACCGTCTCCCGCATTTTCACCGTACAGAAGGCTTTGGCCAGCGAAGCGTGTTCGTCGTCCATGGTCCCCGCGTCCTGCATCTGCGACAGGCGCAAAGTCATGCACTGGCTGGCAGTGATGTTACCGAGCATACGCACCAGCAGGTCTTGCACAAGCTGGAAGCGACCAATCGGACGCCCGAACTGCTGCCGCTGCTGGGCATATGTGAGGGCAAGCTCATAAGCTCCCTGGGAGCAGCCGACCGCTTCCCAGGCCACTCCCGCGCGCGTCATACGCAAGATGGCAGCTACATCCTTGAAGGAATGTGCCTCCTGGAGCCGGTTGGCTTCCGGCACGCGACAATCTTCCAACGTGATGTGCGCGTTCTGCACCACGCGCAGAGCTATTTTGTTGCGTAGTTTCTCAGGCTTGAACCCGGTTGTACCTTTCTCGACCACAAAACCTTTTACCTGGTCATCGGCCACATCCCGCGCCCAGACGATGTTCACATCCGCGAAGGTGGCGTTGCCTATCCATTTTTTCTGGCCGTTGAGCACCCAGGTGTCCCCCTCGCGCCGTGCAGTAGTGGTTAAGCCGCGAGCGGTCCCCGAACCGACTTCCGGCTCTGTCAGTCCGAAAGAGCCGATCTGTTCCAGGCGAGCCATAGGAGGCAGCCAGCGTTGTTTCTGCTCCTCAGAGCCACACAGGTAAATAGAGCCCATCGCCAGGCCGCTGTGGACACCACGGAAGGTCGCAATCGAGCTATCCACCCGCGCAAGTTCCATCATTATCATGCCATCCAGCACCGTGCTCTTGCTCAGACACCCATACCCACGATAGGCCACGCCCATGATATCCAGCTCTGCCAGCTTGTGTACGAGTTGATGCGGGAATTCTTCACGAATCCAATACTCATTGATAACGGGGGCAACCTCTGCCTCCATGAAGTCCCGAACCCTGCGCAGCAGAGCCTGGTCCTCTTCGCTCAGGGTCGAGCCAATGCTGTAGAAATCGCCATTGGCTTGCGGAAGTGCCTTTGTGGCAGTAACGCTCATAGTTGTTACCTCCTCGTAGATGGTGCTATTGGGAATCGGCTTCTGGGATAGGCCCGAGCTGCTGGACAAGATGGAACCAACCTTGCCAGAGGTGCTGTTGCGCCTCTGTCCATTGCAGGAGCAGTACCTGGGCTTGCTGCACGCTCTTGCGCAACTCTGTCGGGCTTCCCGACGTGACCTGGACGCGCCCGGTCCAGTCTCTCAGCCACCTGGTCTGGGCATCGAGCGTCTCTTGCACTGCCATTTGCCAGGCCTTCAAGGTTGCGTTCCAGGTCACAGCACGCGACGGCCTCTCCATCTCCTGTACGAGGTCAAGCCAGCCCTCCAACACCTGCTGCTGCGTGTCGGCCCAGGTCGCCATCAAGCTCTTTTCTTGATTCCTCTCACTCATATAGATCAGTTCTCCTTGTTTTGACCACCAGCACCAAACACAGCGGCTTTCTTTTTCCCCGGACGATGCGGGAGGGGTGAAGAAAACCTTGTCGTTCGGTCAGCGTGTCCTGTGATAGAGCTAGTATAGTCGGCGAGCGTTGAGAAAAGCGTTTGTTCGATCAGATAGAGAAGTAGACGAGCGTTTGTTTCTAGCATGTCCGGTTGAAGAGGAAGAGTCTCTTGCTCTCTCAACTTTTGTTGACTATACTACATCTAATCTCTCCAGTCGCCGGGTTTACTATTGTTCATTGCCGGTATAAAGGGCGTAGCTTACACAGAAATCGCACAGGAGCAAATTCTATGAGCACCCTGAAGATTGCGCTACTTGGGACACCGGAAGTGTTCCACTTCGACCGGCGATTGACGTTTCCGGATCGCAAGTCTCTGGCTCTGCTCGCTTATTTCGCCGCTGAAGGTGGCATGCACGAGCGCCAGCAGCTCTCGCGCCTGTTCTGGCCAGATAGCGATTTGGCGCATGCAAGAACGGCGCTCCGCATCACCTTACATCACCTGCGTCGCATTCTTGAGGACGATGCTCAGCCAGAACACAAATCTCACCTGCTCATATCACATGATGCGCTCAGGCTCGATATGGATTCGGACATCGAACTCGATCTGCATACGCTTCAAGACGCCTGGAGCGTAGCCCACGACCAGGCCTTACGCGAAGAGGCGCAGGGTGAGATTCGCCGCATTCTAATTGATCGTCTTCAGCATGCCGCCAACATGTACCGTGGTAGCTTTCTCCAGGATTTTACCTTGCGCGATACCCTCGACTTCGACAACTGGGTCGGCATTCAGCAAGGTTATTGGTACCAGCGCATCGAACAGGTCTTTGACTGGCTCTCCCAGTTGCTGAGCGCTGAGGGGGAACTCGATCAGGCTATCGCGGCCATCGAGCGCTGGAGATCCTTTGACCCTCTCAACGAGGATATCTCCTTGCGGTTGATGCAGTTCCAGTTCGCTGCCGGCAATCGCATCGCGGCCTTGAGAACCTTTGAGACTTACCAGGAGGTCTTGAAGACCGAACTTTCTGTTAAGCCTTCAGCACAAATGTTCACACAAGCTGCTTTTATCCGCAATGCGCCTGCTCCCGGCAGCAAGCTCACCCGCGAGCAGCTCGGGCCGCGACCTTCGCACTCGCGCTCAGTGCTTGCAGTCCCATTTGTTGGAAGAGGGACGGAGATCGGCAGGCTCATGTCCCTTTATAAAAAAGCGTCTCACGGACAACCCCAGGTTGTGGTGCTTGAAGGTGAAGCAGGGATAGGCAAATCGCGCCTGGCCGCCACATTTCTCGATTGGGCAAGAGCACAAGGAGCGGATGTACTCGAAGGGAAGGCGTTTAAAAGTTACCAGCACCTGGCGTATCAGCCACTCGTTGATCCTCTGCGTACACGGTTGGCGCAGGAGTTGGATCTTCGTCAACTCTTGAGCGATATCTGGCTGGCCGAGCTTGTCCGGCTACTGCCGGAGCTGCGCGAGCGATACCCCGACCTGCCTCCTCCGAACGTAGACGAGGCTTTCGAATCGTCTCGCTTCTTAGAAGCACTGGCGCGCCTGGAGCAAGCACTTGCCGCGCAGGCGCCGCTGCTCATCTTCATCGACGATATGCAGTGGACGGACAACGCGACCCTCGACATATTCCAGTACCTGGGGGTACATTGGGCGAAGCATTCGACGCCCGTTATGTTGTTACTGAGCAGGCGGGTGGAAACACGATCCACCGACCTGAGATTGGTCGAATGGTTTGCCCAACTGAAAATCGATGTGCCCTTGACACGCCTGGAACTCGGACCGCTCTCCGAGAAAGACACACTTCAAATCGTCCTGGTTCTCTCGGGCGAAGGCGGTGAAACAGGCATTGAACGCTTTGCTACGTGGCTCTTTGTCGAAACGAAAGGGCAGCCGTTCTTTGTGAGGACGACGCTTGAGACGCTGCTCCAACGTGGAGTGCTGGTGCCTCGCCTGATTAAGGGGAAAGGCTGGGTCTTCCAGTCGCAAGCAGTTGGTTCGCGTGCTGAGGTGCCAGGCTCCATACTGCCGTCCGATGTGCGTGAGATGATCCAGCGCCGCCTTTCCCGGCTCTCTTCTCCCACTCGCGAGCTCCTGGCGGCAGGCGCGATCCTGGACCATGACTTTACCTTCGAGGCCCTCTGCCAGGTCGCTCAGCTGACCACACAGGATGGGCTTTTCGCCCTGGATGAAGCCATCGAGAACCTGCTTCTCCAAGAATCTCATCATCAGAGTGGAGGCGTGGAGGCTCTTGCTTACCTGTTTGCCCACGACAAGATTCTGTGAAGTAATGTATGCCGAGGCCGGTGATGCCCGCAGGCGCATTTTCCACGGGCGAGCTCTCCAGGTTCTGGAGCGAGCAGGTGCCTCCGCCGCCGAACTGGCCTACCACGCACTCGCCAGCGGATCGGCGCACCTCGCGTTCCGTTGGAGCATTGCAGCAGGTGACGAGGCCATGGCAGTATTTGCTGCGCGTGATGCGATCGGGCATTACGAGCAGGCTCGCAAGTTGGCACTCGAACGCAAAATGGATATCCCTGTGACAAGCATGCATCACCTGTTCAGTCAGCTTGGTCAGGCTTACGAAATCCGCAATGACGCCAATGCTGCGCAAACCACCTACCAGACTATGCTTGAAACGGCGCAGCGTATACAAGATGCGGAGATGGAGTGTATTGCGCTCAACAGGCAGGCTGTGCTTGCGGGCGAGGACCTCTCCCGCACGGAATACGCGATAGCGCTCCTTCATCAGGCAGTGGAAGTGGCCGAGCGTAATCATGATCGACCATGCCTGGCGGAAACCTATTGGAGCCTTGCACGTGTGAATTACTATGCCCTGCACCTGGAGGCCAGCCTCGTCTATGGGAGGCAGGCATATGCATTAGTGCGTGAATCAGGCAAACCTGATCTCGTGATCAGAGTCCTTAATATCCTTTCCTACACAACAAAAGCCCTGGGGCAATGGGAAGAATCCGCCTCCCTCGCCGAAGAAGCGTGGCAGCTCGCCGCGCAGCAAGGCAATCGGATCATGGAGGCGGATTGTCTGGCCAGGGTAGCCGATGCGCGCATCAACTTTGGGCAACCGGGCGAAGGGGTCGCTGCAGCGCGTGCCGCCCATGCCATCAGCCTTGAGATCGAACATACCTGGAGCCAGGTGCTGAGTGGCTACACGTTAGCACGCGGGCTTGTGGAAACTGGCTCTTACGAAGAAGCGCTCGCCATCGCAGTACAAAGTACCGAAGCAGCCCGCACGCTGACGTTCAGCATCCTCCTCATCATGAACCTGCTGGCACTCGGAATCGTATACCAGGCACTACTGCTCAATGAGAAAGCGCTTGAAGCCCACCAGGAAGCGCTCAAAGTCGCTGAGGCTGTGTCCGCGAAGCGCTATATTGCGATGAGTGCCTCCCTTCTCTGTGTAGACTCTGTCAACATCGGTGATTGGGAGGGAGCTTCCAGGTACGTCAGGCAAGCGCTCTTAGCAAGAGACTCTCACGAGATGATTTTTGCCGAAACTCCCCACTGGCCTGAAACTGCCGCGCTGCTGCATGCTGGCGACAGTGAGCTAGCCTCCAGCGACCTTCTTATTTTCCACGAACGCTTCAGCGCAAATAAGCGGAGTCAAGTCGTCCTGGCGCGCTCGCAGGCTCTGCTGGCCATGTCGCGGGGCGAAAGCGAACAAGCGATACTGCACCTGCGTGAAGCTATAGCGGGAGCGAACAAAATGTGTCTTCCCGGAGAGTACTGGCAGGCGGAGGCGGCCCTGGGAAAGCTGTACCTCGCTCGCGAAGAACACGAGCAAGCCGAGCAGGCTTTTACACGTGCTGCTTCTGTGATCGAGCAGCTTGCCGGAAGTATCAAAGGTAACGAATTACGCGTGCATTTTCTCGCGGCACCTCAGGTCCGTTATGTTTTGAAGCGCGCTAAGAAGAATTGAGATAGTAATAGCACCTCCATTCACGGGCAAATAACGTCGTCAAAACAAACGTTTGTCCGGTGACAATGCTCGCCTGGCAAACGCTTTTACCAACGCTCTACGCCTATACTTGATTTGTTACATGAAGTCGCGGCGGTCAAAAGCCTGTATTTGAAACACGCAATCCCTGGAAGGAGCATGAATCAATGAGCGGAAAAAAGACGGATGAAAACCTGTTGAATACCTGGGCAGAGGCGCAGACCGCTGTTGAGAACTTACAGCGACAACTGGCTGCTGCCGAGGCGGCTCTGGCTGAAGAGCGGCAGAAGGCCGCCGCTGCCGAGCTGGCGCTCGCGGAACTTCGCTCCGCCGAGACACGCGCTGAACCATCCGAGAGAGCACCAGAACAGCCGCTTGCCGGGGAGGCCGCCTTCGGCCTGATGCCCCTGGTTGGCTTTAGAGGCACGGATCTCTTCGATGCCGGTCGCCAGGTAATCGAACAAGCGATCAAGCAACCGCCGTTGGTTTTGAAGCACTACACGAATTTCTTTCTGGAGATGGGTCGGGTGGTGGCCGGTAAATCCACCGTCGAGCCGGACACAAGGGACAAACGCTTCACCGACGAGATGTGGAAAACGAATCCATTTTACAGGGGCCTACTGCAAACGTATTTGACCTGGCAGAAGAGCCTGGGTGCCTTCATCAACGATGCGGATCTTGATAAAAAGGATGCTGAGAGAGCACGTTTCGCCCTCTCGCTCTATGCGGATGCCGCGGCCCCGACTAACACCATGTTGGGCAATCCGGCGGCGATGAAGAAGATGTACGAGACGGGCGGTACCAGCATAGTACGAGGTCTTACTCACATGCTCGAAGACCTGGCTAATAACGGCGGCCTGCCTTCGCAGGTAGATATGAAGGCTTTCCAGGTAGGCAAGGACCTGGCAACCACACCGGGAGCCGTCGTCTTCAAGAACGATGTGCTCGAATTGATCCAGTATCAGCCAACAACGCAGAAGGTGTATAGCCGCCCACTGCTTCTTGTCCCACCTCAAGTGAACAAGTATTATGTGATGGACCTGTCACCAAACAAGAGCCTGGTGCGGTACCTGGTCGCCAATGGACTACAGGTATTCACTATTAGCTGGCGCAATCCGACCCCCGAACAGCGTGGGTGGGGGTTCGACATATATGACCAGGCCATTCTGGAAGCCATCGACGCCGCTCGCGCCATTACTGAGAACCAGGACATCAATATCCTGGGAGCCTGTCTGGGCGGTATGACCCTGGCCTCCCTGCTAGGATACCTGGCAGCGCGGGAGGACAGGCGCATTCACGCGGTGACGTTCCTGGTCACGGTACTGGATTCTAACGTCGAGTCGACGATGGGGCTGTTCGCCACGAAGGAAACGATCGCGGCTGCCAGGCAAACCTCGAGCTTGAGGGGGGTGATCGACGGTCAGGAAATGGCTCGCGCCTTCGCTTGGCTGCGACCCAACGATCTGATCTGGAACTATTGGGTCAATAATTACCTGATAGGTAATGACCCGGCAGCCTTCGATGTGCTCTACTGGAATAATGACACGACGCGCCTGCCGGCCCGGCTGCACGGGGAACTGCTCAGCATCCTTGAGACTAATGCGTTCGCCCGTCCAGGTGCGCTCGCCGTGCTGGATACGCCTATCGACCTCGCTCGGGTGACCGGCGACGCCTATATCATTGCAGGTACCACCGATCACATTACGCCGTGGCAGGGATGCTACGCGACGACGCAACTGCTAGGAGGCAAGGTCAGGTTTGTCTTGAGCAACAGCGGCCACATCCAGGCTATTCTGAACCCACAGGGCAACCCGAAGGCGTCGTACCTCGTCAATGAGCGCCACCCGGCTGACCCCGATCAGTGGCTGGCGGGGGCACAGCAACGCGCAGGCTCCTGGTGGGAGGATTGGCGAGACTGGTTGAGCCAGCGCTCCGGCGAGCAGAAGCCCGCACCACGCGAGCCTGGCAACGCGCAGTATCAACCAGGGAAGCCGGCACCCGGCTCCTACGTATTCGAGCCGTAACACGCTCAGTTCTCTTCGTGTAATGTTTCGTATTATTTTGAGGTAGCATAATTGATGCCATCAGAAACCAGCAGGCCACTGGCCGAGGCACGTAGCATCACCGTCAAAGGGCAGCGCCTGCGAGTTGCCATCCATAAAGGCGATGGCACTCGCACTCCGTTGCTCCTGATGAATGGGATCGGGGTCAATCTTGAAGTGCTCCAGCCCTTCGTCGATGCGCTGGACCCGGCCATTACAGTTATCCGTTTTGATGTGCCGGGCACCGGTGGCTCACCTGCCCCGCGCATCCCCTACCGTTTCTCAGTGCATGCCTGGCTGGTGAAGCACATGCTCAGCCAGCTAGGCTACCAGCAGGTTGATGTGCTAGGTATCTCCTGGGGTGGCGCGCTTGCCCAGCAGTTTGCATTTCAACACCCCAGGCGTTGTCGGCGACTGATCCTGGTGAGCACAGGGACAGGGGCGCTCATGGTACCTGGTCGTCTCTCAGCCCTGGCGAGATTAGTCACACCACGCCGCTATTACGATGAGGCGTACATGGAACAGATCGCCGGAGACATTTACGGGGGGAAGATGCGCACGCGACCCGAGCTTGCTCATGAGTTTGCACAAAGCGCACATCTGGGCAGCGGGCCTGGCTACTTCTATCAGATGCTGGGAGCAGCGGGCTGGACCAGTGTACCCTGGCTCCACAAGCTCCAGCAGCCGACGCTGATTCTGCATGGGGATGATGACCCGCTTGTTCCACTTGTCAACGCGAAGATCATGCATCGCCGGATCCCCTATGCGCAGCTTTACATCTTCCACGATGGACACCTGGGATTGGCGACGAGTGCGCAGGAGCTCGCGCAGGTCGTGGAGCAGTTTCTCATAGCTCCTGTCTCGTCCTTTACCGGTGGAATATGATCTTGTGAGACGTGAACATTATCGTGCTCTTTTTAGAGCAAGCCTGTCCAGGATTGCACATGCACCTCCGACGTCTCGATTTCGGTCTCCACTTTCTTTCCGGCCTCCTCCCGCTGTAATGGAACCTTTTTCGGGCGCATTACCAGCAGCGGCAATTTCGTCGTGTGCAACACGCGCTCGGAGACGCTGCCCATCATTAAGTGCTCTGCTCCGCTGCGCCCGTGCGTCATCATCGCAATCAGGTCGTACCTGCCGTCCCCAGAGCCTTCCGCCTCGTGAATGATCGCCGCGGCCACGTCTGGATTGCTCTCAATCGCAGTGGTCACGTCGAGGTTAAGCTCCGTCAACCCTGTTTCGTCCATCCGCTCGGTCACCTCTTTCAGGTAATCCTGGGCATGCTGCCTGATCCCCTCTTCGGTCAGTGGGCTGATATTCGCCTGGCTTCGCAGCGCGCCGCTGGTCGTGGGCAGATCGATCACACGCAGCAGGTGCAGTTCGCCCGACTGCGCGGTGCTGTAGGTCAGGCCCGCCACCACGTAGGACGCTGGCTCGAAGATCTCCTCCGAGAACGGCGAGCCATCAATCGGCACCAGCGCCCGCACCATCCTATCCGGCGAGGTGGGGAAGATGGTCGCCCCCTCGCGCAGGATCAAGACCGGCACCGGGGCATGTCGCGTCACCTTCTCGGCCACACTGCCCAGCATCCAGCGTTTCATGCCGGTATAACCGTGGCTGCACAGCACGATCAGGTTGGCATTGCTCGCTTGCGCTTCGGCAATGATCGACCTGGCGACCACACCCTGCTGGACTTTGACCTCTACCTCGATGCCCGCAAGATCAACCGATTTGGCGGCGTTCTCCATGTAACGGGTAGCTTCGATCTTCTCCTCATCCAGCATTGATTGCAGGTACGCGCCATACTCAGAATAGGCTTCTACGACTCTCACTAGCTCAATTGACGCTCCATAGGCGCGTGCGAGACGCGCCGCGACCGGCAGCGCGCTCTCCGCGCGGGTTGATCCATCTAGCGGAACGAGAATATGCTTAAACATCGTTGTTCTCTCCTTTCGTCCTGCCTGATTCACTCTATTCATAGGTATAGATTGAAGCAATCACAGGGGCATCACATGTTGCGAAGGCGGTATCACGCGGCTCTCACAGTGTGAACAAATGCAGTCGAAGCGGCGGTCTCATTCTGGTGTTGCAAAAGGATAGCCATGAGGAGCTTTTGCAACTGGAAGGATAGTACTGGAATATGCGACAATTATCACCAGCAGTGATAAGTTCCGAAAGCTAAGACTGTGTGTGAAATGAGATGTGATACATAAACGTCGTTAGGTATCTGTGATGCTGCCGCCATATCCTTTCCTCCAGAGGAGAGTATATCCGCCTCGTCAGAGACCTGAAGAAGGATCCGTGTATGAAACACGTTATTGCGGCGAACGCAAATAAGAGATCTACCGGCATCATATTCATGATCATTTCGGCTGCTTCTTTTGGTGTCATGCCGGTCTTCGCACGACTGGCGTATGCATCAGGGGCCGATCCCATCACTGTCCTGTTCCTGCGCTTCGTCGTCGCAGCCGTGGTCATGCTCGGTATCCTAACATTGAGTAAAACGCCGTTTCCGCGCGGGCTGGTGTTGCTCGAGCTAGTTTTGCTAGGTGCCGTTGCCTACGTGGGCGAGTCACTGGCCTATTTTACCGCGCTGAAGATGGCTCCGGCTGGCCTGGTGGCACTGCTGCTCTACATTTATCCCGCGCTGGTGACGGCGCTCTCGGCCATTTTCTTGAAAGAGCACCTTACGACCCCTAAAATCGTCGCGCTCTTCCTCGCGCTTTCAGGCACTGTCCTCACCATCCAGATTACCAGCGGTGGCAGCATTGTGGGCATTCTGCTGGGCATCGCGGCTGCCGTGGATTATGCTATCTATATCGTGCTGGGCAGCCGTATCGTCAAGCGTTCAGGCTCAGTCGGCGCGACGACCATTATTATTGCCTCGACAGCGGGTGTGTTCGCCATTATTGCTCCCATTCACGGGTTGATGCTTCCTGCCAGCGCCCTGGGATGGATAGCGGTTCTCGCCATCGCACTGATCTCAACCGTACTCGCGTTTGTGACCTTCTTCGCCGGACTCAGGCGCATTGGTCCGACGACGGCGTCCACGCTCTCCACCTTTGAGCCGATCGTCGCGGTGGCGCTGTCCGCCGTCGTGCTGGGTGAGACCATCACGCCGGTGCAGGCGCTTGGCGGCGTGCTGATCCTGATTGCCGTCGTGATCCTGTCCAGGAACGAGATGCGCCGCGACAAACAAACACCATCTCAAGAGAACCAGGACGACTTCGAGACGCCGCAATCTCCTATAGAAACGAAAACTGAGCAACTTGTCGGAGGACATCATGGATACTAACACCTGGGTCACAGTCGAGGGCAACGAAGCGGTCGCCAACATCGCCCATAGCCTGAGCGAAGTTATCGCTATTTACCCCATCACACCTTCAACGCCGATGGGCGAGCTGGCCGATGCCTGGTCGGCTACCGGGCGCGTCAACCTGTGGGGCAGCGTACCCCAGGTGATCGAGATGCAGTCGGAGGGAGGCGCAGCGGGCGCGCTGCACGGCGCGCTGCAAACCGGCGCGCTGGCGACCACCTTCACAGCATCGCAAGGGCTGCTGCTGATGATCCCCAACATGTACAAGATCGCCGGGGAACTGACGCCCGTCGTCTTTCACGTGGCGGCACGCTCGCTGGCAACGCAGGCACTCTCGATCTTCGGCGACCATTCCGATGTGATGGCGACGCGCGCCACCGGCTTCGCGCTGCTCGCCTCCAACTCCGTGCAGGAGGCGCAGGACCTGGCGTTGATCGCCCATGCCGCGACGCTTCAGTCACGCGTACCGTTCCTGCACTTCTTCGACGGTTTCCGCACCTCGCACGAGATCAATAAAATCCAGCAGGTCAGCCACGAGGAGCTGCGTGCCATGATCGACGACGCGCTGGTGCGGGCACACCGCCAGCGCGCCCTCTCGCCCGACCACCCCTTCATTCGCGGTACGGCGCACAACCCCGACACCTACTTCCAGGCGCGCGAGAGCGTCAACCCTTACTACGAAGCGTGCCCATCCATCGTGCAAGCCGCCATGGACAGGTTCGCCGCGCTGACCGGGCGGCACTATCACCTCTTCGACTACGTGGGCGCGCCCGATGCCGAGCGCGTCATCATCGTAATGGGTTCAGGAGCGGAAACGGTGCAGTCCACCGTCGAGTCGCTCGTGGCCAGGGGTGAGAAGGTCGGCGTGGTCAAAGTGCGCCTCTACCGCCCGCTCTCCAGCGACCTTCTTTTGCAGGCCATCCCATCCACCGCGAAGGTCATCGCCACGCTCGATCGCACCAAAGAGCCGGGCAGCACGGGGGAGCCGCTTTACCTTGACGTGGCAGCCGCCATCCAGGAGCAAGGAACGCGGCCAATGCGCGTCATCGGCGGGCGCTATGGCCTCTCCTCGAAGGAGTTTACGCCCGCCATGGTCAAGGGCATCTTCGACGAGATGAGCAAAGACGAGCCGAAACGCCGCTTCACCATCGGTATCAACGATGATGTGACGCACACCAGCCTGGACTACGATCCCACCTTCACTACCGAAAGCAAGGAGACGGTGCAGTGCGTCTTCTGGGGACTCGGTTCCGATGGCACGGTGGGAGCCAACAAAAACTCGATCAAGATCATCGGTGAGGAGACAGACAACTACGCGCAGGGCTACTTCGTGTACGACTCCAAGAAATCCGGATCCGTGACCATCTCGCACCTGCGCTTCGGTCCGCGAGACATCCGCGCGCCCTACCAGGTTGGGGCTAACCAGGCCGATTTCGTGGCCTGCCACCAGTTCACCTTCCTCGAACGCTACGACGTGCTGAAATATGCCAGGCAAGGCGGCACGTTTCTTCTCGACAGCGTCTATGGGCCGGATGAGGTATGGGAGCGCCTGCCCATCGAGGTACGGCAGACGATTCTCGACAAACGCCTGCGTTTCTACGTTATCAACGCGCAC
The DNA here is from genome assembly GCA_963731975.1 of uncultured Chloroflexia bacterium. GTDB lineage: Bacteria > Chloroflexota > Ktedonobacteria > Ktedonobacterales > Ktedonobacteraceae > CAVSXS01. The sequence continues at coordinate 2,943,703 of CAVSXS010000001.1, read as the reverse complement.
AAGGTCGCCGGAGATATCGGCATGGGCGGGCGCATCAATACCATCATGCAGACCTGTTTCTTCGCCATTAGCGGCGTCCTGCCCAAAGACGAGGCCATCGAGCAGATCAAGCGCAGCATCCAGAAGACCTACGGCAAGCGTGGCGAGGCCGTCGTGCAACGCAACTTCCGCGCCGTAGATGAGACGCTCAAGAACCTCCACGAAGTCTCGCTTCTGGCAATGGCCGCAGTCGGCACAGCGACGAGCGAGAACGCCCTCAACGACGGGCAAGCCGCGCCAGAGCACCGGTCTCCTCGGTCTCCTATAGCGCTCATGATGCTCACACGCCGCCCTCCCGTCTCGCCGGCAGCGCCAGCCTTCGTGCGCGACGTGCTGGGGCCGATGATCGTGGGTGATGGCGATGAGTTGCCCGTCAGCGCGCTGCCCGTCGATGGCACCTATCCATCCGGCACGACGCAATGGGAGAAGCGCAACATCGCCCTGGAAATTCCTACCTGGGACATTGACCTGTGTATCCAGTGCGGCAAGTGCGTGATGGTCTGCCCGCACGCCGTGATCCGCGAGAAGGTCTACGAGCCGGTCAGCTTGCAGGGTGCGCCGCAGGCGTTCTTGTCGGCTGACGCGCATTTCGCCGCGCACATTCATCCCACAAATGGAACTGAGGTATCCAGCGGGAATGGAGCGTCAAACGCCGATGCGCCTGCCCTGAAATACACCTTACAGGTCTCGCCAGAGGATTGCACCGGTTGCAGCCTGTGCGTATCGGCCTGCCCGGTCAAGGATAAGCGGCAGGTTGGGCGCAAGGCGATCAATATGGTGGACTATACGACTGATCCGGCCATCCGCGAGCGCGAGACGGCCAACTGGGAGTTTTTCCTGACGCTGCCCGAAGTGGACGCGACGACGTTGAACGTGTCGGCCATCAAAGAGTCGCAGTTGCTCCAGCCGCTCTTCGAGTTTTCCGGGGCCTGTTCGGGCTGCGGCGAGACGCCCTACATCAAGCTGGCGACGCAACTCTTCGGCGACCGCATGCTGGTCGCCAATGCCACCGGCTGCTCGTCTATCTACGGCGGCAACCTGCCCACCACGCCGTGGACGTATAACGCGCAGGGGCGCGGCCCGGCCTGGTCGAACTCGCTGTTCGAGGATAATGCCGAGTTCGGCCTGGGTATGCGCCTGGCGCTGGATAAGCAAACCGAGTTCGCGCGCGAACTGGTGGCGCAGCGTTCCGGCATCATCGGCGTAGAACTTGCGGAGGCTTTGCTCCAGGCCGATCAATCAAGCGAGGTGGGCATCCGGGCGCAGCGCGAGCGGGTCGCGCTGTTGAAGCAGCGTTTGAAGCAGGAGGAGCAGGCTGATATAACGGATGGTGGGATACAAAGCCTGCTGGACGTGGCAGACGCGCTGGTGAAGAAAAGCGTCTGGATCATCGGCGGCGACGGCTGGGCCTACGACATCGGCTTCGGCGGACTCGACCACGTGCTGGCTTCCGGGCGCAACGTCAACATCCTGGTGCTGGATACAGAAGTGTACTCCAACACGGGCGGCCAGGCGTCGAAGTCCACACCGCGCGGCGCGGTCGCCAAGTTCGCGGCGCGCGGTAAGAGCACGCCCAAGAAGGACCTGGGCCTGCTGGCGATGGCCTACGGTAGCGTCTACGTCGCGCGCGTGGCGATGGGAGCCAGCGACCAGCAGACGCTCAAGGCGTTCATAGAGGCCGAAGCCTACGACGGCCCCTCGCTGATTATCGCCTACAGTCATTGCATCGCGCACGGCATCGAGATGAGCCAGGGATTGGAACAGCAAAAACTGGCCGTGCAGTCCGGCTACTGGCCGCTCTTTCGCTATAACCCCGCGCTGCACGACGAAGGGAAAAATGCCTTCACGCTCGATTCCAAAGACCCGTCCATTCCACTTGAAAAGTTCGCCTATAACGAAACGCGCTTCCGGATGCTACAACAGAGCAACGAGAAGCGCGCGGAAGAACTCATGCGCGAGGCGAAACACGACGTGCAGGAACGCTGGCAGGAATACAAACACCTGGCGGCAGAGTAGCACACGATACATATATCATAAAGGAGACCGTCATCATGGCCGATGTATCAACAACCTATCTCGGTTTGCCATTGAGGAATCCACTGGTCGCGTCGGCATCGCCGCTTTCCAGGAAGGTCGAGACGGTGCAACGCCTGGAAGAGGCAGGGGCCGCCGCCATCGTGATGTACTCGCTTTTCGAGGAGCAGATCACGCACGAGAGCCGCGAGCTGGATCATTACCTGGAACGCGGCGCGCATTCCTTCGCCGAGTCGCTGAGTTATTTTCCCGACCTGGACGAATACAGCCTTGAACCTGAACGCTACCTGGAACACCTGCGGCGCGTCAAGCAGGCGGTGGGTATACCTGTGATCGGCAGTCTGAACGGTACCTCGACCGGCGGCTGGCTAGAGTACGCGCGCGAGATCGAGCAGACCGGGGCCGACGCGCTCGAACTGAACATCTACTACCTGCCCACCGATGTCGATCTCAGCGCAGCCGAGTTAGAGGAGTCCTACGTGCAACTGGTGCGCGATGTGCGCGCGAAGGTGAGGCTGCCCCTCGCGCTCAAGCTCAGTCCCTTCTTCACCTCGCTGCCGCATGTGGCATGCCGCTTCGTCGAGGCGGGCGCGAACGGGCTGGTGCTCTTCAACCGCTTTTACCAGCCCGACTTTGACCTGGAAGAGCTGGAAGTGATCCCCAACCTGGAACTCAGCACATCGCACGACCTGCGCCTGCCCCTGCGCTGGATCGCTATCCTCTACGGGCGCGTGGAGGCGGACTTCGCCCTGACGAGCGGCGTGCATACCGCCCAGGATGTCCTGAAGGCGATGATGGCGGGCGCGAACGTGGCGATGCTGGCCTCGGCGCTGCTGCGCAATGGTGCGGGCCGCCTGATGCACGTCCTGAACGACCTCCAGGAATGGATGGAAGCGCACGAATATGAGTCAATCGCGCAGATGCGCGGCAGCATGAGCCAGCGCGCCGTCGCCGACCCGGCAGCCTTCGAGCGTGCCAACTACATGAAGGCGCTCAATACCTTCGATCAGTACGTGCGGTAATACTTCACATCTCGTTGAGAATCCTCTCGTTGTCCTCGCCCAGCGTCGGAGGCGCTTTGTACAGGCGCGCGGGCGTCTCGGAGAAGTGCATGGGAGAGCCGACCAGCCGGATATCTCCGGCGGTGGGGTGCGCGCATTCCCACACCAGGCCGCGCGCCGCCAGTTGCTCGTCCTTGAGCGCCTGGCTCACGCTGTTGATGGGCGCGCTAGGGATGCCCGCGCCGCGCAGGATGGCCAGCCAGTCGCCGGTTTCGCGCGAGAGGAAGATGTCCTGCAAAAGTGGGATGAGCGCATCGCGGTTCTGTGCGCGCAGCGGGTTGGTGGCGAAGCGTGGATCGCGCGCCAGGTCGTCGCGTTCGAGCACGCGACAGAGGCCCCGGTAGAGTCCATCATTGCCGCAGGCCACGGCGATAAACCCGTCGCGTGTGTGAAACGACTGGTACGGCACGATGTTGGCGTGCGCGTTGCCATGGCGGGCGGCCTCTTCGCCAGAGATGAGATGGTTGGAGGCGATGTTCGCCATCATCGTCACAGCGCACTCGAAAAGCGACAGGTCGATGTGCTGTCCCCTGCCGTTGCGCTCGCGCTCGCGCAGCGCGGCAAGAATGGCGATGGCGGCGTACATACCTGTAGAGACATCTTCGATGGGTGAGCCAACCGGCATTGGATCGCCATTGACCTCGCCCGTGATGGACATCATGCCCGATTCGGCCTGCGCGATGTAGTCGTAGCCGGGCAGATCGCGGCGCGGGCCGCTGTGCCCGTAGCCGCTGATCGAGCAGTAGATCAGGCCGGGATTGATAGCCTTCAGGTCTTCGTAGCCCAGCCCCTTGCGATCCAGTGAGCCGGGCCGGAAATTTTGCACCAGTACGGTCGCCTTGCGCACAAGGTTGAGCAGGCGCTCTTTGCCCTCCGGCTCGTCGAAATCTAGTGTGATGCCATATTTATTGCGGTTAAGTCCAAGATAATAGGCACTTTCGCCCGCGATATAGGGCGGCCCGAAGCGGCGTGTATCGTCGCCGTCTCTCGGATGCTCCACCTTGATGACCGTCGCGCCCAGGTCGCCCAGGATCATCGTGCAGTGCGGCCCCGCCAGCACGCGCGACAGGTCAACCACCAGCACATCCGAGAGCGGGCCGTGTTTTGCGTCCATTTGTTCGATATCACTCATTGCAGGAGTCTTTCTATCAAGTCACAATTCCTTACTTGAGTAAGTTTAGAGCGCGAACATCACAATATCATCACGACGTTTGAAGGAGGTATCACAAGCAGCGCACAGGCGAAGGGGAAATGTGTCAAGTGTTCTTGAATGTGGCGTTAATGTGGCTTTCGGCTAGCCATTCATATCACCTTGTGATATGTTTGTGAGGGATAGGTACTCAGGTGTATTGCATTTGTGACGTCAAGCGGATACCCTAAATAGGGCTATCACATCAATGAAAAGCAAAGGATAAGCGAGGAATGACAACCCAAGCCACACAAGTACGTGACCGGCTCTACCTGGAACGCGAGCACTTCCAGCATCTCTTTGCTAGCCTGCAAGCCCTGGGGTACCGGGTGGTCGGGCCGACGGTTCGGGAGCAGGCTATCGTGTATGATGCTCTGACATCCGTAGACGACCTGCCGGTAGGCTATACCGACGAGCAGGATGGCGGCAGCTATCGCCTCAAAAAACGCCGTGACCGGGCGCTTTTCGGCTACAACGTCGGCCCGCACTCCTGGAAAAAATTCCTGCACCCGCCCATCATGCGGCTATGGCAGGCCGAGCGCAAAGAGGGCGGCTTTCAGATTCTCCCTGAGCGCCAGCAACCGGAGAAGCTCGCTTTGCTCGGCGTGCGTTCGTGCGAGCTTCACGCCCTCGCCATTCAGGACCGCGTCTTTACGCACGAACACTTTCAGGACCCGATCTACGCAGCCAGGCGAGAGCAGGTATGTATTATCGCCGTTAATTGCGGCCAGGCGGGCGGGACCTGTTTCTGCGTCTCGATGCAGAGCGGGCCGCGGGCGACCGGTGGTTTCGACCTGGCCTTAACGGAGGTGCTGGACGGGGCGCGTCATTTCTTCGTGATCGAGGTCGGTTCCGACCTGGGAGCGGCGATCCTCCAGGATGTACCTTGTAGGGCAGCCAGCGAGGATGATCTGCGCCTGGCCGAGATAGCTGTCGCGAACGCTGCCGCGCACATGGGCAGGAGCATGGATACCGGCGACATCAAGGGTCTGCTCTACCGCAATCTTGAGCATCCACGCTGGAACGATGTGGCTTCGCGCTGCCTCACCTGCGGGAACTGCACGATGGTTTGTCCAACTTGCTTCTGCACCACCATCGAGGACACATCCGACCTGGCTGGCACGCAGGCCGAACGCTGGCGCAGGTGGGACTCCTGCTTCACGATGGACTTCTCCTCTATCGCCGGGGGCAGCATACGGGCATCGTCGAAGTCGCGCTATCGCCAGTGGATGACGCACAAGCTGGCAAGCTGGATCGACCAGTTTGGTACATCGGGATGCGTCGGCTGCGGGCGCTGCATCACCTGGTGCCCGGTCGGCATCGATATTACGGAAGAAGTGCGCGCCATTCGCGAGAGCGAAACCACCGCGAGCAAGGAGAAATAAGTATGCAATCACTTGCGCCGATCCTGGCGAATCACCCGTTCTTTCAAGGTTTCGAGCCACGTTACATGCAGCTCATCACGGGATGCGCCTCCAATGTGCGCTTCCCCGCCGGTTATTCTATTTTTCGCGAAGGCGAACCGGCCTCGACCTTCTATATCGTACGCCAGGGCAAAGTCGCGCTCGAAACGATGGCTGCCCAGCAAGGGTCTCGTGTCATCCAGACGATCGAGGACGGTGATGTGTTGGGTTGGTCCTGGCTCTTCCCGCCCTATCGCTGGCACTTCAACGCGCGCACAATCGAAGAGACGCGCGCCATTGCCCTTGATGGTGCCTGCCTGCGCCAGAAAGGAGAGGCAGATCATGATTTTGGCTACGAGCTGGTGAAACGGGTGGCGCAGATCATGATGGAACGCCTGCAGGCCACGCGCTTGCAAGCGCTGGATATCTACGGTGGGCCAGCGGCGGAGGGGCGCAGATGAGTAGTGCTCCGCTCTCCGATCCGATGCTGCCCAGACCGTACCAGGTTCAGCGCGTGCGGCACGAAATACCAGGAACATCTACCCTGGAACTGGAACCGCAGGATGGCAGCGCTATTCCGCCGTTTGCCTCCGGCCAGTTCAACATGCTCTACGTCTTTGGTGTGGGCGAGATTCCCATTTCGATAAGTGGCGATCCCGGTAGGCCAGCGCCGCTTGTGCATACCACGCGCGCTGTGGGAGCGGTGTCGCGCGCCATGCAAGCGTTGAAGCCGGGCGACACCATCGGCGTTCGCGGCCCGTTCGGCAGCCCCTGGCCGATCGAGCAGGCTGCCGGGAAGGATGTCGTGATTATCGCGGGCGGCATCGGGCTGGCTCCTCTGCGCTCAACTGTGTACCAGCTTATCGCGCGGCGCAAGCAATACGGGAACGTCTCATTGCTCTACGGCGCGCGAACGCCCTCAGATATCCTCTATCGCCACGAACTCGAACGCTGGCGGTCGCGGCTCGATCTCGACGTGTACATCACGGTAGACCGCGCCGAAGAGTCCTGGCGGGGCAGCGTCGGTGTAGTCACGCAGCTCGTGCGCAGGGCTGCATTCGACCCGCACAAGACACTCGCACTCATCTGCGGCCCCGAAATCATGATGCGCTTCACCGCTGCCGAGCTAGGGAAGCATGACTTGTCCGTAGAGAACATCTACGTGTCGATGGAGCGAAACATGAAGTGTGCGGTTGGACTGTGTGGGCACTGCCAGTACGGTCCGCACTTCGTCTGCAAGGACGGACCGGTCTTTCAGTATAGCCGCGTGCAACACCTGCTGGTGAAAGCAGAGATCTAGAGGGAGAGGAAGCATGAGTCGCGAACACAAACCGAAACTGGCGGTCTGGAAATTTGCCTCCTGCGATGGCTGCCAATTGAGCCTGCTGGATTGCGAAGACGAGTTGCTGTCGATCGTGGAAGAGATCGAGATCGCCAATTTTGCCGAAGCCTCGCGTGCCGTCGTCAAGGGGCCGTATGATCTTTCGCTTGTGGAGGGATCTATCACCACGCCGCACGACGCGCAGCGAATACAACATATACGGCGCGTCTCCCGCTTTCTGGTGACCATCGGCGCGTGCGCGACGGCGGGCGGTATCCAGGCGCTGCGCAATTTCAAAGATGTGAACGAGTTCATCTCGATTGTCTACGCGACGCCGAAATATATCGAGGTGCTCAATACGTCCACGCCCATCTCCGAGCACGTCAAGGTCGACTTCGAACTGCGAGGCTGCCCCATCAACAAGCACCAGCTGCTCGAAGTCATCAGCGCCTACCTGAACGGGCGCAAGCCGAACACGCCGTCCCACAGCGTATGCGTGGAATGCAAGCTGCGTGGGACCGTGTGCGTGATGGTCGCGCAGCATATCCCCTGCCTCGGCCCCGTTACGCAAGCCGGATGTGGCGCGATCTGCCCCTCCTACGCGCGCGGGTGCTACGGCTGTTTCGGGCCTAAAGAAACGCCCAATACTGCCTCGTTGAGCAATCGCTGGCAGCAGCTCGGCGCGAGCAGGCAGGATGTGATCCACGTGTTCCGCAGTTTCAATGCCGCAGCCGGGCCATTCACGAAGGCTGCTGATCAGCTCTCCTGACCCGCAAGCTTTGATAGCATCGTTGAAGAGCTGTATAGCAAGAGGAGTGAAGCGCATGAGTGATAAGACGATAAAGGTGGACTATCTGGCGCGCGTTGAGGGCGAAGGCGCGCTCTACGTCAAGATGAGCGGCGATGCGGTGACTGATGTCAAGTTCAGGATTTTTGAGCCGCCGCGCTTCTTTGAAGCATTCCTGCGCGGGCGCGCATATGGCGAGGCTCCAGATATCACCGCGCGCATCTGCGGCATCTGCCCCGTCGCTTATCAGATGAGCGCCGTCCATGCCATCGAGCACGCCTTCGGCGTTTCTGTCGGAGGGCAACTGCGCGCACTGCGTCGTTTACTCTACTGCGGCGAATGGATCGAGAGCCATACGCTGCACGTCTACATGCTCCACGCGCCCGACTTCCTGGGCTATCCCGACGCGATTCGCATGGCGCAGGATCATCCCGATCTCGTCAAACGCGCGTTGCAGATGAAGAAGGCGGGCAACGCTATCGTCGCCTTTCTGGGTGGTAGAGAGATTCACCCCATCAACGTGCGCGTGGGCGGGTTTTACAAAGTCCCGGCAAAACAAGAGTTTGGGCCTCTGGTGGAGCAGCTCAAATGGGGGCGCGAGGTGGCGCTTGAGACCGTGCGCTGGGTGGCGCAGCTACCCTTCCCCGACTTCGAGCAAGACTACGAGTTCGTGTCCCTGTTTCACCCGAACGAGTATCCTTTCAATGAGGGCGTGCTGGTGTCGAACAAGGGATTGAACATGCTGGTGAATGAGTACGAGAATCACTTTGTCGAGGAGCATGTCCCGTATTCCAACGCGCTGCACAGCGTCCTCAAGGGACGAGGAGCCTATTTCGTCGGCCCAATGGCGCGCTACAATCTGAACTACAACCAGCTCTCGCCGCTCGCACGGGATGCCGCGCGTGACGCTGGCATCGGCCAGGTGTGCCGCAATCCCTTTCAGAGCATCGTTGTACGCAGCGTGGAGATCCTCTACGCATTCGACGAGGCGCTGCGTATTATCGAGGAGTATGAGCAGCCGGATGCCCCTGCCGTCAGGGTGCGCCCGGTGGCATCCACGGGCTGCGCCTGCACGGAAGCGCCGCGCGGCATCCTGTATCACCGCTATCGCCTCGATGACGACGGCATCATCCGTGACGCGAAGATCGTTCCTCCCACCTCGCAGAACCAGAAGACCATCGAGAACGACCTGTGGCGTTTTGTCGAACAGTACAAGGACTTGCCGGAAGAGCAGCTGACCTGGCAGTGCGAGCAGGCGATACGGAACTACGATCCCTGTATCTCCTGCGCCACGCACTTCCTGAAACTGCACGTCGAGCGAGAATGAAGAGGAGCGAGTTATGTCATCTCCTCCAGATATACTGGTCATTGGCGTCGGCAACGCGCTGCGCGGTGACGACGGGGTCGGCCCCGCCGTCATCGCAGCGCTTGAAGCGCGCGGGCTGCAGGGTGCGCGGGCGATGAACTGCCAGGAGGGCGATGGCCTCCAACTGATCGAGACCTGGAAGCACGCCGACACGGTCATACTCATCGACGCGGTCACATCAGGCGCGAAGCCAGGCGCGGTCTACCGCTTTGACGAGATCGCGCAGGCTCTCCCGGCAGACCTGACCTTCTCCTCGACGCACGCCTTCGGTGTAGTCGAGGCCATCGAACTGGCACGGGCGCTGGATCAGCTTCCGCCCCGCGTGGTGGTCTACGCCGTAGAGGGTAAGCACTTCGCCATCGGTGCCAGCCTTAGCCCGGATGTAGAACGCGCCCTTGACGAGGTGGTAGAACGAGTAGCGCGCGAGGTAGAACATGAGAGAACTCACTATGCCAACCACAGATCAGATACACGAGACGGTTGAAACCGATATCGAAACGTACACAGAAACGTTACTCCCCCCTCTACACCATCAATGGCCACTGCCGCTCCACGATCGCCTGGCGCTTGAAGCGGCATTTCCTACGTCTCTGAGACTACAGGCCGAGGCGAAGCAGCAGGAGAGACGTAAAGTCATTCGGCAAGCCATCATTACGCAGTTGAATATCGGCGAGGATACTGTTGCGCGAGACCTGGCCTACCTCGCTTTCTTGCTGGTGAAAAAAGGACGGGGTGGCGAAATCATCGGCGATCCCTACGCGATCAAAGCGTATGGGAAAGGTAATCATAGCAATCTCCAGCAGCAGGAACTACCCTACACCGGATTAGAGGGTTATTATGCTGGCTCGGAGCAGATGGCTACACGACCAGGGCTGACTCCCGGCGAAATCATCCTGGAGGAGGCGAATATTGGAGCAGCCCTCCTGAAAACGATGAAGAAGCGCTACATCGAACATAACGCCTGGGCCGAGTTCGCGCGCTTGAAACATACACTTGATGGAGGTCGGCCAGATGAAGACGCGCTAAAAACGCTCCAGGGCTATTTCGGGATGATTGTCGGACGCCTGCACGCCAGGATTTATCGTAATGCGGAGTTCGCCTTGACGCTATCCGAACAATTGGAGCAACTGGAGCAGCTTATGAGCGAAGCTTCTGGACGATCGAGCCAGGCCCAAAACCTGCACCAGGAGCTGCTTACCACCTATGAAACACTCAAGCACGAGCGCGAGAGGATGAGCGAAGCCGAGCGCGAGCAGGAACGACAGGAACGCTGGAGAAGAGAGCAAATCCGTGCGGAGAGATTGGCGGAGTTTCACAATTTTCGGGCAAAGACCTACCAAATCTTAAATGCCTCGAACCAGGGAAGTTACGTGCTTGGCGTGCAGGATACTGCTTTGGATCGTGTAGCGATCACCGAAACGATTTCGCTTCCTGATATTCCCACCAGGCACACGTATGCACCAACCTGTGTTCCTATGACCGTAGAGCAGATCGAAGGCTTTCTGTTCCTTACAAAGCTGGGAGATGTAGCAGGCGACCCGGTTGTGAGAAGTGTGTATCGCTAGCTTCTGCAACGAAGTGGCCAGAGCAGCGTTCATTTCTCTGCTCCGGTCGCCTAACCGCTCTCGTTCAAGAGTACCTCGCTTACGCTACGACGCGGGGTGGGCGGCACGTCCGGCCCGTATCCCATGCGCAGCACAACCTGCGGATCATCCCTGCGCCCTAAGAGGTCCCGCAATGCCGTGCGTGATGCAGCAACTTCGGTGGGTTGGCTGAAGAAGGAGGCCCATACCCTTGAAGCGCGTGCGAGCAGCAGGATCCTCTCCAGGGTCTGACCTGCCGCCAGCCAGTCGAACCAGCTATCGGCAAAGGTCGAAATTACCGCCAGCACGGGAGAACCAGGGGCGGCGAGAGGGCGTCTCGGCTCTTCCCTGTGGATGAGGGTATGCAGGGCGGGGGGACCGAGCGAAGCGGCCAGGTCCGCCTGGCCGAGTGCTTCATCAGGCACACCGTCACGGCTTTCATCCTGGCTGGGCCTCACCCAGTGGGAAAGTTCCTGGCGATAGCGTGCATCTTCCCATAGTAGACGGTCCGCCGAGGTGATCAAATTCACCAGCGTCGGACGGCTGGCCTCCGGCACCACCTGGAAGGAGGTGCCCAACTGCATTGCTATATCCTCGAACGCGAAAAGGAGTGTCGCTGGCAACTCCTTGTCATTGAAGAGGTGCCGATTGGTCCTCCTCTGTCTTATGGCATGGAAAAGCTTGTGCTCCTCCTCCGTCGCCTTCTCTCCTGGAAAGAGGCTAATGCGAGCCAGCAGGTCGGGACGCTCGGCATGCGATTGAATAGATACATCAGGTGCATAGCCAAAGTAGCGCATAGCGATGAGGAGATTTTCCAGCGCGGCCCCACAACTGATCGTGAGCTCCCGGTCGTCGGCATCGACGGCGGGCAGCCGCCTGGATCGATCAGCGTGCAGTTCAACGACGTTGTGCTCAATAGTGAAGAGCCACGGTTGTGTATTATGCCGCGAAGGAGCCAGCACGGCATAATTTAAGAGGTAGCGGAGTTGCCTGGCGGGACTCTCTTCTGAAGGAAAATCGATCTCCCGTACCTCCCAGGGATTAGAGCTATCTTCAAACATTGTACACCCCTTTCCAGTTGCCTCGATTGAAAGGCCGGCGTTCATTCACCCCTCGCATTGCTTCGACTACAATAGTGATACATTCCCTCCGTAATTGTATGCCTCTTGTCTCACAGCGCAGTCACAGGAATGTATGTATCCTCACGTAGCGGTCACATTCGGGTGAGGGTTCATTCTGTAATTCTTGTGTCAGGAAACCAGAGATACCGAGACCTCTATGTGATATTTCGATTCTGTTTTGTGATGTATCTGTAAGAGCAATGTATCACAGTAAAGACGAAGGGTTAAATGGAGTGTTATCTGCACACTACGCAATGGATGCGCTTTTAGGAAGCGGGTTTACCAAATGTCAACACCTCACGTCATCATCATCGGGGCTGGCTCTACTGGCTCGGCAACGGCGCACGACCTGGCACTGCGCGGCGTGCGCGTCACCTTAATCGAGCGCGGGGATATCGCCTGCGGGACGACAGGGCGCACGCATTGCCTGCTGCACTCCGGCGGGCGCTATTGCGTCAACGACCCGGAGGCGGCGGCCGAATGTAGCGTCGAGAATATGACCATTCGGAAGATCATCCCCGATCTGCTGGAGCTGAACGATGGCCTGTTCGTTGCTTTGACAGAGGCAGACCTTGCCTTCAAGGAGCGTTTTCTTGAAGGCTGCGCTGCCAGCGGCATTCCAGCGCGCGAGATACCAGTCAAGCACGCGCTGGAAATAGAGCCGTTCCTCAACCCCAGTACGCTCGCCGTTGTGCAGGTGCCTGATGCAGTGTTTGAGCCGGTGCGCTTTTGCCTTGCCTTTCTCGCCACCGCCCAGCGCAACGGCGCGTCGGTTCGGCGCTTCACCGAAGTCACCGACTTCATCCGCTCGGGTGGTAGTGTGACAGGGGTGAAGGTCAAGAATTACCGGACAGGCATGACCGAGCTGGTGGAGGCCGACCTGGTTGTCAACGCGGCAGGCCCCTGGGTAGGCGACATTGCTGCGATGGCCGGTGTTTCGGTTCCGGTGACGCCTACCGCGGGTGTCATGGTGACGCTCGATGGGCGGCTCAACAATATGGTCTTGAACCGCCTCAACAAGCCATCCGATGGCGATATCATCGTGCCGCAGCGCGCCACTTCGATCATCGGCACGACCTCGTGGGTGGTCGAAGACCCAGACTTGATCCCTGTGCCGTCCGACCATGTTGCGAAGATGATCGCCCAGGGCGAGCAGTTGGTGCCCGCCGTGCGACAGATGCCGATTCGCGCGAAGGTGGCTGCTGCCCGCCCGCTGATTGTCAAAGGCGACAGGGATGCGCGCGAGGCGAGTCGCACCTTCGAGTGTTTCGATCACAAGGGGGATGGCGTGGATGGCTTCGTAACCATCGCCGGGGGGAAGATGACGACCGCGCGCGGCATGGCTGAGCGGGTTTCTGATTTAGTCTGCCACAAGCTCGGTATTGCGGCGGAGTGTCGCACGCGCGATATACCGCTCGTCTCCTACCGTTTGTTCTTCCAGGAAGGTGCGCGATGATTGATCTACAAATTTTTCGCTACAAGGCAGGCCAGCGGCCTCACTACGATACATTCACTGTGCAAGTGGCGGATTCAGCATACATCCTCGATGCGCTCGACGTGGTGTGGGCAAAGCACGACCACAGTCTAACCTACCGCCGCGCCTGCCATCATTCGGCCTGCGGCGTGTGCGCGCTGCGCATCGACGGCGTCGAGAAGCTGCCCTGCGTCACGCGCATCAGCGATGTGTGGGACGGGCACAGCCCGCTGCGTCTTGATCCGTTGCGCAACTTCCCGGTGGTCAGCGACCTGGTGGTGGATGTGAAGAGCTTTTTCCAGCGCATGTCGGCCTCAGACCTGGAGATCACGCGCGACTCCGAGCCGTCGCTGCCGCTCTCCGTTGATAACCTCGATGAGCTGGGTGCCCACGTGGAACCTGAGCCGGTCGAGCCGCCGGAGAACCTGGCTCGTTTCAATCGCTTCGAGAGCTGCATCGAGTGCGGCATCTGCATGAGTGCCTGTCCGACCGTGGCAGCCGACGACAAGTTCCTTGGCCCGGCTGGCCTGGCCGCCATTTTCTACGAGCGGCAGAAGACCGATGACCCGCGCGAGGTCGCGCACCTGCTGGCGCTGGCGGACGGCGAGCACGGCGTGTGGCGCTGCCATAGTGCCTATGAATGCACGGAAGCCTGCCCGCAGGCCGTTGACCCGGCGGGCAAGATCATGGCGCTACGCCGCGAGCTGGTCGCCAACCGGCTCAAGAAAGGATGGAGGAGATAACGATGGCAAGTCTTGAGCATTCCAGGGTGCGCCGCGCGGGGCGCTGGTTCGACGTGCGGCGGCGCAGAATGGGGATGTGGGCGTATGCCCTCAATCGCATTACCGGCATCGGGCTGGTGCTGTACCTCTACCTCCACCTGGTCATCTTGAGCCAGTTGCTAGGCGGGGCTAAATCGTGGGACGCCTTTGTCTCGCTGGCGCGTTCGCCCTTTTTCCTGACGCTTGATGTCGTGTTGATCGCCGGAGCACTTATTCACGGGTTGAACGGCCTGCGCGTGGCGCTGACGGGTTTTGGTATCGGCCTGAAGGCGCACAAAGCCATCTTCGGCGTGCTGATGTGCGTGGCCGCCATCGCGCTGTTCGTCGCGGCGCTGCTGATCTACGGAGGGTAGGACCATGGAAAATCCATTCGCAAAGGAGCCAAAGGCCGCGGCTGGCTGGCTCTGGCAGGTCATCACCGGCGTGGCCCTGGTATTCCTGCTCGGACTCCACATTATCGCGAATCACTTTATCGCCAGCGGAGGACTGCGTAATTTCGCGGACGTGCTTGCCTACTTGCGCAATCCTGTTTTTCTCGTGCTCGAACTGCTATTCCTGGTCGTTGTCGCCAGCCACGCCATGCTCGGCATACGCGCAATCCTGATGGATTTCGGGCTATCTGACCGCGTCGAGAAGCTATTGAGCCGGGTACTCACAGTCGTGGGGGTGTTGACGGTTGTCTATGGCATGTGGCTGACCTGGGCCATAGCGCATTAACGTGTGTTAAACAAAGGAGCATCAAGATGTTTGGCCTGAGTCGAGCTACAAAAAAAGCTCGTCGACCTTTGCCAGGCGACGAGATTGTTCCATATCCAAAGCTGCGGCGAGGGCTGGCTATCATGTATCCCTCAGTCCAGCGCAAGCCCATGATCCACGGTCTGCTCGAAGTTGATGTGACCGGAGCTCGCGCGTACCTGCGAGACCACAAAGCCAGGACCGGTAAGGCTCTGTCGTTCACAGCCTTCATTGTGACATGTCTGGCGCAAGCGGTAGATGAGAACAAATCCCTGCACGCGTGCCGCAAAGGCGGAAAGCATCTCGTGATGTTCGACGAGGTAGATGTGGCAACCCCGATCGAGCGCGACGTTGCCGACCAGAAGCAACCCATTATCTATATCATCCGTGCGGCGAACAAGAAGAGTTTACTCGAGATCCATAACGAGATCAGAGCTGCCCAGGTAGAGCAAATAGAAAAAGCCTGGGAGGGCTTTAGCGTTACGCATGTGCTGCCGTTATTGCCGATGTCGCTCTTTAGAGTCGGCTGGTGGGTCTTCTGCTGGCTGCGCCGGAGATATCCACAGGTGCAGAAGAAATATGGCGGGACGGTGGGTCTCACGGCGGTCGGCATGTTCGGGAAAGGTGGCGGCTGGGGTATTCCGCTCAACGATCATACGCTTGATCTTACCCTGGGTGGTATAGTCGAAAAGCCGGGCGTCGTCGATGGGCAGATCGTCATCCGCGAATACCTCTGCATCACGGTGAGCTTCGATCATAGCATCATCGACGGCGCGCCAGCAGCCCGCTTCAGCAGGCGCTTGAGAGAGCTGATCGAATGCGGCTATGGCGTCGGCTGCGTATAGGTTGGGACAGGCACGGGTCCAGCTGGATTCGCATTCGATCCCAGAATCTGCACCGGATGATAGAACAGGTTCATGGGAATCTGGGTCAGCAGCCACTTGTTGAAGTCCGTCTGCTCGGTGATGAGCTGGCTCCGCGCATACTCGATGCGATTGAACGACCCCTCGATCTGTACCAGCACTGAGTGCGCATTACTTCCCACGCCGTAATCCGGATAGCTTTCGACAAAAGCTCGAATACCCGCATTCATCAGGTTTGCCGCGGAGAGAGCCGCATTGGTATCGTTTGTTCCCTGGGCAGTTTTGATCGAGGATACATTACTACGCGCCTGGGCAATTTTGGCGATGGCATCGTTCTGAGAGGCAATCGTCGAGTTGAGCAAGGCCGCGTCCTGCTGGAGCAGTTGCGAAGCTCGATCTACCTCATTCCAGACATCTCCAACTTTCCCCTGGATGTCGTATTGCCGCTGCTGGATGACAATATTCTGGTAGATGCAGAGAATGCCGCCCAGCACCAGGATGGCGAGCACTACACTTGAAATGATCTTGCCGCGCGTCCAGAATCGCTGAGGCGGAGTCATTTTTTCTCCAATATCCGGGTTCCGCCTTTCTCTATAGGCTGAACCGCTGTCATAGGTTGGAAACGTTTCTTTGTCAAACATGTGAGTAGACCTCCTTTGAGTACATGCGGGTTACACATTGCCGCCCGATGATGGTGAGCTGCCGCCACCTCCCCATGGCCCCGAACCACGATTTCCAGAATGAGAGCCTCCGCCCCCCATGCCTCTGCTGAGCAGAAAAAGCACAAACAAGATGCGCCCCAGGAGACGGAAAGCCGTATAGAAAAAATTCTCCCGCCGGCGGGCTGCCACGATGGCGCTTATGACAAGCCACAAGACGATGGCGAGCGACACCATTACGGCAATCGCCACTGCCTGTAAGGGATTGGTGGAAGCGCCGGGCGAAGTTGAAGACTGCGGATGCTGGCTCTGCCATTCCTGGGCAATGCTCGGGTCTTGTTCAGCCACGTAAACTTTGTCGTAGAAAGCCAGCAACCCATCCTGCCAGTGGCCCTGCGCGCGGGCCGGGACAAACGTCGCCTGAGCGTAATCATCCATCAGCGTATCTGGCAGCGCGGTGGATATTCCTCCGCCGGTAATATATGTCAGCCAGGGAGCGTGCCCATCAGTGCCCGGCTTCTGGAGGTAGAGCACAAACAGCACGCCGTTATTCTTATCCTTCGCCCCAATGCCGTTGGTATTGAAAACCTGGGTGGCGAACTGATGCGGATCGCTCGCCAGGTTATTAAAGATCACCACCGCGATCTGATACCCATGCGCCTGCACCTCGTCTGAGCGCGCGCGCAGTTGATCGATGAAGCTCTGCGGGACGGTTCCCGTCGTATCGAGGATGCCGTGCGTCGCTACCGTGAGCTGCGGCATGGGCGGGTCCTGCGTGGAAGTGCCTGCCGGATCAACTGATTGCTGGCTCCCACAGGCCGCAAGTAGCCCTGTCATTAGAAGGGCGAGAAGCACCACGGAAAGAATATGCGCCATCACACGCATTCTAGATGACCGCATCATAAACTCCTTTCTTGCTATTTCTTTTAGAGTACCTTTCTGAACGCACATCCCCGTCACGATGGAGGCATTCTGTTACTCAGGCAGGTCACAATGTGAGAAGGAGCGCAGGATAGGAGTGCGATGCGAATTCGTGTGAGGACTGTGAGCAAACATAACCGCAGCGTGACCCCTTTGATACTGCCACGAGTTATCGTGTATGAGGACACTGGAAGAAAGGTTGCGAATGATGAGCGAAAGAACGGAAGCGATTATCAGTTTGCTCGCCGCGTTGCTGGTGCTGTTCAGCGCCATGTTTGACCCGCGTATTTCGTTGGGTCTGGCAATCGCATTTCTGGCGATTCTCGCAGGATACAAGTTCCTCCAGAGCAACCGGAGGCCGACCTGAAACGTACTGAAACAGAAAGGATAAGGAAATGACTACACAGGTTGAGACGCGCCGTTTCGCAGTAAGCGAGCTTCCCCGCGTCACAGTCAAAAACGATTTTGGCACGATTCGCGCGTTACGAGGCGCTCAATCCGATGAGGTGGTTGTGCAGATCACCAGGAGGAATCATGTCTTCGGGCACGCGCCTGAAAGCGTCCACCCCTCGTATGAGCAGGGGGATGGAGGGAATGAGATCATCGTCGCCATTCAGCGCGATGAGTTCTCGCTGGCGACGAGCACTACCGAGGTTGATGTCGAAATCGCTCTCCCCGGGCGGGCGGATCTGAACCTGGTTACGAAGGCGGGAACGATTACCGTCATGGATATGCAAGGCCAGCTCGTTTCGACCAGCAATGCCGGGACGATTACGGTGCGACACAGCCAGCTCACCGGGGACTCACAACTCTCGACCGATGCGGGTACTATTCACTTCGAGGGCACAATCGAACCGCACGGGAGATATCGGTTCACTACCCTTGCAGGCGCAGTCCACGTGGTGTTACTGAACAACGCGGCCTTCCACGTCGATGCTGTGACAACGCTCGGCGCGATCACGACCAATCTTCCTGGCGTGATTGTGTCGCGGCCCTCTGTGTTGGGGAGTGAAGCGCATGGTGACGTTGGGATGGAGCCTCGTGCAGTGCTTGTGCTCAAGAGTACCATCGGCGCGATTGAGCTCCAGGCGTGGACGCTCGCCTCGAACGCGAGAAGTGGAGTTGCGGGAGAACAGTATGCCCGGGGATAGAGGACATGCTATGGCGAGTATTCAGCACGGAGGTTTGGAGATGGTATGGTAAGCCGTTCAGCTGAACAGGAAGAACTTCACTCCACAAGCGAGCTACGTGGCCTCTCGGAGAGCGAGGTCGCGGAGCGGCACAGGCGCGGCCTGGGCAATATGCTGCCTTCGAAGACAGGCCGCACCTACGCGCAGATTCTGCGCGAGAATGTGCTCGTGCCGGTCAACGTCATCATGTTTGTGCTGGGGTTGGCTCTGGTCATCCTGGGCCAGATTCCTGACGCGCTGATCTCCGTCGGGGTGGCATTCTTTAACGTGCTGGTAGGCACGGTGCAAGAAGTCCGGGCCAAGCGCGTCCTCGACCGCATCACCTTGCTGACCCGCCCCAAAGCGAGCGTCTTGCGAGGAGGCCAGGAGCAAGCCGTCGATCCCGACGATGTCGTAATCGGTGATATGCTCCTCCTCCGTCCGGGCGACCAGGTCATTGTCGATGGGCGCGTGGTGAGCAATGCGCGGCTGGAGGTTGACGAGTCACTCCTGTCAGGTGAGTCGGAACCGGCGGTGAAACAGCGGGGAGATTGGCTCTATTCGGGCAGTTTCTGCACCAGCGGCAGCGCGAGCTACCAGGCGGAGAAGGTCGGGGGCGAGAGCGTCGCCGGTCAGCTCGCCGTGGGGGCAAGAGCTTTCCGTCGCGTCTACACGCCGCTGCAGCGGCAGATCAACCTGATCCTCCAGGTCATGCTGCTGGTCTCCATCTTCTTCGAGATCCTGCTGCTGCTCGCCGTGCGTGATAACCGGGTTTCGCTCGTTGACAGCGTGAAGATGGCGGTCGTGGTCATTGGAATTGTGCCAAAGGGCCTGCTACTGGCGACAAGCGTGGCCTATGCCCTGGGAGCGGTGCGCATCGTCGGCAAGGGCGCCCTGGTGCAGCAGGCTAATGCTATTGAGGCGCTGAGCAATGTGGACGTACTCTGCCTCGATAAGACCGGCACGCTCACCGCGAATGCACTGTTGCTTGAAAGCATCCATCCCCTGCGCATTGAAGGAGAGCGACTGCAGCACCTGCTTGGTAGCTACGTTGCGAGCGTATCGGTCGGCAACCTCACCAGTGCGGCCCTGGGTGCGGCATGTCCTGGTCAACCTCTGCGCGCGATCGAGGAGGTAGCATTCGCCTCGGCGCGCAAATGGAGCGCGCTCTCTTTCGACGACGCGCAACTACAGGGAACGTATGTCCTCGGCGCGCCGGATATCCTCCAACCATCCCTGGATGAGCGCCTGGACGAGGACGCCGAGGCGTTCATTGGTGCGGAAACAGGACGTGGGAGGCGCGTGTTGCTCTTCGCCTCTCGTTCGGAAGTCGAGCCTTTACACGACAGCCGGGGCGAACCCATCTTGCCACACGCCCTGCTCCCGTTGGGCATCCTCAGCATGAGCGACCAGCTTCGCCCGGAGGCTCAAACAACCTTGAGCGGCTTCGCTGAAGCCGGCATTCAGCTCAAGGTGATCTCAGGCGACCACCCAGAGACCGTGGCTGCTCTGGCGAAGCAGGCGGGATTCGCGGTGAGCGGGAGCGCCGTCTCCGGGGAAGAACTGAGCGGCATGGACGCAGCGCAACTGGCGCAGGCGGCAGAGGAGTACGCTATCTTTGGTCGGATCACTCCGCAGCAGAAAGCGGAACTCGTGCAGGCGCTGCGCAGTCGCGGTCATACGGTAGCGATGATCGGCGACGGCGTCAACGACGTGCTTTCACTCAAGCAGGCCAGCCTCGGCATTGCTATGCAGAGCGGCAGCGCGGCGACACGCGGCGTCGCCGATATCGTACTCCTGAAAGACTCGTTCGCTGCCCTGCCCCAGGTCTTTCGCGAAGGGCAGCGCATCCGCCAGGGCATGCACAACATTTTGAAGCTCTTCCTGACGCGCGTCCTCTACATGATGTGCCTTCTGGTAGCGATCATGATTGTGGATGGCTTCCCTTTCGTCCCCAGGCAGAACGCCATCCTTACCCTGCTCACGGAGGGCATTCCGGCCCTTGCGCTGGCCTCGTGGGCGGAGCCGCGTGCATTCGAGCCGAAACGCGCGCTTTCCTCGCTGTTGCACTTCGTCATCCCGGCGGCGGTGACGTTGAGCCTGGCAGCCCTCGGCGTTTTCATGGTGGGCTTTACCAGCGACGCACAACTCCCCGCCGCTCAGAGCGCACTCACTTCCTTCACCATCACAAGCGGGCTGCTGCTGATCCCCTTCGTTGTGCCACCTGTGAGGGCCTGGGTCGGCGGGAGCAGGCTGGGAGGTGACTGGCGGCCTACGCTGCTGGCACTTGGGCTGCTGGTCGGGTACGCGGCGCTGCTGGCTATCCCACCCCTTCGCGCCTTCTTCGAACTGACGGCGCTTGACGCCCGCAGTTACCTGCTGATCGGGTTAACTGCCCTGACCTGGGCGCTGCTCCTGCGTCTGATCTGGCGCGCCCGGCTTCTCGAGCGTTTCCTGCAACTGGATTGGAGGGAAACATGACCCTATGTCCTTATTGTGTCGCGGCAGCCCAACGCTATGACTTTCTAGAGAAGGTCAGGAATGCTGTTAGCAACTCGCCTCGACAATCAGCCGGTCATCTCTCAACCGGAACCGGTGCGCTGGTGTTACTGACGATTGGCAGAGGATGGAACTGCGTGGCAAGCTGAGCCGCCCAGGCTCTGATTGCCTTCCAGTCCCGCGCATCGCCAGCAGGCATCCGGTTAAATGGGAAGTGGAGCTGCGCCGGATTGATAACGCCGCCGAACAGTCCGACCGCGACAGGCGTAAGCCAGGAAGCCTTCTCGAGTTCGCGGTCAAGCTGAGTGCGTGACCCTTGCCACTCTTTCTCTGTATTGCCCAGTGGGCCGAGCGTGAAGACCGCAACTGGCAGGTGCGCAAGCGCTGCACGGTGCCGTTTCAAGAACGTGCGGGCATCTTTGTACCAGTGGCCAACGTAAAGGGCTGCTCCAAGTACGACCGCGTTGTAGCCGTCGAGCGATCGCACATTCCTTGCGGGCAAGATCTCCACCTGCGCCCCGGATTGGCTGATCGTCGCCGCGATTGTCTCGGCGACCTCCCGTGTCGAACCGTACTTTGTGGCATATGCTACAAGAACTGTTGTTGTCATAATTGCCTCCTCTCGTAACAAGGGTTACTGTTCATTTCTTCAAGGCTCACTATCAAGAACACCCCATCGCGTCCACTCCTTATCGTACTGTCTCGCAATCACCGGTTGCTCTCAATTTGGCCTGAGGAAGACACAGTTGTGTCTCCTTTACGCACGCTTTGTTTCTTGCGAGCAGGCTCCCTCGATGTCTTGCTCTTTCTGGGTTTTGTAAGCGCCTCGTGATGCTTTTGTGGCCACTTGTGCCTCTGCTGTGAGGTTAAGAGGATATGCTTATCGAGGAATATGTGATGTTATCTGGTGAGGAGATGAACTGCTTCCTCACCAGCAGAAGGGTTTGGTAAATTATGCAACACACTACGAATCAATCTCAAGACACGAACGAGGGAGAAAGAGGATATGCTCCACAACAGCCCCCGGTGAACAACCAGGATAGTCCGCAAGGCAACTTTCAGCAACAATTCTACCCGCCCGGACAACCCTTTGAGCCGTCGTATCAAGGCCAGCAGCAACAGTATTGGAACCAACAATCCTATGGCACGTGGGAACAAGGTGATGTGAGTCCGTTCGAAAGAACGTCGATGGGCATGAAGGTCAGAACCGCCGGGCTGCTCTGTTACCTCTTCGGCTGGGTTGGAGGCCTGGTCTTCTTGCTGCTAGAGCGGGACAATCGCTTTGTGCGCTTCCACGCGAGCCAGTCCATCCTGTTCTTCGGCAGTATGAGCATCCTGGGGTGGATAACCAGCCTCTTCCCCTTCGCGTTCTTTGGCCTCGGCGGGCTGGTCGGGCTGGTCGGCTTCATCGGGTGGATTGTGTTGATGGTTGCGGCGCACCGGGGTAGGTACTACAAACTGCCCCTGTTTGGTACCTATGCCGAGCAACTGGCGAATCGGATCAGGGTCTGAGGAAAAAGTCTAAAACCCTGAGCGTCAAGTTAAGCCGGGGGTCAACGTAATCACTCGCTGCTCCTGCTGGCTCCGTAGCGCGCATTCGATCACCCATATCGTATTCTGGGCATCTTCGGGCGCGACAGGCGCGGGTTTACCGTGTGTGATGGCCTCGACCATGCCCTGGTAATACGCCTCATAGCGACCGTCGAGAGTCGTCACCTTCCCTTTGACAACCAGGTCTCCAACATCGATGGTCAAATCTCCATAGAGGGCTGCTTCGTCCCGCCCCCAACCGGCATCACCGGGCCGTAAACCCGCTTTGAGCTGGTCTTCCTGGGGATCAAGGCCATACTTGATAAAGCTGCCCTTGCTGCCGTGCAGTTGAAAGCGCGGCGGTGTTTCGCGTACCAGCGAACCCGCGTGTAAGATCACCCTGCGCTGCGCATAACCCAGCGCGATGTGAAAATAATCATCGACCTGCGCGCCCTGTCGCTGCGCTCGCACGTCGGCCCATACCGTTTCCGGCATGCCAAAGAGGAAAAGTGCCTGGTCGATCAGGTGCGCACCCAGGTCATAGAGCGTGCCTGAACCTGGCAAAGGCTGATCCCTCCACCGGTCGTTGACCTCAGGGCGGAAACGATCATAGTGCGCCTCGTAAGTGGTGATGTCGCCCAGCAACTCGCTTCCCAATAGGGAGCGAATCGTCAGAAAGTCGTTGTCCCACCTGCGGTTCTGGAAAACGCTCAGCACAAGATGCTGCCTATTCGCCAGTTCAATCAGATCATCGGCCTGCGCTGCCTGTATCACAAACGGCTTATCGACCACTACGTGCTTTCCTGCCTCGAGCGCTCTCCTGGCGAAATCATGGTGGGTCACATTGGGTGTCGCAACCACGATCAGTCCGATATCGTCACGCTCGATCAGTAACTCAAACGTTGGCACTACCTCAACATCGGGATAGTCTCGCTTTACCGTTTCCGTTTGCGATGTCACAATAGCTGCGAGCGAAAGCCCTTCGACACTCTCAATCAACGGCGCGTGAAAGACCGAACCCGCCAGCCCGTAGCCAACCAGTCCAACGCGAATAGTCATACCTTGCTCCTTTCTGCTTTATATATAATAAACTTTACCAACAAACATCGGGAAGGGCACCTGCCCTGTCATTCTGAGCGTAGCGAAGAATCTCCGACTCCGGCGATACGGATTCTTCGCCGCGCTCAGAATGATCTGAAAGGGCTTGAATGTAAAAAAATCAGCATAAATATAGGAATGTCCCCCGTGGCTGGATATGCGCGCCATGGAGGACATATGCTTATCCTACGAGTCCTACGAGTAACAGAATTTTGGTGTCGTCAGCGTCCTGTACGTGCCTGGATCCTGCGAATCACGGCATCGACGGTGACGGCGACCAGCAGGACTACTCCCGTGACCTCTGCTACAACGTCGGCTCCATAGCTTTTGAGCGCGAGGCCATTGGTCAGGCTGCCGATAATCAACATGCCAAGTACCAGCGACCAGACCGAGCCTATGCCGCCGAAGAGACTGACACCTCCAATCACTGCTGACGCAATAGCATTAAGCAGCAAGGTATTGGGAACCTGGGTGGTGGCAGAGAAGGTGTAGGATGCCTCAACGATGCCCCCGGCGGCTGCCAGTACCGAACAAAGTGTGAAGACAGCCAGTTGGATACCGACGACGTTGATACCGGCGCGCCGAGCCGCCTCTTTATTGCCACCGACAGAGTAGATGTGACGCCCGAAAGAGGTTTTTGTCAGGATAATCCAGAATAGCATTATGGCGGCGAAGAGAAGCGCGGTTGCGTAGGGAATACCGTTGTAGCTTTCAAAAATAGCGACCGCGCCCTCGACCACAACAACGGGGGCGATGATGGCCAGCAGAAATTGTGGCAATCCTGGATTACTCAATCCCATACGCTTACGCCTGTTGTAGTTGATGACCAGGCTGAGGACGTACAACAGCACAACCAGCGTCGGCAACCCGATGCCCAGGTAATCGGGTAGAAAGCTTGTGGCAGAACCAGCGATGGCGACGATGAAAGGGTTTTGAATTTGCAGCGTGGCCTGCCCTAGAAGCAGGGTAATCAGCAAGCCTGAATACGCGATGGAGGAGGCCAGCGTTACGATGAACGAAGGGATAAGCAGCACAGCCACGAAGTAGCCGTTAATGAAGCCTGCCAGCGCACCTGCAAGCAGCCCGCCTGGGATAGAGATCCATGGGGATAGGCCGCCAAAGGCCCGCTCCGAGAGGATACCCATGACTACACCGCAGAGCGTGGCTACCGCCGCCACCGAGAGATCAATTTCTCCAAGTAGGAGTACGAGAATGACGCCCAGACCGACGAGACCGATAGTGGATGTTTGCAAAAAGAGATTCGAGATATTGCGTGGTTCAAAGAAGAGGCCACCGGTAATGATCTGAAAGAAAACCATAATGACGATCAGCGTAATCAGTACCGGAATGAAGCCGAGGTCACCACGCAGAAGTTGACCTATGGTTCGCCGCTGCCGGTAACTGGGTACTTCAACTTCCGCAGCCTGGAAGGCTTGCGCTTCATTGGAAGATGAACCGGAAGTGTTTTCGATGGTTTCACTCATCGATCAATGTCCTCCTGAATTGCCGTTTACTTCTGTCGTTAAGAGCGCGCCAAATTCAGCGCCTGTAATAGCGCCTACCACCTGTTCCGGTGTCGTGTTCTTCACATCGAATGTTCCGACGCGCTTGCCAAGTCGCAGGACGACCACGCGATCCACCACTTCGAAAACATCGGCCAGATTGTGGGATATGACGACAACTGCCAGCCCCTGCTCGCGCAATCGGTGAATGAGCTTGAGTACCTGGCGCGTTTGAGCGACGCCTAGCGCGGCTGTTGGTTCGTCGAGTAAGACAATTTTGGCGTTGCGCAGGATAGATTTTGCAACCGCGATCGATTGTCGCTGGCCACCGGAAAGGCTTTTGACAACTGAGCGAATAGAGGGAAGCTTGACATCTAGCGTGCGCAAGACTTCCAATCCCTGCTTCTCCATGCTGTTCTCTCTGAGGGTGCCGTAAGGGGTCCTTTCTTCTCGCCCCAGAAAGAGATTCGAGACCACGTCCAGGTTATCGCACAGGGCGAGGTCCTGGTAAACGGTTTGAATGCCGAGGCGATAAGCGTCTTGAGGGCCAGTGATTTTGACGGACTGCCCTTCGACAAATATTTCGCCTGCATCGGCAGGCCCGACACCGCTGATGACTTTGATAAGGGTGGATTTACCGGCGCCATTGTCCCCGACGAGGCCAACCACTTCGCCGGCAAAAACCTCGAAATCAACTCCTGATAAGGCGCTCACCGCCCCAAAGGATTTGGAGATACCTTGTAAACGCAGCAAGGATGTCTCCCGCGGAGCTGGAGTTGCAGTTGCGCCGACTGAAGGGGTAAGATTTTCAGCCATTCGATTCTCCAATCGTAGTAATCAGATAAAAATAGGCGACCTGAGAAGATTTAGCTGACTTAGTATATCACCAGTTAACCAGAGTTGGTAGATAGAGTCTCACCTGGCGTCCTATGGACGCCAGGTGAATCTATATCTGGACAATAAAGGCGACAGTTACTAGCAGATTCCACCAGTGCCTGCCGGCAAGCCTGCGCAGAGGGCGGCTTTGGTGACATAACCAGCGTTGATCACATCCATGACGTTCGTCTTGTCGATGGCCTGCGGAGTCTCCAGTACGGAGGGGATATTTGCTCCGCCCGACGTCTGTGTGGTTGCGCCATTGGTCAGGCTGGTCGTGCTTGTTCCATTGCTGATGGCAGCAACAATATTAGCTGTTGCCTGCGCCTCGAGCGAGATGTTCTTGAAGACGGTCATTGACTGCGTACCCAGCATAATGTCCTGGAGGCCGGTAACTGTTGCATCCTGGCCAGTGACCAGCACCTTGCCTGCCAGCTTCTGCTGTTGGAGGGCGGCGATCACCGTACCCGCCATGCCGTCGTTAGCGACATAGGCGATCTGGATGTTATTCGACTGCGCAGTCAGAGCTCCCGCCATCTCGGTCTGGGCGGTCGGGTTGTCCCAGTTGGGGGTGAACACTTCATACACCTTGGTCAGCGCACCGCTGCTGATCAACGGATCGAGCACGTCATGCGCACCCTGAGCGAAGAGCTTTGCATTGTTGTCCGTAGTCGCGCCGTCGATAAACACGATGTTGTTGTGTCCTTTACTGACAAACTGCTTGTAGTGATCGGCAATGTACTGGCCCTGCAGTTTGCCGACAGCCACGCCGTCGAAGGAGACGTAGTATGCCAGATCGTTGGACTGGGTAAGACGGTCATAAGAAATCACGGGGACGTTATCAGCCTTCGCGTCGGCCACAATGTGGGCGGCTGCGATGGCGTCGTAGGGAGCTAGAACCAGGATGCAGTCACCCTTGGTCAGGTCTGCGTCTGCCTGGGCCTGCTGAGTAGCGGCATTACCCTGTGCGTTGGCGTAGTCAACAGTGGCGCCAGACAGCGTGGCCGGGATATCCTTCTGCAGGTCCGGCCTGTCACTGCCATCCCACCGTGCGGAGCTGGCCGTTTCAGGCAAGAGCACGCCGACCTTCTTGCACCCTTTGCCGCCATTCCCATTAATGGTGGTAGTGGTGGTATCCCACTATTGGCGCTGCCACAAGCTGCCAACAGCATACTGCCGAGCACGACAATGCTCACAATTGAGGCAAACCTTTTGCCCCGAAAACCAAATAGTTTCATCGTTTTCTTGTCCTCCTGCGTAACACCTCTCGTGGGTGTTTACTGAACTCCCCCTCTTGAAAGGTGTGCATTGTAAGAATACCATGGTGACTGATAAAAGCAAGGCTTGCTCGAAACAAGCTGACATGCTCTATTTTGCTAGACTTCACTCCTTTCTGCATGGAACTGGCAGAGGTGTACCCTTTGCTCATGAATGAACCCCTGCCGGGGTACGCTCCCGACTCTCTTCTGGCCGGGCTGCCGCTTCCTCACGTTGAATGAGGATGCGTTCCCAGGCTTTGAAGAATGGATAGTATAGAATAGCGGAGACAGCCAGGTCGAAGAATTGCAGGAGACTCCCTCTAATGTCACCTCCTGTAGCTACGAAACCACTGACTCCGACGGGTACAGTAAAGGGTTGCAATACGACCGGCACATGTACCATGCCCGCTGCAAAAACGACATAGTTGATGGTAACGATGATGACAGGTACGAGCACAAATGGGATCATCATCAACGGGTTAAGCGCCATAGGCACACCAAACGTAACAGGCTCATTTATATTAAATATCGCAGGCCCTAATGCTACCTTGCCGACGGTACGCAATTGCCCCGATTTCGAGCGTAACATGTAAATAACCAGGGGCCAGGTTGCGCCAGAACCGCCAAGGTGGGCGAAAATATGAAAAAATGGTTCAGTAACTATGCCGTGCCCGTTGGCTGTCGCGTTGACAGCCAGCGTACTGAGCCAGAACGGGAGCGCAATGGCCGTTACCACATTCATGCCGTGAATACCGACCGACCACAGCAACATCATTAAGACGATTTCCAGCAGCGCCGCCGGGTAGCTATCCTGCACGTACACCAGCGGTTGGAACGCTCGCATCAGCAGGATAGGTAGGGTGAGTTGCTGGACCTGGCTATTACCATTAGCATCAGTCACCACGCCAGTATGCGAACTGACGATCCATTCGATGCCCCACACGAGCGTTATGAGAACAACTGCTGGAACCAGCGCTTCAAAAGCGCGCGAGACGTTCGGCGGAACCCCCTTAGGCAGGCGGATGACAAAGCGGGAGCCGCGAAAACGCCGTACCACTTCCGTTGTCAAGATACCGATTATGATACCCACGAGCAACCCTTCTCCGCCTAAGTAGGGTAAGATGTCGCCCAGCTTCAGGTTTGTCAGATCGCTGACGGGCACGGTGGCGATAAGAAAAAGCACCATCGCCAGCACTGCAGGCTGCACCGGTTCTGTGCGTCGATACTGCGCCAGGCTATAGGCTACGCCAAAGGCAAGGAAGAGCGCCATGATGCCGAAAGATAATTGGAACGGTACCAGTATCGCTGTTTGGTAAGGTGCAACCAGAACTGCAAGCGCCTTGATTGGCGGATTGGCGATGACAAGAAACAAGCTGCCAGCCAGGATCAACGGGAGGGTGAAAATGATGAATGCGTCGCGAATGGCCTGTAAATAGATATTGCTCGCCAGCGCACCTAGTGGTGGAACCAGGTAGCGTTCAACCCACACGCTGCTGCGCTCAATCATCATGCTCATTCTTCCATCGTTCCTTCCCATGCACTGTCACGCAAGTGGAGTGCCTGGTCTAGTACGGCCTGTCCGTTCATGGTTGCATAATGAAACGGTTCGATTAAAGCAACCGGTTTACCCTCAGACTGTGCCAACCTTTCAATGCTCTTGCGCAGATGGCGAATTTGTGGAGCGATCAGAACCACGTCACACTCTTCAACCCTGGCGGCAAATTCGCCCGCGCTGAGCGCCTCAACAACCAGCGTGATGCTTATCTGGGCGGCTGCGCTCTGCATACTTTCAACCAGCAAGCTAGTTGACATTCCCCAACTGCAAACAATCATAACCCGTAACATAGCGACTCCCCCACGAGAGCATCGACATTGTATTCACAGTCGGGTCATTTGCTCGCTGCAAACCAGCTTCAACACTCCATAGGTACACTTATTAGTGGTAGCAATATTCGTGCCAATATGTGTGCTACACACATAGCACACTTTTTACAACATCCCTTGCAACTTCCCCTCTACAGTAAATATATCCACCTGACGCAAAATACCGACTATATTGTATGCTTCTTCGTCGGGAATAGAACGCCCTAGTTGGACGCTGAGAATTTGCAGCGCCCGGCGGCAAATACTGAGTTCGCGTGCGAACAGCTGCTCAACCTGATTTCGTACCGTCTCGCCCACAAGCATGCCTCCTGGTGGCGTGCTGCGTTCTAGGATGCAAGCCAGGTGTAAAATCAAACCAGCCAGCACTTCTATGTCAAATGTTTCGCCAACTTCGGCTTCGATGAGTGCGATCATACGTTCGATCAAAGGCATAACGCGTATGGGATTGAGGAAAAGAAGTCGCTGGCTGAGCGTGGAGGAGATTTCGCGCAGGAGATCAGCCCGCTGGGTGAAAACCAGCGTATTTTTTGCGAAGGGCGTGAAGGGCGTAGTATAAGGAACTTCCTGTTTTACTGCTGGGTTGAGTAGAGCTGGGTCGATTAAGGTTTCACCCAGTAAGGTTCGCAAACGCGCGATGCCGTCTCCAAAAAGGATGTCGGTCAGGGCGATAAATGGATAGCTATCGAGAAGAGGGTTAATCGTTCCTACCACCGCTACTACATATCGGTTCCCTACCAGGCGCCGTGTTTCTTCGACCGTTTTACTGGAAAGGCTGATGTCCATACAGATGATCTCTACTTCTTGCTGGCGCAGTCCCGGCATATGTTCTTCAATCAATTCCGCGATCTTGGTCGCGCTTCCAAAGCCGGTCAGGCACACAGAAAGGATGACGCGCGGCATATGTCTGGATTCCGCCTTTTGAACGGAGCTATGTTCGTGATAACCATTCAGCGAAGGCTGCTCCTGGGCCAGATACTGCTCTTCCTCGCCTGGACGATCGTCGCTAGCATGACCATCACCAGAGCGAGGGTACCTCAGACTGATAGCCAGTTGGTCGAGCGTGAGGTGCCTGGTGCGTTGCGCTCTACGCACCGCTTCGACCAGGAGCGGTGCCGACACACCTGCCAGCGCGCGCACCTCTATGCCCGTCTGTCGGGAAATCAGCTCGCCCAGCGATAAGAGTGAGGAGAAATCGACCAGGAGGAGTACTCCGCTGCCTTGATCGGCTACCTGTACCCAGTGAATCACCTTATCTAAAAGTTCTTCGGGCGATTGATCCAGCGTTAGCTCTACCCACCGCACACTGTTTATGCCTACGAGTGTATTTGCTAGCTCGGCCAATCCAGACGCGATACCTCGTCCGTGCGCCGCGACGACTATACCCACCGTTGATTGCTCATCGTTGAGCAACGCCTCGGCATTTGCCAGCAGAACCGCCAGAACATCGGTTTCGCTTTCTGGCAAAGATACACCGAGCTTCGACCGCAGTTGAGTGAGCGCTGTTCGCGCTACCTCATATTCGATAGGATAGGATCGGCGCACAGATTGAAGCGTTAAACCCGCTAGCTGGCGGCCTTGCTCAATATGCTCAAGCGCGCTGGTCAGGTGCATAGCCAGCACAAGCGCCAGCTTTTCAGGTAAAACACGCCCTAGCTGTTCTTCCGCGAATACGACGATGTCGCGGCTGATGGCTGCCATGCGCTCGTCAATCAGAATGGAGGCTGTCCCTGCCGGTTTATCGCTGACTTGCTGTGCAAAGCGCTGGAAATAGTCTTGAATATCCAGGTGTAACATGCGATTGATCTCACTGTCGGGCAGCCCTCCTCTCCTCAATCGGTTCAGGTCGGTGCTGATGGTGTCATAGAGGTCATGCGCGGACTCAGGAAGACTATCGAGGCTGAGACCTGTAGGGGTAAAGATATGCGGGGCATCCACTAACGACTGGATCGGGGCAAGCTGCCGGTGCAGTTCGACCGTGCGCAGCAGACCTCGCCTCACATGATCCGGCAAGATACCCACATAAACGTTCAATTCTGGCAAAGTATGGGTGCGGTACTCCAAATAGGCGCGGGCGCAGGTGAGCTGGACATCGGTACGTAGCTGCCCAACGTTACCCGGACAATCATAGAGCAGAAGTGCGTGAAGGGCCTGGGGTTCAACGTGGATATTTGTTCCGATGCTGCTGCATTCTGTAGTGAAAAATGCGCGAAGCAATTCGTATCGTTCAGCCACCGTGCGCTCGCTCAGTCCTGGCAAGGTGATTGTCATTGGAATGCGCCGGCGAAAAGTTGGTAGCAGCGATGTGGCGGGGTCCTCTGTGGTTGCTGCTAGCAAGAGCAGCGAAGAGTGCTTCTCGTGTACATCGCCCAGGCGACGAAAACGTTCGCGATCCATCAAATAGAAGAGCATCTCCTGGCCTTCAGGCGGCAAGCGATGCACCTCATCAAGAAAGAGATCCCTCTATGGGCTTGTTCGACCAGTCCTGCGCGATCGCGATCTGCACCTGTGTAGGCACCACGCACCACACCAAAAAGATGGGCCATCAATAGCTGTGGATTGCTGGCGTAATCAGCACAATTAAAACAGACAAAAGGCGCGTCAGGTGGCAACGCCTTCAATTCAAGCGCATAGGCATACATCAGGCGTGCAAGAGTGGTTTTACCGACGCCGCTCGGCCCAAAGAGAAGGGTATGTAAACCGCGTGGCGGGTACAGCATGGCCGCCTTTGCCTGCTGTACAGCGACTTTCAATCCTTCATGACTGCCGATGAGTGTATCAAAACTCGTTACCGTTGCGCCAACTTGCACAGAAGCAGCAATTGCCGGGACCTCCCCGACCTCCATGATTCCTGTAGGAGCGTTGCGCTGGTGTTTGTGCAGCAGTTCCTCTGCACGCCAGGTGTGTAGCTCAGACTCTTTCCCGCGCTCGTCGCTTTCTGAGAGAGTAGACGTAGAGGACGCCTTGATAGTAAACAGGACGGGTCGACCTGGAATGCGTTCGATTAATCCTTCCTGTACAAGAATATTCAGGTCCCGGCTGGCGTTGGTGCGATCTACTTGAGCCAGTTCGGCCACTTCTTCAGCGCTGAAGCCAGTAAAGCGACGTAATGCACCACTCTGTGCTGGTCGTTGCAGACACATTGATCGCAAAGTATCAAATACTCGATCTTTGCGGAGCACCCAATGGCTCCTTTCAGCCGCCGCAACGCGGCAGATTGGTTGTCAATGTAGCATAGTCATGGTCGGGGACGGAAAATCACCGAACACACAACTCTGGTGCATCAAAAAATCCTTCTTAAGTAATACGTTCACACACACCTGGAAATTCACAGAATTGACATTCTCAACCTTGTTTATGCCGAAGGAGGATGTCCCCACTATTTCGGACAAAATTAGATTGGCTGGTAAGTTGTACAATGAGTTATGCAGAAAAAGAAACGGAAGCAGGATCAGGCATGTGATGTTAGTGAGAGATATGAGCGCATGATTGAGTGGGATCCGTGATCTTCATGCCGTATGCTTCCGAAGGAAAAAGACACTGTTGTTCGTAAGAGAAACAGGAGGTTTGCTATGTTTTCCAACGATGTTGATGGAAAGGGCACAGCCTCGCGCCGTGCCTGGCTCTGGCGCAGAGTTGCGCTCCCGCTCCTGATCGCTCTAATGGCCCTCGGGTTCGTGGGGGTGAGTACGACGGTCTGCCAGCCCGTCCGCTCCGCAGCGTCCCGCGACGGTTTCCCACGAGTATGCTGACGCTGCTCCCGCTATGTCAGTATTGAACGGGTTGATCTATGTTGGCTGGACGGGCAGGAATGCGGCCCACAACCTGAACCTGATGACCTATAGCCCGGCCACGAAGAGCTTTGGTCCGGCCCAAGTGCTGACCGATACCACCCTGGCGGGTGCGGGACCCAGTTTGGACTACTTCAACGGCAATCTCTATGTTGCCTGGCTGGGAACCGATCACCGGCTCAATATCGGGCGCTACAACCCGGCAAATCCGACGCACCTGGCCAACAAAGTGACCTTGCGTGAATACTCCAACAATGCTCCCTCGATTGTGACATTTCAAAGCGGGGCACCGACCGGTCGCCTGTACCTGAGTTGGAGGGGAACGGATGGACACTTGAACATCATCTCCTCGGCAGATGCCAGCACCTTTAACACAAAGGTCACCTACAGCGCCACCGTCAGGACAAGCCCTTCGCTGGTTTCCGCGGGTATGTACCTGTACGTGTTCTGGGAAGATGTGAGCGCCAACTCGCCTATTGTGGTTGGACGCTACAATCCGGCCAATCCGGCCAGCCTAAGCCCGGTGGTCACGTTGACCGCGACCAGCCAGCTTCCCGTTGGCGTGGCGAAAGCGGGTGTGGCTGCCCCTGATGTAGTGGTGGCCTGGCGCACAGCCAATGATGCGCATATCCAGCTGGGTGTCTTTGTAGGCGGTGCAGTCCTGAGCAATACTCTCACCACGGCGCAAACCACGCCCTACGGACCCGCACTGTTCGAGCCATTCATGGGCTGGACGGGCACGGATGCGGCCCAGAGCGTCAACGTGAGTCAGTCGGCCCTGTAGCTCCTCTCCCTCCACTGAGTCACGATCCACCACAGCGCGCCGGTTGCCAGCAGGATCAGGATCGGCTCGATGGGGGCACGGAAACGCGGGATACCGTAGAAGTAGATGGCCTCGGCGAAGGTCATGCCGAGTATGAAGTAGAGGAAGAGCAGCTTGCGCCAGAGAAAGAGCGTGACCACCAGGCCGAATGCGGCAAGCAGGAAGATGGGAATGGGCGTGACATACATCATCCATGATACGACACCGGCGAGCGGCGCATTGGGGAAGCGCGCGAGTGGTAAATCGGCCTCCACCACGTTTGGCTGCCACATGTTGATGAAGTGCATTCCCAGCAGCAGGGGCAAATCTCGTTTGTGATGCAGTATCCACTGCTTGGCGGCGTTATTGAAAGCCGCCTCGCGCGCAACTTCACAGGTGGCCGAACAGGTGAGAAGTGGGAACGAGTGGGATAAGTTGAAGCTGGAGATGAGGGGATTGACCCAGGTACCGGTGTATCCGCCAGGACTCGTGCTCTTTTTGAGTACCATATCGTTGTACGCGCCCAGCATGACAGTGCCATCGCCGGTCGCCACAGGGACAAATGAGTGCGAGACAAGGTAGTTGCGCACCGTCCAGGGCGCGATCAGCACGACCGCCAGCAGCGCGGCGCACACGACTCCTTTGAGCGTGGCCGCGCGCGGCAGCACCTTGATCCAGATAAGAATGATAGCCCATAGTACAAATAACCCGATCACCAGCAGTCCATTTGGCCGTACCAGCGAGAGCAACCCCATCAGCACGCCGCTCAGCAGCCACAAACGCATCTTTACCCCTTCCGCTCGTTGGATGCGGAAAAGAGTGTAGCACTGCGCGAAGAGCAGAAAGGTGAAGATGGTTTCGGTATAGAGCCAGCCGGTATAGAGAAAGAGGCCTGTGTAGAAGGCCGCGACGATGCCCGCGAACATGCCTAAGCGCCGCCCGAATAGGTCCCTGGCGAACAGGTAGATCAGCACGCATGTCCCCGCGTCCAACATCGAGAGAAAGATGCGCGCGACATAATCGTTTTTGCCGAAGAAAATTGAGAAGCCGGCCAGGATAAACGGCCAGAGCGGAGTGCGGTAGACGGTTGTCACGTAGGGTTGCAGGCAGAAACAATGTTCCTGAATCAGGTTGATCCCGATCGTCTGGTAGAAGAGCGAATCGTGCAGTGGATAATATTGTCCCGCGACGGTATCGTTATAAATCACGCGCACCAACAGCGCGAGACAAAAAATGAAGAGGGCGGGCAAAAAAGGTTTGATGCGACTCATAAATAACGTGTCCTAATGTGACCAGAGCGTTCATAATAGCAGCCTATAGTCTACACATCAGAGACGAATGATAACAATACAGGTAACAAGCACAACGCGCGAAAAGGACTTGAACATTTTTGCTATAACCTGCTATAATGAAAAACAAGGTGAAGAGAGCAATTTGGGTCAACCAGTGAATCATTCCTTTGTAGAGGGAGCGATGTATGCAGAACGAACACCAGCACTCATTCCAATCCGAACCCATTCTTTCCGAGGAGAGCACCGTCCTCCAGCCCGATCTCTTCGCGGGTAGCGCGACCGTCATATCCGAGCCGCCTGACCCGCAGACAACGCCGTTTCCGCCCTTCATTCGCACGCATCCGTTGACCGACCAGTCGAGCCTGTCTGCCTGCGTGCTGCCTTATCAACAGGACTTGCAACTGCGGGGCAAATCGGCTTATACGATTACCTGCTTCCTCTCTGACCTGCGCATGTTCAGCGACTTCGCGGGCCGTGAGACACCCGTTGGTCGCGTTACCAAGGAGCAGCTCACCGACTGGTTGATGAAGCTGAAGTTCGGTAAGAAGGGGCAGCCGCCCGCGCCAAAGACGATGGCGCGGCGTGTCACTTTCCTGAAAAACTTCTTCTCGTGGCTGGCGCGCGAGGGCGTGCTGCGCGAAGACCCTTCTACCAGCCTCGTGCTGGAACGTCCCCTGCCGCCACTGCCACAGTTGCTCTTCGACGACGAGGTACAACGTTTGATGGAAAAAGCAGCCGAGGAGCCGCGCACGCACTGCCTTGTCTACCTTGTATTGCACGCCGGGCTGAAGAAGGAAGAAGTGACCGGTCTGAAGGTGGAACATATCGACCTGTCGGATGCAGCCGCTCCAGCCATCACGGTGCATTTTGCCGCCGCGACGAACAAACAACACCGCGAGCGCCGCCTGACCCTGCCGGCGGAGTTTACCGGCATCCTCAAACGCTACATGGCAAAGTATCATCCAGCCGACGAGCTGTTTGTCTGCACTGATCGCAACCTTAACTACATCCTGGCGCGTCCCGTGAAAGCCGCCGGAATCAACAAGCGTGTCACGCTGCAACTACTGCGCGATACCTTCGCCGTCCAGCAACTACGCGATGGTGTGCCGCCTGACGGCGTGCGCGAGAAGCTTGGCCTGTCGGACGAGGCGTGGTTGGAGTCGCGTGAGAAATATCGCCGACTGGCCTTTTCAAAGTGAGCCGGGGTGGTCACCCAGGTCTTTTTGACTACTTTGATCTCCTCGACCTTCGGCGGCTTTCGCGGCTTTACGTTTGATCCTGTTGTGCAAGAAGAAGGCGTTCAAGCACACCGCGCCAATGGCCAGCGGTCCCGTGCAGACCAGGCTCAGACCGACAGAGGTTATTGCCAGGATGAAGGAAACGACCACCAGCGGCAGGTAGAGCAGGAAGCTGCCCACCAGCAAAAGCACGCCGGTTGTGACTTCGCCTATCATCAGCCAGCCTACGCCGAAGATGCCCATGAAGAGCGAGAGCAGTATCTCGACCAGCAGCGGCGCGGGAAACGTGCCGGTGTAAGTACGGGTGGTGTAGAAAGTCATCGGGGGCAGATAGGCAGTATCGCTCTCGTCGGATGGCGTATCAGTATCGAGCGGCGGCCCGGCCTCATCCTGTTGCGATGGTGACGAGGCAGAGATTCTGTAAGGCCGGTCTGAAGCAGCATGTAGCGGCGGGATGTATTCTTCGAATCCTGCCAGGTCGCCGTGCCATGTGGATGTGGCTTTCCCGTTTTCCGGTTGCAGACCTGAGCGTCCCGTACTTGTGGGATTCGTCGAGGCCGGGAGCGCCGCGCCGCAGGATGGGCAGCGCAACACGCCTTCTGGTATATGTTGTCCGCAAGACTCGCAGATGGTCATACGCCTGTTCCTTCCAATAGCACATCATAGCATATTCAGGCGTCAGGCTGTATAGCCCACCCATGCCCATCGCTGCCAATAACGAGCGTGCCGACCTGGGCCGTCTGGATCGTTTGCCACGCGCTGGAGAAGATGGTTGGCGCGGAAACCGCGGCAAGCACGCTGTTCATGCCTGCTTTGCGCAGCTTTGCCGAGAGCGCCGCCGGGCTGACGACGATCAGCGATGGGTGAACGCTGCCGAGCAGAGGAGCCAGTTGCGCCGGAAAAGCCGTGCCGACTTCGCCGACAAGCTGCACGACATCGGCTGAGAGGTAGCGCGGGTCGATGTCGCTGACGAGTCCTTGCAGCGCATACTTGCTCAGCGCCGTGTCGCCGAGCAGTAGCAGGCGCATTCCCGGCGCGAGCAGGCAAATCGCCATGCCGTTATCTTCATTCTCCAGGCTGCCCTTGTGCAGAGGCGAAATGGGCCAGAAGACCTGGAATGCCACCTGTGTGCCAAGTGTGAATGTTGCGCCCTGGCGAAGCTGGGTGTAGGGGATGTTGCGCTGGTTGATGGTGTGCCGCCAGCGCGCGTAGCCTGTGTTGGGGTGCAGCATTCCGGGGTCGATTACCTCGCCGATGGCGTAACGCGTCACGATATCTTCCAGTCCAACCATGTCGGCCTGCCTGGGCGCGGTCAGGATCACCATGTCGAGCGAGCGCTGCCAGAACGGCAGGCGTGTATCCAGTTCATTCGCCAGCGAGGTGGTGTCCAGCCCTCCATCGATCAGGGCCGTCTTGCCATCCTGCGTGCGTATCAGGATGGCCTCGCCCTGCGCAGGCTGACCAGCCGGGATGACATTCAGGAAGGTGATGGTCAACTGCGCGCCTCCGCGCGCCGCCAATGCAGCCGTTCCGCTCGCCAGAAAGACGATCAGCGCGGCCAGGCCGACCTGCATCAAGCGGCGCGCACGACGCGAGAGGCGTGTGGGTTGCGGTTCTGGCGCGAGTAGGGAGGTATTCGACGAGTGAGTAGTAGACCAGTGTTGGAAGAGCGCGAAAGCGACCAGCGCCAGCAGGCTGTAGTAGAGCCAGGCGATGCCGACATTCAGGTTGCTCACGATGAGATAGGCTCCGGGCAGGCGCTCGCACCACGCGACGGCGGCCAGCACGTACCACAGCAGCGGGTAGGTGAGCCAGCCGAAGGCCAGCGCGATGAAGGATGAGAAGAGGCCGGTGACGCAGAGGAAAAGGCCTAGCACGATGAGCAGGGCCAGCAGCGGCACGGTCAGCAGGTTCGTAAGCGGCGCGACGAACGAGATTTGTTGGAAGGTGAGGGCGAAGACCGGCAGGGTTGCGGTTTCGGCGGCCAGTGTCACGGCCACGATCTCCGCGACGTGTCGCCCCAGCCAGAATCGTTCGACTGGCCGGAAGAGACGCGACCAGAAAGGTGTGAAGAGCACGATGCCCAGCGTGCCGAGAAACGAGAGTTGAAAGCCCGCGTCCCACAACACGAACGGGTCGAGGGCGCTCATCAGCAGCGCGCTGAACGCCAGCGCGGTGTAGACGTTGTAGATACGGCCCGTGCGCGGGGCGATTACCAGCACGATACCCATGATGCCTGCGCGTATGGCAGCCGGGCCGCCGCCGCTCAGGAAGGTGTAGGCGATGATACTCAGTACAACCAGGGCAGAGATAAGCAGCTCAAGGCGGCCCTGTTTGCGCCGTTCAGCCGGGAGTAAGCGTTGGAATTGCCGGCTGCGCCTGGGCGTGAGGCGTTGGGCGACGTTGGCGATCAGCCCCGCCAGGATCGTGACCTTGAAGCCGGATGGTGCGACCAGGTGCGCCGTGCCTGTCACGTTGAACGTGATGATGAGCGGCCGCAGCGCGGGCGTGCGCAGGCTGAGCACCAGCGCGATGAGTAAAGCCGCCATCGGCTGCGGCAGGGATTGTTCGATGAAGAGGGCAAACGTCAAGCGCAGCTGGTAAAGCGCCTTGAGGAGCGGATTTCCGCCCGCTTGCTGCACGCTGACCAACGGGAAGGTCATGCTGGCAAAGATGGATGGCGAGCTGTGCGACGAGGGTGGCTGCAATGCACCGCGCAGCTCGACGCTATCGCCATAGTGCGGGCCGTAGGGGTCATCAAGCA
Organism: uncultured Chloroflexia bacterium; assembly: GCA_963731975.1. GTDB lineage: Bacteria > Chloroflexota > Ktedonobacteria > Ktedonobacterales > Ktedonobacteraceae > CAVSXS01. Next base: position 2,904,664 of record CAVSXS010000001.1, on the reverse strand, counting down.
GGCTGCCGAGTAGTTGCACTTCGATCTGTCCGTGCGCGTTCTGCCAGGTCGTGCCGCCATCCAGACTGACCTGCTGCGCATCGACAAAAAGCAAGCTGCTGCGCGATTCGAGCAATGGCTCGTCGGCCACACTGCCGCTGACTTCCAGGCTGCGCCCTCCGCTTCCGATGTACGCGCTGACGGCAGTCGGGTCTCCGATGGGCGAGACGGTGCTGTAGCGCCAGGCTCCCAGCAGCATGGCAATGACCAGCAGCGCCATGAGCCGTCCGCGGCCACTTTGCCAGAAGGCGATGCAGCAGACCAGTGCCGAGGCCGCGCCAAATAGCAAAGCGAGCGCAGTGATGTGTATCCACGATGCGAGGAGCATTCCGGCCAGCCAGGAAACTGCCGCGGCGACCAGCGTCAGTCCGTGCAGGTCTGGTTTCGCCTGGACGCGATACATTGCCTTGTTCCTCCCACAAAGCGTTAATGTTATACGAATCCGACCGGCTGACGCTTGCGTAGAATGCAGTTCGTTGCTGGTCGGAATAAGATCACCTTATACTGTTACCTGTCCTCGGATTCTGTCATAGATGGAGCGACTGATGACCTGGAGCAACTGGTCAACGGAGGTATAGGGGCCGTGCTGCGTGCGATAATCGATGATCTTCTGCGCGGTGACGCTGCTGACGTGCAGCACCTGCCGCATCTGATCCGAGCTGGCGGTATTGATATTGAGCAGCTGTCCGTTGGCCGTGACCGTTCCATTCGTGGTAATGCTCGTCGTGGTAGGAGTGGTGGTACCAGAGCCGGGGCCTGGGACGCCGCCAAGATAGGTCGGCGGGATTTCGCCATTGCTTATAACGTAGACTTCCTGCCCATCGGTCAATGGAGCAGCCATGTTGAGCGCGACGAGGTTGGCCTGTGGCAACGTGCCGCCTGCCGCGGCGATGAGCTGGTAGAGACGCGCGCCTGGAGGCAGCACGTAGACGCCAGGGTGCTTCACCGCGCCGACGACGTAGACGCGCAGGTCGCCGCCGGGTGTGGCGCTGGCGTTTGAGCCGCCGGGGTTGTTGGTGAAGGATTGCTGCGTGATCGTCGAGAGCGTGGAGGACGGCGAAGATGATGAGGGGGCGAGCCAGATGAAGGCGATAGCTCCCACGATACAGAGCGCGAGAGCGGGTGCGACGAAACGAGCCAGCCTCTTCCTGAGCGAGAGTGAAGCGGCTGGCATGATCTTGCCCATCTGCATCGAGATGTCGCCCTCTGGGTCAGGATCGGGTTCGATAGGAGCGAAGAAAGGCGGCATAGGCGTGAGCGGTGATAAAGGCGACAAAGGAGACGATACTGGCGGCGGCTGAAAGGGTGACGACGACGAAGATGGCGACGTAGGCGCGTTGTATCCGGGGAAGTTGCGGAACTGGTGCTGCTCTGACATGGCCCGATTCCCTCCGACATAAACTCATCGGAGGTAGCATAACGGGTAGAACGATACTTGTCAATATAAAACGTTCGTTCTAGCAATACTTGATCTTGAGTTGAGTTGACGGATATGGTATCATCCAGAGTATAGTCTTTGTGCTGACGTAGCTCAGTGGATAGAGCGTCCGCCTCCGGAGCGGAAGGCCGTGGGTTCGAGTCCCGCCGTCAGCGTAGCAGGAGTCAATAAGTCAACACCGTGAACGCAGACACCATTCGCGCCGCCTTCGAGGAAGCAGGCCAGCGCAATACCCGCCCTCGCCGCCTGATCGCGGATCGCCTCGTCCAGCTTGCCGAGAGCGGCACAGATTTTACGGTGGACGATCTGTGGCAGTACCTGCGCCAGGACGAGCCGCACCTGGGACGCGCCACCGTCTATCGCTGGGTCGAGAAGCTGGCCGTGTTGGGCCTGCTCAACCGCGTCGAGTTTGCCGATGGCTCCCACCACTATCGTATGTGCGGCGACAGCCACCATCACCACCTCACATGCACGCGCTGTCATCGCGTGGTCGAGGTGCAGATCTGCCTTCCCATCGAACAACTAGCCTCCATCGGAAATCAAACCGACTTCACCATCGAGGGGCATTCCCTGACCCTCTTCGGCTGCTGCGCCGACTGCCGCGCGTAATCTCCCTCCCTCCTCCAGTACAGAATCAACTTTATGACTTTGTGAGAAACCTCTCATTTTGTGCGTAGTACTAGTAACGCCGTGCCATATCTCTCATGAAGTGTATCTGTCATCGGCGCTCGTTACCGGGCAGCATGGCGGGCTGCCGGCGCGAACCCAAAAACTGGTGCTCATCGGAGAGTACCGGTTCCTCAACTGTCGTTTGTATTTAGGAGGACACGATGCTCAAGAAACCAAAATCGCGTTTTCTCGTGATGTCCTTTTCTGCCCTGACAGTGCTGCTCATGCTGCTGAGCGCCTGTAGTACGGGAGGCACACCAGCGACGACCCCCACGACGAGTGGCACGCCCGTCAAAGGCGGCACCTGGGTCGATGACCTGTTCGAAGAACCTGACTCGCTGATCCCCAATGCCTCGAGCGAGACATTTGCCGCTATGGTGGACTACGCCCTCTATGCTCCCCTGGTCTACGGTACGCCCCAGGGTGTGCTTACGGCGGGACTGCTGACAGAGGTTCCAACGGCAGCCAACGGCGGCATCAGCGCCGACCTCAAAACCTGGACGCTGCACTTCCGTTCCGGACTGAAGTGGTCGGATGGGCAGACGCTCGACGCCAGGGACATGGATTTCACCTGGAAGTTGTGGGGCAATCCCAAATTCGGCACCTACAACCTGATCAACAACCTGGATATCGCCAGCGCTGATGTTTCTTCCGACAACCTGACCATCACCTTCCACCTGAAGAACCCGCTGGTCTCGTTCATCGCCAACTGGGCTGACGGTTTCTACGGCCCGCTGCCGGCCCACCATTACGCTAGCATGGACCCGGCTGCGATCCTGAAATCCGCCGACAACCTGAACCCCTCGGTCGTCAGCGGCCCGTTCATGATGTCTGAGAGCAAGCCAGGCGACCACTACACTGTAGTGCGCAACCCCGACTACTACCAGGCCGCGCAGGGTCTGCCTTACCTGGATAAGGTCATCTTCCGTATCGTTCCCGACCAGAACACCATCCTGAAGGACCTCCAGGCCGGTACCGCCGACTCCGCCTGGTTCCTGGACGTGTCAAAGGCCCTGGTCTACAATGGACTGAGCAACTATACGGTGTCAGCCAGCCAGAACAGCTACCTGTTCGAGGCGCTCTACTTCGACTTCCACAACAAGATTCTGGCCAACAACGTGGAGGTGCGCCAGGCGATGCAGATGGCGGTGGACCAGAACACCCTCATCCAGGTCGCGCGCCGCGGTATAGGAGGCCCGCTCTGTACCGACCATACGGCGACGCAGAATCCAGGGTACACGAAGGGCATTGTGTGTCCCAAGTTCGACCTGGCCGCCGCTAACGCACTGCTCGACGCAAACGGCTGGAAGCTTGGCTCCGACGGCGTGCGCTCTAAGAACGGGCAGCGCCTGGAGTTCCAGTACTCCACCACTGCCGGCAACCTGTGGCGCAGTGATGACCAGCTCATCAACCAGCAGAACTTCGCCAAGATCGGTATCAAGTTGGACATTCAGGACTACCCGGCCAGCACCTTCTTCGGCCCCATCCTGAACGACGGCAAGCCCGGCACGTATGACATCGCCGAATACGAGACGGGCAACTCCTACGATCCTGATGACGCGGGGTTCTTCCAGTGCGGCAACCCCAGCAACCTCACCTTCTACTGCAATCCTGCTCTGGATGCGCTGTACAAGCAAGAGCAAAGCTCCGCCGACCCGACGGTGCGCCAGGCTGCCTTCGACAAGATCCACCAGGTCGAGTTGACGCAGGTCCCGTTCATCGTTGAGTTTGCAGCTCCTGACCTCGCCGTCAACAAGAAGGGGACGAACAACTACGCCCCGTCGCTGGCTGGCGTGGGTGAAACCGAGAACATCTGGACGTGGTGGTGCAACGGTGGAACCTGCCCGTAATCGTGTGGATTCCAGTGTTGTCTCTATTACTCGCCTGATGTAACGGGCAAATTTACCCTCTGGTTGGACATCTCCGATGCCCGGCCAGGGGGTAATTTACACCGATACATCTGGACGTGAATAAAATGGTGACATTTTATTAATGAGTATGGTACACTAACACCTGTATTAGTAGTCCTCACTCTACGCTCGCCGGAGGTGACTATGGGACGATATATTCTGCGCAGGGTTCTGCAGGCGATTCCACTGCTGTTTTTTCTGACGATCTTCTTATTTCTTTTCATCCACCTGCTGCCGGGCGGACCGGAGGCCGTGTTCTTCAACCCTCATCAGACCGCGCAGGAGAGAGCTGACCTGAAGTTGCGCCTGGGGTTGGATGATCCGGTGCCCGTGCAATATGTCAAGTGGCTGACCAGCGCCCTCACAGGGAATTTTGGCTTCTCATTCAAAACGAATGAGCTGGTATCGACGGTCATCGGACGCGCCTTCCCCGCGACGCTCGAGCTGTTTGGCGCTGCCCTGGTGCTGGCGCTCATTATCGCGGTGCTGGTAGGGGTCACTGCGGGGGTGCGACAGGGAACGCTCACCGATTATTCCCTGACCATCCTTGCCTATGCCGGGATCGCCACGCCTGTCTTCCTGCTTGGCCTGCTATTTCAGGATGTGTTCGGCGTTGTGCTCAAATGGTTTCCTACCTCTGGTACTGAGTCGGTTGGCCTGGTCTTTCCCAATGCCTTTTCAGCCACGCTGGATCACCTGTGGTATCTCGTCTTGCCCATGTCGGTGTTGTCAATCGCCTTCATCGCCGGTTGGAGCCGCTATATGCGCTCCAGCATGATCGAGACCGTCAAGCAGGACTACATGCGTACCGCACGCGCCAAAGGCGTCGGCCCCGTTGCGATACTCTTCCGCCACGCGCTGCGCAATGCGCTGATCCCGCTCGTGACCGTCGTCGCGCTCGACTTCGGCTCGGTGGCCGGTGGCGCTGCCATCACGGAGGGCGTCTTTGCCTGGCACGGCATGGGCCTGCTCTTCCTGGATAGCCTGGACAGCCGCGACTATCCGGTGCTGCTCGCCATGCTGATGATCGGCGCGTTCTTTGTGATCACCTTTAACCTCATCGCAGACGTTCTCTATGGGGTTCTTGATCCTCGTATTCGTTATGCATAACCGGAGAGAGCACGATCACAGCCAGCGCGCTGAAAGGAGAACTTCATGGACATATCCGAGCATCTCAACGTGAACACGACGACTGAAGAGGAGATAGAGCCGTTTCTCGACGCCACAGTCGAGCTGGTGCAGGTGAGGCGCAGCCAGGGACGCATCATCTTTGATCGCTTTGTGCGCAACAAGATAGCCGTGGTCGGTGCGGCGTTCTTGATTTTCCTTTTCCTGCTGTGCTTTCTTGGCCCGTATGTCTGGCGCATCGATCCGAACTTTGCGAATGTCCTGAGCGTCACTGATACGTTGTCACCGCCAAGCCTGGCGCACCCGCTTGGAACAGATGATGTAGGGCGTGACACGCTGGCGCGTATCATGTCGGGCGGGCGCGTCTCGCTGCTGGTTGGCATGACCTCGATGCTGATGGCAATTCTCTTTGGCATTGGCATCGGCTCGTTCGCGGGCTACTACGGCGGCGTCATTGACAATATCCTGATGCGCTTCACCGATGTGATTCTCTCCGTACCACTCTATTTGCTGCTCTTCGTACTCTCCGCCTCGTTTTCGGATGGGACCCCTAAGAGCGTGATCTTCCTGATTGCCATCTTCGGGTGGACCTACGCGGCGCGTCTGGTGCGAGGCGAGTTTCTCGCGCTGAAAGAACGCGAATTCATTCTGGCCTCGCGCACCATCGGAGCGAAAGACTTCCGCCTGATGTTCCGGCACATCCTGCCAAATGCTGCCGGGCCGATCATCGTCAGCGCAACGCTGTTGATCGGCACAAACATCATCCTGGAGTCGGTGCTGAGCTACTTCAGCTTTGGCATCAAGCCGCCGGGCGCAAGCTGGGGCAACATGATTTATGACGGACAGAGCATCTTTGATGTGGATGGCTGGCTGGTGTTCTGGCCCGCCCTGGCTGTCTTCCTCACCGTGCTCAGCCTGAACCTGGTGGGCGACGGTCTGCGCGATGCGCTCGATCCCTACATGACCGAACGTTAATGATTATAGTGCGTTTCGTCCCGCCTGATTGTGCAGCAGTAGACGCGAAGCGTCGTTGGCGGGATGGATGAGAGCATAGTGCGTGAAGGAGCAACTACCTTGGGAGAGTATCTGTTAGAGGTGCAGGACCTGAAAACCTACTTCAAGGTCAAGGCTGGCCGCGTCCATGCCGTTGACGGGGTAAGTTTCGCGGTCAAACCGGGCGAAAAGGTAGGTGTCGTAGGCGAGAGTGGCTGCGGAAAAAGCGTGACAGCCCTCTCGATTATGCGTCTAGTTCCGCATCCTCCGGGAGAGTTTGCCGGCGGCAGCGTCCTTTTCGATGATCAGGACTTACTCGATCTGCCCGAACGAGATATGCGCAAGATTCGCGGTGCCAGAATCGGGATGATCTTTCAAGACCCTATGACCTGCTTGAATCCCACCATGCCGGTCGGCAGGCAGATCGGTGAGGCGCTGCGCATTCATCTGAAGCTTGACAAGGATGAAGCCAACAAGCGCGCCATCGCACTGCTGGAGCAGGTTGGCATCCCCGCCGCCGCGGAGCGCGTCAATTCGTTTCCCCACCAGTTCAGCGGCGGTATGCGCCAGCGCGTCATGATTGCTATTGCCCTGGCGTGCAATCCCAAGCTGCTGATTGCCGATGAACCCACCACCGCGCTGGATGTGACGGTGCAGGCGCAGATTCTCGAATTGATCGATGGCGTCTGCTCGGAGTTCGGCACGGCGGTCATTTTAATTACGCATGACCTGGGCGTGGTTGCCGGCATGACCGACCGCGTGGTGGTGATGTACGCCGGTAAAGTGGTGGAGACCGCGCCAACCGACGAGCTATTCGCCAATCCGCGCCATCCCTACACGCTTGGCCTGCTGTCGTCGGTACCGCGCCTGGACGAGGAGCGGCACTCCCAGCTTAGAACGATCGAAGGCTCACCGCCCGACCTGGTGAAACCGCCCACAGGCTGCCCGTTTATGCCGCGCTGCGCCTTCGCGCGTGCTATTTGTCGCACCAAACCTCCATTGGAGTCGCTGCCGGGGGCCGCGAATCATTTGAAGGCGTGCTGGGTCGATGTTTCCGACCCCCGGGAGCAAGCCTACGCGGACGGACGCCGCCAGGCGCGCAACGAGCGCCTTCAAGCGACATTTAAAGAGGCCATTGTAGAGATGTCGGAGGAAAAATAGATGGTCGAGAGCGAAACAGTCGTAGCAAGCAAGACACTGGTCGATGTGCGCGACCTCAAAATGCATTTTCCTCTTACCAGGGGCTTGATCCTGCAGCGTGTCGTTGGATATGTACGCGCCGTGGATGGCATCAGCTTCTCCATTGAGCGCGGCAAGACGCTAGGTCTGGTGGGCGAAAGCGGTTCGGGGAAAACGACGATTGGTCGCACCATCGTGCGCCTCTACAAGCCAACGAGCGGGCAGATTCTCTTCAACGACGTGGACCTGGCTACACTCAAGGGCGAACAACTGCGCCAGGTGCGCCAGCGCGTTCAGATGATCTTCCAGGACCCCTACGCCTCACTGAATCCACGTTTTACTATCGGCTCGCTGGTAGCAGAACCGATGTATATCTACAAAGTGGCTTCCAGCAAGGAGATACGCGAACGCACGTTGGAACTCCTGCGCGTCGTTGGCCTGCGCACAGAATACATCGACCGCTACCCGCACGAGTTCAGCGGCGGCCAGCGCCAGCGCATCGCAGTGGCCCGCGCGCTCGCTATCAATCCCGAGTTCGTGATTGCCGACGAGCCGGTGTCCGCGCTGGATGTCTCGATTCGCGCCCAGGTGCTCAACCTGTTGCAGCGTTTGCAGCAGCAGTTCAACCTGACCTACCTGTTCGTCTCGCATGATCTCAGCGTGGTGCGCCACGTGGCCGACCGCATCGCCGTCATGTACCTGGGCAAGATTGTCGAACTTTCCGACCGCGACGAACTCTACAACGCGCCCAAGCACCCCTACACGAAGGCGCTGCTCTCCGCCGTGCCTATACCCGACCCGCAGATCGAAAAGCGCCGCAAGCGTATCATTCTTTCCGGCGACCTGCCCAGCCCCATCAATCTACCTTCGGGCTGCCGCTTCCATACGCGCTGCCCGATGGCTCAGGACATCTGCCGCGAGGTCGAGCCGGCGTTTGAGGCAAAAGAGGGAAATCAACACTTCGCGGCCTGTCATTTTTCCGAAAACGTGACGCCCGTTTTGTAGCGCCGAATCGCCTGGGAGGGAAAGAGGCTACTCCCACTTGAAAGTGCGGATGGCTACCAGCAGAATCACCAGCGCCCAGATGGCGAGCGTCAACAGTGAGGTGCCTGGGAAGGCTGCGCCGTTGGTCAGGCTGGCTTGCAGCGATTGCGTGAGCGCCGCGGCGGGCAGCAACTGCGCCAGGTCAGCCAGTCCTGCTGGCAGGTGACTCAAAGGCAAAATGCCACCACCGAGCAGGAGGAAGAGCAGGTAGAGTGCGTTTGCTCCCGCCAGTGTGACTTCGGCCCGCAGCGCGCCTGCCATCGCCAGCCCGAGTGACGCGAAGGTCACGGTTCCCAACACAAGCCCGAGCAGCGCCAGCCAGGGCGCCCCGACAGGATGCCAGCCATAAAGCAGCACCGCAACGCCAACCAGGAGCACCACCTGGATCGCCTCCAGCGCCAGCACGGAGATCAGCTTGGCGATAATCAGCCCGCTGCGCGGCAGGGGCGAGCTGCCCAGCCGCTTGAGCACGCCATAGTAGCGTTCGTAGGCAGTTGCGATGCCCAGGCTGACCATGCCGGTCGCCATCACCGCCAGCGCCAGCATCCCCGGCAAGAGAAAATCGACGGCTTTGCCCGTCGCTGCCTGGACGATGTTCAGCGAGGCGAAAAAGACCAGCAACACCACCGGTACGATGATGGTGATAAGCACGCTTTCGCCGCGGCGCAAGGTGAGCAGCAGTTCCACGCGCGTTTGAGACGCGACCTGTGCGGCCAATGATGCCGCTTTGCTCTCGCTGTCCCTGGGTTTCGTAGCAATAGTCTGTGTAGTCATGTTTCTCTATACTTTTATTTCAGTTCCGGTCAATCGCAGGAAGACATCTTCGAGCGAGCCGCGACCAACGCGTAGCTCTGTGAGCGTGACCTGTGCATCGCGCAGCCAGGTTGCCAGTTCCGCGACCAGGGCGGGCGCGTTGCCGGTTTCGATCACGTAGCTGCCTGGGCGAATCTCCTCAGCTTTTTGTGCGTGAGGCAGAGCGGAGATGGCGGCGCAGTCGAGTCCCGACTGCGCGACGAACTGCACCACTGTCGCATTCTGCACGCCCGTCAGACCGCCGGGTGTGTCGAGCGCGATCAGCCGCCCGTGGTCAATGATGCCGACGCGGTCGGCCAATCGCTCTGCCTCGTCCATGAGGTGCGTGGTGAGCAGCACCGTCGCGCCTTCACGCTTGAGGTCGCGTATGATCTCCCAGGTCGCCAGGCGCGCCTGCGGGTCCATGCCCGCGGTTGGTTCGTCCAGGAAGACCAGGGATGGATTGCCGACCAGCGCCAGGGCCAGCGCGAGGCGGCGTTTCTCACCCCCAGAGAGTCGGCGACAACGCGTTTTGCCCGCGTTTTGCAGCCCGACCTGCTCCAGGAGTACATCGATATCGCGCGGCTGCTGGAAATACCCCGCGAAAAGTCGCATCACCTCGCGCGCCGTCAAGCCTGGATACAGGCCATCTTGCTGTAATACGACCCCCATGAGCGGCTTGAGCGAGGCAGCTTCTCGCACAGGATCGCGTCCCAGCACGCGCACGCTGCCAGCATCGGCGGTGCGATAGCCCTCCAACGTTTCGATGGTGGTCGTCTTGCCGGCGCCATTCGGCCCAAGCAGCGCGAATATTTCGCCCCGGTGAACTGTTACGCTTAGCTGGTCAACGACCCGGTGCGTGCCGTAGCTTTTCGTTAATTGCTCAACGACAATGGCCTCGTCCCCCGCCTGGGATAGACCTGGAATAGATGTATTCCCCCTCTGTGTCGTTGTCTGCGCATCAGCAGACATAGTCTCACTCCTTCAACTATGAAATAGATGTTCTGAAAGAGAACGGTAGGTATCCTGTGTATACCTTACAGCAGATGCGTTCAGATGACAAGATGGTGTTAGCGGCTACACATGCCTGGCGTAAAACGGTTTTTTGAGGATGTACGTGATATCAGAAGAGAGGAACGACGTTCCTATTCAGGACAAGTAGAGAAAAAGGAGAAATCTAATGTTAGGAAGCATTCTTTGGGCTGTTGTGGTTATTCTGGTAGTACTCTGGCTGCTAGGATTGGTGCTCAACATCGCGGGTGGTTTCATCCACGTCCTGCTGATTATAGCGCTGATTGTGCTGCTCTACAACCTCTTTGTAGTAATGCGTGCGCGTCGTACCCGTATCATGTAGACAGAGAGGAACAGATAGCCAGGGCAACCATGAGGTTGTCCTGGCTATCTGTTATTTTTGGTTCTGGCTATCCATTGTATCTTTACTATAGCACGGGCGTAAATGGCTATATTGATGGACTTTCTTCACATGTTTCTGTGCTGGTGTAGCCTTCATCTGTCTGAATACGGGGGCCTACCCGATTACTCTTCTTAGATGTGCTTCACAGCAGTTGCTGAATTGCCCGGAAGTGAGGAGAGTAGCATTTTGAGTCAACTCGAATTGTACACAGCAGAGGGTCAAAAGGCACTCATTTTTGCCCGTGAAGAGGCGGTGGCTCTCAGGCATCGCGTCATCGACCCGGAACACCTGGTGCTGGGTATTTTGAAAGTAAAAGACCCTGCCCTCGAGTCACTTTTTTCACGGCTTGAGGTAGATGCCTCGCGCCTGGAAGAAACATTAGTGTTTGTCGTCGGACGCGGGAACAAAGCTATATTGAGCCGGCCAACAATGGGGCAGGCGGTGCGTGCTGCTTTACATCGCGCGTATGATGTAGCCCTTCGCATGGGCCAGACGAAAGTCGGTATCGAGCATTTGCTGCTTGGTGTCATGGGGGATGAGACCGGCATAGCGACAGGCATACTCGAAAACTTCGGCATGACGCTGGGCAATGCGGAGAGAGAGATCGAGGCGAGTTTCGGCGCTGAAAATGGTCAGACTTCACGCCTGACGTACTACTACCGGCGTTCAAGCGAAACGCCGACACTCAATCTGGTCAGCCGCGACCTGACGATCATGGCCCTGACCGGCAAGCTTGATCCGCTGGTGGGACGCGAAGCTGAACTTGAGCGCGCCATGCAAATACTGTCGCGTCGCTCGAAGAATAACCCGGCGTTAATCGGCCCGGCGGGTGTCGGCAAGACTGCTATTGCCGAAGGACTGGCGTTGCGCATCATCGAGGAGCGCGTCCCTGAGAATTTGCGCAAATGCCGCGTTGTCTCGCTGGAAGTTGGCCTGCTGACGGTGGGGACGCGCTTCCGTGGCGATTTTGAGGAACGTTTGAAGCAGATCATGCATGAAATCCTCAAATCGAAAGAAATTATCATCGTCATTGATGAACTGCACGCATTGGTCGGTACGGGCGTTGCCGAGGGATCAATCGATGCCGGAAATCTCTTCAAGCCGATGCTGGGCCGCGGCGAGTTTCGCTGCATCGGCGCGACCACCCTGGATGATTATCGCAAGACGATCGAGGCCGATCCCGCTCTGAACCGGCGTTTCCAGCCGGTGATGGTCGATGAGACCACGCCGGAGCAGACGCTGGAGGTGTTGCGCGGATTGCGCTCTTCGTATGCCGACTTTCACCAGGTCGACATCAACGACGAAGCCATGGCGGCGGCGGTACGCATGTCGTCGCGTTACGTGCAAAACCGTTTTCAGCCCGACAAGGCACTCGACCTGGTGGACGAGGCGGCAGCGCGCCTGCGTGTCTCCCGCTCGGCTGCCTCAAGCGAGGTAATGCTGCTGCGCGAGTCGCTTCGCACGCTTCAGAAGGAGAAGGACAAAGCCATTGAACGCGGCGATTTCGCCTTCGCGGCCAGGCAGCGCCATACCGAGCAACAGTTGCGTCAAGACTTGTCCGATGCCGAGGATGCCTGGTTCGCGCGGCGCGAGCAGGAACGACCGCTCGTCGATCAGCAGGCAATCGCGGCAGTCGTGTCGATGTGGACCGGCATTCCGGTCGAGCAGATCGCCGGGGAGGAAGCCGAGCGCCTGCTCAGGCTGGAAGAAACGCTGCACAGGCGTGTCATCGGGCAGCACGAGGCGGTGCAGGCCGTGGCGAGGGCGGTACGCCGCGCGCGTACCGATATCCGTGATGGCCATCGCCCCATCGGCTCGTTCCTCTTCGTCGGGCCGACCGGAGTGGGCAAGACCGAACTGGCACGCGCGCTGGCCGGGGCGCTCTTCGCTGACGAGAGCGCCCTGCTCAAGCTGGATATGTCCGAATTTATGGAGCAACACACCGTATCGCGCCTGATCGGCAGCCCTCCCGGCTACATCGGATACGACCAGGGCGGCCAGCTGATCGAGGCTGTGCGCCGTCGCCCCTTTAGTATCGTGTTATTCGACGAGATCGAGAAGGCACACCCCAACATCTTCGATCTGCTGCTGCAAATCTTGAACGACGGCTGCCTGACCGACGCCCAGGGACACACGGTGAGCTTTCAGCAGACCATCATTATCCTGACCTCAAATATTGGCACGGCTACGCTCAAGCAGAGCCAGATGTCGTTTGCGCCCGCGCGCAAGACCCGGCAAGCGCAGCAGGCAGGCGCGCTCGCGCACTTGCGGTCGCAGATTCTTCCCGCCGTCACGCGGGCGTTCCGCCCGGAACTACTCAACCGCTTCGATGAGATCGTGGTCTTCCATCCCCTGGAGCAAGCACACCTGCGCGAGATCGTCGATCTGATGGTGGCGCAGACACGCCAGCGCATCGCGGAGCAGTCGATCACGCTGTGCGTCAGTGATGACGCGTGCGGCCTGATCGTCGAGCAGGGCTACGACCCTATCTATGGCGCGCGTCCCCTGCGCCGCGCAGTGCAGCGCCTGCTCGACGATATGCTGGCCGAGTCCCTCCTACGAGGCGAGATCACCTCGGGCGATACGGTCACAGTAGACGTCGAGGAGGGCAAGCTGGTGGCAAAGGTAGCTGTGGTGGTGTAGATGCTCTTTGGAGGGTTCGAGTGAGCCTGCTCACTCGTACCCTCCAAAGAAACGCTCGCCGTTATAGTGGATCATGTGCTCTGGCGCTTCTGCGATCCAAACCTCTGTTTCCCATGCGACTTGCGACTTGTGTCTACCAAATTCGGCGAAATCGTGAAATGCAGAAATGTAGATTTGTTTAGCCGTACTGCCTTTGAGCAGATTCTCTAGCTCATGTCGCCTCTTATGTGATACAGGACCGTGCGACGTCACCGCTTCAATCAAGTAGAGCCAATTCTTTTCTTCGAGATACAGAAGAATATCGGGTAATTTATCGTGAGCTGTTATTGGAACACCAAGTTCATTCAGCCGCTCACTCTCGTAGATCACGAACTTTTTTGCAGCATCGCCAAGATATAAGAGCGTAGCGCCTGGAGCAAAATGAGGGCTAAATGTCTCAACAATGGCGATTTGTAGTTCGTTATGCTTGCCAGGCGTAAGATACACCTGGTTGCCATCGGCCAGTTTAAGCTGTAATGTCATTGCTTGATGTTTGCGCTGATATTGTTCCCATAACGCGCCGTGCTGGTCAAGAAAATGTTTTAGCTCAGCTCCCCATGCTTTAGTGCCGAACTGTTTTAATACCTGGGAGGCTTCTTGCGTTAGGGCATAACAGTAGTTGGGGCTGTTTGTCTCTCGTGTAGGATCATCTGGGTTGCGGTCAACCAGGCGTGCCTGCTCAAACTGGTGTACGACTTGACGGCGCACCACCTCGCGCGTATTTTCCGCGTAAATTCTGCCATACTGTTGTTTCATGAAGCCCATCATGTTGTGTATAGTGATTGGTTGATTAGAGGTCTGCTTCCAGGAGGCTGTTTCGCCGAGGTTGCATAATGCCAGAAGTGTAAGTGCGCTAATCTCGTTTTGTTGAGCAGGCGGCATGCCTAACTCTTGCAGAATACGTTGGGCCTCCTGAATTTTACCCATAACTATCCTCGAATCTTTAAGTATTGGAAGTTGAAGGTCAGTAGCGTCTCCAACTATTAAGTCTTTTTCGAGTATCTCCATCACGATCTGCTCAGTCGTATCAAAATCCTGTTCGGTATGCAGGCGTATCACCTGTCGTCCAATAGCGATAAGCTTCTCAAGTGAGGGGAAAGGTAGCTTGCGTAGTTCGGTCGCGTTCACCTGTGTATTTCCGTTCGCAATGCGGAAAAAGCGATCAACAAGTGAACTATTGAGAAACGCGGCGATTCCCGTTGCTTCTTCATTGGAAAGCGTTCCGCCGGGTCGATAGAGATAGTTGAGATGGTTTTCTATCCCGATCATGGTTGATTGCAATGTACCCGCAAAGAGAACTGCGGCTGTTATTCGGCGGACTTCTTCTTTCGCGCTAAAGCGGCGTAGGATGATTTGCGTCGTATTATGAACAAATAGCTTCTGATCTGCATCTATGAGTATTCCCTGTGGTTTATCAAAGTGGTGCAGGGGCCATTGAATATTCATACGGTGTACATGTTGTAACCAGAGTAAAGGAATAGCCTGGCCTTGTAGCACATTGTCTATTGTTGTGAGCAGACGAGTAGCTCGGAAAGGAACAACCGGTCCGGTTGATATTTCTAGTCCATAGGTAGATAGCCGGTTGCTCCAACTTCGAAATGCTTGTAACAGGTGAGTGTCAATGTCACTTGTAGGAAGATGAAATACAGGGTCTTTCTGATTTTCATCAATGATGAGCCGTTTCTCTGCCCGTTGTACGAGTGAATTAGCGAGATCGGCTATTCCCTTACTGCGTGAAATGGTTATGAATGGAGAATCGACGACTGCTAAGCCCTTTCTTTCTCCTGCAAGTATAATATTTTCTTGCAATACATCAACATCCTCAAAGGCAGACCTTCTAGAGTCAAAGAGATGAATAATTTCTGGTGAGATAATGTTGAAAAATTGTCTTCGAAATTGCTTAAAATAGGCACCGGAGGCAAAAGAACGAGGGGTGATCGAGACAAAGCGTCCACCTATACGCAAAGAAGATGCTGCTAGAGACATAAACATGGTGTACATGTTAGTACGCCCGTATGCAATGTCTTTCACTATCCTGGCACGCGCATCCGCCTGGTTAACTTTGAAGTAAGGAGGGTTGAGTATTGCGAGATCAAATGGCTGCTCTGGTTGGAGATCCCCAGACCAGAGGGAGGGACGAACGAATTGTGCCGCCATTGCTTCTAAAAAATCTTGTTGATGTAACTCAACGAATAGAGCTATTCCACGATCATGTAAGAAATCGCGAGCATAATCGAGCGTGAACGAGCAGAGTATTGCTAGTACAGGATCAGATTCTGTAGGCCACTACGGTGAGTGAAGATAATTTCTGCAATGCAGCCAGTTCACCAATGGCACAACCCAGCATCCCTACACCTGCTCCTGGGTCAAGAATACGTACATAATTTTGAAGTCTACCTGCTAAATTGGCCATGTAACGAGCAATAGCAGGAGGAGTGAAAAATTGCCCGGCTTGTTGACGTCTGGATTCATTGCTGCATTGAACATACCAGTTGCTTACGATTTGACATACTTCTGTAGGCAGCTTGTCAGGTAAAATAGTAGGAGCAGATTTCCATACAATATCAGGTACCAGGCTATTCAGCTTATCTAATGGTAATACATAGCTTTTTGGACTCTGAACTTGCTCCATTACCATTGTTTTCCTCATTATAGAACAGTTGCTCGTGATAGATGGTATGCTACCATTTCCTGTTCAAATCCGCAATAGGCTATGACCATTGGCGATTGCTCATTTCTCCTTTTGAAATATGGACGGCGCCACCCCTACTTGTTCGTCACGCTGCCTGCCTTCATAGCGTATGATAGAGAAAGGGCGAAGGAAGGCGCCGCCGACTGCATCGGCATCTTGTTGTGGAAAATAGCCCCGGCAACCCTTGTGGTTGCCGGGGCTATTTTCCACAACACCATCTACTTCTTCGCCACAACCTTCACCGTGCGGGCCTTGACATGCTCCGCTTTCGGCAGGCTGAGGGTCAGGATGCCATCGGCGTAGCTGGCCTCGGCGCGCTCGGAATTGATGGCTGCTGGCAGCGTGAACGACTGCTGGTACTGGCCGCTCTGGAAGCCGCTCCAGTGAACTGTGGCGTGCTCAGGCGCACTCACTTTCGTCTCCCACTTCAGCGTGATCGTATCCTGCTGCGCGGTGATCTCCACGGCCTCCGGCGATACACCGGGCATGGGAACCTGCAAAATGAAGCCTTCAGGCGTCTCGTACAGGTTGGCGCTTACTCCGCGCACGCCGGCGGTGTTGAAGGCGCGGGGGATGAAGCTGTCCTCGAAGAGCCGGTCCATTGCGTCGCGCAGGGAAATGGCCTCGTTAAACGGGTTGTAACGTGTCAGGTTTGCCATAGTAGTATGCTCCTTTTTTCATGTAGTTGAAGTAATGGTGAGAACCCCTCTCCGTGATGGATTCTCTCTGTGCTTGTCTATTTGAAATATAAACTGGTCTGTGTTAGAACAACGTAAGCAAAGTATAAGAAAATTGTTAGAAAACTTGATAGTATCTCTATCAATCTAATCACACTCGACGAGATGTGACCCATCTGTTACAATCTGCGCAGGAGCTGGCTTCAGCAGTAACAGTCAAGGAGGGGTGATAGTTATGCCACAGGCAACCATAGGCGTGATAGGCGGCAGCGGATTGTATCGCATGGAAGGCATGGCCGATGTCGAGGAGATCGCGGTGCAAACGCCCTTTGGCGATCCCAGCGATGTGATTACCGTTGGTAAGGTCGATGGCGTCTCGATGGCCTTTCTGCCGCGTCACGGGCGCGGCCACCACATTTCGCCGACGGAGATACCGGCGCGCGCCAACATCTGGGCGCTAAAGAGCCTGGGTGTCGAGTGGGTCATCTCGGTGAGCGCGGTGGGCAGCCTGCGCGAGCACATTGCCCCGCGCGACCTGGTGATCCCCGACCAGTTGTTCGACCGCACCAAAAGCCGCGTCAATACCTTCTACGAGGGTGGCATCGTGGTTCATTGTACCTTCGCCGAGCCGTTCTGCCCGACGCTGAGCGGGCTGCTGCTAGAGTCGGCGCGCGAACTGGGAGACGTGACCATCCACCAGGGAGGCACGTATGCCTGCATGGAGGGGCCGCTCTTCTCCACCAGAGCCGAGTCCCTGGCTTATCGAAGCTGGGGCATGGACATCATCGGCATGACCGCGCTGCCCGAAGCGAAGCTGGCACGCGAAGCTGAGCTATGCTACGCCACCATCGCCTGCGCCACCGACTACGACTGCTGGCGCGAGTCGGAGGAATCCGTCACCGTCGAGATGGTCATCAACAATCTGAGCGCGAACGTCACCAACGCCCAGCGCATCCTGCGCAGCGTCGCTCAGAAGATTCCTGCTGATCGTAGCGCGAACACCTGCGAATGCCCATCCGCTCTGGCCACTGCAATTATGACCGATCACAGCAAGATTCCAGCGGGAGTGAAGGAGAAGTACGAGCTGTTGATCGGGAAGTATCTCTGAAAACCAATTGACATTCCCCCCTTACAGGAGTACAATAGACTCGTTCCACAGCAATGTTTGGAACAGGCCGGTTTTCTTCCGGCCCTGCCGATCGGCGTAATCGGGTCCTGCGCGGCAGATGTCTATGAACCCCGCCAGGTTCGTGAGGAAGCAACGGTAAATGGACCTCTCTGGGTGCCGTAGGGCAGCCTGATTGCGCCGATCGGCAGGGCCGGGCGAAAGCCGGTTTTCTATGTCCGGAAGCCGGGAGTCGTTTCATGACCTCACAATCACTCTACCGTAAATGGCGCTCACAGACGTTCGATGACCTGGTTGGTCAAGAGCCAATCGTTGACACGCTCAAGAATGAACTGAAAAGCGGCAACCTGAATCACGCCTATCTCTTCACCGGCCCCAGAGGTACAGGTAAGACCAGCACGGCGCGCTTGCTAGCCAAAACCGTCAACTGCGAGCATCCGCGCGATGGCGAGCCATGCAATGAATGCCTGCAATGCCGCGAGATCACGGCTGGCAACTCCCTCAACGTCATCGAGATCGATGCTGCTTCCAATCGAGGAATTGACAACATCCGCGAACTGCGCGAGCGGGTCATGGTGCCGCCAGCCAGCGGCAAGTATAAGGTCTACGTGCTGGACGAAGCGCACATGCTGACGACCGAAGCCTTCAACGCGCTGCTCAAGACGCTGGAGGAGCCGCCCGACTATGTCATCTTCGTGCTGGCGACCACCGATGTGCATAAGCTACTGCCGACCGTCATCTCGCGCTGCCAGCGTTTCGACTTCAAGCGAATCACCGCGCACCAGATTGTGGAACACCTCAACTTCGTGGCCGAGCAGGAAAGCGTCAAGCTCGAACGCTCGGCGGCTGAACTGATCGCCAGGGCCGCGGCGGGAGGAATGCGCGACGCGCTGAGCCTGCTCGACCAGGCCATTGCTTATGCCGGCAGCGAGATATCGTTGTCTCACGTGCAGTCGATGCTGGGTGTAGCCGACCCGCGCGCCATCGTCAAATTCATCACCTGCATCGCCGACCAGGATGGTTCCGGCGTGCTGCATCTCATTCACGAACTCTCCGAAGCAGGCGCGGACCTGCGCCAGGTCAACGCGCAGGTCATGGAGTACTGGCGCGCCCTGATGCTCACCAGAGCCGGCGCGGATGCCGCCGAGATTCTCGACCTGACAGAGACCGAGACACGCGAGGTGCGGCAACTGGCCGGGCGTTTCACATTGGAGGAGCTGACCGAATGCGCGCGTATCTTCGCGCAAAACGAGTTGATGCAGAAGAACCAGGGGACGCCCCAGCTTGGCCTGGAACTGGCCGCGCTCGAAAGTATCGAGGCGCACCACCGCGCGCAGGCGAAACCGGCTTCTGTCGCTGCCACACCTTCGACACCGGCCAGACAGCAGCCTGAACCGGCGGCGCATCCCACTTCCTCTACCCCTTACCAGCGGAGCGAGCCGCCAAAGGAGGTCGAGAGCACCCCGCCAGTTCTCTCAGATACTGCTCTGAAGGCTGAAGCTCAGCCCGCGCGCTCCGTTTCGCCAGACGCAGTCCCCGCCGGGGAGGGCCAGCCATCGCTCACCGTGCAGCAGGTGGCGCGTGCGTGGGACAATATTCGAAAACGCACGAAGCAGAAGAGCAAGAGCGGACTGCTGGCCGCTTACCTGGCCTATTTCAGCGTGGTCGGCATAGAGGGTACGGCTGAGCAGCCGGTGGTCGTCATTCAGACGGAGAAGCCGAATCACCTGAAGTATGTGAAGGATGAGCAGCGCTACAAGGACCTGGAATGGGCGCTGCAAATGGAGTTCAATTTGCCTGCCTGTCAGGTGCGCCTGGTCTTCTCCAATCAGACCGCAGCGATTGTTGAACCGCCGGTGTACTCGACCGGCGCGTCCGCCGTGCTTGATATCCAGCCTTCTGCCTACCGCGAGCCTGCTTCGCATCCCTCGACCTCAACGCCACGCGATGAGCAGGCTTCTAGCCTTGATCCTATCGTCGAGCCTCGGGATACATCGGGACAGCGCTCCTCACCAGGCGAAACACCTTCGCTGCAAACACACGATTCATCGCATACCTACGAAGAGTCGCCTGCCGGGGGACTTGCCAGAAAGAACGTGATACGAGAGAATAGACAGAGCGCGACGAACGAGACGCTTGAGCAGAAAGCCAGCCGCGATCCTGTCGTGCTTGAAGTCATACGAACATTTACGGCGAAAATCGTCGATATTCATCCGAAGTAGATATGTATCGGAAGTAAAGGAGTACAGAGCAGCATGAATATGCGTGAAATCCAAAAGATGCAGCAGCGTCTTGTCAAGATGCAGGAGGAGTTGGAGGCGAGCCTGTTCACCGGCACGGCTGGCGGCGGCGCGGTCATGGTCACGATGAGCGGTAAATACGAAATGACTGCCGTCAAGATCGATCCCGAAGCGTTTAACACGGAGGATATCGCCGAACTTGAGGTAATGGTGCTCGCCGCTACCAAAGCCGCTTATGACAAAGTTTCGGAGGCGCAGCAAAAGATGACCAGCAGTCTGACCGGGGGAATGAACATTCCAGGATTGTTCTAAGCTATGAGCGATATTGCACCACCGGTCGCGTCGCTGATCGAGGAGCTATCGAAGCTGCCGGGTATTGGCGTCAAAACGGCGCAGCGCCTGACCTTCTTCATCCTGCGCAGCCCCACCGACCAGGCACGCCGCCTGGCCGAGGCCATCATGCGTGTCAAGGAAAGTATCATCTACTGCTCGCGCTGCTTCAATATTACCGAGCATGATCCCTGTCTGATCTGTAGCAATCCCAACCGCGACCAGGATATGATTTGCGTGGTCGAGGAGCCTCTGGATGTGCTGGCGCTGGAAAAAACGGGCCTCTACAAGGGCCTGTATCACGTCTTGCACGGTGCGATCTCGCCCGTTGATGGCATCGGTCCAAAGGACCTGCGCGTCGATGAATTGTTACAGCGTGTGAGCAAAGGAAACGTGCGCGAGGTCATTCTTGCGACCAATCCTAACTTCGAAGGAGAATACACAGCCAACTACATTCAGAAGGAGCTCAAACCGTTCAACGTGCGTGTTACAGGCCTGGCGCGCGGCCTGCCGATGGGTGGCGACCTGGAATATGCCGACGAGGGGACGCTTGGCCGCGCTATCGAAGGCCGCCGCGACCTGTGATGATGAAAATTTGTCTTGACTTGCATACTCTTCTATGGTACAATCGTTCTACACTGTAGGAAACAGGCATGGAGAGAGCCTGTTTCCACATCCGAGACTCTGCCAAAGAATAGCTATGTGGGAACATTATGATGTGGCGTCGTGCCACAGGTGTGTTATTTCTTGCAAGAACCGGGCGACGGGACGTTCCCCCTCACACGAGGGATCAGGCAGCATAAAAAAAGGAGGAATGCAGGGGCGCGGACAGTCTTCTACAAGATGTAGAAGGCTGGTGGTGGATGCACTCGCCCTTGTGATTGAGAATGCCAATGAACAAAAAGGACAAGTCTACGGTGGATCGAAGCACGACAATGATATCACCGGTCACGAGTGATCGTGAAAAGGCTATCGAGCAGGCGCTCACGCAGATCGAGCGCCGCTTTGGTAAAGGTGCAATCATGAAGTTGGGCGATGTCTCCAAAGTGAATGTGGAAGTCATTCCGACCGGGTCTATCGCGCTTGATCTCGCGCTGGGCGTAGGCGGCATTCCGCGCGGGCGCATCACCGAAATCTTTGGCCCGGAGTCATCGGGCAAGACCACGCTCTGCCAGCATATCATCGCCAACGCCCAACGCGCGGGCGGCTATGCTGCCTTCGTCGATGCCGAACACGCGCTCGACCGCACCTACGCGGCCCGCTGCGGCGTCGATACGAATAATCTCCTGATCTCCCAGCCGGACACCGGTGAACAGGCGCTTGAAATCGTGGATGCCCTGGTACGCAGTAACGCCGTTGATGTCGTGGTGGTAGACTCGGTGGCTGCGCTGGTACCACGCGCCGAGATCGAGGGCGAGATGGGCGACTCGCACGTCGGCCTGCAAGCTCGCCTGATGAGCCAGGCCATGCGCAAACTGACCTCGGCCATTAGTAGCACTAACACATCGGTCATCTTTACGAACCAGTTGCGCGAAAAGGTCGGCGTCATGTTCGGCAACCCGGAGGTGACCTCCGGCGGTAAAGCGCTCAAGTTCTATGCCTCTGTGCGCCTCGACATTCGCCGCACCGACTCCATCAAGCAAGGCCAGGACGTGATGGGCAATCGCACGCGCGTGCGCGTCGTCAAGAACAAAGTCGCGCCCCCCTTCCGCGTGGCCGAGTTCGACATCATGTACAGCGAGGGCATTTCGCGCGAGGGCGGCCTGATCGACCTCGGTCTGGAAATGGGCCTCGTCAAGAAAAGTGGCGCGTGGTTCAACCTCGGCGAGATTCGTCTTGGCCAGGGGCGCGAAAACGCCAAGGACTACCTGCGCCAGAACAGCGATATCGCCTTCGCCCTTGAGGAGCAGATTCGCGGCAATATGACCGCCTTCAAAGCCGCTGAAATCGAGGGGGTAGTGGAAGACGACGATACGCTGGACGAGGAATAATAGCGATTCTTCATAGTGGGAAAAGGTAACATGTTACCTTTTCCCACTATGAAGAATCGCTATCCAGCTTCTCTTGCAACGTCTCTTCCAGGCGCGGCGTGGAAAGATGAATGAGAGGCTTTTCGTCCTCCGAGAGCAGTGGGGCCAGCTTTTCCTTTTCGATCATAGGCGGCTCCAGCGCTTGCGCCGCCGATTTGCGGTCCCGCCACCAGGACGCGATATCTGCGGGGTCGAACGTGCCGAGCGTGCCCTTCTCGGCCTGGCGCATCGCCCAGTCCAGTACGGCTTCGTCCAGGGGAACTTCGTTGCCCGCCTGCTCGCTGAGTTTCCATTTATGGCGCATGACTGCAAAATAGGCTTCCAACGGGTCCTGGTTCTTTGCCAATGTCTGCCGTAAGAGCAGGATGGCAGGAAGATGGTAATGCTCATACCAATCTCTGGCGGCCTCCTCGATGGAAACCTCGCGCCCCAACTTTTCGCTCAAGATGGCCTGGTGTCCGAGAATCAGGTTGTACAGGTGCCGAGCATGCTTGCGTGGCAGCTTGATACCCAGCAACTCTTGAATGCGGCGCGCGTGCCAGCCAGGTAATACACTCACGAAAGGCAAAAGCATCACTTCGTTCATGCTCAGCAGAGAGAATCCCAGGCGATTGAGGTTGTTCAAAAACCGTTCCACCTGGATGAAGGTGGGCATGGGGATGGCCGCGTGCAGCCGCGCGTGTTCGCGGCGCAGCCAGTTGTAGCGCCGCTGGAAGTAGCGGTAATCACGTTCCTCCAGTAGTTCGGCGTCTTCCTCCAATCCGCGCTCGATCCGCAGGTCCTCCGCCTGCCAGGTCAGCGACTCGTGAAATGACTCCAGGTCTTGCAGGCGTAGCCCTTCCTCGATCGGTCCAGAAAACAGCTCCGTCGTCTCCGCGTCGGCCATGATCGCCAGGATGCGGCGGCCATCGATGCGAATCAACACGTTCGCCAGCGATGGGTCGCCCCAGTACACGCCGTGCTCATGTAGCTCGACCATCAGAACCGCGATTGCACCCAGCAGGTGCTCCTTTGTTTTACGGGAAAACGGCAGGCGAAACAGTAGAGCGTGCGGAATGACCCGTTCGGCCAGGTACGTCACCGTGTAGCCGCGATCACCGCTGACAAACTGGGTTGCAATGCCAGCAGCGCCTGCGTCCAGTGGGATCGGCAGTCCGTGTACTGTGACGGTACCGCACGGACTGAGTGTAGGGATGCCGCGAAACTCGATCTCGCGCAAGTTATGAATTTCGCGCTGTGCCATGTGCGGTGTGGTTTCCTTGATGGCATATCGCACACCTTCGCACTCGACGAAGATCACCGGGTGACGCGACTCTCCTCGCCTGATAGTGAGTGATACAACGCCCTGCTCAGGCCATTCGCTCAATGGAAAGTGCCAGGGCAAGTGCCGCAGGCGTTGCTCATCTACCTTGCCCATGGAAAATTGTGGTTGATTGAGGTCTTTGCTTTGCATTCCATCCATCTGTGATACATACTAGCGCTACAAATAACATCCATCCTATAGCACATCATATCATGCGCGGGGACTTAAAGCGCGAACCGTTCCACATCAGAGACAAGGGAGGCAGCTATGGGTATCGTTGGCTTCGATATCAAAAGCAATTTTGACATTGACACAACGCTCACCTCATGTTAACCTTATCTCAGCAGCATCAATTGGTACTTTCGAGGTTTCCCAGCAAAACGGCCATTAACTTCATCTGGTATACCACATGGTTGCGTGTGGTTTTTAGCTCAGTAGCCAAGATAGGAGAATATTTAGATGGCTCGTACCCCTCTTATGCGCGCCCTCCAACAACTTGCGGGCGAATACTCCGAAGCCACAAAGAGAGGAATCTCTGTCGATCAAGTCCGCGAGGAGCGGCAGGCAGCATTCAACCGGCGCGCTTTCTTGAAAGGCGCCGGTGCGGTTATGGCGGGAGCAGCAATAATCAGTCCGATTGGATTGGGGCGGGTAATGAAAGCGGTTGCCGCGACACTGCCACGAATCGGTATTGTTGGCGCTGGCATCGCAGGTGTGAATGCTGCCCTCACCCTTCATGACGCGGGTTTCGCTTCAACGGTCTACGAGGCATCATCACGTATCGGCGGCCGCATGCACTCGAACACAACGAACTGGGCCAACGGTCAGTCGAGCGAGTGGTGCGGTGAGTTCATCGACTCGGATCACTCGGTGATCCTCGGCCTTCTGCAACGGTTCGGTCTTAAGACTCGTAACCGGCTTCCGGCGGAGAACAAACTGCATGACCCACAATTCACCTATTTCTTCTTCGACCATTACTACCTACAGAATCAGGCTGTAATAGACTTTGGGCCGGTTTACGCTACGCTGCAAGAGCAGTTAAATGCGGCCCCTTTTCCGACCCTTTATAACCAGTTCACGAGCAAAGGGTACGAGCTCGATCATACCAGTGTCTACGAGTGGATCGAGCGCTACATACCAGGTGGGCATGGTTCCAATTTTGGGCAGTTGATGGATGTTGCCTATAACATTGAATATGGCAGGGATACAAACGAGCAGAGTTCGCTTAACCTGATCTATCTTCTCGGCTTCCAGCCCAGTTCAACAGGACTGAGTATTTTTGGCACCTCCGATGAACTCTACGAGATCGTTGGGGGCAATCAGCAACTTCCGACCGCCATAGCAAACAGCCTGCCTGATGGCAGTATCAAGCTCAAATGGCGGCTGATAGCTGTTGCCCAGGACAAACAAGAAGTGACGTTGACATTCTCGACCCCGGACGGTATCCAACACGAAACGTTCGACCAGGTTATTCTGACATTGCCTTTCAGCGTCCTACGCGGGCTTGACTACAGCAATGCCGGGTTTAATAGCCTCAAGAAAACCGCTATCACCCAGCTTGGTTATGGCACGAACTCGAAGTTGCAACTGCAGTTCGATGATCGCTTCTGGAACGGCACCGGCCCCTGGCCCGGCAACAGCACGGGTGACCTTTACACCGATCTTAGCCTTCAAAACGCGTGGGATGGCACGGTGGCGCAATCCGGTAAGACGGGGATAATTGTTAACTACACCGGAGGCCATATTGGCGCATCTTTCGATCCCGACCAGCCTTACACAAACAGCGACTCACCCCTGGTGCAGCATTACGCCAGGGAGCTCCTGGATCAGCTCGACGAGATCTGGCCGGGTGTCAGTCAGCACTATAATGGCAACGCTGCGCTCAGCTATCCTACAGGGGACCCCTATCTGCTCGGAAGCTATTCATGCTGGCTTACCGGGCAGTACACCCTGTTTAGTGGCTACGAGAGGAAGCGGCAAGGCAACATTCATTTCGGAGGCGAACACTGCTCGATAAATTTCCAGGGTTTTATGGAAGGAGGCGCGGAGGAGGGGGCGCGTGCGGCAAACGAGATTATCAAGGATTACGTTGCTCCGTCGAAGACTGCCATCCTGAATCGCGCGTCGATGGCCGCATCATAACCGGTATGTCGAGCTTCGAGGAGGCTTCTATGGGTATCGTCAGTTTTGACTTCAAGGGAGAAGTTGTTGTCGTCACGGGCGGGTCGCGTGGACTGGGCCTTGAGATTGCTCATGCTTTTGGGTATGCAGGCGCGCAGGTGGTGATAACGGCCAGGCGCGAACAATGGCTGAGCGAGGCTGAAAAGTTTCTGAAGGATCGCGCCATTGCTGTCCGCGCGCTGACGTGCGATATCGCGGATGCTGGCTCGGTCGGGCAATTGATGCAGCAAGTCATGAATGATTTTGGCAAAGTCGATGTGCTGGTAAACAATGCCGGCCTGACATGGGGCGCGCCCGCCGAAGACCATCCCCTGGAACGCTGGGAGCAGGTGCTCAACGCTAACATCACCGGAACATTTCTCATGTCGCAGGCGGCTGGCCGGCACATGCTCGAACAGGGTAAGGGCGCGATCGTCAACGTGGCATCGGTCGCAGGTCTGGGAGGTGGACAGCTCAACACGATTGGCTATAATACCAGCAAAGCCGCCGTCATCAACATGACGCGCGCCCTGGCCGTCGAATGGGGGTCACGCGGCATTCGCGTGAATTGTATCGCCCCCGGCATGTTTCGAACGCGCATGACCGAGACCATCATCGAGCGCGCCGAGGGTATCTATAACGCCACGACGCCCATGCAACGCATCGGCAAACCCGGAGAGATTGCCCCGACCGTGCTGTTCCTCGCCTCTGAGGGCGCGAGCTACATCACCGGCCAGGTGATCCCCATTGACGGGGGAAGGTCGGCGCAGTAAAGGGGAGGAAGCTCTGCTGTCAGGCATATTCAAGAATGCGAGCAAACGCCTCCAGATAGCTTGGGTCGGCACATTGCTTGCGGAGCATCCAATACTCTGCGCCCCAAAAGAGGTATGCATAGAGAGAGGCTTCTTGTTGAGACCAGCTCATACAAGTATTATAGTTGGCGACGACCTGTTCCGGCAGACAACTGTACATGCCCTGCTCGTCTGGATTGGGTGGGGTCGTCACCGTTTCCCACGGCTCTGCCTGCCCTTCGGCAATCATCAGTTTTTGTCCATGAGCAAGCGTTGACGCGAACAATTGTTTCCGTCTCCGCTGCTGCCAGGGACGCTTACTTCCATCCAGGTACAGTGTTTTGGGTCCAACAGTCGCCAGCGCGTGACGTGGGTAGTAGTCTATCCCGATGATGTCTGCCATGCGTTGCGCAACGGCGAGTGAGTCACCCTGATCGCGTGTGCGCCACCATTGAGAGAGACGCACCGGCAAAGAGGTAGGCAAAAAGCCGTTCATCATCACCGGTCTGCTGGGATCGGCATTTCTGACTGCTTCGACTTCTTTCTCGACAAAGGTGGTGTCTAACCGCCAGCTATGCTCTACCCCAAGTGGATCCACGGCTTCGTGTTCAACCTGCCAGGCGACAATCCCTTGACGACGTTTATACCGCTCCACAAGACGAGTGATGAATTCCGTCGCAGCAGCAAGAAGCGACGGGTAAACCGACGGTTTGATGAGGGTATGTTCTGGGAAGGGTCGCCTCAGATGGTGTGCTGGCACGAAGAACTCGGGATAACTGAAAGTCTTCAAGGGGCCGACACATAGCATAATCTGCTTTCCTGCTCGTTCAGCGGCATCGATTTGCCAATCAAGCTCATCGAAATCAAATTTCCCCGGAGCCGGTTCCAGTCGATTCCAGTAGGCTCCTAATCGAATGAGTTGAAACGGATAGGCAAGCAACGTTTGCAGCGTGTCGCGCGCATCCAATCCAAGCACGTCCACTTGAGGCGTGCGAAAGCTAATGCCAAGCAGGGTAGAACGGCGAGGCTCGATAGGCATATGCAGCCACGCATCGGTCAGGTGTTGTGTGGCCTGCTTCAACCGGATTTCTAAGGCCAGCGGTATAGTAAGCGAGCCTGCAGCGCCCACAACAAGAGCAAAGTTTCTCAAAGCATTCCGTGCCGTTTTTTCTGAATTATGCATGTTTGCCCCTCTCCTCAATGCACGAACGTTCTTCAGCAAAGTATTCAAAAAGCACCATAGAGAGCAACAACCACAAGGGCAGCAGCTTACTCGTGCCTTCTTTCAAAGCGGCTCGCTGGCTCTTATACGCATACCATGAGTGTATCTTTGGAAACACGCTTGTTCCTATGAAGAGTTTATGGGTGGGGAGAGCTTGTTTTTCTTGAATATGGGAGCCTATCGCTATGTGTTCTGGAAGCTTAACTCGTGACAGCATTCGTTTGGGGAGTGTTACATACCACAAAGGAATCGCTTGAAATCTGGTTGTTTTCAGCTCGGTGATGATCTCAGAACAGGCGATGTGATCCGGATGCCCATAGAGGCCCGCGAGATCATAGGTGAGAAGAAGTTCAGGCTGTTCCTGTTCGATGAGAGCAGCAATGAATGCCTTCAGTTCTTGCTTTTTCTTCTGCAATTCGCTATCGCCAAAGTCTTCCTGGATCAGCCTGGAGATCCCGAGGATTTCGCTCGCTGCCTGAGCTTCTCTCGTTCGAATATCTTTGAGAGCTGGGTTGCGTGTTGCCATCGGGGTTCCTTTTTCTCCTTTGGTCAGAAGCACCAGCGTTATTGCGCTCCCCCCTTTTGCAGCGCGATGCAGGAATCCCCCGCATGTGATGGCTTCATCATCCGCATGAGGGAAAATAACGAGAACCTTTTTATACTGTCGCGCGTTCCTCAGAGGAACAGAAAAATCCGTGGTAAAAAGAAAACCTGTCATCCAAAAGAGAGGGATGATGAGGATAATACTAAAGAGGATCGCCAACGTTTCTGCCTGCTTTCTCCGTATGGGTCGCTTCATAGCTTGAGCCTGGCAAGCTGCTAGAATACAAATGGAATGAAGCGCCTGGTGCGATGCATGTATTCGATGTATGGTTGGCCGATGGTCTGGCTGAGCGCCTTCTCTTCGACACTGACCCGGTATATATGACCGAGGAGCACGCATATGAGCAACGCGACCAGGCTGGCCCAGTTGGTCATTGCCAGACCTACCCCCGCCATGGTCAAGAATGTGCCGCTGTAAGCTGGATGGCGAATAGAGCGGTACGGACCATTTTGCACCACTTGCTGATTCGCTGACACTGCGACATCACGGGTAAAGTAGCGTCCAAGTGTCCTGATGGCGTACCAGCGAAAGGCGACGCCGAGCAGGATCAAGGCTATCCCGATACCAAAGAGGATAGTTCGATGCCAGGAAATCGCGGCTGCCTGAAATAACGCGGCGAGCGAGAAATTCAACGCGAGGCCAACCCACTGCAGGCCGATCAGGATGCCCATTGAGCTGCGATCCTGCACTGACGCATCTTTTCTAGAGACCTTTGCCCTTTGCTTGATCGCACCGATCATCTCTGGAACATTCCAGATCAGGCACGCGGCCAGGAATATCCCGGCTGCTCCTAGATTGGTATAGATCAGTGGAAGCATTATCTCATCCTTTCTGAACTATAGAACGTCTCTCTGCTCAAGAGACTTCTAAGTTTCGAGGCAAGGCAAAGCTCTTATAAATTGTCGCTCAAGGACCAGTTGTTGGCCCAGCGCGGGTCGATCGGGTCGGTGACACGCTGATAGCGGATGTCAGTAGAAAGCCTCGTTCTGTCCGATGGGTCGCGGTTGAGGATAGCGGCATGGATCATGTAGGGGCTGTGGATCACCATGTCCCCGGCCTCATAATCGGCGATCAGCCAGCGGCTCTTGAAGCGGTTCGCCATGTCCACGAGGTCGGTGCTGATCCAGCCGTTCTCGCGCATGTTGCGGTTGTAGGCGTTGATGCGCTCCTCCGGAGGCAGGTCGGCATTCTTCCTGCTGAACTCGGCCTCCATCTCGCGTCCCACCGCGTCTGAATGCTCCAGGTAGATCAAGCCTCCCATTTCGACCGGCGTATCACCAAGCGGTATCCAGCTGGTACAGAATGTATCAGCTCCTGCGCGCAGGTAGATCAGGTCATAGTGCCCGCCTGTGCAGTGGTCCTCTCCAGGTTGCGTGAAGCGGATGAGCTTGCGCTTGTGCAGGTAAGGCTGTCCCTGCAAAAACTCCTCATAGAAGC
This sequence comes from uncultured Chloroflexia bacterium, assembly GCA_963731975.1. Classification (GTDB taxonomy): domain Bacteria; phylum Chloroflexota; class Ktedonobacteria; order Ktedonobacterales; family Ktedonobacteraceae; genus CAVSXS01. The sequence continues at coordinate 2,874,764 of CAVSXS010000001.1, read as the reverse complement.
TCCAGAGGCGAGGCATGGTGCAGAGATCTTCATACTCCTGTGAGCTAAGGATGTCAAAGAACGTTTTCGCTCCAGATAAGATGGAATCAAAGAAAAACTGGCGGAAATCCAGAATGACGTCTCGATCAAAGAACCCCTTCAGCCAGAGATAGCCGTTCTGTCGAAACTTTCCTCGCAGTTGCTCAACTGGGAGATTCGCGCTGGTCGGCTCTAGCCAGCCAAGTCTCTCCAGCGTCATTTCCAGAGTATAGCCATTGCTGACTAATGGTTCGGTGAGAGATCTCATGCTGTCGTATTCCTCCGTCAAAATATAACTTGAAGCATAGCCCCCGCTCCGATTGCGTGGCTGTGCTTCAAGTTATAGTTCGATTGCCAGATTTGCTCGCCCAGGTGCATTGTCTTACTGCTGAGCGGGTGGCATCTGTTCAGGGTACTGCTGATATTGTGTCTGTTGCCCTTGCTGTTCCTGTTGTTCAGGGTTGTAGGGTTGCCCTTGCGGGTTGTAATATGGCTGTCCCGACTGGTAGCCCTGCCCGTAAGGTTCGTAGGGCTGCTGTCCTGCTTGCTGAGGCGGCTGATAGTAGGGAGTTTGCCCTGCCTGCTGTGGCGGCTGGTAATTCGGTGTCTGCTGGTTCGGTCCGGCCTGCCCCGTGAAATGCTGCTGCCACTGGTTGCTGGATTGCTTCATCGAATTCCAGGCTGCTTGAGAGCTGCCCAGCGTGACCGCCCGGATGATAAAGACCACCAGGGCTGCGATGAGCAGGATGCCCAGCAGGGTGAAGATGGCATGAAACAAGAACCACGCCAGGCCAAAGCCCAACGGGAAGATCAACGGGAACGCTATTGGGACGATATGCGGAAAGAACCGTATTCCTCTCCGGTAAGGTCGATATCTATTGTACATCGCGTGATGGCTCCTTTAGAGTTGAGAGGCGTCAATTTCATTGCTCACCCTCAAGCTTTTCATATGTTTTTATGAATATACATTGAACGCATCTTCTGTATACTATACGGCTAGAATGGTAGGAGGTTGTAGCCTGTTTACACTGTTTCTTCCTCCCCTGGTTGTTGCAGCGGTTTCATCGCCTCCGGTGTCTTGCCCGAGAGTGGGTGAATCCAGGCTTTGATGCGCAGGTAGAGCGCCATCATGCCGCCGAACCACAGGCCGCCGTAGATGTAGCCCGCCATGACGTCGCTGGGCCAGTGCGCGCCCAGGTAGACGCGCGAGGGACCGACGAGCAGGATCAGCGAGGTGCAAATGGCGATCAGTGTGTTGCGCAGACGGCCAGAGCGCCAGTTGGTGGCCAGGAAGTAACTCAGCAGGCCGAACCAGTTCATGTAATGCATGACATGGCCGCTAGGGAAACTTGGCTCGTTGATGACGCGCGTGACCCTCACAAGCTCGGCGGTGGGGCGAGGGCGTTTAATCAGGCGTTTCACAAGCCAGTTGAGAATGGTGGAAGAACTGCTCAGCAGGAGAAAAAGGGCTTCCAGCCGGAAGCGCAGCGCCCAGAAGATGCCTGCGATGCTGAAGGTCAGCGGGATGCCGATGCGTGGAAAGCCCGGTTCTGAGATAGCGATCATGAAGCGGCGCAGCCACGGACTGCGGTTCCTTTGCAAGTTGCGCGTGATGACTTTATCGCCGGGGAAAAACTGGGTGTAGCGTGCCATCAGCGAGAATAGGATTGCTCCGGAGAGCAGCCACAGGTAGAAGGCCAGAAAAATTGTGCCGCGTGAGACGGCTAGGCGACCCGATACCGAGGTTTCAGCAGCCAGACGCTGTGCCTCGTTCATAACCGGTTTGACATTTTGCTCTTGCTTCTCTGGCTTCCTTCCAAACATGGTAGTTCTCCACACAAGTTACTATTCTCCCCGCTTCGATGCTGCCGGTGTCGTCACCTTGGCTGTACGCTTAATATACGTCGTATCGCGCAAGCCCGGCGCGGACTCGCCGGAGACGCGCACGCGCAACGCCTTTGGAAGCACCGTAAGCGTGGCCGGTGTGTTGCCAATATTTTCCCCATCAGCCTGTATCTCCAACGGCTGTTCGGCGTCGACACGCATGGTCTGCACGCGCAGATGGCGGATTTTCGGGTGATACGGTCGCCTGCCCTGGCTGATGGAGATGGCGTGTTGCAAATATTCGAGCTTGCTGAAATCCTTGTAAATGACGATATCGAGCCAGCCATCATCCATCAAAACGCCACTCGCTGCGCGGAGATGCGCCCCATAATACGGCGCATTGCTGATCGTGACCTGCAATGCGGAGTAGGTGCGTTGCCTGCCAGCATTCTGTCTTTTTTGCCTGGTCTTTCCGCCATGCGCATCGGCTGTATCCAGTGTGATTTTCAGGTGCGTTGGTTTGAAGGTGAGCAGTGTTCGCAGGCCGCTGAGCGTGCCATGGAAGGTGGAGAAGAGGCCAGGGCTTTTAATTTCCTCGGCGGCTGGAAAGAGAGCCGCTTCCAGGCCAATGCCCGCGACCTCGATGAATATGTGGCCGTTGATCTTACCAACATCGATGGCGCGCGTTTCTCCGGTAGCGATGGCTGTGCAGGCCGCGGGGATTGTCTCAGGAATGTTCAGGCTGCGGGAGAGATTGTTCATCGTCCCCGTCGGGATGATGCCCAAAACGCTCTGCGTGCCTATCAAGCCGTTAGCGGCAGCATGGATAGTTCCATCTCCCCCGGCGGCGATGACCAGTTCAGCGCCGTCCTCCGCCGCGCGTCGCGCCAGGCCACGCCCGGTCTCCTCCGGTGTCGTGTGATACACCTGCGGTTCTATGCCACTGGCGCGCAGTCCTTCCAGGATCGCGCGTTCTGTCTCTCCGGGTGACATGCGTTTCTCAGACACCGTTGAGATGCCCGACGTCGGATTAAGTATCAAGACAGACTTCATAGGTGCTGTATCCTTTGTGCTGCTTTTGTGAGGCTATCCTTCACGTTGATATGTTACAATACCGCTTATACGACTGGCTGACTGCGAAGCAGTAGAACGCAATTCGTTGCCTGTCGGAACGAGACACTTCTGTTCGACATAGTAGGAGAAGCGTGATTGTTTCTTACTCGACTATAGACACGTGCGAGCTACCAGGAAAGGATACACACCATGTCCGAGCTTGCTGACCTCATGCCTGATACCAATGGAATCAACTTTTACAGCGTCGATCATGATCTCTCCTTTCTGCTCCAACAGCACCTCTCGGAAGAAGCATTTGAGCGAGTGCAGCCTTTGCTAACACACCTGGGGTCGGTTGCCAGTTGCGAGATGGATGATCTCGCGGCAGAGGCGGAGCGCGTTAAGCCGGTGCTGGCGCAGTACGATAAAAAGGGCCAGCGCATCGACGAAGTGATCTACCATCCTGCTTATCACGAGCTGGAGCGCATCGCGTATGAAGATTTCGCCATCGCCGCCTGCTGCCACCGTGAAGGCGCGCTGGGCTGGCCGGGATGTGTGCCGCAGCCCGTCAAATTCGCTCTTGGCTACCTGGGGATGCAGGCCGAGTCGGGCGTCTTCTGCCCCGTCTCGATGACCGATGCCCTTGCGCGCGTGCTGGAACGCTACGGCAGCGAGGCGTTGAAGCGGCATTTCCTGCCCGGCCTCACCGCGCTGAGTATGAGCGAATTGCAGCAGGGCGCGATGTTCCTGACGGAGAAGCAGGGTGGGTCGGATGTCGGGCAGACGACCACCGTGGCGAAGCTGCGTGAAAAGACGGGCGACAGTTTCCAGCCCGAATGGGAATTGTGGGGCGACAAGTGGTTTTGCTCCAACGTCTCCGCCGATATCATCCTGACGCTTGCTCGACCGGAAGGAGCGCCGGGTGGTACGCGCGGCCTGGGCCTGTTCCTCGTCCCTAAAACACTGGAGGACGGCACGCGTAACGCCTATATCATTAACCGCCTCAAGGACAAGCTCGGCACGCGCTCGATGGCGACAGGCGAGGTCACGCTACAAGGCGCGCTGGCCTACCAGGTTGGCGCGCTCGACCGGGGTTTCGTGCAAATGACCGAGATGATTAACCTGACGCGCGTGTGGGCCGCGATTGGCTCGCTGGCGGCCATGCGCCGCAGCTTCCTCGAAGCCCTGGTGCATACGCGCGGTCGCCGGGCCTTTGGGCGCGTCCTGGCGGACCAGCCGCTGATGCGCCGCCAGTTAGTTGACCTGCTGGTGGAGGTGGAAGGATGTGCGGCGCTGGCGTTCGAGACGGCTGCCGTGCTGGAGCGCGCCGATACGCACGGAGCCGAAGAAGACCGGCGCTTGCTGCGCATCCTGACGCCGCTTGCTAAATACTACATTCCAAAGCGCGGAGAATACGTCACGTTGGAGGCATTGGAGATGCGCGGAGGTAATGGCTACGTCGAAGACTGGCCCAACGCGCGGATGCTGCGTGATAGCACCGTCAACGTCATCTGGGAAGGCTCCAGCAATGTGATCGTGCTGGATGTGGCGCGTGCTATGCAGCGAGAAGGCGCGATCCACGCGATCTCCGGCATGGTGCGCCACCGCTTGCAATCGCTGCAACATCCCTTGCTCGCTCCGCTCGCAGAGCAGGCCAGGGCATCATTTATCGCCTTGCTGGGACGCCTCAAAGAACTGTCTGATATGGACGGCGACCGCGCGCAACTGCCATTGCGCGGGCTGGTCGAGCGATTGGCGCAATTGACCATTCTGACCCTGCTGCTGGAACAGGCCGAGGCGGAGCTGGCGCGTGGAGGAGGTGGAACCGGGCTGCGTAAGTTACTCGTAGCACAGCTCTTCCTGCGCCGCCATATTCAGCCGAACCGCGATGGCTGGGCAGCCGATGACGATACCATCGCGCTCGACCACTTCGACGCGCTGGTCGATTGGCAGCCCATTCCCATCGAAGAATGACAAGCATCATTGCGTAATGAAGACACTGTCGATCTTCCACGTGCCGTTTTCATCCACCAGCTTGTCGCGGTTCTGGAATGTGCCGCCGACCGAGTCGGTGAAGATGATGGTGCCGGTGGCCGACGGATCGCTTTCCACCACGCTCGTGATGGTGCATCCGGTAATGCCGCCCACCTGGTTCGCGGCCTGTGTTTGCGAACTTACGAACGAAGCTTTGGTTATCTGCCCTTGCAAGTTCGACGAGAAGAGATCGTAGGCGGCCGCGTAGTCGCCAGCTTTATAATCGTTGCAATAGGCGGTCAGAGTTTGCGTTGGGGACGATAAATTTCGGGCTGCAAAAGCGACGACGACGATGATGAGCACGAGCGCCACGCCCCCGCCGATGGCGAAGAGCCGGAAGCGTGGATTGCTACGAAACTTTGTCATGGCCGAGCCGGCAGAGGGTTTAGACGATGATTGCCCATAGGGTGGGTAGTACGATGGTGCCTGGTTGTATTGTGAATAGGCAGGAGCTGGCGCGGGAGGTGGTGGCACCTGGTCGGCCTGGTAGTTCGAATAAGGCAGGGGAGCCGCCATCGTCGGCAGATAGTTCTGCGTTCTGGTTAGGTGCCAGCGGATATGCCGGGGGAGGCACAGCCGGTGGAGCTTGCTGTGCCGGGGGCGGTGGCATATAAGGGGGAGGCGCAGCCGCTACCGTTGGCAGGTAGGCCGGGTTGTTCTGCTGCGGCGCTGGATTATCGAACACGGTCGCGGACTGCGTGGCTACCAGTGCTTCAAAGGTAAAGCGGGTATCACCGATGCGGATGCTATCGCTGGCATTAAGCATCTGAGGAGTATTCGCTGCAATTCTTTGTTCATTCACAAAAGTGCCATTGGTGCTGCCCAGATCAACAATGCTATACCCTTGACCCTCCGGTCGGATCTCGGCGTGACGTGAGGATGCTTTCGCGTCCTGCACCACCAGTGCGTTGCCTGCCACTCGTCCTATCGTCAAGACTGAAGAACTCAGTGCGATACGTCCGGTTGGACCTATAAGTGCTGCCTCCACGATTTTTGCTCCTTATTTGCGAGAAATACAAATCAGAGTTGTCCATGAGCTTTTAGTAGTGTCTATTATAACGTATTCACTGTCTAAAGAGTAGTCGTTTTCGCCTCGAAAAACATGCGTACAATTACGCATATCGCTCAATCATTGACAAACGCTTAAGCCCACTTTACAATTGTAGCAGGTAATATGTCTCCTCCAGCCGCACAAATTGGGATAAATGGCGCAATGATGGCACGCATGCAGACAAACTTCTATTCCTCCAGGCCCATTTTTTGCTCTTCGACACACGCCCCAGGCTTCTTGCGGCACTGACGATGATGTCGGTGTTCGTGTAGGGAACGATCCCCGCACCCTCCACTGCTGAATACTAGCGATCTCTCGTATGCTCACGTACATTTGTGCAGTTTAATGCTACTCTCATCAGCCTATGCTTGTGGGATGAGTCGCTGCATATATGCATGAGAAGCTTTTCAGTATATTCACAGCGCATTTACGTTGAAGGGATAGATTTATGCTCCAGGACGAAAGAGGCCAGCCCGGGTTGCTGGATGCCCTCACATTACGATTAACCGGCAAAAGCACGCTCGATCTTCTTGTGCTGCGCTCTATGGCGCAGAAGATGAGCGCGCACCTGCAATCTCTCCCTGCGGACACGGCGCTGCCCTCCATCGTGTATGCCCTGGATCGCCGCAGCCGAACGCATCGCATGGTGGTCTACCAACAACGGGGAGCACTATATAATCGCAGCCTGCTCTTTGTCGGTTTTATCAGCGCTGTGCAAGCACATGTCAGTGCGGCCATCATCGAGGAATTGCACCGTGTAGACAAGCTGCTGGTGCAGGAACTGGCGGCCAATCCCGGCCTGCTCACATACTCTTCGCTGGAATTGAGCGAAGGTCGCTGGTACAATCTTGTCCTGCTGCGCGATGACGCAGCCCATGCCTATTTCAAGCAAAACAGCACGCATAAGTACGCCGCGCACCAGCTTGCAACCTGCTACTATGCCTGGATCAGGCTCCACAACGGTGTCCTGCCGGGTGGTCTGCCCGGCTTCACCCACCTTGTCGGGCCAATCGAGTCGGAGAGCGATAAAGTGTTTCTTCAAAGTACGAAGCACTTCACCTTCCCCGGGTGTGGGCAGAAACCCATTATCCAGCAGATCGTGCGAGATGACGATAGCGGGAGGAATAGTCGTTTATGACAGAAGCTATACAGGACCTGGTAATTATCGGTGGAGGAGTGATGGGGTTATGCACCGCTTATGCCGCTGCCCCCTTTACCGGCAAGATCACCATTCTCGAAAAGTCGCGCATTGGCGATCCGAAAACCGCTTCGTTTGGATATACACGCTCCATCCGCAGCGATTATCTTGACCCGCATTACGCTCGGCTGGCGTATGAAGCGCGCAGGCTCTGGCAGCACATCGAGCAGCGCTCGGAGGAACAGTTCCTCATTAGCTGTGGCTGCTTGAATATCGCCAGCGAGAGCATCACGTCCGACCTGGCCAGAAGCTATGCCGAACAGAGTTACCGCGTCCTGACTGATCTGCACCTGCCAACCGAATCATTCACGCGCGAGACGTTGCGCGAGCGTTACCCGCAGTTCGATGCCGACCTTGGGCGTCTGGATGTCGAGGCCGGCTTCGTCTACGTGCCAGCCGCGACACGCACGCTGCTCTCAGCTTTACGCGAACGTCATGTACATATCCGGGAGGAGGTCGAGGTGATCGCTATCGAGCAGCATAACGAGAAGATCATCGTGCACACCGGCGAAGGTCAGCTTGCCACGCGCAAGCTGGTCATCACTGCGGGTCATGGCACTAATGACGTGCTGGCGCGCATCGAGGGCTGCACTGTGCGCTTCCCAATCAGCCCGGACAGGCCAAGCCAGTGCAAATATTTCCTGCCCCCGGTAGAGCAGCAGGAACGCTTTACGGCTGGCACGCTGCCCGTGTTTGCCTATCTCGATGTCGGAATCTACGGCCACCCGCTTTATCCTGGGAAAACGCCCGGTGTCAAAATCGGCTATTACAACCCGCCAGATGTGCAGGTCGTCAACACGCGCATCCACGATCTCGCCAGCTTTGTCGAAGCATGTATGCCGTCCCTGCTTGATGTGCCATCGGTCGATGTGACTGATGTCGATCAATGCTTCTACGACCTGGTGGCCGACGATAACTTCATCCTCGGTCCGCTTCCCGGCGCGCCGGATATTGCCGTCGGCGTCGGCTGGCGCGGCACCGGCTACAAATTTGCGCCCTGGGTGGGTCAGGTTCTGATGCAGCTCTCCCTCCAGCAGGGAACGGTCTACGATATCAGCCGATTCTCACCAGGGCGTTTTGTCCCAGCAACCAACCAATCGTAGGGGCCGGTTCACCGCGCCCAGCCGCCCATTTATGGGCGCGAGTCTTTATCGATGACGGCAAGCAAGGCGACGAGGCGACGAGGTGACGAGGTGACGCGCCCATAAATGGGCTGATGGGCACGGTGAACCGGCCCCTACAGTGATTTTGCGCTTGATTGCTTATAAGTATTTCCTACACCCATTGTAGAATATAGAAAGGAAGAAAAGATGAGCAATAGAACATCGAGAGGCATACTGGAACGGCTGCGCGCCGGCGTTGTCCAGGGGGCCGAGGGATATGTCTTCGAACTTGAACGCAGGGGCTATATCAAGGCCGGTCCGTATGTGCCGGAGGTCGTGCTGGATTTCCCGGAGGCTGTCAAAGAACTGCACCGCGAGTTCCTGCGGGCAGGCAGCGATGTGATGGTGGCCCTGACCTACTACGCTCACCGCGAAAAGCTGAAGGATGTCGGTCGGGAGAACGACCTGGAACGTATGAATCGCCAGGCTGTGCGACTGGCAAACGAGGTCGCGCGCGAAGGCGATGCGCTGGTGGCGGGCAACATTTGCAACACCTGGGCCTACGATCCAGACAATGCCAGCGAGACCTCGCGCATCGTGCGAGCGATGTACGAGGAGCAGTTGACCTGGGCAGTCGAAGAGGGCATCGATTTCGTCATCTCTGAGACGAACGATTACCTGGGCGAAGCGCTCATCGCACTGGATGTCATCAAGCAGCTTGGCCTGCCGGCGATGGTGACGCTGGCTTCCGTGCAGCCGCGTACCACGCGCGACGGCTACGACTACGTCGAGGCGTGCCAGCGGTTGGCCGACGCGGGAGCGGATATCGTTGGCCTGAACTGCGACCGGGGACCTGAGACGATGCTGCCCATTATCGAGCAGGTTCGGCACGCGGTGAACTGCTATGTAGCCGCCCAGCCTGTCCCCTACAAAACCAATGCCCAGCATCTCACCTTTGAATCCCTTCGCACCCCTGAAGGAGAGCAGGCGTTCCCGCTGGCGCTCGAACCGCATTTGTACAACCGTTTCGAGATGGCCGCTTTTGCGCGCAGGGCCAGGGCTATCGGCGTCAACTACATCGGCATTTGCTGCGGCGGCGCGCCCCACTATGTGCGCGCCATGGCGGAGGCGCTCGGCAAGACAGTACCCGCCAGCAAATACTCCCCCGCCATGGAACTGCATCCTATGTTGGGCGCGCATGTGGACGACAAAGATCAGCATTTCATGGCCGATTGGAAGAGCTAAGATGATCTTACGTTTTTCAAGCTATCTCTCGCCCAATCTCTATGACACCTATCTTGCCATCTCGCTCTATATCGGCGAACAAACAGGCGTAGCAACCACGTTGTGCGTCGGGCAATCGCTACGAGAATTTGCCGAAGGAACTGTGGATGTCGGCTTTACCTGCGGTCTGCCCTATGCTCTGGGGGCAATTGAGCCAGGCTGCCCGTTCGAACTGCTCGCCGCTCCAGTCCTGATCGGCGAGCGTTACCAGGACAGTCCCATCTACTACTCGGATGTCGTTGTGCGCAGCGATAGTCCTTACTCCTCATTCGACGATCTACAAGGATGCAGGTGGGCGTATAACCAGCCGGAATCGCACTCCGGCTGGAACGTGGTATGCTACAGCCTGCTCAAACGCGGTAAAGCGCCCGCCTATTTCGGTCAAACAATCCAATCAGGCTCGCACCTGCGCTCCCTCGAACTGGTGCTGGCGGGTCAGGCCGATGCAACCGCCATCGACTCACACGTGCTGGATGTCTTCCTCGCGCACGAAAAAGCGGCTGCTGCTTTGCGCGTCATCGACATGCTTGGCCCTTCGAGCATCCCACCTATGATCGTTGCGCGTGCGTTAGACCCGGCCCTGACATGCCGCATCCGCGACGCGCTGCTGGGGATGCACGAAGATCCGTGTGCTGCCGAGTTGTTGAGAGCAGGAGCGATAGCTCGCTTCGTGCGGGTGTCAGACGAGCAGTACGACGATCTGCGAGACATGTACCGGGTGGTGAGGCAAGCTTTGCCACAAATTCATTGAGGGAGTGCGCCTGGATTTACACCTCCACCCGGTTATGGCGTAATGGTGGGAAGGGATAAAGGGGAAGATTGTTGGTAAACTCGTACATAATCGAGAGCCAGAAAGCTAGGGAATGGCGTAGAACTATCTGTTGGGCCGCTCCAGGCTTTGCTGCCCCCGACATCGAGATCAGCAATCAAGAAGAGTTTTTCAGCAGGAACGCCGTTGGTGACTGTTCCACGAGCAATGCCATCTATGTAAAAGGTTAACCGCCCGGGTTGCCATTTGACAGCATAGTCGTGGTAATCCTGTGACCAATCAATGCCCCTCGTATTAAATTGGCGTTGAGGAGTACTTATGCCGTGCATTGTTTGGTGAGCTGTGGTTGGGTCTTTGCCTAAAAATTCGAGAATGTCTATCTCGTTGGCATCTCCAGATTGGTTATACAGCCAGAGACTATTCCAGAAACCACTCCCTTTTGCTACTTTCGCCCGAATATCAAAATAACCGTACTCGAAAGAGTATTTGGTGTCAGTAGTGATAATGCCCGCCAGATAGGAGTACCCTTTCACGCGCTCTTTGTTCGCTTCGATTTGAACAGCGCCGTTGCCAACACGAATAGCTGATTGGTCAAAACACGCAATCCCTCCAGTGTCTACCGTCGTACAGGAGCCACCTGGACGATTGGCATTCGTAATCCACTTGCTGGCATCAAGCGTTGTGCCTTGAAATTCATCGTCAAATACGAGATGCCAGCTACTGTCAAGATTGGAGGACAAGGCGGTTTTGGAAAGAGAAGGAGTGACTATCGCTATCGCTGTATGCTCTGGAGCGTGTTGGCGATGTTGAATGACAAAAATAGTAAGCGGAATCACAAGCTGAATTACTCCAAGCAGCAGTATTCCGAGCAGAAGAAAGGGTCTGTGAAGAAGTTTGTGGAAATAGCTTCTGGTCATTTTCTCCTAAACTCTTCCACTGAAAACCAACTTACATCTCTACTTTATTTTACACCCTCGCCCAAAGGCTAGATATAATACAAAAACAACCTGCGAGAGGAGATAAAACAACGCATGATGCACTCGCACTCCTGGTGGCAGACGGGTGTGATTTATCAGATTTACCCACGTAGTTTTCTCGATAGCAATGCAGACGGGATAGGAGATCTCCCTGGTGTCACCGGCAAGCTGGACTACTTGCGCTGGCTCGGCGTTGATGCGCATCTGGCTTTCTCCCATCTATCCATCTCCCATGGCCGATTTCGGTTATGACATTAGCAATTACACCGATGTCCATGCGCTCTTCGGTACCCTGAACGACATTGATACCCTGCTTCAGCAGGCACACGAACGTGAGCTTGAAGGTCATCCTGGACTATGTGCCCAATCATACCTCCGATGAGCATCCCTGGTTTCAGGAGGCACGAGCGAGCCGCACCAACGAGAAACGCGACTGGTACATCTGGCGTGATGCTGCCCCTGATGCCGGTCCTCCTAATAACTGGACGAGTCTTTTTGGCGGGTCGGCCTGGCAATTCGATGCGCAGACCGGGCAGTACTATCTGCATCTGTTCGATGTGAAACAGCCTGATCTGAATTGGCGCAATCCCAGGGTACGCCAGGCTATGTATGATGTCTTGCGCTTCTGGCTGGAGCGGGGCGTCGATGGCTTCCGCATCGATGTACTCTCCCGGCTGCTCAAAGATGAGCATTTCCGCGATAACCCGCCAAATCCAGACTGGAAGCCAGGCCATCCCCCGGGTATTCGTCAAATTGGCCTCTACACTGCCGATCTGCCGGAAATACACGAGATCGTGCGAGAGATGCGCGCCGTGGCGGATGGCTACAGCGAACGCGTGCTTATCGGCGAGCTGTATCTGCCGCTGGAACGCCTGATGCACTACTATGGGGAGCAACTCGACGAGATTCATCTGCCCTTCAATTTCCAATTCGTGACCCTGCCGATCTGGGAAGCACAGCGTATTCGTCAGGTAGTTGATGCGTATGAAGCGGCCTTGCCGGAGGGCGCATGGCCTAATTGGGTGCTAGGCAATCATGATCGGCCTCGTATTGCCACTCGTGTCGGGCGAGATCAGGCCAGCGTTGCCCAGATGCTGTTACTCACGCTGCGCGGAACGCCCACCTGTTACTATGGCGATGAGTTGGGGATGCAGAATGTGGCAGTTCCGCCAGAGCTGATGCACGATCCGCCAGGAAAGCACAATCCCGCGCATAGTCGCGACCCGGAACGCAGCCCCATGCAGTGGGATAGTAGTCCTAATGCTGGCTTCTGTTCCCCTGAGGTGAGGTCCTGGTTACCCATCGATAGTGACTATCAGACCTACAATGTGACTGTTGAGCAAGACGATCCACGCTCTTATCTGACCCTTGTACAGAGGCTACTCACCTTCCGCCGGGCGATGCCTGCGCTGACCGTGGGTTCGCAGCAATCCCTCGATCAGCCCAATTCCACCTGTTTCGCCTACCTGCGCCAGCACGCCGACCAGCGCTGCCTGGTGATCCTCAACTTCTCAGCGCAAGACCAGGTCGTGACGCTGCCAGAACTGGGGCAAGAAGGACAGGGCCATCTCCTGCTCTCCACGCACCTGGATCATGTAGGGGTTATTCCCTTGTCGGAGGTACGCCTCCGAGGGAATGAGGGTGTACTGGTTGAGGTCTAGGGTTCAGACTGTTCTTAAACTCGGTCATGTCATTCTGAGCGCAGCGAAGAATGACATGACCGATGTTGCTTGTTAAAAAATCAACATATTTCAATGAGGAAGAATAAGAAGTGGAAGAGCTACCTCCTGCCCAACTACTCACCTTTGCCTTTGAGTTTTTATTTTCTGCATTTCTTGTGTAGTATTTGAAAAATTATGTTAACTTAGAAAAGGATAATTTATTGATCCATTTACATCTCATCCATAATCGTGTATATTAAAGAAGCTGTAACTTCTATTGCACTATGCGAGGATGTCACTACTTCAAAATGCTTGAGTAGTTGTTCCAAGCAAAAAAGAAAGGAATTCAGGTGAACCAAAGACTACTATCTCGCCGTACTTTTTGTTTAAAAGCTGGAACCAGTGTTGCTGTAGCCGGATTTGCGCTAAGCGAAATGCTGGCTATTGTGCCACAATTGGCATTTGCTCAGTCGAATACTGAAGCACTTGAGTCGCAACTGAAATCTCTTTATTTTAATCCGAACACTCCCTCTCTCTTCAAGTTGCTATCCAGTGTCACTACTGATCCAGCTTACGCAACTATGGCAACCGATATATTAACCAATTATGGAACGAGTCTGACGAAGTTCCAAACGAGCCTTCTCCAGGCATTTCAGATCATGATGAGCGATCCTGGAGCTATTAGCACTGTTTTATCTGGACAAATCCTTACAAAGTCACAAGGACAATCGCTCAAGCATATCAGGTCGGCTCTTCGGGATAACCCCGCTATTCACTTGATACTAGAGAATGCGGAAAAGCTTCGTGAGTCTCATAACAAGCAACTTTTGCAATCGTATGTGGCAGCAAGTTTGCCACTGAATGTCAACTTTACCGGCCCTGACACATCTCTAGGTGATCCTACCTTAGATTCGGTAATCTCAGATGTTTATAATCTGGCAGGCTCTCCGGCATTTCAAGGTTTGCAGGCGCCAGTCAATGCGGTTTTGCAATCCCCAGATTTTATCAGTTACCTCCAGAAACAAACACCTGAAGTGATAGCGACCTTTATTCCTTCAAATGTCCTACTCTCATTTCTCCTCCCGAATGATCAGGACCCACCTTTGCCACAGAGCATATGGGATGAGCTTTTCCTGATTGTTCCACTATCAGGTGTGCTAAATGCGGTACTTGCAACGATATCTTTCATTTCGCTAACGACAGCTTTTCTCTCTCCGGCAGGAGTCGTTCTGGCCATTGCCGGCACAGCCGAACTGGATATCGCCCTGATATTACTGAGTGGCCTTTGGATGGTTTATAAATGGGCTGTTGCTGCGAATGATATATATCTGACTATGGACTGCGATCACGACGGCGATCCAAGTGATCCTGCAGATGTATCTGGCAACGAGTGCTAGAAGTGTAACTCCCCCTCTATCCTGCTGGTGCGGATTCTACTCGCAGGATAGAGGTTACACAGTTGAGCCTAAAGCATCTTGCATGCTTGACCACATAGAGCATTGATAATCACTTTTGACAGCATCCCCCAAAGTATGGTATAACTTTCGATGCGTTTCAGGAACCAGGACCCCCTCTGTGTGGCGGGTTGCTGGGTTTTTGTGCTGGAAAAATCAAGGAGAGGAAGTGATGCTGCGTTTTTATGTCGAAGTAGCCCGCACGGCCTACCGGCGGCAAGTGATCTATCGCTGGGCCAATCTTGCCGGGCTGCTGACCAACATTGTCTTCGGGATGATCTTCAGCTACGTCATGATCGCCCTCTACCAGGTCAGATCGAGCGCGGGCGGTTACGACCTGACCGACGCGCTGCGCTATGTGTGGCTGGTGCAGTCGATGGTGATGATCGTCATGACCTTCGGCTGGTATGACCTGATGCTCACCATTCGTTCGGGCGAGGTCATTTCGGATCTGAGCAAGCCCTGCGATTTCTACTGGTACTGGTTCAGCCGCGAAATCGGGCGCAGTTGCTACTACCTGCTCTACCGGGGCGTACCGACATACCTGGCCGGGATGCTGCTTTTCCGCTTCGGCGCGCCTCTCGACGTACTCGCCTGGCCGATCTTTCTCCTGAGTCTCTCGCTAGGCGCAATGACCGGCATCGCTTATCGCATTCTCTTCAACATCGCCGCGTTCTGGATCATCGAGGCACGCGCCCTGGGTACGCTGGCAACCGTAGTGGCGCTCGTCTTCACCGGAAACTACGTTCCCCTGCCCTTTTTCCCCGGCTGGCTGCGCGCCATTGCCGACTGGCTGCCCTTCAGCGGCATGATGAGCGTACCGGCGCAAGTCTTCCTCGGTAAACTGATCGGCGTTGACCTGCTGCTGGTAACCCTACGGCAGATCGGCTGGCTCGTCCTTTTTATCGTCCTTGTACGCTTCGTCACAATCCGGGCGGCGCGCCGCGTCGTCATCCAGGGTGGCTAAAAACTCGGAAAAGAGATATGTATGCGAGCAATCCTGAACGACTTGCAGCTCTACCGGCGTTTGATCGCCATGCAGATTCGCGCGCAGTTGCAATACAAGGCGAACATTCTCATCGACATCCTGACCTATTTCGGCGTGACCGCGCTGGAGTTTGTCACCATGCTGCTCTACTTCGTGCCGTTTCCGACCTTGATGGGCTGGCATGTGGGCGAAGTTGCTATGCTGGCAGCCATCACCTCGTTCAGCTTCGGGCTGGCCGAACTATTCGGGGCTGGCATCGATGTCTTCGACGTGATGATTCGCCAGGGCGACTTTGATCGCGTGCTGCTGCGCCCTGTGCAGTCGCTGATCCTGGTCGCCAGCGGCGAGTTTCGCCTGCGCCGCCTGGGTCGCCTGACGCAGGGTGTCGCGGGCTTCATCCTGGCCCTCGTCCTGCTGCACGGCGTGAGCTGGACACCACTCAAGCTGCTGGTATTACCCATCGGCATCGTGAGCGGCGCGTTCGTTTTCATCTCTATCTTGCTGATGGGGGCAACCATGTGCTTCTGGACAGTGCAGACGACCGAACTGACCAGTATCCTTTACTACGGCGGGCGCGAGATGCTGAGCTACCCAATCAGCATCTATCACCAGGCCATTCAGAGTATCCTGCTGTTCGTCTTTCCGCTGGCTTTCGGCACGTATCTCCCGACGTGCTACCTGCTGGGCCGCCCATTGCCACTGGGTTTACCCATCTGGGTTGCGTTTCTCGCGCCGGGTGTATCGTTGGCGTTCGCCAGCTTCGCGGTGTGGGTCTGGAGCTTTGGAGTGAGGCATTATCAAAGTACGGGGAGCTGAGCATATGCTGAAGAGCCTGAAGACAAGGCATGGGCCGGGATACGTATCGAAACGAGGGACGGTAATGGTTCAATACTATATGCAGTGTATAAAATCAAGCTGCCGCTGTTTTACTGGTTTGTCCCTGTTCTTGTATCCCGGCCCATGCGGTGAACGAGCATCATCTGTAACAGTTGCTCCTTTCTTTTTCCCGCACCTCATCAATCCACCTCACACTACAACTATATATCCTGATGGGATTGGAATCAATATAAATGTCATCACGAGGCCGTCACAATGCCGGTACAACCCAGCATAGAATTTGTAAGCTATCCTGACAAGAGGGAGGACAAAGCAATGGAGACCGTCATCGAGGCCGAGGGGCTGAGCAAATCTTTTCGTATAGCCAGTAGGAGGTCGGGGCTATTGGGTGGACTGCGCAGCGTCGTTGATCCGCAGGTGCGTACCGTGGAGGCCGTGCGTGGGCTGACATTGAGCATCGAGCGCGGCGAGATGATCGGGCTAATCGGACCGAATGGCGCGGGCAAGTCTACCACCATCAAGATGCTGACCGGTATCCTGATGCCCAGCGCGGGCCGTATGCTCGTGGCAGGACTCGACCCACAGCAGCAGCGCAGGGAACTGGCGGGACGCATCGGCGTAGTCTTCGGCCAGCGTTCTCAGCTCTGGTGGGACCTGCCGCTGATCAATTCGCTGCGCCTGCTGCGCCATCTCTACCGCGTGCCGGAGGAGCGACACGCAGCCAACCTCGCACATCTGCGCGTCATGCTCGAACTCGATGAATTCATCAACACGCCCGTGCGGCAGCTTTCACTTGGGCAGCGAATGCGCGGCGACCTGGCTGCCGCGCTGCTGCACGATCCCGAACTACTTTACCTTGACGAGCCGACGATTGGCCTGGATGTCGTCGCCAAAGCGCGTATCCGCGAGTTCCTGCACGCGATCAATGTGGAGCGGCGCGTAACCGTCCTGCTGACGACGCACGATATGGACGATATCGAGATACTTTGCAGGCGCATGCTCATCATCGATCACGGGCGCAAGCTCTACGATGGCACGGTAGACGATATTCGCACCCGTTTCGGAGGCGAGCGTACATTGATCGCTGAATTGAACCCGGCTGAGTTTGCCGCGCTTCCACGTAACGAGCAGGGACAACCGCTCTTGCCGGAGCTGCCCGCCGGAGTGCGACAGGCGAAAGCGGAGGTTGCGCGCATCTGGCTCAACTTCGAGCGCGACGCCATTCCCGCGCACGAACTCGTCGCCTGGCTCGGCGCGCGTTATCGCCTGCGCGATGTGACATTCCAGGAACCGGAGATCGAAGATATAATTCGCCGGATTTACGAAGAGGGGCTGCTCGATCCGCGAGGCGCTGAACCATATCATCGCCGTGCGCGTGCGATGGTTCCACCAGGCGATGGAAGAAAAGAGCAGTGATGAGATTGCCGCGATTGGAGCGTGCGACCGCGCCGGGCAGCCTGTACGTGGGGCTGCCGAGCTGGTCGATGGGCTGAAGAAGAGCTTCCGATATGTCCAGGAATGCCTGTCGCGCTACTCACCCGCCGACCTGGATTACCTTTTCGAAGGGACACATCAGGGTGAGGCATATTCTTTCACCCGGCAGTGGGTGATCTGGCACGTCATCGAGCACGATCTGCACCATGGCGGCGAGGTGTCCATCACGCTTCGGATGCATGGACTGACCGCGCCAGACCTCTAGCATAGTGAGCGCGGGTACGTTATAATAGGCTCCATTCTACCGTCGGTTTGTGAGCGCGGGATGGAGCAAGTTTATGACAACCTGGACAAACGCATTACCAGGGCAAGGTACGACCGATACAGAACAGCCGGTGCTTGTCTTCCAGGCTGGAGCCGATATCAATTCTGTCTACGCGGGAATGAAGGCGCAACTCCTGTCGCAGCAGGTACATTTTGCCTCCGCGCTGGGCTGGTCGCTGGCAGAACTGCTTGGGCGCTGCTTCCTCTTGCTGGACGCGCCAGCGCCGCAGGTGGATTGGTCGGGCGCGCAAATTGTGGCGCTGCCAGAATCACTCAGCGCACGCGAAGCAATTCGCGCTCTGATGGAACATATCCTCTTCCTGGCTGCTAACTTGAATGTACGTGGTATCTCTATTGACGATGAGGGTGATTCCGATAAGGGAAAATTCTATGCTGATGTAGTAAAGAGGCAGGTTATTCAGTTAACCGAGGGTCGCTTTGATCCCGCGAAGGGCGAAACGCGGCAGTCTGTGCTGGGCGACATGAATCACCGCCTGTATTTCTGGGATTTGACCATTCACGATTCCCTGCAAAACGCTCCACTCGTGATCCACAGAGCGTACCTCGTAGGTCACAGCCTGGGAGCGATGCGCTGGTATTTTCCGAGTAAGCAGGGCATTCTCGATCAAGAGACGCTTAATAAAGTGTGCCACGAGTATATCCCTCTGCTATCACCCTATATCTACCCCTTCGCGGCTGAGGCGGTCTCCAATAGCGTCGAACTGTGGGGACAGGCGCTCGCGGCGGGGAAGGTGCTGCCCGACAACGCTACGTTCGCTCCCCAGCAACTGCATGACCAGGCGCATATCTGGTACGATCTGGTGACCGGCGCGCGCAATCCGCTCACCTTTGCGAGTGGGGAGATACATGGCACTCGCTTCGTCTGGAAGGTCATTCGTGTGGCCTGGCCGCTTTACGCGATGCACCTGCTGGCCCTACTTCTGGTGCTGGCTGTGATACTGGTGGTGGTGGTGTTAAACTTTAACCTGGTATTGACCGGCGTGACAGCGGTCGCCGGGTTATTAGCTCTGGCCGGAACATCTCATTCTGCGCTTGGCAATATCGGTGGACTTCTACAGGGAGCGGCGACTAAGACGGAGGGTACGATCAAAGGCTCGCTGGTCGATTCGCTCTGGCATTCGACGCAACAGACGGCCATCAATAATGCGACGTACATTCCGCCAGCAGGCATGATGCCGCCAGCGAAATAGCTGCATGGTTACACCAGCACAGCATCGCGGTCGCAAACCAGTTTTTGTATCTCGCGCAGGCGATGCTCGGCCAGCTCGACATTTTCGAGCGCTTGCGCCAGGATGCGCTCCTCCAACGAGGCATACGTTTCGGCGATTTCAGGATCAATAGAGCCGCCCACAAGCTCTAAAGCGCGATTGAGTTTCGTGTCGGGTGTTCCAATTGCGGTTGACATAGCTTCCCTCTTCCGTCTTGTAAAGGTTTGCACACTACAAATATGACGAAACACTCTTTCTCAGTGGGTATACTGGTGTTCGCGCGGCATTGCGCCGGTCCTTTACCCGCCCATTCTCATTACTGTATACGCTGGCAAGTAGCAATTGGTTACATTGATTACTAACGAGCGGTCAGCCCGGTCTGGCGTATCTACTTCTATGATACAGCAGACCTTCAAAATTCTAAAACACATAGTCCAAGATTCCTATTCCCACCATTCATATTTCCTAATAATCACACCTTTATCTGGTTAATGTTGGGACGTAATGATGTGGTTTCACAAATTGCCCGGATCAAGGTAGGGGCGCAATGTATTGCGCTCCTACCAACGAATACCCCGTGTATTTTGTTCATCACCATTCATAACGCGAAAATCGTCGGCGTTACTTCACGTTTATGGTCAGGTTCATATTTGGATGAACCGTGCAGAAGATATGGAACGTTCCAGCAGTAGTGAATGGCCCGATTGTAACGGGCGTGCTTGTCTCTTGCACGTTATTGACCGTCGGCGCGCCAGGTTCGTTGGCGGGCTGCTGGTTTCCATTCACCCAGGAGCCGTTCACGAAATTGTGGAAAGAGGTAGCTGCCGGGACGATGGTCAGCTTGGAGCCTTTGGCGACATTGACACACGATTCCTGGAATGAGGAAATCAAGGTATGGACTGTGCCGCTCGCGCAGGAACTTCCGCTGGGCGTGGGTGTCGTGCCGCCTGTATTGCCGCCGCCAGTGACGGTTCCCGGCCTGACGCACGCTGCCAGGAGCACGCTGCCAAGCGCGAGTAGTGTGAGCGCCAATCCTAAAAGCCGAAAGTGTTTACTATGCATCGCTGTACTTCCTCTCAAACTATCAGTGCTTGAACCCTCTCTCATTGCTCAGCGCGATGTCCCTGGTGTCGAAAAAAATAGCGCTGTGAGCATCGCGCAATGAATGTGAGTCTATTTCATTCTACCCTATACTATAGGCCCTTATGCAAGCGTCTCGTAATCGGGTACCCGCCGTATCTTCTGTCGGGTAGATACCTGATTCCCGCGAACGCGCCTGCTCGAACGTCCGTTTGAGCTTGACTTTCGTGACACACGATGGTATAGTTGTTGTATCCCAAGACGGGATGCTCCCAGGGACATACCCTGGCAATAGGCGATGCGGGACTCGCATTGGTCATCCGAAAGGAGCCATTATGAAGCCAATGAAGAAACCAATACGCCTTTTTGGGGTCGTATTTCAGATCGACTAGCAGGGCCCGTGCAGGCGGGCAAACCGAGCCTCTGGCCCGCATAACCAGTACCTGGCTTTACCGTGACTCTCTTGTTGCATAGAGTAGCCGGTCTTTACGACGACTTTCGTCGCAGGTTGGTAACGGTATCCAGAGGAGGTCACATTCGGGCATATCTCAAAAACTATGATGCCCTTCGACACGATGTACTATACCTCGGTTGAACGTGACACGGGAGATGTGCAGAAACACACACAGAGGGCCTGGATACGAAAAGAATGAAAGTATCCCAGGCCCTTCTGCATGTCAGGTGATCTAATCCCCTAACGACAAAATCGCCATAAATGCCTCCTGCGGAATCTCCACGTTGCCGACCATCTTCATACGTTTCTTGCCCTCCTTCTGTTTTTCCAGCAGCTTGCGTTTGCGCGACACATCACCGCCATAGCATTTGGCGAGTACGTCCTTGCGCATGGCGCGTACCGTCTCGCGGGCGATGACACGCGCACCGATGGTGGCCTGGATCGGCACCTCGAAGAGCTGGCGTGGAATCAGGCTGCGCAGCTTCTCGACCAGCGAGCGCCCCTGGGTGTAGGCTTTGTCGCGGTGCAGGATCAACGAGAGTGCATCCACCGCAACGCCGTTGACGAGGATATCGAGCTTGACCAGGTCGGCTTCGTGGTAGCCGCCGAAGGCATAGTCCAGCGAGGCGTAGCCCTGCGTGCGCGACTTGAGCTGATCGTAGAAGTCGGTAATCAATTCGGCCAGTGGAATGCTATAGGTCAGCAGTACGCGCTCGGTCTCGATGTACTTCATCTCCTTGAAGGTGCCGCGCCGCGTCGTCACCAGGTCCATGATTGTGCCGATGTAGCGCGACGGGGTGAAGATGGAGATATCCATCCAGGGTTCTTCAACTTTTTCGATCTCGCCTGCATCGGGCATCTCTGAAGGGTTATCCACCTCCACGATTTCGCCGTTCGTCTTCGTCACTTCATATTCCACGCTGGGCGCGGTTGCCAGGATATCCAGATTGTATTCGCGCTCGATGCGTTCCTGGACGATCTCCATGTGCAGCAGGCCGAGGAAGCCGCAGCGAAAGCCGAAACCGAGCGCCGTCGAGGTCTCCGGCTCGAAGAAAAGCGAAGCGTCATTCAGCTTGAGGCGATCCAGCGCGTCGCGCAGCAGTGGGTACTCGTTGCCCTCGACCGGGTAGATGCCCGCGAAGACCATCGGCTTGGCCGGTTTGTAGCCCTCCAGCGGTTCGATCTCGCCGAGCGCGGCTGGCACTGTGACGGTATCGCCCACGCGGCAGTCCTTGACGTTCTTGAAGCCCGTGGCGATGTAGCCGACCTCACCTGCGGAGAGTGTTTCAGAAGAGATCAGGCGCGGCTGAAAGTAACCTGCTTCCAGAATTTCAGTAGTGCTGCCTGTGGCCATCATGGCGACCTTTTCGCCTTCGCGCAGCATTCCATCGACGACGCGCACATAGGCAATCACGCCCTTGTAGGAGTCGTAGTGCGAGTCGAAGACGAGCGCGCGTAGCGGCTGCTGCGCTTCGCCTCTGGGGGACGGAATGCGCGCGATGATCGCCTCCAGGATGTCCTGCGTGCCGATGCCCTCTTTTGCCGAAGCCAGAATGCTCTCTTCTTTCGGCAAGCCAATCACATCCTCGACCTCCTGCATGACGCGCTCCGGCTCGGCGCTGGGCAGGTCTATCTTGTTAATGACCGGGATGATAGTCAGATCGGCCTCGACTGCCAGGTAAAGGTTTGCCAGCGTCTGTGCCTCGATGCCCTGAGTGGCGTCGATGACAAGCAGCGCGCCCTCACACGCGGCCAGGCTGCGCGAAACCTCGTAGGTGAAATCGACATGACCTGGTGTGTCGATCAGGTTGAGTTCGTACTGCTCGCCATTCAGCGCGGTGTAGAGCATGCGCACAGCCTGCGCTTTGATGGTGATGCCTTTCTCGCGCTCCAAATCCATCTGGTCGAGTGTCTGCTCCATCATCTCGCGCTTGGAGACAGTTCCGGTATATTCAAGCAAGCGGTCTGCCAGGGTCGATTTACCATGATCGATGTGGGCAATAATGCAGAAATTGCGAATATGTGCTTGATCTGTCATACAATAATTCCTCCGCACAACACCTCATCACCCTCCTCGCCGCCATAGAAGACGGCTGCCTGTCCTGGTGTGACGGCACGCTGTGGGCGCAAAAATGAGATACGCGCGCGATTCCCTTCCAGTGGGGTGACGATTGCCTCCTGTTCGGGCGCTTTGTAGCGAATGCGCGCTTTTGCCGGGAAAGGCATAGCGGGGGTTTCACCGCTCAGATAGTGCATCTTTTCAACGATGCAGTCGCTTTGCAGAAGAGCTTCCGCCGGTCCAACGATCAGCGCGTTCTGCTCGGCGTCGATTTTGAGAACGTGCAGTGGCTCTGGCGAAGTGATGCCCAGTCCCTTGCGCTGCCCGATGGTGTAGTAGGCTAACCCGCGATGGCGGCCAAGCATCCTGCCGCCGCTGTCCATGATCGGTCCTGGCCGGGGGATAGTGATGACACCACCCGCTCGCGCCTGCACGCTCTGTATGTTCGTAGCGCCTGCTCCGACAAGCTCCGGCTCCTCTTCGCGCGTCTTCGTGTAGCGGTCGATGAAGCCGCGATAGTCATTCTGCGCCACGAAGCAAATTTCCTGGCTCTCAGACTTGCTCGCCACGCTCATGCCGCGTTCAGCCGCCATTGCGCGCACCTGCGGCTTGGTATACTCGCCAAGTGGGAAGCAGGCGTGGGCGAGCTGCTGCTGGTTGAGCACGTGCAACACATAGGACTGGTCCTTGTCGGGATCAAACCCGCGTCTCAGCCGTCGCTTGCCCGTCACGGGATCGCTATCGACGCGCACGTAGTGCCCCGTCGCCAGGTAGTCTGCATCCAGCGCCAGCGCGCGGTTCAGCAGCAAGGTGAAACGGATATGGCGGTTGCAGGTCAGACAGGGATTGGGCGTGCGCCCTGCTACGTACTCCTCGTAGAAGTAGTCCACCACGTTGTCCTTGAACTCCTGCTCGACGTTCACCAGGTAGAAGGGCATATCCAGCATACGCGCTACGCGCCGCGCGTCGTCCACCGCTTCGAGGGAGCAACACTTGTTCTGCACGATGCGCTCGACGCCGTCATCTTCGAGCAGGGCAGGCTCAGACCACAGGCGCAGCATGATGCCGATGACTTCATGCCCCTGCTCTTTGAGCAGCGCGGCTGCCACTGAGCTGTCCACGCCGCCGCTCATTGCGACGACTATCCTTGCCATGTGAATGCTCCCTTGTACATGAAAAATGACTAGTCGCGTGGGCTAGTCGTTTGCTGGTGCGCTTACATTGTGTGATGTGCTGGCTGGTGATGCCCTTCCGTGCCACGCTTAGGGTAGCACAATGCAGGAGTGCTGTCAAATCAGGAACGCAGGGTCAACTCAAGCTCTCGAATCGCGATCACCTGCCAAGACGAAAGAACTAACTCTCGACGCATCGACTTCTTTCGTGTATAATGGTGCGAAAGAAACATCACATCGGCGATTCAGAAGTTTTCAAACGGGATTTTCATAGAGGCCAGTACGTTTTATGTTAGTAGAGCGCCAGCAGTAGCTGAGTCATTATAACACATGCCCAGGCGTTGCCTGCATGATCGCACAAGGCTGGTGGGCAGGGAGAGTTGAACAATGCCAAAAAAGACAGCAAATACGCGAGGCAGCTCGTCGCGCAATCGACCGAGGCCGCAGAAAAGCGTGCAGCTTGTGCGTCCCGCTTCGACCGAGGCCGAGAGCGCCATCGAAATTGACGAAGAGGAAGCCGGTGGAGCAGTAGTCACCACTGCCGAAGCCCCTTCTACCGTTGAGAAAGTATCCAGGTCGGCCCCGGTCGCGGAAAAACCAGCGCCCAGCCTATCTATCACTGACAGCGAGATAGCGACTGGGGCACCCCGCAGCGCCTCGGCGCGTATGGCTGCGCGCCGGCAGGCCGCGCAGAAGGTGCAGGCGCGCCAGTCGCCCAGTCTGATTACCTCGGAACATTATGCGTATGTGAGAAAAGACCTGATCTTCATCGCCATCCTTGCTCTTCTTATGCTGACAACCCTCATCATCCTGCATTTCGTCCCGGCCATCGGCGGATAGCAGAGCAACTCAACACTAGAGATAAGAGATATAAGAAGAAGCGCTGATTTCGTAACAGTCGTTATCAGCGCTTCTCATTATATGATCGTCTATGGCCGGGCCAGATGTACATACACCTGGCGGCCAGGTGTTTGCATCTTGGTCGGGGTTAGTGCAGCAGGGGGCCGGTGCCTATGCCCGCGGGAATGCCCGTTCGATGGGCTGCCGGGATAGTCACGCCCAACACGCGCTGCATAGCCATGGTATGGCTGCAATCGCCCCAGTCATGGAAGAAACGACAGGTGCAATGCCACTCCCCGTTATCATAGTTCGTGGTGTGAACATCATTTTCGCCTCGGAAGGTCGCCTCGAAACGAGCGAATTGGATTCTTTCAGGCTCTTCCGCGTAACGTTTGGCTTTGGCGATCTTGCTAATCATACTTGAATTCACTGTCGGTCATCTCCTTCAAATGTAGCAAACCACTCCGCACCTACTTTTCACTCAACTGACTCTATACGCAAGTAAGGTACGTAGCCTCAAACTATTTCTTCGCAGGTCTACGTGGCATCTACGCGCCGTTAGCTCGTAAGGGACTTCTTCGTTCCTCCTTTCGCGGA
Organism: uncultured Chloroflexia bacterium; assembly: GCA_963731975.1. Lineage (GTDB taxonomy): Bacteria > Chloroflexota > Ktedonobacteria > Ktedonobacterales > Ktedonobacteraceae > CAVSXS01. The sequence goes on along the minus strand of CAVSXS010000001.1, from coordinate 2,849,324 downwards.
TAGGGAGTGCTCGTCAAGGGTGAGCATCCGAGATAATGGCCCAAAGAATGAAGAAAAATCGATGAGCCCGGCAGCCATGCGCGTATAAAAGGGATAAAAAAAACACCAGGGCAAACCGTCCCTAGTGTGTATTTACGCATCATCAGCAGTCGCCACCGTCTTCGCCGGTGAAGCAACTTGCGATGGAACTGAAACTGTATCCATAGACATCAACCTCGTGACTATGATTTTCGTCCCGAATATCCGTGTCTGAATGGGTAGATTATACCATATCCACTGCTGAATGTCTAGCCTTTTGGCAAGGTGAAATGGCTTCAAATTCCCTATACCGTGTTGTGACAATTTTGTGACACTTGAAATCTTACCACGTTTTAGGTAAATGTTGCGCATGTCACAAACCAACTATAAGGCTGTTCATTGTTCTCCGTTGACAGTTCAGCTATACTGCCATCTGTAGAGTATACGCATGACTCGATCAAAAGTTACCACTCTTAAAAAGTGCCATGAAATACATGGAGGCATTGTGTGAGAAATCTACCAACGCGACGGCTCTTCTGGCCGTTACACGCCCTACTTGGCGTCACATTACTGGGAGTGTTTGTGGCAGGCTGTACCTTCCCCGGCAGTTCATCCCCGGCCAGCACATCGAACAGCACATCCCCTACCAGGGCGGGGGTAACATCCACTCCAACGTCGCACAAGATCAGCAGCAAGCCCAACACTGGGACAGTCTCAGGCGGCCAACCGCTTCCCACAAACGAGATAAAACCGCTGACCTTCAACCTGGTCTACAACGATGCCGCGATGGAGCGGGACGTGGCGCAAATCTACACCCCTGGTTCCCCAACGTATCGCCAGTATCTCACGCCCGACCAGATTGTGCAGCGTTATACCCTCTCGGATGCGCAGCTACAAACGGTACAGGACTGGCTGACGCAACATGGCTTTACGATTGAGTCGATCGACCCGCTTCGCATGGGGATCAAAGTGCAGGCAACAGTTGGGACGATTGAACACGCCCTGAATGTGCAACTACAGCAATACACTATATCGCTCTTTGGCTCCAGCTATACCTTCTTCGTGCAGCAGAACGACCCGGTCATCACCGGCCCGGTCGCGGCCTATATCCAGTCGGTGGTGGGGCTGGACAACTTCGCCTTTCCCGCGTTCAAACCGCCCTTCAGCATCGCCCAGCAAGTGGCGGCGCAGGCGGCGTCATGCGCCAGCTACGGCGCGAAACAAACGCTGACACGCAACAACCTCGCCTCGGCGTACCAGCTCAGTACGCTCTACGCGCATGGCTTCCAGGGTCAGGGTATGACGGTTGGTGTGGCCGAATTCGGCGAGCCCTTCGACCCGAAGGATATCGCCGCGTATGATGCTTGCGTCGGCGCAGGTACTCCCAACATTCAGACTATCGATGTCGATGGACATGTTGCGGCTGGACACGGCCAGGGCGAGGCCGCGCTCGACCTGGAACTGATCTCCGGCCTCGCGCCCAAAGCGCAGATTCTCGATTACCAGGCAAGCCTGAGCAACACATCGTTCGCGCAGGCGCTGCTGGATGTCTTCAATAAGGTAGCGGCGGATCATAAAGTGCAGGTCTTGAGCGTCAGTTATGGTACGGGCGAGTCGTCGTTCAGCGCGTCGGAGCAGGATGCCGTCAACCGCAGCCTGCGCAACCTGGCCGCCGAGGGTATCTCGGTTTTCATCAGCAGCGGCGATTGCGCGGCCTTTGGCAATCGCATCGTACATATAGCGATGGTTTCGTTCCCGGCCAGCGCGCCGTATGCCATCGCCGTCGGCGGTACGCATCTGCAGGTCAATAGCCAGGGCGCACGCCGCAGCGAGGATGCATGGGGGCAGGCCGATGCCTCGCCGGTGTGCGCGAACGAGTGGGGCAGCGGCGGCGGCGTCAGCCAGAATACCGACTTCCGGCTGCCATCCTGGCAGGTTGGCACCGGCACTACCAATCACTACGATGGCTCAAGCGCGCTCGTCTTGACGGACAACTTGCAGCCCGTGGTCGCGCCCAATGGTCTGCGCCAGGTGCCGGATGTCGCGGCGGCGGCCTATCCGAACATCTCCATCTACTTCCAGGGAGCATGGATTCCCACGGGCGGCACGAGCGCAGCCGCGCCCATCTGGGCGGCAGGCGCTCTGCTCGTAGACCAGGCGCTCATGCAGCACAACAAGGCCCTGCTGGGCGGCGTGCCTGCCTTCTATAGCCTGGCGAACCATCCTGGCAGCCAGCATCCCTACACCGACATCACCAGTGGCAATAACCTGTTCTACCCGGCCACAAAAGGATGGGACTATGCCACCGGCTGGGGTTCTCCCAACTTCAACGACATCTTACAACTTCTGTCTCAGTAGGAGTGACAATCAAGAAGAGCAGGAACCGCCAGCCGGGGCTGGCGGTTCCTGCTCTTCTTGATTGTCACTTATTGCCACGTTTTTGCATGCTCATACGACATAGTATATGAGATCTCAATATAAAGGGAAGCGCATGAAACAACTCGATAGGGATGAGGCGCAAAACGTGGAAGACGTGGTTCTGTTTGATCGGTTTGCCCCCGCCATTTTTGCTTACCTGTACGGGCAGATTGCCAGCCGGCAGGACGCGGAAGACCTCTTGCTCGATGTCTTTCTGGCTGCTCAGCAAAACGACACGCTGTCCGCGCTCGAAGAGGAGCGACAACTGGCCTGGCTGCGTCGCGTCGCCCATAATAAGGTGATTGATCGCTACAGGCACAATGCGCTGCTGACCATGCTGCCACTTGAAGAGGCAATCGAGCGTGAGGACGAAGCGCTGACGCCCGAACAGTACGCGGTGCAGCGTGAAAGTTATGAGCGGCTCTATCGCGCCATCGAGCAGCTTGCGCCAGAGCAACGCTTGCTTGTGCGCCTGCGGTACGGCGATGGCATGCGTCTCGTCGAGATTGCCGCCATCATGGAGAAGCCACCAGGTACGTTGCGCAAGATGCTCGCGCGCGCGCTGAACCAGCTCCGCACACTGTTCGAGACGACCGAGAGGGAAAACTAGCCATGGAACCATTTGACGATAAAGACGATGATCTGTTACCTGAAGAACTCGAATCCCAAAATCTGGCGTTGACACGCTCGCTTTCGCGCGCCTATCAGCATCCCGCGCAACTCTCGACTCCCGAGCGAACCGAATCGGTGGCGCGCGTTCGCGATCGCCTGCTGCTGGCGCAGCCGCCCGCCCAACAAGATGGCTCGCCGCAGCAGGCAGGGACTGCCGACTCGACGCCGCTCAATCCAATCATACCGGCGAACTTCAAGCCGCGCCGCCAACGGATCATGCGCTTCGTCAATGGGCTGGCCGCCGTGCTGGTCATCGGCGCGATTATCGGCGCGTCCGTGCTGCTCTTCACGCGGCATACGTCGCCGACGAACGCTATTCCATCGCTGCCGGTTGGGAGTAGTGATGCATCAGGTCTGACGGTCGTGGCAAGCTCTACGGCGGATGGCCTGACGATGTCGCTGGCGATCACACCCGGCCCTTACTTTCTCAGCGAGATGCTGGCGGTGAAGGTGACGCTGATAAATAACTCGCAGAAGAACGTTTATCCAGGATTGCCTTTTTCGGGCGGTTCTTGCGGCTACTATCCAGGAGTCGAGATAACCTACACCGGCAACCCTCAATTTACCATTCCCATCGCCTTTGACCATAGCTGCCCGTATATCCCCGCGCGCCCTGAGACGCTGAAACCCGGTCAGACTATCAGTAAGCTGGGATATATCCCTCTTCAGCAGAGCAGCCAGTTGACGCTCACAGCCCCGGCGAATTTCTATAGCGGGCCAGGCTCTCAGCAAATCTTCCCTGGACCTACCTCCGTTCCCAATCCGTTTGGCAGCCAGGGACTTGTCGCACGCATCCATGTCAGTCCAGCTATTCCGGCAAATCTCAAAATCCCGTTTAAGGTGCAGGGGTACAACGCGATCGTCGAGGCTCCGTCTTCTGCCAGAGGCCCACTGTTGTACGCTTATTCGATAGGCTGCCAGGATTACAACAACGATGGAGGCAGCACGTGGTCAGGCAATTTCGGGTGGGATACTTTGACGAACGCGACGGTACGCAGGCCGGGATGCCCCGGAAAGAACCTGCAATGGTCATTCGCGTTTGCCATCCCCGGCTACGCCGTCGCCCTCGGCAGCGATAACGACCCGGTCAAATCGTAGCCATGCGAAGGGCGCGCAGGTGAAAAGCGACGATCAGCATCCACAGCAGCACCAGGCCGATGAAGATACGCTCGAACAATCCAAAGTTATGCTGCAAGGCGTTGACGGATGTTCCGAACAGGACGGGGAAAAGCGCGATGATCGCAAGCGTAGCGATCACCATCGCGGGAGTGCGCAAGGATTGCAGGCGCGTATCACGAGCGAAGCTGAGCGAGAGCAAGAGCGCGCCAACTGCTCCACAGGCGAAGGCGAGCGTTGCGACGAGCAGGTGAATGATGCCGTGCAGCGTTGGATGCGCCCCGGCGAGGTCGGTTGGAGATACGGCCAGGATAAGCGCGCCGACGCCCCAGATTCCGAGCAGCGCCAATCCTACCTGTGACAGGCTCTTCTTTGCCACCAGGCTAACCAGCGCGCCCAGTAAGGCCAGCGACAACAGCCCGCGTATCGCGAAGTTGATGGCCATGAGATAGCCATAGGGGCCAACGGCCAGGTCGCTTTCAGCTTGCGAGATTGGGCTGTAATGCGGTGGAAGCGCCTGCACGATCACATCGAGAATCACATAGAGCGCGATTCCGGCGATTGTCAGAGTCGCCAGCAGCACGCCGCGCCCGCCGCGCCGCGCTTCACTCGTATGCGAGGCAACAAGCGCCGCCAGGGGATTGTTTTCGTGGGTGGGCTGCATATATGCTTACCTCCAAAATTCATCTCCAGTATTATAGCGCGGCGAGGCACCTGCTGTCTTCAAGCGCGTCCTGGTAGAGGTCGCGCACCTGGTCAGCGACCCCGGCCCAGCTATAGTGCAGCACGGATGGCCGGGCAGCCTGTCGCATATGTGCCAGCAGATCGGGTTGCCCCAGCAGGGTATCCAGTTTCTCGGCGAAGAAGCCAGGGCAGCGCGGGACGAGGTAGCCGGTCTCGCCGTGCTGCACGATGGTCGTCAGCCCTCCGGCGCGCGTTGCGACGACGGGCGTCCCGCAGGCCAGCGATTCGACGGCCACCATGCCGAAGCTCTCGTGGTAGGAAGGCATGACCGTGACATCAGCCGCGCTATACATCAGGGCAAGCTCGTGTTGCGGGCGGGCACCAGGAAAATGGACGCGCTTGCGCAGTTTGAGCTTGGTCGCCAGTTCGCGAAGGCTATGTATCTCGGCATCTCCGGTCGCTTTGCCCCCGGCGATGACGATCTCGGCCTTTGTGTCCATCATAGCTGCCGCGCGCAGCAGCAGGTCGGGTCCTTTGAAGGGATCGAGTCGACCGGCAAAGAGCAGTATAGGAACAGTTTGTTTCCAGCCCAACAGCTCGCGTGCCTCGCGGCGTTTCTTCGGAGTAAAGCAGCGCAGGTCTACGCCGCAGGGAATGACCTGGACGGCGCGCGGCGGCGCTCCGCAGTGGCGAATGATCTGCGTGCGCTCGTCCTGTGTGGTAGCGATGATGCGGTCGGCATGCGCGATCAGTTGCCGCTCGGTTTCGAGTCGCAGGGGCGGTTCAGGCGCGCCAGGGTTGGCAAGCTGCTTGAGGTGCGCCAGTGTGTGAAACATGGTGATGTGCGGCACACGCCACCGGTTAGCTAGCTGAAGCGCCACCGCTCCGGAGAGCCAGTAGTGGCTGTGCAATAGATCGTAGCGCAGACCCTCGCGCCTGCGAAAATCTTCGACGTGCTGAGCGAAAGCAGACATGTAGGGATGCAGCTCGTCTTTGTGAAGCGGCGCAGGTGGCCCGGCTGGGATGGCGATCACGCGCACGTGCGGGCTAAGATGTGTGATCTGTGGCGAGGTTTCGTCGGCGCGCCGGGTGAAGATATCGATGGGAAGCTGGGAATGGCCCAGTTCGCGTGCCAGTTGGTTGATGTAGACATTCATGCCGCCAGCGTCTCTGGTTTGTCCCGGCATCGCAAGCGGTGACGTGTGAACGCTGAGCATGGCGATTGAAGAACCCATCAAGGGGAATGCTCCTTTCATTCGATTGTCCCTAACGTTCATTGCAGATGCGCGGCCAGCGACCTTCGTTTGATTGCTGGATGGCACGAGTGTTTGCGAGCATTGCTGCTCTCCTTTCTGTCGGCAGATTGTGACGATATGCTGCCGTACTCAATTTAACACATCAAGGTACAAAATTATTCTCTCTAGATAGAGGTAACTGGCTGATAAATCGGCCTCTACGTTTGATTTCACACTTATGGTATTCCCGTAGTTTCATGCTCGCGCAACCCGGCGATGGCATCGTACATTTCGTGCAGGTTCGCCCCGCCGTCGCGCGCGAGTTCGTCCAGGCATGCGGTGCGGCGATTCAACGCGGCCTGGAACTCGGTGGAGGTCATCCCGGCCCACACCGCCAGTTCATCCAGGATAGGCTGATCGGCGTGTTCGAACGTATCATCGAACTGGTTCCACAGGGAGAGTGGTAGAGGAATCACGGCGTTGGGCTGCGGATCGTCCGGCTGTGCCTGGATGAAATGTGTTGTGAGCCAGCGTCGACGCATGGGATAGGCATGTCCGACCGGGCCGATATTAATGACCAGCCCCAGTCGTCGCATGTCCTCGGCGGTGAGACGCAGGTCGTGATGGTACATGTATAGCACATCGTCGATGGTATCAGCGTGAACGCTAGTGGCAATATGATAGCCGTTGGCAGTAAGGGTCAGGTAGCGACGCGCGACGCGCCCCCACATGTAGATGGGCAGGTGATCGCTCACCTCGTTGCAGAGCGCGTAGGTGCGCGCCGGTTCGATATCGGGAAGCTGCGTGAAGGCGAAGTTCTCGTACATCCCGGACATGTAGGCGAGCGCCGTGTTCTCCGGCAAGAATTGCAGTAGCGCGTTAAGCGTGGTCGTCTTCCCGATGCCCGGCTGCGGATCGGTTGGGCCGGCAACCGTGAGCGATGCCCCGCGCTCGAGGAGCAGCCAGATCAGCGCGGCGGTTTGCGCGTCAACGCTGCCAATGGCGATGATCTGCGCTACCGAGAGTGGCCGCCTTGAGTCATAATGCCACCAGAGCCGTTCTCTGGGGTCACGTGGATCGAACATACGCGCCTTTCCTTCCACACACTAACAAGCGTCTATTCATTGAAGTGCTATGCCTTTTGCTTTTCCTCTTGCTGGTTCTCCGTTGCCACATCCTCTACTTTGGGCGCGGGAGGCTTCAACCAGCCGGGTTGCGGATTCCACCCGATAGCGACGATGCGCGGTCGCTGCTCGTCCTCCAGTTCGACGATGCTGACGGAGGCGTTGTCAATAAAAATTGCCCCGGCTCTCCCAGGCTCCAACCCGGAGTAATATCCAATCAGCAGCTTGACAATATCAGCGTGTGCTACAAACGCCAGGTAGTTGCCGGCACCCTCCATTGTGCGCCAGCGCTCAACGGCCGCCACGGAGCGTTCTTGCACCTGGGGAAACGTCTCGACATCAGGGGGCGCAACTATTGGATTCTTGACGAACGCCTTCCACTCGTCATCGCTCTTCCTCAGCTCGTCGTAATTTTTTCCGGCAAAATGTCCCACGTCGGTATCCATCAAGCCTGGTTCATAATGGAGCGGAAGATGGCGCGGCTGCGCCAGGATTTCGGCGGTATCGCGCGCCCGTTCGAGCGGACTGGTGATGATTGCTGTGATTGGGAGCACCTGTAACGCATTAGCCAGGCGCGCAGCCTGGCGTCTTCCTGCGTCGTCCAGTGCGATCCCTGGTAATTGCCCTGGAAGGCGACGCTCAGCATTCCATGTGGATTGACCATGTCGTATAAAAAGCAGGGTTTGTTTCATACCCGTTGGTGTACTTCCCTCTCTTGATTCTTGTAGGCTGCGCGACAACGCGGTATGTCCGGCGCGACTACGCCGTCGCATCCTCATACGCCAGCCGAGATGGTTCCAGCTTGCGTTCAGGTATATCCATAGAACGAATAACCGGCTGTGTCTCACACTGATTCGTCGTTGGAAAAATTTACTCATGCCTGGCACATTCCAGCATCGCCTCGATCATCTCAATATACAAGCTTTATTGAGGCGTGTTTAGAGGTAAGACGAACATACCCCACTATCCAATGACCAATGTGTTTCTCATTGTACCAGCCAGTAAGCAGCGCGTGCAAGCTTCAAATGCATAGTGTATCATGTGAACAATCGAATCGCGTTGATTTTTAAGGAGTCTGCTATGCAGTTTTTCGCGCTCGTCGAGGAGTGGCCCGGCGAATGTATGTTGTATTTCCGCGAACTTCCAGGGTGCTATTGTTCCGCGCCGACTTACGAGCAAGTGGTCAAGGCCGCTCCCGGTATGATTGCCGACTATTTGAAATGGGTGAAGGCAAACGGTATTGTTGTGCTTGATGACTTCGATGGCAGCATCGAAGTCATAGAAAAAGAGCATATTACCGTGCGCGAGGGTGAGCCAGGGCCGCGCTTCGAGGCAGATCTGCCCCCGCCGGATGACGCGGAAATCGATAAAGCTTTGAATGTGGCCGCGGCCGCCCGCGCCGCCATCCTTGAACTCTACGAGCAGGTTCCGCGCGACCGGCAGGGACTGCGAGCCACACCGGAGTCATGGTCGCTGGTTGAGCATCTCGATCACCTTGTCGAATCCGAGGCCTGGTACGTCTCGCGCCTGGAAGAACATCCCGCTGAGGATTTGCGAGTCTCTGGCGACCTGGAAATGGCTTTCTTCGACAAGGCGATGGACTACGAGCTATTCTTCCGCGATCTCTCGCCCGAGCTGCGCCAGCGTATCTTCACGCACAACGGTGAGCAGTGGAGCGCCGCGAAGGTGTTGCGCCGCATGACGGAACACCTGCGGGAACATTACACCTGGATGATAGAGATTGTGAATACGGTGCGGTAGTAGATCAGAACACGCAGGTCAGATCAAGCTCCGCGTCGCGTACCTCTTCTTCAGGAAACCCAAACCCATCGTCTCGATAGGCAAGCGGGTTGTCCAACGCGGCCTGAATGATGCGCTCGACGTCGGCCAGCGAGTTGATATGCACCAGCTCGTTGCGCACCTGCTTCGCGCCGGGGAAGTGACCCAGGTACCAGCCCATGTGCTTGCGCAGCTCGACGAAGTGATCTTCGCCTTTGAGGCATGGCGTGGACGCGGGCGTGTTCGAGCGCCATCAGCAGGCGCTCCTCGCGGCTCGGCTGGGCGTCGGGCAGGTCGTCATGCGTGGGGTCGATGCCCGCGTTGAGGAGCTGCTTGAGCGTTTCGCGCTGGCGGAACAGCCAGGGATTGCCGAAAGTGGCGCGTCCGATCAGCACGCCATTCACGCCTGCCATGCGGATGCGCTGCGCCGCGTCGTACAGGCTCTTGATGTCGCCGTTGCCGAAGATGAGCGTGTCAGTCTTGCGCACGATCTCGGCTGCTGCTGCTATGGCATCCCAGTTGGCCTCACCCTTGTAGTGCTGCGCCAGCGTGCGCCCATGCAGGGAGATAACAGCAGGCTCAAGCTCCAGCAATTCCTGCACCCAATCGGTAATCACGATGGAGTCGACGCCCAGGCGTGTCTTGACCGAGACGGGCAGCAGACGCCGCTCGATGTGCGCGTTATCGCCCCAGACTCGCACGCGGTCGTCGTTCATCTGCCGGATATGCGCGATGCGCTGCGGGTCCATCTCCAGGTCTTCCAGCGTCTGCCCGTTGGCCCAGTCGCGCACACCCTGTTGTGTAGCGCGGATAATCTCCTTCGCCGTCTCAGGTATGCGAATCAGCGCCGCGCCTCCACCTTTATTGGCGACGGTGCGCGCCGGGCAGCCCATGTTGATGTCCACGCCGTCGAAACCAAGCTCGCAGACGACGTGTGCCGCTTTGTAGAAGTATTCTGGGCGGCAGCCGAAGATTTGCGCCACGACAGACCGCTCCGCTGGCGTATACAGGAAGTCGCGGAAGATGCGATCACTGCCGCGCCATAGCCCCTCGACATTGGTGAACTCGGTCAGCACCACGTCGGGTCGCCCGTACAATCCATGCATGGTACGGTTGGGTGCATCGGTCACGCCATCCATCGGGGCCAGCCCGATGATCGGTTGTTGTAATGTATTCCAGAATGATGTGTGCTTCATATACCTGTAAAACAAATCCTAGTTAATGATTTATTTGCGCTTGTGCCTACTCTTCTTCTCGGCAGTAAGCTCCTTCACCGCCAGGGGAGCCGTCGTCACTATGCTGATCTTGGCGATCAACCGCTGCAATTCTTCCGCATCTTTCATCCTATTCACGCGTTCCTGAGCCATATCGACTAGCTCCGGGAACCGCTCCTGAACGATGGTGATAATTGCTCGGCGCAACCCTTGTAGCTCGCCCTTTTCAATGCCTTGCCGGAGACCTTGCTGTATGCCCTTTTCCAGACCTTTTTGCAGCCCGCTTGCGGCCATTTCCTGATAGGCCCACGATTCTTCTATGATATCTCGTAACAATGCGAACCTCTCTTTCAGCCACTGCTGGTCTATAGGCGTTTCAAGAATCATTGAAGCGAATGCATATCCAAGCGGTAGTAGATCGCTCTTCCCGGCGCTGTTCAGGCTGGCGATCATATCTTCCACCACTGCACGCCGATCAATATTTCTTGCAAGTGGCAGCAACGGGAGTAGTCCTTCTACTCCTGGACGTTTGAACACATCTGCTGGTAGCTCCCACAGCTTGACCGTTCTGAATGTGAAGTGGTGCGCTACTTCGTCATCTGGTAGCTCAATCTTGAAAGGAGACAGTGCTACATTTCCGTCTTTTTTCAGATAGATGACGAACGAGCAGACCGGCTGACCTGTATTGATCACCGTCTGAGCGTTGTATGCCCAGAGACGCCTGCCCATATCTTTATCACGCCGCTTCTGAAATTCGACATGAAGGATCGCCTTTTTGCCGTTCCACCTGATATTATACAATAAGTCGGCATTGAGCGTCTTCCCCTGGAGTTCAGTGTTGAGTTCATTTTCGTAGTGCGCTCCCGGCAATAACAGGGTGACAAGATGCTGCCGGTTTGCCCCTACCAGTAGCTTCATCAGAGAATCCCAAACTTTAGACACGCCAGAATCCCCCCATCGATGTATTCCGACGTGAGTGTATCATACTGCTGGGAATCTGTAAATTACTGAATTGACGTTGATGATGAGTGGCCGTATAATTTGGCTTATCTAAGCCACTGATTTAATCAGGTCCTCCAAATAAAGGAAAGAGGATAGAGTCTATGTCTGAGAGTGTATTCCAGGAAATGAAGATACGTGCTCAATTAGACCCCGTTGTACATCGTAAACTGGCTGCGTATCCACTACAATTTTTAGCCAACTTTGACCTGAGCTTTGAAGAAAAGCGCCAACTTGTTCTACCTAATTTTAGTTGGATACTTGAAGATAAACTTGCTGCTATGCCGTTCCCTTCGACAGAAGATGCCTACGTGATGTTACAACAATCAGGAATAAAAGTCATCCTCAACCTTACAGGCTATGTTGACGACGCTCCTCTTACTACCGCTTTTCACATGTACTATATGCCGATAGCCAATCATAGAGATTGGGGACATAAACCGCCAACACTCGAGCAGATGCAGAAAGGTGTCTCAATTATTCATACCTCTTTGAAGAACAACTTGCCTATTGTTGTTCATTGTCAAAGGGGCCTGGGGCGAACAGGGACGATTATAGCAGGTTATCTCACGACATGTGGATATACCGCGCAAGAAGCTATCGACTTTATCAGGAAATTGCGCCCTGGTTCTGTTGAGACAGAAGAGGAAGAAGTAGCTATATTCGAGTACGAGAGTTCGAGAATTATCGGTTAAAATAAACAACCCTTTACGTATCTGCGATATAATACAGATCATGTATGCCACACGGGAATGCATACCTCGAATTGACACGTGCAACGGAGTATGTTGTCTTGCTGCCGCCATCAGGAAAGGGCCTTGCCAGTTATGTCAGGAACGAAAACAGACCACAAGGTACAAATGCCATCGGCCACCGATTTATATAATATTGATCGCCTGTTAAGCGAAGAGGAACGCATGGTGCGTGATACCGTGCGCAAGTTTGTCAGCGAGCGCGTGTTGCCTATCATTGGCGAGCATTTTGAGGCGGGAACCTTTCCACGCGAACTAATCCCGGAGATTGCAGAACTTGGCCTGTTCGGAATGCATCTTGAGGGCTATGGCTGCGCCGGGCTGAACGCCGTGAGCTACGGGCTGGCCTGCCAGGAGCTGGAGGCGGGCGACAGCGGGTTGCGATCGTTCGTGTCGGTGCAGGGGTCGCTTGCCATGTTCCCCATCCATGCCTACGGGTCGGAGGAGCAGAAAAATCGCTGGCTACCGCGTATGGCACGCGGCGAGGTGATCGGCTGCTTCGGGCTGACCGAGCCGGACTCCGGCAGCGATCCAGGCAGTATGCGCACCAACGCGCGGCGCGACGGCGACTCGTACATCTTAAACGGCACGAAGATGTGGATTACCAACGGCGGCATCGCCGACATCGCCGTGGTATGGGCGAAGACGGACGATGGCATTCGCGGCTTCATCGTCGAGCGCGGCGCGCCTGGTTTCACCACCAGCGATGTGCATCACAAGCTCTCGCTGCGCGCCTCTGTCACCTCTGAACTGCACTTCGAAGAGTGCCGCGTGCCTGCCGGGAATATGCTGCCCAACGTGCGCGGGCTGCGCGGGCCGCTCTCCTGCCTGGACGAGGCGCGCTTCGGCATCGCCTGGGGCGCGATGGGTGCGGCTCGCGCCTGCTACGAGGTGGCGCTGGACTACGCCAAGACGCGCGTTCAGTTCGGACGACCCATCGCCGGCTTCCAGCTTGTACAGCAAAAACTGGCAATTATGGCGACCGAACTGGTCAAGGCGCAGTTGCTCGCGTTGCACCTGGGTCGGCTTAAGGATGAAGGGTTGCTGCATCCCGTGCAGATATCCATTGCCAAGCGCAACAACGTGCGCGAAGCCATCAAGACGGCGCGCGAGGCTCGCACCGTACTCGGCGCGAACGGCATCACGCTGGAATATCCCATCAGCCGCCACTCGAATAACCTTGAATCGGTCTTTACTTACGAGGGAACTGACGATATCCATACGCTCGTCATCGGGCAGGCCATCACCGGCATGAATGCCTTCTCGTAATCATGACTGCGTACCACCTACGGCGATGATCTGGATGTACTGGTTATCGTCGATCGTAATAATCTGCGTATTGGAAAGCCAGGCAATAGCGTGCATGTTGGCGAGGGGAAGATCGAAGATGAGTTGCTTATGGCTTGAGACGTTCAAGACCAGCAGAGGCTGCCTGATGGTTGACAGGGCCAGGTTCTTGCTGTCGGGCGACCAGATGAGTTGAGCAAGCGGAGGAGCGAATAGGGCATTAAGGCTGCTATAGAATGAGCCATTCGAGGCATTCCACACGGTGATCGTCGTGTTTTCATCTAGCGAAGCGATATATTTTCCGTCTGGCGACCATGCGATCAGGTGCGGCGTCGTTGTACCGAATGAGAAGAGAGGTTTGTGCTGCGCGACGTCCCAGACCTGCATGGGGGAACTGGAAAAGGCTACGTTCCCTGATGTGACGATGTGTTTACTATCAGGCGACCAGGAGACGGAGCGTGTGTCGCTAAAGACAGTAGTATCGCCGGTGAAAACGATACTGCCGTACATGGCATCAATCACGCGCAATGCCTCGTATTGGCCGACTGTGGCGATATACTTGCTGTCGGGGGACCACGCCATATCGGCCACCACATCGTAAGAGCCGTTGAAGATTTTCCACGGTTGTCCCGATTGGGACTGGCCGAATAAATAGATATTGACGGAATTATCGAGGTTGGCCAGGGCGAGGCGCGAATTGTCCGGTGACCACGCCGCGACACCGTTGTAACCGCTCTGATTGAGCGTCGTCACTGGCTCAAGACTGTTTGATGTAACACTCATGATCTGAATAGAACCATCTACGTTGGAGATTGCGACCATTGTCCCATCCTGCGACCAGGTAATTGAGCTTGTCTTCTCTTGATAAGGCGGGTGTGGTTCGGGACCGGGGCCTCCTCTGAACATCCTGCCTCGGCCATCGGTCAGGGCGTTGAGCAGCGCTGTGCCCAGGGTACCTGCGACGATCAGGCCGAGGATGCCGGCACCCAGGTCTCTTGTCAGGAAATTTCTCCGTGATCTGCCTTGCGGCTTTTGTGTGGTTATCCCCTGCTGCATTTGAATCTGCTGCTGTCCCATAGCTCCGTCAGTGGACAACATGCCCGACGCCCAGGGCGGGGGCAAGGGCTGGCTCTGTGGAGGTTGCCATATACGCTGCCCTAACCTGCCCGCGAGATATCTGATGTGTCGCAATTCGTATTGCACTTCGCTGGCCGATGCCGGGCGCAAGCTGCTATCGACCTCCACCATGCGCGCGATGAGCGCATCCAGTTCCTGCATTTCGGGAGCAGAGGCATGAGGAAGCGGCGCGAAACTGAACGGCGTCTCAGCGGGGTCTGCCCCGGTGAGCAAGTGGTGGAGCAGCGCGCCAAGGCTGTAAATATCCGCGCGCGGCGTTGTCTGTGCCTTGCCATACTGCTCAGGTGCGGCGTAGCCCGGCGAGCCGAACGGGGTCGTATCGCGCGCCTGCCCAGGCTTGAAGTGGCGCGCGATACCGAAGTCGATCAGGTAGAGATGGCCGCCGCGCGTGCGCATGATATTTGATGGCTTGAGATCGCGGAAGATGATGACGGGGTGGCGGGAATGCAAGTAGGCGAGCACCGTACAAAGCTGATCTCCGATGGCCAGGACTTCGTTTATCGGCAGAAATGTGTGACCGGAGTAAGCCCGTTTTGCGCGGCGCTGCTCCAGGTAGCGTTCCAGCGTCTCGCCGTCGATATAATCCATCACGAGATACCAGTGATCGGGGTCGGTGAAGTGATCGTAGATGCGCGGTAGATTGGGGTGCCGCAGGGGTGAGAGCAATTGTATTTCGCGGTTGAAGGCGTCGGTGGCCTCGATCATCTTCTGGGGCGAAAGGCCGCCCAGGTTGATCTGCTTGACCGCCACAAGCCTTTTCTCGCTCCGCATGTCAACGGCCTGGTAGACGACGCCGAAGCCGCCCGTACCGACCTGGGTCATCAGGCGATAGCGATCCTGGAGCACCTCTACGCCTACGTCCTCGCCTGCGTCCTCACTGCGCTGCTGGCCGCAGGAGAAGCAGGCCGCGTGCAATGAGTCGTTCGAAGCGCCACAGATTGTACAAAACCAGGATGTCGCGTGCATGTGTTTTTTTCCGTTTTATAGAGTAAGACGTAGAAACAGCCGGAATCATTCTACCTGTGAGGCAAAAATGACCAATCGCTGATCGTATCCGTTGCCTGTCCACACGCCGCTACAGGTGATGAGATTCAAGTGATGCGCGCCGGTCGGGCCAAAAACCGCGCTAATTGCATCCTGGCTGGGATAGCTGGCAGGATAACTGGCCTGGCCATCTACCACGTAGTGATAGACGCTTCCTTGAACTGTCGTGATCGTGATCATATCGCCGGGTCGCAGGCTGCCAAGCGACCAGAACACGGCGGGATCGCCTCCCACGCGATCGACATGGCCTGCGATGACCATATTGCCCGCCTGACCCGGCGCGGCTCCCTGGTTATCCCAGAATACGCTCGTCCAATACGGTGAATTATACGCTGTCGAGACCGGAGCGTCCATCACGCCCGATGCGGACTGCCCTACGCTCATAACCGGCGCGTTGATATGCAAGGCGGGAACCTGGATCTGCGCAGGCTGCCAGGGTTCGGTCGGCAAATCACCCGTGATGTTATGCGCGTAGTTGAAAAAAACGACGCCGAGCAGGACGAACAATACCAGTAATGTGACGATGACGATGCGCTTTTTCATTCGATCGGCAATCCCTTATGAGACAGGTAATGTTTCCGATGCGCGCTGCTCGCGCATGAGCCAGACGTAACTGTCTTCCAGGCTCGGCTCGGCGGGCGTCGCGTTGTACTGCTCTGGATGAACCAACGTGCCCACCAGCCGGTATTGCACCGATGTGCCCATGTGCAAGGTCGAGACAATCGTGATGGTACCCTGCGGCTTTTCGCCACCGGTAGATACTACCCATACTTTACCACGCGCCTCACCGATAAGGTCAAGGGTGGTACCCTGAAATATGAGACGCCCTTGCTGCATGATAGCAAGATTGCGGCAGGTTTGCGCAATGTCTTCGACAATATGCGTGGAAAGCAGTACTGTGCGGTCTCCACCCAGCTCTGAGAGCAGATTGCGGAAACGTATGCGCTCCTCCGGGTCGAGTCCGGCGGTAGGTTCATCGACAATCAGCAGGCGTGGGTCGTTGAGGAGCGCCTGCGCGATGCCGATGCGCCGCTTCATGCCTCCTGAAAAGGTTTTGAGCTTGCGGTTGGCGACCGGGGTAAGCGAGACTGTCTCCAGCAACTCGTCCACGCGCAGGCGGCGCGACCTCCGCTCATCCATGCCTTTGAGGATGCCGACGTAATCTAGGAACTCGCGCGCCGACAGGTCGGGATAAACGCCCAGGTCTTGCGGCAGGTAGCCCAGCACGCGCTTGACTGCTATGCGCCCCTTTTCTGTGTTGCCGTCATGCTCTCCGATCATGACCTCGCCTCTGGTAGGACGCAGGATGCCCGCGAGAATGCGCATCAGCGTCGTTTTCCCGGCCCCGTTTGGCC
This sequence comes from uncultured Chloroflexia bacterium, assembly GCA_963731975.1. Lineage (GTDB taxonomy): Bacteria > Chloroflexota > Ktedonobacteria > Ktedonobacterales > Ktedonobacteraceae > CAVSXS01. Next base: position 2,832,490 of record CAVSXS010000001.1, on the reverse strand, counting down.
CCAATAAACCATACATGCCACTTGGAATAGACAAATCGATGCCATCCAGCGCGTGAATATTCCCCCGGTAGACCTTTTCTAATTTCCTGACAGTTATCTGCATAGTTGGAAGCTCCAATTCGTATAGCCATAAACGGCTGGCTTCTTATTTGCGCGCCTGCTCTCTTTTGAGCAGGTAATAAAACAGTACCATGACCAGCAGCGGAATGATGAGCAGGACAACGAGGCTGGCAGCACCTTCCAGGGGTGTTGCTCCGCGTGTCCAGTTCATCGGGTCAACGCCGAAGAGACCTGCGCAGATGTAGCTGCCGATGGGCGTGAGAACCGTGCCGGAAAGTGTCGGAATGCCCGCCGACGGGCCTAGCATGTTGCCCCAGAACCAGTAACCCACAAAGAGAAACTGGTAGAGAGGCACCCACAAGATCGAGGTGAGGGACAGGGTGAAGGCTGCAACCAGGAGTATACCGGGCAGCACGATTACGCTGTAGGCTAGCAACGCGAAGGGAAACACCAGCAAGCTATGCTCGTAGACGCCCAAAAAGCCGATGAACAGGCAATAAGTGAGGAAGGCGGGGACGATGGAGGCCAGCACGCTCCCGAAATATTTCCCGGACAGGCGAGAACGCAATGTGCCGGGCATCGCTTCGAATAATTCATCGACCTTGTGGCTTCTGTCGCGTGGAAAGCGGTCAGCTAGAAAGATGCCGATGCCCAGGGCGGGCAACCAGTTGAGTTGCACCGTGATCGTCGCCACCAGTTGGAGCAAGGGCAGCGATCTTACCGGCTGCTCGGGATTATTGAAGGCGCTGATCGCCACGCGAAGCAGCAGGAGCATGAACCCTCCATAGGCGATCCAGAGAGTGCGGCGGCGTATCTGCATGAGAAATTCGTATTTGACGACCCCGAAAAAAGCGGACTGGTGTGAACTCATTCTTCGCCGGCTCCTTTCAGCAGTGCCTCCGAGTTGCGCAGCAGCAGCCAGCCGAGAGCGAGCAGTACCAGTCCGGTGCCGAGTATTTCATAGCGCGAGACGAGCCACTCCCAGAAAATGCTGTTGGGTATAAGCGTTGAGGGAAAGAGAATGAGCGTTGTTGGAAAGAGTAGCACGGGATGCAGCCAGGAGGCCGCGGCCAGGGCATCCTTGAAGATGATTTCGAGAATCCAGATGCCGCCCAGGATGGCGCTGCTGGCCGCGCGGCTGTGCAGTAGCAGCGCCAGGCAGAGTCCGACCGCCGCCAGCCATAGCAGAGGCGCGAGCCAGGTCAACTGGTTGGCCAGGAATGCGAGCGTGGCTGCCCAACCAAGCATCTGCTGCGGTACGTAGGCCATATGCAGCGCGTTGACGACGATGCTGCCGAGGAGCGCAATCACGATAGCCCAGCCGAGAATCATGGCTATTCGCTGCATAGCTGTGCGCGAATACAGGCGCGGCGCGGTCAATTGTAGTTCGATGGCCGGGTCCTGGCTGGCGATGGTGGCGACCACCAGCGCCGTGGCGATGGGCAGAATGATTTCGAGCATTCCCGAAAGGAAGCGCGCCGGGTCAACCTGGCGTGTCTGTAAAAAGGCGGCGAATAGCGTAGAGCCGATAGCCAGCAAGGTTGGAGTCAGTATAACTCGCTTTCCCATAACCCGTAGTTCATAATACAGTCGTTCAAAGACTATTGTCTGCATCTTTCAACCTCATCTGCAAGAGCGTTTTTCATCGTGTATTGTCATGCTTTGGATAAGCGCGGCTGCCGCGGCGCGTAGTAGATTGCGAACACCAGGAGAGATAGCGCGACCAGCAGTGTGAGGGGTGTTGTTTGCCAGAAATCCAGGCGCAAAAATTGAAGGAATGGTGTGGCTCTGGTTAACGAATTCGACAGGGCCTGTAAGACCTCAATGACGAGCGAGGCCGCGACACCGAAGACCGAACCAAGCGTCACCGAGAAAGTCAGGCTGATGGAGGCGAGCAGTAGCACGGGGCCAAGCCAGAGCTGCATGAAGCTCCACAGGTTGCCCGCGAAGAGCAGCGAGATGATGAAGGATGTAATGGCCGCGAGCGCCATATTGTAACCCATTACCAGAATCATGCGGCAGATCATCACGATGCGGATCGAGGTGGGTGTCGAGAGCACAATTTCATAGCCTGCATCGTTCTCGGCCTGGTAGATAAAGGCGATACCACAGGCCGTCGCCACGGTGGTAAAGAGTGTCAGAATAGTTTCGACACTGCGCAGGTGTTGGTGTACGCTGTCGGGACCGTTGATGAAGACAAGCACCAGCATTAAGATGTTGATGAGTACCGAGGCGATCCAGATGCTTTTATGGATGAGCGCGACCTGGTGCCTGAATACCAGGGTGAGGTGATGCGCCACTTCTGGCAGCGTGTGCCGCGCTTGCTGGGCGTGGAGCACCTGTTCATGCTCAATCGTTTCAATTTTCCCCCATGCCAGGTGTAATACACTCGCTGATGGAAGCGGCTGAGAAGCGGTTGCGATCTGCGTGGCGCTCCTGATAGACTCCCACGACGCAAGCTCTGCCCGGCAGGAGCCGCAGAAGGCAAGATGCGCCTGTACCTGCTCGATTAAGGCGGGATCGAGTCTGTGGTTGATGTAGGCTGGCAGGAGGTCGGCGATATGAACATTGTTGTCGTGCTGGTGAAGCGTCATTGGCGTGCCTCCTGCCGCGTATCGAGCAGAGCGCGTAACGCGCGCCGCGCATTGCTCAGACGGCTTTTGACGGTGCCTATCGGAACTTCCAGGATGGTGGCCGTCTCTTGATAAGAGAGTTCCTGCACGAAGATCAAGATCAATACCTCGCGGTGGAGTGGTGGAAGTTGCCGGAAGACGCTCGCCAGTTCGTCGCAGGCGGTCGTTGCCAGGGTAAAAGCCTCCGGCTCGAGATCGCTAGAAGCCAGCGTCGCCAGTTCGTTTTCGCTCGCCAGGGGCAGTTTGCGCTGGCGCAGCGTGTTGTGGGCTTGCCTGCGCGCAATGCCGATCAGCCACGTCTGCACGCTCGACCGGCTCTCGAAACTGCGCGCCGATTTCCAGACGGCCACCAGGGTGTCCTGGAGTATCTCCTCCGCCAACCCGTAGTCGGGAGTGAGTTGCAACAGGTAGGTGAAGAGCGTGCGCTGGTAGCGCGCGTACACGTCCTCCAGGGCTTCGCGGTCTCCCGCGGCGATACGCTGGATGATCTGCCGTTCGTCCACGGCTGGCTGCGCTTTCATGCCCATCCAGCCGCGCTCCAGCACAAGCATACCTTCCACGGTGTGTCACTTTCTCTCGCATAGTATAATACAAAAGCCATGCTCTTTCTCCTGATAAGTAGCGCGTTTCGCAAAAAAAGTTCACTTGCCCAATGGATGAAGTGGAGAGGTCGCCAAAGCGAAAAACCGTATAGCACATGCCACTGTCTATACGGTTCACAGGAAGAAAGGTTGAGCAACATTACTTGCAGGTTGATGAGGGCGGATTCGGACCTAAATCATTCCCGTAGCTCGTAATATCCCAGGTACCGTCGCTGTCTTTCTGGATCGTCAGCGTCAGTTGGTACGGCTTCGAGAGCTTGCTGCGCGTCATGGAGTACGTGTAGGACTGCGTATTACCATTGTTGGAGGTAGTGGCGCTTCCCGACACCTCGGTGAAGCCGGTAACTTTGCCATAGCACAGGTCATCGGCGGCTGTCATCTGTTTGAATTGCGGAGGCTGTACCGAGACGGTAATAGTAGCGTCCAGGTCTTTATACGCCTGGTCGTAGTTCTGGCTCTCGATATTCACGAGAAAATCTGTCGCGGTATTGGCTGCTCCCGCGCTTGAGTTGATTCCCAGCACCAGGTTCGCCACGCCATAAGCGACGATGAAGGTCAGAACGCCGAGCACGACCAGTACGCCAACGAAGATAAGCAGGCGGCGTCTCCAGGTTCTGGGTGGTCTGTGCTCGCGCTCAGGACGGCGTACCCTGGGGGTAGCAGGAGGTGTATCGAGCCTCGTCATGCCAGGAGGTCTTTGGGGAATAGCACGTTGTTTGCCTGTACTATTCCCGTTCAATGAAGAACGAGGAATATTGGATGCCTTGTCCCAGGGATCTTTTCGTCCTTGCATAAACTAGCCTCCTGCTGAAAGAATCAAGGTTTCCAACCTCAATTCAGCGCATCACAACCATCTACGACGAATACCTTCACTACGCATTGACTAAAACGAATCCCGCTATGCGTGCGTGCGCTTGTTCTAGCCGCTCCTGGGCCAGCCTGGCCTGGGCGCGCGTAGTACGATTGGCGATAATCGCCAGGATAGTTTGCTCAGCCTGCGTACCGATGAGTGCGGCGTCTACTCCGGCCAATACCGGGGGACTATGAAAAAGAACGACGCTACCGCTCTTTTCTGCTGTGTTTGTCTGCTCGCGCAGGACACGCACCACCTCTTCGAACCGGGGCGAGAGCAACAACGCCTGCTCGCGTGCGGTAACGGTACCGGCTGCGAGCACTTTCAGATTGGGAACGAACGTTTGTTGCAGGCTACTTTCTATCTTCTCCGGTGTGAGCGATGCATCGTTCAGCAGATCGCTGAGGCCGGTTGCCTGCTCCAAACCGAATCGCTGTTGCAGGCTGGGATTGCGCAGATCAGCGTCAACCAGGATAGTCTGAAGGCCACTTTGCGCTGACACGATTGCCAGGTTTGCAGCGATGGCAGGATAGTCACCATAAGCTGCTGGTGTGGTGACGTGCAGCGCGTGTGCCTTCGCGCTTTCGTTCTGCCACTGAAAGCGGATGTTGGCGAAAACTGTATAAAGAGCCTCGGCATAGGCGGAATGTATATCGTAATCTGTGAGCAGCGTGTGCTGCTCTTGTGAGCTGTTACCCACGTCATTGCTCCTTTTTGCAACGTACCATCGCGCCTACACAAAGTGGATTAAATCATCCAACTCGTACCGGCGATGCCCTACGTACTATAGACTGGATAGCTACTCCTGTCAAGAAAACCGTACAAAAGTGATAGGAGTGGGGGCTACTTGCGACCCGGCGCAGGTGCGCGCGGCACCTCTCCCAGGATAGGCAGACCGAGCAGGCTCTCTGCCTGTTCCCGGCTGCGAATGCGCTCATCAAGGTATTCGAGCAAGAAGGCCAGCGCCAGGCCCAATGCCAGGGCAACAACAAGCAGCGCAAGGTAGAGTGTCACCTTGCTGCTGGATGAACCGGCAATCGTGGCAGGATCGGTAGCAGCGCTGATGACGCGCGCGGTGACATTGGGCTGCGAGATGCCGCTTGTACTGGTTGAGGCGGTCGGTGTTCCCGCGCTGGAGACGCTGATATTCAGGAAATTTCCTAGCTGTGTGGTCGATACTTCGCTGACGGCTTGAGCGATGGCCCAGGCTCCGTCAGGTGTGGCCCAGTTCACGCTAATCGTCACCAGGCTATGCACGCGCGATGCGCTCAACGCGCCTCCAATGCCACCTGGATTATTCTGCCAGCCACCCAGGTCGGGGTTTGCGCCATAGCGCTGCGTAATCGCGCTCGTATCCTGGCTGATTTGATTGACGACATCCTGGTCGAATTCGTGAGATTGCAGGATCGGCCCGGTAGCGAAGGCATCGGCGAGCGACTCGGCGACGGTCACATTATCCGCGTTGCTCGAATTGACCATAGCGGACGGCAGCAGTTCGATCTGCACCGTGACGTCCGAGCTGTAACTTTTCAACGCGCCTTGCGTGTGTCTCAAATGATAGTAAGAGTAGCCGACATAAAGGGACACTACACCAACCACCAGTACCACCACCCAGATACGCCGCCAGATGATTGTCCAGTACGTCCGAAGTTCCACAGTATATGAACCCTTTCAGTATGATTTATCGCACTAATTCATTCGTGGGTGTGCGCAACTCCTGCGGCTTGCACGCGTTCATCTTTGCTTCAATGAACTGGAGCATACGCCGGTGGAAGCGTGGTTTGTCGAATTCAAGCGCGTGATTGCGAATAGCGTGGGCGTCGAAGGCGCGTTCGTCGAAGGTGGCAAGTGTCGCGGCCAGGCTGTCTGCCGTTTGTTCCGCGAAGAAGCGGCCTGTGACGCCATCGATGACCGAGGCGAGCGCGCCTCCCGCGCCATAGGCGATCACGGGCCGGCCCGATGCCTGCGCCTCCAGCGGAGTGATGCCGAAATCCTCTTCGCCCGGCAAAATGAGCGCGCGACAACGAGCGTAGTAGTGCAGCACTTCGGTGTCAGATAGTCGTCCCAGGAAGCGAATGGTCGGCCCGGCCATTTTACGCAGCCGCGCTTCGTCGCGCCCGCCGCCGATGATGACCAGCGGCAGTTGGAGCCGGTTGCACGCCTCGATTGCCAGGTCGATACGCTTGTACGGCATGAAACGGCTCACGATCAGGTAGTAGTCCTCTGGCTCGATAGCGGGATCGAACAGGAAACGGCTGGCCTCGACAGGTGGCGGAATGACAACGGCATCGCGCCGGTAAAATTTGGCGATGCGTTCGGCGACGACGGGCGAGTTGGCAATAAAGTGATCGACACGCATGGCCGAGGTCTGATCCCACACGCGCAGCCCGGTTATCAAGAATGGCAGCACAGCGCGTGGGAGCTTACCGAGCTGCTCGCGCTCGACATATTCATCGTAGTTCCAGCACCAGCGCATGGGAGTATGACAATAGCAGATATGCATGGTGCCGGGCCTGGTGATGACGCCCTTGCCGAAGGCGCTGGAACTGCTCAGGACCAGGTCGAACCCGCGCAGGTCCAGTCGCTCCATAGCGAAAGGATAGAGCGGCAGGAAGGGCTGGTGGTGCTTCTTCACTAGGGGCAGCTTCTGCATAAAAGATGTGCGAATATCGATATGGCGAAAAGCCTCGTCCACGCGGCCACCATCGTAGATAGAGGTATAGAGAGGTGCGTCGGGAAATAACTCGTGCAGTGCCAGCACGACGCGCTCCGCACCGCCCATCTGGTTGAGATAATCGTGTACCAGGGCTACTTTCATCAATACGCTCCTCGTCTGAAGAGTACCGCCGGGATGGTGCGCAGCAGAATCTGGAAATACAGGCGCAGCGACCAGTTTTCGATGTAGTACAGGTCCATCAAGACCCCCTCGTCGAAGCTGATATCACTGCGACCGCGTACCTGCCATAGGCCGGTTAACCCGGGTTTCATCGCCAGACGGCCTTTTTGCCACTCTTCGTACTCATCAACCTCGTGCGGCAGGGGCGGACGCGGCCCGACCAGGCTCATCTCTCCTCTGAGAATATTCAGGAATTGAGGAATTTCGTCGAGGCTGGTATGGCGCAGCAATTTCCCGACCTGGGTGATGCGTGGATCATCCTTCATTTTGAACAGCGGCCCCTGAGCCTCGTTGTATGCCATCAAATCTGGCAGCGCCTCGTGCGCATTCTTGTACATCGTGCGGAATTTAAAGACCTTGAAGGGCTTTCCATTCTCGCCGATGCGCGTTTGCCGTAAGATTACCTCACCCGTCGATGTCAGGCGGATTGCCAGCGCGATGCAGAGCCAGAACGGCAGGCCAAGCACCAGCACGCTTATCGATATGATCACGTCTACGATGCGCGTGACGGTGCTTTGCACAGAATTGATCGAAACCTGCTTGATGCCAATCAGGGGAATGCCTTCGACCGCTTCCATATCGATACGTGACAGGCTCAATTCATACAGGTCAGGCACCAGCTTGAAGGAAGCGCCCAGGCGCTCGCACAGGCGCACTGTGCGGATGCTTTGCTGGTGAAGATTGGCGGGAAGGGCAATGATGACCTCGTCGATCTGCATGGAGCGAATGACCATACCCAGGTCTTCGAGCGTGCCGAGCATTTTGAAGCGGCCAAAGTCGCCGGGCGGCTCATTCAGGTCATGCAGGAACCCCACGATTGAGTAGCCGAGGTTAGGATTAGCGGCGATATGCTGCATCATCAGCTTCCCAAGCCGACCTGAACCGACTACCAGCAGGCGCGTTTCGCCCAATCCGAGGCGATAAAGTACTCCCCGCACCAGGGAGATGAGCAGCCTGCATATGCAGAGTACGAGAATAGTCATTGCCCAGACAAACGGCACGAGCAAGCGCGAATTGGAGACTGGCTGAAATACGAAGTAGTATGCAATCAGAAAAGAAGCGCCGAGCGTTGTGGAACTGACAATCGTCCATGCCTGCCGGAACCAGCTACCCGTGAGTCTGATGCGATAGAGGCCGCGAACCCAGAAAATAAAGACGAGGCTGGCGACGATTTCAACGATCAGAGGAGTGAAGGCGCTCAGTGCGGTATATTGATCTCGCTGGATGCGCAGAGTACTCTCGCCTAACAGGTGGTCACGTAAGGACGCCAGCGCGGGGCTATTCAGAAAGATGGTGTAGCGAAGATTATAGGCAAGCAAAAACGCCACGTAAATCAGCGCGGCATCCAGGATGACCATGGCGATGCGCTCTAAAATATGCCACTGGCGGCGATATGATCGCCGCTGGCTAAGCGCCTGAGTCAACTGGCTGGTCTGGCCGGTGCTACCGCTTCCGGTGGTATCGGGAGTTTCGGTCGCTTCTGGATTCGGCAAGGTCGTTTGAACTCCAATGCTGCTCGTTTGAAATGGATTACTCTTCACAAACACTACCTCTATATATCAACGCGCAAGCAAGACGCCTTGAGAACGCTTTTCTAGCAGGTGCGCGGCTTGTTCATACACATCTATCGTGTGTTCAACCATGGTTTTCGCCGAAAATCGCGCCGCGACCGTAGATGCGCCGCTACGACATCGCAGGCGCAGTTCCTCGTCGGTCAGGGCGCGTGCGAGCGCGCTGGTCATCTCCTCAGCGTCACCGGGCGCGACAGTGAGCGCGAGGTCTGCTCCTGCCTCCGGCAGACTCGATAGATTCGACGTGACGACGGGGATTCCGCAAGCCAGCGCCTCAGTAACGGGAAAGCCGAAGCCTTCATATAGGGATGGATAGGCAAACGCGGACGCGGCGTGATACCACAGGAGTTGATCTTCGTCGGAAACAAATCCGGGAAAGATCACCTCGGACGCCAGCCCCAGCGTCTGCACTCGCTGAAAAACCTCATCGTACAGCCAACCTTTGCTGCCGGCCAGTACCAGTTTTTCCTGGCGGCCATGCTGCGAGCGCAAGCGCGCATAGGCATCCAACAGGGTTGGAATATTCTTGCGCGGCTCTAACGTCCCCAGGTAGAGAATGTAGCCATCTTGCAAGCCGTTGTTCTGCCGAAACGTTGAGATCGCCTCATTTGTAATAACGTGCGAAAATCGCGCATCGATGCATGGATACACCGTTTGAATGCGTTCAGGCGCAATTCCTGCCAGGCTGATTGCATCTCGCTTCGTGCTTTCCGAGTTAGCGATGATCCTAGTCGCGCGATGCAGGCTGCGCATGGTAAACACGCGATGGTACAGGCGCTTTGCCCGTGTCAGCACGCGCGGGTAACGTAAGAAGGCCAGGTCGTGCAATGTCACGACCCCGGCGCAGTTGCGCGGCAGCATCTCAGGCAGCACGTTAGCGGGTGAGTGGAACACATCGACGTGCCGCTCCTTAAGAAGCGAGGGAAGACGCAGTTGTTCCCATGCTACACGCGCGAGCGGCCTGGACTCCGACCACGCTACCGGCACATACGTCAAATGCCCCGCTACCGGCTGCTCCTGTAACAGGCGGTCGGCCACCTCTTGCCCGTTCACAAAGATCGTATAGGTATGGTGCCCCTGCTGCCGTGCCAGTTCGTTGAGCAGGTAGCGAATATAGCGGCTGATGCCACCGTTGCGATAATTGTCGCTGAACGAGACGAGTTGAGCATTTATGGCGATATGCATGAGCTTCTTTTCGTGTTTTTCATAAGTATAGTCCTCATGGCTTATAACGTCCCTGAATAAACCCAGGTAACAGCCGGGGACGCAGGTCATCCCTCTCCCCATTTGTGCTAGTACTGTCGTGGTCTCTCTTGCACGATGGAGCGTGAACAGGTATACTCGTGCTAACCCTATTGAAGATTCGCGCGGGCGAGGCTGAAAGTGTGCGTGAGTGTGCGTTCAGGAATCTTCACCCAAATTGCGGAGCCGTTGCGTTTTTCTTTGCGTTAGAGTATTATAGCCTACAGCCCGGAAGGGCGCAATGGAGTTGGGATTGTTGTCCCCATGAGGGGTAGCCTCTTGACACTTGGGAGAAAGTACGTTGGCGAATCAACTGCGCCTTGATGTTGCGCAACTGACCGACGTTGGCCGGAAGCGCGAGCACAACGAAGACAATATGGCGTATGTCATCCCGAAAGACCTGCAGGTGATGGCGGTAAAAGGCGCGTTATTCATCGTAGCCGATGGGATGGGCGGGCACGCTGCCGGAGAGGTAGCAAGCGAGATTGCGGTTGATACCGTCAGCAATGTCTACTACATGGATGACAACGAGGACGTGGCAGGCCCGTTGCTGCAGGCGATCAAGCGCGCCAACTCGGCCATCCACCAGCGCGCGGCTGAGAATATGCTGCGCAGCGGTATGGGTACGACCTGCGTAGCGGCGGTTCTGCGCGGAAATATGGCCTACATCTCGAATGTCGGCGATAGTCGCGCCTACCTGATCCGCCAGGGCCAGGCCCGGCAAATCACGCAGGATCATTCATGGGTGGCCGAACAGGTGCGGGCCGGTCTTTTGACTGAGGATCAAGCGCGTATCCATGCCCAGCGCAATGTGATCACGCGCTGCCTGGGTACTCAGCAAGATGTCGAAGTCGATGTATTCCGCGAGCAGCTCCAGGAGGGTGATACCCTGGTACTCTGCACGGATGGCTTGTCCGGCCTGATTAGCGACGAGGAATTAATGCGGATCGTGGAGGTATCCATTCCGCAGGAAAGCGTCTATCACCTGGTGGAGCGCGCCAACGAAAACGGTGGCCCGGATAACATTACCGCCATCGTGGTGCGCGTGCAGGAAGTCGGCGTAGAGCCGCCCGGCGTGCGCAATCCCGTGCGTGTTGGTGGGCGCGAGGTTAGCGAAGAAGAAACCGCCGCCTTCGCTATGCTTTCTGGCCTATCATCATCCTACACCTATAATACGGCTGATGGACATATCATGAGCGGCCCTCTACATCTGAGCAGCGGCCCGCTTGCCTCACCCGATGACATTACGGCTCCGCAGCCCGCGCTGCAGGTCGCGCGCCGGAGCAGGCTCTTTTTCCCCACCTTGCTGCTGGTCTTCCTGCTGATTGTTGCCCTGGTTGGCGGCGGCGTCTTTTATGTCTTGCACCTCAACCAAAGCCGGGCGATTGCGCAGTCTTTGACCAGCGCTAACGCTCTTATCACGCGAGCGCAGGGCGAGGTCAGCGCCCATCCACCCAATCCATCCCAGGCTTTGAAAGACCTCGCTACCGCTCAGAGCATGATGCGCGATCTCCAGAAGAATAACCAGCTTGATTCTAGCCAGGCGAGCCAGTTTGCCGGCCTGCAAAACCAGATGGTCTCCCAGGTCAAGTTCGCCATCGGCACATACAACAACTCGGCGAAGATATTTATGCTGCCCTGCACCAATACGACGGCCACGCCCGTCAATGCGCCGAGTTCCACGACGCAGGCATCCGGCCTCGCTTCGGTTCAATATGCCAAAGGCGCCGTCCTGTTTTCGCTTGGCGCTGACGGGGCGCTCTACCAGCTCTCCGGCCAGACCACCAGCCAGTATAGCCTGACGAAAAGCCTCCCGGAGCCAACCGCCGATAAATTCCTGGCGATTGCCAGCGGCGGCACGCAGCTTTTCGCGCTGGAGCAGGCGCTTGGCCCCAATAGCGTCCCCAATGGCTATTCGCTGAATATGTTTACCCTTGATGCGACAGGCAAGCTTTCGTCCCCGCAAAACATCGCCATTGACCAGCAATTGATGGCCGGAGGATATGTCCCGTCGATGGTCACAGCCTGGGGTAATCATGCCTATGTCGTGCTGAGCGACCAGAACCAGGCGCGCATCGTTTTCTACGCGCCCGACAAGAATAATCACCTGGTCGCTTCCAAGCCCTTTCCACTTTCGATTTCGCAATCGATCAGCAGCGTGGCGACCTTCGCCGATCAGTTCTTCATCGGTTTCGCCAATGGTTTGATAGAGAGCTTTCCATTAGCCGGTGTGTTCACCGGGCAGGCCGCCCAAACGACCGCGCCCGCCGGTGTGTTGATTACAGCGCCTATCCAGTCACCGCTGGCGATCAGTCAGGGAAGCTTCTCGCAAACAATGAGCGTGCCGACGGTGGCTCCGGTAGAGCAGAACGGTAAATCGTCGTTGATGCTCTCGAACGCGCCCATTCTCTCGGTTGGCGTGGTTAATAACGTTACACACCTGTACATTGGCGATACGCTGAACCACCGCGTTCTCGACCTGACACCCGCGCAGACAGGAGCGACCAGTGCTACTACGATGCAACTGGTGCAGCAGTATCTCTTCACGCGGTACGTCTCCGCGCAGGCGACCAATTCGCTCAAAGGCATTTCGGTCGTACCTCAAGGCACCGCGTTGAATCTCCTGGTGCAACAAAACGCCACATCGCAGGTCAACCTGGTTGCCGCCAGCACCAACCAGCAAAGCGACTGCGCAAATTAACTGGCGGAAGTGACACTCTTTTCAATCATGGTATGATACGCATGTCCTTCTGAAGATAGGACTGATTTTTGCATGTAGGTTGCTACTCAAACTGAGATTAATGAGGAGTTGAAGCGTGGGTTTCGCAGTACATTTTCGCACGCATACTTGTGGCGAGTTACATACGCAGCACATCGGACAGACGGTGACGCTTGCCGGGTGGGTGAACCGCCGCCGCGACCACGGCGGGCTGGTCTTCCTGGATATCCGCGACCGCTATGGCATGACGCAGGTGATTTGCGACCCGGAGCGTTCCCCTGAGGCGCACCGCGCCGCGTCGGAAGTTCGTTCGGAGTATGTTGTACAGGTGACGGGGACGGTTGTTCCGCGCCTGGCGGGGACGGAAAATCCCAATTTGAGCACCGGGGCAATCGAGGTGGCCGCCGGGGATATCCAGTTGCTCAATCCCTCGCGCACGACGCCCTTCCCCATCAGCGATGCCATCACGGTTGACGAGTCGCTGCGGCTCAAGTACCGCTATCTTGACCTGCGCCGCCCAACTATGCGCGACAACATCATCCTGCGCCACCGCGTGGTGAAAGCTATCCGCGATTACCTGGACGAGCGCGGCTTCCTGGAGATCGAGACACCCATCCTGATGAAAAGCACGCCGGAGGGCGCGCGTGACTACCTCGTCCCCAGCCGCATTTATCCCGGCCAGTTCTACGCCTTGCCTCAGTCACCCCAGCAGCTCAAGCAGCTTCTGATGGTCGGCGGCCTGGATCGCTACTTCCAGATTGCGCGCTGTTTCCGCGACGAAGACCAGCGGTCTGACCGCCAGCCAGAGTTCACGCAGCTCGACCTGGAAATGTCCTTCGTCTCTGAGGACGATGTGATGTCGCTGATCGAGAGCCTGTTGATCTACCTGGTCGGCAAGACAACCGGCAAGCGCATCAAACAACAACCGTTCCCGCGCCTGAGCTACCAGCATGTCATGGATCGCTACGGCACGGACCACCCCGACCTGCGCTTCGACCTGCCCCTGGTCGATATCTCCGATCTGGCCTCGGCAGGCACCTTCGTCGTCTTCCAGGGCGCGCTGGCGGCTGGCGGCATGGTCAAGGGCATGCGCGTGCCGGGCGCCGGTGGCTACAGCCGCAAGGAGGTCGAGGAGCTGGCCGAGTTCGCCAGGATGCTCGGCGCGAAAGGACTGGTTTCGCTGGCCATCGGCCCTGCTGGCGAGGTCAAATCGCCTCTCACGAAGTTCATGTCGGAGGGCGAGGTGCAGGCCATCATCGAGCGGCTGGAGGGCGAGCGCGGCGACCTGCTGCTGTTCGTGGCGGATAGCGCGAAGGTGTGCAACGATGTGTTGTTCCGCCTGCGCGTCAAGCTGGCCGAGCGGCTCAAGCTGATCGATCCCGGCGAGATGGCGCTGTGCTGGGTGGTCGATTTCCCGCTGCTGCACTATGACGAAGAAGGCCAGCGTTACGACGCGGAACATAACCCCTTCTCCGGCATGGACGAGTCGCACATCGAACGGCTCGACAGCGACCCGCTGCACATTCGCGCCAAACAGTACGACATCATCTGCAACGGCTACGAGGTGGGCGGCGGCAGCGTGCGTATCAACGTGGCCGAGTTGCAGCACAAGGTCTTTACGCTGATGAACCTGGACGACGAGCAGATTCAGGAGCAGTTCGGTCACATGCTGGAAGCCTTCGAATACGGCGCGCCCCCTCACGGGGGCATCGCCCTGGGCATCGATCGTCTCGTCATGCTCTTCGCCGACGAGGACAATATCCGCGAGGTGATCGCCTTCCCCAAAAATCAGAACGCGCAAGACCTGCTGATGAACGCCCCCTCGCCCGTTGACGAGAAGCAGCTCGCAGAACTGCATTTGCGTCTCAGGGAAGAAGAGAAACGCTAATAGCAACGTGACACACATGGTGATATCCAGCCTGCCCAGGCTGGATATCACCATGTGTTGTTCTTACCTCTTACATTTGGATACTCTAGTATACTGATAGTAAGGTCTCCCCCAGAACCTATCACAACGGATACTGAGACAAATGACCGGTTGGGACGGTGGAAGGAGAAGTCAATGGCATCAATGAACCCGGCAGGCGCGAATTGATCGACCGCACTCGCGTCCGCCAATCCTGTTACCTCGCTTGGAGTGCTGAACCGGCAGTCACCTGCCGCGCATCCAGCAATCGGCATCGCGCCGAAATTCGCGCCGACGCTCACGGAGGACGAGGCGGTAGGCCAGGCTCGCCTGCTCAAGGCGCTGGCCGACCCGACGCGCCTGCGTATTTTAAGCCTGCTGAGTCGCTACGAGGGCGAAGTGTGCGTCTTCGAAATCGTGGAGAGCTTCACGCTCGAACAGCCCACCATCAGCCATCACCTGCGCATCCTGCGCGATGCCGGGCTGGTGGACTGCCGCAAAAAGGGACTCTGGGCCTACTACTACGTGCGCCGCGAAGCACTCAACCGCGCCCAGGAGGTCATCGGGGGACTGGCGTAACTCATAACTGCGCCGGTGGCGCAAAAATCCTGTAGGGGCGCAATTCGTTGCGCCCTTTTCGTCGTGGTCCGGCTCAGGAGTAAAGCGGGGACTAAAACCGCGGACAGAACCGGCCAGCTAGACGACGCTTGAGGCCTGAATGTGCATTGAGCGGAGAAAACTGCTATAATCTCAAGAAACCAACCATCTACTTTGCTCTCTCACGCAGAGGAAAATCGCAACCATGGATCATCTGACTTCTGATCATGACGACGACAAACTCGTTCTGACGCCTCTCCCCTATGAAGGTCTGCATGAAGGCAGAGATGAAGCAACTGAGATGGCCAGACAGCGCTTAGCTCGCCGTCGTTTCTTGCGCAGATCAACGCTTGCGGTTGTAGGCATGTCTGCTACTGTCAGTGTCGCCAGTGCGCTCCACCTGCTGTACCCAGGTCTGGCACAACACATCGGGGATATCTTGGACATAGGCAGTAAAACGGATTATCCGGCTGCCACACCTGATCTGTTCAAATTAAATCAGGCCGGTGTGTTTTATCATCCGTTGGCCAAAACATATGTCATGCACCTGGCCAAAGAGACATCGTATCTTTTGGCGGGCCATTCCCTTGAGAAACAGTTGGCAGAAGAACTGTTTGTGCGCGATACGGATGGTTCTTACTGGCTGGCACTCTTTCAGCGCTGTGTGCATCTGGGGACGACTGTCTCCTTCCGCGATGAGTGTAAGAGCTTCAAATGCCCTTCGCATGGAGCGCATTATCACTGTGATGGCGAGTACCTGGATGGTCCTGCGCCTAGAAGCATGGACCGTTTCCCGCTCTCCTTCCACAATGACCATCTCCTCGTCGATACCGGCCAGATTATCCAGACGCCGCATCCCAACACGATTACACGCGTGTTGTCAGTCCCTCTTGTGATGTGCAGTGCCTGATTGTTCCAGAGGTGCGTTTGAAACGCCAGGAGCAGGGAAGCAACATACCTGCTCTACTACACGCTAAGATAGCTTTCTTAGCAAAGTTTTCAGCATCATTTGAAGAGTTTATCTATCGTTTCTGGTTAGAGAACGTTTTATGGTATAAGCTTATGTGGTTTAAGGGTAACAAACCTCTCACCGAGGACGAACAACGCTATCTTTCGTATTATCTTCGGAAGAACGATCAAACCTGACAGTTTGAATTATAGCGTTACGAATTACTACACCTGTCTATCCGCGCTTTGCTCGTGCCGAATACTTCTTTCAAAGAACTTGGCAACCGCTTCTTCCTGTTCTTCTGTTTCAATAGAACCAGGACGGATTCCCCTTACAAACTCAATAGCCTCTTGTGGACCATATCCATACGTGGTTAAATATCCGGCGATAACGGTTCCTGTTCGTCCTAAGCCTGCTTCGCAATGAACGACGATGGACATGTTATTTTGCAAGGAGGCTTGGATAATGGAAACGGCTTGCTGCATCTGTTCAGGAGTGGGTGCCATGAGATTTGGAATTGGTATGCGGTATATATTGAAATAGGAAAGATCAGGAGCATCATCAACATACCCCGTAAGGTTGAGTATGGCCTTCAAACCCAGTTGATGCAACACTATGTAGGCATCATCAGATGATGGAAATGGCATAGCAGCGAGTGAATCTGCGAGCAACCAGCTAAAACCTGGTAAGATTAACTGCCTCTTTTCATCAAAGGTAAGATCGTACCTGGACAAAAACCGCAACGGATGTGAGCGCATCTTACGGATGATGACAGGTTCAAGCCGGGCGCGTACACTCAACTCTTGAAATATACTACGAGACATATCATAGCTCCCTCATGCACAACAACCGATCGATCAGGTGTTAATGCATTGTGCTTATCGAGTTGATTGTAGAACATATCAACCCGCTACAACAAGTTTTTCGCCTTCGCGCAATGCTTGACACAGAGCGCCTGCGCTGCTATAATGACACTCATAAAGTCGTTTTAGTGATCCCGTAGCTCAGTGGATAGAGCGACAGTTTGCGGAACTGTAGGCCGGAGGTTCGAGCCCTCTCGGGATCGCCGCAGCCCCAGCCCTGCGTGGGTTGGGGCTTCTTCATGTCAGCTTGATTGATTAGTAGGCAAACTCATACTCACGAGCCGCGAATACACAAACAAGGAGCCGCTATGCAGCAGAAAGCCGTCGTCCTGCTATCGGGCGGGTTGGATTCTACGACGACCCTGGCCCTGGCCCACGAGCAAGGATTTGAATTGCACGCCCTGTCCTTCGACTATGGGCAGCGCCACCAGCGCGAGGTGGAGGCCGCCGCCGCCGTCGCCCGTCACTACGGCGTGACGCGGCAGCAGACCATTACCATCGACCTGCGCGCTTTCGGGGGGAGCGCCCTCACCGCCGACATTCCCGTGCCGCACGCGCGCAGCCTGGATGCTATGGCGGCGGATATTCCCATCACTTATGTCCCGGCCAGAAATACCATCTTCCTCTCCTTCGCGCTGGCCTATGCCGAGGTGACGGGCGCCAACGATCTTTTTCTCGGCATCAATGCCCTCGACTATAGCGGCTATCCCGATTGCCGCCCGGAATACCTTGAAGCTTACGAGCGCATGGCGAACCTGGCGACGAAGGCCAGCACGCAGGATGGCCGCCGCTTTCACCTGCACGCGCCTCTCATTACTATGAGCAAGGCCGACATCGTGCGCAAGGGCTTAGAACTGGGTGTCCCCTTTGCGCTCACGTGGAGTTGCTACGAGGGCGGCGAACTGGCCTGCGGCACGTGCGATAGCTGCCTGCTGCGGCTGCATGGCTTCGCGAAGGCGGGCGCGCAGGACCCCATCGCTTACGCGCCGGCAACCGCCAGGTAGGAAAGGGAATCCACACGTGAAAGTCTCGTCCTGGTTTGTAGTGATCGCTGCCATCTTCGTCACCTGCCTGATTACCGCCAATATCATCGCTGTGAAGTTCATTCTCTTCCTCGGCTTCCTGGTGCCTGCCGGCATCATCGTCTTCCCGCTGAGCTATCTCTTCGGGGACATCCTCACCGAGGTCTACGGGTATGCCGCCGCGCGGCGCGTCATCTGGCTGGGGTTCGCCTGCAACCTGCTGGCCGTCGTCGCCATCTACATCGGCGGCATCGCGCCTGCCGCCCCCTTCTGGCAGAACCAGGCCGCCTACAACACGATCCTCGGCTCGACGCCGCGCCTGCTGCTGGCCTCGTTCGCGGCCTACCTGGTGGGCGAGTTCACCAACTCGTTCGTGCTGGCGAAGCTGAAAATTGCTACGCGGGGGCGCTGGCTCTGGACGCGTACCATCGGCTCGACACTGATCGGCGAGGGGTTCGATACTGTCATCTTCATTACCGTCGCCTTCCTGGGCGTCATCCCGTCCTCGTCTATGGCGCAGGCCATCCTGACGCAGTGGATCTTCAAAGTCGTCTATGAGATCGTCGCTACGCCCCTGACGTACTTCATCGTAAACTTCCTCAAACGCAAGGAGGGCGTGGACACCTACGATTATCGCACGAACTTCAGCCCGCTCGTCTTTCGCCGCGCGGCGGCGGAACGCTGAGCCGGAGGTGCTGGAGATGCTGGAGATGCTAGAGCGTCGGTCAAGAAATCAAGCGGCATCCTGAAGCTCAGCAGAAAGCTGCTGGGAGCGGGCCATGACATGCAAATTGTGGACGACGGCGCAGCGGCGCAGATCGAAGAGGTTCTTGCGTACGCCGCGATAGCGCGCACGTCGTCCTTGCCACCGACCAACATGGGCCAGGGTATGCTCAACCGCCACCCGCTCGCGCAGTTTGCTGCGTCCGTGCGGGGTTTGCTGGCCCTGGCGTAATTCGACGAGCAGAGCTTCATCGGGATGGATGCTGACACTGCGTCCGTTGGCGCTGGTGGTGCATTGAGCCTTCAAGGGACACACCGCACAGGTCTCTTTGGGGAAGTGGACCACCGCCACCGGGAACAAAAGGCATGTCTTGCTCAGCCGGGCATCGGATGATCTGCCGTTCCCAGTCCAGCGTAAACGTCTGCTTGTGAAACTGCTGGCCTTGACGAACCGGCCAGGCTTTGCAATACACCTCCAGGTCGTCGCTGCGCTCACGCACTAACTGGCTACTCAAATAGGCTCGGTCAATGTGCAGTTCCTTCAACTCGACGTCTTGCTGCTTGAGATCTTCACTGATCGCTTCGGTGACACTGGCTTCCGGGACATTGGCAGGCGTGATCCCGACAGCTCGGATCAGACCCGTATCCAGATCGTGCAGCACATGGCGCTTGTACCCATCCACCCGCACGCTGCGACTTTTGCGCCCGTGGCGCATCTGGGAGTCTTCGACACTGATGCGTCGATCTTTGGCGACGCCTTTGATCAGGCTCGCGTTCCCATCCTCGTCGACCTGGACATCTTGCGCTTTGACCTGCCGGGCAATGTCCAGAGACGGCTCAGCCAGGTGCGCCTCCTCCTCTGGCAGGGTCTGCACCCAGGTTTCCACCGCTTGCAACACCGTCAAGACCAGGCTCAACGCCTCTTCCCGTTGCCCGGGCTGATCCCAATCCCGATCAAGTGCCGCCTTCAGGCTCGTCCCACACACCAGCCCTGCTCCCGCCTCTTGCCCCACTTCGACCAGCTCCCGCCCCTGCTGATCGGCCACCACGCGCATGACCTTTTTGAGCGCGTGTCCCACCAAATTATAGGTATCTTCGACTCGTCCTGCTCCCCACAAGGGACTGCTATCCAGAGCCGCACGTAAGGCCCGTGAGCCAAAGGCCTGGCTTTGGGTCGCCACCTCGATGGTTCGTTCAATGAGCCGTCGATCCATGTGCGCCTGGATCAGCCGCTGACGAAAAGCCACCAGGGTCCCTTTACTGAACGGCGCTTGCTCGGTGTCCAGACAATTCAGCACCAGCTGCCAGCGCCGATCCATCACGGTCGCCTCTATGACTTCATCATCGGAGATGCCCATATAGGCTTGCAAGATCAGTGCCAGCGCGAGCATCGTCGGAGCGATCGGGGGCTGTCCGCGCTCCGCTTCCCCATACAGACCTGCCAATTCGTGCTGAAACGCGTCGTCGAACACTTCATGCCGGTGCTGCCGCAAAAACACAAACAATTTGGCTTTGCGAATCCTTTTGACGATCTGCTCTTCTTGCTCGGAAAGGGCTACCGGGGGCTGCCAGGGTGATGGTTGCATCTTCTTCCTGCCTTTCGGGGGTGTTTTTCTTGAGCTAACCATTCCTGGCTTCTTCTGTCAACCTCATCCTTTTCATTTCTTGACCGACGCTCTAGCGCGGGCGGATGGCCGTTGGGATGCAGCCTACGCTGGCCAGAGCAGCGCAACCGTGCCTGACGATTTACAGAAGGCGTTGGACAACAATCCTCTGGCGCGCGACTTTTTTCTCACCTTAAATAGCGTGAACCGCTATGCCATCATCTTCAGAGTCCAGACTGCGAAAAAAGCCGAGACGCGCGCGGCCAAAATACAAAAGTTTGTGGAAATGCTGGCGAAAGGCGAGAAGATTTATCCCTAACTGTAACTCACCGTTCGCTTAAATTTGAGGTGGTGTTTGAGAATTGCTCTCTCAAACACCCAATTTTTGAGCGTTTGAGCTACAATCGAGCCTTGCTTTGGCAAAGGAGCCTGATTTTAACCTCAAGCATTATTGCTTGGAAATCCGCCACTTACGTGTCAATCCCAACATTCTGAGAGCGGCTCCTGCATACTTATACTGGTCTGAACTCCCCTTTTCTACGGCGTTGAGATAACTCATCCACAGGATATTTATCTGATTTCCACCATCAGAATGTTGGGATTTACACCCTGTTCCATTTCTCGACCGGCGCTCTAGCGGTTGAGCCTACGATAGGCGCGCACTGAGAGCGGCAGGAAGATGGCGACGAGCAGCATCGGCCACACAAGCGCCATCAGCACCGCGTGCTCGGAGACCCAGGAACCTGCTTGCCATCCGGGGTTCATGAAGAGTTGCCGGATGGCCGAGGTGGTGGCGGAGAGCGGATTCCACTGGGCAATTGCCCCCAACCAGGACGGCATCGTGGATGGGTTCACGAAGACGTTCGAGAGAAAACTGATTGGCCAGACCAGGATTTGCACCGATGTGACCGACTCAGGCCCTTTGGCGAGCAGCCCGAAGAAAATCCCGACCCAGAGTAGGGCAAAACGCAGGAGCAGGAGCAGCCCGACCGCGGCAAGTGCGGCATGCAACCCGCATGCCAACGCCATCTCAGAAGCAGTCCGGCGCCGATCAGGATAGCCAACCCCACGATTGAGTTGAGCATATCAGCGATACAGCGACCCAGGACGACGGCTGATGCGTTCATCGGCAGCGACCGGAATCGGTCGGTGACGCCCTTAGAGGCGTCGGTGGTGACGGCGATCATTGTTGTTTCGAGACCAAAGAGCATGGTCGTGGCGAACATGCCGGGCATCAGGAACTCGAAGTAGTTCCCTCCGTTTGGCACGCGGATTGCGCCGCCAAAGAGCAGTCCGAACATCAGCAAGATCATGAGCGGGAAGACCCACCCCACGATCACCGCTCCGGGTCGGAGCCGCCAGTGCGTGAGGTCTCTGCGAGTGATGGTCCAGGCATCGGCTATGGCCCAACCGAACCGCGCGATGGGCGAGCTGGTTTGGGTGACGCGTCCAGATGTATGAAGCGTTGAGTTCACGATGCTACCTCCAGTAAGTTTTCTGCCCCTGCGGGACCGGTGAGGTGAAGGAAGACTTCGTCGAGGGTTGGTCGGCGCAGAGCGAGGTCTTCCGGTTCGATCCGTGCCTCCGAGAGTGCCGTCGTCACAGTGATTAAGGCTCTCATCCGATCCGTGACGGGAACGCTGATCCTGTTCGCCTGCGTATCGATGCGGATGTCACCGCAGGCAACAAGCTTCACGATCTGCGCCACGGTGGCTGTCTCGACTCTCAGGGCGTAAAACGATGTCGAGCCAATCCCCACCCAGGGCGGACTTAAGCGAATCTCGGGTACCCTCGGCAATGACCCGTCCCTCCTTGAGCATGGAAATGCGATGAGCAAGCTGATCGGCCTCCTCAAGATACTGGGTCGTCAGCAACACCGTGGTGCCAGTAGCGACCAGTGATCGAATGGCGACCCAGACCTCTCGTCTACCAGCAGGGTCGAGTCCGGTGGTCGGTTCATCCACAAAGAGCACCGAGGGTGAGACGATCAGACTTGCTGCGAGATCCAGGCGGCGGCGCATGCCACCGGAAAATGTGCTGGCCGGCGTCTTGCCAGCATCCGTCAAAGCGAACTGTTCCAGTAATTCGTCAGCACGAAGCTGCGCCTGGCGGCTGGAGAGATGATTGAGCTGCCCGAACATCACGAGGTTCTGTCGTCCAGTCAAAATCTCATCAAGCGCAGCGTATTGACCAACAAGTCCGATATGCTCGCGAACCTGTCGTGCCTGCGTCATGACGTCGAACCCGGCGACGCTCGCCTGGCCATCGTCGAGTTCAAGCAGGGTGGACAGAATTTTCACCGCCGTGGTCTTGCCCGCCCCGTTCGGACCGAGAAGCCCACACACTGATCCAGACTGCACCTCAAGATCGAAACCGTTGAGTCCAGTCCCATCTTTGGCCCCCGCATACTGCTTGCGCACCCCGCGCGCAGCAATCGCGAATGCTCTGCTTTCCATAAGCACCATTCCTTCTCTTTCCGCTCAATGACCTGCCCTCTCCAGGGCAACAAACAATGACGCTATTCGTACACTGTACGGTACAGTGTACTCCATGTGGTAGAATGATGTCAAGAATAGCAATAACTGAGCACCAGTTGGAGAAAATGCTAGTGAACCACAAAAACCTTCCACACCCCGACCCGGCCCGGAGTCTGGCTCTGCTCTGGGGTTCTCAGACCGAGGCGGGGCGTTCTGGCCTTACCCTGAAAGCCATCGTAGCTGCCGCCATAGACATCGCGGACACCGATGGCGTGGACGCGCTCTCAATGCGGAATGTGGCTGAACGACTTGGCGTGGGTACCATGTCCCTCTACACCCATGTCCCAGGCAAAACCGACCTCATCGACCTCATGTTCGATACTGCCTACGGGCAGCTCTATGAAAGCATCGAGAGTCCATCGAAGCAGCCGGGGGGCTGGCGTGGCGCGCTCCGGTTCATCGCGAACCAAAACTCGAACCTGTACCGCAGGCACCCTTGGATGTTGCAGATCGCCACCGGCCGCTCAGTCCTTGGCCCCCATGCCGCCATCAAATATGAAGCCGAGCTCCGCCCACTCGACAAGCTCGGGCTAAATGACGTGGAGATGGACGCCGTTCTCACCCTCATTCTGACCCACGTGGAGGGAGTCTGCCGAGCTCAGGTAACCCGTGATCGTACCCAACAGGACACCGAGATGACGGACGAGGAATGGTGGGTCGCCCGCGCGCCGCTCTGGACAAGCTCATTGACCCAACTCGGTTCCCCGTTGCGACACGTGTCGGAACATCCGCCGGGCAGGAATATCAAAGTACCTCTAGCCCGGAATTTGCCTTCTCATTCGGGCTGGAACGCATTCTGGCGGAACGGCTTCGCTCATTTCAGCGAAAAACAGCGAAGAAAACACCAACCAATGAAGAACTTCCTTTTGAAATCGAAGCACCGGGCGATGGAGCGCTTCCCTCATCAGGAGGATATCAATTGACATCACTATCTCTCTTGTCTTGCCACGCGGAGTGGGCCACCAGTTCTTACTGCATTTATTTTCCTGGCCCCTGATTTTTGGTAGGACTGCCCCATACGTGATTACTTGACCGGTGTTCTAGCGTGCTATCATGTAGCCCTGGTTGCCGGGACATGATATCATTTCAGTAGACGCACGCCGTTGAGGGCGTAATCACAGCAGCAAGAGAGGGTTATCCGAGACCTTGAAAGAGACAAGTGATCGCATTAGCCTGGGGCTACTCTGTCTTTTGCTGCTTTGCATCCTGGGGCTATTCATCTTCAGCGTTAAGAACACGTACCAGGCGGTGCAACACTTCCAGCAGCAGGTGAGTGCCGTCAAATCGGGCGATGTAAGCGCCATTCATCCGTGGATGACGATTCACGTCATCTCCCACATTTATGATGTCCCGGAAGACTACCTGTGCCATTCGCTACAGGTGGCAACGACGGAAACGTACCGCCATGCCTCGCTGTACGAGATCGCCGGCCGCAAGCGACAGACCGTTGACCAGGTGGTACACGCCCTCCAGCACGCCATCATGAGCTATCGTAAGGCGCATCCCGGTTTACTGACGCCGACTCCAACATTGCACGCCGGGCGAAAGATACTTTCGCTCGCGCCAGGAAGGACGGCATCGTGAACGCTTTCTTTCTTAGCGCGCTTCAGCAGTATGGGTATCCGGCTCTCTGGCTGGTGGTCTTTGTCGCGGCGGCGGGTGCGCCAATCTCCGGTTCGCTGCTCCTCTTCGCGGCGGGTGCGTTCGCGGCGCTGGGAGACCTCAACATTTTTATCCTCTTCCCGGTCGCGTTGAGCTCTGCTGTACTGGGCGATAATCTTACCTATTGGATTGGGCGTCGTGTCGGCATTCCCTTGCTGGGCTGGCTGGGGCGGCAGAAGCGCATCAAATGGATCACGCCAGAGGCCATTGAGCGAGGCCGGGCCTATTTCAGGGAAAGAACCGGGTGGGCCATTTTCGTCACCCGCTTCCTGATCGTAGTGCTTGGCGGGTCGATCAACCTGCTGGCCGGGCTGGAACAGTTCCCGTACAGCAGTTTCCTTTTCTGGGATATCTCCGGCCAGATACTTAGCGCGCTGATCTCGCTGGGTCTGGGTTTCATCTTCGCGGAGAGCTGGGAAGAGGTCGCGGGCATCTTCGGAGCGTTTTCCGGGCTGGTGCTGGCCGGACTGGTAGCTGTGGCGCTGGCAGTTGTGCTGGCTCGCAGGATACGCCAGCGCAGGCGTGCCAGGGCCGCCGAGGCCGAAGCGCTGGCGGCTAAGCAGGCGCAGGATGGTTTGCATGAGAGCACTGATGAGGGCAATAGCGGGCAGTTGCTTCTGCCCGAGTTGAACGACCTGTGATGCAAAAGAAGCCCACCATCCTGATCCTCGCCACGCAGACCGGCGGCGGGCATGTCAATCTCGCGCGGTCACTGCGTGGAATGCTGGAAGACCGCTACAACGTGGTGATCGAGGATGGAGTGTTCAAGCGCGCGGATCGTTTCTACGGGTTTGTCAGCAGCAACGTGGTGCAGTATTTACGCTGGCAATATACCCTGTCCAACAATGCCTTCATCGCGCTGCTGCTGCACCGGGTGGTGGCGATACTCAGCCGGCGACGCCTGGACGCTATCCTGGAACGGGTGCAGCCGCAGCTCATCATCGTGACCCACGCCTATCTCTCCTATGCGACGGCGCGTGCCAACGAGCGTCGTCCCCGGCGCGTTCCGCTTGTCTTCCAACTGACCGATCTCGCTCAACTGCACCTGACCTGGTTTACGGAGAAGCGGGCCGATGCGTATCTCGCGCCGTCCCGCGAAATATTCGAGCAGGCGTGCCGCCACGGTATCGACGGGGCGCGCTTGTTCCTGACAGGCAGGCCGGTTCGAGGTCAGTTCATCGATATTTCGTCGTACACACGCGTTGCACTGCTCACGTCACTTGGCCTGGACCCGTCGCTTCTGACGCTCTTCCTGCAACGAGGCGCTATGGGACCGGCGAGCGTTGATCGACGTATCGAGCTTCTGCTGGGGGCTGGCGTACCGCTGCAAATCGTTCTGGCGACTGGCCAGAACGAGCATATGATAGCGCAATATGCGACCTCGCAGCAGGTGCGCCCCATTCCATTCACCGAGGCGATCGCTCCTTATATGGCGGCGGCGGATGTGATCGCGGGCAAGGCAGGTGCGAGCTTCATAACCGAGGCGTTTATGCTGGAGAAGCCGTTTCTGGTCACAGACTTCATTCCAGGCCAGGAAACAGCCAACCTGCGCTTCATCGAGCAGCATAACCTGGGCTGGGTCCGCGCTGACCCGGCTGCCCAGAGAGCCTTGCTGGCAACACTGGCGAATGCGCCCGAACTGATTGCCGCAAAGCTGGAGAGCATTCAGGCTCAGAGAGCCTGGAACATGCAAGCCGTTCGCGCCATTGGCCCGATCATCGACAAGCTTCTTTCCTGAGCGCTCCGCGTCGATGTGCCCGCCGCACAGACCGCACGCGCATCAATCGGCCTGCGCAACATCGTTGCGTGCCATGCGCCAGTTCACCGTGGGAGTGATAAGTCCTTTGTCGATGTGCTGGCGATTTTTGACGGCCAGGTCGATCAGCGATGCCAGTACCGAGCTATTCAGGTAATGCGGTTCGAGACCGAGTTCGATCAAGCGTGTGTGCGAGGCGTTGTAGTAGTGCTGCTCCGACTCGACACGCGGATTAGGGATATGCCTGAAGCGAGCCTCGATCCCCAGATAGCTGCTCTGCTTGACGACCATATCGGCCAGCTCCAGCAGCGAAAACTGCTCGGTGAACTGGTTGAAGACGCGATACTCACCCACCTCCGGTGGAGCTGTGATAGCCAGTTCGATGCACCGTATGGTATCCATCACGTTGATGTACCCGCGCGTCTGCTCGCCTTTGCCGTATACGCTCAGGGGGTAGCCCACAGCGGCTTGCACGCAGAAGCGATTCAGCGCGGTTCCGTAGATGTGGTCGTAGTCGAAACGGGTTGCCAGGCGGCTATCCAGCGCGGTTTCCCCGGTCTCCACTCCATAGACGACACCCTGGTTCAGATCGGTGGCGCGCAGCCCCCAGATTTTGCAGCAGAACATGATGTTGTGGCTGTCATGCACCTTGCTAAGATGATAGAACGATCCCGGTTGTTTCGGATACGGCAGCTTATCCGAGCGGCCTTTGTGGTGAATTTCGATGAAGCCCTCTTCGATATCGATGTTCGGCGTTCCGTATTCGCCCATTGTGCCTAGCTTGACCAGGTGGCAATCGGGGGCGAATTCTTTGATAGCATACAGCACATTGAGCGTTCCGACGACATTGTTTGTCTGTGTGTAGACGGCATGCTTGCGGTCGATCATGGAAAAAGGGGCTGATCGCTGTTCGGCAAAGTGGACGACCGCGTCGGGTCGCACGTCCTGGAAGACCTCTGCCAGTGCCTCGTAATCCGTCACGTCTCCAATACGGAACTGGATGGTTTGCCCGCTGATTTCTTTCCAGGCTGCGACCCGTTCATGCAGTGTCTGGATGGGGACCAGGCTGTCGAATCCGCGCGCGAGGTCAAAGTGCCTGCGCGTCAGATTGTCGAAGATGGTGATGTCATGCCCTTTGCCGGCCAGGTAGAGCGACTGCGGCCAGCCAAGATAGCCGTCACCACCCAGGATAAGTATACGCATTGTTCATTCCTCGTCATGTAGTAGATCAACGGCTGCGTCTCTGGCGAGGGTCACTCCGTTGAAGGGATATCCCTGTATTGGTAATGATACGAACAAGGATATCCCTCAGTTTAACCTTAGCACATTACGCACATTTCGTCACGGAAAAAGGGCTTGCATTGACAATGCAGGTGTGTGAATATAACATAGCAGCAGATCATTGGCAGGGGCTATAGCTATCTATATGCGATGACGAGCACGTGGTTCGTGCGGAAAAGTGATTTCAGACTATGGTGAATCCATTTCGCGTAGTGTGGCGACGGCGCATCTCCTTCCGGCGTCTCTTCTTGCAGTTTACCGGCGTTATGCTTGGGTTGCAAGCATTCATCGTGTTCATTCTCCAGGTTGTGTCGATACAGCGCAAGCGGCACCAGGCGCAGGGAGGCTTTCCCCATCAACATCTAGAGCACGTACAGGTGGGGGAGAACGTTGTGCAGCTCTTCGACTACGGGCGCGATCTGTACGATGCCATGCTTCAGACCATCGATGATGCGCAGGAGAGCATCTACCTGGAGACGTATATCTGGAAGAGCGACAGCGTCGGACAGGAGTTTAAGGAGCGCCTGGCGCGCAAAGCCAATCAAGGTATCGATGTGTATGTCATCTTCGACCGGTTTGCCAATACCGTAGTGCCATCCAGTTTCAAAGCGTTTCCTCCGAACATCCATGTCCTGCCGTACTACCCTTTTAGCTCGCCACTACACCTGTTCGATCCGCGCCGCTACGCGCTGGATCATCGCAAGCTGCTCATCGTCGATGGCTACACCGGCTTTATCGGCGGCTATAACCTGGGCAGCGTGTATGCCACTATGTGGCGGGATACGCACCTGCGCATCGAGGGTCGTGCGGCAGCCGACCTGGCGCAGTCATTTACCGATTTCTGGAATCTGCATCATCCAACCAGGCAGCGTATCACCCGCCACTATATGCGTCGCTTCGACCCACTCATCAATGCGCGTGAGACGAACGCGCTGCGCCTGACCTTCCCCATACGCGACATGTATATCGAGGCCATCACCCGGGCGGAGCATCATATCCTGCTAACGGACGCCTACTTCGTGCCCGATGGCGTGTTGAAGGATGCACTCATGTCGGCGACAGCCAGAGGCGTTGATGTGCAGGTGCTCGTCCCCTGGACCTCCAACCATGTTCTTACCGACTGGCTGGCGCGCGGCAACTTCACCGAGCTGCTCAGGGCTGGCGTGCGCGTGTTCGGTTATCGCACCATGCTTCACGCCAAAACCTGCACAATCGACGGGCAATGGTCCACCATAGGGACTGCCAACCTGGACCGGCTCAGCTCGGTCGGCAACTACGAGATTAACGTAGAGGTCTACAGCGAAAAGCTGGCGCGGCAGATGGAGGAGTTGTTCCACCGCGACCTCGGCAACTCCTTCGAATTGACGCTCGAAACATGGCTCAACCGCTCCTGGTATATGAAGCTGAGCGAGCGTATACTATCACCACTGAGACTGCTGACATAAACAGCCTCACGTCGCTCGACAACCATATTTATGTATGGTACACTTCCTACATAAAGGTAGGGAAGGATTCGTAGTGCGTATGGCCGACGAGTGGGATGATTCGATCAAGCGGCTCTTTCGTGAGCATCCTCAGGATTTTGTGACATGGCTCGTTGACGGGGCAACCTTTCTGGATACTGTATCGGGCGAGCTCAAGTACCGTACCCGACGCACCGATGAACTTTTGCGCATCACGAGGAATGGGAAGGAAAGCCTGCTTCATATTGAGGCGCAAAGCAAAGAAGACAAAGATATCGAAGATCGCTTGCTAGAGTACAATCTGCTGGCGACTTTGACGTATCACAAGCCGGTTATTTCGTGCCTGATCTTGTTGAGACCTGTGGCAGATGCGCCAAAGTCACCGCTAGTCAAAGCAGCCTTTGACCAGATTGAATGCTGGCGTTTTCACTTTATGGTGATTAAGCTGTGGGAGATACCAGCTGAAGAGTTAGTAACAAGTAGGCTGATTGGCCTGTTGCCACTGGTGCCGTTAACGGTTGGTGGCACAGAGCAAGAGGCGCTGACAACTGTCGTCACGGAATTGTACGCGGCAGGAGAATATATACTTCTCTCGCTGGCGAAGCTGATCGCCGGATTGAAAATGCGGCAGCCTGAGCAGCAAGCACTGCTGGAAAGGATGTTGCGATGTATCATGAAGTTTTGGAGGAATCCTGGGTCTATCAGGAGATCATGCAGAAAGGTCTCGAAGAGGGCTTGAGTCAGGGCGAGCAGCGGGCATTACTTGCAATTGTTCAGAAGCGCTTCCCTGACATTCTGACTTCTGCTCAGCAGCTTATCAGCAAGGTGACAGACACGTCTCAGCTGGAGAACCTGATAGCGGATTTGAGTGTGGCGCAGACCTCTCAGGAGGCGTTGAAAGTGCTGCGTTCTTTGCATCCGTAGGCTAGCTGAAGCGGGTCAGCAGTTCGGTTGTGGAACCGTGACTTAATGACTCACGCTGACATTGCTTCACAATCACGATTGTGATATAATAGGCACAGAATCAAGGAAACCTTTTGAGAAAAGTGGGCATCCCGTCCACTTTTCTGCTTGACTGGAACTTTTTCTATATAGGAAAACCGCCGCAGGATGCTGCGGAATAGCACTCGAAAAAATGATGTTACCGTCCACGAGAGGCGACTAGCGGAGGAGCAAGGCATATGAGGAGCGAATTTCAGGCTGCCGTCGCGCAATTAATTGCCGAAAAGGGTTTGCCCCGCGAAGTAGTCATGGAGACCGTTGCCAACGCGCTCCTGGCAGCCTATCGTAAGAGCTATGGCGGCGGCGAGAATATTCGTATAGACGTTGACCGGAATGGTGAAGTGCATGTGTGGGCTGCTAAGCGGATCGTGGCACAGGTAACTGACTCCAACGACGAAATCTCCCTCGCGGAGGCGCAGCGCTTGATGCCGCACGCCGCGCTGGGGCAGACCATGGATGTCGATTCCTCTCAGATTTTCGCCAAGATTCCGGCGCAAACCGCCAAGCAGGTCATCCTGCAACGCATCCGCGAGGCCGAGCACGAATACCTCTACGAACAGCTCAAGGATTGGACGGGCGAGATTCGCCTCGGCGTGCTGACGCGGAAAGACCCCGTGCGCGGCTGGCTGCTCGATTTTGATAAAGCCGAGCGCGTCGAAGGGGTGATGCCGCCGGGCGAGGATGTCCCCACCGAGCGATATCGCGTCGGCCAGCGCCTGCGCGTCTACGTCTACGATGTGCGCCGCGTGCAGGGCCGTATGCTCCAGATTATGGTGTCGCGCACCCACCGCGACCTCGTGCGCCGCCTGTTTGAATCGGAGGTTCCCGAAATCTACGAGGGAACGGTCGAGATCAAGGCCATCGCGCGCGAGCCGGGCAGCCGCTCGAAGGTGGCGGTCGTGGCGCGCCAGGAGGGACTGGACCCCATCGGCTCGTGCGTGGGCGTGCGCGGTTCGCGCATCAATAATATCGTACACGAGTTGGACGACGAGAAAATCGATATTATCCAGTGGAGTCCCGATCCCGCCACCTTCGTTTCCAATGCGCTTAGCCCGGTTAAACCGCTTAAAGTGCAGTTGCGCGAGTCCGATCATACCGCGCTGGTGACGGTGCAGGAGAAGCAGCTTTCGCTGGCGATCGGCAAGGATGGGCAGAATGCGCGGCTGGCCGCCAAACTGACCGGCTGGCGCGTGGATGTCATCAAACCCGCTGAGGGTGAAGTCTTCGAGGAGTCACTTGAGGAGACGCAGGAAGCGACGCTGGCCTACAACGGCAGGCGCGAGCGCGGCGATCGTTCTTCAAATCGGCATGATCGCAATGAGCGAGGCGAGCGCGGCGGTCCGAGACGCTCGAATAACCAGCGCGGAGGCGGCAGGCATAGCGGTTCGCACGACTACGATGACAGAGGATGAATGCTAGATGATAACGAAAGAGAAAAGCATGGCAAAGGCGGCGAATCAGCAGGGAAAGCGGCCTAAACATATTCCCATTCGTACCTGTATAGCCTGCAAGGAAGCGAAGCCCAAGCGCGAGCTATTGCGCGTGGTGCGCACCCCGGATGGTCATGTCGTGGTCGATAGCACCGGCAAGAAGTCCGGGCGTGGCGCGTACCTATGCGCAAAGCTGGTGTGCTGGGAGACCGCGCTTAAGAAGAAACGGCTTGAGCAGGAATTTGAACTGGCGATCTCCGAGGAGGACCGGGCGGGATTGGATGCGTTTGTAGCCACCCTGCCCAAAGATTAGGCTTCCATGCCTGTTGCAAAGAGGCACGTAGTAGGATATACTAAAACAAATATCCATTGAGGATAGGTGTTCGTTCATTTCAGAGATGCAAATCACCATAGTACAATTGTTATGAGTCAACATATCTCTTCTCTTGATAGAGGCACAGCCCCCGTTCTGGTGGGCAGTTTTGGCACAGTTTGCGGAGCGACAGCTATGAATTAAGCACATAGCCCCTACGCCGGAGAGCGCAGACGATATTCTATGCCGGGCACTGCACCAACGAGGGTCTGTCTCCTTCCTTTTTTTGCATGAGGAAGGGACAGTCCTTTTTATGTGGCTGTGAAGAGAGATTTCCGCCGCTCCTCGCGTTTCCAGGCATTGCAGAGACGTAATGCCTGGAAACGCGAGAAAGGCGTATCATTAGATAGAAGGGGGTCTTCTTCATGACTAATATACCTGAGTCCCCAGATGCCAACGAGCAGGGAAAATCTACCCCGGCCCGCGCTCGTGTAACAACTCGCAAAGCGGAGAGCGCCGCGCCCACCGGTCAGGACGCAACCACGAAAGCAGCCGCGCCCCGGCGCAGCGCTTCGACGACAGCGTCGAACACCTCATCGGCCACGCGCCCGGCACGGGCAGCGCGGCCAGCAGAGCAGGCCAGCGCTGCCCCGGCGACACAAACGCCAGCGTCGCGACAGGCGACCTCGAATAACACAACAGCAGCGCCCCGCCCCACTCGCCCAGTAGAGCAGGCCAATGCTGCTCCGACACCGCAGGCCAATGCTGCCCCGGCACCACAGTCGTCAGCGCCACGCCCGGCTGCTGCATCGCCACGTCCGGCTGCCACTGCTGCCACGACGGCGCGCCCGGCCACCTCGGGGTCGCGCGCTCCGTCTTCGTCGCAGCTTGCGCCCGCATCCACACAGCGCACTGCCTATGCGCCGCGTCCAGGCAGCGCGCCCCAGACTGCGCAGCGCAGCGGCGGCGCGCCTGCCACCCCGCTGCGCCCGCGCCCGCTGCAGCCTGGCCAGCAAGGACAAGGGCAACATGCACCCTCTGGAGCGCGCCCGGCTCCTCGACCCGCCGGTCGAGGTTATTCCGGAGGAGGGCGTCCGTCTGGGCGTCCCGGCGCCCCTACGCAGCGCCCGTCGGAGCGACGCGCCAGCGCCGTCAAGGAAAAGCCGACCGGCCCCGTGTCGATCCCCGCGCAAATCGTGGTGAAAGACCTGGCCAGCCTGCTCCACGCGACCCCAAACGAAGTTATCAGCGACTTGATTAAGAAGCACAGCATTTTCGCCAACATCAACCAGGTCATCGACTACGATAAGGCGGCCCTGGTCGCGCAAGACCTCGGATTCGAGCCATCGCAGAGCGAGTCAGCCGTTGCGCCTGCCATTCAGCAGATGCGCTCCGGCCCGCTGGCCGCCCCGGTGGCGGAAGAGAGCAGCCACGTCGATGAGGAGATGGTCGTCATTCCCCCCGTCGTCACGATCATGGGGCATGTCGATCACGGCAAAACCTCGCTGCTTGATACCATTCGTAAGACGAAGGTGGCGGCTGGTGAGGTAGGCGGCATCACGCAGTACATCGGCGCGTACCAGGTGGAGGTGCAGGGCAAGAAAATTACCTTCCTGGATACGCCCGGCCACGAAGCCTTTACCGCCATGCGCGCGCGCGGCGCTCAGGTGACGCACATCGCCATCATTGTCGTCGCCGCCGATGACGGCGTAATGCCGCAGACGCGCGAGGCCATCGACCACGCCAAAGCAGCCAACGTACCGATCATCATCGCGCTCAACAAAATGGATAAGTTGGATGCCAACCCCGATTTTGTCAAGCAGCAGCTCGCCGAAATCGACGTGGTGGTGGAGGACTATGGCGGCGATGTGATCTGCGTGCCTGTTTCGGCGCGCAAGGGTACCGGCATCGATGACCTGCTCGAAATGATCCTGCTGGTCGCCGAAATCCAGGATATTCGCGCCAACCCGAACCTGCCAGCCACCGGGACAATCATAGAGGCTCGCCTGGAGAAAAGCTCAGGGCCGACCGCGACCGTGTTGATCCAGAACGGTACGCTCAAGATGGGCGATAACGTGCTCGTCGGCGCGATGGCCGGCAAGGTGCGCGCCATGTTCAACGATCGCGGTAAGCGCATCCAAAAAGCGCCGCCCAGCACGCCTGTCAGCTTGCTTGGCTTGCCCGAAGTGCCGCAGGCCGGCGATCACCTGGAGGTAGTGGCCGACGAGCGCACCGCCAGGGCGCGCGCCATGAAGACCGCGGAGCAGCGCCGCAGCGACTCCCGCCCGCTGGGCCAGGTCAGCCTGGATACCCTGTATACGCAGATGCAGGAAGGCAGCGTTAAGGAACTGAACCTGGTGCTCAAGTGCGACGTGCAAGGATCAGCCGAGGCCATCAAGAATTCGCTCTCCAAAGTCGGCGACGAGAATCTGAAGGTACGCCTGATCCACGAAGGTATCGGCAATATCAGCGAGACCGACGTTCACCTGGCCGGAGCCTCAGGCGCGATCATCATCGGCTTCAATGTCAAAGCCGACGGGGCCGCGCAGCGTCTCGCGCAGAAAGAAAGCGTCGATATCCGCTACTACAATATCATCTACAAGCTGATCGATGATATCGAGGCGGCGCTGACCGGTATGTTGGAACCAACCTACCGCGAGGTGATCGATGGACACGCTGAGATCCAGCAGACCTTCAAGGTCGGCAAGAGCACCGTCATCGCCGGGTGTCGCATCCTTGACGGCAAGATAACGCGCAACTCGCAGGCGCGCATCCTGCGCAAGAAGGAGAAGGTGTGGGACGGCAAGATTGCTTCGCTGCGGCGAGGCAAAGATGACGTGCGCGAGGTGACGAGCGGCTACGAATGCGGTATCATCCTCGAAGAATTTAGCGACTTCGAGGTGGGGGACATCATCGAAGCCTATTCGCAGGAGCGCGTCAAGGTCGGAGCGTAGGCGCATCAGGACGCATCAGGACGCATCAGGGTGCATGTAGAAACGTGTAGGAGAGAGCGAGACAACCAATGCCAAATCCGCATAGACAGGAGAAGCTCGGCGAACTGATCGCTGTGGAACTCAGCGATCTGCTGCGCACGCGCGTCAAAGACCCGCGTGTGGGGTTCGTCAGTATCACGCATGTCGAGGTGAGCGGCGATTATCGTCACGCGAAGGTCTTCATGAGCGTCATGGGTGGCAAGGACGAGCAGGTGAGCACGATGAAAGCCTTGAAGCGCGCGACGGGCTTTCTGCGTCACGAACTCGCCAGCCGCCTCGATCTGCGCTATACGCCGGAGATAGAGTTCAAGCTCGACCGTTCGATTGAAGAAGGTTCGCGCATTCTCGAACTCATTCACGAGGTGGAAAAGGAGCGGACGGAGGACCAAAGTGTCAACTACGAGTGAGGCCCCACGGGGCCTGGACGAACAACTTGCTCCATCGTTAGTAAGTAAGGCGCTGGCTCTGATCGAGCCAGCGCAGCGTATTTTACTCGTC
The DNA here is from genome assembly GCA_963731975.1 of uncultured Chloroflexia bacterium. Lineage (GTDB taxonomy): Bacteria > Chloroflexota > Ktedonobacteria > Ktedonobacterales > Ktedonobacteraceae > CAVSXS01. The sequence continues at coordinate 2,797,315 of CAVSXS010000001.1, read as the reverse complement.
GCGCACGAGCATCCCGACGGCGATTGTATCGGTTCGGCGTTGGGGCTGGCGCATATCCTGCGCCTGGCAGGGAAGACCTGCGTCCCCGCCTGCGCAGACCCTGCGCCGCGCAACCTGTCATTCCTGCCCGGCGTCTCCGCGCTGCGGCAGACCCTCGACGGCGAGCAATTCGACCTGGTGATTGCCCTGGATGCCGGGGAGTTTCGCCGTTTCGGGCGGCTCTACGAGGAGAATCGCGCCTTCTTCGAGCACGCGCGCGTGCTGAATCTCGATCATCACATCAGCAGCGAGGGCTGCGGGCAGGTCAACATTATCGACCCGACCAGCGCCGCCACTGCCGAGCTACTCGTGTTGTTCCAGCAGCAGGCGCACCTCCCGTTGGACCGGGACGCCGCGCTGTGCTTGCTGACCGGCATCGTCACCGATACCAGTTCATTCCAGTTCACCAACACCACGCCGCGCTGCCTGGAGGCAGCCGCGCTGCTGCTGAGCGCCGGGGCCGTCCCGGAGACCATCGCGCAGCATATCTATCGCACGAAACCGCTCGCGCAGGTACGTTTCCAGTCCATGATCCTGGCCGGAGCGCAGACCTTGTGCGATGGTCGCCTGATCTGGGCGATGGCGACCGGTGAAACACTGGCGGCGGCTGGCGCGACGCCGGAAATGGACGAGAACACGTCCGGCCTGCTGCGCGACATCGAAGGGGTGCAGGTTGCCGCCTTCTTCAAGAGCTACGACGACCCCGCTATCACGCGCCTGAGCCTGCGCTGCGCCGCGCCGTACAACGCCGCCGCACTCTGCCAGCGTCTCAGCAACGGCCTGGGTGGTGGTCATCCCCGCGCGGCAGGCGCGACGTTCCACATGCCCATCGAGCAAGCCGCCGCCTACGTCGTGGCGGAGTTAGAGAAAGAAATGTAGGGGCGACCCTCGCGGTCGCCCTTGAGCACCAGGCGACCCTCGCGGTCGCCCTTGGGCACCAGGCGACCCTCGCGGTCGCCCGCCCTCGCATGGCAAGCCGCCAGACGAAATAGTTCACAGCTATTGGCGGTTATTGACGACCATTGGTGGCGATCGAGCGTGGGCGGGCGACCGCGAGGGTCGCCCCTACGAATGGTTTCAGGAAATTACAAATGGACGGTATCCTTGTCATCAATAAACCTACCGGCATGACCTCCCACGATGTCGTGGCGAAGGTGCGCAAGCTGCTCAACCAGCGCCGCGTGGGCCATGCGGGTACGCTCGATCCGGGCGCGAGCGGCGTGCTGCCGGTCTGCGTCGGGCAGGCCACGCGCGTCGCGGAATACCTGAGCGAGAGCGGCAAAGCCTATCGCGCCACGCTGGTCTTCGGCATCGTGACCGATACCTACGACGCAGATGGGGTAGTTGTGCGCGAGATGGATGCGAGTGGACTGACACGCGAGCGGATCGAGGCGCTGCTCCCGTCGTTTCGCGGCGAGCAGATGCAGGTTCCCCCGCGCTACTCCGCCATCAAGCTTCAGGGACAGCCCGCCTACAAACGCGCCAGGGCAGGCGAAGACGTCTCGCTGGCGGCGCGCCCTATCACCATCACTCGACTGGAAATCGTTGCATGGCTGCCGCCTGCGCTGGCGCTCGATGTCGAGTGTAGCAAAGGGACGTATATCCGCTCGCTGGCCTACGATCTCGGCGAGCGCGCAGGATACGGAGCGCACTTGCGCGCCCTGGTGCGCACGCGCAGTGGCCCATTTGTCCTGTCCGAAAGCATCACGCTCGAACAACTAGCGGAGGCTGCCGCGCGCAACGACGTGCAGCACTACCTGCGCCCACCTGAGCAGGCATTGGAAGGCTTTTGGGTGCTGGCGCTCGACGCGGAGACGGCGCAGCGCGTGCGACACGGAAATGCTTTTCGCGCTGACTCGCCGCCAGTGAATCCGGCAGATGTAAAAGAGCAGGAGCTGGCTCGTGTTTATGACGAGGAAGGGCGCTTCCTGGCTATCGCGGCGTGGGACGAAGGCCAGCAGCTATGGCAGCCCGGCAAAGTCTTCCTGAACGATACCCCATAAGGCGGCGTTTGCTAACACCCGCTCTTCTCTTTATCTCAAGTTTACTTATTCTCGCTGCTGTGATACTATGAGCCAGAGAACTTTGAGGACACGCACGGACAGGTATGGACTACACAACAACACTGGCGGACGCTCAACCCATTGCCATCACGATTGGCAATTTTGATGGCATCCATCGCGGCCATCAACGGCTGCTATCCGAACTGCGCGCGACTGCGCAACAGGTCGGCGCTGTGCCGGCCCTGGTAACATTCTCTCCGCATACACTGCTGGTGGTTAGGCCGGGAATACAACTGGAATGCCTGACGACGCTGGAAGAAAAGCTGGCGCTGACGCGAGAGTATGGACATGTGATGGACTACATTGTAGTGCATTTTACGCCGGAGGTGGCGGCGTTGACCGCTGGTGAATTTCTGGATGCGCTGCGTGAGCGTTTCCAGATACGTGCGATGGTGGTGGGCAACAATTTCAGCATGGGGCATAATCGCATGGGCGATATTTCATTTCTGCAAGCCTACGGACAGCAATACAACATTCTGATACGGCCAATCCAGTTGGAAGAGGCTGAACGCGAACGTATAAGTAGCACGCGCATTCGTTCATTGGTAAGTGAGGGGCGCGTTGCGGAGGCGAACGAACTATTGGGCCACCCGGTGGTGGTGAGCGGCGTCGTTGTGCGAGGCGACCAGCGCGGTCGGTTGCTCGGCTTCCCGACCGCTAACCTGCTACCGGAGCCGCATAAGCTGCTGCCGGCCAACGGCGTATATGCCGCGCTGGTGTCGCTGGAGCAAGCGGGCCAACAGGCGAAAAGTGACGGAAGAGAACAGCCGCCCGTTTCTTATGATGTGTTCGCGGAGACGTGGAAGAGCGCCGTGAATGTTGGGGTGCGGCCAACTTTCAATGGACATCGACGCCTGGTTGAGGCACACCTGCTCGATGCCGATCTTGATCTTTACGGGCAGACCATTACGATCAAATTTATCGAGCGACTGCGCGGTGAGCAGAAGTTCAATGGCATAGACGCGCTGAAGGCGCAAATCGCAAGCGACACGCAAGAGACGCGGCGCATCTTGCAAAAGGGAGACGAAGGGTGAAAACTCGCCAGAATCCACTGTCAAAGGTTGAATCTTTCATGCAGCGCGTGGTGGAAGGCCCTTTTGCGTTTCTTTTCCCGACCCGTTTGCAGCCGGCGCAGGTGGGGCGCAAACTCGAACGCGCGCTGGAAGATATGTCGATGAACCAGGGCGAGGGACGCCGCCTGGCCCCGGAAATCTACGACATCTATCTCAGCTTCAAAGATCACCAGCAGATGCAGCCCGTCGAGGAGACCTTGAAAAAAGGCTGGGAAGATCAGCTCGTGCAGCTTGCTCGACTGCACCACTATACCCTGCGTTCCAACCCCGTCCTGCGCCTGCATCCTAGCAGCACCCTGCGCGTCGGCGAGGTGCATATCGAGGCTCAGCACATCGACCGGCAGCATTTGAGCGCGGATGGCGAGAACGGCTTTATGGCGACGCAGGCGCTCAGCGCCGAGCAACTGGCCCAGTTGCGCGCCCAGTTGCCGCCGGGGCAGGCGCTACCCGGCATCACCGGCGCTGCTCAACAAGGAATGTCCTCCGTGGGGCAGTCTGGCTTTCCAGGCAATAGTTCGATCATGACGAACTTTAACGGTATGCAACAGCCATCTCAGCCATCTCAGCCGTCCCAACCCTATATCCCGGCTGTCATGCCACAAGCCTGGTTGACGATCCGCCTGCCGCAGCAAGGTCAGAAAATGTATCGCATCGAAAAGCCCGTCATCAACATCGGCCGCCAGCTCACCAACGATATCATCGTCGAAGACAAACGGGTTTCGCGCTATCACGCTCAAATAAAATATCAGGCCGATGGGCAATTTACCATCTATGACCTCGGCAGCACCAATGGCATCACGGTGAACGCTGTCCCCAACTTGCGCCAGCATATCCTGCAAAGTGGCGACCGCTTCACCATCGGGAGTTATGACTTTTACTTTGAGAGAAGATAAAGGGGCGGGTTTCAACGAGAGAGGCCCGGTATATCGCTTATGTCATTAGATGTCTTTTTATTGATCTTACGACTCTTATTAATCGTTTTGCTCTACCTCTTTTTAATGCAGGTCGTGATTGCCATCACGCGCGACCTGCGGAAAGTTGCTCCCGTAAACGAGGCAGGCGCGGCCAGTGCCCAGGCCGTTCTGGGGCACCTGGTCGTGGTCGATAGCGGCCCCAGCAAGATCGCCCCCGGCACGCGCTTCGAGCTGCTGCCGCAGACGACTATCGGGCGCGGCCCGACGAATACCATCCAGATCGCTGAAAATTTCATCTCCGGCGAGCACACGCGCATGTGGTATCGCAACGGCACCTGGTATGTGCAGGACGCGGGCAGCACCAACGGCACCTACCTGAACCGGCAGCCCGCGCGCGATGCATTGCCCGCGCGCATCGGCGACATTTTGCAGGTCGGGTTCATCTACTTCAAATTGGCGCAATAAGCACAAGAGGCACGAGAGACACGAGAGATTGGAAGAGCGATGAAAAACTTCTTACAGCATTACCGGTGGAAAGAACTGGGACTCTTCATTATCCCGTTTATGATCCTGCTGGTTGGCATGATTCAATTGCCCTTATCGCGCTACTATGAATCGCAGATCAACGCCAATCAACAGTCGGTGCCGTTTACACTCGATATTCTCCCCGGCATCAGTTCGCTTGTCCCTATCATCGGCTTGATCGTGGCCCTGGTGCTGGTCAATATCCTGTTCAGCGCCTTCTATCCCAAAGCTGACCAGGTGCTGCTGCCCCTGGTGGGGTTGATGAGCGGTATCGGCGTGCTGATGGCGACGCGCCTGCAAAGCGTGCCGAATGTGAATGACCCACTTCTCGGCACGCGCCAGTTGATCTGGGTGATCGTGGGTCTGGTGACCTGCATCGTCACGTTCTTTGGGCTGCGCAATATGGGCTGGCTGCGGCGCTACAAATATACCTGGGCTGCGCTCGGTATTATCCTGGTGGCTCTGACGCTTGTCCACGCCTTAAGGGTGAAGAACTTCAATAGCCCTACACACGACCAGTTGAACTTCGGCCCGCTCAATCTCCAGCCGTCCGAACTACTGAAGATCTTCATCGTCATCTTTTTCGCAGCGTACCTGAACGAAAATATCGATGTAATCGCCGAGAGTAATTTCTTGCTTGGTCCATTTCGCCTGCCGTTGTTCGGCCAGGTCGGCCCGCTACGCCTGCCGCCGTTGCGCCAGCTTGGGCCGCTGGCGCTCATGCTCGCCATCTCGCTGGCGCTCTTCCTTGGCATACGCGAACTGGGGCTGGCGCTTTTGATCTATGGCATCTTCATGGCAATGCTCTACCTGGGAAGCGGTAAGTTGTCCTACGTCTTCGTCGGCCTGCTGCTCTTCTTTGTGCTGGGCTTCATCGGCTATAAGCTGTTCCCCTACATCCAGGGCCGCTTCGCAGCGGTTACGATCGATGTGGTCAACTGGCAGAACTGGACGCAGAACACCGTCACCTTCGCTCAGGGGCAGGCTTTCCAGATTGTGCAGGGCTTGATCGCGCTCTCCAGCGGCGGCATCATTGGCACCGGCATCGGCCTGGGCCACGCCGGACAGTTCGTGCCGGTGGTGCAGTCCGACATGATCTTCACGCAAATCGGTGAGGAGTTGGGGCTGGCCGGATTATTTGCCATCATCGGCCTGTACCTGCTGATTCTCTACCGGGGCTATCGTATAGCAATTGAGGCCAGCGATGGATTCAATCAACTTCTAGCTGCCGGCCTGACATCCATCTTCGCTATCCAGGCCCTCGTCATCATCGCCGGCAATATGAAATTCCTCCCGTTGACTGGTTTGCCGCTGCCATTCCTCAGCTATGGCGGTAGTTCTATCATCGCCAACTATATCATTATCGGTATCCTGCTGCGCATTTCGCATATCAATGCGAAAGAACGTGACGGCCTGGCATAACGCTAATAGCCCTTGCTTGCTTGTTTCTATGGTTGGTAGATGCTATACTGCTTCAAAAGTAGTGTTGTAAGGCAATTCAATGAACGATGGGAAGCAGGTTAGGAACAGGTATCATGGGTCAATACCAGCAATGGCTGCGCTACCAGGAAATTGACCAGAGCTTGCGGAAGACACGCGAGGCACTCGAAAAAGAGTTGACTCAGATCGAGGGCCAGCTTGATCTGGTCTGTTTAGAGCAACTGGCATATGAGCCAAAAGTTCCGCCGGTGGTACAGGCAGCGCAACAGGTACAATCGCCCCATTCCCTCTCCTCGAATCTCATTATTGCAATTTTCCTCGCTCACCTGTCTAGCGAGCCAGAAGAGCAGGCCAGCCAGGAATTCATCGAACCGGCCTCTTATGCTTCCAATGGGCAGGATGTGGTATCGCCACCCGAAGAGATGTCCCCCATGCTCACCGGCTGGCAAGAGTATGAGGATATGAGTGTCTATTTTGATGAGCATACAATGACTGATCCGCAACTTGAATTGCCCTGGTGGCTGCGCAAGATCACCGGACAACCTGCAGGCGTTGAGCACGAGAATGGGAGCGAGATCGATCCTGGCAGCGTGCGAACGAATAAGCTGGTGCAGCGCTGGATCGACCGGTGGGGGAAGCAATCGCCATCAGACTTCCCAGCGACTGAGCAAGACGAAGGCAGGTCTCATGCTACATAGTGAAGATGCCATCTTTTTTAACCATTTGCACACTATTTTCGCTTCATTGCAACCCGAAGAGGTCGAGCAATTCTATTCCGCGTATCGCCAATGGCTGTTGCAACAGCGCATCGTGGAACTGCGCCAGCGCCTGGCGGCCACGCAGGAAGAAATCGTGGAAAACGAGTTGCGCATCCAGCAGGCGCGTCCCTCGCCCATCGCGCTCGCGTCGCTAGCGCGCTTGCAGGCCAACGGCGTCGATGATGTCGAGGTGCTCGACCAGATGCTCGAACGCGGCGAAACCTGGCTGGACGCCACCATGCAGCGCCTCGACTACTGCGAACAGTTCGAGAATTTTCTCGCCGACGACTACACGCAGTGGGCGCGTCTCGCTCTGGACGGAGCCTTCGACTGGATCGACTCTGCTCTGATACCCACTCCTACCCTTGAGGCGGCAACAGACGAAGAACACGCCTCCAGCATGAAAGATGCCTGCGAGACCGAGGCACAACTGCTGCACAAGCTCACCAGCGAGGAAGATGACCTCTCCTGGCAAGAACCGACCCTCAAGCAGGCCGCCATCAGAGTCCCTTCTGAGGAACCGATCAACGAAGAGCCTGAGCCTGCCGAAACGCCAATCGAGCCTGTCCCTGCTGAGCCAGAGCCAATAGTAGAACCACCAGCAAACGAAGAACCAGAAACGCTTGAGTCGCAGAACGCGCAGGAAGAGGAAGCCGAGCCGGTTGTGAGTCAGCAGATACCACCTCGTGTACCCCGCAAACAAAGCTTGTCGCGGCGCTTCATTGGGAAGCTGCTGGGCGAGTAATACTCAGGGCAATCGCATCTAATTAAGCCCATCCAGGACACGCAACAGGTACTGGGTGTCCCAGCCGGCTTTGAGGCGCTTGGCATGGATGCCCACACGAGACGAGCGTTCCTGGCGTAAGAGGTTGAGGCTGATATGGCGCAGGACGGCCAGATTTTCGTCAGCATGACCGAGGCGAACCCGCGATTCATCTTCGCGAAACGCCACATCTAGCACCCAATGCACACTGTTTTCGATGCCCCAGTGGCTTCTGACCGCAGTCGCAAACAGTGTGACTGACGAAAAACTTAACAGGAAGTAGCGTGTTTCTTTGGTCGTCTTTTGCTCCATGCGCCGTTCCGCCCGCACCACACCAATCCCTCGCAAGCCTTTCCACTTGCCCTCTGGATCAAGGTACGCTAAGATTTCTGGGTCCGAGAGCGTCCAGTGTTCACGAATCTCCAAGCGACCATGACCTTTTTCGACCTGTCGCTCTGTTTCCCAGTACGCGCTGGCAAAGCCGTCCTTTTCGGCCAAAGTAAAGGTCGCTTTGACCTCGTCGTAGAGGTTTGCTTGATTGTCTTTGAGTGCCAGCGCATAGTCGCCATCTTGCTCGATAATCTGCTCGGCAATCTTGGTTTGCGTCCCCATCGCATCAATGGTCACAATGCAGCCTTCGAGCGCCAATTGCTCTAAGAGCAGCGGGATCGCGGTAATTTCGTTGGATTTCTCTTCCGTCGCGAGTTGGGCCAACACCAGACGATTTTCGACGGCCCAGGCACTCACCAGATGCAGCGCTTTCTTTCCGGCTTCCTGATCATGTGAGCGCCGCAACGTCTTGCCATCAATCGCGATCACCCCTTTGACTGTTTTGCTGATGCCCTGAACCCACTGCACAAAACTGGCTTCAAACTGTTTGGGATCAAGGAGAGCAAAGACCCGGCCAAAGGTATCATGAGAGGGAATACCATTGGGTAAACCGAGTAATTCCGTAAAAAAGGCTGCTTTCGCGTTCCCGAACTCTTCGATTTCCACCCATCCTTCTGCTCCGCACAGGACTCCACAAATCGCCAGAATGATGATATCCTGTAATCGATGCCGCTTGGTTCGCTCCATCCGAGGGTCTTCCACTTGGGCAAAAAGACTTTCCAGATCTTGTCGGTCGTTCTCTTCCATTTCGTTCTCTCCGGCTTTTTCGACCTATTTTATCACCTCCTTGTCTCCATATTACTGTGGATGGGGTTATTTAGATGCGATTGCCCTGGAGTAATACTCCATTTTATTGACGCTCCCTGAGAATAGCCTTATACTAGGGCAAGCAATCATCGAGCAGGAAATAAGGCAAAATGGCGTGTTATTTGAAGACTATCTGAAAGAGAATCCTGTACACAGTCCTGTACGCACCCAATATTTGCAGATCAAGCGACAGAATCCCGACGCGGTTCTGTTCTTTCGCATGGGCGATTTCTACGAAATGTTCGACGACGATGCCGAGATTGTGGCGCGCGAGCTGGAGATCGCCCTGACACGGCGCGATTTCGGGCGCGGCGAGAAGTCGCCGATGGCAGGCATACCACATCACGCCGCCGATAGCTACATCGCGCGGCTGGTCGGCAAGGGCTACCGGGTAGCCGTCTGCGAGCAGACCAGCGACCCCGCGCTGTCGAAGGGGCTGGTTGACCGCGAGGTGGTGCGCATCGTCACGCCCGGCACGGTCATCGATCCGGCCATGCTGGCCGCCAAACGCAATAACTTCCTGGCAAGCGTGGTCGTCGGGCGCGAGTCGGTCGGTATCGCCTATGTCGATATTACTACTGGGGAATTCGCCGTCACGCAGTTCAGCACGCCCGAACCGGAGCTGGCTTTGCAGCAGGAAATAGCGCGTGTATCTCCTGCCGAGGTGCTGGTGGAGTCGCGCAGGAGCCACCTGGGCAGTCGCAAGCGGCGCTGGCTGGCGGAGGTGATGGCCGAGAAGACCGTCACGAAGGTGGGCGCAAACGGCAACCCTAACGCGGATGTCGATCAAACGCTGGCAGCCGCTCGTTCCGCGCAGGATAGTCTGCACAGCAATGGCAACGGTACCCGTGAAGAAGACCCAGACCTGGCGGCTATCGACGAGGACGAAGACGACACCGCGCCGCTCGTCAAGCTGTTGTCGAGCGTGGCGGGACACGTCACGCCCTACGATGCGCGCTATTTCTCCGAGGACGACGCGCGTCACCGCCTGCTGACCCATTTCGAAGTAGGCTCACTCGAAGGCTTCGGCTGCGCCCATTTGCCGTTGGCGGTGCGCGCGGCGGGCGCGGTACTGGCCTACGTGCAGGAGACGCAGAAGGGCCTGCTGCGCCAGCTTATTTCGCTGGAAACCTACTTCACCCACGAGTACATGACGCTCGATCCGCATACGCGGCGTAACCTGGAGCTTTTCGAGAGCGGGCGCAGCGGCGGCGTGAAGGGGTCGCTGCTGTGGGTGCTGGACAAAACGCGCACGCCCATGGGCGGACGCCTGTTGCGGCGCTGGATCGGACAACCCCTGCTGGATATCGCCATCTTGCAGCACCGCCAGCAGATTATCGGCGAGCTGCTGGCCGACACGCTGGCGCAGGCGCGGTTAGCGGAGGGCCTCAAGCGCGCCGGGGACATCGAACGGTTGGCAAATCGCGTGCGACAGCGCATCGCTTCGCCGCGCGACCTCGTGGCGCTGGCGAGTGGCCTGCGCGCGGCAGCAGAGGTGCGCGCCAGCCTCTCTTCCTCCACAAGCGAAGGCGATGAAGGGTACGGGGAACAAAGGCCCAACCTGGCGCGCCTGCTGCACCGCCTGGCCGACAACGAGGAGACCATCAACTTGATCGAACGCGCCATCGTCGATGATCCGCCGCTGAGCGCTTTCGAAGGCGGCGTGATGCGCCCTGGCTATAGCGAGGAACTTGATAAGGTCAAAGACGCCTCGAAGAATGGGCAGCGCTGGATAGCCGAGATGGAGCAGCGCGAGCGACGGCGCACCGGCATCAACAACCTCAAGGTGGGCTACACGAAGGTCTTCGGCTACTTCATCGAGGTCACGAACTCCAACCTGGGTCGAGTACCCCAGGACTATATTCGCAAGCAGACGCTAACTAACGGCGAGCGATTCATCACCCCCGACCTGAAGGAATACGAAACGCTCGTGTTGAACGCGCAGGAGCGCAGTAGCAAGCTGGAAGGTGAACTCTTCGCGCAGTTGCGAGCCGATATCGCTGTGCAGGCCTCGCAGCGCATCCTGAATACGGCGCACGCACTGGCCGAGATAGACGTATATCTCAGCCTCGCCAACGTCGCGGCGCAGCATAATTACTGCTGCCCGCTGCTCAACGACGGCGACACCATCCACATCGTCGCAGGTCGGCATCCCGTCATCGAGCAGTCGCAGGCGGAGACCCCCTTTATCCCGAACGACGTGCAGCTATCCAATGCCGCTGCACAGATTCTGATCATTACCGGGCCGAACATGGCGGGCAAATCGACCTATCTGCGGCAGGTCGCGCTAATCGTGCTGCTGGCGCAGATTGGCAGCTACGTTCCGGCGGAGGCGGCCACCATCGGCGCGGTAGATCGCATCTTCACGCGCATCGGCGCGCAGGACGACCTGGCGACCGGCCAGAGTACCTTCATGGTCGAGATGGTGGAGACTGCCAATATCCTGCACCACGCCACGCCGCGCAGTCTGGTGATTCTCGACGAGATCGGGCGCGGCACCAGCACCTACGATGGCCTGTCCATCGCCCGCGCCGTCGTCGAATACCTGCACAACAACAAACGCTGCGGTGCACGCACGCTCTTCGCCACGCACTATCACGAACTGGTCGAGGTGGCGAAGTCGCTGCCGCGCGTCCAATGTTTGAATGTGGCTGTAACGGAGGAAGATGGCAGGGTGGTTTTTCTGCACAAGATCGTGCCGGGCGGCGCGGATAAGAGCTACGGCGTGCATGTCGCACAACTGGCGGGCATTCCCAGACCCGTCATCCACCGCGCCGAGGAGATTCTGGCGGAACTTGAGCAGAAAGGCGACGCGAAAACCCGTCGCAAGACTATGCGAGACATGCTGTCGCCGACCGTCATGCAAATGACGCTCTTCTCCTCCGACCCCCATCCACTCGTCGAGGAGATCAAGCAGATTCGCATCGATGAACTGACTCCCATCGAGGCTATCGGCAAACTGTATGAATTGCAACAAAAAGCGCAGGGAAAGCCGTGAAAATTTGGCCTTTGGTCCTGTTTGATGCTATCATGAAAGAGGATATACGAATCGTAAAGTATGTAACATTCCAGGCCAATCTTCAGACCAATTACGTGTAGCTATTACCTTAGTTTTTAGCAAGGGAGTAAACAAATATGACCAACCCGTTATTGCAACTCAAGACGCTGGGTCAAAGTGTCTGGTACGATAACATAGACCGGGCGCAGCTCGCTTCCGGCCAGTTCAAACGCATGTTGGACGAAGATGGCGTCGTAGGTGTCACGGCGAACCCGACCATCTTCCAGAAATCCATCAGCCAGGGACGCGCCTATGATGAGCAGATGACCCGGCTCATCAAGGATGGCAAAGATCTCAACGACATCTACGAATCGCTAATTATCAGCGATATCCAGACCGTCGCTGATCTGCTGCGTCCCATCTATGACAGGACGGGCGGGCTGGATGGCTACGTCAGCCTTGAGGTTTCACCCGAACTGGCGCACGACACCGACAAGACCATCGATGAGGTACGCCGTTTCTGGGGCATGGTGAAGCGCCCCAACCTGATGATTAAGATTCCGGCCACACAGGAAGGCATCCCTGCCATCCAGATGGCGCTGACCGAGGGTATCAACATCAACATTACGTTGATCTTCGCGCTGGACAATTATCGCCAGGTGGCCGAAGCATACTTAAACGCGCTGGAAGAGCGCAACGCCGAGGGCAAAGACATCAGCCACATGGCCTCAGTTGCCAGCTTCTTCGTCAGCCGCGTCGATACGCTGGTGGATAAACTGCTGGAGGACAAGGCCAAAGCGACCAGCGATAGCGCCATGCAGCAGCAGTTGAAGGCGTTGGAAGGCAAGGCCGCCATCGCCAACGCGCGCATCGTCTACGAGGACTTCAAACGCATCTTCCATTCACCACGTTTCGAGACGCTCAGGCACAGCGGCGCGCACGTGCAACGTCCCCTGTGGGCCAGCACCAGCACAAAGAATCCTGCCTACCGCGACGTGCTCTACGCCGAGGAGCTGATCGGGCCTGACACCGTCGATACGATGCCGCTCGAAACCATCGAAAACTTCCGCGATCATGGTCGCGTTGCCAGTACTATCGAGAAGGATCTTCCCCAGGCGCACGCGGAACTCGACGCGCTTGAGCAACTGGGCATTTATTATCATGTCGTCACCCAGCAGCTCCAGGACGAGGGCGTTCAAAAGTTTGCGGATTCCTTCCATGAACTCTTCCGGGGCATTGCGGAGAAGCAAAAGGCCATTCAAGAGCAGGTGACGCGCTAAGCAGGCCAGGCGATACGATGCATCACTTCGTCGAGGGGTGATGCATCGTGTAATTCAGAAAGATCAGACGAGGAGAGAGACACATGCCTCAGCGCAGTGTAGTGGAGGCCCCCAATCCCCTTCGCGAGGGAATCCGCATCAAAAACAGTCCAGAACCATGCATCATGGTCATTTTCGGGGCAACTGGCGACCTGACACATCGTAAGTTGCTGCCCGCGCTCTACAACCTGGCCCTGGAACACCCGCTCCCGGCGGGCTTCTCGGTGGTGGGCTTTGCCCGCCGGCCCTATACCGACGAGGAGTTCCGACAACAGGCCATGGAGTCCATCAATCAGTACTCGCGGCAGAAGCCGGTGAATCCGCAGGTGTGGGAGAGTTTCGCGTCGGGTATTCATTATCTACAGTCCAACTTTCATGATCCCAAGGGCTACGAAAAGCTTGGCACGATGCTCAACACTATCGACGCGGAACGCGGCACCGGCGGCAACCGCATCTTTTACCTGTCCACGCCTCCCAGCCAATATCCTGAAATTATCCAGAATCTCGGCGCGGCTGGCCTCAATCGCAGCCGCAAGGGGTGGACGCGCATCATCGTCGAGAAGCCATTCGGCCACGACCTTGCCTCGGCCAAAGAGTTGAACAGGCAGGTCGCCAAGGTCTTCAAAGAGGAGCAGGTGTACCGCATCGATCACTATCTGGGCAAGGAGACGGTGCAGAACATCCTGGTCTTCCGCTTGTCGAACGGCATATTCGAGCCGGTCTGGAACCGTCGCTATGTCGACCACGTGCAGATCACTGTGGCGGAGAATATTGGCCTGGAGGGGCGCGGTGGCTACTACGAGGAATCGGGGGCTATTCGCGATATGGTGCAGAACCACGTGCTGCAACTGCTCTCGCTGGTCGCAATGGAGCCGCCCATCACCTTCGATGCTAACGCGGTGCGCGATGAAAAGGTCAAGGTGTTGCACGCCATACAACCACTGACAGGACAAGAAGCCGCCACGAACATCATTCGCGGCCAGTATGGGTCGGGCTGGGTCAATGGGCAACAGGCCGTTGGCTACAGGGAGGAACCGGGAGTTTCACCTGTTTCGATGACGGAGACCTATGTAGCGATGAAGGTCTTCATCGATAGCTGGCGTTGGGCTGGCGTTCCCTTCTACCTGCGTACCGGCAAGCACCTGCCCAAGCGTGTTACCGAGATTGCCATACAGTTCAAGCAGGCTCCTTTGATGCTGTTCAAGCGCAGCGAAGCCTATGGCCAGGTTGAACCGAACGTGCTGACCCTGCGCATTCAGCCGGACGAGGGCATCTCGCTCAAGTTCGGCGCGAAGGTTCCCGGCACCGAGATGCAGATTCGCTCGGTCAACATGGATTTCTTCTATGGCTCGTCCTTCTTCCGCGAGCAGCCGGAGGCATACGAGCGACTCCTGCTCGATTGTATGCTGGGGGATTCGACGCTCTTCACACGCCGCGACGAAGTAGAGGCTGCCTGGACATTCATTCAGGGTATCCTGGATGCGTGGCGCACAGAACCCGCGGAAACAATCCAGACATATGAGTCGGGTAGTTGGGGGCCGCAAGCTTCCGATGAATTTATATGGCGAGATGGCCGACGATGGCGTCGACCATAGGGCGCTTCTTGATACAACGCCATGTATCGCGTCTCTATGAAAGAGAGAAGTGTCTGCGTACCCCTAACAGAAATGAGAACGAGCATGACGAATGATACTGCCAGAGGACCCGGAATACGATTACCCTGGGCCGGGAAGTTGGTACGCATCGAGGAAGTCGAGGCGAAGCTGACCTCATTGTGGAGTATGTCTCACGATAACCTGCGCACAGGCGCGAATGTCAATGTACGAACCAGTGTCTTGAATCTCGTCATTTGCGCCCCAGATGTCGAAACCGCCGCTCACGCCAGTAAGGTGCTGCGCGAGTTAGCGAGCACGCACCTGGCCCGCGTCTCCATCCTGGTGCTCGACCGGAGCGAAAGTGCTTCGTCCGTTTCGGCCTGGGTGACGCTGCGCTGCTTCTCCATGATCTCCGACCTGATGCGGCATTGCTTCGAGCAGACGACGCTGCTGGCATCGGGCGGAGCAGTGCGCGCCGTCGGCAACATCCTCCAGCCTATCCTCAAGCCCGATCTTCCTGTCTACCTGTGGTGGCTCGGCGACCCGCCCAGCCTGGATGATCCCTCGTTCCAGAATCTCGTCGAAATGAGCAATCGCGCCATCTTCGACTCTACCAGCTTCTTCACTCCCGAAGAGCATATTCGCACGCTGGCAAGCTTGAGCAGCGCGGCCACGAACAGCGCATTGAGCGATCTCAACTGGGGACGCATCACACCCTTGCGCACGCTCGTCAGCCAGTTCTTCGACGTTCCCGAATATCGCCCGTACCTGTCCGGCATCCATTCCATCGAAATCGAACACGCCGTCGCCCCTCTCGCGCTTCCTGTGCGCACCGCCGAAGGCGATGTCTCGCCCAATCCCACCCGCGCGCTCATGCTCGGAGCATGGCTCAAAGACCGGCTGGGCTGGTCGTTGTCAGAAAACACCTCGAAAAACCATCACGATACCGCGACCGGCAGCTATCACTGGCAGATGACGCGCCCACCGTCGCGCGGCACGCGACAACTCGGCTCCGTTCGCAGCAAGGCCGAACCGAACGCCAGCATCACTATTCGCCCGAAGGTAGACTCGCAGGTGCGACCAGGCTCACTCGGACTTGTGCGCCTGACCAGCACGCTTGACTCGAAGCAAGCCGTCTTTACTATCAGCCGCGAAGACGATCCCGACTACGTCTATACCTCGGTCGTGATCGGCTCTGAAATCCGCCAGCGGCGCACAGTCAGCCTGGCTCATACCCAGAAAGAGTTCGAGCTGCTGCACGAGGAACTGGAGATAACCACCCACGACTACCACTTCGAGCAGATGCTGCAAGAGGTGGCCGGTTTATTAGATGCATAGGAGCGTTCGTATGCATGTCGCCATTTATCCCGATCTCAATACGATCAGCCGGGAAGCCGCCCATTATATCGTGCAGATCGCCAACGAAGCTATCGTAACGCGCGGTCGCTTCAGCGTTGCCCTGTCGGGTGGAAATACGCCCAAGCAGCTCTTTACAATGCTGGGGAGCGAGCCGTACCGCGAGCAGATCGAGTGGTCGCTGGTGGAGATATTCTGGGCGGACGAGCGTTGCGTGCCGCCCGATGACCCGGAGAGCAGCTATCATATGGCGGCGCAGACACTGCTGGCCGGAGCTCCTATCCCCGCATCGCAGGTGCATCGAATGCCAGCCGATCAGCCCGATCGCGATGCGGCGTCGCTGGCGTATACGCGGGAGATGCAGCGTGTTTTCGGCACCAACGGCATTCCGGCCTTCGACCTGATCCAGCTTGGTATGGGGCCTGAAGGTCATACCGCCTCGCTCTTCCCTCACCAGCCAGCGCTTCACGAGAAAGAGCGCCTGGTGATGCCCGTCACCGTTCCCAAGCCGCCGCCTGACCGCCTGACCCTCACCCCGCCGGTTCTGAACGCCGCGCGTAACGTGCTCTTCCTGGCAACGGGTGCGGACAAAGTAGACGCCTTCCAAGCCGTCATCGAGGGGCCATACGACCCCGACGAATTCCCAGCGCAGATCGTGCGCCTTCCACATGGCGAGGTGCTGTGGATGGTGGATGCGGCCATCGCTGGAAAAATACACGTGTAGGGGCACAATGATGAAATTTCATACCCAACATCGGTTTTGTCATTCTGAGCGAAGCGAAGAATCTGATGTGCTGACCACCAAGAGATTCTTCGCTTCGCTCAGAATGACAAATCGGACTCGGACTGGAATAATCATCATTGCGGCATCTGGTTGATCCACGCGGCCAACTTGCACAATGCTGGATAAAATAGATGAATTGTTTCGGGAGAAAGGCTCGGTATAAGTGTTATGACGATTGGTATTGTTCCCTCCATTCTCTCCGCCGATTTCACGCGCCTGGGCGAACAGGTGCGCGAGGCGGACGCGGCTGGCGCGCAGCGCATCCAGGTTGATGTAATGGACGGGCATTTCGTTCCCAACATCACGATGGGGCCAATAGTGGTAGAGGCGGTGCGGCGCTGCACCAGCCTGATGCTGGAGGCGCACCTGATGATAACCAATCCCGAACGCTACATCGACGATTTCGCAAAGGCGGGAGCCGATGTCATCATCGTTCACCAGGAGGTCTGCCCGCACCTGCACCGTGTCATCCAGCAAATACGGCATGCAGGCAAGATTCCAGCCGTAGCACTGAATCCCTCCACGCCCGTCTTTTTTCTGGAGGATGTGCTCTCACTGATCGATATGGTGCTCGTTATGACCGTCAACCCCGGCTTCGGCGGCCAGGAGTTCATCCCGGAGACGCTGCCAAAAATCGAACGCCTGCGCCGCTGGATCACCCAGCGCGGCTTGCACTGCGACATTGAGGTGGACGGTGGCATCCACGAGGCTACCGCCCCGCAGGTCGTCAAAGCGGGAGCTAACCTGCTCGTCGCCGGTTCGGCTGTCTACAATGACCGCGAGAGCGTCGCGGACGCCATCGCTCGCCTGCGCAATACTTTACCACATTCGTAGGGGCCGGTTTACCGCGCCACATACGAAGTTTGGAGCGAAACGAGAGACAGCATGATTCCCGAAACTATCACTATTGCGACAAAAAAGAAAAGCCAGGTGCTTGATATCACCGAAGTGGTTGAGTCGCACCTGCGCGACGCGCCAGGGGAGAGTGGCGTCTGTGTCGTCTTTGCGGCTCACACCACCTGCGCGCTGACAACCGCCGATCTCGATCCAGGAACCGACCTCGACCTGCTCGATGCTTTGCGCCAGCTTCTGCCGCGTCTCTCATATCGTCACCCGCATGACCCCTCGCACACACCCGACCATATCCTGTCATCGCTGATCGGCCCATCGGTGATGATACCGTATCAGAATCGCCGGCTGCTCCTGGGAACGTGGCAACGCATCATCCTGGTCGAGCTGGATGGTCCCCGGCAGCGCACCGTACATATTTCGTGCCTGTAACAGCGTGCCCTGGATTATCACAACTCTGACGTGGTTAAGAACTCTGCGCACTGGTGACGAAATCTTAACCAGGTTCGAGCATGAGTCTCAATCAAAGTGTAACTTCAAGAGCATATATATGGAGAGTACAGGAAAATCACTGCTGAATAGCGTGCCGGGTATTGGCGCAGGGGTGGAGAGAAGCGGTCAGGCACAAGAAAGTACTTGCTATGCTCGAAATCGTGGATACTCCGGCTACACATTTAGCTCAACTTGCTGAGCGACAGCGTATCGCGCGCGAATTGCACGATGGCGTTGTGCAGTCGCTCTGCGCGCTGGTGGCCGATCTTGAATGCTTCCAGGGGCGCAAGCTTGCCGCGAGTAATGAGGCCGACCCGCGGGTTGTCGAAAAGGTGCAGATGTGGCAATCGCTGGCGCGCGAGAGCCTGACATCCATCCGCGAGACATTGGGTACGCTGCGCGCCTCTAGCGGCCTCACTGCCGATCTGCCCCACGCTCTCGAAACGCTGCTTCTGGCGATGCAGGACGCTGGTTATCACGTCGAGTTCGAGTGCAGCGAGTGGCCGCCCCGCCTGACTGCTGATTATGAATCGCATATCTACGCTATCGTGCGTGAAGCGCTCACCAATATATCCAAACATGCACATGCTTCATGCGTGCGGCTCAACATGTTTCTCTTCGAGAATCGCCTGTATATCAGCATCACCGATGACGGTGTAGGAATACAGCAGCGGCCAGGCGCGCAGCGCGGCGGCAGCGGCTATAGCCTGGGCATCGTTGGGATGCGCGAGCGGGCGGCACTGCTGGGTGGAAGTGTGACGCTGGAGAGCGCGGAAGGCAAAGGCACGCGCGTCGATATCGAGATTCCCCCGCCGGAACTTTAACCGCTCGCAGGCAGTCATCTACGCGCTAAAAAAAGGACTGATCGAGCGGGGAGCATAGGCAATGACCGCGTCCAGTCCTAGACAGTAGGCCAGCAACCGGTCAAAGACCGGTAGCGCCTCTAAAGCGGAGGCATGACCGACAAGTATGAGCTTGCGCTGGGCGCGTGTGAGGGCGACATTGAGCCGGTTCCTGTCGGTCAGGTGCTCGCGCAACTGGCTGCGCGCCTCCGGTGTTGTCGCGGTAGCGAATGAGAGGATCATCACCGACCGCTCTCCTCCCTGAAAACGATCAACCGTGTCGATGCTGAGCGCCGTCTTCTCATGCAGCGCCTTCCAGTTAATGCTGCTCGCGTCGCTGAACAGGTGCCTGCGAATGTTGGCAACCTGCGCTTTGTACGGGGCGATGATGCCGATATCGCCTTCCGCAATGCCACGAGCCAGCAAGCCCGCTACCAGTTCGCGCACGGCACGCGCCTCCGCGTTGCTCGTCTTCGGCCCATCCTGCACGCTCTGCACGCTCTCACCTCGCACATCCACAAACACCAGCGGCGGGTGTGGGTCGAGCGCGCGTGTGATGGCTTCAGCTTCGCCGGGTGGAGTCGCGCGCGGCTGGGTAAACGCAAGCTGGCGATTGGCGACCGATATATGAGGCTGAAGTTGTCCATCATAAAATACCCGCGACGCGAAGTGTGAAATCCAGCGGTTCATGCGATACTGCACCTTGAGCGAGACGCACGCGCTGGTCTCCCCCGGATGGAGCTTCATATAGTCATAGTCATCGCGCTTGAGCCGGCTGAAAAGCGAGTCTTTCAGTCCATCCTCGGCGGCCTCCTGGCTCAGCACCAGGGGCGGCAGCTGCATTTCGTCTCCCACCAGGATAAAGCGTTTCGCGAAGCGCAACGCGCCCAGCATGGCCGGCAAGGTCAATTGCCCGGCCTCGTCGATAATGGCAACATCGAATTGCAGTAGGGCTTCGCTTCCATCACCCGCATTACCTGCATGGCCCTCTTCACTATGATTGCCGGGCGCTTCCTGCCTGTTCCACGAGGCTGACGGCGCGTATTTCTCGGATGACCACGTGGCGGTGGTCGAGGCGACAACCGGCGACCTGTGCAGCAGTTCGCGCGCCGTCAACTTTCCTTCCTGGTCTTGCGGTTCGTCTTGCACAGCTTGTACAGTTATTCCAGCTTGCTTAGCTTGCCTCTGCTGTTCTTCGAGCAGGTGTTTGAGCAGGCGGTGCGAAACGCTTTCATCGACGCTGCGGTCGTGGCCCAGGCGCACGAAGTCGTGGAAATCTTCACGTTCCAGGCGGCGCAGCATGTTGTCA
The DNA here is from genome assembly GCA_963731975.1 of uncultured Chloroflexia bacterium. GTDB lineage: Bacteria > Chloroflexota > Ktedonobacteria > Ktedonobacterales > Ktedonobacteraceae > CAVSXS01. Next base: position 2,776,999 of record CAVSXS010000001.1, on the reverse strand, counting down.
ACGGCCTGGTTGGTGAAGGCTGCCAGTAAGACGCGCTGGCCCTGAGCGCACAATTGCTTGACGATGGCGGCGATCACACCGGTTTTGCCTGTACCCGGCGGCCCGTGGATCAGCAGGTAGTCCTGTGCCTGCACTGCGCGTTCGACTGCCAGGTATTGCTCTTCATTCAAGGCAGGCTGCGGCGGAAGAGTGACGGTTGAGAAGCGGGGTCGCAGCGTCCCGTCTACCAGTTGGCGCAGGTGTGCATCTGCCTGGAGCCAGCGCAGCAGGTTTTGCAGCGTGCGCACATGCACGATGCTGGAACCGTAGCGGTCCAGCAGGCGCGGATGGGCGATGCGTTCGGGACTCCAGACGGTGACAGACTCGGAACTAATGGCGAGGATGGTGCCTGTCACGACCTCACCGGTGATGGGGTTGCCATCGCTCAGCAGGATTTCGTCGCCTTCGCGCAGTTCGGAGGTGTTCTTGCAAGCGAAGCTTTGCTGCCACTCGCCCTTGCCGTACTGGATGGCCTCGCCGAGTGGCTGTAGGTCGCTGATAGCACTCCCCTGCTCGACGCGCTCGCGCACCGGAGTTTTCCAGAGCAGCGCCTGCTGCCGTTCGATTTCTCGTTCCTCTTTACGCAGCAGGCTATAGTTGCGTGTGAAAAAATCGCGGTCTTGCGGTGTGTAGTCAGGGAGTTGTACCGTCGTTTCCGTCTGCGGCGGCTGCCAGTCGAGCAGCGACGAGATGGTGGCACACGTCTCCAGCATGGAGCATTTGGAGCAGCGAGACGATCCTGGCGGCGGAGAGGGAACGCCGCTGACATGGCTGAAGACCAGCGTGTTGCGCGTTTCGACGACGCGCTGGAGCTGCTTGATCGAGAAACGCGAACTGAAGTCGGTGGCTTCGCCTGGCGTGCCGCTATAGAGCAGGGTCGCCAGGGCATTCTTCATTTTGGGGTCGCGCCGCACAGCCAGCAGCGCCAGGTAGCCCTGCACCTGCCAGCGATGCGCTGATTTGGGTAGTTCGCCACTGGCCCCGCCCGTCTTCAATTCGAGCAAGCGCTGGCGGCTGCGCTGCCTCCAGAGCAGGTCGAGGCGGCCTCGCAGGCCGATTTCTGGCGCGAGCAGGAAGGTTTCCGCTCGCACCAGGGGGTCGTTTGTCTCATTTGTCTCATTTGCCTCAGCCTGCCTCTCATGCCCATTTTGCGCCTCGCTGCTATAAACTGGCATGTCCCACAGTGTCGTGTGCTGCTTCTCGAACCAGTTTGCCAGGCTGTGCAGGTGCGGCTCGACATCGGCTCGCAGGGCGTCGGCGGATATATTGCTCAGTGACAGGTCGAGCGCGCTGCGTTCAAGCACCTGCTCGAAGTGGCGTTGCAGCGTGTTCAGGGGCGTCTCTTCATCTACGGCGTGGTCGCCATGCGCCGCTTCGCCACGGTCGTACTCCTTCAATAGTTCCTTGAAGCTGTTATGAACCATATTGCCGCGTATGGCAGCGGGCGATTGCGGGGAAGAGACCAGCCGGTTCAGCAAATACTGGCGAGCGCAGTAGTCAGCCGAATTCAGATCGGTGATGTTGAGGATAGTATCCGGCTCCAGGATGGCGAGCGTGAATTCGTTGGCAGTATAGCGAGTAAGGGTTGAATCCTTGAATTCCGTCGTGATGCCGGGCGCGGGCAGGTGGTAGATGCGCAGCATGAGCGCGCGGCGGCGCAGGTCAGACCCCAGTTCAATAAGCCGCTCAGCCAGGCTGTTGTAGGTGCGCGTCAGCTTGATAGTTGCCAGCGAGCCTATGGAGTCGCCGGAGTCACCGAGATCAATGGTGATGTAAGGAGCAAGCTCTCCATGGTCACGAAACTGGCGTGCTGAAGTGATACGGCCTTCTAGCATCTGGACGACACACGCCTGGGTATCCAGTGCGCAAAGAAAACATTCCTGCCGGGTCTGCGCTTCCAGTTGATTGGTGGCCACTTGCATCGACGGTCTACTCCTGCGACATGCTGTTGCAGGCAGTGTACGTGAAGAACGGATTTTCGTCAAGAGGCATGATCTATTGTCTCTCGTCGAGCCAGCGTGTATGATGAAAGCAAGAATTGACGAGGGAAGAAGAGGCAACAACTATGGAAAACCCACCTACAGCGCCACTTCGCACAATTACGCTGGGGATCGAGTCTCCCCACCCATTGACGAGCGAAGACATCAGGCAGGCCGCTGCCTTTTTGCGGCAGGCGACCGCGCGTTATAGCGAGGCAGGCTACGAGGTGCAGACGGTACGCCTTTCGACACGCCCGCTCTTCGATGACCTGGCGGGCTGGCCGGCGAGCGCGTTGCTGCGTTACGTCAAGGAGCTACAGGAAATGCTGGACGAAGCCGGCCTTGCCTTCTGCTCGCTAGGGCCGGCCCAGGCGGCGCGCCCAGATTTTCCCCTGGAACGCATCGAGGAGATCGCGGACTGGCTGGCCGCTACCACGGCTATCAACGCGACGGTGCAGCTAGCCATGCCGGATGCAGGCCTGCGAGAGGCAGCGGCGCTGCCCGCCGCGCGTGTCATAGGGCGACTGGCGCGCGAGACTGCCGAGGGCTTCGGCAACTTTCGTTTCGCGGCGTTGGCCTGCGTTGCGCCGGGCAGCCCCTTCTTTCCCGCGGCCTATCATGGCGGCCCCGCGAACGTCTCGCTGGGCGTGCAGGGCGCGGGTATCATGGCGCGGGGGATGCAATCCTACATGCAAAGCTCTGCCGGTACGAGTGACATACGCGACCTGGCGGCCATGAGCGCGTGGCTGCGGGCGGCGCTGGTCGCGTACATGACGCCCATCGTCGAGCTGGGCAAGGCGCTGGCTGCCGAGCGGGGCATTGCGTTCGGCGGCATTGATCTTTCGCCCGCACCAATGGGTGAGGATAGCATCGTTACCGCCTTCGAACTGAGTGGTTTCGGGCCATTCGGCAGTTCGGGTACGCTGGCGCTGGCGAGCGCGTTCACTGCCGCGCTCAAATCGACCGGACTTCCGGCATGCGGCTATTGCGGTCTGATGCTGCCTGTGCTGGAAGATGCGGCGCTGGGTCGACGCTGGGCAGATGGCAATATCACAACCGACCAGCTGCTCCTGTACTCGGCGGTGTGCGGCACTGGCCTGGACACGCTGCCCCTGCCCGGTGATAGCGAGCCGCAGACCATCGCGCGCCTGCTGCTGGATATTGCGTCGCTGGCACACCGCCTGCACAAACCGCTTTCGGCGCGGCTCTTTCCCGTGCCGGGCAAACGGCCAGGCGAACGCACAGCGTTTAGCTCGCCCTACCTGACCAATACTCTTGTGAAGTGAAACGATGATGCGACTATGCGACGATGACTATTCGGTGTATTGCAGGCTGCTGCCCCACAATACGTCCATCATTCCGTCATAGGAGCTTTTCAGGCTTTCGTACAGGTTGGCGTTTTCGATAGCCAGCGCGGCCAGTCGCGCCAGCACGCTGAGAAACTGGATGTCGTCTTCGTTGAAGGTTGATGGCTCGCTGGTGTAGACGCGCATCACGCCGATGGCCTCGCCGTGTACTTCCAATGGCACGCACAGGATCGAGACGATCCCTTCGCGCCGGGCGGCCTCGGCATACTGATAGCGTGAGTCGGTGCTGACATCTTGAATGATGACCGTTTCACCTTTGAGCGCCTGGCTATCGACCGGGCTGTGTGCTCTAGCAACCGGACCTTTCGCAATGTAATTGTCGCTCAGCCCATGCGCGGCGCTGAGTTGAAGCTGGCCGGTGCGTGAGTTATACAGGCGCAAGGCGCAGGCTTTAACCTGCATGGTATCGGTGATGTTTGTGACGACGTTCTGAAGCACTTCCTTCAGTTCCAGGCTGGAGGAAAAAGCCAGCGCGGCGGAATAGAGCGCGTTATAGTAATCCTTGTGGGAGCGACCAGCGCCGCCAGGAGAGGAAGAATTTGTTGTCATAGTATGACCCCTTTCGCATGTTCAAGGGAGTTTATGGGAAAACCCGACAGAATTGCTACAATAACAGTGCCGATATGGACAATTATACCATATCGTAGCTTGCGCCCTGATTGTCGCTCTCTCGATGTCACATCGCCGGGTCTTGCACCACCCATACCCGGCAGGGAGAATGCGCGAGTACGTAAGGGACGGTCTTGCCGAGATCGTTGCCTATGCTCTTCTCGGAGTTGCGCACGAGTCCCAGCATGATGAGCGCGCAGGCATGGTCGCGCGCCTCCTCGACGATGGCCGGACCTGCGTCGCGCGTCTGCACGACTTCCGCGATGGCTTCACACCCGTTCTCGTCTGCAATCTCCATCGCATCGTTGAGGAGCTTGTCGGCGTTCTCCAATTCCTGGGTGAGGGAAGCTTTGAGTGGAAGGGTGCGGGGGACTTCAATGATGTGAACAAGGTGGACTTTTCGCTTATAGCGCTTTGCCATAATGCAAGCTAAACGAACTAATTCGTTGTCTAGTTTCTTTCCGTCTACAATGACCGCTATGTCGCCCGTCGCTCCAACCCCTGGGGCAGATTTGCCGGTTTCTGATTCGTCTTTGGCTCTGCGCCATGAAAAAACCATGGTATCTCTCCTCCTGCAGGAACATGATAAAACAGCATCATTTCTTGCGTTGTATCCTTCTTGTGAACATCAACGATACGGTTCCTTCAGGTTACTTCTGATTCTAACCTGAATTTGTGTTATCGTCAATATCACTTCTATACAAACTCAGCGTTTCCCCTGACCATCATTGTGAAGTCCGGGTAAGCCATGAGTAGAAGGAGTTATTCTGGCTCGATGATAGCCGTCAGTCCATAGCCCAGGAGCTGCTCCTGGTAGTGCTCCGCTACCTCTTTGGGGCACGTTACGACAATGGCGCTGCCGCTGAGGTGCGCGGTCAGCATGATGTTCCCCGCCTCAGAGCGCGAGAGGCTGTTGATCGTGCGCAGCAGTACGGCGACCACGTAGAGCATCTCGTTATAGTCGTCGTTGAACAGGATGACGTTGTACGGAGGCAGCAGCCTCGCTTTCAGGCGGAGTAGTTCTTCCGTCTCGGTCTGCGTGAGCGATTGGGTGAGCGTTTCAGTAGACATGCCGGATCGTCTCCCATAAGCATAGTTTTGAATCGGACTGCGCTAGCTACCTCTATTGTAAAGAGTCGCAACAAATATTACGAGCTTTTCGAAAAGGGTACTATGTTCAGCTATCTCTGCCAACGCTTCTATCGATCTTGCCCTTGCTGTTGATGAGAATCGCGCGTGCCTTCGACTTGCGACTGATATTCTCCGGGTCTTGCAGGCGAACGGCGATCACCGTGCGCGCCCCTTGCGCGGGTGCTGCCGCCTGCGCCCCGGCACGAGACGGGCCCTGCCCAATATTTCCGCGTACCCGGCCTCGCTGTAGCAGGCCGATGGCGGCTCCTAGAATGATGCCGACGACCGCGCCGGCGATGGTCGAGGACAGGATGTTCAGGGACTTGATGGCGAAATCGGCAACCCCGAACATCACTCCGCCGAGAATCAGGCCGCAGACAATCGCCAGCAGGATCACCACGACGGGGTTGGGTCCTGTACGGCTGGTTTGCAGAAAGACTTCGCTGCGGTTGCGGTTCGGGCCATGCTCGCGGAATTCGCCCCGGCTGCTGTAGTCGCTGGTCAAGCGATGCACCTCTTCATCCCCAAATCCCTCTTTATGCAATTTGTTTTCTGCTACCTCCGTATCGACTTCCGACGTAAAGACGGCCAGCAGATCGTAGTTCATCTCCTGTTGTTGCTGCTGCATGATAGAAAAACTCCTGTTTATGAAAATGTAGGGTCGCCCCTACATTCGACCAGCAAAAAAGTTCTCAGTTCCGTTGTAGCTAGAAGATATTATAGCGGAATGCGGCACGTGTGGATAGCCCTAATCTGGTGGTTTTACTTTTCTGAAGACACCATAGAGCAGCAGGTCGTAGAGAGCTTTCAGTCCGCCACTGATGAGAAAGGGCAGTCCCAGGCCAAGCGCCGCGCCACTGAGCAGCGAGCCGGCCAGCAGCGGGCTGAGCGAGATGGCGATGCTACGCGCTACGGTAGTCGTGCTGGCGGCGGCGGTGCGCTCCTCCGGCGTCACCAGCGCCATCGTGTAGGCTTGCCTCGTCGGTACATCCATTTGCGAGAGTGATTGGCGGCAGAGCAGGCAGAGCGCAGCCAGCGGGAACGTGGGCATAAGTGGCACGAGTATGAGCAGGAAGTTCGAGGGTAGGTGCGTGAAGACCATCGTATTGAGCAGGCCAACGCGCTTCGCAAGCCTCGCCGCGACGGGTAGAGAGAGCGCAGCCAGCAGGTTCGAGCCAAAGAAGAGCACGCCCAACACACTTAATGGAACGCCAAAGCGCTGGTGGAACCAGAGGGAGAGAATCGTCTGCACGACCAGGCCGCCCGCGAATGCGTCGAGCGCGAAGAGGCTTGCCAGGCGCAGCACGATGCGGCGCGATTGCCGCAGTGGTGCGCCGCGTTTCATGAGTGCCGAAGCCAACGGCTGCTGCGCCATAGGAGCCGTCTCGATCTTCTCAGACATCGCCAGGTACAGGCCACCTAGCGCCAACGCGATGAGAGCGTAGCCCGCGAACATGGCACGCGCGCCGAAACTGGTGCTCATGCCCATTGTGGCATGCAGGATGTCAGGGATGGTGACGGCCAACCCGCCCGCGGCGCCCGCCAGTTGTGCCACGAAGTTATAGCGCGCGTAAGCCTCAGTGCGACGCCGGGCTGACGTGGTCTGCGGCAGAATGGCCTGCTCGATGGCGGCGAACGGCGCATTATCCGAGCTGGACGGGCTGAACGTGCCGAAAAACGCGGCCAGCAGCAGGATGGTGAAATTGTGCGAAAACGCGAAGGTGAAACCCGCGATAGCCATCAACAGGGCAAAGAAGCACAGTACGCGCCTCCTGCCGAGGCGGTCCGCCAGCAAAGCAACCAGCACGATTGCCAGGATGTCGCCGCTGAGTGCCACCGTCAGCAGCAGGCCAACCTGGATGGTGGAGAATCCAGCCGCGACAAGCGTGACGCCGAGCAGCACGCTGGTGAAGCCATAACCGAACGTGCGAATGGCACGCGCCGCGACAATGAGCCGCCCATCGGCGCTCATCCAGTGTGTTGATGGCTCACCCGTCTGGTGGCCTGCATCGGGGGGTGCGTCTCTTGCCCCGAATCTCCTGAATCACTTTTCATGTGTGCCATATATCTGAAAATACTTCTTACACGATACGCTTCATATGATACAGCATGGCCCGCTATGTGGGATAAGCATTCTGGATAGTAGAGTAAGTTGCGAGGAAAATGTTACAGCTCGCCCGGGCTTGTCGCAACAACCCTCCTCATGCTATGATGCATGGCAACGAATGGGAAGCGCAACTGTCGCGTCCTCCTTCAAGGTTGAAGACCCTCTTACAACGGTTGGGTAAGGTATCGTACCGGGATATACAACTGATGGAGGATCATATGCGTGTATATGACTGCATGTTAGATGTCTGAGCAGGTTGAACGCGACGAAAAGGACGCGCCACTGCGGAGTGATATTCACACGCTGGGAGACGCGCTGGGCCGTGCCATCCGGCTGCATAGCCGCCCGGCGGCCTTCGAGACGGAGGAGCGCCTGCGCCTCGCCTGTCGACGCCTGCGTGAATGCTACGAGTTGTTGCAAACCGCATCCGGCAAAGAGGCGCTGAACCTGCAAGATGAGATCACATCGCTCGACCAGGAGATCACACGCGTAGTGGAAGCGTGCGATCTAGATACCGCTATCGATGTCATTCGCGCCTTCACCGTGTACTTTCACCTCGTCAATACTGCCGAGCAGCATCATCGCTCGCGCCGCCGCCGCGTCTATGAGGCTGCGCCCGAGCCGGTGGCGCAGCGCGGGTCATTGGCCGCCCTGGTGGCGCTGTTGAAGCGCAGTCGCCTGAACGCCGCCGGGGTGCAGTGTTTGCTCGAAGACGTTGCGATAGAGCTGGTGTTTACGGCGCACCCGACCGAGGCCACGCGCCGCAGCCTCATTCTCAAATCAAGCCGCCTGGCGGAGCTGCTGGCGCTTCACGATCAACTGGACGGGATGACCCTCCGCGAGAAAACGGAATGGCAGCGCGAGATAGAGAGCATCGTGACGCTGCTCTGGCGCACCGACTCGGTGCTGCACGTGCGCCTGCAACCGCTCGATGAAATTAAAATGGGCCTCTACTACCTCGAAGAAATCTTGTTCGAAGCCATACCCTCCCTTTACCGGGAACTGGAAGAACTGCTTGCAGTGAGTTATCCTGAAGCATCTCTGCGCGTCCCGGCGTTCTTGCGCGCCGGGTCGTGGATAGGCGGCGACCAGGACGGCAATCCCTACGTGAGCGCGGAGACGCTGCTGGGAGCATTGCGCCTGCAACGCGCGCATGTGATGGAGCGCTACCGTGTCTCGCTCGAAAAGCTGGCGCAGGAGCTCTCGCAGTCCCTCAGCTACTCGGCGATCACGCCTGTCCTGGCACAGTCCATCGCGCGCGATGCCGCCCTGATGCCCGATTACGACCGCGAACTTGGCCCGCAGACGGCTCAGGAACCTTACCGGCACAAACTTTCGTTTATGTGGAAACGCCTGGAAGCATCCTTGATCGTCGAAAACACGGAAGGGAAATCCAGCTCAGCCGGAGATATTGCCTATAGCCATAGCGAGGAGATGCTGGCCGACCTGGAGATGCTGCGCGAAAGCCTGCTGGCCGACGGCGAGCAGGACGTGGCGCTGGGGCGGCTGGCAACGCTGATCTGGCAGGTGCAGGTCTTCGGCTTCCACTTCGCCGCGCTTGATGTGCGGCAGCATAGCGAACGGCACGCGAGCGCGCTGGCCGAGCTACTTTCCGCGACCGGTCTGCTCGCAGAGGATTATCGCGCGCTTGAAGAACCGGAGCGCGTGCGCCTGCTGGAAGGCTTGCTGCGCGACCCGCGCGTGCTGCCCCGGCGGCATCTGACTCTAAGCGAAGAGACAGCGCATGTGCTGGCGACCTTCGATGCCATCAGACAGGCGCGCGAGGAGTTCGGCGACCGCTCTGTGACCTGCTACATCATCAGCATGGCGCGCAGCGTCAGCGATATGCTGGAGGTGCAATTCTTCTGCAAGGAGGCCGGTATTGCCAGGCTGCCCATCGTGCCGCTCTTCGAGACCATCGACGACCTGCGCGCCTGCACGGGCGTGCTGGACGACGCCTTCACCAATCCCCTGTACCGCGACTACCTGTGCGGCTGCGGCGACCGGCAGCAGGTGATGCTGGGGTACTCGGACAGCAGCAAGGATGGCGGCATCCTGACATCCGGTTGGGAACTTTACCAGGCGCAGCGCCACCTGGCTGAACTGAGCAAGCAGCACGGCGTCGGGATCACCCTCTTTCACGGTCGCGGCGGAGCTGTCGGGCGCGGCGGCGGGCCGATCTACGATGCCATTCTAGGACAACCGCCGGGGACAGTCAACGGGCGCATTCGCATCACGGAGCAGGGCGAGATGCTATCGTTCAAATATGGCCTGCCTTCCATCGCATTGCGCAACCTGGAGCTGGTGGCGGCTGGCGTGGTGCAGGCCAGCCTCCCGCGCGAGGCACTGCCGGATGCCGATCTCCCAGCCGAGCTTCATGACGAGTGGGCGCGTATTATGGATGTGCTCTCGGCACGTGCCTTCGCGCGGTACCGCGAGCTGGTGTACGAAACGCCGGACTTCCTGCGTTTCTTCGAGCAGGCCACGCCCATCTTAGAGCTTGGCTGGCTCAATATCGGTTCGCGCCCGGCGCGCCGCGCGAAGGGTCGCAGTATCGAGGAGTTGCGCGCCATCCCCTGGGTCTTCTCGTGGATGCAGAGCCGCTTCGTACTGCCAAGCTGGTACGGAGTCGGCACGGCGTTGGAGGAATATGTCGCGGAGCATCCAGACCGATTGAAAGAACTACAGCGCATGTACCGCGCGTGGCCGTTCTTGCGCGCCTTCCTGGACAATATGCAGATGACGCTCTCGAAGGCCGATATGCATATTGCGCGGCACTACGCGCTGCTGGTGAACGACGAAGAGCTGCGCCAGCGGCTCACGACCATGATCCTGCAAGAATACGAACGCACGCGGCATATGCTGCTCAGCATTGTGGGCAACACCGAGCTACTAGATGACTCGCCGGTGCTGCAACGCTCAATTCGCAGGCGCAATCCCTACGTTGATCCGCTCAGCTACTTTCAGGTGGTGCTGCTGAGCCGGCTGCGCGCACTTGGCGGCCCGCTCGTGCTCGACGAGGCCGCGCGTGCCAGCGCCAGCGAAGATGATCTCACCCGCGCGAAGTTGACCTACGCCGTGTTGCTGACAATCAACGGAATAGCCGCCGGCCTGCGTAATACCGGGTAGAATGTAGGGGCAACCCTTGTGGTCGCCCGCCTCCCGGTCACTAGCGGCGCATGGTGACAGGTGGCGACATAGCAGGCAAAGGTGGGCGACCACAAGGGTCGCCCCGACGGATTTGGGGAGTTCATGAGTATATTCGATACCATTAAACGTCGGCGAAGCATCGGCAAAATGACCGGGGAACGCCCACGACGCGAGCAGATCGAGCGGCTACTGGAGGCCGCCACGCACGCGCCCAACCATCACAATACGCAGCCCTGGAAATTCATCGTGCTGGCGGGTGAGGCGCGAGCGGAACTGGGCGATGTGATGGCACGCTCGCTGGCCGCCAGGATGGGGGAGGCGATGGGGGGAAAAATGGGCGAGAAGACCGAGGCGGTGCTGAACAAAGAGCGCAACAAGCTGTTGAGATCCCCGGTGGTGATCGTGGTGGTATCGGAGCCACCGCATCAACCAAACGTGGTGGAGATCGAGAATATCGAGGCGACGGCGGCTGCGGTACAGAACATGCTGCTGGTCGGCGAAGAGCTGGGCCTGGCGTGCATGTGGCGCACAGGAGACGCGGCCTTCGACCCGCGCGTCAAGCAGTGGCTCGGCCTGTCGTCGGACGAGACCATCGTCGCCTTCCTCTACGTCGGCTACCCGGCCATCCCCCACCTGGAACGCCAGCCGATCCCGTTCGAGGAGAAGACGACGTGGCTGGGATGGGAAGAATAAAAGGGTATTGATATGGATGATAAAATATGTAAAACACACGGGTTAAATTAGCCCACAATGTAAAATACTTCATGCTCTTATCGATGTATGTTCTCTTCTTCTGGGGGGAAGAAGTGGACGATTCTATTACTATCAGGACAATGAAAGGGTGTATTTAGCTTGACTGTTTTTCAGAATATTCCTTCGGATAATGGAAGCCAAACGATACAAGATGCTGTCGCCGCAATTATTGAGAGGTCAGATGACTTGCACCTGCGCGATCAAAGATGGTCGCTGGCAGAATTGCAGCTGGATAACGACGATTATTCTTGGCTCTGTGATTGGGCACTAAATTTAAGTGGAAAGACTGCTGAGCTATGGCTAGAAAAGCGGCCATGGCATACATTGTATATTGGCCAGCGCGAATGCACCTACTCAACTGCTTTGGGCTTACTTCTATTGCTTTTCGCGGAAGAGACTGCGCGTCGAGAGGCCACAGAGGGCAATCTCTGGTCAATATTTCAGCAAGACTATTTTCATAAAAGTACCGCTCGTATACTTTACACGGCGGGTCAGCCAACTCGTATTCATAAAGATGCTTTGGAACGAGGAGCGAGGTGGCTCAATCTTCGTCATGTATTTGGCATAGAAGGCTTACAAAGCTGGTTCGATACTGTTTACCTCCAGTTTGGGTTCACAACTCGAGGATTTCATCGCAGATTGCCAGAGTGGCTGGTTGGGCAAGGGAGAACGCAGGCTATCCAACATTTGTTGGATGGACCAATGCATAGTGATTCATTTCGTACATTATGGAATGCGCTACGCGACTTTCGACGTAAAAATTTGCGTGCTGAACAGCTTCAGTCAAGACTTTCGAAAAACCCGTGGATATTGCCTGAATGGATTGAGGATCTTCAAATCCAAGCTGCCGCTCGTATAGAGATAGGAGTGGGAACAGAAACGGATACAATAGACCGCAGCATTGAAATAACTCCATTTATTACCGATCCAATACTTCGTTGGAATCCACCCAATATGCCACAATTTCTCTGTTATGTTGTCAATATTGCTCAATTTGAGCTAACTGAACCTACCTACTACATAATGATTAATGGTCAGGTATGCACTCAATTACATAGAAGCGACGAGGGGATAAATTCCTACTATCCTTCAGATGAGATTGAATTACCATCGACGTTTCCTATCCTTGTTGCAACACTTATTTCTTCAAGTGGTCAGGTTATCGCCAGCAACCCGATCAATTTGTGGGATTCCATTGATGGCATAACTGTCTTTCGCTCAACAACAGGGAAACGCATTGATGCATGGCAAGATATGATGCGCTCCGAAATACCCTATTATCTGATAACTGCACCTGATATCTCAATTGAGCCAGCGCCGCCTTACTGGTACAAACTAGATGCTCAAGGAACCAGACTTTCTATGCTTCAAGCAGGATGGCTTTCGCCAGTGAATGCCCTGTTAGAAGGGCAGTTGTTCTGGCAGCCTAACAATAAGCAGCTTGCGAAGCGGGAAGAACCTCGCTGGGCGCTACCGGTAGATATTGTACTGGGTAGCCCTTCCAATCAGATTTCATTTGGTGACGAACTGCAAGTGCTGATACACCATCCAGAACCTATATCCATCACATTTGTTCGTCTGAGAGCAAAACCCATCATTTTTGAAGACCAAACTCCAGAAATTGCAATTACGCAGTTAATAGTGATTACTCCCGATATGTTATTTCATGGTTCTCACCTTGCCGAACTCAACTTTACTTTAGGGGTGAGAAAGGATGCCGTTTCTATTCCGATTGATCGGTCGCTCAAAGTTGAAGTCATTGGCGCTGCTATGCTTTCGCACGAAGGGTGGACAGCATTACGGCCAGACATGACCTTGACCGTTGAACAAGCTAGAACAGTTCCTATTCAGGTGTTCCAGTCTCGGTTAAAAGAGTGGGCGCTATTGGAAGGAGATACCTGGATAGGACGCCCTGCTGGTATTCCTCGCCCTATTGGCTCATTAGCCGGGTTAGGAGCACCGATTAGGCTTAGACGTGGTCCCTACAATGCAATTACTTCAGATGCTCCTTTGGTGAATGAAGTGATTAATCGAGGCATTATCACCAATATACAACCTCGCCATGAGCATGACTGCTCGACCTACGATGTTCATCTTGCTTATCCAGTAGAACTAAGTGATCAGCATAAGGTAGTGATTTGGGACGAGAAAGGTCAGCTTCATGTGGCTGACCAAGAATATATGCTTGTCCAACTACGGCAAACTCCTACTTGGATTTTAGAGTTGCCTGATGACGCAGCACGACCAATCGTGATTGCTATTGCTTATAACGGCATACGACTCGGAGCATGGTGGGACAGTGATTGGTTCACCATGTTGCAACAACAGACCCAAGATATAAAAACGAAAGCTACTATGTTACGGTGGTTTCAGCTACCTGTTTTGAATGATTCTAACCGCTCATTGGTGCGAGAATTTATTGAGAACAATGGAAGTAAAGTACTCCCGATATGGTTATCGGATGCTCCAGTTCAGGATCATTTGCAATGGCCTATCGTAGATGAGCAATGGCTATCAGCAGTTCGCATACTTTTTAGCCGTTGGCGACCTGATGAGTGGGACGCACCTAGCCTGGTGAGGCAACTTGGGGGAATGGATGAGGATTTGGTAGAGCCATTACTACGCACTGCCTGGAGACTGCTTAGAGTCGATCCGCTATTGATGGGTAAGGTATTAGGGCGTTTTGTGTCAGAGGTCTATTTCCCACAGTTTGGCACAGACGCCACACGCAAGCTCTTCAAGATGCTACTATCAATGCTGACTGAAGCAACTGAAAACAATAACCTCTCACAACAAAAATCTGAATTGATACGGGTAACTTCTGAAACAATGGGCGTCGATCTCAACTTCATACGTAGAGGGCTACTTGAACCAGCATTAAGTATATTCAACCACAGGCGCATTCCTTCAATTCAGGAGAATAATTTAGCACTGGCACTTAGTATTGAGCCTTTTCGACGCTTATTAGGTATGAGCATCCTCGAAAGCATCGAACAGTCTCTTCTCAGTAGGAGATAGTGAAGTATGAGCCAGCTTGATGCTATTGCGCTTTCGCACACCGTGAAGCAACGCCTAGTCGATTTTGCATTGGACGATCATTTTGTGCGTGATAGTCAACTCACGGACATATGCCGTGAGTTATGGTCAGGCTCCCCTGAAAATGGTGGTTTGCTGAGCGACCTCTGGATCGAGGGTGCATTTCCGGCGAAAACTGCTGAACAATCTTTAGGAAACCTGGCCGAGCAAGGATATTTCAACGCTGAGCTATGTGACCATCTTGATAAACGGGGGGCAGTACCCCGACAACGCTTGCTTTATTTGCACCAGCGCGATGCGATTATCGCCACTCAAGTTCCTTACCCAGAAGGAGCCAAACCTACGCTCGTCGTTACAGCGGGTACAGGTGCTGGTAAGACTGAAAGCTTTCTCTTACCGATTCTCAATGAACTTTTTACGAATCAAGAAGATACTGAACCAGGTGTCAAATGTATTATCCTCTACCCTATGAATGCTCTGGTGAATGACCAGGTCGATCGGCTTTACGACTGGCTACAAGGACAAAGCACTATTACTCTTTTTCATTTTACCGGCGAAACGCCAGAGAGCCGCTCTATTGCGGAAAGGGAAGGCATTTCTCCATGGGATGTGTGCCGGATGCGGACACGACGTGAGGCACGTGGACTGGAAACCCATGACGGGAATGCGATTGATCTGAAAATTTCACCCCGCGGACCGGTTCCTGATATTATTATAACCAACTATTCAATGTTGGAGTATATGCTCAGCCGACCACAGGACGCGGTATTTTTCGGTAAAGCCCTGCGTGCAATTGTGTTGGATGAAGCGCACCTCTATACTGGAACGCTGGCTGCCGAAATTACGCTGCTGCTCCGTCGCCTGCTTGATCGCTGTGAACGCACGCCAGAAGATATCTTGCAAATAGCGACCTCCGCAACCATTGGGAAAAACATTGAAGCGCCTGAAGAGCTAGAGCTATTTGCAGCACAGCTATTTACGAAAGATCGTGCGCTTATCAAAGTCATTCGCGGTGAATTAGCGCGAGCCTCATTACTATCTCAAGCCCCTCCAAAACATCAACTCGACGCAGCCACGATTGCAGAAAGCCTATGGCTCACTGGTCCTACTATTGAACGTGATGTACTTCAAAACAAGGACATGCTCGTAACAAATTCAACGATGTGCCAGGCGCTTGCCAGAAATCTGACGCTGCTAGTGGATGAACTAGTTGTCCAGGTAGCGATCCGGTTTAGCGAGAATAAACCTGCTCTACTCCTGTATTATGCTCTTAGATGTTCACCAGCGCTCCAACAGCTTGAAGTCCTTCTATGGGAACGTAAACAGCTTCCTCTACCTCATCTGGCCCAACATCTATGGGGTTCTGCAGATGAGGATGCAAAGCAAGCAACGATGGTTTTACTGCAAATGGGAGCTGCTGCGCGTTGTAGTGTTTCTGACTATCCTCTTCTTCCTAGTCGCATTCATTTACTAGCACGCCCTACTGATGGTCTGGTCGTATGTCTTAATAGCGCATGTAATGGACCAGCATATCTCAAGCTAGCTGATTTGGGCTGTGTGGCTGAAGGATTACATGATCGCTGTGCCTACTGTTACTACGCTACATTATCGCTTTATCGATGCGCCAACTGTGGGAAGTGGGTTGTAGCTGGCATTCAGAATCGACTTTTTGCTTCGCTCAAGCCTGTTCCTTCGCTTTACCCATCAAAAGAGGTTGAACTCCTGGCGCTTGAGCCACATCCTGGAGCTATTCCGTTTGGGATCGAAGTGGAAACTGGCAGGTATGATGGGCATGGTAGTGATAGGCGGCTCTTCTTCAAAATCAAAGAGAGCAAAGAATGCCCTTCCTGTAATAATAAAGATAGTGAAAACTGGAAGCCATTTGCTCAATCTCCATCCCTTGCAATCTCGATCTTAGCCGAAAGTGTTTTGTCTGAGCTGCCTGATTTTCCAGCGTCATATAATCACTGGTTGCCTGCGCGTGGGCGACGTATGCTGGTCTTCAGTGATAGCCGCCAGGGTGCAGCTCGCCTTGGTCCTCGCCTGACACGACAGCATGAAATACAGGTAGTGCGCGCTGCAATTGTGCAGTGTTTGAATAAGTCACCTGTTGTCGATGATTCTGTTATCGAAGAAACCCAGTACGAAATCGCAGAGCTTGAACAACAATTAGTAAACGACGCTCTTTCTCTTCCCCTACGTCACCGTAGAGAACAGAAACTCGGCGAAGCTCGTCGGCAACTTACCGAATATCAGGTAGGAGGTAAAATAGATCAATGGATGCACGCTTTGGCTGATGTGCCTATTTTGCAAGAACTTATCGACGCGGAAACAGCGTCCCAGCACATCACCAACACCTGGCTAGAAAATCCTGAAGATCGCTGGACCAAGAACTTTCAGCACATCCAAGAAAGGCTAAAATCGTTACTAGCGCGTGAATTTGCTAGGCCAACTCAACAGCAGATATCGTTAGAAACGCTGGGGCTAGCTGAAGTGACCTACCCTGGTCTGGATGCTCTTGCTTTACCAGAGCCTCTTGAGGGTATTCTGCCGACCCGCGCAGTTGTTGAGCGGTTACGCGCGTATTGGACAGCTTTTCTCGCTGCTCTTTGTGACGTGTTGCGCACCGAAGGTGTCGTTACCCTGGGATCTGAGAACGACGATAAATCCTACCAGTTTGCTACACTAATCGGTGGGTGGTGTGCAGAGGAGAAGGAACTAAGAACTCGCTCGGTACGCTTTGTTGGTGCAACAACTGGTCAACGTCGTCGCATATTCGCTGCTAATATTGCAAGAAAATGTGGCATTCTTGAGGATGAGGTAGACCGCTACTCACAAATATTGCTACGAGCAGCTTTCCAGCAATTACAGGAGAACGCTGGCAAATCGTTGATGTGGTTGGAGACACAGCAGAGGCAAACTAAAGAAGGTGGAGCGGTCCCGGCAATTCGTATCAGATTTTCAGAATTAGGACTTCGTAGACCTACAGCACTCTTTCGTTGTGTTGCGACTGGCCATATCTGGCCAAGAGAAGTAGTAGGTTGTGCTCCAGAAGCTGGAGGCAATCATCTGGACAAGGTCGAAGATGAGGATCTGGACAAAGACCCACGTATCATGCGCCAGCGGCGCGAGTTCAGTACTTCTCCCGTGTTTAAGATAGGGCTGTGGGCAGAAGAGCATAGCGCGCAACTTTCTCCAAAAGAAAATCGTCGATTGCAGGACCTGTTCAAAGCGGGTATACGGAACATACTGAGTTCGACAACTACAATGGAGTTGGGTATTGATATTGGAGGTTTGAATGCAGTCCTGATGAGCAATGTGCCTCCTGGCAAAGCGAATTATCTTCAGCGTGCGGGGCGCGCAGGGCGTCGCGCCGATGGCTCTTCGATTGTAGTCACATTTTGCCATCCTCATCCATTTGATCGAGAGGTTTTTCTTCACTTCAATACCTATCTCAGTAGTCCGCTACGTAGTCCAAACGTTTTCCTTGACCGCAAGCGTATTGCCGTCCGACACAGCCACGCACTTTTCTTAGGTAACTTTTTTCGCCATATCTACCCACCCAACGCCCATGTAGGTGCTATGAGAGCCTTTGGAGATATGGGGCATTTCTGTGGGGCGTCCCTTCCGGCCAGGTGGGAAAAAGTAAATGATAAACCTTCTATCCCATCTTATAGTCCGGATTGGACGCCGCCGATGGATACTTTATGGTGGGATACAACACGCGTCGAGCCAGGGTTGGAAGGGCAATTCTTAGAGTATTTAGGTTGGATACGTGATGAAGGTGAATGGGAGACGCAGCCTCACCTGGAGCGACTTTTTCAGGATACAGGCGCAGCAATACTGCTCGACGATTGGGTAGCGTTTTTAAATGAAGTCAGGGACGATTTCAAGGCGGCAGTACATCATTGGCGAGAAGAATTCAATGCCATGTTCACTGCCTGGCAGCACATTGACGCTAAAATGGCGCATGCGCGCGCTCAAGCTAATGCATTGCGCTATCAAATGGCAGCATTATATGAAATGACCGTCATCGAAGCACTTGCCGATCAGCAATTTCTGCCACGTTACGGTTTCCCCATTGGCACACAGCGGCTGCGTGTAATCATCCCTGACGAGCGATACCCCGGAAAATACCGTGAAGAGGATCAATATCGCCTTGAACGTAGTGGACTGGTAGCAATAGGAGAATATGTCCCTGGTTCGCAGTTACTCGTCGGTGGAAAGTTAGTAACTTCCCATGGATTGCTCAAGCACTGGACAGGAGCAGATATCAATAACTATCTTGGATTGCGTGGGCAGTATACAACTTGTGTCAATAACCATGTGTACTATAAAATTGAAGCAGGATCTTTGGGAACATGTCCTATTTGTGGGGCAGAGCCGAAGAGCAACCCGCGAGAATTTCTTTTACCT
The DNA here is from genome assembly GCA_963731975.1 of uncultured Chloroflexia bacterium. GTDB lineage: Bacteria > Chloroflexota > Ktedonobacteria > Ktedonobacterales > Ktedonobacteraceae > CAVSXS01. The sequence goes on along the minus strand of CAVSXS010000001.1, from coordinate 2,758,412 downwards.
ATGCATGGTTTCAGTAGTGCAGCCTGGGATCCGCCAAAGATGAGTACCGATGTTGAGCGGATTGGACATACTGAGCAGGCTACAATTACTTTCATACAACGTGCAGGGGCAGATATTGAGGAGCAAGAGCACTTTAGCAGCATTGATGGATTACGGGCGCTGTATCGGGAAGATGGCGAATTGCTCGTGTATAATGAAGGAGAATTCCAGAAAGGATTCGCCGTCTGCCTAAAATGCGGCTTTGCCGAGAGCGAAAAGTACCTGGGTAATGGTCAAATCAAGCTTCCACCCTCTTTTGAACAACACGCCCCTCTTACATCTACGAGAGAAGATAAGTATTGTTGGGGAAGCTACGAAACGCCAGAAGTATTTCGTAATAACGCTTTGGCTGCCAGGGAAACAACTGACATCTTGCTACTCGATTTCTCAACTTGCCTCAAGCATCTCGCTTCTAATGCTGAAATCCTCTGGACATTGGCTCAAGCACTGGAAATAAGCGGTGCCAGACTTCTGGAGTTAGATAGCCGTGAACTAGGAACTCTAGTCATTCCTGCTGGAGAGCAAGGCTGTGGATTAGGAGCAGTACTCTACGATAATGTACCTGGCGGTGCAGGTCACGTTTACGAATTGTTGAAGCTGGGGAGAACATGGCTTGAGGAGGCTCGTAGGGTGATGTTTGTCGATGAGCAGCATAATACAACCTGTGAAACAGCCTGCCTGGATTGCTTGCTGACATTCGATGCGCAAGTGCCGATGCGCCGAGGGTTATTGCAACGACAATTAACCATTCGAGTCCTTGACGCCTTGTTGAGTGGAAGTGAGTTACCGCGGATAGTGGAATCTCCTTTAAGAGCATCAATATTTGATATTGCTCAGTCAACAATGCCAACAATGAATGAGACAGCTATGGGTATTTCTCCATCTGGAACGGTTGCAGAAAGGCTGCTCAGGTCAAGTGAGCTAATGGCAAAGCGAGAAAGCCGCAAGAGGCTGAGTAAAGAATAACCTCAACCAGATGATCTGGGATAAGGTCACCATTATTTATATTTGTATACGTGTAAATTATCATAAGCAAGTGCATTTAAGGATATGTGACCTGCTACCCCTTTCTACAGAGAAAGATACAAGTAGTAGGTCACATAGTTTTTCCGTAACCGCTTTAATGGGTGTGCTTAATACTTGATCAGCGCGAACACATCGTGGCCGCCGAGTTGTTCGCGCCCTTTGAGGAAGGTCAGCTCGACCAGGAAAGCGATGCCTGCCACGTGGCCGCCGAGTTTCTCGACCAGTTCCATCGCCGCGGAGACGGTGCCGCCGGTGGCCAGCAGGTCATCGACGATCAGCACGCGCTGGCCGGGGCTGATGGCGTCGGTGTGCATCTCCACGACGTTCGTGCCGTATTCCAGCGAGTACTCGACGCTGACGGTCTGGTGGGGCAGCTTGCCGAATTTGCGCACGGGTACGAAGCCGCAGTTCAGCAGGTAGGCCAGCGCCGCACCGAAGATGAAGCCGCGCGACTCCACGCCAACTACCAGCTGGATGCCTGACCCGGCGTAGTGTGCAGCGAGGCGATCCATAGCGGCATGGAAGGCTTTCGCATCCTGGAGCAAGGGGGTAATATCTTTGAAGAGGATGCCTCGTTGTGGGAAATCAGGGATGTCCCGAATCCAGTCTTCAAGTCTAATCTCGGTCATGAACTTCTCCTCTATGGCTTCTCGCCTTGCTTTCGCGCCACTTCTCGTGCGGGAAATATTCCTGTTTTATTATACTCTTTCCTGCCACGCCAATAAATACCCGGTGGGCATGGAAAGTACTTTTAGTAAAGTTTAAGCACTCTGACCATGCTGCTTCTATCGATTGTGCGGCGAATGTGTCAGAAAAGGCCGGAGTTGAAATGAATTTGTGATATCCGACATCTATGCTTAGAATGTGAGAATCTACCATAGTGTGGTTGGCGAATGCCATAAAGGTGGCCTATCAGGGCCACCTCCGGTATAACATGCTACCCTACGGGCTGCACCGGCGAGGTGCAATCGGGGCAGCGCGAGGCCCTCATAGGTATGCTGCTCAGGCAGTAGGGGCATTCGCGCGTTTCTAAGACCGGGGCCGGTTTTGGCTTGTAGCGGTTCATGAATGCGCTCGTGGGCAAGACGATGAAATAGTAGACGACAAAGGCGATGATGAGAAAGCTGATAACCGAGTTGATGAACGTGCCGATCAGCAGTGGTTTATGCGTCCAGCCTACGGTGATTTGCCAGGTGGAAAGGTTACCGCCTGGCGCGGGAATCAGCGGGGTGACGACATTGGTAACGAGGGAGTTCACGATGGCTGTGAAGGCCGTGCCGATTACGATACCCACGGCCAGGTCAATCACGTTGCCTCGCAAGATGAACTGCCGGAACCCGCCCAGGGTGCTGAACGCCGACCTTCCAACTCCTCTAACTCTTTCAGTTGCCATAAAAACATATCCTCCATAAGATTGTGATAGTGGTACAATACACACCATCTCTACAAAAATGACGATCGCGACGAATGTAATCAGACGCGCAGCCTGACGATAGTCACCCCGTCACCGCCATCCTGCGGTGATGCAGAAGTATACGATTGTACTAACGGATGATGCGCGAGTTGTTCGCGCACCGCTGCACGTAACGCCCCGGTGCCTTTGCCATGCACGATGCGCACCGAGGCAATGCCCGACATGACGGCGTCGTTGAGGTAACGATCGAGTTCTTCGAGAGCCTGCTCCACGCGCCAGCCGCGCATATTGAGTTGCATCGCCACCTCCGGCAGGTCTTCGTAGCGTGGGAGGGTGATGGCTGGTTGGTTTCTGGTTCCCGCCGGTGCTTCCTGGGATGCCTGGCGTTTGCTCAATCGTTCGATGTTATCGACACTGACGCGAAAACGCATCGAACCCATCTGTACCTCAGCCTCGCTGCGATCAGCCGAGAGGCCAAGCACCTCGGCGTTCTGGCCGAAGCTCAGGACGCGCACAGTATCGCCGATTTGCAAAGGCCCTTCGGCCTTCTCCAACTCTGGCTCCGCTTTGCGAACAGGACGGCGCGGTACCGGGACCGGCGTCAGCTTCTCTTCGAGGTCGCGAACGGACTCGCGCGCCTCGCCCAACCGCTCGCGTGTCAGGTTGACGCGGCTCGTATCGACTTTGATCTTCGCCAGCGTGCGCTGCACCTCGTCCAGGTCGCGCTGCGCCTGCGCGCGTGCCTCGTTGAGTACCTGTGCGCGCTGCTCTTCAAGATTGAAGCGATCCTGCTCCAATTGCTTGCGCTGGTACTCGGCTTCGGCACGTTCCATGCTGAGGTGAAAACGCTCATCCTCTACAGACTTGCGCTCTTCTTGCAACCCTTCCAGCAGGCTCTCCATGCGCACGCCCGCGCTGCCCAGGAAGCTGCGCGCCTGCTCTATTACCGGCTCGTCGAGTCCTAAGCGGTTGGCGATGGCGAGCGCGTTGCTACGTCCCGGCAGGCCGATGCTGAGCCGGTAGGTCGGCGACAGTGTCTCGACATCGAACTCGACCGAGGCATTGACTACCCCCGGCTGCTCGTGCGCGAACGCCTTGAGTTCGGTGTAGTGCGTCGTCGCTACCGTGGTGACGTGGCGTTCCAGCAGGTATGTCAGAATGGCACGCGCCAGCGCGGAACCCTCGCTGGGGTCGGTGCCAGCGCCGAGTTCATCCAGCAGCACCAGCGCGCGCGAGCCGCGCTGCTCAACCTGCTCGACCAGCGTTTCGGATAATTTGCCGCGAATGTCTGGGCGTTTGCTTGCTTGCAGGTCATCTATACGATGCAGGATATCGATGATGCGGGTCAGGTGCGAAGAGAAGGTACTGAGACTTTGCTCGATGCTCTGCTCATCGCCGATGTCCGCTAAGATGTCCTCGAAGACGGCCACCTCCGAATGTGCTTCCGCCGGAATATGCAGGCCGGCCTGCGCCATCAGCGTCAGCAGTCCGACCGTTTTGAGCGCGACGGTCTTGCCGCCCGTATTGGGGCCGGTGATGACCACCATGAAGAACTCGCGGCCAAGATAGAAGTGGATAGGAACCACCTTGCCGGTGAGCAACGGGTGACGAGCGTCGCGCAGGTCGATGCGCCCCTGGTCGTTCAGGGCAGGCTCGGTGCAGCGCAACATGCGCCCGTAGCGCGCCTTCGCCAGGTGCAGATCGAACTCCGCCAGCAGCTCCACGTCCAGCCCCAACGCGTCGGCCTCCTGCCCGATTTCAAGCGAAAGCGCGCGTAGGATGCGCTCGATCTCCTGTCGCTCCTCGATCTGTAGCTCGCGCAGCCGGTTGTTCAGTTCGACCACCACCATCGGCTCAATGAAGACCGTCGCGCCGCTGGCGGACTGGTCATGCACGATGCCGCGCACCTGCCCCCGGCTCTCGGCCTTGACGGGGATCACGTAGCGGTCGCCGCGAATGGTGACGATCGGCTCTTGCAACGCGCCGCCGAACTCGTGGACGAGCGTGCGCAGGCGTTCCTGCAAGCGTTGATTGGCCCCGCGAATATCGAAGCGCAGCTTGCGCAGCGCGGGGCTGGCGGTGTCCAGCACCTCGCCCTCGTCACTGATAGTCTCTTCTATGCGTCTTACGATGTGCGGTCGCTGCGGCATATCCGCGCCCAGCCTGCGCAGCAGGGGAAAGGTGTCCTCATCGAGTTTTTCGAGCAGGTGCGCGACGTAGATGGCGCTCTGCGCGGTCGCCAGCACCTCCAGCATGTCACCGGGAGCAAGCACGCCTTCGCGCGAGGCACGAGTGAGGTGCGCGCGAACGTCGTGCGCGCCGCGTACCCCGGCATCGGCGCGCTGTTCCAGCAACGTATACGCCTCGGTTGTGTAGGCCAGCCGCCGGCGTGCCTCTTCCAGGTTGGGGGTCGGCTCAAGGCTCAACACGCGCTCCTTGCTGGCGGAGAAGGCGGCTTCTTTGGCGACGCGCTCCAAAATTTTCGGGAATTCCAGCGTCTGAATGCTTTTCTGGTGCATGATGTCTGTGATAAGTCCTTATATGTGAGGGGCAGCACAATCTGGCTGCCGCCGTTCGTGCATTTTGTGCTATGGCAGGTTCTTTTCGGTGAAAATATCCAGTGATGCGTGCCACTAAGATACCATATTTACGTGCAAAATGTAAGTAGTGGATATGCTATCATTGAAATTTTCCAGGGCGGCCAAATAAGCGCAAGGTGTCACTCATTCGAACTTTATGTGTAGGTATTGATTTCTTCCGGCGAGGGAAACGCTTTTTTGAAGGAAAAAGCAAATGGCGTTTCGCCATGAGTACGCAGGTAAAAGAGGCGCTCTTTCGCCTCTTCCACGCTGGGGCCGTGGTCGGAATGCACCCACCATAAGGCCAGGTGCGGACCGTCGAATTGCTCAAACCACTGGTTGCGCTGCTGCAAGACCGGGCGATGCATGCTTTTATAGACGTAGGCGTTAAGATCGGAAAGACTGGCCCATACCGAGAGATTCACGAGTATGAGGTCATCCTCAAATGGACGTAAAGTGGTAGCGTTTCCATCTTCTGTCTGCAAACGCCAGACAAAGCCGGGGCTATTATCAGCAATCGCGTTGATTTCATCCAACCGTGCTACAAATCCCTCCATCTGAGGATCAGAGAGGGGAGCAAGCATCCGAGCGATATTGACTTCGGCAAGCTGAAACATCATTCAGTTACTATCCTTTCGTTATTGGAAGCACATCCAAACAGGCTCATATGGATGTTTGATGCTCGGTTGTGGAGCATTTGGTTGGAAATTCATCTCAGTTGGCGCGTATACTACAGTATGTAATGGAGCAAACATATGCTAAGTATATAACAGATTTGTATGGAGCGGAATCGATGAATCTTCACCTGGGAGAGCGCGTCTACTGGGGCGCGCCCGGCGTTATCTACCTGGAAGGGGTGATAACGCGCCTGGACGATGCTACGCAGACGGTGACGGTGCAGGTTGATCGCGCGACTCCGAACGCATCGCACCTGATCGGCGAGGTCGTGCCATTTGCCTCCGACGGGTTGATGCCGGTGCAAGGTGACTCCCCGGCGGGTGTCACCAGCCAGCGCGGTGAGGTGTTGCAGAGCGTCCAGCCTGTGAGCGACGCGGAGAAGATACGCAACGCGGCAGCCGCGGCGGTCTATCAGAAGTTTGGCATGACCCTCGCGCCTGAACAGCGCGAGTCCTTGATCGACCAGGTGGCACTGGCGCTCGACGACGACGCGGAGATGCGCGAGCGGATCATTCAATCTATGGATCAGATACTTACACACGAGCATAGTGATAAGAATCTGTGAGAATGTGAGTTGTACCATATCCGCATGGGCGAAAGTGAGGTATACTCATCGTACATACCTGGAAATAACTGAACGAATGTCGAAAGGCGAAGCATATGAACTGCCCGCGATGCAATGCTCCACTGTTGGAAGGCGCGCGTTTCTGTCGCAACTGCGGCCTGCCAGCCTCTTCCTTTGTGCAGGCTGACTCGACAGCGCCTTCCCAGCCTCCCTACAATCAACCACTTGCGCAGCAGCCGCAATGGGGCGCGTCTCCCTACGCGCCGACGCAGAATATACCCGCATCGCAGGCAGGACCTCCGGCTACGGTGCCTGTAAGCGGACAGCCCTCCTGGAGCCAGCCCGATCAGATAGGATCGATGCCTGCATCGATGGCGCAGCAGGGAAAGCCAGGGAAGCCAGGGAAGCCAGGGAAGCCAGGGAACCAGGCGATCACTCGCAAGCGCCGCTGGCCGAAGCGGGTGCTTATTACGCTGATTGTCCTGGTGGTAGTGATCGTGGGTGGCTGGTTTCTGGCTGCGCGTCCGCTTCTTCACAACTACGCGCAGGATCAGCTCAACCAGCAGCTCACGAACGGGGTAAACCTGGTCGTGCCAGTGCCACCAATTATCAATACGCTCCCCACCACCGAGAGCATGGTAAATAACGTACTCGCGCTCAATCACTCATCTTCGGACCCAGTGCAAAATGCGGTCGCGCACATTTCTCCTCCAGTGCTTGCCGCCGACGGCTCGTATACCGGCGGCGTGCAGTTCACCTTCCAGATTTACGGCTTCTCCTGTTCGGTCTCGGCCATTCCACAAGCCAGCAATGGTGGCATCGTCGTGACGCACGTGCAGGTCAGCGGCATCATCTCGTGGATCATGTCGCCGGATGAACTGACGACCCTGCTGAACGCGCGCTTGCAGGACATGGTGACGCACCTGGGTCGCTCCGTCTCCAGCCTGACGATCAACAATCAGGAGATTGATATCCAACTGGGGCAGGCATCCAACCTACCAACGCCGACCGGCCTTCCGACGGGCATTCCGTAGAGGCAGGTTTACCGCGCCCACCGAGCCGATGATGCGCATCGACGAATTGATGCGGGCACCTTTCGTAGGGGCCGGTTATGCGCATTGACGAATTCATGCGGATAGAAGTCGTAGGGGCCGGTTTACCGCGCCCAGCAGCCCATTCATGGGCGCGAGATATGTTGACCTGTCGCGCCCATGTCCGGTGCGGGCTGCCTGTCGCGCCCATAAATGGGCTGACTGAGCACGATAAATCGGCTCCTACGTAAAATACGCCGACGCTCTAGGGATGAGATTTCGAACTGTCACATGTAGCTTGACGATGTAGTAGGGGCCGGTTTACCGCGCCCGGCAGCCCATTTATGGGCGCGGTAAACCGGCCCCTACGTTGAATGGTGGTTGGCTCCTACGTTGGGGGTTGTCGGCTCCTACGACGCCTGCGTGGGAAGACCAGCAGCATCGTGGGCGCGAGCAGCACCACCGAGGGATCGATGCCGGTCATCAAGCCGCCGGATGTGTTCAGGGCGTTCGAGGCGCTGCCGGATTGGTGGACGTTGGCGAAAACGGAGGAGACGTTGGCGAGAAAGCCGTCGTTGTCCTGGTGAAGCGGCCAGTAGATGAGCGCAGCTCGCCCGATGATGTTGTTGCGCGGCACGAGTCCCCAATCGCGTGAGTCAGAGCTGCGGATGCGGTCGTCGCCCAGCACGAAATACATATTGGGGGGGATCAGCATATTGGTGATGGCCTTGTTGCTGAAGATGTTGCCCTGGTTGATGGCGCTGACGTAGGTTTCGTTCAGCAACACGCCGTCCACGTAGACGTTGGTGTTATCGATGGTGATGCGATCACCTGGAATGCCGATGATGCGCTTCACGTAATCCTGGTCTGGATGCGGAGGGGCCACGAAAACAATCACGTCGCCGCGATCAGGAGGCCGGAACAGGTACGACCACTTATCGACCAGGATCAGCTCACCGTCGTGCAGGGTCGGCTCCATGCTCGGCCCCTCGACGTTGAAGTTCTGCACGGCAAAACGTATCACCAGGAACATCAACAGCGTCAACACGATGGTTTCTATGACTTCACGCACGAGGCGGAAACGTTTCTCAAAATCAAGGTCTGGATTCATGCAAACTCCCCAGGCACTCCGAACGTATCTACTGGCAGTCCCATTCCATTATACGACACGGGATTTGTCAGATTTTCATGGTTAATTTCATGCTATCTCCTGTAGTGTAATGCTATCGGCTTTTTATGTGCCACTTCTATAGGAAATAAGGGCTATCCTATAAGCAAGCCCAATTCAACCCGCAAACTACCACTAATGCACAGAACTAATCGCACAACAAACCGTGAAACGCTAGAGAGCAGTAAGAAGAAAGCTATCAGTTAGATAATCAAACTAACCTCTGAGTGACGTTCTGCTCCTTCGTATTTGATACGTTTAATTCCTGATTGTCACTAATTGGAGCTGGCTCTACATAGTGGAATGGCTTGACGTAGCGACGGTACAACAGCATGGCGAGGGCGGGCCAACCGTCTTTGAAAGGGGAGAGCTTCTTGGCCTTGCGCGGGGCGTAGCTGATGGGGACTTCCAGGATGGTGAAGCCGGCCTGCACGATGCAGGCGGTGATCTCCGGCTCGATCTCGAAGCGGCGTCCCTCCATCGGCAAGGCGCGTGCCAACGTGCCGGGGAACAGTTTGTAGCAGGTCTCCATGTCGTGGATGTGGCAGCCGTAAAGCAGGTTGGTGAAACCGGTCAAGAAGCGATTGCCCCAGCGTGTTGTGAGCTTCTGCGGCGAGAGGTCGCGGCGACCGTAGATGGCCACCTTCGTCTTGCCTGCGTCGCGCGCCTCCTGCCATGCGCTCACCAGCGCCGGGAGGTCCTGCGGATTGTATTCCATGTCGGCATCCTGCACCGTTACCAGGTCGCCGCTGACCAGGCCAAAGCCGGTACGCAGTCCAGCGCCCTTGCCCTGGTTGCGCTCATGGCGCACAAAACGATAGGCGGTGAATGCTTCCTGCGTGCGTAGTTGCTGCAAAATCTCCCAGGTGCGGTCGGTCGAGGCGTCATCCACCACGACAACTTCAAGATCAAGGGGTACCTGCGATAGGGACTCAAGCACCTGAGCCACCGTCTCTTCTTCGTTATAGACCGGGACTACCACCGAAATACGCAAGGTTTTTTTCTCTCGCTTCACTAAGGACACTGTTCTAATGACACCAGTTAGCCCGAGTGCATCCGTATTCTCAACCTTTGACATAGGTTGCTTTATTTCGGCTCGTCTCAGTTGATTTATACTCTCCTGTTGCTCGTTATGTATCTTTATTAACTGTTTAATATCCTTTTTCCAGCTATCCAGAAGCTGTTTGAACCTCTCATTTTGTTCCCGATTCAATTGTTCGGCATTCAAATACTGACCATGTTGAACCTGTTCGAGATTCTTAAGGCTCTCCTGCTGCTCATTTTGGATGACAAAAATCTTTTCAACACTGAGATTTAATTGCGCCAATTCTCGTCTAAGCTCTGTTGAAGACAACGATGAAGGTAAAGCACTCAAACCGCTCTCCCAGTGAGAAAATTCATCCGAAGTCAGATCTCTAAACAAAGATAGGTTTTTCCCCAAAGCTATAGCTCGTAAATAATCAATAGGTTTATCTGTTTCTGGTATTTTACTAATTTTCTTGAAAAAGCTCTTAATGTTAGATACAAAATCATAAAGTATCGCAAATCCAACAAAGACTAATATAATTGCAAACGTGATAGTAATCGGTATACTCACATCTCTTGAAATGCCATAAATATTCAAGCCAATATAAAAAATAGTTGCTATGATAATCTCTATAATTAACATGGTCCAGACTTGGATGATTTCACGTAAAAACTGATAAATGTACTTCCCCATATTATTTGCCTTTTTTCAGAGATAATCCGAGAAATTCATCTCTATGATTATACACTTCTATGGAGAGCCGCACTACATAAGTTAATCCTATAATCACCGCTGAGACGATATTAATCCCCAGGATCACCCAACTAACAACATTAATTTTTGCGTCATCGTTTAACAGCAAGGTTATCAGCCATAAAATCAACTTATCAGCTAAAAGGAATGATCCAAAAATAAGAGTGTTTTTAAGGATAATTAACGTTGCAATTGTCCAGTCTTCAATTAGGGACCAAAATTTCTGAGAAAATCTTGGTTTACTTGTATATAAACCAGCTTTGGCATCCTCAACAAAATCACTTGTACTCGAATCTTTTTCCTTAATAATTGTCTTAGGGGTATTTGCAGGCGAACCTTCCTGTATTGTCATAAGGCTCATTCCTTCTCTACAATTTCACGCCTTCTTTTTGGAAAGAATTTTCCAAATGAAAGATGATTGAGTATAACATACAATCAGTTTATGGTAAATGAAATGAGAAAGGATTCCCACATGATACCATCACGAAAGTTGGCTCTCCCGCACTTCCCGTGCTAGAGAAGCTATCTTGGAAAATACACTTCTGAGGAAGCGACCTGGTGAGCGCATCCAGCAACAGCCTCTAATCCTTTATGGTAGAGTTTAGCATAGGAAGTGCGGAAGAGCCAGCTTTTGGATTCAGTACACAAAGTAACCTCACCATAGGCTAGTCAAGGCAGTAAATAAGCCCGCTCTAAAAGGAGGGAAAGTAGCCCATCTAGGAAATAAAGGCTACCCCTTTATGTGTTTACTTATATAGAGACGTGCCATCACGTCTTATTTTTCGGTAGTTATTACCCGGCGTGCGAATTGACGCAATCTGTCAAGTATAGTATGCTATAATCCAAGCATTGAACGTTTGTTTCTATTCCGTTGGGGGCGAAAGTTTTGCTCCTGCGATGAGGTGGTGTAGTTGAATGCCCCAGGACAACATTGTTATTCGTGGTGCCCGCGAACATAATTTAAAGAATATTGATGTCACCATTCCGCGTGATAAGCTGGTCGTCATTACGGGTCTCTCCGGGTCGGGCAAAAGCAGCCTGGCCTTCGACACCATCTTTGCCGAGGGCCAGCGCCGTTATATCGAGTCGCTTTCGTCCTACGCGCGCCAGTTCCTCGACAAGATGGAAAAGCCGGATGTCGATCATATCGATGGACTCTCGCCTGCTATCTCCATCGACCAGAAGGGCGCGACGCATAACCCGCGCTCGACCGTCGGCACCGTCACCGAGATCTACGATTACCTGCGCCTGCTCTACGCACGCGTGGGTCATCCGCATTGCCCCAACTGCGGGCGCGAGGTGAGCCAGCAGACCATCCAGCAGATCGTGGATGCCGTGCTGGACCTGCCGGAGGGGTCGCGTATCCAACTACTCGCGCCGCTGGTGCAGGGGCGCAAAGGCGAGTACAAGCAGATCTTCGAGGAGATGCGGCGCGCCGGCTATGTGCGCGTGCGCGTCGATGGCAACGTGCGCGACCTGAGCGAAGAGATCGACCTGGACAAGCAGAAGAAACACACCATCGAAGTCGTCGTGGACCGTCTCGTCATTCGCAAAAAGTCCGTACAGCCTCGCGAAACCTCATATGAAGAGCCGCGCGCCCTGCGCAAGGTAGCGGAACGCCCAACGCTGTATGACGTGAATGCGCAGCGTGACAGTTCCCACGATGGCAACGATGTAGAGGCCGCACGCAGTGCCAATCAATTCAGTGCGCCCGATGAAGAAGAATCTCTCGATCTCTCGTTCCGCCAGCGCGTGGCCGATTCGCTGGAGACGACGCTCAAGCTGGGCAGCGGCGTGGTGCTGGTGTCAATAATCGACGGGGAAGAAATTCTCTTCTCGGAGAAGTTCGCATGTGTCTACTGCGGGATCAGCCTGCCGGAGATCGCGCCGCGCACCTTTAGCTTCAATAGCCCGCATGGCGCGTGTCCGACCTGCACCGGCCTGGGGACGCAGCAGGAGATCGATGCCGAGCTGGTGGTGACGCACCCTGAATTGAGCCTGAGCGAGGGAGCCATCGCGCCGTGGAGCAAGGTGGTCAACGGCAGCCAGTGGCACGCCGCTATTCTTGAAGCGCTGGCTAAGAAGTACGACTTCAGCCTGCACACTCCCTGGCGCGACCTGGCTCCGGAGCAGCAGCAGAAGGTGCTGTACGGCACGTCTGAGCCGCTGACGATCCGCTACACACCGCAGCACGGCGGCTCCCGCAGCTATACCATCCACTTCGAGGGCGTCATTCCGAATCTTGATCGGCGCTATAAGCAGACCGACAGCGAGAGCATCCGCGAGGAGATCGAGCAGTATATGTCGGCGCGCGTCTGTCCCGTTTGTCACGGGGCGCGACTCAAGCCGGAGGCGCTGGGCGTGACGGTCGGCGGCTACAACATCGTCCAGGTAACGCGCCTCTCGATTGTGAACGCGCAGCGATACTTTCAAGAGCTGGAAGCCGAGACGCAGCACTTAGAGTTGCTGCCCGTGAATGTGCTCGCGTTGAACGGAAATGGCAAGAAACACCAGGACGACGAGAGTACCCGCCTGACGGGCGATCCACTGACACCTATCGACACAACAGGGCCGATGGTCAAGACGACGCTGACCGGGCGCGAGCGCATTATCGCGCGGCAGGTGTTGAAGGAGGTGCGGGCGCGCCTGCAATTCCTGATCGATGTTGGCCTGGACTACCTGACGCTCGATCGCGCCGCAGCCAGCCTGTCCGGTGGCGAGGCGCAGCGCATCCGCCTGGCGACGCAGATCGGCTCCGGCCTGATGGGCGTGCTGTACATCCTGGACGAGCCGAGTATCGGCCTGCACCAGCGCGACAACGCGCGCCTCATCAAGACGCTGATGCGCATGCGCAGACCTGGGGAATACGCTGCTGGTGGTCGAACACGACGAGGATACCATGCGCGCCGCCGACCATATCATCGATATTGGCCCCGGCGCTGGCGAGCATGGCGGCTATGTCGTCGCGGAGGGCACGTTCAAGGATATTGTCGCCAACCCCAACTCGATTACCGGCGACTATCTCTCGCGGCGTAAGAACATTCCCCTGCCGGAGAAGCGGCGCGAGGGCAGCGGCAAATTGCTGGTGGTGAAGGGGGCGCGCGAGAACAACCTGAAGAGCATCGATGTAGAGATTCCGCTGGGCGAGTTCGTGGTGGTGACTGGCGTTTCCGGCTCCGGCAAGAGCACGCTGATTAGCGATATCCTGTATCGCAAGCTGGCGCACGTGCTGAACCGGGCGCATGACAAGCCGGGCGCGCACGATACGATCGAGGGTATCGAGTACCTGGACAAGATCATCGATATCGACCAGTCTCCCATCGGGCGCACGCCGCGCTCAAATCCTGCCACCTACACCACCGCTTTCACTGGCATACGCGACTTGTTCGCGCAGGTGCCCGAGTCGCGCATTCGCGGCTACCAGCCGGGGCGTTTCTCCTTCAACGTCAAGGGCGGGCGCTGCGAGGCGTGTAAGGGCGAGGGCATCGTCAAGATCGAGATGAACTTCCTGCCTGACGTGTACGTACCGTGCGAGGTCTGTAAGGGCAAACGCTACAACCGCGAGGCGTTGGAGATCCACTACAAGGGCAAGAGCATCTCCGACGTGCTGGATATGACGATTGAAGAGGCCACCGGGTTCTTCGCCAACGTGCCTTCCATCTACAACAAGATGAAGACGCTCAACGAGGTGGGCCTGGGATACATGCGGCTGGGTCAGCCTGCCACGACGCTGTCGGGCGGCGAGGCGCAGCGCGTCAAGCTGGCGACCGAGCTGTCGCGGCGCGCGACCGGCCGCACGCTCTACATCCTGGACGAGCCGACTACCGGCCTGCACTTCGCCGACGTGGATCGCCTGCTGCTCGTGCTGCAACGCCTGGTTGACGCCGGAAACTCGATTGTCGTGATCGAGCATAACCTGGAAGTCATCAAAAGCGCGGACTGGATCATTGACCTGGGACCGGAAGGTGGCGAGGCAGGTGGCTACGTGCTCGCTACAGGCACGCCGGAGGATGTGGCCGAGAACGAGCGCTCTTACACCGGCTTCTTCCTCAAGCGTCTCTTCACCGAGGAGGCCGCGCTAGCCAACACGCGGCACGCGAGCGAAACGGTGAGCCAGCAGCACATGTAAATTGTAGGGGCGACCCTCGTGGTCGCCCGCCACCCAATCGTATGCCGCGAATGGTCATAAATGGCTTCTTCTCGTAGCTCAGCGGGCGGTGGCGGGCGACCACGAGGGTCGCCCCTACGGATTCCCTGCCAGCTATTGTTGTGACGAAGGGCCAACCTGTAAAGTCTGCTCGACGTATTCGGAATGTTCCTCACTGCTGCGCTCAATCTCGTAGGTAGTCTCGCGTGAGGGGTCGGAATTACCATAAGGTAGAGGTGGTTCGGGCGCGTCGGGCAGGATTGGCACACCACGCTGGCGCAGGCGGCGGTCCACGAACAGGATCAGGCCGAGCATGGTCAGTCCGACCAGCGCCAGGCCGATGAATTTGTAGATGTGCGACAGGCGCAGGGCCAGCACGCCGAACAGGGCGGTCAGGCCGTAGAAGAGCAGGCATATCTGCTTGACGCTCAGCCCGGTTGCCAGCAGGCGATAGTGCATGTGCGAGTTGTCGAAATGCACCGCCGACTGTCCCCGGCGCATACGGTTGATGGCGACCACGGCCAGGTCGAGGATGGGAATGCCTAACACCATCAGAGCCAGCGCCAGTTTCGCGCCGCCCATAATCGAGAGCACCGCCAGCCCCAGTCCCAGGAACATTGCCCCACTGTCGCCCATGAAGATCCTGGCCGGATTCCAGTTGTGCGGCAGGAAGCCGAAGACCGCGCCGGTGAAGATGGCCGCCAGCACCGCGATGCTGATCTGCCCAAGCACTACGCTGATGATGGTGATGAACAGAGCGGTGATGCCGACGACGCCTGTTGCCAGCCCATCCAGGCCATCGATCAGGTTGACGGTGTTCATCATACCGACGATCCAGAACCACGTGAACACCATGGCGGGGATGGCGAGAAAGCTGAAATTGGCCTGGGTCATAAAGAGGAAGATATTTGGTTCCTTGAACCATGGCAGGTGCAGGTGATCGAAGGGGTTGCTGAAGTAGTACAGCAGCACGCCCCGGAAAGTGGGAATCCAGGGACCCATGACGATCAGCGCGGCGATGGTCTGCGCGATGAATTTGGGAAGCGGTTTCAGCCCTTTCACGTCATCGTAGACATGCACAACAACGATCAAGGTTGATGCGGCCAGCAGCAGCCAGAAGATGGAAATTTCCGTCGGGTTAGAGTTGACTCCGGGTGCGTAAAAGAGCAGCGAGACGACGACGAAGGCCAGGAACATGGCGACTCCGCCCAGGCGCGGTACTGGCTTCTTATGGATGCGCCTTTCGGAAGGGCGATCCAGCCAGTTTAACCTGTAGCAGGCGGCTTTGACGGCGAAGGTCAGCGCGTAAGCAAGCACAAAAGCGCATACTCCCCCAATCAACACAGTCACGATGGTATCTGGAAACAGCGTGGTAGGCAGAAGGAGTAAGAGCGGTATGTGAGTGAGGCTCGCCTCTGCCATAGAGTCTATCCCTTTCCCTTTACTTTGGAGAATCCACTACATGTATAGAACGTATCACGTATCGAAAAGTGAACATGCGCGCGTTAATTGTCCTGCTTCTCTCTTAGAAAACGCGCGTGTCAAGCTGATTCATCCTTGAGATCAACGCGCAATATCCTGTCCCATCCGGCGTAATCCTGTATGAAGACAACGGCGGCACGCGGCCAGAGCGCGGTCAGCAGACGTGCCAACGGCTCGTGCTGCGCGTAGCCGAATTCACAGAGTAACACGGCTCCTGGTAACAGTGTACCCGACATTGCCAGTTTCGTAAACAAGCGTTCGATGAGCGCCAGCCCATCCGGCCCGCTGAAAAGCGCCAGGTGAGGCTCATAGGCGCGCACATCGTCTTCCAACGTCTCCATTTCGTCGGTGCCGATGTAGGGCAAATTGGCCGTCAGCACATCGACGGGTTCCGGCAGCGGGTCTGCCAGGTCTCCCTGGAGCAGGATTACGCGCTCTTCGACGTGATAGCGGCGACAATTGAGCGCGGCAACCTCCAGCGCGCCGGGGGAGATGTCGGTGGCGTAGAGACGTGGCAGGCGCGGCTCACTGGCGGCGAGCGCGATGGGGATGGCTCCACTGCCAGTGCCGATGTCGGCGGCGATGGGGGTGCGTCCGGCGTCCAGCTTCTCGCGGCAGGCGAGCAGCGCCGTCTCGACGAGCAGTTCCGTCTCGGGGCGTGGAATGAGCACGCGCGGGTCAACGAGCAGGTCGAGGCCAAAGAATGCCTTGTGGCCGGTGAGATAGGCGACGGGTTCGCCGCGCGCCCTTCGCTCGATCAGCGCGGAATACTGCTGCTGTTGCTGAGCGCTCAGCGTCCGTTCGGGATGAGCGTAGAGCATTGTGCGGTCGATGTCCAGGATGTGGCACAGCAAGACCTGCGCATCCAGCCGGGCGGTTTGCTCGCGGTGCGCGCGGTCAGCGCGTGCAGCATGTGCTTGTGTCGAGAGCAGTTGTGTCGCTTGAGCCAGGGCATCCTGGATAGTGTTCGTGGTCATAGGCAAGCGTGCCTACAATGGTTGGCGACCGGCGAAGCCGGTGTCGAGGTAGTGCCAATACCGGATGCGGTCTTCGCCAAGCCGCCAGCAGAGGTAGATTTCTCGCCCGTCGCGCAGGCTCAAGAAGTCGATCAGGCCGGTCTGAGGGTCTTTCAGTACGCACCCGAAGCTCGCCAGTTCGCCCATCAGTTCCTGCTGTTTCTCGATGTGCTGCTCTAGCGCCTGCTGCAAGCTGGTGATACGCCCATGCAGGTGATGCCCATTATTCATCGATTGCGCGTGCAGCTCGCCCAGCTCGGCTTCGCTCTGTTGCATGGCGCGATGTTCTTCCCGGATCTGTTCAAGCACCGGGATGATGGATGGCAAAAGCGCCTCTGCCTCTTCGCGCGTGAAGTAATGTGCCATGCGTTCCCTCGCTTTCTGCGCGCAGGCGTAGATAGTCGTTTCGTTGGGAGAATCATATCATGCAGGTGAGGGTTTGTATAGGTGGTTGATATGTGGGTAATTTTGCCGCTATGCATTTGGATAAACCTATTGTATAATACGCAGCAATTGAACTTCTATCCGCTATGTAGGAGATGGTGATGCTATGTGGTACACCTTCGCCCGCGCTCTCTTGAAGATCACAAAGTGGCTCTGGCCAGTCGTACTTATCCCGCTGATCCTGGCGCTCATCACAGTCTTTGTGCCGTTGTTCGTGCAGGCCAGGCCGGGCGATCCGCTGTATGCATTCATTGCGCCGGGGCCTGTGCGTACTACCACCTTACTCGTCCTGGTTATCGTGTTTGGCGTGCTGCTGCTTGTGCCGTTTATTTGCTGGGTGATCCTGCTGACCGAAGTGCGCGCCGTCGGCAATCGTTCCCTACGTCAGTACCTCAAGGCTGTTGTAGAGGCCCACCAGGGGTTGAACCCCAAGGGATTCGCGCAGCAGACGGCCTTGATCTCCGTCAATGTGCCGCTTGATGACATCTTCATCCATCTGAGCGCCGTCTCCGACCGGCCGCTGTTTGACATGCCCAACGAAGAGCGACAGTTACTGGCGGAACTGCGACTGGGCGCGAGAGCTGACCTGACACTTGAGCAGCAGCAAGAGCTGATCGATAAACTGCGCGTGCGCTGGTATTCACAGCTTGGCCAGAACTTCATGGAGGGCAGCGCGAGGCAGAATAGCGCTATCGAAGATGTCCTCAAGCTACTGAAGGCCCAACGCCAGGTCGCTGTTATACTTGGCCAACCTGGCTCCGGCAAAAGCACTACCATGCGCTGGTTCGCCTTGCATATGGCGCGCGCCTGTCTCTCCCCCCGCTACGCGCTGGCGGACGCAATGGCTCCCCGCCAGATTCCGCTGCTGGTGCGCATCAGCGACTACGCGAAACGCCTGGCCGTCGAAGATATTCCATTCAAGCGCTTTCTTGAAGACCATCTTGCGCGTAGCTATCCAGAAGTGAGCAGTCTGCCGCAGTTGTTGTTCAACGAGTTGCAGCATGGGCGGTGCCTGGTATTGTTCGATGGTCTGGATGAGGTGGCCAGCGACAGCTTGCGCAGGCGTGTCGCCGAGAATATCTCCGGGTTTATTGCCAATTACGATGCCGAAACAACGGGCGCGCGAGCATTCAACCGTTTTATTGTCACCTCGCGCATCGTCGGCTACGAAGCTGGCACGTTCAACAGGTATGCTCACTACACGCTGCTCGACCTGCAAGATCAACAAATCAGGCAGTTTTTGACGAACTGGTGCCCGGCTGTCGAACGCTACCAGGCGATGGCCGCGCAGGGCATGAATCCTCTAACAGCGCAGCAGGAGAAGCAGGCCAACAAAGCCGGGGATGAGCAACGCGATCGCCTGCTGGCCGCGCTCAAGAACAATCCCAGCATCAACCGGCTGGCGGCAAATCCCCAGATGCTCACGATCCTGGCACTGATCCAGCGCAGCGGTAGAACGCTCCCCCACAGGCGTATTGAGCTGTACCAGGTGGTGACGCGCACCATGCTCGACAACTGGAACCAGGAAAAGGGCAACCGCGTGTTCTCTGTCGAAGAAATTCCTCTTGCCGAACAACTCTTAAGCGAGCTGGCCTTTCGATTGCACAGCAGCGATCCCGTGCTGACAGAAGCGGAGGTCACAAAGATCACCCGGGCGGTGATGGATGTCTTTTACCAGCGCAAGCCGGGCGAAACGCGTGAAGTGACTATCCACGAGTTCATCGACACGCTGCGCAGCAGCAGCGGCCTCTTCGTAGAAAGCGGCCAGGGTCTCTTTGGCTTTATGCATCGCACCTTCCAGGAATACTATACCGCGCGCTACCTGCTGCGCAAACCAGCGGGCGAACTCAAAGGCTTTGTCGAGGGGCATTACCATCGATCTACCTGGCACGAGCCGCTGCTGCTGGCTATCGCTGATAGAAGTACTCAGAGCGGATCGCAGGAACGACAGGAGGCAAGCGGCCTGGTCGAGACGATTGCCAGCGCCGGTGACGAGTACGAGGCCATCCTGCACCGCGCGCTGCTGCTGGCGGCTAACTGCGTTGTGGATTGCAGCCCCTGGTCGATCGAGGCCGACGTGCAGAAACGCATCGCCAATCGCCTCTTCGACCTGTACGGGGACGCCGCCGATGAATGCCGTTATACGCAATTACAGCGCGACGTTGAGGAAGTCGCGCTCTCCTGGCTGCGCGGTCAACCGGCCGCGACTCATCTTGAGACACCTACACCCTTACTGGCCGCGTGGCGCGCCGCGCTCTTTGACACGACTCGTGTCGTTCGCCAGGAGGGCGCAGCACATCTGCTGGCCTCGCTCGCGCCCGACCTGCCTACCTGCCCCCAGGTTGTTCTCGATGCACTTCTTCCATCTTTACTCTCTCTCGCGGGAGTGGCGGACTGGTACCGGCACGACCTGACGTGTCCTTCTCAGATACGCGCGCAGCTTGTCCAGGCTAGAGCGACTCCGGCGACGGAGCGTGTCACCGACTATGCCCTGGTCGCGCTGCGGCTGCTCGGCGCGCATGGCCCGGCGGGCTGGTTGCATGCTGACTGGCTGCGCTGGAACCACGAGCGCCCTGAATTGCTGGTGAGGCTGACACGGCACTCGCTCGATCTGGATTTCTTGCTGACGCCTGCCGCGTTTCCAGACCGATCTGATGACCCGAACTGGGATAAACAGCTTGAGATAGGTCAATCCTGGCGTGCCATATGGAATGACCGCTTGAAAGACGAGATGGCGCGCGGCAAGCCGGCCACCTTCCAGACCTGCCTTACCCTGCGCCTCTTGCTCTATGCAAAAGACCAGGAAGGTCGCAAGGCTATTGCTGATGAGTTGATGACTACTTTGAGGGCGCAACCAGCACAATCTCAGGCAATGATCGCGATTACAAATACATGCCTGCTAGACCTGCGAGACCTGCGAGACCTGCGAGACCTGCGAGACCTGCGAGACCTGCGAGACCTGCGAGACCTGCGATACCTGCGAAACCTGCGAGACCTGCGAGACCTGCGATACCTGCGAAACCTGCTAGACATGCTAGACCTGCGATATCTGCGAAACCTGCCAGACCTGCTAGACCTGCTAGACCTGCAACAGATTATTGATATCGTATGCAACTTGCTGGATCAATCAAGCGGAAGACCGGTAGCTTCTGTATTGCTAACATTGTATAGTGCCGTGGCAGCAACAGATCAGCCGGGACGCTCGCAGGTTGCCCGGCGCGTGCAATCCAGCCTCAATCAACTGGCAGCGCAGTCAAGAGGGAAATTAACAGTTGAGGAGCGGCAACTGGTTACTGTCATCTTGCGCGTATTGGGGCCTGATACGCCTGCACGGAGACCAACGAGCGACGGAATGCTGCTTGATACGCCTGATGAGCGAACGCATGCGTTAAATGAATGCAAACGGAAAGAACGGCTTTCAGGCGAGGATGTCGTGGAGATATTGTCGGCCTGCGCGGATTCAAGAGAGCCATCGCAAGAAATATGGAAGGAGCTGACAGGAGATGACCAGCAATATGGGAGGTCGGTCGGCAGATTTGCATGGAAGCTGCTCGATCAGCCCTTCGCGTTAGACCTGGGCGCGCAGGTAACTCTGGTGAGGGCGCTAGGGGACGAGGACGCGCTGGCGTGCGCGGCGGCGGCGCTGATATTGCAGGGCGGCAAGGGATTGTCGCGCGAGACGAGAGAACAGGCGGGCGCGAAGATCATAGAGATTCTACGCGACGAAAACCTGTCGCGCCGCCCGCTGGATCCGCCTGGCGGCTCGATCGAACGGCTGGACGATGTATTGTTTGAAACGCTGAGCGAACTGGCGGACGTGGAGGGATAAGCTCCGCGCATCCCAGCGCGCTTGGGCCTGGCACCCTGAGCAACCTGAAGACAAAGGGCGACCGCGAGGGTCTTTACACGGCTAGGTTTTTTTCAACAATAGCAATCTTTGTTTGAGTGAAATCCTCAGTTAAGCGAGAAGCATTCTTGCCTGCAACAATCCTTGACTTTTCACAGGTCGTAGCCGATACAGGTAGCAAATCCCGAAAACAAACGGATACCGTAGTATCGGCACCTCAATCACTTTGTTCGCGCCTTCGTCTTTCTGCTTTTGGGCAGGCACTTCTCTGGCTTGACATGTGTTTGCATCCGTGCTATTCTTTGCTACAGAAATATCTGCTGTAGCAGATAATAGCACTCAGAAAGCAGAGAAGTAGGAATGCGACCAGATGAAACGCTTGGTTCTTGGATAGCTCTCACGATGCACAGCCTCACCAACGCATTTGCTGAGGTTTTACAGAGACAGTGCAAACACCTGGAAAAGTCGTATACCATTACCCCTCCCCAATGGGCTACGCTTGCCTGGATCGACGCCTATCAGGTCCTACCTGTTGGGGTGCTCGCGCGCAAACTGGGGATCGATAATTCCGTTGCGACTGGCATTGTGAAACGACTCGAGGTGCATGGCCTGATCGAACGGGTGCATGACCAGACCGATCGTCGCATTGTTCGGCTTTCCCTCACTTCAGAAGGACGCCAGATTGTTCATCAGCTCAATTCTGTGGTGATCGCTTTTAATGAACGTTCTTTTCATGGTTTCTCACAGGAGCAACAACAGATCCTGCTGAACCAGTTACGCCAGATTATTTCCAATGTAGCTCCTGAAATCAGGTCGGGCCACGACGATCGAGCCTAACTGCATCATGAGAAAAATGACTGGAATGAGCTATCATGCCTGCTCGAAACGCTCTGCACATCTGCGGAAAACGCGCGAACAGAACGACAAGAAAGAAGAAAGCATGTTATGGCAAAAACGTATACCTCCTCATGGACGTTCCGTCTGGGACTCTTCATCACCAAGACCATGCTGCGTGTAGGCATCAGCATGGGCGGTATGACCCTGCTCACGGTACGCGGTCGCAAAAGCGGCCAGC
Organism: uncultured Chloroflexia bacterium; assembly: GCA_963731975.1. Taxonomy (GTDB): domain Bacteria; phylum Chloroflexota; class Ktedonobacteria; order Ktedonobacterales; family Ktedonobacteraceae; genus CAVSXS01. The sequence goes on along the minus strand of CAVSXS010000001.1, from coordinate 2,736,121 downwards.
TGCGTACGACGCCGGTGACCATCGTTGCGCAGGACGGTCAGCGTTGGATCACCGCCCCGTTTGGAGCCGTCAATTGGGTACGCAACCTACGGGCGGCGGGGGTAGCCCAGCTTCGGGTGGGTCGTCACAGAGAAACGATCTCTGCAACCGAGTTACCCACCAAAGAAGCCGCACTCGTTCTGAAAGAACATCTTGGGAGCTTTCCCTCCTTTATTCGGCAGTATTACAACGTCACCCCGGCTTCCTCACTGGAGGAGTTTGAGGTGGAAGCACCGCGTCATCCCGTTTTTCTCGTAAAAAGTCTGTCCAAGCAGCAAGGCGATGGCAAGAAAACATACCCATCCTGAAGCAACGCAACAGTGTCTCCTCGTTCCTCTGCATGAGCAATGCTGGGAGTGTGGAAAGCGGTTGTGGATAGCATCCTCTGCTGTTCGCACGGTGACCACCCTCGACAGTTTGTGCCAACTCACACTCAAAATTCGCCGATGTCAGAATCCGTCCTGTGGACGGTATCAGCGATCCTACCAGCCAGAGGAGGAAGGGCATTGGGCCTTGCCTCATGGAGAGTTCGGCCTCGATGTGATTGCGCTTGTTGGCACGCTTCGCTACGTGCATCACCGCAGCGTTCCAGAGATCCACCGGGAATTGCTCGCGCGGAGTGTGGCGATCTCTGAACGCACGGTGACCAATTTGCTTGCCCGCTATGAAGAGTTGGTGACGCTCCATCTGACAGATCAGACACGCTTGCGTCAACTGCTTTTGACGCAAGGTTTCGTGATTTTGGCTCTCGATGGATTACAACCAGATGTGGGGCACGAAGTGCTGTGGGTTCTGCGCGATTGTTCCTCTGGTGAAGTGTTGTTGGCTCGTAGCTTACTCAGCTCCAGTGAGGACGATCTTGCGGTGCTACTGCGCGAGGTCCAAGCTTTCCTCCCAGTGCCTATTCGCGGCGCTGTGACAGATGGTCAACACTCCATTCGTAACGCTGTTCAGACGGTTCTGCCAGAAGTACCACATCAATTATGTCATTTTCACTACTTGCGCGAGGCGGCCAAACCTGTCTATGAAGCCGACCGTCATGCGAAAAAGGAATTGAAGAAGCAGCTTCGCGGCATTCGCCCCATTGAACGAGGTCTAGAAAAGCGAACAGACACCGAGGCGCAAGCCATTCGAGGCTATTGTCTCGCGGTGCGCAGCGCACTCACCGACGATGGGCGACCGCCGCTCTCTGCTTCGGGTCTCAAATTACAAGAACGCATGACCATTCTCCTCGCATCGCTCACAAGAGTAGCAGAAAAAAGGGGAAACGTGCCGCACGAGTTAGAACGTTTACAGTTGATGCTGACCAAAGGGTTAACGGCAACGAGTTCCCTGTGGTCAGATGTGCAAACCGGCTATCATTGGGTATATCAAGCAGCCCATATCCTCTCGAACGATGAAAAACTGAAAGGAGCACAGGTTCGTCAACGCTATGAAGAGCTTCTTGGCTCGATGGCAGAAGTTTCAGCTTCCTCTGAAGCGCTCACCATGATGTTGACCACCTTTCGCAACGTCACCGCCAGTTATTGGCCTGGATTGTTTCATTGTTACGATGTACCCAACCTCCCGCGTACCAGCAATGATTTGGAGCACTATTTTGGTTCGGCTCGATACGCTGAGCGACGAGCAACCGGACGAAAGAGTGCTTCTCCCGGTCTGGTTGTACGCGGCCCTGTTCGTGTCATTACTTTGGTTGCTTCCTGTCACCATCCCTTCACCAGCGATGACCTTCATCTCACAGATATCTCTCGCTGGCGTACCTTGCGCAATGAACTGGACTATCGCCAGACGATACGGCGTGATCGCTTTCGCTTCCGTAAATCTCCTGAAGCGTATGTAGCTGCTCTTGAAGAAATGCTTCTCACTGAAAGATTGCCAACGTAGTTTTTTTAGGAAGGGAAGCTACAAGGGAGCGGCTATCATGACGAGAGAGCGGCTGTCATGACGAGAGAGCGGCTGTCATTCTGAGCGCAGCGAAGAATCTCAGACCTGACGATGGAGATTCTTCGCTGCGCTCAGAATGACATGCAACGGATGGCTGACGAGGAATGACAAAGAGAGAAGAACAAGAGACCTCAACAGTTGAAGCACTACTATTTCTATATCATGACGAATCGCTCAAAAACGCTCTATACGGGCGTCACCAACAATTTAGAGCGGCGCGTGTACGAACACAAGCATCATCTGGTGACAGGCTTTACCAGCAAGTACCATGTGACTCGCTTAGTCTACTTTGAAGAAACGTCTGATGTGAAGGCGGCGATCGAGCGGGAAAAGTGTATCAAGGGCTGGCTGCGGGCAAAGAAGGTGGCGTTGATCGAAGCAAGCAATCCCGACTGGCGAGACGTGAGTGAGCAATGGCAAGGAGTATGACTGGCCCGGCAGAGGAGCTTCTTCGCCACGCTCAGTCCTGGCACTCAGTCCTGGCGCTCTGCCCAGGCATCCTGCCCAGGCACCCTGCCCAGGCATCCAATTCTGGCGCTCTGCCCAGGCATCCTGCCCAGGCATCCTGTCATTCTGAGCGCAGCGAAGAATCTTCACGCCACGGCAAGAGATTCTTCGCTGCGCTCAGAATGACAGCTACGGGGATTGGCATTGTGACAGGGACGGGGATTGGCTTTGTGACAGGGACGGGGGACTGGCTTTGTAAAAAGCCTACCCGTGTAAGCCGCGAGGGTCGCCCGTACAAAGACTGCGAGACGGGTGTTTGCTCCGTATCTTTGTACGGGCGACCCTCGCGGTCGCCCTTCAGAGAGAGAGGCAGCTGCCCTTCAGAGTGGGAGGCAGCCGCCCTTCAGGGTGAGAGGCGGTCGCCCCTCGTATTCTCCTACATCATGGTGTCGCGCTCGCGGTAGGCGAAACCGTCGGAGATGCCGACGGCGTGGGCGACGTCAACGGCGACGGCCCCAGGTTGACGCTGGTGTCGTCGAAGGTCTTGAGCGTGATCGTCGCGCTGGTCGAGTTGGGAATGCTCAGGTAGGTGACGACGACGGTGTCACCGGCCTGCACGAGCGGCAGCTTGGACGAGAGGCTCAGGTTGGCGGTGAAGATGACATGCTGGCCGGCGATCTGGATATAGTAGATCGTGCTGGTGCCATTCTGCACCGGCGAGATGCGCAGCACCTTGCCCGTCACGCTGACGGTCGTGCCTCCGGTGGGCGAGGTGGCCCCACAGCTATTGGGTATCGAGTTGGTTGTCAGCCATACTTGATAGTCGTTCAGCGCGGCGCTCAGTGTTGGTTCGAACTGCACGTTGCCGCCGTTCAGTTGCCTGGCATCCAGGATGCCAACATCCTGGTAGATGCTGTTGCTACTGTAGATAGCCACCCACGTCGGCACGCTGCATATCGAGTAGAGCTGGAAGCTATCGACATTGTAACGCAGGATGTTGGCGCGCGTGGAGGCGAAGGTATTCTGCACGTTGGTGCCGATACCGAGTCCGGCGGCAGCGGGATAGAAGGTTGCCTGGTTTTTGTGCGTGTCGAAGAGGAAGACACCCGTGCTTGAATTGTCGTTGGACGATGACGAAGTCATGGCCACCAGCCAGACGGGTTGGTCGGCGTTGTTGTAGACGAGCTGCGGATCACCTGCCGGCTGCTGCTGACCCGCGCCGGACGGGTTGAACCACGGCGCGGCGTGGTACAGACCCCACCACGTCAGGTACTGGCTGACCGTGGCGGAGGGCATGACGCGATCCACCCAGGTGGGTACTTCTTGCGGGCTATAGACTTTGATGTCGCCCGTATGCGCATCGACGATCAACACCTGGCTCAGCACGTCGCCGGTGTAGCCGCGCGTGGGCTGCATCAGCGAGATGGTCCAGTAGGGATGGAAGCTGTCGTCCAGTTCCAGCGTGGGATCAACCAGCCGCCCGTAGGTAAAACCGCTCAGGTAGACGTGACGCATCAGGTCCTGGTTGAAGATCGCGCCGGGCAGGTAGGCGATGGAGTCACCCGGGCCGACGTGCAGAGTGGGTGATGCATTCGGATTTTCGGCATCCACCACCACGAAGCCGGGTGTGGATGAGTTGGACAGGTTGATGAAGATGTTGTTGTAGGATAGGGGTGCGACATAGTACAGGTGGTGATTGATCGATTGCAGTGTATAGCTGTTCGGGTCGAGGCTATACGACGAGCCGAGATTCTGCCCGTTGGAGCCGAGAACCTGCTGGCCTTTGAAATTGGCAATGCTTGGGCTGACCAGCACGATATGGTTGGGGTCGGTCGGCACGAGTGGCGTCGAGGGCTGCTCGACGGTGACAGTCGGGATGGCGGACAGCGCCTTGGCGTTGGTGTCGAACCAGGTCGTGAAGACGACGATCAGCCCGGCCACCACGATGCCAATCACGGCGGCGAACACCAGGCCAAAGATGCCGGCGGCCACCGCGCCCCGCGAGATATTGGCGGGAATGCGCGACGTGGTCTTCTGCGAGGTCGCTTGACCCTGCGCGGCGGCGGAGATGTCCCCCAGGCCCAGCAGCGCGGGCCGTGCGAAGGCGAACAGGTTGCCGATGCTGCTCAGCACGAGCGGCCAGAGCAGCCATTGCCAGCCGCCGAACGGGCCGGTCAGCGCGGGTTCAGAGAAGTAGAGGATAACAAAACTGAACAGTAAATTGAAGATGAAGTAACCGATGAACCAGCGGGTGAATTTCCGGGCGTCGAAGGCTTCGCGCCTCCCAAATCCCACTCGCCCGATGGTGAGTATCGCCATGACGATGATCGCGCCGATCAGCGCCAATAACAGTAAAATCATGGCCGTCTCTCCTTATAAACATTCTAGCGGAATATCCTCCCCTATTGTAATGTTGTTGAGTGTAATAAGCAACTGTTTGTTTTGAGCACGCAAGGAGTCATACATCTCATGCAATTGTTTGGAAAAAAGTCACGAACCGACATAGAGAAATTGCCGAACGGCGAGGATCGCCTTCCTCCCGGACAATACCTGACACAAAAGTGGCCTGTCCTGAACTACGAGCGCACGCCGAACAAGCTCCCTACAGATTGGCGCTTGAAGATCAGCGGCCTGGTAGAGCATCCCTTTGAGCTGACCTGGGAGGAGCTGCTGGCACTGCCGCGCACGACCATCACGACGGACATCCACTGCGTCACGACATGGAGCCGCTACGACAATAGCTGGGAGGGCGTGCATATCCGCGAAATCCTGGAACACGCCAAACCCCTGCCGCAGGCGAAATACGTCATGGCGCACTCCTGGACAGGCTACACGACCAATCTGCCGCTGGCCGACCTGGACGACGACGACGTGCTGATCGCCATCAAGCACGACGGCGCTGATCTCGAAGCCGAGCACGGCGGCCCGGTGCGCCTGGTCGTCCCCAAGCTCTACTTCTACAAGAGCGCCAAATGGTTCGACGGCCTGGAGTTCATGGAAAGCGACCGTCCCGGCTTCTGGGAGCAGCGCGGCTACCACAATCATGCCGACCCCTGGAAAGAAGAAAGGTACTGGTAATCAAGAGGGCAATCGAAAAGGGCGACCGCGCGGTCGCCCTTTTCGATTGCCCTCTTGATTACTTCTCTAAAGAACTCTTCGAGTTCCGCTCGCCGTCGTAGGTTAGCAGGATGCGCTTGCCTTCGTAGAGCGTCTCCAGGTGGACGGGGCGGCCCCACAGGGTGTGGACATACTGGAGCGTCTTCTCGGCGTAGACCATGTCGAGTTCCTGGCCTTCGAAGAGATGCTTGAGGTAGAGCTCGCGGTTGCCCCGGTAGTCGCCGTTTTCGACAACGAGGTAGGGCGTGCCGAAATTGGTCATGTTGGCGACGATGGTGTCGCGCACCTTCTCCCAGTCTTTCTCGACGATGACCCACTCGTCGCCCTCTTTTCGATAGAGGTAGAGGTCAAGATCCTTCACCAGGTCTTCGGTCAGGTAGTTGCGCAGGAAGGAGACATCGTTGTCCAGCTCGCGCACCTCGAAAATTTTCGCCATGCCCTGACCAGGCTTGCGACCCAGGCGTTCCTGTTCCTCCTTGGTCGGCTCGTTCCAGCGACGTTCGATGTCCTCGAAGACCTTGAAGCCGATGTAGTATGGGTTCAGGTAGGTGCGCGAGGGCGAGAGCACGCCAGAGTGCAACTGCGCGAATTCAAGGATGTCGGAATCGGAGATGAGGCCCAGGTCGCCCAGCCGGCGCATGATGCGCGAGTGCCAGATGCTGTTGTGATGCAGCATCCCGTTCGCCACGTAACGGTGCGAGCGATCAACTGTGATGTCGTATACGTCAGCCAAATCACGCTCGATGCTGACAACCTCGTCGACTGGCTCTTCCTGCCTGAACCACCTGTGACTTCCCAGGTACTCATGCAGGTTCTGCTGCTTGCGTGCCAGCCCGAAGCCGATCTCCTGAGCGTACACCTGGGCTGATTTCCCTCTGATCCACACGTTCGGTCCGCGCCGCCGCGAGAGAATGCCGTAGTTCAGCAGCAGAATTTGCAGCGTCCTGGCGATGTTGTCGCTGAAGGTGGAGAGAATAACGCCCTGCTTGACGGAGGCACACCCGTCACAGTCGAAGTAGGCGCGCAGGAACGCGCTGGCGACCGCTTTGGGCGAGCGCAGGATAGCATCGGGGATGCGTTTCTCGCGTGCCTTTGCATGCAGATCGATGCCCAGTGTCTGGAGCAGATCGAGCACGTTGGCCGAATAGAAGACGACGCGCCACCTGCCGCCTTTGCCGTTAGCAGTGTGGGCGTCCCAGAATGGTTGCGCTTCGATGGCGAACAGTTCGCGCACGAGCGAGGTGTAGCGGTCGGCCAGTTCGCGGTCGCCCGTTGTATAGCCGATGGCGTTCTTCGAGGTATGCATTTTGCCGTCGCCGATCAGGCAGCCGAGAAATTCGGCGAAAGCCTCGGTCATGTTTGTTGGCGCGACGAGCGGCAGGCGTGCCTTGTAGAGCGGCTTGCCGCCATTACCAGGAGTGAAGCCGACGCTCTGAATGGCAGCCGCTACGCGGTCGCTGGCATAGCTAGTTTTGCCGCCGAGCGAGCGATAGACGGTATGCACGCCCACGCCGGCTGCCTGCGCCACGTCTTCGATTGTAGGGGATATGATACGCGCTGGATGGGCGATCTGTACAAGCTCGTCAGGCCAGATGTTGTCGCCCACGCTCAGAGGGACGCGCTGCCCAACCTGTACATCTTTCAACGCCATCCATTGCTCTGGCCCGATGCTCAGCTTATGCTCCTCAGCGCCCTCCAGGACGAGGCCGCGCCGGGTACGCAGGCGCACAGTGGCGGCCTGGCGTGTGATGTGCCGGTCGGTGATGGCATCTTGTTTCCCTTCACCGCTACCGGCATTGATGGCGTGCCCCTGAGAGAGCAGATCGTGCAGGGCGTCGTAGCGCATCAGACCATGCTCAGTCAGGACGAGGCTGTCCCTGGTGAGGCAAGCCCAGCCCTCATTCATGGTCTTGGTCTGCATTTGCGGCACGAAGTAGAGCATCTCGGTGCGCACGATCTCGATGATGTCGCGCTGCCAGGGCTGCAGGTGCGGCGCGTGACGCATGATAAAGAGCAGCAGGTCTTTTTCGGGCTTCTCTGGGAATTTGGGCGTTTTGCCGGGCAGCCGGTCGCGCTCCTCTTCGGCCTTCTTCGCCTTGTTTTCCATGCCCCACAGGTCGTCATACTCGCTGCTCGGCTTCGTGCGCGGCTTCTCGCCTTTCTTCTCCGGCTCGTTCTCACGGATTAACAGGTTGTAGTCTATATGCTCCTGGATGGAGAGCACGGCGTCGAGATATCGCTCGACCTCGGCCTTGCCATGATCGAACTCGTACTTGGCGATACGTTCGGCGTGGATGCTGACTTTGTCGATCATGCGGCGCGAGGTGTGCTGGAAGTAGGCATTGTTCTTGAAGAAGTCCGTGTGGCCGAAGACGTGCGCCACCACGAAGGTCTGTTGCAGCAGGTTGTTCATATCCATGAGGAAGGCGTAGCTGGGGTTGGTGTTGACGACCATCTCATAGATCTTGCTCAGGCCGAAGTCGTACTGCATCTTCTGCCTGTGATAGGCTTTGCCGTGCGTCCAGTGGCTGAAGCGACCGGGCAGGCTGTACGAGGCGAACTCGTACATGATGCTGGCCGGAACCAGTTCGAAGTGCGTGGGGAACGGGTCAAGGCCGAAGTTGCGTGCCTCTTCCCAGGCGTGGTCTATCGCATCTCGTAATCGTTCAATATCGCTATCTGCCATGAAGGAATCTCCTATCGCGTGTACCCCATTTCATCATCGCGCCCACGTCAATTACCTGGTGGGGATGGGGTCGCGCTGCGCGAAGAATTTCCTCAGCGCAGGATAGACCTCTTTCTTGTCAGAGATGGTGACGGCGGTGAATTTTTTATCGTTGATCTTGTTATAGGCGGACATGAGCGTGCTGGGCGAGCGATAATGGCCTTCGCGGATCTCGCCGTAGCCGAATATGTTGCATTGCTCCATCAGCTTGTTGACGAGCTGCACGCAGCGGTCGTTGTCCCAGGGCAGGTTGTCGCCGTCGGAAAAGTGGAATGGGTAGATGTTCCAGTCGTCCGGTTTGAAGCGTTCCTGGATGATTTGCAGCGCCAGCTCGTAGGCTGATGATACCTGCGTGCCACCGCTCTCGCCCTTGTGGAAGAATTCTTCCTCGGTGACTTCCTTTGCCTCAGTGTGGTGGCTGATGAAGACGATCTGCACGTTGTTGTACTTGGTGCGCAGGAAGCGAACCATCCAGAAGTAGAAGCTGCGCGCGATGTACTTCTCGAATTCGCCCATCGAGCCTGACACGTCCATCATGGCAATCACAACGGCGTTGGACTGGTAGCGTATGGTGGGTTCCCACACTTTGAAGCGCAGGTCCTCGGACTTGATATCTTTGAATTTAGCTTCACCCCTGGCGGCGTTGCGTTTCAGGTTCTCCATGATGGTGCGCTTCTTGTCCAGGTTGGTGAGCGGGCCTTTTTTGCGCACGTCGGTGAAGCGCACGGCCTCGGTTTGGAGTTCCTGCTGGCGTTTCTGTTCGAGATTGGGCAGGCCGAGGTCCTCGAAGATCAGGGCGGCCAGCTCCTCCATCGTGATTTCGGCTTCATAGTAGTCGTAGCCAGCATCTTTGCCCGCGTCGCCCTTCTTGCCTTTGCCGGGGCGCGGCTCCTGAGCCACCACGTCGCCCACCTTGCTTTTGCCGTTGCCCTGGCCAGAATGCGTCTGGCGACCGGGATCGTAGCGGAAGCGGTACTCGTCGAGCGAGCGAATGGGGACGCGCACCATCTTCTTGCCGTCGGAGAGAATGATGGCCTCCTCGCTCACGATGTCGCCCAGGTTCTTCTTAATGGCCTCGCGGATCTTCTCTTTATGGCGTTCCTGGTCTACCTGCCCTTTACGGTGCAGCGACCAGTCATGTTGTGAAACTGACATGGAACGCTCCTTCCTAGACGGCGCAAGGGGCGATGTGAGGGCCGTCCCTCGACCATTTACCGGTTGAGCAAGCTGCCGGTGTAGCGCAGGATTTCATTGGCGCAGACGTGGCAGTAGCCATGCTCCGTCATCAGGCGGTCAACGACTTCGTTGATCTTGCGTAACTGCTCTTTATCGGGCGTGCGCGTGGAGGTAGTGATCTTCACCACGTCGCGCAGGTCGGCGAAGAGTTTCTTCTCGATGGCCTCCTTCAGTCGCTCGTGGCTCATGTAGTCGAAGGTCATGCCCTTGCGTGCCAGCGAGGAGATGCGAATGAGAATTTCTTCGCGGAAGGACTTCTTGGCATTCTCGGTCACGCCGATCTGCTCTTCGATGGAGCGCATCAACTGCTCGTCCGGCTCCATCTCCTCGTCGGTGATGGGGTCTCGCAGCTTGGTCTTGTTGCAGTATGCTTCGACATTGTCGAGGTAGTTGTTGAGCAACGTGTGCGCCGACTCCTCGTAGGAATAGACAAAGGCACGTTGCACCTCTTTCCTCGCCATGTCGTCGTATTCTTTGCGCGCTTCGCTGATGAAGTTGAGGTACCGCTCGCGCTCCTCGCGCGTGATGCTGGTGTGCTGGTCGAGGCCGTCGCGCAGGGCGCGCAGGGCATCGATAGGATTGATGCAGGTCGTGTTCTGCTTGACCAGCGCGCTTGACAGGCGGTTGATGACGTAGCGCGGCGAGATGCCGTCCATGCCTTCGCGCACCGCTTCCTCTTGCAGTTCCTTCATGTCTTTCTGCTTGAAGTCCTCGGTATCCTCGCCGTCGTAGAGCTTGAGCTTCTTCATGGTGCTCATGCCCGCTTTCTTGGATTGCTCCAGGCGTGTCAGCACAGCGAAGATGCTGGCGATGCGCAGCGTGTTCGGCGCGATATGCACGTTCTGCAAGGCGCTCTGCTTGAGCAGCTTCTCGTAGATTTTGATCTCATCGGAGACGCGCAGGTTATACGGCACCTTGACCAGGATGATGCGGTCTTGCAGCGCCTCCGACTTTTTGTTGCCGACGAACGCCTGGTATTCGTGCTCGTTGGTGTGGCTGGCGACCACCTCGTCGGCGTAGATCATGCTGAAGCGCCCCGTTTTGATGTTCTGCTCCTGGCTGAGGGTCAGCAAGACGTAGAGGAATTTTTCGTCAGTCTTGAGCATCTCGACGAATTCCATCAGGCCCCGGTTGGCGATATTGAGTTCGCCGTCGAAGCGATAGGCGCGCGGGTCGCTCTCGACGCCGACTTCGCCGATCGTCGAGAGGTCGATGCCTCCGACAAGCTCACTGATATCCTGTGATTTCGGGTCGGACGGGGTGAAGGTGCCGACGCCGACGCGGTATTTTTCGCTGAAGGCGATGCGTTTTACCGGTACGGACTCGATGCGGCCCCGGTACTCGGTATCGACCATGAAGCGGCAGTGGGGACACAGGTCGCCTTCGACGTACAGGCTGAATTCGCGTTCAACATCCGCGCGCAGGTCGCTGGGGATCAGGTGCAGCGGCTCTTCGTGCATGGGGCAATCTTTGATGGCGTAGACCGCGCCCTCGTCTGTGCGGCTGTATGCCTCCAGCCCGCGTTTGAGCAGGTAGACGATGGTGGACTTACCGCCGCCGACCGGCCCCATCAGCAGCAGGATACGCTTGCGCACTTCCAGGCGCTGGGCCGCTGAGTGGAAGTACTCCACGATTTGCTGCAAGGGTTTCTCTATGCCGAAGATTTCCTGGCTGAAGAAGTTGTAGTGGGGTTCACCATTGCGGTCCGTATCAAAGCCCGCGTCCATAATCATATGATAAATGCGCTCGTGAGAGAGACGCCCGACGTGTGGTTTCTTTGTGGCAATCTCGAAGTACTGTGCGAAGGTACCTTCCCACTGTAGCTCCCGTTCACGGTCTCTATATTCTTCTAACCGCTTCACCAGGTCCATAAGTCACCCTCTCTGTTCTATGCAGTATGTCTAAGCATCAGGCTGCTCGTGCGAACCACTGAAACAACGCTCCTGTAAGAATGGAGTCACCGAATAAGGACAAAGCATCAAGCCTCGGATGGAAGCCTGTATTGAGTTCAAAAGGGCTGGTTTCTTGCTCGACATGTCGAGTTAGAGAACCCAGCCCTTTCTTTGCGTTTACAACATGGAAGGCGAACCGCTCGACTCTGCGAGGTGGAGAATGAACCCTTTCCTTCTTCTGCTCTTCGGGGGGTGAACTCCCCTGGTATGGTCTTCTCACTGGCGGTCCCAAAATCCATTACAGGCGGGAGATGAAACCTACGAGACGCTCATACAAACACTATCAGTAATGGTAGCATACCGTACAGATAGTCCTGTGTCAAGGGCAGATGAGCGGCTTTCACACCGCTTTCACACATCCCGGAGGATTGATTTCGTGGGTGCGACTCTACTTACGCGGAGCCTCGACCAGGGGGAGCTGCACCTCAATGGCTGTGCCGTTCGGTTCGCCGGGGCGGATAGTGATATGCCCATTGGCATTTTCAACGCGCTCGACCATACCGCTCAGTCCGAAATGCCCCTGCGGACTGGCGCAAGCGACAATACCGCCGGCATCTTGCCGGTACAGGTCTTGCGGCAGCCCGACGCCATCGTCGACGATGCGCATGACGATAGCGCCGTCGAGTCGGGTGATCGACAGTTGCGCCTCTCGCGCGCGGGCGTGTTTCTCGATGTTGGAAAGCGCCTCCTGCCCGACCTTCCAGAGCGTTTCTTCCACGGCTTCGGGCAGCGTCTCGATCTGGCGGTCCACGTCGAGGGAGATGTGTAGTCCGGTGCGCTGGGCCATATCTTGCGCGTAGCGGCTGATGGCGTTGCAGGCGGGTTCGTGTTCGAGCGCGGGGGAGCGCAGGTCGGCGATCGAGGCGCGCAGTTCGTTCATAGTGCCGCGCGCGATCGCTTTGGTGGCTTCCAGTTCGCGGTCGCAGCGCTGCGGGTCGCGCTCGCGCAGCCGTTGCGCGGCCTCCAGCTTGATGCTGATGAGCACCAGTGCGTGCCCAACAGTGTCGTGCATCTCGCGGGCCAGGCGCGTGCGCTCGCGCAGCACGGCCAGTTCTTGCCGCTGGGCTGCCGACTCCTCCAGCCGGCGCTGCGCGGCTTGCAGTTCGTTGTTGGCGCGCGTCAGCTGGTCGAGCAACTTGTTACGCTCGTACCGCTCGCTGATGAGATGCTGCATCCATAAACAAAAGAGCGTCAGGCTGAGGAAGCTGATGCCGATGCTAAACAAATTGCCCAGTTTATCCTGGGTGAATGGCGGGATAAAGAATTGCTGGAAAAAACAGAAGCTGAGGAAGATAAAGGCGACCAGCGCCACAAGAAAGCGCGCGGTAAACAGAGCAAAGGAGAGACCCATCGCCACAAAATAGACATAGGTGAAGTTGACGTTGAACAACGAAAGCAGCGAGACACACAGGTAGATGCTGCTCCAAAAGATGATGGCGCGCTGAAATGGCGGCGGCCAGCTTTTGTCACTGCGAAAGACAAGACCGCTGAAGAGGCCAAAGCAGTACAGCGTCATGGTAAAGACCGCCAGAGCAATGATGACCGGCCCGTGCCAATCATGCAAGTAGTTCGGGTTAGCGTTGAACGCAGAATAGCTTGCAAAGGTGATGCTGAGAAAGCTCACGACCACCCACATCAGGTTAACCAGCCTGAAGGTGCCTTGAAAGCGCCGGTTGTCTTGTTCGATATCGATGTGTGTCTTTTCCATTCCTCTTCCCCAGCAAATGCTCTGTCGAAAGGCTCTCTCTTACTCAAGCATACGCGCTCGTGGTATGAAATAGTAGTGCTGAACGATCTATTCTAGAGGGGTGACAAAAGTAATGCTCACTTTCTCACCCGCGTTCAAGGCGCGAACAACAGTACCTTGCGTACATTTTAGCATAGGTTCTATGCAAGAACTATTCTTGTGATACTCATGTGTGTTATACTAGCGCAGTCGGAAAGAAGCACTATTTCAGCACAGACGTGTCTACATACTGGAGATGAACGTCAAGGAGCGCAGGAATGACTGTTCATAGTAGCGGCCCGCATATACTTTTGTTTGAACGCGACCAGCAGCTTACGGCTTTACTTACCAGCGAGTTTCAACTGGCCGGCTACGAATGCCACGCGGCCCGCACGGCTGTCGAGGTGTTCGACGCCATTGCGCGTTACCCGATCCGGCTGGTGCTGGTGAACCTGGCGCAGGCTGCGGCGGGTCGGCGCGAATTCTGGGTGGCGCTGGACGCTCAGCGACGAGGGCGCGGCGTCCAGGTTTTCACTTTCCGCTGCATGAATATTGCCGGATATGGAGAAGATGATCCCGACGACCGCGCGCGTGCCGTATTGACGGACATGGAAGTTGATGGGATGCTCGGCGTCATGAACCTGGTAGATGCTGTGCGCGCCCGCATTCCAGGCTCGACCACCGGCTCTTACGCGCGCGTGCAACCATCCACGCAGGCGCGGGAATCGGCGAAGTTCGGGGCCGTGCGACCGGCCAGCCAGCCCAATCTGCAATCGCTATCGATGCCTCAGGCGCAGCCGGGTACTCAGTCAGGCGTTCAGCCGACGGCTCCTATATCGATGCCGGCTGCCGCTCTTGCTCAGCAACAACCCGCTCCACCACAGCAGGCTGCCATGAACATTGCCGGCGACCAGGCGCCCAGAACGCCAACCTTTACCGATAAGATTCGCGCGGTGATCTATCCGGGCAACCGCGGTCATGCTGCGACCCCTGAAGCCAACTGGGTCCCTCATACCACAGCCGGAGCGGCTCCTGCGCAGCGTGTCACAAATGGCGACTCCGGTATCCATCCGGCGAGCGCCAATATGGCTCCCGCTGCTCCGAGCAGGCAGGCGCAGGGTATAGGTCAAGGGTTTGTCGCATCGCCGCCTGCGCCAACAATGGAAGAGTCGGGCCTGGCGCAGTTGTCGCGCATGGTCCAGGATACCGCCGCGCCCGCGCGCCAGCCTGAGCGTGAGTCGTCTCCGCAAGATCGTGTAGCTCCCCCTCCGGCAACGCCAATGCTTGCCTCCCAGGAACGTGAGGCCGAGCAGATATCGCCCCCGGTAGAGCTAACGGCCATGAGTGACCTGCCTTTGCGCGCATCTCCTATCGAGGATTTGCCTGACGAGCGCCTTATCGAACGGCGCAATGGCACAACTGGCAGCGCGGCCCAACAGCAGGCGCAGTTTTCGCAGGAGGTCACTACCCCCACCTTGCAACTCGCGGCTGTCAATCCTGCCCAGGTCAGGGCTGAGGCGTCTGTGAGTGCGCCCACGCAACGCGCGCTGCCCGACGAGACGGTACAATCGATAGCCGATGATGTCCCATCTCCAGCGGCAGCAATGAGCGAACGCGACCGGCTGATCGACCAGGTGCTTGTTCCGCAGCAGGAACAGGGTGCGCAGCAGGTCATGGAGTTGCTCCAGGTTCCCGCGCTGCGCAAACGCTCGGAACTGAATTTGACCTCCGAGGATGTTTTGCTCGATATCGTGCAGAGCCTCCCACCCATGAATGCCCTGCCCGCGCCCGTTTCGCCGCAGACGCCTGTCTTGAATGGCCGCGCGACCCGCTCGCTGGCGAACGTGCTGCTTGAAGGGCATCTCGTGCAAGAGAACCGGCTCGAAGTGGCGCAGAGTATCCAGCGCATGTTGCGCGGCGTCGAAATGAACTACCAGCTTGGAGAAATCCTGCTGATGTTCAAGCTCCTGACACCCGATCAATTGCTGGCTGCCAGCCTCGTCAGCTATGGATTGATCGCCGCGCCGCAGATCAGCGCGTTGGGACGCATCCGGCAGGAGTTACACGCGCTGGGCCTGGAATACGACCTGGAAAGCCTGCTGGTGCTCTTTCGCATGTTAACGCCCGAACAGCTGCGCGAAGTGCGGGCAAGCTGGACAGCGTAGCCAGTCCGCCTCGCTGCGGCTGTCTCTTAGCGCGCCCGTGAATTACCGGGCGCTTGCCACAACCAGCGCAGCGCGTAGTGGCGTGGCGGAGGCGGGACGACGTTGAGGGCGCGGCGGATAGCTGGGGTGCCGGGGGAACCATCGCTAGCTCCTTGCTCGGCGGCATCCAGCAGGTCGAGCAGGTGATTGGCGCTTTGTGCGACCCCTTCGACCATCAGATACCCGGCGGGCTTCGCCGCATCTCCCACCAGGTAGAGACCCGCCATCGCTGTCTGCACACCGACGTCTTCCCCTTGCGCGAGACGGTTCACCGGCCATTCTCCGCGATACGCGCTCATGGTCAGCACGCGGCAGTGCTGGTCGAAGGTTTCCCCAAACAGCTTGCGCCAGTCGGCCAGCGCCAGCGCCTTCTCTTCCTCGATATTGTTGCTCTGCATGACCTGGTGCGAGATGACGAGGTGTTTGCCGGGCGGCGCGAGGCGCGCGTCGCAGTTCGTTGGCTGCACGATTCCGGCGATGCGCTGCGTGTCCAGGCAGTACATGATGCCCTTGTGGGGGATTAGCGACACGTCGCTGAGGATATGCACCTTGAGGCCAATCGCCTCGTGCAAAACGGGATCAGCCGGGTTGCGTTGTTTCAGCACGTCGGCCTGCGTGATCTGCACATTGTCGAGCAGCGCGTTGGTGGCGCGCGGCCCCAGGTCGCTCACAACCATGGGCGCGAGCAGGCGAAACTCGTCGCCGCTGGCCTTGTCGCGCACGCGCACGCCCACGACATGTCCCACTTCGTGCAAGATTTGCTGCACGTCACATTGCAGGCGCACCTGCGCGCCTTGTTCGGTAACGAGGCGCTGCAGCTCGGCGGTCAGCGCGCCGCAGCCGCCCTCCACGATGCCCGGCGCGCCAAAGCGGAACATGTTCCTGGTCGTGCGGAAAACTTCCTGCGTGCTGACCTGGTGAAGCTCCAGGCTCAGCGCGAAACGCGAGATGCGCTCGAAGAAGGCCACCAGTTCTGGATTGCGTTGCACATTGATATGGCGCGCCAGCCATTTATCGAACGGCAGGTCGCGCTCCCCGGCAGGCAGCGCGTGGAAGAGCATCAGGTAGCCGACGCGCGTAAACCAGAAAAACTGGCGCGGCCCGAAGACCTTGAAGGTGCCAAGTATGCCCGTCGAGCGAATCTGTTTGCCGCGCACGTGGAAGGAGGCGAACACATCGGCATCGTAGAAGCGATGGGGAACGCGCAGGCGGCGCAGCGTCTGTGAAAGGACGCCGCTGCTGCCGAAAGGAATCATGTGGACCGCGCCGGTGCTGACCTGGACGCCCTGAAAGGTTTTGGCTGTAAAGCGCCCACCGCAGTGTGGCAGGCGTTCCAGCACAACCACCCGCTTGCCGCGCTGGAGCAGTTGTGCCGCGCTCAGCAAGCCACCCAATCCCGCGCCAACGATGATGGCGTCGTAGTCGTATTGATCCATGAAAAAGGGTTCCCGTGGATAGGGCGACCACGCGAGCGCGGGTCGCCCTATCCTGATGTGATACGATTAGCGGTCTTCGCCGACGAGACTGCGCAGCAGGCTCGTACATTCCGCCAGGGTGTTGAGCACGTTCTGGTGAATCTGGAAGACCTTGTTCAGTTCGCGCGCCTTGCGAGCCAGCTTTGTGACGTACTCGATGTCGCGTGGGTTGTTCATGACATCTTCCATCAACTGCGACAACTCGGCCCATGCCAGTTGCTCGCGGTTGCGAGCCACGTCCGCGATGGTTTTATCCATGCGGTCGGAGACCTGGCGCACGCCGCTGCGCAGCTGGTTCGATGTCTGGGCGATATCGGCATCGTGGTTGCGCATAGCCTCCTGCGTGGCGTTCAATTGCTCTTGCAAGGAGGCGACCTGGCCGTCCAGCGTCGCCAGGGCAGCCGCCAACGGCGCGACATCGGGCAATGTCGGCTGCGGGATGCTGGTAAGCCTGCTGAATGAGACGCCATTCGCGTCGGCCTGGGCCGCAGGCGCGCTGGCAGTAGCTGGAGCTACGGCATCAGCAGAAGCCGCGGCGGGCATGCTGGCGGGTATTTCAATTTCTGGCGCGGCTTGTGCGGTCGCGGGCGCTTGTGCGGCCTCCGGCGCGGTCTCCACCGGCGGAACAAAGGCCGGGGCATCGCTGCCGCCGTTCATAGAGCGCGTGCCATATTCGTCGCTTGTCCCTGCTGTCTGCAATTCATCCTCCCTTGTGCGATAGGTCATCTCTCCGAGATTCGATTGGTTGACCATGATGGTCGGCATACTTTCGATATCCGGGGCGGACGACGCGGGATGCCCTCCCTTGAAGAGCAGTTCATATTCGCCGATGCCGATCTGGTCGCCATCGTTCAGACCGCGTGTTACCATCTGCTCAAGTTGTTGTGAATTGACGAAGGTGCCGTTGGCGCTGCGTTCGTCACGAATGAGGTACTGCCCATTTTCGTACAGGATGGTGGCGTGCCTGCGCGAGGTCAGTTTGTCCTTCGAAAGCAGAATATCGCTGTTCGGCGCGCGTCCAATGCTCGTTTCTGCTTTGTCCAGGGTGTAATCGTTCAACACCTCGCCGCTATCCGAGCGCAGAATGATGTGGGCCGGATCATCGATCTTGTTCATGACAGCCTGGGCAACGGGTGCAGGCGCGTCGGAGCGCATGGTGGCCGGTTCGTCCGCCGAAGTGCTGGCAAGCGTGAGTAGATCAGGGTCATTCCATGATCTGGGCTGCGCGGTTGGCGCGGCGGGCGGCGACCAGTCTTCAGGGGTGGGAAGCGTCGCATCACTCATCCCTGGCTGCTGTGAGGCGGTGGCTGGCATAGGCAGGCGGTTCCCGCAGTTCAAACAAAAGTTGTCCCCTGGCCGTGTTTCGGCTCCGCAAAAGGGGCATTTATCCATGGGTAATGTTCCTCCCTTGGTTGGAATGTACAACGAGCATGGATTGAACGCACAATGCAAGCTCATTATACCAGACGGTCTCTATGGACGCAACGCGATGATCGCGCCCGATACACAGGTCTCCGGTGGCTGTTCGCTGGTTGTCCTCTGGTTGTCCTCTAACTAACACTCAGACTAAAACCACCACAGGCGACCAACAGTACGACGAATGTAGCTGCGAATGGTTGAGTAAAGAATCAACGGTACCAGGATGACGACGAACAATAAGACGCAGAACAGCCCGCGCAGCGGCGCGACGAAGGCAGCCAGCAGCCCTAACAGGATCAAGAGCGCCAGTGTGATGCCGATTCCGGCCACCACGTAGGTAATGATCTTTTTTGCCAGCGCGTCGTTGCGGCCACCGAAACCCAGCGAGCCGCCCGCGGCTGGATCAGCCGGATTGGTCCACTGCTGCTGGTTGGGCGCGCCGCCAGCATTGGCGCTGGCCCAGGGTGGCACCTGCGATTGCTGCGGTTGCTGCGGTTGCTGTGCCTGCTGCCCATATTGTGGCTGCTGGCTATATTGACCATATTGCCCATACTGGCCATATTGCCCAGACGCCCCGGCTTGCCCAGGTTGTGGTGGCTGCGCGTCAGGCTCCGGCGCAGCTAATACCGCGCCACAACTGGTACAAAATCTGCTGTTCGTCTCGATGGCCGACTGGCAGCGAGGACAGGTTGTGCTCATAGGACAGGCGCTCCTTTATGTTGTAGGTATCCAGGCTACATCGGACTGTAACGATGTGAAAAACTGCTGCAAGTATTCTACACTTCTACGAGCTGAAAGCACAACGCTGGTGGTGTCGCGCGAGCCGGAGCAGAGTTGCAGCGGCAGAGCCGTCGGACCAGGCGAAGGCGTACCCGCCGCTCCTGTTTGAGCCGGTGACTTCTGTGCCGACGAGCTATTGGACACATTGCATTGGAACACCGTGTTTTGTGAAGAACGCGGTGCTTCCGAGATGGTAATCGATGTATGGTCAGGCAACAGATAGCCGATCAGAAAGCTGCCACCGAATGTCGGATCGTGAACCGTGGCCTGCGCGCTGACCAGGCAGGTTGCGTTGGGCAGCGTCGCGGGCAGATACACGGTGAAACCCAGGTTTGCCATCACCGTATCCCAACTGGTGATGGTGGTCGGCGTGCCAATTCCCGCGGGCGTCGTGGTTGCCGTCGGCGTCTGGCTTGCAGCTGGCGTGGTTGTCACCGTTGCGGGCGTAGAAGATGGCGTGGCTGTCGGCGAAACGGTCGGTGTGAGGGTCGACGCGGCTCCCTCGTCGCGGAACAGCATTGAGGGCTGACCGCACCAGTGCAGGCTTGTTAACGGCAGGTTGGCGGGTGTGGCCGTCGGTGTAGAAGTCTGCGTGCTGCCACCGCCGCCAGCCCCGAACGGATTTGCGCAAGCCGCGAGCAGCAGGCAAGTCAGCGCGAGGCCGATTGATAGCCCTGCAAACCTATATGGTATTCCCTGCCTCCGTTGCAAGACCGGCACTCGCGGTCCCCCTGGAAAAAAGAACGACATAGGTACTCCTCTTCGAGATCGAACGCCTTCACCCTCTTTTTAGACTACTATATACTAACAGTGAATGGAATCCTATGAGCTAGTTCTCATTTTCTTCCAGGAAAAGAGGGGCTTTACAGCGTTTTGATTTAGTGTTACTATTACGCACTGCAACCCAAAAAGCGTAATGACGAATGGTTTTCTTTGTTCGGTTTTTGTCTGTCTTCCGTTTAATAAGTAAACCACTTTCCAATAGGTATTCATCTAATAGGACAGGTACGTCAAAACAAGGTGCATACGTAGGGAACCCTACAAGTACAAACGCACGAACATGCTCATTGGTATAGTAATCAACCAAGAGGTACATGGTGTGAATGCAAAGCAGATCTGGCAAACAACAATAGAGCGATTGCAGGGGAAAGTACAGCCTGCCGTTTTTCGGACCTGGTTCCAGGGAACCGCGGCGATCTCCTTCCAGGATGGGGTATTTATTGTGCGGGTACCGACTACCTTCGCCAAAGCTCACCTGGAGGGGCGATTCATAGAACTGATTCGCGCAGCCCTGGCGGATGTCACCGGCGCGCAAGTTGAGGTACGCTTTGTCGTCTCGAAGGAGATGCCGGCGGGGTTCGAGGAAAATGGGAGCGTAGAGGGACTGCCGCCTGTCTCGCATAAACGCAGCTACCAGCTCCCGCGCAACCGGCTCGCGCCGCTCCAGCAGGAGAAGTCGAAGCTGGACGCGAGCTTTGTCGCCAACAGTGGTAGCCCTGCCTCTGCGCGGCCTGTCGCGCACCGGCAAGACCCCAGGGAGTCATTGTCGTCGCAGGGTGAAGAAAGCGAGGCGGTGGCTTTCGATATCCGGCAGGGCAAGCGCAAAACGCAGGACTTCGCCAAAGGCGCGCAGCCGGGCCTTTTGCCGCTCAACACGGAAGGTGCCTTAAATCCGCGCTACACCTTCAGCACCTTCATCATGGGCAAATCTAACCAGCTGGCGCACGCCGCGTCGCTGGCCGTCGCCGAAAATCCCGGCCAGGTCTACAATCCACTCTTCTTCTATGGCGGTGTTGGCCTGGGCAAGACGCACCTGCTGCACGCCATAGGACACGTGGGCGAGGCGTCAGGCCTGAACGTACTCTATGTGACCTCGGAAAAGTTCACCAACGAAATCATCAACGCCATTCGCTTCCAGAAGACGGAGGAGTTCCGCGCCAAGTATCGCCAGATCGATATCCTGCTCGTTGATGACATTCAGTTCATCGCCGGGAAAGAATCCACCGAGGAAGAGTTCTTCCATACCTTCAATACGCTGCACAGCGCCAACAAGCAGATCGTGGTGACGAGCGATCGCCCGCCTAAAGCCATCCATAGCCTGCAAGATCGCCTGCGTTCGCGCTTCGAGTGGGGTCTGCTGGCCGATATTCAGCCGCCTGAGTACGAGCATCGCCTGGCTATCCTGCGTTCAAAGGCCGAGTCGCTGCGTTTCGCCATCCCTTCGGCGGTCATCGAGTATATCGCCCGCCCGGAGTGCAGCAGCGTGCGCGAGCTGGAGGGCGCGCTCAATCGCGTCATCGCCTACGCCACACTGCACGACGCGGCGCTCTCCGCCAACCTGGCTGTGCAGGCGCTCGGCGATATCTACAGCGTCAGCAAACGCTCCTCGACGAATCTGACGTTGGGCGAGGTGCTGCAAGGCGTCTGTGCCTACTACCACGTCGATATCGACCAGGTGCGCGGCAAACAGCGTGACCGCGAGATCGTATGGCCGCGACAGGTGGCGATGTACCTGATGCGCCAGGAAACGAACGCCTCGCTCCTGCAGATCGGCACGGAAATCGGCGGGCGCGACCACACTACCATCATGCATGGCTGGGAAAAAGTTCAGGCCGAGATTGCCGGGAATGATCGCGTGCGCCACGAGGTGGCCGCCGTGCTCGAAATCGCTGCCGAGCGCGGCAAGCAGTAGGTAAGAGTAAGCATACTGTGTTATCAGAGCGACCTTCAAGGTCGCTCTGTTGCTTATGTCGGATTTGCCTGTGACTGTCCCTCCGGCTCATCTTCCAGGCGGAACATACCGCGATCCTCTTGAAAGGCGAAGACTTCCGCGTAGCGCCCCCAGTTGATGGCTGTTTGTAATTGTTGCTCGGCCTCCTGCTCGCTAAAATGCGTTTCCAGGAAGTGCAGGAAGTGTTCTTCCGGCAGCACGTGACGCGGCGCGTCCTCCAGTTCGCGCACAATATGGCGAATCAGGCTGACATGCGCGAGTACCTGATTGCGGAATACCTGCTTCTCTTCGAGCACCCCGGCTTCGGCAAATTGTCGCCCTTCCTCCGTCAAAACCAGGTCGCCTTCCTGGGTATCTGCCAGGCAGAGTAGATCGGCAGCCTCCACCAGAGGCAGTAGATCATCGATCTCGAGGTGCAGGTGGCGCCCGATCTGGTACAGGTCTTCTCGTCCTCCTCTCACGTGTACCAGCTCGACGAGTCCCGTCACGTCGCCGATAGCAACATGCGGTAAGACCTGGTAGGGGCGCGCGGCGATGGGCTTGAGCGTTCCTGTTTGCGCGCGTGGGAGCTGTTGCGCGAGCAGGCTGGCGATGTCCTGCTGCGGGCTGGTCATTATCTGGTAAATGAGATCAACCATGTGGGTATGCGCCTCGCTCTGTGGCGAGCGATCGGCGATCGGCAGACCGGGCAGCTCGACACGGATGTGTCCAGGATTTGCTCCCAGCACCAGTATACGGTCCGCCATCGTGACCGCCTCGTCGATATTGTGCGTCACCATCAGGATGGCCTTCGTCGGCATGCTCTGAGCGCGCCACAGGCTCAGCAGTTCTTTACGCAGGTTGGCCGCCGTGAGCACATCCAGCGCGCTGAACGGCTCATCCATGAAGAGCAGCTCTGGTTCGACAACCAGGGCGCGGGCAAAACCGACACGCTGGCGCATTCCGCCGGAGAGTTCCTTTGGATAGGCGTCCTCGAAACCATCCAGGCCGATCATGTCGATGGCCGCGAGGGCGCGCTTCACACGCTGGGTAGCGGTGAGCGGCTGCGCCTCCAGCCCTAATTCGACATTTTGCAACACGCTCAGCCAGGGAAAGAGCGCAAACGACTGGAATACGATTGCCACGTGCGCGTTCGGTCCGTGCTGCGGCGTTCCACGGAAAAACACCTGCCCGCTTGATGGCTCAAGCAAGCCTGCCAGGATGCGTAACAGCGTGGATTTCCCCGACCCGGACGGTCCGAGCAGCGCCACAAACTCGCCTGAGCGTATTTCAAGCTGAACGGCGTCCAGGACGAGCGTTCCCTGCTGCCCCTGGGGGTGCTTGCCTTCCGCCGCGTAGGTTTTACTACATACGCGCGCTTCTAGCAGCACTTCTGCCGGTGGGGATGCGCCATCCTGCTCCGCGTGCGTCTGATCGATCGATTGCATTTCTGGCGAACTCCTCTCTATTCAAGTGTGTAACGGCGCTCGGCGAGTGCGTACAGCCGCTTCCAGGCCAGGCGATTCAGGATGACGACGAAGATGGCCATCAAAAGCGTTCCGGCCAGCAGCACGGGATAGTCGGGCGCGGGCGAGGCAGCCGCGGCCTCGGCAATGCTGGCTCCTAACCCGATTGTAGTGACCGTCTGGTGAGAAAACTGGACATATTCGGAGACGATGCTGGCGTTCCAGGCACCACCGCTGGCCGTGAGCAGGCCGGTCACGAGGTAGGGAAAGATAGCGGGGAGAATGAGCGTGCGCCACTTACGCCAGCCCGATACGTGATACACAGTTGTTGCCTCGCGCAGATCGCTAGGGATGGCCATCGCTCCTGCGATGACGTTGAACAGGATATACCACTGCGTGCCGAGTAGCATCAGTAGCACCGCCGCCAGCGAGAGACCGCCGGGCAGGCAAATCAGCACCAGCAGCAGCACAGGGAAGAGGGCCGTGGCGGGAATTGAGGCCACGACCTGCACCACCGGCTGCAATCGACGCGACCAGCGCGGCGAGAGGCCGATTGCCACGCCTACCGGCACCGTCCAGGCAACGCCGATCAGCAAGGCGGCCAGCGTGCGCAGCCAGGTGGCGAAGGTTGCCAGCAGCAGCGTTCCCCAGGTGCTCAGGGGAACCTGGATGAGCAGGCGCACCCCCATAAACAACCCTACCAGCGCCAGCGCTCCCGCCACGGCTAACAGTACCCACACGACGAGCCGCCGGAGGAGTGTGGGGAGTGGAAGACCGGTGGTTGGCGCGCCGGTATCAGCGGGTGTAGCGCCTGGTAAAGGTTGCAGGCGATCCAGTAAGCGAGCCAGGGCATAGCCGATGGGTCGAAATATCCGGCGATTGACGAGCGCCACGAGTGCGGAGCGCCGCAGGGCATCCAGCACCGGCGAGTGGGGAGCATCGGCGCTGCTGCTTTGCTCGATCTTGAATTTATCTGCCCAGGCCACCAGGGGACGCCAGAAAAAGAGGTCGAGCAGGATAATCAACGCAACCAGCGCCAGCAGGCCGAGCAGGATCGCATAAGTGTTGCCCGCGTTTGCGGCTGCTTGCAGATAGGAGCCTAAACCCGGCAATTGGAAGGAGCGGTTGCCCAGCGTTAGCTGCTCTGACGCCATCAGGAAGAACCATCCACCCGCCCAGCTCATCATGCTGTTCCAGATCAGGCCGATCATGGACGATGGCACTTCAAGCACTAAGAAACGCCGCCAGGGGCGCACGCGCGCGATGGATGTGACTTCTCGTAAGTCCGTAGGCAGGGTGCGCTCCGAATGATAGAAACTGAAGGTCATATTCCATGCCTGGCTGGTGAAGATAAGCAGCACGCTTGCCAGTTCCAGGCCGACGTTCGAGTGTGGGAACGCCGCGACCAGCGCGAGCGTGACGGCGGGCAGAAACGAGAGGATGGGAATGCTCTGCAAAATATCCAGGATCGGGATCATAATACGTTCCGCACGCCTGTTGGTGGCGGCGATATGGCCATATGCCAGGGTAAACACCAGCGAAAGCAGGTAGGCCAGCAGCATCCGCAGCAGTGAGTACCCGGCGTAAGCGGGCAGCACTGTCGGTGAAAGGTCGATCTTGACGTTGGGCGTGAGCGGCGCGGCCCAGCGTGATGCAGCCAGCACGATCAGCGCGATGCCCGCGATGATCGCCAGGAACACGACAATGTCGATCACTCCAAAGCGCCGGGATTTGCGCGTCTGGATACCGCGCTGCTGGCCGGTTGCGCCGCTGGCTGCGGTCGCGGCAGCCGTTCTCCCCTGCTCAATCTGCTCGCGCAGGCGAGGATCGTCGGGAAGATAAACCTGTGCCATAGCTCCCATCCCTCAGATACAGTACGTGATGCGATCTGAACGATCGGGTCAGACTCATCAACACTAACAGCGTAGCACATGGATGCTTGTTCGCGCCACGTTGCCCCAGGAGTAGGGTCACCCCTACAGATGGATCGGCCATAATGGTACAATGTGCGTATCCTACGTTCAGTATACAAACATCCATCTCCTGGAAACGAGGTGCCTGTGTCCGATTCGCTTACATTCTACCTGGATAGCCACATTCATGGTAAATGCCCTCCCAAGTGAGCGGATTTTGCCCTCCAATGTAAGCATTTGCCCTCCAATATGAGTACTGGGACAAAGGTTCCTGGAGAAACCGCTCCCCGTCTGGTATACTCTTCTTGAAGTTGGAAATCTGATCCATTTTCATCTTCAAACAGACGCGGCCAGTCGGGATTGTAAGCGACTATTTCAATCACTTCGCTCATTTCAACATCCCTTTTCAGCGCAACAATGCTCAGCCGTCACGCACGATGCTCTTCTCCTGAGGACGCGAACGAGCGCACATAGCTGAATGCCGTGCGCAGCGCAATCTGTAATGGATGCGTCGTCTTGCGGGTCTTCGCTAAAAGCAATCCTCCCTGCAAACTGGTCATCACCGCGACCGCGAGTTCTGCCGGATCGGCATCCTTCCGCAGTTCGCCACGCGTCTGCATCGCGGTCAATCCCTCGATCAGGTATCCTTCCCATTGATCGAATGACGAGACCAGGGCCACACGACTTGCCTCGTCGTGATCGGCCAACTCACTGGCCAGTGAGCCGACTGGACACCCCCCGATACATTGCCGTTTTTCTGTATCGGCAACCAGCAATGCCTCCCAGCGTTCGAGATTCTCCCAACTGTCTAGATGATCGAGCAAGGGCTGTTGTCCGGCCAGAGCCATGCTCGTCTGCCGTTCAATGATCGCCAGCACGAGGTCCTCTTTATTGGCAAAGTAATGGTACAACTGGCTTTTACTGACAGCCGTCGCCGCGCGAATGTCGTCCAGGCTGGTGCCCTGAACACCCTTCTCATAGACCAGCCGCGCGGCCTGCGTGAGAATACGCTCACGACTCCTATACCCTCGTGGGGTAAGGAACTCCCTCGGCATCCTTGATCCTCCTTCCTCTCATGTGCTCCCATTTCGTCGTCACAAGGGACGAAAAGAGAGTATTCTTGCCTCTGAGTATACCATACGCTGGACTTTCTAGTCCACATCTGCTATAATGGACTATATGGTTCAAAAAGTTGAACCATATAGTCCATTATCAAGTATTTCCAGGGAGAGAAAGAGGCAATCAATATGCGTTTACAGGGAAAAACGGCACTCGTGACCGGATCTACCTCGGGCATCGGTCAGGCCATTGCGGAAGCCTTCGCACGCGAGGGCGCGAACATCGTCGTTTCTGGACGTGACGAGCAACGTGGGAAAGCGGTCGTCGAGACGATTTGCGCGACCGGTGGATCAGCGGCGTTCGTGTTCGCTGACCTGTCCTCAAAAGCGGAGGTGGATCGTTTAGCGGGCGAGGCCATCAAGGTGTTCGGCCAGATCGATATCCTCGTCAATAATGCTGGCATGGCTACATTTGGCCCCACCGCGCAGGTGGGTGAGCCAACCTTCGATGCTCTGCTCAACACCAATGTGAAAGCTCCTTATTATCTTACCGCCGCTCTCGCTTCTCACATGGCCGAGCGAGGGGCCGGAAAAATCATCAACATCACGTCTATGGCCGCTCATATAGGCATGCCTGGACTGGCTCTCTTTGGAGCCACAAAGGCGGCTTTGACCCAGCTCACCAAATCCTGGGCGGCGGAGTTCGCGCACAGCGGCGTCAATGTGAATGCCATTGCCCCTGGACCAACCATCACCCCTGCCAACGAAACGGTGGGAGCGGCTGTCATGGATCAAATGACCAGTACCCTGCCCGCCGGAAGAGCGGCCTCGCCCTCGGAGATTGCTGACGCCGCTGTCTACCTCGCCAGCCCCGAATCCAATTTTGTGCATGGCATCACTCTTCACGTCGATGGGGGACGCACAGCCGTCTAATCGAGGAACAGGAAAAAAAGAAACCTTCATCCTCAACAAAACATTTTCACAACCGGAGTAGAATACAAAAGAGTTCAAAATCAGCAAGGAAAATACACATGGAACATTCGATCGCACTCGTCACCGGCACCACCTCCGGGGTCGGTCATGCGGCAGCCCGCATGCTCGCCATCGAGGGCTACCGCCAGGTCATCGTCACCGGGCGCAACCTGGCCCGGGTTCAAGAAACGGCCGCTCAACTCGCGGCTGAAACCAAAATGCAGGTTTTCACACCGCTGGAGCTGGAGCTGGACACACCAACTAGTGTTCAGTCCGCCCTCGCCGAACTCGTCAAGCGAGGTCAGCCGATCAATTTTCTACTGCTTAATGCAGGAATCATGGGACGTAAGGAGCGCGTGCTCACTGCGGCGGGCATCGAGGTGTCTCAGGCCCCGCTAATTGGCCATCATCAACTGACTGTCGGGTTGCTCCGTGCCAAGCTGTTGAGCCCCAACGCGCGGATTGTTATCGCCAGCTCGGAAGCTGCCCGAGGGGACGTACCCTTGTTCAGCTACACTGATGTAGCGGCCTTCGCGGCCACGCAATACCACGGTGACCGAACTGCCGCCGTGGAAGCCCTGTTGCGTAGCGGGCCGAACGTGAAGTACCAGCCAAACCGGGCGTTCGCGGATGCGAAGCTCATCGTCGCCTGGTGGGCCGCTGCACTGGCTCGTCGGCTACCCACCGGCATGGCCGTATTCGCCGTCTCGCCTGGTGCCGCGCCCAGCACCAAGGCGGTGCGAAACGCTGGCCCGGCCACGAAGTGGCTATTGATTCCGCTGACGAAACTCATCCCCGGCATGTCTCATACTCCTGAGACCGCAGCTCATCGATACCTCCAGGCATCGGAGTTTGGAACCGACGTCTCGGGCCAATTCTTCGCCTCGGCGCCCAAGAAGTTCACGGGTCCAATTGAGGCGATGCGCCACCCACACTTTCTCGATCGCGCCAACCAGGAAGCCGCGTGGCAGGCCGTCGTCAGTGTCTCCGGCGTCGACTTGTCTCTCGTCGACTTGTCTCTTACCCAGCATCCTTGAGCGCGGTGTCCTGAAGGAGCGCCGGTCGTATCGAAGAAGTGCAACTCCAGCCCCCCTATGCGCTTGTGACAGCAGGGGCAAGCTTGCATTGGATGGATTGGAATAGTGTTATGCCGCGCTTTGCCGAACTGTTGCTAGAAGGAGCATACTTGGCTGGGGTGGGAACTACGATGATCCCTAGTCCGTGGACATTGCTTGGAGAGATGCTTTCCCATTATCGGACGGATAATTCTATTGCTCAGCCACATGACGTACAGGAACAGCACCTTTTTCACGTGGTGGGAAAACGGGCGACGGAAACGATTTCATTCGTCCAATCAGTTGATGATGTGGTTGCGTCCTACCATTCACGCGTCGGTTTCTCCCGAGAGCGTATTGGTTCTGTCCAAGCAGCAGCTTTCGATCAGGAGGCAAAGGAAACCCTCCTCAAGGCATACCCCAGCGGCATGGTTCCTTTCCAATTGCGTGGTCATGTCGTCTGGGGCTTTCCGAAAAAGAAAGAGTAGCTCCTCTTTTCTCAACCGGCAGAGATGCGGCACCGCCAGGATATCCCTCGATATCCTGGCTCTCCACATGCCTTTCTGGAAGAAAGGATGCCAATTGACAACGTATTGATGGGCGAAGCGAGATGGGGAGCGATTTCTTACGCATTCAATGGTTGAGATACTCACTCTTCGCGCTTATGACCAGCATCAAAGGGCTGTAGATCTCATCGTGATTTACACTTTTCTCTCATGATATCCCTGATGTGAAGCGTTTTACTCAAAGTAACGCGCATGAGTGCTCATGTCGGAGCTGACCTTGCACGATGCCCCCTCCTGAGTAGTTCCCATCCCATTTTTCTCGAACCCGAAATGTTTGCTTGACCAGCGGGAGTGCAGAGCCGGGATGTGGGGGAGTCCCCAAAGGGGCTGACGCCCCTTTGGGGACTCCCCCACAAAAGATGTTGTACGGACTCCGCGAAAATGAAGGATGACTCAGAAAGAGTTGTGATTCCAGCAAGAGAGAAGTGGATCTTAGGTTCACGATTGTGGGAAGCCTTGTCCTGGGATTAACGGTGTAAGTTGCTCAATGTCATAGCGCTTTCTCAAGGCGGCTATCACTTCTGGATCAGGCGGCCCACCTCTCTTCAGGATTGCTAAAAGTTCTTCGAAATACCCCTCGTGACCGGCTGGGGCAGCCTGGAAGAGCATACGGGCTGGAGCCGTTCCCGGGTTTGCGAATGCGTGAGGGCAGCCGGGTGGAACAAACATCAGGGATCCTGGTCCTCCGCGGAATACCTGCGCTCCTGTGCGCGATTGCCATATCCGCCAATTTTCGTCGGTCCTCGTAACAGGTTCAAAAGCGAAGAGATCGAGCTCGCCCTCAAGGATATAGAATAGCTCCTCTTGTCGAGCGTGTACATGGGCACCTACATCATATCCTGGTGGAACGATTATCTCGAAACTAGACGCGCTTGCCGCTTGCTCGGCGCTTACCTTGAGCGTAATGCCTGCTCCGAGAGTTCTGCCCTGCCCAGGTGGGAGCAGAAGTCCATCACTCATAGTCTGTCTTCTCCTGATCTTCTATCTCGGCTTGGCCATTTGCCAAACCATCGAATTGACGTTTTGCGTTGTTCTTGCTTGTTTCCTTCTGAGAAACACTTCAGCCTGCCTTAGAGAGCGTTTGCTTCCCATCGCCATGCAGTTGTTCAGAAAAACCATCGCCACCATGAGGGAGAGCAGCAATGCCTTCGACAGCCGGTGCAACCATCGCTATCCTTCCGACAAGAACGGTCTAAAGAACGCAATTGACACTTTTCAGAAGAAGTATACCAGACGAGAAGCGGTTTTTCCCAGGGGCATCTGTACCAGTGTTCACTCTTCGCGCCGATTGTTCACTCGTCGCCCTAAAATCTGACTGCTCTTCACGCTTACTACCAACAGCTTGCCCGCCAGCCGAGCATCGCAGCGCAGAATATTGGCATGGCGGAGATGGCCGCTATGGTCGAGCGCCTGCTTGCCGAGACGGGCTTTGTCACGCAGCGCCTGTACGCCGAGGGCGCGCCGTCCTTTATTTACGGCGAGCTGAAGGGGCAGAGCGACTACACCGTGCTGCTCTATAACCACTATGATGTGCAGCCTGCCGAACCCTACGAGTTGTGGCGCACGCCGCCCTTCGAGCCGACGGTGCGCGACGGCAAGCTCTACGCGCGCGGCGTCTCGGACAACAAGAGCGAGTTTGCCGCGCGCCTCAGCGCCATACGCGCGCTGCTGGCCGTCAATGGCTCGCTGCCCATTACGCTGCGCTGGATCATCGAGGGCGAAGAGGAGATCGGCAGCCCCCACTTTGGCGCGATGGCACAGAAGTATAGCGACCTGCTCCGGGCCAACGGCAGCCTGTGGGAGGGTAGCGGCTTCGATTTCGACCGGGCGACCGAAGGCCACGCTGGGCGCGAAAGGGCTGCTGTACGTGCAGCTGGATGTTGACGGAACCGGCATAGATGCGCATTCCGGTAACGCGCCCATCCTGCCCAGCGCCGCCTGGCGGCTCGTGCAGGCGCTGGCGACGCTGCGCTCGCCCGCAGGCCGCGTGCTTATCCCCGGCTTCTACGACGCCGTCCGGCCCCCTTCGCCGGAACAGCAGCAGGCAATGGCGGATCAACCCGACGAGGAGCCTGAGCTACGCGAAGCCTACGGTGTGACAGCCTTTAACGATAACCTGAGCGGCGTGGCTCTGCGCGAGCGCTATTCCTTCGCCCCTACCTGCAACATCGCCGGCCTGCTGAGCGGCTATACCGGCGAGGGCACCAAGACCGTACTGCCGGCGAAGGCTATGGCGAAGATCGATTTCCGTCTCGTGCCTGACCAGACTCCCGAAGACATCCTGGCTAAATTGCGCGCCCACCTTGAGCGGCAGGGCTATGACGATATGCGCATCACCGCTTTTGGCAGCGCGCAACCGACCGTATCGTCGATGAGCGATCCCTTTGTGCGCAGCGTCCTCGCCATAGCGGAGTCCTACGAGGGTACAAAGCCATCGATTACGCCGATCAGCGGCGGCTCGCTGCCCCTATTGGAGCCGCTCAGCCGCTACGTGGGCCTGCCCGGCCTGAGCGCTCCCGGCAATGCGACGTACTGGGCGAGCGGCGCGCACGCCCCCAACGAGCATATCAGGCTGGCCGACCTGGAACGCGCCGTCAGGTTCAATTGCCACATGTTCCAGGCATTAGGGAATTCCGGTTAGGTGAGCCATGGACACGCTCCTCTCCACGCTGCCAGTATCGCGCCTCTTCCTACCTGGGCAGCCACCACCCAAGGGCAGGAGCAAAGGTTGAGTACAGCAGCCAGATATTGAGACTGAGAATGAGCACGCTACACGCAATGGCGGCCCACGTTGTGATCGGCTTATTCACCAGGGTGCCCATCAGATCGCGTCGACGTGTAAACATGATCAAGGTGATCACCGGCAAAGGCAAAACGAAACACAAGACAACCTGGCTGATCACCAGGGTGCTGGTCGGATTAAATCCGATCGCGGCAACGAGCACGGCAGGGATCATGGTAACAACACGCCGCACCCAGATGGGAATAGTGAAGCCCACAAAGCCTTGCATGATGACCTGCCCGGCCATCGTGCCGACGGTGGAACTGGAGAGACCAGAGGCCAGCAGCGAGATCGCAAAGACCAGGCTGGCGGCTCCTCCAAGCAAGGGCGTGAGAGTCTGGTAGGCGGTGTTGATATCGCCCACATGACTCTGTCCGTGCGCAAAGAAGGTGGCATGCTGCCATGTAGAGCATCGCCATATTGATGAGGCCCGCCAGACCCATTGCAATTACCACGTCTGGAATGCTCCAGCGGAAGATGCGCCGCGCTTCCTGTTCGCTGCGCGGGATGATGCGTTGTTGCGTGAGCGAGGAGTGCAGGTAGATGACATGGGGCATCACCGTTGCCCCGATGATGCCCACCGCAAAGAGGATGCTCTGCGTCCCACCCAGCCAGGGTACAACGGTATGAAAGCCTACCTGGCCCCAATTCGGGCGCGAGAAGAATGTCTCGATGAGGTAACAACCGCAATCACCCCTACCAGGGCCGTGATCACTGCTTCTATGGGACGAAACCCGCGGCGCTCCAACTGTAAGATCAGATAAGTGACGATTCCCGTAATGAGGGTGGCAAAGAGTAAGGGGATGCCAAACAAGAGATTTATGGCAATACTGGCTCCCAGAAACTCGGCGAGGTCGGTCGCCATGGCCGCAATCTCGGAGACGATCCACATGGCATACACGACTGGCTTGCGGAACTCTTGCCGGCACAGCTCCGCCAGGTTCTTCCCCGTTGCCAGGCCAAGTTTCGCCGACATGGTTTGCAGCAACATCGCCATCAGATTGGCCAGCGCAATGACCCACAACAGGTTGTAGCCAAAGGCGCTGCCTCCCTGAATGTTGGTGGCAAAATTGCCAGGGTCAATGTAGGCGACGCAGGCGATAAAGGCGGGTCCCAGAAATGGGAGGAAGGCGAGCAGCCCTTTCTTGCGCCCTTCAAGCACCGCACGAGCGGCAGCCCGTGTTCCGGCTTCTTCGGGAAGGTGTTCAAGGGCTTCGCCCACGCCTTCAGGTTTGTCTGAAGTTGGTAGTAGTGGAGGATACGTTCTCATGCCTGTTCTCCCGACGGGTGTGAGGCAGATGTGGATGTGTTCACCGCGTCACGTGCGACTGGACGCACGAGCACCGCCTGCGTCACCGCGTCCCCCACGGCATGGGTCTGCTCCCCGATGCGCACAGTGAAGACTCCTCCATACGGGGCAACTGCCTCCACCTGCACCAGGGCTCCTGGAATGAGGCCCAGTTCGGCCAGATAGCGCAACAGATCAGGATGGTCATCACTCACGCGCTGCACGATGACCTGTTGCCCTGGGGATACCTTCGAGAGCGGCTGGCTCGATGCCTCCACAACCCCGCCTCCCTTGTTGGGGATGGGGTCCCCATGCGGGTCTTCGGTTGGGTGCTCCAACAGCGCATCCATGCGCTCCACGAACACATCGGAAATTGCATGCTCGATCTGTTCCGCTTCCGCATCCACCTCGTCCAGAGGGAAACCCATGATCTGGACCAGAAAGAGTTCCAGCAAACGATGACGGCGCACAAGTCCGGTGGCCATCTGCTGGCCCATCTCGGTGAGTTCCACGCCATGATAGGGGGTATAACGCACATAGCCACGTTCGGCCAACCACTTGAAGAGTTGGGTGACGGTGGCATCAGAGAGTTGTCCCGTCGGTTCCAGGGACTGCAAGCGTTCCCGCATAACCGAGGTAGTAATGGACTCGCCGCGCTCGCGCAGTTTGTAACAGAGCTTCAAGCAGTCAATAGCGCGAATCGGCAAGGTTCGCAGTTCAGGTGACATCATATGACCTCTCTTTAATTTCACTCGTCAAAATGTTATTTTTAGTATTCTAAAAATAAATTACCACAAAGAAGAACATCTTGTCAAGAGATGCGAAAAAGATATTTGGAAGAAATAGATATAAATACCCTTCTTGCCTAAAAACAAGAAAGTGAAGGCAGGGCAAGAGGCACGCGTTAAGCTTTCCTACCCTTCACATATAGTGTGACAGTCCAAATGATGGTGATAGGATTGAGAGCAGGTCGTGACATGAAGGGCGAGCACTGTAAAGCAAGCGTGATAGCGGGGTGTTACAGTACCTTGTGAAGTCATCAATCTCGGTACCTGAGCGGATCATCGGAGGCGCATCCCATGAAGAAATATCCCTCTCTCAGTTTCGTTAGCGGTATGTTCGCCGTGGCGTGCTACCTGGCGTTTGCTCTCCTCGCATACTCACGATACCCTTTGCCTTACTCCCCGCTGAGCAACTGGCTGAGCGACCTGGGCAATGCCAACTTAAATCCCGCCGGGGCGCTCTTCTATAACATCGGGATCGTTGCAACCGGAGGAGTGATGCTGCTATTCTTCCTGGGGTTGTCCGAGTGGAAGATGGGACATAACCGGATACAGAACCTGATGCTGTTCATCACGCAGGGATGCGGTGTACTCGGAGCTGTTGCTATGCTCATGAGCGGATTCTTTCCCATGAACGTCTTAGCCCTCCACAGCTTCTTTTCCACCTGCTTGTATATCCTGCTGGGGACCGCGTTCGCTTTTTCAGTTGCCGCGCTTCGCTATCACCCCACCTGCCCGCGATGGCTGCTCATGGTGGGTGCCTTAACCGCTCTTGAGGCTCTGCTGTATGGCATCTTTCACACGGTCACTGCGCTCGAATGGGTCACGACCGCCCTGTTTCTCTGCTATGTTGGCTTACTCGGTGCTGAGACGAATCGGCTCTCATCCGAGATCATCGATCGCTCTCCAACGCCAGTTAACAGGTGAGCCTGCTCTTTATCAGTAGCCTCCCTATCAAAACCTCATCGGACTTGCCACCAGCCTGAACATTGCAGTACCCTGAAGCGAGTCGAACCTCATGCATCCTTCCTCCACTTCCAGGCGTTCGTCGAGCATTTCCGATTGCAGTACCCTCAATCGGGTCGAACCTCATGCATCCAAGATCGGCCAGGACCTCGACCCCGGCGTGCTGTTGTATTGCAGTACCCTCAATCGGGTCGAACCTCATGCATCATGACCGTGCCTATCGGCCCAAGTCCGGCGTAGAACATTGCAGTACCCTCAATCGGGTCGAACCTCATGCATCCGGACTCACCGGCCAGGACATCCATAACGCCGTGACATTGCAGTACCCTCAATCGGGTCGAACCTCATGCATCGCGCTGCCTCACCTGCAAGCGACCACAATGGCAGTATTGCAGTACCCTCAATCGGGTCGAACCTCATGCATCGGCGATTGTGCTGGCGTATGTGACCTTGCCGTGAGGATTGCAGTACCCTCAATCGGGTCGAACCTCATGCATCCGGGAGTGGGCATAGACAACCTGGTGGGGACAGCGCAATTGCAGTACCCTCAATCGGGTCGAACCTCATGCATCAATGCCTTTTCTTCATGCCGGAGGTGATCTGAACTGTTATTGCAGTACCCTCAATCGGGTCGAACCTCATGCATCTTGTGTACGTCGTTGATGTTGCGCGCTTGATGTTTATATTGCAGTACCCTCAATCGGGTCGAACCTCATGCATCATAGAGCGATTTGGGGACTAGCGGTTCAACTTTCAATTGCAGTACCCTCAATCGGGTCGAACCTCATGCATCAGGCGGTACATCAGGCGCATACCGAGCGCCTGGACTATTGCAGTACCCTCAATCGGGTCGAACCTCATGCATCGACAGGCCGCTTTTCCGGCAGTTTTACGGCTCCCGCATTGCAGTACCCTCAATCGGGTCGAACCTCATGCATCAAATCCGGCTACGGCGTCGGTATCTTCTCGCTGGAAATATTGCAGTACCCTCAATCGGGTCGAACCTCATGCATCGTCTCGCAAGTAAGGCCGTTCTAGCGCCATGGCAAATTGCAGTACCCTCAATCGGGTCGAACCTCATGCATCGCAGGTGATCTGCTCTCCTTCGCGGCCAATCTGCAAATTGCAGTACCCTCAATCGGGTCGAACCTCATGCATCCACTAGAGCAGGCCGAATCGCTCATCTTCCAGGTCATTGCAGTACCCTCAATCGGGTCGAACCTCATGCATCTTTACGAGCCTGGTGGCAGGCGTGGGTGGCATTGTATTGCAGTACCCTCAATCGGGTCGAACCTCATGCATCGATGCTGCGCGGCGCGGCAATTGCCGCCCGGCTAAAATTGCAGTACCCTCAATCGGGTCGAACCTCATGCATCGATTTTGATGTACTGTGAAAGCCCGCTCAATCCAACATTGCAGTACCCTCAATCGGGTCGAACCTCATGCATCGCTCCCAATAGTATTGGAGTGTCGGGCCATAGATGCTATTGCAGTACCCTCAATCGGGTCGAACCTCATGCATCGGGCTGCAATTAGGCAAGAGCGCCGCGCTGCTGGGAATTGCAGTACCCTCAATCGGGTCGAACCTCATGCATCAAGCTGCTGCGCCTTGGCCCACTCCCGCAGGGCGTATTGCAGTACCCTCAATCGGGTCGAACCTCATGCATCTCATCGCGCTGGTCGCGTTTGATCGATGCCCAGGCTTTATTGCAGTACCCTCAATCGGGTCGAACCTCATGCATCACGAAATTCAACACTGAACTGAGACGAAGAGGAAAATTGCAGTACCCTCAATCGGGTCGAACCTCATGCATCGAAACACCCGCTCTGCACGAGCGAGATGACCGTCCAGATTGCAGTACCCTCAATCGGGTCGAACCTCATGCATCTACTCCTACAGCACGCTCAGGACGATCCTGATCGAATTGCAGTACCCTCAATCGGGTCGAACCTCATGCATCAACCTGACGGATGGGACGGCCAAGTGAGTCGGTCGAATTGCAGTACCCTCAATCGGGTCGAACCTCATGCATCGCGAACCACAACATAAATCCTTGCTTATGAAAAGATATTGCAGTACCCTCAATCGGGTCGAACCTCATGCATCGGGAACGGGAATGATTTCTTTGGTAGACCAGATGATATTGCAGTACCCTCAATCGGGTCGAACCTCATGCATCTGTCGTCCCCCAGGAAGGCGTTGAGCCGGAATTGATATTGCAGTACCCTCAATCGGGTCGAACCTCATGTGTTGAGAGATAATTACAAAGGCCATCGGCGATGATCAAAGTGGCCGGTCATCAACCTGGACAAAGGGCGGTTGATGACCTACCATGACACCTATCAATAACAACAAAGAGGTGTCATGTGAAGAAGGATACAGAGGTCAAGCTATTTATGCAAGCGAGACACACAGGAGCCACCCAACACGTCGCCGCTGCCCGGGCCGGGATGAGCGAGCGAACGGCCCGTCGCTATGAACGCGCTGGCAAGTTACCCAGCGAGTTGAAACGCCCGCACACCTGGCGAACACGCCCCAACCCATTTGCAGAAGACTGGCCGTGGGTGATCGCGGAGTTGCAACGAGATCCCGCTCTGCAAGGGACGACGCTGTTTGCGCTGCTGTGCGAACGACACCCTCAGCGCTACCAGCCGATCCAGGTGCGCACCTTGCAGCGGCATATCGCACAGTGGAAAGCGCTGCACGGGCCGGAGCAGGATGTCATCTTTGAGCAACGCCACATTCCGGGCGAACGCGGGCAGTCCGATTTCACCCATATGGACGACCTGGGTGTGACGTTGGGCAGCGTGCCTTTCCCCCACCTGCTGTTCCACTTCGTGCTGACATACTCCAATGTAGAAGCTGTCACGGTGTGTTTCAGTGAGAGTTTTGAGGCGCTGGCCGAAGGACTGGAGCGCTGCGTGTGGCAAGTGGGAGGCGTCCCCGAGCAGCACCGCACCGATCATTTGACGGCTGCCGTGCGCCAGTTGGACAAGGGCGAGCGCGAGGACTGGACGGAACGCTACCAGGCCCTCATGACCCATTACGGCATGCAGCCGACCTGGAACAATACCGGGGTGGCGCACGAGAACGGGGATGTCGAACAATCCCATTTCCGCTTGAAAGAGGCGGTCGATCAAGCCTTGCGCGTGCGAGGCAGTCGCGACTTTGCCGATCGGCGCGTCTACGAAGCCTTCTTGCAGAACCTGGTTGCCAAGCGCAATCAGAGCCGGGCCAGGCGCTTTGCTGCTGAGCGAGCGGCCCTGCATCCCTTACCCGCCATGCCGCTTGCTCCATGCAAGGAGTTGCGGGTGAGCGTGAGCCGCTTTAGTACCATCCAGGTGCTGGGCAACACCTACTCGGTGCCCTCCCGGCTGATTGGCACACGGCTCCTGGTGCGGGTGCACGCCGAAAGCGTCGAGGGCTATGTCGGCACCAGCCGCACCCTGGTGCTGCCACGCCTGGTAGGCAAGCAGCAACATCGCATTGACTACCGACACCTCATCTGGTCGTTGGTGCGCAAACCCGGCGCGTTTGCCTCCTACCGCTATCGCAACGAGTTGTTCCCCACGACGCTCTTCCGCCAGGCCTACGATCGGTTGGTCAAGGAGACCCCGAAGCGAGCCGATCACGAGTATGTGCGCCTCTTGCACCTGGCGGCCAGCACGGCGGAGTCGGAGGTCGAGACGGCTCTGGCCTTGCTATTGGAAGTAGACAGGGTTCCCACGGCTGCCGCGGTGCGTGAGCTGGTGGGGGTGACTTCCCCCTCCTCCGTTCCACCCATCCCGGCCCCCGTGGTGGATCTCTCGCCGTATGACCGGTTGCTGCCATCCAGGAGGACCCATGCCTAACACCGCACCTAATCGCCATGACGATTTGGCCGCCCTCTTAGGACGGCTCAATCTGGCAGGCATGGCTGCGCTTTGTGAGGACCTGGCCTTGCGTGCCGCCAAAGACGGTCTCTCCCATGAAGCGTATCTGTACGAACTGGCTCGGCACGAAGAGGAATTGCGGCTGCCAGCGACGCACCGAGCGGCTGCTACGGCAATCCGGGCTGCCGCGCGAGAAAACGTTTCGCACCTTTGACGCGCGACGACTCTCCCCTGCCCTGCAACTTCAACTCGAACGGCTCAAGAGTGGCGCTTTCCTGGAGCAGGCTTGCAATGTCATAGCCCTGGGCAAGCCAGGGGTCGGGAAAAGTCATGCCTTAGCTGCCGTTGGGCATGAGCTGGTGGAGGCTGGTCATGCGGTGCTCTGGTGCAGTACCAGCAGCCTGGTGCAGCGCTTGCTCGCCGCCAAGCGCGATCTGCGCTTGCCGCAAGAACTCGCCCGGCTGGACAAATTCGCCTGTGTCATCCTGGATGATATCGGCTATGTGCAGCAGGACCGCGATGAAATGGAGGTGCTGTTCACTTTTCTGGCCGAGCGCTACGAACACAAGTCGGTGATGCTGACCACCAACCTCGTGTTCAGTGCCTGGCAGCGCATTTTTAAAGATCCCATGACCACCCTGGCGGCGATTGACCGCGTGGTCCACCATTCGGTCATTCTGGATATGATGAGTGTCGAGAGCTTTCGCGCCGAAGTCGCCAGCCAACAGCACGTCTCTCAGGAGGCTGATTCCGCTCTCATCACTCAGAGCAATTAGTAATCATCGGCGGCCTTTTTAATTGACTTTCAACACTCATGCATCCTTCCCGGGGTGGTTTTGAGTGATGGCACGTTCACCTATTGCAGTACCCTCAATCGGGTCGAACCTCATGCATCTAACATTAGCATCACATCGCTACATCATATTTCAAAATTGCAGTACCCTCAATCGGGTCGAACCTCATGCATCCGTTAGGTTTCATACCAGCTATCGAACGGTAAGGATATTGCAGTACCCTCAATCGGGTCGAACCTCATGCATCCAACAGCAGTCCATTTCTGCTATACCAACGTACAGAATTGCAGTACCCTCAATCGGGTCGAACCTCATGCATCATGATTTACGACGCGGCCAAGAAAGCGGGGCCGGAATTGCAGTACCCTCAATCGGGTCGAACCTCATGCATCCTTTTTCCGTGTCGCCCTCATCGCTGTCTTCAAGCGATTGCAGTACCCTCAATCGGGTCGAACCTCATGCATCTCCGCCCCGTCCTGGCTCGCCGGGGCTTCGGCTAAAATTGCAGTACCCTCAATCGGGTCGAACCTCATGCATCTTTCGTTTCTTTGCGATTCGGCTTGAAGCCTTCCTCTATTGCAGTACCCTCAATCGGGTCGAACCTCATGCATCCCTGATGCGTCGTATCAACAGCGTCGTCAAGTTCATATTGCAGTACCCTCAATCGGGTCGAACCTCATGCATCAAGGTGTTGTTACGTGCGAAAATGCCTATGAAATGGAATTGCAGTACCCTCAATCGGGTCGAACCTCATGCATCAGAGGTGCAGCAGGTCCAGGCGTTCTTTGTCCTCCTATTGCAGTACCCTCAATCGGGTCGAACCTCATGCATCATCAGCAAGCAACAGGCTCAGTTCACCCGGGTGGTGAGTATTGCAGTACCCTCAATCGGGTCGAACCTCATGCATCCGCCTGTATCATGCCCAGGCCACACTGAGCCTCTCGCAATTGCAGTACCCTCAATCGGGTCGAACCTCATGCATCCGGCGGGCTGGTACACGGCCACCAACCCGCTACCTGCTATTGCAGTACCCTCAATCGGGTCGAACCTCATGCATCTCGATGGAGGGTAGCGCGCGATGGCAACGTATTATGTCATTGCAGTACCCTCAATCGGGTCGAACCTCATGCATCGCACACGCCGGAAACCTGGTTGCGTTGACAATCTGCATTGCAGTACCCTCAATCGGGTCGAACCTCATGCATCTTGAGCCAGACCATGTCAGGGCCTGAGCGAGGACAGGATTGCAGTACCCTCAATCGGGTCGAACCTCATGCATCAGTGGAAAGGCGGCGCATTCTTCATCGTCGGAACCAATTGCAGTACCCTCAATCGGGTCGAACCTCATGCATCTGACGTCTGCATAGTCACCGGCATTGCTGGATGCTATTGCAGTACCCTCAATCGGGTCGAACCTCATGCATCACCAGGCCATAACGAGCAACGATTTTCCTGACGATATTGCAGTACCCTCAATCGGGTCGAACCTCATGCATCCTGGCCGTAGAAGAGGCCAGGATCGCCGAGAATTGCTATTGCAGTACCCTCAATCGGGTCGAACCTCATGCATCGGCCAGATGCAAAAACGGTCGGTTCCACCGCAGAAATTGCAGTACCCTCAATCGGGTCGAACCTCATGCATCTATAGCGGCTTTTTGACGCGGGTGCAAGCAATTTCAGATTGCAGTACCCTCA
The DNA here is from genome assembly GCA_963731975.1 of uncultured Chloroflexia bacterium. GTDB lineage: Bacteria > Chloroflexota > Ktedonobacteria > Ktedonobacterales > Ktedonobacteraceae > CAVSXS01. The sequence continues at coordinate 2,695,137 of CAVSXS010000001.1, read as the reverse complement.
ATCGGGTCGAACCTCATGCATCTATAGCGGCTTTTTGACGCGGGTGCAAGCAATTTCAGATTGCAGTACCCTCAATCGGGTCGAACCTCATGCATCCAATCACGCTGAGCATTTGGCAGAAGCGTTCAGCAATTGCAGTACCCTCAATCGGGTCGAACCTCATGCATCGACGATGTTTTCCGCCATCGTCTGCCAGATCTTCGAATTGCAGTACCCTCAATCGGGTCGAACCTCATGCATCGCTATCCTCTTTTGACCAGGCAGCAAGAAATCGAGCTATTGCAGTACCCTCAATCGGGTCGAACCTCATGCATCGCAATTGGCAGCCGCCCACGCGCCACAGTTCAACATATTGCAGTACCCTCAATCGGGTCGAACCTCATGCATCTTTAACACATTTAGCCTTGTCACACGGGTGCTGGACATTGCAGTACCCTCAATCGGGTCGAACCTCATGCATCGCAAAAGTCCCACGCGGATTGATGATCCTGCAATCTATTGCAGTACCCTCAATCGGGTCGAACCTCATGCATCAAGCGGAAGTGCAGAAGCAGCCAATGGTGAGCGTCGTATTGCAGTACCCTCAATCGGGTCGAACCTCATGCATCGCTGACACGCTGCAAGGCGGTCAACGCTTTTGCCTATTGCAGTACCCTCAATCGGGTCGAACCTCATGCATCTTCCTGTTGCTCCTGTACCATCCCCTGCCCTGTTTATTGCAGTACCCTCAATCGGGTCGAACCTCATGCATCCTCGCGCCACTGGCCTATTACTCGCTTGCCGACGCGGTATTGCAGTACCCTCAATCGGGTCGAACCTCATGCATCCTCGACCCAACTGGCGTACCGATCATTAATCTGGGATTGCAGTACCCTCAATCGGGTCGAACCTCATGCATCTCCTGCTGCGCAACGAGATGCAGCTGCTGAATGCCGTATTGCAGTACCCTCAATCGGGTCGAACCTCATGCATCCTGGTTTGTGGTATTAGACCGCGTTATAGCGGTCATATTGCAGTACCCTCAATCGGGTCGAACCTCATGCATCATCCAGTCGTTCGCCGAAACAATTCACAGCCTTACTATTGCAGTACCCTCAATCGGGTCGAACCTCATGCATCTTGATAACAGTCTCAGCCCGCATCGCAACCTTTGATATTGCAGTACCCTCAATCGGGTCGAACCTCATGCATCCTCCACGCAACCCCGGCGTCGGCCTGGCGAATCGTATTGCAGTACCCTCAATCGGGTCGAACCTCATGCATCCATTCCTCGGCAAACACGCCGTCCTTATCCGAGAAATTGCAGTACCCTCAATCGGGTCGAACCTCATGCATCTCGCCGGGCAGGACGTGCTGGAAATCAAGGCGCTGCTATTGCAGTACCCTCAATCGGGTCGAACCTCATGCATCCTGCTTGAACTGGCGCATGACCGGCACAGCGCACAGTATTGCAGTACCCTCAATCGGGTCGAACCTCATGCATCTCCATTCCTCGGCAGACACGCCGTCCTTATCCGAGAAATTGCAGTACCCTCAATCGGGTCGAACCTCATGCATCTCTCATCGGTGCGAATACTGCAGGCTCCGCCGCCGCTATTGCAGTACCCTCAATCGGGTCGAACCTCATGCATCGTTGTATGCAACCTTAGCCGCTCGCCAGGGCAATTGCAGTACCCTCAATCGGGTCGAACCTCATGCATCGTACCGCTCAACTGGCGACTGCTCGATGTACCATGCTGAATTGCAGTACCCTCAATCGGGTCGAACCTCATGCATCCGACTACGACGCCAGACCGTCCATAGCGTAAATTGCAGTACCCTCAATCGGGTCGAACCTCATGCATCCGCGGGCAGTTGAATAGCTTGAAGCTGTGTGAATCAACGTTTTTGGGTCTTCAAACGGGTTTCTCATGCCTTTGGATGCGTTTATTGTTATCCGTTCTTAGTCTAACACAGGCTGGCAAACCTTGGGGACCGCAACTCTTCTTTTGCGCAGAATGAAGGGGAATTTGCGGTTGAGCGCGTCCTTGATGGGAAGCGCTCTTACAAGGTTTGACAGTTTTTAGAGTGGCTCGGATGCTTGCTGATGGAGCGAGCAAAACGGCGATTTGCGAATCACCTTTACATATGCCCTATCTGGTCGATATGCTGGTTAGACCACGTCATTGCAAAAACGGCGGAACTCGCAGGTGACACAGCGGCGCAAGGAGTCTGGCGGCTCAGGCATGATCTCTTGCTCTACCATGCGCCGGATAAGTGCGGTCGTCTGGGTGACTTTTTGCCGTAAGTGCTGGGTGATTGCTATTGGCTCTGCGCTCCTTTGAGCGATCGAGTAGAGATACGCTCGCTTCACCGGCAAGCCCCAGGCTTCCTCGAGCAGCAGCGCATAGGCCGCTAACTGTAGCTTAAAATGTGGCCCGGCCTTCTGCTCGGTGAGCTTATACTCGACCACAACTCCCTCAGCGCCGTCCGCAGTGCGAGATGGCGTCGCAATTGCCAGGTCTACGCGGCCAGTTAAACCAAGCTGTATCGATTGCAGGTGAAGATGAAATACTCGTTCCCCATCTACCAGACCATACGGCCGCAGGCTTCGCCGTTCCTCGCGCACGTCTTCTTCTTCGTGACTGCGTATGCCTTCTCTCATCAGCGAGGTAATCGGGCGCACCTTCGGCAGGCAATAGCGATAGAACACGATGCGCGGGCAATAAGTATACTGCTTCAGATCAGTCACCTCTAACAACCAGGGTGTCATCTGCCTTCTCCTTCTGTTTCTGCTCGATCACGCGGCGGCCTGCCCAGCTTTTCTCATCCACTGGAATAAGCTGCACGTTCGCATCGTGCTTGCCAACGCGCCGCTTAATTTGCAGCAAGAGTTCCCGCTGGTGTATCCTGCTCAACTCACCCAGGAACGCGCTATACTGGATGCGCTCCAGCCCATAATCCAGGCAGGCATCGGCCACCTTTGCGCGCACCCCATCATGTGAAATATCGTAGATCAGCAAGCAGCGCATCACTTCTCACCATCCTGCTACAAATGGCTCGTACTGTTCGCGCTCGCCGCGCACAAAGAGCGCAAGGTGGCGTGCCTGGCTCTGGAGAATAAAGCGCAGCGCCTGCCGCTTCTTCTCATACAGCTCGCTGCTCTCCATACGCTCCCGAACTTTCTCAGCCAGCTTATGGCGTGTTGCTTCATTCAGCCTGTAATCCTCGTCCTGCTCAAGCGCGAAGCGTTTATTCACTAGCCCGATCACAGTGCGGTCAACCACCGCCTGGCGAAACTCCTCGATCAAATCCAGCACCAGGCTGGGTTTTCCTGGCCGATCAGCGTGTAGAAATCCCCCATACGCATCAAGTCCCGCCAGCGTCAGCGCCCTCTCCACCTCGTGATACAGTATCCCGTAGCCATAGTTCAGCGCGCTATTGAAACGATCCTGCGCGCCCCTCGTCTCTCGTCCCGGCCACTCCAGCTCATCAGGGATAATGCGCCCGATCGTTTGCCAGTATTTCTGGGCCGCGCGTCCCTCAATTGAGAGTATCTGCTCGCGCATCGCCTCCGCCTTCTCACCCTGCAATTGCTCAAGTTCGTACAGGTAATCGCGCATCTCCAGCGCGACCAGCATCATCTCCTTGAACAACTCGGCGTCGGTCTCCTTGCGGTACTTCGCCATGTAGCGCAGCAGATTGGCCTGGTTTTCCAGCTTCCCCGCTACAAACGCCTTTGCTATCCTCACTCCTATGGCATTCTCATACGCCAACAATTGCGCCCGCCGCGTTAACACCGTTCCCGTCAGTCCCGCCGAATACAGGCTTGCCACCGCATTGCCCAGGCGATCCAGAAAATATATCGGGATACCCTCCTCGCTGCACACCCGCACCACATCGCTTGAGATCGCCACCCCGCCATCCACAATCACCACCTGCTCCAGGTGAATTACAGGCACCTCCGTCACCGTCTGCTTCTCCTTCGTCACCCGCAGCCTGCCCTGGTGCTTGCCCAAAAATGTCCCCGGCCCCTCGACAATCAGTTCCATTAGATAGCCCTCCTTCACAGGTATTCATGCTGAAATACATCTCTGAAAGCAAGTATAAAAAAAGATTCCGCAGGTATCGCGGAATCTCAGCTACAATATGGAATGTTTGTCTCTCTTCGGGGAGATGTGTGGGCATTGGTTCAATAGCTCAAGCTTCTATCTTGAACCACCCATTACCTTTGACCGTGTTCTTTCCTACATGGATCAATTCGCCCCAGGTTAGCAACTCACGAAATGGAGCCAGGTTGCCGGCAAAGGTCGCCTTACCCATGATTCCACCAATTGGCGTTGTGCGATGCAAACGACGGGAGTAACTATGCAAATCATCCCAGTTGGTAGAATCCTCCACACATTTCACATCTTTCGCTAACAAACCTAAGTCGTCGTTTGAAACAACGGGCGCTTCGTTTTCTTGACTCTTTCCGTCACCGTAGGTCTGTTCCAGGGCTGCCAGGCGTTCCAGTAAGCGTAATATAAGTGGGCGAAATGCGGCATGGTGTACCAATTTATCTTGAAAGAGTAGGCGTGTTGGCGTAAGAAAATTGATCGTAAGCTGCTCATCAGATAGCGCATTTGCTCTTGTTAAAACATCTGTTGCAGTCACAGAAAGCGTAGGCGCATCTACCAGGGCTTTGCCTTCCTGGTAGAGTACCTGGCGCTTGCTATTCATCGGGTGATATGACTCTATCCGCTTGATCTTAAATCTCCCACGCTGCCCCTGGTTTGCCTCAATTCTGCGCCCCAATCCAATTGCCTCAAGCGTTTGAGAAGCCATTATAATATAGGGGAAAAGCTGTACAATACTTCCGAAGAGCGTAATCCCGAAAATGAGTTGCTCTCCCGGTTCATAGCGCCGTGCCTCTAATGGCGGAAGAATGACATAGGGGCGCGGGATATCCCGCCCTCGCTCGTTTTCCTCTCGAAGTGGCGCAACCAGCGCACTCACCGGACACATGCTATGCAGTGGACAGACCGCACACGAAGCCGCAGCTCTATTATTGCAGAAGCGTCGCCAGACAGCTTCAAAGAAGTTGCCTCGTACAGCCGCGCCGCTATGTTCATCAAGCTCGAGCGGACTGACCACCTCGCTTGTAAAAAGGAAATGATGAATGACCAGTGGCTCCATATTGCTACTCCGCTCAAATTCTTCGGTACCAACTATAACTCTTGCTAGAACGCCGTAGTTTGTAGGGGAAAACGACATGGCGCAGGATGCGTTCCTTCCCAAGAGTAATGCGCTCGTTGCTATAGATATTCGCCCGCTGAAATGTCAAACTCTTATCGCAATCATCAAGCACTTGTAAGGTTCCCTCTGGATGAAATGCGCGTAAACCATCAGGGGTTAACTCGAAAAACTGGCCTTCTGATAGTTGCTCCACCTGGTACGGTTGCTCGATAATCTGAACGAATCCCCCACGCTTGCCAAAGTAGTTGATGCCCAGCAGCAGTTGAGCTAGCTCTTGCTGTAGCATGGTTCCATCCATTGAAGTAAAGGCAAGTTGGAAAGCATCGCGGTAATAAACATACTCTCTGTAAGCGATGGTTGGCTGCATAGGCCAGTATCCACGTGCTTGCGCTTCTATTGCTTTTTGCTCATCCCCTTTATCCTTGAGTGGACGCTGTATCTTACTAAATCCCTTCATTACGATCAGGTCGTCAGGCAGTGCTGCGGAAATTGTTAAATCGCGCAAGAACGGGAAAAGCCGTTCCCCAGCTTCGACTCCCTTTGTACGAATAGCGACGTCCAGAAGTGCCATCTTGATCGCATACGGCGTGGGGGCAAGTAGGGTCTTGCCCCCCGACGAGGTTGCCGCCGCAGGCTTCAGCGAAATAGGCGTTACCGGAAAGTATCGTGCTACAATCCACATGATAGACCTCTCTTGTCCGCGCGCTATCACACAATGGCAAGCTTAAATGGTGTGCTTGAGTCGATGAATGAACGCATCTGTGTGGCAAAATCGCTAATCGTATCAAAGTTCTGAACGCTTACCTGCTCATGCTCTTTTCCATTCAGCGCCGCCGAAATCTCTCTCACCTGCTGGCGGTAGGTGGAGCGATCGTCACTGCCCCCAATCAACGGGCTGATTAAGGGAGCCGGAACCACGCCTGTGCTGGCTGTAAGCACTCCCTCAAGCGCGACGAGATGTGGAAGTTGCGTGGAACGCATAGCGCCGTTGAGTTCGATAAAGGTGTAGAGCAGGCTTTCCAGGAGGATAGAGGCCCTGCGTTGGCGCTCAGTGTCATCGATAGCATACTTCTGCTTGATGTCGTTGTACCCGATACGTGCCAGTTCCAGGTGACAGACGATAGCGTAGATACCGCTGGATGCCGGGCGATGAAAGATGCTCTGACCCAGGTTCGCGCCGGTCTTTTGCCCTTCTGCATCCTCAGCGCGTTTTTCGGCGCTGCGCTCAGCAACATATTTGGCATGAAAGTAGCTATTGGTACTTACCCGGTCGGGCAAGCCGATCACCCAGCCGAACTCTGAAATCGACTTGCGCGGCAGCGAGCGATTCTCCGTTACCAGCACACCCGCCACATCATCGATAGCGCAGGTTTGCAGCATCTGATCGATAAATTCGGCATCCTTCACCTTCTCAGCCTCCACACGTTTCAGGAAATCCTTGTCGGCGTTGATGCGGTTGGTGTTAAAGTGCTGGCAACTCTGGCATAGGGGCAGGTGTTGGGCGCGAGCTTGCTGGAAAAAGTGCTCCATCAGCACATGCTTGAGCATATCTCCTGAGATCGCGTTCACATTATGCAGTTCACCCAGGTAATCCACAATATCGACCATGCGCGTCTGAATCTGGTTTCCCTCCCCGCCTTCGTTATTCAAACTGTGCATATCCAGGGTAGCGCGGGCCGCAATGGAAACGGAAGCAATAGGTGTCGTCATGATGTACTCCTTCTCTACTAATTTGTATACTGTGATCTGTGATGTGCAATGCATCAACACGAGCAGGTTACTCGGCGCTTTCAGCGCCATTGCCTACGTGATCTTCAGCCTGGTTGGTTTTGCTATTCTTGCGTGGTTCGTCTGCATACCCATAGGCCACAAGCATAGAAGCAATTAACTCGGATGAGTTAAAGCGATCGATGAGGGCTGCGATTTCATCGATATCTGTATAAGCCACCCTGGTACGTAGTTTGCGTCTATCTTCCGGTGTCAGGTTGCCTCCATGTTTGTTTGCAGCCTTTTCCTCTTCGCGCGCAGTTTCTGCATTGTATTGCTGCAAAAATTCGCAGAGATCTGCCATGAATTTGTCCCGGTTGCGCGCTTCGCGCATAAGTTTCAAGCCCAGACCGTAACGCACTTCGTAGGTATGATCTTTTTTCTGGGCATTCCAGTATTGTGCATCCACGGTTGATTGCCGGATAGCGTAGGCGATACGTTTGAAGCCTTCGTTGCTGGTAATTTCAGTGAGTTTTGTCTCACCGTTTTTACTGTTCATGATGAGTATCTCCAATCCTGTTGTAGTAAGTTGGCGAATTTGGCGTTTGGGACTCTTCTCGCGCTCTCGCTGGCTGATGAGATATCCAGTGTAAGCGGTTGTGAATTTCCAGAAAGGTCTAAGGGTATGCCCTGAAAGAAAATCGCGATAGAAACGAAGTAGTTCAAACTCTTCTGATCCCTCCTCTCCTTTGCTATTGCGTAGTTGTTGAATGATCTGCAAGTGTTCCTTGAGTAGAGCTAGGGCCGCTTCTGCCTCTTCCAGCGTTCCAATTCGAGTGAGCCAGGAAGGAAGGTTGATGTTTGCAACATTCATCGTTGCAAAGGCGCTCCCCATGTCCTTGAAGAAAATGACCTCGAAGCCATGCGCAATACTGTAAACCTGCTCTTCACCGAAGAAGTCATCCTCCGCTTCACCTCGCAGCGCCTCTTGACGATGCCGGATAAATACCTGCGCAAATCGCAGCGAAGCCATACTATCAAGTTTGATCGCCGTAGAGGACCAGCAAACTGAGCGAAACTCCTTCATCATGCGCGTTAAGGTATCCAGCCCAATCTTTTTGGGTTGCAGCACATAGGTCTTGCGGTCCTTGCTTCCCTGCACGACATACGGCGCTGCGGCGCGCATAAACCCCACGAATTTGAGCAACTCTAACAACCAGAAGCTATCCTGGTTTCCAATTGCGCGCGTTAGTTCACTCGCTTTCGCATAATTCGCTCCTTTGCCTGTCGTCGGATTGACAATCTGTAGTGCCGTCACATACATGTCTTTCTTCAATCCGTGTTCTTTCGCCAGCTTTTCACAGGCAGCGATAGCATTATCAACGTCGTTAATTGGGTTGCTGAACAGTTCAAGCAAGGTATATATATGTTCACGCTGTAAAATATTCAGGTAGTACCAACGCTGCGCAAGTTCGTTAAAAGAACTGCCGATCTTCATTTGCTGTATAGTCTGATAATGCTCCAGTTCCGAGTCCGGCTCCTCGATGTCGGCAAAGAGAGGATTCATGCCTTTGTTCCAGCGTGCTTCAGGTGTTCGATACTCTGGCGGCAACTTGCTCAATTTCTCGTAACTTTGCTTTCTGATCTCCTGCTGCCTTGGGTAATCAAAACCGTCGAGTTCCTCCCCCTGTTTAGCGTACTTATCGACATATTTCTCGGTCTTATGCGGCTTGATGATGGCAAATGGCTTCAGCCCTTGTAGGTCGCTATCTGTTATTGGATTTGGTGTCTCTATCTCATAGTAAGACCCCGCATCCCGTATCGTGATGTCTCTCGAACGCTTGCCGTTCTGCCTCAATACCTCACTGAGCAGCGTCGCAAAACCTATTGCCAGGAGCACATCTGCTGATGTTTCGCTCGTCTTTTCAATGTAAAAGACATGCATGTTCATATGAGCTTCCTCACTTTTTATTTACCTTGTCTTTGTTACGTGTTTTGCTGTATAGGGCAACACTTTGGACTGCGAGCAGCAGATTAATCAAGTTCTCCTCTGCCGTATGGCTGTTTGCAATGATAACAAGCAAGACGATGGTTCCAGCACCCATAATGGTAACGCCAATAGCTAACACCAACTGAACTGCTACATGTAAGCACCTGAAATAATCCAAACCATTCTTCATACTTTTCCTCTATATAGAGTATTAACTATATCAAGGGATGATTTGGAATATTACAACCTCTTTTACTTTCTGTCAAGGGTCCTTGCTTGGCAAAATGGATATGTGTTAGAATCACCTCACGATCCAATCCATGCTTTGGCTCAGGATACTGCAATTTGATAGAGTTTATACTGCTATCCCAATTTTTGTTCTGTTCGATCCGGCATAAGGATACTTTTACTGATTCTCAACTCGCGCGCTGATCCGCAAGGCGTAGCGCGCGAACAACCACAAAGTATAGCCAGGTCTCTAGTTCATCGGAACGGCCATTCTCGTATGAAGGGATGGTCAGTTTGGTATTGCCTGCGCTTGCAGGGGCGAGATCACCTCCTTGAGTGAAGTGTGGGATAAGCAGGGAAGGCTCATAGCTCCATGCAACTCCAGATTGCGCATCAGCCAATGCTTCCTCGGCTGCTTTCAGGGCATGTTCGCTCAGATGGATAGCCTGGAATTCGCTTGCTTGTGAAGTATGATGCCGTGCTATTGCTCCACATATAGCGCGTAACACGGGAAAGCGCTCCCAGCCTACTGTTTTTGTAATTCCAAGGCTTGTCCCTATTAAATTCCGCGCAATCGCTACACTCTCGCAGGCGTGCCTGGGACGTTTAGGCTTTACCTCGCTCTGCCACGCTCGCTCTTCTCGTGAATAGGAATAATCGGTTTTCGCAAAGCAGAATGTTGGCGATGGTAATTCATATGCCGTGCCTCCTCGCTTTCTTTCCCATACCAGCCTTTGCCAGGACAACGCCCATCGTTGCCAGGTCTCATCCAGTTTGCCAAGATCATGACAGGCTATCGCCAGGCGCACAGCTTGATCGATAATGCCATCAGGTAATCCCATTTCCCGCTCAAGGCGGCTTGCCACATAACCGATATCTTCTCGTATCCCGGCTCTATAGACAGTCAATAACCCGTGAATATGATCCTGGTAGCTTGTCTGACGAGAACCTTGGTAGTCCTTATCACCAGATAATGCTGGCAGTTTTTGACTCTCGTATCCGTTAGGTTCCACCTCAAGCCGATCATCCAACAACACAAAACCGAGTTGATCGTCATATCGCGCTAACTGACTTGGCAAAGCAATAACGAGCGCCTGCCGTATAGTTTCAGGATTGGTTACGACCTTCCACCTGTACCTCGTCTTCTGCCGGTTATCAATACCATCAGCGCCATCCGGCAAATTTTGCTCCTCGACCACCGGCTCAGCTTCTTTGCAAACCCAATCAAGCCCAAAACTTGCCGCTTGTTGTTGAAGCGCCTCCCACCGCTTCTTATTTACCAGTGAACCAGGATGCATACTGAAGCTTTGCCAGCGCCAGGGAGCTTCTTGAATAGCGCCATCAGGATCATCGTGAATCAGTATCTGCACCTGTGCAACATCACGAATGAGCGTTGATGAGACACTCCGCTCATTCGTGTTGAAACTCTTGAAGATATGCGTCAGGATTTCACCTTCATTCATACTCAGCCGTTTCAATAATGCTTTATCTTCTTCGCTATGAACAACATCGATCAGCTTTTGTTCCTCTAGAAACCCCACCTCTTCACCGTCAAGCTGTTTAAGCGCATCCCATGTAGCAGCGCAGAGTTTTTTGTCATAGGGTAAAGTACTTGCTTCCTTCCCTTCATCATCCGCAGGAAGTGGATAAACGATAACCCGTCCTTGCTGGTGGGCAAATCGCGCACAGCGCCCTGCCCGTTGGATCAAGCTATTGGCTGGCGCATTCTCTGTGTGCAAGACCTGGACAGAGATATCCAATCCCATCCTCGATTACCTGGGTCGCAACGACAATAATATCGCGTCCCCGATAGCTCCCATGATCCCATTTCCCAGGCCCAAGCTCCTTTTCCACTTCTTCAGAAACCCGCTTGCGATCATCGCCACCGAAGCGGCTATGCAACAATACTACGCGCGTCCCTTGATCTTCTGCCCGCCTCAGTTGCAGGTACAACTGCTGCGCCCGTAATACCGTGTTACAGACAATCAAGGTACACCTGTTGCTTGCTCGCTGCTGGTGTTCCGCTAAAATAGCTTCAGCGTTCATTGGGTTATCAGAGCGCGTGAATACCCGGCTGCGCCATTGAGCCAGTTCCCGTAGCTCATTTGGGTCTGTGACGGTGATAATCTCAGCGCCTAAAATCTCTTTTAACTCATTCAGTAGTGATGTAGAGAAGGTCGCAGTCATCAGCACAAACGGCGTAATCGATCTGAGCAGTTTCAGCATCTCGATGGCTGTTGTGCGCGCCCCAAAGACGCTTTTTCCCTCTCGCAAAAGTGGATAAAGGTGAAACTCGTCAAACACAAGATACGAACCGAGAATACCGCCTACATTCAGGTTAGCGCGATTTTTCCCCATTCCATAGGGGGCCGCGAGGAAACTGGCAAGTAGCTGGTCGATGGTACAGAATGTCAGTGCCGCTTCCATTTGTAGATCGTCAGCTTGCTCACCCGTCTGAATCGATATAGCATCCCGACGGAATTTCCGGTATTTCTCTACAAGGCGCGTCGGTGCCTCCCTATCAATAACTTCCGCAAGCGATTTGTAATCCCGGAAAAACTGATTTGCCAGCACACGCAATGGCACAGCATACCTACACGTAAGAGGAAGTTTACGATCCTGACAAGCAAGGTTATATATGAAAGGTGCCAGAGCTGCGCGAGTCTTCCCTGAACCCGTCGGAGCCTGCAAAATGACACTCTTTCCCTGCATAATGCAATCGAATACTCTTCGCTGGAATGGTCGTAATGGTGGATATTCTGCCATAATCCTTATCCTCCCAAGATTTTAGAAAGCAGTCCCATATCCGGTTCATCTGGCGGAGTCGATTTCATTGTGACTCCATACATATGAGCAAGCCTACGAGCCTCTTTTACCATCTTCTCTCGCAAGTCTTGCGGAGCCAGCACCTCGCAATCCGAACCCCAGCCGCGTATCCAGTTTTCTATTTCTAGCGTGTCGCCAATCTGCGCTTTCCACTCACACCCTTCGGCTGTGTCGATAATTTGCTGCGATGGATGCCATAGGGTTTCTTTGACTCGATTCGTCACCCAGTTGCTAAAGCGCAAGCGTACTTCTATCAGTTCCTCGTCTCCATACATTACACCCCAGGCTCTGCTTAATAATGCCGGTCCGTCAAAATCAGCGGGTACCTCGAACGTCTCTTTCGTTAGTTCTGCAAACTCGATACGCTCCATTTTGAATGTCCGTAGAGCGTCTGGCGGCGTACTGTGGCCAATCGCGTAGAATGTGCGGCCAATAGCCGATGGTTCCAGCAGAAAAGGCGAAAATTGGCATTCAAATGTCCTGCGATGAGGAGGAGCATACACCAGTCGAACTTTACGCCGAGTCGCCCAACCAAGCGCCATTGACTCAAAGGTACCTGATGTATCTTGTTGTCCCTCTTGTCGTGCTCTAGCTACATCTACAATTGCATGCAAATGAGGAGTGATGGTACCGGGCATTGCGCCGACAAGCTTGGTGAGTGCTGTTAAGATATGTGTGTTTTGTTCGTCGTGTATTTGTGTCAGCAGGCGAGCCGCAAGATACAGCGCAGTTCCCTCGCTAAGATTTAGCTTCATGGGCAGAAGTTCAAATTTCGCCCCTTCTGCCAGTTGCCAGTACCATCCATCTTTCGTGAGTGGAAGGCGTCCGCTAGATGAAAGCTCTGTAAGGTAGTGATAGGCTGTATCATCGCTGACATTTAGCGTATTTGCGACTTCTTGTGTTCGAAGTCGCCTTCCCGGATTATTCCAGAAAAGCAGCTGTACTTGATGGAGTCGATCAGTCTTGTTATACGCATCCGATATGGGCATCATTACACCTCCTGTAAGACAGTCTACTGAAATTTTCCGCAAGGAATACGGGAAATCGGGTGCAATTCCAGATGGGTAGTATTTATGGTGAAAACGGGTCGATAGCGTGATTATAGATAATCGCGGATGTTTTGGCTACAAAATGAACCAGTTGGGGGATATGAAAGTATTGCTCTAACGTTTTTCACAAAGAATGGTGTTTGAAATAGAAGATGAGGAAGGTGGTGGCGCAAGTATTGAGCCAGTTGACAGAATTGACATATGAAACGGAGCCAGAAGTGAGGGGACTCACATTTTGAATGTATAGTGTGTTATAGCCGTGATTTTCATGCACTGGGTACAATTGTAGGAAAGCATTGCTGCTTGAGCAGTTCAATCAACGATGACGGGACAAAAACTGTCAGAAGGAGGGAGTATGCTTCAGCCACTTACTTCAGAGGCACAGCAGGTCATTGCCTCGTCTCATCTGGGGATACCAACTGCCGCATACCGAGCAAAATTCACGATCAGGAAGACTATCGCCGTAGCGTTTCTGTTTGCCGTAGGACTGGGCATTCTAGCTGTGGCAATCCTCAATTCCTCCTCTCTTCTGCTTTCAACCCTGATCGCGGTCGTGATTTCAAGCGTGTTGCTTCTCGCTATTCCGACATGGATTGTGGTGGATGCGGTCAGGTCTCGCGATATCCAGGTGTATGCCTGCCCCGGTGGGTTACTCTACCTGCATAGCGGGAAAACCGAGGCCATCCGCTGGGATCAGGTAGAATCATTCTGGCGCAAAGTCGTCAAGACCTCCAGCTATGGCATTCAGACGGGAACAACTCACCGCTACACCCTGCGGCGCTCTGACGGGGCCACGTTCAAATTCAATGACACCATCGACCACGTCGAAGCCCTGGGCAACACCATCGCCGCTGAGACTGCCCGCACGCTCTGGCCTCGCTACGTCGCAGCCTATCAAGCAGGCCAAACCCTTGCCTTTGGCAAGATCAGTCTGAGCCAGCAAGGGGTGACCAACGGCAAGGAGTGGCTTCCCTGGTACCAGGTCAGAGAGATTCAAATCAATCGAGGGTATCTTTCTCTCAAGAAAGAGGGCGTCAAGCAGGGCAACTGGCGGGGAATTCCAGCTTCGGAAATTCCCAATGTCGACGTGTTCATGGCTCTGGTCAATGACATCCAGAGCGGGAAGCGGAGCTGAAACACCTCTCAAGGAAGAGCTTATGGCTCAATCATTTGATACACCGCTCTAGCGTTCCACCACCGGCTTTTGTGCCTCTTGCATGTGGTGCTCCAGTTCCTGGTGGTACTCGCCGCTGGCGCTGCTGGGGTCGGTATGGATGATGACCTCTGAGACGCCTTTGATGTCGTGGAAGAGGCGGTGACGCACTTCTTCCGCGACGGCGTGCGCCTTCGCCAGGGTCATCTCAGCGTCTACTTCGATGTTCATGGCGATATGCATGGTGTGTCCAACCCAGCGCGCTCTTACATTCGTGACCGTCTCCACCTCGGGGACCGCGCTCGCCGAGTCGATGATGGAGGGGACGACGCGCGGGTCTACGGCGTCGAGCAGGCGCTGGAGCACGCTGCGCGTGGTGGAGTAGACGACGGTTAAGATGACAATGGTGATGACGATACCCGCGATGGGGTCGGCGATGGGCAGGCCGAGCCGCACGAACACCAGGCCGGCGAAGGCCGCCAGCGAGGTCAACCCGTCGATGCGCGAGTGCTGCCCATCGGCGATCAACGGCACGCTGTTGATGCGTTTCCCGACCGAGATCTTATATTGCGCCATTACCTCGTTGCCGATCATGCCGACCAGCGCCGCCGCCATGCTCAGGTAAATCTGCGTCGGCACGTTGCCGCTGGTCAGCTTGAGGATGGACTCTACCGCGCCCGCGACCGCGCTGGCGATGATTATGAGGACGATGAAGATGCCCGCCAGGTCTTCGCTGCGATAGTAGCCGTAGGTATAGCGCTGGTTGGCGACGCGGCTGGAGAGCACAAAGGCGATCCATAACGCGACGGTGGTGAAGACATCTCCCAGGTTATGCAGCGCGTCGGCGAAGAGTCCCGCGCTCCCACCTACTCCGGCGATGGTGAACTGGATGGCTGCCACGAGGAACATGCCCAGCGTGGAAATCTGCACAGCCCGCAAGCCGGCCTTGTTGCCGTAGAGGTCGGCATCCACGCGCCCGTGCTCATGCCCATGTTCATCATGATCGTGGTCGTCGTGGCCGTGATCGTCATGGTCATGATTGTGATCGTGGTCATGCGGATGGTCGTGATCGTCATGATTGATATGTTCTGAAGATTCCATTGACGCCTGCTGCCTCCTTCGAGATGTCATGCTTCGTACTTCTATTCTATCAGGCTAAGGTATACATTGCGAAGTAATCAGCATCGTCTTCTCTATTACAGGTGATCGTCTTCTCTGGAGGATGCCTTGTCATTTTTACTATTCGTATCAAAATGGCTTTAATAATACTTGACTTTTACTTATTTAGTGTGATATACTGTGATTACGAGCAAGAAGAGTACGGCTCTTCTTTCCCCACAGGACCAGCTTCGGTACTTCCCTGCTTCTGTCGTCGCATGTAAGGCCACCAAACATCCCCTCGGTCGATTTGACGAGGAGCAAGAGATGCGACAACGGTGATCTGATCGGTCAGAAACCGCACACACCCCTTACTTACATCTCCTAAGGAGGCCATATGTGGTTCATGAAACAACTCATTCGCTTACTTGGAGGAGTCATTCAGGTTGATGGAGAGCGCCCGTAAATGCGGGCATGCCGACCCTCTGAGCGTCTGACCAAATTCGAAGCCAGGCTGCATCTCGACTCGAGAAATGTCCGATAACGGATAATGTAGCATGTGAAGGCGACATCCGCCACGAATTGGTAGAGGTACACAGAGGACACAACCAACTCGAAACGGAAGTTCTGATCGATGGAGATCAGGACTTCAGTCGTTCTTTTGCTGGCTCTGAGCGCTTTGGCCAACTTTGCCTCGAAAAGCCGCTGGGAGAAGACCATCCTTGGGCCGCTTGCCCTGCTCCTTATCCCCCAAGCCTCGCCAGGATTTTTCGTCACGTGCCAGATCACCCACGAGCGCCCCGCAACGAGGCTTGCGTTTGTGCGTATCTGCAACTTTTGCGAGCGTGATACGTCAAATAGATACATATGTAGGCAACCAACCATCTTGTAGGGGCCGGTTTACCGTGCCCACCAGCCGATTTATCGGCGCGAGAAGATGGTCCAAACGCCCTATCGAGTCAAATAGATACATTCGCTTGTCAAGAAGGCGCATAAGGCGCATAATAACGAGGAATATATCGCACAAAAAATAGACAATCGCCGGCGAAAGATTGCGGGATGGATACGTATACCGATTATTATGAAGTTCTAGGCGTAGATTCGCGCGCATCTGTTGACACCATCAAGACTGCGTTCAAGAAACTCGCGCTGCAATATCACCCTGATGTGTATAAGGGCGCGGACGCTCAGGAGCGTATGCGCTTGATTCTGTTGGCCTACCAGACACTGAGCGACACGGACGAACGCAGGGTATTCGACCGGCAGCGCGCCCATCACCTGGGAATCGACGAGTCGAACCATCATGCCGGATCGTCCTATGCGTCCATGGGTACAGGGGGCGGAACGGCGACGAAGCAGGCGGCGCACGATGCGCGCTTTGCCTTTCCCGACCTGGATGGCTCCATCGCCAACGCTGTCGAATTTTCGCTGGAGGGATGCACCTTTTCGCTCTGGCCCGATGACGCCCTGCTGTTGCGCCAGCAGGGGATGCTGCGTGGAGAAATGTTGGAAGAGAGAGCGGGTTCCACGGCGCATCCCAGGTATTATTGCCATCGCTGTCATGCTAGCTGGAATGGGTCATCAGGTGACAGGCCACCTGCTTTCTGTCCGACCTGCAAAGCGCGTGACTGGGCCGAGTTCCTGCTGCTGCGCTGCGCGCATTGCCACGCCGTCTTCGAGAGCCGCGAGCTACGCGACAAGTTGCGCGGCGGCCAACTCTACTTCCCCTACGAGCTCTTCCCGCTCTGCCCCAACTGCCGCAGGCCGCAGTGGTGTCCCGCCGAGGATGCGCGCGTCAGCGCACTGCGCGCGGCAGATGCTCGCCGCCGGGCCATGCTGCTGGCGGCGACCGTGGTGGTCGCGCTGCTGGTAGTGGTGGTGCTGGCGGTCGCCTTCGCGCATTGATGCAACGTCAAGGAGCCAGGTAGCGAGACTCTCGCTGCCTGGCTCCTGCTATACCTATACCCTACCACCCCGTAAGCCTTTTGGCTTAGTTGCTGTTGTTACTCACCTTCAGCACCGTGGCGCTCGTGCCGTTGAACTGCACCTCAACCTTGACCGGCGTGTTGTTCTGGATCTGCTGCGCGCTGTTATTGAAGTCGCCCAGGTCAGCGCCGGAGGGGATCGTGAAGTTGTAGCTATTGTGGCCGACTGCGAAGTGGATCACGTTGTCGCCGCCGACGGTGGCCGTCGTGACGCCCTTGTACGTCACCTGGCTGGTGATATCATCGCTTTTCACCTGGCTCAACGACTCGGCGTTAAAGCTGCCATCCGGGTTGGTGGTCGCTGAGACGGAAACCTGCGTCCCGACTGCCGGTAGGGTGTTGTTGAAGTCGCTCAGATCGGTGCCGCTGGTCGTCATGGAGAGCTGCGAGCCGTCGGGCATACTGACCACCAGGCTGTTGTTGCCCGTCGATTTGACCGTACCGAAGAAGTCGATGCTGCCCTGCACGTTCGTATTGCTCGTGGTAGTGGTAGTGGTAGTGGTATCGTTCGTAGTGTTCGTCTCAAGCGTGGGGTTGGTGCCTCCGACGATGGAGAACGAGCCGTCGCTATTGGTCGTCACCTGGACGTTGTAGTTTTTGCCGACCTCGCCCTGCAACAGGGTGATGACGTTGGCGGGAACGCTAGAGATCGTCTCGTTCTGCCCGTTCACATCCAGGACTACTGTATGAGTGGCGGCGTTGACCGACACGATCGAGCCGCTCAGGCTCTGCGACCCGACTCCGGCGCACGCGCTAAAAAGGATCATCATTACAAGGACTGCTCCACCGACAATTACATTGCGTACCATTGATGTTTTCATTGATTTCCTCCTGTTTTTTTCTCAAACGTCTGTATCACGTTCTTTATTTTTCTTTCTTATGTACGACTATACGTTATTTTTTGGGAGGCAACTATGCTTTTTGGAACAGTTTGCCTGTGAAGTTGTCCACGTCAATTGTGTTATAATGCCCACAAGTGTAGGCCACAAGAGGAGGGCATCGATCTATGATGGAGGCACGCACGCTGCGCAGTGGCATCTATCCCCCGCTGCCGACGTTCTTTCGAGATGACGAGGAGCTTGACCTGGCGACGTTGCAGCGCCACATCCGGCGCATCGCGCCCAGTGGCATCGCGGGATATGTCGTGATGGGTACGAACGGCGAAGCCGTTCACCTGAGCAGTGAAGAGCGCGTGGTGATGATCGAGACGACGCGCGCCACGGCTGGCTATGACGCGCTGATCGTGGCGGGCTGCGGCGAGCAATCGACGCGCGCCACCATTGCGAACTGCAACGCGGCGGCGCAGGCGGGCGCGGACGTCGCTCTTGTGCTTCCACCCTCCTATTTCAAAGGCCGCATGAACAGCGCCGCGCTCCAGGCGCACTATCGCGCCGTGGCGGATTGCAGCCCCCTGCCGGTTGTTATCTACAATATGCCCACCAGCGCCGCGGGACTCGACCTGGATGCCGCCACTATCTGCGCGCTGGCAGAACATCCCAACATACTCGGCGTCAAGGACAGCGCGGGCAACATGGAGAAGCTCTCGCAGATTATCGGGCAGGCTCCCACGCGCTTCCGCGTCTTCGCGGGCAGCGCGGGCTACCTGCTGCCAGCCCTGGCGGTCGGCGCGGAGGGAGCAGTTGCAGCGCTTGCTAATATCTTTCCACGTGAAGTTTGCCGCTTGCAAGAGCTGTTCGTTGACGGGCAGCTCGAAGATGCGCGACTGCTGCAAGCGCGCCTGGCTCCGGCCAATACTGCTGTGACGGCGACCTATAGTGTGGCGGGACTCAAGGCGGCGCTCGAACACCTGTTTGGCTACGGTGGCCGCCCTCGCTCTCCTTTGCTGCCGCTCGACGAGCAAGAACGCGCCCGCCTCGCCGGCATCCTCAACGCTGTATAAGGAAGCATCGTTGCTTCAGGAACGAGGAAGAACGCTATGTCGATCGATATCGAACTCTTCCGGCGCGCACTGCTTGTCCCCTTCGGGCGACAGGGCCGCGCGCTGCGCCGCATCAGCGTCATCGATATGCAGCCGGAGGGCGCGACCCACACGCTGGTGATGGTACATGGGTACGGTGGCAGCGCGGCGCAGTGGAAGTTCCAGCTCCAGGCATTCGGGCAGACCATGCGCGCTATTGCGCCCGACCTGCGCGGTCACGGCCTGAGCGACGACCCCGCCTCGCTGCCCGTCGCGCTGGATAACCTGGTGGACGACCTGGAACTGACGCTGGAGCGGCTAGATGTGCCGCGCCCATTTATCATGCTCGCGCATTCCTTCGGCGGCGCGGTTGCTACGGAGTACGCCCTGCGCCATCCCGAAGACGTAAGCGGCCTGGTGATGATCGGCGTCCCTTCGAGCTTCATCGTGCGTGATATCGTGCGCCGCCTGATGATCGTCCCCGACCCGGTCTTCAGCAGCGTGGCAAAGCTCATCAAGGTGGCGTTGTACGCTCCGCAGCGCACGCTCAAACGCATGTTATATGCCGCCCTTGCTCCCTGGCGTGGATTGGAGCGGTTGCAACAACTGCGCGTGCCTACCCTGGTGGTGATGGGGCAGCGTGATACGGTCTTCCTGCGCGAGCACTACGAGGATGTTTCGCGTAGCATTCCTGGCGCGCAGCAGGTGGTGATCCCCGTCTCCGCGCATCTCGTGCAGCTTGAGCGGCCCGACGCCGTGAATCGCGCCATCAAGCGTTTCGTCGAGGCGCGCCAGAGAGCGAGTGTCGCGGCGCTGGCTGGCTCGCAGCCCTCAGCCGCGCCGCGCGCGCCCTCGACCGGCCTGCCCTCTGCCCGCTACGGGGTCATGCCCTGGCTACAGCAATACGATCGAGAAGTGCCTCACAGCCTGCCATTGCCCAAACAAGTGCTGCAAGACCTCTTGAACAACGCGGCCCAGGCTTTCCCTAGCCGTACCGCGCTGGTCTATTCCGGTCAGCGTATCAGCTTTGATGAGCTTGACCGCCTGAGCAATCGCTTCGCCCACGCCCTGCGAGCGCTCGGCGTGCAAAAAGGTGATCGCGTTGCCATCATCCTGCCCAATGTCCCGCAATTTGTGATCGGCGTGTATGGTACGCTCAAGGCGGGTGGCGTGGTCGTGCTGGGCAGTCCGCTTTCCAACGAGGAGGAGATTCTCTACCAGTTGCAGCACAGCGGCGCGCGTGTCCTACTCGCGCTTTCGACCTACTCCGCGATGGTCGAGCGCGCCTGCAACCAGTCTTCAATCGAGCAAGTCATCTATACCGATGTGCGCGAATTTCTGCCCTTGCGCCAGCGCGTCCTGCTGGTGGCGGGCAGCACCGGCGACTCGAACAGCCCCACCTCGGTTGTAGCGCCTTCGTCGAACTCCCTCAACGGCGATTCCGCGGCAGATCAGCTAGAGCGCGATGGGCATGATGGACAGAGCGTGACTGCATCGCAGCCTGAACAACCGGTGCTGTCTGTGAATAGCGTCCAGCGCGTCATGCCGGGCGGTCGCGTGTGGAAGCAGGACGACTTCCAGCGCTTGCTGCATAGCCATTCCGCCGACCTGATCGAAAGCGGCGCGACCTCTGAAGATCTGGCGCTGCTGGTATATACCTCCGGTACTACCGACGTGCCAAAGGGCGTGATGCTGTCGCATGGCAATCTTGTGACAAATGTCGTGCAGCAGTGCCACTGGTTGAGCGACGCGCGACACGGGCGCGAGGTGACGCTGTGCGTGCTGCCTCTTTCGCATTCCTACGGCTTCACGAGCGGCATGAATCTCTCTATCGCGCTCGCGGCAACCAACGTTCTTCTGCCCACCCAGCGCATTGAGCAGTTGATGGAGGCCATCAAGCAGCATCACCCCACCATTCTGCCGGGCGTGCCGGCGCTCTACCTCGCCATCGCCAACTATCCCAGAGTGCGTACCTACGGCGTGGCTGCCGTCCGCACGTGCATCAGCGGCTCCGCGCCGCTGCCTGTCGAGGTGCAGGAAGCTTTCGAGAAGCTGACGCGCGGGCGATTGGTGGAGGGCTATGGGCTGACGGAGGCGTCCCCATCGACGCACTGCAACCTGCTCAAGGGCGAGCGGCGTGTCGGCAGCATTGGCCTGCCGCTGCCGGGAACCGTCGCGCGCATTGTGGATATCAAGTCGGGCGAGCCGCTGCCGCCGGGCGAGATAGGCGAGTTGCTGGTGCGCGGCCCGCAGGTCATGCAGGGCTACTGGCAGATGCCGGAGGAGACGCTGGCCACACTTCAAGACGGCTGGTTGCATACGGGCGACCTGGGCAGCATGGACGAGGACGGCTTCTTCACCATCGTTGATCGCAAGAAAGACCTGATCCTGGCAGGTGCCTATAATGTCTATCCCCGCGATGTCGAAGAGGTGCTGTACGAACACCCGAAGGTGCTGGAGGTGGCCGTCGTCAACATACGCAACGCGCTGGCCGCTTCCGATGCGAACGAGACGAACGGGGCCGGCGAGGATGCCTCTCCATTCATCAAGGCCGTCGTCGTGCTGAAACGCGGCGAGAAAGCCACGGCGGAAGAACTGCTGGCGCTCTGCCGGGAGCGGCTCGATGCTTACAAAGTCCCCAAACAAATCGAGTTCCGCACCGAGCTTCCCAAGAATTTCGTCGGAAAAGTGCTGCGCCGGCTACTGATCGAATCGCGATAAGTAGCCGGCGCAGCCCAGGGCGACCGCGAGGGTCGCCCTGGCCTTCTTTTATTGCGACACGGTGAAATTGACGCGCTGGGCGAGTTGCTCGTTGCTGCACGTGGTGTCGCTGGCCCAATAGAGTTCGACGTAACCGGAACCGGTTCCCCCGAAGATGGCGTAGGCGTAGGTAGTAGTATTGCCTCCGCTGGCAGGGAAGTTATACGTGGTCGCTTTCTGCCCGTTGAGATACCAGATGAAACAGACGGCTCCTTTTTGCCCGCCTGGATGCAGGTTGAAGGTAATATAGATCTTCTGGCCTGTCTTAAAGGTCGTGGTGGCCTGAATAGGCGGCGGGCTGCTGCTCATCTGCGCGTTGTCGATATAGCGTTGGGCCGGATAGGCAGTCACGGTTGGCGACGGCGCGGATGGCGAAGATGTCGGCGCGGCGGTCGGCGTGTTGGCGGTTTGTGTGATGCCTGTGCCAGACCCGTTATTGCTCGTGCCATTATGACCTCCGACCGCCATGAAGTAGACGAAAACCAGCAACAGCGCGCCCGCCAGGATGCATAAACCGGCCACGATAAAACCAAGCCTGCCGTTCTTTTGCGGCGGTTGGTAGCCGTAGCCGGGCCTGCTGGGAGGCGTCGGGGAACCGGATTGCCAGCTCTGTCTGGGATCGTCTTGAGGCGAGAGCGGAACCTGGTAGCCGGGCGTCGAATAGACGTTTGGGATACCCGGCGCGCCGAATCCAGGCTGGCTTCCCTGCTCGCTGCCGGGCATGGATGGCGTAAACGAGCCGTTGCCTCCCCATGACGCATGACCTGCTTCCGCCGAACCGACCCCTGCTTTCTGGCCGCCATCCACGGCGGAGCCACAGCGCGGACACGTGGCAGTGGGGCGATTGGGCGATAGTAGCCAGCCGCATGTAGGGCATTTCATCAGGACGAACCTCCGAGAACTAGATAGAATCCTGCCTTCGATACTCATTTCAACGAATGAACCCGCGCCGGAATGATTTTCGTGGCTAAATTGGCTATATACTGGTGACCGGCGAAACACGAAGTAGGGGCCAATTATGCGCATTGACAAATTACTCGCGCCATCACGTAGGGGCCGATTTATCGTGCCCACCAGCCCATTTATGGGCGCGAGACGAAACACTTCCTTGACAGAAGCGTGTCGCGCCATTACAATATCCACGTAATGGATGTGTTGGAGTGTAGCTTCCTGACAGGTTTGGCGATTGCAAGGATAAAGATGTGCTGAAGAGTAGCGATGTGGAGCAGGTTGAGCGCGCCCTCTCACAAAATATTGCCAGGTTTCGTGCCGCCCTGCAACAAATATCGGGAGCAATTTCGGGGCCTGAAGAGGGAAGTGACGCGTGGATGCTGCTCAACGCGCTGATAAGCGATGATCGCAACGCACTCGATAGCCATTTTGAGCAGTCTGGCCGCGCTCTCGCTCAACAAGGAGGAAAACTCGAAGCTCGCATACAAGGAATTCAGTCCTACATGCAGGCGCTTTCACGCGAGTGCGATCGAATATTCCTTGATGAGATGGGCAGCCATGTATTATTGCGCCAGGCATACGACCGTCTTTCCCAACAACATTCGCTCAGCTTGATGGCGCTGGCGCGCGGCTATCAGGCGGTCATCGACCAGGTTTTCCAGGAACGGCAGCAAATGGAGCGGCTCATCGAGAAACGCTTCCAGGTGTTGCAGCGCATCAACAGCGTCAGCAATTCAACGATTGACCTGGACCAGGCGCTAGAGACGATTGCCAGGTTTGTCGCCGAAGAGTTACAAACCGATCTCTGCTCCATTTTCTTCTACGACGAGTTACAGCGCGTTCTGACGCTGCGCGCCACGAACGGGCCGCGCCCGATGGGCGGGATGCACTATACGTTGCGCCTGGGCGAGGGATATAGCGGGTGGGTGGCCGACAAGGGAAGCCCGGTGCTCGTGCGCGACGCCCTCAACGACGCAAAGTTTGCAATGGAGGCACACAGCTACGGTTCGGAGTATTGCGGCCTGATGTCCCTACCCATCATCTTTTTCGGCAATGAAGTACGTTTGATCGGCGTGATGAACGTGCAATCCCGCGAGCCGCGCGATTTTAGCGGCGAAGAGATGAACTTCTTAGAAGTAGTGGCCGGCATGATCGCCATCAACGTCGAAAATGGTCGCCTGTACGAGCAGACCGACGAGCAACTGCGCCGCAAAGTGCATGAGCTGGCAACCATTCACCGCGTCTCTTCGATCATCACCTCGACGCTGGACCTGGATCGCGTCCTTCAGATCATTACAACCCAGGCCGTGCAGTTGAGTGGCGCGGATCGCTCGTGTATCTTCGAGCTGGATGAAGAAAAACAAAGCCTGCACGTGATCGCTCATTACGGTCTTAACAGCGCTGAAGCGCAGAGTGTGACGGTTCCCGTCGGTCATTGCTGCGCCGGGCGAGCCGTCCAGACCGGGCGACCAAGCATGGCGGTCGATTGCTTCCACAGCGACGAGCAATGCTTCATGCGCCATGACCCGCTGCTCTCTTCGGAGATGCATTCCGTGCTGTGTGTTCCGCTGGAGATCAAGAGCAAGGTGCTTGGCTGCATCTGCATCTACAGCAGCCACCGCCACATGTTGAGCCAGGAGCAGATGCAACTGGTGATTACTTTTGCGAACGAGGCGGCGATTGCCATCCACAACGCCCGCCTGTATGAAGAGGCGCGGCATGGCCTGGAGATCAAGACTGTGCTGCTGCGCGAGCTGCATCACCGCGTCAAGAACAACCTGGCCACCGTGGCCGGCATTCTCTCGTTGCAGCGACGCCGCACGCGCTCGCCGGAGGTGCGTCATATTCTGGCCGAGAGCGTCAATCGCGTGCAGGGGCTGGCGGCGTCCCACGATCTGCTCTCTCACGAGGAACTCAGCGAGGCGCGCGTGGATGAAATCGCGCGGAAGATCGTGGGTGTGGCGAACGCGAACTTGCGCCCACCCGATACATCAATCATCTTTGATGTAGAGCCATGTCCCATTGTCATCCCCTCGCGGGCGGTGACGATTCTAGCGCTGGTGTTGAATGAGATGGTCTCCAACGCCATCAAGCATGGCATCGATGGTCATTCATCGGGAGCCGTCACGATACGCGGGCGCGAGGAGCAAGGTGTGGTAGTTGTAGAGGTGCTCGATACCGGCAGCGGACCGCCTGCGCCGGTGGAAGTTGAGAGCAGCGAAGGGCTTGGCTTGTCGCTCATTGGAAACCTGATGGGCGACCTCAGAGGCGCATTTACCCTGCGCCGCACGGAGGAGACGCCGCCACGCACCTGTGCCGAAGTGCGTTTCCCGCTGATGCGGCGCTAAGCAACGTCACTCGTAGGAGTGAGCAATCGTGACCTATATGTAGGAGTGGAGGTGCCTGGTATGCATACGTATGGTAGGGAGAAAACCGCGCCGGTCCGTATTCTGGTTGTGGAGGATGACGCGGATATCCGGCAGATACTCTGCGTGTATCTGAAGTATTCTGGCTTCGAGGTATTCAGCGCGTCGGATGGCAGCGAGGCAATCATGCTCATAGAGCAATCCGCGCCTCACCTGTTGGTGCTTGACCTGATGATGCGGCCTGTAGATGGATGGGAAGTGCTCCATTGGCTGCGAGCGCAGCGCCTTAGCCCGCCGCTGCCGGTGCTCGTGTTGACGGCGCTGTACCGCCTGGACGAGCAGGTTCACGGTTTCGAAGAAGGCGCTATCGACTATATCACGAAACCGACGCAGCCCGGCAAGATTGTCGAGCGCATTCGCGCCATTCTCGGCTTGAATAACGAGCAGCGAACCATGCTGCAGCGCAAACGCATCGACGAGCAGAAGACCATGCTGGAGCGCGTGCAGTCCCAGCCGGATGAATTTGCCTTGTAAGCCGCCAGCCGTCAACATTCGCGTGTGGCGGGCGACCGCGAGGGTCGCCCCTACATGATTACATCGTGTATTGCAGCGTCTGGCCGCAGCGCGTGCAGAAGCGATCTTTCGCCTTGTTCTGATTGTGGCAGCGCGGGCAGGCATTCAGCAGTGAGCCGCAGCGCACGCAAAAAAAGGTGTCCGGCTTATTGGGTCGATGGCAGTTGGGGCAGGCATAGACCGGTGTGGTTGGCGTTCGCTCGATGCTGCCGGAAGGAATGGCCGGTTGGGGCGTGGTGATCGGCCTGATGCCGATGCTGGAGGGATGCACGGCTTCCTCTAACGCCATGGCGAGATCGCTGGCGCGCTGAAAGCGACGCTCCGGCGCTTTCTCAAGCGCGATGAGTACGACGCGGCAGACCTGCACGCTGAGCAGCGGATTGAAGCTGCGCGGGTCAGGCGGCTGTGCATACAGGTGGCTATGCGCCAGCGCCGGGTAGTTATCGCCGATGAAGGGCGTGCGACCGGCCAGTGCTTCGTAGAGCAAGACCCCCAGCGCGTAGATATCCGCTCGCCCATCGACCTCTTCCCCACGGCACTGTTCCGGCGACATGTACTCGGGTGTGCCGACGCCCGCGCCTGGGCGTGTAAGGCCGCTGCTGCTCGCCAGCACCTTCGCAATGCCGAAATCCGAGAGAATAGGCCGCCGGGATACATCCATCAAGACGTTGACCGGCTTGATATCGCGGTGGATGATGCCTTTTTCGTGCGCGTAGGTCAGCGCGCTGGCAAGCTGCTGGAAGATGCGGTTGGCCTCCAAAACGTCCATGTAGCCGGCTCGCCCCGCACCGGCGGAGGCTTTCAGCACGTCGAGAACGTTTTTCAACGTGCCGCCTTCGACCAGTTCCATAACGATATAGAGCTGCCCGTTGCTCTCGCTGTAGTCGTGGATGGTGACGATATTAGGATGTGAGAGCCGCGCGACCAGCCGCGCTTCCTGTTTGAAACGCTCGACGAAGCTGCGGTCCGAGGCATACCAGGGCGGCAGCACTTTGACCGCGACCTCTCGATCAAGGTTCTCCTGGCGCGCTCGGTAGACATGAGCCATCCCCCCTTGACCGAGCGGGGCCAGGATTTTATAGTTTCCAAGTGTCGTACCGATCAGGTGGTCTTGCTGCATATCCTGTTTCGGACGCCTCTCGTTAGTTTAATTCGCGGCTTATCGAAGAGCAAAGACCAGTACGGTCTGGCCAAGTTGAACCTTATCGCCTTCCTGAAGCGGGTAAGGCTGGTATTTATTGACCGTTTGCCCGTTGACCTTCGTGCCGTTGGCGCTGCCCTCGTCACGCAGGGCGTAGCTGCCGTTGCCCATGTTGATGATCGAGGCATGCAAGCGCGAGACTGCCAGGTCTTCCAGGAAGATGTCGCTCTCGCGGCTGCGGCCAATGCTCAACGATTCCTTGCTGATCTCATAGATGCGTCCAGGCTCTTTCCCCTCTTCGATACGCACCATACCCAGGCGTCCCGGGGCGACCGGCCTGCGCGCCCCGACCTGCCCCATGACGGTCTTGTCCCCGTCCTGGTTGTCAAAACCGCCAGCGCCGAAAGCGGGCTGTCCTTGTTGTCCTTGTTGTCCCTGCTGCCAGCCCGCGGGCATGGGCTGATTGCTTGGCGGCGCGGGGGATACCGGCTGCTGCGGACCGCCCTGCCATCCGCCCTGCTGCTGCTGTTGCGCCCAGGAGTCCGCTGTAGGCCCAGCCGGAGCCTGCCCCCATGCCTGGCCTGAGCCGCTACCGCCATAACCGGTTGGCGCTTGCTGCTGGTTGGACGGCGCGCCCCACGCGGGAACGGCTTGTTGCGGCGCCTGCGGCTGCGCCCACGGGTCCTGGGCAGGAGGCGTGACAGCCTGCTGAGCCTGTTGCTGCTGATCCCAGGATGGAGCGCCGGGGCCGCCCTGGCCCCACGCGGCGGGCTGCTGTTGTTGAGCGGCGGGTTGTCCCCACGCGGGAGCAGATGGTTGTTGTTGTTGAGCGGCGGGTTGTCCCCAACCTGGCTGCCCACCCTGCTGCGGAGCGCCGGCTTGCCCCCACGCGGGTTGTTGTGTCGCTTCCCATCCTGCCTGTTGTGGCTGCTGTGGCTGCTGTGGCTGCTGTTGAGCGGCGGGTTGCCCCCACCCCGGCTGCTGTGGCTGCGCGTCCCACCCGGAGGGCTGTTGTGGCTGTGTGGATGGCGCGCCCCACGCGGCGGGCTGCTGTGGTTGTTGTGTCTGCTGAGGTGAAGACGGCGTACCCCAACCAGCGGGTTGCTGCTGTTGAGCGGCGGGTTGTCCCCAACCTGGCTGCTGTTGCTGCATGGCGTTCGCATCTCCCCAGCCGGGTTGCTGCTGTTGAGCGGCGGGCTGCCCCCAGCCGGGTTGCTGGGCGTTTTGCTGGCCCCAGGCCGCCTGCTGCGCGCCGGCTTGCTGGCGCTGCCAATCGGAGGTCGCGGCGGGCGTGCTCGCTGCTTTCTTCTTGCCGCTTCCACGGAACAGGAAGAAGGCTACGATGCCGATGATTAACGCGACCACAAGCGCGGCAACCGCGATGACGATGGGGGTACTGACCCCGAAAATGGTTGCTAGTCTGACAAACTCTCTCATAACGTTCACCTCTCCTAATTGTAGGGGCGCTCGATTGGACCATCAGTAACGCCCGGTAAAGTGATGGGCGCGAAAGCAGTAGTAGCCTTACGCATAGCTCGCACCCCTACAATTGCACTCATCGCAACTCAAAACGTACCTCAACACTGCCAAAGCGGAGAACATCGCCATCTTTCAACGTGCGCTCTTCGTTCGGTGTCAAGATTACTCCATTCAGTCGTGTTTTGTTCAACGCATTGAGGTCTTCGACGCTGTATTGTCCATGCCGGTAACGCAGGTAGGCATGTCGCCGCCCGACCGTCTTATCGGCCAGGTTGACCTCCGGATAAATGCCGAGCACCGGGTCGTGCCGCCCCACGACCATCAATTCGCCCGTCAGCGGAATAGTTTGATTATTGGAAAGAACCAGCAGGCGGCCCTGTTTTTGCGCGGCGGCGGCGTTGGCGCGCTCTCGCTCGTTGCGCTGGTTCTGTGGTGATGGTGTCGCCTCCGGTTGCGCCAGGCCATACGCTGGCGTCGCTCGCTTTGGCGTCTGATTTAGCTCCTTCGCTTCGCCTCGCTTCCCCGCGACCGCTCCGCGCTCGTGTGTTTCCTGTCGCTCGATAGCGGGTACAAGCTGCTGTACCTGTTCAAGCGCCTGAATAAACTCCTGCGGGGTATTGTAACGGTCTGCTGGAGCCTTTGCCATCGCCTTTGCCAGGAAAGCATCCAGTTCAGGCGGCAGATCGGGACGAATGCGGCAGATGGAAGGAATCTTCTCGTTGATATGCTTCACGACGATGTCTACGGCAGTATCGCCCTCGTAAGGAGGATGGCCGCTCAGCATCTCGAAAAGCACGGCGGCCAGCGAATAAAGATCGGAGCGAATATCCGCCAGGCGACCATTCTCGGCCTGCTCAGGCGGAATGTAATAGGCGGTACCCATGAACACGTTCGATTGGGTCAGCGTCACGGTTTCCCGGCTGCGCGCCAATCCAAAGTCGGTGATCTTGACGACTTCTTTGCTGTTGATGACAATGTTCTGGGGTTTGATATCGCGATGAACCACGCCATGCTTGTACGCCGTGTCGAGACCCTCGGCGATCTGGTGGGTGTAGTCCAGCGCGCGGCCAGCCTCCATCTGGCCGAGTGTCAGCGTGTGGTACTTCAAGTTCTGCCCGTCGATGAAGTCCATCAGGATATAATGGAGGTCGCTCTCGTCCCCATACTCGAAAATACGCACGATATGCGGGTCGCTGAGCGTCAGAAGGATGTGCGCCTCGCGCTGGAATCGCGCTAGCAGCTCACCATCCTCCGCGAGTTCGTAGTGCATGGCCTTCATCGCGTAGATGCGATTGGTCTTCGTGTCACGCACAATATAGACGGTAGCAAAGCTTCCCCGTCCTAACTCATCGATGAGCTTATATCGTCCTTTGATGACACGTCCCAGCATGTCACCACTCATGCGTATTCCCTCCTGAAAGGCGACTCCTCGCGGCTATTATACATCATTCAACACTGAATGTCATGGCTCATGTCATGTCTCATTTCCCCATAGCATGTTGACCCATCGTGATGTACAAACGGACTACTCGCGCTACCAGTCATGCAATGGGTAATGTCTCCTATGCGTTGCATTGACAATGGAACGCCGGTTCTCTACAATTGGAGTAGCAAATATGTTTCTGGTGAGCAGCGTGTAGATGCTTGACTATCGAAGGAGTAAGGTGAGATGGTAGCCCAGCCACACCGGTTGTTGATGAGCGTCGAGGACTACCTTACGCTTGACCGTATTAGCCTGGAGGTACGCTACGAGTTTATCGATGGCTATGCCTACATGATGTCTGGCGGCACAGCCGACCACAGTGTCATTAGCATCAATGTGACCAGCCTGCTTCGTAATTTGCTGCGTGGCAGCTCTTGCCGCACCTTCAACTCAGATATGCGAGTGCGCCTCGCAGATATGCGCTATGTCTATCCAGATGCGTCGGTCAGTTGCGATGAGCGCGATCGTGGGACAATTGACATCGTCTACTCGCCGCGCGTAGCAATTGAGGTGCTTTCTCCAGGAACCGAGGCCTATGATCGGGGCAGGAAATTCGGCTATTATCGTTTGTCTCCAACATTACAAGAATATGTCCTGGTAGATACCCAGCAACGATCCGTAGAGGTCTACCGGAGGGCCAGGGAGAATCTCTGGACGCTCTATGCTTATGGAGGAGGCGAACAGGTACAGTTGACCAGTCTAGGAATTAGCTTTCTTGTGGATGACTTGTACGAGGGCGTATCGCTAGCGGGCGAGAATGTGTAGAGTGCGATGCCGATGCGGCCTGTGCGCGGCGTGCTGCTGGACATTGACGGCGTGCTGCATGTCGGGATGAAGCCCGTCGAGGGCGCGGCTGAGACGCTGCGCTGGCTTGATCAGCAGGGGTACGCAACCTGCTTCGTGACCAATACCACCACCAGTTCGCGCGCGACCCTGGTGCGCAAGCTGCATGAGATCGGCCTGCCCATCCCGGAAGGGCGCGTCATGACGGCCCCGGTCGCCACCGCCAGCTACATTCGCCAGCACTACCCCGGCAAGCGCACCTGGCTGCTCGCGAAGGGCGATACCGCCGCCGATTTTCACGATATCGAGCTGGTCGATGACCGCGCCGACATAGTAGTGATCGGCGGTGCGGAAGAACTGCTGACCTACGAGGCTATGAACCACGCATTCCGCATGGTGATGGACGGCGCGCTACTGCTCGGCACGCACTCCAACCTCTACTGGCGCACCCTGGATGGCCTGCAACTTGATAGTGGAGCGTACATCCGCGCCCTGGAAGCCGCTACGAGCAAGCATGCGACCATCCTGGGCAAGCCCGACCGGGCATTCTTCGAGCAAGCCCTGCGCTCCATCGGTATCCGCGCGTCGGAGGCGGTCATGGTCGGCGACGACATCGAAAACGACGTCGGTGGCGCGCAGCAGGCCGGTCTGCGTGGCATCCTGGTCTGCACGGGCAAGCACGACGCCACCTCACCCCTGCTGGATCGCATTCATCCCGATGCGATACTGGCATCGATCGTGGATATGCCGGGGTGGATTGAAGGATAGTTATTCCTCGTACCGCCCGCCCAGGTGTTGCGCCAGGAACTTCTCGGCGGCTGCGAAGAACTTCAGGCGATTCTCCGGTTTGGCGAAGCCGTGGCCCTCGTCGGGGAAGAGCATGTATTCGTATGGGATGTCCTTGCTTTTCATGGCCTCGATGATCTGCTCCGACTCAGCCTGCTTGACGCGCGGGTCGTTGGCTCCCTGCCCGATCAGGATGGGGATGCGAATCGCATCGACCTTGAAGAGCGGCGAGCGCGACTTCAGGAACTCCTCCTCTGTGGCGGGGTTGCCGACGCGCTGGTGGAAGATGGCAATCATGGGTGCCCAGTAGGGCGGGACGGTCTCGATTAGCGTGATGATGTTGCTGGGACCGACGATGTCTACCGCGCAGCAGAACACGCCGGGAGTGAAGGTCGCGCCCACCAGCGCGGCATAGCCGCCGTATGAGCCGCCGAAGATGGCCACCTTGCGCGGGTCGGCGATGCCCTGCGCGACGGCCCACTGCACGGCGTCCACCAGGTCGTCGTGCATCTTGCCTCCCCATTCCTTGTTGCCCGCGTTCATGAACGCTTTGCCGTAGCCCGTCGAGCCGCGAAAATTGACCTGCAAGCAGGCGTAGCCGCGATTGGCGAACCATTGCGCGTCGGGGCGATAACCCCACGTGTCCCTGGCCCATGGGCCGCCATGCACGTAGAGCACCATCGGCAGGTTGCGCCGCTCGGCGCCCGGCGGCAGCGTCAGGTAGCCGTGGATGGCCAGGCCGTCGCGCGAGGTATAGGTGATGGGTTCCATGACGGAGAGCGTATAGTTGTTCAGCGCGGGCTGGTTGTCGAACAGGAAGCGGCCTGCGCGCGTGGCGCGGTCATAGGCGTAGTATGAAACGGGGCCGTCGTCGGTTGTGAAGGCCACGATCCAGGTTGTGTCGGCATGGTCGCGGCTGCTGATGGCGAAGTCGCCCTGGCGCAGCGCGCGTATGGCCTCGAAGTCGGCGCGAATTGTCTCGTCGAGGATAGTCCATTCCAGGCGGTCTTTCATGAAGGCGACAGCCTGAATCTCGCGTGTATCGGGGTGCATCATGGCGTCGGTCACATCGTACTCAGGGTCTTCGGCGATGACGGTGATCTCGCCGCTGGCGATGTTCAGCCTGACCAGCCGCCCGGCATTGACGCCGCGCGAGTCCTCCAGGTAGAGCGATTGGCCATCGAGCGTGAAGCCGACGGGGCCGCTGCTCTGGTTATCCTCGGCTCCCCAGATTAGCAATGTGTCCCACGCCGCGTCCTCGCCGGGGCGCGCGAGCAGTTCGAGGCTGCCGCTGCCATCAGGCGACATGGCGATCGCGCCGCGCACCTTGAAATTCGCATCAACTACCCAGCCGAGGATGTTGCCGGGATTCTGCGCGACCCGCGCCAGTTCGCCTGTTGGCAGGTCGAGGTGATAGACATCGTGTACCTGGGGATTGTCCTTGTTCAATCCAATCAGCAGCTCGTTGGGGAAGTGCTTGTCACGCGCCACGACGCGCGCCTGCACGTTCTCGAAGGGGGTCAGGTCGCGCGTCTCGCCGCCTTGCAGGTCGGTGGCGTAGATGCGCCAGTTCTCGCTGCCACCCGCGTCTTGCAGGTAGAGGATATGACGGTTATCGGCAGCCCAGGCATACATGCGGATGCCCCTATCTGTATCTTGCGTGACGGGGCGGTAATCATCCTGCCCGACCGTGCCGACCCACACGTTCAGCACGTTGTCAACGGGCGCGAGGTAAGCCATGCGCCGACCATCCGGCGAAACCTGCGGGCTGCTCTTCTCCGGGTTGCCAAACAGCACAGCGCGGGGAATAAGCTCAACGCTAGTGGTCATGCTTGCTCCTTCGGAGGTGTTGTATCGTTCATCTTCACTTTTCATTTCAGCGATTACTTCTTCAGCCACAGCTTGCTCGAACGCTTCGCGTATCGCCGCGAAGTCTTCGGGGCGATTCATTGGGCGTACAGAGCCAGCCCCCTTCAATAATGCCGATTCTTGCTGCTCGTCCATTTCATTCTCCAATTATACAGATGATGGCATGACGCGTACTTTGCCATGCTTCCCTATGTTACAACAGCACGTGGAACAAAACCACTGCTTTTCTCGTCATCTGAAGTGACTGGCAAACTGTCAAGCTTCATGTGTTCTATGAAATGTAGTGGCACCCCTCGCGGGTGCCAGGGAGTTCGCTACGTGGGCCCTTTCCGATGGCACCCGCGAGGGGTGCCACTACATTTCTCACCTTTCCATGCAAGGAAGACGGGCTACTAGACATGTCTATCTTGATGCGCGAAAGAAGGCTGCCATGCGCCATACACTATTGAAGCGTCACCTGACGCTTCTCCTGCTCCTGCTCTGCCTGTTCGTCTTTATCTCTGCCTGCGGGACAACGGGCAGCCTTTCCACTCAAAGCGATGTGTTCAGCAATAAGCCCCTGGGAGTTGGCATGACGCCTGAGCCTGGTACTGATGGCAAACCTGCCGCGCCTCCAACACAGCCGGCATACGAGGCTCAGGTCGCGTTCGCTGCCTCGACTCCCTTTGCCCAGGCATTGCGAGCGATCACCGATCTTGGCTTGCAGACCGAGAGAATCTGTATTCCTACGTGGCGTCCGCAACAGAGTAGCGAGGTGTTCTCAACCTATCATACCCTTAATGTAGTCGCGACGGTCAACTCGGCTCCTCTGTGGCTTGCTCGCCTGCAAGCGAGTCCAGGAGTGACGGCGATACGGCCCTTCAGCGTGATCAATTGTCCCATGGAAAGGCTGGACAACAATCCTCCATTCCTGGGGCTGGACAAAGCAGGAACCTACCTGCGCGTCACGTTTGCTCCGATCGGCTACGATACCGCCCTCAACGCGGTCAACGACATGGGTTTTCGCCTTGCCAATCCCTGCTACGAGCAGGCGCGAGCACGCGGAAGCAAGCCCACCTGGACTACGATGGGACAGGATAGCTCATACGCCCAGACACATATGTTGCTGCTGGCTACGACCCCGATCAACGCCACGACGTGGCAAAGCCAGCTACAAAACCTGGCAGGAGTCGAGCGTGTAGAGGTAATAGGTCGAGTAGGATGCTGAATTGGTATAACCCCATCCGTAGGAGCCGATTTATCGTGCTCATCCAGCCCATTTATGGGCGCGAAAGGCGGGTTGCGTCGGTCATGCGCGTTTCTGGTAAGCGTATCTCGCGCCCATAAATGGGCTGATGGGCGCGGTAAACCGGCCCCTACGGGAAATATGTCGACTCCTTTGAGAAATACATTGTTTACCATCGTTTATACCATTCATCCTGGCTCCAACGCATGGGATTTTCTTGGATGTAGCGACGTATCTTGAACAAGGCTGCCTCATCGCGTACCACTTTATCGTAAAAGTCATCTTGCCAGGCAAACCACGGCTGGCCTTCCGAATTGCGTATGTTATAGGTAGTCACAGCCTTAAAGGTGCGGACAACCTCCCACAAGGGCGCTCTGGGACCGGAGTGCGCTACAACGGGTTCGGTCAACTCAATGATGGCATGCATATGGTTGGGCATAAAGACATATTCATCCAGTCTCACGTGTGCAAATCGCCTGGGAAGCGTGACCCACACCGCGTGGGCAATTTGTCCTGGCTCTCTCAGAAAGACCTGGTCATCTTTGACTGTACCAAACACCACACGATGTTGCCATGTGCAAATCGTGACAAAATAGAAGCCGGGTAGGCTATAGTCATACCCTGATATGTGCTTAGCCATGCAATCTTCCCCTTTGCATGTCTTTGAATTACCTTTATCGAGTGATATACCTGACCATTATAACTATCTATGCAAGCGACCTTTCGCGCCCATAAATGGGCTGCTGGGCGCGGTAAACCGGCCCCTACGTGAAAATACATCGGCCCCTACGTGAAAATACATCGGCCCCTACGTGAAAATACATCGGCCCCTACGGCAAAATAGGTCGCACGTATGGCAGTTCGAAATCTCGTCCTAGGGGTCGGCGTATGTCGGCGTATTTTACGTAGGAGCCGGTTTACCGCGCTCATCCAGCCCATTTATGGGCGCGAGATAGGCTTACCAGACACACCCATCCTCATTGCGAGCCACGTTTCGCGCCCATAAATGCGCTGCTGGGCGCGATAAATCGGCCCCTACGAACCATTATGTGTCGTCATCATGTTCCGTCGTTGGGTTTCCTTGCCTACATGTATCCGCGTTCTTACAATCCTCATGCTTATCATTATGCCCTGACATTCCCCTGTTTACCCGTTCACAGCATCTCCTGGTACACCTCGTATGTCTGGCGGGCGATCTGCTCCTGGGTGTAGTTGTCGAGCACGCGCTGGCGGCCTTTGCGCGCCAGGTCGGCGTAGAGCGTGGGGTCGTCGAGAAGCTGGCGCACGCGCTGGCTCAACTCCTGGGGGTTGCCTTCGGGGAAGACCAGGCCGGCGTCGCCGATGACGTAGGGGATTTCGCCGGAGTCGGAGCCGATGACGGGCGTTTCGCAGGCCATCGCTTCGCATAGCACGCGCCCGAATTGCTCTTTCCAGTTGGGGCGCGTCAGCGAGGGCAGCACGAGCGCGTCCAGGTCTTGCAGCACGGCGGGAATGTCGTAGGTCGGCACGCTGCCCCTGAAGGTGACGCGCTCGCTGACGCCCAGGCGAGCCGCCTGCTCCTCCAGCGCGCCGCGCATGGGGCCGTTGCCGATGAAGACGGCGTGGCAATTGCCGGGCAGCAGGGGCAGCGCCTCGATGATGGTGGGAAGTCCCTTGCTTTCTACCAGGCGACCGAGGAAGCCGAGCGTGAAGGGGTCGCCTTCCGCGCGTGGCTGGCGCGGTTGCGCCCGGCGGTAAATGTCGGTGTCGAAGCCGAATTGGGGAATAACGCGAATGGGACCATTGTAGCCCTTGCGCTTCAAGACCTCAGCCGCGTCGCGGTTGCCTGCCAGCGCCATGCTTGCGTGCCGGTAGTTGTAGGCTTCCATCACGCGGAACGGCAGGGGATACTCGCGGTACAGGTTTTGCCAGGTGAAGAAGAGGCTGCGCGCTCCCACTTTGCGCGCGAGACGCATAGCCTGCAAGGTGGCGAAGTTGTACGGCTCCTCGTCGATATGCACGATCTGCGGGCGTAGCTTGCGCATGATCTTGCCCAGGCGCGGGTAGAAGTGCAGGTGAAAGTTGCCGTTGAGCGCCATGGGCGTCACGATCATCTCGTAGCCGCTCGTGTAGAGGCGTTCGAGCGCCTGCTTGCTGCCGTCGTCGCTCTGCCAGTAGGCCGGCGTGACCAGCGTCAGTTCGACGCCGGGACATTTCGCCAGCTCTTCCAGCTTGCGCTGTGACGTACCGGCCACCAGGGCTTTAGAAATCATCATTACTCGCATGTCAGCGTTTCCTACTCCGTTGATAGGCTTCTTCGTAGACGGCCAGCGTCTCCTGCGCCGTCTTGCGCCAGCTAAACCTGGCCGCCCGTTGCAGTGAACGCTCGCGCAGATTGGCGGCCAGCTGGTCGTTGGTCAGCACGTCGCGTATGGCCGCCACCATCTGCCCGGTGTTGTCGGGGTCGAAGAGCAGCGCGGCATCGCCGACCACCTCCGGCAGCGAGGTGCGGTTCGAGCAGACGACGGGCGCGCCGCAGCTCATGGCTTCGAGCGGGTCGAGGCCGAAGCCTTCGTACATCGAGGGGAAGATGAAGGCGCTGGCGGCGCTATACATGGCGGGCTTGTCCTCCTCTTCGATGTAGCGGTAGACGATCTGGCCGCTCATACCCAGGTCAGCCGCCACCGGGCGCGGATCGGGAAAGAGCGGGCCGCTTTTCTTGTCGGGGTTGCCGGCGATGAGCAGTTGCAGGTTGGGATCGCCCACTTGCTGGTAGACGTGCGCGAAGGCGCGCACCAGTTGGGGCACGTTCTTGCGCAATTCCAGGCCACCGAGGTAGAAGAGGTAGCGCTCGCCGACGCCGTAGCGCGCCCTGGCCTTCGCCAGCGTCTCTTCGTCGGCAACGGGAAGAAATTTCTCACCCGCCGCCTCGTAGATCACGCGAATGCGCTCGGCGGGCAGGTGCAGAACGTCCATAATGTCCTGCTTGGCGTGCTGCGAGACGGTGATGATGAGCGTGGCTTTGTGCGCGGCGCGCGACACCAGTCCCATATAAGCGCGCATCGTTCCTTTGCTGACATAGACGGGCAGGCGTAGGGGAATCACATCGTGGATGGTGACGATGCCGGGTACGTTTGACAGGTAGGGCGGCGCGAAATAGGGCACGTGGTAGAGATCGACGCGTGCTTTGCGCGCGGCTGAGGGCGCGGTGATCTGCTCCCAGGCCAGCTTCTCCATCTTCGCGCTGCGCCGCGTAAAGCCCGGAACGGGCGCTTGCCTGTACGCAAAAGCGGGATTGACGCCGCTCAGTTCGGGTGATGGGTCTGGCCCCAGCAAAATATACTCGTTCTCGCGGTCGATCTCCGCCAGCGCGTCGAGCAGGTGTGACATATACTGGCCGCTGCCCGTCGCCGGGTAGCGAAAGAAGAGCGCGTTGATAGCAATTTTCATAGGAAATTTTCAACCTCGTCGTGAAAGTCAGTTTTGCCTTCATAGACCTGGGTATAGAGTGAGAGCATCTTCCTGGCCGACTGCTCCCAGGTGAAGCGTCTCGCGCGTTCGTAGCCCTTCTGGCGCAGTTCCTCCTGCAAGCGCGGGTCGCCCAGCACGCGCAGCATGGCCTGGGCGATCTCGCCGCTATCGTGCGGGTCGACCAGCAGGGCGGCATCACCTACCACCTCCGGCAGCGAAGATGCGTTGGAGGTGATGACGGGCGTGCCGCAGGCCATCGCCTCCATGGGTGGCACGCCGAAACCCTCGTAGAAGGAAGGGAAGACGAACACGTCCGCCAGGCTATAGAGCAACATCAATTCAAGATCGCTGACGCGCCCCAGGAAGCGCACCTTCTTCTCAAGCTTAAGCTCCGCCACGGCCTGCTGC
This sequence comes from uncultured Chloroflexia bacterium, assembly GCA_963731975.1. Taxonomy (GTDB): domain Bacteria; phylum Chloroflexota; class Ktedonobacteria; order Ktedonobacterales; family Ktedonobacteraceae; genus CAVSXS01. The sequence continues at coordinate 2,656,692 of CAVSXS010000001.1, read as the reverse complement.
GTCTCCTCGTAGAGCCAGCCCGTCCCTCCGGCGATGGCGAGCATGGCCGGGCGCGCCGATTTGTTGGCCGAACTCGCGGCCTTGTGGAAGGCTTTGATCAGTCCCAGGTGGTTCTTGCGCGGCTCCAGCGTTCCCACACCCAGCACGAGCGGACTTCTCAGGCCGAATTTGTGGCGCAAGGCGTCCAGCAAGACCGGGTCCGTGACACGCTTCAGGTAGGAGCGAATGCCGTTTGGGACGAGTGAAATTTTTTCGGGCGGCGTCGCAAAATGCTCGATTAACATCTTGCGCGTCTCGCTTGAGACAGCGGCCACGGCATCGGCGGCGGTGACGGACTCCGGCACGACCTTCTTGAGATAGGCCGCGAGCTGCGGCACCGCGTACTCTGGATGCTCTAAGAAAGCCAGGTCATGCACCGTGACGATCTTGCGCAGCTTGCCGTTGAGCGGCGGCAGCACAAAGTCGGGGCCGTGGTAGAGATCGGCCTGACCGGTGAAGAAGGTGGCGGAAATGGGCAGGCGCCAGCGATACCACAGCACGTTCAGGTAGCGATCGGGGATCACCAGGCTGCGCCCGCGCACATTGCTGGCAGACGGAAACGGACGCTCTCGTGGAGGGCGTCCGCTTGTGAGCAGCGTGTACTGGTTGGTGGCATCCAGCGCGAGCATGGCGTCCACCAGGCTGCGCACGTAGTTCCCGATGCCCGCGGCCTCCCTGGTGGCCGCCGTGTAATCAATCGCTATACGCATTCCATTGAATCTCATATGCCCTAGCCCGGAGGCCAGCCAAGCCTGCGGCCGCCGAGCAGGTGAAAGTGCAGGTGAAAGACGCTCTGACCGGAATCCGGCCCGACGTTCGTCAAGAAGCGGAAGCCGCTCTCCGCGATGCCCATCTCCCGCGCGAGCTTCGTAGCCACCATGTAAATGCTGGCGAGCAGCGGGCCTTCCTCGCTCGTGATGTCCGTCATCGAAGGAATGTGGCGGCGTGGGATCAGCAGGACGTGATGTGGCGCTTGCGGGTTAATGTCCTCGAAGGCTACCACATCCTCGTCTTGATACACGATCTTCGCGGGTATCTGGCCCGCGACGATCTTACAAAACAGGCAATTTTCCATACGCTTACTTTGCTCCCTCGCCGCTTTCGGTGGAGGGAACGGTGACTTCAACCGGGGGATGCTCTGCTTCAGGCTCTCCGGCAGGGGCTTCTGAGGCAGGCACGGCCTGGACAGAATTCGCTGCCCGGCTCTACAGGATGCGTTGGCCCTTCGTTCTGGACCTGCTCTGCGTCTGGCTCTACAGGCTCTACAGCTTGTACAGCCTGTGCAGGCTCTTCGTGCTGTGCCTGCTCTGCTGCCTGCTCTTTCGGCGCGGTTTTCTTCTTCCTCTGCTGGCTGCTGGTGGCGAACTCTTCGCCGTGCTCCAGTGGGTCGTTGAACTGGGGCAGGTTCAGTTCCAGGCGAATCGCTTTGATGGCCTGGTACACGTCGCCCGCTTTGAGTTCCAGTTCCTCGGCGATCTTTTTATGCACGCCGACAGGTGGCAGCGGCAGGTACGGTTCATACGCGGCTTTGATCTTCGCCAGCTCCTCGCTGTCGCCCTTGTAGCTCTGCAACTCCCACCAGCTTGGGATAGTGTTGCGGTCGCGGTAATCCTGCACGATCTTCTTGACGGCCTTCTTAGGGATGCTCAACTCCAGTGCGATCTGCGAGCGAATGCCATCGAATTCCTGTGGCACAGCCAGTTCTATATAACGCGCCTCAACCTGGGTGATCTGCTCAGGCGTTGGTACGAAAGGCTTAGGAGGAGGAATTTTCTCCCGTTTGGGCTTGGGAGGTGCCGCAGGTCTGGATGTTTTGCCTTTTGGCGGCTTACCGCGTGAATCAGGGCGCTGCTCGCGCGTGCCACCAGCACCGCCAGGGCCACCAGGACCAGCGGGGCCTCCTGGGCGCGGGCCGCGTCCGAAGCCACCTTCCTGCGGCTGGCGCGGTCGATATCCCGGTGAGTCCAGCGTGCCGGGGCCGCCTGCTCGAAATCCACCGCCGGGACCACCAGGGCCGCGCTCGTCACGGTCGCGGTAGCCGCCGGGTCCTCGATAGCCTCCGGGACCGCCGGGGCCGCCGGGGCCGCGCTCGTCACGGTCACGGTAGCCGCCGGGTCCTCGATACCCACCCTCGCGGTAGCCGCCAGGTCCGCCGGGTCCGCCAGTGCCGCGCTCGTCGCGGTCGCGATAGCCGCCGGGTCCGCGATAGCTGCCGGGCTGATCTTGTTCCCCGCGAGGATCACGCGCATCGCGCGGGTCACGCGGAGCAGGGGAGGAAGGCAACTTGGGACGCTGAGGCGGCGCATCTGGCTCCCCAATTTTCACGTCGCTGACAGTGTCGAACCAGTGGCTCGTCCCACTCTGAGCCGGTTTAGGCTTTGGTGGTGGTGGTGGCGGCGTGCGTAATGGATTCGCTGAATCCGGTGTTTTGCCGGCGGGCGGATTTTTGGCCGCTAACTTCTCTTTTCTGGCCTTCTGCACACAATCGGGGCAAGTGACTTCTTTCGCATTGGCCGACTGAAACCACTTGCCGCAGGTGGTGCAGCGCATCTTGATCTTGCTCATGCGCGAACTCCCCTGTAATCTAGCGGACGACGCGAGGATCATCCTGCTGACGAATATTGACGTTCCTGTCAATGTGTCGGAATGCGTTTTCCATTGTAACCCCTATTGGAGCCTTTGTCTACACCTGATTTTCGCTGGGAGTGTAGGAAATAGTTGTAGGCAAGCAACCAGATGTAGGGGCGGGTTATGCACATTGACAAAGTGATGCGGACATGTGTCGTCATCCATCGTCAAGCTTCATGTGGCAGGCGATCCCCTCTCTCGTAGGAGCCGGTTTACCGCGCTCAGCCAGCCCATTCATGGGCGCGAAAGGTGGCTTGCAACGCGAGTGGGCGGGTCTGCTAACAACGTCTCGCGCCCATAAATGGGCTGGCTGGGCGCGATAAATCGGCCCCTACGACGTATGTCCGCATTCCTTCGTCAATGTGCATAATCGGCGGTGGGCGTGGTAAACCGCCCCCCTACAGTACCTTCATGCTCGTTTACTTTACCGGTTGTCAATGGTGGCTACCCTTACAGACCCTTCTCCCTCTTTTTCGCTTCTGCCAAAAATAGTTCGTAGTTTCCACGGACAATTTTTGTGGTAGGGTGGTTGATACCTAATCCCTTTTCAAAGATGGCGAGGGCGCGCTGGTAGAGCGGCTCGGCCTCGCTGTAGCGGCCTTGACTCTTGTAGAAGGCCGCCAGGTTGTTGAGACTGCCTGCGGTGTGGGGATGGTCAGCGCCCAGGGCTTGCTCGTAGATGGCCAGGGCGCGCTGCAAGAGCGGCTCGGCCTCGCTGTAGCGCCCTTGACTGTCGTAGAGGGCTGCCAGGTTATTGAGGCTTTGGGCGGTGTTGGGATGGTCAGTACCCAGGGCTTGCTCGTAGATGGCAAGGGCGCGCTGGTAGAGCGGCTCGGCCTCGGTATACTTGCCTTGACTGTAGTAGAGCATTGCCAGGTTGTTGAGGCTGGTGGCCGTGTCGGGATGGTCAGTACCCAGGGCTTGCTCGCTGATGGCAAGGGCGCGCTGGTAGAGCGGCTCGGCCTCGCTATAGCGGCCTTGACTGTAGTAGAGCATTGCCAGGTTGTTGAGGCTTTGGGCGGTGTTGGGATGGTCCTGGCCAAGGGCTTGCTCGTAGATGGCTAAGGCGCGCTGGAAGAGCGGCTCGGCCTGGGCGTACTGCGCGTGTTCTTGCAAGTAACGGGCAGTCTGGTTGAGCAGGCGGGCTGTTTCAGGAAAGGCGAGGGCATCGTCCTCAATCAACGTGGCACATGCCAGCGCATGAGGCAGGTAGCGTTCGCACGTCTCCCAGGTTGAGAAATCTACGTTGGGAAACGCTTTGTTCACGGCACGCACGGTGCGCTCAGCCCATGTTCGTCGCGTCTCGTGCGGCATCCTGGTTTTGAAGACATCTTGCACCAGGCGATGGATCGAGAGCACATGCAGATCAGGGGTGCGCTTCACCAGCGAAAAACGATTGAGTGTGCGCATCGGCTGGTCAAGCAGCGTCGCGTCTGTGGCAATGCCTGCAAGCTGCGGGCCGAGTGCGCTTGCTCCAGCTATCAGCAGGTCTTCGGGGATGGCATCGGGGGCGAGGAAGGCCAGTACGTGCAGCAGATCGGTTGCGGCTTGATCGTTCTGCTCAACCTGCTCGAAGTTGAGTGACCAGGTGGTGGCGATAGGGTGGTGCTTGTAGGGGTCGTTCCCACGCGCCTGTAAGCGTTCTATGCGCTTGTTGCGGTAGGCCTGGAGATAGCTCTCCAACGAGCAGGGGGTTTCCTCGATGTAGGCGGCGGCCTGGTCAATGGCGAGTGGCAGACCGTCCATCTCCTGCACGATCTGCTCGGCCAGGGTGCGCTGTTCGGGGCTGGCCTGTCAAGCGGGGCGTCCTGGGGCAGCTGTTTGGCACGTCGCAGCAGCAGGAGTGTTCCTTCTTGTTGCTCCATTTGTTTGATATCGATGGCGTGAGCGAGTGCTCCTGGGGCCTGGTGGCGTGTGGTGAGCAGCAGAGACGCCGCTATCGCTAGCGGGCAAGAAGTCTCCAGCAAGCTGAAGGTCATCGGCGTTATCGAAGATTAAGAGCCAGCCTTCATGCTCCACGAACCAGCGTTTGACGGCACGGGCGACCTTGTTCAGATCGGTCTCCCGCATCTCTGAAAGAGCAAACAGGGATGCCAGTTCTTGAAAACTGGCAATGATGGACTCACGCGTGTCGGCGTTGACCCACAGAATAGCGCTGTAGTCGCCTGTCGCGCGATGGCGATAGGCATACTCGAGAGCAATCTGCGTTTTGCCGATGCCGCCCAAGCCGCTGATGGCTTGCCGTTGGGTGAGTGCGGTGGTCTGGTGGGTGGTGAGTTGTTCGTGTAAAGTTTTCAAGATACTCTCACGTCCGGTGAAGTAGGGATTGCGGAGGTAGGGTATGTTCCAGAGGCGCGAGGGGGAAGGTGATGTGAGCGCAGGGGTGCCTGGACTCACATAATTGTTCGTGATGGTTCCATAATTGGCAGCGACCTGCCCCTGTACCGGCCCTTGATTCGTGGTCTGATGCGTTGCTTCGTCCATCAGCATACCTACGTTCTTGGTAACTCTCCAAAGTTCATCGTAATCGTGCCACTATTTTCGATCACCTGGCCTTGTACCGGTCCGAGGTTCTGGACAAGGTTGCTCTCTACCCCTGCTTGCTGCGGTTGTACCAGGCGTACCAGGTGCATCAGGTGACGCGCGGCTGCTATGATCGCTTCGTCCTGGTCGGCTCCTGCTGTCTGAAGTCCGGTAGCAAGGGGTGACTTCCAAACATCCGGTTGCTTCTCGTGTTCTTCCAGCGCCACAAGTGCGGCGGGGCTATCTGCGAGCTTCTTTTGTAGCAGTAGCTTGAGTTTGCCATACCCATCTTTGACTGCCTGGTTTGCTGTATCCTTGAGACCTGCGGCTGCGCCGGTGGTGAGGGCCGTGAGAAGGAGCGAGAGGGCGGTAGTATCCATCAGAACCTCCCGGTTAGGAAAAATGAAACTGCCCGTTGTGAAACATGTTGCACTATCTAACGATAGCTCTATCATAACACACATGGGCTTGTTTTGCGATACATCCGTGAGAGCAAACAGCCCTGGGGATCAGGGGCCAGTGAATTATTGCAACACCCGGTTGATTCCTGAGGAAGAGTACGCTAGAGATGCTCACTTGTCAATGAGGCAGCACTGTCGAGACCATATCCGCTCTCGATCAGCTCTTTCAGCCGCTCGGCAAAACGTGCCGCCGGGCCGCCATCGGTAATGCGGTGATCGAAGCTTAGCGTCATGCAGAGGTAGTCGCGAATGGCAATCTGCCCATCGATGACGCCGGGCTTCGAAGCTAAGCCACCTAGCGTAATCGCGAGGCTCGCGGCGGCCACGGGGATGCCCCAGCCGCTGCCCTTGCCGAACATCCCAACTGCCGTTACCCCTATGGTGCCGACGACTCGTTTATGGAGCCGGGGAAACGTCCTCAACATCCTGTAGAGCAAGTGGGTGAAGAAAACTGCTGGCAGGAACGGAAGCGCGGTGAAACCCAACACGGATTTTGCCGTGTCCTGCACCTGGATTGCCCTGATTTCATGATGGATCTCCCGGAGGATTTTGCGATTCGCGGCTCGAATGACATAGAGCAGAGGAACCTTTTGCCCTGCCACGTCACGCTCTATCACGGTCGCCACGTCCACGTCATCAAACACGACCAGGTGCTTCCAGCCCTGGCGATACGCCTGCACGTTCTTGTGCTCATCGACGGCTTTGCCCACACAGCCAATGATGAAGGCAGTGAACGACAGCGACTCCCCGGTGCGCGCTTTGTACTCCCGCAGGAACTGGCGAGCTATGGTCACATCGACTTCAATCAAGCCATGCATCATTGGCTTGCGCTGGAATGAAGGCAGCATAGCTACCGTCGCGCGCCGCATCTTCGGATACGCAACCAGTTGGTAATCAGCTTGCTTCTGTCTCATAGAGAGAGTCTACTGCATGGACGTTACGAGGGCATCACAAAAGTCGACTTCACGCTCACAGAGCCATCGCAGACGTCAGCGCCAGACGAAGACCGGACGTGCTTTTAACGCTTCTTGTAACGCTTCCCTGCTTATACTTACAGGTGTCAATGGAAATATTGCTGTACAGGAAAAGTGACCTGGCAGCGTGAGAAAGAGGAGCATCGTTATGACGCAAACCGATCAAAATACACCACAAGGAAACCAGTTTCAAGGATACCGTGAAGAGTTTCAGGTAGCGAGTGGAGACATGGTCGCGACCGTGAAGCGTCTTATTCACGAGGGGAACGTCCGTCACATCATCATCAAGCATGAGGGGCACAATGTCCTCGAGATTCCGCTTACCGTTAGCCTCATCGGAACGCTGCTTGTCCCATGGCTGGCGGCAGTAGGAGCCATCAGTGCGGTCATGACCCACTGTTCCATTGAGGTCGTTCGTTCGGAACACCCTGAGACACCTCCTGTAAGCTAGAGCAAGACAGGTGGTTTTCGTTTGCTCTCAACTGTATCAAGCTCTAGCGTAATTCACCCGATTTCAACAGTTTGGGACGTTGAAATCGGTGTTATGAGTATAGGGACCGTTCCAGGGGTCACCGTTCATGAAGGTGTTAGCCACAGCGTAGTAGGCGCTATTCCAGGGACTTGATGCAATCAGATACCAATAGCCATCCGGGTTAGCACTCTGGATCTGCGGGGCATAGACTTTGCACGCGACCTGCACCCAGGCAGCTGCGGGTATTTTTGATCCCATGCCAGAGGCGTTGAATGGGTCGGTGAAGGTATTAGCGCCATAATGCCCTTCTTGCTCTGCGTAGGTTTTTGGAGGGATTGACGTTGGAATTACCGTCGGCCCTGGTGGTGGTGACGTTGGCGTCACTGTTGGCCCTGATGATGGTGACGTTGGCGTAATCGTCGGCCCGGTCGGCTGTGATGTTGGCCTTGACGTAACCGTCGGCCCTGTCGGCGGCGTTGAGGTTGGACCGCCATGAGAACTCTCCCAGATCATTACTCCGCCAGGCGTTGATAAAACGAGTTTCCCATCATCTTGAACTACGAAGGTATTCGCCTTTGTGTTCGCTGTGCCTGAGGCCCAGGTGACTCCAGCACCATAGTTATAGGCGACCAGGTTGCTGTCTGCCTGCAAGACTAAGTAATCCGATGACTGCGAATTTTCCCATATGGGACCAGACGGACCATACAGTACCAGGTTGCCATCACTTCGTTGGAGCCACAGGATATACAATCCATTACTCGATCTCAGGTAGCTGCCACGAAACAAAAATTGATTGTTTCCGAGCGAACGACTGCCACACGTTGCCCATTGTCCAGATTGATCGGGTAACTGATCCAGGAGGGTCGAACTGATAGGTCCGGCATCTGGAAATCCGTTGCCCTTTAAACAATTGTAAGTACTACTATCCGGAATCCAGTATCGCTTAAGATCTGGAGAGACGAGCCAGGAGGTCTTTTGCGTTTTGGTGTCACCATTCCATTGCACAATTTTTCCCGCATAAAAAGCAGGTTGGCCCGGGTTACTTGGAACCTGGAAGTGAATGAAATTATCCGGCCATGCTGGCGATCCTATGGCGATATGAACCCTGGCCGTATAACCATTAGGCCAGGGTTGGCTGGTATAGTAATCATCCATCGTAATGGTGATCCCGCTCGCGTCAGACGCTTCAACATAAGCAACATGCCCGATACCGTAATTCCACTGAGCGATGGCACCAACAGCAGGAATCTGATCGACAGGAACATGGTTCGAATTTGCTTGATTTGCCCAATTGTTGGCGTTAGCATACCAGTTGAGTGTGACCCCATTCAGCATAAGCCGATAGCTGACGTACAGCGTGCAATTGTGAGGAGTACCTGCCGTACATCCAGACGCATAGCTCGGACAGCCATAGTATCTCCATGCCCAGCCGGTCGCATTGGTTCCCGTATATCCAGGCGTGCAGGCATAACCGCTGGTTGGTTCGCAACCAACTGGTGGGGCGTATGAGACACCGGAAACTCCAAGATTAGGGTGTTTGTGCTGCGTCGTAGCGACAGCCGCCGGGGACGTCGGGGACGTTCGAGCCTGCGGAGCGGTCGAATGCAAGAACAATACGAGCGTTACAATTGCTAATAGAACAATGATACCCCCGAACAATCGGGCTGCCTTATTCCACAAATGAGCATTTATTTTCATATTTATACCTTTCTTTGAAGAAGTATAGCTTTCAATGATGAGATAATCAATATATATAGTAAAAAAGTCCTGAAATGATGTACACAAGATGACCGTCATGCAATCCAGCGGGAAAGCACCGGAGAATCATAGCCGGCGCTTCTCGCTGCTTGACAATCCGTGTAGCCGGTGCTAGTGTTGTGTCCGTGAAAATGTGATGAGTGGGGGAGTGGGGGGAGTGGGGAGAGAGAGTGGAAGAACGGCGGAGCGATCAGGCGCTCGCATCCAAACAAGAGCAGGAGGGGAGACTCATGAGAGCAGTTGTCTACGACCGGTACGGGCCGCCGGACGTGCTGCGACTCGCAGACGTCGAGCGGCCCATCCCCAAAGAGGACGAAATACTCGTCAAGATCCACGCCACGGCGGTCACGCGAGCGGACTGCGCGACTCGTGAAGCCAACCGGCGTAGCGGCCTGGCCACCACGCTCCTCAGCCGCATCATCTCGGGCATGCGCCGACCGAAGCAGCCGATCCTCGGCAGCGAGCTGGCAGGCGTGGTCGAAGCAGTTGGCGCAGCCGTCACTGAGTTCGCGGTCGGTGACCAGGTCTTCGGCAGCAGTGGGTTCAAATTCGGGGCGTACGCGGAGTTCATCTGCCTGCGCGAGAGCGCCCGCATCGCGCACAAGCCGACCAATATGAGCTTCGAGGAGGCTGCGGCAGTCTGCGACGGGGGACTTAACGCGTTGTGGTGCCTGAAAGGGGCAAAAGGGTCAGATCTCCGTAAGGGGCAGAGCATCCTGATCTACGGCGCGTCCGGGGCCATCGGCACCGCAGGAGTACAGCTCGCCAGGTACTTCGAAGCCGACGTCACCGCGGTGTGCAACACGAAGAACCTCGAGCTCGTGAGATCGCTGGGAGCCGACCGGGTGATCGACTACACGCAAGAAGACTTTACCAGGAATGGCCAGATGTACGACGTCATCTTCGATGCAGTTGGCAAGCACACGTTCAAGCGGTGTAGAGGCTCACTGAAGCAGGGCGGCAACTACCTGGCAACCGACGGGTTCCGGAATCTCATGCTGACGCTGTGGACCTCGCGGTTCGGAGACAAGCACGTGATCTTCTCGATCCCACCCCGCTACACGAAGAAGGACGTACTCTTCCTCAAGGAGCTCATCGAGGCCGGGAGATACCGGGCGGTCATCGATCGGCGCTACCCGCTGGAGGATGTGGTCGAGGCGAGCAGATACGTCGAAACGGAGCAGAAGACCGGGAACGTTGTCCTGACGATCAACGGCGACCGAGCTTAATGGTCGCGATTGTGCGAGACACCTACGTCTCACACGATGTGCTCAAGCTCCTTTATCAGGTGAAGAGTGAGGTTGGCGCGTGCTGCATGACGATTATGAACTGACTCGCGCGGATGTGCAGGGGCTGTCCGGCAGGGACGCGCTGGCGGCCTTTTTTGCCAGGCTGGGTTACGACACGAACGAGCGGCTGGCGCAGAATGTGGCGGCCATGGGCTTCAGCGCCGATGTGCTGAAAGCGTCTGTTACGTATATCGAGCGGCTCGCCAGCCAGGACGCGGGGCTGCTCGACGTGTACCTGGTCGAACTCAAGTCCGTCACCGTCAGCGTCACGCAGGCGCTCGCGCGCGCTTTTCGCAACCTCAGCGTGCAGTTTCCCCTGCTCGTGCTCACCGATGACTACCAGCGCCTGGATTTCGTGCTGGTGGAACGCTACACGACCACATCAGGCGTGGCGCAAGAAGGCATGTCCGGCATCCCTACTCCCACTCAGCGCCAGGTCGGCGTGCGGCCCCGCGTGCTGACCGTCACGCGCAATAAGCCGGGCGACGTGGCGCTGCGCGTGCTGCGCCGCTTCAGCTACACTGAGGCCGACGCCTTCGCGCAGAACGACAAGCTGCTCAGCGCCTACGACGTGGCGGATTGGAGCGAGCCGTTCTTTAATAACCGCGCGCTGTTCTCCGATCACTACCTGATGCAACGCCTGCCGGAGAGCCGCGAATGGAAAGACGCCGCCGCGTCAGCCGAGATGACACGCGCCTTCCACGCCCTGCGCGACCTGTACGCGGACGCGCGCGACACGCTCGCCAACCAGCCCGCCAGCGTGACACGGCGAAGGCTGCTGGAACCGGCGCTGGCACTGCTGGGCTTCGCGCCAAAAGTGGAGAGCAAGGTGACGGTGGGGAAGAACGATAAGGATAGCGTTATCGAGCCAGATTACCGTTTGTATGCCGCACCCGACCCCGCTCCGGTGGCGTTGTGTTTGGCGTATCCGTGGGGGCGTTATTTGGATGGCAAGGATGAGCAGCGCGATAGCGAGACGGGCGAGGAGAATCCCGGCGCGCTGGTGGTGTCGTTGTTGAATGGCGGTATGAGCGGCGTGGGTGGTGCGAACGAAGAGGGCAATACAAGCGATAATGGTGCGAATTGGGCGATTGTGACGAATGGCAAGACGTGGCGCTTGTATTCGGCGAAGGCGCATAGCCGCGCTACCAATTATTACGAGATCGACCTGGAGGAGACGCTGGCGCAGCCGCCGGAGCACCGCGAGGTGGCTTTTCGTTATTTCTGGCATTTTTTCCGCGCCGCCGCCTTCGTGCCTGCCGCGCAGGATGGCGAAAGTGAGGTAGGAGAGGCACGAGAGGCGAGAGAAGCAAGGTCGGCGAGCTTCCTGGATGGGCTGGTCAGCGAGAGCGAGCGCTACGCGCGCGAACTGGGCGAGCGGTTGAAGGAGCGCGTCTTTTTCGAGGTCTTCCCGCATTTCGCCGGGGGCTTTATCCGCTACGCGCGCCGTCACGATCTCCTGCCAGCCGGGTGGGATGCTCTGCCGGAAGATGAGCGGGGGCGCTTGCTGGAGCCGTACTTCAGCGGCACGCTGACCTTTTTGTATCGCCTGCTTTTCTTGCTGTATGCCGAGAGCCGCGATCTGCTGCCGGTACGCGAGGCGCGCGGCTACCACGCGCACAGCCTGGAACGGCTCAAGCACGAAATCGCGGGCAAGGCCGGCCCGATTGAGGACGAGGCTCCCGCGAAATTGCGCGCCGCTTATGGCGAGGGCAGTACCGATCTCTACGAGCGGCTGCAAACGCTGTTTCACGCCGTGGATAAGGGCGATGCCGCGCTGAATGTCCCCGTCTACAATGGCGGCCTGTTCGTCACCAATGCCGGCGCGGCTGATGGCTCGCCGGAGGCGGGTGTGGCGCGCTTCCTGGCGCAGTACAGGATACCCGACCGCCAGCTTGCGCTGGGGCTGGATCGCATGGCGCGCGACCTGGACGAAAAGAAGCACGACCTGGGCTTCATCGACTACAAGAGCCTGGGCGTGCGCCAGCTTGGCAGCATCTACGAGGGGCTGCTGGAGTTCAAGCTGCGCATCGCCCCGGCGGAGATGGCCGTCGTCAAGGGCAAGAAGACCGAGGAGATCATACCCTATGCCGAGGCGCTGGCGAAGAAGCTGCCCCTGGCGCGCGAAGGACGCGGCAAAGAGGCGCGCGACAGGACGCTGCCGAAGGGCACGGTCTACCTGGAGAATGACCGCCGCGAGCGCAAGGCCACCGGCAGCTACTACACGCCCGATTACATCGTCAAGTACATCGTAGAGCAGACCGTCGGCCCCGTGCTGCAAGAGAAGCTGAACGCGCTGCGCCCACTCTTCCGCGAGGCCGAGAAGACGCTGCGTGTCGAGAAGGACAAGGCCAGAGCGTTGAGGCGCGACGATGTCAGCGCCGAACGCGAAACCTACAAGAAGTTCCGCGCGACGCTCAACGAGGCTTTCTTCGACCTCAAGACGCTCGACCCGGCCATGGGTAGCGGGCATTTCCTGGTCGAAGCGGTGGACTACATCACCGACCGCATGGCCGATTTCCTGGCCGCCTTTCGCTGGAACCCCGTGGTCTACGAGCTGGAGCAGACGCGGCGCGACATCCAGAACGAGATGGAGCGGCAGGGCATCAGCATCGACATGGGCAAGCTGACCGACCTGAACCTGCTCAAGCGGCGCGTGCTGAAAAGCTGCATCTACGGCGTCGATCTCAACCCCATGGCGGTCGAACTGGCTAAGGTCAGCCTGTGGCTCGACTGCTTCACGCTGGGTGCGCCGCTCTCCTTCCTCGACCACCACATGAAGTGCGGCAACTCCCTCATCGGCGGCAGCGTGCAGGAGGTGCAGGACGCCCTCAGCAGCGACCTGTGGGGCAACCAGTTCAGCTACCTGCTCGACGCTACGCAGCTCATGCGTAGGGTCGGCGAGCTTTCCGACGTGACCGCCCAGGAGGTGGCACAGTCGCGCAGCGCCTACCAGGGAGCCTACGACGCGCTGGCCCCCTTCAAACGCCTGCTGGATGTCTACCTCAGCGACTACTTCGGCAACAGGGGCGCGAAGCATAAAACGCGCCTCTACGCTGAAGCCATTGCCGCCAACGACTACACCCGCATGGACAACCCCGGAAGATCGGAGCGCCCTCGAAACCGCTCTCGCGCTTGCCCAAACTAAACGCTTCTTCCACTGGGAACTCGAATTCCCCGAAGTGTTTTTCGACGAGACGAAACGCAAGGAGAATGGAGGGTTTGACGCGGTGGTGGGGAATCCGCCGTATGTGCGACAGGAAGGACTAGGCGACGACAAGACAGCGTTCAAAGAAATGTACGCTGTCTTCAACAGCATCGCTGATCTATATACATACTTTATCGAGCGTGGTCATATGATGCTACGTCCCGGTGGTCGCTTCGGTATGATTACCGCCAACAAGTTCATGCGCGCCAATTATGGAGCGGCTTTGCGAACGTTCCTTACCGATAAGGTTAAACTAGAGAAGCTGATAGATTTCGGTGATTTGCCAGTATTTGGAGACGCTACAACATATCCGATTATCATACTGTCAAGCAATGCTCAGCGTAATGGAACTCTAATAGAATATGCTCTCATAAAGGTTTTGAACTTTGAAAGCCTTGCTCGTGCGAATTCAGGTAGTAAGCGAACAAAATGCCAGAAAGCGCCTTCATCGGTGGTAACTGGTCTTTGGCGGCTAGCTCAGGGCAAGTAGCCCTGGATAAGTTAAAAACCAATAGTCTCCTATTAGGACAATATGTTGGGGGAAAAATTCAATATGGTATTAAAACTGGCTTCAACGAAGCCTTTGTTATTGATTGTTCAACCCGTAATAAACTGATTGCTGAAGATCCTAATAGTGCTGAGATTATCAAGCCATTTGTTGTAGGTGAAGACATCCGTAAATTTGCTCTGGATTTCCACGATAGATATTTAATCTGGACATATATAGGTGTCCCAATCAAAAGGTATCCAGCAGTCTTCAAACATTTGCAACAGTATCAAGCGCAACTTGAGAAATGTTGGGATAAAGGCTATTCATTGGTGGGAACTGCGTCATTGTGATTATTATTCAGATTTTGAGAAGCCTAAAATAATGTGGCCGATTATTGCCGTTTCCAACAAATTCTCTGTTGACGATTCCGGAAGTTATTCATAACGATAAAAACTTTTTTCATTCCTTTGAATCGATCCCTATCTTCTCGCTGTCCTCAATTCTAGTACAGCTTTCCACTTTTATCCGCTCGGAACTCTCAGCGCTTAGAGGTGGCTATTTGGAGTACCGCGCACAAACGTTAGCACATGCACCTATCCGTCGCATCAACTTTACCCTCTCGCCCGAACAGCGCGCCTACTATCTCGAAAAGGCGAAAAGCCTCTATGACTTCTGCCTGGAGAAGGATGAGCAGCAGTGCGTGCTGGGATTTGTCGATCACCACCTTTCGAGGGAGCCGGAGGAGTCGGACGCGGTGCATGATCTGCTGGCGTGGCTGGCGGAGGAGATGATGCGGCTGAATAAAGAGAAGCGGGCGTTGCAGCGCGAGTTTCTGGACTGGCTGGCGCAGACGCTGCGCGTTGTGCCGGATAAGGAAGGACGCGCGGGCATAGACGCGCTGACGGGCAAAAGCAGGCTGCTGGATTACCCCGGCGATTACCAGAAGGGCGAGCCGCCGCTTGCCACGGGGGAGCTGCTGGAGATGCTGCGCAAGAACAAGGGACGGTTGGGCGTGAGCTTGAGCGACGCGGGGCTGCTCGACCGGATCGGGCGGGTATACGAGGAGAACCTGGGGCGCGTGCTGCCCCTGAAGGAGCGGTTGAGCAAGACGGACGCGCTGATCGACGCGGTCGTGTATAGGTTGTACGGGCTGACGGAGGAGGAGATCGCGGTGGTGGAGGGGAGAGGATGAATGGGAGGGCTTGCGGTCGCCCTCGTCGCTCCTCGCCTCGCTGGATGGCAAGTGCCGCCCTCGCCTCGCTGGATGGCAAGCGCCGTCCTCGCCTCGCTGGATGCTCGCGCCCCTACAGGAGAGCGCGCCCGTCGATGTTCACCAGCCATTGCACGCCGAACTTGTCTGTACACATACCAAATGTGTCGCCCCAGGAGGCTTTATTGAGTGGCATGGCTACCGTGCCGCCGCTCGAAAGCTTCTCGAAGTAGGCGGTTAGTTCTGCTTCGTTGTCACCGGTCAGTGACATGCTCATGTTCGTCCCGGCGCGATATTCCATGCGGTTGGGGGTGTCAGAGGCCATAAACGAGATACCGTTCTCAGCTTCCAGCACGGAGTGCATGATCTTGTTATCTTCGCCTGGATCTTGGGAGGCGTGATATTCTTTGAAGGTGCTCATCTGAAGTTTGCCGCCAAAGACCGTGTGATAAAATTCCATAGCCTGGCGGGTGTTGTTTTGAAAGTTGAGGTAGGGGATCAGTTTTGATGGCATAGTTCCTCCGAAGAGTACTGAAGAGTACTGACGTTATTACAGTTCATGCTTTTTTCTTGCGCGCTTTTGCCGCGGCCTTATTGAGATTCTCGCTCACTCTAAATTGAACGATTTTGCCGATCAGTTCCAGCGGCAAGGGCTGCTTGATGGGGAATTTTACAGCGCCCTTTGAACTCTCGTACATGGATAATTCATCCTTAAATGCCGCAATGCCACTTGATGTTGGATACAATCCGATGTGATTCTTCAGCGCGGCAAAATAGACCAGATTCCCGTGTTGCGCGAAGGCGGGCATTTGATAGCTGATAAGCTCCTCTGCATCAGGCGCGGAGGCTTTGATGGTGGCTCGCACTGCTTCAAGGAGCGCCTGTATGTCTTCGGGGAATGTGGCTATATACTCGTCGATTGTACGGAAGCCATCTGTGCGTTGTTCCATGGGCGTACTCTTTCCTGCTAATTGTAACGATTTCCTGCTAGTTGTAATGATAGTACACGATGGACGAGGGCGGCGCAAGCACCCCCGCCCAATAGTAGTCCGTCAAGAAGAATGACAGGCAACAGGGTTATATGTCATTCTGAGCGCAGCGAAGAATCCGTCTCGCGGACGAGTCAGGCCTCCCATCAGGGACGGCTTCTTCGCTGCGCTCAGAATGACAGGCGAGGCGGCTGAATGAAGCGAAGAATGACAGGCGACAGGGTTATATGTCATTCTGAGCGCAGCGAAGAATCCGTCTTGGGGACGTGTCAGACCGCCCATCAGGGACGGATTCTTCGCTGCGCTCAGAATGACAGACGAGACGACTGAATGAAGCGAAGAATCCGTCTTGGGGACGCCCATCAGGGACGGATTCTTCGCTTCGCTCAGAATGACATGCGAGGCGGCTGAGCGAAGCGAAGAATGACATGCGAGACGACTGAATGAAGCGAAGAATGACATGCGAGGCGGCTGAGCGAAGCGAAGAATGACATGCAACAGGGTTATATGTCATTCTGAGCGCAGCGAAGAATCCGTCTTGGGGACGTGTCAGACCGCCCATCAGGGACGGATTTTTCGCTGCGCTCAGAATGACATGCGAGACGACTGAATGAAGTTTGACAAAGTAGTAGCTGTCATTCTGAGCGCAGCGAAGAATCTCTTGTCGTGACGTGAAGATTCTTCGCTGCGCTCAGAATGACAGGGTCCAGGACTGGGCGCCAGGACTTGGACGCGGCGAAGAAGCTCCTCTGCTGGGCAGTTATACTCCTTGCCATTGCTCACTCACGTCTCGCCAGTCGGGATTGCTTGATTCGATCAAAGCCACCTTCTTTGCCCGCACCCAGCCCTTGATGCACTTCTCCCGCTCGATCGCCGCCTTTACATCAGACGTTTCTTCAAAGTAGACTAAGCGTGTCACATGGTACTTGCTGGTAAAGCCTGCCACCAGTTGATGCTTGTGTTCGTACACGCGCCTCTCTAAATTATTGGTGACGCCCGTATAGAGAGTTTTTGAGCGATTCGTCATGATATAGACATAGTAATGCTTCATCTGTTGATGTCTCCTGATGCTTTCTCCTGGACATTCTGAGCGAAGCGAAGAATCCGTCTGGCGGACGTGTCAGACCTCCCATCAGGGACGGATTCTTCGCTTCGCTCAGAATGACATGCGAGGCGGATGCTGAGCGAAGCGAAGCATGACAGCCGCTACCTCGTCGCTTCCCTTTCTTAAAAAACCTACCAGTCTTGGCACCCGCGAGGGGTGCCACTACATTTCACAGATTACGTGAAGCTTGACAGTCCGCTAGAGGGACTATATCACTTTTTGCTGGAACATCTCATGTGGTATGCTCAGTGAGGATTTTTCTGTCTGGTTTTCCTGGTATGTTCGAGAGAGAAAGCAACAAGCAATGCGGCAGGTTTTTGTCACGAGAAAGGATATATGATGGAGACTGCACAACAGATCGTCACACTGGTGGCGCACGGTGATTTTGCGGCGGTGGAGCAACGCCTGGCGGATCGCATCAAGCCTTTCTTCCCTGCCGGAACAATTCAGGCCACCTGGCAGGGGCTTGAACGGCAGTTTGGAGCGTTTCAGGAGCAGGGAAAAACGTCTGCGGTGCAGACACCACAGGGTCTGGTGCAGGTGGTCACCTGTATCTTTGAGCGGGGGAGTCTCGACGTGAACGTCGTCTTGAATGAGGCGGGCGAGATCGTCGGTTTAGCGGTGACGCCTGTGGGAACCGTCGAACAGCAGGCGAATGCGACCTATGCGCCTCCGCCATACGCGCATGCCGAGCGTTTTCAAGAACACGAGGTGCAGATCGGAAGCGGAAAATGGGTGTTGCCGGGAACATTGAGCATTCCGCGTGGCGACGGGCCGTTTGCGGCGGTAGTGCTGGTGCATGGATCGGGACCGGGTGACCGCGACGAGACGATCCCGCCCAACAAGCCGTTCCGCGATCTGGCCTGGGGACTGGCCTCGCAGGGCATCGCCGTGCTGCGCTACGAGAAACGCACGAAGGTGTATGCCGCACAATTGGGAAGTGAGAGGAGTGGGAGGAATGAGAGGGACACCTTCACGGTCAAGGAAGAGGTCATTGACGATGCGCTGGAAGCGGTGGCCCTTTTGCGCGCCCGGCCAGAGATCGACGCGCAGCGCATCTTTGTGCTGGGGCATAGCCTGGGCGGCTACCTGGCTCCTCGCATTGGCGCTGCCGACCCTCAGATTCGCGGCCTGATTATCCTGGCGGGTTCCGCGCGTCCGTTGGAGGATGTGCTGCTGGATCAGATGAACTATGTACTTTCGCTGAGCATACCCGATGCTGCGGTACGGCAGCAGCAGCTCGCGGCCCTCAAACAGCAAGTGGAACTGGTCAAAGACCCCAGGCGCCTGCCTACTGCCGCAGAGAGCGACCTGCCGTTTAACGTCCCGGTGGCCTACTGGCTCGACTTGAACGCCTATCATCCCGAGAAAGTGGCACAAACGCTCAAACAGCCGATGCTCTTCCTGCAAGGCGGGAGCGACTACCAGGTCACGCGAGAGGATTTCCAGATCTGGCAGGACGCCCTGGGTGGGCGCGGCGACGTGCGATTTATCCTGTACCACGGCCTAAGCCACCTCTTTATGCCCGTGGAAGGCGGGCAAAAGGCCACTCCCGCCACCTACACCGTGGCTGGTCACGTGACTGAAGAGGTGGTGAACGATATTGGGAATTGGATTCTCTAGTCGTCGAGGACTGCATGGTGCAACTGGCGCAGGCGTGCAGGATCGGCGACCACGTTGATCTCGACGATCTTGCCGCGTGTGATCGTGAAATTGAGGACGAGGAACAGATGTCTACGCGACGCCACAATTGCTGCCACGGCTCCATCCACGAGAGCCGTTCGCGCGCCCTGAGCACGTCCGACGAACTGCCTGGCCACGGGAGCCGCGCCATGGAGCTCCGGTGACGCGCCTTCAGGCACGGCTGCGAGGTCGTGTCGGAACACGACGTGCGGGTCGAGCACCGCGAGCAGCGCCTCAAAGTTTCCGGTGCGCGAGGCGGCAAGGAAGGCATCGACCACTGCTCGCTGGCGTTCGAGATCGGCAGGCTGCGCCGTTTCCGCTCCCCGCACGCGGCGGCGCGCGCGACTCGCGAGCTGCCTTGCTGCTGTCTCCGAACGCTCCACGATAGGCGCAATCTCGTCGAAAGGCACCGCGAAGATGTCGTGCAGCACGAAGGCGAGCCGCTCGGCGGGAGGTAGGGTGTCGAGCACGACCAGCAGCGCCAGCCCGACCGAGTCGGCCAGCAGCACTTCCTGCTCCGGGTCGATGCCCTCCTCGTGGCTCTCGATGGACTCGGACACAGCCGCTTCCAGCGATTCCTCACGCCGTGAGTTTCGCGCACGCAGCATGTCGAGGCAAATTCGCGCGACTACCGTGGTCAGCCATCCTGCCAGGTTCTCGATGCCGCTCGTATCGGAGCGGCTGAGGCGAAGCCACGACTCCTGTACGGCGTCGTCCGCCTCGCTCAGCGAGCCGAGCATACGGTAGGCTACCGCTTGCAGGTGGGTCCGGTTGGCCTCGAATTGTTCCGCCAGCCATTTGTGTTCGTCCATCGGTCACATTCCCTCGTTTCGTTTCGTCATAATAATGACGAGCGAAACCTGACCGGTGTGACAGTTTCGTCCATCGGTCACATTTCTGCGCGATGGCTCGTCAGAAGAGTGACGCGCGAGAAGGACACACAATACGTTGTTTTACGATATGTGAAAGGTAGGTTATGACAATGGCTGATGAAAAAATTCTGATGGTGATGATGGCAGTCACCGATATGGCGAAGGCCAAAGCGTTCTACGCGGAGCAATTGGGTTTTCAGGTCACTACAGACTACGGGCAAGGCGATCAGCACTGGGTCACTGTTGTACCCCCAGGAGGAGGCGCCTCTCTGACTCTGTCGACGATGCATGGGAATATGCGACCTGGCACGATGAGGCTCTACCTTGCGACTTCAAATATTGAAGCGGCGTACAACGAGCTCAATGCAAAGGGCGTCAAGGTCAACGAAGTGAAGGATGACCTGTATGGCCCGGGCTCTGGCGTCAAGTGGTTTGACCTCCGTGATCCCGATGGCAACCTGTGGCAGATGGTTCAGTCCTAGTCGCCTCCGCGATCTTCTGGCGATCATGCTTCGTCGGAATCCAGAGAGAACCCGCTTGAAAGATCCGGCTGGCATTATGCTCGCGATGTGAAAGGGAACATACATCAGCATGGTTCAAGAATACATCGAGATTCGTGGCGCCCGCGAAAACAATCTCAAAGATGTCTCGTTGAGGCTGCCCAAACGCAACATCACCATTTTTACCGGCGTGTCTGGTTCGGGGAAATCGTCAGTGGTATTTGATACCATTGCCAACGAAGCACAGCGGCTGTTGTTTGAGAATTTTAGCATGTTCATTCGCAACTTCCTGCCACGCTATCCTCAACCAGACGCCGATGCGATTGAGAACCTGAGCATGGCAGTGATTGTTGACCAGAAGCGCCTGGGTGGGGGATCGCAATCGACGGTGGGCACCGTGACAGACATCGCGTCAGTGCTGCGGCTGCTCTTTTCGCGCATCGGCAAACCGTATGTAGGTTTTGCCAACGCCTTTTCCTTCAACGATCCACAGGGCATGTGCCTGGAGTGTAATGGGCTGGGCCGCAAGATCGGCATTACCCAGGAAGCGCTGATTGATACAACAAAATCGCTGAACGAGGGAGCTGTCATCGCCCCAGGACTGGTTGCCCTGGAACGCGATCTGTATGCGCGTTCTGGCTTCTTCGACAACGACAAGAAGATCGCCGAGTATACACCAGAGGAACTGGACCTGCTGCTCTACAGCGAACCGCGCAAACATACGGGTCTGCCGTACAACACCTATGAGGGTCTGGTGTACAAGTTCAATCGCAAGTTCGTGGCGCGGGACATCCAGACGCTCTCGTCTCGCATTCGGCAACAGGTCGAGCCTTTTTTGAAGCTCGGCCCCTGTCCGCTCTGCAAGGGTACACGGCTCAACCAGGCCGCCTTAAGCTGTAAGGTCAAGGGGTACACGATTGCCGACATGACAGCGATGGAGGTTGATGAGCTTGTAGAGGTAGTCAAGGGTATCACAGAAGCGGCGGCGGCGCCAATCGTTCGCACGTTGACCGAACGGCTGCAACATCTGGTGGAGATTGGCCTGGAGTATCTCAGCCTGGATCGATCCACCGAGACACTGTCTGGAGGTGAGTCGCAGCGGGTCAAAATAGTCAAGCATCTCAACGGCAGCCTGGTAGATGTGATGTACATCTTTGACGAGCCAAGCATCGGACTTCACCCGCGCGATGTCCATCGTCTGAACGAACTCCTGGAAAAATTGCGCGATAAAGGGAATACGGTGATTGTGGTGGAGCATGATCCCGATGTCATAAAAGTCGCGGACTACGTTGTGGATATGGGGCCGTATGCAGGGAGTGAAGGCGGCCGGGTCGTTTACGAGGGTAGCTTTGCTGGCCTGCTCCAAGCCGATACGCTGACCGGCAACCATTTGCTGCGTAAGAGGCCGCTTAAGGATGAATTTCGGCAGGCGAGCGGTACCTTGCCGATTGTCCGTGCCACGGTCAACAATCTGAAGGATGTCAGCGTGGATATTCCCACTGGCGTCTTGACGGTAATCACTGGCGTGGCCGGTTCGGGCAAGAGCTCACTGATTAATGAAGCCTTCCTGCGCCAGCACCGGGACGCGGTGGTGATTGACCAATCGTCCCTGAGCACATCCAGCCGTTCCAATCCCGCCACCTATACTGGCATTATGGATGACGTGCGCAAGGCTTTTGCAGCAGCCAACAATGCCGATGCAGGCTTGTTTAGTTTTAACTCAAAGGGCGCCTGTCCCAACTGTCAGGGGCTCGGCGTGACCTACACTGACCTCGGTTTCCTTGAGGGTGTCAAGCTTCCTTGCGATGTATGCGGCGGGAAGCGCTTTAAGGACGAAGTGCTGGCCTACACATTGAACGGAAAATCCATTGCTGATGTGTTGAACCTGACCGTTCACCAGGCACTGGCGTTTTTGAAGATGAAAGAAGTGCAGCCAAAGCTCCAGGCTTTGAGCGACGTGGGTCTGGACTACCTGACTCTCGGCCAGCCCTTGAGCACCCTCTCTGGCGGAGAATGCCAGCGCATTAAACTGGCCAGCGAACTTCACAAACAGGGCAGCATTTACGTCATGGACGAGCCCACCACCGGCCTGCACCTCTCGGATATCGGCCGCCTGCTCATCATCATGAACCGGCTGGTAGATGGCGGGAACACCGTGATTGTGATTGAGCACCATCTCGATGTGATTCGCAACGCCGACTGGATCATTGATATGGGTCCAGAAGGCGGCAATAAGGGCGGCATGGTCATCTTCGAGGGTACACCGCGAGAACTACTCGGCGCCAAGCATTCGCTGACGAGCCAGTATTTGGGATAGATGCTGGTCTTTGAAAAAGTCGAGGGCATTTTACCAGGGTATGCGCCACCGCAGTAAATTCTCTGGCTTCTATCAAACCCAGGAGATAGCTATCCTCGCGATTTCCTTGAGAGATGGCAGGGGCTGCGCCTGTTAACGCTTTTTTTAACGCTCCCCGCTTATACTGCAAGTAGCTTGTACAATGTATTTCATTCTCATAGCAGAAGCTTTATTAGAAATGTTGCTGGACAGGAAAAGTGACCTGGCAGCGGTAGAAAGAGGAGCATTGTTATGACGCAGACTGAGCCAAAGACCCCACAAGCAGACCAGTTTCAGGTCGTGAGTGGAGGCACCATGAAAGCAATTGTCTACACACAATATGGATCACCCGATGTTCTTCAGCTCAAAGAGGTAGCAAAACCTACTCCCAAGGACAATGAAGTATTGGTAAAAGTTCATGCGGCATCCGTCAATGCAGCTGATCTGCATCTCCTGAGAGGAAAACCGTTCTTGATGCGCTTCATGGGCTTTGGGCTTCTCAAACCAAAACACACCATACTCGGAGCTGCTATGGCGGGGCGGGTGGAAGCAGTTGGCAGGAACGTCAAGCAGCTTCAGCCAGGTGATGAGGTATTCGGAGACGTATCCGGGTGTGGTTGGGGCGCTTTTGCCGAGTATCTGTGTGCTCGTGAAGATGCCCTGGCGTTAAAACCGGCCAATGTGACGTTCGAGCAAGCAGCGGCCGTCCCTCTAGCCGCAGTCACCGCCCTGCAGGGTCTTCGCGCTAAAGGACAGATTCAGGCAGGACAAAAGGTGTTGATTTATGGTGCGGGTGGTGGTGTGGGGACGTTTGCGGTGCAGATTGCCAAATCGTTCGGGGCTGAAGTCACCGGCGTGTGCAGCACGAGGAATGTGGACATGGTGCGCTCGATTGGTGCAGACCATGTCATTGATTACACGCAAGAAGATTTCACCAAAAATGGGCAGCGCTATGACTTCATTTTTGCGGTTAACGGATATCATTCGATTTTCGATTACAAGCGTGCATTGAGCCCCGCGGGAGTGTATGTCATGATCGGAGGTTCCAATGCTCATTTAGTCCAGGCCATGTTCCTGGGGCCATGGATTTCAATGACTGGGAGACAGAAAATGGGTTCCATGGGGGTGGCGAAACCAAATCAGCAGGATTTGGTTTTCATGAAAGAGCTTCTTGAAGCCGGCAAAGTCGTCCCGGTGATCGATAGACGGTACCCGTTACGCGAGACTGCTGAAGCTCTCCGCTATCTTGAAACAGGACACACCCAGGGAAAAGTGGTCATCACGGTGGAACAGAACAACACCACCTCACCGTAAAACCCAACGTTGGAATTCCCAATTTACACCGTGAGGCAGATGCCATTCCGATGAAGCAAAAAAAGGAAATGAAGCAGAGGGAACAGCATGACAGAAACCGGTGAAATTTGGACTGGCAAAGCCAGCAGCTACGACCGGGCGCGTCCGACGCCGCCACCAGCTTTGCTCGATCTGCTGACGCAGTTGATTCACCTGCCGCATCCCGCCCTGGTGGTGGATTTGGGCAGCGGCACCGGACTGTCCACCGCGATCTGGGGTGAGCGGGCCGAGCGGGTGATTGGGATCGAACCTAATGCCGACATGCGGAAAGAGGCCCTCCACAAAGTCGAGCACCATCCCTACGCGGCACATATCGAGTATCGAGAGGGAGTTGCTCATCAGACGGGCCTGCCTGATGGGTGCGCTGATATCGTCACTGCTGCCCAATCGTTCCACTGGATGGAACCGACTGCGACCCTGGCCGAGATCGCTCGGATTCTACGGCCCGGAGGACTCTTTGCTGCGTATGACTATGATTGGCCACCAGCAATCCATTGGGAGCTTGATCGGCTTGCCCAGGAGGTAACTTCGCGTTTAGTGGAGCTTGTCCGGGAGCGCGGGCTGGCTCCCACCCTCAAGATCTGGCCAAAGAACAAATCTCTTGACCCCCTGCGCGAGAGCGCTCACTTCCGCTTTACCCGTGAGGTGTTGCTTCATCATATCGAGCAAGGAGACGCTGCGCGGTTTCTTGAGATGATGCGGAGCAATGCGTTCAGCAACAAGTTCCAGTTCACCGAACAAGAGATCGGTTTTGATCGCCTCAGCAGCGCTGCGTTCCAATATCTTGGGTCCGAACCGATCCCCTGGTATGTGAGTTACCGCGTCCGGATCGGGATCAAGTGAGTGCGGGGATGCAAGCAAGAAAGCCCATCGTGCTCTATACCTCCCTCTTACTGCACTTCACTGATGACTTCGGTGGCCAGGCGTTCCATCTGTTCGGCGTCGTCTGAGAGCAGGTGGAACTGGATGAGTTCGGCTCCCGCGTCGGCGACCTCGCGAATGCCTGCAATGCAGGCTGAGGGTGGGCCGTAGACGGCAACATTGGTCAGACCAGAAACTCCATAGATGCGCTTGAGCCCGGCGTCGGCGCGTTCATGAGCACGGGTTGTGTCGTCGTCGATGACGATGTAGACACGTTTGGCGATCTGGAAATTGGAGTTGTCCTGTTTTGATTCCGCCAGCGCCGCACGAAGAATGTGGACCTGTTGGGCGAACTGCGCGGTGGTAGAACTGCCGGCACCAAAGAAGCCGTTGCCGTAGTAGAGCGCACGGCGCACAGCTGCCGGGTGACTGCCACCGATCCAGAGCGGTGGATAGGGCTTCTGGAAGGGTTTAGGCTCTATAGCCGCGCCGTCGATCTGCCAGAATTGGCCGGCGAAGGTAATCGTAGGCTCAGTCCAGCAGACCTTCATAAGCCGCAGTCCTTCCGTGAAGCGAGCGACGAGGCTAGCAGGATCAACTTCGAATGCGGAGAACATCCTGCTTTTGCCACCGGTGGCAATGCCAACCTCCACTCGCCCGCGACTGAGCTGATCCAGCGTACTGATACTTTTAGCGAGGTGGACAGGATTGTGCAGTGGGCTGATGAAGACTGCGCATCCCAGACGCAGTCGCTCTGTGCAAGCCGCGGCGAAGCTCATGAGTTCGAGCGGAGCCAGGGTCGGTGCGGAGCCAAGCACTGCTTCTTGCGTCCAGGCACTGTGAAAGCCGAAGGACTCGGCTCTGGTCAGGTAGTCGCGTAGCCTGACCGGGTCGAATGTACCATCAGGAACACGTTGAGGTATGGAAATAGCGAAGCGCATAGCAACTCCCTGAAATTGCACTGTTTCTTGAACTGAATAATTAAAGCATCTGCGGACATACGTTCAGCATATATTGTATATTTCGTTGGTGAGACCGTCAAGAGGTCGTATTCCCTCTTTCCCGCACTGATATTGCCGAGTATGCTGATGTTGTGGAGTATGCTAGAATACATGCAATTGCTAGAACATTGAGGATGCCGGAAGGGAATATATCCTATGGCCGATCTGATCTTGAACTCGCTTGAGATTCGCAATTTTCGGGCATTTCACGACCTGAGGATAGAACACCTGGGTCGCGTCAATCTGCTCGTCGGCAAAAATAATGTCGGGAAGACGAGCCTTCTGGAGGCTATCTGGCTCTACGCGAATAGGGCCTCGACGCCCACATTCATGTGGGAAATTATGGCGACGCGGCGCGAGGTAAAACAGCCGTTTGCCAATGTGAGAGATATGCTGGCTGCTCTCAAGTACCTGTTCTATGGGCGCAAAGAAATCAGGCCAGGGCTGCAACCAATTCAGATTGGCTCACTCAATGTTCCATCTGATACCCTCTCAATCGCGATTGATTGGTCAGTTACGGAAACACGAGATGGTGGGCTTCATACAAGACCTCTCGAGGCAGGTGAGACATATACAGCTGAAAGTTTGTCTCCTCGTTTTACTATTCAAGCGGTTGGAGAGACTGTTAGTTATCCTATCAACCCTTCACTTTTACCGGGAATAATCAGATTGAATGCCAATTCCATCCCTTGCAGACTTACCCCTTCACAAGGATTGAGCGGACAGCTGCTCGTCGAACTGTGGGATGGCATTGCCCTGACGAATCTGGAAGAAGAGGTGCTAGCCGCACTTCGATTGATTGCTCCAGGGCTGGATGATCTCAACTTCGTGAGTACTCCACTTTCCGGCGGCGAGCGTATCCCGATAGTGAGGATTTCAGGGAATAAGGAACCACTCCCTTTATACAGCCTCGGTGAAGGAATGCTTCGCGCTCTCGGTATCTCACTTGCGCTCGTAAATAGCAAAGATGGTTTGTAACTACTCAGGTCGCCAAGCGACCGGTAAAGGTTGACCATGGAAGACAGCGGTAAGAGCAGCCAGCATGGAGTGCCCTTGCTTCTGCATGGTGGAAAGATAACTGCGGATGCGGCAAAACGCGGTGGCTCCGCTGGCGCTGCGAAACGTGCCAGAGATCTTTTGCTGCACTTTGGCCCAGCGCAGGTCCCGCTCGGCCAGGTTGTTGGTAAAAGGAATGCGCAGGTCGTCGAGCAAGGCCAGCACTTGTTCGGCACGCGCCATGAGCGCATCCAGCAGATTCCTGGCGGGGCTTTGCTTGGGTCTGCCTTTGCGTTTGCCAGCAGAAGTGACCGGTGGAGGTGGTTGAGCCGCATAGCCAGCTGCCAGAATTTCGAAATAGCGTGCGACCCAGTCGTCGCGCTCAAGAGGGGGAACGGCGTGCAGGTGGCGCAGACGCCAGTGCTGGCACGCCTCATGCAGCGCGAGCAAGAAGTCGTGCATGTCGCTGGCCCACGACTGATGCACCTGCTCGGCCACTGCCGCACAATCGCGCAGCAGGTGGGCTCCACAGATGCTGTGCGCACAGTCATAGGCATCATAGCTGGCAAAGCGGTCATGCATCCCGCGCCCGCTAAAGCGCGGCCAGATGCCGATCTCGTCCATGGCCTGTCGGCCTCGCGACCCATGCCAGGCCAGATGCGTGAGGAAGCGGGTACTGTTCACATGCAGCCACTGCAGCATCCCATACACGCGGATACCTGTCTCATCTCCCTGCTGCAAGGAGCCAGCCGCGATCAGATCAGCAATGCGCTCAACCGTCGGGGCCAGTCGCTCGGCGGCCAGTTCACTCCACTGAAGCAAGGTGGCTTCCGAGACCTGACACCCACACATCGCGCTGAGCGTCTCGCAGGTGCGCGCCGTGGGCAGCAATTGTCCCTGGTGCAGATACACCGCCAACGCTTGCAGGTTGGGTCCATATTGCACAGGGGCGCTGACCGTAGTGGGAAACCTGCCACGGCTGATGGTGTGGCACTGGGGACAACAGATGGCTTCCAGCCGATGCTCGCAGGACCGCAGGCGGATTTCCGGCACGTCCAGCACTTGACGGCGTTCGACGATGCTGCCTGGGGCAGCACTAAGACCCTCCCCGCACTGGCGGCAGACCTGGGGACGGTGAGACACCACTTCATCAGGCTGCTCCGCCTGCACGAGCGTTTGTCCAGCGTGTCCCGCTTGGCCACCTGGACGCTTGCCGCTCGGACGACGCGAACTGCGCGGCAGTCGCCCCAGTCCATCGGACGAGGGCGGCTTACTGCTCGTGCGACTGTCTTTGCCCAAGCGGTCTTCCAGTTCCTTGATGCGGGCTTGCGCCAACGCCAGTTGCTCTTTCATGGAGAGCAGCTCCCCTACCAACGCTTTGAGGGTGCGATTTTCTTCCCGCAGGGCTTGCAGTTCTTCGTCTTGCGTCATAGGGGTACTTTACTTGATTTCCTCTCCTTTGGCAAGTCGTTAGGAGACCTGAGTAGTTACGATGGTTTATTACTCATTGATGAATTCGAAAATGGCCTCTACTATACGGTGCAACCGGAAATCTGGCGCTTCATCTTTCGGGTAGCTCGTAGCCTGAATATCCAGGTTTTCGCCACAACGCATAGTTGGGATTGCATCGAAGCATTCCAGCAAGCGGCTCAGGAAGATGGCAATGATGAAGAAGCCCTGCTGATTCGCCTTGAAAGCAAACTCGATGCCATAGACGCAACACTTTATGACAAGAAAACGTTGGGCATCGCTACCCGCGACCATATTGAGGTGCGTTGATTGTGAGTAATGATGTTATAAAAGCGGACGAGCTCAACTATATGATAGTTGAGGGGCAGGAAGATGCACAGGTACTTTTCCATCTCCTACGCTACTATCACCTTGCTACCCAGGTTACTATTCAACAAAAAGAAGGTATCGATAACCTGTTGGAGTCTCTTGAGGTTGAGTTAAAACGGCGAGCGGAAACCCGGCTTGCGATCGTCATCGATGCAGATAGTGATATCGCCTCCCGCTGGCAAGCTGTGCGTCACAGGCTGTTGATCGCTGGTTATGATACTATTCCGTCGCAACCTGCTCACACAGGAACTATTCTCAAGCAGGAAGGCAAACCGACGGTGGGAATCTGGCTTATGCCGGATAATATCATTTCAGGCATGTTAGAAGACTTCGTAAGTCTGCTCATCCCGGCGAATGAAGTACTTTGGTCGTTAGCAGAGGCCAGCGTCAAACAGGCCATCGCCGTAGAACGGCGCTTTCCAGAAACGCAAGTCATAAAAGCCTATATCCATACCTGGCTCGCCTGGCAAGAGGAGCCTGGAAAACCAATGGGGCTGGCTATCACGAAACGATATTTTGATGCAACCTCGGCTCGTGCTCAGCAGTTTATTGACTGGCTGAGGAGGTTGTTTGAGATAGTTCACGAGTAAGAAGTAAGTTGGAGATGGATAGGCATTTTAAATTAATCTAAGGAGAAGATGATGGCCATAGACATGATTGTTACCTACTCTGAATGGAAACAAGAATTTCTGACAAAGATCGATGCTTTACCCCATACTACTGCCAGAGGCGATACATTTGTGCAAAAAGTACTACAAATCTATTACAACCTGTCAGAGGATGACGCTATAGACGCAACTGAGTGTGCAGGCGCGGGAGATAAAGGCATCGATGCTGTGTTTGTTGCGGAAGACGACCAATCTCCACTCGCTTATGTTGTACAAGGGAAATATGGCGCAGCGGGGACAGGATTGGATATTTACAGCGAGTCACAGAAGTTCTTAAATGCCCTGAAATTGGCTAAGGACGGTGCTTCCATTACAGTTGCAGTTGATAAGATAGCCAGTGTCTTGAACAATGGCGGGCTTGTTCGCTATGTCATTGCCACTATCGATCCTCTCACACATACTCAGCAACAAGACTTGGCGAATGTCAAGAAGATCGCCAGTCATGACTTTGGAGACCAGTTGATGATAGATGCTATTAGCCTCGAAAATCTCTACAATGTTTACACTAGTCTTGAACCTGCCGCAGGGTCGTCTACCGCTGTCGAATTAGCTTGCCAGTTTCTCCCTATTCAAGATCATGCTTACATTGGTGTTTCCAGCCTTGCAGATATGTATCATATGCTCAAAAGCTATGCGAAGCAGAGCGATGGGACTATTGATAGCATTTATGACCATAATATCAGGAAATATCTCAAGCGTCGTACTGGGTCGGTGAACGATGGTATATTTAAAACACTGGAACAGAAACCTGAACGCTTCATTGCCTATAATAACGGTATTACCATGATTTGCCGGTCTGTTCAGGCGACCTCGACAGGACTCCGGCTAGAAGTTCCCTATATTGTCAACGGATGCCAGACAACTCGCACCCTCTATGATTTCATGGATACGAAATTCCCTGGTGTCGATATCGGACATATTGCTTCTGAAAACCGCATTCAACCCTACAAGGATGCATATATGGCGATCAAGATTTTCTTGTTGTAAGTGCTACAGATGGAGATGCATATGCTAATGATATTACGCGCTTCTCCAATAAACAGAATGCAATTCGCGGCAAAGATTTTATTGCGCTTGAAGCTATGTATCGAGACCTCAAAGCGAAGCTTGAGCAACAAGGCTTTTTTCTGGAGATTCAAACTGGGGAGTATGATGTGCTTCCTAAACATAAAAAGGTACGATATCCTAGAGAGACACATGTTATCAGCTCGTTTGAGGCAACGTTATTCTATGCGGCTGCAATGCTAGGTAGGCCGAATGATGCCTTCGGGCGTAGCGGTGATTTCATGCCAGGAGGAGAGAGATTCGAGGAAGTGGCAAAAAATCTCACTGCTGATGATCTTCTCATTCCCTGGCTAGTAGCAAACTCGGCCAAGGAGACTTTGGGATATACTGCCCAGGCAAGGCGCAATCCGGAACCAGGAACAGAGCATCGGGCGCAAACAAGATTTCTGTTTCTTTACCTTTTCTTCTTGCTTGCACGAAATGCCTTTAGCAGAGTGTTAGGGAATAACGACTATTCCAAATATGATTTGTATAACATGGTGAAGACGATCAAAAAGGACTATGACCATAAACAACAGGCTGATCACCCTTTTTACCGTTTACTAACACTTACAGATGAAGCTGTAGTCATATATATGGCTCTAGCGGAAGAAGAAAGGTGGTATACAGATCGTAACTCGTTTCTGAAACGAGAAGAATTGATTAGATCCGACCGTATTACCCAAGCAACCGCTCCTATTACTAGGTTAAAGATCGTATCGGTCGCCAATCAAATCAAGCAGATCTTGAATCAATCAAACTGATTAGTTGGTATAAGCCGACAAATAGCATATTAAGCTGAAGAGGTCAGTTTTATGAACAATGAAGTACGGCAATTCGATCTGAATATTGAGCGTGTCCTCGAACACTGGACGGTGGCACATGCTTTACGAGAAATCATCGCGAACGCCCTGGATGAGCAGGCGTTAACCGGCACTGCTGATCCAACTATTTTCAAGGATGCTCAAGGAGGGTGGCACATCAAAGACAGCGGGCGGGGTATCAGCTATGAACATTTAACACAAAACGAGAATAAGGAGAAGCTGAATAATCCGGGGCTGGTTATCGGGAAATTTGGGGTTGGCTTGAAAGATGCATTGGCAACCTGTGATCGCCATCATATTCAGGTAACGCTCCTTTCCAGGCATGGAGACATCACGATCAGCAAAACGGCCAAACATGGGTTTACCGATATTGTCACGTTACACGCCATGATTCAGCCACCTTCTCATCCAGGTATGGTAGGAACTGAGGTTATTCTAAAGGGGGTAAAGGACGAGGATATAGCGACGGCCAAAGATTTCTTTCTCAAGTACAGTGGAGACGAGGTCTTAGAGCAAACGAAATATGGCGATGTATTGCGAACACGCAAGAGGCAGGCCCGTATCTATGTCAACGGGTTGTGCGTTGCAGAGGAAGATAATTTCTTGTTCTCATACAATATCACCTCTCTTACTACGGCATTGCGTAAGGCGCTCAATAGAGAACGCACGAATGTTGGGCGTTCTGCTTATACAGATCGTGTGAAAGCTATTCTGCTTGAATGCACGCAGGCAAAAGTTGCGGAAATGCTTGCTCAAGATCTAAAAAACTTTGAAACGGGCAAACTTCATGATGAGCTACGGTGGACAGACGTTTCTTTGCATGCCTGCCGTATTCTCAATGCGACCGAGAATGTGATTTTTCTGACTGCGGAGGAATTGCGCGAGGGAAGCTCGCTCATTACCTATGCTCAGCAAGACGGCTATCGAGTCATTGTTATGCCACAAACCATTGCCACGAAGCTGTCTCAACTAAAGGATATCGAAGGTCAGCCAATACGAGACCTGGGAGAATATCGGGTGGAGTGGGATCACAGCTTTCAATTTACGTTCATTGCGCCTGAACAATTATTGCCGACTGAGCAAAAGATATTTATGCAGACACAGCCATTGCTTCGCTTGTTGGGTAAGCCCTCGCTTTTGACCTTGGTGAGGGATATCCGTATCTCTGAAACGATGCGAGTAGACTATCATGGCAATGAAGTGATAGGTCTATGGGAGTCGCAAGAGCAGCGCATCGTGATTCGACGCGATCAACTTCGTAGTCTCGTGAGCTATGCAGGAACTCTTCTTCATGAAGCTACCCATGCTCTAACCGGTGCGGATGACATTTCATTCGAGTTTGAGCAGGGGTTAACACAAAACCTGGGTGAGGTTGCTGCATCGGCTATAATATTGCCTCGTCCTCCGCAGCCATTGGGGACTGCATATCGTGTACGCCCTCGTGAAGAAATCGAGGATGAGTTAAGACGTATCAACCCACCTATCGCATTAGAGGATTATCCAGATGAGTCTGAATAAGCGATCATCATGACCACCATCCCGTTCGTCATCGACAACCAGCAGCACACTATGGCATCCGTGTTGAACGGTCTGCTGGCGCAGCACCGGGGCCATTCGCTCGATATCGCTACAGCGTACTTCAACGTGGGGGGATGGCAATTGCTGCGCGATGGGTTGAGTGGGTTGGGGAGTTTCCGGTTGTTGCTGGGTGACGAACCGGAAGTGGGGGCTGACATAGGGCTGCGCGAGGCGGGCGCGAAACCGGTCAAGGGGCTGATACGCGACCTGGCGCGGGAGAATTTCAGCGAGCAGGCGCTGCGGTTGGTGGAAGACCTGACCGCTTTCTTACGGCGCGACAATGTGCAGGTGCGGCTCTACACGGGTGGATTTCTGCATGCCAAATGCTACCTGTTCTATAGTGGGGGTGGCTTCGACGCGCTTCACGCCCGTCGCGGCTATCGTCGGCTCCTCCAATTTCACAAGGCCAGGCTTGCAGACCAGCCGCGAACTCAACCTGGTTCACCGCGCTAATCTCTCGGCGGGGGAGATCGGCATGGAGCAGGTGCGGGGGCTGTTCGAGACGGATGAGCGCAGGCGGCTGGCTTCCATAGGCGAGGCTGAGCGCGTGCTGGCCGCCAATGTGCCCGGCCTGCTTGCTATTCGTGACCTGTCGGAGTGGTACGAGCGGCAGTGGGAGGTCGCGCGCGACTTCAAAGAGCAACTGCTTGACTTGCTGGACGCCTCCAAGTTCGGGCGCAAAGCCTACACGCCCTACCAGGTCTATATGAAGGCCATCTTCGAATATTTCCGCGATGACCTCGACGCCGCCGAACAGGGAGCGGCCAGCACGCGCTCGGCGGTGGAGTTGAGCGAGTTCCAGGAGGATGCCGTTAAGAAGGCGCGCAAAATCCTGGCGCGCTACGACGGCGTGATGATTGCCGACAGCGTGGGACTCGGCAAGACCTGGATCGGCAAGAAGCTGCTGGAAGACTACGCCTATCACCAGCGCTTATAAGGCGCTGGTGGTCTGCCCGGCCTCGCTCTACAAGATGTGGCAGGATGAACTGCTGGAAGCGAACATAGCAGCGCGCATCGTCACGCAGGAGTCGTTGGGGCGCGACGAGTTCGACGGCAGCGACCTGCTGGACGCCGACATCGTGCTGGTGGACGAGAGCCACAATTTCCGCAACCGCAACGCCCAGCGTTACGAGAGCCTGGAGCGCGTGCTGGCCGCCAACAACCGGCGCGGCGGCATCAGCGGCGAGCGCAAGAAGCTGATCCTGCTGACGGCCACGCCCATCAATAATACCATCTTCGACCTCTACAACCAGGTCAATCTCTTCACGGGCGGCGACCGCAGCTACTTCGCAGCCGCCGGCATCGGCGACCTGTTCCGTTATTTCCAGTCGGCCCGCCGCTCCGCGCGCGAATTGGAAAGCAGCATCGCGCTTTTCAACCTGCTGGAAGAGGTGGTCATTCGCCGCACGCGCCCCTTCATCAAAGAAACCTATCCCAATGCCACCATCCGGGGCGAGCAGATACGCTGGCCCGAACGCCGCCTGAAGACCATCCGCTACGATCTTGAGGCCACCTACGGCGGTATCTACGACATCATCGTCAA
Source organism: uncultured Chloroflexia bacterium (assembly GCA_963731975.1). GTDB lineage: Bacteria > Chloroflexota > Ktedonobacteria > Ktedonobacterales > Ktedonobacteraceae > CAVSXS01. Next base: position 2,622,449 of record CAVSXS010000001.1, on the reverse strand, counting down.
TCGCATCGAATCGCTGCGGCTGGCCCCCTATCGCCTGGAAAGCTACAAGAAGCAGGGCGTCAAACGCAACCAGTTCGAGGAAGGGCGCGAAGAGGCGCTGGCCGGTATCTTCAAGAGTCGCTATCTCAAACGCTTCGAGAGCAGTGTGGAAGCCTTCCGTATCAGCGTGCGGCGCGCTTTGCAGTTCCTCGAAACCTTCGAGAGCTACATCCTGGAAGGCAAAGTGCTCGACAGCGCCAGCTTCCAGAAGGCCACGCGCTTCCTCGCCAGCGAAGATGAGGAGGACGACGCTACAAATGCTACAAGTGCTACAAGTGCTACAAGTGCTACAAGTGCTACAAACGGGATGCCTGCTTCGCTCTCCGACCGGCTCGATGAGAGCGCGGAGGCACGCGGCTTCATCAATTCGCTGCCCGCGCTTGACGCCGCGCTCTACGACCTGAAACGCCTGCACAACGACCTGCGCCGTGACGCCGACGCCCTGCGCGAGGTCTGGCGCGCCATCGAGACTATTACTCCCGCCAGGGATGCCAAGCTGAGTCGCCTGAAAGAACTGCTGGCGGGTGAGTTGCGCGGCCAGAAGGTGCTGCTGTTCACCTACTACAAGGACACGGCGCGTTACCTGTATCGCCAGTTGTGTGACGAGGGTGCAGAGGATGCGGCAAGCTGGCGAGCGGAGGCGGGCGAGCCGCATATCCGGCGCATGGACAGCGGAGCCGACGCACGGGAGCGCGCTCGCCTGGTGGCCGAGTTCGCGCCGCTCGCCAACCACAGGCCGGAGATCGCGGGAAGCGATAAAGAAATCGACGTGTTGATCTCCACAGATGTGCTTTCAGAGGGGCAGAACTTGCAGGACTGCGGTGTGCTGATTAACTACGATTTGCACTGGAACCCGACGCGCATGGTGCAGCGCGCCGGGCGCATCGACCGCATCGGCACGGCCTTCGAGACGCTGTGGGTTCACAACATGTTCCCCGATGACGGCCTGGAGAAGCTGCTGGGCCTGGTAGAGAGCCTGTCCAACAAGATAGCGAGTATTGACGCGAGCGGCTTCCTGGATAGCAGCATCCTGGGTGAGATCGTTCACCCGCGCAACTTCAACACGCTGCGCCGCATCGAGGCGGAGGATGGCACGGTCGTAGAGGAGCAGGAGCAGTTCGCCGAGCTGGTCAGCAGCGAGTTCCTGCTGCAAAATCTCAAGAACCTGCTGGACACCGGAATGCGCGACATGCTGGAGAACCTGCCCGATGGCATCCACAGCGGCCTGGCGAGAGAGGGGACAAAGGGCGTCTTCTTCTACTTCACCGCTACGACAGGTGGGACAGGAGGACCGAATGGTCGCAATGCTCGCCAGCATTTCTGGCGCTACATCGATCTCAACGAGGACAAACGCGGCGGGCGTATCGAGGAGAACCGCTACGTCATTACCAGCCTTGTGCAGTGCCAGCCCGATACTCCGCGCGTCGTGCCTGTCGATGGCAAGGTTGATATCTTCGCGCTGCAAGAGAAGGTCATCGACTCCATCCTGCAATCCGTCGTCGAGCAGGTCGCGGTTGAGGAAGCACCAAAGCAACTTGACCCCATCCAGCAGACCATCGCTACCTTGCTCGGCGGCTACATCAACAGCCCCGCCATCAATCGCCGCGAGGTGATCGCCGCCATCCAGCAGTTACGCCAGCCCCTACCGGGCGTCTACATCAAAGAACTGCGCCGGGCATACGACGCCTTCACCGCGGATGGGCAGGTAGCCGCGCTGCTGGCCGCCGTGCAGCGCATCGGCCAGCAACAGGAGCCAACTGCCAGCAGTGGAGATGAGGGCAAGTCACCTGTCAGGCGCGAAGACCTGAAGCTCGTGTGCTTCGATTACGTGTGGCAATAAGCACTGGAGAGCCATACGGAGCCAGTTTACCCAACCGTAGGGGCCGGTTTACCCAACCGTAGTACATTGTCAAACTTCATTTGGCAAGCGAATCTCTCAATCGTAGGAGCCGATTTATCGTGCTCAGCCAGCCCATTCATGGGCGCGAGATGGATTGTCATACGTGCTCATCCCCGTTGCGAGCTGGCTTTCGCGCCCATCAATGGGCTGAATGAGCACGATAAATCGGCTCCTACGTGAAATCAATCGGTCTTTACAGATGAGATTTCGAACTGCCAGTTGAAGCTTGACAGAGCAGTAGGGGCCGATTTATCGAACCGTAGGGGCCGATTTATCGTGCCCACCAGCCCATTTATGGGCGCGTCTCCTCGTGGTATGCGTGCATCACGTGGCTCAGGAACGCTTCTCGCGCCCATAAATGGGCTGGTGGGCACGATAAATCGGCCCCTACGCAAGGATATCGCTGCTCAGAACGGCGCATCATCGTCGTCGTCACCGTCGTCGTCTTCTTCGAAGAATCGCTCCACCTCCCGAAAATCGTACACTCTTCGCGCCGGGGGTAGCGCGCTGATGACCAGCTTGCCGTAGCCTTTGCGGTGCAGGCGGGTGTCGAGGATGGCCATCACGCCGCGGTCTTCGTGCGTGCGCAACAGGCGACCGAGACCTTGTTTGAGGCGCAGCACCGCCTGCGGCAGCACATACGTCCCGAACCAGTCCTCGTTGTTAGCCTTTATGCGTGCAATGCGCGCCTCGTGAACCGGCTCGTCGGGCGGGTCGAAGGGCAACTTGTCGATCACTACCAGCGAGAGGGCTTCTCCGGCGATATCCACGCCCTCCCAGAAGCTTTTCAGGCCGAAGAGTACGGCTCCCTCGGCCTCGCGGAAGATCTTCACCAGCTCGATGCGCGTCATCTCGCCCTGGCGCAGCAGGCGCATGTCGAGGTGCGAGGGCAGGCGCGTCATAAATTCGTTCCAGACCGCGTCCATCATGCGTTTGCTGGAGAAGAGCAGGAAGGCGCGCCCGCGCGAAGCCTCGACCAGGCGCATCATCTCGTCGGCCAGCGCCTTCATATAGCCAAAAGACTCGCTGGTATCGCCATAGGCTGGCATGGGCAGGTGGCGCGGCAGGTACAGCAAGGCGTTGTGTTCGTAGTCGAAGGTGAGAGGCAGGATGCGCTCCCGCACATCGCTGTATGACTGCGGGTCAAGGCCAACGCGCTGGCGGAAATAGGTGAAGGTCGGGCCGTTGGTATCCTGGTCGATATCGATAGGGTTCGAACGGGCAGTACTGCTGATACTGCCGATACTGACCGTCGTCAGGGTGGCCGAGGTGGCGATTACGTGAGACTGATCGAACAGGCGCTCGCGCAGCCACACCGTGACATCCAGCGGTGCGGCTGAAACCTCCAGGGGAGAGACGCGCCGCTTGCCGCGCTGCTCGACAAGGCTGACGTAATATACGTACTTTTCCGGGTGCTTGAGCGAAAAGACGTGGCGGATATTGCTGGCCAGGGTGCGCGTGCGGGTGATAAGCTTATCATACAGAACCTCCTCATCCTCGAGCATCTGCAAAGGGCGCTGCTTTTCCAGGTCGCGGGCCAGTTCATCGATCAGCGATGCCAGTTTCAGCCCCTCCTCGAAGGGTTCGCGCAGGTTGGTGCGGCCTTTGAAGCCAGGATTCGCGACCGCTTCGAGCACCTGCCAGGCGTGTTTGGCCTGCTCGTCGGCTTCCTTCTGAAGCTCCGCGGAGGTGTGAGCGCGTAGCCTGTTCAGCGAGAGCAGCGCATGCACCTGCGACTGGTTGACGCTGACGGTGAAGGCGCGCGTGGCCTCTTCTTCCAGGTGATGCGCCTCGTCGATGACGGTGATGTCGCGCTGCGGCAGGATATGCCCGGATGAAGCCGCGTCCAGCAGGAGCAGCGTGTGATTGACCACCACGACCTGCGCGTGCTGCGCTCGTTCCTTCATCGCGCGCACGTAGCAATCCTTAAAGAATGGGCATTTGGCCCAGGCGCACTGGTCGCTATCGTCGTTGACCCGGCTGCGCACTTCGGGAGGAACGGTAAAGCCCAGCGTTTCGAAGTCGCCGTTGATGGTCAACTCGAACTCGTGAACGTAGTTCCACAGGCGCGAAATCTCGGGGTTCTTGGGTCGGCCCGGCGCATCCTCGTATTCCTCGTTCAGCCGCTTCAGGCAGATGTAGTTGGCAACGCCCTTGACCAGTGCCGCGCCGAACTTCTGTACATTTTTTTGCACGAAGGGAATATCCTTGAAGTACAACTGCTCCTGTAAAGCTTTGTTGGCGGTGCTGATGATCGCGCCCTGGCCGGAACGCACGATAGGCAGCAGGTAGGCCAACGACTTGCCCGTTCCCGTGCTAGCCTCCAATAGCGCGTGTTGTTTGTCCAGCAGCGCCTGGGATACATCGAGCGCCATCTCAAGTTGCGCGGGCCGCTCTTCGTAGCCGTCAAGTCGTTGAGAAAGCACGCCGCCCTGGCTCAGGTCGGAGGTGACATCCGCCAGCAGGTTCGGGTTGATCTTGCTGGAGAACTGCCTGGGCTTCGGACGCTCGCCTTGCTTGTCATACTCGTCATACTCGTCGTCCGCAGCGGTGTTGTTCTGCTCAGAATAGTCCAGGTCTGCCGTGTCGTCTTTGCCTGCCACCTCGTTCCCTGTGATGAGAGGAGGCAGGAAGGGCGTATCCAGATCGTCTTGCCTCGTCTCGAGTCGCGGCACGCGCTCTTCTTGACTCAGACTATCTGGCCGAGGTGCGGGTGGCGTCAAAACGCGCGTGACAGGCAACGCAGGGGGCGTGCCGCCTTGCATGGGGAAGCCCATCAGGGCGCGCAGGTATTCGTAGGCGAACGCCTGGACGTGCGGAAAGCGATCCTGCGGTCGGAGCGAGAGTGCCTTCAACAGCACCGCTTCGACGGTGGGTGAAAGATCGTCGCGCAGGCTGCGCGGCGTGGCAGGCGCTGCATCGCGCTGCGCCTGGGCGAGCGTGTCATGCTCTGTCGCGCTATAAGGGCGTTGCCCGCAGAGCCATTCATAGACCATCACGGCCAGCGCGTACTGGTCGCTGGCAGGTTCCGGCTGGCCTGCCAGTTGCTCCGGTGCCATGTACGGCAGGGCGGCAGGCTCGATGGCTTCCGTTGGAAGCATGTGCGGCGGGAGTGGCGCGAAGCCTGTGAGGTGTACCTGGCCCGCGTCGTCGAAGAGCAGGCTGCCGGGGTGCAGGCTGCCATGCGCAATGTGCGCGGAATGCGCGTATTGCAGCGCGTCGGCGAGCGGCGAGAGAATGCGTTTGATCTCCTCGGCCCGGTAACGCTCGCCGGGAAATTGCTCCTGGAGCGTCTTACCCGGCAGGAATTGCATTACAAGGTAGCCGGTGGCCTCACCACTTGCTTGCTCATCGCCGGGCAGTAAGCCATAGTCGATGATTTCGGCTATCTGGCGATGCTTCAGCTTTTTCAACGCCTTGCCGCGCATCATGAATGCTTCCTGCAATTCGCTGGTCGCAAGCGGCAGGTGGTAGACATGAACCGTGATGTAGTCTTTCGCGCGCCCCTGGCGTTTACCCAGGTAGGTACGGCGCAGCGCTGTATCATCAAGTGGCCGGATGATCGAGTATGGCCCGATGGACGCTGGCTCTCCTTCTCCCATGTGCTGATCTCTCTCCCCCATCAGGAACGGATGTTTGTAGTGCAAGCAAAGTATAGCATAGGCAGGCACGGCGGTACAACCACCGGGCTTCGAGGGAAGCAATCTCCCAAACGTAGGGGCTGTGTGAATCCGTAGACTATGCGTGTTATCATGTAGCTAGAGAGAAGTTCTAAGAAGCAAAAATCTGGCGAAAGAGATAGCAGTAAGCGTATGGATGAATCGGACACGCAGGAACGTACAGCAGGGGCGAGTCATGGGAATGCGCAAGGTACGCAGATTGAGGAGGCCATAGAGCACAGTGAGCGCGGGGAACACCAGTATGACGCCAGCAAGTATGAGCGGCCATCGGTGACGGTGGACGTGGTGATGATGAGCCTGCGCCAGCGCGACTTGCAGGTGCTGCTGGTGAAGCGCCGCTCCTGGCCGTTTGAGGGGATGTGGGCCATTCCCGGTGGCTTTATCAATATGGACGAGTCGTTGGAGGAAGCGGCCAAGCGCGAATTGCAGGAAGAGACTGGCGTGCAGGATGTCTACCTGGAGCAGCTCTACACCTTCGGCGATCCAGGCCGCGACCCGCGCACGCGCGTTGTCACCGTGGTCTATTTCGCCCTGCTCGACTCGGACCGCTTGCAGGTCAAAGCGGCTGATGACGCGGCTGATGTGGGGTGGTTCTCCGTCTATGCCCTGCCGCCGCTTGCCTTCGATCACGACAAGATTCTCCAGTATACGCTGGACCGGCTGCGCGGCAAGCTTGATTACACGACCATCGCCTTCAACTTGCTGCCGGAGCAGTTCACGCTGCGCGAATTACAGCGCGTCTACGAGATCATCCAGCATCGCAGGCTGGACAAGCGCAATTTTCGCAAGAAGATTTTATCGACCGGCATCCTGGAGGATACCGGCGATAAGAAGATGGAGGGGACGCATCGCCCTGCGCGCCTCTACCGCTTCAATCCCGCGGTAGAGGCGAAGCTTTGAGGGGCCTGGTCGGCCTCTGCTTCAAGGGGAGCGTGAAGGTGAAGGTTGAGCCTTCACCGGCGACGCCGCTGCTTTCGACGCTGATTTTGCCGTGCATGGCCTCGACGAGCTGGCGCGTAATATAGAGTCCCAGGCCGCTGCCGCGCGTCAGGCCATGCGTATCGCGTTCCAAACGCACGAATTTATCGAAAATCTCCTCCTGTTTGTCGAGTGGAATACCGCCGCCGTGATCGACCACGCTGATGCTCACCTTCTGTTTGTCTGGCACGCGCTGCGCGGTGATGCACAAGGGCGTTTTCTCAGGTGAATAGCGCAGCGCGTTGGCAATCAGGTTGCGCAAGATTTGTTTCAAGCGCGTTTCATCGGCTTGCACGACAAGATCGGGTGGTATGCTGATTTCGATGACGCGCTGCTGTTGCAGGATCAGCGGCTCGAACAGGTCAACGACACCTGTAATCGTCTCTTGAAGCGGCAAATCGGCGGGAACCAGCGAGGCCGCATCGAGCTTGATGCGGCTGGCATCCATGATATTTGCCTGGAGCAGCACGAGTTCGTCGCAGGCGCGGCGAGCCTTCGTGATAAAAAGCTGGCGCGTCTCAGGGTCAACGTCCTCCATTTCGCCGAGTAATTCGAGATAGCCCTGCACGATCGTCAGCGGCGTGCGCAGTTCGTGGCTGGCCGTTGTCAAGAAGGCATCTTTGAGCTGGTCGAGGTGGCTGAGTTTTTCATATGCAACGGTCAGGTCGCGGTACAGTCGTGCATTCTCGCTCGCCGCCTCCGTCTGCGCCTTCAGGTTTCCCAGCAGACGTGGGTAAGCTGACCCCACCAGGCCAACCACCAGGCAGAACAGGGAGCACAGTCCGACGTATTTGAGCCAGTCGGAGTTGGAGAGTAGAGCAGAATCCCACGATTGCGTGAGCGTCGTCCAGATGCCCAGCATACAGGCCAGCAATCCGGTGACGCAGGCGAGGTTGAGGAGCCAGGGCGAGGCTACGAGTAATTCACGCTTCTGCGCCAGGAATGCGCGCGAGCGGTAAAGCACGATTGGCAGGTCAAGAAAGAGGAAAACCATCGAGATACACCAGATGACGGTGATGGTGGCTTGCGCGACATTATAGGTTTGCTGCGAAAAGTTGGCGGCGGAAATCTGGTAAAGTACTGGTCCTAGGAAATAGGTGTAGGCAGCCAGCGCGATAGCGATCAGAATCTGCACGGTCGTGGCGCGGTAGGGGGCCGCGTGCCGGTTGACTTTTATCAGCGAGAGCGGTAAGCGATGATCCAGGGCGGAGACGAGAAGGATGCGCGCGAAGGCCACCGTATAGATAACGGTACAGATAAAGAAGAAGGCGATAAAGATGATGCCCACTATGACTGCCGCGGCGGGGCCGAAGACGATGGCTACGGCGGTCAATGTCGAGTATCCTTCGCTGGCGCTGGCGGGAGGGACGACGGCCATTACGCCGAAGGTGCCGAGCAGGTAAGCGACTAGCACGATCAGCGATCCCCAGCGCAGGAAGAGCATGGCAGAGTTCCGCTTGCGCTCTTCCGCCGCCATGTTCAGCGGCACTTCAATACCGAGCAGCGCCAGTACAATGATGCCGAAGAGGGCGATGTGCTGGCTGCCGTTGCCGAGTGCTGTGGTGGTGAGCGGGGCCGCGGGCGCGTGTTTGGTGAGCAGCCAGACCAGGCCGGCCAATCCAACCAGGGCGATGCTGATGCAATAGAGTAAAATGATGCCCCTGGCCACCTTCATAATCAGACGCAGCGAGAGGGTTGAGGCTGCGCCTGCCAGGATGAGCGCGCCGATGACCACCAGTCCCCCTTCCTGGGGATTCATGAGCCATTTTGCGTTGCTTCCGGCGACCTGCACGCCGATGCCCTGGATGAGCGTAATGATCGTATCAGCCGTTGCCAGTGGGACCAGCACACCGGGGAACCAGGAGCAGAACCCGGCGAAGAAGCCGAAAAGCGGCCCCATAGCGCGATGTGTCCAGACGTACAGAGATCCGTCCGAGGGCATCCAGCGGTAGAGCTGCGCGGACGCGAGCGCGCCCGGGACGAGAAATGTCAGCGCGCCGAGGATCCAATATATATAGGTGATGCCGCCCGCGCCCGTTGTGGCCTGCACAACCGAGGCATTCGGAATGAAGAGCACGATGGCGATGAAGATGACCAGTAAATCGACACGTGAAAGCCTTCGCGGCAAAAACTCATGGATGCGCTGCTCTGAACGCAGCGGCTCATCGAGCGCATCTGGCAGCGTGGTTGTTGTATGTTCTTCCTCCGAAATAATCATCGGCCACCTTATTCCTAAACGAGAACACTCTCAGTGACGTGGGTGCGTATGTTCTTAAACAACTTCAATGTGCTACATATGCATTGGTGGACTTCAGGAGTAGTATAACAAAAGAAGGGAAGAACGTAAACATCTGGCGCTTTTCAATGAAGAAATGGCTAGCTCAATTCCAGCAAGTCGAGAACCTCGGTCAGCGAGTGAATCAGGATGCAATCGACATTGCCCGGCGAGAGGCGGCGCGGGCGGTCGATGAGAATGGGTGTGATGCCGACGGAACGCGCGCCCAGTACGTCATGTATGTAGGAGTCGCCGATATGGATGGTGTAGTCGGCGATACTGTTGGCGCGCTGCAACGCTAGCTCGTAGAGCGAAGGCGAGGGCTTGGCGTGGCGCGTCAGGGCTGAGACAAGCATACAGTCAAAGTACTGGTTCAGGTGATGCTGGTGCAGGATGCGCCCAAGCGAGATGCCCCAGTCGGAAATGACCCCCATCGTGTAGTGATGCTCGCGCAGCACTTCGAGCGTCGGTATGACATCCGGGAAAATCTGCCAACTGGTGTGCTGGTCAAATTCCAGGTTGATGCGGCGCGCCAGTTCGTAGAGCCGCGGCTCATCGTGTTCCTCGACGAAAGGACGCAGGAAGTTCATGTAGTAGTCGATCCAGAACTCGTTGATGGAGTTTTCGCTCGCCCACAGGTGCTGTCTCTGGCGCGTTTGCCCGAAGAAAAAGTTGTCGGCCTCGTACATGCGCTGTTGCAGCGCACCCAGATCGATATGCAGGTCTAGCTGTCGGCAGATATTCTGGCAGATTTCAGGGGTGGATGGATAGGGTCGCAGCAGGGTAAAGCCGGCATCGAAGAAGATGGTACGAATCGATTGCGGTTGCGCGAGTGTCATCGTGTATCCTTGTGTATCCTTCCAATCGTTGTGGCCGGTTATGCACATTGACAAATTAATGCGGACCTAAGTCGCAGGGGCCGGTTTACCGCGCCCACCAGCCCATTTATGGGCGCGAGACCTGGTGCTGCGCGGTGAACCGGCCCCTACGATTGGTTTTTAGCCATATAGACGGCGTCGGCAGCGGCGAGCGCGGCTCCTGACTCCGGTTGGAGACCGCTGCGGGGCAGCACGTGTTCCAGGGCGGAGAGGACGGTATCGACGTTCTTACGGCACGAGTTGTAGCCCATCAGTCCGATGCGGATCAGGCGGCCCTTCAGCTCGCCGAAGCCGCCGCCGACCTCGATCTGGTATTCCTCCAGCAGGCCGTTCCTGATAGCCAGCTCATCGACGCCCGCGTGCAGCAGCGCGGCGGTCAGCACGGGAAGTTCGTAGCCCGGCTGCGTGAGGATGTGCAGCCCTAATGCCTTGATGCCCGCGCGCAGCGCCTCGCCATGCAGCGCGTGACGTTTCCAGCGCGCCTCCAACCCCTCTTCCAGGGTGATGCGCAGCGCCTCGTGCATGGTGTAGACAATGTTGCTGCACGCCGTATGATGGTAGGCATGGTCGCCGTTCCAGTAGCGATGCAGCTTGTGCAGGTTCAAATAGTAGGTCTGCACTTGCTTCTTGCGGCTCTCGATGACGGCGACGGCTCGTGCGTTCAGAGTAACGGGAGCAAGCCCTGGCAGCGCGCCGAGGCTCTTCTGGCTGCCTGCATAGCAAGCATCGATCCGCATGGCATCGACGTTCATCGGGATGCCACCCAACCCGCAGACGGCGTCGACGACAAAAAGCGCGCCGTGGGCGTGGGTGATGCGCTCCAACTCCTCAAGGGGCTGCCACAGGCCGGTCGAGGTTTCCGCGATGGCCGTGGCGAAGACCTTCGCGTTCGGGTGCGCCTGAAATGCGGCTTCGAGCTGCTCAGGTTCGAGTGGCTTGCCCAGTTCGGTCTCCAGGTTGACCACTTGCGCGCCCGCTCGCTCGGAAATCTCGACAATCTGCCCGCTGAAGAAGCCCAGGCTGCCGGCGATCAGCGTGTCGCCCTCTTCCAGCAGGTTCGACAGCACGGCCTCGGCTCCCGAAAAGCCGGAGCCGGAGACGCACAGGGTCATCTCATTGTCGGTCTGGAAGACATGCCTGAGCAACAGAGCCGTCTCTTCGAGCATGGCGAAAAATTCGGGATCGATATGCCCAAGCTGGGGCGCGGAAGCGATGCGCAGCACGCGCGGGTCAACATTGCACGGACCGGGGCCGAGCAGCAAGCGATAGGTCGGGTTGATTTCAAGCAGCGAGCTTTCCTGGATGCTGCTCGTTCCCATCACCAGTTGTGTCATAGCGTTCTTTCCTTTCAACAAATGCAAGATGTGCTGTGCAATCGCGTCACTTCAAGCCGCTCTCTGGTAACGGGTACTCAGCGCATACTTGCTTCTGTTTCAAACAGGTGTTGCAACTTGTCGGCCTGATCGACAGTGATCAGGTTATCGATGAACTCATCCAACTCGCCATTGAGGACACCCGGCAGGTTGTGGCGCGTATAGCCGATGCGGTGATCGGTCACGCGGTCCTGTGGGAAGTTGTAGGTGCGAATCTTCTCGCTGCGGTCGCCCGTCTGCACCTGCGAATGGCGCGTCTTGCTCAACTCTTCCTGCCTGCGCGCCTCCTCGATATCCCACAGGCGTGACTTGAGGACGGCCAACGCTTTCGCCTTGTTCTTCAACTGCGATTTCTCGTCCTGGATGGTTACGACCAGCCCGGATGGCAGGTGTGTGATGCGCACAGCGGAGTCGGTGGTGTTCACGCTCTGCCCGCCATGTCCGGTGGAGCGGTAGACATCAATGCGAATATCGTTGTCTTTGATCTCGATGTTGATATCGTCGTCGGCCTCTGGCAGCACGATCACCTTCGCCGTAGAGGTGTGGATGCGACCGTTGGCCTCCGTGACGGGAACGCGCTGCACGCGGTGCGTGCCGCCCTCGTACTTCATACGGCTATACGCGCCCCTGCCCTTTACAATAAAGGTGATATCCTTGATGCCGCCCTGCCCGGTTTCGTTGATGTCCAGAATCTCGATCTTCCAGTGTTTGTTCTCTGCGTAGCGCGTATACATGCGGAAGAGCTCCCCGGCGAAGAGGGCCGCTTCATCACCGCCTGCGCCGCCCTGGATGGTGACGATGGCGTTTTTATCGTCCATGATGTCCTTGGGCAGCAAGGTAATCCTGACCTCTTCGAGCAGCTGTTCGCGACGCTCCTTCAGGTGCTGAACCTCATCGTAGGCCAGGTCGCGCATCTCCGGGTCGTCGCTGGAGTCATAAAGTTCCTGCGCATCGGCAAGCTGCCGGTTATTCTCTTTCAGTTCGTTATACTTCGAGACGACCTCTTCGAGTTCGGCGTGCTCGCGGCCATAGCTCTGTAACAGCGAGATATCGTCAAGCACTTCGGGCTGTGCCATGAGCGTGTTCAGTTCGTCGTATCGCTGCGCAAGGCTGGCAAGTGTGTCCATTAAATCCATAATTGTGGGTTCCCCCTATATCTTCTTCACCTACCCCATCCGCCGTGCAAGCCATTGTATAAGATTGATCGTGATTTTCCTGGTAGTATCGTACCATATTCTCAGGCACGCGAGAGCGGATGAAACAGGTTCATATTTCGTGCGTCTGCTGGTTATTTTCTCTATATCGATGTCGAGAACCAGCGACTGCTGTGGCGCGGAGAGACTTCGCTACCCGGCTGCGAGGAGGTAGCGTTCTGCAGTGGCGCGGCGTATATGGATGTGAAGCGGCGTTTTCATGTGCTTCATTATATCATATTTTGTGAGCTATCACCTATTCTTCCAGGTCGATTCAGAGTATACTATGCTCACCAAATATCCCGTTCCTGGAGGAGGTGTGTTCGATGCGCTTTTGCTTTATCATGGAAGAGAAATACGTTGGGAAGCCGATGCCGATGGTGGTGGCCGATCAGCTCCAGCAGTGGGGGCATCAAATCGATGTCTTGCAGCCTTACGCCGCCGTCACGAGCCTGACTGACCTCTCGCTATCCGACTACGATGCCTATGTGCTAAAGACCGTCTCGGATGGGCCTGGACTGACCATCCTGGAGGCGGCGGAGGCGGTTGGTATCCCCACCATCAACAATTCGCGTGCTATACGCCTGGTGCGCGACAAGGCTGTCTCGGTCGCCTTCGCACAGGCTGCCGGTCTGCCCGTCCCAACGACCTACTTCGTCGGCCATTATCGCGCGCTGACGAAAGTGCCGCACGACCTCTACCCGGTGGTGGTCAAGCCGAGCAATGGTACCTCGCTCCAGGACATTCACCTGGTGCGCACTCCCGACGAGATGGCACGCCTGGCGCTGGACGAGACCAGCTACTACCTGGCGATGCACTACGTAGAGAACACGGGCTTCGATATCAAGCTGTATGTCACTGGTCAGGAGGTTCATGCCATTGTAAAAAGCTCGCCCCTGCACGGCACGGTGCAGGAAAAAGAGGTACCCGTTGATCGCGAGATGCTTAAACTGGCGCAGCGCGTGGGCCGGGTTTTCGGGCTGGACCTCTACGGCGTGGATGTTCTGGAGACGCCGGAGGGCCTGGTGCTGGTCGATATCAACGACTTCCCCAGCTTCTATGGCGTGCCGCGTAAGGTCGCCAGCGTCGCCGAGTATATTCTCCACGCCGCCTACCGCAATAGCCTGCGCAGGAAGCGCCTCACGCGCCCGACCATCTCGACTCGCAAATCGCTTGGTCGCCAGGACACGCGCATCGTCCCGGCGGAACTGATTACCTTCAACCCCAACGCCAAGCGCGTGCAGACGCATTGATGCGCCTTTCCCCTCGTGAAACTATGTGCGCGTATCGTTCGTGTGATAATGATGAGGATACTCTATTGAAAGAAAGTGAGGCATTGTATGACACGATATACCGATAACGCGAACAACGGCTCCTACTCTGTTGAAAGCGCAAAGCAGGCGGCTAGAGCAACCGCGACGGTTGTTCAGGATAGAGTGCAGTCTGGCCTGTCGAAAACCCAGGATGTACTGCTCGCCGGGTTGAGTAGTGGTCAGGACACCTTGAAAGGCTTGCAGAAAAGCTCTGCGAAGAACTTGAAGCAGGCTCAAAAACAAGCGCAGAAGCAGGCAATGAAGGCGCAGAAACAGGCGAAGAAAAACCTGTCTCAGCTTTCAGACTCGATCCAGCCGACCATTTCAAAAACCCAGGATGCGCTGGCTCTGGGCGCGGGAGTCGCGTCAAAGATGCTGGCGAAGAACGCGAAACAGGCACAGAAGCGCATGAAGAAGACGCAGAAGAACCTGGGGAAGATGCAGGGTATGCTTCAGGACAAGGCGCAAGCGGGCCTTTCTGCCACGCAGGATACCCTGCAAGCCGGCTTGAGTACGGCGCAGGATGTTCTGAATAAAGGGGCAAAGAGCGCGAACAAGAGCCTGAAGCAGGCGCAGAAACAGGCAAGGAAGCAGGCGCTGAAGAAAATGAAGAATGTCCAGGATGCGGCTGATTCCTTCCAGGCGAAGCGCGCGAAGGCGGCTCGAAAGCAGAAACGGAAAAAGTTCTTCTTCCGCTTTGGCCTGGTGAGCGGGTTGGTCGCGGCATTGTTGTTCACGCCGTGGCCTGGTTCTGAGGCGCGCAACCGGCTGGTAGCTTTCTGGCAGGAGCGTTTCCAGAATCGCGGCTAGAAACTAACACGCTCATAATGATTTTTGCCATTCAAGATCGGCCATGTCATTCTGAGCGAAGCGAAGAATCTCGGAGTCGTGGGCGCATCCGATTCTTCGCTTTGCTCAGAATGACATATTACCGATCTTGGTTGGCAAATTTCAAAGCGAGATGGACAGAGAAGTGAGGAGACACGTGCCACAGGGACGAAAATCGGAGGCTGAGAAGGTTCAACCTGGTATGGAGGTTGAAGCGACAGGTGGTGATCTGGGGAAAAAGGACGTCAGCAAACCCACTATTGCTGACGTCGTCGAGGATGCGCAGGGCAAGCCGACGAAAGTAGTTGTGCAAAAGGGCGTTGTCTTTCGGAAAAAGCTAGAGATTCCTGTTGATCGTGTCCAGACGGTGGAGGACGCGAAAACAAGCAATGACGATGCTGGTAAAGTGATGGTCGAAGTCAGCGCTGAAGAAATGAAGACGCTGAAGGCGGGTAGTCAGGTTGAAGACCTCTCAACTGAGGACGATGGCTTGCTCGACCAGACCGAGCGTAAAGTTCCTACGGCAGAGGGCATGCGCGAACTGGAGAGCCTGCCTGATAGCCATGAGGACGACGCATCACCTGAAGCGCGCGAGGAAGCATCTTCACCGGACAAACCAGGTAAACCAGGTAAACCGGGCAAACTGAAGCAGATTTTGAGCATTATCGGCCCCGGTTTTCTAACCGGTATGGCCGGAAATGACTCTTCTGCTGTGGGCGCGTATTCGGTGGACGGAGCATCGGTCGGATATGGGCATCTCTGGCTCATGCTGCTCTCCACGCCGCTGTACCAGGCGGTGCAATATGCCTGCGCCAGAATCGGGCGCATCACCCAGCGAGGCATGGCGGAAATATTGCGCGAGCATTATGGTCGCTGGGTGGCTGTGCTGGCCTCGTTGGTACTCATCATCGCAAATATGGCGCTCATCGCGGCTGATCTCGTAGCGATCGGCAGTGGATTGCAGTTGATGACAGGCATCTCGTATCTCTGGTTTATCGTTCCTGTCGCCGGGCTTCTCTGGTATCTCACCGTCTACCGCAGCTTCGAGGGCATCAAAAAGGTCTTTATAATCTTGAGCCTGGCCTTTGTCGCCTATATCATCACCGCCATTTTTTCAGGAGCCAACTGGGGACAGGTACTCTTCCATACCTTTGTGCCGCAGATCAACCTCACCTTTGCCAGCATTAGCAGCGCGGTTGCCTTGCTGGGGGCAACCATCTCGCCATATACCATGTTCTGGCAGGTGCAAGGCGAGAAGGAACAGAAGCGTACAGGTTCGACGCGCAACAAACTGCATATGGCTGCCCTCGATATCGGCGTCGGCGTGGTCAGTGGCAACCTGGTAGCCTACTTCATTATTATCTGCACCGCCGCTACCATTTTCACGCATCACGGGCAGATCACCACGGCGGCTGATGCGGCCCGAGCCTTGTCACCGCTCCTGGGGCCGTTGGCCACCTATCTCTTTGCGATAGGGCTGATCGGCGCCGGCGTGATTGCCATCCCGATCCTGCTTGCCAGCACGTCTTACGCGGTGGCGGGAACGATTGGCTGGCCTGGAGGGCTTTCAAAGAAGCCGTGGCAAAACGAAGGCTTCTATCTCATTTTGTCTGCCGCGCTGGTCGTCAGCCTGGTGGTGGCGCTTCTGCGCATCGACCCGATCCAGTTGATCTTCTGGGCGAACGTACTGTCCGGCATTCTCTCACCGGTAATGATTGTGTTTGTCTTCCTGATCGGCAATAACCGCCGTATCATGTCCAACCGTCGGCTAGGCTCCTTTACGAACATTGGGCTTGTTATCGCCTTCCTGGTCATCGCAGCCGCAACGATATTGCTCTTTTACGGCCTCTTCACAGGCCAGCGCTAGACATCTGTCCTACGAATGCCTGCTGCGTGACTGAAATCGTTCAGTATGAAGACAACGCGATGCGTCCCATTCACACGGATCACGGTGATAGAGGTATTGGCGGCAGGATAGAAGAAATCGCGCTCTAACCCCAACGCCTCGGCTGCGTAGGCGTTCACGACGCCGCCATGCGCGAAGACCAGTACGCGCTGCCCGATATGTTTGCTGGCGATAGCGTCGCACGCCTCGACGACACGCGCGCGGAACGCTGCTGATGGCTCGCTGTTGGGAATGGCGTCCCAATGGCCACTTTCGCCCACCATGCGCACGATATCCACGTGCCGGTCGTGCAGGGCTTGTGAGAGCGAAGCCAGGTCGTTCTTGTCGTCGGGCAGGGTGCGGAAGTTGCCGATCCTGATTTCTTTCAACTCGTCGACGATGATGGGCGTGAGTCCCAGCCGCTCGACGAGGGGCGCGGCTGTTTGCCTGCATCGCTGCAAGGGGCTGCTGTAAATGGCGTCGAATGATAACGCTCCGAGTCGTTCAGCCAGCGCGCGGGCCTGCTCGCGTCCAACGCGGCTGAGCGGCAGATCATCATAGATGCCGCTGGGGATGATTTCGTCTGCCTCCGGTATGGCGTCGGCGTGACGCACAATAAAAAGTTCCGCCGCGTTTTCGCGGTGGACCAAAAATGGGTCTTGCATGCAGTTATGATTTCCTGTTCTACTCAATCACCTTGCCAGTTGTCGGATGACGTGGCGGGCGAGGGCGCGTTTGTGTACCTCGTCGGGTCCATCGGCGATATGCAGCGTGCGACCGTGCGCCCACATGGAGGCCAGCGGGAAGTCCTCGCTCAAGCCTGCCGCGCCGAAGACCTGCATGGCGCGGCTGACGACGTTGGTGAAGACTTCGGGCGCGACGATCTTAATCATGGCAATCTCTTTTTGCGCCGTTTTCTTGTCCATTGTGTCGATCATCCAGGCGGTTTTGAGCGTTAGCAAGCGCGCTTGCTCGATCTCCAACTCGGATTGCGCGATCCAGTCCTGGATGACGCCCTGCTCGACCAGCGGCTTGCCGAAAGCCACGCGCTCCGCTGCCCGCTTGCACATCAGCTCCAGAGCGTACTGCGCCCCGCCGATAGCCCTCATGCAGTGGTGGATGCGCCCGGGCCCCAGGCGCGCCTGGGCGATGGCGAAGCCGCCACCCTCCTTGCCCAACAGGTTGCTGACGGGAACGCGCACGTTGTCGAAGCGCATCTCGCAGTGGCTTTCGTTATCAACATAGCCCATCACCTTCAGGTTGCGCACGATGGTAACACCCGGTGTATCCCTGGGGACAAGCACCATGCTTTGCTGGTGGTGCGTATCAGGCGAGTCGGGCGCGGTCTTGCCCATCACGATGAAGATGGCGCAGCGAGGTCGCGCCGCGCCTGAAATCCACCATTTGCGGCCATTGAGGACGTATTCATCTCCCTCGCGCCGGATGGTCAACTGGATGTTGGTGGCGTCCGAACTGGCGACATCCGGTTCCGTCATGGCGAAGGCCGAGCGAATCTCGCCGTTAAGCAAGGGCATCAGCCATTGCCGCTTCTGCTCCGCTGTGCCAAACTGCGCCAGGATTTCCATATTGCCCGTGTCGGGCGCGGCGCAGTTGAAGACCTCCGATGACCAGCTTACGCGCCCCATGATCTCGGCCAGCGGCGCGTATTCCAGGTTGGTCAGGCCCGCGCCGTACTCTTCGTCGGGCAGGAAGAGGTTCCACAGTCCTTCCTTTTTGGCGATGACTTTTAGTTCATCCAGGATTTCGGCATGGTGATGCGGATTACCGGACGCGGCAATTTGCTCGTCGTAGGTTCGCAGGTTGGGGTAAATATAGCGAGCCATGAAGGCGCTGACGCGCTCGCGCAACTCGTTGACTTTTTCGGTGTAGGCAAAATCCATGATGTGCGCACTCCTCCGTTGGTAGAGTCACAATGCTTCTTCTTGACTATACCACATCAACTTGAAGGGATGCGATTTTTATAGATGAACAATAGAATGCCAGCATACATCTGTAAAGGCGCGATGAGGTTTTTTAACGACAACCACCAGACATGTCATTCTGAGCGAAGCGAAGAATCTCTCGCGGGCTGGATACGGATTCTTCGCTTCGCTCAGAATGACATTCAAAGAAAGGACCTATGCGGTTGCCCCTACATTTTACCGGGTGTTACTGATGGGGATACTGCGGCGGTTGCGGGTATTGTGGCGGCTGAGGCTGTCCGTACTGTGGCGGCTGTCCATATTGCGGTGGCTGAGGTTGCCCGTATTGTGGCTGACCTGCTGGCGGATATTGCGGTGGAAAACCGCTGCCGCTTCCTCTGCCCGCCATGGCGCGGAGCTGGTTGAGTTCCTTCTGGATGGGCCATTCGCTAAAGGCAAATACAATGATCATGATCAGATTCACGATGGGGATGAGTAAGAGCAGGCTCATTGCGCCGTTGTATCCGGCTTTTGAAACGATCCTCCAATAGATGATGATGGCGAGAATGAAGCTTCCCAGGCCAACAACCAGGCTGAAGATGATAAACCCCGCGCTGATTGCAGCTACACCTGTACCGTTATTGTACATTGTCGTACCTCACTTGCTTTCACTGAAAATGACGTTTGTTACACTGCTTTTGATCTATGCATCCAGGCCATAGTGCATATATCATCAACTCTGCTACCCATATAACGAGAAGGGCATGAGAGATTAACAGATCGACTTTTATTGGATGAAAATTCTTCCCCAAATGGGAATAGGCACCGGAGACAAGGTGTTATCAACATTGATTAGCAATCAAGAGAATTGAGTGCTAGACATCCCGATGGTTCTATGCTATACTCTTAGCAATCAGATGGCAAGACTGCTAACAGGCAAATGTCATCCGCCACTTTTACCCTTCGAAACGTGTCAAGTCCGCTCTAGAGCGGATTGGCCTCGTAACCGATGGTAGGAGTAAGAGTTCCGTATCGATCTTCAAATAGTGAGGAGCATACAATTTCATGAAGTGTGAACGCTGTGAAAAAAATCCCGCCAGTGTTCGTCTCGACCAGATCGGCCTCAACGGAAAGCGCGAGCAGCATTACCTCTGCAAGTCGTGCGTTGACGAACTGATGAACGCCGCGATGGAGCAGATGGGCGAGTTAGATGGTACCGGTATGCCTGGTGGTGCTCCGTTTGGTTTTGCCGGGAATGCAGGAAATGCAGGCAATGGTGGCAATTCCGCCTTCGCCAACGGAAGCAGGAATACCGCGACCGCTGAGCAACAGGCTAAACATAGTAAGACCCCCACGCTCGACCAGTATGGGCGTGATCTGACCGGCGAGGCCGCGGCGGGCAAGCTCGATCCGGCAGCCGGGCGGGCGCGCGAACTCAAGCGCCTGATTACGGTGCTTGGTCGGCGTCAAAAGAACAATCCGGTGTTGATCGGTGAGCCGGGCGTAGGCAAGACTGCCATCGTCGAAGGTCTGGCGCGCCGCATCGTAGAAGGCGACGTACCGGTCAACCTGCGCAACAAGCGCATCGTCTCGCTGAACATCGGTGGCATGGTGGCCGGCGCGATGTTCCGCGGGCAGTTCGAGCAGCGCATCAAGTCCATTCTTGAGGAGCTGCGGCAGTCCGAAGAGGTAATCGTCTTCATCGACGAGCTGCATACCGTCGTAGGCGCGGGCGCTGCTGAAGGCGCTGTTGGCGCTGCCGACATGCTGAAGCCTGCCCTGGCGCGCGGTGAACTGCGCTGCATCGGCGCGACTACGCTGGACGAGTACCGCAAGCATATCGAGAAGGATGCCGCGTTGGAGCGTCGCTTCCAGCCTGTGATGGTCGATGAGCCATCGGAGGAAGAGGCGATTGAGATGCTCAAGATCGTGCGTGCCAACTACGAGCAGCATCACGGCGTCGGCATCACCGACGAGGCGATTGAAGCCGCCGTCAAGCTGTCCGACCGTTACATTAACGACCGCTTCTTGCCTGACAAGGCCATTGATGTGATGGACGAAGCCGGGTCAACCCTGCGCCTCGAAGCCACCGAGAAGGGTGTTATCAGCCCGACCACCATCTCCGACCTGGAGAAGGAACTGGCCGCTATCCAGTCGCAAAAAGAGGCCGCCGCCAATTCCGAAGACTACGAACGAGCCGCCAAACTGCGCCAGCAGGAGCTGCTGACGCAGGGTAAGCTGGACAAGGCGCGTGCCGAGTCCGGCAACACGGTGACGCTGCTGGTCACGCCTGAGCTGATCGCGCAGGTGGTGGAGACATGGACGGGCGTGCCTGTGAGCCAGATGATCGAGAGCGAGCGCCAGAACCTGCTCAACCTGGAGGATGACCTGCGCAAGCGCGTCATCGGACAGAACGAGGCCATTAGCGCGGTGGCGCGTGCCATTCGCCGCTCGCGCGCCGGTCTGAAGGACCCAAAACGCCCGATCGGCTCGTTCCTCTTCCTCGGCCCGACCGGTGTCGGCAAGACGGAACTGGCCAAGGCGCTGGCGGCTGAACTCTTCGGCGGCGAGGAGCACCTGATTCGCCTCGACATGTCGGAGTACATGGAGCCGCACACGGTGTCGCGTCTCTTCGGTAGCCCTCCGGGTTACGTTGGGTATGACGAGGGCGGGCAGTTGACCGAGCAAGTTCGCCGCCGCCCGTACAGCGTGATCCTGCTGGACGAGGTAGAGAAGGCGCATCCAGAGGTCTTCAATGCCCTGTTGCAGATTATGGACGATGGTCGCCTGACCGATGGCCAGGGTCGCACGGTAGACTTCAAGAATACCGTCGTGATTATGACCAGCAACGCGGGCAGCGCGGACCTCAAGCGCGCGGTGCGCATCGGCTTCTTGCCTGTCAAGAGCGACGAGAGCGGAGTGCGCGACGAGCAGCACGAGGCGATGCGTTCGAAGGCCATGGATGGTCTGAAGCGCATCTTCCGCCCGGAGTTCATCAACCGTATCGACCAGATCGTAGTCTTCCACTCGTTGAGCCGCCAGGATCTCGACCAGATCGTTGATCTACTGCTGTCGCAGGTGCGCTCGCGCCTGAGCGAGCACAACATTGAGCTGGTTATCAGCGATGAAGTACGCGATCTGCTATTGCGCGAAGGCTTTGACGAGGAGTACGGTGCGCGTCCATTGCGCCGCACCATCCAGACCTACGTCGATGACGCGCTGGCCGATGCTCTGCTGACCGGCGAGATCAAACCCGGCCAGGAAGCGCACCTGGTAATGCGCGACGATGCAGTCGCGGTCGAAGGCGTCGACGTGGCTGTGACGGTGGCGTAAAGGGAATAACAGCTCAACAAAAAAGCCCAGGCATGCCTGGGCTTTTTTGTTGAGCTTGGACTTATACCGTCATGATGCGAAAATTGCTAAAACGCATGGCTAAACCTGCGACCTCCAAGCTCAGAGGCCCGCTGGAAAGAGCGGGGTCTGTAGTGGTAGCGTTACCGACAAGTGTATCATCAATATATAAACTCACTTTGTTTCCTATGACCACCACGCGATAGGTTCGTGAGATGAATCCGGGAACAAAGTCCCAATTACCTATGCTATTGACGTTGGGATCTGGCGAGTAGACATAGATGCTACTAAAGCCGGCATAAAAATGACTGGGATCTGGATTTTCCGATGCCGGAGGCGCTGACAGGCTATTGTAACCGGCCTTGTATCCATCTTTTTGAGGTTGTTTGCTGGCCGCAATATAGAATTGATTATCCTGGGTCTTCAATACCTTTACCAGCTGGACATCAACTTCAATGGCATAGTTGGGAACTGCCGGTTGATAGGGGACGGTGATCGTGGTTTCCAGGGGAGTATTCGCCAGGAGCTGCCCTTGCACAATACTCCATCCAGAAGAGCCGCGCCAACCCGCAAAGCCATGCGACCAATCCGCCCGGTACAATACGGTTGGTGCAGGAGGCGTGGGAGGCGTAGGCTGAGTCGAAACAGGGACCGTTTTCGTAAGCTGTGCTGTCGGGGTAAGGGGCGTTAAATGAGTTTGTGGCGAACAGGCTGCCAGCAAAAAGATGGCGCAGTCGATGAGTAGTAGGCGTGGTAGGGATACTCGTTTGCTGGACATCGTATTGGCCTCCTTGATGTGAATGGATACAATGTTTGTATGGACGCGATGAATCGCGTCCAAAATGCCGCTCATTCATGCTTGCCTACTCAACACTATCTTCGCTCGTTACGATATGAACGCCCAACTGCTGCATTTTTGCCAGTTCAGTTTCGGCCAGGGCGTCGAAGTCGATGGTGGGGTGCTGCACAGAACTGGTGCAGTCTTTGAGGTGATAGAGCTTTTGTAGCTTGTCAGGTTGGTCGGCGAGATAGGTGACGAGCTGTCGCTCGGTCTCCAGCACGCAGTGCGATTTGGCCTCGCCCGCGATGTAGATGCGGTCGTGCTGCATCAACTCGTCGATGAGGGTGGTGTTCAAGCTGCTACCTGGCGCCTGCGGGTCGGGAACTTCCGCGCCGAAGATGCCGTAGAACTCGGTGCGCGGAGTGCGTCCCTTCTCGATATAGATGGGCTGAGCAGCGCGTGCCGCGCTGTGCCAGGCGATGGCCTCGCTGAGCGGCGCGACCAGCATGTGTCCCAGCGTTCCCTCCATCGTGTGATACGGCCAGATCATCAGGTCCTTCCTGGCTTGCTCTCGCAGTCGATGAACATACTGAATCGACCACTCCGGTTCGCTGAGCGGTACCCACACGCGGTTGTCCGCGTCCTCGCTCGTGATGACGGTGAAGGGCTGTGCAAGCTCGCTTGTATCAGGGTTGACCCACCATGAGCTGTAGAATATCTGATAGGGGATATGTGTATCCAGCGAGGCATAGACCGTGGTGATCTTGTGCGCGTTGGTATAGAACCAGTGAAGGAGGCGCGCTACGTCTTCCCGCGCTCCAGGCACGTAGAGCGTGCCGCTCGGGTCGACAAAATCGTGCTGGTAATCCACCAGAACCAGCGCGATGCGCTCGCGGTCCTGCTGCGCTGGCGTGAAGGCCGCGTTGCGCCCGGCCCTGGTAAACTCCTGAATGCGGGCTGCATAGGGTCCTTGAAAGATACTGTTCGCATCGAACAGCGTTGGTAGTAGTGCCATAGCATCTCAAGTGTTCGTGTCGAAATTGGTATAGGGTGGTTGCAACTGGGGAGGCAACGTGTAGGACGAGCCAGGTGTATTTGGTTCCGGCAAAAGGCGCTGCTCGCCATAATCTCCGTATTCACCATACTCGTCGTTGTCCCTGCTATCACCGTTACTACCATTGGCCGAGGGCTTGAGGTGCGGCATCCCGGCCAGGATAGAGGGCGATTCGTACTGCCCATTATCGATGGGCTGGTTGAACAACGACTCGAAGAGCGTACCTTCCAGTGTCTCCTCTTTGATGAGGCGTTCGCTCATCATAATCAGGCGCGTCTTGCTCTGGAGCAACACGTTGTAGGCTTTGTCGAAGGCTTCCTGGATGATGCGGCGAATCTCTTCGTCGATCTCGCGGGCGGTCTGCTCGCTGTAGTTGCGCTGCTCGCCGAAGTCGCGCCCCAGGAAGACCAGTTCGTCCTTGTGGCCCAGCGCCATTGGCCCGATGCGTTCACTCATACCGTATTCCGTCACCATCGAACGGGCGATCTTTGTGACGCGCTCGATATCGTTGGAAGCCCCGGTTGTGACCTCACCGAAGATAATCAACTCGGCCACGTGGCCGCCTAGCGCGTAGGCCAGCATGTCTTCGAACTGCGGCTTGCTCCACAGGTAGCGATCCTCCGTCGGCAGGAGCATGGTGAACCCGCCTGCCTGCCCGCGCGCCACGATGGAGACCTTATGCACCGGATCGGTATTGGGCAACATGCGCGCCACAAGAGCATGGCCCACTTCGTGATAGGCTGTAATGGCCCTTTCGCGCTCACTGATGATGCGGCTCTTGCGCGCTGGGCCGGCCACAACGCGGTCGATGGCCTCCTCCAGTTCGCTCATGCCGATCTTGCGCAGGTTGCGCCTCGCCGCCAGAATTGCCGCCTCGTTCAGCAGGTTGGCAAGGTCCGCGCCGGAGAAGCCAGGGGTCTGTTTCGCCAGCGTCTCAAGGATGATCTTCGTATCCAACGGCTTGCCCTTGGCGTGAACCTGAAGGATAGCGACCCTGCCGCGAATGTCCGGGCGGTCGAGCACCACCTGCCGGTCGAAGCGACCGGGTCGCAGCAGTGCGGGATCGAGCACGTCGGGGCGGTTCGTCGCCGCGATGACGATCACGTTGGTGTTGGTGTCGAAGCCGTCCATTTCGACGAGTATCTGATTAAGCGTCTGCTCGCGTTCGTCGTGGGATCCGCCCAGACCCGCGCCGCGCTGCCGGCCTACGGCATCGATCTCGTCCACGAAGACGATACAGGGACTATTGCGTTTGGCCTGGTCGAACAGGTCTCGCACGCGGCTGGCTCCCACGCCTACGAACATCTCGACGAACTCCGAGCCGCTGATGCTGAAGAACGGCACGCCGGCCTCACCTGCCACGGCGCGCGAAATGAGCGTCTTACCCGTTCCGGGAGGGCCGACCAGCAGCAATCCCTTTGGAATACGCGCGCCCAACGCGGCGAATTTGTCGGGATATTTGAGGAATTCGACGATCTCCTGCAATTCTTGCTTGGCTTCCTCGACGCCTGCTACATCCGCGAAAGTCACGGTAGACTTGTTGCCCATGAACATACGCGCGCGACTCTTGCCGAACGACAGCGCCTGGTTGTTGCTGCCCTGGGCCTGGCGCATCATGAAGATGAGCAGGCCGCCGATGAAGAGGAACGGCAGCAGACCTGCCAGGATGTTCAGCCAGGCACCGAGCGAGCTGGGTGCTTCGTAATTCAGTATCAGTTGTTTATTATTCGTATAATCAATGTTGTTGTCCTTCAAGACCTGGGTGATATCGAAGGAACTGTTGATATTGGCCACCTCTTGATTGGCGCTTTGTCCGCGTGTCAGTGTCAGGGTGGCTGAGCCGACAGAGAGTGTATCAACCTGGTTAGGGTTATGTGCGATATCCGATTGCAGGTCGTTGAGCAAAGTCGAAACATCGACGGTCGTCGTGTTGGGGGAGGAGTGAAAAAAGAGCACGATAATGACGACGACAACCAGTGCCAGAATCAGCCAGATGAAGCTATTGCGAATCCATTTTCCGCTACTCGCCATGAGAGGTCCTCTCTATATATCTATCATTCGGTGCGTATTATAGCATATTTTCACACATTTTCGGATGGTTTGTGTTGACAAATTACCAGCGGCTACAACGTCGAGGGTCGAGCGAGCGTCAACCCCCAGACAGCCTGCGCTCCCGCGGCGAAGAGAGGCGCAGCACAGGCTTCCAGGGTTGCGCCGGAGGTGCAAACATCGTCGATTATCACCAACGTGCGACCGCGCAATTGACCACGCGCGAAGGACGGGGAGCAAAGGAATGCATCCTGCACGTTCCGTCTCCGCTCAGATGGACCCAGCCCGACCTGCGAACGGGTGGCGCGATGCCTGACGAGCATATCTTTGTAAAGTGGTACGCCCAGGTGGCGAGCGCAGACCTCGGCGAGTAGTGCCGCGTGGTTGTAGCCGCGCTGCGTGAGCCGCTCGCTGTGCAAAGGAACGGGCAGCAGCGCGTCTGTGGCGATGCCGAAGTGACGATATGCCTGGGCCAGCAGCAGGCCAAGCGGCTCCGCTAATCGGATGTTGCCATTATATTTCAGGGCATGGATGCAGGCGCGCAGTGGTTCCTGGTAGGGACTGGCCGCTCGCAGCGCGCTGATGCGTGGAGTATTAGCCCTGCACGAGCCACAGACACCCGCTTGAGCGAGCGGGAGGCCGCAGCCCGCGCAGACCGGCAAAGTGAATAGTGTCATCTTCGCAGCGCAGGCAGAGCACAGCACGTGGCCGCTTTGCTGGCAGCCCGCGCAGTGTGGTGGGTAGAGCGCATCCAGGAGAGGCGAAAGCCTGTGAACAGCGCGGGCGAGCATGTTATCCGGCATGGCATTCTCTCATTGCGACTGGCCCCGACCTTATCTTAGTCACCTGCCCCAGGCTCCTTTATCATGCTGTCTTGTGATATACTGAAGGCACAACATCCTCATCTTAGGAGAACAACATGGATGATACCACACCGCGCCAGGAAACAATAGTATCAACGGCGACGGTTCCTACCAAATCGCGGCAGGCGTATGGAACGGCAAAGACCGAGAATCTGCGCGATTCCGGCCTCTGGCGTATCCTCGTTCCGGGTTTCGTGACTAGTTGCATGCGTCGTGCTGCTGGCCTTCCCGCTCATCATTCTCACTCCACTCTTCCTGCACTCGCTGGATCCAAAGGCCGCTGCGAACGTGCTTCAGAAGCCGGAGACCTGGATATGGATCGTCATGTTCCTGTTGGAGGTGAGCATCATCACGGTGGTTGTGCGCGGCTTGTTGAGAATCTTCTTGACACAGGCCGGGAACTATCGGCGGTAAGTCTTGCAGAGCGACCGCGAGGGTCGTCCTGGTTCATTGCCCCATCATTGTACGATAATTGTGGCCTTCATGAAGGGATGTATCTCGCAGTGGTAGCTAAACGTACCAGGCGTGTTGAAGGTAAAACTGTATGTCCCTCCTGAGGCCGAGATGGGCTTGGCGATGCCGGAATCGAAGGTCTTGCCATCATCGCTGGTGACGGTGTGCTGCGTACTGGTTGTGTTCGTCCAGGTCACAGTCGTGCCGACTTTGATAGTGAGCGTCGCGGGGCTAAAGGCGAAGCTGCCGCTGCTGTCGGTGGTGATGGTCACGCTGTTTGCGCTACCGGAGGACGTCGCTGTAGGCGTTGTCGTAGAAGTTGAGCCGGTACTACCTCCACAGGCGACCAGTAGTACTGCAAGTGCCAGTGCGATCAAGCTGAAACACAAATTTCTAGAAAACGCGCGCGACGTCGATAATCCTTCTCTGCGAATATGCATGATATCCTCTTTCTAATGTCTTAATGCTCCTGTGGAATTGGATCCCCACCTTCAGGCAAATCTTTGAATACCCGTGGTATTCCATACGGAAACAGGTTACATCGCCTACCTTCTGTAAACGAGTGTAGTTCATGCAAAGCTCATTTGTATGCGCAATATTACCCAATTTGAAGAGGATGATAAACTCAACGATAATTCTCCTTAAAATCTCTTGACTTTATTAAACTCAGCCTGTACACTCTATGCAGGCTAGACGTTATTTTGCTCATCAGAAGAATCATATGAGTAGACACAGCAGGAAGAAGCTCTACAACCCCGTGTGTTCCTCGCATTTTGCAAGATGCCTCGCTATGCAATTGTTAAAACTCCCACGATAGAGAAAGCCATATGAACGTATCTCAACCTGTTCGTCCAATCGCCCGGAATCACGCGGCATCATCCAACGTGGAAGGGAGGTGAAAGTGTGAGAGGAAAGCTTCGTGACAAACGCATCGATGTCAGGCGGGAACGAGCGCAGCGCGACCTGCTGGAACGTCGTCGCCCATTGAAACGAGAGAATCGCGCCGTCGCCTTGCTCAACCGGCAACTGGAAGAAGATGTGCCGGTTGAGGAAGAGGACAGCTACGAATACCAGGCCAGGTAGGGGCGCGCTTCAACTTGCCAAACTCCTACGGAATATCTACCTCCGGGAAGAGGCGTCGTGCAATGATGAGGCGCTGGATCTGAGCCGTGCCTTCGAAGATGTCGAAAACTTTGGCGTCGCGGAACCACTTCGCCAGGAATTGCTTGCGCTCGGAATTTTCGCCGGGAGCCATGATGCGCACGCCAGCCGCGGTGGTCTTCATGACCAGCCCGCCCGCGTAAGCTTTGCTCATCGAGGCTTCTTTCGAGTTGGGGATGCGCCGGTCGGCCATCCATGCCGCGCGCCAGACCAGGAAGCGCGCCATCTCGATCTGCTGGCCCAGCTCCTCCAGTTCATCTTCGATCTCACGCCGTTTGTGGGCTGGGTAGCCCCTCGGCAGCTCCTCGCGCACCCATTCGAGTGACGTTTCGCAGGCTGCACGCGCGATGCCCACGGCCAGCGAACCAACCATGGGGCGGGTCGCGTCGAGCGTACCCATGGCGGCCTTAAAGCCCGCCTTCTTTGACTGCTCGCGCCCGGAGAGCAGATTTCCCTGCGGAATGCGGCAGTTCTCGAAGATCAGCTCGGCGGTCTGCGAGGCGCGCAGCCCCATCTTCTCCTCGATGCGCCCGACGATCATGCCCGGTGTGCCTTTGGGAACGACGAAAGGACGAATGCCCTCGCGTCCCAGGCTCTTGTCGATGGTGGCGAAGGTGACGACCAGGTCGGCTCGCGCGCCGTTGGTGATGTAGTGCTTGTGGCCGTTAATGACCCACTCGTCACCGTCCAGTACCGCCGTCGTGGACATGCCTGCCACATCGGAGCCGATGCCCGGCTCGGTCAGGGCCAGCGCGCCCCAGTGTAGTTGCCCATCCATGTAGGGGCCAAGAAAGCGCATCTGCTGCTCAGGCGTGCCCTGCGACATGATGGGAGGCGCGGCCAGCCCTGGGCCAGGAATGGCTGTTGAGAGCGCGGCATCGCCCCAGGCCATCTCTTCCTGTGCCAGTACTGAGAGCACATTGTCCTGCTTCTCCTCCTGGCCCTGGCTCTGTTGCCTCTGCTGCCGTGCCTGGCCTGAGGCCCCTGCCCAGTAGCGTTTCTGCATGGCCCAGAAGAATGTTTCGGGGATTCTCTCGGTGCGCTCGCACTCCAGCGAGATGGGGCGCATCTCTTCGAGCGCGACCTGGTGCGCGTAGTCGCGCGCTGCCTGCTGTGACTTGCTCAGGGTAAAATCAATCATGGTGCCTCACTCCATTGCTGCCGCGTTACGCGCCCACATCTCGGCGGGATGATCTTGAATGAAACCGGCTCCGCCCATGACCTGGATGGCGTCGATGGTGGCCGACTTTGCGATCTTGACAGCCTGGTGCTGCGCGGCCTCGGCATCTCTCACGAGCGTGGCAAGATCGACTTCTTCACCAGTGGCGTCCCATTCTGCGGCGGCTCTCCAGGTGGTCAAACGCGCCGCGTCGAGGTTCATTGCCATCTCAGCCACCAGGAAGGCGATGCCCTGGTAGGAGGCGATGGGGCGACCGAAGGCGATGCGCTCCTTCGCGTAGTCCCTGGCGTATTCCAGGGCGGCGCGTGCCATGCCGCAGGCTGCGCCGGCGCGCATGATGTTATAGAGCGTGGCGGCGCGAATCACGCCGCTCGTTCCCGGATGACCCAGCAGGCAACTGGCGGCGATGGGCGCATTTTCGAAGTCAAACGAGGCGCTGGGCGCGGCGATCAGGCCGAGCTTGAGCGCGTCGGAGCGCACCCGTATGCCCTCGCCCTCTACTGGCACCATGAGAGCGCACAGCCCGTCAAGGCCGCTTGATCCTTCCAGGCGCAGCAGCACAACGCGCGGGCGGGACGTGCCGCCGTGGATCACGTCACGCTTCGCTCCGTTCACGATGTAGCGCTCGCCCTCTTTGCGTGCCGTAGCCGCGATGTCGGCAAGCTGGTAGCCGCCGGTGCGTTCGGCATAGGCGAAGCTGCCGCGTGCATCAGAGCCGCTGCGCTCGTCGCAGAAGGGCGCGACGTACTCCTGCTGCTGGCGCTCGTCTCCGGCCAGCCAGACAGCTAATGGCCCCATCAGAGAGCCGATGACGTTCATCGCCAGCGCGCCATCGCCGAAGGCAAGTTCCTCGGCTATCAGCGTGTAAGTCACGGCCTCAAGCGCGCCTGAGCCGCCGAACAGCTCCGGGAATGGAGCGGTCAGGCCGGTCTGCGCCAGGGCGCGCATGAGGGAAGGGGGGATATCCCCGTTGTGTTCGCTCGCGCGGCCCTGTGTGCGCAGGTGCTCAATTGCGAGGCTGCGAGCCAGGCTGCGAATCTCCTCTTGCTCCTCTGTCGGGGCGAAGTTGAGCATACGCTATATCCTTTCGATAATCATGGCGTTTGCCAGGCCGCCGCCTTCGCAGATGGTCTGTAGGCCGAAACGCCCGCCGCCGCGCTCCAACTCGTTCAGCAGCACGGTGGTTAATCGCGCGCCAGAGGCTCCCAGGGGATGGCCGATGGCAACCGCGCCGCCGTTGACGTTGACCTTCGCCAGGTCCGCGCCAGTCTCGCGCTGCCAGGCCAGGGGCACGCTGGCGAAGGCTTCGTTGATCTCCACGAGATCAATCTGGTCGATGGTCATGCCCGCTTTGCGCAACACCTTCGCCGTCGCCGGAATGGGCGCGGTCAGCATGTAGATAGGGTCGGCCCCGGCCAGCGCGAACGAGACGAAACGCGCGCGGGGTCGCAGCCCCAGCCGCTCGGCGATTCCGCGTTCCATGATGAGCACAGCCGCCGCGCCGTCGCTGATCTGCGAGGAGTTGCCAGCCGTAATCATGCCGTCGGGCTTGAAAGCGGGTTTGAGGCTTGCCAGCTTCTCCAAGCTGGTGTCGGCGCGAACGCCCTCGTCCTTGTCAAAGATGGAGGTAGTGCCGTCCTCGTTGGTGACTTCGATAGGCAGAATCTGGCTGGCGAAGCGGCCTTCGGCGGTGGCGCGTGCTGCGCGACGGTGGCTCTCCAGGCTGAAGGCGTCGAGTTCCTCGCGGCTAATCTCCCACTTCTTCGCCAGCAGTTCCGCGCTGATGCCCTGGTGAACCAGGCCGTTGTCGTAGCGCTTCAACATGCGCGGGCCAAACGGCGCGCCGGGGCCGTTGGCCGTATTGGAACCAATCGGCACCCGGCTCATGACCTCGACGCCGCCGCCGATAGCTATGTCATAAGCGCCGCTCAGTACGCCCTGCGCCGCGAAATGGATGGCCTGCTGGCTCGATCCGCACTGGCGGTCAACCGTGGTTCCCGGCACAGTTTCGGGGAA
This sequence comes from uncultured Chloroflexia bacterium, assembly GCA_963731975.1. Lineage (GTDB taxonomy): Bacteria > Chloroflexota > Ktedonobacteria > Ktedonobacterales > Ktedonobacteraceae > CAVSXS01. Next base: position 2,591,277 of record CAVSXS010000001.1, on the reverse strand, counting down.
GCCCGCCGCGAGGACGGCGTTGCGCCCGATGTTGAGCGACTGTTCGCCTACCTGGCTGACACATCCAATAATGACATCATCGATCAATTCGGGGTCGATAGCCGCGCGTTCTACGAGGCCACTCAGCACCACGCCCAACAAATCGACGGGATGCCACTCTTTCAAACGCCCGTTCCTGCGCCCGATGGCGGTGCGGACGGCGCCAACAATCACTGCTTCGCGCTGTGCCATGAAATGCTCCTTGCTGCTTATATGGTCTGTAACGTAGTGGCAATAGGAGGACGGTATTTCTTTGTAAGAAGTATTGTACGCTATGGACTAACTTTTTACCAATTGGAACAGACCTGATGGATTGGCTCGAACGAAAATTTAGCAAAACCAGATAAGTAAATTCCGATGATTTTGAGAAGGAGAGTCCTGGCCGGGGTGATTGAGCACCCCGGCCAGGACCTCAGATTCCGGCGAGCCGGATTGAGGGGGTACACATTTAGCCGATGTCGATGCTCGTGGCGGTGATGCTCCCATCGCTGTTGTGCGTTCCCATGACGTGAATCACGGTGCCAACTTTGATGACGCTGGCAGAAACGGACTTACCGGCCTGCGAGTATTTGGTACTCGAGGTCGTGTGGACCGTCACTGAACTGCCATTTGCAGCTTTCGCCACAATTGTCTGACCGCTGATGCTCGATACGGTCAGCGACTCGCACTGACCCTGGCCTTGCCCGTGTGCGCCTGGTCCAAACGCCGGGCCTTGCGGACCGTTATTGACACCGGCTTGCGGTTGGGCATTGCTGGTGACAACGAGTGTCTGGACGCTGCCGGTGCTGCCGCCCGAAGAGAGTGCCGCGGCCTGCGCCGTGCTGGTAGCTCCCAGGTGCGTGCCTACTCCCAGAAGTGCGAGCATAAAGGCAAACGCCAGGCCCCCAAGCACGAACCACCTGCGTCGGGAGCGGCGCGGGGTGGTTCGTGCTTGGGCGAACCCGGTTGGTGTACTATCGTCGAAATCCTCCAATTGATTACCTCCTTTCCTACAAGAGTGTTGCGGCGCGATTGTTGCCGCAATCTTAGTGTAAGGCTGGAAGATGTGAAACCAATTGGATTACTATGAGACCTTTCTCATCAGGAAGCCGCTAGCGTTTCCCCTCCCACAACTTGCGTTCAGCCGGGTGAGGATCGCTCACCAACTCCGGCGCGGCGTCGAAGCGCATGGTTGCGCGGCGCGCCAGGTCATACTGCGGCCAGCCGGGATCGCCATCGGTGGCGAAAGCAACCCAGGCCGCGTGCATGATGTTGGCGAGTCGCTGAGGAGGATTGCTCCCCATCAGCGCCCCGAATCCTTCCTTATCGAGCGTATCGAAGACGAAGGGCAACTCAAGGCCATGACACGCGCCGAGCCGTCCATCGAACATGGGAGAGCGCCAGGCGAACTCGTACATGTAGGTGCGCCCGCTGCCGCGCGTGTGTGCCTCGGCCAATCGCACGGCAGGAATGCGGAAGAACCAATCGGTGATGAGGGCTTCGAAAAGATCGCCCGCGTTGGCGTCGGGGCGTGCCGCGCGATAGGTGGCGAGCGTTTCCTCTACCGGCAAGCCGTAGGCTGCGATTGTCCCCGCCAGGACCTGATCGCTGATGTGGTCGAGCGTGCCGTTGGGTACCATGAAGAGGCGCTCCTCTTCGCCGTTGGTGCCGATCAACACATCCACGCCCGCGCTCGCCCCGGCGACGATGCCGTCGATGGGGCGTGAGGGAAGAATCTCCCCGTCGATGACCGGCTCAAAGGGCATCTGGTTGGCCGAGACCTCGCCCCAGCGCAGCGGGTCGGGGTTTGAGAAGACATCGGCGCTCAACATCACCTGGGCTGTGATGAGCTGGTCGAAGGGAACTGCCGCCAGCGCCTCCCATGTCGGTTCGACACCCAGCTTCTCAGCGAGATATTGCCCGACCCTTTGAGCGGTCGCCGAAGTGATGACGTGGTGGCCCGCGCCGCTTTCCATAATGGCACGCCGGAAGAGGCCTTCCGCGCGCGGCATGGAGAGCAGCGTTCCGACGCTCATCGCGCCCGCCGATTCGCCGAAGATGGTGACGTTACCTGGATCGCCTCCGAATGCCGCAATGTTCTCCTGCACCCAATTCAGAGCAGCAACCTGGTCGAGCAGCCCCAGGTTGCTGGTGCCATTGCCCAGATAGAGGAAGCCATCGACTCCCAGGCGATAATTGATGGTGACACATACCACGCCGTCACGCGCGAAGCGACTGCCGTCGTAGGTCTCGATTGCACCCGTCCCGTTGGCGAATGCGCCTCCGTGAATCCAGACCATCACCGGCAGCCCTGCTTGCCCTGTCTGACCAGTGTCTGGCGACCAGATATTGAGGTTCAAGCAGTCCTCGCCGGGGATGACCGGCTCCACGAGCAGCGCGTCGAACGGCGGAAAATAGGGTGGTTTGAGCACCGTCGCGCCATAGTGTGTCGCGTCGCGCACGCCTTCCCAAGGCTGAACAGGTTGGGGCGGTTGAAAACGGCTCGCGCCATAGGGAGGGGCCGCGTAAGGTATACCTTTGAACGTTGCTACGCCGTCGATGATGCTTCCTCGCACGCTCCCCTGCCGGGTTCTGACTTCTGCGTCCATGAGGATTCTCCTTCGTAATATAGGGATTCTGCAAGCCGAACAGTCTATCGAGAGTATATCATCTCATTGGAATCATAGTATAGAAAGGGAAGTAACGCAAGAAAAGTCAGGTTAGATGCGTCCGCCCGTCTCCGGCGCGCTGCTGGAAGACCAGGTCGCGCGCAATGGTCAGCCCGGTGGCGATGGTGCCGAGCAGAACGGCTTCGTCGCCGAGTTCGCTGGCGACGATGCGCGGTTGAAGCGGGGTGATCTCCTGCAAGCGCCGCTGGATGGGGTCATGCAGCAGATCGACGTTGCGCCCGATGCCGCCGCCAAGTACGACCATCTCCGGGTCGAGTATGGCTGACACTGCTGCTACCGCCAGCGCCAGGTGCTGCCCCTCGCGCTCGACCACGGCCAGCGCCGTCTCGTCGCCGTCGCGGGCGGCATCGAAGATTCGGCGTGCTGAGAGTGGCGGCAGCATTCCCATCTGCTGGGCGCTGCGCACGATCCCGTCTGCCGAGGCTACGTCTTCCAGCATTCCACGTTGGCTCGCTCCAGCACTGGCAGCCGACTCGCCGAGCGGTAGAAAGCCGACTTCGCCTCCGGCTCCGCGCGTGCCTCGATAGAGTACCCCATTGATGATGATGCCCATACCGATGCCGGTTCCCACCGTGAGGAAGACGAAGGTCCCGATCGATGCGCCGCAGCCGAAGGTCTGCTCGCCGAGCGCGGCAAGGTTGGCATCGTTATCCACGGTCAGGCTTGCTCCGAACGCTTCTCGTAGCATCTCGACCAGACCGCTGCGACCCCAGCCGGGCAGGTTCGAGGCGAACAGCACGCGACCGCTGGGCGCATCCAGCACACCCGGTGTGCCGATTACCGTGTGTACCACGCTCGACCAGTCGAAACCAGCGTCCGCGACAGTCGTATGTGCAAGCTCGGTCGCCATCGCCACCAGGCTCTCGGCGTCGTTGGCCCCGTTCTCCTCTTTGGCACGCCTGATGATGGTTCCGGCGAGATCGGCCAGCGCCACGCGCACCCAACTGCGCCCGATATCGACTCCCACGACGTAGCCCGCCGTCGGGTCGGGTTCGTAGAGTATCGCCTGCCGCCCTCCGCTCTCCGAACTAGTCTGTCCCGCGGGGCGCACCAGCCTGGCGCGCTCCAGGTTTGCCAGGGCTTGCGACACCGTCGGCTTGGACAATCCCGTCTCACGCGCCAGCTGCGCGCGTGACAAGGGGCCGTGTACCCGCAGGTGTTCGAGCAGTCCCCGTTCGTTCATGGCGCGCAACAGGCGCGGCGTGCCAGGCTGGTTCTCCATCTCGGTCGTCGCAGAAGTCGTCATTGATTCCCCTCCTATTACGTTCTCTCCATTATACTTGACAAAGCCTGGTTAGTAAAGTATACTAACTATCAAAGTAAGGAAACTTTACTAACCTATTTTGAAAGAGCGAATCATTGTTCATCATCCACTTTTAAGGAGGAGCTATGGCACTCACACGGCAAAACAAAGTTGGGCAGCTTCGTAAAAATGCCATCACCGTAATCGGGGCGGTTGCGCTGTCGATGGCCTTCATGGGGCCAGCCACCAGCGTCTTCTTCAACACGCAACCGGCGGCGGGTGGAGTGGGGTACGCCCTGCCATTCGCGCTGATACTGGCGCTGATCGTCTCCGCCTTGATCGCTTCGGCCATCGGCGCGTTCGCCCAGAAGATTCCTACGGCGGGCTTTGCCTACACCTTCAACACGCATGGTTTTGGTAAGCGCGGAGGCTTTCTCTCGGGCTGGATTCTGGTGTTCTCATATGCGATGGTCGGGCCGATGCTCCTGTCCGCCATCGGCGCGCTCGCCTCGCAGTTCATTCAGTCTCTCACTAATGTGAATATCCCCTGGTGGGTCTTCACCATTGTTTTCGGGCTGATCGTGTGGGGCATCGGCATTCTGGGCGTTAGCCGCTCGGCTAAGACCGCCCTGATCTTCCTGGTGTTGGAGGTCGGGGTAATGTTCGCGCTCTTCGCCACGATTTTCGTCAAAGGTGGCGCGCAAGGCGTCTCGCTCGCGCCGTTCAATCCCGCTAATTCGCTGGGCGGCCTTTCCGGTATTGGTATCGGGCTGCTATGGAGCATCCTGTACTTCGTCGGCTTCGAGTCAGCCGGGACGCTGGGTGAGGAGACACAGAACGCGCGCCGCAGTATCCCCGTCGCGCTCTTCACAGCAGTAGGTATTATAGGTGCCTTCTACGTGCTGTCCGGTTGGGCAGCTTCCATCGGCTACGGGAGCAGCCACGTCAGCGCCTTCGTCAGCGATGGCACACCCTGGATTACACTTGTACAGAAGTTCTGGGGGCCGAATGTCGTCTGGCTCGTCTCGCTGACCGTGCTGAACAGCATCTTCGCCAACCTGATCTCCGGCGTCAACGCCACGGTGCGCGTCGTCTTTGCCATGGGGCGCGAGAGTATCCTGCCTCAAAGTTGGAGCAGGACCACGTCGAAAGGCAATCCCTCCGTTGCTTTAACGGTGTATATGGTCTTCGCGCTGGCGCTGGCTTTGATTGGCAGCGCGCTCTGGACGCCACTCGGCGCGTATGGCTTTTTCGGCACAATACTGGGGCTGGGTATCGTAATTACCTACATCCTCATCAACCTGGCGCTGATCGTATTCTACCGGCGAGACTACCCGGCGGAGTTTTCGCTCGTGCGTCATGCTATCCTGCCGGTGCTTGCCAGCGTTATCATGCTGCTGCCCATCTACGGCCTGTTGTGGCCCGTGCCTGCCTATCCCAATAATCTTGTCCCGTACATCATGCTGGCCTGGATCGTGATAGGCGGTGTGTACCTCATCGTGATCCAGCGCAGCCGCCCGGAACTGCTCGATGCGATGGGACGCGCCATGGGCCAGGAACAATCGGGCGCGGTTGAGCAGGCGAACGTCGTGGCGCAGTAATTGCTGCGGAAGTTCGAGGAGGCATACGCAGATGTATCTCCAGCGATTGATGGAACGCAATTCGCGTTTGATGGAGACAGCCGTCAGGCTGCACCAGGCCGGGCGCGTTCCGCCCAATACCTGGCTGATCGACCTGGACACCATCGCCGAGAATGCCCGTGCGCTCTCGGAGGTGGCCCGGCGGCTTGGCCTGACGACCTACCTGATGACCAAGCAGTACGGTCGCAATCCCTACGTCAGCGCGCTCGCGCTCGCCAACGGATTGCACAAAATCGTGGCAGTCGATGCGACCTGCGCGTTGATGGCGCATCGTTACGGCCTGCCGGTCGGACACATGGGGCATCTCAATCAAATTCCACGCGACATGGTGCCGTTGCTGGTGGCGATGCGCCCGGAGGTCATCACCATCTACAATCTCGAGCACGCGCGCTGGATCGATCGCGCTGCCGCCGATCTCGGCATCGTACAGGAACTGCTGATCCGCGTCTTCGCGCCAGGTGATGTCTTCTTCGATGGGCAGGAAGGTGGCTTCAGCGAGAGCGAAGTTCCCGCCGTGGTGGAGGCGCTCTCTCGCCTGCACCACGTGCGGCTGGTGGGTGTGACGGCCTTCCCGTGCGTGCGTTATAATCATCGAGCCGACGAGAAGGCGGAGGTAACGCCCAACCTGCACACCATCGTGCGTGCCGCCGAGATGATGCGTGGTCTGGGCGTCGAGATCAAGCAGATCAACGCGCCCGGCAACACCTCGACCATGACAATGCCACTGGTGGCACCGCTGGGCGCGACACACGTCGAACCGGGTCACGCATTGACCGGCACAACACCCAATCATGCCTTTTATGGCGATGCTCTTCCGGAGCGGCCTGCCTACGTCTACGTGACCGAAATATCGCATCACGTGGGGGATCGCGCCTACGCTTATGGTGGCGGACTCTTCCACGACGGCTACCAGGCCGGTTCGACGGTGGGTGCATATGTAGGCTCGACCTGGGAGCAGGCGCGCGACAACGGGGTGGAGTATCTCCACGATATCCAGCAGATCATCGACTACCATGTGGTGTTGCGACCTGGCAACCGCTGCAAGGTGGGTGATACAGCTCTGCTTTTCTATCGCACGCAGATGCAGATGACGCGCGCGTATATCGCGCTGGTCTCCGGTATTTCGCGTGGCGAAGCGCGCTTGCACTACCTGTTCGACCACGCGAGTACGGCCCTGGACGAGCGCTTTAACCCGGTCGATCCGGCCAAAGTGCGCCTGGACATCGATGCGTTAGTAGGCGCTCATGCCCATTGACCATCGTTACAATATGGGGAATGGCATGCATACACCGCTTATTGTGGAGCAGGCTATGGCGCATCTTGACAAGGCATCCACGCGGGATTTTATTGTGGCACTCGACTTTGGCGGTACCAAGATCGACGTGGCGACCGCGTTCCTGGATGGGTGCTTGCTGGAGCAGCAACGTCTCAGCACCGAGGCGCACAGGGGAGCGGAGCAGGCCATGCGGCGCGCCCTCGACGCAGCGCGCTCCCTGGTAGCTCGCGCGGTCGAGCGGACCGGCGGGCGTTGCATGGCGGTCGGCGCGGTCAGCCCCGGTGTGATCCTGGTGGATCGCGTGCTGCTGTCGCCCAACATCCCCGGCTGGGAGCATATCGCGCTGCTCGAACGTATGCGCGACGGCTTGGGACTGGCGCGAGCCGCCGTCGGGAATGATGTCAAGGCGGCGGCCCTGGCGGAGGCGCGCTGGGGCCGCCTCCAGGGTGCCGATCCTGCCGTCTTCCTGAGCCTGGGTACAGGCATCGCTGTCGCGCTTGTGATCGGCGGGCGCGTGCTAGAGGGAGCGCATGGGGCTTCTGGCGAGATCGGCTACAGCCTGCGCGGTTTGCACGACGGCGACGGCGAAAGCGGAGCGGCGCATGGTCGCGCGCCGCTCGAAGAGGCTGTTGGCGGGCGCGCCATCGGCGAGTGGGGCAGCAAGCTACTCGGAGGTAGCCTGGACGCCGCCGATGTCTTCGCCTCGCAAGACGCACGCGCGCGTCGCTTCATCGACGAATTGCTGGATGAACTCACGGCGCATGTCGCCAATCTCGCTATACTCATCGACCCGGCTCGAATTGCCGTTGGCGGCGGCATGATGAGCGCGGGCGACCGCATTTTAGACGCGCTGACCTCACGGCTTCTTATAGCCGTTCCCTTCCCGCCGCAGATCGTCGCGGCTCGCTTCGTGCAAGATGCCTCCCTGCGTGGCGCGGTCGCGCTGGCCCTGTCCGCCGCGCAGACAGAACATGAGGAGGATTTAAAATGAGCGGAACGTTGATGGCGGGCGAGATGGCGGAGCAGCCAGGCGTGCTTGCCCGGCTCATCGAGCGCTTCGAGGGTGACGCTGCCAGGGTGCGCGCCATCCTGCCGGAGCGGCTGGCAGGCATCGTCTTCGTGGCGCGTGGCTCATCCGATCATGCCGCCGTGTTCGGACGCTACCTGGCGGAAGTGGCGGCTGGTCGACCTGCCAGCATGGCTGCGCCGAGCCTGCACACGCTGTACGCCGCGCACATCGACTACGAGGGCTACCTGGCCGTCGCGCTCAGCCAGTCGGGGGCGACTCCGGAGATCATCACGGTGTGCGAGCGAATGCGCGCGACGGGCGCGCGGATCGTCGCCATCACGAATAACGCGGCCAGCCCGCTCGCCGCGGTCGCGCACATCGTGCTTGCTCTCGAGGCCGGTGAGGAGCGCGCGGTACCCGCTACCAAGACCGTCACAAGCCAGTTACTGGCCGTGGCAGCAGTGGCGGCGGCGCTCGGCCCCGTTCCCTTCACGCCTGCCGAGCTGGCCGCGCTTCCCGGCCAGCTCGCCGCCGTGCTTGACGATGTCGCCGCGCCGCGGCGACTGGCGCAGCGATGGGCGCGCATGGACAGGTTGTATGTCGTGGCGCGCGGCCTGATGTATGCCGCGGCGCTCGAAACGGCACTGAAGGTCAAGGAGGCGGCGGGCGTGCTGGCCGAAGGCTTTTCCGCCGCGGATGTGCGGCACGGCCCGGTGGCAGCCGTCGATGCCGGCGTACCCGTGCTGCTCCTCGACGGCGGCGGACTAGCATCCGGAGACATAGCCGATCTGCTCGCACTTCTCCAGCGGCGCGGCGCGCAGACCGCGCTCTGCTCTCACGAAGCTGGGGCGGACCTGCCGCTCCCCGCGCATGTGCCGGAGGCGCTGGCGACCATCATTGCCACGGTGCGAGGCCAGCAACTCGCGCTGGCCCTCGCCCGTGTGCGGGGCCGCAACCCTGACGCACCCATAGGTCTCTCGAAGGTGACGCCGACGCGCTGACACAAGGGAAGAATGCTTCTGTCATGGCGCAATAGTAGACGCGCCGGGCTGCTTGCTCTCCTGCTCGTAGTCGGGCATTTCCTCGCTGAAGACGCGGCTGGCCAGCACGTCATCAGCCTCAAGCGTTATCAGATCTGCCCTTGAGATTCTCCCTCCCCTGGCAAAGAGGCGGTTGGCCTGGCGCAGGCGCACCCGGTCGATGGCGTTGCGCACGCTGCGCGCGTTGGCGAAGCGGGGCATCAGCATACGCCGCGTGAGATAGGTTTCAAAAGCCTGCAACGCCTCCGGCGCTAAGCGGTACATCTGCTCGCCCAGCATGAGCTGCGCGATGGCGAGCAGCTCATCGAGCGCGTAATCGGGGAAATCGAGGTGGTGCGCGATACGTGAGCTAAAGCCCGGGTTGGACTGGAAGAAGGTTTCCATACGGTCTTTGTAGCCGGCCAGAATGACGACGATATCCTCTCGATGGCTCTCCATCACCTGCAAGAGGATTTCGATGGCTTCCTGTCCGTAATCCCGTTCGTTTTCCTGGCGATAAAGATAGTATGCCTCGTCGATGAAGAGCACGCCCCCCATCGCCCGTTTCAACACCTCTTTGGTTTTGGGCGCGGTATGGCCGATATACTGGCCGACCAGGTCGTCGCGTGTCACCGCGACAAGGTGGCCTTTACGCACGTAGCCGAGCCGGTGCAGGATCGTTGCCATGCGCAAAGCCACCGTGGTTTTGCCGGTACCCGGCGGGCCGGTAAAGGACATGTGCAGCGTAGGCGGCTGCGTCGCCAGGCCGAAGTTGTGGCGCATACGGTCGATCAGCAGCAGCGCCGCGATCTCGCGGATGCGCGTCTTGACGGTCTTGAGACCTACCAGTTCCTCATCGAGCTTAGCCAGCACCTCCATGACCTGTGACTCCTGGAGCACAACCGCGATATCTACCCCGGCGTCATCGGGCGTTTCGAGCGTTGGAATGGCTGTGCTGTCGCCTCTTCTTGCTTGAGCAAACGGAAGCATGTCGCTGTTCTCCATCAAAAGCGCTCCCCTTTGGGCTTGTCGGTGGCGTAACTATGCACAGTGTAGCGGATGACGCGGTCGTGGGCCTCCTGGCGAGACAGGCCAAAGCCAGGATCATGCAGCGGACGGTTGACGATGAACGAGAGCATGATGGTTTGACGCCCTTTGCGGCGGTCGTAAGCGCCTACCCGGATATAGTGATTGGGGTAGGTACTGCGGCACCGGTTGATTTCATAAAGGATCGCAGCCGGGTCCTTCTCGTCAAACATCGGCAATCCCCACATCTCCCAGTAGATATTGCGTGGATGAGGGTCGTCGGTGAACTCCACATTCAGCGGCCAGTCGTTGTCCAGGCAATATTGTAACTGCATGCGAATCTCGTCATCGGTCAAAGGCGGCAGGAAGGAAAATGTTCCCTGTGTCAGGTGAAAAGCCATGATGGTCACTCCTTTAGTAACTTGGGGTTGGTGTTGCATCGGGCGTATCGGTCGAAGTGTAGTTGAAACTGATATCCTTCCAGAGTTCCAACGCCGCGCGCAGCGGACCGCACCACCTGGCAGCTTTCTCCAGAATCTCCGGCCCCTCGTTGTAGTAGTCGCGTCCCTCGTTGCGCGCCTGGATCATGGCTTCTACAGCAACGCGGTTGGCCGTTGCGCCCGCGGCGATGCCCTGCGGGTGACCAATGGTGCCGCCGCCGAATTGCAGCACGACATCCTCGCCCAGGTAGTGCAGAAGTTGGTGCATCTGCCCGGCATGGATGCCACCAGAGGCGACGGGCATGACGGAGGGCATGGAGGCCCAATCCTGCTCAAAGAACAGGCCAATGCTGGGGTCGGCGTCGTACTTCATGCCGAGAAGCGTCCGGTAGTAGCCGCGCGTGGTCATGGGGTCTCCCTCCAGCTTTCCAACCACTGTTCCGGCATGGATATGATCGACGCCCGCCAGGCGCATCCACTTGGCGATCACGCGGAAGGAAACGCCGTGCGTCTTCTGGCGTGTATAGGTGCCGTGACCTGCCCGGTGCAGGTGCAGGATCAAGCCATTCTTGCGCGCCCATTTCGACATGGACTGGATGGCGGTATAGCCGATGGTCAGGTCGATCATGACGATGATGCTGCCCAGTTCTTTGGCAAACTCGGCGCGCTCGTACATGTCTTCCATGGTAGCGGCTGTAACGTTCATGTAATGGCCTTTGACCTCTCCGGTCTCCGCGCTGGCTTTATTGACGGCCTCGATGCTATAGAGAAAGCGGTCGCGCCAGCGCATAAAGGGCTGCGAGTTGATGTTTTCGTCGTCCTTCACAAAGTCCAGGCCGCCGCGCAGCGCCTCGTACACAACACGCCCGTAGTTGCGGGCGGAAAGACCCAGCTTCGGCTTGGTAGTTGCTCCAAGCAATGGGCGACCGTATTTGTCCAGGTACTCGCGCTCCACGACGACTCCGTGGGGCGGTCCTTGAAAAGTCTTCACATAGTGCGGTGGGATGCGCATATCTTCCAGGCGCAAGCTTTTGAGCGCCTTGAAACCGAAGACGTTGCCAATGATGCTGGAGGTCAGGTTAGCAATCGAACCTTCCTCGAACAGGTCGAGACTATAGGCTATGTAGGCGATATATTGATCGGTGCCTGGGACCGGCACAACGCGATAGGCTTTGGCCTGGTAATCCTCGTATGACGTCAGGCGATCAGTCCAGACCACCGTCCAGGTAGCTGTGGAGGACTCGCCGGCGACCGCCGCCGCCGCTTCGATCGGTTCAACACCTTCTTGCGGCACGAATTGAAATGCGCATAAGATATCTGTGTCCTTCGGCTCGTAGTCGGGTTTCCAGTAGCCCATCTGGGCGTAAGGGATGACACCTGATGTCCAACGACTCCTCTGCTGGGGTATAGCCTCTGTTGTCATGTTGCTGTCTCCTCAAGAATAGTAGCGATGAACCCTCTTTTCTGGAAGTGTAGCATGGAGAAGCTATTAGTTGTAGTAGCAGTTTGCTATCAATTCCATAGAGTAGACGTTATGTATTGAGCAGAGGTATGGCATGTGCTATGCTTGTCAGCAGAAAGAGTGGAGGCAATGTAGCGTACACAGAGGCGTTCATACCAGGAAGGGTACTATGTCTGAGCGAGGGTCGATTTTACCTGTCGAAGGAAGCAGACAGGCCGACTTCACGGTGCATCAGCTCAAGGTGTTTCGCGCGGTGGCGCAGCGCCTGAGTTATACGAGGGCCGCGGAAGCCCTCTATCTCTCTCAGCCTGCCGTCGCGCAGCAGGTCAAGACGCTCGAACAAATGCTGGGCTTGCGGCTCTTTGCTCGCCAGGGAAGAGGCATCGTGCTGACTCCCGCGGGCCACGAACTGCTGCGCTATGTTGAACGGCTCCTCGCGCTGCTTGATGAAACCGCGCCGGTCGTGCATGACATTCAGACATTAAGGCGAGGTAGCGTGACGATAGGAGCAAGCATCAGCGCTGGGACCTACGTCGTGCCACCCTTGCTCGGCTCCTTCCACGCGCGCTATCCACGCATCCACGTCACGCTGCTTGTAGCACACCGTCGCAAGATCGAAGAGGGCCTGTTTACCCACCAGATAGACCTGGGTGTGATCGGCTTCATCGAGCAGCGCGAGCGCTTCGACGCCGAATTGTTGAGACCTTACGAACTGGTGATGGTGGCCTCACCCCTACACCGGCTGGCGGGCCGCACATCCATCTCGCTGCATGATCTACAAGAGGAAACGCTGCTGATGCGCGAGCCAGAATCGATCACCAGATTGTCTACCGAGCTGCATTTTGCGAAGGCAGGGGTACCCATCCCGGCCAGCCTGGAACTGGGCAACATCGAAGCGACCAAAGAGGGGGTAGTCGCCGAACTAGGGATTGCTGTCCTTCCCCGCGAGTCCGTCACGCTCGAGCTCGCCAGCGGCGACCTGGTCGTGCTGGATGTGCAGGGCTTTCCGCTGCAACGGCAGTGGTACCTCGTTCATGTCAAAGGCAGGCGACTCTCGCTGGCAGCGAACGCGCTACGGCAGCTTCTCCTGGAAAGCCGGAGTGGTTCCTGAATAAGACGAACATGGTGCGCGCTCTTGCTCATGCGTGCTGCTGCTTATAGTCGTGCAAGAACTGGATGAACACGTCGGCGCTGGCGGTTAGAGGGCGCTTAGCGAGGCGCGCGATATACCAGCGCCGCTGGATCGGAAACTGCTCCACGTCCAGAATAGACAGGGTACCGTACTGCACCTCGCGGTGTACGGCCAGCGCTGAGAGGATGCTCACACCCAGACCAGCCGCTACCGCTCGTTTGATGGCTTCGACATGTCCAAGTACCATGCCATGTTTGAGGGGTATACCGGCGATCTCAAACACTTCTTCCACCGCGGCGCGTGTGCCTGATCCCTCCTCGCGCAGCAAGAACACCTCTTCGGCCATGCGAGCCAACGATACCTGGCCTTGCCCAACCAGTTCGTGCTCCGGGGACGCCACTACCACCAGGGGATTCGCCAGGAACGGTTCGGCCACCAGCCCGTCGACTTCTGGCGGTCGGCCAGCGATGACCAGGTCAACCTCGCCGGCCATGAGAGAGGCACGCACGGCGGTGCGGTTGGCGATGCTCAGCTTGAGCGCCACGTTGGGATGCTTATGGTGAAAAGCGCCCAACAGACGGGGCATGACATAGGTCCCCACTGTGGTGTCCGCCGCGACCTGCAGTGGTTTGCTCATCGCCGTCACATTCCCGCACCGCTCCGCCATCGCCCACCAGGCTTGATCGGCTGCCGCGACTACCTGCTGCGCGTGGGCGTACAGCTCGCGCCCTTCATCGGTCAGGCTGAGACGCTTGCCACGCTGCTCCAGCAGGTGCAACTGTGTTGCGCGTGCCAACTCCGCCACCAGCGCCGAGACGGTGGGCTGCTGGCAGCCCAGCTCTTCGGCTGCTCGTGTATAGCTCAGGAAGTGCGCAACCGTACAGAACACGCGCAACTGGTGAATAGTGAGGCTGTCAAGGCGAGTCGCGCTCATTCATAAGCTCCAGTCTATGCTTAGTATAGCGAATTGCGGCTTGTTCTTATGTGTCATCCTGGCTATCATTATAGCATGGGCACAGCCCTATGATAGGGTCTCGTGATCTTGGAAGCAAGCCGCACCGGACGATTGACCAGAGACAGCGGCATAGGGGCTTGGAGAAAAATATGGCTGTATCAATTGGAGCTCGCCCCATTATTCTGGGAATAGTGGGAGATAGCGCCGCCGGGAAGTCGACGCTGAGCCGGGGCATTGCCCAGATTTTGGGCGAAGAGCGTGTGTCGATACTTTGCACTGACGACTATCATCGCTATAATCGGCAGCAGCGCATGGAATTGGGCATCACACCTTTGAATCCAGCGTGCAACTATCTCGATATGATGGCGCAGCATTTGCGGTTGCTGCGCGCCGGAGAACCCATTCTCAAACCGCGCTACGACCATAAGCTGGGCGATTTTGGGCCTCCGCAGTATATTGTCCCACGCCCCTTCCTGATCGTCGAGGGGCTGCTCGGCTTTTACTGGCAAGAGATGCGCAGCGCCTACAGCGTGCGCGTCTACCTCAATCCGCTTGAGGATCTGAGACGACGCTGGAAGATACAGCGCGACTCGACGCAGCGCGGCTATTCCGAAGAGCAGGTGCTGCGGGAGCTGCAAGCACGCGAGCATGATTCGGCGACGTATATCTTCCCGCAGCGCCATCATGCCGATATCGAGGTTTCCTACTTTTCAGACCCGTCATCGTTGGCTCGTCGCAACGACGACGCACACCTCAATGTGCGCCTGACCTTGCACGGGACGCTCCATCATCCTGATTTGAGCCAGATCATCGACGAAGATCAATCCGGTTGCGTGCGTTCGACGCTTGGGCGCGAAGAGGGAAGGGCCGTCGAGTACCTGGAAATTGATGGCTCTATCCCCGATCAGCCGGCCAGCGCGCTTGAGCGTGGTATTCTCGATCACCTGGATGCGTGCGGAGCTGCCTCGCCGGCTGACCTCGGCCAGTATTCAGACACCCGCGCAGAGCAGAGCCATCCCCTGGCATTGACGCAACTGCTGCTGGTCTATCACCTGCTGCGCGCGCGGCAGCGAGATGAGGTCGAAGTTTGAATACGCTTTCCGAGAGGATATGAGGAGCGATTGCATGAAGATAGGCATCAATGGATTTGGACGCATCGGTCGGCTGGTGCTGCGTTCAGCGCTGGCGCGCGGCGTCGATCTGGATGTTGTTGCGATCAATGACCGGGGAGACGCGCAGATCAACGCCCATCTCTTCCAGTTCGACTCGACCTATGGACCGTTCCGGGGGAGTGTGGAGGAGCATGGTGATCGTATCATCATCGACGGGCGACCTATCGAGATCGTTTCGCATCTCAACCCGCTGGATATCCCTTGGCGCGAGCTTGGCGTGGAGCTGGTGATTGAGTCCACCGGGGCCTTCACGCTGGCGGAGCAGGCGGCGGCGCACCTGGCAGCCGGGGCAACGCGCGTACTGGTGACTGCGCCGTGCAAGGGCGGGGATGTCACGCTGGTAGCCGGTGTGAACGAGCGCGACTACAAACCAGCAGTGCATCAGATCATTTCTGCTGCCTCCTGCACTACGAACGGGTTAGCGCCGGTTGCTAAGGTGCTGCACGAGCGCTTTGGGCTGCGCTCCGGCATGATGAGTACGATACACGCCTACACCAACGACCAGCGCATCCTTGACCGCAGCCACACCGACGCGCGGCGCGCTCGCGCGGCTGCCGAAAACATCATTCCGACCTCCACGGGCGCAACCAGGGCGCTGGGCGAGGTGATTCCTGCCCTGAGCGGCAAGTTCCACGGCATCTCCTACCGCGTCCCGACCATCACAGTCTCGGTGATCGACCTGATGGCCGAGCTAGAACAGCCGGCGGAGGTGCAGGCGATCAATGCCGCCTTCGCGCTGGCGGCTGCCGGGCCGCTGTCGGGCGTGCTAGGCTATACCGATCTGCCCCTGGTGTCCAGCGATTTCCGCGGAGACAGCCGCTCATGCATTGTAGACGGCTTGATGACCGCAGTGCTTCAGAACGAGCATATGGCGCGGGTCGTGTGCTGGTACGACAACGAGTGGGGCTATGCCAGCCGCGTCGCCGACCTGGCGAGCTTTATCAGCGAATCTGAGTCCAGCGGGCAACGCCCGGAACGGGTGCGCACCGTTGAACGCAAGCGGGTCGAGCAGGCGCTCCACAGTCTCTGGCTCTAGCACGCGCCGCGCACCTTTTAGTCACGTCTCTGGCAGACATAGATCATCGAGGGAGAAGAGGCGGTCAGGGGGTCTTGCTGCCAATTGCCGTAACACGAGCGGATCTGAAACCCATTGTAGAAGAGCAGGGCTTCCATCTCTTGGGGAAAGACGTAGCGTAGATCTGTGTACAGCGTCTTTTCCTCTTGTTGGCCTCCCAGATGGTGAAACGTGAGATAGCGGGCGTAATGCTGGATTTGAGTCATGGGATCGTAGTGTTGCTGCGCAGTAATTACGAGTTGCCCTCCATCAGGCGTCGTGAACTTCTCTCCTTTTGGACGGCGAAGTTCGAAGAGATTGCGTGGTGAGGGATTGCGTGTTTCAAAGAGAAAACATCCCTCCGAGAGCAAATGTTCCCGGACACGAGCTAACAGCGCTTCCTGGTCCTCACGCGTCAGAAAGAATTGCCATGCATTACACAGCATAAAAACGAAGGGGAACTGCTTCTGGAGATTGAACGTGCGCGCATCCGCCACCACCCACTCAACGGAGACAGCGCGTTCAACTGCTTTCTGGCGCGCTCGCGCAATCATCTCGGGCACAATATCCACACCCGTGACCTGATAGCCTTGCGCAGCCATGCGTAGGGCCATGCGTCCTGTTCCACACGCCAGATCCAGCAGAGGCCCCCCAAGCGACCGTGCCCACTGCTCGATAAGGGAACGATCCTCATCGTAGCCCTCCACTTCCACATCATACGTCTGCGGATCTCGAAACTCTTCAAGATTATCATGCTCAATCATCAATATTCCTTTCGCGCGAGCGCAAGAGCAGTCGCAAGGCCACCAATCCCACCTCCGACGATCAGAAAAGGGACTCGATCTAGCTGATTCAACTGCCGCCTCCTTTCGCAAGCACTCTTTATAAGAGAATAGCATTTTCATCGAGCGGTTGAAAGTCTCCAGGCGTGCGCGCCATAAAAGATATATCTCGCCCATTGTGATACAATAAAGTAAAGCTCAGGATAGTAGTTTTTGAGTCAAATTCGCACCAGATTTGCCTTGTTGCTGCGAATAACGTACAATTACAAGCAATTGAGCGCGTATTTATAGCTTTGGAGGCGATGATGCCCCGCTATTTCGCATATCCCGAAAGGAGCAATTGAGGTGGCCGAGTACAAATTGTTTATCAACGGCGAATTCGTTGATGGCGCGTCAGGGAAGAAGGCCGAAGATATAAATCCCGCCACCGGCGAAGCTTTTGCCGAAGTCCCCATTACGTCTGCGGAAGATGTCGAGCGGGCCGTGGCCGCGGCGCGCGAGGCGTTCGATGATGGGCGCTGGTCGAAGCTGCCGCATGGTTCGCGGGCTGCCATGCTGGAGAAACTGGCGACGGCAATCGAGGCGCACGCCTCCGAACTGGCCGAGCTGGAGTCGCAGGACGCCGGCAAGCCGATCAAGCTGGCGCGCGACAGCGATATCCCGTTCTCTATCGACAACCTGCACTTCTTCGCGGGCGCGGCTCGTCATCTCTCCGGCACTGCTGCCAGCGACTACAGTGGCGGGCACACCAGCATCATTCGCCGCGAGCCGGTGGGCGTGGTCGCGTCGCTGGCCCCCTGGAACTACCCGTTCATGATGGCGGCCTGGAAGATCGGCCCCGCGCTGGCGGCTGGGAATACCGTCGTGCTCAAGCCATCGGTTGAGACGCCCCTCACGACGCTCAAGCTGGGCGAGATCGCCCTGGAAGCGGGCCTGCCTCCTGGCGTTCTGAACATCCTCAGCAGCGGCCCCGGCGTGGCGCAGGCGCTCTCCAGCCACAAGCTGGTCAACATGGTCTCCATCACGGGCAGCACGGAGAGCGGCAAGCATGTCATGCGCGCGGGCGCGGACACCATCAAGCACGTGCATCTCGAACTGGGCGGCAAGGCTCCCTTTATCGTGTATGATGATGCGAACATCGAGGCGGCAGCCAATGGCGCGGTCGTCGGCGGCTTCGTCAACTGCGGCCAGGACTGCACGGCGGCCACGCGCATCTACGTGCAGGAGGGTATCTACGACCGGTTCATGGCCTCGTTCCTGGAGAAGGTCAGGCAGATTCGCGTCGGCAACCCGGCCAGCGAAAGCACCGACATGGGGCCGTTGATCTCCGCCAGCCAGCGCGGGACGGTCGAGGGCTTTGTCGAGCGCGCCCTGCGCGACGGCGCGAACATCGTCACCGGCGGCAGACGCGCGCACGTGGCGGGTCTCGATAAGGGCTTCTTCTTCGAGCCGACCGTTATCGCGCAGGATAATAACGACGCCGAAATTGTGCAGAACGAAGTCTTCGGCCCCGTGGTGGTCGTGTGCTGCTTCAGCAGCGAGGAAGAGGTGTTACGCAAAGCCAACAGCGTAGTCTACGGCCTGGCCTCCTCCGTCTGGACGACCGACATCTTCAAGGCCATGCGCGCTGCCAGCGCCTTGCAGTTCGGCACCGTGTGGGTCAACGACCACCTGCCGCTCACTTCCGAGATGCCCCACGGTGGATATAAAGAGAGCGGCATCGGCAAGGACCTGTCGATGTACGCCTTCGAGGACTACACGCAAATCAAGCATGTTATGATCGAGCTGTCGAACGACGATCGCAAAGGCTGGCACTACACCATCTTCGGCGACGCCGAGTAACACTGAGTAACACCGGGTAAAAAACAGAGGATGGCCCTGGTGGCCGTCCTCTGTTTTTTACATTGCCTTAACTCCCCGCTAAAGCTTTGATGCTATTATGTCTTCTGGAATGAATCACCTGTATTCGTCTATTGACGGTATTGACGCGCTAAATTGACGAATTGATACTTCTATGTTTTAATGATGGTAGTGCTACACATCCAGGGGGATAAGTGTGGCATCAGGCCAGGGCATTACTCCAGCAGGGTGGGCTGCATTCAGTGCCCGATACCGGCCCGAACTTCACGATCATACCACGAGCAGACGATCGTTCGTCTCTAAGCGCGCCACTTTTATCGTTCTCACAGCTAACTCATCGAGGAGAAACTATGAACCGGGTAAAAGGACTCTGGCACTCTCGTTTCGTTCGCGTGCTCACACCCATTATGCTTTTTACGATGATGTTCAGCGTTGCCTGGCTTCCGTCGAACGTCGCCAGCGCGCATACTTCCACGAGCACATGTAACCTGGGTACGTCGAGCAACCCCATCCAGCACGTTATTTACATCCAGTTCGACAACACCCATTTCACCCGCGACAACCCCAACGTTCCTTCCGACCTCGAGCAGATGCCCCACCTGTTGAACTTCATCAAGAGCAACGGGGTGATGCTCACCAACCAGCACACTCCCCTCATCGCACACACCGCGACGGATATTCTGACCTCGCTGACGGGGGTGTATGGCGACCAGCACGGCGTGCCGGTCAGCAATACCTTCCGCTACTATAATCCGAATGGCACGACAAACCCGGGCGTTTCTTTCGCCTACTGGACCTCTCCCATTTACGACTATTCTACATCGACGCCAACCGATACGACCTACAACATGCTCACGGCCAACGGCCTGAACGCGCCCGCGCCCTGGGTTCCCTACACGCGCGCGGGTTGCAACGTCGGCGCGGTAGCGACCGCCAACACCATCCTGGAGAATACGGCTATTGACGTTCCTACCGTCTTCGGCGCTGGCTCGTCTCAAGCCATCGAGGCGCAAAACAATCCTGTGCTGGCGCAGGCCGACTTTGTCGGTATCGGCATTCACTGCGCTCAAAGCAGTACATTGTGCTCCTCTGCCAACAATGGCCAGCCTGATAAACTGCCCAACGAACCCGGCGGCTACAACGGCTACATGGGTCTGTTCGGCCACAAGTACGTTGCGCCGCAAATCAGCCCCAGCGGGCCGCTGACCGACCTGAGCGGCAATGTCATTCAGGACCCGAAGGGCAATATCGGCTTCCCCGGCTTCGATGGCATGTCCGCCTCGGTTTCGCTGTCCTACGTGGCGGCGATGCAGGAGCATGGCGTGCCCGTCACCTACGCCTACATCTCCGACGCGCACGACGCGCATCCCAACGGCCCCGCCTACGGCCCCGGTCAGGCCGGGTATGTCGCTGCTTTGAAGTCCTATGACAACGCCTTCGCCACGTTCTTCACGCGCCTGGCGAGCGATGGTATCAATTCGCACAATACCTTGTTCGTCTTCACCGCCGACGAGGGCGACCATTTCGTCGGTGGCGCGCCAACTCCGTCCAACTGCGACGGCGTCACGGTTGCTTGTACCTACAGCACAATTGGTGAGATCAACGCGAACCTGACAGGTCTGCTGGCAACGCAGCAGGGCATCACGACGCCCTTCACGGTACATGCAGACGCTGCCCCTACCATCTACATCAAGGGCAACCCTTCGCGCACCAATCAAACGATCACTCGGCCATTCGAGCAGGCGCTGGGAAAGCTGACGGCGGTCAATCCCATCACGAGTAAATCGGGCAAGCTCACGAACTACCTCGCGGACCCGGTGGAGATGAACCTGCTCCATATGATAACCGGTGATCCCAATCGAACGCCCACCGTGACCATGTTCGCTAACCCCAACTACTACCTGTACACCGGTTCGCCAACCTGCCCAACGGTTGTTTCCTGCGTGCAGGTTGAGGCGGGCTTCGCCTGGAATCATGGTGATGTCGCGCCCGACATCAACACGACCTGGCTGGGTATGGTTGGCCCTGGCGTGCGGCATCTCGGTGTGGACCACGAGGTCTGGTCGGATCATACCGATACGCGCCCGACCATGATGGAACTGCTCGGTCTCAAGGACGACTACCAGCACGAAGGTCGCGTACTCTTCGAAGTGATCGATGAGCATGTCCTGCCCAACTCGCTGCGCGATCATGGCGACGTGCTGAGCGACCTTGTCAAGCTGTTCAAGCAGATCAACGCCCCCGTCGGCGAGCTGGGACTGGCGAGCCTGCGCATCTCCACAAAGGCGTTGGAGAGCAGTTCACACAATGACAGCACCTACACGAAGTTGGAGAACAAGCTCTCCAACATCACCAGCGTGCGCAACGGCATCGCCAGCCAGATGTTGGGTCTGCTGGAAGGCGCGGAGTTCAACAACCAGCACATCAACGTCCACCTGGCGCAGCAGCTCATCGGGCAGGCCGAAAACCTGCTCGAACAGGTCGGCCAGGGCTAACATAGCCCGCCCGACTTGCTACTACGTTAAAGAGCGCCCATTATGCCCACCCCATAATGGGCGCTCTTGCGTGTTCGTTGCTACTCCACTATGATACATACTACGGAATATCATAAAGGTAGAAAGCAACGAATACATGAAACTCGGCCTGTACTGGTCGTATGCGACGCGCTCGCTGGTGCGTGGGGGACAGCGCACCATCCTGGCGATCTTCTGTGTGGCGGTGGGCGTGATGGCGATTGTGGCGCTGCAACTCGTCGGGCTGAGCGTCAACGCCGCTCTGCTGGGCAACATTATCGCCGCCAACGGTGGGGATATCCGCCTCAACTCAGCTATCGCCCCGCTGCGCCAGAACGACCTGGCGTATTTTGATAATCTGAAGCGGCAGGGGCGCATCACCGACTATGCCACCTCGTTTGATCCCGGAGGCAGCATCTCGCTGCCGAACGGCCAGATAGAGTCCTTCTCGTTCATTGCCGTCTCCCCCAACTTTCCCCTGGTCGGGCAGGCTGATTTCATCGCGCCGTCGAGCAATCTCACGCTACAAGGCGTCGTCACAGGCAACGACGTAGCGATGAGTTCGACCGTCTTCGACGACCTGGGCGCGCACATCGGCAGCACCTACCGAGTCAAAACGCTGGATGGCCGCTTCGTGCCGGTTACGGTAGCGGCTGAGCTGCGCGAGGACGGCATCTTTCGCGGCCCGCAGATCATCATTTCGCAGAAGACACTGGCTGCAGTACCCGGCCCGACAGGCGCGCGGGAACCGGCGCAGTATGGCGTCGTCTACATGACCATGCCAGCCGCCAACGTCAACGCGGTCAAGGCGCAACTTGGCCAGCAGTTCCCCTCGGCGAATGTCATCACTGCCAATGACCTGTTGCAACAGCGCCAGGCGCAGGTCGATCAGATTCGCCTCTTCCTGCGTATCGTCGGCCTGCTGGCGCTCTTCATCGGTGGCATCGGCATCATCAACACCATCCAGGTCTTGCTGCGGCGGCGGCAGGTGGAGATTGCTATGCTCAAAACCACCGGCTATCGCCAGGGCGACCTGTACGCGCTCTTTGGCCTGGAGACGGCGCTGCTGGGCATCATCGGCGGCATGGCCGGCACGCTGATCGGGTTGGGCATCAGCTACGTGGTGCGCGGCGTAGTCGAACGCGCCTTCTTCATTCACCTGCCCATCCTGATCGACCCGCTGACACTGACCTTCGGCCTGCTGATCGGCCTGGCTACCGCGTTGATCTTCGGCCTGCTGCCCATCGTGCAGGCGGGTCAGGTGCGCCCGCTCTCGGTGCTGCGCGAGTTGCTGGAAGAGCGCCGCTTCTCGTCGCGCCTGCTCACGCTCGGCCTGCTGCTGCTGCTCTCGCTGCTCTTCGTCGCGCTGGCTACCACCATCCTGGGAGATCTACCAACGGCTGCCGTAGCGGTCTACGGCGGTGCTGTTGTGATCTTGGCGCTCGCGTTCGGCTTCGGCCTGCTCATCACGGCCATCTCGAAGCTGCCCGTCTACGAGAGGCCGCGCCTGCTTATCCTGCCGTGGATTCTGCTGGCGCTCGGTATTGTGGTGCTCTCGGTGGCGGTGCTGGCGGGCCTGTTCTTGCTTGGCGAGGGAGCAAACGCGCTGGCGACGCGCCTCGGCAATAGTCTCGTTGGCACTTACGCGCTGGTAGTGCTGGCCGGCATGGGCATCATCCTCGTGGGCGGCTCGCTCGTCTACCTGCTGGCGACCATCGTCAATAGCCTGGTCGTTTTCGCGCCGCGCTCGTGGAAGACTGCCGTTATGCTGGCCTACCGCAACCTTGGCCGCCAGCGACTGCGCACCACCACGACTCTGACCGCGCTCTTTGTGGGAGTCTTCGCCATCGGGCTGATCCTTATCCTGGGCCAGGGCATCAAGGACGCGGTCAACACCGAACTCAGCAGCCTCTTCACGCACAATCTCTTCGTGGTCGTCTCGCCGGCGCAGAAACAGAGCATTACGAGTCAACTGGCGCATACGACCGCCGTCGATGCCAGTAAGACCCAGGAGAACCCCGTCGTGCCGCAGGTCTATCCGCTTCTCATCAACGGGCGCGACATCAACTCGATCCTGCGTGGCATCGTGAAAGGCAGCAGGCTCAGCAAGCAGGATATCGTGGGCGACCTGACCAGCATTCAGGGCTTCGACCTGGCCGGTGGCGCGCAAAATATCCCCGCGCTGACTATGAAATTCGGGCGTAACCTGATCGTGAGCGATGCCGGTACCAACGCGGTGATCCTCAACGCCGAGCTGGAACAGTCACCTGTTGACCTGCATCTCGGCGATACGGTCGTGGTGCAAAGCGAGGACGGCAAAACCACGCGCGTACTGAAGGTGGTAGGCTTCTACGATTCGTCGCCGACGGGTAATACCAACTTCGCCAACATGCTCTCAGATAACAAGATCGTCGAGCAACTTGGCGGCTCGCTCACACTGGAGGTCTTCTCGCTGAAGGTCGATCCGAACAAGCTGCCCGCGCTGCGCCGCAACCTGCTGCAAGCTGTGCCGTCGGCTATCATCCTGAGCGTGGTGGATATCGACACCTTCGTCAACCAGGTGCTCAACAACCTGGTCATTATGCTGACCACCCTGGCATCCCTGGCCATGATCGCCGGCCTCATCATCATCGCCAACGCCGTTGCACTCGCTATGCTGGAACGCCGCCGCGAGATCGGCATTCTCAAATCCGTCGGCCACACCAGTCGCTCGGTGCTGGCGACTGTGCTCATCGAGAACGGCCTGGTCGGCCTGCTTGGCTCGCTGGTCGCCATGCTGCTCGCCGTGGGTGCCGTGACCGCCCTCAGCAGGTTCGTCTTCCATACGACGCTGGGTATCGGTCCCGGCCTCGTTACCATCATCATCGCCGCAACTTCGCTTGTGACGATGCTCGTCGCCGCGCTGGTCGCCTGGCGCGCCGTGCGGGTGAGGCCGCTGGACGTGTTGAGGTACGAGTAAGTTTATCTCAGTCCGTCTACCAGACGGCGGGCGACGTGCAGCCATTCCTCCGGGTTGTCATCGGGAATGGAGCAGCCGTTGGCGAGGATAAGGCGATGGCCTCTGGTCTGCGTGACGGCGGCCATGATCTCGTTGTCCATTTCTGCCTCTCCTCCATGCACCAGCGGGCCGCGCTCCCACAGGCCGCCCATCAGGCACTTGTTGGTCATAGTGAGGGCTTCGGACAGGCTCGGCCCGGTCAGGCGGTCGCTCCAGCTCATTACGGAGACCGGGTAGTCGGTGAAGTCTTCGAAGTAGATTTGATCGCCTTCCTGGTTGGGGTCGGCGTGAACGTGAACGATATTGAGCCAGCCCTTATTTGCACCCTCTAGCGCGTAGAGATCGTAGGGGCGGCCAATCTCCCTGTACTCCTCCCTGGTGAAATCCCTGGTGGTTGCGCCCATGCTGGAGAAGAAAGTGCCGCTCGCGCCTGCCTCAATCGCCGCTTCTATCAGGTGGCGCAGGTTGGCAGCGATGGTTCCAAGGCCCTCTTTGAACGGCTCTGGATTTTTCCGGGCGGCCTCGATGGCCTGTTGCTTCCCCATGAAGCGCATGACGTAAGTCAACGGGCTGAAGAGTGTGAGGATAAGCGGATAATCGTCTCCGGCCTGCGCGCGAAGCGCGCGAATACAGGTCAACTGTTCCTGAAAAATAGGCGTCTGCATGTCGAGCCGCGGCATAAAGCGAACCTGGTCTGCATCCACAAGCTTATCTACTGGCGCAGGATAAGACAAATCGGGCATGATCTTAATAATATCCAGGTGAAATTTCTGGACGAAAAAATCCCAGGTGAGTTCGGCCATTCTTTTGCCTGAACCCTCCGGCTTGAAGTGGTGCCAGAAACAGAACGGTACGCGGTCAACCGCTTCGCCCCTGACCGCCGCTCTCACGCGCTCACCCGGTGTCATTTGCTGCGTCGTCATGGATACCTGTCCCTTCTGTATGTTATTTGTAGGGATACGATTATGGTGATTAACAAATTGATTTGATCTTTGTAGGGACACGATTTATCGTGTCCCTACACCTCAATGCTCTCTGTCGTATATAGTATACGTTACGCCAGAGTGGTATCGCTACGGGTGGCTACACAGTTGGCAGCGTGGGATGGTAGTTGGGGTCTTGTGTGAAGTCGAAGGCTTCGTAGAAGTCCCCAAGCTGGGCAAGCGTGTCGCGTGGAGGCGCGGGAGGTCCCGACGCGCCGCCGCTGGCCGCGCCGTTGTTCTTGCTGGGCGTCGAGGTATCGAACTGGTGATTGACGCTTGCCAGCGTCGGCAGGCTGAAACGCCGCTCCAGGTACTTCAGAACGGAAGTGTGTTCGTAGAGCTGGCCTGAGACGTAGCCCCTTTTGGCATACGGCGAGATCACCATGGTCGGGACGCGCATACCCAGGCCGTAGGCATCGACCTGGGGTGGAGCTACGTGATCGAAAAAGCCGCCTCCCTCGTCGTAGGTGAAGAAGAGCGCGGAGCTTGTCCACGCGCTCGACTGCATCAGCGCGTTGAGTACCTTCTCCATCTGCTGCTGTCCGGCCAGCACGCTCTGCGGGGCGTGCTCGCTCACCGTGCCCTCCGTGATGAGGAAGGAAACCTGCGGCAGCGTGCCCGCCTGCAGATCGTTGTAGTAGTCGGTCTCGGTGAACTTGATGCGCGGATCATTCTGCCATTTCTGGAAGAAGATGAGCGTATTGAAGACCTCAAGCGTGCTGGTGGTCGTCCCCAAGCCATAGTTGTAGCATTTCCAGGTGATATTGCCGGCATCCAGCAGGTCTACAATCGTCGGCCAGGAGAGGCTGCCATGCGAAATACTGTTTGAGGTATTACCTCCCGATGTGGCGGACCAGAGATAAAGACGGTTGGGGTGTGTCGGACCGAGTAGCGAGCAGAAATAGTTGCCGCACAGCGTAAAGGCGTTCGCCAGGGCGTAGTAGTAGGGCAAATCCGTCGCATCGTAATAATACATAGCGTTAGTGCCGTTGGTGGTCACAAAACCATCCATCTTGCCGTTGTCCCATTCGTTGTGAATGCCTGCCCACGAGTGGGTGATATCCGAGGTGGTGGGCTGGGTAGCGTGCTGCGGTGTGACGCTGCCTCCCTGGCCGTCGGGCTGTGAATAATTAGCAGGGATGCCAAAACTGCCTGCGTTTGGATAGTAGCCATAGTAGGTATCGAAGGAGCGATTTTCCTGGCAGGCGATCAGCACATTGGTAATGGCGCTGCCATCCCCGCTTGCTGCGGCCTGAGATTGTCCAGGCACATGTGGCTGGTTCATGAAGTAACCCTCTTCTAAAACGTACAAAAATAGTCAATACAACCTATCCAATAGGTTGTGACGATTGTTGAAACAAACGGGTAACTTACTTTATACTCGTCTAATGTAGATGCCTTGATGTTCCCGATGAAATTCCATCGGTATGAGGATTCCAGGTAAACCCCTCGACGTTCAGGCAAGTTTCTGATACGATGTTCAGCAACAAATGAGATGAAAAAGACGTTCTACGCTTCTTGTACAGGGAGGAGACTTATATTTACATGGACGAATTGCAACGGCGCATTTCGATAGCGCGAGGGGTCGAACCCGCCGACCTTGTCTTGCGCAACGCCCGGCTGGTCAACGTATGCAGTGGGGAATGCTATCCCGCCGATGTCGCCATAGCCGATGGACTGGTGGTGGGTGTCAAGAGCGACATGAGCGACATGAGCGACAGCGATCCAGGCGATGGGTATCATGGCCGAGAAGAGCGCGACCTGCAAGGCCGCTGGCTCGCCCCAGGGTTGATGGATGGGCATATGCATATCGAAAGCACTATGCTTGTTCTTTCAGAATTCACGCGCCTTGTCGTACCGCGCGGTGTGACTACCGTCATGCTCGACCCGCATGAATTCGCAAATGTGATGGGGATCGAGGGCATCCGCTACGTGCTGGATTCGGGGCATGGACTGCCGCTGACAGCCTACGTGATGCTCTCGTCCTGCGTGCCTGCCTCTTCCTTTGAAAGCCCCTTTCGCGTGCTGATGGCTGAAGATCTGCTGCCTTTACTCGCGGAGGAGCGCGTGCTGGGACTGGCCGAGATGATGAACATGCCCGGCGTGCTAAGTGGAGACGAGCAGGTGCTGGCGAAGATCGTGGCGACGCGCGATAACGGCCTGGTCGTGGATGGACACGCGCCCGGGCTGAGCGAGCGCGACCTGTGCGCTTATGTCACTGCCGGGGTCATGTCCGACCATGAATGCACTACGCTTGAAGAGGCGCGCCAGCGTATTCGCCTGGGTATGTGGCTGATGATCCGCGAAGGATCAGCCGCGCAAAATCTGGACGCGCTGCTGCCGCTCATTCAGGAACTGCACCCGCCGCGCGCCTTCTTCGTCACCGATGACCGCGACCCGCTGGATTTGACGACGCGCGGGCATATCGACTCGATGGTGCGACGCGCCATCGAACTTGGCCTTGACCCGGTCGAGTCCATCCGGCTCGCCACGTACAATACCGCGCAGTATTTTCGCCTGCACCAGCGCGGAGCCATCGCCCCCAACTTTGTTGCCGACCTGGTCGTGCTGGATGATCTGGAGACGTTCCAGGTCGAATCGGTCTACAAAGATGGACGGCTTGTGGCGCAGGATGGCCGCTTGCTGGTGGATGTTCCAACCGCGACATTTACCGGCATCACCGGTAGAGTAAGGATAGGCGATGTGTCGATGGAGGCGCTGCGCATCCCTGGCAGGCCGGGCATGGTCGAGGTGGTCGGCATCGAGCCGGGACAAATCACCACGCGCCACCTCCGGGAGGAAGCGCCCCTGCGCGACGACGAGATCGTCGCCGACCCCGCGCGCGACCTGCTCAAGCTGGTGGTGATCGAGCGACACCACGCCAGCGGCAGCGTCGGTCTTGGGCTGGTTAAGGGCTTCGGGCTGCGCCAGGGTGCGCTTGCTTCAAGCGTGGCGCACGATGCTCACAACCTGGTGATTGTTGGTGCCAACGATGCCGATATCCTGATGGCGGCGCGCGTGCTGGAGGAGATGGGTGGCGGGTTTGTCTTTGTAGTCGATGGCAAAGTGCTCGCCAGCGTGCCGCTGCCCATTGGAGGGCTGGTCTCGCCGCTCCCCGCGGCAGAGTTAGTCGAGCAACTGCGCGCATTAGATGCAGCCGCGGCTGAACTTGGCTGCGCGCTGGAGCATCCCTGCATGACGCTCAGCTTCCTCTCGCTCTCGGTCATCCCATCGCTGAAGCTGACCGACCAGGGTCTGATCGATGTCGAAACATTTACACTGCTCCCGCTGCAAAGGTAAGTGCCATGTTATTAAACTTGCTTGAATACCACTGGATCGAAGATATCGATGACGCGCTGGTGCTGCTCTCGCGCGCGGATACGAAGACGGTTGCGCTGGCCGGTGGAACCTACTTACTCAGCCTGGATGACGAGCGTATTCAGGCGGTGGTCGATCTGCGCGATCTCGGCCTGGATTACATCCGCGAGGATGCGAAAGGCGTGCATATCGGCGCGATGACCACGCTGCAAACACTGGTCGACTCGCCCATACTGAAGAATATAGCCGATGGTGTGCTTTCGCGCGCGGCTCAGGCGTCGGCCTCTTCACGGCTGATGCGCGAGAGCGCCACGCTTGGAGGCACGCTGGCCGTGGGAGCGGCGTCCCAGGCGGATGTGCTGACGGCCCTGGCCGCGCTCGACGTTGAGACGCTGGTGCGTTCAGGCTCGAAATCGCAGGTCGATTTGCGCGCGGGAAGCCTCGAACGACCTGGCCTGGCGCTATCCGGCGTCACCTACAGGGGCAAACAGGAGCGGCATCTCCCAACTTCTAGCCTCACGCGGGAACGTCGCCCCAACGAGCTTATTCTCGAAGCGAACGTGCCACTCCTGGCACCTGGCGCGGGCGCATCTTTCCAACGCGCCGGGCGCACACCCGGCGATGTTGCCCTGCTGAATGCCGTCGCTGTGGTACAGGTGACGGACAACAGCTTTTCGCAGGTGCGACTCGCGCTTGGTGGCGTCAATATGGAACCCATCCGGCTGCGGATCGTCGAGCAGCAACTCGCGGGTCAGCTCGCCATGCATGCTGACAGCGACTCGCTCAATGCGCAGTCCATAGTCGCGGCTCTGCAAGCTGGCATGGAGGATTTCCAGCCATCGCCGGATATGCACACCGGCAGCAGCTACCTCCGCAGCATCGCTATGAACCTGGCATTTCGCGCGCTAGAAGAAGCCGTGGCTATTTCGCGTTGGCGCAGCGTGGTCTCGTCGAAGGAAAGGTAGTAACAGATGGATGTCGAACTGCGTATCAATGGCATTATCGAAAGCCTGGACGTGGCGGCCAACGAGTCGCTGCTGTCCGCGTTGCGCAAAGAGGGTTATTTCAGCGTTAAGCATGGCTGCGAGACTGGCGACTGCGGGGCGTGCGCCGTGCTGGTCGATGGCGTGCCGCGCCCGGCTTGCGTCACCTTCGCGGCCCAGGTTGGCGGCTGTACACTGACGACTGTGGAGAGCCTGAGTTCGGCGAGCGTGTTGCATCCCCTGCAAGCTGCTTTTGCCGAGACAGGCGCGGTCGGCTGTGGCTTCTGCTCGCCAGGTATGATCCTCTCCGCCTACGCCCTGCTCAAGCGCAATCCCAGCCCGGCAGAGGAAGCGGTGCGTGACGCGCTCTCCGGCCATCTTTGCCGCTGTACAGGCTATGCCAGACCAGTGCAGGCCGTCCTGCAAGCGGCAGCCGTCATGCGAGGCCAACACGCCGAAACGCAATCTAACACATCCGCAACTTCTGTAGGGGCGCAATTCATTGCTCCCGCCTCGACCGAAAGCGAATCCCCCGAATCGGGCATCACCGGTACGCCAGCGCGCAAGGTTGACGCCGTCAAACTGGTGAGCGGCAAACCTGCCTTCACCGATGACATCGAGCTGCGTGGGATGCTTTATGGGCGGCTGCTCACCAGCCCGCACGCCCACGCGGTCATCCGCCGGATTGACGTGTCCGAGGCGCGTGCAATGCCCGGCGTTCATGCTGTTTTGACCTATCACGATGTGCCCCGCGTACCGGCATCCGGCATGGGTGAAGAGGGGCCGCGCGACCAATACAGCCTGGACTATATTGTGCGCTACGTTGGGGACCGCGTGGCTGCCGTGGCTGCTGAAACGCCGGAGGTTGCGGAGCAGGCGCTGCGTCTTATCCACGTCGATTACGAGGCGCTGCCCGCCATACTTGACCCACGCAAGGCGGTTGAACCCGGCGCGGCGCGCATTCATCCAGAGGCAGAATCCACCGGCATCTACGACGCGGCGCGCAATCTCGTCGCGCATCGACAGGTCGATGTGGGTAAGGTCGAGCGTGGCTTTGCCGGGGCCGACCTTGTCGTCGAAGGCGAGTACGTGATTCCGCAGTGGCAGCCAGCGCCCATCGAGAACCATGTCGTCGTTACCTCCTGGGACGAGAATGATCGACTGGTCGTGCGCACCAGCACAGAAGCGCCCCACTCCGTGCGTCACGCCCTCGCGCAGCTGATCGATCTCCCTTTGCGCCGCATTCGTGTCGTCAAGCCGAGCGTTGGCGGTGGTTTTGGCGCGAAACAAGACTTGCTGCTCGAGGATATCTGTGCCCACCTGACCATCGCCACACGGCGACCTGTCCGGCTGGAGTATTCGCGCGCGGAAGAGTTTCGCGGCAGTCGCACGTCAGAGGCGCGTACCATCCATATCAAGACGGGCGTCAAACGTGACGGTACGCTCGTTGCCCAACAGATGACCGTGCTTGCCAACGCTGGTGCGTATGCTGCTAACTCCTCAGCCGCGCTGCCCGACGCGGGCGCGCAGGCGCTTTCGCTCTATCCCTGCCCGAACACGCGCTACATATGTGACGTGGTGTATACCAACCTGTCACCTGCCGGGAGAGCTCGGGATGCTGTTAATGCGCAAGACCTGTTTGCGCTCGAAAGCCATGTGGACGAGGTGGCGCGGCAATTGGGGATGGACGCGCTGGAATTTCGCCGTAAGAACTGGATGAAAAGTGGCGATACACGGCTGCTTGAGGCAGGCGACGTGGCGCAGTGCCTGCGCCTCGTCGAGGAGCGGCTGGACTGGAAAGAGAAGCGCGCGAAGGCTGCGACAGGACGCTACCGTCGTGGTGTAGGCGCGGCGCTTGTGACAAACGGTATCAAGGCCGGTGGCAAGAGCGGCGCGAGCATCAAGCTGAATGAGGATGGCTCGTTCAATGTGCTGGTAGGCGCGTCAGAGAGCGGCGACGGCAGCGATACGATTCTCGCACAGGTAGCAGCCGAGGCATTAGGAGCGCGTATCGAAGACATCATCATCGATTCGTCTGATAGCGACCTCACACCCTTCGATAGCGCGGATACGTCGTGGTATGCCTGCGCTGGTGCGGTGACACGGGCAGCCGGGCTGGTACGCGAGCGAATGCTTGAGGTAGCGGGTCGAATGTTGAAAGCCGCTCCTGGTACGCTGACTTTGCAGGCAGGAGAGATTACCGCGCTTAACAGCGAGAGCGTCACTATCGCGCAGGTAGCCAATCACACGCTGTATGCCGCAGGCGAGCAGCCGATTATGGCGACCACCGTCGAGGTAGCGAGCGACGCATCCCCCACCTTCGCCGCGCTGGGAGCCGAGGTCGAAGTCGATACGGAGACAGGCATGGTGCGCGTCTTGCGGGTGGTCGCGGCTCTTGATGCCGGGCGCGTCATCAACCCCGCGCTGGCCGAGGCCACGATTGAAGGCGAGCTATCACGCGCCCTGGGACGCGCCATCAGCGAAGAGTTGCTCTACGATCAGCGCGGTGTCATGCTCACGACGACCCTGCGCGACTACTGCCCTTTCGGCGCAACCGACATGCCGCCCGTGGAGACCCACTTTGTCGAACCGCCCGATGCTCTCGATTACAATAGCGCGAAGTCCTACGCGCAGTGCGCCGGAGGTGGCGTGGCTCCCGCCGTGGCGAACGCCGTTGCCGACGCGCTCGGCGTGCGCGCACGCCAGCTTCCCATGACACCGGAGCGCGTCATGAGGGCGATACGGGCACAGAGGTAGAAATCAAGAGTCTTATCTGCTTCTGACCATTTTGTTGAAGCCAACAAAATGGTCAAACTTGGCTCAGGAGGCTGAAAATGGACCCGATCAACCTGTACGACTACGAGAAGATTGCCCAGGAACGCCTGGCACCGGCCTTGTGGGACTTCTTCCAGGGGGGCAGCGACGACGAGGTGCTGCTGCGCGAGAGCCGTGCTGTGTTCGAGCGTATCAAGTTGCGCCCGCGCGTGCTGGTCGATGTGAGCGCCATTGATGTGCGTACTAGCGTGCTCGGCACGCCGGTTGAGATGCCCATTCTGATCGCGCCGACGGCCTCGCACTGCGTCGCGCATCCCGAAGGGGAGTGTGCCACAGCACAGGGCGCGGGCAGGGCTGGCACGCTGCTGATCGCCAGCACGGTCGCCACGCGCACCATCGAAGAGATCGCCCAGGCGGCAAGCGGGGCCAATACCCCGCTCTGGTTCCAGCTCTACGTATATCCCACTCTGGAAATTGCCGCGTGGCTGGTGCGGCGCGCGGAGGCGGCTGGCTACCGCGCCATCGTCCTGACGGTTGACCTGCCCAGGCTGGGCAACCGCGAACGAGGCAGGCGCAACAATACCATCATCCCGCCTGAACCATTCCAGGAGGCCAATTTCGTCGGAGTCGAGAAAGAGGGCCAGCCCTGGATGCCGCTCACCTGGGACTCACTCGCCTGGCTGCGCTCCGTCACCTCGCTGCCCATTGTGCTGAAAGGGATTCTGACGGCGGAGGATGCCCATCTTGCCGTTCAGCATGGCGTGGATGGCCTGATCGTCTCCAATCATGGCGGTCGCCAGGTAGACACGGCCATTCCGAGCATCGAGGCGCTTCCAGAAGTTGTCGAAGCTGTTGGTGGACGCTGCGAAGTCTATATGGATGGAGGTATTCGGAGGGGAAGCGACATTATGAAGGCTCTGGCTTTGGGAGCGCGTGCTGTCCTGCTAGGCCGCCCGGCGCTGTGGGGGCTGGCTGCAAACGGCGCGGACGGTGTGTATGATGTCCTGCAACTGCTGCGCCACGAACTCGAACTGACTATGGCGCTCTGCGGGCGACCGACGCTGGCAAGCATCGACCGCGCGCTGGTGAAGATGTAGATGGAGCGCCTTCAGGAGATACGACGGCCAGTATGCGCCTGCAAAACCTCTTCAACGAGTCGCACAAGTGCGTCGTCCGTGAAGGGCTTGGGCAGGTAGCGGTCCGCGCCCTGGCGCAGACCCCAGCTTCTGTCGAGCGGCGTATTCTTCGTGCTAACCATGATGATCGGAATGCGCCGCTGCGGATCCATGGCGCGTAGCTGGCGGCAGAGGCCGAATCCGCTCAAGCCGGGTAGTACCACGTCAAGGATGACGCAGTGCGGGTGTTCATGCAGTGCCTTTTGTAAGCCCTCGTGACCGTTCGACGCGATAACAACCTCGTATCCGGCGCGCTGTAAGGCGCGCGTCATGAGCAAGCAGAGTGTTGGGCTATCATCGACAATTAAAATTTTGGTGGCAGAAAACACAGGTATAGGCACCTTCTTTCGATTTCATAGAATGTACTCAGTATACAGGAATATACGCTGCATGTTACATAATGTCCTTCCAAACAGGCATAATGGGCCATTACATGTGTAATCCGCCCTATCACTTGCTATAATAAATGGTGGATTGCTGTGCGATCATTTGGGGTCGTTCTGGATATATTTATGGGATGGGGGTAGATTATGGCGGGCCGCACCTACAGGCGGAGCACACCCGCGGAAAACCTGCACATTATCATTCACAGGATTCCCTGGCGTTTGTTGCTCTTGCTTCCTCTGCTGCTGGCGGCTGCTATTCCCGTCTTTCTCTTTGGCACATCGGCGGGTCAGCGCCTGCTGCCAGCCATGACGAACTATTTCTATCATCTCTCAGACGCCCCGACGCCCGTGCCAACGCCCTATCCGCCATTTCCGGCGAACCTGCCACAACCCGGATCGCTGCTCTATACCGTGCAGGCCGGTGATAACTGCGACACGATCCTCTCCACGCGGATGCACATGGCCGATGCCGGCCAGATCTTCAGCGATGCCAACCCGAAAACTGTGCAGTTGCTCAACGAGGTCATCGGCCAGAACTGCCACGCGCTCCAGCCCGGCATGGTGATTACGCTCGTCCCGCAGTACCCGCTTGTCGCTATCAGCGGCAAGGTTCTCAAAATCTTGCCTGTTGGCTCGCTGCAACCTCTGCCGACGCCGCTTATCAACGTGCAGCAGCAGGTAGGCGTCGATTGCACAAGCGGCTGCAACCTCGATGTGCGTGTGTCTGCGCAGGTGCAGGTACAACTGGTGGTGCAAACGGCCTTGCAGATTTACATCGGCTCCTGGGTGTGGGCGCAGGCCATGCTGCCCGACAAGCAGGTGGCCGGTTTCAGCAACTACCCCTACGTTGATCCTGCCCTTTCGTTCAACGGTGCTACGCTGCGCGCCTGCGATTTCCAGTTGGATAATACGCACGACGATAACTCCCTCTCGTGCAGCCAGTTGACGCCCAACACCATCCTCGACGACAACGGCGCGTGGCTCTACGGCGTCACCGGCTCCGCCTCACTCGATCACTGGCGCTATGCCCTCTCTTCCCATCACCTCCCAGTGGGATCGCGCATCCTGCTCTGGCTCTCCCTCGACAACAACGGCAACCTGGTCTACCGCCAGGGAAACGACGTGTACAGGTTCGACGAGACGACGCATTTGTATGTGCAAGGGTAGGCTATCCGGCTTGCTCTAACGCTCCAGGCGCAATCACCTTCGTAGATGCACAAAATGGATGCACAAAATGTTTATGCCCTATTTATACTGAGATAGTCCTCGTTTATGCGCTGTTTACGCCTTCTTGATTACACTGCTCTTATAGATATCCCCCAGTATCATAGGGTAATAATCAACTGGAGGCTAAGGAATGCTACACACATTACTGTTGTCATTCGGGTTCGGTCTTATCACCGCGTCAATTCTGGCAATCGCTGCCGTCGGCCTCTCTTTGCAGTTCAGCATCACGAACTACATCAACTTCGCCTACGGTGACTTGCTAACCTTTGGCGTCTACAGCGCCTTTGTCGTCAACCAGCGGATGGGATTGAATATCTGGGTCGGGCTGGTCGCCGCCGTGATTGCCACGGCTATCCTGGCCTGGCTGATTAACCTGCTTATTTTGCGCCAGTTTACCGAGCGCGGCATGTCGCCTATCATGATGCTGGTGGTGACGCTGGGTGTCTCGCTGATTTTACAGAACGTGATCCTGGCGATTTTCAGCGAGCAGTTCCAGAGCTACAACCTCAATACAGGCAGCCCTATCGCAATCGGTCCGTTTCTCTTCACCCCCTTGCAAATGGGCATCATTGGCCTGGCCATTGTCTCTATGCTGGCGATCCACGCGCTCCTACGCTATACCCGCCTGGGTAAGGCCATGCGCGCCGTCTCCGACAGCCCGGAACTGGCGCGCGTCTCCGGCATTAACACGCGCCTGATCGTCAACGCGGTCTGGCTGCTGGCCGGGGCGCTCGGCGGATTGAGCGGCGTGGTACTGGCATTCAACGTCGCCAGCTTCACGCCCACGGTCGGTTTCGGCTTCCTGTTCGTCATCTTCGCCGCGGCCATTCTGGGCGGAATTGGCAGCCCCTATGGAGCCATCGTCGGCGCTGTCATCGTGGGGGTCGCCACTGAATTGAGTGCTGCCTTTATCAGTTCTGAGTATAAAGACGCCATTGCATTCATCATCTTGATTATTGCCTTGCTGATTCGACCGCAGGGCATCTTCGCCTCGCGTGGGCGCGCGTGACGCGAGCTTGATCGTGATTGTCTCCTGCATTATTAGGAAGCGACCTTCATTCGATATATGAAAGGAGATGCCACCAGTGTACTATCTACTTACCCTGGCCGTCTTCGGGGCTATCTATGGTGTGCTGGCAATGGGCCTGAACATCCACTGGGGATATACGGGTATCCTCGACTTCATGTATATCGCCTTTGTTGCGGTCGGCGGCTACGTCACCTCGCTGTTGATGCTGCCGCCGTCGCAGCCAGCTTTTCAAGAGTTCTACGTGCTGGGGCTGAACTGGCCTTTTATTCCGGCCATTCTGGTCGGCGGGCTGGCCTCGGCCCTGCTCGCCTTTATCATGGGAATGCTCGCGCTCAACCGCTTGCGTAGTGACTACTTCGCCATTGTCACGGTGGCGGCCAGCCTGGTGCTCTACACCGTAGCGGGCAACGACACACCGCTGGTCAACGGCTGGGATGGCATCTCCGGCATTCCCCAGCCCTTCCAGAGCGCCCTGAACCTGGATTACCAGTCCTACCAGCTTTTCTACCTGGGGTTGTGCATCGTCATCCTGATCCTCACCTATCTCTTCTCGGAACGCTTGTACCGCTCGCCGTTTGGCCGCGCCTTGCGCACTGTGCGAGAAGATGAAATGGTGGCGCAGGGATTGGGTAAAAATGTCTTTGTCCTACGCTTGAAAGCCTTCGTGATCGGGGCCTTCATCGCCGGGGTCGGTGGCAGCTTGCTTGTCATCTATGTCGATGCGTTCAATCCCAGCGCATGGACGACCGGAGAAACCTTCTTCCTGTGGGCCGCGCTCTTGCTGGGAGGCAGCGCCAACAATGTGGGCGCCATGCTGGGCGCACTGATTGTGCCGGTGCTCTTCGGCGAGATCACGCGCTTTCTGCCGACGAATCTGTTCCCTTCGCCGCAGCTGGTGGATGCCTTTCGCTACATTGCCATCGGCGTGCTGCTCATCCTGACGATACGTTTCCGCCCGCAGGGCGTCATCGCCGAGCGGCGCTTCCGCGTGCGCAAGAGCAAGTTGAGGATGCTGGAACCCGCCCTTGCCGGCGCCGGTACAGGGGAGATACATATCACTGATGCCGACATGCAAGATGATCCAGGTACGCTCTCCTCTGGAGATGTCGGATCAGCAGGTGATGAAGGGAGGACGCTATGAGCATGGAGCAAGTCTCTCCATCTCCTGCGGCGCAGGGCGCGACCGCGACGAAGGAAAACAGTAATCAGATCATCCTGGAGGTGCAAGGCATTACGAAAAGCTTTGGTGGGCTGCGCGCGGTGGATGACTGTTCGTTCAACGTCACGCGGGGGAGTGTGACCGGGCTAATCGGCCCTAACGGTGCGGGCAAAAGCACGGCGGCCAACCTGATTACCGGCTTCATACGCGCCGACGCCGGTAGTATCATCTTCGATGGCAGAGAAATTGCGCGCATGCCCGTTCACCAAATCGCTCGACAGGGGCTAACACGCACCTTTCAGATCACGCGAGAATTGGAACATATGACGGTGACGGAGAATATGATGGCCGCGCCGCAAGATCAGATCGGTGAGAGCTTCTGGCTGGGTATGTTAGGGCTGCCCATCGTGCGCAGGCAGGAAGATGCCTATTTGAAACGCGCCCTGCGGCTGCTGAGCGACTTTGACCTGTATCAGCTGCGCGACGAATACGCCGGAAATCTGAGTGGTGGCCAGCGCCGCCTGCTGGAACTGGCGCGCGTGGTGATGGCGAAGCCGAAGTTGCTCTTGCTGGACGAGCCGTTTGCGGGCATCAACCCCGTGCTGGCTGCGCGCTTGAGCGATTATGTCGCGGTCTTATGCAAAGAGCATGGCATCACATTCCTGATTATTGAACATAACCTGGCGATGGTCGAGAAGCTGTGCGACACGGTCATCGTGATGGCGCTGGGACGCAGGATAGCCGAAGGAACGATGGAGCAGTTGCGCCAGGACCCGGCTGTCGTCGATGCCTATCTAGGGGAGGGGTAACACTATGGCGACGCAGAACCCGGAACACTCGACCAGTGGCGCGCCAGAGGGCGCGACCAGGGAGGCCGTGCTGGAAGTGCAGGGACTGGAAGGCGGCTATGGACATGCCAAGATTCTGAACGGCGTCTCCATCAAGCTTGAGAAAGGCCAGATCGTCTCGGTGGTCGGGCCAAACGGCGCGGGCAAAAGCACCTTGATGAAGGCTATCTTTGGCCTCGTGCGCGTGACGAGCGGGCGCGTCCTGCTCGAAGGTAAGGCCATCACCAATCTGCCGCCGGAGGAATTGGTGAAGCGCGGCATGGCCTATGTGCCGCAGATCAACAACATCTTCCCATCCCTCTCGGTGATGGAAAATCTTGAGATGGGAGCCTATATTCGCAAAGACAACTTCCGCCATCGCATCGAGGAGATGATGACGCTCTTTCCCGACCTGCGCGACCG
Organism: uncultured Chloroflexia bacterium; assembly: GCA_963731975.1. Lineage (GTDB taxonomy): Bacteria > Chloroflexota > Ktedonobacteria > Ktedonobacterales > Ktedonobacteraceae > CAVSXS01. The sequence goes on along the minus strand of CAVSXS010000001.1, from coordinate 2,552,702 downwards.
TCCCCATCGTGCGGCGGGGCAGTTGAGCGGCGGGCAGCGCAATATGCTGGCAATGGCACGCGCCTTGATGCTGGATACGCGCGTCCTCTTACTAGACGAACCAACAGCCGGGCTGGCTCCTAAGGTGACGACTTCCGTCTGGGAATGCATTCGAAGCATCCGCGATTCGGGTGTGGCTGTGCTGGTGGTGGAGCAGAACACGCGCATGGCGTTGGAGCGCTCCTTTTACGGCTATGTGCTGGTCACGGGGCGTAATCGGTTCGAAGGACCCGGCTCCGAATTAATCGCAAGCAAGGAGGTGGCAAATCTGTATCTTGGGCAGTGATGCCCCTTGATGAACCACACCGGAAAAATGAATAACCGTGTGGTGAATTTCACTGGTCTCACGAGAGGAGGAGTTTGACAATGCGTACTTTTACTACATCATGGTGGGCAAAATTGTCCACTGCCGCGCTGATCCTGGTAGCCATGCTGGTAGCGGCTTGCGGAGGCAGCAGCAGTGGGAGTGGCACCCCAACGACAACGACACCCGTCAAGGTAGGGGTAATCGGGCCGTTCAGCGGGTTCGAGTCCTTCATCGGGCCGGACATCCTGAAAGGGGTGCAGGTAGCGGTCGATCAGATCAACGCCAACGGTGGTATTTTGGGACGGCAGGTGCAGGTTGTGACGGCTGATACCGCTGGTGACGCGGTAGACGCGGTGCCAGCGCTGCAAAAGCTGATTAACGTGGATGGGGTCAACCTGATCGTCGGTCCCTCCTCGTTGGAGGCAGAAGCCGTGCTGCCGATCCTGCAACAGAGCAAGATTCCTGATACCATCGTGGGCGGCACGACGCAGCTGGACAACCTGACCAGCACCTACGTCTGGCGAACCAGCCCATCGGATAACCTGCTGGGCGTGGCGATGGCCTACTACGCTCTCAGCAAGGGCTACACCAGGGCAGCGCTGGTTTTCGGCAGTAACGAGTCGGCGCAGACGCTGATCGCACCGGTGGAGCAAGCCTTCCAGCGTCATGGCGGCACCATCGTCGGCAACATCAGCCTGGTGCCTGACCAATCCTCGTATCGCTCGGAGATTGAGCAGCTCTACGCCTTGAATCCCGCGCCGCAGGTCGTCTTCACGCAGGTGGACGCGCAGACGGGGGCGACGCTCTTCAGCGAGATCAAAGAGCTGAAAGGACTGGGACTGCCGTTCATCGGGACCGACGTGACGGCTTCCTCGGACTTCATCAAGGCCATCACGCCCGCTGTGGCAGCACAGGTGCTGACCTCGCTGCAAGGTACCTCGACGGGAACGCAGGCCACGACCGAGTTTACGCAGCTCTACCAGGCCAAGTTCGGGGCCGCCCCGGTGGAACTGGCGGACTATGGCTACGACGGCATGAACGTGCTGGCGCTGGCGGCTGACGCGGCAGGCTCGCTCAATGGAGACGCGGTGGGCGCGAAGATGAAGGTGGTAGCGAATCCGCCGGGAACGGCAGAGTACGACTACAAGACGGCATATGCTGCCCTGAAAGCGGGCACGAAGATCAACTACGAAGGAGCCAGCGGGCCGATGGACTTCAACGATCACAACAACGTGACCGGCGGCTTCGATGCCGTGTCCTCGGACGCCACCGGTGCCATCAAGGTTGTGCTGACCATCACCGCGCAGCAGTTGAACGGGTACTAACGTCCTGGTAAGCATTGTGGCAAAGCGATTCAGCGCATTCAAGTACCGTGTCAAACACGACCACCTGGATGCGCTGGATCGCGTTTTTACGACGAGAATTGCTGTCAATCATCAATGCCTGTGATACATGCATCTGGACAATTCAAGCTGATTCGTGTATACCTGTAGGGGCAAGCAGTCGTCTGGTTAGCGGAGACAGGAAGGAGAGAGAGCGATGAACCTGGGGAGTCGCAAGCCTGGCCTGATAGTCTGTATGATACTGGCGCTCGTCCTCAGCGCGTGTGGCCCCAGTACTGGCGGAGGAGGCGGCAGCCAGCCAATCTCGCTCAGGATCATGGTCGGCGGGTTAGACAAGCAGATCTATTTGCCGAACATGCTTGCCCAGCAGCTCGGTTTTTTCGCACAAGAGGGTCTCAACGTGACCCTGATCGACGAGGCTTCGGGGCAATCGGCTGAAGACGAGGTGGTTGCAGGCCATGTCGAAGCCGGTTCGGGATCATACAATCACACTATCGAGCTGCAGGCCGCCGGTAAGCAGATGGAGTGTGTGGTGCAACTCATCGACGCGCCCGGCGAGGCCGAAGTCGTATCGACAAAAGTTGCGAAATCTATCCACTCGGTGAAAGACCTCGTGGGGAAAGACCTGGGTGTCACCGAACTTGGGGCAGGCACGCAAACCCTGACTATCCTGCTCCTGCATAATGCAGGGATTGCTGCGAACCAGGTGGATTTCGTTCCGGTTGGCGCGGGCGATACGTTCATCGCGGCGATGCAGCAGGGCGTTATCGACGCGGGTATGACGACCGAGCCGACTATTTCGCAGCTCCAGGCGCTCGGCGTAGGCCGCGTACTGGTTGACCTGCGTACTCCTGCCTCGACCCAGGCAGCACTGGGCGGGCCGTACCCGTTCATCTGCATCTTTATGCAGAACTCCTTCGTCAACACGCACAAAGATATTGTTCAGAGGATGGTGAACGCTTACGTCAAGACCTTGAAGTGGATTCATACGCATACGGTGGAGCAAATCACTGACATGATGCCTGTCGACTACTACGCGGACGGCAAGTCGCAGTATATGCAGGCCTTGCAAAACCAGTTGCAAATGTTCAGTCCCGATGGCCTGATGCCGGCGGGCGGACCGCAGTTCGTCCTCCAGACCGAGAACGAAACCAACACCTCCGTGCGAGGGCAGCGCATCGATCTAAGCAAGACCTATACGAATCAGTTCGTCAGCAATGCCACGTAGCTCCCTACGGGCGGGGTGCCACGAAACGATATCCCACCCCCGGTTCGGTGAGCAGGTAGCGCGGGTTGGCGGGATCGGGTTCCAGTTTCTGGCGCAGGCGATTGATATACACGCGCAGGTATTCGGCTTCGCCGCCATATTCCGCGCCCCAGATACTTTGCAGCAGCATTCGATGGGTGAGCACCTTGCCGGCGTGCGAAATAAGCTGTTTGAGCACTGCAAACTCGGTCGGCGATAGCCGCACCTCTGCGCCGCGTAGCCGGACAACGTGACCCGTCAGGTCGATTTCAAGCTCGCCGAACTGCTTGAGATCGCCGCCGGGCTGTGGCATCTCCCACTGGCTGCGTCGCATGACGGCGCGCACTCGAGCGAGCAGTTCTTCTACCCCGAACGGCTTCGTCAGGTAATCATCAGCGCCGAGATCGAGGGCCGTCACCTTGTCGCTCTCTGCATCGAGCGCTGTCAGGACGATGATGGGAACGGCAGAGTGCTCTCGCACGCGCCGGCATACCTCCAGGCCATCCATGCGCGGCATCATGATGTCCAGGATCAGCAGGTGGGGGTGTTCCTGCTCCCAGGTGGCTATCGCCTCTAAGCCGTTGCTCGCTTCCAGCACATCGAAGCCGCGCGCTCGCAGGTTGCGACTGACGAAGTCGCGCAGTGCAAGCTCATCTTCTGCAAGCAAAATGCGTTTTGCCCTCGTCGTCATAAGGCTTTCCCTTTCAGGTATTTTCTCTCTTGCTGTGCCGAAAGCTCAGCGCTAGCTGCGCCTTCGTTGGTTGGAGAATCTGCTGAATCGTGAGCAGGGGCGGCAAGCGGCAGGGAGAACAGCATGGCTGTTCCCTGTGCGTTGCTCTCCGCCCAGATCGAGCAGCCATGAGCTTCGATGAAAGCCTTGCAGATGGCCAGACCCAGGCCGGTGCCTCCAGAATGTCTCTGACGCCCGTGTCTTGCCCGGAAGAACCGCTCGAAAACATGCGGCAGCTCGTCGGCAGCAATACCAGGCCCGTTGTCCGAGACGGAGACGATCACCTGCCCATCTCGACTTTCGGCTGCGATATGTACCTCACCTTCGCCGTATGCCTGCGCGTTCGCGACCAGGTTGGTGAGAACCACCTCGATACGCGCCCTATCGATATTAACCGGAGGAAGGTCGTCGAGGATTACCGGGGTGATCGTGACTGCCAGGCTGACTCTGGCGCTCGATGACCTTTGCGACAAGCTCCTGCACCCTGGCCGGAGTGCGGTTAAGCAGCAGCAGGCCCGCCTCCTGGCGCGAGAGATCGAGCAGGTTGCTGACGAGTAGCGCCAGACGATCGGCTTCGCCACTGATCGTTTGCAGGAAATAACGCTGATCGCCGACAGGCCAGCTGACATCATCCTGGAGAAGTGTAGAGGCATAGCCTTTTATAGCAGCCAATGGTGTGCGTAATTCGTGGCCGACTGCCGCCAGCAATGTTGTTTTGAACTCGTCGATCTCGCGCTCGCGCGTCACATCGCGCAGCAGCAGGCCGCGCCCGATGACATGCCCCGACTCGTCACCTACATCGAACAGGCGCAGGTGAATAGCTCGCCTGTGCTTTTCTCGCCTGACCTCGACAATGGTCTCTGTTGCGGTCAGCGGCAAGGATAGCTCGAAATCTTCCGGGTCTACCGCCGCTGCGCGCAGCGCCTCGTAGAGTTGGCTGATCGAACGGCGCTCCAGCGCCTGGCTAGGCACTCCCACAATGGCGCTGGCCCCCGAGTTGGCGTACAGCACTGTCCCATCGCTGCCGGTCAGCACCAACCCATCGCTCATGCTACCCATGATCGCTTCCAGCTTTTGCTTCTCCTCCGATGCCTGCCGGTACAACTGCTCGTTCTCTTGCGCCACCTCGCGCAGGCGCTCATCGCTGCGTTCGTAAAGCACCGCGTGTTCCCAGGCGAGTGTTGCGTAGTTGGCGAATGTCAGCAGCAGATCCATCTCGTTCTGATTAAACGGCTGGAACCTGGTGCGATGTACTATCAGCACAACGCTGCCTGCGTAACGACTGATGATCGGGATAGCCAGCGCGGTGCGGAATCCTTCGTCATAGGAGAAAGAGGGTTGTTTGCCGTCGAGTAGCCTCTGCACCGGCTCGCCGTTGCGCATTGCCAGTACTGCTGAGGAGCTGGCGTTCTCAGGTGTGAGAGAGACCGCCTGGTCGTAATAGGTGCTGTGACCATCGCTGACCAGCACGCGCAGCACACCCTGCTCGTCAGGCAGGAGCACAGCTGCTGCCTGTACGTCGACCAGCCGTCGCACCTCGCCGATGATCTTTTTCACGACGGCATGTGGGTCGAGCGAGCCAACGACAGCAGTGGATGTCTCAAGTAGTGTACGCAGTTCGGCGAGCTTCTCTACACCGTCGTGTTCCAGGCGTACCAGCGAGCGCGCCAGTCCGCCTACCTCGTCGCTGCGCTTCGCAACGATGGTGGCGTGTTCCGGAATGGACTGCTCCGATTCGGGGAGGGTCTGGTGCTGTATTGCCATCGTGTGCAGTGGCCGGATCACCCGCAGGAACAGCATCAGCCAGAACAACAGCCCGCCGATGGCGAAAAGCAGCGCCGTCGCGACCAGCCAGAGATGCAGCTGGTCGACGACGGCTAGAGCCTCGCTTGTGGGCCGTTGCACAACGACGGCCCAGCCAAAGCCGGGGACAGGAACAGAGCTGAATAGCCAGCTGTTGCCATCCTGCCCCTGGCCCAGCGTCGAGTTGACCTGTCCTTGCAGCGCCTGTGCCGCGCCCGGCAGCTTGTACAGTACATTGAATAAAATTTGACTGTGATCGGGAGAGGCGACAAGATCGCCCTGGTCGTCGATGATGCTGATCTCGAGCTGCCGGTTTTGCTTCGCCTGCGCCTGGACGACATTCTCCAACGGCACGCTGAGGTTGTTGAGCGAAATATTGGCCGCGACGATGCCGGTCAAGATCCCATCGCCGGTTATTACCGGTTCCGCTATGATGACACCTGCGTTGAACGCATTGGAAGTCGACTTGTTGTCTACCGCGACACCCACCTCGTAGGCTGGCCTGGTGGGGCTGGCTAAGCGCGCCTCCTCGATGACTTCGGGTGGAGAGAATTCCGTGTAGAGCTTGTCGTTGCACACAGTAGTTGCGCCGAGTGTCGCGCCTGGCGTGCAGGAGATGCGCAGGTCGCCGAACGGGTCAATCCAGTAGACCTGTTCAACGTCGCTGCGCGCGGCCTGAAAGGTACTCAGGATTCTCTCGACTGCTGAGTTGTAAGCATCGGTGTACAGCCCCGCGCTGCCTAACGTCTTGACCTGGCTGCCCAGCCCGATCAGCGCGTGTTCCTCGTCATTCAACTGGATGCTGGTATTGAGCGCAATCTCCTGTGCCAGTGCCTGTCCCGACGCCTCGGCATCATTGCGCAGCTTCTGCTCGATAACTGCATTAACCGCCACTCCTCCGATCATTACGACCACCACAAAGAGCAAGTACACACTCAGCAGTTGTATTAACAGTGATCGCCGCACGAATCGCAGCATGGCAACACTCTCCGGTGAGTTCTGTCAGGTGATCCATCTGTACATGTGACCATGCATTCATGCGACCATGTGCCAGACCTCCGGGATCACCGTATTCTCGGCCCTTGCTCTATCTGAATAAGGAAGATATGGGGAATTATATCACCTTTTACTGTTCCCGGGTCTATCGCCAGGGAAACGCCCTGTACAGCTACGACGAGACGACGCATGTGTTATGTTCGAGGGTAAAAAAAGCTTCTCCAAAGGACACTCTCGTGTTATAATCAGACTGGATGCGGGTCATAGCAACAAAGGGTATAGACCATATGAAGACGCTACGCTGGAACTCTCGCGATATAGAAATGCTGCCAGACGATGGCAAACGGTACGAAGTTGTTGATGGAGAATTGTACGTGTCAAAACAACCACATTGGCACCATCAGTATGCGTGCGGGCGTATCTTTGCTGTGTTAGATACATGGAGCAGGCAAACAAATAGCGGTATGGCGAATTTTGCTCCCGGCCTGATCTTTGGGGAAGAGGATGACGTTGCACCCGATGTTGTCTGGATCAGCAGTGAAAGGCTGGCAACCGCGCTACAAAAAGATGGCAAGTTGCACATGGCTCCTGAGCTTGTGATTGAGGTGCTTTCTCCTGGAACAACAAATGAGCAGCGCGATCGAGAAGTGAAGCTCAAACTCTACTCGCGTCGTGGTGTCAAAGAATATTGGGTTGTAAGCTGGCAAGAGCGGCGTCTTGAAATCTATCATCGTGAAGAAGGCGTGTTAACCCTGGCGAAGACGCTCTACGATAAAGATACTCTTACATCACCTCAACTACCAGGCTTCCGCTGCCAGGTTAGCGAGTTGTTTTAGTACAACAGCTTCACTACCTGCGGGAAGGCCACTCCGGCGCGTTCCGCCAGTTCGGGGTCGCTGACGCGCCCGATGGGGTGCTGGATGATGGCGACCGGGTAGTCATCCATGCCGAAGGTCTGCGCTGTCATGCGGGCCGAGCTGATGAATTGCTCGGTGCAGATCACCGCCGCTGCTTTGCCGCGTTGTTCGATCATTAGCCCGTCGTACACACTGCACGAACTGCACGAGCCTCAATCGCCGATGCCGACCAGCGCCACGTCGCATTCTGCCGCGACCTGGTCGAGCAGCGCGTCGGGCGCGGGACGATACGCGCCGGGCTTGCGGTAGTAGCGAATCTCGATGCCGGGATAGCGCGCCTCCAGCAGCGCGGCCACGCCTCTCAGCACCTTTTCCGAGTTGTTTTTACCGTTGTCCAGCAGTCCGACGGTATGAAACGCGGGCAGGCGAGGCGCGCGTTCCCTGCGCGTCGTTTCCACCTCAAGCGTCGGGTCGAGCACGATGAATGGTTCAGTCATGAGTATTCGCCTCCTGGCACCCGCGAGGGGTGCCACTACATTTCGGTCAGCTTATGAATTGCGGCAATTTTCCGGTTCGTTAATCGCAGTCGATACATACGCCGATGGCCCTGGTGACGGGCAGTGAGTCCGCGCCGGCAGCCCAGGGTGGGATGAGCGCGGAGAATCCGCCAGCGCCGCCGCCAGCCGTGACGATCAGCAGATCACCGGGCGATTGCATGTTGTGATAGATGGACGATTCGTCCTCGTCGGAGATGCGGCTATCGGGCAGACCGGCGATACGTTTGAATTGCGCAAGCGGGCGTGCCGCCTGTTCGTAGACAGCTTCTCGTATCTGCGCCTTCGTCCAGCCCTCTTTCTTGAAGATAGTGACGTGTTCGGGACAAAGCACCAGCACGTATTTTCCGCCCATGTAGACGGTTCCCATCATGGTGTTCACGATGGAGAGCACCAGCCGATTGCCGGTACCTCCGGACTGGCTATTGATGTAGTGGGGAGCTTCTCCGGCGAAGACGGTCACGGCGCTGATGCCGGTGGGAATGCCGCGTTCGATGCTGAGCGGCTCCCAGGGATTGCCGGATTCGTCTTCGGCGATGCAATAACTGTACTTGCCGGGATGTCCCAGGCAGGCTTTGTCCAGCACGCCAGGGATGGAGCCGCACACGTTCATCAGGATCAGCCGGATGGCGCGCCCGATCGTGGCATTGGCGCGCACGCCCGGCCCGAAAACGTTCACGCCGCTGTTGATGTTGAGCTGCTGCGCGACCGACCCATTGATGATGAGCAGGGGCGCGGTACCGCCGGTGGTGGCAGTGATGCCGTGCAGGTTGAACGACTCCTGGCACATGGCCTCGATAGCGGCGACGATGACCGGCATGTAGTTGGGGAGGCAACCGGCCATGACCGCGTTGATGGCGACCTTCTCGGCAGTGATGACACGGTTGCGCGCCGGGATCACACCCAGGATATCGCCGGGGTAATTGCCCGAATACTCCAGAAACTCGCGTACTTTTTCAGGTGTTGGCGGCACTACGGGCAAACCATCGGTCCAGCCCTGCCGGTAGAAATACTCGACTGCCTCGCCTGGGTCGGCCAGGGCGATCTGTTTAGAGGTCAAAGCGTTCTCCGTTTGCATATTCACATGCTGCCTCCTTCACTAACGTGTACGCCTATGTTGGGTATGATAGCATATTTTCAGGTTGAGCATCGACCGGTTTCATGATATAGTTTCACAGTGTACATAACGAAGCGACAGAGGATGCATGGTTGAACTAAGAGTTAACCGGGGAATGGAGCGAGACGTATGACTGAATTGGAGGGCAAAACCTTCGGTCGCTATGTCCTGCGGAGCCTGATCGGCAAAGGCGGTATGGCGAACGTGTACGAGGCGACCGATACGCTGAACGGGCGCACCCTGGCAGTGAAAGTCTTCAAGCGCGAGGATGAAGAGTTGTTGCGCCGCTTCCTGCGCGAAGCGCAGTTGATGGCTTCGCTGCAAGGGCATCATCTCGTGCCCATCTTCGATTCCGGTACGGCGCTGCTCGACGGCACCCTCCACTACTATATCGTCATGCCTTTCATGCCCGGTGGCACTCTGCGGGCGCGTTTACGCCGGGGGCCTCTCACGCTGGTCGAAGCCTGTCTTGCCATACGTGAGATTGCCGAGGCCCTCGACTATATTCACAGCCGGGGCATCATCCACCGCGACATCAAGGCTTCCAACGTCCTGTTGACCGCTGAAGGCAACTGTTACCTGACCGATTTTGGCATCGCGCGCATAACGGATGACCTGACGCACCTGACAAGCACCGGCAACGTGCTGGGTACGGTAGATTACGTCGCGCCCGAACTCTTCGAGGTCGATCGACGGGCTGACGCGCGCAGCGACCTCTATTCGCTGGGTGTACTTCTCTACGAAATGGTCACGGGCCGCCTGCCCTTTGCCGCGGAAAATCAGATCGCCCTGGTCGCTATGCACATGCGCCAGCGCCCGGCTTCGCCGCGCAGCATCATCCCATCGATTCCCATGCCGGTCGAGCGTGTTATACTCAAGGCACTGGAAAAGAGGCCAGAGCAGCGCTACGGCAGCGCGCGGGAACTGGCAGATACGTTCTGCCGCGCCGTCTCAATCAGCTCAAACGTGGCGCTGCCGGACGCTCCTATACTCTATGATCCCGAGTTAGACATCCAGACATTGCGCCCAGGTCAATTGATCCTGTCTCCGTCACCTGCACCTGCTCCGCCTATCCCGCCGACCTATCCCGCTTATCCCCTCGCGGGCCTGCCGCCGGGGCCACCTGCCCCGCCGGAAGTAGGCAACCTGGGCGCGACCGTTCCGCCCTATCAACCTGTCGCACAGACGCCGTTTTTGGGATATGAAACGTCGCTGGCTCCTCCTTATGCAGCGCCCTATGCAGCGCCCTATGCACCAGCCTCAAGGCCGCCGACCACGCCGCCGCCGGAGGAGAGGCCGTTCTATCGCCGCCCCTGGTTCGCGCTGATGGTGATCCTGCTGTCCTTAATGATAATCGCTGGTTCGATGGCGCTGATCTTTCTCCCGCGCGGAGGAGGCGGGAACGCGCCTGGCGGGACGACCCAGACTGCCGCACCGGGCCATACGCCCACCACCGGCACGACACCTACGGCCACGCCCAATCTGACCGCGACGGCCCTCGCAGCCCAGGCAGCTACGGCGACGGCGCAAGCGCAGGCTACCGCGACGGCCATCGCCGGCGTCACGGCGACAGCCCAGGCTCATGCGAGTGCGACGGCGGGCGTCATCCTGACAGCGACCTCCGTCCAGCCAAATTATAATGACCCGCTCACCAATCCTAACGACCCTGCTACCGTAGCTGCTGGCTGGGATACAAACAGTCAGTGCGCCTTTCTCTCTAACGGCTACCACGTAACCAGCAGCAGCGGCCTCAAGGGATGCCACGAGTCGAATATCACCACCACGGACGCGACCATTACCGTCGATATGCGACTGGTGAGCGGGCAGTCCGGCGGCGTGTTCTTCCGCCTCGGTACCGTCTTCCTGGTCGGCGCGTATACGGGCTATCTCTTCGAGGTCGATGGCGCGAGCAGATACCGCATTGTGAGTTCGAGTGATTACAGTATCGGCAACCCCACTATCTTGCAGAACTGGACGACATCCAGCGCGCTGCGCGGCGGCAGCGCGTCCAATACCCTGCAATTGATTATGAATGGCAGCAGCCTTTCCTTCTTCGCCAACGGCGCGTTCTTGACCCACCTGACCGACACCGGCTATACATCAGGCCAGATCGGTTTCCTGGCGCGCAGCGACGGCACGACACAGGCGGACGTGGCTTACAGCAACCTCAAAGTTTATCCGGTTGGATAAGCTCATATTACTTATCAAGAGAGGAACCCGGTATGGAATGTTTGCGCACACCCGATGACCGATTTGAAGATCTCCCCGGCTACAACTTCACTCCCCACTATTTGATCGTCGATGATATCCGTATCCACTATCTCGACGAAGGGCCGAGTGATGCGGCGCCGGTGCTGCTGCTGCATGGCGAGCCATCGTGGTGCTATCTGTATCGCAAGATGATCCCGATTATCGCGGCTGCCGGGTATCGCGTGGTTGTGCCGGACCTGGTGGGCTTTGGGCGGTCGGACAAGCCGACCAGGCGCGAAGACTATACCTACCAGCGTCACGTCGATTGGATGCGCGGCCTGCTGCTCGGCCTTGACCTGCAACGAGCCACATTTTTCGGCCAGGATTGGGGCGGGCTGATCGGCCTGCGATTGGTGGCCGAGCATGAGGATCGCTTTGCGCGTGTAATTGTGGCGAACACCGGACTTCCCACCGGAGACCAGGCACCTACGGAGGCGTTTCTGGCCTGGCAGGCGTATTCGCAGAGCGCGTCGCCTTTTCATATCGGTCGCGTCGTGAGATCGGGCTGCATGACCGATCTTCCACCAGAGATTGTGGCGGCCTATGACGCGCCGTTCCCCGACGAAAGTTACATGGAGGGTGCGCGCCAGTTCCCCCTACTGGTTCCGACGCGGCCCGATGACCCCGCAAGCGAGGCCAACCGCGCGGCCTGGGAGGCGCTTAAACGCTGGGAGAAGCCCTTCTTAACAGCATTCAGCGACTCCGACGCCATCACGCGAGGAGGCGAGCGTATCTTCCAGCGTTTGGTGCCGGGTGCGGTAGGACAGCCCCATACTACGATCAGCAACGCCCGCCACTTCTTGCAGGAGGACAAAGGCGAGGAACTGGGGCAGGTCGTGGTGGACTTTTTGCGCCGGGGCTGAAATGTAGTGGCACCCCTCGCGGGTGCCAGACCCTTCCCGATGGCACCCGCGAGGGGTGCCACTACATTTCACAGAAAATATGAAGCTTGACGATCAATCAGGTTTCTTTGGGTGGCACGAGCTTATGTTCGACGGCGAAGGCTGCCGCCTCGCTGCGGCGCGCCATGCCAAGCTTTTCCAGGATGTGGCTGACGTGGTTGCGCGCTGTTTTCTCCGTGACGACCAGCGCGTCGGCGATTTGCTTGTTCGTATAGCCACGGGCGATGAGCGCCAGCACCTCGCGCTCGCGCTCGGTCAGGTCGCTGCCGGGGCTGCTAGCGGTGCGCGTCAGTTTCTCGATGGCCTGTTGTTTGGCGTTGGCGTCGATGAGCGTCTGACCGGCGGCGACGAGACGGATCGAGCGCAGCAGTTCGGCGCGGCTCAGGTGCTTGAGCAGGTAGCCGCTCGCGCCCGCCAGGATTGAGGAGATTACCGCGTCATCGCTGGTGTACGACGTGAGCATGAGGATAGCCACGTCGGGATAGCGGCTTTTGATCTCGCGGCAGGCTTCGATGCCGTCCATCTTCTCCATGCGCACGTCCATCAGGATCAACTGCGGGTCGAGTACCGGTACTTTTGCCAGGGCTTCTGCCCCGTTGCTCGCCTCGCCCACAACCGCCAGGTCGCCCTCAGGCTCGAAGGCCGCGCGCAGCCCCAGGCGTACCACTTCGTGGTCATCGACGATCATGATGCGTGTCTTTGCCATAGCCTTTCTCCTCTCCATTACAGGGGGATGCGCGCCAGCACTATGACGCCGCCACTCGCGCGCTGTGTCACTTCGAGCGTGCCGTCCAGTTCTTCTGCCCGCTCGCGCATTCCACGCATGCCGTGGCCTGAATAGAATCGCTGCTGCTCTGCGCCGCTGGCGGCCTGTTTGCCGGATACGGTGACGGGTAAGCCTTTGCCGTTATCCTGAATTTCAACCTCGACCATGCGCGGCGCGTGACGCAAGCGCACGCGCAGTTGTGTGGCATCGGCGTGTTTGTAGGCGTTGGTCAGCGCCTCCTGGGTGATGCGGAAGATGGCGGTTCCCACCTGGGCCTGTTTGCGGGCGCGCTGGCGGTCGCCATTGGCTAGTTCTTCGCTGCCCTCGACCTCGAATTGCACCGGCAGGCCGCTGATCGACTCGAATTCGTGAAGCTGGTTCGAGAGCATCTGCGTCAGCGTGCTGGTGCCGCTGATGAGCGGCTTCAAGGTGAACATGTAGTGGCGTGTCTCCCACAGCGCCTGCTTCGAGAGCGTCACCAACCTGTCGAGGCGTTCTGCGACGGGGGCCAGCTCCGCGCGTTCTTCTTCGGATGCGTCAGCGAGGCGCTGCACCAGCGTGGCGCACGTCTCGGTGTTGAGACTGAGCATGTAGATCAACTGCGCAACCCCGTCGTGGATTTCGCGCGCGATGCGCCCGCGCTCGGCTGTGGCGGCGAGTTCGGCGGTCTGCTCGGTCAGGCGGATATTCTCGAGGGCAATCACCAGTTGCGAGCCGACGATGTTCATGAAGTTTTCCTGCCGGTAATCAAAGGGCGTTGAGCGAATACTTTCACCGCCCAATACGAGGTAGACGGCAGCATCGCCAATGCGTTTGAAGGGCAGATACATACGTGCGATGCCCTTACCGGCTTCCGACAACTCCCCGGTATATGGCTCGAACGCGATAAGCTTGACCCCCGACCGCGCTACCTTCAGCGCAAGTTGCGTGCTTTCTTCGGAGGACTCTACGCCCGCGATGCCCGTATCGATAGCAGTGTCGATCTCTATTCCTTCATCTGTAGAGTTGATGAGCGCCACGACGACGCGCGCGAAATGGTTGCCCCTGCGTATCTCCTCCGCGCTGCTTTGTAGAAAGTGCTGGCGATCACCCGCCATTTGCAGCATATGCTGGCTGGCGCGTAGCAGCGATTTCTGCCTGCGCACGCTATCCTGCTCGCGGCGTTTATTGCGCGTGTAGCTGTTCAAGACACTGGACATGTAGGCGGTGAATATGGCGATAAGCGGCGCGTCGAACAGCGAGCCGAGCACATCTTGCAGGTTCAATGTATAGGCATGGTGAAACAGTGGTGGGTGAAGCACAACGCCCAGCAGGACGAATAGATCGTATCCAATGGCAGCCGCCAACCCCGCGCGGTAGCGAAAGACGAAAGCTGCCAGGAAGACGGGCGCGAAACCATAGCGATAGAACGGGGAACCATTGCCGAAGGGCGTGAGATAGACCGCGCTGAAGTAGGTAGCCAGCCCGCAGATAAGTACATCCAGCCCATACATCACGATGTTCTTGTACACATTGCGCGAGCGTATCAGGGGAGGAATGATCTCCAGGTCTTCGTCAGGCGCAAGCGTACGAATCCTTCTAGAAAACCAGCGGCGCTTTCCTTCTCGTTTCTTGGACGCGCTCTTCCATGTTGATGGCGTACCTGGCAGCAGCAGTTCAAAGATAGGGGAATAGAGTGTGGCAATCAGTGCCTGGATGAACGTTACGCCCAGCATGATGTATAGAACCGGGTAATGTTCATTGCCGAATACGATCCAGGTAAAGGCAAAAACCCACCATGTCCAGCGCCACAGCAGGAAAATATACGACGGTATGCTGCGCATCCGGCGCAGCGTCGTCTGCGGGATCGCTCCCAGCCGTATTTTCTTTGCGCGCTGGCTCATAGCGCAGCCTACTTTCTGCCACTCCGCAAGGTAGGGGTAAGCTTGTCTTTACTTGTAGGCAGTATGCATGGTTTTGGTGTGCCTGTCAATCAGGAGCATTGCCAGTTGTTTATCGCTTGCTCGCTTTGGTGAACGGCATCAGGTGTCTGTAGAAATGTCGATCCAGCACCTGCTCGAAGACATTCGGGTGCGACTGGAGCACGGCCTTGATATCTGAACCAAAGCTTGCCAGCACCGAACCAAAGGTGACATGCACCACCTGGCGCGTAGCAGGGCCATCGAGCAATACTGCCAGCGACTCGTCTGAGAATTCCGCGACATTGGGCATCTGGCTCACCTACGCCGAGACATGGTAGGAAGCTCGTTCCTGTGGATAGCGTTCGCAAGCGAGCGCCATCCATATCGCGGAATAGTCCTGGCTGTTCCTGCGCGACCACGCGCAGCGCCTCCACTTAGGCCCGCCGGAGAAATTTACAACGCGAAGCCCTCAAAAAGCCCAGAAGTGCGAGATATCCACAAGCGTTTTGGCCTTTCGTCAGCCTCGTTAGAACAGCGGAGACGTTGTACATAAGGGACGCAGTTGCCCGTTCCGCTTTTTGGAGGGCCTGCAAATCCAGATGATGTGAGCCATGCAGGTTGATATGGGCCGAGGCGTCGTGGAGCGGCCTGCGCGAGCGCCTGCATGTGACATGGAAGGGGTTAGCAGATCCAATCCTGCTCGTGGATAGGCTGACCCCTGTCACACACTGCTACTTCCAGCGGGTCAGGATGGTTTCGCGCTGAAACAGTTGGGCAGCGCCCCAGGTCAAGAGGATCGCGAGCGGGATCAGGAGAGCGGTGGCAATGACTGCCACGAGGACGGTGAGCTCAAACTGGCCTGATAGCTCGCCCAGGATCAGCCCCGCGACCGGAATAATCCCCCAGATCGACAGCTGCTGTGCCGTGCGGGTATCGTTCACCCGCGACGAAATGGCCGTCATGATGGCCACCGCGATCAGCCCTAAGAGCGGAGTGCAGGCGAAGAACAGCATGAGCCAGCCCGCGGTCACCACATGGGAGACGACATTGGCATCCGTGAAGATCGCTAATTCCGCGATGAACAGGCCTCCACTGATCCAGGTCACGATCACCGCCGGCAGCAACGCCGACAGAATCTTGCCCGTCAACAGTTGCCACCTGCGCACGGGCGTCGCCAACACCGGCTCAAGCGTGTGGTTGTTCTTCTCTCCAATGATACTATACGCCGCAATGATGCTGGGAACGATCATCGGGAGCAGCAGATACACGTTCGAGAACAACGTGCCTACCACTCCCTGGGTGTACTCATGGATCGTCAACCCCCCGAGGGACGGAATGGTAAGAGAACTGGCTCTCGACCCGGTGCCGACCCGTTGCAGGAAAATGAGGGGGAGTACGGCGAACATCAAAGGCGGGAGAAGAATACTGAACAGGAGGACCCGTTGCTGGACGATCTCGCGGAACTCTTTCCGCAGGATCACAAAGACTTTGTGCATACTCGTTCTTGCTCCTTCTTCATGGTTTAGCGGCTGAGGACCGCAGCTTGGCGTTCATTCTCCACCAGTTCCAGGTACACCTCCTCAAGTGAATGGGAGAGCGGTTCCACGGCGCGTATCTGGGCTCCTGCCTGCACGAGTGCCTGCACCAGAGCCGGATTCTGCTCATCGGGATGATCGAGGCTGACGGAAAGGGCCCCCTCTTCGGCCTGCGCATCATGGACAAAGGGCAGGACACGCACGGTCTCGATCCAGCGCGCCGCGTCTCCGACGACGCGTACCTGGGTCCCCATGCCAAACAGGCCTGCGCGTAACGTTGCTGGGGTGCCCAGGCGCAGGAGTCGCGAGCGAAACACCCCGATCTGATCGCAGAGTTCATCGGCCTCGGGCAGATTATGCGTGGTGAGAAAGATGGTCCGCCCCTCCGTCCGCAACTCTTTGATGAAGTCGCGCACCACCCGCGCCGCTTCAGGATCGAGGCCAGCCGTGGGCTCATCCAGGAAGATCACTTTGGGTTCGTGCAGCAAGGCGCGGGCAATCGCCAGTTTCTGGCGCATGCCTTTGGAGAAGCCACCGACTTTGTCGTCTCGCCTGTCCCAGAGATCGAGCAGATGCAGGTAGCGTTCGATCTGAGAGGCGGCTCGCTCGGCGGTGAGGTCATACAACTGGGCAAAGAACATCAGGTTCTGCCAGGCGCTCAGGCGGTCGTACAAGCCCGGCGTCTCGGTGAGGATCCCCACGGATTGCCGAATGGCCTCGTTGTGCTCGCCCAGGCGCTGTCCCGCCACCGCAGCGCTCCCACGCGTGGGAGCAATCAAGGCCGCGAGCAGACGCACAGTGGTCGTTTTTCCCGCGCCATTGGGTCCCAGGAACCCAAAGACGGTTCCCTCGGCAATGGCCAGCGTCAAGTCGTCCACCGCCACCAGGCTGCCGAAGGCACGGGTCAAGTGGTTGGTTTCGATAGCGTTCATAGACTCTCCTTTCACTACTTTAAAAGGCAGGCCGCAAGGGAGCCTCACGCCCTACGTGCCAAGTCGATAGGCGACTACCGCTGGGTGCTGCGACGACGTCAGTGGGATGCCTGCCCCAGCGAGCAGGATATTCCCAACGATGGCCAACGTCGCATTCGAGCCGGCCGGGAGCTGCGCCGTCCAGACGACCGATCCATCCTGGCGCGAGAGCGCCATGAGCTCGCCAGTGAACGTGGCCGTCAACACGAGATCATTGGAGACTGTCGCCCCTCCCAACGGCAATTGTGGCAGTTGGGTTGCCCACAGTGGCTTCCCTGTGGCTATGTCGATGGCAACCATCTCACCTTTTCCCTGGAAGAAGTTTGATGTGCCAACACGGTCTGTGGCAGCCGCGAACGTTTCTGGCAGGTTATCAACCGGCACATACGCCACGCCGTCCGCAGCCGCCATGTTCGTCTCCACCCCGCCGACTTCTCCTGGTTCCAGCGTGTACGGGGTCTGTAAGTGGAGTGTCCCGTTGAGGGCCAACTGGTCATCATTGTCGTGTCCGTTATGGATACCGACGGATGTCTTCCACAGTAACTGGCCGCTTAAGGCGTCGAAGGCGAACACAAACCCCCCTTTGCCGGCGGCGAGCACCACCGGACGCCCAGCAATTGTGGTATAAATGGGCGAGATCTGCAGATCCCAATCATGAAAATCGTTGGGGAATGCCTGGTAATACCACTCTAGCTGACCCGTCGTTTGATTGAGCTTGACGATACTATCCGTGTACAATTCGCGACTGGGGGTCGCCTGCGCCTCCTGGAGCGAGAGATAGGGATTGCCGATGCCCGCGTAGACGGAGTTATCCGGGCCGATCAGCATGGCATCCCAGGCACCCCCTGCGGTCGCTTTGAGCTGTTGACCCACCTTGTCCACCACGGTCTGAAAGCTCCAGAGCGTGGTGCCGGTGGCGGCGTCGAGGGCATAGATGATACCGCCACCAACGGTGATTGCCGACGAGACAAAGACCTTCCCGTTGACCACCTGTGGGGCGATGTCGAAGCGGACCTGGCCTGTCGCGAGATGCGTATTATACCACACTTGTCGGCCTGTTTGCGCATCAAGGGCGAACACCCCACAAGCTGTGACGCCGTAGATCCTGCCATTGGCGAAGGTCACGCCGTTTGGCCCAGAAATCGGAATAGAGTTGTACTCGTGTGTCCAGAGCACCTGGCCAGTCGCATCCTGCACAGCGATCACATTCGAAGCCCCATCCTGAAGATAGGCGATGCCGTTGGCAATCACCGGATTGGCAACGTCTGCACCATCCGGACCGTTGCCTTGCAGTGGGATCGTCCAGGCAATCCCCAGCTTTGACACGTTTGTCGAAGCAATGGTCGAGTGCGCGACCCGCGTGTTGTACAGGTTCTGATTCGGGGAGGGCCACTCCGTTGCGGAGGAGACATTCTCCACGGGGGTGCCGGGCGGTACAGACGTCGCACTGGCTGCAGCCGACGGGTTGCATGACAGCGGCGTAGGCACTGATGGCGAGCCGCCGCACGCTGCGAGCAAGGCAGCGAGTACCAGGGCGGCCACACAACCTCTCCATGTGCCGGGTCGTTTCAAGATAGGCATCTTCAACTCCTTTAGCGACGAGTACCCATCGTTTTTTACAACGATTACAATCGGCTTCTGTTGCGCGTCACCATCATACTGGCAATACCAAAAATCAACAGGATCACACCGACTGCAATGAGCACAATGGCGCGTGTCGGATAATAGCCAAGAACCTGCACCTGGAACAACACGCCTACGACAAGTGCGATAATACCGATCACAATAATGGCAACGTATCGCGTGGAATTTCTCATAGCATAGAACCCTTTCTTTAGTCCGTTCTATTGATATTTTACTGGGCAGATGGCGGTGGAGTCCACACGGTGCCAGAAACGCTCTGCCTCTGGCCGCTTGCCATCGGCATATAACATATTGTTATTCACCTTCTGTTGAGGAGTCTACTGCAAAACAGCCAGGCTGTCTTCCCTCTAAAGAGTTATTTGGAGAGAGTCGTGTCCTCTTCACGAGAGGAGGTGGAACGTACGCGCACGGGCCACGGCCTGGGTGCGATTCGTTGCACCGAGTTTCGCCAGCAGATGCTTGACGTGGAGTTTGACCGTGTGCAGGCTGAGCACCAGGTGCTCGGCGATCTGCTGGTTGGAGAGGCCTTCGGCCACCAGTTGCAAGACGTCCCACTCCCGTGTACTCAGCGGCTCATAGAGCGTCGAGCGTGGTGCTGGTTGTGTCGCGGCATCGGGCTGGGCCTGCCAGACGGGGGCAATCGCTGCCTGGATGCGCTGAAGATAGTCAGGCGAGGCGGTGGTAAAGGGGGCGACCAGGGTGAGCAGGTGCGCCAACACCTCGCCTTCATCGGCAAAAAGGCGCAGATAGCCCTCTGGTTCGGCCTGATCGAGGATGGGTCCCAGCGTGGAAAGGGCCTGCTTGGTCTTGCCCTGGGCGTACAGCGCCAGCGCGAGCAGCATTTGCACCTCGATGCGGCGGCCTTGAGCGCCTGCCCCAATGGAGATGTCCAGCACACGCTCCAACAGCATCCGCGCTTGCGCGAGCGACGACGAATTCCAGTGGCCGCGTCCCCGCGCGATCAAGACCCGCGCCAACGTGACATAGCGCACGTAGCGACTCTTCGCCAGCGGTGCCGTGAGCGGGTCATCGTAGCGCAATCCGCAGGTCGCGGCCCAGTGCAAGGCCGGTTCGAGTTGGCCGCAGCGCAGGGCAAAGCGGACTGGAAGCAGGATCAACACGTTTTTGCTCGCCTGGGGAACTGGAAGCTGCGCCACGTCAAACGCTTCGCTCTCCAATATCTGCCTGGCCCGCTCGCTGTCGCCTTGCGCCAGCGCCACACGCGCCAGGACTCCGAGCCCGAGCAGTGTCAGCTCAGGGCTGGGACGAGCTAGCTCCAGGCGTGGAACCAGTTCGAGGGATTGCTGCGCAGAGGCCTCAGCTTCTTGCAGGCGATTCCACTCATACAACAGGACTCCATAGCGCCAATGTGCTCCTGCCAGAAGCAGGAGAGGTGGATTGCGAAGTTGAGGCAACGAGCGGAACAGGTCCTCATAGAGCCGTCCCAGTTCGCGTAATCGGCCCTGCTCCTCGTACAGATCGTCGAGACTTGAGATGATCAGGTGATTGGGGAGCGTTCCGCCAGCAGGATAGGCGTTCCGCCACATCTGCTCCGAGGCCTGCGGATCACCACGCGCGCGATAGGCCGCCCCAAGCAGCACCTGCTGCCGCCACAGGGTGAAACGAGTCCAGGCCGTCTCAGGTCCCTTGAGCGAATGCGTCACCTCAGTAGCGTGCGCAAGCGCCTGCGGGATCTTCCCTTGAGCCAGCGCTCGCGCTGCCTGATGCAACGCCAGTTCCCGTTGCAGTGCCCCCTGTGACTCGGGGTCGTCCTGCGCATGCACCTCCAACAGCGCGGTGAGGTGTCTGGTGACCTGCTCCGGGTCAGGCGGCTCCGAAGTGCGCAGGGGTTGTGTCCAGATCAAGGCAAGCGAGAGGGACACCGAGGCCGCGATGAGTTCCTGCGGGAGCTGATCCAGCCAGCGGCGGAGAAGCACGAGCTTCCCTTGCTCCACCAGGGACGGCACCAACTCCTCCAGGAGGCGTGCCGCGTGGGGCAGATCACCAGAGCGCAAGGCATATTCACAGGCGTCCTCTCCCCACCCGTGTTGTTCATACCAGCGCCCGGCCTGCCGATACAGCTCCGGCACGAGCGCTGGCTCCTGCTCCTGGAGAAGGGCGCGTAGCGTTTCGGCGAAGAGCGGATGGTAGCGGTACCAGGTATCGGTGGCATCCAGCGCACTGACAAAGAGATTCGCCTGGAGAAGGATCGCAAGCTTTAACTGTCCACCAACCTCTTCGGTAACACTTTCGCAGAGCGACCCGCTGAGCCGCTCCAGCACGCTTGTCAGGAGCAAAAAGCGCTGCATCTCAGGCGGTTGCTGTAGCAAGATTTCTTCACGCACGTAGTCTTGGAGAAAGCGATGGGTCATACCTGTCGCCCGGAGCAATCCCGTGTCATCGGCGTGCCCGCGCAGAGCGAGCGTCATCAATTGGATACCAGCAATCCAACCCTCGGTCCGTTCCTCCAGCAGACGGATCGCCTCCGAGCCGAGCGGGAGTCCCATCGCATGCACAAACGCCTCGACTTCGGCGGACGTAAACCCCAGAGCCTCTCTGCGCAGTTCGGAGACCTGCTGACGCGCTCGCAAGCGCGCAAGCCTCGGCGGATCAACCCGTGTGCCGATCAGCAGATGCAAGCGCGAGGGGAGATGGTTCAGCAGGAACATCAGCAGGGTCTGACTCGCCTCGGCCGTGAGATGGTGGACGTCATCCAGTACCAGGATTGTTTCGTGTTGGAGCAGGCGCTCAAGATCGTTGAGGAGACGGGTCAGGACGCGTTCGTGCTCGTGGGGATGCCAGGGCCGATCGGTCTGAGCCACGGTACACAGGTGCGCATCGACGCGCGCCAGAGCAGCGATGAGCGAGGAAAGGAAGCGCGCCGGATCGTTCTCCCTTTCCTCGCAGGAAAGCCAGACTACCAGCCTGGTGGTCGTGGCAGCCCATTCGGCCAGCAGCGTGGTCTTGCCAGAGCCAGCAGGAGCCGAGACCAGCATCACTGGTCCTTGCATGCCTTGCTCCAGGAGCGCGAGCAGGCGGGGACGCGCAACATGCTGCACCGGCAGACGCGGGGGAGTAATGTTGCTCTGCAGGATCAAGGTCGACGTCAGCCCCCCAAACGAAAGGGGAACGTGTGAAAGAGGCTGCTGCGCGCGCTCATTTGCTTGACTACTTCCTATGCTTTCAGCATCTGCTGCCAGACGGCGGGCCGCCTCACGCAGTTTCGACAAGGTTATATTGGGTGAGACGCCGAGGTAACAGCGGAAGAGCCGTCCTTGCTTGCGTCGATAAGCCCGCCAGTACCAACCGCCGCGCTGATTGCCAGCACGAGTCTTGTGCGCGGTAAAGGTTCCCTCATCGCAGGTAAAGGTGAAGGTGGTTGCCGTTTCCAGCCAGGCGTACCAGGAAGGGGTATCGAGCAGCTCGACCACGTTCTGACCCTGCTGCTCGTACACCAAACATCCGTTGCGGACCGCCCCGGCGGTTGGTGATGACTTCTCCATGAGACAGCACTCCGGTAGAAAGGTGACAGGTGTTAGGGATACTCCAAACAGTTCCCTAACACCAAGTATAGCAGGGTAGGGATGAAACCTCAAGGAACGATTGACGACGTAGACTGTTCCCGCCGTCAAACAGGAAGTCTTGTGAATCAGTGTTCTGTTGACTTCGCATGGCGTTTTTGGTTTATGTAACATATAATCAAGCGTAAGGGAGGACCTGCATATCCGATCCGGCTGAAAGTAAATCCATAGCAAAAAATCGCTTACCGGCAATTTCAACGACGTGATATATAGCTGTTATTGATAGGAGAAAGAGATGCCTTTTGCGCAGAGCGGTATATTCGCACTGGGAACCGCCTCACAAACGTACCTGGAATTCGACCTGCGGGCGGGCGCCGATGCCCTTACCCTGGTTCAGGTGATCGCAAACTTGCGAGAGCCGAGAACAACGACGGGCGGTGTCAACCTGGTGATCGGGTTCAGGCCATCATTGTGGGAGCGGGTAGCCACCGGTGAAATGCCAGCAGGCGTGACGGACTTTGAGCAGGATGTGCGCGGAGTCAATGGCTACACTATGCCGGCAACCCAGCATGATCTGTGGCTCTGGGCGTCCGGCCATGCCTATGATAAAGTCTTCGATGTCGCGCGCGAGGCTATCAACGCGCTTGCTCCGGTGGCAGTTCTGGCCGACGAGGTAGCGGGTTGGACCTATAAGGAGAACCGGGATTTGACCGGCTTCATCGATGGGACAGAGAATCCTAGCCTCTCCGTAGCGCCAGATGTCGCACTGATACCCGAAGGGATGCCTGGCGCGGGCGGAAGTGTGGTACTGGTACAGAAATGGACACATAACGCCGTGGCGTTCGAAGCCCTTTCTGTCGAGGAGCAAGAGAAGGTGATCGGGCGAACAAAAGCGGATAGCATTGAGCTTGATGAAGAAGTGCGAGGAGAGCAATCGCATATCTCTCGCACGGTGGTCGAAGTAGAGGGTGTGGAGCAGCATATCTTTCGCCGCAATACGCCATTTGGCACGGCCACCGAGCACGGCACGATGTTCATCGGCTTTAGCCGCGATCAGCGCCTCCTGGCTCGCATGCTCGACCGCATGGCGGGCGCGGAAGATGGCATCCGCGATGCCCTGACTCTCTATACGACGGCGGTCAGCGGCTCTTACTACTTCGTTCCATCTGTAGAGGCGCTGCGCCGTTTTGCCTCAGATGATGACTGAGGTCTCGCTCTGCGGGAGAGGAACCAATCGCGGCTCTACCCTTTATATGTCAGGACGCGCCCCCACAGGCTCTTGGTTCCCCAAATGCCTGCGCGCAAGCATTCAAGCTGCACAATCTGACTGTGGTCAACAAACACATTCACCTCGGGGCCGTAATTCTTGATATACCAGGCAAAGACCTCCGGGTCAGCCGCCTCGAACATTACCTTCTCCAATCCCAATGCGCCAATAATTTTAGCAGCAGCATCGGTACGCCACGTTTTTACGTTTTCGGTGATGCCCTCCGACTCGATCATTATCATGTAGGCTCCTGCATCCAGAAATCTCCTGGCTTGCCCAATTGCCCACTCCACATCGCGCGTACCCTCAGAGGCAAGCTCCTCGGCGGCGCTGGCTCCTCCCGCGCCAAATTGGATACCAACCTCCGGCTTAGCCTTGAGTCCCGCGCGCTGCACCTTCTCGACCAGGCGCAGCCAGTCATCAACCGGAATGGTGATAAAGCCGCTTGAGATTTCGAGAATGTCAAAGCCCACGTTGTGGCATTCCTCAATATAGCGGTTCACGGCCTCAGTCCCTTGCGTCAGTACATGCTCGATGAAGCCGCCGGTGGAGACCGCTACGTTGTAGCGATGGGCGAGATCGATGATCTCTTTGAGTTGCTTCTCCGGCATGAGTGTGAAGGAGCCACCCGCGAATTTTAGCGAGTCTACGTATTCACCCATCGTCTCCAGTACGTCCTCCAGGTAATGTTTGCCCATCGGAGTGTAGTATGGGCCGCGTATCTCGGTGATGCCGCGCGTGCGGGGTTTGCCCTCGCGCTCATTCATGCGAATGAATGGGAATGCTCGTTCGCTCATAGTAGGGTCTCTCTTTCTCTGTTCAATGGGTACGCGCAAAAGACGCGCCTACTAATTCGGTTAACTGTGCTACTTCTTTCGATTCCATGTGAGCAACCGTTTCTACGATGGAGGCACGCTGCTCGGCGACGGTATATGGGCTTGCGAGACGCTCAAACTTGGCGACGGCCTTCTGCCACGATATCGGGCGTGTGTAAAATCCTTCGTAGTCCTGCTTCTCAATGCGAAGTGTTTGACCGTCTTTGAGCGAGATCGTTATGCGGCAAGGCATCTCGGCGGGGAAACGTTTGCTCAGCGCCTCATCTGGACGGATCGCCACTCTGCGCAGCAGGCTCTGTACATCCTCGCGCGCAATACGCTCTGGAACATATTGTGCTGGAGAAACGTCGCCATCCAGCAACGCCACCGCTACCATGTAGGGCAGGCTGTGATCGGCCTCTTCTTTGGTGCGCACGTGCTGCTTGTCCCCCTCTTCACCTCCGCCAATGATGTGATACGCCACATCGAAAATGTCGATGCCAATGCTCTCAATCTCCTCCGGTCGCATTTGATAGGCTGCATGTAGCTCCAGAACGCCTTCAAGCGCGGATTGCGAATGAAATTCGGCGTTGTACTTCTTGACGCTGGTGCGCCGCACGGCTTCAAGGTTCTCTTGCGACCAGTCCAAATCAAAGTGCCCGCTGATGGCATCCATCAATCCCTTGTTGCCCTCGAAGACCTCCAGGGGACCGGTGATGCCGCGCATGGCGAGGAAGGCAGCGTGGGTGGCTCCAAAGGCCATATCTGGGAAAGCCAGCCCTTTCCAGTTGGAGAGGCTTCCTGTGCGGGTGACGCGCAAGGCATTGTAGGCTGTTCCGCTTATGGCGATGGCGTTTGCGACCCCGTTCTGGTCGAGTCCCAGCGCCTTTGCCACTCCAGCTGCCACCGCGTAGGCACCCTGCACTGTATGATCGAAGCCCTTCGCTCGCACCGGGGCTACATCTGAAAGTCGGCACTGCACCTGGTAGGCGGTTGCCAGGGCGGTCAGGAATTCTTTGCCGCTCTTATGCGCGTACTCGCTGGCGGAAAGCACCGCGCCGAGGTTGTCGCTGGGATGGCAGGTCTCCTTTTTGGCGATGTAGCTGTCGTTGTAGTCCAGGTAACGTACAAGCGCCGAGTTGTACAGTGCAGCACGGTCGGGAGCGGTTTTTCCGCCTCCGATCAGCGTGACCAGAGGCCTGCCCCCGAAGTCTTCGAGTTGGGCGCGCAGCATCTTGATGGGCTGTCCCTCAAGCGCTCCAATTGCGCATCCAAGGGCATCCAGCGTGCAAATCTTCAATTGGTGGAGCGCTTCTTCCGACAGGTCGTCATAGGTCATCCTGACGATAGAAGCCGCGAGTTGCTCAACCTGTGTCATAACTCCTGTCTCCCTCTTTTCTCAATCTAAAGCGATACATGTACCTGTATCCCAAGTATAGAAGAGAAAACTTGATACGTCCAACACTTATTTGATATACTAATGATCTCAATATGAGATCAGTTACGCTGGAAGATGACCATGGAATTCTACCAACTCACCTATTTTCTGGCTGCGGCGCAGACGCAAAATTTTCGGAAAGCTGCCGAGGTGTGTTTTGTCGCGCAGTCTGCTTTGAGTCGCCAGATAGCGGCCTTGGAGGACGAATTAGAGGTGGCGCTCTTCACACGCATTAAGAAGCGTGTCTCATTGACTCCAGCAGGTCAGGAGTTTGCTCTCTACGTGAGAAATGCCATGGATCAGTTGCAAGAGGGACAACAATTTCTCACCGAATTACAAGCGGGGCAGCGCGGCACCGTTCGTATTGGCTGCATCGAATCGCTGGCAACCGCTTTCTTACCGGCGCTTTTTGCCTCTTTTCATCAACACTATCCGCATATACGGCTAAAAGTGCGCGTAAATCATACAGATGAGTTGACTACTTTTGTAGAACAGGGCGAAGTAGAGCTTGGCTTGATTCTCGATCCTCGCTTGCAATCGGAGTTGCTGATTGTCAAAGAATTGTTCCGCCAGCCGCTCCATCTGCTTGTGTCAGCGCAGCACCCGCTGGCTCAAATGAAGGCTCCGGCAGTCACTTTGGAGCAAATTACGACCGAACCATTCCTGCTGCTGGATGAAACCTCTCGTATGGGGCAGATCACCACAAGGATCTTTGCTCAGCGAGGATTGCCGCTCCGGCCACTCGTCGAGATCAAATCGGTGGAAGGGCTGAAAGAGATGGTCAAGCAGGGTGTCGGTGTCACGCTGACGCTTCCCGCCTTGATTCGACCATCTCAGATTGGAAGTGACCTGGTATTGCTACCAATTAGCGATGTAGCAGAGGAGATTATTTTTGCTCTCGTCTATCGGCGCGCAGGCTCTATTTCGCGTGCAGCTAGAGAATTGATCAACACCATCATACAGCGGACCATGCCTTCTTCCGCCAGAAGTTGAAGATGAGCCACGATACCGCGCAAGCTCAGGCATGTGCTATACTAGGGGCATATTTTGTTGAGGATGTGTAGGGCTGAGCTTATTTCCTTTTACTTATCGTTGCGCTTATCATTGTGATTGGAAATTTCCTGTAAAGGAAGCATGCAAGAGGGTAACGTGATTTATGGCCATTGATGATCTCCAGGACGGCCGCTACCGCCGTTCGCGTATGCTCGGCAGCGGTGGCATGGGGGAAGTGTACCTCATGCAGGATACGCGCGTCAGCAGGCAAGTAGCTATCAAGGTGACGCGCTCTGAAGGCGCGGCATATCCCGAGAGCAGTACCGCCAGCGATGCGGCTCGCCTCTTCCAGAGAGAGGCACGGGCGATTGCGGCGCTCGAACACCCCAATATTTTGCCGCTCTACGACTTTGGCGAAGAGACACGCGAAGGCGCTACTATTACCTATATGGTTATGCCCTTTTGCGCGGATGGTTCGCTGCAAGAGTGGATGCGCCAGCGCGGGGACCGCATGTTATCACCGCAGGATGTTGCCTACCTGGTAGACCAGGCTGCGGAGGCCCTCCAGTACGCGCACGATCACGAGGTGATTCACCTGGATGTCAAACCTTCGAATTTCCTGCTGCGCGCCAATAAACGCAATCCGGAGCGCCCGACGCTGCTGCTCGCCGACTTTGGGATTGCGCGCAGCTTCACAACGGTTGCCAGTTCCAGCCGCACCATTCGTGGCACTCCGACCGCCATGGCTCCCGAGCAATGGAGCAGCGAGCCGCTCTTCGCCACCGATCAGTACGCGCTGGCGGTCATGGCCTACGAAATGCTGGCGGGTCGCCTCCCCTTTAATGGGAGCATGGAGCAGTTGATGTACCAGCACTTCAACACACAGGCTCCTCCTCCCAGCATATTCAACCCACGCCTATCTGACGCCCTTGATGCTGTCTTATTGCGCGCCCTCTCGAAGAGGCCTGAAGATCGTTTTCCCTCGATTACGGAGTTTGCCAGCGCGCTCTCAACGGCAGTGCAGCAGTTACCGCCTATGCCCGTAGAACTGGAAGACGTGACAATCAGGAATTTCGCCATGCTGGCGATTAGCCCGACGGAGGCCGAAAGCGGCATTAGCCGTATGATCACCCTACCCGGCGGGAAGCGGGTCAATGTACCGATTCCACCAGGTGTGCGCGATGGGCAAGTTATTCATCTCGCCTCCTCGGATGATGACTCTGGCGAGACTGTCGGAGTAGCGTTGACTATTGCTATCAAACAGCGCGATGAGTCGCAAGCCTCACAGCCAGCTGCAAGCGCCGCGGAAGCGCGAATCACGCCTGCGATTCATACCCCGCCGATCAGCGTGCCACAGCCACAACAATCAAAACAGCTAGCCGCCGAAACCCTGAGTCATGACAGCCCGACAGTAGCTGCTACTCCATACAGCGCGCCGTTGACTATGACGCCCTCTGTTGCTCCGCGTAAGCGCTCATCCGGGATGCGCCTGAGCGTGGTCGCGCTGATTTCCGCGTTCGTCGTGATCGTGTTGATTGCCGGTACGATCTTTTTCTATATCAGTCATCAGTCGGGAAGCCCCAACACGCTCAGTCTCCATCAACCACAAACACCGACTGCCACGGTGAAGCTCTCGCCAACGACGCATGCCACTGCGGGAGTAACGCCGTCTCCTGGTCTCTATATCGCCGGAACTTACAATGGGTCGATGTTTGACGAGACGACGAATCAGTCAAGCACCATCTCAGTATTTCTCGCGCAAACCCAGGGCTACGCACCCCTGAAAGGCTCTATGACGTTTACATCACCCGCACAGGGCAATTACCAGTTAAGTGGAACCGTCGATACGCAAGGGAGTTTTTCTTATACCGTACAACAATCCGCTGGCCAGACACCGCTCTACTTTTTCGGTATGATCCAACAGAACTCACAGGGTGAGTTTTTGCACGGATATTTTTGCCATAGCGGTACAGGCTCTTGTCCGACGAGTACGGGGACGGGATACTTCACTGCCGGGCCGAAATTTTGATGGGCGCTGAATGCATACGGCAGAAGATGGGGCTGCGATAGCCAAAAGGGAAAAGACATGTGTCCTTTCCCTTTTGGCTATTTCAGCTTGTATCGGCTCTACAGGCCGCCTCAGCTACACCGCATTTAACACTCGCTGTGGCCGCAGTTGTAGCACTTCTTGCAGCCCTCTTCGAAGACCATCGTGTTGCAGCCGCACTGCGGGCAGAGGTTGCCGGTGATACTCAGGCGCGTCATGCCCAATGGATTATCCGCGTTGATACCATTAGAATTGTCAGCATCCTTGCCATTCCCGTTGTGCGGCGCGGAGTGCTCCTCGTGCTCCTTGACCTGCTCATGCTCCTGCGCCTGCTGTGCCATCGACTCGAAGTGCAGCTCCAGCGCGCGTGCTACTGCGTCGGGCAGCGAGCGCACCTGCTGCATGCCGAAGCCGACCGAGCGGCTGCCGCCGATGCCGCGCAGTTGATCGGCGATCTCCTTAGCGCGGTCGGCCTGCGAGAGCGGGCTGAGGACGCGCAGGTTGAGCGAGATCAGGCGACCCAGCGCCTCGGCTAGCGCCGCGATGTCGCTGCCGGCCTTGCCGACCGTCACGAACACCTCCAGCGGGCCGTGCTCGTCACTGTTGATCGTCACGTTGATCTTGCCCTCCGGCGCGCTCACCTGTCGCGTGTAGCCATGCACGACGGCGGGACGCGGCTTGACGCCATCCTTGATGGACGTGATCGGCTCGACTTTCACGGCTGGGGCGGCTTGCTGCCCCTGTTGTCCCTGCTGCTCGGCCTTTTTCTCGTCCGCGACGCGCGTGAGCACGGCATCACGCGAACCGTCGCGGTAGTAGGTGACGCCCTTACACCCCGTTTCATAGGCCAGGCGGTAGAGCGTCTGAACCTGCTCCACAGTGTGGTTGTTGGGCGCGTTGACCGTCTTGCTGATGCTGGAGTCGGTGTACGCCTGGATAGCGGCCTGCACGCGCACATGCTCTTCGGGAGCAAGATCGTTAGACGAGACGAAGTAGCCGGGCGTCGGCTCGTTCGGGTGCTCGTCGCGCCACGCCTGGAGCAGCGGGTGGTACAGGATGTGCTCGCCCGTGCGGTCGCGGCGCACCATGGCGAAGTCGTAGACCGGCTCGATGCCCGAACTGACGCCTGCGAACAGGCTGGTCGTGCCGGTGGGAGCCTGCGTCAGCAGCACGGCGTTGCGAATGCCCTGCTTCTTGATCTTCTCCTGAACGGCCTTTGGCAGCCGCTTGATGAACCGGCCCTGCATGTACTTGTCGCGCTCGAAGTTCGAGAAGGAGCCTTTCTCAACGGCGATATCGGCGGAGGCTTCGTAGGCCGCGTCGCGGATCGTAGCGTAGATACGCTCGATCACCGGGACGGACTCGGCGCTGCCATAGGCCATCTTCATCTTGATAAGCGCGTCGGCCAGTCCCATCGTGCCCAGGCCGGTGCGCCGCGTGCCAAGCTGCGCCACGCGATTCTCCTCGATGAAGTACTCGTTGGCATCGACGACGTTGTCCAGGAAGCGCATCGCCACCTTGCTCTGCTCCGCCAGCCGCTCGTAGTCCATCTTGCCATCGACGACAAACGCCGAGAGGTTGAGCGCGCCCAGATTACACACGCCATAAGGCGGTAAACCTTGCTCACCGCAGGGATTTACGCACCGGATATCCTCGTAGTACCAGGTGTTCGACTCCGTGTTGTAGCGATCGATGAAGACCATTCCTGGCTCTGCCGACTCCCAGGCCGAGGTGCAGATCAGGTCCCATAAGTCGCGGGCGTGGATGGTCTTCTTTACTTCGCCCTGCCAGATGAGATCCCAGTCGGCGTCGTCCTTGACGGCCTGCATGAACTTGTCGGAGACGCAGACGGAGAGGTTGGCGTGTTCGATCTTGCCCGCCGTGCGCTTGACGGTGATGAACTCCTCGATGTCGGGGTGATTGTCGTCGAGCATGAGCATTAACGCGCCCCTGCGGCTGCCGCCCTGCTGGATCACGTCGCCGGTCGCCACCGAGTAGAGCTGTGCCCAGGAGCAAGGGCCGGAGGCCGTGCCGTTGACCGTCTTGATGTAGGAGCCGCGCGGGCGCAGCGTCGAGAGGTTGATGCCTACACCGCCGCCACGCGCCATGATCTCGGTCATGAGCTTGAGGTTATCCAGGATGCCGTTGCGGCTATCTTCGGGGCTTGGAATCACATAGCAGTTTGAGACCACGATACCGGCTGAAACGAACGAGTGATCTTCCTCAACCTCGATATCCAGCACGATGCCAGCATAATCCTCAACAGCAATTTCATCGATCCGCACCCATTTGAGGTTATCGTATTCGAAATAGTACTTCAAATCGATGTTATGCTCAGGCGCTTGTACGCCGAAGAACTGCTCAAAGAGTGGTGCGCATTCGTTGGCGGTCGCTTGAATGCGGTAAGCAGGCACACGACCAAGCCGATGTGTATTCTCTCGAATTGAGAAGACATATCCCAGGCGTAGGAGAAGCTGGTAAATCTGGACGGAAAGCGTTCGGTTCGACAACACAATGCCAAGTTTGTTATCAAATACGTAGCCATCGGCATTGAATAATCCGCGTAGTAGCTCTTGCGTGAGTTCAGCAGGCAGGTGCATCAGAAGGTCAGGAATTTGCTTACCATAGCTGTAGCAACCGAGGAAAGCCTTGAAGAACTCCCCGATGGGCATAGAATTGACCCACAGATCATACCAGCGTTCCGTACTGCTCAATTTGATAGAGCCTTCGATGCCAAACTTAGCTTCTATAATTCGAACAATCTCGACAGCTTCGTCTTTCTCATCCAAGGAAAATACGATTTTGATCCCGGATGGAATATCTGTACCGCTGCGATGAGTGACACAACCATCACCAAGCCAGCGTCCGAACAGGTAGCACAATTCTCCATCGAGAGCCAGGCTATCGTTGAGCTTATAATGTGTTCCCCAATCCGATACATAGCCGTGATCGCCGCGCGTTGTTGCTTTGAAGAGCTTGCCGTCCTGCACCTCATAACCTGAAATGTAATCATGGAGAGAAATGGTATCGAGAGACGATTCCTCGTCGTTATAAGCGACGGCAACGTAGTCACCAGGTTTAATGTCTTTAGCGGGAATCCAATCCGGCTCGTGCTGCAAACGCAGGCCGTCACGCGACCTATGTTTGTTGACCCACTCTGAACGAACAACGTAGACTTTGTGATCGCCCGTCACACGCAAATCATCGTAGCCCAATTTCTTAGGTCGAATGATGTAAAGTGTTTCATCAGTCTCGCGCTCAAACCTATGCACGACCGGGCGCAGGCGATTGCGGTGTGTGACCACAAGGTCGCCAATCTTGATTTCGGAAATTGGTCGATAACCATCTGCTGTCAACACTTCCTGGTCAGGCGGCATACAGTTATAGAACGTGACCTGGTGGCCCGAACCAGCGCCTGCCAGAATGCGACCGCCCGGCACAAACTGGAAGTTCGTCAACGCCTCGTAGAAGCGCCCTTCCCAGTGTTTTTGCTGCTCTTCCGTTTTTTCGACGGAGGCGATGCCGCGTGCTACGCGCGCCCAGAGCTGTTCTGGATAGAATTCCAGAGGCTGCCCCTGCGGGTCTTTAAGCGAATATCTATCCATGAAGACCTTCTGGCGTATGCCATCCAGCTTCGTCATATGCTCGCTATCGAGGACTTGTTGGGTAGCCGCTGTGGCTGGCTTCCGCTCCACCATGTAGAAATGCTCCTTCTGTGCTTACGCCTGCGTCAGGCGTGAATACGATTGCCGGTTCCAGATTTGCGTTCTCACACAAATTGCTTTATGGTATCCGCAACTCAGTATACCTACAAAAAACGAGATTTGCAAGGGTTTTGGCACAACATATTGTTATTGTAATGATATAGGACACAATATATTGATTGTTTCGCACTTAACGCCCGCTGATTTTTAGGGCGACCGCGAGGGTTGCCCCTACAAAGACTACGAGCGGACACGACCTTGAGCCGTATCTTTCTTTGTAGGGGCGACCCTCGCGGTCGCTCTGGGAGGCAGGGAAGGGTGTTGCCGCGAGAAGTGATATGATGAGTGATAATAGATGAGTGATAACAAGCGATTGAATGTTGTTCGTGAGCGATTTGAACAGGCCTTTGGAGGATACATGCGCGCTGAGATACTTTCATGTGGCACCGAGTTATTATTGGGCCACATTACCGATACGAATGCAACCTACCTGGCCCAGAGCCTCGCCGCGCTAGGCATCGATCTCTATTTTGTGTCGCAAGTGGGCGACAACCAGGGGCGCATCGTGGAGACACTGCGGCGTGCCTGGGAGCGCTCCGACCTGGTTATCATGACGGGCGGTCTGGGGCCGACCGAGGACGACCTGGCGCGCGAATTGATCAGCGCGCTGCTGGGCGAAACCATGCAGGTAGACCCGCAGCTTGAGACGGAACTGCGCGGCATGTTTACCTCACGCCATGCCACTATGCCGGAGCGCAACGTCAAACAGGCTACACTGATCCCATCCGCACAGGCGCTGCCGAATCCGCGAGGAACCGCGCCGGGCTGGTGGGTTGAAAAGGATGGGCATATCATCGTCGCCATGCCGGGCGTGCCGCGCGAGATGTACCAGATGTGGGACAACGAAGTCGTGCCGCGCCTGGCGAAGTACACCGGCGGGCTGATCTTCACGCGCATCTTGCGCGTATGGGGACTGGGTGAATCGACCGTGGAAGAGCGGCTGGACGCGCTGCTGCATAACACCAACCCAACCATCGCCACTTACGCCAAGACGGACGCCGTCGATGTGCGTATCACGGCCAAGGCGGAGACGCGCGAACTGGCTGAGCAGCTCGTGGCCGAGATGGAGGAGCAGGTACGCCAGATACTCGGCCATCACATCTTCGGCGCCGATAAGGAGACGCTGCAAGGGGTGGTTGGCAAGTACCTACTGGAGCGACATCAATGGCTGGCGGTGATGGAATCGCTGACGGGCGGCTTGCTGGCAAGCAGGATCACCGATCAAGCTGGCAGTTCAGCGTACTTCGTGGGTGGAATTGTTTCCTATAGCACAGAACTCAAAATACAGATGGGCGTGCCGCGCGAGGTCATCGAACGCTACGGCGTCATCAGTGAGGAGACCGCACAGGCTATGGCGCATGCCGTGCGCGAGCGTCTGGGAGCCGACTACGGGTTGGGCATCACCGGCGTGGCCGGACCTGACAGGCAAGAAGACAAACCGGCAGGCACCATATATTTTGCCATCGAGGGGCCGGATGGCGTTGTGACCGGCACGGGTCCGGGCTGGCGCGCCAGCCGCGAGGACAACAAGCGCCTTGCGACGCTGGCCGCGCTTAACCTGCTGCGGCTGCACCTCGAAGGCGTGAAACGCGGGAAGTAACGGAACGCTGCGGTGCGTTGTACGTAGTATATGGTATGATACAAGCAATGCAATATATGCCGACTCAGAACCGAGGCGTACATGTCCTGGAATCCTGACGATTTTTCCGAATATCATGAATATACGACTATCCCAGACTACTCGAACCCGACGTTTTACCAGCACCCGGTGACGCCGCCGCGTGCCGCGCAGTCGGCACCGCGCCAGGAGTCGCCTCCACCTGGTGAAGCTGAGCCGGACTATACTTCGCCGCAGATGTATGGCTATGATCCCGGACAGATGACCGCGTACAAAGGACCATCCTCTCTGGACGGCTATACTACCGATGTGGGCGAGGATCAGCGTGAGGTAGCAAAGGGCGGCTCTTCAGAGGGTAAAAAGAAGAAGCTGGCCGGTTTGGGTGGCATCGGCGCAACAATCGTGGGCTTGATTATCAAGTTCAAGACGCTGCTGGTCGTGCTATTCGACCTGAAATGGCTGGCGGTCTTCGCCAAAATCGGCTTTACCAGCATCACCGTGCTGATTTCCATCGCGGCCTACGCCTTCATCTTTGGCTGGCAGTTCGCTATCGGCATTGTGGCGCTATTATTTGTTCACGAGATGGGTCACGCGGTGGTGATGAAGATGAAGGGCATTCCTATTGGCGGCATGATCTTCATTCCCCTGCTCGGCGCGGCAGTGCTGATGCGCCAGATGCCGCGCAATGCCAAGGACGAAGCGGAGGTCGGTATCGCCGGACCGGTGGCGGGAGCCATCGCTTCGTCGGTATGCCTGCTCTTCGCGCAGGCCAATCCCGACGCGATCTGGGCACCGCTCGCTTACTTCGGCTTTTTCATCAACCTGTTCAACCTGATCCCGATTGTGCCTTTCGATGGCGGGCGCGTGCTGGCTGCCATCGACCGCCGCCTGTGGATCATCGGCTTCCTGGGGCTGGTGGCCTACCAGGTCTGGTGGTACATCCAGTATCAATCCATCTCGATCTGGCTGATCTTCTTCATCGTGATGGCCGGGACGCAGCTCTGGGCGCGGCGCGTCGTCCCCAACAACCCCGAAGCGCAGGCATACTACACCGTTCCCACAGGTGAGCGCATCATCCTTACCCTGGCCTACTTCGGCCTGGCAGCAGTGCTGGTGCTGGGCATGACCATCTCGCACGGATTGATTCACTCGATCCCGTAGGGACAATCCTACGAATTCCTCACCTCGACGCCTGCCATGCGCTCCAACACCTTCATTACCGAAGTGTAATCTTCGCGCCCGGAACCTGCTGCTCGTGCCATTTCGTATAGTTGGCGAGCCAGCGCGGTGATCGGCGTGGGGGTGGCATCCTCAGCAGCGAGTTCGAGTGCCAGGCCGAGATCTTTGTGCAGCAGGTCGGTCATAAAGCCAGGCTGGAAGTTGCCGTTGAAGGCGCGCAGGGGAAACTGGTTGGAAAGCTGCCAGCTCGCGCCTGTGCTGACTCCTATCACCTTCGTCATAGTTTCCAGCTCCACTCCGGCTTTTACTCCGAGCACTAGCGCCTCGGCGGTCGCGGCGGCGATGTTCCCCACCAGCATGTTGTTGACGAGTTTCACGACCTCGCCCGCGCCATTGGGACCGACATGGAAAATATTTTCTTTCTTGCCCATCGCTTCGAGCACAGGGCGCGCCTGCTCGACGATCTCGCGCTCTCCGCCGACCATGATGGTGAGTGTACCATTGACCGCCCCTTGCGAGCCGCCGCTGACGGGCGCGTCGAGCATATGCGCGCCGCGCGTGGATGCAACCTGCGCCAGCTTGCGGCTGACTGCCGGCGCGATGGTGCTCATGTCGATGATGACCAGCCCTTTACGAGTTCCCTCCAGAATGCCGTGCGGCCCGCTTATCACCTCCTCGACCTGCGGCGAGTTGGGCAGCATGGTAATTACCATATCCGAGGCCATCGCTACAGCGCGTGGCGAGGGGGCCTGCTTCGCGCCTGCGTTCAGCACCTCCTGCACGCCCGGCTGCTCCGGGTGACGGGCGTAGATTGTAACGTGATGTCCAGCTTTGAGCAGATTCAAAGTCATTGGCCGGCCCATGACGCCGACGCCGATAAATCCAACTTGCATGATGATCGTCCTTCTTCTCTGTTCTTTTACGTCTCCCTTGAAGGGATTAAGGAATATTGAC
This sequence comes from uncultured Chloroflexia bacterium, assembly GCA_963731975.1. GTDB lineage: Bacteria > Chloroflexota > Ktedonobacteria > Ktedonobacterales > Ktedonobacteraceae > CAVSXS01. Next base: position 2,516,145 of record CAVSXS010000001.1, on the reverse strand, counting down.
AACCAACATCGGTAAGCTTGCCTCATGTCATTCTGAGCGCAGCGAAGAATCTGCGTGCCGGGCGCGTCGTGCATTCACGTGTGAGATTCTTCGCTGCGCTCAGAATGACATTTGAACATGGCCGATTCTGGTCGATAAAATATCATAAAACTAGCCTATCCAGTTCGGCTTTCGTTTCTCCAGGAAGGCGCGCAGTCCCTCCTGTCCCTCCTCACCGGCGCGCAGGTGGGCTATGGTTTCCGCCGTGTAACTGCTGGCGGTGTCGCCATCCATGTTCCCGACGTTGAGCGCCAGGGACTTGCAGGCGCGCATGGCTTGCGGTGCGCCACGCAGCAACTCGTTGACCTTCTTCTCGACGGCGACATCCAGTTCTTCGGGTGCGGTCACGATATGCACCAGCCCGATCTGCCGGGCATAGTCCGCGCTGAAGCTCTCGCCTGTCACGAACAACATGCGCGTTTGCGATTCGCCGATCTTGCGCAGCACGTAGGGGGAGATCACGGCGGGCGCGATGCCCAGGCGTACCTCGCTGAAGGCGAACTGCGCGCTTTCGACCGCGACGACGATATCGCAGACAGAGACCAGCCCCAGCCCGCCGCCCATAGCAGTACCGTTGATGCGCCCGATAACTGGGCAAGGAAAGGTATTGATGGCGTCAAAAAGCCTTGCCATGGTGAGCGCGTCGGAGACGTTCTGCTCTTCTGAAAGCGCGACCGATGCCTTCATCATGTTCAGATCTGCCCCCGCGCTGAAGGTCGTCCCGTCGCCTGTCAGGATGACCGCGTGCAAGCCCGACTCGCCTCGCAGGTCCGCGAAAGCTGCTAAAAGCTCCTGCACAAGCTGCGTGTTGATGGCGTTGCGCACCTCTGGTCTGTGCATGGTGACAGTTGCAATTCTGTCCTGGTAGCCGCGCTCGACGGTGACAAGTGTGTATTGTGGCATGATTCCTCCAAATACTGTTACCGAACAGCCCCACCACCCCGCCCCGGATACCCACATGGGGTATCCCTACATATTCAGCCATCCCACCCCGTACCACCTGACATCCCCTGCATTTCCACGATAGGGGTGTGGCCTCACTCAACAATATCGTTTACATCCTGAAGACACCAAACGGTGTTTCAGGATAGGGTGCGTTGAGCGAAGCAGCGATGCCTAGCGCCAGCACCATACGCGTGTCGCGCGGGTCGATGATGCCGTCGTCCCACATGCGCGCCGTGCTGTAGTAGGCATTCCCTTCGGCCTCGTATTTTTCCAGGATAGGTCTCTTGAATTCGGCTTCTTCCTCCTCGCTCATGCTCTTGCCGCGCCCGGAAAGTCCCTCCTGGCGCACGGTCGCCAGCACGCTGGCGGCCTGTATGCCGCCCATCACCGAGATACGCGCGTTGGGCCACATCCAGAGCTGGCGGGGCGAGTAGGCGCGCCCGCTCATGCCGTAGTTGCCCGCGCCGAACGAGCCGCCGATGATGACCGTGAAGCGCGGCACAGGTACGTTGGCAACCGCCATCACCATCTTCGCGCCGTCTTTGGCGATGCCGCCGTTCTCGTACTGCTTGCCCACCATGAAGCCGGTGATGTTTTGCAAGAAGATCAGCGGCGTGTGTCGTTGGCCGCACAGCTCGATGAAGTGCGTGGCTTTCAACGCGCTTTCCGAGAAGAGGATGCCGTTGTTGGCGATGATGCCGACCGGGTAGCCCATCAGCCGCGCAAAGCCGCAGACCAGCGTCGTGCCGTACAGTGCCTTGAACTCGTGGAAGCGGCTGCCATCGACAAGTCGCGCGATGACTTCGTGTACGTCGTAGCTCTTGCGGCCATCGCCGGGTACGATGCCGTACAGGTCGGCGGGATCGTACAGCGGCGGCTCCGCTGGGAGAATATCCCAGGGGACATATTTGCGGCGGTTGAGGTTGGCGACGATGCTGCGGCAGATGGCCAGCGCGTGCTGATCGCTGACCGCGAGATGATCGGTGACGCCAGAGATACGGCTATGCACATCCGCGCCGCCCAGTTCCTCCGCGCTGACCTCTTCGCCCGTGGCAGCTTTGACGAGCGGTGGCCCGCCCAGGAAGATTGTGCCGTTGCCCTGTACGATGACTGACTCGTCGCTCATGGCCGGAATGTACGCGCCTCCCGCCGTGCAGGAACCCATCACGGCGGCGACCTGTGGAATGCCCAGGCTCGACATGCGCGCCTGGTTGTAGAAGATACGCCCGAAGTGCTCGCGGTCGGGGAAGACCTCCGCCTGCAACGGCAGGAAGGCGCCGCCCGAATCGACCAGGTAGATGCAGGGCAGGTGGTTCTGCTCGGCAATCTCCTGGGCGCGCAGGTGCTTCTTGACCGTCATGGGATAGTAGGTGCCACCCTTGACGGTGGCGTCGTTGGCGACGATGACGCATTCCTGCCCCTCGACTACGCCAATGCCCGTCACGATGCCCGCCGACGGCGCTTCATTCTCGTACATATCCCAGGCTGCCAGCGTACTGAATTCCAGGAAGGGAGTATCCGGGTCGCACAGCAGCTCGACCCGTTCGCGCGCCAGCAGCTTGTTGCGCTTGCGGTGCCGGGCGATGGCGTCCTCGCCCCCAGCTTTTTGTACCAGCCGCACGCGCTCGTTCAACTCTTCCAGCAGTTGCTCGAAATTGCGGCGGTTCTCCTGAAATTCGGGGCTGCCGCGGTCAATGTGACTTTCGATGAGACCCATGAGCTTGTTTATTCCTCTGCTTTGTATGCGAAGATGGTTTGAAATGTGGAGAAGCCAGATTTTTTACCGCCTTGCTCCAATCGATGTATTCGGTTGAATCATGTTCTGCCCAAAACTCTCGCTCTTCCTCCTCACTGCTAAAGTGCGGTACGGGTTTAAGGTTGCTGCTCATAATAGGTCTGCCTCCCGAATACCTTGAAACAGATTTCTCCTTGGGTCACAATACAATACAAACGTAACAGCGTCAATCATGAAATCAAGATTCAGCATAGCTCTTCGACTTGCTCCTCCTGGCTGCAACCTCTGGCGCGATATATCGTATATTGGAATAGAGAGTTATAACGTATTGTTATAACTGATGAACGATAGCAGATATTGTTCGCTGAACAAAAACTCGTCGTGGTGAAATGTCGAGACAGCCGGGTGGCGCGTAAAAGCGTTCCCGGAAGTGGCGCAGATACCCACGAGACTACAGATAAAAAATGAGAAAGAGAGGATTCCCATCATGTGGGGATTTGGATTTGGCCTGTTGTTCCTGCTCCCATTGCTGTTCCTGGGCCGTTTCTTCTGGATTATTATCCTGGCGCTGCTCATTGGAGCAATGATCCGCGCGTTCAGCTTCCGACGCTGGTATACGCCCGTCTATCCACACCGCTTTGGCTCGCCGCCGATGCAGTACGGACAATATGGGCAGCCGTCAGCCCTGGACATACTCCGCCAGAGATATGCCCGAGGCGAGATCGACGCCGCCACCTTCGAGCAGATGCGCGAGCGGCTTGAAGGACGTGGTGAGCCACGCCAGCAGTAATAAAGCTGGTCACGTGGGAACCATTGCCCGCGTAGCCTGCGAATGATTGCAAGGGTGACCCTCGCGGTCGCCCTTCAGTATTTCCCTTGACTTTGCCCTGACTTTTCCGTATACTCAAGTTAATGAAAAAAGTTTTTTTATTAATCACGAGGAGTACATTATGGCGAATGTTGCGAGTTCGCTGCCTGACGTGGTCGCGGGACAGGCTGCGAAAAGCGTCAGAGACCTGGCGCGCTTGCGCCTCATTACAGGGTTTAGCTTGATACTTGTTACGCTTGTAGGTTTGTTTGGGGGAGACTGGGACATTCAGTGGCACGCGGTCATCGGGCGCGACCGTACCTTTACGCCTCCGCACGACATGATCTTGATCGGCATCGGGTTGTCCGGTATCGTGGCGCTGGTCAGCATCCTGATCGAGACGCGCTGGGCGCGACACCATCACGAACTGCGACCCTATGGTACAGATTTTCTCGGCGTGTTGCACAGTTCGCTCGGTTCTTACCTTGTGGGCTTTGGGGCTGTCTGCTCGGCGGTGGCCTTTCCTCTCGATACCTACTGGCACTCGCTGTACGGTGTCGATGTCTCGCTGTGGGCTCCTTTCCACACCATGATCTACATGGGCGGCGTGCTCGGTACGCTCGGTATGGTCTACATACTGCTCTCGGCGGCTCACCTGGCTGAGATACAGCAAGACCGCAGGACAGTATTCTTCAGCTACGCAGGCGTGATAGTGCTCCTGGGCATCCTGCTCTCCAAGTTCAGCACCTTCCTGACACCGGCCATCTCTGGACATTCACTGAATCTTTCATTCGTAACTGTGAGCCTCTTTCCATTCCTGATGGCGCTGACCGCCGTGTTTGTGTGCGTACTGGCGGTGCGCCTGCTGCCCTGGCCGGGGGCAGCGACAATGGTGGTGGCCGTGTTCCTCATACTCTGGCTGCTGATTGGTGCGTTTGTTCCGCAGGTGATGACGCTGCTTGTGCAAGCCGAGCATCAGACCTACCTGGCGCGAGCAAGCCGCATCGGTTCGAACATCGTTCCACTGCTGGGGCAAACGCCCTTCTTGCTGCTGTTGTCGCTCAGCATCGATGGCGTGGTCTGGCTTGGACGGCGCGGCCTGTGGACGCTAGCAACACTGAAAAAATGGGTGCTTGTCGCTTCGATGGTCAGCATGTTCCTCGTAGCAGGCTTGACGCTGGTACTGATCGGCTTGAGCTTGCGAGCTGCACAGGGAGGCGGCGCGGGCGGGCATGTCGCCCTGGCGTTGCTGCTCTCGCTCATCCTGACGGTTCCCGGCTGCCTGATTGGAGGCTGGTTGAGCCTGGCTATTAGTGATACACTGCAAGCGCTGCGGAGGTAAGACCATGCGTAAAGCGATTCAGCTCATCCTGTGCATTCTCGCAGTCGCCTCGCTTATCGTGACAGGTGTGGCTTTCTACCAGATCGTGCTGGCCTCGACCATACACGGCGCGCCAGTGCGCTTCATCGATGCAATTGCGGGGCCTTATCACATCAAGGTAGCGTTATACAATAACCCAATCAACGCGGGGGACGCTATCCCCTTCAATATCGCGGCTGCTCCTGGTACGCAAGGGTCACTCACCTACCAGGTGACGGCCAGCCCGGGTCCCGGCGTTCCGGGTTCGCTGGCGCAGGGCGACGTCAACGCACAGCAGAACACACCGTATGGCGTACCGGGCAGCATCACGCTGGTGACGCGCGGGTCGTGGACGCTGAACATTGCCGTCAATGGGCCTGCCGGACAGGGCGAAGCGGCGATCCCATTGACGGCGGTCGCTCCACCCGCCATGCCGGCATGGCTTGCCTGGAATATCGGCCTGCTGCCCGTCTACGGCTTGTTGATCTTCTGGGTGGTGCAAACCCGGCGCAAATCGGGGAAGCAGCCAGAGGATAAGAGTGCTGAGCAACCCGTGTCGGCAGAGATGATGAAAGGGGTATCGTAGATGGCACGACCCGCTGAACCTCACCGGCGCGAAACGATTTTGCGCGCTGCAACGGAGCTGTTTATCGAGCAGGGCTTTAGCGATACGCGCCTTGCCGATATCGCCGAGCGCGCCGGGGTGGTTATCAGCACGCTCTACCTCTACTTCGGCTCGAAGGAAGAGATGGTACGCGCCATCGCGCGCGAGAACCAGCAGGGACTGCTCGATCAGCTTCGACCAGTGATGGAGCATTTAAGGGCGGGAGACGACATCGCGCAGTTTGTCGAGATTGTTTGCACCTTTGCGCGGGAACACCGCGATCAGATCAGGGTCTTCAACCTGGAAAGCGGCCTGAGCGCGGTACGCAGGGGAGTACGCGCTACTTATGCTCCGCGCATCCAGCGGGGTATAGAGATCATCAAGAATCTGATCGACGAGGGCTATCTGCGCCCCTATGATCCCGAACTTGTGATGGAGATGCTCATCGATTATACGCGTTGGATCGTCAGTATGTACCTGACGCTGAAAGAGAAAGAGCACGAGACATTTAAGCAGTTCTGCGTGCAGTGGCTCTCCAACGCGCTGCTGCGTCCTAAAGATGTCTAGTCTACTAATCGTAGGAGCCGGTTTACCGCGCTCAGCTAGCCCATGATGAAGTTTCACAGCCCAGATCGGTAAGGGCTTGTCATTCTGAGCGAAGCGAAGAATCTGACGCGCCGAGAACTCAGAGATTCTTCGCTTCGCTCAGAATGACATGGCCGGACTTGATCGTCAAAAAACATTTTGAGCGCGAAAGGCGGCTCTCCACGGTGATGGATGTCTCTAGTAAGCCCATCTTGCGCCCATGAATGGGCTAGCTGAGCGCGGTAAACCGGCTCCTACGATGGGGGATCGCCTGATATACAATTTGGGGGATCGCCTGACAGAGGAAGGATGGATATTGTTGTATGACGCAATCTTCTGAGCAGTCGGGAGGGTTCCGGCTGGATAGCATTCGCCAGGGGAATATGAGTTCTGGGCAGACGGGCATTCACGAACTGGCTCCCGACCTGTATTTGTTGGAAGGTTTCGGCAACGTGGGCGTGGCCGTGACTGGCGAGGGTGCTGTTGTGATCGACACGGGTTCGCCCGCCAGCGATGTGCTGGCGCGCCTGCGACAGGTGACGCAGGAACCTGTGCATACCATCATATACACGCACGGACACGCCGACCACGCCGCCAATGCTGGCCGCTTCCTGCTCGAGGTGGCGGAGCGAGGCGCCCCGCACCCTAAGATCATCGCCCACGCCAATGTGCCGAAGCGTATGAGCCGCTACGCCGAACAATATGGCTTGCAGGCGCATATCAACCGCATCCAGTTTCGCATCCCCGAGCACATACCGGCCTTCCCGCCCGACTCAGCCTTTGTCCGGCCAGATATGACCTACGAGGCGAGCATGAAGTTCCGGCTGGGCAGGCTCTCATTCGAGTTGCATCACGCCGAGGGCGAGACCGACGATGCCACGTGGGTGTATGTACCTGAACGCCGTGCCATCTTCAGCGGCGACCTGGTCATCTCGAGCTGCCCCAACATCGGCAATCCGCTCAAAGTGCAGCGTTACGAGGTGGAATGGGCAGAGGCGTTGGAGCGCATGGCCGCGCTTCATGCCGAGGTGCTAAGCCCCGGCCATGGGGCGTTGCTGCGCGGCGCGGCGGTCGAGGATGCCTTGCTGGCGACGGCACGCGCGCTGCGCTACCTGCACGACGAGGTGGTCAGGCGCATGAACCTGGGCCAGTGGGAGGAGCAGATCGTCCGCGAGGTTGCGCTGCCAGCAGAGCTTGCCGCGCACCCGGCACTGGCTCCCATCTACGGCAGCCCCACCTTCATCGTACATGCCATCTACCGGCGCTACGGCGGCTGGTACGACGGCAACCCGACCCATCTGAGTCCCGCCCGCTCAGCAGATGTTGCGCGCGAGGTCGCCCAACTCGCGGGCGCGGAAGCGCTGCTGCACCGCGCAGATCAACTCTCTCAGACTGGTGAGCACCGGCTGGCGCTGCACCTGCTCGACTTCGTGATCGAAGGCGTCGAGGATGCCGACATGAAGCAGCGTGCCCTGCGCATGAAGGTCGCCGCGCTCGAACACCTGGCGGCTGTCGAGTCCAGCTTCATCTCGCGCAGCATCCTGTCGAGCAGCGCGGAACGCATCAAAGCAGAGGTGAGCAAGGATGAAAGATGACCGGGTGAGCCACGAGCCAGGGCGACCGCGAGGGTCGCCCCTACAATAGACGTTGAAGCGGATCATCTTCGCATATTGTACGGGCGACCCTCGCGGTCGCCCTGCAAGCGGTGCAGCGTGAGATACGGCCCTCCGACCCTCGATTCGCCGTTGACAAACCCCTAACCATCGTGTACTATAATTGCGAGCTGTTCTGGAAATGGAAGGAACCGTTCCTGAACGGTGTTCGGGCGTGGCCAAGCGGTAAGGCAGTAGACTTTGGATCTACCATTCCCAGGTTCGAATCCTGGCGCCCGAGCCTTTTTTATTATGTGATGCAGGGTTGCTATTATTCAAAAGGTATGAAAAATTCACTATGAACACGTATGTGCCTGTCGTGTTGTGTGCAGGTAAAGGGACCCGGATGCGTTCAACCTTGCCGAAGGTTTTGCATTCGTTGGCGGGGTTGCCACTGCTGGCACATGTGTTGAATGCCCTCGACGCGCTTCCTTCGTCCCCCTCGTTTGAATCGTGGCAATCCACCACCAGCAGCCAGCGTCCCGTCGTGGTCGTCGGCTATGGTGCGGAGCAGATCGAGCAGACTTTCGGCGAGCGCTGCGCCTACGCGCTGCAAGCCGATCAACTCGGTACTGGCCACGCCGCCCTCGCGGCCCAACCCGCCGTCGAAGCCCTGAACCCCTTGCCGCAGACGGTGCTCGTCTGCTATGGCGATACGCCGCTCATCAGCAGCGACGCGCTGGCGCGCGTGCTGGCCGAGCACCTGGCGCGCCAGGCTACTCTGACGATGCTCACTGCCGTCGCCGATACCTCCTCCGACTTCGGGCGCGTCATACGCGACGCGGACGGTTACGTGCGTGAGATCGTCGAGGCGAAGCATGCCACCGCCGAACAGAAACGCATTCAAGAAGTGAACGCCGGTGTCTACTGCTTTGAGCGCGCCTGGCTCTGGTCTGCCCTCGCGGCGCTGCCGAAGAGCCAATCGGGAGAGTATTACCTGACCGACCTGGTCGGCGCGGCTGCCAGGGAAGGGCGCGCAATCGCCACCGTGCCGGGCGCTTTCGACGAGACGGTCGGCATCAACGATCGCGTGCAGCTTGCCGGGGCCGAGGCGTTGATGCGCCGCCGCATCCTGGAACGGCATATGTATGCCGGTGTGACCATTATCGACCCGAACACGACTTACATCGACGCGGCGGTGGAGATTGGCATGGACTCGGTGATCCTGCCCGGCACGATGATTATGGGCAGCACGCGCATTGGCGCAAACTGCCGCATTGGCCCCGGCACGACCATCGACTCGTCGGTGCTGGGGGATGGCTGCACCGTGCGCAACTCGGCGCTGGAAGAGACGTTGTTTGAAGATGGAGTCAGTATTGGCCCCTTCAGCCATTGCCGCCCTGGCGCGCATCTCGCGCGCAATGTGCGTATGGGCAATTTTGGCGAAGTGAAGAACTCGTACATCGGGCCGGAGACGGATATGCATCATTTCAGTTACATGGGCGATGCGACCGTGGGCGAGGGCGTCAATATCGGCGCGGGTACCATTACCGTCAACTACGATGGCGTGCGTAAGAATCACACCACCATCGGCGATGGGGCTTCGATAGGAAGTGATACAATGTTAGTAGCCCCTGTGACGGTTGGCGAACATGCCACCACGGGTGCCGGCGCGGTTGTCAATCGCGATGTTCCCGCGTGGGCGTTGGTAGTGGGAGTGCCCGCGCGCCTCTTGCGAATGAAGCAGCCCAATGATGGCTCCCAGAAAAAGGAGTGATGGGTCGAATGGATGGCCCTGCGAGTATAGCAGCGTTGTTGATGAGCAGCGCGCATATGACTTTTCAAGCCCCATCGTTTGATGGACAGGCGTGGCTACAACTCATCATCATGATTGTGGCGTTGATTCTGTGCGCTGCCGCCTCCGCCGCGGAGACCGCGCTGACCTCCATCAGCCGTATCAAACTTAAGAATTTAGCGGAAGAAGGTGACGAAAAGGCCAAACAGATCGAACTCCTTGTCACCCAGCCAAACACTTTCCTCTCTACCATCCTCGTCGTCAACAGCGTGGCTGTGATCGTGGCTTCCAGCATGGCGACTGTGCTGGCGCTGCGTTTTTCGCAGAGCTACGCGGAACTGATCTCGACAGTCTTTAGCTCGCTGGTTGTACTGATCTTCTGCGAGATTACGCCCAAGACCGCCGCGGTGCAGAATCCACTGCGCGTGGCGCGCGCTATGGTCAATCCTGTGCGCGCAGCGGCGTGGCTGTTGCACCCGCTGGTCGTCTCACTGAGCGCGATTACAAACTTCCTGGTCAGGATCATGGGCGGGCAGATGAAGCATCGCGGCCCCTTCGTGACTGAGGAAGAACTGAAGCTGCTGGTGACGGTCGGTGAGGAAGAGGGCGTGCTCGAAGAGGAAGAGACGGATATGATCCACAGCATCTTCGAGTTCGCCGACACGCCTGTGCGCGAGGTGATGGTGCCGCGAATCGATATGGTGACGCTGGAGAGCGACGATACCGTGGACGAGGCGGTAGAACTTGCCTTGCAAGGCGGCTTCTCGCGCATCCCCGTCTACGAAGAGACGATAGACAACATTGTCGGCATCCTCTACATCAAAGATATGCTCAAGCAACTGCGCGACGGAAACAACACGCTGCCGATTCGTACCCTGCTGCGCCCGGCCTACTTTGTGCCGGAGACGAAGAAGCTGGACGACCTGCTGCGCGAAATTCGCCAGAAGCGCACGCACCTCGCTATTGTGATCGATGAATACGGCTCGGTAGCCGGACTCGTGACCATCGAAGATTTGATGGAGGAGATCGTCGGCGATATCCGCGACGAGTACGACCAGGAAGAGAACCTGTACGAGCAGATCAGCCAGTACGAATACATCATGGATGCTAAAATGAGCATCGACGAATTCGACGAGCTGATGGATACCAACCTGGAGAACGAGGATTATGATACACTGGGCGGCTTTCTGTATGCCAGGCTTGATAAGATACCGGTCGTAGAAGATACGTTTACCGTTGGCGACCTGACCTTCACCGTGCTGGCGACGCGTGGCAGGCGCATCACGAAGGTGCGTGTAGAGCGCGCTCATATACAGGAACCGACCCAATCGCAGTCGTTGCGCCTGCTGCCTGCGCCAGGTCAAAGTGAAAAAGGGAAAACAGCGCCCTCTTCTGAAGATGGGCATTCGCAAGTCGAATATCGAGGAGCCTGAACCCATGCAAGCCGTGCAGCCATCTCAGGCACCGCTCGCCAACATCGCTGCGCGCGTGCGCGTTATGGAAGTGGGGCCGCGCGACGGCCTGCAAAACGAAAAAGCGCTGGTGCCGACCGCGCAGAAGATCCGCTTCATCGAAATGCTGGCAGATGCTGGCCTGCCCGTCGTCGAGGCTACATCCTTCGTCAGCCCGCGTGCCATCCCCCAGCTCAGCGACGCGAGCGAGGTGATGAACGGCCTCTCGCGCCTATCTTCTACTTCATATCCCGTGCTCGTGCCGAATCGCAAAGGCATGGAGCGCGCCATGGCCGCCGGTGTGCGCGCCGTATCCGTGTTCACCGCCGCCAGCGAAAGCTTCGCCCAACACAACATCAACGCCACCATCGCCGAGAGCCTCGCCAACTTTCGCCCCGTCGTCGAGATGGCGCGGAAGGCGGGAATCAGCGTGCGCGGCTACATTTCGACCGTGTTCGGCTGTCCCTACGAAGGCAAGGTTGAACCGCGACACGCGCTGCATGTGGCCCAGGAGCTACTGGAGATGGGCATCGACGAGCTATCGCTGGGCGATACCATCGGCGTTGCCACGCCCAACCAGGTCGTCGATGTGGTCGGCCTCTTCCTCGAAGAGGGCAGTATTCCCGTCGGACAGATCGCCGTACATTTTCACGATACACGCGGCACGGCGCTGGCGAACGTGCTGGTCGCGTTGCAACTCGGCGTCAGCATCGTCGATTCCTCGGCTGGCGGCCTGGGTGGCTGTCCCTACGCGCCGGGCGCGGCTGGCAATCTGGCGACGGAAGACCTGCTCTACATGCTGCATGGCCTGGGCGTCGAAACCGGTGTTGACCTGGCAAAGGTCGTCGAGGCAACCGGCTTCATCACGCCCTACCTGGGGCATAGCCCGGCGAGCAAGTACTACCAGGCGGCCACCGCGTCTTAGTGCCTAATGTGCCTGCAAGTACTTGATCGCGCTCACCAACTGGCTATCTCCACTTGAAAGTATCTTCTGCAAGCTGAGATTTTGTTGGTTCTCCTGATTGGGCGTCAGCGCCGAGTTATTCGCCGGGAGATTCACTGTCACATTTGGAGTGATCCCCTTATCTCGAATGAAATGCCCATCAGGGGTCAGCCACTCCAACACGCCGAGGTAGATGGCGGAGCCGTCGGGCAGGTCGAACTCGTTGAGCACGGTTCCCGTGCCGAGTGTGGTTGTGCCCATGATGGTCGCGCGCTTGTTATCCTGAAGCGCGCCCGAAACGATCTCCGCCGCGCTTGCAGTATTGCCGTTCACCAGCACAACGATAGGAATTTGTGTATCGACCGGGTTGCCGTTCGTGGAATCGGTGGTGCGATTGCCGGAGCTATCCTGCTCCAGCAGCACCGTTTTATTCTTGTCGAGAAACAGGCTGGCAGTGTTGATGGCCTCCTGGAGGTAGCCACCGGGATTGTCGCGCAGGTCAAGGATAATGCTGGTCGCACCCATCCTCTTGGCCTGGAGCAAAGCGGTCTTGAGCTGATCGGAGACACCTGAGTCGAAGCCCGACACCTGGATATGGGCGATATGCGCTTCGGTGATGTAGTGGAGGGTGACACTCGGAATCTTGAATTGCTCGCGCTTCACGGAGAGGGTCAATGTTTGTTTCGTCGAGGGGCGCTGCACGGTGATCGAGACGGTGGTGTTGACCGGGCCTTCGATGAGCGTGCGTATCTGGTCCAGGCTTTTACCGCTCACGTTCGTAGAGCCTACCGCGACAATGATATCACCGCTCTTGAAACCCGCGGTCTCCGCCGGAGCGCCCGGAACGGTCGCCGTGATGATGACCTGCTGCGTAGTCGTATTCTGCTGGATGTAGATACCGATGCCGGTTGAACTGCCGCTCAGCTCCTGCTGCTGTGCTTTAACCTGCTGGGGCGTGAGGAAGTACGTGTGTCCCTTGTCCTTCAGCACCGCCAGCATGGCGGTGATGGCGGCATACGACATCTGCTGGTAGTTGATGGCTTTGCGGTCAACGTAGTTCTGATCGACGATCGTCCAGGCTTGCTGGAAGAGGTTCGCGTAATAACTGGACTGGTTGCTGGATGCAAAGAGCGAGCTGCTGTACGCCTGGTGTCCGAACCATCCGCCGGTGAAGGCGATCAGGAGCAGGGCCGCCATTACGGTATATTGCCCGAACTTGCCACTACCGGGCCGTGGAGCGCTCTGGTTATTGTTCGCGGGCGGTTGAGGGGGCGTGAATCCACGTGATGGCGGCGGACTCACTCCGGGCTGTGAAGATGTAGAAGACGAGGGAAACGACCCATCGTTATGAATGCGGTCTGGAAATGGGAAGTGATCTTCAGGCTGCTGTCTAGATGGATTGGTAAGCTCAGGCTGTTCATACCAGCGCGGATCATCGTAACTACTCACCTAAAACCTCCGGTGTGTAAGGACTCTATGCTTTTCTATGTATACGTCTTAAAAGCGATTTTGGGACTGTTTGTCGCAAAACGTCTTGCGATGCTCTAATGGTAGTCTTCAGGTCTGAATAAGTCAAATAGTATAGGAGAGACTCGAAGAGCAAGCATGTAAAAACCCAGGACTACCGCGAAGGTCGCCCTGGGTTTTACATGCTTGCCCGGGTTGCTAACTTTCCTGCCCGACAGCTGACGTCTCTTTCTCTTCCGAGGCAACAAGTGTGGGAGCGTCTGCCTCTGGGGCGTCTTCAGGAATGTCTTCAGGAGCGTCAGGTATCGCGGGTGACTCTGTAGCGGGTTCCGTGGCGGGTTCCGTGTCAGACGGCGCGGCGGCGGCCTGTTGCTGGTGCTTACCAGTCGGGGGCGCGGCGGCCTGTTTCTTGGGCGGCTCCCAGCCGGGGGCGCGAGAGACAATCATCGACATCATTTTGCCTTCCATAAGGGGAGAGCGCTCGATGATTGCTGAACCCTTCAAGACTTCCGCAATGCCGTCTAGCAATTTCCGCCCGATGTCAGGGTGGCGCATTTCGGCACCTCGAAACTTGACGCTGATGCGCACGCGATCACCATCCGCCAGGAATTCTTGAATCTTACGTGTCTTGACATCTACATCGTGTTCATCGGTACGAGGGCTGAGGCGAATGTCTTTGAGCGTGATGGTTTTCTGATTTTTACGCGCCTCGTTCTCTTTTTTTGCCTGCTCATACTTGTAGCGCCCGTAGTCCATCAGCTTGCAGACGGGCGGGTTCGCGTTGGGGGATATCTCTACCAGGTCAAGGTTCCGTTCGCGTGCAATTTCGAGCGCACGTTGAGGGGGCATCACTCCAACATTTTCGCCGGTTTCATCAATCAAACGCACCTGGTACGTCCGAATACGCTCATTGACGCGCGTCTCGCGTACACGGTCGTTCCCTCGAATGTCCCTGTTAATAGGCTGTTCCTCCTTTAATACTGATACATAATACTGATACATGTTGAATGAAGTACTGTTCTACAAAACGCACAATGCCTAAGATACCATATAGAGTGTAGCATATCCCTGAGAGCGCGTCAAATTTTTGCACAGAGCGTGGTTGCCAGCTGGCTCACGACATCATACCGGCCATACGATGGCATGAGGTAGACGCCCTGCACCAGGTGGCGAGCATCACTGAGCAATTCCTGCGCTAATCGCAGCCCTTCCTCGTGGCCGTGCTCTCCGGCCTGTTTCATGCGCTGGCGCGCGTTGTCTGGAACGAAGATGCCTGGCACCTCGTTGTGCAGGTATTCGGCGTGGCGCGAGCTATGTAGGGGAATGCAGCCGAGCAGCAAGGGAATGGGTGGCGTGCCGACCAGGTCGAGAAAACGCAGCAGCGGGGCGAGTTCATAAATAGGCTGCGTCATGATGTACTGCGCGCCCGCTTCGATCTTGCGGTGATATTTCTCGACCTCCTGTTTGGTCTGCTCGGCGGTCATGTTCAGGTTGAGCGCGGCCCCGATATGGAACGAGCTTTTCGCGCCGATGGATGACCCCGCCGCGTCGTGCCCTTCGTTCAACCCGCGAATGACGCCGATCAGCCCGACCGAATCGACGTTCCAGACGCCGGTCGTGTTGGGATAGTCGCCCACGCGCAGCGGGTCGCCCGTCAGTGCCAGGATGTTGCGGATGCCCAGGGCGTGTGCGCCCAGCAGCTCGGATTGCAGCGCCATCAGGTTGCGGTCGCGCGTGGTGAAGTGAATGATGGTCTCCATGCCGAGATGGTCCTGAATCAGGCGCGCCAGGGCGATGCAGCTCATGCGCACGCGCGCCATCGGGCTGTCGGCGATATTGATGCAATCCACCCCGGCTTTTTGCATGAGTGCGGCGCCTTCGAGAATCTTGGCGGGATTCAGCCCCTTTGGTGGGTCAAGCTCGACGCTCACGACGAATTCACCGGCAGCCAGCTTCTCTTGCAGGCGCGTCATCGACCCCTCCTGAGGCAGCATGATCTCGTCTTCGATCAAGCGGGCGATGATAGCCTCGCCTGAAGAGGTATCGAGCGACACGGCTTGCCTGGAGTGTCCGTTGCCATTGGGTACTGGAGTGACGAGCGCGCCGTACTTCTCGTCGAGGGCCTGGCGCATGGCCGCGGTGTGGCGGGGAGTGGTGCCGCAGCAACCGCCGATAAGCTGAACGCCTGCCCCGGCGAAGCGCAGAGCATAATCGGCGAAGTAATCGGGCGTGGCGACGTAGAAAAAACGGTTGTCGATGCGCGTCGGCATACCCGCGTTGGGTTGCGCCGAAAAGAGTGGTTTCTGCTGCTCATCCTGCCGCCCGCGCATTTCGTCGATCATCTCTTGCAGCGCGTCCAGTGTGGCCGCAGGCCCTACGCTGCAATTCGCGCCCATCACATCGACGCCCAGGTCGTGCAGCACGGCGGCCACGCGCGCGGCTGACTGGCCGGAGAGCGTATGTCCATCCTCGTAGAAGCTCATCTGTGCCACGATGGGCAAACCGCCTAGCTCGCGCGCGGCCAGCACCGCCTGCTTCAATTCTGCCAGGCTCGAAAAAGTTTCGAGAATCAACAGGTCAACGCCGCCTTCTTGCAGCGCCTCGATCTGCTCGCGGAAGATATCGCGCAGTTCGCTCAAGCGATGCTCGTCGGGCGCTTGCAGGGGGCGTCCCGACGGCCCGACGGCTCCCGCGATGAATACTGACTGGCCCGATATCTCGCGCGCCTCGCGTGCCAGCTTTACGGCACTTTTATTTAGAAGGCGCACCTGGTCTTCCCGGTGATATGCCTCCAGCTTGGCCCGGTTCGCGCCGAACGAATTGGTCTCGATGATCTGCGCGCCCGCGTTGATATATTCCAGATGCACACCTGATATCAGCTCGGGCTGCGACACATTGATCGCGTCAAAGCACTGCTCATAGGTGATACCGCGCGTATAGAGCAGCGTTCCCATCGCTCCATCACAGAGCAAGGGGCGCTCCCGCAAGGTTTGTAAGAATCGGTATTCCATTGACCATCCCCAGTAGATAGTGTAACTTGCTGATGCCTCATTTTATCATACCCATACTATTGTACTCCTGTTTGATGATGTAGGGAATCTCCCGAACGTTCTGCTCGATCTGTGAATCCACTTGACCTGCGAGCACGCGCCCGCTATACTGTGGCGAATTGCTGAGTTCTTAGACATTCTCGTTCTACTCTCGTTTCCCTCCTCGCGCTATGATGGAGGAGAAAGTTGCAGTGCGTGAGTCAGTCGATGTTTCAATCTCCCCCGTTCGGTGTGCAATTTCCGGCGGGAAGCTTCGCCAACACCTATCCCATCCTCATGTGGTGGCTGACCATTGTCCTGTTGGGTCTGCTCACCTACCCGCTGGTATTCGCGGCGCTGCGCGGCTTCGCTGACCGGGGATATACCTTCGGCAAGACGCTGAGCCTGCTACTGGTAACCTACTGTGCCTGGATACTCGCCAGCGTGCGGCTGGTGGCGTTCAGCCATCTCTCGCTGCTGCTGGCGCTGGGGCTGCTATTGGTGGCGGGCGTTGTCAGCTTTGCGCTCCAACGAGAGGCGATGCTGGCATTTGTGCGCCAGCACTGGCGACTGCTGCTGCTCGAAGAACTGCTCTTCACCAGCGCGTTCCTGCTCTTCGCCGGCATTCGCTCGCTCGATCCCGACCTGTGGGCTGTCTATCTTGGTGGCGAGAAGCCGATGGAAGTAGCTTTTCTGAACTCCATCCTGCGCAGCCCGTACATGCCGCCCTTCGACCCGTGGTTTGCCGGAGGCTACATTAACTACTACTATTACGGTTTTGTCATCATCGGCGCGCTCATCAAGCTAACCGGCATCGCGCCCGCAACAGCCTTCAACCTGGCGATACCTACGCTCTTCGCCTTGACCTTCACGGGCGCGTTTGCGCTGGTCTATGGCCTGACGCGCCGCTACTCTTTCGCCTTGCTCGGTGGCTACTTTGCCGCGCTGATCGGCAATAGCGATGGAGCCGCGCAGGTCATCGGCCTGGTGAGGGCGGCACTGGCGCATCTTTCCATCCCTATGTTCGATTACTGGAGCAGCAGTCGCATCATCCCCTACACCATCAACGAGTTCCCTTTTCTGGAGTTTTCTCTTCGCCGATCTGCATCCCCACGTCATCAATATGCCCATTGTCGTCTTCATGCTCGGTATCGTGGCTGCCCTGCTGATGGAGCAGGGTCATCGCCTGTCCCTGTACGTCCTGGCGGCCTTCGTTTTCGGTACGCTGGCATGCGTCAACCCCTGGGACATGCCGGTCTACGCGCTGCTGCTGGGAGCCGCTTTCCTGCTGCGTAGTTTCCTGGCAACGAGCGGGCGCAGGCTTCGGGAGCGCCTTGGCTCAGTCGCGCTGGCGCTTGCCCTTTTCGGGGCAGCCTGCGCGCTAGCCTACCTGTGCTACCTGCCGTTCTATAGCAATTACCAGCAGTTGTATGTCTACGGCCTGGGCGCGGTTCAGTCTGGAACCACCCTGGGCAACTATCTGACGATCTACGACCTGTGGATATTCCTGACCCTCAGCTTCTTCCTGCTCGAACTCTACCGCTGGTGGACGGGCCGTTTAACCAGGGCGACCGCGAGGGTCGCCCCTACAATACGCGGAGAGGACGCGCAACCGAATATTGTAGGGGCGACCCTCGCGGTCGCCCTGGTCGTCCGGCAGCAGACCCACAGTGTGTGGCACGTGGCGGGGTACCTGCTGCTGTGCGGCGTCGCGCTGACCTTCGTGGCGCTGTTGGGACTCAAGATGCTGCTAGGCGTCACGATCGGGCTGGGTGTCTTCCTCTTTATCACGCGGCAGGATGCCGGGACGCGCTACATCTACCTGCTGCTGTTGTGTGGTCTCTGTCTGTGCCTGGGCATTGAATTGGTGTATGTGCGCGACTTCCTGGATGGCAGCGTGTACGAACGCATGAACAGCGTCTTCAAGTTTTCGATCCAGGCGTGGTTCTGCCTGGCGATTGGCGGCGCTCTGGCCGCCTGGCATCTCTGGACGCACCTGGGCGGGTTCGTGCGCCGCGCCTGGCTCGTGGCCTTCGCGCTGCTCATCGCCGCCAACTCGGTCTTCCTCCCGCTTGGCACGCTGTCGCGCGCCGACGATCACCAGGCATGGGAGCAGTCGCAGCCACCGGCGCAGAGCGCCAACTACCTGCCCAGCCTGGATGGGAGCGCCTTCATTCGCGCCTGGTACCCCGGCGATGCCCAGGCTATTGACTGGATCAACGCGCATGTTGCCGGTTCGCCGGTGATCCTGGAGGCCGCTTCGCCCTATTCGTTCTCCTGGTATGGCCGCGTCTCCGTCTATACAGGTCTGCCGGATGTGCTGGGCTGGCCCGATCACGAGAGCGAGCAGCGTCCGAATGAGGAAGTCTTGAACCGGCTGGTCGATGTTGGCATCATCTATACGACGCTCAACAAAACGCTTGCCCTGGCTTTGTTGCATCAATATCACGTGCGCTATATTTATGTAGGGGAGCTGGAGCGCCAGACCTATGCCCAGCAGTCGTCCGGCGGCCTGGATAAATTCGACGCGATGGTTGGGAGTGTGCTGCGCATTATTTATCGGGCTAATGGCGTTACTCTCTATGAGGTAGTCGTATAGGAAAAATAGGGTAAGACATATAGCCTAAAGCCGGAACCTATGCGATAATGAATGCGTTTAAGCCTGTAATACGTAATTTGTAAAATCGTCTGGAATCGCTTGTGTGTGAATTGTGGATCATATTTACCAGAACGAGAGTGTGAGGGGACACTCATACTGCCACTCCCTGGATAGTAGAGAGAATCAATGGTTGAACTCTTGCAAATGTGGGCGCTGGTCGAGGTGTTGGGGCTGATATGCCTGCCGCTCACCATGACGGTATTTAAGAACCTGCCTGACAGGGGTTGGGCTTTTTCGAAGATTGTGGGAATGGCGATGCTGGCGTTCTGCGTCTGGCTGCCACTGATGACCTTACAATTTCTCCCTTTCAGCCAGTATTTCGTACTCGGCGTGCTGCTGCTCATTCTGGCCGTCAATGTGCTCGGCTTCACGCGTACCTGGAGAACCATCGTCGAGACGGTACGCGCGCATCTCACCTATGTGATCGTGTGCGAGCTGCTGTACCTGGGGATGATCTTCCTGCTCGGCGTGATTCGCTCCTACAATCCCAATATTCAATCGTTCGAGATGTTCATGGACGAGGGCTTTCTGGCCTCGATCTTGCGCAGCCCGCATTTCCCGCCACAGGATATGTGGCTGGCGGGCTACCCCATCAACTACTACTACTACGCCCACTACACCATTGCGGTGCTGGCGAAGCTGCTGAACCAGCCCGCCTCGATTGCCTTCAATACAGGCATCTGCACCTTCTTCGGCCTCACTGCCGTCAATATTTTCGGCGTCACCTCCAACATCGTCGCCTGGGCCAGGCACCAGCGCGCCAGCATCCACGGCGCGCGGCCACATCGCAACCAGCCTGTCATCGCCCAGGGTACGCACGCGAGTGCAGGCGCGTTGATGCCATCGCTGACAAAAGCCATGCCGTTTGGAGCCGTTTCCGTGCTAATGGGGCTGGTGCTGGGCAATCTGGCTTCCACGCAGACCTGGTGGCAACAACACGATAGCGGCCTGCCCTATTTCTACTGGTTCAATGCCAGTCGTGTGGTGGATAAGACCATCAACGAATTTCCCGCTTTCAGCTTCCTGCTCTCCTGTTTCCACGCGCATGTGCTCACGCTGGCCTTTACCATTCTTGCCATCGGGCTGGCCTTCAACCTGTTTCTTGAGCGCGGCAAGGACGATGATGGTGATGCTCAGGGCCTGCGCGTCTTTGGGCGCGGCTGGCGCATGATCCTCAACCTGGGCTTAACGGCTATGATACTGGGCGGCCTGTTCGCTATGAACGGCTGGGATTTGCCGACTTACCTGGGCCTGGCAATCGTCTGTATCGCTTTGCAGCAGTGGATGGCCTATGGCTCGCGCTTCAGCTTCGACCTGGCGCTGGACACCTTCACGGCCTGCGCCTCGCTGACGGCGCTCACGTTCTTCCTGTATGCGCCGTTCTACCTGAACTTCATCTCGCCAGCCCAGGGCGTCGGCATTGTCGATGCCGCGAACCGTTCGGGTGTGACCAGCGAAATCCTTATCTACGGCACATTCATGTTCATCTTCGTCTCCTTCGTACTCATCAACCTGCTGCGCGACAGGATGCCGCCGGGACTCTCGGTTGCGGGGATTGTGTCTCTCCGCAAAAATTCCGGGAAGCATCCATCTCTCGCCACGCCTCCCAACAACAGTACTCATGATTCAAATGGCGCGAATGGTCACGCGCTTTCAGGCACGAGTGCGTTCGTGGCAAGCGGCGTCGAGAAGGTCGCAACCGGCCCTGTGCAGGCCGTTGGACAGGCCCGCCAGACACTGGTGCCTGCTTCCCAGCCTGCGCTGAGCGATGCGCAAGCGAACGACGAGCAAGACGAAAACATTTCCTCGCTGGAGGATATGCCGACGCAATCCACCGCGGCCATCTCACCTGTCGCCACCGGGACGAAACGCCCGATCTGGCTGAACTCCCGTTTCATAACCCAGGTGTTGATTATCGTCGCTGCGCTGTTGATCTTCGTAGTGGTCAAAAATAGCCTGTGGCTGACGATTGCTTTCATCATCACGGCGCTCGGTACGGAGTTGGTGCTCTATCATATGCATGATCGCCCGCGCGCCTTTGTCTTGCTGCTGGGTGCGACGGCCTTTTTCCTGGTGGCAATGACCGAGGTGGTTTTCTTGAAGGATGTCTTCGCCGCGAATTTTCCGCGCATGAACACGGTCTTCAAGTTCTATTTCCAGGCGTGGGCGCTGCTCTCCATCACCTCCGGCGCGGCGTTGTACTTCATTTTCGAGAGCTTCCTACCGAATATGAGCCTGGATGGCGCGCTGCTCTGGATGCGCCGCGGCGGGCAGACAATGTGGACGACTGTCCTGCTGCTGCTGCTACTGGCGGGTGCGATCTACCCTATCTTCGGCTCGTACCAGCGCACCAACGATTTCGCGCAGCGCACGAACAGCCTGGACGGTATGGCTTATCTCCAGGATTACAGCCCCGGTGATTTCTACGCTATCCAGTGGTTGAACGCACATGTACAGGGCGACCCGGTTATTGTGGAAGCCTACGGACCAGAAGGTGGCGACTATACCGATTTCGGGCGTGTCTCGGCCTTTACCGGCATGCCGACGATAGTAGGCTGGGCGGGCCACGAGTACCAGTGGCGCGTCAACTGGCTGAACAATACGTATAACGCCAATGATTTTTACAGCAGGGGCGCGGCTGTAAATTCCATCTATACCTCGAAGGACCCGAAAACGGTGCTTGATTTGATGGCGCGCTACCAGGCACAGTATCTTTACGTTGGTAATCTTGAAATTTCTACCTATTCCGGGTCCGATTTGAGCCGATTCGGTAAATTCATGACCGTTGTGTATTCCAGAGGCGGCGTAACGATCTATCAAGTTCCTTCGTAAGGAGGGGAGTAATCCGTTGAAGAGTTTTGAAACCAGACCGCTCGGTGAGACTGGCGAGGCAATAGAGGCCAACACGCCCTCGAATGAAATCGAGACCGCGTCGCCCGAACAAGAACGCGAGGAGGCATCTCCCGGCGAATTGGATGAGCCGTTGGCGCATGTAGATGAGGCGGAGGCCGGGTCGCTTGTCGTCCTGGACGGAAGCCAGATGCCACCGGAGCGCAAGAGGTTCCATTTCCAGCCACCCAGCCGCGAACAACTGGCGCGCTGGCTGCCGTTCTGGGGCCTGTTGCTGCTTGGCGCGCTCTTGCGCTTCTGGGGATTGGGCGATAAGCCGCTGCACCACGATGAAAGCCTTCACGCTTACTACTCCCTGCAACTGCTCAATAACCTGGAACACTGGTCATGGTGTATTTCGCCGCCGGCCTCCAATCCGGGCTATACCTGCTATACGTACAATCCCCTGCTGCACGGGCCGTTCCAGTTCCACGCCATCGCGCTGGTCTATCGCATCGCGCAGTTGCTTGGCGCGCCCGACAACGGCGTGAATACCACCACCGTGCGTATCGCTGCCGCCACGCTCGGCACGTTGATCGTCGGCCTGCCGTACTTCCTGCGCGACTACCTGGGCAAATGGACAGCGTGGATCGCCAGTTTCCTGCTGGCCGTCTCGCCCACGCTGGTCTACTTCTCGCGTTTCGCGCGCGAGGATATCTACTTCGCCTTCTTCACCTTCGTGATGGTCGTGGGCGTGGCGCGTTATGTGCGCGACCGCAAGATGCGCTGGCTGGTGGTGGCCGCCGCCGGTTTCTCCTTCGCCTACGCGACCAAAGAGTCGATCTTTTTGATGATGGGGACCTTTGGCTGCTTCCTGGGTGCGCTTGTCGTCTGGGAGCTAGGCCTGAGAATCCCACTTCGCTCGCGCCGGGGCCAGAATCAAGATGAGCGAGTGGAGAAGACGGAAGAGGCAGAGGAGGTGGAGGAACCGGATAATTCGCTGGTGCCCAGGACGTATGCGCCCATCTTCGTGCTGATTTACTTCGTTATCGCCGGAATCGCGGGAAAGCTGCTGCTGGGCTGGATCAACCACCTGGCGGAAATCATCGTTACCCCGGCTGGTACGGCCACGCCCCAGGCGGATCAGTTCGTTGCCAATCTGAAGCAGGTGACGGTGGCTATCATCCCCTGGCTCGGCATCGCGCTGGGCATCTTCGTGCTGATCCTGCTCTTCCGCGAGATGTCGGGCAAGCAGCCCCCACCTGGGCAGCGGCGCGGCCTGGCAAAGTATGTTGACCCAAAACGCCAGCCCTTGCTGGACTCCATCGTGACTATGCCCTGGACGCACTGGTTCTTCGCACTGATGGTAGCCTTCACGATCTTCCTGGTGCTTTTCACCGTCGTGTTTACCAACCCGGCAGGAGGTATCGGCGACGGCATCTGGCAGGGCATCTACTACTGGATTCAGCAGCAGCAGGTGGCGCGCGGCAATCAGCCCTGGTATTATTACCTGATGGTCATTCCGCTCTACGAGCAGATCGGTGTGGTCTTCGGCATCGTCGGCATCCTGCGCTGCGTCGCCAAACCGACCCGCTTCCGCCTTTTCCTGGTCTACTGGTTTTTGAGCAACTTCTTCATCTACTCCTGGGCGGCGGAGAAGATGCCCTGGTTGACCATCCACATCACTATGCCGATGATGCTGCTGGCCGCGCTCGGCGTCGAACCTATCGTGCGCACCAGCGTTCACTTCGTGAAGCAGTTCTTCACGCGCAAGCCCGCCTCGTCAGTTCAGCCGGTCGGTCAATTCGCCAATAGTGGATTGCTCCAGCCGGGCGCGCCGCCTGCCCGCAAAAAGATCGGCGTCTTCGCGGGAACATCTGCACTGCTCGGCCTGGTCTTCGCCGTGCTGCTGCTGCTGCCGACGCTGCACAACATGTATGAAGTGTCTTATGTCGATGCCGCCAACGGGCCGCACGAGATGCTGGTATATGTGCAGACTACGCCCGATGTGAATACGGTCATGGCGAAGGTGGATGCGCTCGATCAGAAATTCTATGGTGGCCACCACCTGATGCCCATTGCGCTGACCACCGATGCAACCTGGCCGTTCGCCTGGTACGTGCGCGACTATCCCAACATCTGTTTCGACTACCCGACGGGCTGTCCAAGCTGGCCAAAGAATATCCCGGTCATCATCTCCGGCGGGGATAATCCCTACGGCCTGGAACAGCAGTATGGAGGGACATCGGCCACGGGACAGCCACCGCTCTTCGCCTACCACCAGTACGTCATGCGTAGCTGGTGGGACGAGGGCTACAAGCCGCCGCCGTGCGTTCCCACCACGATCAATAATTGCGCCGGTCAACTGACTTACGGCGGTGTCGGTCCCCTGCTCTGGCTCAGCTATGGCGATAACCCACCCAACGGCGCAACCTTCAACCTGGGCCTGGCCGCCAAACGCATCTGGAACTGGGAGTGGAACCGCGTCGCTTTCGGCAGCACCGAAGGCGGCTACGACATGGTGCTGTTCATCCGCACCGATCTGAGCAAGACGGTCGCGCCGTGAGGCTACTCTAGCAGGCGTTTCCTCTCCGACTCCGACACCAGGGGAAGATATTCCTGGTGTCGTTTGATGTACCCTGCTACATATGGGCAATAGGGGTAGACGGTGAGGTGCTGCGCCTTCGCCTCTTCGAGCGCGAAGCTTGCCAGCTTCCCGGCGATGCCGTGTCCTTCCAATGCAGATGGCACGTTCGTATGCATTAGCAGCAGGCGATCCCCGTGCCTTTCGTAGGTCAATTCGGCGAGTTGATTGTCGATCAGTATCTCGTAACGCTTTTGATCTTCGTTATTCGTCACTTCGACGTGTTCAAAATTGGTGCTCACGTGTTTGTCCTTGTTTTTATGCTTTGAATCCGGATGATTAGAGAAAGCCTTTCTCACGTAAAAACACCACCAGCTCCCCTGCTAATTCCACAGGCGAACCCTCCACCAGTTTTGCGCGTTTGCCTATCGCGCCGCCGGATACTATCTCACCGATGCGCTCGAAGGCGCTGTGCCGGCTGTCTGGCGCGGCGATGCGGTGAGGGAGCGGGCGTGGCGTGTGCATCTCCAGGATGATCGTCTCGCCCGTCTCGTCCTGACCGAGCGAACTATCGAAACTGAGCGGGTCGATGACCGGTATGGCAGCCTTGAGTGCGGCCAGGTGCGCGGGCAGCGAGGGATAGCGCGGCTCGTTGAGTTCGCCTGTTACGGTAATCAAGAGGGGTGGTTCGGCTTCCAGCAGCTCGCGGAAGCCGCGTTCGAGCTTGCGTGTAATGCGCAGGTGGATTGTCTCTTGCTGGCTCTTGCGGCTCGCTTCGAGCTGCACGATACCGGTGATCTGCGGCAGGTCAAGGCGCTCTGCCAGGGCAGGTCCGACGATGCCTGATGACCAATCGCTGCTAGCGTCACCGCACAGCACGAGATCGGGAGGCATCTCAATTCTTCATATAGCCAGAAAGAGCCGCCGCGATGGTGAATGGCCCCCACGACTCGGCTGACGGGTGCCAGAGCCGCGCGGCGGTATCTGCACCGATGGCAAGCGCGGCACGCAGCGCTCCCTCTGCCTCTAGCGGTCCAAGCGTGATGGCCGTCACGCTGCCGCCGAACTGTTCCTTGAGGCGCACGGCGGCCTCGACCGCGCAGGCGTCCGCCGCGTTGAGTACCTGCACGAAGCGTTCGTAATCAACCTGTCCGCTAATGGGGTCGATGTAGACAGAGCTGCTGTCGGGCGTTTGTTTGACACAGACGAAGATGTTCATAAAGCGATCTCGACCTCGGCTTCGATCTCGACGGGGATGCCGAAGGGCAGCTCCGCCATGCCTACCGCCGAGCGAGCGTGCTGCCCGGCTTCGGGTCCGTAGAGTTCCAGGATCAGGTCGGAGAAGCCGTTTATGACGGCAGGCTGACGCTGGAAGCCGGGCGCGGAGTTGACCATGCCGAAGACGTGCAGCCAGGCCGTTACGCGATCAAGATCACCAAGTGTGCGCTTGAGGTCTGCGAGGATGGCGAGTGTCACGAGTCGTGCTGCGTTGTAGCCCTGTCCCTCGCTGAGTTCCGCACCGACCTTGCCCAGCGGCCCTGCCACCGAGCCATCGAGGTTCTGCGGTCCATGCCCGGCGACGAAGGCGCGATTGCCCCGGATTCGCACCGGGGCGAAGGGAAGCGTGATCCCTTCAGGTGCTTTAAGCTGCTCCGGCAGGACAAGTCCCAACGCTTCCAGTTTTTGTTCGATTATCATGCTGTTACTCCTTTGACAATTTACGATGCGCGGAAGCTGACGCCCCAGCCGCCGCGTGGGTATTCCCAGGCGATAGCTTTGCGCTCGCAGGCAACATAACAGGTGCCGCATTCCAGGCAGTGCTCGTAGGAAAAGTTCATCTCGCCACCGAGCAGCTCGAAGAGACCGGCAGGGCAGACAAAGACGCATGGTGTGGTGTCGCAACCCTTACAAGCTTCGATATCCACGCGAATATGTGGCGTCTTATCGACCTTGAAGCGCACCAGATCCAGGCGTTCTTCGATTGGCTGCATTGTCTGGCCTCTCCATTCATTTAGAAAAATAGGGCGCGGGCGGCCTGCCAGCCGTCGCGCAGCATGGTGCGGAGCGACACTTTGCTGTGCATCGTCGCGTAAAACGTGCGACCCAGCTTGTGGCGCGGCGTGCCGTCAGAGCGAAAGACGTTCTCGGCGGCCTGGCAGAAGAGTTCGGGATAGACGTTCTGCAAGCGTTCGTTGCTGACGAATGCAGGTGCGCGTTTGAAGCGTTTCAGGTCGTGCAGCACGAAGCTCTTTTCAAGTCGTTTGCGATAGCGTGACAGGCTCAGCGCCGAGTAGTCGTCTTCCGCGTGCGCCTCTTGCGCGGTGGCAGCTGCCGCCAGGCCGGATGCGATGGCGAAGTTCATACCCTCCAGGAAAAGCCCCGCCGCGAAGACGAAACCCGCCGCGTCTCCGACGGCCATCAACCCGCCGCGTGCCAGTCGCGGCAGCATAGCCCAGCCGCCCTCCGGGATCATGTGCGCCGAGTATTCGAGCGGCGTGCTGCCGCGCACAAGCGGCGCAACGGCTGGATGCTGCTTGAACTGTTCCAGCAGGTCGTAGGCGCGCACGCGCTGCTCGGCGAGCGAGGCGATCTGCGCTATGACACCGATGGAGAGCGTCTCGTGGTTGGTGTAGAGGAAGCCGCCGCCCTTGACGTTGCCGGAGGCATAGCCGATGTATTCGTTGGCCATGCCCTCATCGCCGCTTAGTTGAAAACGTTCCTCAATGGCGTGCGCGTCCAGACGCAGCACCTCTTTGACGCCGAGCGACATCTCGTGTGAGTCGAACTCGCGCTGCAGCCCGGCGCGTTTGGCGAGGAAGGAATTAGCCCCGTCGGCGGCGATCACGATGGGCGCGTAGAGATCGCCGTCCTCGCGGCGGCAGCGCACGCCTGCGACCTGTTCGCCGTTGTAGAGCAAGTCGTCTACGACGGTCGAGGTGATAAGCAGCGCCCCGGCCTGCTCAGCCTTGCTCGCCAGCCAGCGATCAAATTTGGGGCGCAAGAGTGTGAAGCCGTTGTAGGGTGGCTGCGCGAAGTGGCTCGTGCGATAATCCAGCGCGATGGCCGATTCCTGGCCCAGGAATGTGATGACGCGCCGCGTGAGATAGCGTTCTACCGGCGCTTCCTCCCAGAAGTCCGGCAGCACTTCGGCTAGCAATCCGGGAGCGTAGAGTACCGCGCCGGAGACGTTCTTGGCTCCTGCGTATTCGCCGCGCTCGATCAGGGCGACCTGCATCCCCGCGCGAGCCATCGCCAGGGCTGCGCTGCTGCCCGCCGGTCCCGCGCCGACAACGATGGCGTCGAATAGCTGCTTCTCGGTCATCTGCACCTTACTTGATTTGTATCTTGTTCGGCCATTCACCTGCTATAAGAGAAAATATCAGGGTGTTTCGAAGTTTTCCGCCTGGTGTAGTTGTATCATTACGCAATCGACCTTCCTCAACGTAGCCGAGGCGTCGCGGAATGGCGGCACTGCGCACATTCAGCTCGTCGCAGCGTATTTCGACCCGGTTGGCGTTGAGTTGCTCAAAAGCGTAATCGGTAAGCAATCGCACAGCCTCGGTCACGTAGCCATGACCCTCCGCCGAGACACGTATCCAGTAACCGATTTCGAAATACCCAATGTCCCAATTGCGCAGGTGCAGGCCGCTTCCGCCGAGATAACGTTGGGTAGCGGCATCCCACATACCTACTACCATGTTCTGGCGGGTGAGCCAGTTGGCCATTTCGTGGATAATCCAGTCCCGGCTATCCTCGACGGTCTGGTGTGCGTCTGCGAAGGGCATCCAGGGGCGCAGGTGGTCGCGCGACTCGGCAACGGCCTCCTGGAGTGTTTGTGCGTCGCTTTCACGATATGGCCGCACAAGCACGCGCTCGCCTCGTAGTTCCTCGAAGAGAGGTATAAGCGTGCGGTATTTTGCTTCGCTCATAGTGATTGCATCCCCGATGTTAAGAGTGGGTCAGCACGATCTTGCCGGTGATTTCGCCGCGTTCTACGATGCGATGCGCCTCCGCCGCTTGCTCCACAGGCAGTACACGCGCGATGACGGGCTTGATAGCTTTTTCTTCGACCAGTTCCAACACGCGCTGCTCGCCCTCCGGCGTGGCGTGGCGAGTGCCACCGCCCAGCACATTGACCAGTTTGAGTCGCCACGCCTGGGTATCCACTGTGGCTTGCTGGCCGCCCAGGTTGCCGATCAGCACGACGCGCCCTCCGGTGGCGCAGGCATTGATGCTCTCTTGCAGCGTTGTGCTGACGAGTTCGATCACCAGGTCAGCGCCTCCAGCCTTCTGCATGGCCTGCGCCACATCCTCGGTCCTCGTGTTGATGACGAGATCCGCGCCGATACGTCGCAGCTCCTCCGCTTTCTCGTTGCTGCTGGTGGTGGCATAGACCTGGCAGCCGAAATGTTTCGCAATCTGGATAGCGATAGTGCCGACGCCGCTTGATCCGGCCCAGATCAGCACGCGCTCACCATGCTTCAACTGCCCAACGTCAAATAACGCGCCCCATGCCGTGGACGCGGTAAGGCCGGCTGCTGCTGCATCTTCGAAAGAGACGCCATCAGGGATACGTACCAGGTTGTCGGCAGGTACGGCTATTTTGCTCGCGTAGCCGCCGCCGCCTTTTGCCGCCAGGGCATTCGTGGTCAGCACGCGCTCACCCGCGCGGAAACCGGCGTTATCGGTCACGACGACACCGACGGCTTCGAGGCCCGGCGTGAAAGGGAGGCGCGGAATGGGTCTGCTGCCGTCGCGCTGGAACAGGTCGAGATGGTTGACCGTGGTGGCTTTTACCTCGACAAGTACCTCTTGCGGCCCAGGAATAGGGTCTGGCACCTCTTGCACTTGCAGCACTTCGGGGCCGCCCGGATGATCGAATTGAACTACTTTCATCGACTTGTTGCTCTTTCTATTCTTGTCCAAATAGCGTTATGTGGGATGTGTCTTCTATTGTAGATTCCGGCTGGCCCAATTGCAATGTATGACCCTGCCTGTGCGTCGCCAGGGCGTAGGGTGCAGCAATCAGCAGACATCCAAACGCGGGGATTACCATGCCCCAGGTAACGCCGAGCGACGAAATCAGGAGTCCCATCGCCACCGGAAAGACCATACCGGAGACACCGCAGGTAACGAGTAGCACGCCGGAGATGGAGTTGAGATCATGTACAAACCAGCGCGCCGCAATTGCCATCAAGCCAGGATAGAGCGGACCTAAAAAGAAGCCGAACAGGGTGCTGGCCACAAAGGCGATGAGTACCTGTCCTGGGAAAAAGGCCACCAGTAGCCCGCTCGCGCCTCCGCCGATGATACACAGGTAAAGCAGGCGATTCTCACTCAGCCAGGAGCGCTTGAGTACCTGCGATCCAAGCAAGCGGCTGGCGGTCAAACCTAACCAGAAGGCGGTTGCAACTGGGGCGGCCAGCGCCAGTGAAATACGGGCACTCTGATTGACAGCGGTCACAATCCAGTTGCTGAAGCCGACCTCGCTCGCGATGTAGAGGAAGAATTCGAGCGCCATCAGCCACAATATCCAATGGCTAAAGATGCCGCGTCTTCTACCCGGTGCATTTCGTGTTTGTTTTGGCGGCTGTCCCTCCTGCCTGGTTGGGGATGCCGGAACGGTTGCTGGTGTGTGCTGGAAAAACAGCAGGATGATGCAGGCAAGCGCGGTAACAGAACCTGCTAAAAATGCCCAGGTGGAATCGTGCAAGAGTGTGAGGGTCAGCGAGAGCAGCAGAGGAGCGAGCAGCGAGCCGATACCGAACGAGCTATGTAGCCCGTTAAGCGATTCACCAAGCGTATCGTGAAACGACAGGGCAGATAGGACATTGACGCTGACATCGAGAAAGCCGAAGCCGAAGCCCTTCGTAAACTGTGTCAGCAGTAGCAATGGGAATGAGTGTACCAGGGGCGTTAGAATGCCGGTGCCACCCATCAGCGCGAGGCCGGTGATCAAAATCATTTTGGGGCTGAACCACCTGCTGAGTACGCCCGCGGCCACTGCACCCAGCGCGAATCCGGTGGAGGACCCGGTGAATATCCAGCTTGCCTGTGCCAGCGAGACACCCGTGTGCGCTGCCAGCAGCGAGAGTGTTGGTCCCGGCAAGATGCTGATGATGCCTGCCGTAATATAAGTCAGGTAGAGCGTGTAGAAGAGCAGGCGGCGGCTGGTCAAAGCCTGTTGAGTAGCCATGTGAATAAATCCTATCCAGACATGCCGTCGATCATGCTCGCCGCGAGCGGCAAGACCTGGTTGGCGTCACCGAGCAGACCCAGATCGGCCAGGGCAAAGATGGGCGCGGTACGATCCGGGTTGATGACGACGATGGACTGTGCTTCGCGCATCCCGCTGGTGTGTTGGGCCGCGCCGGAGATGCCACAGGCGATATACAGTCTGGGGTGAACGCTTCTGCCTGTCGCGCCGATCTGCCGGGCGTGTTCCACCCAACCGCGATCGGTCGCCACGCGCGTCGCTCCAACGGCAGCGCCCAGCAGCTTCGCGAACGATGCGATGTATTCGAATCCCTCGCGTCCCACACCGCGCCCACCGGCCACAATGCGATCGGCCGCTTCCAATTCAACCTCCTCCGGCGAAGGCGCTTGCAGGGCGAGATGCCCGACGCGCGCAAGGCCGGGGGCGCTCTCGATGACTGGTGTCAAAGTCCTGATGGATGGCTGCTTGTCACTGTTGCTTCCGGCCATGACGGGATTACCGCGCACACCTGGGAGCAGCGTCGCCAGCGCCATTCGCCCGCGCAGCTCTGTACGCGCTTGCACATACGCGCGCCCCTCGTAGACCGGGCGTAGCGAGAGGAGCGCGTCGTCACGCAGGTCGATGGCGAGGCAGCCGGGCGCAAACGGCAGGTTCAGGTGCGCCGCCAGCCTGGGCATCCAGTCGCGCCCGTTGGCAGTCGCGCTCGTGACCACCAGCCGAGGCTTTCGCTCTTGAAGCAGCCATGCCAGCGCGCTGACCCACGCCTCCGTCGCATAGCGCGCCAGCCGTGAATGCGCGAGCACGTCGAGATGCTCAATCCCCAACGCGCTGACTACCGCGAGGTCGGGCAGCGGCGTACCCGGCGCGATAAGCAGCACGGTGCGAACAATAGCCGCTTCCGGCTGCCGCCGCGCCAGTTCTACCAGCGACGCCAGAAATTCGCTGCTGTGCTCGTCAAGCGTAGTTCCATCATGTTGCAGGACAGCCCACAGTTCGCGTGGAGTTGGTGTGAAGTCCATGTTCTCCTACTGTCTCCGTGCCAGTAATGTGTCGTATTGCTATCACTATATCACCATTCTTGCTTTGTAGGGGCCGGTTGGGATGTAAGATAGAACATCCGTACAGATATGCTATACTGTGGGAACGTATTACAGAAGAAACGAGGACTATGCTATGACAGATACCATTCCGGTCATCATTGGCCACCAGGATACGCTGTTGAGCTTGTCACTGCCCGAACGAGGGAAGGGCCGCAGCTTTTTCGAGCGCAGCGAGTGGGGGCATCTCGATCTGCCGCGCGCCCGTGAGGGCGGCGTTGCAGGCGGCTTCTTCGCCGCCTTCGTGCCCGCGCCGCCGGAACCGACCATCCAGCTCACGGGTCGTGCCGCCCTGTTGAGAACGGCGGATGGTTATGCCGTGCCGTATGCCCCTGCTATCGAGAGAGGCTACGCCCAGCAGGTCACTATGGCGATGATGGCGCTGCTCTTCCGATTGGAAGCCGAGTCGCAGGGGCAGGTGAAGGTCGTGCGAGGTGTTGGTGAACTGGCGTATTGCCTGGACAACGATATTCACGCGGCCATCCTGCACTTCGAGGGTGCGGAGGCCATCGACCCCGACATGGACGCGCTGGAGGTCTTCTATCGCGCCGGGCTGCGCTCGCTGGGGCTGGTCTGGAGCCGCCCCAACATCTTTGCACAGGGCGTCCCCTTTCGCTTTCCGCACTCGCCCGATACCGGCCCGGGACTTACCGACGCCGGGCGCGAGCTGGTGCGCACCTGCAACCGCCTGGGCATCATGCTCGACCTGTCGCACCTGAACGAGCAGGGCTTCTGGGACGTAGCCGCGCTCTCAGACGCGCCCCTGGTTGCGACGCATTCCAACGCGCACGCGCTGACGCCCTCGACGCGCAACCTGACCGATAAGCAGTTGGACGCCATACGGGAATCAGGCGGGCTGGTCGGCCTGAACTTCGGCGTCTATGACCTGCGCGAGGATTGGGATGACAACCCGGATACCAGCATCGAGACGATGATACGCCATATCGACCATCTTGTGGCGCATCTTGGCATCGACGGCGTCGTGCTCGGCACAGACTTCGATGGCACGCGCATCCCCAATGAGATCGGCGACGCGGCAGGCTTGCCGAAATTGATCGACACATTGAGAATGCATGGGTACGACGAGGAAGCTCTACGCAAGATAGGATACGGAAACTGGCTACGCGTGCTGAGCCAGACCTGGAAGTAGAGACGTAAATGATCTATTGAATGCCGGTTGATAGACGACCTATACACCAACTTATGCCAGCAATAATCATGCTAAAGCCAAACATGGTTGCTTCTTCTACATTCAACATATTCCTGGCATAGGTGATGGCGAGTAAAAAGAGGCTGATAAAAACGAGGATACTCGCTTCGGTATAAAAAACCAGAGGATAGTTATTCTTCTTTGCCGTATCGGTGTCTACGCTTTCGTCTTCATCCCAGGCGCTCCAGGTATCCAGCGCCTTAAACGCCAGTAGAACGCCGGCGAAGAGCAAAATGTAGCTGTATAGGGTGATGGTCGCATCCTGGATACCTACTACGCTGTTCATGTCATCAAGCAAGATACCGAGTAGAAAGCAGGTGACACTCAAAAAGCTTAACCGGCAAATGCGGCGCTTGAATGTATTAGACATAAATGCCTCCTTTCTGCTAATTATTACGAACATTTGGGGGCTTACGATCACAGTTGTCGAAATTTGAGAAAATGCCATGTTCCCCGTCTGAATTGGTAGAGTCAATTTTTTCATGCACGCAAAAATAAAAAGGAAGGTATATCTACTCCTGAAAGCCGCGCAAGTATTTGGCGTTGGATACGCGGCTAAAAAGGAGAAAGATATGTTGACTATTCACATCGTTGCGTGCTGTCCTATCGAACAGGGCGAGATTGAAGTTACCTCGTTGGAGCAGGCGACATGCGACATCGAGGAGAAAATCGGCCTGCTTCTTCAACAGATGTTTG
Organism: uncultured Chloroflexia bacterium; assembly: GCA_963731975.1. Classification (GTDB taxonomy): domain Bacteria; phylum Chloroflexota; class Ktedonobacteria; order Ktedonobacterales; family Ktedonobacteraceae; genus CAVSXS01. The sequence goes on along the minus strand of CAVSXS010000001.1, from coordinate 2,482,500 downwards.
GCGTTGTCCTTGTAGAGCAGGTCAGTATCACGAATTCATTACCCGATGAGGTGCGTAACAATCATTCATTGCCCGCCGCGTAACGATCGCGCTGCCCGCTCCCCATCCAGGATAGCGTGTTCCACTCTGCGGGGCGCGAGACAGTCGCCAACACGGAGGAGTTCTGGCACTTTGCCCTCTAGCTGGAAGTACAATGCGTCGTTGGCTGTTTGCGGCGTGGCGAGTACGACCAGGGCGAGCGGCTCAAGCTGGCGCGGCTGGCCGGTGTAGTTGTTGATGATGGTTGCACTGCCCTGCTGCCATGCTTGCCAGGAAGTGGTTCGGCGTCAGCGTCATACCCCTCGCCAGGGCGCGGCGATACCATAGTTCAAGGTCGAGCGTGATGCCCAGGTCGCCGCCTACGTAGAACATACCCGTGACGACCTCGACTGCGCAGCCCCGGTCGGCCAGCAGCTCGGCGACGCTGGTAGCCTGGTGAAAGCCGAGCGCGTCGAAGACCAGCACGCGCTCCCCCGGCTGCGCGCTCTTCTCGCCCTGCAACACCTGCCAGACCGTTGCGACGTGCGGCAGGTCAGCGCCGGGGATGGGTGGTAGGCCGGGGCGCGAGCCGGTGGCGATGATAACGGCATCAGGCGCTTCACCTTCGATCATCTCAGCCGTAACCTCGACTCCTGTATGCACCTCGACTCCCGATTCGATCAATTCGCGCTGCAGGTTGCGCGAGGCATCGCCGAACTCGACGCGGCTCGGCACGTGCACCAGCAAGTTGATCTGCCCTCCCAACTCTGCCTGTTTTTCATATAGCCTGACACTATAGCTGCGTTGTGCCGCCACCTTCGCGGCCTGCATCCCCGCCGGGCCACCACCCACCACTATCAATTTTGGCTTGCCTCGTTGGTATGGACGCGATTCATCGCGCCTAGTCAGGTGGCCGCGATAAATCGCGCCCCTACTGGCGGGGTCAGGTTCCTGCTGGTCAGGTTGGATTGGTGGGAATTGCTGCTCGTTGCCGGTGGCCGGTGTCTGGATGCAGCCCAGGCTGAGGTTGAGGCCCATGCGCCCGATGCAGTACTGGTTGCAAGAGATGCACAGGCGGATGGATTCGGTGCGACCTTCGCGGGCCTTGCGCGTGAAGTGCGGGTCGCATATCTGCCCGCGCACCACGTCTACCATGTCGGCCAACCCTTCGCGCAAGATACGTTCGGCCTGCACCGGGTCTTTAATGCGCCCGGTGCAGAAGACGGGCAACTTGACGGCCTCGCGGATGCTGGCGGAGACGAAGAGTTGATAGCCTGGCGGCGTGTGCATCGAGCCTTCGACCATGTACAGGTTGTGGAACTCGCCGATGCTGGTGTTGATGTAGTCAAGCTGGCCGGTCGCCTCAAGCCTACGCGCAATCTCGCGCACGTCGTCGAGCGTCAGACCGGCAGGAATTAGCTCGTCCCCGCACAGGCGAATGCCCAGCGTGAAGTCGCGCCCGATCTCTGCGCGCACGGCTGCCATGACCTCCAGGGCAAAGCGCATGCGGTTCTCCAGCGAGCCGCCGTACTCGTCCGTGCGACGGTTGTAGTAGGGTGAGAAGAACTGGCGCATCAGCGAGCTATGCGATGATTGCAGTTCCGCGCCATCGAAGCCGCCCTCGCGCACATGGCGCGCCACCAGCGCGTAGCCATGCACGATCTCGGCAATCTCCTCGCGCTCAAGCTCTTTGCACATCTCGCGGTGGATGGGGTCAACCATCGAGGACGGGCCTAGCACCGGGCGGCGCGAATACATGCTGCTGGCCTGCATCCCGTTGTGGTTGATCTGCGCGAAGATGCGCCCGTCGTGTTCGTGAACGGCGCGCGTCATGCGACGATAGCCGGGCAGAACACGTGGGTCGAAGCCGTGAATGAGCTTCTGATACGCCCAGTCGCTGGGGTGTACCGACTGCTCCTCTGTGATAATCAGCCCGCAGCCGCCGCGCGCCCGTTCTGCGTAGTAGGCCGCCAGGCGCGGCCCCGGCAGGTTCTCCTCGGCCAGGTTGGTCAGGTGCGCCGCGAAGACAACGCGGTTCGGGATAACGGTCGTGCCGATGCGTATGGGCGTAAAGAGATACTGGTACTGACCTGCCATTGTCGTCCCTCATGGCGAGCGTGAGATGGCAACCACGAGGGTTGCCATTACATAGTATAACAATCAATGCGGAACGCGAAATGTAGTGGCGACCCTCGCGGTCGCCATCTCGTGGTTACGGTATAATGGTGTGTTTCTTAGCATTGAATACCTGCTTGCCGGCCTTCCAGGATGGCCTGCTCGACATGGCGGGGCGCGACGCAATCGCCAGCGCGAAAGAGATAAGGCACGCGACCTTTGAGCGCGAAGTACAGCTCCTGCGCCGGACGTTCGTAGACCCCCAGCACAACCGCGTCGGCGGCGATGGCGCGCTCACCCGCTGCGTAATGGTCGCTGACGACGACCCGCTCCGGCTCGATACGCACGATGTCCGTGTGTGGCGTCATGCTGACGCCGAGCGCCAGCACGTGCTGCATCCAGGTGACGATATCGTGTGTTGCTACCAGGTCGCGCCCGACATACCAGTCCTGCGTGATGATTTCGACGTTGTGGCCCTGCGCCGCAAGCAGTTCTGCCACAGAAAGCACGCCGTGCGAGGCTGTCTCGTCGATGACAACCACGCGCTGTCCTTCAACCGGCTCGCCGCGCAGGATACGGCGCGGGTCGGTTACGTGCGACAAATCATGCCCTGGAACGGGAAGTAGACCGCTCCCGGCTCGCGCACCTGTGGCGACGATGACCGCCTCTGGCCGCAGTGCTAGCGCCGTTTCCGCCGTCAGTTCCGTTCCCAGGTGTAGCTCCACATCTAGCGCCTCCAGTTGATTGCGTAAGTAGTCGATCAGCAGCCCCAGTTCGTCTCGTCCCGGCCCTTTTGCCGCCAGAGAGAGCGCACCGCCTAGCGCGTCCTCGCGTTCGTAGAGCGCGACACGCCTCCCACGCAGCGCCAACGTGCGCGCCGCCTCCATCCCAGCCGGTCCGCCGCCAACGACGATATATGGCCGCGCCTTGACCGCCGCATTCGTAGGGGCGCGATTCATCACGCCCTCGTTCGCGTCATCCGGTATCGACATAGAGGGCGCGATAAATCGCGCCCCTACAGAATTCTGGAGAACATCGGGGTTCACGTTGCAGGCGAGCGCAGCATTCATGACTCCGCGAACCTGGCAGCCCTGGTTGCAGGAGATGCAGGGGCGCACCTCCGTGTCGCGTCCTGCCTGCGAGAGCCGGGGCAAATCGGGGTCAGCGATCAGCGCGCGGATCATCTCGACGCCGTCGGCCTGACCTTCCGCTATGATGCTCTCGGCTTGCTGGACATTCATGACGCGACCAGCGGCGAAAACAGGTATCGATACAGCAGCTTTGACCTGGGCGGCCAGGTGGACGGCGTAACCGCGTGGGATATGCATGGAAGCATGGAAAGGGAACATGTGTGTGCTATAGATGCTGCCTATGCTGATCGTCAGGTAATCGACGCGGTCAGTTTCGGCCAACAGGCGCGCGACCTCGACGCCCTGCTCAGGTGTCAGCCCGGCCCAGGGTGCGAGTTCGTCGGCGCAGAGTCGCACGCCTAGGATATGCGCGCTGCCCAGCGCGGCATTCACTGCTTCTATCGTTTCTTGCACGAAACGCAACCGGTTGGCGAGCGAGCCACCGTAGTCGTCGCCGCGCTGGTTTGTGAGGGGTGACAGGAACTGGCGCAGCAGCGAGCGGTCGGAGATGTTCAACTCGATGCCATCTGCCTCTCCTAGCACGGCATGGCGAGCGACCAGAGCGTAGCCTTCGATGACCGCCGCGATGTCGCGCAACTCCATCGCCTTAGGCACTTCGCGCGATGATACATCGGGAACCGCCGAGGGTGCCCATATTTCGCGCTGCGTGTGGTCGCTGCTGGATTGCTGCCCATTGTGGTTGAGCTGTACAAGCGCTAATGCGCCATGGTCGTGAATGCTTCGCACCACCTGCCGGATGGCGGCATGCGTTTCATCCAGGTAGCCAGCCAGGGCGTATTCGTAGGGCATATCCGAGGGATGGACGATGTGTTCTTCCAGCACGATGATGCCCGCCCCGCCAGCAGCACGCGCGGCGTAGTAATCGGCGTGCTGCGCGCTGAGCAGGTTGTGCCGCGCGAAGTTGGTGGTATGGCTGCCGAAAATGATGCCATTTTTAGCCTCGCGCGGGCCGATGGCTCTCTCCCGAAAGAGTGTCTCGTACATACGCCTCTTGTTGCTTCGCTTACAACTGCGACGGTAAGTAGCGCCGGTACTCCGGGCGCGGTCCCTGGTAGCCGGGTGTGCCGTGCTCGGCGAAGATGATAGTCTTGATGTTGCCGCGCACGGTGAAGTCGGCGACAACGCGCATCCAGCGCGGCGCGAGCAGTGCCACCAGCTCGTCGAGAATAGTATTGGCGGCGGCCTCGTGACTGATCTGCCGGTTGCGATACTGGTTGATGTAGAGCTTCAAACTCTTCAGCTCAACCACGTATTGATCTGGCACATAGTCGACGATGATCGTAGCGAAATCGGGGAAACCGGAGCGCGGGCAGAGGCACGTGAACTCCGGTATCTCGAAATGCGTCACATAATCGCGATCGGTATGTGAGTTTGGCCACGCTTCGAGCTGACTGTGCTCGATCTCCTCGATGCCGTACCTGCCGGGCGTGCGATCTTGATGCGTCGAATTGTTGTGGGTCTGGTTGTCCATAACGGGTCGCGAGTCTCCTAACAGTTCTTTGGTAACGATTCTATCATACCTGTTTCAGCACGACCTCTTCCCCGGCGGTGTAGCGATGCTTGTGCTTCTCGGCGAAGACTGTCACACCGCCCTTGCCCTGCACGATCCAGCGCTCGCCGACGCCTACCAACGCCGTACCGCCTTCCACGCCGACGACCGTCACCTGCCGTCTCGTGCTGGCGATGGTCGTCGAGAAGGCTTTGGGAATCTCGTCGAAGTGAGGGATGATAGCGATGCCGGGGACGAGGCCGAGCGCGGGCAGCGTGCGCCAGACTTGCGGGAAGTCGAACAGCGCGCCGCCCAGTGCCATTGCCCCCGCCGAGCAGCCCGCCACTACACCGCCCTGCTGGTAGAGATGCTGTATAGCTTGCCACGCGGCGCTGCCCTCGAGTGTTTCTAAAAGGTAGCGAGGCTTGCCGCCGGAGAAGTAGACAAAATTTGCGTTGGCAAGCTGCTCGACAATCTCCGGCCTGTCAGCATCCTCGCGCGTCAGCAACATAACGGCTTCAGCCTCCGCTCCAAGCTTGCCGAAATGCTCGACACCCATCTTTGCCCACCGCTGCGGCACGCCCTCGCCATCGGGCGCGGAGGCAGTTGGCACAATCGCCACGCGCGGCGTCTCCCGCATCTGCGCTATAATGTAGGCATCGACCGGCTGCATGGTGGGCAGAAATTCCCCCGCGCCGACCAGTGCCACGATACCGCTCTGTTCTATCGCCACTGTGTTGCCTTTCTTTCGTGCTGGCTGTGGAACCCGTCGCTCGTTCCTGTGCTCTTGCCCAGTATGAGGTAGTTCCATCATACCCCCTGAGAGGTGGCGCGTGCAATTGGCGCCAACAAACGCCTGGAAATTTGATTGACAAGCATGGCTCGTTCTGCTATGCTAGGCGTGCCGTAGTTCAGGTCGCTTTTGCGTCGCGCCAAGATGCGGCGCTGGAATATATGTATCCCCCACGTTGGGACAGGATGACTCAGGCCCAGGGGGGAAGAGGTGAGAGAAAAAAACGCATGACTGTGAAGATTTGTCTTAAACGAGTGGGGAAGAAAAAAGCCCCCAGCTATCGTGTCGTGGTTGCCGACTCGCGCTCGCCGCGCGATGGCCGCATCATCGAGAACATCGGGTGGTACAACCCGCTGGTCGAGCCGTCGGCCATCCATATCGACGAGGAAAAGGCGCTTGGCTGGCTGAAGAATGGCGCGCAGCCGACCGACTCCGTCGCATCCTTGCTCAAGCGCAGCGGTATCGCCGAGCGTTTCGAACAATCCAAGGTTGCCCCGGCTCCGGCGACTGAAGAATAAGTAGAGGCTGCAACATGCGCAAACTGATAGAGTACATTGCTCGTTCAATGGTGGATGAGCCGGACGCGGTGCAGGTACGCGAGGTGCGCAATGATCGTAATGCCCTGGTGCTGGAATTACATGTTGCGCCCGACGATTTCGGCAAGGTCATAGGTCGCCAGGGGCGGGTCGCGAAGGCTATGCGCACGCTGCTGCGCGCCGGCGGCACGCGCGAAGGTCGCCATACCTCGCTGGAGATTCAATAAGAGGTTGTTCGTGCCAGCTCAACTCAACGATGAATGGGCTATTATCGGAAAAGTGGTAGCCCTCTTTGGTGTTCGTGGCGAACTCAAGGTGCGCTCCCTGACGGACATTCCGAACCGATTTGCCGAACTGGATACGGTCTATATCGGAGAGCAGCACATGCCTCGCTCTATACAGAGCGTGCGTCCCTACAAGGGCGATATGGTCATTCTCAAGCTCAATGGCCTGGACGACGCTAACACCGCCGAGTCGCTGCGCAATGCCGAGGTGCAGATTCCCATGCACAAGCTGGCCCAGCTCCCGCCCGATTCATACTATCAGCACGATATTCTCGGTTTGCAGGTCTACACGCTTGACGGCGCGCACCTTGGCAGTATTGTCGATATCATCGTGACGGGTAGTAACGATGTCTATGTCGTCAAGAACGATGACTCGAACCAGGTCCTCATTCCGGCAATAAAAGACGTGATTAAACAAATTGACCTGCAAAGACGCACTCTACATATTGACCCAATCCCTGGTTTGTTAGATAATAGTGATAGACAGGACAGAGAGGAGGACCAGGAAACTCTAGAGTAGCACACCGACGTACCGATACCTTAGAATGTACCAGTATTTTGTTGGGAGGTGTCTCGTGACCGATCATACTCCAACGTTCGCCGATCTATGTAGCGCCATCGTTGATGGTAGTCTTCCCGTCACTTTGAGCGGGTCGATGTACGAAGTCAACGCATTAGAGCTGCGTCGCTTTCTGGGTAGATTTCGCTCGACTCAAACCGCCGCCAAATCTGATTCGCAGGCTCTCCCTGAGAGCAGTGATTCGCAGGCGTGGTCTTCGACCACTCAGTCATCCGTTGCATAAGGCCGTCACGGGCCGATTTTTTTTGCCTCTTGCGCTACTGCGTAGAAAGAGTTGCGTTCGTCACGAGGAACGATTATAATAGAGCGAGAGGACATTTCATACAGAAAAATTCGGGCTTAATCTGGCCCTGTCGTAGAGACGTAGAAAGGTATCGTATGGAGCCGCTTGATACTGACCTGGAGTATACTGCGCGTGGACCTCGTCCTGCCACTCCTGGATCGCGCATGAATGCCTTGCTTATTTTCCCCGTTCTGGGATTCCTACTGATTCTCGTGTTTATCGGCTCGGCCATCTTCCAGTGGAATATTTCCGACCTCATCGATAGCCTTGTCGGGTTGCTGCTGCTGCTGTTCTTCGCCTTCGTCGGCATGTTGTTCTGGGCTTTGTCACCCAGAGCAGCCAACGGCTAGACGCAAGTTACTTTGATGCCTATTGGATGCCTTCGTCGGCATCCGGGGATAGTAGCTTTCATACCTACAATGAAGAAGCTTTTGTTCCTCGGAAGAGTTTCGAGGAATTGAGGTAATGCCTAGTTTTGCGGCTTCGCTTCTTTTGGCTCGCCCAGCACAACACGCTCGATCTCTGTGTCCGTTTCGCGCTCGATGGTTTCGAGCGACTTGCGATAGACGCTGAGAAAATCTAGCAGCCCTAACGACTCTTCAGATGTCAACTCGAACATGAGGGCCGTTGGATGGCGAAGAACGAGCATTCCGTTTTCTTCCATATGTACGCGGTATCGCCCTATGATTGCGTCCATTCTTGTCTTCCTTTCTCTGGATCGCTCTGCTCATTACTGTTCTTTATCGTCATCTTCTCTCACTACCAAAGACCTTGCTACGTTGGATAAAATAAGCGATAGCTCAAAAAAGTTCTGCTGATCTATATAAACGTTCTCTTACTATAGTAATCGAGCAAGGAGCAAATGACAAGTCAACATGACAATTGGCCTAATTACTTAAAATACATGTATGAACGCAGAATCGTTGAAAGCAATGCCCGGCAAGTCACCCCAGGCTGCTTTTGCCAGCAGGTAGGCCGATTCGACCAACCTCGGCCCGGAACGATGCAGATAGGCGTTCCCGTCGATGGCGTACACGCGCTCGCTTTGTACGGCGCGCAACATCCCCCAGGCACTGTGCTGTTGTAGCAGCGGGATATCCTGCATGCTGCGTTCGAGCGTGAAGCCGCAAGGGGAGAGTACGAGTACGTCCGGGTCCGCTTCCTGGAGTTCGTCCCAACTGAGCCAGGGTGAATGCTGACCGATCTCGCCAAAGGCACTGGCGCCGCCCGCCGCTTCGATCAGTTCCGGCATCCAGTTGCCGGCACCCATTAAGGGGTCGAGCCATTCCAGCACGGCAATACGCGGCTTCCTGCCCTGGTGGGAAGTGATCTTGTGAAGATGCGCCAATCGCTGCCGGTATGTTTGCGCGAGCGATGCGGCTTGCGCTTGCCTGTCGATGGCCTCGCCGACGCGCAGGAGATCTTCCCAGACATCGCCCAGGCGGTGAGGCGCGAGCGAAACGATGCGCGGTTGAAATCCGGTGAGCTTCTGCACAGCCTGTGTCACGTCGCGCTCGCTGACAGCGCACACCTCGCACTGCATCTGCGTGAAGATCACATCTGGCTGCAGCCTCTCAAGCATTTCAACATCGATGGAGTAGATACTGAGGGCGCGCAGCGCGGCCTGCTCAGGTCGTAGGGATTGCGCGAGGCGCTTGATCTGCGCATCGATGTTGGCGCTACTGGTCTCGATATCGATCTCTACCTTGCTGACGACCGGCAGCAGGCGCACCTGCGGCGGGTAGTCGCATTCATGCGACCGACCCACCAGGAGATCCAGGCAGCCAAGCGCGGCAACCATCTCTGTCGCGCTGGCCAGAAGCGAAACAATGCGCACGCGGACTCCTTTGATGAAGGTAATTCCCCTGATATGGCAATTATAGCATATGTCCGGCCTGGCTCTCGCGCGATTTGTACAATCGCCTCTGCTCAAGGCATTCTCTTGTTAGAGCCTCATTACGAATGTTCCAGATACTCTATGCAAGGACGTACTGGACAAAGCACGAGAGAGCCTGGGAGCGGGAAAAAAGAAACCTTCAGGCTGTCATTTCCCTACAATGCCTCTACCCCTGCTCGCGCTACCTCCATATCGTGCGTGTAGTGGCCGCCGCTCACGCCGATACCGCCGATGATCCCTGCATCAGTCTTGATAGCGTAGCCACCACCAAAAACGATTAAGCGGTCTGTTTTCACGATGCCGTGCAGCAGGGGCGGGTCCTCTTTGATGAAATCGTACCACTCATGCGTCGCCATGCCACCAAAGCTGATAGCGGTGTAGGCTTTGTCCTGGGCAATTTGTACGCTCAGTAGTGCTGCTCCATCCATGCGGCGAAATGCCTTGAGCGTGCCATCTTCATCGCAAACAGCAATACTCATCGCTATTCCCATTGCCTGAGCCTTTTTTTCGGCGGCATCAATCAAGCGCTCTGCTGTTTCGATGGTGATACTGGATTTCTGGAAAGTGTTTTCTGCCATAGAAAAACGAGTTCCTCCTTGTACTTGAACAAAATTGACTTGCTACGGCTGGACGCCGTAACGATGCTCCAGTGCCTGGATGTCAGGGAGACCGACCAGGTTTGTGAACTGCGCGAAGGTCGTCATACGCTCGCTGTACCCGGCTGGTGTCTCTCCCGTCTTGAGGAGTTCCAGCAGATGCAGCATAGCGTGCGTGGCGGCGAAGAGCAGGCTCACGGGATAAATGACGAGTTTGAAGCCGAGCGCGCGGATATCGTCGAGCGGGAGCAAGGGCGTTTTTCCGCTTTCGGCCCAGTTGTAGAGCAGCGGCGCGTCCTGGAAAGTGCGAGCGATGGCGCGCAATTCCTCCATTGAGCGGGGAGCCTCGATGAAGATCACGTCCGCGCCCGCCTCGCGGTAAGCAAGGCCGCGTCGCAGGGCATCCTCGAAACCGGTGACGGCATTGGCGTCCGTGCGGGCGATGATGACGAAGTCGGGGTCGCGTCTCGCATCGACGGCGGCGCGCACCTTCTGCGCCATCTCGTCCATCGGGATGACCTGCTTGCCCTCCATGTGGCCGCACTTCTTGGGCCAGACCTGGTCTTCGATGTGCAGCCCGGCCACCCCGGCGCGCTCATATTCGTGAATGGTGCGCTGCACGTTGATGGGGTTGCCGTAGCCGGTGTCGGCGTCCGCGATGAGCGGCACCTCGCCTGTGACGGAAGCCAGGGCAGATGCCCGGCTGACCATCTCGCTCATCGTCAGCAGCCCGACGTCGGCCTGTCCCAGCGCGCTTGCTGCCGTGCCGAAACCCGTCATGTACACCGCCGGGAATCCGGCCTGGGCGATAAGACGCGCGCTCAGGGCATCGTATGCGCCGGGAGCAACCAGCAGATCGGGTGCGGCCAGCAGTTCGCGTAATCGAGTGGTTGTACGCATATCCACGTCCTTTCCTGGCAAATGCAGAAAAGAGAGCCTCTACAATGCTGTTAGTCTATGATTACTATGCTGGCTTGCGCAAGTGCTTAGGGGCGAGCCTACGCATCATCCAAAGGGACGATGACACGCAGGTGTTGCTCGGCCAGGTGAACGTACATGGGGGTCTGGCCGCGTACCTCGCCGTCCAGCGTCGCGTCGCATGGGTCGGCGCTTGTAGTGAGCAGCACACCCTTCGCCTGGAAGTGATGAACACCGGGAATACCGGAGAGTTCGGCGGGATGACGCCATATGCGGGGAACGTTCTCGCTCGCGGCCTGCCCTCGTGAGTTGAAAAAGCGGGCCAGCGCGGCATTGAGCCGCGATAGATTGGCCTCTTCAATCACCACGATATCGAGCAGGCGGTCTTGCATGCTGGCGTTGGGAATGCGTAGATGCCACTGACCGCCGAAGATGGGGGCGTTAATGATGGTAATTTGTAGCGCGTGGCAAGACAGGCTTTGCAGTTCTTCGGGTAAGGTCTTGTCTTCGCCTGTCGGCCATTGATTGTCGACCAGGCGAAGACCCTCAAAACGCAGCGTCGTATCCAGCCTGCCGAGGTACTTCAGCGCCTCGATTGCGGCAACGGGGTATGTCATGCGGCCATAGCGCTGTCTTGTGGCAACATTGGTAGCTATGCGCGCGAACTGCACATTCAACCCGACGGTCAGCGCGTGCGCGAAAAAGCCGTGCTTTTGTTGAGAAAGGTGGGAGAGTACACCTGAATGCCCGCCCTTGCTGGCAAGGTGTGGGGCTTGTTCGGCGGGCCGCGCCGTGCCCACGTCAACGTTCTGGATTGCGCCGGTTGCGATGACCTGCGCCGCCGCGCCTATATCCTGCGGGATGCGCAGCGTGCGGGCGATGTCGTTGCCTGTGCCCAGCGGCAGAATGCCCAGCGGCAGCCCGCTCTCGGCGATATGCGTGATGACGCCCCCGACCAGCCCGTCACCGCCAGCGGCGATGGCAAGCTGCGCCCCCTGCTCTCTCCACACTGCGCCCTGCGAGGGTAGATCATCAAGTTCGGCTATGGCGATGGTACGCGCAACCTCGATGCCCGTGCCGCGCAGGTGCGCCAGAGCATCCAAAAGCTGTGACGATCTGCCTGAATGCGGGCTATACACGACCATGGCTCTGCGTGGTGTCTCTGTCATGTCTTCTTTCCAACTCGCCTCTCACTACCCGGTCATCAGAACAAAGGTCGTGCCTACACTGTTCGGCACGAACGCCTCTGGCATGGCTCGCGCGATGCCATGCGCAGCGCGCCAGCCGGTGCAGTGTGCTGGAACGATCACCGCCGGGGCGATGCCTTGCAACTCGGTAATCGTCTGTGGGATAATCGGCTCGAACATGGCCCCGCTCAGGTGGAAGCCGCCCATTACCGGCGTATATCTGCTCGACGCCGGTCTGCGCACGCGCCTGTCGCAGGATGTTGACCACTCCAGCATGGCCGCAGCCGGTGATGACGACCAATCCCTTGTCTCGCACATGTATTACAATGGCCTGGTCGTCGTAGACCCAGGGGTCGGGAAGCCAGCTTCCATCAACCTCCGCCTGCTGGTTTTTGATTCCTTGCTCGAAGTCGGTGGTGCGTTCGATCTGCCCCGTCACCAGTAGCGTGCCGTTCACCAGGAACGACGGGCCGCGTTCCACCAGCAGCTCGATGCCTTCATGCGAGAGGTCATGCAGCGAAGGCGGTGGCAAATCCAGTATTTTGTCGTCGTTGTAAACGAGACGTCGTTTGAGGAAAGCGTCAGGGTGCAATAGGATGGGCATTCGCCGCCTGCCGAGCCGCTCCAGGAAGCCATCCATGCCGTGCGTATGGTCGGTATGACCATGACTCAGCACGATAGCCTGGACGCTCGTCAGGTCGATGTCCATTATATCCAGGTTGTGCAGCGCGCCGTCCGGCGAGACGCCCGTGTCGAACAGGATCGTGTCGCGCCTGCCCTGGTTGATGACCGTAATCAAAAAGGATGTGCCATGCTCAGCGCGCAGTTGTTCGCGGGTGAAGAAATCCTGTTGCGTTGGAAAGCGGTGCGCCACTGCTGTCGAAGACATCAGGGCGTCGAAGCTGTTATCCATGATGGTCGTGATTTCGACGCCATCTACGGCTGGTAAAGTCAGCAAAGGGGGCATTGGCAGACTCCTTTCACAGGTATGAAGGACGAAGCTCTCCTTGAATTGTATCATGTTCCCGCGTCATATCTACGCTTGTGCTATACTACCCAGCATACGAGAGGCTTTTGTGATACAGTCACGCTGAGGTCGCAATCATGCAGAGTGTCGAGCGCGATTACTGGTCAGCCTGGAAGCAATTCGTCTTGCAGGGTGTCACGCAGGAGGATTTGCTGCCTCCCGCGCTGATGCAGTCGTGGCGTCGCTGCGCCGCGCTGGGACTCGATCCCTACGGCGAAATGGCCTGGGACGAGGAAGCCATTCTGCCGTCAGGTGGCGTTTCGCAACAGTTGCTGTCACTGGTGCGCCCCATCATGGAAGACTTGCACCAGTTCATCGAGGGGTCAGACTGCGTGGTCGTCTTCGCCGATGCGGAGGCGCGCGTGCTCGACTGCTTCGGTGATAAGACGATGCAGGAAGAACTGGAGCACCTGGGCCTCAAACCTGGCGCATCCTGGCATGAAAACCGGCAGGGGTCGAACGCGCTGGCGCTGGCCCTGCAAGAATCGTTTCCTACCCAGCTTGACGGCGCGATGCACTACCGCGCCGCAATGCACCCGCTCTACACAGCAGCCGCGCCCGTGCATGACCTGATGGGAAGCGCGGTGGGTGTGCTCGGCGTGATTGGCCGCCACGAGCAGGGTCATCCCCACACATTGGGCATGATTACTGCGGCGGCGCAGGCCGTCAGCAATCAGTTACAGATGCAAGTGTGGCTGAACAACGCCAATGATCTGCTGACCGAATTGAAGACCATCCTTCAAACGCTGCCGGAAGGTATCTTGCTGCTTCGGCGCGACGGTGTCATCTCGCAGATGAACGCCCCGGCCGGTGTGATGCTGGGCCTCAAGCCCGCGAAGGTCACCGGTCGGCGACTCAGCGAGGTTTTGCCGCTGCCTGCCTCGCTTGCCCAGGCTATTGCTCGCCAGCACACGCTCTCCGACGAGGAGGTCGTCTTCGATACCGTGCATGGGCGCACGACCTGCCTCTGTTCGCTGCGTTCCATCTCAAGCTACCCGACGGAGACCGGCCTTGAGGAGATCGTGGAGGCGACCGGGCTGGTGATCGAGGAGCCGGTCAGCGCGGACGGCTTCGTTATGATCCTGCGCAGCATCGAACGTGTGCAGAAGCTGGTGAACAGGATGACGGGCGCCCGCGCCCGCCTGACCTTCGATAATGTGGTGGGCGAAACGCCCGCGCTGAGGGAAGCCCTGCGCCTGGCACGCCTGGCCGCACACAGCAACTCGACCGTGCTGCTGCACGGCGAAACGGGAACGGGCAAAGAAATTTTCGCACAGAGCATTCATACCAGCAGCGTGCGTGCCGATGGGCCGTTTGTGGCCGTCAACTGCGCCGCCATTCCGCGCGAATTGATCACGACCGAGCTATTCGGCTACGAGGGCGGCTCGTTCACAGGGGCGGATAGACAGGGGCGTTCGGGCAAGTTCGAGCAGGCACATGGGGGAACGCTCTTCCTCGACGAAATCGGTGATATGCCACTCGACCTGCAAACCGCCTTGCTGCGCGCCATCGAGACACGCACCATCGTGCGCGTAGGCGGGCAGCGCGTCATCCCCGTGGATGTGCGCATCATCGCCGCGACACACCGCGACCTGCGAGAGGAGGCGCAGCGTGGCAATTTTCGCTCAGATCTCTTCTATCGCCTCAACGTGTTGACCATCAACATCCCCACACTGCGCGCTCGTTCCGACGATCTGCCCTTGCTGGTGCATCACTTCTTGCAGCGTCAGAGCCGCACCCTGGGCCGCTCGCTGACGATCAGCCCGGAGGCGATGGAGGCCATTCGCGGCTACGGCTGGCCGGGCAATATCCGCGAGCTGGAAAATGTGCTGGAGCGTGTCACCTATTTGATGCCCGGCTCAATCATCACGCGTGACGAGCTGCCGCTCGAATTGCAGCAAGAGATAGCGGTCGAGCCTGTAGAGTCCGTTGCGTTAGTATCTCGCATCGCGCCGCCTTCCGACCCTCTTCGCCAGTCGACAACATTCATGCAGCCTGCACAAGCGGAGCCGGGAGGCGTGTTGAAAGAAAAGAGTACCTCAGCCGAAATGCAGGCCATTATTGAGGCGCTGGAGGTAAGCCACGGCCATGTGGCGCTCGCCGCTGCAAACCTCGGCATCAGCCGTACTACGCTGTGGCGAAAAATGGCGAAGTACGGCTTGAAACAGTAACGACGCATCGAGCGGGGCTATTCCACCGCTTCGGCGGCTATCTCGATCTTGATCGTGTCTCCCACGAGCCAGCCGCCGGTCTCCAGCGCCATGTTCCAGTTAAGTCCCCAATCCTTGCGATTGATGGCGGCCTTCGCGTCGAATGCGACCACATCTTGCTTCATGGGATTCTTGCCCCGCCCCGTGAGTTCCGTGTCCAGAACGAGCTCATGGGTTACGCCGTTGATGGTCAGATCGCCGTGAACTTTTGCGTGCTCGTTGTCCTTTGGTTCGATGCGCGTGCTCTTGAAGGTGATGGTCGGATTCTTTTCAGCATGGAAAAAGTCGGGTGACTTCAGGTGATTGTCGCGGTACTCCACGCCCGAATCCAGGCTGGCGGTGTCGATCTCCACCTCCACGGAGGAATTGGCTGGATTGGCTTCGTCGTATACCAGGGTACCCCGTACACTCTTGAAGCGCCCTCTGACCGTGGTAATCAACATGTGTTTGGCTACAAACTCTACAATGGTATGGTTCGGATCGAAATGAAGAACTTTCTTCGTGCTGGCATCGGTTTGACCGCTCGTTGTCATAGCATTTCCTCCTGTATCAAATACAACAATCCGAGTTACTATGCAAAGAATAGCAGCATTAAATCTCCGCTATTCCTTAGCAATATTAGTAACTTCCACAATGTAAGTCTAATTCAGATAGTTAGGATTGTCAAGCATCAAAATAGCATAGCCAGGGCTTTTGCAAGAATGGCCCGGGCCTTGTATGTCGTCCCATATGTGCAACATCCGCGTTCCAAATATGAAACGAACTGCTTTGATGTTTCATATTTGGAACGCGGATGTTGCTGCCATTCCCTTGAGCCACCCGGTTTTCTCTGCTCTACTCTGGAATTGGAAAACTCGTTTACCCCGCTTTGTAAGCCCATTCAACGATGGACGACATGGAAAACGCTGCCTCATTTGTGTTGTGTTCGGCTAGTTGGCACGCTTCTTGCTATATCAATAACAGGACCCTTGTAACCCCTGGCATATCATAATTGAGAGAGGAGGTGCGCAGCCGGCATACCATCCCGTGCGGGATGTGGTAGCACACTTCAAGCGAGGAAGTGTGGTCTGGATGTTATCCTACGGGTCGCCTTACTTCTTACGTGGCATTCTAGCTTTTGGAAGGAGGATGCCTACCATGTCGGGTAGGCTATGCACGAACATATGGACAGGACACCAACTCTGACTCAGAAGTTTATCGCTGAGTTGCTCGGAACTTCCTTTCTTACCTGGATCGGCGCTGGTTCAATCACAGCGTCGGTATACCTGCTTGGCGGTAAAGTGCAGTTTACGATGGCTGATCTCGGCATGATCGCCCTGGCGTTTGCCTTTGCGATTGCGGCGATGGTTTACACGATTGGCCATATCTCCGGTTGTCATATCAATCCCGCGGTCACGTTTGCATTTGCGGTGACGCGCCGCATCGCCTGGGGTGAGGCAGCGGTCTACTGGGTTGCACAGGTTCTCGGCGGCATCCTGGGCGCAATCTTTATCGCTATCGGCTTCGGTTGGACGAGCGCGGCGACTGGACCCGGCCTGGGCGCGACCGACTTCGGCGGCGCGCTAAGCTTCTATGGCACAGGCGGCGGCTGGACGGTGGCGATCATTATGGAGGTGATCGGCACGTTCTTCCTGCTGATGGTCATCATGGGAACGGCGGTGGATGGACGCGCTCCTGCTGGCTGGGCCGGCTTGATTATCGGCCTGATGGTTGCCGGTGAAATCTTCGCCTTCGGCCCGGTGACGAACGTGGCCTTGAATCCCGCGCGTGCGCTCGGTCCTGCGCTGCTCCAGGTCATCCTCGGAGGCAAATATGACCTTTCGCACCTGGTTGTGTACTTCGTAGGTCCACTGGTGGGCGCTGCCCTGGGAGTGGTCGTCTACGATCTCATGACACGCGGTCGCGCGGTTGCCGGCAGCCCGGAGCTGGGTGGCGTATCAGAGTCGGCAGTTGAAAATCTACGCTGATCGGTGAGCGCCGCTTGACGCTCAAAGAAGGAGAGAGCAATGAAGAAACTCATCAACCGGGTTGAAGATGTCGTCAAAGAAGCCCTGGCGGGTATGGAAGCCCTGCACCCCGAGCTGCTCCGTGTCGATTACGCGAACCAGATCATCGTGCGAGCCGATGCCCCGGTTAAGGGCAAAGTAGGCGTCATATCCGGCGGCGGCAGCGGTCACGAGCCGATGCACGGCGGCTTTGTCGGGCATGGCATGCTGGACGCGGCCTGCCCTGGCGAAGTCTTCACCTCGCCGGTTCCCGACCAGATGCTGGCGGCCACACGCGCCGTCAACGGCGGGGCGGGCGTGCTGCACGTTGTCAAGAACTACACCGGCGACGTGTTGAACTTCGAGATGGCGGCGGAACTGGCTGCCGCCGACGGGATCGAGGTCGCGGCGGTCGTGACCAACGATGACGTGGCGGTGCAGGATAGCCTCTACACGGCTGGACGGCGCGGCGTGGGTGTGACCGTGCTGCTGGAGAAGATCGTGGGTGGCCTGGCGGAGGCCGGTGCGCCACTGGCCCAGGTGACGGAGATGGCGCTGCGCGTAAATGCGCAGGGGCGCAGCATGGGCATGGCCCTTACTTCCTGCATCGTACCGGCGGCGGGAAAACCCACCTTCGAACTGGGTGACGACGAGATGGAGATCGGTATCGGCATCCACGGCGAGCCGGGTCGCCGTCGCGTCAAGCTCGCGTCCGCGGCTGAGATCACCGAGATGCTCGCCAATCCGATCATCGAGGACCTCGGCCTGAAGGCGGGCGAGCGCGTGCTGGCCTTCGTCAACGGCATGGGCGGCACACCCCTGATCGAACTTTATGTCGTTGCCAACGAACTCGCCAAAATCCTGCGTGGCAGGGATGTCACCATCGCCCGCTCGCTGGTCGGCAGCTACATCACCTCGCTAGAGATGGCCGGCTGCTCGCTCACCCTGCTGCGGCTCGATGACGACATGATCCGCTACTGGGACGCGCCGGTGCATACCGCCGCTCTGCGCTGGGGTATGTAGTGGCAGCGGGCTAACGAAGACCCAACCTCGTGTTCGGCAGGTCGCGAGTAATCGCAGCCATTCGGATAAAAACATCGTACAATACAAACGGGCCGGGTCAGTGGACGCCAGCCCTTCGAGAAGAGCTTGCTCACTCACGCAGCGACTTCTCGCGGGAATGCCCCAGCGCCACGCGGTGAAATACGAGTGCATTCGAGACGAACACGAGGTTCAGTCTAGAGTTGTGGAGGAATCTATGCCAGTTACGACAGAGGATACGGTGCGTTGGATCCAGCAGGTTGCCGTGGTCTTACATGACAATCGTGACTATCTTACCCAGCTCGACTCTCCCATCGGCGATGCCGATCATGGCATCAATATGGATCGCGGCTTCAAGGCTGTGCTTGACAAGCTGCCGACGGTGGCCTCGACCGATATCGGCACCATCTTAAAGACGGTCGGTACCACCCTGGTTTCGACGGTAGGAGGCGCCAGTGGCCCTCTCTACGGCACGGCTTTCCTGCGTATGGGTATGTCGACCGCCGGGAAGAACGAACTCTATGAGACCGATGTCGTCACTATGTTGGAGGCGGGGCTGGAAGGGATTAAAGCGCGTGGCAAGGCGCAACCGGGCGAGAAGACGATGGTTGATGCTCTGACACCCGCGCTGGCCGCCGCGAAAGAGGCGGAGGAGCGCAATCTTGGCCTCTCGGTATTGTTGCGCAACGCCAGCGAGGGAGCTCAGCAGGGCATGAAAGCCACCATCCCCTTGCTTGCCACAAAGGGGCGTGCCAGCTATCTTGGCGAGCGCAGCATCGGGCACCAGGACCCGGCTCAACCTCAAGCTGGTTGATACTCAAAGCTTTGGCAGACACGGTCGGCTAGTGTGCTCGCCTGCCGGTTAGCGGCGAACGCCTTCCCGGGACCCTTCGCTCTCGTTCAGATATGCCAGGCAAAGGGGAGGTGTATCATTCCCTGTTTCAGCAGCAAAAGGAGATAAGCCCATGTCGGTTGGCTTAGTAATCGTATCGCATAGCGCGCGATTGGCGGAGGGAGTGGTCGAACTGGCGGAACAGATGGCCCAGGGCAAGGTGAAGATCGCCGCGGCGGGTGGGACGCTGGATGGCAGCCTGGGTACCTCTGTAGAGAAGATCATCACCGCGCTGCGCGAAGTGGATAGCCCCGATGGCATCCTGGTGCTGCTTGACCTGGGCAGCGCGGTGATGTCAACCGAGATGGCCGTAGATTTCTTCTCCTCCGACTCATCCCATCGAGTGACGATCAGCTCGGCCCCGCTGGTTGAGGGTGCTGTGATCGCGGCGGTTGAAGCCTCCATCGGAAATAGCTTACCTGAAGTGGCCGAGGCTGCGAACCTCTCTATCACCTTGCCAAAGGTACAAAGTCATCACTAAGATATCAGGTTACTCAGCACGGAAGGATCATGAACGTGGCTCTAGCAGAAAGCAGTGTAGTTATCACGAATAAAGTTGGCTTGCACGCGCGCCCGGCACGTTTGCTCGTGCAGGCCGCCGCGCAGTTCCAATCGCAGATTCAGGTCAGCAGCGGCGAGAAAACCGCCAACGCGAAAAGCATCGTCGGCGTCCTCAAACTGGGCGCAACACTCGGCCAGACGCTGCTGCTGCGCGCCGAAGGCGAGGACGCGGAACAGGCCATCCAGGAATTGACCGGGCTGGTGCAGCGCAAGTTCGACGAAGAGGAGTGAGTATGACGAGCATTCGGGATGTGCGGGGCACTGAAGAAGCGAGTGTCATGCCCATTTCACCCGGCATCGCCATCGGCCCGGTGCGCGTCTATAGACTTGCTGGCGTGATTAAAGAAACGGTCAGCATCACTCCCGAACAGGTCGAGGCCGAACAGCGACGCTTGCGCGAGGCAATCGCGGCAGCCGCCCAGGAACTCCGGGACTTGAGCAAGCGTGTCGCAACGACGGTAGGCCGCGCTGAGGCTGAGATTTTCGAGGCGCAGCAAATGATGCTGGAAGACCCCGACCTGCTCGCCAGTGCCGATAACCTGGTCGCCCGGCGCTTCCTTCCCGCTATCTTCGCATACAGGCAGGCCGCTGAGGAAGCCGCGCAAGAGCTTGAGGCGCTGGAGAACGAGACGCTGGCCGCGCGTGCAGCCGATATCCGCGATGTTGCCTCCCGTGTCGCCCGTCACCTGTCCACAGCGACCACAGCGACCACAGCGACCACAGCCACCGCGCCTTCTGTGTCCATCCACGCGCAAGACGCACCGCCAGAAGCAACTCCTGTGTTGATCGTGGCGTGCGACCTCACCCCATCCGACACTGCTACCTTCGATCCCGCAACTATCCTGGGCATTTGCACCGTCGTGGGTGGTCCAACGACGCACGCGGCCATCATTGCGCGTGCTATGGAGATACCAGCCGTGGCAGGTATCGACCCGCGCTTACTCTATACGCTGGAAGATGGTCAGCAGGTTGCCATCGACGGGACGCAAGGTATTCTCTACACCCGTCTAGCAACTGAGCAGGAACGCATCCTGCGCGATGCCATGCTGCGCCAGCGAGAGGAACGCGCGCATCGTCGTGACCAGAACTCGGCGACGTGGCGCACGCAGCCGGGCGCGACTTCAGATGGGGTAGCAGTGCAGGTGTTTGCCAATGTCGGAGATGTGGAAGGAGCCAGCACAGCCGCGCAGAACGGTGCGGAGGGCATCGGCCTGCTGCGCACGGAGTTCCTCTTCGGCGGGCGCGAGATTTTCCCCGGCGAGCAGGAGCAATACGAGAGCTACGTTGCGCTGTTTCGTGCCTTCGCCGAACATGCCCGTTTCAGCAAAACCATCATCGCCCGCACGCTCGACGCGGGGGCCGACAAGCCTTTTCCCGCCCTCGAACCGCTCATCGGCTCTTTACAAGAAGCCAACCCCGCTCTTGGCCTGCGTGGGGCGCGTATCCACCTCGCCCACGAAGCGCTGCTGCGCACGCAACTGCGCGCCCTCCTGCGCGCCGGAGCCGCGACCGGCATAGACCTGTCCATCATGTTTCCCATGATTGCCACCCTCGAAGAGGTGCGCCGCCTGCGCGCCATCTACGCCTCGGTCTGGGACGAACTTGCACGCGAAGGTGTAACGCTCGCGCCCGCAGCGCAGGTTGGTATCATGGTGGAGACGCCCGCCGCCGCGCTGATGGCCGACGCGCTCGCGCGCGAGGTCGATTTCTTCAGCATCGGGGCCAACGACCTCTTCCAATACACGATGGCCGCCGACCGCACCAACACGCGCGTCACTGCCATGTTCGGCATGCTGGAACCGGCGGTGTGGCGCGCCATCGACATGGTCGTGCGCGCCGCTCGCTCGCACGGCAAGCTGGTGGCCGTCTGTGGCGAACTGGCTGCGGACCGGCGCATCGGCCCGTTGCTGGTCGGCCTGGGCGTCGGCGAACTCAGCATGAGTCCCCCTTCCATCCTCAACGTCAAAGCCGCCCTCCACGCGCACTCGCTGGCCTACTGGCAAGAGAAGGCTCAAGCACTGCTCAAGGCTGAGACGGCGCAAGAGGCGCAGGCGGTATTGGAGGGTATTGATTAAGCGGAGATATGGTTTGCGCGCCTCTGCTGATTAGAGCAACCTGTCAGCCTGTATTTGGCCCGCCCTTTTCATAGCACCCGCGAGGGATACCACCACATTTCTTGGATTAAATGAAACTTGACGGATTAATGGGAGAGATGTTACGCATTTTTATTGTGCTTAATCTGACGTTCCTCAACTGCACTGCATACTTGCAGGTAGCGCATCGGCCTGCTGTTTCAACGCGCTTGCTTCCTGGTCGTATTGTCCTGCTGTGCTTTGAGCTGATTGCCATACTCCCTGCGCTGCCTGCTCTACACTTTGTGCATTCTTCAAAGCGTTGTTTACATCGCTCAATGTAAATGCTGGTGCTGGGGTACCTGTTGTGTTATTGGCTACTGCTTGCTGAAGTTGTGTCCAGCCGTCATTAACCGTCTTCACATCATTCTGAACTGGGGACAAATCGGCATTATACTGGTTCTTATCTGCCCGGAGTTGGTTGTCGTCTGCCATGATTTGATTCACATCGGCACCAACCTGATTAGCATCAGCCAATACTTGATTATAATTAACCGAATTAGTACCACAACCAGCCTGCGCATCCTGCTTTTCAGTGTTGTAGTCATTCTGCATGGCTTGCCAATCGTTGGCATAGCCGCTAAGGGTGCTTGTTTCAGAGAATGAAGCTAGCCCGTTTTCATCGCTCTTGAGTGCGCTTAGCGCGCTGCTCAGGTTGGAATTTGCATCGCTTACAGCCTGCTGTTCTGCTTGCTGCTCTGCCTGTTGCGCAGCTTGAGTCGCCTGCAAGGATGTAGCTGTGGCTTGACTGGACACCACTGTAGCTTGATTGTTAGCATATTGTTGATCTTGCTGATTTACCAGTTGTTGTAGCGTATTAACGGCTTGATTATATTGTTGCAGCGAAGCTCCAATGAATGTTTCGTTCTTCAGGTGCCCATCTTGTTGAGGGATATCTAATGTGAGCGAATTATTATTCAGCGCACCCGTTACTGACGATGAGAAACCAAAGAGAGAAACAGTGATAGTCACCGATGAGCCATTTTGAATGCCGGTAAAAGCCGTTGAGAAGGATTGAGTCTGTGGTGGCACATCACCGGTTATCTGGACGCCTTGAATGTGCCCGCTCAGTTGATTATTCGATGAAGTGAACTGAATGAAATAGACACTATTCGTATCTGTCGCCAGGTAGCCGTCAGGTGGGCTGGCACCAAAACAAGAAACAAGAGTTAAGCAAGTTATGATGAGAGAAATAAAGCATAAAACTGCTGTCAATATTCGTCTTGGGTTAGATTCGATCGCTCTTTGCAAGATTACACCTCCTACACAACAGTTGTACATTGTTTTCTGTGCTGGCTCCCCCTCTACTATATGGAATTATATGGTCAAACTCTAAGTAGTCAGCTGCTCCACATTGGGTGCATTTTCCCTGATCTCGTTGCCAAACAGCGATCCTAACATCTTGAGGAATGTGACGACTATTATCGGTATCGCTTTTTATGATTTGGCGTTTCGATATGCGAACTAGCGTATCAATGATTGCTTCTATCATTTCAGGGTCGGCAACACCATAAAAACCATTTCCTGCCTTTTTGTTTAACTCCAGGTTTATTCCAGATACGGGTGCCAGCACTGTTGAATTTCCGACCAGTCTTCGAATAGTCTTTGTCTGTCTGTTAATACCTATGATAGAGTTCCACGCAATTTCACTTCCACCCGCAACTGATAAGAATCGTAGTTTCTTGTTTGTAGCAATGAGACGCCCTGATATGAGTTTAGTGGATGAGGTATTTACTTTATGATATTCTGCTGAGGTAAGGAGATAACACACCTCTTCAGACTCTAAACGGATATCTTGTAAATACAATCGAGGAACGACAGGGAGTTTACCGCGATGGATATTCTGGATTGTTATCCGTCTTAAAAGAGATTGTGCTGCGGAGTCAGGAACAGCCAACATGAATTGAAGATGTCGGATATATTCTTCAGCTTCATCGGTAAATTGTCCTTGTGAAATATTGCCTTGAAAGGTTCTGTCTAACAATCCCAGCGCGTCTGCACGTATAAACTCTAGCGCTTCTTTCATATCAATAAAGTCATTAGCAGCCTGGTTAGAAAGCATTTGTAATATTTCCAGAGAAAAATAACTACCACTGGATACACGAAGAAAAGCTTCTCGGAAGCGTATGAGTCCTTGCTGAGTAGCGATTTCACAATTTTTACAACGCCCTTTTTGCCTATTGAAAGTAAATAATGAACCAATACCGCTAACTTCGTTGCCACAGCGTCTACAAACAGCCATTAATGTAGTTTCCTTCCCCACATAGTAGATATGGATATGTAGCTGATTAATGAAGTATGTCTATATTTTCAACGGTTTGAATTAGCACACGTAACCTGAATCTATTGTTGCAGGCTTAGTTTGTTTTGCAGGAACGATTATCGAGGCTTTTGTGGTAGATACCATTTCAAACTCATCCTTTTTTATGTGTGTTATGACATCCAGTTATTGAAGATAATGTTCAGCATGGACAGCCATCCAAGTAAAATCGCCGAGAGCATTATCGCGACCATTACCAGGATGCTACAGGCTAAAGCGCCGGTCAAGTAATGAAAACAGGCTAATAAGCTCTAGCATACTCGAGCTCGATAAGCATCGGCAGAGAGCATTGCTAGATCAATGTTGAGAGGATTAAATGAAAGTTGTTTGTCGCTACTCCCATTCTGTATGATAGAATGGCTCTTATGAAGAGGCAGATGGACGAATTTAAATTACTACAGGGACATTGGACGCGCCGCGAAGTGCTGGCTGCTGGTGCTGTTGCTTTGCTAGGGTTGGCAGGCTGTCAAGCAGAGGATGTGCCTGCTAATGCTAAACCGCAGTCGACCAGCGCCAGCACAACTATTGCTACCGGCAACGCGTCGCACGCGTCGCATACCCCTGTGCCGGAAAGACCTATCACGCTGGCCTTTACTGGCGATGTCATGTTTGGCCGCACCGTGAACAGTCACATGCTCGCCTCCGCGCTCAACGATCCTTATCCATTCACCTACACCGCCGATTTTCTTCGTAGCTTTGACCTCACCATTGGCAACCTGGAATGCGTTATCTCCAAATTGGGCGCGCCGGTGCCCAAGTCGTATAATTTTCGAGGCGATGCACGCGCCTATGATCGCCTGCTGGCTGCCGGATTTGACCTGGTCTCGGTCGCCAATAACCACAGTGGTGACTACGGAAAGGCCGCTTTTCTCGACGAATTGCTCACGCTGCCGACACGAGGTCTCACTCCCATCGGAGGCGGTCGAAACAAGAAAGAGGCCCACGCGCCCGTCTTCAAAACGGTGAATGGGACAACGATTGGCTTGCTAGCCTACGATGAAATTGATCCCTACTCCTTTGCCGCCACCGATACCACCCCTGGCCACGCATGGTTAAACGAAGCTGATCTCTGGCAGGATGTGAGCAAGGCTCGCCTGTCAGCCGATTTTGTGATCACCTTCATGCATTGGGGTATCGAATACTATACCGGGCTGACTGCCAGCCAGCGCTACATGGCACAGGTTGCCATTGATGCTGGCGCTGATCTCGTCGTTGGCGCTCATCCCCATGTGATCGAGCCTTACGAGTGGTACAAGGGCAAGCTGATCGTTTATAGTCTGGGGAATTTTGTCTTTGATTATATGTACGACGAGGTCGTGCGCCGGGGCAATATCCTCACGTTGACTATCCAGAAAAAACGCCTGCTTGCCTGGAAGCTGGTTCCTACGCGCATTGGCGCGTGGGGCGAACCCGCGTTATTGCATACATAACGGCTGATTATGCTCGTCTGTGTAACGAAATGCCACCGGCCTGGACAATCTTTATGGGTGCATGATGTATAATACAGTGGATACCGGCCCCACAGATTGGGCGAAAAATGTAGTAGGGCTATTTATAGACTGCCTATTGAGGAGTCATCTCCATTTTTGCGTCTATCCAGGCTCTACAAGGATGAGGAGTAGATATGACAACAACTGAGACGAATACACAGGTGCAACAGTGGACAGAACTTGCCCAGCAGTTGCGCGTAGATAGCATTCGCTGTACCACGGCAGCCGGTTCGGGACATCCTACATCGTCGATGTCGGCGGCTGACCTGATGGCTGTGCTGATGTCGAGCTATTTGCACTACGACTTCGACAAACCCACGAACCCCAACAACGATCACCTGATTTTCTCGAAAGGACACGCGGCTCCCCTGCTCTACTCGATGTACAAGGCCGCGGGAGCCATCAGCGACGAGGAGTTGCTGACGCTGCGCAAATTCGGCAGCCGCATCGAGGGGCATCCCACGCCGGTGCTGCCCTGGGTTGATGTAGCTACCGGCTCGTTGGGCCAGGGCCTGCCCATCGGAGTTGGTATTTCGCTTTGCGGCAAGTACCTGGACAAGTTGCCGTATCGCATCTGGGTATTACTCGGTGACAGCGAGACTGCGGAGGGTTCCGTCTGGGAAGCTTTCGATAAAGCCTTCCATTACAACCTGGACAACCTGGTCGCAATCATCGACGTGAACCGCCTCGGCCAGCGCGGTGAAACGGAGCTAGGCTGGAACCTCGCGGCGTATGAGGCGCGTGCTAAAGGTTTCGGCTGGAACGCCATCGTCATCGATGGGCATAACTACGACGAGATCAACGCGGCCTACGCGCAGGCGATCCAGACGAGCGGCGGCCCTACGGTCATCATCGCGAAGACGATGAAGGGCAAGGGTGTCTCCTTCCTGGAAAACAAAGAAGGTTGGCATGGCAAGGCGCTCAACAAGCAGCAGGAAGAGCAGGCGTTGGGCGAACTGCACTACGTGCGCAGCAAGACTTTCCCCGTGCAGAAACCCGACGAAAGCGGAAAACCCGCCTCGTGGGGCGAGAAGAAGGAAGTGGTCCTACCCAAATACAACCTCACGGACGAGGT
This sequence comes from uncultured Chloroflexia bacterium, assembly GCA_963731975.1. Lineage (GTDB taxonomy): Bacteria > Chloroflexota > Ktedonobacteria > Ktedonobacterales > Ktedonobacteraceae > CAVSXS01. The sequence goes on along the minus strand of CAVSXS010000001.1, from coordinate 2,455,920 downwards.
TGCTACCCGCAAAGCCTACGGCGACGCGCTGCTGGCGTTGGGTGCGGCCAATCCCGACGTTGTCGGTCTGGATGGTGAGGTCAGTAACTCGACCTATGCCGATGAGTTCGCTAAAGCGTACCCGGAACGCTTCTTCGAGCAGTACATCGCCGAGCAGCAGCTTGTGGCGTCGGCGGTCGGTATGAGCGTGCGCCACAAGATTCCGTTCGCGTCGACCTTTGCGGCCTTCTTCTCGCGCGCCTACGACTTCATCCGTATGGCGGCCATTTCGCGCGCCAACATTCGCCTGAGCGGCTCGCACGCGGGCGTCTCGATTGGCGAGGACGGTCCCTCGCAGATGGCGCTGGAAGACCTGTCGATGATGCGCGCCGTCTTCGGCAGCACGGTACTCTACCCCAGCGACGCGAACCAGGCCGCGCAGCTTGTCGCGCTGATGGCCGAGACGCCCGGCATCGTCTACATGCGCACCACGCGCGAGAAGACGCCCATCCTCTACAGCCCCGACGAGCAATTCAGCATTGGCGGCAGCCGCGTGGTACGCTCATCCGAAAGGGATGAAGTGACCATTGTGGGGGCCGGTATCACGCTGCACAACGCGCTAGCCGCCTATGACCAGCTCAGGAGCCAGGGCATCCGCGCGCGTGTGATCGATGCCTATTCCGTCAAGCCCATCGACGAGGAAACGCTCTTCGCGGCAGCCGACGAGGCGGGCGGATGCATCGTCACCGTCGAGGACCACTGGTCAGAAGGTGGCCTGGGTGACGCCGTGCTCGAAGCCTTTACGCAGCGCGACGGCAACCTGCCTCGTATCGTTAAGCTGGCCGTCCAGTCCATGCCAGGCTCTGGCACTCCCGCCGAATTGATGGAAGAGGCGGGAATCAGCGCCCATCATATCGTGCAGGTTGTGCGTGCCCTGGTACGCGGCAACTAAGTTGTTTTGAGAATCAGCAAGCAGGGCAACCGGCGGTTGCCCTGCTTGCTGATTCTCACTACTGGGTTATTTCTTCTGCTCTTCTTGTTCCTCGATCCAGCCGATGTTCTCGCGGAAGGGCAACTCTGCTTGCTGCGCCTGCTCAGCCGTGAGGTAGGGCAGCAGGTGGCCGATGAGCGGCTGCTTTGCCTGGTAGCGGCGCAGGTTGTCCTGGGCGCGCTCGACCATCATCCCCAGTGCGATCCAGGGATTGCCCAACTGCTGCTCAAGCTTTGCCCAGATATCATGCGCGCGTTGCTCCAGGTCGGGCCTCTGGCGCTGGTCGCCGAGCTGACGAGCCGCGTCGAAAAGGTCGTTCTCGTCGAACAGGTTGAGGTGCTCGGCCATCAGCAGCAAGCGCAGACCATGCGCTTGCACAGGGTCGAGTACGGCCACATTCATCTCTGTATCGTCGCGCATTCCGCGATTGTTGAGATTGCCTGAGCCGACCGTCGAGAAGAGATCATCGATGATACCTACCTTCGCGTGAACGTAGATTGGACGGTAGTGTTCGCCGTCATTCCTGGTCATCGACGTTCCCAGGGTGAAAACCTGGATGCGGCCCTGCGCGGCAGCCTCCGGCGCTTCTTTGCGCAAGCGTTCCAGCCCGGCGTCCGTGAAGGCACGGCCAACGTTAGGATGATCAGGTAGGATCAGCGCAAGGGTTGCGCCGCGTTGCAGCGCCGCGCCCAACTCGCGGATGTTGCGTTCCATATCGGGGCTATCCCTCCCTACCCATGAGACATCCAGGCCGAAATAGGCGTACAGCCAGAAATACTGGTTCTCCAGGTAGATGAAACGCTGCGCGTTGGCGAAGGCATGAGCGTACATCTGTGCGATACCCTGGATGCCCTCGGCGGCATCAAAGTCGTAGGTATGCTCTGGAATGGTGCGTACCACCTGCACCAGGCTCTTGCTTTCGACCGGCGCGGGTAGTTGATGCTCCTGGCAGAGCAGCGCTTGATCGAGGTGATGACGCTCGACCACGTTATTCCAGCGTTGGCGGAAGTTGAGTTCAACGTCGCCCACGGCTGTTCCTTCCAGGATTGAATGTGCGTCATGCCAGGGATGAGGCGCAGCGTCAAGCGAGTTACTGCGCAGCTCGTAGGCGAAATCGTGCATGTGATTATCCCAGCGATCAAAGTCCCCATTTTCCTCAAACAGCATATCGACGCCTCCTACAAAGGCGCGCACTCCGTCGATGACGGTGATTTTCTGGTGCAGCGACTCTACCGGGTGATGCAGCAGCCCTTTGGCGCTGTCGTCGAGAAGGCAGGTAACGCCGACAGCCGCGAGCTGGTCGTGGGCGATTTGCGGGTTCATGTTCGCAAAGACTGTGAGGCAGTCCCATACCAGCACCTTGACGCTGACACCCTGGCGCACTTTGTAGCCCAGCACATTCTGGAGGGTCAGTTCGTTGGTTTGCCAGAAGGCGATCTCTTCCTCGCCCATGCCCTCGGCGCGCAATTCGGCCAGCAGCGCCTCCTGCTCTGGGCTGCCGTCGGGTCCGGCGCGACGGTCCTGGCCGCGCACCAGCCTGATGGTCGGGGCCAGTCCCCAGTTGGCGAGGTAAATATAGGTGCGCGCCATCAGGAAATGGCGGCACATCTCTAGCATAGTGGTGCGCCCATCCACCAGGAAGGTGACGCGAGTGTGCGCCCGCACAGGGGTATCGCCTTCAGCCCACCAGTTTTGGAGTGGCTGCTCATTTACAAGAGACATGCTCTCGTCCTCCTCAATCGCTTTTCGTCACGAACTGAACTCATCGCATGAATCCAGGGTCATTCAGGGATACGAGGGAAAGCAGAAACGATCACGGTCAGATGTTCCCTGGATGACCCTCTGAAGTATCACGCTTATGAAAGCTTATTCGGTTGCGACCCGTGTCGGCTGCTGGCTCACGGCGGGTCCGATCCACACGGTCTGGATATTGACGAACTCGCGGATGCCGAACGAGGCGAGTTCGCGCCCGTAGCCGCTGCGCTTGATGCCGCCGAAGGGCAGGCGTGGGTCGGAGGCCGTCATGCCGTTGATGAAGACGCTACCGGATTCTATGCGGCGCGCCAGCTTGCGGCCGCGTTCGATGTCGCCCGTCCACAGGTTGCCGCCTAGCCCAAAATCGGAGTCGTTCGCCAGCTCGATAGCGTGTTCGGCGTCACGTGCGTGGATGATGGCGGCGGCAGGCCCGAAGGTCTCTTCGTTGAAGACCGGCATGTCAGCTGTAACACCGCTAAGGATGGTCGGCTCGTAGAAGTAGCCTTTACCTTCGGCTCGCTTGCCGCCCAGCAGGATACGTGCGCCCATCCTGATCGAGGCTGCTACCTGCTCTTCCAGTGCGTCGCGCAGGTCTCCGCGCGCCAATGGCCCGACTTGCGTTTTCGCGTCCATCGGGTTGCCCATTTTGAGCTGCCTGGCGGCCTCGACGAACTTCTGCTCGAAGGCGTCTGCCACGGATTCGACCACGATGAAACGCTTAGCCGCGATACAGCTCTGGCCGGTATTCTGGAAGCGCGCCCTCACCGCCATCTGCGCCGCGCCGTCCAGGTCGGCGTCCTCCAGCACAATGAAAGCGTCCGAGCCGCCGAGTTCCAGCACATTCTTCTTCAGCGCGTGTCCGCTTGCGGAGGCGACCGCGGACCCTGTCACATCGCTGCCGGTCAGCGTGACCGCCGCGACGCGCTTGTCTGCGATCAGCCGGTTAGTCTCAGCGCCGGGGACCAGCACCGTCCGAAAGACGCCATGTGGGAATCCGCACTCCTCAAAGATCTCCTCTATCTTCAACGCGCACATCGAAACGTTCGAAGCGTGTTTCAGCACCGCCGTATTGCCCGCCATCAGCGCTGGCGCGGCAAAGCGGATGACCTGCCAGAATGGGTAGTTCCAGGGCATGAGCGCCAGTACAACGCCCAGCGGCAGAAACTCGACGTAGCTGCTGGTTGCATTGGTGGTGGCCGACTCGTCAGCCAGGAACTTCTCGGCGTTATCGGCATAGAAATCACAATTCAAGGCGCATTTTTCCACCTCGGCGATCGCCTCGATAATTGGCTTGCCCATCTCAAGCGTGGCGAGCTGGGCAAGCTCCTCTTTATGTCGGCGTAGATACTGTGCGAGTTTGTGAAATAGCGCGCCGCGTTCGGCAAACGAGGTCACGCGCCACTGCAAGAATGCATGGCGTGCCTCCGCCAGTGCCTGCTCAACCTGTGCAGGGCTGAACGGCTCAAACGTTTTCATGACTTCTTCGGTAGCCGGATTGATCGATTGAATGCTCATGTGCAATTCTCCTCGGGTCTGTTCCTGTGGTAGGGATACCTGTGTGCTGTCGCTGACTGCCTGCCAGGTCTCCTGGCTATTTGCCTTCTCTCTTAACGATACGACATGAGCGTTACTATTGGCAAACCCCCCGCGCGTAGCCAGACTTACCTATACGACTCGTGCTTTCCGGCGCGATATGCTAGGATGACCTGGAAATCTTGAAAACGAGGTGTCCATGTTTACGGTTGAACGCCAGCGAGCGCATCCTTATCTTGAGCGGGTGGACGGCCCACTTTATGAGCAATGGTATCTTTTGCATCATCGCATGGTGCGCGTCGTCACCAACCATGGCAGGCTTACAGACGACATCCGGCACTTTCTTTACTATGCCGAGCTGTTGGCGGAATATACCTACGAGCATCCGGCGGCCCTGCCCGTCACTATCCCTGAAGATTTGCTCTGGAAGGCAGGTGAGCGCCTGCACTATCCCGTCGCACTGACATGCTACCTCCTCGAGACGCGCCCAGGCGAGGATTTTCCACCCGCGCCCGCACAAGCCAGCCCAGCGCATATCACCTGGTCGGAGATTTCCGGAGTGGATGGCCCGATGCGTGCGCGCTGGCATGAGGGGCAACTGCGCTTCCGCGAATACCAGGCGTATCCCGATGTCAACAGCCGTATCTGCTCAGTTCTGCATAAGCGGGATTACCACGCCACCATCTTCATCCAGGACGTCTCGCAGTGCCAACCCTGGTTCATCACGCGCTTCGTCTTCTACATGGCCGTCGGCGTCATGCTCAACACAAGCGGCTACGAAGTCGTTCACGCGGGCGCGGTTGCCCTCGATGGGCAAGGCATCCTCGTGGCGGGCGCGCCCACCAGTGGTAAGAGCACGCTGATCCTGTCATGCCTGGAGAGCGGCCTGAGCCTGCTTGGGGACGATGTATTGCTGCTGGGAAGAGATGGCGGCCAGGTTAGAGTGTACTCCTTCCCGGAAGATATCGCTGTGCGCAGCGGCACCACCGAACTGCTGCGCCAGGCACCCTACATGCAGAATCTGCCGAAAGACGCCCGTCAGAAACGCTCCGTCGATGTCCAGCGCTATTTTCGCGGCCAGGTCATCGGCTCGTGCCCGGTGAGCCTGATGGTCTTCCTCCATCCAAAAAACCGCGCCGGGACATTCCACGCCGAACCGCTCTCCCCTGCCTCCGCCGTCAGCCTGTTGATGCAGGAATACACTTCTCAGCAGCAGACCAAAGACGGTGAGGCCGATTTTATGTTCGACATCTTCGGAGACATGGCGGCACAGGCTCCTGCGTATCGTCTCTGGCTCGCTCCTCGCCCCCGCGACAACGCTGAACAGGTACGCCACCTGCTGCTGCATCACCTCGTGACTGGCAACGGGATAAAGGAAACTTAGCCCCAGCGAATCAGGCCCAGCTCGTGCTTGTTGACAAGCGCGGGATGGTTGGGGAGAGCGCGCACGCCGTAGGCGATGCTGCCGCTTTCCGGCGGCTGCAGGCGCAGATCGTAGCGCAGCGAACCGTCCAGTTCTCGCCTGCTGTACTCCATCGGCAGGGCGTGCTGCACCACCACCTGGTCGTCCCTGGCCTCACCGTAGACCAGCTCAACCGTGAGGTCTTCGGGGCGCAGGTTCTCCGCGCGCACCCAGGCTCGCATATCGATCCCCTCGCCCAGGCTGAGTTGGCCGTCGCGCTGCCCCTCGGCATACAGTTCGATGCTCGACCACGCCTGTCTTACCTTGTCTTTCCAGGCAGCCAGGACGCGCGCCAGTTCGTAGTGGTTCTGCGCGATACGCATCCCCTGCTGAATCCCTGGAACATAGAAGCGCGTCGTATACTCCTTTACCATGCGCCGCATACTGAAGGTTGGGGCGCACGTGCGGATCGCCTCGCGCATCACCGCCAGCCAGCGGTGAGGCAGGCCGTCCGCGCCGCGGTCGTAATACAGCGGGATAATCTCTTCTTCGAGCGTGCGGTACAGCGAGAGGCTATCGGCCTCATCCTGCACAGCAGGGTCGTGATACTCACGCTCCTCGCCGATGGCCCACCCGTTCTCGCCGTTGTATCCCTCGGCCCACCAGCCGTCGAGGATGCTGAAATTCGGCAGCCCGTTGAGCGAAGCTTTCTGCCCGCTTGTGCCGCTGGCCTCGTGCGGGCGAATCGGGTTGTTGAGCCACAGGTCGGTGCCGGAGACAAGGTAGCGCGCCATGTTGATGTCGTAGTTCTCCAGGAAAATGACCTTGCCCCGGAAAGCATCGCTGCGCGACGAGCGATAGACCTGTTCGATGAGCGCCTTGCCAGGCCCGTCGGCGGGGTGCGCCTTGCCAGCAAAGACGATATGCACGGGACGAGCCGGGTCGTTGACGATGCGCTGCAGGCGTTCCAGGTCGCGGAAGATCAACGCAGCGCGTTTATACGTGGCGAAGCGGCGCGCAAAGCCGATAATCAGGGCATTTGAGTCGAGCATCTTATCGAACTCGGCCATCTGCAATGCCCCCTCACCCAGACGCAGGTGATGACCGCGCAGGTGCTGGCGCGTGTAGTCGATCAATGCGCGTTTGCGCTGGACATGCACCTGCCATAGCTCCTCGTCGGGTATCTTGTTGATGCCGTCCCACAGAGCAGGCTCATCGACATGCTCAGCCCAGTCTTCGCCCATGTAACGTTTGAACAGCGCGTTCATTTCTGGCGCTATCCATGTAGGAGAATGAATGCCGTTGGTGATCGATTCGATGGGTACCTCGTCGGGATCGACGCCGGGCCACAGGAACTGCCACATTGCACGCGAGACATCGCCGTGCAGCTTGCTCACACCGTTATGATAGCCGGTCAATCCAATCGCCAGTACCGTCATGCCGTAGGTCGGTCCCCAGCCGTGATCTTCGCGCGCCACGTTCATAAATTGATCGCGTGAGAGTCCGAGCTGACCCCAAAACGAGCCGAAATACTTGTCAACCAGTTCGTAAGAGAACGTATCATTTCCGGCTGGCACCGGCGTGTGAGTCGTGAACAACGTGTTGGCGGCGACGGCTTCGCGTGCTTCGTTGAAGCTCAGGCCGGAGACGACCAGTTCGCGGCAGCGTTCCAGACTCAAGAAGGCCGCGTGGCCTTCGTTGATGTGCCACATGGCCGGCTGGATGCCCAGCGCTCGCAGGGCGCGCACTCCACCGATGCCCAGTACGATCTCCTGAGCAATACGCATCTCGCGGTCTCCACCATACAGGCGGGCGGATAGCTCGCGGTCGCCTGGTGCGTTTGGCGGAACATCGGTATCCATTAGATAGAGGGGGATACGACCGACCTGCACCTTCCAGACTTTGGCATGGATACGGCGACCCGGCAGTTCTACCTGGATCATCACTTCGTTGCCGTCTGGCCCAAGCGCGGGCGTGGCGGGCGCTTCCGAGAAGTGCAGCTTATCGTAAAAGGCTTCCTGCACCCCATCGCGCGTGATATGCTGGCGGAAGTAGCCCTGGGGATAGAGGAAGCCTACGCCTACAAACGGCAGGTTCAGGTCGCTTGCCTCCTTACAGTGGTCTCCTGACAGGATACCCAGACCGCCTGAATATATCGGCAATGCTTCGTGAAGTCCAAACTCCGCCGAAAAATAGGCGATCACCTGGTCGGTATATTCCGGGTACGTTTGCGCAAACCAGGTCTCCTCCGGCCCCGGATGCATATAACGGTCAAACTCGCGCAGAACGCTGTCGTAGCGTTCGAGATATTCGGCGTCATTGGCCGCTCGTTCAAGTAATACCGGCTGTACTTCACTCAGCAGGCGCACAGGGCTATGCCCCACCTCTTCCCAAAGCGCGGGGTCAAGCTTCTTGTAGAGCGCGAGCGCTTCAGGATGCCAGCTCCACCACAAGTTGTAGGCAAGCTCATAGAGTCGGCTTATTTTGGGAGGCATGATGGGGAAAACGGTAACACGGCCATAGACTTTCACGTTAAAAGATTCCTTTCTGTTCAACGTCTCATGTCTAGTATATAGCCTGAACCAAACGCGGTCAAATATACGAGTGCGTCTATGGCGTACTGGCTGCGTCGAAGGTGGCCGTATTGAGCTTCGCTGTGGAGTGCGAAGTGACGGCCAGGCCGGCCAGCCACGTGCCTGGAGAGCCGAGGGTGATGCTCGATCCCACGATGGGCGTCCAGGTGACGCCATCACTTGAGATAGAAGCGGTGTAGGTCGTGCCAACGCGCTGCACCTGGAGGTAGGCTGGAGCAGCGCCGCTCAGTGTTAAAAGCGTGTGGTCGTCCCCACCTTGCGTCAGGCGATAGATGACGGAGATACCCTTCTGCGGTGTTACCACAAGCGCGTAGAAGGGCGCGCTCGCGTCGACGCTCTGGCGCAGCATAACCCCAGCTTGCGCGTCGCTGTTCGTGTTCGTCTGCGTCAGTACTTGCGCGCGAATGCCTCCATCGGAAACCAGCGGCTGCCAGACGAAATGGAACTGATCGACTTTGCCCCCGATATCTGTCCCTGATCCGGCTATTGTCCAGGTGCCATTATTGAGCGAATCGCTGCCCGCCAGCGCAGGACAACCGATGTCTGCGCTATCCCAGGTTCCGGTGAAGACGTTTTGCCACAGGACGTAAGCCTGGTTGGATTGAAACGTGCTCGCCGATATGACGGAGGCGAGCACGATGTCTGTCCCGCATGCAGTGTCTGTATAGGTGAAGGACGCCTTCCCTGTCGTGTCAGTATTGGCGCTGCCGGTCTGCCCGGCGTTGGGTCCGCTCGTCACGCTGAAGTCAACGGTGGCGTTGGGGATGGCGGCACCGCTGCCATCCAGCAACAGCGCCGTCTCGGTGGCCTGCTGACCGATCGGTAAGGTACTTGAGGCAGGGCCTAGCGTCAAGGTTGCTGTACTTTTGCCCCATACGCCGATGGTGTGCCACTGGATCGACTCGTTTTGCGCAGGCTTGCAATACCCTTTGTCGATTCCGCCAGTATCGAGAATGTGGCTATTGATCGACCAGCGTTGTCTGCGACGCCACCGATGGTAATCGTGACCGTTGGTGAGGTTGTAATCTTTACGCAGTTGTTGGCGGGATAGCTGCTCGTATCGAAGTTGTCATAGCCGGGATCATCGTTGGCTGGGTTCTCGGTCAGGATCACGCTCTTACCTGCCGGAACCGTGAACGATCCCCAAAGGCTGAAGACTTTGCCGCCAGGGATCGATGAATGGATATCGACTGAGACATTGCCAATCGTAATATCGCTCGTTCCAGTGTTATCGAGGCGAATTGCGCCCGCGTCGTAGCATGAAGGCAGCGTACCACACGCGGCCTGACCTACTATAGGTGAGCCGAGAAAGATGGTATTGGGCGCTCCATCCCAGGGAATAGGGAATGTCCCCGGCACCGGATTGTTGATCTCTTTGTCTTCAGCATAGCCGACATACACCGACAGCCCTCCGGTTGTTCCACCCGCTGCATGTGCATTGATGAGCGCAATTGATAGTGAAGCTGCGAAAAGAGGCACGAGGCAGACCATCAGCAAAGGAAATATGCGAATAAACGGGCGGAACACAGTATTACTCCATTCCATCGTCTTACGCATCTTTCTGAAGAGTGGTGATGAATAGGCAGCTTTTGGAAGATCAAGTACCGGAAAACCTGAAAAAAGTATGAATGAGCCGCAGAGGTTTGAAAAGGTCAAAGTGGTTATGATCTGGTTATGAAGTAGTATCGATTCCATGCAGAATGGCGATAAACCGCCTCTAGTTGCATGCAAGTTGGGCGACCGTGAAGGTCGTCCAATGTTGCTAGCTCTCGTGCATCTTGATCCAGCCGTGGCGCAACGCATGTACAACCGCTGCGGTGCGGTCATTCACGGAAAGCTTTTTGAGAATGGAGGTAATGTGGTTCTTGACCGTCTGGTCGCTGATCTTGAGCGATTTGGCGATCTCTTTATTGCTGTTGCCCCGCGCAATGTAGTCGAGAATCTCGACTTCGCGGCCTGAAAGCGGGGAATACAGGTCTTTAGTGGAAGGGTCTTCTTCCTCGATGGTCAGCTCGCGGAAAGATTTCAGCACGCGGCTGGCAAGCTGCGGTTTGGCGAGCACGTCATCATTGATCAGGTATTCACCGTGGCTGACCCTGCGCACCGCGTCGGTCAGTTCTTCCGGCGTGATGTTACGTGAATAGTACGCTGCCGCACCTACCTTGATCGACTGGAAGAGGCGTTCTTCATCTTCGGAGGGAGTCAGAATCATGATGGCGATGTGGGGAGCGAAGTGACGCACCTGGCGCGCAATCTCCAGAGGATCGGCGCTGGATAGCCCCGCGTCGATCACGGCAACATCAGGATTGCCAGTACGCGCCAGTTCGAAAATTTCCATCGAATCAGTTGTGCGACCGATAATCTCGCAGTTGCCCATGAGTTCGAGCGTCGAGCAGATACCCTGGCGAAAGAGGGGCTGCTCATCGATGACCATCACTTTGATTATATCCATTCAATTCCTCGTTGTAGCGCAGCGGGTGGGTGTTGTGCTGCTGGTATTTCTAGCAAGATATCACCAGGTGAACCGGAAGGAAGCTTTCAGGCTTTTACCGGAAAAATAGCGAAGGCACGTTTTACCTGAATACATGCTCATCATTATACACAGAATGCTCGCAAAGAACAATGCGTGAGTAGGACATATGGGCTATATCCTCTCTATTACTTTTCGGCATAGCTGCGACAAACTTGAGCAGAAAAGAGTGAGTTGGTTTCCTACGATATGGCAAGCCAGACATATGCTAAATGCGCTCAAGGCGTCGCAACGTCGAGTTGATCCCGACGCGCAGGCACTCGATCACACCCTGTCCGGTCAAGGCCACCGACTCGTAGCTGGGGAAATGATAGGGATTGAGATACTGTTCCAGCACGGAGACAGGAAGAACGTCTTGCAGGTCGCGCTTGTTCCATTGCATGACCAGGGGGAAATCTGTGATATCTTTGTTCATGCGCTTGAGCTGTTCTTGCAACTCGTTCCAGCTTTCGATGTTCTCCTGGAGCTTGCTGGCCTGCGAATCCGCAACGAAAACCACGCAATCAGCTCCCTTCAGAACAGAGATGCGCGTTTGCTGGTAAAGCACCTGGCCTGGCACGGTGTACAACTGGAAGCGTATCTGGAAGCCATGCACCTTGCCTAGTTCAAGAGGCAGCAGATCAAAGTAGAGCGTGCGTTCGGTCTCCGTATCGATTGAAACCATATCGCCGACATCGCGCGGGCTGACCGCCTGGTGGATATAGTGCAGGTTGGTCGTCTTGCCACACAGCCCGATGCCGTAATAGACGATCTTGCAATTGATTTCCCGTTTTGCCATGTTGATGAGAGACATATGTGTTCGTTCTCCTACCCGCTCAAACGCGACTCTTCCAGAACGCTTCGCCTGTTATTTCACGTAAAACCGCAGAGGCGACCCTCATGGCCGCCTTTCTTCTCAGTCACTCCTGATTGCTGAACAGTATACCGTATTTTTCGCAAATTGCCAATGCACATTGACCTCCGAAAAACTCCACCCTATACTTGATAAACGAATTACCGAGTCATTCAGGAGTAATATATGTCTATTCAATGGGGTATTCTTGGGGCGGGCTTCATCGCCAACCGTGCTGTCATTCCCGCTTTGCAGAGCAGCCGCAACGCGCGCGTCCTGGCCGTCGCCAGCCGTGATGATGGCCGCGCGCAATTCACCACCGCACAGCACGCTATTCCACGCATCTATCACGACTACGAGGCACTCATGAATGACCCGGACGTGCAGATCATCTATATCGCGCTGCCCAATTACCTGCACCGCGAATGGACGATACGCGCCGCGCAGCACGGAAAACATGTCTTATGCGAGAAGCCACTCGCCATGAATGCCGCTGAGTGCGACGAGATGATCGAAGCCTGCCGCAGCGCCGGCGTGCTGCTGATGGAGGCCGTCATGTATCGTTTCCATCCTCGTATGCAGGCATTGAAAGCCATGCTTGATGCCGCTGAAATCGGGGAGATTCGCCTGCTCCATGCCGCCTTTTCATTCCCCTTCAATGCACCCGAAAATTATCGCGCCTTCCCCGCATTCGGCGGCGGCGCGCTGCTCGATATCGGCAGCTATTGCGTTAATGCGGCACGCTGGCTGACCGGCGCGGAGCCACTATCTGTACTTTACGATACTTCTTATAGCCATAAAACTAGCGATATGGCGGCCAGGAAGAATGCCGTCGATATGACAACCAGCGCCATCTTGCGGTTCGAGGGGCAACTGGCGGCGCATATCCAGTGCAGCTTCGAGGCCGCTGAGCACCAGGTGATCGAGCTGGTCGGCAGCCAGGCCGCCATTAGCGCGCCGCTGGCCTTCACCGCGTGGCGCGAGGACGAGACGTGGCTGCTCATCCAGCGCGGGGGTGCTTTTGAACGCCGAATATTCGCTCCAGCCGACCCTTATCGCTTGATGGTCGAGCATTTCAGCGAGTGCGCGCTGGGACAGTCAACCCCGCTTTATCCACCGCAGGATAGCAGGGCGACATTGCGCGTGCTAGATATGATCCGAGAGGCCGCATCGTGATACCCGGGCGGCGGCGAGCCACATTGGCATGAATCTTTGTGAAACAAAACGCGCGCAATAACGCTCTTACTTGCAGTGCGTTTTATTGAGCTAACGTGTATTCGCAAGAGAATAACATACTCATTACGAGGATCGACCTCTCGTACATTTTTCCCCAAGATCGCATCGTTTCCATCTCACTTTCGACTTAAACACGTCTGCAAGGGTTCAGGATACCGTCTCGTGAGAGCAAGCAGGCCATTTCAAGGTCTATCTTGAGCGTCGGCGCGTGTCGTTTTCTGCAAAGGAAATTTGATTTGAACAATAGAACGTCTGCTACCCTCGCACCCCCTGCACGTGATGTGCTATCGCCTCCTATCGCTACTTCGCAGGATGCTGCGGGCAGCGACTTTGCCGAATTGAAGCAACTTCTGAAGCAAAAAGGGCTTTTGAACAGGCAGCCGGTGTACTCGACCTACCGGATAGCTCTTCTCACCGGCTTGCTGCTCGCCGGTGTGCTTTTTTTATTGCTGGTGCATGTCTTCTGGCTGCAACTCCTGAATGCCGTCTTCCTCGCGTTTGTCTTCACCCAGATTGGCTTGCTCGGCCATGAAGCAGGGCATCGCCAGATGTTTCACCAGTCATGGAAACACGACCTGGTGAGTCTTGTGGGAGGAAACTTCTTGATCGGTATGAGCTATGCATGGTGGCTTGATAAGCATAATCATCACCATAGCCACCCCAATCAAGTAGATATGGACCCCGACATAGAGATTCCTTTTCTTGAATTTACCGGAATGAAAGATCTTGAGCGAATGGGGAAGTTCAGGCAGTTCCTGGTGAAACACCAGGCATGGGTCTTTTTTCCGGCGTTGATGACGGTTGCTGTGGGACTTCAAGTCAATAGCGTCAAATTTCTGTTGAAGATGCGCAAGAAGACGAAGTATTATAAGCTTGAGTGGTTCGCAATGATTGCTCACTTCGTGTTGTACTTCGCCTTCGTGTTCTACTGCTTACCATTCTGGCAGGCAGTAATTTTCGTGTGTATCCATCAAGCGCTAACCGGGTTGTACCTCGGCTCAATTTTTGCCCCGAACCATAAAGGGATGCCTGTGCTGGAGAGAGATAGCGAGATGGATTTCTTGCATCGCCAGATCGTGACTTCTCGAAACGTCTATGCTTCCCCGGTTGCCGATTTCTGGTATGGTGGCTTGAATTATCAGATCGAGCATCACCTCTTTCCCAGTATGGCTCGCAATAAGCTGAAAGAAGCGCAAAGCATTGTCAAGCCCTTCTGCGAGGCTCATCATATCCCTTATCATGAGACGTCTTTCATGCAATCGTATAAGGAAATTCTGCATCACCTGTATCAAGTAGGTACACCGCTGCGAAAATAGTTGCAGGCTGGAGGAATGATACACCTGGCGAATGTGGTTGTTCTAAATAGAGCGGGGTCTCAGAAAACTCCTCTTTTACCATTGACGAATGCGCGCAAAAACGCTAGACTACCCTCAGACACTACACACGCGCTTCGCGTCTCAAGATAGAAGAGGTTTAGAGCAATGACATTGGCGGAAACCATCGCTGCCACCGAGTATGAGGTTGTTATCGGGCTGGAAGTTCACGCGCAACTGCTGACGAAAAGCAAGATGTTCTGCTCGTGCAGCACCGACTATGCATATGCTGCGCCCAATACGCACGTTTGCCCGATTTGCATGGGGATGCCCGGCGTGCTGCCGGTCATCAACCAGCAGGCTGTGGCCTATACCATCATGACGGCCCTGGCGCTTAACTGCTCTATTCCAGAATACTCCAAGTTCGACCGCAAGAACTATCCCTATCCCGACCTGATGAAGGGCTATCAAATCTCGCAGTATGACATCCCATTGAGCAAGGACGGCTATCTTTCCGTTGATTATGATGGGCAGGCGCGGCGCATTGGCATCACGCGCGTTCACCTGGAAGAGGACACTGCACGGCTGCTGCACCGCGACGGTTACAGCCTGATCGACATCAACCGCTCCGGTACGCCGCTCATGGAGATCGTCAGCGAGCCGGATATGCGCAGCCCTGTCGAAGCGCGGCTCTATATGCAGAAGCTGCGCGAAATCTTGATCTACCTGGGCGTCTCCTCCGGCAGAATGGAGGAAGGCAGCCTGCGCTGCGACGCCAACATCTCAGTACGCCCGCGCGGTCAAACCGAGCTAGGTGTCAAGACGGAGATCAAGAACATGAACAGCTTCCGTTCGGTCGAACGGGCGCTGGTATACGAGGCGCAGCGCCAGGTTGAGATGCTGCGCACCGGTCAAACCATCCATCAAGAGACGCGCGGTTGGGTCGAGACCAGGGGCATTACTGTTGGACAGCGCAGCAAGGAGCAGGCCCACGACTATCGCTACTTCCCCGAACCCGACCTGCCGCCTCTTGTCATCAGTCGCGCCTGGGTCGAGGAGCTGCGAGCCAGCCTGCCGGAATTGCCGGATGCCCGCAGAGCGCGCTACACGCGGGAGTATAGCCTGTCAGCGCAAGAGGCCAACATTCTCACCGAGGATAAGGCGCTGGGCGACTACTTCGAGCAGGTACTCGCCATTCCTGCCGCCGCACCGGGCAAGGATGCCAGGTCGCGGGCGAAGGCAGCCGCCAATCTCGTGCTGAATGACGTGGCGCGCTTGCTCAAGGCGCACGATGTCGCCGTGCAAGAATCCACGCTCTCTCCGGCGGCCTGTGCTAACCTGCTTGACCTGCTCGATACCAACCGCATTACAGGCAAGCAGGCGAAGGAGATCATCGACGAGGCATTCGACACCGGCAAACTGCCGGAGGAGATTGTGATCGAAAAAGGCATTCAGCCGCCCATCAGCGACGAGGGCGAACTGGAACGTATCATTGAGGAGGTGATCGCCCAGAACGCGAAAGCCGCTTCGGACTACCGAGCCGGTAAGGTCAATGCGATGCAAGCCCTGATCGGCCAGGTGATGAAGCAAACCCGCGGGCAAGCAAAACCTGAGAGCGTGCGCGCGCTGCTCGTGAAAAAACTAGACGAAGCGCCTTCCGTGTAGGAAGGTGCTTTTGCGTCAACACAAACCTGATACACAACGATGTGAAGAAAGGTGGGAATGAACCCATGCATGACGAAACCACGACCTTAAACCCTTACCACATGGCGGTCCAGCAATTCGAGGCCGCCGCAGAAAAACTCCATCTCTCCGAAGATATGCGCGAAATCCTGCGCCAGCCCAAACGCGAACTATCCGTCAATTTCCCTGTGCGTCTGGATAGCGGGCGCATCAAGACCTTCACCGGCTACCGCGTGCAGCACAACGTGAATCGCGGACCGGCCAAGGGTGGTATCCGATACAGTCCCGAAGTGTCACTGGACGAGGTCAGGGCACTGGCGATGTGGATGACCTGGAAGTGCGCCGTCGTCGGCATTCCATTTGGCGGAGCAAAGGGCGGCGTGATCTGCGACCCCAAGAACATGAGTCCGGCGGAGTTGGAGCGTATGACACGCCGCTATGCCACCGAGATTTCCATCGTCATTGGGCCGCATAGCGATATTCCCGCGCCCGATGTCAACACGAATTCGCAAATCATGGCCTGGATCATGGATACTTACTCCATGCACGAGGGCTATTCAATACCGGCTGTTGTGACGGGCAAGCCGCTCTCGATTGGCGGGAGCGAAGGGCGCAACGACGCGACCGCGACCGGCGTGCTGTTCGTCACGCGCCAGGCTGCTCATCGCATTGATATGCCTCTGAAAGGTGCGCGTGTCAGCATCCAGGGCTACGGAAATGCAGGCTCGATTGCAGCGCGCCTGTTCCATAACGAAGGCTGCAAAGTAGTCGCGGTGAGCGATACGCGTGGCGGCATCTACAACGAGTCGGGGCTTGATCCCGCCTCGGTGCTGCGCTACAAACAGGAACGCGGCAGCGTCGTCGGTTTCCCCGGCGCGCAGGCTGTCAGCGTCTCACAGGTGCTAGAGGTGCCGTGCGATGTCCTCGTACCCGCAGCGACGGAAGGCGTCATCACGGCGGCCAATGCCGACCGCGTACAGGCGCGCATCGTTTCGGAGGCGGCCAACGGCCCAACGACGCCTGAAGCCGACAAGATCCTCTTCGACAAGGGGGCGCTGGTCGTTCCTGACATCCTGGCGAACGCTGGGGGCGTGACGGTTAGCTACTTCGAGTGGGTACAGGATTTGCAGAGCTTCTTCTGGGGTGTGGACGAGATCACGCAGAAACTGGAGGTCATTATGAATCGCGCCTTTGCTGCCGTCGCCGAAAAAGCCGACCAGCATTCGTGCGACCTGCGGCTGGCTGCGAATATGCTGGCTATCTCGCGTGTGGCTGAGGCGACGCAGATTCGCGGCATCTACCCGTAACCATTTGATGCGTATGTGAATGGGATGGCACATATGCCATCCCATTCACAATTTCAGCTAGTATGTCCGACCGCCGCGCTTGGGCTTCTTCGTCGTCAAAGGCTTAGGCGTTTTGATTTGTCTGCCAGGCTTGGGCTTCTTGCGCCCGCGCGCAGACCAATCCGTGTCTTCATCCTCCTCTTCCTCGTCGTCGAAGTACTCCTCCTCGTCTTCTAAGCTCTCAGGCTCTTCATCTTCCACAACTGCCACGGGAAGTGGTTCCAGTTCTTCGACTGCATCGGCTTCGACTGCATCGTCAACTACAAGCGTAGGGATGTCATCGTCATCCAGGTCGCTTGCCAGCTCGTCTTCCTCCACGTCCGGTTCAATGTACTCGTCTTCGGTCTCGTAGTCGTCCTCGCTATCCTGGATGTCGTCGTGCGCCTGGGAAGCGCGATGCCCATCCATCACAGAAGTAGCGCTGGCACGCGGACTTTTCCGCGTGACAGGTTCTGGCATATCTAGCTCGCTGGAGTCGATGCCATCATCGCCTTTGGGCGTACCGATCACTCTGCGTCCAGCAGCCACATCCAGCCAGAACTGAGAATAGTAATGTGGTCGCTCTGTCTCTTTGTCGTCTTTTCTGGTCATTCTCCACCTTTTTCTCGGATCGACCGCCATGATCGCTCCGACCCTATACGGGCATTACCTTCATGACATGTATTTTCGTATGATAGGGGCGGCTACGTCGCGTTCGCATGGTCGCCCTGGTCTCCTCTACGTGCGTGTACATGTATGTTCATCATATGAAGAAAGCGCAAACCTGTCAAGTGGAGTAAAATGTTGCTTTGCGCCGCTCCCCAGGCGGCTGCAGGGGCTGTCAAGCCCCCATGTGCATGAATTTCTCGGTTGGAGTATTTGCAGGGCTATCATCAGGAAGCCTATAATAAGGGAAAACCGTTCCTGTAATTGGAGGAAAAAGTGACGAGGATTCTCGATAGCATTGACAATCCGGCACAGCTGCGCACCTTGAGCAACGCGCAACTGCGGGAACTCGCGGAGGAAATCCGGCGCGAGATCATCGAAAAAGTTTCAGTGAAGGGCGGACACCTGGCTCCCAACCTGGGGGTCGTTGAATTGACGATGGCGCTGCACATGGTGTTTGATACCCCGCGCGATCTGCTGGTCTGGGATATCGGACACCAGGCGTATGTACATAAATTGTTGACCGGGAGACGCGACCGCTTTCACACAATTCGCCAGTTTGGTGGACTTTCTGGCTACCTGCGGCGCGAGGAGAGCGAGTACGATGTCTTTGGCGCGAGCCACGCCAGTACGTCGATCTCCGCCGCACTTGGCCTCGCAGTGGCGCGCGATTTGCAAGGCCAGGACTTCAAGGTAGTGGCTGTCATCGGCGACGGCGCGCTGACGGGTGGAATGGCGCTTGAAGCCATCAACAACGCGGGCAGCATGAAGAAGAACCTGATTATTGTACTGAATGATAACGAGAAGTCCATTTCGGATAACGTGGGCGCGATCCATGCCTCACTGAGCAAGGCACGTCACATGGAGACACTGCCCAGCTATCGCCGCCTGCGCGAGATGGCGAAAGGCTCGATCAATAAGCTGCCGGTGGTCGGCGACAAGGCGCGTGAGGCTGCCGGACGCGCTGAAATGAGCTTCAAGAATTTCGTGATGCACAGCAAAAGCAGCCAGGTCTTCGAGGAACTGGGCTTCAGGTTCTTTGGCCCGTTCGACGGTCACGATCTCTCCCTGATGGTAGATGTCTTCGAGAATATCAAGCAGATCGACGGCCCGGTGATCGTGCAGGTCATTACCAAAAAAGGTAAGGGCTGGGAGTATGCTGAAGAGGATGCCACCAAGTGGCACGGTCCTGGAGCCTTCGACTATACTACCGGTACGATCAAGAAGAACCCGAATGATCCACCGGCCTATACTGAGGTGTTCGCCAACGCGCTGGTGGATATCGCCGGGCACGACCAGCGTGTGGTAGCTATCACGGCGGCCATGGCCGAGGGTACTGGCCTCAAGAAGATGCACCAGCGATTCCCTGAACGCTACTTCGACGTGGGCATCGCCGAGCAGCACGCTGTTACCTTCGCGGGCGGTCTGGCCGTCGGTGGTCTGACCCCGGTGGTTGCTGTCTACTCTACCTTCATGCAGCGAGCCATCGACCAGGTTATCCACGACGTTTGTATGCAGAACCTGCACGTGGTCTTCGCCATGGACCGCGCCGGCGTGGTGGGTGAGGATGGCCCGACCCAACACGGCGTCTTCGATGTGGCTTTCATGCGCATGATCCCGAATATGAAGGTTATGGCACCCAAAGACGAGAATGAACTACGGCACATGCTGTACACCGCCATCTATATGGATGGCCCGGTCAGCCTGCGCTACCCGCGTGGCAAGGCGCTGGGTGTTCCTCTGGAAGCCGACATGCACAAGCTCGAAGTTGGCAAAGCGGAGTTGGTCAGTCCCGTTTCCATCGAGGCTGCAGAGCAGCAAGATTGCGCAATCCTGGCCTATGGCACAACAGTTGCAATGGCCGAGGAAGCCGCAAAAGAACTGGCCGGGGAAGGCTTGCGCACCGCCGTCATCAACGCGCGCTGGGCCAAGCCGCTCGACGAGGAATTGATCGTGCGCCTGGCAAAGTCGGTGCGCCGCATCGTAACCGTCGAAGACCACATGGTGGCGGGCGGCTTCGGCAGCGCCGTCCTGGAGTTACTGGAAGCTCGCGGCCTGCTGCGCGAGGTCGATATCCGTATCATCGGCTACCCCGATCGCCTGATCGAGCACGGCGCGCCCTCTATCCTCAAGGAATTGTACGGTCTCACCTCGTCGCACATCAAGGATGTGGTGCGCGGCATGGTCAGAGCCGAGACGAAGGGACTGGAGGTAGCACACTAGCCTGCCAGTGCAGATAGGTAGAGTATACGACCCCGTCCGCATCAGAAAATGGTGTGGCGGCCAATCTCTACCATGTTGCCGTTGTTGACGCCAAGATACACATGCTCAATGGCGTATGCTCCCTTGTCTTGGCTTGCTGATCGGGCAGGCTCGAACGTGACGAGCGCCACGGTATTCTGGAAGAGCAAGTCACGCGGCAGGCGTCCAGGGCTTTTTCCCCCGAAAAGCGGGAGGATGTGGATGGATAGGCCGCCGTACCATATACGTCTCAGAAGCGCCTGGGCAAAAACCAAGCGCTTATCGCGCTCATCAAGCGTATTGCGGAATGGGGTCGAGACAAGCTGGTAGAGCGCGGCCTGCCGCCCGCGAAAGAACGACCGGCGCGCCACTGCTGCATACGAGAAATGAACATCACCTGACAGCACGATGATATCATGAGTGCGCCTGGAAAGCAGCCGTACAAGTTCGCGCCACGTTGCCGCGAAGACGGGCCAGTGATCGAAACTCATACGTCGTGAAACCCGCTGTTGAGCGTGAGAGAGAGCTGTTCCCAGGCGGTGTAACGGTCCGCGCTGGAACAACCGCACGCCCATCATGTATTCCGCCAGGCCGATCATTGGCGGCAGGATCACCGGGACGGATGACGCCAGCACGACCGTAGTTGAGGCATGGTCATCCAACCACCTGCTGAGTTCCTTTCCTTGCGCCTCACTCATAATACGCGCTGGTGCGTCCACCATGTTCGTATTGCCCTTCTCGTCCAGAATAGCAGGACGATCGGCGCGCACATCGGCGACGTAAATAGGTGGCATCGTTGGGATATCATAGTGCCAATGCGGAACGACCTTCTCGTAGATGGCCTGCCGCATGTAAGTTTGTAATACTTCAAGCGCATCCTCGCCGCTTTGAGCCGCCGACTGCATGATGGCGAGTAGCGCGTCGTGATGTCCCTGTTGCGCGCCGGGATTGCCCCAGCCCTGATATATCCAGTAGGCAACCAGCCCATCCACAAGCACATGTTCAAATCCACGCTTGAGGACCTGCGCCCTCCACGTAGGCGCGGTATTCCAGCTATTGGTAATCTCGTGGTCGTCGAAGATCATGAACGTGGGCAGCGCGGCGAAGACCTGGCGAACTCCATCATCACCTGCCCACGCTTCCTCATAACATCTGGTAAATTCTTCGAACGTCTGCGCTTTCTTGAAATCTTCAGCCGCGGGATGGTGAGCGAGTGAACGTGTCGCTTTGCGCCTGCCGGTGTGCTCGTCCGCGTAAATTTGGTCGCCGATCAACAGGAGCAAGCGGGGCCACTCCGTTTCGCGTCGATCGAAGGTCTGCATTAACCACGGACCAAAGGCGCTCAGAGCATCCTGGTCAGCCCTTGAAAGATTTCTGCACGAGCCATAGGCCAGGCGCAGCGTGTTCCCCACCTGGGGAAGGTCGAGCGTGCGGAAAGATTGGATCAGCCCATCATGCGCCAGGGCGGATGTCTGCTCTGCCACCGCGTCTGCCACCGCGTCTGCCACCGCGTCTGCCACCGCGTCTGCCACGCCGATCTCGTAGGTATACCAGGTGGAAGGGCGCAACCCCACCAGGTGGAGTAGCGCGTAGTGATGACTACCTACAACGATGGTGCGGGCATGAGTTGAACATACATCATACGGCTGGCCTTCGGGAGTAGTGGCATGCAGCGTAACGTTACAGGCGTTCGTCCATTCTGTCCAGATGAGCGCGCTTTCGGGGCTGACGGCGCGTACCATCGGACCAATACGTAGTTGCGTCAAGCTCTTCTCTCACACTTTTCAGACTTGCTGGTTGCTTAGCGCTTCATCGCTGACGATGTTGCCGTCTCTCATACGAATGATGCGGTTGGCGCGTTTGCCCACTTCAAGGGCGTGTGTCACGACGACCAGCGTCTGGCCGAAGTCACGGTTAAAACGGCAGAGCAGCTCCATCACATCGTCGGCGGCTTCGCTGTCAAGGTTGCCAGTCGGCTCGTCGGCCCACACGATGGCGGGATCGTTCGTCAGGGCGCGTGCGATGGTGACGCGCTGGCGCTGGCCACCGGAAAGCTCCGCCGGGCGATGTTTGGCGCGGTCCGACAATCCTACGCGCTCCAGCATCTCCAGCGCGCGCCTGCGCGCCTTCCTCGCCGGAATTTTGGAGACGAGCATTGGTAGTTCGACGTTCTCGACGGCGCTGAGCATAGGCAACAGGTTGAAATCCTGGAAGACAAAGCCCATATGTCGGGCGCGGTAGGCTGTGCGCCGGTTGTCGCTCAGATCGCGCAAGTTGTCGCCCTGGATGTAGATGTCACCCTCGTCGATGGTGTCGAGTCCGGCCAGGCAGTTCAGCAGCGTCGTCTTGCCGCAGCCACTCGGCCCCATGATAGCGACCATCTCTCCCTCCGCCACGTCCAGGTTGACATCGCGCAGCGCCTCGACGCATAGTTGCCCGCTGCGATAAATTTTCGTGATGTTGATGGCCTGAATGATCGGTATTTCTTGCATAGTGCTCGCTTGATTTTCTCTATGGTATCAAAGTACGTGAAGCAGGTGTATCTTTCGTAATCGGCAACGGTATGGTGGCGCATGCTTGGCAGGAGGAGTAGGCTCCGGCGTAATGGGTGGCATATTCCAGGGCGGCAGATTAAGAAGGCCGCAGGCTATTAACTGTATCCTCCCCAATCTTGCCTTCCGCACCATCTCGCCTCCACCACCACACTACTAATACCCCGCCAACGTGTCACCCTGATTAGTTCGCGCCGCTCTTGCCGTCCCCCCGCGCATCGAGGACACTCAACACCTTTCGCGCTTCCTCCGAATTCTGCGCTACGCTTATATCTCCGATCATACACTGCCTTCCACCTTGTTGAGGGAAGTGTAACATACCTGCTATGCTGTTGTCGATAAGCTGGACATCTACATTTGTCGAGCTACATACGCAGCGCCTCGGTGGGGGCGATGCGGCCTGCCTGCCATGCGGGGAGCACGGCGGCCAGCAGCGACGCCAGTAACGCGATGCCTACGATCGCGCCTAATTCCTCCCAGGGGACGCTGAAGACCAGCCCGGTATGGAACTGCTCGAAGAAGTTGACCGCAAAGATGTTCTGCGACAGAATCAGGCCTAGCACGACACCGAGCAGACTGCCGACGAGTCCCACGAAGAACGATTCGCACAGGAACGCCCCCTGTATCAGACGACGGCGACAACCCAGGGCGCGCAGCATCCCGATTTGCTGGCGGCGTTCGATGACGGCGCGTGTGCCGATGATGGCGAGCGCGGCGACGCCGAGCAGCAGTACGAGGCCGACTACCGCGATCAACACATTGCTGAGGAAGATACGCGGGCCGCGCACCGACCAGATGGCATCTTCCAGCACGGTCGTCTCCAGCCCGTTGTCGAGGAATGCCGAGCCGAGTTGCAGCGCCAACGCCCGTTTATCCTGGCCCGGAGCCACCTTGAAGTAGTAGGTCAGCGCCTCTGGCTGCGCCGGGTCAACTGTGAAGTTGCTATAGGCCGCCTGCGAGATATATAGGCCATAATGCGCGCTGTCGCTGTTGTCAACGACGCCGATGATGGTCAGTTTCATCACGGAGGCACGCTGTAGTGACGTGACCCAGATGGGTGTCGCCGCGAATGTTGTATCGCCCTGGTAGATGTTGCTGGTGGTGAAGGTGAAGTACGGGTCGAAGCCAGGCGGCGTGTTGGGTGCGCCAGCGCTGCTGGCGGATGGCGCGTTGGGGTCGTAGACCGCTGAATTGGGCAGGCTGCCTGGGCGATAGGGCAAGGCATTATTATCGATCAGCGCGTAGTTTGGGTGCGCTTGCAGTGCCTGGAATATGGCGGCATCGCTGGAATAGCCCTGGGCGCGTGCCGTCAGGTGCAGCCCATAGCCCTGCAAGAAGCCGCCACTTACCACCTGCGCTGGGTACAGGTGCCACGCTGCCTGTTGCGCGTTCGGCTGGATCACGCCTACAACCGACGAGACCTGCGTGCCGATAGTCGAAAAGTCGTTGGGATTGATGCCATGCTGGATCAGCGCTGCGCGCATATCGGGAATGCCCTTGAAGTATGCCACGGCCTGGATATCGTATCCCCCGGTTTGAAAATTGATGTTGGTGTAGTTGTTCGTCATGGCATATGTAATCACTGCCATGACCGTCATAGCGAAGATCACCAGGCTGAACATGATGATGCTCAGACTCGTGCGGAAACGGTTGTGCAGGGGATAAGAGGACGCCAGACGCGTCATGAATTGCACGCCGGGCAGCCTGGTGAAGAGGGCGATCAACGGCTTGAGTAGCACCTCCGCGTTGGCGATCAGCGCCCATACTGCCCCCAGCACCATCATAGCGCCCGCCAGGAAAAAAACCTCGATGCCGCCCTGGAAGCGCGGCAGTCCCAGGTTCGCCAGCACGTCGAACGGCAGCGCCCAGTAGGCCAGGATCGCCAGCCCCACCACCCCCGCGAAGATGCGCTGCACACCAAACCGCCAGCGCGGCCTGCCCACCTTGATCAGCGCCCATTCCGCGACCGCCTTCAGCAGCAGGCCGATGCCGATGACGATCAGCGAGAAACCTAACGAGAAGGGTACGATCAGTGTATCCGCAAGTCCAACGCGCATCAAGATGAAACCGGCCAGCAAGGGCAGCAGTCCCACGCGAGAAAGCGTCGTGACCAGGCTAAAGATGGCTTCGGGAAGCTGCCTGCCGATGGTGCGGAATTGCGCGAAAATCTCGCGCAGTGTCAGTGAAGGTCGATCTGACTCAGGCAGGTTTCGCAGCGCATCGACTACTGTCATGCGGCTGACCAGCCAGGCTGAAAGCCCGACCGAGAGGAAGGTGAAGATCACCCCCAGGCAGAAGGCGATGATGACGCTGCGTGGCTGGAAGGCCAGCTGCAACGGGAAATTGAAGCGCGCCAGGATCGGCTGCAGGACGAGCACAGTAATGACCCCCGCGCCCAGGCCGATCAACACGCCGATGATCGACGAGATCAGGTCGTAGACGGCCCCTTCGAACAGGTACATCAGCACCAGGTGTCGCCGCTGCACTCCTATTGCGCGCGCCATGCCCATTTCGGCTCGTCTCTCCGCCGCCAGCAGCACGAAGATCAGGAAGATCAAAAGTAGGCCGATAGCCAGGGCGAAGAGCGTGAAGAGCGAAAAGATTTTTGTGAAGATATCATTGGCCAGTTGGGCGGCCTTGACGCCGTCCTCCTTCACCTCGTTTACGTGGACATCGCCGGGAATGACGTGGTGTAGATCATTTTTGACTTGATCCGAGATATCTACGAGGTTCGAGTCGGTGTTGCTTCTCAGGGCGATATAGACCTGGGAGATGGCATCCTGGTAGTGTTCGATCTGCAAAAATGTCCTGTTCTGACCCAGAATGCTTGGCGTTTGCCCGACCAGACCGCCGTCGTTCACAATGGCGAGCACCTGGAGCGCGTAACGTTTCCCCGGCCACCGCTGTGAGTAGAGGTAGATCGTGTCGCCGGCGTGTGCGTTCATCAGCGTCGCCGCCGTCTGGTTGAGGTAGACCTGGTTCAGCGCGAGCTGGGCGATGGTATGCACTCGCTTCGTGCTGACATCCTGCATCCCACCGAAACCTTGCTCTGTGCCTGGGATAATGCCCAGCGCCGTCACCTTCGAGCGTACCTGACGCGAAGTGGTGTCGGCCACGAGCAGATCGTTCTCTACCAGCGCGGCGGACACGGCGGCGATGTTGGGGTCGTTTTGTGCGGCCCGGCTGACGCGTTTGTAGACGTAGTCGTCGAAGGTGCCCAGCGGCCCGTGTCCACCGGTGATTGTCTCGTCGACCCTGCCCAGGTTATAAACGGCTATGCTCTGCACGCCTGCCGTAATCACATCGCCCGTCGCCAGCACGCCGGTCAGGAGCGTTGTGGAGAGCATCAGCGCGAAGACGATCAGGAGCATCTGCGCCCGGCGGCGGGGGATGTTGCGCACGCCGATCTTGAAGAAGATACGATTTAAGAGCGCCAGGAGCAGCGTGCCAACGATGATAACCGCCGTGATGATGACCAGTATCCTTGTCAGGAGGTCGAGCGGAATGCCGAAAAGCTGTGTCATACACCTTACGCCTATTTCTGAGCAGCCTGTAGAGCCGCGTAAAAGAGATTCGCCAGTTGTTGATAGCCGAGACTATTTGGATGCAGTCCGTCGCTGCTGATATATTCGGGATGGGTCTGGATGTTAAAGTTTTGCTGCGTCAGATCGACCAGGATGGCGTGATAGCGTTGCACTACTGTGAGGATTGCCGCGTTGTATGCCTGAATCTGCGCGTGGAGCTTCTGCGGGTTAGATGAACTGAAGTAAGGCAACAACGTCAGGTCGGGTATGTTGGCGATGGCGATACGCACGTGCGGCGAAGATGCGTGCAGCCTGCGAAAGAGCGTATCGAGGTCCGGCGCATAACTGCTTACCGGCACGTTGGCTGCGATGTCGTTAACGCCCAGCCAGATAGTGACGAGGTCAGGATGCGCGTCAACCGCGATGGGCAGCTCAATGGCCAGCACGTCGTGGATGGTAATGCTCGGAATACCCACGTTAATCAGGTGGACGTGGTTTGGGCCGAGCAAGATGGCGAGATCGTTGGCCCAGTTGTCGTCATACGGGTCATCGGTGCCAATGCCGAATGTGTCCGAGGCTCCAATTGCCACATAGGTGATAGGCGCGTTGATCTTTGCCGGGGTAGTAGTCTGATTTGCCTGGCTCGCCTGGTTGGTGGCTGACTGAGCGCAACCGGAGAGCACAAGCAGCAGACAAAGCAGGAATGCAGCGAGCGCGAGAACTCTACTGCCATACCTGTATCTCGGAAATAGTGCGTGAACGTTTGTATAAAAATGCGGCGAGTGTTTCTCGCTCGCATGGTGTCGAGACGCCATTGTTGTGAACCGATCTGGCCAGGGTGTAGGTCAAAGCAAAAAAAGACTCATTGATATAATAACACATCTCTGTGCTGTATCATCTCAGAATGGCGCGAATCGTTGTATCGGCTCACCGCAAGGGCAGTCCTGCAAATCGCATGAATTGTGCCCTTGCTTTGCGTCACCTCTTATTTCTGCAAGTTTGTTACCTGTCCCGACCATGTTCCCTGTGCCGGGCGATAGTAGAAGTATGCACCCGTCGCGCTGCACGTAAAGTCGGTTGTTGGAATTTCTTCGAACGTCGCATTGCCGCTGAATACGCCTTGACTGGTATAGCTGCCACTCAGTTGCTCGATGCCATGCGGGGAAATCTCCTTACAGGTCTGTACCGGACTGGTGTTATAGTATTCCACCAGTTCGCTCGTGATCGCCTCGGTGTAGGTCAGCTTACCTGCTTTGTAAGTGCCTGTGCAGGAGTAAGTGATGGTGCTGCGAAATGCCGTACTGGTATCAAAGGTTGAGGAGGTGGTAACGATGGGTGCGCCGCTGTCCTGAGATCGGCAGACGGTGCCACCGGTCGGATCGGGATGCCCGCTTACCATGACTATCTGGGCCGGATCGTAGGAAGTGCCGTCGGTGAAACGGGTCTGCATCGTTACATTGACCTGGAAGGTAGCATCATCGGGCGGCGCGCCGTTAGGTCCGGGGGTGTGCGCCTGTCCGGGGGCGACGATCATGATCGTTACACTTTGCTGAGTGCTGTAGTTGCTGCCATCCCTGGCTGTCAGGGTATGCGTGCCGGTCTTCCATCCATCGGTAATCTTGAGATTGGTCTGGAAATTGCCGTTGGAATCGCTGGTAACAGTCTGGCTGCCCTGGATAGGCGTGCCGTCCAGCAGGAAGGTGATGGGTGAGCTTCCTGAGAACTTCTGGCCGTTGATATGCAGCGTCGTGCCGTTTGCTCCGGCCAGGGTGCTGCCCACAGTGAACGAACTACTGGCGGTGATGACCGGGTGCGGGCGCGTGAGGAAGTAGGCCGCCGCGCCTATGCCGCCGCCCGCGACGACGACAATGGTGATGACGACGATCACGATGGTCTTAATGGAGAGGCCGCTCCCTGCCACTTTGGTCGCGGCGGCTGGCAGGTGATGCGCTGCCTGTTCGTGATGGTGGCGCAGGTGATGTTTCTGCTGGCCCTCGTGTCCCTCGTTCAACTCGCCGGAGGGCGTGCGCTGTGGCAGGTGGTGTTCAAGATGCTGTACCTGGTGAACGGGATGCGGGTCAGGCTGCAAATGCTGTGGGTACTGAGGGTTCTGTGGGTATTGCTGATGCTGCGGAAGATTGGATTGCGGATAGGCGGGATGGGTTCCGGGCATCGGCTGAGATGGAGCTTGCGAAGGTGCAGGAGCTGGCGCGGCGCCTCCTCCCTGCGCGAAAGGCTGACCAACGGCGGGGTTGCCACCCGGTGGAAGTGAAGGCGTGCCTTGCACAAGCGGCGCGCCTCCCATATGCGGCGCACCTTGCACAAGCGGCGCTCCCGGTGCATGCATCTGTTCGCCTCCCGCGAGCAGGGCGTCACCGGCAAAGGGTATCCAGGGCGGAATGTTCTTTTGCTGCTCTTCCTCATCCTGATCGGTTGGTTGAAAAGGAGGTGCCTGGGGAAATCCAGGCTGCGGCGGGTAAAACGTCGATGGAGGAAATGCCGGCGAAGTGCCGGTTGCCGGATACTGGTTAGGGGCAGAGTTGTGATCGGTTGAAAAGACAGGAGGAGGTGGGGGTGGAGGCGTATTGCTCATGGTGGTTGCCATCTCTCCGCTGGCCTCAAGGTCCATGACTTGCCCACAACTTCCACAGAAGCGCGCCTGTGGAGGAATCTCAGCGCCGCAAAAGCTACATCTTTTCATAATGCCTGCTCGTCCTTTACCTGGAGTTTTCCAGATGTCCAACATTGAATGATTCTATAGAATTGTAAAGAATCGTGGTCGCATATCCGAGTGTGCAGGTGTATTGTAGAGCCTCGTATACTATACCACTGCCCGCCCTCCTTGCCAAGCATCAGAACGCCAGGAAACGCCGTGTCTGTGGTAGACTTTATGGTAGGTAGGTAATGACACCTGTCGTTCATTGTAGACAGCCATGAAACAGCATAGTCGCTTAGAAATGGACAAGATGTAATGGTCAATGACAACGGAATCGTACATGCTCATTCCGCGCAGGATAGTCCTACGCGGCAATCTCTCATCGATGCCAGCCTGCTGAAGTCGCTAGAATGGCGCTGCATCGGCCCCTATCGTGGCGGGCGCGTCGTGGCCGTGGCGGGCGACCCGCTGCATTCGCAGGTCTTCTATTTTGGTTCGACGGGTGGTGGCATCTGGAAAACCAGCGATGGTGGCACGCTATGGGAGAACGTTTCGGATGGGTATTTTCAACGCGCCTCGGTTGGCGCGCTTGCCGTTGCGCCTTCCGATCCCAATGTAATCTATGCCGGAATGGGCGAAACGACTATCCGCAGCAATGTCTCGCACGGCGACGGAGTCTATCGCTCGTCTGATGGCGGTAAGACGTGGACGCACCTCGGTCTGGCTGAAACTCGCAATATTGCGAAGGTGCGCATTCACCCGCAGAATCCCGACCTGGTCTACGTGGCCGCGCTGGGACACGCCCACGGGCCGAATCCTGAGCGCGGCGTCTATCGCACGCAGGATGGAGGTAAGACCTGGGAACGCATCCTCTTTCGCAGCGACAAGGCGGGAGCCATCGATCTCTCGATGGACCCGCATAACCCGCGTATTCTCTACGCGGCCTTCTGGGAAGCCTATCGCAACGCCTACACGCTAGTGAGCGGCGGCGCGGAATGCGGCCTGTTTCGCTCGATCGATGGGGGCGACACCTGGACGGAGATTACGCGCAACGAGGGGCTGCCAAAGGGCATGTTGGGCAAGATCGGCGTGGCCGTTTCACCCGCGAAGGAGAACCGGGTGTTCGCCATTATCGATGCCGAGGACGGCGCGGTCTTTCGCTCCGACGACGGGGGCGAGCATTGGGAGCGGCTGTGCGAAGACCGCAACGTGCGCGCCCGCCCCTGGTACTACATGCATATTATCCCCGATCCGCAGGATGCAGAGACGCTCTGGTCGCTCAACGTGCAGGCGTGGAAATCCATCGACGGCGGGCGCACCTTCTTCGAAGTGCAAATTCCGCATGGCGACCATCACGATCTCTGGATTGACCCATCGAACCCGCAGCGTATGATCGAGGGCAACGACGGCGGCGCGTGCGTCTCCTTCACCGGTGGCGCGAGCTGGTCGAGCATCTACAATCAGCCCACTGCCGAGTTCTACCATGTCATTACCGACAACCAGTTTCCCTATCGTGTCTACGGCCCGCAACAGGACAACTCGACCATCTGCGTGCCGAGCCGCTCGCACATCGCCGGTATTGCCAACGCTGAGACCTACGAGGTGGGCGGCGGCGAAAGCGGCTACATCGCGGTGCGGCCAGACGATCCCAATATCGTCTTCGCTGGAAACTACCAGGGCTACCTGACGCGCTACGATCATCGCACGCGCCAGGAGCGCAACATCGCTGTCTGGCCGGAGGCCGCTACCGGCTGGGGCGCGAAAGACCAGAAATATCGCTTCCAGTGGACATCTCCCACTCTGCTCTCGCCACACAATCCCAACGTGCTTTACACAGCGGGCAACCACGTCTTCCGTTCGACTGATGAGGGCGCGAGTTGGGAAGTTATCAGCCCAGACCTGACGCGCAACGATGTCTCGAAGCAGGAGGCGTCTGGCGGTCCACCCACGAAGGATAATACCGGCGCGGAATACTACTGCACCATCTTCGCCCTGGCCGAATCTCCTATCACGCCTGGCCTGTTCTGGGCCGGTTCCGACGACGGCCTGGTGCATCTCTCGCGCGATGGCGGGCAGTCCTGGCAGAACATCACCCCGGCAGACCTGCCAGAATGGTCGCTCATCAGCATCATCGAACCTTCGCCGCACGATCCCGCCACAGCTTATCTTGCCGCGACGCGTTGGAAATGGGACGACTTCCAACCTTACCTATACAAAACCAGCGATTACGGGGCGACCTGGACGAAGATCACCGGTGGCATCGCTGAAAACGACTTCACGCGCGTCATCCGCGAAGACCCGGCGCGGCGTGGCCTGCTTTATGCCGGGACGGAGACGGGTATCCACGTGTCGTTCGACGACGGCGCGCACTGGCAATCACTGCGCTTGAATCTGCCCGTCGTGCCTATCCACGATCTGGTGGTCAAGGACTCCGACCTGGTGGTCGCTACACATGGGCGCTCGTTCTGGATACTGGATGATATCACGCCGCTGCGCCAGGCAAGTAACGATGTGCATCAGCTTCCGGTCTTTCTCTTCAAGCCACGCCCGACTATTCAATTTATGGTGAACTACGGTTACTCGCGTGCCGCCTCGTCTGGGAATTTCTTTCGCGACTCGGATAACACCCAGATTGTCGCGCGACGCTTTGAGCGTCCAGGAGGTATATTCCTTGAGCGGCCTCTGAATGCCGGGCAGAACCCGCCCTCTGGCGTGATCGTCTACTACAACCTCGCGGAAAAGCCGGAGGGCGAAGTGAAGCTGGCCTTCCTGGACGCCGCTGGGAACGAGATCAGGTCGTACACCAGCAAAGCCGAGCGCAAAAAGGCTGCCGATCCAACCGACGAGGAGGAAGAGGAAGAAAAGCAGGAGCCGAACGTCCCAAACGAGTCAGGCTCGAATCGCTTCGTCTGGAACATGCGCTATCCCGACCCGCACAAGGTCGATGGCTACGTGGCCTCGGAGGGCGCGATGTCCGGCCCGGTGGTTGCGCCCGGCATCTACCAGGTGCGTTTGACGGTTGGGGATTCATCGCTCGTGGAGACCTTCGAGGTGCGACCAGACCCGCGCGTCTCCGCGACGCAGGCCGATCTGGAGGCACAACTGGCCTTGCACCTGAAGATACGCGACAAACTCTCGGAGACACACGATGCCATCAACACGCTGCGCAACGTGCGACGACAGGTGGATGATTGGCTGAAGTGGACGCAGGAGCAGCCAGTGCATGAGCAGCTGGCCGACCTGGGCAAATCCATCAAAGAGCAGTTGAAAGCCGTCGAGGACGAACTGATCCAATCGAAGGCCAAAACGCGCCAGGACACGCTCAACCACCCGGCGAAGCTCAACGGTAAGCTGGCTGGACTCGCGGGCGTCGTTGCCAGCGCGCAGGCCGCGCCCACCAGGCAATCTTACGAAGTCCTCGATGACCTGTCGCGTCGCATCGATGCCCAACTGCAACGCTTGCAAGCGGTTATCGATGGCGATGTGGCCGCCTTCAACGCTGTGCTGCGCGAGCGCGAAGTACCCGGCATCATTCCGCTGGCGACGATGAACAATCACAATGGCAAAAAGTAGGTCGCCTCTTTTGCCATGGTGTGTAAAATGGGGATCATCCCCATTTTACACACCCCATTTTTCTTGAATCTTCTTCCCCACTATGTTATACTTCCAAGCTAGCGGGAGAAGCTGCCCGCAATAGATGTGTGAGCATCTATCAAATTCACACGCTCTTGAATCGGCAAAGACCCTGGTACACCTCAGACTACTTGGAGAACTGTGGTAGGGGTTATGTGAAGGAACCTCTTTGCCAGCATGAAAAGAGCGGAGGATTATAAGGGAGGATCCAGTATTGGCAAACGTTATCTCAATGAAGCAACTTCTTGAGGCGGGCGTTCACTTCGGGCATCAGACCCGTCGTTGGAACCCCAAAATGCAGCGGTTCATCTTTACTGACCGCAACGGTATCCATATCATCGACCTGCAACAGACCGTATCGCGCCTGAACGAAGCGTACAAGTTTGTCGAGCAGCTTGCCGCCAGTGGTGGCACTATCCTGTTCGTTGGCACGAAAAAGCAGGCCCAGGAGGCTGTTTCGGAAGAAGCAAAGCGTTGCGGTATGTACTATGTCAACCAGCGTTGGCTGGGTGGTATGCTCACCAACTTCCAGACTATCCAGTTGCGTATTCGCTACCTGAAGGACCTGGAGACGCGCCGGGACCGAGGCGATTTCGAGCGCCTGCCTAAGAAAGAGGCGCAACGCCTGACGGACGACATCACTCGTTTGGAGCGCACGCTTGGCGGTATCAAAGACATGCGTCGGCTGCCCAACGCCCTCTTCATTATCGACACGCGCAAAGAGCGCACTGCCGTCCTCGAGGCACGCCGCCTGGACATTCCTATCGTCGCGCTCGCCGACACGAACTGCGACCCCGATGAGATGGACTATCCCATCCCGGCCAACGACGATGCTATTCGCGCCGTGCGGCTACTCTGCTCCAAGATCGCCGACGCCGCTGTAGAGGGTCGTCGCCAGCTTGAGGCGCAGCAGAAGGACAGCGAACCCGCCGAGGGTGAAGAAGCCGAGGCTCCAGTTCAAGAGCAGTCCAATGTCTCAGCGCCAGAAGCCGTCGAAACGGCCAGTCCTGCTGAATTCGAGCCGGAACCCGTGCGTGTAATCGAGCCGGAGTTGGTAGCGGAAGAGGCATAAACGGGAGCCTCGGACGCCCCCCTCCCGATGTGTAGGGGCAACACGAAACAAACAAGGCGGGAGAACGATGGCACCCGTAAAGAGTGCCAATGCATCTCCCGCCTCAACTTGTCACCACGCCCATCGTCATCATCGTATGCTCAAAGGGCGACCCCATGGTTGTCCTACTAAAAAGACCCGAGTATCGTAGGCGAAAAAAAACAGAAATCGTTTTTGTCAAGCACTCAGGTGTCGAATTGCGTGGTCAGTAGCGATTGTGCTTTACCCACCTACCTGAGTATCATCATATATGAGATTGAGGAGTACACCGATCATGGACTACAGCACTGCAGATATCAAGAAGTTGCGCGAAGAGACTGGCGCAACCCCGCTCGATTGCAAGAACGCACTCACCTCGGCCAAAAGCTGGGACGACGCGGTCAAATTCCTCGAGGCCAGAAGTGGTCACAAAGCCGACAAGATGATCGCTGCCGGTCGAGAGACCAAGCAGGGCGGCATCTTCTCGTATGTGCATCACAACCACAGCGTCGGCGTGCTGCTGGAACTGAATTGCAGCACAGACTTTGTGGCGCGCAGCGAGTCGTTTCGCCACCTGGCAAGCGAACTGGCCTTACAGATCGCAGGGGTTGCGCCTAAGTACATCAACCTTGACGATGTGCCAGCCGAAGTCGTCGCAGAGGCGCGCAAGACAATCCTGGAAGACGAGTCGATGGCGCGCGTCCCACAGGAGAAGCGTGAGGAAGTGGCTGAAGGCAAGCTCAAGAAGATGCTCGGCGCGCAGGTCTTGATGATGCAGCCGTGGGTGAAAGATGAGGCGATCGTGGTGAGTGATCTTGTGAAAAAGGTCATCGCTGAGACAGGTGAGAACGTCGTATTGCGCCGCTTCAGCCGTTTTGCGCTGGGCGAATAATGTAGCGCTAGGGGAACGCGTATCTCAAGCGTGCCTCTAGCACTACTCGCATGGGAGTATCACTTTTCATGTCTCAAGACGCTTCATCTCTGGCCTACTCGCGCATTCTGCTCAAGTTGAGCGGAGAGGCGTTATGTGCCCATACCGGTTTCGGCATCGATGCTGAAACGGTACGGCGAGTTGCCGGCGAGATCAAACGAGTCCATGATCTGGGCGTGCAGGTGGCCCTGGTGATCGGTGGTGGCAATATCTGGCGCGGCGCTGATGCCGCTGCCACGGGTATCGACCGCGCAACCGCTGACTACATGGGGATGCTTGCAACCGTCATGAACGCGCTTGCTATGCAAGACGCGATGGAGAAACTGGGAATGGTGACGCGCGTGCAAACCGCCATCGAGATGCCGCCTGTTGCCGAGCCGTTCATTCGCCGCCGGGCCGTGCGTCACCTGGAAAAGGGACGACTGGTCATTCTTGCGGCAGGCAGCGGCAACCCCTTCTTCACCACGGATACGGCAGCAGCCTTGCGCGCGGTGGAACTCAATGCTCAAGTGTTACTGAAGGCAACCAAAGTGGATGGCGTCTATGACGATGATCCCATGCGTAACAAGCATGCACGTAAATTCGACGAGATCAGCTATATGCGTGCGCTCACTATGGGTCTGAAGGTTATGGATAGTACCGCGCTTTCGCTTTGCAAAGACAACCATCTTCCCATTGTTGTCTTTGATCTGAACGAAGGCGGCGCGCTTGAGGCCATTGTACGTGGCGGCAAGCGCGGTACACTCGTTCATGATATGGAAGAACCAGAGTGGAGCGTCAGTCGTTAACGTCAGTGCGCTGGTACGAAAGGGAATATTGCTATGGTAGACGATATCATTGGAGATGCCGAACGACGTATGCAGAAGGCGGTAGATGCCCTGAAACTGGATATCACTTCGATCCGCACAGGGCGAGCCAACTCGGCGCTGATTGAGCGTATCACCGTGGATTACTACGGCACGCCAACGCCGATCAACCAGGTCGCCTCGATCTCTGCGCCCGAGGCGCGTTTGCTGGTGATCCAGCCCTGGGACCGCAAGCTGCTGATCGACATTGAAAAGGCTATCCAGAAATCAGACCTGGGCATAAATCCCAACAACGACGGCCTGGTGATCCGCCTGGCGATTCCACCGCTCAATGAAGAGCGCCGTCGTGACATGGTCAAGACCCTCCACAAAAAGCTGGACGAACACAAAGTTGCTATTCGCAATATTCGTCGCGATGCCCACGATAAGTTTCGTGAGCGTGAGAAGAAAAAAGAGATTTCCGAAGACGAGCTGAAACGCAGCACGGAGCGGCTGCAGAAGCTCACCGACCGCTTCATCGACGAGATGGATAAAGTCGGGAAATCGAAGGAAATGGAGATACTGGAGGTCTAACCGTGGCCAGGCTGCAAAACTATTTCTCAACAAAAGGAAATAGGACGACGCAGTCGCAAACCGCGACCGTCGAACAACCGCTGACCGAGCTGTCACCTGTCGTGCGTCATCTTGCAATCATCATGGATGGCAACGGGCGCTGGGCAACCAGGCGTCATTTGCCGCGCCTCGCCGGACATAAAGCAGGCGTCAATGCGCTGAGGCGCGTGCTCGAATTTGCCGTCGATGAACGCATTGAAATGCTGAGCGTCTATGCCTTCTCCACCGAGAACTGGGGCCGGCCACACAGCGAAGTCGAGGGCTTAATGCGTCTCTTTTGGGAGACCATTCGCTCCGATATTGAGAAATTGCACCGCGAAGGTGTGCGCCTGCGTCATCTTGGACGGCTGCAAGACCTCTCTCCTGATATTCAAAAAGCTGTGCGCGACTCGGTTGATTTGACGAGCAACAATACCCGCATCGGCCTCAACGTCTGCTTCAATTATGGCGGACGGGCCGAGCTGGTAGATGCCGTCCGTCAGATTATCGCCGATGGGCGCGCCCCCGACACGATCACCGAGGAGCTGATTAGTTCCTACCTGTATACCCGTGATTTACCTGATCCCGAAATGGTTATTCGTACCGCGGGCGAGATGCGCGTCAGCAACTTCCTGCTCTGGCAATCGGCCTACAGCGAGTACTACGCCACGCCGACCCTCTGGCCGGATTTTGGGCGAGAGGATTTGCGCGCGGCGCTCGACAGTTTTCACCAGCGCCAGCGGCGTTTTGGACGTTCTCAATGCTTCATGAGCTATAATGTGACTGTGAGAAATCCAATAACGCACACGCGGAGTTTCTCATGCTCTCCCACGATATGCGGGGTATATAGCGTGAGAATCCAGCGTTGAGGTGCTTTGTGCAGCCTGCCAGTCAACAAGAACTACAACCGAGCGCATCTGAGACCGACAAGGCGGAGCGACAGTGGTATCGCTCCGTTGGGCTGCGCACGCTCACATCCATCATCAGCATCCCGATTGTGCTGGCCTGCGCCTGGTTTGGTGGCTGGGCTGCCTTTGCCGTGTCGACGCTGGTCGTCCTGCTGGGGGTGTATGAACTTCACGGGATGATGCTCCATAATGGCTATCATCCCGTGATTGCGATAAGTCTGCTGTTGAGTCTGCTGTTCCTCGTAGCTGCTATGTTTCCAGCACAACGCCCCTTGCTGCTTGAAATCGGTCTGGCTGTGACTTTGCTCGTCACCTTTCCGCTGCTCTTTGCCCGCAAGAATCTCGACGGCGCGATGGTGGATTGGTCGCTGACGCTGGCAATCGCTATTTACCTGGGCTGGCCGATGAGCCTGTTTCCTCTCATTCGCGGCTACCAGGTGGGTCTCAGCAATGGCTTCTGGTGGCTGCTGACACTGCTGCTTGGCACCTGGGGCTTTGATTCGGGTGCATTTTTTGTAGGACATTTCCTGGGACGCCACAAACTCGCGCCCAGCATCAGCCCGGGCAAGACCTGGGAGGGCGCGTTTGGCGGCCTGGTCTTCTCGATCATCGCTGCTCTGCTCTTCGCCATGTGGCCGCTGGGAATTGCCTGGTATCTCGCGCTGCTGCTTGGTGTGCTTCTGGCAGTCGCGGCCACCCTGGGCGACCTGGCCGAATCGCTCATCAAACGCCAGACGCACGTCAAAGATAGCGGCCAGATCATGCCCGGCCACGGTGGAATCCTCGACCGTGTCGATAGCCTGATCTTCGGCGTGATCGTGGTCTATTTCTTCGCCCAATTCATCGGGAAGTTGTAACAATGACCAGTTTACCCAGGCGCATTGCCTTACTCGGCAGCACCGGTTCGATAGGGCAACAGACGCTCGACATTGTGCGCAGCTTTCCCGAACATTTCGAGGTGGTAGCTCTTGCGGCGCGCAGCAGCGTTGACCAGCTGGCGCAGCAGGCGCAGGAGTTTCACCCGAAACTGGTGGCCTGCTTTGCCGATACGCCAGAAGTGCAGCGCGCCGCGCGCGCGAAGCTGCCTGGAGCCCTGCTCGGTGAGCAGGGCTTGCTGGCGGTCGCCACGCATCCCGATGTAGATATTGTTGTTGCCGCGACCTCCGGCCTGATGGGGCTGCGACCCACGCTGGCCGCCATCCGCGCGGGGAAGACGATCGCGCTGGCAAACAAAGAGACGCTGGTGATGGCCGGGCATCTCGTGATGCAGGCCGCGCGCGAGAGCGATGTTTCGATCCTGCCGGTGGATAGCGAACACAGTGCCATCTGGCAGTGCCTGCGCGGTGAACAGACCCGCGAGGTGCGCCGCCTGGTGCTGACCGCCTCCGGCGGCCCTTTCCGCCGCCTCACGCCCGACGAGGCACGCTTCGTCACAGTGGAGCAGGCGCTGGCGCACCCGACGTGGCGGATGGGACCGAAGGTGACGATAGACTCCGCGACCCTGATGAACAAGGGGTTGGAGGTGATAGAGGCGCACTGGCTGTTCGAGATGCCCTACGAGCAGATCGAGGTGGTCGTTCATCCAGAGAGCGTCATCCATTCTATGGTTGAATTCGTCGATGGCTCGTTCAAGATGCAAGCCAGCCTGCCCAGTATGCATCTGCCCATTCAGGACGCCATCAGCTTTCCCGCGCGCCTGAACACGCGCGGTCTGGGACTGGTGCGCGACCTGCATTGGCCCGACGTGGCACGACTGAACTTTGAAACGCTCGACACTGAGCGTTTCCCCTGCTTCCGCCTGGCGACCGAGGCGGCAAAGCGCGGTGGGACCTATCCCTGCGTGCTGGTGGGTGCAGACGAAGAGGCGGTGGCGTTGTTCCTGGCGGGCAAGCTCGGCTTCGGGGAGATTGCTCCGTTGATTGAGGCAGTGCTGGAGCGGCATGAAGCAATCGCGGAACCAGACATTCCGGCCATCCTGGAGGCGACCGCCTGGGCGCGTCGTACCGCGCTGGAACTCTATGATACTATATGATCGTGTCTTCGTAGGGGCGCAATTCATTGCGCCCACCGCCGATTCATCGGCCAGGGACGCGGGTGCAAGAG
Organism: uncultured Chloroflexia bacterium; assembly: GCA_963731975.1. Classification (GTDB taxonomy): domain Bacteria; phylum Chloroflexota; class Ktedonobacteria; order Ktedonobacterales; family Ktedonobacteraceae; genus CAVSXS01. Next base: position 2,417,046 of record CAVSXS010000001.1, on the reverse strand, counting down.
GGCGCAATGAATTGCACTCCTACATTGGAATGATGCATAAAGGATATTGATTGAGATGAATAACTGGTACTTACTCGCGGCTATACCGGTTTTTGGCATATGTGTGCTGGTACATGAATTCGGACACTTCATCACGGCAAAGTGGGCAGGTATTCGTGTTGAGGAATTTGGCCTGGGCTTTCCGCCGCGCCTGGTCGGATTTCGCAAACGTGACCGGGGTGGCTGGGAGGTGATCTGGCTGGGAGGCAAGCGCAATGCCGAGGATGGCTACAACCTGGGCAGCCAATCTCCCTTCGGCGGGACGAGCGGCGGCATCACGAACCCGGAGGCTCCCAAACACCATACCATCTATTCGATCAACTTCCTGCCCATCGGTGGCTTCGTGCGCATGCCGGGCGAAAATGGCGATATCAACGACGAAAACGGCACGTATGATCCAGGCAGCTTTGCCGCGAAGTCGGCGGGCAAGCGCATCATTGTGCTGGTGGCCGGCGTCACCATGAACGTCATCCTGGCGATGGTGCTCTTCACCATCGCATATAGCCTGGGAGAGCCGACCTACCCAGCCGTCATCGCCCAGGTCGCGGCGGGTTCTCCGGCAGCCCGCGCAGGTCTTCTGCCCAACGACACGATCATTTCGGTCAACGGAAAACCGGTACAGCTCTTTACCGACTTGCAGAATGATGTGACCAATCTTATCAACGCGGATACCAGTTCGTCTCCGACTGTGCCGATTACGATGGTTATACGCCACGCCGGGCAGAAGGACACCGTGACTTCGGTCGTTGATGTGCGGAAGCATCCACCCAGTGGGCAGGGACCGATGGGCGTCCAGGAGAAAATCATCTTCGTCAGCTCGCCGGTCTGGGAAGCACCTTTCAAGGGGGTCGCGCATACCTTCAGCGTGACAGGTGATTTTATCAATTCGATTGCGCAGATGATCGCGGGTGCTGTCAAGCCGCAGCTTGCCGGGCCGGTGGGTATCGTTAAGATCACAGGTGAAATCGCCTCTACCGTTCCCGACCTCGGCTGGTGGCCAATTCTAAGTCTGACCGCCATATTGAGCCTGAACCTGGCGATTATCAACATCTTACCGTTCCCCGCTCTGGACGGCGGGCGCGTCGTACTAATAGTAATTGAACTTTTGCGCGGCGGCAAGCGACTCAAGCCGGAACGCGAGGGCCTTATCAACTTTATCGGGATGGCAATATTATTGACCCTCATGGTTGTTATCACTGTTAGTGATGTCATGCATTGGGGCAGTTGACGTTCGAGATCATGGAGCTTAGAGAAAACTATGCGTAAAAAAACGCGACAAATACATGTTGGAAATCTGCCTATTGGCGGAGACGCGCCCATCGCGGTGCAGTCGATGACCACGACCTATACACGTGACGTTGAAAACACAGTAGCGCAAATTTATCGCCTGGAAGAAGTCGGATGCGAGTTGGTGCGTGTGGCTGTACCTGAGGAGGAGGATGCGCGGGCAATCGGTGAGATCAAGAAGCGCATCCACATCCCGTTGGTGGCCGATATTCACTACAAACACGCACTTGCGCTTGAGGCAATCCGCCAGGGCGTGGACTGCGTGCGGGTCAATCCCGGCAACCTTATCAATGGGCGGCAATCACTGGAAGAAATCGTGAAAGCCTGTAAAGAGCGCGGCGTTGCCATGCGTATCGGCGTCAACTCCGGTTCCATCGACGCGCTCGACCAGCGCGGCCAGATGCAACGCATCCAGGTTCGGCTGCGCAGCGATGGCGTGTTGGAGCGCAGCGACCCGGTGGAGGCGCGCCGCAAGGAGCGCGAAGTGCTGGCCGAGCGCATGGTCAACAAGGCGCTGGAATATATCGGCTGGTGCGAGGAGATGGACTTCCACGAGATCAAGGTCTCGCTGAAATCTTCGACGCCACTCACTGCCGTCGAAGCCTATCGCCGCTTCTCCGAGCGCTCGGACTATCCCTTGCATCTGGGCATTACCGAAGCTGGCACGCTCGTCACGGGTTCAGTCAAGTCCTCTGTGGGTCTCGGCTTGCTGTTGGCTGGCGGCATCGGTGATACGATCCGCGTTAGCCTGAGTGCGGAGCCGGAGGAAGAGATTCCAGTGGCTTATGAAATCCTGCGCTCGCTCGAACTGCGCAATCGCGGCGTGACGTTCGTCTCCTGCCCATCCTGCGGGCGCGTAGAGATCGACGTGATCAGCGTCGCCAACGAGGTTGAGAAGCGCCTCTCCAAAGTAGAGACGCCCATCCATGTCGCGGTGATGGGCTGCGTCGTCAACGGCCCGGGCGAATCGCGTGACGCGGATGTTGGGCTGGCGGGCGGCAAGGGACGCGGTGTGATCTTCCGCAAGGGCGAGGTCATCAAGACCGTGCCGGAAGACCAGTTCCTCGATGCCGTGCTGAAGGAGGTCGCCGCCCTGCTGCCGGAGCGCGAGGCTCGCCTGGTCTATCCTGAGGGAGGCATCCAGGAAACAGCCGGCGTGCATCGCACCCGCGACGAGGGCATCGGCACGACGACTATCGTCAAAAAGTAAACACACGTTCGATAATCGACACAACAAAAAGCGACTTCTAAGAGAAGCCGCTTTTTTTAGTGGGCGATACAGAACTCAAATCTGTGACCTCTACGATGTCAACGTAGCGCTCTAACCAACTGAGCTAATCGCCCTGAATAGGCATCATATTACCATTGGCATCAGAGCTTGTCAAGTAAAATTTTCGTAATAAACGTGTCTTGCTCGTGCGCAAAGGGGGAATTTTCGGGAAATCGATGGTATACTTCAACGAGTGATAAGGAAAAAACAGAAACTTCATCCTCGCTGCATGAACCGGAGCGTTACTACCAGCGTATAACCATGTGAACACATCGTCCGAGAAGCGATTGGCCGGAGGAATATGTTTATGCGCCGTCTGAACTTGTGGTCTGCCCCTGGCGAGCACAAACAAAGAGCATCGTCGCCCTTCGTTCGATGGAACAGGCGTTATTTCGCACATATCCTGGCGTTGTGCCTGCTATTTGTGACGGTCTGGTTTGAGTTTGGCATGGCTCATGCCACTACGTTAGATCACACCATGCCAACGGTGCAGAACGATTGCGGCCACGTGTATTTCTCCAACGACGGCAATCCGTTTCCGCTCTGCCCCAGCCCGTATCCCGGTGGTGGTAACTGCGTGTGGTGGGCCTGGGAGCAGTGGCACCTGCTTGGCTATGATCTGCCCCTCAACTGGGGTAATGCCGCCGACTGGATCGTAGATGCCGAACGATTCGGGCTGCCCGTTGGCACAACGCCGCGCCTTGGCTCCATCGCCGTCTTCCCGCGCGCGGACGGCGTGTGGGCCTATGGTACGGCGGGGCATGTAGCATTTGTGACATGGGTCAGTCCCGATCAGACGAGCTTCAACGTCACGTATCAGAACTATGGCGATCCTACACCGATGTACATCGGGCATGGCTACAACGTCTCGGTCATCAACGAGGCGCGCTACCAGGCCGGTGAACTGCGCTTCATCTATTTCCCGAGCACCATCGATCAGAACCGCTTTGCCCATCTCGGGGGAGTCGATGGCAACGGAGTTGCGCAGGTTGCCGGTGCCAACAGCCAGGCTTTCAGCAGCGTGGAGTCGCTCAGCCATCTCTCGCTGGGTCTGCCACCCGGCTCCTACGACCAGGAGTTCAACGCCGATTTTACCGGCAGCGGCTTTACGGATTTACTGCTCTACAACCGGCAGCAGGGCAGCCTGGATGTGCTGACATTCACCGACAGCCAGCACCAGGTTTTGCCCAACCGCGCGCACTATTACACCCAGGGCAATCCCGTCTTCACTACCACCATGCCCGTTCGTGTGAAGCTGGGCGATGCCATTACGCATGTCAACGGCTGGGGATCATCGCTGGATATTCGTATCGGCGACTTCACCGGCATCGGCCACGCGGAAATCTTGCTCTATGACCGGGTGACAGGCCAGATACAATTGCTCAGCTTAACTCCTCAGTTGACCATCCAGAAACACGTGGTTATGCCTGGCTGGGGACCCGGCTGGGAACTGTACGCCGGTCAATTCGATGGACTGCAGAGCGACCTGTTTATGTACCGTCGCGTCGTGCTGCTGCCCGTTCCAACTCCGCCGCCCGTCGGCCCAACCACGATTCCATCGCCTCGCGCCACGTCCAAACCTACGCCGAAGCCGACTCCCAAACCTACACACACGCCGTCACCGACGCCAACTCCACGTCCAACGCCTTCGCCAACTCCGACACATACACCAACTCCGACGCCGATGCACACACCGACGCCCGGCCCGACGGGGACGCCGAACTCCAATGCTGCCGTATCGTCCGTTAGCTATGCCGGTATTTTCGACCCTGGCGTGATGTTGCAGAAGCCTGGACCCGGCGGCGACCTCAACGGCGACCCCTCGGACCCACGCACGCTCACCCTGTTGCCGAATGTCATGCTGGTCAGCTTTTCGCATAGCTTTGGTGTGCATCAGCAGGCATCCTACACGTTGTTGCAGGATTCCTGGGAAGTCTACGTGGGGCGCTTCGTTAACGCGCACCAGGATGGCCTGTTCCTTTACGATCGCCAGACCGGAGAGGCGCGCATCATGGACTTCACGAAGGCGCTATTCGTAAATCATTATCAAGCCATCTACAACCTGGATGGCAACTGGGAGGTGCATAGCGGTGACTTCACCGGAGCGGGTCGCGCCCAGCTTTTACTCTATGATCCAGGGAGCGGTCACATACAGATTCTCGCCTTCGCGCCCGATCTCTCGCTGATCCGGCAGGTCAGCATCAACAACTTCAAAGCTGGTCGCGTGCTCTATGTTGGGCATTTTGGCCTGCCTACTCTCAGTATTATGCTCTACGATCAGCCTGCCGGAAAGAGTACCTTCGTGGCATTTTCCCCGGCTCTCAAAATCGCCAAACAGTTTTCAATTACAAGCTGGAACCAGAACTGGCAGATACTGATCGGTTCCTTCCTCGATCGTTCCGCCTGTCTCTCTACTCATAGCTGTACCACGGGCGATGATATCCTCGTGCTCAATCGCTCGACGGGCCGCATTTATCAGTTCGTTTTCACCTTCGGCAACCAGTACAAGGTCTATGACAACCGCTCGCAATCGTTCCTGCGCGAAGGCGCGACATCCCAACCCGCCCTCACGACGGTCAACGCATCCTCCATTGATCTGCTGACAACGCTGGATACCGGCATCACGAATCAAGAGCTGTATTAGAGCTACTGTGCAGATTCTCACAAATATGGTATCATGATGCGTACCGAATCACGTACCTGCATGGATCGAGAGCGATCACTACACGACGATTGGACACTTCTCTATGACAATGGAACATGCTCTTATCTCGTTGCGCGCCTGGATGAGCGAGCAACATCTTGATGCTTTTCTGGTGACACAGCCACAAAATCGTTCATATCTCAGCGGGTGGCTGAATGATGATACAGAGGGCGCGGGAATGCTGCTGGTTGGGCAGCAGTATCAGTTTGCCTTGACCAGCACGCTCTACAAAGAAGCGGTCGAGAAGGAAGCCGCAGGATGGGAAATTATCGTTCCCGAAGCTCGAGAATACGCAGCGGCCATCGTGAGCATTGCGAAGGAAAAGGGCTGGAAGCGTATCGGTTTCGAATCTTCCGCCATGACGGTTGCCGAATATGAGGAACTGTACGCCGGAGCGCAGGAGGCGTTCGTCTTGCAGTCTTTCGCGGACAGTTTCGTCAGCCAGTCGCGCCTGGTGAAACTGACGCGCGAGGTCGATTTGCTGAAACGTGCTATCGAGATCACCGATGCGACCTTCACGCACCTGTGCCGTTGGATCGAGCCGGGCATGACCGAGAAAGAAATCGCCTGGGAAATCGAGCGCTACATGGGAGAGCTCGGCGCAGATGGCACGTCGTTCGACAGCATCGTCGCCTCCGGCCCGCACGGCTCCATGCCGCACGCGCATCCCGGTCAGCGACATATCCAGCGCGGCGAGTTGATCACAATCGACATGGGCGCGCGCTACCAGGGCTACTGCGCCGATATGACACGCACGATCTGCCTGGGTCAGCCATCCGAGCCGCGCATGCAGGAAATCTACGACGCTGCCCTCAACGCCCTCCAGGTTTGTGAAGCCGGTATCCACGCCGGTATGACGGGCATTGAGGCCGACGCGCTGGCGCGCAACGCACTGAAGTCGGCGGGACTTGGCGAGTATTACGTGCATGGTACTGGCCACGGCGTCGGCTTGCAGATTCACGAAGGGCCGCGACTCTCGAAACACGCGCCGAAAGAAGAGCGACTGCCCGCCGGTTCGGTCGTGACCATCGAGCCGGGAGTGTATATCCCCGGATGGTCGGGAGCGCGCGTCGAAGATTGCGTGCTTGTGACCGAGAGCGGCTGTGAAGTATTGACCCGGTCACCAAAGCGCCTGGTGATTTAAGAATAGGAGACACTATGATTTCGACAGGTGATTTGAAAAAAGGCATCACCTTTGAATTTGAAGGACAGCCCTGCGCTGTGCTAGATTGGCAACATGTAAAGATGGGACGCGGCGGCGCTATCGTGCGCCTGAAGCTGCGCAACCTGCGCACCGGCGCGACGTTCGACCGCACCTGCGACGCGGGTGATCGCTTCAAGCGTGTAGACCTGGAACGCAGCACTGTGACATACCAGTACCAGGATGGCGACCAGTACCATTTCATGGACACCATTACCTATGATGATGTCGTCCTGAGCGGCGAGCAGCTTGGCGACACGAAGAACTATCTCATCGATAACCTGGAGTTGGATGTGATCCAGTTGGACGAGGTGCCGATTTCGGTCGAGCCTCCCGAAAAAATCGTACTGCGCGTCGAGTACACCGAGCCGGGCTTCAAGGGCGATACCGCGACGGGTGGCACGAAACCTGCTACCATGGAAACCGGGCTGGTTGTGCAGGTGCCGCTGTTCATCTCGACGGGCGATATGATCCGCATCAATACGACTTCCGGCGCATATGTCGAGCGTGTGTAACGCAGGGGGAGCATATGGAAGAATCAGGCTTCGATGATCTGCTGGACATGAACGGTGGACTGGGCGAAGAGACTGCTCGCGTCATCAGCATCGAGCAATTGCAGCGCCTCGTTCAATTGCTGGACCAGAGCGATGTCTCCGAGCTGGAGCTGGAGCAGGCAGCCGAGGGCGTTCACCTGGTGATGCGGAAAGTGACGGCCACCGAAACTAACGCCCAACCAGTGATGGCTGTACCTATCAAGTCAGCCGCACCAAGCGACGCGCCCGCTCCTGCGCTAGAGAATACTGCCCATAACGTCGCCGCTCCGCTCGTTGGGACCTTCCATGCCTGGGCCAGGCCGAAGGGCGGCGCGCTTGTCGCCGTGGGAGACCACGTCAAAGCCGGTCAGCTTGTTGGTACCATTCAGTCTCTGAATGTGCTGAACGAGGTCGAGACAAGCGTTGCTGGGCGCGTGGTCGAGGTGCATGTACAGGATGGGCAGCCGGTCGAATACGGACAGATACTCATGACGATCGACAGTTCAGATGGGACGAAGGGTATGTAAGGGGGCTGTATGTTGTTTCTCGATGCTCCGTCCATGTTCAGCGTAACACAGATTTCACGCTATCTCAAAGAAGTTCTCGACAGCGACGATATTTTACAGGATGTATGGGTGCGCGGCGAGGTGTCCGGCTGCCGGCTCTATCCTTCAGGACATTGTTATTTTACACTCAAGGATGCCGAGGCACAGTTGTCCTGCGTCTTCTTTAAACCGGCGCGCCTGCGCTCATCAGCCCCCGACCTGCGCGACGGCATGGCGATTGCCGCCAACGGCCATATTTCCTTTTACGAGCGAGATGGAAAGCTCCAGCTCTACGTCGAAAGCGTACAGCCGCTCGGCGAGGGCGCGTTGTACCAGCGCTTCGGCCAGTTGAAGACACGCCTGGAAGCGGAGGGATTGTTCGACCCGCAGCGCAAACGCGCTCTACCCTCCCAGCCTTCGGTCATCGGGATCGTGACCTCTCCACAGGGAGCCGCTTTGCGCGACATGCTGCGAACACTGCGCATACGCTATCCCCTGGCGCGCGTGCTGCTCTCTCCGGCCACCGTACAGGGCGAAGATGCGCCGCTCTCTATCGCCAACGCGCTTGACCTGTTGAACGAGCACGGTGAGGCGGATGTGATTATCGTCGGGCGCGGCGGCGGCTCCATCGAAGATTTGTGGGCTTTTAACGAAGAGGCTGTGGCGCGTGCCATCTCTCGCTCGCGCATTCCTGTCATCAGCGGCGTTGGTCACGAAACCGATGTTACCATCGCCGATTTCGTGGCCGACCGTCGCGCCTCCACGCCGACCGCCGCTGCAGTCGAAGCCGCCCCGGACATCCAGGATTGGCTTAACCGCACAACTGAATATCAGCAGATGCTCACTTCTCTCATCGAAGATATCTTCACCGAAAAGCATGACGAATTGGATCAAGCGCTCGATGAGCTGAAGCGTTTCAGCCCACAGTCGCAATTGGAACGGCTGAGCCAGCGCCTGGATGATACCACGGCCCTGCTGGTGGAGCGCATGTCGAATATGCTTGCCATGCGCCATGAACGGCTGCGCGGTATGACGCTGCGCCTGGATTCGCTTAGCCACCGCCGCACTGTCGAGCGCGGCTATGCTATCGTGCGGCGCATCCGCGATGGGCGCGTCGTCACCAGCATTCAACAGGCGCAACCCGGCGAAGACCTCTCCATCGAGGTTAAAGATGGGCAAATTCAAGCAACAGTTCGTGACGCTGTCATTTGAATGTAGGGGCGACCCTCGTGGTCGCCCGCCACCCGCTCGCATACCGCGTATGGTGCCAGATGACGACACGCGCATAGGGTGCCAGGTGGCGACACAGCAGCAATAGGCGGGCGACCATGAAGGTCACCCCTACGAGAATCATAGTAAGAGGAGAATGAGAAACAGCAATGGATACATTATCGTATGAAGACGCTTTCGCGCAGCTAGAAGCAGCGGTCTCGGCGCTGCAAGACGGGCACCTGCCCCTTGAACGCGCGTTGGATTACTATGAGCAGGGCATAAAACTGGCCCAGCACTGCCAGTCGCTGCTGGAGCAGGCCGAATTGCGTGTGGAACAACTGCGCGTCGGTGAGTCTGGAGAACCGGAGACCGAGCCATTTGAATAAGCCAGCGAGGAAGAGGCAGCTAGCATTTCTATGAAGACCATCCTGGATAATCGCGTGCTTGTCGTGGCATTCGCCGCCTGGGCGATCGCGCAGATTTCAAAGACCATCTATGAACTTATCCGTTATCGCAAGCTGCGTTTCAACCGCCTGGTCTCGTCAGGAGGCATGCCCAGTTCGCATTCTGCCCTCGTCACCGGTCTCGCCACTGCCACAGGTCGCCTGGCAGGAATCGACTCGATATCATTCGCCATCACCTTTGTGCTGGCATGTATCGTCATGTACGATGCTGCTGGTGTGCGCCGTGCTGTCAGCATACAGGCGCGCATCCTCAATCAGATGATCGATGAAGCCTTCCAGGGCAAGCCTTTCGCCGAAAAACGCCTGCGCGAACTGATCGGGCATACCCCCATCCAGGTTATTGTAGGTGGGCTGCTCGGCATCATTGTCGGTCTGCTGCTCACCTTCTAGCCACGCCTCTCAACAAAGTTTCGTACACATCGTACACTCAACTTCACTATAACCACATACTCTTCCATATTGAATAATGCTGAGAAGTTAGGTATACTATGCCACAAGGTAATAGTGCCTAAAAATCCATCGTATTTTCCTCGCTGGCGACGAAAGGAGGTGTTTACTTCCCAAACAGTCGGTCTTCATTCGCTTATTCTCAATTGGACTTTTCTCATCGCTGCATGCATCATGTATGAAGACGAACGAGTGATAAGCCCTACGGCTGGTTAAACCACTACTACTATTACGCTCTCAAGTCACAGGGCGTATAAGGAGGTTTCCTGAATGGATACGAGTATCCGTGAAGTCACATCCCAGGCAATGCTCGAAGAAAAGAAGAAGCTCAAGAAAGAATTTAACTACTTCGACATGATTTTCTACACCCTTTCAGCACTTATTGGCCTCGACACACTTGGCGCATTTTCCGCAAACGGGGAGCAGGCTCTCACCTGGATGGTCATAGCCGCGGTGACGTTTCTTCTGCCCTATGGACTGCTCACAGCAGAAATCGGCAGCACCTTCACCCAGGAAGGCGGCATGTACGAGTGGTGCAAATTGGCGGGCGGGCGCTTCTACGCCGCCATAGGCGCCATGTTGTACTGGATCTCCAATCCGCTCTGGGTTGGCGGTTCTCTGGCAGTCGGCGCAATTGCCGCCATCAAGCTCTTCTGGTTCGGCAGCTTGACATATGTGTTCGGCGGAAGTACTACCGTCGATGCCATTGTTGAATTAGCAATTGCGCTGGTCTTCATCTGGGGCACGACCTGGTGCGCCATTATGTCCCTCAAATTCGGCAAGCGGCTCTCGGTCTTTGGCTCCTATGTCAAACTGGCGCTGCTCGTCCATCTTCGTGATCCTGGCCATGGCTTTCATTATTAGTGGCCAGTCCAAAGGGCGCGAACCTCAACCCCGCCAACCTGGTTCCTTCCAACTTTAGCCTGGTAGTGAGTGCTATTCTGCCGGTAATCATTTTCCAGTTTGTCGGTTTTGAACTGCAGAACGGGGCTGGCGAAGAGATGCACAACCCGCAGCGTGATGTGCCGCGCTCGATCATCCGGTCGGGTATCGTCACGGTCATCGCCTATGCCGCGTTCCTCTTCTTCATCATTCTCGCCCTCCCCAAAGGCCAGCTCTCCAGTGTAGGTGGCTTCCTGAGCGCTTTTGTGAGTGTTGGTGTGTACTTCCTGCCGGTGTCGCTAAAGTGCTGGGCTGGGTTATTGCGCTGGCTTACGTACTTTCGCTGGCTTCCAGCGGCGGAACGTGGATCATTGGCGCGGACCGCACCTACGCCATTTCCGCGCTTGATCGCACCGCCCCCAAATTCTTAGGGCGCTTCAGCGGCAGATATGGCACGCCCATTGCCGTCAATACCATGTCGGGTATTGTCGCAACCATCACCATGACAGCAGCAATCTTGATCTCCGAGTTTGCTACTGCCGGAGGGGGCCTCGCGTCGCTCTTCGCTGTGGTGATCGGCTTTACCATCTCGACCACGACCCTCTCGTACCTGTTCATTTTCCCTGCGTACCTGATCCTGCGCTATAAATATCCCAATGTGCGCCGACCTTATCAAGTGCCAGGCGGGATGGTTGGCGCGTGGATTGTCACGATATTCCCCTTTGCATGGGCGGCGATTGGAAGTTACTTCGTCCTCATACCGTCCACTATCGTATGTCCCTCGGCATCGATCAAACGACGTATATTGTGACCCAGTTTTGGCTTTAGGGCGTCATTTTCCTGCTGGCCATCGTCTTCTACATCTGGGGACATGCGGAGAAGTCAAACAAAGATGTGGTGGTAAGTCTTGAACCTGAAAGCCAGGTCGAGCAGGTTGGGGAGTGCTGGCGAGTAGCCACTCGCCCCAGACCGTATAATCATGGCAATAGTAGCGAGGCTGCGTGCGCTCGTAACCCATCGATGACGCGATCAGGTCGCTGTTACATGGGACGAGGGCATGCAAGCGTCCCTCCACGCATCTGCCACGCTCCCGCCCCTACAGACGTTGATATGAGGTCAAGGATGTCCTTCAACGAAAAACGCGCCGCATATCATTTCTCTCCATGCTATCTAGCCGCGCTGCCTCGGCGCGTTTGCCGCCCTGGCTGCACGCATCTATCGCCGTCCCTGGGAGACGATGATCGGGGCGCTGCGGGCGTGTATGCTGCTGGTGGGCATCCGCGAGGAGCGCGTCAACCTGGGAGGCGTGGCGATGCGCTACTATTGCGCCGGGCGACGTGGCACGCCGATCATCCTCATTCATGGCCTGGGCAACTCGGCGGAGGTGTGGGCCGGGCTGATGCCCTTGCTGAGCAGAGAATTTCTCGTGTATGCTCCAGATATGCCCGGTTTCGGCAAAACACCGCTTGCGCCCGAAGGCACCAGCGTGGCGACGCATGTACTCTACCTTGAGCGTTTCCTCGATGCCCTCGGCTACCCATGCGTCACGCTCGTGGGCAACTCGCTCGGCGGCTGGATCGCCACGCGCTACGCGCTTCTGCATCCCGAACGAGTCGAGCGCCTGTACCTGCTAAATAGCGCGGGGCTGCGGCTCGGGCCGACGCGACTTCCTGGCGGTACAAGCCGCGAAGCAGCGCGACACGTTATGGCGCAGACGTGGGGATTCACGCTCCCTATTCCTGGCTTCATCCTTGATGCCGTCGTGCGAAACTCGCAGGCGCCCGCCTATGCCGGCTTTCTTCGCAACTACGATGCGGCTGAAGAATTGGATGGCGTGATGGACCAGGTACGCTCTCCGACGACCATCATCTGGGGCGAACAAGACAAACTTTTGCCTCTCGTATGCGCGCGTGATCTGCACGTGGGTATCGCCGGTTCCAAGCTGATCTACCTGCCACACGTAGGACATATGCCGCAGGTGCAGGCCCCTATACAGGTGGCCCGCATCATACTGCAATCTTCAACGGAAATGTAGTGGCACCCCTCGCGGGTGCCATCTCGCCAGGGGTGCCACTACATTTCGTATCCGGGACATATCAGTACTTTTGGGTTTTTCCTGTTCTATAGGCTGGAATCATGCGATAATACAGCGACTTTATGAATGGCGAGCGCCGCATGTCGAATACGCCACTTGTCAAGCTTTGCTTGTGTGTTAAATTTTAGCGTGATATACTTCCTAAGCGTCGAGAATTGCTTAGTTACTTGGAAGTGGATAGCCTACATGTCGATGGACTCGCAGAAATTACCTCACCTTCCTGGCGTGACCGGGGCCGGAGTAAATGGGCAGGGAAGGCAGGAAAATGGTGTTCCACAGGTCGAGTCGCTTTCCGTCAACGAACTTGCGCGTTGCTGCTCCGAGGAAACCAATAAGTTTCTCAAGCAAAGTGTATCGAACGATCGCTATTGCCTTGAGCTATTTCGACGCGCCATCACCAGGCGCAGCGATGATGCATGGGCCTGCATCTACCAGCAATATGCCCCGCTTGTGCTTGACCTGGGTCAACCAGCACCAGAGCGCGACCACGCTGCTCGGACAGGATGGCAGCGCGCCGCTCGTCAATGCCGCCTTTGCCAAATTCTCTCAGGCGCTCACCCCTGCCAAGATGGATAATTTCGATTCACTGGCGGCTGTCCTGAAATACCTCAAAATGTGCGTTCACAGCGTGATTGCTGACGAAGTGCGCTCGCGCCAGGCTCGTCAGTACGAGGAGACGCTGGAGCTGATCGATCACGAACCCGCCTCTGATGACCCCGCCGATGATGTCGTCTCGAACATCTCCGCGCAAGGGTTATGGCAGGTCATTCAAGAAGAACTGAATGGAGAAGAGGAGCGCGTACTGATCTACCTGGCCTACGTGCAGGGCATGAAACCCAGCGAGATCAGCAGCCAGCATAACCGCCTCTTCCCAACGGTCGAGGATGTCTACCGTATTAAGCGCAATGTGCTGGAGCGCCTGCGACGCAACCGGCGTCTCCAGTCGTTATTTAAGCATGGACATTTCTAAGTGACTCACGTGCCGGTGAAAATGTGCGAACACAAAAATAGCATGGATGTTCGTTTATTCAGAAGAAGAGCAAAAAAAGCATCCGTCGCTTGAAGGAAAAAGCTCATGGAGTGTAGTCAACCAGGCATCATTGGCGATGAAGAACTGCTCGCGTACCTGTCAGGGGAGTATGCCAGGCCGATTGTGCAACAACATCTCGCCCAATGCCTGCGCTGTTCAACACAGTTAGCAGAGTATCGTCAATTGGAACAATCGCTTATGCAAAAATTTTACCGGTGGGATTGCCCGCCTAATCAAATACTTGGTGAATATCACCTGAATATGCTGAGCAACGAGCTTACGACCGCCGTGCAGAAGCATCTGGACCAATGCGTGCTGTGTGCCGCCGAGGTGGCGACGCTCACCGAATTCCTGGCAGCCGATCCTATGTTGGTCGAGCGCGCCGCCGCTCAAACCTCCTCTCAAAATAATCATCGCACTACGCAACAGGCCGTGCGCGGTATTCTGGAAGACCTGCGTGAGCGCTCCGGCGAACAGGTGCGCCGCATTGCTGCCATGCTGGTACCGCCGCAGCCGCGCCTGGCTTATCAGCGTAACGTTGCTGCATCGGCCTGGCCTCGCCGCTATACGGCTGAGGAGTTCAGCATCTCTATCCAGATCGAGCGAGGTTCCAGCCGCAACGATGCCGTACAGATGATCGGTTTCGTGACTCGCAAAGGAGCCTCCCTCGAGGCGCTCCAGGGCGTGCAGGTTCAGCTTGTCTCATCTGCCGACGCCAGCTACACGCAGCAGATTGATGAACTGGGGAACTTCGTCTTTTCATCGATAGCTCCGGCCACCTACACGCTGGAATTGCAGCTTCCAGAAAGTACGATTGTGATAGAACAGCTTCCCGTAGATGCACAGGAGTAGCTCTCGTTGAGAACTACCATCCTGTATAACGGACAACGCATATCAGAGTAACTCATTGTGTATCAAAATGAAGAGAGATGGGGACAGTTCCATCTCTCTTTTCGTTTCTTCGCTAGTCGGAGAGACTGGTCGATGAAATATGTTTATTGTTATGACGTGCTACAATACACTCTACTATTGTGATTGCTCACGTGGGGAAGACGTAATTAAGATCAGGATGCCATAGTGCTACTAAAGCCCTGGAAGCCATAAACGTATGACACCGCAAAACATTGTAACGGCCCTGCTCGACCTGGATGAACAGAGCGGCTACGCGCTGCTGCAAAAACAGCTTCCCACTCTGAAGCGAGAGGACCTGGCGCTACTGATGGAGCTTGTCAAGCGCGAGGCGGACCGGCGCTGGCCGAAAGAAACCGCTCTCTCCTATACGCTTGCGGGTCATTTGCTCTCCATCGGAGAATTGTCGCGCAGCCGTTACGCACGCGCGCTGGGATTGATGGTACGCGGCGACTCGCTGCGCCGCATGGATCGTGACGCGGAGGCCATCGACTTCCTCGATTCCGCAGGTGAAGCGTTCCTCTCGATTGGCGACGAGGTGGGCTGGGCGCGCACGCGCATCGGGCGTGTGAGCGCCTGCCTGCAATTGAGCCGCACCGACGAAGCGCTGCGTGATGCCGCCGCGGCGCGCGAGGTCTTCGTGCGTTACAACAAGTTCCGCCGGGCCGGGCAGATCGACGTGAACGCTGCTATCATTCACTTCGAGTTGGGGCAGTACGAGCAAGCGCTGCACCTGTATGATCGCGCCATAGAAACCTACCTGCACGAAGGTGAAGGGGTTGACCTGCACCTGGCTCGTGCGCGCGGCAACAAGGCGCTTGCCCTCGCCGCGCTTGGCAGGTTCCGTGAGGCAGTCGCCTTGCACGAGCAGGCACGCTCCATTTTTGCAGCGCATCCAGGCCAGGAAATCTCGGTCGCGCGCGAAGAATTGAACATTGCCCAGATCAGCGCGGCGCAAGGCCACTACAGCAAAGCGTTGCTCCTGTACAGCCGCAGCCGTGAGACGTTTCGCGACCATACGATGGATTTCCAGGCAGCGGAGGTGGCGCAGCAAATATGTGAGAGCCTGCTGCGGCTGAACCGCGCTCAAGAAGCCTACGAGCTGGCCGAAGAAACCGCCGCGTATTTCCGCAAGTCGCAGGGGCATCGCAACAGCCTGGCACATACGCTCATGTACCAGGCCGAGGCTGCCATGCTCAAGGGCGATCTGCGCGACGCCGAGGCCAGGCTGCGCGAGGCGAGGGTTATTCTGGAGGAGATCGGTTTCGTGGCATTAGCTTCGCTGGTGCGGCTGCAACAGGCCGAACTCTGCTTCCTGGATGGCCTGCTGGACGCCAGTCTGCGCGAGGCGCGCACCGCCGCCGATGCCTTCGCGGAGCAGGAGGCGCTGCCACACCTCGCCAGGGCTGCGCTCCTGCAAGCGCGCATCCTTGCGAACCGGGGTGACACGACCACCGCCGAGGAACTCTGTCACCAGGCGCTTGATATCGCCCAGGGACAGGGCTTGCTCGAATTGACGTATCGCTGCGATTATCTGCTCGGACAGATTGCCGAACATCACGCAGACCTGGAGGCGGCGACGAATTACTACGATCGCGCCATCAAGGGCATTGACGATGTGCAGAGCCGCCTGGTGCTGGACGAGCGCAGCAATTTCCTCGAAGACAAGGGCAGCATCTACCAGCACGCCATGATTCTCGCGCTCAAGCGACAGAACGTCGAGCAGGCGCTGGTCTACGTCGAGAAGGCCAAGTCGCGCGTGCTGGGAGATTATCTGCGCAACAACATCGATATCCGCCTGCGAGCCGCCGACAAAGCCAGCGAGGCCATTCTGGAAGACTTGACTCGGCTGCGCGAAGAGCAGGCATGGTATAGCTCGATTGTCTACGAATCGGAGAACGAAGCCGGTTTTGGCGATACGACGCTCCTTCGCATTCGAGCCATTCCACCAGGCAAGGCGCGACAGGAGATGCGCAACCGCGAGCGCGGCATCGAGCAATTGCTTGAGCAGATGCAATTACGCCTGGCTGGGGACCTTGCCTCGCGCTCTCGCTCGCACTGGACGGACAGCATCGTCACCACACTCTGGCAGAAAATCGAGCGTTCGACGCTGATGCTCGAATATTACCTGACTGAGCGCGACCTCTATATCTTCCAGATCACGCGCTACGGCGTCAATGTGCAGGTGATCGCTGATGCTGTACCAAAGCTGGAGCGCTTGCTCTCGCTCTGGCGCGTCAACCTCGACCTGGCCGCTCAGGCCAGCGGCGCGCAGGACCGCACGCTGGCCTTTGCGGGCTTGCAGGAAAATAGCCTGGGCCTGCTGCAACGCCTCTACAATCTCCTGCTCAAGCCGGTCGAGGCTGCGCTGCACGATTGTACTCACCTGACCATTGTTCCCTATGGAATGCTGCATTATCTCCCGTTTCACTGCCTCTTCGATGGCGTGCAGTTCGCCATCGAACGCATCAATGTCTCTTACCTGCCATCTGCCGCGTTGTATGACCTGTGCCGCCAGCGTGGAAAGCGCGTCAAGTCCAGGCAAATCCCGCTGAGTACCTCGCTGGTAATGGGCCTGTCGGATAATGGGCGCCTTGCATTCGCCAGGCAGGAGGCCGAAGCCATCGCCGGGCTACTACATGCATCCTGTGCCATCAACGAGGCCGCCACGACCACGCTGCTGCACGAGGCGGGGGCAAGCTCGCCAGTGGTGCATATCGCCGCGCATGGCATGTTCCGCCTGGACGCGCCGAACTTCTCGCATATCAAGCTGGCCGACCGCCGCTTGAGCACCATCGAGGTCTTCAATCTCGACCTGTCATCGTGTTCCCTGGTGACGTTGAGCGCGTGCGAGACGGGGCGCGCCGTGGTCGGCGGCGTCGATGAGGTGATCGGGCTGGGGCGCGGCTTCCTCTACGCCGGCGCAGCCTCGCTGCTGCCCACGCTGTGGAAGGTCGATGATGCCAGCAGCGCGGAACTCATGGAGATGTTCTACCAGGCTCTCCTCAGCAACTTTCCGAAAGCTGCGGCCCTGGCCGGGGCACAACGCGCATTCCTGGCGCGTGCCCGTACCTCCGTTCGCCCGTATCGCGTCCATCCCTACTTCTGGGCAGGTTTCCACCTGATCGGCGACGCGGGGCCGCTGTAAACTATGTTCTCTCGCAGGAAGGAGCGTGTTCCCTTTGACAAAATATCTTGCACCAGATTATGTGTACACGCCCGAAGGCTTGCAAGCTGGCATGGTCGTCACCATCGATGATGAAGGGCGAATCGCTGCTGTTACGCCCGGCGAGGATATGGAGACGCTGCCGGTTGACCCCACAGAGCATACGAGGCTGCCTGGCGTGGCTCTGCTGCCTGGCTTTGTCAACTCCCACAGCCACGTATTCCAGCGCGCCCTGCGCGGCCACACGCATCGCCCTCTTTCGCCGCACGATACATTCTGGACGTGGCGGCAGGCCATGTACCGCGAGGCGCAGCAACTCACCCCTGAACTCCTGTACGCGCGTGCTTACATTGCCTATCGAGAAATGCTCGCGGCCGGTTTCACCACAGTCGGCGAATTTCACTACGTACATTACCAGCCGGATGGGCGACCGTATCCAGACCCCAATGAAATGTCGCTGGCCGTGCTGGATGCGGGGCGAGATGCCGGAATACGTGTCGTCCTGCTCATGACGGCTTATGCACAGAGTGGCTTCAACGCGCCACCACTACCGGAGCAGCTCCGCTTCTGCGACCCCTCAGTCGATGCATTTCTCGCGCGCGTCGAGAGCCTGCGCCAGGCTGGTGCTTTGATAGGGGTTGCGCCTCACTCGGTGCGCGCAGTTCCCGAATCCTGGTTTCGCTCCATCGCTGAATACAGCTACACACAGCATATCCCGCTACATGTCCATGCCGACGAGCAAGTCGGCGAGATCGAGCAGTGCCGCGCTGCCTATGGCTGCACGCCCATAGAGCTGCTTGAACGTTTCGGCGCGCTGGGGACGCTGACTACCGTCATTCATGCTACTCATGCAGGCGCGAAGGAAATTGCCCTGCTGGCGCGCTACGGCTGCACCGTCTGCGTCTGCCCTACCACCGAGGGCGACCTGGGCGACGGCATCGCGCCTTACGCGGAACTGCTGGCAGCGCGCGTCCCGCTCGCCATCGGCTCCGACAGCAACACGCGCCTCGATCCCATAGAAGAACTGCGCTGGGCCGAATATACGGCGCGTATGCACTACCAGCGCCGCCGCGTGCTGGTGACCGGCGAAATGGCCTCGCCCGGCCCTCTACTACTCGACTTCGGCACGCGCCTCGGCGCTGACGCGCTTTGTATTGCAACAGGCAGCATCTCACCCGGTCTGTTCGCCGACTTCGTCGAGGTCGATCTGAACCACCCCATGCTGGCTGGCTGGAACGCGGATGACCTGCTTGATGTCATCTTCTTCGGCGCATCCTCCGAGGTTATTTCCGGGGTATGGGTCAATGGGGAGAAGGTCAAATTGTTCTGACTACTTGTCAGAAAGCCGTAGTAATGGTACTCTCTGTGTGCAATTCATGAGAGGGCATACCATGTAGTCATTTTTGTAGGGGAGTCATATTTATGACACAAACTGTGAATGGGAAGAAGGGGCCGGATACGAAGGCACCACAGCGCCTGCACAGGCCGGGACAGCGCCAGCAGGACCGCATTCAACGCCTGGAGCGCCGCCGCCGCAGGCAGCGCATCTGGACCAGTTCGATAGCCGCCGTGGCGATTATCGGGCTTTCCGTCTTCGGCATCCTGGAGTATCAACGTTACCAGGCGAATCAGACGGCCCAACAGCAGGCCAGCGCAACAGCAACCGCTAATGCACTTGCTCATCATAATGCCACGGCGACCGCTGCCGCTATGAATGCCTGCCTATCGAAGTTGAACCTGCCGCCGACCGCGACCGCTGGACCGGTCAAACCACCAGCCGAGACAGGCACGCCGGTCAAACAGGCTGATGGCCTGGAGTACATCGACATTAAGGTAGGCTGTGGTCCCGCGGCACAGGCGACCAGTAACGTCTCGGTCGAATATACAGGCTGGCTACAGAGCAACGGCTCGAAATTCGATAGCTCGTATGATCGCAGTGGCAGCCCCTTCAGTTTCCAGCTTGGTCAGGGGCAGGTCATCAAAGGCTGGGATGAGGGTCTCGTGGGCATGAAGCAAGGTGGCATTCGCCGCCTCATCATCCCAGGCTCGCTTGGATATGGCGCGCAGGGCAATGCGCCAAAGATTCCGCCCAACGCCACGCTCATCTTCGACGTGCAGATGATCGCCATTCACTAGGCTATCCTCTAGTCAGTTGAGCGGTGTGGAAACCCTGGTTTCCACACCGCTCAACTGACTACAACAATTCTTCTTCGATCCTGGCGCGTATCTGGTCGCGTACCTGGCGGTAGAGCGCGAGTTGCGCTTCCTCGCTGCCGGTTGCCTTCGAAGGGTCTGCGAATGACCAGTGTCGCCGGTGCGCCGCGCCTGGGAAGACCGGGCAGGTCTCGGCAGCGGTATCGCATACGGTAATCACCTCGTCAAAGGGCTGGTCGAGGTAGCGTTGCAGCGTCTTCGAGAACTGGCCTGTGATATCGATGCCCAGTTCGGCCATCACCTGAATCGCCAGTGGCCGCACCAGCGTTGCCTCTGTCCCCGCGCTGAATACCTCGAAGCGCTCCCCCGCCAGATGTCGCAGCAGCCCCTCAGCCATCTGCGAACGCGCCGAATTATGCGTGCAAATGAAGAGTACTCTTCGTTTCATGCCTTTCCACCTTTCTCACGCGCGAGCAGTATCATCAAAAATCGAATGCGGTTCGTGAGTTGCAACGACGCTTGCTCGAAAGCGCGGTAACGTTCCTGCTCCGAACCTTCGACCTCAACCGGGTCAGCGATGCTCCAGTGTATACGCTCCGGGTCGCCCGGAAACGTGGGACACGCCTCGCGCACGCGATCACAAACCGTGATGACGCGATCAAACGACTGCCCAAGAAATTCGTCGAAGTGCTTCGATCGCTGGTGTCTGATATCGATGCCGATTGTTGCCATCACTTGAACTGCGTAAGGGTGAACCTCGGTGGGGTGGCTCCCCGCGCTATATGCCTCGATCTGCCCATTACTGAGATGCCGTGTGAGCGCCTCGGCCATCTGCGAGCGCGCGGCATTATGCGTGCAAAGGTACAGCACGCGAAGCGGTTTGCTCACCTGCGTAAGCGCCTGCGCTGGCTGAGTCTCCGTGGCATAGTCTAGCGCTGGGTGAGTCTCAATAGCGTAGCTCAGGGCAGGATGCAACGCACGAGCAGCAGATGCATAGCTGCTGTGAAAATTGTCGAGGTCCAGGCTGTAGTAAACATCGCGCCTGTCGGCTGAACTGCGGCGCTCGCTGAGCACATCTGCTTCGCGCAGCCTGCGCAGGTGGTAGGAAACCAGGTTCTGCGGCTCTCCGATGAGACGAACAAGCTCCTGAACGTGATAATCCCCGCGCGCCAGTGTCGCCAGTATTTTCCAGCGCAGGTCGTGCGCCAGTAGCTTGAGGAATGCCGGTGATTGAACAGCTTCGTTCGTCTGTTCCATATAATCCTCCAAAGTAATTTGCATCAAATGATATTGATGTAATTATACACGAGAAAACATCACAATACAAGGTGCCTGTATCCTGTTAAATATCATGATGGTGTCCGCGTCTTTTGGGGCAGATTCCCGTCTATATATGAGGGATAGGTGGTACACTGAGAAGGAACTGGCGTGGAAACAATGACGAGGGATGTAAGATGATTGCCACAACCGAGGCCATCTGGCATGAGTTCAATGCGGGTCTCAAACAATTTATACGCGGGCGCGTGCCTGATGAATACAGCGCCGAAGACATCTTGCAGGATGTCTTCCTGAAGATTCACACGCACATCGATACGCTGCACGAGCGGGAGAATCTGCCTGCCTGGGTGTATCAGATCACGCGCAACGCCATCTACGACTACTACCGGGCGCGACAGGTCGACGCATTGCCACAGGAGATGCCGTACCTGCCGGATGACCCGTTCGACGACGTAGTGGCCGAATTGGTGCCCTGCGTGCGTGGCATGGTCGAGAGCCTGCCCGGCAACTATCGCCAGGCTCTTTTCTTGACCGAGTTCGAGGGCATGAGCCAGAAGGAACTGAGCGAGCAACTGGGCATTTCGTTCTCAGGCGCGAAATCGCGCGTGCAGCGCGCCAGGGAAAAGGTCAAGAACATGTTGCTGGATTGTTGCCACTTTGAGCTTGACCGGCGAGGCCACATTATCGATTATCAACCACGATGCACCTGCTGCGCCGGCCAGGGTTGTTCCATAAACAGGTAAAAGCTGTTATGTACAACAATTCATGTGGTTACTGTTATTAAGCTCCCCTGATTTCTACCTGTTTCGGAGGACACACCGTATCAGCATAGGAGCAAAACACACAGCAATCTCCCGCTTTCGGCTTCAGGATCGCAGCACATTGCACACATACATACTGCTGCTGGCATGCATTTAATGGCATATCTACACGCTGTTGAATGCCACACGTTGGGCAAACCAGAGTAGCCGTGGTGTAAATCCAAAAATTAAACTGGTGGAATCTGTACAATTATTCTGGTGATGAGGTATACTTGGGGAAGATGGTGTAGGTAGCTCCTTCAATGAGGGAGGGAACGGATCATGACGCAAGCAGCATTACCGCTCACGGCTCTTTCCGAGGCCCAAAGAACACAAGCGCTTGAACGTCTGGAAATCATTCGTCCGGCTTTAGAGAAGCATGTCTCTCAAGCGCAGATTGCACGTATCCATCACCTTCCTCCCAGTACGGTCCAACTCTGGATCAAGCGCTATCGAGAAAAGGGACTGGCTGGACTCGCCAATGCCAGACGCTCGGACAAAGGCAAATCTCGCAAGATGCCAGAGCAAGCAATCACTCTCCTCGAAGGACTGGCTTTGCAGACGCCTCCCCGTTCAGCAGCTGCGATTTATCGCCAGGTCGTTGAGATTGCCAAAGAACAGGGATGGAAACCACCCAGTTATGAGTGGGTACGTCTTCGTATCAAGAACCTTGATCCTGCCCTTGTCACGCTGGCCCATCAGGGAGCGGCGGCTTACCGCGAGGAATTTGATCTGCTGTACCGGCGAGAGGCTACCCACGCCAACGCCATCTGGCAAGCGGATCATACGCCCCTGGATGTGCTGCTCCTGGATGAAGCAGGCAAGCCCGCCAGGCCCTGGCTCACGGTGATTGAAGATGATTACAGTCGAGCCATTGCAGGCTATCGGATCAGCTTCCAGGAAGCGACAGCGCTGACGACCGCTTTAACATTGCGAACCGCCATTTGGCACAAAGATGATCCTCGTTGGCATGTCTGTGGCATCCCCACCGTCTTCTACACCGACCATGGCAGCGACTTCACCAGCAAACACCTGGAACAGTTCGCGGCTGATCTGCCCATGGAGTTGATCTTCTCGCAAGTCAAAGTTCCTCGTGGTCGAGGCAAGGTGGAGCGCTTCTTCCGCAGCGTGAACGAATTGTTGCTCCAGGATCTTCCTGGGTATGCTCCAGAGGGCTACAAAGGAGCAGAGGCCAAATTGACCTTAGCCGCCTTTGAGCAGCGCTTTCGGACCTGGTTGCTGGAGGAGTATCACACCCGGATCCACAGCGAAACCAAATGCGCGCCAGCCGAGCGCTGGGAGGCTGGGGGGTTCTTGCCTCGCCTGCCGCACTCGCCGGAGCGTCTGGACCTCTTGCTGCTCACCGTGGCCAAGACCCGTCGGGTGCAACAAGATGGCATTCGTTTTCAGGGCTACCGCTATATCGAGCCGACCCTGGCTGGCTATGTCAAAGAAGAGGTGCTCATCCGCTACGACCCGGCAGATCTGGCAGAAATCCGCGTCTACCATCAGGACAGCTATGTTTGTCGAGCCATCTGCCAGGAACTCGCTGGACACACGATCAGTTTAAAGGAGATTGAAAAGGCTCGCGTCGAGCGTCGCAAACAGGTTCGCGCGGGACTTTCCAGCCGCGCCGCCATCGTTGAGCAGTTTCTCGCCGTACATCAAGACGAGACCTTTCCACCGAAAACAGAGACTCGCGAGTCCGCGACAGCGGTGGAACGACCGCGACTGAAGAGGTATATCAATGAATGAGCAGAACGGGCAAGAGCCTGGGACCTTTGTGGTGACGAAAAGCTATCGTTTGTTCGCCGAGATGTGCGATGCCTGCCGACAGTCTCGTTTTATCGGGCTGAGTATGGACCTCCCGGGACCGGAAAAACGGAGGCTGCCAGATATTACGCCCACTGGGCCTCGCTGGAACCATTTTTACCGGAACCCTTGATTACTTTCAGTGGGCGCAGTGCCGTGGATGGTCTGTATCCCTACAGACCGTTGACCTTCGCTCCCGCCTCCTTGGAAGCTTCCATCCTGGAGTGTCGAACGGTGTTCTATACCCCTCCAGTTTCGGCTTCGCCCGGACGCATCGAAAAAGAGGTGCTGACCTTGTTTGCGGCGTTTTCGTACCTGGTCGAGGCTGCCAATCAGCACCACCAGGGCAAAGAAGAGTTTCTGGTCACGCGCCGCTATACGCCTCTCATCGAGCTGTTGATTGTCGATGAAGCCAACCGCCTCAAGGATGCGGGGCTGGAGCAAATCCGAGACCTGGCGGATCGAGGCAAGTTTGGCTTAGTCTTGCTGGGCATGCCCGGTTTAGATAAGCGTTTGGCACGCGCTCCCCAACTGTATTCGCGAATCGGATTTGCGCACCAAATGGAACCGATGCCTGAAGAGGAAACGCGTGATTTTCTGGAGAAGCGCTGGAGCCACCGAGTCAAGGGGTATTCCGATGATTTTACCGACAAGGAGGCAGTGACGGCGATTCTGCGTATCACGAGAGGGAACATCCGTTTACTTGATCGTCTGATGAGACAGGTGGAGCATATTTTAGTGGCCAACCAGCTCCAGGTCGTCACCAAAGAAGTGGTAGAGACCGCACGTAAGAACCTCGTCATTGGGTTCGATTGAGCGCAGTTTACGAAGCAGGTGTCGAGGAGGCGTGTCAGTTGAGTCGTCTCACAACCGTTCGTTTGTTGCGACACACGGATGCGTTTCAGAGAGGCACCTCCTGTTTTTCTGGCCCTGTGCCGAGAAAACGAGCAGCGCGTCGGGTTCGACGCGCTGCTCCATACACTTCCCTCCACGATGGAACGGCGAATACACTCCCTTGCACTCTCCGCCAGCTTCGCGCGTTTGAGGCCGATCTGGTGCGACCACAAAGCAGCCCAGACGAGGAAGGAAGAGAGGTGCTGATTAGTGTGGCCGGACGAAGGCCCACAAGAGGCCGCTACCGCAGGCAATGAAACACGCTGCCACGAGATAGGCGAGCTGGAATCCGATGCTGGAAGAAGTGGCATGTTGGATCAGCAGGCCGGTGACCGCCGGGGCGATCAGCCCGGCGAGTGAGGCGATGGCGACGCCCAGTCCGAGAAACGTCCCTTGAAAGCTGGTGGGAGTCACATCGGCCAGCAAGGTGACGGTGAGGGGAAACGCTGCTCCCAGAGGAGTGAGCGAGAGGCAGAGGATGGCGAGCAGGAGTGAGGGAACCAGCGCGGTTCCGGTCAGCAACAGTGCTCCGATCAGCAGCGTGATCGAGAGGACAGACACCCGCAGGCGACTTCCTCCCCGCTTGAAGAGGCGATCGGAGAGCAAACCGATCCCGACTTGCATGAGCCCGGCCATCAGCCACGGCAGGCCAATCGCCAGCACATACAGCGCACTGCTTTGCCGCAAGTGCCAGACCTGCACATAGTAAACAGGAACCCAGGAGATGAGGAGGGCGACGTACCAGTAGCTCGCGAAGCTCGCCAGGATGGGAAAGAGCACGGCTGGTCTCCAGAGCAACGAGATGAGCGTCTTCCAGGGGATGTGTTGCTGCACGGTGCCGTCTTTCTGGCGTTCGCGTGTCACCAGCAGCCAGGCCAAGGCCCAGACGATTCCGATCACCCCGAGCAGGGCAAAGGTGGCTCGCCAGCTGAAGGTGACGAGCAAGAGTGCCAGCAGTGGCGAGAGCAGAGCCGGGCCCAGGGCTGGACCCAGCGTAATCAGCGCGAACACAAATCCTCGCTGTGCCGGCACGATCTGCCTGGACGCGGCGTTGGTCGAGGTGCCATAATACGGGCCTTCGCCTGCTCCTAACACGATGCGTGAGAGGACCAGGGGGAGAAAGCTGGTAATCACCAGAACTGCGAGCTGGACCAGCGACCAGACGACCGCCAGCCCAGCCAGGACCTTTCTGGTTCCCACCCAATCCGACCAGGCCGTCATGACCAGAGAGGAGAGGGAAAAGAGCAGAAAGAAGCTGGAGCCGACGAGGCCCCACTCGGCTGCTGACAGGTGCATTTCCGCGATGATCGTCGGCCCCGCCAGTCCGATCACGGCCCGATCCGCGAAATTGATAGCCCCCAGTGCCGACAGGAAAGCCACCAGCACGGAGGTCTGGGCCAGCGTCTTCGTGGCAGGTGTGGATGGGATCGTGCTGCTCATACGTGCCTATGCGCCGCTGAGTTGCCCCAGCAGATGATGGGTATCCCAGTGATTCCAGATTTCCGCGATCTTGTCGCCAGAGAAACGCACGAGGGAGAACCCCGTCACGCTCACGCGTTTGTCGGTGGGAGGCAGCGCGAATTCCTCGGTCAGGTGGGTAATGGGCTGCTGGTGCGTTCCGGTCGCCGTCCACTGTACCGCCACGAGATCCCCCTCGCCCAGCAGCTGCGTGATCGTATAGTGCAAATCGGGGAACGCCGCGCGATAGCCGGTGATATTCTGTGCCGCCTCTGACGGAGCTTTCCCAGTAGGATCGCGGTTTAGATAGTCTGGGGTTGCCAGCGCCTGGGCGACCTGTAACTGGTGCTGGTTGACCACTTCTTCCATGAAACGTCGGACGGTTTCCTTGTTGGTCTCGACAGACATGAGGCATCCTCCATTGTGTCAAACAGTCGCACCTCGTCAGGCGAGAAGTGCTTTCTACACACAGGTCCATCGCTCGCTCTTCGCGATGAGCTCCCTCTCAAAAAGAACCTCAGCGGAATCACCCACTGGAGCGGAGGCTCCACTCAGACGGGGGTACCCGTGTCCTGCCTATGGCCAGCCAGAGCCAGGACCTCTGGCGCTCCTGCTGCCAGCGCGCTCGCAATCTTGCCATCGGCATCCACCAGGATGGCCATGGGCGTGCCGGTGGCCCCAAACTGGCTCCCCACACTCATGCCTGCCTGGTCCAGGACAACGCGCGAACGCAACTCCATTGCCTGGTTGCTTTCTACGCTCTCACTTGAGACCACGAGCAACTGAGGTGCTCCCGAAGGTGCCTGAGCCTCCCAGGCTTTGAGGTCGGGAAGCATCCGCTGGCAAAAACTGCATCCTGGTCTCCAGAAGACGAGCAGCGTGGAACTGCCCCGCAAGTCGGAGAGGTGAACCACGTTGCCATCCAGATCCGGCAGGCTGAAGTCCGGAGCAAGCTCGCCAATGGCGGGGACAGGTGGTCTTGGCCTCGCCTGAGTTCCATGGCCGTTCCCCTGAGTCGGAGCCGCCGCCGTCGGGACGGAGCGCAACACCGGCAAGCCCACCGCCCCGGCGACCAACCGGCGAATGGCGTCGGCTCCCTGCGCTACCGGGCTGCCGATGGTTCCATCGGGACGCACCAGCACAGCGCTAGGGGTGCCAGACACCTGGTAGATACCCTGCACTTCGATATCCTGTTGCAGCAGCACGACACCGATCCCCAGTGTCTGCACTTTGCTCTGGTTGCTCTCTCGGCTGCCACGGCTGATGGCGGCCAGGGTCAGTTTCTCCGCGTAGTCGCGCTGCCAGCGGCCCACTTCTGGGAAGAGCGCCGCGCACGGCCCGCAGTCGGGGTTCGCAAAGAGCAACAGCACCGGTTTGCCAGCCTCGAGCAGGGAGATCAGCGTGCGCGTCCCTCCCTGTACACTGGCCAGACTGAAGCTGGGAGCCGGGGTGCCAACCGAGAGCCCGACGAACGGCGCGCTTCCCGCCGGAGGTGCAAGTCCCGCCGAAGCCAGACGAGCCTCGGTGGCCTCCAGCCGCAGCAGCAGCCGTCCTTGTTGGCGCAGGACATGCCACAGCAGCCAGCCTTCTCCCACCAGTGCCACCAGCACGACCACGCCCCCGATGACCTCGATGCGGCTCTGGGGCGCCCACGTGCCAAACCAGCTCAAAGGATCGAGCCCGGCGTTGGCGCGTCCAAAGATGACGACCACGCCTGCCAGGGCGGCCAGCACCAGGTTACGGATGAGGGTAGACCAACCAGCGGGAGCGGAGTGTACCTGGCCGAAACAGTGGCAGTCAGGGTGCCGCCCACGTGCCAGGTTGAAGCCGATGCCTGCCACAAACAGCAGCAAGAGCACAAGTGCCCCCACCGCTCCAAACCAGGCGGAAAACGAGGGGAGCAGGGCCACGGCGACCGCCAGTTCTGCCACTGGCAGCAGCACACCAAAGGGAGTGGCGAGAGCTGCGGGTACCCCGAAGTCACGCAGCGCCTGCCGCGATCCGGCGAGATCGGCCAGCTTGGCCAGGCCCGCGATGAGAAAGATCAGTGAAAGGCCCACACGTGCGAGCAACAGGACGATACTCATCAGAACTTCTCCTCCTGAACAGGTCATGGAGACACAGCCGAGCCTCTGGCTGTCACATCTCAAGCAGGAAGTCGCGCAGTGCATTGCCTGCGCCCCGAGCACCGCTGGCAGCCCGTCAGCCCGTGCATACGACCGCTGTCACACAGACGAACTCAGGCGCGTTCACCAAGCAAAACTCCCCCTTCACACAATCGCTGTCGCTGGTACATGGTGTTTGAGATCCTCCGGAATCCGTGCAATAATTGTTCAGAGTCTCTAAGTCTTCACCACATCCTGTGCAGCTGCAAGTTCCGTTCGGACTACAGGGCTGGGCACACGTGCCATTGCTGAGGATGACCCCAGAGCAGGTTGCGACGCAGGTGCCATTCGTGCAGGTTTGCCCGCTCCCACAGCAGGTGGCGCTACTGTAGCTGGTGCAGGTGCCATCGGCGTTCTGGGGACAACAAATGGCCTGGGAGCCTCCCGGACTGGCCGGGCCACAGGTGTAGCAGAGACCTGTGCCATGGGCCGCATCGCTCTTGCACTGCCCGCGCGCCGATCCGGGCGCGAAGACCGAGTTGCAGAAATGGGCACAATCACTGTTGTCGGCCAGGGCCACCCCGGGCAATATTCCGGCCAGGGCTGTGCCACCCAGGATGCCTCCGATGCGCCGGAGGGCCTGGCGGCGCGAGTTCGGGGTCGCCAGGGCTTTGGTGAACGCATCAAACGTGCCAGGTTTCATAGTCGTTCGTTCCTTTCATGGTGAACAGGCAGGAGATCCTCGTATCAAGACGGCACGAGGAGAACGTCGGTCGCAGGCGCATGGTGAAGGGTGACAGGAGTCCTCCGTTGTCACCGCCACCGGACCAGCAGAGCGCAGGCTGCCGACTGCCGAGACGATGGTGCGTACGGTGCCACCGTGCGCTCTGTGTTCTTCACTCCTCCATTGCTCCGGGGAGTGACACGACAAAACCATCAGGAAAGGGTCAGCCAAGGGAGTTCTGAGTGTGTAAGGGCCTTGCGCGTGTGAGTCTGCTTCCCGGACTCGCTCACACAGAGCAGTTCGTAGGCACGGCTCTGGGGGGAGGAGCCAACGCTACAACCGACTGCATCAAGGCCATCACACGCATACGCACGAAAAACCGGCCAGGCAGAGAGCAGCAGACGATAGAAAATAAGCTGTTCTACTCTCCTCTTCTAGAATATACCTTCCTGCTGTCGTATTTGTCAATCCTTCGATCATCTCCGTAGTTATCTGGTGCAGAGTATCTTTTCGATCAAAACCCATTGACAAGTGAGACGTGCAAGATCATCCTGCAAATCAGGCAGGCCTACCGCGATTCTCTGCTTTTGCAGGATCCACCATGGCATCCGACTTGTCAAATTCATCGCGAGAAGTCTCACAATCGTCCGTTTCTTGAGACATATGGCTCTGCTTCTCTAAGGTCGCGGCGCACCACCTTCACAAGCACGGGATTCCTCCTTGACAAATCTCAAAACTCATCTCATAATCAAAGTCTCAAAAGGTCAGGCCGTTGACGGGAAACCTGAGACAAAAGGAAGAGATGATGAAGATTGGCTATGTGCGCGTTTCCAAACAGGAGCAACACGAGGCACTCCAGATTGATGCGCTCAAAGAAGCAGGGTGTGAAAAATGGTTTGTGGACAAGATGACAGGATCAAAAGCAGAGCGAAAAGGACTCGACGAGGCGCTGGCGTATGTGCGACCAGGGGACACGTTCGTCGTCTGGAAACTGGATCGAGCAGGACGATCCTTAACCCATCTCATTGAACTGCTCAAGGATCTCCAGGAGCGTGGCATTGAGTTCATCAGCCTGACGGAGCAGATCGACACCACGACCCCAGGTGGCAAGCTCATCTTCCACCTGATGGGAGCGCTGGCCGAATTTGAGCGTGATCTCATTCGCGAACGCACGAATGCAGGATTAGCTGCCGCAAGAGCCAGGGGACGTGTCGGCGGACGGCCAAGGAAACTCAAAACCAATGGGAAAGTGGCACTGACCCGGCGCATGTTCGCTGACCAGAGTCATTCCATCCCAGAGATCTGTGCGGCCCTTGGGATCTCCCGCGCGACATTGTATCGCTACGTAAAAGAGACCAAACCACCAGAATAATTATACAGATTCCACCAGTTTAATTTTGGGATTTACACCGTGGTTACAAGAGGTGCTTCCATAGGTAAAAAATCCTTGCTAAAGCGCTGGCTTATGGGGACGCGATTGATCGCGTCCCCGGAGAAGAAGATTTATCAAGGTTTCCTTGCCCGGATGAAGGCGCTGACAAATTTCCCGTCTATATCTGTGCGCTCGCTATCTGAAAGCACTGCAAGAGAAGCACTTCCGCCGCTGTTCGCCACGTCTTCGAGACTGTAGCGCCGCGTCACTTCGACTTCTATATCGCTGAAACCTGCCTTCGAGAGCAGCGCGCGGTAGGTCTCTTCTTCCAGCGCACCGGCGATACAGCCTGCCCAGGCTTCCAGGTCGCCGCGAATCGATTGCGGGATCGATCCCTGGAAGACGATATCTGAGACGGCAAAGCGACCGCCAGGCGCGAGCACGCGGTAGGCTTCGCGCAGTACTTTGCCTTTGTTAGCCGAGAGATTGATGACACAGTTGGAGATTACAACATCCACGGCCTGTTCCGGCAATGGAATCTCTTCGATGTAGCCCTTGAGGAACTGGACATTGGCGACGCCTGCCTCCTGCCGGTTGCGCTCTGCCAGTTGCAGCATTTCGTCGGTCATGTCCAGGCCGTAAGCGAAGCCTGTCGAGCCGACGCGCCGCGCGGAGAGCAGCACATCGATGCCGCCGCCGCTGCCCAGGTCGAGCACGCGCTCGCCCGGTTTCAGTGCCGCCAGGGCGGTTGGGTTGCCGCA
Organism: uncultured Chloroflexia bacterium; assembly: GCA_963731975.1. Taxonomy (GTDB): domain Bacteria; phylum Chloroflexota; class Ktedonobacteria; order Ktedonobacterales; family Ktedonobacteraceae; genus CAVSXS01. The sequence continues at coordinate 2,385,904 of CAVSXS010000001.1, read as the reverse complement.
GCCCAGCGAGGCCAGCGCCGCCGCTGCGGGCAGTTCGCCCAGTTCCGCGCTGCTGTACAGGTCGGCGCTCATGGCGTCCACCGAGCCACCGCTCGTTGTGCTACAGCAGCCGCTCCCGCAGCAACTCGCGGCCCCCGATGTCTCCACCACCGACAGCGCCGCGCGTCCATATCGCTCGCGCACCGCCTCGCGTACCTGTTCATCCTGAGTAAAGTGAAAGTGATCGGTCACGTATGTATTCCTTTCGTATTTGCTGATGGAACATGGAATGTTTTGCACACCATGTTCCACCATTTCTGATCTATACTATTGACGCGCATCTTCCAGAAAGGACGCAACCGGCCTGACAGTTAGACAGCAACCGTTGCCCTGGTCCATATATACTTTTTGGTCGGGCTACTATGTCCATTGTAAGAAGATTCGCTGAGTTTGTCCAGAGATTGCGGTTCAAAATTTCTTGACTTTTGGCGCCCCACTGTGTATACTTACAGCAATTTGAGACAGGTATCCAACCGTTCTAGTGCTTGAAAAGGCTTCGTAATCGCATGACTTATACACACCGGGCTCAATTTAGGGATAGGGCGAAGAGGCAAGTTTGCCTTCCCTTTCCAATTAAAGGACCCGGTATCGCATTACCGGAAAGTGTTTCTTCCTCACCCCGTTGATTCGGGGGTGAGGATTTTTTTTTGACCTGTGACGTATTACTTGTTGACGGGAGGAACTATGAGCCAGCTTGCATCGCAGCCAACACAACTGAACAGCGTCGAACCTCAAAAATTGATTCTTGGTAGCTTTCAACACAAGGATATCCTCTCGCTCGACCAGTTCACCGCCGGCGACCTGTTCCGGCTCTTCACACTGGCGGGCGAGATGAAGCGACAAGTGCTGAATCACGAGCCATCGTCGATGCTGTCAGGCTACGTTGTTTCTCTGCTGTTCTTCGAGCCATCCAGCCGCACCTTCGGGTCGTTTGCCTCGGCGGTTAAGCGTCTGGGTGGGCAGACATTGGAGATACAAAATCCCGAAACTGTCTCCTCCGTCAGCAAGGGTGAGTCGTTCGAGGATACCATCCGTACCTTTGAAGCCTACTCCGATGCCATCGTGCTGCGCCACAGGATCGCGGGTTCGGCCCGCCTTGCCGCAGAGGTCGCGGAAATCCCGATTGTCAATGCTGGGGACGGCAACAACGAACATCCCACGCAGACATTGCTCGACCTGTATACGATCTTTGAACGTTTCGGGCGCTTGAACAACCTGACTTGCCTGCTGGCGGGCGACCCGCTCAATAGCCGGACAATCCACTCGATGATGCGTGGATTGTCTCTATTCGAGGGCAACAGCGTGTATATACTATCACCACAGCAGTTGAGACTCAGGCGCGACGATGTGCAGTATTGGAGCCAGCGCGGCGTTCGCATAGCGGAAATCACCTGCCAGGATGAGATTCCGGGGAATTGTGACATCTGGTACTGGACGCGCGTCCAAAAAGAACGCTTTGCTTCTCAGAGCGAGTACGAGGAGGCCATGCAGCGCGGGTTCGTCGTAACGCCTGACCTCGTACAGTCGCACGCAAGCGCGCACACCATTCTGATGGACCCGTTGCCCAGGGTAAGTACCATCGACACAGCCGTTGACACGGATGAACGCGCGGTCTACTTCCGCTCGCAGATTCGCAACGGCCTGTATATCCGTATGGCGCTATTGGCGCTATTGTTAGGGAGAGCATAACATGTCTGGCTTCGAACATACCGTATGTAGCGACCTGCTTGTGTCAGAGCAGGAAACGTTGGAAATACGCCTGAATGACCACTATCCACGCGCGGGTAAGCTCATTTTAGAGGACGGGACGACGTTTGAAGGTACGTCGTTCGGTCACACAGAAGCAAGCGCCGGAGAAGTTGTCTTCAGTACCGGCATGGTCGGGTATCCCGAATCACTCACCGACCCCTCTTTTACGGGCCAGATACTCACCCTGACCTACCCACTTGTGGGCAACTACGGCGTTCCTGAACGGCGCTACTGGGAGCATGATCGCATACATGTGTCGGGGCTGATCGTCTCCGACTACATCGATATCCCGTCGCACGCGCAGAGCACGATGAACCTCGGGACGTGGCTGCAGCGCGAAGGCGTACCGGCGCTGGTGGTCAAGGATACACGCCTGCTCACTCAGCATATCCGCACTCACGGCGCTATGCTCGGCAAGATCGTTTTCAAGGACGATATCCCATTCTTTGACCCGGATGCCGAGAACCTGGTGGCGCGCGTCTCGATGCGCGAGGTACGGGCGCAGGGCAGCGGCGATGTCACGATTGTCTTGATCGACTGCGGAGCCAAACGCACCATAGAACGCTGCCTGCTGGCGCGCAACACGCGCGTTATCAGCGTGCCGTGGGACTATGACCTGTTCGCGCCGGGCCTCGATTTCGCCTTTGATGGTATTGTGATCTCTAACGGCCCCGGCAATCCAAAAATGGCGCAGCAGACCATTGCTACCATCCGTACCGCGCTGGAGAGGCGCGTTCCAATCTTCGGCATCTGCCTGGGGCATCAATTATTGGCGCTCGCAGCCGGTGGCGACACTTACAAACTCCGCTTTGGACATCGCAGCCAGAACCAACCCTGCATCCTGCAGGGTACAAAACGCTGCTATATCACTACGCAGAATCATGGTTATGCCGTCGGCACGCTGCCACCCGACTTTAAGCCCTGGTTCGTCAATGCCAACGACGGCAGCAACGAGGGCATTCAGCACATCGAGTATCCCTTCTTCTCGGTGCAGTTTCACCCGGAGGCCATGCCCGGCCCGCTGGATACCGAGTGGCTATTCGATTACTTCCTTACATCCATATGAGAAGGTGAGAGGCTAGTTTAACGTGGAAAACCTGGGCGGCTTGCATAAAGTCTTAATCCTGGGCGCGGGCGCGCTCAAAATCGGGCAATCCGGCGAGTTCGACTATTCTGGCTCGCAGGCGCTCAAAGCATTGCGCGAGGAGGGTGTCAGAACCATTCTCGTCAATCCCAATATTGCGACCATTCAGACTTCGAAGCTGCTGGCCGATGAGGTCTATTTTTTGCCGGTGACGCCCTTCTTCGTCGAAAAGATTATTGCGAAGGAGCGCCCTGACGGTATCCTGCTCTCCTTCGGTGGGCAGACCGCGCTGAACTGCGGCCTCGAACTGTTTTCAAGCGGCGCGCTGGAGCGTTACGGCGTGCGCGTGCTGGGAACGCCCGTCTCCGCCATTATGCTGACGGAGGACCGACAGGCGTTCGCGGAACACCTGCATCGCATCGATATCCCCACGCCAAGGAGTCAGAGTGCGGAGGCGCTGGAGGACGCGCTGGACATCGCCCAATCCATCGGCTTTCCGGTAATGGTGCGCGCGGGGTTTGCCCTCGGCGGCCAGGGTTCGGGCATCGCGCAGGACGCCGTCGAACTTGAGCAGATCGTGACGGGCGCGCTGGCCTTCGCCCCACACGTGCTGATCGAGCAATACCTGCATCACTACAAAGAGGTCGAGTACGAGGTGGTGCGCGACCTCTACGACAACTGTATCACCGTCTGCAATATGGAGAACATGGACCCGCTGGGCATTCACACCGGCGAGTCCATCGTCGTCGCCCCCAGCCAGACGCTCTCCAACCCTGAGTACCACATGCTGCGCGCAGCCTCACTTGCCATCGTGCGCAGCCTTGATATCGTCGGCGAGTGCAACGTGCAGTACGCACTCGACCCCCAAACTGCGGCGTTCTATGTCATCGAGGTCAACGCGCGCCTTTCGCGCAGCTCCGCGCTGGCGAGCAAGGCTACCGGCTACCCGCTGGCCTACGTCGCTGCCAAACTCGCGCTCGGCTACGGCCTGACCGAACTGACCAACCGCGTGACGGGTGTGACGCGCGCCTGTTTTGAACCCAGCCTGGACTATGTGGTGGTCAAGATACCGCGCTGGGACCTGGAGAAGTTCAAGGATGTCGATGAAACCATCGGCACCGGCATGAAATCGGTCGGCGAGGTGATGGGCATCGGGCGTACCTTCGAAGAGGCATATCAGAAGGCCATTCGCATGTTAGACCTGGATTTCGAGGGCGCGACCTCCGAGCGAGCCTTCGTCGCCGGGGATAACCATGCTGAGTCGCTGAGAAAATATCTTTACACTCCCACGCCCAAGCGCATCTTCGCCCTGGCCCTCGCCATGCGCCACGGTATAACGGTGGAAGATATGGCGGAGATCACCGGCATCGACCCCTGGTTCCTGCACCGCATCAGGCTGATCGTCGAGATAGAGCAGGCGCTCAAGAGCGAGCAGGAGCTTTCTGCGTCGCGCCTGCTCGCCTTGAAGCAGGTCGGTATCTCGGATAAGCGCATCGGAGAACTGGTGGGGAAGACAGGACTTGAGATACGCGCGCTGCGCAAATCGCTCGGTATCACGCCCTGCATCTTCCAGATCGATACGCTGGCAGCTGAGTTCCCGTCAGAAACGAACTACCTCTACCTGACCTACAACGGGCAGCATCACGATGTCGCGCCGTTAGGGGACGCGGGCGTGGTCGTACTTGGCTCTGGCTCTTATCGCATCGGCTCCTCGGTTGAGTTCGACTGGACCAGTGTCAGCGCTGTCGAGGCGCTCAAAAGGCACAGCAAACGTGCCATCGTCGTCAACTGCAACCCGGAAACCGTCTCGACCGACTACGACACCTCCGACCGGCTCTACTTCGAAGAATTGACCTTCGAGCGCATCGCCGACATTTGCGAGTTCGAGTCGCCGCACGGCGTAATCGTCTCCGTTGGTGGCCAGACGCCTAACAACCGCGCCAAGGCTCTGCAAAAATACGGCTTCAGGCTGTTAGGAACCGATGCCGACCATATCGATCAGGCCGAGGACCGCAACCGTTTCTCCCGCCTGCTCGACACGCTCGGCATTCGCCAGCCGGAATGGAAAAGCGCAGTACATAAGGCCGAAATTCGCGCTTTCGCGGAGCGCGTGGAGTATCCCGTGCTGGTGCGCCCGTCGTATGTGCTGTCGGGGAGCGCAATGAAGGTCTGCTATACACAGGACGAGTTGGAGCAGTATGTCCAGGAAGCCGCGGCGGTCTCCCCGGAGTATCCTGTGACTGTCTCGAAGTTCTTCGAGAAGGTGAAGGAGATCGAATTCGATGCCATTGCGCAGCACGGCCACATCAAGGCTGCGGTTATCTCCGAGCATATCGAAAATGCTGGCGTGCATTCGGGGGATGCGACGATTGTGCTGCCGCCGCAGACGCTTAACGCCGAGACGCTGGGCAAGATCGAGGTGGCCGGCCCGGCCATCGCCCAGGCGTTGGACATTACCGGCCCGTTCAACATCCAATTCCTGGCAAGCGAGAACCAGGTGTACGTCATCGAGGTCAACCTGCGCGCCTCGCGCACTTTCCCCTTCATCTCGAAAGTGACCGGCATCAACTTCATCGACCTGTTCATTGATGCCCTATTCAACGACAATATCCCGGCGGTGCGTGTCCCCGTGCCGTCCTTTGTCGCGGTCAAAGCGCCGCAATTTTCCTTCGCACGCCTGACGGGCGCCGACCCGGTGCTGCGCGTGGAGATGTCTTCGACGGGTGAGGTGGCCTGCTTTGGCGAAGATGTCGAGGAAGCCTATTTGAAGGCTATTATTGCAACAGGCGGTCATATTCCACATAAGGGCGTCTTCATCAGTCTGGGCGGAGAAGAAAAGAAGCACAAATTTCTGGAGAGCGCGCGGCTGCTCAGCACGCTGGGCATCCCACTCTACGCGACGGTGAAGACTTGCGCCTTCCTGCGCGCCAACGGCATTGAGGCTACTATGCTCTACAAGATTCATGAGCAGCATTATCCCAACGTGCTGACGTACTTCCGCGAGCAGAAGATCGACCTTGCTATCAACATTGTCGATGGTTTCGTCAATAAAGAGATCGATGACGACTACGCCATGCGCCGCTACGCCGTTGACAACAACATCCCGCTCTTCACTAAGATCAAGCAGGCGCGCCTGTTCATCAAAGCCATCGTCGAAAAAGATTTGGAGAGCCTGCCGGTGAAAGCCTGGAACGAGTATCAAGTATGATGGAGAGAGATATGGCATATTTGAAGGGCGACATAAAAATACTCAAGGGCGACCGCGAGGGTCGCCCGTACAAAGACTACGAAGAGCGATTCGCCTGGGAGCGCGCCGTATCTTTGTACGGGCGACCCTCGCGGTCGCCCTTCGTTCCTATGTTCTGGTAATCTCAAAGGGGCGGTGAAGCTTAATGCTAACAACGCTGACTGGCTCGATTGTGCAGCCTGATCGCATCGTGGAAGGGACGTTGTACATTGATGGCGAGGTGATCGACGATGTCGCCGAGGGCTATACTAACCATCCCACCTACGATTTTCGTGGAAAGTACGTGCTACCGGGTCTGATCGAGGTGCATGGACACCTGCGCGAGCCGGGGCTGGACTACAAAGAGGATATCCCGCACGGCACGCGCGCCGCTCTTGCAGGGGGCTTCACCACCATTTTCGATATGCCCAACACGCGCCCGCCGACCACTACCGTTGAGCGCGCGCGCGAGCAGATTGTGCGCTATTCCGGCAGGTCGTATGTCGATTTTGCGATCAATATTGGAACGGCGCTGCCCGATATCGACGAACTGCGGCAAGTAGATACATCGCTCATTAACGCGCTCAAGATTTTCGCGGCGGGTCACGCCACTACGCCGACCACCATCCCTCACCTGCGGGATATCGCGCGTATCTTCGAGATCGCTGGCGAGCGCGGTATCATGGCGCTGGTTCACGCGGAGAACCAGGAGCTGGTCGAGTACTTCACCGCGCACTATCGTGATACGCTCGGCAGGCACGATGCCGCCGCGTGGAGTGAGGCGCGCAACACGACGGTCGTGCTGACCTCCGTGATGGAGATGATCGCGCTGGCTCGCCAGTACGCCGTCAAGCTCTACCTGCTGCATCTCTCCACACCACAAGAGTTCGCGGCAGTGGCCTTTGGTCGCAGCCTGGGTGTCGAGGTGTACGGCGAAACGACGACGGTACACTTGGCCTTCAATATCCAGGATTACGAGCGGCTAGGCAACCGTATCAACATCTCGCCTGCCCTGCGCTCGCCGCAAGACCAGCAGGCGCTCTGGCAACTCCTGCGCGCGGGCAAGATCGATACGGTCGTCACCGATCACGCGCCGCATACGCTCGAAGAGAAGCAACGCGCGAGCGTCTGGGAGGTCGCCTCTGGCCTGCCCGGTTTCCAGGAGGCCATGCCGGCCCTCGTCACAGGCTGGCTCACACATTTCGGCCAGGAGACCCTGGTGGAGGGAATGCTGCGCCTTGCCCAGGTGACATCTACCAACCTCGCGCGCATTTTCGGCTACACGCAAAAGGGCGTGCTGCTCCCAGGCAGGGATGCCGATCTCGTCGTAGTGGATACACAGCGACCCTGGTTAGTACGACAAGAAGACCTGTTCACCAAAAATCGCTGGTCGGCGTTCGAAGGAATGTATCTGCGCGGCAGGCCGATGGCAACGTTCCTGCGTGGCAAACTGGCATACATGGATGGCAAGATCGTCGGCGAACCGTCAGGCCGGTGGCTATCCAGGAATACAAATTGACATGCCATTAATTTCGTAGGGGCGCAATTCATCGCGCCCACTGCCGATGATGAATGTTATTGATTAAGTCCGGCCATGTCATTCTGAGCGAAGCGAAGAATCTCTCGTGGTCGGCGCATTAGATTCTTCGCTTCGCTCAGAATGACATGTAATCGGTGTGGTTGGTAACGTTCATTATCGACCAGGTAGGAATGGAGAGATCCATGAACGATCCCGATATTATGCGTATGTTTGCCGATGTGGGAGCTATCGTCAGCGAGAGCCATTTTGTCTATAGTTCGGGCCGCCATAGTTCCGTCTACGTCAACAAGGACGCGCTCTATCTTTACCCGCGCACCATCGCGTCGTTGTGCCGCTTGATGGCGCAGCCCTACGACGCCGGTGCAATCGATGTCGTCGTTGGCCCGGTGCTGGGCGGCATCGTGCTGTCGCAGTGGGTCGCGCATCATCTCAGCGAGCGGCGCGCTTCCGGCGAGACGCTGGCGGTCTACGCGGAGAAGGGCGCTGATAGCGCCGAGAAGCATTTCTTCTTCGGACGCGGTTATGAGCGCTACATCCCAGGCAAAAATATCCTGATCGTTGAGGATGTGCTGACTACGGGCGGCTCAGCGCGCCAGGTGATCGACCTCGTGCGCAGGCACGGCGGCAATGTGGTCGGGGTGAGCGCGCTGTGCAATCGCGGCAACGTCCAGCCTGCCGATGTAGGCGATGTGCCGGTTCAATCGCTCATCACACTCTCGCTCGACACCTACGCCGAGGAAGAGTGTCCCTATTGCCAGCAGGGCGTGCCTGTCAACACGGAACTGGGCAAGGGGCGAGCGTTTCTGTCGAGAAAGTAGGGGCGACTCTGGTGCTGGCGGGCGACCGCGAGGGGTCGTCCCTACATTTCGCCTGGAAAGGGAATACTGATATGACTTTTCTTACCAAGCTGGAACATGGTTGGAGGCGGGGCAGCTCCGTCTGTGTCGGGCTGGATTCCGATTACGAGCAGTTGCCTGCTGGCATCAAGTCGGGACTATCGGTTGAGGAGGCCATGTTTCGCTTCAACCAGCAGATCATCGACGCGACGCATGACCTGGCGTGCGCCTACAAGCCCAACTCCGCCTTCTACGAAGCGCAGGGTGACGCGGGCTTGCGCGCCCTGATGCGCACGGTGCGGTATATCCACGAGGAGCATCCCACGATGCCCGTCATCCTGGATGCCAAGCGCGCGGATATCGGCAGCACGAATGTCGGCTACGTGCAATTCGCCTTCGATGTGGTGGGCGTGGATGCCATCACCGTTCATCCCTACCTGGGCAAAGAGGCGCTGGCTCCCTTTCTCGCTTGCACAGATAAGGGCATTATCGTAGTGGTCAAGACCTCCAATCCCGGCTCGGGCGAATTTCAGGATTTGCCCATCGGCGAGCGGCAGGAGCCTTTGTACCAGGTCGTAGCTCGGCACGTGGCGCAGGAATGGAATGCCGACGGCAACTGCGCCGTTGTCGTCGGTGGAACCTATCCAGATGAACTACGGCGAGTGCGCGCATTGGTCGGCGACATGCCCATCCTCATCCCCGGCATCGGCACGCAAGGCGGAGAGGTCGCTGCGACCGTGAAAGCTGGCAAGGATAGCCGCGGCTGGGGCATGATTATCAACTCAGCGCGCGGCATCATCTTCGCCTCGCGCGGCAGCGACTTTGCGAGCGCGGCAAGAAAGGCGACAGAGCGTTTGCATCGGGAGATTACGGGAGCTATCGGGATAGTATAATGAGCACATGAACCTGCAAACCGAACTCGCACCACGCCATAAAAGTGGCCTTTTGCTCAACAACCCGGTCATGACTATGACTGCGTCGGGTACGTTCGGCTATAGCGTCGGGTACGCCAGGAGCGCCGAGATCTACCGCCTGGGGACGATTGTCTGCAATGGTACGGCGCGTCAGCCATTCAGGTCGGCACGATCAACTTCGTTAATCCGCGTGCTGGCGTGGAGATCGTTGAGCGGATCGAGGCGTTTCTGGAACGGGAAGGCGTAGGAGATATCACGGAGATTATCGGGTCTGCGCTCTAAATTTCTTACGTTAATAGTAACGCCGTATGGCTCCAGGTTCAACGATGTACAGCTTATTCGCTAGCTCTTGCGTGGCTAGTCGATCTAAGGCATTTATCACCGTTGCTATTAGATCGGGGATGGTTGTATTTCGTGGCATTCTCACGACAAGTATACCGGAATGGGGTGGAGGAAATAAATCAGCCCGTAGAAAATCCTTATCTCTGGTGATGATAAGAGCGATGACGAAGTTGACGGAAAATAACAGAGTCGTGTTTACCGCGCAGTCCTTCATCTACAGCACGGTCGGCAGGATATCCTGCCGACCGTAGTGTCTTCCAGAGGCTCTTGGGGAGATTTTCGTCCAAGAAGAATCTCAATCCTTCATGTTCAACTGGCATGTAAAGCCTCTTCGCCAATGCGTTTCGCAGCATAGGCTAATGCAGCATACACATCCTCACGGGTGAGGTCGTACTCATAGGTAATTTCTTCCATGCTCATACCGCTAGCGAGATGGCCCAGAATGAGAGAGACAGGAATACGAGTTCCTTTGATAACGGCCTCACCCCCAAGTATCTCCGAATTCGAAATGATGCGTGGAAAAATCTCTTCCGATGACATCTGTCACCTCCTCAAAGGCTTCTACATCCCTAGTGATATTGTACTCTATCCCACCCGCGATTGCTATCTATTTCCCTTCAAACTCCCTCGTCAGCGGTTCGGCTACTTCCTCGGCCAGGCGGGTGACGATGCCCGGCGGGTAGGGGTAGCGTAGCCCTAACACGAGATGGGTTGCGCCTGCCTGGACATAGGCGCGTATGTTGTCGCGCAAGGTGTCCAGGTTGTCGGGATTGACCTGGAACTGCACCGAGCGCTCGATGGCTTTGGGGTCGCGTCCGATGGCGGCGCAGTGGTCATCCAGCACTTCATTTTTGTGCTGGAAGGTTTCGACGCTGCCGCCGACGAAGTTCCAGATATCCGCGTATTGAGCGGCGATGCGCAGCGTCACCTTTTCGCCGCTGCCACCGATCACGAAAGGAGGGTAGGGCTTCTGCACCGGTTTGGGTTCGCAGTAGGCTTGCTTGAGCTGGTAGTACTGGCCGTCGAAGTCGGGCGCGGTCTCCGTCCACATGCGCTTGATGACCTCGCACGCTTCTGCCAGGCGGCGCAGGCGCTCACCGGCACCATAGAGCGGGATGCTGTAAGCGTTATGTTCCGTCTCGTTCCAGCCCGCGCCTATGCCGAAATCCAGGCGGCCATTCGAGATAACGTCCACCGTCGCCCCAATATTGGCAAGGATGGCGGGATGGCGATAGGTATTGCCCGTCACCATGATCCCGACGCGCAGGCGTTTCGTCTGCGCTGCGAAGGCGCTCAGCAGCGACCATCCTTCCAGGCAGGGACCGGTCGTGTCGCCGTTGATGGGCATGAAGTGGTCGAACAGCCAGGCGTGTTCAAATACCGGGAGCGTGTCGGCCTCCAGCCAGACGCGCTGCATTGCTTCATAGGTGGTGCTTTGGGGAGCCGTTTTGATGCCAAAACGCAATTTCATGGGTTGCTAATGCCTTTCCAGTGCAATTGTAAAATGTAGCCTCATTATAGCATAGGCAGATGCGCACAGAGGCTAACCCGCCGGGTTAGCCTCTGTGCGCATCTGCCTATGCTCCAGGTTATTACTTCTGCGCGGCAGCAGCTTCTCGCTTGCTCTTGCGACCCAGGTAGATGCGGCTGGGATCAACCCGCATGCGCAGGGCTTTCAGCTCTTCTTCGGTGGGTGGTTTGAACTCTTTGGCTCGGCTGGCATCGAGTTTCCAACCGGTATTGTTCACCACGTCATCAACGCTCATGCCAGGGAAGACAGCATCGAGTTCGAGCAGGCCCGTTTGATGGTTACTGCGCATGATGCACAGGTCGCTAATCATGACCAGCTCGCCGCCGCGACCCAGGCCATAATCCCAGCGCGATTCGTGCTTGTCGCGCGGACCGCGCGCTCCGGCGACACTGGTCAGGTATTCTACGCGCTCCGGGAAACGGCGCGCCTCCTGCACCATCGTCACCAGCACTTTGTCGGCGAACGACGCGATGTTGTTCGCGCCGCCGCTTCCAGCAAAACGCACACCCGGCCCCTTGCCGCTCTGGGAGACCCCGGCAGGCCAGTAGCCATCGATGATCGTAGAGTTCAGGTTGCCGTACATATCGCATTCCGCGCCGCCCAGCATGCCGACGGTGCAAAAGCCGCGCTGGGCGGTCGTGCCGAATGTATCGGCCATGTTGGATACCATGCTGGAATGCAGGCAGCCGCGCGGATCTGAGACCGAGATGGGTAGGTGTTCGACACGCGGCCCCACGATGCCTGCTTCCATAATCAGGGTCATGTTTGGTGCGACGGTGAACTGAGCCAGCATGGAAGCCAGCAGCGGCAGACCCGTGCCGGCGAACACGAAAGCTCCGTCGGGCACCTCGCGCGCCGCCGCCACTGCCAGTAACTCCATCGAGGTGTACTGCGTGCGCGTCAGGCCGCGTTCTTCAAGATACACATCGTATTCTGTGTCAGTAATTTGTTGCATACTCTGCTCCTGTTTGTTCGCTCGACTTACATGGGCCGTTTGAGGTCGGCGCGGTATCCATAGGCGGGCGTGGCGCGCAAATCGAACAGGCGATTCATGCCAACGACTCGCTGCAAGTAATCCCAGTCGTCTTTGGTTTCGTACACGTGCCGGGTCCAGTAATCTTTGACTTCTTCCTTGCTCTTGCGGTTGAGCCTGCCATAGCTGACGAACCAGTCCCAGTCGTAGTCGTAGTAGTTCGGCACGGCTGACGGATAGCCGCCGAATGGCTGCTCGACGATGGCCGTGGTGATGTGGGCAGGCAGGTGGTTCAGTTCAGGAGCGGCGCGCAGTTCGTCGGATGGCACGATCTGCTCGCACTCGACGATCAGTACCCTGGCGCACATGGCCTGCTCTGCATCCGGCCCGTTGATGCCTTCCATACGCACGGTGCCGTCTGTGGCGACACGCTGCGCGCGGATGACCGTCACTTCAGGCATGACGGGCGGCAGTAGCATGACCTTGACACCCTTTGTGCCGGTGTATTTGTCCGACTCGCGGATGCGATCGAGCGCGTTGGTTTTGTTGGCCGTGGTATCGCCGTCCTCGAAGGCGTGCGGGCGCAGGCCCCAGCCGTCGAACGGATCGTCGATGACGGCAAATTTCTTGGGTGGGATGCGCGGGTCGATCCAGCTTCCATCAGCGTTTTTGCCTCGCAGTCCTGCCTTGCCGAAGACATCATATTCTGGAATGTCGCTGCCCAACTCGGCCATCATCGGGGCAAAGGGCCAGCCGAATCGACCGGCGATAGTGCGCGTGGCGTAGCCGTAGTTGCTATAATCTTCGAAGAGGGGGATGGAACCGTCCTGGATGCGGCGGCGAATGCTGTTAGCAACAGGCTGGATGCCTTCCATGCCGATGTAGGTTGTCTCCATGCGCGAGATCAGGTCGTTGGCGGCCAGCGCTTCTTCGATAGATGCGCCGCCATTCATCGTACAGAAGTGATGCTTGATGCGGTCTCGCTGGCGGATGACCTCGCGCGCGATGCTGAAGGGCCGTCGCGTATAGCTGAACCCGCCCCAGCAGACCTGCGTGCCTGTGTGAATGTAGCGTTCCACCGCCTCTTTAGCGGTCATTATTTCTGCCATACTACGCTCCTTGTACTCTCCGTTTCGATCTGCGCTGGCACGTGCCGTGCTTCTTCGCTGGAAGAATCGGGACTGTGTCGGTGGAGGAGATGCTCGATTTCGTTCATACCCGCCTGAAGTTCATCTACCACCTGCGCAAGCGATGCATGGGCGCGGCTAAGCTCGTCTTCAACCAGTGAGCGGTCTCGCTCACTCATCGCGTTCAGGGTGGTTTCGAGGTCGCGCAGGGTAGAGGGAACGCGCATCAAGGGAATGCCGAGGCGGCTCAACTCCACTTCAATCGTATTGAGGAGCCAGATGGCGCGCATCGCCCGGCTCCATTCTTCGTGGCTTGACATACTGCATACCTCTTTTGGAAATAGGGTTGACGGGTCGCGGAAAACCCCCGGCTCAGGCGCCTGGGAGTTCTGAAACGGGGCTGCCTACAATCCTGAAAGCCCCCGGTCACGTTCTCGCGGGTAAGAAGCCATGCGCTGTACGACTTGCATTCCTGCACGGCTGCTCATTTTGCGTTCGAACCCGTTTCTAGCGACCAGGGGCCTTCAGGCGCAACTTACGCTGCGAAGAACACTAACCCATCGGGAAGACAGGCAACTTGATGGCCGAGTTGGTCGCGGCAAGCACTCCTGCCAGCGCGGTATACCAGGCCAGCAGCGCGGTGACGATGCCGAGCCAGCCACCAATATTAACCCAGGTCAGGCTAGTAGTTCCTGTAGTTGGGACGCCTGCAAGCCACCCGATCGTCAACGCCAGGAAAGTCAGAGTTAAGGCACCGAAAACGGCGATAAGCGCACCGTTCAGCTTGAACGTCCCCAGGAACATGAGAGCGGTGAAGATCGTCCAACCCAGGAGGAAGATACCAACTCCCGTCGCGGCATCGGGTCCAATCAAGTCTACAAGGTTCTTGCCTGGACCAGCTGCAGTTGTAAACAGGGGCATCAGAGTGAAGCCGAGAGCGAGCCAGAAAGCTCCGTAGGAAGTGAAGGCGGTAGCACCAAAGGTGTTGCCTGTTCTAAACTCCATGACACCGGCGATTAGCTGGCCAATACCGCCATAGAAGATTGCGAGGCCGATAACTATTGCCCCCGCAACAGGCGGGATGCCCTTGAAAAGGAAGCCGGCATTTGCGGAACTGAGGACGAAAGTAGTAAGTGCAAAGCCGCTAAGACCAAGAGGGCCGGGGTTGGCGGTGGCGGGCGCTGCGGCTGCGGCGCGCTCAACTGAAACATCTGCCATAAAGGTTCCCACCTTTCATCAAAAGACTAGCAAACATGTACAAACTCTGGTACACATCACGTTTATACAGGCTCGTTTACCTGCATAGCTGCTTTGATTTTGCGGACACCCGTGTCCGCCAGTCGTTAGGTAGGATTGTCATCCATAACCGTATGGATGGCTTCATGCTCGCCCAGGGCAGGCGATAAAGACGCTACACACAAAGTAAGTGTTGATGGAGAAAATGAATATTCGTGCGGTGAGCCGCAGGTCCTCCTTTCAGATCATGTTGGAGTCGGCTTGCCCAACCTCAACTCGAGGCGGTTGTCCGTTGAGTTCGCTTACTCGACATTATAGCATAAAAATGGCGATTTGTAAGGGGTTTTGTCAGATTATCCGACCATTTGTGATGAGTTTGTAACGCAAAACGGCTCATATTCGACTAATTGTGGTGAGTTTGTGACGCAAATCGGCTCTTACTGGCGGTTCATAACACCGGTTAAAACCCCGCCTGCAGCCAGGGCTTCTGATTGTAGTACTGCTGAACCTTAGCGATGTAGTCGATAGCTCCCTGCGTATACCAGCCGCCGCTGTACCAGAACCCCAGGCAGCCCCAGATGTCGCCCGCGTGATAGCTGGGATACCCGGCCACAGGCGTGAGTTGGTAGAGGTAATCGGCCCATCCTTCGTAACAGTTGCGTATCCAACCGTAGACGAATTCGGCGTTGAAGGCCGTATCCTGCCGCGCCATCGGCCACTCGGTTTTGAAGTAGGTATATTTGATCTGGAGTACACCGTAGCTCTGGTAGCAGCTAGACCCATTCCAGGTACCGGGCGGGCAAAGGCTCTGGGTGTTCGTGTAGTCGCCCAACTGGCTCTGGTGCCAGTTTGACTCGACGACGGCCTCCGCGCGCACGATATTGACATCGACGCCCCATTTGCAGGCGACCCACTGTAAGATTTCGTCGGTCGTGCCGGTGAAGTTGCCGGTGATCTGCTTGCGCAGGCTGTCCGATTTGCTATCCATGCCGATCGTGGGGGTCCAGGCTTGCAGATTTGCGATCTGTGCAGCGGTCGGCACGGAGTGGTTGGCCGCAGTGTTGTCGGGGCGCGGCTCAAACGATGAGTAGGATACACGCGCGGCGCACGTGCTTTCGCCCGGTAGCGTGCTGCCTGGTGGCAGCGTCGAGCTATTGCTCGGCGGCGGCGCGCCGGTAGTGGTTCCGGTCGGCGCTGGCTGAGTACCTGTCGGCTGGGCTGGCGAAGTCGATGTAACGGTTGGCGTAGAACCGGGGGCGGGTTTTTTCCCAGAATTTGGACTATTTCTGGTGGAGGGGGTGATAAGGTGAGCCTGGATGGAATACACAGTGTATGGATTCGACCCGCTGATGTTTTCGGCGATGAAACCCTTAGCCATTTGTCCGGCGTAAGCTCTGTGCTGTATAAAACCATACGCCAGCGCGAAGACGCTGCTTGCGCAGAGCAGACAAAGCAGCAGCATAGCACGTTTCGATAGTCGAGGTCGCTTTGTGCGTTGCATCATTCACCGACTTCTAACCTGAACAATTTGTTGCTCCTCCCCACCTGTGTTCTATCCTGTATGACGATGGGCTGTATCAACGTGTATCTATCATGGTACTACTGTCGCATCGCAGTTGCTCTATGTTTTGTGCTACACTTTACAAAGAAAAGCGTGGTGCCACCGCGTCTATATTCTGGATAACGTATCTTCATCATCTCGTCCCTCCGGCAAAGAATGAAGATGTTCGCAGTATTTCACGATAGGAGTTGCATCTTTCATGACACAGGTAGTTGAACCATCATCCTCGAAAATGACCGTCGGCCAATCCACTCGGCGGCAGGACGGGTACGATAAAGTTGTCGGGCATACGCGCTACGCGGGTGATCTTCCCATGGTTGGCCTGCTCCACGCGCGGCTGGTGCTCAGTCCCTATGCCCACGCGCGCATTGTCAACATCGATAGCTCAGCCGCGCTGCAAGTTCCCGGCGTAAAGGCTGTGTACACGAGTCAAACGCTGGGAATCGTCAATCCCGACAGCAGTGCGCGCACGCAGTCGCCCCTGGCGCACGAGGAGGCGCTGTGGTGCGGGCATCCCGTCGCCATCGTGCTGGCCGAGACGGAGACAGCCGCGCAGGACGGTGTGGATGCCGTCGATGTGGAATACGAGGAGCTGCCGGTGGTACTTGATCCCCTTGAAGCCATGCGCCCAGGCTCACCATTGACGCGCCTGTATGTTAAGGAAACCTCTTCAGAGATCGCCGGAGGCGGCGCGCACGCGGCGGTTCCCGAAGAGGGCGCGGAAGAAGTTTCCACAGAGGAGCTTTCGGAAAATGTGAGCGACAAGGCGCACATGCATCATGGCGACATGGACGCGGCATGGCGCGAGGCCGAGGTGGTCGTCGAGCATACCTACCGCACCAGCATCGTGCATCAGAGCTACCTGGAGCCGCAATCGATCACCGTCGCGCCGGGTATCTCCAGGGATCACCTGACGGTCTGGCCGAGTTCGCAGGGCATGTTCGGCGTGCGTTCGGATATCGCTGAGTCGCTCGATCTGCCTGAGCGTCAGGTGCGCGTCGAATCGACGCCCATTGGCGGCGCGTTTGGCGGCAAATTCGGCCTGCTGGAGCCACTGGCAGCCGCCGCTGCGCATACGTCTGGTCGGCCTGTACGCCTGGTGCTGACGCGCTCTGATGATCTACTGGCCGGCAACCCCGCACCGCAAACCATCATCACGCTGAAGATGGGCGCGAAGCGCGACGGCACGCTGGTGGGGATGCAGGCGCATATCGTCTTCGACACGGGAGCCTACGCCGGGTCAGCCGTCAGCCTCGGCGGCTTCATTCTCGGCAGCAGCTATCGCTGCCCGAACTTCGATTTTCGCTGCTACGAAGTCATGACCAATCGCGTCGGCGTAGGAGCTTATCGCGCTCCTGGCGCGCCGCAGGCCACCTTCGCCCTTGAATCGGCCATCGACGAATTGTGCCGCGAGAACGGACTAGACCCCGTGGCCTTCCGGCTAAAAAACGGGTTCAAAGAGGGCGATGCCACGCTGGATGGCCGCAAGTGGCCGCGCATTGGCCTGCTGGAATGTTTGCAGAAGGTGCAGGAGCATCCCATATGGGCGGAGCGTGGCAAGCACTCTTCGCTACCTGGTGAGCTGCGTGGATGGAAGGTCGGTGTGGGCCTGGCGGCTGGCGGCTGGCCGGGCGGCACGGAGCCGGCTGCGGCAGCCTGTCGCCTGGAGAAAGACGGCACCGTCTCCGTCGTAGTCGGCTCGGTTGATCTGACCGGCTCGGATACCTCCATGTCGCTGATCGCGGCGCACGTGCTGGGAATGCCCGTCGAGTCCGTGCAAACCGTGCATGACAATACCGACACCATGCCCTATAGTGGCGGGACGGGCGGCAGCAAGACAACCTACGCGATGGGCGCGGCGGTGCTGGCGGCTGCCCAGGACGCACGCCACCAGATTCTCTCGATTGCATCGGAGATGCTGGAAGCCTCCGAGGGCGACCTGGACATTGAGGGCGACCAGGTCGTGGTGCGCGGCGCGCCTGGCAAGAGTGTCGAACTCAAGCATATAGCGGGCGAGTCGATGCGCTTTGCTGGCCGCTACGAGCCGGTTTACGGTCGTGGGCGCTCGGCGCTCAAGGTCAGCTCGCCCATGTTCGCGGTGCATGTGGCGCGAGTTGCCGTTGATCCTGAGACCGGCCTGGTGCGCGTGCTGGACTACCTGGCGGCGCAGGATGTCGGCTTCGCCATCAACCCTGGCGAGGTCGAAGGCCAGATCAGCGGCGGCGTCACGCAGGGACTAGGCTGGGCGCTTTACGAGGGCTATGCCTACGACGAGAACGGCCAGTTACTTACCTCGAACTTCATGGACTACGCGCTACCACATAGCGAAGACGTTCCCTATGTTACCCCTCTGCTGGTGGAGATCCCGTCCGCGCTCGGTCCCTTTGGAGCAAAGGGCGTGGGAGAGCCGCCGGTTATCCCCGTCGGAGCGGCAATCGCCAATGCTGTCCGTGACGCGGTCGGTGCGCGCGTGACGCATCTGCCCATAACGCCTGAGCGACTTTTCATGGCGATGCAAAAGAGGTAATCGCAGCATATGGCATCACACAAAAGGGCGACCGCGAGGGTCGCCCTTTTGTGTAATGCCATATGCTATACTATTCTCTAGAAAGACCCTCACATCACGCATGGCTCTGTGTGACGTGTCCGTTTTGTGTTTTTTGTGAGTTCAAACGTTCAGAAGAACACCAACGGCCACTGGTTACGCTGTCCGGCTTCTACCTCATGACGTAGCCTCTGACCAGACAAAGGAGCTACTTGAATGATGAGACCTGCTGATTCTCATGACCCCGTTCCGGTTGACCTGCCCATCCCTGATGCCGATGTGGCTCCCCCTGTAGGCGCAACTCCTCCACAGATACTTGCGCGTGACGCGGCGGATGGTCGCCGCGGAGCCGCCTGGCGCTTACTTTACTGGATTATGGAGAATGATCCACGCGCAGTTGAGGCGGTTGCCTCACTGAACGATGATCGCCTGGCGCAGAACCTCCTGGAATTTATCGCGCTGGGCACCTGGAGCGGAAAATCGTTCGTCGTGCCTATCCCGCTGCGCACTGCGCACGCCCGCACGCGCCTGCGCACGCTCTTCCTGCCCGGCTCAGGGCTGGATTACGAGCGGGTCGAGCGTGTCCTGCTCGCAAACGCGCGTGACCGGCGACCTTCCATGCGCGAAACTGTGGCTCATATCCTGGGCATTATCGGTAGCCCGGCTGCTACACCTGTGGTAATCGAGTTGCTGCGCGACCCGGCTCCAGGCGTGCGTTTGCAGGCGGCCAAGGCGCTGGGCAGGCTCGGCGATCCCGCCGCGATTCCTGTGCTACTGGCTGCGCTGCGTCCTGCCGACGAGCAGTTGGGCAGCCAGATTTTTGCCTCGCTGGTGAAACTTGGCAAGATGGCAGTTCCGTCGCTGCTTCAGGAGAGCAAAAGTAACTCGGCCTGGATGCGCTGGCATGCCCTGCGCGCCCTGGGCGAGATACGCGACATTCGCGCTCTGTCGGTGCTGGTGAATGCTCTGCAAGACAACGATCACTCGGTGGCATGGATCGCAGCCAAAAGCCTGGTGCAATTTGGTTGGGTAAGTTGCAAACCCGTGCTGGAATTGCTTATGACCGTCCAAATGACGCCCTGGCTGGCTGAAACAGCCTCCTACGTGCTGCGCAGTTGCATGCAGCGCAACGCGGAAGCGAAACCCATACTGGAGCCGTTAGTGCAGCGAATGCGCGAGACTGGATTTCGCATCAGCACCGCCTCGTCAGCGCAAAAAGCGTTACAGCAACTCCGCGAGGCCGGGTTGGTTGCTTCCAGTTGATTCACCGGCGGATGATCTCTCCGAGGCGCACGGAGAGATCATCTAATGGCTGGCTAATTTCGTCGCGCTTGAGTCTGTTCGTCTCAGGATACAGCTTTTACATTCCTACGATTACTCTGCCTTGTACGGGAAATGCATCGATTTGTCGCCTTCCCAGTTCTCGCGCAAACCAGGCGCGCTTAGCTCCCAGTCCGGACGTATTTTGCGCGTCACGGCGCGCAGGTCTTGCCAGAGTTCATCCGTCGATGGTCGGCCCCAGAACCAGTAGCCGTTGTAGATCTTATAGATAATCAGCCCCGGTTCGAGCACGAACGTGTGCGGGATCATCGGGTTGTGAAACGGGTCGGTGTATTCCTGAATGTCCAGGTCCTGCTGTACCTTGCGACCCGAGTCCGACAAAAAGGTCCACTGCGCCCCGACCGCGTCGCGGAACTCATTCGATTCCAGGATGTTATCGGTCGAGATCGTCACGATTCTGGTGTAGGCAACGGCGATCTTCGACTGAAACGCTGCCAGTTCAAGGTGCTGCTGGTGGTCTTTCGGGCAGAAGTGGCCGCGTGAGAGGATGAGAATCATAGGGTTGTTGCCCTGTAATTCGCTGAGGCTACGCCGCGTGCGGGCGTGGTCTGTCAACTCGTAATCCGGGAATTTCGCGCCTGGAACAATATCTGAACGCATAAAACCTCTCCTTGATGGGTAAAGTCGTCATAAGGTAACGGATTCCATTACAACGCTGAGAACAAAAAGGTGAGGGTTTGCATTCCGCGCTTGCTTGCCTGGTTCATCCCAAGACACCCGACGCGTAACGCGGTTGTATTTCATTTCCTGTTGTGAAACGCTCGAAGGTGAAGCGCTGCATATCGGCGTGCTTGTTGCCGGTCAGCACGTAATCAGCCATCCATTGCCCGATGATGGGCGAGAGCTTGAAGCCGTGCCCGCTGACACAAAACTACTTCCTTCGATGGTCAATTAATTAGACCATCAAGGTAATCTTCTGGTGGCTCGTTCGTTATTCTCGCATGGAAATGAATGAGCTACCAGCACTCCTTTTTTGCTACGAGCTTATGATACCTTATCCGAGCACTCCAGAGGCGTAACGTGGGCGAATCTCCTTCCCCTGTGCGAACCGATCAAAGGCAAAGTATTCCATATCAGCAGGTTTCTCACCTGTCAGAATAAGCTGGGCCATCCATTGTCCGATGAGAGGAGACAATTTAAAGCCATGACCACTCGATCCTGCGACGCAGTACAAGCCCTCATATGTCCCAAGGCGGTCAAGAATAGGGTGATTGTCAACACTATCGTCGTAGATACCAGCCCAACTGCCGCGATGGACAGCGCGGGTCAGTGCGGGCAGACATTCGCCTGCGGCTGCGCGAAAATGGGCAATTTCTTGCTCACTTAGCCCTTGCGCATAGTTATCGGGATCGCTTGCCGTGAGAACATCTTCGGTTGAACCAACCAAAGTCATGCCGCCGACGTCCGGGCGCAAATAGATATTGCGAGTCAAATCGAGCGCGACAGCGTGCATCCCTTGCCGACCACCAAAATCGTTGGGACGACGCAGCGCAACCATCGGATGCCGCGTCGGTGTAATCGGGAGCGTAATGCCGAGCGGCTGCGCTAATTGTTTGCTCCACACGTTTGCCGCAAGCACAACCACAGGAGCCAGCACATCACCCTCGACCGTGCGAACTCCCGTAATGCGCCCCTGTTGTTTCAGAATATGCGTCACCGTCACACCTTCACGGATAATTGCTCCATAATCACGGGCGCGTTTTGCAAAGCAGTACGTCGTTGCCATTGGGTCGGCAACACCAGTATCGGGTTCATAGCACGCCAGCATCACACCTTCACTGCTATATCCAGGTGCTACCTCGCTGATTTCCGCAGCAGTGATGAGCCTCGTATTAACACCTTGCTCCTGCTGCAAGCCCACATTGGCCCGTAACGCATCGGCACCCGGCTCGCCACTCATGACCAGCAGACCCGTCGTAAGAAAGCCACAATCTCCCCCTACGAGCTCGTCGAAATGTTGGAAGATACTCAGGCTATCTCTTGCCATCCGAATCGTGAAGTCATTGGAATAATGTTGCCTGACGATTGCACCTGATCGCCCTGTCGTGCCATTACAAAGGGCTTGACGCTCCAATAAGACGATGCGGTTGCCACTGCCACCCTGCCGAGCGAGGGAATGGGCGATGCTTGCTCCCATGACGCCGCCACCAATGATGAGGATATCTGCTGTCTCGGACATGCTCTACTCTCTCCTTTCTTGCTGTCTGACAGCGTAGTGGTAGCTGCGGCAGCAGTGTTAACAGGACGCATTGGTGCCGCCCAATAGTGTGAAATAGAGGTATGGTGAATAGCTGCTTTCAGCTTATCAGGCGAGGTGAGAAATTGCAAGGTGGCGAATTGACTCACCAAAAATCTTACTTTGGCAGAAACGTTGCCTCATGAGAGAATCTTACCAGCCGCTGTGAAATGGCAGAGCTAGGCGGCTGGAAGGAAGAGAGGCTATGATGAGTCTGACCAGCCGGAGAGAGTTGTTGGCGGTGGTGGCTCCGCGCTACCGAGCGGCGCGAGGAGAGGAGCACCATCGCATCCTGGAGGAGTTTGTGGCCAGTACCGGCTACCATCGCAAGTATGCCCTGAGCGTGCTCAATCACCCGATCACGAAGGGACCCACCCGCACGAAGCGAGTCCGCCCGCGTCAGTATGTCTTTGCGGTGCAACAGGCGCTGGTGACCTGCTGGCGCGCCGCCAACGGCATTTGTAGCAAGCGCCTGGTCCCGTACCTGCCCGAACTCGTGCGGGTGTTGGAACAGCACGGCGAACTGCACCTGGAGGCGCAGACCAAAGCGCGCTTACTGGCGCTGAGTCCCGCCACGGCTGATCGGCTCTTGCAGGCCGAGCGCAAGCGAGCCAAACCGCATGGATTGGGCAGCACGAAACCGGGGACCCTGCTCAAGAGTGCTATTCCTATCCGTACCTTTGCCGAGTGGGATGAGGCGCAGCCGGGCTTTACGGAGATCGATCTGGTGATGCATTGTGGCCCCACCACGCGCGGGGAATACCTGCATAGCCTGACTGTGACCGACATCGCCACGGGCTGGACCGAGTGTGTGGCGCTGCGCAATCGCGGCCAGCAGACGGTCTTCCGGGCGCTCGTGCTGGCGCGTGGACGGCTGCCGTTTCCCTTACGTGGCATCGACTCGGATAACGGGGGGGAGTTCATCAACGCGCACCTGCTGCGCTATTGTCAGGACGAACAGCTCACCTTCACGCGCTCGCGTCCCTACAAGAAAAATGACCAGGCCTATATGGAGCAGAAGAACTGGTCAATTGTGCGCCAACTGGTGGGTTACGAGCGCTATGAAAGCCTGTCAGCTTATGAAGCGCTGCGCGCCCTCTATGAGGTGATCCGGCTCTACGTCAATTTCTTCCAGCCCAGTATGAAGTTAGTCTCCAAAGAGCGTGAGGGCAGCAAGGTCAAGAAGCGCTATGACCAGGCCAAGACGCCCTACCAGCGCGTCCTGGAGGCCGAGCGGGTGAGCGAGGAGGTCAAAGCGCGGTTGCGCCAGCACAGCAGTATGCTCTCCTCAATCCGGTGGCACTCCTGCGTCAGATGCAGCGCCTGCAGACCGTCCTGTGGAAGCTGGCAGCCGGAGAGCCGCCAGAGCAAGAGTCGGCTCCGCCGGAGGCGGCGTCTTCTTGACAACCGAGCGAGGGATGTGGCATCAATGAACCAGCGCCGCCCGGTGCGCCGGGCGGCAACTTTGGCGGGAGCGGAGCGGCGGCGCGCCGCCGCTCCGCTCCCGCCAAAGTTGGATTATTAATTGAGGCAACGAATGCCCCAAAGTAAGATTTTTATGTGAGGCAACACGGACTTACAAACGCTTAATTGCTAAGCCTTGCATTTTACAGCAATTTATTCTACAATGTATATATTGAATTGTTTTGTTGCAAGTAGCTCAGAGAGATTGGTTTGACAAGGTCCATGTAAGACCTGGATCTTGTTCTTTTCAAGCCCTCTATTTCACATCAAACGTTTACTTTAACCTGTATTAATTTATTGACGTTTAGACTAACTTAGACAAAAGGGCAGCCCTCTTTACGAAGGATTGTCCAGGTGAGTAATGTACTCCTAACTTGAAAATGGGAGCATTACTCAGATGAGCCTTAACACATTGCAAAGCTTTCGTCACGAGGTCTACGGCTGTTTTACCCGAGCAGCGGATGCCTTGTTCAATAGCGTGGATGCCCTATTGACCGAGACGCAAGCCCAATCGTTTGCGGAGTTGTCGCTCTCGCCGCTGTTCGAGCGACGCTGGTGTAGCCTGTATGAAGCCTTCGAAGACGGACAGATCGACCAGCGCCGCTTGAGCCAGGTGTTTGCGAAGCATGTGCTGCCGCCAGGGGAGGGCGAACGAGTGTGGCTGGGCACTGGTGCCACCAGTATCGAGCGTTCAGAGCCGCCGACCTGACCGTACAGTGGTCTACAAGCCGAACCTGCCCCAGAGCAGCAAGCCGATCAGCTATGGCTGGCAGTTCTCGGCTGTCGTGCTCTTGCCCGCCCAGCCCAGCAGCGCATCGGCTCGGAGCAAACCAGCGTCGAGGTGGCTGCCACCCAACTGCGGCAGCTGGCTCCGGTGCTGGGGTATCGTCCCATCGTGGCCAGTGATCGCTGGTACCGTTGTGCGCCGTTTCTGCTGGCGACCGAAGGGCTGCCGTTTGACAAACTGTTGCGCCTCAAACGCAAGCGCGTGTTGTATCGCCGGGCGCTAGCGCCCACGGGCAAACGGGGAGCGCCGCGCAAAGATGGGGAGCGCTTTCAGTGTGGGGACCCCAGCACGTATGGAGAGGCAGCGGGCAGCTGGCAAGGTAGCGATGCGAGCGGGCATTCTGTGGAGGTGACCTGGTGGACGGGGCTGCATCTGCCCAAGGCCCGCCATCTGGAGGTGACCGTCATCCGCGTCCTGCGCAAGCTTGCCATCGATTGGCCTCGTGACCCACGGGAGAGTTGGTTTCTGTGGGACGGCGAGGTGGACGTCAGCCTGCCAGAGGTGGCCGTGGGCTACCGGTGGCGCTATTCGCACGAGCATGGTTATCGCTTTAACAAGCAAGCCTTGTTGTGGACACAGCCCCAGCTGCGCACCCCCGCGCAATTTGAGCGCTGGAGTCAGGTCGTGGTCATTGTCCACCATCTGCTGGTGCTGGTGCGGCCACACGTGCAGGCCGTGCTGCGACCCTGGGAGTCGAGTCACCGCTCCGCCAGTCCACAACAAGTCCGTCGAGCCATGGCGAAAATTATGGCACAGGAGGGGACGCTTGCTTCCCCTCCCAAACCACGCGGAAAATCGCCGGGACGACCAAAGGGAGCCGTAATCACGCTGGCACTACGCCACCCGGTCGTTTACAAGACCAAACCGAAGCCGAAAAAAGGCCGCAAACGCGCTTGATAGCTTCACAATCGGTGTCACCGTCCCTTCTTTCCGAACGTCGTCGCTCTCGACAGGCGCATTTGGCTAGGTTCGTGTAGTCTAAACGTCAATAATTTGTTGTGTAAAGGAAAACGATATGTCATCACCACTTATTTCATGCTCATCGATTGGAACACATACTCTTCAGCGCAATAATGAAACGCGAACATTGATTATCGACAATCAAGTTGTTCATTTCACACCGACGGAGTATCGGTTGCTTCTGCCCCTCCTGCAAGGACTACCTCTTTCAGATATTGAATTAGCACAAGCAGCATTCTCTCGCGACATAGATAAGTTTGTACGCGAAAGCCTAGACAAGCATATAGACAAAATCCGTGGGAAGATAGAGTCTTTAGGACTTTCTATCTATCGTCTCAGGAGATATGGATTTGTTCTAACTACCTACTATTATTGAGCCTCTATGATAGTGTCTCAAGAGAGAGTGTAGGATAGGCCCACGGCGAGGTGCTGTTGTCAGCCCTTTTCCAACGGCCCTCTCCAGAACCGTGCTTGCGCGCTTTCCATGCACACGGCTCGCCAGCCCCCCTGTAGCTTTTTGTAGGGAGTAAGAGAGGACTTATGCATTACGGTGCCTCCCAATCCGCGATCCAGCTTAGTATTTCAGCGTCTGGCTACCACTGCTGCCATGAATATCATTCGGTTGATACGTTGGCTCGATGGTGAGCCTCATGCCCAAACGAGACGCTTGCCTTTCGTTCAATTACTTCGCCCGGTCGCTTAATCGCCTTTGAAGGGTTCGCCAGCAGTATCCTTTTTGGTGAAGCCAGTAGCAAATTCGTTGAGAACTCTGTCCACCCTGGCAGAGATCAAGCAACGAGTAAAAGTGTAGTCGCAAGAGGGCTGGACTGCCCCCATGAGAGCGGACAGCGAAGAAAGGGAGGTTCTCCAAAAAAGTGTCATATACTGTTGAAAGGCAGTTAGACCAGGGAGAACAGCCATGAAAAGACGGGTTCACAGTCGCGAGTTCAAGGTAGAGGTGGCGCGTCAAGTGGTCAATGGAGAAAAGCGTCCTGCGCAAGTCTGCCGAGAGCACAATTTGTCCAACAGTGTGCTGGATCGGTGGCGCAAAGAATACGAGCAGCGAGGGGAAGCGGCTTTCACAGAGAAGGAACTGACAGAACAAGAGACCTTGGAACACAAGGTGGCTGAATTAGAGCGCTTTTGTGGGCAATTGGCCTGGGAGAATACTGTGTTAAAAAAAGCCTTGCGCCAGGTCGGATCAAGGAGCGGCACGCAGTGATCACCCAAGTGCATCAACAACAGCCGGAGCGCCCGATCAGCCAGATCTGTGCGACCTTACAGGTGAGTCGCTCCTGGTACTATGAGAAACAGACCCGACCCGAGGCGAGCGAGGCCAATGTCGAACTGCGTGATGCTATTGAGTGCAGTATTCTGGAGTTTGCTGGCTATGGCTATCGTCGCGTCACTCACGCGCTCAAGCGAGTTGGCTGGATCGTCAACCACAAGCGAGTGCTCCGCATCATGCGCGAAGAGTCCTTGCTTTGTCAATTAAAGCGGCACTTTGTTCACACGACGGACTCGCAGCATCCCTATCAGGTTTATCCCAATCTCGTGAAAGGGATGGTCATTGAGGCCCCAAACGTCGTGTGGGTAGCCGATCTGACGTACATTCGGCTTCCCAGTACCTTCGTGTATTTAGCGGCGATCCTGGATGCGTATTCTCGCAAATGCGTCGGCTGGAAGCTCTCGAGGCGTATCGATACTCAGTTGACGCTGGGAGCCTTAGAAGCGGCGTTGCTGGCTCGCAACGTCAAAGCAGGCTTGATCCATCATTCTGATCGGGGCGTGAAGTCATGCCAGTACCGAATATGTCACACGGCTGCACAGCATGGAGGCTCAGGTCAGCATGTCAGCGGTGGGCAACCCCTATGACAATGCCAAAGCCGAAAGCGTGCGCCGATGAGCATTCCTTCCCCTAGTTGGCGGAGGCCAACCTCACTAGAGCGAAGGTGAGTAAAGCACTTCCTCACCTGGCGGCGAAAGCCAAAGGGAACAGCAGCATGGACTGAAAGCGCAATGCGGGAAGCCCTCTCTCCCAAGAAGATGCGCGAGCTAGGCCGCATAGGGTCAGCCCTGAACTGGGCGAACGTCAGGTGACTTGTTGTAGGCTTTCAACCGGAGATTGATGGGGCTATTCTCTCCGCCTGGGGTTATGATGATAAAGCTTTCGTCATTGTAAACGCTCTCCCCAGGAAGGACTCGGAAGGATCGAGCGAACCACCTAATGACGAACCTACGTGTGGACCAGGGGAACGAGTGAACTTCGGGATCGCCTACACGTCGAGAGACGCAAGGCGACGGAATCCTCATAGTACCTGAGAAAGAAAACAGCGCGGTTTTGTTTTTAAGGGAAGGAGCAACCCTCGAAAGAGGGCCAGAGCACGTCCTTGATACAGACGTGCAGGAAAGGTATCAGGAAGTTACGAGATGCAAAGGCATGCGAAATGCAATCAACCAATGTATATTTAGGACTTCTACGTGAACGAGGGAAACAAGGATTACCACTACAACGAGTGTATCGGCAGTTATTCAACCGGAACCTGTACCTCGCCGCTTACGGAAAGATTTACCGCAATGCTGGATCGACAACGAAAGGCACCACTGATGAAACAGTTGATGCCATGTCGCTGGAGAAAATAGATACCATTATCCAGGCTCTACGCCACGAACGGTATCAATGGCAACCAGCAAAGAGAATCTACATCCCCAAACGGAATGGGAAAAAGCGTCCGCTTGGCCTACCCGTTTGGAGCGACAAACTGCTCGCAGAAGTGATACGCATAATTCTAAATGCGTACTACGATGGGCAGTTCAGTGAGCATTCACACGGATTTCGGGAGGGACGAGGATGTCATACGGCCTTTCGTGATATCTACTACAACTGGGGCGGGGCAACCTGGATCATCGAGGGCGATATCTCAGATTGTTTTGGATCTCTCAATCACGATCAACTCATCTCAACGCTGAGTGAGCGTATTCACGACGGGCGCTTCCTCAATCTCGTAAAAAAACTGCTCAACGCAGGGTATTTGGAGGAGTGGACATTCAACCAGACCTTGAGCGGTGTCCCACAGGGGTCAATCGTGAGCCCTCTGCTTTCAAATATCCTACTTGACAAGCTCGACACATTCATCGAAACGGTGCTTATTCCGCAATACACCAAAGGGGAAAAGAGGAACCTCAACCAGGGGTATGTGAAACTGCATAGACAGATGCACAAACTCTTCAAAAAGGGGCAGAAGGAGGCTGCCTTGAAATTGAGAAAACAACTGCAAAAGTTACCCTCGATTAACCCCCTTGACGCTGACTATCGACGACTGAAATACGTCCGATATGCCGATGACTTCGGCCTCGCATTTACGGGGCCGCGATCGGAAGCAGAAGAGATCAAGCAACAACTCGCGAGGTTTTTGTGTGAAGAACTCAAACTAAACCTCTCGGCAGAAAAGACGCTCATTACTCACCTAAGAAGCGACGCTGCCAAATTCCTGGGGTACGAAATCACCACCCTTCAAAGCGATACCAAGCAAAGTAGAACCAAAGCTGGCTTCAAACGCCGAAGTATCAACGGGCGGGTAGGATTGCGTGTCCCGCGAGCTGTTCTGAGAGAGAAATGTAACCGCTACAAAAAGCGCGGCAAGCCAACCCATCGAGCCGAGTTGCTAAACGAGAGCGACTACACAATCATTACCACCTATCAGCTCGAATACCGAGGCATGGTCAATTACTATCGGAACGCCTACAACCTCCACACGTTGAACTCCCTCAAATGGGTAATGGAATGGTCACTAACAAAGACGTTAGCCCACAAGCAGCAGACCTCTGTAGGAACCATCTATGAGAAGTACCAAACAAAGCTTCATGTAGATGGGAAGACCTACAAGGGGCTTCAGGTCATCGTGCCACGCGAGGGAAAGAAACCACTGATAGCAACGTGGGGAGGCATACCTTTAACCTGGGATATCAAAGCACCGCTAGAAGACCAACCGCAACGCCACTACTGGAACAGCCGATCTGAACTTGAAAGGCGGCTCCAGGCTCAAATCTGCGAACACTG
The DNA here is from genome assembly GCA_963731975.1 of uncultured Chloroflexia bacterium. Taxonomy (GTDB): domain Bacteria; phylum Chloroflexota; class Ktedonobacteria; order Ktedonobacterales; family Ktedonobacteraceae; genus CAVSXS01. Next base: position 2,356,353 of record CAVSXS010000001.1, on the reverse strand, counting down.
TGGAGCAACGAGGCTCACAGAGACGATTGAGGTGCATCATATTCGGGCACTCAAAGACCTGAACAGATATGAGGGCCGAGAGAAACCGAGTTGGGTCAAAATCATGGCGGCTCGCCGACGGAAGACGCTGGTGCTCTGCCGAACCTGCCACCGAAATCTTCATGCTGGACATCCACTACAAAGCAAACTATCACGTTCACGGACGGAACCACTCCGATGATGCTGGAAAGCCCGGTGCTATGAAAGTAGCACGCCGAGGTTTGGAGGGGGACGGATGGAACAGGAGCAAGCAATTGACACCTCGCCAGCCGTCTACCCTACTTCTTCAAGACACTCAAGCGCGAGGAAATCTACTTGAAGCAGTATCAGACGTTTCAAGAGGCGGAAGACAACATTCGCCAGTTTATTGAGGATGTTTATAATACCAAACGGTTACATTCAAGTTTAGGCTATCTGCCACCCACGGAATTCGAGGAGGCCTATAGCTCGGCCAGAGAATCCTCCCTATGACCCTTGTCCGGTCACAAGGTTCTGGCTCACTTTCGATGATGCAGGTGTGATATACTACAAGAAAACATCTGTTCTATCCCACTGAGAGTATAAAAACCCATGATATCCCTCTCTGTCTTGTTTGACCTCCCCGGGATGAGTCTGGATCGGCTGGACGTGGATGTCGCAACCATCACGATTGAGACCCATGTCGAGGCTTCCCAGGCTTCTTGTCCCCTCTGCCAGACCCTGTCTCAAAGGGTGCATAGCCACTACACGAGAACCTTGCATGATGTGCCGGGTGGGACGAAAGCGCTACGACTGATCGTGCAGGTGCGACGGTTCTTCTGTGACAACCAGAACTGCCCGCGCAAGATTTTCGCAGAGCGGCTTCCCGCACTGACCGAGGTCTCTGCCCGCATGACCACGCGCTTTCGGCAAGGGCTAGCCGAAGTCGGCTTCGCGTTGGGCGGACGCGCAGGAGCGCAGTTGGGAGCGCGGCTGGGCTGGCGGCAGAGCCGCAGCACGATCCTGCGTACGCTGCGCCGTCTTCCCCAGCCACAGTCGGCCACGCCGCGCCTGCTTGGTGTCGACGACTGGGCGTTTCGTCGAGGAACCCGCTACGGCACTCTGCTGCTGGATCTTGAAACGAACGCACCCGTAGACCTGCTTCCCGATCGAGCGGCTGAGACGCTTGCCTCGTGGCTGGTGGCGCATCCGGGCGTGCAGCTGATTAGCCGCGACCGCGCTGGAGAATATGCGCAAGGTGCCAAGAAAGGCGCGCCAGAGGCCATCCAGGTCGCTGATCGCTTCCACCTCACCAAGAATCTTTCGGAAGTCGTCGAACGCATCCTGTCGCATCATCGGCAGGCACTCCGACAGATCCGCTATGTCCCAGCCTCCTCTCCGTCAGCCGTCCCGCTCGCCGTGCGCTATCTCCGCCCGGACCGCAAGCGTCGCCAACAGGAAGTGCTGCAAGCTCGCCAAGCACGTGCTGAGCAGATTCGGCAACTGCTGGCACAAGGAATGACGCAGTTGGCCATTGCACGCCAGCTGCATCTCAACCGGAAAACGGTGGCACTCTACGCCAAAGTGCCAGGCATCTCGGCCGTCTCGCAGCCAGCCCGCGCAGGTATTCTCGCTCCGTTTACCCGCTCTCTGGCGGCCCGCTGGCAAGCGGGGGAGCGCAATGGCGTCGGTCTCTATCGTGAAGTGGTGTCCCAAGGCTACACCGGCTCGCGCATGACGGTGGAGCGCTTTCTGCTGGGGCTGCGCGATCTGGAAAAGCAGGGGCAACTGCCTGCCACCCTTTCCGCACCCGTTGAACTGACACCCCACCGCACTGTCGGTCTGCTCTTGAAACGCGCCGAGGAGCGGACGCCGGAAGAAACGCAGGCGCTCCTGCGCGTCGGCCAGATCCATCCTGATATCGCGCGAACGCGACTGCTGATGCAACACTTTCAGCAGATGCTGCGCGAGCGACGCGGCGAAGAACTGGATGCGTGGCTGGAGATGGCGATACACAGTGGCATCCCCGAGTGGCGCGCCTTCGCGCGCAAACTTCGTCAGGACCATCCTGCGGTTCGGGCTGGGCTGACGCTCAAATGGAACAACGGACCCGTCGAGGGCCACATCAATCGCTTAAAATTTGTCAAACGTATAGTTAGTTGAAGTTTCTCTTGCCCTGTTGGAGAGGCAGGTCTCAAGCGGACTCAGGGCCTCAAATAACGTTGTCCGTTGACATTCGTTCTCTCAGTGGGTGGCCTGCTGGAGCCTCTTCGCCTAGGCGAAGAGGCTCCAGCAGGCCACCCACTGACACCAAAAACGGCGGAGCCGTTTGCCACCACATCTGTCATGGACAGACGTAGGGAAGGCGCATCAGAGCTTCTCTCATCCAGTATAAGAGAGCGAAACGGGGATACTTCAGTAAACGCAGTATGTATGGCCGGGCCAACTTTGACCTGCTGCGTTTTCGGGTCCTTCATCATCGAAAGTGAGCCAGAATCGGTCACAAGGGGGCACTCCAGGCACTCCACTCCAAACCTCTCCTTCCCCTATTCCCTCTGCCAGATTTCCCTTTAGATACCCTTTTCTCATAAGGGAAGTACCCCTAAGAAAAAGGTCACTTTTTCCTCTTCTTTTTTACGCGATATCCTTCTATTATTCATATAGTTAACGCGATGTACAAGTATTCTTGCCAAAGAAAAGGCTTATGAAGTCTCCTAACCTCAGATGATTTGCAAACCGTTTGAGGAGGGGCCCCATGAACCTGGACGACTTCATTATCACATGTTTCTGTTTGATTGACGAGATGCTGCCCGCGGTGACGAAAGGAAAGCGCTTGCGCCAACGAGGACCGATGCTCAAGCTGGCCGACAGCGAGGTGATTACGATGGAACTGGTGGGAACCTATCTGGGGCTTTCCCAAGATCGGGAAGTCTTTGACTACTTTCGTCGCCACTACCGCCATTTCTTTCCTCATAAGGGACACATGGCTCGCAGTATGTTTGTGCGGCAAGCCGCCAATCTGTGGGTAGTCAAAGAGCGACTGTGGTGTTGGTTGCTCGATGAGTCGATCAGCTATGACGCGAGCATGTCTATCGTAGATAGTGTGCCACTTTCGGTGTGCCGTTTTGCCCGCGCGCCTTGGTGTGTGCGCTTCCGAGGTGTAGCGAGCTATGGCCAAGATTATGCGGACCGGCAGACGTTTTATGGCTTCCGGGTGCATGCACAACTGAGTTGGCCCAGTCTGCTCACCCGTGTGTTCTTGGCCCCAGCCAATGAAGCCGATAGCGAAATCGCCCCTCTCTTGCTGGAAGGCACGATGGGAGTGGTCTTGGGCGATCGCAACTACTGGCTTCCTGATTTGCAAGCCTTCTTGAGAACGAAAGGCATTGTGTTGCAAGCGCCGTTCCGCCATTCGCATGCACCCCTAGCGGCAGCCTATCAGAGTGCTGTGTTGGGACGGGTACGCTCCCTCATCGACACCGTCTTTGGGCAACTAACTGATCGGTGCCAGATGAAACGTGTCTGGGCGCGAGATGTGTGGCATCTGTGCAATCGCTTGGTGCGCTGCATTCTGATGCATACGCTGTGCTTTTTCTTCAATCAGCAAGGTGCAGCCCCTTATCTCCAATTTGATCGGCTGGTTGCTTAAGTAAACTTGCACATCGCGTTAGTTAATAGAAAACAAGGTCTGTTAAGGAAGTGTTTGTAGCATGTTCGATTTACCTGTGTATTGTTTGATGGGTAAGATACATTGTTCTCAGCTCTGGATGGCTCTATAAACCACTCGAGAAGTTCTGTTGTATCTTTTCACTAAATAACACAGACAGACCGAATAGATCCGATTTTGCTCGTTTTTGTTCCATTCAGCGAGGAGATTTTCGATGCCTAGCAAACTATTCGCTTTCAACCTGTCGAAGAAGATTGAGAATGTTGATGAACAAGCAGACAACCAATGGGTAGGTGACCTAATTGCCCGCGCCAGCACTCTTGGCTACTGCACTGGTCAGAATTATGGACTATCATTGTGTCAGACTATTCAGGGGTACTGCTATCTATCCGGTAGTAGTGGTTATTATCTCTGTGATGGCCACTGTCCTGATTCAGGCTGTTGAAAAAGTCGAAGCTGCCTACTCAGATTTTAGTCGATAAATGCGCTTTGAGTAGGCAGCTTCGACTTTTTCAACAGCCTGAATCAGGACAGTAACATCTAATGCAAGCACTCCTTGTGAGAAATTCAGATATTTCTTAGTGTTCTTTGGCTCTAAGTGGAGTCTTATGAAGACACCGATCAGGTTTCTCTCAATGAAAGATAAAAACCTGGATAATCAATCATTAAAACTAGCATAGCGATGGAAGTTAGTTGCAATATAGATACAAAAGTAAAACCCTGTTTGTCAGATACAGTTTACAGGAGGAAATTCTATGGCGAAAAGTGACATCGTCATCGTTACTCGTACGATGGATCCCCATGCAGACGACATGGTTCTGCAATTACGTGAGATGGGTCATGAACCGATCCGGCTGGATACCGATGAGATACAACTGAATACAACCATGTCATTCTGTTTCTCCAATGATAGGTCAACTTGGAAAGGCAAAATCGATGTTCGAAATGGCGAACATACAATCGATATGGAAAATATCCGCTCGATCTGGTGGCGGCGACCAAACGAATACTTTGGCTTGCCTCCTGAACTGTCTGAACAGGAGCGGGAGTTTGCCAAGGGAGAGATCGATCATGTATTGAAAGGACTGTGGTCCTTGCTGGATTGCTATTGGATTAGCTATCCTGGGCACATCCGTGAGGCGAGCTGGAAGATGAACCAACTCCAGCGCGCGGCACATTACGGATTTGAAGTGCCACGCACCCTCCTCACTAGCAACGCAGATGAGGTCCGTACTTTTTACAACTTGTGCAAGGGCCAGATAATCTTTAAAGTGTTGACGGATCCCGCCCTGGGAGCGCCAAAGATGGTTGAAAAGCACCCTTACTTGCCACACACAGAATTCCGCGAAACGAAGACTACCATGATCACAGAGGCCGAGTTGGAGCTGCTTGATAGCGTGCGCATCGTGCCCTGCCTGTTCCAGGAATATATTCCCAAGCACACGGAGCTACGAGTGACGGTCATCGGCGACGAGCTTTTTGCCGCCGAAATTGACTCACAGGCAAGCAAAAGTACGAGCGTTGATTGGAGGAATTGGAACGAGGGGGGGCTTGATATTTCTTATCGCGAAGCAACCCTACCAGTGGATATCGCTGAGCGATGTATAGCCCTGGTCCGCAGCTATCAACTCAACTTTAGCGCAATGGACCTCATCCTCACACCCGATGGCCGGTATGTGTTCCTCGAAAACAACCCGAATGGGCAATTCATGTGGATCGAGAAACTTGTGCCTGAGCTTAAGATGACAGAGGCACTGGCTTCATGCCTAATTCGAGGAGCGAACAGCTAGCAAAGGACTGAAAAAAGCGTTCTGAGCGCTAGTAATATACCCGTTTCGTTAGATAGGCTTATTATTCCGATCGGTAAGGAGCATTTCCTGTTGAACAAACCTATCAAGGTTATCACCAACTACATAGCCACCATGAAGCAGATTGCCAGGCTTGTCTGGCGGATCAGTCCCAGGCTTTTTATGGCTTCGTTTGGCCTATCTTTCCTAAATGGGCTGTTCCCTACAGCCAGCGCTTTCATCACATCCGCCTTACTTGAAAAGCTGGTGCAGACTATACCGCACGAAAAAATCTCAGCCAACATCCCCTCTGATTTTATTGGATTACTAGCTCTGATGACCGGAGTAGCAGTACTTGGGCGCGTTCTCCAACGCCTAAGCACTGTCGTCCAGAATCTATGCCAAACGTTTGTCTCCAATCACATCAACTTGCTCATAGCTGAAAAAGCATCAGCGGTTGACTTGGCCTTCTTTGAGAATCCTACTTTTCACAACAAAATGCGAATCGCTGCGGGTGAAGCTACTTATCGTCCTATGACTATCCTTGGCAGCCTGATGGACGTGGCTTCAGCGCTCACTACGCTGATCTCTCTGAGCATAGTGGTGCTGCTCTGGCAAGCTTGGGTTGTTCCACTGATTTTTCTTAGCTCCCTGGCAATGCTTCGAGTCTCGGTTCACTTCGGCTCTCGCCACATGGCTTTGGTTGACGCACGTTCTGAAACCGAACGCAAGAAACAATATCTACAGATGCTGTTTACCTCCGATCGGGCAGCAAAAGAAATTAGGTTATTTAGTTTGCAGAAATTCTTGCTTAACAATTATCGCGCTTTGCTCAATTTGACGTTTCGACAGGACCGTAAACTCGCCACCCGCCAAGTGTTCTACACAGGTGCTATAGAAGCTCTCCTATCTACATTACAGCCCCTACTTTATAGTTTCGCTGCGGTGCAGGTTTTACAAGGGTTGATTAATATCGGTCAGTTCAGCTTGTATACGCAGTCGATCCAGCAATTGCAAGGAACAATGATTAGTCAAATGTTCTCACTCGGCAATCTGCATGAGAGTCACCTATTCGTGACCAATCTGTTTGGTTTTCTGGCTTGGCAGCCTCAAGTAGAGGCATCACGCCCCGAGTCCAAGAAATTTGCAGCTGCTATCTCTCCAACACCGCGCATCGAGTTCAGGAAAGTGACGTTCTGTTATCCCGGCATCAAGCGGATGGTACTGGATAACATCAGTTTCATTATCCAGCCAGGTGAGGCAATTGCACTTGTGGGTGAGAATGGTGCTGGCAAGAGTACATTTGTCAAACTCCTGGCCGGATTATATGAGCCCACGGCGGGGCAAATCCTGCTAGATGATGTGCCGATTTAAAACCTGGATCGGGACGATCTACGACGTTATCTCAGTGTGATTTTCCAGGACTATCTTATCTATCACCTGTCGGCCTACGACAACATCGGCGTAGGGCAGATTGAGCATATGAGAGATCGAGCCCTTCTTGAAGCGGCTGCCCGGCGCAGTGGCCTGGATCGCATTATTGCAAAACTGCCGAACGGGTACGAGACCGTGCTAGGACGGTATTGGGAGAATGGGCACGAGTTGTCAGGTGGACAGCAACAGCTGGTGGCGCTGGCACGTGCCTTAGTGCGTGGCGCTCCCATTCTGGTACTGGATGAGCCATCCGCCGCATTGGACATTTACTCCGAACGCGCCCTTTTGCAGCACCTATTAGAGGACAGGGCCAATGGACAGGTCCAGACTGCGATTTTCATCTCGCACCGCTTTGCTAGTGTACGCCATGCAGACCGAATTCTGGTGTTGGAAAATGGATGCCTGATTGAGCAGGGAACACATAACGAACTGCTTTTCCGAGGCGGACGTTATGCAGAGATGTTCAATTTACAGGCAGAGCAGTACAGAGGCAATAGCAAACTTGCCATGGTAATTGAGAAGGAATGATATATGGAATCTTTTATATTGCCCCAATTGGCTGAACTGCAAGCCCTTCGCGGAAAGCCGGTGGTCGTTTATAGCTCGACGATCAACAACGACACTGTTCGTATACTGTACGAATGTTTGCGACAGATGGGACCGACCCAACGGCTCGACCTGGTGCTTTCCACCGCCGGTGGTGTAGTTACGATTGCCCGGAGGCTTGCGCTGCTATTGCACGAGTTCACGCAATGTCTGACCATCCTGGTTCCTTACCAGGCGCGGTCGGCAGGGACACTGCTCTGCCTGAGTGCCAATGAGTTGGTGCTGGGTCCGATGTCCGAGCTAAGCCCAATTGATGCTCATATTGGCTCCGCCAAGGCTCCTCTACCCGATGTACCCAGCATGATCTCGGCGGAAGACATCCGGGCCTTCCAGCAGATGGCTGAAGATTGGTTTGGGGTGAACCGCGAGAAAGACCGATTACAAGTCCTGGCGTTGATAGCCCAGCGCATATTTCCCACATCGCTGAGTTCGTTCTATCGCTCTGACCGGCTGGTCCGCCAAGCAGCCCACGAATTATTACGCTACCAATTATCTGATACTGAGGATAGTGTCCGTCAGCGGATTGTCGATCAACTCGTCGGCGGCTACAACGCCCATGATCACGTCATTACCCGTATTGATGCGCAAACCCTGGGCCTACGGGTGCGCTTCACTTCTCTTCAGGAAGAGATACTATTGTGGGACCTTTCAAAGATGATCCAACAACAGTTTCTTGCGTACCATGGTCAGTCCGACGAAGAAGGCATCACTGGGCTGATTATGAGTGCTGATTTCTGCGCACGCCAGGTGCAGCGCTGGGTTGATGCCCCGGGAATACAGGTGTGGCAAGTTGAAGAAAGCGGGTCACAGCCGCAGAAAATGCCCTATATTTCCTGGGAAATTGATACAGAATGATAGCCAGTTGGAGGTTTGTATGTTTGCTGCATATTTACTAATGTTTTGTCGTATTGCAATCGTATTGCTGTTTATCTTCTCTGCTAGTGGCAAAGTCCTATCTCTGGCAGACTTTGAAGTTGCTATTGGAGACTTCAAACTTTTGCCGCGCCGCTGGAGCAAGATAGTGGCATTGCTCTTTCTAGGTGGAGAGATCGCTACAGTAGTGTTCCTAACCATTGATAGTGGTTTGTTGTCTATCGGGTTTCTGCTAAGTATTACGCTGCTTGCAGTTTTCTCCGCTGCGCTGGTGACGGCGTTACAGCGTAACATCGGTATGAGCTTGAGCTGCAACTGTTTTGGCAAGTCTGAGCGGCGTATCTCCCACTATGATGTGGCTCGCAACATCCTCCTTATACTGTGTAGCCTGATAGGCCTATGGATGCTGAGGTATGCTCCTCATCCTCAGGTTCTGGCAGGAAGCGAGGTAACGTTGCTCGGGCTCATGAGCGCCGTGTTCGTGGTGTTTGTCACGAACTTGGGTGATGTTATCGAGACATTTTGCCAACCCTTTTCGGTGAACGAAAGCGGAGACCGAAAATAGATACATGGATTCCCTTTTATTGATGTGCATTAAGTTCAGTTAGACAAGGAGATGGCAATAGAAATGTTATTGCTTATAAGTCTGAACATACTCTGGGGAGTCCTCCTGATCAATGTGGTATTGACGTTGCGGGTTATCCGTTGGGTGAGAGCAACGAATGAGGCACGAGTATCAGAACAAAAGCATGTGGTGCGCTCGGAACTGGCCATTGGCATGTCCGCACCGGAATTCAAAGCCAGGACGCTCGTAGACCAGCCAGTAAGGTTGGACAATTACACTGGGCGCGCCGTGGTCTTCATTTTTTTATCCCCTCGCTGTGGTAACTGCCGAAGAGAAATACCGATGCTCAACAAACTTAGCTCGTTGGCGAAGAAAAATGCGGGGGTGGAGATAATACTCGCCAGCTACGAGGATTTTGCCGAGACCCAGGCATGGCTTGACACTATACGCACCGAAGATGGTGTGGACGTGACAATGCAGGTTCTAGTGGCACCGCGCGGGAAAAGTGATTTTTTGGAAGACTATAACCCAAGTGGTTTGTTCCCTGGCTTTTGCCTCCTCGACGAACGGGGCATTGTGCAAGCTCGCGGGCTTATCCCCTCGGACGAGTGGCGTAAACTCAAGCGAACCTGGGAAGGGGTAAACAAGTTCTCATCAGTGATACTGAACCAGTATCGATAAAAGTGAAGTCTTCATGACGGTGGATAAGTAGAAGTTCAGTTAGTGCAGAGAAAAAGAGTAAGAAGTCGAAGTGCTCTGCCCACTCGAGCAGAGCAACAAAGTAGATAGTCGCCTATTTCCCCAGGATGTTGTTCGCGTTTCACAGAGACAGGAGTCATAGTTTGTAGTAATATAGAGGTGAAACAGCCGCATCTGCAAGATAAAGATTTGCTGGTATGCCCGTGTTTTCAGAAGCAGAATTGATGAGAATCTGTACTTGTACGACGTTCCCTGAGAGTGTTTGCCCTCAAGGAGGTGCGGATTGAATATCCCTGATCCTGAACATGCTGAAGTAAGCGAGACTGAAGTCGAGATCACGGACCTGGATACGCCCCCCGAATCTGGCAAGGTTCCAGGGAGATTTACAAGACAGGGCCGGATGTCCTCATTCCGAGTACGGACCTGGATGAGTATTGCCGTGATCATAGGCATTGCGCTGCTAGGCGTCGCCGTCCTGGTGAGTGTATCGCGTGTGCCAAAGGTGGCAAGGGTGACGGTACCGGATCAAATCACTTACTCTGTATCTCTGTCCGTGTTTGACGGGATCTGCTATGCCACTTCAACCAATGGTGTTGTGACGGCACTTAGGGTCAGCGATGGAGCGCTTCTCTGGCGTCATGCGGGTGGAAAAGCAGGTGAAGAATCAACCATCGTGGTTGATGGGGTCATTTATCTTGTCCCGTTCTTGCCTCAAGACAGCACTGCCACGACCGTGACAGTCGAGGCATTACGCGCCAGTGATGGAACTGCGCTCTGGTCTCGCACCCTTCTCAGGGATTCTCTTACTTCCTTCCAGCTCACGGTCGTGAACAGCGTTGTCTACATCAAGTCAGTAGCGGACACCATCGAGGCTCTACGGGCCAGTGATGGATCCTTGCTCTGGCACTACACTTCGCGGACGCCTTTTGTCTCAACAGTAGCAGATGGGATGGTCTATGCGCTGACGCAGGACGGTCATCTCTCTGCGCTGCGTGCAAGCTCCGGCTTTCTGCTCTGGACGTATACCTCGCTCATTCCTCCCCAGCCACTCCCTCCAGTCGTGGTGGATGGCATGATCTTCCTGAATCTGCAAGGTGGCGGCATGGATGTGATACGCGCCGATACTGGCGTTTTGCTCTGGCGCTATACCCCACGCGTTCCCGCTCTGGCTTTGTTCCCACAACCATTTGTCGCCAATGGAGTCGTCTACGCGCTGACGCAGGATGGGCATCTCTCTGCGCTGCGCGCAAGCTCCGGTTCCATTGCCTGGCGCGTAGCACTCCAAGCTACCAACCTTTCCCCTCTCCTGAGCATGACGAATGGAGTGATCTATGTGGGGACATTCGACGGCAGTGTAGACGCGCTGAGCGCAAGCTCCGGCTCCATCCTCTGGCACCATCAAGGTGGAGAAGAGGGACCGGTATCGATGACGGTTGCTCAAGGAGTGATCTATCTCACCGCCTTTACAACTGGCGTGAATGCGATTGGGAGTATCACGGTATTGCGAGCGGGCGATGGTTTGGTACTCTGGCGCTATACCCCGCACGTTCCAGCAACGCAAGTGGCACCGGTGGCGGCGAATAATCTTGTCTTGATCCCCTTGCAAGATGGAAGTATCGATGCTTTAGACGCCAGTAGTGGCTCTTTGCTTTGGCACCGCGTGATGAACAGTTGACGCATACCTGTCGAACTCTCGAGGAAGGACCTTCACTCGATGACCTCTGTCCACATAAAATCGAATGCACCATCCTCTTTCTGCCACAAAGTTACCTCCTCGATCAGTCTTCTCCACAAATGGAGAAGACTGATCGAGGAGGTAACTTTGTTATTAGTTAGTATCCACTGCGAAATGAGCCTGTGAAGCCACTTCAGGCCAATCAACGTGTAAAAAGGAAGAAACAAAACGAGCAAAAGCGGTACGAAGGAGGAACACGAGATGCTTGTGGACCGCTATGAACCCGAAGATGTGTTTGCGTGTGTGCCCGAGGTGGCAGGACAGACCGATCCGGTGCTCAAAGAACTGGATCGGCTTCTGGAGGACGATCTGCTCTATCAGCAGGTCCGTGCCGACCTGGGGAAACGCTATCGTTTCACACTCGTGCATGGGCGACACTCCACCCCGGTGGAAGTGCTCTTGCGCCTGCTCATCTGCAAACATCTGTATCAATGGAGCTACCGGGAAACCGAAGAGCGCGTCGGCGATAGCCTGGTGCTGCGCTGGTTCTGTCGTGTGTACTTCCAGACCGTGCCTGATGAAACGACGCTGCTGCGTTGGCTACACACCCTGAGTCCGGAAACGCTGCATGCCCTCAATGATCGGGTGGTGCAACTGGCAGCGCAAGCCAAGGTCAGCAAGGGACGCAAGCTGCGTCTCAACGCCACCTGCGTGGCGACCACCATCCATCATCCTACCGATAGTGGTTTGTTAGTGGACAGTGTGCGCGTGCTCTCTCGTTTCGTGCAGTGGGTCAAAGCAGTGGTCAAGGATCAGGGGCGCATCGTAGAGCAGCTCTGTCGTTCCCGCCTGCGCACAGCCCGTCAGGTGGCTCAAACCCTGCATCGGCAGTTGCGGCGCAAGGGAGAGGACAAAGAAGCCCAGCAGAAGGAACTCTATCAGAGGCTCATCCAGACGACCGAGCAGATGGTGCGGCAAAGTCAGCAGGTGGTGGCGATCCTGAGTGAGCAGAGCGAGCAGGACGTCCAGCGCTTGCTCACTCAGGTACAACAGGTGCTCCCGTTGGTGCAGCGCGTCATTGCTCAAACGCGCATGCGGGTGCTGGAGGGCAAGAAGGTCGCTTCCGAGCAGAAAGTGCTCAGCCTCTTCGAGCCGCACACCCGCGCCATAAAGGCGGTGCGCTGGTCGAGTTTGGCCGCCAGGTTATCCTCGATGAAGTAGAGGGAGGCATCGTGACACGCTACCAGATCCTGGCGCATCCCAACGAGCATGGGCGGGCTCTGGAAGCGGTGGCGCATCATCAGGCCCTCTTTGAGCACCCACCCAACTTGGTGGCGGGCGACCGAGGGGTCCATTCAGCCGAGACGGAAACACGACTGGTAGCCGCGGGTGTCAAGCTGGTGGCCATCTCAGCCGCAGGCTCAGTCTCGGAGGCACGTCAGACCCTGGAGCACACACGCCGCTGGAAGCGCGGCTATCGCTGGCGTGCGGGCGTCGAGGGGCGTATTGCCAGCCTGAGGCGAGACTATGGCTGGCGGAAGTGCGCCTATCATGGGCCAGATGGCATGGAACGATGGCTCGGGTTAGGGGTCATCGCCAGCAATTTGCGCCACATCGCCCGTGCAAAGGTCTCTTAAAACTCATCAATTGGAAAACTCATCCATGAAATGTATCGCTTGCTTGCTCTTAAGCCCTTTCTCAGGCCATCTTATCCATTTCGCAGTGGATATTAGTACTAAACGCTTGGGACCTTCAAAATAGATCACACACACAATAGAGTTGAGGAATAATGTGCAGCGAACTCCTCGAAAAGCCTTTCACATGCCTTTCTTTCCAGAAATCACATCCGACAGGCGTTGTCTCATAGTAATGTCTGGCTGTACGGGCTGTAATAGTACTGCATGATCGCGCTGTGGAATACCCTGCAACCAGACGGGAGCGAGTGGTCCATACTCGTTCAATAGGATGTCGGTGGTTGACCACAAAACTAATCCAGGGGCATGCGTGAGTCTGAACTGTGCTAAGTGTTGCATCCGCCTCTCCTGGGCAATATCAGGCGCAATGCAGAAGAGCCTCGGAAGGCTCGAAGACTCTTTCGCCCACTCGCGCGAGTTAATATAGTGCTCATAAGCGGTGAACTTGACGGCCAGGTCGCGCGCGTTCATGGTGCCGCGATCCCACTCCAACCAGAAGCGGAAGCGCCGCTGTCCCACACGGTATTCCGCGAGAGCATCAGGCCGCAGGTTATACCACTGCTCACCGACCCGGTAGCGACGTTCACACAGCGCTCCTGTCTCCCACCAGCACAGCGTGTGTCCCGGCGCTCGTCGTGCGGCCCCGGTCAATGTAGCAAAAAAGCTGTAGATACCAGCGGTATGCTGGATATGCTGCAAGAGCCAGTCAACCCCTCGCTGCCTCATGGTGGATGTTCCAGTACCAGTTCCATTGTCGGCGACAACCGCTAGATTGCGCACATGCAGATGGTTCGCAGCGGCCATTAGCCGTAGCCCACGTTCACCCAGATACCAGCGCATGCCCGCCTCGGTTCGACTCGATGCAAGACAGCCCAGGCGATGCAGGGTATAGACCAAGGAGCGCACCGATGTTCTCTGAAGCGCCAGGAATGCTGCCAGTTCTTGATCTGACAAAAGTGGGTGAGCCAGCAGCAGGCGCAGTATGCGCCAATGACCAGGTGTCAGTTGTAATCCCAGCAGTGCGATGTTCTCCTGCTCCACTGCTTTGCCAGGTACGAAGGATGCAGCGCGGCTCGCCAAATTGCCCACGATGAGACGACTGAGGCGGGTGGGTTTGCTTGACGGTGGAGACGCCTCCGCGCTTTCTCCGGACGAATGACGGTCGCGCTCTTGCTCATCTTTACCTGCTTCTAGCGAGAAGCGAGGACGGGAACGCCGCGAGTGGCAGTGGCCTCAGCAAGTCTTGCAGGTGACAGGAGTAATCAGTCCCAAGCGTGCGCCAATTGAAGTGCCAGGGATTGACGATTGGTACTTTCCTCGTGAGGGAGATAGGCCAGCGCACCCACGAGGGGTTCCAGGCGTAATCGCTGCGCGGAGATCTCGACGGCGCGCTGCCAGTGGTCGCGCTGGCGGGGTGAACGTGCCAGGATCAGCACCGGCAGCATATGCTGGTAGACCGGCCAGCGTTCGGGGGACTCGCGCCAGCACAGCAAGCGCTCCAGGCGCTGGCGCATCAGCCGCTCATCGACCAGTTCGGTCGAGAGAAGCAAGAGGCCATACCACCGATCCTGCATGCTCTCATCGCTTTGCTGGGTGCGAATGCACAGCGCCAGCGTGCCATCTACAAAGAAGCGCTTGGGTTGGTCACGAGAGAGGAAGCGGTGGGTCATGTCGCGCTGCCAGGTCCAACGCACCAGCTGGGGTCGTCGCCCCTCGTTCGTCATGGCATCTGCGGCGTGCGTGACCAATCCGTTCACCATGTCCTGAAGCAGGAGCAGCGTCGGCAGGCGTGGCAGTAAGCGCAGCAGCCCGGCTTCGTCAGCCTGCCATTGTCGCGCCAGCTCAGGGGCAGGTGTGCCCAGGTGGCGTGCCAGCACATGCAGGCCAAGATTGCTCAGGTGGTAGAGCCGCTTGCCAGCTCCCGGTGTCTTGGGCAGCACGCTTTCTACCAATCCCTGCTCTTCCAACTGCTGCATGTGTCGATACACCGTGGCGCGGCTGGCCCAGCGCGCCACGCCCACCACCAGATCATCGGCGCGTTGCAGAGGATAACGCAGCAGCCAGTGCAGCAGCCGCCAATCGAGTTCAGGGAGGGAAGTACTTGCTTCTAAAAGCGCCTGCATTGTGAGCTTGCGTCCCTTGCGGAGTGCAGCGGTAGTTTCAGGCATCGCCTTCGCTACTCTCTGCTTTCTCCAGGCGTGCTGACATCACCTTCCTCGTC
Organism: uncultured Chloroflexia bacterium; assembly: GCA_963731975.1. Taxonomy (GTDB): domain Bacteria; phylum Chloroflexota; class Ktedonobacteria; order Ktedonobacterales; family Ktedonobacteraceae; genus CAVSXS01. The sequence continues at coordinate 2,341,135 of CAVSXS010000001.1, read as the reverse complement.
TTCGTGATACATCAGATGCTGCTGCAATGGTAGAACTGCTCCCTCCTCTCGCTGCTGCTCTTCTGGACGGTTCCCGCTCCCTCGCTTCTTGTGTCGTCGCACGTCCAAGCTATTTGGGCTACCTGCTTCCGTCTCGTTCTCCGCTGCTGGTGCTTCCCTCACCCTTTTGCTCACTCCTCGCGGGCTACTCGGCACAGCACTCTGCTGGCGCACCTGACTCTGCTTGATGAGATCGTCCACGGTTCCGGCAGGCCGTGCATGGCGTTCACGGCTGCGCAGACGCACGAACTGTGCCAAGCTCCTCATCAAGCGTGGGAGGGGCATCCAGGTCGAGCGAGAAGACGGGCAGCCGCCTGCCGTGCAGGGACAGCTTCACGTAGCACTGAAAGTCGTCCAGATTGGTGATGTCGTCTTCCTCGATGCCGTCCAGTTCGTGCAGGAGGCGCGCATCCTCGCCAGCCATGTGGAAGGCGAAGAGATGGTCGATATTGGCCAGCACCGTCGCTCGTAGGGTGCTCTCCAACCGGTCGAGGTAGGCCAGCGATTGGGTGGCCAGGGCGAAACTGCCGCCGTACTTGCGCAGTTCGGCCAGCATGCCCTGGTAGTTGGCGCCCCGGTAGACCTGGAACTCGTCGATCAGCACCAGGTAACGCCTGCGCTGCTCGGGTGGCAGGGCGGCCTGCTCGGCGAGCGCCGCCTCGAAGAGACCCAGCAGCACGATACCGATCAGCTCCGAGAGATCCGACCCAACCACGCCGCTGGCGGTACTCACCAGCAATAGCTTGCCTGCACGTACCACCTCCCGCAGGTCGATGGTGGAGCGCGGCTGGCCCAGGATGCGGCGTGCCACGCGGGAACTGGCGAACTTGGAGAGCTTGGTGATGACCGAGGAGGTGATCTCGCGCTGCTGGTGGGCGTCCAGCGGCTCGTAGTAGTGCTGCCACCAGTCGAGCAATAGGCTGTCGCGCACCTGCTCCAGCACGGCGTGGCGGAAACTCGTCCGGCTCAGGAGCGGCACCACATCGAGCAGCGTGTACTGCCGGTCCGGTCCCTGGTATGGGTCGGTCTCGATGAGCCACTCGTTGGCATCGGCCAGGGACTTCAGCGCGTACTCCAGCACGTTTTCGGTGCGCGAGCCGTAGCTGGCGGCCCACAGGTGTTCGGCGATGGTGATGAGCGTATCCACCACCTTATCACGATCTTTTCCGACCATATCGAGCGGATTGATGCCGACTGGGTAGCCCGTGTCCGCCAGATCGACCAGCACCACATTGTCCCGTTCTCGCGGAGGAAGCAGTCCACAGAGCGCATGCACCACATCGCCATGTGGCTCGATGAAGGCCAGCCCGGGACGTACCACCTCGTCCATGCCATTCCGCATGAGGCAAAGCGCCTGGGCCAGGTGCTGGAAGAGCGTACTTTTGCCCTTGCCGGTGCTGGCCACCGCCAGCAGGTTGTGGCGCAGGCACTCCTCGGGTAGATAGACTGGCATTACATGACCTGCGTGGCGAGAGGTGCCGATTCTCCACCCTTGTCCGAGTGCCAACTCGCGGGGAGCGAGCGCCGTGCGAGCGCGGGCGCGTTCCACGTAGGGCAGATCAGCCAGGTCCTGCGCCTGCGGCAGGTGCCAGAGCGCGGCGATATCGGCCACGCTGAGCAGGTGAGGTGAATGTGCCAGACCCATCGTCCAACCGGGGAGCTTCCGGAGGCGGCCATGCTGTCCTTCACCATGCCATCCCAGCAAGCGCTCGATCTTGCGCTGCGAAAGGCGGCGCGGGACGAAGTAGCCGCCGGAGGCGGTATGATACTGCCGGTAGGCTGCCGCCAACTGGTCAAGCACCTCGCCGCGCTCCTCTCTCTGCTGTGTGTTGTGTCTCACTCCCACGCGCCAGCGTTGGTAGGCATCAAGCAGTGCTGCCCTGCTGGCACTCGCAGTCACACTCACTGGTTGCTGGAAGATGCGTTGGAGTCCGGGCAGCAGCGCTTGAGACGGCTTGTCGAGCAGTGGCGCTCGTGGTAAAGACGAAGAGATGCAGGCGCACGCGATAGGCCGGGCGGGCCGTTTTCTCCTCCACCAGACGCATGTCGTAGATGGGCGTCCCACCCAGACGGCTCCTGATCTGCATTCCCATAAACGCCAGGCAGAAGAGTACGACCAACGCCACCATACCACCGATGACCAGCGTGGTCATCTGGCCTTGAGAGAGGTGTGGCGTCTTCCCATGCAGCAGCGCCAGGCCATCTTGCACCAGCCAGGCGGGGAGATGCGCGTTGATCTGCTTTTGGAAACGCCACCACACGAGCAGCACGGCCACCAGTATCCCCATACCGACCAGTTGCAACGTGCCAGGATCGCTGGTCTGTGTTCCGTTCATCTCGCGCCTCTGGCGCAGGTGTTCCTGTTCGAGGGGATGTTCGACCGATTTGCGGCGGTAGGCGCGCGACCAGGTAGGAGATGCTGGGAGCAGCGCCAGCTGCGTGACGACGCGCATGTGGGCGGGGAGGTGGTTGAACACGCCCAGCAGGCCAAGCAGCGGATCGGCCCCCTCTTGCTGCCACTCGCGCTCTTGCCACTTCCGCAGAGGTAAGTAGGCCGCTGCGCCTGCCGAGAGTTCGACTGCCGAGACGGTCTCCCCTTCCTGTAAGAGAAGGGGATCACCCGACTCGTCCACCAGTTGTATGATGGCCTGGGGATAGCGCGCCTGCACCTGGTCGCAGAGATGCCGGAGCGACATGGCCGAGGTAGCGCGCAACAGGAAGCTGCGCGACGTCGAGGTCGCCGCCAGTTCCAGCGCCACCGGCTGCCTGGCGTTCTGTGTCAGGCTCTGCATGGCCGTTTCCAGCGCCAGGATGTCTCTGGTACTGGCGGTGCGCGGTACGATCACCGGTGCCAGGAAGCAGGCGTTCCCGGCTGTGGCCTGCGGTATCGAGACATCTAGCATGGCTTTGCGTGTTTGCATGATCTATCCCTCCTGTCCTTCTCTCTCCAGTGCCTCGCTTTTCTCCGGGCTGACGGTGATTGCTGCCCTGCGATGCAGTCGCCTCGACCGCTGCTTCCTGTTGCTGTGCATCAAGCGGCACAAGTGGCCCGGTCTTCTGCCGGCTGAGCGCCAATTGATAGGCGTCAAGCGAAGCACCGATCCTCTTCTGGATGTGTCATCCAGTCTGCATAGTGGTCGGTGGCCTCCTCGTGGGCGCGTTCGACCGGGTTGGTGGTGATGAGGGCATGTTCGCGCGGGCTGGCCGGGATGGTCATGTGTACGCGCTTGCCTCCGGCCAGACCAGCGCCTCGTGGCTGCCACAGGTGATCAGGCGCTGCTGCTCGCTCCTGGTCAGGTGGAAGCGCTCGGCCACGGCTGCCGCGCTGGTGGCATCCTGCGTCTTGAGCACCTTGATGGCGGCGTTGGAGGCCACCACGCTGCCCCAGGGATCCTGCACGAAGCGCTCAGGGTTCTGCGTCATGGTCACCAGGCGCAGGTAACGCTTGCGCGCCCGGCGCGAGAGCGTGGCCAGGAACTGCCCGCCAGCCGGATGCTCCAGCAGCGAGGCCGCCTCGTCGATGTAGAGGGCGCGTGGCGTGCGGCTGTCGTAGAGCGCCTGCGTCCACACCCGCTCGGCGATCAGCGCAATCGCCAGCGGTCGCAGCTCACCCCGCATATCCCGGATGTCCCACACCACCAGGCGACTCGCCAGATCGACCGAGGTCTGCGCGGAGAACAGGCTGGACAGACTGCCCGACACATAGCGCGAGAGCCGTCCAGCCAGGTCGCTCTCATCCGGCCCACACAGCCCGCTCGTGAGCAGCTCGTAGAGGTCATGCAGCAGTGGTGGCTGGCGCGAGTGCGTGCGCGGGTCGCTGCTGATGCCTGCCCTGCGGTACACCTCATACAGCGCGCGGTCAAGTAGCCCCTTCTCGCGTTTGGTCAGCATGCCACTGCCTGACGTGGACACGTCTTCTGCCAGCAGGATGTCCAGCATGGCGTGCAGGTCCTGCATCTTCTCAGCCAACCGGTCGCCCTTGTGTGCCTCTTTCAAGTAACGCTCCAGATCGCGGCGCGGCGGCAGTAGGTCGAAGGGGTTAAGGCGCTGCCAGGAGCCGGGAGCCAGGCGCACCAGCGTGCCGCCCAGCGCCGCGGCCAGCTGCTGGTATTCCAGGTCGGGGTCGATCACCACGCACTGGTCGCCGCGCCGCCAGTTGAGCAGCAGATCGCGCGCGATAAGCAGCTTGCCGAGATAGCTCTTGCCCGAACCGGTCACGCCGCCGATGAAGAGATGCGGGTTCTCCAGGGAGGAGTCCCAGGGGTTGAGCAGCACCGGCTCGTGGCTCTGGCTGATACCCACCAGCGCGCCGCCCGGCTGCATCAGCGCGTTGGACAAAAACGGGAACATGGTGGCCAGCGTGGTCGAATCGAGCGTCATGGTGCGCCGCAGCTCGTCGCGCGCCTGCGGCAGGCACGACTGCAACGCCTCCACCTGCTCGAAGGTGGTGGGATGGGTCGCCCCGTCCAGCGAGAGCAGGCCCAGCACCGCGTAGAGCCGCGCCATGCGTTCGGCCAGCGCCTCTCTTGTGTTTGCGCGCAGTAGCACATAGAAGCCCAGGTCGAAGACGCGTTCCCGCGAACGTGCCAGATCATCCAGCAGACGGCTTAGGTCTTCCTCGGCCACCAGCGCATCGGGGTCGTCGGCGCGTCCCTCGCGGCGATTGAACTGCCTGCCTGAAGCGTGTCCGGCGCGGTGGCGCGCCAGGGTCCGCTTCATGCTTGCCGTATCCTGCGGGTGGTAGTGGAAAGAGAGATCGCACACCTCGTCGTGCAGCACGCAGCGGAGCCAGCCAGCCATCGAAGGAGACCTCGCGCGGGCAGGCCGTCACCGCCACGCCACACACGTACTCCTGCCCCACACGCAGCGCATCTGGTGTGACCTCGATGCACTCAGGAGCCAGCAGATCGACCAGGTGCAGCAGGTCGGGTGGTGGGAGCCCGGGTTCTACGCTTTCCATGAGAGGCGAGGCTGCCGCACGGTCGTGTTCGCTTCTGATCGGTTGCACCATCTGGGAACGCGGCGCATTTCGCGTTCGGCGTTTGACACGCGTGGGTCGTCCCACCGCAGCCAGGAGCATTTCCGAGAGCGGATGAGCGATAGCGCGCTCGGGAGTCAGGCAGGAGTAATAGAGTCGCGCCAGGTCGCCACCCTTAAGACGCTCACAGGTGAGGCCGCAGGAGGCCAGGTGCTGGGTGAGCGCCTCCGCGCGCAGCGCCAGTTCCTGCCGGGCCTGTTCCCGTGTCTCGGCTGCATGACGCGCCCGCCGACTGCCAAAGAGCGCTCGCCATCCCTCCCCCGCCGCGCTCGCCTGGAACTCCCGGTCTGCTGAGAAGCCGGGATGATGAGGTACATGTGCCGCTCGATGAGGGTGCGTTCCGCGGCAATGTGCTGCACCAGTTCAGCTACACTCTGAGCCAGGGCGTACCAGGATGGCGTGTGCTGCCTCTCATGCTCTCCCTCTGGACGCGCCAGCAAACGCTGGATGTAGGGTGAGAGGTCGAGGCGCTGGTTGCGCACCAGTACCTGCACGGGAAAGGAGAGCGAGCGGATCAGCGCCGCGAAGCGTTCGAGGATAGCCTCCTGCTCGTCTTCCGCTTTGAGTGCGAGATGGATGGGCGAGACCTCCAGCACCGCGCGGTAGCTGCGCCGGGTAGGCGCGCCGGGCGCGTACAAGCAGAGCATGTCCCCGCTCGTTTCGCGCAGCGCGAGCAGGTCATGCTGGACGCTGGCTGCCATGCGCGCCTGCTTCATCGACACGCTCCTCTCTGCACGCAGCGAAACGGTGAGGCTGGCCGACCCCTCTTTGGCGAGCGCATCTGTCTTCAGAGCATGAGAGAAGAGGAGTGCTGCTCATCGGCGCGGATGCTGCGCCAGAGGTAGCGTGTGGGGCGCAGCCGGTAGCGCAGCAGCACGATCAGCCAGACCTCCAGAAACCGGCCAGCAATTCGGTACCAGGCCAGCACAGCCAGTACGACGAAGGGCATCAGTGCCACACAGAGCCGCAGTATCTCACCAGGCACACCGGCATGCCCAAACAGTAGCCAGGTGCTGCCAGAGCGTGCCACCCAGGCCCGCCCCCACCAGCAGCAGCAAGAACTGGCGCGCCGACAGGCTAAACGACCACAGCGTCACTACCTGATCTGGCAGATTCAAGTGTGTCGGCACGATGTGCTTGCGGGGCGTCTGGATGGTTGTCGTACCATGCATCGTGGGTGTCATTGTCTGTATTCGCTTTCTCTTTATCTCGCTATAAACGCGCTACTGAATCCCGGCGCTGTTGCAACAGGTGGCTTACCAGACGAACGTTACTGCCCAGCGGCTGCGCCGTTGACCAGACCCGCGATGGTCTGGGCGAGAATGGCCAGCGCCAGCCCACCGAGCGCTACATACAGCGCGCTTCTGGCCTGCACGCGGTGGTTCTCGTTCTGGTTGGCGGTCATGTACAGGATGGCCGCCCAGGCGAAGAAGAAGGTGGCCATGGCCAGCGCGAAGGCCGTCAGGTCGTTGTACAGGTTGGTGAAAAAGCCGCTGATGCTGCCCAGCACGAGTAGCGTATTCCAGAAGGTCTTCACGAATGTTGCGACACGTGCTGGATGCAGCAGCGCGGTCGCAAGCAGGGTTTTGATGGGCATGGTTTCTCTCTTCTCCTTCTTCATCCTGAGATCGGACTGAATGTCGTGGTCGCGGTTGTGCTGGTTGCGCAGAACCCGCAGGCCGGATGTAGCCCCAGACGCTATAGCCGGGCCAGGCGGCGCTATCGACGCTGAGGTCGGGCAAGAGCGGCATGGTGGTGTAGGGACTCACGCTGTTGGAGTTGCTGAAGGTGATGGCTCCGTCCATGGTGGCGGTGGGCAGTACCACGCTCATCACAATGGCCGCGTGTCCGATGCTCGCGTCCTTGAAGATCATCACGTCGCCCGGCATGGGCATACTGCGCTGTGCTGGCGGAGCCGCAGACTCTAGGAATTTCCTGCCAGCCGGGCTGTCCCGCGTAGGTGGCCCACAGGTCAAAGGCGTTGGCGGTGAGCGTCATGGGATAGACCTGGGAGTAGGCCCCACGCACGAAGCTCACACACTGGTAGTTCCCATTGGCCCAGGCCGCGCAGCCGGGACAGACCTGTTGCCCGTACTGGATCACCGCCTGTGGAAAACTGGGCGCGCCGTGTGGATAACTGCTGCCCGGCGCTTTGTACCAGGTATCGTAGCAATCGGGAAAGCTGATATTTCCACCACAGGCTGGATTGACATAGAGCGCGTCGGCCATCTTGCGCGCCCAGGCCACCACCTGCGCGCCGATCACACTCGCTGGCACACAGGCGGACGCAGTGCCACCCATCGTCGGAGTCTTTCCAGGTGTGCCTGAAATCGTCCCGCTTGTGGCAGAGCCATCTGGGAGAGGCGTCCCCATGGTGGGTGTAGCGGTCTGAGCACAGCATAGGGTCACTACCGCTCCCGCCGCCATTGGTCCAGGCCAGGGAAGCCGACATGCCCGACAGCCCCACAATCACCAGCAGTAACATGATGACTACGCCGCCGGTGGCGACTATCACGAGTTTGCCTGCATGGTTCATCAACCTTCCTCCTGGTGCGTTCTGGTTACAACAGCGCCAACAAACGTGGCGCGACCGCCGCCACACCGCCAGCGGCCCCGGCCACCGCGCCAGAGGCGTCCAGCATAGGGCGGAAGGCGTAGCGATGCACGATGCCGGGAATGCGCAGCACCAGGTAGAGCATCGCTACGCACACCAGCAGCTCAGCCAGTGGCCCTCCCACTCCGAACAGGTTGTTCCCGCCCAGCGAGACCAGCAGCGTGCCGCCGAGCGTCAGCGCCACCACCTGGAAGAACTGCACCAGCACTGTGCTGGCCGTCAGCGAGAGCCACAGGCGGCCAAAGCCGCTCGTCTGCGGCAGCGCGAAGCAGGCCAGCCCCGGCGCGGCGAGCACCAGCAGTATCCACAGCAGCGCCAGGCGCACCGCCATCTGCGCGCCCAGCAGGATCGACCATCACGCCCACCACCACGGCCAGCACCACCACCAGCAGCCCCGCGCCGAGCAGATCACCGCGGAAGAGCGTGGTGATGAGGCTCGTCAGACTCTGCGTACTCGCCAGGCTGGTCGCCACGCTGCACAGCGCGTTCTCCAGGTCGATGAAGAGCCCCAGGAAGTACAGTCCGAAATGCGCCGCGCCGAAGGCCAGCAGCAGGCGTGGCAGGAACTCGGCCAGCTGGGAGTGGGCAGACCCAGCTCGCGGCCCACCATCACGTTGTAGCCACCCACCACGATCAGGCTGGCCAGCGCCAGATCGACCACGTTCAGGAAAGCGGTATACCAGGTGATGACCAGCGGGTTCTGGTAGGTGTCGGCGGGCGGCGTCTGCGTCAGGATGTTGAGCGGGCTGTTGAAGATGGCGTCGATCACCGGCTGCAGCGCACTCACCACCTGCTGGGCGACCCACTGCGCCGCGCTTTGCAGCCAGCAGGTCACATCCAGCGGGTTGAGACAGATCGCCGGGGTGTTCGCGCCGGTCTTCCCGCTGGTAGCGGCTCCGGCTCCCAGGCCAACTGCTAGTTGGCTGGAAGGGTTCACGACAGGGTCTGTATGAATAGCAACCTGCCCGGTTGCCACGGACTGAATGAGCGACGTGGTCCCGTTTGTTGCCCCGTGCCCGACCGCGAACAGGTGCAGCCCGAACATCGCCAGCAGGAGTAAGAGAAAGCGTCGAGAACTGCGTAGAGGGCGCGTTGAGCGCCGCCGTTCACGCCTTGGCCTATGTTGTTGTTGCTCGGTGCCATCACGCTCCCGAAGAATATGCCCTGACAACATCGTTGAGATGCCTGCCTTCCTGCCTGAATAGTCGCCTGCCTCGTACCTGGCGATGAGCAGTATAGCGGAATGCGAAGAGAGAAGGGGAGACAGGTGTTGCAGGATTCCAGAGAGAAGTGTTGCTGTAGCTAGAAGATAGTGGTAGAGGAGAGTGAAGGTTTATGTCACTGCTGCTAAGGAGCCACACGGAAATAAGATGATGGTACATCAGCCCAAGGTTCGTCCATATTTTAGCCCAAGGGTGAGTCATTGTGTGAAGGTTCGAACACAACCACGCTCCATCGGTTGAGACAGAACGCGGCCAATGCATGTCGCGTGGGTACGCGACGCGAGAAGTTAGAACTGGTGACGAGTATGGCTGAAGTGGCCCTTAGCGAACGCGAAGACCTTGGTGAGCTTGACCGAGAAGACGAGAATCGAATCTGGGAGGACCTCGTGCTCATCGTGGTGGTAAAAGGAGCCATCGCGTACGAGATATTGCCATCGTCCGTCCCACCTGGTGGCCCACACCCTGGCGAGCTGTTCGAGCCTGTCATGATCGGTGATGCGGACGGCCTCGCCCTCGACCACCACGTCGAGCCCTTCCTCCCAACGGTTGCAGCCAGTCGTCAAAATCACGTGCGGGTTCCCCCGTAGGTTGATGGTCTTCTGCTCAGTATCGGCAGAGCTGAAGTGGATGGTTCCATCGTGCCAGACAGCAACGACAGGTGTGACATGAGGGCGACCATCGGTCCGCACCGTCGAGAGCCAAAATAGATCGGCGGTTTCGAGTACGCGACGCGTCTGCTCCCACGACGTGACCACTCCGTCCGGTTCGCTGTATCGCGTGTCGAGTGTCGTGATGGGTTCGTTCATCACAAGAACTCCTTTCAATCGTTCCGTTTCTCTCGAGCCTGAGGGGAGAATGTAGCATGGTAATGCCCTTGAAGAGTGAGCACTTTTTGACTGCAAGGGCTCACCCTTGCCCTGAAGGGTGAGCAGCTCAAGCATGGACTGTCTGAGAAACCTCTCTGGTGACTACTTCTAGAACGCGACGATGGTAAATTCAAGGCAGAATGGTGTTTTTGATGCTCATCAGGCATAGAAACTTTCCAGGCCATAGGTTCCCAATGCCAGGGAAAGCTCGCCTCCGTGATGGATCTCATGTTCAAGGACATGCCAGACAATCCACTGTCGGGTGTGCGCAGGCGCTTCTTCCAGGCCTTGATTCCGTAGCCATGTCTGGTGCGAGGCCGGGGGCGAAAAAAGCTGTTCCAGATCAGCGGAAGTCCAGCGGTCCAGGGCGCAGGAGATCACGTGCCAGCTCTTCTCAAACATGGCGACCAGTGAAGCTGCCTTGTACACGGCTGGCTCGTCATTGTCCTCATCATCGTTCCAGTCAAGGTCGGGGTCTCCTTCACCCATCCAGAGATGGAACCAGTTGAAGCGCGCACCGATCATATGGTCGAGAAGCTCTCCAATCGAGCGGTAATGTGCTGCGATAGGGAGGGCAAGCTGTTCGGAGGAAAGCGATGCGATAGTTTTGACAAGGGCCTGCTGGTAGTGCTCCCAACCTTGTTTGTAAAACGTGACGAGGGGAGATGCCTGTTCTGTCATGGATGTCTGCTCCTTGCTTCCAATGATGTGCTCTCATGAGCGGGAGTGTGAGTATCATATGTGCGTATCATAGCATAGAGGAGGGGCCAAAACTTCTTCGATCTTGCTCAAAGCCTCACCCCTCGTCCCTCTTCCTACGTGAACTGGCGCAAACAGTGGTCGGCTTCCCATCCGCATTTACCAATGCCGAGCACACTCATCCACGCGCTGCGAGAGGTTTCTCAGACAGTCAATGGTTGAGCTGCTCACTCTACAAGGCCATTACCATGTACCTGTCCATTCTCTTTGCGCGAGGGAAAACTGGAAAGGTCAAAAACGACGCGATGCCTCCAAAGGTTGGAAGAGTCGCTTTAGACGGGAAGCGAGTGTTCGAACCTTCACACAATGACTCACCCTTGAGCCAAAATATGGACGAACCTTGGGCTTATGTACCACGGGTGGAGTTGCTTCTGGAGCGGGAGCGCCAATGCAACTGATGGAAGCCGGTATCGCCTTTTGTACATGAAAAATATCCAGTTGTTATGAAAAGCGGCAGGGTTTTGGAAATAGCGTCGAACATTCACCTCAAATTTTTTGGGCTGAATGTTCGACGCACGGGTTGTCCACGCTCATTTTCCGTCGAACATTCAACCAAATTACCAACTTGTTCTTATGGTGGAAGTTGTTGTGACATGGATGATCTCCTCTTTATCCTGGTACCTGAACCTGGACTGACCAGCTATCCCCGGCAATATTGATCGCTAGATAGACATTGCCACCCTGATGTTCGGCGCTGACACCTGACGAGCCTGCAACGGCGCACTTTTCCGAGAGGCTATCGACTGTATTGTTCTGACTGTCGTAGATGATGATGGCCAAGTCGCCCTCAGTGTTGAGGTTCCCATAGCCGTTGCAGCTCCAGGCAATTTGCCAGTCGGCAGGCGCGCTGAAAATGGCGGTATTCTGTGTCCCTGAGCCGGTGAAGCTCTGAATCGTATTCCAGCCAGGACTGGTGCTGGTGGTTGGTGCGTTCGTCGGTTGTTGTGTCGGTGCGTTTGTGGGAACATCGGTCGGGATCGGCGTATACTGTGCGTCCTGCGTATTGTAGGCATTGGCTGTTGCCAGGTCTTGTGCTTCCTGGGTTGCGGCTGCATCAGGGGTGAGTGGATTTTGTGCGTTGTAATGCACGGCAGTCGCGATCACCGCGACCATGATGAGCACAAGCACAATGGCGGTAAGTGCTGCATAGCGATTCTGTGGTGATTGAGGTGGCTTACGCGGTAGCTGAGGTGGCTGCTGTTGATAAAACTGCGGCTGCACATAGATCGGCTGAGGTGGCGTGACCGGGATATCCGGGACCTGTTGAGCGGGTGGAGACACCACAGGCATCGGCTGCGTTGGGCCTTCGCGACTTGTGGGTGGTTGGAACTGCGACATGCTTCTCCCCTTTCTATCAGTGTGAGTAAAGCGGCCTCCACTCGCCGCCATGATGTGAGCAGTCGCCACGAATGCCGCCGGATAAGCTGAAGTCCCCATCCTGGCATTCATTGACGTAGCCATGTCCATTCCAGAAGCTTGCAATGCACGCAAAATACACACAGAAGGCCACTGGTGGGTTATAAATATAGGTTCCTGGTGAGAAGTTGTAGCACCAGGGATTGTTATTGACCGCCTGGCAGGTGGGCGTAGGTGACGGTTTCGGGGTCGGTTTGGGTGTAGGAACGGGCGTTGGAGGTTGCGTTAGCACTGGCGTGGGCTGATGAGTAGGCGCGATTGTAGGCGTAGGTTGATGTGTTGGCTGCATCGTTGGTTGCGGCGTCGCCTGATGCGTAGGGGCGCTGGTCGCCACTGCCACCTGAGTCGGTACCGATGTGGGTACAATGGTCGGTGCGGATGTGGCGACCGGGGTGTTCTCTGTTGCCGACGCGGGAGGGATCGGCGTCAGTTGCGCGCGAATGATCACCCAGGCGATGTACAGCACCATCACAACGATGGCACTTATGCCGCCGATGCGCAGCAGCATGTGATCATTTGGACGTGGTTTCATCAAGTCCCCCTTACGATATGATAGATCCCGTAGAAAACCCCTCTACCATACATCGCATAGGGAGAGAAGCAAGCGATATTCTGTGGCGATTCCCTTACAATTCATGGAAAGCCGTTGAGGTTTCTTAACCGACGACGAAAATCAATCAAACAGTATTTATTGGAACGTTTATGCTAATACTATGGTCAGTCATCCTTACAGCATCTATATCTGGTATCCGCCACAATCGCCAGCAGGCCAGGGCCACTGGGCAGAGCCATTGCAAGCGTACACACAGGAATATGCCCTCTATACGGCGCAGCTCCTGCACCAGGACAGCCACGCCGTCATCAAGGTCGTGCGCTATGGCCTCACGATCCAGTGCTGGCCCGATGCCCATACTGTTGAACTCGTCGAGCAGCAGATCGCCAGGCAGCTTGAGCGCGAACACCAGGGCAAGGGCAGTTGATGGGAGTGGTTCAGGAGAAAGCGAAACGCAATCCACACAATCATTCCTGGTAGACGTGAAGGTAATATATGTAAATCCCAACATTAAACTGGGTCTCCCGCAAAAATCGTGCTCTGCAATTGCGTTGATGCACCAGGAAACCCATGTAGCCTGGCAGTGAGGAATATTTCCTCCAAAAAGCATTCCTCATACATTGAGGAGGTGTGCGCTGTCTTACCAGACGAGCTCTAGCCGCTTACTCTTTCTTGCTGAGCAACACAAATGCGGATGATCCACCAAACCGGTTCTTCCGCACTTTCCGTGCTCAACAGTAAAGAGAAAGCATCGAGAGTTGGCTTGGTAAGCCAACCCGGACCTTTTCAATGTGCAAGGGATGATCTTTTGTGGAAAACATCCCTCTATGCCCTTCTGCATTGGTTTCTCGGTGGATCAGCACAGTAGCTGAGCACGGAAAGTGCGGAAGAGCCACTTTCGTGGAGTGGGAGAACTTGGAAGCTCATCCGTTATACCGTCGATCTCCGGTCAGGTCTTTGTCTTCCATTTCCCAGGCGTGATCCAGCGTGTGATACGCGGTGTGCCGAATCAGGTACCGCAGCGGCCAGGTGCGGGCCATTTTGCCCTGGGAATGGAAAGCCCGAATGGCGTTGCGATAGGCGTCGCGGTATGCTTGCAGACCTTCGTCGATCAGCATCGTACCTTGGGGAGTGTGTATCCCGACCTTCTCTGCCCACTTTTGCTCCGTGCGCATCGTATGACCGACGATGTGATCCCGATCACGCCCTCCCCCTCGCGGGCCCTTCTGCATCTCAGCCGACACGCGCACACGCACATCGTCGAAAAACGCCCAGCACGCCTGCATCAGGGTCAGTTCACGCTCCAATGCTCCGCTCGATATCTCTTGCCTATCGATGCTGGAGAACGCGAACGAGATGCCCCAGAAGTCGGTTGAGCCCGTGCCTGGATAGTGCTCGACCATGTCAACCGTGCTGAGAGCTGCAAACTCTCCATCCATCCTAGCCAGCTTCGCCACCTGGGCATAGCGTGGAAGGTAGGATTGCAACCGTTCAATCGCGGCCTCCCCGTTCTTCGCACCACGCTCGAGACCGGGCCAATCCGGCGCCACGGCCGCCACTTGCTTGCCTTTCGGTCCGATTTCGAGCGTTACCCGAAGTTGATGAGCCATCTCTGCTCCCCTTACTGTGATTTTGCAGCATAGTGTGGCAAAATTTTTTAACCATAGTACATAAACCCCATACCATCCCGGTTCCCAAACTGATTGGTGATATGAAGTGGTAGCCCATAGGGACCCCTCGCCATAGGATGCCGAGACGCGAGGGGTGCGCACCCGAAGTGGGCAAAAACGCTCGGAGTGAGAGCGGGAATGCACGTGTCGGTCCGATGACCACGCCCACTCGCGCGAAAGCTAGCCCGCTTCCTCCTTCGCTCGCCCGACCCAGCCGAGCGCTTCGTCCGGGATGCCGCGCTGGCCGAGAAAGAGGCTCAGTTGGGCTGCGTGTTCCTGCACGTGGCGCATGGTGTACAAGAGCAGTTCTACATAGCTCATCGGCTTTCTCCTGGTCCAGGGGAAATCGACCTGTTGATGCGCTTTCTCGTCTGACAACTCGGTGATGGTTGTCTGGCACGTCTTGCGCAGATGCACCACATAGGTGTGGAGCTCATCCCTGGTATAGGGCCGTTCGGGAAGAACACCTGCCGGGTCAAGCTCATCCAGAGTGAAGGGCACAGGAGGGGCAAATCCTTCAAATGAGCCCGTGAGATACAGATCGAGCCAGAAGAGGGTGTGATAGATGATATACCAGAATGCTGCGCATCCTGGTGGCAGAGAGGGATCTGAGGGATCGCCCCAGAGGCATCCATGCCAGAGCGTATCAGGGCAGGCCAGCAGGGCGTTTTCCAGCATATCGATGGACGCACCAAACTGCTGCCACAGAGCAGTGCGCAACGTCGTCTCCATCGGGTGTTCGGCCATAACGTGTGCTCCTTTTTGCTTCTTTACTCGACATGCTACCACCAAAAGCGGTCAGAATCTACCCTCATATCGACGGCTTCATCTTCCAGAGTGACGTTTTTTGCCTTATTCGACTGCACACCCTTGATCTGCGCATCATATGGCGAGGTGTCTTCCTGGCCTGCTCTTTTGAGGTCCTTCACAAAAACAGATTACCTAAATTCCAGGGAGAAATCAAACGGATGGTCTCTAACGTTTCCAGAAACGCTCTCGGGATGATATTCATTTTTGAGAACATTAGCCATGATACTCCTCCACTCCTCCAACTCCATCGCTCCCGGCTCGTACTTCGCTCGCCTCCGGCGTGGACTCGTCCAGCGTCCAGAGCATCACGTTGCGGAAGGAGGCTTCGCAGGGACTGTGCGCGTCGGTCGCCGCGCTGAGAGAGATGCGCCCAGCCGGGTGTGTGGTGTCGGTCACGTGCGCCACGTGCTGGTAATTGACGTACAGGTCGATGTCGGGGCCGTTGGCGACGACCGCCAGGACATTTGTCTCGTTCAGGTCGATCTTGATGGCGGGATGCAGCCCATCGATGAGCGGCACGCGCTTGAGTATTTTAACCTGGGCGTTGAGCAGGCCGTAGCTACCGTCGCGTCGTATATAAAATAGGTAATAGCCGAGCTGCGCGGTCTGCCGGAACACCAGGCCGATCTCTGGCCCTTGCAGCAGGGTGGCCTCGACCTGGCAGACGAAGTTGCTGAAGTTGGTCTCCTGCGCCAGGCAGTAGCTATACCAGGGTGTGGGCTTGTTGCCCATGCTGACGCGGTAGGACCCATCACAGAAGCGGCAGCCCGCAGTCTCCCTGGTCTTTTTCTCGTTTTCGTCCATCCACTGGTAGCCCGCGCTGTTGTCGCGCAGGGGATCGTTGATACGCAGCGTGCCGCTAAAGGGTGGATAGGGATTGGGCAGGTGCTCCACCGCAACGCCGACAGCCTGCTGCACAAGCGGCATGGGCCGGAATTTCTTGGGCGCGGCGGCGGCGGCGGCGCGGCGCCTGGCCGCCGCCTTTTTGCGTAGTGCCTTGCGCCGCAGGTAGACGCTCAGATAGGATGCGCCAGCCAGGACGGCGACCACTGCCAGATAATGCCCGATAGTTGTCTCCACTGACATACCTCCTTTTCAGTTCAATGACGACAGATGCACACGATGCATGATCGATAGCATATATTATTGGCCGAGTATGCGCGTTCCTCTACAGATGTATCGGATGTCGCGCCAGCGGTCTCTTCGGCCTCGTCCAGCGTCCAGAGCATCACGTTGCGGAAGGATGCTACGCCTGGGCTGTTTGCTTCGGTCGCCGCACCGAGTGAGATGCGCCCGGCTTCGTGCGTCGCGTCGGTCACGTGCGCCACGCGATGCTGATTGACGTAGAGATCGATCTCGTGACCGTTGGCGACGACCGCCAGCAGGTTTGGCTGGCCTAACTCACAGTTGATGTAGGGGTTGAAGCCCTCGATCAGGATGCTATGCTGCTGTCGAGATATGCACTGGAGACCATAGGTGGAATTGCGGCGAATGTAGAAATAGTAATGGCCTACCAGCGATTTCTGGCGACAGATCACGCCGATCTCGCTCCCCTGGAACAGGGTGGCTTCGACCTGGTAGGCGAAATTGCTGAAGTTGGTCTCCAGCGCCAGGCAGTAGATCATCCAGGGCGTGGGCTTGCTGTCGATGCTCACCCGGTACGCCTCGTCGCAGAAGTGGCAGCCCTCGGTCTCCTGTGTCTTGTTCTCCTGGTCGTCCATCCACTGATAGCCCGCGCTGTTGTCGCGCAGGGGATCGTTGATGCGCAGCGTGCCGCTATAGGGCGAGTAGGGATTGGGCAGGTGCTCCACCGCAACGCCGACGGCGCTTTGCACAAGCGGCATGGGCCGGATGCGCCTGGAGGTGGGCGGCGGCGGATTGACGGCGTTCATCATGCGCCGCTGCACCCGGCGACTCCACAGCAGTATCCTCAGTAGGGGAGAGCAGATGATGATGACGCCAATGATGACGATCGTTTGAAACGTTGACATATGAACATCCCCCAGGTAATGATTTTCTCTCGCTTCTTCTTTGCTCGACCAGGCAGGTCGGTAAACTCACTCCATCAGCCCCAGCGGGTAGGCGGGCAGCGCACCGCGCGAGGCCACGTGGTTGCTGATGCTTTCCAACAGCGCGCGTTCCTCGCTGCCAGCCTGGGAAAGCTCGATCAGGGCTTGTAAAAGCTGGTGGAAGAGGGCGTGGTGGCCCAGGCCGCGCACGTCCAGGTACTCATCTGCCATTGGATCAATCACTGCCTCATGAAGATCGATCGTATTGTATCAATGAAGACAAGCAGTGGCAATCTGTGATTACTTATGGTAGTACCGCATGCATTGGCCTTCGCTTTTGATCATCTGCTTCCGATTCGCCAGCAATTTCTGGCAGTGCTTTCCTCGATTACCCAGCATTGCCATTTCCTGGGGATGAAGATATCACGGGAGAGCGAGGCATGTTATCATGCACTCGCTTTCCAGGAAAAACGCTGGGGCTCAAAAGGTGGACTCTCTCGCAGAGGCTCAAGTGGTCAGTTCGCTTAGCTTGTGGGGAGGAATCTGCTACAATGAAATCGATGGTGGGAATAGGTGGTGAGTGACACACTGTTGGTTGCACTTGGGAGCATGCGAGAGGCTCCTGCCTTACAAACGACAGTTCAAAGCTCGCATCTCATCTCGAAGCGTCAGGGAGAACAAGACATACATGCGCATATTGACTGATGGAGAAGGAGAGACTCGCCCAGGACTCTGGAAAAATGCACTCCCTCTTGCTAGGGAGCAGCCCTTCCCTTTGGAAGACTTTCCACTGATTGAGGACTTTGAGATTGTGCTTGAACAAAGCAGAGGGGCTTCATCGGGATACCATCTGGCATTTTTTAGCGAGCAGCGCGGATATATCGCCTCCTTTCCCTGCTGGGATCATGTGGAACTTGATCTCTACAGGCCGAGTTTTAATCTTCTACCCGATCAAGGCTTTGAGCAAGGATGGGAGATAGAAATCTTTCCAGATGGGGAGTACATGTATGTACTTGAGAGCGATTTTGATCATCCCCAGGCTGGCTATCTGAGCTGGTTCAAGGTGGAACGAGAACGCTATCTCAACGAGTGGCAAGCAGCCATTGAGGCAAGCCATCAAATTGTGTATCTATCCAATCTGGAATACAATCGGTGGAAGAGAGGAGATTGATGCTTCTTGACAAGACACACGAAATGTATCTCAAAGGCGTGCTCCCGCATCCCACAATCAAAGCGGACTGTCCAGTATTTCTACAGACTGTTCCTCCTCCACAAAGCCGTAGCGCTGGTAAAGGGGAAAACCGGCGGGAGTTGCGTCGAGCAGGAGGGTAGAAAAATGGCGGGTGTGCGCCCAGTCGAGACAGCATTCAAGCAAGGTGGCACCGATGCCGCGTTTCTGGATGTCGGGGCGCACCGACATGAGACCCACGTAGGCGAAACCTCCGTACCCCATCATCGCCCCAAATCCGACGACCGCCTCGTCAAGGAGTGCCACAAAACTGCCGTCCGGTTGCAGATTCAGGTAGCGGCGCAGACGCTCTTTCCGGCTGTGCGCTGCCTGGTAGGCCGCCATCACCACTGCATCGGTCGCATCCAACAGGTACTCGCTCAACAGGCGGATGCTCAACTGCCCTTCACGGGGTAAGTCCACGACTCTCAATCCTTCCTTCTCGTTTCTCTGTATCAAATTATGATGTGGCAGCTATTCGAGGCCAAATGTGGCGCGATTCCTACGCTGTGCCCGACTAGCTCGGCATCCTGCCGTCCGTGAAGCTAACCCTACGCCGTAATGCTCTGAATTGAAGAAAGTACAATGGCTTTAGACCCTTCTTTAAGCCCGATCAATACACCTTTACACCTCTACAACCCTGAACCCCTTTCGCAGCCTTCCCCAGGGGTGTATAATAGCTCCACCTTTAAAAGCGACTGGCTATCGCACAATGATACACATACTCGAAATCCCACGAATTGCGCAACGAGTCGTAACTCAGAAGTCTCACGAGTTTGAGTCCTGCTGATGTGTCGAGGAAATCGTTGAGACAGCTTGTGCCAGCGATCAAGGAATGGTCCTCAAGCTGGACAGCTCCATCAGCTTTGCCCCAACCATCGCTGGATAGCCTGGGTATGCTCCTCTCCTGATCGTGGTCAACATCGAAGACGTTGCCAAGCGCTCTGCCGAACGTCCACCAATCGGGCTTCTAGAGCCTGGACTCCGGCAACGCTGCTAAGGCCACAAGCATGCGCTCGTGGGCCCGGCGATCCCAGTCACGCACAGAGGCCAGATCCAGGTCTTTGTGCTGCTGAGCATAGTAAGCGTTGCGCCTCTCGTTGTCATCCATGCTTGCCTCCACGAGCGCATCGCAGGTTGGTTGACGAAGAGCTTCACCGTCAGAGCTCTCGAAACCACTCGAGGTGTGTGGTCCCTCAGTAGAGCGCAGCCGCGGGTAGCGGCTCGATGTAGCCCGCTTGCAGAAATGTGGCCAGCGTCGAGGCGATATCCAGTTGGCTGCGCTGCGTGAGACGTGCCAGGTCGGCCACAGAACGCCTGCCATCGACCAGCAGCAAGACCCAACGTTCCCGGCGTGGGAGTTGGCCAGCAAGTGCAGTGGTCGGCATACCGGAAACCACGCGGAACACGGCAGATGCTCCTGAAGAGCTCGCTTGTGATCGAATATCCAACACTTTTCCTCTCCTCGTGCTACATGGTTGAACGTGAGTATCCTGCTCGCGGTAGACGCCTGGGAAGGCTTACGGTCGCAGTGCCCACACCCGCAGGAGATACGACAGCCCACAGAACTCCTGGCTGACAAGTTCTCCCTCAAGTTGGTGGCATAAAGCGGCATAGTCCATCTCTCCGATCACCTCGCTGCGCAACAGAAACGGCTTGATCTGCTGGGCGAAGCGTTTCGCCTGCTGCACAAACCCCTCGTGGGCTGGCTGCCCTGTTGACACCTCAATCGCATAGGCCGTTGCGTGGATCACGCGATGGTCGCTCCCCCAGATGCGGTAGCTGGGCATTTCGCGCGGCGCGCCACAGCCCGCATCGCGCAGCCAGCGTCCCAGCATGGGCGTGATGCCCAGGTCACGACGTTGGTAGGAGGAGCGCTCTACCACCGCTCTTCCCTGAGCGTGCCGCAACCAGCTCTGCCCATTCCCACATGCTCTCGGGGATGAAGCTCTGCCCCGCTCGCTGCAAGGCCTCGCAGACCAGCGAGGTCAAGCGCTCGAACGCCGCGCTGGTGGTGATCGGCAGTTCGGCCTCGCTCCAGCACACCATGCCGCCGGGACGACAGAAGGCAGCACACGTCTTTGCGAGCGCGGGGTAGTCCGCCGTGAGGATGTAGCGACCGAGGAAGCTGAGATGGACGAGGTCGAAGCTCCCCTGGGGAAAGAGCGTCGCGGGGATGTCGTCGATCTCGTGTGCGAGGAAGGCGACCTGTGCCAGGCCATCGCGATAGGCCAGGGCGCTGGCCGCTTTCACCAGCAGTTCGTCCTGGTCGATGCCGATGCACTGGAGATCGGGATATTGCCGCGCCAGCGCGCGTAGCCATTCTCCGGCTCCGCAGCCGATTTCCAGAACCGAGCTGGCGCGAGACAGGTCGCATTCCGCGAGCAGCTCGGCAGGCAAGTAATTCGCCCATCTCCTCAACGATGGTGCGCTGAAAGCGAATGTCGTCATACGCGCTACTGGGTAGTGCTTCATGAGGTATCACTGGCATCTCTCCCTCTCTCATGTCATGCATACCTGTTGAGCATAGCAAGCACAGCGGGGCGGCTCTGTGGCAGGACTGGACGCCGGGCGCAAGATACCGGACGCCAGAGGGACGGGAGAAGGACACAGCCAATTTGACCACTCAAGCTATGGTATAATGCTGAGGAAGTTCGTCCCTCGTAGAAGCAGCCTCAAGGTGCGGAGGAGCATAGTGAACCAGCCGGAAATACGCCACACAAGCAGTATGCTAGATATGTTGAGAAGCGTCGATGCTCCGTCTGCGCTCCTACGCGTGTACACTCTCGGTACTTTTCGCCTCGACTGGCAGGTTCCTCCTAATACGACCGAAGACCTGTGGAAGAGCCGCACATCGGCACGCACGTTGTTCAAACTGTTGCTGTGCGCTCCTGGACGGCAGGCTACCAGGAGCCAGCTCGCTGGTATCCTCTGGCCTGAGACCGATGAGGACAGGGCGCGCGAATCGCTACGCTCGGCCAGCAAGGCGCTACGCAAGGTCCTCTGCACCGCCAGTGGCGAGGAACTGCTTGAAAACCGCAACAACAGTACGATCCTCAAGCTGGCCGAGCCGTCCCGCCTGTGGGTTGACGCTGACGCCTTTGAGGACCTGATCTCCCAGGCCGGGCGAGCGAAGACCCCTGACGAAGCGCTTGCGCTGTGGCAACAGGCGAAGGCCCTGCTGGTTGGCGAGTTTCTGGCCGACGATCAGGGAAGCGAGTGGATGGGCCACCGCTGGATCAAACTGCGGCAACAGATGTTGCGCATGGCCCGTGGTCGCCTGGTGCGACACCTGGCCGATCTTTATCTCGAACGTGGGCAAGTCAACCTGGTGGAAGAGATATTAGAACAGCAGATCATCCGCTTCCCCACGGACCAGGATGCCCTCTATCGCTTACTCCTGCTCCTGGAGCGGCAGGGATGCGTCGAGGAGGCCTGCGTGCTCTACCAGCGAGCCAATAACCTGCTGGCAGCCGTAGGGAAACAGCCAGCAGCCCACGTGAGAGCCTATTATGAGCAGTTGCAGAAAACCGTCCTGGTAGGCCAGCAGATCGTTCCCGTTATGCAGGTGAAGGCTTCCGAACTACTTCAAAGGAGCTTGCAACGAGCAGCAACTTCTCCTCAAACTCAGGCTCAGAATGTGGTCCTTTCAGCTTTCACCGCCGCCGCCGCCCTCGTCTCAGGCCAGGAGAATACGTTGGATCTGGTGAAAACACATCGGCAGATGCTGCACGACTTGCTCATGCACGCAAGCACCGTGCTAGTACTTTCACCCTACGCCCGTTGGCCGATCAGCGAGGGTGAGCAAGCATCTTACACGCTCGTCAACACGGCCATTGACGAACTGGAGCGTATGACCGAGAGTTTCTGGCGGCTGTGCGCCAACACCTCCCTCGATCTGCTGGGGAACCTGGTCGAACACTTCCGCACCATCATCCATCTCCTCAAGCAGGTGCAGGCACGCGATGGTGTCCAACGCCTCTGTTCCCTTTCAGGAGAAATTGCGCAAATCCTGGGGAAAACCTTGTTTGACCTGCACGAATACGCACTGGCCTGGTCCTACTACACCTTTTCGCTTAAGGCGGCGCAGGTTGCCTTCAATCATGAATTGTGGGCGGTTGGCCTGGGGCGTATGAGCCTGTTGCTCATCTACTGGAATCAGCCCCACGAGGCGCTTCCCCTCTTGCAGGAGGCGCAGCAACTGACCGTCCAGAGCCCCAGGATTGACTGCTGGCTGGCAGCGGTCAGGGCCGAAGTGTACGCGC
Source organism: uncultured Chloroflexia bacterium (assembly GCA_963731975.1). GTDB lineage: Bacteria > Chloroflexota > Ktedonobacteria > Ktedonobacterales > Ktedonobacteraceae > CAVSXS01. Next base: position 2,318,645 of record CAVSXS010000001.1, on the reverse strand, counting down.
ACCTCGGTGACTCCGATGCCTGTGACGCCGCGCTGACCGTCGCCAGAAAGCTCGCATCGGAGGCATCTTTAGGAGAAGACCGCTATGCCACAGGCTTCAACCCTTCTCGCCTGGCCGGGTATGAAGGTGCCTGCTTTGTGCGGCTGCGTCAACCAGAGCGCGCTCTGCCTGCGCTCCAACAAGCACTGGCTCTGCTCGATCAGCAGGCCATTCGCAGGCAGTCAACGCTCTTCACCGACATCGGGATCGCCCATGCCCAACTGGGAGACGTGCAACATGCCTGTCAGTTCGCCATCCAGGCGCTGGCTATCACCACCCAAACCAAATCCCTGAGCGTGCTGGAGCGCGTGCGCCAGGTGCGGAAAGAGCTGGAGACCTGGAAGGACACCGAGGCAGTCAAAAACCTGGAGCGGCATCTGGAAACAACATCGGTACTGATCGCCATGTAAAGAAGGATGTACATGAGTGAACTGGTATCTCCCCACTCCCCTATCCTGTATCTGATGGTCTGCGCAGCACCTCCTGCACAGCAGACACATGAGGTTGTGCCACTACTCCAGGTGGCAGGATGGGATGTGTGTGTCATCGCCACGCCTCAAGCCTCGCGCTGGATGAATATTGAGGCTCTTGCTGAACTTTCGGGGCATTTGGTTCGGACTGACTACAAGCTGACGGGAGAGGCAGACCCACTGCCCAAAGCCGATGCCATGCTGGTCATGCCGGCGACCTTTAATACCATCAACAAATGGGCGCAAGGCATCGGCGATACCCTGGTGACCAGCATCTTGTGCGAAGCGCTCGGACGTGGATCACCGCCGATCGTCGCCGTTCCCTGCCTCAAGATGGATTTGGTGCGCCATCCTGCCTTCTCCAGGAGTATTGCCTTGCTGCGCGAATGCGGGGTTCATGTCTTGCATGAGCCAGAACGCTACCCATCACCACTCATGGTTCCCTGGGACGAGGTACTCGAAGCTCTAAACGAGTGGAGAGATGAATAGAAACTCTTTACTTGCGCAAGCAGTCAAGAAGAACGAAAAGCAACCTTCTGGCTTATGGAGATGTAGTTGAATTGCACGGTCGAATTGTACATTAGCGAAGAGATAAATGGGGATAAAAAGAGCTATTTCTAATGGACTCCCTTTCTGAGGTCCGATATGCTCTCTTCTCATTGCCAAGCAGAGTGCCAAGGGTCACTGTGTGCAAGCTGATTGCTTCCATAGCCTGCATATACTCTCCGGACTGTTTGAGGCCTTTGTGATTAATCGCGATACCATTTGAATAGCCGACATAGTAATCGGTTAGCCTCACTGCCAACTCCAATCCTGACAAATTTCAATGATGTGATGTGCAACAGCGCCAAGGATAGTAGAAGAGAGAATTGGAGCCTTGAAGACATCGTTGCGAAGAAAATTCTGAAGGACGCTTTGAAGGGTGTTGCCATGTAGTACAGCAAGTACGCGAACCATTGCTGTACGAATCAATTTCAAAAATGAGGTTTGGTCAGATATCGATGGTAGAAAAGCGATGAGCGCTTGCGCTCGGAACCATTCATCCCGTATTGACTGTGAGGCCTGTATTACTTGCTCCTGTGCCTCGCCACGCAACTGAGGTGCCAACCTCACCATTGCTCCAGTGAGTATCAGTTGATTAGATATCGTTAAAACGGATCGCAGAGCCGATTCTTGCTGCTTTCCTTTGAGCAAGGGAATCACCTTAACCAGGGCCTCTACTCGCGTCTGCTCATTATCGATCAATCGGGCTAATGCTAAGATTTCCGCCAACACTTCGGTGCGTTGCGTTCCGTGCAGTTGAGGAACCAACATAGCAAGTAGGTGTATGCGCGCACCATCTTCGTGCTCTCCTAGACTATCCCTCAATATACCGGCGAGAACTACATCACGTTCTTCAACCGATAAGCGCGGTGCCAGCGCAACGTACAGTTGGGTACGTGCTTGCTTATCTTTCAAATCTGTGGCAAACTGCTTCACCCCCTCAAGCTCACCCTCATTCAGGTGCGGAACGAGCAGTTCTAGTATCCAGGTTTGTAAGCGCTCATTCCTTAGCTCATAGACATTTTCCCAGAGGCCCGCAATGGCTTTGTCGCGGCGCTCACCTGTCAGGTGCGGAACAAGGGCCACTAACAACTGGGCGGTCCTCCATTCTCTTGGCAATGTCATAGCGGATTCAAAAGCTTTGATAAGCGCCCAATCGCGCTGCTCATCTTCCAGGTGGGGTAGCAACAGGGTGAGCAACTGCGCACGTTCTGGTGTAGCTTCCATCGCTAAGGCCGCCTCCAGCAGGTATGCAAACGATTGGCGACGTTGCTCATCTTCTAAGCGAGGGGCCAGGGTGATGAAGGTCCGCAGGTACGCTTCTTCCTCTCGCTTGGTCAAAGCGGCCTGGAGCACCTGCTCCAGCAATTCGCCTGACAAGCGTGGTACAAGCGCGGCGAGCATTCTGGTTCTCGCCCAGCTATCCTTTCTCTCCTTAGCGGATTCCAGTGCCTTCTTTAATGACTCGCCCTCTAAAAGCGGTGCCAGCGACACGAACGCCTCAACACGAGCACGTTCATCCACTGTTTCTGCAGACAGGATCAGTTCCAGCGCGTGCATCAGTACCCGGTCGCGTTGTTCGACCCTCAAATAGGGAGCCAGCTCCTCCAATGTGCGCAGGCTAGTTCCCTTGTTCTCTATCTTTAAAGCAGTTTCAAGCACCTGCTCTAACTGGGGTTCCGCCAAATGAGGCACTAGCGCCCTTAGCGCATATGCAAGTGTTTGCTCATCTTTCTCGCGGAGGGCGGCATCCAGCGCTCTCTGCAGTTGCTCGCCGTTCAGATAGGGTGCTATTTCCCTCAGAAGGGAGGGGCGCATCATGTCATCTTCCTCGTGAAGAGCGGCTGTTAAGACTTGCTCAAGTTGCCCATCATTCAGCAAAGGGGAAAGGATTTTAGGAACTCTACTTTGCTCCATCGATAGTTAACCGATGGAAGTGCATCCAGTATCCCCTGAATCATCCGGCCGCGATCCTCGATACTCTCCTCATGAACCAATAGCACTGAAGGCCACAACAACCCTTTCTCCAGAAGGCTCATAGCAGCCCGTCGCATCCGCTCTAGCGCCTCTCTTGAGAGTTGACACCAGCCAGCCAGTGCGCCCAGAGCAAAGGCGCGCGCTTCATCGACTGATAGCGCCAGGGCATGCTCAAGCGCCTGTTGAAGGATTTCCTCTTTTAATCGTGGAGCCAGCGCAGCAATCATACGAGCACGCGCCCACTCATTATCCACCGCAAACGTCGCATGAAGTGCTCGCTCAAGCAATGATTCTGGCAATTGAGAAGCTATTGCTCGCAGGAACTCCCCGCGTTCCCACGCCTCCGGCATAGCCAATGTCAACTCGAGGGCCTCCTCCAGGAGTTTTCCCGTTATTCTGGGTGCTAAAGCGGCTACCATCTCGGTGCGGTATAACCGACTTGTTTCTTTCAAGGTTGCATGCAAGGCTGGTTCTAGGAGCTCTTCTGATAAGAGAGGGGCCAGAGCGATAAAAGCATCTCGGCCCGGAATGTCGTCTACTGTTGCCAGTGCGGCTTCGAGTGACTTTCTCAGTATATCAGTCCGCCTTTCCCCATTGAGCCGGGGTATCAATGCTAAGGACAGGTTCGCATATGCCAAATGGTTCGTCATGGCTCCGGCAGTAGCTACTGCCTGTTCGAGTAGTTCCTCGGATAGAAGTGGGACCAGCCGTGCCAGCAGCCGCGCCTTTGCCTCTTCATCCCACAACGCGAGGGCGTAATCCAGAGCTTCTTGCTGAGCCTTATTCCTCTGTTTCGTACTCAACCGCCCTGTTTCTAGGAGCAAGAGATGGGTGTTCGCTCGCTGCTCCGATTGGGGTACCTTCGCCGCAATGCTCATTGCTTGATCCGGAGTCCAGATACCCACTTCAACGGCTTTGGCGATCAACTCTGGTATATAGTTTCCCGCGATACTGTTGATGCTGGTATGGATGAGCGTGAATCGGATGCAATCTGAATAGCTCGTTGGCTCTTGATCTGCCTCGATCTGTCTTGTGGTTTCGGCGGAAGCGCATTCAAGTGCCAAGGAGAGGTCGGCCAGGTAGCCGTCGTAGGTAGAAGCCTGCTGTGATACACGTGCCCGTAACCAACGCTGATCGGCAAACAACTCTTTGAGTTCCTGCACCTCACCAGCAGCAGACAAGTGGTAAGCGAGGTGGTTATAGAGATAGCCGTCGTCCTGGGCAGTATGCCAGCCCGGTTCCCTGTGCGCATTTCGGTACGCCTTGAGCAAGGCGCGATGGGCCTCAACGAGTCCGTTGTCTCCCAGTCGTATTCTGATGAGATCGCGCAGCAGGTCGTGCAGCCGCACCACCCAAACGGCTCCATCTGGCGAGAACTCTAGTAGCGCCTGTTCTGCCATATCTTTCAGCAAGTCGACGGTTTCCTGGGTGCCCAAACCAGAAAGCTCGTGCCATAGCTGTTCGATCCCACCTTGAGGGATCGTTTCATCCTCTTTGAAGATGGCGAGGTTGAGATAAAGCCTGCGATCTTCAGCCTCGAGAAGCTCGAGGCTGAGGTCAAAGGTCAACTCGAGACTATCGTGAATTGTCTCGACGCGGTGGAATCTGAGCTTGCGAAGGTCAAAGGCGCGGAGCCAGGCTTGTGGTGAGGTATTTTTCAGCTGTGGCCCGGCTAGTTTGATCGCCAAGGGCAGATAGCCCAACCGTTCGACGATCTTCTCTTTCACCCCTCTCTCATAGCCTGTCAGCGAGCCGTGCGTCCAGGCCTTCAATAGAGCAATAGCATCATCCGGTGTCATGAGGGGGACAGGCTGGATGTGAGCCCCAAGCTTGGTAGCAATCTCAGCTTGACGGGTCGTCAGCAAGAGGCGGCAGCGCGGCCCCCCGAGCTGAAAAACCTCAGCATCTTTGTAGTGCCACACGTCATCTAGCATCAGTAAGCAAGCGCGATCCTGGAGCAACTGAGCTAGAATCAGGCGAAGGCTGTCCATCGTCGGCGCGCTGTCGTTGACGACGCCACCGAATGCTTGTATCCAGTTGCGGAGCTGAGCCACAAGGTCTGGGGTCTGCCCGAGCGTTGCCCAGAGAATGCCATCAGAGAAGGCTTCCTGGACGGCCCGATCATCGCAAAGGGCTCGCGCGACGACGGTCTTACCGATGCCCCCCATGCCATGCAGGACAGCCGGGGTTGTCGTAACTACCGAGATGAGCGCAACGGGAGGAACTTCGTTGAGCAGCGCCTTCCTCATCTCGGCCAGAACCTGGGTCCGCTCGATGTAATGGGGAGACAGTGGAATATGCTGGTAACAGTCATGGCGTTGCAACGAGCGAGTTGGTGAGAGATTGGCCGCTCCCTCATTGTGGCTCGTCTCTGGAGTTACCACCTGGCGTGCGTTTTCTTCATGCGCTCTATCTTCCGCCCTTTGTTTGTGAGGTGGCACAGGCCTATTCTGGAGTAAAGTGAGAGCAAAAGCGGCAGCCGCGTGGCAGGCATAGTGACGCCAGCTATCATCCTTGTGTTCGTCCGCGAGGTCTGACACCCCTCGTATCATCAAGAATCCTGGCTGGCGAGCCGACTGGAAAGCTGCACTCGCCATGCCACCCGCTTCCATCTCAACTCCGATGAGCTTGGGCCAATCGCTTCGGTACTGCTCAAGCACATCGTTGGCTGCCACCACCTTGTCGCCCGTCGCCACCGGGCCAAAGTGACACTGAGGTTTCCCAGGCTGAGGACGTCGCTTTCTGATCAGGCGACGCCAGTTCTTACTTAGGTGCTTAGCTGCCTCCAATAAACGCGGTGCTACCGGATGCACTACCCAGCGGATCTGATCGCCTCCATCTGAGAGTTTCTGGAGTTCGTAATCAACAATCTGATCCGATATCAGGACATCACCGCGCTGTACGCCTGCCTTGGCAATCCCACCAGCAATTCCTACCAGCAGGACATAGCGAGGATTCCAGCGCCGGATCGCATCGTTCGTTGCATTGGCAGCCTGGACGCGACCCATATTAATTAGGGACATGAGTATGAGCCGATACATGTCGGCTGCTCCATCGGAAATAGTGACTGGTAGATCAGCTTGATAGTAGACGCGCACGTCCTCATCGGTTGGGGGTAATTGTTGAAAGGAAGGAAGTTTTACTAGGAGTGCTTCCAGTTCCTCCTGGAGTGCAGTGATAATGACGAAGTCAATCAACCTCTCTTCCACTTTGGCTCCTGTGCGTGATGTTCCTCCCGCATAAATGTTGTTACTCTAGCAGAAATTGGAGTTGCCATCATCGATGGTGCCGTCAGTATAGCACAGAGCCAGAGATGGAGCAATCCTTGAAATTTTGCTCTGGTCCTTACGCAATGTTTTGAGGGTCCACTACAATTACTTGTGGCTCTCTCTTCTTGTACCAACAGACGCCGATGGAACGGTGGTGCTGGAAGAGCCGACTACCGTCGCCTCGTCATCTGAGTTGGCTCCTCCTGCGAGTTCGGGCGAGCTTACCCCCCCAGGAGCAACAGATGCTGGCTGATCACTCCGTCAAGAACGGACCATCGATGTTGCCTAAGACCTGGCGCAACGCTTTGGCACCATGGTGCGTGGTCGCCAGCCAGACCAGCTTGACCTCTGGCTTGAGGCCTGCTTGAGCAGTGGTATTGCTGACCTCGAAGGACTGCAACGCGAGTATTCTGCCCTCAAGGCTGCCCTTACCTCTCCATAGAGTACTGGTTCGGTGGAGGGACAGATCAATCGCCTCAAATTCATCAAGCGCTCGATGTATGGGCGAGGCAGTTTTGAGCTATTACGCCAGCGCGTCTTGATCGCCGCTTGATAGCAGCACGGAAGTTGCGGCAGATCCGGTCATCTATCACTTGGATTAGCTCAATCTGAGAACCTGGCGCGCGAGTTCCTCAATCTGCTGCGAGTCGATGCCGGCTCTGCCTTGCTTCTCGGTAGACCACACGAGAATGCCCGCAGTGCCGCCACCTTCTGTCCACGGCAGAATGTCATGATCTGCATACCAGGCGCGCTTTGCCTCCCAGTCTGCGCGATACCCGGCATTCTCGAGCATCCCGAGATGCTCCCAGTAGATCGTAGGTCGACCCTGACTGCGGATAGTGAAGTCAGGAGAGCGTATCGAGCCGTCTGGCATGCGCAGTGGCTCTTCGTATTCATACTCTGCGCCCACACGCTTCAGTGTGTCGGCGACGATGACTTCGGATTTCGATCGAACCATCTCGCCGTTGGCTGTGCGGTGAACGTGCGAACCATCCAGCACACGGCCTTCAGAAGTCTGGAAGGGATCAGGTGGATAGAAGAGGCAGGTCAGTCGACGTCCCGTCTCGGATTGCCCTGGAGACGCCAGCAAGCGAAGATCGTTGGGGTCCCCCTGCAAGAATATCACGGTACGCATTCGTTGTCGCGTAAGAGCCGTATAGATCAGCTCAGGTGATAGCAGGGGGCAAGGGTTGGGGATCACCACAAACGTGATATCGAACTGTGACCCCTGTGCCTTGTGGACTGTTACAGCATATGCGAGCGCGAGGGTCTCTGAGGTGCGCTCGCGATCAGCGTTGAGGTCTGAGGCCCAGAAGGTGAACTGGAGACCAGGCTGTGTAGAGAACTCGGCCTTCAGTCCCTTGTTCATCGCCCAGAAGACGGCCATGCCGATTTCGCCGTTCGCCACGTCCGCTTCGATGTTACGTCCCGTTCCAACTTCATAGGCCGTTCGGTGATGATGGTTCAGAACACACATCACCTTGTCATGGAACAGCACTTCATCTGCCCCGAGTGGCGGTGGAAAGACTTGCGGCATTCTGCGAACGAGGGTAGCGTCTCCGGATCGCCACGTTCGACGGACGAGTCGGTTGAGTCCGTCGATTCCACCTGGTCGTGACCTGACGGGCGAGAGGATTTGCCAGTGTTCCGCTCCCACGCCGCCGGAGCCGAACACAAACGACGCCCGGTCCTTATAAGTGGCCGACGCGCCAAGTGATCGCTTGAGCGTGTCTGCGTCTCCCCGGATGAGTCCAAGATCAGGATCGCTCGTAAGCGTGTCGATGATCTTGCGATGCAGATCGTCCTCGTCGTCCCAACTCACAATCGACAGTGTGCCATCACCCTCTCCTGTCACCACCCGGGCAAATGCCTCATCGGCGGCAGGTGGAGAGCCGTCTACTGAGAACCATGCTGCAACGGAAAGATCGTCGCGGCCTCCGCGTGGAGCATTGGTGTCTTGCGTTGTGAGTAGTCTCTGTCGGCGACCGATCACCAGTTCAGCGAAACCGCCGCCGGTTTCGGGAGCGTCAGCTGTATGAGTGTCCCGCAGGTTTGTGACCAGGTCGGCAAATGGTCGTCCGGCACCAATGGGGGGAAGCTGTCGGTGATCTCCGCAGAGAACAAGGCGCTCGACCCCGGCTATCGCGTCGATGAGTGCGGCGAGCATTTCTTCCGTCAGCATGGAGGCCTCATCGACGACCACGGTGCCAAAGCCGGAGTCTTGTCTGGCATTGGAGCGAATCCGATATCCAAACTCTTCGTTCCAGCGGCCGGATCGCCGTAAGTACTGAGCCAAAGTAAGCGCGCGTGCCCCAACCTTATCACCGAGTTGGACCCTGGCCTTGCCTGTTGGGGCGAGGAGCAAGACACCACGCCCAGCGATGCCCGGATGCGCGCAGAGAGCTTTCAACATCGTCGTCTTACCAGTTCCGGCGGGCCCGACAAGTGCGGCAATTCGAGACCGTGCGAGGATCTTGAGTGCAGCGGCCTTCTCGGACCGAGCAGCTTCTTCGTCGACATCGAACTCGCTCATAGGGCCCATGATTGCGTCGATTTGCGCCCGCCAATCCCCCTCAATGCCGATGGGACCGCTATTGATACGGGCAGACACGTCCTCGCGTATACGACCACCCGCTTCCGCAAGCCGGGCAAGTTGCCATCCGCGGCCCTGGTCTCGCGCAAGTGGTGTCTCCAGCAACACTGGTGGGAACTCCTCGGCAGCTAGGTCGAAGATGTCTGACCCCGGGTCGCATGGAGGGTCGAGTTTCGTAGCTCCGAGTCGGCGTCGGAGCCCAGACTCGTCGAGGAGGGTGTGTCCCTCAAGCGCTGCCTGTTCAAGGATCTGTACGCACGCCGCTCGAACGCGGCGATCATCTGCAGTCTCGACCACTGGGTCCGGGAGAGGATCAGCATTGAGAGTTGCGCGGGCATACGCGTCGCGCGGGAAGATTCCTCGGTCGATGGTCTCGAAGCTCACAGAGTCAATGTGGCCGCGATCCGTCTCGTAAAGCAGGTATGAGTTGGCAATCAGGTCTGCGTCCGTCGATGCAACACCGTTGCTCGCCCGAACATCCCTAGCAAAGAGGCGCCGCGCCTGCGCTGTGGTGAGAGAGAAACGTGCCAGGAGACGGAGCAGGGCGAAACGCTCCTCGTCGCCCACAATGCGATCCCAGGCTTTCCTGGCCATTCGCCCTATGAGCCCGGCGGCGGGTCCCGCATTGCTTGCCGAATCCTGGACGGCCTTGCTCAGCGCTTCCCACAGGTCGTCAGATGGGCCACTGAGCGACTCAGTGAGTCGGTACGCGACAACGGCCCCTCGTTCAAGGCCGGCAGCCGTCAGCGCGGCAGCGAGACCGGGATAGGGGCCGCGTGCCGCCCAGGCGTCAGCGATTCGCTCTCCGATCCAAGTGGCGACCTTCTCCCAGGGTCCGTCGGCCCGGCCAGGTAACAGATCGACGACGCGTGCAAGCTCCAACAGAGCTGCGATTGCCCCGTCGTTGCCGACGTGCTCGGAGACGTAGGAGAACTCGTCGAAGTGGTCTGCAGGAGCAAGGGCTATGAAAGGACTGAGATCGGTTCCCTCGATCTCCGGGTTGGCGAGGAGCGCTTGGTATGGGAGGAGGAACCCCTCATCGAAGGTCGGCCGGATTGAGTGTGTAACCGCACGCTCCCAGAGCACAGACCGGAGTGGTCCAGAACCCGAGTAGTTCCATTCGACGGGAGGCGCGATCTCTCGCACCATTCCAGCACCGATAAGAACACGGACGCCTGCAACCCGGTCTTCCATAAGTGGAACGTCCTTTGCGTAGAGGAAAACCAGCGACTTGCCCGGAACCAGGGCGGAGAAGAACGAATTGAGCAGGGCTAGCTGATTCCGGTAATCCTGCACCCACGCCGTGGGGGTCTTCGTCTGGATGAACTTGTCGGCGTAATCCTCAAGTGAGGCGTCGTAGCCGATGCCCCAGGTGTTGGCAACGTTACGAACCTCGTTCCGCATCACCCAGCGATAGGGGGTCGCCTCGATGCTGTAGGCGGGCATGCGGTGGGCGGTTGGGGCGAAGTGGGCGTGCGACTTGGTCCAACCGCCAGAAGAGTAGGCGTGCTCGCGCTCGATCGTGTAGTCGATCGGGCGCATGAACCCGGCGCGCTCGAAGACACACGGTGGAACTCTGTCGCGCGACAACTCGGACCATTGCCTGCCGGCATCTTCTTCCTCCGAATTCGGCGTTCTTCTTCTCCTTCACGTTGGGTAAGACGGTGCAGGCATGATTGGCGCCTGGCTCACGACAGACGCGACCTGTCCAGTCCGTATCGTGCCACGCGACGCGGGCGGAGAGATGCGCCTGCGGGAGGCGCACTGCTCCTGGCGATAGTACCTTGGTTCCTGACTCCTTAGGCTGGATCAACTGTGAGTCCTCTCTCTTATCACTATGCAGGAAAAGTAACAATAAAATGATACGACCTGCCGTCAACTAGTCTTGTCAGGGCAAGGCGCAATGTGGTCGGCGTGATGTCAATCTGAAACTCCATGCACAGCAGGCGAGCGAGCCGTGACCCCAAAAAGACTTACGCTTGGGGGCTTGCTGCTGCTGTTCGCTTATACTTTTTAACTTCTTCTTTCAACCATTGCCACGTAAGCTGCCGCATCGTAGCTCGTGTTGCAACTTATATGGCAAAGACTCTATCGGTCGATTCAAACAGTCCCAGTGAACAGATAATCTGCGGCTCCTGGATCTCCCGTTGTTCGTGGACCTGGCAGAGGCGATTGTCGGCACGCAAGTCGATGACCAGCGCTGCCAGTTGCTCGTCGCTGACGCCACTGCGCAACTGGCGGTTGAGCGTGTCCCTGGCCGTCCCCTGGAGCGGGTATTTGTAGATGTCTTCGAGCGCGTTGTGCAGCTCCGGCGGCGCGGGAAAGAGAGTGGGCTGGATTGTGTCGATATACCCCTTCAGTCGCTCATAGGTTTTGCGCCGCGCGCCTGAAGCGCCCCCTAACTGGCCGCCGATGCTGCGCGTCTCCTCTTCCACGATGTGTTCGACTGCCTGCCTGACCAGGTCGTGCTGCGCAGGCGGGCGCACAATAGGCTGGGTATCGGACGGGCAGGCCGCCGCGCGCAGGATCGCCAACTGCGACTGCGTGATGTTCTCGCCCTTGCGGTTGACCCAGGCCAGCGCGTCGTTGCCCTCGGAGGTACGCATGTAGACCAGCACGCCTTCGGGCGCGGCGACACTGCCACGATGGGCGCGCGTGGAGAAGATCACATCGGGCAGCTTTTCGATGATGCCCTTAAGCTTCGGGTTGGCATCGATGGCGTTTTTCCAGATCTGATAGGCCTGCGATGCCAGGTCTACCTCGCTATCGGCCTCGCCATCCAGTACTCCGGCTTTCTCGTTATACAGATCTTCAAAAGCCACCGTTGCCGTTTCAGTCAACTCATCTTCAAAAAAGGCTTCGTCCGTGCCGACCACTTCGGCGTTTTGCTGGAGACGCTGGCGCACGCGCGCGCGCAGGCGGATGAGGCGCTCCACGCCATCGGCGGGCAGAAACGAGTAACAATAGATGGTATCTGACAGCTGGCCGATGCGGTCCACACGGCCCGCGCGCTGGATCAGGCGGATGATGGCCCAGGGGAGGTCGTAGTTGACCACGATGGCAGCGTCTTGCAAGTTCTGTCCTTCGGAGAGCACATCCGTGGCGACGAGCACGCGCAATTCACTCTCCGGACTCACCCGGTTGCGCCTCTCATTGCTCACAGGGCTGAACCGCCAGGCCAGTTCGGTCGGATCATCCGAGTCGCCGGTGACGCCCTCCATCGACAGCATCCCGCGCGCTTTGAGCTGCGCGGTGAGGTAGCGCACGGTATCGGCGAACTGGGTGAAGATCAGCACTTTTTCGTTTGGGTGCTGCTGCGTGAGCAGGTCGTAGAGCGCGGCGAGTTTGGCGTCGCGGCTGGCGTCCCAGGTGCCGCAGATGTCCAGCACGGTGAGCAGGTTACGCGCGTCGGCAAGCAGGTCCCGTTTCAGGTTGGCATGGAACAGAGAAGGGCGCAGCCATTTGAAGCGCCGGCGCAGCGGCCCGGTATACTGCGCATAGACCTCGGCGGCACGCTTGCGAAAGGTGGTCTCACTGGAGAGCGGCTCCGCCATCTCAATCTCGCCGAGGGTGGACGTTGCACCTTCGTTCTCCTCCGCTGTTTCTGGCAAGAGCGCCTCTTCGTCCTCATCGTTGGCACGCGCGTCGAGCAAGGCCGCGTCCTGCGTCCCAAGTGGCAGATCCAGCCCCGCGTCGATGGCGTGCAGGTAGACGAAGTTGCGCAGAATGTGCCGCTCCACCGACTGGATGAAGGCCGGCCCGCCGCTCTCCAGGCGTTTGAACAGGTTCGTGCGACAGAAGCCCATCAGGCGTTTGCCAGCGTGCGAGAGATTCTCCAGCTGCTTTGCTTCCGTGGGGGTTGGCCGCTCTTTGGGTGATTTCGCGATGTAGTTGGCCAGGCCGTAGCGCGGCAAGTTCAACCCATTGACGATCTGCACCACATCGTCAGCGTAGAGTAGCGCATAAGGATCGCCTGTTCGTTCGTTCTCGATGAGGAACTTGACGGTGCGCGGGACACGCGCGGGGAAATAGGAACGCCGCCCGTCGCTGAAAACCAGGTAGGTACGCCCGGAGGCCTGGTCGGTCTGGGCATAGTTGTCCTGGATGAAGCTGCGCGTGCGCCGCACCAGGAAGAGCCGCATCAGGTCGCGCCAGTCGTCGGCGTAGTTGCTCTGCTCGAAGGCAGCGAGCGAGCGCACCGGGGCTTGATAGCGACTGTTAAAGGTCGTTTCACCGATCTCGCGCAGGAGTCGTTCTGGGCGAACGCCGAGGTCACGGCTCTCTTCGTCCGAGAGGAAGAGCCGCAGCTGCGCTGAGAGATCGAGGTAGGTTTTGTTATAGGGCGTGGCCGAGAGCAGGATGCACTTGCTCTCGTTCTTCTCGATGTAGTCCTTGATGGCCTTGTAGCGCTTGCCCTCGCGGTTACGGAGATTGTGGCTTTCGTCGATCACTACCAGGCGGAAGCGGCGCAGGTCGGGCAGTTCGTTCTGGACGTTGGTCACGGAGATGACTTTGGAGACGAGCCGGTACTCGTCCATGTACTGCTGCCACATACGGGTCAGGTTCTTGGGACAGATCACCAGCGTTTCCAGGCCGAAGTCGTCCTGCATGATGCGCGAGAGGGCAGTGGCCATGAGCGTCTTGCCCAGGCCAACCACGTCGCCAATCAGCACGCCGCCGCGCTTGTTGAGGTGATGGGCGGCGATCTTGACGGCGGCGACCTGGTAGTCAAACAACTGGTTCTTGAAGATAGTGGGGATACTGAAATCTTGCAGCCCGGCGCGCGCCTCCTGCGAGAGGTGGTAGGCCATCTTGAGGTAGATATAGTAGGGTGGTGGTACCTCGTCACGCGCCCAGCTCTCATCGATGATCTCGGCCAGCTCGTCGGAGATATCCAGGCACCAGCGATCATCCCAGCGCTCGTTAAACCAGCGCTCCAGTTTCTTGCAGGCGTCGCTGTCCAGCACATCGACGTTGAGTTCGCCCTGGTGCTGCAGGCCTGCCAGGGTGAGGTTGCTGCTGCCGAGATAGCCCACGATAGGGGTAATGCGGCTCTGCTGGTAGAGCAGGTAGAGCTTGGCGTGGAGTTTGTGGCGCAAAAACAGCTTGACGACAACGCGCTTTGCTTTGAGCTGCGCGCTGAGGCGGCGCAGCCCTTCCTGGTCCTGGTTGGTCGGCGCGCCCATCACCAGCTGCTGGCGAAACTCCTGAGCCATCCGCTGCTTGAGTCGCACCACCGTCGATTGATCGATCTCCTGGCCGCCGCGCAGGCTGAACAACTTGCGCAGTTCGTCCTCGGGCCGCTCTGCCATGCCGATCAAGAGGCGGCAGCTGGCAGCTGCGCCACCGTGCCATTGCTCCATCAGACGGTCGAGATACTGCCAGCCGCGCAGGTTAAAGTAGCCCACGCAGAAGTCGGCGTGCTGCGAGACCTTCAAGGTATCCTGCAGGGCTTCGAGCAAGTGGTTTTCAATGTTGTCAAAGATGCGCGGCATAGGGGATTACTCCTCTTCCTCGTTTGCGCTGTCTCGCCCCACGCGGTACTTGATATCGTAGTTAATAATGAAATCCAGTTCCTCTTCAGTGAAGCCATAGTGTTTAGCGAGCAGGCGGTCTATTTGGTCGATGATGGGTTTTGAGTGACGGGGATAGAACTCATCGTATTCTACCAATCCAGTAGCCTTATAAGGGACTGCACGGCGAACACTATGTTTTCGCAAGTCATCCATCAATTCATCTTTCAGATCCTTTAAACTTCCGCCTAAGCCTTCCGTCAATTCTGCTATATCACAAGGAAAGTCCAAAATGATTTCTCTTCCACAATGGTAAACATCTGAATAGGTAACAAACCAGGAGTAAAACAAATTGCTGTTCAGTAAAGCCACCAGAGTATCTCGCTTACCATCCGTATTTACAGAAAATATTTTGTAGTCCTCAGATTTTTTCTCACCATCTCTTTGGTTATGAAAAAATGGAATGAAATCAAATGCTTTCACAAAATGAGCTACAATCCTGTGGCAATAAACATGGTAAGGAGCTGTATCATCAATACTTTCTCGTAAGTTCCTCTCATGGGTACACAATTTTCCAAGGATATGTGAGTGGATTGTTGACAACATCTTGGAATGAGACCTAAACGATAAGAATGCGGCTCGACTTTCGTATAAGCCACCAGTGGGAATAAATATTCTCGACCTTCTGGAAGCCATCTTTGAAAACGTGTAGCGTAAATAGATGGAGATGCTTTTCTAAATTGCAGAATAATTGATAGCCTAAACTTCACTCCCTGAAAGAGCACTGATGGATGCGCATCTCCAGAATAGAGACTAACATGAGTCTCGAATGATCCTTCTTGCCACATTGACCGTAATGCTTCCATCCTGTCTGTTGCAACACAACTTATTGGCACTATCATGCCAAAGTGCCCGTGCTCATATAACAAACCGTAAGATCGTTCACAAACTACCGTATATAAATTTCCGCAGCTACGGGTTTTGAAGAGACTGGGAAGAAGAGTATACGTAGCAACTTTTGACCATTCCACATATGGCGGATTGCCGATAATCACATCGAAGCCACCTTGTTTCATGATGCCGTAGAACTCTACCCACCAGTGAAACGGTTGGTGGCTCTGCTGCCACTGCGCCAACCTGGCATCATACTCTTCTCTTTTGGGGATGCTGTTACGGTCAATGCCGTACTCTGAGGCCAGGTAGCCATCCAGTTCCGCCCGTAGTATCCCCAGCATCTGCTGGAGTTGCCGCTTGTGCGTTGCCATAAAGGCGGGATCAAGATCCGGTTTCGTCTGCAGTTCGTGGAACTGCTCAAAGGCGCGCTCGATGTCCTGCGCCTTCTGCTCGATGCGCTCAAGCCGGTCATCGAAGATCATCTGGTCCTGGAAGGCCTTGCCCACCGTTTTGCCCTCGATGGCCCGTTTCGTCTCGTCATATGAGGCAAAACCTACCAGGGTATTGCCGGCGCGGATGTTGAAATCGATATCGGGCAGAGGCTCGATGTCCTCGAAGCGCTCGACCTGGGAGACGAGTTTGAGGAAGAGGCGCAGCTTGCAGATTTCCGTGGCCTCTTCCATAATATCGACGCCGTAGAGGTTGCGAATAATGATCGATTTGAAGATAAAATAAGTGAGGCTGGGATGCTGCTTGGCCCGCTCCAGAATAGCCCGGAAGTGATCGATATCGGGGGAGCGATGCCGCCTCTCTGGGGGGATGGTCGTATCCAGCACTTCGCGCTCTTCGACCAGGTCCCCCATGCGTTCCAGGCAGGCCTCATAGAGTCCTTCGAGAATACCCAGCGCCGCGAACAGGAAAGCGCCAGATCCGCAGGTCGGATCAAGCACCGTCACCTGCTCGATGCTGTCATACAGCGCCCGCAGGAGGTCGGTGCCCGTGCAGTAGGTGATCACGTCCTCGGCGAAGCTGCGGCTGTCCAGGTTGAAAGTGATGAGGTCGTTGGCCGAGGTAATCTCGCCCGCTGCCAGTTTCGCTCGCAGGTCCTGGTAGCGTGTGCGTCGCTCCACGACCTCGCGCCAGGTCTCCGTTGGCAGGGCATATGCTTCCGGCGCAGGCCTGTTCCACTCGCCGCGCTGTGCCACATCATGTCTGCCCGCCTCGATTTCGGGCGGCAATAGCTACGTCGCACCCTTTCTTGATGGCATCATAGATGTAGGCGTCAGGGTTTTCGCGCAGCAGCGACCAGACTGGCCCGTCGGGGCGAAAGGCGATCTGGCACTTTTGCTCGGCAGCATTGAGGAGGAAGGGTAGGATGGTGTTCTTGCTGATGTACTCGGTGATGTCCTCTTTGGTATAGTAAGCCCCCATCTGCTTCTGGTTGATATATTTCTCGAAGATGTAGCCGAGCACATCGGGGTTAATCTCGCGATCGCTGCGCAGCGGGCGATCATCCAGGTACCAGTCGAATTCATCGAGGAACGCGAAGAGCTGCTCAAAGGCCTCATCGGGGATGGTGATCTCCAGGTTCGCGCGCTCCAGCACATGCACGTCGAACAACCCACCATTGAGATAGGGTACTCTGCCAAGCAGGCCTTCAAGTTCGGGTGCATGTTGCCGCTGGCTCAGCCCCTCGTGAAAGAGCTTCAGTAGGAAATAGCGATAGAAGGTGTGGAACTGGTCCTCGCCCCGTTCCTGCTGCACGCGTTTGAGCCGGCTGGAGAGATAGTTGGGATCGCCATCGAGCTGACCCGGTGCCTTTGTATCCAGGAAGCCCTTGCGCTGGATAAAGTAGATAAACATCAGGCGGTTGAGCATGAGGGAGGCGTACCACTCGCGATCAGTTTGTGCCTCAATTCCACCGATGAGATTCAGGAATGCGGCAAGTTCGTGTTTGAAGCGGTCGTAGAACTTCTTGGTGACGCGCTCGACGTCGAAGGCCCTTGCCACGCGCCCGGCCACCTCGGTCATCTGCAGGCGCTCTTCCTCTTCCAGCCCGATGGCCAGTCGCTCCAGTTTCTGCGCCAGCAATTCCCCCGATTGTCCTTTGTGATAGCGATGCATGCGCGAGACCAGCCGCTTGCCCTGCTCGCGTTTGACCCACTGCCAGACCTGGTGTTCCCTGGCTGCGTCCACATAGATGATAAAGTGCTCGTAAGCGTAGCGGATCACCTCGTGTTCGATCTTGCGCAACACTCCATCAGCGGGGATGTGGCCATAGGCATTCGGATCACAGACGAAGACCCTTACGCCGCGCTTTTCTACCAGTGGCCGCAGCACATAGGTGGTACCGTCGACAGGAATCAGGAGAGGGCGTTCGTTGAGGATATCCCAGCCCAGTTCTTCGACGAAGAGCGCCTTGAAGTTGAAGTCACGCAGGCATTGCCGTATCTTCTGCCGGTTCGTCGTGCTGCCTACTCTCATGTTCGTCGCCATCTACGATGTTGCTTCCCCTCTACAGTGTGTCTGTATCATACTGGTAATCCGAGCCTTTGTAAAGCAGGAGGCTGGCATGAGTAGAGGGCCACAATGGGCAGGATGTAATCCGGGGGTCATTGGAAATAGAGTATGGAGGTGATGGGACTCGAACCCACAACCCATCACAGTTAGTCGTGCCTTACCCCCAAAGGAGGGGCTTGTCAAGCTCCGCCAGCGAATTGGTGCATCAAGCAGGCTGAGAGGTTACGCGTCCTCGTCTGGAGCTAC
Source organism: uncultured Chloroflexia bacterium (assembly GCA_963731975.1). GTDB lineage: Bacteria > Chloroflexota > Ktedonobacteria > Ktedonobacterales > Ktedonobacteraceae > CAVSXS01. Next base: position 2,300,581 of record CAVSXS010000001.1, on the reverse strand, counting down.
CAATTCTGGGTGTCGCTGGAAAAATGCTTGAAGTTCTTCTGAATGGTCTGTATACGCTGCTGCAAAGATCACCTGGAGCCGATCAAAAGCGTGGTAATCGCTCATATCTACCTCCTGTGTTTGCGAAAGAATCTCCTCGGCGATAGCAGGATACTCCTGGCGAAGGGACTTCAAGAGCGCCAACATCCGTTGATAGTCCGGTCTAGAGTTTTGAAGTGCTGCCCCTACCTCATCCATCCCAGCACTGAGAGGTGTGCTCCTTACACGTATGAGGAATAACAAAAAGAAAACAAGAAAAGCAGGGTCATTAGTAGGGAGTTCACGGAACAGGCCGAAGCCGAAGGCCTCTGGACCAAATATCCCCCCAAATGCCTTTGCTACTAGTTTGAAGCCGCGTAACAGAGGTACCAGGTCGTTGCGCGCTTGGGCCAGCTGCCTGGAGTTGGCATCTTTGAGCGTTTGGAGCAGCGCAGGAAGTGAGAGGAATTGTCCCACTGCCATGTTCTCGAATTGGTTGGCAAGCTCATTGTTGTCTTGAGGTAGCCAGGGCTTGACCTCGCCAACGCGGTCTGTTTGCGCATGGTTCAAACCAAGGACATCAATAAATAACTCTGTCAGAGAGCGTTCCCCAAGCTCTTCATCTGCATGGGCAGTAAAGCCTGGTACATCTCCGAGCATGAGTTGAAAGATGGCGATCATCATCGTGTCAATCTCGCCAGTATTTCTTAGTCGTTTCAAGCGCCGGCCGGTGCCTGAGCGGAAGTTTTTGGGCTGGGCCTGGCTTGCTAATTGTTCCGCAGCTGCAAGCGGGTCAGTCGTATCAAGCAGGAGCGCTCGCAAAAAGGGAGTCAGCAACTGCTCCATCGACCGCTTCACATCATCTATTGGGAGGGGATATCGCTCATACCACAGGCCGAAGCGGACAGCATCCAAATCATGTGGAAACCGTCGCCGGAGCCGACAGAGGGCCAGGAGTCTCTTTGCTGTCGCCGGTGGGTATTCTGAGCGTGTACCATTACGCCCTAGACGAATAAGCCGGGGGCGAGGCAATAAGTCTGCCTTGCGCCACCGCTCAATCTTCCGTGCGGTGATCTCAGGCGGATAAAAGCCCTCAGCGGCAGCCAGAGCGAGTAATTCATCAACAGTCAGCCAATGCTCTTCCATAAGCGACATCTTACATCAGGCCGCGAAGCCCTGCAAGTTTCTCTTAAACGTGAGTTCTGGATAAGCAGACCCCCCTCCGATGAGCTAAGATAGGAGCAAAACCAACCGCTTCTATCAGATCAACGGAGGGATCTTGCCATGAGTGTACTCGAATTATTTTGTGATGTCGATGATTTCATGCTCGGATTTGCGCCGCAGTTGAAAGCCATGCAACTCGCAGCAGGCAAGCAGCGAGAGCGCGCAGGTCAGCTTTGCCCAAGTGAGGTGATGACCATTCTCATTCACTTTCATCAGTCGCACTATCGCACCTTTAAAGCCTATTACACCGAACATGTCCAGGTGCATCTGAGCAGCGAATTTCCTCATCTGGTGAGTTATCAGCGCTTTGTGGCTCTCATTCCGTCGGTATTGGTTGCTCTGTTGGCCTACTTGCAAAGTCGCTATGGAGCTTGTACCGGCATCAGCTTCATTGACTCGACTGCTCTGGAAGTCTGTGATCCTAAACGGATCAGTCAGCATCGCGTCTTTGCCACCGATGCCCAGCGTGGCAAAACCAGCATGGGCTGGTTTTACGGCTTCAAACTGCACCTGGCCGTCAATGATCGAGGCGAGCTGCTGGCGTGTTGTCTGACTCCTGGCAATGTGGACGATCGCACTCCTGTTCCCCAGATGGTGAAGAACCTGCGCGGCAAGTTGTTTGGAGATCGGGGCTACATTTCCGCTCCCCTGACGCAGCTGCTCTTTGAACAAGGGCTGCATCTCATCACTCGGCTGCGCAAAAACATGAAGAACCAGCTCATGCACCTGTCGGACAAACTATTGCTGCGAAAAAGAGCTATCATTGAATCCATCATTGACCAACTCAAGAATATTTCGCAGATTGAGCATTCTCGTCACCGCAGCCCGATCAATTTTGTCGTCCATTTGATAGCTGGACTCGTTGCCTACAGCTTTCAAGACAAAAAGCCAGGTCTGCATCTGGATGAACACGCTCTCTTGGCGGCTTGAGCCGTTTAGCTTAAACAGAACTCACGTTCTTAAGGCAGTGATATGCTGCATTCACTTCAATTAGAAAGGAGGTGGAAGACTTGAGTAAAAAAGATTGGCTTATTCTCGCTGGTGTGCTACTGTTCATTGCCCACATGGTTATCATCTGGGATGACGTTCAGGCAGTCGTCGATGACCCGAATATGGACAACAAACCAGCAGAAATCCTGAAGTTGGCCGTTGATCTCAGTCGATACGGGCCGAAGTAGTGCGAAGAACTGGGCAATAAGAGGGGCACCGAGCGGGCTGTAAGCCTCTGAAGTGGACAGGAGGCATGTAATCCTCGCGTTTACACGCCAGCTAGCCAGAGTTATTCAGACAAACGGCTAGCTGGCGTGTGGTGCTTCAAATCTTTTGCATAACAGTAGACTTATCACTGAGGGGCTGGCTAGCCAGCAAACGTGACGCTTAATCATACAGTCGTCGCAGGTCTGCCCCGGATACTGGCGAAAAAGCAGTGTTTTGCATAAGGCGCAGGTTATCTTTCGCATCACAGGACGCCTAGCCGATAGAGGAACATGCACAGCGCCACCAGTTCAGCGGCAGTGATAGTTATCAAGCGAATTTCGTTGATTTCTTTCTCGACTTCTTCTGACTTCATTGGCAATCGAGCAGTAAGTCCCTGATCATCAATAGCAAAAGCAACATATCCAGGATCAAGGGGAGGATAAAGCCAATTACGCCCATTTACCATAGAAAAAACGTGTTTAATCTTGTTGTAAATCCGCACATTGGGACTCTCGCGGTATGACCTCGCTATTTGCACAATGTTCTTGCTATGCTCCCTGTAATCGTAGATCACATGCTCAGTATCGAGTTGGCCTGCGTCATCTGGCAGACCAGCAATAGGAGTGTTGAAGCCATCAACCATAACTTTCTTCACGTAGGACAAGGACGGCAGCTTCAGTAACTTTTGTAAAGATTTAGGGCCAGTGGAGAGTATACGATCATAGAACTGAGTGACCTCCCAGGGTTCAGTATTGAGATAAGTCCACATCATACTCTGTTGGCTGGCGTTTAGTGATGGCGAGACAAAGCACTCCGAAAACTTCAAGTAGCGCTACATATTCGGCGAAGATTTTGGCTCGCAGGATCTGTTGCGCACATGGTGGCGTCACTTCCAGGCGAAAAAGCTCTCGCGTTTCTGGGGCATAAAGATGATTAATTTCCGCTCCAGCATCGTACAACGCAACGGCGGCGACGTGATGGTTGTCCCAGCCAAAAGAATAAAGATCGTAGAGGAACGATATATCGATTGCTGGTTTGGGGGGCGAGGGAACCCTCGTGTCTTTAAAGCGAGTACCACAATTAGGGCAGTAAGCCCAATTCGGGTCTTTGTCGAACTCGCACTGCCAACACTTGCTCGTAGCGCTATCAGACGACATCGGTTACTTATCTCCCTTCAAGCCCCACAATCACATCATTGAGAAGCATGAACAATAATAACGTCAGCAATTATACCTCTTCGAGAGACAAATTGTAATCAGCTTTCCTCAGCGTCCGGTGCTGGCACACCTACCTCCGGGTACAGTTCCCGGTACTACTGCCAGTTGTCGCGATAGAACTGCTCACCGAATCGCGTGAGGCGAATCCAGTGAATATCGAGCGAGTAACCTACGTGTGCCAGTGCCACTCACACAACGTGTCTGGTCGTAATGCTCGTTCGCGCAGCGCGCCGGTCGCGTTGCGTACCAGTTTGCGCCCTTTGGGAGTGATCTGCACATACACGAGCGGACCGCCGATCACTACAGGCTTATACTGACACAGGAGATAGTCGCGCGCCTCCAGCCCTTGAAGTCGCGCCCGTTCCTGGATCGACTAGGTCAGCGACTTTCAGTAGGCGACGGAGCGGCGAGTCGTTGCCCGTTTCTGGTATGATTGTTCCTCGCCACATTAACTTGCCAGTTTGCCATTCCCACTGACCACATGAGCCTTTATTCTACTCCACAGGATGATATGCTGTGAGCAGCTCTCCCAGATACTTAAAAGCCAATTCAAAGTAAAGACGTACATCATTATCTGGAGATGAGATGTTGCCATGTGCCACCTTGTTGCGTATGGTCGCCGCTATTTCCAACTCTGCAAAGACGTGGGGCGAAATGATTCCTCGTTCCCACAGCCGTTTAGCCTTCTTTGCTAAACCAAGGATCTGCTCGTGCTCTCCCGCTCTGGTCAACATCGTATCAGCGACTGCTTCGATTGTTGGGAAAATTACTCTGCATGAAGCTAAATATTCATGCGCTCGATAGTGCTGTACGCTTTGCTGAATAAGCTCTCGGTTGGCTTGGTCAACAAGGTCCGATTGGTTTACTAGGTCAACCATTTCACTGATCTCTGACGCTGGCATGTTGAACGTTTCTCCAACTTCTTCGGCTTGGATAAAAGCCAGAGCTACATCGCGGTACGCATTATATTCACTGAGTACGGCATCGAGTACCATTTGTCCGATTGGAGTTAGCTAGACTTTATCCAAATTACGCCGTAAAGGCGAGAGTGTTCACGAGGCGATCAAAAAGCGCCCGTGGAATTTCGATGAGATCGTGCTGAGAAGGCGACCTGGCAAAAAAGCAGGAGGGCCACAGATGCTGACGAACGAACGCCAACGTATCCGAAAAGGTTGGCAAGGCTTTGGCATACCAGGCAGCCTGACGGGTCGGAAAGGATTGCTCACCCAACAACTGCTGCGCAAAAATGGTGACCAGCGAAAAGAGTCCCAAGAGGGCAGGTGTGGTGCGCAGAATGGCCAGGTCCGACCATTGGCGCTGCGTCTGGACGCCCAGGTGGGTGCGCACCTCATGAAAGGTGACTTCGACCGGCCACCGCATGACAAACCATGCCAGGATCTGAACCGGGTCAGCATGTTGGTCGGTACACAGCACGGCCTGCGAAGCAAATTTGCCCTCTGGATCCCGAATAAGCACCCAGCGAAGAGGAACAGGCGGAACGCCAGCATGGTACCACAGAGCCGTGCCTGTCGCCATCTCGACGGATCGAGTGACACCTCCATACCAGGAAACCGTGCTGGTCTGCCAGGCGGTTGCGGGATCGGCCAGGCGGTTGGCGAGGGTGGGCTGACGTTGGCCTTTGACCGCAGGCCGACCTCTCTTGCCTGCTTCTCGTATCGGGGCAGGATCATAGAGCGCCGCATCCAGGCGCATGCGTGTCACGAGAGTCACCTGCGGCACGCGAACCATGTGCGCCAGAAACTCCACTACCGCATAGCTTCCATCGGCAACGATGACCAGTGTCCGTTCCGGCAGCCAGCGATGCAGTTGTCGGATCAGTTGTCTGGCCCAGTCTGTGATGGTTTTATGCTTCTTCCCCTGCAGCTCGTGATACCGCGCAGATGGGGCGAGCACGGTCAAAAACGGCAACGCCCACACCCGGCTGGCCCAGGGGATCGGCGTGAGCAGCATCAGGCAGATCCAACGCAACCCGCTGGTTTTGACAAAAAACTCGTGACTGGAACGGACGGGATCACGATAGATGCCTCGCGCGGCGATCTTGCTTCCGCGACGCCGTTCAATCGTCTCGTCAATTCCTACGACGATGGGAACTGTTGCAGGCACAAAGAGATCCACCAGCAGCACCAGCAAGATCCGACTCACGGCCCGACTCGACCATCTGGCGCGATTGAGCACTCGATGGTAGTTTTGGAACTGCTTGTCGTTCGAGCGTCCCATGACGCGCAGGATGGATGCCACTGTTCGTTCTCCTGGGGCCAGGATGGCTCCGATCAGAAGCACTTTGGCCCATTCCCACACCCGTTGGCTGAAGACTCCTTCAAACGAGCGCAACACTTGTATAATCTTTGTAGGCAGATCCATCTTCTCTCGTCCTTTTTTACATCAAGTTTGAGAGAAGAGTAGTCTGTCTTCCTTGTTTTGTCCAGCTACTTATGGATAAAGTCTAGGTTAGCTGCACATGATCATCTAGATCGTCAAAGGAACGTTCCGAATCGACGCTGGGTTTTATCAGGATGAAAATGCCGAGTCGCTCGAGCAGAGTGCGCTGAGTATCATATAATCGCTGAATAAATTGCCTCTCGCCATCAGGTTTCAACGACTGGAGACGACGTAAAACATCACTACTAATATGATGAAAATCGTACCCAGTTGCAAATAACGTATCGATGCTCAGGAGAAAGACCGATGATTGAACCGGAGATAGATCGATGAATATTCGTCCTAATCCGGTTGTTTTCCATTGAGACTTCTGGTAATCCCAAATGATGAGCCACCTGCTCTCAGCAACCGTATACAAATATGTTTGTTCATCACCAGACTCCTCCCAGACGATTTCTAGTGAGCGCACAAGTTGCTTTTCGAAACTTTTCGAATCTTCCCAAATTCCGGCGTGATCTCCCACCTTTATATCAATCACTTTCTGTTTGACCTTGACCCACCAAACCGGGGCAAGCTCACTCACAGCCTTGATGCGAAAATGGAGTACGCAGGCATCCGGGTCGAATAACTCTTTCAGTTATTGAGCGACGAAGCGGAAAGGAGTAGACACGATCTCTACTCTGTCTACTCCTTTCGTAGCTCCCATTCGAGTTCAAACGACTATAGCATGCGCGTGGCTTGCTTGACGGCGTTGTACAGGCCAACAAGCGCGATGCACACACCGATGATCGCGCCGAACTTCTGGATGTCTTTCGCGTTCATCTTGAACCACCCCCTTTCCCTGGAGTTGCATCCAGTATAACGAGTACGTCCAAATAACGAGAGGCGCACACCAGATCGGAGATGGTTGCAGTTGAATGATTTGCTTATTCGCTTAGCTTTCCTTGCCGATGAGCTGAGCTACCTCATCGGACAGGTAGCAAATTTGCTCGATAATCCTTCGGGCTTCTTCATCGGACATGACGCGTGTTGTTGCTGCAACGGTCCCTTCGTCCCCTTGAGCAGGTACTTTGGTAAGGCTTTTTTCAATTTCGCGATAGGAGGATCGCAGGTCTGGCGGGAGGTCGGCATTCACGTCGAGGCCGATGGTATGCAAGCCAAAGATATAGGCATTTGCGAGACGCTCCTGCAATGAAGCAGTGCTGGTTGCCATGCCTGTTATAGCCACAGAGAGCTTTTCGAATGCGTAATCAAGAGACATCTATTTGAACCTTCCTCTTCAATGATGTAGCTGGCATTCATCGTTGCCATACCCATTTCCCTGCATGCTCGATAGCTCTTCAGGTTTCTCTACTATACAGCTTGTTTTTTGAAAGTCAACCTCTCGAATTGACTCATCTAAAATGAGGTCACCACCGCTTTTGGGATTGTCGCTTTCGGAGGTGAGTTTGTCGTCTATGATGTTTCTGGCCAGCGTCGGCCTGTAGAGCCTTTCTAGCAAGAAGAAGTGCCAGAGGGAAGCTTATTCCTACTCATACTGTCTAGCAGCAGCCGATGCGCTTGTCAGGCAGGTTGACGCTTGATTACCAAGCGACGACAAACTTACCTTCTGGATAAGACAAACCTTCCTTCAATCCGCACGAAGATTCTCTCAAAAGCAGCAACCTGTCCCAAAAAAGCAAAAAGGATAGCTTTTCAGCGAAAAACTATCCTTACACCATTTATAGACTGCCTGCGATCTAGCCAGAGGCTCGTTACCTGAGCGATCCTTCTCTATAAATGCGGAGCGCATGCGCATGGCAGATGGCGATAGCCGCCGCATCGGCAGCATCATCCGGTTTGGGGACTGCTGGCAGGTGGAGCAGTTGGCGCACCATATAGCCGACCTGCTCTTTGCGAGCAGCCCCATACCCCGTCACCGCCAGCTTCACCTCGCTCGGAGTATACTCGGCGATCGAGAGTCCTTGCTGCGCCAGCGCCAGTATTGTGACTCCGCGCGCCTGCGCGACCTTGATGGCCGTGGTCACGTTCTTTCCGAAGAAGAGTTCCTCGATGGCTGCCTCCTGCGGCTGGTACTGGGCGATGATCGCGCCGAGCTGCTCGTAGATCTGCTGCAAGCGTTGTGGATACGGCAGTGCCGTCGGCGTCATGATCGCATCGCACACCAGCAGGCGCAGATCGCTCCCCTGCGCCGCGATCACCGCGTAGCCCACGCGGCCAAAGCCAGGGTCGATACCCAGGATACGTCGTTCGTTCATCTTGTGCTTTTCTCCTTGTCTCTTTCTGTTAGCGGCATCCTCACCAGCCCAGCCCTTGCTCGCGCAGGCTGACCCAGCGGCCCTGGCCGATAATGAGGTGGTCGAGCAGTTCGATCTGGAGCATCGTGCCCGCCTGAACCAGCAGGCGCGTCACCTCCAGGTCCTCCGGGCTTGGGAGAGCTCGATCCGCCAGGGTGGTTGTGCGCGACGATGATGGAGGCGCTTTTGAGCAGGATGGGCAACTGAAACACTTCGCCGACGCGCACCACCGAAGAGTTCAGGCTGCCCTTGTAAAGGCATTGCAGGCGCTGCACATGGTGCCGGGTATCGAGGCAGGCCAGCCAAAACTCTTCGTGGTCGAGATGCCCCATGTCCAGCATCAGCAGCGCTGCCAGGTCGGCAGGACTGGTGATACACTCCTCCTTGCCCGGTGTGAGCAGCGCCTCCAGCAAACTCAAGAGCGCCTGCACCTCGTCTGGCAGTCCCTCCGCCTGCTTGAGCGCCTCCAGCACGCTTGCGCCACTGGCTGCCAGTCGGCGCAGTTCGGCGAGGCAGAGATAGGGCGCAATGGCTTCGCGCAGGGCGCGCGTCTGCCGCTGGGCTTGTGGGTCGGCGGGAGGCCAGACGGTGGCCTCTTCTTCGAGGAAAAGTGAAGGCATGAGCACAGTATTGGTCATCTTTCTGGCGGCGACGGGACAGGCCGCGCAGCGTCGTGTTGTTCGTGGCATAAGAGTAGTTTCCTTTCGGTTTGAAATAGGCATGAAAAGCCCCCAGGAAACAGCTTCCTGGGGGCTTTGGTTGGGTGGGGTTGAGCAAAGGAGTAGGATGGTTCGCTTGTGGCGACTGGCAGCAAGCTACTCCCCGGCTTCCTGCCGCGTCGTCACCACCGCCGTGCCAGCGATGTAGTCAGAGGGCTGCAACACTGCTCTGGCGAGCAGGGTGGCGAGGGCATTGGAGGGCAGGCCGCGCAGCTTGCCTTCCTCGTTGACCCACATCAGGCGGCCATCGGGCAGGTGGACGCACTCCAACCAGCCGCCGACCAGCTCGTGTAGCTCACTCGTCGTAAAGCAGGCCGCTCCGTATGCAGGGTGGATCTCTGTAACGCTCCCAGTAGGGAGTAATCAGAAGTGCCATGGGTATTTCCTTTCGTTTTGGGCAAAACACTCCCCCAGAAAACCGTTTGCTGGGGGATACATTTCAATCAAGGGGCGTGGTGAAGAAGAAGGGTATGGCGTCTTACCGGTCGGTTTCGTAGTGCGGCAGAGGCGTAGCTGCCACGCGCCGCTTGTCCGGCAACGAGGCGTTCTTTGGCGCGCTCGTTGACCGAGCCGTCCTGATCTCGGATCAGCGCAAAGCCGGTGATGGGCAGCGTGGCAAAGATGCCCGGCACCAGTCCATCTGCCGCCTCTCCCGTTGGGCGGTACTGGTAGATCGTACTGCCAATGGCGCGCAGGCACAGTGGCAGCGATGCTGCGCCTAGGTTGCTGCTGGCTTGCCTCTTCTTCAGATGCCTCGATGACCATCATGGCAGCTTCCTGTGGGATTAATTGCCACACCTTGAAGAGACATGGCCCCGTTTGCGGAGGCTTGACTGGCGCTCCCTGGCATCGCTGAGATGGTCTCGGCCTCACCAGCAGCCTGTAGTGCCAGCGAACTGCTCATTGGCGTTTCACCGGTACGCTGTGCTGCCCTTTCTACGCCATCTGGATCGCCCTTCTTGGCAGCAGTCACATCGTGACCGAGAACCGCTTTCTTGCAGGTTTCCGGTGGGCGCTGTTCTTGCCAGCGCAGATTGAGCGCGTGGGGATGCGCCAGAATCATGCGGCTGGCGTGGGTGAGCAGCGAGAGGTCCAGGTTCGGATTGAGGCGACGGGACGCGCCGAACCGTTTGACCTCCTCAATGTAATCGGGGCAGTACGGGTAATGTTCCTCGCCGATCCACAGCAAGAGATCGTAGATGGGCAATCTCCTCCTCATCGAGGGCTGGTTCGCCCGAGGCGCGCGTGCGCTGCCAGAGTTGCGGCTTGTTGATGAGGTCCAGCCCTTCTGGGAGCGGCAGCGGCGGGTCGATGAGAAACTCCTCAAGTGGCCGCCCCCTGGAAGAGAGGCCGCATTCGGCGTACACACCGCCGGGCTCGCGCTCTCCACAGCCGCGTGGAGCCGGGTCAGCTTTGGGAAAATCCTGGTCAAACATGGTGGTCTTCTCCTTTTCGTCATACATGAAATTGTTGTGTCAACGGTGAGTGCGAGGTCGATGGCTCGTCCCGCAGTGCGATGCGTAATTGCTGGATCAAAGCCTGGGCGAGCGTTTGCACTCCCTGTGGCGTCGTTCGGTAATCGCGGCTGTGAGCAAAGGCCTGGAGCGCGCTCAGCAGAGCCAGCCATCGAGGCGGCTGAGTGTAGTCAGAGCGGTTTTCATGGTCAGGTTCCTTCCGAGCCGATGCAGCCGCCTGTTCCTCACCTTGTCGCATCGGGACTGGTTGTGTGAGTCGTGAAGGTGAAGGTGGTGTTTCCAGCTGGGTTGCGTTGTGAGGCAGTGAGGAAGCGTCCCATCCCTGCGCAAGCGCGGCCTGGAGCGGCACGAGGCCCGCGCCGATCTGCGCCCGCAGCAGGTCGTTCACTCGCTCCGCCGTGATCTCCTCACCCGTCTCGGCGGCTCTCGCCACGCGCGCCTGCTGCGCCTGCGAGAGCCGCACCAGCTTACGCGCCACCTCCCGGCTGACGCTGCCTGCCAACACGCGCATCAGCAGCGGCGCGGGCAACTGCGCGATCTTGAGCCGCTCGGCGAGCGTGGCGCGGTCGAAGCCAAAGGCGGCCAGGTCGTCGAGCGTCATGCCGACCCCCTCGTCGATCAGGCAACGCAGCGCCTCCACCTCGCGCACCCAGGCGGCGGAGCGCTGCTCGTTCTCGATGAGCGCCAGCAGCGCCGAGAGCGGCAGCGTGCTGGCCGCATACGCCTCGCATTTGACCACGGGAAGCCTGGCCAGGCGAGCCGCCAGCACGCGCCTGCGTCCGGCCATCACCTCAAAGGTAGCTTCGGAGTCGTGGATATCTGCGCCATCCTGCACCACCACCGAGGGTGGTTGCAGGATGCCCACGTGCTGGATACTTTTCAGCAGCCGTTTGGCCGAACGCTGGAGTTGGTCGGCCCCCGCGACGAGGAGCCGTTCGGTTGGAATGAGCATGGTCTCGTGGGCGGGCAGTGCACGCAGTCCGAGACGCCGCCACAGCACGATGCTGGTTGGGGCGACTTCCTGGATATCGTTGGTGTCGTCGTCCTGCATGTCCTGGGCAGTTGAAGATGTGTAGGTCATGGATAGTCTTCTCCTTGCTAAACACCCGCACACCCCGGCAAGCTGCCATGAGAGCAGCATGCTGGGATCTGCGGGTCACGATAAAGTTGTAGTAGTAGTTGTGCTTGTGGGTGGGAAATGGGGAGCGTTGGATGGTATAGCCTGTCGGCCCCTCACTGTGGCGTGTTCGCTCCCACCTGTTCCCACAGCGCTGATTGGCGAGAGTTGCGTGGGACGCGCCATGCTTCAGCGAAGCGTGCCGGGGCGGCGGTGACGGCTTCCGAGGTGGGTGCCACGAGCAGATCCCACAACGAGGGCATAGCCACTGGTTGCCCCGGCTGGCCTTGTTGTACCTGTGATGCGTCTGGGCTTGCAGTGGCATCATCCAGGAGTGAGGGGATGTCGCGTTCAGAGACGGGCGTGCGCCGTCGCAATGGCTCCCTCGACCCGCGCGTGCTGCGACGACGAGCCACTCGCGCCAGTGCGATATGCTCGCTGCGTCCAAAGACCAATGCCGGTCGACTGCCAACAGCTCGCGCTGGCACTCGACGCTGGTCCTGGAACCGCAAGAGGCATGGGTGCAGCAGGCTGCGCTTCTGGCACTACCGCTGGCAAGGCAGGAAAGGCAGGATGAGTAGTCGTCGCAGGAGCGTGGGTAGCACAGGTGCAGCCGGTTTGACCGCCTCTGCTTGGGCCTTTTGCACGTCGTCACGGGGTTCCGTCTGTTGCACATCAACCGCAGATGGCTGAGGTGTGTCTCCGTGAGACAACGCCTCCACCTGGCGCGCACCTGCACCTGGAAGCGTGAAGGCGCGTGGCTGAGGGCGCTCCACCCAGACCGAGTGGGCTGTACCTGCTGGTGCCGTACGCATCGCGAGAGCATCAAGGCGTTCGGCGAGTGTATCCTGGATGCCGCCGAGCCATTCGCGCCCACGCACCAGCGCCATGCGCAGCTCCTCGGCGCGTCGAGCGAACACAGCCTTGAGCGCCGCCTCTTCGCTGGCCACCTCCTGCTCACCTGTAAGCAGCAGCGGAGCACCTTCCTCCTCTTCATCCTCACCAATCCGTTCCTGCTGTTCGAGCAGGCTGGAGAGGCGCGCCAGCGTGGTCTTGTCAGCTCCAGCGTGTGCGATCAGCGCCCCGCGCGCCGGTTCTCCGGCGAAGGCGGCTGCCGCGCCGCTCTGCTGACCCAGCTTGCGCAGCTTGCTATGCCCGGCGGTGTTGGCATACGCCATATAATAGATGCGTACCTCCTCTCGCTTGCCCAGCCGCCAGGCACGCCTGCTGGCCTGATCGAGCATGAAGAGGTTGAGCGCCATCTCCATCCAGATCACCGTATCGATGCCGCTTTGCAGGTTCAAGCCCTCGTTGACGCGGCGGTAGGGCACGATCACCACGCGATGCCCGCGCTGCACCGCCTGCAAGATGGCCTGCTGGCGATCCTCAGCCGCCACGCTGTTGGGCAGCGTCCAGGGCTGGATGCGCTCTCTGCTCTGGTTCCCGCTGTTCCTGCCAGACAGATGCTGCTCACTTTGCACATGCAGGAGGGCGTCCTTGAGCACCCACTCCAGGCGGCGCGACATACTGCGCAGATCGTTCTGCTCGAAGTACACCATGACCCGCCTGCCCTCGGCCAGCTCCTGCTGCACCAGGGCGATCAGGCGTCGTTCCAGCGGGTAGAGGAAGTCCCAGGCGAGCCGCTCGGTCTCGACCAGCAGGTCGCGCCTCTGCGTGTCGCCCCAACGGTCGCGTCTGGTCTCCCACACCTCGAAGGGCCGCTCGCAGGGCAGCACCGCGAACCAGCGCGGCACCGTGCCCTTGGCCAGCCGCGCCGCCGTGTTGCGCCTGCGCGCCAGGTCATCGAGGGAGCGCACCAGCCGCCCATAGTGCGCCGCCAGGTGACGCGGTGCGGCCCACTCCTGCACCGCTCGCTCGCGTTCTGCCGCCGCCTTCGCTGCTTGCTCCAGGCGCTCCCGCTCCCTGGCGGCGTCCTGCACCGTCAGGCCACTACCAGCGCTTCCAGCCGCGTGTGCCTTCGTGAACTCTTGCAACAAACGAGCCGCGTCCCGGCGTGCTTGCTCTGCCTCGCTGAGCGCATCGGCGATCTCCGCGTCACGCATCGGCACGATTTCGGGAATCTCGATGCGCGGCGGCATGTGCGCGCCCACATCCAGCACCGTCAGGTAGACCATATCCTCCAGCAGGTAGGGGATGAGTTTGGCCGACAGCCCCGGCGCGGGGATAGTCGAGACCTGCACGTTGGTCTGGCCCGAGCCGCGCCGCGCGTCCGACTCGTACTCTTTCGTCCATTCCTGGATTACGCCGTAGCGCGAGAGCGCCTTGTCCGCGTCGTTCCAGCCGAGCCCCAGACGTCGCCAGAACTGCGGATTGTATCGGAACCAGTAATGGTAGAAGCCCAGGATGTCGCCGCCAAAATGTGTTCCACTGGTCAGCATACAGGTCTGGGAGGCGAGCATGGCCTGGTGGAAGGCGTGCGCGATATCGGTATCGCGTCCCCGTCCATTGTGGCTCTCGTCGATCACCGAGAGCGCCACACAGCCGCGGTAGAAACGATGGAGATAGTCATACGGCGAAAAACTTTCAGGGAGTGGTTCGCGCGCGACGTAGCACGCGTCCTCACTGTGCTGATTCCCGTGAGCTGTCCCTGTCGAACTGGAAAGACCCAGGCTGACCGCTTTACGTTTGCTCGCCAGCGTGGGAGCCTTCTCAACAGGTGCGGCATACGCGACGCCTGCCTCTGCCACCGCTTTGTACCCTTCCGTGGGCCGACGTAGCTGCTCAACCGCTGCAGACCAGTCCGCGAAGGGCAACTGGGGATGCTTGCGCTGCGCGGCTACCAGGCGCATCTCGCTCCAGAGCGGCGTCCTGACGCGCGTGCGTCCGCTGGGATTGCGCGGCCCTGGCCTGTTCCTGGCATCGGCGCGACAGCGACACCACCTCGGCTTGAGCGTGAACCAGGTGCGGCTCGTCACCGGCTCCAGGTCGTCTTCCTCTTCTCCTATCTCAGCTTCCTGCTGCCCACCCTTCAGCGCAGTAAGTTGTTGCTCCTCTTCCTCATCGTTGCGTTGCTCGCGTTCGTGCAGCCTGCCGGGCGTGGCCTTGATCTGGCAGCCGCAGCCGGGACAGAAGAAATGCGAGACGGTCGTGGCCTCGGTGTACAGCTGCCCGCTGGCCTTCCAGCGGAAGCCGGTCAGCACACGCTTCTCATCGTAGACGGGATCGAGCTTTGGCAACATCTCCTTCTCCGGTTCCAGCACCGGCTCGCGGCGCGTGATCTGCTTCTCGCGCACCACTGGACGCCACTCGCGGCCAAAGGCGCGCGTCAGCGAGTGCGAGAGGATAGCGATCACGGCGGGTGCCGCGCTCTCGGCGCAGCGCTGCATCCAGCGGGGGATGTCGCTGTGCCGTTCGAGGAAGACCACCTCGGCCTCCGGCCAGGCAGCGCGCAGCTCGGCGGCGTACTCCTTGGTGACCTTCTTGGGCGTGCTGACCAGCACTGGCAGAGCGCGCGGCCCGGCTTCTTCCGGCGCGATGAGCGCCCCATCGCTGCGACGGCGATAGGCTACCACTTGCCCGCTTGCCCGTCACGCACCGGGGAGAGGCCAAGCAGCGCCAGCGTGCGCGGGTTCTTGAGCCAGGCGCGGCGCAGCCCGCTTAACCAGGCTGGCTGCTTCTCAATTAGCCCCTGTTGCTGCCCTGGTGCTTGTCTCTCCTCTCGGAAGAGCGCCGTGTTGCGGTGCCGCCACTGGTAGGCTTGCCGCGCTGCCGTCGCCATTGCTAGCCGTGTCTTGCCTGTACCTGGCTCCCCTTGAATGGCAGAGCGTGAGGTCGCATCCAGCGCGCGCCCCATGGCATAGACGCGGTGCTGCTGCGCCAGCGAGAGACCGGGAAAGGCGGCGTTGGGCAGCTGCTTGTCGCGCCCAAACTGCGCCACCACGCGCAGTTCCCAGTCGGCGGGGTCGAGCCGGTAGAGCGGCTGGCGCTTCTCGATGACGCGCGCTGCCAGCGTGGAGAGCCAGGGCTGCAGGAAAGTGAAGACCGCCTCGCCCTGCTCGTAGCGCGTCTCGCCGGTCTGCAAGGTTCAGCACCCCCAGGATGGGCTTGTCCTGCCACTGGCGCATGGCGACGCGCACCACGCCGCGCTCGCGCAGTTTCTCGCGTTCCTCGCTCTCAATGGGCATCGAGACCCACTCCTGCCCCACGAAAGCTGTGAGGAAGTGTGGCACCAGCTGTGGGGTTTCCTCATACTGCTCATGTCGTGGGCCGCGATAGTCGCCGCTCTCTGTCGCCGAGGGCATGACCGGCCCCCACACGATCTCGCCATCCAGCAGTCCGGTCAGCACCTCGGCAGCCACATGCGCCTCGCCGGAGAGCGGCATGACCGGCTGTTCGCGCAGTCCCTCTTCACGCCACTCGGTGGCCGCCTGCCAGATGGGAGAGAGGTGCGCGCCGCCGCGTTCGAGTGACGCCAGCAGCGTGGACTCGTCGGCGTGCCGCACCACGATGTGCGGACGCGCCAGGCTCTCCGGCACGGGATAGGGGTCAGCGATGGGGAACATGGGCAGTTCCGGTGGTGCCGCTCCCTGCTCCCAGCCCGCGCGGGTGCGAGAGGAGGGACTCTTGCCGGATGCCGCCACCGAGGGGCTATGGTAGCGATAGCCCTGCAAACGCTGCACCTCTGCCGGGATGGGGTCGCGCGGTTCGGCGCGGCGCAGTGCCGACCACGCAGATCTGCGTGTAGTCCTCGAAGGCACTCTCCTCTCCTGGATGAAGAAGAGCGGTCGGGGAATTTCCAGACGCGCACGCGCTCGTACCAGCGGCACCAGTGGTTGATCATGGTGCCATCCCAGGCCGAGCGCGCCGGGAGAATGGCGACCAGCACGCCGCCGGGCACCAGCAGCGTGCCAGCGTCGGCCAGGATGCGGTACTCGGCGCGTTTGCCGTCCTGGAAAAAGTAGGGTGGGTTGGCCAGCACCAGGCTCATGCTGCCCTTGGGGATGCTGACCCCCTCAAAGGCACAGGTCACGAGTTCGGCCTGCGGCAGTCGCGCGCGTGCAACATCCGTGCGTTCGGCGCTGATCTCCACGCCGTAGAGCCGCGCCAGTGGGATATCCTGGCAGGGTAAAAGCAGATCGCCCTCACCCGCCGTCGGGTCAAGTATGTTGGTGACCTGATCTGGCGGGAAAGCGAGCAGGCAGCGCACGATGCGTTCGGCCAAAGCCGGGGGCGTGCGCACAAAGGCCGAAGTGGCCAGGTTGGCGAGAGTTCCTTGTGGCATCTCTATGGTATCTCCTTTATCTATTTTGTCTGTGTGGAATGAAGGTGTACAACAACAGACAGCAAAGGACGGCCCGCCGATGTACCAACAATGGGTGCAGCAGTGGGCCGCCCTTAAAAAGGTCGAATGGGTTGTGGATAGTTAGCGCGTCGTCTCATCGTCTCGCCAGGGGAGCCAGCCTTCGCGCACACCTGCGCCGACGAGCGCGCTCCAGGCCAGCAGATCGCCGGAAAGCTTCCAGGCGCGCATGCCGAGAGCGGGGAGCGGCGAGATCAGATCAGCAGCGAGACCGCAGTGCCAGAGCGCCTGCGCCCACACCGCGCGCCACTCGGGTGGCGGGCGTGCCGGTGCAGGAACAGCACGCGCAGGGCGTACAGATGCCCCAGAAAGCTCTGCTGGTTGGGACCAGGCTCATCCCAGTTGCCCAGCACGTAGCGCGGCACCCACACCGGCGGCCTGGACTGTTTCACAGGTGGCGTCGCAGGTGAAGGCGGGTGTGCTCGTCGCGCCTTCGTCTCTGCTGCTGCCGATGTTGCCGATGCTTCGTCCGCCTCGTTCATCTCCGGTAGTTCGGGCGGGTGCAGGATGCCTTCGGTGAGGTGGGCTGTACGCACCAGCGCCAGGGCATGCACTTCGCGCGTGCCATCGAGGTGCGCCACGCACTGCTTGTAGCGTTCGCTGCCACGCTGCAACTGATCTGGCCCGCGCCATTCCTCCTGCCAGGTGGCGGCAGGCGTAAAGGGCACGGCGGTCGAACTCCACAGCCGCGCCAGCACCACGCCGATGCTGGTATCAAAACCGACCACGCTCAGCGCCACCACGCGCCCCTCGTCGCAAGCCAGCGCCGCCACCCTGACCTGCTGGCCGTCTGCGAGCAGTGTGCCGACAAAGCTGTCGGGGTGAAAGGGCCGCAGTGGGAGGGTTCCATCGAGTGGTAACATGTTACCGTTGTGGAATGGTGATGTTATGTTTGTCATGGAAGGATATCCTTTCGTTGTATGGTCAAGGCATCCCACCTCCATTTGCCTCTGTACCCATCCATTGCCCAGGGGCATCAGAGCGCATGCAGCACGAGTGGCATGATCTTTGCCCATGCCACCTATGGCGACCCATGTCGCTTCATGTTGCATACTGACTTGATGCATGATGTGAGCAGGAAAGCCTGAGAGAGCAGACAGGTGCAGGCAGGTGGTGAAAGCACACATGGAAGAAACAGAGGTGGGATGCGAAGAGGAACATGGATGGAGGTGGTTACTCGTGGACGCTCGACTGTACAGCCCAAGTACTAGACT
Source organism: uncultured Chloroflexia bacterium (assembly GCA_963731975.1). Taxonomy (GTDB): domain Bacteria; phylum Chloroflexota; class Ktedonobacteria; order Ktedonobacterales; family Ktedonobacteraceae; genus CAVSXS01. Next base: position 2,282,383 of record CAVSXS010000001.1, on the reverse strand, counting down.
CGCGCATTCGGCAAGCATGCACGCCAAACGTGGGAGTGGTCCAGGTACCACCACTGGCTGCACTCTCCAGCGCATCACCTTCCGGTTCCAGGTACGCGACCTGCCCTTCGAGCGCCGGGCGCTCGATGCTAATCGGCAGCCAGTAGGGAACGCCTGACGCCTGATGTGGTTCCCTTATGATGTCCAGCGCGCCAAGCGCACCGTCCAGGGCCAACTCGGCGGTCGTGGTACCTGCGATGCAGCCCCACGGCAGTAGGTGCTGTTCGCAAAGCGCTATGAGAGACGTAAGCAAATTACAGGCTACGGTCAGATCGTTGTGGTAGATGCGGCCCATCACCACGCGCTGCGTGGGAGGTTCGATGAGCGGCGCACTGCTCTCCTGGCTGTCCTGCTCACCAGGAGCAGGCAGGTTATCCGTGACGACGCGCAGCGTGGTACGCGCGATCAGCGCGCCCGGCGTCCAGCAATCCTCACCGCGCGCCACCAGCGCGGCCAGCATCACACCCGTGTCGTACCAGTTACCGACCAGACGCAGATCGCGGTCCGGGCCGCTTCCCATACAGGAGTACCAGTTTCTGCCATTGGCCATGTTGAGCCACCACGCCGGATGCGCGGTAACCACCAGATCGAGCTCCTGCGGCAGTTCCTTCTCGCCTCGACTCACGAAGCGGTTCAGCCAGCGCGACCTTCCCTCAGCAGGCAATACCTCTGCCAGAAGGCGAAAGAGGCTCGGCCCAGCGTGCATCCAACAGGGATATGACTGCTCGGCGTTACACTGGAACTTCACTGGTCTGTTGGCATGACATATCCCGCCATACTTTCCAGCGCGCCTGGTCGAGCGAGCCGCGCCGGAACTCCTCCCGGCTGACCGCGCGCAGCAGGGGTTCCAGGCAGGGGCAAGCCCTGGTGAGCGCATCGACGCAGCTCCTCCCACCAGGGCGGAAGCTGGTCCTCAAGCGGATAGCGACCCTCCAGCTGCGAGAGCGCGGGATGGCGACAGGGCAGCGCCATCGGCAGCGTCACCTGTTCTGCCAGCAGGGGAATCTCCTGGCTGTAGTGGCGAAAGACTTCGGTGTAGTCAACGACTCGCGCGAGGCCATACGGGAAGTACGGCCTGAAAGGGAGCCCGTTGTCATCCAGCGCGAGCTCCTGCAACCCAAAGGGCAGCACCAGCCAGGCCTGCCCGTCCAGGTGGGAGAGGAGCACGTCCCCGACCGAGGTGGAGCGCAGCGCATGACCGGGTGCGAACCAGAGCACCTCCGCGTTGCTCGTCCAGGCATGCTCGATGTGGTTGGTCAGCTCGAAGACCTGCGCAAGCGGCGCAAGCACATCGGCCACATACGTGTAGGCGCGTGAGCGGTCGCTGTACCAGCGCTGCGCCTGCGAGCGTGGGTCGATCAGCGCGTGTAGATCACGCGCGTGGAAAACGGCGTAGCGCTGGGGGTGTTGCGGGTGTTGCTTGTGGGTATCGTGGTTGTCGTCGTGTATGTGCATCGTTATATCCTTTCATTCAGGTGTGTCATGGTCTCTAACAGAGGCCGCACACTTTGTGGACCGCGTCGGCGAACGCGTTCGCTCCAATCCTTGCCCCAGCCATCACACGGCGGTGGGCAGATGACGACCGTGTAGCCTGCCCGACGAAACTCGTCTGCGAGGCGCGCCGTGGCGGTGAGACCACCCTCGTCGGCATCCAGCGCCAGCACCACGCCGCGCACCTGTGGGGCCAACTGCGCCAGCCAAGCTGGACGGGCCGCCGTGCCGACCAGGGCCACCACCGCGTTTGGCGGAACGCCTGCCGCAAGCAGTGCCAGGCGATCAAAGCCGCCCTCGACCAGCACGAGATGGCGTGCGAGTTGCAGAGGAGCGTCGGAGCCGAACCAGCCCGCCGGGTTGGTCTTGATCCAGCGCCTGGGCGCGCCGGGCTGGTCGAGCAGCGCCTTGTGCGCCTCCTCGTCCATGCCCGGCTCCCAGCCGTGTAGTGTTCGACCAATGAAGCCGAGCCCGTCCGGTGAAGAGAGCGGGAAGACGATGCGCCCGATCCAGCGCTTGAGCAGCGACAGTTGTGATGGTGGAAGTGAAGCATGCTCCCATACGGCGCGCGAGAGGTAGCCAACGCGTGTTGCCTGCGCCAGCGAGAGAGGAATACCCCGTTCAGCAAGGTACGCCTGCGCTCGACTGGAAACTGCCAACTCCTCTCGCATCTGTGGCGCGATAGTCGCAAGTGCCGCCACTTCCTCCTGCTGCCAGTAGGGGAGCGTGAGCACCGGGCGCATGGTGGACGTGGATGGTGTGGGTGATGTGAATGGCGCTTGCGACCGCTGTAGAAACTGCGACCGCGTCGGGCGATAGGTGGCGCGTGGAAAGGGAAGCAGCTGTGGAGAGTGGAGGCCGCGCACGTTGTTGTCATTCCCTACAACTGGGAACGAGGGAGAATCAGCGTCAGCAGCTCTTCTGACCCGCACCGTGGCGTGGCAGCAGTGGCAATAGCCCCAACCGCTTTGTGGGTCAATCGAGAGCGAACGCTGGTGGTCACTGCCGTGAATGGGACAGTAGGCCCGCAGTCGTCCTCCCAGGCTACTCTGCTCACCCACATCACCGAGATCACCGAGGTCGTGCAGCGAAAGCAGGTGAATGACTTTCCCCTGCCGGGTGGTCTGTGAGGTAATCGTCATGGTCGTCCCTCCTCACAGCACCGCGCGCATCGCGCGTGCCAGTACCGTCCAGCTCACATGCAGGCTGAGAAACGGCGCTGGAGCCGACGGCGGCAAGGCCACCGCCAGCACGACCTGCGTCTCGCCACCCAGAGTCGGACAGATAGCTTGCCAGCAGTAACCCTGCCACTTGAGCGTTGTTCCATGCGAGGTGTTGCCCGTAGGGAGACGATGAGCAAGTCGATCGCATTGTTCGCTGGACAAGGCTTGCAAGCTATCAGGGAAGGGCTGGGCCTCCAGCCATTTCAGGGCTGCCAGCGCCTCGTGCGTGGACGAGGTGAGCATGTCGGATGGCTGCTGCACGAGCGCATCGAGTACGAGTCCCTCGCTTCGGCAGAGCAGCGCGACCAGCTGGATGCGGCGCGATGAGGCGCTCTCCCACAGGAAGCGATACCCCTGCTGGTTGTAGGGGTATTGGTACTGGGTATACTCCTCGATAGAGAACATGCCGTCCAGGAAGATCGCGCTGCAGATGGAGCAGAATGCTTTGGGAAGTTGGTAGAGCGCGCCGAGATCGACGTGCAGGGCTGCGCTGAGGAAGATCAGCTGTTCGGGCGTCAAGCGGGGATACTCGCTCCTACCAGCCTTGTACCAGGGACGCGTGCAGATCGGGCAGACCAGGAGTAGGTGTCTGCCGCCACCCGAAGCGGGTGGAGCATCCTGCGAGAGCAGATGGCGCAAACGCATCTCGTGATCGTCGAAGCGGTAAGGCGCGCCACATGGGTTGCCATCGAAGAAATCGTCTGGTATCATAATCATCGTAAGCCTTTCGCTCCCCGATGGGAGCACACAAAATGGGCAGCACACCGGGCATGGTGTGCTGCCCTTTCACTATTCAAATGAGTTGTTGGGTGGATATTATGGGCGTGTGTGATTGGAAGCGCCGACCTGTTGGTGGCGCGTGTATGCGAGACATGGCAACCTCCTGTGGGTACAAAAAAGGCCACTTCCCGGTAACAAACCAGCAAGTGGCGAACGACGAGCGATAGGAAGGAAGAGAAATCTCTTCAGAGACAGTCTGGCCTTAGCACACGGAAAGCCCGTCGTTGTCAGGCCAGCAGGTAGTGAAGACGGTCAAGACTGTGGGGTACAGGATTCAGCAATGCACGAACTGGACCTTGAAATAGCCTGCGAGATGGTGAAATTGGTACCAATGGGAAGGGTGTTGGGGCCTAACAAGCTAGCGATGCAGAGTTGAGGGGTGTCAGGCAGAAGTGCATGGATGAAGGTGAGGTGATTCGGTACGCAAGCAAACTTCGCCACGGTTCGCTCGCTCAGAGCGGTGCTATATGCGCAGGGAGTGACGATAGCTCACGCTGGATGACTTCGATTTGTGCCTGGAGTGCTGTCAGATCATGCTGGCACCAGCTTCTGGCCTGCTGAAGTCGCGCTTCTTCCTGCACCAGTCGCTCGCGCTCGTGCCAGAAGCGCCGCTCGGCAGGCAGCGCGCGTATACCGATCAGGCTAGAAAGCACAACCAGCACCGCCAGTTTCGGTTTCTGTTGTTGTATGCTGGCTTTGCGCTGTTGCAATGTGACCCAATCCTCTTCAAGAGAGGCGGCACGCGCTGTGAGCGACCGAACCTGCATCTGCCGTGAGATGCGCTCTCGCCACAAGAACTCGCGCCTCTGTTGCGCTGGATTCCCTGGCGCTTGCCCTTGTGGGACGTGTCGGCCAGGCGGGCGAGATGGCTCGCGTGGGTGTTGAGCATGTTCGCGATGATAGATGTGATTGGTTGGTGGCTGTTGATGGTCCATGAGAAACCTTCTTTCCTGGTGCTGGTTGTTCACATACACGTCGCATGCGAAATGGGCAGCACGAAAGCAGGCAGCATCAGCTCCTCATGGGTTTATTGAGATGTGCAGGCCTCCTTTCCGCTGCTGTTGTGACGGTGCAGAGTGACGATGATCGAACGAAGCACGAGAGACGAGACGATAATACGAAGAAACGCTGCGAAGGACGATTCAACGAAGCGGCATGACATATACGAGATCTACGAAACGGACAAACGTGCTGTCCTTTGACGGGTGGCGAGCTATCTTGTACGTAGGAACAAGATTGCCCAGCGACACTCCAATCGAGGGTGGACAGCTACTAGAACCCCTCATCCTATTTTTCCTCCCGGCGAGCGGTCACGCAACGCAACCACCCTGCGACGGACAGAGGAAGAGGCCGGATCACCTCGTGTGAGCGACAGGAGATGCTTTGCAGCCTTGCTCTTGTCTAGTCCACATGTTCTATACAGGAGGTATACCACGAGCGGCGCAAAAAGACAAGCCCTGCGCTTCCTTGCGAAGGGGTTTGTGACATGATGAGCGTATAGAGAGGTATCTAGATGTATAAGTACCACACCCAATTTTGCAGATGGAGAGCGGGTTGAGGACGAGTGCCGTATTACGAGACAGTCTCGCAGCATCTCACCCCTTTTGGTATCAATGGTTGAGCTAAAAGAATGCCCGGAAGATCATCAGAGGCCGTGAAGAACCTTTCAGGTCATTGGTCAAACCTGTTTACGTCGCGAGAGTACTGTATGGATGTGGGCAAATTTGTAGCTCAGAAGAGGAGAAGTCATCTTTCGCAGTCATAAGGATATGACCTGCAAAACATGCTCCTGCGCATCGAACGACTTTTCAGAGTTCTTTTTCTTACGGGGATGGCACACCCTCAGAGGGTGCGAACAGATGGAGTAGTATCCTGCACAAATTGAAGTTGCTGAGACTGATCGGCTTCCCTGGAGTGAAATGCGTGAGGTTGAAATGAGGTGTAAAGCAATCTTGCTGAGCTTCCAATAAATGTTTCCTCCTTCTGCCATAAATAAGCAAGCAGCTTAAATAATACACAAGGGCCCAAATAGTATAATGGTACTCTCCTCTACCTATTCGCTTGCTCTTAGCCCCTGAGATTGCTATTTTAGGTAGAAGCGATCAGTGGTCGAAGACGTATCCTGCTCTGAGTCAGTGGTGCTGAAGAAAACATGGATGTCTAGAGTTATTTCAAGCGACAATGGGATAGTAAAGAACCCATCGAACATTTTACGCTAATTGATGAGGTCAACTTTCGCCCGTCAATCGTGCTTGAGCTTATCACATTCTAGGCGCACAAAAATGACTCACTCCCTGACACCTATATTGAAAAAGTGAGAAAAGGTACTTATGGAAACAAGCACTGAGATCATCAAAGCCGCGCTGCCTAATGGAACGTGTATTCACATCCAGGCAACAGTGCTTGATAGTGAGGAGGAAGTAGCTTTTACGTTGCCTTCTTTCAAAGGGGTCATGACCGCAATTGAAGGAATTGCCGAGTCTGTTCTCACAACATTTGAAAAAGCGAAGCCTCAGAGAGCGTGCATTGAGTTCGGGTTAGAAGTTGCTTTAGAAGCAGGGCAACTTACTGCTCTGCTCGTAAAAGGCTCTGGCACTACTAATCTCAAAATTACATTGGAGTGGGGAACGTCACCTTCTGAATAGCGCTTGAGGAGATGATATGAAGCAGTCGCTGTATGAGCTTTTACGCCACTGTACCGCGCGGGTATCAGTCTCAGGGAAGACCGGATACGGGACAGGATTCTTCGTCGCGCCTGGCCTCCTCCTTACTAGCGCACATGTGATTCGAACCACCCAATTCCCCACGGACGAGGTCCAAGTATTTTGGGATCGACAATCCTATCATGCACAAATAACCAGAGTAGTGGATGATGTAGGTATAGACCTGGCTTTGTTGCGTGTGGACTTCACGAGTCATCCCTGTGTCTTGCTCGCGAAGGGAGTGCTCCCATTCGATAATCTCTATAGTTATGGATATCCTGACATTCGTCCTGGAGGCGAGCCTGCTACATTTATCCTTGAAGGGAAGGTCGGCGATCAAGAAGAGCAACTCAAATTCAAAAACGGGCAAGTTCGACCAGGATTGAGTGGTTCCCCTTTGCTTAATGTTCGATCAGGGTACGTGTGTGGTGTCATTCAACACACTCGTGGCAGAAACAGTGAGGAGCTTGGAGGAAGAGCAATCCCTGTAAGCATCGTGTTTCAAGTATTTCCTGAAGTCGAGATTCTGCAACGGCAGTTTCATCGGATTGATCAGCGCTGGATGGATTGCCTTTGGGAGTACCCAGCCCGAACACCACAAGGCAAGGACCGTCAACGAATGATGAAAAGAGTACACTCCTCTTGGATCAGGGGCGTACTTGAGCCATCTTTACATGGTGCCATGCTTATTGATCTAGAATTGCGTGAGCAGCAAAATACAGCCGTGAACCCTGGCAAACCAGTTGTACGAGAATCGGACCCGCTGCCACCTACTACTACTATTACACAGTTGTATGACCGTTCAGATGGCGAGCTACTTATTCTTGGAGAGCCCGGATGTGGAAAGACAACCCTGCTGTTGGATCTGGCCCGCGATCTCTTGGATCGTGCTCGGCTTAATACTACTCACCCGATGCCAGTAGTATTCAATCTCTCGTCTTGGGCGTTGAAGCGCCAGTCCATCACTGACTGGCTTATCGAGGAATTGCATCAGATATACCAGGTGCCGCGCAAGCTTGGCAAGTCGTGGATTGAGCAAGATCAGGTACTTCCCCTCTTCGATGGATTGGATGAGATCACACTGGCATATCGTACATCATGTGTTGAAGCTATCAACAGATATCGGCAGGAACACAACACTGTATCGCTAGTGATATGTAGCAGGAGCGCCGACTATCTATCACAGGCAGCACGCTTGCGGCTATTCAGCTCCGTCGTTGTACAGCCACCTTCAGAGCAGCAGATCAATGAATATCTAGAGAGTGCAGGGCCGCAACTGGCAAAATTACGTATAGCCCGTCTCAAAGATGTGGTACTGAAAGAGCTAATGACCACACCCCTTATGCTCAGTATACTAACGCTCACCTATCACGATATACCATTTGAAGATCTGTTGACCACTACTACTCTTGAAGCACGAAGGCAACGAATTTTTGCAACTTATACACAACAGATGTTCAAACGGGGGAGGAAATCAAAGACGGGACAGCCAGAGCAGGTGATTCACTGGTTGTCGTTTTTAGCTGGGCAACTATACAAGTATAATCAGACGATCTTCTCAGTCGAGGAAATGCAACTTGACTGGCTTGTAGGGAGGCGACAAGACCTGTATCAATGGAGTGTTGGATTGGTCATCGCACTATGTAGTGGACTGGCCATTGGGCTACCTCTCGCAGTCCTCTGGATACCCTATGGGTCCTCTGCACAAGTTTCCGGTCTGGTTATAGGAGCGGTCGTCGGAATGATCCTTGGTATACGCTTCGGAGAAATTAAAAATATACAACCAGCAGAAGCCGTGGAGTGGTCGTGGGGAGGAATACTTGGTGGGCTAGCCATCTTTTTGCTCATTGGACTGGTCTCTTCTTTGCTCATTGGGCTGATCTTGAAGATAAATATGCCGGATGGTGCATTGGGGGGTGGACTGATCTATGGGGGGGTTATTGGGCTGATCTGTGGGTCGATCTATGTGCTGTACTTCGGGTTATCTAAGAAACAATTGGCTCAACGAGAGAACCTTTCTCCCAATGAGGGGATAAGGCGTTCTGGAAAAAATGGCTTGCTCCGTGGCCTGTTCGCCGGGCTGATTGCTGGATTACCCGTCGGGCTATTCGCTATGCTGATAACCGCTCTGGCAGTTCCTGAGCTCAGAATCCACGGGCAGTCTATCGGGCAGATCCTCAAGCCACCGTTCGCCCTGATCTTCGCTCTGCTTCTTCCTCTGCTCCTTGGGATGATTGTTGGGATCTCCATCGGCGCGATTTTCGGGGTGATCTTTGGGGTGATCTTCGGGTTAGGTGCTTTCGTACAACACTTTGTCTTGCGTACCTGGCTTTGGCGGACAAACAGTCTCCCTTGGAACATTGTGCAATTCCTAAACGAAGCGACAGAGCTACTGCTCCTACGCAAAGTCGGTGGGAACTACATCTTCATCCATCGGTTGCAGCTGGAATATTTTGCGTCTCTGGATTCTTTACCAGCCTCCCAAAAGACTTCAGAGGAGATGCCAAAAGTCCCTTCGACTTCGAAGTGAATTGTTGACCTCCTACAACAATTAAGCGAACATTTCAATTATCATTGTTTTTTCCATTTGGTGTTTAGAGTACCTCAGTTTCGCCCAAATAACGACGACCTGTAAGGGTGCCAGCAAGGTCTGCAAAGGATGGATGATTGAGCGAGCCGGTCAAGCCTCTTGATCTAAAACAATCTCAACAGCAGAACCAAAGGCATCAAAGCGCAGCTAGCCACAGACATGAAACACAACACGCACCATATACAAGAGGCCGCAGTGTTAGAGTTGAGGGCTGCTCAGCCAACGGCGTGCCCAGACCACCACCTGTGGGCCAAAGAACCCAGCAGCATCAACATGTAGTGAGCCTCAAAGCGCTTCTTATTGCGTTTGGTGAGACCCAACCATTTCTTGTCGCCCTTGAAGCGGGTTTCGATGCCTCTACCGCGCTGATCGTAGCAGGTCACAAAGGCGGCCAAGGCCGCTTTGTGATAGCCGCTTGCGAGCTCGTGCGCTTCAGCACCGCGAGCACCTGCTGGGCCGACAACGAGCAGGTCAGGACGCGCATCCAGCGAAGGTGCCGTCTTGTCGGCGACAGCGCACAGCAATGCACTGGACTGGGCGAATATAGTTGGTAGAGGTTCGCTGACCCAGCCAAATGAGCGCTCAGACCAGTCTGGATACTAAATCAGGCGGTGACCGTTTTGGCTAGGCGGAGAACTCGTTGCCCCGAATACTCTTTCGCCATGAATTCATAGCCCCAAGCCAGCAGCCAATTGAGGTCATCGAGAGTTCACACGCCACCACCGAAAAAGGGATATGATGCATTTTTTGTGCCACCTGCTTGCTGAGCCTCAGAAAAGGCATTTCATCACTAGCAAGCTTGTCTCAAGCTCATAGCTGCTGAGCTACGCAAAAAATGTACCACATCCACAAAGCATGAAAGCGTTGACAGAAGTCGTTCAGGCTCGGTATACTGGTTACTGAAAAACTAGAATATATGTTCTATAACTATGAATTAGAAAGGAGCGCGTTTTGCATATGCTGTAATTTATTCTCCCTTAGAATATCCCAACGCCGTATTTCTGCGTGTTGCTTGCAACACCACTGCTGTCAGGAGATGTATGATGGTGCCTCTTTCTGAGCCGTGAAATGGTTGACAACATCCCTCATTCCCTGACGGCATTCTCACCTATTTCTCCTGCCAACCCATCGAATTGTCATGGAGTAACGCTGTGCCTCAGCGTCATTTAGCATCTTGGAGTAACGAAAGCTTATGAAGAACTACCCAGCTAAGGCAACTCAAGGCAGCCAAGACTCACAGGAAGCGTTACTCCACCTGCCGCTCGAAGGCTTACTTCCGGTGAACCTGACCCTTGTCGTGAACCCGTCCATGCGCACCGCGATCTTGCTCACCTCAACTGCTGAAGGCGAGGCACAGGTGCTCTCACAGCAGCGTTTCACCCCCAATGGCATGCGCGTGCTGGTGCCCTTACTCCGAGCATATCCCCAGCATTGCCCCTATGAAGCCCTCATCGCCAGCCTATTTTCCATATCATTCGACCAAGCTCGTCAGCAATTGCAAGGCTCCTGGAAGGTTGCCATACGCCCAGTGCGCCGCGCCATCAGCAGCCTCCTGGCCGGTTTGCGCGCTCTGGGTTTGCAGGTGCGCTCGGTACGTGGGGCAGGCTACCTGCTCGAAGCGCTCACCATACCTCGCGCCTGATCGCGCTCTGCGTGCTCCCTCGTCGCATGGTCACCAGTTTTCGCGTGCGCAATCATTCCTCACATCAGGGACAATGTGTTCCAAAAAATCGGTCACATCTCTCCCAAAAAGATGGCCACGATGTCTCTCCTTTTGGCGCGTACATCAGGTACATTTGTTCTAGCCGTTGTTTCAGCGAACGGCAACGCTGGTGTTGTGACCCTGGTAGATGTCGTCCGTGTCGTGTGTGCTTGCCATGCTGGCTGAGTGAGGCGAGCTTCATAGTGGTTCGCCCCAGCTGTTCTGCCCGCACTTGACCACGAGCGACTAACGAAGTAGCCAACATAACAGCACTATAGAAAGGATGCTATCACCATGAACATACGTGCGCCATTTTCCTCGACATATACACTCGCCAATCACTCCGTGCTGGAGGAAGTGCTGTATGATCTTCCAACGCTCGAAGGTATCTTCCTCCACTGGCACACGACTGGCGGTACCGCGTTGACATCTGGCATCACCTCGCTCTTCTCTCAGCAGGAACACTTGCTCGGCTCAGCGACCCTGCCAGGAGCCAACATGCAGGTACTCGCTGCCTGTGCGAGTGAGTGTCTCCACCGTTTGCTTACCAACGAGCTATCCGCCGCGCTGGTGCTGCTCCCCTGGCCGAAGCGCTGGGATACCCAGGCGCGCGAGGTGGCCATCTCGCTCTCGCTATGGGAGAGCCTGCTGCTGCCTCTTAGCTGCCTGCGTCCACTGTTGCGCCTGTCTGCCGCGCGTGCCTATCCAGGCGTGCGTGTCATCGACCTGCATGCGTCCCCAACAGAACGACGCGCCGCTTGCCCAGGTGGGTGCTCCCGCTTGCCTACGTGCAGGTGTTCATCCAGGCGAGGTGCAGTCATGATCGTCACGGCTTCCACCTCCGCACGGCTGCAACAGATGGAGCATCCCCTGTTGCAGGAGCATCACGTTTTCTACAGTGATGCGCAACACCTGCTCATCATCGATGGCGTCGTCATTCCCTGCGCCGCATCGGAGTACGACGTGCTGCTCACCCTGCTGCGAGACATCGGAAAACCCGTCCCTTTTGCACGCCTGCTGTATCGAGAAACGCAACAGAGCATCCCGCTCGCAAGTCGTCATCGCCTCACCCAGCGCGTCAGCCGCCTGCGTGGGAGGGTGTGGCCCTTTGGCCTGGATATTCTCTGCCTCACCGGCTATGGCTACCTGCTGTTCCAAAGACCCCCACACCCACAGGAAGCGAGTGAGCGTGATGCGTAAGCGCGAGGCCGACAGGCTTGTCACGCGCGTGCGGACGCCATCGCCGTGGCCGCACGCATCTCACGCATCGCACTCTTCCTGTGGTTCCTGTGGTTCTGAAAGGAGGTCGTCGTATGACGCCCTGTTATGAACAACTGACCTCTCCTGCGCTGAGTCATGTGCTGGCGCAGCTCAAGGGCGTGCGCTCCTCGCCGCGTGGCTGGCGTGCCTGTTGCCCGGCGCACGCCGATAGCGAACCGAGCTTGAGTATCGGCCTGGGCGAGCAAGGGCAGGTGCTGCTCAAGTGTTTTGCAGGCTGCGCGCTCGAACGCATCGTGGAAGCCATCGGTCTCACGCTGGCCGACCTCTTTCCAGAGGCTGCTGTCTCGTCGCGGAGTGGGCAGCATGGGCACAATGGGTCACAAGCGGCTCCTGCTGCATCTCAAAACTCCCTCTCCCTGCTCGATCTGGCGCTAGAGAAGCAGTTGCCCTGGCAGTTTCTCTTCAACCTGGGGGTGATGGAACACCCAGCGGGCGGCGTGCAGATTCCCTATCACCTGGCCGATGGCAAGCCTGCTCCCCGCTACCGCATCCGCACCGCGCTGGTGGCCAAAGAAGGGTCGCGCTGGAATAGCGGGGAAGGCGGAATTGTCCCGTATGGCCTGGAACGCCTGAAGGACGCCAGGAAAGCCGGGTATCTGGTGCTGGTGGAAGGCGAATCGGACTGCTGGACGCTCTGGTATCAGGGCTTTCCGGCGCTGGGACTGCCCGGCGCGGAGATGACCGGCGTGCTGGAAGCGTCCATGCTGGCGGGCATTGACCGGCTCTATATTGTGCAAGAACCCGATAGTGGCGGCACCTCCTTCGTCTCGCACCTGGCGCAACGCCTCGCGGAGTGGCACTGGCCCGGGAAGGTGTTCGTTATGCGGCTGGTTGGTGCCAAGGACCCCAGTGTCATGTACAAGCAAGATCGCAAAGGGTTTCGGGCTGGCCTTCCACAACGCGCTTGAGTTCGCTGAGCCGCTCGATGTTCTCCATCCCCCAGCGGCATCTATCCCATCTGCCACACCTGCGCCATCACCCAATACCAAGCCAGCCATCTTCAGTTTGCGCGACCTGCTCTCCTGGGAGCTGCCGCCAGTGCGTTGGGCGGTGCCGGACATCCTGCCGGAGGGTCTGACGCTGCTGGCGGGCAAACCCAAGTTGGGCAAAAGCTGGCTGGCGCTCTCAATGGCGCTCTCCATCGCGGCAGGCGGCGTGGCGCTGGGCAAACAACCGGTGGCGCAAGGCGATGTGCTTTACCTGGCGCTCGAAGAGAACGCGCGGCGGCTGCAAGCCCGCGCCAGGCAACTGCTGGCCTCCATGCCGGACGTCCCAGGTGGCCTGGAGTTTGCGCTGGACTGGCCGCGTCTGATGGAGGGTGGTCTGGCACACCTGGAAGAGTATCTCAAAAGCCATCCCAACACGCGCCTGGTGGTGGTGGACACCTGGGCCAAGGTGGCGCCGCGCACCGACACGCGGCGCTGCACGCAGTACGAGGGCGACTACGAGGCGCTCACCCCGCTCAAACGGTTGGCGGATACCTACCACGTCTCGATCCTGGCGGTGCATCACCTGCGCAAGACCGGCGCGAGCGACGTGCTGGACGAGATCACCGGCTCGACCGGCATGACCGGGGCGGTCGATGGCACGCTCATCTTGAAACGCGAGCGCGGGCAGATGGACGCCACGCTCTTTGTGACCGGACGTGATATCGAACGCGAGCAAGAGCTGGCGCTGCGCTTTGAGGCCGAGAGCGCGCAGTGGCTGCTGCTGGGCAACGCCGAGGAGGTGGGGAGCAGCAGGGCGCGCAAAGCCATCCTCGACCTGCTGCGCGAACACCCGCAGCAGCAGGAGGGCCTGCGCCCCCGTGAGATCGCCGGGGCGCTCGAGAAGAACTATCACACCACCCGCTCGCTGTTGGGCAAGATGGTGGATGCCGGAGAAGTCACGCGCGTGGGCAGCCGTTATGTCGCGCGGCCTCTGGATAGCTACCCACATCCCGCGTGATGAAACGCCTGAGCCACCTGAGAGATTCACTCAATCTCCACGCACGACTCCACCTGCATCGCTCCCGTTGACGGACGATGCTGGCATGAGTGAGACGCCTGGCACCATTGATGACACTAGCAACGATGAGGCTGTCTATCGTAGCAAAGACGAAACTGATGACGCTGATTACGAGTCTACAGTTGATTACAGTGATTACGGTGATGCTGTTGATGACGCTGATGCTTTTGATGACACTGATTACGCTGAGATCGATGCCATGATGCATAGTTCTCCTGGTGCATCTCAGAGTGTGCAGGAACAACGCCTGTTTGCTCGACGAGGTGTGGATGGGAGCTCTGAGCAACAAGAGGAGGAGAGCCAACGAGAAGCTGCCGCTGGGAACATCATCAATGATGATCGTGTATCATCAGCGTAATCAACGTAATCAATTCCATCAAACTGACGCACCAGCCACAATAAAGGAAGGAAGCAGGCGAGGATCAACGTGGGACACCGGGTGCAACGGAACAAGAACCGGGTGATCCAACAAGGCAAGCTTCAAAGAATCGCTGTCCGCATCATCCGCGTGAGCGCCTGGTACGTTGTGACCCGGCGGGTCAGGCGTGGTGTGACCGACTGAACTGCTGGGATTGCTATCGGTTGATGAAGATCGGGGAGGCGCTGGGCTATCGCAGCCTCACCGACCGAGGCAGGCAGCGTCTCATCAACGACGGTATGGAGGCCTGGACAGCCTTTGTGCTGTCGCAGCGGCCCTTCATCATCGTGGTCGCAACCGAGGCCGCCATAACGCAGTGCAAAGCGCGGGGCATCGGCGTGCCTGATCTGTCGGGCGAGGTGAAGAAGCTTGTGAGGCTCCCTCCCATCAATTCGTGAGCGCAGAGAGGTAGAATCGTCGATGGGGCTCTCCTGCCGTAGCTATGCTTCTGCGTTTCCCTCACCAATGGGTGACACTGGCGTGGTTCGCTCGTGCGAAGAGCAAAATGGTCTCTGCTCGTTACGACGACCCAGTCCTGCTCGGGAGAACGTTGTTGGGAGCAGACAGGGTGCTCCCGCCTCCCGCCGTTCAGATAAAGGCTGGGGGATAGGCGGCGATTTGAAATTCGTGGAGCGTGCTTTTTGACAGGCAGTTCGGTCTACACATCCAGATAAAGGAGAGGGCGTGTGCTCTTCGCGTGATTGCTTCGTCAATGCTAAAGTCTGTCCAGTGTTCTCATGCTCTAGACCCGATTCCTACCCATGGGACGAATATTGCTGCCAGCCCCACCTGCCTGACATACCACATGTGATACGCACCTCAACGTGGTACATTTGGCACTCTCCAAGACGGACCATGAGAGCGCGGGACATGCAACTCAACGCCATCGAGGAATGAGCCGAAGATGTTGTGTTACTCCTTGTCGCAGTTTGGGCACGTGTGAATGTGGATTGTGAACCGTGAGTGCAAAACACTTTTCACCTGCTACTATGTCAAACGATGCTTCGACTGACTCTGCTGATGACAGTGATGGTTTTGATGACGTTGATGACGTTGACGACGCTGTTGAGGGTGACGACCAGGCGTGATCGCTCACCGTCTGTCTGCTAGCCGCACGATATGCGCCACTCGACGTTTCACCGTTGAGTGAATCTCCTTCCCGAAAGCGCCATGCGACCGCAGGACATCTGGTTGACCTCCATCAAGGGATAAACCGACTCCGCTCGGTCAATGCTGGGATTGGCTCGATCGAACTATGGAGGAGAGAGCACCGTGCTTGTGACAACGACTGCTCACCTGGTTCCGATGCCAACCATGCGACGACTGATGACGCTGATGACGCTGCATGCCCATGACGGCTTTGATGACGATCTCGCTGCTGACGACATGGATGGCGACTTCCGCCCGCATCCATAGGAACGAGACGAGAAAGATACAAGGGAAAAGCGTGCCGCCTTCAGGGGATGGTTCAAACGGTCAAATGGCTTCCCAACATTCCCCCTGTTTTCTCCTTTGGGCAAAAGAGGTGGAAGCATATCCAAGCAGCGTTGGTGAAGGAATCAGTTGTGAAGGACGAGGTGGAGGGGTCTGAACAAAGAGGGCGTTCTCTGTTGGAAGAGATGTCTGTTATATCACCGATTGTCAGACTCAGTTATACAGAATCGGAAATCGTCATTCCTCATGCAGAGGATGAGCGTTCGGCCAGCTGGCCCAGCGTGGTTTACTCCTTCTGTTATCATCCTGACCTATTGCAACAAAACAGCGCAAGCGTTTTCGCAGAGCGGGTCACCAAAAGAGCACCAAAGACCATTCTTCCGTGAGGCAATGCGGGGTATTAGAATTGTTGACTGCTAACAGTAGTAAACGACACGATAATGTTCACCCCCAGAATTCAGAGTTAGACCGCCAAATCAAGCTAAGCCTCAATTTACATCAAATCATCGTTACGTCGGCAAACACACTACGTCTTATCAAGTGATATCGCCAACGCTAATGTGTCTGTTAGAGAAAAGAGGAAGATCATGGAGCCAGAAGAGAACGTTGTGGATCGGGTTGAAGCTCTTCGCAAAGTGTGTCAAACATGGCTTCGGGCTTCACTGGATTTCATACGAACACTTTCACAGGTTCCAGCTTACGAAGATCTTGATGTCACTTTCTCACCTGATGGTACTTACTCTACCTCGCATGGCCAGACGAAGATTCATTTTGACAGCTTATTTGAACAAATACATCAAAAGCTTTTTAATTCACCCGAATTTGAGGCATTGGTAGGGTTTATCTTTACCTCCCCTGATCTCTCAAATGCATTCTTTTTAGATCCAGTAAATCAGAGGTCTATCGAAATCAGTATACACAGGAGTATGCTCGAACAGTATTTTAAAGTCTTCCTCACTGAGTACGCTCAGATTAATCCCACTTTTATTTTCAATGCCGATGATTTTGAGCACGTTTTCCAGAAGCTAGAAGCATATTTCATCAAAGAAGAACCCTTTATAGCTACTACCCTATACCAGCTTCGGAACGTTCAGTCTTCGATTGGTGAGTTTTCTATAGG
Organism: uncultured Chloroflexia bacterium; assembly: GCA_963731975.1. Taxonomy (GTDB): domain Bacteria; phylum Chloroflexota; class Ktedonobacteria; order Ktedonobacterales; family Ktedonobacteraceae; genus CAVSXS01. Next base: position 2,265,596 of record CAVSXS010000001.1, on the reverse strand, counting down.
AAAAGGTATACTTATCCGGCCAACGACGTATGAAGAGAAGAAAGAAGCGGTGAGGCGGGAATTACAAACCCATTCCCAAAGAGAACTACCAGAAGCATTCTTGTGTCTCCAGAACCGAATAACTCCCAAGAATCGCAACTTTGCGAAAATAAATGCAGAAGATCATGAGATTGCGAACGCTGTTATATTTGCACTACGACTCATGAAGCCTGATCATGTTGAGCTCGGTATGACTCACTGGAATACATCCGACCAACCTTTTCAAAGAAGCAGTGGGACGGGTTGGAGCCTCATCCAAAGCATCCATTCATATTTTGATGCGTCATACATACTCACTTCAGAAGATATCGAAGTCTTAACAAAGCTATGGCCTAAAGCCAGGAAGAAATACAACAAATCTGATTTAGTGATTGCAAGAACACGGTTTGAGGGATCTTATGTTAGAAATTCCCTAGAAGATATGCTTATCGACTACTGGATTGGGCTTGAGGCACTTTTCTTCCCACCTGAGAAAATTCTGCAAATGAGTGAGTCTATAGCCTTAACAATATCATATTACCTCGGTCAAACAGCCGACGAACGAAATGCAATTTACCGTCAAGTAAACGATTCACACGCGCTACGAGGGAAAGTTGTTCATGGTAAGTTTGTAGACGGTAAGAAGCTTAGGGAGATGACAACCAAAACTTGCGAATTATTAAGACACTCCTTACGTAAACGAATTGAGGAGTAGTATCGACTGCTATACCACAACGATATTTGTCGAACGGTAGAGGCTGAAATGGTATCAGACTCATCGCGAAACTTAACCTACTTTGTCTAAGTCAAAGTTTGAAAACTCTACCAGTGAAGAAGGGGCTAGATTCTGTCGCTCAACCATCAGGCCAACAACACTAGGAGACATACTCAGGTTGTCCGGGATTGTAGTCACCTGCTGGCCGTTGATATACGCAGAGAGTATATCGTTTTGGACTATCACCTTCATTTGCACTACTTGGCGAGGATCAATGTTCACCGTAGCTTGTTTTACGGTGGGAATATTTGTGGCTGATACAACTTGTTGTAGTGTCCAAGCTCCGCTGGGACTTAACGTAAAAATATAACCGCCAGCAACATTAATGTCAGCGGGTGATTGAACAGTCACTGCTGCCCATGTTGAGGGATCGTTTGGATTTTGAAATGCTATATCATACTGTACAAGGAAGTTGGTCTGGTCATATGAACTACCTTGTACCTTCATGAGATCCACTTCTGCATAGTAACTTGAGGTCGTTTGCTCCATTAGACCGCCAGAGCTAGAGCAAGTGTAACGTGTTCCTCCTGTGTGTACATACCAAACTGCGCCAGGAGGATTATTACAATTGGGAACACGCTGCTTGAGTATTGATACCCACTTGGGACCTTGAGTAGCATTTGGCGTGACACCCTGTCCAGTAGTAGACGTTGGCTCAGGCGGAAGTGGGCTTATATACTTAAAAGTAAAAACATACGACCCTCCTAAAATTATTATTACAGCAAAGAGACCTCCCCATACTGACAAAGTGCGATTTGCATTTTTCCAGATAGTGCCAAAGTAGCCACGAATAGCTGGAGGCTCAATAATCAGTCCAATAAGTACTCCGATTACCGTTATGATAGCGGCCGCAGCAGCCGCAAAGAGTAGAACAAGGGGAGACAGTATTTGAAACGCATAAAGTAGAGCTCCGAGAATAATTCCCCAAACAATCATCCAAAAACAGGTTAATAGCAATGTTGCTCGCCCCCGTGCTTGAGGAGGTTGCTGTTGAGGTTGTTCCTTATTTCTATCCTGACTCATTTTCTATTTCATGCCTCTCTAAAAGATCGTTATAGATGAGATTATGATGAAGATGATAGATCACAAGCAAATACTAACATATTTTATTTAATCTTATATAACTTATGGGACTTTATGGTAATACTGCATATTACTTATGAGAAGGTGTCCGTATATAGTAATTGCCGCTAAGTCTTCTTGAATATGTAGCAAGTTCAAATAGACATAAAAAAGGAACTTTCTCTCGTTCCTTTTCGATTGTACGGAAACTCATGGAGATGGCACATACCCAGACGCTGTTTTGCAGAATGGATTATCAGAATGGATCAGTTTGGAGTAATGAGCATGACGAAGCAGGTCATTCATACGGAAAAGACCAGCAGGGGAGCGGCCGGAAAACGGAGGATAAGCAGACGCTGGCGCAGAGAGAGGCTCGAGGTCCTCGGTCAGAAGGTGGTCGGCGAAACGCATGACTGCTTAGTGGCCTCTCGTGCTTGGTATGCGCGTACGTTTCCAGAGATGACAGGGAAATCTCTCATCGCCCTTGTGTCTTCATCATCATAGCATATGGGAAGCACCTCAGCAGTTGCCGACCGATCGGGAAAGGCTCTGCTCGGAAGTCCTGCAGACGCCTCTCTCCTGGTCAGGGAGGACTACTCAAATCAGGCGAGGAGACACCGTTCACCAACTAAGCGCACTTCCTCGATGATGGCCTCCACATCATCTTCCGTGAGCGCGTAGTGCAGCGCGCAGCAACGCAGCACGAAGCGCCCATGCACCAGTGTCCCGTTCAAAAAGGCCTTGCCGCCGACCTGCACCTCCTCCATGATGCGTTTGTTCAGCGCATCCAGTCGCTCTTCCTCGCCGCGCAGTTGTGGAGGCGTGTAGCGGAAACACACGATAGAGAGTTCCACCGGGGCCACGCGCTCCAAATTGGGTGCCACATCAACGAGGGAGGCCAGGTACTGCGCCAGCGTATTATGTCGCGTGACATGTGCCACGAGACCTGCGCGTCCCGCCTGCTGAATGACCCACAGCAGCTTGAGCGCGTTGAAGCGCCGCGTCTGCTGGAAGCCGTACTCGGAGAACCAGGGCATTCCGCCAAATCCTTTACCCGGCTCTGTGCGCAGATAGGGCGGCACCAGGCTAAACGTCTCGCGCAGCAACTTCCCTTCTCGCACGATGGCGCAACTACACTCAATGGGTGTCGCCAGCCACTTGTGCGGGTCGAGCGCCACGGAATTGGCACGTTCCAGACCAGAGAAGAGCGGCGCGACCTGTGGGTCGAGGATGCCAAACGCGCCGTAGGCTCCGTCCACATGCAGCCACAAGCCCTGCTCGCAGCAGAAATCTGCCAACTCGTCGAGCGGGTCGACCGCCCCGGTGTTGACCGTCCCCGCGCTGGCCGCCACACAGAAGGGCAAGTGCCCCTCGGCGTGATCTTTGGCCACCAGCAGGCGTAAGGACGAGAGCTCCATTTTGTAGTGCTCATCCACCGGAACGAGGCGCGGCTCGCCCAATCCTAAGAGATGCGAGGCTTTGCGCAGGCAGCTGTGTCCCTCTTCCGAGACGTAGAGCGCCAGTCTCGGATGCGCTGCGCCCTGCAAGCCCTCCTCGCGCATGTTCCAGCCCTGCTGTGCCGCCGCCCAGTGGCGCGCCACCGCCAGGCAATAGAGCGAGGCCACCGAGCCGCCGCCCACCAGCAGGCCGGCGCTGCCCTCGGTGGGGAAGCCGATCAGTTCCATCAGCCAGCGCACCACGCAGTGCTCCACATAGATGGCGGCATGATCGCCTCCGGCGGCACTCGGATTCATCACCGCCGCCAGGAACTCGGCCAGCATGCCGATGGGGGCGGCTGCCGGGTTGACCCAGGCGGCGAAGCGTGGGTGCTGGTTGCCCATGGCGTGCGGCAGGATGTGCTCCTCGAAGAAATCGAAGAGCGCCTCTGGCGAGCGGCCAAACTCCGGCAAGGGCTGGTGGAGCACCAACTGGCGCTCGGAGGGTGTCATGGGGCGATAAACCGGTTTGTCCGGGAGATCTTCGAGGTACTCCGTCGCGAGCTCGACGGCACGCCTGCCCAGGTGATAGAACGTGTCTGCATCCATCTCGAGCGGTGATGGGTCGTGTGTGGCAGAGCGTGTCTCGAATGAGAAGGCATGAGAAGAAGGTTCGTTAGTTGCCATAGGAAGTTCTCTCCTTTCAAAGAGCTGTTTAGCATGGTGTGCGAATAATCATCGTATGCCGTCAGCTTGTCTTTCAGCGCCGTTCTTTGCGGGCTACAGAGATTACGCGGGCCTGGCGAGCGGGTAGGAGGGCGGGATAGCGCCGATCAGGGTATCTCCGCGCAGCGCCGAGATCACGTTCCTGGCAACCTCTAACGCCACGCGCTCCTGCGCCTCTTTGGTTGAGGCACCCAGGTGTGGCGTAGCCAGCACGCGCTCGTGCGAGAGCAAGCGTCGCAGCACCACATTGTCTCCAATGGGTTCCTGACTGAAGACATCCAGCGCCGCCCCTGCCAAGTGCCCTCGTTCGAGTCTCTCAAGTAAGGCCACCTCATCGAGCAAGCCGCCGCGCGCGCAGTTGATCAGATAGGCTCCCCGCTTGAGCAGCGCCAGTTCCTGCTTGCCCAGCAGCGGGCGGGTGGCACCAACGGCACTCACACCACCAGGAAGTCCGACGTGCAGGCTCACCACATCTGCCTGGCGCAAGACCTCCTCCTGGCCGAGCAGCGTGACGCCCACACGTCGCGCCTGCGCCGCTGACACGAGGGGATCAGCGGCCAGCACCTGCATGGAGAAGGCTTGCGCCAGCCTCGCCACCTCGCGGCCAATCTTGCCGAACCCCAGAATACCCAGCGTCTTGTGGGCGAGTTCCACCCCCATAAAGCGGCGTTTCTCCCACTGCCCGGTCTTGAGACGCGCGATGGCGAGGGGCAGCTGCCGCACCAGCGCCAGCAGCAGCGCCAGGGTGTGTTCCGCTACTGCCACGACATTGCCGCGCGGCGCGTACACGATCAGCACGCCATGGCGGAAGGCCGCATCCAGGTCGATGTTATCGACGCCTGACCCGGCGCGGCCAATCACGCTGAGGCGGGGAGCCACAGCCAGCAGGTCTTCCGTCACGCGCGTCTCACTCCTCACGATCAGCGCGCTATACTCCCCGATCAATGCGCGCAACTGCGTCGGTTCCAGCCCGAAACGTTCATCGATACGCGCCTCCGGCAGCTCGCGGCGCAGTAGCTCGATTCCAGCGAGCGCCAGGGGTTCGGTGATCAGAATGCGCTCCCGCTCAGTAGCTTCTGTATAGACCACGGCCATATGCTTGTCCTTTCTTCATTTAAGAGATTACCAGGCCGGTCGAATCCGGCGCGATCGATACGGGATGCGCGACGTACCTTGTCGCACCAATGGCGGCCCGGCGAGGTTGCTTCATGCGATGTGGCAGCACCGAAACCAGCGCAGCAGCCAGGATGCCGACGACGAGCACCGCGAGGAACCCTAGCCCCACGCTGACCAGCACTGGATCGACGCCACCGCGCACGTCAATCCACCAACCCAGCAGCGGCGTGAGGAGCGCTATCAGCACGCCCTCCACGGTTGCCAGCAGACGCGTGGCTCGTGCTTCAAGCGCGCTGGCATGTGCCAGTTGCAGTGTGGTTGGGAGTGCTATCCCTTGCCTAAACCGCAGATGACGCTCTGCCTCGACCTGCGTTGTAAACGTGGGTCGCATTCTGGGCAGCAGGAGACCCCAGACCGCGCTGGAGAGCGTATACCCGGCCAGGCTCACGGCGAGCCACCAGGGTGCCTGAAGCAACGGCAGACCCAGCGCCAATAGCCCTGCTGCCATGCCTGGCGGGGCGAGCTTTGCTCAGAAAACGACGCGCGAGCTGCCAGCGAGTCGGCACCAGCCGGTCAGGAAAGCCGATCACTCCTCGCGCGGCCACCAGAAGCAGGCACGCGCCGAGGAGCACGACGAGTACCTGCCCAGCGAGCAGCCAGCCCAGCTTCTCCAGGGTATGCGTGACGGCCAATCCTGCCGCGAAGGGTGTTGGCACCGCTCCCCAGACGCTTCCGACGATGACTGCTACACCGCTTGCCAGCAGAGTCAGCGGCAGATACCCTCTGGACGACTGCGAGCGTTCCACGAGCCATGCCCACCACCATCCTCTCGGCAGTGCGCGTTGGTTCCAGTTGCAGAGGCTGCTGTTCCATTTGCCAGTACCTGCGCATCCAGGCAGCCGCTACGCCTCCCTGGGTCGGAAGCGGGGCACGACCGGAAGAGCAGGTATCGAGCAGTACCAGTGGAACACAACAGGCCAGCGCAATGAGTCCAGCCCACAAGGGCAGCAACCACACCACTACTAGTCCGACCGTCAGTCCCACCAGGCTGCGTGCGAGTGTCGTGCGCTCACCTGCCCCTGGCCAGTTTCGCTGCTGTGTCAGCCAGGCGGTGCTGCTCGCTCCCAGGAATGTCGCCAGCAGTGCCAGTGCAGCGATATCCAGTACGGACGGAGGTACAGCGCTCAGGGAGAGATGCCACATCACAACAGATGGGCTCACCCAACCAGAGCAGCGCACCAGCAAGTGTCGCGAACCCCCACACGCGCGAGGATTTCGGCAAGCGCATCCCGATGAGTGAGCCGAGTGTCCAGAGGCTCATCAGGCAGGCAGGTACCAGCGCGAGCTGGCTGGCTTGCCAGGCCTGGGCGAGCAGGCGCATCTGCAGAATCGAGATGCCGAGGCTGGCGCTGAACCAGCAGGTATTGAAGACGCGCCTGGCAACAAGCAGGTCCATGACGTGCTGATGCGCAGATGAAGTAGACATAACGGGATATTCCTTTCTACAACTGATGTCTAGACTGCTTCCATGATGGGGTGCAGCAAGGTGGATGTGCGTGTAGCCAGTGGTTGCGTCAAAGCAGGAGGTGCCTCCATTCCACTCGTTGGTCCCGATGCTGCGAAGAGAGAGGCCAGCGTCTCGCGTGCGTAGCCACTCCTTGATCTCGGGGCGCAATGGCTCGATCTCCGCGCGCGGGACGGCGCTATAGGCCCGGCTGGCATCCACGAACGACGTGAAGAGGCCCATCACCCAGTGCAGCTGTGTACTCCACTCGGGATGGAACTGTGTCGCCAGCCACCAGCGCGCGGGCGAGGCATCCTCAAACGCCTCGATCACTCCATCAGGAGCAGTGGCAGACACCTCAAACCCTGGCGCCAGCGTCTCCACTGCCTGGTGATGCATCGACAACACGGCATCGAGCATGTGCCGACCAGCTTCTCCCCTGCCTTTCACCGCTTGCGACTAAGCGACTGTCGTGATGCGTAAGCTGGATGGGATGCGTGACCCAATTGGAGGAAGATGACGCGCCCTCTGGCGCGGTGGCGCACTAGCGCAGGATGATCTTTGGGCCACTCGGCACGCAGGTCCTGGTAGATCGTGCCACCCAGCGCCACGTTCATGAGCTGCATGCCCCGGCAGATGCCCAGCGTGGGGATGCAGAGCAGCCAGGACAACAGCGCCAGGTAGCGCTCCCACACATCCCGCCACAGATCGGGCGTCTCGCTCTGTGGATGGGGCTGCTGCCCGTACAAGCACGCCGAGAGATCGCCGCCACCAGAAAATACCAGTCCGTCCAGATCGCGCACCACCGGCCAGAGCAGATCAAAGAACAGGGCAAAGGTGTGTTCATCCTGCCATACCTGCAAAGGATCGTAGCCTTCCAGAAGCGGCAATAGTGGAATGAGGCAGGGAAAGCCGCCTGCCTCCAGGATGGCCTGCGCGGTGGGTGCATCACCGCCGTACACTGGCCAGCCTCCATCGCGCAGGATGCCGCTGCTAGCCACCAGACCGATGCGCGGGCGATCACGCCTTGCAAGATCACCTCGTTGTAACTGCTCGCCGACCCACTGCTCCACAAGCTCGCTGACCGATGTATCGCCCACGACATGCATACTAGGTCGTCCGGGAATAGTCATACGCTGCTCCTCTCGATTCACACAATACCAACACTATGCTTACAGCCCATGGCCGCAAACTAGAACAAGTGTACCCGATCACCACGCGAAAATCGCTGACACTTCTCCTGCATTTTTGAGGAACACTCTCTGCTTAAACGCGGCATGTACTCTCTCATACCGCTGACTATGTGACGGGAAAAGTCGGTCAGAAGATCACACTATGGAGAAGAAAAAGCAGGTACACTTGTTCTAGATATGCTGTCGCAGCGCAATGACGTCGTTCGCTGTCAGCGCGGTAAGGAAATGTCATCAAGCAATCGAAAGGAGGAGCGTAAGGAGGCGCTGGCCTCGGTTCCGGCTTACAGGCGGAGCCGACGCAGGAGGTGAGGCCGTTATTCGGTTTTCAATACAATCAAGAGGATACCATACCGTTCGAAACATTCACACGTACAAACCACATGAGTAGTGTTTTGTCATGTTATCGTTGGAGCAGGACGAGGAGGGTGGCAGCAGCCAAACTATGCCCTGTTCGTCCTACCCCGATTAAGACCAAACGTCGGGATAACAGGTGATATCCAGCCATGTTATGTTAGGTTAGGAGGCTTGCCCCAGGTTGCTCAGAATAGTACGAACATAAGTCTCGGTGACTCTCAGCAAGCTGGCTAGCCCTACCCACTCATCGGCTCCATGCACACCGCCGCACTCGACGGGCTATGCAAACAGCGTTACTTTTCCTCATCCTTGCTATTCTAGCCCTCACGGGAAGACACTCCGTCGTATGATGCTGGGTCTCCCGCGAAGTTGATGAAGCTTGCTTGATCGCTTGCCAGGACATAAGCCATTTGGGGGCATCTCTTGCTCTCTAAATCGCGTGTTGGTATGCTTCCCTTATGTCTGAAGAGGAACTGATGGAAGGAGTCCACACGCGATGGCCAAGCCGACCTTGCTCCCTGATCCCGCCTGCTTACATTTGAAGCTTCTCGATGCCTCCGAGTCGGCAATTACTGCCGTAGTGACGACGACTTCCCCCGAAGCAGAATGTCCTCTCTGCCATCAACGTTCGGTGCGCCCTCACTCGCGGTATGCGCGTCAGGTGGCTGATCTGCCCTGGATGGGCTGCGCGGTCCGGCTCCAACTGCATGTCCGCCGCTTCTTCTGCTCCAACCCGGAATGCGCGAGGCAGATTTTCACCGAACGGCTCCCGACCGTGGTTGCTCCCTATGCCCGGCGCACCACGCGACTCACGGATGTGTTCACCCTGATGGGCTTTGCCCTCGGCGGGGAAGCAGGAAAACGCCTGGCAGCAGGCATGGGCCTATCCACCAGTCCCGACACGCTTCTGCGTCTTCTGCATGAGGCCTCGGACACTTCTCACCCAACGCCTCGCGTGCTGGGCGTGGATGATTTCTCGTTTCGGCGCCGGATTTCCTTTGGCACGATCCTGATTGATCTGGAGAAGCGGGTGCCCGTAGACCTTCTGCCTGATCGGGAGGCCGAAACTTTTGCGAAGTGGCTGATTGAGCACCCAGGGGTTGAGATCATTAGTAGGGATCGCGGAGGCGATTATGCGCGAGGTGGCAAGCAGGGCGCGCCCAACGCCAAACAGGTAGCTGACCGCTGGCATTTGTTAAAGAACCTTTCTGAGACGATGCAGAGTTTCTTCTTGAGGAAGCAGCCCCAGTTGAAAGCAGCGACACAGACACCGGAAGCCGTCTCCTCCAGTCCAGAGGAAGCCGTTTCTGACCTTCCCTGGTATACCGGCCAAAGCAAAAGTCAGGAGGAGAAGAGCCAGCAGTACCATCAGGAGCGCGTGGAACGCTATCACACCATTCATGAGCTGGCCTCCAAACAGGTGGATGTGACCAGCATTGCGCAACAGGTGGGCCTCTCCCGACAGGGGGTCTACACGTATCTGCGCATGAAACAGCCTCCCGAACGAACACGGATTCACCAGCCGGGTCGGTCCAATCTTGACCCCTACAAAGCATATCTCATCAAACGATGGAACGAGGGGTGCCGAAATGCTCAACTCCTGTATCGCGAGATCAAAGCGCAAGGATATACCGGGTCCAACACGGCGGTTGGCCGCTTCATCGCCCCCTGGCGCGCGCTCAAAGGGGAGGCACGCAGCTTCAAATCCGTCGAGCCGACCCCTCAAACGATGATCAATCCCGCCGAGGGCAAGAAAAAACACCCTCCGACCGCTTTGCAAGTGGCGCATTGGGTCACCTTTAAGGAAGACCAGCGCCTCGAGTGGCAAAAAGACTATCTCAGCCGTCTGTGTGAAACGGATACACAGATTCAAGAAACCTATCACCTCATCCAGGAGTTCACGACGATGCTGCGTGAGCGTAAGGGCGAGCAATTGGACTCCTGGCTGGAAAGAGTCGAACAGCAAGGGGCGGCGGAACTACAAAGCTTTGCACAAGGCTTACGCAAAGACTACGATGCCGTGAAAGCCGGGCTCACGCTCCAATGGAGCCACGATCATGTTGCATAATGCACCTCGTCTCTCGAATCACTTCAATGTCTGTCAATCATGGCTTCTTGCTCCTCACCAGGAGCAAGAAAGAGGCACGATCCTCGATCGTTGTAGCGCAGCCCGACAATGCGTCCTTGATGGTATCTTCGCCAAATGACTTGAGCGGAGACGCCCTGGTTTTGCGCCAGCTCTTCAGCGGTCAGCATGCCTTGGGCTTGTAATCGGGCATAGCGACTGGGAATGCCGTGCTGCCGGCGCAGTTGATAGACATGGATGCTTTGAAAGGGGAGTCCAACGAAGGTCCGATAGCCTTGCTGGTTTAACTGCTCGGCGACCTCTGCATCCGTATACTCCTCAAGGAGGCGATCCATGGCTGCTAGCGTCTCTGGGACGGTCAAGCGGGATTGGGCCAAGGGAAGAGGCAGAGGCACCGTGATGGTTTGTGTTGCTCCACCCTTGAAGCGAATGTGGGCCACAATCTGATCCGTTTTGTGGACCGTCACATCTTCGATCACCAGGCGCACCGCTCGCTTGCGCTCACGCACGGTGGTCTTGGGATCGTGCCAGAACTGGTGGAAGCGTTCTGGGACTCCAGCTACCTCGGTGCGCTCTTGCGGGCTGACCTGGTGTTGATCGCTCCGGTTGTACTGTGCTTCAATGGCTCGTGCCTCTTCCAGTTCACGGAGTTTGGTATTCCATTCGGCTTCTAACACCGTCGCCACCAGCCGGTTATCCGGATCGACTTTCAGGTAGCGGCGTTGAGCCAGGTTCGCCTCATATTGGGCCCGTTCAACCTGGAGGTGACGCAAACGCCGCGCTTCATCCGCACGCTGGACCACCTCATCCTGAACGGCAATAATCAGAGCCAGGGCTTCCGGCGTCACCCGTTCCATGAGCAGAGTTCCAATGGCCCGATCCAGATCAGCACCCGGAATACGCTGACACGGAGGTTCTGCTTGCTCAATGCTTTTGTGCGCACAGAGATAATCGGGCACAATGCGGCGTCCTGCTCGCTGATGATAGCGCACCGTCATGCGTTCTCCACACCGGCCACAGAGAATGAGGCCCTGCAAGAGCGCCGGCCCCTCGCGTGGCGGGGAGAAACGCTCGGGAGCATAGGCTTGACTATTCATGGCCAGTTGTGCCTCATTTCGCTCGTAGTCCTCCCAGCTAATATAGCCGACGTGGACGTCCTTCATCAGCACGACCCATTCAGAACGCGGGACGTCCTCAATATGCACTTTGCCATCGGCGGTCTTGGTGGTGCGCGTACGTCCAAAGGCATAGGCTCCCGCATAGGCGGGGTGATGCAGCACGCGCAAGACATCGTGGTGCTGAATGTCTCCCCAGACGATTTCTCCTTGATGCGCTCCGCTACGAACTCGCCGCGGAAAAAGCAAGTGCTGCTGGCGAAAGTGACGAACCGTCGCACAAGCTGATCCGGTGTGCTCAAAGCTGCGAAATACCTCGCCAAGACTGGCCTGCACCTGCAAATCAGGATCAAGGACAATCGCATCCCCCTCAGTGTAACATAATCCAATCGGTAACGTGAGTTTGAGGGCACCACGTCGTGCTTTGTTGAGGATCCCTCCTTGCAGTCGGGCACGCATCACAAAAAGCTCAGCCTCTGACATGGTGCCCTTCAAACCGAGCAAAAGTCTGTCGTTAAATGTGGCAGGATCATAGAGTCCTTCTTCATCGAGGATCAAGGTACGGGTGAGCACGCAAATTTCCAGGAGCTGGTGCCAATCACTGGAGTTGCGTGCCAGGCGAGAGACCTCCAGACCCAGAACCAGTCCTACCCGTCCTAATCCCACTTCAGCAACCAGCCACTGGAATCCTAGGCGATCGGCAGTCGAAGTTCCTGAGTGGCCCAGATCTTGATCAATCACCACGATGCGCTCCTCTGCCCACCCCAAAGCACTGGCTCGCTCACGCAAGGCATATTGGCGAGAAGTACTCTCGGTATGCTCAAAGACTTGCTGCAAGGTACTTTGCCGGACGTACAAACATGCCAGACGGCTAAGATGATGTGCGGCCACATGCTGAACCATGTCACTGATCCTCCTGATGCTGCGTCTGCTTGGACCTGAGGAACTGCACAAGTTGTTGCAGGTCTTTCCACCGTAGCACAGTTTGTTCGGCAGCGATGACTAAAAAAGGATCAGGTGGGGCCAGACTCGTCCAGGCCAGGGGGAGAGAGCGGACCTGATGGGTCAGTGGATCGGCAAAGAAGATACGCTCTTCTCCCCAGGCAAAGCGCTGGGAGAGCAGAACAAAACTCTGACCACTGAGAGGATGAAAGGGATGCGTGATGGTAAAGTAGCGCTCACCATCCGAGTTATCAGGTGTAGTTGACAGTTTGTTTACAAGGAGTCGTCGAGGGCCATGTTCACCGGCTGAAGCTCCTGAAGCGGCAAGCGTATGGTCGAGCGAGCTTCCAGATGCTTCGCAAGCGGGTTCTGAAATGCGCTTAGCAACGGCCTCTCAGGGAGGCGTCATCCCAAATCATCAACTTTGCGGAAGACCCAGCATCATACGACGAACAGTCCACGGGAATACTTGTTATTTTTGTTCTTAGGAAAAATCCGCTTCGTGTCTCTAAAACAGGGCATGAACAGCCCGTTTCTTTCCTCAGAATCCTCATGAATACGTTACGTCGTTTCCTCGTCTGGTACTTCTTCTACGATGTCCGACACATCAACACCAAGCACTTTTGCGATTTTCAAAAGGGTACTATAGGCAACATCTCTATAGGGATCATGGTAAATTCCTTGCATGGTTCTGGGGTTAATATCCGCAGACCTTCCTAGCTTTGCTTGTGTCCATCCTTTTTCTTGGGCAATTTCTTTCACTTTCAGCCTGGTTCTTGGCATGAGACCCTCCCCAAATATTTGCCCCAGTATACTATAAGCCTTGACAATTCGACACCCCCATATTATGATTTACTTATAACAATCTACTTAAAGTAAGTACACCAAAGTGCATGTAGCTTATACATTATTTTCCTCACTCAAAGGAGGTGATACCGAACTGGCCCCTGTGTATCAGACAGGAGCCAGCGAGCAAGAGACTATAAAACCCTGTCAGGTAGTAAGGCTCTCACCTGTAATAATGCATGTGGGAGCCACCAGTGTCAAGGAGGAGGCCACATGCAAGGCTTTGGAGACAACTTCATACCTGTCATCCCCATAGACTATCCCGAACATACCGATGAAAAGCCGTTCTGCTGGAATGGGTCATGCCCGTGCCATGAGGATCAGGACACTATTTCCCTTGTCGGCAAGCACATTGAAGATGGCCTTTTTACCCCGCAGGAGGCAACGGATTTTGTTGCGGGGAGGGGCATATGAGGGAACAGATTGCCCAATACCCTCCGGTCAAGAGAAGGGCAAGCGCAGAGCAAGGCCAACTGGTTCAGCGTAGAGGTTCTGCCCTATCTCCGAATACTGAGGAGGAGGAAGTTCCCGACTCGTGCTATGACACACGGATGCCAACCAGCGCCCGGCGCTACCGCACAAACACCGATGAAGAAGTGTACGAACAGGGCAACCGCCGGATTGTCGTGCATCGCGGGCCACCGCCGAAACCACAACGCCGTTTCCATTGGCTGTTCTGGGTCGGCATACTCATGTTTTTGTTGTTTGGTGGATGGTGGGCGCTAGGGAAAGTGGAAACATGGTGGGTTAACCAGCAGAACACATGGAGCTACGGCTACCCCAGAACCTATCAGACCGATGCGGTTGTGGGGCATAACGACTCGGCTGCAAATCCGAGCCATTTCATCGCGCTTAATTTGAACGGCCACATCGAAGTGATCGAGTTGCCAGGCGGTGATGGCACACACGCCAAGATTTACATTGGCCCCACACTGTTCAGCGACGATGCAGGCCTTGTTCCCGTAACCCTGACTTTTAGCGATGTGAACGGCGATGGAAAGCCTGATATGGAAATCCACATCCAGGATCAAACCATCATCTTTCTCAACAACGGAAGCCAGTTCCAATCACCCAAACAATAGAGAGGGGGAGAAATCCCCCTCGTAGGAGGATGTTATGCGAGTAGCCGATGAAAGACCAATGGAAACGCTCCACTTGTATGTAGTGCCTGAAGACCAGCTGCCCCCCAAACGGGATTATCTTGCTATTTTTACGATTATCTTCAGTTTCATTCTTCTCATTGGCCTTATGGCGATCTCCATTCTTGCCCCATCACCAAACCGCGATGTTTCTTTTTCCCTGAATATTCAAGGCTTTGCCCTTGCGCCAATGAGTAAAACCATGAAACTGAATGTGGTTGCTACAGGCAAGCAGTATGTCGCATCTACCGAAGCGGCAGGCACGATCACTTTCTACAACGGCGCGATTTACCCGCAAATTATTCCCCTTGATACGATCCTCAAAGGGGCAGATGGTGTATCAATCATTACAGACGAGCAGGCGACTATTCCCGCAGCGCAACAGACCGTTCCACCGACTTACGGGCAAATAACCGTCCAGGCTCATGCTTTGACCCCTGGCAATATTGGAAACATCAGCGCAGGGGACATAAACGAGGCCTGCTGCGCAACCTCAGTGATTGCCCAGAACTCGAACATTTTTATAGGTGGCAGGGACGCATATACCTATACCTATTTGTCAGATAAAGATGTGCAAAATGCTAAAGCCTCTCTTTTGCCGACGCTTCAATCCCAAACGCTCTCTCTGCTCCCTATTCCCCAAATTAACCCCACTTGCTCTCCTGTAACCACTTCCTCACCTGGCGTTGGGAAAGAGACGCTAAACGCCGTCCTTCGGATAACGGAAACCTGTAAAGCGTTCTCGTATCGCTTTTCGTCTGTCAAAGATGCTATCCGCAACTACAGCAGACGTTTCGAAACAGGGCAGTTGGCGCATGTGCAGTTTGCATTTGTCGGAATGAAGGGGCGCAGTATTACCCTCTTTGTGACCGCGACATGGGAACCGATTGTCATGCGCCACTATTACCTTGTCAAATAAGCAAGTTATCGGTTATGATTAGAGAGGTATCCACTCACCGCTTCTTTACGAAACACCATGAAAGATACCTCTCAGATTTCATGGGAGTATTTCATGCCCAAACGAAGAGAACGAATGGCTCTCTATATCCGTGAGAGCGATCCCCGGCTTGCCGCTTCGACCACAATTGAGTCCCAAGCAAAGTTAGTCCGTGAATATGGAGAAAAAGAAGGCTACATTTACGACCAAGAATTAGAATTTCGCGAAGCAATTTCCGCATACGAAATTCCCTATATGGAACGGGAACGCCTGCAAGCGATGTTAGACGCGGCAAAGAGGCACCTCTTTGATGTGTTAGTCGTTTCGGAAATCCGCGCCATAAGCCGCCGACAGGTTGAAGTATTGGTCATTTACGACATGCTCCAAAAATATGGCGTTCGGCTTGAGACAGTCAAAGAGAAATTCGGCGAAGATGCCATGTCAAAAGCAATTCTTTCTCTGCGTGCGATGTTTGTAGAGGTCGAGGTGGAGCAGGCACGTATGCGTATGGCACGCGGGAAGAAGGATAGAGTCCTTATCGGCCAAGCCCCCGTGACCGTCACGCCTTGTTATACGCATCAATTGGTAGACACCCCGCAAGAGATTAAAGGCCGCTATGTCCTCAATACTGAAGTGGTCTATACAGACAGTGAGGGAAAACAGTGGACACGCACTGATGTGGCAGTTTTCATTTGCGATATACTTGCCAAAGGCGGATCACTTCGCAAAGTCTGTTTAACCTTAAACGACATGGGCATTTCTACTTTAAAGGGAAAGCTCTGGAAACCCCAGACAGTGAAAGGAATGGTGTCCAATCCCATTCTCTACGGCCAGCCCTACGCCAACCGTTACGCACCGGTGAAAAAGAAAACATTGGAGAACGGCCATTACAGCCATTGGGAAAAGATACGCCCTTGTGAAGAATGGATACCGCTTCCTCCGTGCGAACCTGTTATCACGAGGGAGACATTTGACCTAATCCAGTTCCAGATCAACATGAACAGGGCGGAAAGCATGAGAAACAACCAACTAGAAGAGCCTGGCCTGGCACGCGCAGGATATATCTTCTGTGCGATTTGCGGAGGACGCATGAGTCCGCATCCTCCCTCGAAATCGTCACGCTCAACGGTCAACCTGTATGAATGCCGAAAGAAAACAGGCCACAACGCCGAGCTTATCAATAACCATCGCATTATCATCAGTATGCGAACGGTGGACAACGCAGTGAAGGCAAAAATCGCTGAGGCGCTATCCCATACTGATTTAATCCGTGCGAAAATGGATGAATTGCGCCAGAAGAAAAAGCCAGACGTTGATACTGAGTCTGTTTATGCAACTATTGCAGACATCAACCAGTCAATTGAGAACTTCTTAGAGCTTGCCCGTCATGCGACGACGAGCGGTATGATTGCCTCTCTTGCCCAACAGATGAATGACCTTGAGAACCAGAAGCGAAGTGCGGAGAAGCTTCTCTATTCGATTGAGGACGCTCAGGCAGAACAGGCAGAGATTGAGGCAGAGTTTGTGAAGTTTGAAAAGTGGGCTGACCAAGTGCGCCCATTCTTAACCGATCCTGCTTACCTTGAGACTGCCACATATGACGAACTGCGTTTAGCGGTCAGAATATTGGGCATACGGGTTGTGGTGAGTTCTGCAAGCGAGGCAGGCCGCATGACAATTGACATCACTATCCCTGAGATAATGAAAAAGCTCGACAATAATTGCAACAGTGGGAAGCCGTGCCCGCTGAAACCAGCCGCGCAGTACAGCCCGTCGTAGGGTGCGAGCCTGTCCAGAATCGGGTGAAAGTCCGGTGTGTCGTCGTAGATGCCTGCCCAGCCGCCGCGCGGCACGGCACGTGCCAGGGCGGGTATCGTCTCGCCTGCTCGCGCGCGAAAATGTGCAATCTCCGCCTCGCTCAAGCCCTGGGCGTAGTTGTCGGGATCGCTGGGCGCAAAAACGTTCCCTGACGAGCCGACCAGCGTCACGCCGCCGGTGTCGGGTCGCAAATAGATGTCGCGGGTCAGGTCGAGTGCGACCGCGTGCATGCCGTGGCGACCGCCGAAGTTGTTCGGACGCCGCAGCGCCAGCATCGGGTGACGAGTCGGTGTGATCGGCAGCCTTATGCCGAGCGCGCCCGCCAGAGCCACACTCCACGCGTTCGCCGCCAGCACCAACGTTGGCGTGTAAATGATGCCCTGGCTTGTCTCAACGCCGGTGACTCGCTCGCCTTCTGTGATGATGCGTATGGCGGGTATACCCTCGTAAATCGTCGCGCCGAAGTCGCGGGCGCGCTGCGCGAAGCTGGTGGTGGTGGCCATCGGGTCTGCCACGCCCGTGCCCGGCTCGAAGCAGGCCAGCGCCACGCCCGCGCTGCTGTAGCCCGGCGCTGCCTCACCGATGTCGCCCGGCTCAAGCAGGTTCACTTCGACGCCCTGCGCCTGCTGCATCGCAACGTTGGCACGCAGCGCATCGGCTCCCGTCTCGTCTACCAGCACGACCATACCGGTCGTTACGAAGCCGCTATCGCCGCCGATCAGTTCATCGAAGCGCTGAAAGACACTCAGGCTGTCCATCGCCATGCGAATCGTGAATTCGTTGGAGTAGTGCTGCCGCACAATCGCACCCGAACGCCCCGTTGTGCCATTGCATATGCCCTGCCGTTCCAGCAGCACGATCCTTCCACTGCCAGCCCTGGCGAGATGATAGGCAATGCTCGCTCCCATTACCCCTCCACCAATTACGACGATATCGGCATTTTCCGGCATGATAACCCTCCCTTTGAGGCGATGTGTAGGGACGCGATTTATCGCGTCCACCTTTCTCAAAGAGTAGCAGCCGGGAGACGAAATTGCAAGATAAGGAATAAGGCAGGCTCCCTCCTATGTTATCATTCTTGACATACTAACAAATGATTAGCTCCAACAACGGGGTGCCATCAGGCTACACCTTCCCCCTGCTTGACAGGCGAAAAACGCACGTGGTACGCTTTTGTTGGAGTTCGGCTAAGTAAGTTGATAGACATTATCGACAATTATCGAAGAGGGTAACGAAACATGGGTGATGCATCCCGCGAAATTATGCGCCAGGCGCGCCGGCAGGTCACGGAATGGACGCCTGCCCAGGTACACGAGGCTCTTGCCAATCAGCACGAGGCCGCGCCCGGCGACCAGGAAATTGTCCTTGTAGATGTCCGCGAGAAGCACGAGTGGAACGATGGGTACATCCCTGGCGCGATTCACGTGCCGCGCGGTTTCCTCGAATTGCAGATCGAGGAAGCGGTTTCCGATAAGTCGAAGACGGTTGTGCTGTACTGCGCTGGCGGCGTGCGCTCCCTCATGGCTGGCAATACCCTGAAGCAGATGGGATATGACAACGCTATCTCGATGTCCGGTGGCTTCGGGCAGTGGAAAGGCAACGGCCTGCCGTTTGTGCAGCCGCGCCTGATGACCGATGCCCAGAACAAACGCTACAGCCGACACCTGCTCGTTCCAGAGGTGGGCGAGGCAGGCCAGTTCAAGCTGCTCGACTCGCGCGTGTTGTTGATCGGCGCTGGCGGCCTCGGCTCCCCCGCGGCCTACTACCTGGCGGCGGCTGGTGTCGGCACGCTGGGCATTATCGATGCCGACGTGGTCGAGGAGAGCAACCTGCAACGCCAGATCATTCATAACACGAAGCGCATAGGTCAATACAAAGCCGAATCCGCGAAGCAGACCATTGAGGAACTCAACCCCGATGTGAAGGTCATCACCTACATCGAGCGGTTGGACGAGACTAACGTGGCGCGCATCATCGCCGACTACGACGTGATTGTCGATGGCACCGACAACTTCCCGACGCGCTACCTGCTCAACGACGCCGCGCTGCTCGCCAACAAGCCCGTCGTGCATGGCAGCGTCTTCCGCTTCGAGGGCCAGTTGACCGTTTTCAAGCCGTATGAAGGGCCGTGCTATCGCTGTCTCTATCCTGAGCCGCCTCCTCCCGCACTCGCGCCAAGCTGCGCCGAGGCGGGTGTGCTGGGCGTGCTTCCCGGCATCGTTGGCCTGCTCCAAGCAACCGAGACCATCAAGTTGCTGCTCGGCATCGGCGAACCCCTGGTTGGCCGCCTGATGACCTACGACGCGCTGGCCGGCGAGTTCAGCGAACTGCGCCTCTTCCGCGACCCGCACTGCCCGGCCTGCGGCGAGAACGCGCACATCGAAAACCTGTCGACCTATGCCGACGTCTGCGCGATGCCCGTGCGTTCATAAACATTCACGATTTTTGGGGTGTGATGATGTCATTCTGAGCGAAGCGAAGAATCTAAGGATCGGGCGGTTGAGATTCTTCGCTTTGCTCAGAATGACAGGACCGACTTTGGCCGTTACATTTCATCATCAAGCCCTGGGCAACATAGTAATCTTTAATAAGGAGTCTAGATCATGGCAAACGTTCGTTTAGCGCCTGTCTTGCGCGCCTCCGTGGGCGGCGCGAAACAGGTTTCTGCCCAGGGCAGCACGCTTTCTGAGGTGCTGGCCGATCTCTACCAGCGGTACCCGGCGCTCAAGGAGCAAATACAGCCCGAAGAGAGCCTGAGCCGCTTCATCAATGTCTACATCAACGATCAGGATGTGCGGTACTTGCAGGGCATCGATTCAGTTGTCGGCCCCGCTGATACGGTGATACTTTTGCCTGCGATGGCTGGTGGTCGCTGATTGCCTACCGGGGGGAATTCATGCTCTATAGCAGCATACTTGAGACAATTGGAAATACGCCATTGGTTGAGCTGAAAAGTTTCAGCCCGCATCCCGGCGTGCAGATATTCGCCAAGCTGGAAGGCACAAACCCGACCGGCAGCGTCAAAGATCGTATTGCAAAGAAGATGGTCGAAGAGGCCGAGGCCGATGGCAAGCTGAAACCTGGGGCGATTTTGCTTGAGCCGACCAGCGGCAACACCGGCATCGCTCTCGCTATGATCGCGCGCGTCAAGGGCTACTCGTTTGTGGCGGTCATGCCCGACAACGTGACGCAGGAGCGACGGCAGATGCTCGAACTCTACGGCGCGCAGATCGTCTTCTCGGATGGCGCGCTCGGCAGCAACGGCGCGGTGAAGCTCGCGCGCGAGCTGGCCGGGACCGATGATCGCTACGTTATGCTCTACCAGTACGGCAACGACGCCAACCCACGCGCGCACTATGAAGGCACGGCGCTTGAAATTATCCGCGACCTGCCTGACGTGGACGTGTTCGTGGCGGGCCTGGGAACCGGCGGTACGCTGACCGGCAACGCTCGCCGCCTGAAGGAATATAACCCTGCCATCAAGATCGTAGCAGCCGAGCCGCTGCAAGGCGATGGCGTGCAGGGGCTGCGCAGCCTGGAGGACGGCTTCGTCCCGCCCGTGCTGGATCAATCGCTGCTCGACGCGAAAATCCTGGTGTCGGCCATCGACTCAATCCGGCGCACGCGCCAGTTGAAGGACCAGGAGGGCATCTTCGCAGGCCCGTCTTGCGGCGCGGCGCTGCACGCGGCTTTGCGTGTAGCCGCCACGATGGAGCGAGGCAAGATCGTCGTGATCCTCTCCGATGGTGGTTGGAAGTACCTCAGCGAAGACCTGTGGACGCGCGACCTCACGACGCTTGAAGACGATTTAGAGGATAAATTGTTATGGTAGCGAACAAGCCGCTTCTTGTCCGTATCCCACAAGCCATCTACGACGAGATGGTCGCGCACGTCGTAGATGGCTATCCCAACGAAGCCTGCGGCGCGCTCGGCAGTAAGCATGGCCAGGTCGTCAAGCATTACCCGACCGCCAATGCCGCCGAGCAGCCCGACGACTTCTCCATCATCGATCCCTCTGATCTACTTGAGATTTTCGAAGATATCGATACCTACGATGGCGAGATGATCTACTACCATTCCCATCCCGTCAGCGAAGCATACCCCTCGCGCCGCGACAAGGACTGGGCTAAAAGCAACCAGCTCCTCTACATCATCTTCTCCCACCGCTTCTATCCCGAACCCCCCTACGCCCGGCTGTTCCTGGTCAACCAGGACGACTCCGTGACCGAGGGGAAGATCGAGATCGCATAAACGCCAATCTCCCCCGTTTATATTGTATCAAGGGGAGAATCTGTCCTCACCCTTACCGCTGTTAAGGGAATGATTCAATCTACCATGACGCTATCTTTACTTGCTTACTTGTATTTATGTTCTGATTTATTTCGAGGTGCTGGTTGCAACAAATTCAGAGTACCCTGCCGTTGGGAAGTATTTTACGTGAACGGTATGTAATCGAAAAAATTGTGGGAAAAGGTGGGTATGGGTCTGTTTACCTCGTGCGAGATCTGCGCGTCAAGGGCAACCTGTTCGCGCTAAAGGAGACGCATAGTTCCGAGCGAAAAGATATGCAGCGTTTCCTCTTCGAGGGTGAACTGCTAAAGCGCCTGGACCATCACGCTTTGCCGCGTGTCTATCGCGTCTTCGATGATGAGACGCACCGGCGCACCTTCATGCTGATGGACTATATCGAGGGGCCGAACCTGGAGTCCTTGCGCCAGCGGCAACTCGGCAATCGCTTCACTCTAGCGCAGGTACTCACCGTTATGGCTCCGGTTGTGGACGCCGTCAGCTACCTGCATAACCAGCAGCCGCCCATCCTGCACCGCGACATCAAGCCGTCGAATATCATCGCTCCTGCCTCTGGAGATGATGCCGTGCTTGTTGACTTCGGCATTGCCAAAGAGCATACCCCTGATGGCACGACTACGGCTTTCCGCACAGGCTCGCCCGGCTATGCGGCACCCGAACAATACAGCCGGGGTACGAGCATACGCAGCGATGTCTATAGCCTCAGCGCGACGTTCTACACACTGCTGACGGGCGCGCTGCCGCCGGATGCGCTTCACCGCATGACGCAGGTTGGCGAAGGACAGCCCGATCCGCTTCAACCGGCTAACAAGATGAATCCTACTATTCCGATGTCGGTGGCGCAGGCCATCCATAAGGCTATGTCGCTGAATGCAGGCGAGCGATTCGCCAGTGTTGAACTATTCTGGGGAGTATTCGCCGCTCAGGAAGGCTGGAAGCCTCTCCATTCATTTAGCAGCGCGCCAACGAAGTCACCGGAATCGCAGCCGCTTAACAACTCTCTCAGGCTGAATACACCTGTTCCCCCTGTCGTAAAACCGCGCGAGCAACACGAAGCGCACCGTTTCAAACTTCCACTTTTCCTGCTCGTACTCCTGGCGTTGCTCCTGCTCTCTGCGGCGTCGCTAAGCGCCCTGTTCTATCTCAGCAAGCATCCAGTGGAAACGGCGGCTGGCGCCGGTCCCGCAACTACCTCTACGCTTGTGGTGCCTGCCCATTCACCGGTCACATTAGCGACCAGAAAACCCACTACCATTGCTCCAACCCATACGCCCAAAGCGAAACCGACGACGCCTGCACAGGCCGGTACCACACCGACCTCGCAGCCTACGCACGGCCCGATCCCAACCTCGACGACGCCCCCCAGACCCACACCATCACCTACACCCGTGCCACCTACTCCGACACCTACCCCGATTCCCTACCCCAATGTGGCGGGAAGCTATAATGGAACTGTCGATGATACCACCTCGAACATTATCACAGGTATGGCCCTGTCGATTTAACAAAAGCCGCACCAGGGAAAGCTGGGAGGTACTTTCACCGTCAATCCGCCACTGGTGGGTAACGGCAATATCACCGGTACCGTGAATACGGCGAATTACCTCCAATTCACCGTCCAGTCCTACCGGGGCAACGCGCCTCTCTACTTCTGGGGCTGGGTGCAGTCCGACGGCAGCCTCAAAGGGGACTATTGCAGCGTGAACGCGCAGAGCCAGTGCGACCCAAACGCGGGCGCGTCCGGCACGTGGGATGTCGCGCCGATTGCCTCTCCTCTTACTATTGCCAGGCCAGACTGATGCACAATCTCTTCCCTTGCATGAACTGCTTCGCCTGTCATATAATTAGATAGTCGAAATAATTTAAAGGACTGAGGATTGAAGCTGAACGTTGAAACAGACCTGGCAATAGCCCTGCTTGATATTGCTCCTCGGCTCTTGAGCCGCCTGCATGCCGAGTTGTCCCTGGACATGGAGACGACGAACGATTCGACCTGGCGCGAGGTGATGGAATTGCGCGCTACGCCGGGACAGCTTACGCTGCTACGCGCGCTTGTCGAGCGTAGGCGTTGTACCATGCAGGAGCTTGCTGAGCACCTGGGCGTGGCCCCGTCAACCGCAACGGCGATGGTGAAGCGACTCGTCGCTCAAGGCCACGTGGAGCGCACCCGCGATGAGAGCGACTGGCGCAACGTCTGGGTGAAGGCCACCCCGGCGGGTGAGCGAGCCTTTACCGTATTTCACTCCGCTCGCCTCAATTCCCTCCGGCAGCGGTTACGCTTTCTCAGCGAAGAGGAACGCGCGTTTATTCAATCCGCGTTGCCGGCGCTCTATCATCTCATTGAAGAATAAGCCGACCAGTCACGAAGCGGTGACGTGAACCATCCAAAATCTATCACTTTGAAAGGATCATCATGAGCGATTCTCCTTCGACGTTTTCTAGTGCGACTGCTGACGAACCCCTGAAAGCAAAGGCGGAGGGCGCACAGGAAAAACACCAGGATGGGTATCAATGGACGGCGCTCTCCGTGACGACTGTCGGTGCGCTGCTGGCCTCGATTTAAGGC
Organism: uncultured Chloroflexia bacterium; assembly: GCA_963731975.1. GTDB lineage: Bacteria > Chloroflexota > Ktedonobacteria > Ktedonobacterales > Ktedonobacteraceae > CAVSXS01. Next base: position 2,241,655 of record CAVSXS010000001.1, on the reverse strand, counting down.
TCGGCGTTGCTGATAGCCCTGCCGAACATCCTATCCGAGCTACACGCCACCTTCTTCACTATCATGTGGGTGCTGCTCGGCTACTTGCTTATCCTGACCGTGCTCACGCCTGTCGTGGGACGCCTGGCCGATATGTGGGGGCGCAAGCGACTCTACAACAGCGGCTTCATCGCCTTCGCCCTCGGCTCGCTTATCGCGGGTCTGGCGCAGCCGCAGTTCCACGGGGCTGACCTCGTCTTCGGGCGCATCGTGCAGGGCGTAGGCGCGGCTCTCCTCGTCACCAACAGCACGGTAATCGTGACAGATGCCTTTCGCAAAGGCCAGGTCGGTCTTGGCCTGGGTATCAATCAGATCGCGGGCGCTGCTGGCTTTCTGATCGGCCCGATTGTGGGCGGTCTGCTCACCGAGCTTTCGTGGCGCTGGGTCTTCCTCTTCAACGTCCCGCTGGGCATCTTCGGCGCGTTTTGGGGCATCTGGCGACTGCGCGAACCTGTGCGCCCGTTGGAGCGCCAGTCCATCGACTGGTTCGGCGCGATCAGCCTGACCATCGGCCTCGGCGGTCTGCTGCTTGGCCTGAGCCTGCAAGCCTTCCCTATCCTGTCTCAGCAGGTGACTACTACTATACTGATAGTCGGTATCGTCAGTCTGATCATATTCATCATCTTTGAACCGCGAGTCAAGGTGCCACTGGTACAATTACGCCTTTTCCGCAGCCGTCTTTTTGCTCTAGCAAACCTGAGCGGCCTGCTTAACGGCATCGCGCGGGGCGCGGTATTGTTCCTGCTGATCTTCTTCCTGCAAGGTCCGTATGGGAAAGACCCACTCACCGCGGGGCTGATGTTGATTCCCTTTGGCGCGGCCTTTATGCTTGTTGGTCCGCTGAGCGGTCGCCTTTCCGACTACGTCGGTTCGCGCATTCTCACGCCCATCGGGTTAGCGATCTCGTCGATAGCTCTGTTCGCGCTTACGACCATCGATCAGAACGTTCCCTTCTGGTTGCTTGCCGTCTACATGGCGCTGATGGGAGGCGGTTCCGGCTTCTTTGTCTCGCCAAATACCAACGCTATCATGAGTTCGGTGGAACCACATACGCGCGGCGCGGCAGCTGGCATCCTCAACATGCTCAACAACACAGGGCAGATGCTCAGCATCGCTATCGTCTTTCCCCTGGCTCTCAGCAAGCTGTCCTTTGGCGCAGTGCAGCAGGTGTTTATCACCGGAGGAGGCATGGGAAACTTCGCCTCGGCCATTCCTGAGTTCCTCTCCGGCCTGCACCTTGCCTTCCTGGTGTCGTTTATACTGAGCGTGATCGCCGCTATTGTCGCTGCCTCGCGCCCTTCGCATGGCAGCAGGTTGTCACGCGCTTCTTCCTCTGACGCTTCCTGATTTACATCCGTAGGGGCGCAATTCATTTTTGTTGCAGCGTGGCATCGTTTTAAACGATTGTAAAATACTATCGGGCGCGTTTTGTGACCCGGCTATATAGTATTCTCCCCCGAACTGTGCTACAATCCCCCTCGAATCTGGATGCAAAAAATGTCCAACAAGGAGACCTTTGACTTGGTAACGCACGAGAGAAGATATGTCATTATCGGCAATGGTGTCGCGGGTACTACTGCCGCGGATACATTGCGTAAGAACGACCCAAATTGCTCCATCTATCTGTTGACCAACGAACCCTATCCGCTGTATAACCGCGTCTCGCTTCCACGCTTCTTGCAAGGTGTGATCGTGGAGCAAAAGGTTATGATTCGTGATTTTGCCTGGCACGAGCAGCGCAACATCAAGCTTGTGACCGAAACGACGGTGACAAGGGTTGATACCGGGGCAAAGACTGTCACGACAGATGATGGGCAGACACTGCCGTATGATGCCCTGCTGGTTGCGACCGGCGGCTGGGCCAATCCCTTGAGCGTGCCGGGAGCGGCAGGCACGCAGCACATCTACAACTTCGTCACACTCGACGATACCAGGACGATCATCGCGCGGATGCTCGAATCACGTACCGCGCTGGCCTATGGCGGCAGCTTCATTTCCTATGAGCTTTGTGATGGGTTTGCCGTGCGCAAGCTCGATACTACCTGGTTGATGCGCGGCCCCTACTGGCTGCGCAGCGCGCTTGATCCAGATGGCGGCGAGGTAGTGGATAACATTGCCAAAAAATTCGGAGTCCACGTCATTCACGGAGATGAAATCGAATCGGTCGTTCCGACAAATGGCGTACCCGGCTACGTTAAAACCAAACAGGGGCGGCAGATCCAGACCGACCTGATTGGCGTCGGGTTAGGTATCACGCTGAACACGAGCATTCTGGCGGATACGCCCGTCGAGGTGCGCGACGGCATCGTCGTTGACGAATATCTTGAGACGAATGTCCCCGGCGTCTTCTCGGCGGGCGATGTGGCTGAATTTTATGATGCCACGCTTGCGAAACATCACACAATGGGTACGTGGGATAACGCTTTGGCGCACGGGCGCATCGTCGGCGCTAACATGGCAGGTGGACGCGAAGCCTACGTGGATGTCCCCACCTATACCAGCCCCCTGTTCGATGTGAATATCGCGGTGGTGGGAACCGCGGAGTCGAACAATCCTGAACTGACCAGTATCGCGCTGCGCGAGCCGGGTGAAAAGGGCAATGAGAACTACCGCAAGCTCTTCTTCCGTGAAAAGAAACTGGTGGGTGTATTGATGATCGGCAGCCCCAAAGGGCGCAAGAAGCTCGTCGAGATCGTCAAAGGCCAGCAGGATATTGAAACACCGGCTGAGCGCGAGGCATTGTTGACGTTAAAGTAACTTGACCAATTTGGCGGGACTACTTGACGAACCAATACGAGTAGGGTAAGGTAGCAGGCAGGCAAGTCATCGGGAGCCATGTCGCTCCAGGTTGCGCCCCGATCTCGCTACTGATCGATGTTGCCTCCAGTAACAGGAGAATGTTCGTGGCTACACTCTGCACTCACTGTGGGACACCGTTGCCGAGGGATGATGCTCGGTTCTGTAACAATTGTGGTTCGTTTGTGGATTTATATTCAGGTGGGGTGGCTGGCATTGTACAGAACGGCAAAGCCACTGGCGAGAGGCAACCTGCACAGGACGCGGGGGCCTGGCCTGCTTTGCGAGAGCAAGTAGCGTTTCCCCCGCAACGGGTTGCTTCTCCTGGCAAGGGTAATGCTGAGCCGCCATCCTGGATGAGCCATCTTGATAGAGAGCTGCGGCCAGTTCGTCTCAAGCGACCTCCAATAACCGATCCGAACGCAACCCAATTGGAGGCACCCTCGAACAATGCCGATGCACGCGCGCTGGAAGACCTGCCAACTTCTCATCTTGCTGTGCCACAGGCCGCGCGTGATGCCCATCCTGAGGTGCTCGACGATGTAGAGCAACTTGAGACCCGCCCGCTTCAATCACAGCGCCCGGCGCCCGCGCAGCGTACCCTGGAAGCGAATGTGCCATCCTCGTCGTCGCGGCAGCAGCCTCAGCCGGGACAATGGCCGCCCTATAAACAGCAGAAGGTGAATCCGCTTACTCCAGCCATTCCTATCTCGCAACCAGGCTTTCTTCCCGCGCCTCCTGTCGCGCCGTATCCGACCGGTGGTGTCGAAGTTCGACCTCAGCCGACCAAACGACGGGGACATCTGCGGCTTCTGATCGTCACAGTCGCGCTGGTTGTGTTGCTGATCGCGGGAGCATTCGTCTGGGCAGTCAAGCTCCAATTGTTCAGCGTGCCGGGTGTGACCAATACCACAGTCGCGTACCAGAACAGCAGCCTGGGCTTCTCGCTGCGCTATCCGCAGGGGTGGACGGTGCAGGCCAATGCGCCGCTTAGCGCCGTCTCCTTCTTTGATGCGAACCATACCGACCAGTTCAATCTCACGTTAGCCTCGATGAATGGACAGACCATCGCGCAGTATATCAAGAAGACCACCACGCAGCTTGGTATGACGGCGCAGAAAAGTCTGACGCCCTTCACGTTCGCCGGCACAAGCTGGCAAGCCGTGCAGGGTACCGTCTTGCAAAGTGGTGCAACCTACACCGAAGCGCTCATGGTGACAACGCGTGGCAACCAGTTCTACGCACTGCTTCAGATGGCTCCGGCAACTACCTATAGCGACGCAGATCACCTGTTCTTCGCACCAGTGCGTGCTTCTTTCCAATTCACATAGCACGATATGGTAACTATACGAACGGAAGGCTGGATGATATAATAACGGCGTCTTACCTGGTATCATTACCTGCCGGGTCTATTTCAGGCGTCGATGAGAAAGGAGGGCGCGGCAATACTATCCGGCTGCGCACAAAGAACAGAGCATGGATGATATTCGATTTGAGCGACATTTTCGCACACCATATTCGGAGAGCTACTATATCATGCAAGGTTCCAACTTGCAGAGCAATAATCGCTTAGGTACGGTTGATATTCACTTCACCACATCTGCTGTGCATGGCACGTTGATCCTGGAGCGAGAACTGGACGAAACCGATCTGACGAAATTGATCGAGCAGATTGATGAAGACCTGGTGCTTTCTGCCGATATGCCTCGCGACGACTTTCTTGTCAGCGTCTACGTCGGGAAAGACGTTGGTTTCTACAGCGATGATTATTTCACCGATGAAAGCGAAATTGGGGACGAATTCAACGACGAGGACGAATAATACGACTATCATTCAGCAGAAGCTGGTTGAGAGGCGAAGCCGCAAGGCTATGGTCACTCAACCAGCTTTCTGCTGCGGTGTTCAATCTTCGAGCAGGCCGCGCCGCATGGCGTACTTTACCAGCTCGGCCCGGCTGTGCAGGTCCAGCTTATCCATGATATGGGTGCGATGCGTATCCACGGTCTTCGGGCTAATCACCAGGCGTTCGGCGATCTGATTGTTTGTGTAGCCTTCGGCTACCAGCTTCAAGATTTCCCGCTCGCGCTCAGTCAGGCTGCTGTAGCTATCCTTCTCTTCGCCAGAATGCACGCGCTGCAAGTAGTCGCCTACCATGACCGATTGCGCGGTCGGAGAAAGGTAAAAATGCCCGTTCTGCACGACATGCAGCGCGGTGATGAGTTCAGTATCCGCCGCCTCTTTGAGGATGTATCCCGATGCTCCAGCGCGCAGGGCCTGAAAGACATATTCATCATTTTCGTGCATGGTCAGAATGAGGACCTTCACATCGACTAGCAGTTTCTTGATCTGGCGGGTCGCCTCGATGCCGTTCATATCGGGCATGGTGATGTCCATCAATACGAGATCCGGGCGTAGGCGTAGCGCTTCTGAGATAGCGTGGCGTCCGTCCTGCGCTTCGCCGATCACCTCCATGTCAGATTGCGCGTTCAGCATCATCTTTAATCCTGCTCGCAAAATGGTATGATCGTCGGCTAATAAAATTCGCATGTTCATCGGTTTTTTCCAAAGGCTCTTTCTGTGTTTTTCATTTATACGACCAGCTCATCGGCCTCTGGCGAGGGGAGATGTGTTCTTGAAGGAAGTGGCATGTTGGCGACCACTCTGGTACCTTTTCCAGGTTCGGAACTGATGGCGAGCGTGCCATTCAAGAGCAAGGCGCGTTCTTGCATTCCAGCTAAGCCGAGGCCGCGTTCCGGTCCTGGATTTTTCAGGAACGCCTCGTATTCGAAGCCTTCACCATTGTCATTGATGATGGCAGTCACAACGCCGTCGAGTTCTTTCAACTGAATGCGCACTTTGCTGGCGTTGGAGTGGCGCGCCGTATTCGTAAGGCACTCCTGCACGATACGGTAGAGGGCCGTTTCCATTTCGGCGGGCAAGCGCCCCTTAAAGCCGCTGGCATGGAATTCGACATCGATGGAGCACTTTTTCATGTACTCTTTGACGTACCAGCGCAGCGCGGGCAGTAACCCCAGGTCATCGAGCGCGCTTGGCCGGAGGTCGATACTCAGGCTGCGAATGGCGCGTAGGGTCGAGTGGGCCAGCGTGCGCGTATCGGCGATGCGCTCGCGACCTTCCGATGACTCGATGGATTTCTCGAGCACGGCCAGGCTGATGAGCAGGGAGGTCAGCACCTGGCTGGTTTCATCGTGCAGCTCGCGCGCGATGCGCTGCCGTTCTTGCTCTTGCGCGTTGATGATCTGGCTGGCGCGCTGGCGCGAAGCATCGTCGAGGGCTTCGAGCACCAGGTTGAAGGCACTTGCCAGTTGGTCGGCCTGCGCATCGATACCCGTGAGTGGAGCGCGCAGCGAACGCTCGCCGGCCTCCACGCGCCGCATGACCTTACCCAGCAGCGTCAGCGGGCGAAAGGCGATCTGTAGCACGACGAAGTTCAGCGCGATGCTAATCAGCCAGCCCAGCGCTACGAAGATCATCAGGGAGGTAGGAGTCGCGTAGGGGCTGGTGTTCAGGTGCGTGGCGAGCCACGTTCCGCCGGTCGCGCCGACAAAGATAATAAGGCTGTTCGCAAACAAGATTTTATAGAAAATTGGAATGCTGAGCAAACGCCGGAGCAGCCAATTGCCCTGCTGCTCTGTCTCCATTGGCTCATTGTGTTCATGGGATGTGGCCATGATCCGTTGTCCTTTCCTATCCCTTCACTTTACTATTGTAGAATGAGGATAGGAGGCTGTCAAATAAGGTGCCAGGACTGTAAATATCAGGTAGATACCTGATACGCATGTTCGCATTCTTTGCTATATTTGTAGGTGAGACACCATCTCGCGCCTTACAAATACCATACATTAAGCAAGAACTCTTCTCAATTTTCGCGGGATGCGTTACAATCACTATAATAGAATCAATCATACCGAGGATGTTCGAAAACAGTCAGGTTCGAAAGCAGTAAGGAAGGCAGGCACGGTGAGTACTCTTCCAAAGAAAAGCTTGCTCGATACTATCACGCAGAAGATGGTCGAGAGTCAAGTATGGCGCTCTATTTTTCGCCATGGCTATCCTGATACTCCGCTGAACCAGTCGCTGGTCATGATGGGAAACGTATTTCTGCATTTGCACCCTGTGAAAATCAGTCGCCGGGCCATGAAGGTCACCTATACCTGGTGCATGGGCGGCATTTCGTTCTTCCTTTTTCTACTACTGACCATTACGGGTGTGTTCCTGATGTTCTTCTATGTGCCGGATACCAATCTGGCGTACCAGAACATCAACCAGCTGAGTAGCGCAGTTTCGTTTGGCCACCTGGTACGCAATATGCATCGTTGGGCGGCCCACCTGATGGTGGTATCCGTGACGTGTCACATGATTCGTGTCTTTTATCATGGAGCCTATAAGCCGCCGAGAGAGTTCAACTGGGTAATTGGCGTTCTGCTTTTCTTAACGACCCTGTTCCTGAGCTTTACCGGCTATCTGCTGCCCTGGGACCAGATCGCCATCTGGGCTATCACGGTCGGAACCAACCTGGCTCCCTACACACCGCTGCTGGGTGACGCAGTTTACAAGGTGCTGGTCGGTGGCCCGGCGGTGTCACAGGTCACGCTGGTGCGGTTCTATGTGGGCCATGTCATCTTTTTGCCATTGTTCGGCGCGTTGTTGATGGCTGTTCACTTCTGGCGCATTCGTAAGGATGGCGGCGTGGCAGGCCCTCCGCCCCCGTCTCGTAGAGAGGTAGAAGCGCAGGCAGAACGCACTGTTGTTGGCTCTGCCCGTTCGTAGTATCGACGTAACACGTGCAATGCACAACCGTCAAAGTGCCAGCCTTCCAGGTTGCCGTTGGCGGTTCTCTTGAGAGGAACAACAGCATGTCGATTGAACAACAAGAACCAGGAGTGCAGACCCAGGCGGGAGCAACGCAGCGCCGTTATCGTACTCTGGCTGTGGTGAAGCAAGAAGCGATCACGCGCGTGGAGAAGCCGCTCGAAGACTCGGTCTTCGTCTGGCCGCACCTGCTGGTACGCGAGTTCTTCGCCGCCACGACCGTCATGGTCATGGTGACGATACTTTCCATCGTCATCGATGCGCCTCTGCGCGACCCTGCCAACCCGAATGTCACGCCAAACCCGGCAAAGGCCCCCTGGTACTTCCTGGGCCTGCAAGAACTGCTGCACTACTTCTCACCGAACGTCGCTGGCATTCTCGTCCCTGGCCTGACACTGCTGGGCTTGATGGTTCTGCCCTATGTAGACTTCAACCCCAGTCGCGCCTACGCTGACCGCAAGGTGGCCATCGCCACCTTCACGATGTTCCTGGTCTTCTGGGCGTTCATCACCATCGCGGGCAGCTTCTTCCGCGGCCCTGGTTGGGTGTGGGTCTGGCCCTGGCAGCATATGTACTTCGATCTATAACTGCATCATAGACAGAGAGGCTAACTATGAGTATTAATACTCCTCCGATTTCACCGCAGCAATACGAAATGTTGCACGGCGGTGGCGCCGAGGCTTCGGAGATTGCAAAACAACGCCTATCCAGGCGTCGTTTCCTCCGCAGGTCTATGCTGGCAGTATGGGGCCTATCGACCACTGCGGCTGTCGGTGGCGCGCTCTATATGATGTATCCCAACCTGGCCGGTCAGTTCGGTTCGGACCTGACGGTGGGCAAGAAGACGGATTTCCCGGCGGCGTTGCCCAAAGATTATACGATTGGGCAAAAAGGTGTGTTCTATGTGCAATCCGCGAAAACGTATGTATCGCACCTTGCCGCGGGAACGGCCTTTAGCCTGAGCGGCTCGAATCTGGCCGATCAGCTCGACGTTGAGAGCTTCGTGAAGGACTCGGATGGCTCCTACTGGGTCTCGCTGTATCAACGCTGCGTCCATCTTGGTTGTACCGTACCGTTCCGCAACGACTGTATCAGCTTCAAATGCCCCTGCCACGGTTCGCATTACAACGTCGATGGCGAGTACCTGGATGGCCCCGCGCCGCGCAGCCTGGATCGCTTCTCCATGTCCTTGAGCGGTACGGATGTGATCGTCCATACGGGCACACTGAATAATCAGGTTCCTCACCCCGATGACACTACTCGTATTATTCCGGTGCCTGGTGTGCAATGTACCGTGTAGGGTTTGAGGAATTGTAAGGAAGTATAGTGTTATGATTAGTCCTGTACAGGCAGCCGTAGGTATTATTGTCTTACTTATTGTGGTAGGCGCGCTGCTCTACACTTTCTACTCTCGCACCAACGCGGTCGAGAAGACGGGCTATGGCGCGCTGATGATGCTGTCGATTGTCTCGCTCATGATTCCGGTCTTCTGGATTCTGGAATCCAACGGCGAGGCTATGCAGCAGATAGCACAGCACAATACCGCCGTTGATCGCGGCGCGTCTCTCTATGCCCAGTATTGCTTTCAGTGCCACGGCATCTATGGGCAAGGCGTCAGCGGTCCCAAGCTGAACGGTAATAGCGTCGTTGATAACCTCACCGATACCGACCTGCTGCGTATCATCAGCGCCGGCATTGCAGACCCCACCAACCCTTCAAGCCTGTTGATGCCGGCCTGGAGCGATCAGTTTGGCGGACCATTGACCCAGGAACAAATCCAATATTTATTTGAGCTCGTTCGCTCTGCCGATCCTACCTATCTGACCAAAAATGGCTTTCCGACCGGCTCCGGTTCGAATGGCTTTACCCAGGTTCCGGGGATCATTCAGCAGAACCAGCCTATTCCGTATCAGACCGCTATTGCACAGGCCACTGCCGGTTCCGGCATAGGGCAGTTTACCGTGGTCGATATGACTAGCCAGAAGAATATCACGATCGATATTGTCGACTCGCCTTCAGGCGCTACTTGCAGCCCTGCCTGCTTTGCCATCGCCGACCCGAAGAATCCTGGCCAGGAGATCATCAGCCCGAATATCAAAGTCAAGATTGGCACCAGGATTACCTGGATCAACAAGAGTAAGACCATCCATACGGTCACGTCCATTGTTGGGGAGAACCCTGGCAGCCCCGTTCCCGCAAAGGTCTTCGATTCGGGCATCTCAGCAGGCATTCCCACCAATGGTACGTACAGTTACACGGTCGCGCAGAGCGCTTATACTTTTAACAGTAACCATATTGTGGCATACTACTGCCAGTATCACCCTGGCATGGTGGCCGCGTTGACCATTACTCAATAGATAACGTTTTGATGCCGGGCAGCGCCCTCCTTGCGGCAGGCGCGTTCTCCGGCGTTCACCTGATCGCTTGTCATATGCCACGTTCAAGCGTGGATTTGGTAGAAGGGATTGCGATCCATGCTACAAACACAACAACGAGAACAGGGAGATCGAATATCGTGGGCGCGTGCGATCATATTTGGCGTGGGCTTCTTTTTCATCTCGGCTCTGCTGATCGGACAACTCCCTAGCTATATTTTCTACCAGATGACAGCCTCCACGTTGGCCGCGCTCGAACAGGGTACGCTGGCGCTGGGCCTGGTCGGTATTGCCGGATTTGTCGTTATTCAGGTCATTGTAATGCTCTTTGACCCCAAACCGGTCGTGCCTCCCATCATCTTTAGCGGCCTCGGTTCCATCCTCAGCGTAGGTGGGCTTGCGCTGCTGTTGTGGGCTGCTATGTCGGGTAACCAGTACTTCCCAAATGCGACGACCACCATCGCGCCGGTGTTGGGCGGCCAGTTTCTCTGGTTCCAGGCTAACGACATCGACCTTGTCATGATTGGTGTTATCATCCTGGGCGTCGGTATTTCGATTGTGTTCTTTAGCCTGCTGGCACGCATGGAACAGCGTAACCCCGATCGGCGCGACCCCGGCACGACCCCGGCCATTCGCGCGCTGATTACCGTAGGCGCGACGATGCTGGTCGTGTTCTTGCTCTTCTATACATTTGTTAGCGATTCCGCGCTGGCTGCCCACATCTATCCGCAGTGCCCGGTTGCCATTAACGCGGCGGCTGGTTGCCCTGGCCCGATTACCGGCCTGTTTATCGTGCGCCTGATCTTCGATACGTTCCTGGCGATTGCTCTTCTCTGCACGCTGGGTGCTTTTGCCCTGCGCCTGCACTATCTCATGCGCCCTGTGCGCAAGCGCACCATGTCCGGCCTCTACGTGGTCGGCATCAATCTTGCGCAGTTCGGCGCGATCTTCTTGCTGGCCTGGTTCGTGATGTATCCATTGATTGCCTGGATGCATAGCTGGACGTTTCTCGGTCTGGGCAGCTATCTCACCCTCTGCGGCAAGCCTTCAGCCATCCCGTCAAGCTGCGCTTTTTCGGCGCAAGCGGGCTATATCATTGCCGCCGTCGTGGATATCACCTTCTTTACACTGTTGTTTGCCGCCATAGCATTCTGGAAAACCCGCCGCAACCTGGTCGTCATCACTTCTGTCACGATTACGACGGTACTCTCGCTTGCAACTCTGCTGATGCACACTAATCCTGACGAAGTGCTGATCGCCGCTCTGCTGTGCGGCGGCGGGCTCACATTGGCTGCCATCTGGACAAGTGTGGCGCGCCGAGAATTCGCCGTTGTAGGCGAGAAAAACCTGGGCTGCGTCGGGATGTGGCTGGTGCTAGGCACCTGCCTGTTCATCTACATCGCCGCCTTCGCCTTCTTCTCGTTGCCGGTCTTCACCAACGAGACGGAGCCGAACATCCCGTTCACTCCTGGCGGCGGTCTGATCGTCGGGCCTCCCGGCACAATCAACGCCGTGGTGGTGGTGGTCGTGATCGGCCTGCTTGCCGGCCTCCAATTCTACTACCTGACGCGCAACCGTTACAAAGTGTAGTTGAATTGAGCGACATAAATCCTCTCCCCAGGCGTGCTATAATGGAGAAAAGTGTCTGGCGCACGCAGGTCTGCGCCCCTGGGGATAGAGAGATAGAAATGGAATACGAGCGACCTCTACGCATTTTGATCCTGGCGGCTGAAATCGTGCCCTTTGCGAAAGTGGGAGGGTTGGCCGATGTTGTCGGCGCGCTGCCGAAGGCGCTGCAAGACCTCGGCCACGATGTGCGGCTGATGATGCCACGCTATGGGCAGGTTGACCCCGAACGCTTTCACCTCTCGCCCGAACTTGACGGGGTGACGGTGAAGATGGCGCATTACGAGGAACAGGTGCGCATCCTGCGCGGCAGCATCGGAGACGATATTCCCGTCTATATGGTTGATGCGCCCCGCTACTTCGACCGCGAGAATATCTACGGCTATACCGACGATGGCGAGCGTTTCATCCTCTTTTGCCGAGCCGCGCTCGAAACACTGCGGCTGATCGACTGGTCTCCTGATATCATTCACTGCAATGACTGGCAGACAGGTATTATCCCGAACTGGATGCATACCATTTACCACGAAGACCCGTTCTTCGCCGATACTGCCACGGTCTACACAATTCATAATCTTGCGTACCAGGGCATCTTCGGTTATCGCATCCTGGAGGTGGCCGGCGTCGCTACAGGCGGCTTTTTGTATCCGCAAATCGTCGAGCTTGCCAATGTCGTCGATATTATGGGACGCGGCATCCTCTTCGCCGATGCCGTCACAACCGTTAGCGAGCGATACGCGCAGGAAATCCTGACTCCCACCTTTGGCGAAAAGCTCGATCCCCTGCTGCGTACCCGCCGCGATAACCTGTACGGCGTTCTCAACGGCATCGATTACCAGGAGTTGAACCCCGCCACCGACCGCTACATTCGCTCTACCTTCGATGCGGCTTCCCTGGAAACTCGCGCTGAGAATAAACAGGCGTTGCAGGAACGAGCGCATCTTCCGGTCAAACCGGACGTGCCGCTCATCGGCATGATTTCGCGCCTGGCGGACCAGAAGGGCTTCGACTTGCTCGCGCAAATCTCGCAGCCTCTGCTATCGCAGGGCATCCAATTGGTCGTGCTGGGCATCGGCGATCAGCACTATCACGAGATGTTCCAGAATATGGCCGCACGCTATCCCGAACAGGTAGCGATTTTCCTGACCTTCAATACCGAGCTGGCGCAGTGGATTTATTCTGGCAGCGATATGTTCCTGATGCCATCGCGCTTTGAGCCGTGCGGGCTGAGCCAGTTGATCGCCATGCGCTACGGCAGCGTCCCCATCGTGCGCAGCGTCGGCGGGCTGGCTGATACCGTGCAGGAGTACGATCCGCGCAGTGGCCAGGGCAACGGTTTCGCCTTCAACAACTACGATCCCTGGGAGTTGTTTGCGGCCATCGTGCGCGCCCTGGAACTCTTCCGTTTCAAGGATATCTGGCGCACGCTGCAACAGCGCGACATGGCGGCGGATCATTCCTGGCACGCTTCCGCTGTGCGCTACGTCGATATCTATCGCAACGCGATGGTGTTCCATAAGAGCGGGAAATAGAGCCGCTATGCAACAGCTTGTCGCGTATCTCGATTGCTCCTCCGGTATCAGCGGCGATATGTTTTTAGGTGCTATGCTTGATGCCGGTTTTGCGCTGGATACGCTGCGCCAGGCGCTCTCGACTATGCCGATTATCGGCTATGAACTGACGCTTCAGCCGTTTCATGATAAGGGCATACACGGCTCGCGTTTCAGCGTGCAGCTTGCCGGACAAGACCAGCCGACGCGCCATCTCTCAGATATCGCCGCTTTGATCGAGGCGTCCGCACTCTCTGAGCGTGTCAAAGAGCGTGTGATGGCCGTGTTTCGCTGCCTGGCCGAGGCTGAAGCGGTCGTTCATGGCACTACTCCCGAGGCTATTCACTTTCACGAGGTTGGAGCGGTTGATGCTATCATCGATATCACGGGGGCGGTACTGGCACTCGAAACGCTTGGCATCGAGGCCCTTTATGCATCTTCCTTGCCGTTGAGCAGCGGGCACGTCAAGACTGCACATGGTTTGCTGCCCGTGCCAGCGCCCGCCACGCTGGAGATCTTGCGCCGTGTTGCCGCGCCCTGGCGAGCTTGCTCCGCTGAAGGCGAAATGGTCACGCCCACCGGCGCGGCCATTCTTGCTACCCTGGCTCGCTTTGAAACACCAGCGTTGCGTATCGAAAAAGTAGGGTATGGCTTCGGACAGAAAAACTTTCCCTGGCCGAACTGCCTGCGCGCCTGCCTGGGTACTGCCCTCGCGGGTCAGGACGCAGCGCTTCCTGACGCTGACCATGTGACGGTGATCGAGACCAATATCGATTCGATGACCGGCGAGTTGCTGGGCGGCTTGATGGAACGTCTCTTCACGGCTGGCGCGCTGGACGTCAGCTACACACCCATCACGATGAAGAAGAATCGCCCGGCAGTGCAGCTCACCGTTATCTGCTCTGTCGAGGAAGGTGAGGCGATGGCTGCTCTGATCCTGGCCGAGAGCAGCACCCTGGGCGTGCGCGTGCAGCAGGTACAGCGGCGCAAGGCCAGTCGCGAGCACCGGCGCGTCGATACCCCCTTTGGCAGCATCGCCGTCAAGGTCAAGTTGCTGGAAGGGCGCGTTATCAGCGCCGCACCGGAATTCGAGGATTGCCGTCGCATCGCCCTCGAACGCGACCTGACACTTGAGATGGTCTACGAGGTTGCACGGCAGGCCATCTACAGGACTATAATTACTGATGGAACATCTCTTTCTGAATGGTCAGAAAACTATCTACCTGAAAATTAGAAGTCCTATGCAGTACAAAGATTGGCGTACCCCGGCAGAAACAGGTAACGAGGCAGAGCTGGAAGAACACGAGGCGCCTCTGAAAGCCTCGCGCTTTCACGGGAAACGCTTCCACGACTATATCGAAGAGATTGTACATGAAGCGGTTGAGCGTGGAGAGTTCGACAATCTGCCTGGAACTGGCAAACCCCTCAACCTGGACGATGAAAACCCGTATGCTGGCGACAAATCTGCCGGATATCGCATGCTGAAGCAGAGTGGTTATGCCCCACCTGAAATCGAGCTGCTGAAAGAGATTCGACGCGAACGTATCCGACTAGAGCAGAAACTCGATCGCCTGCGCGCACGCGGCAAACGCTTGCGCGCACGCGCTGTGCCGCCTTTCGATAGCGAGAAACGCGCCTATAACAACGCCGTGACGAGGGCCATCCAGCATTATGACGAGCAGCTACGCGGCTTGAACCATCGAATCCTGACCTTCAACCTGTCTGTGCCACCTCTCATGCACGTTCCTATCCTGCATGTCGAACAATTGGTAAAGCAGTTCCAGGAATCATGCCCCCTCTTTCAGTAGTCCTACAGTTGTAAATGTAAGGACCAGGACTCAGGATTCCTCTTTCCCTCTTGTCTGGAACATCGAATAACGTTAAAAAACATCCAGGTATTTTCAATGATTGTATATTACTTCAAAGTGATCTATAATTATTTTAAATCTGGTTTATTTATTTGGATGATGAAGGAGATATCTGTGGAACGTTTGTTAACGACAGAAGAAGTCGCAGAATTGTTGCGGATCGACCCGGTGACCGTCAGGCGGCTGATCGGACGGGGGGAATTGACCGCCTATCGGATTGCTGGCGAATATCGCTTCGCCGAAGTAGATCTGGAGAAATTCCTTGAGAGTCAACGGGTGGCGGTAGACATCCGGTCAAAAAACCAGCCTGGAGATAAGTTTACTAACCAGGCACGCAACGTCTTTGCGCTGGCAAGCGAGGAAGCGCGTCGATATAATCACAGCGGCGTTGGCACCGAGCATCTGTTGCTGGCGCTCATGAGCGAGGGTGAGGGGATTGCGGTCAAGGCACTGGCTCAGCTCCAGGTGCAGGAGAACGGCATACGCAAGCAGATCGAAACCCTCCACCCAGAGGAACACGATCATCCAGTTGTCGAGGGGATGATTGGAGTCACAGCGCAAGGGAAAGCAGGGATCGAGTTGGCCGTCCAGGAGGCGCGTGGTCTCGATCATCACTATCTGGGAACCGAGCATCTGCTGCTGGGTCTGCTGCGTGAAGAAGAAGGTCTTGGTGGTCAGGTTTTACGCCAGGCGGGTGCATCACTGGAGAAGACACGCGACGTGATCAAGCAACTGCTGGTAATGGATCGACCAGTGGCTCCATCTGATCTGGAACAGCAGGAAGAGTTGTAATGGAGAAGGGATGTTTCACACGAATGTCCCTCTGATCACAAACAGAAGCCGGAAAGGGAAGAGATGATGCCCAGAACGCTGGTTCAAACATCCTATGGAATGGTGCAGGGAATCCAGGAGGATGCCATTTCGAGCTGGAAAGGGATTCCGTATGCGCAGCCGCCGTTGGGTGCTCGACGCTTTCGTCCACCACAGCCTCCAGAAGCATGGCCCGATGTTCGTCAGACAACGCAATTTGGACCAATGGCTATGCAGCCGCCGAGTATGCCAGCGGAACTGCTCCGTCGCCTTTCGATGAGTGAAGACTGTCTCACGCTCAATATCTGGTCTCCGGGAGCCGACGAGAAGTTGCGTCCGGTTCTCGTCTGGATTCACGGCGGAGGCTGGCTGATTGGCTCTGGCCGTTTGCATGATGGAACATCCCTGGCCATGTTGGGAGATGTGGTGGTGGCAACGCTCAACTACCGTTTGGGATCGTTCGGCTTCCTGCATCTCGCTGAGCTTGGTGACAAAGCGTATGCCGCCTCTGGCAATTGCGGTATCCTGGATCAGGTGGCAGCCTTACAGTGGGTCCAGGACAATATCGCAGCATTTGGTGGTGACCCGCACCGCGTGACGGTTTTTGGCGAATCGGCAGGAGCCATGAGCATCGGAACCTTGCTGGCGCTTCCTGCCGCACAGGGTCTATTCCAGCAGGCGATCCTGTCAAGTGGCACCGTTGGCCCGATCAGGAGTAGTACTGAGGCGACAACACTTGCACGCGCCTTTCTCAAGATCCTGGATGTGAGACCAGAAGCCCTTTCCTCCTTGGAGCAGATCTCGGCAGAACGACTGGTGGAGGCAGCCTCCGCTCTTCCCGATTGGCAAGGAACTACTGGAGCGGGTGATATGATTCATTTTGCCCCGGTGATTGATGGGGTCGTTCTGCCTCATCCCCCTTTGCAAGCCATAGCAAGCGGCGTGGCGAAACACATTCCGATGATCGTTGGGACGACGAAAGATGAATGTCTCTTCTATCCCTTCGCTGATCCAACCTGGCGAGAGGCAAACGACGAGACACTTATCCAACGTTGCAAGCAGCAAGTTGGTGCTGCCTGGCCAAGTGTAGCTCCTTTCTACCTGGGAGATCAATCGGACGGACAGCCTCTCCTGAAAAGACTTCTTTCTCTGCTGACCTTTGACCAATTTACTTTCCCGGCGATCCAGCTCGCGGAAGCTCAGATCCACCAGGGAGCGCCAGTCTGGATATATCGGTTTGACTGGCACTCCCCGCTGTTTGGAGGAGCAGCCCATACCCTGGATCGGATTTTTGTCTGGAATCTTGCGGAGAATCCGACCATCCAACAAATGACAGGCAATGCTCCTGAAAGGGTGCAACTGGCTCAGCACATGCAACGAGCCTGGATCGCTTTTGCCCATCACGGTGATCCTTCGATCCCGGAACTTCCCATCTGGCCGAGATATGACCTGGAGCAAAGGGCGACGATGCTCTTTGATCGGGAAAGCACCGTCCAGAACGATCCGAATTTCAGGGCGCGCCAGGTCTGGGCAAACGTTGTGTCACCAACTTGATCCATCTCTCCATGTTTCAGAAGGCGTTGCTGAAATCCGATTAGGAAGTAGTGGATTTGACGCCGGTTTGCGCCAGTGCAGCAGCCGGGCGGCTGATGCGAATCCCGACGATATCGACAATCACGCTGGCGGCGGCCAGTACGACGAATAGCAGCACTTCCGGGAGAGCAAGTCCAAAGAGGGCATCCAGCGAATAGTTTCCAGGACCGATGATGCCCAGAGCGGTGCTGACGGTCATCAACATCAGGGTGTACTCGTAGCCGCCCTTGCTCACGATGAAGCCGTTTTTCCAGTGGCTCTTGAATGTCGCCATGAACATCGTCCCGAAGATTCCTGCTGCGCCCAGTGGTGTCAAAAAGCCCAGGGCGAGTGAAAGTCCCCCACCCACTTCTCCCAGGATCACCAGGCTGGCCCACAGCAACGCTGGCTTAAACCCCTGCTTTTCGAACCCCTGCCTCAACCTGGCAAGACCAGGGCCACTGAACCAGCCAAAGAGCTTTTGCGTTCCATGTATAAAGAGCGTTAGCCCGGCTACCAGGCGAAGAAGAAGTAATCCAACACTCAGTGAGATCGCCATCTATATGATTCCTTTCCAAATACTTGTCTCGAAATGCTTGCAGTTGTGATTGGGTTCCAGATGACTGCAATTTTATCAATTACAGTATATCCAATAACTGTAAGCATGTCAAGTACAGTTCTGGATTTGATGAACAGATTCTGGAATTATGAAGGACTGCCAGAAGCGATGACGCGCTCAAGGACGGAGGCCAGCGTGGAACGGTCGAGGATTTCGAGCAAGCGTTGTTCGGCTTCTGCTCGCATCTCATCCAGAACGAGTTGCACCTGTATGTTCACACCTGTGCTCACACCGCCAGTTTCAGTTACACACTCCGCCGGTTCTACCACGTTGACTGCACGATAAATTTCGCCGAGCGTTATGCTCTCTGCTGGGCGGGCAAGGCGATAGCCGCCTTCACGTCCTTCACGTGCCTGGATCAGATTGGCGCGCACCAGCTGCGCTAGCACACGTCGCAGGAAGACGGCATGCGCCTTCAGTTCCTGGGCCAGGGAGCTGCTGGAACAGGACTCATTTGATTCGGCAAGCACCACCATTGCCTGCACTGCCACAGGGAACCACCCTGGGCCACGCGATATGGCTTGACGCATATGTACTCCTTTCGCATTAAGTGTAACTCAGAAGAGTACAGTATTGCAAGTGAGAGTTCCCTGTCGAGAGTGTTGGGGCAAATGTGGAATTGATTCTGAGGAATAAAAAGAGCCGGTGATGGGACTCGAACCCGCGACCCATGCTTTACGAAACCATTGCTCTACCACTGAGCTACACCGGCTGAAGTCATTGCTGACGTGCCTCATTATACTGATTGCGCGTGCGTGTGTCAAGCATTTTTCGCTTGCAGGATGTGGGAAAGCCAGGGCTTAGACTTCCGCGAGTGTGAGAGCGGAGAGGCCGATGCTGACGGCGAAAAGCTTGACGAGGCGCTCTTCAAATTGCGTCCCAGAGAAGCGTAGAAGCTCCTCCATCGCTTCGCCTGGTGTGCGTCGCGCCTGGTAGATGCGATTGGAGGTCATAGCGTCGAACGCATCGGTAATGGCGATGATGCGCGCCCCAAGTGGAATAGCCTCTCCCGCCAGCCCCGTCGGATATCCTTTGCCGTCCCAGCGTTCGTGATGGTGATAGATCAGTGGGAGCGCAGGCTCCATCGAGGGGTAGTGGCTCAGCATATTGACGCCATGCGACGGATGCTGCTGGATAATCTGATATTCCTCGCCTGTGAGGGCAGTTGGTTTAGTAAGAATGGCATCATCGATGGCCAGTTTCCCAGTGTCATGGAAGAAAGACGCCAGCGCGATCATAAGAACCTCTTCGTCCGAAAGGTCGAGTATGCGTGCTAAACCAATGGTGAGAGAGAGCACGCGCCGCGAGTGCAGGTAGAGTTGGCGATCTTTTGCCCATAGCAGGGGAGTTAGCCACGTGAAGATATCCAGGTAACGCTGATGCAGCGTATGCCTGACATTCCAGGCGGCCTTCTGTTGAGGGCTCCCGCTATCTGGACCGTTGCCGATGACCTCTGCTTGCATTTGTCAAATCCTTTCACCGTAGTGGAATAGGATCGTGTATAATGAGCAATTGTGTATTACTATAGACGTAGAAGGTTACAGAATTAGAGGCTTGAATGTTCTCAACATCTCTGTACTAAATAATACGTCAAAATGAACCAAAACGAGTCAGAAAAGTATAAGTTACGCCAAAAGTCCTATCCTTCCATTTTTTCTAAAAAACTCGACAACATTATGTGGGTTATGGTAAAATGAATGCCGTCTAATGTGGGTTTTTCCCTCTTCATTTACTGTTTGCCCTGTCAGGGGCGGGCTAAGCCAACCTGGGCGCTTGACCGGCGGTGTATTTAGAAAGAATGTATGCGCGAGTTGTTGTTGGCGACTACCAATCGCCATAAGGTGGAGGAGTATCGTGCGATCTTTGCCGATCTCCCTTTTCGATTGCTCTCGTTGAGCGATGTGCATCTCGATATGGATGTAGAGGAGACGGGAGAGACCTTCGTCGAGAATGCGACGATCAAAGCCGTGGCGTATGCGCAGGCAACAGGGCTACTTAGCCTGGCTGATGACTCTGGTCTGGAAATAGACGCGCTCAGTGGCGCGCCAGGCGTTTATTCTGCACGGTTCGCCGGAAGCGATACACCATACGAAGAGCGTTTCCGGATCATTCTTGAGCAGTTGAGCGGGTTGACTGGCGCTCAGCGCAGCGCCCGCTTCCGCTGTGCTATCGCGCTTGCCGAGCCATCAGGATATTTTTGCGTGGTTGAAGGCGTCGTCGAGGGTGAAATCGCTGAACAGCCTCGCGGTGTGCATGGATTTGGCTACGATCCGATTTTCCAGCTCCCCACGTCTGGAAAAACGACGGCGGAGTTACCACCGGAGCAGAAGCATCGAATCAGTCACCGCGGACGCGCTGCACAGCAGGCTCGTCTGCTACTTGAAGCCTGGCCCGATCAGCAGGCCAACGATAAAGTTTAAAGGCCAGGAAGAGAAGACACTCGTAGTTGACTCTCATAAAAAACGCAAGGAACAGAAACCTGTATGGTAAAGCAGCCCCCCATTCGTGTCGCACTCGACCTCGAAACAACGGGATTACATGCTGAGCAAGATGTTATCCTGGAGGTCGCGGCCATCAAATTTCGGGGCGCGACCATTCTGGATACCATGGAAACCCTGGTCGCTCCTGGCCGACCTATTCCTTTTCGCGTACAGCGATTGACCGGTATTACCCCTCAGAGCGTTGCCAATGCCCCCACTTTCGACTCTATCGCGGGAAAGCTGCAACAATTTTTAGGAGAGTATCCCATCGTCGGCCATAGTATCCCCTTCGATGCCGGTTTTCTGAGGCGGCGCGGCCTTGTACGCACGAATCCACTGATCGATACTTTCGAGCTGGCGACGGTGCTGTTGCCTTCGCAGCCGAACTATGGCCTGGGACAGGTTGCCCAGGCGCTCGGCGTGCCTGTCGCGCCCGGTCGGCATCGCGCGATGGTCGATACGGTGCTGGCGATGGAGGTATTTCTTGCTTTACACCGCTTGCTCCAGGCGGTGGATACCCCTATCCTCAAAGACCTGGCTCACCTCGATGCACCTCGTACCTGGCCTTTGCTCAGCTTCTTCAAACACGAGTGGCACGAGCGCAAGGAGCAGGACGGCTTGCAGCAAAGCTCTTTGCGGGGGAGCCTGGGCGACCGTTTTGCCGCTCAGCTTGGCATGGACCCGCGTATCTTCTCTTTCGCCGTCGCGCGCCAGGTCGCTCCGGCTGTTGCAATCACCACCGCATCAGGCAGCGACCTGGCTGTAGCTCCTGAGCATTCTGCCGACAATAGCGCTGCTCTTCCACTCGCGCAACTTGAATTTGATACACCTCCGATGGTGGACACACTGCAAACGCTGGTCGAGGTCATCCCTGAAGCGGTGGTATCGGCAGATTCACCTCGACCTTTTGAGCAAGAGATGAAGCAGGAATTGCTGAGCACGCCAGATGACAGCCACACCACCCCACGACACGCGGGCTATCAGACAGCCTACAGTGCCATTCAGAAGGCCTTGAATGAGCATACGGCTCTGCTGCTCGAAGTGACAGTGGGAGCCAATGACTATACGCCCGCGCTTCTGCCTGCCCTGGAGTGGCTGTCGAATGCTCACGGAGGGGACGCTGTACAGCGATCACGCCTGGTGATTGCCACTTCGACTGCACAGGGGGCGCGACGCATGATGGAGCATGTTCTGCCTCGCATGCTGGCGTTGATAAAAACGACCCTGCCGGTTGCTTATCTCGCCGAGCGAGAGGGCTATCTTTGCCTGCACCGCTGGTTTGGCCCTGCCTTGCGTCGCACCAGCGGCGAGCTTACGGCAGAACAGGCGCGCGGCCTGGCGAAGCTGGCCATCTGGGCGCAGCAGACGCAGACCGGCGAGCGTAGCGAACTCACGCTGCTGCCCCAGGAAATCACCTCGTGGGAGCGCATTTCATCGGGCGCTGAGCATGTTACCCTGGCCGATGGGCGCGCTGAAACTCCTGGCGAACGCTGCCTGTATCGCAAAAATGGCTACTGTTTCTCCAGCCGCGCCGAAGAGCGCGTTAAGCAAGCGAGCATCATTGTCACGACCCATGCTGGCCTTCTGGACGATCTGAACTCGCCGCGCAGCCTGCTGAAAGAGATCACCAACCGGCTTATCCTGGATGCCGACCTGCTCGAAGAAGAGTGCGCCCGTTGGAGTAACTCTGAACTTGATTATGCCCGCTTAAATGCACTCTTGCATACAATCGGAACCGAGCTACCTGATGGCCGCTATCAAGGGCTACTGGCGCTGGCCGCGCCTTCTCTCAGCGAACATGGCCCTGGAGGCCTTGCAACATCTCCAACCGTAGAGAAGTCCGCGCTGGATTCTGCGTATGCTCGCCTGGTTCCAAACATTGCGCCATGCACATACGGCCGTGGATGGGCTGTTCAAAGCGTTGGGGCTGCTCTTGCAAGAGGGCGCGAACGGCGGCGGCGTGCGTGATAAGGGCAGCAAGCAGGAGAACGCCTCACGTGGCTATGGAGGGCGAAATAACGACCGCGTCGATCAGCCGCTGCGTTTAACGGCGCAGATGCGTAATCTGTCGAGCTGGATGGAGGTCGAGCACGCCTGGCAGCAGGCGTCGCAGCGCTTGAAGACGGTTATCGGTGTGCTGGACGAGGCACAGAAAACTATCCTGGCAAATCGCCGGAGCCGGCACCGGCTCGATCCAGGAAGTGGCGAAGAAGAGTCGGTCGCCTGGGAAATGGCGGAACTGGCGAGAAGGCTACTCAAGCAGAAGAAGCTGGGCGAGAGAGCGCTGGCCATTGGCAATGACTCGCCGCAGGGGCAGGAAGATGCTGTGGTCTACTGGCTTCGCCTCCCACCACCTCCGTCCACCTTTGCTCAGGGTCGCTCGTCCGATCTCAATGCGGCTTCCTCATCACAGGCAGCGCCTGTCGCGGAGATCGCACCGGTTCTTCATGCCCAAAATCCACGAACCGCCTCCTTCATTAAAGAATTGCTCCTGCCTCCCGGCGTAGGAGCTGTGCTGGCAGGCGTTGCCCTGTCCGTTGATCACAACTTTTCCTATTATCGCGGTCGATACGGCCTCGATGCTGATAGTTGTCCGGCTATCTCAGTTGTTACGGAGTACCAGCAGCAAACGCTTTTGTACATGCCGAACGATGTGCCGGAACCCAATACCCCGCAATACCAACGCCATCTGGATGAAGCCATTACCCACCTGGCGACCACGTTGGATGGGCAGCTCGTAGTGCTATTCACCTCGTATGCCGCTTTGCGCAGCTCGTATGCCGCCGTGAAGCCAGTGTTGGAGGCGAAAGGCATCCTCGCGCTTGGACACGGCATTGATGGCTCCCCGCGCCAGCTCTGGCAAATATTCCGCGACCAGGAGCGCGTTGTCCTGCTGGGAACGGGAACGTTCTGGGATGGCATCGACGAGGTCACACGCGCGCCTGCCTGTGTTATGGTTGCGCGTTTGCCCATGCCCGTCCTTAACGACCCTCCCTTTGCCGCACGCGTGGAACACTATTCCGACCAGCTTCACCAGGTAACTGTGCCGATAGCTTCGCTGCGCGTGCGCCGCGCCCTCAATCGGCTGGCATGGAGCGACACCAGGCGCAATGCCGTGGTTCTCTTCGACCGCCGGGTGCTTTCCAAAGAATATGGCGCGACTGTCCTGCATACGCTTCCTCAGTGCTCTCAACGTCAAGGCGGCCTTTCGCATATGTCGGAAATTGTTCTGGATTGGCTGACCGCGACGGGGGCCTGGGAATAAACTCTTTCCATTGATTTTATTGCTTCTCGACACCTCTATTATCCCATCAATACCTGTGCTATAATTGCCGATGTATTTAAGAGAAGTCCTTTTTAGGATGATGATTGCCAGTGAGGAAATGGGCATGGGTCTTTTTGATGGTCCCTGGGATACCTATCAACATATTTCGCGCAACTTGACCAGGCAACTGGAAACTCATCCAGATCAATTACGTGACGTTTTGCAATACATTATGGCGGTAGGTTCAGCGTTACGCTTGCAGGTGGACGTTGACTCGCTGCTTGAAGACATCGCAGACGCCGCGTGCAGGGCGCTTCGTTTTCGCTATTCCGTACTCTATCTCACTGATGGGCATGGCTTTTTCCGTGTGCGCGCTACATCGGGCTTGAACGCGGGCGAGATAGCTTATTTACACGAGCATCCTCTTCCCAATCCAATCTCCGCTATGCTGATTGATGAATTCTATCGGATCAGCGATTCCTATTTTATTCCCGCTGATGCTGCTATCTGGCAAGATAAGGAGTTCGCCAGCTACTTTGTCGTGATTGATGAAAAGCAGGATGCCTTTGCTCCCGTCGCCTCTCGCCCCCCGCATTCGACGCCTGATGGGACATGGATCAATGAGGATTTACTCGTCGTGCCGCTAATCAGTAGCGAAAACACACTGTTGGGATTGCTGACGCCAGACTCACCCCTGGACGGTTTACGCCCAACGATCGAGATTATGGCGCTGTTTGAACTCTTCGCAAATCAGGCGGCAGTGGCGATCGAAGGCGCGAGATTGTATGGCGACTTGCGTTATGCGCTCGAGCAAGCGCAGGAATCCGAGCGTGTGAAAAATCAATTTCTGATGACTGCTGCTCATGAGTTACGCACGCCCCTTACGGCCATTCAAGGCTACCTTGAACTCCTGAGTACCTATCACGAAACTCTTGACGAGGCCACAAAGAAGCGTTTTCTCCAAAATGCTCGTCGAGCTTGCGACGAACTGGTGCTTTTGCTCGGCAATGTGATGGATACCAGCCGTATCGATCAGGAGCATGTGGCGCTCAAGCCTGGTCCGACGCATGTTCGCCAATCCATTCAGTCCATCCTCGAAATTCTAGAGCCAATGATCGAACGTGAGAAGCGAGTTGTCAGAATTTATGTATCCGAGGATATCGTGTGGGTCGATGAGTTGCGCCTGCGCCAGGTATTGCTCAACCTTGTAGGAAACGCGCTGAAATACACTCCGGCGAGTTCTGATGTGGAGATTCGATCTTCGCACCTGAGTTGGCGAGCTTTGAACGAGCGCTTTGCCATGCCTTCTTTCGGTCGTCTTCCCATCCCCGCGACGGGGCAGTTTTGTGTCCTCGCTGTTCGGGATTGGGGGTCTGGCATCCCCGCCGAAGATCAGCAGCGTGTTTTCGACAAGTTTGCGCGGCTGCAAACGGCTATCAACAGCACTCAGCGCGGTGCTGGCCTGGGTTTGTATCTCTGCCGCCAGCTTATCGAAGCGATGGGTGGGTTTATCTGGTTGGAGAGCACAGGCGTAGCGGGCGAAGGATGTACCTTTTTCGTGGCGCTTCCCTTGTACAAAGAGAATGAAAGGTAAGGGGTGCATTTGACGGGTTGGGTGCGCTATGTTACCATAGCGCAAGGGCATGATTGCCCAAACCTGGAAGGAGAGCTTTATGAATCTCTACGAACAATTGTTGGTGGTGCGTGAACGCCTGGAAGGAATCGGTGCGCACGATGATAGTATGGACCTGGTTGAAATGCTCTTACGCAAGGCCGAGCCTGCCAGAAGCGACAAAACCAGTATTACGCAAATACAAGTCCTGCGCCATATGCTCCGCATGCCCGAAGTGATCGACAACTATAATGTGTATAATGATCTGCAAGAAC
The DNA here is from genome assembly GCA_963731975.1 of uncultured Chloroflexia bacterium. Lineage (GTDB taxonomy): Bacteria > Chloroflexota > Ktedonobacteria > Ktedonobacterales > Ktedonobacteraceae > CAVSXS01. The sequence goes on along the minus strand of CAVSXS010000001.1, from coordinate 2,215,935 downwards.
TGTTGAGCGAGCGAGACGAAGCCGAGGTGAGCGCGCGAGAAGATGCCGCTCCCGCCGCTTACGTCGATACTGAACGACATCCCAGACCCAAGTCTTTTTACAAAGCCAAAAAAGAGCGAGACAAGAAGAAGTAATGGCACGATCGCGGAGCAGCAATCACCAGAGCGACCGCGAGGATCGTCCTGGATAACGACTGTTGATTACAGCGTGCTCGGAGGGAGTTGTCGCTGTGGGGCATCCGGGCTGCCGAGTTGCATTTGTTGTTTCATGGCTTGAAGCTGCGCCTCGACATTTTGCTGCGAAGAGATCTGGTGAAGTTCGCGCTCAAGCGGATCGCCTGCTTCCGCGCCCAGCAGGCCCTGATCGCCGAGCGCACCTTGCTCTATGAGCGATTCCATCGCGTTCGCGCGTGCCTGCATCGTCAGCACTTTGTCCTGAGCGCGCTGCATCGCCAGGTTCATTTCGGACATCTCCTGCGAAATGCCGGTAACGGCTTCGTTGATTTTCACCTGGGCCTGAGCCGCGCTATACTGGGCCTTGACCATTTCTTTTTGCGTGCGGAACGCCTCGACGCGCGACGTTACTGTCTTCTCCATCGAGAGGAGCTTCTCTTCCTGTGCGCGTAGTTGGGCGATCTGCTGCTCATAGCCATTAATCTGCGTCACCAGAGTCTCTTTGCGCTGCAAAGCCATGCGCGCCAGGTCTTCCCGATTGGCTTGCAATGCCTGCATCGCCTGTCCGTCCAGCCGGTTGACTTTATCCAGCAGTTGCGATTGCTGCATCTCCAGGCGTTTCTCGTTCGTCACCACATCGGCAATCGAATGGCGCAATTGTTGCAACTGCTCCACCTGCTTGCTGTAGGAATAATCCATCACCTGCCCGGGGTCTTCAACTTTATCTAGCGCGGAATTGGCCTTTATGCGAAAGAGATTTGCGATCCTCGAAAAGATACTCATAGCATCCTCCGGTCATATGTGCTGCGTGGTGATGATGCGCGAAAATATTGGGCATATTCAACGGAGCACAGGGAAGACATATATTTCATACTCACATCATATCATATATGACGATTCTTCGCAGCAACGCTTGTCCTGCCGGACTGCCCAAAAAAGCTTGACTTTTCAACGGCCATTGGCTATAATCCGCAGTGTCAGCAACGACAATCGGCGGGTTTGGTGTAGTGGCAACATGCGACTTTCCCAAAGTTGAGACCACGGGTTCGAATCCCGTAACCCGCTCTTTTTCCCCTTCGATTCTTCCACTCTCCGCGCTTCTCGATCAGTCATCGGAACCGTTGTCGTCGTCAGACTTAGAACCCGGGACGCCATACTTGCCATTATTGTTGCCCCAATCGTCCGTGTCGTGATCGATTTTTTCCAGAGCGATCTGCGCGGCGGTCCCGTCAGGGTTGCGAATCCCAAATGCCTGCGTGTCAGCATTCCACGCCGCTTTGCTGATGACCGCAACTAACTGCACCGGGGTAATCTTGCTTATTACTCCTCCCGGCCGCCCATTGATCATCAACTCGGCACCTGGCGCAAAATGTGTGCCTGTCAGGGTAATCAGGACCGTCCCGTTAGCCTGCATGAGTGCCACGATATGTGTGGCCGTCGGCACTGCATCACCCAGCACTCCGAGTTGCTGAGTGAAGGCAAGCTGCATCGGCCAATCCACCTGGTTCAGCAGTTGGCGCAATGCCTGATCTTCCTCTCCAAGCCCACTACTGAGTTCTTGTTGCGCCTGCTGGCGCTCAGTACCTGCGGGGAGGGCTGCAACTGCTTTACGACTGTCGCTTGTTTTGGCGATGACAGCAGCGAGCGCCAGTTGAATTGCGTCGTCGTGACGTCCATCGTCGACGACCATCCTGAGGTCGTTAAGCACATCGTGTAGTTGATCGATCTCGCTGCTGGTGCGGTTTTGTTGATCCCCGGAAAAAATAAGGGTAAACTGGTATTCGGCTTGTTTCAAGCTATACATTGAATCGCCGGGCAGACTCTGAGCGGCGGCTGTCAATATGCCGACGCACGAGAGCATCAGCACTGCTGCGATACTGAGCGCGGCAATCCAGACCCGACTCGACAGGTGACGCGGAGTGGCTGTGGAACGCCTGGCGAGTGTAGCTTGAGCTGTTTGTGTGGTGGGCGTAGCACGCGTGGTACGCGTTATCGGGACGACCGAGCCGTTTTGTTGAGTTGAGCGCGAGCGCGAAGGCGAATGGATGCCTCCATGTAGTCAGCAAATACTGGCGGGATATCTATTTCCCGGAGCCGAACAAGCGACTCTGCCGCGGCCAGGCTAGCTGCGATTTCATCATTAAGTACAGGAGGGTGTAGCTTCCCTTGTTCGCGGCTCTCGATCAAGCGATCCAGGTACTCTTCAGGGTTCATGTTCGCCCTCCTCTGCCCCGGTTCCGTGAGCCAGGCGTCAGTTTCAAATGTACCGCCAGCGTCTTCAATGCGCGAAATTGTGAGACACGTATCGCTCCAGGCTGTTTCCCCAGTGCCTGTGCCAGTTCCTCGATCTTCTGACCTGCCAGAAAACGTCCCACTACGATCAATTGTTGCTCTTCGCTTAGATTGCCCAGCGCCAGCCCCACTTCTTCGAGCGTCTCCCGCCACTCGTACAGCGCGGCGGGATTACTCACCAGGTCAGTTGCCATTAATTCCACCATAGGGGCATGGTCTACGCTAAAGGAGCCTGGCAAGGGCGTGAATCTTCTCTCGTTTCGAGTAAGATTGCGAAAAGCCCTGGAGATTTTGCCCTGCGCAATTTGCAGGAGCCAGGCATAAAAACCTGCCTCACGCTCGGTGCGAAGCTGGTCAATGGATTCGACCATCTCCAGGAAAACTTCGGAAACGACATCTTCCGCCAGGTCTGGGCGGCCTAATCGCGCTATCACATAGCGGTAAATTACGGGGAGGGCACGCCGATAGAGGGCGACCAGCGCCTCCTCGTCATGACGGCGCGCTTGTTGAATCACATGCGCAAAAGTCGTCGTTGCGACTGACTCTCGATTATCCGTTGCTCGCCTCCCGGTGATGTCCCTGGCCTTGCTCACTTTCCTTGAATGCGCAGCTTGCCATTCAATTGAGAAAAGTGTATCGATACTTCCTGAATCTTGTCAACAAATGGCTTATTCAGTAGGATGTATGTCACTCTTTCCAGGTTTTGCTACGTTTCATCTTAACCTCGCTTAGCATTCCTCTTTCGCTCCCTCATCATTTCCAGGAAAAACAACAGGTCAGAAAAAGTATGTAACAAATCGCTTCTGGATGGCACTACCTCTTTGAAGCCTGGTGCTGAGAGCCTGGCACTCTCAAGCAGAAGGCACCATGCAGGGAGAAACACATGAGGTATTATTTCACAGCAAAAGAAGCAATGGACTATCTGGGCATGAATGTGGGAGCCTTCTATTATCTGATCGAGACAGGAAAAATCAAGAGGCTGACGCCGCCCGGGAAGAAGCAAGGTTTCTATTCAAAGCATCAAATCGAGAGATTGAGGCACCAGAATGAGGATGAGGAACCGGGAATAGCCTTTATGAAGGCGACACCTGCCGATATCCATGAAGAGTACGAATTGGCCGCACTCATGCTCAGTAGCAGTGCGAGGTTTGATCTACCGACCTATGAGGCCTGGTTAGACAAAAATCCCGATACCAATTTTATTGTGCGAGATCAAGGGCGATTAGTGGCTTTCATGCACGTGCTTCCAATCAAAAAGGACACGGTCTCCCGCTGGATGCGTGGAGAAATTAGAGGATGGGAAATTCTCACCCAGGATGCTCTCGCGTATACGCCTGGAAGTTCAGTCACCTGCATCATTATGGACATGGCAACAACGCCGGATGTCGATAAGCAGACGCGGCAACTCTACGGAATGCGACTGATACGGGGTTACTTGCGCTTCCTGTATGGCCTGGCAGAACAGGACATATCGGTCACATTGTTCTGCGCCACCAGTACAACTCCCGACGGAATCGCTTTCATCAAACGAGCCGGATTTAAGGAAACGGGGCGTCTAGGCAAGCGCGTCGTGTTTGAACTCAATCCTATCACCGCGAATACTCGCATGGCAAAGGCGTACAGAGCAGCACTCAAGCGTGAACCATGCCTTAGTTGTGGTTCTCGTGAGAAGTGATATATGAGTGCAGTCGCTGTTGCATGCGATCCATATCGCGCTTCACGGTTCTCAAGCCGACGAGACACACCAGCCCTGCCAGAAACAGAAAGGTTGGCGCGGTCAGCGTCAGGGCAGTACCCAGCGAGACGTTGTTGGCGATGGCTCCAATGACGGTGGGGGCCGCAGCGTCGCCCAGCAAGTGCGCCAGCAGCAGGGAAAGGCCCAGCGCGGTCGCTCGCACCTCCGGCGAAATCACGTCCTGAATGACGGCGTTGAGCGGTCCCGTGCAAAAGTTGAGCGAGATACCTGCTACGATGAAGACCGCAATGAAGAGCGTGAGATTAGAGATAAGCAGCGCCAGCAGCACCAGCGGCGCGCCGATCAGGAAGCCTAGCGTGGCAATCAAAAGCCGCCCTTCCGGGCGGCGGCGCTGTGCGTAATCCGCCAGCCAACCTCCGACGATGGTTCCGAACAGCCCACTGGTAACCAGTACAATGCCTGAAATTACCCCGGCCTTGGTGAGACTCAGTTGAAAAGCTCTAACGATGTAGGAGGGCAGCCAGAACGAGGTGCCTCCGATGGTGAAAAAGCTGAAAACCAGCGCGCCCACCAGCACCCAATACGTCGGTATGGTGCGCAGGGTCCTCACCGACTTCCAGAAATCTTTCCCTATGCTTCCGTGCGTAGCTTCGGCTGCTGCACCCGTTTCCGTTTCTATGGCGCCTTCCTCGACCAGCTCACTCGTACCAACGACGTCGAACATTCCTCGTTTCGGCTCCGCCATGCGCCAGGAGAGGAACGCCGCAACCAGGCCGGGAATGCCGACGAGAAAGAAGGCATAGCGCCAGCCGAGCGAGTCTGCGATAAAGCCACCCATCGTAAAGCCGATGGCCGCGCCCAGCAGTGTACCAGATGACCAGTAGGAGAGGATGCGCCCGCGCTGCTCCCTTGGGAAAAAATCGCCAAGCAGCGAGAGGGATGCCGGCGCGTAGCCAGCTTCACCGACACCCAGCACGGCGCGCACGCTGAACAATTGTGCGAAGTTGCGGGTAAAGCCAGCCAGCGTCGTCGCGACGCTCCAGATGCCGACGCATAGCGCGACGATATTCTTGCGCATGCTGCGATCCGCCCATACCCCCAGAGGAAGCGTAGCAACGGCATACACCAGCAAGAACGAGGAGCCGAGCAAACCCTGCTGAAAGGTCGAGAGGCCCAGGCCCTGCTTCGGATCGGCGACTTTGGGCAGGATAGCTGGAAGAATATAGCGGTCGGCGTAATTCAGCACATTGATGATGAACAAAATCGTAAAACCGAAACGAGCCTGGCCCCGCGTTGGGCGAAATGGACGTTTCGTGTTTGCTGCGCTTGAGGGCGTTATAGACATAGTATTTCTTTCTTCTCACTAGTGAGCCGGATATCCCAGCAGTGTCTTAGCCGTCTCTCTATCTACGTGGAATGCCCCGGCTTTTCTATTATAACCCAGGCGTACAGGCGCGCCAGCGGGTAAAAAGTATGGGAATGATCGTATGTAGTAAAGAAAGAGCAGCATCTTCGCAAGGCGTGCCTTCCGGTTGAGCATGTAACTATCTATGAACATCGTTCGTATCTGAACATTGAACGCGAGAATTGATACTCATAGAATATGATGATGTTGTAAGCGTGGATGTTGGTATTGTTGGAAGGATAGGATCTTGAGCGGGTTTGTTCACCTGGTAGACCATAGCAGCGCGTTACTTCTCTGTGTGCTGGTGACATCATTTTTACTCCTGGAAAGCAGCGGTATTCCGCTGTTAAATAGCACTGTCCTGTTGCTGGCAGGCGCGCTGTCCTCGCTTGGCAGCGCCAATATCTTCGCACTGGCGATCTGCGCGGTTCTGGGCAGCATCACCGGGGCCTGCATTGCCTACTATGCCGGTTTACGTGGAGGTGAACGGGTGCTGTTCGCGCTAACAGCGAAGCTGCGAATCGACTCACGTAAAGTAAAATTTGCCCAGCAATGGATCGCGGATGCTGGTGTGCGTATGATCTTTCTCTCGCGCATTTTGCCCTACATTCGCCCTTTCGCGTGCTTCCCCGCCGGCATCTCTCACATGCCGTTCCGTCGCTTTTTCCTGGCTGCCCTGAGCGGTTCGCTGCTCTGGTGTGTCTCGATGCTTGCCGTCGGCTGGGTGCTGGGACGCAAGTGGAAATTGGCTCTGTACATCATCCAATTCTACACACTGCCGACCATCCTTCTAGTTGTGCTGGCAGTGGCGGCGTTCCTCTTCTTCAAATATGGCTTTCTTCGCTGGTGGAGGCAGCAGAAGCAACAGAAGCAGCCTGAGCCTGGCATGGCTGACGTAAGCGAGCAGGTCTCCGGAGAAGACCTGCTCGAAGTATAGCTCTACAGCTTGACCAGGGTCAGGCCGAAGATGGCTCCCGTGCCGCCGATCTCGTTCAGCGCCCAATCGGGAATCGGGTCATCGACCGAAATGACCATCAGCGCCGTGTCGGTCGAGCGCTGCGCGTCCCTGTGTGGGGTGCGCACGATTGGCCCGACATCCATATGGCGTATATTGACATTGGCCTTACCCAGCACCATGCCCACGCGCCCGATCATGCCGGGCTGGTCGGGGTTGCGGCAGAATAGGATGTAGCCCTCCGGCACGAATTCCGTCCAATAGCGGCCCACGCGCACGACACGTGCCTCACCATGCATGACCGTGCCTGCCAGCACATCGACGTATTCATCCCCCGATCCAGGCTTTCCGGCGAAGGACGAGACGTGGCCGTTGGAGTGCAGTACGTGCAGCGTCACCAGGTTGGTGAAGGCCGACGAGACGGTCGATTTCTGCTCGACGATCTCCAGCCCTCGCTGTTTTGCCAGCAGTTGCGCGTTAATCATGTTGACATGCGCGTCCGAAACCGATTTCGAGCAGCCCCTTGATGAGCGCAGCCTGCAATGGGCGCAGGTCATAGTTCGCAATTTCACCGCTGCACGATAGCTCGATCTTGCTGAGCGGTCCAGGCTGCAATTGCGTGTAAAGGCGACCCATTTGTTCAACCAGGTGCATATAAGGCTCCAAGAATTGCAGCGTTTCGGGTAGGATCAGCGGCGCGTTGACCGCCGCGCGCGGGAAGCCGCCGCGCAGTACTGATACGATCTGCTCGGCGACATCGGTAGCGACGCCCACTTGTGCCTCTTCCGTTGAAGCGCCCAGGTGCGGGGTGGCGATGACGCGCTCGTGCGCCAATAGCTGCTTGAGAATCGCGTCGTCGCGCACAGGCTCCTGGCTGAAGACATCCAGCGCGACGCCCGCCAGCCGGTTCTCGTTCAGTGCGTTCAGCAGCGCCTCTTCGTCGATCAGCCCGCCGCGGGCGCAGTTTATCAGACGCGCGCCCGGTTTGAGCAGGTGCAACTCATGTACCCCGATCAGCCCGCGCGTTCCCTGCGGTCCGCTGGTGAGTGATGTGTGCAGCGTGACGAAATCGGCCTGTTGCAACACGTCCTCCATGCTCATCATCGTCACGCCCAGCTGGTTTGCGTGCTCCTGTGAGACGTAGGGGTCGAAGGCGATCACTTGCATCTCCAGCCCCTGGGCGCGCTGCGCCACCTCTCTGCCCACTTTGCCCAGGCCGATCACGCCCAACGTTTTGTGGCGAACCTCGGTGCCCAGGAAGCGGCTCTTTTCCCACTTCCCGGCTTTCATGCTGCTGTTGGCGGCTGGAACATGCCTCGCCAGCGCCATCAGCATGGCGATAGTGTGTTCAGCCGCCGCCACGATGTTGCCGGTAGGTGAATTGACGACCATGATGCCCTGGCGTGTGGCGGCCTCGGTGTCGATATTATCGACGCCTACACCCGCGCGCCCGACGATCTTCAGCTTGCTAGCTGCCGCCAGGATGTCGCCGGTCACCTGTGTCTCGCTGCGCACGATCAGCGCGGTATAGTTGCCGATGCACGCCAGCAACTGCTCGTGCGTCAGCCCCGTCGAAAGATCGATGTGCGCTTCGGGCAGTTCCTTCTGAAGCAGGTCGATGCCCTCCTGCGCGATTTTATCAGATACGAGAATACGAACAGGCGCTACCTCGTTCTCAGGGATTGCTCCCATCACTCCACGTTCCTCTCTATACATACCATATGTATTATTTTTGAAAGCCAAGCGCGCCCAGGCGGAATTCCAGCTTGTCCATAGCCTCGACCAGGTCAGCCTCTTCAAAGTAGCCGAGATGCCCGACGCGGAAAATCTTGCCGTCAAGGATGCCTTGACCACCGCCCAGCACGACGCCATCTTCGACACGCAGTTGCTTGAGCAGCGTCTTCGAGTCGATGCCCTCCGGCACGTAGATGGCCGTGACCGTATTCGAGGCGTATTCGTGGTCGGCCAGCAACCGTAACCCCATGTCTTTCGCGCGCCAGCGCACATATTCGCCGATGGTCTTGTGACGCTCGAAGATGGCTTCGCGTCCCTCGTCCAGCATCTTTTCGAGTGCCAGGTCCAGGGCATAGAACAGCGAAACGGGCGGCGTAACGGGATGCTGCCACTTTTCCAGGTTTTTGCGCGTATTTTCCCAGCCGAAGTAGAAGCGCGGCAGCGTCGCGCTCTTGTTCGCCTCCCACGCCCGTGGGCTGGCAGCGATCATCATCAGGCCGGGCGGCACCATCCAGCCCTTTTGCGAGCCGGTGAAGACCACATCGATATCCCACGGATCCATCTCCATTGGCACGCACCCCATCGAACTGACGGCATCCACCAGGATCAGCGCGTTGGGGTTGTAGCGGCGCACGAGCGCGGCTAGCTGCTGCACGTCATTCGTGACGCCCGTCGATGTCTCGTTGTGCGTCATCAGCACGCCCTTGAACGGCGCGGCAGATTTCAGTTGCTCCTCGACGGTGTTGAAATCGGCTGCCTGCCCCCACTCGAAGGCGATGCGCGTCACCTGTAAGCCGTAGATGCCCGCGATGCTGGCGAAACGGTCGCCGAAGTTGCCGATCGAGATGGCGATGACGTGATCGCCTGGCGAGAACAGGTTGACGATGGCCGACTCCTGGCCGCCGGTGCCGGAGGATGCGTAGGTCAGCACCGGAGAGTCCGTCTGGAAGAAATATTGCAGGCGAGCCGTCACGCGCTTGAGGATGGCGGCGAACTCAGGCCCACGATGGTTGATAACGGGATTGGTAAATTCCCGGAGAATCTCAGACGGTACGGGCGTTGGCCCAGGAATGCGCAAGTTCTGCTGCGGAATTGGCTGTCGTGGCTCAACCTGCGGAACAGGTATGGCTTTGCGGTCTTGAATGGTCATAGTGTACTCCATCATAGCGGCTGCATTTGCCGGGTTTCTCACACTCTAATAAACGATGCCCAATAAAATACGGCGGATAACTTCTCCGTTACCCGCCGCGTTGCCGATAACTCTTCTTTCAGAGTATAGCACAGCGCCCCGTTCTGTCAAACTCAGTAGCGCGCCTCATTCAACCCACAGACTGAGCGCGTTCCGCCCTAAGACTGATGACGGATCTCCTGACATCGGGCATACTCAGAGTGACGAAACCGCATGGTCCGCTCGATCATGCCATATGTTTCCCCTCTTCATCGTGATGGAGAGGGGCCTGGGGTGAGGCCCCCCGAAGGAGATCGTATATGGTACAACCGACCGCATCGAGACAATCCGCACCATTCCCGCTAGGAAGCCCGTTGATCCGCGTGGAGCATCTGACGCGCGCCATCAACTTCCGTGCGCAACGGACCGTCATCCTCGACGACGTGACCTTCACCATTCCTGCGCAACGTTTGTTCGCCATCAACGGCCCGTCGGGCAGCGGCAAATCAACCCTGCTCAACATGCTCACCGGCATCGACCGCCCAAGCAGCGGGCGCGTGATCTTCGGTGCCGAGGAACTGAGCGCCAGAAGCGAGAACGCCCTGGCGCGCTGGCGCGGAGAGCACGTGGGGATTATTTTCCAGTTCTTCCAATTGGTTCCCACCCTCACCGCGATGGAGAATGTCTTGCTGGCGTTGGAGCTGGGCAAAGGTGGCGGGCTTCCCCGCCGAGCCTGGCGTGAGCGGGCGCAGAGGTGCCTGGAAACGGCAGGCCTGGGTGCCTTTCCCCATCGTTTGCCCAGCGAACTTTCCGGAGGGCAGCAGCAGCGCGTCGCGATAGCGCGGGCGCTGGCGAACGATCCGCCAGTCATGGTTGCCGATGAGCCGACTGGCAACCTGGACTCCCGCACGGCGCACGGCGTCTTTGACACGTTGGCGAGCCTGACCGAAGTCGGCAAAACCGTGATCTACGTCACCCATGACCCCAATCTCGCTGCCCGCGCACAGGCGCGTCTCGATCTGCTCGATGGGCGTATTGTTGGACAGCACGGCGCGAACGCGCTGATGGCTTCTTCCCCGGAGGTGCGCCCATGAGCGCCAGCCTGAAAAAGTCGTTCGCGGATGTAACGCGGCGCAAGGGGCGCACGCTGATGGTCGTGCTGGGCATCTTCATTGGCGTCCTGGGCCTGACGGGCGTCAATTTCATTCAACAGACCCTGTTGTCCACCTTTACCTACAGCACGGGTACCGCCGCCAACTCCCCGGATATGACGCTGATGGTGAATCGGCTTGACCCGGCGCTGACACCACAGCTTTCTGCTGTTCCGAACGTGCAAGCGGTGCAAATGCAATCGGTCTTTGCGACGCAGTGGCACGTCAGCGCCACGCCCGGACACGTGCCCATCACGCTTGTCAGCTATCCTGACTTCCAACACGTGCCCATTACGCCGTTTCAACTGACGAGCGGGCGCTATCCGGGCGCGGGTGAGATCGTGCTGGAGTATGGTGACCAGGAGTTGCAGAGTGTTTCGATTGGCGATACAGTCACTATGGACACCGGCACAACCACCACCACGTTGCGCGTCGTGGGCTTTGCGCGCACCCAGGGGCTGCAAAGTCCAGCTGGTAGCGGCACGGCGCGCGGGTATATGAGCGAGGCCGCCATCACTCAGGTATTTGGGTCCTTTGTACCCGCGCCGGGCAGCCAGGGGTCGCAGTTACAGCAAGAAGTTGCGGTCAAGGTCCAGAACATCAGCCAGGTGATCGCAACGCAGGACGCGCTGTCTCAAGCACTGCGGGCGAAAGGCGTGGCTGTCCTGAGCGAAACTATCAACCAGCCATTAAACCAGGCAAAAATCCATGCCGCCAACGGCGTCTTTACGTTGTTGTTGATGTTATCTATGCTGGCGGTGGTGTTGAGCGCGCTTCTCATTCTCAACACCATTACCACACTGATAGCCGAGCAGACGCCGATCATCGGTACGCTGAAAGCCGTGGGCGGGACGCGCAACGCAATTGTGCGTGGCTATCTCGTCTCGGTGGGCATCTACAGTGCGCTTGGGACCTTACCCGCCATCGCGCTGGGGCTGGGGCTTGGGTATCCGCTGGCATCCTCCCTAGCCAGCAGCATTTCGCTCGCTGTGGGGCCATTTACCATCTTCCCCTGGATCATCATCCTTGGCCTGGCAGTAGGCTTTGGCGTGCCGTTGCTTTCGGCACTCTTGCCGCTGTGGATGGGCACGCGCATCACCGTGCGCGAGGCGCTTTCAGCCTATGGCATCAGCGCCGGGCGTGCTAGCAATCGCCGACCCAGGCTGGCACGGCGCCTGAGCTGGGTCTCGCAGACGACCTGGCTGGGGCTGCGCGGGGTCTTCCGCAAACGCTGGCGGGCGGCTCTGACCCTGCTGACACTGACCCTGGCGGGGACCACCTTCCTGGTGGTGCAGACGGCCACCGCTGCCACCAACCAGACCACCGCCAACGCGTTCGCTCCCTATCATTACGATGTCCTTGCGCAGATCTACGCACAAAACGCGCCGCTGGTCGCGCAGATCAGCGCGCTGCCCAATGTCGGACGGGTGGAACGCTACCGAGAAGCAGAGGGGGCAGAAAGCCAATGGGGACAATTGCTCCTGCTGGGCTTTCAGCCGGATACCAGGCTCTATACCCCGCAGCTCATCAGCGGGCGCTGGCTCACTCCCAGTGACACCAACGCGGCCTTGATCAACGAAGAGGCGGCCACGGCAACGGGCCTGCACGTTGGCGATACACTGACACTTTCGAGTGTTCAGTATTTCAATGGTCAGGTCACACCAGGTAATCAGGCTACATGGACCATTATCGGCATCCTTCATCAGCCGATGGATGGTCTTGGGCAAATTGGCACGGTGATGACCTCGGTGGAGAACGTCAATCAATTTTTCGGCGACCCCGCCGATTTGACGCCGGAGTTGCTGATAGAGGCGCGGGACCACTCGCAAGGCGCCGTGGATGCCCTCACCAGGCAGGTCGATCAACTGGTGAATGGAGGGAATGTGAATGGAGGACAGGCTGAGACCAGGCAGCAAGAGGTCCAGTACCGCCAGCACAGCTGGTTGATCTTCTATGCCCTGCTCTACAGCGTGGCGCTGATCGTGGGGGCGGTGGGCATCCTGGGGCTGGCAAACGCGCTGGCGGCCTCGGTGCTGGAACGGCGGCGCGAGATCGGCCTGCTGCGCGCGATGGGCGCAAGCTCCTTTCGGGTGGCACGCGTCTTCTGGATCGAAGGGATAGCCCTTGGCGGCATTGCCTGGCTGCTGGGCGCGCTGCTGGGGCTGCCGCTGGCCTATGGTTTCATCCAGGTGATGAGCAAGCTAGTGTTTCGGGTGGACTTCATCATCGACCATTCGGCCTTTGTCGTCATGCTGGCCGCCGTGCTCATCATCTCAACACTGGCGAGCGTCCTTCCGGCGCTGCGGGCTTCTCGCGTGCGCATCGTCGATATGCTGCGCTACGAATAGTAGCAATCTGGAGCAGGGCATCGCATCAGGAACGCTCTGCTCCCGGTGCATGGTCCCAGTTTGTCACTGAGGGTATGGTATACTACTCTCGACTTTCGAGCGTTTCTTGCAGGCAGGAGGAGTGACATGCAAATTTTACGCAAACGCTTTGGGGGACTCTATTGGCGGCTGACGGGTTCCTACTTTCTCGTCACCTTGCTGGCAGCCGTCATCATTGATGTCGCCATCACCCTTCCTGCTAGCCTTCAAGATTATCAGCAGGGGAACATCACCGTTTCGCCCACACCCTCTGGCGTCTCTCTCCCCAGCTCGCCTACCCCCTCCGGCGTCTCCCAGTTTCTCAGCATCTTTTGGAATCACTTGCAGGGCGAGGGCTTGTATTTTATCCTGATCGCCAGCGTGGTCGGCACGCTGACCGGCCTGCTGATCATGCGCAACGTCACTCGCCGCCTGCGCCGGATAACCCAGGCTGCGCAAGCCTGGAGCAAAGGGGAGTTCGCGGTTGAAGTGCGTGATCCCTCCCGCGATGAGATCGGCCAGCTGGGGCAGGACCTCAACAGCATGGCCGAACAACTCCATACCCTGCTGGCGACCCGCGAGGAGTTTGCGACCATCGAAGAGCGCAACCGGCTGGCGCGCGATCTGCATGATTCCATCAAGCAAAAAGTCTTCGCCACCGCCTTGCTGGTAGGCGCGGCGCGCACGTATTTGCCGCCGGATACGCTGCCAGCACAGACCTATCTCGCCGAAGCCGAGGCGTTGGCCGAGCAAACACGCCAGGAATTGACCGCGGTCATTCGTGAGTTGCGCCCGGCCCGCCTCGAAAATAAAGGGCTGGCCGACGTCCTGCGCGACGATGCCGAGGAGTGGTCACGACGCATGGGCATCGCCGTCGCCATGCACGTCCGGGGCGAGCGGCTTATTGCGCTCGACATCGAGGAGGCGCTCCTTCGTGTGGCCCAGGAAGCACTCGCCAACATCGCACACCACAGCGGAGCCGCGCACGTCACCATCCAACTCGCGTGGGATGGCGCGCACGTGCGCCTGACCATTACCGACGACGGCACCGGTTTCGACGTGGCACATGCCAATGGGCGCGGCGTGGGACTAGCGAGCATGCGCGAGCGCATGCTCGCCCACAACGGCACGCTGACTCTCTCCAGCGCAGCAGGCGCGACAACCGTGGAGGCCACGATCCCGTTGCACTTCGCTTCGAAGCCGACCCAGGAGGCGACACGATGAGCGATCCCATCACCATCTTGATCGTCGATGATCATGCGGTCGTGCGGCGCGGGGTACGGGCATTCCTCGAAGCGCAACCGGATTTCGACGTCGTAGGCGAGGCCGGCTCCGGTGGCGAAGCGGTGTTGCTGGCGGCTGACCTGGCTCCCGACGTCGTGCTGATGGATCTGGTGATGCCTGGCATGGACGGCGTGCAGGCGACCCGGCTGGTGAAGCAGAAAAGCCCCGGATCCCAGGTCATCGTGCTGACTTCGTATCATGAGGACGAGCATATCTTTCCCGCCATCCGTGCTGGCGCGCTCTCCTATTTGCTCAAAGACATCGGCCTGCCCGATCTGGCCGACGCGATCCGCAAAGCGGCGCGCGGCGAGGTCGTGATGCATCCCCACATCGCTGCCCGCGTTGTGCAGGAGCTGGATGGCGCGTCGCATCATGACATGGCGAACTTCGCCCACCTGAGCGAGCGCGAGCGGGAAGTGCTGCGCCTGATTGCCGAGGGGCTGAGCAATTCCGCGATCGCCGAGCGGCTCGTCATCAGCGAAAAGACGGTGAAAAGCCACGTCCGCAACATCCTCGGCAAGCTGCACCTCGTCGACCGCACGCAGGCCGCCATCTTTGCCTGGCGCCAGGGGTTGATGGGAAGCTAAATGGAAAGTATGCTCACCGCGACAAAACCGATAATTTTATTTATCGATATGGTGGGATCGCAATAAATCGTGGTATTCTGAGTCCTGGTGAACTGTGGTATTTCATGCGCCGATTGCTGGCGCGAAAAGTATATTTCTGATTGGTGATGTAAAGGATTCTGTATGAGACGGACAAAGATTGTCTGTACGATTGGCCCGGCGAGCAATAGCGAGGAGAAGCTGGAACAGCTGATGCGCGCCGGGATGAATGTGGCGCGTCTCAACTTCTCGCATGGCACGCACGATGACCATGCCGTAGTGATTGCACGCGTGAGATCCATTGCTTCTCGCCTGGGTTGCCCGGTTGCCATCCTACAAGATTTGCAGGGACCGAAAATACGCACTGGTCCGCTGCAAGACGGCCAGCCTGTGCAACTGGTGGATGGCGCGCACCTGGCGATCACCACGCGTCCCATCGCTGGAAACGCGCAGATTGTCTCGACAACCTACGCGCAGCTTCCCCAGGATGTGAAGCTGGGAGACCGTATTCTGCTAGACGATGGCCTGATGGAACTGCGTGTGTTGAGCGCGAGCGCTGACGAGGTGCAGTGCCAGGTGGTACATGGCGGGCTGCTCAAGGAGCACAAAGGTATTAATCTGCCTGGTGTGGCAGTCAGCGCGCCCGCCCTAACAGAGAAGGATCGCGACGATCTGCACTTCGGCCTGCTGCACGATGTGGATTATGTCGCGCTCAGTTTTGTGCGCAAGCCGGAGGATATCGTCGAGGCGAAGCAGGTTATGCGTGCTATGCTGGACGAACGCATACCTGGCGCGAAGGGAAAGCGCATAGCTCCCCCGTTGATTGCCAAGCTGGAAAAGCCAGAAGCGATCGGGCGATTGGATGACATCCTGAATGTCGTAGATGGTGTGATGGTCGCCCGCGGCGACCTCGGCGTCGAGATGCTGCCGGAACAGGTTCCTCTCATTCAGAAGCGTATCATCCGCAAGTGCAACGAACTGGGCCTGCCCGTCATCACGGCCACGCAGATGCTCGAATCGATGATAAATAACCCGCGCCCCACGCGCGCCGAAGCCAGCGACGTCGCCAATGCCATTCTCGACGGCACCGACGCCGTCATGCTCAGCGCCGAAACTGCGGCAGGGTCGTATCCTATCGAAGCTGTGCAAATGATGGTGCGTATCGCCCTGGAAACTGAGTCGGACGGACGCACGGCCCGGCAGCCACAGTGCAAACAGCTCACTCAGGCCCATGCTGTAAGTCACGCCGCTCGTGCGCTCAGCGAGGAGGCTAGCGTACAAGCTATCGTGGTTTTCACACGCTCCGGCATGTCGGCGCACCTTATCTCGAAGGATCGCCCACGCACGCCCATTCTGGCCTACACGCCGTCCGAGCATGTCTACCGCCAACTTGCCTTGTGGTGGGGTACCTGGTCGTACCGCGTAGCCATGCATGGTTCAACCGAGGAACTGATTGCCGTGGTGGAGCAACGCCTGCAAGACGATCAGCTTGTGCCGCGCGGCGCACACGTCGTCATCATGGGTGGTTTGCCTGTAGCAAGCCAGGCGCGCACGAACTTCGTCAAGTTGCATCGAGTAGGGGATGCCATTTTGTGAAGATACAGTTGAGTTAATTTGACATAGTGATATGCTACATGCTACAGTAGAAGGAATAGTTTTGAATAAGTACGCACCACCATACTGTCACAGCGATGTGCGAGCTATCATCGTCTAACCCCGGTGGGAGGTTCCAGCTCACGGCAAGTCGTGTGCTGGGCGTTTTTATAAGTAAGGAGGATGCATCGCCATCATGTCTTCGACATACGTGCCGGACCCAGATACGCTGGCGCTGGCGGACCACGACACGTTCGCCGAGAAATTTGCCCTGCAAGGTCTGACGTTTGATGATGTTTTGATTATTCCAGCCGCTTCGTCGGTTCTTCCTCGTGATGTCTCCACTCGTACTCGTCTCACTCGTACAATTACCATCAATATTCCCGTTATCAGCGCGGCTATGGATACCGTCACGGAGGCGCGGCTGGCGATTGCCCTGGCGCGTGAGGGTGGTCTAGGTGTCATTCATCGCAACCTCTCCATCGAGGACCAGGCGGCGGAGGTGGACAAGGTCAAGCGTTCCGAGTCGGGCATGATTACCGATCCTATCACGCTTGGACCGACCGCGCTGCTCAGCGAGGCGATGGCTGCCATGAGGCGCTTTCACATCTCCGGCATCCCCATCACCGAGAACGGGAAGCTGGTCGGCATCCTCACGAACCGCGATATTCGTTTCGCGACGAACACCGATTGCACAGTGGCCGAATTGATGACCCGCGACCGGCTGATTACCGTACCGGTCGGCACCACTCTGGAACAGGCTCGCGACAGCCTGCACCGCTACAAGATCGAGAAACTGCCGGTGGTTGATGACGAGGGTATCCTCAAGGGGTTGATTACCATGAAGGATATCCAGAAGAAAATCCTCTATCCCAACGCGGCGAAAGATGAGTTTGGACGCCTGCGCGTGGGAGCAGCCGTGGGGGTCGGCCCCGATGTCGAGGCGCGCTGTGCCGCCTTGATCGAAGAAGGTGTGGACGTGCTGGTCGTCGATACCTCGCACGCCCATTCATACATGGTGCTGGAAACCGTCGCGCGCATCAAGAGTCGTTTCGGGCAGCAAGTACAGCTAATGGCGGGCAACGTCGTTACGGCTGAGGCGACCGTGGCACTGATCCAGGCTGGCGTAGATGCTGTGAAGGTGGGCATTGGCGCGGGCGCGATCTGCACTACGCGCGTCATCGCAGGCGTAGGCGTGCCGCAGATCACCGCCGTCTATGAATGCGCTCAGGCGGCTCGACCCTACGACGTGCCGGTTGTGGCAGATGGGGGCATCCAGTATTCCGGCGATATCGCCAAGGCCATCGCCGCAGGCGCTGACACCGTCATGCTGGGCAGCTTGCTGGCAGGTGTCGATGAAAGCCCCGGTGAGCTTATCATCTCGCACGGCGAACGCTTCAAGGACTATCGAGGCATGGGTTCGATTGCCGCTATGAAACAGCGCAGTTACAGCAAAGACCGCTACTTCCAGAGCGACATCACCGAGGAGACCAGTTTGATCGCCGAGGGTATCGAGGCGCGCGTCCCCTACAAGGGGATGCTGGGGCCGCTAGTCTTCCAGCTCGTCGGTGGTCTGCGCCAGTCGATGGGCTACGCGGGCTGTGCAGGCATCCCCGAAATGCAGGAGAAGACGCGTTTCGTGCGTATCACCAACGCTGGCCTGCGCGAGTCGCATCCGCACGACGTGATGGTCACGAAAGAAGCGCCCAACTACGGCACGAAGAACCGCTAGCTCTTGTTAAGCAGCGGAGTCTTCTGAGGGAAATGTGCGGCTAATAATCCGTATACTCGCCCGTCCCCTGAAGGGACACAACTCGATAGGAGAGCAGAGCGCCCACTTTTGAAACAGTGCTGTTGTTTTGTGTAACGACTGCGAAGGTATGTAAGGGCTGCTTTGTCTCTCCACCGAGCTTGACGTCTGGTAGCACCAGGGTAATCGTCGATTCGCCTGCTGCACCGCCGCTTTTCGGGAGAGTGGCGGTAATGAGCGTGCCAATGGCGCTCGGCTGGATGTGTAACTGGGCGTTCTGAATGGTCAGGTTAACCTGAGCGTCCTGGTAGTCAAGCTCAGACGAATTGTCCTCGTTGATATAGTAGGAAATCTTCAGGTCCTCGCCTGCCAGCAGGAACATGGTCGCCAGGTCGCTTTGCTGTGTCATGAACCAATCCTCCCAATCATATGATCCTCACACCTTATTTTTGTTGCATGTGATTATAGACTGTGAGCCAATTTGTGGCGATTTCATTCTGCGCATCTTTCAACGACATCGCCCCCGTACATACCTGGGTGTGCAAGTAGTTCTCAACCTGGTCTTTCTGGTGAAAACCGGGTGTTGGAGAGGCCGCTTCAGGCCAGAGATTGGCAATATCGTTGGAGCCACCTATCTCCAGGGAGATCAGGTGATCGACTTCATACTGACCTGCGGAATGATGCGTTATGCTATACTCGGCATAGACCTGGTCTTTTTCGCTGGTTGGCACGTTGCGCACCGAACTGGAATAGCCAGATTTGCAAATTTGCTGGACTGTGGCAGTTGAGAAAATCGCGCCGGGCGTACAGGCGGAGTCTTGCAGCGCCCCATGCACAACACACCCCGAAGTTTTCGTTCGCTGGCCAATGTGCGCAGCGCCGGTAGATGTGGAAGAAGTCGTAGCGGTCCCTGAACCGGCAGTGCCATTCGTGGCAATGGTCACATCACATGCACTCAATACCAGCAGCAATGCTGCAAGTGCTGCCAGCATAAAACTATGTTTCTTCATCCTACTCCTCTAACTACTCCTCACAATCCATATTCAAATGGTGGATCACCTGAAATATGGTCCGGCCTGATGACTGTAATTCCTATTCTATCATCTTTTTGCGTATATTTATGCGAGGAGAGGAGCGAGTTGATTAGCCCAGATTTCCCATTTGATTGCGTTACAAGGGCGGCTCACAGTAGAATAGGAGGAGTCTATGCTGCCCAGCTTGTTGTTGCCCGGTACTTTTGGAGGAACGGTATGGTTGATCTCAAACAAACGCTGAGTCGATTTCTGTCTATCCCTGGGGTACGTGTGGCTGTCCTGGTGGGACGCGATGGCCTTATGATCGAGGGGCTGGCGCGCGAGGAGAAAGAGGATATGGAAGCGCTCGGCGCGATGATGACAACCGGGCTGAACTCCGCGGAGGCGCTGGGTCAGGAGATTTCACGTGGAAACGTGGTAGGCGTTTTGAATGAATACGAGCGAGGGCTGGTCAGCGTCGAACCAATGGGCGATTTCGCTTTGATGGTCACGTTGTTCGATAACGCCGCCAGCATTAGCCGCGTGCGGCATATGGCCAAAACCAGCCGCACCGAAATTCTTGAGGCGCTCGATATCAGCTAAAATCCAGTATTCGTATGTTTTTGTTCTATAGAAGATGTTTTCAATAAGCGTTAAACGTACAGAGGCGATACGTACATGGAACAATTGACGAATTTGATAATCTCGGATACCGAACTTGTCTTTATTTCTAATGCTCTTGTGAAATTGATGAATGACACCAGCGCCTCCTCGGTCATGCTGATCGATAAGAGCGGCCAGGTAATTTCGACGCAGGGATCGACAACCAGGCGCAACGCTACCTCGCTCGGCGCGCTGCTGGCCGGCGCGTTCTCCTCGTCCCGGCACGTCGCGGAAATGCTGGGTGAGAAGGATTTTCGCACGATCTTCCAGCAGGGCGTCCATGAGAATATCTTCACGACGATGGTCGAAGATCAATGGCTGCTGGTGATCGTCTTCGATAAGTTGACCCATATTGGCCTGGTGAAAGTGTTGTCAAAGAAGACCTCCGATGAGTTGGCGCGCACCCTGGAGCGCGTGCGCGCCGATACGCATCGCCAGAAAGCCTCGGTCCTCAATATCCAGTTCCGTTCTTCGGTCGAGGATACCATCGACTTGCTTTTCCGCGATTAGGGGTACCCGGCTCATGGCACTCATCAATATTGCGACGCACGAAATTCACTGCAAGATCGTTTACTATGGCATTGGCTATTGTGGCAAGACCACGAACCTGCAGTATGTGTTCAAGAGCATCAACCCGTCCGTGCGCGGCGAGATGCTCAGTATCGCTACCGAGACCGAGCGCACGCTCTTCTTCGACTTCCTGCCACTCGACCTGGGCACCGTACATGGCTTTCGCACGCGCTTTCACCTCTACACTGTGCCGGGGCAGATACTCTACGAGCGCACGCGCCTGGCCGTATTAAACGGCGCGGACGGTATCGTCTTCGTCGTGGACTCGCAGGCGGAGAAGTTCGAGGAGAACGTGCAGAGCATCACCGAACTTGACATGAACCTGCGCCGCCTGGGTAAAGACCTGGGCAGTTTCCCCTTTGTCATGCAGTGGAACAAACGTGACATGCCGAGCGCGCTGCCGGTTAACGTCCTGGAACGTTACCTGAACCGCCGTCGCGCTCCCAGCTTCGAGGCCGTCGCTTCGAAGGGTACGGGCGTCTATGCCACTCTGCGTTCGATCAGCAAGCGCGTCATGCAGCAGCTCTAATCCAGGACAACCGCGAGAGAACACCATGCGTATCTACGGTCTCGACTTCACATCGACACCCACAGCGAGAAAACCTATCACCTGCGCGCAGTGTACCCTGAAATCCGCGTCGCTTCTCGTCGAGGACTGTTTCAACCTGCCCTCGCTCAGTTCCTTCGAAGCGTTTCTTCGCACCGGCGGCCCCTGGCTGGCCGCGCTCGACTTTCCTTTCGGCCAGCCGCGCAAGCTGGTCGCCAATCTCGGCTGGCCGTCGTGCTGGGAAGGCTACATGCGCGTCATCGCCTCGATGAGCAAGCGCGAGTTCGAGTCCGCGCTGGAATGCTACCGCGCTGGCCGCCCGCCCGGTGATAAGCAGCATTTGCGCGCAACCGATGTGCTGGCGGGTGCGCGCAGCCCCATGATGTTGCATCGCGTCCCCGTTGGCAAAATGTTCTTCCAGGGCGCACCCCGTTTGTTTGACTCGCCGCTAAGCATCCTACCCTGTCGCCCAACGATGGACAACCGCATAGCCATCGAGGGCTATCCAGCCCTGGTCGTTCGTCGACTGATCGGCAAGCGAGCCTACAAAAGCGACGAGCGCGGCAAACAAACCGGCGAGTGTGAGTTAGCAAGACGAAAGATGGTGCAGGGATTGCGTTCCGGGCAGTTGTTGGACGCATACGGGCTGGAGGTGCAGATGTCTGACACCCTGGCGGAATTGCTTGTAGAGGATGCGATGGGTGACCGGCTGGACGCGGTATTGTGCGCAGTGCAGGCCGGATGGTCGTACATAGAACGCGAGCGAGGGTATGGAATACCGGGAGATTGCGATACAGAAGAAGGATGGATTGTTGATCCCTTACTGGTTACATCAACACCCCTACTATTCCCGCCAGCGTCACAACGACTCCTATGATGGTGATGGGCGATGGAATCTCGCCCAGAAGGAATATGCCCAGGATAATGCCTCCTGTCACCTCCTGCGTGGCGATCAGATTAGCATAGGTGACGTGGACGCGACGCACGGCGGCATTGTAGAGCGTGTGCCCAAGGCCCAGTGGCAGCACGCCCAGCGCCACGACTGCGCCGATGGCGGCCAGGGGATAGCTATGCGTGAAGGCCAGGAAGAGCGTCACGGGCAGCAGCCAGAGCGCCGCAAAGCCGTAGACGTTGGTGGTGTAGCGGAAGAGCGGATGCCGGTCGCGCTCGCTGCGGCCCGCGATGGAGTAGGTGGCGAAGCACAGACCCGACAGGAGCGCCATACCGTCGCCCAGGATCATGCATTGGCCCGTGCCGGATAACGAGCAGGCTGTGTAGTGCGGCTGGAAACCGACCATGATGGCGATGCCGATGATGGCTACAGCTATGCCGAGGTATTTACGCCGCGGTAAAGATTCGTGCAAGAAGAGCGATGAAAAGAGCGTGACGAAGATCGGCGAGGTGTAGATCAGGGCGAGCGCGTGCGCTATGCTGGTGAAGCTGAGCGAGCCAATGTAGAAGATGAAGTGCAGTGCCGTTACCAGCCCAAAGAAGAGAAAACGCGGAACCTCCTGTTGTTTGAGCAGCAAGCGCTGGCGCGTCAGCAGACCCATCGTTGCGACGAGCAATGTGGCAATCGCCAGTCGCCAGAAGGCGATCTCGATGGCGGTAAAGGGCTGCGACCAGCGAATAAAGATGGGACTGGTTGAGAAGAAGAAGACGGCGATACAGACATACACCAGCCCCAGCTTTGACTGCTTGACAGGCGGTTCTTCTACGATGGCGGTAGATTGCGGTTGCTCGGTCTTTGCCATGTGTTAGCTATCGCGTACAGGCGTGGCTGTTTACTATTTTACCTCCCCATTTCAGGTAGAGACATAAAGACAAATGGTTCCTCTTGCTTTTCGACCATCCTGAGAATATCTCGCAGCCCTTGCTGCGCGCCCGCGCGCTGCGCCTCGTTCAGTGTCGTATCACGTTCGAACTCATCTTCATCTAAGACGAGCGGCACGCCTCGCGGATCAACCCACACGTCAAGCAGCAGGTCGATCTG
The DNA here is from genome assembly GCA_963731975.1 of uncultured Chloroflexia bacterium. Lineage (GTDB taxonomy): Bacteria > Chloroflexota > Ktedonobacteria > Ktedonobacterales > Ktedonobacteraceae > CAVSXS01. Next base: position 2,192,977 of record CAVSXS010000001.1, on the reverse strand, counting down.
CTCGACACGGTCGCCTACAATCATGGCCGGTTGCGCCATGTTGCAGTACCATCCTTTGCGTTGCCCATTCGCAGAGGCGATATCGAAAATATTGTACCAGTGATCGGTGAAGTAATATTCGGTAAAGTGGTCGCCCGGCTCAAAACACACATAGCCGAGGTCTTTTGCCGAATGTCTCCAATACGCGGAAATGATGATGCCATTCGACACGCGCTCAGCTATTTCGCCCTGATATTGGATTTTCGGCACACCTTGAGGGTTCAGTTTGACGACCGTTACATCGGCAGGTATCACCATTGGCACTCTTCCTGGGGATGTCATTGTCATGTCATTCCACATCCTTCCATGACCTTCTCTATGTTAAGCACATTCGCGTTAGCAGAGAACGCCGTTCATCACTACGGTTCTATATTAGCATAGAGCCGAGGCGTTCACAAGTAATTGCGTTCACAAACAAGAGACAGCGCTTCCCAGCGTGTAATGCTTTACTGTATAACAGGATGAAAGAACGAAAAGGGAAGGGGTAGCCATGCAGCCATCACTCTCTGACGAAGATAGAAGCGATGCTCAGCTGGAGGCCATCTTTCGAGCGCAGTTTGCCGACCTCTACCGGTTTATCTACCGGCAAGTTCACAATGCTGCCATTGCCGAAGATCTCACCAGCGCCGTTTTTCTCAAAGCGATTCGCTGGCTCCAGCAGGAGCGCAGCCAGGAGAGCGTGAAGGGCTGGCTCTACGCGACGGCTCGCAGTTCCATCGCGGACTACTGGCGAGAACATGCCCAGATACACCTCCTGCCGCTTGAAGCGGCTGAGGAGATGCCGGTGCTTGCTCAGGAGAGCGATGAGCAGACGCGGCCGCTACAAGCCCGTATCCAGCGCCTGCTCGATGGGTTATCTTCTCGTGAAAGGGATATCCTGACCCTGCGTTACTTTCAAGGGTATAATGCGGCAGAAATCGGCCAGCTTTTGGGGCTGAGCGCGAACCACGTGCGCGTCTTGCAGATGCGCGCACTGCGTCGAGCAGCCTTACTTGAGACCGAAGAAAGGAGTATTCCAGTGGAATCACCAACATTGCCAACATTGCCATACAATCAGCAGGCGCTTCGCGTCCTGGAACTTTCGAAAGAGGAGGCGCTCGCACTCAATCACAACTACGTCGGAACTGAACACCTGCTGCTCGGTCTCCTGCGCGAGAGAAGTGGCGCGAAAGAGCTGATCGATGGGGGCGTGACGTTCGAAGGAATCCGCGGCGGCATCCTGTTCATTATTAAACGGGGCGAGGAGACTCCCGCTCCCGACCCGCATTTCACTCCACGCACGCAGCAGGTGTTTGTCCTTGCCGGGGAGGAAGCCCAGGGCCTGGGCGAAACGGCGATTAGCCCGCGTCATCTCCTGGTTGCCATCCTGCGCGAGGGGCAGGGTATCGCCGCCGGGTTGCTTCGGGTATCAGGTGTAAGCCTGGAACAGGTAGGGGAAACGGTCGCTATACGCGTAGTCCCTGATATAAAAGAAGGGGACATCACCCTGCCCGCGGACTTCCAGGTTGCACTACAGCAGCACCCGGAGGAACAGAGCGCGTTCGAGAAGTTGACTTTTACAAAGAAAAAGAACATGGTGGATGAGATTGAACAGGCCGAGGGGCAAGCCGCGAGAAGCCAGCAAATCGAAAAGACTCTCGGTGTCCTCCAATATATTCACAAGCGGCTCCAGCAACAGTAAGCAGGTTTGCTCGTATGCTATACTGTGACCGTTATGCTGAGTCTTGATTTTATTCGCCAACATCCCGATGCTGTGCGTGAAGGCTTGCGACGACGGCGCGACGCGCAGGACATCGATGCTATACTGCGACTGGCCGAACAGCGCCGAGGGCTGGTGACGCGCTGCGATGGGCTGTATGCCGAGTTGAAGCTGCTGCACGAGCGGGTGCGAGACATCCCGGAGGAACAGCGCGGGGAACTCAACAAGCGCATCAAGGCCAAGTCGCGCGACATTCGCCAGCTTGAAGTGCAGTCCAACGATATCGACATGCAGCTCCAGCCGTTCTTGCTGGCGTTGCCGAACATGCCCGCCGATGATGTGCCGTCGGATGAGGATGGGCGGGACCATGAATTGCGTCGCTGGGGCGAGCCATTGACCTATCGTTTCACTCCCCAGCCACATTGGGAGCTAAGCGAGCGCCTGGGCCTGACCGACTTCGCGGCTGGTACGAAGATCGGCGGGAGCCGTTTTGTCGTGCTGAAGGGCGACGGGGCGCGGCTGGAACGCGCGCTCATCAACTTCATGCTGGACGTGCATACGCGCGAGCACGGTTATACCGAGATTTTGCCCCCCTTCCTGGTCAAACGCTCCTTGATGGTCGGCGCGGGCCAGTTCCCCAAATTCGAAGACCAGGTGTATGCCTGCACCGAGGATGAGTTATACCTGAACCCGACCGCCGAGGTGCCCCTGGTAGGTTTGCACGCCGACTCAATCCTGCCCAAAGGCACGCTTCCACTGCGCTATGCTGCATGGACGACCGCCTTTCGCCGCGAAGCCGGCTCATCCTCGCAGTCCACGCGCGGCCTTTTGCGCCTGCACCAGTTCAACAAGATCGAGCTGTTCCAGTTGGTGGAACCATCCCGGTCAAACGAGGCATTCGAGCAGATGACCGGACACGCCGAGCGGGTGCTGCGCCAGTTGGAATTGCCCTACCGCGTAATGGCGCTGCACGCCTGCAATCTGCCCTTTGCCGCTGCACAAACGGTTGACCTGGAGGTATGGATGCCCTCGCTCAAACGCTACGTCGAGATCTCGTCTATCAGCAATTGTGAAGCGTTCCAGGCACAGCGCGCCGACATCAAGTATCGACCCACCGCCAGCAGCCGATCAGACTACGTGCATACCCTTAATGGCTCCGGGCTGGCCGTCGGGCGCACGATGGCCGCCATTCTGGAAGCGTACCAGCAGGCCGATGGCTCGGTGATTATCCCAAAAGTCCTACGGCCATATATGGCTATGTCGGTCTTACGGACCGGCTAAGCTCAACAAGAGCCTTCGAGCCGCGTCTATTGCGGCTCGAGCGTCGTTTGAAGGGCTAGAATAAACGCCATTTCGCCTGTTTTTGGCGGATACTCTTTTCAAAGCAGGCATCGGTATGATATAGTGTCTTCGGAGGGATGGCAGAGTGGACTATTGCGGCTGTCTTGAAAACAGCTGAGCGAAAGCTCCGGGGGTTCGAATCCCTCTCCCTCCGCTTAAGGCAAAGTTGCCTGTCTGTTCATTCGCAACTGTGATTGATCGGGGAGATACTTACGGGGGTGTGTATCTCCGCTAACCGGTGGTCGAACACTGAGGTTGTGAGCGGGTGCAAATGTGCGTCTGCTCTCACCGAAATTGGATCGCAACGTTTCGTAGGGATTCTTGCGCGGGAGTAAAGCGCTTTATGGGCGTATTTTGCTACTTTCGTGTCGAGATCCGTTTTTGGACGGGCGGTGAATTAGTGTCATTCATAGGTTCGTTAGATCAGTTTGACCTGTCGATTATTTTACAGAAGATTGAGGAATATCACAAAACCGGGCTACTCGCCGTCACGCAGGGAGAACGCTCTGTCGAGCTGTCATTCAAGCAGGGGCAGTTCATGTGCGTCGGCCCCGTTAAGCCGCATATTTCGTTGGGAGACCGATTGCTTCAAGCCGGGGTGATCTCTGAAGGAGCCAGGCGAGCGGTGGAGTTTGCGCTTGGCGAGAATCGCTATAACGAGGTTGAAGCAGCAGTAGCCTTCCTGAATGGCAGGTATGCTGATAAGGAAAGCCTGTACCGCTGGGCAGCTATCGAGGCGCAGCAGGTCCTCGATGCCCTCCTTGCCTGGCAGACTGGTGATATTTATTTCGAGGCAGATGTCCTGCCGCCGACCAACCGGCTACAGATTGCGCTCTCCATCTCGTCGTTGCTCTCCACTCATTTGAATGCATCTGCGGATCGACCCGACCAAAGCCAGCAGAATCTTCCACAAGAACTACCGGCAATGGCTGTTGCTACCACCAGCGTTCTCAGGGTATCCAGGCTGCTCGGTGACACGCAATCAGCGCCTGTAACTCCTCCGAAAACAGCTATCCCTTCCCAGTCGTTCTATCCCGCTGCTGAAGTAGCGCCCGCCATTGAGCGAGTTACAGATGCAATGCTACGGCTTGGCAACGACTCTCGACCCGTACCACAGAGTGCGAGTGGACAGAGTGCTCCCATGCGCATCAATGTCACAGCGTTACAGCCCGATATGGTTCTGACACCTACCGACCTCTCCGCGTATCGAGAGAGCAACCCGCCCGTTTACCTGACACCCGATCAATGGCGACTCTTTACGCGCGCCGATGGCCAGACAACTCTGCTGGTGGCGGCACACGAGTTGAGCATGTCGCGCGACCAGGTATGCCAGGCAGCAGCTGACCTGGCGGGGCTTGGCCTCGTGATTCTCTCACAGTCCGGCGTATCCACGATGAATAACCCGGCTGATTTCCAGTATGGAGCAATCCCGGTCGCTCAGCAAGGCGCCGTCCCCGTTGCGGCTTATCCCGTGCAAAGTTACGTCACTCCGTCTCCCTCTCTCTACCAGCCTGGAAGGCTCCCGATTGAGACGCAATCGCAGTGGGGCAATGGTGGTAATGGGGCGACCTTCGTGCTTGGCAACGGCTGGGTAGTCGCGCCTCCGCCGGATATCAGGCAGAACAGGAACACAGAATCGTATCCGGGTGACAGGGTGTTTGCGAAAGCTGGATAAGAGAACTATATCATCTCAGAGTGAAGGGTAAACTATGACACCCTTCGCTTTTTTAGGGGAAACGTAGTGAAGGGATGGAATGCCTCATTATATGAGGAGCACGCTGCTTCATCACCTGTGAGCGGTGAACTGGCGCGGTCAGGGTTGGTCATTGGCAGCAGCCTGGCGATGGCCGAAATTGCAGACCAGGTGCGCCAGGTGGCTGCGTACCCAGACACGACCGTGCTGCTGCAAGGTGAGAGCGGCACAGGTAAAGATGTGGTCGCACATGCCATTCACCTCTTAAGTCGCCGAGCCAATCATCCTTTTGTTGATATCAATTGCACTGCATTGCCCGATACGCTGCTAGAGACCGAATTATTCGGCGTCGAGGCAGGCGCGTATACCGATGCGAAGGCTTCGCGCGAGGGTTATCTACTGCGGGCAGATGGTGGGACGTTGTTCCTCGACGAAGTCGGTTCAATGCCGTTGCACCTGCAAGCCAAGCTGCTGCGTTTTCTTGAGACACGCCGCTTCCGGCGCGTCGGCAGTACGAAAGAGCTACATGTAGACCTGCGAATCATCTCCGCTACCAATATCGATCTTGCCCAGGCCGTCAAGCGGCGAACATTTCGCGACGATCTTTTTTATCGCCTGCAAGTCATCACCTTGCGTCTGCCAGCACTGCGGGAACGTCCAGAAGACATCGCGGCCCTGGTCGAACACTTCTTGCGCCAGTATACCCTGGAAGGCGAACCGCCTTTGCGCATTTCGGAGGAGGCGATGCCACTTCTGCTGCGCTATGCCTGGCCGGGAAACGTGCGAGAGCTGCGCAGCGTCATCCAGCGCGGGCAGATTCTTTCAGATAGCAACCTGATCGGCCCTGAGCATCTTCCCGGCGAGATACGTAACATGCCCACCAATGTGTCACCGGGTCTGGATGAACTCCAACAACAGATGCACCTGCCGCCCGCGGGGATGAATCTCCCCGATTTCGTCCACGTTCTCGAAGGTAAACTTGTGCATGAAGCGTTGGTACGCTGCAACGGCAACCAGGTGCGAGCCGCCGCGCTGCTCGGCATCTCCCGCGACCAGCTTCGCTATCGCCTGCGCACCCTGTAGGGGCGACCCTCGTGGTCGCCCGCATCACCTGCTCGTCACTCCTCCGGCCATTCCAGCATGATTGCCCGCGCCGTGTCACCGGGGTAAATCGTCGTTCCGCCTTCTGGAACGATGATGAAGGCGTTGGCGTCTAGCAGTGAAGTCATGATGTTCGATCCCTGGTTGCCCGTAGTACGGGCTAGCGGGCGGCCGTCGCGCCATTCGACTCGAGCGCGCACGTAGTGGCGACGCGAGATGCGCTCGCTCACACCATCCTCAACGACCACCTCGATCTGCGGGCGCAGCAGGCGTGTATGCCCCAGCATCTTGCGAATGACGGGTCGCCCGAACAGTTCAAACGTCACGGCGGCGGAGACCGGGTTGCCTGGCAGACCCAGCAGGGGAACAGCGCCGATATGCCCGAACGCGACAGGCTTGCCGGGACGCATGTTGATGCGCCAGAAGTTGACAGAGCCCTGTTCAGCCATGATGTTCTTCACCAGGTCGAAGTCGCCTACGGAGACGCCTCCGCTCGTGAGAATCAGGTCCGAGTGCATCGCCTCGCCGAATTTCTCGCGCAGGCTTTCTACTGTGTCGCGTGCGACCCCTAGCCGCAACGCGACTGCCCCGGCGCGCCGCACGGCAGCTTCTAACAGGTAGCTGTTGCTATTGCGTATTTTGCCGGGCGTGAGGGGCTGATCGACCTCGATCACCTCGTCCCCTGTCCCCAGGATCGCCACGCGCGGTCGGCGGATCACCGGGACGTGCGCCCAACCCAGCGTGGCCAGGATACCGATCTCCCAGGGGCCGATCTCCGTTCCAGCATGCAGGATGGTCTGCCCGCGCTGCATATCTTCCCCGGCGGGGCGAATGTTGTTTCCCGGTGCGACCGGCTCCATGATCTCCACCCAGTCGCTCTCAGCGCCATCACTGCGCGTCAGTTCGACCTGGATCACCGTGTCGGCCCCAGGCGGCACGGGCGCGCCCGTCATGATACGCATGGCTGTCCCGTCGGTGACGGTTGCATTAGCGACATAGCCAGCCGCGACACTGCCGATCACCCGCAGGCGCGCAGGCTGCCCTCCGCGCGACTGGCTATCGTTGCTCAGCAGCGCGAAACCATCCATAGCGGAATTGGCGAACGGCGGCATATCTTCCTGCGCGATCAGATCTCGTGCCAGCACCAGGCCGAGCGATTCGGCGAGCGGCGCTTCGACGACATCGAGCGGCGCGATCTCGGCCAGGATGCGCGCCAGGGCTTCTTCCACGCTTAACATAGCTGTCTCCTCCAGTTAGCAAGGACTATCAGTAGAGTTTTTCGTTGTTGAGAGTAGAAGAGCCTGGCACACCAAATATTGTGGGTGTACCAGGCTCTTCTGGAAATAGTACCTCGTACGGGAGTCGAACCCGTGATCTCCGCCTTGAAAGGGCGGCGTCCTGGACCACTAGACGAACGAGGCGCGTGGGGCTACTTCTGTAGCGGCGTGTTGATTGTACCCTATGGGGTCGCGCTTTGTCAAGCAAAAATTGCGCGCCAGGGAATTAACCCTCGCGCGCAATTTCTCGTGCCTTTCGGGAAAAGCTACCGCTCGGACTATTTGGAAGCCTGGCGTTTGATAAATACAATGCTGCCAGCGGCGGCTGCCACTATGACCGGGACGATCAGTAAGGGTTTCCAGTTGCGCTTTTGCTGTGCCTGGGCGGCTTCGTCCGCGATATCCGCCTTCTTTTCGATGTCTGCGAGTATCTTTGCCATGTCAATGTTTCCTTTCCAATTTATGAGCTTGATTGCCATTATAAGCAAGCATGACATTTGCCATGCTCTACGTTTGCGCCGCAGCAAGCGACTACAAATTCAGTATAGCGAAGGGTGCATAATCGGAAAGCCAGGCTTACAGCGTATGTTGTTGAACGCCTGAATGGATGCCACAATCCATCTTGACGCATTGCCCTGCTCGCGTTATCATCGTACAAGAAATATATTGCGAAGGTTTAACATCCACATGATGAAAAGGTTACAAGGACGCAACCTGGCGCATCCAGGCTGCTTGATCGGAATTACAACGGGATTGACGTTAGGCATCGTGCTTGCTGGTATCCTGGCGGTAAACAACGTGCCGTACAACACGGACCTGCTGGTCTGGCTCGGCTTTACGCTCGTACTGGGGGCGCTGGGTTGGATTATGGGTGCGCGCCTGACCTCGCGCAGACCCGCCGTCGAGGAAACGACTCCTCCCATTGAATCGTGAAAGCCTGTATAATCCGCATACATTCACTGGCATAATTTGGGAAAATATGCTATAGTGTTGATGCATTGATAGCACCGAAACACTGGTTTCACCCGGCAGTGTCACCTCCACAATGTCGAACGCAAGAGCAGTGAAGCTCCTGGGCGATGATGCGCGTTTTTGTAGATGCCGTATCGCCGTGGGTTCTCCAGAGTCCTGACCACTAGATACGGGTTTCCCCTTAGATCCGTTTGTGAAGATCAGAACCAGGAGGATACCTGATGTCAAGAAATGAATTTCGCCAGCCCGTTGCGGTAGACAGCGCGCCGCGTGGAAGCAAGTGTGAGTGGTGTGGCAAACCAGCCGAGGTGCAATTGACCGCCATCGGCGGAAATGCCCACAACGACAGCGGGGTGTTCTGCCGCTCGTGTGGTGAAGATTTCAAGCGAGCGGTCATCAACTCAGCCGCTCTGCACTCGTCGAATGATACCCGCTATCAAGCCATCTAGCCTCTCAGAATCAACCAGGGCAGCCGTCAAAGCTGCCCTGGTTGCTGCGTGACGCCTTCCCGCTAGTTAAGCGTAGCGTGCCATATACTTGTTGATGTCGAACGTTTTGGCCTGCAAGACCTGGTGGTGCGCCGCTTCATCCATCGTCGGGCGTTCTTCCTCAAAAAAGACACCGACAAACGGCTTCGCTGTCTCCATCGACATCTCCAACGCCTTGTAACGATTGTGCGTATCGTGGTCGGTGGGTATCGAAGTGACGGATGTCTTCCAGGCATCCATTGTGTTGTAGAACGTCGGACAGGGGCTGAGTACGTGGATAAACGAAAAGCCCTTATGCCGGATGCCCTGCTCAACCAGCAGCGCCAGCTCTTTCGGCTTGGACGAGAACCCACGTGCCACGAAGCTCACGTTCAGCGAAAGCGCGGTGGCGATCGGGTTGAACTGCGATGCCAGCAAACCGTAGGGTGTAGATTTGGTGGTGTGGCCCGTAGGCGATGTGGGCGAGGTCTGGCCCTTGGTCAGGCCGTAAATCTCGTTGTCCATCACCACCACCGTGATGTCGATATTGCGCAGTGCCGCGTGGACCAGGTGCCCTGCTCCGATACTGAACATATCGCCGTCGCCGCCGACCGCGACTACCGTCAGGTCGGGGCGCGCCATCTTGAGTCCCTGCGCCAGGGGCAGCGCGCGTCCATGCAGGCTGTGAATGCCAAAAGTTTGCACGAAGTGCGGCAGGCGGCTCGAACAGCCGATGCCCGAAACCACGACCGTCTCATCCGGCGGAAGCTTCATATTTGCCATGCTATTGTAGATGGAGTTCAGCACCCCAAAGTCTCCACAGCCAGGACACCAGGTTGGCTTGACCTCGCTCTTGTAATCCTTTGGTGTCAGTGTGATCGTTGATGTCGTCACGGTTAGCTAACCTCCTCGATAGCTCGCAGAATCTCGCCCGCGGTAAAGGGAATGCCGCCGAATTTGTTCACGCGAATGGCCTGCAGGCCGTATTTTGCGCCAAGTAAGTTGGCAAGCTGTCCCGTATAGTTGCACTCAGGGACAATCACGGTATGCACCGAGCGGATGAAGTCGCGGATAGCGCGGTCGGGGAGCGGCGACAGGATACGCGGGTGCAATGACGCCACCTTGTGGCCGTTAGCACGCGCGCGGTCTACCGCTTCCTGAATGGCTCCCTCGGTGGAACCCCAGCCAATGATGCCGACCGTCGCATCCGGGTCGCCGTAGCGCGTTGGTGGCGGCAGTTCTTCCGCGGCAGTCACCAGCTTGCGATAGCGTTTCTCCATCATGGCTGTATGGTCTTCCGGCTCGTAGTTTGGATGCCCATGGATGTCATGTTCCAGGCCGGTCGCAATGTAAGGGATCGCGCCCGCACCCGGCGTCGATATGGCCGATACGCCGCTCGCGGTATAGGCGTAGCGCGCGAAGGCATGTGCCTCGTGACCTTCCTCTGCCGCGTGGCCGTTGCTCGAAGCTCCGTTGTGACCATTGGGGATGAACTGCACCCGCTCCTCGATTTCCATGGGCTGGAAGACCTTACTCTCGACGCTCTCGACGCGGGCTGTCAGAGACTGGTCGGTGAGAAAAATCACGGGCATCTGGTAACGTTCGGCCATGTTGAATGCCTGGATCATCAACGTATAGCAATCATCGACGTTCGCCGGTGCGACCACGATACGCGGCGTGTCGCCGTGGCTGGTGTTGAGCGCGAAGCTTAGATCAGACTGTTCCATCTTAGTAGGCATGCCGGTGCTGGGACCCGCGCGCTGCGCATCGACAATCACTACAGGTAACTCCGCCATAGATGCGTAGCCGATGGCTTCGCTCATCAGAGAGAAACCAGGGCCAGATGTAGCCGTCATGGCACGCGCGCCGCCGAACGACGCTCCAACAATTGCAGTGATGGAGGCGATTTCATCTTCGGCTTGCAGGAATGTGCCGCCTGTCTGCGGCAGCTCTTTCGCCAGCCCCTCCATGATATCGCTGGCCGGTGTAATCGGATAGCCCGCGAAGAAGTTGCATCCGGCAGCCAGCGCGCCCGCCACAACTGCCTGATTGCCGTTCAAGACGACGCGCTGCGCCTTCTCGACCGGCCCAAGTGAGTAGTGATCGCGCTTGGTCAGTTGCTCCGTGACGTATTGCTTCGCAATGTTCAGCGCCAGCAAGTTCTTTTCCATCAGAATCGGATTGGCTTTACGCGACCTGGAAAGCTTGGACTCGACCACCTGCCAGATGGCTTCCAGTGGTGGACCAAATAGACCGGAGATCGCACCCAGCATGACCATGTTCTTCGCCTGGAACATCTGCACTTCTTTGCGCGCAAGATCATTGAAAGGGATAGGGTAGGCAATAAAATCGTTGGTTTCTAAAGTGAAATCAGAAGGATCGTAGATCAGCACACCGCCCTTCCGCAGGTCGCTGACGTTTCGATCATACGCTTCTTGATTCAGGCAAATCAGGACATCGGCGTAGTCGCCCATCGACTTGACCGGCGAGTCGCTGATGCGCACTTGAAACAGACAAGGGCCGCCTAGAATTTCGGCGGGAAATGTGCGGAAGGTATAGACATGGTACCCCCACCGTGCTGCGGCAAGAGCCAGGATATCACCACCTGAAATGGTTCCTTCACCCGACTCACCGCCAATTCGTATCGTTACTTCATTCTTCATCGAATGCTCCCTGGGTAAAATTTTATGACCGCGCCACGTATTATAACGTCGAGCGCGGCCCGGTAGCAACAGGTATAGCTTGCATACAATTACGTGAACCTTGCGTCATTATATCACACTTTTAGATGGATAGCGTAAACGTTGGTATTTTTTTCTCGCACAAAATGAAGGTTTCTTAAACTTCCAGGACATAGTGTTGTGGGTTACCTGGATCGATCAAGACAGGAATCAGGCTGCCAGATTTATAGGCAGGGCGAGAGTTGATGCGCCATGTCCAGAAGGTGTACGTTCGACCGTTGCGTGGATTGGTCCATGTGGCCGTGACATAATAGTTGTCCCGTGTGAAGCCCCACGCCGTTTTTCCTGTTTCATGTTGAATTGAAGTCACTACAGCAGTAACCTGTCTGCCATGACCATGTAACCACCTGATCTTGTGAGCTTGATAGAGAACGAACAACATCATCAAGATTATTGTTGCGATAACGAACAGCAGCTGAATCATACGACAACCTCCTCATATAACCATCTTTTATTTGTTAGATGGTTATATTTTACCAAATAATATGCTAACCTGTCAAGACCGAGAAACAGGTTAGAAATATGGTTTCGAGCGCCTGGACCTACTACTCTTTAAGGCCATTATCGCCAATAACCGTGCGGGCGGCTGGCGCAAGCTCAAAGGGGGTCATTGACATGAGCGATAGGCAAAGAGCAGGAAGATGAGAAAAAAGCCTTCCCAAGTGAAGGAAGGTATGGTACAATATGTTCCGCGAGGGCCCATAGCTCAGCGGTTAGAGCTGCCGGCTCATAACTGGTAGGTCGCTGGTTCGATCCCAGCTGGGCCCACTCACTCAAGTTTGCTCGCACCCAAAAAATCTACGATTGCCTCGATAAATTGCTTCTGTCTCAAAATGAAAAATAAATGGCCGCCAGGGAAGGTGAGCATTTGCGAGCCTTTAATTCCGCTCTGCATTGCTTCGGCCCACCGATAGGGAGCGCTTTTGTCTTTCTTCCCGTGCAGGATCAGCGTCGGCACGTGGATCTCGTCCAGCCTGTCCATACAGTCAAAGTTTCGTGATGCCTCAAGCTGCCGGGCAACGACATAATACGGATGGGAACCTCGAACCATCGGTATCTTGAGTTCGAGGGCGACCAGACGACGCGACAAGGTCATGGGTGTACCTTTCAGGCTCTTCATGATCGTCGAGACGAGGATCAGGCTTTTGACGCGGCTCGGATAGCGGAGCGCCAGGGATACGGCAATGCGCCCACCCATAGAAGTGCCGAGTATATGCGCCTGCTCGATGCCAAGCGCACTCAGCAGTCCGTCAGTGTCGTCAGCCATCATTTCGATGGAGTAGGGGATATCCGGCTTGCCGCTCTGCCCCACACCGCGGTTGTCGAACGCGACGACCTGGTAGCGTTCCGCGAGCCGGGAAATGATTCCCAGTTTCTGATAGAAGGTATGATCGCTGTTCAGCCCCGCGATCAAGACCACCGGCTCGCCCTCGCCGTGGATCTCATAATACATATCAATATCGTTGACTCTTACTGTCGGCATGTTCTCTTCCTCTTTCGCTACTGAGCGTAGTGAGCGTAGTGAGCGTAGTTTACCACCCTGGTTGTGCCGCTACAAAATGCGAATAGCGAACCCCAGCATTTCCTTGTCACTCAACACATTCAGATGTAAGCTATATGATGAGAGAATAATGAGAAGTATATGTCACAGACTTGTGAGGGTACAACTATGAGTGACACACAACCGGCCATTTCCACGATGGATACGCTGCGCACCTCTGAATCCAACGGCGGTACACCATCGACCTTTTCTGCTGTCGCGCCGCGCGTGGTGATCGTCGGCGCCGGTTTCGGCGGCTTGCAGGCTGCCCGCGCCCTGCATCACGCTCCGGTGGAAGTGACCGTCATCGACCGGCAGAATCATCACCTCTTCCAACCATTGCTGTACTGGGTCGCGACGGCTGGCCTCTCGCCCGCCGACATCTCCTCGCCGATTCGCAGCGTCCTCAAACGACAGAAGAACACCACCGTCTTCCTGGCGGAAGTGATCGGCGTGGACTAGAGCAGCAGCACGTCTTGATGGGAGAGCGCTCCGTTCCCTACGACTATCTCGTGCTGGCGACGGGCGCGCACGACAACTACTTCGGGCATCCCGAGTGGAAGCGGGACGCGCCCGGCCTGAAAACCATCACGGATGCTACCTCCATTCGCCGGAACATCTTGCTGGCCTTCGAAGCAGCGGAGATCGAGACCGACCCCGAGAAGGTTCGCGAGCTGCAGACGTTCGTGCTGGTCGGCGCGGGACCGACGGGTGTCGAAATGGCGGGAGCAATCGCGGAGCTGGCGCACAAAGCCCTGGTCTCCGATTTCCGCCATATCGATACTAAAAAGACTCGTATCGTGCTGATCGAAGCCGCGCCGAGAATCCTGGCAGCCTTTCCGGCGTCGCTGGCGCGCAAAACTGAGAAGAAGCTGAAGAAGATGGGCGTCGAGGTAGTTACCGGCAAGCCTGTAATGAGTATCGATGCGCAGGGAGTAACAGTAGATGGAGAGCATATCCCGGCGCATACCGTCATCTGGAGCGCAGGCGTGCTGGCATCTCCTGCCGGTCAATGGCTGGGCGCGGAGGTAGACCGCGCCGGGCGCGTCAAGGTTGCTCCCGACCTGTCGCTTCCAGGGCATCCCAACATCTTCGTCATCGGCGACACGGCCAGTGTCATGCAGGATGGCAAGCCGCTGCCTGGCGTCGCACCCGTAGCGATGCAGGCGGGCCGCTACGTCGCCTCGGTCATTTCGAATTGCGTCGCTGATACGGGGCACCACGATGTGAAAAAGGAGTCGCCCGAGCAGCCCAAGAAGCCCGAGCCGTTCCGCTATCGCAACAAAGGCAATCTTGCCACAATCGGACGCTCGTATGCTATCGTGGAGATCGGCAAACTGCGCTTGACCGGGTTGCTGGCGTGGGTGATGTGGCTCGTCATCCACATCTACTACCTGATCGGTTTCCGCAATCGCCTCGTAGCGCTGTTCCAGTGGGCCTGGACGTACTTCACGTATTCGCGCAACGCGCGGCTGATTACCTTCGAGCGATCAGAGCAATAAGGCTGGCAGGATGCCTCTCATATATGGTATACTCCAATTTACCGCAATTGGAAAGAGATCCATGGGTATTACACGTAGAAAAGACGGTTCAGGATAGATCATGTTTTACGACCATACGAAGATATTTGTGAAGGCGGGGGACGGAGGCAACGGCTCCATTCACTTCCGCCGTGAGAAGTTTGCGCCATTCGGCGGGCCGGATGGCGGAGATGGCGGCAGGGGTGGTAGCGTCTACATCGAGGCGACCTCCAATCTCAATACGCTCATTGATTATCGTTATCGCCAGCATTTCAAGGCGGGTGCGGGCCTGGCCGGTGCGCGCCAGAAGATGCACGGAGCCAGCGGCGACGATATTGTGCTGGTTGTGCCTTGTGGTACCGTCTTGCGAGATGCTGAGACAAACGCGCTCGTTGCCGACCTCGTTGATTCCGGCCAGCGTGTCATGGTGGCGCGCGGCGGGCGCGGTGGCCTGGGCAACGTCCACTTCGCCACCTCGACGCACCAGGCTCCCCACGAGGCACAGAAAGGCGAGCCGGGTGAAGAACGCTGGCTTCTGCTCGAATTGCGCCTCATCGCCGATGTCGGGCTGGTCGGCTATCCGAACGCGGGTAAATCGACGCTGCTCTCGGTCGTCACCGCCGCCAAACCCAAAATCGCCGATTATCCCTTTACCACGCTGACGCCGAACCTGGGCGTGGTTGGCGTTGGACAGTCCGGCAGCGGCGACGAGTACGGCTTTGTACTGGCCGATATCCCCGGCCTGATCGAGGGTGCGGCGGAGGGCGTCGGGCTTGGACTCGAATTTCTGCGCCACGTGCAGCGGACGCGCCTGCTGTTGCACCTGCTGGATGGCGCCTCGCTCGACCGCGACCCCTGGCAGGATTTTTTGACGATTAATAAAGAGCTGCGTCAATATGATGAGCGACTGGCGAGCCGCCCGCAGGTGATCGTCTTCAACAAGATGGACCTGCCGGAGGCGCAGGAGCGCTGGCCCGCTCTCAAAGCGCTGGCCGAGAAGCATGACTATCCTGTCTTTGCCATCTCCGCCGCCGCGCACCAGGGAACCGAGGAACTGATGGCGTATGCCGCCAATCGGCTGCAAGAGCTGCAGCGCGAGGAGGCTGAGCGAGCCGCGCAAACTATCGCGCAGGACGAAGGGCCTGTGTTGCGCCCGCAGCCGGACGATGCCTTCGCGGTCACACGCGAGAACGGTATCTATATCGTGCGTGGCAAGCGTGTCGAGCGCACCGTCAACATGACCAACCAGGAGAGCGAAGAGAGCATGGATCGCCTGCAAGTCACGTTGGAGAAGATGGGGGTGACCAGGGCGCTGGAGGAAGCCGGCGTCAAAGTTGGAGATCGCGTCCGATTTGGGAAGGTCGAACTGTACTGGGGTGAGTGACACTCTATGCGCGAGACACTGAATCTGCTGTTTCGACGCCGCGATGACGGCTCGGTAGAATTGCAAGTCACGGAAAGCTGGTCTAAGCACACGGTCCGAGGGGATTTTACTCCTCCCTACAATGCGAAGCAACTCAACGCGCTTCTCAAGCGGCTTTCGAAGCTGGGAAGCGACGATAGAGAGCTGCATGAGATCGGCAGGCACCTGTTTCTAGCCCTGTGCGGCACCAATCCCTCTCCAGCTACAACCAGCTTGCGTGAGTCTTCTGAGCACTCTGTGCAGGCCGTGCTGCGCAGCGTCATTCAGCGCACACTGGGGCGGCGCGGCACCGTGGCCCTGACGCTTGTATTCTCGCAGGGATGCGACGAATTCGTGGGCTATCCCTGGGAACTGCTGCACAACGGCGAACATTTTCTGCTGGCTGCCGGAGTCTTCACGCTGACACGCGCCTTGCTGCGGCCAGATATGCCGTCGCAGTGCGAATTGCCCATCTACCCGCCTCTGCGACTGCTCCACATCGGCTCTTCGCCCATCGATTGCCCCCCTCTGGAACTCGAAACGAGCTTTGAAAGCCTGGAGCGCGGCCTGGCACCCTTGATCGAAGAGGGACAGCTTCGCCTGGATCGCCTGGAACCGCCCACGTTCGACGAACTGGTAAGCTACCTGAGCAAGTATGGCGGCGCGGGCGATTTTGACGACCAGGAGACGGCCACCCCTTGCTATGCCATTCACTTCGACGGGCATGGCGCGTTTGGCCGTCTTTGCCCTTCGGAAGGTTGCGATGAGCTGAACGAGCCGGATGCGCGCAAGTGCAGGGAGTGCCAGACCCCGTTGGGGCGTGTCAAACCGGAGACCTACCTGTGCTTCTGTAACAACGAAGGCCGCAATCGTTACATCGACACCGACTCGCTGCGTGAGTTATTCGTCAGCACCGATGTACGGCTGGCCGTCTTTTCCGCCTGTGAAACAGCACGCTTCGAGAATGATACCCAACGTCAAAGCCATCGTGCCGCCGTTGACGCCACGCTCGCCACCGCGCTGGTCGGGGCGCAGATACCCGCTGTCGTCGCTATGCCGTTCTCCATTCAGGATGATCTCAGCCCTACCTTTATCTACCATTTCTACGATGCTATCGCACATGGCCGCACCCTGGAAGAGGCGCTGGCCCGCGCCAGGCAGGCCATGCTGCCGATCAAGCAACAGAGCTGGTTCGTACCCGTGCTGTACCGGCATGTCGTCGAGGGCCAGATCGGGCCGGTGCCGCTGCTGGCCGGGCGAGACGAGCCGCAGGAACGCGAACATCCCCTGGTGCACCTGGGGGCAAGCCGCAACTTCGTGGGGCGCGAACGCGAAGTGCTGGAGCTTTCATCCCTGCTCGAAGAAATGGCGCAGATCGACTCCAGAAAGCCGCGGCCCAGGGCACACCACCTGGCGCTGACAGGCCCGGCGGGTATCGGCAAGAGCGAACTAGCCTTCGAGGTCGCTCGCCGCAACGCCGAGAAATTCCCCGGCGGTATTATCGGCCTGTCGCTACAAACCGGGAAAACGCTGGGCGATTCCTTGCTCGAAATTGCGCTTGCCCTGCGCATTCATACCAGGTCCATGAATACAACCGATGTGCCGCACTGCGAGCGTACTGTCCTGAATGTCTATCGCGGCCTGGCGAATCGCAACCTGACCTGTTTGCTGCTGCTCGATGGTTTCGAGGAGATCGAGAACAGCTCCGATGCAGGTCATTGGTATCGCTTCCTCTGCTCGCTTCCGGAGCAGGTGCTGGTGCTGCTCACCTCGCGCTCCAACCCGGCGACCGTAGCGACTCTGGAAGGGGCAACCTGTCCCTGGTATGACTACCAGCTCGGCAAGATGACAAGCGCGGATATCCTCAAGCTTTTCAAGGAACTGGCGGCGGGTAGCGGCCTGGACGAACGCATTCATCTTGCAGAGCCGGCGCAGCAGGCTATCTTGCAGGAGATTGGTACGCTACTGGATGGCTATCCCCTGGGAGCGCAGTTGATCTTCGGCACGGCTCGCCCCATTCATGGCAGGGTATACGCGCCAGAAGCCGCTACGCGCTCGCTTGAAGAGGTGCGCGACGAGCTACGCGATGCGCTTCCCGAAGGTATGTGGGCGCTGCTCGACATCGCCTATCGCCGGCTACCATCAGCCGCGCAGCTTCTGCTGCCCTATCTCTCGGCCTTCAAACTGCCCTTCAGCCACCAGCAGATCGAGATGCTGTTTGCGCCGGAAACATCCTCTGCCGCGCGAGCTGTGCGACGTCTGGAACTGGAGCCGCACCTGCTGCCAGTTGCAACAGCAAGCTCCGCCGCGGGCAGTGTATCAACGCATGTGACGGGCGCGGATATTCCGCAGGAACTGGTGGCCAACTGGCGCTCCGCCCGCGACGACCTGGTTCATGCCTCCTTTATCCAGTTCGACGGGCGCGTCTATACCATCCATATGCAGGTGCGCCACTTCGCTCTGACTCATCTGCAAGAGGAGGAGCGGAAACGGGTGCATCGCGCCGTCGCCGCCTACTACAGCAGCCAGCCCCAGCCCAGCCCCGACGAGTGGTTCGCGGCCTTCGAACACCTGGAGGACGCGGGCGAGCAGCAAGATATGCATATGGCTATTCACCTGATCGTACGCGCCTTCTGGGCGCTGCGCAGCCGGGGTCATGCCGCGGCGCTGCGAGCCATGTTGGGCCGCGCGGAAAACTATGCCCTGAGCCTGGGTGATACGTCCAGCGAGGCCCAGGTGCAGTTCTGTCTCGGTGCGATCCTGCGCCAGTTGGGGAAATATGCCGAGGCGCTGGGCTGTCTCACGCGCAGTCTGACCCTCTATCGCCAGCTTCACGCGCGCGACGACGAAGCCTGGACGCTCTTCGAACTGGCGATGCTCTTCCGTGAAGAGGGACAATACAAGCAGGCTGAGCAGCACGCCCAGGATGCCTTGCGGCTCTTCCGCGAGGCGAGCGACCTTCGCGGCGAAGCCTGGATGCAGATAGTGCTGGGTGAAGTCAAGCGCGGACATGGCTACTACTACAGCGCGCTGGGCCATTTTCAGAGAGCGCTCGATACGTTCCATACACTGCCCGGCGATGAAGGCTATCCCTCAGCCTTGAGGGATCGCGGCACTATACGCGAAGCTCTCGGAAACTATGCCGAGGCGCAGGTCGATTGTGAAGAGAGCCTGCGTCTCTTCAACTCGCTTGGCGCGCGTATGGGCCAGGCCTGGTCGATGATCGATCAGAGCGTCATCTATCTTGATCACGCCCAGTACGACCTGGCAAACGCGACCTGCACGGAGGCCATAGCCATCTTCCGCGAGCAGGGCGCTCGCCGCGGCGAGGGATGGGCGCTGCGCGTGCTGGGAGACGTCGCGCGCAAACAGGGACAATTCAGCGGGGCGCAGGCGTATTACTATCAGGCCATTGCTATCTTCACCGACTTGAGCGACCGGGTGGACGCAGCGCGTGTCAGGAACTCACTCGGTGCCATTGCTCTCGCGGAGGGCGAAATCCCTGTGGCGCAGGAGCAGTATGAACACGCCCACTCCCTGGCTCACGAACAGGAAGCGCGCCAGATCGAGGGCCGCGCGCTGCGCGGCCTGGGCGACGTTGCGCGCCTCACGCGCCACTTCAGCGAGGCTGAACGCTACTACAGCCAGGCTAATGAGATTGTCCAGGAACTCGACACCCCTGCCGAGCGCAGCGCCATCCTCTATCGCCAGGGCGAATTGCGCGCCATCATGGGGCAAAACCAGCAGGCTCTTGAGTCGTGGGCGGTCGCTCTCTTCCAGGATCACCGCGCCGACCACCCCGAACGCAAGCAGCACGAAGCGAAGATTGCCGCGTTCGTGGCCGAACACCACCTCGAAACAAGCTATGCTGAGCTGCGCAAGCAGTACGGACTTGTTTGAGATAGTGAAAAATCCTCATCAAATCCCTACACAACAACAGGCTCTTCTGTTATAATGCCTTCACTATAGATGCTTATGTTATGTCTCACACGATTTTCATGCAACGGATCATAGTGAATACGCTTTCTTCGTCAGATACTGTAGAGTAAATCGGTGTCTATGTATGTGCGAAGAGCGAAGAGAGGTAGTTTATATGGTAGCACAAGCATCGCCTTCGGCGAAACGTTCAGTCGTGGGCTGGATATTTATCCTGGTGACGGGTATCCTCTGTTTTGGCTTACTCGCGTACCTGCTTTTTGAAATTATTGATCAATTTGTTGTACCGCCCCCGGCTCATCGACTCATTTTAATACAGGATGTCCCGTTACCGGGCGGCCTGCCTACTCCTTCTCAGGAGAAATTATTGATCCCAAACGCGGCCCAGGAGACGCAGTTGTCGCCCGGCGTGACTGTAGATTTTGATGCTTTCGACTTTCAAGCGCTTGATGAAGCTACGCACCGCCTGTTTATTGCACACAGCGGGCCGAGTCCTGATTTGCTGGCGCTGGATCATAACGTGGACTTTAATGCGGTGCGCGATGGACCATTTGATGGGAATGTGATCGTCTTTGACACTCAGCAGCAAAAGGTCATTGCGCGCATCAATATCCCCCAGGTCGCAGGTGTCGTTGACGCGCCCGACCTGGGCGAGGTGTTTGTCGCCAGTGATACCGATCAAAGCATCGTGTATGCCATCGATGTCCACACCTTCAAAATCACGCCGATCCCGCTCGGCGATCTCGAAAGCCCTGACGCTCTTTTCTACGACCCGGTCGGCAAAAGGATATTCGCTTCTGATCCAGGTACGCCCGCGGACCCGAATAAAACAATGAATGTGGCAAGAGGAAACGAGAACATCGCCGTTATCGATGCGGTCAAAGATAAGCTGATCAACTACATCAATCTGGGCAATCTGCCGCTCTTGCCGGGCGAACAGGTTCCAAATGCGCTGCTTGACCCCAAGATCAAAACTATCCCACTGTATGGTCATGATGTAGGACACAATGTGTACGACGAGGGCTTGCAGCGTCTCTTTGTCACCTCGACAGTCTTGCCGAATGCCGATGACCCCAATCCTTTCGTCTTGCCACCGCGAGGCACAGGGGAGTTCTTCGAAATCGACCCATCAAACGCGGCCAACCCGATTGTCAAGGAAATCGACCTGCCGGACACGTGCAGCACCCCGCATGGTATGAATATCGATGAGGCGCAGCAGGTTGCCTTTATCGCCTGCACCGATTTCGATTCGGCCACCAACCTGTATGAAAATCTCGTGCGGGTTGATTTGCACACCATGACGGTCATTCCTACCGATCCCAATACTGCACGCTTAGAGGGCGGCCCAGATATCGTCAGAATAGATAAAGACCCTTCCCAAAATATCGACGTGCTGTTTGTGGCCTGTGCTGCGGGCATTACCATGTTTGATATCACGCCCGGTCAGTTTCACAAGCTCGGTGATGAAATCCTCGGCAAGCAGACACACACTATCGCCATAGATCAAGTGACACAGACCGTATATCTGCCGGTTAACATCGGTGGAAGACCCGTCCTGAGAGTTATCCGCTATAACCCTAATGGGCAATCAAGCTTTTAGCCAGGGGAAACTCGAACAGAGTGAGAGCCACCGTCACGGCGTTACGAATTGCAGCACCACCGTAGGAGCAAGATAAATGCGATCTCCGTTGCTCAACGTGAGCCGGTCAACACGCTGACTGCGATAGGCCAGACCATTGAGGCTTTCCGCATCTTCGATCACCCAGGTACCGTTTTCCTCGCGTATCCTGGCATGTAGGCGTGAGACACGTTGCGAAGGTATTTGTACGTCATTGCTGGAAAGCCGTCCAACGGTAAGTATAGGCTTGTTCAAAGCGCGCTCACCGGTGAGTTTGCCGTCAACTTCGATCATTATGCGTGCTTTCTGAGGAGTAACAGGGGTAACTACCCACTGCTTTTGCTGCCGGCCATTACCATCGGAGCCTACGGGGACATAGAGAGGTGACGGTGATTGTGATGGTAGGGCGACCGGGGCAGTTGGTGAAGGCGGCAACGGCCAGTTTAATCCCGCAGGAGGCATAGGCGAAGCGGGCAGAACGGGTGTGCGTGGTGGGGATTGTCCAGGCACCTGTTGCGCCTGGCGTTGATCGTAGACATCTATTGGCACAAATGCTGAGCGGATCATGGACTTTTCGGCGGCTTTCTCCAGGTTATAGCGATTCTGCTCTGCCAGTAGTCCCGCGAATACACCGCCCCTGCGTTTCAATTCCTGGAACGTTCCCTGCTCGGCAATTTGTCCATTCTTGAGGACAATGACCTCTTCTACGTTGCCAAGCGTGCTGAGACGATGAGAGATCATGATAACGGTGCGTCCAATGATCAATTTTTCCAGCGCGTGCATCACCTCGGCCTCGGATTCCACGTCCAGGGCGGCGGTCGGCTCATCAAGGATCAAGATAGGCGCATCGCGCAGGATGGCGCGGGCGATGGCCATTCGCTGGCGCTGCCCGCCCGACAGATTTTTGCCTTGCTCGCGTATCGCGCCATCGTAACCGCCGAGGTCTCTGATGATGGTTTCGTGGATGTTGGCCTTTTTCGCTGCCTCGATTACTTCATACAATTGCGCGCCCGGCTTGCCAATGGCGATGTTATCGGCAACTGTCCCCTCAAAGAGCACTGAGTCCTGCAAGACCATGCTGACATTCTGGCGCAGGATATTGAGCGGGTAGGCGCGGTTGTCAAGCCCGTCGATCCGCACCGCTCCCTGCTGAATCTGGTAGAAGCGTGGGATGAGCTTGACCAGCGTCGTCTTACCGCCGCCAGAAAGACCAACGAGCGCGACCTTCTTACCGGCCGGGATATGCAAATTGATCCCTTTGAGGACGGACTGCTCCGGGGTGTAGCCAAAGACGACGTTTTCAAAGCGTATATCACCTTGTAGTTTAGCCGGTCCGGTGTAGGGAATCTGGCTTTCCACCACTTCGGGAGCCTGGTCCAGCACTTCCTGAATGCGTTCCGCGCCAGACGACGCGGTACCGTACAGGGCAGAGAGCTTGGAAAGGTCGCGCATAGGCTGGTAGAGGAGGCCGAGGAAGATAAGAAACAAGACCAGCGTTCCGATATCAACGCTGTCGGCTGGAATGGTGAAGAAGCCAAGTTTGAAGGGATTGCCGGCGGCGACATAGCCGCCTACCCCGATCACCGCGGCGGTACCAAGAGATACGAGAAAACCGACGAGAGGGGCGAATTGCGCCTGCAAGCTTCCCGCGCGTAGCCCTGCCAGGCGATTTTTATTGACGTATTCGCCAAAACGCAGCGCTTCCTTCTCCTCACGGGTGAATACCTTGATGACGGTGAGGGCGTTAATATCTTCTGTCGCCACATCCGAAACCTGGCCGGTCGCCTTTGACGCTTTCTTCGTTGCGGCCTTGATTCTTTTCGTATAGCCAAGCGTAATCATGAACAGCGCTGGCACGATGGTCAGCGCAATGACGGTGTACGCCCTGCTAAGAAAAAGCATGACTGCGATAATCGCTCCCAGGGTCAAAACGGCTGCCAGCAGATCTACCAGCCCGTCTGTGACGAGTTTTTCAATATCGGCGATGTTGCCGGTGATGCGCTGGACAAGATCGCCTTTCTTCTGCTTGCCGTGCCAGTCGAGAGAGAGGCGTTGCAGGTGTTCGAACAACTGGTTGCGCAGCCTGGCCGTCAGGTTCTGCGCGATGTAGGCCCCGAGGTAGAGGTCCAGGTAGCCCAGTGCCGCGGCTATTGAGCCGAAGATGATGAGCATCAATACAGAAAACACGATCACCCCATTGGTACTGTGATGTGTTGTCACCAGTACAGGATTTGGATCGGATGGCGAAACGGGACAGGGCGTTAACCCCGGCGACTGAATTGGCCCGTTTGGAGTTAAAGGAGCTAGCGATGGATCAAACAGGGGAGTGTCAAATTTATCGAGGATCGGATTGAGAAAGGGAAAGGTGCAAGCCGGATCGTTTCCTGCATTCGTTACCTTACCCGGGATAAATTTGATAGGAAAAGCAGCGGCAATAGTGCAGCCTACTTGTAAGACCGTCACCACGATAGCAACCAGGATGAGCAGGCGGAATCCCTTCAGGTTACGATTGAGAAACTTGAATAGAAACATAGTGACCTCCTGTTATACGTGGTGAGAATGAATAATTTTCATCAAGTATAACAGAAAGCTCACCAATAGGGAATAGTTTCTGCCGGTTGGTCCAGTGCAAACCCTATGCCGTCATATATTGGAGCACCGCTGTGGGGGCGACATGGATGCGGTCGCCGTTGCCCAGGGTGTGGCGCTCGACCAGCTGGCCCTGGTAGACCAGCCCGTTGAGGCTCTCGGCGTCTTCGATGACCCATGCCCCGTTCTCCCAGCGAATCTTCGCGTGCAGGCGTGAGACGCGCTGCGACGGCACCTGAATGTCGTTCGCCGAGAGACGGCCAATCGTCAGTACCGGCTTGTCCAGGCGGTGCTCGCCAACGACCTTGCCGTCGATCTCGACCAGGACTCGCGCTTTATTGGAGCCGTTCTGCTGGCCCCTGGCCGGTTGTGGCTGTTGTTGCGGCAGCGCGTATGGCTGCCCCTGGGGACCTTGACTTGCCAGGTTTGGTGTGGCCGGCACGACATACGCGGCAGGCTGACCGTACTGTGGTTGAGGTTGCTGCGGTGGGGCCACCCTGGGCGAGACCTGTACCTGGTAGGCGTTGGCCTGTGCCTGCGCCGGCAAGAATGCAGGACGAAGAATAGACTCGTTTCCGGCGCGGTCCAGGTTGTAGCGGTTCTGCTCATCAAGCAGCGTGGCGAAGACCCCGCCCGACTTTTTCAACTCTTTAAACGTCCCCTGTTCGACGATACGCCCGTCCTTCAGCACGATGATTTCGTCCACGCTACCGAGCGTGCTCAGGCGGTGCGAGATCATCAGTACCGTGCGGCCTACCACCAGCTTATCCAGCGCGTTCATGACCTCGGCCTCCGCCTCGACATCTAGCGCGGCGGTTGGCTCGTCGAGGATCAGGATGGGAGAGTCGCGCAACACGGCGCGCGCAATCGCCAGGCGCTGGCGCTGGCCGCCTGAGAAGTTCTTGCCCTGCTCCCGCACCTCCGTCTCGTAGCCGTCTGGGAGGCTCATGATCGTATCATGTACATAGGCTTTTTTGGCTGCATCGATAATCTCGTCCATCGTAGCCCCTGGTTTGCCGATGGCGATATTCTCCTGGATTGTTCCCTCGAACAGCACGTTATCTTGCAGCACCATGCTCACGTTCTGGCGCAGCACACCCAGGGGATACATACGGTTGTCCACTCCGTCGATCCGAACCGACCCCTGCTGAATCTCGTAAAAGCGCGAGATCAGCTTGACGAGCGTGGTCTTGCCGCCGCCTGACAAGCCTACCAGGGCGACTTTTCTTCCTGCCGGGATGTGCAGGTTGATGCCCTTCAGCACCGGTCTGTTGGGCGAGTAGCTGAAGATGACGTTTTCAAACTGGATATCGCCCTTGAATTTGCTTACGCCGTAGTACGGCGCGCCGCTATCCTGCACCTCGGGCGCGGCATCCAGCACCTCCTGGATGCGCTCCGCGCCGCTGGCCGCCGCCGTTCCCACGTTGGTCAGCTTCGAGAGGTCGCGTAGCGGCTGGTAGAACTGCCCGAGGTAGGAGAGAAAGACGGTCAATGTACCAAACGTGACGGTCTGACCAACAAAGCTCAAAAACAGCAGGTGAACCGTTTGGGTGGGTGAGGTGGCAGCGACTGTTGCGCCAACGCCGATGATGATGGCCGTGCCGATGGCGACGAGAATACCGACAATGGGTGTCAATTGTGCCTGCAGGCGTCCGGCGCGCAGGCCCGCGTCACGATTCTTGGCGACATACTTGTGGAAACGCAGTTCTTCGCGCTCCTCAAGCGTGAAGGCTTTCAGGACGGTGATTGCGCCGATATCCTCGGTAGCGACGTTAGCAACCTGGCCGGCTGCTTTGGATGCCTTCTTCGAGGCAGCCTTGATGCTGCGCGTGTATCCCACCACCGCCAGGATAAGCGCGGGCAATATCACGATGGAGAGCAGCGTGAACTGTGGATTGAGGATCACCATCACGACGATGATTTCGACGATGGTTAAGAAGCCGGTCAGCAGATCGACCAATCCGTCAGTGACGAATTTCTCGATATCGGTAATATTTCCGGTGATGCGCTGGACGAGGTCGCCTTTTTTCTGCTTGCCATGCCAGTCGAGAGAAAGGCGCTCCAGGTGATTGAACAATTGCTTGCGCAGCCGCGCGGTAAGATTCTGTCCGATAGACGCGGCCAGTCTCAGTTCAAAGTAGGTGAGAATAGCATTCAGTACGCCAAGTACGACAATCAGCGAGACCGAGAAGAGGATGATGCCAGTGTTGGTATGATGGCCGCCAGTGGCGTGTGTGCTGCTGAATTGGTCAAAGAAGGTGATGATACCGTCACCGAAAGGTAATTTGGGATCCACGAAGGGAGCCGTGATTTTATCCAGGATAAACTTGAGCGGAAAGGCGTTGAAGATGGCGGCGTTGACCTGGGCAAAGGCCATCAGGATGGCAATGAACGCTCGCAGGCGATAGCCTTTCAGGTTGCGCAGCAGAAAACCAAACAACATGTCGATTACCTCCTCACCTCGTCAGATAGACAGGCGTCGATCTCTTGTAGCATGGCGGAAAGCTCTTTCGTACGCGGGCTATTGAGCCGGTTGGCCCGGCGTGTGGCAATCTTGAAGATCAACGCGGCCTCGTAGAGTCGAGCGCGTTCCAGTATGCCGTCGATGGCGGCCTGCTCGATGCCGAAGTCGCGCATGGCCTGGCTATAGGTCGAGGTAAAGATGGCTGACGCGCGCTCATACCATTCGCGCATCCCTGCGCGGCCATACCATAAGCCGCTGGGGCGCAGGTAGGCCAGGAAGTAGCCAACATCCAGTGCGGCATCCGCCAGGCAGAATCCGTCGAAATCAACGACGAAGACCTGGTGGCTGTGAAACAAGAGCTGGCTGGACTTGAAGCCGCCATGCGCCGCGCGGTAGGTATCTGGTTGCAACGCCTCAAGCCGCGTAGCGAGCTGCTGCACCAGCCGCTGCACCTCCTCGGCCTGCGCGGGTGCGTGCCGGGCAATCAGCGCGGCCCGTTCGCGCGCCCGTTTGGCCTCTTTTGCTCCGGTGCGCGGCGTCCCCTGCTCTGGGCGGACCGCGCTGGTGTGCAAGCGCGCCAGCGCCACAGCCGTCAGCCGCAGCTCTTCGGCGGGAACGTTGATGGTGCTGATCTCGCCGCCGCGCCCGCGCTCAATGGCTGGCTTGATGGCGCGCGTCCCCGTTAACAGGCGCTCTTGCGGGTCAGCAGGTTGCACGGCCTCGTTGAAGGTCAGGCCGATCTGCTCGATAATGCCGAGCGGGCGCGGCAAGAGGGGTGCGGAATAGACCTGGCCCAGGGCGCGGCTACCGACCCTGGCAAGCTGCTCGTCGTAGAGCCGTTGCTGCAATGCCTGCACGCTGCGCGCCTGCTGCGGATCGGCATAGACTTTGCCGAATATGGTCAGCTGCCGTGTTTCCTGTCCCTCTTGCTCGCCGCGTGCCAGGATGAGGTGGTAGCGCACGACACAGCGGCTGGCGGGTTTGTAGCGCACCGGCTCGGCGGTGGCAGAGATCAGCCGCCACTCGTCGCTGCCGAGCTGCGCTCGCGCGGCGTTTTGCAGCGTCTTGAAGACGGCTCCCTGCCTGGCATCGAGGCTCGCGGCCAGCGCGGGCAGGCCGTCATCAGCCGGGAATGCCTGCACGGAAAGCGACAGCGCTGCGGCGCGCAGCACGCCCGATGGTTGCACCTCCAGGGCGGCCTCGCGCGCCTCGTGCGCGCCGAAGCGGATATGCGCCCCGTCGAGCGCGGGTTCGTCGAGTGTCAGACTCACAGAGCGGTTGGGGTCGTGCGCGTGGCTGCCGTGTCGCCCAATCTCATCCACGGCGTAGATCACGGCCAGGCCGCGCGCTGGTTTGCGGCGCAAGTAGCGCACGAACAAGCCTGGAGTCTTCTCGGACCCCGGCAAAAGCGGGCGATGGGTGCGCTCGAACAGGTTGGCGACGATGCCCGGCAGGTCTACGATGGAGACACTGCCTTCGGTAGTCCGCTGGTTCATGCTCTTACCTCTCGTTCTTTTGACAGCCGCTCGACCAGGGCGACCAGCGCCTTGTCCGCGCCGGGGACGCCCCGGAAGCCCGGAAATCCGTTGACATCGACGATGATCGGTCCCTTCTCCGTCACAAGCAGATCGACGCCGTACAGCCGCATATTGAATTGACGACCGATCTCCAGGGTTATCGCGCTCCAATCTGCGGGAAGTTCGGCGGGTGGGATCGGATAGTCTTCTTTCGGGGCGTCCGGCTCCAGAGGCGTGCGCCGGCGCGCCGCAAAGATCTGGCTGTCGATTACCCACAGCTTGATGTCCCAGCCGTCGCTGGCTGCGTATTCCTGGAGTACGACCGGCTCGGCGCTCCACTCCTCGCCGAGCGTCTCAAGCTGCTCGCGACTTCGCACGAACGCGACCAGGTCGCCACGTCCACTGAAGTGACTTTTGAGGATGACCGGGAATGTCATCGCCGCTAGAAACGCCTCGTCGGCGAGCAGTTGCCCTAGCGACTCGAAGCTGTCGGTGTGCGGCCAGGGCAGCCCGGCCTGCTCCATGCGCTGCGCCATTAAGACACGATCCTGGCAGGCCACCGACGAAGCCCAACTATTCACGACCAGCGCGCCCTGCTCTTCGAGCCAATGCGCTACCTCCAACGCCTGTGGCGCGTGCGATTTTAAGAGGTAGAGGTCGGCGCGATTGTGCTGTTGCTCTTCGAGAATGGCCAGCGCGCCGCTCAGTAGCCGCACATCGAGCAGGCGAACGCTGTGATTGAGCCGTAATGCATCCAGGGCCGTGCCGATGACGGGATGGTGCGGCGTCTCAGGGTTATCCATAATCAGGCAAATGCGCATCAGATGATTCCTCCTACTCGCGGAGCGCGTCCGCGAGATTTCC
Organism: uncultured Chloroflexia bacterium; assembly: GCA_963731975.1. Taxonomy (GTDB): domain Bacteria; phylum Chloroflexota; class Ktedonobacteria; order Ktedonobacterales; family Ktedonobacteraceae; genus CAVSXS01. The sequence continues at coordinate 2,164,197 of CAVSXS010000001.1, read as the reverse complement.
TTGTCTTTTCTCTTCTTGCTCCTGTAGGTTGGCGGGTGATGAATGCTGCTGGCTGGGCTGGCTGGCTGGGATTGAATGCCCGGCGGTCTTCTTTGATGTTCGTGTTGCGCGCTGCATTTCCGCTCGTTTCGCCGCGTGCAGGACATATTCCGAGATGCGCACGACTGCGCGTGGGACGCGCCCAAAGCTGGGAAAGTCGTTGATATCCAGAATGGCCAGGCCTTGTGGCGTCTCTACCACGTCCAGGCCGTAGATGTCCAGCCCGAAAAGCTTGCCGACTTGCAGCGCGAGCTTCTTGACCTGCGGCGTCAGTGGCACAAATCGATCTTCAACGCTACCGTGTAGCGGCGATGTTTTAGCGACTGCGGCGTATACTTCGTCGCCCGTCACGTAGACCTTGATGTCGAAGCCGCTGTTTTCCGCGTAACGCTGTGCCAGGAAAAAACTCTCATTCTCATCCTCGATCTCCAAGGCCTCCAGGTCAGCGAGATTTCTTAAAAGATAAATGCCCCGGCAAGAACTGCCGTTGCTCGGCTTGACTACGATGGGATATTCCTCGAGCGGAATCTGGTGCAGCAAGCGTGGGTGAGAAACGAAGTAGGTTTGCGGTATTGGCAGGCCATGCGCGCGGGCAAAGGCCGCTGCCACCGCTTTATCTCGCACGAGTCGGATGGCGCGCGAATTATTGATGGTAGGGATGCCGACCGCTTCCGCCGCTTCGAGGATGCTCATACCCGGGCCATCCGCCAGCGATTTCAGCACGTAGGCATCGTATCCCTGCTCAGCAAGATTGTTCAGGCAGGTGACGGCAGTCTGCGGCTCCAATAAATCGACAGCATGACCCCACTGGCGTAGCTGGTCGGCGATGACAAGCGGCATGGCGTCGTTTCGATACTGCTCTTCCACGATAAAGCAAAAACGCATCAGGTCCTCTTCCAGCGTTTGCTTCATGACAGCCGTGAGGGTTGCCTTTACCCTCTTCGGATGTGAAGTCTAACCGCGTTGGATAGGGGCGATCATCGCAATCGCCCTGGCTTGTGTATTGCTCTGAGTATAGCCTATTCCAGGCGAAAACGCTGTTGATTGGCTCACGAAACGAGTGTGTCTCAGCTTATAGTATGTTAACAGAAGGTTAAACGCACTATAACACATCCAGGGGAAAGTGGGAAGAGTTTTTGCCGCTTAGCGGTTGATGCGCCCTTCAATGGTTTCCTCGCTGCGCACCGGCTCGTGCGGATTGGGCAGGTCGGCGGGAGCGAGATTACCCGTGAGAATCGGCTCCTGGCGGAGAATCTGGTCGCGGCGAATCGGCTGCGTCTCCTGTTTTTCGAGCGCGAGCCGCGCATCCAGCTCTTCAAGAAGATGTTGGATTTCGGGCCTTAGCTTGCGGTTCTTCTCTGGAATGCGCGTCCACTGCGCCAGAGCCGCAGGGTAGTAGCCTGCACGATAGCAGTAGAGGCCGAGCATGGCGCGTGCGTCGTAGATGTTCATGCGCTGCCACAGGGCCAGCTCTTCGGCGGGCGTCTCGATCACGTCTTCGTTGGCCTCGATCATCTCGACGAGGTGGTAGAAGCGCAATCCCATCAAGCGCATAGGATAGCCATAATAGAGCGCGAGGCGGCGGCGGCGCTTGCGTTCGGCGGGATGCTTGCCGACGAAATAGCGGCGGCTCCATGAACCGCTCGACCAGATGAACCAGGCCAGCAGCAGCACCAGGATACGACCCAGGTAACGCTGCCAGGTCTCAGGCGCGAAGGCCACGAATACACCTATCGAGGCGAAACAGGCACCCAGCGCCCACGCGCCATAGACCAGCCTGCGGCGGTCCCAGCCGAGCAGGTCGAAGTGGTGATGCAGTGGTGTTGCCAGAAATGGCATGGGAAATTCGGTGTGCGGCACGAATTCGTTCTGGCTGGCGAAGCGCAGCAGTTGCAGGCGCTTGCGGAAGAAGGGTGTCATGACCTTCGCTGAGATGAGCGCGGAGAGACCTTCCAACACGAAGGCGCAGCCGATGAGCAGCAGCAGCGTTTCGTTGCGCGAGAAGATGGCTACCATCGCCAGGATGCCGCCCAGGGCCAGCGCGCCGCTGTCGCCCATGTAGATCTTCGCGCGACGACGCGCGCTGCCTCGCCGGGCTGCCCAGGATGAAGGCCAGTTCAACGGCAAGTAGCCCAGCACGCTCCCGGCGCATAACAGCGCCATCACTTCCAGGACGATGCCCTCCGGGTGCTTGGGGTTCAGCAGGCCGGTGATGATGATGCCGAAGGCCAGGGCGGCGCTGAAAACCAGGCCACCGGCCAACCCATCCAGCCCATCGGAAAAGTCAACCGAGATGGAGGTGACGCTGCCGATCAGCCCGGTCACGAGCATGAGGACAATCAGCCAGGTGAATGGCACGCGGCTGAAAAGCGGACCCAGGATATCAGAGTAGGGAGAGTATGGCTGGCGGCCCTGCACGGTCAGCAGGTAATAGAAGAGCGCGGCGACCATCGAAACGAACAGCACGCCACCAGCCTTTTTGCGTTCAGAAATACCCTCGTTATGATGCACTTTATACCAATCGTCGATCAATCCCACGATCATAAAGCCGACGGTCGCGCTCAAGCCAATGAGGAGTAGCTTCCACTGGTCGGTGTGAAAATTGAAGAAGTAACCCGCGAAGATGCCGACAGACACAATCGCCAGCGTGATAGCGGGGCCGCCCACCAGGGGGAGTTCAATCGTCTTGATCTCGCGCCCGCTGGCCGGCAGGTCAGCGCGGTGAGGTCCCGGTTTAAATTCACCGCTGCGGAATTTTGGAAAAAGCAGTTTTGCAATCCAACACAAGAACAGGCTCAATACGCCGCAGGCGATGAACATCAGAATTAGCCATACTGAAACCATATGTACTCCCACTAACGATGAACGCTACTGTATTTCATAATTTCGAACGATATTGATAGTTATTGCAAGCGCAGTTGAGAGCGTAACTGGTCGCGGGCTGCGCGCCTGTCGTCCCAGGGCAACTTTTCCCTGCCTATAATTATACTCTGTTCGTGGCCTTTACCCGCCAGTAAGACGGTGTCGCCAGGCCGAGCGCGTTGAAAGGCGGCTTCGATGGCCTGTGTCCGATCTGCGATGCACAAAAAGTCCTGCCCCTCGCGCTTGCCGACTGCCTCGCCGCCGCGTGCGATCTCGCGTAAGATGGCGTTGCGGTCTTCCTCGCGCGGGTCTTCATCTGTAATAACGAAGAAATCGGCCAACTGTGCTGCAATCTGCCCCATGAGTGGCCTTTTTTGCACATCTCGCTCTCCTGCGGACCCAAAAAGCACTATCAGTTTGCCTATAGTGAGCGGGCGTAAGATAGCAAGGACTTTAGCCAGGCTGTCGGGCGTATGGGCATAATCGACGATCACCGTGAAGTCCTGGCCCTCGTCGATGCGCTCCATGCGCCCGGTGACGCCCTGCACTTTCGCCAGCCCGCGCGCGATGATGCCGGGCGCAACGCCGAGACTGCAGGCTGTGGCAATCGCCGCGAGGCAATTGCTGACGTTGAACTGCCCCACAAGCTGCGTTTCGATCATGACCTCAGCACCGGGCAGCAGTGCCAGAAAGCGCGTGCTGGTGGCGCGTAGCCGCACATCCACGGCGCGCACCGCCGCCGCGTTGTCGATGCCGTAATCCAGGATCGGCACGCGGCAGTAGGGCTTAAGTATCGCGTAGGACGAGTCGTCGCGGTTGAGGATGGCGACGGGACGCACCCCCAGGCCCTTGTCGCGCTGCGGGTCGAGCATCTCGAACAGGCGCGCTTTGGCCCGCCGGTAGTTCTCCAACGTTTTGTGGAACTCCAGGTGCTCGTGCGTGATATTCGTCACTACCCCTATGTCGAAGGCGCAGCCGCGCACGCGCTGCAATTCCAGCCCGTGCGAGGTCGCCTCGATGATGGCGTGCGTGCGGCCTTCATCGAGCAGGCTGCGCAGGAATTGCTGCACTTCGAGCGCCTCAAGCGTGCTTTGCCGCGTGGCGTTCTCCCATTCGCGGTCGTCGCTTTTGAAATTGGCGGTCGTCATCAGCCCGCAATGGATGCCCGCCTCGCGTAATAGCGCGTGAAGCAGGTTGCTGGTGGTAGTTTTCCCATCGGTGCCGGTGACGCCGATGGTGCAAAGCCGCTGCGCGGGGTAGCCGTAATACGCGCATGAGAGATCGCCAAGCGCGGATAGCACGTTTTCGACCTCGATATAGGGGAGTGGAGGCGTGAGAGCGCCCTGCTCAAGCGCGGGACCCAGTGCGACAAGCGCGCCGAGGCGCGCAGCTTCCGCCAGGTAGTGCCGACCGTCAGTATGCGTGCCAGGCACGGCGATGAACATCCCACCCGGCGCGACCTTGCGCGAGTCATAGGCCAGCTTCGTGATCTCGATCTGACCTATGTCCCCGGTAGCTTCAGTATTGCCGATAATTCGTTGCGGTGGCGATTCGAGCGCCGCCAGCAATGTTGCTAGTTGCATAGGGCTTCCTAGTAATAGATCGTGCGCACACGGTGATACGGTTGCATACCGGCCGTACTTTGACTGAGCACCCACAGCCGCGCGTCGATCTCCGCGGCGGTAAGCGCTACTTGCGGGTCGTCCGGGTCATCATCTGCCGTCATATGGCGCAGCAACTCGCAGGCCCAGATGGTCCCGCGCGTATCTCGATCTCTTCTTCACTTCCAGCCTCCAGCACCTCCTGCTTATCGATACGCTCTTCCAGCGTCGAATCGTAAAATAACGCTCCGAAGTGACGCAGTATCTGGGGCAGCTTGTAGTCGGCGAAAATTGTCAATTGGTGCAGGTCGTAAAATGCGCCCCAGTGTTTCCCGCCAAAAGCTCCATGCACGTCGGAGGCGCATATCTGCGCTCGTTTCAAGAAGCGCACCTCGTGTCCGCGATAGAGCGCGATATCGCGGAATGACGGGAAGTGCTCCACCAGCAGCAGCGCCAGCTTCACCGCGCTTCCACCGGCTTCCTCGACAACGTTGGCAAACTGCCCATCATACCGCGCGAGCAAAACCTGCCCTGCTTCGCGCGCGTTGGCTAAGCGCTGCTCCAGCAGTGGAATCTCAACCGGCGGCTTGCCACCGGCTGATGGAATGCCGCGCAGGATGTAGCGCAGGTCGCTCATGCTCAACTCGCTCAGGTAGCGAGCATCCCACAGCGGATAGCCTTCCTCGACGGCGCGGGTCAGCGCGGCAGCCAGGGCCCAGTAACCGCCGAGTGTTTCACCATGATAACTGATCTGCCAGCGCTCCTGCCCTTTTTCGGCCCAGAAGCAAAAGTTGAGCGCGTCCAGCACCAGTAGCCAGTTCAGTGTGCGTTCCGTTCCATCAAAAAAATGATAGCGATCATACCAGGTGAAGTCGGAAGACGTACTTTGCGCCAGTTCAGCCTCATCCTCGAAGTCGCGCAGCCTATCGGCAACGGTAAACAGGCGATCATAATTGATCGAGACCCGCATACCTGCTGTGACTACCAGGGAGGTCGTATCTAAGACGCCAAGATTATCAGCATGTTTCCCTACCTGAGTTTCCTGAGTTTCCTGCATCTCATCCCTCTCGTCAAGCAAATGCTCCAGAGAATCCCATTGAAACGTCATGCATCTTTCTCCGTACAATCAGCTGCCTGTACCCGACTGCTTGTACCGACACGATTGTAGCGGGTATGCCGGCATTCGTCAATGATGATCCCGGTTGCACCAGGAGTACCAACCGGCACAGGAGCTATTTCGTCATTTTTGCCCGTCGAATGGACAATTGGCTCAAAAAGTACTTGACGGAATGCCCTTGTTTGTAGACAATAGAACCATTACACAGGCTGAGATTTTAGTGTAAGATAAACATCGAATACTCTTGAAGGAGAAAGGAGGGGTACAGGCGCATTTCTTGAAGGAAACACAGAGTCTACGTCCTATGTGACTGTGGTTTTGTATGAGTCCTACCCTGACATTGTCAAACTTGTAACGGGAGGTGCCTCTTGGCTTCACGCTCATCTAAAGATGAACTCATCGCGCAGGATATCAAGCGCCTACACGGTTTGGGTTACGCGCAGGAACTCTTCCGCGCCATGGGTGGTTTTTCCAATTTCGCCATTTCATTCACCATCATTTCCATTCTTAGTGGTTGTGTCACGCTCTTTTATCTCATCCCGACGACCGCCGGTTTCTCAGCGGCCTCTATCGGCTGGCCGCTCGTTACCGTCTTCGTGGTCATCGTCGCGCTGGGCATGGCCGAACTTGCCTCGGCCTATCCGACCGCCGGCGGCCTCTACTACTGGGCATCCAAGCTGGGCGGCCCTGGCTGGGGCTGGTTCACCGGCTGGTTCAACATGATCGGCCAGTTCGGTATTACCGCAGGCATCGACTACGGCGCGGCGATTACGATTGACGTGCTCCTGCATGCCTGGTTCCCGTCCATCCCGGCGACAGCCCCCGCATTTACGAACGGCGCGTTCGTGCTTGATCCGGCGACGCAGTGGACCACGCTGCTGATTTTCGCTATCGTCCTGCTAGTGCATGCCACGCTCAATATCTTCGGCGTGCGCATCGTGGCCTTCTTGAACGATGTCAGCGTGGGCTGGCATATCGTTTTCGTGGTTCTGATTGCCGCGAGCGTTATCATCGCGACCGCTACTGCGTTCCAATTCAATCCGGGTACCGCCGGTGTGTGCTGCACATCTCAGGTAGCCGGTTCCCATGTTGCTGGCTTCAATGGCCTCGGCAGGGTTTTCCTGATTGACAACACTTTCAACGCAACGGGCTTTCCGATCTGGTATGCCTTCTTCTTAAGTCTGCTGCTGGCCCAGTATACCTATACCGGCTACGATGCCTCAGCACATATGACCGAGGAGACCATCGGTGCCGCGACGCGCGCCCCCTGGGGCGTCGTGATGTCCGTGGTTGTATCCGCAATCGCCGGATATATCCTGCTGATGGGCCTGGTTGCCGCGACACCCGATCTGGCAGCCGCCGGCAGCTTCGTCAACCCGGTGCTTTACATCCTGGAGAGTCGCCTCGGCTTCGCATTCGGCACACTGCTCTTTGCAGGCATCGCGGTTGCCCAGCTCTTCTGCGGTATGTCTTCGGTGACTTCCAACTCGCGCATGATCTATGCCTTCTCACGTGACGGCGCGGTGCCTGGACACAACCTGTGGCATCACCTTGACCGGGGACGCACACCCCGCAATGCGATCATCCTGGCCGTGGTATGTGCCTTCATACTGGCCATCCCGACCGTGTTCAACTACACAGCGTACTTCGCGGTGACTTCCATTGCCACTATCGGCCTCTATATCGCGTATGGGATACCCATCCTGCTGCGCCTCTTCTCGAAAAACTTCGTAGCGGGGCCGTGGCACCTGGGAGCGTGGAGCAAGCCGATAGGCGCGATTGCGGTGATCTGGATCGTGTTGATCTCGATCCTGTTTATGCTTCCATCAGCCTATCCTATTAATCCCGGTAACTTCAATTATGCGCCTGTGGCAGTGCTAGGTACCTTGCTCATCGTTGGTATCTGGTGGCTGGTCAGCGCGCATAACTGGTTCAAAGGGCCGGTCATTCAAGGATCGGCTGAAGAAATGGCCGCCATTGAGCGCAGCGTCGGCGAAAAAGTCGTCGTCGAAGGCGCGGCAGGCGGCGAATAGCCAGGTTCACATCGGCATGACAAGACGAGATGGCGCAGGCTTACCTGCGCCATCTCGTCTTGTCATGCCTGTTCTTTCTTGTTCTATCCAAAAATGAGTGATAGAAAGCTCTTGCATTTTACGCAAGAATAATGTATACTCTGTTACACAACCATCGGGTACTAAACGTACCAGTGACAGTAATGTGTAGTAGCTGCTTGTAATGTATTTCTGGTAAAACCCTCCTCGTAGGCACATGGTTCCCCGTAACTTTGTCGCTGGAAAGGATTTTTGCGCCCAGTAGCGCCCGGCGACACTCAAGTACTAAAGGCTTTCTAATGATAGGAAGCAGATCAGAAAGGAACAACTCCTCACATGGAAGAACTTCAAATCCAATCGTTCGTTCACCGGGTATCTACCGACGAAACACTGCGCGAAGAGTTACGGCATGACTCCGACGGCGTCATGATGCGAGAAGGGTTCTCGCCGCGCGTCGCCAGGATCGTGACGAGGCTGGTCCCGCACCTGACGCTTGAGAAAAAGCCCCTCGATACGTCGTTCGGCTGGTGGCACTGATTGTAGAAGTGTCAGCCTCCTCCTTCAACCCCTTCGCCGCTCACCAGGATATCTTGCGTGAGCGGCTTTATCGCCTTCTGGCTACATTGCATCCTGCTCTGCAAACCGATGTCGAGCATTCCCTCTCCGAAAAAGGCAAACTCCTCTCCAGTGTTGATGTTGGCGCGAGCCAGCACCTGCTCTCGCGCCCGGTTGGTACCTGGTCATTGCTCACGCTGCTCGTCGCGCAGCACATCAGACCGGATATTGACCTTGAGCGGGCCGCTTCGGTTGCGGTTGCGATGGAATGCTATGTCTGCGCGCTGGATTTGCTCGACGATGTCGAGGATGACGATCAAACGCCCATCGTGAGCAGCCTTGGAACGGCGCGCGCGCTCAACGCTTCCACAACGCTGCTGGCGCTGGCGCAGCAAGCCATTTTCGCTCTGCGCAGGCGCGACGTCTCTTCTTCCCAGGTTTTGCGCTTGCTAGAAACGCTGGATGCTTGCACAATGGAAGCCGTCACGGGGCAACACCGCGACCTACTGGCGGAAGGGCGCTCCGTGCATGATCTGTCGCGCGAGGAGTGTATCGACATTGCGGCAGGCAAAGCAGGAGGCATCATGCGCGCGGCTTGTCTGCTGGGGGCTGTCAACGCGGGGGCGAAGAAGAGCGTGCTCCGGCAGTTTGCCGATGTAGGGACATCGCTCGGGATAGCGCATCAACTTGACAATGATGCGCACGACCTGTATTATCTATTACATCACGCAAGCTCTTATGATGCTGCTTCCGAAACGTCTCGTGCGAGTATGAAGAGCGACCTTGCGCGAGGCAAAAAGACGTTACCTATTGTCCTGGCCGCTTTGAGTTTAGCCGAGAAGCAGAGTAGTAAAGATACACGACTGGATGATGCTCTGAAGAATCTGTCCGAGCTATCCGATAGAGAAAGAGAAGGGTACCAGCGCGTACTCTACGAGGGCATCATAGCGACCTGGGGTATCAGTTTACTCTACCGTGAGCGTGCCCACGAGCGTTTTCTAGAGCTTGAGGTTCGGAAACCCGTTGCTCCAGGGTTGCGCCTGCTTCTGGGGTTCGAGTCGTCTCCTGGAGAAACGTAGCGGGCAATATGGAGGTGGGTTTATGCGAATTATGCGCCGGATGCAGGCCAGGCTGGGGCGCTATGTAATTCTGTTCCTCACAGTCGTGGTCTTTACCCTTCTCCTTGTCCTTGACGCGCAAATCGTCTTCACCACGCGGTCTGCCTACGTTTCCTTTTTATCTAACACCATCAGCTTTGGCTTTTCTGTTTTCATCACAATCGCCTTCCTTGCTATAGGTACGCTTGTGTGGCTCTTTGCGCGTGAACGGCGCGTAGCTTTACTCCTTTTCTGTTTCACTTTTACGATGATGATGACGTTCACGCTACAAACCGGAACGCTCACCGGCAATCCTATACTCTCTGTAATCAGCGATGTTGGCGCTGCACTGGCACTGGCCTTTTTTGCCTTTTTGTTGCTTCTTTTTCCCAACAATTTTTATGCTCAACTGCGAGAGCAGTACCGGAAATCTCAGGGAATGTCTCATCCTCGTCGCCTCAACTCTTTCCGGCTATTGCAGATATACCTGCTGGTTGTGGGTATCCTGAGTGTCTTGACCTCGATAGAGATTGTCAATTATTATGTATTTCAGCCTCAAAGCTGGCTGTACTCAGTCACGTATTTTTATTATCTGGTTGTTCTAACAGGCATTATCATTACCATGCTCGCGTCTTACCGTCGCATCTCCTCGAGGCGCGAGCGCCAACAACTGCGTTTCTTCACGATAGGCGTTGTGGCTGCTTTCGCCCCATTGCTGGTGCTTACCGTGCTTCCATCGATATTGAATGAATTCGGCCTGCCCGCTCGATATATCGTAAATAGCCAGATCAGTACCGCAACTATCATCCTTTTGCCCGCCGCGCTCGGCTATTCTATTCTACGCTATCAAATCCTGGTCTTTGATATGTATATCCAGCGCGTTGTAGCCTGGACGGTCGGGGTCGTTTTTCTGGCCGTGGTAGGCTACAGCGTGGAAGTTATCAGCGTGTTTTTTTTCTCAACGAATCCCAATCTGCATACCGCGCTTGTTGTTTCGGCCCTGGTAGTTCTGTCTCCCTTAGCCTGGGGGCTGGCGCACGTGGCGACGGAAAAGCTCTTCTTCAACGAGATGCAGCATTATCGTCACCTGATCGAGAAGCCGGATAAGCTGATGCGAGAAACCATGAATGTCGATGAAGTTGCCGAGTTGCTGACGCTGGCCGCCGTCGAGACATTCGAGACGCAGGAGGCGTGCCTGTTTGTTTTCGATAGGGATAGTGGCTGCTACCGGGCTTCCCCGGCGCTCAGGTCCGGAGATGCGCAGGACGCCGCTCGCTCTCGCCTGGCCCGCCGGTTGATCGAGTCGCACGAACCATCGTCGACAAACCAGGTGTACCAGTCTGTTGCTGCGCTTCAGCGTGTTGACTGGCTGGACGCCGGGCAGCAACTCATACGCAACGTGGAGAATGCCCGGCGTCCCTTGTTTCTCAACGAGGCCGTCAAGCCGGAAGACGAGCAGCCGACCGGCCTGGCGTTGTATCTCTCGACCTCAGATGTTGTAAGCGATCCATTACTGGTGCCGGTGCGCGTGCAGGGTAAGATGATCGGCATGCTGATGCTTGGCGAGCGTGGCGATCAGCAGCAATGGGCCGGCCCGGATTTCGAAGTGATCGACCTGCTGCTCGCGCGCTTCTCCCCACTGCTGGAGAACGCACGCCTGTACGAGCAGGCAAGCCGGCACGCCGCCATCCTGAACGAGTTGTACAGCGCAAATGCGACGCTCGAAAAAACCTATGAAAGTATCGACGAAGTCGTTGCTGCGCATGCTGCTATCGCCGCTCAAGCAGCGAAGGCCGGTGCCGAGGTGTGGTTGATGCCGGAGGGTGTGGGAGGTGCGCAGGAGCTGCGCCTCGCCTGCCATGCTGGCCAGGTGGGGATACACCTGGGAGTGTGCGGTGTGCCTTCAGAGCAGGATTGGCACGCCTGGTTTTATGAAGGTTCTAATCCCGCAGCGTGGAATGGTGCATCCCCCGCTGCGCCTTCATGCCTGGCACAAGCCTCCCTGACGCCATGTTACCCATTCGCGTGGCTACCGCTGGAGAATGGCGAGCAGCGCTTTGGCATCCTTGCGCTTATGTACTCCCGCCCGCACCTCTTCTCGGATGAAGAAAAGCGCCTATGGGTTATGTTTGCCGCACAGTGTGCGTCAGCCATCAATATTGCCCAGTCGGATATCGCCTTACGCGATGCCTATGAGCGGCAGAAGGAACTGGATCAGTTGAAGGACCAGTTCATCATGACCGCGTCGCACGAGCTGCGCACGCCGCTCACGGCGGTTCAAGGCTACATCGACCTGCTGCTAAGCTATGGCGAGCAACTAACACCTGAATCGCGCGCCGAATTTGTGGCGAAGGCCAGTCGCGGGTGCGATGAACTGACGCTTATGGTCAACAATATTATGGATGCCAGCCGCGTAGATATTGAGGTCGAACAGGTTCAGCTTCGCCATATCTTTCTGCTGGACTTGATAACGCAGGTGCTTGAGATGATGGACGCGCTAGCCCGTCGTGAACATCGATCTATGCAGGTAACTATTCCTGCTGACCTATGCATCATGGGCGATGAGCAGCGACTCAAGCAGGTCATCCTGAACTTGATGGGCAATGCCTTCAAATATTCTCCGCAAGGAAGCGCACTGGAGATTTCGGCTCACGTGGAGCAGGAGCAGGGCATTCTGAGTATTCGTGACCACGGCCTGGGAGTGCCGCCCCAAGAACAGCAGCGCCTCTTCGATCGTTTTATGCGTCTGGAACGCGATATGAATAGTCCTGCTCGCGGCGCGGGATTGGGGTTGTTTATCAGCAAACAGCTGGTAGAGGCGATGGGCGGTCGTATATGGGTGGAGAGCAGTGGCATCGAAGGAGAAGGCAGCACCTTTGCGATTGCGCTCAAGCTTTATCTTCCCGCCCAGGTGCTGGTACAGTAACGTAGCCCTTATCGCGTGCGTAGTTCCACAACGACTGCTGGAGCTGCCTGCGCGCCCGCGAAATGCGACTCATGACGGTTCCAATCGGAATCTGGAGCGCCTCCGCAATCTCTTTGTACGACATGCCTTCGATATCTGCCAGGATCACCGGCATACGGAAATTATATGGCAGGTTGTTGAGCGCATTGTGGACATCTTCATCGAGATAGTGACTCAACACCTCATCTTCTGCCGCGATGGACAGCTCTTGCCCGCTCAGGTCGCGGATATGGTTGTAGAGATAAAATTCTTCTCCGTCGGGTAGCGTGGCGGGTGTGGGGTGCGTTGCCTGTTTGCGGAAGCGATTAATGGCCGAGGTATTCAAGATGCGAAAGAGCCACGCCCGCAGGTTGGTTCCCGGTTGATACTGGTTGGAGAAGCGAAAAGCTTTTAGCATGGTCTCCTGCACCAGGTCCTCTGCCTCCTGGGTATTGCGCGTCAGGCGCAAAGCAGTACGATAGAGGCTATCCAACTGGGCAATCACTCCCGCAGTGAAATCTTCTGTGACGTTATTGACAACTCCATGAGTTACATCGGTTGCGTTGGTCGCATTTATGGTATCGGTCGCATTGGCTACGTCGGTCGTCGTTTCAGCCGCCGGCGACCTGGACTCTTCTGGCATCAAGCACTCCTCTATCCTCCGAGTGATCTGGTGTTTCGATTGGGTCACTCAGTCCTATTGCAGTATAACGTATCAGCGAGAGAAATAAAAGTAGGTACGCTGGATGCTGGATGCCATCTGCCCAGACTTGCAAAGGGCTGCTCTGAAGGGTACACTAGGAAGAACACAGGAGAGCACCAGAGAGGGAACTTCCAATGGCATCACAACAAGCGGCAAGCAGCAAGAAGGCTTCTCCTTTTTTTGAGGCGTTTCAACGGGTGGCGAATCGCATGGTCGGCTTTATCATGAAGTATTTCGCCATCATGTTCGCGGTGGTGCTTGGCCTTTTGCTGGTAGCGGCGGTACTCAGTCCCATCCTCTCGTATCTCGGCCTGGATGTGATCGCCAAACCGATATTTTACGCCATGCACGCCATCTGCGCTCAAACGCCCTCGCACTCGTTCTATATTTTTGGGCATCAGCTCTGTCTCTGTGAGCGCTGCCTGGCGATTTACAGCGCCATGTTCCTTTCATCACTGGCCTTCCTCTTGAGCCGGAAACGACTTCCGGGCATTCGCTTCTGGCAACTGGCGCTGCTCAGCGTGCCGATGGCAATGGATGGTTTCACGCAAATGTTCGGCCTGCGCGAAAGTACCTGGGGGCTGCGCCTCTTCACCGGAGGACTCTTCGGCCTCGCCGTCATCTGGTTCACGCTGCCTCTGGTGGAGAAGATTTTCGAGGAAGAGCGAGCCTTCGCTCGCGCATTCTCGTCGCCGCCATCGGCTCACTAGCGCCCGTGAAGGCGCTCGTATGATGCACTGGCGCGAGCATCATTGCAACAGCGCGTACTGTCGGGAATGAAAGCCCTCACTCATTATGTTAAAATGTGCAGAAGTATGTTACATGGCGAGACGGCATCAACACATAACCCGCGCGCCAGGAGAAGTAGAAGATTTATGGATGATTGTATGGACTGTATAGAAACGGTTGCACGTCTTCATCTCTATATTGACCGGGAACTGAGCGGCGATGAAGTCGAGGTTGTGCAGCAGCACCTGACGGATTGCCCGCACTGCGAATGTCGCTTTCACTTCGACATGGGGGTGAAGCGATTAATTCACGAACACTGTGCTATTTTGCACGCCCCGGCTCACCTGCGCGAGGCAGTCATGCGGATCGCTCGCTCTCCTATCGGCGAGACGATTGAGTTTGACGCGGAGCTTGAGATGGGGATTCGTGCCGATCTTGAAGAGTGAAGTACTGCGACATGTATCAACCTATAGCGTGATGCCCACGTTGAAAAAGCGATTGAGATAGAGCAGCAGGTTGAAGTAAATCATGAAACCCATCGCGATCATGATGACCCCTGTTCCGATTTCGATCTTACCGGTGTGTGGGCGCAGCCATTTCAGCACGCGGCTCAAACGGTCGAGACCCAGGCCGAGCAGTAAGAATGGAATGCCCAGGCCGAGTGAGTAGAAGAGGAGCAGTAGTACGCCCTGTCGCAGCGTATCCGCGTTTGAGGCCATCACCAGGATAGGCCCCAGAATCAAGCCGATACACGGCGTCCAGCCGATGGCGAAGATCAGGCCGATCACAAACGAGGCTGGATAGCTCGGGCGACTGGGGTGGAACTCAAACCGCTTTTGCCTGTAGAGAAAAGGCAGCCGTAGGATGCCGATGAGATGCAGGCCGATGATGACCAGCAAGATTCCCCCGATTTGCCGCAGAAGAAACTGGTGAACCTTCAAAAAGCCCCCCAGAGTGCTTGCAGTAGCCCCCAGGGCAACAAATGCCAGCGTAAAGCCCCCGACGAATAGCAGCGCGTGCAGGAACGTATTGAGCCGCGCCGCTTGCTCGCTTTCCTCGCCCGTCGATTGGTAGACACTCTGCCCAACCAGCTGTGCTAGGTAGATTGGTATAAGCGGCAATACGCAAGGAGAAAGCACGGATGCCAGTCCCGCGAGAAAAGCTACGCCAAATGTCATGGTAGACGAAATCATGAAGTGCGCTGTCTCCCAAATCAAAATAAAGCAAGCTGTATTTCTACTATAATGCCGAAAAGCGTGATGCGCAAGCCCAATGCTATTCCTCAGGGCGCGGCTGCTCTGGCGGTGTTTTGAAAAATCGCTGGAATTGTTTCCATCGCTGGCCATGCGCCTCTGAATTGGCAGGCTCCTGAGCCTCTTCCCTGGCTTCCTGCGCGGGTTGGTTGCTCGTGAGCGGGCGCGTGGGTACATCATCGTTTTGCTCAGTGACCTGCGGCGAGAGTGGAGTCACCGGCAGGTCCTTTATCTCCGGCGGCGCGTTACCGAGTGGGGGCTGAGTGTCTTCAAGGTCCAGGTAGCGAGGCCGCTGCGCCTGTGGTCGCCTGGGCGGGCGAATGACGACGCCCTCGCGCGAGGAATTCTGGCGGGAGCTTCCTGGCGTTGAGGGTGGCACTGAGACGGGCATAGCTCGGCCGGCGTGGCTGGGCGCGCTGCTTTGCACTTGCAGACCAAGACCGCGCAATTCCTGCGCCATTAATGCAGCATGTTCATAGCGGTCTTCCCGGTCGCGCGCCATAGCCGTCAGGATGATGCGTTCCAGCTCAGGCTCAATCTCCGGGTTAAGTGTGGATGGAGGGCGAAGAGGGCCACCGACGATGGCCTGTGTCAGCTCAGGCAGGGTGCGCCCGGTGAAAGGGCGATGCCCCGTCACCATCTCGTAGAGCACGACGCCCAGCGCGTAGATATCGCTGCGATTATCGAGCGAATGTCCCCAGACCTGTTCGGGCGAGGCATAATAGATGCTGCCGACAAGTGTCTTGGCGACGGTGATTTGCTGGTGTCCAGGAGCACGTGCCAGCCCGAAGTCCATCACTTTGATGCGGCCCCAACGGTCCAGCATCAGATTCTCTGGTTTGATATCGCGGTGAATGACGTTGCGCTCTTTATAGGCCGAGTCGAGCGCATCGGCTATCTGCGCGATATATTCCACTGCCAGGTAGGGCGGCATAGTCGAGTCGATCTGAAGCAGATTGCCAATGGTTGGCCCCTGTACATATTCCATGACGAAAAAGAGGACGCCGCCCTGCTGACCGGCATCGTAAATATGAATAATGTTGGGATGGTTTAAACCCGCGATGATCTGGGCCTCGCGGATGAAACGAGCTACGTAGGAAGCGTCCTTCGCCAGCGCGCGAGGTAGAACCTTGATCGCCACCTCGCGCCCCAGGGCAATCTGTTTGCCGCGATACACCATCCCCATGGAGCCGCGCCCGATTTCCTCTTCCAACACATAGCCACCCAGACTCTGGCCTGCCAGTTCATTCATGTATTCCGCAGCACAGGAACCCCATTCCGTGGTAGGCATTCAACGCATTCCGCGCCAGGACTTCGCCTCCAGCGCTGCTGCGAGGCCTGCCATGGAGTGGGGAGGGAGCGCTGCCCTCCTTCCCTACTTCTTACTTCTATACGATTGGACACGTCGATCTATAGGAGCTTGACAAACCCGTTCTGCCTTCGTTGGTAGTGGATCAGTCGAGGTAATCTTTGAGAATGCGACTCGCCTGGGGGTGTCGCAGCTTGCGAATGGCGCGCTCCTCGATCTGGCGCACACGTTCGCGCGTCACCTTCAGCTTTTTCCCCACCTCTTCCAGCGTGTGGTCGTGATCGTCCATCAGGCCGAAGCGTAGTTCGATCACCTGCCGTTCGCGCACCGTCAACTGGTTCAGCACCTTGCGTATCTCTTCACGCAACAATCGCTGGTCGGTCACTTCCACCGGCCCGCGCTCGCGGGTGTCTTCGATGATGTCACCCAGCGTGTTTTCCTCTTCTTCAGAGAGTGGCGCATCGAGGGAGAACACTTTCTCTGCCCAGATCAAGAGTTCATTCACCCGCTCCGGCGGCATGTTCAGACGCTCCCCGATGTTTTCGGGGTTCGGCTCGCGTCCAAGTTCCTGGTAGAGCTGGCGGGTCATGCGTTTGACGCGCATCACCTCTTCCATGATGTAGACAGGCAGGCGCACGGTACGTGTCCCCTCAAGGATAGCGCGCGTGATGGCCTGCTTGATCCACCACGTGGCATATGTGGAGAAGCGAAAGCCCTTCCTATAGTCGAACTTCGTAACGGCGCGAATCAAGCCAATATTGCCTTCGCCGATCAAATCCTCCAGGGAGAGTCCTTGCCCGACGTATTTCTTAGCAATGCTCACCACCAGGCGCAGGTTTGCTTCGATGAGCTGGTTGCGCGCTTCCTTATCTCCTCGTTCTGCTCGTTCTGCGAGTGAGGATTCTCTGGCGGCGGAGAGGAGTGAAATACGTGAGATTTCGCGCAGGTAGAGGCGCAGACTGTCGCTTTGCGCCAGGCTGTTCAAGTCTGTCTCCTGGATGGCTTCGCGTTCCGGCTCCGTGGGTTTCTCTGCTTCAAACATAACTTTTCGTTCCAATGACTCGCTCTCCTACCTTCGTTCTCCCGCACAGGGGGTGAGGTATTGTACTGCGCGTCTCCTCGCTCCCTAAGCAGAATGCATCAAAGATCAGCTACATACGGTGTCATTGTATCACACCTCTGTGTGATTGCAAACATTGGTGTTGATACACAATGAGATGTGATGGCGATCAACTTCTCACTGGTAATATCGACTGCTTCTATTCATCTTCGTAGGGATCAACTTCTGATGCTGCCTTCGATCCTCTTACCCGGGCAAGGATGAAGCCTCCACCTCAATCAGTAGACCCTCATTCCCTCGAAGATGTACCTCTGATAATGAGATGGGTCCTTCACAGTCTAAGTGCGTGGAGAGCAGGACACGAGCTTGACCCTGTTCCGGCAGCCTCACAACCTGGTCGTGGGCTGAGAAGTTGAGGGCCACCAGGCAGCGCTGCTCAGAGTACTGGCGCAGGTAGACGAAACAGGAAGTACTCTCATGCTCAACGGACTGGTACAAACCAAAAGTCAGAGCGGGATGAGAACGTCGAATGTCGAGTAAGGCTCGCGTCAACATCAGAAAGGAGCGAGGATCATGTTGCTCAGTCGCTACGTTAACGGTCTGGTAGTCATTTGCAATGGGCAACCAGGGCCTCACTCCGGCAGGACAGAAGCCTGCATTGACACTATCATCCCACTGCATCGGGCTGCGAACCGGGTCACGGCTCTGCTCAGGATGGTTCTTTCCTAGTGGATCATGCATCAATTCTCTCGGTAACGGGATGTCCTGCATGCCCAACTCGTCACCATAATAGCAAGTGGGGGTCCCGCGTAGTGTGAGTAACAACATCTGGGTCAGCCGCGCCTGCTCGCGGCCCAAACGTGTGGCGATGCGCGTTCGATCATGATTGCCCAGTACCCAATTGGGCCAGGCTTCCTGGGGCAGGGCCGCTTCGTACCCCTCGACAGCCTGACGAATGGTGCTTGCTTCCCAGGTCGGCATAGTCACGAATTGGAAATTGAAGGGGAGGTGAATTTCGTCTAGTTGCTCGCCGTAGTACGGCATCAGACGCTCCAATGGCAAATAGAGTTCGCCGATGAGCACGCGTTGACTATAACGTTCGGTCAGTGTACGCATCTCCTGCATAATATTATGCATGCCTGGTTGGTCTACAATGTAGTGTTCTAGCAGGCGGCTAGAGAAGGGGTCACCAGGCTTCCACTGCGGATTCAGCGGGTTATCGCGGAACTGCTCATCCTTGAGAAGCACCTCGAGCGCGTCTACGCGGAAGCCATCAACACCTCGATCGAGCCAGAAGCGCATCACATCAAACATCGCCTGGCGTACATGGGGATGGCGCCAATTCAGATCAGGCTGTTTCACATCGTACATGTGGAGGTAGTATTGCTCAGTCTGTTCATCAAACTGCCAGGCGGACCCGCCAAACCTGCTGATCCAGTTATTAGGAGGACCACCACCCTGAGCTGGATCTCGCCAGATGTACCAGTCGCGTTTCTCGTTAGTGCGGCTGGACCGTGCCTCCTGAAACCAGGGATGCTCATCGGAGGTATGATTAGGCACGAAGTCCAGGATGACCTTGAGGTCGCGCTGGTGGGCCTGCTGCAACAAGATGTCCAGGTCTTGAAGGGTGCCGAAGAGCGGATGAACATCGGTATAATTCGTAATGTCATAGCCAAAATCGGCCATCGGAGACGGGTAGATCGGCGAGAGCCAGATCGCGTCAACACCGAGCCAGCGCAAGTAATCCAATTTGCTGGCGATGCCGGGGAGGTCTCCTACCCCATCGCCGTTGCTATCGAGAAAACTGCGTGGGTAGACCTGATAGATCACTCCTATTTGCCACCAGAAAAGGGGCTGCGTCATAAGCTGCTTTGTTGCTCCTCTCGCAAGATGTTGCTGTAGTATATCATCTGCCCTTTCGCCTGAGTGGCCTTAGACGAAATATGAGAGGGCTTTCATGCGATCTTCATTGGGCCTTGTATAGATTTCCACGTATATGTATGGTAGGATATCATTCGAATGCATCGTTTGCCCTATGATGATACATACCTGAACTTGTTGATATTTCTTTGTAAGGACATCTTACGATGACAGATACCGTATCACTACTATCGGGGACGCTGGTAGGTGGACACTATATCATCAGTTCGCTGATTAACCGCGGAGGATTCGGGGCGGTCTATCGCGGCGTCGATACAAGCGAGGGAGGGCGCCCTTGCGCCATCAAAGAGACTTACGATGTCACGCCCGCTGCGCGCCGCCAGGCGTTGATGGAGGCAGCGGTACTCTTCACCATCCAGAGCGATCACCTTCCGCAGGTCTACGATGCCTTCGAGGACTCAGGGCGCTTCTACCTGGTCATGCAACTGATCGAAGGGCAGAATCTGCTGGAGATCATGCGCCAGCGCGGAATGCCATGCAGCGAGCAGGATGTTCTCGGCTGGATGCTGCCGATTATCGAGGTTCTGCACGAGCTGCACAGCCGCAGACCACCGGTCATGCACCGCGATATAAAGCCGGGCAACATCATCATTACGCCAGACCAGCAGGCCGTGCTGGTCGATTTTGGCCTGACCAAGCTCTATGATCCCGGTATCAATACGCAAAGTAACATGCGCGCCGTCTCCGAGGGCTTCAGTCCGGTTGAGCAATATATCGGTAAGACCAGCCCGCAATCGGACATCTATTCACTCGCCGCGACGATGTATTTCCTGCTGACCGGCTATGTTCCGCTCTCCTCAATCCAGCGCAGCGTGCATGATGATCTCACTCCTCCGCGACGACTCAATCCGCAGATTTCTCCGCGAATTGAGCAGGCGTTGTTGAAAGCTATGGCCTTGAACGCCGATTTTCGCTATGCTTCGATGCATGAATTCGCCAGGGCGTTCCAGCAGCCACAATTCAGCGGCTACGCGGACCTGACCGTCTCGGCGCTCGGTCCGCAAGCCGGACAGGGCAGCGTCAACGCGACGGTGCAAGCGAAGCCCACCTTTCCTTTGCCAACGTCCGTGCCGCCGCCGCCGCCCGCGCACTCGATGCAACCACCCCTGCGTTTGAATCCTGGCAAGCATCGCGGGGGAAAACAACACCGGCCTAGCCCGCAGAACAACTGGCCTGAGAACCAGGCTCCCGCCTATCCTGTTCTACCCCAGCACCCGCAGGGTAAATCCAGGGCACCGGCTCAGCCGATGCCCATGCCGACTTACAAACCTTTGCCGGGCGCGTATAGCCAGGGGTGCCTGTGGGGTATCGTTCAGGGCGTGCTTTCCGCGGCGCTGATCCTGTCTTCGAAAAATCAGCCAAACTTCTACGTGACAACAGGTATGGGCTTGCTCTTCTACCTGCTTGCGGGGTTTCGCACGACGCGCAAAGGCGGAAGCTCGTTTCGTGGCGCGTGGGCCGGTTTCTGGGCAGGCATCAGCAGCACTATCATCTTCTGGGTCGTGCTGGTGGTTGGATTACTGATCGATGTGGCGCGCCGCGTCCAGATTGATGCGAACGCGGCTCGCCTCTCTCAGCAGCCATTTAACATCAATACGGAGTTGAGCCGTGACTTTCAACTGGTCACATCGGGGCTGCTCCCTCAGACATCGTCACCGCAAGGCAACAACGGCCTCGTCACCTACCTGGTAGTTGGCCTGGTCTGTGCAATGGCCTTCGGCTGGCTGGGTGGCATCCTCGGCTCGCTTCGATTCCGCGCCAGGATGCGCAGAAAAGGATACGCATAGATGCGAGCAGTCATCTCGGCTCCATTGCGAGCCTATCTTCAACGCCTGGGTAGCAGCGCGCTCACCGTAACCCTCGATCCCCTGCGCTGCTGAAGCGGCACCTTCTTCGATGTATCGGTCGATACACACGCGCCCCGCGACGCCAGCCGCTACGCCTCGTTCGAGCAGGATGGCCTGCGCATCTATTACTCTCCTAAACTTGCTCGCACGTCTGAAGTATTAGAACTCGATTACGCCCGCGTGCTCTTTCGCAGCAAGCCGGTTTTGGCTGGCCCTGAAGAACTGCTGGCGCACGTTGTCATGGGTAGGGTATAAGCAGGGGCGCAATTCCGTGCGCCCCAACAAAGCTCCATCAATTTATTGCACCTCATCATCGACCAACTCCTTCCTAAATCCAACGAGTTTCTTTGCTCCTCTTGACAAATCGCATTCGAGTATTTACTATATTACTAACTACATAGTTATTTAATAAAAGAGGAAATAAGAAAGCTGATGGACACCGAGAAAAAAGCCATGGAGTTTTATCTGGACAACCGCTCTGGCGTCTCCCCTTACTTGCAGTTCGTGCAGCAAGTCAAGCAGGCGTTGCGGCTGGGCTTCCTCAAGAAAGGAGACCAGCTTCCGACGATGCGCATGGTTGTCTCCAGATTGGCCATCAATCCCAACACGGTGTTCAAGGCCTATCGGGAGTTGGAATACGAGGGCTTGATCGAAAGCCGTCCGGGTCAGGGAACATTCGTTATCAAGACGCTGGCTGACGCATCGCTGGCAAGCCATGACGAACTGCGCCGCAGCCTTGTCAACTGGCTGCGGGAAGCCGAAGGCGCGGGTTTAGATGAAGAGAGCATCAGCGCTCTTATTGCTTCAACTTTTCAGCAATTTCAGAAAAGAGAGCATATAGCATGATCCAGGCATTGGAAACAACACATCTTGGGAAACGCTATGGGAAAGATTGGGCATTGCGCGACTGTACTCTCAAACTTCCCATCGGGCGCGTAGCCGGTCTCGTCGGTCCAAATGGCGCGGGCAAGACAACACTACTCCACCTTGCTGTTGGCCTGCTTGAGCCGAGCGCGGGCAGCGTTCTGATATTCGGGGAATCGCCGCGCGATGTCCTGACACGTGTCGGCTTCGTGGCCCAGGATAGACCACTGTATCGCACTTTTGGGTGATAGACATGCTGAAGTTTGGTCAGAAGCTGAACCCATCCTGGGATATGGAGCTGGCAAAGGAGCGCCTGGCGCATCTCAACATCCCTCTCAATCGCCCCACTGGAAAGCTTTCGGGTGGTCAACAGGCGCAGGTTGCGTTAGTGATGGCCCTGGCGAAGCGGCCAGAGATGCTCATCCTGGATGAACCAATTGCCAATCTTGATCCCCTTGCTCGCTATGAGTTTCAACAAACGTTGATGGATGCCGTCGCCCAGGATGGTTTGACTGTCCTCTTTTCTTCCCATCTCATCGCTGATCTCGATCGCATCTGCGATTACCTCATCATCCTCTCTGCTTCTCAGGTACAGGTCGCAAGCGATATTGAGCCTCTTCTCTCGTCTCACAAACGCTTGATTGGTCCGCGAGAGCGGGAAGCGTCACTTGCTAGAACGCACACCATTCTCCAGGCTCAATCGAGCAAACGGCAGAGCAACTTGTTGGTGCGCACAAATGGAGCCGTGCTCAATCCATCCTGGGATGTGCAAGACGCTTCTCTTGAAGACATCATTCTCGCCTACCTCGCTTTACCGGCAGAAGTTCCATTCGCTGCTCACTATAGAAATGCTCAGGAGGTTACACAATGATTTGGGTCACCTGGCGACAGCATCGCATCGAAGCCTTAATAGCAGGGATATTCCTGGCAATTGTGATCGTCATCTTGCTTGTGACTGGTACCAGTATGATCTCCATGTATCAGACTATCGGGCTGGCTAGCTGTTCGCCGCAACAGACGGTGTGCGACCAACTCGAAGGAAATTTCATCAATCACTTCACTATCATCATCAACATCATCACCATTTTGCTCAGCAGTCTGCCTCTGCTGGCAGGCATGTTCATCGGAGCGCCACTGGTGGCACGCGAACTGGAACAGCGTACATACCGCCTGGTCTGGACGCAGAGTATTACCCGCACGCGCTGGCTTGGGACGAAGTTACTCTTGCTTATCGGCATCACGCTCCTGGTGTTCATCGGACTCACTTCCCTTACGGCGTGGTGGAGCGGCCCCTGGAACGCCGTCAATTCGCCCTGGGCGAACTATGATATACGCGGGATTGTGTTACCCGCGTATGCCCTCTTTGCGCTTGCGCTTGGCATCGCCGCCGGTATTGCGGTGCGACGATCGGTTGCCGCCATCGGCATCACCATTGCCCTCTTCATACTTGTGAGGTTAGCCATCGCGCTCTGGCTACGCCCGTACTTTCTCCCGCCGCTCACCTACATCAGTTCTGTAGAACAACAAGGCCCGCCATCCCACGCTGATTGGACGATCCACGTTGGCATAATAGATCGCAGCGGGAATGAACTTTCAGACTCCCAGATAGGTCAGATATGCCCGCAACTCAGCGGAAATGGGAGCGCCAATGCCTTCTCCGCGTTCCAGGCATGTGAGCACGCGCATGGTTTCCAGTCCAGAAGTTTCTATCAACCCGTTGACCGGTTCTGGATATTCCAGGTCATAGAGGCAGCAATCTTCCTCTTTCTGGCAATAGTTTTGCTTGTTCCAGCTGCCTGGCTTGCCATCAAAAAGATTACTTGATGCATCTGACCAGCAATTTCAATTGCATAAATGCAAGGTAAAATCTGTCATTATGGCGTCATCACCTCCTCCACGACGACTCTGGAGCGATGGTCTGCTCCGACTCGATCGTGGAGTCGAAAAGACCATAGGCGCTCTCAATCAGTTCCTTCAACCGCTCGGTGAAGCGTGCTGCCGGAGCCCCGTTGATCACCGCGTGATCAAAACTGATCGTCAGACTCAGATAGTCCCGGATGGCGATATGCCCGTCTACAATCCCCGGCTTCTCGCCAATGCCACCCACCGTCACCCAGAGGGGGTGGGCATTAGCTGGAGGAATGCCCCACCGGCCCCTTTCCCAAACATGCCCACAGCCGTGAGTCCCACCGTTCCCATCAGGTACTTATGCATCTGGGGAGACGCTTCAAAGATCCAGAGGAAGGCCCAGAAAAAGGGTCGGAAGAGCAAGGTCGGTAGGAAGAACAGCAACCGCTTGCTCCCCTTCAAGACTTGTTGCACATCCTCCGCCTGGACTGCGCGGGCCTCCTGATAAATCTCGCGCACCGTTTTGCGATTGGCGTCTCGGACGATGGAGGTGATGAATTGTTTCTGGCCGTCCACCTCCCGCTCAATCGGGGTATACACGTCCACCTCGTCAAACATGATGAGGTGCTTGCGGCCTTTGCGTACTGCCTGCACGGCTTTGTGCTCCTCGACGGCTTTTGCCAGGCAGACTATGAGGAAGGCCGTGAACGACAGGGGCTCTCCTGTGGTCGCCTGGTGCTCTCTGAGGCGAACGCGCGCCCTGGTGACATCGACTTCGATCATGCCATGCATCAGGGAGGTGTGCCGGACGGAGCGATAGGCCGCTGCCGTCCAGCGCTGCATCTTCGGATACGGGATCACCTGGGAAGTCGTGCGGTGCTGTTTGATGCTCTCTTTTCCTCCTGACGGCGGAACAAGACTGTTGTTTGATGGATTTGCATGAATATTCCTCACCACCCGGAAGACCGGAAATGTCGTGGCCACCTTTTCGAAATCCGCAAGTGGTGCATCCTTGTTCACGGGTACATGGGGTCGCGCTCCCGGTGCGCGCTGCAGGTACGCCCTCAAGATGGGGGCGCGCTGGTCGTCGGGAACCTCTTCGAGGTGGATCTCCTCACGACCGCCGCTCCGGAGCACCGCTCTTCCCCCGGCTGCACGCACGTTGTGGACCCAGCGCACGTTCTCTCCCAGCATCGACACCAGGTACCGCTGTCCATCGACGACGGCCACCACCACCGGCAGCGAGACCGTCCGCCCGGACTTGCGTCCGGTCACTTCCAATGTCACCAGATAATTGGACGCGACGCCCGAGGAGGCTACAACAGCCCACGCTCTATTCAGCATCCTCGCGATCCAGTTGGGTCGCTGCCCGCGATACAACCACCTATTGAAGTCGCCACGAGTCATCTCAGTCCCTTCTCTCTCTTGAGCGTTCGATCAGGATTTCAGTCCACTGCCATATGTGTCACTTCTGCCATAATCGGAGACACACCACTCGCCGCATCTCTAGGGGCGTGGAACGTGTCAGGTTCAGCCGGAAATGGGGTCGATAGCGATGTAGACGACCCCAACTTTCGCATTCCTTTGGAGCAAGCGTTGAGCATTTCTGACGAAGTGAAAGAGATTGTGCATGAGTCCATATTTCTCTGCCAGTGCCGCCGCCGCTGCCGTGCGCTCCTCAGATTCCGTCAGAATGCGGGCGTTTCCCGCGCTCAATGCTCCAGTGACTTTGCCGCTGTAGGTACACGGAGCGAGCGTGACTCGCGCGGTATGGCGAAGACGTTTGAGCTTCCCGGCGTCCGCGTGTGTTTCGACATAGATCGTGCCGAGCCTGATCGCGAACCACACCGGTGTCGTCACGGCTTGCCCGGTCTTGCGGAACGTCGTCAGAGCGATACATTGCTCTCTCCTAAGATCAGGAAAGGGAGCTTTCGTTAGAGCGGTAGACATGGTTCACCTCCCATGAGCGTGGGGCCTGCTCCACGCCTTGCGCGCGACTTCCGGATGCAGTTGGCACCCCTGTGTGGCATGCTCCTTCATCCGAAGTGCTTCTGGCCAGGCTTTCGCCCCTTTTATCCGAAGTATAAGGCAGGGGTCTCACATGGCCGTCACACAAGGGAGCTTCTCCATCACTAGCCCATCACACGATGCGAGCAGCATCGACAACAAATCTTGACCCGCTGTGATACGATTCTGTGCTGTCTCTTCTATAATTGGACAATGATTGAGTGAAGGCAGGCAGCAACGTTGACGAACGAGGATAAGACGACTACAACCACTACGGCTACGATAGATGGCACACTCTCCATTGCGGAACTCGCCCAGGCACTTGCCGCTGAACTGGGCATCGGCAGCGCGCAGATCGCCCGCACAGTTGCCTTATTGGACGAGGGCAACACGATCCCATTCATCGCGCGCTATCGCAAGGAGATGACGGGCAGCCTGGACGAGGTGCAAATACAGGCCATCGCAGACCGGGCGGGTGCGCTGCGGGCGCTGCACGAGCGCAAGGCCGACGTGCGCAGGCTGATCGACACGCAGGGCAAACTGACGCCGGAACTGGCCGCCACCATCGCCGCCGCCGTCACGCTGCAAGAAGTCGAAGACCTCTACCTGCCCTATCGCCAGAAGCGCAAGACGCGCGCCAGCGTTGCGCGCGAAAAAGGGCTGGCTCCCCTGGCCGATCTGATCCTGCAACAGTCTCTCCTCAAGGGCGACCTCGAGCATATTCTGGAGGAGCAGGCCGCCCCATTTCTGGATGCTGAAAAAGGCGTCGAGACCAGCCTGGAAGCCTATGCCGGGGCGCGAGACATCGCTGCCGAAGTGATCGCCGAAGATGCCAATGTGCGTGGCAACGTGCGCTCCGCCTTCTTCAAACGCGCCATGCTCAGCGCGAAGCAGGCCGATACAGACAAGGTCGCCGAGAAAGACCCCAATGGCGTCTACCGGCTCTACTACGACTTCAACGAAAGCGTAACGAAGCTCGTGCCGCACCGCGTGCTTGCGCTGAACCGCGCCGAGCGCGAGGACGTGCTGCGCGTCGTCGTTGCCCTACCCTACGAGGATGCGCAGCGCGAGATCGCGCCGGTCTATCCCATCAAAGTGGCTTCGCCATTCGCGCAGCAGCTTGCCGACGCGATGGAGGATGGCTACAAGCGCCTGCTGGCACCGGCGATGGAGCGCGAGGTGCGTCTGGAACTGACGCGCCGCGCCGAGGAGCACGCCATCAACATCTTCGCCGCCAACCTGCGCAACCTGCTCTTGCAGCCACCCCTGCGCGGGCGCAAGGTGCTGGGCATCGATCCCGGCTTTCGCACCGGCTGCAAACTCACCGTCGTCGATGAGAATGGCAAGTACCTTGAATCGGACACCATCTACCTGCATCAATCCGAGAAGGCGCAGCATACCTTGCGTGACCTGCTGGCGAAGCACTACATCGACGTGATCGCCATCGGCAACGGCACGGCCTCGCGCGAGACCGAGCAGCTTGTTGCCGCGCTCATTCAGGAGATTGAGCGCGCGGGCAGCGAGCAGGGCAAGATCGGCTATGTGCTCGTCAACGAGGCGGGCGCGTCGGTCTATTCCGCCTCGGAAGCGGCGCGCCAGGAGTTCCCTACGCTGGACGCTACGCAGCGCGGCACTATCTCTATCGCGCGCCGCCTGCAAGACCCCCTGGCCGAACTGGTCAAGATCGACCCGAAGGCCGTTGGCGTCGGTCTCTACCAGCACGACGTGGATCAGAAAGCGCTGGCCGATATGCTCGACCGCGTGGTGGTCTCCTGCGTCAACTTTGCCGGGGTTGAGGTTAACTCCGCCTCCGCCGCGCTGCTCAAACATGTCTCCGGCGTCAATGCGCGCGTGGCTGGTGCCATCGTTAAGTATCGCGAGGAGCATGGCTCTTTCCGATCCCGCGACGAGTTACAGAAGGTTTCGGGACTCGGACCGGCTACCTTCGTGCAGGCGGCTGGCTTTCTCAAGATTGCCAACGGCAGCGAACCGCTCGACAATACTTTCATTCATCCCGAAAGCTACGCCGCAGCACGCGCTCTACTAGATATGCTGCCTGCTTCCGAAGATGATAAGAGCAGGGCTGCCAGGCCATCCGAACGGGTGGCGCAGTTTCGCCAGTTCATCAAACTGCAAAGCAGCCTTGGTCGCACTAGCCGCAATCGCAACGCGAGCGGGAGCGCGGGCGCGCAGGACGGAGATCAATCGACATGGGCCGATATCGCTACGAAGATCGGTATCGGCTTGCCCACGCTCAACGATATTCTCGATAACCTGGAAAAACCCGGCCTCGACCCACGCGACGCGCTGCCCGCACCCATCCTGCGTCACGATGTGCTGAAGATGGAAGACCTCACCCCGGGCATGATCTTGCAGGGAACCGTGCGTAACGTCGTAGACTTCGGAGCCTTCGTCGATATCGGCGTCAAGCAGGACGGTCTTGTGCATATCTCTGAACTTGCCGACCGCTTCGTCCGCGACCCCCTGAGCGTGGTTGCCGTTGGTCAGGTCGTGCTGGTGCGTGTCCTGAACATAGACAAGCAGCGCGGCAGGGTGCAATTGAGCATGAAGGGAAGCATGAAATGACAGAATCGTCTGGTTTTGCACGCTATCTCAATGCGCACTACGCGCTTGGCCCCAGCTTTTCGCCGGATGGGGTGCGTCTGACCTTCCTCACCGATATTACCGGGACGTATGAAGTATGGAGTGTTCACGTCAGCTCCGGCTCACCGCTGCCACCCTGGCCGGAGCAGTTGACCTTCGTGGGGGACCGCATTAACAGCGCAACATACTCGCCGCGGGAGAATGTGCTGCTGGTGGCTGCCGACGCGGGCGGCAGCGAGCGCACGCAGTTGTATTTGATGAGCGAAGATGGCGGGCAGTTTACGCTCCTGACCGGCAACCCAGAGTCGATCTACCAGTTCGGCGCGTGGTCGCCCGATGGGTTGCGCTTCACCTATGCCAGCAACGAACGCGACGGGCGCTACTTCGACATCTACGAATACGCGCTGGCAAGCGGCCTGGCACGCCTGCTGCATAGCTCTGACCATACCAATTATCCCCTGAACTACTCGCCCGATGGCCGCTTTATGCTGGTCTCACGCTGGCACTCAAATATTCACCTGCAACTCCTACTGCTCGATACCGTCACAGGCGACTTGCGGCCGCTCACGCCGGATGTTGTCGAGCGGCAGGGCATTCACCAGTTCCCCTGCTGGTCAGCCGATGGGCGCGGCCTGTACCTCGTCAGCAATCGCGGGCGAGAGTTCGCGTCGCTGGCCTGGCTCGATCTCGCCAGCGATGAGATGACCTATCTGCGTGACGACCGCTGGGACGTGGAGGGCCTGGTGCAGTCTCAAGATGGCAGGCACATGGCGCTGATCCTCAACGAGGATGGCTACTCTAAGCTGGAATTGTTCGACGTGTCGGCTGGCTGGGATGCGCGGCGTTCGCTGCGCGTACCTGAATTACCCGGAGGCGTCATCTTCGGCCTCGTCTGGTCGCAGGATGGCAATCGGCTGGCGATCAGCTGTTTCCCACCAGACGACGCGGTCAACATCTTCGTCTGGGATATCGCGCGAGAGCAGGTGTGGCGCGCCACACACAGCTCGCTGGGCGGCGTCCCGCGCGCTACGCTCGTCGCGCCCACGCTGGTGCATTACCCCACCTTCGATGGCCGCGAGATACCGGCGTTCCTCTACCTGCCGAGGGAGCGTCCCGCGCGAAACCTGCCCGCCATCATCGATGTGCATGGTGGGCCGGAGAGCCAGGCTCGCCCGCTCTACGACCCGGTGACGCAATACTTTGTGGCGCAGGGCTACGCCGTGCTCGAACCCAATGTGCGCGGCAGTACCGGCTACGGCTACGCGTACCAGAGCCTGGACGATGTGCGCCAGCGTATGGATTCCGTCGCGGACTTGCAGCATGCCGCGCTGTGGCTGCAAAAGAGTGGCATCGCCGAGCCACAACGTATCGTCGTGATGGGGGGCAGCTACGGCGGCTTCATGGTACTCTCCGCCGTCACCACTTTTCCGCACCTGTGGGCAGCCGCCGTCGATATCGTCGGCATCGCTAACTTCGTCACCTTCCTTGAAAATACCGGCCCATGGCGGCGCAAGCTGCGCGAGTCCGAATACGGCAGCCTGGCGCATGACCGCGACTTCCTCGAAAGCATCTCACCCATCCGGCATGTCGAGGACATCACCGCGCCGCTCTTCGTCATTCATGGCGCGAATGACCCACGCGTGCCCATCGGCGAGGCTGAGCAGATCGTAGCCGCCCTGCGCGCGCGGGGCGTTCCGGTCGAGTACCTGCGTTTCGAGGACGAAGGGCACGGACTGTCGAAACGCGCCAATAAGCTGGTAGCCTATCCAGCTGTGGCGCGCTTCCTGGAGCATGTATTGGGGCGTTAAAGCACGATTGGTATCACGCGCCGGGTGACGGCCTGGTGCGCCAGTACTCCGGCGGCGGCGCTCCAGGCCAGGGGCTGCGTCCCCATTTTCGCGCGCGTCTGGCCGTGCAGGAATTCGGGGAAAACCCACTCTCCATCCTGTCTTTGTGGAGCGTTGGCCGCATTGATCGCCTCAAGGAGATGCTGCGCGCGTTCGTGCCAGCCGTAGCGCATCAACCCCAGCGCGTACAGTCCGGTCAGCACCGGCCACAGGCCGCCGTTGTGGTAGTGGTAGGGCTGGTTCTTCATCTCCCCGAAGAGATGGTTTGCCTGGAGTTCGGCCCACCCGGCATCGCCCGGCTTGATGACCGGCCAGAAAGCCGGGAGAACTGCGCACCCGATTTCGCTCTCAAGAGACTGGACGTATGTCTCAGCCTGCTCGCGCTGCCCGTCGTCGCCCAGGCCGGTCAGCAGCGCCAGCGCGTGCGCCAGCCCGTCGAAGCAGGTGGTGTAGCCGGAAGGTGAGAAGGCCGGTTGCCAGTGTTCGACCACTTCCTGCCGCTCTAGCCGGTAGCGATAGGCATAGGGATGATAGACAAGCGCATCGTTTTGTATGGAAGCTTTTGGCCAGAAGTTGACCGCCAGCACCTGCCGCAGGTGCGTCGCCTTCTCCAGCCAGTCCGAGCGGTCGAAGACCTGCCCCGCGCCTGAGAGCGCCGCGAGGTAGAGCAACTGATCGGAAAGCACGTAGCCCTGCTGGATATACTCGTCGGCCCAGTTGCCCGAAAGCGGTGTGTAGATCAGTCCCCGGTTGTTGTATTCCCAGCATCCCGCCAGGAACAATGCGCGCTCGACAACGGGACGAGCGAAGGCGCGAATCTCTCCTTCAGAGGTGTATCGCAGGTAGGCGCAGGCACCGATTACGTACCATAACAGGGCATCGACACGCCCCACCAGATAGCCGTAGCTCACCTTTGAGCCATCGAGCGAAACGTTGCTGGGTATCTCCCCATGCGGCCCCTGGTGGCGAGCCAGCGTTTCGAGCGTCCGTTGCATTCCTCCAACCAGTGTTGCATCGCCGCTGGCGAGCGCCGCCAACCCATCGATCACCCCGTCGCGCGCCCATACCCGCGCGTAGTTGTCGATATCGAGTGGCGAGGCGATAAAGCCCGACGGCGTCAGGCAGTCATGCAACGCCTGGAGCGAGTGCTGGTACGCTTCGGCATCATTCGGCATTATCTACCTCTCTCCTGCCCCTACGGCTTGCCCAGGTGTAGTTCGGCGTAGAGGCTGGCCCGGTCGATGCTCTGTGTCAGCGGCCCGACCTGGCGCAGCTTGATGGCGGCGACGGCCCGCGCTGCCTCTACGGCCTCCTTGATGCTGTACCCATCCAGCACGGCCATCAGCAGCCCCGACCAGAATGAATCACCCGCGCCCGTAACGTCCACTACCTTGACATCTGGTGCCGAGAAAAAGGTGCATCCATGCTCTTCGGCGAGTAACGTGCCATGAGCGCCCATTGTCAATATCACGTATTTTGCGCCCATTTCAAGAAAGTAGGCCGCGTATGCTTCCGGCGATTTGCCCTCGCCGAATAACCTGGCGCAGTCGTCGAAGGAGGGTTTGGTGACAAAGATGTGGGGATAGATATGCTTGAAGACTGAGAGCGGCTGCTCGTCGATGTCCCAGATACTCGGATGGTAGTTGGGGTCGAAACTGAGCAGGCAGCCCGCCTCATGCGCCTGTTTCATGAACGCCAGAATCGTCGAGTGCGAGGGTTCGCGCGAAATGGCGAAAGTGGAAGTATGCACCAGCGAGACGTTGGGCAGCACAGCGGTCGGCAAATCGCCCGGCTGCAACAGCGCGTCCGCGCCGCGATAGATGATGAAATCGGGCTTCGTTGTGTGGCGCGTCACCACGCTCAGCGTCGTGGGCGCTGCAGGTGTAGCGTAGACATAAGATGTATCGACCCCGGCTGCTTCAAGCTGTCGTAGGACAAATATGCCGAAGGCATCACTGCCTACCCTGGCGACGAGCGCCGTTGAACCCCCCAGGCGGGCCACGTTCGTCGCCACATTCATGGCCTCCCCGCCTGGATGCATCGAAAATGAATGCTGTTCGGATAGCGATGCCTGCTCGGTATCGGAGATAAAGTCGATCATTGCCTCGCCGATGGACAGGACATCAATGTGTTGCATGCGCATTAACTCCTGGTGCATCGCTGTATTTTGAAGTGGTAAGACGCTCGATCAGTGTTGCGTTGAGCCGGAGAAGCACAGGAGCTTTGTCAGGATGTTCGATGTGCTCCATAAGTATGGTGATCCCTAACTCTCCCATCTGGCTTGTTGGTTGTTGCATAGTTGTCAAATCTAACAGCTCTGAGACTTCAATGCCATCATACCCAATCACCGATAGCTCTCGCGGTATGTCAATATGGCATGCCCTGGCAGCTTCGATTACACCAATGGCCTGCATGTCGGAGGCGGCAAAAATAGCCGATGGTGGCATTTTTAGCGCAAGCAGTTGCATGGCGGCTGCTTTTCCCCCGTGCCGGTCCCACTGACTGGTATGTACTAACTCCGGCGAAAAGGGCAGGTCGGCTTCGCCCAGCGCGCGGTGAAAACCAATCAAGCGGTCGTTTGCCTGGTTGAATTTGAAATTACCCTCGATGATACCATTGATGAATCCAATACGTCTGTGTCCCAACATCAGAAGATATTTTACCGCTTCATATGCCCCCTGTACGTTATCGACGACGATCGACGAGAGGTATGGGCTGTAGGCATCTACCAGCACGACCTGCATTCTGGCATCTTCGAAGTTGGCAATCACTGTGTCGGCAACCGGCAGGGATAAAATCAGCAATCCATCAACTTTGCGGCGCATGGGGAGTTCGTTGAAATAATGGTCACGCTGCTCATCGTTTTCGACATTGTAAATCACCAGCTCTTTGCCCAGGCGTGCCAGGTTACTCTCTACGCCTTTCAACATCTCGGTGATGAACGGGCGAGTGAAGAACGGCACGACGACGCCGATAGCGCCGGTGCGCTTCGAAATCATGCTTCGCGCGATAGGATCGGGTTTGTAGTGTAATTCGGCGATGACCGAAAGCACCTTCTCACGGGTGGAAGGGCTGACTCCTGGGTTGTTGTTGATGACACGCGAAACTGTTCCAACCCCAACACCGGCGATCCGGGCTACATCGTGAATGGTTGTAAACATGGAAGCCAGCCTCACTCGACTGTGTGGTTCACACGCATAAATTCTGGAAAGGTTTCCAAAAATCGTATGGTGCCAATTACTGTAAGCATAGCATATGTTTTATTGCCCTGTAAAGACGAAATATCGCCGAATATGTATTTACAACGACGATATTTTATGGTATTGTTTACTCATCGGTTTGGAACCGTTTCCCAAAACTGCTCAGTTTAAGCACCCATATTGTAGGCAGAAAGGAGCCGGTCATAGCCAGGTAACACGCCATTTTCTCCATCATGCTCGTTAGTCAGTAGCCTGCAAATCAACGCATCTAATTGCTGTGCTAGTGAGAGATGGGTTGATTGAAGCGTAGTACATTGTGTTATATGGCGTGGTTCAAACGAAGATGGCACTTGATGCTCGCAGATTGAGCATGTACAAGCAAGAAAGACACTTCATGAATCCTGCCATCGTACAGTGATGTAAAGACGTCAGTCAGTATTTGCTCCAAAGGAGGACTCTCCATGATCCCTGAACAGCGTGACGCGCTAGACGAAGCTATCGTCAAATTACGCTCGGGCCGGATGAATCGACGCACGTTTCTTGAGCGAGTCATCGCCCTTGGCCTGACCAGTACGGCAGCAGGCGCATTGCTCGAAGCCTGTGGTGGGGGCAGCGGCAGTGGCACTGGCAGTGGACCGACAACCATTGTCTGGCAGACTGAAAATGATAACTCGGGCACCTATCCGGCAATTGTAGACAACTACAACACGACCAACAAGGATAATGTCCATGTTATCTGGCACAACGGTCCATCCGACACCTCTACCCTCATCACCCTGTATGATAATACCCTGCGGGCGCGGAGTGCGACTTTTGATGTGTTCAACATAGATGTGGTCTGGCCGGCCCAGTTCTCCTCCAATGGTTGGACAACGGATCTTACGAGCAGGTGGCCCGCGAGTGACCGCGCGAACTACCTTCAAGGTCCAATTAAGGCCTGTACGTACAACGGCCAGGTGGTAGCCGCGCCGCTGCGCACCGACCTGGGCATCCTCTACTACCGTACAGATATCATTTCTACTCCCCCAAGCACCTTTGCCCAACTGACGAGCATGGCCCAGGCCAGTCTCTCCAAGACCAAGATCGGCTATGCATGGCAGGGAATACAGGGCGAGGCGCTGGTGTGTGACTTTGTGGAGGTGCTGGCCGGCTATGGCGGATCAGTGCTCGATCCCAGCAATTCCAAGAGTGTGGTCGTCAACAGCCCCGAGGGGGTAGCGGCGCTCACAGAGATGGTAGGCTGGGTTGGCACAGTCTCGCCGATTGCTATCACCACGTACAATGAGGAAGCCTGCCGAGGGGCTTTCCAGAATGGCGACGCCACCTTCATGCGGAACTGGCCTTACGCGTACTCGCTGGGCAACGCCAGCGGCTCAAAGGTCGCCGGCAAGTTTGATATCCATTCCATCCCCTATGGCGGAAGCAACACTGTCGGGCATTCCTGTGTCGGTGGCTGGAATATGGCCATCAACGCTTTCTCCAAGAGTCCAGATGCATCGTGGAGTTTTATCCAGTACTTGATCGGCCCAGCTGCGCAGAAGCTGCTGGCGACAAAAGGCTCGTTTACGCCTGCCCTCGCCAGTGTCTACAACGATGCAGATGTGCGGACGGCACAGCCGCTCTTCACAAAATTGCAGCCGATCCTGACATATTCGCTGCCGCGACCTGTTTCACCGGTCTATACCGACCTTTCGAATCTGATCCAGGTCAATGTGCATCAAGCGCTCACCAAGCAGGTCAGCCCCTCCGCCGCACTCAGCAATCTCCAGTCTCAACTGCAAGCACTCGTGAACAAGTAATGTTTTAGAGATTGGAAACCGCGTAGTGAGGCCATGAGACAACCTTTCCACAGGTTGTCTCATGGCTTGAACTCGAAGGCGGATCATTTGTTGATACCCTGTCATTTGAAAGCAGCACAAAGAAGGGAAATGCGTCATGTCGACGACGATACGAACGGAAGCTCTCCCTGAGCGTAAACTAACCCTGCGCCAGCGCTTAGATCTGGGCAGTGGAGTATTCCCTTATTTCCTGGTGGCCCCCGCTCTCATAATTATTGCGCTAGTGGCTGCCTATCCCATCATCGATTCGATAGGCCTCAGCTTCCAGAATAATCCGTTAATACCGAGTGGCGCGACGTTTGTTGGCTTACGCAATTACCTCCAGGTACTCGGTGATCCGGCATTCCAGAATTCAGTTGGTGTAACGCTCGTTTTCAGTGTAGTGAGCGTAGCACTGGAGACTCTTGTAGGGTTTGGCGTCGCCCTACTCATGAACAAGACGTTTCCTGGTCGCGGCCTGGTACGCACCGCTATTCTTATCCCTTTTGCGTTTCCGACGATTGTCTCTGCACAAATCTGGTTTTTGATGTTGAACGCCCAAAACGGTGTCCTGACGTACATACTGCAATCGCTGCATCTCCTGGCTCAAGGAGATTCCGTGCTGCGTACGACGAATGGAGTGGTTGCCGCCGCTGTCATTATCGATGTCTGGAAGACAACGCCATTTATGGCGCTCCTGCTGCTCGCCGGTCTGCAAGTCATTCCCAGCGAACTCTACGAGGCCGCTAGCGTGGATGGCAGCAATCGCTGGCAGCAATTCTGGTCGATCACCTTTCCACTGCTCAGGAGCGCGCTCTTGATCGCGCTGCTGTTCCGTGTCCTTGATGCTCTGCGTGCATTTGACCTGTTCTACGTGCTCACGGGCGGCGGTCGCCAGATTCAGACAATAGCGCTGTACTCCTACGCCAATATGTTCGTGGGGACAACCTTCGACTTTGCTCCGGGAGTTGCGGCTGCTGTTATTCTCTTCCTCATCTGTGCCGTCGTTGGTATCGTGGTCGTCTCGTTGAGCCGTATCAGCCAGAACTAGTACACGTCTAAGGAAAGTGGAGGTATCTCATGGCAAAACAGGCGCTTGTTATCCCTTCAGCACAGGCAAGGGCGAACATACCACCAAAGCGACAAGTAAACTGGGGAGTGATTGGTCGCTATATCGCTGTTGTAGTTGTAGTCTTCATCGCCCTTGCCCCATTCTACTGGACAGCGATCACCTCGATTAAGGTTGATGCAGAGATCAACTCATCGCCGCCCACGCTTTTCCCCCAATCATTCACCACGAATAACTATACTCAAGCCTTCCTGAGCGTTCAGCCCGCTTTTGCGAAAGACCTGTTGAATAGCACAATCGTGGCGATTTTGACGACCATCCTGGCATTGATCTTCGGGTCGATCTGCGCTTATGCCATCGCGCGCACAAAATTCAGGGGAAAAGGGGCCGTCCTGGGAATTATCCTCTCAGTGCAGATGTTCCCGCTCATTGCGCTTGTCGGGCCGCTCTTTGTATTTTTTACCAATACGATCAATGTCTACAATACGTATGTGGCGCTGATCATTCCCTACCTGGTCATTTCCTTGCCCGTCACAGTGTACTTCTTAACGTCGTTTTTCCGTGAATTGCCTCCAGACCTGGAAGAAGCTGCCAGAATAGATGGATGCAGCCGCCTCGGAACCTTGTGGCGCATTATCCTCCCTCTGGCCGCGCCGGGAGTCTTTACCACCGCGATCCTTTCGTTCATCACGGTCTGGAATGACTTCCTTTTCGGCTTGACGATGACGTCAGACTCAACCGCACAGACGGTGACAGTGGCTATTCCCCTCTTTAATGGCGAACATCTGATTGCCTTTGGCGAGGTCAGCGCGGCTGCCATCATTGTGACGATTCCGCTGGTGATTATGGTGCTGTTCTTGCAGCGCCGCATCGTTTCCGGCCTGACGGCGGGCGCAGTGAAAGGCTAAACTGTTCGGATTGCTTGCACAATTTGTACATTTCTTGTATGCTTGTAGAGAGGGCGCGCAGGTGCCTACTCTACAAGCATGTAATATTCTCATAGACCTGGAGGGGACTGAGAACGTATGGAAAGTTCTCCTCGAAGCGCAAGCTTTACATCTGACGAACACTCTTCTTCCCTGGCCGTAGCTCCGGAGGGCGAGGAAGGGGAATCTCATCCTACCCACCCGCATATCCACCTGCCCAATCCGAGCTATTGGCCTATTGTGGTAGGCGCGGCCCTGGCAATCGCCGTACTTGGGTTGCTGGTCATCAACATTACTCCCTGGCTAATCATCATTGCACTGCCCCTTATCCTGATCGGAATCATGGGTTGGGCGTTGGAAGACCCGATGGCACCACTCAAGGAGATTTATGTTCGCGTTCGCGCCTCAGCCGATCCCTGGCAGTTTAAAATCGGCCAGGGCGTCGTCGATTTGCAGGGACGCTGGCTTGGCAAGGTGCAGGCTCGCTTCCCGCACTATGTGCTGGTTGAGCGGGGCGGCCTGATGTTCAAGGTCTTCTACGTCCCCATACATGCCATCAAGGATGAGGTCAAAAATAACACCCTTTTCCTGACGATGAACGAGGAAGAACTGGTACGCGGCGGATTCAACAGCGTCCCCGATGACCTCTACGAGGACATCCAGGAGCCGGGCTTTCCCAGGGTCCGTGGGGCGGCGCAGTTCGCGCGCAGGCCGCTTTCGCCAGCCGAGACGGGCCACTACAACTATGGCAAGCACTCGCCGGGCATCAACACCGACGCGGGCGGCTCGTATCACCGCAATGAGATCAATCCCACCCCACAAACCTACGTTATCGAGGGACCGGAATATGCCACGGAGCAACCCATCCCTCCGCGCGCCCTGCCTCCCGATTAAGCGGCAAACAGACGACAAAAAAAGGCTTACTGTATTAGACGTTACTGCGCTGCTCCAGGCGGGCGATCAGCAGGGGGAGCAGTTCGTGTACGTCGCCGACGATGCCCAGGTCGGAGTGGCGGAATATGGCGGCGCGCCTGTTCTTGTTGATCGAAATGACGCAGCCGGCCTTGCGGATACCCGCGATATGCTCGGCTGCGCCGCGAATGCCCAGTGCGATATAGAGGCGGGGAGCCACAGCGCGCCCCGTCAGACCAATTTGCACGTGTTTGGATAGCCAGCCCTGGTCGGTCACGTTGCGCGTCGCCCCGATGGCAGCATCGAGCAGCTCAGCCAGCCGGTACGCCTCGACATACTGCGCAGGCTCGCCCATGCCGATGCCTATGCCCACGACGATCTGTGCCGACTCCAGTGCCTCCACGCCCGTCTCGCGGTATTCGCGCTGGAGAATGCGCGTGCGTATCAGTTCGGCCACGCCCGCCGTCGGTAGACGTTCGATCAGCGGCACGCGGCTCTCGTCAGGGTCGGACTCACGCAGCATTCCCGGTCGTAAGGTTGCCATCGCCGGAAGCGTATTGGAGAGAATCGACGAGAGGATCTGATTCCCAAAGGCTGGTTTGTACTGCACCAGTCGCCCCTGCTCGTCGATGCCAAGGTCGATACAATCACCGGTCAGGCCAAGCCCCAGGCGCGCCGCGACACGCGGAGCCAGGTCGCGGCCATTAGCCGTCGAACCCAGCAGGACAATCGCAGGGCCGTAATTTCTTATAGCCGAAGATACGATGGCTGTAAAGCCGTCGGTAGTGTAGTCTTCCAGCGCGGAGTCGGTGGCGATATAGACGCGCTCCGCGCCGTGTGCGGCGAGCGTCGCGGCCTGCTGCTCCACGCCTGGGCCTCCGATCAACACGGCTGCCAGCTCGCCTTGTAGAGATGCAGCCAGCTCAAGTCCTTTGCCGAGCAGTTCGAGCGTGACTTTGCGTATCCCCCGCGATGAGCATTCCGCGATGACCCATACAGCCCTGCCGGGAAGTGCCTCTTCCTGCCTTCGCACCGCGGAATGTGGCTCCGCTATCTCCGCCGGCGCTGTCACCGCGAGGGAAGTATCCAGCACGCCCTGCTGCTCCATTGCCTCGATTATAGCGTCAACCAGCCGCTCAGGATTCGCGTCTGAGAGTATGCGACCAGCGCGTGAGTATGAATCCTGTTCGACGTTTGTGACCCAGGTTGGCGAGCCGCGCTGCCCAAAAAGCGTCGTGTCATCGCTCAACTCGGCTGCCGTGACGACCTGGTAGCGGTCGCTCAGCTTACCGGCCTCATGAATGGCCTCTTCGTCGGGCCAGAAGCCTTCGTTCAGCCGCTCAGCGGTCGTCAGCAGGGCTGGCAGAGGCGCTTCGAGCGTTTCGCTGCCATCGTCCGTTTCACGCGCAGCGACAACCAGGCGCAAGCCGTGGCGTGACTGTATTTCCACCTTCTGAACGGCGCTGATCTGCGGTATGGAGAGCAGTTCGGCGATTTCAGGACCGACCTGCGAAGTTTCCGCGTCGATGCTGTGACGCCCGCACAGCACCAGGTCAGGCGACTCGCGTTGAATTGCCAGAGCGAGCGCTCGCGCGGTTGCAGCGGTATCGGCTCCGCCAAAGGCGCGGTCGTTCAGATGGATCGTCCTGTCAGCGCCGGTAGCAATGGCGGCGGCCAGTGCCTCGCGCGCTTGCGGCGGCCCCATCGTCATGGCAATTACCTCGCCGCCGTGCAGTTCGCGCAAACGCACGGCCTCTGTCAGCGCATATAC
The DNA here is from genome assembly GCA_963731975.1 of uncultured Chloroflexia bacterium. Taxonomy (GTDB): domain Bacteria; phylum Chloroflexota; class Ktedonobacteria; order Ktedonobacterales; family Ktedonobacteraceae; genus CAVSXS01. The sequence continues at coordinate 2,124,224 of CAVSXS010000001.1, read as the reverse complement.
ATCAAGCTCATTGATCTCGAGCGGTACGCCCTCGCGTACCAGGCGACGCGACTCCGCGTCGAAGCGTAGCGCCGAGAGCAATGGCACCTGCTTGATGCACACGATGATTCTCAATGGTCCGACCCGGGCTTCAGCTTCCATTGCCATGCATTACATTCTCCAATCCATCGCGGGAAATACAAGCGTGATCGTTCTGTGATGTTGCAATTATTGTTCTGCTTGCGCCCCCGGGCGCGTTCTGCTCTAATAGTAGTATGAATGAGGTAACTATAGCAAGTAGTATCATATGTGGGGTGTTGCTATGCCTGGATCGTTTCATCTTGGCAAACTTGCCGGGATAGACATCTATATCAATTATAGCTGGATCATCATCGTGGTCTTCTTGACCTGGTCGCTGGCTACTGGCTGGTTCGCAGTGTTGTATCCCGGCTGGTCTACCGCGCTCTACTGGTTTACCAGTCTGATCGCTGCCGTGCTCTTGTTTATTTCAGTACTGCTTCACGAGCTTGCGCACTCCCTTGTCGCGCGCTGGCGCGGCTTGCAGGTAAAAAATATCACGCTCTTCATTTTTGGAGGCGTATCGAACATCGAGCAGGAGCCGAAAAGTCCGGGCATAGAATTTCAAATGACGGTGGTCGGCCCTGTCACCAGCCTCTTGATCGGCGCGCTCTTTTTCCTGCTCCTGCTGCCCTTGCGTGGAGTTGATAATCCTGTAGCGGCAGTGCTTGGATACCTGGGCTTCACGAATGTGCTGCTAGGCGTCTTCAATCTCATTCCAGGCTTTCCACTCGATGGAGGGCGCGTGCTGCGCTCGATCATCTGGAAAGCGACGGGCAACTTGCATAGGGCGACACGCGCGGCGGTGATCGTTGGCGAGGTGGTTGCCTATCTCTTCATCCTGATTGGCCTCTGGTTATTCTTCGTAGGTGATATCCTGGATGGCGTCTGGATAGGCTTTATCGGCTGGTTCCTGCTCAGTTCCGCACGTTCAGCCAATACACAGGATATGTTGCAGACCATGCTTCGTGGCGTAACGGTAGCTGAGGTGATGAACCCCGCTCCTGTGACCGTACCGGCCAACATCTCGCTGCAACGGCTGGTTGACGAATACTTTTTGCCGCAGGGCCTGCGCTCCGCGCTCGTCGTGCAGGGCGACCAGCTCGGAGGGTTGATAACACTGGGCGATATTCGCCAGGTTCCCCGCGAGCAGTGGCCGCAGACACCTGTCGGCCAGGCCATGATTTCCCGTGAGCGGCTGCATGTCGTATCCCCCGACCAGAACCTCAACGATGTGCTGCCCTTGATGGTCGACGGCGATGTTAACCAGCTGCCTGTCGTGCAGGATGGGCGCATCGTCGGAACGATGAGCCGCGACTCGCTCGTGCGCTTTCTGGAAGTCAGGCGCAGCCTGGGTCATCGCAATCAAGACAAACCCCTCAGCGCTGCATAGGAGCGCTCATCCATTTTGTAATTTTTCGCTTACCTCATACGTTAGTACCTGTATGCAACCGAATGAGTAACGCTGCTCGTACTATTCAGTAGAAGATACATCTTGAAATGTGAAGTACAACATAGACTCATCTTGATGTATCGCGTTATAATGAGAAGAAAGTACTGAATCCTCGTCCTCAACGCAGAGTTCGCAGTAAAATCTGTACGCTATAGAGAGTGTCCATGTAGGTCACACCATTTTTGCTGATTATTCGGTCTTATCAGTCCTCTTTCCTGCATCATATCGCAGGCTGCAAAGATGGAATCTCCTGGGGAAGAACATGGGGTTCGCCAGGCCAATGTCGGCGCAGGAGAACGAACATGTTCTGTAGAATGGAATAGCGCAAGCTGCCGCGTGGGTCATGAGAAGGGGTATGTGCATGGGGGATGAGCAAAGGCTGTGCCCTGCGCGCTGGTCCAGGCTGGGTGTTGTAACGAGGTGTATACATGGACGGCACGGGTCGCCGCACGCCGCCGAAAAGGACAAGGCGGAAACGGCAATATAATGTTGTGAGTTTTTTACGAATTAGCATACAGTACATCAAAACGCATGTACAGGTTATTCTGGCGGGGGGGCTCGTGGTGGTGATGGTTGCGCTCCTGTTGGGGATTGTCAGCCACTTCCAGGCACCTCCATCAAATGCTGTTTCGGATGGTGAAACACCTGTCGCGTACAGTTCATTTGTTTCGCAGGTCACATCCGGCAATGTGCTGGCTGTCACCATCCGAGGAAGTGACCTGCATGGGTTATTGATTTGCCCGCTATCGCAAACAGGTGGAAAAAGCCCTGCGCCTGCGCTTAGCGCGACACAGCGGGATACAGACTTCATCGCGTACAGCCGCTACCTGGGTACCGGAACGAGCTGGGTAAGCTCTACGCAAAATACTTCGATCGATCCAGCGCGCATGGTCTATGCCCCTATGCCAAGTACAGGCGATGCGACGCTGATACCCTTATTACTGACAAACCATGTCGTTGTGAGCACGCTTCCCCCTGCTCAAACTCCGCTCTGGCTCTCAGTATTCTGGCGGATTCTTCCATTTGTTTTCATAATCCTCGTCCTGCTGCTCATTCTTGCTCCTCGCAGATCGCAGGGGCGAAGTACAGGGGGCATGGACGAGCGTTTTCAGCAAATGAGCAAGAGCAAAGCACGACGTTTTGAGCAAGGGAATGAAATGCAAGAACAAAAGAAATCCAAAAACGATCACGTGATGGGACTGCGCAAGCATACGACGACAGAACCGGCAGGGTCAAATAAAGGAAATGCGGCCCAGGCGCGCCGCCGACTGGAACCGCCCGTCACCTTCGCGGATGTTGCCGGTATCGACGAGGTGCGCGAGGAGCTTGAGGAGATCGTGCAATTTTTGCGTAGCTCCGAGCGGTACGAGAAGCTGGGGGCGCGCATCCCCAGGGGCGCGCTGCTGGTCGGCCCGCCGGGAACGGGCAAGACGTTGTTGGCGAAGGCAGTGGCGGGCGAGGCGGGTGTGCCGTTCTTCAGTATGAGCGCCTCCGAGTTCGTCGAGATGTTCGTGGGTGTGGGCGCGAGCCGCGTGCGTGATCTCTTCAAGCAGGCCAGGCAGGCCGCTCCGTGTGTTGTCTTCATCGATGAGATCGATGCAGTTGGCCGCAAGCGCAACGTGAAGGTGATGGGCAACGACGAGCGCGATCAGACCCTCAACCAGCTGCTGGTCGAACTCGACGGGTTCACAGCGCGCGAGGCGATTGTAGTGATGGCTGCCACAAACCGCGTCGATATCCTGGATAAAGCGCTGCTGCGTCCGGGCCGCTTCGACCGCCACGTCACTGTTTCGCTGCCGGACCGCGTCGGGCGCGAAGCCATCCTGCGTGTGCATACGCGCAACGTCCCACTGGCGGAAGATGCCAGCCTGGCGCTGCTCGCGCGCCTGACCACGGGCATGAGCGGGGCCGATCTCGCCAACCTGGTCAACGAGGCTGCTTTGATGGCGGCGCGGCGGGACCTGGAGAAGGTCGATCATGACTGCTTCGAAAATGCACTGGCGCGGGTGCAGCTTGGCGCGCTGCGGCCTATCGTCATGGGTGAAGCCGAACGCAAAATTATCGCATATCATGAGGGCGGGCACGCGCTGGTCGCCCATCACCTGCCGGAGGCCGATAGGGTCAATCGCGTCACGATCCTGCCGCGCGGCCAGAGCCTGGGTGTCACCCAGTTCACCGCCGAAGAAGACCGTTATAATTACAGTCGCCAGACGCTCATGTCGCGCATCGCCGTCGGCCTGGGCGGGCGAGCAGCCGAGGAGATGATCTTCGGGTCGGATCACGTCACAACAGGCGCTGAGAACGATCTGCAGGTCGTCACGAGCATCGCGCGCAACATGGTCACGCGCTGGGGCATGAGCGAGCAGGTCGGCGTGGTCTTCGCCGATTATCAAGCTGAAATGTCCGGGGCCGGGTTGAATATGCAGCGTCTCGACCCAGATGCTTTCGCCATGCAGGGTCGCACCCTGGCGTATGATGCCGATGGTCGCCTTGTCTACAATTGGCGACAGCGTCCCGCCTCGCAGTCCTACGCCTTTGCCATGCAAGCGCCGGGCGCGCCCAGGGCCAGCAGCGTCTCAATGGCCTCAACCATTGACGCCGAGGTACAGCGCATCCTGAACGAGGGGTACGCGATGGCCCGTGAAATCCTGCGCGAGCATAGCCACCAGCTCGAAACGCTTGCTGTCGCCCTGTTAGAACGCGAGCAGCTCGACCGCAAGCAGTTCGAGGCGCTGTTCCAGGCATAAGGCAGTTTTAAGGCTGGCGCGGCGGGAGTTTCCATTGCGCCAGCCACCTGCGTGCCTGGTGGTCTCGCGCCCGGATCACCACTCCATCAGAAGAGATGCTCACCGCGAACGATGCCTGTATATCAGGTTCGTCGGGAACGTAGGCGAATTTCGCCGGGCCTTCGATACGACGCGGCCCGCGCTGCCGCCCGCTATACCAGGGCGACATGACATTAAGATGAGTCAACGTGTACACGCCCAGCCTTTCGGTAGTGACCAGCCGGGGCGCGCCCCAGCCTGAGTGCGTATGCCCGCTGATGTAAAGCAGAGCGTTTCCATGCCGGGCTAGAATGCCGCGCACAGCTTTTGAATTTTCCACGTAAAATCCCCTTTCCAGCGAATCATGATCGCGCTTCCATTTGTGGTCGCGCGCAAGTACCGTGTCGCGCAGTGGGCAATGTGCGAAGATGATGGCGGGTTGCTGAGCGAAATGGTGCAGCGTCTCATCAAGGAATGCCAGCGTATCGTGGGAATAACACACGGGCGCGTTTTCGACAGGTGGCTCGTTCGAGAATGGGTCGGGGTAGTCAAGCATGATACAACAGATCTCGCCATGGGCGGTACTGGCCCTCCACCAGTAGCGCGCCGGCCTTCCCCAGGCTGCTTCAAAGTCGCGCGTATCGTGTCAGCCGGTCTTCCGCTCGTTCGCGGTGATATTCATGGTTGCCGATGCCGGGGTAGAAGGGAATTGAGCCAAAGCGGTCCGCCAGCGTCAAGCGGGCAAGCGCGTAGTTCTCCGGCGATCCGCTCTGCACGATGTCGCCGGGCGAGACGATGAAGTCGGGTTGCCCTTCTTCCTGCCAGAGCGCGCAGACATCCTGGTAAAGCGGCTGCATGCGCTGTTCGTGGAGCAGTTGCCATTGTTTTCGAGCGCGAAAATGCAGGTCGCCGAATACCCAGAAAGTGACGAGTGGGGCGCCATCTCCCTGCCCTGAAACGCTGCTCGTGGAGCGAGTGTGCAAGTCGTTCTACCGCTCCTGCTCTTCTATAGGAATGTCGGGCGCGGGGGATGCCAGCACCAGGCGATAGCCTACGCCGTGAACGGTCTGGATGAGTTCCGTATGGGATGGATCGCGTTCGACCTTCTGGCGCAGGCGGCTGATGGTCGGCTTGAGAAGCTCGGTTGCATCACTATAGGCAAAACCCCACACGGCGGTAAGTAGCTGCTTGTGGGTCAGCACCAGACCAGCGTGCGAGAGAAGATATTCAAGCAAGCGAAATTCTGTGGGGGTCAGCGCAATCTCATTGCCCCGGCGTGTCACCTGGTGCGCGGCAATATCGACTGCCAGCGTGCCGCTGCGGTACACCGCGCGCGACTTCTGCTGAGTGCTGGCGGGCATGTCGGCGCGCCGCAGCACCGCGCGAATGCGCGCTTGCAGCTCCACGAAGCCAAAGGGCTTGGTGAGATAATCATCCGCGCCCAGGTCCAACCCGCGCGCCTTGTCCACTTCGTCGTCGTGGGCCGTCAGCATAATGACAGGCACGTCGGATACTTCGCGGATCAAACGGCAAGTTTCCCAGCCATCCAGCTTGGGCATACTGACATCGAGTAACACCAGCGATGGCTGCTCGCTCTCCAGCAGTTGCAGACCGGCGATGCCATGCAGCGCATGAACAAAGCGGTATCCCGACTTGCTGAGGCTCAACTCGGTCAGGCGTAACAAGGCGGCGTCGTCATCGATCATCAATATGGTTGGATTCATCCAGGTTTCTCACTTATTGAACTATGTCAGATACATGTACATACTGTTCATCGACCGCTTGCTGATCTGCCTGTATGAGTGCAGGTGAGCCTTCGGCCAGGGTCTCTGATTCGAGGGTGCGTGATGGAGGCGGGTAGTCCACAACGGCTCGCAGAGAAAGAGTGAAGCAGGCACCAAGCGGGTAATTTGATGCGCGTATCTGACCGGTATGCGCGTTGAGCAATGCGCGCGCGATGTGCAATCCCAGGCCATAGCCGCGCGTCCAATGATAAGAAGACTGGGTGCCCCGCGAGAATCGCTCGAAGATATGCTCGATCTGGTCGGGAGGGATGCCAGGCCCATGATCTAGCACGTGAATGAGGATCAGGCTTTCTGCTGAATCCTGTTCGACCTTCACCTCGACCGCTTTGTCGGCGAATGCATATTTGCGCGCATTATCGAAGAGATTTCTAAAAACGATATCCAGTAAAGAAGGATCGGCCCAGATCAAGGCATCCAGGTTTGCAGGGTGGAGTATGACGGAGCGCCCGCTTTCAGCCCATTCTGTGTTGGTTTGTGCGATGATGCTTTGCAGGTAGGCTTGAACCGGGATCGGTTGCAGATTGACCTGCAGCTTGCCGGCATCCAGGCGCGTGAGTTGCAGCACTTCCTCTACCACCTGGCGGAGCCGCTTTGTCTGCTGGTCCAGGATGCCAAGCACTTCGTGATAGGATTCGCCGTCCGCGCTGGGATCCATCTGCCCCAACATCTCTACCGAGCCGGTGACGGTCGTCAGTGGGGCGCGCAGTTCGTGCGAAACCATCGCCACAAAGTCGGATTTGAGCTGCTCGATTGCTTTTAATTGTGTTATATCGTGCATCCCTACCACCATCTGCGGCGCTTCCTCGTTATCATTCGAGGCGATAGGAGCGCAGCTTACCGCCAGCCAGCGGCTCTCACCGTTTTGAGTATGCACATGCAGTTCGAGCGATGCGGGATCGTCGTTCTCCGCGCGTGCCTGTATGAGAGGGCAGATACGATCATGCTCTTCTGCCTCCTTCGGCGTGCATCCATGACAGCCGAAGACTTCCCAGCAGCGCTTGCCGGTTGCCTCGCTGGCACTCCACCCGCTCAAACGTTCGGCGGCAGGGTTGAATTTGAGAATAGTGCGCTCCTCGTCCACCAGCATTACCCCATCGATCGATGCATCGATGATCGACTGCGTCTGTCGGCGTTCCTGGGCAAGCGAGGTGATGGTGGAACGCAGGCTCAGACGCATCTTATCGTAGGCTTCCGTCAGTCGTCCAATCTCATCGTTCCGTGCCAGGGGTGGCTCGACATCCAGATTGCCGCTCGTCAAGATTTTGGTTGTCTGCACCAGCGCCTTGATGGGAGATGTCAGCGAGCGCGTGATGACGAGCGCCAGCAGAATGGAGAGAAGGACGCCCAGCAGCGTCAGCGTCAGCACAGTCAGCGTCGCCCTCGTGCTGGTATGATCCACAAAAGCTGCTTCGCCAGCCGCCTCCTGTTGTTCCAACATAGCGAGTTTTGAGTCTGTAGCGATGAGGGTAAGCGATGAGCGGCTCCTGTTGATTCAACTCCAGGTTCATTGCGGCTTTCAAGTTATTTTGTTGCACCAGGGCCTGGATCTGTAACGAGAGCGCATATGCTGTAGCCGTGCCGGAGGTGAGCGTCTTTACGAGTGGATGCTCCTTGATTGCGTTACTGCTGCTATTAATACTGGCTGGTTCATAGGCCATCAAGATTGCCATCTGCGACTTCAGCGCAGCCAGTGTCGTATTGAGTTCCTGTTGAATTGGCGTTGCCAGTGATAGCTGCCCCTTTGCTACCGTTGCGGCTTGATGCGGCTGGCGCATGTGCCCGCGAGGGGGCCGCAATCATGCTGTCTCCAGAGCTATCAGGCGAGGGGATGTCTGTCGAGGTATTGATGGATGGCGTTGGTGGCAGGGGCGCAATCGGCGGATATGTTGTTGTCGTTGGCTGCGTGGAGGGAGTGTTGCCAGGGTTAGTGGAAGGCTGGCTACTTCCGTTCGTCCCGGCAGCTAATGAGAGCCAGTTCCAGGTCACGTTGTCGATACAACAGCGTGCGTGTCTGGCCTAGCGTGACAATTTCTGGGAGATCGCGCGTGCTCAGTTCGCCTGTGGTCTGCGCAAGCATTGAGAACTGCTGCACGGCGAGTAAGCCAATCGCGGCGGTGAGCAGGATGACAACTAAAAACGCCAGGGACAGGCGTAGGCCGATCGGCAGCGTGAGCCGCTTGAGCCTTGAACGACGATGCCCTAGTTGGCGTGATGATGTGAAACGAGCCATACCTGCCATCCTGCTTTTTTACTGTTTGCGAATTGGGTGTGTATCTATTGCTATATTACTCGCTTTGCGTGAAGGAGAGATGAAGACTGGCGCCAGTCTTCATCTCTCCTCGACTCAAGCCGTCTTGATCGTGTGAATGCTGAGCAGCTCTTCCAGCCACTCAGCTTCCATGCGCAGCCCTTCTTGCAGCGAGAACTGCGGGGAGAAGCCGAGTTCGGCGCGTGCCGCGCTCGTATCTGCGGAGGTATGAGCTGCGTCGCCAGGCTGCCGGCGGCGGTAATCCACCTGGGCGCGTTGGCCGGTGATCGCTTCCAGCATCTCAATGACCTCGTTGACCGTCACGCGCACGCCACCACCCAGGTTGTAGTAAGCGCCGGGTCGCCCGCGATGCATTGCCGCGATGCAGGCATCGACAATGTCGCTCACATAGGTGAAGTCGCGGCTCTGCTTGCCGTTGCCATAGACGGAGATCGATTCACCGCGCAGGATGGCGCGAATGAATTTATGGAAGGCCATATCCGGTCGCTGGCGCGGGCCGTAGACGGTGAAGAAGCGCAGCGAGACGGTAGGCAGTCCGTATTCCGAGGAATATAAGCGGCAGAGATATTCCGCGGCGAGCTTGGTCACGCCATAGGGCGAGATGGGCGAAAGGGGGCTGTCTTCGCGTGCTGGCTGCACGGGGGCGTTGCCATATACGGAGGACGACGAGGCGTAGACGACCCGCCGGATGGTGCTGTTGAGCGCCGCTTCCAGCAAGCGCTGCGTCGTCAACACGTTATTTTCGGCGTAGGAAGTGAAACTTTCGCCCCAGCTACTGCGCACTCCGGCCTGCGCCGCGAGATGGAAGACGTAATCAACATCTTTGAGCAGCTCCGGCATGTTTGCTGTGCGCAGATCAAGCTCGCGCAGGGTAAAATGCGGTGCCTGGCGCAAGCGTGCCAGGTTAGCCTCTTTCATGGCGCGTGGGTAGAAGTCGACGAAGGAATCGACCCCGATGACACGGTAGCCGCGTGCGACCAGCGCCTCGGAAAGGTGCGAGCCAATGAAGCCTGCTGCGCCGGTGACAAGACAGGTTTCTCGCTTATACTGCTGATTGAACATGTGTTTCTCCTCTCAAATGATAAGGGTGCAATCACATCCTTAATGGTCAGTTCAGAATATTTCTTAGAGTCCTGAGAGCTTTTGCATCCGAAAAGCCGGGTGAGCCGTCGTGACGGGGTCTGGCCTGCGAAATTGCAAGGCATACAGCCGGTAGTAATGGCCGCGCCTGGCGAGCAATTCCGCCGGGTCGCCCATCTCGACGATGCGCCCCTGGTCTATGACGAGGATCAGGTCGGCGCGCTGGATGGTGGAAAGGCGATGCGCGCTGACGATGGTGGTGCAGCCCTCCATCAGGCGCTCCAGCGCCTCGACGACGTACTCTTCGGATTGCGCATCCAGGCCGACGGTCGGCTCGTCGAGCAGCAAGATCGGCGCTTTCCGCACCATCGCTCGCGCGATAGCGATGCGCTGGCGCTCGCCGCCCGATAGCCCTACACCGCGCTCTTCAAGAATGGTATAGTATCCTTGCGGCAAGCGGCGGATGAAGTCATCCGCGTTGGCATCTCTGGCCGCTGCGATGATCTCTTCCTGGCTGGCATCAGGTCGTCCGTAGGCGATGTTTTCGCGGATGCTGGCGCGGAAGAGCATGGGGTCCTGCGGCACCAGCGCGATCTGCTCGCGTAGGCTGGCAAGCGTATACTCACGAATATCATGCCCATCGATGCGAATTTCGCCTTCCTGCGGATCGTAGAAATGCTGCAACAGGTGCAGGATCGAGCTTTTTCCCGCGCCGGTATGCCCCACGAGCGCCACCATCATGCCGGGATGGATGCGGAATGACAGGTCATGCAGCACAGGATATTCAGCATCGTAGCCGAAGTTGACCTGATCGAAGCTGATGTGACCGCGCAAAGGTGGCGCGACAATTGCGCCCGCTTGATCTTGAATCTGGGGCTGTGTTTCCAGCAGTTCGAGGACGCGCTCGGCGCTGGCCTGAGCGCGTGAGAACGTGTTACCGAGTTTGCTGATCTGGCGCATGGGAGAATACATGGTGCGCAGGTAGGCGTTGAAAACCAGCAGGTCACCGATGGAAATCTTGCCGAGCAGCACCAGCAGGCCGCCGACACCCAGTACGATCATTGTCCCAAGGTCAGTTGTCAAATCAACGACCGATGGTAGCCCCGATTGCAAACGTGCAGAAATGGTCCCCAGGTGCAGGGAGCGCCAGGCGCTTTCGACATATCGCCGCTGCACCTGCTCTTCCATGCCGAATGCCTGCACAACTCGTATGCCTGCCAGGTGTTCCTGCGCCAGCGCGTTCGAGTCGCCTTCCTGTGTGCGTGTTCTCCGCGCGATTCGCTTGATCGCGTTGAGGTAGTGGCGCAGAACCAGGAAGAGGCCAGCCGCAATCGCCAGGCCGATCAGCCCAAAGATAGGGTTGATGGCGAACAGCACCAGTATGATGCCTGCCAGGATGATTGTGCTCAACAAGATTACAGGCAGCGCCGTTACCAGCATATCCTGGATGGAGATTACGTCCGAGGTCAGGCGCGTCACCAGGTCGCCCATGCGCTGCCTGTCGTAAAACGCGGGGCTGAGCAGTTGCAGGTGGGCAAAGAGCGTGCAGCGTATCTGAAACACGATGCGTTGCCCGGTGGTAGCCAGCATTCGCATGCCCAGGTAGCTTGATGCCGCCCCGATGACTGCTAGCAACAACAGCGCCGCGCACAGACTGATGAAGAATGCAATGCGATTGCTGGCAATTGCCGCCGGAATCATCCGCGTCCAGGGGCTTTGCAGCGCCTTTCCAAGCAATATGTTATCGAAGATCAGTTTGATGCACCAGGGCGCGGCCAGGTTCGTGAGCGTGTCCAGGATCAGAACGAGCAAGGCCAGGGTCACGCTCCAGCGATAGGGGCGGACATAGGGCCATAATGCTCGCATGACCTTCTTCTTTGGTGTGTTCATGTTTCGACTTTCCCGCGCTAACCGACCTGGGCGACAACCTTGTTTTCCTGGCGTTCGCATTTCCGTAATCTGTTCATAGCGTCCGTGATGGCTGCGAGCGCCCTGGCTTGCCCATGAAAGGTGATGCCCGCTTCCGCCAGGCTGCTTCGATGGGGTCTGGGTTGAGCAACGGCGACCTGGACTCGCTCGATCAGCGATTCGGGAGTGAGATCGTCGGGATGCAGCATCTCGATCAGCCCGCGTTGTGCCAGGAGCGTAGCGCGCAGTAGTTGCTCCTGGCGTGGCACCGTGCGCGGCACCAGCAGGACACGCTGCCCCATCTCCAGTAGCTCGCAGGTTGTGTTGTACCCGGCCATTGCCACGACCAGGGTGGCAGACCTCATGAGCGGCAGTGGATCGGACAGGAAGGTTTCTATGCGAATAGTATCGCCCGGCAATGCTCTTGCCATCTGCTTGAGCTTGCAGAGTTCGTATTCGGGCATAAGTGGCCCAGTGATGAGCACGCTGCGATAGGGTGGGGCCTGCATCTGTTGCAGCCCTGCCAGGTATGCGCGCATCAGGGGGAAGCCGTCCCCGCCGCCGCCTGCCGTCAGCACAATCAGCCCGTCGTCGTTGTGTTTTGGAGTTGCAGCCTGTTGCTGTAGCGGGGCCGCCGGTTGAGCGTTCTCCCTGGCGCTTGTAGGCGTGGCCTTACTCAGATAGCCACAGTAGCGGATACGCTCTGACGTGCTGGTTGTGAGTCCATATTCTCTGCCGATATCAAAGAACTGCTGCGAGCCGTAGACCAGGATCAGGTCATAGTCCTGTTCGAGCGTCTGGTAGATGTTGTCCTGCGCCCAGCTTTTGCGCACGACGTGGCTGGCATCCACGATATCGCGCAGGCCGAGCGCCCGCAGGCAGTGCGGCTGCGTGGCTTTCAGCATTGCCAGCGCCGGGAGCGCCTCGCCTTTCCACCCTTGCGGCGCGTGATCCACCAGAAAGACATCGGGATGGTACGCCTGCGCCGTTTCATAGAGCAGCCTGGAGCGCAGATCTCTGATCGCGCTGAATCCCATGTTGAGGTCGCGTGCCCGGTATGTCCCATTGCGCTCTTTGGTGATCGCCGGGAGCTTGATGTAATCGACGCGCGGCGGCAAAGCGAAGGCGTGTGCCACCGGAGAGCCGGTGACGATGAGCGCCTCGGCGTCGGGGATGGCGCTGGTGAAATAGTCCGCCAGGGCCAGCGTGCGCCGCACGTGACCCAGACCAAATGTATCGTGGCAGTAGAGCAGGAAGCGTGTCCCCCGGGTAAAGTACGTATCGTTTCCTGCTCCTGGAAGTGTGTTCATGAATCGCATAGAGATTGACTACCTTTCTTGCCTGTTTTCAGTCAGGTTGTGTCCTTCTCTTCAATCGTACTCAACAATGCTTGGTAAAGCCGTGCTGAAAGGTTGGTGTTTGGTTGGGATTAGAGCATCGCCTGAATCAGTCGCGCGTTTTCTCGCGCGCCATCGGTCATGATGGCACCCTGCGACTCATCGGGGTATGGTTCAGCAAAGCAGGATTCGAGCAGGGGGGTGATATCTTCCTGGAAGAGCGTGTCCATGTCGAGCAGGCGCAGGAAGTGCAGCCGCGCAAGCCTGGCGGCGTGCATGAGCTGTTCCTGCTCGTTCAACTGGCGAGGAATCACCAGCGCGTTCGCTTTCGTCGTAATGACCTCGGCCAGTGTGTTGTAGCCACCCGCGCCGATGAAGAGGTCGCTGGCTTTCAGCCAGCTTGGGAAAGGGTTCAGCAGCTTCGACCAGTGCCAGTCGGGCTGGTCTGCTGTCGCGCCTTGCAGTCGCTCGAAGGCTTCAGCTTCCAGGAATGGGCCAGCCGCCATGTAGACGGCGTCGAAGCGATGCCTGACCTTTCGCAGCGCGGTCAGGGTCGATTCCCACAGGGCTTCGGTTCCCTGCCCGCCCCCGAAGCTGATGACGATAACCCGCGCATTGCGATCGATGCCCAGCGCCGCTCGCGCCTCTGCTTTTGAGGCGATGGCCGAGCGCACGACATAGCCCGTATAGTGGATCAGCCGGTTGATCTCAGGCGGCGTCTGGTAATATTCTTCCAGAGAGAAGACGCGTGGGTCGGTGTAGACATGGATAGCGGCGAAATGTTCCTGGATGAAGTCAGCCATGCGCGGATTAAAGAACTCTGCATTCGTCTCCGCGAAGGAGTTCAAGATGCCGCGCAGTCCCAACACTTTGATCGTGGCAGGGGATGTCGTAAGCATCGGCGTTAGCTCGCCTCGTTTGCCCTGCGGGTTGTAATCCACGATCAGGGCATGTGGGCGATAATCACGCACAAAGCTCGTGATGAGGTTCTCGCGTATCTGCTGAAATTCCTTCTTCGTCAGCGAAAGTATCGACTCGTTGCGAATTGCCCCCTCCTCGTCGTATCCCAGGAACGAGGGAATCTTGAGTACATCCATGCCCGCCGGCAGCAGTTCATAGTAGCGCGAAGCTCCGGTGATACCGATGACAGTGCTGTTGGGGACATGTTCCAGCAATCCCTGGCCGAGCGCCAGGGAACGCACTGTGTGTCCCAGGCTGCGCCCGTTATGCCAGTAGAGCGCGAATCGTTTGGCCATGCTATTCTCCTAACTTCTTCTACTTCGCCTGCCCGGACAAGGCCAGATGCTGTGTGAGTTGCTGTGCCAGGTAGCCCAAGTTCCACTTCGGCGAGATGTTCAGGCGATTGATGGCGTAGCGGTTGGCCCGTGTGTCCCAGGTGCCTGCATCGACGGCGAAAGCCACCTCGTAGTGACGGCGCACTACCTCCTGCACCGTGTCATTATACATACCGTAGGGGTAGGCAAAGGCGCGTAAAGGCGCACCTAGCCGTTCCTCCAGGACGTACTTGTTTACCTGCACTGTCTCTTCCAGTTCGCTACGCGAGAGGCGCGTCATGCACAGGTGCCAGTGACTATGGCCGCCTATGTCGCTGCCGCCCTCGTGCCAGGCGCGCAGGTCATCCCAGGTCATATGGTCAACGTCGTAACCGGCTTTGGGGTTCCAGCGATTGGAGTGCCCGATATAGCCGCTGATTACGAACTCGGTGGCGCGCATCCCATAACTGCGCAAAAGCGGTAGAACCACGCGCGCGTTGTCTTCGTAGCCGTCATCGAACGTCAGCAGCACCGAGCGCGGCGGAGCCTGCACTGCGCCGTTGACGATGGCGATGGCCTGTTCCAGCGAGAGTGAGATGTATCCCTCGTTATGCAGGTAGCGCAGGTGTTCCTCGAAAAGCTCTTCTGATATGGCGATCTTGTCGTCGATGGCACGATTGACGATGTGGTAGCCAAGCGTCACGAATGTCATGCCACGCCTTCTTCCTGTGGTATAGCCTCTTCCTCGCTTGTGGGCCGACCAAGCCGCCAGACATGCGCCGAGTGGGGCAGGTGCCCGGTAGCGTTGCGCGTATCGATCACTAGCCGCGCCTCCCGCACTACTTGAGCGTAGTCCACGAGAGAGTGATTGGTCAGGATGACCACGCAGTCGGCTTCTTGCTAGTTCCTCGTCGTTGAGCGGCCTGGAGGATAGTGTCTGCGCGCCCAGGCGAATTTCGGGGACGTACTGGTCGGCGTATGCGACACGCGCGTGACGTGCGTGCAGCAGCTTGAGGACATCCAGCGCTGGTGACTCGCGCATATCGCTGATGTCGCGCTTGTAGGCCACACCCAGCGCCAGGATACGCGACCCGTTCAGGCACTTGCCATGCTCGTTCAGGGCGCGGGCGACCATATCAACCACAAATTCCGGCATCTCCTCGTTCACCTCACTCGCCAGCTCGATGAAGCGTGCCCGGTAGCGCAATGAGCGCAGCTTCCACGAGAGGTAGAGCGGGTCGATGGGGATGCAGTGCCCCCCCAATCCAGGGCCGGGATAGAACGGCATGAAGCCGTAAGGCTTGGTTGATGCAGCTTCGATCACCTCCCAGACATCGATGCCCAGGATATTCGCGATCTGCGCGAACTCGTTCGCCAGCCCGATGTTCACCGAGCGGAAGGTGTTTTCAAGCAGTTTGACCATCTCCGCCGCCCTGGTCGAGCTGACAGGCACGACCTGCTCGACGATGCTGCTGTAGAGCGCGTGGGAGAGCTGCGCGCATCGCTCCGTCGCCCCACCGACCACTTTGGGCGTATTGCGCAGCGTAAATTGCTTGTTGCCCGGGTCGATGCGCTCGGGAGAGAATGCCAGGCCGAAATCTTTACCGGCGCGCAGCCCCCGGCGTTCCAGCAGCGGCAGGAGCAGTTCTTCCGTCGTACCGGGATAGGTAGTGCTCTCCAGCACGATCAACTGACCCGCGTGCAGTCGTGCCTCGATCTCTTCAGCCGCACTCAGAACGAACGAGATGTCAGGCTCCTTGTTGCTATTGAGGGGCGTCGGCACGCAGATGATGACGACATCCATTTTGCCTAGCAGGTTGAAATCGCTGCTGGCCCGGTAGCCATGAGCGCGCACCTGCCGAAAGTCTTGCTCGTCGATATCTTCGATATGGCAAATGCCCCTGTTCAGATCAGAGACACGCGTGCCGCTGACATCGAAACCCGTCACCGGAAAGCCTGCCTGCGCGAAGGCAACAGCCAGTGGCAGCCCGACGTAGCCCTGCCCCATCACCCCGATGGCAGCCGTGCGCTGCTCTATACCTCGCGCGAGCGCGTCAAGCGCGGATTCTCGTTGGATTATAGTAAGTGTTGTGCTAGTGGATGTCATACGTATCCTCCAATACTGAGTTATCTCAAATTATATTGCCTGCGAGAGAGCGTCAGAGTGCTCGCGCTCTCCGGTTGGTAGTTCGTTTGCCTGCCCTTGCAACAATTGCAGCAGGCCGGTGGCGTTGCTCGCCATATCGAAGTGAGCCAGCACGGTTTTTCGCCCCGCGACGGCCAGGCGGCGACGCAAGATTGTGTCATCCAGCAGGCGTGACATTGCAAGCGCCAGTGCTGCCTCGTCGCGCTCAGGAACGAGTAGTCCGTTCTGCTCGTGCAGGATCAGTTCGGGAATGCCGGAAACCGGCGTGGAGATCACCGGGACGCCCATGTACATCGCCTCAACCAGCACGTTCGGAATGCCGTCCCGGTCTCCATTTTCGCCGATGACGCAAGGTAACGCCTGCATCGTCGCCTGGGCATACATGGCGATGACGCGCTCGTGCGTCACGGCCCCCTGTAGCGTTACCCGGTCAGCCAGGTCGAGGTCCAGAATCTGCTGCTCAAGCTGCGGGCGCAGCGGGCCTTCCCCGACGATGTTGCAGGTAAACTCGTAGCCACTTTCCTTCAAGATGTGGCAGGCGCGCAGCAGGTAGGGCAATCCCTTCTTCTCAACCAGCCGCGCTACTACCAGGATCAGTGGCGGCACGCATTTCCGCGAGGAGGGAGCCACGTGCGCGGGGAAGGCGCGGAAGTTCAGCCCATGGTGGATGCAGTGTATGGGTACAGAGCCTTCGTCATTCAGCATTTCATTGAGGTATTGCTGGTTGAAGGCCGTGCAGGTGACGACGAAGCGCGCCTGCCGCATCTTGTATACGGTGGTGTCCCTCGGCGAGAGGTAGATGTCTTTGGCGTGGGCCGTCAGACTGTAGGGAATGCCCGTGAACGACGAGGCCATCTCAGCGATGGTGGTCGGCGTGTTGACGTAATGCGCGTGCATATGAGTGATTCCGGCGCGCTCAAGCTCGTTGGCGAGGTAGGCCGCCAGGAACAGGTGGCGGGGCGTCGCAGGATGGTGGTAGCGAATGAGCGATGCGACGACCGTGCGCAGAAAGCGGCGCGGCGATGTCACGGCGCGCTTTGCGGCTGCCGCTAGCAGGCGCATGGTTCCGCCGGGAAACCCCCGTGGAATGTATGTAACCGTCGATTGCACCTGGTGCGCGGCCTCGTTGGTCTGCCCGCCAGGCTTCAGCAGCGAAAAGATGTGGAGCGGCAGCCCTTGTCGCTCCAGTTCGAGCACTTCGTGTAGGATAAACGTCTCGGAGAGACGTGGAAAGCACTTGATAATATAGGCGATCTTCGGCGGTCCTTGGGCGTGCTTCTGTCATCTTCATTCTTCCCCTGTCAATGTTTAAGCCGACAATACAGTATGTATCTACACCTACTGTACCAGGGAAGGGTTGTGACGAAGATAGCGAAAGGTTGTGGTTTCGTTCGCTTCTGCCGCATGCCGCGCCGGGGACTATTTGACGGCTGTGCCGATCAACTTCCCCAGGCCAAAGGTGAGGCCAGCAGCCAGCAGGCCAAGCAGTACCTGTCGCCCGCCTGATTTCAAGAGTGGTGAACTGGTGGTCAAACTGACACCCGTGCCAATGCCGAACAAGCCGATCACGCTGAGTAGGAGACTGAAGGCGACCGCGACTAAACCATTCGTAAAAATGAATGGGAGTACTGGAATGATGGCCCCCAGGGCAAACAGGAAAAATGACGTGATGGCTGCTGACCATGCTGAGCCGCCGAGGTCCTTGGGATCGATTCCCAGCTCTTCGCGCGCCAGCGTATCCAGAGCTGTATTGCTCCGCTGGATCAGATTGGCTGCCAGCTCTTTCGCCGTTTTCTCGTCGATGCCTTTCGATTGGTAAATCAGCGACAGCTCTTCCTGCTCCTCTTCGGGGGCGTCTCGAAGCTCCTGGCTCTCGATGGCGATCTGGTGCTGGTTAAGTTCCCGCGCGCTCTGCACGGAGACCCATTCACCTATCGCCATCGAGAAAGCGCCAGCCAGCAATCCGGCGAAGCCTGCAATCAGCACGGCATTGCCGGTAAGGGTGGCTCCCGCGACACCCATCACCAGGCTGAGGTTGGAGGTCATGCCGTCGCTCGCTCCCAGCACGGCGGCGCGTAGCTCATTGCCGCCCGCGTTGCGGTGGCGTCCCTCAAACTGCGCGAGCAATGGTCCGGCGATGCCTCCCTTTGTCGAGCGAAGCAGGTAGTTGAACAGCCGCGCGTGCGAGCGCTCGTCGGCTGGCAGCCCCTTCTCGACCGCTTCAGGCTGGCTATCGTAGTCGGTCATGGCGTTCGTTTCCATCGAGGAGATTGTTGAAAGTACCACGCCGGTTCCAAGACGCTTTGCTATCCACAGCAGCGTGCGCGTGCGCCAGCCCGGTTTATACGCCGGGGGTGTTTCGCCCGCCTTTGTCAGGTAGTCTTTCCAGATGTCCAGGTGGCGCTGCTCAATTCCCGCCAGCCGCCGGTAGAGTTCCGCCAGGTGCGCATCGCTCTCATACCCGGCAAGCGTCGTGTACAGGTAAATCCCTTCTTGCTCGGAAAGATAATTCGTGCGGTATCGCGCAAGGTCAGCGCTGGCTGGCCTCTCGTTCGCCGGATTTTGCATGTTCATACGTATCTCGCTTTCTATGATTGGTTCACTCTCATCAGGAGAGCATGGCATCATCTGTTGAACCGTGCCTTAACCTCATTATCGCGCCCCAACAAAAGGATATCACGTTACGATACATACGGTATTTGACCGGCATGCGACATTGGCATACAATGTGACCACCTGCCCAGGATGTTGAAGAATGCTGGGCGAACGCGGCGTGACAGCCGTGGCAAGCAGGTTGGAGGAATGTAGCATGATCCCTCGTGATGATTTTACCCCGTATGGCTATCTCGATAATCCCTACCACTCTTGGAAACTCAACCCCAGCGGCGTGCTGCGCTCGCTGGAACCGCTGGGCATGGGCTGGCACGTGCCGAACCTGGGCAGCTACGTCAACAACCAGTTTCAGTATACCGCGCACATGACCATTGGCCTGCGCATACACGATCTCGTACTGGTCACGCCGGAGGATTTCCGTCGCCACAAATGCACCATCAACAGCACCCTGCACACCAAGAATCGCTTTGAATATACCTGTGTCGTCCCCAAATATGGCCTGACGCTGACCGCGCGCTATTTTCTCGCCAACGAACACGTGCTCGGCTGTATCCTGAATCTGACTACCACCTCGCAGAAACCATTGCCCATCACCTGCTATCTCGTTCACGCGCATACCCACAACCCGCACACCAGCCGTGCCTGGGAGCATGGCCTCTACGCCTTGCAGGATCGCGCGCGTGGCTGCGCGCTGCTGGGTCTCGCAAGCGAGGGTGACGCGTTCGTGCATGGCGCGCGTGCCGCGGGCGGTCTCCGGCTCACCTACGACGAGGTTGGCTTTGTGACGACGCTGGACGAGGTCTCGGCCTGGGCGCGCGGCGCACATGTTCCGCAGCCGAACATAACGCAGCGCCAGCCCGATAGTGGCTGGCAACTGCGCGCTCTGGCTCTTCCGTGCAACCTCGCTCTGGGCGGAGCGTCGCCCGTTTCCGCAACGCTGCATGTCGCGCTGGCGCGCGGCGTCTCGCAGGACCAGGCGTTGCTGCGCTGGTTGGAGGGCATGGATGGGCTGACCGGAGCAGAGAGCCAGCACGTGGTAGAGGACGAGGCGTTCTGGCAGCAATCCCCTCAACTTTCGGGCGACTGGCCCGATAGCTGGCGGCGCGGTTTCGTCTACGACCTGGAAACGCTGCGCATGGTCATTCGCCGTCCGATGGGCGTCATTCCCCATCACTGGGATGCCATGCAGATTCAAGCTCCCAGGACGGTTGCTGCCGAAGCTATCATGGATGCGCTTTTCCTCAGCTATGCCGATCCCGCGCTTGCCTCCGAAGTCATGCTGGGACACTTCGAGTCGTCGCCGCGCCCGAACCTGCCCTGTATGCGCGAAGACGGCAGCTACAACATGGTGGCCGATGACGGGCAAATTTGCGGAACCGCGCCAGAGTGGGGCTTTCCGTTGTGGTGCCTCGATTTGGTGTTTCGCAGGACGGGTGATCTGGACTGGCTCAGCCGCCTGTACCCTGGTGTCGCCGCCTACCTGCGCTGGTGGCTGGCACACCGCAGCGATGACGAGGGCTGGCTGGGCTACGCTTGTTCATGGGAAAGCGGCCAGGATGTCTCGACACGCTTTGGGGCGCAGCAGACGGGCGGCTCGATCATCCAACACGTGCGCCCGGTGGACTTGCAGGCAAGCATGGCGCAGGGGGCGGAGATTCTCGTGCGCTGGGCAACGCTGCTCCTGGAAGCAGGTATGACGCTGAAAGACGTTGACCTTGTAGCTGAGCGCGAGGCGTGGCGCAAGGTGGCGAACGACTATACCGTCAAAACGCGCCAGATGTGGCAGAAGGGCTGGTTTCGTGATTACGACGCGTTCGCGGGAGAATGGTCGTCCGAGCAGGACGCCATGCATCTCGCGCCGGTGTTCTGCGGCGTTGCAGACCAGGGTCAAATTGATCAGTTGCGCCCTGCGCTCGCGCAGCCACCTAGCAAGAATCCCTACTGGCGACCGCTGAGTTGGCCGCCCATCATCATGACCGTCAGCGAGGCCGCCAGGTCCGCGCACCTGACAGCCGAGGCCGCAGAAATGGCCGCTCGCTTCATCGATGCCTCCTATCGCAGCATCGACGCGCGCACCCTCGACGAATACGGCAACATCCCCGGCGTGACGCGTGAGAATCGCCGCCTCGTCGAGCGCAAATACGGCGTTGATTATGTCAATGCCGGCATCGAAGGCTATGGTTGGGGCGCGGTCAGCATCCACCTGCTGCTGCGTCACCTGCTCGGCCTGCGCGAGGTCGCGCCTGACCGCATCTCCGTCGCGCCCATGCTGCCCGCTACGCTACGCCGATCAGGGGCGACTTACCGCGTCGGGCCGCTGCCTTGGGGTGCGCATGTCCTCAACGTGGAATGCGTCGTGAAGGACGCACGCGGATTCACGATGCGCCTGGAAAGCGCGACCGGGCAGTGGACATGGGACGGAGACTGGGGCGAGGAGCGAGAAATAGCGCTGTAGTTCATCCCCGCGCCAGTGCGACCGCCAGCGTGTTGTGCCGTTCGATTAGCGCCGGCAGGTCAACGTCTAGCAGCCTTCCGTCCTGGACGCGCACCCGCCCGTTGATGACGCTGAGATCGACGTTGGGGGGATGGCAGAAGACGATGGAGGCCAGCGGGTCGTGCGGCGCGCCACCGGCCAGCCAGAGCGAGTCGAGCCGGTAGCCGATGAAGTCAGCGGCCATACCCGGCGCGAGGTAGCCGATATCGTCACGCCCAAGTACTGATGCGCCGCCGCGTGTCGCCATCCGCAACGCTTCCCTGGCCGTCATACCCGCCGGGTCGCCCATCACGCGGTGCAGCAGCAGCGCCTGCCGCGCCTCCGCCAGCATGTGCGATCCGTCGTTGGAGGCCGAACCGTCCACGCCCAATCCCACCCGTGCACCTGCCTCACGCAGCTTGCGCACCGGCGCGATGCCCGACGCCAGCCGCATATTCGACGAGGGGCAGTGCGCCACGCCGGTATGCGTGCGCCCCAGGCGCGGAATTTCCTCCTCGCCGGGGTGAACCATGTGGGCGTGCCAGACATCCGGTCCGAGCCAGCCCAGCTCCTCGGCAAGCTCGACGGGCGTGCGGCCAAACGTCGTCGATACAGTAGTCCGCCTCGTCGCGCGTCTCGGCCAGGTGCGTGTGCAGGTGGACGCCGTAGGCACGCGCCATCTCCGCGCTGCGCCGCATCAATTCAGGCGAGACGGAGAAGGGCGAGCAGGGAGCCAGCACCACGCGCAGCATAGCATAGCGGCTCGCGTCGTGATAGGTTTCGATGACGCGCTGCGAGTCGCGCAGGATGGCCTCTTCATTCTCCACCACGCTGTCGGGCGGCAGCCCGCCCTGCGACTCCCCGACCGACATGGAGCCGCGCGCCGCGTGGAAACGAAAGCCCATTTCGCCCGCCGCCTGCACCTGGTCGTCTAGCCGCGCGCCGTTCGGCCAGATGTAGCAGTGGTCGCTGGAGGTCGTGCATCCTGACAGCATCAGTTCGGCGATGGCGACCTTTGTGCTGACGTAGATCGCTTCGGGCGTCAAGCGCGCCCATATGGGGTAGTGCGTGCGCAGCCAGTCGAACAGGGTAGCATCCTGCGCGGCTGGCAGGTTGCGCGTCAGGGTCTGGTAGAAGTGGTGATGCGTGTTGACCATACCGGGCAGGATCAGCATCCCGCGCGCATCGATGACCTGCTCTGCTTCACGCGGCAGGCTCGTCCATCGGCCCGATCTGCCTGATAACGTTATCGACAACGTATATGCCGCCATCACGCCACTGCTGATCGTCGTCGTCCATCGAGACAACCAGAGCCGCGTTTTTGAGTAGAAGTGTCGTCATTTCACTCTTCTCCTTTCCCCTCAAGCGGCGAATCGCTTATGAGTCAACGCAGCATTCCCACTTAACCGGCCATCCGTCCAAATGCTGATGGAATTAGTCGCCTGCACACCTCGCCTTGCCGCCACTCTTGCTCATTGCTGTGATGCGGGGTAGTCGGACAGCGGATCAGGATCGATATAGCATGTCATTCTGTGCGAAGCCAAGACCACGGATGAGATTCTTCGCTTCGCTCAGAATGACATGGCTGGCCTGCACTTACCGGGCTTGGTTGTAACAATTCATCAGGTTTTGTAAAGCATTCAGTACGCGCTCTGGGGTCATCGGCTGCTGGTTGAGCCAGGCACCCGTGGCGTCGTGGATGGCGCTGGCGACGGCTGGGGCGAACGGCACGAGTGCCATTTCGGCCACACCGCGCGCTCCATACGGCCCGTTGGGATCGGCCAGTTCCAGCACGATCGGCACAATCTCGGTCGGCATATCCAGCACAGTCGGGAGCAGATAGGTGCTGAAATAGGGGGTGAGCACGCGCCCGTCCTTGACCTGGAAGTGTTCCAATAGCGCGTAACCGAGGGCCTGGGCCAGGCAGCCCTCTATCTGCCCTTCGACCTGCTGGCGATTGATGGCGCGCCCGACATCATGCACGCTGATGACCTTGAGCACCTGCACCTGGCCGGTCAGCAGGTTGACCTCGACCTCGACGGCCTGCGCCGCATAGCCGTAGCAGTAGTTGGGCGTGCCTTCTCCACTTTCGGGATGCAGCGGCGTCGTGGCGGGCGGGCGATACTGTTTCGTTGCCATGACGTGATGCTCGTCGGTAAAGCCCCATTTGCGCTTCGCCTCGCTCGCTGCCTCGAATACGGCGCGTCCTCCCATCAACGTCATGCGCGATGCGGAGGCGCTGCCGGCGTTCGGCGCTTCGCTGCTATCTTCGGCGATCAGCGTAACGCGCTCCAGCGGCAGACCCAGCGTTTCCGCCGCGATCTGGCGTAGCGCGAGATGCGTTCCCTGGCCGACATCCGCCGCGCCGATGCGCACCACAGCCCGTTCCAGTTCGGCCTCTCCAAATAGCTCGACCGTTGCGGTGGACTGCTCAGGGAAGCCGAAAGAGTAGCCCACGTTCTTGATGCCGCAGGCGATGCCGATGCCGCGCCGCAGGTGCGCTGCCGGAGACTTGTGCGTTTCGCGCTCAGGACTGCCATAACCCAGGCGTTGGCGCGCCTCTTCCAGGCAGCGTTCCAGCACCTGCGGCGCGCTCACACCCGCCGGAAGGGGGCACTGTGTCGGCTCAAGGCTCCCTTCGTGGTAGATGTTGCGCCGCCGTATTTCCGCCGGGTCCATGCCCAACTCGTGTGCCAGCCGCGTCATCATGATCTCGCTGGCGAACTGCGCCTGGGGTGCGCCGAAGCCCCGGAAAGCGCCGCACGGCACGTTGTTGGTATAGGTAACGTACCCGTCAACGGAGATATTGGGAACCTCGTAGCACCCGCTGGCAAAGAGCGTAGCGACCTTCGTCACCTCGACACTGGTCGAAGCGTATGCCCCACCATCTGCTATCACACGCGCCTCGACCGCCGTCAGCTTGCCGTCCCTGCGCGCTCCCCAGCGACAATGCACCGTCATGGGATGTCGCTTGTGATGCGCGATCATCGACTCCTCCCGGCTCCAGACCATTGCCACAGGGCGGCGCAGTTTCCAGGCTGCCAGCGCCAGCAAATGCTGGATGGAGAGGTCTTCGCGCCCGCCGAACGCGCCGCCGATGGCCGCGTAGCGCACGACGACCTGCTCCTCCGGCAATTGCAGGATATCTGCGATCTGCCGCCGGTCTTCGTGTAGCCATTGACCCGCCGTTTCGACCACCACGCGCCCTTGCTCGTCGAGATAGGCAATGCCCGCCTCCGGTTGCAGGAAGGCGTGTTCCTGCCACGACGTGCTGTACGTTCCTTCCAGGATCACATCCGCCTCGGCGAAGCCGCGCGCGATATCGCCTTTGCGAATGGGCACGTGCAGCAGCAGGTTCGTTCCCAGGCGTTCATGCACAAGCGGCGCACCGGGGGCCAGCGCGGCCTCGGCATCCGTCACGGCTGGCAGGTCTACGTAGCTGATCGCCACCAGCTTCGCGCCTGCCACCGCTGCATCTTTGCTCTCGGCAACCACCAGCGCCACCTTGTCACCCTCGAAGCGCACCTTGTCGGCACACAGGGCAGGCTGGTCCGCGTCGATCAGTCCATAGGCGTTGTGGGGAACGTCTGCCGCCGTCAGTACCGCTACGACTCCGGGATGCTGCGTAGCGGCGCGCGTGTCGATGGCGAGGATGCGCGCGTGCGGGCGATGGGCAAAAACCACCTGCAGGTGCAGCATCCCCGCTCGCACCAGGTCCGCGGGATAGCGAGCCGCGCCGGTGACTTTGTCGGGCGCGTCAGGGCGTGCCAGCGAAGCGCCGATATAGTTCGTCATGACGTTTCTCCCTTCCTCGAAGGCTCACCATTCGCGCTCAGCACCGCGTCCAGAATTTTCCTATAGCCTGTACATCTACAGATGTTGCCGCTCAGCGCGGTTTGTGCCTGCTCAAGCGTTGGGTGGGGCTGTTCGTCCAGCAGTTTCGCGCCCGCCATCAGCATTCCCGGAATGCAGAAGCCGCACTGCACTGCTCCACATGCGATGAATGCTTCCTGGAGAGGATGCAGTTCACCGCTGTGCGCCAGTCCTTCGATGGTGGTGATGGAGGCATTGTGTGCCTGCGCCGCCGGAACCAGGCAGGACATGACCGCCTGCCCATTGAGCCAGACCGTACACGCGCCGCACTCGCCCTCGGCGCAGCCCTCCTTTGTGCCGGTCAGCCCGGCGTCCTCGCGCAAGGCGTTCAACAGCGTCTTGTGCTGCGCGTCTCCACCCAGAACATATGGCTTGCCATTGATACGTGTATGGATGGTGACTGTGAAAGGTTGGGCGCCCTGGCTGGTAGAGAATGTTTGATCCAGGATAGGCTGCGTTTCCAACAGGATAGGCCGCGTTGTTCCGGTCGCCCATCCCGCGGCTTCGCTGTGATTGGCGATGCGCTGCAAGGCGTGCGTAACGAGCGAGGTGAGGGTGGCCTGCCGGTAGGTCGCCGATCCGCGCACATCAGCGATGGGAGCGACATCGCTTAGTGCCAACCGTCCGGCCTCGCGGCACACGTCCTCGTCCAGCGCCTTGCCCTGAAGATAGGTCTCGACCGTGCGCGCGTGAACGATGGTAGGGGCAAGCGACCCCAGCGTGATGCTGGCGTTGATGACCGTGTCGACGGAGAAGGTCAGCACGAGGGCTATATCGATTACCGAGATGGCCTGGGCGCGCCGCAGGCCGAGCTTGAGGAAGAGACCGCGCTGGTTGTCCTGCAAGGCCGGAATGCGGATTTCACGAATCAGCTCGCCGGGTTGCAGCACGGTGCGCCGGAAGCCTGGATAGAAGTCGTCCATCTTGATGACGCGCTCGCCCTCTTTGCGCACCAGCACGAGTTCCGCTCCCAGGGCAATCAGCGCGGTAATCGTGTCGTTGGCTGGCGATGCCGTCACCAGGTTGCCCACCACTGTCGCGCGCGTGCGAATCTGGGGTGCGCCGATTTCCCAGCAAGCCTGGGCCAGGGGCAGCGCATGTCTGCACGCAGGCAGGAGAGGCGATCACATCGTTATGCGTCGCCAGCGCGCCGAGCAAAATAGAGCTGTCCTCTTCACTCACATATTTGAGGTCGCGCAGCGCGCTGATGTCGATGAGCGTGTTCGTAGGGCGCACGCCGCGCGATAACTCGACCAGCACATCGGTGCCGCCTGCAATCAGCCGGGATTGACCCGCGTGCCGTGATAGCAGTTCCAGGGTCTCCACAAGGCTGTTCGGCTGAACATAGTTTTGCCACATTGACATACGTTTACTCCCAGATGACAATTCGTGGCTAGCTCCCGCGATAGGTGCTGTATGCCCAGGGCGAGACAAGCAATGGCACGTGATAATGCGCTTCCCCGTCGGCGATGCCGAAACGGATAGTAACGCGATCCAGAAACGGAATCTTCGCTGTTGTCACACCCTGCTCGGCGAAATAGTTGCCCACCGCAAACTCCAAATCGTAGATTCCGGCAGCGAACTCATCCTCAGCCAGCATTGCCTCCTGCGTGCGCCCGTCGGCGTTAGTGCGCACCGCCTTCAATAGCTCGCGCTCGAACCCGCCCGGGCTGACGCGCCACAGTTCGATGCTCATACCTGCGGCAGGCAGACCGCGCGCTGTGTCCAGCACATGTGTCGTGAGATAACCGCCCATACATACACCTTTCTTGTGCCTTATTGCGCTCTCGACATGGTGAGCTTGATGGAGCCGAAGGCCGGGAACGGGTCGCTGTAGACCTTGCGTTTCGCATCGGCCTCAGATACCGCCATCGGGTCGCGCGTGCGATTCTGGCCGGAGAAGGAAATCTCGGCCATCTGCGGAAAACGCGCCAGCAGTCGCTTGCCCATTTCGTGCAGCAAGTGCTGGATCGACTCGCTCACAAACTCGTGAAAGACGACCTGGATCACGTCGCGCACCTGCTCGCCGGGAATGTAGCGCGCCTGCATATCCGCTACGTCGCTGTATTTCCAGTGCGCGTCCAGGTAAATATAGAGTGGACGGTCGCCGCGTTCAGGAAGGGTCGTATAGTCGTCGCGCACGAAATGGGTGAAGGCGCTGCCCGTGATCTTCATCAACTGCATACCGACGCGCCCGCACTCGTGCGCCGTGACGGTGGTCGCGCCGTCAATCGTCGAGAAATCCATACTGGCCTCGCTGTAGTCGTCGTTCGAGCGGCTGAAGAGGGCGCTGCTATCGCCGAAATGCCTGCCGTTCGCGGGTACCTGCGCCGGGGTGAAGGCCAGTTCCCTACCGCTCATGCGCAGGCGTTCCATGGTGGGATAGGTGGCCAGGAATTGATGCCCCAGCAGTTCGAGGTAGCCTTCAAGCGTCGAGCCTTCATACGAAAGCGCGTGCCTGATGATAAAGTTCTTCATGCTATCGGTTGCCACCACGTTCGAGTTGTCGCCCCTCGTGTAGGCCGGCAAGAAATTCTCACCGAAGACTTCCACATCAACCTGCGCGGCGAAAAGGTTGTTGTCGCGTCCTGTGAAGGTTGACTCTGGAATGGCCGGAATGCCGGTCAGGGGCGTGGCGTACACGCGATACACGGGTACCTGCGCTTTGCCGTAACTAATCTGGTAGCGATACGTGTTTTCCATAGTCATCTCCTTTTCGCGCTATTGTACGACATCGGCCTGAAAGATATCTTGCATACGCAGCCAGCAAATTTTGGCTATCTCCCCCAGGGCAATCTTGATTTCCTGGTCGCGCGTATGTTGCAGGCGCGTCTCGAATCCGGCCAGGATGCTCTCTTTCTTGTTTTCGCGGGCGCATACCACAAATGGAAAGCCGAAACGATTACGGTAAAGCTGGTTGAAGTGCGCGAACGCCGCTACCTCTTGTGCTGTGAGCCGGTCCAGCCCGGCAGATGACTGCTCGCCTTGCGAGGCTGAAGTGAGCGTTCCGGCCAGGGCTGCGCGCCCCACGAGGTCGGGGTGCGCCTGGATCAACGCCACTTGCCGTTCTACCGGTGCCTGCTCCATGACCCTGCATAATGCCTCGTGCAACTGGCTGAGACCGGCGAAGGGCCTGTCGTACCATGCCTTCTCGACGATCCAGGGCGGGCCCTCGAAGAGCGATGCCAGCGCCTCCACGAAGCGCGCCTGGTCAAGTATATTCACTTCTTGTAACGTCAACTTCCCGTTCATTCCATGGCCTCGAAGACGATATCCTGCGCGCCTTCCCAAAGTGTTTTACGCCCCAGGTGCCGCAGGTGCTCGCTGCCGGATACCACCGTCAGGAAGTGGCTGCCCGCCAGTTGTCCGACCTTACTGGCGAAACTCGCGCTGCCGTAAGGAAAGAGTATCTCTGTTTCGCTCATGCCGCCTGGATAGAAGAGAATCTGACCCGGCGCGGGATAGCTGGTAGCGTTTTCGTATCCCACGTTCAACTGGAAGGTGCCAAGCGGAATCCAGCACGCCTCGCCGCTCCAGCGCGCATGAATGATCTTGTTGTGGAATGGTAAGAGCTTACCAAAGGCGGCGCAGGTCTGCGGCGCTTCTACCTCCTCCATGCGCGCAGTGAAGACGAACGGCCCGGCGGTGATACGCAGCATTGTCATTGAATGGTTGCTCCTTACTGAACTGGTTTCAATAAGCGTCCAAGCGGCCTGGACATGATCTTGCCATCCAGAAAGATCGTCTGACCGCGCAGTATGGTACGCACGACGCGGCCTCGCAGCATTTTCCCAATGTAGGGACTGTGACGGTGCCTGTAAAATAGCTTCTCAGCCGTCACTTCCTCATGCTCACGCAGGTCTACAAAGGCCAGATCGGCATCTGTTCCGAGTGCGAGCTGCCCTTTATTGGAAGACAGACCGAAACGTCGCGCGATATTGGCTGATGTCAGCGCGGCGACCAGGGGCAGCGGCAAATGGCGTTGCTCGTAGCCGTTCGTCAGCAGCAGTTGCAGCAGCGATTGGCAGCCAGAGATGCCGCCCCACACGCGGAAAAAGTTGGCGTCCTGCTTCATCTCGGCGGGTGCTGGTGAGTGATCGGAGACGACCATTGGCAGGCTTCCGTCGAAGATATGCTGCCAGAGCGCGTCCTGCTCCTGCTGCGAGCGGATGGGCGGCGCGCACTTCGCCACTGCGCCCAGGCGGACGACATCTTCATCCGTCAGGCAAAGATAGTGCGGGCAGGTTTCGCACGTCACATCGACGCCCCTCGCGCGTGCCTCCGCGACCAGCCTGACGCCTGCTCCGCTGCTGACGTGGACGATATGCAGCGCGCAGCCCGTCTCTCCGGCGAAAAGTATGGCGCGCTGGATGGCCTCCAGCTCTGCGACGACGGGGCGCGAGGAGAGGTAATCACGGGCGCTCGTGCGGCCTTCGTCGCTGGGCGCGTTGGGCCAGCGCGCTCGTGATGGTGTCGTTCTCGGCGTGAACGGCCACGATGCGCCCCAGCTTCGCGGCTCGTGCCATGCCCTCGTAGAGCGTCAGGTCATCGACCGCCTGGAAATCGTCGATGCCACTGTTGCTCATGAATGCCTTGAAGCCGATCACGCCGCGCTCCGCCAGTTCATCCAGCCGGTCGAGGTTGCCGGGAACCAGCCCGCCCCATAGCCCGAAATCGACCAGCGCGGACGCCTGCGCCGCCTGCACCTTGAGGTCGAAGCTGGCCGCGTCGAGCGTTGGCGGATGCGCGTTGAGCGGCATATCGAAAAAGCTCGTCGCGCCGCCAGCCGCCAGCGCCTCCGTACCGCTCGCAAAGCCTTCCCAGTGCGTGCGTCCCGGCTCGTTGAAATGCACGTGCGCGTCGATGCTGCCGGGGAAGATGTGCAGCCCCGCAGCGTCGATCTCCTCGCGCCCGTCTCCTTTCAGGCCGGGAGCAACGGCCACCAGCCGCCCATCCTCGATGCCGATATCCGCCTGCACGATTCCGCTCGTGGTGACAAGCGTCCCTTTGCGCACCAGCATATCGTACAGGCTCATCTCTTCGTTACCTCATCTCCTGGGCTAGCAGCAATACAAATCGTTCCAGTACGTCGAGCGCCACGCCGACATCCTCGCTTGTGACCGATTCAGCCGGGTTATGGCTGATGCCGTCTTTGCAGCGTACAAACAACATCGCCATATCCGTCAGCCCGGTCATGATAGCGGCGTCGTGTCCCGCGCCGCTCGGCAGGCGATGGACGGGATACCCATGTGCTTCAATCGCGCGGGCGAAGAGCGCCGAGAGATGTGGCGTGCATGGTATCGTCTCGCGTGATTCACGCGGCTGCCATATGAAGGTGATATGTCTTGCCAGCCCGATCTCGCGTCCCCTGGCTTCCATCGCGCGCAGCGCCTGCTCTCGTATTGTATCATCCTGGTGTCTAACGTCGAGACTCAACGTGACCTGCCCTGGTATGACGTTGCTCGCTCCCGGCTGCACGCTGATCTGGCCGATCGTCGCCACCAGCCCCGGCAGCCCGCGCGCGATGGCCTCCACTGCCAGCGCGAACTCAGCCGCCGCGCTGAAGGCGTCACGGCGCATGGACATTGGTACTGTTCCGGCGTGGCCTGCCATGCCTGTAAAGCCCGCTCGCAGGCGCGTCTGCCCTGTGATGGCCGTCACCACGCCGACCGGCAAACCTAGCTCTTCCAGCACCGGCCCCTGCTCGATATGCACTTCAGCATACGCCAGCAGCTCTTCTCGCCGCCAGCGCGGGGTGCGCAGTATCACCGGATCGGGGTTGCCGCCAAAGGCGCGCATGGCCTCGGCCATAGAGATCTCTTCGGCGTCTGTGGCATTCAGCCACGCGGGATCGAACGTTCCGGTAATGGCTTTGCTGCCGAGATAAGGCACGTAACGCATGCCTTCTTCATCGGCGAATCCGATCACTTCGATGGCGAACGGCAGCCGCTCCCCGCGCGCGTGGAGACGCTGCACGCACGCCAGCGCCACCAGCACGCCGAGCGGCCCATCGTATTTCCCGGCGTCGCGCACCGAGTCGAGATGCGAGCCGAGTACCAGCGTTTTCGCGCTCGTGGGACTTCCCTTGTAGCGTCCGATCAAGTTGCCGATGGCATCGCGCTCGACACTCAAACTCGCTTCCTCCATCCATGCCGCTACAAACTCGTTGGCGCGCTGCATGGCCGGCGAGGCGAAAGGCCGCGTCAGTCTGTCCTCTTCTTCGCTAATGCTTCCCAGGATATCGCACCACTGCATAACTATGCGCGCCGTTGCTGCTTCATTGCTCATCTTATAGTCGCCTCTCAAGCTAAGGTAAGGTTCACTTCTGAAGAAAAGTCCTTGACAGTTTGCCCCATCGCACTCTGTCATGCTGAGCGCAGCGAAGCATCTCTATGCCAAGCCGGAGAGATGCTTCGCTGCGCTCAGCATGACAGGACGGAACTTTTCTGGTGACGAGCACCTGTCAAGTTCATTTGAACCTTGCCTAACCAATTATAACTGGTGAAAAGCTGAACAGGAAGATGCTTGTGTCTCAGCTCACCATGTCTTCGGTGAACCATACCCAGCCGTTGGGGTCAACGTAGATGCCTACGCCGATACGATGAAGCGTCTTGCTGGTGAGGTGGATGTAGTGCCAGCCGGTGGGTCCCTCGTTCATCATGCTCTCCTGAACGGCATAGATGTTGCTCCAGGGAGGATTTGACGGCCCGGCCAGGCCGATGCATTCGCCACAGTCGGTGAAGGTGAAGCCCTCATTGGCGATGCGCGTGCATTGATCCAGCCCGTCGGGGCAGGTGTGGCTGAAGCCGCAGTGGAACATATTCCAGCTATGCAGCCGCGCGCCGCCCTCCAGCGTGGCATTCCAGACGTAGGCATACAGTCCAAGCGCGGCGCGGTCGTGGTTGATCTGATTGAAAAGCTGCTGCGTCAGCTGAATCTCTTCTGGAGTCATGGCAGGAGGCGGGCCATAGGGAGCCGCGCCGCTGCCCGAGCTGGGTATGTTGGTCGGAGGCGGCCCGGGATTGTATGGCTGTGTTTTGGTGGGCGCGTGTCCCGGTGGGGGATTGAGGTTTTGCCTGGGAATGGAGGCAATCGGTGTTGAAGATGGCGCGTTATGCTGCTGGATATTGAGGCTGTCGCCGGTCAGAGGCTGAGATGGAATGCCGGTACTCTGACCCGCGCCGCATCCGGCGAGCAGGATCATGAGGCAGAGGCACATACCGTACCAGAACTTCCCGTTCAACCTCAATGGCTCCTCCTATCCGATGCTGTGTGCGCTCAAGCGAGCGTGCCGACGCTGGCAGTCTACCAGGAGTGTAGCACACGCGTTGAATGAACGACTCTCGCCAGAAGGTTATCTGGTACTTTGGTCATAGGTTGCGGTGAAGATATTTACCTGTTGCCGCCTCGCCTATCCTCAACACGGCGCGCCTTGAGTTCGAAGCGCGGCAGGGTTCCGGTTGCGACAGCCTCGACGGGGACGCGCAGGCTCAACGCGGTATGCAGCGTTTCTTGCAACGTGGGAACCAGTGAAGCAGGACATTCAACCTGCAAGGCGATCTCGTCGAGCGCGCCCTCTTTCGTGACGATGATGCGATACTCCAGCACTTCAGGGAAGCGATGCAGGATGTTGGCGAGCGCCGAGGGATAGATATTGACGCCCTTCACGATCAGCATGTCGTCGGCGCGCCCCAGGATGCCGCCGGGCAACACGAGATAGCTGCGCCCGCAGGGACAGGCATGGCCGCCATGTCGCACGAGGTCGCCGGTGCGATAGCGAATGGCAGGGCTGCCCCAGCGTCCCAGGTTGGTCAACACCAGCTCGCCGGTTTCACCTTCTCGCACAGGCTGGTGATGCCGGGGGTCGAGGATCTCCGCGATGAATTCGCCCTCGTTAACGTGCAGCCCTTCCTGCTGTTCGCAGGTGAAGCCATACGCGCCCATCTCGGTCATGCCGGCATGGTCGAAGGCTCGCGCCCCCCATGCCTGCTCGATGCGCTGGCGCGTAGCGGGAATGGACGCGCCCGGCTCGCCCGCGTGGATAGTGACACGCACGGTCGAGTCGCGTATATCCAGGCCATGCTCCTGCGCCACCTCTGCGAGTCGCAGCGCGTAGCTGGGCGTGCAGACCAGCACGGTCGCGCCCACGTCCCGCATGGCTTCCAGCCGTTGCAACGAATCCATGCCGCCGCCGGGCACGGTCAGCGCGCCAAGTCGCTTCGCCCCCTCATATGCCGACCAGAATCCGATGAATGGCCCGAATCCGAAGGCCAGGAAAACAATGTCGTCCCGGCTGACGCCCGCCGCGTTGTAGACGCTGCTCCAGCATTCGGCCCACCAGTCCCAACTCTCCTGCGTATCGAGCATTTTATAGGGTCGCCCGGTCGTGCCGGAGGTCTGGTGCAGCCGTACATACTCCGCCTGCGGGTAGCTCAGGTTTGTTCCGTAAGCAGGATACTTCTCCTGGTTCTCAACCAGCTCATGCTTGGTGGTGAACGGCAGCTGTGCGAACTCCCCGAATGTCGCAAGCGAGAGAGAGTGACGGTCTCCCAGCAGTTTGCGCGTGTAGAAGCCATTATGGTGCAGCACGCGCCCCATCCCTTGCTGGAGTCGCGCCAGTTGATGTTCTCTGATGAGTGTCCGGTCGGCAGTTTCTAACTGAGACATTAAGAGGCTCTTCTTTCGCGAAGATGCTCAAGGATCAACATACGGGCGAGCGTCGATGGGCCAATACCTTTCTCTTTTGCTTCTTTGGAGAGTTCTTCAAATGTATCAGCATCAAATCGTACAGTTAGAGCCCTTTTGGTGTCGGCCTTTACAAACTTCACGTTGTCCACCGGGGTAAGTTCGCCTACAAATTCTTCACTCGAGTGAGAATCCCAGAATGCTGCCTCTTCCTCAATCGTCTTGAATGAAGGTATGTGGTTTTTTTTGATCTTTGGCTGTTCCTCTCGTCCAGGCTCAATAACAAGTTCGAAAATCTTCACTAACTACACGTCTTTTTGATGCTATTGTAATGAAAAAGATGCTTTTTGTCAAGCATATTTGGCGAACGAGTTGGATTATGATGATTGTATGTGGCCTGTAACTCACCTGCTATCAAATCGCGGAAGAGTTTCGGCGCAGCCAGTTCTGCATAACATCTGCTCGCCTCTGAGCGATTCTGGCAAGCTCGTCACAGCGCTGTTCAACGTGTGTGGCCGGGGTGTTTGGCGAGAAGGTGAGCGACCAGTCACCCTCGTCTTCTACCACAAGCACCTGCCTGGCCATATCCTCTCGTGCAAGCGTCCACACGCCTCCGAAGCTCAAATCGCTGCGTATCACCGCGACAATCACTTCATCAGCTTGCGCGTTGGCTGTGGCCCGTTCAATGACCTCCGCCTTCTCGCGCAAGACCTTCGTTGCCTCAAGCGTGCGATACGGCCTCTCAATGGCTTCCTGTGAAAAGCTATGCATAACACGTGCTCCTCCGATGGGGTCAAAAAAACGCTGCTCATTTATTGTATCACCTCATCATCACTGTTAAACAAACTCATCACTATCATCTGGCAGAAGAATAACTCAAGGACACGTCCAGGAGACCGTAGCGGTATTCCACTTACCGTAAAAGTAGAGTATGCCCCCTCTGCAATCTGTTGAGGGGATGAAGAGTGTTACCGGCAAATACTGGCTCGATGAAATTGTCCCGCTGGATGGACTGATGATGACGCCCGGTAAATTGCTGCCGGAGGTAAAGTAATTGTCCGGCTGCGTATCCGAGGCAGAGTTCAGTAGTTGCATCTGGCATTGCCAGCCGCCTTGTATTGCTGTGCAAGCGGATGGATTGAAACTTCCTGGCAGTGGAATGAGCTTCGGAAGCGGAGGAGTACACTTCCAGGGAACAGTGATTGTGTTTGCATCTCCATTAAAAAGGAGCTGAGCAGAAGCTGGGCATGTTGCCGTTGGTATAGTTATTGTTACCTGTGTTGGCATTCCAGGACCTACAAATCGGCCAGAATCTGGATTGAATGTAATACCGCTTATCCCGTTGCTATTTGTAGACCATGTCATCTCACCCTGGGATTGTTGGCTCACTGTCACGTTACAGGTCCAGGGACCATAGGCATCACTGCTTGAGCAGTCAGTATTCCCATTGAGGCTACCTGGACTCACTGCCAGGGTTGGAGTAGTGCAACTCCATGGAATAGTCACGGTATTCGCCGATGAAGTAAAAGTAAGTGAACCGGTAAACCCCTGGCCGCTGCAGGAATGATGGCTGGTAGCATCGATAAATATCGACACCTGTGCTGATTGGCCGGGCGCGAGGGTTCCGCTTGCCTGGCTGAAACTCGTGACAAAGCCTTGTGTGTCGATTCCACTACTTGAAGCCGACCAGTTCAGGCTGGCCAGGGCGTTCTGGCTGTTGCTCACCATCACTTTACATGACCACCCTACCGATTCGGCTGACCAGGTACAGCCGGTATTTGCATTGATCGAAGTTGGACTGACTGAAATCATTGATTCAGTCGGCGAAGTGACGGTCACAGTTGTTAGTATTGTGGGTGAAAGAGTAGGTGAAGGTGACAGTACAGTTGTGGGCAAGGAGGTCGCAGTTGCAGTTGAAACGCTTTGCAATTGAACTGTGGGAAAAGTATCTTGTTGAAATAAATAAGAGCCAAGTGAAAGCGCCAGGTCGGCAAGAAACTTGGTCAGCTTGAGGATGACCAGAAAGCCATGAATGCCAGTAGCATAACTGGCTACTGTTGGCGCGATTCCTGGGATCACCGAGCCAACGAGCAGGGTAAGGATTTTCACTAACCCGGCAAGATTTGCTTTCGTAGCAAACAACTTGAAGAGATCGATCGCACAGGCGTTTGCTTTGCCTAACACTGCATTCGAATGTTGCAGAGTAGCCTGTAACAGGCTCACATAATCGTTGATAAGCGTTACAAAATCACCCGTTTTATCGATAGTCGTTAAGATTTGCTGTATTGAACTCGTTGCCAGTAACCCTAACTCGATATTAGGACTGACTTCGCCAAGTAACTGTAGGAGGAGATTCAAGATATCAAATGCAGCAGCAGTTTTGTTGAAAGGATTGAGTGTCAGTGTCATTTCCTGCCCTGAGCTGGAAAATGAGGCCGCAAGATGAATGTTCTCGAAAAATGTGCCGTCGGTGTTGATCGGAACAAGGCCGTTTGGAGGTAATAAACCAAAGTGTGCAAGGCTCGAAGAGAGAAGGTCGTCGAGTGGATTGGCTGCTACTGGCTGTATGCCCCCTGGTTGAGATTGCACTTCAATTCCATACCAGAGCGCAGATCCGTTCGTTAGCGTGAACGTTGTATGTTGTGGATTGCTGAGATCGTCTTTCTGAGCGTGTAAAAACTGGATGCCAAAGTTCGTTGTGGAGAATTCGACTTTATACGAGTTTGCAGCATGGATGGGTTGAATAACCG
Organism: uncultured Chloroflexia bacterium; assembly: GCA_963731975.1. GTDB lineage: Bacteria > Chloroflexota > Ktedonobacteria > Ktedonobacterales > Ktedonobacteraceae > CAVSXS01. Next base: position 2,087,736 of record CAVSXS010000001.1, on the reverse strand, counting down.
GAATGCTCATGAACACAATTGCAGCCACAAGCACCATAGCAAGTAGTTTCAACCCAAAGAGATCCTTTTTAGGAGTTTGTGCATCCTCAAGCTGTGTCGTGAACATAAGCACTTCTTTCATCTATTCATCTGAGAATATTAAAAAAATGAGGCAACCCTTCAATATGCATGGGTCACGCGTGCTTTCTTCTGCGGAGAATCAGTGTACCCCCCACGCTCAAGCCAAGCACCACCATCACTACTGCTACAAGTATGAATAGAGTAGTAGGTGACATCCCCTCTGAAGGAGGAGTTGCCCCGCCCACTTCAGTTTGTTTTACCTGAAGTAGGGCAATCTGGGTAGCAACTACTCCTGGCCTGGGCGTTGGCAAAAGCAGGACTGAGGCAGGGACTACAATAATTGTGCCAACGAGCAGCTGAGCAGTATTCAGAGCATGATATTCATAGGTGCCAGGATTACTGAAAGTCGTGCTCCATTGCTGACCGGGCGTAATTGGCGGTGATACGAAATTCTGGTCATCAGCAGTGATAGTATACGTTTCGGAAGGTTGAGCATCATTGAGAAAAACGAGTGTAGTTCCACTATGCACCGTAGCAATATCTGGAGTAAACCCAGGGGGATGCGCTATACCAGTAATATGAATAGATACTGACTCACCTGCGGCCATTGCGTAACCAGGGAGCGATACTACTCCCTGGGCAAGCTCAAAGAGAAGAGCGAGACAAATAGCAATAGAAATGCTGTAAGGGCGTATCGTCAGGCTCAAAATCTTCCAATATCGTATGCTTCGCATAGTAGCCTCTCAGGTTTCCTGCCTCGACGAAATAACTTTCTTCACACGTACAATCAAGTGAGAAACGACATTTGAGCGAGTATCCATACTCAACTAAATTTCTCACGATTATAACTGATGTTATTTCCCAATGCAAGTAGATCTGAGAGGATAAGGTCGAGGGCAACAAAAAAGGGTGACCGATGGGGCTTGAACCCACAACCGCTGGAGCCACAATCCAGAGCTCTGCCGATTGAGCTACGGTCACCACGTCTTGAACGCAAGGTCAGTATAGTGGACGTTATGCGGTTTGTCAATAGCCGGAGGCGAGTATCTCGGGGCGCGGGATGCGCGTCTGCGAGTCTACCACATCCTCGCCGACGGCATGACGCAGCAGTGCGGGGATGTCGTTGAAGTCGCTGTCGAAGCGGCGCGCGGCGATGACGCGGTCGGGGCGCACCAGGTAGAGCGAGCGCGGCCCGGCGTTGTAGGCGCTGGCGGCTCTGCCTTGCTCATCGTGCAGGATAGTCACGCCGCGCTGCGCGGGCATGGCGGGCATGGTAGGCGTGATGAGGTAGAAGTTGATGGGTATCTCGGACATGTCCATTGGTATCTTCGTGAGCACGCTCATCGCCATCTCCACATCGGAAGTGAAGCACAATGCCAGGAAGCCCGCGTTCGATTTGTCCAGCAGCTCGACGGGTGAGCCTGTGTCCGCGTCGGGCAGTGTCAGCGCGGGGGCAGGCGCTCCCACGCCGGGAGCCTCTCGAAAACGCTTGAGTATAGCGTTCTGCTCGGCTGGTAGTTTGTTGAAGCGGCCACCCAGGTATAGCCGGTGATCGTCTGAAAAGAGCGTGGATGTGCGATAGATCGGCGCGGTGGGAGTTTCATAGAGTCGCGAAGAGTCGCGCCGGGAGGCGAAAGGTTGACCCAGGCGCAACGTTGTGTTGCGCTTCCAGGCCGATAATCCCGCGGACGCCGCCACACGCGGAAGCAGTTCGTCGGTTCGCTTCATAGCCTCGATTGCGGCGGTGTGTCGTTCATCGTTGTAGGTATCGAGCAGGTCTTGCAGCGCGAGGCCAGCGCGCACCAGCGCCAGCTTCCAGACAAGATTCCAGGCATCGAGCGCACCGCTATTGACCTCGCTGATACCGAGCAAGGTCAGCCTGTGTGCCGCACCTCCGAGAAAGAGAACGCGCCCTGCTTTGAATCGATCGAGCACGCCTCGCTGATAGCGATGGGTGTTGACGGAGATCACCTCGTTGGGACGCTGTCCCAGCGTCGCCTCGATACGCTGCTGGATCGACGCGGATTGCATAACGCCGGCTAACTCTTCTCGCGGCGCAAGCTGGCACAGAATGCGCACGAGATGAGATGGCAGGGGATGCAATTGAGTGATGCGCCCGGGACTGCACGGCGCGTCAAACCATAGCCATTGCTCAGCCGCATCATCCATGTGTGTCTGGATATCCAGGCTGAGATAATGTTCGTCCTGTGTTGTGTCTGGGAACGAACAGCCCAGGGTTGTGTAAATCGCGGTTGGTGGGGCGTTGGTCATGAGCAGGTAGGGTGTGCGCAGGTACTTTGTGCCTCTCGGCGTCGCAAGCTCGACATCGATGCCCTCGCGATCCTGGACAAGGCTCTTCACCTGGTGCTGCCACAAAACCTGGACAAGTCCCGTCTGCTGTAACACTTGCAATAGGATGTGCTCCAGTTCCGCGTGATGCATGTTGACCTGCCGGGGATAGCGTGCGCCAGGCGCTTGCGCTGGTAACTGGGAGCGATAGAGCGTCGATTTTCGCAGGAGTACGCGCCTGGTTTGTGGAACCAGGCCGCGAGAGGCGATGTACGCGCCCAGGCCGTTCCAGGCGTCCAGAATCTCCAGCGTGGAGACATCGAGGATAGCCATCTGGTCGCTTTCGAGCGATGATTCCGCGCCCTCATCCAGCACGACGCAGGGAATGTTGTTGCGCACCAGCCCTAGCGCGGTGATAAGACCGACCGGGTTCGCGCCGGCGATCAAGATGGGATCGTGCCAGCTAGCCGAGGGGATAAGTTGTGAGAAGTCCTGTGTGAGCATATCAGCATGTGCCCTTTGTTATTGCTGACCAACGAGCGACTAACCTGACTTTACTATAACAGGCTCGATTTCAGCATACAAGGAATTGGTACTATTGACATTGGCTATGGACTGCCATACACTCGATAGTGGAAATTCGTATTGGTTCAGCACGAAAAGGGTCTTATCCAGCATGACACAGCGCAATGTAGAGAATGCGGGCAACGTTGATAGCGATAGAATGACCGACTACGTAGATCGAGAGATGGCGCACCTGCCGGAACTGCCTCCCGGCGTCTTTATTCCGGTGCCTGGCGCGACTCCACGGCGCAGGACGCGCTGGCCCGACGCGATCGATGTCATCTTCGAGAAAGACCCGGCCTGTCGCAACATATTCGAGGCGCTGCTCTATCAAGGATTGTGGGCCATCATCTATCACCGCATTGCCCACGCGCTCTACAAGGCGCATATTCCATTTCTGCCGCGCTTCATCTCGCAGTTCGCAAGACTGATGACGGGCGGAATCGAGATTCACCCCGGCGCGAAGATCGGCAAACGCTTCTTCATCGATCACGGAGCGGGCATTGTGATCGGCGAAACGGCGCAGGTTGGCAACAATGTCATGCTCTATCACCAGGTGACGCTGGGCGCAACCGGTTGGTGGCGGCCCGGCCCCGGTCGGAGACAGAAACGCCACCCGACCGTCGAAGATGACGTGACCATCGGCGTCGGCGCGGCCATCTTAGGCCCAATTACCGTTGGCAGGGGAAGCAAGATCGGCGCGATGGCGCTCGTGCTGGAATCAGTACCGCCCAACTCCGTCGTGGCATCCAAGCCCGCCGAACTGCTCGTGAAGGGCGGCACGCCACTCCAGGAGCACCAGGAATTGACGCAAGGCTGGAGCGGCGAGATGGACTATCAAATCTAATCTCAAGGGTGGTCAACCTTCACCGTGTGAAATGTAGTGGCATCCCTCGCGGGTGCCATCGGCAAGGGCGCGCTCAAATATAGTGGCATCCCTCGCGGGTGCCACCGGCGAGAGCACGTTCAATACGCCAGGATGGTCTCGATCACCATCTCCCAGAAACGCTCGACCTCCAGGCCATAACCGACGCACGCGTTAGGCTGGCGTTTCAGCTTGCCGTACACGTCGCACACAGTCCGCCCCGTCGTCCATTCCCCTGTTGTCTCGATAGCCACGTGCATTCTGATCGCGCGCAGGATGGATGGGTCGATCACGGCAGCAACGGCGCATGGATCATGCACAGGCGGCGCGTGAAAACCGAAGACAGAACGATATGTGCTGGCGAAGAAGACCAGCAGGTCGGCGGCGAAGCTGGCGACGGGTCGACGGGCCGCGCGCAGCCTGCCTATCACCTCCTCGCTCGCCAGCGCCTGGTGTGTCACCTCTAGCGGCACCATCGTGATCGGCCTGCCGCAGTGAAAGACAATATCAGCCGCTTCCGGGTCAGTATGGATGTTGAACTCTGCTGAAGGCATCACGTTGCCGAGGCCGATGGCGCCGCCCATTAGCGAGATCGCCGCGATTTTGGGGATAATGGTCGGCTCGCGCCGCATGGCCGCCGCGATGTTGGTGAGCGGCCCTGTGGGAACCAACGTGATATCGCCATCGGAGTGCAGCAGCAATTCGATCAGCAGATCGACGGCGTGACGCGAGTCAAGCTCGATGTCAGGTTCGGGAATCGCCGGGCCGTCCATGCCAGATTCGCCGTGAATGTCGGGCGCGTGTTTCGCGGGTCGTACCAGCGGGCGATCCATGCCCATCGCCACAGGCACATCGCGAATATTTGCCAGCGAGCACACCTTGAGCGCGTTGCGTGTCGTCTTCTCCACCGACTGGTTGCCCGCTACCGTCGTAATCGCCAGCAGTTCGACATCAGGATGCCGGCCCGCCAGCAGGATAGCGATAGCATCGTCGTGTCCAGGGTCGCAATCGAGAATGATTTTATGAGCCATGCAGCATCTCCACTTTTTCCCAACATTATATGCTACAGCGATAGCCACTCGACGCCTCATGCCAGGCTTGATATAATGACGGTGGAGGCATACCGTTTAGGATGATTTGTAGGGACGCGATTCATCGCGTCCACCAATGCGGATCAGCCTGGGAACGTGGACGCGATGAATCGCGTCCCTACAGAGAATGATAAATGTCGAAGATTAATCTTATCATCGGGCAATCGGGCGGGGCGACCGCTGTAATCAATGCCAGCCTCGCCGGGGCGGTCGAGGCCGCGCTTGCAAGCGAGCGCGTCGGGAATATATATGGAATGCTGCACGGCGTGGAGGGGCTGCTGAAGGAAGAATTGATCGACCTGCGCCAGCAACCAGCTGATATCTGGCCGCGACTGGCACGCACGCCCTCGGCTGCCCTGGGAAGCTGCCGCTACAAGCTGGTCGCCGAAGACCCGGAACGGGTCGTAGCGCTCCTCAAGCGGTATGATATCCATGCTATGCTGTACATAGGCGGGAACGACTCCGCCGACACGACGCATCGCATCGCCCATGGTGCGCGGGAGATGGCATACGATCTACGCGCTGTGAGCATCCCCAAGACCATCGACAACGACCTGCCCTTCACCGATCACTGCCCCGGCTACGGCAGCGCGGCGCGTTTCATCGCCCTGGCAACTATGGATTCGACGATGAACACGAAGTCCATCCCCTGGCACTATCCCGTCAAGATTATCGAGACAATGGGACGCGACGCTGGATGGCTGACCGCCGCGTCGTCGCTCGGCAAGCGCGACGAGGACGATGAGGACAGCGCGCCGCATATTCTACTTTTACCGGAGCAACCGTTTCACGAGCAGCAATTCCTGCGACAGGTCGAGTCGGTCTATCGCCGCGTGGGTTTCGTGGTAGTCGTCACAGCTGAGACGGTACGAGACGAGCAGGGACGCTCGCTCGGCGCGATTGGGCAGGTGGGGCTTGACGCCTTTCAACATCCCTTGCTGAGCGGAGCAGCGCAGCATCTCGTAGAGCTGGTCAGGCGTGAATTGGGGCTGCGGGCGCGCTTTGACAAGCCGGGCGACTACCAGCGCATGGCCTCTAACGCGGTCTCGCATACAGACCGCGAGGAAGCCTACCTGGTGGGAAAAATGGGCGTGCAGGCCCTGCTCGATGGCGTATCTGATACAATGGTGACATTGGTTCGACAGGGCGAACCGGTATACCATTGTACGACGGGCCTTGCTGAACTCGTTGAGGTTGCCAATGTGCAGCGCTTGCTGCCCGCCGAGTACCTGGATGCCACGCGCACGATGGTGACACGGGCTTTTTATGACTATGCACTGCCGTTGATCGGTGAGCCATTGCCGGTGTATGCAACGCTAGCGAAGAAGAGGATATCGCGATGAGTACGATTCGACGGGCTATCCTGGTGGTGCTGGATGGCGTTGGCGCGGGCGAGAACCCCGACGCGCATGCCTATGGCGATGACGGAGCAAGCTCGCTTGAGCACTGCGCGCAGGCCGTCGGCGGGCTGGAACTCCCCAACCTGGGCGCGCTCGGCATCGGCAACATTACGAACATTCAAGGAACGCCGCCTACTTTGAACGCGGAGGGTTCTTTTGGCCGCATGGCCGAACGGGGCGCGGGTAAAGACAGCACAACCGGCCACTGGGAAATGACCGGCGTGGTGCTGCAAAAGCCGCTGCCGACCTACCCGCATGGCTTTCCGCCTGACGTGGTGGTACGCTTCGAGGAGGCCATCGGTCGCAAAGTGCTGGGCAACAAAGCTGCATCCGGCACCGAAATCATCAAGGAACTCGGCGACGAGCACGTGCGCACCGCTCGCCCTATCCTCTACACTTCGGCAGATAGCGTCTTCCAGGTGGCCGCTCACCAGGAGGTTATCCCGCTGGATGAACTCTACCATATATGCCAGCTTGCGCGTAACATGCTGACCGGTGAGCACGCTGTTGGCCGCGTCATCGCGCGTCCATTCACCGGCACGCCGGGGCATTATACGCGCACGGAGCATCGACGCGATTTCTCGCTCGCCCCGCTCGGCTACACGCTGCTCGACGTGATGAAGGAGAGCGGGCGAGAGGTGATCGGCATTGGTAAGATCGAAGACCTGTTCGCCGGGCGCGGGCTGACGCAAAGCGACCATACCGAAACGAACCGCGACGGCATGGCCGCCACATTACACTACCTGGAACGCGACTTCGAGGGGCTGCTGTTCGTGAACCTTGTGGAGTTCGATATGTTGTGGGGCCACCGGCGCGACAGCCAGGGCTACGCGCAGGCGCTGCGCGAGGTCGATGGCTGGTTCGCACAGGTGCGGCGTGCCTTGCATCCGGGTGATGCCATCTTCTTCACCGGCGACCACGGCGTTGACCCGACCTTCCAGGGCAGCGACCACACGCGCGAGATGGTGCCCGTGCTTGCTTATGGGGACGTGGTGCGCCCCAACGTCAATCTTGGAGTGCGTTCGACCTTTGCTGATGTAGGGCAAACGTTGGCGCAGGCGTTCGATGTTGAGCCGCTTGCGGCTGGCGCGAGCTTTGCCGCTGAGTTGGGGTTGCTATGACCGAGACACAACGACGCAAAACGTATGGCAATATTTATGGCGAGCGAATCACGCTGCGCCCGCCAGTCGTGCAAGACGCGCAATACGTCTATTACTGGGAGCGCGACGACGAGGTATGGCGCTACGATCCGCACCGGCCCTTCTCGCAGAGTATGGCCGAGTTTCTGCCAATTTTCGAACGGAACTATGTGCGCGGTAATGGGCGACAGGTCTGGTACATCATCGAGGACGAGCATCACGTCCCGATAGGCACGATTACCTATTTCAACGTCGATTATCGCGCAGGCCAGGCGGAGGTCGGCCTCGGTCTGGGCGATAAGACGCGCTGGGGCAAGGGCTACGGCACGGAGGCGATTCGCACGCTGGTTGCGCACCTCTTCACCCTACCCGGCATGGTGCGCGTCTACGCGGAGACGGCGCAGGCCAACCTACCGGCCAGGCGCGCCTTCTCGAAAGCCAATTTTATCGAGGTTGGCCCGATCTACGATCCGCGCAGCGCTGGTCAACCCTGGGTGCTGCTCGAAATACATAAATATTCGTAAAAAACAGGAAGGGGACTTATTAGTGGATACCTCAAATGTAACGGTTGATCCCGAAATTTTTAAGGCATACGACATTCGTGGCATCTATGGCCAGAATTTGAACGACGATGTTGCCTACCGTATCGGCAGGGCGGCTGCGCTTTATTTGCAGGCGCCTGAAATTGCTGTTGGGCGCGATATGCGCCTCTCCTCGCCGCAACTCGCGGCTGCCCTCATCCGCGGTTTCACCGACCAGGGCGTCAACGCCGTCGAGCTGGGCATGACAACCACCGACGAACTGTATTTCGCTGTGGGCAAGTTCAACTACCAGGCGGGTGTGATGATTACCGCCTCGCACAATCCCGGCAAATATAACGGCATGAAGTTCTGCCGCGCGCAGGCGTTCCCGGTTAGCCTGGAGACGGGCCTGGCCGATATACGCGACCTGGCGATTCGCGGAGACTTTCCCGAACCGGCGCAGAAGGGGCAGGTCGTCCAGCGCGATGTGACCGATGCCTTTATCGAGCACGCCCTGTCGTTCATCGATGTGAAGAAGATCAGGCCGCTCAAAGTGGTCATCGACGCGGGTAACGGCATGGCAGGCATGATTATGCCGCGCGTCTTCCAGCATCTTCCTTGCACGCTGGTTCCGCTCTATTTCGAACTTGGATGGCAGCTTCCCCAATCATCCGGCCAGCCCCATCGAGCCGGAGAACATGGAGGATTTGCAGAAGAAGGTGCGCGAGGTCGGCGCTGATCTGGGCGCGGCCTTCGACGGCGACGCCGACCGCATGTTCCCGGTTGACGAGCATGGCGACGTGGTCGATGGCTCGATGGTCACGGCCATCGTCTCGCAGAGCCTGCTGCGCAAGCAGCCCGGCTCGACCATCCTCTACAACCTGATCGTGTCGAAGAGCGTCCCGGCACTGGTGCAGAGCCTGGGCGGGACGGCGATACGCACGCGCGTCGGGCATTCCTACATCAAGGCCGAGATGCGCAGCCTCAACGCTATCTATGGCGGCGAGCACTCCGGCCATTTCTACTTCCGTGACAACTGGTTCGCGGACTCTGGCCTGATCGCCTTCCTCATCACGCTTGAGCTGGTCTCCGTGGAGGGCAAGCCGCTATCCGAGCTGCTCAAGCCGCTTGACAAAGGCGTGCGCAGTGGCGAGATCAACACCACCGTCAGCGACGCGCAGGGCAAGCTGCGCGCGCTGGAGGAACATTTTGGCAAGCAGGCGAAGTCGGTCGATCACCTGGACGGCATCACGCTGGATTTCGGCGACTGGTGGTTCAACGTGCGCCCCTCCAACACCGAGCCGCTCCTGCGTCTCAACGTCGAGGCGAACAGCCGCGAGCTGATGGAGCAGAAACGCGACGAAGTGCTGTCCTTCATCCGATCATAGCACTTTATAAGAGGCGCGGGGACGGCCAGAGACGCATGCGTCTCTGGCCGTCCCCGCGCCTCCGTAGCTTATAGCCCTACGGAGTAGTTGTTCTGCCCGGCTGACAGTTGCAGCAGGAAGCCGATGGTGAGTCCGTTCAAGCCGGCAGGTTCTACGTAGGTGACGTGGCCGCCAACGGCCTGCGCGCCTGCTTTGAAGGTGTTGGGCAGCGTGTTGTCGAACGGCGGTCTGTTGACCCCGTTGGTGACGAGGCGGATGTAGTCGAAGCCGAAGCCAGGCGAGACATTGACGCCATTTGGATTATCGACGGTGAAGTTCAGGATGTAAAATTGGTCGCCGGACCTTACCTCGTGCCCATGATAGGAATAGGACACGTCCACACTGTTGAGATGATAGACGAGCGTGTTGCCCTCGAAGTCATAGTAGACGACGAGCGACTGTGGGGAGTGATGGATGGCGAAGCGCGCGGGTTGAAACGCGCCGCTGAGAGGCATCACGACGAGCGTCTCGCCCAGCAGCGTCGAGCCAAGTTGCAGCTTCAGGCTAGAGAGTTGCAGACCGGCTGGCACCGGGAAGTCTATCCAGCCTTTCACGCTGCTCTTCGGCTGCACATCCGTAGCAATCTGTATGTTGGTAGGCGCAATGGGCGTGTGTTTAGGGACGAGCAGTCGCGTGGCATCGTAGTAGATGATCGAGACAGGGCTGGTGGTTGTGTTCGAAACTTGCAAGTTCAGGCGCACGGTGGCCGGACCAGAGTGGATCGCGTCGTCACTGAAGGAGGTTGTGCCCTGGGCGCTCAGCACCGTCACTGAGAGATCGGCGTAGGGGACGGTTCGCCCAACTCGAAAGGTCGTGATAGCGGGGGGTGCTGCGGCTGAACTGGTGAAGAGCGGAAAAGCGCGCAGCCAGTTCCAGGTAGCCATGCCCACGATACCAAGCAATACCACTCCTGCGATGAACAGCAGCGTCAGCCACAGCCAGAGACGCTTCGGTTCCGCGTTCCTCGGTGGATCGACGACAGATCTACGGAAAGGATTCCGCCTCACCACGGTTACAGCCTGTGTTTCTATTGATTGCTCGGTTAGAGCCGATTTTCTCGCCATATCAGAGTAATCCCCTTTACTCTAGTGTACTCCTGTGTAAGAATTGCAGCCTATTGTACAGGAAAGCGCGAAGTATGGCAATTCTTGACACTCAAGTAGTGCGCGTGTTAGCATGAATTGGGTTTCAAGAAAGGTCTCTGCGCCATGAAGCGGCGTTTTTTATTTCTTCATACCTATAACTAAGACGTTGTACGAGGAGTAAAAGTAGTGAAAATCCACGAGTATCAGGCTAAAGATATCCTGGCGCGCTACGGTATCCCCATCCAGCCTGGGCGTGTAGCGCACACGCCGGAGGAGGCCGAGGCCATTGCCCGCGAGCTGGGCGGCCCGGTCGTCATCAAGGCGCAGGTCTACGTCGGCGGGCGCGGCAAGGCCGGCGGCATCCAGTTCGGCGACACGCCGCAGGAGGCGCGTGCAGCAGCCGCGCGCGTGCTGGGTATGGACATCAAAGGACTGACGGTCGAGAAGGTGCTGGTCGTCTCCAAGCTGGACATTAAAGAAGAATACTACCTGGGCATTATCCTCGACCGCAAATCGCAGGCTCCCGTCGTGATGGTCTCCAAAGCCGGCGGTATCGACATTGAAGAGGTCGCGGCAACTACTCCCGAAAAGATCATCCGGCAGCCCATCGACATGCACTGGGGGCTGCGCCCGTTCGAGGCGCGCGACATCCTGGCGCGCGCCGGCTTACCCCACAACGTCATCGCCAAAGGCGGCGCGATGCTGGCCGCGCTTGCGAAGGCATTCATCGATAGCGACGCCAGCCTCGCCGAGATCAACCCGCTCGCGCTGACCGCCGACGGGCAGGTGCAGGCAGCGGACGCCAAAATTCTGATCGACGATAACGGCCTGTTCCGCCAGAAAGAATACGCAAGCTGGGCCGAGACGGAGGAGTCGAATCCGCTGGAATTCGAAGCGAAGGGGGAAGGGCTGACCTACGTCAAGCTGGACGGCGACGTCGGTATTATCGGCAACGGCGCGGGACTGGTCATGACCACGCTTGATATGGTAGCGCGCGTGGGCGGCAAACCTGCCAACTTTCTCGACATCGGTGGTGGCGCGAAGGCTGAAGTGATGCGCAAGGCCCTCACCTTCGTCGCGCGCGACCCGCAGGTCAGGGGCATCCTGGTCAATATCTTCGGCGGCATCACGCGCGGCGAAGAGGTGGCGAAGGGCGTCATCCTGGCGCAGGCCGAGCTGCCGGCAGGGATGCCCGTCGTGGTACGCCTGTCTGGAACGGGCGCGGAAGAAGGCAAGGCGCTGTTGAAGGACGCCGGTCTCGATTGGGGGAAAGATATGCGCGAAGCCGCTCAGAAGGTTGTCGCGGCAGTTGCAGCACGGAAATAGAGGATAGCGACATGAGTATATTGATGGATAGCACCACCCCGGTGATTGTGCAGGGCATCACCGGGCGCGAGGGCCTGTTTCACACCCGCAATATGATCGCGGCTGGCACAAATATCGTGGGAGGCACAACCCCTGGCAAAGGCGGCCAGACCGTTGAAGGCGTGCCTGTTTTCGACACGGTACGCGAGGCTGTCGCCGCGACGGGCGCGACTGCCTCGTGCATCTTCGTCCCGCCTCCTGGCGCAGCCGATGCCATTATGGAGGCGGCCGCCGAGGGCATCGAACTGATCGTCTGCATCACCGAGGGCATTCCGGTCATCGACATGACCCGCGCCATGCTGACCGTACGCGAGTCGGGTGCGTTGCTGATCGGACCCAACTGTCCGGGCATGTGTACGCCGGGTCAGGGCAAGATCGGCATCATCCCCTACCAGATATTTACGCCGGGTTCCGTCGGCTTCATCTCCCGCTCCGGCACGCTCACGTATGAAGTGGTAGCGCTGCTGAGTGAGGCGGGCATCGGCCAGTCCACCTGCATCGGCATTGGAGGCGACCCCATCATCGGTTCGACCTTCGCGGATTATCTCCAGATGTTCGAGGCCGATCCGGGGACGAAGGCGGTGGTGATGTGCGGCGAGATCGGCGGCAGCGACGAAGAGGATGCCGCCGAGTACATCAAGACGATGAAAAAGCCGGTGGTGGCCTTCGTTTCGGGGCGCACCGCTCCTCCGGGAAAACGTATGGGTCACGCGGGCGCGATCATTTCGGGCAACACCGGCACGGCCCAGGGCAAGGTCGCGGCGCTGCATGCGGCCAACGTACCCGTCGCGGATACCATTTTCGAAATTCCCGGCCTGGTGAAAGAGGCGCTGGCGCGCGTCTCCCGCGTCTCCTAAAAAGGGAACAACATGACAACTGCCCTGGTTTATGACCCGATCTTTCTGGATCACATCACGCCGCCGAACCATCCCGATCAGCCGGAGCGACTGCGCCGTTCGATGGAAGTGCTGGAGTTGTTGGGCTGGCTCGAACGCGAGGGGCTGGTGCTGCTAGCGCCGCGCCCCGCCAGCGAAAATGAGCTGGCGGCCGTTCACGAGCGCGCCTACATTCACAGGGTGAAATTGGCAGCGCGCAGGGCCGCGGAAAAGCAGGAGCAGGGCGGCCACGCCTCGTACTTCTTCGCCACAGACACCTACATCTCTGCGAAGTCCTACGAGGCGGCGGCCATGGCGGCGGGCGCGCCGCTCACCGCCATCGATGCCATCATGAACGGCGAGGTGGACAACGCCTATTGCCTCGTGCGCCCGCCCGGCCATCACGCCGTCGCGGAGTCGGCTATGGGCTTCTGCCTCTTCAACAACGTCGCGGTAGCCGCGCGCTACGCGCTCGATCGCTACGGACTCGAACGGGTCATGATTATCGACTTCGACGTGCATCATGGCAACGGCACGCAGGAAATGTTCTACGGCGACCCGCGCGTGCTGTACTTTTCCACGCACCAGGCCCCCTTTTATCCCGGTACTGGCCTGTCGGACGAGCGCGGCGAGGGAGACGGCGTGGGCACGACCATCAATGTGCCGCTGCCAGCCGATACGGGTTACGAGACGCTGGAGCCGGTCTTTCGCCAGGTGCTGGCCCCGGCGGCTGACCGCTTCGACCCGCAGTTGATCCTGGTGTCGGCTGGCTTCGATGCGCATTGGGACGATCCCCTGGGTAGCATGAACCTCTCCACGGCGGGCTTTGCCAGATTGATGAACGTCGTCATCGAAGAGGCGCAGTTTCTCTGCCAGGGCAGGCTGGTGCTGGTTCAGGAAGGCGGCTACAGCGTCGAGGCTATGGCGGGTTGCGCCGCTACCTGCCTCAACCTGCTGCTGGGCGATGACGCGGCAGTAGACAGTCTGGGACCTCCTGAAAACGCTGCCCTTTCGCTTGAATTCAGATGTGCTCATTGCCGAACTGCGTCGCATTCACCACCTGACAGGATATCGTATGCGTAATGCGCCGAAACCCGATATCGAGCGGCTGCGCCGCGAGATTCAGGGGCCAGGACCGGAGGCATAATGGATGGGCGGCGAGGTCGGATGCCTGAAAATGATGGCAGACATTTCCCCCTCGCTGCCTGGTTACGCCGTCATGATGGGAGTCAGCATGTCAGGGAAATACACTCGCCTCTTGACCATTGACGATATCGACCTCGTGACGCGGCTGCTGTACACTTCCGAATATGTCTATCAACGTTTCACCACCGAAGAACTTCCCCTGCTTTTGAAACATTACCCGGCAGTTGGCGTACTGCATGGAAACTCGTTACAGGGCTTTCTGCTCTCCCAGACGGTCAATCCTCCCTCGGCCTGGCTTGGTGGATATGGCGTAAATTGGACGGAGAGCCGTTCCTATGTCACCCTACTGGATATCTTGCTCGCTGAGCTTGATAGGCACCTGCTGCGGCAGGGCGTGCGCTCCCTTCACTACTCCGGCAATGATCTGCACAATGATTGGCTGCGCGATATTCTGCTGACGCGCGGCTTTCGACCGCACCGCCTGCTCTACGCTTACGATAAGTTCGACTACACTATTCCTTCGCATGGTAATACGCAGGTGACGGTTCGCCCGGTTGAAAAGCGCGACCTGCGCGCATTGCTGGCCGTCGAGGAGGCGTGCTTCGAGGATTTCTGGCGCTACGACGCGGCCTCTTTTGAGGACATCTCCGCGACTCACCCGTACTTCGTGGTGGTTGAGCTGGACGGCAGGGTGATCGGCTACCAGTTCAACGCACTGGATGCTGACTATGGCTATCTCGTGCGTATCGCCGTCCATCCCTCTGCAAGCGGGCAGGGCGTAGGCATTCGACTGATGAGCGAGGCGATCAAGTTCTTCCAGCGGGAGCGCGTGCTGCGCATCATGCTCAATACGCAGGATGACAACGCGCACGCCCACCGCCTCTACGAGTGGTTCGGCTTCATTCGCATTCCGCAGATCGGTTTCGTGCTGCGCAAAGACCTTTAATAGTTCCGAACGTACTAACGATCCAGTGTATTGGACGCAATTCTCTCTATTCGTCTTCGATGGTTACCTATACAGTTCGCCTGCAACCTGCCAACTCTCATATAAATCCTCGACGAAACACCTGTTTCCTGGTATAATCAGCCTCCTATTGAGAATAAATTCGTGAGGGTTTATACTATCCTAGCGACTTTCGTAACGAAAAATGGCACCTAGTAAATAGCTTGGAAACTGGCTTTCATGGCGGCTTCAGGGTCATTCAATCCGCCTAGTAGCGTGTTTTGTAATCGCTTCGATTCTGGAGACTGGCTATGTCCTAGAGGGGAGCCTGCTTCATGAGTTGGTAGCATACAATGTCTACCTCTTGTTGTCAGGTAGGCATGAGGAACATACAGTCTACTCGCATACATGCTCCGCGTGGGACTTAGGCATATCGTGCGCATCGGCCTGCGAGGTGGCTTTAGGAGTGGAGAGGTTCAAGAATCCATACAGAACTGCTAGGTAATTGTCATAAGGTTGTATTAAACTTGATATGTTTATAACATGTATATTTTATCAAACACCGTTGCGTTAAGGCTCAATGATATGCTACACTCATTTGTAAGAACAGAGAACGGCCAGTCCGATCCCGAAGATGTTTGAGCCTCGTAACTTCGACATCTCAAGGATTATCAATGACCGGTCGTCCTCGTTCGCTGACAGTCCCGGAGGACAGTCGTTAGATGATGATGTCAGCCGTAATGGCGCTCACCATCAATATCGTGTACACGATAATACTACCATAAACTGCAAACATTGTCGAGTCCACATGGTATCGCCCTACATTACTTGCTGTACTTGCGGCGGGTGTAGGTGGAGCCACTGGTAATGTACTCGCTCCAATGTGAGAGTTCTGGAGGTAGTATACCATACGGCAACTGCCCTCCCTTGTACCTCAAAGGGAGGAAGGAATGTCATGGAATGATGTGCTGAATGTCCCTGGAGCGCTACTGAGCCTCTGGCTCTTGAGTCAGCTGCTATACCAGCTGATTCTTTGGTGGCGGCGTCGGAGACAAAAACGGTTGACTCAAAAACCGTAGCGACCCTGAACACTCTCTTGATAAGAGGGTGTTCTTTTTGGAATAGCTACTGAAAAACTCAAAACAGCATGAGTTTCGGTTCTTCTGAGAGGTTAAGGAGTCTGAACCAAAAGGAATAAACTCTACTCATCTTTTACCGAATAGGTCGAAGACTTTCCACAGTCGTGACAGCAAAAGTGTTGACTGGATGTTGACGGTGTGTTGAGGAAGTTAAACCTTGAAGGGGAAATCTCTACTCACCTATCACTTATTGGTAAAGAAGTCATGACCAATAAGAGGAGGTTCTTCACCCGATCTTAACTCATAACTTCGGTGAAGCACGTGCGGTCCTACTTCCCAACCACAGCAGAATATGCTATAGTGCGAACTAAGAACAAGGAAGACCAACCAGGCCCCGAGACGCTTCGGCCTAGGAAACTTGAGCGTCTCAGGAGTGCGACCGGTCAGTCTTCTTGTTCGCTGACAGTCCCGGAGGACAGTCGTGTTTGGGTAGGTTGACAACCCTTATAGATCACACAACAAACATTGTCAACACTTCGTTGTCATGATACCACAGGATAACAGTGATATCAAGTGACGTTGTGCGGTACTGTGTGATGTTGAGTGATATCATACGACTGTTTCTCCCTAGCGCTTCAGGAAGAGGAGCTGTTTGATGGAGTGGTGGAGTTGGTTAGTGGCGTTGCCTGGTACCATCGTGAGTTCTGTGGATTTAGCCAAGATCATCAGGAACTGGTGGCACCATCGGAAACGTAAGAACTAGGGGCTAATAACGCTCTCCCGTTGAACTCCGCGTTTACGTGGCACCGGTGTTAGTTTATGGTAGGCGCAGACTTTTCAATGGGAGAGCCGTTACCCAGCCAGCGGAGGTTGTGGAGTGAGGTAAGTGAATTGTCGGGAGGAGGGATGGTATCCATAGGCGTAGGACCGCTTATCAGACTGGGTAGGCTGGCTCCACCATTACCGGCGACAATCCCAAAGACCGCCATGAGGAAGTCGAGGGGGATGAGTTTGAGGTAAGCCGCTACCACAGCAGCCACGAGGATGAAGGCGTAAAACGCCAGGTACATCACTTCGTCCGACATAACAGTTGACTCCTTGGCTAATGGATAAAATGGGGAAGAAGTCCGGCTAACAATGAGGTCGGCACGACAATTGTCCAACTCCAGCGCACCAGCCCATCACTATGGCGTTGTGTCCGCATTGTGTTGATGCGCGCCATTAAGTTGCGATGTTCAGTCTTGCCCCAGACGCGATTGGAAACGAGTACCTCTTCTGCCTTGCGCACGCATTCTTCGAGTTCTGTGTGCCGAGCATCGTATTCTGGCTGAGGGATGTAGATACTCGGCAGTTGTTTCATCCGAGCGTCGATCTTCTCCTGTTGCGTGCTTATTTTGTCCAACTCCCGCATGATGGGTTGACGGCCTGTTGGGGGAGACTTCCAATTCGGGATAGCATCGCGTTATCTGTCTAAATTTTTTAGTATGTCTGGATCGTTTATGTACTGTTTTGCCCAATTAAAACCTGAACAATAATCTAAAATCCGAAGAACATAAATCACTGCTTGAAGTATTTCATCGAGCTTTTCGTAAGTGAGCGCCGTTGATCTACCATGTACTATCTGATTTCGCATCTGCACACCGACTTGCAATGTCTCACGAATGCTTGCCCCAGCTTCAAAAACTTTTCCGTTTATTTTGTGAGAAGTCGGCAGTTGAGGTAGATAATCGGCAAGCATCTTTATCAGATCAGGAGAAGCAGTATTTTCAATCAGCCATTTAGCATCAGGGACAAATGTACTGACACAATGTTTAAACGCTGTCTCAGCAGCCGCTATACCAAGTATCAGAGAGCTTCTAGGATTTTGCATTCTTTGCGACC
This sequence comes from uncultured Chloroflexia bacterium, assembly GCA_963731975.1. Classification (GTDB taxonomy): domain Bacteria; phylum Chloroflexota; class Ktedonobacteria; order Ktedonobacterales; family Ktedonobacteraceae; genus CAVSXS01. The sequence goes on along the minus strand of CAVSXS010000001.1, from coordinate 2,070,006 downwards.
ACGCCTCAAGAAAAAGCTCGTATCCTAGAGGTTGATTTTTATTCTCTTGCATGTACTCTTTTACATCCTCCAAAACCTCATGAGTTGTACGAACATAAGAGAATATAGTCGTATGGGCTTGCATTGATAAGGGTGTTGGGTACCAGTTTTCTCGATCGAAAGACCAGGAAGCTCCATGCGAACTAATGGGGTTGTGATGCCCTCGTGTACCACACCTCCATCTTAGCAGATTAACAGTTCTTTTAGCGTAATCATTTAACTCGGCATCAATTTGACTTATATACGCAGCGAAAGGTTCAGGTAAAATTCTTAGAGAAACGGTTAGCTTATTCGTAAAGCTGCCGTCTTTGTCAATGCCGTAAAAGCTCCATTCATCCTGATACTTACTTCCCTTTGGCAGTTTGCTTGCCGCAAGCTTCTTAAACATTGCAAGCATATTTTCTTTTGGCATCCACTCTCCGGACACTTCACAAAATGGATTCGAATCTAAGTGCCCTATCGACTGTTCTTCCTCGGTTGGTTTACGAAATATAAATTTAATCTTATGCTTTCCGCCCATGTCGATTTCTACTACATCTCTATCAAGCATTAGCTCTCGTATTGTAAGATCGAGTTTAAAATACATAGATGTTACCTAAATGGCTCTTTTTATGACGATATAATCGATGATCTGAAGAGTTGGATCAAGCATCACGAACACCTCTAATACAGGCCCACCAGGCACCACACGTCGAGCAGCTCCGTCTTGTTCTTTACCTCAAGCGGCGGCAGCTTGGTGACGCGCACGTTCTGGCGCACGCGCGCAAAGGTAGAGTGATTGAGCAGGATGTTGTTGTCCGATGCTTTTTCCTGCAAGCGCGACGCGACATTGACGGTGTCGCCGATGGCGGTGTAGTTCTGAATGCGATCCTTCGAGCCGACGTTGCCGATCATTGCCTCGCCCGTGTTTACGCCGAAGCCGAAAGAAAGCGGCCTGTCCGATAGCTGTGATTGTTGATACTCCATTACGGCAAGGCGCATCTTCCACGCGGCACGCACGGCGCGCAGCACGTGGTCTTGCTGTGGAAGCGGCGCGTTGAAGATTGCCAGGAACGCATCGCCCCAGAAGCCTGTCACGGTTCCTTCCTCGTCCCAGATGGCCTCGACCATGATCTCGAAGTAGGTATTGAGCAGGTTCATTACCTCTCTGGTGGGAAGGCTCTCGCTCAGGCGCGTGAAGCCGCGAATGTCGGCGGAGATGACGCTGATTTCTCTTGTCTCTCCGCCCAGGTTAAGCGCGTCGGGGTTGTCGATGAGCTGCTGCACGACGTTAGGATGAACATAGCGTCCGAAGATGCGGCGGATATTCTTCTCGTTGGCCTCGGCTCGCTTGAGTTCGGTACGGTCGTCCAGCACGAGCGCGGCACCGATGGGGGTATTGCCTTCGCGCAGCGATGTAGCATAGATGGTCAGATTGACCAGCCCTGGCCCGCGCCCGGGTATCTCACAGTCGATAGACCTGGGAACGATGGTGCCGTGATCGTGTTCCACCGGCACGCTTTGCAGCAGCTCAACCAGGCCGAGCTGCGGGAGCCGCTGGAAGACTTCGCGGTAGTGCTTGTCAATTGCTGTGAGTGGGTTGATGCGCAGGATGAGGCCGGCTGCCTCATTGAACTTGGTAATGATGCCGTCGGGGTCGGTCGTAACGACGCCGTTGGCAATAGAGGCGAAGATGTTATCCATGTACTGCTTATCCTCTTCGACCTTGCGCAGCGCGCGATTCAGATCGGCGAAGAGGCGCGCGTTATCGATGGCAATGGCTGCTTGATTGCAGAATGCAACGAGCAGGTCGCGGTGCTTTGGACCGAATAAATTAGCGTTGATGCGGCTATCGACGTAGACCGCGCCTATGCACTTGCCGCGCACGACCAGCGGGGCGCAGATGATCGAACGGATACCGTAGGCGACGATGCTCTCCTGTTCCTTCATCTCGACCTGCGCGTCGTTATGGGTCAGCACAGGCTCGCGTGTATGCACAACGCGCTCAACCGTTCCCCGGCTGAAGTTAAATTCGCTCCGGTCAATCGTATTGGCGAATTTGTCACGCGCGATCTCGAAGTTCAGTTGATTCGTCTGAGGATCGACCAGCACCAGAAAGCCGCGTTCCGCCTTCACGACACGGATTACTTCGTCCATCACCAGTCGCAGCACTTTGTCGAATTCGCGGGTCGAGTTCAGGATGCGTGCAATTTCGTAGAGCGTTTCCAACTCGCTGCGTTGCTCTTTCAGGTGGAGGATGCTTGAATTCAGTTCTTCGCGCTCCAGCTCGAAGTTCTTCGCGGCGGGTGAGAGCGAGGAAGGAGTTGCGACGGCATTGGATATGCCTTGCGATGCCTGGGCAGACTGCTCTTGCAAGGCCAGCAAGATGCGTTGGGCCGCTTGATTCAGGCGTCCAAGCTCCAGGTCGGTCGTGCGCGAAATGCGTAGCGAATCGCCAAGCAGGCGAACGCGAGGATCGCCGCTGTCGCCGGCATATGTGCCTTCTACCGCTATTTCAAGTTTTCGGGTATGTTCGTGCAGCAGGCGAGAGATACGCATCAGCGCGTCGCCGAGCGAACGTAAGTCAAAATCTAGAGCCACGCGATCCCTCCATAAGCGAGTCATTATAGTATAGCATAACGATGGACATCAATATCCCAGCAACTCCTGGAGTTCCTTCTCGCTCTGCTTGCTGAGCGGGATCATGGTTTCCTGGGGATCGTTCAACTGCAAGGTATAGCTGTTGCGCGTATACTGGATGACGGCCTTGATATGTTGCAAGTTCACCAGGTAGGCGCGGTGCGCCTTGAAAAAGCCGCGACCCGCCAGGCGCAACTCCAGTTCCTGCAAGGTCAGGTTCGTAGTCGCCTCCTCGTGAGCGGTGCGCAGGTAAGTCTTTCCATCGCGGCTGGTCGCGTAGAGCAACTCGCCAGGATCGTAGAGCGTGATACGGTCTTCCTTACGCGCCGGTATTTTGTACGATGAGATGCGAGCGTGCGTGGCTGGCTCCCTCGTGTTTGTTTCCGCCTCGTTTTTGCGCGAGCGGCTGCTCACCACGCGGCCATCTTCCAGTTCGATAATGTGCGTGCTCAGCTTGCCAGACCATGCCAGGTCTTCATCGGTGATGAGCACCGCCGCACCCCTGGCGGCTGCCTCACAGATAAGATGAGCGAAAAGCGCCTGCGTGACCAGATCCGTGTGAAGAATAGGCTGGTCGAGTAAGAGCAGCGACGGGTGTCCGATCAGCGTGCGGGCGAAGGCCAACCTGCGCTGCGAGACGGGTGAAAGTTTGTTGGCAGCCTTGCGTGCCTGGTCGCTCAAGCCGACCAGAGCCAGCATCTCGCCGACACGGCTATGGGGAAGCTGGTGCAGGCGGCAATATAACTCCAGGTTATCCTGCGCCGATAATCGCTCGTAGAGTAAATCCTCCTCGAACAGCACGCCAATGCGCCTGCGCGCCTCCGCCGACGTGTGTACATTGTCACCATCCAGCAACACCTTACCACCGCTTGACGCAGACATTCCACACAGCAACTGGATCAGTAGTGTTTTCATGCTTCCAACTGGCCCGACGACCGTCAATACCTCGCCGGCCTGGATATCGATCTGCTCAATCGATAAGGCGCTGCGGTTCTCTATGATTTTTTCAAGCCCTCGTACCTGTAACATGCCACCGGTACTCCCCATGCTGTACACAAATTTCGCTTGCTCTCCTGCTCTATCCGCATTATTGTAGCATATGCTAACACGGGTGGTACAGGCTCGTGGAAACTACTCAATTCATCGTTTCAGGCGATCATCCACCCCTCAATGTACGCCTCTTGCCCCCGTTTTTACTCCATTCGGCCAGAATATGTAGCGTGTAAATTTTTCTCATGCTACAGTGGTGTCTGTAAATCGAAGCAACGAATAGGCAATGTCCGGGTGAAATAGAAGGACCAGGCAAAGAAATGAAAGTTTTAGATTTCATGATCGATGCCTCTGACCTGCGGCGTAGCTTTGGAGAGATAGAGGCAGTCGCGGGAATTACGTTTCAGGCGAAAAAAGGCGAGATATTCGGTCTGCTCGGCCCCAACGGGGCGGGCAAGACCACCACGATACGTATGCTTACGGGCCAGATCAACCCATCCGGCGGCAGCGCGCGGGTAGCGGGGTGCGACGTGGTGAGAGACCGGGCGCGGCTCAAAGAGCGTATCGGCGTGGTGTTCGAAGAACAAAATCTGTATGAGCGACTGTCGGCGCGGCTGAATCTGGCGTTCTCCTGCTGGCTCTATCATCTGCCAGCAAGTCGCATTGACGAAGTACTCGACATAGTGCGTCTGAGTGACCGCGCCAGAGACCCTGTGCGTACCTATTCCAACGGCATGAAGCAGCGCCTGGTAATCGCTCGCGCGTTGTTGCACCGGCCACCGATGCTCTTTCTGGACGAGCCGAGTCGCGGCCTCGACCCCATCTCCGCGCGCGAGGTGCGCCAGGTTGTGCAGCAGCTTGCCAGCGCAGGTACGACCATTCTGCTGACCACGCACTTGATGGAAGAGGCCGATCAGCTCTGCGAGCGTGTGGCTTTCATCGTCAATGGGAAGCTGGTCGCCAACGACACGCCGCGCAACCTGAAGCTCTCGCATGGCCAGCGCGCTCTCGTCGTCACACTGGACAGCGATACGCCCGGCTTCAACGGCAATAGCCCCTTAAAAGAGGCTACGCTGAGTCTCGACGAACCCACCGACCAGGCTCAATTGGCGCAGTGGATGGCCGAGGGCAAGGTGCGAGCCGTCCACTCGCGCGAGGCTACTCTGGAGGAAGTCTTCGTCGAAGTTGCGGGCGTTCGCCCGTCCTGAAGTATGATCTCAAGAAGGAGGCTTTCATGCATATTCGCTCAATTCTCGCCATCGCGCGTAAAGATGCGCTGGACCTTTTGCTCAATAAAGCCACGCTTATATTGATGCTCACGCCCATCTTCCTGGCGGTATTTTTCGTAGTGATTGCTGCTCTACTCGGTGGCCATACTACTAACGTACTGATCTACAATCCTGGTAAGTCCAACGTGGAGCAGATCGTTGACCAGGCGTTCAGCGATATCAAAACGACCTATGTCAATTCACCCGACCAGGTTACGTCAGCTTTCGGTCCGAATGGCTCGCACGAGAATGTCAGCTACGCAATCGGCCTGGTGGTGCCTGATGGCTTCGATGCCAGTTTGCAATCCGGCGGCTACCCTACGGTGAGCCTCTACTTCGATGGCAGCCAGATAAATAACCCGCAGCAGCAATTGCTCCTCGGAGCCATCAACGCCTATACGCGAAGCATCGCCAGCCCGCAGTCCCCGGCGACCGTCTCGGCGATCACGGTAAATCCCCCGGCACCATCAAATGCCTTCAAAGACATTGAGCAGGTTTACGCTATCGGCGCGTTGCTGGCTTCGCTGATGATCGGCACCTCGCTGGTACCTGGCCTGCTGGCCGAGGAGAAAGAGAAGAAGACGCTGCGTATGTTGATGGTCTCGCCTGCCTCGTACACCGATGTGATCCTGGCGAAGTTGCTGGTTGGCTTCGTCTATCAATTCGTGCTGGCGCTGGTTGCACTGGCTATCACAGGTGGCTTCAACGGGACGCAGATTCCGCTCGTACTCCTATTCGCCCTGCTCGGCTCGTGCCTGAGCGTGGGCGTCGGTCTGCTGATCGGCGGCATCGTCAACACGACCAGCGCGGCGGGTGCCTTCTCAGGCGCACTATCCTTTCTCTATTTACTGCCGGTCTTCTTTGTCGGCCCGTTCGCCCAGTTACTTGGTTCGAACCCGTTCACACAGGTCATGAAGATTCTGCCGACATACTACATTGGTGACGGGACTGCCAACGCGGTGCTGAACTCAAGCAACCTGGGCGGAGTATCGCTCGACGCGGGGGTGATTATAGGCACGATCATTATCCTGGTGCTGCTAGCATCATGGGTCTTACGCCGCCAGGCAACAGTAGTCAGCGTGATCTAGCAGGGCCGCCCTTCCATGAACACATCAGGGAGCGCCCTTCCATGCGCGGAAGGTTTCCAACAATTCGTGCCGGGATTCTGAATACATCGGCTGCTGTGTCAACTGGCGCAGCAGCATGATGCTGCGTTGGACCTGGTCGAAGTAGGTCGTGCAGTCATCACATTCCGCGAGATGGGCATCGAAGAGCGCGCGTGTTTGCGGCAGGAGCGTATTTTCAAGGTAGTCTGTGACCAGCTCAACTACTTCCTGACAGGCCAAATCTTCTTGTTGTGTTTGCTTGTCTGGCATGTTCTACCTACTCTTCCCCGAAGTACTTCTCAAGCGCGCCGCGCACTTTCCCGCGCGCCCGGTGCAGCAATACTCGCTGGTTTACTTCGGATATGCCCAGGTAGCGACAGGTTTCCTCGGCATCCCAGCCTTCGATGTCGCGTAACGAAATAACGATGCGCTGGTTCTCCGGCAGCATATCGACCGCTTGCTGCACGTATGCGCGTGTTTCTTGCGAAAGCACTCGTTCTTCGGGTATGTCATCCCAGTGATGCGGAGGCGAGAGCCAGTGACCCTGCTCTCCCATAGAAGCTGTGAAACGTTCAGGTTCTACAGTTGGCTCGCTCTCGCCGTCCTGAAACTCGGCCAGCGAAGAGAAAGGGATGCTACGCCCTTCTCGCAGCGCGCGTGTCTTCGCGCTGTTGGTGAGGATGCGGAATATCCACGTCTTGAGCGAGGAGCGCCCTTCAAAACGTTTCAAGCCCTGAAGCACACCCACCCAGGTTTCCTGTACCACCTCTTCAGCTATAGCTTTTGATGACACGTACATCATCGCCAGCCGCAGCAGCGTGCCGTAATACTGCTCTATCAGCGCGCTGAACGCTGCTTCATCTCCTGCGCGCAGTAGTGCGATCAGGCGCATTTCGTCGGCTGACGCGGTGTACTCTCTCGAAATCTCTTGCTTGTCGCTTGACTGGCCCGCGCTGGATTCAGCTAGCTCGGGGCTATGCCGCCCGGACATTCCTTCGCTCATTCACCTTGCCCTCGGGTTCACCAGGTACGCCAGGAGTCTGTAGGACGATTGACGAGGCATCGACCGTCAGGAGTATACCCTGGTTATACTGGTCAGTCAAGTTAGTAAGAGTCTAACGGATCGCTGATTTGTTACAGTCTGATTGCATAGTACCGTAGGTGCCTCTGAATCGTGTAACAATCCCATCCATTGGGAGACAACAGGAAAGCAGTACCGGGTGGCCGGTAATTCCACGGCGATACTTGAAAAAATTATACAATAGGACATAGATAGCTCAAAGGTCAAAGGAGAATTCAGGAATGTTACTCGCCGGTGATATTGGTGGAACAAAAACGACTCTTGCACTCTTCGCCGAGAACTCGAACTGGCGAGAGCCATCGCACGAGGCTACGTTCCCAAGCGGAACATATTCAAGCCTGGAAGCGCTGGTGCAGGATTACCTTGCACAACAGAAGGTGACGATCGATCGTGCCAGTTTTGGCGTGGCGGGGCCGGTTATCGAGGGAAAGGCCACCATCACCAATCTGCCGTGGATGATGGAAGAACGACACTTGCAGGACGAATTACACATTCCATCGGTGCGCCTGCTCAACGATCTCGCTGCGATTGCTCATGCCGTTCCTTATCTGGATAAGCGCGATGTCTTCACTGTGAACGAGGGCCAGGCAGTGCCGGGGGGAGCCATTGCTATTATCGCGCCCGGCACGGGTCTCGGCGAGGCATTTCTTACCTGGAACGACAAAACCTACCTGTCGCACACATCGGAAGGCGGTCACGCCGATTTCGCCCCAACCAACGCCTTTGAGCTAAACCTGCTGCGTTATCTACTTGAACACTTCCCCCACGTCAGCTATGAGCGTGTCTGTTCCGGCAAAGGACTCCCGAATATCTATGCTTATCTCAAGGAGCAGGGACACGAGCAAGAACCCGACTGGCTGGCCAAAAATCTCGCCGGGGTGCTGGATAAGACGCCGGTCATTATGCAGGCTGCCCTGGACAAAGATATTCCCTGTGATATTGCTGTAAGAACGCTGCAAATCTTTGTCTCAGTACTAGGCGCTGAGGCCGGGAACATGGCGCTGAAGGTGATGGCGACAGGTGGCGTCTATCTCGGTGGCGGGATACCACCACGCATTCTCTCCTACCTTTCAGGCGAGCATTTCATGCACGCATTTCGCAACAAAGGGCGTTTTGGCAAGTTACTCTCCACCGTGCCGGTCCACGTCATCCTGAATCCCAGCGTTGCTCTGCTTGGCGCGGCACGGCATGGCTTTGAACAACTCAAGGACGAGGAATCATGATTCGAAAACAATTTGTTGAGACAGAGAAGGGCAAAGTAGCCCGCGTCACCTTCAGCCTGCCTGATAGCGTCTGGGCCGATTCAATCTACCTGGTGGGCGACTTCAATAACTGGAACGAGACATCGCACCCCTTTACGCTGGGCCGCGATGATGCCTGGTCAATTACTATCGACCTGCAGCTCGACCGCGACTATCATTTCCGCTATCGCAAAGATGGCGAATGGATGAATGATAATCACGCCGACAGCTACGCGCAAAACCCGTATGGCAGCGATAACTTCGTGGTGAATACGCGGGAAGCCTGACTAACCCGCGTAACCGAATAATGGTATGTGGACCATCCAGCCGAACAGTTGTGGGTAGAATATTCCTCCCACATGGCTGCACTGTGCCTGCGTCGTGATTGTGCCACCCAGGCCGAACAACGAGCCGGGATCGAACAACGCCTGCCCTTCATCTCCGGCGGGCAGGCAGATGCTGACGTGCAGGTGCCAGGGATCGACGCTCACGGGGATACGCGCGTTCAGCTCGTCCAGCGTGGCATTGGCGGGGGCGCTGTACATTACGCCTACAAACTTCCAACCACTGCCTACCTTGTCGTAGAGCAGCGCGCTGGGGTGCGCCAGGTCGAAGGTCGTTTGCGTCTCTTGAAAGTTCGGAACGCTGGCGAAGTGATAAACATCCTGCACTTCGTCGGGAGCGAAAATCTGGTAGCCGTCATGCAGCGCCAGGCGATAGTCTTTGTACTTGTCGAAGCAAACATGCGCGTTCGCCACAATCGCCGAGATGCGCGCCATGTCCAGCGCGGTCGCTGGCCGATTGGCGGACATCAGCATATGCGGCCCCATAATCATCTTGTGCGTCGATGACTCAACGACCGGGTTCGGCGAAGGCGTTTGTACCGTGACCGATGAGCGACACACAGGAGCTTGAGCCTGGGCGACAGACGAAGACGTTCCCTGGCTCGCATTGCTGCCACAGGCCGCGAGCACAACAAGCAGGATCAGCAGCGCGGGCAAATATCTATAGCGCATGTTGGCTCCTTAAATTCACGGATTGAACAGAGACGCAATGTCATGTATAATCTTTATAAGGTCGGTCGATACGTGGACTTGGGAATGCTTATTATCTGAGACAAATTGTGCCACAAAAAATTAGAGAACTCAAGAGGCAGAAAATGAGATCAGATTACTACACCCACTTTTCGATGAATATTCAGTGGGACGAAGACGACCAGATTTTTATAGTGACCGTCCCTGAGCTTCCTGGATGCCGCACGCATGGTAGAACTTACGAAGAAGCTGTGCGACAGGGACAGGATGCCATCGAAAGCTGGATCATGGTCGCTAAAGAACTGGGTCGGCCTGTTCCATCTCCAAAAGTGACCAGGATCGCGTGAGTTACGCTACGTTCAACTCCGCTTCAGGCAGCGTAAACACGATTTTTGTGCCTTCACCAGGGCTGCTTTCCGCTCGTATTGTTCCGCCGTGCGCGACGATGATGGCTTTGACGATGGAGAGGCCGAGGCCGCTGCCGCGATTGTGGCCGGAACGAGCGCGGTCGCTGCGGAAGAAGCGATCGAATATGAAGGGCAGGTCGGCGGGATCGATACCACTGCCGGTATCGCTGACCGTGATCTCCAGCCACTTACGACCCTGTTCGCCGGATACTGCACGCGCGCCTATACTGATCGAGCCGCCCGACGGAGTGTGACGACGCGCGTTGTCGAGCAAGTTGAGCAGCACCTGCGTAATGCGGTCGCTATCCGCCATGACGAGCGGAGAAGCGGGGTCGATCTCGTTATGCAGGCTGATGTTCGCTTGCTCGCATTCGGGGCCTATCACGGCCAGCACCTCATCCACCAGCGCGTGCATATTCAGGGGAGCCTGCTCCAGGTGCATCTGCCCCAATTCGAGTGCCGTCATATTCTGCATGTCGCTCACCAGTCGGCGCAGGCGCTGCACCTCGCGCCCGATAAGCTGGGCCGTCTCCTGCCTCGACTGCGCATCGTTGATGACCTCATCGCCGATGGCCTCGCTGTATCCCTGGATGGCAGTCAGGGGTGTGATAAGATCGTGAGCGATATTGGCGATCATGTCGCGGCGCAACTGCTCCTGGAGGCGCAGCTCATTGACATCGTACTCGATCTTGCCTGCCATGTCATTGAAGGTCTGGGCCAGCGTGCCTATCTCATCCTGGCTGCGCGTTGTCTTGACACGCTGCGCGTAGTTTCCGGCTTTCATCTGCTCGGCAGCCTCGGTCAGCGAGACGAGCGGGCGTGTCAGGCTGCGCGCAATGAAGATGCCCAGCAAGATCACTAATCCGGTGATGACGGCCGCCGCGACCAGCAGTATTCTATTCACCGCAGCCAGAACATCGTTGGGCGAAAAGCCCGTGGGGTATTTATCAGGTTGCGCCAGCAGGAGCGCACCAATCGGCTTCCCGCCTGTCTGCGCGTTGTCATAGATCGGAAGGGTGATGTAGAAACCGGAGAAAGCATCCCTATCTCTATCCAACTCAGCAGGTGTGCCCTGCAAGTAACCCGACAGTACTTTTCCTTGAAGCGATTGCAACAACGCAGTATCAAGGGCGTTTATTTCGCTGTCACTCAACTGCGGAGTACCCCCTGGCTGCGCGCTGTAGACCTGCAAGTCGGAGCCGAGCACGACATAGAGTTCAGGGCTATAGAAATCAATGGGCGCTAAATGAGCCCAGTTCTCGTTTAGATTATGGTAGCGCGTGCCGATTTGTTGGGCCAGGTACTGCGCCTGGAAGCGCAACTGGTCTTGCTGCTCGGTATAGAAGTAGTTCTGAACGGCCAGCGTGATGATAATGACCAGCAAGATCGCCCCCAGCGCGACGCCGAGGTAGCTGAACGTCAATTTCGCTTGCAGGGACATGCGCGAGATACGCCGTAACATAGCTACTCCTCTGGAGCGAATTTGTAGCCCACGCCCCAGACCGTTTTAATCTGGGAGGTGGTACCTGGTCGTCCAGCTGCTTCCAGCTTTTTACGAAGCGTTCCTACATGCACATCGACCGTGCGCCCATCGCCAAGAAAGGTATATCCCCAGATTTTGTCGAGCAGCGCTTCACGTGTGAAGACGCGGTCCGGCGCGGAGGCCAGCGTGACGAGCAGGTCGAATTCTTTGGCGGTCAGCGCCACGTTCTGCCCCTCGACCTCGACGCGCCGGGCAGGTATGACGACATGCAGCCCACCAAAGCGTAATTCCTCTTTATCTTTCCCGTTCGCGCCCTCATTTCCCGGCAGCCCGTCGGCTTTGGCGCCGGTTGTTTGTATGGAAGCAACCATTCCGCTATGGTCAAGTTGGGAAGGCATTTCGGGGGTGAGTGGCGTGCTGGATGGCGAGACCCGGCGCAAGATCGCCTTGACACGGCTCACGACTTCACGCGGGCTGAACGGTTTGACCAGGTAATCATCTGCTCCAAGCTCCAACCCGGCGATGCGGTCTTCTTCCGACTGGCGGGCTGTGAGCATGAGAATGGGCGTATTGGCCCAGGCGCGTATCCGGCGGCAGACTTCCATGCCATCCAACGCGGGCAGCATCAGGTCAAGAATGACCAGGTCGGGATGCTCGCGCGCGTGCAGTTCCAGTCCGGCTATGCCATCGCTGGCGGTCAGCACGGTGAAATGCGCCTGTTCCAGGTACAAGCGCAGTATCTGCGCGATATTCGCTTCATCTTCAATAACCAGAATTGTTGTCATAGCCTCAAATCCTCTTCGCACATCATATCGTATCTACTCTAAACAATAAAGATCAGAAAGATGATGGAAATTTGTAAAGTTTCTGTAAGAAGCCCCTCATCTTTAAAAACTCTCATGAAAATTGACTTACAATCATTTTACAGTTTCCTGGTAGTTTTCTGACATGTCTACGATATAGTATCACCAGATACACGAAGAACGTGCTATGTACAGGAACTCGCATGTCAACCATCGTTCATAAGCATGTGTTATAGAGGGAGCAACGTCGATGTCCGATCCATTTATTGATGATGAACAAACGCCGGTATCAAGCACGGCAACTCAATACCAGCCAACCACTCCGCCTTCCACTTATTATACTACGCCGGGGCAGGGGCAACCCTTCCAGCAGCCTGGCTATGCAACGCCGGGACAGTTTCAGCCGACTTCGAGCGCGCCGGCGCCTCGCAGATCGAGCGGTTTGCGCACCGGGTCGATCATCGCGCTGGTCGTGATGCTGGCCGTCGTTTTCGGGACGGGCCTCTTCGCCGGGTGGCAGTTCGGGCGAACCAGCACGGTCACGCCTTCTAGCAGCGGTACCAGCGCGTTGCAGCCCGGCAACACGCCTGTCGGCACTGTCCCCGCACTCACCGGAAGCAATATCGAGGCAGTGCGCGAGGCAGTCATTGCGAAGGTGCGCCCGGCTGTCGTCGAGGTGAATGTGACTACAGCCAGCGGCGGCGCCATCGGCTCAGGCGTGATCGTCGATGGGCGAGGCTATATCGTCACGAACAACCACGTCGTCAGTGGCGCGCAGAGCTTTGAGGTCGTGCTGTTCGACGGGACGCATCTCACCGCGCAGTTGGTGGGTACCGACTCAGCCGATGACCTGGCCGTCCTTAAAGTGACCCCGCCCAAGAACGGCCTGACCGTGCTGAGCCTGGGCAACTCGTCGAATTTGCAGGTAGGCCAGGACGTGCTGGCGATCGGCAATCCACTCGGCATCACCCAGACCGTCACGAACGGCATCATCAGCGCGTTGGGGCGCACAGTCTCCGAGGGCCAGGGCGGCGCGACGATCCCCGATGCCATTCAGACGGATGCTCCTATCAACCCCGGAAATAGCGGTGGCGCGCTGGTCGATATGCAGGGCAACTTGATCGGCATTCCGACGCTGACCGCCATCGACCCTGAGTTCAATACGCCCGCCAGCGGCGTCGGCTTCGCCATCCCGTCGAACCGCGTCGCCAACATCGTGCCACAGATCATCCAGTCCGGCCACGTCACGCACACCGGACGCGCCGCGCTGGGTGTGGGCGTTGCCAGCGTGGACGCCAACGTGCAGGCGCAGGACAACCTTTCGGTCGATCACGGCGCGCTGATCGTCAGCCTGACCCCCGGCGGCGCGGCCACCTCGGCAGGCTTGCAGGTCGGTGATGTGATCGTGCAGATCAATAGCAGCGCCGTCAACGATGTCTCGTCCCTGAGCGACGCGCTGGCCACCCATAATCCTGGCGATACCGTCGCGGTGCATATCTACCGCGGCAGTCAGCAGCTCATCATCAATGTCAAACTGGGAGAATTGCAGACGAACTAGCAACTCGTTTGCGTCTATATAGATCGAGAGCGGAGTTACCCACTCCGCTCTTTTTTTGTTGTGCGATTCGCCAAAAGTCATATGAAAAAGGAACAAATATGCGCGGAAATCGTTTCTAGTATAGAATGTGTATATCGATGAATGTCAATGTATGTCAATACAAGGAGACGGGGCATGAGTACGAGGAGATCAGGTGGATCTAAGGAAAAAGGATTGTATGCAGTGCTCGTCGTTATTACGCTGACAGCCTGCCTGTTCCTGATTTTGCGTTACGGTGGTATCCCTAACACCCAGGCAAAAATCACTCCTCATCCAACTGGTACAGCCATTCACCAACCGACCGTCAAGCCTACCTCTCCGGCATCCAGCCAGCAAGACCAGTCTTACGTCAAATATATTCAACAAATTGATGCGTTCCGTCAGACACTCGGCCCCAACGGCTGGATGTGGAACGTCTCGCTGCCCCAAAATCGACTGGTGCTCTATTACGGCAATCCCTTTTCGGCGGCGATGGGGCCGATTGGAGCATATTCCGATAGCGATCTGCTGGCTCTCCTGAACCAGCAAGCGCAGGTCTACGCCACTCTCGATCCGTCGCACCCGGTGATACCCGCGCTCGATTATGTCACACCCGTCGTACAGGGTTCGCCGCAGGCCGATGGCACCTGGACGGCCAGGATGCCCGACGACTCGATTGAGCACTACCGCGAGCTGGCCAATTCCAACCACATGCTCTTCTTTATGGATATGCAGATTGGTCACAGCACCATCCAGAACGAGGTCAACGCCGTCTGGCAATTCCTGGAGCAACCGGGCGTCGATCTCGCGCTCGACCCCGAATTCGACATGCCGCCCGGCACCATTCCCGATGTCAACCTGGGCCACATGTCAGCCGCCGAGATCAACTGGGTCATAGACCAGCTCTCCAACCTCGTGCAGACGTACCACCTGCCGCCCAAAATCCTGATTATCCACCAGTTCCGCGTCGAGATGCTGCCCGACTGGCAGAACATCAAGCTCAAGCCCGGCGTAGAGATCGTGACGTGTGTGGACGGCTTCGGCTCCCCCGGCGAGAAAATCGCTGACTACAACATCTTCGACAACAGGCAACTGATCCAGTACCCCGGCTTCAAGCTCTTCTACAGCCTTGACAAACCGCTCATGTCGCCCAGCGATGTGTTGCAAATGAACCCGTCGCCACTGATGGTGATGTATCAGTAGTAGTATGATATACTGCCAGTACCCTTCAGGGAAAAATACAACGTGGTAAGGAGAAAATCATGCAATCTCAGACTGGTTCACATCCTGGCGGCCCTTCACGGCGCTTCGGTCGTGTCATTCCTCCTTCGCAAGCTCCGATCATTCGCCAGCAGGCCAGCGCTGCTACCCAGCAGAAGCCGCAGCCATTGCCTGCACCGACAGGGGCAGCGCCATATCACCTTTCGCTCGACCAGGTGCTCACCCCGGCGGCCATGCAAACGATCCAATCCTCCGGGCGTCTCGTCTTTCATATCGTGGGTGATACCGGCGGCGTGAAGACTCCCCAGGACCAGGAAATCGTCGCGACGCACATGGAGCAGGATTTCGCCGCGAGTGATCCCGCTGCCAGACCTTCTTTCTACTACCACCTGGGAGATGTCGTGTACTATTATGGGCAGGCAGCCGACTACTACGGGCAATTCTACGAGCCGTACACGCACTATAACGCGCCGATCCTGGCTATTCCCGGCAACCACGATGGCGATTTGATCGATACATCTGTTCCATCGCTGGCCGCCTTCGTCGAGAATTTCTGCTCGACGCAGCCACATCTCTCCACTGAGGCAGGGGATAGCGCGCGTGACACCATGACTCAACCCAATGTCTACTGGACGCTGGAAACGCCCTTCGTGACGTTCATCGGCCTGTATACCAACGTCCCCGAAGGCGGCTGGATGGATGCTGACCAGGTTGCCTGGCTACACTCCGAACTGTCTGCCGCGCCGCAGAATAAAGCGCTGATTGTGGCCATGCATCACCCTATTTACTCCGCGGACACTTACCACAGTGGTAGCGCCTACATGAGCGGCATCCTCGACCAGGCTATTCAGACAACCGGGCGCGTGCCTGATGCCGTGTTCGCCGGTCACGTGCATAACTACCAGCGTTTCACCCGCACGCTCAATGGCCGCGCCATCCCGTATATCGTAGCCGGGGCAGGTGGCTACTGGAACCTGCATACCATGCAAACAGCGCCGGGTGGTGGGGCGATCCAGACGCCGTACCCTGTACCCAATGAGGAAGGGGTCATACTAGAAAGCTACCTTGCCAACCGGCACGGCTACCTGCTCATGGAGGTCGATGGGACTACGCTCAAAGGCCAGTATTTTTCTGTCCCACGCCTGCAGGAGTCCTGGAGCGCTCCGGCTCAACTGGTCGATTCCTTCACGCTCAATTTGCAGACGCACGAGTTACAATGATCGACGACCATAAAGCGGGTCTGTTTTCGCTGCCATGATGAAGTCGTTGCGGTGCAACCCACCGATGGAGTGCGTCCACCATGCCACCGTCACCTTACCCCACTCGGTCAGCAGCGCGGGGTGATGACCCTGCGCCTCGGCCAGGTCGCCGATTCTATTCGTAAAGGACAGGGCATCGACGAAGTTGGGGAAGGTGAAGGTGCGTTCGAGGTGGTCGATACCATCAACCTTCACAATGTGCCAGTCCGAGACCTGCGGCATATACTGTGCCAGTTCTGCCTCCGACACGGTCGGCTCACCTGCGCGTGTAGCACTGCATTTCATATGCGAGAGTTGGTCCATCGTTTTGCTCCCTCTCTGCTGCTTTCTATTTCGATGTGCAGCATTGTCCCCCTATTATATCCCGTTCATGCGTCATACGTGCTCAAGATCTGGGGTACATATTGTTGCACTCACCCTTTGCGGTTGTAGACCGCTCGTGACCAGAGGTAGCCAACCAGGGCCAGGCCAACGCACCAGGCGATGGCGAGAATAACGCTGTTGCCACCGATCGAGGTTCCCAGCAACAGTCCTCGTAGCGTGTCGATGACGGGCGTAAAGGGCTGGTACTCGGTGAACCAGCGCACCCCGATTGGCATCGAGTCCGGGCGGACAAACGCACTGCTGGTGAACGCCAGGAGCTGGAAGATGAGGGCGAGGCTATTGGCCCCCGCGGGCGTTTTGCCCACCAGTCCGAACGCCACTCCCATCCATGTGACTGCGAAGGTGATCAACGCGATGAGGCCGAGCGCCGCAATCCAGGCGATAGGATTCGCAGAAGGCCGGAAGCCCATGAGCAGCGCCACCCCCAGGACAACGACAATGGTAATCATCGTCCGAATCAGGCTTCCGAGGACCTGCCCGGTCAGCACCGAGGCGCTGGAGATCGCCATGGTGCGGAAGCGGGTGATGATACCTTCGCTCATATCCATACAGAGGTTGAGCGCGGTCGTTGCGCACCCACTGCCCACGGTCATGATGATAATCCCGGGGGCGACATAGTTGATGTAGGCACCGTCACCGAGGCCGGAACCTATTGCGCCGCCGAACACGTAGACGAACAGCACCAGCATGAGGATCGGCACCAGCAGGCCACTCAGTGTTATCGAGAAGCGGCGCAGCGAGTGCCGGATATCGCGTCGCAGCATCGTTGCCGAATCGCGCAGGGTAAAGGAAAGAGTGCTCATCGTACAGAGCCTTTCTGTGTATCAGGATGGGAGGTGATGGCGAAAAAGACGTCATCGAGATCGGGAGTGTGAATCGACAAGTCATTGACATCAATCGATTGATCGTCGAGCCGGTCGAGCAGGGCTTTGATTGAACGGACGCTACCGTCGGTCGGAACCTGCAGCGTGAGCGCATCGTCATTGCGCGCCGCCCCGCCCAGGGTGTGGACTGCCGCTTCGAGCCCGCGCGCGTCGGCGAACTGCAGGCGGATGTGACCGCCGGGGATGAGGCGCTTGAGCTCGTCGGGGGTTCCCTGGGCAACTAGCTTCCCCTGATCGAGCACCGCGATCCGGTCGGCGAGCTGATCTGCCTCATCCAGGTACTGCGTGGTGAGCAAGATCGTCACACCTCCTGCTGCAAGGTCGCGGATAATCTGCCACATCGTGTGGCGGCTGCGCGGGTCCAGGCCGGTGGTCGGCTCGTCGAGGAAGATGATACGCGGGTCGCCGACCAGGGTCATCGCCAGGTCGAGCCGCCGCCGCATACCCCCGGAGTAGGTAAAGGGCAACTTTTTGGCCGCATCGACCAGCTCGAAGCGCTCGAGCAGTGCGGCTGCCCGCTTCCGGCCTTCACTCCGGCTCAGGTGGTGCAGGTCTGCCATCAAAAGCAGGTTCTCCTCGCCGGTGAGCAGGTTGTCCACCGCCGAGAACTGGCCGGTGACACCGATCGCGGCGCGCACCGCATCAGGCTCCCGGAGCGGGTTGTGACCGGCAACCTGCACCTCGCCACCATCGGCACGAATGAGTGTGGACAGGATCTGCACCATCGTGGTCTTGCCTGCGCCGTTGGGGCCGAGCAGCGCGAAGATCGTCCCCGCAGCCACGTCCAGGTCGATGTTGTCGAGCACCTTGTGGTCGCCGAAGGATTTGCACAATCCCCGTATTTCGATCATCATCATGACGCATGACACCTTTCTATGCTATAATGGAAATCAATGAGCCATTAAGTGAAGTTTCGCATAACTCACTAATTTACTAAGTAACTCAATGTTAATATTATCTTAATTACTAAGATAAATGTAGCATACATGGAGAGATAGAAATTGTCAAGTGATTCTCACGAAAAACGCGCCGAGGTACTCGGGGAGTTTGCGCGGGAGCTTCGACAGTCCACTGGACTCGGAGCGTCCTTCTTCCGGGCGGCTGCGGCCAGCATCGGCATGACCGTCACGGATATGCTGGTCCTGGATATCCTGGATAGCGCCGGTCCAACGACCGCTGGCCAGCTCGCCGATCTCACCGGGCTTACCACCGGGGCGATCACCGGGATGCTCAACCGGCTTGAGGAGTCTGGGTTTGTGCGTCGGGAGCGCGACCCCAACGACGCCCGCAAAGTGATCGTCCGGCTCACCCCAGGCAAAGATGCAAGGCGCGAAATCGACGCCATCTTCGACTCACTTGGGGGGGCATGGGATGACATGGCATCGTCCTACGACGACGAGCAACTTGCTTTCCTTCTGGAGTTTCTTCAACGCAGCAATGCGCTGTCCAGAAAGGAAATTGTCCGGTTGCGAGAGGCACCAGCGGGCGAAGGTGAGATCTTCACCGCTCCGTTGGGAGACCTGGAGAGTGGTCGGCTCGTCGTCTCCTGTGAGAGTTCCTGGCTGACCGTGCGCGCGGATGGTGCAATGGCCGAACTCTGCCAGGCTCACTTCGAGGGGCCGGCGCCGAGCGTCGCGGTCAAAGATGGGGTGGTCACGATCCGCTATCCACGACGTCTGTTGGTTCCGATCAGGGGGAAGGGCCGAGCTGTGGTCGCACTCAGTGCTGCTATCCCGTGGTGGATTGTGATTCAGGGCGGAGCATCGGAGATCACCGCCGAATTGAGTGGCCTCAATCTCGCTGGGCTGGAGGTCAAGGGGGGAGTGAGCATGATCCGCCTGGATCTCCCCGCGCTCTCTGGCGTGATTCCCATACGGATCAGCGGGGGAGCCTCGGATATTCTCGTTCGGCGCCCGGCAGGCGTCGCCGCCCGAGCGCACCTCAAGGGCTGGGTCTCCAAATTTGTCTTCGACGATCAAACCTTCAGCGATGTGGGCAACGATGTGCGGTTGCAAAGCCGTGACTATGAAGCGACTGGCTCATACTTCGATATCGAAGTCGCAAGCTCCGCCAGCACGGTCACTATCACCTCCAGTTGACGACGAACCCGAGCCGCACCTACGTATGACGCTGCATACCCGGCAGCCACCAGTTCCACTTTCCTAGCAGGCGCATCGTGGCGGGGACGAGCAGCGAGCGGATGATGGTTGCGTCCACCAGCACGGCCACCGTCATGCCGACGCCGATCTCCTTTGTCACGATCAGGCTGGCAAAGGTGAAGGCGACCGTTACCATAACAAAGAGCAGCGCGGCGTTGGTGATGACACCGCCCGTTTTCTCCAGGCCGCGCGCCACTGCCAGCGTGTTGTCATGCGTGCTCAGCCACTCCTCGCGGATGCGGCTGAGCAGGAAGACCTCGTAGTCCATCGAGAGGCCGAACAGGATGCAAAAGAGAAGGATGGGAAGCAGGCTGTCGATAAACCCGCTGCTGGTGAAGCCGAGGATATTCGAGAAATGTCCCCACTGGAAGATGAACACCAGCACACCGTAGGCCGCGCTGATCGATAGCACGTTCATGACAATCGCCTTGAGCGGCAGCAGAAGCGAGCGGAACATCAGCAGCAGCAGGATGAAGGTTGCTATCAGAATGAAGAAGATGGCCTTCGGGAAGTTGCTGTAGAGGTAGCGGTCGAAGTCCAGGTAGACCGCCTGGATGCCGCCGACCTGCACAGTCAAGCCCTGTCCTGCCGCGCTGTCCCCGGCGCGCAGGCTATCCACCAGCGCCTTACCCGCGGTGCTGTCCAGGGTTGTATTGGTGTTGACGACGATATAGGTGAAGCCGCCATTCGTCGTGCTGGCGACGAATTGAGCCAGCGTTGGAATCTGCCGGTAGTTGCCACTCGCATACAGCGCGAAGAGCGTGGCTTGACTGAGCGCAGGCTGACCCGCCACGACGGGCGGGTTGGTCAGGCTGGTGACGCCCGTCACGTTGGGCTGTTGTGAGAGCCACTGCGAGAGAGCAGCCACGCGCTGCAGGTTTGTCGTTGAGAGCAGTGAGGAGTTGTCGCGCGTCTGCGCCGTCACATCCAGCGGGTTTTCGTTGAAGGATGGGTATTGCGCGGTCAGGATAGCGAAGCCCTGGCGCGATTGCGAGCCGGGCGGCAGTGTGTCGGCGCTGTCGGTGCCGATATTGAGCGAGAAGGCCGGCCAACCCAGGCCGATGAGTACCAGCACAACCAGCACAATCGTGACAATGGGACGGCGCATCACGAGCATGGCCAGGCGATGCCAGAAGCCCGGCTCTTCCTCTCCGCCCGCCTTTGGCAAAGTGATCCGCCACAGCCAGGGCACGCGCAGCGCGTTTATGCGCTTCCCCATCACGCCGAGCAGGGCGGGGAGTAGCGTGAGGGCGGCCAACACCGCCACAATGACGGTCATCGCCCCGCCAAGCCCTTCCGAGGTCATTGCGCTGATGCCTATCAGTATCAAGCCGCAAAAGCCGATCATGACGGTCAGCCCGCTGAAAAGAATGGCCTCACCTGCCGTAGCCACCGTCCAGGCGATGGCATCTGGCACCTCGCGCCCACGAGCCAGCTCCTCGCGGAAACGGCGCGTGATGAACAGGCTATAGTCGATGGAGATACCTACTCCGATGATCGAAACGATGCTGGTGACGAAACTGCTGATTGGCGTCTGCGAGGCAATAGGATAGATGGCAGCCAGCGCGAGGGGAATCGAGATCAATGCCAGCACGAGCGGCATGATGGCGGCGCTGAATGTGCCAAAGACGATCAGCAGGATCAGGAGGGCGAGCGGTAAAACTGTCGCATCGGCGCGCTCCGCCTCCTGCTGCGAGGTGGTATTCAGTTCGTCGTCCACGGCCAATTGTCCCGTGAAGTAGAGCTGCGCGGGATGCGCGTTGGCCCCGCTCGGCAACATAGCGCGTATGTCGGCCACGTACTTTTGCATATAGTCATAGTTTTTATCAAAATTGACGTTGATAAAGGTGGTGCGCCCATCCTGTCCTATGCCGCCCGTTTGAATGTTCGACACGTTGTGGAAAGAACGCAGTTTCTGCGTGATGCCATTGAGTTCCTGCTGGTAGGCCGGGTCGATGACGCTGGTGGTGGCCGATTGCAGCACGATGGTGATACTTGAGGGAGGGAAGTGCAGCTTATCGATGAGGTCATTGCTGACATGCACCGATTCGCTTCCACTGAACGAATAACCGCCGCCGCTCAGGATCGTCGACAACCGCGCCGCGAACGGCACGCTGATGGCCAGCAATACGAGCCACAGAGCAAGCACCGCCCAGCGAAAGCGATACAGAAAGCGGCCATAGGCCAGCCCAAGACGAAACGAGGCGTGTGCTGTCAGCGCTGCCTCGGCGCTCGGAGCCGGCGTGATGCCAGGCGAAGGAGTTTGTTCTACTTGCATCGGATCGTCATCCCTCACATAATCACACGCCGTGGTCTTCCAGGAAGCGTTTGAACGATGCGGGTGTAAAGCCGAAGTCGCGCTCGACCGAGTTGATGGCGGTTGTGTTGTCGAACGAGAAGAGCGTCATGGCGGCTTTCGTCAGGGGTGGTTTGGACAGCACGGCCTCCATCACGGCTGCGCCGATGCCCACCAGCGCCAGTGGCGCTGGTGCTTTGATGCGCGATTTATGCATGGCCTGCGTCAGGAGATCGATGACATCGCTGAACGAGTAGTAGTCGGGGCCGCCGATTGTATAGACTATATGGTTGGAGTGCTCGGGGTCCTGCAAGACTTTGATGATGACGGTGGCGACATCTTCAACATAGATCGGCTGGAACATGATCTTGCCCCCGCCAATCAACGGCACCACGGGCGATGTGCGAATGAGATCGGCCAGACCTTTGATGAACGGCGCGTCCTTGCCAAACAGCACCGATGGCTGAATAATCGTCCAATCCAGCCCGCTCTCCTTGAGCATCTGCTCCGCCAGGTAGCGCCCCTGCATGTAGCTTCCCGGCTTGTCGGGCCTGGTACCTAGCCCGCTGATTTCGATGATACGCTTGACACCCGCCGCTTTCGCTACCTTGATGACATTGGCCGTCCCTTCGACATTCGTCTTCTCGTAGTTATTGCCGCTCGATTGCTTGTGGTCGGCTGTGATGAAGGCCGCGTGTACGACGGTATCCACTCCCTGCATGGCGATCTGCATTGAGTCAATGTCAGTGGTGTCACCCTGCACCAGTTCGACCCTGTCGGAAGGGAACAAAATCGCCGCACGTTTGAGGTTGCGCACCAGGCAGCGTGGCCCCTCGCCCTCCTGCACCAGTCTCTTCACGAGATGCCTGCCAACATAACCTGTAGCTCCAGTAATCAGTATCATAAACGCCTCCTGGCGAAGTGCTCTTTCGCCTGTTTTTACATTCTCTCATTTTATACTCTCATAGTAGTATATCCCTTCCGGTAGCTATTTACGAGCGTGCCACGACATGAGACAAGGGGTGAGTAGACACATACTTCTCTAACGCAGCGACGCGGCGGGCAACAGGATACGCACCGTCACACCCTCGCCGGGCGTGCTCTTGATGGTCAGGCTGCCACCCGCGATTGCTAGCAGAGCGCTGTGCGTGATGAGGCCGCCTCCCGTGCCTGCTGTTCCGTCGCTGGCGGCGATGCCCACGCCGTCGTCGGCGACAAGCACTTCCAGGGCATTCTCCAACTCGCTCCACGATGCCTTGAAGGTAAGGCGCAGGCGGCGATGCACATCGCTGCCGCGCGCGTGCCGGGCGGCGTTGCGCAGCGCCTCCTGCACGGCGGCGAAGACCAGTTCGGCGATTGCCGGAGGTGTGACCTCGTCGATGGAGGCCGCCATGTCGTCGCTGACACGCCACTCGACCTCGTCGAAGGCGTGCTGGAAATCCTGGTCGAGCATGGCGCGAATTGCCGCGATCATACCGTCGCGTTCCAGGCGATGCGGCTCACCCGTGGCGGTCGCGCGCATCATGGTTGCCAGCCGCCGGTGCGCGTCGCTGATGAGTGCGACTGTCTCCTCTATCGCGTCCGCGTTCTGCCCCTGTCTCTCGTAGTCGCATGTATTCAACACGTCCACGACTGGCTGTGCGTCAGGCTTAGAGCGCAGTGACTCAAGGCGCAGCAAAGCCAGGTGCATCTGCGGCAGGATTTCATCGTGAAGTACGCGCCTCTGCTGCGCGCCCAGCAGCTTCACGTCCACGATACGGCGGCGCAGCAGACCCGCTACTGCTTGCATAGCCTCGTGATCGACGAGTGTATCGAGGATGCGCTGCCCGCAGGCATGAGCAAGATTCATATCCTCGTCAGTGAAGACCCCACCATCTTCGCGCGGGCCGAGATACAGCGTGGCGACCAGCCCGCGCTCGTCGTGAATGGGCAGAATCCAGCAAATCATGGGTGTATCATTGACGACGATGGGGATGCGCGAGGGCGCGTCTGCCTCGTCGCGGGCGTCCAGCAGCCTCGACTCGTGAGCGGCCTGGCGCTCCTGTTCACCACGCTCGCGCTGGCGTTTCTCAAGGATGGTTGCAAGCGTTTTGCCTGAGAGCGCCTCGGTGGGCCAGCGATAGCTGAAACTGCGCCGGATGGGGCCAGCCAGCACGTTGAGGTAAGCGCATCGCACTCCCAGCACGTTATGGCACAGGTGATAAAAGAGGTGTTCCAGGTCTTGCTCGGTCTTTTTGATGTCGGTGTTGAGCCAGTGTCGCAGGCTGGTACTGCGCACGAATGGACCCAGCAGCGCGATGTAGCGGTCGCGCGCGGTATAGCTGCTCCAGGTGAACAGCGCGTAAGCTGCTGTAGCCAGTGAGGTGATAATCAGCAAACCGCCGAGATTGCTCTGCGTTATGGCCACGATCAAGGCGATGAAGATGGCCAGCGCGGTCGCCACGATGACGATGCCACGCCACTGCTCGAAGAAGCCGCGCCGCGCCAGCGACCGCTCGATCAAGATACCGTGCCGCACGATTGAGTAGCCGATCAGCAGGATCACCAGCGCCACAGCGACCATTGCAGCCATGTCCAGGATGAGTAGTCGTAGTGGGAACAGGCTGCTCGTCGTGAAGGTGTTGCTAAGTTTCGTCGCCTGCACCGCCGCCGCTGGCTCGCGCAGCCAGCCGAGAATCGATTGGACGATGAGCACGCCTAGCGAGGTTGTCAGGCCAACCATCAGCAGGGCGGCCAGCAGCAACCAGGGCCGTGCCAGGTGCCACGAGAGATGCGGCTCTTCAAGCCAATCGATGTCACGCGGGTCATCCCAGAAGGTATCTACTATGGAGTGCCTGAACGACTGCCGCGTTGCCTGGGCGCTGCCTGCCTTTTCGTACCGGGCGCGGCCCGTGGCGTAATGCCAGGTAGTGCGCAGCAAGCGACCGATGCGCCCAAGCGTGAACCATGGTGCAATTGCGCAGAAGGTGACGTAGCACAGAAACAGCAGCGAGAGGATTACCGGCAGGGAGAGTAAGCCGCCCCCGTTGATGCCGAAGTCGTCCTCGTAAGCGACAGCTCGCAGTGAGTCGGCGTAGGTAAAGATGGATTGATTCAGCGCCAGCAGTGCCAGCACAGCCGCGCCGAGCAGACCGCCGAGGGCCAGCAGGTAGGGACGGCGGCTGCGCCATTTTTTGTTGATGAGGGCGGCGTAGTACAGGCCGATGGCGAACCAGATGTAGGGAACGCCCAGGGCGGGCAGCCACAGCAGACGCCACAGAAAATCCTGGCTCACCAGGCCGGATGGATGAGTCAGGGGCGAAGCGACCAACAGGGCATGGATGTAGAAGAAGAGGGCTGAGAGACCCAGGCCGATGACGCCCAGGCGCGTGATCCCGGCCTTGCGGTCTCCATTGAGCCAGACAGTGATTGCCAGCCAGAGGAATGCCACAAGGTTGAAGATGGACAGCGCCAGGACAGTAGTTTGTAAGAAGTAATCTGGCCGTAACAAGGCCGAGAAGTTCATGTTATTCCTCTTTGTATAAAGGCACCCATTCTCCTCGCCTGTCCTGCGCAAGCGCCACGCCGTCTGCATCCCACATAATCATGCGGTTCGTAGTGTAGATCAGCGTGGCCCTGGCGCGCGCGACCTTGTCGTCTACCGACGTCTCGCTCAAGCCCCAGGCGGCATAGATGCGCCCGTTGGTGCGGCTGACGGCGCGTTTGTCGTGCAGGTTGAGGCGCGCGGCGATCTGCTCGTTCGTCATACCCTGCGCCACCAGCTCGGCGACGTGCAGCTCGTTCGGCTCCAGCAGGGCGCGCGGCGATTGCTCGTCCAGGCTGCGCACTTCTTGCACGCGGTCTTCGATCTCAGGGTCGACCAGGCTGCGCCCGTTGATGGCGTCGCGCAACAGCGGAATCAGCATTCCCGGCAGCAGGTAGTTGCTCTTGCGCACGTAGGCATAATGCGTCAGGATGCCGGATGCGCGAAATTCGCGGTAATATTCATCGTCGTCCTGAATTGAGTAGAACACGACAGGCATACGCGGTCGCTCTCTCCTGATCGCCACCGCTGCGCCGACGCCGCTCAGCGCCTTTCTGCCCGCCTGGGGGTCGGCAAGTTGTACGTCCATCAGGATCACATCTACGTCGAGTTCAAGCGCGCGTGAAACCGCTTCCTGACCCGTAGCAGCCTCGCCCAATACCTGCGCCGCCCCGGTTGCCTGCAATCCTTCGCGCAGCGCGCGGCGCAGAGGGCCATGATCGTCAACTACCAGTATTTTTAGAGATGGCATACTATTCATTCGCGGTCCTTTAGTGAAACTGCCCGCGTCCTTTGTGCATATTTTATGGAAAGTATAATTCAGTATAGCAGATTTCGAGGCAAAGCGTGGAGGTTCTGAGGCACGAACGCTCGTGCCTCAGAACCTCCACGCTTTGCCTGTTCTTGACCCTATTCGTCAAAATAGGATATAGTTGTTGCGAATTATCGCAAAAATATTTCAGGTGAGGTCTAGAACAGTGGCGCAACACGAACAGATCTATTTGGGGCTGGTACTGCACAATCACCAGCCGGTCGGAAATTTCCCGTGGGTGTTTCAGCAGGTGTACGAGGAGTCCTATCTCCCAATGGTCGCAGCGCTGGAACGCCACCCCGGCGTGCGCCTCTCTCTACACTATACCGGTTCCCTGCTTGATTGGATGGAAGAGACACATCCCGACTTCTTGCAGCGCATTGTGGTGCTGGTTGAGCGCGGCCAGGTCGAGATGGTGAGCGGTGGCTATTACGAACCTGTTTTTCCGTCGATTCCTGAAAGCGACAGGCTGGCACAGATTGTGCGCCTGTCTGAGTGGCTAGAAAGGCACTTTAAGACGAAAGCCAGCGGCATGTGGATCGCCGAGCGCGTCTGGGAGCCGGATATGCCCTTTCTCTTGAACCAGGCCGGTATCTCCTGGACGATTCTCGACGATGTGCATTTCAAGAACGTCGGGCTGGAGAATGAAGACCTCTATGGCTACTACGCCACCGAAGACCAGGGTAAGGTCGTCAAGGTCTTCGCCACCAGCCAGGCGTTGCGCTACACCATTCCCTGGCGCCCGGCCAGCGAGACGATTGAGACGCTGCGCAGGATGGTGACGCCGGGCGGCAGGCGCATGCTGGTGATGGGCGATGACGGTGAGAAGTTTGGCAGCTGGCCCGGCACGCGCGGCTATTGTTGGGGCAGCGATGGCGCGAGCGGCTGGATCGATGAGTTCTTTACGTTGCTCGAAGCCAACCAGAGCTGGCTGCATACCATACCACCCGGCGAGTATGCTCGTGACTTCCCGGCGTTGGGGCGCATCTACATCCCCACCTCGTCCTATATCGAGATGACCGAGTGGGCTTTGCCGCCCAAAAAGTCCTATGCCTTTGGCAAGCTATTGCACGAACTTGAAGATGCGCATCGCCAGGACGTACTGCAATTCATGCGCGGTGGCTTCTGGCGCAATTTCCTGGTGCGCTACAGCGAGGTCAACAACCAGCATAAGAAGATGTTGCGCGTCCACGATGTCGTCTACCGGGCCGGTGCGAGCGAGCAAGCCGGGGCGGTTGACCTGTGGAAGGCGCAGGCCAACGATACCTACTGGCATGGTCTGTTCGGCGGCATCTACATGGGTCATGTGCGTTCAGCCATCTACCACCATCTCATCAAGGCTCAGAACGCCGCCGACCTGTTGCTGATGGGCACAGGCCACTGGCAGCGTCACGAGTTTTCCGACTTCGACTGCGATAGCCAGGATGAGTTGCTCATCGAAAACGATCTGCAAAATGCCTACATCGACCCGCAGCGCGGTGGCACCCTGTTTGAGTGGGATATGCGCCGCGCGCGTCACAACCTTCTGTGCGTCATGACGCGCCGCGAGGAGGGCTATCACCAGGTACTGCGCGACTTCGAGCGTGAGCGCCGCGCCACGCGCCAGCGCGAAGAGTCAATGTCGCAAGCAGAAAGGCAGGCGGTCGCTTCTCCCCATTCCACCGTCAGCGTGAAGGAGGCCGATCTGGATCGTCACCTCGTGATTGATCGCTATCGTCGCCACAGCCTCATCGATCACTTCCTCGATGCCGGGACGACGCTGGAGCGTTTCGCCCAGGTGCAGTACGAAGAGTACGGCAACTTCATCGAACAGCCGTATGCTGCCCGGCTTGAGCCGCGCGAGGATGGCCTGCTCGTCACGCTCGCCCGCGAGGGACAGGTGCGCCGTGCAGGTGCGCTCAGCCCCATCCCTGTGCAGGTCACGAAGACACTCTTTGCGCCACTTGGTCAGGAGCGCCTGCATATCCGCTACACCATCGAGAATCGCGGGCAGACGCGCCTGCAAACCGTTTTCGGCTGCGAATGGAACCTACACCTGCTGGGAGGCGGGGCCAACGATCAGGCGTACTATCGTGTCGCGGATCAGACCCTCGCAGACGGCCATTTCGACAGCACCGGCGAGGTTGAGCGCGTCGAAGCCTTCGACATCGGCAATACCTGGATCGGCCAGAACCTCAGCTTCAGCCTGAGCGAGCCTGCCACGCTGTGGCGTTTCTCGATCGATACCGTCACCGGCTCCGAGGCCGGCTTCGAGCGCAACCACCAGGGAAGCTGTCTCACCCTGATCTGGCCCCTGCTGCTGGATGCCGGACAGACATGGCAGGGCGAGATAGATGTGGATTTTTCGTAAGGGAACGCGAAAAACAGCGCTTTTTTATCTCATGTATGGTATACTTCTCGCAGCACCTGTCCCTGGTGGGATAGCGTGGCAAGAGGCCGCATTGACTCCCAACTGCCTGGCAGTTGCAATGCGCGCACCAAGCGATAGCTCAGTATTGGAAGTGCAGCAGGAGCCATCAGACACCCTCCGGCTGCGAAGAGCGAAAAGGAGTTACCTACATGGCACGTGTCGCATTCGAACACGTCTACAAGAACTTCAACAAGGTTGAAGTGGTCCATGATATCAACCTCGATATCAGGGACAAAGAGTTCCTCGTCCTGGTTGGCCCCTCGGGTTGCGGAAAGAGTACCTGCCTGCGCATGGTGGCGGGACTGGAAGAACCCACCGACGGCGAAATCTTCATCGGCGATCGCGTCGTCAACCATGTGGACCCTAAAGACCGCGACATCGCGATGGTCTTCCAGAACTACGCGCTCTATCCTCACATGTCGGTCTTCGACAACATGGCCTTTGGCCTGAAATTGCGCCACGTTCCCTCCGATGAGATCAAGAAACGCGTGGAAGAGGCCGCCGACATTCTCGGCTTGCAGCAGTATCTCAAACGCAAACCCAAAGAGCTTTCAGGCGGGCAGCGCCAGCGCGTCGCCCTGGGACGCGCGCTGGTGCGTTCGGCGCAGGTCTTCTTGCTCGACGAGCCGCTCTCCAACCTGGATGCCAAACTGCGCGTGCAGACCCGTTCGGAGATCATCAAGATTCACCAGCGCGTGCAGACCACCTTTATCTACGTCACGCACGACCAGGTCGAGGCCATGACGATGGGTACGCGCATCGCTGTATTGAACGCGGGCTTTGTGCAGCAGATCGGACCTCCGCAGGAACTCTACGATCACCCGTCCAACCTGTTCGTGGCGGGCTTTATCGGCTCCCCCGCTATGAACTTCTTCCCGGACGTAGAGATCGTGAACGATGGCGACCTGACCACGGCCGTCATCCCGGACTATGGCAAGGTGGAAATTCCCCCGCTCTATAAGCAACAGGCGCGTGAAGCGGCAAGCAAGAAGCTGACGCTGGGTCTGCGCCCCGAGCACATGGAAGATGCCAGTATGCTCTCGCCTGAGTCGCAGAACGGCTCGATACTGGTCGCGCCCGTGGAGGTGGTGGAACACCTGGGCAACGAACTGCTCGTCTATATGACCGGCAAAGGCAGGCAGCTCGTGGCACGCCTGGACCCGCGCTCACATGCGCGCACCGGCGAGTCACTGAAACTGCACGTCGAGGCGGAGAACATGCACCTCTTCGATACCGAGAGCGGCGAAGTGATCTTCTAGTCCGCGTGTAGCATGGAATGTAGGGGCGACCCTTGAGGTCGCCCGCCCCCCGCTCGAATGCCGCGAATGGTGACTGCTGGCGGCTTAGCAGACAGGGCGGGCGACCTCAAGGGTCGCCCCTACGATTTTGGCAAGGATGGCGAGAAGCAAGACATGAAGCGCGTGCTGGTTCTTCAATTTGACCGTGATGATCCACCGGCATACCTGGAGCAGATCATGCGGGAACACGATATTGCTTGCCATGCCGTGTGTGTGGAAGAAGAACCTGTTCCCGACGTGGCAGCCTTCGATGCACTGTTGCTGATGGGCGGGCCGCAGCACGTTGGCGTAGATACCTACGGCTATCTTGATGAGTCCGTCAAAGCGATTCAACGCGCAATGGAGCACGATATGCCCACCCTGGGATTATGCCTGGGCGGGCAACTGCTGGCATACGCGATGGGTGCGCAGGTGAAAAGACATACGATTACCCCTATTGGCTTCTACCCGGTGCATTTTACGGAAGAAGGAAGGCGCGACCCGCTTTTTGAGGGCTTGCCGGGCTACCAGCAGGTGTTTCACTGGCATGAAGATACCTTCGATCTCCCCACCGGAGCGGTGCAATTGGCGACCAACGAGGCAACGCAGAACCAGGTCTTTCGCTATGGGAGCCGTGCCTATGGCACGCAGTTTCATATCGAACTGACGCCAGAATTGCTCGATTTCTGGATGAACTATCCACCTTTCAGGCACGAAATCGTCAAATGGATCGGCGAGGACGGCGTGGCTGCTATCGTGCGAGACGGCGAGCAACTCTATCCACTGTACTCCGAGCACTCGCGCATTATGTTCGAGAATTTTCTGCGAATTGCGGGCCTGATTGCATAACGCGCCCGGTATCCTCCTCTGCCATCTTCAGATAGCGCAGCAGGCGCTCGCCCAGCAGCGTCTCGATGTAGGGTGTCACTTTCCAGAACTGTTTCAGTTCCAGATACTCCTTCACAGTGGCGGGATTGCCCGGCTGCTGCCCCTTGACGGCGCGTATCATGAGATTTTTGTCGGTGTGTTCCGGGGCGATGAACTCGACCACGTCGGTTTTGTAGCCTAAAATTCGCAGGGCAAGCGCGCGGAACGTATCGGTCAGGATATCGGCCAGCCGCTTCTTGAGGATGCCGTCGTGAAAGATTGCTGACATGGGTGACATCGGTAACATGGGCGCGATCGCGTGGAGCTGCTCATGCAGGTGATGGTGACAACACGGCGCGCAGAGTATCACCTGGGATTGCGCGTTGATGCCCTGAAATAAGGCCTCATCGGTGGCCGTATCGCAGGCGTGGAGCGCCAGCAGAATGTCTGGCGGCACGCCGGGCTGGTAGGCCAGGATGGACGACGTGGCGAAACAGGCGTCAGAGAAGCCGAGCTGCTCGCTCAACGCACTGTCTTTCTCGATAAGCGTGGCGTTGACATCGATGCCTGTTAGCCGCGCCGGAATGTGACGCACATCGCGCAGGTAGTGGTACGCGGCGAATGAGAGGTAGGCTGAGCCGCAGCCGCAGTCGAGTATTTGCACCGGCCTGTGCTCGATCTGTTCCAGCGCGCCGGTGTGTTCGAGTAGTTTCAGGAATTCGTTGACCTGGGTGAATTTGGCGTGCATCCCTGGTCGAATCTGCCCCTGTTCGTTCATAATGCCACTGGCCAGGAGAAAGGCATCAGGGCGATTGGCGGGCAGCAGCAGTTTTTTTGGCGGTCATGGGACAGATCAGGCTGCTGGCTTGAAGTCGTCACCGGAGCGCGCAGGACGAGCGGCTTGCCCTTCGAAGAGAAGGAGACCCGGATCGTTTCACCGCTAAGCTGCGCGGTGATGTTGCTGAAGGGCAGCGAAAACAACTCTTCCAGCTTCTCCACAGCCTCATTCCCGCGATAGTTTTTGGTGATGTCCTGTTTCGCGGTAAAGTAGGAGAATTGCAGACTGCGTTCGTTCTTGACAAGCACGGGTCGCACGATCACCTGCCGCCAGAGCAAGATGTCTTCGCGGATATGACCTTTGAAGACCAGGCGCACGAAAGCCTGGTCTTCCAGAATTGCCTCTCGCATAGATTGCTTATAGTCATTGAATGGTGTAGTCATCTGGTCATTTTACCACAAGGATGGGGCAGGTTGCCTTTTCGATTAGTGAATGACTGACGCTGCCCATGATCGCACTTCGTAGTGGACTACGCCCGCGCGTTCCCACGACGATGATGTCGGCCTTCGTCTCTTCAGCCAGCGCCAGGATGCCGTCAGTGACGCGATCAGCGATGACTACTCGCCCGGTGACGGTCACATCTGGCGATGTGACCAGCCCGCGAATCTCTGCTATGGCATGCTCGACAATCGCTTGTGCGTGCGAGAGGTCCTCGGCCTTGTACTCTTCTTGTAGCGATTGTGCCTGTTCGAGCGGCTGTTCGGGCGAGAGTACCGCCGCGCCCGGCAATGGCGGCGTCAGTCGTAAATGGACATAGACGACCGTAACCTCCGCCTGCTGCCGGCGATCGGCCACCTGGGCGCTGAAGCGAACGGCACGCTCGGCGTTCTCTGAGCCATCGGTCGGCACGAGTACGTGGTGAATCATCGAGAGGCCCCTTTCATGAGTACCTGCTATCATCATTGATTGCTCTGGTTGTAGTCTATCTCACAGGGTCGCCCCGCGTCCAGAGGGGATGTCCCACCTTGCACCGCACGCTGTGAAAAGCCGAAGTGGATGAGATTTAACGGCGATTCTCTTTTCTTTTTCTTTAGTTTTCTGCTATACTTGCTTTCATAACAAAATCTTTCCGTGACACAGATGGTATGCATGTTGGAACTTTTATGATGGTATTAGTAAGTAGATGAGGATATACAACATGGATCACCGTGAGAAATGATACTATGTTGAAAGCGAGATCAATTCATGTCAATGAGCAACCTATGGTAATACATGGTGAAAGGCAGTATCCGACATCAATGTCGAACTATAGAAAAAACAGGTTCAGACGGCAGATTTCTGATGACCTTCTTCCACTCAAGATTGTTGGGCAGAGTGTTGCCTGCGAGAGACATCCCCTGCGCAACGAGGATAGTTTCCTCATTGAGAAGCAGAGCGGGCTTGTAGCTGTCTTCGATGGTGTGGGAGGCAGTGCCGCGGGCGAGATTGCCGCTCGAACCGCTAAACGCGCGACACTACATGCCTGGCATGAAGCGCTTCACAAGGTCTATCAGGGGTCGCTACCCAAATCGCACCTGGTCGAAATCGACACGACAGATTTTTGCGCTGTGCTCCAGCAGGTGATCGAACATGCAGACGAGCAGGTGCGAACCGAAGGTGCGCGGGAGGCGGGGACTGATGATCTTGCCACAACAGTTGCCATCGCCATGTTTGGTCATAACCCTTCAACGAACGAATATACCATGATCTACGCCCACGTGGGCGATAGTCGCGTATACCTGCTGCGCGAAGGCGAAGCGCTCAAGCGGCTGACGGTTGATGATGGCTTGCTGGGACGTCTCGTCGAGAACCAGATGGTGAGCGAGGAAGACGCTTTGCATATTGACCAGGCCATGCGCGCGGAAGATTTGACGGATCTCGAATTCAGCTATTTTCGCTTGCGAGGCGGCATAACTCAGGCGCTTGGCGGGCCTCTGCCGCCGACTATCCATATCGACCAGGTGCCCATCGCGCTGGGAGATCGTATCCTGCTGTGTACCGATGGCGTGCATGATAACCTCACAGACGCCGAAATCGAGACGTTTGTACGCAAGGCAACGCGCAGTAGCGCCGCGCGCCAACTGGTGGAACAATCGCTGCTGCGTTCGCGCGAAGAGCGCAATCAGACCATCAGAGCTAAACCAGATGATATCAGCGCTGTGGTCGTGACACGTCGTTTTTGAAAAGTGTTCGCTATGCTTCTATGGTGCGAGCCTGCCTGACAGTAACGCCCTGTCGATGCGGAACACGCCCATGTTGACCAGCGCCGGGCCAACATCGCCCAGCGCCTGGATCATGAGTTTGTGGGCGTCGCTATCGCCGATGATAGGCGCGCAGAAATACTGGCAGATGGAGATGAGCGCGGCAAACCCCTCGATCAGCTCCCCGCGTGGTATGCGGTCGAAGCTGGAGTCGCTCGTGACCTGCAAATAACCTGTAGGCGCGATACTCAGCGACGCGATGGCGGGGAAGGCTGTGGAACAATCATCCAGGAGATCGCGCAGCACGGAGAGGGCTTCCATCGGGCCAACCAGGTGCGCGACGGCCAGTGATACCCGCCGCGTGCCCTCCACCAGCACGCGCCATTCCTGCGGAGTTATGAGCTGTTCCGCGTTGCCTGAGACAATGATACCCCCTTCGACAACACGCGGCACCTTTGGGGTTGCTACAATCCCTCGCCTCTGCCATTCTATGATGAGCTCATCGAATTCCTGCTCCTGTATGTCAGTTATGGTTCGATTGGAGGGCGGCGCGCCCCGCACGAAGCGTACAGTGGCGCGCGTCCACTGCCGCAGATCACGTATTGTCGTCTCGGCATTTCCCCGGTTGCTGATAATATGCACAAGCTTCCCACCATAAAAATAGCAGTGCGCCACGCTCAACGCCTCTTCGTTGCGCAGTGTCAGGCGACCGAAGGCGCGCGTATGGCGTATTGCGCTGATGATATGCGCCAGGTCTTGCAAGGTTCCCTGCCACGAGGAGCGATATGGTTGGGACTGCGCCACAATGAATACCCGACTCTCTCTTCTCAAATCGCGTGGAAATCAAAGAAGCTTATCGAATGTCTACTCAATCATACTAACAAATGGCAAGATATGTCAAGTCTGTATATCGATGGAAGTCGCTTCCCAGGCTGCTTGGTACGATACGACCTCCACCAAATAGTACTGCTTTTGCTGCAATGAGTGCGTCATGTCTGATACAATACGTCCAAGAGAACAAGGGGTAGTACATCTATGTGTAAGACCATTCGACATAATGCACCCTCAAAATATCTGGCAGGTTGGTAGATGGATAATGGAACACTTCACTGAGATACATGGGTATTCGACACCCGCAGGCTACCTGGGGCAGGCAACACGCGCATTGCTCTTCATCCTCGATACACGGGCCACCGGACGATTGTCGCTGCGCAATAGCGAGCGTTTTGGGATTCTTCATCTCTACTTTCAAGCCGCCCGCCTGATTCATGTGGCGGGCAACAAGCAAAGCGCGGAGTGCTTGCTGCAAGATCTGCTTACCTGGACAAAAGGCGATATACGCTTCGATGTCGAGCTGGTGGTTCCTTATGAGACACTCACCTGGCAGCAGGCACAGATTTTCGGACGCTGGCTTGCATTTTTGGAGATGCGTGGCTTAATGCAAGGCATAGAGCGTGGACATTTGCAAGGGCTGGCGCAGCACCTCACCGCGTATCTGCCGGGGGAGCCGATCGAGCTTCCAGAAGAGGTCGAGAATTATGAGGAATATAACGAAGCAGCCCGCGCTCGCCAGTGGCAGCGGCTGAACGAGGGCACGCAGCAACTCATCCAATCCGTGCAGGAAACCGTAGAATTGATAAAGCAAACGGTCGGACAGCGTGTCGAGCACGCTGTTTCCCAGGCGACAACCCAGCTCCCGCCTGAGCTGCAAGCGCGCTCCATTCGCTACCGGCGTGTATTGCAGGCATCGTCGCAAGCCAGCAGCAGTTTGCTCGATAAGCAATAGCGCCAGGAGAAGGAGTGAGTTGCTATGAAAGCTCTTGTAACAGGCTTTGAGCCGTTCAGCCCCTGGCAGAGAAATCCCAGCGGAGAGACTGCGCGCCACCTGGACAGCTCAACAATCGTTGATCTGGAAATCACCGGCCTGATGCTGCCCGTCTCCTTCCGGCGCGTCACTGCTCCTTTGATCGAGGCAATCGATGCCTTGCGCCCCGACATCATCCTGAACCTGGGCCAGGGAGAGGCGGTTGGCGTGCGTATTGAGCGCGTTGCCGTCAACAAAGCCAGGTCACCACAGGGTGGAGACAATGACGGCTTCGATCCCCAGGGTACGTCCATTGTGGAGGACGGCCCCACTACTTATTCGGCCACATTGCCGGTGGACGAGATCGTCGAACTGCTCGCCAATGTCAAGTTCGATGTCGCCCCATCCGATTTGGCTGGCCTGTACCTTTGCAACTACGTCATGTACACAACCCTGCATCATATCGCCACCCACCAGCTACCTACGCGCGCCGGTTTCATCCACGCCTCACCTCTGCGCGAGGAGGTTCCCGACCTGACCGGGGGCAAGGGCATGCGCCTGAAGAAATGGATCGATTTCACCGAGTCGGTGCTGTATTTGCTGCGAACACAATAATAAATTTGTCAATGCTCACCCAGCAAGTGTTTCATCACGGTATAGATTGTACCCGACCCCATCACGATTGCCACGTCTCCCGATTGCAGGTTATCGCGCATGAGCCATTCGACGTTGTCGAGGCTGCCGCCAACCATGGCCTGATCTTCACGTCCGGCGAAATGCGGGCCGCGCGCGATGGCTGCTGCGAGGTCCTGCGAGGAGACCAGTCCTCTGTCTTGCTCGCGGCCAGGATTGATGTCGGTCAGGATCACTACGTCCGCGCCCTGGAAGGCTGTGACGAAATCGTCGAAAAGCAGTTTTGTGCGCGTGAACATATCGGGCTGGTAGGCCAGCACGACGCGGCGGCCTGGGAAACGCTGGCGAGCCGCCGCCAGCGTCAGGGCTATGGCCGTGGGGTGATGAGCGTAGTCGTCGATTAGCACCAGATCCTCTAACAGCCTGCCGTCGATCTCGAGCATTCCCGTGTGACGCACCTCGAAACGCCGCGTGACGCCCTCGAAGGCTTCTAGCGTCGCCAGCGCCGAGACGAACGAGATGCCTGCCGCGTGCGCCGCCGCCAGCGCCGCCAGAGCGTTCTCGACGTTGTACCGGCCAGGCAGCGTGTAGCGAAATGTTCGCTCAACCGGGAATGCCTCACCATCCAGCCCCTGCACGCGCATACGGAAATGTGTCACGCCATCTTCCCGTACGTCATACGCCACGTAGTTCGCCGCGCTATGTGTGCTGTGCTCGCCCGGCGCGGACTCGACGGCGTATGTCACCAGCTGCCCCGGCCAGTCGCGTAATCGCTCGATTAAACGGCGACACCCGGCATTTCCGGAGTTGATGACCGCAGTTGGCGGAAAAGGCCACTCGCCTTGCATGTCCATGCGGCGAATCAGTCCTTCGAAGGCATAGAGCATGGCCTCTTCATCGGCGAAAAATTCGGGATGCTCGTATTCGATGGAGGTGACGATGGCGATGCGTGGGTGAACATGCCAGAAGTTGTGATTATACTCGTCTGCCTCGTTTACGAAATAGGGGCTACCGCCCAGGCGAAAGCTGCTCTTGAAGCGCGGCACGACTGCACCGACGAAGCACGACGGATCGTAGCCCGCGTCGAGCAGCATATACGAGAGCAGTGTGGTGGTCGTGCCTTTGCCATGCACGCCGCTCACTGAGAGCGCGCATTTGCCCACCGCCCATTTGCCGAGCAGCTCCTGCCATGTCATACAAGGGATGCCGAGACGCTGCGCCTCCACGAACTCGGGCGTATCGGGATCGAAAGTGGTCACGGCAGGCACGTAGATGAAGGCATCCACATCGCGCAGGTGGTCGGCGCTGTGCCCAATGTGTATGGGGATGCCCTCCTCTTGCAGCGCCCTCGTCGTATACGACTCGCCCTTGTCGCAACCCGTCACCTGCGCGCCAAAACGCTTTGCAATCTGCGCCATTGCAGACATACCGCGCCCGCCAATCCCCAGGAAATGCAGCCGTTTCTGTCGCAGTTGTTCGTAAGTAATGTCACTCGTAATGTCACTCATAAAGTATATTGTCCTATTCCAGGCGCTCAGGATGTTTTTTTCGCCAATAGCGCATATAGCCCTGTACGGTCATGGGGTAGTTCGTGGCGATTTCGTAGCGTTCCAGCGCGCGAGTGTCGCCTCCTGCGGCTCGCAGCAATTCTGGCCTGGTCTTTTCGATCAGCAATGCGATGATCTCATCTTCTTGCTTGCCCTGGCGCATGGCGGCCAGCACGATGTCACCCCAGGCGTACAGCCGCTCGTGTAGTTCGGCAAACAGCGGGTCGATGTCCGTGTAGCCGCCGAAATGTCCCAGGTAGAGCACGTCGGGATGCAGGCGCTTGACCAGTTGCATACTCTCTGTCCAGGCTTCCAGGTCGAGATCAGGCGGCGGCGTTGGTGGGCGCACGTAATCGATGCCTTGCAGCCGCGCTCCTGCCACGTCACCCACAAACGCCTCGCCGGAATGCGCGTCGAAGAAGGTCACATGATGCACGGCGTGACCGGGCGTATAATGCACCTCCAGGCGGCGGCCAGCTACCGCGAGCACGTCGCCATGCTCGATCACACGCAGTCGTTCCTGCGGCGTGGGTTCGATTTCGCCCCAAAGCAGCTTCATGCGCTCGCCGAAGATGCGCGAGGCGCTGGCAACCACCTTTGATGTATCAAGCAGGTGTGGCGCACCCTTGCTATGCGCGTAAACTGTTGCTTTTGGCATCAGGCGCACCAACGTCCCTGCATTACCCGCGTGATCCAGGTGAACATGCGTGGCCAGGATATGCGTCACTTCCTGCGGGTCGAAGCCTGCCTCGCGGATAGAAGCCAGCAGCGAATCTACCATGCTTCCCGGCCCAGGGTCAATGATGGCGATCTCGTCGTTTCCGGCAACGAGGTACGAACCAACGATCTCTTCTTCCCCCTGAAAGGGATGAGAAATCTGCCACGTGCTGGATCTCAGTTGGGTCACCTTCGACAAATGCCTGCGCTCCTTTATTTTTTCACCGAAATCGCTTTGGCCTGTGTAAATAGCAGCAGATAGTCGTGCCCGCCGGCCTTCGAGTCCGTGCCGGACATGTTGAAGCCGCCGAACGGGTGGACGCCGACCATCGCGCCAGTACTCTTGCGATTGAAGTAGAGATTGCCGACGTGGTAGTCTTCCTTCGCGCGCTCGATGCGCTGTGCATCGTTCGAGTAAAGCGAGCCGGTCAGCCCGTACTCGGTATCATTGGCGATGTGCAGGGCGTCGTCGAAGTTTTTGGCCTTGATGAAGGTCAGCACCGGCCCGAAAATCTCCTCCTGGGCGATGCGCGCGTGCGGGTCAACATCGGCGATCACCGTCGGCTCGATGAAGTAGCCGGGGCCGTGATGCCCGCCACCAATGACAAGGTGCCCTTCGCCTTTGCCCACCTCGATGTACTCGCTGATCTTCTTCATGGCGTTCTCGTCGACGACCGGCCCCATGTAGGTGCCGGGCTGCGTAACGTCGCCGAGAGAGAGTTTCTTCGTCTTTTCGATCACCTTCTGCAAGACCTGGTCGTAGACCTGCTCGACCACGATGGCGCGCGAGCCAGCCGAGCATTTCTGCCCCTGGAAGCCGAAGGCCGAGGCCACGATGCCCGTCGCGGCTGCCTCAAGATCGGCGGTCTCATCGACTACTACGGCATCCTTCCCACCCATCTCCAGGATGGTGCGCTTGATCCATTTCTGTCCCTTCGCCGGGCGAGCCGCCAGCTGGTTGATGCGCAGGCCAACATCGCGCGAGCCGGTGAAGGCGATGAAGCGCACCAGGGGATGCTCGATCAGCGCGTCGCCGATGGTCGAACCGGAGCCGGTTAAGAAGTTGACTACACCGGCTGGCAGGCCCACGTCTTCTAAGATGCGCATAAATTGCCACGCAATCATGGGCGATGTGCTGGCGGGTTTGAGTACCACCGTGTTGCCGGTGACGAAAGACGCGCTGGTCATGCCCGCCATGATCGCGCCGGGGAAGTTCCAGGGCGGAATGACCGCTCCCACGCCGAGGGGGATATATACCACCTGGTTGTCCTCGCCCTCGATGCGCGTCACAGGCTGTTCTTCTGCCAGGCGCAGCATATCGCGCGCGTAAAACTCCATAAAGTCGATGGCTTCCGCCGTATCACCGTCGGCCTCGACCCAGCTCTTGCCGACCTCGTAGATCATCCAGGCGTTGTAGTAGTAGCGGCGCTCCTTGAGCAGGTCGGCAGCTGCGAAGAGGTAGCCTGCACGCTCCTCCGCCGGGACGCGCTTCCAGCTTTCGAAGGCCGCTGCGGCAGCCTGTACAGCCTCGTTTGCCTGCTGGACCGTCGCCAGCGAAAAATAGCCGATGACTTGCTCCGGCTGCGACGGGTTGATAGAGGCAAAGGTCGCCTCGTTCCTGATCTTCTTCCCGCCGATCACCAGCGGGTATATCTGCCCAAGCTCAGCTTTTACCTGCTCGAGCGCCGCTGCCTGTGCCTCCCTGTTCTCGCCTATGCTGAAGTCCTTGAGCGGCTCATTTACAAAAGGCGTCTTGGCACGAGAC
Source organism: uncultured Chloroflexia bacterium (assembly GCA_963731975.1). GTDB lineage: Bacteria > Chloroflexota > Ktedonobacteria > Ktedonobacterales > Ktedonobacteraceae > CAVSXS01. Next base: position 2,029,784 of record CAVSXS010000001.1, on the reverse strand, counting down.
GCCGCGCTTTCCATTGTTTTGGCCATTACAAACACTCTCCTCGTGTGCTAAAACTGCTTTGTGCTTTCATTGTATCTCACAAAGGGTAGTGTTAGCCATTTCACCTGTGTGATATGCGTGGAATCACCGTGTATCCGTGTGTTTGCTCACTGCAAGTATCTTGTAATCAGGATAGACTTGCAGTATAGTAGTGACGAGCAATCGTCCGGTATGTTTTTCACCGGTGCAATCGACAATTTGTCTTGATGAATTATCGATTGATTACGGCCAACATGGGTCGTAAGAACATTCAGATTCTCATGGACTCATTACTACGTCTATGAGGAAAGGAGAAATCTTTATGAGCTGGAATCCGAATCAGGGTCAGGACCCTAATCAGCAGGGTTCATACCCGAATCAGCCGAGTCAGTATGGAAGCCCAACTCCTCCACCAGCGAACGACCCCTATGCTGCCCAACAGGGAGGCTACCAACAAGGTGGATATCAGCAGCAGCAGCAGCCTCCTCCTTATCAGCAACCCCCGTATCAGCAGCCACCTGTCTACGGACAGCAACAGTATGGTGGTTATCAACAACCATATGGCGCACCTATGGGCGGTGCCGCTGCTGCTAGCCCGCTTGGACCTACCTCTATGGGGATGCAGGCCAATGTTGCTGCCGGTTTAAGCTATGTCGCGGGCTGGATCACCGGGCTGATCTTCTTTTTCGGCGAGAAGCAGAATTGTTTTGTACGTTTCAATGCGATGCAATCGATACTTCTTTACGTGGGCTTGACGGTGGTGTATGTTGTCGTCTATGTGCTGACTGTCGCCCTGGCTTTTTCTGGTCTTGGTGCCTTACTCGTCCTGTTAGGGTTGGTAATCTGGTTGATAGGTCTTGGGGGGTTCATCCTCTGGATCATCCTTCTGATTAATGCGTTTCAAGGCAAGTACATTAAATTGCCAATCATCGGTGACTATGCTGAGAAATTAGCGAATCCTACCCCTACCATGTAGTAGCTAGCTTCACAGTGGTAAATGACAGTAGAAGAAGAGCCGGGTAGCCACCTTGCTGCCCGGCTCTTCTTCTACTGTCATTTACCCTTCTCGCACGATCATCGTTCCCGCGCCGTGGTCGGTGAAGAGTTCGCGCAGTAGTACGTGCGGCTCGCCACCATCGACAATATGCACGCGCGAGACGGCGGAGAGGGCGTCCAGGCAGGCGGCGACCTTTGGGATCATACCGCCGTTGATGACGCCATCGGCGATGAGCCGCCTGGCCTGGCTTTCGGTCAACTCGGAGATGAGCGAACCATCCTGGTCGCAGATGCCTACCACATTACTGAGGAAGATCAGCTTTTCGGCCTTGAGCGCGCCCGCTAGCTGCGCCGCGACCAGGTCGGCGTTGATGTTGAGGCACGAGCCGTCGGGACCCTGTCCGAGCGGGGCGATGACGGGTATGTAGTCCTGTTCGAGCAGTGTTTGCACCAGCGTCGGGTCAACCGATTCGATTTCGCCGACAAAGCCCAGGCGCTCGTTGACGATCCTGGCCTGCACCATACTACCATCGGTTCCGCTCAGGCCGATAGCACGCCCGCCCATCTGCGTCGCCATCAGCACAAGCCCCGAATTGACCTGTCCCAGCAGCACCATACGCACAACATCCAGCGTCGTTGCGTCGGTGACACGCAGGCCATCTTCGAAGCGCGCCGGAACATTGAGCTTCTCCAACCAGGCGTTAATGTAGGGACCGCCTCCGTGTACCAGCACGGGGTAGGCTCCCAGGCTGCGCAGCCAGACGATATCCTGCAAGACGCCACGCTGGTGCTCCAGCGTACTGCCACCCAGTTTGACAACCAGCGTTTTGCCCTTCAGGTAATCGATGTAGGGCAGCGCCTCGCGCAAGACCTCTGCGATCAAGTGATGACTATTGATGATATCGCCCTCCACTGTTCTCGTAATTGAAATTGCCATTGTTCTTCTTCTCCCTCTGTCTCGCTCATCACGCACTAATAATGATGAGCTTTCCCGATCAGACCTGGTCCTGTCATTCTGAGCGAAGCGAAGAATCTAGCTTCGCGTTGACTGGGATTCTTCGCTTCGCTCAGAATGACAGGACTGATGTTGGTTGTAAAAAAACATAATTATGGAAACACCGCCATGAGTGGAAGCCCTGCCGTTTCGGGCAACCCAAACTGCCGGTTCGCATTCTGTATGGCCTGGCCCGATGCCCCCTTGACGAGGTTGTCCAGGCAGGAAATGACGACGAGCCGCCCCGTGCGCATATCCACGAACGGGTGAACCAGGCAGAGGTTGCTGCCATACGTCCATTTCGTATGCGGCGGCGCATCTACCACGTGCGTGAATGGTTCTCCTTCGTAATAGCGCTCGTAGATGGCGCATACATCAGCCGTCGTCATGGGCTGGTGCAGGTCGGCGTAGCACGTCGCCAGAATGCCGCGCGTCATGGGTGCCAGGTGCGGGATGAACGTCACACGGGCTTCGCCTGCGATGGGGTAGCCGCCATCGCTGGCTGCCGCGCGCAGCTCCTGCGTGATCTCCGGCAGGTGGCGATGACCCTCGACGCTGTATGCCGCGACATCCTCGTTCGCCTCTGAAAAGTGCGTGCCCAACGTCAGGCCGCGCCCCGCGCCGCTGATGCCCGTCTTCGAATCGATGATGATATCGGGTTGGATGATGCCAGCCGCGAGCGCGGGAACCAGTGCGAGAATGGCAGCCGTGGCATGACAGCCTGGATTGGCGACCAGCTCGGCCTGCTCGATGCGATCACGGTACCGCTCGCACAGCCCGAACGCCGCCGTTTCCAGCAGTGCTGGCGCGGGATGCACGTGCTTGTACCACATCTCGTATACTGCGGCGTCGCGCAGGCGAAAGTCCGCCGAGAGATCGACGACTTTGGTGCCGAGCTGCAAGAGTCGAACCGCCAATTCCGCTGCCGCCGCGTGGGGCAGGCAGAGGAAGGCCAGCTCGGTCTCGCCTGCTTCCTCGCTCAGAACAAGCGACGCCAGACCCGGCGCGCTGCTCTGAAGCTGCGGGAATACTTCGTCCAATCGCTTCCCCGCCGCGCTGCGACCCGTGACGGATGTCACGCGAAAATGCGGGTGCTGCGCCAGCATTCGCAGCAACTCCAGTCCGGTATAGCTGGTCACATTCACTATCGCTACCGTTATCATTGTCAACTCCCTTGCGCCCGGCACAAACGACCATAAAAAAAACTCTCCATCCCAATCTCAATCGAGAAAGGGACGAGAGCGAATGGTGTGCCGTTTTAGAAAACTACACGTACCCCCGTGGTACCACCCTGATTGTCTTTCGATCTCACCGGACGCGCCGGACGAGAAGCACCGTCTCTGGTGACACCCGGCCTACCACAGTGTAGTGAAGGTGAAAAGACCACTTGTTCCGGCTCTTGTGCTGCATGGGAGCCATGCCACCCCTCCTACTTGCTTCTCAATTGAATGAGAAGCTTTCTTCGGAGAGCCGCTCACGAAGCGGTTCTGAAAGCGCATCTCCTTCCGGCCTTGCACCACTCGCCGGATCGCTTCTGGCTACCACTTTCATACTCATTCGGTCAGCGCGGGTCAGCTATTATGCTGTTGTTACTATAACAGTAACATCAGGCGCGCGAATTGTCAACCATTGTACGCGCCTACAATTGCGCGTTCTTGAACTTTCGCCACAAGCGCTCCGCTATACGCTGTCCTTCGCGCGTTAAAATCCTTGCAGGATTTTCCGCTTTTCCGCCTCAAATTCGTCGTTGGTCAGCAGGCCGGAATCGCGCAGGTGTCCAAGTAGTTTGAGCTGCGCGGGCCTTTCAGTGTCACCGCCGACTGCCTGTTGATTGGGCGCGCTTGCCGGTGGTTGATACTGCGGCACCTGAGAAGGCTGCGGAGGCTGGTACTGCGGAGCCTGATATTGCTGCGGTTGCTGCGGTTGCTGCGGTTGCTGCGGCTGGTACTGTGGTTGTTGATATTGTGGCGGTTGGTATTGTGGAGTCTGATACTGTTGTCCGGCCTGCTGTGACGACTGTCTGCCCATCAAGTAGCCTATTCCTCCTGCTGCCAGGTCTCCGAGCAGCGAACCGCCACCGAAACCACCGAAGCCGCCATAGCCACCATAGCCGCCTCCCATGCCCCAGCCCATGCCTCCCATCGGCAATAATGGGAAGCCGCGTCTTCTCATGAATGACCCTCCCCAGAGTGGTCCTGATCCCATAGTACACCTCCTATGCTTGTCTGGTCGGTAAAATGTAAAACGTTACTCCTGCTATTGCTGGGTCTGCGCAGCTTGCAATTCTGCTTCAAGCTGCTCCATCGCAGCCGGTGGCACCATCCCTCCGGCGAGCAGTACTGCTTCTGCCCTGTTGAGACCCTCTGACAACTTGACGAGCCATGCATGTTCCAACAGTACAATCACCGCAGATGTGCCGGCTGGCACCGCCTGGGTGAGCATTGCGATGTCTTCGTGTGTAAGCAAACCCATCATGTTTTGTTTGATAGGGACTAAGTCTGACAGTTCTTCATCGTTTAGATCGTGTAATTCCAGCACAATGACCGTCCCATCGGCATCCTTCCGAGTGAAAAACAGGTCAACCACCCGGATGAGGTCGTTCTCCTGAATGGAGTTCAATACGGGCACGATCTCGCTGATGAATTGCGGTCCTTTGCACCCGATCACGACGAATTCAAGTGGGCCAATGGTCATATTCATATCTCCTTCGTTTTTCATGTGTATTTCAGCCCAACCCCTAGACCGTCTCTGCGACCCCAAAGAAATTATATCATGATGCTGCTGGTTTGACAGGAGAAGTATGAAACGTATGAAACACAACATTCGCCCGAGGCTTTTGAGAAGCTCCGGGCGAATGTGCTATGCCAGCAATCCCAGTTTGACGCATAGTTCGGCGTTGAGGATCGAGCCGCCAGCCGCGCCCCGGATAGTGTTGTGACCGAGCAAGGCGAATTTATAGCCCAGAATAGGACACGGCTGTAGTCTGCCCAGCGTCACACTCATGCCGCGTCCCGCGTCGCGGTCCAGCAACGTCTGCGGTCGATCGTTTTCGGTGCGGTAGATCAGCGCGCGCTCGGGCGCGGAGGGCAACGCAAGCTCTTGAGATGGAGAAATGTAGTGCTCCCACGCGGCCACGATCTCAAGGAGGTCGGCCTTGCGTTCAAGTTCGACGCTGGCGCGTTCCAGGTGGCCTTCGCGCGTGGCGACGCGGTTGCAGTGCGCGCTGACGACAATTGGCGCGTCGGCGAAGCCCACGCCTTCGGTCCACGTGCCGAGCATTTTGCGCGTCTCTATTTCCATCTTCTCCTCTTCGCCGCCGATGAAGGGGATAGCGTTGTCGAGAATATCATAGGAGGGCAGGCCGGGATAGCCCGCGCCGGAGATGGCCTGTAGCGTCGACACCATCACCTTGCGCACGCCGAAGGCCGCTTGGAGGGGCTTGAGCGCCATGACGAGCGGTGTCGCCGAGCAGTTGGCGTTCGTAACGATGCTGCCTGCCCAGCCGCGCCGCTTGCGCTGCTCCAGGATAGCCTGCGCGTGGTCGGCGTTGACCTCTGGAATGAGCAGTGGCACGTCCGGTTCCATGCGATAATTCCTGGCGTTGCTGAAAATAGCTTTTCCCGCGCGGGCAAAGTCGGCCTCGATCTCCCCCGCGGCCTCGCCTGGAAGCGCGGAGAAGACGATGCGCACGTCCTGCGTTAGCGCGCCGGGCTTGCAGGCATTGACCGGCATGGCTGCCACCGATGGCGGCATAGAGCTGCCTGAGAGCCGCCACTTAGCTACCTCGGCATACGGGCGACCTTCGCGTGAGTCCGAGGCTCCCAGCGCTGCCAGTTCAAACCAGGGATGGCCTTGCAGCAGTTCGATGAAACGCTGGCCGACCATGCCTGTCGCACCTAGCACTGCGACCGGGATGCGTGATGCTGGTTGTGCTGGTTGTGCTGGTTGTGCTATGCTCATTCTTCTGCTCTTTTCTGGCGATCCAGGCGATCTACGGGGAGGGCAGATATGGGGGACGAGGGCGGCGCAAGCGTCCCCACCGCCCGTACACGTCCTCCCCCGCCCCTACGGGTGACGGTTTCCGGCTTCTCTTGACCGTGCCGCACCAGCGGGATGACAGGTGCGATCAGGTCGCGGTGCAGGCAGCGCAGCGCCTGCTCGCTGTCGCGCTCCTCCACAATCAATATAATGCCTGTCTCGGAGGCTCCCTGCGAGATGAGCGGGATATGCTCGTGAGCAAGCGCGGTGATGGCACGCGCGGAACTCGTCGGGTCTGCTGTGAAGCCGGAGCCAATACAGGCGCAGGCGGCCAGCCCGCGCAGGGTACGCACGCGCCAGCTTCCCATGTCGTGCTGCAACAGTGCCACGACCGGGTCAACTGCCTGTTCTTCCACGACAAAGGCGAGGTGTTGGCCGGACGATGAGCAGATGGCGACCGGAGCGGCCCCCGCGCGAGCTGCCAGCTCGAAGACCTGCCCCGCGTTCTCTGCCGCGCCGAACAGGTCGGTATTCTCCACCGTGATGAGTGCCAGCTTGCGGCGAACTGTGATGGCGGCGGCTCCGCTGCGCTGGGAATGCGCCGGGCCGATGAGCGTACCGCGCGTATAAGGATGAAAGGTATTGCGCACGCGTACAGGAATGTTGCGATGCGCAACGGGGATGAGCGTTCTCGGGTGTAGCACCTTCGCCCCGAACCACGAGAGCCGCGCCGCTTCCGCATAGGTGAGATGCGGCAGCAGGCGCGCGTTCGCCACAGTGCGCGGGTCGGCGCTCAGCACGCCGTCCACGTCGGTGTAGATCGTGACTTCCACGCAGTCCAGCGCCTCTCCGATAATGGTTGCCGAATAATCCGAGCCGTTGCGTCCCAGCGTAGTCACGCTACCATCAACGGTGCGCCCGATGAAGCCCGGCGCGACAGGCACTATGCCCTTCTCGATCAAGGGGCGCACAAGCCGGCGCGCATTGTCCCTGGTCTGCTCCGGCAGCGGATCAGCGCCGATGACGGTCCCGAAGGAAGGCAGTGTTTCGTGCAGCACGTCCGAGGTGATAATGACCTCTTCACGGATAGGCGCTGCATTCAGACCCAGGTCGCGCCCGGCAGCCGCAACGAGCAGCACTGACAGGCGCTCACCCCACGCGCTAATGGCGGCGGCGTGCAATGCCCATGAAGCGGGATCATATGCCTCACCGTCGGCCTCATCAGCCGCGTGCATGTCTGCCCAACGGGTTGCACCCGCGATTTCCTGCTCAAGCCGCTCGAAGGCCGTGTCAAGGTCGCCGAGGATCGCAGCTCTGGCCTCTTCACCGTGAATAGCCTCGGTTGCCGCCTCGATATGCCGCTTTTTGAGGCTGCTCAGCTCCGCCTGCCAGGTTTCGCGCTGGCCGGTGTAGGCTGCTCGCGCGATGCGCAAAAGTTGGTCGGTGATGCCGGACATGGCCGAGACGACCGCGACCGGAAACACCTCCGCGCCATCCTTGCGATAGCTGGCAATCACACCCGCAACATGCCGGATGCGCTCGCCGCTGCCAACCGATGTTCCACCGAATTTCAAAACGTGTACGCTGCGTTCCATATGAATGCTCCGAATGAGTGCTCCGAGAAAAAATGGTCTCGTTATAATGACGAAACGATGACTGATAATTTGTAGGGGCGACCCTCGTGGTCGCCCGCCACCCGGTCGAGTGCCACGCATGGTAGCTCCGAGTACGTCTGGCGGCTCACCGGGCGAAGGCGGGCGACTACGAGGGTCGCCCCTACGGAAATCCAACGAATCGCCACATCACCGGGAGATGGCGGGCGACCACAAGGGTCGCCCCTACAAATCCTACGCCGGCGCGCCCACGCTGGTATCGACGGTGGCGGCCTTCAGGGCCTGGTCGAGGTCGTCGATCAGGTCGTCAACCGTTTCCAGGCCGACGGAGAGGCGGATGAAGTCAGGTGTGACGCCCGTCTCGAACTGCTCGTCTTCCGTCAACTGCGAGTGCGTTGTGCTGGCGGGATGGATGATGAGCGACTTGGCATCGCCCACGTTGGCCAGGTGCGAGAAGAGTTCGACGTGGCGGATCAACTGCTTGCCAGCTTCCAGGCCGCCTTTGATGCCGAAGCCGAGAATTGCTCCGTAGCCGTGGGTGTGGTACTTCACCGCGAGTTCGTGCTGCGGGTGGCTCTTCAGGCCGGGGTAGAGCACCCAATCAACGGACGAATGGCCTTCCAGGAACTCGGCGATGCGCAGGGCATTCTGGCTATGGCGCTCCATGCGCAGGGGTAGCGTCTCCAGCCCTTGTAGGAAGAGCCAGTCGTTGAAGGGCGAGGCAGCAGCGCCGATGTCGCGCAGCAACTGCACACGCGCCTTGATGATGTAGGCCAGCGGGCCGAGTGCCTCTACGAAGCGCAGGCCATGATAGGAGGGATCAGGTTCGACCAATCCGGGGAAGCGCCCGCTCGTCCAATCGAAGTTGCCGCTATCTACGATCACGCCGCCGATGGATGTGCCATGCCCGCCGATGAACTTGGTGGCGGAATGCACCACGATGTCTGCGCCATGCTTGAACGGCTGCACCAGGTAGGGTGTGGGCAGCGTGTTGTCGAGGATGAGCGGCAGGCCGTATTCGTGCGCGATGTCGGCGGTTGCGCGGATATCGAGTGTATCCAGGCGCGGGTTGCCCAGCGTTTCGGCGAAGACCGCTTTGGTCCTCTCGTTGATGACGCTACGCAGGCTCTCAGGCTCGCGGCTGTCATAGAAGCGCACATTGATTCCAATTTTTGGCAGCGTGTAGTGGAACAGGTTGTAGGTTCCACCGTAGAGACTGGCGGATGAGACGATCTCGTCGCCCGCCCCGGCGATGTTGAGGATGGCGAGCGTCTCAGCCGCCTGCCCTGACGAAGTCGCCAGCGCGCCGACACCGCCTTCCAGCGCCGCGATGCGCCGCTCGAAGGCATCTTGCGTCGGGTTCATGATGCGCGTGTAGATATTGCCGAACTGCCGCAGTCCGAAGAGGTCGGCGGCGTGTTCCGGGCTGTTGAAGACGAACGAGGTCGTCTGATAGATGGGAACGGCACGTGCGTTGGTTGCGCTGTCCGCCGTTTCCTGCCCCGCGTGAAGCGAAAGCGTTTCAAATCCGTACTGCTTGTTGCTGTTGAGTGCCATTGTGCTTATTACTCCCTTATTGTATTCAAAGCATCGGTCATCTGCTTCCACTCCTTCAGGAAGGCATCATGACCGTGCGGTGAATCCAGTTCCACATAGGTCGCATCCCCTCCCACGGCTTGCACCTGCTCGGCAAGCCAGCGCACACGTGCCGCAGGGAAGAGGAAGTCCGACCGGATACCGATAAACAATGCCTTGCTGCTGACGCGACGCAGCGCGGCTGCGAGCGAAGCATAGCCGTCGCTCACGTCGTAGAGATCCATCGCCCGGCTGATGTACAGGTAGCTGTTGGCGTCGAACCGCTTCACCAGCGCGTTGCCCTGGTAGTAGAGATAATTCTCCACGTCGAAGCGCGTCCCTAAGTCCCCGTACCCGCTGGGCGCGTTAGGTCTGGTACCAGAATGTGTAGGATGGGCAGGTTGCCGTGAAAAACGCTGCTCCATTCCTTCTTCGCTCTGGTAGGTAATCATCGCCAGCATCCGCGCGATGCTGAGTCCGGCGTCAGGCCCCTGGCCGGGCAGGTAGTTGCCACCCTGCCAGCGCGGGTCGAGCAGAATAGCCTGGCGCTGCACCTCGCTGAGCGCCACGGCCTGCGCAGTGAGCGCTCCGGTGGCTGCAACGACGATCAGCTTGCGTACCAGCTCCGGGTAGGCAACGGCCCATTGTAGAGCTTGCTGCCCCCCAATGGAGCCGCCCGCCACCATCGCCAGTTGGCGCACGCCCAGGTGATCGATCAACCTGCGCTGCGCCTGCACCATATCCTGAATCGTGACGACCGGAAAGCTCATGGCGTAAGGACGGCCCGTGTGCGGATCGATCGAGGACGGACCCGTGCTGCCGTAGCATCCGCCCAGAACGTTCGAGCAGATCACGAAGTAGCGTGATGTGTCGAAGAAGCGACCTGGGCCGATGAGTGGGTTCCACCAGGCGATCTTCGTATCATCGGGACGTTCAGCGTCGTGCGCGTGCGTATTGCCGGTCAGGGCGTGTGTAATCAGCACAGCGTTGTCGCCTGTCTCGTTCAGTGTGCCCCACGTCTCGTATGCCAGTGTCACCGAGCCGATACGCCCGCCCATGTGCATCAGCAGGGCGTCGAACGTGAAACTTTTCAGCGGGTTGACGCTCGTACTCGTCACAGCAGTGTGTTCGATGTATGTCACCATTGCCACTCCCTTTGATCCTTTCTATTCGACTCGACCGGAAAATCATTACAAAAAAACCCTCTCCCGATCAGGGGCGAGGGCCATAGTGTTCGCGGTACCACCCTGGTTTGTTGACGCCTCACGACGCCAACCTTTGTGAGTACATTTGCGTGTACTCTGTAGCCTGTATCGGGGCTGCCCGGCGCGACCTACTTGCCGTGTAACGGCGTTCAACACGCAACTCGGAGATCATTTTCAACGCTGGTGCGGTGCTGGCCTCTCAGCCTCGCCAGCTCTCTGTACCCGCCCGTGGCGTTTACTCGTTCTCCTCATAGTTCATCATATTGGTTCTGATAATGCGCAAGATTTAAGGCAATAAAAAAACCCCTGCATCTCAGGGGTTTAGCGACTTCGCCTATTCCCCTCATCTTGCGGAATCTAATATCCGCCGGAATTGGCACCCTATTTGCTACATTGCAAGCGGGTTGCCGGGCTTCACAGGGCCGTTTCCCTCCACCTCTCTTGATGAGAGCAGTTTCTCTGCGCATATTCTCTTGTGAAAGTTCGAATTATGTGATACTAAGTATACCTAAGAGCAGCAAGCCCTGTCAAGGGCAATTTTTGCAATCCTCAAGATACATCATCGTAGAAGGGCGTAGAGCATGTATTCATCGCGTCTCATCCTTGTTGGGTTCGGAGTTGTAGGCCAGGGCTTCGCGCGGCTCCTCGCCGGGAAACAGGCATTCCTGCAAGAACGCTACAGCGTAGACCTGCGGCTTGTGGGGGTTGCCAATGCCCGGCATGGCCTCATTTATGACGAAGTGGGCCTACACCTGCCAAAACTCCTGGAACTTGCCACATCGCAACGCCCACTTACCGACTACCCTGGCGCTCAACGCTACCCAACAGCCCTGGATGGTCTGCTGACCATCGACGCGGATGTGCTGGTGGAAGTATCGCCCACCAACCTGCGTGACGCGCAACCCGCCTTGAGCCACATACGTACTGCTCTTGTCAGAAACATGCACGTCGTCACCGCCAACAAGGGTCCCGGCGCGCTGGCTGCCGGTGAACTCCTGGCGCTTGCACGCGAGCATGGCGTCTCTCTGCGCATGGAGTCGTCGGTCATGGCGGGTACGCCCGTCCTCAGCACCATACGCGAGGGCATGGCCGGGTCGGACATCACAGCGGTACGTGGCATCCTCAACGGTACGACGAATTATATTCTGACCGCCATGTCCAGAGGACAGAGCTACGCCGATGCGCTGGCCGACGCCCAGGCGAAGGGATACGCCGAAACCGATCCGACCGCCGACGTGGAAGGCTTCGATGCCGTGGCGAAGACGATGATCCTGGCCGCCCTGGTCTTCCAGCGCCCGCTCAAGATTGAGGATGTGTACCGCCAGGGCATCACCACTATCACGCAGCAGCAAGTACAGGCTGCCTCCGATATGGGCGAGCGCATCAAACTGATCGCCTCGCTGCGCCAGCAAGCCAGTCAAGATGGGCAGCAAGCCGATCTCGAAGCCAGCGTGCAACCGGTGGCTCTTCCGCTATCTGATCCCCTGGCGCGCGTCGATGGCGCGATGAACGCCCTCACCATCGAGGCTGATACGCTCTCGGCGGTAACGATCATCGGTCCCGGCGCGGGCGGCATCGAGACGGCGCAGGGCTTGCTGGCCGACGTGCTGGCGTGCATTGGCGTGACAGGAAAGTGAGCAGTTGAGTATGGACGAGCAAGTATTGGATCAGTTGCGAGCTATCTGCCTGGCCTTTCCTGAAGCGACGGAACAGGGAGGCGTGGGATCTCCGTCGTTCAAGGTGCGCGACAAGATTTTCGCCATGCAACATCCTATGGATGGCCGCCCTTCGCTTTGGTGTAAAGCCCCGCAGGGCGTGCAGGGAATACTGGTTGTTGCTGCTCCTGAACAGTTCTTTGTGCCGCCCTATGTCGGCCATCACGGCTGGGTAGGCACGTGGCTCGACAACGATATTGATTGGGAGGTAATCGCCGACCTCGTGAGGGATAGCTACCGCTTGACGGCCCCCAAACGCCTCAGCGCGCAGATTTAGTCGTAAGGACAGGAAGGCCACCCCGCCGCCCCCGGATACCCACAAGGGGTATCCGGGGGTAGGGCCGGGCGGGTTATTTCGCGCCTTCCAACAAATTTCCCTCAAGACCAATGGAGGGCAGCAGTTGCGCCTGGGCCTGGGTGGTGAGCGGCAGGCCCCACAGCTTGATGAAGCCGAGTGCGGCGCTGTGGTCGAACTGGTCGCCGCTGTCGTAGGTTGCCAGGCCGTGATTGTAGAGCGAATGCTCTGATTTGCGACCGACGACGGCGCAGTGGCCGGGCGAGAGCTTCATGCGCACGGTGCCGCTCACGAAACGCTGCGTGCTCTGCACGTAAGCGGCCAGGTCCTGGTGCAGGGCGCTATACCATTGCCCGTTGTAGACCAGCCGCGCGTACTCGCCTGCCACGATCTCTTTGAAGCGCGCCTGGTCGCGGCTGAGCGTCAGGCTCTCCAGCGCTTTGTGCGCGGCCAGCAGTACGGTAGCGGCAGGCGCTTCGTAGATCTCACGCGACTTGATGCCGACCAGCCGGTTTTCGATGGAGTCGATGCGCCCGATGCCGTACTTGCCGGCCTGCCTGTTGAGCAATTCGATCAGCTCGAAACCCTCCAACTCTTCGCCGTTGAGGGCGGTCGGAATGCCATGCTCGAAGGTGATTTCGGCGTAGCTCGCTTCAGCGGGAGACGATGACGGATCGTTCGTCCAGGCGTACACGTCGGCGGGCGGCTCCTCCCACGGATCTTCCAGTATGCCGCACTCGATGCTGCGTCCCCACAGGTTTTGATCGACCGAGTAGGGGCTGGCATTTGTGACTGTGATGGGGATGCCATGCTCGGCGGCGTAGGCGATCTCGTTGTCGCGCGTCATGCTCCACTCGCGCACCGGGGCGATGATCTTCAGGTCGGGCGCGAGCGTATTGATTGACACGTCGAAACGTACCTGGTCGTTGCCTTTGCCCGTGCAGCCGTGCGCCACGGCGACGGCTCCCTCCTGACGCGCCACCTCGACCAGCAGGCGCGCGATTAATGGGCGGGCCAGCGCGGTCGCCAGTGGGTAGCTGCCCTCGTAGACCGCCCCGGCCTGCAACGCTGGCCACAAGAAGTAGCGCACGAAATCGGCACGCGCGTCCACTACCATCGCTTTCACCGCGCCGATCTGCTCCGCGCGCGCGGCGATGGCCGGCAGGTCGCGCTCGTTCCCCACATCGATTGTCACCGTAATCACATCCAGGTCATAGTGTTCTTTTATCCAGCGAATGGCGACGGACGTATCCAGGCCGCCCGAATAAGCAAGTACAACAGTTGCCATGATGTATATCCTCCTCTGTGTATGATGAAATGTTAAACCCATCTGTGGGTATGAAATTTACGCGCCGACCAGCGCCGCTATCGAGGACTCGAATCGTTCCTGTTTCACCTTCCAATTGTGTTCTACAGCCTCGACCTGCCCTTGAAGACTTTCGAGGCCCAGGTTGCCTGCACCTCCGGTGTGGCTGCGCGCGGCGAGTCTTTGAATGAGCTGCTCCTGGCTCTCTGCCGGGAAGGACTGCTTGCGGTCGAGTTGCGCGGTGACTTCGGCGGCCACGATGCGGTAGGCGTCGCGGAACGGCAGATTGGCCGTCGAGGTCAGTTCGTAGGCGCGGTCGGCTGCGAACAGCTCGAAGGTACAGGCGTTAAGCAGGCGCTCGGTGTTGACTTCGAGCGAGCCTGCGACCAGCGCGCAGATGCCCAGGCTGTCCTGCACGAGGTCGAGCGCCTCCATAAATGGACGTTTGGTTTCCTGGTAATCCATGTTATAGCCGGAGGGCAGGCCGGTCACGATGCCGAGTATCTGCTGCTGCAAGGCCAGCATGGTCTGGGTGCGCGCACGTACCAGTTCCATCACGCCCAGGTTGCGCTTCTGCGGCATGATGCTGCTGCCCGTGCAGAGTTCCTGCGGCACCTGGAAGTAGCCGTACTCGACGGTGGTAAAGAGCAGGATATCCTGAGCCATCTTGCTCAGATCGAGCATGATCTGCGCGAGGGATTGAACGATGGCGGCCTCGATCTTGCCACGGCTGTTCTGCACGTAGATCACGTTGCGCTGCACGCGCTCGAAGCCCATCAAGCGCGCCGAGTATTCGCGGTCGATGGGGATGGGCACGCCGTAGCCGGCAGCCGAGCCGAGCGGCGACTGGTTGTTGAGTGCATAGGCTGTCGAGAGCAGTTGCTCGTCGTCCAGCAGCGCCTCGGCGAAGCTGGATGCCCACAGGCCGACCGAAGACAGCATAGCACGCTGCATGTGCGTGTAGCCGGGCATGGGTACGTCTTTGTGCTTGCCGGCAAATTCTAGCAGTGTGGTCACGAGGTCGGTCAGCTTGCGCGCTACCTCGTGCAACTGCTCTTTGGCATACAGGCGCATATCGACGAGCACCTGGTCGTTGCGCGAGCGCGCCAGGTGTATCTTCTTCCCGGCAGTTCCTGCCACCGATGACAGGTAGTTTTCGATGCCCGTATGCACATCTTCATCTGTGAGGGCGATGCTGAATTCGTGCGCGGCCTCCATGTCGAGTACGTGGCACAGGGAATCTTTCAATTCCCTGTGCTCGGACTCCGACAGAAAGCCGATCTTTTGCAGCATAGCAATGTGCGCCAGCGATCCCCACACGTCGTGGCGGATCAGGCGTTCATCCAGCACGCTGTTCTGCGCTGCCTCGTAGCGTTCCACCTGCTCGTGCAATTGATAACTTTTTTGCCAGAGTTTGGTCATATATCCCTTCCCTTCCAGGGCGACCGCGAGGGTCGCCCGTACAATAGACGGGTTGTCTCACGAATCATCGCGTGTATTGTACGGGCGACCCTCGCGGTCGCCCTGGCTATTTTACTCGGCGGCCATTTTATCGCGGCGGGCGATCAACTCGTAAGGGATGCCGCGCAGGTGTGCGGCTGGCGCGGACTCCTTCTGGTTGAAACTGGCCGCCTTGATCGAGCGCACGTCGGGGAAGAAGAGGCCGCTCGGCGACGAACGCGAGACGATATCGATGTTGCCCTTGTAGAGGTCAACCGTGTATTCGCCGTTAACGACGTGCTGCGTGGCGGCGATGAAGGCATCGATGGCATTTTTGAGCGGGTGATACCACTCGCCATGGTAGACCATCCTGGACCAGTGCGCGTCCATCTGGCGTTTGAGCTGGATCTCTTCTTTCGTCAGGCAGAACTGTTCCAGGTCGCGGTGTACCTTCAGAAGGATCGTGGCGGCGGGAGCTTCGTAGATTTCGCGCGATTTCAGCCCCATGATGCCGTCCTCGAAGAGGTCGATCTTACCGATGCCGTTCGCGCCGCCCACAACGTTCAACTGCTCGATAATCGCGTCGAGCAGCAGTTTCTCGCCGTTCAGGGCGACCGGCAAGCCGTTGTGCCAGCTTATGGTAATGGTGGTGGGTTTGTCGGGAGCCTTCGCTGGTGGCGTGAGCCACATCCAGATCGAGTCGGGCAACTCGGTGGTCAGGTCGATGCCGCCGCTGGCGATGGAACGGCACCACATCGTCTTGTCGTCACCGCCTGCAATCAGCTCTTCGACCGGTACTCCATAGTATTCCATCAGCAGTTGCTCCTCGCCGCGCGTCAGGTCGAAGTCGCGCACGGGGACAAAAATGGACGTGCCGGGCGCAAAGAGGCTGAAGACATTGTGCATACGATACTGGTCGTTGCCCTTGCCGGTCGAGCCTTCCATCAGCGCGTCTGCCCCCAGTTCGAGGGCTTTTTGGCGACCTTCCCAGCGATCAACTGGCGTGTCATGGAGGTCGAGACGGGATAGCCGTTGTAGTCGGAGTTGGCCTGGATGGCTTTGGTAAGCCACTGATCGGTGAACTCGGCTTTGGCGTCGATCACGATGGGATTGATGCCAAGCTGCTTGGCGCGCTCGACGCTTTGCGTCATCTCTTCCTCGCCCTGCCCAACGTCAACGGTGATGGCTGTGATGGCGCGGGCGTGATACTTCGACTGCGAAAGCTTGACGCATAGGGACGAGTCAAGTCCACCGGAGAAGGCCAGGGCGATGTGTTTGCCCTGTGGGACATCGACCGACTCAATTTTTTGCACTGCGAGATCGATCGCGCTACTGGGGACGGCGGTCTGTGTGCTTTGCGAGCTTTGTGTGGTTTGCGGCGTGTTGGCCTGGCTGTCGATTGCCATGTTTGTGTGTCTCCTTCACTGTTTCCCGATCAGACTACTAGATCGGGAACGGTACAGGGAAGGGTAGGGACACCTGCGCCGCCTACGAAGAGGGCAAGAAAAAACTCCCGACCCTTCCCGGACATTGAAGAAGGGACGAGAGCGAAATACGGCTCCCGTGGTGCCACCCTGTTTGCCTTTCGGTCAACCTCGAATACGCATCGAGGCTGGAAAGGCCACTCTTTTCCGGTTGTTTCCTGCGTGGGAACCACCCACCTGTTCCTACTTGCCACGCTCAGATATGCGCGTGACTTTCTTCGGTCAGCCGCTCACGAAGTCGTTCCGAGGCGACATATCCATTCCGACCTTCCACTCTGTATCGGATCGCTGTCGGCTGCCTGCCTCGTACTCTGTTCGCTCAACGCGGGTCAGCATGTGTCGAATTGACTGAAAGTAATGATACCATATCCAGATGTGTTTCGCAAGCAAGGATATACAAGGTGGATTACACAAACCCTACGCTATTTCCCGCCACTCCTTCTGCCAGCAGTTGGACTATCTGGTTCGTCATCTCTTCAGCCGAGGACTTTTGCTCTCCGCGGCTCCAGCTGGCAGCCGTCCCAAAAATGGCCCAACTCATTAGGGAGGCCATCGTCTCCGCCGAACCACGCTGTCCCGTTCCTTGCCTGGGAGCGGGTTTCAGCCAAACCAAAAGGATAGTGTATATTTCTTGCTGGATAGCGCGCTCGAACTGAGGTTCAAGTTGTGCATTTGCGGCAGACGGGGCTGGTGAACAATGCGAGTGAAATTCCTCCAGAAAATCGAATACGCCCTGGATAAGCGCGCGTAGGGACTGCTTGCCCCATCCTGCCCCTGCTGGCAGCTTGCTTATCACTTGCATTTGAAACTGCTCGCGCAGAAGCGCATCCATCAGGGCGTATTTGTCTTCGAAGTGAGCATAGAATGTGGCGCGGTTGACCGTTGCCAGATCTGTAATATCCTGAATGCTGATGGACGAAATGCTTTGCTCCTGCATAAGCTCTATCATGGCCTGCTGTAAGAGCTGTCTCGTGCGCTTGACACGCGGATCGATACTTTTTACCTGCGTAGTCATACAGTGAATGTCCTTATTTGCTTCTCGAAATGAACTTTTCCAACAATCTTTCAGATTTGTTGCCTAACCAACAAAAGCGCAGTTTTGCCTGTTGATTGCTCATTAAACCTACAGTAGTATTATAAACAACAGTATATCCTACTGATAAAGCAACAGTTGCTGTTTACATAAAAATTCAGAGAAAATTGGAGGAATTTAGAGTATGAACATCGTCCTTTGGGTGATCCAGGGGTTACTGGCGTTGGCGTTTCTCATGGCAGGCTTCATGAAAGCCTTTATGCCGAAAGCCAATCTTGAGAAGAACATGGCCTGGGTGAAAGCAACGCCTGCCGCGCTGGTGCGCTTCATTGGGGCCGCGGAAATTCTCGGCGCAATTGGCTTGATCGTGCCCGCCATCACCGGCATCGCTTCGTGGCTGACAATTGCAGCCGCCGGTGGCCTGGCCATCGTCATGCTGGCTGCGGCAGGCTACCACGCCAGCCGTCATGAGAACTCGAATATCGGCATGAACGTCGTCCTGCTGCTCCTGGCGGCCGTCATCATCGTCGGTCGGCTGTCGTTCGCGCCCGCGTACTTCTAGCTTTTGTGCTGGCGACCCTCGCGGTCACCCGCCTCGTTGTTGAGAGCGAGTGCCGCGCATGCAAGCTGGTAGACAAGAGGGGCAACCTCCTCCATACTGCGCGTGGAACTTGCCAGTGTATCAAAGGACTCGAAGCTGCTCAATGTAAAAAGCATATCGATAGTCTCGTCGAGCGTCTTGCCAGGAGAGAGGGCGTGCTGCTCGACGAGCCTCCCCGTAATCACGCCTACTCCGCGCCGCCTCCATTCGTCCCTTGTCCGTATCACCTACTCGAAGTTCGGGTCGAGAGCCGCTAGGGCGCGCAGCTTGCGCATCACAAGCTGGTCCGCGTTCCAGTAGCGACTGAAAACCAGCAGACCGATTTTGGAGCCGAACTGGTGATAAACTGTATATGCTATACATAGGCTCCTGTAAAGCACAGTCAATCGAAAGGAAAGCACATCCATGACTCGACCATTTCGTTTTGGCGTCACCGCAGGCTATGCTCCCTCGCGCGCAGCCTGGGTCGGCATTGCTCGCCGGGCCGAGGAACTTGGCTACTCAACTTTATTAATCCCCGATCGCACGAGCGTAGGAATCCTGGCTCCCATGCCGGCATTAGCTGTTGCTGCCTCGGCCACCACGACGCTGCGCGTTGGTAGCTATGTGTTCTGTAATGGATACCGGCATCCTGTGCTCCTCGCCAGGGAAGCCGCCACGCTCGATCTGCTGACCGACGGCCGCTTTGAACTTGGCCTGGGGTCTGGCGTCTCGCCAGGCGAGTTTGAACAGATGGGTATTCCGTTTGCCGGCGCGGGCGCCCGCGTTAGTAATCTTGAGGAAACCATTCAGGTGATGAAGCAGCTTTTCACAGAAGATACGGTCAATTTCAGCGGAAAGCACTACACGATTACCGGTTTGAAAGGAAACATCAAACCGGCCCAGAAGCCGCATATGCCCATTCTCGTGGCTGGCGCGGGTGAAAAGATGCTCAAGCTAGCAGCCAGGGAAGCTGATATGATTGCCATTGGCTCAAAAATTTCCGCACAAGGCGCAGATCCAACAGACGCCACGTTGGAGCAAAAGATTGCCTGGATCAAAGAAGCTGCTGGCGCACGCTTCGCGGACCTGGAACTGTGTCAGACGATCTACGACCTGGAAATCACCGACGCTGGAACGCCTCTCTCCACCCAGCAAGGAGGGTGGTTTGTTGCCAGGAGACCACTGAGTACCGGGCAAGCGGTCGCCCACCTGCTTGAGCAGCGGGATCGCTATGGCTTCTCTTACCTTCAGATCCAGGCAACACAGATGGAGAACTTTGCTCCTGTGGTTGCTCAATTAGCCGGAAAGTAACGAGGAGGTTTTTTCCGATGAGTGGTTCACAGAGCTTGAAAAGCTAATAATGCAGTACGATCATCTTGTAGAGTTCGTAGATACTGTGATACGCGATGAAGTAAAAGGCGAGACAGGCCAGCGGGATGTGGATGTAGCGCCAGGTGCGGATGATGAGGCGGGCGCGCTGCTGGCGGCGCAGCGAGTGTGATAGACGGGTGAACTCGCCCAGGATGTCGCGCGTGCGCTGGAAATCTTCAACCTCGCGAGGTGAGAGCATCGGCACGTGGTAGGGCATCCGGCCCTTCTTCAGCGCCTCCTCGCAGTATAGTTTGAACTGCTCGGACTTTCCTGCGCGCATTCTGCCGACCGTCAACGAGAGTTCGCGCAGGCGGTCTTCCACCGAGCGCGAGATGCCTACGCCGTTTGTATCCGCCTCGCGCGCGATCACGCGCGCCTGCCAGATGTCGAGCAAGCGGCCCACAACGCCTGTCAGCACCAGCACAAACAGGCTGTACATAGCAGTCGTGCCGTAGCCGTACTCGGTGAAACGTGTTGACAGGAACGAGAAATCGTGCGTCACGTTCTGGAAGTTGTCGTGCATGAATGCGATTACTATGCTGATGATGCCAAGCCAGACGTGCAGCCAGAGCCAGTTCTGCACGCGTCCTGGCAGCGCTCGCACGAAGCGTCGGCGCAGTGTGTAGGCCGCGACGAGGATCACCAGCGCGAATGAGACGATGCCAAAAGCGCGGAACGGTTCGTTGTATGGCCCGGGATAGGGCTGCGTCGCCAGCGCGACGCGGAAGAAGACGTAGACCCACCCCAGGACGATGACGGAGAGCGCCAGGTAGAGCCAGTTGTATTTCGAGCCGGGCGTCTTCCAGATACGCCGCACTCCCTGCACTCCACGCACTCCTTGCACCCCGCGCTGAGCCTTTAATTCTATCGATGATTTGCGAACCAGTGCCATGTATGTTCCCTTTATATCTCCTTAACGAACCCGTCGTCGTAAAATCTCTTCTGTTGAGCCGAAAAATGTCACCGGCGAGATGCGTACCGCCGCGCCCGTCGGGCACGCCTGTACGCACGCCTGGTCGCCATATCCGGCGCATAGATCGCACTTGATGGCGACCTTCTTGCGCAGTTCGTCGAAGCCGTGCCGTGGGGCGTAGACATCCATCGGCCCGGGCGCGGTGTAGCTTCCCACCTGTTCCACCTTCACCATGGGCAGCGATTTGAGCGCCCGTTCGCGTCCTGCCCCTTTCGTGAAGAAATCGCGGAAGCGTTCAAGGGCGAGGGGCTGAGCCGGTCCGTCCTCTATCTGCACAATCGAGATTGCGCCGTAGGGGCAGCGTTCGGCGCAGATGCCGCAGCCGATACAGCTCTCCGTGATGTAGACTTCGCCGTTGGGATGACGCGCGATGCCCGCCCGGCTGCATAGCATACAAACGGGATCCTGGCACTGGCGGCAGGCTGTGGCGATGCTGATATTACCGACCACCATGCCCTTGCGGTTCATACGCGAATGCCCGTGCCGCCGCGCGCATGCCTCTTCGCACTCGTCGCAGTGAATGCACTTGTCCAGGTCGATTACCAGTACCTCGGTTCCCTCGACCACGCCATCGGTCACCAGCGAGTGCAGGCCGTCCTGCACATCGGGATCTACGGAGCTACTTTCAGGAGCGTAGCGCGCCAGTGGGCCACCCACGAGCGCGTAACCCTGGGCCGCGGCGGCTGTTTCCACATACTCACGCAGGCGCAAAGAGAAACGCTGGTTGACTTCTGGATACTCCCGGAAGAGGGCGAGCAGGGCATCGCGCGGCGCTTCTGCCACGCGGCAGCGATTGATGGTCGTTACCGTCACGGCCTGGCCGTCGCCCAGCAAGTCCAGCCCTCCTGCGAAGTAATCGCCGCTTTGTCGATAGGCGATGATGCGCTCGTCCCCCTTCTGCTGACCCGTACCCACCGCGGTATGCCGTGCAACCTTGACGAAGCCCTCGAGCAGGATGTGCAGCGTCTCGCGCGCTGGTTTGCCGTCTAGCGCGTCCTCCGCAAAGAGACGCTCGTCGCGGTCGTATTCCTTAATTGGCATGCGGCGAATCAGTTCCTGGATGTCGCGGTCAGCCACGCCCTGGAATAACGCCAGGCGCTTCAGGATGGAGCGCAGCGAGCGAGCGGCATTGTACTGCTCGAAATGGCTGCGCACGCCCGGCACGAGCTCCATCAGGCGCTGCATGACCTGCTCTGGCACGCGCAGCACCATCGCGGGTGCCTGTGCGTACGCGGTAGCCTTGTAGGGCAGGCCGGTAAGCATCCCATCCTCGCCCGCATACTCGCCGCGTCGCAGAATCGCCACCGGCAGCGCGTTCCCCTCGATATTGCTGGCCGTAAGTTCCAGGCGGCCTTCTACTATCAAGTACAGGTCGCGCCCGTATTCGCCTTCACGCAGCAGCGTTTTGCCGGGCATAACGACTGCCAGTTCGGAGGCCGCGAGTATGTGCAGCAGGTAGGTATCCGGCACCTGCTCGACGTTTCGCAAGATAGCCTGTTCGCGCAGGCGAGCGATCAGCATCTGTGGCGTCCAGCCCGCGGGCAGCCGGTCGATTACCTGCTGCACGCGGTGCATATCCGGCTTCTTCTTCCACGAGACGCCCAGCCGCTCTTTCAGCGAGAGCATCAGCAGGTCGCGGTGATTATCGACCGGGCACACGGGTACGCACGAGCCGCACATGATGCATTCGTGCGTGAAGCGTGCCACCGACGGCGCGACGGACTCGGTGACGTTCGCCGTGTTGAGATCGGCAATCGTCACCAACGACGACATCGGCACTGGGCAGGCTTCCATGCAGCGATTGCATCCGATGCACATGTCGATCTCGAAGCGCACGCGCTCCTCGCCTAGCTCGCGTACCGTGCGCCGGTGTGCTATACCTGCAACGGGCGGCGTGTTCTTCTCCCGCACGGCAACCCGCACCGGCTGTGGCGTGATCTGCCCGCGCGGGCGCAGCTCGAAGCGAAATTGCACGTCACCCAATCGCACGCGATCATGATTGCGAAGCTGGCGCGCCTCCTCGCGTGCCAGTTGCGCACCGTTGACGAAGGTTCCGTTGGAACTCCCCTTATCGCGTAGTATATAGGAGCCATTAATGAAGCTGATCTCGGCGTGCAAGCGAGAGATGGAGCCATGCTCGATTCTCAGTGACATGTCCTGTTGCCGGCCAAGCGACATACTTTGTGTCCGCTGGGAAACCGGCGTTTCAGCCACATCGACCTGCACCTTGGGATGCGCGATGGGGACTAGCACGGCATCTGCATTTTCGGCCAGAGCGCTGCTGTATTCCTCGCCTGATAGCGTGGCAATCTCGAACAAAGCCTCAGCGCGTGCCGTCGAAGCCGATTTCTGGATGTTGAGAACGGGAGCGGGAATCTGCTGTTCATCGAGCCAGCCATCCAGGTCGAAATCGGCGGCGAAGACCTGCCGCGAGATGGGAGCCAGGGAGACGCGCGCATCGATGGCGCGCTTGAAGGCCAGCGCGTGCTTGCGATTGCCGAGCAGCAGCGCGCCCGCGATGACCCCGTGTTTCAGGATAATTTTTCGATAACTACGCGGCTCTGGATCGGCCACAACCTGTGTGTAACCGGGCGAGGATGGCATATTCGTCAGCCCGATGGAGACGAAATCTAGCCCGCAGAGCAGCGTGGCATTGTAATAGTTCATCCAGGCGGCGCTCTCTTCGCGCCGCGGGCCGGGATAAAACGGGTGCTGCGGCGGGAGCAGCCCTAGCATATTGTAGGCCGCCACCTGCGCCTGCTGGATGGCGGGCATCCATTGGCCCAGCACGCGCGTGCGGCCAGTGTGTGGGTCTCTCGACTCGATCACATCCCCGGCAGCGTAGATGTCGGGGTCGCTGGTGCGCATCCCGTTATCGACCTGCACGCCGCGCCCGCAGGAGATGCCGCTGCCTTTTATAAAATCGATCAGGGGATCGATGCCGATGGCGATCAACACTGTCTCGCAAGCGATGCGCTCGCCGGTCGTCGTGATGACGTGCGTCACCTGCCCGTTTTTTCCTACGACCTCAGCGATCTCCTGGCCAGTGCGCGCATCGATCCCCATACGTCGTTCCTCTTCCAAGACCATGTCCGATGCAATGGGGTCGAGCACCTCCGACCAGAGGGCCTGGCCGCGTATCAGGTGAGTGATTTCGTAGTCGCGGTGCCGCAGTATCTCCGCGCTTTCCAGCGCCAGCGTGCCGCTGCCGGTGATAAGCACGCGCGATACATACTTGAGCCTCTGCAAAATTTGCTGGTAATCTGCCACTGTGCGCAGCGTCGAAACGCCTTGTAGGTTGAGGCCGGGACAGCTCAGCGTGCGCGGTCGCGCCCCATTTGCCAGCAGCAGGCGATCGTAGCCGACGCGCTTCCCGTTATGTAGCTGCACGAAATGTTGTCCGGCATGAATGCCCATGACTCGCCCATGTACAAACCTGATGCCCTGCTCTGCGTAAAACGACGAAGGGCGCGCCCACAGCTTCTTTTCCTCCAGCACTCCGCCGAGGTAATCCTTGAGCGCGGGCCGGTAGTAGGCTGGAAAAGGATCGTCGGCAATAATTATAATTTTACACGAGCCATCCCCGGCGCGGAGCGTTTCGGCAGCCGTGATACCCGCGATACCATTACCTATAATTACATACGTCTGTGTTTGTCCCATGCATTCCCCGTATTTCCAGAGTTGTGCTCACTGGTCATCGCTACTCGTGGAGCGTTGTGTCTGATTTCAGGCGATGACGCGTTCAATCTAGTAGTTCATCACCTGTAGTAGGGTACCGTATCAACGCCTATCACTGTATTAAAACGGTACTCAAGTACTAGCTTGCGCCGAATTTGTGATGCATTCGAACACATAGATTATCATATCAATATGATGAGGTGGAATGGGTATGTATAAGTCGTCAATCCCGTTGATAGGCCGAATCTAGCATAGTTTTGGTTGAGATCGGTCAGATACCATCTGCCAACTAGTCCTATCGTGAGCAAACATGATTGACGTATATTGATACATCTCTGTACACTGCCCAATGTGAGGGACGAGTAAAGACTTCTACTCGAAATATTCGCATTGGAGGAAGAAAATAGAATGGTTATGCAAATAGAGCAGATAGATCAGCTTGTAGGTAGGAGACTGGGGAATTACCTGGTTGAGCGACTCCTGGGCCAGGGACAGCTCAGCGCCGTGTATCTTGCCCGGCACAGCAGACTGGGTGATGTGGTTTTATTGACGGTCTTTCTTCTGCCACAGTCAATCTCAACGCAGGAACGCAAGCAACTCATCAGCCGCTTCATACATGAGGGGGCGACCCTTGTCAGGCTCCAGCATCCACATATACTACCAACGTATGATTTTGGCGAACAGGACGAGTATCCCTACCTTGTGACCGCCTTCGCCAGGGGCGCATCGATGGCTCAACTGCTTAAGCAGCAAGGTCGCCTGACTCCTGAGCAGGCGTTGCCTATCCTCAAACAACTGGCTGATGGACTGGATTACGCGCATACCAACGGAGTAACGCATGGACTGCTGGGGCTTTCAAACGTGCTGGTGGGCAGCGAACTTACTGTGCAAATCGCTGGTTTTGGCCTCAAGACCATGCTTGATACACATGGGCAGCGTCAAGCAGGACAATCCCAGTCACATTTGCTGAATGCCTCCGGCGCGTTTTTGGGCAGCCCCGACTACATCTCCCCGGAGTGCGTGCAAGGTGCAGGCGTAGGAGCCAGTTCCGATATCTACGCGCTGGGCGTCATGTTGTTTGAGTTGCTGAGCGGCACGCCGCCTTTTCATGGTACGACCCCCCTCGAAACAGCACTCCAGCGCGTGCAGCAGCCCGTTCCATTGCTGCATGCTTTTTCTCCTGATATTCCCGAAGGCTTCGATCTGGTGATCGGGAAGGCGCTGGCACGCGACCCATCCACTCGCTATCGACAAGCTGGTGAGTTGGCGAAGGCATTCGAGCGCGTGCTGCGTATGCTCGATGCCACGCCGCGCGTTAAATCTTCTTCGGCACAGCCCGCTCTCCAGGAAGCACAACTGACGATGCCGCCCACAGTCAACTGGTTCGAGGAAGATGTGTCTATGACCGGAAAGTGGCAATTGAAGCCGCCGATCATGACCGGGCAGATCCCCAGCGTTTCTCCTAGCGCCCCAACCGAGGCCATTGCCCGTCAGGCTGCATCCACCCAACAGGCGCGCGTCACCGATGCCACCATGCAATCCGAACGTGCTGCGCCTCCGCCTCCTACACATCCAGGCGGCGTGAACTCTTTCAGGAGTCGCTTCGAGTCCATTGCCGGTATTGATCCCTTTGCCTGGTGGTCGGCATCCTCGGAGAAGGAGGCGACACCTGAGCCTGGAACGTTTGCGCGCCGACCGCAGCGCAAGGCCGTGCGCCTTTCGACTGGCCGCAAGCCGGTCAGGGAAGATCGCCGCCAGGCGATTTGTTTGATTGCGACGGGTGCAGCCGTGGCCGGTGTATTTGTGGCGGGTGGTATTAGCTTCGAGAAATTTGTACAAAGCTTGAAGGGAACGCAGGCGCTCTCCGGAACTTCAACCTACACTTCGACCACCGGCACCGGCACGCAGAGCAGCGCGCCCACGACCGGGGCAACCGGCGCGCCGACCAAGTCATCCGCTCCCACGAAGACGCCGGGAGCCAAATCGTCACCGACGAAGACTGCGCAGTCTTCGCCAACTCCAGGGGCCACTCAGCAGCCGACCCAGCAACCAACAGGTCAGCCAACGGGCCAGCCGACAAGCCAACCAACTCCTAAGCCGACAGCGCCTCCGCCGACTCCATCGCCCACACCTTCGCACACCGGCACTGTCATCGGCTCGACCAGCATGGCCACCAATTCCGCGGTCACCTTTACCAATCCGGCAGATGGACAGAGTAGTCTCCTCATTCACCTGCCGAATGGCAATTTTTTTGCCTGCGAGAGAGCCTGCACGCACGCCGGCGTACCCGTCAACTACAGTGGCGGCCAGCAACAGATCGTTTGCCCTGCGCACGGAGCCATCTTCGATCCAGCTTCCGGAAGCCATTTATCAGGCCCCGGCGGTGGCTCATTACCCGCCGTGCCGATTCGCGTCAACGCCGATGGCACGATCACAACTGGGTAGTTGATAGAGGGGTTAGTGCGAGGAAGGCCAGGGCAATGCTTGACATCGCCCTGGCCTTCCTCGCACTAACCCTGGTATTTGATAGCGAAAACTTGACCACCTCCTTACGATAGGTTATAGTGTTCCCGCAATCATCTGAGCGCAATGCTATCTATACTCGCTCGTCATGTGAGTTGAGGGGAGGAAGAATGTCCATTACCAGCCAGGAACAGGAAACTATGAACACAATGCCTGGAGACCTTCGCGATTATCTCGTCTCGCTTGTTGAACAGGCCACCGCTTCCTATCTCGCGCAGGAACAGATCGCGATTGATATCGAGCAGCTTCCCATCGACCTGCGCTTCTCGGCGCAGGCCAGCTTTGGCGACTATTCCGTCCCACTCATGAAGTGGGCGGGCAAAGATAAGCTCGGACGCCCGCCGATGGTAATTGCAAAAGGCATGGTAGAAATCCTCTCAACGATGGATACGCCCGCCATCGCTGAAATTACCGTCACTCCTCCTGGCTATCTCAACTTTCTGCTGGATCGACCCGTCACCGGGCGCGCCATCATAGAGCGCGTGCGCGACGAAGGCGCTGATTTCGGGCAGAGCGATGTTGGGGCAGCGACGAAGGTGATCGTCGAGCATACCAACATCAACAGCAATAAGGCAGCCCACGTGGGACACCTGCGCAACGCGTGCCTGGGCGATGCCCTCGTGCGCCTGCTGCGCTCGCAGGGGTTCACTGTAGAGGCGGAGAATTATATCGATGATACGGGCGTGCAGGTGGCGGATGTGGTGGTGGCCTTCGACCTGCTGCGCGAGGATTTGCTGGACGTGCCGGGTGGCAGCGATCGCCTGCCGGATGAGCCATTCGACTACTACTGTTCCCGGCTGTATGTCGCGGTCGGTAAAGCCTACGATGAGCAACCGGAACTGCTCGAACGGCGCAAGCAGATCTTGCGCGTCGTTGAGCATGGAGAGCCGCCCTACGCGGAAATGGCTGCCGATCTCTCGCGTAAGATCGTGCAGGCGCACCTGGCGACGATGGCGCGTCTCAACATCTCGTATGACCTGCTGACCTGGGAATCGGCCATTCTCGCCGCCGGGCTATGGCGACACACCTTCGAGATGCTACGCGACCAGGGCCTGCTGGAGCATCCCGAAAGCGGCCCGGCTGCTGGCTGCTGGGTGCTGCCCTTTGGCGATGGCGAGGTGCAGACCGAGGAGGGCGACCGCACCAGCGACAAGATTCTGGTCAAGAGCGACGGCACGGCTACCTATGTGGGCAAGGACATCGCCTATCAACTGTGGAAGTTCGGGCTGGCCGACGATCTCGACGTGCGGTTCCACTTCGTTCAGTGGGGACTCCAGCACGACGGGCGGTTGCTCTGGTCGATGCGACCGGCGCAGTCGGATGCTGTGGATGCACCCGAAGCCGATTCTAAGCGTTTCGGCCATGCCAGGCGCGCCATCAACGTGATTGATGCTCGCCAGGCGTATCCGCAGCAAGTGGTGTATGAGAGTCTGCGCCGCCTGGGCTATGTTGAGCAGGCTGCCCATTCCACGCACTTCTCATACGAGGTCGTGGCGCTTTCGGCTTCGACGGCGGCCAGCCTGGGCGTCGATACCTCTGATGGGCACGAGTCGTATGCCATGTCCGGTCGCAAGGGCATCGAGGTCAAGGCCGATGATCTCATCAACGCGGCCATGGCGAAGATGCAGGAGTCCCGGCCAGACCTGGCCGTCGAGACCGCGGCGATTCTGGCGGCCTCGGCTATCCGCTACTTCATGATTCGCTTCAACCCGCAGCAGATGATCGCCCTGGATATTGACGAGGCGCTGCGTGCCAACGGCGATACGGGTGTCTACCTGCAATACGCCTACGCTCGCGCCAACAGCATCTTGCGCAAGTTGGACGAGTCTGGCTACACCTTGCCCGAAAACCATGTAGCTGCGCCGGAGCAACTCGATCAGAGCGAATGGGAACTGCTGCGCCAGGTCGATGCCTACCCGCGCACGCTGGAAGAAGCCGCGCGGCAACTTGCGCCAAACATGCTGGCGTCGTACACCTTCGACCTGGCTTCGCACTTCAGCGACTTCTACGAGCACACGCCGCCCATCCTGCGCGAAACAGACGAGCTGGTGAAAGCCTTCCGCGTCCGGCTGGTGCAGGCCACTGTCCAGACGATGGACAACGCCTTGCGGCTGATGGGCTTCATTCCATTGGAGCGAATCTAGAAGATACGCTTGCCGAAAGCGCTCAGGATCAGTTCGGCAGCGAGCATAGCCGTGCGGTTCTCGAAGTCGAGGGTTGGGTTGACCTCGACGATGTCCAGCGAGGTCATTTTGCCCGAATCGGCGATCAGTTCCAGCGACAGGTGCGCCTCGCGGTAGGTCAGACCGCCAGGAACTTTGGTACCCGTGCCGGGGGCGTCTTTGGGGTCAACCGCGTCGATGTCGAAGCTGATGTGCAGCCCGTTCACGCCAGCGGTGGCGAGATCGATGGCCTGCTCCATGATGGCGGCCATGCCCAGCCGGTCAATCTCCTTCATCGTGAAGACATGCACACCCACTTCGCGCAGGAACGCCTTTTCGCCGGGATCGAGGTCGCGCGAGCCGATGATGACGACGCGCGTTGGATCGACCTTGGGGGCGAAGCCACCCATCTGCACGAGCTGCTGATTACCAATCCCTACCAGCGCCGCGAGTGACATGCCGTGAATATTGCCACTGGGCGTCGTTTCGTCGGTGTTGAAGTCGGCATGCGCGTCGACCCAGATCACCCCAACGGGGCCGCGCGCCCTCACCACGCCTGTGATTGATCCCAGCGTCAGGCTGTGGTCGCCGCCGATCACCAGTGGAAAATCGTTCGGTCCGCAGCATCGTTCAACCGTGGCTGCCAGGTTTTCGCAGACATCCGCAATTGTTTCGCAATTCCTCAATCGCTCATCGGCGATACGCACCTGCTTGATCTTTGCCGCAGGCACCGCCAGGTTCCCTTCGTCGGTCAGGGGATGGCCGAGCTTGCGCAGTTGCTCATCAATGGAAGGATGCAGACCCATACCCGCGTAACGGATGGCGTTCGGCCCCAGATCGGCTCCGTGTCTGCCCGCGCCCAGATCGAGCGGTACGCCGATATAGTGAATGTTCATATCGTCCCTTTCCTCTCTTCACCGTTGAATCGTGGAATACTTCGGTCATTATATGTTTCCTGATATAGCATGTCCAGCCCAGCTTATCTGATAAAATAGAGGCATTGCGAAGATAACGAAAGAAAGGCTAACGGAAGAATATCCATGCGTATGCACGAATCCCGTGATTGGTACTCGCTCGTCAAACACCTTACGACCAGGCTGGTGCAGGTGCGCAGCGCCAGCCCTGGCCGGGGAGAAATCGAGGTCGCGGAGGAGGTGCTGCGCCTGCTCAGCGAAGATGACCTGGGCGCGACGTATGCAGAGATTGGCCTGGATCCGCTTGTAGGTGACGCTGTTGGGCGCAGCAACGCCTACGCTTTTCTGCGCGGCAAACACCCGCAGACGATCGTCCTGCTTGGGCATATCGACACTGTCGATACCGGCGACTACGGCGCGCTTGAGCCACACGCGCTCGATCCGCTGGCGCTGGCAGCCCGCCAGGATGAGCTGGCTGACATTGCTCCGGGGCTGGCGGAAGACCTCGCGGCGCACCCTGGTGATTGGATGTTCGGACGAGGTAGTGCCGACATGAAAAGCGGTGTGGCGGCCAATATCGCGGTGATGCGCCACCTGGCGACCCTGGCGCGCGACGGGACGCTGGACCTCTCGGTGGTTTTTCTGGCGACTCCCGACGAAGAGAACGAATCGGCGGGCGCGCTGCAAGCCGTGCGTTTCCTGTTGCAATTGCGCGAGCAGTACGGCCTGGAGTATCTTGGAGCCATTAACACCGACTACACAACTGCGCTCTATCCCGGCGACCCGCATCGCTACGTGTATACCGGCTCAATCGGGAAGCTGCTGCCCACCTTTTTCGTTGTCGGACTACCCTCGCACGTGGGCGACCCGTTCGACGGCCTCGATGCGAACCTGCTGGCGGCTGAACTGGTGCGCGACCTCAGCATGAACGCCAACCTGTACGACATGGTGCGCGGTCAGCAGACGCCGCCGCCCGTCACCTTGAAGGCCACCGATCTGAAGACCGGCTACGACGTTCAATTGCCCTTCGCTGCTTATTTCTATCTGAACGTCCTCACCTTCTCGACAACGCCCGCGCAATTGCTCGACGCGCTGCGCCAGTACGCAAAGTCTGCCCTGGAGCGTGCTCTGCTGCGCGTGGATGACGAGGAGCAGCACTGGAACGCGAGGCGCGCCCCTTTTGCCCAGGTGAAACGCCGAGGGCCGCGTTCTGGTGTCGTAATGACCTATGCCGAACTCTACCATGAACTCATGCAGCGTCTAGGCGAGCAACGCCTGTCAGACGAGCTTTCCGCCGCGTGGGAGCGCATGCCCGGCGGCATCGATTCGCGCGGGCGCTGCCTATACCTCGCGCGGCACCTTTGGACGTTGAGTGGCAGGCAAGGCCCGGCTGTCGTCCTTTTCTATTCGCCGCCCTTTATCCCGCACGTGTCCGCGACAGACTGCCTTTTGCACGAGACGATGCATAGTTTGGCGCGGTCGCATCCTGAGTTACAACTTGTTGTCCAGGAATATTTTCCCTTGATCTCTGACATGAGTTACCTGCGGCTTGATCCGGGCATCGAAACGGAGGCGTTGATCGCCAATCTTCCCACCTGGCGTGAGACCGGCGCAGAGGCGCGCCCAGGCTCCTATGCACTGCCCCTGCAAGCCATGCGGGCGCTCAACCTGCCCGTCGTCAACCTGGGTCCCTATGGAAAAGGCGCGCACCAGGCTGGCGAGCGCGTGCTGATGTCCTACTCGTTCGGCACGCTGCCACAGTTGATTTACGAGGTCATCATGGAGCTTGCGCGCAGGGGTGACGGGTATTGATTTCCACCAGTTCTCGGCTCACTCAAGGGATATCCCTGGTGTGAATAGTAAGATCTCTTGGGAGTTGGGCCGCTGCGGCAGAGGCGGCATCGATGGTGCTCCCTTCAGACAAGTACTCATGAAACAACTGGGCGGCATCAGCCCTGGTTTCTTCCGCCCAATCGTCCCTGAAACACACGTTTCGGGCATCCTCGATCACATCTTGAACAACCCGTTCCCAGAGGTAATAGGTCAATGCTATCCAATCAATCTCCCTCTGTCCGTATCCTTGAAAAAATGCATCGGCATGTGGTTCCCGGATAAAAATGAAATCACGCTCTTTGGGAGCCAGCATCACCTCATCCCAATCGATCACAAATACGTGACCAGCATGGTCACGGAGCAGATTGGCTGGATGCAGATCCGCGTGAGAGATGACGTATGGCAATGTGCGCGACTGGAGCCCCTCTGCCAGCTTTTCCAGGGAGGCTACTGCCGTGTGAATCGTGGACTGATGCGCCAGCCAGTCGGCGCGAAGAGCGCGCGAAGATTCACTTCCATCGCGTTGCGAATGCAGATGGTGGGTCTCAAAGGAACGTACCCAACGTGTGTACTCGGTCGGATCAAAGGTCTCCTTTCGCAGTGACTCAAAGCCCTCTGGCGGCAGCATGACCTGGTGAATCTGCTGGAAAATGGTTCCTACCTCATTCCACTGCTCATTCGTCATCCCCGTCCAGCTTGTATCTCCGTCAATGAAAGGGTATACGATCACGGTCCACTCCTCTACTCTTGCCCACAAGGCACCGCTCCTGGTGGGAACGGGTGCCACGACTGATGTGATCCCCTGATCGTTGAGGTAGCGAGGAACCAGACACTGTGGTTCGTAGAGAGGTCTGGACGTGGCTTTGAGCAAATAGGCAGTTCCCTGCTCGCTCACCACACGATACACCCCGGCATTATAATCCAGTCCCAGGGGAAGAAACTCAAGCGTGACGGGGTAAAGGTCATACTGGTTCTGGAAACAAGCTCGAAGCTGTTCTTCTGCAATATTCGGTGGTTTTCGCATCGTTCATTCCATCCGGTCCTTTCTTTCATGAAGACTGGCGTGCCAGTTTCACATGAGCATGATTGGACGTTTCAGTCAATGGTAGGAGCAAAATGATACCCTGAAGCAGCAAGAACTGTCAATAGATGTCAATCAGGTTGCTTGCCCACCACGAACTCGTGTACCTGATGTGCATGTAATAGATGCGCTTCACCCGAAAATATGCCATACTATAAGTGTAGCAAGGGTACGTTATGGGAACAGCACAGAACGAGGAAGGTATCGAACGAATGGCAACACCCGTTACTGAAGGTATGCTTCTGTGGGAACCGTCTGAGGAAGTGAAAAACCACTCAAACATGCGACGATACATGCAGTGGCTGGAGCGCGAGAAGGGCTTGCACTTCAACACTCCTGATGAGCTGTGGGCATGGTCGGTAGAGAAGCTCGAGGACTTCTGGGCCTCGATGTGGGACTACTTTCAAATCCGGGCTTCCAAACCCTATCAAACCGTGCTGGCCGAGCGAAAGATGCCTGGCGCGCAGTGGTTCGTTGGTGCGGAACTCAACTATGCCGAGCACGTCTTTCGCAACATGACTTCGGAGCGGCCCGCGCTGATCTTCCAATCCGAGACGCAGCCGCTTACGGAGATATCGTGGGAAGAACTCTATCAGCAGGTCTCGACCGTTGCCGCGACCCTGAGCGCCCTGGGGATACAGAAGGGCGATCGAGTCGTCTCCAACCTGCCAAATATCCCGCAGGCCACTATTGCATTCCTGGCGACAGCCAGCCTGGGTGCGACCTGGTCGAGCTGCTCGCCCGACTTCGGCACGCGCAGCGTCATCGACCGCTTCCAGCAGATCGAGCCGAAGGTGTTGTTTACC
The DNA here is from genome assembly GCA_963731975.1 of uncultured Chloroflexia bacterium. Taxonomy (GTDB): domain Bacteria; phylum Chloroflexota; class Ktedonobacteria; order Ktedonobacterales; family Ktedonobacteraceae; genus CAVSXS01. The sequence goes on along the minus strand of CAVSXS010000001.1, from coordinate 1,996,208 downwards.
GTCGATGGCTATCACTACGGCGGCAAGATCATCGACCGGCGCGCCATCATCTCTGAGTTACAGGCGGCCCTGCCGACATTGCAGCATACCATCGTCGTTTCCTACGCCTTTGCTGATACCAGCGCGGCGGGCTATCGTGATGCTTTGTTGTGGAACGACATGCAGCCCGCGACCGAGCCGCTGGTCTTCGAGCAGGTTCCCTTCGACCATCCCCTGTGGGTGCTCTACTCGTCCGGCACGACCGGCCTGCCGAAGGCCATCGTGCAAGGGCAGGGCGGCATCCTCATAGAGCATCTCAAGAGCCTGCACCTGGCGATGGACCTGACCACGGATGACCGCTTCTTCTGGTTCAGTACCACCGGCTGGATGATGTGGAACTTGCTGATTGGCGGCCTGCTGCTGGGTATCCCCATTGTGCTGTACGATGGCAGCCCTGGCTATCCCGACATGAATGTGCTATGGCGATACGCTGAGCAGTCCGGCATGACCTTCTTCGGCACCAGCGCGGGATTTATCCTTTCATGCATGAAGGCCGGTGTCACGCCAGGCGCAAGCTTCGACTTGAGCAAACTGCGTGCGCTTGGCTCGACCGGCTCTCCCTTGCCGCCCGAAGGCTTCCAGTGGATTTACGAGGAGGTCAAGGGTGATCTCTGGCTTGCATCGGTGAGCGGCGGAACAGACGTCTGTTCGGGCTTCCTGGGCGGCTGCGTCATGCTGCCTGTCTATGCTGGCGAACTACAGGCTCGTGCGCTTGGCGCAAAGGTGGAATCCTTCGATGAAGAAGGGCATTCTTTGATCGACGAGATGGGCGAACTGGTCATCACCGAACCCATGCCATCCATGCCGGTTTTCTTCTGGAACGACCCTGACGGCAAACGCTATCGCGAAAGCTACTTCGATACATATCCTGGCGTATGGCGGCACGGCGACTGGATCAAGATCACGCCCAAGGGTGGCTCCATCATTTATGGCCGCTCCGACTCGACCATCAATCGTAAGGGCATACGCATGGGCAGCAGCGAAATCTATCGCGTCGTTGAGGATATGCCGGAGATACTCGACAGCCTGATTATCGGCATCGAACTCGACGGCGGAGATTACTACCTGCCGCTTTTTGTCGTGCTGAGGCCGGGCATCGAACTGGATGACGACCTCAAAGCGCGCATCCGCAGCAAGCTGCGCACCAGCCTCTCGCCGCACCATGTGCCCGACGAGATCTTCGTCATTCCGGAGGTTCCTCGCACTTTGAGCGGGAAGAAGCTGGAAGTGCCTGTTAAGAAAATCTTCATGGGCGTCTCTCCTGAAAAAGCGATCAGCATTGACGCCATGAGCAATCCGCAGATGATGACCTACTTCGTCGAATTTGCGAAGCGGATACATTAAATTGACACATGCATGTAAGGGAGTGCCGTATGAAAATTGGCCTCGTAACGCCGTATGACTGGAGCTATCCGGGGGGCGTTCGCGATCATGTCTCGCATCTCGCCGAGCAGTTCATCGCAATGGGGCATGAAGTGCGTATCCTGGCTCCTGCATCGGGAAGCAAGGGCAAGCTGCTTGAAAAGCATATACTGAAAATGGGGTGGACCACCCCGATTCCCATCAATGGGTCGATTGCCCACATCCTGCTTGATCCTTCGCTGGCGTTGCGCGTGCGGAGGGTTTTGCAACGCGAGCATTTTGACGTAATCCACGTCCACGAGCCGCTGGTGCCTGGCCTATCGCAGCAAGTGCTGCGCCTTTCTCATACACTCACGGTCGGAACCTTTCACGCGGCGTCCTATTCCAGCATGTATTCTACATCGCAACTTGCCTATGCTTCGACGTATCCGTTGCTGCGCCCGCTCTTTCGCCGGCTGGCCGGCTGCATCGCCGTATCGACGGTAGCTCGCCAGTTTGTACAGCGCTACTTCCCCGCCGATTACCGTATCATTCCCAACGGCGTCAGCCTGGATCGCTTCGACTCAAATGTCTTACCACTCCCAAAATATATGGATGGCAGGCCGAATATTCTCTTCGTGGGACGTTTTGAGAAGCGCAAAGGGGCCAAGTACCTGCTGCGCGCCGTACCTTACATTCGGGAACGTCACCCCGAGGCGCGCTTCATTCTGGTGGGCGAGGGGCGCCTGCGGTCCGGTTTTCAACGCTATGTCGAGAAACGAGGATGGAGCGATGTGATCTTTACAGGCTATGTCTCGGATGCTGATCTGCCACGCTACTTTGCCAGCGCGCACATCTTTTGCGCCCCCGCCACTGGCGGTGAAAGCCTGGGGATCGTGCTGTTAGAGGCGATGGCCTCCGGCACACCCATCGTGGCCTCCAACATTCGCGGCTACGCGACCGTTGTCAATGACCGGGCGGATGGTTTGCTGACCACGCCTCGCCAGCCGGAAGAACTCGCCGATGCAATATCCTACCTGCTTGAACACGATGCATTACGCCAGCAATTTATCCAGGCCGGCATGCAGAAAGCGCGTGATTACGCCTGGCCGTATGTTGCCCAGCAGATCATGGATTACTACCTGGAACTGCTGGAAGAGCGAGGCAAGCCGCCAAAGAGACAAGTATCACGCGCTTAATGCTGAAGAGGTACCATGGAAGTTCAAGAACAACGAGCATACACACCATCGTTTACCATCCCTGCCGGGTATAGCCGTGCCGATATCCACATGCACACGAATCTCGGCGATGGCTGGGCCAGCCCCGCGCAGGTCATCAAAGTCGCCGTCAACCGGGGCGTGCCACTCATTGCGATTACCGATCACGATCATGTCGAGGGCGCGAAAAGGATAGCTGACTTGCTCGCCCGGCAGCCCGATATTCCCTTGCAAATGATTACCGGCGTCGAGGTTTCGACGCGCCAGGGACATCTGCTCGGTCTCTTCGTCCATAAAGCCCCCAAAGCCATGCGCCCGGTGGAGGAGAGCATCGATGCCATCAAGGAGCAGGGCGGCCTGGTCGTGGTTGCGCATCCTTTCGGGCGGCTTGTCCCCAGCCTGAGCCGCGCGAAAATCGAAGCGTTGCTCGGCAAAGGGTACACTATCGATGGTATCGAGGTCTACAATCCCTCGCCCGCCAATGCCTCCATGCGGCTGGCAGTGCGCGCGGCCAACCAGCAGTGGGGGCTGGCCGAAACCGGCGGCAGCGACGCGCATTTCTGGCAGCATATCGGCTCGGCTTATACGCTATTTCCAGGCACAACACCCGACGACCTGCGCCGCGCCATTCTGGAACGTACCGCGCGTTCAGGCGGTCAGGAGATTCCCCTCGCGCGTCTCTCACCGGGCGCATATGTAGCGCAGTGCGCCTGGAGCTGGTTCGTCGATCCCCCGCGCAGGATTGCGAGAACGCTGAGAGAACGCTAACCGGCTACTGATCCCATACGGGGTCGAATACTACCCACTGTTCGGGGTGTGCCGAGATAGCCGACTCTATCGCTTTGATGATGTTACTGTGCAGCGCTTCGCTATCAGCACGCTGCTCTTCCGGCAGCGCGAGGGAGATCGGGAAGAATTGTCCGCCTATCTTGTGGTCGCTTTCTCGCCATCCGAACGCGCACAGGATGACTGCGCCGGTACGCTGCGCCAGCGTCACTGGGCCGCTCGGAAGTTGTGCCTTCGCGCCGAAAAACATGCGCTCGACACGATCGCCGACTACCGCCCGGTCTCCGGTAATCAACACGAGTTCGTTCTTGCGCAGCGCCTGGATCAACGCTCGCACGGGCGCGCTCCCACCCAGCGGCGTAAAGTTGACACCGTGTCCACTGCGCAATTCTAGCTGTAAAGCCAGCATCCGCTCGTCTTTCAAATGCTCGACCGGAATAGTCGTGACGTATCCCTGCGCGGAAAACCACTGCGCCAGGTAGTTGACCGGCCCGATATGGGCCGAAACAAGGATTACTCCCTTGCCCAATGCCAGCGCCTCATCGAGATAGTCGATGCCCTCGACGCCTCGCAGCGCGTGAGTAAGCTCACCGGCAGCCATGCGTGGAAGGTAGAACATTTCCAGGTAGTTGCGCGCGTTATTCTGGAACATGCCGCGTACCGTTTTCCGCAGCTTTCTGCGGCCAGCAGGCGTCGCAGCCACATCTTCGCCGAGTACATGCAGCATGTTGGCGGTCGCTTGTTTTCTCGCTCTGCTGGCGGCTAGCCAGGCGAAGTAGCCGATCACCCCGGTCAGACTCATGATGAAACGACGGGGCAGGCGCGGTATGACGCGCGAGGCGAAGCGGAACAGTTGGTACATACGCAATCGTCCCTACGATGGCCAGAACTGGCGGAACATATACCACTGTGTCGGCCACTGGCGAATCATGCCTTCCAGGATATCATAGACGCGCTGCGTTAGTCGCTGTATTTCCGCCGCTTTGTCCATGCCCTTCGTTCTTTCAGGGAAGATTGGAGGAAACGTGCTGGCATAAAAGTCGTTGTGGCGTCCGTACCAGACATACCCCGGCACAAGCGCTGCGCCGCACATTATCGCCAGGGTTGCCGGGCCGCTCGGAACATATGTCTTGCGCCCAAAAAAGGTGATCTCCGTTCCCTGGTCTTCTGCCAGGGGGCGGTCCACCACGATGGCGACCGGCTTGTTGGCTTGCAGCACCCGCAGGATGCGCCGCGCCGAACCTTCCATTGGGATGATGTCGATGCCCTTCTCGTGCCTTTGGTTTTGCACGAGTTCGTTGAAGCGTGGATCGCTGAACGTCTCCGCGACTGCCGCGAGCGGCAGGTGGCGCGCCATAAACGCCCCGGCTATATCCCAGTTGCCGAAGTGAGCCGTGGCGATAATGACCCCATTTCCGGCTGTAAGCGCCTGTTGCACGTACTCTTTCCACCCTCCCGCGTTGTCCGACAGGTCGCGCACCCGCTGTTCGATGTGCGGCATGTCGAGATGGGGAAAGTTCATAAAGTCAGCCGCGTAGCGACCGTAGTTTTTCCAGGATGTGTAGGCCAGCCGCCTGACGTATGGATCATCGACGGAACGGCCCGTCACCTGCGCCATATTCAACTGCGTCACGTGCCGCTTCGCCTGCCATCCCAGGTAGCTCGCGGCTCCAACCGTGGAACCCAGCGCGTGCCGGGCCTGCCGGGGCGTCCACTTCGCCAGTGTATGTCCGGCACGCGCCAGGTAATAAACCGATGACACTGTTTGTTGTACCTTCCTGCTAATTCACTCCTTCTATACTATCCGTTGGCGTTTGCTGCTGTCAATGTTGAGCTAACGACGATTGTGCAGGCTCGTAGGGCGTGATACAATCAATGCAAACCTCTTCCGAGGAAGGAGTCATTGTTGCGATGGAGCAAACACAGTTCACCGGGCAGACGCTCGTCATACTCAATCCTACCGCTAATCGTGGGAATATGCATAGTTACCGTGACCTCGTTCGCCGGCGCGCGGAACACGAACAGGCCGAATATGTCGAGACACGCCTGCAAGGTGAGGCCAAAGAACGAGCAATGCAGGCCGCGCGCGATGATCGCCCCATCATCATCGTCGGCGGAGACGGCTCTGTACACGAAGTGGTTAACGGCATCCTGGGGAGCGGCAGGCGCGTCCCCCTGGGCATCGTCGCGGCAGGCTCCGGCAATGACTTCGCCTGGCATACGCTCAAGCTGCCGCACGAGCCACATGCTGCGCTGGAACGCGCTTTCAGTGGCGAGCTTGTCGAGGTCGATGCAGGCCAGGTCAATGGGCGCTATTTCGCCAATTCGTTCAGCGTTGGCATCGACGCGGATATTGCCGTGGCCGCAGGGAAGATGAAGAAGTATCCCTTGATGAGCGGCTCGCGGCTGTACTACGCGACGACCGTCAAGCAACTGCTTTTTGGCTATGGGCGATGCCCCTGGTTGGCATTCGATATCGCCGGCGAATCTGAGGTCAAGAAACCGGTAGAAAGTCGCTATGTCATCCTGGCTGTGACCAATGGTCCCACCTATGGCGCTGGCTTCCGTATCAACCCGCGCGCTAATCATACCGATGGCCTTTTTAATGTCTGCACCATCGACTACATGGCGCTCACTCGCGCATTGAAACTGCTGCCCCTCGTCCAGAAAGGTGAGCACGAAAGCTTGCCGGAAGTGACCTTTTACCGTGCTACAACCGTCTCTATTACGAGTCGTAACCCCGTCAATATGCAAATGGATGGGGAAACGACCAGTGCCACCAGCTTTCGGGCTGAAATGCTGCCCAAAGCTTTACTAGTGCGAGTGTAGTTTTGGACCATGCTCTATAAGATTTTGCGCGCCCTGATTCTGGGATTTACCCGTATCATCTGTCGTTATCGTGTTACCGGACTGGAACACGTGCCAATGACCAGCCCTCTGCTGATCGTCTCCAATCACCTCAGTTTCTATGACCCGCTCATGCTCGGCGCTATCCTGCCTCGTCGAATCTGGATTTTTACGAAAGCGGAAATCTTTCGCTGGCCTATCGCGGGAATCGCGTGCAAGATGACAGGGCAAATACCCGTGCGCCGTGGTGAAAGCGATCGCAGTGCGTTGGAGAAGGCGCTGGTGTACCTGCGTGAAGAGAAGGCGTTGTTGCTCTTTCCAGAAGGCACTGTCGAGCGTGAGACGGTCATGATTCCCGCGCGATCCGGGGCTGCCATGCTGGCTTTACGCACAGGTGTTACCGTCCTGCCGATTGCCCACGTGGGGACGCGCCGCATCCTGCGCTCTCCCCTCATTTGGTTCCCGCGAGTCACCATCCGCATAGGTGAGCCGTTCGTGCCTGTAATGCCACAGAATGTCCCCCGTAAAGTTGGATTGCAACAGGTTACTGAAGAGATCATGTTGCGCGTGGCAGAGATGCTGCCGCCTGAAAATCGCGGCGTCTACAAGAAACCGTAGGGGCGGCGACAAGTGGCGCTCCTACAGAAAGGCTGAAGGGCAGAGGCTGGCGATCGAGCAGCGAGCGCAGAGTGGCTTGCGTGCCAGGCACAGGGCGCGTCCGTGAAAAATCATGAGGTGCGAGGCATCCAACCAGTCCTCTCGCGGAAGAATATGCATCAAGTCCTGCTCGACCTTGACCGGGTCTTCATTGCTTGTCCAGCCGAAGCGCCTCGACAACCGGCCAACGTGCGTATCGACAACCACGCCTTCCACGATGCCGTAGGCGTTACCCAACACGACGTTCGCCGTCTTGCGCGCCACGCCCGGCAGCGTCAGTATATCCTGCATCGCGCGCGGAACCTCGCCGCCATAGTTGGTGATGATGCGCTGGGCTGCTCCCCTGATGTTCTTTGCCTTGTTGCGATAGAAACCCGTGGATTTCACATCCTGCTCGAACGCCTCCTGGCTGACCGTCGCGTAATCCTCGACTGTGCGATACTTCTTGAAGAGATCTGCCGTCACGATGTTGACGCGCTCGTCGGTGCATTGCGCAGAAAGCTGCGTTGCTACGAGCAGTTCCAGGGGATTTGTGAAGTCCAACGAGCATTTGGCATCGGGATACAGGCGTCGCAGCTCGTTCATGATGGCTGTGACCTGCTCCGGCGAACCCGGCGTTGGCCCCGTATAGATGGTAGTACTGGTTCCTACGTTCATATTCATGCGCTTCACCGGCTTCCTTCGCGCTGCTCCCGCAGGAGGTTGCGCAGCGCGTCGGCCTGTCCCCGGTTGAACGCAGCGGAACGCAGTCCTACTCCGACGACCGGCAGCGAACTACGCTCGCGGATCAACGCCGCCCGTTCGCGCTGGTTAATCTCATGCACCAGTTGCCGCTCGCTCAAACGCCACCCGCGCGATTGAGCGTAGGCAGCGAATGACATGACCCGGCGGAACCCTTCCTGGTACTCTCTATCGGCATCCTCTAGTGAGGGCATCTGTTGCATGACTTCGTACCTCGTTCCAAGCGTTGTAAGCGTCGTTCTGGCAATCTGTACTTACCTGCTATTATGGCAACATTGGTCTAGCAATGTCAATATGCTTTCAGATATTGACAATCTCATCGGCATCTTTGATAATCAATGTGTAAATTATTTAATCTTCTCGCGTCAATCTTTCATAGGAAGGAACATCTCGATCCAGTCCTGGCTTCATGAGTAGTTTATGGGTAATCTGAAAGGTGTGGCCCCATGAACAACGTCCCATTTCGTATCGACAGGTATGAATTGCAGGAACTACTAGAACAGGGTGGGAGAGCTGAGGTCTGGAAAGCCTTTGACACGCAAGCACGTCATTACGTCGCGATCAAGTTTCTGCATGCAAATATTCAGGCCGATCCAGATTATCCAGCGCGGTTCCAGCGCGAATTGCAGGGCCTGACCTTCTTGCGCCACCCGAATATCGTGCATTACTACGATTACTCCATTTCGCCCCCGGTTGGCGCGGGAAACATGGCTGCCTGCATCGTAATGGATTATGTCGATGGTGGCACCCTGGCTGACTACATTCGTGCCACGTCTCGCCAGGGAAACTTTCCTTCCTGCTCCTGATATCGTCCGCCTCTTTGAACCTATCTGCTCGGCTGTTAGTTTTGCTCAGCAACATGGCATAGTACACGGTCAACTCAAGCCGTCGAATGTCTTGCTCGATAAACGCAGTGCTGCGCGTAACGCTATGGGTGAGCCTGTTGTGACCGATTTCGGCATAGCCAGGTTGTATGGGGCTGGCACAAGCAACACCAGTAGCTGGTTTAGCACGCCGGTCTACATGTCTCCAGAACAACTGATGGGTTCGCCTGCCGATGTTCGTAGTGACATCTACTCTCTCGGCATTATGCTCTACGAAATTTGTACAGGAACACCGCCTTTCCCTGGGAACAATCCGGCTACGATCATTATGCAGCACATCAATACTATGCCAGCTTCACCTGCGCTCATTAATCCTGCCCTGTCCCCCGCGCTTGTCGCTGTCATCATGCGCTGTATTGCCAAAGATCCATCAGCCCGCTTCCCCGATACTTCATCCCTGATGGCAGATCTCGGACAGGCTGTTGGATACACAGGACAACAGGAAAAAGAGGCTTCCAGTGCTTCTTCATTTGCCCCTGGCGATCCACGTAATTACTCCGCAACTGCCGTAGATTTGCCAACGATGATGAGTGCTAGTCGGCCTGCCGCGATGGAGGAGACCGCTCTGGCGGCACACACTCCCTCCTCTCCAGGCACAGGCGGCGTATTGTACCCTTCGCTTCCCACGGCTGCCGCGACACCGACCGGTGGCGGCGGGCTGGCGGCGGCTTTCTATCGAGCATCTTCGCCTGGCATCACCGGTTCATCACAACCGTTTACTGGACTTCAGCCAGGAGCATCGCTGACCCCGGTCACTTCAACCTACTCGCCAGGGCAGGCAGGGCAAAGCACCCCAACTGGTAACTACCCACCGTCACCTGCTCCGCCGGCAGCGCGGAGACCCAGAAGGCAGGGACTCTGGATCTCGCTGATTGTCTTGCTGATCCTGGTGGTGATAGGCTCAAGCCTGGGAGCCTACCTCATTTTATCCGCGAAGACGCCTGCTGCAACTTCAACGCCTTCGATAGTAGGGCATGCCTACTTCGTCAGCAGCGGGCTGTTGAGCGCGAATCCAGAAAGCAACCAGGGCATCACTGACCAGGTGCAGGTCAAGCTGGACAACATTCCGCCTCCTCAGGCAGGAATGAGCTATTATGCCTGGCTCTTGAATGATAAAACCCAGCAGTGGAATCCTATCGCTCTCGGCGCGTTGACCGTCAACAATGGCACTGCTGTTTTGTCTTACGTAGACCCACAGCACACGAATTTGCTTGCCAGCAACAGCCGATTCCTCGTCACTGAAGAAAGCGCGGCATCTGCGCCTCTCACTCCCTCGTTGAATTCGAGCGCGTGGCGCTACTATGCCGAATTTTCTCAAGTGCCTGACCCCAACAACCCGAAACACTATAGCCTGTACGACCATATCCGTCACCTGCTCTCTGCCGATCCCAACGTGGAGGAGACGGGGCTGTCCGGCGGGCTAGATAGCTGGCTCTACCGCAATACGCAGAAGATTCTCGAATGGGCAGGCAGCGCCAGAGATGCCCAGCAATCTGGAAACGTGAGCTTCATCCGCCGCCAGTTGATTCGTATTGTGGACTACCTCGATGGTTCGTCGTATACCCAACTGGCTCTGGACCTCCCAGGTCAACCCGTGCTGGCCGACCCCCAAATCTCGAAAATTGGCCTGCTGACGTTTGACGCGGCGAAGCAAACCCTCCCTGGATACCTGTACCATATCGGTACCAAGCACCTGCGCGAGATCGCTCAATTACCACAGGCCAGCCAGGAGCAGAAAGCCCTTGCCATTCAGATCAACCAGGAGATCGATGTCGTGAACACCTGGTTCGAGACGATGCGCAGCGAAGTCCTGCAACTCTACCGGATGTCCGATGCTCAGATACAAGGGAGCGATGGACGCACCCTGCTGGATACCGTCGCAACGCTGGCAAACACGGCTTTCGTCGGCGAGATCAACTCGCAAGGCCAGGTGACGCCTGGCGTCGTCCAGATCCATTACGCTATCCAGAACCTGGCAAACTTTGATTTAAGGGCATGTACCGCGAGCAGTCCCTGTAAGCTGGTATAAGAGGAGACGGCGATGAGTAATGAACCTGTCAGGCGACTCGGCAAGTATGAGCTACAGGAACGCCTGGGGCACGGAGGCATGGCCAAGGTCTGGAGGGCGTTTGATACGCAACTGCGACGCTCCGTTGCTATCAAGCTCCTCCACCCTAATCTCCAGGCAGATCCGATGTTTGTGACGCGCTTCCAGCATGAAGCGCAGGTCATTGCCTCCTTGCGCCATCCCAACATCGTCCAGATCCATGATTTCCAGGTGTCGCAGCCACCCGAATCAGACACTCCAACCGCGTATATGGTGATGTCGTATATCGAGGGGCAGACATTGGCCACCTATATCGCCAATACCTCTGCTAAAGGAAATATCCCCTCGCCTGGTGAGATCGTCAATCTTTTTACGTCCATCAGCCTCGCCGTTGATTACGCACACCAGAAAGGTATGATCCACCGCGATATCAAACCGGCCAATATCCTGCTGGACAAGCATAACACCTCCCGCAATCAGATGGGTGAACCCATCCTCACCGACTTTGGCCTTGCCAAACTCCTGGGTGTAACCGCCGGTACGCTCACCGCGGCATCCCTCGGCACTCCATTGTATACCTCACCCGAGCAGGCTCGCGGCGAAATCGGCAATGAACGGAGCGACATTTATTCACTTGGCATCATCCTTTATGAAGTGGTAACGGGTACACCGCCGTTTCGGGGCGATAATCCTATGGCAGTCCTTTCGCAACACCTCAATGCGGTGCCTCCTGCTCCCGTTCTTCTCAATCCGAATATCCCGCCCGCTTTGACGCTGGTCATTATGACGGCTTTAGCCAAAGATCCCAATGCGCGTTTCGCCCGCGCTTCCGCTATGACTACCGCCCTTGCCCAATCCCTTGACGTGCTCTCTCAAGAAGGGCTGAACAAGCTAGCCTATCCGCAGGACGCGGGCCGTATGCCTACTTACTTCGGTTCATCCATTCCTCAACCAGGAGCGGGCGCAGCCCCGTCCGCAGCACCTTTCGCAACCGCTACGCCTGCGATGCCATCGACTGCCAGCAGCAATCCTGGAACGAATCCCGCGAGCAGTCCGGGTGCCCTGTCATCTCAGTACGCAACGCCACAACTGAGTACGTCCTCTTCCGCGCCATCGTTCCCGGCGACTGCCTACGAGGGAGCGCCGGTCAGCGTTTCTCAAGCTGGAAGTATGTCTACGCCGTCCGGCATGGTTCCCGGTCCGCTTACTCCAACAGCACCAATACCCCCATCACCTCCTGGGCAGTCTGCGCCTCCCTCACCACCTCCTGCGCGGAGACGACGGAAAGGCATGTACGCAGTCCTGTCTGCTTTCTTTATTCTCGTATTGCTCGGATCGGGGTTGGGTGCTTACCTGGCGTTTTTTCATAAGAATAGCCCTCCTGCTCCCATTCCGGGCGGGCAGGCTTTCTTCATCAGCAGCGGGCAACTCAATACCGGCACAGCACAGGGCATCGCCGACCAGTTGCAAATTCACCTGCAACATGTGCCTGACCCGCAGCCGGGCAACAGCTATTATGCCTGGCTGCTTGCCGATCGGCAGCCGCACACCGAGTCTCAGCCGCTTGAGCCACAGCCGAAGTTTACCCTGCCGCTCCTGCTTGGGACATTGACGGTTGAAAATGGAAACGCGAGCCTTTTCTATGCTGGAACGTCACAACACGACAACCTGCTATCTGTGGCAAGCCGCATGCTCATTACCGAGGAGCGTACCAATGCGACTCCTCGCGGCCCGGCTGCGAACCGCAGTACCTGGCGCTACTACGCTGAGATTCCGCAAACCCTCTATGGAGCACCACCCCTGAGCGCGCTGGATCACATTCGTCACCTGTTCTATAAAGAAACCAGGGTGGATGTGTTGGGTTTGCCTGGCGGGTTGGATGTCTGGCTCTTCAGAAATACGGAGAAGATACTGGAATGGTCCACCAGCGCGCGGGATGATTATCATAGCCAGGTCACCGACCCAACCGTCATTCACAGCCTGTTTCTCAGCATCCTGGACTACCTGGATGGCTCGCCAAATGTGCAGATTGATGTGCCGGTCGGCAGCCCCATTGTTGCCGATCCCGTCATTTCTAGAGTTGCTTTGCTTTCAGTGACTCCCGCGCAAGTCAATTTGACGGATGTGCTGCATAACCCACCAGGCTACCTGCAACATATGGCTCTTCACTTGAACGGCGTGGTGCAGGCTCCCGATGCCACGCCCCAGATGCGCCTCCTGGCTACGCAGATTATCGAGTCGCTCAATAACGCGAAATCATGGTTGGGGCAAGTTCGATCCTATGTGCAGCAACTTGTCAAAATGAATGCGGTACAACTGGCACAGCCTTCAACGCTCACCATGCTTGATAATCTGGTGTTGTACGCGACCTATGCCTATATTGGCCAGCTTGACCCAAAGACGAACCAGGTCTTGCCCGGTGTGCTACAAGTACATTATGATGTCGCCAAGCTTGCGACATTGACACTGACACCAAATCTACCGCAAAATATCTGAAGGGGCGCGACCATCCATCAAGCGACTGGCGTTCCTCCTGAACCGGGTGTGACCGCAGAGGAGCAACATGCAGCTAGACCGGCTTGGTAAATATGAACTATTGGAGCGTCTGGGGCAGGGAGGCATGGGTGAGGTCTGGAAGGCGCGTGATACCGAGCTACAGCGTTTCGTAGCTATAAAGCTTCTGCATGCCGACTTGCAAGCCCAGCCTGATTTTGTGGAACAATTTACACGCGAAGCTCGCTTCGTGGCGTCCCTCCACCATCCCAACATCGTCCAGATTCACGATTTCGAACTCACAAACATGATGGGGTCAAGAGTCAAGGCGTATATGGTGATGGACTACATCGAGGGCGGGACACTGGCCGAGTATATTCACTCTCACATTCGCAAAGGCTTTTACCCAACGGCGGCTGAAATCATCGACTTGTTCGCCGCCATCAGCCTTGCTCTCGACTATGCTCACCGGCAAGGTATGATCCACCGCGACATCAAGCCCGCCAATATCCTTCTAGACAAGGCTGTCGGTGGCAAACCTCTGGGAGAGCCAATTCTGACTGACTTCGGCATCGCCCGCTTGCAAGGAGCAGGAGCCTCGACCGTGTCCCATGCCCTGATCGGTACGCCTCTCTACATCTCGCCAGAGCAAGCCGAAGGCCGAACTATAGACGAGCGTTCGGATTTGTATTCGCTTGGCATTGTCCTGTACGAAATGCTGACCGGAGTGACGCCATTTCACGGCGACAGCCCCATTGCCATTATGATGAAGCACGTGTACGAACAGCCGGAATCACCCGCGCTCATCAATCCGCGCATCTCTCCCGCGCTCTCGGCGGTTGTGTTACAGAGCATCGCTAAAGAGCCGGGAGGCCGTTTCTCTTCAGCGACCGCTATGACCGTGGCAGTAGCTACAGCGGTAAATGTGCCGCTTCCCACCAGCTTGAGCAGGAGCATAAACGAGCGGCTCGCCTACAATCCTCTTCAACCATCCAGGCCACCGGTGAGCATGAGTCCTCCATCTCCACCAGTATTACCATCCCCACCAATGCCAAATATGCGACCTGCACGCACTCAGCGCAAATGGCCACTCATCGCTGCGATGGCCTGCGTTCTGCTAGTACTGGTCAGCGCGAGCGCCTTCACTATATTCCCCAGGCTGTTCGCTGCGCACACAACGTCCACACCGACCGCCAATACAACAGGCGCCGTCGTTGGACATATCACCTTTGTTGCCAGCTCGCCTGCTTCTCCGGCTTCACACAATGTATTCGACCAGCTACGAATTGATCTCAGTAATGTTCAATCTCCACCTGCCAGTACAACCTATTACGCCTGGCTGGGTAACTCCAACGCTGAAGTGGCAGTTCTGCCGCACTGGCCTTTACAGGTATCGAATGGGGCGGTTCATGGTCTTTATACCAGCAATCCGCCGCATACTGACTTATTTGCTGGCAGCGCCTGGTTCCTGGTCACAGCGGAACCCGCGAACAGCACGCCGGTCATTCCTTTTCCCGACCCGACCAGGCACATCTACTATGCCCTGATCTCACATACCTCCACCTCGTCACCTACCTTCGAAATTATGCAGTGTCCAACAGGCAGCGCGGCTAACTCGATCAGCCCGTGCCGGTAAACCCTGTCCTCTTAACCTACATGCTCAAGAAGATACAAGCGGCAGATGGTGTATCATATGGATAGATCAAGCAAGCATCGCTTCGACAGGGAAGAACGCATGGAGGATCAGCATGTCAATCGACTTGAAAAATAGACATTTCTTGAAACTGGACGATTTCACGCCGCAGGAAATAGCATTTTTGTTGCACCTGTCAGCCGAACTGAAGGCGGCCAGGCACGCGGGATGCGAGGTACAGCACCTGAAGGAGAAACAGATCGCCCTTATTTTTGAGAAGGATTCGACGCGCACCCGCAGCGCCTTTGAAGTGGCTGCCCATCACCAGGGCGCGCACGTGACCTATCTTGGTCCGAGCGGCTCGCACATCGGCCATAAGGAATCCATGAAGGATACCGCTCGCGTGTTAGGCCGTATGTATGACGGCATCGAATACCGTGGCTATACTCAGGCCGATATTGAGGAACTGGCTCTCTACGCCGGTGTCCCCGTCTGGAATGGACTGACAAATGAGGCGCACCCGACACAGGTGCTGGCCGACCTGCTCACTATGCGGGAGCACTCTTACAAGCCGCTTGAGGCGATTTCTTTCTGCTTCCTGGGCGATGTTGGCCACAATATGGGCGATTCGCTTATGCTTGGCGCGGCCATAATGGGTATGGATATCCGGCTGGCCGGCCCGCGTGCAACATGGCCTACCGAAACGCGATTGAGCCAGGCTCGCGCTTTCGCTGATGAGACGAGGGGGCGTATCACGCTTACCGAAGATGCCGAGGCTGCTGTCAGAGGCTGCGACTTCGTCTATACCGATGTGTGGGTCTCGATGGGCGAACCCTCGGACTTGTGGGGCGAGCGTATCAAAGAGATGCTGCCGTACCAGGTCAACAGCAAACTGATGGGCATGACCCGGACTCCCAACACGAAATTCATGCACTGCCTGCCAGCGCTGCATAACACTGAGACCAGACTTGGCAAGGAAATCTTCGAGAAGTATGGCCTCAGCGCTCTTGAGGTAACAGACGAGGTATTCGAGTCGCAGGCAAGCATCGTCTTCGACCAGGCCGAGAACAGGCTGCACACCATCAAGGCCGTCATGGTCGCAACGCTTGGAGCCTGAACGAATCCTTCCAGGCTCCTACTAACTGCCTCTTTACATGCAAGCTTCACGCTTGCAGCTTTTTCGATGCCGCCCTCCGCACTGCGAAGTGGGCGAACGACCCGCTGTGGTTGTTCGGCATGAAGCCGCGCAGGTGCGTGCCGCCTTCCTCGTAGCTCTCATGTTCGATCACGCCGTACTTGTGAAAAAGGGCGACGAGATCCCCCCGCTCGTAGGGAATCAACACGTTGAGCGAAAGAAACTGGCGCTGCATGGTGTCGCTGATGCAGCGCAGCAGCTCGTCGATGCCCGTACCCTTCAGCGCGGAGACGCGCACGCCGGGCAGCGTCGAGGCCTCGCCTTCCAGGGCCACCGGCGCGTCGCAGGCGAGCGCGTCGATCTTGTTGAACGCGATCACCACCGGTCGCTCACCCGCGTCGATCTCCTTCAACACCAGCTCGACAGCTTCGACCTGGTGCTGCATGGATGGGCTGGAGGCATCGACCACGTGGACGAGCAGGTCGGCCTCGGCCACCTCTTCCAGCGTGGCTCGGAAGGCCGCTACCAGCGTCGTCGGCAGGCGCTGCACGAAACCAACAGTATCGGTGAACAGAAATTCCTGTCCACCGGCAAGGCGCACCCGGCGCGTGGTCGGGTCGAGCGTGGCAAAGAGCTTATCCTCAGCCTGCACGCCAGCTCCAGCCACCGCGTTGAGCAGGGTGGATTTTCCGGCGTTGGTGTAGCCTACCAGCGCCACAACGGGCGCGCCCGCACTCTTGCGCCGCTCCCGGTATAGCTGGCGATGCGTGCGCACCTTCTCCAACTCTTCCTCCAGCGCGGACTTTTGGCGGCGTAACAGTCGGCGGTCAACCTCGATCTGTTTTTCACCTTCGCCGCGCTGCTGCACACCGCCCTTTTGACGGGAGAGGTGCGACCACTGGCGAGCCAGGCGCGGCAGGTCGTACTCGATCTGCGCCAGCTCAACCTGCAAGCGACCTTCTCGCGTGCGCGCTCGCTGTCCAAAGATGATGAGGATCAGGGCGGTGCGGTCGAGTACCTGCACGTCAAGGGCGCGTTCCAGGTTGCGATGCTGCCCAGGCGTCAGTTCCAGGTCGAAAATCACAGAATCGCAGTTATGGAAGCGCGCCAGTTCCGCGATCTCTTCGATCTTCCCTGAGCCAAGCAGCGTGCCAGGGTGCGGGTGCGCCAATCGCTGCGTTACGCGCTCCGCTGTCGTCACACCGGCGGTCCGCGCCAGTTGCTCCAGTTCGTCCAGTGACTCCTGCACCGGCCAATCGACGCTGGGCATCTCCACCCCGACAATGATGGCTCGTTCGGGCGCGCGTGACAACAATCGACTCGATGGCTGCTCATCTCCCATGATGAATGTATTTTGTTCAGACATAACTAACGTCCTTGTTCTTATGAAACGTTTTCAATAGAAGATCATCCGGGAGTTGAGATGGTTACTTGCATTCGGGGATAGGTTCGCCGCGGGCTGGATGCCATCAGAAGCACTCATGCGACTGCCAAAACTGGCATGTCAAAATCTTCATCTCAATCTCCCAAACCATTTGTGAAGCACGCACAACCGCCACTGCATTCAGCGGGAAATTGCTCGCGCCTGCACCTGGTCTGTTCGGTTGTTCTAGATGAAGGTTATCATTGCCTGCTCCTGTGTCGTTCTTCGTTGACTATACAGTACAAGCTACAAAGAAAATTGTCAAGGTTTATAACCTGTTATTTGTGAAAAACTGCCGGGAGTTGCTACAGAGCCGACTTTTCTTCGCGCGGCAACAAACCGTAACTATAGAGCGTGGCCATCGTCTCTGCCATTGCGCCGGGATCAATTTGCGCTCTGCTATCCAGCGCATTCCCTCCCACGGTGACGATCAGGGTACGTGTCATCAACGCCGACACCAGGCCGGGGTTTAGCTCCCTGAATCCGCCACGCGACATTTGCCATTCCAGGTATTCGGCCAGTCGCCGCGCCAGGTGTCTCGCGAACCCGGCCATCGTATGCCGCGATTCCTCTTTGCTCAACTCCCCAATAGGTGAGCCACCACCTGTAAAGCGGTGCATGAGCAAACGAAGCAAAAGCGTGGCAGATGGCGCGGATAAAACCAGCATAATCTCTTTCAGCAGGCGCTTCAGATCATCTGCCGGGCCAGCATCGTCTTTGTGCGCAAAAGCGACATCGAGCTGTGCAATTACCTGTTCGGTATGATAGGCAAACGTCGTAAAGTAGACATCGGCCTTGCTCGCAAAGTAAAAGTAGATCAGTCCCTGATTCACTCCGGCGTTCTCGGCGATAGCTTTGTTGGTCGCCGCCTCAAACCCCTTCTCAGCGAAGATTTTCAGCGCTGCTTCAAGTATCAGCGTGCGCCTATCTACCCCTGGAATGGCTGGCTTACGCGCCATGTCTAGCTTCTCCGTTCGCGAATAATTAGTTATCCGAATAAATAATAATTGACAAAGGTAATTTTGTCAAGGTCACATTTTCCACTCCTCACGCTGCTTCTGAGCCTTTTTGAGCCTTTCGAGCAGCGTGGCATCATGCGCAGCCACCCTGTCACGCAACTCTGCCAGTGTCTTCATATAGCCATTGAGCCAGCGCACGAGTGGCTCGCTGTTGGTCAAGCAGCTCTCCAGCATGACCTCGGCATTTCCGGCAGCCGGGGCGGTAGCATCGCGCAGGGCATCCCCGGCGAGCAGCGAGGCGTCGCTCCACGAAGGGCTGCCGAGCACGGTTTGTAGCAGGGCAATCGAGGCCAGTAGGGGAAGCTGGTTCGTACCTGCCACCATCCCGTCGTGCTCGGGCGGCTCTAAGAAACGCACGCGCGCGTTTAGCGCCTCGACCAGCGTTGTTACTTTTTCGATGGCGAAAGGAGCGGTGCGCCGCGTGGGTGTCAGACAATACACGCGCTGCTGAAAAAGCGCGGCGTTCGCGGCATCGATGCCCTCGGCGTCGTAGCGCACGATGGGGTGGCCGCCGACAAAGCCAATGGACGAAGGCAGATACTCCTCAGCCCATGCGATGACCATCGTTTTCGTGTCGGCGATGTCCGTCACAACTGCGCCGGGTGAGGCGGAACTTGCCAGTTGTTGAAGGAAAGAACGCATCTCCCCGATCGGCGTTGCCAGGATGATAAGCTCGGCCTCGCGCGCGGCCTCGGCTACCTGCGAGCAGGCGATGTCGATGGCCCCCAGCTTGCGCGCCCGCTCGCTTATGCCCTTTGCAGCGTCGAAGCCTGCCACCTGCTGGGCGGCCTTCGCCTGGCGCAGCGCCAGCCCCATCGAAGCGCCGATCACACCCAGGCCGAGAATGGCAACGCGCTTGAACATAGTAGACCTCCCTGGCTCGTGCTAGAAATAGACAAGGCTCTCTAACCAATCGGTTCCACCCTCGCCGAGTGTGGCGGCCAGCATGTTCGTCACGTCATCGCTCAGCAAAGGGGTTTCCTGTCGAAAATGTGCAAGGAAGTTTGGAAGGATGGAGGCGTCGTAGCTCGCCAGTAGATCGGCGGCGAAACGTTCGAGCAGCAGCGTATATTCCAGGTAATCATGCGGCGATGTGTCTTCGTACCAGTCGAAGCCGCGCACGGTGACGGGCGTTTTCCCGTCTGGTTCCGGTACGAAGATCTCCGCGTGCTCTTCGTGCAGGTCGGTCATCACGATGCCTTGCGTTGCGAAGACCTCGTGAACCAGCCACAGCGCGGCGAACTGCATCTGCCATTCGTCGGACCACAGCGGGCTTTCGAGCGGCCAGGGACGGGGGTCGGCCTCTAAGTAAGCGTGGGTCAGTTCGTGAAAGATCAAGAATGCCAGCTTCTCCGGCGTGTCGCTGCCGATGATGGGATCAAGCTGCGTCGGGATAACCAGTACAGGTGGCTCCGTCGCGCTCGTCCAATAAGGCAGCAGGCTATTTGGCGTGTCTGTTGACTCGCTTGTGCCTGCTGCATCTGGTTCTTCAGCAGCGTCGTCGGGTTCGTCCTGCGGGGCGTTCTGCCAGTCTTCAGGCGCTACCAGCAGTATCACCATCTCTGGCATTGGAGCGTCGAGCAGCCGGGTAAGCAGCTTCGCGGCGCGTTCGATGGACTGCGATATCCAGCGCGCCATCGTCTCGCTTCCCACCGGATAATAGACTTTCAGCGGCCCGGCGAGCGTTTCGTACTGTTCATAGGGAAAAGGCATGGAGATATACCAGGGCAAAAAAGCCCATTACCTTTCTCTCTTATTTCGGCATATCGATGGCGAGCGGTGCATCATTTCCTTCAATGGCGTAGGAGTGCCACTCCTGCGGCGTGCGTGATGCGCGGAAGCGTTTATAAAAATCGCTGTAGAGTTGTTGCAGGCGGCTCGGTTGAAGATGCTTGCCACTATCGTAGTATTCCAGCGCGACCTGTCCGATAGCCCATGTGCCCGCGCCAGCAATTGCTCCCGCCACGAAGTCTCCGCCGATAGGCACGAATTTCGCCGCCTGTTCCGCCACGTAGCGCATACCCGCGCCGCCGACCAGCGTCAGGAGGAGTTCGCGCGCGTGCTTCGTGGCGGCGGTCGATTCCATCGACTCGCCGTAAAGAGCGGCGATACGCAGCACCAGGCGCATCTGTGTTCCAAGTATGATGGGGATATCGACCAGCGGGATCGGCTCCAGGCCGGCGGCCAGGCTCATCAGTGTTGCGTTGCGGATGATGCGCTGAGCAGCGACACGCCGGTAGACGGGCAACTCGCGCCCGATCACCAGCGCCGCTTCCGGGCTGGCCTCGATCATGCTGGGGATCAGCTCTTCGGCTACGTTTTCTCCGGTGCGCGCCGAGATAGGTATGACACCCGCCACGCCGAGTTGCACCGCGACCTCGTTCGCCACATCGTCTCCGGAGGAGCTATCCTTGAGCGTGTCCACCTTGTTGACTGCCACGATAGACGGCTTCTTCGTCTTCGCAATGGCGTTATAAAGATCTTTATCGGCTTCTTGCAATCCCTTCGTGCCGTCGATGAGCAGCACCACCACCATTGCCTCATCGATGCCGCTCTGCATTAGTTCCGGCAGGTGTCCAGGCGTATCGATCAGGATGAAAGGACCAAACTCGGCACGCACCAGCGAGCGCGTTGTGCCTGCTTCAGGCGAGACGGGAGATAGCTGCTGGCCTTTCAGCATGTTGAAAAGCGTGCTTTTGCCGGTATTCGGCTGCCCAACGATCACAATTTTGTTGTCCAGCCCATGCAGGACTTCACCCTGCGCCTTACGCCAGTTCACCTCGTTCATGAAACTGCGTATCATCACAATGCTGGACGGTAAACTTTTGAGCGCGGCTATTCCGAACTCGCGCATTGTCTTTGGTCGCGTATTATACCTGAATGCACTTTCCCACAGCTTTGCTAGAATGTTCCGCTTCTCCTGGGTGTCCGCGGGATTTTCTTGTTTATTGCTTGCCACGCTGCGTATCCTCCATATTCTCTCGATAAACGCTGCCATCTTTTGCTCCAACCGGGCATCCATCGACAGCGTTGATCTATTTGAATTGTACTACCAGAACGCCTCTCAAACAAGTGCGAGATGATTGCCGGCTGCTCTGACGCGTATTCTACTCACTACACGTAGTGGAAGCCAAACTTTACATATGTGTATGTACGATTGGAGCCAGGAACAAGTTCTAACACTGTTCTTGAAGCTGCTCTCAAGCTCCTCAATTTGCTACAATAGGAGTACACTATTGTCACATTACAATCGCCAACGTCACACGTGTTCAAGCGTGATGGACAAACGGCGTAAAAAAGAGGAACGGACTTTGAAGACTAGCAATGAGAGTGTAACTACAGAGCGACCGCAGCAGGAAGAGGTCATTACCTACGCGGAATATCACAGCATAATTACCGGGGCTGACAGGACGTGGCAGTATGGAGGCTTCCCGCTTCCCGATGGCACGTTCTGGCGTTACCGCGAACCGAACGCGGTAGTCGTGGTGGAGGGCGAGCGTATGCGTGTCAGCGCGCGGATCACGCGCGCCAACGACCAGGTGCAGATACTCGATAACGCCAAGAATATGTTCTTTTCGACGCGGCGTTTCGAGGTGCCGGAGCAGGGCGAAATCTCCTTCGAGTGGGATATGCGCGCTCTCTGCGCCAATACAGCACCGGGTGACCTCTACGATGGCCTCATCTCGGTCAACCTGCTCGATTTCAGCACGGGTGCCGCACTCGACTTTTTTGCCTGTAACGATGTGATTGCCAGTGTGTACGCGCTGCTGCCATTTCCAGGTTTGCCAGAACCCGTCGATGTGGAAGATGCGCAGAAGCCCAAATACTTTTGCGACTTCAACGAGTTTTCCTTACTAACGACAGCAGGGCAATTGCACCGCTATCGCATCGCGTACCATCGCGGCAAGGACGAGGCGCGCTTCTATGTCGATGGCGAGCAGGTGAGCGCCTACAACGAGGTTCCTGTGAAGATGAACGGCTTTCACGTCGCTCTGGGCCTCATGACGGAGAAGACCATCAAACAGGGCAAAAGCATCTCCGTCCATGGGCAATTCTTAACCGGCGTGTGGGGTCCGATTACCATCACCACGCGCCAGGAATAGGCCGGTTCGCTGGCTCATTTCAGCCGTTCCAGACACGTCAACACGCGCTCGATCTCATCGGCGGTGTTGTAGTGGGCCATGCCCAGGCGCAGCGCGCCGCCGCGTGCCTCCAGCCCCAACCGCTCCATAATGCCGAGCGCGTAGTAGTTCCCGTCCCAGGCAAAGATGGCTTGGGATGCCAGCAACTCGGCCAGTTCAAGCGGCGTGTGACCGTCGATAGTGCAGATCACCGTCGGGACGCGCCGCGAGAGCTGCTGCGGGCTGGTGATGCCGTAGACGCGCAGACCATGGATCTCGCGCAGTCCGGCCATCAGGTGCGCTGTTAAGCCGCGCTCGTAGTCCATGATGGCCAGCATCGCCACCTTCAAGTCGCGTCGCCTGCCACTATACAGCGACTCGCCATTTGCCTTGAAAGAGTCGCTGTACTCTCCGCTCTGCTCGCGCCCCAGCATGGCCAGGTAGTCGATCAAACCGGTCAGCCCTGCCAGCCCCTCGTGATTCTGCGTACCCGTCTCCCAGCGTTCAGGAGCCTGGTTGCTGGCGGGGCGCACCTTGTAGGCCGGGAAACGCTCCAGGTGCTCCGACTTGCCATACAGGATGCCGAGATGAGGCCCGAAGAATTTGTAGGATGAACAAACCAGAAAATCGGCGTCGAGCTGCTGCACGTCGATCGTGCCGTGCGGCGCGTACTGCACGGCATCGATCCAGGCCAGCGCGCCGACCTCGTGCGCCCAGCCTATGATCGTCGCCACGTCGTTGATCGTGCCTGCCGCGTTCGATGCATAGCCGACGGCGACGACTTTCGTGCGCTCGTTGATCTTTGCGCGCATATCCTCCATGTTCAGCGTGATGTCTTCCGCGTGGACATCGACCGCCCTGATGACGACACCGCGTTCTTGCAGTGCCAGCCAGGGCGCGACATTGGCGTCGTGATCGAGTACCGTCACGACGATCTCGTCGCCTGCTTGCAGTGTTTTGCCGATAGCGCGACTGAAGGCGAAAGTCAGCGTGGTCATGTTCGGTCCGAAGACGATCTCGCCGGGAATGGCGGCATTGAGCAGGTCGGCCATGCCCTGGCGCGCCCGCGCAACCACCTCGTCCGTGCGCCGGCTGGTGGCGAAAGCCCCGTGCGTGTTGGCGTTGGCTTCGCGGAAATACTTAACCATCGCATCGATCACCTGCAAGGCGACCTGCGTCCCGCCTGGATTATCAAAATAAATGGCCTGCTGGCCGTTGATCTCCTGTTTCAGCGAAGGGAAGTAGTGACGGTAGGCGCGTAAGTCGGGTGTCGGCATTGTGTAGTAAACCTCTTTCATTAGGCCAGGCGCAGAAATGAAGCAAATTGAAGCACCGCGTGCGTGGGACGGTACATCCACCGGCGCAGCGCAGTCGCCAGCCCGGAGGCGACGAGGCCATCGATGGCTCCCCCAAGTATATCACCCGGATAGTGTACGCCGACGAAGACGCGCGCATATCCGATCAGACACGCGATCACCAGCGCGATCGCGGTCAGGAGCAGGGGCAGGCGAAGCAGCGAGCGCGTTACGCCAAAATACTTCTGCCCAGACGACCGGAGCAGCGGGAGGAAGGCGAGCGCCATCATTCCTACTACAGCAAACGACCAGGCCGCGTGATCGCTAGGGAAGGACGCATCGGCAGGGTGCGCGATAAGTTGGTGAACATGGTGGCTGACGAATGGACGTGGCTCGAATATGAAATGTTCAAATCCCAGGTTGAGGCCATACGAGATGATGCAGGCCACGGCAATCCACAGTACCACCGAGCGACGCAGCTCGATGAGATATATTGCACCGGGCTGTACCTGATTTACGGTGCGTCTCCTCCACGTCAGCGGGATGCCCCACACAAACAGCAGGAAGATCAGCCAGCCGAAAATCAAGTAATTCGCGCTAAAGATCATCAAGCTATCCAGCCAGGGATACGTGCCAGCAGGCGCGTTGATGGCCTGAAAAAGCGTGTAGTTCAATTGCAACAGAGTAGACATATTCACTCTTCCATTCCTTCAGGATATGTGCGTATTATACTCACTCCCTTTCCCCTTGTGAAGACGCAATGAGCAGGAGTGCAGGGGCGCAGCCGCTAGTTCTATTGACGGCAAGCAAACAGGATGATATGATTATCACGGAAGAAAATGTATAGAAGAATTTGTCCATTTCACATAAACGAGAAAGAAATCATGCAGAAAACCTTTATGCCAGGAGCAAATCTAGCGGCCTGTGTACCCGCGTAGGCGATCACGCCGGGCTTACGCGGGAGAATGTGGCGCATAACGATGTCGCTGCTTGCTATCAAGCTGACAGCAAGTAAGCTTTTTGGGTTTTTTCCTCATCTGTCTTGCTCTACTCCTCTCCTCCTGGTGATGGCACATGCTGTCGGCCATCGATTCCTTCTCGTTATCGATAATTCGCCTTGTCTTAAAAGGATTTATCATGTTACAAGTCAATCATCTTCAACTTTCTTATGGCCCGCGTCTGGTGCTGGATGACGTTACATTGACCGTCGCGCCCGGCGAGAAGGCAGGGCTGATCGGTGTGAATGGCGCGGGGAAAAGCTCCCTGCTCAAAATAATCGCGGGCATTCAGGAGTCGGATGGCGGCAACGTCATGCTTCCGCGCTCGTATGGCTATCTCTCTCAGGATGTAGCGCACGAAACCCCCGTCGAAGAGGGGATGACCGTGCGCGACTACATCTTCAATAGCATCGGATTGGACAAGGCTATCGTGGCGTTCGAGGAGCTGTCCTTACAATTGGCCGATACGGGAGGCGATGAGCTGACGCTGCTGCTAAGTCGCTTCGAGCAGGCGCAGGACTCGCTCGACCGGCTGGGGTACTACGACGCCGAGGCACGCTCGGAGCAACTGATCGCAGGACTCAATCTCGGTGGCGTCACATTGGAACGGCAGGTGAATTCGCTGAGCGGCGGGCAGAAGACCAAACTGGCCCTGGCGCGTTTGCTCTTCCAATCGCCTGATGTATTGTTACTCGACGAGCCAACCAACTTTCTCGATGTCGATGCGTCACTCTGGTTGATGGAGTTCCTTGAACGCTATCGCGGGGCGCTGCTCATCATCTCGCACGACCTCGATCTGCTCGACCGCAGCATCAACAAGGTGCTGCGGCTCAACGAATTCACGCACAAATTGGAAGAATACAAAGGCACCTATTCAAACTACCTGACCGTCACAGGCGATGCACTGGCTCTGATGGAGCGCACGAAGTCGCAACAGGAGCGCGAAATCAAACGCCTGCGCAAGACATCACAAAAATTGCGCGGCTTCGGCGCGACCCGTGTCAGCCAGCGTATCGCGGTGGATAAACGCATAGCCTCACTCGAAACGAGTAAACCCGTGCTGCCACAGACCAGCCGCAACATCAAGATCGATTTCCCGGTACGTTCCTTGAGCAGCCAGCTTGTGTTGCGCGCCGAGAAACTGGCGAAACGTTATGGCACAAAAGAGATCTTCCGCCACATCAACTTTGAGGTAGAGCGCGGGCAGCGCCTGGTCGTCATCGGTCTGAACGGTGCTGGTAAAACAACACTGCTGCGCGCGTTGCTTGGGCTGACTCCCGTCAACAGCGGCAGCGTGACGTTGGGCGATCGCGTGCGGCTGGGTTATTATGCTCAGGAGAACGAAGGGCTGGATTACGACAACATCGTACTCAACGAGGCAATGGCTGTGCTGCCATCCGACGCGAAGCGCGTGCGCTCGATGCTGGGACGCTTCCTGTTTAATGGAGATCGCGTCTTTCAACAGGTGGGTACGCTAAGCGGCGGTGAGAAAACTCGCCTGGCACTGGCCAAGATGGTGCTGGACGGGCCGAATCTGCTCGTGCTCGACGAGCCTACCACGCACCTCGATGTGATGTCGCGCAACATTATCGGCGAGGCGCTCGGCAACTACAACGGCACCATCATTGCCGTGACGCACGATGTCGATTTCGTGCGTCACTTGCGGCCAGACACCATCTTGTCCATGCCGGATGGCAAGATCATGCCTTACGATATCAAACACGACGAAATGCTCAAGCGCGCCTGATCTCGCTGGATTATGATCTGCTCCCGCTACTCTTGCTTTCGCTTTCAATCATTAGTGGGAGCAGATCGTCCAGGCTGCGTACAATGCGCCTACCGTGATCGCAGATGCCCCACAGGATAGTGTTGATGATGCCGCGTTTGTCGTCGGTTATGCCAAAGCAAGGCTTCCCTTGCGCATACATGTAGCCAAGCTCGGCACTCGTGCCTGAGTCGTGATCCGCCCCCGTCAAAAGGGCCACACAGGCATCTGCGGAGTTCAGCGCCTCCACGTCGGCATTGAATACCAGGAGCCGCTCCTCATACGACCCGATCATGACAAGACCGGCGTCACGGTGCGGCAGCCAGGTCTTGAAGCCCGACGACTCCAGCTTCTCCGCGATACGTTCCAGATACCATCGTTCGTGCGAATTGAACAGTGGCCCTGCGACATAGATAGTCTTCATGTTATTCCTCTTTTCTAGTTGTTACTCATATCATAGCGCAAATGGCACGAGCATACCTGCATGACCAATGGTACTGTTGGAAAAAATTCAGCGAAAAATTGCTTGACAACCTGAAAAATATATGCGATAATCCCCCTTGCCACGAAAAGTCAATCACCCGATTTTCTTGAATTGAGTGCTCCTGTCTTTCGTGAGGCGCAGAATGTATGCCACGCTAAGGTGGCACCCCTCATGGATCCATTTCCTGAGCAAGCAAAGCAAAAGAGCTTTGTCGTGTTCTTTTCGCAAAGGACATGCCAATGTTGTAGCTTTGTGTGGAGTTCGAATTGACTTGCTCTCATACAGCAAGCAAACGAATTTTCTGGCGAGAGAAAAAACTCAACAAGAAGCTCTTGACAGATCACCAGAAATATGACATACTACCTGTGCTACAGCAAACGAGTCAAATACAGCTAACGCTGCATATACTCGTAAGTAGTCTCAAAGGCTACGCAAGGTACCTTGACAATTGAAGAGTGGAAAGCAGAACAGCAACTGTGGAGCGAGAGCGAGCAGTTCCTGTCAATTGAGTAATCTGCGAACAAGCCACGTGAAACAACGAAAGAAAGTAACACTGGCCTGGATCGCGCGAGACATCAGCACATGAGGTGAGCGCTGAGAGGCGTTTGCCACAGATAGAGATGGATGGCGAGTTTGATCCTGGCTCAGGATAAACGCTGGCGGCGTGCCTAACACATGCAAGTCGAACGACTTTTCTCTGCTTTGGTGGGGAGAGGGAGTGGCGGACGGGTGAGTAGCACATGGGAACCTACCCTGAGGTGAGGGATACCGGCGAGAAATCGCCGACAAGCCCGCATAGCTTCTCTTGAAAGGGAGAAGAAAGCCCGCGAGGGTGCCTTGGGATGGGCCTGTGGCCGATTAGCTAGCTGGTGGGGTAACGGCCTACCAGGGCGACGATCGGTAGCTGGTCTGAGAGGACGATCAGCCACACTGGGATTGAGAACGGCCCAGACTCCTACGGGGGGCAGCAGTGAGGAATTTTCCGCAATGGGCGAAAGCCTGACGGAGCAACGCCGCGTGCAGGAAGACGCTTTTCGGAGTGTAAACTGCTTTTTGCTGGGAAGAGTTTGGACGGTACCAGCAGAAGAAGCCCCGGCTAACTACGTGCCAGCAGCCGCGGTAATACGTAGGGGGCGAGCGTTGTCCGGAGTTACTGGGCGTAAAGCGCCCGCAGGCGGTGGAGCGCGTTGGGGGTGACAGTCGGCGGCTTAACTGCCGGAGGACTCCCAAGACGGTTTCACTTGAGGGCCTTAGAGGGACATGGAATTCCGGGTGGAGCGGTGAAATGCGTAGAGATCCGGAGGAACACCAAAGGCGAAGGCAGTGTCCTGGGAGGCACCTGACGCTCGGGGGCGAAAGCCAGGGGAGCGAACGGGATTAGATACCCCGGTAGTCCTGGCCGTAAACGATGACCACTAGGTGTGCGGCGTATCGACCCGCTGCGTGCCGACGCAAACGCAATAAGTGGTCCGCCTGGGGAGTACGGTCGCAAGATTAAAACTCAAAGGAATTGACGGGGACCCGCACAAGCAGCGGAGCGTGTGGTTTAATTCGAAGCGACGCGAAGAACCTTACCAGGGTTTGACATGCGGCTGAACGCACGAGAGATCGTGTTCCCTTCGGGGCAGTCGCACAGGTGCTGCATGGCTGTCGTCAGCTCGTGCCGTGAGGTGTTGGGTTAAGTCCCGCAACGAGCGCAACCCCTGTGGTCGGTTACAGGTGTCCGACCAGACTGCCACGAGTAACGTGGAGGAAGGTGGGGATGACGTCAAGTCAGCACGGCCCTTACGTCCTGGGCGACACACACGCTACAATGGATGCGACAGAGGGAAGCGAACCCGCGAGGGGGAGCCAATCCCAGCAAACGCGTTCTCAGTTCGGATGGCAGGCTGCAACTCGCCTGCCTGAAGTCGGAGTTGCTAGTAACCGTGGGTCAGCACACCACGGTGAATACGTTCCCGGGTCTTGTACACACCGCCCGTCACACCACGAAAGTCGGCAACACCTGAAGCCGCTGGGCTAACCTCTTCTTCGGGAGGGGAGGCAGGCGTCGAGGGTGGGGTCGGTGATTGGGGTGAAGTCGTAACAAGGTAGCCGTACCGGAAGGTGCGGCTGGATCACCTCCTTTCTAGGGAGTCGCATCCCCACCGGGATGCTATCCCAGGTCGGTCTGCTGTCGGAGACGAGGCGCAGCGCACATGCGAATGAGCGAGCGGCGCGGAACCGAGAGCAGCGGACATGATTGATGAGGAACAAGACGTCTCACAATCCCCAGGTCTGCCTGTTGTGCTTCCACTTTCCAGTTGTCGGGGTTCACCCGGCACGCACTTTTACAACTGCATTGCAGAAATATATTACAATTACTTCAATTTTGCCGAGGGCAGAAAGAAACAAACGAGTAGAGAGTAACAGAGGCGGCTTGTTGATGTCTGTGTGAACGAAGATCGGTCTTCATACGCATTCAAGTGTGTGAAGTACGAACGAGTGCATAGTGAGACAAGCGAGAGAGAGTACGAGGAGGATGCCCAGGCGCTGAAGGCCGAGGAAGGACGCGGAGACCGGCGAAACGTGCAAGGGGAGCTGCATACGAGCGAGGAGCCTTGCGTATCCGAATGGGGCAACCCGCCTGGTGTGATGACCAGGCATCTCTGGGTGAATGTATAGTCCAGAGAGGGGCAGCCGGCGAACTGAAACATCTCAGTAGCTGGACGAGAAGAAATCAAACGAGATTCCCGTAGTAGTGGCGAGCGAGGCGGGAAGAGCCCAAACCGCCTGTTTTTCGGAACGGGCGGGGTTGTAGGGCCGACCAGAGAGACCAGGAGCGCAGACCCGAAGGGACTGGAAAGTCCCCCCGCAGAGGGTGAGAGGCCCGTAGGGGAGGGTGCGAGTGGTCTGGTCGGTACCTGAGTACCACGAACCCCGGTGAGTTTGTGGGAAGCGGGGGGGACCACCCTCCAAGGCTCAAGACCTTCAGCGACCGATAGTGGACCAGTACCGTGAGGGAAAGGTGAAAAGCACCCCGAGAGGGGGATGAAAGAGACCCTGAAACCACGTACTCACCAGCAGTCAGAGGCCACTCTTGCTTCCTTGGGAGCAAGGTAGGGCTGATGGCGTGCCTTTTGTAGAATGATCCGGCGAGTGCATCGTTGTTGCGGCAGAGGTTAACGGGCGGTAAAGCCCGGGAGCCAGAGGGAAACCGAGTGTGAAGAGCGCGCCAGACAGCGTAGCAGCGATGCGACCCGAAACCACGTGAGCTATCCATGGCCAGAGTGAAGCGCCTGTGACAGGGCGTCGAGGCTCGAACCCACCAGTGTTGCAAAACTGGGGGAGGAGCTGTGGATAGGGGTGAAATGCCAACCGAACGTGGAGATAGCTGGTTCTCCCCGAAATGTATTGAGGTACAGCCACACGCGGAGCGCGCTGCTGGAGGTAGAGCGCTGCATGGGCGAGGGGCCAAGTGCTGGTTACCGAGTTCAAGCAAACTGCGAATGCCAGTAGCGGGGCGTGTGAGTGAGACGGCGGGGGCTAAGCTCCGTCGTCGAGAGGGAAACAGCCCAGACCCGCAGCTAAGGTCTCCAAATTTCCGCTCAGTGTCAAAGGGAGTGCGGACGCAAAGACAGCCAGGATGTTGGCTTAGAAGCAGCCATCATTGAAAGAGTGCGTAAGAGCTCACTGGTCGAGTGTCGGCGCACCGACAACGTAGCGAGGCTCAAGCGGAATACCGAAGCTCGGGATGTCACTTGTGCTCTTGAGAGAGAGCGAGCGAGGGCATGGTAGGGGAGCGTTGTATACGCGGAGAAGCCTGACCGAAAGGACAGGTGGAGGGTATAGAAGAGCGAATGCCGGAATGAGTAGCGCATTGGGTGTAAGAACCACCCACACCGCAAGCCTGAGGGTTCCTGGGCAACGTCAGTCGTCCCAGGGTAAGTCGGGACCTAAGCCGAGGACGTCATAGTCGTAGGCGATGGAGAGCAGGTCAGAGAGTCCTGCACCAGAGCGGGTCGTTAAGAGTGAAGCGGGGACGCGGTAGGGAGCATGAGCCTCTCGAATGGACAGGAGAGGTTGCCATCACGGAGCGAGTTGCAGAGGGAAGTCCCTGCGGCGTTCAAGCGTGACGGATGGCACGAGTATGCGTAAGTGTACGGAAGTTGTGTGACCCCAGGTCGCCCAGAAAAGCCGCTAGCCAGACCAGGCTCTGCCCGTACCGCACACCGACACCGGTAGGCAGGGGGACCACTCCCGAGGTGAACGAGCGAACCTCTGTTAAGGAACTCGGCAAATTGACCCCGTACCTTTGGAAGAAGGGGTGCCCTAGTAGCTGGCGGTCTCTGCGAGGGGAGCGCGGGCGAGGGGGTTGCAAGAAAATGGCTCAAGCGACTGTTTACCAAAAACACAGGTCTCTGCTAACGCGAAAGCGGATGTATAGGGGCTGACTCCTGCCCAGTGCCGGAAGGTTAAGCGGACTCGTGAGCGTAGCGAGGAAGCGAAGCCCCGGTGAACGGCGGCCGTAACTATAACGGTCCTAAGGTAGCGAAATTCCTTGTCGGGTAAGTTCCGACCCGCACGAAGGGAGTAACGACTTGAGCACTGTCTCGACAGGGGGCTCGGCGAAATTGAAGTACCCGTGAAGATACGGGTTACCCACGACAGGACAAAAAGACCCCGTGGAGCTTTACTACAACCTGGTCCTGAGGCGGTGTGGTGCATGCGTAGGATAGGTGGGAGCCGGTGAACCCCATTTTGCGGAGTGGGGGGAGGCGAAAGTGAAATACCACTCTTGCAGTGCGTTGCATCTCATGCTCAGTCCGTGAACCGGAGAGCAGACAGGGCCAGGCGGGTAGTTTGACTGGGGCGGTCGCCTCCCAAAGCGTAACGGAGGCGCGCAATGGTTCCCTCAGGGTGGATGGACATCACCCGAGTAGAGTGCAAAGGCAGAAGGGAGCTTGACTGCGAGGCAGACGAGCCGAGCAGGGACGAAAGTCGGCCTTAGTGATCCCACAGCACCGAGTGGAAGGGCTGTGGCGCAACGGATAAAAGCTACCCCGGGGATAACAGGCTGATCTTGCCCAAGAGTTCACATCGACGGCAAGGTTTGGCACCTCGATGTCGGCTCGGCGCATCCTGGGGCTGGAGTAGGTCCCAAGGGTTGGGCTGTTCGCCCATGAAAGCGTCACGCGAGCTGGGTTCAGAACGTCGCGAGACAGTTCGGTCTCTATCCGTCGTGGGCACAGGAAGCGAGAGGGGAGTCATCTTCAGTACGAGAGGACCGAGATGGCTGGACCGCTGGTGCGCCAGTTGGCCTGCCCAGGCCAGAGCTGGATAGCTACGTCCAGAAGGGATAAGCGCTGAAAGCATCTAAGCGCGAAGCCGCCCCCGAGATGACGCTTCCCATCCTGCCCTCAAGCAGGATGAAGGTTCCAGCAAGACCAGCTGGTTGATAGGCCGCCGGTGGACGCCTGGTAACAGGTGCAGCCTAGCGGTACTAATGACCGAACGGCTTGTCACATTCAATGACTCGCAATCACTTCGCACAACGCGAATGCTGATAGGGAGATAATCTTCACGCGCATACTCATAAGCTGGCTCTGTAGCTCGCACTTGTCTTGTGAAGCTGCTGGTCTCGGCAAAATTGAGGTAATTGTAATAGCTATGCAGTTGATTTAGGTACGCTGGTTGAAGCCAGCTTCTCGAACTCAGAGAAGCTGGCTTTTTGCGATTACACGTATGCGCAAAACTACCTGACAACTGAGCTAGAGTGCGTTATTGTAAGCACCCAGGTCAATATCCGCAATATCCGGCAAACGTTCCACGCGCTCAAATACCCATCTTAGCCACGCGGTACTCTCAACTTGCCAGCCAAAAAGATGTGTTCGCGCGCCCGACTTACCCCATATGACCCGCTCGGTGGTAAGCAAACCGCCTGCCGAAAGGTGGACGCCATCCCAATCGTGTGCTATTGCCTGCCAGTTCGGCTCGATAAGATCTTTCGGTGTAGGTACTGGATATGGCGGAGAGGAAGGAGCCGGGTAAGTAAGACAGAGCGTATGCCATGCCTGAGGTTCATTGACCTCGTAGACCCGCGCAGAGGACGATACTTGCAAGCTCCAGGGATGATAAGGCGGCTCCCGGCCATCTTCGCCCCAACGCAAATACGGTATCCAGAAACCTGGGCAACTGCCGACACTCGTCGAGGTCCACAGGACTCTGCGCGGTTTAGTTATGCCTCCCCCAAATGGACGCAGATCAGCAGAGAAAGAAGTCGGCTCAGCAGGACGGCCATCACGAGCAATCCAAACCTGCCGCTTCCGATCTAGATTAGCAAACCAGTCCGCCGTAGCAGGCGCATCGAGTAGGTATGAGGCTTCGCGTCTCAAAGAAGAGCTATGTGCCAGAAGTACATCTACACGCTCCTGATAATCAGCCATGTACGGAGTAAGGTCTTCCCCACACTGGACGATCAGTTCAACGAGGCGTTCGGCAGAGAGCGAATCAAAGTATCCGTCTCCTCTATCTCCGGTTACAAGTTCCTGAAGGCATAAGGCGATGTCATCGGCTGAATAGGCTGCTCCAAGATGATCGGCAAATGGCATGTCGCGTGGCATACCACCAACTTCTACCATACTTCTCGCTACGACAAGCACGCCGAGCGGCGAGCGCAGAAGTTCATCCGGGAAGATATGACGTTCAGCCGCGCTCAATCGATTGACACTCCCTTTCCTGTTTGTGCCGCTAATCGCTAGTCGCGCTTGCGCTTTCGACGCGACAGCAACAGGCCGATCAGCAGACCGGCGGCAACGCTTGCGATAAAGGTACGCTGCAGGCGCTGCTTCGCCGCGAGATCAGGGACGGGCAGCGCGTACAGTCCTCCGGCGCGGTATGCCTCGTCAAGCAACTCGACCGGGTGAACGACCTGCATGTCCATTCCTCGCTCGCGCGCACCCAGCGCAATCTGCATCATGCAGCCTGGATTACCCGTCGCAATCACCTGCACGCCCGTTGCCGCGATGTTGTTCATCTTGCGTTCGAGCAGTTGCGTCGCCATCTCCTGGTTGGTGATATTGTAGATGCCTGCGCTGCCACAACACCACTCTGCCTCCTTGAGCGGTACAATTGTCAGACCGGGGATGGCTTTGAGCATGTCATGTGGCTGCTGCTTGATCTTCTGTCCGTGGAAGAGATGGCAGGCATCGTGGTAGGCGACGGTGCGTCGCACTTCACCCATCTCGCGCGTGAGATCGATGCTCATCAAGAATTCGCTGATGTCCTTGACTTTCGCGCTGAACGCCTCGGCGCGTCTGGAGTATTGTGGATCATCTCGCAGGAGATGGCCGTATTCCTTCAGATTGGACCCGCACCCGGCAGAGTTGATAATGATATAGTCGCAGGCGTATGGTTCGAACACGTCGATGTTGCTGCACGCAAGCTGTCGCCCGCGCTCGGCTTCTCCGGCGTGAACATGCAGCGCGCCGCAGCATTGCTGCCCGGGCGGTGTAACGACCTCACACCCGTTGGCGGCCAGCACCCGGATGGATGCCTCGTTGATGTCGCGGAATACCTGATCCATGATGCATCCACTGATGAAGCCGACGCGGTACCGCTTTTTCCCGATGGCCGGAGTGTACTCAGCGATGGGTCGAGGGAATAGGTCACCTTGCGCGGCGGGCATCAGGGCCTCAGGGGTGGCAAGCTTGCCTTGAAACGGCGTGGGCAGCGCGTTCGCCCTGTCAAACAGGCCGGTGCGATGCGCCAGGGATTGCAGGCCGCTTCTCTGATAGACCTTCAACCCGGCAAACACCAGCGATGTCACCGTGCGCGACGGCAGCACAACGTCGAAGAAGAACCTCCGCAGCAGGCGTTCAGACGTCGATTCAAGCGCTGGTGATCTGCCTTCGTCCATATAGAGGGGGTACTGCGCGTTGCCCTCCGGCTCCGGGAGCGCCCGCTCAGACCCTATCAGGGGCGTATGCGCGACCTCCAGCTGGATTTGCTCGCGCGCCGCTTCGATCAGCTTGCCGAACTGCACACCGGAGGGGCAGGCCGTCTCGCAGGCGCGGCAGCCCAGGCAGCAGTACATGTGCTCAACAAATTCGGGAGAAATCTCCATGCGACCTTCCGCCACGGCCTGCATCTGGTAGATGCGCCCGCGCGGTGAGTCCATCTCGACACCCAGTACCGCGTAGGTCGGGCAGGTGGGCAGGCAGAACCCACAGTGAATGCACTGGCGCATCAGGTCATACGTGTGCGTATGGCGGCGCAGCGGACCTATGACCGGCTGCAAGACGCTTGAGACGGACTGGGTTTCAGAAGACATGACTACCTCCCGGTATGATGTTGCTTGCCACGCGGTCGCGCGACAATAACGGTGACTTCCTGGCGATTATGGAAAAGTTGCCTGGCCTTCACCATACCGAAGTTTTTGCTGAGAATGGATAATGCCTCGTACAGGTTTCTCAACGGGTCGATCTCGGTGGTGGCATGTGGCAGTTTGAGCGTGCTAATGATAAAGCCATCGGCGGCCAGACAGGCCCCTGTCTGGATCAGGATGCGCGCCGCGTCTCGCGCATCCATACGCATGTCATTCGTAATCACATCGAAGGTTTTGCGCTGTTTGAGCGCCTGCTCAAGATAGTCCTCGGCATAGCCCCGGTAACGCTCAAGGTGTGGGTAACGCAGCAAGCGTGGATCGAGCGCCGCCGGGTCTACAGTGACGACGCGCATCCCGGCTTCCAATAGCAAGCGCGCCCAGCCACCGGGTGCCGCGCCCAGATCGAGCGCCGTTCCTCCCTGCGGCAGCGAAACGCCAAACACCTCCAATGCTTCCAGTAGCTTGAATTCTGCCCGGCTGATCTCCTCCGGCGTGTGTGCAAAGTGCCGCATTCCGCCGGGCCAATCGCTCAGGTTGTCGCTGGCGAGCGAGATGCCAGCGTAGCCCTGCTCGAACGTACAGAGCAGCGAGACAATCACCTGCGGCTTTTTAATATGCTCCACCGCACCGGTTTCTTCCGCGAATGCCTGCGCCAGTTGCTGGTTCAGAGCGCCGCTACTGTAAGCGCGTTTGTGAGAGCGCGCCTCTTCTTCGCTCTGAGCAAAGCGCGCCTGCACTGCGAAACGCTGCCCGCGTTCCAGCAGCGCGAATGAGGGCAGATCGCCGATAGCGACGGCGAGCGAGCCGGTATCGCGCTCTGTATTGCTGAGTGGGATAACCGCTTGTACGGGTGCCAGATGGCGCACGAAGGTTGGTCGTTCGTTCGCTGCCTGCCGCATGAGCCTGGGAACATCTGGTGCGTTGCACAGGGCAACGCCGGGTATAAGCTCCTCAGCACTTTTCAATTGCGGGTCGAGGCGTTTCAGTTCGCGGAGCGCCGCATCCAGAAATTCTGGTTGCGCGGTCACAAGCAATTGCGTATTCAGCTTCACAATCCCCCCAGAAAACGCCCCCGAACAAAGGTGCCTTGTGGGTCAAACTGTTCTTTCAGGCGTTTCATCAAATAAAAATCTGATCCTGGCTCTCCCCAGACACTGACACGCCGTTTCAGTTCGACGGGACAGCGTTCCACGACCAGGCTACCCCGTGCCTGCTGCGCGTGTTGTCGCAGCTCGGTGATGGCCTCCACTAAACGCGGTGTCGCGTCTCCTGGCCGCAGTTCCAGGTACAGTATGCCGTTGCCAGCATGGCCGACAATGGCTGCTTCAAGACGATGCTTGCGGCAGACCTCGTTGACCGTCTCCAGGTAAGCAGCGATATGTGAGACAAGCATCACCGCCTTGCAGGTAACGGTGCCGCGTGTATACTCGCGTACTGCCTGCCAGAGCTGATCCTGCGCCTGGCCGTCCAGGTCATCGCCTATCAACGCTCCGGCCTTGCGTGCCAGCAGGCGCGTTTCGTCGATCTGGCGACTGATGGACGCAGGGCTATCTTCATAGTTGATAGCAAGCGTGTAGCCATCGGTCGGTAGATTCAGCCCGTAGAAATCACTCATGTCGCTGGCGGCCCCGGCATCGATCAGTTCGATAGCACTGGGCGTCAGCAGCGAGCTTGCCAGCGCCGATACGGTCTGCATGGCGTCGTTCCCATTCGTGAAGGTGAGCAGTAGCGTGCGTTCGTTGACCGGCAGCGGTTGCAGCTTCAGATTGGCCTCTACGATGATGCCGAGCGTCCCTAGCGAACCGATGTAGAGCTTGTTCAGGTCGTAGCCTGCCACGTTCTTCACAACGTTGCCGCCGCTGCGTGCGATTTCGCCGCTGGCCTGCACGACGCGCAAGCCGATCACCATATCACGAGCGGTACCATAGCGGAAACGCTTCGGCCCGCTGTCGTTCGAGGCGAGAATGCCTCCTAGTGTAGCCTGTTCCGCGTCAGGTGGGTCGAGCGCGACCCTCTGCCCCTTCTTTGCTAAATGCTCCTGGAGCGCGGCCAGTGTGATGCCTGCCTCGGCATGGCAGGTCAGGTCGGGCGCTTCATATTCGAGCAAGCGCGTCATCGTGTGCGTTTCGAGCAGCAGATCCACACGCTCTGGAATGCTTCCCAGGCTCATACGCGAGCCGCCGCCGCGCGCGAGCAGCGATATCCCCACCTGACCGGCGAGCGCGACCACCTGTGCGACTTCCCCTTTATCGCCCGGAGTCACGACGATGCGCGGTAGGATACCGTCGATCGTGTAGTCTCGTAGTGCATCCGGGCTGCTGGTAAGAGGCATAGAAGGAAGGCGCTGTTGAACAGCAGCGACGAACGTCTCGATCTCACTCATACTCGACACTAACTTTCCGCTAACGAACGGCTCTAAAGCTGCTTCATATCGGCACAGCGCCCGGGCATGGGGAACAGTTTCCCCGGATTGAAAAGCTGCTGCGGGTTCCAGGCTTCGCGTACCTGTTGCATAACGCGCAGATCGACCTCGCTGAAGATGAGCGCCATCTCTTCCTGCTTTTCAATGCCGACGCCGTGTTCTCCCGTAATCGTTCCTCCTGATTCGGCGCACACGGCCAGTATCTCGTGGCCCGCCTTGCGAACGCGCTCCACCTCGCCGGGAATCTGCGAGTCGAAGAGAATCAACGGGTGCAGGTTGCCGTCCCCCGCGTGGAAGACGTTACCGACCCTTAGCCCGTAGCTGTCGCAAATCTCGCTTACGCGGCGCAGGACATAGGGGAGCTTGGTGCGCGGCACGACGCCGTCCTGCACGTAGAATTCAGGGCTGATACGCCCAACCGCGCCGAAGGCATTCTTGCGACCTGCCCAGAAAAGCTGGCGCTCTGCCTCGTTCGCCGCGATCCGCACGGCACGCGCGTGATGCTTCTCACAGATGCCGACGATGGTGGCAGTTTGTGCCTCGACGCTCTCGCGCAGCCCCTCGGCCTCGATGAGCAGCACTGCGGCGGCATCCATGGGGTAGCCTGCGTGGGTATCGGCCTCGACCGCCTGCAAGATCATCTGATCCATCATCTCGATGGCGGCAGGAATCACGCCGGAAGCGATAATCTCCGATACGGTGTTCGAGGCGTCATCCATTGTATTGAAGACTCCCACCATCGTCTTGACTGCCTCGGCCATATGGACGATACGCACAATAATGCGGGTAACTATACAGAGCGTACCCTCCGAGCCGATCAGCAGCCCCGTCAGGTCATAGCCGGGAGTATCGTGCGTCCATCCTCCCACCTGCACGATTTCCCCTTCCGGCGTGACGATCTCCAGTCCCAGTACGTGGTTCGTGGTGACGCCGTAGATCAGCGTGTGCGGCCCGCCCGCGTTCTCACCAACGTTGCCGCCGATGGTGCAGGAGCGCTGGCTGCTTGGATCGGGTACGTAGTAGTACCCTTGAGGGTTGAGCGCGTTGCTCAGGTGCAGGTTCACCAGCCCCGGCTGCACCACGGCGCGCAGGTTGTCGTAATCAACTTCCAGGATACGGTTCATGCGGGCGAAGGCAACCACGATGCCGCCGTAGACAGGCACGGCTCCCCCGCTCAGTCCCGTTCCCGCCCCGCGCGGGACGACAGGCACGTGGTTTCGCGCTGCGATCTTGACAATGGCCGCGACCTCCGCGGTCGACGACGGAAGTACGACGATATCCGGCACGCAGCGGTCGATGGAGGCATCGTACTCGTACATCATCAGGTCATAGGGCGTGTGCAAGACGTAGCGCGCTCCAAGCAGTTCGCTCAATTCTCGCACAACCTCGGCCTTTTTTGCCGCTGAGATGCGCTCATACAGGGGAGTTGTCAGGGAAGTCGGTGATGATGGTGGCGGAAGTTCGGTTATGCTCATGCTTATGCCTCTCTGGTAGATTGCCACAGTGCCTGCGAGTAATGGGTACTACGTCCTCATAGAAATGATACCATGTGGAGTGTACAATGAAAAGCTATTGGTCAGACCGTTTAGCTTTGTCAAGCGCAGTTTGCAGGTTTAGTGCGATGAAAAGACTTTCCAGCACCAGAACAGAGACGCGGCCAGCGCCAGCAGTAGCGCAGTCAGGATGACGCGGCGCGGCACATCTGACGCGGGTGGGCTGGCGTTGGCAGAGGATAAGGGCAAAGCGCTGGTCGGGATAGTAGCGATGGGCGTTGGATTTCCCTGCGCCACCGGCGGAAGATTCAAGGTGTTCCAGGCGGGTTGCGTGCCGCTTACCACTATGGGCGTGACGGTGGCTGGAGTATAGCCTGTATTGCCTGTGCCTCCTGGGCCTGACCCCGAAGTTTGCGTGCTCGTTGGCGGCTGAGCTGTAGGAGTCGGCGTCGCGTTCGAGGCGAGGTTACTGGCGGCGATAGTTGGGTTTGTGGTAATTTGCCAGCTCGATGAGCCGTCTGGGATGCGTGCATAGGACTCGTCCACCGCCAGTGCTGGAATACTGACCTGGTCGATGACTGTAGCAAGAAACACGAGACGCACATTATTTCCAGCGAGCAGTATGCTATTCTCGCTATTAGGGAAGAGTGCCAGGTACCCATGTGGGGCAATCGCTGCGCCAAATGGAAAGTAGTAGCGATTGGAGTTGGGGCCTGTATCAAAGTACGCGCGGGCTGCATACAGGTTCAACGCCTCGTTTTGGGGATTGAATAACTCGATCCAGGAATCGGAAGTGACGGAAAACGTACCCTGCTCGGCGCAATTCCAGGTAGTGCCGGGATTTGAAAGCGCTTCATTGATAAGAACAATGCCCGGTGTGGCTGGTGGAATCGTCAGTGTGCCTGGGACAGGTGGAGGAGCGAATGGAGCGCATCCATGTTTAATGGTCGCAGCATAGCCGCGGGAGGTTGAAACGCAGAGCAACAGTGTGATGAGTATGCAGATGATGGCAGGGCAAAGAAATGCAACCCGCTGTATCGAACAGATCACCGACCGCACACGTTCCTCCTACATTAACGAGGCGAACCTCTTTACTGGGCGAGGTATTCGAACGGGACTTTATCGTGACCGGGGAGGCGTTTATTGATGGCGTTGCGAAGATTTTCCCTGCTTTCGCCGAGGGTAAAGGCAATGATAGAACCAATCACAATGCCAAAAACGCCGCCGATGGCAATACCTTCGAGGAACATACGATTACGAAAAAATGTCATCGTTGACCACCTTCTCTACATGTTACTGTAAGTAGACTACCGTCTTTGCTTCATTCCAGAGGCGTTCCAGGCGGTAGTATTCCCGTTCCTTTGGTGCAAAGATGTGTACGATGACATCACCAAAGTCCAGTAGTAACCAGCCGGTTTCCGCAACCCCTTCTCGATGAAACACTCTTGCCCCTTGTTTCCCTAATTCTTCGTCAAGCGCATCCGCGATAGCGGCGATCTGCCTCGTATTGTTACCGCTGCAGATCACGAAGTAATCCGCGATCGTCGTGACATCGCTGATATCAAGCAGGATCACATCAGAGGCTTTCTTCTCATACGCTATATCAGCCGCAAGTCTCGCCATTTGACCTGGATTAAGCAGGACTCCTTCCACAATCGCTCCCTATGGTTATGCTAGTCGGGTACGTGAAGACCCGTGTTCTTCTCTTATTGTACCCGCATTATAGCATGGTTAGGCAAGCCTGTCATCCAGGAATCTGGCGCTAATTTCCGAGCCATTCTTCCTTGCTTGTATGATGCTCGATGATCTGCTGCTGTATGATTTCGGCGCGTAGTTCGCCAAAAGTTCCCCAGCCCTCGGCCTCAACGTCGTATTTGTGAATGGTCTCCTCGTTGCGCTGGCGCACGCTGACGTAGGCATCGTCGGGCAGGTCGCTGTACTGTTCGATGACGGAGCGCAGTATCTCGCGCGCCACATCTTCGACGAAGCGGGGATTGGCGTGCGCTTTGTTGACGATGTAGAGTTCGTCGGGCCGCTTGAGCAGGCCGTAGTTCTCAGAACTCATGGCACCTTCCGCCAGGTCGATCAACTCGCGTGCATCGATCACCTGGTCGGTGCCGAGCATCAGCGTGGCGCGCCCGCGCTGGTTATGGGTTGCCAGCGGTGTAACGCTCAGCATCTTCTCGATCACCTTATCCGGGTAGCCTTCCTCCTGAAGCCGCATCCACGCGAACGAACGCACCATATCCTGCGCGCAAGGGCAGGCAACCATGCCCTCAACCTCTACGCCGATCATGCGGCGTGTGTGCGTCTTCGTGGCAACGGCGAGCGCCAGCAGCGTATAGACCTCCTGCGTGGGGCGACCGGTGACGGGCGTCCAGCGTTGGAGCGGGAAGCTCGTGCGAAGTTGCACCTCGGCACGCTGTGCGTGCTGCTTCTCGATCACGGACCTGGCGATGTGTTCGGCGAGCATCTCGATTCTCGGCCACGTGGCGCGATCAATATCCTCCAAAACTTCGTCGAGCGCGTCGCTGAAGCGCGACATATGTATCCCCGCTTGCGATGGCCCCAGGTCCGCGTAAAGATCGAACGTGATGTTGAACCATTGCTGGTGATCCTCTTCCCCAATCAGCATCGCTTTTTTGATACCCGTCACACCGGTTCGCCCCAGGCGCACGTGAACGGCGGGTTTCCCACTTTGAATGTCCCGATCGAGGGGGATGCGTAAACCCGGAGCCAGCTTTTGTACACCCGACTGATCGACTGTTGCCAGAAGTTGCCCGGCGGTTTTACCGCTCACTGGCTCAACAATGTCGGGAGCGATCTCGGCCAGGGGAACCAGCACAAAGGCACGCTCTCCCAGCCGAGGATGTGGAATGGTCAGGCCATCCTGGATGTGCTTCAGATCATCAAAAAAAAGAATATCGATGTCGATGGGGCGTGGCGCGTTGCGGAAGGACGGCTCACGCCCAAGCGCCGCTTCGGTCTGTTTGGCATAGGCCAGCAGCGCGTCGGGTGTGAGTGCCGACAGGCCGGAGATAACCATGTTGAGAAAACGAGGTTGATCGCTATAGCCGACCGGTTCCGTCTCGTAGACGGAAGAAATCTCGGTGATCTTGACCGCGTTGCGCAATCGTTGAATGGCGGCGGCTAGATTTGAGCGGCGGTCGCCCAGATTCGACCCCAATGCCAGGTAAATTGTATGTAAAGCGACCGGCTGCTTTCCATTAGTAGAAGCCGGCTGCGGGATTGCAGAGTCAATAGTCATGAATAGTCGAACCTTTCTCTCTATGTTGGAAAAACCCTCTCATATTGAGAACAGAATAAAGACCATCATTCATTCCTCGTTGTGATGTGATTGAGAGATGACGCGGCCCTACTTCTGGAAAATCCAGATGTTGTTGAAAACTGCCTCGGTTCCACCAGGAGTATCGCCGCCTACCAGGAAGCCGATTAAACCGGAGGCATAGGCGCTGTCGCTGAAGGTTGCTATGATGAGCTGCCGGTTGATGTAGAAGCGGAACTGCGGGCCGGTCGCTACGATCAGGAACGTGTTGGTGGTGCGGTAGCCGGTAAGAATGGCGCTGGAAGGCGTCCAGTCGATGAGAGTAAGCCAGTTCAGCGGGTTATCACCGTTGGCGCGCACGAAGCGATACTCTCCCACACTATTGATTTCGAGAATGTAGAAGGTGCGGCTGCCGGGATTGAGCCGGAAGACGATCCCATAGGTGTCGCCGCGCAACAGTTGCGCCTGCGCGGTGATGACCACATTGCTGTAGCCACGCGCGCTGGAGTAGCACCAGGCGTAGACCTGGGAAGTGTAGGTTCGCACGTGGTAGCCCTGTGGCGTGAAGTAGCACTGCGAACCGTCATCGACCCAGCCGCCTCCGGGCGCGTTCAGCAAGTCGGAGTAGAGCACGGTGCCTGCCCCAAGCGAACTGGTGATGCCTGCCGTTGCCTG
Source organism: uncultured Chloroflexia bacterium (assembly GCA_963731975.1). Taxonomy (GTDB): domain Bacteria; phylum Chloroflexota; class Ktedonobacteria; order Ktedonobacterales; family Ktedonobacteraceae; genus CAVSXS01. The sequence continues at coordinate 1,953,042 of CAVSXS010000001.1, read as the reverse complement.
CACGCGCGCCTGCGCAGCCAGTTCTGCCTGGGTGGTCGCCAGCGCTGCCGCCGTCGCGGTGAGCCAGGGCTGCGTCGTGGCGACAGGGGTATGTTCCTGCGGTGGCTGATTGCTGCGTGGATGCTGGAAATGAAAGGCGAACAGCCCGAGTGGCAGCGCGAAAATCAAGCATACCAGGCAGACCATTGTTAACATGGCCCATTTCAGGTGCTGCTTGCGGCGCGTTAGCACAGCAGCAGGCGGGAGCGAGGTTGAGAGCGGTGCGCCACCAATGGTATCGGCGGTCGCCGGCAGCTTGATGCGCAGCGGTAAGATGGGTGGTTGCTGCCTGGGTGATTGCTGCTGCTCAACATGCCGGCGTGTGAACGAGGCTCGTTCAAGGCGCGTCTCTTCAAGCACAAGTGTGATGGCCGGTGTTGGCTGCTGCGCCTCTTCCTGCTCCCCCACAACAGGAGCCAGCTCGACCTCAACAGGTGAGTCAGCCTCCTGGGGGTCGCAGGGCGGCTCTAACTGAATGGCTGCCCAGTAGTCCAGGGAGAGTTCTTGTGCCTGCTGGTAGCGAGCATTGGGGTCTTTCTCCAGAGCTTTAAGGATAACGGACTCGATAGCCGGGGTGATCTTGCGGTTGAAGGTTCCTGGCCGTGGTGGAGCGAACTGGATATGTTTGAGCGAGATGGCGACGGGCGACTCAGCCGTGAAGGGAACGCGTCCGGTTAGCATATGATACAGGATCACGCCGAGTGAATAGATATCGCTGCGATAATCGCTCTCGCCGTTGGATTGTTCGGGGGCCATATACTCCGGCGTGCCGACCATCGCGCCGTCGCCGGTCAGCGAGACGGCGCCGGTAAAGGCTTTTGCCAGCCCAAAATCTACGAGGTAGGCATAGCCGTCCGGGCGCAGCATGATGTTGGATGGCTTGACATCGCGGTGAACCACCCCCTGCTCGTGGGCGTAATGAAGCGCAGATGCGATCTGATCGAGGATGCTGGCGGCCTCTGCCAGGGTAAGCTGGTGATGCTGGTGCAGGTAATCCCGCAAGGTTCCCCCCTCGACATAGGGCATCACGAGGTAGTACCAGGGGCTTTGCTCGCCGAAATCGTAAAGCGGCAGGATGTGGTTATGGGTCAGCGCGCCCACGGCCAGAGCTTCCCGTTCGAAGCGGCGCACAAACGCCTCGTCGCGCCCGTACAGCACCTTGATTGCGACCTGTCGTCGCACGCGCCGGTCGTAGGCCAGGTAGACCTCCGCCATACCGCCCTGCGCAATGCGCCGGCGCAATTCGTAGCGCCCCAATGTCGAACCTTCAATCCCCACCATCAACCCACATACTCCTGCCCTTATATTGCGTGACTTTGTTGCCTGTAAATTATCTCATAGTCCAGTAACGCTCAAGATGAACGGTCTGAACGGGACGAATGCTGTGGCTATAAGTATCCATCAGCTTTTGCATCGCTGCCTTACTTTCAAAGTTCAAATCGATCTGCGAGGAGTACATGGCCGCTGCTTCCTGTCGCAAAGGCAGCATTTCGGACATCTCTACCAGCGCCGGTTCGAGCGCGTTCCCGAAGTACGAGAGTCGTTCCTCCAGCGCCCCTTTTCTCAGGACATACGGGAAATCTTCATACAGTTTGACGTTCGCGCCGCGCTGTATCAGGCGATCGATGGCCGAGCACACGATCTGGTGATCGACATGCCCTCCCACGGCAAGCGGCGCGTACCAGACCGTATCGGGCAGTCGCTCGTGCAGCGCGACCAGGTTTTGCGCCAGTTCGCGGTCGATCCACAGATCGCCAGGGTGAACTTCTCCCCCGATCAATTGCTCGCGCGATGTGTAGTAGGGTGGGGTGCCTCGATAGATCGCATCGGCATAATCCAACCAGAGATAATCGGCCTTGAGGTACTGGAGCGCATTAGCATCTTCCCGCCGCCTCGCCGCAACTACCGCCTGGATATCCTGGCGAAATCCCATGTCGCGGTGATTCTCTGCCGCGAATGAGCTTAGCTCAATCGGAGAGGTGGGTGTACCCGCGAACACAGTGATAACCAGCGGTCGCATACCGGCATAGACCTGGACGCCAAGTGTACCGCCGCACGAATAGACCACGTCATCAAAATGTGGTGAGAGGAAGATATGGCGATAATGCTTTTGGATATCGTCGAATTGTGTCAGTTGCAACGCCGCGCTCCTTCAAATCTATGATGGCTATGATAGCAGAAAAAAGATGCAGATGCGTTCAGCATCAGTATACTTGATAGCGTCAAGTGAACATCTTTCTATACTTTAACACGAATCTTCGTGGCTGTTCAATCAGGGTAAATCAAGGTAAGCGCACACCCGGCTCTTCAGCATCTACCAGCCCGTCGCGCTCCAGGCCCTCGACCAGCGCTTGCAGCCAGGGCAGGTCGCCCTCGCCGAAATCGGACTTGATGATGGGGCCAAGCTCGGTCAACGCAATGCGCTGGCGCGGGGGCAGCGAGCGGAGATGATCGACGATGCGCCCCCGGAAGTAGCGATTCGTGCTGGTGAAAGGTTGCGTTTTGTATGGGGCTTTCTTCTCAGCCACCTTGCGCAACTGGCGCAGCGCAGAGCCGCCTGGGAACAGGCTGTACTGGCTCATCTCCCGGTTGGCCGCGCACTGCTCCTGCACGGGGCAGCGCGAGCACTGCGGGTTGGCGCTGCTACAGACGGTCGCGCCCAGGTCCATCAGCGCCTGGTTCCAATCGAAGGCTTCCCCGCCGGGCAGCACCTGCTCCGCAAAGCGAAACATCTGGTCGGTGGTCAGGTGGGGTGCGGGATGTTCCAGGCCGGTGAAGATGCGATGCAACACGCGAAATATGTTCGTGTCGACCGTGGCGACGTGGCGATGGTAAGCGAAACAGGCGATTGCGCCAGCCGTATAGCGACCGATGCCCTTCAATCTCAGCAACTCATCCAGGCTATCGGGGATGCGGCCATCGTATTCGGCGATCACCTGGCGCGCGATGGATTGGAGGCGAACCGCGCGCATGTTATAACCAAGCGGAACCCAGGCGGAGATCACCTCGGCGGTGGGGGCTGCCGCGAGGTCGGTCAATGTTGGGAAGAGTGTCAGAAATTGCCGGTATTTGGGTAGGACGCGATCAACCTGCGTCTGTTGCAGCATGATCTCCGAGACGAGAATAGCATAGGGATCGCGCGTCGCTCGCCAGGGTAATTCTCTACGGTTCGCCTGGTACCACGTTAAAATATGAGTATGTACAGATGAGACGATAGCCGGCTCGGGCATTGGCGGAACGGCGGAGGAAGAGGAACGCTTACCCATTCAAGAAATAGCTCGTTGGGGCAACGTGCTAGCTTCGCTGCTCGCTTCCTGCTGATCAGATGCCGCGCTGCTGCGCTTTCTCCTCAATGAAAAGAGCGTTTCCCCGCCTTCTTGCCAGCACGCGGCGTCGGGAGCGGGCAGGTTTTCGCACAGTATCCAATCATCGGCATCGCGCAGGACATGCCCTTTGATGCACTTCGCATACATAATGTTTTCGTTTAGTTCAGGGTCATCCGGTCGTATGCCCGCCGAGGCAATCTTCGGTACAAAAAATCTACACCACGCCACAATTATGTACCATCCTTTAGTCCATGATGCGATTACTGGCAGGCTGCGACTCGCTATCGCGCGCTGGCACTTCCAGTTTCTCGCGTGTATTATAGCGTATCTGGCGTGCAGAGACAATGTTTTCAATTTGAAACCCCACCCAGAATGAGGGATTTCATCACCGACCGCAATTTGCGAAGACCTGTGAGTAGAACTACACTGCAATACGTTTTTCCTAACCGATTCTCAACTGAAAAATCACTGGATAGTTGCCTGGAAATGATTTCATATAAGGAAAGAACTATTGAAGAGATTGGTATTCATCCGGGAGGGAACATGCAGGAAGCAGAGCAGGAAATGCAGGAACAGCAAGAACTGCACATTCAGCAAGAACAAGAAGAACAACAAACCGACATAACGATACCTCAGATGGTCGAAGATGTGCGCAGTGGCAAGATGCCGCGCCGCCGCCTCATCGCCGTGCTGGGAGCGCTGGGCATCTCCACCGTGGGCGTGGGAGCAGTTGTGGCCGCTACCCAGCACCAGCAAAGCCCCAAAACGGTTCCATCGGTCCAGCAAAACGAGAATACGCAGCATCATATCCAGCTGCATGACCAGCACATCGCGCACCAGACGCGGGGCAATACCGGGGCGTTGCAAAACGATTACTCTGAAAATGCAGTCGTCGAAGACGCTTTGTTCGGCGGAACAGTGATTGGGCGCGAGGCAATTATACAGCGTAAAAGTACGGGCATGGCAGCCATTCCTGATATAAAGATCGCCATCACGAACCGCGTGGCACATGGAAACCAGGTGAGCGCCGAGTGGGTCGCCACCGGCACGCATAATGGCGATCTCCCTGAAATGCCTGCCACCGGTCGACCATTCACGCTGCGCGGCGTCACCGTGACGATCCGCGAGCATGGTAAGATCGTGCGCGAATTTATCTACTACGATCTGCACGATTTGAAGCGACAGATCGGGCCGGGAGCGAAGTAGCCGACCTCATGGTCATACCTGACCGTTTCTACTACTAGAACAAGGAGCTTTTGTGAATTCAGGAGCAATACAGAGTGATCTCGAACTGGTTGCTGAGGGCTTTTCGTTTCCAACCAGCCTGACGTTTGATGACGTGGGGGCTTTATACGTCGCCGAGGCAGGGTTGCCCTTTGGAGGGGCGCAGCCAGGCGGGCGCGTTTGGAAGATCGGAACGGACGGCCAGCGTTCCCTCCTGGCGCGTAATCTGCGGCAGCCTGTCAATGGCCTGACCTTTTATCAGGGAAGTCTCTACGTCTCCGAAGGAGGTCATCCCGGCGCTTCAGGGCGTATCAGCCGTCTCGACATGGATGGTCAGATGACCGTTCTGCTGGACGATCTTCCCGGACCGGGAAACTACCATACCAATATGGTAGCGTTCGGGCCGGACGGCAAACTCTATTTCAGCCAGGGGTCCATGACCAATACGGGGTATGTAGGGTTGGACGCCTACGAGTTGGGTTGGCTGCGTCTCCTGCCGCACGCGCACGACCTGCCCGGTTACGAGGTCGAACTGGCGGGCATCAATATCGAAACGCCTAATCCATTGAGCAATGATAGCCGTGAGAGAGCAAGCACGGGCGCTTTTGCCGCCTTCGGCAGAATGACCGAGCCGGGGCAGCGCATTCCTGCGCAACTGCCTTGTACCGCCGCCGTCATGCGCTGCAACCCGGATGGCAGCGATCTCGAACTGGTGGCCTGGGGACTGCGCAATGCCTATGGCCTCGGCTTCCTGCCCGATGGGCGACTCCTGGCGGTTGACCAGGGCGCTGACGACCGTGGAAGCCGCCCGGTGGGCAATGTGCCAGACCTGCTCTTCGAGGTGCGCCAGGGTGCCTGGTATGGCTGGCCCGATTTTATCGGTGGTGATCCTATCACTGATCCGCAGTATCTCCCAGTGCGTGGGTCGATGCCGGTATTTGCGCTGGCAAACCACCGCGAGTTACCACCGCCCGAAAAAGCATTGCTGCGCTTTCCCGCCCATGCAGCGGCTGTAAAATTCGATATTGCGCCGCCCTCGCTGCAGCAATGGGAGGGATACCTGTTCGTGGCACTGTTTGGCGATGAAGTGCCGATGACCGCCCCTCCGGCCCGCGAGTAGGCCGTTCGGTAGCCTATATTGATCCTGCGGACTGGAGCCTGCACACACTTATCGAAGGCCCTCTGGCTCGACCGATAGATGTGCGCTTTCAGGCGAACAGCAATGCACTCTACATCGTGGATTTTGGAAATTTTGAGATGCACGCGGAACGCGGCGTCGTTGCTGAAGCCAACACGGGCAAGGTCTGGCGGCTGAATCTCAACGCTATGACCCGTCGCGCGTAATGTAAGCCTGGCGTTGAGAGATGTGTCCGGCGTGTGATTGTATGTGACGACAATTGAAAAGTAACGAGGGGCGTAAGTGGTGAATAGTCGCTTACGCCCCTCGGATTTTAGGCTCTCTGGCTGATAGTCCAACGAAACCACCAGGTGCTGGTTTTGAACGCGACCAGCAGGTATATCCATCCCCACGGCTCCTGGATCACCCAATAGCTGGCAGCCATTGCCAGAAAGAACAGACTGGCGATAGCGCACAACTGCCTGAGCCGCCAGCTTCGCAAGTTCCATTGGAAACTGCTGAGCCGGATATGCCGGTATCGCCACATGACTGACACGGTCATTATGAGCAGGGTAAGCGTTCCTACTATGCCGAGTAAGGCAAGGTAGGGCGATAGTGCGTGAACATTAAAAGCGATGGGATGCATCGTGGCCGATCCTGGTTAGATTGCGCACTATGAATGTTTTGTGATACAGGGATTGACCTTTGTATAAATTATAGCACGCTGTCAAGCCCATATCGTATACTGATTTCGAGCATGGGAATGCTGAAAAGCATTCGAGAAAAACACGGAGTATGATGTGTTAGCTGAGGAATTACTCGTACTTGGAGGCGACTCGCCGCAATTTCACCCTATCCGCCCGCTGCTGGATGCTGCCCTGAGTCTTGAACAGCGCGATTCTTCCCACTCGTGGCATGGCTGGAGCAAGTCGCAAATCCAGCCATTTCTGGATACGTTGCCGGCGCGTTGCAGCATCATTGTAGGTGTATGGGAAACGCAGCAAGAGCCAGCAGCCGAACGACTCGCGCTTGGCTGCATTCTTGAGGTCATCGAGAGTGAGGTGCATTCAGTACGAACCTTCGATACACTAACAGCAGCCGGGTTAAAACCCGATGACCAGCTTGAAGCAGGCATCGACGATGCCATGGAGGTACAGCGCCTTGTTGGCGCGTTGATTGCGCCGGTAGCCTGGGCGTTGTTCATCGAGAAAACGGCCTGGGATGAATGGCTCTTCGTCGAGAGCGATGACAGTGAAGTTACCGATAAGGGTGAGGTACTGGCCGGGATGGCGCGCCAGGGACGCTGCGTGTTGATGGGGAGCCAGGTGGCGCACACGCACCATCCGTAATAGCTCAAACGCCAGCAAGTTCATATAGCCATAGTGCTACGATCGTTAAGGTAGGACACGTCATGGAACAATCGACATCGCTCGTCTGGAATCCCATCTTACGCCAATACCTCGTGAACTCGCCGAATCGCATGAACCGGCGCGAAGGAACGACTGCCTGCCCATTTTGTGAGGACATCACCACCGGCAGAGTCGCCCCTGAAACGCAGGTGTGGCTGCATCCCAACGATTTCCCCCCGTTTCAGCACCCGGTAGGTGAGGCTTACGTGGTGATCTACAACCGCGATCATCATCGCTCGTTTGTCCAGTTGACAGTAGATGAGGTGAGCGCCGTGACACATCTCTGGCAATCGCTATACAGCGACCTGTCTTCGCGCTATGCGACCGTGATGATCTTTGAGAATAGCGGAGAATTGATTGGGCAGACGCAAAAACACCCGCACGGTCAGGCATACGGTGTTAGCATTGTGCCGCCGGTGCTGGAACGCGAACTGGAGACCGTCATCCTCGATTTCGAGTCCGGCCTCGGCTGCCCATTCTGTCGCGTACAGGCCGAACTCACGGGAGGCGAGCAGGAAGTTGCGTCGAATGCATCCTGGCAGGCATTTCTGCCACCATATGTGCGCTATCCCTACGAAACACATCTATATCCGCGCCGCCACGTTGCTAACCTTGCACAGATGCAGTCGGATGAATTGCGCGACCTGGCCGCGTTGCTACTACTTGTAGTGCGTGGTTATAACGCCCTCTTCGACGGGGCTATGGACCCAATGCCCTACCTGCTTGGCCTGCACCAGCTCGCCGACGAACGATTTCACCTGCATATCGAAATACAGGCGATTGGCCGCGCCCCTGGCAAGCTCAAATATGCGGCTTCGTCGGAGTCGCTGTGGGGATTGTGGACAAACGACTCTACCCCAGCACAAAAGGTGCGTGAGTTACGCGACGCTGTCGCGCGAGTGCAGCTATGATCGATATTTCTCAACTCCCGCTCCCTATCCAGACTGCGCTTCAGCAATTCTCTCAAGTGTTTTCAGACGATGTACAATACACTGGCTCGTTGGGAGCTGCCTGGGCACCGGGGCGCATCAACCTGATCGGAGAGCATACGGATTACAACGATGGATTCGTACTTCCCCTGGCGGTCGATCGCGTGGTGGCTTTTGCCGGGCGGCCTCGCTCAGACCACACCGTGCGGCTCTGGTCGCAGTATTTCAGCGAAACGGCACGCCTGGAGATAGACACGCTGCCAGTTTCGTTCGAGCAGCAGCGAGAAGACTTGCCGGGCTGGGCGCGCTACGTGCTGGGGGTTATCACCGAATTGCAGGCGGCTGGCGTCCAGCTTTCAGGCTTCGATGCCGTCATCCACGGCGATGTGCCTGTGGGTGGAGGGATGTCATCATCGGCGGCCATCGAGGTGGCGACGGCGCAGGCATGTATGCTCTTTTCGCAAGGGAAGTGGACGATTGGTGACGCGGGAATAGAGGGCGCAACATTCAGCCCTATACAGATCGCGGCCCTTTGCCAGCGCGCCGAGCATCGAGCGTCGGGCGTGATGAGCGGTATTCTCGACCAGGCAGCATCCTGTCTGGGGCGTCCAGGCAAAGCAGTGCTGCTGGATTGTCGTTCGCTCGGTTTTCGCTATCTTCCCTTCGATGATCCAGCCCTATCATTGATGGTCATAGATACGAGCGTGCGTCGAGAACTGGCGAACTCCGCCTATAACGAGCGACGGAGGCAGTGCGAAGAGGCGGCCACCCTACTGCGCGCAATCATCACGGAGCAGGAGCCGCGAGATGCAGTCGCAAAGGAGATTCGCGCGCTGCGCGATATCACACCCGAACAATTCGCGCGCTACGGTGGTCTCCTGCCTGAAACCTTACGCCGGCGCGCCGGCTATATTATCGCTGAAGACGCGCGCGTTCTGGAGGCGGCCAGGCTGCTCGAGGCAGGCGAAATCGAGCGTGTGGGACCGCTCATGTGGAAGTCGCACGAGGGCCTGCGCGACGACTACGAAGTCAGTTGCATGGAACTGGATACCCTGGTCGAGATTGCAGCGCAGGTGCCGGGCGTACTCGGCGCTCGTATGCTCGGTGGCGGCTTTGGTGGCTGCACGATCAACATTGTGTGGAATGAAGCGATGGCGTCTCTACAGCAGGCGGTTGAAGAGCAGTACCCGCTGCGCACAGGCCGACAGGCAAGTATAGACATCTGCCGGGCGGCTGGAGGGCCCGGCAGTGTGTGGGCGAGCTAATCGGCTGGGTAGACTTCCCCGTCTGCCACCTCGTGGTCAAGATACCTTGATGGCGTCCGTTGCAGGCGATCAAGCATCTCCGTCAATCCCTGAAGGCGCTGTTCAAGCTCCCAGGCTTGCTGTTGTAGTGAGTGCAGTTCCTCCTCGATGAGGTGAACCTGGCCATTCAGTGACGGGAGCGGGTAGTCGTTCTGACTGACCGACGTTGGTGCAGGAGTTGGCACTGGTATTGGGACCGGTACGGGTGTCGACGCTGTCGGCATGGGACTCTCATCTGCGAGATGCAGTTCCTGGCTAAGCGGGACAGTTCGCCGCAGTGGTTGACTCGCCTGGTCGGCGAGCTTGAGATCAATGGTGGTGTTCGCCGGAGCAGCAGCAGGGATGGCAGGAACAGGCGGCGGAGAAATTTGGGCTGCTGCTTTGCTAGCTTGCTCCGAGCGCTGCTCTCCCATTCCCAGCAGAACCGCACCCAGAATTGCGACGAGGGCGAAAGCGAGTAGCCCGCCGATGATTAACAGATTCATAGACCTACCTCAATCACGAAGAGCGTGACGTTTGACAAACACTTCGAATTTAATGCAAGTGAATGGTTACTTCTGCGCTCATGCCTGGAACTACGCCCTTGCCACTGACGCTATCGAGCGTGATGATGACAGGGATGCGTTGTCCCACTTTTGTAAAGTTCCCGCTGGTCGGGTCCTGGTTGGGTAAGAGAGAGAACTGACCCGCTGCCGCCTGCACAATTAATTGCACATGTCCGGTGAAACTGGTATCGCTGTAGGCATCGATATGAATATCGACAGCCTGACCAACGCTGATGTTGCTGATAGCATTTTCATCGACATAAGCGGTAATTGTCAAGGCACCGAGGTTGGTCATTGTGGCAATCTGCAAACCTGGGGCAACCTGCTGGTTTGCCACCACCGGAAGCAGCAGAATAGTGCCGTTCATGGGACTGGTCAGATTGATGGTTGGGGCGACTGCCGTGGCGCTGGTGGCTGCCAGCGTCACTGTGCCGATGGTCTGACCGGCTGTTACCGTGTCGCCCAGCTTCACATTGAGAGCCGTGAGCGTGCCTGCTGCCGGCGCGGAGATATTGACAAGCTGCCCGCTCACCTGGGCATCATCGGTGCTGTAATACGTGTAGTTGTTGTAAATCCAGTAGGCTATGCTCCCACCGATTGCGGCAAGCGCCAGGAAGATCAGGATGGGAATAAAAATGACGCGACGCATGAGTTTCTACTCCTTTTTATATACCGGGTGGTGTTACGAACGCACCTCGGATGTTGCGATAGAACGCATTGAGCTGTTTACATTTCGATGGCGACGAATTGCTCCGTTTCCTCTGATCCGGCAGGCCCGCTATCCGCCTGACCTGGCGCGTGTTGCGGTGGAGGAGCAATTTGCGCTGGTCTGCGCCTGTTCTGCACAAAGAATGTCGAGATAATCGCCAGCACGACGACGGCGATAGTAAACCGGAAGGCATCCTGAATGGCAAGGATGTATGCCTGCCTGTGGACAAGCCCGGAAATGATCTGGATGGCCGCTTGATAGGCTGCCGGCGCACCGGCCCCCTTCGAGATGTAGTATGCCTGGATGAAGGGAATGATCTGTCCGAGCGGTGTGCTGGCTGTGACACGTTCAGCCAGGTGTCCATAATGTACAAGGCTCTGTGTTTGCACCAGCGAAGCCAGGATGGCGATACCCAGCGAACTCGATACTGAGCGGTTCACGGTGCTGAGCGCCGATGCCTGTGCCAGATCGCGCGGTCGAATCTCCGACAGCGTGGCAACCGTCAAAGGTTGGATGGTCGCGCCGAGCGCGATACCGCGCAGCACCAGCATGAGTTGGAGCCAGCCGTATGACGAGTAGATGTTGATGTAGGTGAGCTGCCAGGTTGCGATGGCCAGGATCAGCAGGCCGGGTATCATGACCGCCCTCACACCGAAACGATCAACCAGCCTGCCGCCGATCAGGACGCTGACCATCGAGGCAAACGCCTGCGGCAGCAGGGTCACACCTGCTTGAAACGCGCTCAGCCCTCGCAAGTTTTGCAGGTAGATAGGAAAGATGAACAGGCCGCCAAAAAGACCGAAGGTGATGAACACATTCGCTATGATACCCGCGCGGAAGCGCCCGTTGCCGAAGAGCCGCATATCGAGCAATGGCTGGCCGCCGCGCCTGGCAATCAGCACCTCGAAGATCACGAAAAGCGCCAGCGAGATCAACCCGGCGGCGAGAAAACCCAGCACGGTCGCTGAACCCCACCCGTCGGTACTGGCCGAAGAGATGGCATAGAGCAGCGTTGAGAGACCAAGCGCGACAAAGACGAAACCGACCAGGTCGAAGGTGCGATGTCCCTCCGGGCGATACTCACGGATCAGGATGATCGAGAGGATCACGGCAACGATGCCGATCGGTACATTAATGTAGAAGATCAACTGCCAGCCCGCGTAGGTGACGAGGTAGCCGCCCAGCGTCGGACCCAGCGCCGGGGCAAGCAGCGACGGCACGCCGAAGACGCCCATCGCCATGCCGCGCTGCTGCGGCGGGAATTCGCGGAAGAGTAGCGTGATCGAAAGTGGGAAGAGCGCGGCACCGCCGAGTCCCTGCAAGACGCGGAACGTGATGAGGATAGGCAGGCTCCATGCTATGCCGCACAGCGCCGACCCCAGCGTGAAGGCTATCAGCGACATGATGTAGAAGCGCTTGATGCCCAGCGTGTCGGCGAAGAAGGCCGCCGTCGGAGTGGCGACGCCCTGCGCCAGGATGTAGGCCGTCAGCACCCACTGTACGCTGTGAATGTCGGCTCCAAAAGCGGTTTGCAGGCGCGGAATGGCAATATTCACGATGGTCTGATCGAGGATGCTCATGAAGACACCCAGGATGATGACCAGCGCCAGTATCCACTTGTAGTCCAGTCCCCCGCCGCGCCGTCGTGGTGGTGCGCTTACTTGCATAACTTGCACGCGGTAAGACTCCTTTCGGTGAGAAATAAGAAGAGCAAAAAGAACACACGGATTGCTCTCCATGCGCTGCCTCTTACCCCTATGTAGAAGTAGTTGTCCCTGGCACATTTCGCCTGGTGATGCCATACAGTAAAAGCGAGACGAGCTGGTCGATGGCGTCCTCGCGCGAAAGATGCGCGAAAGGAAGCATATCGTATAACCCGCAGCCAACGGCGCGCATGGCGAAGGTGGTTGCCATGACCTGCACAAAGAAATTGGCGTCGATGTGCGAGTCGAAACGGCCTTCTTGCTGGCGTCTCTGAATATAATCGACGAAGGTTTTGCGCCCGCTGGTGATCTTCTTTGCGAGAATGCTGGCCGCCTCTGGATGGGTATAGACCACTAAAATTGCCAGGCGTGCGGCGTCGCTCTGCATGGTGAAACCATCGTAGAAAGCTCCGGCCAGGCGGCGGAAAAGGTCTTCCTCGTCAATATCGCCTCCTTGCTGTATCTCTTGCTCGATCTCGTCGAGGATGGGGCGCACGGCAAAATGCGGGCCATAGTTCTTGATGATGCCTTCCAGCAGGTCATCTTTGCTGTGAAAATGCCAGCACAGCGCGCCACGTGTAACATCCGCCTCATTTGCGATATCATCGAGTGTGGCCGCGGAAACTCCCGAACGAGCAAAGACGCGCTGGGCCGCTTCGAGGATCGCTTTGCGTGTGTCGTGCGCCGGAACTTCTTCGAGAACGCCACGTTGAATCAGCACGTCGCGCAGTTCTTCTTTGCCGCCCGCGAAGTGATAGTAGAAGGCCGGGCGTGAGAGCTTTGCCACATGGATGATCTGCTCGATGGTAATATCGTCGAATGGCTGTTGCTGGGCCAGCGTTTGCGCCGCCTGGATCAAGCGCTCTTTCCCCGAATATTTCGTTTTTTCGCCGGTGTGTTGAACCATGAAGAACCTATCCAAATAGCAATCGGTACAATACAGGAGCAGCAACTATACAATACAGCCGATGTGTAAAGTATAATCAGGTAGTATAGATGTGTCAAGGGGAAATTCCTGATGGCAACTCCTTGATGTGTTCAGGATATGCGCTCCAGGTGCGTTGCTTCGTAAGCTGACACGGATTCCAGGGTGTTTTCGTCTGGCACATGATCTTGCGCAGGAACCGGGGAGCGGAAGATCAGTTCGTAGTTGCCTATGCTGATGTGGTCGCCGTCGATCAGTTCGTAACCCACGTCTTCCTTGATGCGCTGGCCGTTGACGAAAACGCCGTTGGCGCTGCGTCGATCATAGAGCATGTAGCAATGCAGTTCGTGCCGCAGGAGGGCGTGATGCCGTGAAGTCAGATTATCATGGTCGAGCAAAATATCGCTGGAACCGGCCCGCCCGATAGTGGCTTCCTCGTTATGCAGGATGACCTCATACGGCTCCTCCGCATACGGCGAAGCGATGACGACACGCGCGAAGAGCGGCTGTTCCGCGTCGTGTGCTGCCTGTTGAATTAGTGGCGGCTCCGCGCTAGCCGCTTCGCGAAGCGGCTCGGATGGTTGAGGCTCTTCTGATGGTTCGAATGGTCCCGCCTGTGCCTCGTCGTACTGTTCTTCTGATGGTTCGATTGGCTCCGCCTGCATCTCCTCGTACAGTTCGAGTGATGGTTGGGGAGTATCCGGCAAGATAGGAAGCTCCCGCGGCTCCTCTTCCACTACAAGCTCAGGCTCACGTGCGGGAAGTGCGGCGGTTGGTCGTAGCGTACCCCGCAGCGCGTCGGTGAAGGCCAGCACGGTTGGATAGCGGTCTTCAGGAGAGACAGAGAGGGCGCGCAGTATCACGCCGTCTTGCTCGCTGCTCACCCGCTCGTTGAGCATGGAGAGCGGTGTGATGGTTTCAGTCAGCTTGAGCCGTTCGATCTCGATGGGCGCGCCGACGAAAGGGGGACGCGCGGCCAGCCAGGAGTAGAGCAGAACGGCCAGGGCGTACTGGTCACTGGCGGGAATAACGCGCCTGCCCAGTTGTTCAGGCGCGGCACTCACGGGTAGCAGCGACTGTGGCTGCGGCCCGAAGCGGCGCACGAACTGTGCCAGCCCTGCATCGGCCAGCAGGAAGGGAGCGTAGTCCGGCTCATTTTGCAGATTTGGTCCGCGCAGAACCAGCACATTTGAGAGCGTGACGGCTCCGTGGACGTAACCGCGCGTATGGATATAGTGCAAAGCTCTCGCAAGCTGGTGGGCATATTGAATGGCCTCGGAGACGTTCAAAGGCGGTCGAAACCACAGGCGGCCTTCGCTACTCAACAGAGAACCGCTGCCGGTAAAACGGCGGGCGACGTAGAGGCGGCCATCGATCTCGCCATAATCCAGCACGGCGGCGATGAGCTGGTGGTTCAGCCCGCTGATGCCTTGCATCTCGCGGTAGAATTGCCTGCGCGAGGAATCTGGCAAGGTGGTCTGTGGGTGAATGAGTTTGAGCGCGACTGTACGTAAAAGCATTTTGTCTACGGCTTCATAGCTTTCACCTGAAACTCCACTGCCGAGCCATCGAACCACGCGATAGCGATCAAACACCTGTCCTACTTCTAATGTCGGCATAGCTTATCCTCACTTTGTTACGGCCTCGCCGCTCGTATCTTGCTCTGATTGCACAGATCGTTCGTTCTGCCCGATAGCTTCTACATGCAACTCCTGGTTGTCTAGAGGAGTTGAAGGGGCATGTTTTCTCCTGCGAAGGAGTATAAAAACAATCACCACGATGATGACGGCAATGATGACGCCCGCGCCGATCCAGCCGAAGGTTGTGGCAAATTGCTGTATCTGTGAAAAGTTGTCGTGGAATACCTTTCCCAGGTAAAACCCTAACAGGCCGTAGATGGTAGCCCAGATGATGCCGCCCGCAGCATTGTAGACGAGGAACGTGCGCCAGTGCATGGAGTTGACTCCCGCAAGGAAGGCTGCCCAGGCGCGCAACACCGAGATGAAGCGGCCAAAGAAGACGGTCTTATTGCCATGCCTGGCGAAGAAGCGTTCCGCGCGGCCAAGATGCTCCGGCTTCAAGAAGATGTATTTTCCGTAGCGCAGCACAAGGGCGCGGCCACCTGTGCGCCCGACTGTATAGCCCAGGTTATCGCCGAGTATTGCACCCAGCGCGGCGCAGGCAATCACGATGGGTATCTGCAAGGTGTGGTTGGTTGCTGCGAAGAATGATGCCAGTAGCAGCATAGTTTCACCGGGAAAGGGAACACCTGAACTTTCGATCATTACAAAAACCGTGACTGCCGGATACCCAAGCGTACCGAGCGCGTTCTGGAGCGTCTGTAGAGAGATCAGTGCCGCCAGCGGCTGGCTCAGCAAGGCGAGCAAGCGTATATGGACGAGGGTAAGCCAGCGCATGAAGCATCCCTTTCGTACTCACGCAGTGAAGGTTATCGGCTACGGTTCAGTGTTCATCATATGGGCATTATAAGCATTCCTGGCTGATGGCGCAACCTGTATAGGTAGGTTGTCCTTACGGTAACAGCCGTCGAGGTCGCCACGCGACCAGCGCGATGAGCAGTGCCAGGAGCGGTGGCAGGATAGTTGTCAGGGCGATGAAGCCTGTCCAGATGCCGAACGGGGCGTAGCCATCCTTGAACAGGTAGGTCAGCAGCGACGAGGCGGAAAATGCCAGCGTGAAAGCCAGCAGCGCACGGCCAACGCGACTCCCGCGCAGCGGCAGGGCGACGGCGGCCAGTCCTACCAGCCAGGTGAGGTACCACGAGTAGAACCAGGGCGTAACGATCAGCAGCACACCCAATGCTGCCAGCGACGCGATTGCGAATGTGCGCAGTGTCGGCGATCGCCACAGCCAGATGACGCCGGCGATACAGGCGATGCCCAGCAGAGCGATGTTCAAATCATCCCAGACTTTGCGGGCGCTGAAGAACGAGAGCAGCCTGGCTCCCAGCGTTCCGGCAGGCAGGCTATGGGTCTGGCTCCAGGCCAGAATTGCGCGCAGGATGGAATTTTCGGCATGCAGGGCCGAAGGCGGATCGCTGAAGCTCTTCAGGATATCGTTCAGGTGATGGTGTATCCAGAATGGACCATAGAAGAGGAGTGTCACGAGACCCGCGGTGACGGTTGAAAGGAAGACGATCTCAATCGCTGATTGCCAGCGCCGCCGCTCCGCCCCATCTCGCCAGGCATTCCAGACCAGGAAGGCGACAAACAGCCCCACGACCGGCAGCGTGGTGAATTTCACTAGCACGGCCAGTGTGAAGGCGATCAGCGGAGGAAGATAGCCGCCGGGTGAGAGCAGCCGCTCGTGTTTCTGGGCATGTGCCGCAAGGTAAACGCCCAGGAGCATGAGCGTGACCATGAAGACATCATTATGCCCGCCCAGGCTGCTTTCCAGCAGAACGAGCGGATTCAGGGCGTAGAGCAGCGTTCCCAGGGCGACAGTACGCTGCGATTGTCCCATCGTGCGCAGGGTGCGGCTCACCAGCCAGATGTTGACGAGGTGCATGGCCAACGCGAACAGGCGAAATGCCACAATATAGCTGGCGGGCTGCGGTCCCGCTACGTAGCCCAGCAGCCCGCATACCATCAGCCAGAGCGGACCATAGGCGGCGATACTGCTCGCCCAGTAGTTGAGCGGCACGTAGGGGTCGTGTGGGAAGGTGCTGAGTGGGACGAAGTAGGGATTGGCATGGTAGTTGGCGATCAGGCGGCTATAGCTGGTATAGACCAGAATGTCGTGCGAGAGCATGGCCGGGGTAAAAACGTAGATGAGTCCGGCGACCAGCACGCCTATCCAGATAAGCAGTCGCACGCGCCCGAGCATGGTGCTCTCTTCAGGCTGGCGAGCGATGAACCAGGCGAACAGGCCATAGAGCAGGAAGCCGAGCGCCATCAGTCCCAGGAAGATCACGTAATCGCTGCTGGCCTGTGAAGCCGTGGCGTCGGATGCCAATCCCAGGTTGGTCGGCAGCCACGCGCCCGCCTGCGCCAGCAGCGAGCCAAAGGGCGTTTGCAGGTGAATCACCGGGTCCGGTATGCGGATGAGCGGCGCGGCGGAAAACAGGACGCACAGCACGAAGCCGAGCGTGCAAAGGATGGGCAGTACGAGCGATGCCGCACATGTTCTGCCGGGTGATGCTGCTGATCCTTCTGGTACTTCCGGCGCTGCTGCCTGCTCGCCCGCATCTTTCGCATCAATGGGTTCTTCGATCAACTCTCGTTCTCCTCTACACCATCCAGCGATTCAAGATAAACAGGAGTGCCAGTGTTGCCTGTAGAAATGGGAAGGCAATCATGACCGCCTGGTGCAAGCGAGGATGATTGATGCCAAGCGCGGCCAGTGTGATAAAGGCGGGAAACATCTCCAATGCAAATCGCTGGTTCGAGACAAGCGTATCGGGCTGGTTCGTCGCCGGGCTGATGAGTGTGTAGAAGAGCAATAGCCCTATCCAAATGGTATAGCTGGTGCGCAGCTTGCGCCGTCCAAGCACGGCCAGCGCGATGAAGGCCACGGTTGCTACGAGATCGAGCAGGATATGCACCTCGTAGAACGAGCCGAACGGCTGGACGAAGAATAGCTCGTGCAGGGCGTCTGTGAAACCGACCCAGGGCAGAGCGGCGTGCCTGTCCCAGTGAGCCTGCACCGCGACAAAGGCCAGCGGATTGTTATATACCTTCCAGCAGTAGATGCAGTAGAGCAGCGTACCCAGGGGGATAAGTAAGATGGGCAATAGCCGGGGCAATGCTTCACGCGCCAGGGCAGCCATACCCTGGCCTCGTTCCAGGATACTTTGCCGCGCGACCCACAATTCGTACAGGTAGGGAATGACCAGTAGCAGGCCAGCCGAGCGCGTCAGCGCGGCGAAGAAGCCGAGCAGTCCGGCCAACCACCACTTCTGGCGGCGCATCGCCAGGAACGCACTGGCCGTCAGCAGCAAGAACAGTGACTCGTTGTAGGGCGCGAAGAAAAAGAAGGCCGTCGGAAAGATGCACAGGTAGAGCAGCGTGCGCCGTCCGACCTGCTCGCCAAGCATGTCGCTGGCGATCTGGTAGAGCACGAACAGCGCCCCGAGCAGCGCCAGGTTGCTGATAATCATACCGATGGCGATATACCCCTGCTGGCCGAAGAGAAAGGCGATACCTGAGATCAGCAAGGGAAAGAGTGGGAAAAAGGCGGTATCGTTGACGTTTTGATAGCCGTACTGGGCGATGCGCGTGTAATTGGCTCCGTCCCAATGGTTCCAGCTTGAAAGCAGTCCGACGACATCGACCGGCTTGACCGGGTAGACGTGCGGCAACACCGGAAATAAGATAAAGCCGATGTAGGTCGCGGCGACCAGCAACAGGCGCGTTGCGAGAAATAGCCAGAGAATTTGAGCCGTTGGCGCTCGTTTCATAACCGATAATTCCTGAACTGCTACGTATAACCGAAGAAAATATCGCAAAATAACGTACAGAAATGAAAATCAATGCGGGTGCGACATGTGTTGTCGCGTCCTGATATACTAACGTTTCTGTCTAGAGATTAGGCACAAACCTTCGCAAGAGTAGGTCAGAGTGGCACTATCGGGGGCTGCATCGGGGTCGTGATAGAACGCGCGCGAAAGTAGCAACAAGAAGTCAAGCGGTTTGCCGGTGGGGACGCGAGAAATTGCGTTCCCACCGGCAAGGGTTACTCGCTCAGCAGTTCGTCGATTTTTGCTTCAATCGTCTTCGCTGTTGGGAAGAAGGCTGCTTCTTCGATGCCGTTGTAAGGTGCGGCGGGTGCCGGTACCGCCGAGATGAAGGCTGGCGTGCCGTCCAGGTCGTAGAAGCAGTGTTCGACGATCCACGAGTGGATGTGCCGGCCAAAGCTGGTCAGATCGCTCTCCTCCGTAACGACGATGACGCGATTGGCGTCGTGTACTGCGGCTGCCACGGCCTCCTGGTCGAAGGGAGCCAGCGAGCGCAGGTCGACGATCTCGATGGCTCCGCCGCTGCGCTTGACGACGTTGGCGGCGGCGCTGCATGCTTCCAGCACCATCGTACCCCAGGCGATAATGGCGAGGCTGCTCGCGCCTTCGCCGATGCGCAGGCGGCGCGCCTTGCCGATGGGCAGTGTGTAGTAGCCTTCTGGTACGCTCCAGAACTCCGCCATGGCGGGGATAATGTTGCCCTGGCTATCCTTTGGCGGCTCCGAGCGATACAGACGCCCACGTTCCAGGAACGTCACCGGCGATTCCGAGCGCGCCGCTTCCAGCAGCAGACCCTTCGCGTCAAAGGGCGTGGCGGGGCAGAGCGTAATCATGCCGGGAATGCTGGTGAACCACTGCTCGCCCGCGTTGGAGTGTCCAAACGCACCGCCGCCTGCGCCTCCACTTGAGATAGGACCGCCGCCGCCGCTGCCAGACTTGGTGCGAATAATCATAGGAACGGCCCATTCGCCGAAGTTCTGGTAGCAGATGCGTGCCGCCAGGCGAATCGTCTGCGCGGCTGATTGGTGGTAGTCTACGAACTGAATCTCGGCGCAGCGCGCCTTGCCGTCGGCCATGCCCGCGCCCGCCACGAGTCCGATGATGAGCTGCTCGTTCAAGGGGCTGCTGATGGCGCGACCTGGAAGCTGGTTCACGAGGTGCGCAGTCGCGCCGAAGACGCCGCCTTTGGGGCTGCCTACATCCTGCCCGTAGACGAAAAAGTCATCGTCGCGCTTCGCCAGTTCCACCAGCGCCTCGTTGATCGCGCCGAGCATGGGCAGTTGGCGGAGCGTGCCACGTGGGGTGTTCTCCTGCCAAGTGGGGACGTGTATTATATGCTGTGTGACGCGCTCAGGCGATGGCTCCGGTTCCTGCGTCACCTGTGCCTCGGCCTGCTCCAGTTCGGCGCGTACCTCTTTGCGGATACGTTCGATGTCGCTCTCCTGGAGATAACCCTGCTCGATGAGTCGGCGGCCAAAGTTCTTCACAGGGTCTTTGGTAGCCGTGGTCAGCTCGATCTCCTCCTTAGAGCGATATGCCTTCATATCGGTGCTGCTAGAATGCGGGTCGAGCAGGCCCAGGCGCAGGTGCATCAGCACGGGTCCTCTACCGGAGCGAATATGTTCGACGAGGCGCACGCTGGCCGCGTAGGTCGCCATCGCGTCGGCGCCATCGACCTCCTCGGCGTACATGCCGCCACCCCTGGCCCATTCGACGAGCGAACCGCTCCACTGGATGGATGAGGCAGCCGGTAATAGCCCAGCCGTTGTCCTCGACGATCATCAAGAGAGGCAGTTGATGCACGGCTGCCATGCGGAAGGTGGCGTTGAAGTCGTTGGTTGCCGCTCCCCCGTCGCCCGTACTGTAGGTGATAATATCGCCGCTCTTGTGCTGTTTCAGCGCATACGCCACGCCTCCCGCGAACGGCCCTAACGCGGCAACCTCGCTAAAGGATGGCAGGATGTGGTGGCGCTTGCTGGCGTAATGCGAGGGCATGTTGCGACCCGCACTCATCGGTCCGGTCGTGCGCGAATAGGCTTCGCGCAGCGGCCCGGCGATGTCGCCGGTTCGCTGGAGCCACGCCGCCAGGTCGCGGTAGTACAGCGCCATCCAGTCGTTTTCGTTGAGTGTGGCAGCCACGGCGGCCATGCTTTCATGCCCGGCGCAGCCAATATAGAAAGGGAATCGCCCCTGAGTTTTGCGCGTTTTGAGCAGGTCGTTGGTCACGCGCGCCGTAACCATCGTGCGATAGAGCGCGAGCACATCCAGCTGCGCTGCTGCGCCGCTCACACTCGTATCTTGCATATTAACAGTCATATTTCCTCCCTATGAAGTCGTCGTTGACTCGCTGGATTGGATAGTGGGTATGGTCCCCTGGTCATTTCGACACCATTATAGAATCCTCTCCTAGGAAAAGCAATGTATGCGTATAAGACGGAGCGTGCTATAATGCAGCAAAATGGGCGTACTGGTCTTGCCAGAAAGGTGATGTACATCGTATGCGAGAGTGGAGCGAGTTCTACAAACACACGAAGGACAGGCCGCCCTGGCCGCGCATGATTCGCGCGGCCTCCATGCTTCCGGGGCGAGGAGACGCGCTCGATCTCGGCAGTGGCGCGGGGCGCGATACGCGCTACCTGCTCGAACAGGGTTTTACCGTGACGGCTGTCGATGCCGATGCTGCTTCTATCGCCATTCTGGCGACTTTTCCACAGGATCGGATGCGTATCGTGCAATCATCCTTCGCGGACTTCAGCTTCGAGAGCTACGATCTCATCAACGCCCATTTCGCGCTGCCTTTCATCGCGCCGGCCCGCTTCGGGGAAGTGTTCGACAGGCTGAAGCACGCGCTGCGACCGGGCGGTATCTTCGTCGGCCAGTTCTTCGGCGTGCATGACGAGTGGAATGTGCCTGGAAGGGAAATCACCTTCTTCACACGCGAACAGGCCGAAGAGATGTTGCGCGGGCTAGAGGTGATCGAACTGGAGGAGGAAGACGTGGATAGCGTCGTGGCCGATGGATCACCCAAGCACTGGCATGTCTTCCATATCATCGCACGCAAACCGTATGGGTAATGTCGGCCTTATAACTCGGCGAGGCGCTGATCTTCTTCGGTGCTGGTGGACTGCGTGCGCACTACGGCCTCCGAGCGGTCCAGCAGGGCGTCTTCGACGCGCTGGCGGTGCTTGGGCAGTGTATTCCAGGGCAATTCGCCCGGCGCGAAATAGCGGTTCTCGCTCGTCTCCTCAGTCTCCTGGAGCTGCCCGCCGGCGACACGGCAGCGAAAGGCCAGCACCACCTCGTTTTTTTGCGGCTTGGAATAGACACCTACCAGCCGCTCTATCTCCACATCCAGGCCGGTCTCCTCGCGCACCTCGCGGCGCAGCGCATCATCAACCGTCTCGCCCGCTTCCATGCCGCCGCCGGGCAGATTCCACCAGTCGATGTCGCGGCGCAAGCTGAGCAGCACGCGCGCTTCATCGAAGATGATGGCGCTCACGGCGACGCGAAAGAGGGTAAGGTCAACGATTGATTGAGTGGACATGGGATGCAACAATCCTTTCTATGCCTCGTTGCATACTACTTCATGGTTCACAATTCATAGACAGTATAGGCTGTGTCGCGTAAAATCATACGCGCAAGCTCGTAGCCTTCTTCTTCGTCGATCTCGTCGGCCTCGACCATCTCTCCGAGCGCCTGCCCGATGATGCTGCGACCGCGCATGGCCCCTGCCCAATGCATTTCGGGAAGATGGATGCCGTCCGAGCTATACATCAGCTTGCTGGCGGGCGCGACGCTGAGCGCCTGCCGCGTGAAGGCCAGCATGTCCAGGCGATCAACGAATGGGATGGTGTACGACAGGTCGAAGTAGACATGCGGGTAGACGGCGGCAAGGTACGCGCCGAGCTGCGTGTAGGGGTAACTTTCGTGCAGCAGCACCACCTTCATGCCGCGCAGGTCGCCGCGTTCCAGCACGTCGCGCAGGTGCAGCGGGTTGCCCAGGCGCATGTCGGTATCGCTGTCCCCGTAGCCCGTATGAAACTGCACCGGCAGTCCCTGCTCCGAGGCGTGACGGAAGGCGATGAAGAGCAGGTAGTCGATGAGTGGCTTCTGGCTAATGCGCAGGCTATCATTTCGTATAGCCAAACGCGCTTCATCGAAGGCTGCCGCGGCTTCGTCCTTTGTGCGTTCCTCGACCCGCAAGCCACCGCGATAGGCCACGATGCTCTTGAAGCCAATGTAGCCTTTTGCGCGAAGATCGATCAGGTGTTGCTCGTAGCGGTCGCACATCTCGTCGAAGTCGTTGTGCTCGACGATTAGCTGCTGCATCAGCGTCTCCAGGCGCAGGAGCTGCACCGTGCGACAGTGACCGAGCTGTCCCATGCGTCTCGGCGCATAGCAGGCTTCGGGGAGTGGGTAGGCCGGGTCGAGTACCAGTGTGTCGAAGTTCGCGGCGCGCAGCAGGCGTTCGACCAGGCTGTCGTCGTCCAGCCTGTTGCGGGCTGCCAGCACCGCCTCTTCCGTGCTGGCGCAGCCGTAGAAAAGGGCAAGCTGGCGCAGCATCCAGCGATAGTAGACCGTGTTTGCGACATGCCGCTCGGCCAATGCCGGATCGCTGCCTTCGGTGAAATAGCCACGAAAGTTCAACGCATCCATCGATTGAGCCAACAGGACGGGGTGACAGTGGTTATCAACTACAGGGACGGCGGACAGATCGAGCAATACTGAACCTCCTTGACAGTCAACATCCTTGCCTGTACCGGGCATTGTCATATTGTAACACATCGTTCTATAATGTGCCTGGAGTAGTCACAACCGACCATTCGTAGTGCTCTGTCAAGCTTCAACTGGCAGTTCGAAATCTCATCTGTAAAGACCGATTGATTTCACGTAGGAGCCGGTTTACCGCGCTCAACCAGCCCATTTATGGGCGCGAAAGGTGACTTGCAACGCGAGTGGGCGTGTCTGGTAACAACGCCTCGCGCCCATAAATGGGCTAACTGAGCACGGTAAACCGGCTCCTACGAGGGAGGGGATCGCCTGCCAAATGAAGCTTGACGATGTATTACGACACATATCCGCATCAATTTGTTAATGTGCATGATGGGCCAATGGGCGCGGTAAACCGGCCCATACGTGATGGAGTGATTAAATCGGCCAATGTGCATTACCGACCCCTACGTTGGATTTGAGCGGTTCCGACGCTGGTTTTGAGAAGGTAGAGTTATGCTTGTCGCCTATGGCCCGGGTGGGCAGCTCGTGACTGCCGGAGAGACGCCAGCAGAGCAACTGCGGCGCTGGTCGCAGGAGCGCCTGCTGTACTGCCCCGCCTGCCGGGGTATCGTCCACGCGCGCGGCGGGCCGGAGAAGCACGCGCAACTGCACTTCGCGCACCAGCGCGGCGAGTGCGCGTGGAGTACTGAGGCCGAGTCGGTCAGGCACATGCGCGGCAAGCTTGTGCTGGCCGAGTGGCTGCGTGTTCAGTATCCCCAGGCACTCGTCTCGCTGGAAATGCGCCTGCCCGAGCCGAATCGCATCGCGGACATCTTCGTCAGTCACCCAGGCGGCACGCGCCAGGCGGTCGAGTTCCAATGCGCGCCGCTCGACCTGGAAGAATGGCAGCGACGCCACACGGCTTACCGCGATGCTGGCATTGTGGATACCTGGGTGATCGGTGAGAACCGGCGCGCGAAGCAAGAAGCCTTCATCGAAGCGATTCTGGGTGACGCGCGTGAAATCCTGTTTCTCGACCCGCTCGTCTCGCCGCCGCGCGCGTGGCTGCGCTGGCCCGCTCCGCGCGCATCGATACACGCCTGGCAGCAGGAAACGCGCCTGCGACCAACGTTCGAGGGGTGGGTAGGGCGGCTCGGCTACAGTGTGACGCTGGCGGGCAGCCTGCATGTCGTGAGCCTGGACCGGCAGGGGCGATTGCTGCACCCCACGCGCGCAGCGTTGGAGGCGCGCGATCGGCTCCTACGCCAGATGACCGGCGCGAGCGCCATCGACGAGGCAGACCTGCGCGCTTACCTGCTCGCCTCCATCGACGCGCCTGTAATCAACGATGTGGTTATGCCACTCGCCAGGGCCTACGCGCGCGACCCCGATCTGCTGCGTCGCTACAACTACGGGCGCGGGCGCGACGGCGCCACGCCCAACGCGGCGGACACGCAGCGCATTCAACGCGCAATTGACTGGTTGGAGAAGTTGACGGGACAGGGATTCGACGCGGAACGACTGCAAATGCTGGCGCGGGAGATGCCCCTGGTCGGCCCCTACGCCGCCTTGCACGCTTACCTTGAGATGCTCATCACGCTACCGGCGCCTGACAGGTAAGTTGCAACGTTCGACCGACGCTTTTCGTACTACTGGTATAGACATAAAACAGTTGTGAAATGTAGTGGCACCCCTCGCGGGAGCCAGGGGAGCCAGGGTTCCCCCTCGCGGGAGCCAGGGGAGCCAGGGGAGCCAGGGTTCCCCCTCGCGGGAGCCAGTGGTGAGGCGAGGACAGTCCACAGAAGTTGGACGTAAGAAAAGAAAGGATACATTGAGTTATGAGAGGTTTCACGAAAGGGCTTCTTATCGGTGTTGGCGTCGGCTTGCTTGTCGCGCCGATGCGTGGCGAAGAGATGCGCCGCATGGTGAGCGAGCGTTTCGCCGCGGTACGCGCCTCCCTGCCGGAAAATGAACAGATGAACGAATACGTCAGGCAGGTGTCGGATCGCGTTTCACAGACGAGCAGCAATCTGAAGGACTACGCGCAGCAGGCCGCCTCTAAGGTGAAAGAAACCAGCGGCACGCTGAACGATCTCGCGCAGAAGGCTGGCAGCAATGTGAAGCAGACCGGCCAATATGTCGCGGACACAGCGAAGCAAGCCGTCAAGTAGGCAAAGCTTCTCGCTGAAGAAAACACTGGCAGCACGGAACCAACCGGTTCCGTGCTGCCAGTGTTTTCTTCAAATATAGAAGACAGTATCGTGATGCATTTGTGATATATGCCCTTCCGTTGTGATTGATTAGAGATTTTAATGCTTCATACTTTCCATATGAAGAGTGTTGGAAAAAGGGATGCTTCTCGATGAAGTACCCCTGGAAAATACCTTTGGAAAGGAAAGTGCTTTATGAATAGCCAACGGAACCTTACTTTCTGGGTTGGCGCACTTATTATTGTGCTTGCAGGAGTATGGACGATTGTTCATCTCATCTGGAATTTTGCCAGTCAAACAGCCGATGACTACTGGGGCATAGCCCTGCTCATTCTGTTTGCCCTTGCGCTGATTTTGTCTTTCGTTCAGTATGCGCGCGAGCGATCTACTTTGAAGGCTGCTGCCGCGAATGAGCGATTTCCTGAACCCTCCATCTCGAGGTTTTTTCTAGCTTCATCAGGCTCGTCGGCGCTGTGGTTTGTCGTCCGCATGGACGTTGGCGCTCAGTGGCTACTTGCCGGGTGGGAAAAGATTAACTCTCCTGTTTGGGGAGCAAGTGGAAAAGCACTATCAGGCTTTGTCGCCGGTGCGTTAGCAAAATCTTCTGGTGCGAACCCATCGGTACAGGGATGGTATGCATGGTTTTTGCAGCACATGGTTCTTCCTAACGCGGGCTTCTACTCTTTCCTGGTGACCTGGGGAGAATTCGCCGTTGGATTGGGAGTTCTATTGGGAATACTGACAGGCATCGCGGCAGGTTTCGGAGTGTTGATGAATTTGAATTACCTCCTGGCTGGCACGGTGAGTATTAATCCTGTTCTGGGTGTGTTTGGCTTATTCCTGGTAATCTCGTGGAGAGTATGTGGATGGTTTGGCTTTGATAGCTGGTTGCTTCCTGCGTTAGGATTGCCCTGGAAACCTGGAAGGGCATTCCACTCACAGGAAAAAGAGGAACCTGCACCTGTTCTACGAAGATAACATGTGATGTCGTTTTTGCCCAGGTAAGGAACCCTCTTGAGGTGGCTGTAGTGTCAGGATGCACGCAGTCTGCCTCAAGAGGGTTCCTTGAGCTTGTATGCTCGCCCTTGAGTATTCAGGATGACTCAAGGGGTCTAATACTTGTAGAAGTGCTGGCGCGTCTCCTCCTCGGGTGTTTTGTCTTTGAAAAAGGCAGACTCACTGCGTTTGACGGCGATATAGGACGAGGCCAGCAGGGGACCGAGCGCGCCGGTCAGGACGCTATCGCGTTCCAGTTCGTCCAGCGCCTCATCGAGCGTGGTGGGCAGGCGGCGAATACCCTTCTGCTCGCGCTCCTCGTCGCTGTAGTTGCCGGGGTCCACCTCCTGCGCTTCGCCGGGGTCGATCTTGTTGGCGATGCCGTCCAGACCCGCGGCGAGCAGCGCGCCGATGGCCAGGTAGGGGTTGCCGCTGTGGTCGGCGGGTTTCAATTCAAGGTTCATCGTGCTGGCCTCGCGCTCCCAGTAGAGCGACGGGACACGGATCGCGCCCTCGCGGTTGTCGAAGCCATACGCGCCGTAGGCCGAACTCCAGAAGTGCGGCAGCAGGCGGCGATACGAGTTGGGGCTGCCGCAGGTGATGGCGACCAGGCCGCGAATGTGACGCAGTACGCCGCCGATGAAATAACGTCCCGTCTCGCTCAAACCGCCGCGCTGGTTCGCGTCGAAGAACAGATTCTTGCTCGGCCTTTTCTCCCTTTTCTCCTTTCTTCCTTGTCGCTTCCCCACAGGCTCAAGTGAATATGCGCGCCACTGCCGGCCTGGTCGAGGAACGGCTTGGGGGCGAAGGTGGCGAGCATGTCGAAGGAGCGTGTGACGCCGCGCACCGTCTCACGCACCAGGCACACGTTATCGGCGGCTCGCAGCGCATCCGCGTGTCGAATCGACAATTCCTGTTGCGACGGCCCCAGTTCGGTATGGAACAGTTCGATAGAAATGCCCTGGTTCTCCAATGTCTCCAGGATGGTATCGATCACCTCCGCCTGGTCATCGAGGCCGATGCTGCTGTAGCACAGGCTGCGATCGGCGGGAACATACGTGCCGTTTTCTTCGCGCGCCAGGTAAAATTCGTGCTCAACGGCGGCCTCGGCGCGCATTCCCTGCGCCGCCAGGCGCTCGATCATGCGCTTGAGGAAGGTACGCGGGCAAGCCTCCCATGGTTGCCCGTTGGTGAGGATCATATCGCACATCATGCTGCCGCTGCTCGGCACGTAGGGCAAAATAGTGAAAGTGCTAGGATCGGGGATCAGGCGAAACTCGCCAACCGGCCCCATGCCCTCGACCGCGGCCAGCGACTCCACGCCGGTGAAGGCTTGCATTGCCAGCGTCTGGCCGATGCCCGCCTTCATGCGGGATTCAAGTTTACTGGCGTGCGTGGCTTTCCCACGAATGATCCCCCCGTTATCACAGTACAGGAAGCGCACCAACCGCAGATTTGCTTCGCGCGCCTGGCGCACGACATCCTGAGTATTCATCGCGGTAAAGTCTCCTCTCTACACAAGGCTATAGTAACGTTGCAGATGGGGATAGCGTGTATTTGAGGTAGTATATCACATGCCCGTTTGACGCGAAAACTGGAAAAACACACGGCTATACTGAAAGAAACACATCAATATAGCCTATTTGCACTAAGAATCTTGTGCTTCTCTCGCTGGCAGGTTATAGTGCTGTCAAAGAAAGGCCTCCTGGAGGATATTACACTTGAAGCCAATCAAGATTTCAGCGATATTTGCCACGATGGGGCTACTGGCGCTCTTTCCCATCTTCTTTTCGAATCCCGCCGTTACAACCATTGCTGTCTTTACCCTATTGTTCGCGGCTGCCGCTACCGGCTGGAATATCTTTTCTGGCTTTACCGGCTATATCTCCATCGGCCACGCCGCGTATTATGGATTGGGCGCGTACTTTTTTGCGCTGTTCTGCCAGCTCTGGAATGTACAGGGCGGATGGATGCCTTTTCTCCTCGTGCCGCTTGTTGGACTCGCGACGGCTATTTGCGCTATCCCGGTAGGCTGGGTGGCGTTAAAAACCAGGTCCCACCGCTTCCTGATTATCACGGTCGCCTTCTTCGTCTTCTCTACGCAGATTCCGAATTTCCTGGGCAATACTCCCCTCGGAGGCGCGGAGCTATCGCTGCCCATTCCCTTGTGGAGCGGATCCGCCTTTAACTACCCATTTTACTATGTCGCGTTTCTGCTGCTGGCGCTGGCGCTCTCTGCTTCCTGGTGGATTCGCCGCTCAAAATACGGGCTGGCGCTGCTGGCAATTCGCGACGATGAAGACCGCGCGTTGGGCATAGGCGTGAGAACAGCTCTCTACAAACTGTCGGCATTCCTCATCTCGGCCTATTTTGTGAGTATGGTTGGGGCAGTCAGCGCCTATTTTCTCGGCTTCATCGCGCCATCCTCGGCTTTCGATACCTCGCTTAATTTATTGCTCCCGCTCCTGGCGATGTTCGGGGGTATAGGAACACAGCTAGGCCCGGCGTTGGGAGCCTTCGTGCTGATTCCATTGCAGCAAAATCTGACGTTGCAATTTGGCGAGCAAAACTGGGACCTCATCCTTTTTGGAGCAGTATTCCTGCTGATCGTCCTGCTGATGCCGGAAGGTGTGTTGCCAGCGCTGCGAAGGAAAGCGCCGCTCTGGTTGGAGACGGCCAGCGCCCAATTCGCCCGCTTCGCATGGCTACCTGGATATGGCTCGATTGCTGTTTCCAGCCCGGTGGGAGTCATCGCATCTCTTCCTGTTGCAATCGCCGGCCCTCTACCTATCCCCATCGTCGCACCGCAAGCAGTTGCCATCGCCGTGTTGGAACCGGAAAACGAAGAAGACGAGGGACAGATTACGGCGAAACCTGTTGCCATCGTTGTGCCGGAGTCTGCAAGTGAAGAAGAGGCTATGGAAATTACAGCGAAGAGGGCAGCAAATATCAATGCCCAGGTCGGTGATAACCAGGCGAGCCTGGCTCTAGTACCTATGACGCCGCGTTCGCTCCAGCCAACTCAGCGGATGAAGGCTGTGCGCCTGGTGGGGATGAGCGAGGCAGACAACCTGTTTCCGCCGGAGGTGAGACACGAAATGTCACCGGTGCTGGTGATTGCGCCTGCCCCTGCAATCGCTCCCCGGCGCAGGTCTGCACAGAAAACTGGCGGAGTCTGCCCGCGCTGCGGCTCGCCCTTACGAGCTATAGAAGCGATGGTGTTCTGTAGAAGATGCGGGTTAATCGTTTCGAAGAGTACGTGAAGATGTCCTTCACCACTACGTAATCCGGGTTGCATTTTTTCTCGTAATACCAGATAACAGCATGAATCTTGCTGAGTAATCTTGATACGGTACTTCGCATCATTTGCATTTATTGCCGGTAATGGAAAGTACTCATCTGGTCTTCCCTTCGTGGGAAAAGGAGTGAAAATGTCAACCATTCGTTTCATCCCAACACAGGTACATGGCGTCTTCGACTACATCGGAGGTATTACCTTAATCAGCGCACCGTTTCTCTTCGGATTCTTCAATGTTGGTGGAATAGCGGTCATTCTGCCAATGGTGCTCGGCGTGGGCCTCATACTCTACAGTTTGTTAACCAGGTATGAATGGGGCCTGCCCGTGGTCAAGTTCATTCCGATGCCTTTGCATCTGGCCTTCGACTTCGTCGCCGCCGCCCTGCTGGCCGCGTCACCGTTCTTGTTCGGCTTCTATCATAACACGCCCAACGTGTGGCTCCCTCACCTGATTTCAGGTCTCGCCGTCATCGTGCTCGTACTGGTCTCGAAGACCCAGCCCGGCAGAAATGCGGCAAAAGTGGCAGCATAATAGCGCTCATTTTGTAGGGGCGGGAAAGGACGATGTGGAATGGCGGGGACGCAAGCGTCCCTTCCCCTCATCTAGCCTACCCCCGCCCCTACAACATTCGCTGACTTGTCTTACTTATCTTTAAGGGAACAATGCGCGCTTGAGGGCTGCATCCCTGTCCTCGGAAAACCGTTGAGAGATCGAGGCGGTGGGCGCGAAGATATCGAATCCGTGGAAGGCGCATGGGTAGACGTGTAGTTCGACCGGGATACCGGCGTGTGCCAGCCGCAGCGCGTAATGGACATCCTCGTCGAGGAACACCTCTTGCGAGCCTACGGCGACGTAGGCCGGGGGCAGATTGCTCAGGTCAGTTGCGCGGGATGCCGCGGCGTAGTGCGAGGCTTTCTCGCTTCCGGCGTCCGCGCCCAGATAGGCGTGCCAGCCGCCGTGGTTGTCTCGCTTGCTCCAGATCGGTGCCTGGGCATACACTTCGCTGGAGTTCGTGTTGTTCAGATTGTTAATCATCGGGTAAATTAGCAACTGGAACGAGACCTTCACCTCGCCCCTATCGCGTGCCAGTAGCACGAGTCCAGCCGCGAGACCCCCGCCTGCGCTCGCGCCTCCCACAGCGATGCGATCTGCATCAACTCCCAACTCCGTTGCGTTAGTAGCCATCCACTTGAGGGCTGCATAGCAGTCTTCCACGGGCGCTGGGAACGGGTATTCCGGCGCCAGCCGGTACTCCACCGAGACGGCCATGCAGCCGACCGTCTCGACGATATGCTGCATCAGGTGGTCGTCCATAGCCATACTGCCTATAACGTACCCGCCGCCATGTATCCAGAACAACCCGGGTAGCGCTACGCTGCTCCCGGCTGGCCGGTAGACGCGCACCAGCACTTCCGGCGCGCCCTCCGGTCCCGGTACCATCCGATCCTCTTTGACAACGTGTGGAGAGTCGGGAATGCTGGCCGACAGCATCACCAGCATTTCTCCGGAGGCTGCGCGGGACGCTGGTAGGTCGTCCCAATTCAACATTTCGAGACTGGGAAATGCCTGGAGTACAGCTAACAATTCAGGGTCGTACATCAGCAACAGGTCTTCCAATGTCTTTCTCCTTCTTCTGTGCGAGCGATCATCGAGTCGACACTACAGAAGTATATCCCGTGCGCTGAACTTTCGCCATTTTCTTTCTGCTAAGATGGAGGGCGCTTCATTCTTTGAGCAAGCACTTGACAGCAGATATTCCAATCTATATACTTGTAGCAGGATAATCTGAAATAAATGATTACTGACGGGTAATACTGCATTGAATAGCAGCACGGAGGGATGAACGATAACGAAGCGCAAGGTAAACAATCCGCTCGCGCTGGTGGCGCTGGCGTTTCTTATGGAGCACCCGATGCACCCCTATGAGATGGCGACCAAAATGCGCGAGCGGGGTAAGGATCAGAGCATCAAGCTCAATTACGGTTCGCTGTATACGGTTGTCGAGGCACTGAAGCAGCACAATCTTATCGTCGAGCAGGAGACC
Organism: uncultured Chloroflexia bacterium; assembly: GCA_963731975.1. Classification (GTDB taxonomy): domain Bacteria; phylum Chloroflexota; class Ktedonobacteria; order Ktedonobacterales; family Ktedonobacteraceae; genus CAVSXS01. The sequence goes on along the minus strand of CAVSXS010000001.1, from coordinate 1,921,074 downwards.
GAGCGCGCGGGCCGGCGCCCGGAGCGCACCGTCTACCACCTGACCGACGCTGGCCGCATGGAGCTTATCGACTGGCTTAGCGAACTCATCAGCACACCGGTCAAAGAGTACACGTGGTTCGAGGCGGGGCTTTCGCTCATACCGGTGCTGCCGCCCGAGGATGCAGCCGCGCTCCTTGCGCAGCGCTGCAACCACATGGAGATGGAGATCTCCCAGGGGCGCTCCCTCCTGCAGCTCGCCGCGCAGCGTGGGGTGGCGCGCCTGCATCTGATCGAGGGCGAGTACCTGCTGGCGATGCGTGAGGCGGAACTCGCCTGGACGCGCCAATTCGCCGAAGAGATCAGGTCGGGCACACTGGAGGGCATGACCGAGTGGGTGAGCTACAGCGGCAGGAGTTCTGAACAGTAGCAAGAATAGCAGCAAACATGAAAGGAGCCGATAATGGCAGTGACAAGCAAGCCTTATAAGGGGTTAGGGATGGAAGGCATGATCGCCACGTGGTACGCCAGGAACACGGCAAACGACGTGCGTGGAACCGGGAAATTCGCAAGATCAATAGTTGACCGCCTCAAGCCAGGAGCGCGGGTGCTTGAGGTGGCCCCCGGTCCCGGCTACGTGGCGATAGAAATTGCCAGGCTGGGCGATTACCTCGTCTCGGGCCTCGACATCAGCCATACCTTTGTTCGCATTGCCGCCGAGAATGCGCGCAAAGCGAGTGTCAGCATCGACTTTCAGCATGGAGACGCGGCACACATGCCCTTCCCCGACGAGTCGTTCGATTTCGTGGCGTGTCGCGCCGCCTTCAAGAATTTTTCGGAGCCGTTGGGCGCTCTCAATGAGATCTACCGCGTGCTCGTAGACGGTGGCCAGGCATCGATCGTCGACTTGCGCAAGGACGCCTCGCCCGCGGACATCGACGAGGAGGTAGCAGGCATGCATACGTCGGCGTTGAATGCGATGCTGACCCGCTGGGCATTCAGCACGATGTTATTGAGGCGCGCCTACACCTTGCAAGCCATGCATACCATGGTGTCCAAGAGCCGCTTCGCAAAAGGTGAGATTTCGCAGGATGGCATCGGCTTCGAATTGCGCCTGGCGAAGTAGCACTTGCCTCTTTCCACAATCTCTGCTATCCTTGTGATAGTTTCGGGTCCCAGTGATATAGCACGAGGTCTTACCTTGCCAGAAGCCAGACAATGAGAGGGAAAAGACTCAATGGCTCTCACAGATCGGGAAGTCGTTGGAGGAGAGAGAAAGTGAGGTGGGTGGCTCATGCCTACACCAATTCTCGCCACGAAACTGTATCTCCCTCCGCTTCGACCGGATGTGGTCAGCCGCCCCCGCCTGCTCGAGCGGCTGAATGGGGGTCTGCACCGCAAACTGACCCTCATCGCTGCCCCCGCCGGCTTCGGCAAAACCACGCTGCTCAGCGCATGGGTCGCCGGTTGCGACCGGCAGGTGGCCTGGCTGTCGCTGGACAAAGGGGATAGCGACCCTACACTCTTTCTGACGTACCTCGTCGCTGCTTTGCAGACGATTGCGCCTGACATGGGAGTAGGCGTGCTGGGTGTGCTCCAATCTCCTCAGCCACCACCACTCGCATCAATTCTGACGGCCCTGCTTAATGAAATCACCACCATCCCCGACCATTTCGTGCTCGTCCTTGACGACTACCACGTGATTGATGCCCAACCGGTTGACCACGCCCTCACCTTTCTGCTCGAGCACCTGCCACCACAGATGCACCTGGTCATCGCCACCCGCGAGGATCCGCAGCTCCCCCTGGCACGGCTACGCGCCCGAGACCAATTGACCGAACTGCGCGCCGTTGATTTGCGTTTTACCCCCTACGAAGCCGCCGAATTTCTCAACCAGGGGATGGGTCTCAACCTCTCGACAGAAGACATCGCCGCACTGGAAAGGCGCACCGAAGGCTGGATTGCCGGCCTGCAATTGGCCGCAATTTCCATGCAGGGACATCAAGATACCACCAGCTTCGTCACATCTTTCACCGGCAGCCACCATTTCGTGCTGGATTATCTGGTGGAAGAAGTCCTTGGGCAGCAGTCCGAAAGCCTCCAGACGTTCTTGCTGCGCACGTCCATCCTCGACCGCCTGTGTGGCCCGCTGTGTGATGCCGTTCTGCTCACCCCCTCTGGTTCCGGGCAAGCAACCCTGGAATATCTCGAACACGCCAACCTGTTCATCGTCCCACTGGACGACGAGCGGCGCTGGTACCGCTATCACCATCTCTTCGCTGATTTGCTGCGGCAGCGATTGCGCCAGAGTGCCGCCCCGTCTCCAGGAGTTGAAAGGGATGGTGTAGCCGAATTCCACCAACGTGCCAGCCAATGGTTCGAGAACAATGACCTGGAGATAGAAGCGTTTCACCATGCGGTTGCCGCCCATGATGTGGAGCGTGCCGAGCGCCTGATTGAAGGAAAGGGGATGCCCCTGCAATTTCGTGGTCCGATGATCTCTGTCCTGAACTGGCTGGAGTCGCTGCCCACGACGATATTGGATGCCAGACCTTCATTGTGGGTGACGTATGCCTCGGCGTTAACGATGACCGGACAACCAAAAAGCCTCGTCGAAGAGAAACTCCAAGCGGCTGAAGCGGTCCTGCAAGAGGCCGAGCCAGATGACAAAACCCGAGACCTCCTCGGACATATTGCCGCCATACGGGCCATGTTGGCTATCCCTGCCAACCAGGTGGAAACCATCCTTGCCCAGTCGCGGCGCGCCCTGGAGTATCTGCACCCCAACAACCGGCCTGTCCGCGCGACCGCTCACTGGGCGCTGGGATATGCCTATCAGGTCAATGGAGACCGTGCCGCGGCCAGCCAGGCCTATACCGAAGTTATAGCTCTCAGCCAGGCATCTGGAAATATCATGGTCACCATAGCGGCTACAACCAGTCTGGGCCAGGTACAGGAAGCAGAAAACCAGCTCTCTCAGGCGGCCGAGAGCTATCGGCGCGTCCTGCAATTGGCCGGTGATCCGCCGTGGCCGGCTTCCTGCGAAGCGTATCTTGGCCTGGCCCGTGTATGCTACCAATGGAATGACCTGGATGCCGCCGAACAGCACGTGCAGCAGGGCTTCCAACTGGCGATGCAGATGGAAAATGTTGATACACCCGCTGCCTGCAGGGTGCTGCTTGCCCGTCTGAAACTTGCCCGGGGAGATGCAGCCAGCGCAACCGAACTGTTAGCGAAGGCCGAGCAGTTCGTACGCCAGTATCACTTCGTGCATTGGATACCTGAGATTGCGGCTGTCCAGGTGTTTACCTTGCTTCACCAGGGCCATCTGGCGGCAGCCGCTCACCTGGCACAGATGCACGACCTTCCTCTCAGCCAGGCCCGGGTCCACCTGGCTCAGGGAGACACCTCCGCGGCCCTGGCGGTGCTCTCTGCATGGCGCGGTCAGATGGAGGCCAAGGGGTGGGAGGATGAACGGCTCAAGGTGATGGTGCTTCAGGCAGTCGCTCTCCAGGCTCATGGCGAACAGGACAAGGCGGTGCAACTGCTCTGTGACGCGCTGGCGCTGGCCGAGCCGGGTGGCTTCATCCGTCTCTTTGTCGACGAAGGTCTCCCGATGGCTCACCTCTTGTCCGCAGCAGCGGCTCTTGGGAGAATGCCGGACTATACAGGGAAGGTGCTGGCTGTATGTAAAGCTGAGGAGCAGAAGCGCGAAAACGCATCTTCTCTGCCCCCACCTGCCCAACCCCTTATTGAGCCATTGAGTCGGCGGGAGTTAGAAGTCCTCCACCTCATGGCTCAAGGTCTCTCGAATCAGGAGATGTGCGAGCGGTTGTTCCTCGCCCTGGACACGGTGAAAGGGCACAATCGGAAAATCTTCGACAAACTTCAGGTCCAACGGCGCACTGAAGCGGTCGCACGTGCCCGCGAGTTGGGTCTATTGTAGCCGAAACGTCAGTTTGCCCGCACACACGGGTATCCGCGAACTGCCAGCAAGCCAAAGCTTAAGCCTCACTCACTACCTCACAAAACAACACCCTAAACAACACTTTCGTGTCTAGGTGTGCATACCGGAATGCGGCTATGCTACTGGTAGATCGAGCAAGTGGGACAGACGGTTCAGACATCGAGTGAACCGCATTGAAAATGACCGAAGCAAAGAACATGATCGAACTGTGAGAGTAGCATTCAAAAAAAGGAGCAGAAAAGATGAATGCAACCAAAATTACTACCGAAGGAGAAACCACCATGAACTCACCCAAACGCCTCGCGCGAATCGCCGGCGTCCTCTACCTGCTCGTCGGCATCTTCGGCGGCTTTGCCGAAGGCTTTGTAGAACCCAGGATGTACGTCGCCGGCAACGCGGCGGCCACGGCTGGGAACCTCCTCGCTAACTCCGGACTTGTGCGTCTCGGCGTCTTCTCTGACCTGTTCCAGGCGACAGTCTGGGTCTTTGTCGGAATGACCCTCTACCTGCTGCTCAAGCACGTAAACAAGAGCATGGCCAGCGCGATGCTCGTCCTTGTCGCAATCGGGGCCGGCATCGTCTGCCTCAACGCGGTCTTCGAGTTTGAGGGCTTGCGGGCCGCAACCGGTGCAATCGACCTGGCCGCCTTCGGCACGGCGGGTTCGCATGCCCTGGTACTGCTCTTGCTCGACACCCAGCATTATGGGATCTTCATCGCGCAGATCTTCTTTGGCCTGTGGTTGGTGCCACTGGGGTATCTCGCCTACAAATCATCAGGGTGGTTTCCCAGGACGTTGGGAATCATGCTGGTCGTGGGGGGTGCCTGCTACCTTGTGGACTTGCTCGCGCAGTTCCTGTTCCCCGACTTCGGCCAAAATATCCATGCCTTCGTCACCATCCCGTCGGCAATCGCGGAGATCTCGATGGTCCTCTACCTGCTCGTGATCGGTGTGAAGACCGTCAAGTCAGACGAGCGCATCCTCGCCGCGGCGTGAGCGCTCCATGACCAATTCACCTTGTGAGCATTCTGCGAGAATGCTCACTGTAATTTGACACATTCATTCGCCAAAAGGGGGAGGTATGTCAATCAGAAATTCTGGCGAATGAATGTGTCAGAAAAGTCTCTCACTTTTTGCAGAGAGAAACGTTCATACATCCTCCCCACACGTTTGATTGTCATGAGGGGTGACCCTCAGCCTTACATCAGTCGTTGAAGTAGTGCTCTTCGATGTCCGGGAGAAGTCGCGGATGCACAGGCCGCCATCCCAGGAGTTCCTGGGTCTGTGTACTCGACCTCGGTCTGTCGACCGCCGCCACCATACCAAGGAAAGAGCCGAAGTGGGCGTCTGCCTCTTCACGGGGAATGCTGACCACCGGCAGGTTCAGGTGGCGACCGATGACGCTGGCAATGTCGCGGAATGGCACACCCTCGTCGCCGACCCCGTCAAGCCGTGACCCCGCCGGGGCGCTTTCCAGTGCCAGGCGGTACAGGTGCGCCGCATCGAGGCGATGGACGGCCACCCAGCGGTTGGACCCGTCGCCGATATAGGCAGAGACGCCCTTCGCGCGGGCGATGGTGATCAGCCTCGGCACGAAGCCGTGCTTGTCGCCCTCGCCATGCACGGACAGAGAGAGAGAGACGACCGATGATCGCACTCCAGCCAGTGCGAGCACCGCGTTATTCGATGCCTCCCCGTTCAGGTGAGCGGTGGTCACGAACGGCTTGCCTGTGCCTTCGAGCGCCGTCCCCATCGTCTCGACGGCGCGCAGATCGGCGGCGAGAGCGGCGGCGAAGTCTGAGAGGTCATGCCCAAACGCCAGGTGAATGACGCCATCCACTGCCACCGCAGCGGCGCGAAGGCTGTCGAGGTCGTCAAGAGTACCGCGATGCACCTCGGCCCCAGCTTCCTTCAGTGCCTCAGCCCCCTTGTCTGAGCGGGTCAGGCCGACGACCGTATGACCGGCACCGGTGAGTTCGCGGACGACGGCGGAACCGATGAAGCCTGTGGCTCCTGTAACGAACACACGCATAAGAAAGTCCTCCTTCTTCTGGTAAATCAAACGTAAGTGTGATAACATGAGGCTACCTCTATATATTAAACGGAGGGTCACTCATGTTACCTCCATATAATAACGGAGGGACCCTCACTTTGTCAAGGGTCACTATCCCTGGAAGAAAGGAGTTGCCAGAAATGAACGAGCCACCACAAGCCAACCGGCCTATGCGAGCTGATGCGCAGCGCAACTACGCCAGCCTGTTGAAGGTGGCGCGAGTCGCGGTCTCGGAGCGCGGCGCTGACATCGTCCTGGAGGACGTTGCCAGGTCGGCTGGGGTTGCCATCGGAACGCTGTACCGCCACTTCCCCACGCGCCAGGATCTCCTTGAAGCCGTGTTCCTGGATGAGACCAATGAATTGAGGGCGCACGCGGAATTACTCGCAAGCGCTCCGGATCCTTTCGATGCCCTGAACAGCTGGCTTCGTCTCCAGATGGACTTCGCGGCTCGAGGGAAGAGCATGGGAGCAACCATCATGGCTGCCAAGCACGTTCCGGGAACGAGAATCTATGCCGCGAACAAAGCGATGCACCAGGCGGGAGCAGTCCTGTTGCTCCGCGCCCAGGCCGCAGAACAAATCCGAACCGATGTCCATCTTGTCGACGTACTACGACTCGTCTACGGAATCGTCATGGTGAACGAACATGCCTCCGACCCTGATGGGGCCAACCGCATGCTCGATCTCGTCATTGCCGGAATCAGAACAAAGCCGAGTCGGGACTGAAAGATAGTGTGTCACCTCTCGGCCAGGAGTCGATCCTGCTTTCCGACGGCGTGCGCCAGTTGAGCATGCGCACCGACACGGACCTCTACACCCTTGATGCCTCGCCCAGCCACTCCTCCTGCGTCACCTCCCGCGCCAGCTCCTCCACGAGCCGCACCGTCTCCACGCTCACCGTAATCACCCTCCCGACCAGCCGCGCGATGTACTCTTCATCGTCGGGATTGTTGGGGTCGCTCACGATGCCGCTGCGTTTGTCCTCGCTCACCTGGTACTGGTCGACGACCCACTCCAACGCCGAGCGGTTGCCCAGCCGGTACTGGAAGCACTGCGGCGGGATGCCAGCCAGCGTCAGGCTGCGATTCACCACCAGCGCCGACTTATCAGGCGTCAGGCGCATCTTCTCCACGCGCCACGTGAACGGCTCTCTATCATCTTCCACCCATCGCAACGGGTACTCCCGCGCCTGCTCGTAGCCCAGGTGCAGTTCCATCAACGCCTTGCCAATCCGCGCGCAGGCCAGGAACGCATCTTTGCTGTGCAGCAGTGGCAGATGTGGCAGGTCGCGCTTGAGGTTCTCAGCATATCGCTCGCGGTACTGCGGGTGATGCAGCAGCGCATACACATAGTGAAAGATATCCCACTTCGTCACCTCGCTCCCATACTTCGCCCGGAACTGCTCCAACGCCCAATCGGTAATATTCTCGCGCCGGTTGCTGCCATCCTCGGCGTAGGTGTAGTACGGGAAGCATTGGGTATCGCCAGTTAGATGTAAATCTGGCATATTATTTGTAGCTACACAATGAAAAAGCTTGCTCGAACCAATAGCACTTACGCAGATGCCAACATTTTCATCTTGAATGGCAAGAGGAAAGATTTGAGGAAGTTGATAAACTCTTTCTAACACATTCCGATCAAAGTACAGCCACTCTTTACAATACGGGCGATATAATGAAGAGCGTATTTTCTCATCAGAAAATTCCATGTACTGACCACGTTGTAAATGTGCCTTTACGCCTTCGCTCCACTTGATCTTCGTATCGTCATACATTACAAAATTATCTACAGATGTGGTTTCGCTACCACGCCTGCGCCAGCGGTCTAGTTCACTATTGTAGGTTGCGATAAAGCGGCTGATCTTTGATACTAAATTGTTCCGATTGAAGTCGTATGTCCACTCATCTCGATTTGTTTTTACACCGCCTCCGTAGTTCCGAAAGATCGTCTGTGCTTCATGAGCACGATCTGACTTCGCCTCCTTATTCCCCAATGCAAGAAACCCCTTGAACTCAGGAAGCATGCCCTCGGTTATCCAGGTATAGTTCTCATCGGGCTGCAATAGCTCCCAGTCGAGATTGAGAAAGCTCTGCATTTGCGCGAGGAAGGCCAGTTTCTCTGACTTACGCCAGAATTCTGGTACGCGATAATAGTACGCCTCCCTCGCCTGATGATGAGAAGAGCGAATGGCGATGGTGATGCCGACCCCAAGTTGAATGCCGAAGACATTATGCGTCGTGCCAGATAACTTGGGGTTCTTGCGCACGTTGCCATGCAGGTCGAGATGGTACACCTGGGTGAAGTCTTGTAATAGGTGCTTGCGCATTCCATCGAAGGCGATCTGGTCAACGAACGAATTATTGGTCACGAAACACACGATACCGTCGCGTCCTTGCAGGCGGTCGATGGCCCAGCGGAAGAATTTGACGTAGACATCTCCAAGCGCGTTTTTGTTCGAGGCCCTAGAATCCTTCGCGTAGGTTTTCTGCACGCGCTCGTCTATTACCGGGTACCTGCGCTTTTTGTTGTTGTCGTTTTCGCTCTTCTGCCCCACGTTGTACGGCGGGTTGCCGATCACTACCATGATCTGCGCGTCTTTTTCGCGTTGGACGCGCTCGGTGTTCTCTTCTGAGAACATGGACATTTGCGCGCCTTCGAGTTCGAGCGTGTCGGCGAAGCAGATACCGTCGAAGGGCTGGTACTCGCCCATCTTGTCGTAGTATTCGTGCTCGATGTTGAGCGAGGCGATGTAGTAGGGCAGCAGCATGATCTCGTTGCAAAACAGGTCGTGCGTGTACTTGTGCTTGAGGCGGGCGCGCGGGATGTGGTTGCGGATCAGGTTGACGATGAAACTGCCCGTGCCGACGCAGGGGTCGAGCACCTGCACGCCCGGCTCGGCCAGCGATGTGCCGAATTCGCGCTTCAGCACCTCCTCCACGCTGTTGCACATGAAATCGACGATCTCCTGCGGCGTGTAGACGATGCCGTGCGTGTCGGCCTGCCGGACAGAGAAGCCCTGGAAGAAACGTTCGTAGACCGTGTTGAGGAAGTGCTGTTTCTCCGACCAGTCCTCCAGGTTGCGAGCGGCGTTTTCGATGGCGATGTAGAAGCGGTCGGTGCCCCTGGCGAACTCCTGGCGATTGAAGGCGCGATTGGTGAGCGCCGAGATGACTTTCTCGATCTCGGAGGCGATGGCGTTGCGGCGCACAAAATCGGGGTTCTGGAAGATGGTGCGAAAGAGGCGCTCGGTCAGCAGGTGCTGCACCAGCATTTCATCGACCGTTTCGCGGCTCATGTTCGGGTCGAGCGAGGCGCGGCACAGTTCCAGAAAGCCGTTGAAGACCTCGACGAAGCTCTTGTTGCTGGCATGTTCTTCTTGAATACGGCGCATCAAGCCCTGCGCCAGGTCGGGAATGCTCTCCTTGAAGTCGTCAACGGCGCGTTCGAACGTGGCGATATCGGGCGGCGCGTAGTGGAAGAACGTGTCGAGCACGCTCGTCAGTTCTTTGGGATTGGTCAGATCTACCTCAAGCGCGGGCCGGTTGTTCTGGTAGAGGATGGCGCGGCGCGTATCTTCGAAGATGGTGTTGGTGGTGGGATAGCCCGCGCTGATCTTCTTACGAATCTCGACGTGCAGGTCATCCTTCGTGTCCTTGGCCTCCCAGTAGCCGCGCGGCAGGTTGAAGCTGTCGCGCAGCGTGCCATCGGGCCGCTTGCCGTTCGCCAGCGTTTGTTCGGGGATCAGCACCCAGTTGGCGGATTGCGCAAAGGCCGCCAGTACGTTTTGAAACGCGCTTCGCACGGCAGTTTCATGCGTGACCTTCTTCTCGTGGTACGCCGCCAGTTCCAGATAGTAGTGATCGATGGCCCTCTTCTGTATCGCGCTAACTGCCATGTGACGATGCCCGCCCTCATCCACTAGTCTTTTCGGCGTTCCAATGCGATCACTGGAATCTTGCGGGTTGTCTTCGCCTGGTAGTCGGCGAACTGCGGGGACGCTTGCGCTTGCCTGGCGTACAGCCGATCTCTCTCCTCACCGCTGAGAACGGTGGCGGTGGCTTCGTAGGTCTCGGAGCCGACCTCGACGGTGACTTGCGGATGTGCGAGCAGATTGTGATACCAGTCCGGGTTGGTTGGTGCGCCAGCCTTGGACGCGAAGACGAGCAGGCGGTCACCATCGTGCAGGTACACCGTCGGGTTCGTGCGGCGTTGGCCACTTTTAGCTCCGGTGGTCGTGAGCAGCAGCAAGTGCCTGCCTTCCCACATACCACCGACCTTGCCCCCGTTTGCGCGAAACTCCTCGATGATAGCGCGATTCCAGTCCTGTCGATCAGCCATAAAAACCTCCTCTATTGTCGCTGCTGTCGCTGCCGATTCTGTCGCAACGCTCTTGTGTGTGAAGTTTGTCTTATTGCAGGTCTATACTAACATCTGTGTATGATCACGTCAATAAAGACAGACAGGTGATGGCATCTTCTATCACAGAGATTTCTCAGTGTACCGGTGATCTGTGAAATGTAGTGGCACCCCTCGCGGGTGCCAGGGGAGGGGTGGGGCAAATGAGCGCTCATTTTTGAATGCACGCCTCCGCGAACATCCTGAGCGATGTCAGGTCGCGCGCGTCGGGGAAGTAGATCAGCAATTCCTGTCCTCCCGCCTGTTCGATCTCCTCCACGCGCTTGCGAATGGCATCGGGAGTGCCGACGAGTCCCTGCTCGCGCATGCGGCCTGATGGGATGTTACGCGCGAACGCCTGCGCTTTCTGCATGGCCTCCACGTCGGAGTCGGAGATAGCGCAGTTGAAGAGTACCGTGCGCCGGATGGAGTTGTAGTCGCGACCGACGGTATCGCAGTGCTGGCGGATGATGTCGAATTTGCGCGCCAGCCCCTCGTTGTCCAGGTGGCCGACGTTGCAGGCGTCGGCGTACTGCGCCACCATTTTGAGCGTCACCTTCTCGCCACCGCCGCCGATTAACAGGGGAATATGCGGCTTCTGCACGCCTTTGGGCTGGTTGATCGCGCCGTTGACGTGGTGATACTGCCCTTCGAAGACGGCCTGCTCGTCCGTCCACATCTTGAGGATGATCTGCACGGCGTCGCGCAACTGCTTCAGGCGCGTTGGTCCATCGGGGAAGTCGTAGCCATAGGCTTTGAACTCGTGCTCGTTCCAACCCGCGCCGATACCGAAGTCCAGGCGGCCATGACTCAATACGTCAACAGTGCTCGCCATCTTCGCCAGCAGCGCGGGGTTGCGATAGCCGTTGCACGTCACCATCTGCCCGATACGCACACGCTTCGTGTCCCTGGCGAGCGCGGCGGTGCTGGTCCAGGACTCGAACGTGACTTCCTGCGTAGGAGCCGGCACTGTGTGAAAATGATCGTACAGCCAGATAGAGTCGAAGCCCAGCGCCTCGGCCTCCTGTGCCACGCGGGTCATCGTCTCGTATGCCTCAACGGGATCGGCGATGCCCACCAGGTCCATGCGCCATCCCTGCGGCACGAGAACGCCAAATTTCATCGTCATGTGAGTGTAAGCTCTTTCTTATATCAAGTAAGCGGGGAAGTCGTATCCCTTTGCTATTATATTCGATTTCGCCCTGCTGCATAGCCAAACTTCATATATCAGGTAATAAACCCAGCCGTAGGGGCCGATATCACAGTCGTAGGGGCCGATTTATCGTGCCCATGCAGCCCATTCATGGGCGCGACATGAGATTGCCAAATGCCAAACATGCCCAGCACCAATGAGAGCTGCCTTTCGCGCCCATGAATGGGCTGCATGGGCACGATAATGGTGATTGACAAAGTGATGCGGACATGTGTCGTAATCCATCGTCAAGCTTCATTTGGCAGGCGATCCCTTCCCTCGTAGGAGCCGATTTATCGTACACATCAGCCCATTCATGGGCGCGATAGGGGGCTTGCAACGCGAGTGGGCGGGTCTGCTAACAACGTCTCGCGCCCATAAATGGGCTGATGTGTACGATAAATCGGCCCCTACAGAAAATACATTGACCCATGCAGAAAAGCTCAAGTATATACTTCAGTAGCTCCAATTCAGGCCGCATTGCGAGCAGTGGCGGGCGGGATGGTCGCTTTCGAATGCCGCGCGGAAGGCGTTGTAGCGCTCGCCGTGCCAGATGGCCTCGATGGGTTCCTCGAAGACGTTGCCCAGCACGCGCTCTTCGTAGTATTCCCTGGCGTTGCGGTGGCCGAAAGGCGCAAAGCAGCAGGAGAGCACGTTGCCGCTGGAGGTGATGTAGGTCAATTCGTAGGGGCGGCGGCAGCCCGACCAGGGGCGCTCGCCGAAGTCGCGCACAAGGCTCTCGACCGGAGTAGCGGAACCTGCCGCGCTGAATGTGATGCCAAGCTCCTGGCACATCTTGTCGCAGGTGTTGACCAGGTCCAGTTCTTCCTGGCTGGCGCGGCGAAAAAGAGCCTGGCGGGAATGCGCCAGACCCGCGTCGAAAAAGACAAGGCGCTGGAGATGCACCTCGCGGATGCCGTGTTCGTAGGCAAGCTGGATCAGGGCCGGCAGCTCGTGCAGGTTCTCCTTCATAGCCGTGAACCAGAGCGAAACGCGCGGCGTGCTGGCATCCTGCGCCCGCTGCATGGTAGTGAAGGCGCGCACGTTGCGCCAGATTTTGTCGAAGGCATCCACGCCTCGCACGTGGGCATACATCTCGCGCGTCGCGCCGTCCATCGAGAGGCGGTATTCATCCAGGCCGGAGTCGATCAAGTCCTGGCCGCGTTTCGCGGTGAGCGCGACGCCGTTGGAGTTGAAGAGCACGTAGGTGCCGCGCTCCTTCAGGTAGCGCACCATGCGCGGCAGGTCTTTGTTCAGCAGCGGTTCGCCCAGCCCGTGCAGCACGACGCGCTCCAATACCGGGAATTGCTCGACGATGCGCAGGAAGTTGTCGTAGCTCAGGTCGCGGTCGTCCTCACGCGAGAGCAGCGTGCGCGGGCACTGCTGGCAAAATTCGTTGCAGCGGCTGGTCGGTTCGATATAGATCGAACGGGGAAGGCTAGACACGACGGTCATACAAGCTCCTTTATGGTAGACAGGTGTGAGGCGGTAGCTGGCGCGAGCGAGCTGTCTGCTCGCAGCGCGTGCGAGAGGCGCAGCAGATCAGAAAACTCGTCCACGTCGAACATCGTTTCCAGAGTGCGAACGCGCAAACCCTGCCGCTCAGCCAGGTCAATCGTCATCTGGAGCACTTTGTCGGTGCTCATTGGTATGTCACGAAAAACATCATGCGGCTGTCGCATGGCGATCAAATAATAGCCGCCGTCCTCGGCAGGCCCCAGCGCGACATCGGCGTCGTCTAGGGCGGCACGCGCGCGTGCCACCGCGTCTGCGCTGATATGCGGCGAATCGGAACCGATCACGATAGTGCGCCGGTAGCCGCGTTTGTGCGTCCAGCGGAAGGCGGAGAGCAGGCGCTCGCCCAGACCCGCACCCTGTTGTGGGAACACGCCGACGCGCCGCGCATGTGTAGGAACGAGCGATTCCAGGAAGGCGTTGTAGTCGATGCCGGCGGGCGTATAGGTCATGTACGGATCCCATTCAGTCCCGGCGAACTTGATTACCAGGTCGGTGAGGAACGCGCGGTACAGGTGCAGCGTGGCAGCATCGCCAATGGTTCGCGCCAGGCGCGTCTTGGTCGTCCCGGCCTGGGGGTAGCGCGCCATGATGACAAGGGCGGTATCAGTCAAGCTTCCTCCTTTTTCCCGTGTAGCGCAATGTGATTCGCAGCATGTGATAAGCAGCCTTCACGCTGCCGCTGATCGTCCCTGCCACCTTCGACTGCCCGTGGCTGCGGCGGCGATAGTGTATCTGCCTCTCTACTATGCGATAACGCGCCCTGGCCGCCTTGACAACCATCTCGACAGGCCAGCCGAAGGTCATTTCGCGCATGTCCAGGTCGATCAGAGTTGAACAATGCAGCGCGCGGTACGAGCCGATGTCGTGCAAGGGAGCGCCGTAGCGCAGGCGAATCAAGAGGCTCACCAGCCAGTTGCCCAGGCGCGCCTGGGGCGGCACGGCTCCCCGCTCGGCGCGCTTGCTGACGCGCGAGCCGATCACGAAATCCGCCTGGCCGCTCAACAGTGGCTCGAGCATTATGGGCAGGTCGGCGGGATCATCGCTGCCATCGCCGTCCATGAAAATAACCACGTCCGCGCCCAGCTTTTGCGCCGTTTTGAACCCTTTCAGGCACGCCCGCCCATAGCCCCGCGTTCGTTCGCTGGCGACAATCGCTCCAGCCTGCTCCGCGACGGCGGCGGTTCCGTCCGTGCTGCCATTATCGACCACGATAATCCATTGCGCGGGGGAAGATGGCAGCGCGGAGAGTTCTGCGAGCAGGTGACGTAACGCCTCTTCTTCGTTGAGGGCGGGGATGACGATAGCAACCTGTGCAGTCATGCAGTACGAAACTCCTCTACGAAACTGAATCAAGGCAATTGCTGACTCATTTCAGCAATCTTTATAGCTACATCTCATCACGAGTAAGTTAAGGAGATTTTTACAAGGCAGGAAGAATCACGCCCAGCGCAACCACCCTTCAAGCTCCTCTCCTATCGCTGAATCTGCCCGACAATCTCCAGAACCTCGTTGCGACTGAGTTTGCTTTCACCTCTCTCGAGCGCATGCAGTGTAGCTGTGGCCAGGGCCAGCGGGATATGGATCAAAGCCTCAAACGGGGCTGTGGGCAGGGTCCGGGCATACGTATCAGCCTGGGCGAGGTGTCTCCAGGCATACTGGTGCATCTGTTCCTGCGCCCATCCGACCGGGAAAAAATCCACGCCTCGCGCCATGTCTTCCACACGGTTGCGCAGGATATTGACTGCTTGTAAGCCGCGACCAAACTGGATGGCAGCGGAACGATTCAGTTGCTCCCCACCTGCCCAGGCCCACAGATCGCATAAGAGAACTCCCGTAGCTCCAGCCACCCCATAGGTGTAGCGATTCAGGTCATCCTCAGTTTGCACCTTCCAGCTACACTCTACCCAGGCCGCCATGCGCTGCGCCATCGCAGCAGTGGCCTCCCAAATGCGTGGGGCAATCACATCTGGTGGCAAGCACACCCAATCTGCCAGGCGACGTGTCACTTCGGGCAAAGCCGCCTGGAATGGAGTAAAACATTTCAGGAAGGCATTTGACGGGAAGCTTGCCACTGATGTCTGGGCCTGCAATTGCTGGCTGACTTGCAGTAACAGGCTTATCTTCTCTCCGTCCTGCAGGTGTGGGTGGTCTTCAATTTCATCAATTGCGCGCATGCACAGGTAGGCCGAAGCAATAGCTTCTTGCAGCCCTGGCGATAACTGAGCAATCGGGAGAAAAAACGTTCGGCTCGTCTCTTGCAGAAGATGCCAAACCTCATCAGATAGTGCCATCAGCTTTTTACTCTTCCGACAATGATCGACTGTCGCAATACGAGGAAGGGAACAGTCATGTGAAGGATGAGCACTTTTGCGGGAAGAGCAGTAGTTGTCGACGTGGCCATGGCATTTTCCTCTCTCACCTGTGAGATCTCACAGCGAAGAACCAGAATACAGACAAAGCGTCAAGACCAATATTATACAATGCCGGCTCCTCCATAGGATATACTATGCGTAGACTACATTCAAATAGACAGGCGGTTGCAATATTTGTGTTGAAGAGAATACTACACACGCTCCTGGTGTGGCTTGTCCCCATCTGTTTTAAGGCGCTCAACCTTTTGCTTGCCGGAAATCTTCCTCCGTTTGGAACGTCGTGTGTTTTTGTCGAAGATCGTGGCAGATTTCTGATGGTAAGACAGTCGCATCGCAGCGTGGCGGTGCCGGGAGGATATATGCGCTGGCGAGAAACACCTATGCAGGCGGCCATTCGGGAGTGCAAAGAAGAGACCGGCCTGGATGTCCGGCTGCAAGAGATGGTTGGCACCTACTGGTTTACGGCTGAAGGACTCCGCCAAATGAGTACCATCACGGTCGTCTTCAAAGGGACGGTCGAGCAAGGAGGCGAGCTGCGAGGGAGCCTGGAGGGGCAGCCCTGCTGGTTGAGCGAGACAGAGCTACGCGAGCAGCTCAACCAGCGATACTCTGAAATGTTGGAAGGCTACCTGCGCACCAGGTCATCTGATACGCCCTCCCAGGAGAGCCAGCAAGACTAGCTTGAAAACTGGCTGAAGAAATCCCAGATGACGGAGTTGGCGTTGATGGTCTGAGTTGTGTAGCCCAGCGAGGGGATCGGGCTGGAACCGGGCCACGTGTGGCCGCCGTCGCTGATGCGATAGTGTTCGACCACGCTTCCTTTAGCGCAGTTGGGCCACTCGATGCCCGTCACGTCTGCCTTCTGGAAAATGACTTTGTTGGCGCTCTGGCAGTGATCGAGCGAAAGCCAGGCGTTCAGGTAGGTTTGCACCGACGCAATTTCCTTCGTTGGATCGCCGTTGTAAGGCGCAAGCTGGTCGGCCTGCCCGTGAATCTCCAGCACTGGTATGGGACGCGACGGATTACACCCGCCGGGCGCGTGATAGAAGGCACCTTCAACCGTGGCGAGGGCGGCAATCTGTCCGCTGAGCGTGCAGGCCACGCGATAGGCCATGCCGCCGCCGAGCGAATAGCCCGCGACGTAGATGCGGTGCGAGTTTACGCAATAATTCTGTTCCAGATACTGGATCAGGTCGCGCGTGAACTGGATGTCGTCGGCGTCGCCGGTCGGCCCATACGCGCCGATACCGGCGTCCCAGGAAGGCGGGTTATCCTCCCCCTGTGGGAAGACCACGATGAAGCCTTGTTTGTCAGCCTCCGCGCCCATATCCGTATGTTGAGCCGTGCGCTGTGCTGTGTTATCATAGCCGTGATAATTGATGACGAGCGGCTGCGGATCGTTGCCATACGATGGGGCGAGATGCACAAGAAAGTAGCGCTTCAGTCCGGCGGATTGTATCGAGAGATAGCTGTCACCCGGCTGGTGCGAAGGCGTCGTGCAGGTAGGTTGCCTTTTCGGTGCGTAGAACGTTATGCCGCCCGGCGAGGTCAGTGGAGAACCAATGCTGGGCAGAATACCCACCCGCGAGCTGTAAACGAACGCACCCAGCACGATAAGCAAAGATATCATCAGCCCCACCGCGCCTGCAACGCGGCGCGCATTACCAGGGTGATGTTGTGAGTAGTCAGGTCGATTCATCTATTCCACTCTAGCACGTAAGAAATTGGCTATTGCCTATCACATAGAGTATATAACAACCGGGAAAGGCGATTGGTAACGGTATGTGCTACTGGTAACAACGATTTTACGCGGGAAATACTGTAGGGGCGACCCTCGTGGTCGCCCGCCTCCCGGTCATTAGCGGCGTATGATGACAATTGGCGGCAAACCAGACGAAAGCGGGCGACCACAAGGGTCACCCCTACAAAAGCCGAGATCATTCGCCAATATTCGTGGTCATGTCCAACAATGAGAGCAATACACATTCATGCAAGAACAAACCGATACAAGTGATACCACTGGTACAAGTGATACAAGTGATACCATGGATACAATCGAGACGCAGGTTGTTCCTGTCGATCCCGCTCAGCCTGATACAGCGGTGATCGCGCGGGCCGCTGATCTTCTGCGCGCAGGGCAGGTAGTCGTGTTCCCCACCGAGACCGTCTATGGTCTCGGGGCTGATGTCTTCCAACCGGCGGCGCTGGAGCTTATCTTCGCCGCTAAGGGTCGCCCGTTTAGCGACCCATTGATCGTGCATATCGCGGACGAAACAGCGCTGGAAGCGCTCGCATCTTCTATTCCAGAGGTGGCGCGTCGTCTCGCGGCAGCCTTCTGGCCGGGACCTCTGACACTGATCTTGCCGCGCGGCCCGCGCGTTCCGGCGCTGGTGACTGCCGGGCTGGAGACGGTGGCAGTGCGTATGCCGCGTCACCCCGTGGCGCTGGCGCTCATTCGCGCGCTCGGCTCGCCTATCGCCGCGCCCAGCGCCAATCGCTTCATGCACGTCAGCCCGACGACCGCGCAGCACGCGCTGGCGGACCTGGGTGGCCGCGTCCCGCTGATCCTCGACGGCGGCACGTGCGACGTGGGGGTCGAGTCGACGGTGCTGAACCTGTGCGCGGAGACACCCATCATCCTGAGACCGGGTGGTATCAGCCTGGAGGCGCTGCGCGCCGTCCTGCCGGAGGTGCAGCCGCCCGCGCGGCGCAAGCAGGTGGCAGCGAGCGAGGAGGGGCAGGCGCAGACCTCGCCGGGACAGCTTATGACGCATTACTCCCCGGCGGTTCCGCTGCTGCTGTACGAAGGCTCGCCACAGGCCATGCGCGCGGCGATGCTGGCGGAGTTGCGCCACAGGCAGGCAAAGGGCGAAACGGTCGGCGTGCTGGTGGCCGACGAGGACGTTGCCGCTTTCGAAGATAGCGGCGCGCTGGTTCGCTCGCTGGGCGACGCCGCCAACCCTGCTGGCATTGCCAACGCTCTTTTCGCCGGAATGCGCGCCCTGGAAGACGCGCGTGTTGCGGTGATCCTCTGTCGCAGCTTCGATGATGCCGGGCTGGGGCTGGCGATACGCGACCGCCTGTTCAAAGCGGCAGGTGGCAGCATTATCCAACTGGCGTCGTGACCGTGGACGAGATAAGGGGCCTCCAGAGAAGCCTGAGCCAGTGTGGCGGCGTTCCTCTATCTCCACCTGAGTGGCCTGGCGACGAGGAGCACCACAATGGCGAGGACCAGGCCTTCGATCAGAGCACCCGGGATCTTCTGTCCCGTCTGGTTAAAGATGAACCAGGGTGCAGCACCAGGGAACAGGAGGAGAGCAGCGATCGTGCCGGCCAGCAGCGCGCCGAGCGTCACGCCAAGCCGGAAGCCACGTCCTGGGACCAGGCCCCTGCCGGGTTGTTTTCTCCAGTCGTCCGCGACCCAACGGAGGGACCGCCAGAGATAGGCAGCGACATGTATGGCGATCAGCGAGAGCCAGAACACGACGCTGAGACTATGCAAGGACCGGAGGAAGCCAGCCTGCGCCGGGCCGGTCACCACGAGTCCGATCCCGCTGCCCACGACCGCGAGGGTCGTGACGACCAGTAGCGGGCCGAGTACTCGCAGCGGCAGGCGGGGCGGACCACTGCGCACATAAGCGGGCGATTTCGTGTAGTAGCGCGCGAAGCGGTAGCCGGTCGAGCCAAGCTTGACGACAAGCGGACCCGCCAGGAGTACCCCAACAAAGATATGGATAGACAGCAGCGCGTGCAGGTTCGCTGAGCTCACGAGTTCCACCAGGATCAGCACGAGGAGTACCGCGCCTGCCAGCGCAGTCAGCCGTTCGTTGCCAACGACCCCTGACCGCCCCTTATTATTCTCTCCGTCCGTGCCGATCGGTCCCGATGAACGCACAGCTTCATTTTCATTGAGAGATTTCATCGTTGACTCCCTGGTATGTGATTCCATAGTAATGAAGCGTTGAAAAGATGTGAGTTATTGAGAGCCATTGATGCTCATTCTAACGAAAGTTGAAGTATTCAAAATGGATGCGATAGGATGTTACACCTTGCGTTCGGAATGCTTGCTGGAAATTTTGTATCATCCTACGTGGGCCGCACATGTAAACCTCACTCTCTGAAAATGGCCTACGACAACTCGCCGCGATTTGCTCCATCGTGAGCGACCCTTCGCGCTTCGAGTAGGTGATGTGAGGTCGGAACGTTGGATAGTGTGCGGCTGCCGTGCTGATTTCGTCGAGAAACAGGGCCTCGTCTTCGTTTTGTACTGTGTAGTAGAGGTCGATGTCGAACTCCAGCGGCTGCTCGGTGGGAAACGCACGTATCCAACTCCTAAATGGTGTGATCCCGATGCCGCCCGCTATCCACACTTGCTGGTGACTACCGCCTCGGTAATCGAACATTCCGAAGGCCATGCCCACTCGCGCTGGAACGCCTGGTTGCAGGGTGTCGATCAGACCTTGCGTCTCATCCCCCAATCCCTTGATCGCGAGGTGAAGGAGGGATTCCTGTGGAGCGCTACTGATCGTGAAGGGATGTGGCTCCCACCCATGTCCTCCCCCGAAGCGCACAAAGACAAATTGCCCTGCGACAAATGGCACGGGTCGGGCCACAGGAGCGAGCACCACCTCCAACGTCTTTTGGTCCAGGTGATTGACCGCTTCAACAGTGTAGTTATGTTGCCACAGACGCCTCAAAAAGGGATGAAGCAGTTCCCGGTACAGATAGGCCGTAGTGCCAATCACCGCCACCGCTATATACCAAACGAACAGGACCGTCGAGCGTTGTAGAACGGGGTCCACCAGGAACCCGTGAATCAGCCCGGCAATGACGAATAGGCCGGTCAAGCGGTGGAGTGTGAACCAACGCTGGTAGTTTGTGCGAATGCGGCGACCAATGACGGGTAATCTTGGAACAAGGGCCCACAGGAGCAGGAACGCCAGTCCGAAAAGGGCAATGAACCCAAGCGCATTGCCGAGGGTACTCTTGATTGTATTCTGAACAGTTGTGACCAGGATATAGTGAGGAAAGAGTAGTACCACTCCCGCTATCGCACACCAGCGATGCCAGAGATACATACGGTCGAGGCCGCCAAAGGAGTTCTCTAAAAAGGGGGCTTTCGTCGATACGACGAGCGAACATGAAAAGAGCAGAATGGCTGTCGTGCCCAGCAACTCGCCCAGATACCTGCTCGTCGGTTGACCTGTTGGTCGAACCAGGAACCAGAGCACAATCGTGACGATGGTGATACCAATAATGGTTCCTCCACCGAGCGCGCGATGCATGACTCCCAGGATTTCCCTCTCATAGTGAAGGCGCTTCGGTTGACCGGTATTCTTGTCAGACGAAAGCACTTCAGATTGTGCTATGTCGGGTTGCATGTGAGGATACATAACTATTCCTTTTCATTGGTGAGTGTGTGCGATGATATTTTGATTTGGGTTGTCGCGCTATTCATAGCATACGTAATCTTCCTGAAGTTCATGTGAAGCGTCGATAAAGATTTGATAAAGGGCCTGTGTTCGATGCGGAAATGAGCGGTGACAGAAGAAGAAATGAAGGGATGCCTATGGTATGATTCTCCATAGAAGCGATTGATACTGAGGATGTGCAGGCACATCCGTGCGAGAGGGAATGGCGTATGGCGACGCGTGTCTTACTTGTTGATGATGACCCGAAAATTATCTCCTTGCTCAAGCGAGGACTTGCCTTTGAAGGCTTTGAAGTCTACACCGCATCAGACGGTGAGGCTGGTCTGATCGCGGCCAAAAAATATCAACCGAACCTGGTATTGCTGGATATTACGATGCCAGGCGTTGATGGCTTTGAGGTCTGTCGTCGTCTGCGCCTTCTCGACGACATTGCCATTATCATGCTGACAGCGCGTGATGATGTTGCTGACAAGGTCAATGCACTGGGACTGGGCGCAGATGATTACGTTCCCAAGCCCTTTTCCTTTGATGAGTTGGTGGCGCGGATACGAGCAGTGCTACGCCGTCATACGGGAAGTCAAGAATTGCTCTCTTACAGCGATCTCGTACTCAATCAGGCCACCCACGAAGTCCATCGCAATGGACAGGTGATGGAACTCACCGCGCGTGAGTACGACTTGCTGCTCATATTGATGCGTCATCCACGACAAGTCCTCACCCGCGACCAACTCCTGCAACAGGTGTGGGGATACAATGCAGACCTTGAAACGAACGTGCTGGAGGTTCATATGGGGCATCTGCGCCAGAAACTAGAGGCACACGGCGACTCGCGCATGATTCAGACAATTCGTGGTGTTGGCTACGTGCTGAAAGGATGATGTCTATGTCTCTACAGACGCATGGGAAACCCCGCTTGCTCCGCTTCAGCCTTATCCGCACACGTTTGACCCTCTGGATTGTCACGATCTTAGTCGTCGGCATGCTCACATTCGTCCTCACAACGCTTGTCGTCGCGAATAGCCTTCTCCAACGTCAGAATGAAGTGCGCTTGCAACAGACGGTGCTGTCCTTGTCTACTGCTCTCGCTGCCGAACCAGACGCCAACCTCTCTTCGGTTCGTAGTGAGCTGGATGCTTTCGGAACCCCTGAGAACTACCTCCAATATCAGAATCAGCAGGGTGTCCCCATTGCGAGTACAAGCAACATGGGGAGGCTGGTCTTGCCGCTCTCTCAACTGCGACCAGCAATTACGGCCAATCGGGTCGACGTTCTCGAGTTTCATGGTACCTCATTTTTCATGTATGGTCATGCCGTCGTCACAAGAGGACGGATACTAGGGTATGTCCTGGGCGCACATACTGTCACCGATCATGAGACACTCAATCTCGTTGTAACGTTGTTGTTCATGGGCGGCGGAATCACCCTCCTGGTGCTCGCTCTGCTGGTCTGGCTCCTGGTGCGTAAGATGCTCCGCCCGCTTGAACATCTCGCGGTCTCTGCTTCCGACATTGCCAGAACCAGTGATCATGCACTGCGCGTCCAGGCCAGGGAACGACCCGACGAGATCAACAGTCTGGCACAGACCATCAATGGGATGCTGACTTCGCTCGAGGGTGCGTATCGGGACGCACAGAACGTCAATG
Source organism: uncultured Chloroflexia bacterium (assembly GCA_963731975.1). Taxonomy (GTDB): domain Bacteria; phylum Chloroflexota; class Ktedonobacteria; order Ktedonobacterales; family Ktedonobacteraceae; genus CAVSXS01. The sequence continues at coordinate 1,898,523 of CAVSXS010000001.1, read as the reverse complement.
ACCTCCAGCGCCGTTTTCTCGCTGATGTCTCACACGAACTGCGTACCCCGTTGACGATCATGCTCTCCTCGCTTGACCTGATGAAGAAAGAGCGAGGGGGCGACCCAGAATTTCAAGCCAATGCGCTGGAGAATATACAGTTTGAGGCTGAACGTATGGCGCGCATGGTCACGCAACTGCTGATCCTGGCACGCACCGATGCCAATGCAACGCTGACCCGCGAACCGCTGCTCGTGGTGGATATCGTGGACGACGTCTGCCGAAAAGCTCGGCCAGCCGATAGCAAGCTCAACCTGGAGTACCGCGAACTAGATCTGGTGGAGGATGCTGTTGTGCTGGGCAATGCAGATTACCTGAAGCAGTTGTTTTTGATCCTGCTGGAGAATGCCTTCAAGTACACACCTGAAGGGGGAAAAGTCGAGGTGATCGGGACGCTGAACGAAGACACGGTAGCGATTACGGTTGCTGATACAGGTATCGGCATTGCAGAGAGCGATCGGCCCAGGGTTTTTGATCAATTCTATCGCGCCGACAATGCGCGCTTCCGCTCAGGTATGGGGCTGGGTCTTTCCATTGCGCAGAGTGTTGCCGAGCAGCACGGAGGCACCATCACGCTTGAAAGCACCATAGGGCGGGGCAGCCGCTTCACGGTGATTTTGCCACTCCTGAGCCTGGGTGATATAGTGGGTGGGCGTTCCGAAAGGGAGCAGTCCGCTACCTGCTACATGCGCCCTCCCTCCCCTTTGGCTGAAACCCTGATGGGGCTAGGTTGCTATGGGTCGCCTGCGCTTCGTGGCGGCCCGCCGCGCCTGGGCTGCTGCGCGGATTCGCGGGATAACGAGGTAGACGTAGAGCGCCGAGACGATGAAAAGGCCGATGGTGACATACAGCGGCAGGCCGAGTACGACGTTGGAGCCGCTGCCGAGCGAGGCCAGGATGCCCAGCACGCCGAAGACGATCACCGTCAGTACCGGGATGACGATGCCGCCACGGATGCGGAAGGCGCGCTCAGCGTTGGGAAACTTGCGGCGCAGGCGCAGCACGCACAGACCCGCCACAGTGTAGATCAGGGCTTCCAGCACCGCTCCGACGAGGATAAGTAACTGGAACTGTCCGGTGAGGAAGATCACGATGGCAATCAGGCCGGATGAGACGGCGAGGAAGATGACGGCCACGTAGGGCACGGCGAAGGCGATGCTGATGCGCGTGAATATCGCCGGCAGCGCATCTTCGCGCGCCGTGGCGTACAGGAAGCGCGAGGCCGTGGCAAAGCCGCCGTTGAATGTCATGACCGCCGTCAGCAGCGTGGCGATCAGCATCAGCCAGATGCCGAACTGCCCCAGCACGGCCTTCCCCAGCAGCATCTGCGGAACGGGCGAGTTGTAGATGTTGGGGTCATGCACATTCAGGAAGTTGCTGGCGGCCAGTGTGAAGAGGGCGTAAGAAAGGGCGAGCAGGCCAAGGGCGATGAACATGCCGCGCGGTATCAGGCGAATGTTCGAGATTTCTTCTGAAAGCGGCGTGACCCACTCAAAGGCGGAGAAGACGAACACGCCGACGGCCACGGCGTTTAACAGCGCGTCGGGATGAGCAAGCGAGTTGAACGGGTCGTTCAGTTGGAAATGATGCTGGGCGAGCGCGACGAGCGAGATGAAGATGGCAAAGGCCAGCAGGCTGTAGGTAGTGATGTCCTGGAGCAGACCGGCAATCTTGATACCGCGCAGGTTCGCGCCAGTAGCCAGCAGTAGAATGACCAGAATCCAGATCAGCGAGGCCCAGTTTGGCAGGCCAAAGGCATACGTGATGGCACTGCCCACGATGTAGCTGTCGGCGGCAACCACTGCGATGATGGTAAGCAGATACCCGAAGGTGATGATGAGCGAGAAATTATCGCTGAAGGCTTCTTTCATGTACTGGCGAATGGCCGCGGCGGTCGGATACAGCGCGTTGAGTTCGGAGAAGCACAGGGCGGCCAGCACAGCGACCAGCCCGGCCACGAGGATGGCGATCCAGCCCGAATCGCCGCCCACCAGCGAGGCGATCTGCACGCAGCCGAGCAAGCTGACGGCGGCGTAGGCCAGCCCGGTGCTGGTAGAGACCACGGTGCGAAACTTCAAGACGCGACGAAGAGTAACGGGAGCCTGCATCGATTCCTCCTGTGGCGCTTACCGGGCACCCGGCCCGGCAGCCGCCCGGCGTAGTGTGGATACAGGAAGCGTACCGGAAATTCGCGCGCTTGTCAATCATACTTCTCTAGCGTCATATGAGACGGCGTGCTATACTACAGCATGTGCCGGCAGGGGCCAGTCCTGCCAGATTTTAGAAGGAGCAAACAAACCATGACGGTTGAAGAAACGTTTGAAACAATGGTGACGCTTTTTAACCCCGCCGCAGCCAAAGGCTTGACCAAAACCTTTCAGTGGAATATCTCCGGCGATGAGGCCGGTGTGTACGCGATGAAGGTTGCCAGCGATGCCTGCGAGCTGGTCAAAGGCGGCGTTGAGAAACCGGATGTGACCTTCGTATTGAAGGACCAGGATTGGCTGAAGATGGCCGAGGGCAAGCTTGATCCGCAGAGCGCCTTCTTCAGCGGCCAGCTGAAGGTGACGGGCGATATCGGACTTGCGCTGCGCGTACCCCAGATTTTCCCCACATCCCGATAAATCCCCGTTTGTAGGGGCAGCCACGAGGGTTGCTCCTACAAATGCGCGCAATTTATACTTGCGGATTTCTCTACCCTTATGGTATACTCACCATGACTTAGTGTGTCATTGCCCGACGCTTTTGTAACCTGTAGAAAGGCATCAGACATGGCCCTCAGGAGTGATGAACTTCATTACATCCAACATCTCAATGGTATGCTGACCACTCATGAAGCCGCGAAGCAGCTCGACTTGAGCTACTGGCACTTCATGCACCTCGTGGAGGCCGGGCGTATTCCGGGTGTGCGTGTGGTCGATCGCTGGCTTTTCTCTCCAGGAGACCTGGACGATTACCGGCGCAGCAAGTATGGCGAACTCGAAGATCTGGCAAAAACGGCACTGGAACACCCCTCCGTGGACCTGACCGAGAAACAGGAGACCATCTGCCGCTACCTCGCCAGCAGCGAACGTCCCTCGGAAATTGCCAGGAAGCTGCAACAATCGCGCCAGGCCGTCCACTCACAGATCGTTCTGATTAAAGAGAAAGTCTCGCGCATCCAACACAAAAAATCCGCGTTGCAATCGAAACCGCTTGCAGGAAATGCCACCCCGAAAACTCGCGCGCGGCGCGATCCCATCCCACTACGTCCACCGAAGCAATCGTAGCATTGCACAGCAGGCAATGCACCATTAGAGCAATGAAGCTTCTATCTCCCCACCCAATGTAGGAAAATGCTCAGCGAAGGCGCGCAGCAGGCCAAAACAGCCCGCCAGCATCATATCGCCGTGCGGTGTAGCCTCGTATGGCCGCAGCGCCGAGCCGCGCATCAACTCGCGCCGTGGGCCGGTGACGGCCAGGAATGGGAAGTCCCTGCCGTTGCTGCCGTTAGCGCCGTTGGCCCTGCTCGCTCTGCTGTCGCCCAGAATCAGCGCGCCGTGACCGCTCGTATCGAACACCTCCTGGTTGGTGAGCGTGCCGTTGGCAAGCTTCACGAGCATCTGCTCCAGCCGCAAGCGGTCGATCTCCCCCGTGTGATGTTCAAAGATGCCGGCGATATTGCCATCGAGCAGGTGGAAGGCCAGCGTGTGAAAGTTGCCGATGTTGCAGAGGATGCTCTCGCGCTGCGCTCTGACCAGTGGGTCTTCGAGCGCGCCGAGCGCCGCCGCCGAGCCGGTATCCATGAGCAGCAGCGGCGCGTCCGGTGGTGACCCGCTTATTGTGAGGTAACGCGCTGAACTGCGGGCGATGGAGCGCAGGCGCGTCAGATCGGCGGGTGTGTCCTGCGCGGTATAGGCGAAGGCGCTGGGGAAAGGACTGAGCCGCACGGTGCGCGCCAGGAAGTCGAAGCGAAAACGCCGGTCGCTGTATCCAGGCGGGGCAGCGCCGTGATCGAAGGCCGCGATTGCCAGCCCGTCGACGGCTGGCGAGATGTCGAATGCATCGAATGCCGTGATGATGGCACGCGCGTCGAAGTCCTGTAACTCGATGTGCTGCCAGCGCGGGTCTGCCGCGCGCCTGGCCGCTTCGTCGTCGTCGATCAGCTCGAAGCCCATGGCTTCCACCTGCGCCAGGTCGTCATCGAAGGTGCGCCCTGCCTCCGGCGTCACCGCGACGGGAAAGCCGGCCAGCGCGTGATCGCGCGCGGCCCAATGCGAAGGCCCACCACCCATCGTGACGCCCGTTAGCAGCACGGCCTGGCTGTGCTGCGTAGCGCGCCTTACCCGCTCCGCCACGATGACGGTGGGCGAGGGCATCACCATCTTGAAGCAGTTCTCGATGGTCTTGCCACTTTCAAAGAGCAAGATATCCTGTGTTCCTGTACCGACATCGACGGCCAGGATGCGGATGGCTTCGGGCATACGCGCGTTTGTTCTCCTCTCCCGCAGTTCTGGTTCATAGTGCTGGTCCTATTGTAGCAGATAGGCTCGCCAGCAGACTACTCTCCATGCTCTCTCACAACGTATTGCAAATGTGTGTACAATACAGAAAAGAATTTGTAATGTTGCGCAAAGGGAGAATCCATGGAACAGCAAACGAACGGGCACGATTCTTATCGCCCATCCCTGTCCTATCAGCCGATAGAAGACTACGCCGTGATCGGTGATTTGCATACAATAGCGATGGTGGGCAAAAATGGCTCGATCGACTGGTGCTGCCTGCCTCGTTTTGACTCTCCCAGCGTCTTCGGGGCGATCCTGGATATCAACAAGGGGGGATATTTTCGAATTGCACCACCCTCTTCACCGGAAATGGGACACAAGCAGCTCTACATCCCTGAAACCAATATTCTCTTAACACGCTTCCTCACAGTGGATGGTGTCGGCGAGCTGATTGATTTCATGCCCATCAAAAGCGCCAATAGCTCTGAGCACGAGCATCATCTCGTGCGTGAAGTGAAAGTGGTGCGCGGCTCACTCTCGTTTACGATGGAATGTCGTCCTGCCTTCAACTACGCCAGAGATTCGCATCAAGTCAGCCTTTCTGCCAAAGGAGCCATCTTCCATAGTAAGAGTATGAGCCTGGGGCTGGCTTCGACTGTACCAATGGAGGATGATGGCAATGGTGGCGTGCGCGCCGCCTTCACGCTGCACGCCGGGCAATCGGTTCATTTTTTGCTCGAAAGCGCCAAAGATGGTGATCTCGCGCCGGAGCCACTTACCCATCGCGCCTATGACCATGCTTTCAACGATACGCTGCACTACTGGCGCAACTGGGTCAGCCATTGCCAGTATCGCGGGCGCTGGCGCGAGACGGTGATGCGTTCAGCCCTGGTCCTGAAGCTGCTGACCTATGCTCCTAGCGGAGCTATCGTCGCCGCGGCTACTACCAGCTTGCCGGAGACGATGGGAGGAGCCAGGAATTGGGACTATCGCTATACCTGGCTGCGTGACGCCTCGTTCTCCCTCTACAGCCTGCTGACGCTTGGTTTTACCGACGAGGCCGAGGCGTTCATGGGCTGGCTCGACGCGCGCTGTCACGAGTTGGGCAAAGATGGCACGCTGCAACCCATGTATGGCATCGATGGCGAACATAACTTAACCGAGTATACGCTCGATCACCTGGAAGGCTATCGCCAGAGCAGGCCGGTACGCATCGGCAACGGCGCGTACACGCAGAAACAGCTGGATATCTATGGCGAACTGATGGATGCCATCTACATCTACAACCGTTTCGACACCATCTCTTACGACCTGTGGCAAAACCTGCGCCGCCTGCTTGAATGGCTGGGCGACCACTGGCAGGAACCCGACGAGGGCATCTGGGAGGTGCGCGGTGGCCCGAAACGTTTCGTGCATTCGCGCCTGATGAGCTGGGTCGCTTTTGATCGCGCCTTGCGCTTAACGCGCCACCGCGGATTGCCCGCGCCGATGAGCGAGTGGATGCAGAAGAGCGCTGAGGTCTACGAGCAGATCATGAACGCCGGGTGGAACGAGAAGAAAAAGAGCTTTGTGCAGTATTATGGCAGCGATGCCGTCGATGCCAGCGCGTTGTTGATGGTGCTGACTAACTTCGCTGGCCCGACCGACCCGCGTATTCTGCATACCATCGATCGCATCCAGAAAGAACTGACCAGCGACTCGCTTGTGCATCGCTACAACCCTAAGCATGCCGCCGACGATGGCTTAGGCAGCTCGGAGGGGACCTTCAGCGCGTGCAGCTTCTGGATGGCCGAGGCACTAGCCCGCGCCGGTCGCCTGGACGAGGCGCGTCTCATGCTAGAGAAGATGATGACCTACAGCAACCACGTCGGACTGTATGCCGAAGAGATCGGGTCATGTGGCGAGGCGCTGGGCAACTTTCCGCAGGCGTTCACGCATCTTTCGCATATTACCGCCTGCTACAACGTCGACCTTATGTTGAGCCGCACGTATAGCCGGGGAGAGCAGAGCGAGTGATGCCAGGCGACATGGGGAGTTATATGATGTGGGGATGGCACCCGCGAGGGGAGTAAGGCGACGGTGGGGATGGCACCCGCGAGGGGAGTAAGGCGACGGTGGGGATGGCACCCGCGAGGGGAGTAAGGCGACGGTGGGGATGGCACCCGCGAGGGGTGCCACTACATTTTGGTGTCAAGGCCATATTTGCGCGTTGTGGAAGGCGACCTCGGTCGGGTCTTGAAAGCTCAGGGAGACCAGCCCGACGAATCCGACCTGGTATGTCGTATCCTTGACGGTCGTTATGAACTGCTTGTTGACGTAGAGAAAGAAGACGCTGCCGCGCGCGATGACCGTCATGACAATCGTTTGATTGACGCCTTTACCGAGGGCGCTGCCTGTCTTCGCGACGAGCGTTGTGTATTCGCCGTCGTGGATGCGCACCAGCGAGCTTACGCCGAGCACGTTGACGATGAACATGTAGGCATTCAGCGAAGACGCATTCGCTCCCAACGCCGCGGGGAAGCGGAAGACCATGCCACCCGCGTCGCCCTTTGTGATGGTCATCTGTACTTGCAACGTAAAATCGACAAAGGCTCGCGCCCGGTAGAAACAGGCCGTCAGTCCGGCCTGCAGCGAATTGATGTGATAGGCTCCGCCATTGAAGGCGCACTGGCCGTTCGCGCCGCTATAGGTTTCCCACGCGCTCGTATTATTACTGCTCAACTGGTCTTGAATGGTCGGGTTTCCGGCAGTACTCTGGCTATAGAGCGTCCCGGGCGCGGTGGTAATGGCTGTTTGCTCCGCCTGGACGGTTGCAGCGCTGGGCGTGGTCAGCAGCGTGGTAGACGTTGTGTTCGCTCCGCTATCACCTGGCTGCCCGGTGAAGTAGTAGTACCCTAGCCCGCTCCCGGCGAGCAAGGCGAAGGCGAGCAGCGCTACGATGGCGGCTTTGGCGAGGGGTGAGCGCGCTTGTCGAGGCGCAGGCACGGGTACAGGCGCTATGTGCGGAAGAACACGCACGTGTGGCTGGACGAGGACAGGCGGGGAAGCCTCCCGTGCTGGAAGCGCATCCGGTGGTGACTCCATTGAAGGTAGAGGGTTGTTTTCAACAGCAGGCAATTTTCCCGAAGACGGGATGTGATTGTAGCTCACAGGCATTCCGCAGTTCGGGCAGTTCACTGTTCCTGCTTGCAGAGGCGCTTCACATACCTCGCAACGCATAGTCATATCTCCTCTCGACAGTCCGTTAAGCGAGCGCGGCTGCCAGGTCCCCGGCAAGTTGGTAGGCTTGCGGTACGCCCCAGCCTGTGACGGCATCCCAACCGGGGCCTGCCTGGTATCCGGCAACGTTCAGTCCCTGTACGTGTACGCTATTGTCGCCCGTAACGATATCGCGGAAATCACCCAGTTTCGCGGCGCCCAGCTTGTATAGGTCCGGGTTGATGAAGCCCAGGGGGTGGCCCGCGACCTGGTTGGCGATGGCGACAATGCCCGCCCACATTGGCGCGCTCTCGCTCGTCCCTCCGCATTGTCCCCACTGCTGGAGCACAAAACACGCCATCGCCGTCGAAGGGTCCGCGTCGGCAGCAACGTCGGGTATGGCGCGAAATCCCTTGAGTATCGCCTGATCTGCAGATGGTAAGTAGCGTTGTTGATAGCTCGGCTCGGAGAAGATCGAACTGATGCCGCCTCCGCTGTCGTTCCACGCACTCTCATAATAATTTGTTCCCGACACTGACAGGCTTGTACCACCTACCGCCGTGACCCAGGGATCGGAGGCCGGGAATTGCACGACCGCTGACGTGTCGCCTGGCCCGCCACTCGCCCCAAAATCGCCGGTGCTGGCGAGAAATGTCATGCCCTGGTTGAGTGTAGCCTGCTTGAAAAGGCTATCGAGCGTGGTGATAACAAACGTGGCAGAAGGATTCGACTCGGTTACGCCGAAGCTCTGCGTCACGATCTGACCAAGGTGCTGATCGACCGCGTAACGTTCCGAAGTAATAAGGTCCGGCCCATCGACGACCACGATAGCTGCTCCCGGAGCGAACGAATGAACCATCTCGACGTCCAGTTCTGTCTCGCTGGCACTCTGCAGGCTGTGCTGGTCGTTCGGGTTAAATTGAATCACTCCTGACGGAGAATAGATCTGGGGCGTCACGGCTGGCAGTCCGAAGGTCTGATCGAAGGTATCGATATCGCTTTGGAAGTCGGGGCTGGTCAGTTCGGCGATGATGACCACCGTCTGCCCGCTCCCTGTATACCCCTGGCTGATAAGCGGATCAATGCTGTAGACCATGCGCAGCGTTTGCGGCGTATAGCAGTCGGGCGTCTGGCTCAATTGAGCCGGACACAACTGGATGGTATTTCTGGAAAACAATTGCGACAGACCAGCCGGAGACGTAATTTGAGGTACGTTAAGCGTGGAGGAACTACAGCCTGAGACGATTGCCAGTATGGGCAAGCACAGCAGGAAAAGCCACCTCGTCTGTCTCTTTGTACCGCGGTGTACGAATTGGTGCAATGAGCGTGTCCTATTCTCTATCATGATGCAGACTTTCACAAAACAGGCCAATATCTTCACACTTCAATGTGTGCGTAGCGCCAGTTCATTTGGGATATACGCCGAGTGACCCTGATATTGTACACCAAATGACGCTTTTGGACGAGTCTCTATTTCCCACGCTTGCTTGACGAATCGCCGTGGAAGGGATACAATGAGGGCAGCAATTATCGGTCAACAGTCAATCATGCATACCGGGCGACTCTAGCCGTCCGGTTTTCTTATGTCTACGGGGAGAGTACTTTTAATAATGCAGGTATTACAGTCTATGACTCAAACGGAACATCTGGTAAAAAGAGAAGATATCCGCAATGTCGCTATCATTGCCCACGTCGATCATGGGAAAACCACGCTGGTTGACGGCTTGCTCAAGCAGAGCCACATCTTCCGCGAAAACCAGCAGGTGGGCGAGCTGATTATGGATTCGAACGATCAGGAGCGCGAGCGCGGTATCACCATCCTGGCGAAGAACACGGCCATCATCTATAAGGGCATCAAAATCAATATTATCGATACGCCGGGGCACGCCGACTTTGGCGGCGAGGTTGAGCGCGTGCTGAATATGGCCGACGGCTGCATCCTGCTGATCGACGCCGTCGAGGGTCCTATGCCCCAGACGCGCTTCGTGCTGCAAAAGGCGCTCGAGCTGAACCTGAAGCCGATTGTCATCATCAACAAGATCGACCGGCGTGACGCGCGCATCGAGCAGGTGCTGGAGTGGACGCAAGACCTCTTCCTGGAACTCGCCACCGACGCCGATCACCTGGATTTTCCCATACTGTATGCCATTGGCCGCGACGGGGTTGCCATGTACGAGCCGGGTGACGAGCGAGTCAGCCTGGAACCGCTCTTCGAGACCATCGTCAATACTATTCCCGCGCCATTAGTGGATATTGAGGCTCCCCTGCAAATGCTGGTGGCCGCGTTGGACTACGATGACTACAAGGGGAAATATGCCATCGGGCGCATTGTGCGCGGGCGCCTCGTACCCAACATGTTCATTGCCCATATCAACCGCGATGGAGTGGTTTCGCGCCAGAAGATTAATCTCGTACTGGCCTACCAGGGCCTGCGGCGCGTTGAAGTGCAGGAAGCGCTGGCTGGTGACATCGTGGCTCTGACAGGCATTCCGGGAGTCAATATCGGAGAAACATTAGCAGACGTGGATACCCCCGAAGCGCTGCCCACCATCGCCTTCACAGAGCCGACGCTGAAGATGACCTTCAGCGTCAACGCCAGCCCGTTCGCCGGACGCGAGGGGAAATATCCCACATCGCGCCAGCTGCGCGCCCGCTTATACCGCGAGCTAGAGACGAACGTCAGCCTGCGCGTCGAGGATGGCAATTCGCCCGACGAGTTCGTCGTCTCCGGGCGAGGCGAACTGCACCTTTCCGTCCTCATTGAGACTATGCGACGTGAGGGGTACGAGTTCCAGGTGTCGCGCCCCGAGGTCATCACGCGCGAAGATAGCGGCCAGATGGTAGAGCCGCTCGAACACCTGGTGATCGATACCAAGGATGCCTATATCGGCGTGCTGACCGAGACGCTGGCCGCCCGTAAAGCCCAGATGACCAACATGACCAACGACGGGCTTGGCAATGTGCGGTTAGAGTACCATATTCCCACGCGCGGCCTGATCGGTTTCCGCAATGCCTTTCTCACCCTCACGCAGGGCAACGGCGCGATGAGCAGTATGCTGACCAGCTACGTTCCCTGGATGGGCAAGATCGGCACAATGCGCATGGGCGCGCTGATCGCCTCCGAGCAGGGCGTGGCGATGACTTATGGCCTCAACAATGCCCAGCAGCGCGGCGACACGTTCATCGAGCCGGGCACGCCTGTTTACGCGGGTATGATCGTCGGGCTGAGCGTGCGTCCGATGGATATGGTCGTGAACGTGTGCAAAGAGAAGCAGAAAACCAACATCCGCTCCTCTACCTCTGACATTGCCGTCCGGCTGACGCCTCCCATCATTTTAAGCCTGGAGCAATCGCTGGACTTCATCAACAATGATGAACTGGTCGAGGTGACGCCGCAGAGTATTCGCCTGCGCAAAAAGTACCTGACGCAGCACGAACGCTCGCGCATGCGCGAGCAGGAGTAATTCAGCGGTCAACCAGGCTGTCGAATTCGCCGCGTTCTTCCATTTCGGAGACCTGCACGAGCGCGATGTACAGCCGTGAGCATTCCTGGCAGTGACCCAGGTGCAGCGCGACCTCGGCAATGCTCGTGTCGGGCAGCGTCACCTGCGGGTGGTCAGGATGTGTGGCTTCGTAGTACGATGGGAGGCGCGAGCGGCATTGCTCGCAGGTAAGCTGATCGAGCGAGAACAGGTCGTAGGGCAGACGGCTCAGGCCCCGCGAGCAGTCAGGGCAGGATTGGATATGCGATGTGACGAGTTGGTATGCGATATCCCTGTCTTTCTCTCGAAAATAGATCGTCAGCAGGTGATACAGCTCTTCGCAGCGCATGGTCAAATCCTCCGTCTGGTTCGCGGCATTCCTGCGCCTGCTTTCAGCCGCGAACACCCCCTACCGCAGCCAGCGTCGAAGAGTATCGATCACCTCCCGATTGCTGCGGAGCGTCTTCAAAGCCCGGTGCCTCCAAAGGTAGATATCCTTAACCTCTATACCCATATACACTGCCAGTTCGTCTTCTTCCATTCCCGCCAGGAAGAGAGCAATCAGTACGAGCCGATAACGCGGATTCTTTAGTGATAGAATAGCATTTTTAAGAGTCAGTTGCAATTCTTTAACAATTATCTGTTCTAGAATGTCTTGACGCTCGCATACAGCATTTTGTTCCACATACTCTTCAGACATCTCATCGAGGGAGATGGCTGCTTCCCGCTTCATCCGCTCTAGAAAGCCAATGGCGTTGTGCAGCAGGATGGTTTGCGCCCATTTCAAAAAAGCGGCGGGGTCATCAGGCCCGCCGGGTGGTTGTTTGCTGAAGAGGTGATGTAAATCCATCAGCGTCTGTTGGAGTATGTCATCAAGCGCATTTGCATAGCACATGAGGGATTGCGCGTATTTTGAGCCTTCCAATACCTGCTTCAAATAGCTGAAGAGATTCTCGAACGCGCGGTTGCATGTAGCCGGATCGAGGCAAAAAAAATAGAGCTTGCTGCTGCAATAGCGCAGCGCCAGTCGATTGAGGAGCGATTGAGAAGGCTCTTCAGTGCCGGTCGCCTGCGCGTTCCACTCCTCGATGATATGCTCTGCAACGGTGTCAATCGTGAGCAAACCACGCGCGCAGCGTTGGATAGCAAGTTCGGCGGCTTTTCGAGCGAATCGTTCGAGATCTTCACACTGATCTATCATATCTGCACCTTTCTCCTGCTCCATCCAGTTGAGCAGGAAAAGCTCCCTCCGCCCCAGGTTTCCCTTGATTCTCGCCGTTCTTCGAGCGCCGCTCTCTATTGTAATGGACGTTTGACAACGAAAAATCACAAAACCAGTTTTGAGGATTCGACGAGAATGTAGCGCAAACCTGCAAGATTTTCATCTTCCCTTCACTCCTGATCTACAGAGGAGCAATGTATGCCTCTTCTGTAGATTTTTCGTCGCCAGGGCGACAGGAAAGAGAAGGAGAATCCTATGCAATTGACGTTGAAGAAAACGGTCGTTATTGTCCTTTTAGCAGCAGCCCTCCTGCTGGGAATGCTGGGCTGGACGGCACACGTTATGGCGCTTCCCTTCATGCCGCAGCACCAGGTAAGCGTGCAGAGCCAAATGCTGGCCGGTGGCGGCCCCGGCATCAATTGCCCGCCCTACCCGCGCTACTGCTAGCGCCGGACCGTTGAATTCAGGGGATGCGAGTACTCGCGTCCCCTTTTTGGGGGTGTGAACTATGCGAGCCATGATGTATTGAGAACGTGCGCGCGAAATATGGTATGATGAAGGTAACGACAGTCTTTTACCTGGAGCGATGTACGTGGCAAGTTCGAGAGAGCAGGCGCAGATGCAGGTGACATTTTATACGAAAGCCGGGTGTCACCTGTGTGAGGAAGCGCGCGAGATGCTCGAAGATGTGGCGGCGATCACCGACTTCGACCTGACGGAGATCGATATCCGCAGCGGCCCGCAGGTCTTTGAGCAATACCGCTATCGAATCCCGGTCATTATTGTCGATAGCGAGACCATCATCGAGGGACGCATCCAGTTCCGCGAGCTGGCGAAAGCCTTTCACCTGCGTTAAACCCTATGTATCCTCACGAAACAGATCGCGTCTTTCGCCGGTGGTTAATTCATCCGTACCAGTTGCAGCAGTTGTCCAAGACCAGGCCGCTGCCCGTACATCAGCACGCCGTAGCGATACAGGCGCGCGGCAAACCAGGTGCAGGCCAGAATGGTCAGCAGCATCAAGGCGACCGTTACGACGATCTCCCACCAGGCCACCGTACCCGCAGCAAGACGCAGCAGCATGAAAATCGGGGTCCAGAACGGAATGTAGGACAGCACCTTCGTCACGGTCGCATCGGGAGTAGCGACCACGAAAAAGAACAGCACATAGCCACTGCTCAGCAGCAGCAGGGGAAGCATGATCGTGCTTTGCACCTCCTCCTGCCGTTTGACCAGTGAGGCCAGTCCGGCAAACAGGGTGGCATACAGGAAGAACGCCAGCAGGAAGTAGAGCAGGAACAGCAGGTAGAACGGGATGGACACGCCGGTGAGGTACTGGCTGAAGCCTCCCGTATGTGTCCCGAACAGCGCGGCCTGCACAGGGGTTTGCAGCAGCAGCGCCCCAATGCCGACCACCACCACGCCACCCATCTGCGTCAGGCACGCTGCACCGATGCCCACGATCTTGCCCGCCAGCAGTTGGAAGGGGGTCGCGGCATTCAGCAGCAGTTCCATCATGCGGCTGCTTTTCTCTTCCGCCACTCCCGTCGCCACGATCCCGGCATAGATCTGGATAGAGATGAAGATCAGGATCACCCCGGCAAGGGCGAGCACGTAGCCGGCGGTATTTTCGCTCGTCAGCTGAGTCGTCTGGCTCGGCTGGGTCTGCACGACGACCAGGTCAGGTGCAGCAGCCAGGCGCTGAGTTTGAGACGAAGTGAGGCCCAGGCGATGAGCGGTATCGAAAAAGGTGAGCTGCAAGGTCAAACCCTGGATCGCGGACAGGTTGGGATCGTTGGTCGAGCTGTTGGTGGTGTAATAGGTAAAGCGCATATCCTGGTTCGTCGCACGCTCAAGCACCAGCAACATATTCAGGTTGCCATCCTTGACCTGGCTTTGCAGGCTGCTCAGAGAAGTTTGTGGCTGGATGCTCAACACATAGGGAGCGGAGTTTCCAGTGCTTGTTCCATTCAATGCCGTTGTGATGTCAGCGGTCAACTCCGCCTCATTCCAGCCCGCGACCGAGCCAGCCTCGTTCACCACGTCGATACTCGTTTGCCCACTGGAACTGGAACCGGAGCTCACAAGCTGTATCACCGTCGGGATAAAAGCAGCAAGAAACACGATCACCAGAAGGAGCACGCTGGTGATGATAAAACTACGCCTTTTCACGAGGTTTCTGTACTCGCGCCCGATAATCAAACGGATATTGCGTAGGTTATTCTGGGCAGCAGCGCCCGAACTCACCGCGACGGCCCCTTGCTCTGGTTCGCGACGTTCTTGTACCGGCATTTCCACTGTGTTCTTTGACATCGGATCATTCCCCTTGTTCTAGGCAGACAGCTCAGAAGATGGAACGTCTGGGAGTGCGATCGCACCCACCTGCTCAATAAAGATGTCGGTCAGCGACGGCTCAGTCAGCTCAAAACGGCTAATGATGCCGCCGTGTTGCAGCGCCGCCTCGACAATCACATTGGGGTTGAGGTTGGCTTGAATATGCATTTCGATGTAATCCTCCCGGCGCTTGGTAACCTGCACGCCCGCCAACTGCTCAAGCCAGGAAGCCTCTGGATCGTTGTCGAGTTTGAGGCGGGCCACATTGCGCCCCTGCTGGCGTTTGACCTCGCGTACACTGCCCTGCACGACGCTCTGCCCTTTATTGATAATCACGATATCCTGGCATAATTCCTCGGCTTGCTCCAACTGGTGCGTGGAGAAGATAATCGTTTTGCCTCGACGATGCATCTCCAAAAACGCCTCTTTCAGCACGTTCGCGTTGACCGGATCCAATCCGCTAAACGGCTCATCCATCACCAGGATGCTCGGGTCATGCAGGATGGTTGCCAGAAACTGCACCTTCTGCTGATTGCCTTTGGAGAGCTCTTCGATCTTCTTCTTGCGATAGGTGCTGATCTGAAACCGTTCGAGCCAATCGGTCAGTTCTTTCTCAGCAGCCTGCTTCGCTAGGCCGTTCAGCCGCGCCAGGAACAGCAACTGCTCATCCACGCGCATTTTCGGATAGAGTCCGCGCTCTTCGGGCAGATAGCCCCAGTTCCGGCGCGGCACCTCGCGCACATCCCTGCCGTTCCAGGTGATCGAGCCGCTATCCGGGCGCAGGATATCCAGGATCATGCGCATGGTCGTGGTTTTGCCCGCGCCGTTGGCCCCCAGGAAACCAAAGATCGTTCCCTCCTGCACTTCCATCGACAGGTCTGTGATGGCCTGAAATTGCGCAAATGACTTCGTGATATGGTCTACCGTAAGACTCACCATGACCTCCTCCTTCCGGGGTGTCTTGTCGAACAGTGCTACCAATTCCCTTGCAGATACATCTGCGTCAAGGTTCGGATGGGTCACAAAGAGCGAGGCAACTTATCAATGGCTCGACTCTTCATTCCTGGTTCTTGAAATATTGCTATTTGCTATAACCAATATAACAGATAGCAATATGTTTTGTCAAGGGGTATTCAGATCAATCCAGGTGGAAAGCCTGGGAAACGCGAACGCGATCTGGCTCTCTCAGCTGCCCTTTTTGCCAGTCACACTGTCGCTTTGCGCAGCAGCGCATAGGACGTCAGGGCAAAGATGGCCATCACCGGAACCAGCCACACACCGAGCGCTGCCGCGGTCTGCTGGACAAGCCAGCTGGAGATCGTTCCCCACCATTGCCAGTAGCTACTCAGCAGCACAAAGACGCTGAGGAGCAGGAAGACGATGCCAAAGAAGAAAAACTCCCCCGTGCGGCCAAAGCGCTGGTAGATGCTGCCGAGCAGCAGTCCCAGCAGGTACATGAACAGCAGGAGGACGTAGGAGACCCACAACTGCTGCAAGGACGGGCCACCACTGACATAGTTGGGGTCTGAGTGCGCGCAGGACAGATCGTAAGGAAGGGATGGCCAGCAAAACTGCCGCAGGGGCGAGCCATCGCTGAAAATGGGGAGGTGGAAGAAGTGGAGACCCACGCCCCAGTTCTTGAACACGCTGGCCTCAATGAGCGAAAGTAGCCCGAGCAGGATCGCCCAGGAGGCGCAGTACGCGACGCTCCATGCCAGGGTGCCCAGCAGGTAATCCCTCCGGCGTGTGCCAAAGCCAACGGCAAACGGAAAGGTTCCGAGGACGGTGCCGATGGCTACAGCCAGCATCACGACGGCGATGCAGGCGACTGCGCCGCTATAGAACGGGATTGACCCCCTCCAGAGCCAATCAATGCAAATGGCAATCAGCAGACAAATGACGAAGGTAGCGCCCAAAACGATCCAGGGACCACGAGCCAGGTCCTCCAATCCCTGGCTTGCATCACTATAACACTTGCAATGTGCTTCATCGGACTTCCACTGCCTTTCTTGTGGATGGGTCACCGGTCAGATGGATAAGCAACTGCTGCAACGAGACCGGGGCAAGTTCCAGGCCGAGCGCGAGAGCCTGCTTTCGGTCTTTCAGATCCCCATTGCCCATGACGGTGGCCGAAAGCAGGCCGCCTAACGGCGAACGCGCAAGCAGTTGCTTGCCCGCCGTAAAGGTGTCGACCAGGGCCGCTGGGCCGATGACGGTGAACGCGTGTCCGCGTAGGGCTTCAGCGTCCTCGTCGAGCACCAGCCGGCCCTGGTCGATGACGAGGAGATGCTCTAACAACCGGCTGATCTCGTCGATCAGATGCGTCGAGAGGATGACCGTGCGTGGATGCTCCGCATAATCTTCCAGCAGCCGGTCGTAAAAGATGCTCCGGGCGACGGCGTCCAGGCCAAGATAGGGTTCATCGAAGATGGTCAGCGGCGCGCGGCTGGCAAGGCCGACGATGACGCCGGCCGCGGAGAGCATGCCTCGGGAGAGTGCCTTCATCAGCCGGGAGAGCGGCAAGCGGAACGCTTCGACCAGCGCGAAGGCGTACTCCCGGTCCCACTGGGGGAAGAAGAAGGCGGCTTGCTCCAGCACGTCGAGCAGGCGATAGCCGTTGGGATACTTCTGGCGGTCCGAGACTGCACAGATCTGGCTCAGCACGCGGCTATTTTCATAGGGATGTGCTCCGAAGACCTTCACCTCGCCGCTGGTGGGAAACAGATGGGCGGAGATGAGCCGCATGATGGTCGTTTTGCCCGCGCCGTTGCGCCCCAGCAGGCCGTAGATTTTCCCGGCTTCGATGGAGAAGCTCACCTGGTTGACCGCCACAACGCGGCCAAACGACTTGGTCAGATTGCTGACTTCGACGACTGTGCTCATGGCACTTCGACCCTTCTTTGAATCATCTCTGTCACTTGTTCCATCGTGATGCCCAGCTTTTCCGCCTCCTGGAGCATCGGCACGACGTACTGCCCGAAAAACTGTTCGCGACGCTTCTCCAGCAGTTTCGCGCGCGCGCCTGGTGCCACATACATGCCGAGTCCACGCTTTTTGTACAAAATGCCCTGGTCCACCAGTAGATTCACGCCTTTGGCCGCCGTGGCCGGGTTGATCTGATAAAAAGACGCGAACTGATTGGTGGAAGGAACCTGTGTTTCTTCGGCTAATTCCCCGGCGATGATGTCGTTTTCGATCCGCTCGGCAATCTGCACAAAGATCGGGCGATTCTCGTTTATCAAGTACTCCATCACTTCATCACTTATCCAGTTAGTTAATGTTGTAACTAACTATAGTGCGAAAGATGACCGTTGTCAAGGAGTCTTTCCGTGGCGAAGTTTCTTACCCTATCGCCAGAATGCTCCAAATACGCTATAATCATGCCTATGATGAACCATACGAAATGATAACAGAGTACGTGACACTATGACCGATCAACCAACTTCCACATCTTTGCCAACAGAGCGCACCTTTGCGGTTGCTACGCTTGGCTGCAAGGTCAACCAGGCCGATAGCGAGGCCATCAGCGAGCAGATGTGCGCGGCGGGTTTCGCCCAGCGCGACTTTGGCGAAAACGCCGATGTCTACATCGTCAATACCTGTACGGTCACGCATATGGGCGACCGCAGTTCGCGGCAGATGATCTCGCAGGCGCGGCGGCGTCAGCCCGGCTCGCTGCTGGTGGTGACGGGCTGCTATGCCGAAATGAACCCCCAGGCTGTGGCAGCGTTACCAGGCGTTGATCTTGTCGTCGGCAATCGCGGCAAGGATGCGCTGGTTGACGCCATCGCGGGACAGTGGCAACGCGAGAATATTGAGCAAACACCCGTAGAGCAGGTCTCACGCGAGACTGCGGTAGCGGTACGTTCGTTGCCGGTGCTGCAATTGGATAGCCAGCATATCGGCAGCGATATCGCGCTGGTTGGAACGGACGAGGAACCGCAGCCCGACAATCCCGTCTCTCATCTGGAAATTACAAACGCCACAAGCAGCCTGCCAGCCAACGAGCCGCTCTATTCGCGCACGCGCGTGCAGATGAAGGTGCAGGACGGCTGCGACAATCGCTGCACGTATTGCATCGTGCCTTACGCCCGTGGCGGTTCGCGCAGTCGCAGTATCGCCTCTGTTGTGGAGCATGTGCAGCGCAGGGCGCGAGCGGGCTTCAAAGAAGTCGTGCTGACCGGCATCCACCTGGGCGACTATCATCCCGTTGATGATGAATCATTGGACCTGGGCGACTTGATCGCTGCCCTGCTGCGCGAAACGGAGATTCCGCGCATTCGCGTCTCCTCGCTCGAACCGGAGGATTTCCGGCTGGAATGGCTGGAACTCTGGCAAAGTCCGCGCATGTGCCGCCACCTGCACCTGCCGATGCAGAGCGGCTCCAACTACATCCTGCGCCGCATGGCTCGTCGCTATAATAGCGAGCGTTACCGCTCGATTGTGAGCACGGCCAGGCGGCTTGTTCCTGGCATCGCCATCAGCACCGACATCATCACCGGCTTCCCCGGCGAAAGTGACGACGATTTTGAGCAGACCTACCAATTGGCGCATGAACTGCACTTCGCAAAAGCGCATGTCTTTCGCTTCTCGCCGCGCCAGGGTACGCCTGCGGCACGCATGCGCGGGCAGATTAAGGACGAGGTAAAGAAGGCGCGCAGCGAGCGCCTGCTGGCTCTCAACGAACAGGATATGCGGCGTTTTCGCGAGCAATTTCTGGGCGAGACCGTCGAGGTGCTGATCGAGGCGCGCAAACATGGCCGTTGGGAGGGTCTGACCGACAACTACCTGCGCGTCGAACTTGAAGGTTTGCCTGGAGATGAGCGAGACTGGCAAAACACATTGCTGAAGGTGAGATTGACGCAACTGGTGGATGATGGCATGTTGGGAATTGCGCTTGTGGAGGAGGATATCAGCGTCATTATGCGTTGAGATGAGATGATGAATACTTTGCGTGAGAGATCTCGCCGGACACCCACAAGGGGTGTCCCTACATACCGGCGAACCCCCCTTCCCAATGGAGGGGTACGAGGTAGGGCTGTGTGTAATGTAGGGATACCCCTTGCGGGTATCCTGGGGTGGTTGGGTGGCGCGCTTGTGCTCCTCCTCATCCTCGCGTCGTGTGGCGATGCGTATACCTCGACGCAGGCCATCGGCCCAATCGATTCGCCGACTGCAACAGCGACGACTCAGCCGACGACGCCGTTTGTGCAGGCTGTTGGCACATTCAAGGAGTATCCACTGCCCCGGACGAATAGCGGCTTGATGCGGCCTGCCATCGATCACGAGGGACGTATCTGGTTCGGCGAGATGGGGCATAACTACCTGGCGGTCTTCGATCCACGCACGGGCGCGTTCCAGCAGATGACGCCGCCGCGTGGAATGTCCGGCGTAATGGGCGTCCAGGTTGCATCGGATGATACGATCTGGTTCGCCGAGCAGTACGCGAACTATATCGGGCATTACTTCCCAACGACGCGCAGGTTCCACATTTATCCCCTGCCAACAGTTACGATGCCCGACCCGGCCAACGCGGGCAAGAATCTCACGCTGCCGGAGGCTCCCAACGACCTGGCTATTGACGTGCATGGCAATATCTGGTTCACCGAACTGAACGCCAATGCCATCGGGCGGCTCGATCCACAGAGCGGCATAGTCCGGCAGTATACCCTCACCGGGTCGAACAGCGCCCAGGCATTGGACCCCTACGGCATTACGATTGACCCTGCCGGGACCGTGTGGTTCACCGAGGCCAGCAACAGCCGAATCGGTCGTCTCGATCCGGCCACGGGCGCGGTTCGCTACTACGATGCCCTGGCTGGATCGGGAATTTCGGGGAGCCTGATGGAGATCGCCAGCGATGCGCACGGTACGATCTATGCCACTTCGTTCAATTCCGGCCTGCTCGTGATGTTCAATCCTCGTACAGGAACCATCACACGCTACTACGCGCCTTCACCGCAGGGTAACGCGGGCGGACTCTATGGGCTGTGTGTTACGCAAAACGGCCAGGTGTGGGTGACGGTCTCGGCCATCGGAGTCATCGCGCGGCTAGATGTAGCGGCGAGCCGCTTCGTCTACTACACCATCCCGACGAGCGGCAGCCTGCCCCTGGGCATTGTGGTGGGCGCGCAAGGCACCTACTGGTTCACCGAGGCAGGCAGCGATAAGCTCGGAATGCTGAAAGTATAGGTATATAACAACGATGGGAAGCACAAACCGCCGGTTTGTGCTTCCCATCGTTGTTTATAAGTATTTCTCGAACCAGCCGAGGATGTGGCGCAGGCGTTCGAGGCGCAGTTTGGGATGCCCGCCGCGCGAGAGGCCGTGGCTCTGACCCTCGAAGCGCACGAAGAGTACCTCGCGCCCCATGTATTTCAGGGCAGCGAAAAGCTGCTCGGCCTGCTCGATGTTGCAGCGTAAATCCTGCTCGCTGTGGAGAATAAGTAGGGGCGTGTGTATGTTCTTGACGTATTTCATGGGCGATATATGCATGTAGGCATCCAGGTTCTCCCAGGGCGTCGTATCAAGTTCGTCGTCGGCGAAGACCCAGCCAAAGTCGGACGAACCGAAATCCGAGGCGAGGTTGGTAACGCTACGGTCGGTCACAGCAGCCTTGAAGCGGTCGTTATGCCCTATCAACCAGTTGGTCATGAAGCCGCCGTAGCTACCGCCCGTCACACCCATGCGCTGCTCGTCGATATACCCCTTTTTCAGGAGTGTATCGACCCCGGCCATGATGTCCAGCGAGTCTTTTTCGCCCCACGCGCCGCGCACGGCCAGCGAGAAGTGGCGCCCATAGCCGATGCTGCCGCGTGGGTTGGTGTATAGCACAACGTAACCAGCCGCCGTGAGCAGCTGCATCTCGTGGAAGAAGCCATAGCCGTACTGTGTCGCGGGTCCGCCATGAATCTCGACGATCAGCGGGTACTTCTTCGATGAGTCGAAGTCGTGTGGCTTCATCACCCAGCCGTCCATCGGCCAGCCGTCAGCGCCGGTGTAGGGCATATATTCGGGCGTGGACAGCGCCACCTCGCCCAGTACGCCCTCGTTGAATTCAGTCAGACGTCGCAACTCTCCCGACGCGGCGGTCGAGCGGGTGAAGATCTCCTGCGCGCGTGTCGGGCTGCCGATCAAGAGGGCAAGCGTGCCTGCCGCGCTATCGATGCTCATATCGCGCACGTGTAGCTCGCCTGGCGTCAGCGTGGGTGGCTGCTTGCCAGCGCCGTTGGCCGGGATGGCGAAGACTCGCGTTGCACCCCGGTGACTCGCCAGCGCGTAGAGCGTCTTGCCGTCGGACGACCAGGAAGCCGGTGGCACGAGATGCTCATCCCCGATGTCGCTGTTCGTCCAGTCGGCGAAACTGCCCTCGAACTCCTGGCTCAAGTTGGTGGCCGCGCCCCGCTCTGCATTGGCGGGAATGGTGTAGAGGTGCATGTGGCCGCCGGAGCGTAGCTTGAGGGCGGCAAGAAAGGCGAGGGTCTGGCCGTCGGGCGACCATGATGGTGAGCCACAACCCAGCGTGCCATCCGTCAGGCAGCGCAGCGCGCCCGGCTTTCCGTCGTCGATTGCCAGCGTGTAGATGTCGGGATTGGGCAGTTGCCAGCGATCAGCATCCCGGCTGGAGGCAAAGGCGACCAGTGTTCCATCGTGCGACCAGGCTGCGTCTCCGTCATCCCAATCGCCATCGGTCAGTTGCAGCGCCTCGCCGCCGCTGGCCGCGATGAGGAAAAGATGACTGCGCCGCTCGTAGATGTAGCCGACGCCATCCAGCCGGTACCACAACCGGTCGATCACGCGCACTTTGGGCAGGGGTTTACCATCCTCGGTCTCTTCGTCCGCCGGGCCGACCTGGGCGTTGAAAAGCACATATTTTCCATCGGGCGACCAGGTAGGGTTGGATGCCCCATGTTGCATGAAGGTCAACTGGTGCGCTTCGCCGCCGCTGGTGGGAATCAGCCAGATTTGCGGCTTGTCTTTGCCCAGCTTCTTCGCGTCTTTTTCGCCACCGGCGTTCGGTTCGCCCGCGCGCTCGGAGACAAAGGCCAGCCAGCGGCCATCCGGCGACCAGGCCGGACTGCCTGCATTGGCCGGGCCGGAGGTGAATTGCTGCGCCTCGCCGCCGACTGTCGGTACTATCCAGATGGCGGAACGATATTCGTATTTGCGCTCGTCGATGGAAGTGACGACGAAGGCAATGTGCTTGCCATCCGGAGAGATCTTTGGATGGCTGACGGGCTTGAGCTTGTAGAGGTCTTCTACAGTGATCTTACGCGGATTCGACGACATGATCTTTTCCTTTGCATGGCACCTGCAATTGACGCATAACTGAGAGGGAGCGGTGTATCAAAGCCCTCAATTGTAAGCCTATAGTAAATCAAGCCGCCTTACCCGTCAAGTTATCCTGGTGCTGTTTGCTCCCTTCTCGCACGAACAGCACACCGACCGCCGCCAGCAGCAGGAAGAGAGCCGCCGCGCCGAAGATCAGGCGATAGCCCAGGGCGGTCTGACCGGAGCCGGAAGCAGCGTTGATAATCAGGCTGCCCAATAGGGGTGCCATGACCGCCGGGAGCGTGGCGGAGGCATTCCACACGCCCAGGTCTTTGCCCGCATGCTCCATCGAGGGCAAGACATCTATGGAGAGCGCCCAGTCGACGCTGCTGTACGCGCCATAACCCAGGCCGAACAGCACGCCCAGCGGCCATATCCAGGTCATCAGGTTGCTCGGGAAGAGCACGAAGGCCAGCGCTGCGGCGCTCATGCACAATGTCGCGGCGCAGACCACAGGGACGCGCCGCCTGATACGGTCGGCCAGTACACCTGACAGCACGCCGCTGACGACCGCGCCGCCCAACGCCAGCATTGCCACGATTCCAGCAGCCTGCACAAAATTATTGGCGTGCTGTACCCTGGCAAAATAGTATTCGATGTAGGTCATGAACAACGACAGCCCCAGCATCAATGAAGCGCGCGTCACAAAGACCATTGTGAAGTTGTAGCTGCGCCAGGGCGCTATCCAATCGTGTAGGAAGCGCAGCGTGACCCCAACAGCTACCAGCTCTTTTTGCCTGACCATCTCGCGCGTGTATACCAATGAGGGGATTTCGCGCACGCCGAAGATGGTGATGAGCAAGCCGATGAGCACGAGGCAGGCAGTGACGATATAGTAGATGCCCGCGTTGGAGCGAATCAGGCCGAAGCTCGAAACGTGCTGGCTGACGCCGCCAAGCAGCAACGCCGCCAGTCCCAGTCCGACTACGTTGCCCAGGATGGTCATACCGCCAATATAGCCCGCCGCCGCGCCGCGCTGCTCAACCGGCACGCGATCGGGCAAGAGGCTTTGATACGCGGGTGTCAAAATATTTTTGCCGATCATCAGGAGCGCCAGCCCGCCCACAAACAGCGCGACACTGCTGGAGATGACCAGCATCGGCGTGCTCATCAACAGCAGCAGGCCGCCGACCATAATGTACGGGCGGCGACGTCCAAGCCCGCCGACGGTTTTGTCCGAAAGCCGACCGATGATGGGCGGCATGAATAACGAGATCACAGCGGCCCCGATCATCAGCCAGCTCAGAAAGAGCACTTGCTGCGCGCTGCCAACCTGGCTCGACGAGATGAACAACACGATCTGCGTTGGAATGACGATCGGCAGCAGCGCCGCCGATTGCGCGTTGAGCGAGAACCACAAGACGTTCAGAACTAATTGGCCGCCAAAGGTGACACGAGAAAGCTTCACTTCGTTACCCCACAATCGCTACACATGTATTCAGGCGTACTGCACTTTATACAGGACAAATAGGCACACTGTGGAAAACGAGAATGAGTGCCCGAAGGCACTCATTCTCCTGATGGGGTAGCCATATCGTGCCATGATGCGCTATTCCAGCGTGATCGTGCGCCGCACGACCCCCGCGCGCTGCGAGCGGAACGATAGCTCAACCTGCGTGCCGGGCTGCCCCTTCAGTACCCATTCGACCTTGCGGCGGTTATCGGTGGGCGAGGCGCTGCTCCACCAGTTCCAGATTTTGTTCGAGCGGCCTTCGAGCTGGCCCAATTGTTGCCAGCGCTGGCCACTGACGATGCTGACGGTTTCAGGCAGGTGCAATTCAGCCTCGATGGGGAGTACATCCTGGCGTTCGAGCGCCTTCTGGCTGGTGTAGGTTGGCAAGAAGCCGTTATTTTCTACAACGGCCACAATGTGATACATGTCGCCGGCTTGCTTCTGCACGTCGAGGGTGCGCAGACCCAGGTAAGGGTTGAGCGAGGCGTGCGAGAGTGTGAAGCGACTGTGCTTTTCGCACATCTCCGGCAGGTATCGCAGTGGCGCGTTATTGTCGTAAAACTTGTTCCACCCGCCGAGTTCGACCGGACCTAGCTGGGGGTGATCGAAGGATCGCCAGTTCTGGAATGCCTCGCCGTGCATGACCTCGTCGTTCCACTTCATCAGCTTCAGGTCGTCTTCTTCGGGATGCCAGCGAATCCAGGCGATGAAGTCGCGCGGCCCGATGCCCGCTTCGGTCGGCATGTCCCACAGTTCGGTAGTGAAGCCGAACCAGCCGTGATACTCGTACCCGAAATCGTCCATCGCGCCGTGCATGACTTCTTTGGGGTGATAGCGGAAGCCGTGGTAGACGGAGACGCTGGGGTAGCCGGTGATCTTCGTCCCCATCTCGCCGATCAACTTGTAGACATCCAGATCGTTAGTGGGCATATGTTCGTCTGACTGCGTGCCGTAAGGACGCAAGATCACGCCGGAGGTGGTGTGATAGGTGAGCACGCCGTTGATGTTGGGGTGAGCGCGCCAGAACTCCGCCTCGGCACGCGTCTCCGGCTCCGAAAAGGGATATGGCCCGCTACCCGATTCGACGTTTTCGGGTGCCCACTCGTAAGGATAGTTGCGATTGATGTCCAGCCATTCCGCGCGTGGCGCGATGGGGATGCTATAGCCGTCGTAGTTACGGATCAGCCCTTCCGTCAGTACGTGATAATACTCGCCGCCCTCCTCGTCCGCTTCGCGCCTGCGCATAATGCGCGCATCCTTCTCCGCGCGTTTGTACGGTCCATTGGGATCTTTGATGCGCATGTCGAGAATCTGCCCGTCGCCGTCGATATCCTCCGGGTACAGTCCGTCGCGCTCATCGGCGTTGGCGAAGGGGTGCTTGCGCGTGCTGCTGCGCAGGTAGTAGGGCGAAGTGAGAAATAGCTCCGCGCCATCCACGCTCAAACGCGGCAGCAGGTAGATGGTAGAGCGGTCAAGAATGCGCGTTACCTGCTCGTCGCTGCCGTAGAGTTTGAGATATGACCAGATGGTATACAACACGACGGTCGAGCCAGTCACCTCGCTGGCGTGGGTGTTGCCGTCGATCCAGTAGGCCGGTTTGTCGATGTCTGACCCGCTGGCCTGGTTGGTGAGCGTTACCAGCCAGAGGTCGCGCCCCTCCAGGCTCTTGCCGATAGACTCGATGCGCGCCAGGTTGGGATGCGCTTCCACCAATTCGTGCAGGATGCGGGTCAGAACATCATATGTATAGTAGGAAAGAACACCCTTTTCGGGGTCGAATTCCTGGTGTATGATTGGCTTCACCATACATTCTTCTCGCTTTTAGCTTCTACGACGACGACTGCGCCGCTCGCGTTCCAATGCAATATCAAGCGTGGCATGCAGCCGCTCGAAGTCATCGACATCGAGTTGTAATTCAACGGCGGGCAGATCATCGGGCTTAGAACGGCCTTCCTCGTAGAGACGCAAAATCAAGGCCAGGTCCATGATGGAACTCTCGCTGTCGGCCTCTTCGTCTTCATCCTCATCATCGTCCGCGGCGATTTGCTCTGTCTGGGTAAAGAAAATGTCGGTTCGGGCGCAGCGCAGGCGACCGGTGAGCTTGAGCGCGTCGGTGGCGAGTTCGTCGGCCAGTTCGCGCACCACCTCCATGATCTGGACGAGGGCGTCTTGAAGTTGTTCCAGCGCGTCCTCTTCATCAACAAGCGCGAGTCCTTCCTCGACGAGATCGTCCGTAGTCGGCGGGATGGCGCTGCCAGCATCGGGCAGGCGCTGCCGGGCCAGTTCATTCAGCCGTTCGAGCGCCTGCGCAAAGGCCGGGGAAAGAGGCGGCGTATTTTCAAGCTCGCCGGAGTTGATGGTTTCCGAGTCGGTCTCACGCAGTTCGTCGGCATCGCCCTCCTCGTCGTCGTCCTCTTCGTCATCATCATCGTCGATGCCAAGACCCGCCGTCTCTTCGACTCGCAGCACTTGCTCGTGAAGTTGCTCCAGGGTCTCTCGTGTCAGATAGGCCAGCACGCGCGCCTGCCGTGAGGCTGCGAACAGCAGAAAGGGAGGCCAATCTCGGAAGCGCTCTCTTCCACGTAAGTAGCGCACCTCCACCATGCCCAGCATATCGAGACGAAGCGAAAGCTCCATAATATCCTCCTCAAAGTAGCAATGACCACATCATACCACAATGTGGAGAGGAGGGCGACCGCGAGGGTCGCCCTCCTTTGCGTTGATTAAACCAAAATTTTGCCATCCTTGAGAAACAACACATCGTCCACCCACACTTCACCCGCGTGGCGTAGGTCGCAGACCATGTCCCAGTGCAGCGCCGAGTGATTGAGGCCGCCCGTTTCGGGATAGCTGTTGCCGAGCGCGAGATGCACAGTGCCGCCCATCTTCTCGTCGAAGAGCGTGTTCTTGATGCTGCGCGTGACGCGCGGGTTGTTTCCGAAAGCGAACTCGCCGAGGAAACGCGCGCCCGCATCCAGTTCCAGCATCCTGTCGAGGAATGCCTGTCCCTGACGAGCGCTGGCCTCAACTACCTTGCCTTCGCGGAAGACCAGCCGCACGCCCTCGATGGTCAGTCCTTCGTAGGTTGCCGGGATGTCGAACTGGATGACGCCACTGGCGCTGTCCTCGACCGGCCCGCTGAAGAACTCGCCGCTGGGAAAGTTGCGCTTGCCGTCGCTATTGATGAAGACGCGCCCATCGATGGAAAGTGACAGGTCGGTATTGTTGCCCAAAATGCGCACGCGCTTGTGTCCCGCCAGCCAATCGACGAGGCGCTGCTGTTGCGCGGAGACTTCTCGCCAGCGAGCGATAGGGTCGGTATCGTTCAGGAAGCAGACATTAAAGACGTACTCTTCGAATTCGCTGAGCGACATCTCGGCGTCCTGGGCGTAAGCGGGCGTGGGATAGAGTGTGGATGACCAGCGGAACCGCTGCCTCTGCTCGCGTTCGCGCTGCGCGTCGCGGAGCGAATAACCAGCCAGCCGCCGCTTCGCCAGCCGCGCGGGATCGATAGTGCTCATGGCCTTCGTGTTGCTCTTCGAACCGATGCGCAGTTGTGCGTCGACCTGGCTCGCTGTGGCTGCAATCGCGGGAGATAGCATGGAAAGCTGCTCGTCATTGCCCTCGCGCAGCAGTATTTCTTCCAGGCTTTCTATTTCGATGATCGTGAAGGGATGCGCGCCGGCGCGCAGCGCCTCGTGGTAGACAGCCTCGACGAGCGGCGCTGCCAGCGGGGTTGCGTAAATGGCGACGGTTTCCCCGGCTTTCAGGTACAGGCAGTAATGGACGAGCGTGTGCGCCCAGCGTTCAATACGAATGTCTTGCATAGTACAGGTCTTTCTGTTTCAATCAGGTCTTTGTGGATGGGTATATAGGACGATTGTATTTGCCATCCTATGCACTCAATCATAATCGAATGAGTCAAGCAGTGATTGCTTCTGTGCGTCACTCCGAAAGCTTTGTGGTACAGTATGAAAGCCTGGAATATGAGCCACAATGAGAGGTGTCGCATGAAAAAGAGCCTGACATCATCACCGGATTTCGTCATACGACCGCCTGAAACTGCCGGAGAAATCGAGACCTACTTTCGGTTGAACGCTGAGACATTTCGCCCTGACGAGGACACGATACTCGTCGCAAACCGCCGGCGCCAGCTCATTATGCGTGACCCAGATTTCCAGCGCATCCAGTTGCGTAGCGCCTTCTATGGGCAAACCTATGTGGGCAGCTATCGCATTCAAGAACGCTTGTTGTGCCTGGATTCCGCCCGGTTCCCTATCGGCTGCGTAGGTGGAGTTGTGACGCACCCGGCCTATCAACACCAGGGGGTGGCGACGGCGTTCATGCAAGATGCCCTCGCCTATGCCCGCGACCAGCAGTATGCTTTTCTGCTGCTGCATGGTATTGCTGATTACTACAAACAGCATGGCTACATCGATGTGATCGAGGATATGCCGTTGCACGCTATCAATCGTGCGCTTATTCCCGGCGATGCTTCTGAGGGATACGTCGTGCGTATTGTCGAAGCGCCCGATGCTCCTACTTTGCTGGCTTTATACCAGCAACATCATGGAGGCTCACTATGTACCTTCGCGCCTACTCGCACGATAGAGCGACAGGTACATTACCTGGAAAACTGGTTCCAAGAAAATATTCCATTGCTGGCGGTGAGTGCGCAGGGTAAACCGGAGGGCTATCTACTACTCTCGCGTAGAAGAGGTCGGCTGTATGCCTATGAAGTCGCGGCAAATACCTGGCCCGCGGTTCTGGGTTTATTACAGTCTCACCACCACTTACTCGAAACGGAAGCAGGTGCATCGAGCGAATTGTACTGGCCCCTTCCTCTCGCCGATATCACATTGCACATGCTGGCCGACCACCTGCCCGTGCGAAGCGAAATGGACTCGTATCCTGATGGTGGATGGATGGCACGCGTTGCCAGTTTCTCTGCTCTCCTTCCATCGCTGCTGCAACTCTGGCAAGCTCGCTGGCGACAGCATCGCCTTGAGTGGGAAGGGCATCTCTTCTTCGAAATCGATGAGCAGATATGCTGCCTGGGACTTTCGCCAGGAAGTATGCGCCTGGAGGAGCCTGTGCCGGGTGAAGAAGGACAACGGGTCGTACTCAGCCAGCAAGTCTTTACCCAACTCGTATTCGGATTTCGCTCCGTTGCATGGGCAGCCATTCAAGCAGACCAGCATATACCCGCCGAACTTGTTCCCATCCTGGAGGTGCTTTTTCCATTCAAGCAGACCTGGTTGCCGGGATCAGACTATTTTTAGCGAATATGTGATGTCTGGCATGCAGTCCCGCGGGGCTTGCTAGAATGTTGAGATACCCTTAAGCTCACACCTTGTCTTTGGATTTAGAGGCTGAGGAGTTACTGTTGAGGTAAGGTTTCATCCCTGGAATGGTGGTTGCTGGATTGTCTAGTTTTGGTCGCATAATTTTGTTTACGCCAAATAAGCAGCAGAAAAGGCGTCGTGCTGAATAAAGATCCAGGTATTTTTCACTCGTGCGCGCTTTTTCAATTTTTCGCAGCCGGTTATTACAGAATGTCCAGAGTGTGAGAAATAGAAAGATCAGCGCGAAGGCGAAAGGGCCGGGAGGCATCGTATTTTTTATCCAATCGTAAAGACCCGCCGTAAAAATGATGATACCGTTTATACCAAGTAGCCAGCGAAGACCATCAAAATCGACAACGCGAGAGCGATTACGACGAACATTCGTATGTGGTGAGGCTTCGAAAAATCGATAACCAACGAGAAAGGCCACAATCGAACCAAGTAAGAAGAGAATGAATATACCTGCGATCAGCAGGCATTGCTCAAGTACTGACTGATTTGAGAGATGCCAGAATATACCCAGGATTAATGGTTGGCCTGGAACAATATACGAGCAGATGCAACCCAGGATAGCTACTACTGTGTCGAAAAGCGCTGAGAGCACAAACCACCGTGAATACAGTATCCCGTGTTGCAGGCGAAATACATTTGGAAATTTGTCATCAACATGCTGATCTACCGTAGGTTGTGGTACGACCAGCGTATAATTCTTCATAAAATATCCCCCTCACTTTCCATCTGGCTTATTGTAGGGAGATGGACGATGGGTTCTTCCCGATAAGGAAACAGTTCAGAGCTTAACGCAATCTTAGAGCTGTTCTGGAATAATAATGAGATGAAAATCCAATCTTCATTTTTTACACTGGTCCTCACCGGCACAACTTCTAGCTCCTGGTACTCGTCTAATTCTAAAATTCTATCTCGAAAAATATTCAAATCGGGTCCGCAACCACAAATGAATGCGAGCGACGGACTGCGCCCGTCATTGTTAGTTGGCCGTAGCGCTGTATCGAACAGGTAGCGCCAGATCTTCTCGCTATCCAGAGTACTTGCAAGTTCAGCCACAGCTATCAAGCGGTTTTGCTCTGGTGTTATTCCCAATTGGTAACTGCTCAGGTCAGCAGGGGCTTGCCAAAAGTGGGCAAACCCGGTAAAGTAGGGATATGACGAGCGAAGAAGAACGAACCCATCTGCGAGAACAAGTGGCGCAGCGCGATGCACGAATCCAGCAATTGGAAGCCGCGTTGGACCAGCAACGCGTCCTGATAGAGCAGATGCACACCCACATTGAGAGCTTGACGCAGCAGGTGCAAGCGTTGCAAGAGCGACAGGCCAAAGACAGCCACAACAGCAGTCTACCACCTTCATCTGATCGGTTCACACGCAAGACGAAAAGCCTGCGGAAGACAAGCGAGAAGAAAACGGGTGGGCAAGAGGGACACCAGGGTACGAGCCTGGCCTGGTCGTCTCCCCCCGATCAAGTCATCGAGCAGTTGGTGGAGGAGTGCGAAGCCTGTCAGCACGATTTGCGCGACGTGGCCCCCTCTCGTGTGGAACGCCGACAAGTCCATGATGTGCCTGCCCCGCGCCAGTTCGTGCAAGAATATCGGGCGTACCACAAACAGTGTCCGGTGTGCCAGCATATCACGGCGACCCGTTTTCCCCAGGAGGTGGCGGCTCCCATACAATATGGAGCGACGATTGGAGCGATAGCCGTCTATTTGGTGCAGCAACAACTGTTGCCCCTGGCGCGCGCCGCAGAGGTCATGGGAGATCTGTTGGGCGTCCAGATGAGCGAAGGCACCATTTGCAGCCTCATCCAACGCTGCGCGAGCAATTTGGCGGACGTCGAGCAGTCCACCAAAGCCGCTCTGGTCAAGGCCGACGTCATCCATCAGGATGAAACCGGGCTGTATGTGCAGGGCAAGCGTTCTTGGATGCATACCACCAGCACCCCAACCCTCACGCACTATCACGTCGATGCGAGCCGTGGCCGCCAGGCCTTGGACGCCATCGGGATTTTGCCGCAGTTCCACGGGGTCTCCATTCATGATCGGTGGCGGTCGTATTTCTTGTACGAGTGCGAGCATGCCCTTTGCCTGGTGCATGTGCTGCGGGAATTGGTCTTTCTGGCCGAAGAACAGCACGCCGGGTGGGCCGCCGACCTCAAAGACCTGCTGCTGGACATGAAGAGCGCCACCCAACACGCACGCGCCCTGGGAAAACCCCGTCTGGATTTCTGGGAAGTCGTGGATTGGGAAGCGCAATTCCTGCGCCTACTCGATGAGGGGGATCGCCTTACTCCCAGAGCTACGGCTCCCCCTGGCACAAAGGGCCGCTGCCCACAAAGCGCCGCCAGAAATCTGCTTGACAGCCTGCGCCTCCACCAGCAAGCCGTCTTCTGCTTTCTGGAAGATCTGCGCGTGGATTTTGACAACAACCTGGCCGAACGGGATTTGCGCATGATCAAGGTCCAACAAAAGGTCTCTGGCTGTTTCCGCAGTCTGGCTGGCGCACAGGCATTTAGCCGCATTCGGGGCTATTTGTCTACCTTGCGCAAACAAAGACTGCCTCTCTTGCCGGCGTTGAAGAGCACTCTGTGCGGGCATCCTGTCCTTCCCTCATTTCAGTGACTACGCTGACCTAAGCAGTTACCCCAATTTTGGCTTACGACATCCTCGATATATTCAGATAGCCTATCGCGTATGTCGGCTTCCTTCTTTTCCTGGCTAATGTATTCTACAAAGTGTTCATCTTCGCCAACTACTAAAAGCGTTAAAAGCTTGCTAAATAATGACAATTGTAAGTCTTGCGCTCCCCACTTCTCTTGAATGAAGAGGCTTTTTTGTGCGAGAACTCTAGGAAAAATTTGCTCGTCGTAGTAATGTCTCAGGATTTCTCTATCGGAAGCGTTCTTCCGCATCAGGGTTCGATTCCAGAAATAGATATATGGAGAAGCCTCAATTGAATGTTGCAATGCCGAACATGTATCATCTACACTCATCTGAAATTTACTCTGCTCTGTTGTCAGCCAGGTCTGTATCTCGTCAAGCTGACTTGTTAGCGTTCTAATGAGCGTCGCAATAGCCCGACTTCGCTGTTCATTCTCATATGCCCTCACCTGAAAGAGCATCTCCTTATAGGTGTGCTCAAGTAGCCGCTGTTGCATCCTTCTAATTGTGAGTTGATGCCATGTATAGTATCCCAGGGCTAGCGCCGCGACCAGCATAGTCGCTATGGCCATCAGGCTCTCGGTGAAGAGCGATAGTTGAGTAAGGATAAGGAAGCACAATACGGCTAGTGAAAGTAAAGTTGCCAGACCAAGTGAAGTTCGTGATGGTAAGCGTTCCATCACATGTTCCAAATTCTCCTTTGGCGATTTTTCGATTTCTATACTATCAGCACATACATTTTGTTCAGTATTTTTTATTTCGTGATCATATACGACTGAATCCATATCATTATCCCGCTTGCTGACAGGCTTATCAGAGAAGCGATCGGTCAATTTCTTTTCGATCAGATCAATACTAGCTCTAGCCAGCCCGATAAGGTTGTCCTCCGGCGATTGTTGCCATATGGTGTTTATGGTGTTGTGCATCTGTGGTTGAAAAACTGCTTGCTTACTTTGCAAGGCTGTCTTGACTTCGTCTTTCCAGGCATCAAGTTGTTCGCTGGATTTGGAAGCCAGGAATTTCTCCCAGGTGAGTGTCGCAGCGCTATTCCTGATTTGTTTACACTCCTCTCTATATAGCCTATTTATTTCGTTACGCCTGAAAAAAGTAGCAAGCTTGCCGCTCTCAACATGATCTATAAGTAACGAACTTTGTATCTCCTCAGCTGTCTGCATCACCTGCCTTGTAATATTCGTCGTTGGAGACTCTTGCTCGGCAACGCTAGATGCCGAAAGAGGCACTGACGATTGAGCATTGGTATTCGATACGACTGCTGGCTCAGCTTCTCCTACCAGGTTAAGTAGCGATATTTTCAGTTCATTTTCAGTAATCCACTTAGTAAGCAGGCCATAGCCCAATTGATTAATATAATAGCTTCTCAAACTTTCCCCGTTTGGAACAGTAATTAGACCGGTACACAGAATGCCAGACGGCAGGAGTGGCATCTGGTTCATGCTCTGAAACGATTGTTGTAAAGTCATGCCAGTAGCAGTTAATGCGAAAAGGGCGCTGGCCGCAGCATTGTAGGCGTGTTCCAAAGAAGATGGAGTCGCCGGGTATATATAACAGAAATCGACTGTTTCCCGCCGTTTCCAGTCGTTGGGCATTTCGCCAGAGATCTGCGAGCCGCCAGTTGCCTGATTCCCAATCAAGACGTAGTAGACTTCTGCTCTACTATTCGCACGCTCAGGTCTTCCGAGAGACTCTCGCACAGTCTTCAGCACTGCTCCAGGAACAGAATTGTTGATATGACCGACAATATAGATCTGTGGTTCTGGATGAATCTCGAAACCCCTTGTAACTATTGCTCGTTCTGTGTCCTTATCCATTAATCGAACATCGAGCGTGTCTAACATCAGATTTATTGTATCTTTAAGGCTGAACTTATACGCTTTCTGATCCTTCAGATCATCTGGAGGAATATTTGTATCGAATAATCCGGATAAAGCCCTCCTGGCTTTTGATCGATAGAAGATCAGTCCTATATTTTTTTGAAGCATATCATCAAAGGCAACAGCCTTTTTAATTTCATTCAATTTCAGATATGTATCGTTGCCAGCAAAATCTATAAAAATAATGAGGCTCGGTCGGCAATATGCTTTCGCGTTCTCTTCCATCATAGTCCCCTTCCAGCCTTGTAATAACAGGTAGCCAGCAAAGCAGCAGCTACCCTATGTCGCTCTTTGACACTGAGCATATCCAAATTATTATTCATGGAGTGGTGACATTACCTCTTCCCGTTCCACCCTGAGATTGAGCAGCCATGGAGGGAATGCTAGATACATGCTGCAATGCGGCTAGAACTTTTGTTATATCTCCTGCATTCGTTTGCGCTGCTTTTCTCATCTCCTGAGCTTGTGCATCATATTTCGCTGCTTCTCCCATTCTTCCCATACTTCGCTCTAAAACTGCATAGTTGTTCTTGAGATTTCCTGAAAGGTGCAGGTGAGAATCTTTCAAAGTATGGTCACAAATATTTAACGCTTGCTTTAAGAATGCCTCAGCTTTGTCAAATTCACCCTGGAGTCTGTATAACTCTGTATGGTGGTACCGTTTGTCAAGACAGTTTTTGGTCGAAAATAAGACAAAACTCAACTGTTCGAGAAACTCGCGGCTATCTTTTCAGATACACCTGTGCGGGTGTTTGATAGTCAAGCGCTTGATGCAAGCGCTCCTGATTGTAAAACGTGAAATAGGTCTGCAAGTTCCTTACCGCATCTGGAACGCTCTGGTAATCTTTGATGTACACCTCCTCGTATTTGACACTGCGCCACAATCTCTCGACAAAAATGTTGTCTAATGCTCGTCCTCGACCATCCCAACTGATGCGGATATCGGCGGACTTGAGCCGACTGGTGAACTCGCTGCTGGTAAACTGCACCCCCTGGTCATTGTTAAAGATCTCCGGCGTAGCCACGCGCAAGGCCCGATCCAGCGCTTCCAGGCAGAAGCTGGTATCCAGCGTGATGGAGACTTCCCAGGACAAGACGAAGCGACTGAACCAATCGATCACTGCCATCAGGTAGATGAACCCTCTCTGGAGGCGAATGTAGGTGATATCACAACTCCACACCTGGTTGCAGCGCTGGATGCTCATCCCCCGCAGTAAATACGGATAGCGCTGCTCCCTCAGGCCTGGCAGGCTCGTGCGCGGCTGAGGATAGATGGCTTCCAGACCCATCAGGTGCAACAAGCGCCGCACGCGTTTGCGTTCCACGGGGTAGCCCTGCGTCTGCAACCAGGCTGCCATCTTGCGTGCTCCATAGAACGGCGTGCGCGTGTATTGCTCATCGAGCATCCGCATCAACACGAGATTGTCCTCGCTTTCTCCTCTGGGCTCGTAGTAGTAACTTGAGCGTGCCAGGCCGAGCAGTTCACATTGCTGGATGATGCTCAGCTCCGCATGCTCCGGCTCGATGAGCGCCCGTTTGGCCTCAACGGAGTGCTTTTGATTTTTTTCCCAACCAGTCTACCTGCACTTTCAATTGGCCGATTTGCTGGTAAAGACTGGCGATGAGCGCTTCTTCGCTTTTTTCTCGCTTGCCTGCTTGCGGGGAGAACACCTCCGGCAAGCCATCGAGTGCTTGCTTTTTCCACTGCGCAATCTGCGTGGGATGAACCCCATACTCTGCGGCGATCTCATTGGCTGTTTTCTGCCCTTTGATGGCCTCCAAGGCGACCCTGGTCTTCAGGTCGGCACTGTATCGTTTCCGTTGCACTGACATCGTTTTCTTCCTTCTCGCCGGTTTCTCGATACAGCTATTTTATCTTATCGACCTGTCCAGGTTCCTGGTACCATCATACTGCCTGGTTATTCAGCCGCCTGGCAATATCTGGATGGTTACAATTGTATCCAAAATACTGATCACAGATGCTGGATGCTGTAATAAAATATTCCTGCGCTTCACTATACTGCTTGTGGAGCGTGTTCAGTACTCCTAAATGCATATTGCATTGAGCGATGTAAAGCTGAGGGGTAGCGCTCCCCGTAAAATTGCTCTCGAATACATTCAGGATCCCCTGAAAGATTTGTCGATAGATACGCCAATCGGTGGTAGTCTGTTGTAAGATATCGCTGCTCTCCTTGATGTAAAGGGAGCTGGTATTCAGCATTAGCTGAAAGTCGTTCATGATGGTTTCCAACAACTGTTTTGCTTCTTGGTCTTTGCTCTGTCGGTAGTAGCACCAGGCTAGGTTGCTCCTGGTAAGTAGCAAAGCGTAGAGAGAATCTATATCTTGACGATTCAGCCATAGCTGGTGATTAATTTTCTCAGCTTCCTGATAATACTTTATTGAGCTTTCACAGCAAGTAGTGGTAGTTTGCTCGTTTTCGGCAATCTCTGCCCAATCATCAAAAAGCCGCCCCAGGCTGTTTTGAACAGTGGCCTGGCCTGCTTCGATGTTTTCACGCTCATGGTCAATAGTGAGTTTGTCAGCCGAGCCGTTTTGAGCAACAGCCTTACCTGCGTCATCGCCAAGTGCCTGGTAGATTTCGAGAGATTGGTCATAGAGATTTGATGATCTTTCGTACTGCCCCAGGGTATGATACAGCTCCGCTTGAAATCTGAGGAATTCTGCTTGCTCAGAAGAGGGTTGTTTCAGTTGCCCTCCATTCAGCAAATTCGTACAAATTGTACCTGCATGTTTAAGCATGTGTTCAGCATCCTTATAGCGAGCGAAAGCTTGCAGGTACTGTCCAGTGAATGTAAGTAGTTCGAAAGCCGCAATGCTCTCAATGTATGATGGATCTCTCCCAGACTCTCGCTTCAGCTCTTCAATAAATGCAGCGCATTCCTCTGCATGAGGAAGATACATCTGGATACGCTGCCTATCTTGACTATTCTCGATACGCAATCCCTGCTTCATCGCTGCATTAACAGCGAGTATGGCACGCTTAACACCTCTGCGTTTTACTTCAATTTCCTCATTTTTATATTCTTCCTCGGTCTTGATTGCATCTGTGCGATTCTGCCCATATATGCCTCCCTGGATCACAGTCTGCACAATTCCAGGTACAGTAAGGGTATGCGTCTCGGCATCGCGCTTGATAAGTGAGAAACTGCTAAGCAGGCTGATCGCTTCTATCATTTTCAGCTTGTCTCTCTTGACTTCTTTTAAGTGAGTACCCAGGTCGGTAGCGCTGTAGATTACTTCCTCTGGAATAGGTTCAAACGCAAAATAAGCACAGAAATCTAGCAATTCACCTGCTGCCGGGTTTTCTTTCTTAATCCGATCAAAATAAACCTCCCAGGTAGTAGCGATTTCTTTCTTGTATGGATTGGAGCTTTTATCTACACGACCCCAGAGCATAGTTGCTCGCTTCTCCCGGTAGAGGTGTAAATATTCTTCTAAATTGCTATCCTTTGCAATATAAGCCCCGGCGAACTCAAGCGCCAGGGGGAAATGCTTGAGTTCGCGAGAAATGCTCCTGGCAATGTTCCACTCTTTCTCGGTGGCTTGTTTCAGTATTCCTATACTGCGCTGTAATACTTCAGTGTCTTCACTATGCATCCAGGAATGATAGAGGTAGCCCAAGACGCGACTGGCAAGATTCCAACTACTTCTAGTGAAGTGAAGCTCAATTTTTTTGATTCTACGCAGTAAAAAAAAGGCTCCTTCTTCCTCGGTCCAATTTTTTATTTCAAGGTATTTGGTGTGAGGAGGTAAATGTCCTTTGCCCGTATCTGTCGTGAGCAGCACATAGCTTTGTCGGCACAAGCTGATGAGTTCAGTCACTAAATCATGAAGCTTCTGGTTGGAAGGATTGCCTTTATCCCTGTAATCATAACCATCAAGAATTAATAAACCGCCCTGTCTCAAGTGCTGCGAGTCATGCATTATTCTGAGCCATTGTTTGATGTAATCGATAAAGAAGTAATTATCTGCTGCTGCAAGTTCGCTATTTTGCGGCCCCCATTGATCAATGATCTTTTGGCAACTCATATGTAGCGTATTCATCGATGAGGCATCTATCCATAAAATCCATTGATAGAACTTGCGATGCCGGTCA
Organism: uncultured Chloroflexia bacterium; assembly: GCA_963731975.1. Lineage (GTDB taxonomy): Bacteria > Chloroflexota > Ktedonobacteria > Ktedonobacterales > Ktedonobacteraceae > CAVSXS01. The sequence continues at coordinate 1,859,953 of CAVSXS010000001.1, read as the reverse complement.
GCATATTCGTAAGCCTCTCGTGATTTTCCGATGCCTTTAATACCAGTAATTGTGAGAGGTAGTCTGTCTTCTTGCTTGTAGAGCTTATCATGTATATCATTGAGGGACTGTTGATGCTTTGTATAGTAAGGCGCATTCAGTTCATCAGGAAAGCCCCAAAATGGTGCCTCTTTTGGAGAGAGCATCGCCAAAAATAGACGGAAGTTACTCCATATACTCAACCAATCTTTTTTGAGTATTGGGAAGAAGCCTGGAAACAGTTGATCTATAGATACTGCTCCCTGGGGAATGCCAATGAATAGGGCAATCGCTATAGCTTGCTGCGAAGCAGGAAGGTTACCAAAAATGCGGAACAATATGGCGATACAAAACAGCGAGGCTAGCAAAGAACTGAATCTGAATCTCAGTCTGAGCCTTTTCCTGAACTGCTTCGCTCGTGATTGATCTTCTACTGCTGAACTGCTGCGCTGGCTATCCATACTACAACCCTTTTTACATTGACCTCATCCGCGTAATTATCACCGGCCTGGTTACGTTGCTCTCGATACATTCGGGCAACTCGTCTATTGGGTGAACAGGTAGACATCTACTATGACGGTACTTTGAGTGTCATCCAGCCGAAAGAGTGGATTATAATACGAAGCGTCCTGGAAGGCGAAACCTTCCTGGCCCAGTTGTCTGAGAATGTTGTATACCTTGCCGGAGACGGTCAGCGCGTCGTTCACCTGGCTGTCGGTTGGCGCGCCATCGTAGACGACGGCAAGGCCGACGCTGTTGCCCTGCAAGATAGATTCATTTCGCACCTGATTCTTTACATTGTTTATGGCTGATGGCGAATTCTGGAGCAACCCCTGGTAATCAACGTTCAGCGTGAACTCCTGGTAGTTGAAGTCCAATCTTCGCACAGGTGCCGTACAGCGCCACCCAACGTTGACTGGCAATACACGCAGACCTTTCAGCCCGGTACCTGTAAATGTGAACGAGCCATTCTGACAAGGCAACGAGGAAATGGTGACACTGACCGACATCCCAGGAGACAGGGTGGTAGTAGCAGGGCTAAAGACAACCCCATCGTTGATATCGCTGCTGGCCGACCAGGTAAGTGTCCCCACAGAAGCAGGAGATTCTCCTACAAGCACCGTACACGTCGGCTTGCTGGTGCCTCCCTTGCAGTTGGGGCTGGATGGAGTCATGTGCGACGGGCTGACAGTCAGCGTTGGCACGACAACGGGCTTTGGCTGGGCTCCCGGTAGCGAGGCTAGAAAGATCATCATCAGACCGAGCAAGAGATCGGCAAAGAGCCAGCCACTTAACAACACGGTATCGCGAATATTGCGCTGGTGCATACAAGAATTCTCCCTATGTAGGCTAGCAAGAGGTCTTTTGCATTAAATGCCCTACGGGTGTACGGGTATCATTTTTGTCAAGGTCGCTAAGCGGCTGGCAAGATCGTAAACTTGAACATTCAATGCATAAAACTGCTTCGAGCACTCTGTGATATCGCTCACGATCTTATGCAGTTCTGCGGAGTTATCGATCATTTTGTTCGTCAAATTGGTCTGAGAGACAACCTCATTGTGAATATCTTTAGCGAGAGTATCCAGATTGTCGATGTTTTTAGACATAACAGCATTGGAATTTATGGAATTCTGCACAGTGGTATCCAACCCGGTCAGTGTATTTTGCAAAACTTTTCCCCACTGTTGGAGCGCTGTGAGCACGGCTTTCAGCCCGGCAATTTGCTCTTTGTACTGTGTGACTGCTTCCTGGGCGCTTGCTCCCACCACGCCGAGCTGGTTGGATAATTGAACGACGGGAGCCGTGAGCGTATTCATACTCCTGGTGAGAGCCGTGTTCGAGGTGCGCAGGTCGGTTACAGCCGTCGATACGGTACTCATGATGGTGACAAGGTCTTTGCGAAAATCACTGAAGGTCTGGTGATCCTGCCACTGCGATTGCGCCAACGCCTCGATGCGCGCCAGGAGTTTTTCGATGGCCTCCTTGAAGAATTTCGCGGATTCATCGAAACGGTTGACGAAGTTGGTGGGTTGTTGCCAGTGCCGGGTCGTCAAACAGAGCGCGGCGGCGGCGGTTGCGTCCGTCAGTTCAGTTCGGAGTGCCTCAGCTTCTTGCTCTCGTCTCAATTTCCAGCCATTGGAGAGCGAATAGACCAGGAAGGTGAGAACGAGTAATAGACCCAGCAGCACAGCATCAACGGAGGCGAGCGAGCCAAGCGTTTGCCACCCGGCCAGCCTGTTGCCGAAGCCGTTCTGCCAGAGATACAGGAACGGCTGCGTGATTTGGGTAGGATCGGCTTTGATAAGCGCGCTATACTGCTGGACGGCCTGTGATATGCCATACCAGGTTACGACCAGGGGGATAAAAATGAGAATGTTGCGCAGCCATTCCAGTAAAGCGATAGTAATATCGGTCTTTGACTGTTGTTTATAATGCTCTATGATCTGATCTGGATTAATAAGCTGCCGGATGTCCGAGGCAGCCCAGGCATCCGCGTTATTCCCCCGGCCAACCGCGGTGCGAAGATTGCGCAGTCGGTTGGCCGCTTTCGGGTCGCTCTCCTCGAACGTATTTGCCAGGGCTTCCAACCGCGTCCTGACCACATTAGCATCCATCATGTCAATCATGGCATACTCTCCAATGTTGCTTCCACTAAATCAAGCTTATTGACTCAACTTTTCAGCATCAGGCATCCGGCGAACTTCACGTATCCGTAAGATATCTAGCTGTTTGTTCAAATCAATAGAACCTTCCTGGTCTCTATAATAATTTGCCAACGCCTGGCGACGTGCTAGAATCTTGAACAATTCGGAAAGATTAGCCTCATCGAACCTGCTAAGAAGATTTTGATATTGGGGCAATTGCCTCACATCTATTGATGCAGAGCATATAGTTTTGTAGATGTCACTTGCTCTGGGGAATGTCTTGATAACATCTTGAATGAGAATATCGTTTTCCAACAAGCTGAGCGTTCCTGGCCTGGACGTATTTTTTTTCAATTCTTCCAACAGTTCTTTTTCGTCGAGCGCCACTTCCTGTTTTCTTTTTACCTCTTGCAGTTCGGCTAGCTTGTTTTTGTTTTTCTGTAACCTCTTGAAGGTATCTTCTAGTTGATTGAATGCCCTTTGAACTTGCTCGAATCTCATGGGAATATATGCAATCGAGAGTGCATGTACCTTTTCAAGTTTTTCTCTTGTGATTGTTATATTCATCACAATCGAGAGTGCTTCATCACCTCCGCTTGCGGAAGTAGGTGATGAGGAAAAGGCATATGACCTAGATTGTTCACTGGATATCTGAGATAGGTGACGATATGCATCATTATGTAGCGTCTGCTGCGATTCAGAAAACGGTGGTGCGCTATTCTGTGATATACCGAACTCGGTAGGTGCCGAGTGCAATGTAGCATCCTCCCTGGCCTGTTCCATTTCCCTCCTCTGTGACTGCTGCACAGAATCGGAAAAGCTGATTGGCGCGGGAACTGAAGGATTTTGCGAGAGATCTTTACCTGTACTGAGTAAGCCCGCATCCAGCGGTTTCACTCCGTAAATCGTTGGCTGGAAGGGCGGCTCCTCTTGCTCAGGCTGTTTTGAAGTCTGCGGCGTCTGTGCTTTGCTAGCTTGCCCAGGAAGATCTCTAAACTGCTTTGCGCCTTCTGCATTCTTAGACTCTGAGGTCTGATACAATGGCCGACCCCCATACCTGAGCCATAATTCCAGGTGATCTTCAGGCATATTCTTCAGGTTTGTGTGAACCAGCCTATTCAGTTCAACGTAAGAGCTTTCTTTCCGTGAATTGAGAATGTCCTGCAAAGGATTTAACAAATATCCTCTATCTTGGGGGTGGATATGCAGCGAATATTCAATGGCTAACTGGATATAAGGCAGAAGCCACGTATTTTGTAGCCAGATTTTTTTGCTTGCAACAAAGTCGATCTCGCTTTTCAAGAGGTCTATAGAGGCGTCCTCTTTGTCTTTAACAGGGTAAAGCCCTGGTGCAATATTTTCGATTATGCGGCGAAGATTTTCAAAAGATCTTTCCTCTTTCTGGATCAAATAGAAAAGCCCATACATATATTCTTCGTTATAGTCAAGTGCAAAGTGCTTGATAGCTCGTCCCAGGTTCTGGAGGAATCGCTCTTCAACAGGAAGTGAACTATCTGCAAAAATGGTTTCACTAATGCATTTCCAATAATGAATTAGCCATGCTAGATCACCAGGTAATAAGGCATAGTGGGGATTCAGCAAACGGAGTGTTTTTCTGGTACTGGCAACTTTGAGTTTGGTCAAATCCAACTTTTCTGCAAAGAGCCTGACTATCTCGATAAGTGTCGGGGTAAATTGATGAGTAAGAAGCGCTTCGCTATGCTCTTCCATCAAGGAGAGTTTGTCTTTGTCGCTCAAGTTCGCCGCTTTTATGAGCGAATCGATATCGGTTGGTTCCCCTGTCTTGAAATTCATCATGGTAACGAGAAGGTCCTTCTTTTTCCTATAACCATCTTTCATAGCCTGCACACTGAAATTTATAGCGTATGATTGCTTGGTACGGTCTCTCATAAGATGTTCCAGCGAGGCCCGGCAAGATTCATAATGCTCTGAAAGAACGATTTTTGCAGCTTTTTTTTCCGAAGGGACTCCATACGCCAACAGCGTTTCAATGATAGCACCCAGTCGCCAGGGCTCTGGCAGGGGCTTCTTGTATTGAAGCAAGGCATAGAGCGCTCCCCAATCCATGCGAAGACAAGGCTGGATATTCGGGTAATCGATATGTTTCTGCTCGTCTGCGATGGCGCATTGTTCCAGAATCCACAAACGTCTTTGTATAATGAGACCTGCCAGATCAGCATTCGATCCCTGCGAACCGCCTTTCATTCTAGAGAGGTACTCCAGCAGAAAGTGCCAGGGGTCCGGATCAGCTTTTGGTGGAGCGCAGACCAGCATCAGCTCCTGCATCGCCTGGTAAGTAGCCTCCTGCTCCTTGAGGAGTACCACCTCAGCAAGTGTCGCAGCGGCTTGCCTGGCAAGCGAAGCGTATGCTTTATGCAATTTGATCTTGTTTTCCACCTGGCTGGCTTGTGGAAGTGACTGCAAACGCGAGGGAAGCCCCTGGAGAGCAGGTAAGGCTTTGGTTTTCCTCCATTGGGCATCTTTGATCCACAAGTCGTTGAAGGCGCGCTGGACATTTACTCCCCCTAACGAACCGGCGGCTAATTGAGGGCTTTCTAGAAGGCCATTGATTTCGCTTTTTGTCCAGCCCGATCCGACAAAATCTTTATGATTGGCTTTGAGAAAGGCCAGGAACGAGTCTGTATTTTCGACATTGCTTTCACTAGCGAGGTTCAGCCACTCATCGAGTTCCTCTTTTTTCCCTTTAACGAGCATACTGCAAGCATCTTCAGCGTATTTTTTTAGCTTCTTAGCTTTCTCGGTATCCGTTTCGAGCGGGGCGCGTTGCTTCTGGTTACTGTAGCAGTTAATGCCCAGTGCAATGCCAGAGCCACTGAAGCAGGCGGCAGGCAACAATTGTTGCGCCTGTGGAGAAGCGTTCTGGTAGAGGACAGTTGGATGGCTCGTTCCGACAATGCGAACGGCTGATTGGCTGACATCCTTTTCATACGTGCTGAAGGTCAATTGCTGCGCCCTTTGCAACGAGCGCGGCAAGCTGTGCGTCAATCCCCAGATTAAAGCTGCTACCTGCTCGTTGGGAGCCGCAATATACAGCTTTTGCTCCGGTTTCATTGAGAGAAACGCCTGAATGACGAAAGGCAGGAACTCGGCCACCTCTGTTATTGCAATCTGGTATTCTTGAAATGTGCCGGTGGTCAGCTCGGTTTTCCTGATCGGATTCAGGCCAACATTATCGATGGGAGGCGGAGGATCATCCGAGGTACGCCAGAATGAAGATCCCCACAGGTCTATGGCGTCCCGAGCAACAAAATCTCCCGGCACCTTGATATCATCGCCTGGAGAGAAGTCGTTGGTAGTAGCATGAAGCAGGTCGACAAGGTGAACAAAATAGACCCCTGGGCGTCCGTAGGCATCACGCCCTCTATATACCTTGTGCATAATGACGTGGGTATTGCGCTGCATGTCTGTAACATGCTGTACAGCGACAGCGTTTGGCTTACTGCCCGCGCCTTGAGCTTGAGCGGTTCCAGAACCAAAATCCATAAAGGCCAGGCATACTGGCGATTTTTCAGTCGTCGCTGCATAAGAGTCTGTGCCTTGCGGCAAGTAATAATTCAAATAGCCCCGAAAGGAGTGAAAACGCCCGCTGTTAGTGTCCAGCAGGTTACGAGAGGCAGCACGTACCTGGTATCCTGCGGCGCTTCCCAGCCCCACTGTTGCCCAGGTATACCATAATTGATCAAACATAGAACCTACCGCCTTTACTCTCTGCTCCCATTTAGCATAGGTTATCTTTCAAGATCGATCACGTTGAGTTTCCACAGCGCCCAGAGTAACGGGTCGAGGCAGCGCTTTGGTTCTAGCGGTGGAAAATTTCCCTGGTCGTCCGGGCTCCAACCCGTCGCCGAAACGGCGAAAAAGCTGACATTCTCAAATTGCTTGCTTGATCGTAGCAGTCGGGTGTCACCCCAGTCACGCAGCAATCTCTCTACCTGTTCGCTGATGACGCGAAATTTGGGGAGATCCAGCTGGTTGGAGTAGGTGTTGTCGTAAAGATACAAGGCAGCCTGATTCCCACGAGCAGCAGCATACTTAAGCAGGTCTGACTTCGAAATTGTGATGGCGATGGGTGTTTTTACCATTTCCTGCTGGTTCATTCTTTCACTTTGTTTAAACGTTCGCATAACGCGATCCAACACTTGCGAGGTGGCATCCGGCCGTATTATATCTTGGTTTTAAGATGTTTGGCAGAGTATCTACAATTTTGGGCATTTGCCATGGATCGGCCAGAAAAATGATAGCGGCTGCATTGAAAATGAAATGGCTGTACTGCTTCATATTTGCTGTATTCTGAATATCTTCGCCAGAAGCATCATAGAATAACAGATTGACGGTTGGTCTGTCTGGAAATACTAGCTCATAAATGAGAGGCTTATATGGTTGACCTGATGGGGCTCCTGGTTGCACTAATTTCTGTCTCTTGAGATAGGTAGGCTCAAAATACTCTTCATAGAAGCGTTTATCTGTATCTCCTAGCCCAATAATAGTGCTACAACCGATCATCTGCGAAGCGTGATCTTGCAATAACTGGTGGATACACGAGGTAATATACAAGCTTTTCCCTGAAGTAAGATCGCCGACAATAGCGATAGTATAGCTTTTGGCGCTCTCGATATTATCGGGCAATGGGCTGTCACAATGCGGACAAAGACGCATGGCCCCCTGACGGACAAGATTGCGCCCTTGCAACTGCGTAACGAAGGCACGCGAAAACACCCCTTTCTGAGCTGGTCGTATCACATCTTTATTGCTGTTAACAATAGCGCAATCGCCTGGAAAGAAGTCTTTGCCGCAAATGGGACAGGTGCATGTTTGCCACGGCTTAATCAGTTTTTTTGTCATGGTATTCTATTGCCCTTTTCATCTTCGTCCTGATGCATCGCTAGTATAATATATAGACGAAAAACTAACAAGTATCTAACCATGTATTACTGCTGCTGGTACTACATACTGAAATGGACGTATGATATCATCTCATATTAAATGAAAAAATATTCATCTTGTATAACTGCTTTAGCATCTAAGAAACACTTCTGGCAAAAAACTTGACATAGGAACGCATCTTGCATATACTACGACTATCAAAAATTGAGAATATATATCTTATCCTGTTATGATGATGCTTATCAGATACAGGTGTGAAGCGGAGAGATTATCATTGAACCAATTCATTCTAACAAACGATTTTCATTCTACAATCTAAAGGATATTCAGGAAATGCAGATGGAAGAGAGCCAGGCAGCGACAGATCAGGATGATCCGCAACAAGATCCCCCTTCCGCAATCCTGTCCACTCAGGAAGTTGCCCCGACATGGGAAAGCGCAGAGCAGAAACATTCCGAGGGAGATCGTGTATTTGTAGAAGGTTCGCACGAATTTATGACAGTATCGCAGGGCATCCGGGCATTGTTGGGCGAGATGGAGAACTTGCGGCGAGACTTCGAGGCGAAAGTGAAATATGATGAGAGTAAAGAGCGTGTGATCGAAAGCTTGCACCGCGAACTTCAACTCCACCGCGAGGGATTGCATTTTCGCGTTTTGCGACCAGCTTTTCTGGATATGATCTCGCTCTATGACGATATGGGCAGGTTGATGGAAAGAATGAGTAACGAGGTTACGGCGGCCTCAGATCAGGTGAGGCTTTTGATGCAGCACGTCAAGGTCTTTCAAGAGACTGTCGAGGAAATACTGCGGCGAAACGGCCTGGAGTCATTTACTCTTGAAGAGGATTTGTTTCTTCCCAATAAGCAGCGCAGCCTGAAAACGATACCCACGCCTGATCCGTCCCTTGACAGGCGTATTGCGAGAAGGGTGCGCCGAGGATTTGCCTACGAAGACATGGTTCTGCGCCATGAGATCGTAGAAATATATCGATATGTTCCTGTTTCTGAATAAACCGGTACAGTATACGTCTTATCAAGGTGACATAGCTATAGTAATCGAGAGGAAAAAGCAATGAGCAACCCGGATGAAATTATTTTCGGCATCGATCTTGGCACGACCTATTCCTGCATAGCTTACGTTGATGAGTACGGTAAAGCAGTTGTCGTTCCAAATAGGGAGTATAAGCTCACCACGCCCTCCGTAGTACTTTTCGATGGTGAGAACCGCGTGATAGGCGAGGAGGCAAAGAACGCGGCCATCACCGAACCAGATCACGTGGTCGAAATGGTTAAGCGCCATATGGGGGAGCCGAATTGGCGTTTTCAGTACGATGGCAAGGACTATAGCGCCGAAGAGGTCTCCTCGTACATTTTGCGAAAGCTCGCAAACGATACGCAAGAAAAGCTAAACATCCCGGTGAAAGATGTGGTCATCACCTGCCCGGCCTACTTTGGAATCAATGAGCGAGAGGCAACAGCACGAGCTGGTCAGATCGCCGGTTTTAACGTGCGCGAGGTAATTAACGAGCCGACCGCCGCCGCCATCACCTATGGATTACAAAACGAACAAGACCAGGTAGTGTTGGTGTTTGACCTCGGCGGGGGTACATTCGACATTACAGTGATCGAGATCAAAAACGGTGCTATCACAGTAATCGCGACAGGCGGCGATTATCACCTGGGCGGGCGTAACTGGGACGAGGCGATTGTACTCTACCTGGCTGAGCAGTGGAAGCGGGAGACAGGCTCAATGGAGGAGCCAACCGACTCGTTGGAGACACTGCAAGATTTATGGCAGCGAGCAGAAAAAGCAAAACAGACCCTGACGACGCGCAATGAAACGAAAATACCGGTTTCTCATGACGGCCTGATGGCGTCGGTCACACTCACACTTGACAAGTTCAACGAGTTAACAGCTCCTCTCCTTGACCGCACGATGATGTTCACGCGCTTTACCATGGACGATGCGCGTGAGAAGGGCTTTCACCAGATCAACCAGATTCTGCTGGTTGGTGGTTCGACAAAGATGCCGCAGGTCGCAGCGCGGCTGGAGCAAGAGTTCGGCTTGCCGCAAAAGCTGTTTGAACCTGATGAGGCAGTCGCCAAAGGGGCTGCAATCTTTGGGCAGAAGTTGCTCATTGACTCGAAGATCCAGGTGGTTATTGGGGAGATGACCGGGTCAGAAGCTGAAGATGTAGATATCACTGGAGTTGCCTCATCCATCATTGAACGCGCACAGGAGGAGGTTGCGAACGATATGGGGATGCGCCTGGCTTCTGTCCAGAGGTATCATCAGACTGTTGTGACCAACGTTGCCAGTCATAGTTTCGGCATCGTTGCGATCAAAGATAGCGGGAAACCAAGCAGGCGCGAGGTCATATCGAATCTGGTGCTGGTCAACGATTCTTTACCGGCTCTCACAACCGGCAACTATGGAACCGATGAGGAAAATCAGGAGTCTGTTATCCTGCGTATCATGGAAACTACTGAAAAAACCACGGTTGTTGAGCAGGATCGCTATTCCGATGGCTCCGAGATTGGCACGGTCGTGCTGCCTTTACCTCTGAGCTTACCGGCAAACTCCATGATCGAGGTGACGTTCGAGCTGGACCGGCAGGGGCGTTTGCACGTGGTAGGCCGCGAACCAAAGAGCGCCGCTGTGATTGAGGCTACGCTCGAAACCAAAGGTGGCATCTCGGAAGAAGAACTACAAGAGGCCAGATCTCGCGCTACCAGCATCGTCGTTTCCTGAAGCGAATGCAGGAGCGGCCATACGAGCTTCGGTGAATTGTTAGAGGAGAGACCTCGTGGGCAGATTTGTCGGAATAGATCTCGGCACAACCTATTCGGTTGTAGCGTATATTAACGACCAGGGAAGGGCCGAGGTCATTGCGAATGAACATGGGTCACCTGTCACTCCTTCAGTAATTTACTTTGGAGGTTCGACGCCTATCGTTGGCGACGAAGCAAAAGAACAGCAGGAGGCAGGCGACCCCGAGGTGGTAGCTTTCTTCAAGCGCAACATGGACGACGCGCATTTCGCTCCCTTCTTTCACGGCCATGACTACACCGCTACGGATCTCTCCGCGCTGGTACTTGCTTATCTCAAGCAGCAGGCGGAACGCTTCTTCGGTGAGCCTGTGACAGACGCTGTGATCACTGTTCCGGCCTACTTCGCCCACACTCAACGTATGGCCACAATGGAGGCCGGGCGTAAAGCTGGATTAAATGTCCTGAAAATCATCAGCGAACCGACAGCGGCAGCGTTGGCCTATGGATTGCGGCCAAACGCCACGGAAGAAAATCAGCGTTTCCTCGTATACGACCTGGGCGGCGGCACTTTTGATGTCTCTCTGGTGTCGGTGACTCCGGCAGAACTGGTTGTAATGGCAACCGATGGCGATCATCACCTGGGTGGAAAAGATTGGGATGATCGCATTCTTAACTTCCTGGAGATGCAATTCGAACTGGATTTTCAAATACAATTGCTGCATGACGATATCAATACGCTGCGCGTGCAGTCCGAGAAGTTGAAACGCAGCCTGTCATTGAAGCAATATGCCAGCATGAGTGTGCAGGCTGGTGGGCACTCAAAGACGTATACGCTCACCAGAGAGCAATTCGAAGACCTGACCAGAGACTTGATGGAGCGCACGCAACTCTTGACTGAGCAGGTACTCCAGGCAGCAGGTCTTTCGTGGAGTGATCTGAGCGGCGTCCTACCAGTCGGCGGATCGACAAAAATGCCGATGGTAACACAATACATTCAACGTATGTCCGGCAAGCTCCCGATGGCTGGGATCAATCCAGATGAGGCAGTGGGGTTAGGGTCGGCTATTCAGGCCGCAATGGAGTTGGAGACGATGTTCAGGCTGTCACCTGCTCCTTCGCCAATGTATCACCTTGCTGGTCGAAAGGCTACAACTGATGTGATCGCACACAGCCTGGGGTTGATCGCGGAGAGCGCGGACCGCTCGCATTACCTCAACAGCATCATCATCTCTAAAAATCTCCCCATTCCCTCGGCTCAGATACGCACCTATCAGCTTGGCACGCGCCGCATTGGGCGGACCAAGCTGGAGGTGTTTCTCACGCAAGGGGAAAGCCATGACCCCCAACATTGCATATATCTGGGTCGATATGTTTTTAGCAACTTCCCTAAAATGTTGGGCAAAATCGCTGTGCTGGGTATCACATACGAGTACGATAAGAATGGTATCGTGAATATCTCAGCAGTAGAGCAGTCGAGTGGCCAACCTTTAACAGTCGAAGTATACCCGGTCCCTCCCGATGTTCCCGCTCGTTTCGCCGGACGACCAACAGATATGGAGGTGCGTGAGCATCTGAATGTCTACATGGCATTCGATGTCTCAGGCAGCATGCATCGCCGCTCCAAACAGGGTACACCTCTCGATCAGGCGCGGCACGCGGCTGAACAATTTGTCAACCGCTGTGATCTTACGTCTACCTCGATAGGGCTGATTGCTTTCTCAGATAGCGTGTATAGGGAGCTGACCGCGACGCAAAACAACAGGCTGATTACAGAGGCCATTCAAAAGCTGCCCAGTGTTAAAACTGGTTTTGGGAATGAAGCTGATCCATTTGATGAAATCTATGACTGCTTCGTGGATGTAACGGGCATATGCTACGCTATTGTATTAGCTGATGGCTGCTGGGTACACCAGCGCGACGCCATCATCAAAGCCAGGCGCTGCCACGAGGCGGGGATCGAGGTCATAGCAGTTGGCTTCGGCGGAGCGGACCGCGAGTTTCTCAACCAGATTGCTTCATCGCCGGAGCAGAGTTTCTTTACCGATCTTGATAGATTGGTAGAAACTTTTACCACAATCGCGCGCGAGCTGACGGGATCGGGTGGCGAACGGCGCGCAGGACAAGCGATGCGAGAACTACAAGCTGGCTAAAGGGAACTGGCGACAAAGGAATAAAGCGAGAAATGCAATGACCAATGCGAATGCAAATACTCATCCATCACGTCCGAACTTTTTCCTGCTACTAGGATTGAACCCAGACGACGCATGGAGTGAAGAGCATTTCAAAAGCCTGCTCCATGAGAAGCAGAACGAGTGGAGCCGCTTGCAGATGAGCGTGGGCCAAAAAGCACTGGTCGCCGAACAGCATTTAAAGCTTATCCCTGAAATTCTGGCAGTAATGATGGATGAGACGTTTCGTCAGGAAGAGGCCAGAGAAGCCCGCTTGCTGGCAGCAGCCGGACGAAAGGCGAAAGCCGCCGAATTTGAAACTCAACTGGCCTTCATCAACGCGAAAACCTCGATTGAGGAATCAGAGCAAGAGAAGTTCATCTCTGATTTTCAGGATATCTATTCAGTCGAGCAGATAAAAAAACAGATCAAAGTGCCATTTGCCCATTCCTCTTCACCCGGCGCTGATAATAAGCAGGCTTTAGATGCCGCGATTGCCAGAAACATTGCAAATCTGTTGAACATAGTCAGTAAGCCGTCGTTGTATGACATGCTGGCTCTACCTGATGTGACAGCTTCACAGGAACTTGTTCGGGCTGCAGAAGAATTGTATAAGAGAGAGGTACAACGATCGCCCAAAACACCAGAAGTGAAAGCGCTGGTGGAACTGGCAGGGTTGGCGAAGTTGATTTTCCAATCCGAGGATACGCGCAAACAGTATGACGAGAGCTTGCGCCGGGTTTCCCTGGATCGTCTTCTCGCCGACCTCGATACGATCATGAGTCGTGTCAGTAGTAAAGAATTACACAGCGGGCAGGTCAACCTGTTTCTTGAAAACGCGCAGCGAATTGGCTGGGAACGCGAAGAAGCCTACGCGCGACTCATGGAGCACGCACGGCTCCGCAAGTGGTTTCTAGCGCCAACATCGATTGAAGCGAGAGTTCGATGTCGGAAATGCAATCATTTAAACGACAGGGAGAGAAAGTTGTGCGCGGAGTGTGGGGCAGAGTTATATACCGATTGTCCTAACTGCGGCCAGCAAGTCTCAGGAGAAGATCGTGTATGTGACCATTGCGGCTTCGCCGTGGGTAATCGCTACATGGTCGATCAGCGGTTAGATGAGTTGAAACGCCTTTTTGATGCTGGAGAATTTGGGAAGGCGCAAGAGATTTTAAGAACAGTCGAAGAGGTATGGAATCCGAAGAACCCGGATAGTCGCTTCCAGCGCATTCAAGAGTATAAGGCGCGCTTGCAACAACGCGAGCAGCAGCAGGAACAGACCGTGCGGGCGAAGGGAGAGCAGCTCTGGTCGCTGATGAGCGAAAAGCGCTATCATGCGGCGAAACTGTATCTCGACCAGCATTCCGCTGTCGTGCCAGATGCAGCAGTACACCGTCGCACGATTCTTGAGAATATTCACAAGGCGGAATTGATGGCTCAGAGCTTGCAAAAGACCATGCACACCCTTAACCCGGATGATCGTATCCGCCGTGCCAGGGAGATTGAGGATATTTGCAAAGACCTGCCGGACCTGGATAAATTGCGTATCCCACCCGCACCGCCTGCAAACTTACAGGCAAAGGTGATACAAGGTGCGCAGCAGACGGTGGTGAACTTATCATGGCGGCCCTCCTCGACTCCCGACGTATATTATGCCATTGTACGCAAAAGCCACGCTCCACCCACCTCTCTCACTGATGGCCAGGAGTTGCCCGATCACCTTGAAGCCTGTACCTATAACGATACCGCTGCTTCGCCTGTTGGCGTCCCACTCTATTACGCCGTCTATAGTGGATATAGTAATGTGCGATCAAAGTACGGGGCGGTGCTCTCGCGGCCTGTAATGGTGACACAGAGTGTTTCCCAGGTAACGACGCGGGTAGATAATCAACTGGTCGAGTTGAGGTGGGAAACACCTTCGAATGTCCACTCTATCCTTGTCGTGAGAAAAGAGCAATCGCCACCAGCCTCTATCAGCGATGGAGTGCGTATAGGTGAGTACCTTCCAACTCAGAAAAGCCTGTCAGACAGGAACGTACAAAACGGACAGGTATACCACTATGCCCTGTTCTGCCAGTTCAAGGACCAGGACGGACAGCTTCTTCTCTCTCCCGCGCAGTATGCCAGCGCGACACCTGATACACCGCCCCGCATCATTCAAAAGCTTGACATAGCACATAAGCCATTGGATCCAGGTTTTGAAGTGACAATTCACTGGCAGCGACCGGACAAGGGCAACGTCGTCATCATGAAGACCGACAAGCAGTTCTCCTTGCCAGTCGGAAAAGTGATTCCGCAGGAGGATTTAATTTTACATGGGGAAAAGTTGGGGCCTCACCCGGTGCCGATAGTTGAACGGTGGGCAAGTGCAGGTATTGCATACTACACGCCGGTGATTCTCTACCAGGGCATGGCCTATGTGGGGGTCTCGCAGCCGCATATCTGTATGGAATCCATTACGAAAGTCGAGTACCAGAATCTGGGTGATAGGATACGTTTTCGCTGGAAATGGCCGGCAAACTGCAATGAAGTCGAGGTTGCCTACGGTTTAGAGGATTTCCCTCCCAATGATCCCAATGCTATGAAGAATAACGTGAGCAGAGCGCGTTATGAAAAGCCGGGAGAGGGATTCTTTGACTTGCAAGGGGCTGCTGACCAGGAATTCTATGTCATTATCTCAGCCATTATCACCGAGAATGGCACACAAACCCACTCTGAAGGGTTCCGCGACAAAGTACGCCAGGCCAGCCTATTGAAATTACGATACGAGGTGAGACAGGCCGGTCTTCTAAGCAAGAAGCGGACGCTGCACATTACGACGAACAGGTCTGCTAGCCTGCCTCAAATGCGATTGGTGGGCAAACGGGGCAAATTACCCTTTTCAAAGAGTGATGGAGAGCTGATCCAGGCTATTGAACCGAAACTCGTGAAGCGAAATGAAGTTGATATTAATCTCCCAGAACGAACGTATCAATCTGAAACATTTGTAAGACTGTTTCTGGAAGACGACACAATGTATGACTGGATAGAGATAATCAATCCTGAGAAAAATAAGTTGAGACTGAGCTAATGGTAGTAACTTGCCCATTCTGCTTTCGGCAATTCCCATCACAGGAGATGCGTTTTCGCTGCCTGAATAGCGAGTGCAGAGGGATGGCTCCTGATGCCGACTTCGCAAGCGCACGTGGTTATGGTCCAACACCGATGGGGCGAGTTCTCGTGCCCAGCAAGCGTGCTTTGGGGCGACGCGGAGGAGTCTCTTGCGATGCATGTGGAGTGATGAGTACTACGCGCATTTGCCCATTCTGCCATCAAGAACTCTCTCAGGATGTTGGGCAGCTCGACCATCGCATTATTGCTATCATAGGCGGGCGTGCTACAGGCAAAACGCATTATATCGCGTCCCTGATTGCACGCCTTCAAAACGAGGTTGCGCTAAACTTTGACATCCATGTGCGTATGATCGGTGACGAGACAAACAGGCGCTGGAAAAACGACTTTTATACACCCCTCTTCATCCACAAAAAGCTACTCGCGCCTAATCGACCCGCTGCCCTCGATGCATCAGTGCGGTCTCCATTGATGTTCCGCTTCACATTCGGAGATGACTCGCGTCTGCGTGCGCTCAATGTCAGCTTTTTCGATGCCGCCGGTGAGGATATGAAGTCTCTTTCGAAAATGTCTGTCTATAACCGCTATATCTGTTACGCCGATGGCATCATTTTCTTGCTTGATCCCCTACAGATTCCATCCGTGCGCTTCGATCATAGAATGGCTTCGGCAAATCTTCCACTAGAAGATCCTGATGCCTCTCCAGAGTATATTATTAATAACCTCCGTGATCTTTTCGAACGGGAACAACGGCTAGGAGCGACGCAGAAGGTGAAAGTACCTATTGCGTTCACGCTCTCGAAAGTTGATACGCTGAAGCCAATACTTGACCGCGTTTCTGCCCTGGGGCGACCCAGCAATCATCCAGGCGTGCTGAATTACGATGATGTGCAGTCCGTTAATACTGAAATCTCGGATTACCTGGCCGGGTGGATAAATCCTTCGTTTATGATTGGTGTTCGTCGCGGCTTTGAGCATTTCAACTTCTTTGGCGTATCCGCGCTTGGTAACCAGCCAGATGCGAATGACCAGCTGACCACCATCAGCCCGCTGCGCGTAGAAGACCCGTTTTTGTGGCTCCTCAGGCAATTGAATCTAATTAATGAGAGGAAAGGGTTGTGACAAAGCCTTTCTTGCAGCATTACTATACCTCCTACAGGAATGAGGCGACGGGACATAATGGCTTTGGCACGAAAGCCAGGTCGGTCGGCTTCACTCCTGAACTTGAACATGCTCTTTTTCCATTGATCGATTACACATATTCCTCCATCGCTTCAACCACGAGATATTGAGGCCCACCCGGTGGCATTGCGTTATTCCTATGAGGGGCCGGACAGGGGTTATCTGTTATGCAGCCAATCATGCGGTAGTGATAGCGAAAATCGCCCAGGAAATTTTTTCGCGCATTCGCTGGTGATAGAACCGAAAGAATTCACGAAACTCCCACCGATTTTCTACTGGCAGAGCTTGTTCTGGCAACGCGAGGACCCAGTAACACGCCCGGATATCGACTCATTGCCGCCAGTATCCATGACTGACGTGGAAGTAGGATCGAAGATCGAGACTGAAGGCGTGTGGGATTTTCTCGCACAAGGAGAGCGACGCGAACATCTGTATAAATTGTTATGCGCGATCATTCACAGCGCAAAAACGTTTCGCCGTGTAGTCATTCTCGATACGACGGAGAACGTAGCCTGGTGGATAGCAGCAGTAAGCACCTTGCTCCCCCCGGATTATCGCCCGCTGTTGAGTTTTGCCACCTATCACCATGACCCTGTCGTATGCCACTACCTGATTACGGGGACGACACTCGAGCAGTTTCAGGGGTCTTCACAGGCATACTTTGTGTTGAATGCAGGCAGCGGTACAACTGGTGAGGTGCAGGATTTGCCTTACGCCCGCCGCATAGCCAGGGCAGCGCAGCCAGATCAGTACGCGACGCTTCTGACCTTGTTCAGAGACTATGTAGGGCGTTTTCATACCCCTACCGCCATTGACGAACAACTTGACATGATTTCTCTCTACGCCGCATTTCACGAGCCGCGAAGTGATGCACCATTAGCCTCCGAAGAGCTGCAAGCACTCGAAACCGCCCTCGACTCATTTGAGCAACCGCGAGAAAGCGACGTGAGGGAGCTGGATCGTCTAGAAGAAATACTAACCCAGGCTGAAAACCAGCAGGGTTCATCTACAAAACTCAGAAAAGCTCTCGAGCGAGTACGGGTGCTTCTTCGCAAACTCGATGCTCCTATGGCGAAGATCGGCGGCAATGAGAAGCCGATAACACCCCTGGGTAGTGAAGTACCAGACGTGGTACATGCTGGCGAGGATAAGCGGATTCAGGAAGGACAGAATGACGGAGGTGGCGTATTGCCACCGACTCTACACGTGCAATACAATGCAAATCGATTGAACCAGGATCAGGGTCAGGATCAACAGACACTGGAGCGTGAGTTACGATATTATCTAGAAGCTGTTACAAGAGAGAATAGTCAAAGCCTGGAGGATCAACTGCTTCCGATGAGGCGTGGTTTTGATCTGAATACGCTGAAAGCGGCTATCAACCAGCCTGAATATCTCAATAAGCTGGTTATGCAATTAAAAGCATCACATCTAGAGCAAACGCGCAGGTTGTGGTTATCGCTGGGAAGATTTATCACTCCAGGGGACCATAGCCAGTCATTGCTTATATATAGCTTGCGAGTAGTCGATCAATTCTGGAACCAGGAACTACAACGTGATCGCGCAAAGGCTCTCTTAGATGCGATGTGCAATGAAGCGATGAAAGGGTATGAGCAAGACTGGATGCGGCTTGCTATTGCGAATCGCGCTGATTTACCGCCAGAATGTCTGGAGCAATATTACTATAGTTTTATCTGCGAGCGCGACCTTGACCAACGAGAGGCATTCCGCGATGTCGTTATTGGCAGGAACGACCAGAAACTACGAGGTAGCTTTCTGCTCTACGAAATTTTGTCAGATATCTCTTTCGTTACTTCTCTCCAGGAGGGTATTGAGATCATCGAACGATGGCTCAAGCACGCACAGAACTACCGGTATGGCATGGAATTTTTGCTAGAACGCGGATTGCACCAGTTGCAAGAACAATTCGCAGACGAATGGCATGCCAAGACCCATGCGTCCAGGATACTCAGGCTTTCTCTTCAGGCTCCTTTATCTAAGAAGGTGGAAGACGAATTGGTCGCTGAATTTCTCACAACTTTCACATTTGGTCAATTTTCCGCCGCTGATAGCGAAATTTATCGGAGATACAAAAATCATCGATTATTGAAGGATGAGGTCAAAACGACTCTTTCGGATATACTCGCGCTCATTGATGGGCGACTGGATAAAAGGCAGGCGGATCGTTTATATGAGCAGGTGAAGATGTTCTTGCCTGCAGAATATCGCTCGGTCGTCAAAGAGTGTATCATCTGCAACTTTCACCAGCCTCAATTCGACCAAAAGGCTCATATCAACCTGGTAAAAGCGCTTTTTACGCGCAATCATGATTATGCTGCTGTTTTCTGGCAGATCTACTGGGATGTCGCGGCCCATACACTTGAGCAAAAATCCACTGCCTACAAGTTTGCCCAGGTCCTGGACTGCTGGTTTCTTGCCGACCCTGGCGCATTTCAGCAATCGTATGTCGTACATGAGTTTTTCATCCAACTATCTGATAGATTGGAAAAATTACAGGGAGAATCCCGTTACACCGAGGGGATTAGTAAGTTTAAACAAGAGGCGAACCAATCGCGCTATCTGTGGTACCGGAATGTGGATAAGTATTTCGCGCAAAAAAGGAGCATTGTTCAATCAGCCGGAGCAGTTGGCGTAGCGATAATTCACGTAGCTAAGAAGCTTATTTCAGGAGATAAGGACAATCAGAAGTCGGAGGAAGAGGCTAAGCAGGATGCCTTGAGGCAGGCGTATGAAGTGGAGGTCGCCAGACTATTCGAGAAAAAGAAAGCTCTAGAATTGCATGTCAGACAATTAACAAGTTTCTACCAGGAATCCCAGCGAAATTTCCAATCATACGATCCGTTCTGGTCGGCATATTGGCAAACGTTTAAGAAGATAATGGTTTCCCGCGATGCTGAGCTTTGCCTATCAATCCTGGTATTCTGGTTTGATGAGTCCTTTAAGAAACTGGCCGGATCGAGATTTATTTCGCAAGAGTTTTTCATCGGCTTACCTTTAGCATTAGAAGAAGCTTATCAAGAACATGAGCGAGGATTCCTCGAAATGGCTCATCAGCTTGACGAAACCTTAGCACTGCACTGGCGAGAACGTTATAGATGGTATCCGTTGGTGAAGAAAAACCTGATTGGCGTGAAAGAGCAGGTCAAGTGAGGAAATGTATGATGCGGCAATGTCTGACGAGAGTAGAGGTGAAGGATGCCGGATAAAGAGCGTCTAATTGGGAAGCAGCTGGGAAACTATCGTGTCATCAGGTGGATCGACGGCGGTGGTTATGGGGATGTATACGAAGGAGAGCATATGCTTTTCGGTGATACTGCAGCGATCAAAGTCTCTCGTGTACAAAACACATCAAGTAAACGCAACCAGATTATTGCAGAAGCCAGACTTTTGAGATTTCTGAAACATCCTTATATTTTACCGATCCTTGATGCAGGAGAAGCAATCAGCGATTCTGACCATCAGCAAGGCTTGCTATATATGGTGATGGAGTTCGCTCCTGGTGGGTCATTACGCAAAAAACTCGATCAGCAGTTACCGATGGAGCAGGCACTCAACATGCTCTGGCAGATCGGTCAGGCGCTTCACTATGCTCATCAACCCTACCAACAAAGAGAGCCGGTGGTGCATCGTGATCTCAAACCAGAAAATATTCTCTTAAATGCGCGAGGTGATGCATTGCTCGCCGATTTTGGTCTAGCAGCGTTCTTACCATTGGCGAAAACCAGAAGAATTGACAAAGGCGGTACCTATGACTATATGGCTCCTGAGCAGTTTGATGGGGATGTAAGCGTCAAAAGCGACCAGTACGCGCTGGGGTGCATCGCTTATGAGCTACTTACCGGGCAGCGCCCGTTCAAGGTTGATACAGTGCTTCCCGGACACGCGCTGGTTGTGTGGGCCTATCAGCATAAGCAAGTTGCACCAAAGGCTCCAAAAGAGATAAACCCCCGGTTGCCTGTTTATATGAGCGACGCCATCCTAAAAGCCCTGGCGAAAGATCGCGAAGATCGCCACGAGAATGTATTAGCCTTCGTCGAGATATTGCGACATGGGCCAGGAGCGGTGCGTCTGCCATCGCAGCCGAAATCATTCACTGAATGGTACATCCTGGGCAATGAGTTTTATGAACAAACAAAGTATCAAGAAGCCATCTCAGCTTACCAGCGAGTCATCAGGATGATTCCTCATTTTGCTGATGCCTATGTGAATGTGGGCCTGGCGCAGTGCAAGCTCAAAAAATACCAGGAGGCAATTGCCTCATTCAACCAGGCACTTGACCGCGATTCCCACCATATCAAAGCACACTTGCACAAAGGAATCGCTCTCGCTGAACTAGGAAGTCATTTGGAGGCGGCAGAGGCATATGAGCAGGTCGTCCAGATTGATGCAAACCATAAAACAGCATATCGCTATCTCGGCGAGGAGTATGATGAACTCGGACGATATTCTGAAGCGGTATATGCTTATAAACGGGCTATTGGTCTCAATCCCTATACTAAACTTAGTGTTACTACACTGGTCGATAATCCCGATTCACGACTCGAAGATGCAGAAATATATACGATTCTGGGAATAGCGTTGAAAAATAGTGGGGAAACTAAAGAAGGACTGGCAGCCTTTGATTGTGCCATCAGACTCAATCCCAGGCTGCAGCAGGCACACTACAACAAAGGCAACCTGCTCAGTCAAATTCAACAAAACAAAGACGCTTTGGACGCCTTCGATGTGGCATTGAGCATTCAACCAGATTATACGCTTGCGCTCAACGCGAGGAGGCAAACCCAAAGCCAGCTTGATAAGTTTAGGGGAATGTAACCGCTTTGCGCATTAGACTTTATTCCGGCTGATGGTATACTGAGGAAATACCATTACTCATCCCAGCTTTATGCCTTCTGTACTGCTGTTTACAGAACCTTTGCCAGTTCCGCGTACATTTCTCCGGCATTCTGGTAACGGTCTGAAGCTTCGCTTTCAAGCGAGCGGTCGATGATTGCTGCTACTGGTGGAGGAATGGATGGATTGCGCTGGCGTATGGGAATACTCTGGCCATACAATATCATATTGATGGTATCTTCTCCCTGCTGTTTCATACGTGGTAGCTGGCCGGTTAGGAGATAGTAAAAGGTCGCGCCTATAGCCCAGACGTCGCTGACCGGTTTGACATACTTGTAATTGATGATTTGCTCTCTGGGGATATACGGGAGCGAGCCTACAAAGCCATCGCTGGTCACAGTCATACCGCTGAAGCCTGCTTCTTCGAAGCTTTTTGCCAAGCCCATGTCTCCTATTTTTGCCGTCAATCGTCCTTCCTGGCCGGATAACAGGATATTCTGAGGCTTGAGGTCGCGGTGGATAAATCCCTGCTTGTGCGCTGAAGCCAGCCCTTGCAATGCCTGAAGCATGATAGGGCCTGCTTCGTTTAGTGATAATTTGCCACCTCGGCGCTTCAGGAGGTCGTAGAGATTGCCTGCATCGCAATATTCCAGCAAGAAATAGAAAGCGCCTTTCTGAATGCCTCCCTCGATGAAGGTAACAATATGCCGGTGTTGTAACGCCCGCGTCGTTTCGATTTCTCGCAGGAACTTGAGTTGTGCTACTTCATTTACAGCCAGGTGGGGAAGCATGATCTTGAGAGCCGCCAGGCGTTTGCTCGTCATATTCTGTACCAGGTAAACGACACCCATTCCGCCCCTTCCCAACTCATTCAGCAATCGATAGCCTGGAATAATTTCAGGAGTGCTTTTTTGCTCCTGGTCGAAGAGTATTTTTGGATCGGACAGGGCGGATCGACGACAAGCAGCACAGAGAAAGATGCCCTGTCGCTCTGCATCCACCTCGACAGCTACCTCTTTCTTACACTGCTGGCACCTGAGCTTCTTGCTTTCTTTCTTTGGAACCTCAATTGAGACATGCAGCAAGGTTTTTCCTATCCCGACTTTGCTCCCATGTTGCAGGCTAACCGTTGGATATTCGCGCCTGGAACCCTCTTCTGGAGATTCATTATCAGCTCGCCCGCCGTATTTCTTCCCGTCGATATATATCCCGTTCTTACTGCCAAGATCACGAATGCTCACGTTCGGCGGAACGATTTCCAGAATACAGTGATGGCGCGAGATCAATTCATCACCGGGCAGGTATACACGGTTATTTTCCTGGCGACCGCACAGGCAAGTATCGTGTTCGCGAAAGACAAATTCATCTCCTTTGGTGGATCCTACGACGACGGTGAGTGTGACTTTACCTGGCATGGGTGAGGCTCCTAATTGCAGAATTTTCTTCCGGATTGTACCTGGATTCATCTGTCCTGTCAACATTTATTGTCCAATTCTGCTATTTTGATACAAGAGGAGATGTGGTCGATTTTAAATCCAGGGCTGCTCTTTTTATATTGGCGTTACCGGGGGAATCGCCAATTGCAATGCGAATCGCTGATGTGCTACACTACAGGCGGCATTTTCTTCTCATTGAGAGTCGGTAGAGACATTAAGACTGGGGAAACAGCATTGGAAGGCATTAAGAATTACTTAATCGATATGGATGGGGTGCTGGTGCGCGGTGTGACGCTCATTCCTGGGGCTGACTCGTTCGTGCAGCGATTGCGCGAGCTGGGTATTCCCTTCCTTATCTTTACCAATAACTCAATGTATACGCCGCGCGACCTGCAAGCGCGCCTGGCATCGCTTGGGTTGCACGTACCCGCCGAGGCCATCTTCACCTCTGCCCTGGCGACCGCGCAGTTTTTGCACGCCCAGCGACCCGGAGGAAGCGCCTTTGCCGTTGGCGAGTCGGGGCTGACGACCGCCCTGCATGATATTGGCTATATTTTGACCGACCAGCAGCCGGAATACGTGGTGCTGGGCGAAACCACCACCTACAGCTTCGAGCGCATTACGAGCGCCATACGCTTCGTAAAGGCGGGTGCGCGGTTCATCGCCACCAATCCCGACGTCATGGGACCGGGTGAAGGCGGCATCGTGCCTGGAACCGGGGCTGTTGCCGAGCTTATCAGAGCCGCAACAGGCATCCGACCCTATTTCGTCGGAAAGCCGAACCCGCTCATGATGCGCACTGCCTTGCGACAGATCGGCGCTCATTCGGAGGATTCCGCGATTATCGGCGATCGCATGGACACTGATATGGTCGCGGGTACCGAGAGCGGCCTGCGCACCATCCTGGTGCTGACCGGCGTCACGGCGCGCGACCAGGTGGAGCGCTACCCATATCGTCCAACCTGGATTCGAGAGTCCGTCGCCGATATCGAGCTATAACGCTTTCTATACTGCACCATTATCGCTCTGGCTTGACCCATATCCCACGTTCGTGCATCAACTCTATCTGCTTCTGGATGACCTGCTCGCGGTACTCGGCGTGCTTCATCGGTTCGCGGTCGAGGTAGAGGTTCTTGGGATAGATGGGCTGTTCGTAGAGCATCTGGTAGAGTTCGGTGCGCAGGTCCTTCATCCAGTTGTCCCACTGGGCGCGGGCGCGGTGGTCGCGCAGCGCTTCGATGTCGATCACGCCGCCGACGTAGGTGGAACCCGCCCCGTAATCCTGCTTGCCGACAATCTGCCCCTTGTAGTTGATGATGAACGAGCGCCCGCCGAAGGTATCGATGGGTGTCGTCTCCTCCGGGAAGAGGTAGTAGGTACCCATGTTGGGGGCGACGAGATACATATTGTTGTCGAGAGCGCGAGCGCGACTTTGGATTTCGAAGATATCGTTGCCGGTAGCCGGGTGGGGATACGAGGCGCGATAGACCACCTCCGCGCCGTTCATGGCCAGCGCCCGCGCGTTTTCAGGATACGACCCTTCGTTTGCCATCATGATGCCCAGGCGACCGATCTCCGTATCAACCACCGGCCAGAAGGCGTCCAGGTTCCTTCCGTAACGTTCGATCCACCAGTCGTAGATGTCGTGCGGGCAGACCGAATGCTCGACGGGAAAGAGCGGAGAAACTTTGTAGTGCTTTAGAATGATGTTGCCCTCTGGGTCGAGGATAAAACCCACGTTGAAGAAGCGATCTTTGATCTCAGGGTGGCGCGCTTTGGCCTGCGCCATAATGTATGCGTTGTAGGTGCGAGCGAGTTTCCCCAATTCTTCGGTCTCTTCCCCTGGGATATCGATGGCGCACTCGCGCGCAAAGGTGACATGATCGAGGTCGAGCACCTCGTCGTTGAAAGCTTGCAGCGCGCCCTCGGGGAAGGCTATCAGCCGCACAGGCAGATCCAGGCTGGAGAGCCACGAGGCCGCCTTGACGAGATGCGCGAGATGTTCGAGGTTGATCTTGATGTCGGCGCGTGTGCGGATGCCGCGCACCGTGGGAATAAGGCCAACAGCGGTGTATGGCTTAATCATTCTGGTTGCTCCTTCTTGTCTTCAGTCGCCGGTGATTTGTGTTTCGATGGGAAACCGATATTGAAATAAAAGCCGAGTGCGAACAAAACCACTCCCACGGCGATGCCGAGCGATAGTATGGTGTTACTCCCGTCCCATGTTACGACACTTCCCAGAAACGTGACGACCAGCAGGACGACCACAACGCCGATAAGTTTCGATTTGAGATCATCCAGCGAGGAGATTTCCAGCCAGGATGGCATGGCGAGGCTGCTAATGAAGAGTTCGTAAAGGCCGAGCGCGATGATGTAGAGGACGGTTCCAAGAAGGAACAGGTCAATGATTTCGATGCATTCGACGGCCAGGTGTTTGCTGCCATTCGCGGTGAACTGTGGGTGCGTAATGACTTCTGCGATGATGCCGATGACAGTCGCGCCGCCGTAGATGATGATGGTGACGAAAGCCAGGAAGGAACCGAGTACGGCGATGACGACCAGGTAGCGGCTTGCCGCCAGGATGCGTCGCAGCATAGAGGTAAGCTCCTTACCCGTAGGGGCGACCATTGAGGTCGCCCCTACTTTCGATTACGCGCGCTCTGCGGCTCGCGCGATGGCGCGTTTCGCCATCACCGTCGCCATTTGCGCCCGGTAGGCTTGCGAGCCGTGAATGTCCGAGACGATCTCCAGACCGTCGGCAGCGTGACTGGCCGCGTCTGCGATGGTAGCCTCGTCCAGCTTTTTGCCGACGAGAGCGGCCTCGATGGCGCTGGCGCGGGAGGATTTGACCGACGCGCCGGTGATGACGATGCTGGCCGATGCGCACGCACCGCTGCTATCCAGGTGAACGACTGCCGCGCAGCCGACTACCGCGTAATGGGAGGCTTTGTTCGCCAGCTTCTCATAGGCGCTACCGGTATGCGCGGCTCGTTTTGCGAAGGTGAGCTGCGTAATGACTTCACCGGGTTCCAATGCTGTCTGGAAGAGGTCCTGGAAGAAGTCATCGGCGTGAATGGTTCGCCCGCCGTTCGGACCTTTCACATGCACCGTGGCTTTCAGAGCCATCACCATGCCCGGCATATCGGCTGCCGGGTCGGAGTGCGCCACGCTGCCTCCGATGGTGCCGCGATTGCGTACCTGCTGGTCGCCGATCAGCGGGATGCCATCAACGAAGAGCGGGAAGTTGTGCCGGACAACACTGGATTTCTCAAGCGTTGTGTAGGTGGTCATCGCGCCGATGGCGATATGGTCGGCATCGTCATGGATATAGGACAGTCCATGGATGCGGCCAAGATCAATCAGGTGGGTTGGCTGCGCCAGGCGCAACTTCATCGTCGGGATGAGGCTATGCCCGCCCGCCAGGTACTTCGCTTCGTCGCCGTATTGCTGCATGAGCGCAATGGCTTCATCAACCGAATGCGCGACATGGTAGTCGAAGACTGCTGGAACTGACATACTGGTTTCTCCTTCTCCGTTACTTCGAGTGGATGATGTTCCAAATCTTCTCGGAGGTGAACGGCATATCGACATGTGCCACGCCGAGTGCGTCGGCCACTGCGTTGGCTACCGCCGGGGTCGAGCCAATCGTACCGGCCTCACCGACGCCCTTGACGCCAAGCGGGTTGACCGTTGTGAGTGTGACGGTGGAACCAAGCACGAAGTGCGGCAGCTCAGCGGCCATCGGCATCGCGTAATCCATGAGGGAGCCGGTCAGAAGCTGGCCGTCGTCGCCATACACGACGCCTTCCCACAAAGCCTGGCCGATGCCCTGTGCGAGACCGCCGTGAACCTGGCCCTCGACGATCATGGGGTTGAGCTGGCGTCCGCAGTCATCGACCGCGTACATGTGCTTGAGTTCGACGTTGCCGGTCTCTTTGTCGATTTCGACCACGCTGATGTGCGTGCCGAAAGGGAAGGTGCAAGAATCCGGCTCCCAGAAAACGGTTGTTTCCAGGCCAGGCTCGATGCTGGGATGCAGCGTATTCGAGGTGTTGGCTGTTCCCGCAACATCTTCGAAGGAGACAGACTTCTGTGGCGAACCGGCCACAAAGAATTTGCCGTCTTCCAGTGTGACGTCGGAGGGGCTGGCCTCCAGCATGAAGGAAGCGATCTGTTTCATCTTGTCCTTCAGCCGTTCCGCAGCAGTGAAGACTGCCGAGCCGCCGACGGCGGTCGTGCGACTGCCGTAGGTGCCGCGCCCTTCGGGGGTCGAGTCGGTATCGCCGTGCATAATCATAATCTGCTCGACAGGGATGCTGAACTCGTCCGCCACGATCTGCGCGAACGTCGTTTCTTCACCCTGGCCGTGCGGTGAAGAGCCGGTGTAGACCATCACTGTGCCGGTCTGTTCGACGCGCATTCGCGCGCTTTCGTAGAGACCTATAGGCGCTGAACCCTTAGGGCCGAAGCCGCAGATTTCGATGTAGGAGGAGACGCCGATGCCCATCAGCTTGCCTTCTGCGCGCTTCTGCTTCTGCTGCTCGCGCAAATGGTGGTAGTTTGAGAGGCTGAGCGCCTTATCCAGCGCTTTCTCGTAGTCGCCGGAATCGTAGACAGCGCCAGCCGCCGATTTGTACGGGAACTGGTTGGGCTGGATGAAGTTCAGGCGGCGAACTTCTGTCGGGTCCTTGCCCAACTCGCGCGCGATCAGGTCGATCATGCGCTCAGTGATGTAGGTCGCTTCCGGGCGGCCAGCGCCGCGATAGGCGTCGGTTGGAGCCTTATTGGTGAAGACGATATCGGCGCTGAGGTGAATGGCCGGAATATCATAGGCACCGCAGGAAACAGGGAAGCCGAAGGCGATCATAATCACGTCGGTGAAGAGCTGGCAGTAGGCTCCCAGGTCGGAGATGCCATGCACCTTCAATCCGGTGATCTTGCCGTCTCGCGTGGCGGCGACCTCGACGTAGTCCACCTGGTCGCGTCCATGCACAGTGACGGCGATGTTCTCGCTGCGGTCTTCGACCCATTTCACCGGGTGTCCGAGCTTCCTGGAAGCAACGGCTGCGATCATTTCTTCGGGGTAGATGTCGATCTTGCTGCCGAAGCCACCGCCGACTTCAGGAACGATGACGCGCACCTGGTGAGTGGGATGTCCGATGAGTGCCGCCAGGATGTTGCGCAGGATGTGTGGGTTCTGCGAAGAACACCAGACGGTAAGGTTCTTGCTGGCCTTGTTGTAGTCGGCCACCACGCCGCGCGTCTCCATCGAGTTCGGCGCGAGTCGCTGGTTGTACATGCGCTGCTTCAGGACGATGCCGCCATTCGCCACGGTATCGGCAAAGACCTTGTCGATATCATCGGTGGGTGGTTTCATGCTGAAAGCCACGTTAGTGCCAAATTGCTCGTAGAGCAGGGGCGCGCCGGGTTCCATCGCCTTTTCGATGTCGATAGCGGCGGGCAGTGGCTCGTAATCCACTTCGATCAGGTCGCGCGCGTCGCGGGCGGTGTAGCGATCATCGGCGATCACCACCGCGACGGGGTCGCCGAAGAAGCGCACCTTTCCCTCGGCCAGCGGGCCATGCAGTCCCATACCATTCGCAATTTCGCCCAGGGGCACGGCGATGGCAACTGTGCCGATGCCCTGCATGTCTGCCGAGGTGTAGACCGCTTTCACACCAGGATGTTTGAGCGCGGCTTTCGTGTTGATGCTGTTGATGCGCGCGTGGCCGTAGGGGCTGCGAAGAACCGACATGTGCAACATGCCGTGCAGCTTGATGTCATCGACGTAGGTTGCCTGGCCGGTAATCAATCGAGGGTCTTCACGCCGCTTGATCGACGTGCCAATAGACGCTGCTATACCCATGTGATTGCGTATCCTTTCTCAACGCACGCGGCTGAAGACAGCAGAGTCTTTCAGCTATCGTGCGTCCATTCGATAGCTATTCGCCCGCGCCTACGGGGGCTTCTTCGCTCGCTCGCATCTTCTCAGCGGCATACTGTACGGCGCGCACGATGTTCTGGTATCCGGTGCATCTACAGATGTTGCCTTCGAGTCCCTTGCGAATCTCAGCGTCGGTCGGTTTGGGGTTGTTTTTCAGCAGTTGATACGAGGCCATTATCATGCCTGGGGTGCAGAAGCCGCACTGCAGGCCATGCTTCTCCCAGAAGCCTTCCTGGATTGGGTGCAGGCTGCCTTCGGGGGCCAGGCCCTCAATCGTCATTACTTCGCCGCCGTCCGCCTGTACTGCCAGCACGGTGCAAGCTTTGATGGAATCGCCGTTGAGGAGAACAGTACATGCGCCGCATTGCGAGGTGTCGCAACCTACATGGGTGCCGGTGAGGTCCAGGACATCTCGTAAATAATGCACCAAGAGCATTCTTGGTTCGACCTCCGAATGATGTTGCTCACCATTCACGGTCACAGTGATTTCACGCTTCATCGTCAAAGTAGGTACCTCCGTTTGATCTGGTCGCGTTAGTCGTTCATATTCATATTCGTTGAAGTTGAACGGAGTACGCGATGGTCCACAATGACCCCGGTAATCAAGAGTTGTGAAATGTGGGGAAAGGGTAATGTCGTGCTACCCTTCAGACGTGTCGAGCGAATCTCCTTTCAAATGCAGTAAAGGATAGTTTACCTCTTGGGAAAAGTACAGGTAACAATGTAGAACATATCATAACGATGCGAGCCATGTCAAATTGTGTGCAAACTGGCTCATAGATTGATACGAAAGGAGGTTTAGAGCGTTTATCTGTATCGCCGCACAGGCCCTACAGATATGGTACACTACACACTAATTGCCATCGAAGAACGTTTGGGAGGACCTATGTATCGCCGCGCGCCGGGCATTCATACCGGATTGATGACAGATCTGTATCATCCCGACTCGGCTTTTGTTTCGTGGAGAGCCAACCGGAACGGGTTGACCACCTTTGACCTGTATTCGCGCACGGCTCCTTTCGGCGGCTCGTATTTGCTCGTGGCCGGCCTGGAAAACGCGCTCGAATTCGTGCATTCTTTTCATTATACACCTGAAGACCTGCGCTTCCTGGCGCAGATCCGCGACTACGACTCGGCGTTTCTGGATGAACTGGCGAACCTGCGCTTTACAGGAGAAATCCTGTCGCTGCCGGAAGGCTCGATTGCCTTCCCGAATGAGCCGCTTATGCGTGTCACCGCGCCTTTCCGCGAGGCGATCTTGATGGAGGCGGGACTGCTCAACGCTATCAATCTCTCGACCTTGATTGCCACGAAAGCGTCGCGCATCGTCTTTGCCGCTAACCAGGGACGTACCCGACGCGTGGCAGAGTTCGCCTTTCGCCGCGCCCAGGAGCCGCTGACAGTGGCGCGTGCGGCCTATATCGGAGGTTGCGCCAGCACCTCCTTGCTCAGCGCGGCCTATGATTACCGTTTGCCGGCTACCGGCACCGTTCCGCACGCCCTGATCGAACTCTTCCCGACAGAAGAGGAGGCATTCGTGGCGATCGCCGATGCCTACAATCGTTACACCTTGCTGCTCGATACCTACGATACGCGCCAGGCCATCCACACCGCTATCGCGGTTGCCTTGCGCTCGCAGGAGTCGCTTGGCCATACCCTCGCGGCGGTGCGCCTGGACAGCGGGGATATTGTCGCAGATAGCATCTACATTCGCGAGCAGCTTGATAAGGTCGGCCTGCAATCGGTGCGCATCCTGGCAAGTGGCGACCTGGATGAATGGAAGATCGAGCAAATGCTGAATGCTGGCGCGGCTATCGACTCGTTCGGCGTGGGGACAGCCCTGGGCAGCGGCGCAGGCTCGGTGGAACGCGGAATTGAGGGCGGCGCACTCGGCGCTGTCTATAAAGAGGTATGGCACGTTGACGAAAACGGTGATGAGTTTCCCAAGCTGAAGATCGCCGGCGCGAAATCAACCTGGCCTGGAAAAAAGGAAATATACCGGCATCCCAACTGGGATGAGGACATCATCCAGCTTGCCCAGGAACCTCGCCCCGACAACTATCAACGCCTGCTGCGCCCCGTCATGCGCGGCGGCGAGATGATCCCAGGCAGCCTTCCCCCGCTTTCGGAAATACGCGAACTCGCCCAACAAAATATAGCATCCTTGCCCGAGCGGTATCGCGCACTCAGCGTCGAACATCCCTATCCCGTGCAGTTCAGCAAAAGCCTCCAGGTGCTGCGACAGCAAGTGATACAAGCCTTGAACGGCAACCTTCTCTCAACCTGACCCCTATTACAAAGAACAAGCCAAGTTTCCTGCAAAACCAATTCGAGAGGCTTTATGCTCACACCCGTAATCCAATACACTCAGTACTCGTAGTATTCAACAGAGGTAAACACGTCGTTCTCGTTTCATCTTCGGTGGGAATCACACAAGGAGTACCAACTTGGTTGAAGCTCTCAAACAGACGCGCAGTATTTGTTCCGCCTGTGGCGAGATTGTCCCGGCCAGCTACGAAGTCCGCGAACATGAGCAGGTCTTTTTTTCGCGGAACTGCCCCACACATGGCGTCGTCGATACCGATCTAGGCTACCAGGCAGCGTTTTATCGCAAATCGTTCGATGTTGAGAGGGTCATGAAGGAGTGTTGCCTATGCGCTTCTCTATCATCATGCCGGTGTTAAACGAAGAGGCGGGGTTGGAGCGCCATCTGTCGCAGCTCGTCGCGTTATGTGCCGGGGTAGATTGCGAACTGCTGATCGTGGATGGCGGCAGCGCCGACGCGACAGTCGGCATCGCGGAACGTTTCGGGCGGGTGATCGTCGCTCCACGAGGGCGAGCCAGGCAGATGAACGCGGGTGTGGCGGTCGCCGAGGGCGATGTCTTTCTCTTCCTTCACGCCGATACGCTGCTGCCTGGTGGGGCGTTCGCCGCCATCGAGCGGGCGCTGGCAGCTCCTGGCGTGGTGGGCGGCGCGTTTCGCTTGCATTTCGATTGCCAGCGACTGCCCTACCGCCTGGTGGCTTTTACTACAAACCTGCGGTCGCGCATGCGGGGCATCTATACAGGCGACCAGACGTGTGCCGCGTGCGCGGAGAGCTTTCGCGCCGTGGGTGGTTTCCCAGATATCGCC
Source organism: uncultured Chloroflexia bacterium (assembly GCA_963731975.1). GTDB lineage: Bacteria > Chloroflexota > Ktedonobacteria > Ktedonobacterales > Ktedonobacteraceae > CAVSXS01. The sequence continues at coordinate 1,827,765 of CAVSXS010000001.1, read as the reverse complement.
CTGATGGAAGATTTGGAGATCATTGCGCGCCTGCGCAAGGTCGGGAAGGTGACGCTGCTGCCCCTCTATGTCACTACCTCGGCGAGGCGGCACCAGAAGGTAGGGCTGGCGCGCAGCGTCGTCTTCATGTGGTATATGCGCGCGTGCTATGCTCTGGGGACCTCGCCTGAGCAATTGCAACGCAAATATTTCGATATCCGCTAGGGTTGAAGGTGAACCGCATGTCTCTGGCCGCCTGTATGGTAATGCATGATTGCTCTCTCTGTAGTCATAGTGTATGATAACGGACAGGGGCGATATAGCGTACCGGGAGAGCACGTTTCATGAGCGCGGAACATGCGGGAAAAGAACAACAGGTATCACTCGTCGAGGATCATGAGCAGCAGGCCATTGAGTCTGCCGTCCTAGCCGATGCTGATTTGGCAGGTAATCAGGGGACTGACACGGCCGTCGATGGCAGAAACATACCAGCGCGGGGCATTATCTGGACGCCGCGCTTCATGGTATTCTTCTGGCTGATACTCATACTTGGATTGAGCCTGGAGAGCGTTCTCACGCAGGGCTGGCTGAACAAATACTACCTGGGTCAGTGGGTCTTTCAGGGACATGTCATCGTAGATGCGCTGGCCTGGATCGTTTTGCTAGTCGTCGCAAAAGGAAGATGGATGCGAATTGGCGCGCTATTCGGCTTGACGTGGGCCGCGTTCATGACAGTCAACCTCTCAGTTCAGGTAATCTTTCCCACACTTCCACTGGCGACGCTGGCGCATATCAATGTGTTGACCTGCCTGGCTTTACTCGGCTGTTACGTTTGCCTGTCGATTGACCGCTTCCCAATGCATCCCTGGGATGCCTGGGTGTTTGGCTTGCTCCCACTTGCTGGTCTGGTCATTACCGCGCTACTCTATCTGACCGGAGCTGAGCGTTCGCTGACGATATTGGAAGACGACATCTCGACCGCCGCGCTTATTCTTTCTGCCCTGGTATGGCTGGCGCGCCCCACGTGCTGGAAGAATGCTCCCGCTCCAACCGTACTCTTTAGCTGCGTCCCGCTTCTTCTTCTCATCCTGAGCGGTGCCAACGCGGGATATAACGCCGCCAATTATTTCCTGACGCGCGTAGTGCTGTCCCCGAACTATAACGCGACAACCACGGAGCCAAATTTCTTTTTTTCGCAGGTTGCGTTGCTCTGCCTGCTTTTGGGTACAATCCGACTCATAAAGTGTGAACTGGCTAATTGATCTACTCATTCGCATACTTTATACTGAGTGCAATGACAATATGACGCTTGCTATCGCGCCGCAGTAGTTGCGCATATCCGTAAGCGATAGTACACCCTACAGGATGCGAGGTGATCTATGTCCACCTACGAAGACAAGTTAACCGGCAGGCTTCCCCCTCAATCATGGCTGCACCAGCGCTACCTCATCGTGGGGCTGGCAGGACGCGGCGGCATGAGTGCCGTATACAAAGGCGTCGATACGCAGCAGGGCAACCGCAGCGTGGCTATCAAGGAGATGAGCCAGGGCCATCTCAGCGAGACAGAGCGGCAGGAAGCCATTGCGCGCTTTCAGCAAGAATATCTCATGCTGAATCGCCTCAAGCATCCCAATCTCCCGCAGATTGTTGATACGTTTGAGGAGGGCGATCGATTTTATTTTGTGATGGATTTTATTGAGGGAAAGACACTCTATGAGCTGCTGCGGAGCAACTACGGGAGCAGCTACGGGAGCAACTACGGCCAGGCATTGCCCGTGATGCAAGTGGTTGAGTATGCCTTGCAGCTCTGTGATGTGCTTGCCTACCTGCATATACAGCAGCCGCCAATTATCTTCCGCGATTTGAAGCCTACCAATATCATGATACGTCCCGATGGACGCCTTTTTTTGATTGATTTTGGCATTGCGCGTATCTTCAAAGAGGGCCAGGCGCAGGATACTGTGCTACTTGGGTCGCCTGGGTACGCGCCGCCTGAACAGCATGGCACCGCCCAGACCAGCCCGCGCTCGGACATTTACGGGCTGGGCGCGACCTTGCATTTTGCGCTAACAGGCAATGACCCGTTCCATGCCACACAACGGTTTGTTTTCTTTCCAATCCGCCAATATAGTCCGGCGATTCCCGCCGAACTTGACTCGCTGGTGCTGAGGATGCTTGCGTTGGATGAGCGTAGCCGTCCGTCGAGCGCTCTAGAGGTGAAACAGGCGTTGCTGGCGATAAAGATGAACGCAGCAGATGCCACCTCCAACCTCCCTCCGACGCTTGCCTCGGCCCCCACCCAATATGCCCAGCTCACCGTCAATGCCGCTCCGACCTTTCCACCCGCGCAACCAGTAAGACCGGTTGTGGCAGCAACCCAGCTTGCTCAGCCCATCACCGTCTCGCCCAGCAGCAGCGCAAGTTCATCTTGGCCGTGGTCCAGAAGGTTCCTGGCGCTCTTCATTGCGATGATGGCAGTAACTGTGATCGGCAGCGTCATCGCCTTCAACATCTCGAATCCTTATGGCGTCGATCATCTGGCCGGCTTGGATCATGCCGTAGAGCTTGCACTGGCTTCCTTATTCGTAGTGATTGCGCTGGCCTCTTGCACGTTCGTGCGCGGCGCGTTCAACATTGCCATCCTGTTCGCCTCCGCGCTGGTGATGGTTTCGGCTATGTTTGGCACGCTCGTACAAACGATTCGCGACATCAACCCGTTCCAGTCACCGTTGTTTCTCTCTCCGCTCAACCCTTTGCCGCTCGTGACGGCTGGATTGGTCGCCGCGCCGGTCATCTCGCTGTTATGGGCGCTTCGAACGCAGCAACCCGGCCAGCGGATCGCGTTGTTTGTCATGTTCGGAGCAGCCGTGCTATGTGCGCTCATCTCTGCCGTGGCGATCACGCTCGATGGAGACCTCAATCATCACCTGCTCCTGCTCGCGTCACTGATCCTCTCCATTCAGGGCCTGCTGATCGCGGCACAGTTGGCACGCCTGAATAGCCACTCGCGTTAAATTGTGGCTCGAAGGGCGATTGCGGGCGACCATGAAGGTCGCCCCTACTCCTGCGGCCTGTACACCCCCGTGATGTGTTCGAAGCGCGGGCGGTAGCGCACGGGGTGGTAGTCGGTGGGATTAACGCGCCGCGCGGACAGGTTTTTGCCGGGGATGTCGGTGGCAATGTAGGCTCCGTCGCGGAAGGCGGCAATGACCCCGTGCATTCCCTGCTCGACGAGGCTCATCACGACGTTGGCGTAGTAGATGGCCATGTGCTTGTCGTAAACTTCCGGCTCGCCACTGCGCAGGAAGTAGGTCAGATCGATGGGCAGGAAGCGAACGCCGGGGAGCCGCGACGAAAGCTGCTCCGCCAGGAACTCGGCGACGTTGGCTTTCTTGCGGTGTCCATAGGCGTCGGGAGAGCCAATTTCGGGAACGGGTACGCCTAAATTCGCGCCCTCGGACAGGATGACCGTCGAGTAGTTGCGTGGATTATGGCGGTCTTCTTCGATAAGCCGGGCAAGCATGTCAATGTTGGACGGGATTTCGGGGATCAGGCAGCGGTCGGCCCAGGTGACGATGGCTGTTTCGAGCGCGGTAAAGCCCGCGTCGCGGCCAAACATGCGGAACAGCACTGTTTCGCTGTGCGAGCCTGCCGTCGAGCGAATGCGGCTAATGAACTCTGCTGCCCGGCTGATGGCCGTCTGGAAGCCGATGCAGTATTCAGTGCCATGCACGTCGTTGTCCATCGTTTTAGGGATACCCCATATGGGGACGCCCCTCGCGGAAAGCACCGCGCCGTAGCTCAGCGTGTCGTCGCCGCCGATCACCACCAGGCCGTCCAGCCCCAGGTAATCCAGGTTTGCCAGTACCTCTGCGGTCAGGTCAACGCGATCATCCAGCGTGTGACCTTGCCCGTAATGGGCGAGATGCGCGGGCAGGTCGCCAACGCGCATGCGAGCCGGGTTGGTGCGAGTTGATTGGAGGATCGTGCCGCCCATGCGGTCGATGGTGCGCGTGTTGAGCCGGTTGAGCGGTATCAGGTATGATCGCTCCCATGTTTGGGGGTTGTCGGCAACGAAAATAAGCTCGTCTATCTTGCGCGAGCGGTCGAGAAAGGTGATGCCTTCCCATCCCAGGCGCAGTCCGGTGATGCGAATGTTCATCTGGTCGGAGCGATAGACCAGCGCCTTGATCGCGGCGTTGAGTCCTGGCACGTCTCCGCCGCCCGTCAGCACGCCGAGCGCGCGTATGGGTCGAGTGAGTTGTCCTGGCATGAATATTCTCCTGAACATTTATGTATATTCATCCGAAGATGCGGATTGTTCAGGAGAAAGCATATCACAAACGGTCGAGAGCGCGATTACTGTTCATCACAGAATGGTCACAGGTAGCTGCGCAGATGCATGTAGATCAACTGCCCCATGCCGGGAACGGGCGTGCCGCGGTAGTCCTGGATCAGCAGGGGATAGCCGCACTGAGACCCCTGCACGACCCACGCCCAGGCAACCCAGCTTATGTGATGGGCGTCGAAGTAGGCCAGCAACTGGCTCATGAAGCTGGTGCCGCAGTCGTACTGGCCGCTTTCGGCGGAGATGACCGGGTAGGTCGCGCTGATCTTGCCGAAGGCGGCGTCCCAGCTATTCGGCATCTTCTCAGCGTAGGGATAGGGGTGCGTATCGTAGATGACGTTGCTGCCTTGAATGGTATAGGTCGGAATCTGGCTCAGGTCGAAGCCCCAGTCCATACCCGCCACGATGACCAGGTTGGTCGCTCCCGTACCACGCACTGTATTGACCAGTGCCTGCATCCCCACGTCATTGAACGTCAGTGTTTCGTTGCAGCCGCAATCCTGCGAATACGCGGTATCGGTGATGGAACAGGCCGAAAGCCAGCAGGTCCAACTACCGGGATGCGGCTCGTTGAACAGCTCGAAGAGTACATTGGGATACGACTGGTAAATGGTGGCGACCTGCTGCCAGAAGGTAGCGCTGTCGGCATCAGGTGCGGCCCAGCTACCACCTGCTTGCAAGGATTGGCCTCCGGCATCTGTCCACTGCAAATCCAGGATCACGTTCAGCTTGAGCGCGGTCAGCGTATCAACGGTCTGCTTGACGAGCGCCTGGTACTGCGTCGCGCCACACCCCTGCGACGACTGCCCGTTGAGCCAGATACCCTCGGAGAGTGGCAGGCGCACCGTGTTCGCGCCCCAGTAGGTCGCGGCGTAGTGGCTGGTTCCCTGTCCCATGTAGGCCAGCTCTTGCGCGTCCAGATGTCCGTCGCCCCAGCAGCTATATTCCAGGCTGTCGCGCCCGATACCATGAAACAGATAGGGCTGGCCGCTGGCGTCCAGGATGGTATTTCCTTGCACAGTATAAGGGCCGTTAGCATACGCGCTGTTCGGCTTCCCGTTCAATTGCAGAGTGCGGTTGGGTACGATTGGCTTGATAGGCTTGACCGGAGCATTGGGAGTGTGCCGCGAGACAGGCGAGGCCGCACCCACGGTTTGAGGAGGAAATAAGACTTTATAAGTTCCTAGCAGCAGTGCCAGCATACAGATAACCAGGGCCAGTATCTTAAAAATACGTCGCATTCGAGCCGTTTCCTTTATAGCAGCAGCAAGATGAAATACTTTGATCTCTCTTGAACAATGTTGTCCTGCTACTAGTAAACGGCTCAAACGCGGGTATCTTCATAACTCGAAAAAACATCCCAATTTTTACACATCTCAAACAACCTGGGAGTAATTCCCCATTACGCCAGAGAGCCTGGTTGAGATTTCTCAATGCCTCCACGGTACTTTCATATCAACCAAAATCAGAACGGTGAATGCGCTATTTCTCTATCGTGTATGATTTTGACAGTTCGTTGATACTCAAATCGTATCAACGTATTCCAGAAATAGCGCGAGAACATCTTTCGCGCTGATTCTGGAAGAGGTTATGGACATCCACACAACAGTTCATCCTATAGTCCTACTCGAAAGGAGAGGAAAAGAAGTATGTACAGGCAAAGCAGGCGCATCCCCCGCTCGACAATGGGCAGGCGTGGGCGATTTTCACCGCTCATGTTGATTGGCTTGAGTGTTCCCTTAGTGCTGGCTCTTATTACAGCCGTCGCCTTTGTGCTACCTCATATCGGGTCGCACGCTGCTACCCTCAATATGGACTGCACGCTGCTGGTTCCATCCAACCCACTCTCGGCGCAAGGGCTGGCAACACCTTTTCAGTTGACCGCGACCAACCCGGCGAACGGACCTTGCAACGAATTGAACGCCAACCAGAGCGCGTTCGCGCAAGGCGTCATTTACAATCCCAATACAGGAGCGTTCAGCGTGTATAGTCCACTAGTGATTGACTCCGGCACGCAGCCCACCATAGCGCCGACGGTTCCCACGCTGCCACGAGGAGCCGTTGTAGCCCTCTGGTTTGGCTTTAACGGCAACAACCTGACGCTCCAGGGAGCTGCGAGAAATACACTGAACCAGGCCCGCTGTGTCAACGGTTTGCCAGGCTCGATCTTCGGTCAGTTCTCCTACTGCAACGCGGTGAACTTCTACAGGGCGGCCAATCAGGGCATCGTGGCTGGCAGAGTCCAGGTTCCGGCGCTGAAGATGGGAAACGATGGCCTGCCCTGCCCAACCGTACGCAGCTTTACGATCGTCGACCAGGACCAGAGCGACAACGTACAAACGCAATACCTGGTGAACGCTCATGGGCAGACGGCACAGTTGACGGCCGCCAATCAAGCCCAACTTGTAAACGCGACCACTTTAGGCAATCCGAGTGATAACGCCCTGGTGACACGTGTCCTTGATCCTGTGCTGGGCTGCGCCCCGTGGACCGCGCCTAACCTGGCTGATAATAGCGCCCCGGTCGCTGCGCTGCCATTGGACGAGCTTATGGCGGCCGCTGACCAGCAGGCGCCGATTGCCCTGGTTCCGATCAATGACCCCATGACCCTCAACAATGGAAACCCTAACCTGTCCAAGACCAATCTCTACAGGCGTGGGGTCGATCAGCCGCTTGCGGCCAATCAAAACCAGGCCAGGGGCACCACCTATTGTCAGAACATGATCCAGGGAGGCATTGCGCGCTTGCAGAAGGACCAGGCGTTGTTTACGAACACGGCATCGCCCATGGCTGATGTTGCCAATTCGCTCTTCACGTTCCTGGCGAACCGCTTGCAGCAATCGTTCGTTAACCTGGGCTGCCAGCAGTTGCTGAACATAGCCAACCCGGTCACATTGCAGATGGACGGTAATGGTATCGTGACCTCCGCCGCGTTTAATACCGGGGCCGGAACGGGAACCGGTACTGCGACAGGTGCCGCGACAGGTGCCGCGACAGGCACCGCAACAGCCACACATTGAGTGTCTTGAATGAAGTGAGGAGAAGAATTGAAATTAAAGCTACAGCTCCCTGACTCAAGGAAGAGTTCTTACGCAGGTTTTTCAATTGGAAGGAGCAGTTATATGCGCAAACGTCGATACTTACCCGCTTTTGCTGGCAGCGCCTTGCTGGTTATCATACTGGTAGCCGTCATTTCTAGTATGTTTTTCAGTCGTGCAACCACCCATGCCTCGAACCAGGTCTTTTCCCGACCTGCGACCACGATCAATGGCCTTGATAGCATCAAGATGATCGGCAGCACGGCCTTCATTGTGGATAATCACGGACACACTATTACCGTCGATGCCAATCCCTATGGAATCGGGATTGCCCCGCGCACAGTTCTCACGTCTGGTGCAAGAGGATTGCTGCGCCCAGGCGATATCGTCGTGACCAACTTTGGCGCGAATGATACTGGGACGACGCTCGTCCGTTTCCCCGGCGGGCGAGGTCCTGCTCAGCTCTTCAATACAACGCCGAATGCAGGCACGAAAGGCCCGGCTTTTGAGGCGTTCAACACGCTGACCGGAACTGACTGGGTAGCTAACTTCTCTGCGAATAATGTGCAGGTGTTCCAGCCGAACGGCTCGGTGCTGCCGAACATCACCAGTCCGCTCTTCAAGAAGCCCTGGGGCCAGGCGTTCAATAATGGCGTGCATAACACTATCGACGGGGCGGTTGATTCTTTCTTTACAACCAACACCGGCGATGCGACCATCGACCGCATTGATGTCATTCCAGGCGCGCACGGGCCGACCTTCCGCGTCTTCCAGATCGGCCAGTTAGCGCAGATGAACGGCGGCACCAGGATCGAAATTGCCTGGACGGCGTCGCTGCGAATCGGCGGAAAGCGCTTCCAGGACGTGCTACTGGCTCTTGACCCGACCAATAACCGGATCGTAGCCTACCCTCACAGCACCACCATCAATACTACTGCAACGCGCTCGACATCCCAGGGCATCACGGTCTTTAAGGGCAAACCTCTGAATGCACCGGGAGGTATCACAATCAACCCGTTGAACGGTGATATTCTGATAGTCAACATGAATGATAACAACCTGGTCGAGATAAATTCTGCGAACGGCAAGGCGATTGGCGTGCGCCAGCTTGACAACGTACCGGTTGATCCCCAGAGCGGCAACGGCTCAGCCCTCTTCGGCCTTGCAGCCACGTTTGACGCGCGAGGCAATCTGATCGTCTACTTCACCGACGACAATACGAACACGCTGAACGTGTTGAGCATCTAGCCTGACCAGGCCTCAGGAATCATCCACCTCCCCTTGATGTTTCCAGTGAATACAGATAGCAGGGGCGGCTCTCAACGGTCGCTCCTGGCTCTCTCGTGCTTTTCCTCACTCATTCTTCCTATTTGATTGATAAATAAGTAACACAGTGTTAGGATAGCGTCGAAAGTCGTCGATTAAAAACTGTAATGTCAGTATTGTAAAACATCTATTGTTAGGAAGGGGAATCCTCATGGATAGTAGCTCGAAACAGGAACAGGCATGGATTGAGTATTCATCCTTATCAGATCAAGCCGGTCCGCCGGTTCATGGCGGCTCAGCCTCCACGCGGGGCGCGGCGCTCTTCCAGCTCCCTCAGCGATATTGGAAGGCGCTAACCAAACCCTCGCTTGCGACGTATATGTCGTTTGAAGGCCAGGCAAGCTGGAGCCTGGTGGGCATACAACTCGTTATCTGGGCCATTCTTGATGCCGCGTTGGGCGTGCTGGTTAATCTCATTTCACCTCCCACAACCGGCTCGTCATTCTCGCACTTCTACTCGCTTGCAACCTCGTATGGTCTGGTACTGGTTGTACCCGCGCTCTTCTTCGTGGTAATGGGGGTCGTCTACCTGTGTGCCAGATTATTCAAAGGGCAGGGAACATTTCTCGAACAGTGTAATGTATTTCTCTATGTTGGAGTTCCGCTCGGTATCGGCAGCAAGTTGCTGGCATTGATCCCCGGTGTGGGAAGGTACCTCAACATCATCCTGAGCCTGTATGGGATTGTGCTGCTGGTTCTGGTCACTGTGGCCGTTCATCGTCCTGGTAAAAGCAGGCCGTAGGAACCATAGTCGTTCCGATTTCACCTGGTAGGAGATTGAACCTGCTTCAGAAAATGCTATGAAACGTGGCAGGACTGTGCTATAATAGCGACCTTAGAAAGCGGGCACTGCACATGTGCGTGATATGAAGCACAGGCTATACACATTTCAAGGGACAACGGCATGACTGCGACAACTGAGGCGACGGTGGTATCTAAAGCGACAACTGTCATTCCTGGGCGATATCACATCTGGACGGTGGGCTGCCAGATGAACCTGGCCGACTCACAGCGCATCCAGGCTATGCTGGACGAGATGGGCTGGGAAGAGACGAGCATGGAGCAGGCTAACCTGGTGATCCTCAACACGTGCAGCGTGCGCAAAGCACCGGAGGAGAAGGCGCACAACCAGCTTGCCCAGTTGAAGCACGCCAAGGCCAAACGCAGCGATTTGCTGGTCGCCATGATGGGCTGCATGATCGGCAATCAGAAGACCATCGATGAACTCAGCAAACGCTACCCACATATCGACCTGTTCATGAAGGTCGAGCAGGCCGATATCCTGCCGCGTTTCCTCGAAGAGCGCTGGACACCCATATCCGGCGCGGGCTGTCTCGATATCGAATTCGCACCGCTTGAGGATGATCCTATTCCCGCCGGGCCTGTCGAGCGCCTGCTTCCAACCTTCGCCACCTCCACCGAGAGGGCCGGCAAGCGTACCGTGCTGCCGATGGCGATCACGCCAAAACCGGGCGAGCGCGTCGCGCACTATCCAACGAAGATCGAACAGGCAATCAGCAGCCCTACGGCGTGGCTGCCGGTCGTGCTGGGGTGCAACAAGGTCTGCACGTATTGTATTGTTCCGTATCGCCGTGGCCGCGAGCGCAGCCGACCCATCAACGAGCTGGTCACGGAGGCCGCAGAGCTGGTTGGCAGGGGCGCAAAAGAACTGACACTGCTGGGGCAGACCGTCGAGGCGTATGGACTGGACTTGCCGGACCGACCGGGCCAGCCAGTCCGTCCCGACCTGGCCGAGTTGATGCGCCGTTTGAGCGAGATCGACGGCCTGGAGCGCATCCGCTTCATGACTTCGTATCCGCGTCACATGAACGACAGTATGATCGAGCGCATGGCGGCGCTGCCGAAGGTATGCGAGCACGTCAATATTCCAGTGCAGTCGGGCGATGATAATGTGCTCAAACGCATGAAGCGGGGTTACACGCTGGATGAATACCGCGACCGCATCGCGCGGCTGCGCTCGTTGTGGCCCGGCGTCTCGCTTTCGACTGACATCATTGTGGGCTTCTGCGGTGAAACCGAGCAAGAGTTCCAGCACACGCTCGACCTGCTCGAAGAGATTCGCTTCGACGTGGTGCATGTCGCAGCCTATTCCGTGCGACCCGGCACCGTTGCGGCGCGCTGGGAGGACGATGTGCCGCTGGCCGAGAAGAAACGCCGCCTGCACGCGCTGGAGGATGTTCAGGCGCGCATCGCGCTCGAATTGAACACACCGTTGGTAGGTAGCGAAGAGGAAGTGTTGATCGAAGAGACCAATGAGTCTCATAGCCGCCTGCAATGGAAAGGGCGCAATCGCACCAACAAGTGGGTTTTCTTCCCGCAGCCCGGCGAAGACACGCACGGAATCCAGCCGGGAGACCTGGTGAAGGTAAGAATTGAGCGCGCGACTGCCTGGTCATTGCAGGGTTGCGCGGTTGGGATATAATATGCAGATATTAACAGGTATATCCCGATGAGGATAGAGGAGGGTTTCCTTGACGCAAACACAATCGGCTGAAGAAAAGGCGCGACTGAAGAAGCAGTGGACGGACCTGGCGATTCAACAGGCGCAGGAGGGGCTGTGGGAGAATGCCGTCGAGACCAACAAGAATATCTTGAACTTGTTCCCATCTGAGCCAGATGCGTATAATCGCCTGGGTAAGGCGCTTAGCGAGCTGGGTCAATATATGGATGCGCGTAATGCTTATTCGCAAACGTTGAAGTATAGCCCGAAAAATGCGATTGCCCGCAAGAACCTGGACAGGCTCTCGCAGCTCCAGGAGGAACCGACACAGGTGCATTCGAGCGGCGCGGAACGCATCGACCCCCGGCTTTTCATTGAAGAGACCGGTAAGACGGGGTCGACCGATCTTATCAACACCGGGTCTGGCGCGGTGCTGGCGAAGGTCGGCGTGGGTGACCGGGTGCAGTTGCACGTTATAGGACATACGCTGATGGTGCGCAACGCCGTCGGTGAGGATGTCGGGCAGGTAGAGCCGCGCCTGGCGAATTGCCTGATTAACTTCATGGAAGGCGGAAATCGCTACGCCGCAGCGGTGCTGGCTATGGAGAACGGCGTGGTGCGCCTGATTATCCGCGAAGAGTACCAGCATCCAACTATGTTCGGCAAAGTCAGCTTCCCATCACAAGGCGGCGGCGATACAATTCGCGCGTACACGAAGGGGAGCCTGCTGCTCTTTGACCGCGAGGATGATGAAGATATCAGCAACGAGGACGAATACTACGATGGCGGCGACGAGCCTGAGGAGATGACCGAGATCGACCTTGAGAGTGGTTTTGAGAGTGAAGAGTAAGATCGCCGCCGTAATTTTATAGAAAGGGGTATCGTTCATATGAATAAGACGAAACGTGTCGCGTGGCACAAGCATCTCATTAAAGCCAAGAAACGCGATGAAAAGCGCAAAGTTCAAAAAACCAGTGGCACGGCTGCCACACCAACAGCGCGGCGTTCATAGCCGCGCTTCCACTTTGTTAGAGGCGCAGGATGAGTAATGCTCCATCTCCGATTTCATCGGCATCGGCTCGCAACATTCTTACCCTCCTCGTCTCGCGCAATGCGATACTCGCGGCGGGTGGGGAGGGACTGCATCGCCGGGTGACCTGGGCTTGCCGGATGCGCGCCCGCCTTCCCGCCTTTGAAACTATTCGCGGGGGAGAACTGGCCCTCCTCTCGCTTTCTCAACTGCGCAGGCTCGACGAAACGCTGCCGCACTTGCTTACCAGCCTGCACCGCGAAGGCGTAGCCGCGGTTGCAGTGTCGGCTGCCTCGACCGAGGCGCTGGGTAAGGAATCACTCACGCTTGCTGACCAGTTTCATCTCCCCTTACTGCTCCTCCCGGTCACCGTTTCGCTTGAGGAGATCGAGCGCGAGGTCATCACTTACGTGGTCGGCTATCGCGGTGAGAGCGAGCGTAAAGCGACCGAAGTTTCCCACGCGCTGATGCAGTTGAGCGTGCAGGGCGCGGGCGTCGAGGGATTCTGCGAGCACCTGGCGCAGAGCTGCGACAAATGGGTGGTCTTGCAAGACTCCGGTCAATCGATTCGCTATCAAGCAGCGCCCCCCGGCGCGAACGAGACCGAGCTGCCCTATCCGTTGACGGATGAGACACTGCGGGCGCGTGAAATGGAGCGCGTGATGGTACCCATTCAATTACGTCACGAAGTGGTCGGCTACGTCTCGCTGATCGGCAACGAAGGCGATTTTGACTACCTCGAACGCCTGGTACTCAGCCAGGCCGCTCCGATTCTTGCCCTGGAATTCGTGCGCCTGCGCGAGCGAACCGAGGTAGAGAGCCGCTACTCGGATGAAGCCTTCGTTGATGTGCTGCGTGGAAGTTTCACGCAGGCCGAAGAGATGATCGCGCGGGCCAGCGTGCTGGGCTTCGACCTCACCGCGCCCCAGGTGGTCGTGGTGTTCGAGCTGGCTTCCAGCGAGCCGAACTACGCGCCGGGACACCTCCAGTCCCAATGGCAGGTGCGGTTGCGCGGTGAGTTGTTGCGCACGTGGCCTGCCTGCTGGGTGTCCAACGAGGCGCGCCGCATCATTGCGCTGCTGCCTTGCTCAGCAGACGACACGCACAAGGAACGCGAGCTTGAACAGGCTATTTTGTCGCGCCTGGAACGCACCCTCGCTCGTTACCAGCAGGGCAGCGCGAGCAATGGCGCTATGCCCCAGCTATCGGGTGGCATAGGGCGACTCGCTAGAGATATCGCCGCTATACCCCAGTCGTTCCAGCAGGCACAACAGGCGTTGGAAACAGGTCGCCGCCTGTTTGGAGACGGCAAGCTGCACTCCTTCGCGCAGTTGGGCGTCTATCGCCTGCTGTTTCACCTGTATGGACACCAGGAACTCTCCCAGTTTTACGAAGAAACGCTTGGCTCCCTGGTTGACTCCGACTCACGCAGCAATAACGCCCTGATCGAGACGTTAGAAGGCTTTTTTCGTTACCACGGGAATCTGAGCGAGACAGCGCGAGCCATGCATCTGCATCGTAATTCGCTCCTGTATCGCCTGGGACGTATCGAAGAGCTGCTGGGACGCTCCCTGGAAGACCCGGAGCTACGCCTGTCGCTCCAGGTGGCGCTGAAGATTCGCCATTTGCTGGAACGCTAGCTGGGAGGCAAGAGTGTCATGAATGAATTGATCAGGCGTAAAATAAAAGTGGAGGGCGGCACGCTCAAGTTCAACGCTGCCCATTTCATCACCTTCGGTGGCGAGTCCGAACGCCTGCACGGGCATAACTACACGTTGCAGGTAGAAATGGACGGTACGCTCAACGAAGATAAACTGGTGTTCGATTTCTCTATCATCAAAAAGCTGACCAGAGAGATCTGCGAGCGGCTCGACCACCATTTCATCCTGCCACTTGGCAATCCGCACCTTCAGGTGCAGGAGTCTCCTGGCGCTTGGGAGATTCGCTTTGCCGGAAAACGCTACGTGTTCCCGCGAGAGGATGTGCTCGCGCTCCCCATCGACAATTCGACGGCGGAGTGCCTGGCGGAATATATCGGGAATGAACTGCACGCTGCGCTGGCGCATTACGACATCTCGAACATCCACAGCCTGTCGGTAGGTGTCGCCGAGGCCCCGACCCAGATGGCATACTATCATGTGATGTTAACTTCTATGGGAGAGCAATAACGTTTCACATACCCGAGTACTTTGCGCGTGAGATGATGGCGCTGCATGGAAACGATGATGGGCGCTCCTGGCTGGATCGCCTGCCCGCTATCCTGGCCGCTTGCGAGACGCGCTGGCATCTGAAGATCGATGCGCCGTTTCCCAATCTCTCCTTCAATTATGTCGCACCCGCTGTATGCTCTGATGGAACGAGAGCTATCGTGAAGGCGTGTTCGCCCACTGGTGAGTATGCGACGGAGGCGAATGCCCTGCGGCACTTCGACGGGCACGGCATGGCGCGCCTGTTGGTCTGCGATGACGCTGACGAGGTGCTACTGCTGGAATACCTGTCGCCAGGCACGCTGCTGCGCGATGTGGAGGATGACGCACTGGCGACTTCGCACGCTGCCGGCGTTATGCGCGCGTTGTGGCGTCCCGCTCCACAGGCGCATAGCTTCCCGACGGTGCAGAAGTGGGGCCTGGGCTATGAGCGGTTGCGAAGGCGCTATAATGGCGGACATGGCCCGTTTCCGCCCGCGTTACTCGACGAGGGAGAGACACTTTACCGGGAGTTGTGCGACTCGATGGCCGAGCCGGTTCTGCTTCACGGCGACCTGCATCACGAAAACATCCTGGCTGCCGGGCGAGCGCCCTGGCTGGCCATCGACCCGAAAGGTGTGGCAGGAGAACCTGCGTATGAGACCGGCGCGCTGTTGCGCAATCCCTACCCGGCCATCCTCACGCAGCCGCAAGCAGGCCGCGTTCTCGCCCGGCGCGTTGCTCAACTGGCTGAGGAACTGGGCTTTGATCGCCAGCGCATTTGTGACTGGGCGGTTGCCCAGGCCGTGCTCTCCGCGTGGTGGGGCATAGAGGATTTCGGCACCACCCCTTACGACATGATCGCTATCGCTGAGTTATTGGCGGCGATTTGAGTGTAATCCGAGCCTGCTTCATCTGCTCGTGGAGTAGCTGCTGTCTGCCGGGGTGTGGTTGACTGCCCCGGTAGGCAGCTTTGTAGGCCGCGAAGTCCCAGGTGGCGAAGAAGCGCTGCGCGGCCTGCCTGCCGTTCTGGTAGAGATGCTCGGTCTCTTCGCGGCTGAGGTCGAACTGTGTGGCGCTTATGCCATCGACCGGAATGGCGATGGTACGCACGTAGCTATGGTTGTCCAGGTAGAGCCGGTCGTGGGCGGTCAGCATTGTTTTCAGCAGAGCGCGGCTGATTTGCAGGATGTTACCGGTAGCGTTGGGCGGCCACGGGCAGTCAGGCGTGGGCAGCGTATCGACCAGGCGCAGGCCAAAGGTGGGAAATTTCGGCTCGCCTGGCGCATCGAAGAGCGAGACAGGGAAGTTGCTCAGCAGGCCGCCATCGACGATCAGGCAGTTGCGCCCGTCGATGTGTCGCTGCTTGATGGGCAGAAAGAAGAAAGGGATGCTGGCGCTCATTCGCACTGCCAGGGCGATGTCGAGCGCGTCGGGATCGAGGCCGAACTGGCGCATATCCTGCGGCAGGCGCAGCATCTGCCCGGTGCTGATGTCGGAGGCGATGACCGTCAATCGGTAGCGCGTGTTCGAGTTGTTCGCCTCTTCTTTTCGCATGACGAGATTGCCGAAGCGGGAGATGCCTTTCGCCTTGAGCTTCTCGCGGATGAAGGTTTCGATGTAGCTTCCCCGGTGAATGCCGCCATCTTGCAGCAGGTGAAACACTTCGACGGGCAGCAGGTCGTCGAGCCAGCTGTCCTGGGCGAAGCGCCGGAAATCCACCTCGTCGTGCAGGATGCTGTACAGCTCACTGCCGCTGTAGCCTGCCGCCAGCAGCGCCGCCACAAACGCCCCGGCGGACGTTCCGGCGATGTTGCCCCAACGATAGCCCTGTTCTTCCGCGACGCACAGCGCGCCCACGTGCCCAATGCCGCGAACGCCGCCGCCTTCGAGCACGATATCCGCTCGCAGGGATAGATTGTCGTCGAACGATGCGAGTTGTGTCATGAGAGTGCCTCCTGTGGGTTTAGAGCGGCTTTACCACCTGCGTAAGCTGGGCAATCTCAGCCTCAAGCTTTGCCACCTGCGCGTTCAGAGCACCCTTGTCTGCGCGCATTTGCAGCAGCTCTCGCCCGATCCAGGCCACGAACACGCCGCGCGCCTGCGTCCACTCCAGCATCGTCCAGTTGAAGACCTGCTGCGTGCCTCCACCAAGCGAAGGGTTGGATTCTTCCAGCGGCGTGCGCCCCTCCTCTGCTTGCAGTGGCACATTTTCGGGATGCCAGGCATGGGTAAGGACATATTCGCGGAATCCAAGCACAACTTTTTGTCCGTTGGGCGCGGTGAGCGTGAGGCCATCATCGTGCCAGCCAGGAGGAATGGCGAGCGCGACCTGCTTCTTGCGCGGGTCGAAATCCTGCGGTGGAACGGGGAGCCAGGCCGGAACGACGACCGTCGCGCTCACGAGTTGCATGGCCGAAGCGTCGTAGGTGCGCGGTCCAGGGCGCAGGCTGCCCGGATCGTACAGATCGGTCACGTTGGCGGGGTCGCGCGCCAGCAAGTTTCCATCAGATGTGACGCCGGTCAGCACGATGATGTGGTTGCCCTCCGGATGCCAGGGATAGGGGACGCTATCGCCGAGAGCCAGGTCGCGGACGCTCTGCTCTGCGAGCGCTACGATCACAGGGTAGCCGAGCCGCAGCCATGCGCGCAGCATCTCTACGTCGAGGGTCGTCGCGGTGTAGCGCAGGCCGATCTGCGCCAGCAGGCTGTATAGCTGTGTTAGGCTCATGCCGTCCGTGTTATCGATGGTGTTGCTGCCGTCGTCCTGCGCATACCAGCCTTCGGCCTCGGCGATCATCTCTTGCGCCGTCTGCGAGGCTGGATGCCCAACGGGAGCCATCGCCTTGACGATAGCACAGGAGAAGAAGCCACAGGCAAACTGCGTCCTACCCGGCTGGAACTGGTTGACATCGAGAAAGGCGGCGACTTCGCCGCCGGTGGTAAGGGCTACCATGGTGGAGACCTCCGAGGTGGGCTATGGTTCGCGCATGAGCGAACGAGGAAGAACGGGAGACGATCACGAGGATCAGCGAGGAAATCGGGTGAGCACGAGGGATGTGCAGCCGGAGAGCAAACGCCGCACGCTTGCTTTAAGCGAAGTATACATGAGAATTGCCTGTTTGTCCAGGGATGACTATGCCTTCAATACGATCTGGGCAGTCCCAGAACGTGCTCTGCGAGGTAGGCCAGGATCAGATTCGTCGAGATGGGCGCGACCTGGTAGAGGCGCGTCTCACGGAATTTACGCTCGATGTCGTATTCAGCCGCGAAGCCGTAGCCGCCGTGCGTTTGAAGGCACGTATTGGCCGCTTGCCAGGAAGCGTCAGCCGCCAGCATCTTCGCCATGTTCGCTTCCGCGCCGCAGGGCTGCAGCGCGTCGAAGAGACGCGCTGCTTCGTAGCGCATCAGGTCAGCCGCGCGCACGTTGGCATATGCCTGTGCCAGGGGGAACTGGATGCCCTGGTTCTGCCCAATGGGGCGGTCGAAGACGATGCGCTCGTTGGCGTAGTGGCACGCCTTATCGAGAAACCAGTAGCCATCGCCAATGCATTCTGCCGCAATCAGGATGCGCTCTGCGTTCATGCCGTCCAGAATATACGAGAAGCCCTTGCCCTCTTCGCCAATCAAGTTCCCGGCGGGAATCTCAAGGTTGTCGAAAAAGACCTCGTTGGTTTCGTGGTTGACCATATTGCGAATGGGGCGCACGGTCAGTCCCTTTCCCAAGCTCTCGCGCACATCCACCATGAAGACCGATAGCCCCTGCGTCTTCTTGCCGGCATCTTGCAAAGGCGTAGTGCGCGCCAGCAGCAATAGTAGATCGGAATGCTGCACGCGCGAGATCCACACTTTCTGGCCGTTAACGATGTAGCGGTCGCCGCGCTTCTCCGCGAAGGTTTTGATGTTTGTAGTGTCCGTGCCGCTGGTCGGCTCTGTCACAGCGAAGGATTGGAGGCGAAGTTCGCCCGCTGCAATGCGCGGGAGGTACGTGAGTTTCTGCTCAGGCGAGCCATGCCGCAGGAGCGTTCCCATGATGTACATCTGCGCGTGGCAGGCTCCTGAGTTCGCGCCTGAGCGATTGATCTCTTCCAGGATGACCGAGGCTTCCTCCAGGCTTGCGCCGCCGCCGCCATATGCTTCGGGGATCAGCGCGGCCAGCCAGCCGGCCTGCGTCAACGCCTGGATAAACGTTTCGGGATAGCTGGACGCTTCCTCGACGCGCTGCCAGTAGGCGCTGTCGAACGCCTTGCATACGTCGCGCACGCCCTGGCGTATGTCCGCGTAGCGCTGCGCAAAAGGATTGATGTCAAGCATGGATTGTCCCTGTTAGAATGCGTAATGTGTTGCTTTCCGTCTCCTTATAGCACAAGAATCGCCTTTTGTAAAATGGGACGCGGGCCGCACGTGCTATGACGCTGCCGCCGTGAAGGTAATGGTGATGACGACCTTATTTTGCGCGATGGCGATATTCGCCAGGTTCGGCGGCTGTATCCCGAAGTCCGTCATGTAAATTGTGCTGGTCGCTGTTCCCGTAATCGTGTTGCCCACAACCTTGCCCTGAACAGCGAAGACTTCCGCGTTGGTTTTGCCATGCATCGTCAGATTACCCGTCAGCTTGAAGCTGATCGTTTGCCCGTCACTATAGCTCGATGGTAAGCCCTGTGTGCTGACCGAGACGAATGTTGCGTATGGATAGGTGTCAGTTTGCAGGGTATTTCCTTGAATGTATTGATCGCGCTTCTGCGCGTCCGATTGCAGCGTGCGCAAATCAACCTGGATGTTCATGGCAGCGACGAGCGGCGAGTTGCCCTTGCGAATCTTGAAGCTGCCCTGCACAGAATGTGTTGTGCCAACTGCATCATTGTTCGGCTTGTTCTGGAAGATCAGATTTTCGTAGACGCTGTAGGAAGCCGTAGTTTGCGCCGGAACAATGGCATACGTCGTCAGGCCGGTTGACGGAATGGGCGTTCCGGTGGCCGTCGCAGCGCCCGCCGCGACATGGGACTGGTCCTGGGTGATGGCGTTGGCGAAATGCGAGGTGAATATATACCCCGCGACGACGATTACGAGAACGACACCGATTGCCCCGAACAAAATATTCCGCTTTGTCATACTATGCTCCTTCATAACTCCTCATGTTTAAGATTGACTTTTTATTGAGAAAGCCTTCTCTTGTTACATCAGGGTATCACTGGAACATTGTAGCAATATTGGAAGGAAATGTGAAAGTTCTCATCAACGGTACGGCTCGTATGAGAAACCTCTCATATTTTTCCAATGTCAGGCCAATAGAACTTCTCTATGCTTATCACAAGATATGCAATATCTGGGAGCGGAAACGCTCGAAGCAATTTTCATCAACACCCGAAAGGATAGATAGTATGACTTCCATCTGGCAAACTGTTACCTGGGATGTCGCGCGGGCTGGAGGATTCACCGCCTACATCCTTCTGACCCTGGCCGTGGTCGCGGGCCTGGCGCTTTCGACGCAGTTGCAATCACCGAGGCGCTGGCCGCGTTTGCTCAATAATGAAATGCACAATTTTCTGACCTTGCTCAGCACAATCTTTCTTGGCGTACATGTGCTGGCGGTCATTCTCGATCCCTATACACATTTTGGATGGAACGAGATACTTATTCCGCTCGCAAGCCATTATCGCCCGATCTGGATGGCGCTGGGCATCGTGGGACTTTACCTGGGTATCGCCATCGGCATCAGTACGCTGCTGCGCAAGCGCATCGGGTATAGCTGGTGGAGGAAGCTGCACGTATTGACTCTGCTCATCTTCGCGATGGCTGCCATTCATGGAATCGGCACGGGCAGCGACACACAGACATGGTGGGCGTTCGGCATCTACGCTGCCAGCTATATCGCCGTAGGTAGCCTGTTCATCCGCAGGGTCTTCTTCTCGAATAGCAAACCCAAACAGGCGCATCAAGCCGCTCCACCCCGCAACTCGGCGCAGCAGGTTGGCTCGCGCACACCGAACAGCGCACGTATGAGCGCAGCGCAAGCAGTGCAGCCGATGGAGCAGAGGCGGTCAGACATGGCGCGCATCTCATAAAAACGTACCCTATCTCTACCTGCTGACCGTGGCGACGTATCTGCCCATCCCGAAATTGATCGCCATTAAAACGATTTCGGTGCTGTTCGATGGGCTGCTTGGCCTCTTCACCTTTTTCATACTCAGCCTGAAATTCAAGCGTTCGTATGCCGCAATGCTGGGAGTCGTGGCCATGCTCTTTGCTCCCACTATCTTCATCAACAGCGCGGCGTGGGGCCAGGCCGATGCAACCTATGCAGCGCTCTGCCTGGGAAGCCTCTACTTTCTGCTCAAAGAGCGGCCAGGATGGGCGTGCGCGCTCGTCGGGCTAGCCATCGCATTCAAGCTCCAGGCCATCTTTTTTCTGCCCGTCTTGCTGGTTCTGCTGCTGAAGCGAAGGCTTGCGCTGCGCTATCTCGCCTTGATTCCGGCGGTCTTCCTGCTTATGCTGGCTCCGGCCTTCATCGCGGGGCGAGGTCTATGGAGCCTGTTGACCATCTATGTAGGGCAAATCAGCAGTGGGAACGGCGGCGGAGGATTTAACGCCGGAGGCGCGCACCTGGCATCCTCGACCTCCTCGCTTACGTTGAATGCGCCTTCGTTCTACCAATGGCTGCCAGCCAACACGCCAACGTACTGGATGTGGATCGGCATTGCCCTTGCGGCCTTGTTCGTGATCGGCGTTGCAGCTCTGGTTGTGGCAAGCAAGCAGTGCATCACTTCGGACGTGCTTCTCAAGCTTACCCTGCTCTTTGCTGTGGCGATCCCGTTTCTCTTGCCGGAGATGCACGAGCGCTACTTTTACCTGGCCGATGTCGTCTCCATCATCTACGCCTTCTCCTTCCCGCGCCTGTTCTTTATCGCGCTGCTGATGCAGCTCTGTTCGCTGCTCAGTTATACACCATACCTGATGAGTACGCAGTTGGTCAGCCTCTCAATTGTAGCGTTCGGAGTACTGGTCATCGTCATCATCACCCTCGTCGATCTCGTCCTGGCGCTTTATCCCGGTCTCCGCCAACGAGCGTCATTCTTTTACGCTGATGAGGCGGGCGCGCCGGAGCAGCGACGAGAGGCGTCCAGCGTGTAATCAAGCGCGGCAAGGTTAATTCTCATACTCGTGCGGTGGCGGGCCGATATGTCGGAAAGACCATAAAATCGCCACTTTTGACACATAAAATCGCCCGATCTTTTGAAGATTGTACGTAAGTTTTGCGCTTTAGGTACACGAGTTTTGCGCCATAGGTATTAGCTCAGGTAAGCAGGTTTTGCCTTGCACGAAAGTAATCTTCCCCTACTTTCGTAGAGTCGCTAAACATGCGAACCTTGTAGCTCATAAGCAACGGGGCTCAGATAGGCGAGCGATAAGTGGCCACGCATTCGGTCTTGAGTGAGCTAAAGAAGCTCTCCATCAAGGCTGCGGCTTCCCCTGGCGCAAGAGGGCATGCTCATCTGTTTTTCTACTCTCTTGAAGGGAAAGGTGCATGACGCGTCGGCGTCTGCTCAAATAGAGCACAAAGGGGGGAAGTGGGTGTTCTCTGAGCTTAAAAACGAGCTCGTTCTTTCCTACTTTAATTGTATCACCTCCTGTCTACTAGCACACTGCTTGTTTGGACGATTTTTTTTGGCGTCCTTTCCGCTATACTAGGCGGAAGCGACGCCACTCTGGCGCACCCACGGTGAAAGCAGTCATCTAGAGATGAAAGGTGAGAAACGTATGAGTTCCTTTGTCCTTGGTTTTCAGGATATTGACAAAACAAAACTCATGGTTGTTGGGGGGAAAGGCACGAACCTGGGGGAACTTTCCAAGATTGAAGGAATACGCGTACCGGAGGGCTTCTGTATTACTACTGAAGCATATAAACGAATTATCAGTCAAACACCAGAGTTTAATGATCTGCTGGAGCAACTATATCTTCTAAAGGTGGAAGACCGGGGTAAAATCGGTGAACTTAGCGGTGAGATACGCAGCGTCATCGAAGGGATAGCCATCCCGCAAGACATTCATGAAGAGATCACTAGCCGCCTCTCCAGACTTGATGAAAAAAATGCCTATGCTGTGCGTTCCAGTGCTACGGCAGAGGATTTACCGACGGCTTCCTTTGCAGGCCAGCAGGATACGTATTTGAACATTATCGGAAAAGAGGCAATCCTAAAGCATATCAGCAAGTGCTGGGCATCGCTATTTACCGAGAGGGCAGTAATTTACCGCCTTCAAAACGGCTTCGACCACCGTAAAGTCTACCTCTCTGTGGTTGTTCAGAAGATGGTCTTCCCGCAGGCGGCAGGAATTTTGTTCACTGCCGATCCCGTCACTTCTAATAGGAAAGTGTTATCCATTGATGCCAGCTTCGGACTTGGTGAGGCTTTGGTCTCCGGCCTGGTGAATGCGGATATCTATAAAGTGCGTAACGGCAAGATTATCGATAAGAAGATATCCACCAAGAAACTGGCTATGTATGCCTTAAAAGATGGCGGTACGAAAGAACAGGAGATTGAGCCTGAACGGCAGAACAGGCAAGCGCTGACGGATGAGCAGATTTTGCAGCTTGAGGGCATAGGCAGAAAGATTGAAGCGCATTTCGGTTGCCCTCAGGACATCGAATGGTGCCTGGACGATGATACATTTTACATTGTCCAGAGTCGGCCAATTACTACTCTGTTCCCCATCCCTGAAGCAAATGATCAAGAAAATCACGTCTATGTATCTGTCGGTCATCAACAAATGATGACCGACCCCATGAAACCATTGGGAATATCCTTCTGGCAGTTAACAGCTGCTCGACCCATGTATGAAGCCGGTGGAAGGTTGTTTGTTGATGTCACAGATGACCTGGCTTCGCCTGCTAAAAGAGACATCCTGGTAAATGTCCTGGGAAAATCCGACCCACTCATCAGAGGTGCGCTGGTGACCATCTTAGAGCGAGGAGATTTCATAAAATCGTTACCGAACGATAAGCAAGAACAGAGTGCCGGTAAAAGCAATCAAGGCAGGCCGCCTGCGGGTTATCAGACACTGAACGACTACGACCCGGCAATCGTATCTGATTTGATCAAGCGTAGTGAAACATCAATAGAAGAGCTAAAACAAAACATCCAAACGAAATCAGGATCGGATCTGATTGATTTTATTTTGGAAGACATTCAGCAATTAAAGAAGAGTTTATCTGGTCCGCAAGGTTTTGGTGTGATTATGACTGCTATGAATGCTTCCTCATGGATCAATGAAAACATGAAGGAGTGGTTAGGAGAAAAAAACGTAGCAGATACGCTTTCTCAATCTGTACCCAACAATATCACTTCGGAAATGGGTTTGGCGCTGTTGGATGTCGCAGATGTAATTCGTCCTTATCCGGAAGTAATTGAGTACTTACAGCATGTAAAAGATGATAGCTTTTTGGATGAACTGGTTCAGTTTGATGGTGGACAGGAAAGCCGGGACGCTCTCTCTGCTTATCTCAACAAATACGGAATGCGCTGTGCCGGGGAAATCGATATTACGAGACCTCGTTGGAGCGAAAAACCAACTACTCTTGTCCCCCTAATTCTCAGTAACATCAAAAACTTTGAATCAGGTGAAAGCAAGCGGAGATTTGAGCAAGGGCGACAGGAAGCATTGAAAAAAGAACAAGAGTTATTAGATCGCTTGAAGCAATTACCAGATGGTGAACAAAAAGCCAAAGAGACAAAACGAATGATCAGTCTCATCCGGAATTTCATCGGGTATCGTGAATATCCAAAATACGGCATGATTCATCGCTACTTCGTTTATAAGCAGGCTTTACTGAAAGAAGCCGAACAACTCGTACAAGCCAACATTCTTCATGCAAAAGAAGATACCTTCTATCTCACTTTTGAAGAACTTCGCGAAGTCGTACGCACAATGAAACTGGATGACCAGATCATCTGCAAACGAAAAGATGAGTACACATTCTATGAAAAACTCACTCCGCCACGTGTTATCACGTCTGATGGAGAAATTATTGCAGGTGAGTACAAACGGGAAAATCTCCCAGCCGAAGCTCTTGTAGGTCTCCCTGTTTCTTCCGGAGTGATAGAGGGACGAGCACGTGTCATCTTACACATGGAAGATGCTGATCTAGAAGAGGGAGATATATTAGTCACCTCCTTTACTGACCCGAGCTGGACACCATTGTTTGTCTCCATAAAAGGCCTCGTCACCGAAGTTGGTGGGCTGATGACCCATGGAGCAGTTATCGCACGTGAATATGGCTTACCAGCAGTTGTCGGAGTGGAAAGTGCTACCAAACTGATACAAGATGGGCAACGAATTCGCGTGAATGGAACGGAAGGCTATGTAGAAATCCTATAAAGTGGGGAGGTTGTTATCTGTATCAAGATTGACAGCGAAAATACTTTCATGTTACAACCTTGATAACAAGTCCACAGCCAGTTGCTCGGTTTCACACGTGCCGGAGGCGGATGAAACCGATGTTGACGCCGCCTTGCGAGCGGCCTTCGACTGACAGGAAAGAGGAACGCATCTATGGATATCACGAACCTTGTCGCAATTGATGTGCATACGCATGCGCATGTCTCACGCCATGTCGCCGAAGCCCCCGGTGACACAGAGGTTCGAGAGGCAGCCAGGCGCTATTTTAAGCATGATGGTGACTCTCCGACGCTCTCCGAGATCGCTGCCTACTACCGCGAGCGCAAGATGGCCTGCGTGGTCTTTCCTGTCGATGCGGAGTCCACCACGGGCGAGGCTCGCGTTCCTAACGAAGATGTGGCAGAAGCCGCTGCTGAGAACCCTGATGTACTTATTCCTTTTGCCAGCATCGACCCGGCCAAAGGGAAAATGGGGGCGCGCGAGGCCCGTCGCCTGATCGAGCAATTCGGGGTGCGCGGCTTCAAATTTCACCCTACCATCCAGCAATTTTATCCGAATGACCCGAAAGCATATGTGCTGTACGAGGCAATCGCCGAAGCGGGGTTGCCCGCGATCTTCCACACCGGACATTCCGGCATCGGAACGGGAGCGCGTGGTGGAGGTGGCATACGCCTCAAATATTCCAACCCGATGTACCTGGACGATGTGGCGGTCGATTTTCCAGATATGCCAATCATTATGGCGCACCCGTCTTTTCCCTGGCAAGACGAGGCGCTTTCGGTGTGCCTGCACAAGCCGCAGGTCTACATCGACCTGTCGGGATGGTCGCCCAAGTATTTTCCGCCCCAGTTGATCCAGTATGCGAATACGCAACTCAAGCACAAGATGCTCTTTGGCTCCGATTTTCCCCTGATTACTCCTGATCGCTGGCTGGCGGACTTCGAGCATATCGAGATCAGGCCGGAGGTGCGCCCCTTGATCCTGAGAGAGAATGCCATCAAGCTGCTCGGCCTCGATACGTCGCAGCAACCCGCGCCTGCGTAGATACAAGGGCGATCGTTTGCAGTGACAAAAATAGCGCAAAAACCTCTTGACAATCGCCCGTATTGTCAAGTATACTCTTCGTAAGCGCTTACGGAAACGATAACGTAAACGCTTACGAAGAGTATTTTTCTGGTGGTCTTCCTTTAGGGGAGGCTGCGTTGAGAAGGTGCGCTATGGCCGAGAAGCAGACGATTCAAGATATCGCACGCATGGCAGGCGTTTCCATCGCCACAGTTTCGCGCGTGCTGAATCAAAAGCCGGATGTAGACCCGCTGACGCGCGAGCGCATCCTGCGCATCATGGAAGAGCAGAACTTTGTACCAAACATGGCCGCCTCCGGCCTGGCGGGCAAGCGCAGTCGTCTGCTGGGCGCCCTGGTCCCTTCTCTCACCTGGCCGCTCGTCCCCGAACTGATGAAGGGCGTCGGCGAAGTCATTGGTAGTACTTCGTATGAGCTGATCCTGTATAGCATCACCGATGTGAACCATGAGCAAGATCGCAGCGATGTCATTGATCGCATCATTGGAACGCGGCTGACGGCTGGCCTGCTGGCCGTTTTCCCGGGCCAATCTGCGAAGCACCTGGCTGAACTGCATTCGCGCGACTATCCCGTTGTATTGATCGATGACCAGGGCATCCCGCCAGAAGGAACGCACTGGATCAGCGTCGATAACCGGGTTGGGGCATACGAAGCCACGCGCCACCTGATTCACCTGGGACACCGCCGTATCGCCCATATCCAGGGGCCGCTCAAGTACCAGGTGTCGCATGATCGCTACCAGGGCTATTGTGATGCCTTGAGTGAAGCAGGTATCATACTTGATCCCGCCCTGGTGCTTGAAGGTGATTTTATGCCGCCGGCCGGGCGTGTCTGCGCCAACGCTTTCTTCGACCTTCCTGGCGATAGACGCCCCACAGCCATCTTTGCCGGAAGCGACTTCATGGCCTACGGGGTTATTTCGGCGGCGGAGTCGCGCGGTCTGCGAGTACCTGATGACATCGCGCTCGTAGGCTTCGACGACAACACTTCATCCGCCCACGTTGAACCGGCCCTGACAACCGTCCGGCAGCCATTCTACGAGATGGGCCGCCTTGCCAGCGAGATTCTGCTGTCACTGGTCGAGGTACCCCGCTTGAAGAGCGGCTTCAACCACAATGGCCACATCGCTGATCTTCCCTCGTCAACATTCACCGAACCAGTTCGTATCAAAATGCCAACCAGCCTGATCGTGCGTGCATCCTGTGGCACACCCTACAGTGCCACACTTGTTTAAGAAAGGGGTGAGTGCAGCTCTTTAAAGGTTTCCGTCGATCTCAAGCTTCAACGGATTGCTGGCCTCATTAGCTGAGCCATACCGTTGACAGGATGTCCCTTTGTCCTTTTTTCAGTACATCCTGGAAGCAAGAGGCTTCTCAAGGTGTACGGATCGTCGAATGATTCGTTATCCCAGCGTTAGGAGGTAAAACGTGACTCCCAATCAAGCATCCTTATCGCACCGGTACCGCAAGGCTGTACCCCTCTTCTCACTGCTGATCGTGCTGGGTATGCTGCTAGCCGCCTGCGGCGGTGGAAGTAGTCCGAGCACGACGCCAACAAGCAGCCGATCAACGACGCTGCGAGTTCAATTCGCTCCCGGGCAACCCAACCCCGATCTCTTTAACCCGTTCTTCAACAATAACCAGGGTGGAGACTGGGGTGCGCAAGGTCTGTTGTACGAAGAGCTTTACTTCACCAACCTGTATACCGGCCAGCACGTGCCCTGGCTGGCTACCAGCTATTCGTATAACAGCGCTCTGACGCAGTTGACATTCACCCTGCGCTCCGGCGTCAAATGGAATGACGGCCAGCCGTTCACGAGCGCGGATGTCCTGTATACCTTCAACCTGATGCAGGCGCATCCTGCCCTTGACCAGAACTCGATTTGGGCGAGCGAACTCACGAGCGTTTCGGCGCCCGATAGCAGTACGGTAGTATTCAACCTGAAAGCTCCCGACAGCACCGCGCTCTTCTATATCGGCGGAATCTTCATCGTGCCGCAGCATATCTGGTCAACCATCAGTGGTGATCCGGCCAAGTTTGCCAACGATAAGAATCCTGTCGGCACCGGCCCCTACCTGCTCTCCAATTTCACGACCGATGTGATTACCTACACGCGAAACCCCGGCTATTGGGGTACGAAGCCGGCGGTACAAACCGTCCTGGCTGTTGCGACCAAGGACAACACGACGACCATCACCAACATGATCCAGGGCCAATATGACTGGGCGGGTGTCGGTTGGAGTCCCGACTTCGATACGCAGTACAAGGCGAAAGATTCGCTGCACAATCAGGACTGGTTTGCCGCCAGTAACACCGTCATGCTCTACCTGAACCTGCAAAAAGCGCCGTTCAATAACCTGCTGGTTCGAAAGGCGATCAGTGTTGCCATTAACCGGGACCAGTTGCCACAGGGCGTGGCTCTCTATGCCAAGGTTGCCAATCCAACCGGCATCATTATTCCCACGCTGAATAACTGGATCTCATCGCAGTACCAAAGCTCGAACTTCCAGTACAGCGCAAGCCAGGCAGGGAGTTACCTGCAACAGGCCGGCTTCACAAAGGGGAGCGATGGCTTCTACCGCGATGCCAGTGGGAAAGTACTCTCGATGTCGGTTGATGTTGTCAATGGCTGGAGCGACTGGGATCAGGACGTGCAGTTCATCGTGAACGACCTGAACGCAGCCGGCATCAAAGCAACGCTCAACTCGGAGAGTGGCTACGTTCCGTACTACAGTGCGATCACAAGCGGCGCGTATGATGCCGCGATTAGCTGGACGGATAGCGGCCCTACTCCCTACTATGCCTATCATGATATGCTTAATAGCGCCAACGCAGCCGATCCTGCCTCGAAAAAGACGGCTGTTGGCACGAACTTTGAGGGCTGGACATCGGCAACCAGTAACGGCCTGGCCGCGCAGACAGATAAGCTGCTCGCGCAGTACAAGGCAAGCCCTGATGGTTCCAGTGCTCAGATGCAGGCTATTCAAGGCATCGAGGATGTTATGGTGAATCAGTTGCCGGCTATCCCGCTGACCGTCAACGTTACCTGGGATGAATACAGAACGGCCAACTGGTCGGGCTGGCCTGACGCGAGCAACCCGTATGATGTAGGCTCTCCTTACCAGATGCCCGATGCAGCGAACGTGATACTGCATCTGACGCCAGCCGCCTAATCGTAGCGCGTCCTTCTAGTCTGTCCTTCCGGCTCCCAATCATACGGGAGTTGGAAGGACAGAACCTCCCAGGAGACAGATCATGCGCCACCTCTTGAGACGTACAGGCTTCTACCTGGTAGCGTTATGGGCCGCGGTCACGTTCAATTTCATCATCCCGCGTTTGATGCCGGGTGATCCAGCCGAAGCCTACATCGCAAAGCTTCAGACACAATCGATCTCTCGCGCACAACTCGATGCGATCCGCTCAGAATTTGGCGTGAACCCGAATGTACCTCTCTGGAAGCAATACCTCGATTATCTGGGTGGATTACTACACGGCCAGCTGGGCATTGCGACCTCGCGTTTTCCTACGCAGGTCTCAGACATTCTGCAACAGAGCTTACCCTGGACAATTGGACTGGTCGGCACTGCCGTCATCCTGAGCTTTCTCATCGGCACCCTGGTCGGCATGTTGATCGCCTGGAGGCGCGGCTCCTGGTACGACACGACGATACCCCCGCTCCTGACGTTTCTCTCCGCCGTTCCCTATTTCTGGATGGCCCTGGCGCTGATATACGTCTTTGGCGTAACTCTGAGCTGGTTCCCTACCGATAGCGGCTACGACGTATTCGGTGCTGCTCCCGGCTGGAATGCTGCTTTTATCGGCAGCGTCATACAACATGCCATTCTACCGGTAGTCACGCTCGTCGTTGGCTCTCTGGCCGCCTGGGTTCTGACGATGCGCAACGCGATGATCTCGACACTTTCGGAAGATTATATTCTGATGGCGCAGGCTAAAGGCTTGCCCGAAAGACGTGTGATGATTAATTACGCGGCGCGCAACGCGATTTTGCCTAGTATTACCAGCTTCTCGATCTCGCTGGGTCTGGTGGTTAGCGGTTCTCTGCTCACAGAAATAGTCTTCAATTATCCTGGCATCGGCTATGCATTGTATAATGCCGTTCAAGGCGATGATTATGCCCTGGTAGAGGGATGCTTCCTGGTTATCGCTCTCGCTGTGCTGATTGCGAATTTTCTATCTGAACTGGTCTACACATTCCTTGATCCGCGCATACGGCAGGGAGGAAAGTAATCATGCAAGTATCAAATCTGGCGGGTCATGACATCGATTCCTCCACGATCCTGAGTAGAGCGAAAGGACGCAGGCGCGGAATCTTGGGTGTCCTCACTTCCAATCCCAAAATCGCTCTCGGCATAAGCGTGGTGGTCTTTTTTGTACTGGTGGCGATCGCAGCGCCGCTGCTGACACCCTATAATCCCGATGCGACCGTCGTTACCGGCTCACTTCCCCCTTCAGCAGCGCACATTTTTGGCACAACAAGCCTGGGCCAGGATATGTTTGCCCAGATCGTCTATGGAGCGCGCATCACCTTATTGATTGGCTTCGTCGCGACAATCGGTTCGACAGCGTTGCAGGTTATTTTCGGCCTCACCTCCGCCTACTTTGGTGGCTTCATTGATGAAGTACTCTCCCTGATTACCAACGTATTTCTGGTCTTGCCTGGCCTGCCCCTTGCCATTGTGCTCGCTTCTTTAGCCAGCGCCAGCGGTGCCGGCAAAAATGAGTTTGTGATCGCGGGGGTCTTGCTTTTTACATCCTGGCAATATGGAGCGCGCGTCTTACGCTCACAGACGCTTTCGTTGAAAGAGCGTGAGTTCGTGACCGCTGCGCGTGCAACTGGTGAAAACTCCTTGCGAATTATCTTTGCTGAAATACTACCCAACGAAATAGCACTGGTTGCTTCAACCTTTATTGGCACTTTTGTGTACGTTGTAGGCGCGGAAGTTGCCCTGGAGTTTCTTGGGCTAGGTGACATTTCGAAAGCAAGCTGGGGAGTGATTTTGTTCTGGGCGCAAAACGACGGGGCGCTCATCATAGGAAACTGGTGGCAATTCGTCCCGGCGGGTTTGTGTGTAGCCGTGCTCTGCGCGGGACTGGCATTCATCAATTTCGGTATTGACGAACTGGCAAACCCGCGCCTGCGGGTCGAGCGATCGCGGCGCAGTCGCTTCTTGTCGTCGAAGAGAAAGGTGGTGGCGTGATGATGACGCCCGATGCCATCGAGCGTTTTACTGATACTTCCGGGCGCAAGCACGGCGATCTGTTGAAAGTCGAACATCTCACCGTGGAGTATGAGACGGAGAGTACGCCTGTTCGCGCAGTGAACGACGTGAGCTTCACGCTCCAACGGGGACAGATACTCGGCCTGGCCGGTGAGAGCGGCAGCGGTAAATCGACGCTGGCCTACGCTATCACCCGGCTGCTGCGCCCGCCCGCCGTCGTGACAGGCGGCGAGGTGCTCTATTATCCGCGTGAAGAATCGCTGTACCTGGATGTGGAAAGCGGGGAGGCAATCGATGTACTCCACCTGTCGAAAAGGCAGTTGAGAGCATTTCGCTGGCAGGAACTGGCGATCGTTTTCCAGAGCGCCATGAACGCGCTAAACCCGGTAATGCGCCTGGAGACACAGATCATGGACGTGTTAAAGGCGCATGAGCCGTCGATGGAGCATGATGCGCGCCGCCAGCGCGCCCTGGAACTGCTGCGACTGGTGGGTATCACACCCGATCGCCTGCGCAGCTATCCGCACGAGCTGAGCGGTGGTATGCGCCAGCGCGCCATCATTGCTATTGCCCTCGCGCTGAATCCAGAGATCATTATCATGGACGAACCGACCACCGCGCTCGACGTGGTGGTACAGCGGGATATCCTTGTGGAACTGATGGCGCTGCGCGAGTACCTGAGCTTTGCCGTCATCTTCATTACGCACGATCTCTCGCTTCTGCTGGAAATTGCCGACCAGGTAGCAATCATGTACGCGGGGCGTCTGGTCGAGACCGCCTCCTGGCAGGAACTCTATCGCCAACCGCGCCATCCTTACACGTTTGGGCTGCTAAGCTCGTTCCCTTCGTTGCATGGACCACAGCGCCGCATCAGCGGCATACCCGGCTCCCCGCCCGACCTGCGTAATATCCCAACCGGCTGCGCGTTTCGCACGCGCTGCTTGTTCGCGTTCGACGAGTGCGGCGAGCGCACTCCGGTTCTTGCCGCGCCGCAACTGGTGGGGATGCATATTGGCGCGCATGGCCTGGAACCCGATGGCAGGCTGGCCGACGATGCGCTGCCGGCCCGCTCCCAGCAAAGCCAGGTGTCATGCCATTTGTACAACGGAGAACACTTGAGCGCCAGCGTAGACCAGGGAGAGGGGAACGATCATGCGTGAGCATAGCGCCGAGACATGGCAGATCATGTCTGAAAACGGAGCTACAATGAACGGTGAGCATGGAACTTTTGCCAGCGCGCAGCAGATGTCAGCGTCCGGTGAGGTGATAAAGGCTCCTGGCTCGCCCATTCTGGAGGCGGTGCATCTCAAAAAAGATTTCCCTTTGCGCTCCCTGCGCTTGTTTGGATCAGCACGGGCAGTCCATGCCGTGGAAGATACCTCGCTGGCCCTCTATCCTGGCAGGGCAACGGCGCTCGTGGGCGAAAGCGGGAGTGGAAAAACGACGGTGGCTCGTCTGATGGCGCGCTTGTACGAACCGACGAGTGGCACGTTGCGTTTTCGGGAGACACCCGTTGCGAAGGGTTACAGGGCCATGCGGGCCTACCGGGGACAGGTGCAGTATATTTTCCAGGACCCATTCTCGTCGTTGAACCCCGTGCGTAGCGTTCGCTATCACCTGGGGCGTTCGCTGCGCCTGCACGGGTACGCCCGCAGCGCCGGAGAAGTACGCCAGCAGATACTCGCTCTGCTTGAGCGGGTCAACCTGACCCCCGCCGAGCAGTTCATTGATAAATTCCCGTACCAGCTCAGCGGGGGGCAGCGCCAGCGCATCGCTATCGCGCGGACGCTCGCAGTTCGCCCGTCGGTAATCCTGGCGGACGAGCCGGTTTCGATGCTGGACGTGTCGATTCGCCTGGACGTGCTGAACCTGCTGCTGCGCCTCAAGGAAGAGGACAAGCTGGCCTTTCTCTTCATTACCCACGATCTCGCCAGTGCCCGCTATTTCGCGGAGGAGACGCTGGTCATGTATGCCGGGCAGATGGTTGAGGGAGGGCCAACCGAAGAAGTAATCCAGCAACCTAAGCACCCTTACACGCAGTTGCTGCTCTCTGCCGCGCCCGACCCTGATGTGATGGGGCATCGACAGGCGGCGAAAGCCACCACAGAGGGGAGAAATGGCGTGCAGGGACTGGCGAAGGACGGAGAGTCCTCCATCCCGGTGCGAGGCGAGCCGCCGAGCCTTATCAATCCGCCGGGTGGGTGTCGCTTTCATCCACGCTGCCCCCATGCCATGCCGGTATGCAGCCAGCGCCGCCCCGCGCGAACCGACCTGGGCAGCGGTCACTGGACGCATTGTTTCCTTTTTAGCAATGAGGAGGAGGCGTCGATCAAGACGCCCTTGAAATCAACAACGACTATCATTGGCCCCACAACAGGTGCCTTGTAGAGGAGACTCAATGAGCATTACAAACGACACCGCATCCTTTTCAACCCCTCTTTCGGAGACACAGTCTGCTCCAGCCCCTGCCGCGTTCCCGCCCGGCTTCCTATGGGGCGCTGCTACCTCGGCTTACCAGATAGAGGGTGCGGTGCATGAGGATGGGCGTGCTCCGTCGATGTGGGATCGTTTCGCCACCATGCCCGGCACGACCTACCAGGGCCAGACGGGTGAGACCGCGGCGGATCACTATCACCGCATGGAAGAAGATGTGGCGCTCATGGGGGAACTCAACTTGAATGCCTATCGTTTCTCGCTCTCCTGGCCTCGTATCCTGCCACAGGGAACCGGGGCTGTCAACGAGCGGGGGTTGGATTTTTACGACCGGTTGGTCGATGCCTTGCTCGCGCGTGGCATCCGTCCGCTTGCCACGCTGTATCACTGGGACCTGCCCATCGCTTTGCAGGATCGCGGCGGCTGGCTCGCGCGCGATACCGCTTACGCTTTCGCGGACTACGCCGAGGTGGTGGCGCGCCGCCTGGGAGACCGCGTGCAGTGGTGGCTCACACATAACGAACCCTGGTGCAGCGCCTACCTGGGCTACGCTTTGGGCATTCACGCGCCCGGCCTGCGCGACAAGCAACTGGCCGCCAATGCGGGGCATCATGTTCTGCTCTCGCATGGCCTCGCCGTGCCGCGCCTGCGTGCCCATATTTCGCCCCAGGCGCAGGTGGGCATCGCCCTCGACTTCTATCCCGTCTATGCCGCAGACGATCGCCCAGAAACGCTGCTGGCGGTCAAGCAGGCCGACACCTTTCGCAATCGTTGGTTCCTTGAGCCGCTTTTTCGCGGGCATTACCCCGATGGGCTGTTTGCCAATATGGGAGTAGCTTCACCGCCCATCGAGGAGCATGACTTATCCATCATCTCCGCCCCTCTGGACTTCCTCGGCGTCAATTACTACTCGCGTATGCTCGTGCGCAGCCGTGCCGACCTGACAACCATCGCCGAGCAGACGGTTCCTGCTGATAACTACGAAGCTGTGGAGCGTGTCCCTGGCGCGTCCTATACTGAAATGGGCTGGGAGATCTTCCCCGATGGCCTCGCCAACATCCTGACGCGCATTCACCGCGAGTACGGCCCAAAAGCTATGGTGGTTACAGAGAGCGGCGCTGCCTTCGACGATCAATGGGACGGTAACGGCAATATTCACGACCAGCAGCGCATAGACTATCTCCAGGAACATATTCGAACTGTGGCGGGAGTCATGCGCCAGGGTGTCCCTATCAAAGGCTACATGGTCTGGTCTTTCCTCGACAACTACGAGTGGGCAGAAGGTTATCGCAAGCGATTCGGCCTGGTCTACGTGGATTATCCCACCCAGCGCCGCATCATCAAAGATAGCGGGCGCTGGTACTCCTCCTTCCTTGCCTCTCAACGAGAGTAGCCTTCGTGCCCTACCGTGTGCCTCTGCTTGCTATTACAGCGCGTGATACAATCAGTGGGAGACAGGCAGGAGGAGAGAGGCATGCGCATTCGACGTTACCGCGTGGGAGATATCCCGACGCTGTGCCATATACAACAACAGGCTGCGCCGGTCGATGGCGTAGAGCCGATGAGCGAGGCCGATTTCGCGGCGTGGTTTTCGCAGCCTGAGGTGCAGCCATACTCGAATGTGTTTTTGATCACCGATGACGATGACGAACTGAACGAGTGGGGGCAGGCAGGCACGCTGGACGGCCTGGAAGGAGAGGTCGTCGGGTTCATTGTCCTGCAAGTGCGTCTCAGCCGGCAGGGATACCACTTCCTCTGCGAAGGAACGGTGCTGCCTCATTTCCGCAGGCAGGGCGCTGGACACGCCCTGCTGATGAGCGCGCTCAACCATGCACGTATTCGCGTTTTCGAACTGGAACACGAGGCGACACAGGAACGTTTGCCTGTGTACTTCGAGGTGCTGCTGCCTCAAAACGATGCCGCGTCAGCAGGCCTGGCCGAGCAATTCGAGATGACGCCTGTTGATGAACCCGTCCTGAAGGGCATGAAGCTATATCGCACGCTCCTGTAATGCCCGACCCCCGCGTGTGTTTATGTTATACCTTCTCGAACTCCGTCTTGACGATGTAGGTGCCGTCGGACAACTGCTCCAGCGTGTAATCGTTGAAGAGGATGGGGTCGGTTTGGTAGAGGCAGAGGAAGGCGCGCACGGCCAGTTCGCGGATCTCAATTTCTGCGTGCGCGCTGGCGCGCTCCTCGACAAAATGCCTCCACGCGCGCCCATTGGCGGTAACAACGATGGGCGCTTCGGTCTCGTTGGGCAGCACTGAGCGAGCGCACTGCTGCACCTTCTTGCGCAGGTCGGTTCTAGCCTCCGCCGTCAGAATCTTCGTCCCTGTTTGCTGCATCTCCAGCAAGCGGTTGGTCAGCTCCGCGTATTCACCAGCCGCGCGTTCGATGCGCGCGATGAACATCTCATGAAACGCTTCGTCACCCTGGTATTCCGGACGCTCGACGAAGCGTAACATGCGACCCGATACGTAGCGCTGGCTGAGCTGCGAATATCCAAATCCTGCGCGATGCCGGATCAGTTCGTGGGTGACGCTGCGCGAAATGCCGTAGAAGAGCAGGCTGAAGTTGGCGTGTTCAAAGACGGAGCCATGCCCAGATGATTTGAGGTTATCGAAATAGCGGTTGGCCTGGGCGTTGAATGTGCGTTTTGGGCCAAAACTCATGTAGCAGACCTGCCCGGCGATTTTGCACAATTGCGCGCCATCGGGCAGCGTGGTCGGATCGTCAAGATAGGCCGAGAAGCCGAGCGAATTGTCGAATCCATCGAGAAAGCCTGTTAATCCCGTCATGTTCACGGCTGGACGCGCAAGTATAACCACCCCTGGCTTGCCGAGATAAGAAGCGCCTCCAGATGTGGTAAATACTGGAGAATGGATGACCGCATCTCCCGAACACGCATCGCCCTGTAGTTCTTGAAATAGCTGCTCCGGTGTAACCATCAACGTTTTCGCCTCCTTCGTGTCATGGCAAATACTGCTAAACTCTAGTCTAACAGGTCGGAGGCGATTTGGCTACAGGGAGTGGTTGCTAGCCTCATGCGTATTTGCTGCTTGTTCAGGCGTCGTTAGCAAAGCATCAAGGGTTGACCGGCGAATGCGATAAGCCTGGCGCGCACCACGGTGAGGTAAGGTGATCGCCTCTAATACACCGTTCTTGATCCAGCGCCTTACAGTGGTATCGTCCACCCGTAATTGTTCGGCAACTTCCCGGACTGTGAGTAAATCCGTCTCTTTATGTGTCACGTTGCCCTCTTTCTGGTTTTCAGCTACAATAACGGGCAGTCCTTTACTGTCGTTGGACTGCACAGGTTAATCTATTTGACTATAACGACGAACATTCAGCTATTTAGTAACTCTGTTCTTTGAAGTGCTTCAAATCTTTAAGAGTCGCTTATACAGCTAATGCATGTAGAACTTGTGCAATGTACTAGCACAAGTAGAGCACAGAACGGGGTAGGAAGCAGGCTGTTGTTAAGCTAGCCGCCGATCATCGACATACTGCGACTCGCGCGCTTGAAGCGCTTATCGCCGATGTAATGTTTGAGTTCTTTGTTCCACACGGCCTTTCGAATGGCTTGTTCAAGAACATCGTCAGTGGCATCGGAGCGAATGATAGCGCGCAGATCGGTCTCTTCCGTGGCAAAAAGACAGGTGCGCAATTGCCCGTCGGAGGTGAGACGGATGCGGTCGCAGTTGGCGCAGAACGGTTCGCTGACAGGATTGATAAAGCCGATTTCGCCTATGCCGTCGCTAAACGTGTAGCGGCGAGCTGTTTCAGAGGGGTCGCCTGTGGTGATTTGAACCAGGGGGCCATACTCGGCTTCGACGATCGATTTGAGTTCCTGCCCGTTCAAAATGTCTTCCTTGCGCCAGATTTGATCTGCATCGAGTGGCATAAACTCGATCCAGCGCATCACATAGGCTTTGCGGCGGGCCAGCCGGACGAAGTCGAGCACTTCATCTTCGCTAAAACCCCTCACGGCTACGGCGTTCACCTTAATGGGATGGATGCTGGGGTATTTTTCGAGTTCTTCCAGACCCTCCAGCACGCGGTTGAGCTGGTCACGCCGCGTGATCTGCGCGAACTTTTCCCGCACGAGCGAGTCGAGGCTGACATTGATGCGCGTCAAACCGGCTTCGGCCAGTGGCCCTGCAAGCTGTTTGAGAAGAATGCCGTTGGTGGTCAGGCTGAGGCTGCGCAGGCCGTCGATCTGACGTAACTGGCGCACCAGGTCAGGAATGTCTCTGCGTACCAGCGGCTCCCCGCCGGTCAGCCGTATTTGCTCGATGCCGATTCCGGAGGCCACGCGCGCGAGGCGTACGATTTCCTCATAAGAGAGAATTTCTGCCTTTTTCAACCAGGGTAAACCTTCCGCAGGCATACAGTACGTGCAGCGAAACTGGCACTTGTCGGTAATCGAAATACGCATACTCTTGATGCGGCGTCCGTAGCTATCAACGAGCAAATCCATAGTGGCTTCTCCGGTGAAACGTTCAAGTAATTGCATACATCCTGATACTAAGTACTATAGCACATGTTGAGCATTAATCGGAAGGTTGCTTGCCACATTGCTATCTTCTGCGAGTACCTGTGCCAGAACCTTCTCGCGCAAGCTGCCTGCATAGTCTAGCTCGACCTGCCAATGCGCTGCTGCGCGTCTGAGCGCGTGGAGTGCCAGCGCAAGCTGGTTCATGGGCAATTCGTGGTAATGTGCCTTACCCTCGATGACCTGCTTCGTGACCGCTTTCAGGTGCAGCGCATGCCCCTGGCAATAATTGAGGTAGTGGTCGATCAATTCCAACTGTTCAACGGGATGCAGGCAATCCAGAGAGCAGGCTTTCTGCCAGAAGAGCTTCGAGTATTCGCCGGGGTTGGTGGTGGTATCCATCATCAGCTCGTGGAAACGCCTGCGGCCCTCGTCTGTGATCGTGTAGGTGCGTACCTGCCTGGACTGTTCGACCTCATCGCCTGCCTGCGCGGATGCTGTAATCAGCCCTTCCACCTCCATCTTGCGCAGCCGGGGGTAAAGCGAGCCGTGACTGATCTTCATGACCGGCCCAATCATGTCGTTCATGACTTTGGTGATGCTATAGCCATGCACCGGCCCGCGCATCAACATAGAGAGAATCATCAATTCGTACATCTTTGTACCAGCCTCCCGCACGAAAAAAACATCGTAACCCTGTGAACAAGACGGGTCTTACAGACATGTTCCTGGTGGTAATGCGCAGAATATACATGAAGATGAATGGAATGTCAATGTGATGTGCTATGAGAAGGAGCCTGGCTATGGACATGTCCGTAGCCAGGCTCCTTCTCATAGCAAATCACATGGTGATTACACGTCGTAGAACAGCTCGAACTCAATCGGGACGGGGCGCAGGCGCACCTCGTCGGATATGGCTCGCTTCAGTTCGACATACTGTTCAAGCAGGTCGGTGGTGAAGACGCCGCCTTCGAGCAGGAAGTCGTGATCGTCTTCGAGCATATCGAGTGACTCATCGAGGGATTTAGGCACGGAGCGAATCTCGCGCAGTTCTTCCTTCGACAGGTGATAGAGGTTCTGATCGACGGGACCAAAGCCATGATCGCTTGGCTCGATCTCTTTGCGGATACCATCCAGTCCGGCCATCAATAGAGCGGAGAAGGCCAGGTAGGGATTGGCCGAAGGGTCGGGCGGGCGGAATTCGATGCGCTTGGCCTTGGGATTGTCAGTCAGCGGGATGCGCACGGCTGCGCTGCGATTGCCCTTCGAGAAGACCAGGTTGACGGGGGCCTCGTAGCCGGGAACCAGGCGTTTGTAGCTGTTCGTCGTTGGGGCGACGATGGCCAGCAGCGCTGGAGCGTGCGTGAGCAGTCCGCCGATGTAGTAGCGCGCCATCTGGGAAAGGCCCGCGTAGCCCTCGCTGTCGAAGAACAGCGGCTTCTCGGCCTTCCACAGGCTCTGATGCACGTGCATACCGGTGCCATTGTCACCAAACACCGGCTTGGGCATGAATGTTACGGTCTTGCCAAATTTGCGCGCCGTATTCTTTACGATATACTTGTAGAGCATCAAGCCGTCGGCCTGTCGCAGAAGCGTGTTGAAGCGGATATCGATCTCAGCCTGTCCTGGGCCGCCGACCTCGTGGTGCTGCATCTCGACCGGTACACC
This sequence comes from uncultured Chloroflexia bacterium, assembly GCA_963731975.1. Classification (GTDB taxonomy): domain Bacteria; phylum Chloroflexota; class Ktedonobacteria; order Ktedonobacterales; family Ktedonobacteraceae; genus CAVSXS01. The sequence goes on along the minus strand of CAVSXS010000001.1, from coordinate 1,788,079 downwards.
ACACTCTTCCAGCGTCAAGACCATCTGAGTGCGCAGGTCCATCAAGGTATCGTTCGGGGCAACCGGGAAGTAGCCCTCTTTGACGCGCATGCGGTGGCCCAGGTTTGGAGTCCCACCGTTGCGCCCGGAATTCCAGAGAGCCTCGTCAGAATCAATTTCGGCGTATTGAATGTTAGAACCGCTGCTGTAGCGAACACTATCGAAAATGAAAAACTCAGCTTCTGGCCCGAAGTAGCTGGTATCCGCGATGCCGCTGGAGCAAAGAAATTTCTCCGCTTTCTGTGCGACATAGCGCGGGTCGCGGCTATATGACTTTTTGGTCGGGTGGGCGACGTTACAGACCAGGCTCAGCGTTGGGACAGCCGTGAAAGGGTCCATGATCGCCGAATTGGCATCGGGAATGACAAGCATATCGCTTTCATTGATGGCCTGGAACCCGCGAATGCTGGAGCCGTCGAACGCCTTGCCATCCACGAAGGTCTCGATTTCGATTTCATGGAATGGCACAGTGAAGTGTTGCCAGGTGCCGGGCACATCTGTGAATTTGAGATCCACCATCTTGGCCCCGCGCTCAGAAGCAAATTGCAGTACCTCTTCTGGAGTCATTACCTCTCTTCTCCTTCTCCTTCCGTTTCGGCTCCATTGCAGAAAGAAGGACTACCTTTTTCAGGTAACGCTTGGTTATGTATTATGCACAAAGATAAACCAGGGCAAGTGCATAGACGAACCCATATTATCTCTGCTAGTATCATATAACTTAGTCCATTACCAATGCTACAGATAGATTATCCGAAAGACGGGGCCGAAAAATTGTGCAATGTATACAAAACTCTCACCAAATCAGAGAAATAAAGAGTACCACTTGCGTTGCAGGCTGGAACCGTATACTATAGACACGACAATTCACCTGGGAGAAGCGGTATGAACGATCAAGTTGGATCACCTGGATTACCTGCAACGACACGACAATTGCCCGCGGAAGCACTACCACCTCCTGTTCGCCCACAGCGTTTTGCGCGAATGCGTGCCTGGCTGCGGTCGCGTGTGGGGCGCATCGCCGTGCCGCTTATAGCCTTGCTGTTAGGTATCGTGATTGGAGTTGTCGCGTTATTACTGATTGGCCTCTCAGGTCAAGGTCAGACGGTGGCGACACCGGCAGCGGGGCAGAGCGACCTGGTTGTCGAAGTAGAACGAGCGTTTCTGACCAATCTCGTCATCCAGAATTTACGTAAATCAGGAATGCCGGGAACCATTGAAAATGTGAATGTGACACTGGCACAGGGGGATCAGTTCACCATAAACGGCGACGATACCTTCGGCGTGCTGGGGATCGGCCTCACAAAGCATTTTACCGTCGTGGTGCAGCCATATATTCGCACTTGCGTCTTGCAAATCCATGTTGTGAGCGCCAATCTCAGCGGTATTCCGGTGACTGGCTTTGTGCAGTCGTTCGAGTCGAGCATTAACCAGCAGTTGCAGCAGAAGCCGACCGGTCTGCCCAGCGGCTTCCAATATTGCACGACCAGCGTGCGCACACAGCCCGACGGCATTTTCATGACGTATTCTGCCACGCCCATAGCCATGAGAAATGATAGCTGGCTGGTGTAAAACAGCGCCCGTTTTCAGGGGTATGCTCTCCACACCGGCCTGGTGAGGCAGGTCGGGCCGCCCTCGGCTTTGAGCGAGATTTCGTTGCCGCGATAGGTCACGACCTCGCAGCCAGCGTCTTCCAGCAATCGTTTCGTGCCGTCGTTGCCTTCCAGCATCAGGCATTTGCGCGGGGCGAGCGCCAGCACGTTCGTTCCCATCGTGGAAAACTCTTCTTCAGGAATCTCGATCAAGGTGAAGTCGCGCCGTTGAAGCTCCTGCCAGAAGGGAACCGCCATAAGTGGTGGGTACACAACAGCGGTGCGGTAATCGACGATACTGATGAGTGAGAGCAGGTGCAGGCACGCCTCCGGCCCGGTGTAGTAGGGCAGCTCGACGGGTATAACATTGACGCCGAGCGGGGAGAGTGCCTCGCGCAGTTGGCGATAGCCCTCGCGGTTGGTGCGAAAGCCGATGCCGACCGCCAGCGTGTCGTGATCGACCCACAGCAGATCGCCGCCCTCGGCACGTGCCTCTCCATGCAGGATATAGAGAATGGGGACGCCGATTTGCTCGAAGCGGCGTGCCATAGCAGCCTCTTCGCCACGGCGCTTCTGCTTGCCCATGCTCAACATGACCGCGCCCGCGTCGGTGACAAGGGCCGGGTCGAAGGCGAAGATGGCATCCGCGTGATCCGGCAAGTATTCGTCGTGGTAGATGACCTCCGCGCCGCCCGCGCGTAACAGCGCGACCAGCCCGTCATGTTCCTGCTGGGCAATTGCCAGTTCGGGCTTGCTTGCATAATGCCACGCGGAGGGGTCTTCGACATCGAAGGCTTTGTCCGGTCGCTTCACCAGCACCGCGCGCAGCGGTGATACCATGTCCTGGCTGCCATAGCGTTGAGTCATGGGCGTTGCTCCTATTACTCTACTCCTCACTCCTAAAAATACTCTTCGATACGGTTCGGCTTCAAGTGCAAGGTCACGCGCTGCTCATTGGAGAATTTCTCCACCGATTGGCGTTTGCCCGTCTCCTCGCCATGATAACGCACGGCGAGCCGGTAGATGTCGTGTTGCGCGATGTTGGGATCATCGATGATCTCGACCTGCCCGCTCAGCGTGATGTAGCTGTACCCATCCGAGATGCAGATGGAGATGCGCCGGTCGCGCCGCATGTTGCGATCTTTTTTGCGTCCGGCGCGTGTGTTCATCAAGATCGTGTCGTCATCCTCAAGGATATACCACATGGTTGTAAGCTGCGGCGCGCCATCGTTGTTGATGGTACCAAGCACTGCAAATCGCTTTTCGCGCAGGAAGGCGCGTGCCTTCTCCGAAAGTTCAACTGCCATAAATCTTATTACTCCTGATAAATGTATGATTGGACTAATTTGTTATCGCAGATTTGGAATGACGGCCTCGCCGTAGGCGCGGATAAATTCGCTCTGGTTGCGTCCGACATTGTGGACATGCACCTCGTTGAAACCCAGGTCGTAGAATGACTGGAGATGCTGGCGGTGCGCGTCCAGGTCTGTCGAAATGAAGACGCGGCCCTTGAAATCCTCCGGGCGCACCATCTGCGCGAATCCGGCGAAGTCTTCCGGCGAGCGAATATCCTGCTTGGGCGCTTTGATACCGCCGTTCGGCCATTCCTTCATGGCCTGCTCCGTCGCTTCTTCCACGGTGGCTGCCCAGGAGACGTGCAACTGCACCAGCTTAGGCATGGTCGCGGGGTCTTTCCCTGCTTCACGCGCGCCCTTCTCGAAGCTCTCGATCAGCATCTTCAGCTTGTCATGTGGCGCGGCAGGCGTAATTAGCCCGTCGCACATGCGCCCGGCGGTCTCGGCGGTTTTTGGGCCGGAGGCTGCGATGTAGATGGGACAGGGCTTCTCCGGGCGCGTATAGAGACGCGCGCTCTCCATGCGGAGATGCTTGCCGCTATAGCGTGTCTTCTTGCCGCTGAAGAGTAGCTTGATAATCTCGATAGACTCGACCATGCGCTCCAGGCGCACCGGCGCGTCGGGCCATTCGCCTCCCACGATGTGCTCGTTGAGCGCCTCGCCCGTGCCGATGCCCAGCCAGAAGCGGTGGGGATACATAGCGGCCAGCGTCGCGGCGGCCTGCGCGATGATGGCGGGGTGGTAGCGATATGAGGCGCAGGTGACGCCCGGCCCGAAGCTCATCTTCTGCGTTGCCATACCGAGCGCGCCCATCCACGACCAGACGAACGGACTCTGCCCCTGCTGTGGAACCCAGGGATGGAAATGGTCGGCAGCCATCACGCCGCCAAAACCGGCTTCTTCAGATTCCCGGCTCCAGCGCAGCAGATCGTTCGGTCCGAACTGCTCAAGCGCCGCTGAATATCCAAGTACAGGCATAGAGCTTCTCCTTTATATAATGTTACAGGTCAGACTGCGTAGGTAGGCGCTTCGCGCCATTCCCGGCAGCTTCGTTCCAGTTCTCGCACATCGTCGATAGTATCGATATCGAAGGCCAGGTCGCGGCTTTCGTAGAGCGTCGCGCTCAACCCGCGATGTGCGGCTGCCCGTAGATGCCGTTCGCGGCTGTTCGCGCCGAAACGATACGGTATTACCAGCGGTGGGCGCACCAGCAGCGCACTCGTTCCTGTGCCTTCTCTTGAGGGCGCGAGCACTACCTCGTAGCGCCTGGACTGCTCAATCATGCCATACACATCGCAGGTGGTCAGCAAGGGTAGATCGGCTGAGATGGTCAGCAGGGCCTCAGCGCCCTCCGTGCGCAGTCGCAGCGCGGCGGCATGCAGGGCTGGATTGTGTCCCACTCGCTCCTCGCGCATAGGCAGCGCGCCCCATTCCTGGGCGCGTTGCAGGACGTGCGCATCGGCGCTGACGACGGCGACCTGCTCTATTGTAGTACACGAGCGCAGCACGCGCAGCACATGTTCGAGCATGTCCAGCACGAGCGTTGCGCGTTGCTCTAAAGAAAGATAGGGCGCGAGACGACTTTTCGCCAGCGATAGGGGCTTAACAGGGACGAGCGCGTAATATTTCATATAGCCATTCACTATGAAGTTACTGTAAATGCAAGGTCGGCGGCTTGCAGGACGACGCGCGCCAGGGCTGCTTTCGCCTGCGCGTCGCGCATAATCGTATCGGTCGCCACCGCCGGAATGCCCAGTTCTTCGATAGCACCGATCAGGTGGGCGTCCTGCTGGTCGATAACCATCACATCAAGGAAGTCGCGGTAGCAGCGGGCTACGCCGACCGCCGACACGTCCATGCCCAGCCCGCGCATCAGCTTATCGGCTGGCCCCTTGATGGGCGATCCGCTCACGATGGGGCTGACGGCTACCACCATGCCGCTCGCCTCGTGCAGCGCGTCGTGAATGCCGGGGATAGATAGAATGCTGCCTATGCTGACAATGGGGTTGCTGGGCGCGAGCAGGATCGCCTCGGCCTGCTTGATGGCGTCGAGCACGCCCGGCGCGGGCTTTGCTTCGCTCGCCCCGACGAAGACGACATCCTGCACCTCGTCCTCGCAGCGCCGTTTGACCATGTACTCCTGGAAGTGCAGCAGTCCCACCGGTGTCTGAATATGCGTCTGCACTGGCTGGTCGCTCATAGGGAGCATGCGCAGTCCAAGGCCGAAGCGCAGTCGCAGGTCATCCGTGACTTCGCTCAGCGTCTTGCCCTGGCGCAGCAGATTCGTGCGGTGAATGTGCGTTGCCAGGTCGCGGTCGCCGAGCGCGAACCAGTCTTCGTTGCCGTAGCTGGTGAGTTGCTGCATGGTATTGAAGGTATCGCCGCGAATGCCCCAGCCGTGCGTCTCATCCACGACACCTGAGAGCGTGTACATGACGATATCCAGATCAGGTGAGACGCGCAGGCCGTAAAAGTCGCGGTCATCGCCTGTATTGCCGATCACTGCCAAACGTTCTTGCGGAACCACCTGCACCAACCCCTGTAAGAAACGGGCAGCTCCGACGCCGCCCGATAGCACAACAATCATACCGGACCTCTATTCCTCAAAGTAGACAACCAGGCTGCTTAATGGGAGTCGCGGGCGTCGTTTCGGGTCTGCGGCAGCGTACCCTACCGTTATCATCGCCTGGGGGATAAGTCGGTTATCCAGGGATAGCGTATCACAAACCACCTCTGGACAAAAGAGCGGAGCGCACATCCAGCCAGCGTCCAGTCCCAGGTCGTAGGCCATCAGCAGCATATTCTGGATGGCCGCGCCGAGGCTCTGTGTTGCCATCGCCCTCTCGTCGGCCTGTCGCTGCTCGTCGGGATAGATATCCAGGTCTTCCAGGTACAGGCAAGGAACGATGATGACAGGGGCGTTGAGGATGCGCTGGTGCGACTTCTGCTGGCGAATCTCGACGATGCTGGTCTCCTGTCCATCCATCTCCAGGTTGCGACGCCAGGTGTCGCCCATGCGCTCCGCCAGGAGTGTCTTTGTCTCCTGGCGATTCACCACGACGAAACGCCAGGGCTGCCTGCCGTGCGGCGAAGGTGCCCAACGCGCCGCCTCAAGTATCTGCTCGACCAGTGCGCGCTCAACCGGCCTTCCTGGAAGGCGCGCACGCTGCGCCGGCTTCTCAACAAAACTTCCAGCGACTCTCCACGCCTGGGAAGGGTGATCGGTCGCTGCTCTGGATGTATGGTCATTGGTTACTCGTCTTATGATTTCATACCATCTCTTGTTCATGGTACGTTTAGCGGAACATATCGGTTGACGGGTCGCGCAGCAGTGGCTTCGCGCTGCCCTCGGCTGGATGGTAACAATACCCTCGAATGAGCGCGGCGGGTATGCGGTCGATTTTGTTCATCACCAGCTCGGCGGCAGCGGCCAGTTCGTCCGCGACGGCGATCTTGCTGGCGTGCATCTCGTAACCATAGGGGTCGAGTTGACCGCGATAATCGACCAGCGACTCCATTCCGGCCACGCCAATCGCGTTGTTGACCTGTCCGTCGCGCCAGGGCCTTCCCCACGTGTCCGAGATGATGACTGCCAGGTCGATCGCTTCCCCCGCGAGTTGTTGCAGCCGAGCACGCAGCTCCCTGGCCGAGCGATCCGGGTCGAGGGGCAGCAAGGTCAGCACGCGCGACCCGCCAGCGTTTGACTCGTCTACGCCTGAGTTGGCGCAAATGAAGCCGTGCGGCGTCTCGGTAATCAGCACGCCGTGATCCATGCGCACGATGCGGCGGCTTTCGCGCAGGACGACCTCGACATGCGCCGCGTCCTTGTTCCACTCCTCGGGCAAATGCTCGCGCAAACGGCGATGGTTCGATCTCATCCAGCCTCACGACGCGGCCCTCTGCCTTCGAGACGATCTTCTGCGTGACTACGAGGATATCGCCTTGCTGCAACTCCTGGTGTTGCGCTCGCAGAGCATCCCACAGCAATTGGGCGAGGTCGATATCTGCCTGTATTTCGCCTATACCCTGGATAGGTATCATTCGTATCTCTGTCTGCATGTATGACAATGCCTCCTGACCGACAGATGATATTATATGTTTTTGCATAGCGCCTTGTCCAATGCTATACATTCTGAAGTAACTTGAGAAGAAAGCGTCGTGGCAACATCTGATACATCTGATACATTCGAAAAGCTCAACTTGGACCTGGAGGTACCGGCATGGATCTTGGTTCCGCACAGAGGATCGACCCTCGCAAGTTTGTAGAAGACAGTGTCAGCCGATAGCGTGGCTCAAGTGTTGCAATTGGATAATGCGGTCTGCGGTGGCGGCGATCTGCGGATCATGCGTCACCAGGATGAGGGTCTGGTTTCCCGTGCGCTGTTGCTCTCGCAACACGTCAAGTATCTCACCACCTGTCAGTGAATCGAGATTGCCCGTTGGCTCATCTGCTAATACTACTTTCGGATGATTGATTAGAGCTCGAGCGATGGCCACGCGCTGCTGCTCTCCGCCTGAGAGCCGTGCGGGTGGATGTCCCATGCGATCGTGCAGACCCACACATTCCAGCAACTTTTGGGCGCGTTGCCGCAGATCAAAAGCGAGCTTGCGACGATAGGGCAAAAGAGGAGCCATCACGTTCTCCAACGCGGTCAGGTTGGGCAATAAATAAAACAACTGGAAGACAAAGCCAATCTGCTGCCGCCGGAAGTCAGCAGCGGCGGGGCCGCGCAGGTTATGGACGGCGATATCGTTAAGCCAGATTTCGCCAGTGTCGGGAGCGTCCAGTGCTCCAATGAGGGCTAGCAGCGTCGTTTTACCCGATCCCGACGGCCCTGTGATGGCGACAAACTCACCACACCGCACCTGCAAATTGATGGTATGCAATACCTGTAATTTGCTGCCAGGAGTAGCATATGATTTACCCAGGTTCTCTACTCGAAGCACCATCCCTTGCTCCTCTCATACTGTATTTCCGCGATGAGTGCTTGCTTTTCCGCACGCTTCCTGCTCTTTTCTGACATCACTTTTGTAAGAGTCAGGCTCCCACTCCATCTCATCCAGGTGAAACCTCCCGGTTTACGACCACCTGTTGATTCTTAGGCAATGTGACATTCACCTGCTTTACTGCTGAGGTAAGTTTCGGCTCGCATTGATTTACATTTGAAATAGCACGTTGCCCGCCATCTGGCAGATCCAGGAAAATGAAGGTGACTACTTGTGTTCCTTGTACCACGTAAATGGTAACACCCCGTATTTGCTTCTGCAAGATGAGTTGCACTGCCTCATCGCAGGTAGCAGAGGGAACAACAGTTGCACCACCGGTGATCGTCGTAGGCTGGGTGGTAGAATGAGCATTGGGCGTTAGAGAGCTATTGGGACTCGCAGTGCAGCCGACTAACGAGGCGATGATGCATAAGAAGATCACCCAGGGAATGAAGAGAAAACGTAGCTGTTTCATTAGTCTCTCCTTCTTCATTGGTGCTACTCTGAGCGCAAGACCTCTATCACTTGCATGCGGCCAATCAAGCGCACAGCTGGAATAGTGGCCGTTGCTGCTACTCCCAGCATGAGCAAGGCTGCGCCTAGTCCCACAAGTGGAGTCGGAATAAGGCGTTGCGTGTCCTGCCTCAAAGCGAGCGCCCATAAAGCACCTCCCGCTCCGGGCAACGCGCCTAACACGGCCATATAATCCTTCATGCATAAACAGCCATTGCATGAGCTCGAGCCCACTGCTTCAGCAGACCGTTCTCTTGTATGCGTTCGCGCACCTGGATCAATACAGACCCGTCACACTCAGGAAGGTCACACATGGCAAAGATGATTGCTGCCAGTTGAGGAATAGTCGTCTGCAACAAGACATAGCTGCCCAAGAAGGTCCCTTGTAACGTCTGCCGTAACGCTAGCAGGCTCTCGCTCATCACCACAAGTAATGCTGTGGAGATGCAAAGACTTCCCCAGGCGATCAAGGTACGAGTACGGGTGCGCGCGAGATTCCGTAAAGCGACTGAAACAACCGATGGGAGAAATGCCCAGAGCTTTTCTCCACGAAGAGCGGCTTTTCCAGATGCTACCACTGTTCCGGCGCGCAAGATTTCAGCAGGGCGAATATGCCAGATCTGCCAGAGCGGAGCACAACTACTAAGTGCCGCCATGCCAAGCACCACAGGCAACGCCCAGGCGGCCATCCACCATACAGGGATAGCCCCGAGCAGCCGCGAAATGAGCAGCGCCAGACCGATGCCTGCGCTCCCTCCACCCACAGCAAGTACGCCAGTCTGTAGGAGAAACTGGCGTGCAGGTTGCCATGGCGGCCATCCGAGCGAGCTCAGGATCGCGAATTCACGTCGCCGACTTGATGCCAGTGCGCTGAGTGTTACCACCAGGTAACCCAGGCAGACCAGCAAGACCGTTCCCAGCAGGAAGAGACGTGTCTCACTCAGTTGGCTTAGATAGACAATGGATGCGCCACTGACAATCCAGCGCTCTTCCACCCACCCTACAGGAGCGATATCCTGCGTTGCCCCATAGTGCCCCCGCGTCACTCCAGGCACAAAGACCAGGACCGGGGTGGGTGATGCGCCCAGTGTCACGAGTACATGCAGACCTGTCCGTTGTTCGATCAACTGGGCCACTTGCTGAATGCGCTCCCAGTATCCGGAGTCGCCAGCATTTACTCCTGCACACGCATCCGGATGGCACTGCTGAAGTCGTTGCCCAAAAGGCTCTGCTGCAGTGAGTGTGGTGAGCGCGAGCGGAGGCTGCATACTGTACCCAGCAGGATTGGTCGTCGGCAACAGCGTCGTCGGCGCAACAGGGTGGCCCTGCGCATCATAGCGAAAAACGGTAGATGAGGAAGTATAGGTACTTTCCGGCAGCCAGTTGAGTGGGTTGCTAAACTGAGCAGCCAGGCGACCTCCGCTAAATTGACCAATTGGATTTGCCCGATAGAAGGCGCTGTAAAATGGGGGCTGGGCAATTTGGCTCACGTGCAGTGTTTGTAATGCACGAAAGGCTACCTCGGGACCTTGCACACCATTGGGAACAAGGGTGTAGGCAGCATCAGGCTGTCCGGTAGGGGCCGTTGCCTGTTGATAGGTCAGGCTCGATGGTGTGTACAAAAATGAGAGTCCCGCGCCGCCTCCGCTCTTGTCGTACTGACCGACTTGCCAGGAGCGACCGTTCCAGGTTGAATTGCTTCGGAAACTCCTGAGGGTTATTCTCTAGCAGGGGAACGGTTCCCTGAAAAAGCGTTGTCATATTCGACAAGTGCTCCAGGTAGGACATCCCACCCTGCGTTTGCACCTGGTCTAGGCTGAGACTTTCTGGGGCGATACGGGCAAAGTTGGCACGAGCAGTGATCTGCCCAGGAAGCCCTTGCTGGATGAGTAAAGGAATGTCGTACTCGGGAACTTTGTAGATCGTTGAGCTTCCAGGGACACTGACAGAAGCGTAAGGAGAACGTGCGTCAAGAGCCGACGTGTCTTGCTTCGTCAGCATTCGACCGCCGACGATGCTTCCATCGAGGTGAACGAGTTGATTTTCTGCTGCCGGATCGATGGCAGCTAAGAGAAACGTTCCGGTATCGACTGAAGCAAAGGCAAAGGTGTTTGAGGAATCTGCATTACTCCCACACTGGAAGTGAAGTCCTTGATGCTGAAGGGGTTGCAGGGCAGGTGAAGCAAGAGGCGCAGCGCAATTGGAAGAGATCAGCCAGACGACCTGTTCCTGACGCTCGATAATGGAGTGGCGGCCATTGAACGCGGTAAGCGTCCAGTCGATGCGGTAGTAGCCCGGCGGCAGGGCTGTGTTGATGAACTGGACCTCTGGCACAGGTACCTGGACATAGCCAAGAAAGGCAATGGGCGCAGCCAACTCGATGCCTGGCAGCTTTTTAATCTGCTCGTACTGCTGCATACTGATGCCGCCGCCGTAGCCTTCGAGCAAATCCGCTGGAATGGCGTTGCCAGGCGGCAACGCAGCCTGCGGGGGTAGCACCACCAGATCGTAGGTGGGCCGCCAGTTGCTGTTAATAATCGCACTGGCCTGTACCACCGTTGTCTGTGTGGTCGCACTCAGCAAGATCAAGGCGCAGGCAGCCAGGAGAAAACCAGTACTGGCAAGGAGACTACGGGAAGTAGAGCGTCGAAGCGTCAACAACGTGAAGAACCACATAGACACCACCTTTTATCCCCTGGTACTTGGAACAGTATCGTAGTGTGAAAGCAAACAATGCCGCAATATACCCACGCTTTCATGTAGGAACGCGCTCAGAGCAGAAAAGTCACGCACTTGGGAAAGAAATCGCGCTGGCATTGCCTATGCCAACGCTTTGGGTACGCCGCATTGAGAAAGGAACCTGCTTCTTTCGCAGGAGCAGAGGTACTCGCTCTCGCTAGCAAGGGTTATAACACGCAGTTGCGCAAGAGGCATAGTAATGGTCGGTACAATTGGGCTCGCACCCGGTAGTTATGTCCCATAACACGTAGTAATTGTATGGATCTGAAGGGCATCTACTCACGTTATAAACGCATTCCAGTTCCATACAATTGTTGCAGGTAATGCACCCATCAGGGATATCTTTTTGTTCGCGCCTCAAGCTCGAAGCCAGGATCGCGACTTCCCCGTCGTGGTTCGTTGTTCTAGTTGCGGCTTAGCACTCGTGATATCCGTTATACGAAGGCCAATGCCCGCCAATGAGGCACCACCCGCGACTTTATCGATCCAATTAAAGAACTGTCGTCTTGACGAGTCCATCGATTTCCCGTCCATTTCATTGGGATTGCTGACCTAGGCTCCTCCAATCTTGGTTGGTCAGCTGCTGTCTTACTGCAAAAAAGCCTTTAACAACGATGAGTTAACGGTGAAGCGGTACTTGTGTGTCAGCCATTGTTAACAAATCCTGTAGATGCCCACTTCGATTCACGACCCCTTTAGCGCGGATCGCTCCAGTTTCATCGAGCACATAAAGAAATGGCACTCTCTGAATGCGATACGTTTTTCTCGCAAGATCAAGGTCGGGAGTCAAGATAGGCATTTGAGCATTGTGTTCAGCAGCAAATACACGGTTGAGCTCACTATCAGAGCTTCCTACTACGATTACGGCTAGATGATGGTCATTTTGCACAACACGATTAAGTACCTCAATTGTACCGGGGCAAGCAGAACACCCAGGAGAAATAAATGCCAGAATGCGTCGTTGCCCCTGAAAGTCCTCAAGCTTGATGATTTTCCCATCCTGATCCAGCGCAGAGAACAACGGAGCTTGTTCACCTATTGGTAGCCCCTCTCGGTCGTCTAGGGTAGGAACGCGATGAGTCGGTGATAACCCCCCTTGCTGTTTAATCTCTCCCAATGCGCGTAAGAGGAGCAACAGCAATCCTGTTTCACCAAGTACCAGAATCCATAGAGCTATACTGCTAACTATCCAAATTGTCGGTATCGTACTTGCCTTCTCTCAGGTTTAAACTTTCATCAGGCGGTTAAAGCTATTGAGTCCGCAATATGGCTCGCGCTCGCATTATCAGTACCAGCATAACAAGTACGCTGATAACGAGCAATGCCAGAGGGATTATCATGTTGAGCCATGCGGATGGATGATACAGAAGCAGAGCGAAGGTGAAGTTGTCTAATGGCGTTACCAACAAAACCAGAAGGGCACTTATAAGGAAACCATTGCGTCCTAAAAGCAGCCAGGAGATTTGATGGTCCCCAAACATTTCTCCACAGTGACAGGAGAGGTCTTGACGTCCTCGTACAAGGTTGATGAAAATGGCTCCACTGAACACGGCAAGAAGAAAGAGCGCTAAAACAAGAGCAGGTGTAAATAGCAGCCCGCTGAATAAACCCAAACTAGCCAGAAGCTCAGCCACTGGAATACTGAGCGATAAGATGGCTGAAAGCGCCAATCTGGACTCTAGAAAGGAAGGTATGAGTTGGTAGTCCTGAATGCCTTGTTGGAAGCGACGAGGATGAGCGAGTTTGCTCAACCCCATACTCAGGAGGAGAACTCCCAGGAGGAGCCGCAGAAATAACCGGAGGGTAATGAGAGCAACAGGAAGTTCCATTATCCATGCTCCAAGCGATACGTGTTTGTCATATCTATGATAGATAAACCGCTTCTCTACGGGAGACACACAAAGAAACACCTCACTTCTTTGGCAGAGGTATTTGTCCTAATTACGAAGTAACTGTAACATATCTTATATCAATTGTCAATAATGAACAATACGCCTTTCTACTTTGTTGGTTAAGCCTCATCTATTTATAGGTATAAGTAAGAATAAATAGAAAAGACCTTTGAAAAGTCGGAGAAAGATATTGCTAACGAAGGCATTATAAACCCTATGTTCCGAGCATAGCGTCTTGTCTAATGCTATACATTCTGAAGTAACTCCTACATCGTTTATCTCCTCCAGGTTGTGAGTTTCTCTCATGATATCCGAAAAGCCAGCCCGTTACCAGGAGGGCCAGTGTAAAGCCCGGCAGGTTCATCTTCACTCTTTTTCTCATCCGTGTTTTATAATAAAGTCCAGAGAGTCGTAAAGAAGGGATTAAATTTGTAAGATGAGCGAGCCTCTTTATTTCTGGGCGCTTGGCGACCTGCATTACTACGCGCCGGAGCAGTGGCGAGGGCACCAGGCTGAGCGTTTCGCGCCGATGTACCGCGATCTGCAAACGCTGTGGCTGGAGGAGGGCGCGCCTGCCTTCTGCGTCTCGCCGGGAGACCTGGTGGAGACGGCTCTTCCTGAGAACTTCGAGCTAGCCCGGCGCGATCTGGCGCGACTTCTCGGAAATATCCCGCTCTATACAGGCATAGGCAACCATGAATTGTTGCCTGAGTGGGAGGAAGGGGTGAACGAAGATGAGATGACGGGCCAGTTGATTGAGAACTATAGCGCGTTCTGGAACCGGCCAGCTCGCTATTATTGGGTAGAAGGCGATGTGCTGTGCATAATGCTCGACCCGCTGGGTTACCCTGAACCTCGTGTCTCTAATGAGACGATGGAGTTCCTGGCGATGGCGCTGGCGAAGCATCCTGGCCATAGCGCCGTGATCTTTTCGCACTGCCCGCTCTACAACACTGTCCTGGACCGCGACCCGCAGCACAGACGCGACTATGACTCGCTACAACCTTTCTTCTCGATCCAGAACTCCAATGAGGTGCGTACATTGCTGGCGAAACATGGCAACGGGAGTCTCTTTATCAGTGGGCATACGCATTCGGGCTGGCAGGCTCCCAATCTTGTGATGACGTTGCGGGAAGGACGACATCCTGTTACTTTTGTCAACCTCATGTCGCCCTGGTATACAGGGTATCATAGGGGACCTGAGCGCGACGAGACGCACACGCGCTTCGTGTTTCACGTGGATGAGCCGGATATCGTGGTTTCTTTCGCATTTCGTATCTATGCTGAGCGCGCGGAAATCCGGCTGCGAGACCACCGCGAGCGGCGCTGGATGGCGAACTGGAGTGTTCCTTTACGTTAATATTCTTACGATTCTTCAGACCGAAGCTGTTCATGGAGAAAGGCATCAGGAATGACTGCATCAACTCACTTTGAAGTGCAATACGACGCTTTTATGCGTAATCACCCGGAATATGTGACAACTCGCGCGCTGGATCAACTGCGTGAAAGCGACTATGCGCGGCTGGATGTTGGCGGGCATATCTACCTGGATTACACGGGTGGGGGACTCTACGCCATGTCGCAGGTCAAGGCTCACTACGACATGCTGGCCTCGCATGTCTTCGGCAATCCACATTCCTCGAATCCGACTTCAAGAGCTATGACGGAACTGGTCGAAGAGGCCAGGCACTACGTCCTGGGCTATTTCCATGCCTCGCCTGAAGAGTATGTCGTCATCTTCACGGCCAACGCCAGCCACGCGCTCAAGCTAGTTGGCGAAGCGTATCCATTCGGACCAGGCGATCATTACCTCCTGACGTTTGACAATCATAACTCGGTCAACGGCATCCGCGAATTTGCCCGCGCGCGTGGGGCTACTACCACGTATTCTCCCATCGTGCTGCCTGATATGCGGCTTGACGAGGCCCAACTGCAGGAAGACCTCGAGCAGCTACACCCTGGCGGGCATAACCTCTTCGCGTACCCGGCGCAATCGAACTTTTCGGGCATACAGCACTCCCTGGAGTGGATTGAGAGGGCGCACGAGCAAGGCTGGGATGTCCTGCTCGACGCGGCGGCCTTTGTGCCCACAAACCAGCTCGACCTCAACCGGTGGCATCCCGATTTCGTGCCGGTCTCCTTCTATAAGATGTTCGGCTACCCTACCGGTGTCGGCTGCTTGCTTGCCCGGCGCGACGCGCTTGCCCGGCTGCATCGTCCGTGGTTCGCGGGCGGCACGATCACCGTTGTGTCCGTGCAGGGGGATCGCTACTACCTGGCGGAGGGCGAGGCAGCCTTTGAGGATGGCACGCCCAACTATCTGAGCCTGCCCGCTGTCGAGATTGGCTTAAAGCACCTGGAGGCAATCGGGTTGGAGGTCATTCACGAGCGGGTGCATGTTCTGGTGGGCTGGCTGCTCGATGCACTGTTGTCCCTGCGCCATGCCAACGGCCAGCCGTTGATCCGGCTGTACGGGCCGCCCGATACACGGCATCGTGGTGGTACAATAACAATGAACTTTTATCGTGCAAATGGCGCCGTCATCGACCATCGCATCATCGAGCAGCAGGCTAACCAGGCGCGTATTTCGCTCCGGACCGGCTGCTTCTGCAACCCTGGTGGCGGTGAAGTGGCCTTGAACCTTTCCGCGGGCGAATTGGCGGCCTGTTTCCGGCAGCCCGCGCACCAGGAACATTTCACCGTCGATGATTTCCGTCTCTGCATTGATGGCAAGAGTACGGGAGCCGTGCGCATCTCGCTTGGGTTAGTCAGCAATTTCGCGGATGTCTTTCGCTTCCTGCAATTTGCCGAGGGGCTTCTGGAAGTTTCAAATCTTACCTTGTAGAAGGGAACACGTATCTTGAGTGAACAACAGCAAGAGCAAAGTAAAGTGGCACTGGTGATAGTCGCGCACCCCGACGATGCTGAATTCGGCGCGGCAGGTACTGTTGCTAAATGGGTGCAGCAGGGATGGGAGGTCTACTACGTCATCTGCACGGATGCCGCCGGTGGCGGACCTGACGAAGCGACAGATGTAGGTCAGGCAGCGCGCCAGCAGATGACCGATACGCGCAAACGCGAGCAGCGCGCCGCCGGGGCGGTACTTGGCTTGAAAGATGTGATCTTCCTCGACTATCCCGATGGGCGGTTGGAGCCGACGCTTGAACTGCGTCGCGAGATTGTGCGCGTCCTGCGCAAGTATCGCCCTACGCGCGTACTCTGCCAGTCTCCCGAACGGACGTGGGTTCCGACCATGACCATCGGACGCTACCACCCTGATCACCTGGCAGCCGGGGAAGCGGTTATCAAGGCGATCTATCCAGCGTCGCAGAATCCGTGGGACTTCCCCGAACTGCTCGACGAGGGCCTGCTTCCGCACAAGGTAAAGGAAGTCTATATCATGGGCGCACCGCATGTGAACTACTTCGAAGACGTGACCGAGTCGATGGAGAAGAAGATCGAGGCGCTGCTCTGTCACAAGAGCCAGTTCATTGGCCGCGAAGATGGACTTGAAAAGATCGTGCGTGCGCGCACAGCCGATCTCGGCAAGAAATATTGGGTAGCCTATGCCGAGGAGTTTCACCGTACCGATAATGGGTAATGCGCTTGCGTTTCGAGAGGGGCTATGTCATGGCCTTTCTCAATCGCCAGAAGCTCAGGAAGACGAGCGGGATGGCCATCAGGTAGAAAATCAGCAAGTAGTTCAGGATGTCGATCTGGAAGAAGAAGTAGAGTCCCACAGCGGCATAAAGCAACATGCGACTGGGGCGTATGAGACCGGCTGATGAAACTCGTTGAAGCTTGTGCAGAACCAGGAATGTGACCAGCGCCGTGTAGATATACACAAAGAGAATTGCCAGGACAGGATGTACCAGACCTTTCCAGGCCAGCCCTGCTACACTGAATGCCACCACGACCTGGTCGCAGAACATGTCGGTAAATGCTCCACGGGCGGTATTTGTCCTGGTCAGGCGCGCCTCGACGCCGTCCAACCCGTCGCAGATGATCGAGGCGACCAGCAGCCAGAAGGCTATCTCGAAATGAAAAGGAGCCAGCAGGAAAAAGCCAAGGCCGAAAAGGACGGAGGCGATGGAGAGCATGTTCGCGCTCAAGCCGAGGCGGGAAAGCACAAGCGCGACCGGGCTGAGTACAACCTGACGCATCTTCTGCCAGCGGCCAAGCCAGTGTACTTCCTCGTCACTGTAGATGCTTCCAGCAGAAAATACAGGCACAGGCTGCTTGTCTTGTTTGTTATCGATATGCTCCTGTGTCATCATGGCAAATCCTCTTTGCGCACTCCTTGCACATGTGGCCGACCGGGCAAGTTGCGCTTTCTGACGAGTACACCCGCGATGGCCAACTGTCTGCTTCACATCTATTGTACGATTACCATCGACCTTTATGCATGAAGAATTCTCTCGCATCTGTCACAAAATTTGTGAATGAGAGACTTTTCGGGCTATCCTGATGTTATGCTTGAAAGAGGCAAACTGAGAGTAAGTTGTGTCGCTTTCACGCCTATTTGAGAGCAAACCGTGAAAATATGCCGGTACTATTGAAGATGGACACAATCACAGGCCGCAGGCACTCTTGTAAGGAACAACTCTGGAGCTGAAAGGGGAAGCAATATGAACATAACGGGTGTTGTGCGGTGGAAGACGTTAAGCGGTCAGCCTGTCAAAGTTGGCGAGTTTGTGATGGTACCGCGGTCGCAAATTCTTGTAGTGCGCCTGCCTGGAAGCTTCTACGTCTGGAACAGGCCGACAGCTATCAGGGTTGACCGTCATGGAGTACAGGAAGATCATCGCATCGTGGATGTGACACGCCTGGCTCAACTGGCGCTGGCAGGACTGAGCGTGGCGGTCATCACATGGCGAGCGATTAGCAATGCGCGTGAAAGGAGCAAAGCACATGATTGACACGATGAGTGAAGCACGTTCTTTTGTTGATAAGCGGGAGGAGAGACTGGCTCCGATTCTTGAGAAGCTCTTCGCGGCTGCCCAGCCCGGCGCGGTATTCAGCGATCCCATAACCAGTGGCAGCAATACGCTTATCATGGTCAGTGAAGTGGCGGCTGGTGGAGGCTTCGGTTCCGGCATTGGTTTTGGCCCTACGCCCCCCGCTGCAAAGAAGCAGGCGAGCGAGGAGGCACATAAACCACAGAACGGTAAGGAGGTCGGCGGTGGTGGCGGTTTTGGTGGCGGCGGTGGCTCCATGGGCAGACCGGTGGCTGTGATTATCGCTGGACCGGAGAAGGTGACGGTGCAACCGGTGGTGGATATCACCAAAATCGCACTCGCGGGCATAGGTGCGTGGATAACGATGCTCACGGTGGTGCGAAAGATGCCCAGGGTAAAGCAGGGAAAGAGGCAGAAGAAAGGCTAGACAGCCTGGTCTCCAATCTGCCCTTGCATTACTCGCCTTGTATATGACATACTATGTGTATAGAGACCTTCGGGGCAGGGTGCAATTCCCGACCGGCGGTATGGAGCGTAGTTGATACTACGGGCCAAGCCCGCGAGTCTTGCAACGACTTCTACTTGTCGTGGCGAGACAAATTCGGTGAGAAGCCGAAGCCGACGGTACAGTCCGGATGGGAGAAGGTTTAGCACATACGCGGTGTACTGAAACACTGACCTTGTCGTTTTATGGCGACAGGGCGTTCAGGTTATCTACTCTCGTGGAGTAGATCGTCCGCATGGCTCTCCTTTTGTCTCCCTCGCAAGCCTCCCAGGGGTCAGTTGAATTGGCAGTTCATGTCGTCTTATGTGTTGCCGGTTGGCATTGCTGCCAGTAGAGCTAAGACCGAGGGAAGTTCATGAGTGTAAAGACATCTGTTTCAGAGGAACTGCTTCTGGAAAGGCGGGCAGAGGAGGCGGCAGCCCGATCACGGTTTGACGCGCCCTCATCTTCGCTTGCCGCCCTCCAAAAGCGAACGCAGCGCGCGCAAGTCGCCACGCATCGCCTCCTGTTGATCCTGCCGCCGTTGCTGCTGGGCGCATTGATCCTGGGAAGCTGGTATGTAGGTACGACGTTAGGACACGTACCTGCCTTCATTCTGCCCGCACCCGGCGATGTCTTCGCCAGCCTGGGCGATGGGCTAGGCTCGGGTTTGTTCCTCAGCAACGCGCTGGTGACGATCGAGGAAAGCCTGGTGGGATTCGCGCTGGCGGTCGTCATCGGGCTGTCAGCGGGCTATGGCATTGCGAAGTGGCGTCTCTTCGCCGCGACGGTGCAGCCCTACCTGGCGGCAGGGCAGGCCATTCCGGCCATCGTGATCGCGCCCGTGCTGTACCTGCTGCTCGGCTATGGCGTTGTGCCGATCATTATCCTCTGCGCGCTGATCGTGCTGTTCCCGATGGTGATAACCACCGCCCTCGGTTTTCAGACCATCGACCAGGCGCTGATCGATGCCGCGCGTGTCGAGGGGGCGACCGGCTGGTCGATGCTGGCACAGATTGAATTTCCACTCGCGCTTCCAGCCATCCTCGCGGCGCTGCGCACTGGCCTGACGCTTTCGATTACTGGCGCGCTGGTGGGAGAATTCGTCGTCCAGGGATCGCAGGGACTCGGCGCGCTCGTGCTGATTTCGACAGATCAGTTCAACACGCCGCAGCTCTTCGCCACGCTCATCGTCCTGGCATTCCTGGCCGCGCTGTATTATTGCGCGTCATGGCTGCTGGTCAAGCTAGCAAACGCCATCTATTAGCCACGCAATAGACGCGCATAGACGCGCATAGACGACAAAGAACGACACACGCACCTCACGATTGGAGAGAAATGCAGATGTATTCCCGTCATCGTTCGACACTGTTTGCTTCGTTGTTCATGCTGCTGGCGCTGGCTGGCCTCGTCATGGCAGGTTGCGGCACGACCGGCACCGGTAACAACGGTAATTCCTCGACGCCATCGGCTGCGAAGACGAACCTTTCGATTGCCTTTGGCTATATTCCCGATATCCAGTTCGCGCCCTTCTACGTCGCGCAGAGCAAAGGCTACTACTCCGCGGCCGGCCTGAACGTCACATTCCATTCTGGTTTCGTCAACGACCTGATCGGCTCCGTAGCTGTGGGACACGATACCTTCGTCTTCGCTACCGGAGACGAGGAAATGGTGGCACGCAGCAAGAATATCAACGTTGTCGATGTCGCGACCATCTATCAACGCTACCCGGTCAGCCTGATCGTCCCCGCTAATTCCTCAATTCACACGTTGGCCGATATCAAGGGACACACCATTGGCGAACCGGGGCCGTTCGGTGCGACCTATGTGGGGTTGCTGGCCCTGCTCAATTCTGTTCACCTGACAACTTCAGATGTGCATCTCCAGACAATCGGCTTTACCCAGGTGACGGCCCTGCTGGCGCATCGCTTCGACGCCGTGGTGGGTTACTCCAACAACGAGCCGCTGCAACTGGCGAAGCAGGGATTGGCAGTGCGCACCTTCAACGTGTCTGATTACCAGCCACTCGTCTCCAATGGTCTGATTACCACCGCTGCCACGCTGCATAACCAGCCGCAGATGGTCAAGGCGTTTGTGCAGGCAACCCTCAAAGGCGTGCAAGAGGTGATAAATAACC
Organism: uncultured Chloroflexia bacterium; assembly: GCA_963731975.1. Taxonomy (GTDB): domain Bacteria; phylum Chloroflexota; class Ktedonobacteria; order Ktedonobacterales; family Ktedonobacteraceae; genus CAVSXS01. The sequence goes on along the minus strand of CAVSXS010000001.1, from coordinate 1,767,387 downwards.
CTGGCGAGGCGGTACAGATCAGCAAATCGTTTATTCCAGGAATGAACGTAGCTACCGCAACGACGGTTTTGCAGGCCACCATCCCCATCTGGCAGGGCAGTGCCCAGACGCCACTGGGCTACAACGACAGTGCGACCTGGCAGTCCATGACGCAATTTCTGGTCGCTATGAAAATCATTCCGCCAGTTTCGGATGTGACGCAGGCGTACACAAACTCGGCGTTGCCGTAACGCTCTGAATAAGAGAAGGATCGTGCTACATACACGGGTGGTTGACATTCGACAGATCAGCCGGTTTTTCGCTTTCGGGCGGCTCGGTATGAATGACGACAGAACCCAGGAAGGGATAGTGCTGGCGCAGCGTGCGTTTGATTTCTTCCGCCTGGATGTGCGCCTGGCTGAGTGGAATAGTGGGAGAGAAGATGGTATGCAGCACAAGGTCAAGCTCTTCATGCGTGGTCGCTGAACCGCGCAGCTTTTCTGGCTGTGCGGTCGATGGCCGATAGAGGTGTACGTCGTGCGCGCTGCCCTGACCTGCCACCTCGTCGGCAAATAAGCGAATGCGGTTGGCCATGTCTTGATATTGCTGAGTGACATCCTGGCGGCGCACAACCGTCGCTTCAGGAGCTTCCAGGTGCGTTGTCACGCGGCTGACGAGCTTGTTGTCCTGGAGAATGGCCTGTTCCAGGCGCGTTGCCACGTTGTGCGCCTGCTGCAAGTCCATGTCGGATTGCACTTCCAGGTCAAAGTCTGCCTCTAAATGATCGCCCACCTCACGCACGTGAATGTCGTGAGCATGGACACCCTGCAACTCCGCGAGGTAGTGGATCTGATCGGCCACGGTTTCGCCTGCCGATGCGGTGGGTTCTACATGCACCAGCACATCGACATCGTATTGTGGAGAAAGCTGGCGCGCTCCTAGCATAGCTGCTCGCTCGACGCTCTCGCTCAAACTGTGAATCTGCTCGAAGGTAAAGGTGCGCGGTGCCGCTATCACCACATCTGCGAAGAGCTTGTTGCCGGCGCGCCTCGCGCGAACGCGGCGTATCTCCGTAACACCCTCAAGCTTGCTGATGGATGCTTCGATACGCCGCGTCATGATTTCGGGCGCGCGGTCGAGTAGCGCGTCGATGGTCTCTTTGACCAGGCGCGTGCTGACCCAGATCACGATGGCCGATACGCCGAGCGCGGCGATGGCATCGGCCTGTCCGAACCACGCTGGCAACGTGTAACTCTGCGTGAGGCGCACGACGATCAATCCGGCGATGACTACGGCTGAGCTCCAGATGTCGGTGTTGAAGTGCAGCGCGTCGGCCTCCAGCGCCTGGCTGCCGAGCCTGCGCGCGACGCGCATCAGCGCCCGCGAGCGCGTGAAATCGACAACGATGGCAATCAGCATCACCACAAAAGCCCAGATGCTCGCATCGACGTGCCCCTCGTGGTAAAGCAGGCGGCGCACCGCTTCGTAGATCACCCACAGCGCGGTAAGCATCAGCAAACCTGCCTCAACGAAAGCAGAAAGATTCTCCACCTTGCCATGTCCGTAAGGATGACTCGCGTCTGGTGGGCGATCAGCAACGCGCACGGCAAAGTAGGTCATGAGCGCCGCAACCAGGTCAAGTCCCGAATGCGCCGCCTCCGCCAGGATTCCCAGGCTGCCCGTAAGCAGGGCAACGATAATCTTGATGCTGGTCAGGCCGATAGCTGCTGCTACCGATGAAAGCGCGACGAATTTTTTTTCACGCTGTGCTGCGTTGCCGCCGGTCATGTTTTCCTTTGTCTTAGCTAATCCGATCTACCAGATATTTTCATATTGTAATGACACTGTACTATTGTATGGAAGAATACAGGCGTATGCAAGTATGGAGACAACTGGTGTGCGCTTTATGCTACCCAGACATTGCTGACGAATAGGGCAGTATTAATGACGAACCACATGATGCTCAGTATCATGAAAAGCCGGTGCCTGCCAGGGCTTTTGCTCCACGTCGCGCAGATGAGAGCAAGGGGGAAGAGAATCACGATAAAGCGTGGTTGGGATGCCAATGGCTCGAAATTGGGATCGGACATAGGAACTGAAAGGTTGTAGAGCATGATTGCCAGCGTGAACATGCTGAATGAGAGCGGCAAACGTTTCCAGCCCAATGAAAGAATAACCAGGGCAAGTATAACAGTGGAAAGATTCAGCAGATTTCCAATCTGAAAAATGGCGGGATGTTCCAGCAAAAAAGCCTGGAAGGTGAGCACGAAAGTCCAAACCGGAAAGGTAAAGTGGCGATACCAGATGACAAATTCTTCGATGCTGAACTGCAAAGGATTGCCTTTGGTGATGTAGAGATAGATCATGTAGATGATTAGCCCAACAGGAATGAACCCGGCTGGTAGATAAGGCAACAGCTTTTTCACCAACGATTGCGCTTTATCCTCCAGTGAAAACCAGTAACGCTGCAAGTAAAAAATCGTGTAAGGAATTGCCAGCAACAAGCCGGTTGAGCGGGTGAGCGTTGCCAGCATGCCGCAGAGTCCGGCAAAGAGCCAGTCAAAGCGTTTACCTCGCTGGAGAAAAATGAATGTGGCGACGCACAGCAAGAGAAAGAGCGATTCAGAATACCCTGCGAAGAAGAACATCGCGAAAGGTGAGAATGTCAGGTAGAGCAGAGTACGGCGGGCGATAAAGGCGTTAAAGATATTATCGATCAAGAGATAAAGCAGTATCAGAGCAAAGTAGAAGAGCAGGTTCGAGAGGAGAAGGCCGGATAGGTAAAACGATACCGGAAATTTGCCGCCAAGCAGTAGACCGCCAAAGTGGCAAAATAGAGGCCATAGAGGGAAAAAGGCTGTATCGGTGATGTACTTATAGCCAAAGTAGGAGATGTTGAGGTAGGGTTTTTCGTCCCAGCGCAGCCACGCAAAGAAAAGTTGGTTTACGGTGGGATTAGTGATAAGGTGATAGTTATCCTGACCGGCATTCTGGAGATAGCCTGGAATAACTGCCGGCAAGAGAAGAATACAGGCAATCGTAGTAGCGATAATGAGGAGGCGACTGAGTGCAAGTACTTTCGCCGCCTCTTTCCATGCCTGTGTCTTCCCCTGCATGAGTGTCGAACCTTAATTGTTCCAACTCGACTACTACGTTTTACCGATAACGACCTCGACGGTGTAGTTCTCCAACTTCTTCAGCGACGTGGGAGAGATGGCCTCGCGGTATACCTCGTGCAACACGTGATCCGGCTGCTGTTCCGTATAAACGTGCAGTGCATCGGCCAGCGTCTCCGACTGCAATTCAGCGCGGTGACGATTGAGCAAACTTGTCAGTTCCTCGCCAGTATACAACACCAGCACGATGTGGTCCTCGATGTTGAGTCCTGCCTTCTTGCGCATGTCCTGCACGTAGTGCGTCAGGTCGCGTACCAGCCCCTCCTCGCGCAGTTCGGGCGAGATGGTCGTTTCGAGCGCCACGACGTAACCGTGTTCCTCCGCCGCCACGAAGCCGGGGCGCGCCGTTGCCACCACCTCGATCTCGTCGCGCGTCAGCACGATCTGCTGGCCTTCGATGGTGAAGCCCAGCACGCCGGTCTCCTCCAACGTCCTGGCCGCCTGCGCCGCTCCGTGGCTATCGAGCGCCTTGAACGCGGACAGGATTTTCTGTACCAGCGGGCCGTACTTGGGGCCGAGCACCTTCACGTGCGGCTTGAGCGTGTAGGCCAGCATATCGCTGTCGCTCTCCATCAGGTGCAACTGCTTGATGTTCAGTTCTTCAAGCACCTGCCCTTTAAGTCGCAGCAGCGCATCCTCTTCTTCCCAATGCTTGACGCGGGCGTAGAGCGCGTTCAAGGGCTGGCGCACCTTGATCTGTGCCTTCTCGCGCGCCGAGCGACCCAGACCGACGATGCGCATCACCAGGTGCGTCTCGCGTGTTAACTGTTCGTCCACCAGGCTTTCGTCCGCGACCGGCCAGTCGCACAGATGCACGCTGGCGGGAGCTTGTAGATCGACGCTGCGCACCAGGTTCTGATACAGTTCCTCCGTGACGAACGGCACAAAGGGCGCGAGCAGCGTGACCAGCGTCGTCAGGCACTCGTAGAGCGTCAGGTAGGCTGCTACTTTGTCGGTGTCCATCCCTGACTTCCAGAAGCGCTCCCGGCTGCGTCTCAGGTACCAGTTCGACAGGTCTTCCAGGAAGTCCTGTACGGCTGTCGCCGGTTTTGAGCTGTCGTAGCGTTCCAGACCGTCGCTCACGATACGGATCGTCTGCTGCAACTCGGAGAGAATCCAGCGGTCGAGTTCGCTGCGCTGCGCGGCTGGCAGCGTGTAGTGCGTCGGGTCGAAGCCGTCGATGTTGGCGTAGGTCACGAAGAAGCCGTAGACGTTCCAGATTTTGTCGAGCGTCCTGCGCACCAGCATCCATTTCTCGCTCAGGCGCACCGGCGTCCCGTTCTGCTCTGCTTTCTCCATATCCTCGTCGGTAGGGATGCGCGGGAAGTTGAGGTTCTGCTCCGGGACGTGGTTTGAGAAGAGCCAGCGCATGGTGTCCGATCCGACGCGCTCGGCAGCATCATCGAACACCACCAGGTTGCCCTTCGATTTGTGCATAGGCGTGCCGTCCTCGCCCATCAATGTGCCGTAGCCGAAGAGCGTCTTGAACGGCGTGGTCTCTTCCAGCACCGTGCTCATGACCAGCAGCGAATAGAACCAGTTCTTAAACTGGCCTGGGAAGGACTCCGTGACGAAATCCGCCGGGAACCACTTGCGCCAGTAGTCGCGGTCATGGCGATAGTGCAGCGTCGAGAACGAGACGATGCCGGCGTCGAGCCAGGGATTGCCGACATCCTTGATGCGCGATACCTCCGCGCCGCAGCTCGCGCAAAGAATCTTGACGGCATCGACCCACGGACGATGCGGCGAGTGTCCCTCGAACACTTCCCAACCGGAGACAGCGCGTTCTTTCAGCTCATCCTCGCTGCCGATCACATCGAAGGCACCGCACTCCTCGCAGTAGTAGATGGGCAGCGCCAGGCCCCAATAGCGTTTCTTGGAGATCATCCAGTCTCCCATGTTTTTGAGCCAATCCATCTCCCTGTCGAAGCCGAACGAGGGGATCCAACTGGCCTGCTTGACGGAGTTCATGATCTCGAAGCGCAACTGCTCCATCGAGATAAACCACTCATCAACTAAGCGGAATAAAAGCTCGGTCTTGCATCGCCAGCAGACAGGATAGCGGTGTTTGTACATCTGCCTGCGGTAGAGCAGCCCCTTTTGCGCCAGGTTTTCCGCGATGGCCTGCGGCACGTCCGAGACCTGCTGGCCTGTCAGCCAGTCGTAGCCCTCGTAGTACACGCCGAAATCGTCGATAGGCGCGATCACCGCCAGGTTGAATTCCTTCGACAGGGCGAAGTCTTCGCTGCCGCAGCCGGGAGCGATATGCACGATGCCGGTTCCCTCGGCGGCGCTGACCTCTTTCCACGGGATAACCGTATGCACGACACCCTTTTCAGCCGAAAGCTCGTCGAACGGTCCCGCGTAGCGCCAGCCGACCATGTCGCTGCCCTTGAGCGTCTCCACGACGTGATAGTCGCCCTTGTCTCGCCCCTTGAGCGCCTTCAGCACGGGCAGCAGGTTCTCTGCGAGGTAGTAGAACTCGCCGTCCTGCTCGACTTTCGCGTAGGCCAGGTCTGGGTGAACGGCTGCCGCGACGTTGGCGGCCAGCGTCCAGGGCGTGGTCGTCCAGGCCAGCAGGTACTCTCCTGGCCGGTCAACCAGCGGGAAGCGCACGTACAGGCTGAGGTGTTCTTTCTCCTGGTAGTCCTCGGTCAGCGTCTCCATGTTGGAGATACCTGTGGCGCAGCGCGGACACCACATCATCACATCATGCCCCCGGTAGATCAACCCCTGCTCGTGGCAGCGTTTCAAGAACATCCAGATGGTGTAGTTATTCTCATCCGAGAGCGTATAATAGTCGTTGCCCCAATCCATCCAGTAGCCCAGGCGGATCGACTGCTCGATCATGCGCCCGGCAAATTTGAAAACGCGCTGCTTGCAGTGTTGCACGAATTCGTCGATGCCGAACGCCTCGATGTCCAGCTTGGACTTGAAGCCAAGCTCTTTTTCCACCTCGACCTCGACCCACAAGCCCTGGCAGTCGAAGCCGTTCTGGTAGCGCTGCTTGTAGCCCTGCATGGTCTTGAAACGCTGGTACAGGTCTTTGTAGGTGCGGCCCCAGGCGTGATGCACGCCCATCGGGTTGTTTGCTGTGATGGGGCCATCCAGGAACGACCACTGCTTGTCACTCTCATCGTTGCGATGCAGGTATTTCTGCATCATCCCCTGCTCGTCCCACCACTGCTGGATGACCAGTTCTAGCGCAGGATAGTCCACGCGGTCTGCCGCCGCGACCGGTTTGAATACGCTGGTTTTCACTGACACGTCTACCTCCTCAGTTGCTCCTCGGTCTGTCATTCAGTCAATCATCAGTCAGTCATCGATCAATCTGTAAGTCGAATTTCGAGACGCTTATTGATCTTGCCCTTGTTTTCCGTCTTCGTTATCTTTATACCGCCGACTTCTTTTGTATGATGGACATGCGTGCCGCCATCCGCTTGTAAATCCAGGCCAACGATTTCTACGATTCGAACGTCCTCGATGTCCGCGGGGAGCAGATTGATTTTGGTGCGAACCAGGTCGGGTATGGCGAACGCCTTTTCGCGCGGCAGTGTATAGACGCGAATGGAGTAATCGGCCTGGATCGCCTCGTTGACCCGGTCTTCTATATACGCGATACGATCTTTATTGAGGTTCTCCATCGCAAAGTCCATGCGCGCCTTGTCGGGATACATCTGTCCGCCAGTCACCTGTACCCCGAACTCCTTCCATATGATGCCGCACAGGATGTGCAGCGCGGTATGCGTGCGCATCATCTGGTAGCGGAAATCCCACTCGATGGTGCAGACGACCTCGGTTCCCACCGCCGGGGCCAGGCGATCCAGGCTGTGCCAGACCACGTCTTCACGCTTGTTCAGGGCGATGACGGCTCCTTCCTGTTGCCTGTTATCCCAGGTGATGATGCCGCGATCCGGCATCTGGCCACCGCCGCCCGGATAAAACACCGTCGCGTCGAGCGCGATTTCATCGCCCTCCACGGCAACTACCCTGGCGCTACACTCGTAGGTAAAACTGTTTTCGTGATAGAGCAACTTCGTCTTCATTGGCTAGTTCCTGCACAAACTACAAACAACGACATAAAAAATCCCCTCGCCCATGCCAGGGACGAGAGGAACTCCCGCGGTACCACCCATGTTAGCCATCTATACTTTATCGTTTACTGGCTCGCTTGATCTGATTGCATGTCGTGCCAGGGGCGCAAACTCATGATGTAAAAATCACGAATTGTACGTATACACCCCCAGATGCACCTGCAATGCCTTTGCGATAACGGGAAGGTTCCGGCCAGGTCTACTCGAAACTTCGTCCTGACGGCTCAGGGATGATCTTCGACTGCTTGCCTGTATCCGGTCGCACCAGACCCGGACTCTCTATAGACAAGGTAGGGCAGCTTACTCGTTCCTTCGTTGCCTTATGGGGCGATTTTAGCACATCTGCGCTGGAATCGCAAGCTACTTGAAGAGGATGAAAAAGGAGAGTTACACATGACTACGGTGGGAGATACACCTCAGTCTTCGCAGAGCGTGCCGCCGGTTTTAATCAACCGACAACGCATCCCAACCACTCTTGATCCCCTTAGCGTGTCTGACAGTACACTTACCAACACACTGCTGCCATTCCGCACGGCTGCTATCACAAGAATCTACACGGCGATCCAGCAGGTTCAGGCCAATCTGCATTTGATCGCAAACGCGCTCGCTGTGCGCACGCTGCCCCAGCAGATCATCGGCCTGCTCCAGCAGCCGGATGGCACGGCTGCCAACATGGTGCAGGTAGAGTTCGACCCTTCCACGCTCAATAGCAGCAGTCCTCCTATCACTACGCTGACAACCGATACAGGCTCGTTCCTGATAGCGATGCCGCCGGGTACGCCACTCCCAGATACGGGTATTACGCTGACGGTCCATGGTGCCAACGGCAATGCCCAGATCGTGATCCCGGCGTCTCAGATCGCCTCGAATGGGCTGGTGGGCGCGGTAATGCTGCCACAGGCGCTCAGCCCGCTGCCGGTCAGTATCCTGGCAGCATTGCAGGCGCTGGTGCCGATCACGCTGCCGACTACGACACCCGCCCCGCCGCAGAATCAGCCGCAGTTGCCAGCTATCACGCTGGGCGAAGATGGCAGTTGCCAGCTTTCTTTCGGAGCCAATAATACGGTTGACAGCTACCCCTATGGTGTTTTCTTCCGGCTGGTCGAACCCCGCCTCAGCATAGTTAACGAGGTGCTGCGGTTTCCGCTGAATGTGGTGGATAAGAATAAGTTCCTGGTGCTTCCCACTTACGAAACTGCGGCTACCGTGATCACCGGTCAGGCTCAAAAGCCAGCTGTCATTGCTGCTCCCGCAGCGAGCGTTTCCCCCGCTGCTCCATCGACCGCTGTGGTGCCTGCCATCTCGTCGAACGGGAATCTGAACCTGGGCGATGGATTTCAGTCGTATGTTGACCGGGTTCCGGTCGAGCAACCCTTGAGCGTTGATGGTTTCCGCGACCAATTGATGGGTTTGACGCCATACGGGACTTTTACTGCTGACGAAACGGTGCCGATGGCGGCTACGCTTGGGCTTGGCTACGTGCTGTGGATGTCGCAGCAATGGACGTTCGAAGGCGTCACGCTGGGTGACCTGGTGTATTCGCTTCCGCTTGCCCCTGGCGAACAGGAGGAGATTGCTGTGTTCGAGCGCGTCGATACCGCCTCGGTCACAGAAAGTGAATTCTTCAGCGAACAGGAAGCGCAGACGCAAGCCGCTCTCAGCGATACCTCAACCTCGGCAACCTTCAATTCGGCATTTAACGAAGCCGTGAACGGTGGCAGTGCCTTTCGCGCCGATTCCAGTACGTCCAGTTGGGGGGCGAGCATACTCGTTGCCAGTGGAGGTGGAGGCAGTACATCTTCCAGCGGTGCCTCCAGCGAATGGCTACAGGGCCAGCGAGATTCTACCCAGCAAGCGGCGGAGACGACGCACTCTGCTACGGAACAGCAGGCATCAGCGCGCCGCAGCGCCGCGCGTACAAGCATGCGCCTGGCGACAGCCAGCGAGTCTGAATCCGTGACTACCAAAGTCATCACCAACCACAATCACACGCGCGCCTTGACCATGCAGTACTGGCAGGTGGAGCGCCAGTATGATGTGACGACGGCTATCGACGGCCTCACGCTGACCTGCCTCGTGCCGCTGCAACTCGTGCGCTTCATGCCTCCGGGCCAGCCGTTGTCGATCTTGTCCACGAGCATCACCCAGCCCCAGGATGTGCTCAATCGCTATAGCAGCATCATCAAGCATATCGACGTGCTGGCGCAGGCATTGCCGCGCAAATTTCAATATGGGCTGACGCTGCTCCAGCAATTCGCATCTGATCCAACAGCAAAAGTGGAAGCATTTGGCGGTACGGCTGAAGATGTTATTCAGTTCTACCTGAGCGGCACATTTTTGCCGTGTGAAGACATCTATATCGCGGCTGTCACCAATCGTAACACACGTGTTGGCCCGGTGAGACTTGCTCCAAGCTCAGTCACCCCTATTCCAGCGATTCAACCAGATAAGTACACGAGCCAGGATGATCTGATTGCCTATCTCAGCAGTCAGCGACAGGGCGCGCTGTACACCATGTCGGGCAACCTGGCCTTACCCACATCGATGAATCGCAGCGATATCATCGGCTTCGAAATCAGCCGGAACTTTCGCCAGGTCAACTACACGCTCTACCCGGCAGAGTTGGCGGCGCTTCAGTCGGTGAACTCGATTTTTGGCTCCATTACCGGGAGTATAGCGAACCAGGCAATACAATCCACGCTGGGCGTGAACGCCTCTGTGCGGACGACTATTCACCTGTCACCGACCGATCTTGAGAACGCGCTGGGTGGTCCGAGCCTGTTCAATTTCCAGGCAAGCATTATTGAATTCGATGCAAATCAGGGCAATTCCTTCCCGCCACCCGTTGCGCAGCCACCGGCGCAGGGTGAAACCTATGCCAACGACTCGCTGTTTGGGGTCGAATTGCCTCCCCAGCCCTATCCCGTGCCGGCTATCCAGATCGGCCCGGTGCTGCGTTTCAACGAGGTTCTCGAAATCGAGCAGATGGCACAACATGTCGTCCGTAACACACTGCTGTATTCGAAGGCCATCTGGGCATCGATGACTCCCGATGAGCGGGCCGTCCTGCTGGATAGCTACACGATTGGCGTGCCGCCGGGAGGTATCACCGATGAAAGCCAGATGGTTCCACTGTTGAACTGCGTGGAAAATCGCCTGCTGGGTTTCTTCGGCAACTCCATGATCCTGCCGTTCATCATCCCACAATCGGTCGCGGATGAGATGGGCATTGACCCCTTGAAGATTCAGCAGGCGCTGCTGGCGTATCAGCAGGCGAGCTTCAACCCGCCTCACTCAACGATCGCCCTGCCGACGCGCGGAGTGCTTGGCGAAGCGGTGCTGGGGCGCTGCCCGTCAGCCGAAAAGATCGATTTGACGCGCTTCTGGAACTGGAGCGATTCACCCGGCGATACAGCGCCGGCCATCTCTCCGACATCGCTTCCGACCAGTTCGGCGTCGATTGCAGCGGGCCTGTCAGCGCCCAACTCACTGGCCAACCTGCCGCCACTCATCAACAATGTGTTGAGCGCGCCCGCGCCCGATACGAGTCTGTTGCAGGCGTTGAGCAAGGCTGCGGCAGGCCAGCAGGACTTCAGCTCCACGCTCACCGGCGCTGCACAGTTGACGCCGCTCATCACGAATGCCCAGAATACCGCAAACTTGGCACGCGCCGATGCGCTCAAGACCACCAAAGACTTGCAATCGCAGGCCATGGCGACGGTCGGGAACATTGTCGGCGGCATATACGGCGGGAATCCAAATGCCGGTTCGAGTGCGGCTTCTGCCGTCAATGGCACGGGCAGTTCGTCGTCAGCGAGCAAGAGTGGCACGCAGTCGAATAGCACGAATTCAGGTGGCAACCAGCCGTCTAGCGGAGGGCAGACGGGCAGCAGTAGTGGGAGTGGCGATACCGGCACTGGCTCTTCGGGGACTGGAGATACCGGGACTGGAACAATTCTAGTTTGAGGAGCGTAGACTTGACGCACAGAAGGAGATGTTGGTCATGAGTTCTGCACCAACGGTTACAGGCATAGATCCCATCGGTGGGGTGGCGGCAGGAGGGACCTCCGTCACCATCACCGGCACCGGGTTTGTCGGCGCGACGAACGTGAACTTTGGCGTGACGAAATCGCCGAATTTTACAGTCGTCAATGATGCACAGATACTGGCTATCAGCCCATCGGGTAGCGGCATGGTCGATGTGAGCGTGCTTTCTCCCAACGGAACATCCAGCCTCAGTACGAATGACAGGTTCACCTATGCACAAAGTGGAAGCACGCAAAGCAGTGGCGGGGGTGGCTATTACATCGACCCCGGCCTCAGCAGCGAACTGGTGGGCAGTCTTTTGAATATCATGCAAACGGCTACCTCACCCGATGCCCTGGAGGCACAGAATATCATCTTGCGCCGCATGGCGCTGGAGGGCGATATCGTTGGTTCCAGGGTACCGCCGCCGAGAAATATCACCGAGATCGGGGGATACATCAATCTGCTGGGCACGCTGAATCAACCCGAGATGCGCTCCCAGGCTCTGGCGGGCATTCTCGGCGTCGCCGGTCCGAGCCAGCCGCTGGGGTGGATTAGTAACGAGCAGCCGCTGTCCTTCGTCAGCCTCACCAACGACCGGCCAGCCGGACCCGCGCAGCCGACCATCCCGCTCACGTTTCTGGTGCGCAGCGACTTCAGTGGTGCAATCGGTAAGGCTCTGCAATTGTTGCATCAACAGGGGTGCTCGCTGCCCATAGCGAGCCGTTCCGTGATGATGCTTCCGCCACCTCAACCAGGGGCAACTGCACCTACGGATGTCCTACCGTATCTCGGTCGGACGCTTGATCTGGTGGCCGGGACAGCGCTTGTTGATCCATCAACCGATGCGCTGGCGCTTATACGGACGCAAGGCTCGTCTGATCCGTTTCAAGTAGCCTCGAACTCAGTGAACCCGAGTACGGTTGCTGTGCCCCTGGCGAACTACGATGCGCTCCAGTGCAATGCCACATCGTGTTCAACGGTCGCTATCACGAATGGGGCGTTTGTATACGTAGCGCCTGTGCTGGCCGCCGCCGGTTTCTACCCGGCCACGCCGCCTCCACAGCCGACATCGCTGGCCTCGACTGGCTGGGCGCACTTCACCAATATCACCGGGCTGGTAAGTGGTGTGACGCAGCTTGGGGATGAACTCAGCCTGCTCTACAATTGGAGCGAAGTGGTCAATAGTGTGTTTGCGAGTATGCTGAACTGGGTTTGGAATGGTACTCAGTTTGCGTCATCCTGAGCCTTTCCTGTTTAGTACGGCGTACCACACCTGGAGCCATGATGCATGGCAAGAAGTTGAGCGCGGCCAATCGCCGCGCTCAACTTCTTGCTTCTCTCCTCTTTCGGGTAATTGTGTCAATTTCCTGAATCCTGCCACGAGGTGATAAAATAGAAGAAAATACAACCTCGCAATAATCAAGGAATTTCCTGAACATGCACGATCTGTTACAAGAGTTTTATGGCCCCAACGCCGGGTATGTGCTTGAACTCTACGAGCGGTATCGCCAGGACCCGCAATCGGTAGACCCCGCTACTCGCGCGTTTTTTGACAACTGGACACCGCCCCCAGAGGTAGCGCCAACTCTGCCCGGAACTGTCGCAACTACGGCGAAGGCAGCGCCGGTGGAGGTAGAACGCATCGTCGCGGCGACCACACTGGCGTACGCTATTCGCTCGCGCGGGCATCTCGGTGCGCATCTCGACCCGCTAGGCAGCGAACCGCCCGGCGATCCGGCACTGCTCGCTTCGACCTACGGTATCAGCGAGGAAGACCTGGCGCAGATTCCCCCCGTTGTCGTAGGGGGACATGCCGCAGAGGGCGCACGCAATGCCCAGGAGGCTATAGCCAACCTGCGTGCCATGTATTCAGGTACAATCAGCTACGAGTTCGACCAGGTGAAAAGTCCCGGCGAGCGCGGCTGGCTGCGCGATGCCGTCGGCTTGCAGCTCTATCGCCTGCCACCAGGACGCGACGTGCGCTACGCCCTCTTGCAACGCCTGACGCAGGTGGAGTCCTTCGAACGTTTCCTGCATACCACGTTTCCGGGGCAGAAACGCTTCTCGATCGAGGGAACCGACGTGCTTGTACCGATGCTCGACCAGGTCATCAAGGACGCCGTCGAGTCTGGTACGCGCGAGGTCATCATCGGTATGGCGCACCGCGGACGCCTGAATGTGCTGGCGCACGTGCTGGAGAAGCCGTATGTGAACATCCTGAACGAATTCCGGCATATGAAGCACGAGGAGGGCGTGCCGCTCACCGATACGTTCGGTTTTGGCTACACCGGCGACGTGAAGTATCACCTGGGTGCGGAACACGTACTTGGCGAGGGTGTATCGGTCGATCTCAAGATCATCCTTTCGCCCAATCCGAGCCACCTGGAATTCGTCGATCCGGTGGTCGAAGGCATGTCGCGCGCCACGCAGGAGCAGCGCGATCACGCCGGGTCGCCTGTTCAGCATGTTGATCGCTCGCTGCCACTCCTTATTCATGGTGACGCCGCCTTCCCCGGCGAAGGCATCGTGGCTGAGACGCTGAACCTGTGGAACCTCAAGGGCTACAGCGTGGGCGGCACGATTCATATCATCGCCAACAACCAGCTTGGCTTCACGACTGAGCCGCAAGACTATCGATCGACGCAATTCGCAAGCGATCTGGCGAAGGGCTTTTCGCTCCCCATCATCCACGTCAACGCCGACGACCCGGAGGCCGCGCTGATGGCCGTACGTATGGCGCACGCTTATCGTGACACCTTCCACAAAGATATCCTGGTTGACCTGGTCGGCTACCGGCGCTGGGGGCATAACGAGGGCGATGAACCATCTTTTACGCAGCCGCGGATGTACGAGATCATCCGCGCACACCCGACCGCGCGCGAACTCTATGCACGCCACTTGCAGGACGAGGGTATAGTGTCGCAAGGTGATGCCGACGCGTTGCAACAGGAAATGCTGGCGACGCTGGAACGCGCCAGGAGCGAGGCTGAGCAGTCTATGCAGCAGCTTGAGGATGAGGAGACGAACGGGCTGAATGGACATACGCAGCCCGATGAAAGCCTGCCGCCGGTGACGGCTGATGAACTCGTCGTTTACAATACAGAGATGCTTGACTGGCCGACGGGATTCTCACCGAATAGCAAGCTGGAACGCCTGCTGAAGCGGCGCGCCTCCACGCTTGGGCCGGAGGGTGGCATCGATTGGGGACAGGCGGAAGCGCTGGCATTCGCGTCGATCCTGGCCGCGGGAACGCCCATCAGGCTGACCGGGCAGGACAGCGAACGCGGAACCTTCAGCCATCGCCACGCCGTCCTGCACGACCAGCATACCGGCGCGTTGTACATCCCGCTCCAGCATTTCTCTCAGGCGAAGGCGTCGTTCTCCATTTACAACAGCCCGCTTTGCGAAAGCGGCGCGCTTGGCTTCGAGTATGGCTTCAGTGTCCATGCGCCCGCTGCCCTGACGCTGTGGGAAGCGCAATTCGGAGACTTTGCCAACGTCGCGCAGGTCATCATCGACCAGTTCATCGCCTCGGCGCGTGCCAAGTGGAAGCAACTGTCATCGCTGGTGCTGCTGCTGCCGCATGGCTACGAAGGGCAGGGTCCTGAGCACTCAAGCGCACGCCTGGAACGCTACCTGGAACTGAGCGCGCAGGACAACTGGCGCGTGGCGAATTGCTCCACGGCGGGGCAGTACTTCCACTTGCTGCGCTGGCAAGCGTCCAACCTGGAACGCTACCCGCGCCCGCTGGTGGTGATGACCCCCAAGAGCCTGCTGCGCCACCCAATGGCGGCGGCCACGCTGCGCGACCTGGTAGAAGGCCATTTCCACCCCGTGCTGAATGATGCAGGCGCACGTGCCAACGTGCAAGATGTGCGCCGCGTGGTACTCAGCACCGGCAAGGTGTCCATCGACCTGCAGGCGAGCGGCAAGCAGGCGCAGGCGAAGGACGTGGCGCTTGTGCGTATCGAAATGTTGTATCCTTTCCCCGCGGACGAGCTGAAGGAGGCCCTGGCGTGCTATCCCAATGCTGGGGAAATTGTGTGGGTGCAGGAAGAACCGGAGAACATGGGCGCGTGGAGCTACCTCGCGCCCAGGCTGGAGGCTCTCCTGGGGCCGGGTATGACCTTGCAGCATATCTCACGTCCGGCGCGTTCGAGTCCGGCGACCGGTTTCTCCGATCTCTTCCAGCTTGAGCAGGAGAGCATTATCGAGCAGGCGCTGCTCACATCGATCAAGATGAGCAGCAGGTGAGGCTGAAAACATACGCTTCAAGCGATTGCGCATACGTTTTGAAAGGCAGGTAGGTAGTATGTCCGGCGAAGTTCTAGTACCGGCATTGGGTGAGTCGGTAGTCAGCGCGACCATCGCGTCCTGGCTCAAGCACGAGGGTGACAGCGTTAATCAGGGTGAGTCGCTGGTAGAGTTAGAGACCGACAAGGTGAACATGGAGGTCAGCGCGGAGCAGAGCGGCGTGCTACAAAAGATCATGAAGCAGGAGGGCGATGAGGTAGCCATAGGCGATGTCCTGGCGATCATCGGCGATGCAGTTTCGGCGCAGCCCACTCCAGCGGCTCCGGCGCAGCAGTCCACTCCGTCGGCTCCGGCGCAGCAGCCCGTCGAAGCGACTCCTGCTGCGCAGGACAACCGCCAGGTATCACCGCTGGCTCGCCGCATCGCCGCCGATAATAATATCGATCTCTCTCGGGTGCAGGGCAATAGCCCGCGCGGGCGAGTGACTAAAGACGACGTGGTGAGCTACATGGAAAAGGCGGCGCAACCACAGGCGCAAGCTGTATCGCCCGTTCCGGCCCCTGTAGCTCAATCGAACGGCGGCTCGCCAGCAGCGCAGGCTGTGCAGGTAGAGGCGAGCAGGAGGGAGGAGCGTGTTCGCATGTCGCGCAGGCGGCAGACTATCGCGCAGCGCCTCGTCGAGGCCCAGCACACAGCGGCTATGCTCACTACCTTCAACGAGATCGATATGAGCGCCATCATGGAGGTGCGTACACGTCGCAAGGACTCATTCAAAGAGCGCCATAACGTCTCGCTCGGCTTCATGTCGTTCTTTACTAAAGCCGTGGTAGGCGCGCTCAAAGCCTATCCGCGTTTGAATGCCGAGATTCAGGGCAACGAGATGATCCTGAAACACTACTATGACATCGGCATAGCGGTCGGCGCGGAGGAGGGGCTGGTCGTACCAGTGCTGCGCGACGCCGACCGCAAGAGCTTTGCCGAGATCGAGCGCGACATCGCTGACCTGGCGAAGCGCGCGCGTGATAACGCGCTCAGCCTGCCCGAATTGCAGGGCGGCACCTTCACCATCACCAACGGCGGCGTGTTTGGTTCGCTGCTCTCCACTCCCATCCTCAACGGCCCACAGGTAGGCATTCTGGGGATGCATAAGATCGAGCAGCGCCCGGTGGCCTTCAATGGCCAGGTCGTCATTCGTCCCATGATGTACGTCGCGGTCTCTTATGATCACCGCATTGTTGATGGCAGCGAGGCTGTGCGTTTTCTGGTACGCATCAAGGAGCTGCTGGAAGACCCGGAAACGCTGCTGCTGGAAGGGTGACGAACATTACTCGACATCCAGCGTTTCAACCTGTATAATAGGGCTGAAAACATCGCCCGCTTTTCATGGTGTCGGGATTTCTTGCCGGAAATCCTGAGAAGCGGGCTGCAAGGAATAGAGGGCATCTTTCTATGGATCAAGCGGGTCAGAACGACGAGTTATACGCCCTGGTGGGACAATCACTCGGCCAGTTTCGTATCGTCGAGCGCATTGGCGCGGGCGGTATGGCAACTGTGTTCAAAGCATATCAGCCGACCCTTGATCGCTATGTCGCGGTGAAGGTGCTGCCGGCCTATCACGCGCGCGATCCTGTCTTCGTCAAACGATTCGTGCAGGAAGCGCGCTCCGTGGCCAAACTGCAACATGCCAACATCGTTCCTATTCACGATTATGGCGAGCAAAATAACATTACCTTCATCGTCATGGAATACGTCGATGGCGGCACGTTGAAGGATCGTCTCAAGCTGCGTCCTGTAACGGTGCCGGAAGCTGTCGATTTTGTGATTCAAGCGGCGGAGGGTCTCGGTTGCGCGCATAGCCACGGCATTGTGCATCGTGATGTGAAGCCTGCGAATATGCTGCTGCGCAAGGATGGGCATCTGCTGCTCTCCGACTTCGGCATTGCGAAAATCCTGGAGGGAACCACCAATCTGACGCGCGCCGGAACTGGCATCGGCACGCCGCAATATATGTCCCCTGAGCAAGGCACCGGGCAGTCAGTGGATCGTCGCAGCGACATCTATTCACTGGGCATCGTGCTGTTCCATGCCCTGACCGGTCGCGTTCCGTTCACTGCGGATAGCCCCATTTCGATCACGGTGAAGCATCTCAACGAACCACTCCCATTGGAGCCAATGCATTTAAAGAGCGTGCCGCAGCAGATCGAGCAGGTTGTGGTGAAGATGACGGCGAAGGCTCCCGCCGATCGCTACCAAACCACTGACGCTCTGATCGAGGCGCTGACTGCCGCTCTCACCGCGTCTCAGCTCTCGCTGCCGCGCTGGCGAGGCGGCATACAATCCTCTGCGCCGCTGCCTGCTCTGGCGCAGTCAACCCCGCCGGTTGTTCCGCAGTATGAAGCCATGCCGCCGCTGCCCGCGCAGCCTGACAGGTTGCCATCATCCGGGCTGCTGGGTGCTTCCGGTTCGCTTGCCCCGCAGGCGCCGCTGCACAGCAATGGCGGCAATGCGAGCCTTCCGTCGTACCCTGCCCCTGGGATGGGCGCGAACAAGTCATCCATCATTACCGTGTCGTGCTTCCGCTGCGGCTCGGCCAACCAGAGCGACCGCCTGTATTGTACAACCTGTGGGTACGAGCTATCGGACAGCAAACGCTCTTACGACCGTGTGATGGGACCCAATGGCCGGCCAATCCTGGCGCGCTTGACGCTGCAAAACGGGCCGTTTGCCGGTCGCCCCTTGCTCTTTCACCAGGATGTGACGACCATCGGGCGCACAAATGGCAATGATCTAGTTATTTCTGGGCGCACAGTATCCAGGCGACATGCTCGCCTGTGGTTCGATGCGAACCGCTGGTATATCGCCGATTTGCAGAGCATCAACGGCACACTGGTCAATAATATGCGTGTCCAGCCAAACCAGGCTGTTCCTCTGAACGATGGCGATTTCATCCAGTTAGGGGATGAAGTCGTCTTATTCAATATCGTCTATTAACATTGTTTCCGGCAAGGAAGGATCACTCTGATGAGTTCAATAAATCCCGTTGTGCAGGTCGCGCAGCAGTTGATGCTGGGCGGAGCCGTCAAGCAGAATCACGCGCTGGAGCACGCCACCATCGTGCTGCTCAGCAAGAAATACCCCGATGTACGGCTCGCCGGAATTTCGTTCGCCGCCGGATTCTTCGTATTCGGCGATCTGCCGACCGAGGCCATTCTCCCGGCTGCCCAGGAAGCCTTGCGCCTGCTTCGCACAACCTCACCTGAGCTGGCGATCCACGAACGCTGCGGCACGAACCTGGCCGTGACCGGCATCGTAACGAGCCTGGCTGCCATGTCGGTTGCGAAGTTACGCCGTCCGTATGGCTCGTTCAATAACGTGATGCTGGCTACCACCGCTGCCATCATCCTTTCCCGCCCGCTTGGACTGACTGTGCAGCGCTATGTTACAACGCAAACGCCCAATCCCTCGATGACCATCAAGGGTGTGCGCGCCTTGAATTTCCTGGGAACGCCCGCGCACTTCGTCAGCACCGATAATCCAGAGGCAGCCGGACTTTTCTCGTAAAGCATTGTCAAACACCTGGGGCAACTCTTGCAGGTTTCCCTATCCAATCGAGGAGATTCCGATGGATCGCAGCAACCTTCTCGTCGAAACATCCTGGTTACAGGAGCATATGAATGATCCACATCTGCGTATCGTCGATATGCGCGGCTACGTGCGGACGATCGAACGCGACGGCGTGCAGGAGGCGGAGTATGTGGGCGCGCGTGAGGAATATACGCAGGAACACATTCCGGGTGCAGTCTACATCGACTGGTCGCGCGACATCGTTGACCTGGACGATACCGTCGAAGCCCAGGTTGCGCCGCCGCAACGCTTCGCGGATGTCGTGGGCGGGCTAGGTATCGGCGATGAAGACCTGGTGATCGCCTATGACGCGCACCCCACCTCGCAGTTTGCGACACGGCTATGGTGGGCGCTCAACTACTACGGTCACGAGCGTGTCGCCGTTTTGAATGGCGGCTGGCGCAAATGGCTGCGCGAGCAGCGACCCGTCTCGGCAGTTATCCCTGCATACTCGCCGGCCACCTTTACGCCGCGCGCGCGACCGCAGTTGCGCGCAACTGCGGAGGACGTGCTTTCGCTCATCGGAGATACGGGCGTGACCCTCATCGATGCGCGCGATAGCGGCCAGTACGACGGGAGCGTCGTGCGTGGGCATGGGCGCGCCGGCCATATCCCAGGTGCGATCAACGTACCGCGCGAAGAGGTGATGGACCCGGCCACCGGTACGTTTCGCGGTAATGAAGAGCTGGCGCAGGTCTTCTCGCGGGCGCATATTTCCCCGCAGCAGCGCGTTGTAGCCTATTGCAATGGTGGTGTGGCCGCCACATCTATTCTTTTCAGCCTGGCGCTGCTGGGCTATCCGGCGCTGACCAACTATGATGGCTCATGGAATGAATGGGGCAGCCGCCAGGATGTCCCAACCGAGCTGCTCTGAATGCGTTATTCGGCCTGCCTGTCGCGCCTGTCGCGCTGAATCGCAATCAAATCGCTGAGAACGCCGTAGGCCGTCTGTTGGACGGCATGGGCGTGTTCGACGAGCGTTATGGTACCCATCGCCTCGGTTTCAAGCGAAATAACGCTACTGGATGTAGTCGCGGCGCGCAGTGTATCGTCGGCGCTGATGCGCTGCGGGCGAACTGATGCCATGAGCATCCCCCGCTTGCGGTGCGCTTCACTCACCAGCCGGTAGGGCGAGCCGGCCAGCGCCGCGGAACAGATGTCGTCGCTGGTCAGGTGGCGAATGCCCTCGCGCTTAACCACGCGCGGCGTAAGATTCCCCTCAAGTAGCGTATTGGCGAGGATAGTTGTTTTCATTACAGCGTCCCAACCATCCAGGTCGTTCGATGGGTCTGCCTCGGTGATACCGAGCTGTTGTGCGTGGCGAATAGCTTCTTCCTGGTCATACCCCTGCTCGATCATATTCAGGATAAGCGTGCTGGTCGCGTTGAGAACGGCGCGGAATGCGAGAATGTCAACGGCAGGCAGGGTCAACTCGGCCAGGTTGAGCAAGGGAAGCCCATCCATGACGGTTGACTCGTAGCGGAATTGCGTCTGCTGCTGACGTGCGAGCGCCAATAGTTCGGCCTGCGCAAAGGCCACAGGACCTTTGTTCGCCGTGATGACATCCATGCCCAGTTCCATCGCTTTGCGAATGTGCCCCAACGCGGGTTGTCCATTGTGAGGATTGAGGGTGGTCAATTCAATGAAAAGCGAAGCCCCTGCGCCTCTGCCGGTCTCGATGAATTGCGCGGCGCTCGATACGCGGTCGCTTTCATGTTGTAACCGCTGCAGCGCGTCCGCTTCGTGCGCCAGTATGTCCGCGTCGATTCCTAACGGATGGATGTAGAGGCCTGCCCCCCGCGATCCGAGACCGGAGATCACCGGGCGCAGCCCTAGCTCTCGCCCGATCCACTCGCTGCGTGATGCCAGCAGTGGAACGAAGGCGCGTGCCACATTCCCATACCCGAGTATCAAGATACGCAGCGGGGGAAGCAGCGCGGAAAGAGACGTTTCGTTCATCGTTGAAACCCTTCACCTGCATGGAGGAGTGACCTGCCAGCATCACCGGTGGCGTGAGTGTTACTTACCCGCCATGATGAGTTAGCAGCAGGAGCACGACAACGATCAGAATGACCATAAACGCGATAACGAGAAAAAACAGGATTTGCTGCGTATTAATATTACCAGCACCAGCCGCTTGCTGAAGTGCGGGCGGGTTCTGCTCCTTTTTCGGTGAGGAAGGGGCAGTCTTCTGACCCTGCGTATAGTTCTGCTCGGTAGTGAGAGGCGGCGCGATGGTCTGTAAAAATGGTCGCGGCGCGAGAGATGGCGCGGCGCTCGAACGAGCAGGTGATTGAACAGGCATACTGGCAGGACGAACCATATTCTGTGCCGGTGGTTTCGAGGTCGTAGATGTCGAGACGTTGGGCGCGTTGGGCTTAGCTGGCATCTGCGATGGACGATATTGCATGGTTGGTTCCGAAGCCATATCGGTTGAAATGGGAGCAGCGCTTTGAGACGAGGCGCTGCGCTGGCTATTTGAAGGTGAGCTGCCGCGTAGTGGCGAGCCGCAGCGCGGGCAGAAAGTGGCCGATGTCGGTAGCTCTGCCTGGCAGCGCGGGCAGCGTTGTGTCGAAGGCGCAGTTGACGCTGGTTTGACCGGCGAAGGTGCGCCAGGTGCATCCTGCGCGGCTTGCTGGAGCGCGCCTGCCTGTCCCTGTTGCAGCGATTCGAAGAGAAACGGCAGGTCGGGCTGCGTGCTGTGCGGGTCGATGGGCCGCCCCTGACTGGATACTGGTTGTGACAATGACGAAGGCAAAGCCAGCAGCACCTGGCGCAGGTCATTGCTAAGTTCCGCGACGGATTGATAGCGATCTTTCTGTTTCATCGCCATGGCACGATGAATAATGGAGTTCAGCTTGTTGAGCAGATCGGGAGGAAGCATGCCAAGCTGTGCGACATGCCGGGAATGGCGAGACACAGGTTTGGATGGTTTGTTGATGCCCAGACGGAACTGCTTCTCCGCGGACGGCTCCAGGGTAGACTCCGGTGGATTCTGAGCGACGATATCTTTCAGAAGTGGCAGGTCGGGTAATCCTTGCGATATCGAGGTATTGCGCGTTGAAACGCTTGGTGGTTCGTGAGCGGTCAGGGCGAAGTAGAGCGTGCCGCCCAGGGCATACACATCCGAGCGGGTATCGGTGCCTGCTCCTCCGGGATACTGTTCGAGCGGAGCATAGCCGGGCGTCCCCTGGTGCCTGATGAAAAACAGCGTGCGCGCACCGTCAGCTGCCGCTTTCGCGTTGCCCAGGTCTACCAGGATAGCGACACCATCTGGCGTAATGCGTATATTGTCGGGCTTGATATCGCGGTGAATGACGGGTGGATTCTGGTTATGCAGGAAGGTGACGGCTTCGCAGATGGAGAGCAGCCAGCGCAGGATACGCTCGATGGAGATGGCTTCGTTTTTCTGGCGCGCCACGCGGATACAGTCCGTGAGATCGTTCCCCTCGATGTAGCCCAGCACGATATAGTAGCGGCCCCCTTCATCGAAAGCATCCTGGAAAGCGGGTAAACTAGGATGGCGTAGCTGGCTGAGGACGCGCGCTTCGTGTTCGAGCTGCGCTTTACCACTCGCCCCGGTGACTAAATATTCTTTGACGGCGAATTGCTGGCTCGATTGCAAGTCAGTTGCCAGGTAGACATGTCCAAAACCGCCACTGCCAAGAGCGCGCTCGACACGATAACGCCCGCGCAGAATAGTGCCTGCGGGAAGCGTCTCCATCATCATGCGAATGTCTCCTTTGGCTCTTGGTTCACCCGTTGGCATTATACACTAGACGAAGCGAAAGCACTAGCCTTCGGCTGGTTGTACCTGACCTGGCAAGACGCGCGCCTGCGAGAGAAATGCCCAGTTGTTCTGCTTCACCACGCGCAGGTACATGAAGGTCTCAGTTTGTTGTA
This sequence comes from uncultured Chloroflexia bacterium, assembly GCA_963731975.1. GTDB lineage: Bacteria > Chloroflexota > Ktedonobacteria > Ktedonobacterales > Ktedonobacteraceae > CAVSXS01. The sequence continues at coordinate 1,744,328 of CAVSXS010000001.1, read as the reverse complement.
TTCCCGGCACTTTGTAGAGTTTATCCGTCAGGAAGCTCAGCAGGTGATCGTTGTCGCGGCACACTACCTCTGCCAGCAGGTCAAAGCTACCGGCGCAGATGATGAGATAAATCACCTCGTCGAAATCGGAAATCGCTTTAGCGACCTCCATCATGCGCTCGCCGGAAACGCGAATGCCGATCATGCCAGCCAGCGAAAAGCCCATCTTGAGCGGGTTAGTGATAGCGACGATTTGCATGACCTGTGTGTTGATAAGATTGGAGACGCGTTGGCGCACGCTCGCCTCAGAAATACCCAGCTCCGCGGCCAGCTTGGTAAATGGACGACGACCGTCCAGTTGCAGAGCCTCAATAATGCGCTGATCTATCGCGTCAATCGTACTTTTATTGGTGTTCTGTTCCATATTGAGCCTATACTATCACCTCACCGTCCCCGATGCAAGCAATGGTAGACCAATGTACCATGTTATGGTATAAGATGAAGTTGACGTTATTCGTTCCAGCTAGTGTTGCAAAGGGGATGCCCGTATGACGGCACAGGGAACCGGCTTTGTTTTCGATGAACGGTTTTTACAACACGATACCGGGGTGCAAACCACAGTGCAGATGCGCGGCGGCTCATTTGCGCTCGCACCTGAACCGCATCCCTCCTCGGTCTCGATCACGCGCCGCATTCACCAGTTCCTTGAAGGAGCAGGTATGATCGCTCAGATGCGCCCAATCGCGGCGCGTGGCGCGAGCGAGGAGGAACTCATGGCCTACCATACTCGCGCCTATATTGAGGGGGTACGTACACACGTCGAAGGCGGACCGGTGCAAGGCGCGTGGGGAGCTATCGAGAGCGATACACCGCTCAGCTCTGGCTCGTTCGATGCGGCACTGTATGCCGCGGGAGCGGCGATGAACGCGGCGCAGGCCGTCATGGGCGGCGATACGCGCAACGCCTACGCTCTGCTGCGCCCGCCTGGACACCACGCCTTGAGCAATCGAGCGATGGGTTTCTGCATCTTTAACAACGTGGCGCTGGCGGCTCACTACGCGCGCAAGCAGTATGGACTGGAACGCATTATGATCGTCGATTGGGACGTGCATCATGGCAACGGAACGCAGGATGCCTTTTACGCCGATCCGGGCGTGCTCTTCGTCTCGCTGCACCAGCAGAACTGGTACCCCAGGCTGGCAGGGGAACTCGAACAGGTCGGCACAGGCACTGGCGCTGGCTATACGGTCAATATTCCCCTGCCCGCGGGAACGGGTGACCGGGGCTATCGCGCTGCCTTCGAGCAGCTCGTCATGCCCATCGGCCTGCAATACAGGCCGCAACTGATCCTCGTCTCCGCAGGTCAGGATGCGAACTACCTCGATCCCCTGGCGCAGATGATGCTCACCATGTCAGGTTTTCGTGCCATCTCGCGCACCATGCGCGACCTCGCCGAGGCCGCCTGCGAAGGTCGGCTGGTCATGTTGCAGGAAGGCGGCTACAGCGCGTCCTACGTTCCTTATTGCACCGCTGCCGCCGTCGAACCATTGCTGGGCGCAGACCTGGGCATAGTCGATCTTAACGCCGGTACATCTGAGCTTGAACGCTGCGAAACTGTCCTGACACAGGAAACGCTCGACGCGCTGGCAACAGCCCGGGCATGGCATCGCAACTGGTGGAAATTGTGAGCGCTACGGTTGTATACTGTTCTATGAGGAAGCAGTAGACATGTATTTACAACAACCAGTTCAACGCTATCTAGATGATTTGGCGGCGGCGCAATCGACCCCCGGTGGTGGGTCTGCCGCCGCGTTAAGCGGCGCGATGGCGGCAGCGCTTGCCAGCATGGTTTGCCGCCTGACGCTGGGCAAAGCGGGTTATGAAGGAGCGCAGCAGGAAATTGAGATTATTTTAGGGCAGACGGAATCTGTGCGGGCGCATTTCGAGGAATTGCTCGAAGACGATATCGCGGCATATGGACGCCTCTCGGCTTCGTACAAGCTGCCGCGGGGCACGGACGAGGAGCGCGCGACGCGCACTGCAGCCATACAGCGGCACCTGCTGGGGGCTGCGCAGGTGCCGCTGGACATGGTGGAGAGCGCGGCCAGTCTTTTCGGATACTGCCGGAGAGTTGCTGATCTCGGCAACACCAACGTGTTGAGTGATCTGCTGACGTCATCACTGCTGGCGAACGCGGCGGCCCAGGGCGCGGCGTCGATGGTGCGCATCAATTTGCATTATATGAAGGATGAGGGCGTCGCGGACGATTTCCGAGCACGGCTAGAACTGGCGCTGCGCAAGGTCCAGGAGGGTGGCCAGTATATCGTGGGCGTAGTTGGGAGCAGGGCGTGACGGCAACAATCATCGATGGGCGAGCGTTGGGCGCGCAGATCAAGGCGGAACTGCGCCAGGAGATAGACGATTATGCCAAGCAGCAGGGGCGAGCGCCAGGGCTGGTGATCGTGCGTGTGGGTGGCGATGTGGCGTCGGGACTTTACAGCAAGGCTATTTTACGAGTGGCTCAGGAGGTCGGCCTCGCTGCCCGGCTGGAACAGCTCCCAACGCGCACGACTCCCGATGAGCTGCACGCGCTGCTCCTGAGCCTCAATCACGATAAGCAGGTGCAGGGTATTATCGTCCAGATGCCTCTACCCGGCCACCTTTCACAAAAGATGGTGGCTGACACCATCAGTCCGGCTAAAGATATCGATGGCATCAGCCCGCGCAGCGCCGGGGACCTGTTTCTTGGCCTGCCCAGCTTTTTGCCCGCGACTGCTGCGGCTGTCATGGAGGTCCTGGAACGCACGCGCACGCCGCTTGATGGGAAGCGCGTCGTCGTCGTTTCGCGCAGCAACGTGGTTGGCAAACCCCTGGCGATGATGCTCTTGCAGAAAAACGCGACGGTCACGGTCTGCCACTCGCGCACAGTCAATCTGCCTTTTCAGACGCTCCAGGCCGATGTACTGGTCGCGGCTGCCGGGCGAGCCAGAATGATTACCGCCGGCATGGTGCGTCCCGGCGCGGTCGTGATCGACGTGGGTATCAACGAGACGCCTGAAGGTGGTATCGTCGGCGATGTCGATCTCGAAGCAGTGCGCGAGGTCGCAGGGGCCGTTACCCCCACGCCCGGCGGGGTCGGGCCGCTGACCAACATTCTCCTGCTCAAGCAATGCGTCCAGGCCGCCCAACGGGAACTGAAACGAACAGCCGTCCATTCGTAGCGGGAAAACTGCTAGCTATCCTGAATCTTGATGATGAACCCGCGCCACTGCTCGGCTCAATGGCGCTGCTTCCCTTGTAATTTCATCAATTGCACACTATACTCATTACATTGGCAGCTTGCTTGTCGCATACGCGCTGCGTTCTTTCTCCTTCCTCTACTCCTCAGAAAGGCTCCTCAAACATGGTTCGACCACTCGATGGCGCGCTGACTGCCGCGCTCGATAGCCTCACGCGCATTCCCGCGCTTACCCTGACCATTGAAGATCATGTCGTTCACTATGCCCAGTACCAGACACCGGGGACGGCGGATGCCTGGAACGATGCGTGTATCGCCAACGATAACAGTATCATTCGCGTGCAGTTGCCTCGCGGCGGCTCCGGCTTTTCCAGCGCCTTCCAGGTGCAGCGTGTTACCGACCCGACACAGGCGTCGCAGTGGAGCGCGTGGAGCGGCCTGCCCGGTTCTGCGGGATCGATGTTTCAGGATGGTGGGTGCGCAGTCTCCAACTCCGGGGGGACACTTCGCGCCTTTGCCCAGCGCGGCACGGGCGGTAACAACCTGTGGGCCTGGACATCCAGCGATAACGGCGTCACGTGGAGCGGGCCGGTCAGCGTCGTCGTGCCGCCAGGAGGCGCTCTGCTGAAAGGCATCGGCAGCGCGGGTAATAACGATGTCTTCTTCCTCTACGATGTGTACGGTGGTGAAGCGATGGGCTGCTCGTTCTACAGCAGCGGCGCGTGGTCCGCACTCGCCACATGGTCGCTGCCTCCGATTGCCTATGGCGCGGGTGTCGCGGTTGCCTGGGTCAGCGGCCAATATACCATCGTCTATTCGGATAGCTACAGCCTGTACTCCTGTACCTACAATCCGACCAGCACTACATGGAGCAGCGGCGTTGTCATCGCCCCGGCCACGAGCACCGCCATTGGTCGCGTCTCACCGCGCCTTTCGTTCGCCGATAGCGTCTTCACGCTGACCTGTGTCGAGTCCGATACCGGCGCGCTCACCGGGTCATCGTACTCTTATCCACGACTGCGCCAGTCGTCCGATCTGTTGCACTGGTCGAATGGCCTGATCCTGCACGATGTGACATGTAGCTATGGAGCCGTGGTTTTCAAGCTTGCCGCGCCCAACAGCGGAAACGCCGGAGCGCGATACTACGCCGTCTCTATGTCGCTCGTGTTCAGCGCGGCGGTCTTCTCAACCCTGAACGCCAATCAATACGTGGATGTGTCAGGGGCAGTACTCTCCTATCGCCGCCTGGAACAGCCCGGCAAACCCTCTCGCCTGGAGGTGCTGATCGACAACACGCGCGGCATCTATAACACCCTTATCACAAGCGGAACGAGCTACCAGCCTATCGGCCTGAACGCCTCGCTAGTCTTGAGCGAGGGCTATAAAACCGGCACACCGCCGACCACTCCTGATGTCGTAACGGTGGGAGTGTATCACATCGAACAGGTACACATCGTGCGCTCGCCGCAGGAAAATCACCTGTTGCTGGTGGGAAGCGATCTCTCCTTCAGCCTCGATCTTGAGTCACGTTTCCAACTCACTTATACCAATCAGTCGGTCGGTTATCTCGTGGCGGAGATGGCAGCCAGGGCCGGTTTGTTCGCGCCGTCACTGCCCGGCACATCGCAGATGTCGCAGTTGATTCCTACTTTTGTCCTGCGCGCCGGGCAGACGTATCGCCAGGCGCTCGACGAAGTATGCGCGACCTATGGCCTGCTCTACTTCCTCGACCAGAACGAGACGCTGCAAGTACGCGAACTCTCCGGCGGCGATCCATCCGAGTGGACATATCAACCGGAGATCGAGCTGGTCAGCTTTGGCAGCAGCGAGCAGCGCGCGAATCATATCATCGTTAGCGGTAAGCCGCCGAGTGGAGGCAGCCCGGTCGCGCTGACGACGGCGGAGGCATACGATGACGCGCATATGCATCTTGTGGGCATAGAGCGACTGCTGCATCACGTCGATCAGAAGCTCGGCAGCGTTTCACAGTGCGCACAGAAGGCCGCCTTCCTGCTGGAGCAGGAGACACGCACGCAGGTCGCTCACACCGTCAGCGTCCCGCTCAATCCCGCGCTTCAACTGCTCGATGGCATAACGCTGGCGGACAGCGCAGCGCCGACCGGCAGCGGGCAGTCGAGCGTCTGCCGCATCGTGCGCCTTATCGCGCATTTCGATGCGCAGCACGGTATCGATGAATTGCAGTTGGAACTTGAAGGGATGTAGTGAGTTATGCTTTACCGGCGCGGCGTCGCCTCGCGGAGGCGGCATTCTTGCGACGCTCTCGCCTGCGATCGAAGCTGACCGTGCGTTCCTGTTCGGACATCTCCACGCTGGCACTGGCTTCGACAACCCGCCTCGTCCCAATGCTGCTCGCGCTGCCAGCGTTCGATCTTGCCTGGTAGCGCATGATGCGCGTATTGAGAATAACCCTGTGGATCACCAGCCCCAAGAAAACGGCGGCTGCCACCAGGCAAAAAAGATAGAGTGGAATGACGATGCTTTTCAAATTGGAGGGGAGGGTTTTACTGCTGTAGAGGTTGCTGAGTAAGAAGACCCACGCAAGCAGCAGGTATTCGATGCCGACCAGCGCGTTGGTTTGCTTGAACCACTTGAAGGTTTCGCCACGCATATTCGCTTCGCGCGCACGCCTGGCCGCTGTGAACAGGTTATACGCGCCTAGCAGAATGAAGGCCGTGCTGGCAATAGTCAACAACGTCTGGTTGCTCATAAACTTGCTCCGCGTTCCCCGCTCAATGCTGCAATGAGACGCCGGCGATTACTGGATATAGATCGTATCCGATGACTGCTGCGAATTCGCATAGATCGACACGTGATACTGTTGCCCGCTCTGAACGCCGCTGCACCGCAGGGAAAGCACGACCGTATCGCCATCCTGGTTCGACGGCAGCAACTCACCTGACTCTGTGACAGCACCCTGGCCGTTGATGAACTGGATGGCACCTTGCTGGTCAGGATTTGCCGTCCAATGTATCACCGATGAGCCGAGATTGATGAGCGTCAGGGTTGTGCCTGCTTTGCACGTGCCGTCAGCATTGTGTGTCGCAAAAATTGGCTGAGGGCTGTACACCATCTCAGGTGTCGTATCCACTATGGTCAATTGTACAGGCAGTGTCAACACTTCTTTGCCGTTGATGGTAAAGAGAACCTGTCCTGTATACGGCAAATTTTTTGCCGTAACGGAGAGACCGGTCGTATCTACACTGATGCCGATGCTAAGCGGTTGGGAGATATCCAGTTGTCCCTGGAAGTTATTGTCATCGATACTGAGCCACTGCAGGTTGTGATCGGCCTGAGCAGAAGCGCTCCACTGGAGCGGCGCGCCACTTGTATTGGTAATGGTAATGCGCTGAGCCGGTGGGTCCGGCTGTCCGACCTGCTTCGTGAACGCCAGCGAAGTAATCGGCACGCCGTTTAAGGAGATACTGAGATTGGGGCTGCTCTTTTCAGGCTTGCCTGCCGCGTTCACCTGAATATCCAGGTAGCTGCTGATGTTGGCGCGCGTGTCAACGGCCTGGATGATGCGAACTCCCAGCGGCCAGCTCGTAGTGATGGGAATGGTGACATCGAAGGCTCCCTGGCTATTAGCCTGCACAGCAAGCGCCTTACCATTGCTTCCCAGGATAGGCGTTGTTGTGTCGAGCAGGAACGTGATGGGATCGTCTGGCCCGAAATGCGCTCCATGTGCGCGCAGTGTCTGACCTGTGGCGAAGGTCGTCGAGGTTGTGCCGACCAGCACCAGCGATGGCGACAGCCCCGCGCCTGCCTGTGTGTTGTGCGAGCCGGCACCCGTAATGCCGGGAAGGTAGCTGTAGACGATATACGCGCCCATGCCCAGGATCAGGCAGATCATCACGAAGAGCGTCATCCAGAAGCCAAAGGTCATTTTGCGCTTATCCTGCTTTTGCTTATAGACGACTGCGCGCATCCTCACAAAGCTATGCTGCATGGCCTGCAACGGTGGTGGAACGTAAGCCTGCCCCTTCGATACATCCTCGGCTGGCCCGGCTTCGGCATATTGCCTGTCACGCCAGCTTTTACGCCAGTGCTCGGCGGCCATACTGGTATACGCGAGGCTTTCCGGGCTGAACAGTGGAATTTCCTGGCGGTGATGCCCGCCCCCATTGCCGCTATTGCTTCCGTTGCCCATGTAAGAGGCGTCTTGCGCGGGTTCGTAAGGTGGTAATTTGCTGATCGGCATATACGTATGTGCGCCATTTGCAGTACCGTTTGCCGATCCATTGGTTGCGGGAGCGCCGTTGGATGACGCACCTGCATATGGTCGAGCCTGGGCTTGCTGCGCCTGAGCAGGGGGGAGATCTGCATAAGGGTGCGCCTTCATTTCCGGCGGCAGAGGCATCGTTTTTGGTAATTCGGGCAGCTTGATGGGTTCGGGCGTTGCTGGAGGTGAAGGAAATGGCGTTCGCGGCTCAGCTCGCTTGCCGTTCTGCGCAGGGGGTGGCGTCTGTACTGGTTGTATCATCCCGGCAGCAGGTGGGATAGGGGTGTTTTGCCGTAGCGATGACGACGAGACAATAGGGCGAATGATGCCTTGCGACTTCGGAGCAGAAGCGGCAGGAGCGGCCCCCGGTTTCGCCTCGCTTTGCCTGGCTTTTCTCCACTCTTTCAAGTCGATCGTCTTGTCATCGTCGGGCAATTGAGCTGTTGGCCGTGCGCTGATCGAATCGCTGATAGCTTGCTTCGTAGCGCTAGTTGCGGGATCAGCGGGTGTTTTGGGCGGAACAGCCGTTTGTGCCGGTTTGGGTGTACCCAGGCTTTCCCGGTTGGCTGAAACAGGAACGCGCCTGACGACCGGTTGGATAGTTCGCGTCGGTTCTGGTGCAGTGGTAGAGGTCGATTGTGACGCACCGCAGATATTGCAATAGCGTGCATCATCGGCTAATTCATTCTTGCACTTTGGACAGCGTATCATCTCTTTTGATCTTCCACATATTGGAGGATAAACCCGACATGAAGCAAGAGGTCATCCTTTTATCAAAACCGTTCGTGTAAATTGCCGCTACGTCCATGTATTTGCATAGAGTGCTTCATTGAACAATGACTTATTGTCTATATCAAAGAACGTAAAGGTATCTCAGTAGTCATCACGGGGTGATTTTTGTGCTATTGCTCGCAAGGTTCGCGCGCGTCACTGGCGGCGCAGCCTGACGAAAAGTGCTCCGATAGCCATACATACGAGCGGGCCGGTGATGAGATTGAGCGTAAAGGTGAGCGGATTGAGGATGTGCAGCGTGCCAATCGGTAAGAAAGTCGTTTGAATCTGGAGCACGCCCTGCAACCCCTGTAAGATCCACAGGTTCGCGGGAACGACGATCAACAGCCCCAGCAGCGCCTCGAAACTCAGCAGCCTGCCCCAGTTCATACCGCCCGGACCGTTTTCTGGGGGGGGGGTCAGGCCGGTGACAAGTAACAGTGCCAGACCCGCCGCGTTGAATACAAGCGGCTCCAAAGCCTGGGCGTCGAAGAGAGAAGGATTCCCGAAAAAGAGCGGGATACGCCACAGCAAAGTAAGGATAGTGGCTGTCGCGCTGGCTCCGGTCGAAGTGACGGGGATGGGAATCTGCCAGGGAAGCAAGGTACTGAGCAAACGCAACGTCGGGAAAGGGCCGGGATCGTAGCCGAAACGACTCATCGAGAAATCGAAGGCCGCGGCGAAGACATATCCGATCAGGATGGGAGCAAGTCCAAGCATCACGATGGAGATCACATAGCTCATTATCGGACGCGGCGCGCTGGCAGCGTCACCGTGGAGCGATTCCTGGTTTTCGCGCGTTTCTTCGAGCGGCAGTGACGATTCGCCTGGCTCCTGCTCTTCGCTTGCCTCAATATCGTCTTCCTCAACTTCCTGTACGCGCGTGACCTTTGGGCTGGCGGGTAGCGGGCGCAGGGGTGCGAAGGCCAGGTGTCCCAGCGCGGCTCCGGCTACGCTGAATAGCGTGGAGAAGAACGCCACCAGTCCCCAGGTAGTGAAAAAGCCGGGGCCGGCAAACTGTACGATACCCAGCGAGGCTATCACACCAGGATAGGAGAGCGCGGCGATGAATTGGAACACAGCTACAACGAGACCACCCAGGGCAGCTTCGAGCAGGCCGACGCCTTTGCTTGTGCGCAGCTTTCTCAGCGCCGTGATGAAAAGTCCACAGCCGCTCGCACTGAGGACGGCCACGGGTACGAGCGAGGTAGAAGGCTGTGGTTGCAGCCGACCTACAATGGCGAAGAGAGCCGCGATAATGATGACGATAGCGAGAGCGAGCCAGTCGAATCCGCCGCTCGCACTCGATGAGGCCGATTCGATAACTTCTGAGGAGGAAGAGGTAGTAAAACTGGAAGCATTCCCCCCTGTGTTATTGTTCTCTTGAGTAAAGGATGTGGATGTGCTACTGGTATGATCGTATTGCTGAGACAAGTCCTGCGCTCCTTCTATTGTCTGGTGAGATACTAGCACAATCACCCCGAAGCGACAAGTAGGGACGCGATTTCGCACTAATTTTGGTTGAGTTTTGAAATCGGACAAAATATTGCGAAAACAGGCCGATTTTCCTGTTACCGATGTTATGCCTTTTCCGTCTACTCCTGATATAAGGTGATAAGAATCTCCTTATATAAATTTCACATCGTTTTCACTTGAAAATTTCATCAAAGGGATGTGGTTGGGATGAATACCAATTCTCGGACTTATCAAGCAATCAACTCTTATGGCGTCATCGGCGACTGCCATTCGGTGGTGCTAGTCGCGCCCGATGGATCGGTGGATTGGGGATGTTTGCCGGACTTCGATAGCCCGGCCATCTTCTGCCGCTTGCTGGATGCACAACAAGGTGGATACTTCCAGATTGCGCCCAGCGACTCGACCATCAAAGGTACGCAGCGCTACTTGCGAGGAAGCAATGTTTTGCAGACCCGTTTTTCCAGTCCGGGTGGTGAGGTGTTACTAACCGACTTTATGCCGGTTGAGACGCTAAGCGCCTGGCAGTTCCGCGAATTGAACAATAATACGTGGACACGCGAAGATGGTTCCTGTCATTGCCTCGTGCGCATCGTAGAATGCACCTCAGGAGAGCTGCCGATCACCATGACGTTGAAGGTCACTCCCGATTACGCGGCTGCGCCATGCGAAATATCGCTCATCCCGAATGGCATGGGCGCTACCATCTCAGGCGGCCAGCAGCATGTCGGTATGAGTGTCATCGGGGCGTATCGTCTTCCATCGTTTTCGATGTTCGTGACGCAAAACGACGGCGATATGCACCCCTCGATCGTTGTGCAAGCGACCTTGCAGGAGGGAGAGCGCCTGATGTTCGCGGTGGGCCTGGGCCGCAATGCCAGGGCTGCTCGACGCCTGGCGGAAGAGGAACTGCACCGTCGCAACTTTGAATGGGAACTTGCGCATACCCTGCACTGCTGGCGCACCTGGATGGAAGGCTGCTTCTATCGCGGGCCTTATTCCGAGTGGGTGCAGCGCAGCGCGCTTGTTCTCAAGATGATGACCTATGCGCCCACCGGCGCGATTGTGGCCGCTCCAACTACATCCCTACCGGAAGACATGGGAGGCGTGCGCAATTGGGACTATCGTTTCACCTGGCTGCGCGACGCAACGTTCACGCTGTATTCTTTGAATACGCTCGGCTTTACCGAAGAAGCCCATGCCTTCACCCACTGGCTGCGCCGTCTCTCCTATTCGAACGGGGAAGACCTGCAGATCATGTATGGCATTCGTGGTGAGCACGACCTCGCAGAGCGAGAACTGCCTCACCTGAGCGGCTACGGCGACTCACATCCGGTGCGTATAGGCAATGGGGCGGCCAGGCAGAAGCAGCTCGATGTGTTCGGCGAGGTACTGGATTGCATTCACCTTTTCCGGCGACAAGGCGGCTTCGAGCGCTACGGCGAAAAGCTGGAAGGGCCGCTGTGGTCAATGATGCGCCTGCTTGTCGAACATGTCTGCGAGCACTGGCACGAACCCGATAGCGGCATCTGGGAGGTGCGCGGCGATTTACGTCACTTTGTCTATTCCAAAGTGATGTGCTGGGTGGCGCTCGACCGCGGCATTCGCGCGGCGGAACAACTGCAACTCGAAGCAGACCTGCCTCGCTGGCGCAGGGTGCGCGACCAGATTCGTGCCGATATCCTCACGCATGGCTATAACACGAAAATAGGCGCGTTCACTCAGTCGTATGGCAATGAGGCATTGGATGCCTCGAACCTGCTTTTGCCGCTGGTGGGCTTCATCGCTCCCGACGATCCCCGCATGCGCTCGACCGTTGATCGCATTATGGAGCGACTGACCGATGAGCACGGTTTCGTCTATCGCTACCTGGCGGAAGACGGCCTGGCCGGTGGAGAGGGAACCTTTACAATCTGCACCTTCTGGCTGGTCGATAATCTCGCCATGCAGGGACGCATCGCCGAGGCGCGCTCGCTTTTCGAGCGTTTGCTGAGCTATGCCGGTCCTCTCGGCCTTTTCTCGGAAGAGATCGACGTGCGGGGAACAATGGCGTTGGGGAACTATCCCCAGGCGTTTACTCACATCGCTTTGATAAACAGCGCCCACAATCTCAGAAAAGCTGAACTGCGTATGGCAGAACACCATACCGACCCGGTTGTAGCTGCCATCAGGCTGCAAAACGCCCCTGGTCAGAAACACAGGTAGTTCAATTCTGCGAAATGCAAAGTGGACGATCCGCGCGGATCGCCCACTTTGCATTTCACAGAATTTGTGAGATAATGCCGGAAATTACGTTAGGAAAAGTCTGTTGAGTCACTATTGATGCTCTACCCGACGGCAAGTCTCAAACCACACAAGGACGACGCCCTGCAAAGCGGGCATCTCTGGATATTCTCCGGCGCGCTCCAGCAGCCGCCGCACTGGATTGAGCCGGGCGGACTGCTCGATGTCAAATCGGCCACCGGCCAGTTCGTGGCGCGTGGCTATTATCATCCAGAGACCGACATCGCCATTCGCATTTTGAGCCGAGACATCGATGAGGCTATCGATGCTACCTTCTTTCGCAGGCGCATACGCTCTGCCCTCGCGCTTCGCCGCGTTTTCGACCTAGACAGAACAAACGCCTATCGTCTCATCAATGCCGAGGGCGATGGGCTTCCCGGCCTGGTCGTTGACCGCTACGCTGAAATCCTGGTTGTTCAGGTGCATACGCTCGGCATGGAACGACTGCTGCCGCTCGTCATCGAGGCGTTGATGCAAGAAACGGGCGCGCGAGGCATCCTGCTGCGCAACGATGGCCAGTCGCGCCGCCGCGAAGGATTGGAGATCGAAGAGCCGCGGGTTGTAGCGGGTGGGGTGCCGACGCGCGTGGCCGTGCGAGAAAACGGCCTCCTCTTTATAGTCGATCCCTGGGAAGGCCAGAAGACGGGCTTTTTTCTCGATCAGCGCGATAAGCGCGAGGCGCTGCGCAAGTATTGTCATGCCGGGCGCATCTTGAACTGTTTTAGCTACTCGGGCGCTTTCTCCGTCTACGCAGCCATGAGCGGCCAGCAGCCGCGCGTGACCAGCGTTGATATCTCCGGCCCGGCCATAGACGCAGCGCGCGAGCACTTCACACTGAACGGCCTCGACGCGAACGCGCACGAATTTCTTATAGCCGATGTTTTCGACTATCTTGAGCAGGCGCAGCGAGAAGGAGAAATGTTCGACGTGGTGGTGCTAGACCCTCCCGCCTTCGCCAAAACACAGGGCGCGCGTTCCTCCGCGTTGAAAGCGTACCGGCGCTTGAACACGCTGGGGATACAGGTCTTGCGACCAGGCGGTATTCTGCTCTCCTGTTCCTGTACGGGCGTCGTCGGCATGGATGACCTGCTCGGCGCGATCTCCCAATCGGCGCAGCATTCCCGGCGCGGCGTGCAGGTATTGGAGGTATATACGCATGGCGTCGATCACCCCGTTCAATTATCCATGCCGGAAACGTCCTACCTGAAGTCTGTCTTCTGTCGCGTCTCGTTTTAGCTATATGGTATACTACAGGCACTCCTGATCTTTCCTGGAAGCTGTGAATCGTGCATGGAGCATTCAATGGCACAGACCATCAATGATGACCGGTCTCAGCTGATCCTGAGCCTGCAAGAGCAAGCGGAAGAACTGGCGCAGCTCAACAAAATTGCGATTGCCCTGACCTCGGAGTTCGACCTGCAGCGCCTGCTCCAGATGATAACCGATGCCGCGCGCAGAGTGACCTCCGGTGAATACGCTGCATTCTTCCTCATCCCAGAACTGGCCGGCCGCCAGGAAATGGAGCCACTCAACAAGGTTATCTTCAACCTGGCCGCCATTTCTGGCGCGACGCCCGCCATTGAGAAGCATTTCCGCCACCTCGGACCGGTGGAGGGTATCGGCCTGCTGGAGCCGGTGTTCTGGGAGGGGCAATCGGTGCTGGCCGATGACGTGCAGTCCGACCCGCGCTACGTGGGCGTGCCGCGCGGGCATATTCCCGTGCGCAGCTTCCTGGGCGTGCAACTGCACGGGCGCGACGGCTCCATCCTGGGCGCGTTTCTGATCGGCGATACGCATCCCTCGCGTTTCAACAGACGCCATGTCGAGCTGGTCGAGGCGCTGAGCGCGCAGGCCGCCGTCGCCATTCACAACGCCCAACTGGTCGCCCGCGAGCGGCGCGCCATGGAGGAATACGCCGCCGAACTGGAACGCCAGGTACGCGAGCGCACGGCGGAGCTGGAGAAGCGCAACCAGGACTTGAGCAAGTTCGCGACCGACTTACAGACGCTTCACCATGAGTTAACCGAGGCGCAGACGCACCAGATGATCGCTGACGAGCGCAACCGCATCGCCCAGGAACTCCATGACCGCGTGCAGCAGTCGCTTTTCACTATAGGGCTGAAAGCCGACTGGATTTTGGGACGTTTGCCCCCTGACTCGCCACTCGCGCTTTCGCTCAACAACATCAAACAGCTTGCCTCTTCCGGCACCGACCAGGTGCGCGACGCCATCTACGCGCTCTCGTGGGATGAATTCCACGAAGGCGGCCTGATCGGGAGACTGCATACGCTCATTCAAGATATGCGCGAGACCTCCTCTATAGAAGTTGACCTGGTGGTGGCTGAATGGTCCGCGCCCCTTCCTACGCATGTCGAGAAAATACTGTCTACTATCGCCCAGGAAGCCATGTCGAATGCACGCCGCCACGCGCAGGCTACCACGGTCATCCTGACCGTGCAAGTCAGCTGCGACCAGGCTATGCTGGTTGTGCAGGATAACGGCATAGGCTTGCCAGCGCAGGTGTTCCAGAGTTACCGCGACAATCCCATCCACCTGGGATTGCGTGGAATGCACCATCATGTGGAAGCACTCGATGGGCAATTTACGCTGGTGAACGGCGAAGAGAACGGCCTGATCGTAAAGGCGGTGATACCGCTATGATACGCTTGATGTTAGTGGATGACCATGAGATGGTGCGCGAGGGCCTGAAAGCGATGCTGCTGGCCGAACCAGACTTTGCCATCGTGGGCGAGGCATCCAGCGCTGAACAGGCAATGGAGATCGTGGAGCTAGCGCAGCCTGATATCATCTTGCTCGATATCCGCCTGTCAGGGAGCAGCGGCATCGAGGTGTGTCGCGCCGTGACCGAACGCTTTCCCGAAATCGCCGTGATTTTCCTGACGACCTTCAGCGAGGAATTGTTAGTGGCGGAGTGCGTCAAGGCCGGCGCGCGTGGCTTCATCGTCAAAGACATAGAACGCTTTGACTTGAAACGCTCCATTCGAGCCGTCGCGCGGGGAGAAGCCGCTATCGACTCGAAAGCGGCTGTCGCGGTGCTGGCCCAGTTGCGCCGCAGCCCAATCTCCAACAGTGAACCTGCCCCAGAACCGCTCAGTTCGCAGCAGATCGTCATCCTCAGACTCGTCGCTCAGGGCCTTTCGAGCCGCGAAATCGCCATGCAGCTCTACCTAAGCGAGAACACGGTCAAAGGCTATGTGCAGGAGATATTGCACCGCCTGGGCGTCAAAAACCGCACTGAGGCCGTCATGGTAGCCGTCAAACAGGGTTGGTTGTAGCAGTCTTTTCTCTGCTCATATTACCCCCATTCGTATGTGCAAGAATCCCCCCTTTGGAGGTAACGCCGTTTGCTCTCGCGTGCTACACTGCAAGTAGGCCAGGTCCTGTACAACCTGGCCTGGTAATCCCTGCCTCTAGTCTGGCGTTTTTTCCTTGAAGCGCAGGAAGTTGTGCAATGAAGACTCTGGAGGTGTTCTAGTGATTCCTGGTTCATTTGACTACCGGGTGGCGAACAGCGTACACGAGGCTGTCACGCTGCTCGACGAGCTTGGCAGTGATGCCAAAATTCTGGCGGGAGGCCAGAGCCTGATCCCCATCATACGGTTCCGCTTAGGCGGCGCGCCTATGTTGATCGATGTCAACCGCATTCCCGACCTGGAGTATATACAGGAGACGGATGGCACACTGCACATTGGCGCGCTGACGCGCGAAGTAGACCTCGATAGCTCTCCCTTCATCCGCGACCGTTACCCCATCTTGTTCGACACCGCCTCGATGATTGCCGATCCCGTTGTGCGTAACTGGGCGACAGTGGGCGGCAATATTGCCCATGCCGACCCGGCCAACGATCATCCTGCCACCATGCTCGCGTTGGGCGCGCAGGTCGTAGCGACAGGCCCATCTGGCAGGCGCGTCATCCCCATCGAGCAGTTCTTTACCGACATGACGTTCGAGACGGCGCTTGCGCCCAACGAAATGCTTACCGAGCTGCGCATCCCTGCCCCTACCGAGAAGAGCGGCGGCGCGTATTTCAAGCTCGAACGCAAGGTGGGCGATTACGCCATTGCTGGCGTGGCAACCTATATCACGCTGGATGCGCAGAACAACGTGAGCTACGCGGGTATCGGACTGACGAATGTCGGGCCAACGCCGATCAAGGCGCGCAATGCCGAACAATCGCTGCTCGGCAAGCCGCTGGATGATGCCACCATACACGCCGCCGCCGACCTGGCCGCGGCAGCCGCGCAGCCAACCAGCGATACGCGCGGCCCAGCTGAATATAAGCGTGACATGGTGCGCACGCTGACCGTTCGAGCGTTGCGCAAGGCGCTTGAGCGCGCTACGGGAGGGCATTGACATGACAACTCATCACATCTCTGTAACGATCAACGGCACGCACTATGAAGGCGATGTCGAGGCGCGCACGCTGCTCGTTCACTGGATTCGCGATACGCTGCACCTGACTGGCACGCATATCGGCTGCGATACAAGCGCCTGCGGGGCCTGCACCGTGCTGGTTGATGGCAAAGCGACCAAGTCTTGCACTATGTTCGCGGTGCAGGCAAATGGCCGCGAGCTCATGACGGTGGAAGGACTGGAGGGCAGCAGTCTGCACCCGCTGCAAGAAGGCTTCCACGAAGAACACGCCTTGCAGTGTGGCTTCTGCACGCCGGGCATGATGATGACATCGCTGGCCCTATTGCGGAAAAACCCGAATCCGTCCGAGCATGAGATCCGCGTCGGCATCTCCGGCAACCTGTGCCGCTGCACCGGGTACATCAACATCGTCAAAGCTGTGCAGTACGCGGCGCGCAAGATGCAGGCAGCTGAACAAGTTCCGGTAGGCTCCGGCGAAGGAGGCGAGTAATGGCAACGCATGTGCAATCCCACGGGCTGGGCGAACCCTATAAGCGTAAAGAGGACGCGCGTTTCATTCGCGGGCAGGGCCACTACGTCGATGACGTACAACTCCCCGGAATGCTCTACGGCGACATCGTGCGCAGCCCCTACGCCCACGCGCTCATCAAGAGCATCGATATCAGCGAGGCAATGAAGGTTCCGGGCGTGCTGGCGGTCATCACTGGTAAAGATCTGGACGCCGCCGGGTTGGCCTGGATGCCCACGCTCTCCGCCGATACCGAAGCAGTGCTGCCGCTGGACCGCGTGCTGTACCAGATGCAGGAAGTGGCTTTCGTGGTCGCCACCAGTCGCTACGCCGCCGCCGACGGCGTGGCAGCCGTCGAGGTCGAGTACGAGCCGCTGCAAGTGCTGGTCGACGCGACAAAGGCCATGGATGCTGATGCGCCCCTGCTGCGCCCCGACAAGAAAGAGAAACAGCCCACCAACCAGATCTATCACTGGGAGACGGGCGACCGGGCGGCGACGGATATGGCCTTCAAAGAGGCCGAGGCCAACGGACACGTCATCAGACAGGATATGTATATCCCACGCATCCATCCCGCACCTATCGAAACATGCGGCTGCGTGGCACAGTTTGACAAAGCCACCGGTAAACTGACCGTCTGGATGACCTCGCAGGCTCCCCACGCGCACCGCACGCTGTTTGCGATCGTAGCGGGCTTGCCTGAGCACCGTATCCGTATCATCTCCCCCGATGTCGGCGGCGGCTTCGGCAACAAGGTCCCCATCTATCCCGGCTACGTCTGCGCGGTCGTCGCGGCCATCACCACCGGCAAGCCGGTCAAGTGGATCGAAGACCGCACAGAAAACCTGGGCAGCACCGGCTTTGGTCGCGATTATCACATCAAAGCGGAGATCGCCGCCGATAAGGATGGGACAGTGCAGGCGCTGCGCGTCTATACGCTGGCCGATCACGGCGCGTTCGACGCGGCTGCCCAGCCGACCAAGTTCCCGGCTGGCCTCTTCCACATCTGCACCGGCTCGTATGACTTCAAGCACGCCTTCGTGGAAGTCGATGCTGTGCATACCAACAAGGCTCCGGGCGGCATTGCCTATCGCTGCTCGTTCCGCGTTACGGAGGCATCCTACCTCATCGAGCGGGCCATGGACACGCTGGCGCACAACCTCGGCAAAGACCCGGCGGCTCTGCGCAGCCAGAACTTCATCAAGCCCGAAGCCTTCCCCTATCGCTCGGCGCTCAACTGGACGTATGACAGCGGCAACTACGAGGGCGCGCTGCAACTGGCGATGAAAAATGTGGACTACGAAGGGCTGCGCCGTGAGCAAGCCGAGAAACGCGCCCGCGGCGAGCTGATGGGCATCGGCATCTCTAGCTTCACCGAGATTGTGGGCGCCGGCCCCAGCAAGCACTTCGACATCGCCGGTATCAAGATGTTCGATAGCTGCGAAATTCGCGTTCACCCCACCGGCAAGGCGCTCGCGCGCATCGGCGTGCAGACGCAAGGCCAGGGACACGAGACGACCTTCGCGCAGATCATCGCCGCCGAACTCGGCATGTCACCCGACGATATCGATATCGAACACGGCGACACGGATACCGCCCCCTACGGCCTGGGAACCTACGCCAGCCGCAGCACGCCGGTGGCAGGCGCGGCAACCGCCATAGCCGCCCGCAAAGTGCGCGAGAAGGCCAAAAAGATCGCGGCCTACCTGCTCGAAGTGGGCGAGGAGGACCTGGAATGGGAGCCTGGGCGCTTTTTTGTGAAGGGCGCACCCGGCAAAGGCAAGACCATCCAGGAACTCGCATTCGCGGCCTACACCAACTTCCCACCCTACCTGGAGCCAGGATTGGAGGCAGTCGACTACTACGACCCGCCCAATCTGACCTACCCGTTCGGCAGCTACATCTGCGTCGTCGATATCGATCGTGGCACCGGACAGGTCCACATTCGTCGCTTCATGGCAGTAGACGACTGCGGCACGATTATCAACCCGATGATCGTCGAAGGGCAGATACACGGCGGCCTGACGCAAGGGCTGGCACCCGCGATGTACGAAGAGTTGTCGTATGACCCTGATGGCAATATCCTGGGCGGCAATTTCCAGGACTACCTGATCCCGACATCAATGGAGACGCCGCACTGGGAGACGGACAAGACGATCACGCCTTCGCCGCACCATCCCATCGGCGCGAAGGGCGTCGGCGAGTCGCCCACAGTTGGCGCGCCACAGGCCATTGTCAACGCCGTTGTGGATGCGTTGGCCCACACGGGAGTGCGCCACATCGATATCCCCCTCTCACCCTGGAAGGTGTGGCAGGTCTTGAAAGAGAAGGGATTGGCTCTGGCGGACTAAGCTGAGCATCGTGAATGGTACGTGTCACGACAATCTTTGGCTGTCGTGACACGTACCAATCCATTCCAGAGGTATACCTATGAACGAAACTTTGCTGGAACTGGCCTTGCGCCTATCAAAAGCCCGCGAACCATACGTCATGGCGACGGTCGTCTGGTGCGAGCGTCCCACCTCCTCCAAGCCTGGTGCGCAAGCCGTCATTCAAGCCGATGGAACCATGACGGGCTGGATCGGCGGGAGCTGCGCGCAGCCCGTCGTGCTGCGTGAGGCGCAGCGCATCCTGCGCGAGGGCGATGAACCCTACCTACTGCGTCTCGGCTCGTCTGATCTGAGCTTGGAGCGGGAGCACCTGCGCGTCTTTCCAATGAGCTGTGCCAGCGGCGGCGTGCTGGATATCTACATGGAGCCACACTTGCCGCAGGCGCAACTGCTGTTGATCGGCGACTCGCCGGTTATTGCTGCCCTGTCCCGGCTGGCCGAGGTGGTCAACTTCTCTGTGACGCACCTGGACTCCGCCGATCTCAGCAGCGCGCAGGTGCATGGCCAGACCTACATCGTGGTCGCCACGCATGGGCAGTATGACGAGGACGCGCTGGAACACGCATTGCGCGGCCCGGCGCGCTACGTGGGCATGGTCGCCAGCCACAGGAGGGCCGAAGCCTGCCGCAACTACCTGCGCACATCCGGCCTGACGGAGCAGCAGATAGAGCGGCTCAAATCGCCCGCCGGACTGGATATCGGCGCGGTGACGCCGGAAGAGATCGCCGCCAGCATCCTGGCCGAACTCGTGCAGGTGCGCCGCGGTCACACCTTCAATATGCCGGCTGAGCCGCCACAACAGATGATCGAGACGGAGTGCACTCCCGCCGAAGCCGAATCAGCTACCGACCCTGTCTGCGGTATGCTGGTCGAGATCGCCACCGCTCGCCATCGCAGCACGCTCGATGGACGCGACTTCTACTTCTGTTGCCCGGCGTGCAAACGCCTCTTCGAGCGCAGCCCACAGGAATATCTCGTAGAGCGTGCGGAAGAGGTAAATAATCAATTGTAGGTACTGATAATGAGGTCTTACAAATCGATAAGGTCTTTCGGATACTCCGATTATTTTGTTAAACCTCATTATTGTGCCCCTACAGTTGCGAATATGATATTATGAGGAAGCACAGGCACGGATTCCCAGGTTAGAGAACGAAAGGTATTTCGACGAATGGAATTTTCAGGAACACAGACGATTGCCGCGCCCATCGATACAGTATGGGCGTTTTTGCTTGATGTGAACAATGTCGCGGCTTGTGCCCCCGGTTTCCAGAGCCTTGAAGTGCTTGGCGAAGAGCACTGGAAGGCAGTCGTGGCCGTGGGCATTGGCGCGGTCAAGGCAAAGTTCACGCTGGACGTGACGCGCCCTGAGCTGCGCAAACCGGAGGAGATGGTCGTGAAAGGGCGCGGCAAGGCTCCCGGCAGCGCCGTCGATCTGTCCGGTGATATGCGTCTGACCTCGGTTGATGCCGAGCAGACGAGTATGGACTGGAAAGCGTCGGTGGTAGTGAGCGGCACGATTGCCAGCGTGGGTGCGCGTCTCATGCAGGGCACGGCAGAGCGGCTGACGGGCCAGTTCTTCGACTGCCTCAAGGCGAAGCTTCAAGCTGCCAACACCGCGCCAGCGGGGAGCTAGTCTCCAGGAGCGATAATGCAATCAGCGACCGAACGCTGGCAAGCAATGATCGATGCGCGAGCGCGCCAGATGGATGCGGCCTATGCCAAGTTGGGCCGCACCAGCACCGATTATTGGAGCCGCCGCGCGCGTGGCTACCACCGCTCGACCAGGGAGACGGTCGCCAGCGACCCTTTCTATCTCAAGCTGCGCGAGGTGGTAACATCCGAAACGAGCGTGCTCGACGTTGGCGCGGGTACAGGCCGCTTCGCGCTCGCCCTCGCGCCTTACGCAAAGCAGGTCATTGCTGTTGAGCCAAACGCAGCCATGCTCGACTTCCTACGGGAGGATGTGCGCGAGCAGGGCATCACCAACATTTCGTATAGCCAGAACACCTGGCAGGATGCCCCGGCTGATCTCCAGGCGGATATCGTAATCTGTAGCCACGTTATCTATCCCATCCGTGATATCGTACCATTTCTGGCGAAGCTCAATGCTGCGGCGCGCCATACCTGTTATCTTTATGTGCGTGTAACGCCCATTGATACCTTGACGGCCCCCATCTGGAAGCATTTTCACGGCGATGATCGCCACCTGTCCCCGAGCGCAATCCACGCGCTGGACGTGCTCTACGAGATGGGCATCTACGCCGATGTGGAAACTGCGCGTCTCCCAACCAGCCTGCGCTTCTCCTCGCTCGATGCTGCTGTACAAGAATTGCCAGAACAGCTCATTCTTGGTGATGACGAGCAGACGCGAGCCGAGTTAAGGACGATGCTCGGCGATTGGCTGGTTCCCCGCGACGGGATGCTCGTGCCTCCTGTCAAAGAGATGGTTGTGGCGATTCTGAGCTGGAAACATTAGTCCCCGGATTTTCCCTGTTCCACAAAGTATCAATGGGACATATGCCCCATGACTGTGCCTCCCTGTCCCGCTTATACTATTCAGTAGAGTTAGGTCGGTCATTTTCTCTGAAAGAGATTTACAACAAGTAGGATGTCCCATACCCAAAAACATCTGGAGCAATATAATGACAGAAAACAGCCCTTCACTTTCACACACGCGAATCCAGCGCGGGTTTTGGCTGATGGGGGCGCTAGTCCTGATCCCAGCGATTCTCCTTCCACCGCGCTCGTTCTTCTATCGGCTGCTGATTGAGAATCTGAATTTGAAAGGTCTCTACCATCCCTTGATGAACTATTACCCAATGCCCGGCGGCCTGGTCGGTCAGTTCCTCAACTATACGCGGCTGGCCGGGGCCAATTCCCCGGGGGCAAGCGATTTTCTGGTGGCGCTTGTGGCGTCCTGTCTCGCCACGCTCTCGTTGACGCTCTGCTTCATGTTCTTCTGGCGGCTGCTCGTGGATCGCACACAGCACCCTACACTCTGGCGTGTGCTGCTGGCTGTGCTGGCCGCAGTTGGTAGCTCGCTCGTGCTCACACTGGTCCTGTGTTTCATGCAATACACGACAATCGCGACACTCGTGAACAGGGAAAGTCAGGTTTGGGCTGTACTACTGGCCACGTTTATACTCTTCATCGTGCAGCTTCTCTTCGCGCCCATCCTGTTCATCGGCGGGGCTATCCTCGTGAAGTGGCAGGCGCGGGCCGAACGCCGGGACGCCGCTCAGGCTGGCTAGCGCATTCTCATTGCCTACTCCACCCGCCTGCGCACGATATACAGCGGCCTGGCGCGCACTTCGTCGTAGATGCGGCCCAGGTATTCGCCGATGATACCCAGAAAGATGAGCTGCACGCCGCCCAGGAAGAGCACCATGATGAGCGTGGATGCCTGGCCGACGATGGCCCCGGTCGTCAGGCGCAGGATGATGGCGACCAGGATGCCGACCAGGCTGATGCCGGCGAAGATGAAGCCAAAGGTAGTTGCCAGTTGCAGGGGAACGTGGCTGAAGCTGGTGATGGCATCGAGTGAAAAGGCGATCATCTTCGACAGAGGGTACTTGGTGGTTCCGGCGTAGCGTTCCTGGCGGTCGTACTGCACCGCCTCCTGGCGAAAGCCAACCCAGGCCGACAATCCGCGCATGAAACGGTGGTGCTCGCGCATGGTGATGAGGGCATCGACCACGCTGCGGTCGAGCAGGCGGAAATCGCCGGTATCGCGGGGAATGGACACGGATGTCAGGCGCGTGATGAGACGGTAGAATGCCGACGCGGTGACGAGCTTGAAGCGCGTTTCGCCCGTGCGCGTGGCGCGCTGCGCGTAGACGACCTCAGCACCTGCCTTCCAGCGCGCCACTAGGTCTGGGATCACCTCCGGCGGGTCTTGCAGGTCGGTGTCCATGATGATGACGGCATGCCCGCGAGCGTGATCCAGCCCGGCGGAGATGGCGATCTGGTGGCCGAAGTTGCGCGAAAAATCGATGACGCGCACGCGCGCATCCTGTTTGTGCAGTTCGATCATCACGCTGTAAGACTTGTCGCGGCTCCCGTCGTTGATGTAGAGTAATTCAAACGCCTCTCCAAGCCCCTCCATCACCGCGACGACGCGCTGGTGAAAGTGGGGAAGCGTGGCCTCTTCATTGTAAACAGGTGCGATAATCGTAAAGGTGGGTGAGGTAATGTGTTTATCGTGCTGCTGAGTCTCTGCAAGTAGTGATTCCATAGCATGTTCCTCTTGATACATTGTTGCTCTACTTCCTGGTTTCTGCCGGTGCTGGCCTCTCAATTTGTGAATCCTGCGTGATACACCTTATGGTGTCGTGCTACAAAGTGTACCAGAGCGGCAAAGTCATTACCAGATTTCAATGGGTATGATACAGCGTTCATCTTGAAAAACGATTGGAAACAGATGAGGAATTTCTCATTTTGGCACACAAAAAATAGGGCAGAGAATGTTCATGCTGCCCTGTTCGCCTGAAGTGGAAGGTTATGCGATGGCCTGGTCCAGCTTCTCAAAAAAGGATTTGAGCGAATTCTTCGTAATGCCCTGCCCGATGGGGTTATTGGCGATGGAGATGGGGCCTGCCAGGTCGGCGCTCGCGTCGTAGCTGAGCAGCGCGCCATCCGACTCGTCCTGAATGGTGATCTGGCTGACCGCGTTGACCGAGCCGCCGCCGCCCTGTCGATTGACCTCCAGCACGAGTAGATGCGGGTCCTGTCGCTGCGTCATTTTAATAATGACACCGAAAGGTCCCTTGAGGCCGGGCAGGGGCGTGGTGATGTTGGCCTTCAGGCGGTTGGAATCAAGTATTTCAATCGAATTGCATCCGGGGATGCATGTCTGAAGCACCTGCGGATTTAAAATGGCGTAGAAGACTTGCCAGCTATTTGCTTTGAATTTGTGCGAACCGTTTAGTTTCATGAACACCCTTCCTCAACGACAAAAATAGACCCTGGCGCGCTCTAATTTGGCGTCTCGCAACGCCAGGCCATCTGTAGTAGGCATGACTACATTTTAATGGTTGCGAGCAGCCTTTACAAGTAGAAGAGACATGTCTACCCAAATGTGCTAGTCTCCCCTGAACGCTCCGACGGGTATGCTATACTGCCACCAGTTGTACCAACGTGTATCACATCATCAAGAAGGCAGTTGTTGTTTGAAGCAATGGAAGGGATGCATCATGGTGAATCCTGGCGAACGAGAAAAACAGGAGACGCAGCGCTGGCAGGAGCGGTTTGCAAGGGGACGCGTCGGGTTGTCGGTGTCGGTGGATGAAGCGCTGGCCGATCCTGCTTCGCACATAGAAGACGACATGGAAGAAGAGGCAATGCTTGAATCGGGCAAGGAGCAGCATGTCTCAGGCTCGATGTTGATTGCTCCTCGCCTCAGCCTGCAGTCGAAGCCGCTTCCAGCCGTGCATGTCGCTCAATCGGCGGAAATCGTTGTACCGCCAGCTGCTCCGCCAAGCACTCCATCTACCGGAGCCGTAATCACTCCGTCTAAGAAAAAACGCCTGGCCGGGCGAAACACCAGGGTAGAATTGCAAGCTGTCCCCAGGCAGGAGAAAAAGACCGGGAAAAAGACAACTCCCCTGTCACAGAAACACGTTCAGGCGCAAGATTCACCCGTTCATAATGTCGTTGTGATAGAACCGGCGGTTCAGGAGCATCATTCCGAAACTCCGGCTGCCGTTCACCTGCAAGCAGCACAGGCGCACGAGCGCGAAAAGCTCTCCGGTTCGGGCATTTGCCCCCAGGGGCGCGCAGAAGTGACCGTCAAGAACGCGCATGTCACCCTTGCGAGTGTCGTGCTCGTATCGTTGCTCAGCGATCCGGGGCCGGTCGTGGTGAAATATCACACGTTGCTCCCAGGCTACGGTTTCACCATTCACCTGAGCGCGCCGGTCGAGAAGGAGACGCATTTCAACTATGCGATCTTGCTCGGGGAACTACTGTAAGCTTCTATAACTCGCCTTCGACCTCTTTGCGCAGGCGGATGAAGAACTCGCGCATGAAGTCGTAGCGCTCGCGGGCCATCTCGCGCCCTGTGGAGGTTGCCATGCGGTCGGGCAGGTTGCCGAAGAGCAGCAGGAATTCGATGTTGGGCGAGTAGTCCGGCCTCCTGCGCAGCGCGCGAATGAGCAATGGATCGATGGGTTCGACGATCTCTGCGGGGACGGGTGAATACACTTTCTGGTTATAGCGACCTGTGATGCAATAGAGGCGACCGATGCCGGTCGCGCCCAGGCAATCGATCTTATCGGCGTCGAACAGGATGCGCCCTTCCAGTGTGGTCGGAACCATGCCGCCGGTCATGCGATGCTCGCGGATGGCTTGCTGCACCGCCGGGATAGTGGCCTGGGGAAAGATTGTGCCGGTGAGCAGGTCGGCGGCCATCTGCGCGCCGATCAGGGCATGATCGCCGCCGTGCTGCGCCTCGCGTGCCTGGCCGATGTCGTGCAGGGCGACGGCGGCTTGGATGACCGGCAGTTCACCCCCCTCGCGCGCGGCGATCGTTTCCGCCAGCGCCATAGTGCGCGCCAGGTGATCGAAATCGTGGGCAGAATCCTCACTCCCCTCGTCTTCCATCGTCGTGTGGGCGAGGTCCAGCAGCCAGTCTCTCAATAGCTTCACGTATCCATCAACTCTCTAGCGCGGGCAGGCTGAAGATAAAGCGACTGCCTTCTCCCATCACCCCACTACTTTCGACATGAATCGACCCACCCTGCAATTGGAGCAACTGCGCAACGACATACAGGCCGAGTCCGATGCCCTTCGTCTTGCTATCGAGGCTATTTGGTGCGCGATAGAAGCGCTCGAACAGGCGCGCCTGGTATTCTTGAGGAACGCCTATGCCATTGTCCTCCACGCACACTTCGACGCGCGGCGTGTTGTCAGCGCCAATCGTAGCGCGCAGGTGGATGGTGACTGCGCCCCCCGGTAGGCTGTATTTTATGGCGTTCTCGACGAGATTGGCAATAATTTGTTGCAGGCGCGCTCCGTCACCTCTGACTGTGTAGAGGGTCTCGCCGGGGGCGATGTCGCAGTGGATGGGATGCTGCTCCGAGGCGGCACTGTAATGCTCGGTGACATCTCGCACGATTTCTGCCAGGTTTACCTCGATTAGCTCCAGAGAAAGCTGCCCCCGGTTGATATGGGTGACTTCGAGGAAGGTCTTGACGATGTTGGTCAACTGGCGCGCCTGCTCCTCCACGACGGACAGATTCTTGGTGGCTTTCTGCAAGGCTTCGTTACCTTCAAGCTGTTGCGAGAGACGGGAGAGAATGCGCACCACAAGCTGGCTCTGCGCCAGGATGATTGTGAGCGGCGTGCGGAATTCGTGCGCTGTGATCGCCAGGAAATCATCTTTGAGCATATTGGCCTCGCGCATGGCAGCCTCGCTTGCACGCGCGTTGATGGCTTCCTGCTGCCAGTGTGCCTGCTCGACGGCCAGCCCTGCGAGCTGCGCGATGCCCTCCAGAACGGCGATGTCCCAAATGCCGAATTCATGCCGCTCCGCTTCCGCCTCATCAGTAGTCGAGCCAGTTCCCACGGTGTAGCTTGAGCGATCAAGCGCCAGCAGTCCATGCACGCGGTTGTTGTGCTTGATCGGTGCGGCCAGAATCATGATGTGGCTGAGCGGATTTGGCTGGTATGGGCATTGCTCAGCGTCAACGAGCGCGGTGTGGCCGGCCAGCAACTCGCGGTAAAATCCATGATCGTGTTCGGGATCGGGATCAAGCCAGGCGCGCTGCTCTTTGACCCATTCCTGCCGGCTATCCCGGTCGAAGCCGATCTCTAGCAGCGGCTCAAAGGTTTGCCGCTGGTCATCAAGCAAGAAGACCGCGCCGCGCTGGCAACTCAACGTGGTGATGGTGCGCTCCAGCACGCTGCGCAGGATGACCTCGATATCTGTGATGCCGGAGACGGCCTCGGCGACATGCAGCATGGTATCCAGCGCCTGGCGAATGCGCTGTTCGGCGTGTATCGATTCGGTCACATCGCGGAAGGCGCTCACGACACCGATCTGCTGTTCGTGGCTATCGAACATGGGCGCGATATTGATTTCCAGGATACGTTCTTCTCCATCAGCTCGACGGGTGATGAATTGTTCGGAACGGATGCGCTCTCCTCGCAAGGCGCGCGAGAGAGGAAACTGCTCTTCGGGGATGATGCGTCCATCGATGGTGTATGCCGGGTAGCGCCTCAAGAATCTGAGCAGGTGCGCCTTGCTATTTTTCGGTACGCCTAAAAAATGTGAGGCTGCGTTGTTCAAAACCAGTACGTTGCCCCCCATGTCGCTGACGGTGATGCCCTCGTTCATGGCGTGGAAGACCGCGTCAAGGGTATTGGCGCGTTCGTTGGCGATCTCCGCCGCCTGCCGAACCTCGGCCAGTAGCTGGCTTTTCTCAACGGCCAGCGCGCATTGTGCCGCAATATCCTGCGCATAAGCAAACTGCCCCTTGGATGGCGGCGCGTGATTGGGGCGAAAGTTGATGAAGGCCAGGCCAACGCAGCGTGAAACCGTATCAGGTTCCTGAGCCTGTCCCATCAAAGGCACAATCATGATATTCTGAAAGCCCACGCGCTGAAACCAGGCGCATTCATCTCCCTGCGCCTGCTCAACCGTCACAAACTCAGGCTGACCACTGCTGGCCGCATGTTGAAAATGGGGAAGTTGATCGAGCTTGAAGGATAGGCCCTGCGCGAGCGAGTGTTCCTCGTCGAGCGTGTGCATTATAGGGTGAAGCGTGTCATTTGCGAGTAAGGCGATCATGCCGCCTTCGGCGTCCAGTCCGCGCGCAAGATGCTCCATCGCCACCTGGAAGACCGTCGATATCTCCTCGCTGGCATTCACCGTGAGCGCTACCTCGTAAATAGAGCGCACGCGATCAATCAACTGCTCTGCTCTGCGGCGTTCGGTTCTGGCCTGCTGGTAGAGACGCGCGTTGTCGATGGCAATCGAGGCCTGCTGGCCGATGGAGCGTACCAACTGGTGTTGTTCGGGGGTAAACACGCGTATTTTGCCTGGATCATCGAGGGAGAGCATACCCACAGGGCGTCCCTCGCGTACCAATGGCACCAGTAAGATAGAACGCACGAGAAACGTTTCAGCGACGTGTTGTAAGCTGGGTTCGTTGCGCAGATCGGGGATCGATAGTATGGCTTGCTCGGAGAAAAGGCGGCGCGCCACCGGGTCGCTCATGGAGATTGGACTGCGATACCAAATGCGGTCGGCGGCGTTGATCATTGTGCGATCGAACAAGCGTACCGCGAGGTGATAGGTTTTGGGGTGCAAGACTCCTCGCGCGTCCTCAAGCAGCCAGACACAGCATCGCTCCGCTTCGCACACCTGCGTCGTGCGTTTGACCAGCACATGCAGGATGCGCTCCAGGTCGAGGGAGGAGGCGAGAAGCTCAGCAAACTCGCGCAGTATTTCGCTTTCGCGCAGCGCAGCCTGAAGCCGAATCTGCTCTTGCGATGAGGTGAGTGGTCGTTGATCGGTTGACATGCTCTGGTCCTTGTCCGAACGCTGTTAGACGCACCATGCATACACAGGTGTTGTGGATTGTGATAAGACCATCTATCCCATACCAACCAGTCCCCGGCATTACAGTATACTATAGATCATGAACTTCTCTTGTGGAGCACAACCAGGCAGTAGATGTTACGCATATTCGCATGAAAATATAGGGCGTAAACTTCTTGGGATGAGTGTAGCAGAAATTGTTCCGCTTCGTCAAGCTTTCGGGACTATCAGCGACTATCAGACCTGCGGTCGCGCCTGCTCTCATGCCGGAATCGTGGTAGAATAGAGCGTGTAGTAGACTTTAACGCGCACTCTAGGACAGCGAGCAGGCAGGCATGAGCAGCAGGCCACCCCCAAAACAACAGAGTATCGCCTCTCTTGTCTGGGAGATCGTGCGACTCAGCGCGCGAGCATTGTGGGGTAGCCGCGCCAATCCGGTGCGCCCACTGGTAGAACGCCAGCAAGCGCTGGCTGTGCTGGGCCTGCCATCTAACGCCACGCGCCAGCAGATCAAACGGCGCTATCGCCAGCTCGCCAAGCAATATCACCCCGATAGGGGCGGCGATCAGCGCGAGATGCAGCGCATCATCGCCGCGTATACGTTCTTGATGAAAGATCAGCCTTCTTGATACGTGGAGGTCGAGATTTCATTGGACGCCGTTGTGTTGAACTGCGTGGGGACATTCGCCAGTTGCATCGCCTTATCCAGCTCTAAATCGCCCTCTTTTTGCTTCCCCAGGCGTATGAGATACGCGCCAAGCAGCCTATGAATACGAGTCTTTGCGCCCAGGCGGTCGGTATCTTTCAACTCTTTCAGCGCAAGTTGAAAAGCCTCTACCGCGGCGGGATCGTTTGACTCCGCGAGTATCTGCCCTTTCATCATGTAGGCATCGGCGCGCCGCAGGATGTAGGTATGCTTGCCCACTTCGAGCGCCAGATCGATATGTGCAAGCGCTTCATGGCACTTGTGCGCCTCCATCTCGACGCTGGCAAGGTAACAGGCGGCGGCAGAAACGAGATTGGCCCGCTCTCTTTCGTTATAACGAAATTTCTTATCAACGATTTCTATTGGGAGGTTGGCTTCCTGCACGCCGAGCGTTGGTTGCCATTGGTTCAAAAGGTCCTGCAGGCGCTTCTGCGCGGAGTCCAGGCGGCCCAGCGACTGCTCGATGAGGGCGATCTGGCAGTTCAGCAGGTTCGCACGCAGTAGCTCATCCGCCGAGTCGTACAGCGCGCCCGCTCGTTCGGCGTGTTTCAGCGCGTGCTCCATATGTGCTCGAAAGATCGGGCTGTGCTGCTCCTCTTTTTGCTCGTCGTTGCTGCCCTCCTGCTGGTGTTCGTTGCCGTCGTCGGACTTGTACGCCTGCTCGTACAGCACGAGCGAGATGCCCCAGTGCGCTTCCGCCAGGTAGCGCAGCGGCGTAGACGTGCTCATGAGCAAACGCGCACTGGAGTATTGCTCGTAGGCGATGTCGTATTGCCCCAACTCCCGCGATGTGGCTGCCAGGTGCAGGCGTAGCAGGATTGCATCAAGCTGTTGCTCCTGCGGAACGCGGCCGGGTATGAAGTCCAATGCCGCTACGAAGTCCTTTTGAGCCGCGATAAAACGGCGTTGCGCGAAGTAGCACTGACCGCGTAATGCGATCATGCGCCAGCGTAACGATGTGGGAATCTGCGCAATGGTGAGCTGTTCGAGCAGAGGCAGCGCATCCTTTGGTCGATTGCTTTCTAACAACGCGGCGGCAACCGTTCGCGCTTCTTCCAAGTGTTGATAGCTGCTGGCTTCGGCTTCAGTAGCGCGAAGTTGTTGGGACATAGCAGCGAGTTCGTCGTAGGGCAAATTCAGCTTCTCGGCCAGGTACCTCAGGCTGCTTAACGAAGGCTCAATTTTATTTCGTTCAATTTGAGAGATGAGACTGGTGCTATACGCATCCCCGGCAACCTGGGCGAGGGAGAGGTGCATCTTCTGACGCGCTGCCCTGATCTTTCCTCCCAATGTATCTTCAGGCACTTTCTTTAGTGGACGTGGCATTGTTCAGGCACTTTCTTTGCGAGGAGTCGCTGATATAGTTTCTCTCACGCGACTTGACAGTATATATGGACACAATTCATGACATATTGAGAAATCATCTAAGATTTAGGTCAGATTCCGACAGTTTCTATAGAATTTCGCATTAATTGACGTTGGCTACATGAGAAAAACATTTTTTGTCCCCCTATTGTATCAAATTTCCTATGGTTTGACAAGTAAAAAAAGACCATTTTGCGGATGAGCTTATCATATACTTTTGTGTTGAATTATACCAGGCAATTCAATCATCTTCTCATCTACATCTCATGAATTTCACTCATATGTGCTTGTTGATGATTTACAAAAACCTTACAAATCAAACTGAGTGAAAACGATCAAATATTGAAATATCGTAATATATATGGATCAGTAAATATGAACAGGCGACATGCCTTGAGGCTGTTCCACAGGAGTAGAACAAAATACCCAAAAACCTATTGACAGAAAGAATAGAACACTGTATGCTGAAAGAGTACGTAAAGCCAGTTGAAGAGAGGTATCAGGTATATGGCGCGTTCAGCCAAAGTTCCAACCGTTGGGCAGGATGAGTTGGAGGGTCAGCTCTCGCTTTTTTCCGCTAAACGAGTAGAAGAGGCAGACAGACCGCAAACGATAGAATTACGCAAAGAGAAACCCGTACATGAAGGGAAGGCCGCCGCGAGGACGAAAAAGCAGGCGAGCTATTCCGCCGCGGATATCCAGGTGCTGGAAGGCATCGCGGCCATACGCCATCGCCCCGGCATGTATATCGGCTCGACCTCTTCAACCGGACTGCTGCATCTCCTCTGGGAAGCGCTGGACAACGCGGTGGACGAAGCTGTGGCGGGCTATGGCAGGCAGATCTGGGTTGGCATCGACCGCAGCGGCTGGGTCACGGTGCGGGACGAGGCGCGAGGTATGCCGTTCGACCCCATGCTCTACCAGGGTAAATACCTGCCAGCCGCGACCATCATCTTGACCGTCCCTCACTCCGGCGGCAAGTTCGAGGAGGGCGTCTACAAGACGGCTGGTGGCCTGCATGGTGTGGGTTCGACGATCATCAACGCCCTCTCTGAAAAGCTGGAATTGACCGTCTGGAAAGAAGGCCAGGAATTTCGCCAGGAGTTCAGCCGGGGGAAGGCTCTGCCGCACGAGATACGCCCATGCGATCCCAAACTGCACGGCACGCGACTGCGCTGGCAGTATGACCGGGGCATCTTCGACACCGACGCCTACTACTCCCTGGAGGCCGTCGAGAGCCGCATGAAGGCTTCCGCCTACCTCAATGGCGGCGTGACCTTTCACCTGGACGCCTGGGACGACGCCCTGGAACAACAAATCAGTCGCGTGTATTATTCACGCGAGGGGCTGCCGGACTACGTGCGCGACCTCGCCACCGGCACGAGCGCGCCGCTTTTCAAACACGTCATCGGCATCGCCAAAGAGAAGGACGGCGTGCAGGTGGAGATCGCCTTGCAGCCCACCAGCGGCTACAAGATCACCATGTACAGCTACGCCAACGCCGTGCGCACGCGCGATGGCGGCGTGCATGAGACGGGCTTCAAGGCCGCGCTGACGAAGGTTATCAACGACTACGCGCTCAAGTGGGGCATCATCAAGAGCCGCGAGAAGGACGGTTTCAGGCCCGAGGTGATCCAGCAAGGCTTGAACGTGGCCATCTCGGTCAAGCTGGTCAATCCGCAGTTCCAGGGACAGACCAAAGACCGCCTCAACAACGCGCCGGTCGAGGGTATCGTGCGCTCGGTTGTGGACGAGGGTCTGAAGGACTGGTTCGAGCGCAACATGGCTCCCGGCAAAGAATGGCTCAAGAAGATACTCCAGATGCAGAAGGCCAGGAACGAGGCGCAGCTGGTCGAAGAACTGGCGAGGGCCGGAAATAAGAAGAACGGCGAGCTGATCGATACCACGCTCTCCAAGAAGTTCCTGCGCTGCAATACGAACGACCCGTCGCGCTCCGAACTATTCATCGTGGAAGGTGACTCAGCCGGCGGCAGCGCTGGCCAGGGGCGTTTCTCCGACTTCCAGGCCGTGCTCAAGCTGAAAGGCAAGCCGCTCAACGTGGCGAGGGCCGATCTGAAGCGCATCGTGGAGAACGAGGAGATTCGCACCATCATCAATGTGCTCGGTACGGGGACGCGCGACTCCTTCGACATCGGGCGGCTCAAGTTTCACCGCGTCATCATCGCCACCGACGCCGACGTGGATGGTCTGCATATCCAGTGCTTGCTACTGACGCTTTTCCACCAGGAGTTCAGCGACCTGATCGAGCGCGGGCATGTCTTCATCGCCTGTCCTCCCCTCTACTCGGTCAAATACAAAGGCAAGCTGACGTGGCTGCTGGACGACGAGGCGCGCCTGCAATTCTTGAAGTCGCACCCGGAGGCCGCCGATTCGGAGTTCAAGCGCTTCAAAGGACTGGGTGAGATGAACGCCAGAGAGCTGCGCGAAACCATGTTCGAACCCTCGCACCGCACGCTCAAGCGCGTCACGATGGAAGACGGTGTGCTGGCTGCGAAGCTGGTTATGGAACTGATGGAAGACGAAAACGCCGAGGCTCGCCGCACCTTCCTGGCTGAGCACGCGCGCAAAATACGCGAACTGGATGTATAGTCATGGCTCGAATAACAGACACAACCACCTCATTCGGCACGATACGCGAGGAAGACTTCTCCGTCGTCATGTCGCAAGCCTTCGCCACGTATGGCCTGTCGGTCGTGACGGACCGTGCCCTGCCCGATGCCCGCGACGGTCTGAAGCCGGTGCAGCGCCGCATCCTGGCGGGGATGCGCAACGCCCACTTCCTCTCGACGCGTCCGACGGTCAAGAGCGCCGAAGTGGTCGGCCTGATCCTCGGTAACTACCATCCCCACGGTGACGCCTCGGTCTACGATGCTGCCGTGCGACTGGCGCAGCCTTTCACCCTGCGCTACCCGCTCATCGAAGGGCAGGGCAACATGGGCAGCGAGGACGGCGACTCGCCCGCCGCTTATCGCTACACCGAGATGCGCCTCTCGCCACTGGCCGAGGCGGTCATGGCCGATATGGAGAAGGAGACGGTTCCGCTGCGCCCCAGCTACAAGCAGGACCCCAAGGTGCAGGAGCCGGACTACCTGCCGGGCCGCATCCCGCCGGTGGTCAATCCATCCAGCGGTATCGCGGTTGGCCTCTCGACCAACATTCCGCCGCACAATCTGGGCGAGGTGATGCGCGCCTGCATCGCCCTGCTCGACAAGCCCGACATGAACGTCGAGCAACTGATGGCCTACATTCAAGGGCCGGATTTCTGCCAGGGCGGGCGCGTCATGGGCATCGAAGGCATCAAGGAATATATGACGAGCGGCAAGGGGCGTATTATCGTGCGCGCCGAGGTGCGCCTGGAAGAGACGCCGCGCAGCCGCGCCCTGGTCGTCACGCAGATACCGCCTACCGGGCGCGACAAGGTCAAAGCCTCGCTCGTCAAAGCCATCAACGCGCGCAAGCTCGAAGGGCTGCTGCCCGATGTGCGCGACGAAAGCGACACTGAGAAGGGTACGCGCATCGTGCTGGAACTGCGCAAAGACGCCGACGCCGCGCAGACGCTGTCGCAGTTGTACAGCGAAACAGACCTGCAGATCTCGCAATCGTTCCAGATGGTCTTCCTCTTCGGCGAGTCGATGCAAGCCGCGCGCAACCCGAAGCAAACCGGCATGGTCGAGTTGCTCAACTACTGGAACGCGCACCAGGTGGATGTCATCACGCGCCGCACGCAGTTCGACCTGCGCAAAGCAAAAGAGCGCCTGCACGTCGTTGAAGGACTCATCATCGGCGCGGCCAACGCGGACAAGATCGTGCGCATCTTCCAACAGGCGCAGGATCGAGCAGAGGCGCGCAAAAAGATCGAGTCGAACTACAAGCTGACACCGATCCAGTCCGAGGTGATCGCCTCCATGACGCTGGCGCAGGTAACGCGGCTGGACGCGAGCAAGTACGCGAAGGAGCGCGAAGAACTCCAGGCGCTGATCGCGGAGCTAGAACACTTGCTGGCGGACCGCGGCGCGCTGATCGCCCTGCTCAAGAAGGAGATGCAGCAGCTCATCAAGCAGTTTGGCGACGAACGCCGCACCGTCATCGAGGTCGAGGGTCAGGCGCATGCACCCGTGACCGAGGTGGCGAACTTGCACGAACGCGAGCCACTGGTGATCGCCGCTACGCGCGCTGGAACCATCAAGACGCTGGCCGCCGATAGCTACACGCCAAAGGGCAGGAACGGCGGCGCGGCCTATACACCCGTGCGGGGCGATGAACAACTACGCCACGTTATCCCTGCTATCTCGCAGGATTACATGCTGTGCGTCGCCTCTAGTGGGCGCGTCTACCAGGTGCAGGCGCGCCGCCTGCCGGAAGGTACTCGTCCCTCGAAGGGCGAGCCGGTCAACAAACTACTCGGACTGGCGAAGGGCGAAGAGGTGGTCGCGTTCCTGCCCGTTGAAGCCTTCGAGGAAGATCGCTACCTCGTGCTCTTCAGCAAGATTGGCAAGGCCAAAAAGTCGCCCCTGAGCGACTACAAGACGGCGGACGAAAACGGCCTGCAAGATATGAAACTGGCCGACGGGGACGCGGTAGTCGCCGCGCTGATTTCGCGCGGCCAGGGCGAATACTTCATCACGACCGACAACGCCCAGACGCTGCGTTTCAGCGACGATGTCCTGCGCGCCCAGGGACGTGTCGGCCAGGGTGTGGCAGCCATGACGCTTGCCCCTGGCGCTAAGGTTGTCAGCGCCGCTTACCTGGATGGCGAGCAGCTCAATATCCCCAACAACCCGCTGAGCCTGTTCGTCGTCACCGAGAGCGGCCTGGGCAAGAAAGTGCCGCTCAGCCAGTACCCACAGAAGGGACGCGCCACGGCAGGCGTGGTCACAACCGAGCTGGTCGGCAAAGACAAGGTGTTCTGCGCCACCATCATCGACGAGCGCGCCCACTTCCTGCTGATCTCCAACGGGGCGGGTAGCGAGCAGGTGAGCGTCATCAAATCAAGCGAGGTGAAGATGTTCCCCCGCGCTCGCCGGGGCGTGCCACTCGTGAGCGGGCATGTGCTCGGTCTGGTGGAGCTGACGAGGTAGCGGATAGGATAGATGTACAAGCACTCCCTCTTTCGTGTAACATAACCGAAGATGGTTCACCTTATTGTAGCCACAAGGAGCGAAAAACATGAGCGATACAAGCGAGACTTTAGCATTCTTTACCCAGGGCTGGCAAAACTACCAGAATCAATTGAGCATAGCCCTCGCTCGACTCACACCAGAGCAACTTGCACTCCGTGCAGCGCCTGACCTGCGTTCAATCGATGAGCTTGCGCGCCACGTGATTGCTGTGCGGGTCGGGTGGTTTCACTTTAATCTGGAAGAGGGCGATGAGGACTTCGTCGCTTTTCATGAGTGGGGTGGGCCTGGTAGTCTGCCGCGCTCTGCGGATGAACTGGTGAGCGGATTGGAGAAAACCTGGCAGGTCATGCAAGAAGTGCTGGGACGCTATACGCTTGCAGATTTACAGTCTACTGTCCAGGATGAGTGGGAAGGCCAGATCTACACCTACACCCGTGGATGGGTCATATGGCACGTCATTGAGCACGACATCCATCACGGCGGCGAGATCGCCTACTCCCTCGGTATGCACGGCCTGACCGCCCCAGATATTTAGCGGGTGTGCAGGCCAATTGCGGCAAAATTCATCGGGTATCGTGCGAAAGTAAATGAGCTATGAACGTTACGATTCTACACGACAAGGACGAGATCGAAGCGTTCTTGCGCCGTAACACGCCCATCCATCTTTACGAACTGGGCGACCTGGACGAGTTCTTCTGGCCGCACACAACCTGGTACGCTCTCAAGGAAAATGGGCAGATCAACGCGCTCGTACTGCTCTATAGCAACCTGGAACTGCCGACCTTGCTGGCTATCAGCGACGATTTGCACGCAACACGCGTGCTGCTCTATGCCATGCTTCCACAATTGCCCCGGCGCTTGTACGCGCACCTGAGCGGCGACCTGGCAAGCGTCTTCACCGGAGCATATCACATGGATTCGCATGGCCTGCACTACAAAATGGCCTTGATCGAACCAGCACACCTGGAACAGGTGAATACATCGGATGTTATATTGCTGACAGTCGACGACGCTGAGGAGTTACAAACGCTCTACCGCGTCAGCTATCCCGGCAACTGGTTCGACCCACGCATGTTGAAAACGGGCTATTACTACGGTATCCGGCGCGCCGCAACGCTCGTGAGTGTCGCCGGAGTGCATGTCTATTCACCGCGTTATAGAGTCGGCGTCCTCGGCAACGTGACCACGCACCCCGCTTTTCGCGGCCAGGGACTCGGAAAGGCAGTCTGCGCGAAGCTCTGCGCCGAGCTGCTCAAAACGGTCGATGACATCGGACTGAACGTCATGGCCGACAACCCCAGCGCAATCGCGGCATATCGTCGGCTGGGTTTCGAAGTGATCAGCGAGTATGAAGAGGGATTGCTATCTCGCTGATACGCTCTCAAGTGTAAAGACGCCTTGGCGTATCTCAGGCAATCGCCGGTAGACCTAGTACGAAGAAAACCATGAATAGTGCTTGCAGCATTGTGAAAAGGGTCATGATGATATAGCGGCGGTACGTATGCTCCTCTTTCTCGCTCCACAGCGCCAGCAGGATGAATGCTGGAAAAACGATGAGGTAGTACCGGCCAATGCTGTTGATGCGGCTGCTAGATAGAGGTAAAAGTACCATCACGAGCGTGAACAGGGCGTAGATCATGGGCA
Organism: uncultured Chloroflexia bacterium; assembly: GCA_963731975.1. Classification (GTDB taxonomy): domain Bacteria; phylum Chloroflexota; class Ktedonobacteria; order Ktedonobacterales; family Ktedonobacteraceae; genus CAVSXS01. The sequence goes on along the minus strand of CAVSXS010000001.1, from coordinate 1,706,654 downwards.
GTCTTCGAAAGGCCCACACGGTGAAACCGAGGAAAAGCAGCGCGAAACAACTATTGAGTAACCAGAAGTTCCAATCCATCGGATTCGCTGTTTGTGGATGGGTCAGAGATGTAAAGAGTAACTGCAACGGATTTTCGAGATAGCGGCCCCATCCCCACTTCTGATTATCGAAGGTTGCTAAAAAATGGCCCGTCTTGATTTTCCCATAAACCAGAAACGCCAGCAGGCCCAAAGGAATCAGTCCAAGTGTGAGCAGTGAAAGCCAGTTCCTCAGTTCTCGTGCTGCCAGGAGAGGCCCTTGCAGGCGTGAGGTGAGCCAGGCATGCAGGCGCTCCTGGAAGCGATGCTCGGCGGTGATCGTTACAGGCACATAGCGATCACTGATAACTTGCCAGAATTCCCATGCCACAGGTAGCAGTAAGAGGATACCCTGTGCGCGTGTGAGCGCTGCCAGGCCGCCGCACGCGCTGGATAGCCACCAGCGCTGCTTGCGAGCGTAGAAGATGCAGGTGACCGAGCAGGCCAGGAAGAGCGATTCGGTATAGATGGCGGAGAGATAGAAAGCTGTTGGAAAGAGCGCCAGGAACAGTACGCTCAAGGAAGCAGTTGTAGCTCCGAATTCGTGCTCTACCAGTTTGTAGAGATAAACCACCGCGATGAGTGCGGCCACATTGGAGACCAGCAGCCCTGCCAGGCTAAAGGCGGTTGCGCTCCCGCCAAAGAGGTGAGCAAAAGGGGAGATCAACAGAGGGTAGAGCGGGAAAAAGGCCCAGTTCGAGTAGGTGTGCAGGGTGCTGGCCGGCCAGTAACCTGAACTGGCAAGATTGAGATAGAAGCCGCTATCAAAACGCTGCCACATCAGCCAGAGCGCATCGGGGAGATGTGTATTAGCTGTAAGTGATGGCAAGATAGGGTTGTGTTTTAGCAGTGGTAAAAGATAGAAGTCCGCCAATAATCCAACCATAACGAGGCCCAGGCGCGTCCCCAGGTAGGGAAGAAGCGCACCGCGCCAGATCGAAGCTTTTCGGGGTGAGGATTCGTGGCCCTCAAGCTCCCTCAGTTGGCTACTTTGAGTTTTTATAACTACGTCCTTAGAATCTTGTCATCGCGAATCTTTACTGATCCTTGTATATGCTAACGCATATAGTAACGCTCCGGCTTCTCCAACCGTAACCGAGGCTACCGCGTTTGTGCTATTGCCAACTCCACACCTATAAGCGATACTTAACATACTGCCAACATGCGTTATCGATGAGGAGAGAATAGATGAGTCGTCGAGACCAGATCACCATGAGCGACGAAGAAATTCGCGCATTTCTTGAGGAGCAGCGCACGCTTCAGGTTGCCACCATCGATCACGATGGCTGGCCGCACCTGGTAGCTATGTGGTACGCAGTGGTCGATGACCGGGTAGTGTTCTGGACGTATGCCAAATCGCAAAAGACCATCAACCTGAGGCGCGATGCCCGGCTCACCTGCCTGGTAGAGACGGGCGAAAGTTATGGCGAGTTGCGCGGTGTCCAGATCAAGGGTCGGGCAGTACTGCACGATGACCCCGAAAGTGTGCGGCGCGCAGCCGAAATCATCTATGGACGTTACACCGATGGCCCCTTAAGCGACGCGACACGCCAGATGATCGCAGCCCAGGCCACCAAACGAGTGTTGATCGTCGTGGAACCCGTCGAGATCGTGTCGTGGGATCACCGCAAGCTAGGCGGCGGCTATTGAGGCTGAAACGAACCTTACTTCGCGCGCATCCTGTTGTTTTTCGGGTTATGCTCCAGCTCAACCAGCCCCAGTTCTTCCATGAGAGGCGGGAGATACATGCCAAAACGCCCTCTCAGTCCCTTCTTCAGGCCATACCATCCTCCAATAGGATTGTTGGGGGAGCGTCCCCACGCCTCAACAGTGCCTTCCCTGGCCGGTTTCTGTTCATCCGCGCTGCCAAGCTCCATCCAATCGCCGCGCTCTTTGAGCATTTGATGCAAGTCGTTGATGCAGCGAAGGTCGTACTGCAACACCGTCTTTCCGACCGTACACACCAGGATGGGCGGATCGTGTGCTTCGTCTTTGTACATGGTGTACTCGGATGTCCCTGATGGGGTAGTGAGAACCCAGGGCTGTTCTTTTGTTCCCTTTGCGTCTGCCATAACAACCTCCGCTTTATCTGATGAGATGGGAAATACGTGTGTTTCTTGGTGTCGCTCCAGTTTCGATTATATTTCAGGCTCTACAATAAGTCAAGCGTCGTTTCGCTTGACAATTCATGCCCGATTTGATACCTTTGCGTCGGAATAACCTCGTGTGTCATCAAAGTTGGATGTGCTGGCATAGATAGGCGGGCTAATGAACGGGTTTAGCGACAAAGTCAACTTCATCTGGAGCGTGGCTGACCTCATCCGTGATACCTTCAAGCGCAGCAAGTACCAGGATGTGATCCTGCCCTTTACCGTGCTGCGCCGCATCGATTGCGTTTTGCAGCCGACGAAAAAGATGGTGCTTGAGACCAATAACCGGCTCAAGGGAAAGCTGGAGAACCTCGCGCCCCAACTGCGCCGGGCTTCGGGGTTTGCTTTCTATAACACCTCGCCCTATGATTTCGAGCGGCTGTTGAGCGATGCGCCGAATCTCGCCGCCAACTTGCGCGCCTACATCAACGGCTTCAGCGAAAATATGCGCGAGGTATTGGAAAAGTTCGACTTTTCCAATACCATCGGCAAGCTTGACGAGGCCGACCTGCTCTTCCTCGTCATGGAGAAGTTCAAGTCTATCGACCTGCACCCCGACAAGATTTCAAACCATCGAGATGGGCTACATCTTCGAAGAACTGATCCGCAAGTTCAATGAAGCCCTGGACGAGAATCCTGGCGAACACTTTACGCCGCGCGAAGTCATTCGCCTGATGGTCAACCTGCTGCTGGCACAGGACCAGGCCGCCCTGGAACATAATCACATCGTGCGAACCGTGTATGATCCCTGCTGCGGATCGGGCGGCATGTTGACCATCGCCAAAGAGCGCATGGTGGAGATCAATGCTCACGCCGAGGTGCATCTCTTCGGCCAGGAGTTGAATGGCGAAACGTTTGCCATCTGCAAATCCGACCTGTACATGAAGCAGCGCGGACGGCCGGGACGCCGATAATATCCTGTTTGGCAGCACGCTGTCGAAGGACAGGCATGCCGGCAAGCATTTCGACTACCTGCTCACCAATCCGCCCTATGGCAAAGAATGGAAGATGGACCAGGCGGCGGTCGAGGCCGAAGCGCGGCGCGGCAACGCTGGCCGCTTCGGGGCAGGCACTGCCGCGCATCAGCGACGGGCAATTGCTCTTCCTCCAGCACATGCTCGCGCGCATGCAGGACACCGAGCAGGGAGGTAGCCGCGTCGCCATCGTCATGAACGGCTCGCCGCTCTTCACCGGAGACGCCGGCAGTGGCGAGAGCGAGATCCGGCGCTGGATACTGGAAAACGACTGGCTCGAGGCCATCGTCGCCCTGCCCGAACAGCTCTTCTACAACACCGGCATCGCCACCTACATCTGGGTGCTGACGAACCGCAAAGAGGAGCGCCGCCGCGGGAAGGTACAGCTCATCAACGCGACCGATTGCTGGATAGCGATGCGCAAGAGCCTGGGCGACAAGCGGCGCGAAATCTCACCCCAGGCACAGAGCGCAGATCGTCGAACGCTATCTGGCCTTTGTGGACGACGAGCAGTGCAAGATCTTCGCATACCACGCACTTCGGCTATCGCAAGATCACCGTCGAACGTCCGCTGCGGCTCAACTTCCAGGCCAGCCCGGAGCGCATCGAACGCTTCAAGGAGAAAAGACGCCTTCACCAAGCTTGCCACCAGCAAAAAGAAGGAGCCCGGCGAGAAAGCCGCCGAGGAAGATTGGCCGCGCGCAGCAGGCCAGCCCTGCATCGTGGCCATGCTGGACCGACGCTGCCCGGCGACGCGTATACGAGACCGTCGCGGCCTTCGAACGCGAGGCTAGATGCAGGCCGCTGGAACGCGCGCGCTTGCAAGCTCGCGCCGCTCGCTGCGCAAAGCACGTGCTTCGCCGCGCTCTCCGAACGTGACGAAAGGCCGACATCATGCCGCGACAAAGACGGCAGCCTCGAACCCGACCCCGAACTGCGCGACACCGAGAACGTGCCGCTCGGCGAAGACATCGAGCACTACTTCACGCGCGAGGTCAAGCCGCACGTCCCCGATGCCTGGATCAACGACCAACGTGCGCGACGCGAAGGACGGCAGAGTCGGCAAGGTCGGCTACGAGATCAACTTCAACCGCTACTTCTACCAATACCAGCCTCCGCGCCGCTCGAAGCGATCGAGGCCGACATCAAGACGCTTGAATGCGACATCCTGGACATGCTACGGGAGGTGGCCGGATGAGCGAGTTAACGCAAGTTGAGCAGGCTATTCCTCCAGCAAGTGTAGGAAAGTGGAAACCGTATCCGGCTTACAAGGATTCGGGCATCGAATGGTTGGGGGAGATACCTGAGCATTGGGAAGCGAGGCGATTGAAATATCTAGCTCGCCTCAGTTATGGCGATTCTTTACCCGCTGATACACGTGAAGATGGCATTATTCCAGTTTTCGGCTCAAATGGTCAAGTTGGTTTTCATTCTCGCGCTAATACAAATGCACCAGTAATAGTTATAGGACGTAAAGGTTCCTATGGAAAATTAAATTTCTCGAACCAACCAAGCTTTGCTATTGATACCACTTACTTTATCGATACCAGGAATACCAAAGCAGATTTATATTGGTTATTTTACGCATTATCGTTAGTTGGGCTTGATACTTCATCTGAAGATAGTGCAATACCAGGACTCAGCAGAGAACTTGCCCATGCACAGTTCCTACCTTTGCCTTCTCCTCAAGAACAACGCGCCATAGCTGCCTTCCTCGACCGCGAAAACGATCGCATTAATGCCCATGTAGCGAAGAAAGAACGACTCATTGAACTATTGCGTGAGAAACGCGCCGCGCTCATCAGCCATGCTGTGACGAAGGGGCTGAACCCGGATGCGAGGATGAAGGATTTGGGCGTCGAGTGGTTGGGGGAGATACCGGAGCATTGGGAAGTGAGGCGGTTGAAGTATGTGGCGAATATTTTTGGTGGTGGAACACCTTTCAAGGAAAATCTTGACTTCTGGAAAGGTAATATTCCCTGGGTTTCACCCAAAGATATGAAAAGTGAATTTATCAGTAATGCGGAAGATCATATTACTAATGAGGCGATTGAAAATAGCACTACCCGCCTGATTTCTGCCGGTGCTGTATTGATCGTAGTGCGTTCTGGTATTCTAATACATTCTATACCTGTGGCTATTAACACTCGACCCGTAGCTATAAATCAGGATTTGAAAGCTGTGATACTGAAACCTGATTTAAATTCCCATTACTTTGTGTTGATGGTCCGTGGTTTTCAGAATGCTTTGCTGAAGGAGTGGCGTAAAGAGGGAACGACTGTTGAAAGTATCGAATACGAAAATCTTGCAAATACGCCCTGTCTTATTCCACCTATCCTGGAGCAAAAAGAGATTGCTACCATACTCAACCATGAGACAGCCAAACTAGATGCGCTGATTACCAGAATTCGCCAGGGGATTGAGAAATTACAGGAGTACAGGGTTGCGCTTATAGCGGCGGCGGTGACGGGGAAGATCGATGTAAGGGAAAACACAGAATAGCCCACTCATTTTGAAAATGAGGAAAGCTTGCCAATTATTGTTCGAGATTGATTATTTTAGGGGAAAGAGCATGAACAAGATCGACGCTCGTTCAAAATCGGTGCGTGAATTGCTTGAAGGGGTAAAGTACGGCATCGATTACTATCAACGAGAATACAAGTGGACAACAAAACAAATTACTGAACTACTGGAAGATCTGGAGGCAAAGTTTTTCGATAGTTATAGAGAAGAACACACTCGCACTCAGGTTGAGAGCTATACACATTATTTTCTTGGTTCCGTCGTCATCAGTAATCGTAATGGGCAGAAATATATTATCGATGGACAACAGCGACTAACCTCTCTCACATTGCTCCTGATCTATCTCAATAACCTTCAACGAGACCGTGCTGAGACAAGTCAGGTTGATATCGATAAACTCATCTATTCTGAGAAATATGGTAAGAAGTCCTTCAATCTGGATGTTGAGGATAGGGTTAAGTGTATTGAGTCACTTTATAATAATCAGACATATGAATCGTCAGACGTTGAGCAACCAGAATCGGTACGTAGTATTTCAGCGCGCTACAGTGATATTGTAGAAAACTTTCCTGACACTTTGAAAAATGGGAGCTTGCCATACTTCATTGACTGGCTCGTAGATAATGTGGACCTTGTGGAAATTACTGCCTATTCAGATGATGAAGCATATACCATATTTGAGACGATGAATGATCGCGGACTAAGTTTAAGCCCTACTGATATGCTAAAAGGGTATCTTCTTGCTAATATAACCGATCCCAACGAGAGGGAGAAAGCTAACGAGTTATGGAAGAAGCGCCTGCTTGAGTTGATTGCAATTCAAGGGAAAGAGGAGGAGGATTTTTTCAAAGCATGGCTTCGCTCCAAGTATGCAGATACTATTCGTGAAGGAAAAAAGGGCGCTGTCAATAAAGACTATGAGAAAATTGGCGCATTTCATAAATGGGTGCGGGAAGAGAAGGATCGTATCGGGTTGAAACGGAGTGACGATTACCGAGACTTCGTCATGAGACAATTTGACCGTTTTGCCAGTCATTATGTACGTATTCGCCAGGCGGCACAAAAACTCACTCCAGGTATGGAGTACGTTTTTTACAACGCCCACAATAATTTCACCCTACAGTACCCCTTGCTGCTTGCACCATTACGCATTGAAGATGACAGGTATACAATCGACGGGAAGATACGGCTAGTTGCAGGTTATTTGGATATTTTTATAGCTCGTCGTATCGTGAATTTCCGAACCCTCAACTACTCATCCGTTGTCTATACCATGTTTAATCTAATAAAAGATATTCGTGACCTTGACCTGTTAGAATTAGCTGCAGTGCTTGAAAGAAAGGTAGCTGAGTTACCAGAAACATTTGCGGGAATGAGTACTTTTTATTTACACATGCAGAATTGTCATTATGTGCATCATATCCTTGCCCGGATTACTAATCACATAGAGCTACAGTGTGGAATCGATTCCCATTTTGATTCCTATATCTCACGGGAATTGCAAAAGCCCTTTGAGATTGAACATATTTGGGCAAATCATTATGAGCTGCATAGGAAAGAGTTTGTGACTGAAAAAGAGTTTAATGACTACCGTAATCATATTGGAGGGCTTGTTCTACTTCCAAGAGGATTTAACCAGAGTTTCGGAGACAAACCATATGAAGAGAAACTTAGTGCTTACTTTGGTCAAAATCTATTGGTTAAATCACTAAATGAGCATTGTTATCAGAGCAACCCTGCATTTTTATCGTATATCAAACTAAATGGACTTCCGTTTACCCCGCACCCCCACTTCAATAAGGCCGACCTTGATGCCCGGCAGGAACTGTATGCTGATCTGCAAGGAGATATGGAGTCCGAGTCGCTTCGATAAGCAGTTAGAGTAAGGAGACCGTAGCGTGGACATCTCCGAGAAGAACCTTGAGGATACCATCGAGCAGGTGCTGCTTGCCAGTCGCTTGCCGCTTGCGCCTGAGCCACCTGAATTGGTGCTGCACCAGCCCGCGCCGTTGTATGGAGCGATGACGAGCAACTTCGCGCCGGGGAGCGTGCAAGCGGGCGGGTATTACAAGCGCGTCAATGAAGACTACGATAAAGCAATGTGCCTGCTGCCTGGGGATGTGCTTGATTTCATCTATGCCACGCAGCCGAAGGAGTGGGAGAAGTTCAAGAAGCAGCAGGGAAGTGAGGCGAAGGCTCGCTTCTTTGAACGCCTCGTCAGCGAACTGCGCTCGCGCGGCACGCTGGATGTATTGCGCAAGGGCATCAAGACCTATGGCTGTACGTTCAAACTGGCCTACTTCCCGCCACCGAACAGGATGAACTACGAAACGCTCAAGCTGTACGCGGGGAACATCTTCAGCGAGGTGCGCCAACTGCGCTTCAGCGAGAAAAGCGGCGAGAGCATCGACCTAGCCCTTTTCCTCAATGGCTTGCCTATCTTTACCGCCGAACTCAAGAATCCTTTCACCGGCCAGAATGTGCAAGACGCCATGAAGCAGTACCAGGCACGCGATATGCACGAGCCTTTGTTCGCCTTCGGGCGCGTGCTGGCGCATTTCGCGGTCGATCCCGACCTGCTGTACATGACCACGCACCTCCTGGGAGCCGGGACGAAGTTTCTGCCGTTCAACCAGGGCAAGAACGGCGGCGCGGGCAATCCACCCTCCTGGCAAGGCTTCTCCACGGCCTATCTCTGGGAGCAAATCTGGGCGCAGGAAAGCGTGCTGAATCTGATCCAGCAATTCATCCAGCAGGTTGATGTGCTGGACGAGAAGGGCAAGAAAACGGGCAAACAGATTCTCATCTTCCCGCGCTACCACCAGCTTGATTGTGTGCGGCGGCTCGTGGCTGACGCGCGCGAGCTTGGCCCAGGGCGGCGCTACCTGGTCGAACACAGCGCGGGCAGTGGCAAAAGCAACTCGATAGCCTGGCTGGCTCACCAGTTCTCGGTGCTGCATAATGAGCATGACCTGCGCGTCTTCGACTCGATCATCGTCGTAACCGACCGGCGCGTGCTGGACAGGCAGTTGCAAGAGGCGGTGCTGCAATTCGAGCAGACGCGGGGCATCGTCGAAAACATCGATACGACATCGGGCAAGCTGAAAGACGCGCTGGCGCATGGCAAGACCATCATCGTCTCCACGCTGCAAAAGTTCCCGCAAATCGTCAAACAGATCGATGAATTGGAGGTGGAAGGCAAAAACTTCGCCGTCATCATCGACGAGGCGCACTCTTCGCAGAGCGGCGAAAGCTCCGTCAGCCTCAAGCAGACGCTGACGGTCGGCAAGCTGGACGCCTACGATATCGAAGAGAGCGAGGAGGGCGACGACCTGGAAGATCGTATTGCTCAGGTGATGCAGGCGCGCGGCTTTCCCAAAAACGTCAGCTTCTTCGCTTTCACCGCTACGCCCAAACCTAAGACGCTCGAACTCTTCGGCAGGCGCGGCACGGATGGCAGGTTCGAAGCGTTCAGCCTGTACAGTATGCGCCAGGCCATCGAGGAGGGCTTTATTCTCGATGTGCTGGAAAACTACACCACCTACAAAGCCTACTGGAACTTGCTCAAAAAAGTCGAGAACGACCCGCAGTATGATCGCACGAAAGCCACCTTGCTGCTCAAGTCTTTCGTAGACACGCACGAGCGCACCATTGAGCGAAAAGTGACGATCATGCTCGAACACTTTTCCGACAAGGTCGCGCATCGCATCGATGGCAAGGCCAGGGCAATGATTGTGACGCGCTCTCGCCAGCAAGCGGTGCGCTACAAGCTGGCCGTGGATACCTACCTGCGTGCGCATGGCTACCCGTACAAGGCGCTGGTGGCCTTCTCTGGCACGGTCAAAGACGGCGGCCAGGAATACACCGAAGGCGGTATGAACGGTTTTTCGGACAGCAAAACCGCCGAAATGTTCAAGCAGGAACCGTACCGCGTGCTGATCGTTGCCAATAAGTACCAGACTGGCTTTGACCAGCCTCTGCTGCATACCATGTATGTTGATAAGAAGCTTGGCGGTGTCGGTGCCGTGCAGACCCTCTCGCGCCTAAACCGCGTGTTTCCTGGCAAGCAGGAAACCATGGTGCTTGATTTCGCGAACGAGGCCGGCGAAATTCAAGCCGCCTTCCAGCCGTACTTTGAAAAAACGCTGCTTTCACAGGAGACCGATCCGAACCTGCTATACGACAGGCAAGGAGAACTGGTGGGGTATCATTTCTACACAGAAAGCGAAGTCAACCGCTTTGCCTCGCTCTACTTCGATCCGAAAGGCACGCAGGACAGGCTCTACGCTGCTCTCGCGCCTATCGTGGATCGCTACCGGGAAGCCGACGAACAGGACCAGGCCGAATTTCGCGGACGCCTGCAAGATTATGTGCGCCTGTATGCTTTTCTTTCACAGTTGCTCACCTTCACCGATACCGACCTCGAAAAGCTCTATAACTTTGGCCGTTTTCTACTGCGCCGCCTGCCCAATACACTTGAGCGCCTGCCGCTCGAAATCCAGCAGAACATCGACATCGAATCCTACCGCGTCAGGCAGACGAGCAGTGGCAAGATCAAGCTTGAGCGGGGCATCAACGAACTTGACCCTATCGGTCCAAAAGAAATCTACAGCCTCGGCGAGGCCGAAATGGAGCCGCTTTCGCAGATTATCCGCGTCTTGAATGAGCATTTTGGCACGGAGTTCAACGATGATGACCGGTTGTGCATCCGTGAGCTGGAACAGCGTCTCGCAGGCCATTCCGCAATCGAGGCCAGTTTGCGTGCCAATACTACTGAAAATGCCAGGCTAACCTTCAACCAGGTTGTCAATGACCTGCTGCAAGAGATGATCGATAGTCATTTCAAGTTTTATAAGCAGGTCAATGACAATCAGGAGTTTTCAAAGGTGTTCATCGACTGGTTGTTTGAGCGCTATCGGTCTTCGTCTAACGTCACTTATCTTTAAATAGGGGGAGTACATGTAATGCAACAACAATTACCAACCGTCTTTCTGATCGTGATGGAGAACCATAACTGGTCGGACATCATGAATAATGCTTCGGCACCCTACATCAATCAGACGCTCCTGCCGATGGCATCTCACGCGGAACAGTATTTCAACCCTCCTGGGAACCATCCAAGCGAACCCAACTATTTGTGGCTGGAAGCCGGCACCAATTTCGGCGTTACCAACGATGATGAGCCTGCTGTCAATCACCAGCATTCCACGCAGCATCTCGTAACATTGCTGGATCAAGCAGGGATCACCTGGAAGTCGTATCAGGAAGATATCGATGGAACGGTCTGTCCAATCAAAAGCAGCGGCTTGTACGCAGCCAAACACAATCCTATGGTCTTCTTCGACGACGTTACCGGTTCGAATAATCCCACCTCGTCGTACTGTATCGCCCATGTGCGCCCCTACGCGGAGTTGGCCGCCGACTTGCAGAACAACAAGCAGGCGCGCTACAACTTTATCACGCCGAACCTGTGCAATGACATGCATAACACCTGCCCGCCGCTTAACGATTCAGTTCTCCAGGGAGATACCTGGCTGTCGCAGAATATCCCGGTGATTCTCAATTCACAAGCCTACCAAAATGGTGGCATCGTCTTCATCACCTGGGATGAAGGTGAAGGCTTGCTTGAAAGTGAAACGAATGACGGCCCCATCGGATTGATTCTGCTGTCGCCCAATGCGAAGGGGCATGGTTACTCGAACACGATTCGCTACACACACAGCTCGACACTGCGTACTATCCAGGAGATATTCGGCGTGACTCCTCTGTTGGGTGATGCCGCCAACGCCACGAACCTGAGCGACCTCTTCCAGACATACCCTTGATCCATTGCGTTTTACCAAGGAAGAAAATCGATTGACTCCTTGTTAGAACAAATGCACACTATCTAAGATACTCACGGAAAGGCTCTCTGAATGGCAGGATATCTCTTACTTGAAGGCGGCGCGGAGTTCGGCGGGAAGATGGCTGAGCCGGACCTCCGCGCAATCGAACTGGCGGGCGGCCCGGCAGTCCAGATCAGCATCATCCCCACGGCTGCCGCGCCCGACAACAACTACCGGCGCGCCGGGGACAACGGCGTCCACTGGTTCCGCAACCTCGGCGCGACCAATGTCGAGTGGCTGCCGGTGATCGATAAAGCTTCGGCAAATGCTATTCATAATGCCAATACGCTCCTGCGTTCGCGGCTGATCTACATGCTCGGCGGCTTCACCGGCTTCCTGGGCGAGACACTCAGAGGTAGCGCGTGCGAGGATACCATGCGGCGTGCCTACGAGCAGGGCGCGATCATCGCGGGCAGCAGCGCGGGCGCAATGGTGATGTGCCAGTATTACTTCGACCCTGGGGCAGGGAAGGTGGTTGAAGGTCTGAACTTTGCCCCCAATACCTGCGTCCTGCCGCATCACAACACCTTCGGCAAAGGCTGGGCCGCGCGCCTGGCAAAACTGCTCCCTAACACGGTGCTGCTCGGAATCGACGAGCGCACCGGTATGATCGACGATTACTCCCCTATCCACAGCGAGCGCCGGGCGCACTGGCGCGTCTATGGTCAGGGAGACGTAACCATCTATCGTCATGGTCAACCGACCATCCACCACAACGGGGAGAGATTTCAAGACAATTTCTTGTGAAATCAGAGGGCAGTGACGTAGCTTGCCAGCGCCTTTTAGCGAATAAAGCGGTTCGACTGCCCTTGCTTTTCCTCATTTCCCCTGGTATACTGTTCATCAAGTTAGTGTAGAAAGAACACCATTGTAATTTGTCTTTGGGCAAAGTTTTTTTTACACCTGAGTAAGTGTACATTGTACACTTACAAAAAGGAGTAATGATAATGTCAACCAATCAGCCATTCGACGTGGCTGTCATCGGCGGAGGAATCGCTGGGCTGGCGGTCGCTCTGCGCCTGCCTGCACACCTGCGCGTGGCGCTGTTTACGAAGGGGCAACTGGGCGAAAGCAATACGCGCTACGCTCAGGGCGGCCTGACGGCGGCCCTGGGAGCGGATGACAGCCCGGATATACATAGAGAAGATACCCTGGCAGCCGGGGCCGGGCTGTGCGATGAGAACGCCGTGCGCGTGCTGGCCGAGTCGGCCCCTGATGCCGTGCGCTGGCTAATCGAGATGGGTGTGCGCTTCGACCGCGCGCAGGAAGGCAGCGATGTGTACGCCACACCCGATGGACTGCTGCTTGGACGCGAGGCCGCGCACAGCAGGTGGCGCGTGCTGCACGCCGGGGGAGACGCGACCGGCGCGGAGATCGAGCGCGCTCTGACCGCGGCGCTTCGCCAGCGCTCGCAGATTACCCTGTATGAAGAGACGTATGTGCGCCGTCTACTGGTGGATGACGGTGTGTGCGTCGGGCTTGAGGCTGTGCATAGCAAAGGGCAGGCGTTCGTCGTCAACGCGAAAGCGACCGTCCTGGCGAACGGCGGAGCGGGCGGCCTGTGGCTGCACACTTCGAACCCGGCGGGCGCGACTGCTGACGGTGTCGCCCTGGCGTGGCGCGCCGGGGCAGCCGTGACCGATCTGGAGTTCATGCAATTTCACCCGACCGTGCTGGCGGCAGGCGGCGGCTCGCATCTCATTTCGGAGGCCGTGCGCGGCGAGGGCGCTTACCTGCGCAACCATGCCGGGGAGCGCTTCATGCCGCGCTACACCGAGCAGGCCGAACTCGCGCCGCGTGATGTCGTGGCGCGTGCCATCCTCAGCGAGATGCAGCGCGAAGGCGTCGATCACCAGTACCTCGACCTGCGTCATCTGCCCGCCGAACGCATACATCAACGCTTCCCGACCATCTCCGCCATCTGCCGCGACAATGGCCTGGACCTCGCGCGAGATCTGCTACCCGTCGCTCCGGCAGCGCACTACTGTATGGGCGGCGTCATGACTAATGCCTATGGCCACACGACCATTCCCCATCTCTACGCCGCCGGCGAGGTAGCCTGTACCGGCGTGCATGGCGCGAACCGGCTGGCAAGCAACTCGCTCCTGGAAGGGCTGGTGTTCGGCCTGCGGCTGGCGGATGGACTGTCGAAGGGCATCGAGACGGATATCCGGTCGGCTCGTCGTCCGCTCTTCATGCCTGTTCAGGACGACCTGCGGCGCTACGAAGCGTTGCTTCTGGCGCATCCAGATAGTGAGACCCAAGAACTGGTCAGGCGCGAGCTACGGCAGATCATGTGGCGCTCTGTCTCGCTCTCGCGCAGTGAGTCCGGCCTGCTCGATGCGCAAGACAAGGTGAATGCACTCTGCCGTCGCCTGTTAGCCAAACGCACAGGCGGGGCTGAAGCGCAGGTGCCCGCTACAGAGTGGATGGCATCCAGGGAGTGGCAGGAAACAGTCAATATGCTGATGATGGCCGGACTGGTCATCACGGCAGCCTTGCAGCGCCGCGAGAGCCGGGGCAGCCACTGGCGCACAGATTACGATTTCACGGACGACGCGCTGACCGGCGTACACTACGTCTACGACAGGTCGAAGGTGGGAAGTTCGTACCAGCCTGAAGCTGAACCCGATGTGCGCTTAAGAACGACAATCATCGTGTAAGGAATGTGCATTCCTAATCGTAGGGGCCGGTAATGCAGATTGATAAATGAATACGGATAGAAGTCGTAGGGGCCGGTTTACCGCGCCCACCAGCCGATTTATCGGCGCGAGACGTGATCCAGAGCGATACCGGTGCATGTATGCAATGAGGCGACGCGCCCATAAATGGGCTGATGGGCGCGGTAAACCGGCCCCTACGTGATGGCGTGATTACTTCGTCAATGTGCTTTACCGTGCCCACCAGCCCATTTATGGGCGCGAGACCTGGTCCTGCGTGATGCCAGGGTAAGCCCGCCACGAGCCGACTGGCCGATCAATCGGCCCATACGACAGCATTGAGAGCCACGCCGGATACACGAAGGGAATATGCGATGCAACAATCGACGCTTGATCTGGTCAGACGCGCATTGGAGGAGGACGGCGCGGATAGCGATGTGACGACGCTCAGCACGGTTCCAGAGGAGCAGCAGGCCAGCGCGAATATCATCACGCGCCAGGCAGGTGTAATCGCCGGGCTGGTAGTAGCTGCCGCGACGTTTCAAGCGCTTGATGCGCGAGTGCAGGTGGAGATGCTGGCGAGCGATGGCGAGATGGTGCAGGCGGGACAGGTCATCGCGCACCTGCAAGGCAAGGCTCGTTCCATTCTGAGCGCGGAACGTACAGCCCTCAATTTCCTGGGCCGACTCTCAGGCATTGCCACACTCACGGCGCGCTGCTCTCAGGCGGTAGAGGGGACGCGAGCGCGCATACTAGACACGCGCAAGACAACGCCTGGCCTACGCGCGTTGGAGAAAGAGGCCGTGCGGCTCGGTGGCGGCTACAACCATCGTTTCGGCTTGCACGACGGTGTGTTGATTAAAGACAACCATATCAAGGCGGCTGGTGGCATCACCCAGGCCATAGACGCGGCGCGCTCGTATGCTCACCACCTGCTCAAGATCGAGATAGAGTGTGAGACGTTGGAGGAGGTGCGCGAGGCGCTGGCGGCCAGTGCAGACGTGATCCTGCTGGATAACATGGATGTTGAAACGATGCGCGGCGCGGTAGAACTGGTGCGCCGCACTGCACCTGATATGCTGATTGAGGCGTCCGGCAGTATCGGCACCAGCGCGTCGAAGCTGGCGGCTGTAGCCGCGACGGGCGTTGATTTCATCTCGCTAGGTGCGCTGACGCATTCCGCACCGAATTTCGATGTATCGCTAGAGTTTGCCTAATTTTCAACGGAGAAGGAACCATGACCATACAATCTGCCTGTGCATCGAGCAAAGAAGAGCGCATCCTGCCGTTATTGAAGCCGACCGGGCGCGCTCGCCACGACGTGAGCAAGCGCGTCGATAGCATCCCTCTCCATTACGCCGAGATGGAGGGCGAGGAACTGCACCGCCGCATTACAAATGCCAGGGCGCAGCTTGGCGAGCGACTCGTCATCCTGGGGCATCATTACCAGCGGGATGAGATCATTCGTTATGCCGACTTTCGCGGTGACTCGTTCAAGCTGGCGCAGCTCGCGGCGGCGCGTCCCCAGGCCGACTACATCGTCTTCTGCGGCGTGCATTTCATGGCAGAGAGCGCCGACATTCTCAGCGCGGCTCACCAGCAGGTGATCCTGCCCAACCCGGCGGCGGGCTGCTCGATGGCCGACATGGCCAACATCGCCGAGGTGGAAGAATGCTGGGAGATGCTGCACGACATCCTGGGCGAGAACGAGGAGGACGCGGGCATCATCCCCGTCACGTATATGAACTCCGCCGCCAATCTCAAGGCGTTTTGCGGGCAGCATGGCGGCGTAGTCTGCACCTCGTCCAATGCGCCCTCCGTCATGCGCTGGGCCTTCACACAGGGCAAGCGCGTGCTGTTCTTCCCAGATGAGCACCTGGGTCGCAATACCGGCCTGGCTTATGGCGTGCCGGAGGCGCAGATGTTCGTCTGGAACCCGCGCGACCCAATGGCCTCCAACAGTGCCGATGAAGAAATCGAACGCTCGCGCATCATCCTCTGGAAGGGCTACTGCACCACGCACATGCGCTTCAGCGTGCAGCAGATCGAGCAGGCACGCGCCGAGTATCCCGGCATCAAGGCGCTGGTTCACCCGGAATGCCGCCACGAAGTGATCGAGGCCGCCGACCTGTACGGCTCGACCGAGTACATCATTGAGCAGATCGAGAAGGCCCCGGCTGGCAGCCAGTGGGCGGTCGGCACGGAGATCAACCTGGTGCATCGCCTGGCGCAGGAGCATCCCGACCAGCTCATCTTCTGCCTCGACCCCGTCGTCTGCCCCTGCTCGACCATGTATCGCATCCACCCGGCCTATCTCGCCTGGGTATTGGAAGCGCTGCTCGAAGGCGAGGTCATCAACCGCGTCGGCGTGGATGCCGAGACGTCGCACTGGGCCAGGGTCGCGCTGGAACGGATGCTGGCGCTAAAGTAAGCTGCTCGTCGCCAGTCTACCGGCGCGGCAGCAGAAACCATCACCTTTTCATAGTATTCGTGGCGATACTTGTCTTCGCCGTTTGTGCAGGGATTGTCCTGCATATCAAATATCCCTACGGTTTTGGGCAGGTGAAACCAGGGGGTGCATGGATCAGCCCTGCCGGTCAAATAGTCGGAGACCTGATGCATTTTGCGGCTTACGCCTATCCGACAAACAAAGGTGATCCGGCCATCAACCATGTAGACTTTACTGCATACTGGCAGGGAGTAGACCCGCGCCGCTGGGTGATCGCCTGTGTAGCTCGCGTGCCTGTTCAGTTGGATGTTTTTGCCTGTGATGCCAATCTTTGGCTCCTCGGAGCGCCGCCGGGACAAATAATCATCAGTTTCGATGTATATGACCGGCAGGGTAACGTTAACTTTTCTCCGAATGGCAAGCATATGGTTGTGTATGTAGCAGTGCCTTAGCATAACTGCGACTAACTTCTCAAGATGCTACAAAGAATTAGCCATCTTCGTTACATTCGCTACGTGAGTGAAAGTCGCGTAGAGGAATTACTAACAAAGATGCACTCCTACTTATGGCTCTTAGACTTTCACGATCTGTAGGGGCGAGCAGGTAGCCGAGAATCCACCAGATATCAGGGAGGTTCTCGGCACGGTCACACTGCGGTGTGCCTATCCGCAGCGTCTGGCAGGCTTATCCGTATGGGCCTGAGCCGGAAGTCCATGCCCCTTTGCAGGGAAGCGGTGGATTGTGGCACAATACCTCTGCGGACATCATGCACGGCGACCTCAACCGCGCTCGCCACAGACAACCAGACGATCTGAGTTCAGCTAAGGAGTCACCCATGCGGAAGATCGATGCGTTCGCGCACATCCTGCCTCGTGCGTATCTCGATCGGCTGGAGCGCCAGCTCGAGAAAACCATGGCCCCCAGCCAGCTCGACTACTACCGCCAGGGCGTCTTCTCCTTCGATCCGGTGCTGACCGACCTGGACGCGAGGTGGCGCAAGATCGAGCCGTACGGCGATTACGCACAGGTCCTGGTGCTTGCCGTGCCGCCGCTTGAAGAGATCGGGCCGCCAGGAGTCGCGGCGGAGTTTGCCCGCCTCGCCAATGACGAGATGGCGGAACTGGTCCAGCGGTTTCCGGCCCGCTTCGCCGGATTCGCGGCCGCGCTGCCGCTCTCGGACGTCGATCTTGCCTTGCGCGAGCTCGACCGTGCCCTGACGCAGCTCGGCGCGCTGGGCGCACAGCTCTACACCAACGTTCTGGGCATGGCGCTCGACGATCCGCGCTTCGAGCCGCTGTTCAGTAGGCTCGAGGAGGCCGGCCGCGCCGTGTGGCTGCACCCGACGCGCAGCGCGGCGTGGGCTGACTATCCGACCGAGAGCCGGTCCGACTTTGGCCTGTGGTGGTCACTCGGCTGGCCCTACGAGACCGCCGCCGCCCTTTCACGCCTCGTCTATTCCGGGCACATGGAGCGTCACCCGCGCCAGATCGTGATCGCGCACCACGGGGGCGGCCTGGTGCCGCACTTCTCCGCCCGACTCGCGATGGGTCCTGGCTATCGGCAGGTCAAGGACCGACTACAGCTGCCGCCGCTGGACTACTTCCGCCGGTTCCACGTCGACACGGCGCTCTTCGGAGCGCCACACGCAGTTCGCTGCGTCCTCGAGTTCTTCGGCCCGCGACACGTGCTCTTCGGCACCGACATGCCTCTTGGACCCTCCAACGCGGTCGAGGCGACGATCGCGGACATCGACTCTGCCGGTCTTTCCATCGAGGACAGAGCGGCGGTCTACGCTGGGAACGCCGTGCGCCTGCTCGGGGGGCTTTCCGGCTAACTGCCACTGCTTGTGTCGTCCGGGTGGCCGGTGGTCCCCAACGCCATCTAGTCACGCACGACCCGGATCCGCGTCGTGCGGCCGTAACCGCGGGACTGCGTCCTCGCGCGAGCCGGTCGTGGCGCGTGGGCCAACCGGCTCGTCCGCTGCGCTTTCAGCTCCGATCCTCAACAACTGCGCCGCTTCGCCAAGGAGTTTCTCGTCTCATGAGCCAATGACGTACCACTATGCACTGGTGAAATTGAGCTGCTTTCGCCGCTGCTCATGCACAACTCTCTCGCACCTGCAGCGGAGTGCCAAAAGGTCGAGCTTTCATGTAGCTGAGGCCTGGTCATACCTCATCAGACTGCTTTGGGGTAGACGGTGACCGCTCAGATGCGCAGGCGCGTTGGCGCAGTAGCGGCTCGTGAATCGCCGTGGCATCCAGCTTGCTCACGCCCAGAAACCTCATGAAGCGTGCCAACCCACGAGCCAATGCCTCCGCAAAGGCCTCATCAAGGCCGTGAGCCTCATCCTCCAACCAAAAGCCCAAGATGACAAACGTGTTGATCGTCCGGTCGAGTTTGCTGTCGAAGCGCGCGACCAGCCGGTCGCCCCACAAAATCGGCAACGTGTAGTAACCGAACCGACGCTGGTGTTCCGGCTTGTAGACCTCCCAGATGTAGTCGAAGCCGAACACCACTTTGGCTCGCCCGCGCGCGCTAACGTGATCGAGCGGGGCGAGGAAGACAACCTCTTCCATCGTGCTCGTCTCCAACGGCGTCCAGGCCTGCGGCACGCGCCCCGCGCTTAGATCGGCCAGCACCTCGGCGTCGCTCCCGAGCGCGTACTGCACCGCCTTCCAGCCTTCCACCAGCACCTCGATCAGGTCGCCGTCGGCCACCATTGCCCCGAGCAACTGCTTCGTTGCACGATCCGACTCGCCGTACCCGCGAAACGACTCGGCCACACGCCTCGGCCGCGACAGGCCGGAGAAGCTGACATCCTTCTTGATCAAGAAGCGGTCCGCCTCGGCCTCGTCGCTTTCACGGATGAGAGACGCTGGCGCGACCGTTTCCGTGAGGGCGTACACGCGCTCGAAGTTCTCGCGGTGGTGCGTCATCACTTCGCCGGTGTACCACAAATAATACAAGGCCAACGCGCTGTCCTTGCGGCCGCGATAACTCTGGGTGCGCGTCCGCGTCGCCATCTCGAAGTCGCGGTTGCTCACCGTGCCGCGCTCGCGCAAGATGGCTCGCATTTCGTCGATGGCCTCGGCGTGTTCGCGTGCCATGCGGCGAAGACGCGTGTCGCCATAGTCGCCAACGCGCTCGCGGCGCATGACCACGCGCCAATACGGTAACTCGTCCATTGGTCGGACAGCCAGCCAGCCACCCCAGTCAAAGAACTTGCGCTGCCCGTAAGCCAGCTCTTCCCACATGCCAGGCGTGTAATCGAGGACACGACTGTGCAGCTTGATGTCCTGGCTGCGCGCGATGATCTGCAGCGGGTCGAGTTGCAGGTACTCCATGGCGCGCATGGCAGCCTCGGTGCCCTCGGTGCCCCGCCAGCGCCGCCCGGGCCACAGGCCCTGCTTGCCGAGGATGAAGCGACGGGCTGTCTCGGTGGTGATGGTTAGCATGATAACCTCGTGGTGAGCCTCACAACCAGACCAGTCTGAGATGCTGCGGAACCTCGTCCTATGCAGCCTGCTTTCGGGCTTGGTAACGTTCGGTTGACCCTGCATCGGGCGGATGACCAGCTGGAGTCACGATCCATTGCGAGACCTCTCTCTGCGGCATCGATGTGCAGGGATGGTTCCAGCATTGCAGCTACCTTCTTCCTGGTCAAAAAAGGAAGAGTGAAATAGATCTCAATCTTTAACTACTCCGCTATAGAGCACCTGCTCCCACAACGCTCGTACCTGCCCCTGCGGATCATCGACCACGTGCGGAGCATCGCTGAAGAGCATGGTGGCGCGCCGTTCTAGATCGTAGGGTGGCCAGGCAGGCAGGAGGGCTGCGGCAGGAGTACCGCTGCGGATAAATGATGCCCAAGTCGTTTGCATCAGGTCTGCCAGCGCCTGCCTGGTGGGCGAGTCGCCGGTAAAGATGCGAGAGAGTCCCACGTCGAGAGTGTTGAAAACGAAGGGAATATCCATGGCGTGCGCGGCTCCCAGGACACCGCCGAAGGCGGGTGATTCCCAGTCAAAGCGATACATCCACACCGGCGCTCCCTGACGAACCTGCCCTTCTGCCAGGCGAATGGCCGGAACACGGAAGATCATGTCGCTCATGATATCGATCCAGGCCAGCTCCTTCGACTGATCGGCGCGCGCTTGGATGTACAGAGCGAGCGCAGGCTCCGCCGCATCGTCAAAGAGCTGTCTGAGCTGCTCCGCGTCCACCTGTGACCCTCCGCTCAGCATCGCAAACAGGCGCCATTCATCGCGATTGGTTCCCGCCAGGATGGCCACCTGGGCAGCCGACCCCTGCGCGATCATGGCTAAGGGATGCTGCGGCAGCGTCTCGCCGTCAATCACCGGGCTGTAGGCTCGGACGCCGCCGAACTCCCGTCCCAGCTCGGGCTGAATCTTGAGCAGGGTCTCCAGCGGCACCTCCGCCAGGGCGGAAAGCTGCGAGGTCTCCAGCCCGAGCTTAGCCAGCAGTGCCTGCGCAACGTGTGTGGCCAGTGGACGCGTCGGAAGAAAGCCAGCCGCTCCGCTTTGCAGGATGGCGCGCTGGAAGAGACCGCGTGCCGCCGGCATCCCCAGCAGGGCGCCAATGCTCATTGCACCGGCCGACTCGCCCATCACCGTTACCTGGTCGGGATCGCCTCCGAAGGCGACAATATTGTCGCGCACCCACTTGAGGGCTGCGATCTGATCGAGCAGAGCGCAGTTGGCCGTATAGCCCGCCTCGGCTCCGGCCAGGTCTTGCAGCGAGACAAACCCCAGGATGCCCAACCGGTAGTTGAGCGACACCACGACGAGGTTGTGATTGGCAGCGAACGACGTCCCGTCATACCAGGGATCGGACGCCGAGCCGAGCGTGAAGGCTCCTCCGTGAATGTAGACCATCACCGGCCGCTTCTCCCCTTCTGTGCCCGGCGACCAGATATTGAGGTACAGACAATCCTCGCTCATCGGACGCGGCTCGACGGCTCCCTCTGCTCCCATGGCTCCGACCATGCTCAATCCCATTGCCGGCACCTGGGGCGCCATGGGGCTAAACGTGGTCGCCTGGCGCACGCCCGTCCAGGACTCAGGCGGCTGCGGCGCGCGAAAACGGCGCATACCGGTGGGAGGCTGCGCGAACGGAATGCCTTTCCAGACGCTGATCGCGCCCTGCTCGTAGCCCTGAACTTTCCCATAGCGTGTCTGGGCGATTGGATTACCCATCTGTTTGCTCCTGCTGTCTTGCTCGTTGACAGAATGGCCCCTCATACGATGAGGAACTCCATCCGTTAGTATACCTGTTGTGGTTGGGCTGCGTCCAATCGGCAAACGGTGGGTCACACGAAAACAGTTGGGGAAAATATACCTGGTATACTTCGCATTGCGTCTTGATTACCGAGACTGAGCTTCGACTCACTCCAAGCAACGCTTTTCCATGTCCAATTGCTGCACCCTCCCTTGACAGGTTCAAGCCAAATTTGATATTATATAAAATATCAAGTATAGACCTGAGGAGTGATATGGTTCTTTCAGTCTATCGTACTAAACGAGAAATTGCGGCAACACTTTTGAGGGATGCCATTGTACGGGGGGAATTAACCCCTGGGACGCGCCTGCTTCTGGAGGATCTCAGCCGGAAATTTGACCTGAGTATGACCCCTATACGTGAAGCTATTCCTATTCTCGAAGGTGAGGGATTTGTAGTTCAATTGCCGCATAAAGGGGCCGTGGTTGCTCAGATGGATCGTGAAGAGATCAGGGAACTCTATGCGATTCGAGGTGCGATGGAAGGGCTTGCAACCTCGGAAGGGGTTCTAAGGCTTACTGGCAAAGATCTCACTGAGATGGAAGCATTGTTAGCTACTTTGGAGGCATTCCAGGGGACAACAGGGGATTTTCTGGAGGTCGATAGAGGTTTTCACCTCGTCCTGTATCAAGCGGCCGGGAGTCAACGATGGATCGAGACTATCCAGATGCTCTGGCAACGTAGCAAGCGCTATATGCTCATCGCTCTATCATCCGACGAACTCGCGCAAGTTGTTCAAGCTGATCACCGTCAACTCCTGAACTTTTGTAAAGAACGTGACGTTTCTCAAGCGGAGGCGACTATTCGCGCTCACCTGAAACGTTCGGAAGAGTATCTGCTTCTTCACTGGTCATTGACCCACGAAGGGCAACGAAACTGATGCGTGCAGTCGAGTTGGTTCCTGTGTCCTTCGGAGGTCTCGTTCGCTCGCTATAGGCAAGAAAGAGGAGTGATATGGTGACGCACATCGGGCAACGCTTCAAAAACAAGGTCGTATTAGTCACAGGGGCTGCACATGGAATCGGAAGGGCTATTGCTCTTCGTTTTGGTAGTGAGGGCGGGCAGGTCATTGTGAATGATATCAACGCCCAGGGCACCGAAGATACTGTCCAGGCGATTATTACAAACGGAGGGCTGGCCATTCCCGGTATTGCCGACGTTTCGGATAAGAGCCAGGTCGACCACTTATTTGATACTGTGCTTGAACACTTTGGAACGGTGGATGTGCTGGTCAATAATGCTGGTTTAATCAATGTCGAACGCCACTTCCTTGAGGCGGACGAAGCCTGGTGGGACCGGGTCATCGCGGCCAACCTCAAGAGTGTATTCCTCTGTTCCTTCCGCGCGGCTCAGGAGATGGCCCGTCGGCATCGAGGCGTCATTATCAACATGTCCAGTGGAGGGGCCACTCGCGCCCACCGAGGGATGGCGGCCTATGACGCATCAAAGGGCGGTATCGAAGCTCTTACTCGATCTATGGCACTCGACCTTGCTCCTTACGGCATTCGCGTGAACGCCCTCATTCCCGGTTCGATTGATACTCAAGGCATGAGCCCCGAGATCAAGCGAGAGCGAGGAGCATCCATACCTCTCGGGCGCGTCGGTGAACCTGGAGAATTGGCCGGACCAGCAGCCTTCCTGGCCTCGGAGGATGCCAGTTACATCACTGGACACATTTTAGCGGTTGACGGTGGCCTGCTCTCTCAGCAACGCTCACCGCAGGTCGATATTTTCCCGTTGAGTCGTTTCCCTAAACTGGAGGTTGAGTGATGGGTAGTCCCTCCGGGCAGCGCAGGATAGGCGTGGATATCGGGGGCACGTTCACGGACCTCGTTGTGTTCGACGATGCTACCGGCAGCTTCGCCGTTGGCAAAACCCTCACCACGCCTCGCGATCCATCCCAGGCCGTCGAAACGCTCGTGCTCGAATCGCTTCAGCGTGAGGGGGTTGCCATAGGAAGCGTGAAGCAGCTCATCCATGGCACAACCCTGGTGACCAATGCCATCATTGAGCGCACCGGCTCGCGAACCGCGCTGCTCGCCACGCTGGGCTTCCGCGACTCCATTGAAATCATGCGCGAGAACCGCTACGAGCTCTACGATCTCCTGCTGGAAATGCCGCAGCCACTTATACCGCGCTACCTGCGTTTTGGGGTGCCGCAACGCACACTGGCTGACGGGACAACCTTGCAGGAACTGGACACCACGTTCGTAGAGCAGTTGACCCGCGAACTGGTCGCCAACGGGATAGAGGCCGTTGCCATCGCCTTTTTGAACAGTTTCGCCGACCCCTCTGCCGAACTGGAGGCCCGTGCTATCATTCAGCGTGTCGCATCAGGCATGCGGGTCTCCATCTCGTCGGAGGTGGTGCCAGAAATACGCGAGTTTGAACGTACTTCAACGACGATTGCCAACGTCTATGTTCAAGACCGCGTCGAGAAGTACCTGCGCGAGTTGCAGGCCCGCCTGGAACGTATTGGCTTCACGGGCAGCCTCTTCCTGATCCTTTCCAGCGGTGGGATTGCCACGGTCGATACGGCCATGCGCTTCCCGGTGCGCCTGCTCGAATCGGGTCCGGCAGGTGGGGCATTGGCAGCGGCCAACTATGGTGCGTCATGCGGGTACGACGACCTACTCTCGTTCGATATGGGAGGAACCACCGCCAAGTTCTGCATCATCGACCGGGGTCAACCACTGATTGCGCATGAATTCGAAGTTGACCGCCGCTATCGCCTGAAAAAGGGGTCAGGACTCCCGATAAAACTACCCGTGATCGAAATGATCGAGATTGGCGCGGGAGGTGGCTCCATAGCTCGCATCGACCCAATGGGGTTATTGAAAGTCGGGCCAGGCTCTGCGGGGGCCGAGCCGGGTCCAGTCTGCTACGGCTTCGGGGGAATCGAGCCGACGGTGACAGATGCTGACCTGGTGCTGGGCTACCTGGACCCCGACTACTTTCTCGGAGGCAAGCTCCACATAGATCTCGAAGCCGCGAAGCTCGCCATTAAAGAGCGAATCGCTGATCCATCAGGCCTCTCTCTCCAAGAGGCAGCCTGGGGCATCCACCAGATTGTGAATGAAAGCATGGCGAATGCCGCTCGCGTCCATACATTGGAGCGCGGAAAGGATCCACATCGTTTCCCCGTCTTTGCCTTCGGAGGTGCCGGGCCGGTGCATGGCTATCGCATCGCGAAGGCGCTGGGGTCGCCCGCTCTGATCGCCCCGTTTGGAGCGGGCGTCATGAGCGCGATTGGCTTTCTCACCGCGCCGCTCGCCTTCGACTTCGTGCGCTCCTGGCCGGGGCGTCTCGATGCGATTGATTGGCAGAAGGCTAATGCCCTGCTGGGCGAAATGGAGTCGGAAGGTTCAGCGCTGCTGGAGCAATCGGGCGTTTCGCCTGCGCAGATCTGGCACCAGCGCGTGGCGGATATCCGCTACGTCGGCCAGGGGCATGAGATACAGGTTCCTTTTCCGGGCGGGCGGCTGGATAGCGAGAGCATCCCCGGTATTGTGCGCTCGTTTGAAGAGACCTACCGGCGCCTCTACGAACGGCTCAGCGAGTCGGTGCCGCTTGAAATCATTAACTGGCGTGTTATTTCGTCCAGTCCGGCTCCTCAGGTGCGCTTGCGAGCGACCGGAGTTGAGCAGGCGACGACTTCCACCACTCGCAAAGGCACTCGCCGGGCCTATTTCCCGGAGCTAGGAGGCTACGTCGATACACCGGTCTATGATCGCTATGGCCTTTCGCCCGGCACAGGTTTCGACGGCCCGGCCATCGTTGAAGAGCGCGAATCGACGGTCATCGTGGGGCCGGATTGCCGTTTCTGTATTGACGAGCAGTTGAACTTGATTGTCGAGCTTGAGGATGATCTGCCATGATGCAAACATTGGACCCGATTACGCTGGAAGTGCTGTGGAACCGCTTGCTCTCGGTGGTGAATGAGCAGCAGGTGGCGCTGATGCGCACCGCCTTCAGCACTGTCGTGCGCGAGTCGCAGGACCTGGCCTGCGGCGTCTTCGACACGCGCGGCTACATGATTGCGCAGTCGCTCACCGGCACGCCCGGCCACATCAACGCCATGGCGACCGGCGTGCGTCATTTCTTGCAAGCTTATCCGCCGGAGACCTTGCAGCCGGGCGATGTGCTGATTACCAACGACCCCTGGCAAACCGCAGGCCAGATCAACGATATGACCGTCTTAACACCGGTCTTCAAAGATGCGCGACTGATAGCCTACTTTGCCAGCACCTGCCACGCGCCCGATATTGGCGGGCACATTTTCTCAGGTGAGGCGCGCGAGGTCTACGAGGAGGGGCTGCGCATCCCCATCACGAAGCTGTTTCTTCGCGACCAGCCGAACGCCGAGCTTTTCAAGATCATCCGCGCCAACGTGCGAACGCCCAACGAAACGATTGGCGATCTGTACGCCCAGACCTCGTCAAACGCGGTCGGCGCGCGCGAGCTGTTGCACTTCATGAACGAGTTCGGGCTGGACTCGATTGATTCACTTGCGAATGAAATTATCACTCGTTCGGAACGTGCCATGCGCCAGGCCATTCGCGCCCTGCCCAATGGACGGTACGAGAACGAGTCCTGGAGCGATGGCTACGATGAGCCGATTCGCATCAAGGTGACTGTCACCGTCGAAGATGAAGACCTGTTCATCGATTTTGCCGGTTCGTCGCCCCAGAGTTCGCGGGGGATCAACGTGGTGCTGAACTACACCCACGCCTATGCCTCGTTCGCGATCAAAGCGGCAGTGAGCCCTGAGATTCCACATAACGAGGGGGCCTTTCGCCCGGTGCATGTGACTGCGCCGCCCGGTTGCATTTTGAACTGCCTGGAGCCTGCTGCCGTTGCCTCGCGCCACTCGATTGGACATTTCCTGCCAGGGGTGATCTTCGGGGCGCTGGCCCCTGCCATGCCGGGAAAGCTCATGGCCTGTGGTGCCGATCCCATCTGGATCTCCGTCTGGCAAGGGAAATGGCCCGTTTCCCAGGAGGCTTTTACCTTCAGCCTGTTCCAATGTGGGGGGACCGGGGCGCGAGCAACCAAAGATGGCCTGCATACGACCGGCTTCCCCAGTGGAGTAGCGGGCGTACCAGCCGAAATATTGGAAAGCCTCACCCCACTGATCCAACACCGGCGCGAGTTACGCACAGACTCTGGTGGGCCAGGCATGTATCGAGGAGGGTTAGGGCAATGGACTGAGGTGAGTTACCGAGGCGAGGCGCCCTGGGGCGTTTCGGCGCTTGTTGACCGCACCCGCTTTCCTGCTACCGGGCTTGAAGGCGGGAAATCTGGCGCATCTGGGGAATTTCTTGTGAACAACACCATTCGCCCACAACCAAAGGCGTTTATACCCCTCAAACCAACTGATCGCGTCCAACTCAATCCACCTGGAGGTGGTGGGTATGGTGATCCGTTCCGGCGTCCCCTGGAGCTGGTACTGAACGATGTCATCAATGGCTATGTCTCACTTGAAGCTGCGGACCGCCACTATGGCGTAATCATTCGCTATCTGGGTGACCAGGATCAGCTTGTGCGGCCACCTGAGTTGTATGTAATAGATGAGGCTGCAACGAGGCTTCGACGGTCCAGAAAGCCAGGCGATTGACGAAAAGCTGCTTCTGACACTGGTTTAAGTCTTCGACTCGATACGAAAGGAGACAACCAACAGTGGACGAGTCATACACGGGTGGTGATGTCATCGTTCAAGCGTTGAAAGCCGCGGGAGTTGTTGATCAACTGGCATTCGGTCGCAATTATCCTGCTACCCTTGGCTTAGTCGCGGATGCGAAGCTGGGATTGCAAGCGCTCATTCCGGAACTGGAGGCCAGGGCGAAACCAGATGCGGGCTATTTAGTGGAGGTTGGAGCAGCCAGGAATGCATGCCGCGATGCGCTGAGAGCTACCCTTGGGCCTTACAGTCGACTGTGTGATGATTTGCGGGCCTGCATGAAGCGGGATGCCATGGTGGTAGCTGATGTCACGATCTCTGGTACTACCTGGGGAGCGCGACTTTTTCCGCTGTACGGGCCGCACCAGTATATTCACGCAGCGGGCGGCGGAATCGGACAGGGCTTGCAAATGGGGCTGGGCGCAAAAATAGGGCAACCTGAGCGGCAAGTAGTGGTAATTGTGGGCGATGGCGGTCTTCAGGAATCAAATACCTTTGCAGGACGAGGCGCAGCTGGAAGGCACACATATGGACTCGTTGAAAAGGAGACGAATATGTCGCTACAAGTAAAGGTTGATGCCTTAATCATCGGGGCTGGCATTATGGGCGCTTCCTGTGCCTTTCAACTAAGTGAGCGGGGGCTAAGGGTCGCTGTTCTGGAGGCACAAATTTCACCTGCGATGGGATCGACCGGGCGAAGTACCGCAGGGGTACGAGTACAGTTCACGGAAGAAGTAAATATTCGTCTTTCCTGGGAGAGTATCCAGGAATATCAACATTTCCAAGACTTATATGGGGAAGATGCCGGTTATCGCCCCATTGGCTACCTGTTGCTTGTCGCGCCTGAACGATTGGATGTGCATATGGCTAGCGTCAGATTACAGGAACAATTAGGCGTGCCTGTGCGCGTGTTTTCTGTCGAGGATGCACAACAGTTCGTTCGATTTGATCCTGCAAACATCGCTTGTACAACGTATGGGCCAGCAGATGGGGTCGTTGATCCTCACAGTATTACCTTTACTTACCTGAGACTAGCAAAAGCAAGGGGTGCCGAAATTTACCTGGAAACCCCTCTCAGATCGGCCAAACGGGTAGGAAGCTCCTGGCGGGTGGAAACTCCTAAGGGTATCTTCGAGGCCGAGTACCTCGTAAATGCTGCCGGAGCATGGGCTGGTGAAGTAGCAAGAAGAGCCGGTCTGACAGTACCAGTCCAGCCGGTGAGACGCATCGTGTATGCCACTGTTCCGACTGCCTGGCACCATGCCTATCCTCTCACTATCGACTTGACGAGCGGGTTCTACCTGCGGAGCGAGGGTGAACGCATCCTTTTTGGCCGTTCAAACCCGGACGAACCACCTGGATTTACGGAAGGTGTAGATTGGGATTGGTTTGAGCCAACAATTAGAGTAGGCTCGAGACGCTTTCCCTGGCTAGCTGATGCGGGACTCGATCATCGGGCTTGTTGGTGGGGATATTATGAAGTAACCCCTGACCACAATCCGATTCTTGGCCGGTTGCCGACAGCAGATAATTGGATCAACGTGGCGGGTTTTTCGGGACATGGGGTACAACAAGCCCCGATGGTAGGGCGACTGATTGCTGAGGAAATTACTTTGGGGAAGGCCCAATCTATAAATATCGATCCCTTTAGAATCGACCGGCTCCTCAATCACCAGCAGCATAAAGAATATAACATCATCTAAGGGGACTCACGGGAATAAAGTATTCAGGCAGAGGGGAACAGATGTGGTAAGCTGAGGGCATGATAGATTTTTCACAGCAAGACCAATACCAGGTGATGCACGGAGTGCTTAACGAGCGACAATGGCGGCTATATGTGGCAACCGAGGCGAAGCGGAAAGGGACAGGAGGAATAGGCCGGGTGGCCCGCGAGGCAGGAGTCACGCGCAAGACGATCCGCAAGGGGATGCAAGAATTGGAGGCAGGCGAGCTCTATGAGCCAGGAGGTCGGATGCGCAGGAAGGGTGGGGGGAGGAAGCAGGCGACGGACAAGGACGAGAGCCTGCGTGCCGATTTGGAGGAACTGCTTGAGCCCAAAGGAGATCCGCAGAGTCTGGTGCGATGGACGACCAAATCGATGAGCAAGCTCAAAGACGCGCTCAAGGAACAGGGACACTCGATTGGCGCAACGGCCATCCGGGAACGCGTCAAAGGGATGGGATTTTCCCTCAAAGCGAACAGGAAAGGGATTGAGGGGACGGTGCATGCCGACCGAGATGCCCAATTTCAGCAGATCAACCGCACCGGGAAAGCCTTTGAAGCGGCTGGCAAGCCAATGATTTCCGTGGATTGTAAGAAGAAAGAGCTAATTGGCAATTTTAAGAACAACGGGAGAGAATGGCAAGCCAAAGGGCAGGATAGCGCCGTCAATGTCTATGACTACCGCTCTCTCGCCGACGGGAAAGCGGTTCCGTATGGCATCTATGACCTGGTGCAGAACCAGGGGTTTGTCAATGTAGGGATCGACCATGAGACCGCGGAGTTTGCCGTGGAGAGTATCAGACGCTGGTGGCAAAACGTAGGAAAGCACCTCTATCCCACGAGTCAGGACCTTCTGATTGTGGCTGATGGAGGCGGTTCCAATGGGGCGCGCAACCGGCTGTGGAAGATGCAGTTGCAACAGTTGGCGACGGAGACGGGCCTGAGCATTACTGTCTGTCATCTGCCTCCGGCTACCAGTAAATGGAATAAGATCGAGCACCGACTCTTTTCTTACATTTCCATCAATTGGCGGGGCAAACCGTTAACGTCTTTTGAGACCGTGATCGAACTGATTTCTCATACGACGACCAAGCAAGGATTAACCGTCACTGCCGTCAAAGATAGCAATTGTTATCCGACCGGCATCAAAGTCTCAGACGCAGACTTGGCTTCACTCAGCATCACGAGAGAGGCCTTTCATGGAGATTGGAATTATTCCATTCAACCACAATAGCTGGTACCTTTATTTCAGTGAGTGTCCTTAGTTCGTCTCGATGGGTAATATGGGGACACAGTAGCTATGGCTCAACTGCTTGAGGCAGGCGTGTATTTTGTCACCCGCGCAAGGGGATATCACGCCCTGGCGCATCCTCAGATCCAAGGCGTGCTGGCTCATCCTCCAACCGCGCAGATGACGCGAGTCAATAGCGATGAGGTAGTCGAACTGTTTGACGACGGTTGGCTGCAATTGGATGCAGGAGTGTCTCAAACGCGTGTCATTGTCGCCAGACATCGTCTTTCCCCTTCCGGCAAGCGAGTTTCAGTGGGCAAATGATGCCCATTGACAAATGAATACGGACATCTATCGTAGTAGTCCGTCAAGGTTCATATAATTATGTTGCCTGTCATGCTGAGCGAAGCGAAGCATCCGTCTCGCGGACGTGTCAGACCTCCCATCAGGGGCGGATTCTTCGCTTCGCTCAGCATGACAGGCCAGGCGGCTGAAGGAAGTTTGACAACGTACTACGAAGGGAGGACCGTCGATACATGGAGGTTGACGATATACAACGAACGTGTCCGTATTCATTTGTCAAACTGCATCACGTTTCGGAGCCGACACTTTCGTCTTGCAAGAAGACGGAACGCTGCGTTGTCCAGCGGGAACTCATCTGTGGTTGAGTGAAGTGCGTCCAGAAAACGCCTTTACTGAAGCGCAGCCCTTTACGTCGCCTCCCAGATGGATTGTCCATACTGTAGGCTTCGAGAACAGTGTCTGGGGCGAAATGCAAAAGGCAATCGTGCGCGTCGGGGAAGTCGCGGCCCGGCGTCTCTTGCCCTCTCCTTCGTCAGTGGAGCAAAATCCTCATCTTCTCCAAGCGATGCGGTGGGTGGATGTGGCGGGCCGGATGCTTTGCCGGAGCTGGATAGTTCATTGGCGACGGCAATATGTGGAAGTGCTTCCATTAGATCAGGCGGCTGGCCTCTTGTCCTCATCCGTTATACTCGTAAGGTATCGTTGCATGGATGCGCATCCTCAACACTAGCGTCATTGAGCCCGTGGATCGAAGCGACACCAGTCGCGCGGCGCAACGAGCACCACGATGCTGCGACGCCAGGTACGAGCCAAAGGGAGAGAAACCATGGAAAACCAAGAAATTCGGACAGCCCTGGATCGGCACTGGGCAGCCTCCGCGGCTGGTGACATTGAAGCGGAACACGAGATCTATCACGACGACGTCCTGGTCGAGTATCCTCAGTCGGGCGAGCGAATCCGCGGTCGTCACAACATTCAGGCCCTTCGCGGACACCACCCGGCGAAGCTGAGCTTCACCATCCGGCGCATCCTTGGGAGCGGCGAGCTATGGATCACCGAGTACGTGCTCAGCTATAACGAGCAGCCAACTCAAACAGTTAGCATTATGGAGTTTCGCGATGGCAAGGTTGCCCGCGAGACACAGTACTTTGCCGATCCGTTCGAGCCACCTGCTTGGCGAACTCAGTGGGTCGAGCACCAGGAGAAATAGGTCAGTAAAACATGCGGAGAGGTCTATATTATGGGATCTGTCAGTGTGTAAATATGCAAATGAAATGAAGCATATTTACGCCTAACCTCCCCTGGTGAATGAGCGGAATGCGAGAGTCATGGTCGCTGGATAAAGTTTACCCTCTCCTCTTTCTCCTGCACAATGGAGCGATTTTCAGCCACAACAAGCTCCACTGACTGTTTTGCTCTTCTAAAATAATGCCAAAAGAATGCCAATTGACAAGGTATCGATGGAAGAAGCCAGATGGGGAGCGGTTTTTCCCGGAAAGTTTGTACCAGCGCTCACGTTTGAGGGCAAATGCTCAGATTTTAGAGCAAAAACTGGTCTTGCTCAATTGAAGTAGATGCTAAGCTCGACTTTGTACAATTTTGGGAAAGATATAGGGGATGAAGCCCTCATTGGAGTAAGATAGAAGCTGATCAAAGCATTCTATTACTCAGGAGAAGCTTCATGCCCCTTCCCACCCCAATTATAGAGGTTCTGGCCGCCTTTCGGCCACTGTTTACCCACGGGTTGCGCAACGAGGTTGCTCCTTGGCGCTCCTCGGCTCCTAGACCATTGTCGTTCATCCCACGCGCAAAGCGGTGGTGGATCGTGGCTTTCCGGCTTCATAGTGGGACTCGCTGCTGGATGCACATGACGAGAGAAGGACGGCCCCAATTGATATTCGACATGTCTCTGCATTTCTCGATAGCCGATATGAGGACATCTTTTTACCGCTTTTGGTGGTGACATGTCGAGAAAAGAAGAACATAAGGAGGAAACGTTATGGCTGAACACCCAATGGAGACGACGTTGCGCACTGCTCTGTGGCGGCAGTTCGGCGCGGCTATCGACATGCTCGAAAACGCCCTGCTGGCCTGTCCCAACGCGCATTGGAATGAACGCCTCTGGAGCGATCAAGAACAACCGGATTACCCAACCTTCTGGTATCTCACCTATCATACCCTCTTCTGGCTCGACCTGTATCTCACAGGCAAAACAGAAGGATTCGCCCCCCCTGCGCACTTCAGGAACCCGTTTGACCCCACAAGTGAATTTCCCAAACAACCCTATACCAGAGATGAGCTCCACACCTATTTGAAGCATCTGCGGAAGAAGTGTCAGTCAACGATCACCGAGTTGTCAGACGAGAAAGCGCACCAACCGTTCCATTTCCCCTGGCCCGGTGAAAATCCGATGAGCTATGTAGAGCTCCAGTTGTACACCATGCGCCACGTGCAGGAACATGCGGCCCAACTGAGCCTCTTTCTCGGGCGGCACGGCATCCCGGACGAGGCGCTCGACTGGGTCCCACGAGCGAAGGATGAAGCGGGCCTCTGAGGCGCGAGTGGGCGTGGTCGTCGGGCCGCCCTCGCATTCCCACACGTGCGTCTTCCAACCGAGAAGACAGGAATGGCGAAAGTCGATGAGTTCTTCAAAGAGGAGGTCTCAAGGATGGAACAACCCAGACCGAAAGCCATGCTGATTGCCGAACTCAGCGCCAGCCGTACCGAGCTTGAGTCGGTTGTCTCGCACGTTCCGATCAAGCGCATGACCGAACCAGGAGCCTGTGGCTCGTGGTCGGTCAAAGATGTGCTGGTGCATTTGGCCTTCGAGAACGACTGGCTCGCTCTGCAATTGGAACGGCGGGTACGTGGGGAAGTCCCCGGACCCGAGGAATTGCAGCGTGTACAGGAGCTGGGACTGGCTGACAACGAGACGCGCAACACCTACTATGCGAAGCTTCACAGAGACCTGGACCTGGCCTCTGTGCGCGATTGGGATTGCCGAGCCAACGAGCGCCTGCTTATTGCTTTAGCAGCGCTGCCGGAAGCCTGCCTCCTGGAGCCTGATTGGTGGACATTCGGCAGAGCGCTTGGAAGCGTCTTCGATCTTGAGCATGATCGAGAACATGATCAGGGTATCCAACGATGGCTGGGGCAAGGCTGATTGCGTTGTCAAGCTTGAGAGTTTCCCCTGCCGAACGTAAGTCTTCCTGATGTTGCGTTCTTGTCAGCCGTCTTCTGCAAGAGCCGCCGCGACCACATTCCCTGTTGCGTAGCGAAGAGGCAGCTTCGTGGTGAACGTCGTTGACAGGGCGACAAGCCTAAAGTCTAAATAATCAACGAAAAACACTGACAGGCCAGTAGAGAAAAGCACCATTGGAATAGTTTCTAGCAAAGGCATGTTTCTATAACTGACAGAGTAGATATGGTCATAAGCATCTGCCAAACTTCATACTCGTCATAACTAGATTGGTTTAGAGGAGACCTCATGAGCGATACAGAAATCAAAGAGCAAGAGTCCGCCCCTGATTTTACACTTCCTGCTGTAGGAAGTGAGGATGTTGTAAAAAATGGGCAAGTGCATTTGCGAGAGCTTCAGGGACGGCCAGTCGTTTTATATTTCTATCCAAAGGATGACACACCGGGATGCACCAAAGAAGCGTGCAGCTTCCGCGATGCCAATCACCAAATGCAGAAACGCGGTGTTGTGGTGCTTGGGGTGAGCGCGGATAGTATCGAGTCTCATAAGAAGTTTGCAGAAAAGTACGGGTTGACCTATCCCTTGCTCGCCGATACCGATACAAGTGTCTCTCAGCTTTACGGGGTCTGGAAAGAGAAAAATCTCTATGGCAAAAAGTTCATAGGCGTCAACCGCGAGACGTTCTTGATCGATAGACAAGGTATTGTGCGTAAGGTCTGGTCGAAAGTCAAACCAGATGACCACGCCGCTGAAGTTCTCGAAACTATCGAAGCTTTGGAACTGTGAGAACTGTTCTGTAAGATAGTAAACGGCCTGAGGCTTGTCTCCCCAGGCCGTTTACTATAACATGTTGAGCGGTTGTGTGACTGCTCACTGCTGTGCTGTCAACAGGCTGCTTGCACGGCGCGAAGAATGAGAAGCGTTTCTGAAAGCTCACTGCTTGGGGTAAATTTGCCGTCTCGTTGTTCTGTACTTCTATCCGAAGGACGATACTCCCGGCTGCACTAAAGAGGCGTGCAGTTTCCGTGACGCAAACCATGTCATGCAGAAACGCGGTATCGTCGTGCTGGGCGTCAGCGCCGACGGTGTAATCTCTCATCGCAAGTTCGCCGAGAAATACGGCCTGCAATTCCCCTTGCTGGCTGATAGTGACACGGCGGTTTCGCAAATGTACGGGGTCTGGAAAGAGAAAAACCTCTATGGCAAGAAGTTCCTGGGTGTCAATCGCGAAACCTTTTTAATCGATAAAGATGGCGTCGTGCGTAAAGCCTGGCACAAGGTAAGCCCCGAAGGACACGCCGAAGAGGTGCTGGCCGCCGCCGACGCCTTGCACCTTATCCCGTGATTATCTCTCTTCCCGTGTATGCTATAATCGCCAGAGATGCTTGAAGCTATCGAACAAGTAGCTTCATCATTCCCAAATATTCATGGGAGGAACGTTTTCATGCTCTCGCGCCATCGCATTCCTCGTGGTGCCTCTATTCTGCTCTATGCATGTGTGCTGTTGTTGGCTCTGGCAGCCTGTGGAGGGGGAACGACTTCGACGGTAACACCGACATCAACGTCTAAACCATCGACCCCGTCCTCGACCTCATCCTCGCCTTCGACAACATCGTCGCCTACGCCTTCAACACCCACGTCCTCTGGCTTTCCTACGGGAACGAAGACGTTTACCGGTACAGGTTATACTATCTCCTATCCCGCCGATTGGACGGCGAATAGCGCGAAGACCGCCGTGGCTTTTACTGGCGCATCGTGCGGCTGTACGTTCCAGATTGACGTGACCACCAATCCTGGCGGCGTAATCGGAGCCGGCGCAGCCGTCCAGACGGGAGTTGCGGCCGGTGAAAATGGCCTGAAGAACCCGCACAGCGTGAATGTATCGCCAACCACCACAATCGGCGGAGATAGCTGGGATCAGAAAGAGTTCGCCGGCAGCGTCTCGCAGAGCGGCCAGGACCTTGAGGTACAATTCGTCGTCACATCGGATAACCACCCTGCCAGTTCGCCATCGACACAGCTCTTTACCATCGTCTATGGCACTGCAACGTTGCTCTTCTCGAACGCTAACTCAAGCTACTTCCAGCCCATGTTGCAGTCGTTCAAATTTACTTCGTAGAGACAGGTTCCAACGAGGATGCCATGAGTCCATTCGAGCGTATGCGATCGCGTCGCAGGCCGCCTGCCAACGTCGATCTCAGCCAGGGCAGAACGATTGCCTATTCGCGCAGCACGACACGGCGGCTGATGGAGGTGCTGGATGCCAACGCCCACGGCAACGTGCATGGCGGTGTCATCATGCGCATGGTGGACGAGTCTGCCGCCATCGTCGCCATCAAGCACTCTAATCGCAGCGTCGTGACTGCCAGAGTAGAGCGTTTCGATTTTATTGCCCCAGCCTACATAGGCAACGTGGTATCCATCATCTGCGCCATGAACTACGTAGGCCGCACCAGCATGGAGGTCGGTGTCGAGGTGACGGCGGAAGACCTCTATTCGGGCGAAATGCGCCTCATCGCGGCGAGCGAGGTAGTGTATGTGGCCCTCGATGAGGAGGGCAAGCCGACGCCCGTACCTCCGCTGATCGCCGCAGACGCCGAAGAGCAGGCGCGCATCGACAGATCGCTGGCGCGCCGCCTGCAAAAGAAGCGCATCGAAGAGGAACTGGCAAAGTTGAACCCAGCCGAGCAGGAATAACCCTCTCATGTGTCATACCCCGTTAGGGTCGTAGCGCATGATGCGTAAAACGGGACGGTTGCCCACGCGCGACAGGGGCAGGTAGATTTCGTGGGTCTGCTCGTCCACCATCAGGGCGTGCGTGCTGATGCCATAAGTGTAGGTTGCCAACCACTTCAGAATACATTCAAGCGAGCCGCGGCCGTGGGGTGCGTGAATTGTACTGCCAAACGTACCAGTACTGAAGCGAGTAGCCCTGTCAGGCAAAGGCCGATGATTGCCCAGGCGAGGAGTTGTTTCTTGCTCATTGGCTTACAGCTCCTCGTAGTGCAGGATGATTTCGGGGTCAATGGCAATCTGGTCTCCGTCAACCAGCGCCAGTTGATCGATGCGCTGCCTCTGGCAGGTCAGCCCGTTCAAGTTCAGGCTGCGAGGCGTGTCAAGTTCCCTGTTTCCTGATCGCTACGACGATTGATTTGTTTCTTCGCGGCTTTTGACCTTGTTTATGCTTGGATAGGAGCCGCGAAGCCGCGAACTCCTTGCCTTTAGTTCAGGACAGGCTGCTTCAACGATGCCTGGAGCAGGTGCCGGGCGCGATGGAAGTGAGTTTTGGCTGTGGTCTCTGGAATACCCAGTTGCTTTCCGATCTCAGAAAAGCTCAATTGCGCTGTGTAGCGCAAGTACACAACCTTGCGGAAGTTGAGCGGCAATTGCTGGATAGCATCTAATAACTGTCCTTGCAACTCGTGCTGCTCCGCAATCTCTTCAGGCAAAAGGCGGGGATCGCGCAGGTATAGCGAGATGGCCTTTTCTTCTTCTTCCTCGTCTTCCCCAATCAAATCGGAAAGATGCACCGGGTGTTTGCGTCGTAACTCGTCCAGGCAGCGGTTGCGTGCTACCTGGAAGAGCCAGTTCTTCAGAGGCCGTTTTGTATCGAGCTTAGGCAGCGACAGGTAGAGCTGAAGGAAGACCTGCTGCAGGATATCGCACGACTGGTCATAGTCACCGAAAAAACGGTAGACAAAGTTAAACAGTACCTGGCTGTACCTTTGGGTAAGCAACTCGAATGCTCGCTCGCTTTTTTCGAGGCTTTGAGCTACAAGAATGGCATCCGTTATTTCGTTGGCGTAGTGCCTGGATTGTGATCGTTTCTGCATGATATATCCTCTCATTTTGGGTATCTTGTTGTTCAAGACGTGTTAACATTTCCTAGAGTACCCGAAATTTTCTAGAATATCAAGTAAAAATCACAATATTGCGCCGCTTGATTCTATTTTTAAGCGAAATATAATCTACATTAATATAATCCCTGTGTTTCTTAGAAAAATAAATGCCATTCTCAGCACATTTTAAGGTGATGTAACTGAAATTATTCTCTTGCGTTTATGCCCATCAACATCTATACTACTCTTGCGGAGATATATTTTTATGGAGGCACTCGTCTGCCCCATTTGGAGGCGTCCAGAATATGCATCTAAGCGATGTAGGTTTTGAGGAACAATCCTCACCCCCTATGAAGGTGCTGGTGATCGAAGATGATGAGAATATTGTGGAACTCATCAAGCTCGGTTTGCGCTACGAAAGCTTCCAGGTAGAAGCAGTAGACGAGGGACTGGAAGGTATTTCGGAAGCGCAGCGTTTAAATCCGACCCTGATTGTGCTTGATCTGGGGCTGCCGGGTGACCTGGACGGGTTGGAGGTGTGTCGTCGCCTGCGCCAGAATCCGACCACGCAAGATATTCCTATTTTGATGCTGACGGCGAAAGGGCAGCCGCAGGATAAGGTAGTCGGGCTGAACACCGGTGCCGATGATTACCTGACCAAGCCATTCAGCTTCGATGAGTTAGTCGCGCGCATTCGTGCGATCTTGCGCCGCCAGCAGCGCGCAGCGCATGGGGGCGAGGGGCAAAACGACCAGCTATTGGAATTCGGTGATATTCAAATGAATCTGTCGACACGCGAGGTTACGCGCGCT
This sequence comes from uncultured Chloroflexia bacterium, assembly GCA_963731975.1. Lineage (GTDB taxonomy): Bacteria > Chloroflexota > Ktedonobacteria > Ktedonobacterales > Ktedonobacteraceae > CAVSXS01. The sequence continues at coordinate 1,667,854 of CAVSXS010000001.1, read as the reverse complement.
GGCAATCCTGTCATACTGACCACGACCGAATTCAACCTGCTGCATCTCTTTATGAGTCATCCACGCCACGTGTTGGACCGCCAGACCATACTGAATCGCGTGTGGGGCTACGATTTCCTGGGTGAGACGAACATCATCGAGGTGTACGTGCGTTACCTGCGCGAAAAAATCGAAGAAACACCCGGTTCGCCGCGTTTTATCCAGACGGTGCGCGGCGTCGGCTACATCCTCAAAGGGTAAGCACCGGACAGCTTTTCTGTGAGCAATATGTGTCATTTGACATACTACATATCATTATTGATGCGTTATGATGTACCTATCAATACATCATCATAACGCATTTTTGTGAGGAGGTCATATGGCACGCAATCTCTATCGCTTTTACCTCTACGCCGTGTTCCTGGCAATGCTGATCTTTGCAGCGGTTGGCCTGGCATTGATCGTTCAACCTTTACTGGCTCTGACAGCCCTGCGAGGCATGTACAATTCGGCACCATCAAGCTCGACGTTAGTGCAGCAGGGGGTTTTCTTCGTCGTTTCCTGGCTGATTGCCGGTGCGCTCGGCGGCTTGCATTACTGGCTGATCCGGCGCGATATGCGTAATGATCCCGACGCCGGCGATTCCGGGATACGCGCATTTTTCCTGAATGTGGCTCTACTGATTGCCGCACCGCTCGGGATCGGCTTTGCGGCGGATGGCTTTATTGCTCAGCTTGGTCGAAACTTTAGCGGCGACATCAGTGGCTCTGCGGCATTTTCTCTGGCCACGCTGGCGCTGGTTGTCGTCCTTGAACTTGAACGCCGGAGGAGTCCCGCCAGCCGTGGTGTGGCGCTCTTCTTCCAGCGCTTCTCACTCTATGGCGTGCAGTTCATTTTCCTACTTCTCCTGATTTTTGAATGGACGAATGCCTTTTATGTGCTGGTCAATCTGCTGGCCTTTGGCGGGCAGGCAGATCCCAGCGGCGTACCGTGCGTGGGGTTTGTTTCATGCGATGGGCAAAACCTGTTCAGCCTGGTTGTCGCGACGCTGTGGCTCATGGCATGGTGGCTCGGCACGGGATGGCTAGCTCGCAATGACGCGCCCTCGCTCTTCCGGCGCATTTTGCACTATGGGAGTTTCGCTATAGGGATTGGCTACTTCCTCTATGGGGTGTACATCGGCCTTGACCTGGCGTTCAGGCATTTCTCAGGAGTTGCGCCAACTTCCTATGATACCCTCTCTTCGTTCAATTTTAGCTCGTATATCCTGCTCGGTTTGCTTATAGCCGGTGTGTACCTGCTCTGGCTGCAATCTCCCTCCCGCCGGCAACAGGATGGACTGGTGATCGTCAGGCTCTACTGCGTTGCGATCGTCGCTGTGCTCATGGCAGGGACGTTCTATTGGGGCGTCGGCTATCTGCTGTTGAACATGCTGGAACTCCCCTCAAATGCGCAAGATTGGTCGTCTGCTCTTTCGCTGGTACTGACGGGCGTGTTCTATATCGCGCTTGACATCTATGTGCATCGGGGCAAGGACGCGCAGCTTCCCGGCGCGAGTGATGCCAGGCGCGGCTTCGTCTTTGCTTTGCTGGGCGGCGGCATTCTCACTGTGGCGATTGGTGGTGCGGTCGCACTCTATGCAGTGCTGACCTCGGCGCTCGGCTCACCGCTGGATAACTGGCCCCATCTCGCGCATACCGGCCTGGCAGCTTTTATCGCAGGTGGTATCGTTGTAGCCGTGTACCTCTGGATAGCGTGGCTTGAAAAGCTGTTCAGTGGCTTGAGGCATGCTGGAACTGGCGCTCCACCGATACACCCGATAACTCCAGTCCTCGCTGCCCAGGATGTGACGCGACTCAGCCCAACAATTGAGAACATCCTCGATGAATTGCTTGCCGGCAAAGTGACACGCGACGAGGCTGCTGAGCGCATCCGCGAGCTATCCCGCGCGCATTGAGCGTCACTTGGGGTGATTACAGATCATCTTTGCGCCGCTTGCTCATCAAAAAGCTGTTTTCCCCGGCGTCGTCCTGGTTCATCTGAATAGCGAGGATGCCGGGGAGCTTGCGCAGCTCGACGAAAGCGTTGGAGAGCGAGGAAGTGTCTGTGGCCTGGCAGAACAGCCCGATGATCTCGCTGCCCTGCTCGCTATGCATGCGCATTTTTTCGATGGCGACGCTATTGTGGGCGCAGGTCTCGTAAACCTGCGAGATGAGTTCACCGTTGACCGACTCGACCTCAAGACGAATATGTTGCATACCAGATGTGGCGTGATGGACAAGCCGCTGCTCGACGAATTGCAAGATAATCAACACGAGCAGCGTGAGTATCGTGGTTGTGATGGCCTCCCATACCATGCCTGCGCCGCAGGCGACGCCGACCGCCGCCATCACCCAGATCGAGGCGGCGGTCGTCAGCCCTTTGACTTTCTCCTTCTCGCGGCTCATGAAGATCGTTCCGGCACCCAGGAAGCCGACGCCGGCTACGATATACGAGGCAATCCTGGTAGGGTCGATCGTCAGGTTCTTGTCATTGAGGCTCAGCAGCTCTAAGAACCCGTAGGCTGATACGATGGTGAACAGCGTCGAACCGACGGTGACGAGCGCTAGCGTGCGCATCCCCGCGCCGCGTTCTTTCTGCTCGCGCTCCAATCCGACGATTGACCCGAGCACAAACGCCAGCACGAGTCGAAATAAGATAGTCCAGTACGAGATCATAGCATTTTGCTGTCCTTTGATAAGGAAAGAATTTATCCGGCAACCGCCGACCAGATGATGCCCGGTACGTTCAGCGGCGACGGCGCGGCCTCGAACTGCACGAGTTTGGGGAAGACCTTGCGCCCCTTGCTGCCTTGCGTCACAAACCATGTGGGTTTGGGAAAGACGCGGAATGGCGAGCGCAGCACCGACTTTTGCGGGTGCGAGAACATCAACGTGTTGTGGACGACACCCACGCCAGACTGGATATTGTAAAGCGGGTGGCCGGGGAACGCGCCCCAGGTGGTCGTGCCAAAGGCAAAGCCGGTTCCGGCCCAATAGTTGACGCCGACGGTTCCATAGCGCAGGTTGGCGACGGCGCGATCTACCGCCTCTTCGACGCCCGGCTGCTTCAGCGTAGCGGGGTGAACGAGGATGGTCGCGTTGAGCGTCCCCCACAGGTCGTCGTTGCAGAACGCCACGGCGCGTTCGATGTAGTCCGTGGTAGTCTCTGCCTCAAGCTGCGTTCCGGCGAACAAGCCGCAGAATGCCTCGGTCGTGAAGCAAATGTCGTCGGTGTGCTGTGCATCCACATTGGTGATGAGCGTCCAGGGAAGCTGGTCTCCGGCAGCTTGTCCGAAGAGTTCGGCGTTGGGATGCTCGGCCAGGAATGAGCGCTGCCGCTCCTTCGCGCCTGGGTAGTAAGCGACTCGCGGTGGGATGCTGGCCAGCAGGTGGCGAATCTTCTGCGTGAGCTGCTCGCGCTGCGGCCAGGCAGCGTGCAGGATGATGACGCGCGTGGCGTTGCAGTTGAAGCCAGCATTATTGATGAGCATCGTCACGATATGTTCGGCTTGATAGGCCAGGTCGCTCTCGCTCCATAGGCCGGGTACGACGATCACCGGGCTGACATTGCCAAGCTCGCCCGTGATGCGCTTGCTGAGCAGCGGCTCGTGGCTGGCTTTGCGGGCAGCCCCCTCGGCACCCGTGCCGAAGACGATGGCGTCGAAGCTCTTATCCGAGCCGGTGATATGGATGTCGTCCACCAGGGGATGGTTGCACAGGTACGCTCCCTCGCTCGCGCCACCGTAGACGACGCGCAGGTAGCCGGAATCGACAAGCGCGCGGAAGCCCTGCTCGATCATAGGGCCGAGATAGGCGTTGACCGGGTTCATCTTCAGGATGACAACCTGGTCCTCCATGAACAGCTTGTACAAAATGTCGGTCGGAGCGATGCTGGCGACGTTGCCCGCCCCCAGCACTAGCGCCAGCTTGCCGACATGCTGCTTGTCGTGATACAGTTCTGCCTGTGTCTGCGCCAGCGATTCGGCGGTGACTCCCGGCTCCATCCACAATTCGCCGGTTACACCGGTGAAGAAGAGACGATCATAGGTGGTCAGAGGGAAGACCTGCGCCACTACCTGCCCGTCTGGGCGCGTGGTGAGTTTGCCCGGAATCTTGGGGTGGCCGATAGTAGCGATATCTTCCAGCGATTGCCGGAGCTGGCGCAGTATCTTCATAACCGGGTAAGCTCCCGCTCCCCATTCCTCGCTCGCGGCGGGCGAATCTGCCGCGATGCCTTTCGCCTTGAGCGATGCCGCGACCCAGCGCGGCGCGAGGTCGGCGAAGTCGCGCATGAGCCTGTCGAGGATGATGATACGTTCTGCCACCGGTAACATCACCCAGGCGTTCTTTTGTGCGTGAAGTTCCTGCAACGCTGCCTCCATCTCTTCGCGGTTGGAAGTTGAGATGTCGCCTGCGACTGATGGAAATTGAGGCGCGCCATGTTGAATCTCGACGGTCATATGGCTCTCTCCTTGTCTATAGCGGGAGTGATGAGCTGTTTTTCTATTGATAGCGAGCATTATACAACATGCGTAGAGCGACGTTTTTCTCATGAAGATCAACAGTTCGTGATTTTTCACCCGGAAGTAGGGCGATTCCCCCTACTTCCGAATGTTGCAGGTAAGTGCCTCTATAGCATAAAATATGATTACCAACACTATCGTGCCGGAAGGCACTAGTTTTTTATTGGAGGCCCTCGTTGGACCAGGAATCATTGAATACAATTGAAGATGTGCAAAGGGCAATGTTTGCCCAGAATTATATCGCTGACCGGAGCCTGGCAACGACGGTCTTCCTGGCACTGAAAAGAAGAAAGCCGCTGCTATTGGAGGGCGAGCCGGGCGTGGGCAAGACCGAGATTGCGAAAGTGCTGGCCGCCATGCTTGGCACGAAGCTGATTCGCTTGCAGTGCTACGAAGGCATCGATGTAGGCACCGCCGTCTACGAGTGGAACTACACGCGCCAGATGCTGCATATCCGCCTGACAGAGGCGGGTAGCATCAATCGCCAGGAGGAACTCAAGGAGATCTTCGGCCCCGACTTCCTGCTCTCTCGCCCGCTGTTGCAGGCTATCGACCCGACCAATACACAGGCTCCTGTGCTGCTGATCGACGAGCTTGATCGTAGCGACGAGGAATTCGAGGCGTACCTGCTCGAACTGCTCTCCGATTTCCAGATCACCATTCCTGAGATCGGCACCATTCAGGCGAAGGAAGCGCCCATCGTCATCATCACCTCGAATCGCACGCGCGAGATTCACGACGCGCTGCGGCGGCGCTGCCTCTACTTCTGGATCGACTTCCCGACGTTAGAGAAGGAGTATTCGATCGTTATCGCCCGCATGCCGGGGGTGCCTGAGAGATTGGCGAAGCAGGTGTGCCTGTTCGTGCGCGAGTTGCGCAGCGCCGACCTCTTCAAAGCCCCTGGTGTCGCGGAAACGCTGGACTGGATCAGCTCCCTGCTCGCACTCAACCAGATGGAGCTGGTGGAAGGCCCTGCGCGCGATACCTTAGGGGCGCTGCTCAAGTACCAGGATGACGTGTTGAAGGTTGGCGGCAGCGAGTTCACGCGCATGATTAAGAAGGCGCAGGGAGTCTCGTGAAGAACATTCCCGCGCCGGACTACCAGGACGGCGATTACTTCAGTCAACAGCCTCTGCTGCCGGTGGAGATCGAGCGAGGCGAGCGCCTGCTCTATCGCCTGACCGAGTTCGGGCGCATCCTGTGGGAAGTGGGCATCGATGTAGGGCCGCGCAAGATGCTTGAGTTGGTCGAGACCCTCGCTTACATCGATCTGACGAGTAGGGAGGATTTCTACCAGGCGCTCAAATGCTCGCTGCTGGCGAAGCACGAGCAAGAAGCTCTGTTCGACCAGATGTACATCTATTACTGGCATATGCGCGACCGGCAGGGCAAAAAGGCTGACGCGCCGGGCGCGGCTCGCCGTGACGATAAGCATATGCGCCTTCCGCCATCCGAACTGAAACGCCTGGCCGAGCATATGAACACGCCGCAGGAGCAGCGCAAGGATATGAAGGCGGAGATGCGCGAAAGCGAACGCCGCCGCCGCGCCAATGAACGCGAGGTTGAAGAGACCGACGACGATACGGCGACCCCGCAGGGACTGGCGTACAGCGCAATCGAGGCGCTGCGCAAGAAGGATTTCGAGTCGTTCTCCTGGGACGAGGTGCAGGAGGCCAAGAAGCTGATGTCCGAGATGCGCTGGCACCTGGGAACGCGCCCGACGCGCCGCAAACGCTCATCGCGCCGTGGTTCGTATCCCGATATGCGCCGCATTGTACGGCGCAACCTGAAATACGGCGCGGAACTGCTGGAACTGACCTGGCGCGAGACGAAACAGAAGCCGCGCCCGCTCGTCATCATCTGCGATATCAGCGGCTCGATGAGCCTGTATTCGCGGCTGCTGCTGCATTTTATTCATACCATCTCGAATGGCCTGCTCAACGTCGAAGCGTTCGTCTTCGGCACGCGACTCACACGCATCACGCGCCAGCTCAAGCGGCGCGATGTGGACGAGGCCGTGCGCGACGTATCGAAGTCTGTGCAGGACTGGTCCGGCGGCACGCGCATCGGCGACGCGCTGCATTTCTTCAATCACAAGTGGGCCAAGCGCGTGCTCGGCAGGGGCGCGGTGGTGCTGGTCATCAGCGACGGCTGGGACCGCGGCGAATTGGGCGTGCTGGAGATCGAGATGGATCGCCTGCAACATAGCTGTCACCGGCTGATCTGGCTGAACCCTCTGCTCGGCTCGCCCGACTATCGTCCCCTGACGATTGGCATGAAAACGGCGCTGCCGTTCATCGACAATTTTTTACCGGCGCATAACCTGGACAGCCTGATCCAGCTTGGCAACTTGCTGGCGGAGATCGATGACAGTCGCCCCATGCGCGACGCGGCTTCCCGCAAGAAGGCAGTCGCGGCATGGAGCAAGCGACCTGTGAATGCAGGATAGTGTGCAGGATGACCTTTCACGGTCGCCCTGGATTTAAAGGAGCAACACAATGCGAGATGTACTGCCTGATGTAGAGCGCTGGCGCGAAAAAGGCGAGCGCGTTGCAATTGCGACCGTCGTGAGTATGGCCGGGTCGGCGCCCCGCAGGCCGGGCGCGAAGCTGGCCGTCAGCGAGAATGGTGAGCTGTCCGGCTCGGTGAGCGGCGGTTGTGTAGAACCTGCGGTAGTGCAGACCGCCATGGAGGTTATCAAGACCGGCAAGCCGCAAATGCTTGAATTCGGCATCAGCGAGGAGGAGAATTTCGAGAAAATCGGCCTCGCCTGCGGTGGTACGATCCACGTGTTTGTGGAGCGACTGGACTGGTAAGCTAGATCTACAATTGTAGGGAGTGAGATAATGAGCGGGTTATTCGAGGAACTGGAAGAGCGGCTGCACCAGGAGAAGGGGACGGCCATGGCAACCGTGGTGCGCGGCGAGGAGCATGTCGGCGCGAAGATACTGGTCTACCCGGATAAGACGGCGCACGGTACGCTGGGCCATGCCGCGCTGGACGAGTTGGTGATCCTGGACGCGGAACGCAGTATCTGGACGGGCGAGTCGCATACGCGCACGTACTCGGTCGAGACCGAAGCCGGTGCGCAGTCCTACGATGTCTTTATCGAAGGCTTCCCGCCTCCTCCACAACTGGTCATTATCGGCGCGGGGCATATCGCCATTCCCCTGACTACCTTCGCCAAAACGCTCAATTACCGCGTGGTGGTGGTTGATGCGCGCTCGGCCTTTGCCACCCGCGAGCGTTTTCCAAATGCCGATGAGTTGATCATCGCCTGGCCGGACGAAGTGCTGGAGCAGATGGATCTCAACCCCTCGACCGCGGTTGCTGTGCTGACGCATGACTCGAAATTTGACGAACCCTCTCTGAAGGTAATTCTCGCGCGCGAGGTAGGGTACGTTGGCGCGATTGGCAGCCGCAAAACGAAGGAGGAGCGCGCGGAACGCCTCAAACAACAAGGACTGACGGATGAGCAGTTGGGGCGCATACATGGCCCGATTGGCTTGAATATCGGCGCGGAATCGCCGGAGGAGATGGCGCTGGCGATCATGTCCGAGATCGTTGCTACAAGGCACCACAAGGACGCCTCCGCTTTGCGGGATTGGTCGAAGAAATAACGGGTAATGTAACTTCGCGTGTTATGAATTGTTCAGAATAATGATGCATCATTTTGATGCATGATGAGATTGAATACGGTATATTACATCACATCATGATACTCTCTCTGGCTTAACTCATAAAACGGTATTATAATAGCAACTCATGAAGGGAATGTGTTATGCGACTCTGTGAATATTGCGGCGCTGAATTACCGGGAGATGCGCGATTCTGCGGCAAGTGTGGCCGCGTATCGAGCAGCGAAGCTACCGCGAGTTACGCCCCGGACAACGAGTCTATCTTACCGGCGGGTGTCTCGCCGGATGAGCCGTATCCTATTAAGCGCCCTGCCCGCAGACCCTATCGCTACACGTCATCCACGCCTGATGCGCAGCCTCAGCCCTACGCACAGCCATCATCGTATACACAACAGCAGCCCTACTCACCGCAGTCTTATGGCGGCGCGACACAGACTGCGCGGCCCGCCACGCCCTATACACCGCAAAACCATGCTCCTACTTCTTGGCAGGACGCGCCTGTGCCGATGGGTGTTCCGAGCGCACAGCCATATCCCGCGCAGCAGCCGCTGGTTGTCGGGAATGGAAATGGGAACGCTGGCCCGAATATGCCTGGGTCTCGACCCAGGCGATCGCGCCGTCGCAAAGGCTGCCTGATTAGCACGCTGATAGCCCTTGTGCTGCTGGTCGTGGTAGGAGCATTCGTCATTTCGACGACGCAAAAAGTGCTGGCGTTCGGCTCGGCCATCTCGACGCAATCGCCCCTCAGCACACAGACCGGGTACATGAATACTAGCGACCGCGTCAACATCCTTCTCCTGGGTTACGGCGGTGCGGGTCATGACGGCGCGTATCTGACCGATTCGATGGTCATCATGAGCCTGATCCCGTCTACCCATCATACGACGCTTATCTCCGTGCCGCGCGACCTGTGGATTCAATACCCGCCCAGTTCTGGAAACTACACCAAAATCAACGCCATATACCCGATAGCCTCGAACAACAACGCTAACCCGGTCGCGGGCGGCAATGCCATCGCGCAAAAGGTCTCGCTGGTAACGGGCTTGAGTATCCAGTACTGGATGACCATCAACTTCACGGGGTTCAGTAAGTTCATCGATGCCATCGGCGGCGTCAATGTCAATGTGCCGGATGCCTTCACCGCCAACTATCCAGCCAACGATGACCCAAGCATTAACGCCAGTTGGATCAAAGTCCACTTTTCGAAGGGCTTGCAGCATATGAACGGCGCGCGTGCCATCATTTACGCCCGCGCCCGTTACGTGCTCGATAATCCGGCGGAGGGTTCCGACTTTGCGCGCTCGAATCGCCAGCAGCTTATCATGCAGGCGGCGCTCTCCCAGCTCAAGAACTGGCATAACTGGCCGAGCCTGTTCGATGCCATGAATGCTTTGAAGCAGACGCTCTATACCAACCTGTCGCTGGCAGACCTGGCGCAGTTCGCGCTCAAGATGGATCTGAGCAATGCGCATCGCCTGGGCCTGACCAATGATAACGTGCTGATAGATGCCACCTCAAGCGATGGGCAATCCATCCTGCTGCCGCGCAATAACAACTGGCAGTCCATCATCGACTACATCAATCACGGCCTGTATACCTGATGACAGCCTCGGGCGGTTGTGGTAAGCTATGGTTGCAAGAACGCAATGATAGGGAGGGCGGCCATGGCTCAACGCGATTCCCGTTTGATCGGCGGCATTTATCAGGTAGGTCAGGTTATGACGACCGGCCCAATTCTCACGATTGCGACAGCCTACAACCGCAATTCAGGTGATGCTGTCGGGTTGAACATAATCGAGCTTGCTCCGTCGATGGACGAATCTACTCTCTCTCTCTGTTTTCGCCTCTGGATCAACGAAGGCAGGTACAATCCCAGCACGTTTTGCGCCTGCTGGATTGGGGATTGGAGGACACGCGCGCCTATATTGTGACCGGCTCTCCGCGCGGCGTCACACTTCGCCAGATGCTCGACATGGAAAATGTCGATCTCACACGCGCGTTTGCGCTGTCTCAGCAGATGGCGCGCGGGCTGGCGGCGCTGCACGCGCAGGGCATCGTCGATATCGACCTGCGACCGCAACTCGTTACGGTAGACCGGGTAGACGAGGCAGACCGCGCGCAGATCGATGATGTAGGGCTGCGTCGCCTGTTACACCGCCTGGGCTATGCCTCCCAGCAGCTCGATGATATCGGCTTTCTTGACCCGCGTTATACCTCGCCTGAGCATCTTCAAAACGGTCAGATTGGCGCGTGGAGTGATGTTTACCAGCTTGGTCTGCTGCTCTTCGAGCTGGTTGCTGGACGATTGCCCTTCGTGGGGCGCAACCCGGCGGAAACCGCCTCGCTGCAATGCAGTACACCTGTGCCACGCCTGGATCAGTTTGCTCACGAGGCGCCACCCATGCTGCAAAACCTGGTGGAGCGCGCCCTTGCCAAGAACCCGGCCCAGCGCTATCCCTCTATAGAGGCGATGCTCGCTGATCTTGTTACCATTTCAACATTGGCCACTGCGCATCAGCAAGGTGCGTCATCTGCCCTGAACGCCCCCATGAGCAGGGCGCAGACCGCTGAAATGGATACAGTTCCACCGCAAGAGGATATGACGTTGCGCAGCACACTCCTCGAAGGAGAGAAGACGCAGCGCAAACCCTCTTCCCAGGCTGTTGAGGTGCCGGATGGCACGCTTGCATATCTGACATTTGAACAAGAGGGCGGCGAGCCACAACGTTTTTTCATCACAAGCAAATACGTGGTTGTTGGACGTAAAGACCCCAAACGCGGCCTGCATCCCGACCTTGATCTGACCGGAATTGATCCACGCATGACGATCTCACGCCAGCACGCGCGCATCCGTTATGAGAACCAGCTTTTCTATATCGAAGACCTCAAAAGCCACAACAAAACGCGTCTGGGCGAATTGACGCTGACACCTCTGCAAGCTGAGTTATTGCAGCACGGCGATATCATCCACTTCGGTTCGGTGCGCGTTCAATTTCGAGTACCCGGCAAGAAGGATACACCACCTCTGAAGGAGTGAATATAAGCCCGTCTTTTCCTTGCGCTGAATCGTAATGATAAATGTCAAGTATATCTTCGCGATGAAAGGAAAATCACATGGGTTTTGATCAATATCACGAGCCGGCCAATGAGCTTTCTCAGGAGACGCGCACCTTTGCGCGCATCATCGCCTCGCTGCAAGAAGAATGCGAGGCCATTGGCTGGTACCAGCAGCGCATCTCGGTGGAGCAGGACGACATGGCGCGTAAGATCATGCAGCACGCACAGGAAGAAGAATTCTTGCACTTCTCGATGGACCTGGAATTTCTGCTGCGACATACCCCGAAATGGCGCATCGCGGCGCAAAATGTACTCTTCCGCGATGGCGATATCATCAAGAATGCCGAACGCGGCGAGGACGCGGAGGACCAGGTGAAATAAGCGCGATAGACGTCAGCTATAACCAGGAGAGGCGCAGCCGCTCAAGCACGCGCTTGACCGGCCCCTGCTTCCAGAAGTCCTCGATCCCCAGGTAGCGCGTGGCGCGAATGTAGACGAAGATGCCGACGGCCAGCTCGATCAGCAATTTGAAGAAGGCCAGCAGCGTATCTCCGAAGCCCAGCCTGTTATGGTTGGTCGAGAGAAGCGTGTCGAGCAGGAAGCGCACAATCAAAAGCGTGATGCCCATCGCCAGCGAAGCCGCCAGCACTCGGTACGTAAAGTCGCGCAGCGCGTGTAGCGCCAGGCCGCCCACCCGCTGGTGCAGCACCCACAGCAGCACGAAGGCTTCGAGCAGCCCCGCGATGGAGGTGGAGAGCGCCAGGCCGCCCAGTCCCCAGGCGATGCCCCAGTTGACGGCGATCTGAATGAAGATCAGGCTCAGGGCAATCTTGAAAATAAACTGGGCAATACTGATGAGGACGGGCGTCCTGCTGTCGCGCATGGCGTAGAAGGAGCGCGTCAGAATCTCCACCGAAGCAAGCCCGGCCAGCCCTACGGCGAAGAAGGCCAGCGGGATGGCTGTCCCCTGCGCGCTCGTCAGGCTGTACGCGCCGTGCTGGAGCAAGACCTGGATGATGGGCAGACCCAGCACGATCAGCCCCACGCTGGATGGGATGGACATAAACAGGATGCTGCGCAGGGTATCCTGGATGATTTCGCGCACGCGATCCATGCGTCCGCGCGTCACGTTTTCGGCCAGCGTGGGGAAGGCTGCGGTCGAGATCGCCATACCGAAGATGCCCAGCGGCAGCAGCACCAGTTGAAATGCCTGGTAGTACTGCGTGATGTAGCCGTTCGTAGCGAACGACGTGAGGCCGGCGACCATCAGCAAGATCAGACCGCGATCCACAAACGTCGAGAAGTAAAGCATGGCAGCGTTGATGACGCGCGGCACCATCTGGCGACCGATTTGTATGACGCCGGGATGTTTGTAGTCAAAGGAGAAGTTGTAGTGCATCCCGATGCGGATAATGCCGGGAATCTGAACGCCCACTTGCAACAGCGCGCCGATCACGACACCCCAGGTAGCCAGAAAAACGGCTGTGGTCGCGTGCGCGGCAGAGCGGTCGGCAACGATGAAGATACCAGGAATGAGACCCGCGATCAACCCGACGTTATAGAGCACCGTGCCGATGGCTGGCCGCAGGAAATCCCCTCTGGCGTTGAGAATGGAATTGATGATGACGCCGCCGCCCAGGATGATCGATTGTAAGAACATGATGCGCGAGAGCGCGATAATAAGGTCGAGTTCGGCTTTCTGCGCCGGGACGTGCTGGCTGAGTCCAGGGTTATAGAGCGGTACGATGAAGGGCGCGAAAATAATGGCCAGTCCTGCCAGTCCCATCATAATAGCAATAGCGAGGTTGAGCGCGGAACTGGCGATATGCCAGGCCGATTTTTCATCTTGCTCGCCGATCATGTATTGTGTGAAAACGGGTATGAAGGCCGAACTGAGCGCGCCGCCGGCCACAATGTTGAAGATCAGGTCGGGCACCAGAAATGCCTGCAAAAAGGCATCGGACGTGGCGGATGTGCCGAAAACGTAGGCGAACATTGACGTGCGCAGCAGGCCGAGGATACGGCTGGCGATGAACGCGCCGGTCAGGATCATCGTGGCGCGTCCGATGCGTGCCTTCTGGATCATGCCCGTATCCTGTGTACCATATCCGGCGGGTGTCAGGCCATCCATACCGCGCGCAGGGAGCGCGGCAGGGCTGTTTTGTAGCATCGGCGGCATGTTTGCCGAACGCCGCAGGCTGGGCGACATCTCGACCGGCGGCAAGAACGAAGGCGACATCTCCACCTGCATCTGAGCTATATTGTGGCCTGCCTCAGGCGGCTGCTGCGGCAGCGCTGTCCGATTGACGGGGTACCCTTGATCGGCGGGCGGCGTCTCCGGCGATGTTGATGATGCATTGCGCTCGGATGCAGAACGCAAGCGATTCTTGAGCATCCCGGTGAAATCTCGCCCGATGCGCTGTTGCTGGCGGCGCATCCGCTCTTCCCGCAGTTGCTGCAAGCGCGCCTGCCGCAATTGTGGCAAGGGCTGCGACGGCTGCGGCGCGTTGAAATACTGGTACTCCATGCCCTGTCCGTACCCCAACGACGTGCCCATATCTTGCACTGGCTGAGCATAGCGCGGCGGGAGTGCCGGCTGCGTTGGTGGTGCTGGCTGCAAAGGAGCATGCCCCAGAGGTGGCTGCTGAGGCTGTTGAGGCTGCTGAGGCTGTTGAGGCTGTTGAGGCTGCTGAGGCTGTTGAGGCTGTTGAGGCTGCTGAGGCTGTTGAGGCTGCTGATAGGCGAGGTGAGAAGGCGGAACAGGCGGTTTAAGCAACGTCGCATCGCTCTGATCCTGGTCGTATTGCCAGCCAGAATAGGCCGGTTGTTGTGGTCCCTGCGGTGGCAGAGGTGGTTGCTGTCCTTCGTTGCCCAACGTATCGCTCAGTTCTTCTTACGTCATAGAATGCTTTAGATGATGGATAAGCATAGCGCGCATTTCCAAATTTTGACCACTATCATACCATAGATTGCCTTTACTGCCTACTATAGTAGTAACGCGCCGGTGGTAATTATAGCAACTGTGAACAGTACCAGGTAGTCATCACGCCTCAATGCTGTCTCGTGCAGTAGGGTCTGCCGACCCTGTATTTCGTAACCACGCGCCTCAAGCGCCGTTGCCAGGTCGGAGGCGCGCCGCAGCGTGGCCGAAATGAAGGGGATGAACAGCGCCGCGAGGCTTTGCAGGCGTTCGCGCAGATTGCCATGCATGAGGTCCGCTCCGCGCGAGGTCTGCGCTTTGACGAGCAGCTCCATCTCTTCCAGCAGTGTCGGGATGAAACGCAAGGCAATCAGCGTCATCATAGCGAAGTCATCGACGGGCAGTCGCAGCCAGCGCAGCGGCGCGAGCAGTCGCGTCAGTCCCTCGATCAGCGCGATGGGGCTGGTTGTCATAGTCAGGATCATCGAAAAGGAGAAGAGCGTCAGGAAGACCACGAAGAGCGAGAAGATCAGCCAGATGCCTTCGTAGGTGAGGATCAGCGGCCCTAACGGGAGGGAGGCAGATGATGGCTGCCTGCGTGTCACCCACATAAACGCAACGGCTACGAATGTGAGGAGAATGAGTAGCACGCGCACGCGCCTGAACCAGCGCGACCGGCGCCCTGGGAGTGGCAGCAGCCAGGCCAGGACAAAGTAGAGCAGTATCAGGCCGTAGAGCGCGATGAACATGCGCAGAATGCCGTAGGAGACGAGCAAAGGCCCAAGCGTACTCAGCCTTGTGGTATCTGAGGCGCTGGAGAAGAAGATGGCCGGAATGATGCCAATCAGCGAAAAGAGGACCAGCAATCGCAGGCGCCGCCACATATATCCCACCGAGATGCCGGAAAGGGCAATCGCCGCGAACAGCAGCAGCGCGGCGAGGATGTATGGCGCGAAGTGCCAGACGCGGTGATTGGCGATAGTCAGAAAGATGGCGAGCCAGAAGATCAGCAGCAGCTTTGTCCTGGCCTGCAGGCGATGCATGAAGCTCTTGCCGGGATAATATGTACCTAAAGGAATAGCTTGAATCACCGCTCACATCCCCTTTCCAGGAATCTTGTTCCTATCCTGCAACAACGCTACCGCCTCGTCGAGCGTGAACACGTCTGCGGGAATGTCCATCCCGCGTTGACGCAATAGAGAGAGTAGTTCGCTGAGGGGCGGCGCGACCAGGCCGAATTCACGCAGCGCTTCTCCCTGCGTGAAGATACTGCGCGGCGCGCCCTGCATGACAAGCTGACCATCACTGAACACAAAGAGGTGGTCGGCCAGTGCTGCTACCTCGGCCATGTCGTGCGAGACGAGCACGATTGTTACTTGCTGCTCCTGCCTGATGCGTGCGAGGTAAGAGTAAAATTCGTCACGCCCCTCGGCATCGAGTCCCACGGTAGGTTCGTCCAAAACCAGGATCGATGGCGACATGGCGAGCACGCCCGCCAGGGCTACGCGCCGCTTTTGCCCGCCGCTTAGCTCGAAGGGATTCTTCCGTGCGAAGGTCTCGTGCGGCAGGCCGACCATGTCGAGCGAACTTAGCACGCGCGCGCGCACTTCGTGCCTACCAAGTCGCAGGCGTTTTGGCCCGAAGGCGACATCGGCATAGACCGTGCGTTCGAACAGCTGCGCTTCCGGGAACTGGAAGAGCATACCAACGTGTCGCCGCAGTTTCGTGATGTCCTGCGATTTGTCGGCGGTATCGATACCATGCACGATTACTTTGCCCTCGGTAGGGCGGAGCAGGCCGTTGAAGTGCTGCACCAGCGTTGATTTGCCCGATCCGGTCACTCCTATGATGGCGACGCAACTGCCTCGCTCGATTTCCAGGCTGACATCGTCCAGCGCTATTTTGCGCAAAGGATTGTCGCCCCTGGCAGCGTAGATGTGCGACAGGTGTTGTACGGCGATGATAGCGTTGCTCACTGCGTTAGCTCCCGCGCGATGGCTTCGACCGTCAGCGCCTCAGGTGAGAGCGGAATGCCCGATTGCCGCAAGCGCGCCGCCAGCTCAATCGGTTCCGGTATGATGAGCTTCAGTTGGCGCAAGCGATCCAGGTCGGCGAAGATTTCTGCCGGTGTACCCTGCATGACGATGGTTCCCTGCTGCATGATGACGATGCGCTGTGCCAGGGCCGCCTCTTCGAGCAGGTGTGTCACGTGCAGGATGGTCAGGCCGAAGTTCTCGTTGAGGCGATGCAGCAGGTTCACGATCTCCTGGCGCGAAAGCGGATCGAGCTGTGCTGTGGCCTCGTCGGCGATGATGCACCGCGGACGCAGAGCCAGGACGCCCGCGATGGCCAGCCGCTGGCGCTGGCCGCCGGAGAGCGTGCTGGGCGGTCGCCCGCGCAGGTGCGCGATGCCGACGGCCTGCATCGCTTCCTCGACGCGCTCGCGGATGAGCGCGGCGGGCAGCCCGCGCACGGTCAGCGCCCAGGCCACGTCATCTTCGACGACGGTGGCGATGATCTGGTTGTCGGGATTCTGGAAGATCATGCCGACCGTCTCGCGTATGGCGCGCCTATGAGCTATATCTATGGTATCTATGGTATCAGTCATATCATGCACCGCTACGAGCACGTGACCCTCGTCGGGCAGCAGCAGCGCGTTACAGTGTCGTGCCAGCGTGGATTTGCCGCTGCCGTTGTGGCCGAGCAACGCCACGTATTCCCCTTGCTCTATACGCAGGCTGATGTCATGAAGAGCCAGCATGGGCGTTGCCACGTCGCTCAGTCTGCCCTGTCCACGCGAGACGGGGTAGCTGTAGCTGACGTGCTGGATATCGATCAATGGATGATGCGTCATGGCTTTGCTCGCTGCCTCGCTATGCCCAGCCTGCGTACTTCACGCCGCAGGGTTTCTGCAGCCCAGTGCTTGCCGATGCCCCGGCGGGGCAAACGCCGCGTCAGGGCGCGCAATATTCCGTAGAGCAACGCCTCGATCCAGCCTCCCGGAAATGGACGCACATCGTAGCCGAGCATACGCACGAACAGGTTGGTGAGGTAGTACACGACGATCACGACGGGTAGGATGAAGGCCCAGGTCAGCAGGTAGTAGGCGATCCACCAGTAGGTGAAGGCCAGTGTCGCAAGGGACTGGACGAACGGGAAGAGGTTGTGCTGCCACCAGGGGCCAAGTCCAACGCTGGTGGCCAGCACGCCGAGCAGCCTTATGCCCTGGTTGACAGTAAGCTGGAGACCTTTGAGCAGGTCGAGCAGCGGGATACCGAGCAACAGGTCGGTACCGATCAGCAGCATATAAGTGGCGAGCGTTCCGCTGAACGCCCCGACTACAATGATAATGAAATGGTTCGTGCGGCGGCGCATCATCAGACCCAGGTAGAGACCAGCGCCCGCTTCCAGTAGCATGAGGGGCAGTTTGCCAGGCCCGCTGAGAATGCCGATCGTGAAGAGCGCCACAACCAGGCTCATCAACCCGACGTAAAAACCCCGGCGCAGCACGATGATGGCGAAGACGATGGGCGTAAGTACCTGAAAGATCGATTTCCCAATCGGCAAATACAACGCGAGTAGTTGGAAAATCACTCCAACATCCGCCAGCAGCGCCCCCTCAGCGATTTCGAGAGCCGTCAATTTGCGAAACATGAACCATCCTTCACCATTATGTCTCAACCGCGTACACGAAGTAGTCGTTAAAAAATAATTTTCGGCCTTCAAGCAAGGGCTAGCGATATATGAACTCGAACAACCACTCCCCGTCCTGTCATCCTGAGCGCAGCGAAGGATCTCGGTACACGGCGAGACAGATCCTGAGCGCAGCGAAGGATGACAGAACCGGACCTGGTCGTGAAAATTCATCTTTTGCCAGAAGCGCGAACAGTTATGTTTTAACAAGCACTAAGCGTGCTGTTGCATTGTAGCGTGTCCTACAGCAGGTGGCAAGGTTCCTGAGTACGCCTGATGCCGCACTCAAGAGCATTCAAGCCCTACGGATTCCTGCTGGCGGAGGAACCACTGCGCATCTGGGCGCGGATGGCGTCGCCCAGTTGCCGGGTTGTCGCCGTCCCTCCAAGATCGGGCGTTAGCGCCTGTCCGCCTGCCAGGGTCTCCGCGATGGCTCGCATGAGTATCGCTGCTGCTTCGTGCTCTCCAAGAAAGTCGAGCATGAGCTGTCCCGACCAGATAGAGGCGATGGGGTTCGCAATGCCTTTGCCGACAATGTCAGGCGCGGAACCGTGAATGGCCTGGAACAGGCTGGGAAAGCGGCGTTCTGGATTAAGATTCGCGCTCGGTGCCAGGCCGAGACTGCCGGTGACTGCCGCGCCCAGGTCGGTGAGGATATCTCCGAAGAGGTTTGAGGCCACGATGACGTCAAGGCTCTCTGGTCGCGAGACAAAGCGCGCGGAAAGTGAGTCGATAAGCTGCTGTTCATGCGCGATATCCGGGTATTCATCCGCTACAAGTCTGAACACGTCGTCCCAGAAGACCATATTGTATTGCATACTGTTGGATTTAGTGGCGCTGGTGACTTTCCTGCGCCCGTGCTTTCGCGCATACTCGAAGGCGTAGCGTATAATGCGCTCTGTCCCCTTACGCGTGAAGACGATCGATTGGATTGCGACCTCTTCCTCTGCACCCTGATGTACGCGCCCTCCTACTCCGGCGTATTCGCCTTCCGTATTTTCACGAACACACACAATATCAATCAACCCGGCCTGTTTGCTTGCCAGTGGACTGCTGACGCCCGGCAGGAGGCGAGTTGGCCGAAGGTTGACATATTGATCAAACGCCTGGCGGATGGGAAGCACCAACCCCCACAGCGTGATGTGGTCGGGTACGCGCGGGTCGCCAACGGGACCCAGCAGGATGCAATCAAATCCCTCTCGCTCAAGCAATGTGAGTCCATCGGTTGGCATCAGTGCGCCTTCGCGCAGGTAGCGTTCCGTCCCCCAATCAAACTGCTGGATGTCGAAGCGCAAACCGCCATGTATGTCTGCCAGGGCCGTGAGTGTTTGTACGCTTTCGGCAATGACCGCCGGCCCGATGCCATCTCCTGGCATGACAGCCAGACGATACTCTTTCATCCATAACCTCCTTCGTGCGTTGCTGATATGATGACTGCCGATAATGAACATTATCGAAGAACATCGGCCAGGTGTCATTCGGAGCGCAGCGAAGAATCTCCAGACGCCTCACATGAGATTCTTCGCTGCGCTCCGAATGACATGGCCGGGCTTGCTCAGGAATTTTCATTTTCGGCGGTGGTCGCAATGCATTGCGCCCCTACTTTCTTCTGGAGCGAATAGATAATTGACACATCGCTCTGATCTCTATACAATTCTCGCATACACTTTCAGTTCAAGGCAATATCTATGCCGGTACTCAACTTTGCAAAAGATAAGGATGTCAGGTAGTTATGAAGCATCTCAACGCTGTAATCCTGGCCGGGGGCAGCGGAACGCGCCTCTGGCCGCTCAGTACGCCGTCGTTTCCCAAGCAGTTCTTGCCGCTTCCTAACGGGCGCAGCATGATCCAGGAATCGCTGGCGCGCGTGCTGCCGCTGGTCGCGCCTGAGCATTGCTGGGTCGTGACAGGCCGCAGTATGGCCGAACTGGTGCATGAGCACCTGCCCAGCGTGCCGCAGTCGCACATTCTCGGCGAACCGGTCGGGCGCAACACCTCCGCCGCGATTGGCTGGGCGGCAGCCACCATCGCGCGCGAAGACCCGCAGGCGATCATGGCCGTCGTGACCGCCGATCACGTCATACGCAACGTTGACGCCTTCAACCAGGCGCTGCGGTTGGCGGCGCAGCTGGCAGTGCAGGACTACCTGGTGACGCTGGGCATCCAGCCGACCGCGCCTGAGACGGGTTATGGCTACATTCGTTACGCGACGGAGGTGACAGACGGCTTTGACCACCATGCCTATCGAGCCGAACGCTTCGTGGAGAAGCCCAATCTCGCCACGGCGCAAAGCTACCTGCAAGACGGGCAGTATGTCTGGAATAGTGGTATGTTCATCTGGAAGGTCGAGACCATCCTGGCGGAGCTTCGCCAGCACCTTCCCGAACTGATGCGCAAGATCGAGACAATGGTCGATGCGATGGGTACGCCTCAGGAACGCTCCACCTTCGATGAACTCTGGCCGGCGCTGCAAACCATCTCAATCGACTACGGCGTGCTAGAGAAGACGAAGAGCCTGGTTGTCATCCCGGTAAACATTGATTGGAATGACGTAGGCAACTGGGAGCAATACGCATCGCTCTTCGACGCCGACGAAATGGGCGTGCGTGCAGTCGGCTCGCATGTGGGCCTGGGCAGCCGCAATATCTTCATCTACAACAACACGCAGCGCCAGGTCTTCACCATTGGCCTCGAAGACGTTATCGTGGTAGAGATGGAAGACAAAACGCTGATCTGCCATCGAGATGCCGTGCAGCGCGTCAAAGAACTGGCGGAGAGCCAGCTCAAAAAGTCATAAGAAGAAGGGAGTGCCCTGCTATGCAATCCGACCAGCCGGTATATGCCACGCAAGGTATGGTGGCCTGTGCCAACTATTTTGCGACTCAGGCGGGCGTGCAGACGCTTATGCGCGGTGGCAACGCCATCGATGCTGCGCTTGCCGCTAACATCACTATGACGGTCGTCTATCCCTCCACCTGTTCGGCTGGCGGCGACATATTCATGCTGATCTGGGATGCGAAGACGCGCAAGCTCTATGCCCTGAACGGCAGCGGTCGCGCGCCGCGGGGCATGACGCCCGAACTCTTCGCCGCGCAGGGTATGGAGCGCATTCCCGAGCGCGGCCCGCTCTCGATCAACGTTCCGGGCGCGGTCGATGGCTGGTTCGAGGCGCTGCATCGTTTCGGCAGGCTCTCGCCGGAGCAGGTCTTCGCGCCCGCTATCGGCTACGCAGAGGATGGAGTACCGGTCACGGCCAAGCTGAACGGCTGGCTGACGAGAGCTGCTGAGCCGATCCTCAAGCGATGGGAGGCCAGCGCGGGCGTCTACCTGCCCGGCAATTGCCCGCCGCGCGCGGGCGAGGTGCTGCGCCAGCCCAACCTGGCGCGCACCTATCGCTTGCTGGCAAAAGAGGGACGCGACGCCTTCTATAGCGGCCCCGTCGCGCGCAGCATCACCGGATATGTGCAGCAGAGCGGCGGCGTCTTGAGCATGGAGGATATGCGGCAGCATCACTCCGACTGGGTCGAACCGATCTCGGTGAACTATCGCGGCTACGATGTCTTCGAGTTCCCGCCCAACACGCAGGGCATCGCCGCGCTCGAAATGCTCAACATCCTCGAAGGCTACAACGTGCGCTCGCTCGGCTATCAATCGCCGGAGCTGTTGCATGTGATGCTGGAAGCGAAGAAACTGGCCTTCGCCGACCGCGACCAGTATATCTCCGACCCTGCCTTTGTCGATATCCCGCTTGAGCGACTGCTCAGCAAAGACTACGCGGCGCAACAGCGCGAGCGTATCGATATGCGCAAGGCTGCGACAAGAGTGGTGGCTGGCCTGGAGCGGGATGGCGACACGATGTATCTCTGTACCGCCGACGCGGAAGGAAACGTGGTCTCGCTCATTCAGAGCCTCTACATGGGCTTCGGCAGCGGCGTCGTGGGGGGAGATAGCGGCGTAATGCTGCATAACCGGGGCGCGTACTTCTCGCTCGATCCGCACCACGTCAACTACTTGCAGCCTGGCAAGCGCACCATGCATACGCTCACTCCCGCGATGGTGCTGCGCGATGGGCAGCCGTACCTGGCGCTAGGTACGATGGGCGGCGATGCGCAGCCCCAGGTGCATGTGCAACTGCTGACGGACATGCTCGACTTCGGCCTGAACCCGCAACAGGCTGTGGCCGCTCCACGCTGGCGCAGCGGGCGCATGCATGTCGGAATGCACGTCGGAACACCCGGCAGCCGCGCCGATCACCTGCCGGGACAGCGCGGCGTCGGCGAGCATACGCGCAACGATATCGCGGAGGTTGCCATCCTGGAGCGGCGCTTCCCCGGCGGTATCCCGCTCCTGCTAGAACTGCTGGGCCATCGGGTCGTGCTGGAAGAATCCTTCGGGGACGGTATGGGACACGCGCAAGCCATCCTGATAGACCCCGACACGCGTGTCTTGGCCGGGGCTGCTGATCCACGCTGCGACGGCCTCGCGCTTGGCTGCTGATGAACACTACAAATGACTAAGGGTGGAATTTCTGTATTTTCGTGGTACAATAAGGCCAGATAAAAATACACACCCTGGCCTCAATGTGCAATTCAGGCGCTAGCCACTCGCCCGCTAATTGCAACCAGCACACAACCTGGCCGTAATTTGGTTTGAAGGAGACAGTAATACATTGGTGACGATGACGAAGCGCAGCGATATACCGAAAGAATTTACCTGGAACCTGGAGAGTATCTTCTCAACCGATTCCGACTGGGAGCAGGGCTACCAGGCGTTGCAGCATTATATTCCCGAACTGGAAGCGTTGCAGGGAACCCTGTCACAGAGCGGGCAGGCATTCCTGCAGCTGCTGCGCAAACGCGACGAAGCGCTCGAGCAGATGGAGAAACTGTTCGTTTACGCTGCCATGCACCGCGATGAGGATACGACGCAGAGCAAATTCCAGGGCATGTACGATCGCGCCATGCAGCTCTATGTGCGGCTCTCGACCGCCATTTCCTACATCGAGCCGGAAATCCTGGCACTACCGCAAGATACGCTCGACCGTTTTATACGGGAGGCTCCCGGTTTGCAGCTCTATCGCCAGCAATTGGATGACCTGAACCGCGTGCGGCCTCACGTCCGCTCGGCTGAGGTCGAGGCGGTGCTGGCTTCCACCGGCGAGATGGCAGAGGGGCCGGACTCCATCTTCTCCATGATCGATAACGCCGATTTGCGCCTGCCTATCATCCAGGACGAGGATGGCAACGACGTTCAGTTGAGCAACGGCAACTACCTGGTCTACATTCGCAGCGAGAACCGGTCAGTGCGCCAGGCTGCCTTCGAAGGTATGCATGATACCTTTCTAAAGCAGCGCAATACTATCGCTGCAACGCTCTCGACCCATGTGAAATCGGACAGTTTCTTCACGCGCCAGCGGGGGTATACATCCAACCGCGAACGCGCGTTGTCCCGCTATAACATTCCCATCAGCGTCTACGATAACCTGATCGCCAGCGTCAGCGAATATATCCCTGTCCTCAATCGCTACATGGCGCTGCGCAAGCGCATCCTCGGTCTCGATGAACTGCACATGTATGATTTGTACGTGCCGATAGTCGAGGAGACCACCGACGAGGTGAGCTACAGCCGGGCGCGCGAGACGGTGCTGGCAGCCCTTGCCCCTCTCGGCGAGCGTTATCAAGACACGCTCAAAAAAGCTTTCAATGAACGCTGGATCGATGTCTACGAGACGCCCGGTAAGCGTAGTGGCGCGTATAGCGGCGGAGCCTACGCAACGCATCCTTTCATCCTGCTGAACTACCAGGATAAGCGCGAGAGCATGTTTACGCTGGCGCACGAGCTTGGACACTCGATGCATTCTTTCTTCACGCGCACGAAGCAGCCGTTCCAGTATGGCGATTACACCATCTTCGTCGCGGAGGTCGCCTCGACACTCAACGAGGGTTTGCTGACCGACTATCTGCTCAGAACGACGACCGACCGGCAGGTGCGCCTGGCGCTGCTCAACCACGCGCTGGAAGATTTGCGTGGTACGCTCTATCGCCAGACCATGTTCGCTGAGTTTGAGCACGTCATGCACAGCAATGCCGAAGCGGGTGAGCCGCTCACAGCTGATTCGCTGAGCGAAATGTACTATGCCCTCAACAAGAAGTTCTACGGCGGCGTAGCGACCGTTGACGAGCTGGTCGGCGTGGAGTGGGCGCGCATCCCACACTTCTACAGCAGCTTCTACGTCTACCAGTACGCGACGGGCATCTCAGCCGCGAGCGCCCTGGTGCAGCAAATTCTGAGCGAAGGCCAGCCAGCCGTTGACCGCTACCTCAACTTCCTCTCCTCCGGCTCATCTGATTACAGCATCGAGCTTCTGAAAAAAGCCGGAGTCGACATGACCTCGCCTGAGCCGGTGCGCCTGGCCTGCCAGTTGTTCGACTCATACCTCAAGCAGATGGAAGAGCTGCTAGGATAAACACATGTGTAGGGGCGACCACCAGGGTTGCCCCTACAGACAAAAGAAGCCACTTTTACAAAGCGTCGATGAATGTCGTGAAGATGTGCAGTACCTCGTCCTGCTTCTCGATGTGCGGAGAATGCCCGCAGTCTGACAGTTCAGCTTCCTGGTAAACTCCTCCGTTGGCTTGATAGTTCGCCAGCACATAGCGCACCTGCGTCTTCATCGGCTGCGGCGGGTAGAGTTGCGCGCCAGGCCAGCCAGGAACCGCGCCGAGTTGCCCAAGAAAGCCGAAGTCGAAGAGTGATGTATCGGAAACGATCTGATCATCGCTGCCATAAATCCAGAGCAAAGGTGATTTCTCGCCGATGGTTGCGAAATCATCCTGGTTCAGATATTTGGGCGAGAGGGCGTTGTTCACTCCCAGCACTCCCGGCGCGACGTTCGGCCAGTTGCCGGAAGGGGTCATATCGCCGGGATAATTGCCGTCACCAACTTTTGTCGTCAGCAGCGCGCTTAGATAGCGCTCTTCGCGGTCGGGGTCGAGTTTGTAGGTCGGTTTCAGGTAGAAATTATTCAACGTTGCGCGCGGAGAAACCGGGCTGTCTCCGCGATCCCCTACGGCGAGTAACTTCACGAATTCAGGGTTGGCAGTGCCGCCGCCGCTGCCAGCGAAGTCGTCCCAGGTAGGTGTGCCGGTCGCATCTTTCGTGCCGCCGAAACCGAAGGGCGAACCTGGCAATTCCAGCGTCAGCGAGCGCAGACTTCCGGGATGATCGATGGCATACTGCATCACGACGTTCCCGCCGAGCGACCAGCCGAGTAGATGGAACGCTGGGAGATGCAGCGCCTGGGCGAAGGCGTCCAGGTCATCCGAGAAGTCGCTCACGCCGCGAGTCGCGTCCACAGGACGCGTGTCGCTATCGCCATAGCCGCGCATGTCGGGTGCATAGACATGATAGCGACCATAGGTCGCCAGGACTTGCATAAATTCCTGGAAGAACGACGATGACGAGCAGTTGCCATGCACCAGAACCACGGGAATACTTCCCGAGCCTGCCTCAAGGTATGCTATACGAAGCCGCCCGGTTGTAATGGTTTGCTGGGCAATGCCAGGTAAGAGTGGTGTTGAACTCAAAGCTGCCAATTCTCCTTCTATGGATGCTTGTTTGTGAAGTCATTGTATCATACAGCAGAGCTAACTTACGGGTTGTCCCACTCACGCCCGTCACGCTCGATCAGGTCGCTGGCCTCTGGTGGCCCCCACGTTCCTGCCACGTAGGGAAAGAGTGCGTCAGCAGGCATCTTCGTCCAGCCGTCGATGATGCTATCGATGATGCGCCAGGACGTCTCAACTTCGTCGCGGCGAATGAATAGCGTGGAGTCGCCAAGCATGGCGTCGGCCAGCAGGCGCTCGTAGGCTTCCGGCGATGTCACGCCAAAGGCTTTGGCATAGGAGAAGTCCATGTCAACTGAGCTAAGCTGGCGCGCTGCCCCGGGGACCTTCGCGCCGAATTTGAGCGTGATGCCCTCGTCTGGCTGTATCCTGACCGTCAGGCGATTAGGAACCAGCCCCTTCGTCTCCGATGGTTTATAGAGCTGGTGCGGCACGCGCTTGAACTGGATTGTTACCTCGGTGCTGCGCGAAGGGAGTTCCTTACCGGTGCGGATATAGAACGGCACGTCGGCCCAGCGCCAGTTCTCGATGAACAACTTAAGGGCGACATACGTCTCCGTCGTCGAGTTGGGCGCAACACCCTTCTCCTCTTTGTACCCGGGCATTGGTTGGCCATCGACGACACCCGCCGTATACTGCCCGCGCACTGTGTCGGTTGCCACCTGCTCCGGCGTGAGCATCGGGATGGCGCGCATGACCTTGACCTTTTCGTCACGAATGGCGTCCGCGTCGAATGCAACGGGCGGCTCCATGGCCGTCAGGCAAAGTACCTGCATGATATGGTTCTGCACCATATCGCGGATCGCACCCGACTCCTCGTAATATTCCGCACGCGAGCCGATGCCCAGGCTTTCGGCAACGACGATCTGCACGTGATCGATGTATTTCTGGTTCCAGAGCGGCTCGAAGATACCGTTGGAGAAGCGAAATGCCAGGATGTTCTGCACCGTCTCTTTGCCCATATAGTGGTCAATGCGATAGATCTGATTTTCACGGAAGACCCGCGCAAGTTCCCGGTTCAACTTCTGGGCTGATGCCAGGTCGCGGCCAAAGGGCTTTTCGATGACGATGCGCGTCCAGCATTCCTCGTCGCCGTTGTTATGCTGCGGGCGAGCCAGGCCGGAGCCGCCAAGCTGGTGTATGATTTCAGAGTCGAGCGTCGGAGGTGTCGCCAGGTAGTACAGGCGATTGCACTGTGTCCCCTGTTCTTCGTCCAGGCGCTCAAGCAGGTCAGCCAGTTTCGTATAGCCGTTGCGGTCGTCGAAGTCTGATTGGCAATAGTACAGTTTTTGCGCGAAAGCTTTGAGTTGTTTATCATCTAACGGATCGTCCGCTGGCGTAAACTGTTTGATCGAGTTGATGGCCATTGCGCGCCACTGCTCGTCGTCCATTGGGCGGCGCGCAAAGGCCACCACGCAGAAGCTCTGGGGCAGTGGGTGTTCGGCGGAAAGATGCGCCAGGGTTGGCAGCAGCTTGCGCTGCGTCAGGTCGCCCGTCGCGCCGAAGATCACCACCGCGCACGGTTCGGGTAGCTGACCGTCTTGCCAGATCGTGTGATGCGTCTGAGTCGTATCAGGCTTTATTTGTTGTGTCATCAAAACACTCCTCAATAATTACTTGCTTCCATTTGCACATGAGTATACCGCAATCTGTCGTATCCGTACATACTATGTACTGGCTAAGTAGTACGTATAGCCTTCCGATGCTGGTGGTTCTTCACCTCTTTTCGGCGAATTACCTGATCTAAACAACATGCCGCTTCGTAGCTATCGCTAGACAAATGATAGCCGGTATCTTAGAATGGCTGTGCCATTCTGGATGGTAACCGCTTATACTAGTAGAACGTGGAACTTCATCATGAGGAATACAATGGTACGGTATGATATGACTATTATCGGTGGAGGTTCGGGTGGATTGACTGCCGCGCGTACGGCAGCCGCGCTGGGCGCGAATGTCTTGCTAGTCGATAAAGAACGGCTGGGAGGTGACTGCCTGAACTACGGCTGCGTACCGAGCAAAAGCCTGATCCACGTGGCACATGTCGTGCATGAAGCGAAAGAGGCGGCCAGGTTTGGGCTGATGCCCGCCAATCTCGGTGTGGATATGGCGAAGGTATCGAGCTATGTGCAGGGTGTCATCCAGCGCGTTTCCGAGGCCGAGGGCGTCTATAGCGAGGGCGTCACGGTCAAGTTTGGCAGGCTTGTCTTCAAGTCGCCGACCGGGTTGGAATTGAATGGCGAAAGCTTCACCAGCCGCAATACGCTCATTGCTACCGGGTCGCACCCCGCTGTTCCCAGCATTGAGGGCTTGTCCGAGACGGGCTACCTGACCAACGAGGGTGTCTTTGACCTGTTGAATTTACCTGCTTCGATTGTCATCGTGGGAGGCGGCCCCATCGGCGTCGAGCTTGGCCAGGCGTTCGGGCGGTTGGGCACGAAGGTGACAATCATCCAGGGGCGCGACCGCATTCTGCCCAGAGAAGACCAGGAGGTGTCGCAGACGGTGGCGGACGTACTGGAGTCTGAGGGCATCCAGATCATCACTCATGCAAGATTCATCAGAGCCAGCCGCAACGGGCAAAGAAAGGTGGTGGCGGCCAGACAGGGCGATCAACTGCTGAATTTCGAGGCCGACGAAATCGTGCTGGCGCTGGGGCGACAGCCGAACGTGGGCGGACTCGATCTTGAGGCAGCGGGTATCAAGTACGATAGCAAAGGCATCAAGGTCGATGAGTACCTTCAAACCAGCGCGTCGAATGTGCTGGCGATTGGAGATGTCATCGGCGGCTATCTTTTCACGCATGTCGCCGCGTACCAGGCGGGGGTCGCGGTGCGCAATGCCCTGGTTCCGGTCGCCAGGAAGAAGGTCGATTATCGCGTCGTCCCCTGGTGTACCTTCACCGACCCGGAGGCCGCACGTGTTGGTCTAACGCCTGAAGAGGCAGAAAAGCAGCATAAACAGGTGCGTATCGTCAAATTTCCGTGGGCCGAGATCGACCGCGCGCAGGCCGAGGGCGAGACGGTCGGCTTCATCAAGCTCGTGCTGGCGGGCAAGAAGGACGAAATCGTTGGCGCGCACATGGTGGGCGCTCGTGCAGGCGAGATGCTCGGCGAGCTATCGCTTGCCATGCAGCATAACCTGACCCTGAACGACATCTTGAATACTATCCATGCCTACCCGACCATGAATACCGGCATCCAGCAGAGCGTCTTCGAGGCATACCTGGAAAGCTCAGCCATTGCCAGCAATCGCAAAATCATTCGCACAATCAGCAACCTGCGTAGATAGCGCGTTATACCGGCTTTTTTTGCTCAGCGGGTTTTGTGGGTTTGCTTGGAGGCCGCCCGGGATTCGAGCTGGCGCGCGCGAGTACGAAGGCCACTATCACCAGGAAGATGATGGGTGTGAACAGGGCCAGGTATAGTGGAACTTTGAAGTATTCAGCCAGCGCCAGCTCTGACAGCGCGAAGATCACCAGCACGCCGCTCGCTATGAGCGTTACGATGCCGGTGAAGCGTGCGCGCAAGCTCGAATTCGATGTATTTCTGGCGCAGTTTGCCCTGTTCGCTGATGCTGTGCTGCTGAACGAGCAGCCGCTGGCGTTCCAGCGCGATATTCTCACGCTCCTGTGACAGTTCGAGTTCCAGCTGCTCGTTTTTCCTCTGCACCTGGCGCATCAATGCCATGATTTGCGCGACGTGCTGGTCTTCAGTCTGCTTCACCTGAAATTCGAGGGTCTTCATGACTTCGTGCAAGATGGGGGGCGTATGTTCGGGTGAGAGCACAAGCGTTTGCGCAGCCTCCGCGACCATCTTCCCAGCCTCCGCTTCGACAGAATCGTGGAAGGAATGATAGAGTTCCTGGTAGCGCTGTTCCATCTCTTGCAGCGACTCTTGCTTCTGATTCAACTCGTACATCATCTCGCGCAGGTTCGTCTGGTACTGCTCGACTTCAAGCTGGTGCCCCTGACGAGTCATTTCGATTTCTTGCTCAAGGCGAGACTCCCCGCGGCGATGCTGCACTACGCGGCGCTGGAGCTCCTCGATTTCGCGTCGCAAACGGCGGTTTTCGTCACGCAGTTGGGAGAACTGGCGAGGGGTGATGCTTGTTCGCCCGGCTAAAGTATCCTCATCGATACGAGGCAGTACGTCAGTATTTCGCGAACGCTTCCCGTTCAGTATGTCCTGCCGGCTCACATGGCGAGCCAGGCGCTCCAGGCCATCGGTCGTGGTATAGTCCTGCTCTTCGAATACATCCATGATCTCGCTCCCTCGCTTGTCTGGCGTGGCAAATGGACGCACGTGCCTATTATGCATTTCCTGCTGCTGAAGTCAAACACTCTCTCTCCTGCTATTATGCCCACTTTGAATGAAATTTTCAAGTTTTTATCTGTAAAACCCGCTTTTGACTCGTCAAGCTGGCAGGATACGCGTCGATCAGGCCGGTAACTCACGAGGAAAATCATCGCCCAGGTGCTTCGCCAGGAAGTTTCGAAGCCGGTGGATATATTCCTGCGGATAGTCGCCATAGCAATCACCATGCTTTGAGCCTTCCGCGAAGTAGGTCTCAAGCGGTATGTGGTGCGCCTGAGCCTGGGTAACTATCTGGTGGGCATGGCTGATTGGTACATAGGCGTCGCTTGTGCCATGAATAAGCAAGATGGGGGGAAGCGCGATACCCCTGGCAGCGGTTGCCCGGCGATGCCAGTGTTTGAGGCGACGCGCCGGGTTGGCCATCAATCGGTAGCCGAAGCGCAAGCGGAAATCAAGCGTGCTGACCGCTACCGTAACCCAGGACAGGGGCATAACGACGCGGCCCAGGGGACGCAGCAAGGGATGCCACGACTCGCATATCTGGCTCAGTTGCCAGCGAATCAGGCTGCGCAAGATGGTGCCCAGGCGCGCGTAAGGGCTATCGGCGATTACTGCAATCACATCAGGGTGGGGAAGCGTCAGTAGCGCGACGGCAGCCCCCATCGAGAAACCGTGCAGGATCACTTTCCCTGCGATGGTTTCGGGCTGCTGGCTGGCAACGGCAATGGCCGCCTCCAGGTCGCGTACCTCCACGTTCCCACCGCCCGTGGGAGCGCTTTCGCTTCCGCCATGGCCCCGGAAATCGAACAGCAGGATGTTATAGCCGTGTCTGTATTCGAGCGCGCCGACTGGCCGTAAAATGGAGCGCGAGATGCGATATCCATGACAGATGATGACAGTTGGAGCCGGGTGAGGCTGCGCCCAGAAATCTCCTTGAAGCAGTTTTCCATCGCTCGTGCGAAAGAGAACAGCGCGCTGGTTGGCGAGCGGCGGTTCGACTTCCTGTTCGGGCAATTTCCAACCAAGTTGCTCGGGTGTGTAGGGCAGTTTATGAGGGCTGGAAAGTTCATCGACAAAGCGGTGCGCCAGGGCTACGACCCCGCTGGTTGCCGCGACGCTGGCAATACACACGCTGGTGGCCAGGCCGAGCGTCCACTGTTTTTGACCGAACATGGTCAGTTCCTCCGGGTTCTAGCAAAACAAGCATCAATTATGATTAGAGCACGGCTAGAGGCAAAAAGTGTCAGGAGATTGCGCCGGTGATCTACTTCGTCGGGGTTGGAGAAGGCTGCGGAAAGGGAATCGTCGGCACGATCGTCGGTGTGCCACTGACGGTCGGTGATGCTCCAGGTGAACCGGTCGGGGTCTGCGTGCCGTTGGGTGACGGCGATGGTTTGGGTGTCTTTGAGCCATTTGGTGTGGGCGAGACGAGCACCGCGGTGAAGAATGCTGCCTGCGGGATGGTGCAGGACAGCGTGCCTTTCGTGAAGGTCATCTGAATCAACACGATATGATCGATAGCGCTTGGCTTCAGGGGAATGCTAAAGACGGCCAGCCCGTCGGCGGTGGTGGTCTGCGTTTCTGTCTGCGTGCTGGTGTCGGGCCAGAGAATAGTCGCGGTTGCCGTGGCACCATCGACTCCGACGGGGTTATTGTTCTTATCCAGTTGTGTGAACTTGCCATAAACATTGACCACGCCATTCGTCGAATAGGCCAATGTGGTATCTGTAGCCCAACCGCCGCAATAGTCGCCCTTCAAGGTAGGGGTCGGCGAGCCGCCTGATTGCCCAAAGCTGATCGTGATCGTCACAACGGGACCGTTAAGTGAAGACTGATTTGCCGTCGAGCTGCCACAGGCAACAATCAGCGCCATAAAAGAGAAAAGGAGCAATATTCCCGCGAATTTCGCTGCGAGAGCAGCAGACCATCTATCTTTCATGCGCTGTAATTTCATTGTGCCAGAGCTACCTTTTAGCGTGTCATATCATATGAATTTTGGAAAGAATACCATGCATACCAGTTTTTGTCGAATGACGCCCCTCGATCTGCCAAAAAAGTACTAGGGAACGCCGGTCATGGAGAATAAACGAGGGGCAAGAAAGATTCGGCGCTGCGTGTTGTTGTGAAGGATCTCGAAGAAGAGGTTCTACGGATTATTCCGGTAGGGGCGCAATTCATTGCGTCCATATCACAGGCCGATGCGCGGGATGATGGACGCGATAAATCGCGTCCCTACAAAGACCCAATCAATTTGTTCATGTCCATCGCTGCGCTATTGTACGATGACGGTCAGATTCATTCCCGGGTGTATGGTGCAGTACAGTTGGAACTGGCCGGAAGTATTGAATGGCCCGACCGAGGCGCTATCGCCGCCGTTGAACGTGATGTTGACCGTTGGCGCGCCCGGTTCCGTTTTGGGGACCTGTTTGCCACTCACCCAGGAACCATTCTGGATGATATGCTCGACCGACACATCATCGACCAGTGTCAGCGACGACCCCTTCGTGATGGTGATAGACGTGACCGTGAAGTTGGCATTGCCCATATGAGCGGCGGGTCCCGATGTGCCGCTTTGGTCGTAGATCGCGCAGGCCGCCAGCGCCGTTGTGAGGATAGCGAAAAGAAGAATGCCCGCGAATACCTTTTTATACATACTACGTCCCTTTCACAAGATGAGATAAGACGACAACCCCTTGAGCCACTGCCAGGATTGTCCATGAAGATCGCTCGTTGATCTTACTATGTATCATAACAAAATGACGCGAATGCTACCAGTCTCTTTGAAGATGAGACACGGCGGTGAATGTTCTCCAGCTCTTTGTCTGGTAGCGGTCCGCCTTCAGACATTTATCCCTACCAATGACGCTTTTCCTGTCATCGTATTAGACTGTCAAGCTTCATTTGACAGACTAGTAGGGGCCGGTTTACCGTACACATCAGCCCATAATGGTGATTGACAAAGTGATGCGGACATGTGTCGTCATCCATCGTCAAGCTTCAGTTGGCAGGCGATCCCCTCCCTCGTAGGAGCCGGTTTACCGCGCTCAGCCAGCCCATTTATGGGCGCGAGACGTTGTTAGCAGACCTGTCCACTCGCGTTGCAAGCCACCTTTCGCGCCCATAAATGGGCTGGCTGGGCGCGATAAATCGGCCCCTACGACGTATGTCCGCATTCCTTCGTCAATGTGCATAATCGGCGGTGGGCGCGCTAAACCGGCCCCTACAGTACCTTCATGCTCGTTTACTTTACCGGTTGTCAATGGTGGCTGCCCTTACAGACCCTTCTCCCTCTTTTTCGCTTCTGCTAAAAATCGTTCGTAGTTTCCATGGACAATTTTTGTGGTTGGATGGTTGATACCTAATCCTTTTTCAATGATGGCCAGGGCGCGCTGGTAGAGCGGCTCGGCCTCGCTGTAGCGGCCTTGACTGAAGTAGAGCAATGCCAGGTTGTTGAGGTTGGTAGCAGTAGAGGGATGGTTCTGGCCCAGGGCTTGCTCGCGGATGGCCAGGGCGCGCTTCAAGAGCGGCTCGGCCTCGCTGTAGCGCCCTTGACTGCGGTAGAGCTCTGCCAGGTTGTTGAGGCTGGTGGCCGTGAGGGGATGGTCAGTGCCCAGGGCTTGCTCGTAGATGGCAAGGGCGCGCTGGTGGAGCGGCTCGGCCTCGCTGTAGCGGCCTTGACTGCGGTAGAGATTTGCCAGGTTGTTGAGACTGGTGGCGGTGTCGGGATGGTTCTGGCCCATGGCTTGCTCGCAGATGGCAAGGGCGCGCTGGTAGAGCGGCTCGGCCTCGCTGTAGCGGCCTTGACTGCGGTAGAGTTCTGCCAGGTTGTTGAGGCTGGTGGCGGTGTCGGGATGGTCAGTGCCCAGGGCTTGCTCGTAGATGGCAAGGGCGCGCTGGTAGAGCGGCTCGGCCTCGCTGTAGCGGCCTTGACTCTCGTAGAGGGTTGCCAGGTTGTCGAGGCTGGTAGCCGTGAGGGGATGGTCAGTGCCCATGGCTTGCTCGCAGATGGCCAGGGCGCGCCGGTAGAGTGGTTCAGCCTCGCTGTAGCGGCCTTGATTGTCGTAGAGGGTTGCCAGGTTGTTGAGGCTGGTAGCGGTGTCGGGATGGTTCTGGCCCAGGGCCTGCTCGCAGATGGCCAGAGCACGCTGGTAGAGCGGCTCGGCCTCGCTGTAGCGGCCTTGACTGTCGTAGAGGCCTGCCAGGTTGTTGAGACTTTGAGCGGTGTCGGGATGGTTCTGGCCCAGGACTTGCTCGCGGATGACTAAGGCGCGCTGGTAGAGCGGCTCGGCCTGGGCGTACTGCGCGTGTTCATACAAGTAGAAGGCAGTCTGGTTGAGCAGATTGGCTGCTTCAGGAAAGGCGAGGGCATCGTCTTCAATCAGCGTGGCACAGGCCAGCGCATGAGGCAGGTAGCGTTCGCATGTCTCCCAGGTTGAGAATTCTACGTGGGGGAACGCTTCACTCACGGCACGCACGGTGCGCTCAGCCCAGGTTCGTCGCGTCTCGTTGGGCATCCGTGTTTTGAAGACATCCTGCACCAGGCGATGGATCGAGAGCACACGGAGATCAGGGGTGCGCTTGACCAGCGAAAAACGACTGAGCGTGCGCATGGGCTGGTCAAGCAGCGTCGCGTCTGTTGCGATGCCTGCAAGCTGCGGGCCGAGTGCGCTTGCTCCGGCCATCAGCAGGTCTTCGGGGATCGCATCGGGGGCGAGGAAGGCCAGCACGTGCAGCAGATCGGTTGCGGCATGATCGTTCTGCTCAACTTGCTCGAAGTTGAGTGACCAGGTGGTGGCGATAGGGTGGTGCTTGTAGGGGTCGTTCCCACGCGCCTGTAAGCGTGCCATGCGCTTGTTGCGGTAGGCCTGGAGATAGCTCTCCAACGAGCAGGGGGTTTCCTCGATGTAGGCGGCGGCCTGGTCAATGGCGAGTGGCAGACCGTCCATTTCCTGTACAATCTGCTCGGCCAGGGCGCGCTGCTCGGGGCTGGCCTGTTCCAGCGTGGCGTCCTGGGGCAGCCGTTTGGCGCGCCGCAGCAGCAGGAGTGTTCCTTCGTGTTGCTCCATTTGTTTGATATCGATGGCCTGAGCGAGTACACCTGGGGACTGGTGGCGCGTGGTGAGCAGCAGCGCGCCGCTATCGCTGGCGGGCAGGAAATCTTCGACCAGCTGAAGGTCGTCGGCGTTATCGAAGATCAACAGCCAGCCTTCATGCTCCACGAACCAGCGTTTGACAGCACGGGCGACCTTGTTCAGATCGGTCTCCCGCATCTCTGAAAGAGCAAACAGGGATGCCAGTTCTTGAAAACTGGCAATGATGGACTCACGCGTGTCGGCGTTGACCCACAGGATGGCGCTGTAGTCGCCGCTTGCGCGATGGCGATAGGCATACTCGAGAGCAATCTGCGTTTTGCCGATACCACCCAAGCCGCTGATGGCTTGCCGTTGGGTGAGAGCAGTGGTTTGGCGGGCAGTAAGATGCTCATGTAAAGTTTTCAAGATACTCTCGCGTCCGGTGAAGTAGGGATTGCGGAGGTAAGGTATGTTCCAAAGGATGGAATTGGTTTCCTGACCTGGCTTGGATTTGGTGTTGGTCGCTGTTGGTGTCGCTGACGACTGAACGGTAACTGCAACCTGGATGGGCTGGGGTAGCGCCGGTTCGGTTGGCGGGTCGGAGGGAAGTGGAGATGCATAGGAGACGAGGGCCATAAATGCGGAAAAGGCGGTAAAGGCGATCACACCGTTAGTCGCGTTGAGGATGTTGAACACAGTTAGCCCGGCAATCACTAGCACACCTGCGACAAAGACGCTGATACGTAGCCAGATGGTACGTCTGCGCTTTGTGTTACGTTTGTACCCTGGTGGTTCGTGCTGTTGAACCTGTGTCGTGTTCATCCTCGTCTCATTTCCTGAGTTAATGATGAATTTGAACGTATTATACGCTAGTGATTGGATGAACGTTCAATAAGAAAGCGGAAAGACGTTTCTTACTCAAACAACTCAACCTGCTCTGCTCCCATATCGCCCTTCACCTTCTGCGCCTGCTTGAATGTGCCGTGCTGCATGGGCATCTGTACTTTCACGCCCTTTAGCAAGTCGGCGATGGTGAGTATCTGTATCCTGGGATAGTCGAGGTTCCAGCCTGGCGAGTGGTAGTACCCGGCGCTGATGGCCTCGGTCGTCATATCCTTGCTGGGTGCTTCCAGCGTGATGAATACACCCATCGCGGCATTTTCTCGCTGAACCGTTCCCACCAGGTCGCGCACATCGCCGGATTTGACGTGGCCGGATTTCACCTGGATGAGCACGCGCTTGGGTTTGTCGTAGGCGTCATCGATGAAGTTAATTACGCCGTCTATGCCCTTGTCGCTGCCCTTCTTACCGTTTCTGCTTCCTTCCTGGCCTCCGAGCGGTTTGGCGCGCACCAGCGAGAGCGCCCACCATTGGAACTGGTAGCGGTCATCCTGCGCAAGCTGCTTTGCCGCTCCAATGTCTCCTGGTTCGCCGACTACTTTGAACTTGGCGTCGGGAAACATCTCCTGCAAGCGGTATTTTTGAAGGGCAATGCTCAGGTGCGTGATGTCGATGCCTATCCACTTGCGACCGAGCTTCTGCGCGGCGGCGATTGCCGTGCCGCATCCACAAAACGGGTCCAAAATAATGTCGTCGGTGTTGCTGCTGGCCTGGATGATGCGTTCAAGTAGCGAGAGTGGCTTTTGGGTTGGGTAGCCAAGTCGTTCCTGTGCTTGTGAGTTAACCGGTGGAATATCATCCCACACGTCCTGCAAAGGAACTCCGGACATTTCATCAAGGTATCGAATGTAGCTAGGTTTACCCGTTCGCGTAAGATGTATTCGCCCTGCCTCAAATAGGGCATCCATTTTATCTTGCGTCAATGACCACATTCGCCCTGGAGGTGGATAATGTCCATGCCACTCATAAATTCCGGCTTTTGAGCCATGATTTGGGGCTGTCAAATTATCTAATCTATACTTACGTCCGTGGCTATCTATGTTACTATAATGGCTTGCTGTATATTCAGCAGAATATGTAGTAAAAACTTTGTTCCAGGTATATTCAGTAGATTTCGTATAAAAAAGTAGAATATCATGAATACGTCCTGGTCGTTTCGGATCATTATGAGCCGTCGTCCGTTTCCAGGCAATTTCGCCTCGATAATTAGTGACTCCAAAAATTGTATCGAGAATGATCTTGAGATAATGGCTTGCCGTAGGGTCACAATGGAGATAGAGGCTACCTGTCGGTTTCAGTACGCGATGCAGTTCCACCAGGCGAGCGGCCATCATGACGAGATAGGCCATCATCTGGTTGTTGCCGATGAAGTCGCGTAGTGAGGCGATCATTTTGGAGACGTTATCTGGAGCGTCTGTCACCAGGTCATGGTAGGTCTGCTCGGCGGCGTGGTTCCAGTGCCAGGTGTCCTCGAAGGCGGTGATCTGCGCTTCGCTGTCGCTGCCGCTCTCGTCCTTGAAGAGCACGTTGTAGTTGCGATTGGAGTTGAACGGCGGGTCGAGGTAGATCAGGTCTACGCTCTCGCCGGGGATGTATTCGCGCAAGACTTTCAGATTGTCGCCGTAGTACAGGGTGTTGTGTGTGATCGGCTGTGGAGGCATCGCGGTGTTCCTCACTCTCCATAACATACATGCATATTGCTGAATTATGGGCGTATCATAGCATAGAAACGCCCTGGTGACTACAGGAGTACCAGGGCAGTCAGAGTTTATTCAGCTACCTTGTGTTGAGTGTCCCTGACCTCTTTGAATACCTTTGCTACTGCATTGATGCCGTATGTATGTAATAAGAATACACTGTGTATCTTTTTGCTGTGCTCCCTCACAAAGTGATAAAATACATCTATGGACAAGAGCCAGCTAACAAAGCGTATACCGGACGGCTGGGACTGCGCGCGTTTTTGGAGCCTGTTTCTCCCCAGCCGCCGGTAACGCAAGCCGTTGGGCAGATGCAACAGGACGGGTGCAACCATGATCCTCCCCAAAGACCGCGACTCCCGCTTCATCACCATCCGCCGCGGGGGGACGCTCACGGACTCCGACCACCGGCTCCTGGCTTTATGGGCGGCCGCGTGCGCAGAGCACGTTCTGCACCTCTTCGAGTCGGTGCAGCCCTCGGACCCGCGGCCCCGCCAGGCGATCGAGCAGACGCGGGCATGGGCGCGCGGCGAGATCAAGATGTCTCAGTCCCGCGATTCGGCTGGCCATGCCCAGGCTGCGGCAAGCGTGCTGAGCGGAGCCGCTCGGCACGCCGCATTTGCTGCCGGCCAGGCCGCAGCGGTGGCGCATGTCGCCGCACACGAGCTCGGTGCTGCGGCCTACGCGATCAAGGCCGCGCGTGCGGCCGCCCCCGGAGGCGAGGGTGAGAGCGCCGGCCGGCTCGAGTGCCGTTGGCAGCGCGAACAGCTCCCCGATGCGATTCGCGAACTCGTCCTGGAGGATCAGCGGTTGCGAAACGAGATCTGCTGGTCGGTGTTCGACTGCTGACGGGCGTTCCTACAAAAACGCCTCAAGCCGCTTGTATTGTGGCTTGAGGCGTTCTCTTGTTTCTTTTGGGTAGCGCATACGGGATACGGCTGAGGCTGTCTACCGGCGTGCGCCGGTGTTCTCCCCGCGTTCAATTCCTCGTGCTTTGTTCGCTGCGTGCCGCTATTTCACGCTGGAAATCGTTGGCGTTGCTACATGGGTTGCTACATATTGTATTGTCTTATTTAGGCGTTATTCCGAATACGTCACGTAGCTTGTCATATAGTATAATATTAGAAATAAGTGCATAGATTGATAGGAGCGGAAAATAGTGAGATTACTTGTGAATTGGAGGAAACCAATATGGAACGTATTTTTCCAACGTTCTGCCATGTGGGCGATTATAATGATTTAGGGTTCAACCTTATGCCGCAAATGATAATGTCTAGTTTTCCTCTCGTTCTTTGGGCTCCCCCTGGTGCTAGAGTCAATGATTATTATAATCGTGGAATATGTTCAATTTCGCCGGAAAAGATCATTAGTTATGTGGAGCAAGGTCTTATTCAGATTATGGGTAGGGAAGAATGGCTATTGGATGAGAAGTATCGACGAGATTATGCTGAAAGCAAACCATTCGCTCTGTGGTATCAGAACTTTGATGGAGCGTTAAAAAGCATCTATCAAAATCAACAGAGTTTACCAGAGCATGAGCGTTCAGTTCGTATTGCACCACGAGAGGATGGATGGGAAAAGGCAGAAGAAATTCTGAATGATGCACCTGAAATAATTGACCCTCTTTGGGAACGTATTAAGAAGAAGCAGGTGCCCCCGGTTTCCTTAAAAAGGATTTTGGAACAAGGGTATGAAGAGAAGGATAAATACAAAGCGGCGTGTCAAGTTCTACGGGATGCTCGTGATCATACAAAAGCTATAGAGGATGCCGATGTTGATATACCATTTTTATTGCAGGAAAGAGATGGTAAATTTTTTCGATACCTAGAAAGAAGTAGAAGGGTAAAACCACTTCAGATAAAGAGCATATCTTCTCAGGGAATATCTTTGGATTTTAGTCAGGAAGTTCAGCTTCTATTAGAGCGACTAAAGCGTCCCGAGAAGCTATCATTTGATGAGTTTATTGGGAGTGAGACGCATAAAGATCTCGCGAAGTGGTTGAAATCTATTTCGCAATTGGCTCAGCTTGACTGGTCTAGAAAGGAACTGAGGAAATTTTTGGTGGGACAACTCAAACATGATATTGAGGTTGGTCTCCCAGAGGATAAACGATGGGATATACTAGGGGCAGGATCAGTTGAAAAAGTAGCAACTGTTGGAGGGCTCCTTACTAACTTTGCTAGCCTACCCTTCTCCGGCCTTGAATTGGCTCCTGCAGCCATAACATTAACTGGGATTGTTATAAATATCGTTCCAATTTTGTGGGGAATCTCTCAACGCCTCGGGGTAGTAAAGCCAGACTATCACGGTCCGCAGTGGCCATATTTTCTCAGGTTTAATCGGACTCCCAGAAAACGTGATCTTGGAGAAGTGCAAGCGATGCTTGAAATTCTTTTTTCGGAGTTAACAGAACAAAACAGTAAGGCGTAATTCTATTACTCTCACAAAAAATTATACTTGTGTTATAACTATAGAAAGCTTTTTTGAAAATGATTAGGAGAAAGTAAATGACCAACATTGACTTCGGCTTATACATAACTCGTCGTAGTCTTCTGGCAAGTGAAACATTTGAGTATTATAGACAATGTATCAGGATTCTTCCATCGGCCTTTACAACCCTTTGGATGGAAGATCATCTTCAGTGGGGAGAAATCCCAACTCTTGAGTGTTTAACTACTCTCAGTTTTTTAGCAGCAGAATATCCCACCTTTAAGGTGGGTTCGCTAGTTCTGAGTCAAGCATTTCGTAATCCTGCGTTAGTGGCTAAAATGGCAGCTAATATTCAACTTTTATCACAGGGACGGCTAATTCTGGGGATTGGAGCAGGTTGGAAAGAAGATGAGTTTTCTGCTTATGGTTATTCATTCCCTTCTATCAAGACACGTTTGGAGCAATTAGAAGAAGCTATCGTTATAATTAGATCAATGTGGACTTCATCTCCAGCCACCTCTCAAGTCGACCACCATTACCAAATTAGGGATGCTTTTTGTGAACCTCGACCATTACAGGCTATTCCTCTGTTAATTGGTGGAGGTGGAGAACGACACACGCTACGTATAGTGGCTCGTTATGCCGATTGGTGGAATTTCAATTCCTGTACAACGAAGGAATATGCACACAAAGTAGCTATCCTTAAGAAACACTGTGAGGAGGTTGGACGCGACTTTAAAGAAATTAAACTAACATATGCTGCTTGGTTAAAAATAGCAGAAAACCGGTCCCAATTAATACAAGAAAATCAAAAGCACATCATTGTAGGAAATGTTTCAGAAGTTATAAGTGAGCTGAAACAATTCTACGAAATTGGTGTGACACATTTCATTCTGAAGTTTCCTGATATCTCAGATTTGAAGAGTTTTATTTATGACGTAATCCCCTATATTTGAAATCAAGCAGGGTCTGTCAAGTATTTTGGTTCTCCGTCATCTCCTGTGCTAAGCATAACTATAACTGGGAGCTGTCCACTTCTTTTGGCTCAAGTGGCCGATCTGCCAAACGGATTGTCTCTGGCAGCATCTGATTGCTCAGAAGATGACGGAGAACCAGTATTTTGTGTAAGTTTAAGAATGCCAAGGGACGGATTAGGGCAACGGCGTTCATAGGCGTTCGCTGGTGTTCTCATTGTGCTTGATAGGCTTCATTATCGTTCGTTATGATGTGTTGTATACCGCTCCTGGTTGCCGACGCTGCTACATGGGTTGCTACATTCTACTTGAACAACTCGTGCTGCTCGGCCTCTTCTCCGTCTTGCCTTATTCGTTGCGCCTGCTTGAACGTTCCGTATTGAGGCGGCATGTCTACCTTTGCACTCTTCAATAAGTCGGCAATGGTGAGTATCTGAATACGTTGGCATTTTCTCCAATAAGACGAGTCATAGAAACCTGCGCTGGCCGCCTCGGTTATCATGTCTTTGCTCGGCGGTTCCAGTGTGATGAAGACGCCAATAACGGCGTTTTCTCGCTGCACGGTTCCAACCAGGTCGCGGATATCGCCTGACTTCACATGGCCGGATTTCACCTGAACTATCACGCGCTTGGGTTTGCCGGATGTATCATCGATGAAGTTAATCACTCCGTCTATACCTTTATCGCTGCCCTTTTTTCCTGCCTTACTGCCTGCTTGTCCTCCTAAGGGAAGGGCTGGCAGTAAAGATAGCGCCCACCATTGGAATTGGTATCGGTCGCTGTTAGCGAGGTGGCGGGCAGCAGCTATATCTGTCGGTAGTCCGTCGATCTTGAATTTGATATCAGGGAACATGGCTTCAAGGCGGTACTTTTGCAGTGAGATACTTAAAATGGTGACATCAATCCCTATCCACTTGCGGCCTAATTTCTGTGCTGCTGCGACTGCCGTCCCACATCCACAGAACGGGTCGAGAACGGTATCTCCTGGATTACTGCTAGCCTGGATGATACGCTCTAATAATGCAATCGGCTTTTGTGTTGGATAACCTAATCCTTCTTTCGACCATGAAACTACTGGTTGGATGTCGTCCCATAATGCTTGTAGAGGCATCCCTGGCATTTCTTCGAGGTATTGTTTTAAGCGTGGGAATCCGTTACGGGTGATAAATATTTTCCCTTGCTCTTCGAGTGCGAGCATATTTTCCAACGTATAGCGCCATGCTCTAGTTATACCCTTATATTCGTATATTGGTCCTCGTCCCCCTGGGGCTGTGAGGTCTCCTGATCTAAAGTATTTTCCACTTTCATCTTTATAGCGGTAATATGTTTTAATATATTCCTCCGAATATGGCATATATATTGGGTTCCAGGTATATTGATGAGACTTTGTATAGTAGAGTAGAATGTCGTAGTTATCCCCATAGCCTTTAGCATCGCTATGGGCTGAAGTACGTTTCCAAACGAGTTGGTCACGGTACTGGTCTATGCCAAATATTGTATCAAGCACGATTTTAAGGTATTGAGCAGCTGTAGGATCACAATGCAAATAGAGGCTCCCTGTTGGTTTCAACACACGATGTAAGTCTACTAACCGTGCGCTCATCATAACGAGGTAGGCCATCATCTGATTAGTACCAATGATGTCTCTGAGTGCAACGATCGCTTTAGAAACGTGGTTTGATGTCAATGTTATAAGTTGGTCATAAGTCGCTTCAACAGATGGATCCCATCGCCAGTATCCTCAAAGGCGGTAATCTGTGCTTCGCTGTCATTGCCGCTCTCATCTTTGAAGAGGACGTTATAATTGCGGTTGGAGTTAAAGGGCGGGTCAAGGTAGATTAGATCAACGCTCTCGGTTTGGATGAATTCACGTAGGACATTCAGGTTATCGCCATAGAATAGGGTATTCTCTGTAATCGGCTGCGGCGACATGACAGGTTCCTCACTCTCCATGCATTTCTGCTTGCTGAATTGCAGGGTTATCATAGCATAGAAAAGCCCTGGTGACTATAAGTGTGCCAGGGCAGTCTATCGAGTAGTAGCATCAAAATGCTACTTGTCTAAGTCCATCTCGGCGTAAGTTTCATGCACAAGCTCTTTGAGTTGGGCAACTTGCCGCTCGTTCTTATAGGGACTGTCGGCTCCTTCCAGCTTCTTGACCAGTTTGCGTACACGG
Source organism: uncultured Chloroflexia bacterium (assembly GCA_963731975.1). GTDB lineage: Bacteria > Chloroflexota > Ktedonobacteria > Ktedonobacterales > Ktedonobacteraceae > CAVSXS01. Next base: position 1,624,816 of record CAVSXS010000001.1, on the reverse strand, counting down.
TTCATTTGTCGTGGCGAGTGGCACTGATTGGCGAGTAGAAAACCGCGACTTGCCAAGTCAACGCCAGTTTCCAGATCGCCAGCATCACAGTATGCTTGACCTCGGCTAATATCCAATAGAGCATGGAAACGAGGCGTGACATGTTCAGCCTTTCCTAGCGATTTCTCGCAGAATCGGAAGGTATTGCTTGCAGTGGCTTCCCTAGATCGCGGTTCGCTTTGCCGCGAATTTCGTAAATCTCAAAGGGGATAAACTCTTTCCTAGCCTGCATCTCTTCCCTCGCCGGTAAATGCAAGTAGATCAGTGCTTCCTGTATGGTCTGCTCAAACGCTGCTTGATTTCCAGTGTCTCCGTAGGTGTATGCCAATAGTTGAAAGAGTAGCCTCGCGTCGATTTCGTTGTGCGTTGCTAGATCTCTGGCCGTTTCCATGCGTTGGATAGCATCCAGCTTCTTATTTTGTCTACGTAGCACATCTCCGATGAGAGCCAGGTACGTTGCAGTCAGGTTGTATCACAGATTTCTTCAGCGTACTTGTGAGCCTCCATATAGTGAAACAATGCGCTGTCGTTCTGCAAAGCATCGAGCAGATCGTTCCGAGCAGAGCATAACTTCTTATACCAACTCAGTGATACGCAATTTGAACAGCGAGAGGAATGACTTAGCATCATTCGCTCTAAGCCTGGAAGTAACCGTGTGATCTCGTTCGCAGCCTGCCTGGTCGTGAGCATACCACGCTTCCCACGAGAGATTAAGAAGCTTTCTGTATAGTCTAACCTGCTCGTTATAGCCTGATCTATCATAGCAAGCTGTATAGCGAGCTTGTTTGCTCATTAGCGAGTCCGCAGTATCAATCAGTCCAAGTTCTTTAGCTGTCAGTTGAACAGGTGCAGAGTCTTTCTCAGTAGAAGGAGCTTGTTGCTGATGCCCGCGCTCCCAATGCTGACCATATCTTCTGTGGTATCAAGCTGCTCCGCTACTCGTGCTGCGACCACCCGCGATTTATACCGTGAGCGCGAAGGACATAATTGAGCTTAGGAGTAGATATCCATACACAGTATCCTTGCCTAGCAGTTTTCATAGCTCTACTCAAAACGCTCTACAATGTGAACTGCATTGAAGTAGCTCATCTGACTCTATTTTTCAATTTCCTGGGCTGATTACCTGCTGAGTGCTAGTACTGCTAGTACATAGTTCGTAGCTAGCGACTCTAGCTTCTTGTGTGAGCCTTTGAGCCTGTTTTTCGCAGTTGAGCGAGAAATGCCTTGAGTGAGTCTTCGAAGACAAGCCAATCATAACCTAACTTGATACCTTCAACCCGCTTTTGTCTCAGCAGTCGCTAGATGTGTTCGCAGCTCAGACCGGATGCTCCATTGCCTCAGTCGTTGAGAGCAATACTTGGTTACGCGAGCGCTGTAGCATAGTTCCTCACTCATAAAATTTGCTGCATATCCGTTTAGATTTTCCTCTCCATTATAACATCATACCTCCTGCTTGACTACATCCTTGACATTAGCTGTGTATACGTCATAATTAATTAGCTGTATATCAGTCTTAATTATGGTCAGCAGGATAGCGAGTAGAAGTCAGGTGAGCGATGGATAAGAGGCAGCTAAACGAAATAAAAAAAAAAAAAAAAAAAAAAAAAAAAAAAAAAAAAAAAAAAAAAAAAAAAAAAAAAAAAAAAAAAAAAAAAAAAAAAAAAAAAAAAAAAAAAAAAAAAAAAAAAAAAAAAAAAAAAAAAAAAAAAAAAAAAAAAAAAAAAAAAAAAAAAAAAAAAAAAAAAAAAAAAAAAAAAAAAAAAAAAAAAAAAAAAAAAAAAAAAAAAAAAAAAAAAAAAAAAAAAAAAAAAAAAAAAAAAAAAAAAAAAAAAAAAAAAAAAAAAAAAAAAAAAAAAAAAAAAAAAAAAAAAAAAAAAAAAAAAAAAAAAAAAAAAAAAAAAAAAAAAAAAAAAAAAAAAAAAAAAAAAAAAAAAAAAAAAAAAAAAAAAAAAAAAAAAAAAAAAAAAAAAAAAAAAAAAAAAAAAAAAAAAAAAAAAATTTTTTTTTTTTTTTTTTTTTTTTTTTTTTTTTTTTTTTTTTTTTTTTTTTTTTTTTTTTTTTTTTTTTTTTTTTTTTTTTTTTTTTTTTTTTTTTTTTTTTTTTTTTTTTTTTTTTTTTTTTTTTTTTTTTTTTTTTTTTTTTTTTTTTTTTTTTTTTTTTTTTTTTTTTTTTTTTTTTTTTTTTTTTTTTTTTTTTTTTTTTTTTTTTTTTTTTTTTTTTTTTTTTTTTTTTTTTTTTTTTTTTTTTTTTTTTTTTTTTTTTTTTTTTTTTTTTTTTTTTTTTTTTTTTTTTTTTTTTTTTTTTTTTTTTTTTTTTTTTTTTTTTTTTTTTTTTTTTTTTTTTTTTTTTTTTTTTTTTTTTTTTTTTTTTTTTTTTTTTTTTTTTTTTTTTTTTTTTTTTTTTTTTTTTTTTTTTTTTTTTTTTTTTTTTTTTTTTTTTTTTTTTTTTTTTTTTTTTTTTTTTTTTTTTTTTTTTTTTTTTTTTTTTTTTTTTTTTTTTTTTTTTTTTTTTTTTTTTTTTTTTTTTTTTTTTTTTTTTTTTTTTTTTTTTTTTTTTTTTTTTTTTTTTTTTTTTTTTTTTTTTTTTTTTTTTTTTTTTTTTTTTTTTTTTTTTTTTTTTTTTTTTTTTTTTTTTTTTTTTTTTTTTTTTTTTTTTTTTTTTTTTTTTTTTTTTTTTTTTTTTTTTTTTTTTTTTTTTTTTTTTTTTTTTTTTTTTTTTTTTTTTTTTTTTTTTTTTTTTTTTTTTTTTTTTTTTTTTTTTTTTTTTTTTTTTTTTTTTTTTTTTTTTTTTTTTTTTTTTTTTTTTTTTTTTTTTTTTTTTTTTTTTTTTTTTTTTTTTTTTTTTTTTTTTTTTTTTTTTTTTTTTTTTTTTTTTTTTTTTTTTTTTTTTTTTTTTTTTTTTTTTTTTTTTTTTTTTTTTTTTTTTTTTTTTTTTTTTTTTTTTTTTTTTTTTTTTTTTTTTTTTTTTTTTTTTTTTTTTTTTTTTTTTTTTTTTTTTTTTTTTTTTTTTTTTTTTTTTTTTTTTTTTTTTTTTTTTTTTTTTTTTTTTTTTTTTTTTTTTTTTTTTTTTTTTTTTTTTTTTTTTTTTTTTTTTTTTTTTTTTTTTTTTTTTTTTTTTTTTTTTTTTTTTTTTTTTTTTTTTTTTTTTTTTTTTTTTTTTTTTTTTTTTTTTTTTTTTTTTTTTTTTTTTTTTTTTTTTTTTTTTTTTTTTTTTTTTTTTTTTTTTTTTTTTTTTTTTTTTTTTTTTTTTTTTTTTTTTTTTTTTTTTTTTTTTTTTTTTTTTTTTTTTTTTTTTTTTTTTTTTTTTTTTTTTTTTTTTTTTTTTTTTTTTTTTTTTTTTTTTTTTTTTTTTTTTTTTTTTTTTTTTTTTTTTTTTTTTTTTTTTTTTTTTTTTTTTTTTTTTTCCCAGGACGAGCCACGCAAAGGCCAGAACCGTCGTTTTCTCCCCCTGGAAATCCTGACCCGCGCTACGGCCATGTGTGGTCGTGTCAGCTGCGCGACGATGACGGGGGCGAGCCGCGCGCGTCAGATCTAATTGTGGAGACAAGGTTGAAGTCACAGTCGAGGGCGAGTCAGCGGCGGAACGCTACCTTCAAGATGGCCGTAAGATCATGCAAATTCGCTCACAGGTGACCAACGTACGTGACCTGAGCGTCTTCGACGACGACGAGGGCTAAGGCACATGAGGACGTGTACGCTCCTCCTCGGCCTGCTCCGCTTCTTCTCGCACTTCTTCCCTGGTCGTAGCCGTGCGCCGGATACTCACGCGGGCTCGCGGCTACAGCTCTGCTCTGGCTCTTCCTCGGCCTCCTGGGTGGTCACTCTTCGCTCAGCCTCTGAACGAACGGGAGGGCAAGCGATGACCTTTGTGGCTGAAATCTACCCTCCCTATTGGCGTGCCATGCGGCACGTAAAGTGGAGGAGGCCGCTACCGTTGTCAAGAATGCGGCGTTGAGCATCTGTCAGTCCGGCAGAACCTGGATGGGGAAGACTCCTGGTGTTCTGCCCGTCGCGGCCAGAACAGTATCAAACCTCGCTCAGGATTAAAAACCATGGTGTTATGTCAACGGTGCCACCGGCGCTATGACCGGCAATTCCAGCGCAAGGAAAAGCAGCACCTTTTCCGATTGGCTATGCGCGCCTCTACATCGAGCAGGACGGGCGTCCAACGCTCGTTGAGATGCCTCCACCTATGCCCAACTGCGGGATGTGGTAGTTCCTTGCCCGATGGTACGCCCTTTGAAATCTACCTGGAGATCAATCAGCCCATTGTAGGCAACGGCTGGTATCTACGCCGTGACGACAGGTGAAGTGCTTCGTCGTACGGGCCCTGCGTGGCCACCCGCTCTAATCGCAGACGTTGAAGTGAGGTGCTCTGTGGACTACGTGTCGCATGAGCGGCTCGCTCATCAGAAAGTTCCGGCTCTCCTCCGGCTCCTCGGTCCTCCTGCTTCCACTCCAATCAACCTGGTAATCGCAGGTGTCAAGAATGATGTCCTGATCGATGCTTCATCGCCGTCCCACTTTGAACGGTATCGCCATCCGATCGATACCTTCGATGAAGACCGCCAGAACTGGTTTGAAAAGCTCGTTCACTGGCTCTTCTTGCTGCTCGCTTACGGCCTCCCTGTCACGGTGGCGTATGCCATGGGCAAAGAAATCAGCGATGCCTGCGGCGGCGCGCTCTCCTGGTCGGATGGCTGGTCGCTCGGCACACATGTGGTGGCAATGGCCGGTGAATTTGCTCTCGCGATGATGACGCTCTCGGCGACGAACGCTCTTCGTCGCATGGCAACTGACCCAGGCTACGCGCCCAAGTTCGTCGGCTCGGTGGCCTCCTTCCTGCTGTTCTCGCTGGCTTCCGGCCTGGCGCAGTGGTTCATCGCCTCCCAGCATATCACCACGCCCAATACCATCTCGCTGCTGGCGCTGGTCTTTCTCGTGACAATGATTCCAGCGGTGGATATCGCTTCGCTCCTGTTCCTGGCGGTGATGTCCTCTAAGTCGCTCGAGAAATGGTGGCTGACCAGCGGGTACGCACCCAGGCCATACGTGATATCAACGGAGCAAAACTTGAGATCGAACGCGCCCTATCGGCAGCGCCTCGTCGCCAACAGGAAAAGCGGCAAGACCTGGCGATGAAGGACAACGCAATCAGGTCTCGGTTGAACTCGACCAGTTGCACGCGCAATCGATGATTGCCCACGCCAAACAGCAAGCCCTGCTCGGCGGTGGTTCGACCTCCGTTACCCAGGATGCGACCGCGCAGAACGACATTAAGATACGGCGTATCGACAATCGCTAAACGCAAAGCGGTACGCTCTTTGCGCGCCACGCGCCCTCATCCCGCGCCTGCGCCTTCCCCCGTTTGCCGAACGTCGGGAATGCGCGGTCGCGTCGAGCCGTAAGCTCATCAAGCATCCTTGCGAGCTTGAGGCACGTCCAGCCTACCACGCAAGGAACCCCTCGCCAACTGAGGGGAATAAGCGATGCCGCCAGGTCAGACCCTTGACGCAGGCGGGTAGACTCGTAGTGCGAGAGTGAGATGGTGCTCCCAAAGCTCTTTGCTCCTCAATGCAGTACCAGCTCACTCTCGGCACGAAGAGCCTTCCCGCCAGGGTCAAGGGCGGCATCGCCCCCTCAGTTGGCAGGCGATCACGGTGGTCTGTCGCAAGCAAACTAAGACTTCCGCGAAGCGGTTCCTTTTGAAGGCTCCCCACGAAAGAAGGTGAACAACCAATGATGACAAGCTATGAGGTCTCCATCTGGCGTGAACGCTTCGAAGATCAACCGGATAGCGTGACGACGGTGGAGGCATACACGGCAGATCATGCCATGACAACGGTAATGCGCACGCTCGGGCTGCGGGTGGCGATGAAGGTCGAGGTGAGCACGGCTGATGGCCTGCTCTCCTGGCGCTGGCGGTGCGTCGTGCTCCTGGCTCAGCACTATATGTTTCTCATGTCAGGAACGTAGCTCAAGGCAACAAGAGGCGCTCTACAGGTAAACCGCGCCTCTCTAAATACATGGGTTATCCTCATTCTAGTTGGCTAATTAGTGGCGTAACTTTATTTTAGTATTTCTTACAGTTAATTCGTCTTCCCGCTTTTATCTAGCTCTTCTAAACGACTATAGCTGTAGTGGGGAATAGACTTGATTCAATAGTGTGCAGTATCCTTATAATTTCATCTGCTGATTGTGCGAACTCCTCCATTGCGTTTGCTCTATCTTCTTCGATAAAATCGAGGACTTTTTTGGTAATGCTTTTTTTTCAATTGGCTTATTGCCATGTGAAAGGTTCAAAATGTGATCTACATCATCTTGGAAACGCGCAGGATAGTACCTCTCGAAATTTGCTTCTCTCAGGTTAATAAAATTACCCTCGTTCCAAGCGCCTGTACTTGTATATGTAACCTTTAAATCCCGAATTACTCTTTGTCCTATTTCATCTCCATCTACTATAACCCAGGCGCGATTGATATATCTAGGCGTCAAATGCGCAAACACAAATAAATCATTCATGGCTTCAAACCGGGCCTTTGTTCTATCAACACCCTTTGTTGATACAGTCCTTATTCTTCCATGAAGATTTTGCGCAAACACAGGTATGAGGAATTCTTGAATAATTTTTTCAGCGGATGATTCTTCTAATAAAATCCAACCATCCCAAATTTCTGCATCTATAAACTCATATCCTAGAGTTTCTAAGGCTGCCAAGCGCTCTTCTGGTGTCGTCAATTCCTTGTAGTTAGATGTTGGTATCCGGTTCTCATGTGTGTATGGAGAAATAGAGATTTCATGGATTTTACTTTCTGGGAATGCGCCTAGATACCTTGTTACGATATTTGAGTGAGTGGAAATTACAAATTGATTATAAGCTGCTTTCTCAGCTATCAGGTGCAAGAGGCTCTTTAAGGCACGAGGGTGAATATCATTCTCAGGTTCTTCAATAAGGAAGAGTTTGTTTCTTGCCATACACAGGTTAACGATTAATCCCAACACGTTTGGCACTCCCTCTCCCATTGTCTCGATTGGTAGATTGTTGAAGGCATCCACAATTAAGCCAGCTTGCTTGCCCCTTGAAGATGAGAAGGCAGTGATAGGCAGTCCCAAAATATTTTTACAAGCTTTTTCGAATTCATCGTGCATTGGGTGATTTTTATTAGCAAGACGGTCAACTTTAGCAACTATATTGCTAAGTGTTTCATTTATCTCGCGTTCAAGCTCAAGCCTCACATCCTCATTAAAATTTGTTACTTTTCTTTTTGAGAAATACGGATAAATAAAATTGATTGGTTCTGTTGCAGCAAATTGTGGAGGGCGGCCTTTGGATATTGCACCGTTTTGCTGAAAGGTTAACTCTAGTTGAGGATGTTTGTTATTCATTCTGTCTCCAACTATTTGCAGAATGAGTGAACCTGATGTGGCTGTATAGTGTTGAAAGAGAGCTTCATCAACTTCCACCAAAGTTACCTGACCGCTTACGTGGTTCTGACCTATCCGAATGTCTGATACATTAAAGCGATCTTGCTGGAGAAGATATAAGACCCTGATAATAGTAGATTTGCCCGCGTTATTTGCCCCTAACAAAATATTGATGTTTTTACTGAGGACGATTTCACCCGACACGGCAAAGGACTTGATATTATTGATTGCGAGTGACTTAACCCACATAATGTACCCTCACTAGCTTGAACGTTTGCCCCATATGTAATAGAGGCATTATACGCTGCTGTCGAGATTTTGTTTACCATTTCGTAATTTTGGATTATTTATGATGGATTACAAACGATAGGCGTATAAATCGGTCTGCTGTTAACTTAGCTGTAAGTGGGGTTGTTGCTTCTGGTCGTAAGCGTCTAATAGCTTTTCTAGAAGGCGCTCATTTTGTAGAAGGAGTGCGACAAGTGTTCAATACACACATTGTCGGGCGTGGTGTAGATACCCTGGTACTCAACGTCTGCTACGCCGATACCTCGTTTCATCCTATCAAACAAGAACTGGCCTCCGACCTGCAAGCCGAATTGTCGCGCTTGCAAGATGAGGCACGCAATCAAGAGGTAGCTATCCTCACATCCTGGGCTTTCAAGGGCTACGCGCTCTATATGCAACCGAAAGGGTCGCGTGGGCAGTGGCGTTGGATACTGACCTGCCCTCAGTTGAGCCTCGCTATCTCACGTGGCTTGCTCAACAACATTATCGCTCAGGTGCGCCTGTCGTCTGAGTACCTCTGGTCGTGCGAGACGGTCTGTGATGCCATTGTGGAAACGGCGCTCCTGCTCTATGACCTGTTCGGGGATTACCTGTGGCTGCAAGTCTCGGCGGTAGACCTGTGCGCTGATGTGATCGGGTGGGACGTGTCACGCTGCGACTGGCAAGAGCATTTCGTCTCGCGTGCAGTCGGGCAGAACGGGCGACCTGCTGACGCTGACGTGCTGCTCGTCGGGCCGGATGTGGCGCGGCTGCGTTGGAAGCAGATCGCCACGTTAGACTTTGGCAAGCATACCTCGCCGATCTCCTGCTGCATCTATCACAAGTCGGCAGAGATACGGCAGAAGTCCCCTACAAAAGCGTGGTTCCATGATCTCTGGAAGCGCAACGGGTGGGATGGTTCCGCTGAGGTGTGGCGCGTCGAGTTTCGTTTGACCCGCGAATTTCTGCACAGCGTGCATATCGAGGATGTTCACGATCTGCCTGAACGTCTCCCGTCATTGTGGGAATACTGCGCGGGTCGCCCTGGCGGTGCTGCTGATGGCCTGCCGGATGGCTGGCTGCGCTACGTCACTCCGACCGATGACAGCAACCGCGCCCGTTGGCCGGTACATCCTGCCTGGACGGTCGTACAAGGCGCATTCTCACAAGAGGACGACGGGTTAGGGCCGCTCGTGCGGGAACGCATTCGGGAGAAGAACATCCGGCGCGGTCTGGCCTCGGTGCTTGGCTACCTCTCTACCCTCTCGGCCTGGGTCGGTGGTGATCTGGCAAGCTCTGAAGTAGATATCTCGCAAGTACTGCACTGGTTGCATGAGGCGGGGATAGAGTACCTGGATAAGCAAGGCATCGACTTTGCTCATCAGGTTGAACAGAAATGTAAGCTGTATCGTTCAGTCGATGAGTTAGCATCGTAAACTCGTCGTTTATACACTGATTTTAAGGAGGTGATGCAATGCAAGAGACAACACAACCATTGCTACTGACGATAGCGCAAGTGGCAAAGACGCTCAATATAGGCCGGACGAAAGTTTACGAACTGATCGCAACGAAACAACTGCCGGTTGTGCGTTTCGGTCGCGCCGTTCGGGTGTCGTCTGCCTCGCTGCAAAGGTGGGTAGAGCGTCAAGAACAGCAGGATTTATCGGCATAGTTGTACGTGTAGGAATAGCCGCCTTGAGTCGAGCGACAAGGGCGGCTTTTTCTTGTCTGTGAAAGTGAGGTGACATATGGGTAAGCGTGGGAATGGTGAGGGTTCTATCTACTATCGTCAGTCTGATAAAAAATGGGTAGGTAGTGTCACACTTGAGAATGGCAAGCGCAAGGTGTTCTATGGCAGCACTCGCAAAGAGGTTGCTGATAAATTAAAGGCAGCATTACACGAACAGCAGCAAGGCACGATTGTGATGTCCTCATCACAAACGGTTGCTCAGTTCTTAGCAGACTGGTTAGAGAACGTTCATAGGCGGCGTTTACGCCCACGTACTTATGAGCGGTATAGCGAGGTTATCAACCTGCATATTGTTCCTGCGCTCGGACGTTATCAGTTGCAGAAGCTAACGGCTCAGCATGTGCAGAAGTTCTACACACAAAAAGAGGATGAAGGTCTCGCCTCGACAACTATCCACTACTATCACAGCGTTCTTCATAACGCTTTGAACATGGCGGTAAAGTGGGGGCTGATCTCGAAGAATGTGTGTAACCTTGTTACCCCTCCCCGTAAAGAACGCTATGAAATAAAACCACTAACAGAAGAGCAAGCGCAAACGTTTCTGACCGTCATACGTGGTCATAAGTGGGAAGCACTTTATACGTTGGCACTGGCTACGGGAATGAGACGTGGTGAATTGATCGGGTTAAAGTGGCAGGACATTAACTTCAAGGCGGGAACGCTACAGGTCGTTCGCGTGTTGACGCGCGTCCCTACAAAGATGCCTGAGCGGGAACATGTCTATGTAGAAGCAGAGCCTAAAACAGAGAAGAGTCGCCGTAGTGTGCTGCTTGCTCCGTTCGCGCATGAAGCCCTGAAAGACCATCGAGTACATCAACTGGAAATAAAGCTGAAGGCCGGTTCTGATTGGCAAGATCACGATTACGTATTCTGTACGCTGCATGGGACTCATCTGAACCCGAACCACATAGTAGATGAGTTCAAGAAACTGCTCAAACAGGCGGATTTACCGAATATCCGCTTTCATGACCTACGGCATAGTGCGGCGTCCCTCCTGCTCAGTCTCGGTATACATCCAAAAGTGGTACAAGAACTGTTGGGACATACACAGATTAGCATTACTATGGATGTGTATTCTCACCTGCTTCCTGGTATGCAGAAGGACGCAATGAGCAAGCTTGATGAAGCTTTGAAGAAAAAGAAGGGCGATGAGAAGAAGGAAAGCAGTTGAGTAAGGCGGTTGCTACATGGTTGCTACATTTGGGGGAATAGTGCGAAATAACGAAACGCCTCAAGCCAGAATACAAGCGGCTTGAGGCGTTCTCTTGTCTCTTTTGGGTAGCGCATACGGGAGTCGAACCCGTGATCTCCGCCTTGAGAGGGCGGCGTCCTGGACCACTAGACGAATGCGCCTCGTTGTGTCGTGCCACTATGATACCTCTCGCCCGGCGCTTTTGTCAATAGCGGATTTCCCGGCTTCTGGGCGCTGCGCGCCTGTCTCGCGCTGCACGGCTGGCCCGGCCAGGAAGGACGCGGTGATGGCGACGCACGAGAAGAGCAGGATCGAACTGAAAGCCAGGGTGATGCTGCCGGTTTGCTGGAAGAGGAAACCGATCAACGGAGGCCCCAGTAGCACAGTTGGACTCGATATGACGCTGGCCATGCCCTGCGCGATGCCCTTGCCGACGTTTTTTAGTTGCGCCGCCTCGTTGAAGACGGAGGTGTAGGGGATGGTAGCTCCAACGGCGATCAACGCCAGGCCCAGCACGGTAATGGGCGGGAAGCGCAAGGGCAGGGAGAGCAGGGCAACACCCGACGCGGCAAGGATGGTGCCGGTGCGCAGCAATGGGATTGCGCCGATGATCCGGCGGGCAAGCAGGATGCCGCCGAGAGGCCGGAAGAACATGCCGGTCAGCAAGGCGATGGAGCCGAGCGTGGCGGCTAACCCCAGCGGCAGGCCGTATTGCTGCGACAGGTAGATGGCGATCCACGCCGCGATTGCGTTGCCCAGGCCGAAGGTGCCCGTGTGCGCCAGGCCCAGCGTCCAGACGGCTGGCGAGCGCACGCCTGCTCGAATCGAGATGGGAGCGCGCAGGTGTGGCGAGAAGCCGTCGCGCACGAACACCCAGACTGCCGCGGAAGCAAACCCAAGTGCGCCCCAGAAGATGAACGCGCCCTGCCAGTGCAGGTGACTGGCAAGCAGGGACGTGAGCAGCAGGCTGAGGCCCGAGCCTATCTGCACCGAACCGCCATAGAGGCCCTGCCCCAAAGGTGCGTATTTGCCCAGGCTGGCCGCGACACCCGCACCCGCTACGAATGTGCCCCCCGCGCCGAAGCCCGTCAGCAGGCGGCAAAAGAGCATCCAGGGCAGCGAAGAGAAGGCAGGGAGCAGGATGCCGCCCACCGCCATCACCAGGCTTGCTCCGATCAGCACCGGGCGCGGCCCGAAGCGGTCGCACAGCATCCCGGCGGGGATATACATGATGGCCAGTCCCAGGAAGAGAAAGGTAGAGAATAAACCTGCCTGCCCGTTCGTGATGTTGAGATCGTGCTCAAGAACGGGAATGAGCGGGCCGTAGTTCGTGTAATGCACAGCTGTCACGACCGAGGTGAGGCAGGCAGCGAAGATAAGCAGAGGAACACTGCTGACGGGTCGTCGTTCAAGATGCTCCGTTGAAATCATTCGGCCAGCCCTGCCAGAATCGTCGACTCGTCCAGTGGAGCGTTCTCTCCCCGCCAGAGCGCGCGACCGCCCGGCTGTGTGCGGGTATCCCAATAAATTTCGAGGCCGTTACCGTCGGGGTCATCAAAGTACATAGCCCAGCTGATGTAGTGATCGATAGGGGCTACCGCGATGCCCGCCTCGCTGAGCGCGGCAAAAGCCAGGGTAAAAGAGCGTTTATCCGGTACTTCGAAGGCCACGTGGTAGAGGCCGGTTCCGTGCGCGGGCGGAGCTGGCGCGTCCATTCCGACGCGCTGCAAGGCGATCTCGTGATGCAAGTTGCCGCCCGTCAGAAAAACATAGTGATCGCCCACCTGTTCGGTGACATGCAGTCCGAAGAAGCGGGTGTAGAAGGCGGTAGAACGCGCCAGGTCGCGCACTTTGATGTGCGCGTGTCCGATGATCGTCGTATAGCTGTCTGCCATGTTACCTACCTATTTTGGCTATGAATACGTTTAATGGAAAGAAGGGTGTCTCGAACCAAGAACCAGGCACTCTGCTGGCTTACATTGTACGATAAAATGCTTATCATGATGTATGCACTGGTCAATAGCTGTGGGAACTGTGCTATAATTTCGCTAGCTTCAGTACTGGCTGAATGCTTGCTTATATACATGCTTCTATCGAGGTTGTCAGGGTGGATTTGTATAGCATGAAGCTCGCCAAAAGGCGCGCCGCGTAACGGAAAGGCAGCACGCATGGTTCCGTCAACGATATTCTGCACGCATTGCGGTACTGCCAATCGCAGCGATTCGGCCTTCTGCTTTGCCTGCGGTCATCCCTTGCACATGACACCACAGGAGCCGTGGGTCGGAAAGCGCCCGTTTCCCCAGGTTTCTTCGAGCACGACCGGGTCAATCTGGCCAGTTCAGTCACTCTCTCCCCGTTCGATACTCAAACAACGCTATCGTATTCTTACTCGCCTGGGATTTGGCGGATTCGGGGCGGTCTATAAAGCGGAAGATATGCAGTTCGGAAATCGCCTGGTGGCCGTCAAGGAGATGAATCGCCAGGGTAGCGCGGTGGAGAATGCGCCTGCTTCCGAGGCGTTCAAGCACGAAGCAATGCTGCTGGCGCGCCTGAAGCATCCCAGCCTGCCGAGCATCTATGACCATTTTAGCGAGGCGGGACGCTGGTACCTGGTGATGGATTACATCGAGGGTGAGACACTTGAAGCACGCCTTGAACGTATGGGACGCTTCCGCGCCGAGGATGTGCTGCGCGTCGGTTTGCTGCTGGGCGAGGTGCTCAAATATCTTCATAGCAGCCAGCCGCCGATCATCTTCCGTGACCTCAAACCGGCCAACATCATCGTCACGCCCCAGGGCCACCTCTATTTGATCGATTTTGGCCTGGCGCGCCTCTTCGATCCCGCGCAGCCAGGCCAATCGAAGTCCTTCGGCTCTCCTGGCTACGCCGCTCCTGAGCAGTACGACAGTCCGCAAACAACCGTGCGCGCAGACATCTATAGCCTGGGCGCGACGTTGCACCAGTTGCTTACGGGCGCGCACCCTGCTGTGCGACCGTTTGAATTCGCTCCACTGCGCTTTGCTCCCTCGACACCCCTGGCCGACTTCGGCGCGCTCATCATGCGTATGCTGGAGATCAGCCCGGCGCAGCGCCCGCAGAGCATGGCGCTGGTCTTGCAAGAGCTGCAACGTATCGCCAGGCAGCTTCAGCGTATGAGCAGCAACGTTGCCCGCCAGGGCGCGCAAACACAGCCGACTCCTCCGCATCTTCGCGCTCAGTCGAGCGCTTCAGCTTCCGGGCCGCTCTCGCAGGGCAGGTCGGCCCCAACGCCATCGCTGACTCCCAGCAGGATGATGACGCCCCCCACGCGCGGAGTGACGCCTTCATTCTCCGATGCGAATGCCGCAGCGCCGCCTCTCGGTATGGTCTATGCCATCCTACAAGGTCACCAGGCAGAGATAAACGATCTGGCATGGTCGCCTGATGGCATCTTGCTAGCTTCGGCCAGCAGCGATGGAAGCGTGCGCATCTGGAATCTGGGAATGACTTCCCAACTGCTGACCTATCGCAACGGAACCAGGCAGGCAACGACGGTGGCGTGGTCGCCGGATGGTTCGCGGCTGGCAATCGGCTATCGCGGGGAAAAGCGCGACACGGAGTTGGTGCATATCGTGCTGGCGCAATCCGGCGAAAAGGTCTTTGCCTTCGAGGGCGGCACAGGCTTCTGGAAGGCGCAAGACGACAAAACAGTCTACGCTTTGGCATGGTCGCCTGATGGCACAAAGCTGGCCTGGGGCGGCGGCGAAGACCGGGTCGATATCCTGGATGCGCGCGTGCGACGCCTGCTGTTGACCTATAAGGGGCATAACAGCGCCGTCTATGCCCTGGCATGGTCGCCCGATGGACGACAGATCACCTCGACGGGAGCAGACGACGCCGTTCATGTCTGGGAAACGCTCACGGGTCGTAATGTTGCCACCTATTTCAAACATTCCAGCGTGGTGACGGGTGTAGCCTGGTCGTCGAATGGACAGCGCGTCGTCTCCGCCAGTTACGATAAAACTGCCCAGGTCTGGAACGCCATGACCGGTACAACGCTCGCCACCTACCGCGGTCATAGCGACCGCATCAACGCCGTAGCCTGGTCGCCGGAAGGCAGCCGCATCGCCACCGGCGGCCTCGATGGGCAGATTCACCTGTGGGATGCCAGCAGAGGGGCGACCCTCTTCATCTATAGCGGCCACAAAGGAAGCGTCAATACAGCGCGCTGGTCCCCCGAAGGCAAACTCCTCGCCACCGCCGGTGCGGACTCCACTATTCACATCTGGCGAGCCGCCTGAACTGTTTCTCCCATTACTCAAAACGTAAATGATGAAAAGCGCGTGTGAAGAGTGTATCCTGTACGTTTGAAAGCTTATGTACGTTTGAAATGGGTATATGCGTGAAAAACATGAAAAGAGGAATGGAGAGATTTGATGACTATTCCGGTACAAATTGGCTTGCCACAGGTAATCCTGTTCATCATAGCCCTGATCGGTGTATGGCTGTTTATCACGGCTGCTGTCGGCCTCATGCGGCGGCGCGACCCGTATGAGTTGAAGATGGAGGAGGCAAGGACGGGCGTACCGGCATCGAGGCGGTGGGGATTTGGACGGCTGCGCTGGAAACGCGGCGCGAGCGGCGTGCTCCTGCTGGTGATTGCCGTCTCCTTACTGTGGCTGACCTTCCTGGTGCAGACCTACCTGGGACTCACAGGAGACATCAAGGTGGCGCAAATTCGCGCTACATCGACCAATCTCCCGCACGTGATGAGCGTCGAGGTGATCCTCTACGACCAGAACGGCAACTCCACGTCTGATAAAACCTACATTGTGCAAGGTGATGAATGGATGCTTCAGGGCGATATTATCAAGTTCCCATCCTGGCTCAATATCCTCGGACTGCACTCCGGCTTCAAACTAACTCGATTGGAGGGTCGCTACGACGATATCAACATGGAGCGTACCGCGCCACATACCGTAATCGCGCTGAATGGAGGTGACGATGGCTTCTTCCAGACGGTGCAGCAGCAAGCATGGACATCGCCCTTCGTCGATTCCGCCTATGGCTCAAGCACGTTTTTAGCCCCGGATGGCAAGCCCTACAACATCTTCGTCTCACAAGACGCCCTCCACCCGGAACCGGCGAAATAAGATCAACTCCATGACATCATGTGGTTAAGGCACTCGACCGCCACAGCCCACGCGCTTGAGCGCGGATCGATCAGGTCGAAGTGATCCATGCCGTCCAGTTCGATGTATTCCACCGGATCATGCATAGCCAGGGCTGCCTTCGCGTAGTTGCGGCTGATCTCGATGGGTACGTGAGCGTCCCTCGTGCCGTGCAGCAGCACCTGCTGCACGCCCAACGGCAGCAGTGCGGCAGGCGAGGCGGCGGCGTAGCGCTCGGGCGCGCCGGGGAAGGTCGCGCCAAGCAAGCCGACGACCGCGTCGCTGCTCAGGTGCTGCCTCCACGCGGTCTCCAGATCGAGCACGCCTGCCTGGCTGATCGCACCGCGCAGCGCGAGCGGCTCCTGCCCGCCAGCCATCGGGCTGATGGGGCTTTCGACGGGAATGCGATGGCGGCCAGCAAGCCAGCAAGCCAGTTGTCCCCCGGCGGAATGCCCGATTGCAACCACGCGCCGCGTATCCAGGGGATAATCGGCGGCCATCTCGCGCAGTCGATCGGCAGCCGCCGCGACATCCAGGAACGTACCAGGCCAGCCGCCGCCCTCGTCACCGACGCGACGATACTCGATATTCCATGCTGCATAACCCCGCGCCGCCAGGTCTTGCGCCAGCCCGTTCATCAAGGTGAGATCGTAACGCGCTCGCCAGTAGCCTCCGTGAATCAAAATAACGACGGGATAAGGCTTGGCTGCGACATCCCCGGTCGGCAGGTAGAGTTCCCCGTATTGGCCAGGAGTGTTGCCGTAGGTGACGCGGTACGGCTTTGGTTTGTGCTTCATCGCGTTTCTCCAATCCCTTCTACTAACACCGGCAGTACGGCTCCGGCGTAGTCATGCATCACCACGTCGGCGTAGTCATCGAGGGGCGTTGGTTGCAGGTTGATAATAATCAGAGGGATGTCGTGCGCGACTGCCAGGCGCGGCAGGCTGGCGGCGGGCGTCACCTTCAGCGAGGAGCCGACGACCAGGAAGAGATCGCACGCGATCGCCATCTCCTTCGCGCGCGTCAGGGCTTGCTCCGGCACGCGCTGGCCAAAGAGGATTGTGGCGGCCTTGAGGAAGCCCCCGCACAGGTGACAGGCGGGATCGACTTCGCCCTCGTCGATGCGCCGTTGCAGCTCCTGTATCGATGAGCGTGTGCCGCACAACGTACAGGCGGCCTCGCGCGACGTGCCGTGCAACTCCACGATACGCTCAGGCGAATTACCCGCATCGTGGTGCAACCCGTCGAAATTCTGGGTAATGAGACCATGCAGCTTGCCGGAATGCTCCAATGCAGCCAGAGCATGATGAGCAGCGTTCGGTTCCGCTCCTGCAACTTTCCCAGAAAGTGCGCGCCTCGTTTGCCAGTATTTGCGTCGCGCCTCTGAGCTTGTGATGAACTCCTTGTAGCTGATGGGCGGCTGTTCCAGCCAGGGCGAGCCAGGGCTGCGGAAATCGGGAACGCCTGACTCCGTGCTGACGCCAGCACCTGTCAGCGCGGTGATGCTGCGAGCGTGCTGCATCAGTTCGATGGCATCTTGCAATTGTTCGTACTGGCTGAGCATGTCAGGTCTTTCTACACTTCTTGACTACAAACTGTCTAAGAACGCGATGATGGCCTCGTTGACCTCACCGGCGCGCTCCCACTGCATCCAGTGGCCGCAGCCTGGCAGCATCAATTCGCGCAAATCAGGCACGTATTTCTTTTGTCGTTCGACTCGCGCGCTTGTGCCAGGAATCTCGAAGACGGGGTCGCGGTCTCCCCACAAGAACAGCGTCGGCTGCGGAATCTGCGCGCCACTGAAGGGAGCAGTCAGTTCCCAGTTGCGGTCGAAGTTGCGATACCAGTTAAGCCCGCCGCGAAAGCCCGACTGCTGGAATTGCTGCGTGAAGTAGTCAAGGTCAGCCTCCGTCAACCAGCCAGGGAGCGTTGATGGGACAGCAGTCTCCGTGAACATCCCCGCGTTAGAATTTGGCAGGATGGGATGCCAGCGTTCAGCCTCTGATGCATCGCCGGAGAGCGAATAGAAGACCTGGAGCATCGTTTTGCGCACATCTCGTTCCAGTTCAGCCTCGGCGACACCCGTTTCCAGGAAATAAAGCTGGTAGAAGAAGTTGTCTCCTATGAGCTGTTTCATGGCCTCGGTCGGTCGCACGTTGGAACGCGGCCCGTAGACCTGGCTGCGCGGCACGTAGGGAACGCTCATATTCACAACGGCGCGGAAGCGGTCGGGTCGCATGAGTGCGGCATTCCAGACTACGTTAGCTCCCCAGTCGTGGCCGATGAGGATGGCCTGCTCCTCGTCCAGCGCGTCGAGCAGTCCCACTATGTCGCCAACGAGGTGCAGGATGGTGTAGGCGTCGATGGCCGCGGGGCAATCCGTCTGTCCGTAGCCGCGCTGGTCTGGCGCAACGACATGATAGCCTGCCCTGGCCAGCGCTGGCATCTGGTATTTCCAGGTGTACCAACATTCGGGGAAGCCGTGGCAGAGCAGCACAAGCGGCCCCTGCCCCTGCTCGGCGATGTGCATGCGTATCCCATTTGTATCGATAAAGCGGTGCGTAATCTCGCTTGTGGTTGTTGACGCGGAAATATCATCAGTAGCCATGTGGCGACGCCCTCATCTGGTTTCTGTAGGTCAGCAGTCGAGTAGTACGCTGTCATCATACGAGAGTCGTTCGGCGCTTGTCAAAGCGAAGATGAGCCAGGCTGAATCCTCACACCATAGTCAACTGCGCCTGCGTCACTGTGTAGCTGACCTCGCTCTGGGATGAGCCGGCCACGAGCAGGGCAGGCTCGCCGCCCGTGTAGAGCGTTCCGCCGGTGTTATCGACGATCGGACTCGACGTAGAGATAGTGGTATGATTAATCGTCAAGGTGAAGGTGTTGGCTTGCACATGTACCTGTATGAGGTTGACCTGGTTTAGCCCGGTGTGGATAGCGGTGGATTGTCCTTGCGCCAGCGTCGCGGGCGATGCGCTCCCGGCGCTGTATTTGAGCACTTGATAGTTTCCCTGCCCGTTAATGATAAAGGCATAGCAGGAGACCCCTGTGCTGCCCTGCTTCAAATTGAAGGCCAATCCATAGAAGGCATAGGCCCCCTTTGTCTGCTCCATTTGCGCCGACCACGTGAATGTAGCGAGAAGCGAGCCGGCGCTGGTGGGATAGGGGAAATAGGTATTGGCGGTGGATGAAAGCGGAATATCTAAAATGTAGCTGTTCTGGCCGAGCGAGGCGTTCAGGCCGTTGACGCTGCCAATTGTCCACGACAAATGATTGTCGTGGAAGGTCTCGGTGAAGGATTGAGCGGTGGTAGAAGGCGTGCCTGTTCCGCCTGAGAAGAATGGCAGGTAGCCGGTTTTCGCCAGGATCAGCCCAAGCGCGAGCAAGATTGCCAGTCCTATCCCTACATAGCTCAACGGCTGCATGCGCCTGGGGCTGCGCGCTGTTGACGGGATTACCCCGCTGGTCGCGCCGGGCGATGTCACACGCCCGCCCGCGCCATACGGCGGGGTTACGCCTGTGGCTTGCCCGTATTGCCCATAGGCCGAGGCCGCACCGGGCGCGGGTACACCTGCCTGTGAGGGCTGCCCATAGAGCGATGGGCGCTGCTGCGACGGCAGTGTCAGGGGGTCGATGCCGGGCTGCTGGTTGTACGACGTCTGGAATGTTGGGGGGACAGGTGGCATTGAGTTCGTGAGCCGGTAGGTTGCGTTGCTGTTTGCCGCCTCAAGCGCCTGGGCCATCTCTTCAGCGGACTGGAAGCGGTCCGCCGGAGACTTCGCCATAGCCTTTGCCACAATGCGCGCGAGCGTCTCCGATACGTTGGGGTTGAATTCCTGGACATTGCGCGGTGGGGTGTACACATGCTGGTAAAGCAGTCCCTGTACGGTTGTCGAGTGAAATGGCACCTCGCCGGTGAGCATCTGGAAGAGCACGACGCCCAGGGCGTACACGTCTGTGCGCGCATCCACCGCGTGTCCGTGGACCTGCTCCGGGGCCATATATTCGGCGGTGCCGACGATCTGGTCAACGCTGGTCAGCGATGGGTCGCTGATGGCGGTGATTTCGCTGATGCCCAGCATGGCCGGTTCCTGGCGGGCGGAATAGAGCTTGGCGATGCCGAAATCGGAGAGCAACAACTGGCCCTGGTCGCTGGCCGAGACGAGCATATTCTGCGGTTTCACGTCGCGGTGTACGATGCCGCGCAGGTGGGCGTGGTGCAGCGCCTTCCCCATCTGGATCGTGTAGAGTGTCGCGGCACGCGGATCGAGCGCGCGACCTCCGCGCAGCCGGTCGCGCAGCGTGCCACCGCCGACGTACTGCATCACCAGGTAGGTCATCGCTTCGTAGTCACCGAAGTCGTAGACCGCGACGATGTTGGGGTGTTGCAGGCTGGCGACGAGCTGTGCCTCGCGTTCGAAGCGCACCTTGAAGTCGGCCTGCTCTGCGATCTGCGAGAGAATGACCTTGATGGCTACCTCGCGGCGCAGGCGTGCGTGATACGCCTTGTAGACGCGCGCCATACCTCCTTCGCCTAGTTTCGATTGGACGAGGTATGCGCCAAGTCGCTGCCCGATGAGTGCGTCGTCTTCCATACGCTGACTTGCCCCCTTACGCACAGTTGTTTGCTCGTGCTGCTCCAGGCTAACCAATCAGGTAGCACAGCCATGTAACAATAACAGAATTCGCCGGGCCTGTAAAGGTGATACTGGCATTCGTGGCGCAATCGCTGGGCGAAATGTCGATCTGCACCCGCTCGGATTGTCCTGGAGCAAGGGTGTTGCTGGCAGGCTTGATGACGGCGGTGGGAATGTTTGTCACGCTCGATGTCCATGACAGGCTGGTTGTGGCTGACGTATTGGTCAGTGTGACATAACAGACGTAGGTGTTACCAATTATAGAGCAGTTCTGGCTGCCGACCAGGCTGGTCGTGTTGCTCGACAGCGTAGGGGCAGCCTGCACCGTCAGTGTCACCTGCACAACGGCTGTACCGGAAGCCAGGGTAAATGTGATGTTACCTGTGTACGTTCCAGCTTTGAGCTGCGTCTTGAGATTTGAAACGCTGACCTTGACGCTGGTGGACGCTCCGGCACCCAGAGAACCGCTGGCGGGCGAAGCATAGAGCCAGCTAGCGCCATCCGTCGTTTTGATGCTGGCCTGCCAGTTTCCCCCGGCTGCGCAACTGGAGACGCTGACCGTCTGCGAGGCGGGGTCACTTACCCCGGCGACCCCGCTGAAGCTGAGAACTGTGGGCGATGCTTTGATACAGCCGGCCTGCACCGCAAATGAGACGTTCAGCGTCTCCGTGACGGCGCTTGACGCGCTGGAAAACGTCACCACCGCCGAGAAGTTCCCCGCCGCAAGCTGCGCAGCGCTGGCGCTAATGGTGATCTGTGTTTGCGCTGGCGCGTTGAGCTGTCCCGACGCCTGGCTAAGCGAGAGCCAGGGAGCCTGTGATGTATTCCAACTGGCCGTCCAGTTTACCTTTCCCGTTCCATTTGAGCAGAGCGTGACCGGCGACGTAGCAGCCTGTGTGCTATATTGTGTGATAGGTCCGAGCGAAATTGACGAGGGATTCAAGCAACTCAGGCCTGCCTGCGCGGATGGCGCGGTGGGAGTCGTAGTCGTTGTTGGCGAGACGGTGGGCGATGCTTTGCTTGTGGGACTCGGCTGAAGCGTTCCCGTCGCTGTCGGCGTGGGCGTGCCTCCCGCCGCGAGAATAGTAAAGGCCAGTGCCGCGCTGCGATGTGTGATGGATTCAGTAGCAACCAGCGTATGTTTTCCAGGAGACCAGGCAGGGTTGACGTTGATCGTCACCGTAAACGTGCCGTCTCCTCCCACATTGATGGGACCCTGCCCGGCTGTGATGCGCTCTGACAATGCCAGCGCAGATTCAATGCCGGAAGCGCCCGATGCCAGCCTACTCGCATGCTGGTGCGCCGCGAACAGGGGTATGCTGCCGTCAAGAGACAGCGTCACGCTACTGCCAGGCACGAAGTGGCTGCCGTGAATGACCAGAGACGCGCCCGCGCTCACGCTGCTGCTACCGCTCAAAACAAGGCTTGGGGCGAAGATGGTCAGCCCAAGCCCGATGATACTTGCCATAATAAGTAAGGGGATTACAATAGCGGCAATAATCAGTTGTGGGGCGCAGCCGTGTGGTGGGTGCTGCCCCGGTTGTCCGCCATGCCCCGGTTGACCTTGTTGGCCTTGGGGGCCGTGGTGCAGCGTAAGCGTGGGAGATGAGATAGATGCTGGCGGTTGAACCGGTGGTTGAAACGTGGCAGGGACTTGTGGCGCAACCTGCGTGGGGGCTGCATTGAAGCTGCCGGGGAATTGCGGCGTTCCCTGTGTGAAAGGAACGTTGCCGACCTGCGGCGTGCCTTGCACCATCGGAACCAGGCCTCCGTGCGGCATGGCATCCAGCCCGATCAGTCCCATGCCCAGCAGCGCGGCGCGCCGTCGTTTTTCTTCCTCCTCGTCAATCAATGGCGCTGTAGGAGTATTGCGTTGTGTGGCCTCTCTGCTTCCCTCGAACGAGGATGGATACAATCCCGCTTGAGATGTTGGATTTGCGGGCGGAAAGAGCGGTGAAGGATACGGCGTCATACTCGACTGGCCGGTACGGGTGGCGGCTTCGGTCTGCGCGACATTGCTCTGCTGAGCGTTACTTATGCGAGTGAAGCCATCGGGCGGGGCATCAACGACCTTCCCACATGTGCCACAAAAACGCGCATCATTGGGTAATGTCGCTCTACAAAATTCACATTGTTGCATATGTGCCTGACCTCCCCAGGGGAGTAAACATGAATAAAAAAGAAGCATATCTCATGAATATGTATCGTTGAATATATAGACGATCAAACCAGGGGCTTTTATCTTGGCTTACTGCTTGCTGGCCTGTTTGTCTTGTTTGTCTTGCTGCCAGTGTAGCATAGCAATACAGGGGGTGCCGTCACTAAACTCACAAAGGTGGTGTGAGCTATGTCATATCAAGCATCATTCGCTCCTCGTTCGCGTCGAGGAAACGCAGCAACACAATCTTCCGCGCCACGCTGCGCGCTGCTTGCAAAAGGTAAATGGCCTGACAGTCCGCCGCCAGAGATCGATGCCTGCGAGCAATTTGAGAACATGTTTCGCATGGCTGATCTGCAGATCTTCGATGATGCGCTTCTAGATCGTATTGTGAGCGGAGGATATGGCCTGACGATAGAAGCGCTTGCCGCCAGCCTGCGCGGGATGCAGGACGAGCTTGTCAGGCGTATCGAAGCGCGTATCCCAGCGGATAAGCGCGCGACCTTTTTGCGACTTCTGCATGACGACCTTTCGGTTCAAGAAGTAGAGGCTGCTCGTAGATATGTGCTGGATCGACTCTTCTGGGAGCTGACCTACTGGAAAAAGACCGAACTTTACGAGGAATTGACGGTTGGGGAACGACTGCATCCTGAAATCTTCCGGCAGTTGGAGGCGGATATTCGCGGCAAGCAAGTTCTCGATGCCGGCGCTGGTACAGGAAGAGCGACCTTCGAATGCCTGCGATTTGGAGCGAAAACCATCTTTGCCGTTGAACCCTCGCCCGGACTGCTGAGCATTTTGCGGAGGAAGCGCGAGCGCTGTGCGTCGCCCGAACGCATCTGCCCTATTCAAGCACGATTCGACGTGCTCCCGTT
Source organism: uncultured Chloroflexia bacterium (assembly GCA_963731975.1). Lineage (GTDB taxonomy): Bacteria > Chloroflexota > Ktedonobacteria > Ktedonobacterales > Ktedonobacteraceae > CAVSXS01. Next base: position 1,601,321 of record CAVSXS010000001.1, on the reverse strand, counting down.
ACGGGATCACTGCGTCGACCTGGTGATTTCCTGCTCCGCGTTTACCTCCGTTGAAGAGCAGGGAGGCGAGCCGGGATTGGCGGAGTTCCTGCGAGTCACCAGGCAGGGAGGCAAAATCGTCATCATCTGGCCGCGCATCCGCGATTATAGCTGGCTGGCATCGCATGGCTTTTACTACGTCGCCTTGCCAGATGAGCAGGAAAAAGGGATACATTTTCGCTCGGTGCAGCGTGCTATAGAGTGTGCGCGACATTTCTACGCGCGCAACTCACGCGTCGAGGAATATATCGTGCGAGCGCAGACGCAGGATATCCCATATGAGATAATAAACATGAATCCACCGCGCGATTATTGCTGGCTGATTGTTCAGTAATGTGAAGATGCCAAACCTGACGAGAAAGGAAAGCGATCGATGACTTCAGAAATAATGCAGTCGGGTCGGAAAAGTTGGGCTGAGACTCCACCGACAACACCACCCCTGCGCCATGCCATTAGCGAGTTCGTGGAACAGCAGTCCTGGCTTGATTCGCTTGCGGGACCATTCCAGAGCTGGCTGTTGTCTATTTTCGGGCAGCCGGGAACGCCAAATCGCAAGGTCAAAGACCTGCTCAACGGTACCTGGCTAGGACATGCTCTGCACCCTATGCTGACCGATATTCCTCTTGGCTCATGGAGCGGGACGCTGGCGCTCGATATGCTCTCGCTGGTGGATGACGACGAGGGTATCGCGCGCGGGGCTGATATCACGCTGCTGCTCGGCATCCTGGGTGCGACCGGCGCGGCAGTCACCGGCGTCACCGACTGGAGCGACCTGGATGGCACCGACCGGCGCGTAGGCTTCCTGCACGGGCTTACCAATGGCAGCATCCTGCTGGCGAACATCGCATCGCTGGCGCTGCGGCTGACCGGCAGGCGCAAAGCCGGTATCGCTTGTTCCACGGCGGGCTATCTCGCCTCGCTCTTCTCGGCCTATCTCGGCGGGGACCTGGTGCTATCTAAAGGTATCGGTGTGAATCACGTGGCCTGGGAGGGTGGCTCCGATGAGTTCGTCGCCGTCATAAACGCGGCTGACCTGGCCGAGGGCAAACTGACGCGCGTGGATGCATCGGGCATTCCGGCGGTGCTGCTCCGGCAGGGAAACAAGGTGCTGGCTATCGGCGCAACCTGCACGCACCTGGCCGGCCCCCTGGACGAAGGAACCTACAAAGATGGCACAGTGACCTGTCCGTGGCACGGTTCCTGTTTCCGCATGGATGACGGCAGCGTCGTGAACGGCCCGGCGGTGTATCCGGCTCCGACCTTCGATGTGCGCGTGCGCAAAGGCGAGATCGAGCTGCGCCGCCGGGATCACGCATAGGATGGATGGATCACGAGGCAGCGGTGCGCCTCCTGGCCATGTCGCGCTCCCAACCGTGGGCGAAGGTGCGGTCCTCGACCGTCTCGCCGCTGGGCAGCGTGTCGCTCGTGAAGTCCTCCGGGCGCAGGTCGGCCCCGATCTTGCAGTTTCGGCCAACCTTCAGGCGATCCGGCAGGTGAGCGCGTTTGCCGATGAGCGTGATGCCGGTATCCAGGCGCGAGGGTTCGAGCTTGTTCGGCGTCATATCGTCGCCGTAGCCGATCTCGCAGTGCTTGCCGACGATTACCTCTTTGTCGAGGATGGCGTGGTCAACCACGCTGTTCGCGCCAATCACGCAATCGAAGAGGATGATAGAGTCTCGCACAACCGCACCATCCTCGACCAGGACGCCTGGCGAGAGCACGCTGCGCTCGACGCGCCCCTTGATAATGCAGCCATGTGAAATAAGGCTGTTGACGACCTGCGCCCCGCTGTGCAGGTGTGCGGGTGGTCGCTCCTCGCTGCGCGTGTGGATAACCCACGATGGGTCGTAGAGATCGAAGGCGGGCCGGTCGGCCAGCAGCGCCATGTGCGCCTCCCAGTAGGATTGGATGGTGCCGACATCCTGCCAGTAGCCCGTGAAAGGATAGGCGTAGACGCGTTCGCCCCGTGCCAACATCGCCGGGATGATATTGTGACCGAAGTCGTGCTGCGTGGCCGTTCCACCGAGTGCGGCGGGCCGCGCATCCTCGGTGAGAACGCGGATCAGTGAATCGCGGTCGAAGACGTAGATACCCATCGAGCCAAGCGTGCCGAGTGGCTTTTCCGGTTTCTCCGAGAATGACACGACGCGCGCCTCCGCGTCGGTTTCGAGAATGCCGAAGCGATGTCCCTCTTCGAGAGGCACGATCACCGCGCCCAGCGTGACAGCCGCGCTGTGCTGCTGGTGGAAGGCAATCATTGGCCCATAGTCCATGCGATAAATATGGTCGCCGGCCAGTACCAGCACATAGTCACAGCGCGTCTCCATAATGGAGCTCAGGTTCTGGTAGACCGCGTCGGCGGTTCCCTGGTACCAATCCGACTCCTGGCGTCCGACATACGGCTGGAGCAGGCGCACGCCTCCCTGTTGCCTGTCCAGGTCCCACGGCTTGCCGACGCCGATATGATCGTGCAGTGAATGAGGGCGATACTGAGTCAGTACGGCAACATCCGTGATGCCGGAGTTGACGCAATTGCTCAGGGCAAAGTCGATAATGCGGTACTTGCCCGCGAAGGGAACGGCGGGCTTGGCGCGTTTATGCGAGAGGAGACTCAAGCGTTCTCCCTGGCCCCCGGCTAAAATAACTGCCAGCACTTTACTCATTGCACTGCAAATCCTTTCTGTGTGGTGACATGCTCTATCTCCCCTGCTGAGGATATGGTTCATTATATCTTAAACGTACTCTCTGTAGGGGCGCTTGCTGCCGCGATTAACCTGATGCGTGTGGTAGCATGGCTCAATGGAGATGAACTCGCTCCAACAAACGTCTCTGCTCTCCAGAAGAATAAAGTTTATACCTCCATTTGCCACAGGTGACGGAAAGTGGATTCATGCCGTGTCCTTTGAGAAATTCTTCTGACTTGTTCATGATCATTTTATACCCTTGCCATAAATTCGATAGCCATAAACACCAGCTAATCACAAATTGGTTCTCTTACGCATCTATATAATCAAAAGAAAAATTTCCCAAAGGAAAGGAAGAAAGAAATGCTCTTTCGTCTTCTGCCTGCTATTTGCACTGACGATCCATTTGCTTTGAGAAATCTCTCCCATATTTTTTTTGTATGTGGGATGTTTCTCCTCATGTTCATGGCAATCATGCTTTTTTTCCTCCTCAAACGATTGACCAGAGGAACTTTGTATCACTTGCTTTTTATAGGAGTAACTCTCGTAGGAAGTATTTGTGCATTTTTTTTAGCAGTAAGGACAGATCATGATTTGCTTGTCTGCAGTTTCGGCCCAAATGCTCCATATTCAACCTTTCAAGCACTCTCAATACTCGTCAGTATTATCACACTTCTTTTGCTTCCCACTGGAATCGGCATACTCATAATGAAGAGAATAACATCTTACATAGTAGATCGGAGAGGGTAGAGTTTTCTGTAGCCTTACCTTTTATTCTAGGTAATAATTCAAGAACTCTTTGCAAGCACAATAAACCAGCTATAGCAGACCTTGAAAATCGTCTCATTATCGGCCGTTTAATGAGACGAAAAGATCAGCTTTTGCAACGTTGCGGCGCACCACCTCTGCAAGGAAGTAACTTTCCCTTAGCGAATCTCAAAAGTCGTCTCGTAATCAGAATCTCAAAAGGTTGGGCCATTGACGGAAAACATGAGACAAAAGGAAGAGATTGTACTATTTCCGCCATCGCAATGTTGGGATGTACGCTTGAGCCGGTGTGTTTCTTACGTGGTATGATGGGCAAGAAATATTCTACGCATTACGAGGGCAGCATGATCGGTGAAACGCGGCTCAACATCCTGATGGTTGCGACAGAGGCGGTTCCCTTTGCAAAAGAGGGGGGGGTGGCCGATGTAATCGGCAGCCTGCCAAAGGCTCTGGCGGCGCTGGGCCACGATGTGTGCATCTTTCTGCCGCGCTACGGCGTCATCGATCCGGCGCGCTGGAACCTGCAACCCACCGGCGTGCATGGCGCTGTTTCTATCGGTGGCGTTGACCGCCCGGTCTCCATCTGGCGCACCACGCTTCCCGGTGCGCCCGTAACGGTTTACCTGCTCGATCAAGAAGAGTTCTTTGGGCAATACCGGCGGCTGTATCTCGGCATGGATCAACGCGACGAGCAGCGACGGTTCCTGCTCTTCTGCCGCGGATTGCTCGATGCGTTGCCCATGCTGGGTTTCGCCCCTGACATCATCCACCTGAACGACTGGCAGACGGCTCCCTGCGCGGCCTATTTGCGCACGACCCACCAGCACCTTCTGCGCCAGGGCATGACGCACATCGTCTATACAGTGCATAACCTGCAATACCAGGGACGCTGGGACCCGACCATCCTGGACGAAGCCGGGCTGGATAGGTCGCAGGTCTTCATCCCGCGCGGGCTGGAGTTTTGGGGCGATGTGAACTGGATGAAAGCCGGCATTATGTATGCCGATGTCGTGACGACCGTCTCCCATCGCTATGCGGAGGAGATACAGACGCTCGATCACGGCTGGGGCCTGGATGAAGTGCTGTTCCAGCGCCGTCCCCGCATCTTCGGCATTCCCAACGGCCTCGATTGGGATGCCTGGAATCCCGCCACCGACAGCGACCTGGAGGCAACCTACAGCGTGGAGAATGTGTCAGAAGGGAAGGCGTGCAACCGCACGGCGCTGCGACAGGAGTTCGGACTGCCAGACGAAGCAGGTCTGCCGCTGGTGGGCATCGTCAGCCGACTGGTAGATCAGAAGGGCTTCGACCTGCTGGCGGAGATTGCCGGAGAACTTGCGCACCTGCCGCTGCAACTGGTGGTGCTGGGTACGGGACATGCGCATTATGAGCAGTTGTTCCGCGAGCTTGCCGGGCAAACCGCCAACGTGCGGGCCTACATCGGCTTCGATGTGGCGCTCTCGCGGCGTATCTACGCCGGGTCGGATTTCTTCCTGATGCCGAGTGCCTTCGAGCCGGGCGGCCTGGGCCAGTTGATTGCACTGCGCTACGGCACGCTTCCCATTGTCCACGCCACCGGCGGGCTGGCCGATACCGTGATCGACCTGGACGCCGATCCCGCCACCGGCAATGGCATCAGCTTCACGCCGTATAGCGCCTCCGCGCTGCTCGACGCCTTGCGCCGCGCCTTGCATCTCTACGCCCGCCGTAACATCTGGCCGGGCCTGGTTGTTCGCGCGATGGCGTATGACTCGCGCTGGTCTGCTAGCGCGCAGGCATATAGCGATCTCTACCAGCGCGTATCGCGGCTGCCACCTATGTGAGGTAGGAAGCCGCGTGTCCTCTGCAATTCGCCTCGTGCGTCGAATTTGTCCACTTTGGGTAGGGTATTCACAGTGCTTCTATGCTTCACGCTGCCAGGATATGATTCAGGTATCCCTTGCATCAGATCAAAATCTCTGACTATAATCAGAGAATGAGAAGTTACGGGTGAAACAAATCTGGAGGTTTTCATGGAGATGCCATTGATTGAACAGGTTCGCAGCTTCAATCGGACCATGACCGAGCGCGTTGGTGTACTCAACGATCACTTCCTGGGCCGCAACCATCCTCTTGGCGAAGCACGGCTCTTGTGGGAGATCGGAGAGGAGGGGGCAAGAGTTCGGGAACTCCGACGTCGGCTTGGCCTCGATTCTGCCTACGTCAGCCGCCTGCTGCGCTCGCTTGAGAAACAAGGCCTGGTTGTGGTGAGGACGAGTGAGCATGATGGAAGAGTTCGCCAGGTCCGGCTTACTGGGGCTGGCCTTCGTGAGCGAGCAGAGCTTGATCTCCGTGCCGATGCCTTTGCCCGTTCCTTGCTGGAGCCACTGGGCGAGAGCCAGCGCGTGAAACTGGTGGCAGCCATGGCACAGGTCGAGCGGCTTCTGATCGCATCCATGGTCCAGATCACCGTCGCCGATCCGAGCAGTCAGAATGCCAGGTGGTGCATTCAGCAATATTTCACCGAGCTGGGCGAGCGCTTCGAGACTGGTTTCGATCCTACCCTGGGCATTTCGGCGCATGCGCACGAACTGGTGCCTCCGGTCGGCCTGTTGCTCGTTGCCCGCTTGCGGGAGGAGCCGGTAGGCTGTGGTGCCTTAAAGTTTCACGAGAATACTGTCGGGGAACTCAAGCGCATGTGGGTAGCTCCACGGGCGCGTGGTCTTGGGCTTGGACGACGTCTGTTAGAGGCTCTGGAGCACGAGGCCCGAGAAGCGGGAATGACGGTCATTCACCTGGAAACGAACCGCACCCTCATGGAAGCCATCGAGCTGTACCGACACTCTGGATACCAGGAGGTAGAAGCCTTCAACGATGAGCCTTATGCCCATCACTGGTTTGAAAAGCGCCTTTGAGCGTGGAGGGAACTGCAAATATTTTGTCGAATGTCAAAAAGGGCGGCGAAAAGCTTGCTTTTCGTCGCCCGGCTCTTGTCAACTCAAGGATGCACTACGCGACAGCCGCGACAGTACTTGCTTCCTGCATACTCTCGGATACGCTCTCAGCCGCGATGGGACGTTTGAGGACGTACAGCGCGCCAGCGGTGACGGCGGTTCCGATGAGGATCGATAGGATATATTGGGGCAGGTTGTTCACCACGTTCGGGATGAAGATGACCCATACACCGCCGTGTGGGACGTGCAGCAGGCAGCCGAACAGCATTGAGAGCGCGCCGGTGACAGCCGAGCCGATCATGATGGAGGGGATGACGCGGAACGGGTCTTCTGCCGCGAAGGGGATGGCTCCCTCAGTGATGAAGGACAGGCCAAGCACCCAGGCGGCCTTGCCGGCTTCGCGCTCGTCATTCGTGAAGCGATTCTTGAACAACACCGTCGCCAGCGCCAGCCCAAGCGGCGGAGTCATACCAGCCGCCATCACCGCTGCCATCGGGGCGGTGACGCCGCTTCCGAGCAGACCGACCGAGAAGGCATACGCTGCTTTGTTGACCGGCCCCCCCATATCGAAGGCCATCATCAGACCCAACACCAGACCCAGGACGATCGCATACGTGCTTTGAATACTCTTGAGCCAGTTGGTTAACCCGATGTTGAGCTGGCTGACGGGCCAGCCGACCACGTAGAACATCACCAGGCCGACGATCAGAGAGCCTAGCAATGGCAGGATCAGCACCGGCATCAAACCGGCGAAGTTGCGCGGCAATTTGATGCTGCGGTTCAGCCAGTAGACGGTGTAGCCTGCCAGGAAGCCCGCGATGATGCCGCCCAGGAAGCCCGAACCGGTCAGCCCTGCCAGGATGCCGCCGATCATGCCGGGCGCTAGTCCGGGCCGGTCAGCGATTGAGTAGGAAATGTAGCCTGCCAGAATGGGTATGAAGAGCGCGAAACCGGCTTTTGCCCCGATTTCGAATAAGGCGTATCCGAGGGAGGTGGAGGTCGTCGGCAAGAAAGCGACCTGGTAGCCCGCGATAGCGAACGACAGGGCGATCAGGATGCCGCCCGACACAACGAACGGGATCATGTACGAGACACCCGTCAGCAGGTGCTTGTATGGCCCCCGGCGCGATTTGGCCTGAGTTGCCTTCGCTGCTTGCACCTGTGCAACGTAATCCCCTTTAGCGGGAGCGGGACTGGCAGCAGCCTGTGCCAGCGCGTTGTTGACGACGGCCTTGCCGTCCTTAATGGCCGCATTCGTGGACGTTTCATAGACAGCTTTTCCACCAAAGCGGCTCATGTCAACTTTGGTATCGGCGGCAATGATGACCACGTCAGCCTTCAGGATATCGTCCTGGGTCAGGGTGTTTTGCGCGCCAACTGACCCCTGCGTCTCCACCTTGATGGTGTGGCCCTGGTCTTCCGCGCCACGCTGGAGTCCCTCAGCCGCCATAAAGGTGTGGGCTATGCCCGTGGGACAGGAGGTAATAGCAACGATGTTTGCCATGATGTGGTTGTCCTTTCTTCCTGAAAGAGAGACTGTACGCAACAGTGAAAGGTAGTCGAGACAGCAATAGACGCTTAGGGGTACGTACTACGTGACGATGGTGTCAATGAGCGCACGGATATGCGTTGGGCGCGTTCGCGCAAGGTATCGGGCGAAGTGAGATATGCGCCTACATGTGAAATAGACTCTAGCGAGAATGCTGTAGCGAGTCGAGCGCACTCGGACAGATCAAGCTCCTGAATCTGTCCCGAGATGAGTCCCGATACCATCGCGTCACCCGCGCCTACCGTGCTTTTTACGGAAACGTCGGGAGGCGTTGCCACCACAGTTTCGTTTGCATCGACGAACAACGCGCCCTGCTTGCCCATCGAAACGACGATGATCTGCGAACCGTAGTTTAACAAGCGGCGCGCAGCCTGTTCGATCTCGCCTTCGCTTGAAAGTGAGGCAGCGACCAGTTGTTGAAGTTCATCGATATTTGGCTTGACGATGGTCGCGCCTGCCAGCACTCCCTGTTGGAGCGCCTCGCCGCTTGTGTCAAGTGAAACCTTCTTCCCCCTTTCCTTGAGCTTCGTAATGATGGCCGCGTAGGTGCTGGCTGGAACACCCGGCGGCAGCGCGCCGGAGAGGGCGAACCAGTCATACGAAGCCATCAGTTCGTCGATGACCTGCAAAAGGGCATCCATAGCATCCCCGGATGGAGCCAGTCCGTACTGGTTGATATCGGTTGTTTGCTGTTGGGCTTCGTCAACAATCTTGATACCGATGCGCGTGCTGCCCGGAATATACACAAAGCGGTCTTTGATGCCCTTGTGAGCGAAGAATTGCTTGAAGATATCGTCGTTGCTCTGGCCGAGGAAGCCCGTAGCCGCAACTGAGTACCCGGCGTCTACCAGGAACGATGCGACATTGATGCCTTTGCCCCCGGCGTCGAACTGCATTCCCTGCCCGCGATTGACCGTGTCTGGCCGGAAATGATCGACGTACACGGTCTGGTCGATAGCCGGGTTGAGGGTAACGGTTGCGATTTTCATAGACTTCTTACCTCCGCCGCCGTGCGGCACTGCAATGCCTGCTGCGCGATACGCTGCATCTCGGCGAGCGAGTTAGCACGCAACTGCGCCTTGATCGCCGCGATACTGGGAATGCCAACACTCAGTTCTGAGACGCCAAGCCCGGTGAGAATGACCGCGCCCTTTGGATCACCGGCCATCCCACCACACACTCCCACCCATTTGCCGTACTTTCTGGCGGCCTGTACCGTGCTGGCTACCATGCGCAAGACGGCTGGATGTAGCCCGTCGGCCTGCTTTGCCAGTTGTGGATGCAGCCGGTCCATTGCCAGTGTGTACTGCGTCAGGTCGTTCGTGCCGATGGAGAAGAAATCGACTTCCTGGGCGAACTGGTCGGCCAGGATTGCCGCCGATGGCACTTCAATCATGATGCCTAGCGGCACGCGCGGCGCGTTCAAATCCATGCGCACCTGCTCCGCCATATCGCGCGCCTGCCACCAGTCTTCCAGCGTGGAAATCATGGGAAACATGATGCTCATCGGCCCGTAGGCTGCCGCGCGGTACATGGCGCGCAACTGCGGGATGAACAGGTCGGGTCGCGCCAGGCAGAAACGGATGCCGCGAATGCCGAGGAAGGAATTGTCCTCTTTGGGCAGGTTGAGAAAGGGAACCTCTTTATCACCGCCGATATCCAGCGTGCGGATAATCAACGGGCGGCCACCCAGCGCCTGCACCATGTCGCGGTAGGCTTCGAATTGTTGATCCTCGGAAGGTACCGAGGTGCGCTCAAGAAAGATGAATTCGGTGCGCATCAACCCGACGCCCTCAGCACCGGCTTCGACGGCAGGCGGCGCGTCGGCGGCGCGGTTGATGTTGGCGGACACCTCGACGCGGTAGCCGTCGGTGGTGAGCGCGGGATCGAAGCGCGTGACGTTGGCGGCATCCTGGAGACGTTGGAGTTGCTGCTGCTGCTCGCGCGCTGATTGCACATCGGCCTCGCTGGGTTTCAAATAGAGCCTGCCACTCGTGCCGTCGAGGATGACCTGTGTACCGTTGGGGATATCCAGAAGCGCCTCGCCCACTCCAACGATGGCCGGAATGCCGAGCGAGCGCGCCAGGATCGCCGTATGCGAGGTGGCTCCGCCGCGCACGGTGCAGAAACCTAAAATGGTGTCGGGGTCGAATTTGGCAGTGTCAGATGGGGTGAAGTCTTCTGCGAGCAGGATGGTGGGCATGTCGGGAGTAACACTTTGCTCTTCAGGCAGCCCGACCAGGTAGCGCAGCACGCGCTGACCCACGTCGCTCAAGTCAACGGCGCGCCCGGCCAGCACGGGGTCGTCGAGCTTCTGCATCTGGCTCACGCGCTCGTTGATAGCTTGCTGCCAGGACCACGCGGCGCTGTGCCTCTGGTAGATGGTCATGATGGTCTGCTGGACGAGCGCGGCGTCCTGAATCAACTCGGCATGCACGCGGAAGATGGCCGCTTTTCCTGAGCCGAGACGCGTCTTGACCTCTTCATACAGCCGGTCGAGTTCGGCCTGCGCCGCGCTGAGCGCCTCTTGAAAACGATTGCCTTCCTCCATTGTGTCGCCCGGTTGATCTTCCACGATAATCTGGCGGGTCTTATACTGGCGCACTGCACCAATGGCAAGCCCGCTGGACGCGCTGACTCCGCTCATGGTTTCGATGGCATCTCGTGGTGTCCAGTCTTGCCCTGCAATGGTCCTGGCTGTTGGAATTTCTTCCTCTTCGTCACCAAGACCGGCTTCGATGGCTGCGTGCAGCGCGTGCAGCGCGGGGGCCGCGTCAGCGCCTTGCGCCGAGACGCGGATGGTCGAGCCGGGTGTGACGCCCAGTTGAAGGAGGGAGATCAGACTTTTTCCGTTGGCTAGCTCCTGGCCGTGCCTGACTTTGATGTCGGCCTGGTAGCCTTTGACGAGATCGACGAAGAACGCGGCGGGGCGCGCGTGCAGCCCGGTCTTGTTGTGGATCACCGCGTCAAAATACTGGGGATAATCCTGGACTGCCTCGCTTTGTACCGGCATGGCCGGTCGCTCGCCCGTCAGGGCTTCGATGATGTCGCGGGGATCGGTCGTGCGGGTCAGGAGCGCAACCTGCTCTTCATTTCCAAGCACCCTGGTGAGTCGCCGCAGCACATCGATATGCTCGTCGGACTTCGCGGCGATACCAACGATGATCTGCGCCGTTTCGCCCGGATTCCACGGAACGCCCGCGGGTGACTGCACCACCGCGATACCCGTGCGTTTAATCAGTTCGCGGTCTTCCGGCAATCCATGAGGAATAGCAATACCATTGCCGAGGAAGGTGTTAGCGACCTGCTCCCGGCCCAACATACTGTTGACATATCCTGCTTCGATGCACCCGCAGTCCACCAGTAATTGTCCTACCTGGCGGATAGCCTCAAGCTTGCTGGTTGCGTTCGACTGCAACCGGATCTGGCCTGCCTCAATCGTTATCATCGTAGACTCCAATGTCTGTACTGAGGGTTCTTTACACTACATGCGACATCATTGTTTCGATGTTGAAATTGTAATCGATTACAATAAATTTGTCAAGTGTTTTGGGCAGTAATTTCAAAATGAGGTAAAATTGGCGTTAACTGTGCGTGAAATGAGGGGAATCAGGCTCAAAATGGAAATGGCAGAGGTAAACGATTACAAAAAGAATAGCAAAGTGCGTGAAAATGTGTTAGAATATGGTGAAACGATTACATGGATTGTTACAATTCAGGAATGGGGAAAGTTCATGGCGAGCATAAAGGATGTGGCGAAGGCAGCCGGTGTATCGACCGCTACTGTGTCGCGCGTACTGACCAACGGAGTTCACGTGCGCCAGGAGGTGCGCGAGCGGGTCATGAAGGCGGTCGAGGAACTGGCGTACCGGCCAAACCTGCTGGCCCGCAGCCTGCGCTCGCAGCAATCCAATACCATCGGCTTGATCGTTTCGGACATTCGCAATCCATTTTTCACCTCGATCAGTCGTGCCGTCGAAGATATGGCCTATGAACAGGGCTTTAGCCTGGTGCTGTGCAATACCGACGAAAACCCGGAGAAAGAGACGATCTACCTTAACCTGATGCATGACGAGAATGTGGCGGGGGTCATCTTCTCGCCGACGCGCCAGACAGCGGCACGTTTCTCATCGTTGGAGATCGCTTTTCCGACGGTGGTGGTAGATCGTTCAGTGGGAGAGGCCGAGGTTGATAGCGTGTTGCTCGATAACCTCGATTCGGCCTATCGTCTTACCACGCACCTGCTTGAGCAGGGCTACCGGCATATTGCGGCGTTGTGTGGGGAGATGAGCACGACCGGCAGGGAACGCGAGGCAGGCTACGAGAAGGCGCTGCGAGAATACGAGATTATGCCTCAGCCTGACCTTATTAAGTTCGTCCAACCCAGGGCTGAGGCGGGATACACGGCGACGCAGAAGCTGCTCGATGCTGCCCGGCGGCCCGACGCGCTCCTGACCACGAATAGCGTGCTGGCGGCGGGCGCGCTGCAGGCTATTCGAGAGCGCGGCCTGAACATTCCAGGAGAGATCGCGCTGGTTACATTCGACGAAACCACCTGGGCTGCCCTTGTGCAGCCCGCCATCACGCTCATCGACCAGCCGACCTACGAAATCGGCAAGACCGCCACTGAACTGCTGCTCCAGCGCATCGCCGATCCCTCTCGACCGACGCGCAAAGTTATTCTCAAAGGCCAACTGATCGAGCGTGGATCGAGCGCCCAAAAAACGGCGTAAACCTCATATGACTTCCATGATACAATGTCCTTCATGAAAAGCAATAGCTATGTCCACGCGGAAAGGAATGAATAGATGACGCATGATGCCCACCACGAAACACATCTCACGCAGAGCGACTACCTGGGTGGAGAGCAAATCTTGCCACGGCGCATCCGACCTGGTATGACGGTCTCCGAGCTGATCGACGAGCAGTTCCAGGCGTATAATTCTGCGCGCCTTAACGAAGCCGCTCGCCTCTATGCACAGGAGATGCTCGATCCTGAAAAGGATGTCACCATTGGCCTCACAATGGCCGGCGCGCTCACACCCGCAGGGTTGGGCGGCTGCCTGATTACGCTGATGGAGTACGGCTTCATCGATTTCATGATTAGCACCGGCGCGAATCTCTACCATGATATGCACCACGCACTCGCTATGACTCTGCATCGCGGCGATTTTCGCCTGGACGATACGAAACTTCAGGAAGAGGGTGTCATCCGTATTTACGATATCCTCTTTGAAGATAAGGTGCTGCTGGATACCGACGCCTTCGTGCGCGAGTGCCTGAAGTCGCTGCCCAACCGGCCTATCGCCTCCTCTGAATTGCATCATCACCTGGGCCATCAGCTTTTGAAGGCAGGCGTCAGACCTGAATATTCGGTGCTGGCGCAGGCCGCCGCGTGGAACGTGCCAATCTACACTTCCTCGCCCGGCGATTCGTCTATCGGTATGAACGTGGCACGGCACGCGCTGGATGGCAGCCTGCTGACACTCGATCCACTGGCGGACGTGAACGAAACTACCGCCATCGTACACAACGCCACGCGCAACGGCGTCATTATCCTGGGCGGCGGCAGCCCCAAGAACTTCTACTTGCAGACGCAGCCGCAGCTCTGGGAAGTGCTGGGTATCCACAAGGGCGGACACGACTACTTCATCCAGATCACCACCGATGCACCCCACTGGGGCGGACTCTCCGGCGCGACACCATCTGAAGCCGTCTCGTGGGGCAAGATCAAGCCCGACCAGCTCAACAGCGCGGTAGTGGTCTATAGCGACTCCACCATCGCGCTACCACTACTGGCTGCCTACGCCGTGAGCAAGGCCAGCCCGCGCCCGCGACGCGAACTCTATTCGAAGCGTGCCGAGCTACTGGCCGAATTACAGGAAGCCTATGTGAGAGGGAAAGAAGCATGACAGTCGGAGAGCCAGGCGGCAAGGCGCGTGTAGCAGTCCCGGCATTCGAATTGCTCGCGCCAGCCGGTTGGAAGGAGTACGCGCTGCTGGATACAGGTGAGGGAAGCAGGTTGGAACGGTTTGGGAAGTACACCTTCGTGCGCCCCGAACCGCAGGCCACCTGGTCGCGCGCACTGTCTCAACGAGAGTGGGAAGCTGCCGACGGCGTGTTCCAGGGCGAAGACAACGAAGACGGCGGGCGCTGGCAATTCAAGCGACCTATCGAAGATCGCTGGATCATGCGCTACGATAACCTGCGCTTCTGGGTGCGCGCTACCTCGTTCCGTCACCTAGGCGCGTTTCCTGAGCAAGCCAGCCAGTGGGAGTGGATGCAGAGCCTCATTCAGAATGCAGGGCGCCCCGTCCGCGTCCTGAATCTCTTCGGCTATACCGGTCTGGCTACGCTCGTCGCAGCCAGCGCGGGGGCGCACGTCACGCATGTTGACGCCTCCAAACAGTCCATAGCCTGGGCCCGTGAGAACCAGGCGCTCTCGCAGCTGGAAGATCGCCCCGTGCGCTGGATCATTGATGACGCCCTCAAGTTCGCCCAGCGCGAGGAGCGCCGCCAGGCACACTACGACGGGCTGATTATCGATCCACCCAAATTCGGACGCGGGCCGAAGGGTGAAATCTGGAAACTCTACGAGTCGCTTCCCATGCTGCTCGACGCCTGTCGCTCGCTGCTGAGCGAACACCCGCTGTTCACCGTCCTGACGGCCTATGCCATTCGCACCTCCGCGCTCAGCCTGTACTACACACTGGAGGAGATGTTCAAAGGCTTCGGAGGCGCGCTCTCCTGCGGTGAGATGGGCAATATCGAGCAGAGTGCTGGACGCTTCCTTTCGGCTGCCATTTTCGCTCGCTGGGAAGCCAGGCGCAGGCGATGATCATTTCTAGCATGAGCAACCCCAAAATCAAGGATCTGCGCGGCCTGCGTCATCGTAAAGAGCGCAGCCAGGCGGGGCTGGCTTTCATCGAAGGCATCCGCATCGTGGCCGACGCGCTGCGACACCCTGGCACGGTCGAATCACTTGTTGTCGCGCCTGAACTGCTGACGAGCTCATTTGCTCAAGAGCTGGTTCGGGAGCAGCAAGCAGTAGGGATGGCGTGCCTTGAAGTTACTGCGGAGGTATTCCAGGGCATCTCGCTCAAGGATGGCCCGCAGGGCATCGGCGCGATTATCCGTCAGCGATGGGAGCCGCTCGAACGGGTGCGGCTGGTCGACGACGACTTCTGCTGGGTCGCGCTCGACGCGGTGCAGGACCCCGGCAACCTCGGCACCATCCTGCGCACCTGCGACGCCGTTGGCTGCACAGGCGTGATTCTGCTGGGACACTCGACCGACCCCTACGATCCGACCGCACTACGCGGCAGCATGGGCGCGATCTTCTCGCTGCGCCTGGTGAGAGCCAGCTACGAAGCGTTTATTTCATGGAAGCAGCAGGACGACTACTTCGTGGTCGGCACTTCGGACGCCGCCAACGATGATTACACACAAGCAGCCTATCATTTCCCCCTGGTGCTGTTGATGGGCAGCGAGCGCCAGGGACTCAGTCCCACGCTCAGAGACGCCTGCGACCTGCTGGTCAAGATACCGATGGTGGGGCATAGCGACTCGCTGAACCTTGCCGTTGCCACGAGTGTCACACTCTACGAGATGTTCAACAAACGTCGCCGTCGCAATGGCGTTTCGATCTAATTACCACTGCTCTGCACATTAGGTTGTTTACGAAGTCACATTTAGATAGAACTGAAGTGGTAATTAGGTAGAAGTGATTCCCCTAACCGGTTTTGCATTAGCTTGACAACCTAATGTATAATTTCTTCTGTTGCGTAAAACATATGGCTTTTTCGCCCGGGAACATGGACAGTGGCAGATTCTGGAAGTACAGGAGGGAAGTACATTGCTTGTACATCTGATGCTTGAACTGTATGGATGTGACCGACAGCTTCTCGAAAATGAGACACGCGTGAGACGGGTGCTGGATGAATATCCTGCGCGTGTTGCCATGGAGAAGGTGAGTCCCGTACACTTGTATCAAATTGAAACGTCCAACCCGCTCGATGCTGGCCTATCGGGGTTCGTGGTGATCGCGCAGAGCCACATTAGCCTGCACGCCTGGCCTGAATATGGCGAAGTCGATATCGACATCTGCTCCTGCAAGGAATTTAGCTCAGATGATGCTATCGCCTTCGCCAAAGAGATGTTCCAGACCGACGATGTCGAGTCACATTTTGTAGTGCGCGCGAACCGCTCGCTACGCCCGGAGTCGCCCGATCCAACTCGCCTCGACGAGGCGATGGCGGCTCGCAGGGAACGATTGGCGGTGCGCTAAAAAGAAGAAGAAGCATTTCATTTTTATTGTGAGAGCCACTGCCCTGCACGGAGGAAGAGAGAGCCAGTATACCTAGTTTTCTCTTCCTCTCTCCCGAAAGAACCTCCTCAAGAAAAATCTTCTCACTGTTCCCTACATGAAAGGAGCAAAATGCATGAGTGAAGCCACTGTGACCCAGTTTGGCGCGCCCGATGCGCCGTATTGTGATCCTGCCACTGCCAGCGTCACGATTATTCCAGCCCCGCTGGAGTACAGCGTTTCCTACCTGAAGGGAACCGAACACGGGCCACAGGCGATCCTCGAAGCGTCCAGCATGATGGAACTCTACGACGAGGAGCTTGACTGGTGTCCCATCGAGGTCGGCGTGTTTACCCGTCCCGCGCTTGATTATACCGGCCTGGATCACGCCACGGCTTTGTACGAGACCGGCGAAGCTGTGCGCGAGGTGCTGGCGAGCGGACAGCTACCGCTCCTCCTGGGAGGCGAACATTCCCTTTCCGCTCCTCCTATTGCGGTTACGCGCGAATTTTACCCTGACCTCACCGTGGTGCATATCGACGCGCACGGCGACCTGCGCGACGAATACGAGGGCAGCCGGCTCTCCCATGCCTGCATCGAGCGGCGCGTTGTCGAGATGGGCATTCCCCTCACCGAGATTGGCATACGCAGCTTTAGCCCGGAAGAGGCAGAATTCATGAAGACCCGCCCGGATGTGGCGATCGTGTGGGACTACCAGCTCGCGGCAGGTACAGCCGCCATACCGTGGGAGCGCCTGGGCAGGCACGTCTACCTGACTATCGACCTGGACGGCATCGACCCCGGCGAAATGCCCGCCGTCGGCACGCCCGAGCCGGGAGGTCTGCGTTGGTATCAATTGCTCGGCCTGCTGCATGACATTTTCCGCCGAACCAGCGTGGTTGCGATGGATGTGGTCGAGCTTTGTCCGATGGAGGGCCAGGCACGCGCCGACTTCCTGGCCGCAAAACTCGTCTACAAGTTGATCGGCTATCGTTTTCACGATCAGCGAAGATAATTCTTCTTCCTTGATAGGTTCTGTTGCAAGCTGGCATCGTATTTACTCGCTGGCGTACAATAGCTATAGAAACCTTTGCCTGTTTGGAGTCAAGCGAAGCGATGAAACGAAACCGCGCAGCCTATCAGCAAATGACCATGTTCATGAGCGCGCTCAGCCTGGCGTTGCTCCTGCTTTCAGCGTGCGACTCACCACAGGCTGCTCCCGCCGCGAAACCAATCAGCCATACCTTCTCGACCAATAGCGGCACGACTATCACGTACAACACCGGCGCGCAGGATGTCGTTCTGCGAACGATCTACGGCGGGGGTAGGCTAGGTACGCTGGAACTCAGCCCGGAGATCAGCCTCTATGGTGACGGCAGCTACATTCTCGGCCCCGGCCTGACCATGCGCGAAGGGCAGCTACAAACAGGCATGATGGAGCAATTGCTGCACACATTGATTGACACCTACGGTCTGCTCAAGTTCAGCCGCCAGCAATTCTACGATATCTCTGACCAGAACGCCACATTTTTACTGCTCAACCTGAATGGCTTGCACTACCAGTTCGAGTACGGCCCGTTCGGCAACCTCTCAGAGAGCGCGCAAGACATGGACGAATACACTCGCCTCGGCCTGGCTCTGACCACTCTACGGAATACGTTGAATAGCCCCTTGCATCGCTACACCAGCGACACGGCGGCGCTGCTGGTCCACCAGGACTTCAGCCCGGACCTTTCTCAAACGATCCCGAACTGGACGCTGACCGATCTCGATTTGGCGAACCTCGCCATCTACGAGTGTGGCGCAATCCCACTGGATATCACCAGTCCGAACGCTGATACGGGCTGCCTGACCTACACCGTTCCACGAAGCGTGCTTCTTTTGAACGCGCCCCAGCAGCAGGAGATCGCATCGCTCTTCCATGGGCAGACGCAGGCCGTGTTTTATGAGAACGGCTTGTACTACAGTGCTTCGCTTCGCGCCTTGCTGCCCGATGAGCTTTTGCAGCACACGCTGTCTATGCTCGGAAGTGACGAACTCAGCATAACCGGCATACCTGTGTATAGCGGGCCGGTACCGACGCCTGTGCCAACGGCATAACCGGAAGAGCAGCATAATCGATAGTGCTACATATTCGCCACAACTGGCGTAATGTGGTATACTACATGCAGGCGCTACCTCCGGCCTACCCATCAAACGACGTAGCGCACGGCACTTGGAGCGAGGGCGGAACGACCGACAGGGAACTTCGTGTAGAATGGAACTTGCCAATCCGTCACCCCGTAAGATAGCATCCTCCACACAGCCATTTGGAAAGGACACATGACCAGAAACTTTAAGCAGCACGGGCGAGACGACGAGCGACCGTCTTCTCGCAATTCACCCCCCGGCAGGTATGAAGGTGAGCAATCTCCCAGGCCCGCTCGACCTCGCCTGAGCCGTGAGGCGGTAGACCGCGCATGGGAAAATGGCGCTCAGCAGCAGCACGCTGACTACCGCCAGCGCGGCTCTTCACGCGGCCCTCAACCACGGCAGCAAGGGCAATCGTTCCGTGACAACCAGCGGCGACCATCTTCCTATAATTCATCCTCTACCCCTGACAGTCGCAACACCTACAAGCCCTCCGACAATCGCCAGGAAGAGCGTCGCTACAATGATCGGCCGCAGCGTCGGTACACGGACTCACGCCCCAATACACGCTCGTATACGAATGATTCAAGGATGCGCGCCTTCGACGAGGATCAGTACCACGAGCGACAACGCCGTTCTACTTCCGAGGAAGGTCGTCCGCCCTACCGCGAGCAGGGTCAGAGCCGCGAAGAGCCGCCCCGCCCTCGTCAATATGGGGGGCCGCGCCGTTTCGACTCGCGGAATGATACCAGGGATACCAGGGATACCAGGCGAGGATTCGAGCGCGCTCCGCGCGAATATGGCGCGAACCGGCGCGACAACCACAATGAAAACCGGCCAGATTCACGTAATCCGCGCTACCAGAGCCGGCCAGAGCGTTTTACGCACTCCTATCAACGCCCCGTAGGCCCTCGATCGACGGGGGAGCAGTTCGAAGGCGATTACGAACAGTATGATCCCTCCAATCGTCCTCCACGCGAGGAAGAACGCCATGTGACCCGCCTTCCTGACGGAAGAGTGCTGAAAGGACCTCGCAAAGTACAGCGCGAAGCCGCCCAGTTCTGGACCGGCGTTGACCAGGAAGCGAAAGGGCTGCTTGAGTCGGACAGAGCAAGCGAAACGGGCGAAGTTGACCAGGAGGAACAACCTCAACGTAAAAACGCAAGCCCTGCCATGCAGCCTGACGCGACGAAAAAGCTGCCACCCCGCATGCGGAAAGCCAGCGCGGAAGGTCGCGACAAAAAATCGCCTGCCAAAGCCAAAGCGACGAAAGAGAAAAGCTCGAAGCCGCGTTCCACCGGCCCCCGGCCATCACAAAAAGGCTATACGTGGCCCACGCAGGAATAATGCTGAGGCCAGAGGCGTTGTAGGAGAGAAATCATCTGCAACGCCTGTTTGAGTTAAGTACGATGAAATATCCAGGGTACCTACAACTTTATGAAAGCGGTGAGTTGGCCGAGCGTGCCGCTGCCGCCTGGGAGATGCTGCGCAGCTGCACCGTCTGTCCGCAGAACTGCCGTTGTAACCGCATCGCCGGCAAAACGGGTGTCTGTCGCTCCGGCACAGAGGCTATCGTCGCGTCGTGGAACGTTCACCGGCGAGAAGAACCGCCCATCAGCGGCACGCGAGGAGCGGGCACTATCTTCTTCGGCTACTGCCAGGCGCGTTGCACCTACTGCCAGAACTTCTCGCTGAGCCAGGGCGGGTTGGGCCATCGCGTCGGCCCTGAGCGCCTCGCCGGCATGATGATGTATCTCCAGAAGAAACGCTGCCATAACCTCGATCTGGTCACCCCGACCCACTTTGTGCCGCAGATTCTGGCCGCGCTAGTAATCGCCTGCGAGAAGGGCCTACGCCTGCCCCTCGTCTACAACTGTGCAGGCTACGAGAACCTGGAGACCTTGAAGCTACTCGATGGCGTGGTCGATATCTACCTACCCGACTCGAAATATTCCGATAACAAACACGCACTGCGCACCTCGAAGATGCCGCACTACGTCGAGTCGAACCAGGCATCCTTACGTGAAATGTATCGCCAGGTTGGGCCGCTTGAACTTGACGACGAGGGTATCGCGCGGCGTGGCCTGCTCATACGCCACCTCGTCATGCCCGAAGATATCTCCGGCACGCGCGAAGTGCTGCGCTGGATCGCCGAGGAACTCGGCCCCGATACCCCTGTCAGCCTGATGGACCAGTACTTCCCGGCCTGGAAAGCGGTCAACGACCCGATCTTGAACCGGCGTTTGACCTGGGTGGAGTACCGGGCGGCGCTCGATGCGCTGGAAGAGATGAATTTAACGGCGGGCTACATTCAGGAAGACCTGATGGAGTTGGATGCCACGTCTAATGTTTAGCGTGGTTATTGCGTGCTATAATCAGAAAGAAACGTGTCTATCCAAAACGGAGTACCATATATGAATGATACGGCCACTTTGAGCCGACTGTTCGCCGGAATCCAATCCGATCTAGAGCAAGTTGATATTACCTTCGAGCAACGCGCCACATCTGGTCTTCCCATCCTGAATTCAGCATCTATGCACGCGCTCAGCTCGCCGGGTAAACGACTGAGAACCGCGCTTACGCTGCTATCGGGCAAACTGAACACCTATCGCTTCGATAAATTGCTCCCCCTCAGTGTCGCCTTCGAACTCGTACATTTGGCGACCTTGATTCACGACGACATTGTAGACAAGGCTCTGACTCGCCGGGGCAGTCCCACCGTCAATTCTATCTGGGGCGACAACATCGCCATCTTGCTCGGCGACTACTACTTTGCGAAGACCGCCGGGTTGATCGCCGACATCAACGACAACCGCATCGACCATCTCTTCTCAGACACGGTGGCGACGGTCTGCGAGGGAACCATCATGGAGATGATGACGGCCAAGCGCGTAGACCTCACCATCGAGGCCTATTATGAGAAGATCAGCCACAAGACTGCCTGCCTGATCGCCGCCTGCTGCAAGGGTGGCGCAATCGTCAGCCAGGCTGACGACGAGGAGATCGCGTGGCTCAACGACTATGGCATGAATCTGGGCACGTCGTTCCAGATCATCGACGATATCCTGGATTACACCGAAGACGAGGTGACTATCGGCAAGCCAGCCGGGAACGACCTGCGCCAGGGCATGGTGACGTTGCCGCTGATCTATGCTTTGCAGGAGCATCCGTTCAACGGGCAATTGCAGCACGTGCAGGGCGTCTTGAACGGCAGCGAACACACGGAAGAGGATATCTTATCGGTAGTGGAGTGGGTTGTGAACGGTGGTGGCGTGGAACAGGCCCAGGTAGATGCCGACCGCTTCGCGGAACAGGCGCGCCAGTCTCTTTACCGTTTCCCACCCTCGCCAGATCGAGATACGCTCGACGAACTGATCGACTTCGTCGTGACGCGCGATCATTAAACGTGTGCAGTAGTTACTTCGTAAAAATGAAGTCCAAAGAAAAAGGCGGCCTTCACGGTCGCCTTTTAAACGAAGCAAGCCTGATTTACTCACGCCAAACTCTGGCTCAGCACCACCAGGAGCACCAACACCACCATGATGAAGCCGAGCAGCAGCGCGGCACTCATCCGTTCATTGCTTGCGGAAATGGGAGGCAGGTCCTCAGGTTTGGGCAGCAGCAGGTCCTGCTCGTCGGCCTGGTCATTTACCACCAACCTGATCGGTAGCGACTGCGGCGCTGCCGAAGCGGTCTGTTGTGCATAATACTCACGTTGCTGCTGGGTATGCGACATCGAGACGGGTGCAGGTCGATCAGACATCATTGCGCCGCTTGTATTCATGGGGGGTTCTCCAATACCCGAACCACCCGAGACGATTGAGCCATTCACCGAGCGCAGCGCCAGTAAATCCTGGCGCAGTTCCGATGGGCGCTGGTAACGCTGGCTGGCGATGGTCCGTAGGCCCTTCGCAAGAATAGCGTCGAAATCCGGGGAAATGGCATTATTGATGCGGCGAGCTGATGGAATACTGCCGCTGATGCCTGTCGGTACTGTGCCCGTTGCTGCATAATAGGCCGCGGCTATCAGCGAATACATATCGCTGCGCGAATCCACGACGCCTCGCGAAAATTCAGGAGCGGCAAATTGGGAGAGATGCGAACGCTCGATCCCCGCGACGAATTGCGTGCCACCTCCGGCCAGCACCACCGAGAAGTTTGTCAGATAATACTGTGAGTTCTCGCGGCCAATCACGATATGCTCTGGGCGAATGAGGCCATGCACCAGCGGCGGTGATTGTTGTGCCAGCACCTCCAGCACCTCCGTCATCTGGAGACAACACTCGATGACCTCCTGCTCAGGCAGAGGCCGCCCGGAATAACGTAAGCGTGCGAAAAGAGACTCGCCATCGATGGGTTCAAAGACGAAGAAGCTCCGGCCATGATCGCTGAACGCATCCCATAAGGCGGGTATGTGACGGTGCCGCCCTACGTTCGCCAGGGCCATTGTCGCGGTACGTAGTAGCGTCTGGGTCATGACCGAGGTGTTCTCAGGCAGGATTACCTCGCTGGCAATGACCTTCGCCCCACCTCTTTGTGCGTCTCTCCCGACCCATACACCCTCGTAGACGCCCGACAGCCAATCCTGCCGCTCTTGTAGCTCTTGTAATCGATAGCGATTCCCGCGTAACAGCGAGCCGGGCAGCAGGGGACGCGCAAGCGTTGTTGATCCTATGTTCTCGTATGAACCCGCCCCGGCAGGCCGATGGAGTTCTTGCTCTTGTGCGGTGGCAAATGCTGATGGGCTTCTCCTTGGAGCTGTTCCCTGGAACGAAAGGGCGTCGGTGCTTGGCGGAGGTGTTTGAGGAAAAAATGACTGCACACCAGCGTCATTTCCAGGCTGCACTCTGCGCAGTGAATGTTTCTCGAAGGCAGGGCGCATAGTTATATCACCAGGCGAGGCTGGGAAATTCGTTCCAGAGTTCATACCACTCGAAGGTCGAGAAAATGTGGTCGAATCCCGGCGTGGAGCAGCCTGAGATGTAGGCGAAAAAGCATTCCCGGCCTGGGGTTTGATCGCTCGTATGCTCCCGGATTGCTGTCGCAAGCCTGGAATTGAGGATGGTTGACGCCTGATCGGTGGCAGGTTCCCAGATTGCTTCGAAGTGAACGAAGCGTCGCTTAAAAATCCATTGCCGCCAGATAGTAATTCTTGCGCTTGCCCTGATGCGCCAGGAGTGCGGACTCGTAACCCGCAACTTGAGCAGGAACCTTTCGTAGAATCCCATTCGTTACCACAACGTGGACATAACATGGTGAACCCCTCTCTGTGCCTCAGCGACTCATGCTATTTCTCGTGATTTTGCCTCTTGTACCTGTTAAGCATGTCCTCGCTCTATTAGAGTAGAGGAGAACATGCAAACTTGTCAATCTTTTCACCCAAGATTACTATCGGCGCGCATGTTCATTCTCAAAAGTCAGAGTTTAAGCTTGTCGTAAGCGGGTAAAGCACACGATGATCCCGCCCAGGAGTAATCCCAGCGCGATCAATCCCAGCACTATTCTTGGATTGAACGCCACCAGCAGGAAGCCGCCAACCGCCGCACCCAGTGGCTCCGCTCCAAAGGAGAGGAAGCGGAAGGCGCTATTGACACGCCCTTGCAAGTGATCCGGCGTGAGCGAGAGGCGATAGGTGACGAGCGTTACGCCGTAAGCAGGCCAGATCAGCCCGATCAACCCGACTCCTGCAACCAACAACGCTGGAGAAGGCGCGATGGCCAGCAGCGCTGCCGCTAGCGACCAGCCGAAGACCGAGGCGATGATGACCAGCCCAAAGCGCACATGGCTTCTAATCCACGGCGCGCCGAACGCGCCGAGCACGCCGCCGACGCCGCCCGCGCTCAAAATCAAGCCGAGCACCTGCACATCGATATGCAGTGTATTACGCGCCAGCACGATCACTACCAGCGTCACCGGGCTCAGCAGGAAATTGCCTGTCATGGTGAGCAGCGCCATGATGCGCAGCAGGCGTTGACCCCACAAGAAGCGCAGTCCTTCCGCAATCTCTTTGCGCAGTGCCAAACTGCGTTCCGTTTTGACCGGCAATTCGCGCTTCTGTTGGAAGGTGACGCGAATGAAGCATAAGGAGATGACCGAGACGAGGTAGGAGAGGCTATCGACAAGGTAGGCCAGAATTGCTCCCATCTCGATCATGGGCACAAGGCCAATGATGAAAGCACCCAGGCTGGGGCCAAACAGCGTCCCGACGTTTTCCGTCGTCGTGTCCAGCGCGTAAGCACGCGGCACATGCTCCTGCTCGACCACCTGCGGCAGCGCCGCGATCTGCGCGAGGCTGAAGAAGACGTAGGCTGTTCCTTCAACGAAGGCCACGATATACAACTGAACCAGTGTCAGGCGGCCCAGTGCGAAGGCCAGCGGCACAGAGCCTAGCACAAGCAAGCGCAGTAGGTCGCAGCGAATCATGGTCGCCTTGCGGTCCCAGCGGTCGATCAGCGCGCCCGCCGGCAGGCTAAAGAGCAGGTAGGGGATCTGGCGCGCGGCGGTCAGCAGCCCGGCCTGCGCTGGTGAATGCGTCACCGCCAGCACGAGTAGTGGCAGCGCCAGTGCCGAGATGTTCGTCCCAAGCACCGACACGGTCTGCCCGCTCCACAATAAGAGGAAATCTCGGTTGCGCCACAACGAGCGTGTATAGGCAGGTTGTTCCTGCGGGGTTTCCATATGATTCCTATGCATGATTGCCTCAGAAGATCGCGTACAGTATGACACGCCATATCGCGTATGTCAAACGAGCAGACGGCTGAAGCTTGCCTATGATATACTTTATGAGCAACAATTTTGTAGGGTCGCCCCTACAAATCATGCATAAAGGAGCAAGCATGTCCCGGGTATATGAGAGCAACGGTAGTGGATCAACCCGCCACGTGCATATAGCGATCCTGGGAACGGGCTTTTCAGGGTTAGGTATGGCGATCAGGCTTAAGCAGAGCGGGCAGCAAGACTTTGTGGTGCTAGAAAAAGCTGGTGACATCGGCGGCACATGGCGTGACAATACCTATCCTGGTTGTGCCTGCGACATCCCTTCGCATCTATACTCGTTCTCCTTCGCTCTCAATCCGCATTGGAGCCGCGTCTACTCTTCCAACCGCGAAATCTGGGATTACTTGCGCCGCTGCGCGAAGCGCTTTGGCATTCTCCCGCATATTCTCTGGAACTGCGAGCTGCTTGACGCTGCCTGGAATGAAAACGATCTCTGCTGGCACATCACAACAACACAGGGCCGCTTAACCGCCAATATGCTCATTCTCGGGAACGGGCCGCTCAGCGAGCCGTCGCTGCCGCCTATCCCCGGCATCGAACAATTCAAGGGAGTGCTCTTCCACTCCGCGCAGTGGAGGCATGACTACGACCTGACAGGAAAGCGTGTGGCCGTGATCGGCACGGGGGCGTCCGCCATCCAGTTCACGCCGCTGATTCAGCCGCGTGTCGAGCAACTCACCCTCTTCTTGCGCACGCCGCCCTGGATCGTTCCGCGCCTCGACCACGCTATTCCATCCTGGCAGCGCACGCTCTTTCGCCTGCTGCCGTTTACCCAACGCCTGGTGCGTGGCAAAATGTACGCGCAGCGCGAACTGATCGCGCTCGGCTTTCTCCACAAGCCTGAATTGATCGAAAACGGTATGAAGATCGCTCGGCGACAACTGGAGCGCCAGGTGCCTGACCCGGCGCTCCGCGAGAAGCTGACGCCACACTATACGATGGGTTGCAAGCGCGTCCTGCTCTCCGACGATTTTTACCCCGCGCTCTCCCAGCCCAACGTCGAGGTCGCCACCGACAGAATCCGCGAGGTGAGAGCGCACAGCATCGTGTTCGGCGATGGCGGCGAGCGCGAGATCGACACTATCATTTGCGCTACCGGCTTCCACGTCACCGACGCGCGCCTGCCGCAGCGTGTCTATGGGCGCGGCGGCCAGTCGCTCGCCGCGCGATGGGACGCAGGCTCCGATGCCTACCTTGGCACAGCCGTTTCGGGCTTCCCCAACCTGTTTTTACTGATCGGCCCAAACACGGGCCTCGGCCACAATTCTATGGTCTACATGATCGAGTCGCAGATCACGTATATTCTGGATTGCCTGAGAACCATGGATCGCCAGCACATGCAAACCGTCGAGGTTCTGTCACAGGCTGAGGAATCATTCAACGCGGAGCTTCAGCAAAAAATGCAGGGCACCGTCTGGATGTCGGGTTGCGCAAGCTGGTACCTGGATGCCCACGGTCGCAACACGACCATCTGGCCCGGTTTCACCTTCGAATACCGGCGCAGGACTCGCCACTTCGATCCGCAGCGCTACGTGCTGTCCTCGCGACGAGTAACATTGCCCGCCGTCGCTGTCGCGCAGAGCGAGAAGTAACAGGTTCAAGCCACGTATGCCTGATAACCTTTTCCCACTTGATTCGTAGATAGTGTAGAGGGTAACTTGATGGTACCTGGATTTGTTAAGGACAACGCAGATGAAATCACTCACCGGACAATATGAATGCGTACACGGCTCAGGAATAGGTCTTGACTACTTTACCTCGCGCATTGATAGATTGGTAATCCAGTCAAATCAGCAATGTTCCCTGGTAACACAGGAAAAGAGCCGCATCAGCCATGCCGCGAAGTCACTTATGAGCGGGCAGCAGGTGGATGCGAACGCGCCCGAATCCCGGCACGAGGGCAGCTATACCGTCAAGGGAAATACTATCACGCTCACCTTCAATGATGGAGCACAGGTACAGGGGCAGATCAGCGAAAACGGCATTCAGATCGGCAGCGATTTCTTTGAAAAAGTGTCCGATTCGACCTTTCTTCCACCCACCCACCGTATGCAGAGCAACATGGAAGATATTGCTAAAGGGCTGAAGATTGCCGGAACCATTGGCGGAGCGACTATCAAAGCAGTGAAGACGATCCAGAATACCATCCAGTCCGCGCAAGGTTCTCAATCCGCACCAGCGCCTGACAATGCTCCAACGGGGACAAACCAGTACCGGCAGGCACCGGGACAATCCACTCAATCCTCTGCCGCTTCTCAGGGGCAAACCGCGTTTACGCCACCTGAGCAAGACAACGCGACGCATTTCTGCGACCAGTGTGGTTCGCCCGTGCGCCCAGGCAAACGCTACTGCAACCACTGCGGAGCCTTGCTGCCCTGAGATGATAACGCGCCTTGAAGGTGCTCAAGAAGCGTGATATAATGGGGTAGTGGAGCGCAATTCATGAGCACAATACAACAAGAACATACACATACACATACAACCCATACCCATTCGCATACACACAGCATGGCGAAACAGAGCCTACGCCTGGCCTTCTTCCTTACTATGTTAATCCTCGCCGCTGAACTGACTGGCGGTTTTCTGGCGAATTCCCTCGCGCTGCTTTCCGATGCCGGGCATGTCGTGACCGACATCTTCGCGCTCGGCCTGGCCTGGTTCGCCACCGCGCAGGCTGAACGGCCTGCCAACGCTAAAAGAACCTTCGGCTACCATCGCGTCGGCATTCTCGCGGCGCTGGTCAACGCCGTTACGCTGATCGTGGTTGCCCTCGTCATCCTATGGGAGGCATTCCAGCGTTTCCAGCACCCCGAACCCATCCAGCCGCTTGTGATGTTTCTCTCGGCAGGTATCGGCATCGCTGTCAACCTCTACATCGGTTTTGGCCTGCGCGGCGAGAGCGACAACATGAATGTGCGCGCCGCCGCGCTGCACGTCTTTGGCGATGTCGGCGTCTCGGCAGGCGTCATCGTAGCCGGCCTGATAATCCTGCTTACCGGCTGGACACCCATCGATCCGATCCTGTCGGTCGGCGTCTCGCTGCTGATTATCGTAACTTCCTGGCGACTCCTGAAAGAAACGACCGACATCCTCCTCGAGTCCGTCCCCAAAGGACTATCGCTGGCCAATCTCGTCGATGACATGCACAAGGTCGAAGGCGTCCAGAACGTGCATGATTTGCATGTCTGGTGCATCACCAGCAACATGTACGCCCTTTCCTGCCATGTCATCATCAATGACCTGCCGCCCAGCGGCAGCGCGTCGATATTACAGGCGTTGAACACCATGCTAAGCCAGACCTATCATATCGGTCACGCGACCATTCAATTCGAATGCGATCCGCATGAAGGCACCACCTGCTCTGTCGATGGCCTGTATTGCCGCATGGAAGCAGGGTGCGAAACGTGCAATGACCATGAGCGCCACGCCGATAATGCTGTCTTACCAACAAGTTCCGGTACACCTGGCGCGCCTGGCGCATCTAAGGCTGCAAAACAGAAAAGAGCGACATAATTGGCGAGAACATTGGGTGTAGCGGAGACTGGGCAGCGCGCCGAACAGGTACGCCTGGGCGTCTGGATCGAACTCGCGGCCCTCTGCTGGATGGTAATCGAAGCTGCGATTGCCATCAGCGCGGGCTTCGCCGCACACAGCATCTCGCTCGAAGGTTTCGGCATCGACAGCATCATCGAGTTGATTGCCGGGGGTATCCTGCTCTGGCGGTTACGCGTCGAGCAGCGCGGCAGATCTGTCGAGGCTATCGAGCAGGCCGAGCGCCGTGCTGCCTGGCTCACTGCTATCAGCCTCTTCGCCCTTGCCGCGTACATCGTGGCGGGCAGCGCACTCGCTTTCATCACACAGAGTCGCCCTGAAGCGTCCTGGTGGGGCGTCGGCGTGGCAATCGCTGCAGCCATTATCATGCCACTGCTCTGGCAGGGAAAGCTGCGCGTGGCGCGGCGCATCGGCAGCGTAGCCCTCAAAGCTGATGCCGCGTGCAGCGTAACCTGTGCGTATATGTCGCTGACCTTGCTGGTCGGGCTGCTGCTCAACCGCTTTTTCGGCCTGTGGTGGGCCGATCCCCTGGCTGCCCTGGCGCTGGTCTACTTCATCGTGCGCGAGGGACGCGAGGCGCTGCACGAAGCGCGTACTGGCGAAGCATGCAGTTGTGGCGACGAGGATTGTCACGACTGAAGCCTTCACATTTCGATCAACGCCCGGCCTATCCCCAGTAACGCGGCATCGATGTCCCGCGAAGTGATACCGTAGTGCGTGACGGCGCGAATCTTACCTTCACCCATGTGCCCCATTAACACGCCGTACTCGCGCGATTTTTCCAGGAAGTGCATTGTCGCAGCATCTGTCAGTGGCTCCTGCTCGGCGCTTCGCACCGTGAACATCACCATGTTCGTCACTACCCGCTCGACCTGCACGTCGATGTGTGGGTAGTCGGCCAACCCTTGCGCGAGTAGCTTGCTGTTCTCGTGATCCTCTGCCATGCGCTCGACCATTTGTTCCAGTGCCACGATTCCCGCGGCGGCCAGCACGCCCGCCTGTCGCATTCCGCCGCCCAGTGCCTTGCGCATGCGGTGCGCGCGGTGAATGAACTCGCGGCTTCCCACCAGCAGCGAACCGACCGGCGCGCTCAACCCCTTCGACAGGCAAAACATCACCGAATCGACCGCGCGCACCAGTTCACTGACGGGGATGCCCAGGGCAATGGCCGCGTTGAAGACCCGCGCACCGTCCAGATGAACCCGCATCCCGCGCTCGTGCGCCAGCGTGGCCAGCGTCTCCATCTGTTCCCGGTTGAGTACCGTCCCGCCGCAGCGATTGTGCGTATTTTCGATGCACAACAGCACGGTGGGCGCTGAATGCTCATCGCTTCCATCATCGTAACTGGTCATGACTCGCCGGGGATCAAGCATCCCGTCCGCCTCTGTCGGGATGACGATCATCGGCGAGCCGCCCAGCGTTGAAGCGCCGCCAACTTCGTAGCGATAGATATGCGATTGATCGCCCACGATGATTGCCTCGCCTCGTCCGGCATGAGCGAGCAACGCCGAGGCGTTGCCCATCGTGCCGCTGGCAACGAAGAGCGCCGCTTCCTTCCCCAGCCGCTGCGCCGCCATCTCTTGCAGGCGGTTAATGGTCGGGTCTTCCCCGTAGACATCGTCTCCTACCTCAGCGCGATACATCGCCTCGCGCATGGCAGGCGAAGGCAGCGTCACGGTATCGCTACGCAAATCAATAGTCATGCTGTTCTCCTTCCAGGGTAACGCTAGTATCTTTGTAGTATATGCATCTAGTGGCACAGGAGAGCAAGTAGACACCCCCAACTCATTTACATTGACGATCACAAGCAGAACTGTTATCATGAAGGCAAGAAGCGCATGGAAGTATATTTTCGGCAGTAAAGGGTAAAAACATGCAGTTCGAAGAAGCAACGGATTGGCGTCAGTTGCTTGGCCTCATCATTCGCGACCTTCGTGTCAGGCAGCGCATCCTGGATGAATTGGGCGTTCAACCGATCACGCTGACACGCTGGATCGAAGGCACAACCGAACCCAGACAGCAAAACTTCCGGCAACTCCTGAATGTTCTGCCAGAATATCGTGAGTATTTCATGGTGCTGCTTGGCGAAGAGTTCACCGAATCTGCCATCGCTCGCGCGGATGACGCCTCCAAAGATATTCCACCCGAATTCTTCGCGCGCGTGTTAGTGGCACGCGCCAATACCCAAAGAAGCATCCGCTTCTGGTCTCTCTGCAACCTGATCCTCCAGCAGGCGATTGGCCAGCTTGACCCCGACCATCTAGGCATGGCAATCACTGTTGCGCGCTGCATGAAATCGTCACACAGTCCTGTCATTCGCAGTCTGCGGGAAAGCGCGGCCCAGGGAACACCTCCCTGGCACGGCAACCTCGAACAAAAAGGCATGTTCCTGGGAGCGGAGTCGCTGGCAGGCTACTGTGTGACCATCTGCCGTAATGTCGAGAATAACGACATACGCGACCGTGCCAACCCGCTTCCTGCGCACCAGGTTCCATTCGAGTTGAGCGCCGCAACCAGCCCGATCCTCTTTTCAGGGAAGGTAGCAGGTTGTCTGCTGGTTTCCAGCACGCAGCCGAATTTTTTCCTCTCCCAGTATCGCCTCTCACTCATTCAGAACTACGCTCGCCTGATAGCGCTCGCCTTCGAACCCGAAGACTTCGTTGATTCTACAGCGATCGAGTTGCGCATGATGCCTCCCATTGCCGATCAAGAAACGTTCTTTGCCGACTTCCGCGAGCGCGTGATGAGGATCATGAGACAGCAGAACCTCACCAATGTTGAGGCGGAACAGCTCGTGTGGGAAGACCTTGAGGAGAAACTCTTGAACTATCAAGAGCAGGTAGAAGAGCAAGCGGGACTTGTTGCGATGGAGTCGAGGTCAGAGCGTGGCACTATTCGATGACTTCAGCGGCCCATTGAATCCCCACTGGAATCAGACGTGTTTTGGTGGAGGTGAGCTGCAGCAGGACGGGTCAACACTGCGTCTTTCCTGTAGCTCCGGCTTGCAAGGACGTTACACCGACGCGCAGATTGATGATTACGGACGCTTGCCACGCGTGCAATTTCCCTGGACACCTCCCTTGCGGATGGAAGTGCGTGCGCGCTTTTCGCTGCCTGCCGCGACTGCGAGTACCGACACGCATTCGAGCGCGTTCTTGCGCGGTACAGCCGGGTTTGGCTTCTGGAACTACCCCTTCTCGGTACGCGGTGACGTGTTGATGCTGCCCGAAGCCATCTGGTTCTTCTACGCTTCTCCCCCGTCGAATATGGCGCTTGTCCCCGGCGTGCCCGGCTGGGGCTGGAAGGCGCAGGTCATCCACAGTATGCGCGCCGGGGCAATCGCCTCAGCCCTCCCGCTGGCGCTGGCAACGGCATATGGCCTCGTGACCGGAGAGACTCGCCCGGCGGGAAACTGGATGCAGCGCGTGACCGGCGCGCAAGAAGCCATGCTCACACCCGATATGACCACCTGGCACGCCTACACACTGGAATGGCGCGTCCAGGAAGTCCGCTTCTGGGTGGATGGCACACTGGTCATGCGCGCTCCGCAGCCTCCAGCACGGCCCCTGGGCTTTGTGGCCTGGCTCGACAACCAGTATGCCGTTGCGACCCCGCGCGGCGCGTTCCGCTTCGGCACAGTCGAGAGCGGCCCGCAGTGGCTCGAACTGGACTCGGTTAGCATCGAGCCACTTTAGACCTGTCCCTTGCGGACGCAAGGGGTGCCACTACGCTGGTGGGCAGCTATTTTTCGGCCAGTTTCAATACCTCGTCGATGATGCCGTACTCCACCGCCTCTTCCGCGCTCATATAGTAGTCGCGGTCGGTGTCGCGTTTGATGCGCTCCAACGACTGGCCGGTATGGTGCATGA
Source organism: uncultured Chloroflexia bacterium (assembly GCA_963731975.1). GTDB lineage: Bacteria > Chloroflexota > Ktedonobacteria > Ktedonobacterales > Ktedonobacteraceae > CAVSXS01. The sequence goes on along the minus strand of CAVSXS010000001.1, from coordinate 1,568,715 downwards.
TGATCTCGTTCAACACGTCGCGCGTGTGCAGGATTTCGCGCGCATGGATATCAATATCAGTGGCCTGCCCGCCCAGCCCGCCTTGAATCAACGGCTGGTGCATGTGGATGCGCGCGTGTGGCTGCGCTCGTCGCAAGCCGCGATCTCCCGCCATCAGCAGGATAGTGCCGAAGCTGGCAGCGTAGCCTACACAGGTCGTACCGATGGGGCATGGCAGGTGGCGCATGGTATCGTAGATCGCCAGCCCCGCCTGCACTGAGCCGCCGGGCGAGCTGATGTACAGGTTGATTTCACGCTCGGTGCTCTCCGCCGCGAGGAACAACAATTGCGCCACCACCAGGCTGCTCATGCTCTCCTCGATCGGCCCGTTTATCAAGATGATACGCTCGCGCAGCAGGCGCGAAAAGATGTCATAGGCGCGCTCGCCCCGCCCGGTCGTTTCGATGACGGTGGGAACCAGTAAACTGGAAGACATGATTCGCTTTCCTTTCTTGATCTATGTTGAGGCGTCAGGCAGACATACGCTGCTGGCGCACGAAGTAGTAATGCACAACATGCTTCTCTGTATTCAGCACCCCGACCAGTATCCATCCCTGGCTGCCCAGTTCGTTCAACTGCGCAACCGACGGCAGGTCTTGCTCGCGCGAGTCGATTGCCAGGGTGCGGTACTCCCAGCGCAGTGGCTCATTGGGAACTGTCTCGTATACCATCGGCACGTGCAGGTGAACCTGGGGAGCACTTTCGTCGGAGAGCAAACCACCGGAGATGTGGAGCGGCACGTGATGAATTCTGTTCATGTACGTTCCTTTCTTCTGATTGATATTCCGATTTGTAGAGGACGATTGGGCCAATATACAGGGCGGGTGCGCCTTCGCCTTCGCTCTCTACTCCTCAAACGGCGCTTGCAATTCCTTTGCAAACAGCTTATCTATGTCTTGAATGTATCATGCTGATAGCCTATAATAATAGAGAGATTATATGCTTACAGCATACTATTTTCGGCAGCTATGCCCTAAGCATAGAAAGGGAAACGATTGTGGCCGATTTACAGGAGATCATAGGCAGGGTCATTCGTCGCGAGCGCCAGGACAGGCAATTGACCATCAAGGAACTTGGCGATAAGGCAGGGCTTTCAGAGATTTACGTTGGAGAGATCGAGCGCGGGCAAAAGTATCCCTCATCAAAGGTGCTGGAGAGCCTGGCGACGGCCCTCGACCTGGATATCGCCGACCTGCTGGAATTCATGGCGGAGGAGATTCGTGGCGAGCGCTTGCCGCAGACGAGCGCGATTGGCTTTGTCCTTCCAGCCGCGCCGGGACAACCGCACCGCATCACGGTTAAGAAAATCGTCAATATGCTGCCTGAAGGCGAGGTGGAGAGCATCGCCGATTTTAGCGCGTTCCTGCTCTCCAAACACCTCAAACCTTGAGCTAGAACAAACGGAATCGGCGGCGTGGGCGGCGCACATAACTGCCCCGGCGGTAGTAGCGGTGGCTGCTATAATAGCCGTAGGCGTGTCGATATGCCAGCGCGCTCCACAGCGCCACCACGATAGCTGCAACGATAATCGAGCTAATGAGCGGAACGCCGTTCAGCGTTGGTTCGCCGGATATATGCATCCCCAGCACGCCGACGACCAGGAAAATGGCGAGAAAACCGAGCAAGATTGCTCCGAGAATGCCGAATGGCGTTCGGCGGCGCGCGATCATTTCACCAACAATGCCGACCAGCGCGGCGATCAACAACCAGATGAATAACGTCGCTAGGTTGATAACCATAGTGTATTCCCTCCTGCAAATCATTCTTTGCAATAAGTTCAGTGTCTTCCTGCGAGATGTGAGGCAAATGCCCGTTGTACTCTACACGTAGATGAGTGCCTGTTTAGTTGCAATTCAGATAGGAGCGATTGACTTGACATTGCTGCTCATTCATGGTATTCTGTACTAAGTAGTACACAATGATATGATCTGTGCTGGAGGAGTCCGTGGGGAGACCAAGCGATGCCAGGAAGCGGCTGATTGAAGCTGCAAAAGATGTAATTTACGCGAACAGCTACGAAGCGGTGAGCGTGGATGAGCTGTGCGCGGCTGCAGGTGTCAACAAAAGCAGTTTTTATCATTTTTTCTCATCCAAGCAGGACCTGGTGCTCGTTGCCCTTGAGAGCCAGTGGCAGTGGTTTGAAGACACGTTTCTGAAACCAACTTTTTCGGATGACCTCCCTCCGCAGGAGCGCATTGTGCGTTTCTTCGACGTGATGATGGAAGGGCAGAAGGCACAGAAGCAGCGCGAGGGTCATATGCGCGGCTGCCCGCTCGGCAATCTGACGCTGGAGATGAGCACGCAGGATGAATTGATTCGCGCGCGGTTGCAGCAGTTTTTCCAGGAATGGCTCAGCTACTTCGAGAGGATGCTGAGTGAGGCGAAAGAACAGGGCATCGTGCCTGCTACTCTTGATATACAGGTAACTGCGCAGGCGTTGCTCGCCTACTTTGAGGGTGTGGTCTTGTTAGCCAAAGGTCGCAACGATCCCGCTTTGATTGCTACGCTGCGCCAGGGAACGCTCTCACTGATGCAATATCAGGGTGTACGTGCCGATTAGTCGTTGTTTTTTGCTTCGACTGTGTGCTTTATAGCACTTAACAGTAGGATTATCCAGTCAGCTAAAGAAAGGAACCAGCATGGCAAAGCTTCTCGGACCCGATTTTTTCAATTTGCAGGTGCGCGACCTCGCTATCTCGCGTAAGTTCTACACGGAGGTTTTGGGTCTGACGGTCGATCCTCAATTCGACACCCCCCAGGCGATCGGTTTCGACACCACTACTATCCCATTTGCGCTCAGCCTGCCACGGGTAAATCTGGATGAAGTGCCTCATCTCGGATGGGGTGTGTCGCTCTGGATAGACTGCGATAACGTCGATGAGTTGTGTGCCAAAGTGGAGGCGGCGGGAGCCAGCATTATCCAGCTCCCGCAGGATGGTCCATTCGGGCGCTCCTTCGTCTTCGATGATCCCGATGGGTACCGCATTACAGCCAACCAGAACCCCTGGGATAGATTTCCTCTGGGCGGTAAGCGCTAACGCGAGAAGGGATACAGGCTATGTCAAAAAAGGCAGCTGTGTATTACGTCGTGTTCTGCCACACGCGCTATGACTCGTTCGATGAAGCCCTCTCGAAAGCGCCCGATCTGATTGCCGCGCATCTGGCACGCTCGAAAGAGCTTCACGAGCAGGGCAAGCTTCTGATGTCTGGGGCTTTCCTCGACAACCCGCAGGAACCGCTCAGCACGATGGGAGTCCTTGCCACGCGCGAAGATGCCGAAGAGTATATCACGGGCGACCCGTTCGTCTTGAACGGCATGGTCAGTAACTGGTACATCCGCGAGTGGGCTAATATGTTTGCGTAGCCCCTACAAGGACCGGAACAATGATGTATTTCCCAGTTTGTCCATCCAAATTCTCCCGATAAGCAGAGCGAGCAGGAAGACGAGCAGTGGCAGTCCGAAGACGCGCAGACACTGTATGAAGCCATCGTTGCCGAAGAGCGGCTGGCCGTTACTCAGGTAAGTGAAGAAGGCAAAAACGGTGAAGGAGAGCGCGAAAGCAATCAGCGCGCGGCGCAGTAGCGCATACTCGCGGTTGGTGAGTAGCGCGGATGCGAGGGCTACCAGCCATGTGACGTACCACGCGAAGAACCAGGGCGTCACGAGCAGCAGCGCGCCCAGCGTGATAAACGCTGCGAGCACGAGTGTCGGCGATCTTGGAGATCGCCAGATGAGGATGACGCCGATCAACGTGGCGCACTCCACTACCCGCGTGCTGAGCGTATTCCAGGTCGAGTGGTCTGTGAGCAGGAGCAACAGAGAGTGCATCCAGGAATTGCCCGGCGGCAGACCATATCGCGCGACCCAGCCCTGGCTGGCACGTAGGATGGAATTTTCCGCCAGCCGGGATGATGGTGGTAAGTAAAAGCTGAGCTGGATGGCCTTCAGACTATGCCCGATCCAAAAGGGTGCGTAGAAAAGTAGGGCGGTTGCCGCACAAACAAGCCCTGCCACCAGCGTCTTGATGAGCGCGGAGAGCCAGATTTGCCGTTGATATTGCGAGTTGGTTGCCTTGAGCGACTTGCGCAGGAGTAGGGCCAGGAAGAAGACGATCAGTGGCAGGCTGGTGAACTTGATGAGCGCGGCCAGCGTGAAGGCGATGGCGGGTGGCGCGTAATCAATAAAGCGTGTCATGCCCTGACGTTCTGCACGTTGTGTTAGCAAGATACCCAGCAGCATGAAGGTAATCATCACCGCGTCGTTGTGCGCGCCGAGTGCGCTCTCGATTAGTGCGAGCGGGTTGAGGGCGTACAGCGCCATGCCTATGGTGGCTGTGCGCGGTGAGCGACCCGACAAGCGCAGGATGCGCAGCACGAGCCAGATATTGATGAGATGCGCGGCCAGCCCAAGCGTGCGAAATTCTATGATGTAGCGCAGAGGATGATCGCCACCGACGACGGCGACGAGCGCACTGAAAACGAGCCAGAGCGGGCCGTAGGCCGCGATCGACCCACGCCAATCGTCGAGCAAGGTGATGGCGTCGTGGGAGACTGAGGCGGGTGGCACAAAGTAGAGATTGGAATGATAGGTAATAAGCGTGTGGCCGTAGTCAGCGTAGACGAACAGATCGTGCGAGAGCAGCACAGGGGTGAAGATCAGCATGACCCCGACGACGAGCACCCCTATCCAAATCAGTCGCCGAACGTATGTGTAGCTTGCCCTTTCGGGAAGACGTATAAGTAGCAGCATCGCCAGGATATAGAACACGAATGCCAGCGCAACCAGGAAGAAAAATTCCAGGTTGTTCGTGCTGATAGTCGATTCGACTATGTTCGGTAGCAAATGCAGGTTCGCGGGCAACCATGACCCCAGCAACACGAGGAATTTGCTGACCGGCAGCGAAGTCATCAAAGGCGTCCCGAAGCGCCGCTGCAAGGGTGCGATCATGCAGGCAAAACAGGCGACGAAGGCGATGATGCAGCCAAAAATGCTCCACGACCAGATATAGCCAGGCACGTCCAGCTCTGGTTGGTTGCCAGTCGTTGTCAATGGGCGTGTTTCATCGTTTTCAATCATCAGATAGCTTTCTCCTCACCTATCCAACGATTGACGAGGCATGTTTGGTTCACAACTCAAGGTTATGTTGTACGTCCAGCTTCACTTGCCCCGCCCCACCCCTGGTACCCGCGAGGGATGCAACTACATTTCATCTTGTTTTACTCGATCATCATGCGGCGAATTTCGATGATCTGGTCGCGCAGTTGGGCTGCTTTCTCAAATTCAAGTTGTTTGGCGGCGTTGCGCATCTGAAACTCCAGGTCTTTCAGCAGGCGCAGCGCCTCATCCTTTGGAATGCCTGCTATCGCCGTCGCGACCGACTGGCCATCGGCAGATCCCGCGTTCGCGCCACTCATGGCTTTGATGCGGTCGGACAGCGTCTTGACATCCTTATGAATGCCGCGCGGCGTGATGTGGTGCTGTTCGTTGAAGGCCGCTTGCAGCATGCGGCGGCGGTTGGTTTCGTCGATGGCGCGCTGCATCGATTTCGTGACCGTGTCGGCGTACATGATGACGCTGCCCTCGATGTGGCGCGCGGCGCGTCCGATCACCTGGATCAACGAGCCTTCAGAGCGCAGGAAGCCTTCCTTGTCGGCGTCCAGGATGGCGACCAGCGAAACCTCTGGCAGGTCGAGACCCTCGCGCAGCAGGTTGATGCCCACTACGACATCGTAGACACCCAGGCGCAGGTCGCGCAGGATTTCCACCCGTTCAATCGTATCGATCTCCGAGTGCAGGTAATGCACCTTGACATTCAACTCCTGTAAGTAGTCAGCGAGATCCTCAGCCATCTTTTTGGTCAGCGTCGTTACCAACACGCGTTGTTTCTTTGCAGTTCGATCTCGAATCTGGGTGAGCAGATCGTCGATCTGCCCTTTCGTTGGGCGCACGCTGATCTGTGGATCCAGCAAACCCGTCGGGCGAATCACCTGCTCGACGATGGCTTCGCTGTGCTCGTACTCGTAGGGGCCGGGCGTGGCCGAGACGAAGAGCGCCTGGTTGATGTGTTTCTCGAATTCTGGGAAGGTCAGCGGGCGGTTATCCAGCGCCGAGGGTAGCCGGAAGCCGTAATCGACCAGCACCTGCTTGCGCGAGCGGTCGCCCGCGAACATACCCCGCACCTGGGGCAGCGCCACATGCGATTCATCCACGACCAGCAAGAAGTCATTCGGCAGGTAGTCCATCAGCGTCCAGGGCTGCTCGCCGGGTCCGCGCCCCGCCAGGTGCCGCGAATAGTTTTCGACGCCGGAGCAGAAGCCCGTCTCGCGCAGCATCTCGATATCGAAGTTCGTGCGCTGCTTCAAACGCGCCGCCTCCAGTACCTTCCCCTCGGCCTCAAGTTCCTGCAAGCGTTCCTGCAATTCTAGCTCGATGGCCTCGATTGAAGCGTTCAGCCGTTCCTGCGTTGTGACCCAGTGCTTGGCCGGGTAGATATCCAGGCGCTGCCGGTTGCCCAGCACCTCGCCGGTGAGCGGATCGATCTCGGTCATGCGCTCGATCTCGTCGCCGAAGAACTCGATGCGCACGGCCACGTCTTCGTAGGCCGGGAAGATCTCCAGCACGTCGCCACGCACGCGGAAGCGCCCGCGCACAAAGTTGGCGTCGTTGCGCTCGTACTGGATGCTGTTCAGGTGTCGTAGAATCCTGTCGCGCCGCCGCTCTTCGCCGACTTTCAGCGTCAGCACCACCTCGCCGTACTCCTCGGGGCTGCCCAGGCCGTAGATGCACGAGACCGAGGCGACGATCAGCACGTCGCGCCTCTCGAAGAGGCTGCGCGTGGCGGACAGGCGCAGCTTCTCGATCTCCTCGTTGAGCATACTCTCTTTTTCAACATAGGTATCGGTGCGCGCAATATAGGCTTCCGGCTGGTAGTAGTCGTAGTAGGAGACAAAGTACTCAACAGCATTGTTGGGGAAGAACTCTTTGTATTCGCTGAACAACTGCGCCGCCAGCGTCTTATTCGGAGCGAGTACCAGCGTGGGCATTTGCACCTGCTCGACGATCTTGGCGACCGTGTAAGTTTTACCGCTGCCCGTCACGCCCAGCAGCGTTTGCTTCTTATAGCCATTTCGTAAACCATCCACCAGCTTGCCGATGGCATCCGGCTGGTCGCCTGTCGGTTGAAAGGGAGCCTCGACCTTGAATTCTGCCATACCTGTCTCTTCCTCATATGGTGTATAGAATATTCTTTCCAATAACCCCTGTATTATACCACGTCAGCGCGTGAAATTATATCTATGCTTTGCGTCATGCAGCAATGGACTGCCTTCACACATGGGGCTGTAACTCGGCTTGACAGCGCCATATACGCCTGTTAATATGAGGTATATCAACACTTCACAAAGATAGGAGGTGCCCTGATGGGTACCAGCATCATCACCCTTAGCTAGTGTAGCTGCGCTAGTTCGGGGGTGTTTCCAGAAGTAGCAAACAAGATTTTCGCACCGCGCCTCCCATGAATGGGGTGCGTGGGTGGCGGTTTTTGGAATTCCTCTCTCTTCTCGCATGTATCACCGATTGCGGGTCATACGTCCCAACAGCTACACTCCTCCACTACATCTCTTCGCTCAATACTTTTCTTACGTGAATGGAGTGGATTTTATGGCTCTACGTACCCGCCAAAAAGGTGTTGACGCGCACACAAGGCGTCACTTTTTCATCAATCGCGCCTTTGGTCTGCTCTGGAGCGGGCAGACCATTTCCGCATTCGGCTCGCACATCACCAGTTCGGGCATTCCACTTATCGCCATCCTGGTCCTGAAGGCAGACCCGGTGCAGGTAGGTCTGCTCGCAGCTTTGAGCGCCCTGCCGAACCTGCTTTTCAGCTTACTCATCGGCGTTTGGGCGGACAGGTTGCCCCGCCGACCAATCATGATGCTGGCTGATCTTGCTCGCGCCCTATTATTGCTCAGCCTGCCCATCGCGGCCTTTGGTGGTCGGCTGCGTATGGAGCAGTTGTATATTGTGACGGCGCTCCTGAGTACCTGCACGATCTGTTTTGATACGGCTTACCTCGCATTTCTGCCGCAAATTGTCAGGAGCGACCAGATTGTCGAGGGGAATAGCAAGCTTGGCACCAGCATTTCCCTTGCGGAGATGGGTGGTCCACCGCTGGCCGGAGGGCTGTTTCAGCTCATTGGCGCACCGCTGGCTATGCTCTTTGATGCATTGTCATTCCTGGTTTCGGCGCTCAGCCTGGGGCAGATTCGCCCTGGTGAGGTTCAGCCCATCTTGCCAGTGAAGGATCGAGCACCTCTCTGGAACGAGATGCAAGAGGGACTACATACGCTGTTCAGCCATCCACTGCTGCGCGCTTTGGCTATCTACACTACTACCCGCACTTTTTTCGGAGGAGCCTTCGCTGCACTCTACACTATCTATATTGTGCGCGAACTGAGCATCGCGCCAGCGATCTACGGGGTGCTGGTTGCTCTGGGCGGCGTTGGGGCGCTGATAGGCTCGCTCATGATGCCGCGCCCCACGCGACGTTTTGGAGCGAAGCAGACGTTGCTTAGCGGCGCGTTGCTGCATGGCTTGCTGGCCTTGCTGACACCTCTGGCTGGCGGACCGATTCAACTTGTGCTTGGAATGCTAGGGATCTCACAACTGATCGGTGATATTGGGTTCGAAGTCTTCGCCATCAATGAAATCAGCCTGCGCCAGAGCAGCATTCCGGCCCATGTGCAGGGGCGCGCCAACGCTGCGATAGGCTTGCTGGTTAATGGCATCGCGCCGCTTGGCACGCTAATAGCGGGCATAGCGAGTGCATATGTTGGCATACGCTTCATCCTGCTCTGCGGCGCAAGCGGCATGCTGCTTATCGCCGTCTGGCTAGCTTTTGCGCTCGCCAGGTTCCCTGAATAGTTACGCCCCTTGACAAACTCGGTATTATAGAGTACTCTATGTCATAGAGTACTCTATAATCGTGATGAAGGAAGGCCGAGGTACGTATGAACATCTCACCAGAAGAGGCCAAAGACGCGCTTGCCTCTATCCAGCAGACGCGCACCCAGATGCGTAAGTTGGCCGGTTTAAATGGGTACTTTCTGATTATCTGGGGCTTGATCTGGTTTTTCGGCTGCCTGTCCAATCAATATCTACCGTCCGCGTATGTCGGATGGATCTGGGGAATACTCTCGCCTATTGGCAGCGTGCTTTCCGGGTTCCTCGGCTATTACCTGGGAACGAAGGCACGTTCGACAGTTGGAGCGCGCGTTGGCTTGTTTTTTCTCACATTGGGCGGTTTTACCTTGTTGTGGTTGATCATCATGCAGCCGCTTAGCCTCAAACAGGGCTTTCTCTTCTTTTTAAGTATTATCGCGTTCGGAAGCGTTATTGCGGGAATACTACAGCGCATCGTGGTGAGTGTGATTGGAGGTCTGTCGTTTATCGCCCTGGCGCTCGTTGGCTACTACATCCTGCCGGCGTACTTCTTCCTGTGGGTTGCCGTTTTTTGCGGCCTGGCCCTGGCTGGATGTGGACTCTTGATGCGGGTACTTTGGAGATAATCATGGCAGCCTTGAACGAAGTCATTCATCAACCGGTGCGTCTGCGCATCATGTCTGTACTGACTGGACTTGATAATGAGATGCAGGTGAGCTTTGTCTACTTGAAGGACCTGCTTGATCTGACTGATGGCAACCTGGGCGCGCACCTGCGCAAGTTGGAGGAAGCCGGGTACATCACGATCACCAAGGCCTTTGTGAATAACAAACCGCAAACCTATGTAGATTCAACATCGCTTGGGAGAAAAGCCTTTCAAGAGCATGTCTCCGCGCTTCGGGATATCTTGCAGGCGAATGGACGAACAACAGATCCCTCAAAGGAGTAGAAACCATGAAAAGTGTGCCTATTATCAAGGTCGAGCATCTGCGGAAAGCCTATCGCTCAGTCGTCGCGGTGGACGATGTCTCTTTTGAGGTGGAAAAAGGAGAAATATTCGGCATGGTCGGCCCGAATGGGGCGGGCAAGACCAGCACGGTCGAGTGTATCGAGGGGCTGCGCGCGAAAAGCAGCGGCAGCATTCGCGTGATGGGCCTTGACCCGCAGCGCGAACGCTATGACTTGCGCCCGCACATCGGCGTGCAACTTCAGCAATCGGCGTTGCAGGACAAACTGAAGGTGTGGGAGGCGCTCGATCTCTTCGCCTCGTTCTATCCACGCTCGGTCGATCAAGATGCTCTGCTTGAACGGGTCGGGCTGACCGAGAAACGCAACGCGCGTTTTGCCAAACTATCGGGAGGCCAGAAGCAGCGCCTGTTCATCGCGCTGGCGCTGGTGCATGACCCCGAAATCGTCTTTCTGGATGAATTGACCACCGGGCTTGATCCCCAGGCGCGCAGGAGCATGTGGGAGATGGTGCGCGAGATACGCGAGCGCGGCAAGACCGTCTTTCTCATCACGCACTCGATGGAGGAGGCCGAACGGCTGTGCGATCGCGTCGCCATCGTCGATCATGGCCGCCTCGTGGCGCTGGATTCGCCGCATCGCCTGGTAAGTGGCTTTCATGACCATGATCTGCATACGGAACGACCAACCCTGGAAGATGTGTTTTTGCAATTGACCGGGCGCGCCATACGCGACTGAAGGGAGCAGACCATGCAGAGTTTTATGAAACTGACCTGGGTCGAGACAAAACTGTTTTTGCGCGAGCCGGGAGCCTATATTGGCCTGGCATTCCCTTTTGTCTTGCTTTTTGTATTCGGCAGCATTTACGGCAACACGCCCAACGCATTTCTAGGCGGGCACGGGGGTGTTGACGCCTATATGCCGGCCTATATTGCGCTGCTGATTGTCGCCAACGGGTTTTACTCGTTGCCTCTCGTGATTGTCAATTACCGCGAACGTGGCGTGCTGTTTCGCCTGCAAGCGACTCCCTTGCGGCCACTGAAAATCCTGTCGTCGCAGGTCGGCGCAAATTTCCTGATGACGACTGCCGGAACTGTAATCCTGGTGGTAATTGCCAGCATTTTCTATCACCTGCATATCACCAGCACCATCGGGAATGTCGTGATAGCGTACCTGCTCGGCGTCCTGAGCATCTTCGCGCTCGGCTTCCTGGTAGGCAGCGTTGTTCCGAATGTGCGCGTGGCCGCCGTTTTAGGCACGGTGCTTTTTCTGCCAATGCTCTACCTGTCAGGTGCGACCGTGCCCTTGAAGCTCTATCCGCCCGTCGTGCAGCAGATCGCGCAGTTCTTGCCTTTGACGCATGTCATCACGCTGCTCTCGGCGCTGTGGTTCGGCGAAAGCTGGGGCGCTCACTGGCTTGATGTGCTGGCTCTGCTGGGTTTGATGCTGGTCTGCCTGCTGGCCTCGGCGAAGCTGTTCCGCTGGAGATAACGAACGCAGCCACACTGAACTGGTACAGCTCTCAACATCGTGAGTACGATAGGAGAGATTCCTACAAATGTGATCTGCGCCATAGTACCAGCGCGCCTCTATGCTACAATTGGAGAGTAGAAAAATTCAGTAGCATCAGCAGCGTAAGGAAAGTAAGGCAGTAACAATGGCGCAGCTTCTTCCTCCAGAGCAGGTTCAACCCACGAAAGCAGCATCGAAGAGGGTAGGATGTGTTTTGTTTCTGGTGGCTGGCCTGCTCGTATTGGGTGCGGGAGGCTACCTGGCGGCTGGTTTCCTGGGAGCGCACGTCCCAGGATTCGGCGGATTTGGGCAGCAGCCACCCATTACGACTACAAATCTGCAAATCGCTGCGCCTTACAAAGGGGCGGACATCACGATTGTGAGCGCTCAGCAATCGTCCAGCTTCAAAGACGATCCAAACACGGCATACGATGGAATGCTTCGTCTGAAAATCCAGGCGAGCAATGCGACGGCGGTTATCATTGGCTGGAACTATAGCACTGCTGCAAGCCTGGTTTTGCCGGGAAAGCAAACCGTTGTTCCCATTTATGGACAATTTCCCGTCAATCTGGCGCCAGGTAAAACGCAGACGAACACGCTGGATTTCGCTGTGCCGTCGGGAGATACGCTATCGCAGATCGTCCTGCGATTCGGCACGACCAGCGAGGCGCAGGTTGCCATCCCCCTGGCAGCAACCGCTAATTCGAGTAGCTATCAGCCTAAAACGACAAACGTAAGCGGCACGCTGGTCTATTTCGGGCTGAACTACGCCCTAAAAAGCGCGTCGACCAGCCTGAGTATTCCAGGGGAGCAGGCGGCGCGCGGGATGCAGTTTCTTACGTTGACGCTCAACGTCGATAACACGCTTTCTCAAGAGGCCATTCCTGGTTCACCCTTTGGCTATGTCCGCTTGAAAGTTGGAAGTAATACGGCTTCACCCGTCGCTTCGACACTGCCGGTTTCGTTCCAGTCGGGAGCGGCTGGCGTAGCGGGGACGATTACGTTTCTTGTTGACCAGCAGAGTTCGACCTTTACGCTCACCCTGCTTCCACAGCAGCATGATAACGGAGACCAGGCAACGGCGAACTTCTCGCTTGCTTGACTTGCGCCGATGTAAGTTTGAAGTAGTAGACAATACGCTCGCCGCTTGCTACAATACGGCACAGGTTCATCATTGTTTCTTTTGGTATCCATGAGACCCTTTGGACGCTCTATTGTTCTGTTTGTAAGGAGTAAACCTATGGCGCAGAACTCCCCCCCGGCGATATGCCCTAAATGTGGCACGCGCGCGGAGCCGGGCCAGCGATTTTGTTCGGAATGTGGCTCGACTCTCAACATAGACGTGAATAAGCCGACCGAGTTTGCCAGCGGCGATGCGTTTGCGACTATGCCGGCTGCTCAGCCTTCTCAGCCTGATGCAACGATCATTACGCCACAGTCGCAGCCTGCACCCGCTCCTAGTATACCCGCTTCGTCGTATGCCTCCCTGCCGGCATCGCAATTTTATAATGCTACTACCGACGCGAATGTCATTCCTCCGCCGCCCCCGCCGGATTCGTATGTTTCTCTGCCGCAGGTCGCTCCACAATCGCAGCCGACGCCAGCGCCTTCTTCCCCATCATTACCGGGTACTTTTGCTCCCGTGCCGGAATACGCGAAAAAGCCGAAACGCTCGCGTGGCTGTCTTATCACCTCTATTATGCTGTTGTTAGTGCTCGCTATTGGTGGCACCGCTCTGTACTTAGGCGTCATCCGACCGCGTATTGGAAATAATGGGAACAGCCAACAGACGCCGCCGAGCCAGCAACAGACACAGACAGCTAACACTCCCACTTCGACAGGCACTACACCCACCACGGGCACTACCCCTGCGACCACGCCATCGAGTGGTACAACAGCGACGACAAGCGAGCAGGTAAACCTGACTTTCGTCTATTCTGATGTTACCTACGCGCTTTCCTCGGTCGAGTATGCGCCGAGTTATATTGATGATGCGTCACTTTCATCTGGCGGTGTGCGTGTAGCATTCAAAGAAAGCAATCAGTCCAGTAATTCGATCATTTTCTCCTATTCGGAGGTTGCCCGTTTAATCCTGCCGGATGGCACGGCGGTTGCCCCCTCGAACGAACTACATTATGGCGCGCCGTCCACACAATCATCTGACAATAACTGGATTGATTTTCCTGTGTCGAGCCAGCCGTCCGATTTGAGCAAGCTGGAACTTGTTATGGGCTTGACGACCGAGAATCAGATGAAAATTCCGCTGAGTCCAGGAGCCGATTTGAGCCAGTACCAACCCAAAACTTCAAGCCCGAACGCCAGCTTCTCTTACTCCGGACTCAACTGGACATTGACACAGGCCATCGTCAGCTATAGCGCGCAAGGCCAGCAAGCTACAGCCGGCAACATCTACGTCGTTATCACGCTGCAAGTGGTGAATAATAGCGGCAATAACTTCATCGATTCACCCTCTTCGTATATGCGCCTGCAAGCAGGTGGGACGACCAATGCGCCTGTTGGAAACGCGACACTTCCCAGCTCTTTCGCCCCGCAGACAAGCGGGCAGGGGACCGTCACCTTCCTTGCGCCACAGGGAGGTACGACCTATACTTTGATGATGCTCGCCCAGCAGGGAACGCCGCCCATCCAGGCGGTGTCGCAGAATTTCCAGGTACCCTAACAATTAAGACGAAAAGAGACCGGGATGATAGTTCATTCATCCCGGTCTCTTTTGTTATGTCTTCAGCGGCAGATCATATTGGTTATTCAGGTTATTCCAGTAAAAAGCTTCCCATCAGTTCGCGTCGCAGCGCTGCTTTTTCACTCTCGTCTAAGGTTGGGTGATTGGTGATGGGGCCAGGCCAGGCACCCATCTGGCGGGTGGTCGCGGTCGAGAATTCGTCCAGCATAGCTTCTTCGAGAAACGATGAAGCCGTTACCGGGAACGGCGTGCCATTGTCGCTCACTTCTTCAATCAAGAATTTGTCGCTATCGTCAAGAGGTGCGATTGTCTCGCCAGCAGGGGCAGGCGTTTCCTGGGCTGGCAACTCACTCCGCGGCGATGGCGTTACGCTGAGAGTGGGAGTGGTATCTTCTTTCGAGAGAACGACAATCTCCTCGGAAGATTCTTCGTGCATCTCACTAGCAAGCTGAATGCGATATCCGAGAATATCAATAAAAATACCCTGCCCGGCACGCAATGCAGTGAGCTGCTGTCGAAGTGCTTCATTCTCAGCGCGCAGATCTTCTAAGACCTGCTTCTGCTTGAGAACCTCCTCCAGGATTAACTCGAAGCTATTGACACTCGTATTCATAGTGTACTCCTTTAGCGAATTGATCATTGTTATATGGCAATCCCCATGGAAGGCCGCCGAGTCCATACTCTTTTAGTTGATAAACGCAGATTCTAGGCATCTTGGTATAAAAACGTTTCAACGTATCTCAAGTAACGTCGCTTGCTGGCTTGTCGCTATTGAAATACCTATGATACACTATCGTCACAATGTGTAAATACACATCGATAGAGGGTGCGAGGCTTACTCAGAGGTGTATCACTCACGTTGATTCTTTTAATCATGCATTGGATGGAAAGCTTACATGGGACAGGAATCATCACCACAAGTAGTTTCACAGTCCACACAGGGAGATCAACATAATCACGATGGGAATCTGCTTGGTCCCATTCTGTGCTGGGCGGTAGTCTTCGCAGATATCGGTACATCGGTCTACTATGTCCCTGGTATCCTCTATAACACGCATGGTATCAGCAGCCTTGCCGGCTTTTTCGTTTTTCTTACCATGTCAGTTTTTGTGCTTCTCACCCTCAAATATGCAGAGGTAACACACCGCTTCCCCCAGGGCGGTGGTGTAGTGACGGTGGCCGCTCAGGCCATAAACCATTGGGTAGGTGCGCTTGGTGGCATGTTCATCCTGGTAGACTACTTCCTGACCGCGGCTATCAGTTGTCTCTCTGGCATGATTTATCTGAGCGTCGTGCTTCCAGGGATTGCATCCCTGGTGCTGGCGATTGCCATTGGTGTGCTGGTCTTACTGGGCATCCTCAACTGGGTAGGGATCAGTGAAAGCGCGAAAGTGAGCTTTGTAGGAGCGGTGATCGCCTTTCTTAGCGATATCGCTATTCTCATATCCGTATTCACACACATTTCGTTGGCTGAGTTCTTCTCGCTCTTTCCGAAGATGTTCGAGAATCATACGCTTGGCGCGGCGACGCTTCTAAGTGGCTTTGCCGGCTCGTTCCTGGCGTTTTCCGGGTTAGAGAGCATTTCGCAGTTGTCGCCCGTGATGAGGACACCGCGTAAAAGAGTGGCCGGGATCGCACTGTTTCTGGTCGTGTTGACCATCGGCGTGACCAGCCCACTGCTCACCATGTTTTCCACTCTACTACTGCCACAGCAGGTGGTCTCCGATCCGACGCTCTCCAACCAGGTTATCTCGCTGCTTGGCGGCAAATTTGGCGGAGTTATTTTGCAGACGGAAGTGGCTATCAGCGCCAGCGCGTTACTCGTTTTCGCCAGCAACACCGCCATCATCGGCGCGTATCATGTCTTCCTGGCCCTGTCTCGCATGGAATTTTTCCCAGAATTTGTATTGAAACGGAACAAGTTGCGTGGCACGCCGCACTACTCGATTGCGCTGGCGACAGGTATCCCTATTCTCATTCTGATCATCGTGCGTGGCGATATTACTATCCTGGGTGATATGTATGCGTTCGGGCTGTTGGGCGCATTCACCCTGACGTGTCTGGGGTTGGATATCGTGCGACACCGCGAGCGAAGACTCGCGCGCAGGTTATATCGGACGCATACATCAACGCAGCCACAATGGCAGGGCTGCTGGAAGCAACAACCAGGTCGGTGCATTTGTAGGTATTTCGCCAGCGCCTGATAGCCAGGAACAGGTGGGCCAGAATGGGGTGGCCGAGCGTACAAGGGGCGTTAAGATGGAGGAGGTAGTCGCACACGCAGCTCCTGCGCGTACCTGGCGTGGGTTGGTGCATAAAGCCTGGTACAACCTTGATTTTTGGCTTGGCGTACTTACTACTCTGCTGGTGTTCACCGCGTGGTCAACCAATCTAGTTTCGAAACCACTGGCAACAGCCTTTGGGGGTTCCTTCACTGCTTTAGGCATGGGGGTTGCCTTTATGAACTACTCTCGTCATAAGAAGAAAGGGCGCTTGCCCGTTATCACTCTGGGTATAGAAGGACGGCTGCCGGGGGCAGTGCTAGCAGTGTTGACGGCGAAGAACGGGCATAACGATATGGTGATACGCTCAGCGCTCAGAAACGCCGAAGGAAAGCCTGTCGTGTTTTTATATGTTGGGGAACCGAAAACGACTCGCGTTCCGCGCATGTTCGAAGTGATCGATCCGTACCTGGAAGATGCGCAAGCAAAAGAGTATCTGGGAAAAGCTGAGCAAATGGCGAGTAAGACAAAGGTTGCCCGGCGCTTTCTCTATCGACAAGAGGAGCCAGGCGTGGTAAGTGGCGTCTGGCAGCTCCTGCATCCACATGATACAATCGTATCCGCTGAGCAAGCTAATGAGGTCAAGGATGTCAACCCCGACCGCGTCCGGTACGAACTGATGCCTGAAGGAAAGGTCGCCCACTTGCTGAAACGCTGGTCGTAGCAAGGTGATACAATACAGGTAAAACAACACTGTCGTTGTCGATAGTAGTTTGACAAGGAGCACAGAACAATGCAAGATCGCGTCCGCGAGATTTTGAGCTGGTATACCAGTGAAAACCCTGGAGTGCGTACCAATCTGGCACGTATGCTCAACCATGGCCGCCTGGGTGGGACGGGAAAGATGGTGATCTTACCGGTGGATCAGGGCTTCGAGCACGGCCCGGCGCGCAGTTTCGCCCCCAATCCCGCCGGGTATGATCCTCGCTACCATTTCCAATTGGCGATTGAGGCCGGATGTAATGCCTATGCCGCGCCACTTGGTTTCCTTGAAGCGGGCGTCTCTGATTTTTGCGGCGATGTCCCTCTCATTTTGAAAGCCAACAACCACGATATTCTGAACGATGAGCGCGACCCGATCTCCGCCGTGACTGCCAGCGTGAATGACGCGCTGCGCCTGGGCTGCGTCGCCATTGGCTTCACGATCTACCCCGGTTCAAGTGAGCGCACCCACATGTACGAGCAACTGCGCGAGCTCGCCGAGGAGGCCAAATCGGCCGGCCTGGCTGTGGTCGTCTGGTCTTACCCACGCGGCAGCAGCCTGAGCAAGGAGGGCGAGACTGCCATCGATGTCGTAACGTATGCTGCTCAAATCGCTGCGCAACTGGGCGCGGACATCATCAAGGTCAAGCTGCCCAGCGCCAGGATTGAGCTGCCCGAGGCGCAAAAAGTCTATCAGAAGTACGAGATTCCCATCTCGACGCTGGCAGAGCGCGTGCATAATGTCGTGCAGAGTTCCTTTGATGGTCGCCGCATCGTCATCTTCTCTGGTGGGCCGACCGCCGCCGACGACGAGGTCTATAACGAGGCACGCGCCATTCGCGACGGCGGCGGCTTCGGCTCGATCATTGGCCGTAACTCCTTCCAGCGCAAGAAGGAAGATGCCCTCAAGTTCCTGGGGACCATTATGGGCATCTACGAAGGCTCAATCCAGTAAACTCGTATACTACTTTACGCCTCGCACCTGCTTGATGACCACCGTACCCAGGGCGAAGTAGACGATGGTAACGAGAAACAGCACGGTATAGCCGAAGTTGTTGGGCAGGCCGCGCAAAGCTTGCAGGATCACTGCGCCGATGCTGATGCCGATCACCTGGGGGAGAATGCCCATGGCCGACCAGAGGCCCAGGAACTTTCCGGCCTCGTCTGTTGGTGGCAGTGCATCGGCTGCCAGCGCCCAGTCAACGCTCGTATACGCGCCATAGCCGATGCCGAAGAAAGCTCCCGCGATGAGCGCTCCGTACTGGCTCTGGAAGAGGATGAACAGCAGGCAGACCACCGTCATGACCGCGCCGGAGATGTACACCATCACCTTTCGCCCGTAACGGTCGGATATCCATCCGACGATTAACGAAGTCGGTAGAGCAGCTATGAGCAAGATGGGCAGGAATAGCGTGCCTGAGAAGAGTTCACCGGTGAAGTTGGAGCCCAGGATGATCGTTTTCACTCCTGGCCCTCCCAGCACATCGTCGAAGTAGTATTGCAGGAAGTAGAAGACGCCCCAGATGCCCATCATCATGAGCAGGCGCGCCAGCAGCACCCACGACAGATCGGGGTAGCGAGATGGCTTGAAAAGGAAATTTTTCAGGATCGGGGCGAACTCGAAGCGCGCGTGTTCGTGCAGCGGTGTCTCCTTGACGGTCACAGCGGTATAGAATACAAAGATGATCTGTATCGCGGCGATGATGAGGAAAATCTGCACGATCTCGTTCTTGTAAATGGGCAGTGCATCGTTCTTGTTAACGATGATGCCCGCCACGACCGAGCCGACGGCGGTGCCGAGCAAGGTGAACAGGCCAAAGAAGCCTGCCGTCACGCCTCGCTGGTTCTGCGGCACGTTATCGGCGATGATGGCGCTCCAGGGAGAGTTCGCGACGTTGTTGGTGATCTGAAGTAATAAGAAGAGTACAATGAAGGCCAGCAAGAGTTGGGTGGAAGAGAACCAGCCGGGTGCGAAGGCGAAGAGCACTAAGACGACCACATTGAGGGCGGTGCCGACGATCATGAATGGCCGGCGGCGACCCATGCGAAAGGTGGCGTAGTCCGAGATGGCCCCGGCCAGCGGATTGATGACAACCGCGGCCAGCGTTCCCCAGATGACGACCAGCGCCAGGTTGATATCTTTGTTTGATTCGCCCAGAAACTTTACGACCATGCTGGGAATGACGATGGCCAGCAGCGCCTGCCAGTGGAAATTATTGGCGATCCAGAAGACATTGATGTTGATTTGCTCGAAGATGGAGACGCGCCGCTGACCCGCGGCGACGGGAGGACTGGCACTGATCCCAGGGTTATCGGTAACTTCCATGTTGCGACCCCTCTCTTGCTTGCACAGCAGGATTCCAGGATAAGGAATGCAAGCCACCTGTGGCTTGCACTCAATTATACTGGTGAGGGGTCACGAATACAAGATGACAAATGACCTATTGTTCGGGCTATTGCTGGCTTAATCCCACTCCTCAATACCCAGGCCCGTCTCCTCGCCGATGCTCTCGAACCAGCGCTCGACATCGATGGCGGCGCGGCAGCCGTCACCGGCAGCCGTGACCGCCTGGCGATAGCGGTGGTCGGTCACATCGCCAGCCGCGAAGACTCCGGGAATGTTGGTCATGGTATGCTCGACCGGGACAATGTAGCCGGTTTTGTCCATGTCGATCAGGCCTTTGAACAGGTCCGTGTTGGGTTTATGCCCGATAGCCAGGAAGAAACCCTGCACCTGGCAGAACGCTCTCTTCGCCGTTTTTCAGATTGCGCAGGCGCAGGCCGTTCAACGCATCCTCACCCAGCACTTCGGTCACTTCCGTGTCCCAGATGAAGCTGATCTTGGGGTTCTTGAAGGCGCGTTCCTGCATGATCTTGCTGGCGCGCAGGGTATCGCGCCGGTGAATAACCGTCACGTGGCTGGCATACTTCGTCAAGAAGTTGGCCTCCTCCATCGCCGTGTCTCCACCGCCAACTACCGCGACGTGTTTGTTCTTGAAGAAGAAGCCGTCGCAGGTTGCACAGGCGCTTACACCGCGTCCCTTCAGCAGTTCCTCGCTGGGCAGTCCCAACCATTGCGCGCTCGCGCCGGTCGAGATGATGACCGCGCGCCCCGTGTAATCACCAGAGTCGGTCGTTACCTTGAAGGGGCGGTCGCTGAAATCGACGGCAGTGACATCCTCGGCCAGCATTTCGGTGCCGAAACGCCGCGCCTGCGCCTCGAATTTCTCCATCATCTCCGGGCCTAAAATGCCTTCTTCGAAGCCGGGGTAGTTCTCGACATCGCTGGTCTGGGTCAACTGGCCGCCGGTCTGATAGCCCTGCAACATCAAGACCGAGAGATTGGCGCGCGAAGCATAAATCGCAGCGGTGTAGCCCGCGGGTCCTGAACCAATGATAATGACATCGTATCGTTTTGCCATGATTGAATACATCCTCCCATCAACGTTGTTGTTCTATATATGCTAACACAACAGACACGGTTTTTATGCCCTGCCTGCTGCTGACCATGATTTACGTTCTTTACCGTTGCCTGGCCTTTGCCTGCCGCGCCAGCTAAGGATGTTTTCTACGTTTGATGACCCGGTCGTACAGCCAGAGCAGCAGCGGAAAGATGATAAGCGTAATCAAGAGATTGGGCATCGCAGTATCGACGAAGGCAGCGTTTGCCTCGCCAAAGGTGTAGTACGGTGATTGGTAGATCAGGACGGTGCTGTACACCACGATGGCGATACCGAGCGTGACGCTCACTGTCGCCCAGATAGCGGCGGTGGCAAGCGCATACGCACTGTTGAAGCGCGAGCGCGTGATGGCCGCCGGAATAATAAAGCCAGCCGAAACGCCGATCAGCGCGTTGACGAGATAGCCAGGGATGCCGCTCCAACCGAGCAGGTCGCGGAAGTTGTTCAGTGCGCCGCCGATGTAGAGGTAGCCGTTATTCCAGGCAAGGTCTTGCAGCCAGGTATTAGCGGCGTAATCCCCCAGCAGGAAGCCGAAACCACCGACGATCAGGCCGACCCAGGGTCCGAAGATGACTCCGAAGAGCAGCGGGATCAAGAGCGCTGGCAGAAAGATGTCAGGGCTGTTTGAAGACAGGAGAATGACGAAATTGACGTGACTGAAGATACCATAGAGCAGCACACCCACGATGGCGACGATGAATTGGCGCGGGCCGAGAATCCAGACAGTGCTTTGCCGTGGTGTCTTTGCTGGTATGGCGCGCACCTTTGCTTGCGCGGGCGGGCTGTTCCTCTGCATTACGCTTGCTCCTGATGATCTCTGCTATGGTTGGTGGTCAACAGACTATTGACGCGATTCATGCTTGCTCTTGCCAGCGCTGGAGGACATGCAGCGTATCGTGGACGAGCTGTTCGAGGGGTGCCAGCGCTACGTATTCCTGCGTGGAATGTTCGTGCATGACCCCGGTTGAAATCGTGAATGTCTTCATGTGCTTGCGAAACGCACCCGTGTCGCTGCCGATAAAGGTGGGACGCAGTTCCAGCGCGGCTCCACGCTCCTCTAAGACAGCGCGGTACGTTTGAAGCAGCGGCTCCTGCTCGTCAATGCTATAGTCGGTGCAGTGCTGATCGAAGGTGATGGTCGCCTTCCCTCCGTGTATTTGCGCTGCCTGCTTGAAGGCGATGCGGATGGCTTGTTGATAGCCCTGGATTGCCTCCGGCGACTCGAAGCTGCGCAGTTCACCCTCGATGTGCATGATGGCAGGGACGGCGTTACGTGCGCTGCCAGCCTCGATGTGGCTGACCAGAATGCGCGTCTGATCGCTCGCCAGCGAGCCGTGCGGGTAATGCGCCTCGCGGAAGATCTCGATCACGTTGACGGTGGAATTGAGGTCTTTGCCCGGATGTCCCGTCGCGCCCTCGATCTCTACGTCGAAGGCCAGGTACACCGCTCCGCGAGAGACGACGACCCCCGCTTCGAAGGCATTGTCGAAGACGATACCGTCTGATACATGCCAGGGTGCAGGGTCGAAGGCCGTGGCTCCAACGACCCCTACCTCTTCTTGTACGGTGAGCACGACCACGATGGGCGGGTGTGGGCTTTCCCGCTCGACGATACTCCGCAGCGTTTCCAGGATGATGACGATGCCCGCCGCGTCGTCCGCACCAAGATTGGTTGTGCCGTCGCTGTAGAGCACGCCGTCGCGCACGATGGGGCGATGACCAAGCCCTGGTGGGACGCGATCCATGTGCGCGTTGAGCAGAAGTGGTCGGCCTTCGCCTGGAAGCAGTCCGATCAGGTTGCCTGCCTCGTCTGCGTATGTGCGCAGACCCAGGTCTGTAAGCTGCCGTTGCAGGTGCGCGCGGATATGTTCTTCGTGACCGGTCATGCTGGGTATGCCGACCAGCTCGATCAACGTCGAGGTCAAACGATCAAGAGACATGAAAGCTACTCCTCAGTGAAAAACAGTATAGCGTTATCTTACATTATAGACGCTGGCAGGCAAGTTGGTATGTCGAGATGGCGAGGCGTAAAGTGATACATTGCTATACATAGCTGCTTCCTGTATAATGCGCATAAGCGAATACAACCGCTATATTCTGCATTCACACTGAGCGAGCAACCAGCGCCTCGCAAACGATATATCACACACAGTACACAGGGAGAAATACGCGCATGGCTGCGAATGCCGGAGAGTTGCTGGGAACGCCTGACGGCCTTTTTTACTGGATTCCCGGTGAGATGATGGTGGTGGTGCGGCTGCATAGGCACCCCGCGCCTGAAGCGCAGGAAATGCTGGTTGAGCAGGTGCGAAGCCAGTTGAACGCGCTGTTGTCTCAGTATGGGATGGTGCTGGATTCATACGGCACAGCGGGTCGCTGGCGCGAAGTGACCGGAGCAACCAGAATGCGCTGCTCGTTTGTCTTTGGCCGGCACCGCCAGCAGCCGCTTATCGCCATGTTCTTCCATGTCCGCCAGCAGTCGCAGATGGCGCAGGACTCTGTACCACTGGCTCTTTCGTTTATCCAGACACATCTTGAGCAACTGTCTCAGGTAGGGCTACACATCGTCTCAGCCATGCCGAACTGGTTGATGACTGCCGCGCCCGCGCAGTACGGCAGCGGTGGGCCGGCCTATCCCCCTGTTCCTTCACCCGAATTAAGCCTACTTGAAACGGGCGGCGCTTTTCCGGGTTGGCACCTCTCATTTACCGATCCGGGCTTGCCGCTCGACCCAAAGGGAGCTGAAGATGTGCTGGTTGCCGTGCTAGATAGCGCCTATCATCCAGATCGCCTGCGCGCCGTTGTGACGCGGCCTGAAATGAAACGCAACTGGCTGTTGCAGCAGCTTGTCGCGGACTTGCGCAGCGAAAGCGGCTCCTTCGAGATCGAATATGAGCGCTACCCGGCGCTCGGTGATGTCTGTACGGGACAGGACAACGATGGTCAACCTCGCTATTACTTCATGCCCGACCACGGCCTCGCAGTGTCCGGCATCATTCGCAGCCTGGCTCCGCACGCGCGCATACGCCTGATTCGCGTGCTGAACGATTATGGCGGAGGCGACCTCTACGGCCTTTACGCGGCTCTGACAGACCTGGAGCAGGAGGTCGTCTCAGGAGCCATTCGCAGGCTGGTCATCAACCTCAGCCTGACGATCATGCCAGATGTACGCCGTCTGCCCTACATCTGGTTCGACCATCGCCAGTGGCCGAGCACGCAGCTTTCGGGCGCGATGCGCGTGCTGGCGCACATCGAAGAGGGTTTGCGCTTGCTATTCGAGAGCCTGCACGCGCAGGGAATTTTGATCGTAGCAGCGGCAGGCAACGACTCGTACCTTCCCAGGCAACAGGGTCAGCGCCCGCGCTCGCCGCGCTCACCGGCTCGCTACGATTCTACCCTGAGCGTGTCCTCCGTCAACAGCAGACTTGCCTCATCACAATTCGCCAACGCTGCCTGCCTGCCACCTGCCAACGCCGGTATCGCCACGTTTGGCGGGGATGTTTCTGGCGCTGTGGATGCGAACGGACTGCCGGATGCTGTGCGCATCCTTTCTATCGCTCCCAGCTTCCCAAATGGCGAGCCGAATCGCTCCGGTTGGGCCGACTGGTCGGGCACTTCCTTTTCGACTGCCATGATGAGCGCCCTCGGCGCGCATCTCATGGCGCAGAGCTGGTCTGCCCCCAACGCTATGGCGCGCATCTCAGCCGGCAGGGAGCGGCGCACGGACAAACTCTTCGGCTCTAGTCCTGATGTACCCGAGTTACTGACAAACGTCATTCGCGTGCAACAACGCTTCGGCGTGTAGCCTCTCATCCTTCAGCAAGCCTGGCCTTGACGCTTTACTTTTGATAGCGTATAATACTGGCAAGCGGAAACGTGAAAAGCGTCCGATACTTATGTTAGGAAGTCAATGTATTCATTGGGGGCTGAACCTTCAACCCTCTTGAAAGAGGTAACAGATATGATCGAGCAAACCCCGCAGACCACCGTGCAGACTACCGTCATCACACTGACCACTACTGCGACGGATAAAGTGCGCGAATTGCTGACCCAGGAAAACGATCCCAGCCTGGCCCTGCGTATCTTCGTCGCGGGCGGCGGCTGCTCCGGTCTACAGTATGGCATGACTCTTGACGAGGAGCAGGAAGGTGATACCGTCCTCCAGCAAGAGGGCTTCCGCGTCCTGCTTGACGAAATGAGCATCGGCTATATCGACGGCAGCGAAGTAGACTATGTCGATAGCCTGATGGGCGCCGGATTTACCGTCAACAATCCTAACGCGGTCTCAAGCTGTGGCTGCGGCCATTCGTTCCGCACCGCTGAGGGCGGCGGTGAAGCTCGCGGCTGCGCCTGCGGTCACTAATACATACCCACGCATCAACTCGATCCGTGTTGCAGCTTGTGCTTATCACAAGGAGCAATGGATTGTGAAAAAGAGGCTACCTCCTACGTAATATATTGTGAGGATAGCCTCTTTATCGTGTCTGTTGATTTAGGCTAAAGGAGCGTACATGAGCAGAAGGATTGCCCATCGCCCACGTTACCACTTCGTTCGTCCTGTTCCACATTCCTCACGTCATTCTTCCAAAGATTTTCTACGCACGCGCTGGACCTATCGCCGCCTGGATATGCCCTATCAGCATCGTGTTCCTGGTCAGAGCCTGCTGCACATCCCCTGGGGCTACAAGCTGCTGCGTTATGCTATTCCTCTGGCTCGCTAGCGGCGGTTCCGGCTATCACACGTTTGACCAGGCCCGGCATATCGCTGGTGAACTTCGAGTTCGCCACGACACGTTGCGCCCCGGCCTCGATAGCTTTTGCCCGCGCTTCCAGGTCCATGTGCGAGCCGAAGGCCAGCACTGGGTAGCCAGCTTTACGTGCCTGGCGAATAGCCGCTTCCCAATCGATGCCGGTTGTTGCTGTATTTACAATGGCAAGTGCGGGCTTCTCGTCTCCAGCAGCAAGCAATTCCTCTTCGAATGCGGACAGGGAGCGTACTACTTTGACCTCCATCTCGTAGTGACGCAGCGTGTCGCGCATCTTTACCGCGAAGAAGAGGTCTTTTTCAAGGGCAAGTATCTTCAATGGTTCTACTACTTTCGATCTTTTCGCGCCTAATCTTCGGTTGGCTCGTTGACGGGTCTGCGGAACAGGTTGCCTAATTCCTGGTTGACCACGTCCAGGTTGGTATACAGGTCGTGCGAAAGTACATGGTGCGTGCCGTTGCAATACGGTTTGTCGCATTTTTTGAGGTGGCTGGTCTCGAACCATAAATTGCCATCCTGCACGCTGACCCAGATATGCTTGCGCGAGTAACCGTCACCCCATTTGAGCAGCAGCCCATCGCGGTATTCGTCGAAACGCCCCTGACCATACAGGTAGTCGCGGTTGAACATCTGGAGGATGGTGCGCACCCGGCTCTCGGCAATCACTCGTTCAGCCTCCGGCGACAGGCGTGTGGTGGCCTCCGCCGCCAGGTCTTCAGCCGGAATGTATAATTTTCGTGAAGAATGTGACTCTTCGCGGATCATCTGCTGAATCATGTCTCCCTCAAGATCGGACAGTCCGTGGCTCTGGCCGAAGATGGGATTCTTCCTGGATTTCTGATCTCGGTTATTCACGTCGCTCTTGCTCCTTGCTGGCAATCGGGATACATAGCCATTCTTACTGTACCACGCGGGGGAAGATCGTGCCACACCTCGCATTTTTGAACATCTGCTCTTGACAAATGTTCTTATTGCTCGGTATACTTTATGTGCAAAGAGAGCCGTAATTGTTCTTGTAATTGTTGTAGTCACCTTGTGATATATAGAACCTGTGTTCTATATATTTACTAGAATCACGAGTTCCAGGTGCCGAATCAGCCAGGAAAGAAAGACAAGACCGTTGCTGTCGCGTTGGAAATTGCGGGCGGCGTGTCAACGGTGGCGCTGGTTGATAAACGGGGAGAGATTCGCTACCGCTGTGACGCGAGAACGCTGTGGGGGCGTCCTGCTGCTGCTTCTCTAGAACCCTACCTGCGCGCCATCGAACACGCCCTGGCCTATGCCTCAGGCGAAGGGTGGCGCGTGCGCGGTATAGGCGTCGCGGTGCCGGGTACGCTCGATGAGACAGCACGCCGCCCGTTATCGATTCCAATCCTGCCGTCGCTGAACGCCTTCCCGCTCTGCGATGCGCTTGAGGCGCGCTATACCCTCCCGGCGAGTCTGAGCGTTGATGTTGATGCCGCGCTGCTGGCTGAGTACTACTGCGGTGAGGGAAAAGGCTATCGACGGCTGCTCTTTCTCACGCTGAATGCTGTGATGGGCGCTGCACTCGTGGTTGATGGCACGCCTGTACGCTCCCAGGCACATGCAGGTGGGTATGTTGGGCATGTTGGGCATGTCGCGCACCTGCCTGTTGCCAGCAGCGGGCCGCGCTGCAGTTGTGGGAAGCGCGGATGTATCAACGCCTTCGTCTCGCTGGAAGCCTTGCAGAAAGGCGTCGTGCGCGCATTGAGAAGGGGAGAGGAAACCAGCATATCACGCCGCGTTCAGGCAGGCGAACAGCTCAGCCTGCGTATGATGCTGGAAGAAGCGAGGCAAGACGATGTCGTAGCTCGAAAACTGTATAATGAAGTCGAGCGATGGTTGACCGTCGCGGCTGTCTGCGCGCTGCGTCTCTTCGAGCCGGAAGCGCTTATTTTGAGCGGCAGTATGCTTGCTAGCGGCGAGTCGCTCGTAACCGGCATCCGCTCCGCGCTCGGCGATGCACGTGGAACTATTCATATAGCCATGTCTCGCTTAGGACATAATGCCGCATTGATTGGCGCTGCCGTCCCGTTCTATGCGCCTGCATTCGTGGCCGAGTCGCATCAAATACAGGTGTAGCCGGAAGGAAAGGGAAGAAAGATGCCACCACTGGCACTTGGCCTCTTGCTTGTCGCTGCCGGTCTTCATGCCACGTGGAATTTGCTGGTAAAGCGAGCGAAGGAGAAACAGGTACTGACATGGCTTGCACTCATTACGGGTATTGTGTTCTTTGCTCCCTTCACTCTGCTGCGACCAATTGCTCTCGCCAGCATCTGGCCCTTCATCCTCGGCAGCGCGCTATGCGAAGCGTTGTATTATCTCACCCTGCTTTCAGCGTACGAACATGGCGACTTTTCGCTGATCTACCCGATGGCGCGCGGGACAGCGCCGGCGTTCTTGTTGCTGTGGACGGCCTTGTTCCTGGGTGAGCGACCCAGGCTCTTCGGCGTGATCGGCATTGCTCTGCTTGTGCTTGGGCTGGTTGTTGTAGGCGGCAATGCCTGGTGGTCGCTGCGAAAGACTACCTCATTGAGTACGAACGGACTGGCGTTGGCGCTGGGTGTGGCGCTCTGTATCTCGGTCTACACGACTATCGACGGGGCGGCTGTTCAGCGCGTTAATCCCCTGACCTACATTGTGATTGTCCTGGCACTGACTACCGTCCTGATTACGCCGGCCATCTTGCGACGTTATGGAAAAGCTGCTATCGTAGTGGAGTGGCAGGCGAACTGGCCTCGTATCCTGGTCGTCGGTATCTGTACCTTGCTAGCCTACACCCTGGCGTTGGTTGCCTTTACGATGACGCGCGTCAGTTATGCTGGAGCGATACGCGAGGTCAGTGTTGTCTTCGCGGCGCTGATCGGGTGGCGCTACTTGCACGAGTCCCTGGGCGTATCGCGCACGGTCGGGTCGATATTGATATTTTCGGGTATTCTCGTGATCGCAATTGCAGGCTAAACATGAAGGACTATCGATTGGAAGGCACTGTTATCCCAGTAGTGGTGATAGATGACACCCCGGTCAAGCTGCGCGGCGTCTGTGAATTCGTGGAGGAGACGCCACAACTCAGGCTGGCAGCCAGGGCAGGCAGCGACCAGGCTGCGATCTTGCTGGTCGAACAATTTTGCAGAGAACACGCCCAGGAGAACGCAGCATTGGAAGGCTGGATGATCCTTTCAGATCTACACCTTGGGACGGAGAATGGCGTGCGGTTGGGGCGTCTCTTACTCGAAAAAGCGCCTGGACTGCGCGTTGTGATCTATACACAGGACCCGAGCTGGACGCTGGCGGCGGAGATATTTCGCCAGGAGTATGCACGTGGCGCTTCCCGAGGGATGGGCAGGGCGGGCAAAAAGCAACCCGGATTGCACGGGTACGCTCTTTTCGGCAATATGGAACCAGAGTACCTGGAGCGCATCGCCTCCGCCGTGGTGCTTCGGCGGGAGACCTTTGTCGACCCGGAGGTGTTGAACTTTCTTCTGAAGCGACTGCGTGGGCAACGCCTCACTCCGCGCCAGGAAGAGTGTGCCTTGCTTATCTCCCAGGGATTGAGCAACGACGAAATTGCGCTGCGCATGGGCTTTTTGAATGCGCAGGGTAAGCCTAACATGGGGCCGTTAGAGAACATCATCAGCGAGCTCTACAACTTTTTCGCTATCGAGGGCGCGCCCAGCGATCCTGGCAGGCGCGTCTTGCTGGCGCACGCATACGAGGCGTATGCCAGCTTGCGACCCATCTAGCGCAAGCCGGTTACATTTCCTGCGCTACCGATTCGGGAAGCGGACCCGTGCGCGGCGCTCGCTCGGAAGGAGGCAACGGCAGGCTAAGCACGATGACCGTGCCGTGTTGTGGCTGAGACCTTGACACTGATAAGACGTTGAATGTGCCGCCTGCTTCTCGCGCTTTGAGCCTGGCCTTGAACAGGCTGGTTTTGTCGGGCGAGATGGCATTTACGTCGAAGCCTCTCCCATCGTCGGTAATCATCATCTCCATGCTGCCGTTGGTGCGCGCCGCGCGTACAGTTGCGAAGGTGGCCCCGGCATGGTTGTAGATATTCAGCAGCGCCTGTGTCACCGTGTATGAGATGGCCTCGGCGAACTTCTGCCCCTCCTCGCTCTGCTCCAGGGTATGGCTCAACTCGTCAAGCGCCCACAGATCGGGCTGCACCTTGAGGGACGACTCGGGATGCAGCGCCGGTAGGTCGTCGCGGATCAACTTTTCCAGGTGCAGCTTCAAGCCAAGATTGCGTCGTTGGTAGGCATCTTCAACCAACAGTTGCAGCCCGCGCAGGTCGCTTTCCAGTTCCTCGCTGATCTTGCGAACCTTGCCCAGCGCCTCAATGACCGGCTGCGCAAACTGGTTGAGCCGGGCGTCGTTCTCCGTCTCCAGCTTGAGCTTATGCTGCCAGTGACCGAGCAGGGAGCGAATGCGCAGGGCGTGTTGCTTGGGTTGATCGTGGATGCGCTGCGAGAGAATGGAGCGCAGGTGTGCGTCGGCGTGGAGCAGCAGGGAGGTCGCCAGTTGCAGCTCGCGGTTCGACTGGCGCAGTTGCTCCGCCGTTTTTTGTTGTTCGCGCAGGGCATCTTCGCGCTGCTCCAGGGACATCTCCAGGCTATT
Organism: uncultured Chloroflexia bacterium; assembly: GCA_963731975.1. Taxonomy (GTDB): domain Bacteria; phylum Chloroflexota; class Ktedonobacteria; order Ktedonobacterales; family Ktedonobacteraceae; genus CAVSXS01. The sequence continues at coordinate 1,538,704 of CAVSXS010000001.1, read as the reverse complement.
AATGAGGCGCAGCGAGCGAATAGCATACAGCAACACGAGCGGGTACGCAGCGGCCAGCACATAGAAGACCAGTAGGGGCAGTAGTGGCCTGCCCGTCAGCAAGATGGGCAGAATGCCCAATCCGAAGCCCAGGCCAACCCCGCCGATCCATAGGGTCAGCAGGTCTCCCAGGCGGCGGCGTAGATGTACAGGAACGATGGAACCTGGCAGCACGCGGAAGATGCGCAGCAACGAGGTGAGACCGATCCCCAGACTGAGCAAACCGCCGAAGACAGCGTACCCCAGCGTCAAAATGAATTGAATGCGCGTTGGCACGCTGCCCCTGGTGAAGAGGTAACCGAGGTCGAAGGCCAGCAGCGCCAATAACGGCAGGTAGGGGAGTGCATCGATAGCCATGCGAGGGTTGCGAGAAGTCTTCAATGCTTCTGGCCGGTAGGTCAGACTGAGGTGAATGAAGCCTGCCCCCAGCAGGGCGAATGATGGCACCCACAATAATTGAAACACCAGGTCCGCGTGATATGCCTGCTGCACGTTGCCCCAGTGGCTGTAGAGCAGGAAGAGCATGGCGGGCGGGAGCAGCGTGATGCCCTCGACCGCGCCTGTCCACTCCTTCGAAGTAGCCAGCAGAATGCCGCCCACCAGCAGCCAGCTGATTCCCGCGATCAAGGCCCAGCCATAATTGCTGAGCCACATATCCCACGTGAAAGTTGTTGCGACTTGATCCAGCGTGATTGTCTGGCCGTTCTGCTCAACGGTGTAACGAATGTTAGTCTTGCCCGGCTGAGCGTGTTCGTAGACAGAGGTGAGCGCAGAGATATTCTGACCGTTTACGCCGGTCAGTACCGTTGTGCTGGTCAGCGAACCAGGAGCCGCGCCAAACGTGGAGAGCTGGGGTGGCGTCGAGGTCACGACGACCTGGTTATCTGTATCGATGGCCCAGAAAAACCCTCCAAAGGTTTTCCCAACTTCTCCCAGCAAGCGAGCATGACCGAACCCGCTGATGATGAGCAGCGCCAGGCCAACAATCAGATAAAGCCATGTCAGGCGGCGGCGGAGTTGCTTCCACGACCGGTGAGTTGTAGGTATTTCAGGTAAAATAGACACACTCTAGTGTAACATGCGAGAGAAGTTGCGCGCAAGCCAACTTAAGGCGATTTGACAATCTTGTTTCGTGGAAGTAGAGTGGATAGAGGAAGTGTACCATGCAAGAACAAAAGGTGTCATATATGCAACAACCACCACGATCCCGCCCAAAGGGATTATCGCTTTTTCGTTCCACTGCCCTGACGGATATTCCCGGGATTTATGCCTGGTTCGAGGAGATGCGAGCCGACCCTCCGGTCTTCTTTGATGAGCGGATGCGTGCCTGGCATGTTTTTCGGTACGAAGACGTATCGCGCGTCCTGACGGACTATAGCCGTTTTTCGTCGCAGGCATTTAGCGCGGTCGGCTCTTTTCTGCAAGATACCCTGGTTGCGACGGACCCGCCCGATCATCGCAAGCTGCGCAACCTGGTTAACCTGGCGTTCACGCCTCGCGCTGTAGCTCGCCTGTCGGAGCGTATCAGGCAGATCACACAGGAATTACTGGACCAGGTTCGCCCGCAAGGGAAGATGGATATCGTCTCCGATATCGCCTTTCCACTGCCCGCGAAGGTTATTGCCGACCTGCTCGGCGTGCCGGCTGAAGACTGGGATATCTTCCAGCGGTGGGCGCGTGTCGATAACTCGAATCCGAACAGCGCCCGGCAGAACACGGGACGCTCGATGGAAGAGGAGATGTCCGACTACTTCTCCTGGCTGCTGCAAGAACGCCGAAAGTCGCCGCGCGAAGACCTGGTCAGCGCCCTGAGCGTAGCAGAGGTGGACGGCGAGCGCTTGAGCGAGCGCGAGCTGGTGAAGTTCTGCACGCTGCTGCTGGCTGCCGGGCAGGAGACGACGAAGAACCTGATCGCCAATGCCATCGTTTGCCTGACCGACCATCCCGACGCGATGCAGCAAGTGATTCATGAACCTGCCCTCTGGCCGACAGCTATAGAAGAGATCCTGCGTTACCTGCCGCCGGTCTGGTTTCTTTTCCGCCTGACGAAGGAAGAGGTCGAGCTGGGGGGCCAGCGCATCCCTGCCTACCAGCCAATCCTGGCCTGGACTGCCTCGGCTAATCGTGACGGCACGCAATTCCCCGATGCCGACCGCTTCGATATACGGCGCGAGCCGAATCGGCATCTCGCCTTTGGGCACGGCATCCACTACTGTGTGGGCGCGCCGCTGGCACGCCTGGAAGCAAAGATTGCCCTGCCGATGATGCTGGAACAACTGCCAGGCTTGCAGCGAGTGCCGGGTTTCCAGGTCATGGTACACACGGGCATCGTCTTCGTGATCGGGTCTTTGCCCGTTACCTTTCAGGCTGTGTGAACTTGTGTGACGAAGATAGCTGGATTTGAGAACCGTAAGGAGATCAGGATGCGTAAAATTACGCTGGAGGAGCATTTCACCCCGCAGGTCTATCAACGTTATCTGCGGCAGACCGCGCCGTCAAGCAGGTTTCCCTCACCGATCGAGGCAAAACTGGGCGATGTAGGGAAGGTCCGGCTGGATGCCATGGACGAAGCAGAGATTGCCATTCAAGTGCTTTCGCTCTCTATGCCCGGCCTTGAACGAGTTCCTCCTACGGATGCCATTCCCCTGGCGCGCGATATCAATGACGAGATGGCCGAGGTTGTTGGTCAGAGTAATGGGCGCTATGCCGCGTTCGCGGCCCTGCCAACGCTGGAGCCGCAAGCAGCCGCCGATGAGTTGGAGCGCGCGGTGCGCAAGCTTGGCTTCAAAGGAGCCATGCTGAACGGGCAGCCAAAGGACGGCTTTCTCGACGAGACACGCTACTGGGAACTATTCGCCAGGGCGGAGGCGCTCGGCGTGCCGCTCTACCTGCATCCCACGGCACCCGTGCCGGAGACGATATACGCCTACCAGGGGCATCCCGAACTGGCCGGTCCTCTGTGGAGCTTCACCGTCGATCTGGCGACACAGGCGCTGCGGCTGGTCTTCAGCGGCGTCTTTGATCGCTATCCAAATGTGCAGATCATCCTGGGACATCTCGGCGAGACACTGCCCTACTGGCTCTGGCGGCTCGACTCGCGCTGGAAGTTCTACTCTTCGACATCTGGTAAGCATATAGAGCGGAAACCCTCGCAATATGTGACTGAGAATATGTACGTGACAACAAGCGGCATCTTTTCCGACCCGGCGTTATTGTGCGCGTGTATGGCGATGGGCGCGGACCGCATTCTCTTCTCCGTTGACTACCCGTTCGAGCCGAATACGGCGGGCGCGGAATTCATCGAACGCGCGCCCATCAGCGAGGCCGATAAGCGGAAAATCTGCTATCTCAATGCCGAGCGCCTGCTCAAATTGTAGAGAATAACTGCCACAAGCCCTCCTTATGCTCCAAATCTGGCCACAAGCCAGTTTAAAGGGGCGACCCTGCACACCTTTAGGGCGTATAATCATAAATGGCGAGATGATAATGTAACGAGAGACAAAGGGAGCTAAGCATAATGCAGGAGCGCGTTGAAAACTTGCTCGGTCGCATGACCATTGAGGAAAAAGTGTCGACGTTGGCCGGAACCGACTGGTGGTTTACTGTGCCGGTTGAACGCCTGGGCATAGCTTCGATGAAGATGACGGATGGGCCGAATGGCGCGCGTGGAGAGGGCCGTGTCAGCGCCGTCTGCTTCCCGGCGGAGATTTCCCTGGCCTCGACATGGAATACGGAGTTGATCGAGCGCGTCGGTCAAGCGCTGGGGCAGGAGGCGCGTTCGAAAGGGGCGCGCGTCCTGCTTGCTCCTAACGTGAATATCCAGCGCACGCCGCTGGGCGGTCGCAATTTCGAATGTTTCTCGGAAGACCCTTATCTGTCCGCGAGATTGGCAGTTGCCTATATCAATGGCGTGCAGAGCCAGGGTGTGGGCGCGTCAGTCAAGCACTATATTTGCAACGACGAGGAGTTCGAGCGTTTCAGTTTGAGCTCCGAGGTGCGAGAACGGGCGCTGCGCGAAATCTATCTCCCGGCTTTCCAGGCTGCCGTGCGCGAGGCTGGAACGTGGACCGTGATGGCAGCATATAACAAAGTGAACGGCATTGCCGCCTCGGAACACCCGTATTTCCTCACTGAAATTTTGCGTGAGGAGTGGGGGTACGATGGGGTCGTTATGTCCGACTGGTTCTTCTCCGTCAAAAGCACTGCTGCCTCCGTCAACGCCGGTCTTGATCTCGAAATGCCCTTCGCGCAATGGCGCGGCGATCAACTCTTGCAGGCTGTCGAGCACGGCGAGGTACAGGAAGCGACTATCGACGCGAGCGTGCGCCGCCTGCTGCATTTGTTGGAGAAAGCAGGTCTTTTCGACCATCCAGAAGTCCAGCCGGAACAAGCCATCGACTCCCCTCAGCAGCGCGCACTGGTGCGCGAGGCGGCAGCGGAGGGTATCGTCCTCCTGAAGAACGAGGATCGGACTCTTCCTCTACAGCGCGATCAACTGACCTCGATTGCGGTGATCGGCCCGAACGCGAAGGTAGCGCAGATTATGGGCGGGGGAAGCGCGCGAGTCTACGCGCACTACGCCATTACGCCCTTCCAGGGCATTTCCGCTGCCGCTGGAGCGCAGGTGCAAGTGCGTTACGCGCAGGGCTGCACGAATCACAAACTGCTGCCTTTGCTCGATGTCGATTCGCTGCAAGCAGGCTCGGAAGGAACGGAGCGCGGGCTGCTGGTTGAATATTTCAATGGCGATGCGCCTGGGAGTGAACCTGTCTGGCGTGAGATCAAGCGGACTTCGGAACTACAGTGGCAAAGTAAGCTGCCAGGATCAGTCAATTCACTCCAATTCTCGGTGCGTCTAACTGCACGGTTTACGCCACAGGAACAGGGATTGCACACAGTCGGGCTGGTCAGCGCGGGTTTGAGCCGCCTGTTTATTGATGGACGCGAGGTCATCGATAATTGGACAAAACAAACGCGGGGCGAAGATTTCTTTGGGGCGGGAAGCACTGAGGTCCAGACCGCTGTTCACTTTGAGGTTGGGCGCTCCTATCGGCTCGTGCTCGAATTTACCGGGAGCGCGCCTATGGCTGCGGTTCGCCTGGGCTGCCTACCGCACATTCCTTCAGATGCGATTGAACAAGCAGCTTTGCTGGCGGCAGACTCAGACGTAGCGATTGTGAGTGTTGGTACGAGTGGAGAGTGGGAGAGCGAAGGCTTCGATAGGTCGACTATGACCCTGCCGGGACAGCAGGACGCGCTGATCGAACGTGTCGCAGCCGCCAACCCGCGCACCATCGTTGTGCTCAATACCGGCTCACCTATCGCCATGCCCTGGCTGGATAAGGTAGCGGCGGTACTGCAAGCGTGGTTTCCTGGCCAGGAATGCGGCAATGCCATTGCCGATGTGCTCTTTGGCGAGATCAACCCATCGGGCAAGCTTGCCCAAACCTTCCCTGTGCGCCTGGAGGACACTCCAGCCTACCTCAACTTCCCGGGCGAGAACGGCAAAGTCTACTACGGCGAAGGGCTGTTTGTCGGCTATCGCTACTATGACAAGAAGAAGGTCGCGCCGCTCTTTCCCTTTGGCTTTGGTCTATCCTATACGACCTTCGAGTATAGTGACCTGCGCTTGAGCGCGCGTGAGATCGGCGCTGATGCCACCGTGCAGGTGTCGGTTGATGTTACCAATACGGGGCAGCGCGCGGGCAAAGAAGTAGTGCAGGTGTACGTGCGAGACGAGCAGGCCAGCTTGCAGCGGCCTGAGAAAGAGCTGAAAGCCTTTGCCAAAGTTCATCTTGAGCCGGGCGAGCGCAAAACGGTGACGATCGCGCTTAACCGTGACGCGCTGGCCTACTTCGACGACCTGGCGCGCGAGTGGGTGGCCGAGGCCGGCACGTTCGAAGTGCAGGTCGGCTCATCGTCGCGCGAAATCCGTGCAAGGGCGAGCTTTACGCTCACGGCGACGAGCCGCTGGCTTGTGTGACACGCGAGTAGCCAAAACGCTGCACCTAATCCGCATGGGCACCGTATTTGCGGATGACTTCGTCGGCGACGCTGAAACCTTCGACTGCCGCAGGAGCGCCGCAGTAGACGCCAACCTGCAACAACACTTCCTGAATCTCCTCCGGCGTGCAGCCGTTATTCAGCGCGCCCCGCACGTGAATGGCGAGCTCGTGCGACCGGTTGAGCGCTGCCAACATCCCGATGTTGAGCAGGCTGCGGGTTTTGAGGGGCAGCCCTGGACGCGTCCAGACCGTTCCCCAGCAATGTTCTGTGACCCACTCTTGCAGGGGGCGGGTGAATTCGTTCGCGTTGGCAAGCGCTCGATCCACGTAGTCATCGCCCAGCACAGCCCTTCGCTGCGCGAGACCATCTTCGTATGCTTTTTGATTCATGTACGCTTTTCCTCTCAAGTTCATTTGAACCTTGCCTTAACGCCGCAATTACACAAAGTCAGGAGCGCATTCGCAGCAGTTGATATAAGCATAGAGAATACCGGCGCGTTCGTCAAGCTCGAGCGGCAGAGCTTCTGGTTGCGAGATCATCTGAATGCGTGCTATGATGCAGGCAGGCGTACAGCGGCCAGCGCAAAGCTGCCTCCGTGAGGAGAAGGAAAAATGCCAGAACACGAATTGAAACGCTACGAGGCCGGACTACAGGAATCTGCACCGCAGGAGACGGCCAGTTCGCCGGCTGCACCGGCTGCACCGGCTGCTACTCCCACAGGCTATGCGCAGATTCTCGGTGACGCCTACGGCTATTATCGTGATGTGTTTCGCGGGCGAGCCATGCCGTTCGCCTTTGTCGATCTCGACCTGCTTGCGCGGAATATCAACGAGGTTGCGAGGCGGGCCGCCGGGAAAAAGGTGCGGCTCGCCTCGAAGTCGCTGCGCTGCGTTGCCATGCTGAGCAGGATACTGGCGGCGAATCCTATTTTTCAGGGCGTCATGTGCTATAGCGCGCAGGAAGCGGCCTTCCTCGCCTCGCGGGGCTTCGATGACCTGCTGGTCGGCTATCCCTGCTGGCAGGAGCAGGACATCACGACGGTGGCGCTCGCCGTTTGCGGGGGAGCGCACATCACCTTGATGGTGGATAGCCTGGAGCATGTCGAACGCATCGAAGCCATCGCCGCTCAGCATAATGCGCGCATCCCGGTCTGCCTGGAAATCGATATGTCGCTCGACGTGCCTGGCCTGCATTTCGGCGTGTGGCGTTCGTCGATTCGCACCCCTGAGCAGGCCAGGCCGGTAATCGAGCGTCTTCTGCACACGAAACATGTCTATCTAGATGGGATGATGGGGTACGAAGCGCAGATTGCCGGGGTAGGTGATGAGTTTCCCGGGCAGGCTGCCAAGAACAGGATGGTGCGCTGGCTAAAACACCGCTCGGAAGATGAGATAGTGGAGCGACGCGCTACAGTCGTCGCACTGGCGAAGTCGCTTGGAGTCAAGCTGCGCTTCGTCAACGGCGGCGGCACGGGTAGCATTGATACGACCAAGCAAGAAGCGGCTGTCACCGAGATTACCGTCGGTTCAGCCTTCTACTCGCCTGCCCTCTTCGACAACTACCGCGACTTTCGCTATCAGCCCGCTGCGGGCTATGCCATCGAGATTGTGCGCCGCCCGCGACCGGACCTGTATACCTGCCTGGGCGGTGGCTATATTGCCTCTGGTTCCACCGGCAAAGAGAAACAGCCCGCGCCCTATCTGCCGCCAGGTGCGCAGCTTATCTCGCTTGAAGGCGCAGGCGAGGTGCAGACGCCAATACGCTATCATGGACCTCAAGCCCTCGCGCTGGGAGACCCAATCTTCATGCGGCACAGCAAGGCCGGCGAACTGTGCGAGCGCTTCACACATCTCCTGCTCGTCTCTGACGGCACCATCGCGGACGAGGTGACGACCTATCGCGGCGAAGGCAGGTGCTTCATATAGCCATAATAGCTATAAGCTTACATGGAAAGGATGGGAGATATGAGTACGATGCAGGGGAAGCGCTGGCACAACTGGTCGGGTTCGGTGGTGGGAACGCCCTGGCAATTTGTGTTGCCGGGCAGCATGAGCGAACTGGCGCAGCGTGTCAAAACCTACGCGCGCGATGGTCGCCGTGTGCGAGTGGTCGGCTCCGGCCATTCGTTCACGCCGCTTGTGCAGACGGATGATGTGCTGATGTCGTTGGATGGCTTGCAGGGCATCGAGTCGGTCGATACTGAGCGGGGAACCGTGACGGTGCTGGGTGGAACGAAGCTCAAGCGGCTTGGCGAGGAACTGCTGTCGCGCGGGCTGGCGCAGGAAAACCTGGGCGACATCAATGTGCAGAGTATCGCGGGCGCCATTAGCACCGGCACGCATGGCACCGGTATACGCTTCGGCTCGCTGGCGACGCAGGTCGAGGGATTGACGCTGGTGACGGCGGATGGCGAGCTGCTGGAATGCTCGCCTGAGCAGCATCCAGATATCTTCAAGGCCGCACAGGTGTCTTTGGGCGCTCTAGGCGTCATCGCCAGGGTGACATTGCGCGTTGTGCCCGCCAAAGTCCTGCACTATCAAGGACTCCGCAAGAGGCTTGGTGACTGTCTCGATAGCCTGGAACAATACAAGCAAGAGAATGCTCATTTCGAGTTCTTCTGGTTCCCCTATACGGAGTGGGTGCAGGCCAAGTTCTTGAATCCCACCGACAGACCGCCTGATAAGAGCAGCTTCGGGAGCACTTTCAACAAAATCGTGCTGGAAAATTGGGTATATGGGCTGCTCTCCGAGGTGAACCGGCGCTATCCTCGCCTCAGCAAGCGCGTGTGCCAGATATCCGCAAGTTCGATAGCCAGCATCGACGAGACCAACTACAGCCATCGCTTATTTTCTACGCCGCGCTCGGTGCGCTTTCAGGAGATGGAGTACAACATTCCCGCCGAGCATACCGTCGCAGTGATCCACGAGATTCAGGAGTGCATCGAGCGCGAGCAATTTGAGGTGCATTTTCCCCTTGAATGTCGCTTCGTACATAGCGACGACATCTGGCTAAGTCCGGCCTACCAGCGCGAATCGGCCTATTTTGCCGTACATATGTACAAGGGGATGCCCTACCAGAACTATTTTCAGGCTATCGAAGCCATCTTCAAGCGATACGATGGGCGTCCCCACTGGGGCAAGATGCATACCCTCGGCTCCGCGGAACTGGCAGTGCTGTATCCCCACTGGCAAGATTTCCGGCGCGTGCGCGCGGAGATTGACCCGCGTGGATTGTTCCTGAATGACTACCTACACGACCTGTTTGACGCTGGTGCGCCTGTAGAGCAGGCCAACATTGATGCCGGACAAGAGAAGCAGGAATCGGAGAAAGCATAAGCGATATCGTTTTGTATAAAAAAGAACTGGCCTGGGAAGTATTTCCCAGGTCAGCCACAGTATGGGGCATTAGACGCTGATGTACGATGTTCGCGCTACTAGTGGATGACCCCGCCCATAAGCGAGATGACTGCCATCACTGTCAGAAGGACGATCGCTGCGATCACCGCCAAACCGCTCCAGGCGTAGCGGGCGCTTATGGCGTCCGACTCTTCATAACGAAGCTGGCCGGCGCGCTGTACGATGTTCCGCTCTACTGGAAATGTTTGGGTCGTATCGGTGGTCATAGAATGCGTTCCTAGCGCATTCTGCGAGTAAAAGTACAGGCTAATGCGCGTACCTACTGCGATTGCCGCGACTGCCACTCCCAGGAATACCAGCAATGCAAGAAGCGTACCCATTGTCTTTCCCTCCGGGCTAATCTAGCCCCACGTCTGTGAAGTCATTCACAGGTGTTCTGTGACTCTTTTCACTCAATTAGACGTGTTTGAAGAGAAAAACTCAAAACGGGCTGGCCGTCGCAGGAGTAGCAGAGCGGTGTCAGCAAAATGTCATGTATTCTCGGATCACGTGAAGCTCACAGAATCACGGTGACTTTACGCTGCTTCCCTCCCCGGATGAAGCTGACCGGGATCGTGTCGCCGGAGCGATGGCGGCGCACCACGCGCTGCAGGTCACGCGGTTCGGTGATGGCTTCGCCGTCGGCGGTGACGATCAGATCGAGTCGTTTCAGTTCGGCGCGCTCCGCGGGGCTGTTCGCACGCACCTCAACTACCTCCATGCCGTACTGCTGGGCGGTATTGAGGCTCCTGCGCAGCGTGTCCTCCAACCTGGTGCGCATCCCGCCGACGCCCATCGAGACACCTACGGGCGCTGCCTCGCGTCGTTTGTTGATGCGTGCGATGGCCGTTTTGACGGTATCGAGCGGGATGGAGAAGCCGAGTCCCTGAGCGAGTGGCATCATAGCTGAGGTTATGCCAATCACCCGGCCAGAGCTATCGACGAGCGGTCCGCCGGAGTTGCCAGGATTGATGGGTGTGTCGGTCTGGATCAGGTTGGTCATCTTGCGAAAGCCAGGCGCGTCCAGCGTGCGCCCCAGAGCGCTGACCACCCCGGCTGTCACGGTCCAGTTCAGACCGTAGGGATTACCGACGGCGATTGCCAGTTGCCCGACCTTGAGCGGCGCGCGTCCGAGTTCCACGACGGGCAGGTGGTCCGCGCCGATGCGCAGCACTGCCACGTCTACCTCCGGCTCAGCGCCGACCAGCCCGGCATCGAAAACGCGCCCGTCAGCTAGCGTAACGCGGATGCGCCGCGCCTTATCAACCACATGGGCATTGGTGAGAATTTGGCCATCCGAGGCAAAAATGAAGCCGGAGCCTAAGCCGCCACCAAAGGGGGAGCGCGCGAAACGCATGCCATCGCGCTCAATATCGATACGCACAACCGCCGGCCCGACACGTTCAGCCGCGCCGGTCACAGCGTGCGAGTAGGCATCTAATGCCTGTGCATCTTTTTCTTCCGTTGTCATTCTGGCACAGTACTTTCCTGTGAAACCTGCTCAATTTTTCGTGCGTGCGAGGCAGCGACTCAATGAGATTGATAGCAATTATATCACACGAGAATAAGTCGGGCGAATTAATCCTGGCGGAGTGCGGTAGATACGGCGGAAACGAGCGTCTCCATCTTGAATGGTTTTTCGACCAGCGAGGCATGAGGGGCGAGACGAAATGCCAGGTTCAATTCGTGTTCAGTGGCCGCTGTACAGAAGACCAGGGGTAGTTTGCAGGTGTGGGTATGCACTCGCAGCAATTCAAGGATATGCAGACCGCCAATTTCGGGGAGGTGCAGGTCGAGGATGAGTACCTCGAAAGGTAGGACAGGCTTTGTCTGGGTATACAGTTGAGGTGACAGCTTCCTCTGTTTTTCGAGCAGGTGCAGCGCCTCCAGGCACGAGGAAGGGCGCTCGTAGATCGTGACCACATGCCCAACGTGGTTGAGCATGGTGGCAGCAAGCCTGGCAATGATGGCGTTATCTTCCAGCAGGCCGACATGAGCCATATAGTGAGATGCTCCTTGCTCGATTGATTTCAATGTATTGACTCAATTCTAAAGCGCACGGTTGCTATCTGTCAAGTAAATGACAGTTTTTGGGGATGAATGTCTCTCTTCGCGTAACTCATGCGCTATTTCTATCGACGCGCGGCGGGATTTACGCTACAATCTATAACGTCCAACACAGATATATGCAAGGTTTGTTATATGAGATGAAGCATGAGTGAAGAACAAGATATCAGAAGATCCCCGGTCAGCACTGTACGCTTTGGTATGGGGAAAGAGATAGAACTGTACTCGGATGAGCTGGTAGTTTCAGGCGTCGAGGAAGACCAGGAGACGCGCCTGCGCCTGGAGTCGATCGAGCGACTGATTTTGATGCCGGGCGACCCGAACCCCTCGAAGCTGGTCCTGATGGCCGATCTGCACGATGGCACTACGGTTATCCTGGTTGAGGGTATGACGAATGCCCGGTCGTTTAGAGCTATGTTGCCGTATATCCGCGAATTCTGCCCCGCTATGCAGTTCGACCCGCCCGATATGGAGGAGCAGTTGCGCCAGGCGCTCAATACGCGCCGCGCCTGGTCGCTAACCTGCTATGGCACGTTTCTCTTGATTTGCGTGCTGCTCTTCGCGCTCTACCTGGTGGTCGCCTATATCGGCGCGCACCACTGAGGATCGTTGCAGATGTCTCGCTAGTATCCCTGGTATCGAAAGGACATCGTCGTATGGCCACCATTTCTCCCTATCTCGTACCCGGCATGAGCGGAGATGAGCGTGTAATTGTTTTCCGGCGCTCGCTGGATATCCAGGGCGAATTTGAAGGGCTGGAGGTCGATGCATATGTCGTGCTGACCGAGCGCAACCTGGTGGTACTGGATACCATGCTCTGCCCTGCCGACGCGGCCTCCATCATGGGGCAGGTAGGCGAGCGGGCGCAAGGGCGAACGCTGCTCTGCGTCAACAGCCACGCCGATTGGGATCACGCCTGGGGTAATGCCCACTTCGACGGGATGTCTGGCGTCAACTCAGCGCCCATCATCGCTCATGAGCGCTGCCGGACGCGCCTGTTGTCAGTTGAAGCTTCCGAAGAGTTGAGGGAGTTCAAGCAATTGCACCCACTTTTTCAAGATGTGGAACTGGCCGCGCCAACGTTAACCTTCTCGCAACGCTTCACCATACACGGCGGAGATCTCAATATCGAACTGCTGGCCGCGCCAGGCCATCACCTCGACCAGATTGTGGCCTGGATTCCTGAACTCAGCTTGCTGCTAGCTTTCGACGCGGTTGAGTCGCCATTTCCCTCGGTTGATGGCCCCGCGTGCGTGCCACTCATGTTGGCAACGCTGGAACAGTTGCTCGCGCTGGAACCAGGGCGCGTGCTTTGCTCGCACGGCAACACTACCAGCCCGCTGCTTATCAACGAGAACCTCGCCTATTTCCGCGAGATCGAACGACGCAGCCGCGCCTATCTTAGCGCGAATACTCCCACTGTTCAGGAGCTTGAACACTCCTCGTCACTTATCGCTTACCCGTTCGACGATGCGATTAAGGGCGCGACTGGCATAATAGACCGCACCTACTATATCCAGGCGCACGAGGAGAATATCGCAGCCGTGCTGAGGTGGTTGATGGGTGGCTAATCATCCTGCTTCGGTGGCATATTCTGGCTGCCGGGAGTGCGCGGTGATGTCTGCTGATCTTCCGGCTCGATGATGCGTTCGGGCTTGAGTAGATCGCGCCTGTTCTTGCGCCCGCGCGTGCTCAAACGATAGAGCAGGTAGAAGAAGGCGATTGCTAACAAAAGTGGCAATATCCTCGATGGATCAAGCGCGCTGCTATTGCCAGGAAACGAGTAAATATCGTTGCTGGCCGCGAATAGTTGTCCGTCGTTGGTTGCGCCCTGCGCAAGCGCGTACACCGGCTGGCCTCTTGGCAGGCCGCTTGCCACGCTTCCCCATGACTGCCCGTTGTCAGAGCTGCGCAGCACGCCGACCCTATCTGTTGCGAGGTAGAGCGTCGAGGAGGTCTGCGTATCGATCAACACTGCGTAAATGCTGAGGTGTAGCAGCGCGCTCTGGCTTGTTGTCCAGTGCGCCCCGTTATCCTGCGAGAGAAAAAAGCCCTGGTTAGTTCCCACGAAGACCTGTCCCGCCGTCCCGCCATCATTCTCGGCGGGCAGCACATCATAGACGATAGAGCCGGGCGGCAGACCGGCATTCAGAGATTGCCAGTTTGCTCCATCGTCTCCTGTACGATAGACGCCCAGATTTGTCCCAGCCCACAGTTGGCGCGCAGAGGGATCATACACGAGGCTATCAATTGGGGTGTCTGGAAGATTGCTGTTGATTGCCGACCATGATGTCCCGCCGTTGCGACTGAGCAGCACGCCATGTTGTTGTGTGCCGGCGAAGATGGTCTGTGGTGTGTTCAAGTCGAAGGCGAGCGCGGTAACAGCATCCGAAGGCAGACCGGGAACCGCCGCCCATGTTTGCGCCCCGCTCGTGCTGGCGAACAACCCGGCGCTCGTGGCGGCGTAGAGCTTTTTGCCCGGATCGTCGAACGCCAGCGCGCTGACCGGGCTACCCAGCGTCAAGCCCGCGCTCCTTTGCTTCCAGTGCTGCCCGCCGTCGGAACTGGCGAAAACGCCATCTTGTGTGTCGCCCGCGTAGATGTTCTGTGGATTGTTCGGATCGACCGCGAAGGCACGGATATGCTGGCGCGAGAGTCCCGCGGTCTGCCACGCGCCAGATGAGAAGATACCTGCCGTTGACGAGCAAGCCGCCAGCAGGAGCAGTAACAGAGATAGCGAAGGTAAATAACGTAGAGACTTTGCCATATCTTCGTATTCCGACCAGGCTCGCTATGAAAACAATCTGAACTCTTCTCCACGCCCCTGCTCGCGCGCTTGTCGATAGACCAGACCGGCAGTTGCTATATCTTCCAGCCCGATACCCAGCCCTTTGTAGAGCGTGATCTCGTCCTGAGATGTGCGGCGCGGCGCGCTTCCTGCGACCACGCTTGCCAGCTCGTACACCCTGTTCCAGTCGAACTGGCCTGCCTCAGCCGGGATGAGCAGGTCGCCTGCTTCGACCTGTGCCTGCGCCCTTGAATCGGTCACGACCAGATCGCTGCGCTGCACTGTAGCCAGGTCGATCTCGCGTCTCCCTGCCCAATTCGAGCCGACAGCGTTGATGTGGCAGCCTGGTCGCAACCAGTCACCGGGAAAGACCGGGTCAGGCGAGGTTGTTGCGGTAATCACGATGTCGGCGTTCTCGACGGCTTCGCGCGGGTTGGCAGCCGGGCGCACGTCGATATTGAACTGGAGCGACATGTCCCGACAGAATTGCTCGCATTCGTAAAGGCGGCGGCTGTAGACAAAGACCTGGGTTATTGGTCGCACAGAGCAAACGCCCAGCAGTTGCATGGATGCCTGTCTACCTGCTCCCAGCAGGCCGACGACCGATGAGTCCTGACGCGACAAATACGTGGTTGCCAGAGCAGTGGTTGCCCCGGTGCGCATTCCACCGAGCCACTGCGCCTCGATAATGGCGAGCAGTTCGCCGTCCTGCGCGCTGTGTAGCATCACGACGAACTGTGTCCCTTCGCGGAAGACGGTATAGGTTTTGTGACCCATCACGCCCATGCCAGGGATCGAGGCCGCCATAATTTGCAAAACGCCGTTGGCCTGCATAATACGCTGGCGTGGTCGGCTGGCTGCTTTTCCCTCCGCCAGCGCGAGGAACGCCTGTTCAATGACTTTGATAGTGTCGGGCATCCTGAGAACCGCCGTCACATCGTTTTCACGCAATACTAATACCATTGTCACAACTCTCCTGCCGAATCGTGAAGTTAGCCCCTTCGCCTGATGACGCGGCTCACATAGATGGCTGTTTCCTGAATCTCGTATCCCTTTGGCAGCTTCAGCGATTTCATCTGTTGTGGGATCAGCGTCTCGCTGCTCCCCATAAGCGACTGCATGGGAAGTAATTTATTCATGTTTTGGAGCGCCGATTTTGTGGTACGGGCGGAGAGGTTACGCCGCAGTAACTCAAGACCAAAGCCGAAAGCCACCGCTCCTACTCCCGCGGCGAGGCGTGGCAACTGCGGATGTTGCAGGAGCGTGGGAAGATTAGATCGATTCTGCGCAGGCACCAGGCTTTTTGACGAGACGACCAGTTCAGCGCCACATGTGCGACAATACTCTTCATTCACCAGGCATTCTGCCCGGCAATTGGGACAGTGCATTGTAGAGAATCCTTTCCTCTTTACGAAACTATGGTGCTTATAAATTTTTGCGAGCAAGTATTTCCCATGCGCTTTTTCTGCTACATTATACACCTTCATAACCGCCATGTCTTGCCATCTCATCGCTACTGGCAAGGAGTTTGTGTTCGGCCAAACATGTGACATAATGTACTCAAAGTAAACAACGCACTTCCATCTGAAAAGGAACAAAAATATGATCAAAGGAACTAACGAAGAATATGAGTCAATTCAGTCTGGCAGGCTGGCTGCTACAGCCGCCTACTCAGCATCTATTCAACAGGCGATGAGATACGACAAACTCCGCTCTCAGGATTATTCTCTTGTAATGTCGATCATGCGTGCAGTAGCACAAGGATTGACTGAAGAGAGCTGGGAAACAGAGCAGCAGAAAATTGTGAGTTCTCTTCATAATCAGCCTCCAGACCAACAAAGCACACATGCTGATGCTGCTGACCGGTACGAACAGATGATTGCCAGGCTCGATGATCTTGTCCTCTGGCCCTGGTAAGATCGTTGCCCGATCATGTCTTCTGCTTTTCCACAAATATTGCAATTTTGTGAAAAATAGTGTATACTTGTTGTATCCTCTCCTTCTTCTCATGCATTGTGCCCTTCAACTGACAGGCAATCGAAGAGCATCTTCATTTGAATACCCATCGAGAGCAAGAGTTTGACCTGGAATACACCTGTAAAGGAAAGCAAGATGCCATTGATCCTCTTAATACTCGTCCTCGTGGTCTTCGCGTGCGCTTTTGGCTACATGGTTAATCGGGATACCAGGAGGCGAGGTCAAGAAAAGAAACGGAACCAATTCAATGACCGAGTCTAAATAGAAATTGCTAATTACTGACCGTTCCTGTGAGTATTGGTGTAAGCAACGACGCACCTAAGAGCGAAGGAAGTGAATCTCATGGCAAATCAGAAAGAACTGGAACCTACTATTAACAGGGAAAACGCTCTGGAATATCTGGAGACAAGAACATGCTGAGATACAGGCGTTAGAGCCAGATTTGCACGAGGCTGATCTGCACGATGCCGATCTCCGGGGGTTCGATCTGCTCCATGCTGATTTGACAGGAGCCAATCTGCGTGGCGCGGACCTGCGAGGGGCGGTATTACGCGAAGCGGACCTGCGCAATGCAGATCTGAGGAGAGCCGACCTGAGTGATGCCAATCTCCTGAAGGCTCATCTACGTTATGCGGATTTGCGCGATGCTACGCTCTGTCGCTCGAACTTGAAGGAGGCAGATTTCAGCAAAGCTGATCTACGTGGAGCAGATATGGAAGGCGCAATCCTCAGCAGAGCGAACTTCGAAGGGGCGAACATGCCGAGCATTCCAAAAGAAGAGATCGATGAAGTTGATCTCAAAAAGGTATTACGATAATGGCAGATCGTTACTACGTGCAACGCCTCACAGAGCAGGTGTTTTTAGTTCGGGAATGCATGTCCGCCGAGGGAGGGCCAGGGTCCGATGACCCCATTGTTCGATCATTCGACATTCGCCATGACGCCTATATGTATGCTGAGAGTATGAATGAGAAGCAGAAGAAGCTCGATGAACAATACGGCCACTGGGTGCAGCAAGCACTTTGAGAAAGGCAGCCGGTGTTATGGAAACGAATGCAGACGGAACGTACTTTCAGGAAGGTGACCGCGTGCGCCTTAAACGAACGGGAGAGCAAGGAAAAATCAACGCCACCGATGGTGGAGTCGTCTACGTGCTGATGGACGGAACCAATGAAACCAGGCTCTTTTCAGCACGCCTCGATGAAGATACCTACATCGAGCTTATCGGTGCAGAGGCCGTGTAAGCAACTTGGAGCGGGGAGAGGAGCGCAGTTACGTAAGCCAGGCAATAGGCTCCAGGTCTCTCAGCTGCTTCTCTGCCTCTGCTGCATTATCTCCGCAATAGCATCGATCACTATTGCATTCTCTTCGATGGTGTTATAGAAGTAAGGTGATACTCGCAACAAGCCGGGCCGCGAGTCGGTGATGATGTTGCGCGCGACGAGCGCTTTGACGATCTCTTCAGGACGTTCCAATTCCAGCATGACGATAGAACTGCGGCGTTCCGGTTCGATGGGCGCGCGTACCTCCCAACCCTTTTCACGCGCGCGGGCTACCAGGTCGTTCGTCAGGTAGCGCGTGCGCTCGCAGATGCTCTCGACGCTGATTTCCTTGACGATCTCTAATCCACCACTCGCGGTGTAGATAGTAGGCACGGCTGGTGTTCCCATCTCCATCCTGGATGCTTCGGGGCGAAACTCGAACTCGCGCGTCTTGAACTGAAACTGGTCGCGGTCTCCAAACCAGCCGGTAATGGTTGGCTGGAGCTGAGAGATGAGTCCCTCGCGGATGTAGACCAGTGCTAATCCGGGTCCGCCCATCAGCCATTTGAGCGTCCCGGTGACGAGGAAGTCGATATCCATGCTGACCACATCGAGGGGTATCTGTCCAGTACCCTGGTAATCGTCGATCAGCACGTAAGCTCCGTGCTTGTGCGCGCTATCGGCTACAGCGCGCACATCCTGGATGTAGCCGCTCGTATAGAAGACGCGCGAGGTAGCGACCAGAGCTGTGCGGTCATCAACTATTTCCTCGAAGAGTTCTGGCGGTGTGTAGATACGGTCGGGACTCTCGACAAACTCGCATAGCACCCCCAGGCGCTGTTTGACCAGCCATTGATAGGTCAGCGTTGGGAAGTCCATGTCGGCCAGCACGATCTTGTTACGCTTGCTATAGTCCAGCGCGGTCGCAATAGAACTGAGTGCAGACGAGACGCTTGGTGCAATGGCGACCTCGTGAAGCTGCGCGCCGATCAGCGAGGCGAACTTCTCACGCACCTTAGCGATCTCTCCCAGCCAGATTTCATACCAGGCGTGCGCGCCCCACTCGTTCCACATCTCCATGAACGTTTCCAGACCGCGTATAGAGCGAGTCGAAAGCGCACCCAGCGAACAACTATTCAGGTAGGTCTTCTTTTGCAGGATGGGAAACTCCGAACGGTACTCGATCAGTTCAGGATGTTCGATGGCGTTCGGGGCCGGATAATTCTTCCGCGATTCACTGGTGGTCATGGCAAACGCGCTCCTTATGCTGATCGTTTTCTGGCTCTGTCATGCTGACCAACGCATTCTCGTTACTCTCTATTGTAGCCTGTTTGCGAGAGCGCGTCTACACTTCTCGCCAGCAATATCGCCGCCTGCTCGACCTCCCTTTGGCTTGACCATCTGCCCAGCGTCAGGCGCAGCGCACCCAACGCCCTTTCGCGCGTGCAGCCCATGGCCATCAGCACGGGCGAGGGATCGGTGCTGCCCTCGTGACAGGCCGACCCGGTCGAGCTGGCGATCTCCGGTGTAGCTGCCAGCACATTTTCGCCGGTGACGCCATCGATGCTAACGTTCAGCGTATTCGGCAATCTCTCGGTCATGTGACCATTGAGATGCACGCGCCCCGGTAGCTGCGCCTCCAGGCGTTGATGCAGTAGTTGCCGCAGCGTGCGTAGGCGTGCCTGGCTCACTGCCAGTTGCTGCCCCGCCAGTTCACAGGCCGTTCCAAGCGCCACGATATACGGCACGTTCTCGGTTCCCGCCCGTAATCCCGCCTCCTGCCCGCCGCCGTAGATGACCGGCTCAAGCTGCACGCCTTGCCGCACGTAGAGCGCTCCGATGCCTTTTGGAGCGTAGAGCTTGTGCCCGGCGAAACTCAGCAGGTCTACACCCAGCTCGTCCACGCGTATCGCAATTTTCCCGGCAGACTGCGCGGCGTCAGTATGCATCAGCACGCCATGCCAGCGCGCAATCGCGGCGATCTCCGCGATGGGTTGCAGCGTACCCGTCTCATTATTGGCATGCATGATCGTAATCAACACGGTCGAATCATCGATGGCTGCTTCTACATCACCAGGATTGACACGCCCGTATCTATCGACGGGAAGATAGGTGACGCGGAATCCATGCAGGCGTTCAAGCGCGCGGCACGCGTTGAGGACGGCGGGATGCTCCGTCACTTGCGTAATGATATGGTTGCCTTGCTCCCGCCTCGCCAGTGCCGCGCCACGTATCGCCAGGTTGTCACCTTCTGAGCCGCCTCCTGTGAAGATAATCTCAGACAGGTCACACAGCAATAGCTTTGCAACCTGTCTGCGAGACCTGTCTACTGCTTCGTGAGCAATGTACCCATAGTGGTGCGAACTCGAAGCATTGCCGAAGTGAGAGGCGAGAAAGGGCTGTATGGCTTCGACAACTGCCGGGTCTACCGGAGTAGTCGCGTTGTAGTCGAGATAGATCGGGCCTTCTTCGAAGAGGGGGTGACTATTCATACGTGCATCCTTTGCAATTCACTGTTCAACGTGTCATTCAGCATCTGCCACAATTCGCGCAGATGTCGTTCGGTAGTGCGCAGGTTGCCAATGGCGACACGCATGGTAAATCGACCATGCAACTTCGTATGTGACAGGAAGAAGAGGCCGTTGGCGTTGATGCTGTTCATGATGCGCTCGTTCAGGGTATCTAGCACGTCTTCGCCATCCAATCCCTGTGGGTGCGCGCGGAAACAGACAGTGCTGAAGGGCGTGGGAGCCAGGCGCTCAAAGTTGGGTGAGTTGTCAACCCACTGCGCGACAAGCTGGCCCAGGCGGATGTGCTCGTGGATACGTGCCGCCAATCCTTCGTGCCCGAAGTAGCGCAGGATCATCCAGAGCTTGAGCGAGCGGAAACGGCGACCAAGCGAGGTGCCGTAGTCCATCAGGTTGACCACCTCGTCGTCCCCGCCCTGCGTGTTGCGCAGGTACTCAGGCACGAGGCTGAAGGCAGCTTTGACCACTTCGGGTTTGCGCGTATAAAAGACGCTGCAATCGATGGGGGTGAAGAGCCACTTGTGCGGATTGACGATAAGCGAATCGGCGCGCTCGCAACCATCGAGTACCCAACGCATCTCAGGATCGACGGCTGCCGAGCCGCCATACGCTCCATCGACATGCAGCCACAACCCATACTTTTCACAGAGATCGGCGATCTGCGGTACGGGGTCAACGCTGGTGGTCGAGGTCGTGCCGACCGTGGCGACGATGGCAAATGGCCGCCAACCTGTTGCGATGTCCTCCTGTACGGCTTGCTCAAGCTGGGCGACATCCATGCGGAACGCGTCATCGACGCCGATCTTGCGCAGCCCTTCCTGTCCCACGCCCAGCACGATGCCCGCCTTATCCACCGAGGAGTGCGCCTCCTGCGAGGCATAGTAGCGCAGGCGCGGTACGTCCTCGCGGCCAGCCATGCCGCGCTCGCGGATATGTAGAGGCAGCGACTCGCGTGCTGCCGCCAGGGCGTACAGCACACCCGATGACGCGGTATCGTTGATTACGCCGAAAAGCGGCTCAGGCAGGCCTAGCAACTGCCGCAGCCAATCGAGCGTGACCTGCTCCAGCTCGGTCGCAGCAGGTGATGTGCGCCACAACATGGCGTTGACGTTGAGCGCGCCGGAAAGCATTTCGCCGATGATGCCTGGGCCTGAGCCTGTGATACCGAAATAAGCCAGGAAGCCCGGCGAGTTCCAGTGCGTAATGCCAGGCATAATAACGTGATCGAAATCGCCGAGAATCTTGTCCATCGTCTCCGGCTGCTGCGGAGGCGAGGCGGGCAGCGACTCGCGTATATCGCCGGGGCTGGTTTGTGCCAGCACCGGGTATGATTTGATGTTTCCCAGGTAGTCGGCGATCCAATCTACTACCTGGTGACCGTAGAAACGCAGATCTTCGGCGCTCATATCGCCGGTCGCGCCGGGCTGCTGCGCGCTCCCAGCCCGTACGCGTTCCTGCGTGGGTTCTTCGTTCATATCGCCAATCCTGTTCATAGCTGTGGGAACATCACATTGATTGCTTGCATAGTATCACACGCGCGTATACGCTGAAGTGAAGCTGTAGCGCTAGAAAGAAATTATCATATGGCTGATATTCTACTACAAAACATGCATCTAGCCCCGTATGAACGCGATATATGGCGTCTCTACAAATATCTGTATATCACTCCAACTGGTGAAAATATATAAGTCAATAGAGAATAACGTCAAAATATCTTGACAAATTATTTCGAATATGGTAATTACTATCACAGTGATACATCATCGTGATAGGTCACTGGAAGGATTTTTTTAGAAATTCTGAAAGGAGGTGGAGATGTACGAATTTTTCATTCTATCGCAGCTTATGCATGGGTCTGCGCATGGATACCTGATTGCCAAGATCATCAACGATATGATCGGGCCATATGCGCGCATCAGCTATGGCAGGCTGTATCCGCTGCTGGCAAAGCTGGAGCAGGGCGGCCTGATCGAAGTCGATAGTGGAGGACAGGAGGGAGAACGCGAGCAGCATGAGCAGGATGGACATAGAGGGATACCGGGCGACCGTAACCTGCGCATCTACAGGATTACCGATGCCGGGCGCCTGCGTTTTCACTTCCTGATGAGCGATACAAGCTCCAATCCTGGAGACTATCAGAAGCTTTTCGAGCACAAGATAGCGGCGTTTGCCTACATCTCACCATCCGAGCGATTGCGCTTGATCGATCACTATATCACCTATTGCCAGGCGCACGTGTTTCATATGCAGGCTGAGGCAATCGACCTGGTGCGCAAGGTCGCGGAGATGGAGGATTTGCACCGAGATGCGCCGCACATAGCGCGCGGCTTTCCACGCATGGATTCCGCCAGCCTGGAGTATATCGTAAAGATGATGCAGCATCTTATTGATCGCTGGGAGCATGAAATCGAGTGGGTACGAAGCTTGCGAGCAGAAGAGGCGGCCCGGATGGAGCAGGCTCAGAACTCAGCAGGGATAGCCATTGAGAAGTCTGGCACAAATCATATTCAGTAAGGGGAAAAGTTTATGGAAACCCAATCCAATGCTACAACTGTCACGCAAAGCCGCCGCCTGCGCGGGTTCGCGCTCTTCAGCGTGCTTGCTGCCCTGATGCTCACGCTGCTGCTAGAGGCGCTTGATCAGACGATTGTCGGTACAGCGCTGCCGCGTATTATCGGCGTCTTACAGGGCTTCGACCGCTATACCTGGGCAGTCACGGCCTATACATTGGCATCGGTGACGATGGTACCTATCGTGGGGAAGCTCTCCGACCAGTTTGGCCGCAAGTGGTTCCTGGTGACGGGCGCGAGCGTCTTTTTGATCGGCTCCGCGCTCTCCGGCGCTGCCCAGACCATGAACGAACTTATCGCCTTCCGAGCGCTGCAAGGGCTGGGTGCGGGCATCGGCATTGCTCTGGTCTTCACTGTGGTGGGCGACCTCTTCCCGCCTGCCGAGCGCGCCAAGTGGCAAGGCATCTTCGGCGTGGTGTATGGCTTCTCCAACCTGATCGGCCCGACGCTCGGCGGCTGGCTCACCGATCACGGGCCGCTGCTTGGCACGCTCGTCACCGATGATACGCGCTGGCGCTGGGTGTTCTACATCAACCTGCCGATCGGCATTCTGGCGCTGGCTTTACTGCTGATCTACCTGCCCACCAACATTTCGCAGCGCACTATGACCCATACCGGCTGGGCCGCCGTGCGCCGCATCGATTTTCAGGGAGCCTTGCTCGTCGCTGTAGGAACCATCTGCCTCCTGCTCGGCCTGACCTGGGGCAGCAATTCCACCTATGCCTGGAACTCATGGCAAGTCATCGGCATCCTGGCGACTGCTGGCATCCTGTATGTCGCTTTCGTCGTCACTGAACGCTTCGCGCGCGAACCGATCTTGCCGCTCGATCTCTTTCGCAACCAGGTCTTTTCGGCAGCGCTGTTCCTCTCGTTTATCCAGTTAATGGTGCTGGTCGGATTGATCGTCTACCTGCCGCTCTTCCTGCAAGGTGTGCTGGGTATTTCGGCCACCAATTCGGGTGAAGTGATTACGCCGCTCACCATCAGTTCGGTCATCGGTGCATCGCTGGCAGGTTTCTTCGTAGCGACGTTCAAACGCTACCAGCTAGTGACTATTATCGGCGCGATCATCATGACCGTCGGGGTGTTCCTGCTCACGCGCCTTGAGATCACGACCAGCCTGGGGACGGCCATCGTCTACATGGTGATTGCCGGTCTTGGCCTCGGGACGTTCTTCTCTGTGCTGGCACTGGCCGCGCAGAATTCGGTGCCACGCTCGCGCCTGGGAGTCGGAACAGCGGCAGTGCGCTTCTTCGGGCAGCTTGGCGCGGTGCTTGGTGTGGCAATTGTCGGTTCGGTAGTGAATTCGACCCTCTCAAGCGATATCGTCACGCGCGTTCCGGCCAGCACCATCAAGCAATTGACCCCGCAGGGTTTCCAGTTTGCGACAAACCCGCAGGTACTCGTCAACTCGACCTATCACGATACGGTCGTGCAGACCGCCGAGCATTTCGCGGTCAGCAGCGCGACGGCGCATATCCCCCCTGGTCCCCAGCACGCCCAACTTGTAGCTGCTGCGACGGCTCAGGCAGTGCAACAGGTGCAAACGTTGCTGAACCAGGTCTTTGAAGCACTGAAGCTCTCGCTTGCCTATGCGCTGCAACATGGTTTCTTTGTCGTGTTCCTGCTTGGCTGCTTGATGATTGTGGGAGCCATCTTCATGAAAGACGTGCCGCTCACCGCGCGCGAGCATGAATACGCACCGGAAGCCAAACCTGCTGAAACTGCCGAGCCGGAGGAAACCGCCAAACCACAGGAAGATGTTTCTGTAAGTTCGTAACGCCACTGTTATGGGCCGCGGAATGGGACCTAAGCTGCTCGCCATCGCCGCTGTTACACCGATGGCGAGCAGGGTGGCGAGTACGCTGAGCACAAATGGGAAATCAATGTTTCGGACTGTGGTTGGGCTTCTTGCACGTCATTTTCCTTTCAGAAAGAGTTCCTGCGTCTTTTGGGGCCGAAAGCGATGGATGAGAATTCCCACCGTTAGTTGGATGAGCATATAACAGGCGGTTATCGCGAAGAGCATCCAGCTATCGAAGAGGACTGCCCCGAAATAAGGCCATGCGATACTTTCGCCAGTTCCACTACCTGCATGGCTGTGACTGGCTCGAGCATGATACGCAGGAGTGCCGGAGCGGCTGTTGTGAATCTGCCTCCCTGCTGCATGTGAGACAGTGGTAACCTGCATATTGGAGCTTTGGAACGCCTGAAATGCCTGGAAGAAGCCGAACGGGTTAGAAAAGCGGCCACTGGCGGCGAAGCCAATTCCGACAAGTGCGACGAGCGCGACAAAGATCAAAGGTCCGCGCAGCGCGGTCTTCTTGGGTTGCTGTGCCATGTGAATGTTTCCTTCCATTTCATTCTGATTTTTAGTTTGACTGCTCCCTGGAAGCCTCGGACGGCTTCGCCCGCGGAGAGCCGTAAGGGAACAGGTATTTTTTCGTATTGGCGACGATCCATTTCCAATCCACCGCGATATGCAGGCCGATCAAGAGCAAACTCAGCCCGCTCGAACCGATATGCAAGTCAAGGGCAGCGTTATAGACATAGGTTTCAAGGGAAAACGTGAAGCCCAGCGTACTTGAAATCATGATGCCGGTCACAATGGCGACCTGGTGCTGGCGCTCGAAGTCGTAACGCTGCTTGAGCGAAGACGATTGATTATTGTGGTGGCATGCAGTAGTTTTGTGTTCTTCCTGGTGATCCTGCTGGCCGGTCTCCATCAATGGAGATATATTCTCCCGATCCATCTCTCGGACCTCTCCAGCCTCATCACCATGCTCTTCCTGCTCGGAGGGTATCTCGTGCTGTCTATGCAACTGACCGCTTCGTATACTCACCTGGAAGGTGTGTATCAAGAGTTATCGGCCGCACATACCCAACTGCAAGCTTCCACGGAACAAATTGAGGAATTGACTCGCTTGACGGAACGCCAGCGCCTGGCACGGGAACTGCATGACACGCTGGCGCAGGGATTGGCTCGGCGTGATGATGCAGCTGCAAGCAGCCAACTCCCGCTTGAAAAGCCAGCGCTATGAGCGGGCGCAAGAGGCCATTCAACAGGCGATCAGTGATGTCCGCGAGGCGCTGAGCGACGCCCGCAGTGCGATCGGCGATTTGCGAGCCGACACCCTGCCTCTCCAGGAGCTTGGCGTAGCTGTGGAAGAAAAGATACTGCATTTCGCCCTGGCAACAGGCATCCCCTGTACTACTGATCTGAGCGCCTGTGCCAGCATTCCAGAATCGTTCTCGGAACAAGTCCTCAGGACCATCTCGGAAGGCTTAACGAATGTGGCAAGACATGCTCAGGCCTCCCATGTCTGGATTCGGATCATGCGGGAGGGCATGACTATCACGTTGGAGATGCGCGATGATGGTGTGGGCTTTGATCCAGAAATGATTCTCAACGAGCGTGGCCACTATGGGTTGCTCGGCTTGCAGGAACGCGCCCGCCTGATGGATGGCGATCTGAGCCTGATGAGTATCCCGCTGAGAGGAACGACCCTCCGCCTCTGCTTCCCTTTGCCCGCAGCCACCAACAGAGAACACGCGAGATTCATAAAGTACCAGGCGAAAGAAAGAGAACGCGCATGAGTCAGCCGATCCGTGTCGTCACCGTTGACGACCACAAAGTCATCCGTACAGGGGTGCGTACCATGCTTGGAGAGGGAGGAGAGGAGCTCGCACTGGTGGGGGAAGCACCTGACGGCGAGGCAGCGCTCAAGGTAATCAGCGAACTCCAACCCGATGTGGTCTTGATGGATCTGCGAATGCCTGGTATGGATGGGATTGAAGCAATCGAGCATATTCATCAGCACTGGCCGCAGATTGCAGTCGTGATCCTGACCACCTACAACGAGGATGCGTTGATGATTCGAGGCTTGCAGGCAGGTGCCTGTGGTTATGTGCTAAAAGATGCCGACCTGGAGGTATTACTTGATGTCATCCGCGCTGCGGCACGAGGAGAGCGCCTGGTCCAGCCAGAGGTGGTGGAACGCCTGCTCATGCATGCCGCCCGCGCAGCACAAATCCCTCCTGCACTATTCTCCAACGCGCCCATCCGAGAAGCCACGCGGGAAGGGCCGGACAGAACTCACCGAGCGCGAACGAGAGGTACTGATGGGGGTGGCGCGTGGAGAGCGTAGCAAAGAGATTGCGAAACGCTTACAGATCACCGAGAGGACCGTGGGGGCCTATATCGCCAGCATCTATGATAAGTTAGATGTGGACTCACGCGCCTCAGCCGTCGCTGTTGCCCTGGAGCGCGGTCTCTTACCGGGGCGGGAGTAATCCCAAAGAGTAGGAAACAGCGACTAAGTTCTTTCTTGACTTGACATCTTGCTTGTTCATGCTATACTTTGACTGGTATAATAATTTAGTCATCTGGTCACTCAGTCATATGAGCAGGAACAGAGCGAGGAAAGGTATGGCATCCATCCACCACCCTGCCGGTCAGGTACCAACAAGCAACACGCCACCCGGCCAGCAACCTGAGCGCCAGCCTGCGTCCGACGAGCGAAAGCTGCGCGAGGAGCGTCTGCTGGACGCCGCCACCACGCTGCTGGTGCGCTGGGGCTATCGCAAGACCACGATTGATGATGTAGCCCGCGAAGCAGGTGTGGGCAAAGGCACCATTTACCTGCACTGGAAGGACAAGAACGAGCTGTTTCGCGCGGCCATCTGGCGCGAACAGCAACGCTACAGCGAAGAAGTCGCAGCGGCGAATCGACGCCGATCCAGAGGGAGGGTTGCTGCATCGCGTCACCACCCACGGCATGCTCGCCGTCCTGTCCAATCCACTCGTGGCTGCCATTATCAGGGGCAAGTCGGACATCTTCAACGGGTTTCTCGGGGCCTATGATCCAGCTTTTCTCAATCAGCTTGTAGGCGATGCCGATGCCTATTTTGCCCAGCTTCAACAGGCCGGGCTGATTCGCGCAGATATTCCGGCCCCCGTCATCACCTATATATTGACCGCGGTGAAGATTGGCATAATCAACTCGCCTGATATCATTGGCCAGGAGCAAATGCCATCTATGGAGCAACTGACCGAAGCGCTCAGCGACCTGGTACGTCGCTGGCTGGAGCCGGAGCAACTCAGCAGCAGCAAGAGCGATGCAGGCAAACAGCTCTTCACCGAGTATCTGGATAAAGTCAAGGAATCCGAATAATGATCTGAATACGAGGAGGAAAGTTATCATGGCAGCGATCATCGAAGTCGACAGCCTGACCAAGAGCTATGGCAGCAAGCGCGGCATTACTCAACGTCTCTTTCCATGTAGAAGAAGGCGAAGTGTTCGGCTTTCTTGGCCCCAACGGCGCGGGCAAAACCACCACCATTCGCCTGCTCATGGCGCTGCTGCGCGCCGACGCAGGTACAGCGCGCATCGCCGGGCTGGACTGCTGGCAGCACTCGGTGGAGATCAAGCGGCTGATCGGCTATCTGCCCGGCGAGCCGTCGCTCGACCCGAACCTGACCGGCGGGCAGATCCTGGCATACTTCGGGCACCTGCGCGGCGGCGTCGATCAAGCCTATCTCAAGCAACTCATCACGCGCTTCGACCTGGATCCCAGCCGCAAGTTTCGCCAGTATTCAAGTGGCAATAAGCGCAAGGTGGTGCTGATTCAAGCCTTTATGCACCGCCCGCGCCTGCTGATTCTCGATGAGCCGACCAATGGCCTGGACCCGCTCAACCAGCAAGAGTTCGACCGCATGGTCAAAGAAGTGCGCGACGAGGGGCGCACCGTGTTTCTCTCCTCGCACATCCTGGGAGAGGTTGAACAGACCTGCACCCGCGTGGGCATCATCCGCGCGGGTCAACTGGTGCGCGTGGGTGGTGTGGCCGAACTGAAGGACATCAAGCGCTACGAAATCACGATCACGTTCGCCAATGCTGTACCTGCCGAAGAGTTCAAGCAGCTTCCCGGTGTGGCAAAAGTGGAGGCGCTGCCCGATGCGTTCGCGCTGCGCCTGACGATGCAGGGGGAGGCGGATGCAGTCATCAAGGCGGCAGCGCAACACGCCGTCGTGACCCTGACCAGTCATGAGCCTAGCCTGGAAGATATCTTCCTGCGCTACTACGAGGGCGATGGTCAGGCCCCCAAGGAGGCGAGCCATGTGGTTTAGGAGCGTCTTTCTCAAGACCCTGCGTGATTTCCGCATTGCCATACTGGGCTGGGGCGCGGGCATGGGTCTGCTCATGTACGCAGTCCTGTCGGCCATCCCTTCGCTGCTGGAAACGCCAGCGGAGAGGGCCTCGATCTTTGCCCTGTCTGGATCGTTCTCCTGGCTTGCCGAGCCAATCGCGGTAGACAGTCCCGGCGGCTACGCAACCTGGAAATATGGCTTTACGATCTTGCTGATAGCTATCTGGCCGCTGCTGGCTTGCAGCCGCCTGCTGCGCGGCGAAGAGGAGCGCGGCTCCCTGGATGTGCTGCTCTCGCTACCGTGCGGGCGCGGGCGGGTAGCGCTGGAAAAGCTGGCCGCCGTGTGGACAGCCCTGCTGGGCATGGGTCTGATTATCGGGCTGCTAACCTTTGCGGGCGGCAAGAGCGCGAGCGCGAACATTACGATGGGCGATGCTTTGCTCTTCGGCTTGAACCTGGTGCTCATCTGCGGCGTCTTCGGGTCGATTGCGCTGCTGATCTCCCAGTTCACCCTGGAGCGCCGTACTGCGTCTGGCCTTACAGGTGGCCTGTTGCTGATCTTTATCGTGCTGGATATGGTGCATCGCGTCATTCCCAATACCGAATGGGTGTCGCAGTTTTCACCTGTCTACTACTACAATTTGAGCAAACCCTTAGTGCCAGCTTCAAGCTACGGCGTGCCAAGTTCAATTTACGGTGTTAATCCTGGTGCCATGATGGTCCTGCTGGCGCTGTCTATCGTCTTGAGCGGAGCCGCTCTGTGGCTTTTTGCGCGGCGCGATATTGGGGGGACGGTGGCACTACCGGCCTTTTTGCGCCTTCCAGAACGGGCTGTGCGGCCAGAGCGCGCGCTGCCGGTGAATGCCTGGTCGCTGCGCTCGGTCTATACACGCAGCCTGGGGATGATCCTGGCTGCCACGTGCTGGTGGACGCTGGGCATCGCGGGCTTTGCCGGATGGATGATCGTCGTCGTCAAGCAAATTGAGGTGAAGATGGCTCCCCTTTTTGCCAGCTCGCCGATCCTGAAAGAACTGATTACGAAAGTCGGCGGCGGCCAGAACACCACCAACGCCACCATCCTCAGCGCGTTCTTCGTGCTCCTGCCGCTGCTGTTGATGGCTTTCGCCGTCACCCAGGCCAACCGCTGGTCCGCCGATGAAGAGGATGGACGGTTGGAGTTGGTGCTGTCCACGCCGCAGCCACGCTTGCAGGTGCTGTTGGGGCGCTTTGCCGCGCTTACCACAGCGACGGTCATGATTGGGGCAGTGACCCTGGCAGTTACGGTAGTGGCCTCGGCAGCCACGGGCTTGCAGCTCGACGGGGGCAACCTGACGGCGGCCACACTCTCCATCATTCCGCTGGGACTGCTGGTGGCAGCCATAGGCTACCTGCTCTCAGGCTGGCTGCGCACGGCGATAGACACCGGCCTCTTAAGCTTTTTGCTGGTGATCTGGTTCTTCATCAGCTTTGTTGGGCCGGAGTTAAACTGGTCGGATGCGGCGCTGAGGCTCTCCGCCATTTACTACTATGGAACGCCACTGCTGAATGGCCTGCCCCTCTGGGATATGCTGGGCGTCCTGGCTGTTGGCATCGTGGCGCTGGCGCTGGCCTCAGCGCGCTTCGTGCGCAAGGACATTGGGCGTTAAAAGACGCGGCGGTTGCCCTGCTATTGCTCCTTGTTTACGCCACGTCAGGCTGTGACAATGTTCACCAGGCGCTCGGCTACGTAGATTATGCGGGTGACCTTCCAGGTAGCAAGCAACGATTGCACCTGAGGAACCTGGAGGGCCTGGCTCTTGATCTCAGCTTCGGGTGTATCATGCGCAACCTCGATACGAGCGCGCACCCGTCCGTTGACCTGTATTGGCAGGATCATTGTCTCGGCCCCAATGGCCTCAGCATCGAAGCCAGGCCAAGATGTTGCGTGGATAGACTGATTCTGGCCTGGATGCTTGAGTTTCTGCCAGAGTTCCTCTGTGATGTAAGGTGCCATTGGTGCAAGGAGCAGCAGCAGGGTCCGCAACTCCTCCCGTGTGTGGGTCGAACGGGTTTCCAGGGAATTGAGATATCCCATCAGCGCGGCCACGGCGGTGTTGTACTTCAAGCTTGCCAGATCCTCGGTCACTCGTTTGATCAGACGATGGATGATGCGCCGCTCCTCTCCCTGTGGGGCTTGAGCGGAGGCGTTCTGCGCGTGCTGAGTGACCAGTGACCAGACACGGTCGAGGAAGCGCACGACCCCGCCGATCCCATGATCGCTGAAATCACCTCCAGCTTGATATGGTCCCATAAACATCAGGTAGACCCTGAATACATCCGCGCCAAAGCGGGTAATATAGCTATCGGGGTTCACGATGTTGCCCTTTGATTTGGAGATCTTCGCGCCATCTTTGGTAATCATGCCATTGGCTCGAAAGCGCTTGAACGGCTCCTCAAATTCCAGGTGGCCCAGGTCGTGCAGCGCCATGCTGAGAAAACGCACATACATCAAGTGCAGCACGCTATGTTCCGCACCACCGATGTACATATCGACCGGGAGCCACTTGCGCGCCAGGGCTGGATCCCACGGCTGCATCTCTTCGTCGTGTGACAAGTAACGCAGGAAGTACCAGGCGGAGTCCAGGGAGTTATCGCTGACATCCGTTTCGCGGCGGGCTGCCTGGCCGCAGATGGGGCAGGTGGTGTGAACGAAGCTCTCGATTGCCGCGAGAGGCGAAGCACCAGTGCCTGTGGGCATCCAGTTCTCCACAACTGGCAAGAGAACCGGCAACTGCTCATCCGGGACAGGAACAGCCCCGTGTTCCTGGCAGTAGATGATCGGAATGGGTGGTCCCCAGTAGCGTTGACGGCTGATGAGCCAGTCGCGCAGGCGATATTTCGCGACGCGCTGGCCCTTGCCGCGCTCCTCAAACCAGGTGAAGAGGGCCTCAGCAGCCTGGGCCGAGGTCATACCAGAGTACCCGGCAGAGTTCATCAGCACTCCTGGCTGTACGAATGCTTCCTGCGGCTCCTCTGCTGGATGCGCACTCCCAGGCTGGATAATCACCGTGCGTACCGGCAGTCCCATAGCTTTCGCAAAGGCCATATCGCGTTCGTCATGCGCAGGCACCCCCATCACTGCACCCGCGCCATAGCTGTCGAGGACGAAATCGGCGATCCAGATCGGCATGCGTTCGCCCGTCAAAGGGTGCAAGGCATACGCGCCGGTAAAGACCCCGGTCATCGTGTACACTGTGCCAGTTTGCAAGCGATTGGCCGTCTGCTGGTAAGCCGCCACATCTGCGAGCTGTGTTTGGTCGGTGATCTGTGGAATGAGCGGATGGTGCGGAGCCAGGGCCACAAAGGTCATGCCGAAGATCGTGTCAGGGCGTGTTGTGTACACCTGCACGCGTACATCTGGCATTCCATCGATCTCTATGGCGAATTCAAGGCCCTCCGAACGACCAATCCAGTTGCGTTGAAGCGTCTTGACGCGTTCGGGCCAGTCGAGCCATTCCAGATTGTCCAGGAGTTTCTGAGCATACCTGGTCAATTTCAAAAACCACTGCTCCAACCAGCGTCGCTCGACGAGCGTTCCGCAGCGCTCACAGTGGCCGTTGATAACCTGTTCGTCAGCCAGCACCGTCTTGTCTTTGGGGCACCAGTTGACCGGAGCGGTTTTGCGTTCGGCCAGGCCGTTTTTGAAGAGCTGCAAGAAGATCCACTGCGTCCAGCGATAGTAGCGCGGGTCGGTCGTATCGACTTCGTGTGACCAATCGAAGCGGTTGCCGATGCGCTTCAATTGTTGCTCCCGAAAGCGCTCGACATTGCGCGCAGTGAGTACGCGGGGGTGAATGCCGCGCTGGATCGCAAAGTTTTCGCTATGGATGCCAAAGGCGTCGAAGCCGATTGGCTCGAAAACATCGGATCCCTGCATGGCCATCCAGCGCCCGTGAATATCCGAGCCGATGTACGCGTACATATTGCCCACGTGCAAGCCTTCGGCAGAGGGATAGGGAAACATCATGAGGTTGTAATAAGGATGCCTGGCATGGGACAGGTCGGCCTGGTAGAGTTTCTCTCGCTCCCAGCGTTCCCGCCATTTCGCCTCGAAGACCGAGAAATCGTAGCGCGGCGGGCGTACTTTGGTGAGCGAAGATTCCGCCGGGTGTGCGGGTTCAACGCGTTTCCTTTGTTCCGACATGTGATCCTCCTTGGAGTGCTCATACAGTTGATTGTAGAGGCTCGCGGAGGACAAAAAGAATGCGCCCTCCGCCCTGACAAGGGCGAAGAGTGCGCACAGTCACGTTCGCGGTACCACCTTGCTGCGCCGTTCTCTCACGAGAACAGCCTTTTCGAGTGCAAATACACCCTTGCTCTGTAACGGGAGTTCCCGGTGGCAGCTACTTTTGCTTCCAGAAGCACCGTTTCGCCGCCACGGCTCACAAGGCAGTTTCAGTTTGTCTCCGACTCTGGCTTGCACCGTCCGCCAGTTCTCTGCTGCCGGGAGACCAACCTACTTCCCTCGCTCAACGCCTTTTTGGTATCTCTCTACGAGAGTATACGCTTCTATGCGATTTGTCAAGGAGTAATCTGAACTGGGTGAGCCTTTTACACAACAGGCTTCTTGAACCTGCACTATGTTGGGAATTTGGCTGCCAGTTGGCGCGGAGAAGGCTCGACCAGGATGGAGCCGTCGGGAAAGACGATGGTTGGCACGCTGCGCATACCACGATTGACCTTTAAGACATACGCGGCAGCCTCGTCGTCCTCTTCAATATTGATGGATTCGTATGGGACATCATGGCTGTCGAACCAACGTTTCGCCATGCGGCAATCACCGCACCACGTGGTGACATACATCTTGATTTTCTGCTCGCTCTGAATATGGTCGTTGACCGATGACGCGGTCGGGTTATGAGACATCAAATAACTCCTTGAAATGCACTGAAAGTGCGTTGTGTTTGGCCTTTAGCAGTGTTAACACGGAGTTAGCGAGCGATATTCCCGGCTGGCTTCTGGATGCGCTCCAGCATGAGATCGAGGAATTTTTTGCCGCCTGTCTTAACCAGCGCGGGATTGCGCGCGAGTACGCCCAGCACCAACCCGGCGCTGAAATCGCCACGCAGCGCCTGCGCCATCTGCGTTGGAGTAAGGCGCTTCATCAGTTCGAGCGCGTCGTCCCATTGCTCGTCGCTGTAGTTGGAGATGCGCTTGTTAATCATGTAGGAGATGTCCATATCGCGCCCGAAACGCGCTTTCCACTGCTTATCAAAGCGACCCAGAAACGTAGCGGAGGTATCTCCCGCCTTGACCGACTCGGCAGCGACTGCGCCTGCTATCTGCCCTGAGTAAATGGCGAAACGGATACCTTCACCGACAAGCGTGGAACCATGTCCGCCGGCATCCCCTGCCAAAAGCAGGCCATCGCGTGAGAATGCTTCGACCGGCCCCTCTGAGGGAAAGAGGCCGGTGTGATACTCCACCGGGCTGGCGTCTTTGAACTTCCCGGCGAATTGGGGCAGCTCGTGCATAATGCGGTCTAGATAGAGACGCGCATCGTCGTCGCAGTCGGGATGCAGCACGCCAACGCCCAGCCGCACGCGCCCGTTGCCGCGCGGAAAGGCCCAGGCGTAGCCGCGCGGTGCGAACCTGCTACCCATGATGAGATACAGTTCGTCCTGCGGGTAGTGAGGCGCGTACAGATCGTACTCAGCTCCGTAGCCGTAGCGATGGAAGGCGCTGCCGAGACCGGTACGCACGCCGATATGCCGCGAAAACCCGCTCGCGTCGATGGTGACAGCCGCGCGCACCTCAATACGCTCCCCTGTATGGTTCTTCGCGGTGACACCCGTAACACGCTCATCTTCCAGAATCGTTTGCTCGACTGTGTGGCGCACCCGTATCGCGCTCCCGGCAGCAACCGCGCGGCCCGCGAGATGCTGGTACAGCCCGCGTACATCGATCACGCAGGCCACCGCGGGATCGTAGCGCAAGGGAACTTCCTGTTGTGGCGAGACGAAATACACCTTCTCGACGGGGTGGTAGAGATGCGCCGGGATATCGAGCGCCTTCATATCCTGAATCCAGCTTCCACCACTGGTATGCACAGGATAACCGATCTCGTTCTGCCGTTCTAGCACCAGCGCGCTGGCTCCCCGGCAGGCTGCGGCCTCTGCGGCAGCCAGACCGGCGGGACCACCTCCCACAATTAGCACATCGACTTGCTCTGACATGTATATCCTTTGTTTTTGCTTGAAATGCTTTCTATTTGTGTGGATAGTATAGCGCACTGCGCGGCGTGATGTCCAACACCGGCGGCTATTCTCTGTGCCTGCTGCCGCTCGACCAGGGAAGCATGAAGAGGATCAGCATGAGGCCGGCCACAGCCAGGATGCCGCCGGCAACCAGCAGAATCGGTCCCCAGACGGCGGCGTCCAGCTTGCCCAGCGGGTTGACGGTGATATCAGAATTGCCGTTGCTTGCGCTTACGAGTGTAGTCACGGTTGACGTTGGTGTGACAAGGCCAGTGGTTGGCTGTGGCGTAACGCTTGTAGTAAGTAACAAAGTGCCGTTGCTGATGGTGATGGGAACCTGGGCACGCAGCGCACCTGTAGACTTCATCGGAGGCAAGAACTGTCGCGTTGGAGACACTGATCGTGGTAGGTAGGTAAAAGCTGCCTGTAATGTCACCTTGCGCGTCGGAGACAGGTGCCGGTTCGAGCAGCGGGATCATGACGGCTCCAGCCGAGAGCGTCAGTTTGACGGCGGTTCCTTTCGGCAGCCAGTTTGTGCCGCTGAACATGATGGCGTTGCTGCTTCCAGAGGTGTTCGCCGGTGGGTCTGCATTCGCCGGGTTTGTCGAGGCTGGCAGCGTGAGCAAGAGCGTTGGCGCGCCAGCAGTCGCATTCCCGTTTGCGACAAGTACCGTGTAACGAATGGTATTGAGCGCACCATTGTTGTCGGTCACGACGATTTTCCACGCGCCAGCAGGGCCGACTGTTGGAAGCACGAGATTGGTCGTGAGAAACGAGCCGTCAGGCAGGACTTCGACGCTGGAGTCGCTGGGCGGCGCGAACAAGCCCGGCACGTTCATCGCGTCGATGTAGCTCAGGTTGGCCTGACCCGCCGGAAAGTTTGTCCCTCGCAAGGTCAAGGTCACGCCCAGCGGACCTTGCCGCCTGTTGAGAGCCAGCGCCGGTTTGCGAACTGGTATCGTCTTTGCATAGCCAGTTGATTGAGGAAGCAAGGCAATACAGAACATGGTAAGAAACAATACCAGCCATGTACTAAAGAGTAGCTTACGAATCATTGCGCGCCACATACAAATACTCCGCTCATCCGGTCATTTAATGAACATTGTGTATAAGGAAAATGTTGAGATTGCCATAACAGAGGAGTGAGACTGCGCCTCTCTCATGCCATCTCAACACAAATGAACGGATGCAAGCACGAAGATTGGAGAATTATGAGCATTAGTCCCGCTCCACGTTTCTGGTATTTCCGCTAAATGCCGCACTGCACAGCCCTTATCTCCAAACGTCTGCGCACTGCAAAAATGTTTGACGCGCCTTGTGTAATATGCTATAATTAGAACAGAAATACCATGTATTGTGTACACAAATTGTCAGTACTGACAGTGTAGGCAGCTATCCGAAAAAGGATGCTGTGAAAAGAATAGATAGATACAGCGTGTTTGTGAAGAAGCGAGGCTCATTGCTATGAGTGTATTACAACTGACCCAAACCATTCAGATCGTCCCATCGGCCTATGCCAGGTATGAGAAGCAGCCGGTGCAACCGATGCTGCCCGGCCTGGAGGAAGAGCAGGCGTCGAAGCCAATCATCACAAATCGGCAGATCGCCGAGGTGTTGTCGAGCATTGCCGCTCTGCTTGAATATCAGAACAGCAATCCGTATCGTATCCAGGCATACCGCAATGCTGCTCGCGGGGTGCTTGACCTGTCAGAACCGGCTGCGGCAATCATCGAACGTGGAGACCTGTTGCCCGTACCCGGACTGGGACGGCGCTTGCAGGCACGCATCGCCGAGCTAGCACGAACCGGCACGATGACCTTTTATCACGACCTGACGCTCCAGACCCTTACGCCGGGCGCGCGTGCCTTGCTGCCCATCGAGCATGTCGGCCCGCATATTGCCACGCGGCTGAACGAAGAGCTTGGCGTAGACACACCTGAGAAGCTGTGGCGAGCGGCGCAGGCACAGCGCATTCGTAAGTTGCCCGGCTTTGGCGAACGCAGCGAGCGGCGTCTTCAGGTTGCGGTGGCCAGCTTCCTGGGCCGCGAAGAGCCTGCACAACTGGTAAGCGCGGCGTAGCTTGCCAATAACTGTAGGGGCGACCCTCGCGGTCGCCCGCCATCCTTCGCTGGACCGCCAATCGCGGTTTGCAAACGGATGGTGGGCGACCGCGAGGGTCGCCTCTACTGGATGGTCTTTCAATGGTGAGTTGGCTGTTCGAGTGAGAGGGAGGATATGGTAGAATGGTGGTAAGACCATAGACCTGTATGGGTGTGTTCTAACCACATTCCCTCTTTTCACTCAGTTCAGGAGGCTGCCATGACCGACAAACCAACCTATTTGGACATTCCAGGAGAGAAATCGCGTGAGTTGATGAAGCGACGCCAACAATACGTGGCGCGAGGCGCTTCATCGACCATGTCTGTCTTCGCGGCGAAGGCTGAAGGTGCCATCATCGAAGATGTCGATGGGAATCGCTATATTGATTTTGCCGGTGGCATTGGTGTTATGAATGTCGGGCATAGCCGCCCGGAGGTAGTCAAGGCCATCGCCGAGCAGGCTGCGAAGTTCACGCACACCTGTTTCGCCGTCATGATGTACGAGCCGTATATAGCCCTGGCCGAACGCATCGTCAATCTTGCGCCCGGCGATTTCCCCAAAAAGGCTGCCTTCTTCAACAGCGGCGCGGAGGCCGTCGAGAATGCCGTCAAGATTGCCCGCTATGCCACGGGCAAGCAAGGTATCATTACCTTCGACAACGCCTTTCATGGCCGCACGCTGATGACGATGACCATGACGGCCAAGCTCGCTTACAAACATCACTTTGGCCCCTTCGCGCCAGAGGTCTACCGAGCGCCGTTCCCTTATCCCTATCGCATGAATATGACGCCACAGGAAGCCTCGGCCTACTGCATCGCCGAGTTGGAGCGCATGATTAGTGTCGAGATCGGCGCTGACCAGGTGGCCGCGGTAATTATCGAGCCGCTACAGGGCGAAGGTGGTTTTATTCCTGCTCCGGCGGGCTTCCTGCGAGTGCTCAAATCGCTCTGTGAAAAATATGGCATCCTGTTTATTGCAGACGAGATTCAGTCGGGCTTTTGCCGCACCGGGCGCATGTTTGCTGTGGAGCACGATGGGGTCGAGCCAGACCTGATGATTATCGCAAAGTCGATGGGTGCAGGAATGCCGATCAGCGGTGTGGTGGGACGTGCGGAGATCATGGACGCGCCCGTGCCTGGTTCGCTCGGTGGCACGTATAGCGGCAATCCGGTGGCTTGTGCCGCCGCACTCGCCGTCCTCGACCTCTACGAACAGACGGACTATGCTGCGCGCTCGCGTGAAATCGGTCGTAAGATCGTGAAACGATTCACCAAACTCCAGGAGCAACTTCCTCTCGTTGGTGATGTGCGCGGGCTGGGCGGCATGGCCGCAATGGAACTGGTGAAAGACCGCACGACAAAAGAGCCTGACTCGCACGCGGCCAGCGAGGTGCTGGCAGCCGCGCATCATCGCGGGCTGGTGCTCATCAAGGCCGGCATGTACGATAACGTCATTCGCATCCTGGTTCCCCTGAACGTGACCGACGAGCAACTGGACGAGGGCCTGGATATCCTGGAAGATGCGCTCAGCACGGTCGCGGCGGCAGAAGCCATTTCGAGCGTCGGCTAGTCAGCAGGGGCAACTCTTTATGATGAAAGGGCGATGATTGACATCGCCCTGGCCAATTTCGCTCTGGGTAGCTATTCCCTGATCGAAAACAACGGCTTGTTTCTGATCAACTTTGCGCCGCATGGTTGCCGCTGCATCTCTATTGTGTATTGTCAGACCGATGGCGGCTGCAATAAGCGCGAGTACGGCAGAGGCAATGAACCCGGCGTGATAGGCGCTCAAGTTCGGCACGATCGTTCCACCAGGACCAGATTGCATTAAGCCGACCGCGCTGATGACGGTGCTGATGAAGGCAACCCCCAGCGCAGCGCCGATCTGACGCTGCGCTGTATAAAGCGCCGATGCCTGGCCGGTTTCAGCAGGTGAGATGGTCGCAAAAGCGGCAGCTTGTGTCGAGGAAAATGAGAAGGCCATGCCTGCGCCGGCGAGCAACATCAGGCCGCGCATGAACCAGAGGTCGGTATCCTGCCCGATCAGGCTCATCAGCGCCATCACGATTGAAACTCCGAAGAGTCCGCCGAAAATCAGACGCCGGGGACCAATCGTGGGATAGAGGCGTGTGGAGATCTGGGTAGCGATCAAAACGCCGATTGCTTCAGGGAAGGTGGTCAGGCCGGAGGTCAGCGCCGACGCGCCACGCGCTAACTGGAGAAAGAGCGGCGCGGCATAGAGCAGGCCGAGAAAACCCGCGCCGGAGAAAAGTGATATCAGGTTACAGGTGCGAAAAATCCGGTTGCGAAACATGCGCAGGTCGAGCATGGGATGAGTCGAGCGTAACTCGATCATGACGAAGATCGCCAGTATGACGAGGCCGGCGACTCCACTGATGAGGATGCCAGCGGATGTCCACCCGTAGTTTGGGCCTTCGCTCAGCGCATACATCGCCAGCGCGAGACCCACGCCTGCCAGAATGAAGCCGACCATATCGAACGCTTTGACATCCTCCCTATGATATTCTTGCAAGAAGAGGATGCCGAAGATCAGCGCAAGAATGCCGATAGGCACATTCACATAGAAGACCCAGCGCCACGACAACTTATCGATGAGCAAGCCACCAAAGACCGGGCCAGTGGCCGGAGCTAGCGCAGTAGGAATATTGAGGATGCGCGAAACCTGGATTCGCTGTGCCGGAGGAAAAGTACGGTACAGCATAGCAGTACCGACAGGAGTCATCGCGCCGCCACCGATCCCCTGGAGAATGCGAAATGCGATCAACGTGTTGAGGCTGTTGGCTTGCCCGCATAAGGCTGAGGCAAGCGTAAACAGCGCCAGCGCGAACAGAAAAATGCGGCGTGTTCCCAGTCGATCACCCAGCCAGCCCGATGCAGGGATGATTACCGCGAGACTGACAAGATACCCGACGATGACGGCGTCAACGGCGGTTCCCGACGTATTGAACTGGCGACTCAGCGTAGGAAGGGCGACATTGACAATCGTCGAGTCCATGATGCTCATGAACATGGCGGCAACAAAAACGATACTGACGGCGATTCTCGGATTGATGGCAGATCGATTCATGCAGTATACTCCAATGCTCTTACTGAGAGTATACAACAAGCCTCGCGTGAAAGTAGATGGAGCGCTGCCTCTCTACCGTTCCCCATGCTCGACCATCTCTATAAAGCGTTGCTCCAGTTCATAGGTTCGGGGACCAGGTTTCCCATCGCTAATGCGCAGGTCATCGATTTGTACGACGGGCGTGATCTCTTTTGATGACGAGGTGATGAAGGCTTCGCTGGCCTGGGCGAGTTCGTCAAGCAAGATGGGGCGCTCTTCGATGGAGAAGCGCTCGCGTGCCAGCTCCAGCACGACGTTGCGCGTGACGCCGTAGAGCACGCCGTCGCGCGGCGTCACCAGCGTATCGTCGCGAAAGATGAAGAAGTTGCTGCGCGTAGCTTCCAGCACATGCCCTTGCTCATTGACAAATAGCGCGTCGGAGGCGTCACGCCGCGCTGCTTCTTTGAGGGCGCGCACGGCGGCCATGTAGTTCGTGGTCTTGGCCTCCGGAGCGTCGCGTTGCAGTCGTGTAGTAATGACCCTGATGCCCCTGGCGAATCGTTCCATGTCTCGCTCGCCAAGCGGAGTAATCATGACAACCAGCTCAGGAAGACCAGATGGCGTAATACCGTCTTCGCTTTCGCCGCCTGTAACCAGAATGCGCAGCGCGGCATGTTTATAAACATTCAGCTCAATTGTCGAGCGGATCGCCATGGCGATTTGGTTATACGAGTAGGGAATGTCGAATTCGATCAGCTCAGCCGAACGAAAGAGGCGGCGTAGATGCTCATCCAGGTGAAATGGTCGCCGGTCATAGGTGCGCAGCGCCTCGAAGACGCTGTATCCACGCAGGATCGCCATATCGTTTATAGGAAGCGTCACCGCTTGCGGATGAACCCATTTATCACCGCTGCTGATGTACCAGTATGCCTTGTTGTCGTATGCCATGTACAATGTACTTCCTGTCCTACATAATCTTTCTCTCTTGCAGCCATGCCACCACATTCGGCGGGATGCTCATCGTCGAAAGGCGACTCTGGCGTACCAATGCCCAATCGTCGAAGCGATGGCTCTCTTTGATCTCGCGCAGCGTGACGGGCGCTGCGAGCTTGCGCACAAACGCCATATCAACTACCCAGCTTTTGGGGTCGTTTTGGTCCGGGCGCGGCTCCGAGGTAACGCGTGCCAGCCCGACTATGGCGGCCTCGCCCTGGCTATGGTAGATCAGGACGGAATCTCCGGGTCGCATGGCGCGAATGGCCTGCAACGCGGCTGCATTGCGCACGCCATCCCAGGTGGTTGCGCCGTCCTGTTCCAGGTTGGTGATGGAATAGTGTTGAGGGTCGGTTTTTGCTAAAAAATATGCCATAGTTTTGTTCCAACTTCTATTGATGGTATTCGTATTAAAGGTGTAGACGAAAATGAAACGGACCGTTCAACCGACTACGTGACTATGTAGACAGCATAGCACAACATGACGGATATTGTGAAGCATTGCTCAAGCGTGCTTCTCTATAAAAACACAGGAAGAAGGAGAAGAATACCCATGTCACAAACAGATTACACCAATGATGCGCCGGAAACCGAATACAAGAGCTATACCGAGGAACTCCAGGTGATGGGCGAGCAGTTGCTCTCGAAGGTCAAAGAACTTCTGCACGAAGGCAATGTTCGCCGCATCATTATCAAGCAGGAAGGCCATTCTATTATGGAGTTCCCGCTGACGTTCGGCGTCGTAGGGGTGCTGGTCGCTCCCGTACTGGCAGCCATTGGTGCGCTTGGCGCGTTGATCGCTCAGTGCTCCATCGAGGTCGTGCGCTCTGATCGTCCTGGCACGGGCGACGAGGTTCCACCCTCGGCTCTCTAAGCGTGGAAGTTGCCAACAAGTGATAGGCGAATATATCATCAGGCCAGTATACGTTCGAGTTTACTGGCCTGATTGTCGTATCTCCACCGTTATTTTATTGTTGAGTGCTCGCCTTCGGATATAATAGGGAAAGCATCGAAAAATAACCACAGCGAAGGAGTATACTTGTGCCAGTACCCACACCTGACCAGATCGACGCCTACGAAGCAGCACCAGCACAATTTGACATGGCCGTCGAAGGACTGAGCGAAGCGCAACTGCTTCGCGCGCCTGCTCCTGGTGAGTGGAGCATTCATGAAGTGCTTGTTCATCTGCCGGACAGCGAAGTTTTCGCTTATGAGCGCGTGCGCAGGATACTCGCGGAGGAGCAGCCGGTACTACACGCCTTCAGCGAGGAAGCCTGGGCTTCACGTCTAGCCTATCCAGCTCAGGATGCACGGCTCGCCCTGGACCTGTTTCGCGCTCTACGCCGCTCCAATTCGGCGCTCTTTCGCTCGCTTTCTGCCGAACAATGGGAGCGCACAGGCAATCACTCTGAACGTGGCAAGCTGACGCTGTACAACATCTTCACGACCTTCCTGGGGCATGGCCAGGCGCACCTGGAGCAGGTTGAGCAAGTCAAACGATCGCTGTAGCGCGAGATGGAGGAATGTGCTCCTATGGCACAGAAATTTTCTGGATTCGCCGTTACCCACGCGCGTAACTTGCGCCAGGCGTATCTCTTGCTTCTTTTGGGCGTGATATGCCTGCTGCTGGCATGGCTACTGCATGCCTCGGCTCCGCTTGGCGTTCTCGTGCTTGGGGCGGGTTTGCTGATCGCCGGATTGATGAATCCCTACCGGCTGATGATCGGAGGTTGGCTTGGCACCTTCGTAGGCCTGGCCGTCTTCCTTTTCTTTAGCCATCGTATCCCTGGCAACCAGGTCTTTCCCGCGTACATCGTTGCAGTGGGCGCGGGACTGCTCGGCATCGCCGTTATGGGTCGCCGGGGATACGTCAAAGCCGGGGCCATCAGTCCCGGCCTGATTGTATCAGGCATCGGTATCGTTGAGGTATTATTGATCGCGAACCTCCTGCCGTCCGGCTTTCTGCCGTTCGTGCTATCGCTCTGGTTCCCCGGCATCGCGTTTGTCGTACTCGGACTGCGGTACCTGGCTACCAGTTGGAAAGTGACGTAACGGCACGGGACAGCACAGGCTGCCTCGTGTTCGATGCCGTATTTCACACCCTCTTCTACATACGATTTCGATTGAAAGGCAGGTAGGTCTGCTATGTACAAACCGGTGCTGGCGACGTTGGGCTATATTCTTTCGCCTGATAAACGTCAGGTGTTAATGATACATCGTAATAAGAGGCCAGGAGAAGATATCCACTATGGCAAATATAATGGGCTGGGAGGAAGGTTGGAGCCTGACGAAGATATTGTCAGCGGGATGCGACGAGAGATCCTGGAAGAATCGGGACTGATTGCCGATACACTGACGCTGCGTGGGACGATCTCGTGGCCTGGCTTTGGCAAACAGAGCGAGGATTGGTTCGGCTTCATCTTTCGTATCGAGGGCTGGCATGGCAAGCTCTCAGAGGGCAACCACGAAGGCACGCTTTCCTGGCTTCCTTTGACTGCGCTGCTAGATTTGCCGATGTGGCCCAGCGACAAA
This sequence comes from uncultured Chloroflexia bacterium, assembly GCA_963731975.1. Taxonomy (GTDB): domain Bacteria; phylum Chloroflexota; class Ktedonobacteria; order Ktedonobacterales; family Ktedonobacteraceae; genus CAVSXS01. The sequence goes on along the minus strand of CAVSXS010000001.1, from coordinate 1,494,995 downwards.
CTTTTTTTGCCCATGGTCTTCGACGAGGACCAGCGACTTTTTCATGGATATATGCCTTACTCCAACGGTGAGATGGTCAGTTGGAGCTATCAACGCGTGTAGTGGGTTTTTATCCTAAAAATGTGCCGACCTCGCTGAGGGCTGCCATCGCCCGGCAGGTGGTTTCGATGGACTCGTAGTAGGGGATGCCTTCTTCGCGCAGGATGTGCAGCGCGGGGATATCGTGTCGAGCATAGATTGATTGCATGAGAACAGGTTTCTTGTAGTGGCGAACCAATCTGCCGAGCTCGCGTGCGGCGGCCTCCTCGCGCGGACCAAATTCTGCCGAGAGGAGCCAGCGATAGCCGCCGAAGAGTCCGGTAATCATCACGCCGTCGATGGCGGGGTCTTTCAGGCAGGCTTCTGTCAGCCAGGCAAAAGCCAGGGGATCTTCGTCGGCGGCACCTGCCACATCGACGGGGTTGGTTGCCGTTGCACGTGTCGGCATAAAGGAGCGGAGCGCGCCCTGCGTCTCGCCACAGAGGATGGGTACTTCCAGCCCGGCGCGAACGGCGGCATCCCCGCTCGCCACGACGCTGCCCCCACCGTCGCCGATGATAGCGATGCGGCGCCCTCCGTGCGGCGTTGGTGGCTGTGTGGCGAGCGCCTGGGCGACGGGAAACAGCTCGTCGGAGCGAATAACCCGCACGACGCCGCTGCCGAGCAAACTGGTATCATGATCTGGCCGGATGGAAGACACCGTGCCGGTATGGGCGAGTGAGGCGCGTACACCCACCTCGGTGGCACCGCTCAACAGGATCACGACGGGTTTGTAGAGTCCCTTTGCGCGCATGTCGAGCGTCACATCGCGTAGCGTTTGTTCTTGAATGGCCTCCACGTAGCCCGCGATGACGCGCGTCTCCGGGTCGCTCGCCAGGTACGTGATGCATTCGGGGAAGGTGACATCCGCGGCGTTGCCCACGCTCAGGAAGGTTGTGAATCCTAAACCGTCCAGGTGTGCCTGCGCATTGAAATACATTCCGAGATTGCCACTCTGTGAGACCAGGCCGATCGGCCCGGCGGGCAGAGGGAAGGTCATGCCCAGGGCATTTAAGTGAAACCTTTTGACGTAGATGCCCATGCAGTTACTGCCGATTACCCTGATTCCATACTCGCGGCAGCGCGCGATCAGCGATTGTTCCAGTTCACGTCCCTGCAATCCGGTCTCGCTGAAGCCAGCCGTGATGATGACGATGCCCTTCACGCCATGTACGATGCAATCATCGACAGCCTGGGAAACGTGTTGGAAGGCAGTGGCGATGATGGCGAGATCAACCTGCGAGGGAACCTGGCGCATCGATGGATAGGTTGAGCGACCAAGCACCTCATCGACCGATGGATTGACCAGGTAAATCTCGCCGGGAAACCCTCCGGCAATCAGCTGTTTGGCGGAGACGTGTCCCCATTTATGCGTGGCGCGCGATGCCCCCAGAATAGCGATAGCGCGGGGATTGAGCACCTCTGCCAGGGAGAATGGCGGGCGACTCATTCGTGTTCCTCGTCATCGTCGTCAGGATTGATGTTGTTGTTTTCGCGTTCCTTACGCAGCAATTCTTCGACGCTGCGAATCAAGCTATCCGCGCTGGGAAGCGGTCCCGTGCTGGCGGGACGGTCTGGATTGATGATGAGTGGTTCCTCGTCGTCGTCGTCGTCATCCTCGCCATTCGCCATCTTTTGCGCTTGGTCCTCCAGCTTGCGTACATAGGCGCTGGCTTCGGGGTCGCGTTCGACCAACCGGGAAATCTGTTCTTCGAAACTGAGAGCGTCGGTCTGGATGTCGCTCAAATCGAGATCAAAGGACATGAAGGTGTTGAGATAGGTCAAAAGCGCCGCCGTCACTTTGATATTCGGCGTGGCGACCAGGTAGTGAGGCGCGGCAGCCCACAAGCTGGACACCGGGATTTTCGCGTGATTGAGCGTATCCTGAAGCGCGCCGACAATGCCGGTCGGCCCCTCGTAGCGCGAGGTCTGCACATCGATTTCGTTCAATCGTTCTTGCATATCCAGGGTCGAGGAATACCCGGAGATCGGCACATCCATCGAGTGAGGGATATTCGCAAGATATGCCCCAAGCAATAGAATTTCAGAAACGCTGTAGCGTTTGCACACCTCGGTAAATGCCGCGTTGAACGTCTTCCATTTCAATTGAGGTTCAGCTCCAAGAAAGACAATCACATCGCGTTCCAGGGCTGGATTGATGTAGGCCAGAAACTCATTACTCGGCCAGTGGATAGAGCGAATTCTTCCTTTTTTCGCTGAGACGGTCGGGCGCGTTTCGGTAAAGTCGTAAAATTCTTCAGCTTCGATCTCAGCAAATTTGGTTGGATGCCAGCGATCAACCAGCACTTTGACTGCGGTAGTCGCCGCGTCGGCAGCGTCGTTCCAGCCAGTGAAGGCGGCGATAACCACCGGGTTGCGTAATTCCGGCTTTTTAATATAGTGTACGAAGGTCATCTGAACTCCCCTAAAAGATGCCTGTGTTCCAAATTTGATAGATACTATTGTAACATGAATGCAAAGACCTGAAAACTACCTCCTTGTCAAAAAGAGATTGACCTTCGCCGCCATTGCCTCTATACTTGCCGCATGGAACAAAGCAGCATTCCTATACTTTACCAGGATCATCATCTGCTGGTCGTGAATAAACCGCCAGGGCTGGTCATTCATCCAACGTACAAACACGCCGATGGGACCATGTGGAATGCCCTCCTCGGCTACCTCGCGCAGCAGGAGAGCGAGAATTGGCGGCCTGTTGAATTGCCCGACCAACCGGAGTGGGCGCGAGCGCCGGCACATATCCAGGAGATGCTGCGCGAGCGGCAGAGGCAGCGTTACATGAAGGAAGAGGGGCTTTTGCCGCGACCATGCCTGTTGCATCGCCTGGATAAGGATACCTCCGGCGTAGTGGCGCTGGCGCGCACCGAGCGCGCATGTCGCCACTATAGCCGCCAGTTCCAGCAGCGACAGGTGCAAAAGCGCTACCTCGCGGTTGTCAGCAAGGGCGCACCCGCATGGGCAAAGTCAGGAGATTTTCTGAATGTGTTCGCCATTCCGCGCGAGCAAGAACAGGCAAAGGAGCTACAGGCCGATTTTTCCTGGAATACCACGGATGATTTCTTGCTGGATGGCGCATTACAGCGCGATCCGCTCGACCGCAGGCGAAGCATTGTTGGGCAATATGGACAGGCCGCGAAAACGCAGGTGAAGATGCTTGTTTCCAATCAGACTTATATCTTGTTGGAAGCTCGCCCCATCACGGGGCGCACGCACCAGATACGGGCGCACCTGGCGGCGGCAGGCTATGCCATCGTGGGTGACACGACGTATGGACTCACTTTAGAGGATGGCCGAGGCACTGAGGCATTGCTTCGTCAATTTCTCCATGCCGAAAGCCTGGAGCTGCAACGCTATCCCGACAATCTTCCTCAGAAGTTCATCGCGCCACTGCCTGATGATCTTGTGGATTGGTTGGCTACTTATTTTCCAGAAGGGTTAGAAACACTCGATGCAAGGCACACCGTACCAACCGGATAGCGGCCCCTATGCCGGTTTAGGCCCCGAAGAGAAGAAAAAGCGCCTGGATGCGATGGTGCGAATCTGGCAAAGCGACACGGAGAAACGCGTTGAGCGCGATGGCTACCGCTCATTCATTCAGTCTGCACGCCTGGATGAGTATCGTTACGCGGTCTGGCTGCGTTTCCCCGAATGGAATCGCTCGGCGGTGGTTGGACAGGTCATCACGCTGCGACGCTCGGAGAGCGGCGCGCCGGAAGGACCCGGCGCTCTTCAGCATCTGGCGACACGAGCCTCTGCTGCGCGCCATGCCGGACTGGAAGCAGCGTCTTCCAGGCGAGAACGTCTTCAACATCAGCGTATGCCTGACGCCCGGCGGCCTGGGTGAGGGCGTCAAGTGGGCCACCATCATGCCCAGGGAGATGTTTCCACGCTACCGTCCGGCCTGGCCCACGCAGGACGAGTGGGTAAACTGGACGCGCTCCTTCGACTGGCTCTCGGTCGCTGTGGGATTTGTAAGGGCTATGTTGGATGCGCTCGAAACTGTAACGTGAGACTTTAGATTGCACCCGTCACACCAGAAATGCACGTGGTATCGCTGGTCCAGTCCTGATGCGGTCAGCCGTGGTAGTAGTCGGCGAGTACGGTGAAGGCCGCCTTGGGTTCCCAGGGCATATCGGGGTAGGTGTCGCCGAGGCGGTTCTCCAGAATCTTGACAACGCCCCAGCTCGCCATGTCGAGGTCTTCGCGGGGGTCGCTGCGGTGCGGCAGGCCGTAGCAGACGAAGGTGCATACGAAGGCGGCGTCGACCCCCTCCGTGGTGAAGATGTCCAGCAGCTCGCGCAGGTAGGTGGCCTGCTCCTGCTCGTCGCGGACGTAGTCGCCGTTGAGCCGCACCGGGGTGGTCCCGTCGTACTCGACGATCTCCCCGCTTCGGGCACCGTGGTCGGCCGCGCCGCGGTGGGTGGTGCAGCCGAACTCGGTGATCGCGACCGGCTTGCCCTGTGCGACCAGCGCGCGGATGCCCTGCTGGTAGACGTGGGCAACCTCCTTCGCGCGGTGGGCGTCGACCGAGACGATGTCGAATGGCGTCCAGTCGACGCCCTCGAACGGGATGGAGGCGTAGGTGACTTTGCCGCCGAACCGCTCGCGGACAGCGGCGACGGCCTTGGCGAGAAAGTCGTTGATGCGGGCGGGCAGCCCGGCCAGCAGCTGGGGAGTCTCCGGCTGTCGCCGGAGCAGATTGCCGACCCGCTCCTCGAGGCTGTCGCCGGGTAGTAACCCGGTGTTGAAAAGGCTCAGCTCGGCGCCGGTGACGAACACGATCTCTGCTCCCCGGCGGCGGATCCGCTCGGCGCGCTCCGCGCCGTCGGCGAGCAGGTTGAGCATCTCCTCGGGGCCGAGCTGGTAGGTGAACGGCGAGAACCAGACCTCCAGGCCCAAATCGGCGGCGTGGAGCGCGGCGAACTCGAGCCGATCCAGGTCGTCGCCGAACAGGCGCACCGCGGTGCAGTGCAGGTCGTAGCGGATGACCTGCAGTTCACGCCGGACGACCTCGTGGTTGAATGGTCGGCGGGTGACGCCGTCGAAACTGAATCCGGTGTCGTAACCGATGCCCTTGGCTCGCAGGGATCGTTTTTGTTGCACGACTGTTTCGGCGTTATTGAGCTTCATACACGTTTTCCTTTCGGACACTTTTTGCTTCAGAAAAGTAAGCTGCTCTACAATTGTTCTGAGACTTTCCTCTCGTCTGTTACAGGCTGAAAAAGTCGCAGAACGATCTGGGCATCAGAAACATAGGTACGAAATTGTTCTGGATCGCGTAAAGCCCAACGGGTTAGGCCATCAAGACAGGCACTCACGACAGCCACCAGTTGGTCCGGGTCGCCTGGCGCAACCTCTCCGGTGGCCTGGCCTTCGACAATCAGTTGCCGCATCGTCTCGAGAAGCATTTGATATCGTCTGCCAAGCAGTTCGCGCACGTCGTCGGGCATGGCACCCGCATCGAGCGCGTGATGAAGGAGTTGATGGGCTTCAAGCGGTTCGCGGTGTCCTCGCGCTGCCACAATGCTCGAAATCAAAACGGCAAGACGTTTCCCAGGCGTCCCAGGCATCTCCAAAAGCCGCTGGAACGAGAGCAGAATCGGCTGGTATGGTCTGCTTCACCAATGCAGAGAAGATGGCCTCCTTGTCGGCAAAGTAGCGGTAGGCTAGCCCAATACTGATCTGCGCTTCAGTGGCAATATCCGTGATGGTCGCTTCCATCCCTTTGCGCGCAAAGACGCTCCTGGCGCTCTCCAGGATCTTTGCGCGCTGTGCTTCGCGGATTCGTTGATTCGCTTCGGTCGTTCGAGGCATGTCATTGCCCTTTCAATGAATGAAAATTTCTATCATTCATAAAGTATAGCTTTTCAATTCCTCCTTGTCAAGCTCTTAAGAGGGGAGTTCGTCTGCCAAAGCCTTGACACCATATGGTATATCGTTTATACTTGCCCATGTTAATACTTAACATACAAACATTTGGCAATACAAAATATTAATACGTAAAGGAGATATATGGATCTACCTCTTGATGATAATCGCGGTCGTCTCAGTTACTGGCTCTTCTACGCACAACGCTGTGTCGCGTATGCGTATGCAGAAGTGCTGCGGGCGCATTGCGAAGAACGCGCAAAGCCGTATGTCATCACACCGCCACAGTGGGGTGCCTTATCGCTCCTGCTCGAGCATGATGGCATGACCATTGGTGCCATGAGTCAAAAGCGTGGCGTTGATGCTCCGGCGGCGACAGGTATTATCACGCGGCTGGAGCAGTCTGGGCTGGTGGAGCGACGCCATGATCGGGAAGATCGCCGCGTTGTCAAGGTCTATCTCACCGATGAGGGCAGAGATATCTCAAACACGCTGGTTTTCTCGGTGGAGAACTTCGAGCAAAGCATGAAACGGGGGTTCTCTGAGAGCGAGGTGGATCGTTTCCTGGCACAACTCCAACAGCTCATTGCGAACGCATCCGAGATTGGGCCAGGGCTGGGTGATCGCTTCGGTCTGCTCCCGAAGGACGTGGTGTAGCTACGCGCAACACGATGGACTACGTTTTTAACCCCTCGCAAGGGGAAGTCATGCTGAAAGGAAAAAAGCAACATGAATCCCGTCACCGCCCTCGACTTCGTGAATCTCTTCTTCGCCGGTATGTTGGCTGGTATCGAGTTCGTGATCCACTACGGTTTGCGTGGGCCCTCCGAGATTCTAGACGACCATTCGCAGCTCCAGCTTCGTCAAGCGCTGGTTATGAGGTTGCGTGTGCTGGTGCCTGCCTTCTTTGCGCCGACGGCAGTGTTAGGAATTGCCCTAACGGTTCTCAATGGTGGCACACCCGGCTTTTGGTTTCGGTGTGCGGCAGTGCTCGCTGTATGCACCTGGATCTTGATAAGGGTCGTCGGCACCGTCCCTATCAACAGTGCCACGGCTGACTGGCAGCTCAGCACGCCACCAAAGAATTGGAAGGAGTTAGTCAATCGCGCGGAGCGGTTCCATATTGTTGGGGTCTGGGCGGCGGTCCTGGCATTTGCGTTCTTCTTGACTGCCGTGGCATTCAAGCTCAACTCCTGATAAACTTTCACCGTATATTTGGTAGCATTTTCCAATGTATGGCATTTTTATCATGCACTGATGAAGTGTATTCGTACCGTTCATCCTGGCCTGCTGAGCAGCAGCGAAACCAGCACATCTATCGGCTCCAACGAAGCGATCTCGATGGCCAGCGACGGATCGGGGCAGGCCACGCCGTAGCGATTGAGCCAGACAGCTCGGATCCTGGCGCAGTTAGCGCCGACAATATCGGTTGTCCACGAGTCGCCGACCATCACTGCCTCATGCGGCGTGCAATCCAGGCGTTCGAGGGCAACCTGAAAAATCTTTGGGTCTGGCTTGGCGACCCCAACCTCTTCTGAAACGATCAGCGCATCGATCAGCGGCGCCAAATTGCAGTAGTCTAGCTTGTCCAACTGCTCCTGGAGCAGGTTATTGGTGACGATGCCAATTTTCACATGCGGGCGCAGTGCCTCAAGCAGGGAAATTGCGCCTTGCACAACCTGGCGCGATGCCTGATAGGTTTGTCTGGATATCGTGGCTCTCTCTTCAGCCATTTCACGCGAAATGCGCAGGCCATGTTGCTCGAAAAGCCTCTGCATTCGTATCACACGCGCCTCGTGCAGCGAGATGGCACCCGCAAGCACCTGGAGATGCACTTCTTCGAGAATGTTCCGGTGTAGCAGTTCAAGCTCATCGAGCGTACTTTGCTGCAAATGCTCGTAGTGTTGTCGTAGAACAGTCAAACTTGCCCGGCTGCTGTAGCGATGGTCAAAGAGCGTGTCATCCAGGTCGAACAACACGGCTTTCAGTGGGGATATTGTGGATGGAGACATTTGGTGGGCTACTATCCTCTACTGCTTATCATCGCAGGATGATCTCTGTCAGCGCCGGAGTGCAGGCTTTGTTTCGCAGATCAGAACGAATCTCGTAGGCTTCTTCGGCGACTGCTAGCACGGAGGTATCGACGTTCTGGATGAACATGACTTCGTCGTTGTGCATGGCAATATCCAGCGGCCCTTGAAATGGCACAGTGATCTGCGACTGGCCAATTAGCGTGCTGGCGCTGCCGTCGATCTCCGTCTTACCCGCTGCATTAGCATACACCAGTACAATCTCGTTTTCGAAGGCCCTCGTGATGCACAGCGCGTTGACCAGTGTCACCTCAGCAAAGCGGTTGAGCTTCTGCCCGTTTCCAGCGTCTTCCAGGCACCAGTAGCTTGGACAGATCACTATCTCAACATCTTTCGCAACCATGGCCCGGAACGTTTCAGGAAACATCAGGTCCCAGCAGATGATGAGGCCAATTCTGCCGAAGCGCGTGTCAAATACGCACGAGTCTTCACCGGGAGAGATGTAGCTGCGTTCGGGCAGCCACAGGTTGACCTTTTGATACTTCCCCAGGATGTCACCTGAACGGTCGATGTAGTAGGCCGTGTTATAGAGGCCGCTTTCGTCGCCTTCAATAATCGAGCCGGGAACGATGTCAATCTGGTATTTGCGGGCAAGCTTCTGGAAATGCTGCACGTACTTCCCATCAAAATCAGCCAGGTCTGCGCGTCCTTCCAGCGGGCCGACCACGAAATCTTCGGGGAAGACGATCATATCCGCCGAGGCTGCGGCTGCCTGGCGAATGAACATTTCAGCTTTGGCCAGGTTTGCTGCTGGCGCGAACTGGGAAATTTCGAACTGGACGACGGCGATCTTACTCTGCACACTATTATCCTTGAAAGCTATCTACTCCATATGCAGTATGTAGAATTGATAAGGTCACGTTGAAAGTATACCCTATTTTGTGTGTGCGTCAATACACAAGAGTACTTTTTGGCATAGCAACTACTTTGTCCAGTCAATTAACAACGCTTTCGCGGCGTTGTGGCCGGGCGCGCCCATCACGCCGCCGCCGGGGTGGACGCCGGAGCCACAAAGGTAGAGGCCCTCGATGGGCGTGCGGTATCTGGCACACTCGGGAGTAGGACGCAGCGAGAAGAGCTGGTCGGGTGTGATCTCGCCATGGAAGATGTTGCCGTTGGGCATCCCGTAGCGTTGCTCAATATCGACCGGGCTAAGCACCTGGCGATGCAGCACGGCATCGGCGAAGTTCGGCGCAAACTCGGTCACGGTTGCGATGATGCGGTCGGCCATCTCGTTCTTGACCTGATCCGACCATTCGCGTCCGCGCAGGTGGTAGGGCGCGTATTGGCAGAACATGGAGATGGTGTGGTAGCCTGCTGGGGCAATTGAGGGATCGGTGGCCGATTGCATGTACGCCTCGATGTAAGGTTTCTGCGAGAGGTCGCCGTGCATGGCGTCCTCATAGGCGTTCTGCACCCAGTCGGGCGTGGGACTGATATCGAGCGAGCCGGCGTGCTGCAAGCCGGGCGCTGTGCCGGGGAGACACGAGAAGCTGGGCAGTTCTTTCAGCGCAATATTGAGCTTGATGACCGCGCTCTCCGTCTTGAAGTGTGCGATGCGTTTGAGGAAGCCCTGATCCAGGTCGGCGTCCGCGCAGAATTGGAAGAAGGTGCGCTTGGGATCGGCGTTGGAAAGTACGGCGGCAGCGCGCAGCTCCTCGCCGTTTTCCAACTGCACGCCCTCAGCCTTGCCGTTATGTACAAGTACCTTCTTAACGCGGTTGTTCGTGCGGATCTCCGCGCCGTGCGCCTCGGCAGAGGCGGCCATTGCAAAGCTGATGCGACCCATGCCTCCGCGCACGTAGCCCCACATGCCTTGCTCCCCGTTGACCTCGCCAAACATATGATGCCACATGACGTACACACTGCCCGGCGTTTTGGGGCCGATGAAACTGCCGATGACGCCCTGACCCGCGAAAGCGGCGCGCAGGTAATCGGACTCGAAATAGTCGGCCAGCATATCGTACAGGTTGCCAAACATCAAATAGCGATAAATCTCCTCGTCCTCACCTCGAAACCGCGCGGCCAGGTCGGCCACCGAGGGTGGCTCCTCCAGCAAAATCGGGTTGAGTATTTCGGATGCCCGGTCGAAAAACTGTAGGAAGCGCGGGTAAGCTTCCGCGTCGTGGGACGAGTGCTTGCGAATGTTCTCGATCGTTTTTTCGGTGCTGGCGCGGAAGAAAAGATACTTGCCATCCAGGAACGGTACGAACATCTGCGGGTCTTTGACATATGCCTCAAAGCCGTAGCGATGCAGCTCAAGGTCGCGGATGATCTCAGGCCGCAGCAGGCTGACGACATACGCGCAAGGAGACATCGTGAAGTTCGGGAAGGGTTCTTCCAGCGTGCAGGCTCCTCCCACGCGGTCGCGTGCTTCGAGAACGAGCACTTTCTTCCCCGCGCGGGCTAAATAACCTGCCGCTACGAGTCCATTATGTCCTGCTCCAATGATGATCGCATCGTACTGGTTGGTCTGCTGTGCCATGATAGCTGATCCTTTCGAGGGAAAACAACAGTGTTTGACTGCTCTAAGTATAGCATGAAGCAGAGATTATTCCTGGCGACTCATTGCACATAAATACATATAAGAATATGGTTATGATTCCATGCACCAGATCAACTGCTCGATATATAACCATCTGGTTATGTAAGAAAAAATGAGGTGCAGAAGCGCCAGGTACAAACATTTCTATGACGAATGATCGGAAGTGCATGGCATAAGGGGGGAAAGGAGAATGTCTTTTTCCTAGAGATCGGACTCCATGGGGAGCGTCCTATTCAATGCCCACTCCATGGCCGAACCATCGAAATTTGCCACTACCTGGCCCGTGTAGATCTCATGGAGAAGCGCGAAGAGGCAGGAGCGGACACCGACTTCGCAGTAGGCAACGCGTCGATCAGCATTGAAAATCTGTGGTGGCAGGCGCTCGAAATAGGCGTTTTTCGTCACATAGTTTCCTGCTTCGTCAAATAAATCAGTAAAAGGCATATTCACGGCTCCCGGCAACCTTCCACGGCGTGGCTGATAGTCATAGCTGTGTCCGGCATACTCTGAAGGTGAACGCGCATCGATCATGGTGGGCATTGTATTCCTCTGGAAATCCTGCCTCAGTTGATCTAATCGAACCCGCCGGTGTTCTTGAACGCGAATGGTAAATTGACCGTGCCTGGGCGTTGGTATTGCGATATCGCTGCTTCCCCCCATTTTCAGCCAGGCACTCCAGCCACCGTTGAGAAGAGATACTGAGGAAGCTCCCCAGTACAGCAGCATCCAGGCGATGCGGCTTTCACGACCTTTGGAGTCTGGGCCATCGGAATAAACCAGGACCGGGCGATCATCACTCAACCCTGACTGCCCCAACAATTCTTGAAGTGATGCATCCGTGCTATCTTTAAGCACTCCCCAATATCCTGCTTGTGCTAATAGCTGTCCAGCGTGAGTTGGAGCTTCCTGGCACCATGACTCCCAACCCATCCAGATCGCTCCGGGTATATGACCGGCTACATAGCTCGCATGAGGTCGCGCATCTAGAATGATGTAGGTGGGATCACTCATGAAATGCTTCTGTAATTCGATTGGGGAGACTATTGCAATTTCATCGGCCATCAGTAATTCTCAAACTTGTACACATTTGCAACTTCCTGACAGCCTTATTTTACACCATGCTATTGCTAATTGCCTGAAGATTGTTTGGAAATGAGATGGTAATTGTAGCAACAGCAAAGTGCTATACTGATGGTACTTCAGACAGGCTCTCATCAACGAGGTGTGTGCTATGCAGATGCGGCCATATGGTGATACCGCCAATGATGGTATGGTGCAACTTTCTTTTACGCTACCCCTGCCACTGGGAGGACGCGCACGCGAGGCTGCCCGGCGCTATGCCGCGCTGATGGGCATCAGCAATCCCCTGGTGGCGCACGCCGAGGCCATCGACGCGGCCCTCAGTTTTTTTGTCGTCTATGGTACATGTACGCATAGCCTTGACCTGGCAACCATTCAGGTGGATGAGCTCTCACAGCACGTGCTCGACTTCCACGCGGTGAATGCCCTGATCGAGCAACGTCTGGGTCGTCGCGTCACGGTGATCGGTGCGGCCATCGAAAGCGACGCACACACTGTCGGCATCGACGCTATCTTCAACGCGAAAGGCTTTGCCGGGAATTATGGATTGGAGCGCTACCCTGCCTTTCGCGCGCTGAACCTGGGTGCGCAGGTCACGTGTGAGGCGCTGCTGCGCCGCGCTGCGGCTGAACATGCCGATGCCATCCTGGTGTCACAGGTCGTCACGCAGAAAAATGTGCATATTCACAGCTTGACTAAACTGATCGAGCTGGCAGAGGCCGAAGGTGTGCGCGGCCGCTATGTGATGGTCGTGGGTGGACCGCGCATCTCTCACTCGTTTGCGAAGGAGTTGGGCTACGATGCCGGGTTTGGCCCTGGCTCGACCGCCGCGCTTGTCGCCAGCTATCTCGCGCAGGAACTGGTTGCCCGTATGGAGGAGCGCGAAGCGGGCATGTGAGATGCACATCTGCCATGCCACTTCCCCAAAAGTTGCTACGTAATAGAAAAAGAGGTACATTACAAGCAGGCTAATCAGTGAATTGAGCGTTCTGTTTGTTTAGCAGTTAAAGGATGGGAGTAATCGTATGGGTACATTACTTGCTGTCGTCATTGTCTTCGGTGGAATCATCGCTATTGGTGTGGTTGTCAGCTCGTACCTGTACAAATCAGGCGCGCTTGGTCGGCATCGTGTTATCCGGCGCCGAGTCACTTCCCCGCAAAATCCTCAGCTGGTAGAGACCAATGAAGAGGTCGTCGAGGAAGATGAAGTGGTAGACACATACTGATGCGCCGGTTCGTCTCGAACCTACTTTAGCCAGCATACGTTTCGAGTACCGGGCAGTCTTCGCGGGGAAGCAGCGTAAAGGCTGCTTGCATAATTTTCGTCTGCATGTCGGGATTGTTCGGCTCGCCGAGCGGATAGCCAAGCGGGAAGGGTACGAAGAGAGCGCGCGGAGGGCGAATTTTCTCGGTGATCTCGCGCAACAAGCGAAATAGAAACCGTAGTAATCCCGGCGGCTTCTATGAATCGTTGGATCAATCCTACAGATTGATGGCACATCGGTCAGACAGGCGTGAGCAGTACCACATCGACGCTGTCTGCCTGCAAGCGACGGGCCACCTCCGGCGCGGACTCGCTCATCAGCTTCGCCGGACCCACAATCGAGCCCATGAAACTATAATGATGTGGTGCGATATTGCCAATCTCGCTGCGCTCGCGCATCTCACGCAAACGATCCAATGGAAACACAAGGTTCCGGTCACGCAGGATGCCGGTCTGGTCGAAGGACCAGCTGCGCTGATTCATCTCCAGGGATTGAGGGGAAATGTCTGAGGGGAACTCGCGGTATGAACTATCCCCCATCCTGATTGTGACATCGAACGGCGCTTGATTTGGCTGGCTCAAGCCCGCTGTCGTGACAAGCGCGACCGTACACTCCTTCAGTGGCTTGCGTAGGGGAGTAACGGCGTTTGCGATGGGATCGCCAGGTTTTGGGCCATACCTGGCGAACGGATAGCCCTTTAAGAAGAGGCGCTCCACCAGGTCTACATCGTCAAGTCTTGCCACGTTGTACAGATACCTTTGCAAAGATTGTCCCTTACAAGATTAAGAGGCATAGTTAGTATATCACTTGTAAGTGACCAGCGAATATGGCTTACCAGGGTGTTTCACGCTTCCATGCGGCTGACGAGTGCGTCTCGAATGCCCCTCCGCTCGTCTGCTCAATCGTTCCCGGCTGCTGCATGGCGAAGCTGGCGCTGGCCGTGCCATGCAAATCGCGCAGTAATTGCTCCATCGTGACCAGGCGATAACCGCGCGCTCGTAGTGAGGTGATGATAGTCGGCAGCGCGGCGACGGTCTGCGAGCGATTCCCACCGCCATCATGCATCAGAACGATCGAGCCGTTATGTACCATATTGAGAGTGCGTTGAATGATGACACCGACGCCGGGAAGCGACCAGTCGCTGGCCGAGTTGTCCCACATAACGGTACTGAGATTCAGTGAAAAGGCTTGCCGCATGATAGTAGCATTGACTGCGCCGTAGGGAGGTCGGAAAAAGGTTGGACGCACACCGATTGCTGACTGAATGGCGTCTGCCGCCGTGGCGATCTGCGAATAGCTATTGGCGGCAGAGAGCTGGGTGAGATCGGGATGCCCCCAGCTATGATCGCCCACGACATTGCCCTGGTCGTATTCCTGTTTCACGACGGACGGGTAGTCTTTCACCAGGTAGCCCACATCGAAAAAAGTGGCATTTACGCCGTATTGCTGGAGTATAGCCAGAACCTGCTGCGTGTAATAGGGGTTTGGACCATCATCGAAGGTCAGTGCTACTTCAGGGAGCGAGGTATTTCCGCTGAAGAGGGCAGAAGTGACGGGCGGTAGAGGTGGTTGCGCTGGTGACACTGGTGACACTGGTGCCTGTGTTGTGGTAGTCTTCACCGTTGTTGCCCCTGGCCTGGGGATACTCTTCAGCGTAGCGGTTGCTTTCGCATGTTTCGTGCTGCCTGTAGTGTGCTTGAGGGGTGTGAAATGAGAGGTAAGCCCCCCGGATTGTGTCGGAGAAAGTGAGCTGGTGCCCGATGTATTGGCCGTATAGGTGATGGCCCCCGCGATGCCCAGAAGCGCGCAGAGGAGCAAAATAAGCGCTCTGCGATGTATATGGGCTGATGGCGCAGGCGTGCTTCGCTGGGGTTCGCCGGAAAAATAGATTGACATGGTGAGCGATCCCTTTCATCAGTGCCGTAAACGTTCTCTTCCCCAATCTGTTTTTATGCATGTAGCATAGATGCTCGTCGTGCAAAAACATAGAACCGAAGGTCATGGATGCTTGTGGTATACTCACATAGATAGATAGAAATCTTCCATAGGTAGAGTATCTGATTGAGGCCAAAATGTCCAGTACACCGATTGCGCGTTCCATCCTTCCCCCGCCAGTCGTCACTGCCAGCTAGGGCAGGACGCAAACATACTTCATGCCGCATCCCGCGTCGCAAAGGGCGATATTCTTCATGCCATCCTGCCCGCGTTTTCTGATGACATAATTTCACCACTGAACACATTGGGAGGATGGTTTTTTCATGGCCTACGCAAAAAAAGCTGCACGCGAGCCGAGGAGTGGTTTCCTCTTCATACTACTTGCTGCCATCTCCTGGGGAACGGTTGGCATCGTTACCCAGACGCTCTATCGATTGACCGCTACGAATGCGCTCTCCATCGGTTTTTTTCGCCTGGCAATCGCCACGCCGCTGCTTGCGGCGGCCTGCTGGCTGCTGCTGCGCGAGCGCATGTTTCGCATCGCGCGTCGTGATCTGCTATTGATGATGTTGCTGGGCGCGATGGAGGCGCTGTACCAGGTCTGCTACTTTTCCGCGATTGCCTTCAACGGTGTGACTGTCGCCACGCTCATCACGCTGTGTACCGCGCCGGTACTGGTGGCGCTGCTGTCTACCTTTTTGACGCGCGAGCGCCCCGTGATGGTTGTCTGGCTGGCCCTGTTGAGCGCCGTTGGTGGAACGGTGCTGCTGGTGAATGCGCGCGTGGCGGCGCCTGGAACGTCCAATTCGCTGCTTGGTCCTTTGCTGGCACTTGGGTCGGCGCTCGGCTATGCTGTAGTCATTCTCTGCGCGCGGTCGTTATCAGGCAAGTACCACGCGCTGCAAATCAATACAATCGGCTTTGCGACTGGGGCTGTGCTGCTCTTCGTCTGCGCATTCGCTTCGCACCTGGTCATCACTTATCCCCTGGCGGGATGGCTGTTACTCGGCTATGTTGGTTCGATTCCAACTGCCCTGGCCTATGCGCTCTTCCTGGCAGGCATGCGCTTCACCCCCGCCACCGTTGCGAGTATTCTGACGCTGCTGGAGCCTCTGACCGCGGCAGTGCTCTCCTGGATTCTCTTCGGCGAGCGACTCGGGCCGCTGGGGATCGTCGGGGCCTGTTTGCTGCTGGGTGCTATCCTGGTGCTTGCGCTGTACCATGGCAGGCAGAGTAGGCAAACGCCGCCATAAATCATGGCCGGTTGCCGGCTCGATATGTAATATCGCAACTCATCGGATATACTATCTTGTAGTGTGAGAACGAGTCTGTTGCCTTTCAGAGCTTGCGAGGTGCGTTATGAGTTTGCGCGAACGCGAGGGATATGTCCCCGTCGATGGCTACCGGGTCTGGTATCGCAGCGTGGGCGGTGGAGCTTCGCAGGAGCGCATCCCGCTCTTGATCTTGCACGGCGGCCCCGGTGCGCCGCATGATTACCTTGAGAACCTGCAAGAACTGGCGAGCGATGAGAGGCGTGTGATCTTCTACGATCAGCTTGGCTGTGGTCGCTCAGATCGACCAGACGACCCGGCCCTGTGTGTCGTGTCGCGTTTCGTCGACGAGTTGGAGACGATGCGTGGCGCGTTGGGGCTGGATCGCGTTCATATTCTGGGGCAGTCCTGGGGCGGTATGCTGGCGCAGGAGTACGCGCTGCGCCAACCACCTGGACTGGTCAGCCTGGTACTGGCTAACACCTTGTCGAGCATCCCTCTGTGGATTGCCGAAGCGAACCGGCTGCGCGCGGAACTACCGGCGGAGGTCAACGCGACGCTGCTGCGCCACGAGCAGGCCGGGACAACCGATTCCCAGGAGTACCAGCAGGCCGTTGAAGTGTTCTACGAACGGCATGTTTGCCGTATCTTCCCTTTGCCTGACTTTGTGAAGCGATCATTCGATCAGATTGGCTACGTTTACAACTACATGAACGGCCCCAGCGAATTTCATATCATCGGCGTCATCAAGGATTGGGATGTCACCGATCGCCTTTCGGAAATTCACGTTCCGACCCTGATTATCTCCGGCCTCTATGACGAATCGACCCCCAGGCAGAACGAGATACTCCACGCGGGCATCACTGGTTCTGAATGGGTGCTATTGCAACATAGCTCGCACCTGGCACATGTCGAAGAGCCGGAATTGTACTTGCAAACGGTGCAAGATTTCCTGAACCGCGTCGAAAGTAAAATTCTCTAAGAACCAGCTTTGGAGGGAAAGACTATGCCATGCGCCATCGACTTTCACGTACATTTGCCTACAGCTCAGTTCATGTCGATTACCCTAGGCCCGTATGCCCAGGCGGCTGAGCGCTTTTTCCGCACCGAGGTCAAGCTGAAGGAGATCGAACAGGTCGCGGAAGACTACGCGGAGCTTGATATGGTAGGAGTGCTGCTGGCCTGGGACGCTGAGACGGCCACCGGCCTGCCACCGCTGAGCAACGATTCCGTCGCGGAGATCGTCAGGCGCTATCCCCAGCAGTTCATCGGATTTGCCAGCGTTGACCCGCATAAGGGCAAAGCAGCCGTCAATGAGATGGAGCGCGCTATCAACGTTCTGGGGCTGTCCGGCGCGAAGTTTCATCCCGGCGTGCAGTCGTTCTATCCAAATGATCCACAATTTTATCCATTGATGGAGAAAATCCAGGAGCTAAAAGTTCCTGCCCTGTTCCACACCGGCACGAACGGCCTCGGCGCTGGCACGCCGGGAGGCATGGGCATCAAGCTCGATCATACGCGCCCTATCTACCTGGATTCGCTGGCCGCCGACTTCCCCGGCCTGACCATCATCGGGGCGCATCCCTCCTGGCCCTGGCACGATGAGATGATCGCCGCCATGCAGCACAAGACCAACATCTACAACGATCTCTCCGGCTGGTCGCCCAAATACATTCCCGAATCGCTCCTGCGCGAGGCGGCTACCCGCCTGCAAGACCGCTTCCTCTTCGGCTCCGACTACCCGTTCATCACGCCGCAACGCTGGATGAAGGACTTCGAGGCGGTGCAGATCGAGTTCAAGCCGGAGGTGCGCGAAAAACTGCTGTGGCGCAATGGACAGAGGTTGTTAGCCCACACAAACGTCGCACAGATGCACTTTTCCTGACCGTACCCTTGACCGGATGCATAGCCAATATTGGTATACAGGATGGGCAATTTGACACGGTTCTTTTGTGAACCCTATACTTTCATGGCGTGTTGCCTTTGCATTGGTGAAAGAGCGAGGAGAACTTCCATGTCATTCACAGAAGACGAGCTACAGTCCTTCAATACTATCCTGGAACAACGCTTAGGGGCGCACCGGCAGGAGATGGAGCGCCTGCTCGACCGGCATATCATGGAGTACCGCCGGGAGACGGAACAGCGTCTCTATGCTTTACAGCAAGAGATGGGGCGCAACATTACCACGCAGCTATCGGAGCTTCAACGGAAAGTCGAAATCGCGCTTGCCGAACAATTGAACACGCTACAAGCTCACCTGACCCGTTCGATCAGTCACGATCGAGAAGCGCAACTTCAGCAATCAGGGGTGGAAGTCGATCAACGCCTGGAACGCCAGCTCCAGAGCCTTGAAGAGCATGTGAGCCAGCACGTACAACAGCAACATTCGTTCGCCTATGAAGAGTTTGGATTGATGCCGAATGGTCATCAAATGGAGGAGATCGAGCTGCAGACGGAACTTCCCTGGGATGATCTGCTCGAAATCATCGGCAAAGCTCTTGACGAGCGACTTATCGTTTTGCATGAAGAGCTACAACACCTGGCGAGCATGACCACCACCAGGCGTCAAGCGTCTTCTGCTGTACACGAGCACGCCGACTTGCAGGAATCAACACCGGGTATCGAACACCTTGAACGAGTGGTTGAGACAATGCAGATCGCCATGAACGCTAATCATGCCCTGCTCTCCGAGAGGTTGTATTCCCACCAGCAGCTTCCCATCGAGCGCGCCCACCCTGTTCGCCACGCGCAAACGCAACACATCACAGAAGAGAACGCGGCTGTCGCGCTGCCAGAAATACACGATCCGGTCAGCTAATGCTTGACAAGCCTCAAGATACATGGTATACACTACCTGACGAAGCAACAACTGAATAGTCCAAAAGCCTGGAAGGGCCGAGTAACAGTCGTTCGCCACATGCAGAGAATGGGTGGCTGGTGGAAAACCCATATGCTGGTGCGCTGTGAAAAAAATCCCCGAGCTGCGAGAAGAAATCGCTTGAAGCGAAAGTACGCCTCTGCCGGTAGTCCCCGTCATCGGACTGGAGTATGCTTGTACTCGACGAGGTCGATGCCGCGAGGTATCGGCGCATAAAGGTGGTACCACGAGAGTGAATTGATCGCTCTTCGTCCTTTCGAAGGATGAAGGGCTTTTTTATTGGCCTTTTCATCCGAACAGGTTCTGAGAAACGCACAATCGCATAGCGCAAAAGCTGAGATGGGACGAGTAACGAAGGCTGGTTGCAGACAGAGAGCGAGCGGCTGGTGAAAAGCTTGCATGTCAACCTATCGTGAAGAAAAACCCGGAGCTGCGAGAAGAAATCGCTTGACGCGAAATCTGCCGGATGCCCCCGTGACCGGGCTGGAGTATGCTTGTACTCGACGAGGTTGATGCCGCGAGGCATCGACGCATGAAGGTGGTACCACGAACGCAGCGTTGAACGCTCTTCGTCCTTCCCTAAACGGAGGATGGAGAGCGTTTTTTTCTGGTCTTTTCTATCGATTGATCGTACTTGTCGAAATTGGAAGGAGAAACACAACACATGATTCACATCCCTATTGGCGAGACAGATGCGCTCGACCTGGGGCAGAGGACAGCGGGAAGCAGGACGCTCGCCATCCTTGACTCGACCCTGCGCGAAGGGGAGCAGTTCGACGGGGCATTCTTCACCCCACAACAGCGCTTGAGCATCGCACGACTTCTGGATGCCGTCGGCGTCGGGTTTATTGAAATCGCCTCACCCATCGTTTCAGATCAGGCGAGACAGACCGCGCTGGCGTTATGTAATCTTGATCTTCGGGCGCGCATCGTGGCGCACGTGCGCTGCGTCGAGGCAGATGTGCAGGCCGCGCTTGAGACGCCAGTCTATGGGCTGAATCTCTTCTTCGGCACATCGCGCGAGCTGCGCACATTCAGCCACGGTCGCCGCATCGACCAGATTCGCACCGAGGCTGTTCCCCTGATCCGGCGTGTGCGCGCAGCCGGGCGCTACGTGCGTTTCTCTGCCGAGGATGCGTTCCGCAGCGACCTGGTCGATCTGCTGACCGTCTTCGATGCCGTGGTCGAGGCGGGCGCGCAGCGTATCGGCCTGCCCGATACGGTCGGCATCGCCACGCCGCGCCAGGTGGAGCGGCTGGTACGCCTCTGCGCAGAGCGCTACCCGCACGTGGGCATCGAATTTCACGGTCACAATGACCTTGGCTGCGCCGTTGCCAATGTCGTCGCGGCGCTGGACGGGGGCGCTGATTGCCTCGACGTGACGGTGTTGGGCATCGGCGAGCGCAATGGTATCGCCTCGCTCAGCGGGTTAATGGCGCATCTCTACCTGCATTACCCCGAACTGGCGACGCGCTACGACCTCACGCAGCTTGCCCCACTCGATCAATTCGTGGCAGATTGCCTGGGGCAACCCATTCCATTCAACGCGCCGATTACTGCGCCATCCGCCTTCACGCATCGCGCGGGCGTGCATACCAGGGCCGTCCTGCGCGACCCGCGCGCCTATGAAGCACTCGATCCGGCAGATTTCGGGCTGACGCGCTCGGTTGATGCCGGTTCGCGCTTTGCTGGCCGCCACGCCGTCGGGTACCGGGCTAAATCGTTGGGCCTGAACCTGAGCGACGATGAGGTTGGCTCCCTTACAAAGGCGCTGCGCGAGCGCGCCGAGCATGGCTCGCTCAATCAAGTTGAAGTCGATGCATTTATTCACACCTGGAACCAGGAAAGAAGGAGTTTGCAATGGGAACGCTAGTCGAAGAAATCTTCGGTAACAAGCTTGGACGCACCGTCGAACGGGGCGAGACGGTCGTCGTCGATGTGGATCGCGTCATGAGCCACGATACCACGACGCCGCTGGCAATCCAGGCGTTCAAAAAGCTGACGCAGCAGAGCGGAGGACAAGTTTTCGATGCGCGCAGGTCGCACATCGTCTTCGATCACATCATCCCGGCCTCCACGATTGCCGCCGCGACGCTACACCGCGAGGTGCGCAACTTCGCAAAGGAGCAGGACATTTCGATCTTGCAAGAAGGCATCTGTCACCAGGTTATGCCGGAACGCGGCTACGTGCTCCCCGGCGACATCATCGTGGGAGCCGACAGCCACACCTGTACGTATGGCGCGCTGGGGGCCTTCGCAACCGGTATGGGGTCTACCGATATAGGAGTCGCGTATGCCACGGGGCGCAGCTGGTTCCGCATTCCCCAGACCATCAACGTGCGCCTGGAAGGATCGCTGCTTCCCGGCGTCTATACCAAAGATGTGACGTTCGAGGTAGTGCGTCACCTGGGCGTGGACGGGGCGAACTACCGTGCCATCGAGTACACGGGAAGCTTCATTGAGAGCATTTCGATAAGCGAGCGCCTGACGCTTTGCAACATGGCGATTGAGATGGGCGGCAAGGCCGGGCTGATCGCCGCTGACGAGACGACGCGCGCGTGGCTGCGTGGCCGCACCGAAAGCGAGTATCCCATGCTGGCTGCGCGCAATCCACACTACGAGCGCATCGTTGAGATCGATGTATCCCGCTTGCAGCCGATGATTGCCTGTCCGCCGGATGTCGATAACGTCGTGCCTGTCGAAGAGGTTGAACATGTGCAGATCGACCAGGCGTTTCTGGGCACCTGCACGAATGGACGCCTGGATGACCTCGCTATCGCCGCGAGTATCCTGCAAGGCAAGACCCTCCATCCCCAGACGCGCATGGTGGTCATCCCAGCCTCGCGCGAGATTTATCTTGAGGCGATGCGCCTGGGTTACCTGGAAATCTTTTCGCAGGCCGGTGCGTCTATCGGCACGCCCGGCTGCGGCCCTTGCATCGGGCGGCACTTCGGCGTCCTCGCGCCCGGCGAGCGCGCTCTGACGACCATGAACCGCAACTTTACGGGGCGCATGGGCGATCCTACCGCCGAAATCTACCTCGGCAGCCCCGCTACCGTGGCCGCCTCCGCTCTGACCGGCCACATTACCGACCCTCGAAACTTCCTATAGCCATAGGCTACGATAGCGAAAGGATACATTGAACATGGCTCGAATCTGGATGCTTGGCGATAACGTCAACACCGATGTGATTATTCCAGGTCGCTACAACGTGACGACCGACCGGGCGCAATTGGCGCGCTATTGTTTGTGCGAGGCGCTGCCGGAGTTCGCCGGGCAGGTCAGGCTGGGGGATGTGGTGATGGCCGGACATAATTTCGGCTGCGGCTCCTCGCGCGAACATGCTCCCGCCGCCATACTGGCGAGTGGCGTGTATGCGGTGGTTGCGCGCAGCTTCGCGCGCATCTTCTACCGCAACGCCGTCAACATCGGCCTGCCTGTGCTTGTGTGTGAAGAGGCGGTGTTGGCGAGCGCAGATGGGCAGGAGATCAGTGTGGACCTGGCGCGCGGCGTCATTCGCAACGAGACGAGCGGGCGCGCCTTCCAATCAGAACCCCTCGACCCTTTCGTGGCGCGTATCGTGGCGGCTGGCGGCATTATCGAACTGATCCGGCAGGAAGGAACGCTGCGATGACACCGCGTTTCTTGAGGCACGAACGGCTCGATTTGACCGCGCCGGTGGTCTGCGTCGTCGTGGGTGACGATGCCGCGCCGGAGGTGATGCAGCCCACCGTGGAGGTCTTGCGCCTGCTCGCGCCACACATTCGCTTTGTTGAGGCTCCTGGCGGGCGCGAGGCGCAGCAGCTTTATGGCGATGTCTTCCCGGACGCGACGCGCCAGGCCATCGACGACGCGGATTGCACGCTCTTCGGGGCAAGCGGCGGCCCGAGCAGGCCCATCCTGTGGTATCTACGCTGGGGTAAACAAACGTATGTCAACGTGCGCCCTGTAAGCTGGCAGCAGGGGTATCAAAGCCCTCTGCTGCATCCTGAGCGCCTCGATTATATGATTGTGCGCGACAATCTGGAAGGGCTGTATCCACCGCGCGAAGGCCACGTGTCGGAGCTGGCGGCACTGCCCAGCAGTGCTTCCTGGTGGCAGGCTCCTCCCGTCGAGGAAGAGGGGGCATTTGCAGTGCGCGTCAGCACCGATGCACAGATGCGCCGCGTAGCTACGGCGGCTTGCGAAATGGCGCGACTGCGAAAGGAGGCAGGCTATCCCGGGCGCGTAACGCTGGGCGCGAAGTATTCGATTCTGCCGCGTACCGATGGCCGATTACGCGAGATAGTAGCCGAAACCGTGCGCGGGTATGCTGGTCTGAGCTACCAGCAATATCTGATCGACGACCTGGCGCGGCGCATGATCGCCGCGCCTGAGACGCTCGACGTGGTTGTGCTCTCCAACGAGCATGGCGATATCCTGGCGGACGTTGGAAGTGGCAGCATCGGTGGCCTCGGCCTCTCGCCCAGCGCCTGCTACGGCGAGCATTACGCCTACTTCGAGCCGGTGCATGGCTCGGCTCCCGATCTCGCTGGTCAGCATACCATCAATCCAACGGCTATGCTGCTGAGCGGAGCGATGCTGCTGGACTACCTCAACTGTGCGGAGCAGGCCCGGCGGCTTGAACGGGCGCTCACCCGTGTCTATCACGAAGGAGGTTGCCTCACGCGCGACCAGGGCGGCAGCGCAAGCACACGAGGGTTTGTCGAGTCTGTCATGACCTACTTGTAGCGATAGGAAGATACTGCATCTTTAACGATGTCATCTGGAAAAAATGTAGTGAAGGAGCGTCCATGTAGCGTGAGATAACTCTCATCCCTGTCGGCTGTCCTTATGGAAGGATGCAGTGTTACATGATCTACTATCGAGTCGCTTTATATGACAGTAAATTGAGCGCGTGGCGCTGGAAATCGAGCCTGCTGAGCTCGCTCCATCCAGTGCTAGGCTTATTGGATCTGTATCGAAGTATGCCGAAGACGTGCATCCGGGTGTTTCTTTCAACTTCAGCCGAGCAGATGGATGTTATGCTGAGCCGGGAAAATCTGGGATTGCAGTCAACTGCCCTGACCGTCGATCAACTCTACGATAAACATCGCGTGAGCTGGATCGAGGTGAGACGCCTGGAAGTGGAAACCGGCGAGGGTGGCGATCACGATCAGCCGTATACCTGGAACGCACCATTTGCCAACTCGCACGCTCTGGCCTGGGCGAAGTTACTTCTCAAGCGAGAGCGTGACGAACTGGAGTCATAGAAAAGCCTCACGAGATGTATAGTGCGTTTAGCGGTAATCGTAGAATCCCTGGCCGCTTTTCTTGCCATACATGCCCGATTGCACCATGCGGCGCAGCAGCGGCGGCGGCGCGTAAAGCGGGTCTTTGTATTCGTCGTAGATGGCCTCGGCGGCCCACATGGTCGTATCGAGGCCGACGTAGTCGAGCAGCGTAAACGGACCCATCGGGTAGCCACAACCGAGCCGCATGGCGGTATCGATGTCGTCGCGGCTCGCCATGCCGTTCTCCAACATGCGTATAGCGGCCAGCAGGTAGGGAATGAGCAGGAAATTGACGATGAACCCGGCGCTGTCCTTTGCCAGCACAGGCGCCTTGCCGAGCGACAGCGCGAACTCGCGTACATCCTCAATCGTCTCGTCTGAAGTAGAGATGGTGCGCACGATCTCGACCAGTTTCATCACGGGCGCTGGATTGAAGAAATGAAGCCCGCACACCTTGTCGGGGCGCTTCGTGACCGCGCCCATTTGCGTCACATTGAGCGACGAAGTGTTGGTCAGTAGCAGCGCGTCCGGCTTCAGGATATGATCGAGCGCCGGAAAGAGGCGCAGCTTCTCCTCCATGTTCTCGATGACTGCTTCGATCACCAGGTCGCAGTCCGCCATGTCAGCCAGTTCAAGCGTCCCATGCAGGTGTGTCCGGTTCTCTTCGGCCTGCCCCTGTGTGAGCTTGCCCTTGCTCGCCATCATATCCCACGCGCTGTAAATGCGCGCCAATCCTTTGTCGAGCAACGGCTGGCTGACCTCGCGCACGACGACCTCGTACCCGGACTGCGCGCATGTCTGAGCAATGCCGCCTCCCATCAGACCGCAGCCGATAACGCCCACTCTTCTTATAGTCATAGTCTATACCTCCTTTACGAATGCATCAATGACCCGCGCCACGTCAGGATCAAGCCCGAAAACCACGGTGTAGTGATTGAGCGAAGGAAAATTGACGTACCGCATATCCTTGATTGATTGCTGCATGACCGCGACTTCAGATTCGGGAAGCAGTTGATCGTTCGAGGTGAAGAGACCCTGCCCGGCGCGTATCAGCAGCGTTGGCACTTGAATTTCAGGGAAGAGGGCATGCGGCTGCCAATCTTGAATGCCAACCTGATCCTCGCGCACGCCTGCCGGGTCGCCTTTTGAGATGACAGAGCCATCGGGCTGATGAAATACGTCATGCGCAAAGTAGATATCGGTATACTCGTTCCAGTACGGGCCAAGAAATGGAGCCATCTTCAAGCGCTGGATGTATTCCTCGAAGGACGGGACAGGCGTTCCCAGGCGGCCAATTGAAGCGGTCAGCCAGGCGGGCTGTTCTTCGATGGTGCGCCAGGGCAGGTAGCCGCCCCCGTCGATCAACACAAGCTTGCTCAGCTTTTGCGGGTAGTGCGCGGCGAAATAGACGCCGATCATCGCACCCAGCGAGTGACCGACGATCACGGGCCGCTCAAGCTCGAAGGCGTCGATCAACTCGGCCAGGTCTGCTGCATGAATAGCCAGACTGTAGCCGCTCTCTGGCTTGTCGCTATCGCCGCGCCCGCGCAGGTCGTAGGCGATCACCGCGTGATCGCGTGACAGGTCATCGGCCAGCGCCTGAAATGTATAGGCGTTGGCAGTGATGCCATGCACGCAAAGCAGCGAAGCGCCCCGTTCTCCGTGTTCTCCCCATTGGACGTAGTGAAAGGTCAGGTCTCCGGCGATGATGTACTCATCGCGTACCGGACTCGTTGGCATAGTGTGCTCCTTGCTGTGTGAATTGATTCCACTTATCTGTGAGCGCCGCAATTAATGGGACGCCTTCCTGTATGCGCTGTTCCGGTGGGCGCAGCTCAGGTTTCACGCCGCGCAGTGTCATTCCATGCATGAAGACATTCCTGATGATGCGCGAATAGCGCTGCATGTCGGGTGGAAAGATCAACGCCCTTTGTCCGTCTTCCAGGTAGAAGTAATGACCATGCACGGCGTGCCACCGTCGAATATCTTCCTGCGAGGTAATGATGGCGCTATGCAGCCCGTCGCTTACATCGTAGGCCATGCTGCCCCAGGGAAAGCAATGCAGATGGGCATGAAAGACCGTCTGGCGGAAGATGCCGTGCTCCCAGAAGACGGGTGGGTCGTAGTAGCGGTTGAAAAAGCCGCGAACCAGCTCTTTTAGCTCGAATAGCCCATCGTCCAGTTGAGCAGGCACATCACCGTAGCAGGTATAGTGAGCTTTGGGGATGATGAGCAGGTGCCCTTCAACCATCGGCGCGTGGTCGGCAGCGAGTAGGAAGCGGGGAGTTTCGCGCAGGATATGCGCGATTTCGCTGCGCAGGCAGAATGGACAGGTAGGATCGAAGGGTGCAGTATCGACGGAAAAGCCGCTTCCGTTCAGCATGGGGATAGCTCCTTTATTCATGGCGTACTACGTATATCTTAGCACACGCCATGCCTATCCCGCGTGCCGGAAGCCAGCTTCGGCCATCGTGAGCGGCTGCCCCTCGTTCAGCATACCCACATCAACGACTTCTGCGACGATCAGCGTCGAGTCGCCCGCCTCGGTTGTGTGCCGCACCTCGCAGGCGACCCACGCCAGCGCGTCGCGCAGGATGGGGCAGCCGTTCGCGCCCAGATCGTAGGCGAGGCCTTCGAGCTTGTCGGGATGCTGGATGGCTGACTTACCCAGCCTGCCAGCCAGTTCCCGCTCTCCCGAACGCAGCACATTCACGGTGAATGCGCGGCTGCGCAGGATCATCGGCAGCGATTTCGAGTCGTTCTCGACCGAGATCACCAGCATGGGTGGGTCGAACGACACCTGGGTGAGCCAGTTGGCCGTGAAGATATTGACCTGGCCGCCCTCGGCGCACGACACGGCGTAGAGGCCATATGTGAAAGTACGAAGCGCCTGTTTCTTGATTGCTTGATCCATGAAGAGTCCCCTTCAATTCCATTAGATCGGTACCTGCTCGATCCTTGATGTTCAGCCAGTGAACGGATTGATAGCATCCTTACTCTGCTGACGCAGCCGGTAACGCTGGACTTTCCCTGTACCGGCGCGCGGCAGTGCATCGCAGAACTCGATGGCGCGTGGGTATTTATAGGGCGCGATCTGTTGTTTGACGAAGTCCTGCAACGTTTTTGCCAGCGCGGCATCGCCGGTGTAGCCTGGTCTAAGCACCACGAATGCTTTGATGATCGTGCCGCGTTCTGGATCGGGCGCGCCAATGACGGCGCACTCCGCCACGGTCGGATGCATGAGCAGAGCACCTTCCACCTCTGGCCCGGCTACGTTATAGCCCGCCGTAATAATCATATCATCAGTGCGCGCCTGGAACCAGAAATAGCCATCTTCGTCTAACAGATAAGCATCTCCGGTCAGGTTCCAGCCATTCTGGACGTAGGCGCGCTGGCGTTCATCGGCCAGGTAGCGGCAGCCGGTTGGCCCCTTGACTGCTAGCCGACCGACGGCTCCGGGTGGCAACTGTTGCCCTTGTTCGTCGATGATACATGCTTGATAGCCCGGTATCGGCTTGCCTGTAGCGCCAGGGCGCACGTCGCTGCCCGCCGAGGCGATGAAGATATGCAGCATTTCGGTTGAGCCGATGCCGTCCACAATCTCCTGGCCGGTTGCCTCGCGCCACATCGCGCGCGTCGAGACCGGTAGGGCCTCACCCGCGGAGACGCTCTGCTGCAATGAAGAGAGATCAAACTTGCTGGATAAATGCGCCATCTGGCGATAGAAGACCGGTGAGGACCAGAGCAGGGTGGCGTGGTAGGCACTGGCGGCTGCAAGCAGGCTTTCGGGCGTCAACTGCTCCAACAACACGGTTGCGCCACCCACGCGCATCGAGAAGAGCAGCAGCGCGCCCAGTCCGAAGGTAAAGGCCAGCGGGGGTGTCCCGATGCAGATGTCGCCGGCTGTCATGTGCAGGATCGATTTGGGGAAGCAATCGCAGGCCGCCAGGATATCGCGGTGAAAGTGCATAGTCGCTTTCGGCTGACCTGTCGAGCCGGAGGTGAAGGCGATCAGTACCGTATCATCGGCGGAGGTGTCTACCGCGCTGAACGGCTCGTTCCAGGCCGCCATGCGCGTTTCAAGTCCATCAGGAGCAGTATCGTTGAAATAGACGATCTGCTGGAGCACCGGGCAGCGGCGCTGCGCGGCTTGTAGTTCGGCATCCAGCCGCCGGTCGCAGATTGCGGCGCTGATCTGCGCCTTCTCGATAATGTCGACCAGTTCCTTTTCGCGCAGCAGCGGCATGGTTGCTACCACAATCAGCCCGGCTTTGGCAACGGCGCACCAGCAGATGGCGAGCATGGCGTTGTTGGCGCTGCGCAGCAGGACGCGATTGCCGGGAACAAGTCCCATATCGTGCGTCAAGACGTGGGCCAGCCTGTCAACCTGTGCCTGCAACTGTGCGTAGCTCAGCACGCCCTCGGCGCTGTAAATCGCAGGGCGGTCCCCATATCCCTTGCGGACGTTCTCATCCAATAGTTCCACCATACAATTCATACGGTCGGGATAGTGGACTTCTGGAATGATATAGATCAGGTCGGGCCACTGGTCGCGCGGGGGTAGATTGTCGCGCGCGAAGGTATCAATATGGGCTGAATAGGCACTCATGGTATTTCCTCCTCCTATGCAGTGAACCTGGCACCCGCGAGGGGTGCCACTACATTGTCTGGCTATGCTACCCTGGCACCCGCGAGGGGTGCCACTACATTGTCTGGTTATGCTACCCTGGCACCCGCGAGGGGTGCCACTACATTTCGCAGGTCACTTGAAGCATGACGGGTTACGAGTGTGTATCTCTGCCGACCAGTTCGCGCGCGATAATGACGCGCTGGATGTGGCTGGTTCCTTCGTAAATCTGCAAGCCTTTGATATCCCGGTAATAGCGTTCGACCGGAAATTCGTTGGAGTAGCCGCGATTGCCGTGCAGCAGCACCGCCTGGGACGCGGCGCGCATGGCTGCCTCGGTTGCGAACAGCTTGGCGATGGAGGTGGCCTTCGTCGAGGGCTGGCCCAGGTCTATAGCCCATGCAGCGCGGTACACCAGCAGCCGCGCCGCCTCGACATCGGCGGCCATATCGGCCAGCGTGGCCTGGATCATCTCGAAGTCGGCGATACGCTGCCCGAACTGGCGGCGCTGCCTGCTGAAGGCAACACACGCATCCAGGCACGCCTGCGCCACGCCGACCGCGCCCGCCGCAACGCCCAATCGCCCGCGATCCAGCGCGGACATGGCGATCTTGAAGCCCTCGCCCGCTTTACCCAGCAGCGCGCTCTTCGGCACGCGGCACGCCTGCAAGCTGATATGTACGTGCTCAGAAGCGCGATGGCCGAGTTCTTTGCCCGGCATCCGCTCGCGGACAAAGCCAGGAGTGCCGGTCTCGACCAGGAAGGCGCAGATGCCCCGGTGCCGCAGCGCGCGATCCATGCTGGCGAAGACGATAGCCAGCTTCGCGCTGGCGCCGTTGGTAATCCAGATTTTTTCGCCGTTGAGAATGAAGTCGCCCCCTTCCTCCGTAGCGCTCGTCTCCATGCTGGCGACGTCTGAGCCGGCTTCCGGCTCGGTCAGCGCGTAGCAGCCGATCCACTCACCACTCGCCAGGCGGGGCAGGTAGGCGCGCTTCTGCTGCTCGTTTCCCCATTGCTGGATGCATAGCGAGACCAGGCTGGTATGCACGGTCAGGAAACCACGCACGGACGAATCGACGCGCCCCAGCTCTTCACAGAGCAGCGCGTAGCTGACAAAGTCCATGCCGGAGCCGCCATAAGCCGGGTCAAGCGGCCCGCCCAGGAAGCCCAGCTCGCCCATGCGCCTGACGAGGTGCAGCGGGAAGATACCCTGCTCGTCAGCTTCGCGCGAGATGGGCGCGATCTCCTGTTCGGCGAAACGGCGCGCCTCGGCCTGCACGCGCTGCTGCGTGGGAGTCAATGCAAAGTCCATGGGTTTTCCCTCTATTCGATGACCGCCAGACCTTCTATCTCGATCAATGCGTCGTCCTGTAACAGGCGCGAAATCTCAAACAACGCCATGGCCGGGTAGTACGCGCCGAAGAAGGAGCGATGCGTCAGCCCCAACTCCCTGCGATGCGCGAGATAGTCGTCGCGGCTGCGCACGAAAATATTGAGCTTTGTAATGTGCTGCATTGTGCCTCCCGCCTCCTCGACAACCGTCTGCAAGTTGCGCAGGATCTGCTCGTACTGCGCCACCAGGTTGCCCGGCGCGAGAATGCGTCCCCCGGCATCGCTGCCGGTCTGGCCTGCCAGGAAGAGCAGCCGCCCGCCGCTCGTCAGGATGCCGTGACTGAAGCCGACCGGGCGTGCCAGCGACGACGGATTGATGATATGTTTTTCCATAGTAGCCTCTTCACCGTTCTTACGAACATTCTATCATGAACGCTGCTGGCGCGCTTTGAACTTCTCATAAAATGCGCGGTGATCGTCGCCCATCAGCATGAGAGCTTGCGCCTGCGCTTCGGCCTCGATAGCTGATGCCAGATCCATGCTGAGTTCGTGGTTGAGCATGGATTTGGTCATGCAGATCGCCAGGGTAGGGCCGCTGGCCAGGCGCTTCGCCCACTGGCGCGCCGCGGGCAGCAGTTCTTCGTGGGGTACGACGCGATTGACCAGCCCGTAGCGTTCGGCTGTCGCAACGTCGATGGTGTCTCCCAGCAGCAGCAGTTCGGAGGCGCGCCCCAGGCCGACGATGCGCGGCAGCAGGTAGCCCGCGCCCATGTCCGCCCCCGTCAGGCCGACCTTCGTGAAGAGGAAGGCGAAACGCGCGCGTTGCGAAGCGATGCGCAGGTCGGACGCCAGCGCGAGAACAGCACCCGCGCCTGCCGTCATGCCGTCGAGCGCGGCGATGATGGGCTTATCGAGCAGGCGCATATTGTGGACGACCGCGCCCGTCATGCGCGTAAATTCGAGATGTCCCTGCATGTCGCGCTGAAATAGCTCTCCGATGATCGTATGTACATCGCCACCGGAGCAGAAGTTGTCACCCGCTCCGGTGAGAATGACGACGCGCACGCTGTCATCGCTGCGCAGCGCGGCGAACAGGTCCTGCAGTTGCGCGTAGATTTCAAACGTCAAGGCGTTCATCACGTCGGGCCGGTTGAGCGTGATGGTCGCTACACCATCGTCCACATCGTAAAGAAAATCATACGCCATTGTGCGACCTCCTTCAGGCGAAATTCAGCAGGGGCATGTGGCACCCGCCGCAGATGGCACCCGCCGCCCGCAGCACCCCGCAGATGGCACCCGCGAGGGGTGCCACTACATTTTATCAGGACATGACGCCGCCGCCGTCGATGTTGATGGCCTGGCCGGTGATGCCCTTGCTGCTGTCTTGCGCCAGGAACAGGGCGATGGCGGCGATCTCGTCGGACTCGATCAGGCGGTGCTGCGGGCTGGTTCGCGTCAGCGTTTCGCGCGCGACCTCCGCGCTCATGCCTGTTCTCGCGGAAATATTGGCAACGCTGCTATCGGTCATGGGGGTATCGACATA
The DNA here is from genome assembly GCA_963731975.1 of uncultured Chloroflexia bacterium. GTDB lineage: Bacteria > Chloroflexota > Ktedonobacteria > Ktedonobacterales > Ktedonobacteraceae > CAVSXS01. The sequence continues at coordinate 1,463,192 of CAVSXS010000001.1, read as the reverse complement.
GCCAGGACAGATGGCGTTGACTGTAATGTTGTAGGGCAGCATCTCGGTTGCCAGGGCGCGCGTCAGGCCGAGCACGCCGTGCTTGGCGGCGGTGTATGCGGCGATGTAGCTGCCGCCGACGCGCGAGGCGATAGAGGCGATGGTGATGATACGCCCGTGACGCTGCTCGACCAGTGTTGGCAGCACCGCTTTGGTCACGTAGTAGACGCTGTTCAGGTTGATGTCGATCATGCGATGCCAAAGCTCGTCAGGGTGATTCAAAAACTTGTGCGATCCGGCGTTACCGGCGTTATTGACCAGGATATCGACGCCGCCCAGGCTGCCGATCAGCGCTTCCGCCATCTCCTGCACCTCTTCGGGATTGGTTACGTCGCAGGTAATCGATGTGGAGTGCCTGCCATAGGTGCCGTTAATCTCCATCCCTACCTCGTTGAGTTCTTCCCACGTGCGGGCCGTGATGCCCACATCTGCACCTGCTTTTGCCAGCGCCAGCGCGATGCTGCGCCCGATGCCGCGTCCCGCGCCCGTCACAATGGCGCGTTTTCCCTCAAGCGGAAGAATGACCCGTTTTGCCATACGTTCTACCTCCAAATAAAAATAGCGCTATTACGTGGTACATTGTCAAGTTTCATGTGGCAAGCGATCCTCTCCCTCGTAGGCGATTCTTCCATCGTAGGAGCCGATTTATCGCGCTCAGGCAGCCCATTTATGGGCGCGAGATGGATTGTCAGACGTGCTCACCCCCGTTGCGGGCTGGCTTTCGCGCCCATAAATGGGCTGCCTGAGCGCGATAAATCGGCTCCTACGTGAAATTAATCGGTCTTTACAGATGAGATTTCGAACCGCCAGTTGAAGCTTGACAGAGCACTACGACTTACGTCAGCATGAATTTGTCAATGTGCATAATCGCGTCCCTACAAATGGTACGAGTCAACTATGCACAGGTCGGCGCGCCCGGCGGCCAGGATGGTATTGATCTCGTTGCTGTTGGTGAGATAGCCGCCGACGATGGTTGGCATACCTGCCTCGTTGCGGATACGCTCGCTGTACGGGGTCAGGTAACCACGACCATAGGTAGGTTCGCTCTCAGGCGCGGTCTGGCCAACCTCTACCTGGATGATATCACACCCGTGCGCGCTCAACATACCGGCAATTTCGACAGCTTCGACCGTGGTCAAACCGCCATTGACGCAGTCGCTGGTCGAGAGCGCGACCGAGCATGGCTTCTCCCGCGGCCAGATGGCGCGCACCGTCTCCATGATCTCCAGCGGGAAACGCGCGCGGTTAGTCAGGCTGCCTCCGTAGTCATCGTCGCGCCGGTTGGTGAGCGGCGACAGGAAGCTCGCCAGCAGGTAGCCATGCGCCATGTTGAGTTGCAGCATATCGAATCCAGCGTCGCGTGCGAACTGCGCTGCGCGCACAAATTCCTGGCGCACGCGCTCCATATCGCCTGCACCCATCGCCTTCGGCACCTGGCCGGACGAACTGTACGGGATGGCAGAGGCGGAGAGCAGCGACCAGCCGCCCTCGCGCAGTGGCCGATCAACACCCTCAGAGCGCGGGCGCGTCGCTCCCCGGCGCCCTGCGTGGTTCAGTTGCAGAGCGAGCTTCGCGTTGGTATGCGCGTGAATCTGCTCGGCAAGATAGCCCCAGGCAGCAATCTGCTCCCGGTCGTAGATTCCCAGGCAACCAGGCGAGATACGACCCTCCGCAGAAACTGCGACACGACCGGTAAGCAGCAAGCCGATCCCCCTCCGCGCAAGCGTGACGGCGCGCTCTCGATAGATCTCGCCTGGTATACCATCACGCCTGGACACATCTCCGGCCAGCACATCGAGCGACGAAGCAAGCCGGTTTGGCAGGATCAGGTCGCGCAAACGATAGGGCGTAAACATGGGTGATGGTGCGAAAATGGCTCCGGTAGCGCCAGAAAGTGCAGGTAGCTTCGAAGACTTCGAAGACTCCGAAGCGCTCGTATTCATATTTGCGCTATGGCTGAACCAGCGATCCACCATTTCGCCGAAACGCACGTCGCGGAAACGCAGGTCGTCATAGGTGATGCGCCCGCTGCGCGTCAGCAGTTGGAAGGCGAACGGGGTAGGTTCCAGGCCAAGATAGCGCCGCGTGGTCTCGAAATATGCCTGGCTGTCGGCTGCCGCGCGCTGGAATACTTCGATGATGGGCCTGCGCTCAAGCTCGTAGGCGTTGAGCGCGTTCTCCACGCCGGCGTGCTGCTCCAACGCGCCCGCCAGCGCTATGGCATCCTCCATCGCCAGCTTCGTTCCCGACCCTATCGAGAAGTGCGCGGTGTGCGCGGCATCACCCAGCAGCACCATGTTCCCGTATCGCCAGTGTTTCGTCTTGAGCGCCGGGAAGCTGATCCACTTCGAGTTGTTGGAGAGCAGGCGCGCACCGCCCAGAAAGCTGCTGAGCAAGTCCTGGCAATAGTCCAGGCTCTGTTCCTCGCTCATCCCGCTCAACCCGGCGTTGTGCCATGTCGTTTCGTCGCACTCGATCAAGATCGTGCTGGTTGTGCCGCTGAACGGGTAGGCATGCACCTGGAACAGGCCGTGCTCGTTTTGCTGGAAGATGAAGGTGAAGGCGTCCAGCACCTTCTCCACGCCCAGCCAGATATACTTCGCGTTGCCCGGCGTGATTGAGGGTTGGAACTGCTCTGCATACACCTGGCGTGCAACACTGTTGACGCCGTCCGCCGCGATGACCAGATCGAACGAAGCGAGTTCCTCCGGGTCGCTGATCTCCTGGCCGAAATGCAGCGCGACGCCCAGTTCCCGGCAGCGACCTTGCAGGATGTTGAGCAGCGTTTTTCGCGCAATGCCGGAGATGACATGCCCGCCGCAGCGTATCACCTCACCACGATAGTACACGTCGATGGCGTCCCAGATCACGAACCTGTCAGCTATGCGCTCGTAAGAGGCGAAATCGGCGCGCTGGAAAGAGGCAAGTGTGCGGTCGGAGAAGACCACGCCCCAGCCATACGTCACGTCGGCGGCGTTGCGTTCGAACAGGCTAATCTCGTGGGATGGATTGGCCTTTTTGATGAGCAGGCCACTATACAGCCCGGCAGGACCGCCGCCCAGGATTGCTATATTCATGGCGCGCTCCTGCCCAGGCCGATTAACACGTCAGCCAGGCGATGCAGTTGCTCAATATCCGCCAGCGCCGGGAACAAGACCAGCTCGTCGCACCCTGCTTCTTCATAGCCGCGCGCGAACTGAGCAATGGCCTGCGGTGTAGTAAGTAGCTCTGAGGCGATACGCTCGGCGAAGGGGCCGAGGAAGGCGTAGTAGTCGCGCATCGTGCGGCGTCCAGCCTCAACGCTCGCTTCGTCAGCAGCGCCCTCGCCCAGCGCGAAATACGCCTGCGCCCACAGCCTGGGCTGGCCGGGACGCCCCATATCTCTCCACGCCGCCCGCGCCTTGTCCGCCGCTCGCGAGAAGGAACGCGGCGGGCCGCCGCCATGCACATAGCCATCGGCGGAGCGCGCCATGCGCCCGAACCCGCGATCGCTCAGGCCGCCCACGAGCAGGTCTGGTCCGCGTGGGCGAGTCGTGCGAGGGCTGATCTGCCCTTCTTCCCACAGGTCGCGCAGCGTCACCAATTGCTCGCTGAGCCGCCTGCCGCGCATCCGGTAATCGACGCCTGCCGCCTCGTAGTCTTCCTTGCGTGCGCCAATCGCCAGACCAAGCACCAGCCGCCCACCGCAGAGCGCGTCAAGCGTGGCGGTCATCTTCGCCAGCAGCGCGTCGTTGTGCAGCGGGCCGGTCACGATGATGGTTGCCAGCGTCACACGCGACGTGACCCCGGCTGCGGCTGCCAGCGTCATAAGCGGGTCGTAGCTGTCGTAGACGAGGCGGTCGATCACCCCCAGGCTGGAGAACGGCCCCGCGTCGGCCTGGCGCGCCCACTCCAACACTAGCTGCTGGCTCATGCCAGGCAGTCCTGATGGCAGCCCGACGCCGATTCGCATGAATGAACCTCACCCCTGGCACCCGCGAGGGGCGCCACTACATTTCACAGATCATGTGAAACTTGACAGCCCGGTAGGGATGCGATTATGAGTTTTAGGCATGGTTCAATTCTGAAGAAAAGTCCATGACAGTGTACGATGGTGCAAACTGTCATGCTGAGCGCAGCGAAGCATCTCTAGCTGGGCACAGAGATGCTTCGCTGCGCTCAGCATGACAGGGCGGAGCTTTTCTGGCGACGAGCGCCTATCAAGTTCATTTGAACCATGCCTTAACAAAATATGTTGGGCATTCGTAAACTCCATAATCGCGTCCCTACGAACGAATACCCAACGTAGCGAGTTATGGTTACCTACAGTATGACATAGGGGAAATGGCAATCGCAAGGTTGAACGCTGCCCGGAGACTCAGCCCTGGCCGCATTGCTCGCGCAGGTCATGCAGGCGTTGCTCGAATAGCTCCACGAAAGGCAGTTGAAGCGCCGTCGCCAGGGCAAGCGCGGTCTCCACATCAGCGATGGCAGGGGAGCATTCCTGCATAGTCTCGTACATCTGTGAGCGATAATACAGGAGGCGTGCCTGGCTGTAACCATCGCCGATAGCTTTATAGAGCTGGTAGGCATAGTCCACAAGCTGGAAAGCCTGCTCAGAATTATCCTCTTCAAATTTGAGCAATCCCAGGGCAAGACTGACGTTGGCTTCCCCTAAGCGGTCGCCGACCTGGCGGAACAGGCTCAAGGCTTGCTCATAGGAGAGCAAGGCCGCCTCGCGCTCATCGCGGAACTGCTGCACATCGCCGATGGTTTTGCGCACGTTGGCTTCCCCTAACGAGGTAGGACTAGGATGTCTGTAAAATCCTATCACAAAGCAATTTGTTATATTTTGGAAAGAGACTAATCCCCACAAGAGGGCTTCTGGCAGGGATCAGTGCTTTCTCGATGCAATAGGGTTTTTTTGTATATCCCCCCGAAATGATGTACATCGTTTCGGAGGGATATGTAAAACCCTATAAACAGAATAATTTCGTCATTGTGCAAACGACCGTTTGCACAATGAAACTGATAGAATAGGTTTCTACAACACCATAACCTGATTTACTACGTTACATTTGACCCTTTCCTAACCTTTTACCCGTTATTCCTGTGTCAGCAGTTCTCGAACGGACGAAACAGCGGCAACCCACTCTTCTTGCACTAGCTTGATGACCCGCCTGTCAGCGGCTCCCTGATGTCCTTCCATGAACCATTTCTGATTGTGTCGGTTGATGCGATCCCGGTATCCGCTGCCACGGCCCCACTCCTGTCCAAGCTTTTGCCAAAAAGTCGCGTCTCCGCGCATTTCGTCGGCATGGATGCTCTGTCCAACCAATTGGGCCTTGCGGACGAGGCTGTCAAAGCCGCCATCCAGGATTCGCACAGCTTGCTGCACCAGGTCGCGTGCCTCCTCGAACTGATCATTGTCCAATAAATTCTTGGCGATCTTCTGAAAGTCACGCAGCTTGGACTCTGTCATCTGCGTGGCAATTCGCCGCGCACCGTGACTAAGCTGGTGCGCATAGTTAAGGTGTTGCCATTCGCCGTCGCGGATCACGGCGGCATATACCGACCTTGGATGTGCAGACAGTACCGCCGTGCGCAGGCTATCTTGCACATGGACCGTGGGTACCGAAACGATCTCGGCGTTGTGATCGAGCCAGGTTGTCAGGCTACGCCCGGCAGCCATCATGACTTCGCGAGCCTGCTCTTCTCCGTAGTTCGCTAGTAGGGCGTTCGCTCCTCGAATGATTTCGCTCAAGAGATTGCGGTGAAATTCACGAACCGTATCGATGCGGCTGCTGAGGAAGGAGCGTAAAACCCCCGGCGCGTCTTCAGCCGCGTTGAAGAATTCTACAGGCAGACTCGTGAGCCCGAGGGGGTGCAGTTTCAACTGGACTTCGTCGGCCTTGAGTTCATAACCCTCAGTGGCCGTTTGAACCGGATAACCGTTATCCTTCATGGCCAGGGCGTCGCCGGGTCTGGGAAGAGCCAGGATTGCAACATTACTTTTCAACGTGCGCACACCACCTTCCTTGGCATGCGTCAGCAACTGGCGCACGGATGTCGAGGGGGCTTCGCTGAAGCCTGTGCAGAGCACCACGACCGTATGCGGATCATCGAAATGCTGTACGAGATCGGCCCGCTCGACTATGTCGTCGATGCCCAGGGTATCAATCAGCGTGACCGATAATAACTCCTCGCCGAGCACGGCGGTCGGCAATACAAGCTCGATCCGCTGCGGCAAAGTGAATTCAGGATGACGACCGTTGTTCACACGCTCGAATAGTTCTTGAAGCCACTCCAGCGCTGGTTTCGCGGAGTTTTCAGCGGAATACCAGATGTCCCGGCGATCCCGTTTGTGCAATTCCATGCGCGCCAGAATCTCGACTGACAGGGCTTTCGCGTCGGCTGCGTCTGCGGCAAGTAAGCGGGCTTCATCGACTGCCGAGATGACACTTCCATCCGCCTTCTTTTCGGCACGTTTGCGGCGCAGGCCGGTCATACTACGAAGCGCCCTTTCGACTTCGCGCGAGATTCCGGGCGAGCCGGAGTCGCCTTCCGCTTCCTCTGCGGATTGCGCGGGCTGCGACGGATTCAACAGGAAATTAGCAAAATCGGACACGTACCTGCGAATCTCATTTTCCGTGCAGGGCTCAATGATCATGCCGTATTCCGGACCCCGGCGAATATGCACCTCGCAGATCGTAATGCCGCCCGCGCCGGTTTCCAATACCGCCTTGGGCATTCCCTTATCGCTTGGAATTTCGAGACCCTCCGCGCGGCAAATCGCAGTTGATTTCCCCACCGCGATGGTGCCAATGAAGGCGACTCGATAGCGCTTGTCCCTGACCAGCGCCGCCGCGACTGACAGCTCTTCCTCGTAGCGGACAAGCCGACGCTCGAAGAACTGCTTCACGTCCGGCTTGTCCGCCAAGGCGCGGACATTCTGAGCAGCCTGTTCCGCCTCCCAGAGAAGATCGACATCTGGGTCGGCCAACGCTGGCGTGGGCAGAATGCGCCACGTGCGCTTGAGGATGTCTTTGGCCCTTAGCGCTTCGGGCGTATCGATGCCCTGCAATATGATGTCGAGTTCGTCGTCCGAGGTGGAGCGTTCTCCACTTTCAACGCGGGAGAGAACCGCCGCACTCCATTGGAGCTTTTTTGCCAGCTCGCTCTGTTTCAATTTCGCCTGCTCCCTAAGGGTGGCGAGATATTTTCCGATTTCTGTTTCGCGACTCATTGCAACTCCTATCAAAATCCCTGAGTCACAATTATGCAGCAACGTTGTTAATTTGTCAAGCAATATTGCAGCAACGTTTCATTAGCCACAATCAGATGCTGATCCCTTCCACTATGTTCCTGGTAATCTTGCGCTTGCGCCGGCCGTAGAGACCAATTGGGCGCGAGTCGGCGTGCCCGACCAGACGCTGTACGTTTTGGCCTAACAGCAGGGTTTTTACGATATGGGGCCACGCCTTCGCATCCGCCAGTTCGGCATTTTCGTCGATTACCCGTCCAGGCATGTCTATTGGATAGATGGTGGAAGATTATGCTCATTGTATGGGTAAATAGCTCACTCTGTCAATGCAAGCGCACATCTGCGCATCTGGCGATATGGAGGGAAAGAGATTCCAGGCAGCTGGCATTCGCTCCGCTTGTAACGAAACGTTCTCGCGTAAGACTAATAGAAAGCTTAGGCTTGGTTCACTTCTGAAGAAAAGTCCTTGACAGTTTGCACCATCGCACCCTGTCATGCTGAACGCAGCGAAGCATCTCGCTGGCTGGACACAGAGATGCTTCGCTGCGCTCAGCATGACAGAGCGGAGTTTTTCTGGTGACGAGCACTTGTCACGTTCATTTGAACCTTGCCTTATGGCCGGAACGTCTCTGAAATCACGCGAGGAACAAGACCCATGTCTGAATCTGAATACATTGACCTGTACGACTACCGGTGTCGCGTCGCTACCCTCTATCAAGAGCGAGAGCTTGCTACGATGGAGGGTGAGTATGACGAGACGATTCTCAGTCGCTTTCGAGCTGGCCGCGATGCCCTCTTTCTGCATCACCCACAGAGCGCACTCGACCAGGATCAGCGGCAACACTTCAAGGGGCTGCGCTACTTCCCTTATAATCCTGCCATGCGCTTCGAGGTCGAGGTCGATACGACGGTCGAGGCAACACGCCAAAACATCACGATGAACGCCGGTGAGTCGATGAGCATGACGACGGTTGGCCAGGTCCACTTTATGATCGGAGGCGAACCCGCGACCCTTGCTCTCTACTGGCTTGATATCTATGGTGGTGGCCTGTTCTTGCCCTTCCGCGATGCTACCAGTCCCTCGGAGAGTTATGGCGGAGGGCGTTACCTGTTCGATACCATCAAGGGAAGCCATCCACTGCCCGCTCCTGGAAAAAGCGATTGGCGTCACATAGCGCTCGACTTCAACTACGCCTACAACCCATCATGCGCTTACAACGATCGCTGGGTCTGTCCACTGGCACCTGTTGAGAACCGGCTGCGCGTCGCTATACGCGCCGGGGAGATGAAGTACCGCTAGCACTTCAAGACTTCAAGACTTCAAGACTTCAAGACTTCAAGATATCGCATTGACATTAGAACCTATGTTCAGTATACTCGTAGTATGCTCACATTGATTCAGCCCGACACGATCACGAAGCTGGCCCTGATGGGCCAGGCCACCGCGTTTGAGCCATCCGGCGATCAGCCCCAGATGGAGCGACGTCGCGCGCCGTTTCAGGCACGCAGCCTGGAGGATTGCATCACGCAGGTTGCGACTCCACAGGGCAAAAAGCCCATCCTCAAGACCATGCTGACGACGGCATGCGAGCGCAATTGCTTCTACTGTCCCTTCCGCGCGGGGCGCAGCAGGACGAAGCGCATGACGTTTTCTCCGGACGAGGTGGCGGGCGCGCTGGATATGCTTTCGCGCGAGAACCGCGTGGATGGTCTCTTTCTCTCGTCGGGCATCATCAAGGGGAGTGTGACCACGCAGGACAAGATCATCGATACTGTGGAGATCATCCGCCAGCGCTATGACTACCAGGGGTACATCCATTTGAAGATCATGCCGGGCATCCAGATCGACCAGTTGTACAGGGCTATGCAACTGGCCGACCGCGTTTCGGTCAACCTGGAAGCGCCTACGCAAGAACGCCTCACTTCGCTGGCTCCTAAGAAGGATTTCAGCGACGAGTTGCTGAAGATGTTGCGCTGGGCTGAGTTGCTGCGGCAGAACCACCCACACGAAAAGCTGGCGCGCAGCGTGACGCAGTTCGTGGTGGGTGCCGTAGGCGATACCGACAGGGAACTTTTGTCCATCAGCGAGCGCCTGTATCGACACGCGGGACTGGCGCTCGCCTATTACTCCGGCTTTAGCCCGGTTGAGCAAACGCCCTTCGAGAACCTCTCGGCCACCGCTCCCCTGCGCGAGTTTCGCCTCTACCAGGCCAGTTTCCTTGTGCGAGACTACGGCTGGGGACTGGATGATCTGTCATTTCTCGGTGATGGCAACCTGCGCACGGATATCGACCCTAAGCGCGCCTGGGCAGAGCAGCATTTACGACAATCGCCGCTGGAGATCATGAAGGCGAAACGGTCGCAACTGCTGCGCATCCCAGGCATCGGACCGGTGGGCGCGGATGCAATCATCCAGGCGAGGCGCAGGGGAAAGATCACCGATTTGTCGCACCTGCGGCGTCTCAACATCCGCGCCCCCGAACAGGCTGCTCCATTCATCCTGCTGGATGGTCACGCGCCCATCCAGCAGTTAGCCTTTTAGTCTTTTAGCTAGACATTCCTGCTCGCGCCCTGGAAGTCGAAGAGCACGCATGGCTCGTTGCCGACGACCCAGGCGTCATGACCTGGTGCGGTAATACCGATATCACCCGGCCCGAGATCGTCCACCCTGCCATCGTCCATTACCGTGCGAAAGTGCCCGGAAACGATGTAGGTAAAATGCGTTCCCTGGCAAGTCTCCGTACCGGCGATGGGCCGCATATGCTCTGACCACCTCCAACCAGGCTCACAGGTCATTCTCACGATGGTCATATCGCCGAAATTGACGAATTCCATTCTGGCGCTTGGGGGCGTGCGGATTTCGTCTGGAGCATTGAAGCTCTTCTTTTGAGTTGTTACGTGCGTTGTTGACATGAGTGTTTTTCCCTTTCTTAATTTAACTGCTCACGTGTGGGCGTTCTTAATATGAGCGCAGTATAGCTGGAAAATGACTCGCTTGCCATTGTGGAAAGTACCAGCATGTAGGAGCAACAGGTACGTATCTTTTTTGAGGAAGGAAGATAGTACGTACCTAGCGGGTGACGATCAGTCCTTTTTCAACGGCCCAGGCCGCGATCTGCGCTCGCGTGGTAAAGCCCAGCTTTCCCAGGATATTGCTGACATGCGCCTCCGCCGTGCGCTCGCTCACCACCAGGGAGGTGGCAATCTCCCGATTGGTGCAGCCCTGTGCCACAAGCACAGCCACTTCGCGTTCGCGCGAGGAGAGTCCGCCAAACTGACTGCTGACAGCCGCCTGTGAAGAGAGCGGTTTTACTTGTGGGAGAGAAGCCAGGGCTGTCTGCGAGAAATGCTCGCGCAGCGCGGGTTCATAGATGGTCGCGGCGAGCCTCGTGATGATGGCCCTGGCCGCACTCCACTCTGATTGCGCCTGTTCTTCGCGCTTGAGCAGGTGGTAGACCTGTCCCAAAGAACGATGGATGCGCCAGAGGATCGATGGAGCTTGACGCTGCTGCGCGCCCGCTCTGGCGTCTTCCAGGGCTTCAGCCGCTTCTTCAAAGCGCTTTAACGCAAGCAGAGCCTCGCCTTTCAATGCCAGCAGGTGCGGGATGGGCTGCGGGCGCATATCGCCAGGCGCGGATACCAGCAATTGCTCAGCAATGTTCAGTGCAACCCGGGCTTCTCCCTGTGCCAGCGCAAGCTCGCCCCAGACGCGCGCCACCTGCCGCTCAAAAAAGTTGCCCGGCGGCTGCTCGCGTGGTATGACGGTTTTGAGAATCGCTTCTGCGCGTGGAAACTCTCGCCGGAGGATATATGCCAACCCTAGATAGGATGTCAGATTTCGAATCCAGATCATCGAGCCGAGCTTCTGCGCCTCCGCTAACCCGGCTTCCAAAAAGGATACCGCCCTGTCGGCTTCCAGCATCAAGAGATGTACTTGCCCCAAAGCGTCGTTGGAAGCTACGTTCCACTCAGGATGCTCAATGGCTCTTGCGATACGCTGTGCCTCGTATGCATGTGCCAGCGCCGCACCAAATTCACCCCAGGAGGACAGTACCTGCGAAGTGGCCATTTCTACAAAGGCTTGCCCCGATTGTGAATTCGTCTGACGCGCCAGCAGCAATGCTGCTACAGCATCCTGTATACTCTCATCGCGTGTCCTCAGCGCGCTGTAGGTGGATTCAATCGTCTCCGGGGCTGAGTCTAATGCTCTTGCAGCAAGCATTTCGAACAGGCTCTGGCTGTCGCCGAGCGTACGGAAGAGTTCAATGGCTCGCCCAAAGAAATCCTTCACTGCCGTGGCCGGGTCGCCGGTGAAATAATAGGCCATGCCAAGCATGCCAAGCGTTTCGGCCATGCCTTGCAAGTTCTGTTGCCCTTCAAACAGGCGAAGCGCCTCTTGATGTGCCTGTAGCCCTTCCTGGATACGGCCAGTGTTCTGCAGCCAGTTGCCCAGGCGATTGAGACTTTTAGCGCGCAGCGTGAAATCATTCAACTCCTCGGCCACCGCCAGTGCCTGTCGAAACCACGTGCCTGCCTGTTCGTAATCGCGTCCGGTCCACAGAAAACCGAGTGACAGAAGACTCTGCCACTCCATCTCGCTCTGGTGAGATGTTCTGGCTGACTCCAAAGCCTGTTCATAATCGCTTCTCGCCAGCCCAAAGTCGCCAAGTGTCTCATACGCCTGACCGCGTGCCAGGTAAAGGTGTGCCGGCGGCATCTGGGAGAGCTGGCGGGCGGCATCCACTCCGCGTGTCAGGTGGTCGATGGCAGCCTGCTGAGCGTAGAGCTTCAGAGCCTTTTCTCCTACCTCCTGAGAATAAGCCAGTGCCTCTTCCCACATGCCCGCTTGATAGCAATGATAGGCCAGATCTTCCAGGTACTTTTCCCGAAGGTGGGAAGATGTGGAAAGCCGTTCTAGCGTTTCGGCGATGCTGCGATGCAATGCCTGGCGCTCTCGCACTAGCAGTTCAGCATAGATGGCCTGCTGGGTGAGCGCGTGCCGAAAAGCGAACTGGTCTGCGGCCTCTTCACTAACCAGTTGAGCGGCGATCACCTCTTTGAGCAGGGCCAGCAGATGGGCTTCCTCGCAGTGCATGACCTCCTGGAGCAACGTGACATTAAAACGCCGCCCGGCAACCGCAGCGAGGGTTAAGAGTCGCTTCGCATCGGCGCTCAAGTACTCAGTCCGTTGCTGCACGGCTTCCTGAACACTGCGTGGGACGGGAGACTGGCGCGCGGCTCGCTTCCAGTTTCCATCATCATACACTAGCTCACCGCTCGTCGTGAGCGATTTGAGTAGTTCCTCGACAAAGAAAGGGTTGCCTTCAGAGCGTATGTAGAGCGTGTCGAGAAGATCAGCATCCACCTCCAGTTCGATATCCAGAATAGCACGCAGCATGGCGGCAATGTCGGCGCGCGAAAGACGTGTCAGCGAGAAGTCCTGTGCCAGGCGTTCCCGGTCAAATTGGGTCAGCCACTGCCTGAGTCGTGGATGAAGCTCATCGTTGCGATAGGTGGCCAGCAGGAGGAGCGGCAATTGCCGGCATTGACGCGCCAGGTGCAGCAGAAATTCCAGGCTGAGGTCGTCGCACCAATGCACATCCTCCACAATCAAGATCACCGGCTGCCGTGCCGCCTGCTCAGTAAAGAAATGAGTCAGCACGGCAAAGAGCCTGCGTTTCTCCTGTTCGGGATCGGTCGAGGACGATGCGAACGACGCAGGACTCCTCGCCAGGTCTGGAAAGAGCAACTCCAGGTCGGGAAGCAGCCGGAACAGCTCGGAAAGCAATGGTTTCAGGTGCTCTGCGACAGGAAGCGAGGCTGACTTCACAAAATAGGAGCGGAAGAGATCAAGCAGAGGGGCATAGGGGAACGAGCGATCCGTCTGGAAGCAATTGCCCTGGAACAGCAGGATATTGTGGGCGGCAGCATAGGTTTTTGCTTCGGCGACCAGGCGCGACTTGCCAATACCTGCCTCACCACACACAAGGGCGACCTGCCCCATTCCATTTCTCACGCGGTCTATGAGCCGGAAGAGCGATTCACGCTCTGGCGTGCGGCTAATGAAGATTGGGCATAAAACCGATGACGAAAATGTTTCCACGATGCGCGTTTACCGCCTTTTGTTTCGGTCATTTGCAACACGATGTAATGTACTGTTTATACTAACAGGAATCCGGTGAGAATGAAAGGAGAAAAGTATTTCCTATAGCCATTAACTACAACACCTGCCACAGAACAGCACAGCGCAAAACAACTCACTTTATCCATCTTGGCTTGATATCCTCAACTGGGAGATCAAAGAGTCCCTCCTGGTAGTCTAATCGGAACAACTGCCCAAAACTTTCCGGCGAAAAGCCCTTCTTCAAACGCCCGGCGTAGGAGGTGACGAGCACATTGAGATAGTGATCGATGTCGTAATCACGACGCTCGGCTGGTTTTATGCCATCGCCAGGCGCATTCGGCGATGGAGAGAGCAGGTCATTATCCTCGCCAGGGCGAATGGGGGTCTCCTCCGCTTCATCAGGCAGCCAGACATACGACTTATTGCGAGCGCGATAGAAGCGCACGCGCTCGCCCGGATACCAGCGCGTGCGCCCGGCAGCCAGCAGTGCCTCGTACTGCGCCTCGCTGTGTGCAGACCTGGAAGTGAGATAGGACTCCGACGATTTCGAGAGGCGCACGCGGCTCGCCATGTCCGATGCGGGAAGGGCGCAACTGCGTATAGCCTGAACCGTATCGAGGAAGGCGCTTCGCAGTCCGGGAACATCGTTTGTCAGCAGGCATAGCAGCGCCTGGCGCAAGAAGCGCTCGCCGAACGGCTCTGAGCGACTGGAACGCAGAGCGACGCCGCGTACGATCAATTGACCTCCGTAGGTGAGCAAGGCATAGTTCTTGACCTCGTGACTGAACATGGCGCGGTAGCGTCCCTCGTATTCCAGCCGGATGCCCGCTGGTAACTCTGTTCCTACCTGCTCGACCAGTTCGCGTTCCTGCTCCTCCGTCCAATCGCGAGGTACGGCGAAATAGACGCCATCGGTATCGGCCTCAATGAGCTTCAAACCTTGCTGCCGCAGCGAATCGAGCACCTGGTCGAGAATCTCACGCCCGCGCCTCGTCACTTCCCCGGCTGCGTGGCTATCGGCGAAGAGCGCCATAGATCCTGCGCCCATGTAGCCATAAGCCGAGTTCACCAGGATTTTCATGGCGGCCTGCGTCGCATCATGCAGGTTGGCCTCGACCGAGCCGCGCGGGGCGGCCTTCGCCGCCGCCTTGTGCGCCAGTCGCAGGTCGGTCAACTGGCCCAGGATAGTGAGCAGCGCGCCCAGGCGGTCGCAGGCCGGGCCGATCTGGAAGGTGCGCATCAGCGAGGGATACAGCGAGGCCACGTCTGCCTTGACGACGTGCTCAGCTACACCTTCCGCGAACAGGTGGAGCGCGCCACCCTCGTGCAGCCCATTTTCAGAAGATGAACCGGCTGATTGCCGGGGCAGCGCGACACCGGCATGCAGGTAGGCGCGCACCAGGATTGGCTCAAGAATACCCATGGCCGGGCCTGCCGACACCAGACGTTCGTAGCGGCGCGGAGCCATACTCGCCAGGGCGAAGGGTGCGCCGAGCAACCTGCGCGAAAGACCATCGACCTCGGCCACGTCGTCCAGCGCGTACTGGCGCACACGCTCGGGATCGCGTCGATACGTCTCGTAGATCTGCGCCCCCTCGATGTAGACACGTTGAGGCGAGGCGATGCCGAAGTAACGCGCGGCATCCTTCAAGCTGTGGCTCGGCATGTCACGCACTACGAAATCGTGGCGGCGCACGGCATCCAGCGTGTCGATCAGCTCGCGTCCGGCCAGGCTATAGCGCGTGCGCTTGCGCGCCTCCGGCCCGATGGCGAAGGTCTCTTCGCGCCGTTCCAGAAGCAGCGGTCCGCCCTCGCGCCCCAGGCGCAGCGGAATGCGATGCGCCGCCGCGCGCTGCTCCAGGAACGGCAGGTCGAAGCCGAACAAGTTGTGATTTTCCAGGATATCAGGGTCGCGCTCGCGGATAAGCGCGCAGAGGTCGCTGATCAGCCGCGCTTCGTCCTCCGGGCGCGGCGCGTCGAGCGTGGTGTTAAGGCCACGACTATCACGGATGGCGACCATGAAGATGCGCCCGCGATGGGGATCGAGCGCGGTGGTCTCCAGGTCGAATTGCAGGCGATGTACGTCATCGTAGGCCACACCGCGAAAATAGACGCGCCCGCTCTGCATCAAATATTGCTCGACGGGGCCGACGCGGTAGTATGCATCTTCCAACTCGTTGATACTGTTGATCTGCCTGCCCAGGCGGCGAGACGCGCCTCGCGTAATCTCCCGTTCAAGTGCGCGACCATCAGGCGCGGACAGCAGGTAGCGATACGTCCCCGGCGAGCCATCAAGCTCATGATACATGATTCCGCCGCGCTCTTGAGAGGTGCTATCGGGCGGCGAAATTGCGAGAGAAATGCCCGAGTGCGACACGTCGTCAAGCGTCGCCGCGAATAGCCAGGGGCGAAATTGCGCCGTTGACCTGGTGACACCTGCGAGGCCGCGCTGCCAGATGACAGCCTTACCTTCCCGACTTGCCCAGACAGAGACAATGGCGGGCGTCTCGTCCCAACCAAACAGATAGCCGTCCTTGCGATGAACTTGCGACCCAGAATTTTCATCCATACAGCACATCTTACCATAGCCTGGAAACAAGGGCGATGCTTACTATCGCCTTGCGCGAGGCTAGTACTGCCTTTCTGGAACAAAATACTTGACAGGAAAGCACGACAGGAGTAGTTTAGTTGGTATTCTTGCGCCGTCGTGAAGGCAACTATTTGGGAGAGAGAAGGCGAAACGATGAAACCTCCTCGTTTTCAGTATTGCGCGCCCCGCATCCTTGACGAGGCGCTCTCTTTGCTCGATCAGTTCGGAGAGGATTGCAAAGTGCTGGCCGGCGGCCAGAGCTTTGTGCCGCTGCTCAACATGCGCCTGGCAGGGCCAGGCTACATTGTGGACATCAACCACCTTTCAGAATTACATTACATCGAAACTGAGAGCGACTACCTCGCCATCGGCGCTATCGCGCGCCAGAGCCAGATCGAGCATTCTATACTGGTACGGGAGAAACATCCTTTGCTGGTCGAGGTTATCTCGCACATCGGCCATATGCAGATACGCAACCGGGGAACCGTAGTAGGCAGCGTGGCGCACGCCGATCCCGCCGCGGAGCTGCCCGCGCTGCTGACCTGTCTGGATGGCGCGGTACTGGCGCAGAGCATTCACGGCGAGCGAGTCATTCCGGCCAGCGAGTTTTTCACAGGATACCTGACCACCTCACTTGAGCCAGGCGAGATGCTGACCGAGATACGCATGCCCTGGATACCTGAGCGAGCAGGCTGGTCCTTCGAGGAGTTCGCGCGCCGCTCTGGAGATTACGCCCTGGCCGGTGTGGCAGCCGTGCTGACGCCAGCACCGGATGACACGTGCATGACCGCCAGCATTGCCTATCTCGGCGTAGCCGGTTCGCCCGTTCGCGGCCATGCCGTCGAACAGGCATTGACTGGCTCGCGCCTTGATGAAGAGGTCATTGAAGCAGCCGCGCAGGTTGCCCGCGATGTCGTCAGCGAGGACATGAGCGATTTTCACGCTACACTGGCCTATCGACGCGAAGTTGCGGCTGAGTTCACGCGGCGCGCGTTGAGGACCGCCTGGGCGCGTCGCAAGCCCTATGAACAAGCCGAGCGATACGAAGACGAGAATGGAGAGGCATGATGTTCGAACGCGACGATGATTTTTCGCAATTCGCGGAGGAGTGCGACATTGCAGTCACAGTCAACGGACACCGCTATGAGCGGCATGTCCCTGTGCGCCTGCTCCTCTCGGACTTCCTGCGGCACGATCTGCGCCTGACCGGAACGCACGTCGGTTGCGAACATGGTGTGTGCGGCTGCTGCACTATCCTCTATAACGGGAACGCGGTGCGCTCCTGCCTGCTGCTGGCGGTGCAGGCCGACGGCATGGCGATCACTACCATCGAGGGCATGGCAGGGACGCAGGGCGAACTTCATCCCATCCAGCAAGCGTTTATGGAAAAACACGGCCTGCAATGCGGCTTCTGCACGCCCGGAATTATCATGTCCGTTCACGCGCTGCTCCACAAACTACCCGACCCGACGGAGGAGCAGATTCGTCACGAGCTCTCCGGCAATCTTTGCCGCTGCACAGGATATCAGCACATTGTTGCAGCCGTCAAGCTGGCGGCTGAACGCCTGCGGGAGCAACAGGCACAGCAGACGGAGGTGGACTGATGGCGACCCGCTGGTTTGGCGCGCCCGTCCAGCGCCTGGAAGATCCGCGCCTGCTGCGCGGCAAAGGGGTGTATGTCGATGACATCGAACTGCCCGATACACTCCATGCAGCCATCTTGCGCAGTCCCCACGCTCACGCACGCATTCGCGCTGTCGATACAGGCGCGGCGCTTGCCCTGCCCGGCGTGCATCTCGTACTGACCGCCAGCGACCTGGGCGAAGTGTTGGAGCCATCACCGCTGCTCGTTCCACATCCGGCGCTGACGCAGCCGCGCACGCAGCTTCCCCTCGCGCTGGATATAGTGCGCTATGTAGGAGAGGCCGTGGCGATGGTGGTGGCGGAAAGTCGCTATATCGCCGAGGATGCGCTCGACCTGATCGAGGTGGACTACGAGCCGCTGCCGGTCGTGCATAGCCTGAAGGTGGCGGAAGCTGAGCATGGTCGGCTCGTGCATGAGGATGTGGCTGGCAACCTTGCCGCGCACCTGGCGCAATCTGTCGGAGACCCCGACGGCGTGTTTGCCGATGCGCCGCACGTCATGCGCGAGAAGATTGTGATGGATCGCGGCGCGGCGATGCCCATGGAATGCCGCGGCGTGCTGGCGCGCTGGGACGAGTACGAGGGAATGCTGACCTGCTGGATTTCGACGCAGGCACCAATCCCTATTCGCAACGGCCTGGCCGCCATCTTTCATTTGTCCGAACACAAGGTGCGCGTGATAGCCCCAGACGTAGGCGGCGGCTTCGGCACCAAGATCATGATGTTCTACCCCGAAGAGGTGCTGGTGCCTTTCGCGGCCATCCAGCTCAGGCGACCCGTCAAGTGGATCGAGGACCGGCGCGAACACTTCATCTCTGCAAACCAGGAGCGCAGCCAGGAACACGAGATCGAGTACGCCTTCGACGACAACGGCATCTTGCTGGCCGTGCGCGACAGCTTCACCCACGACACTGGCGCATATACGCCCTACGGCATCATCGTTCCCATCATTACGGCCTGCACGCTGCCCGGCCCGTACCGCCTGCGACACTATGCCAGCGAGTTTCGTGTCTTGTACACTAACAAAGTACCTGTCAGCCCCTATCGCGGCGCGGGCAGGCCCCAGGCTGTGCTAGTGATGGAGCGCATCATGGACCGCATCGCGCTGGAACTACACCTGGATCGCCTTGAGGTGCGCTCGCGCAACTTCATCCGTCCAGATGAATTTCCGTGGGACGTTGGCCTCACCTACCAGGACGGAGGCCCGACGAAGTATGATAGCGGCGACTACCAGGCAGGACTGGACAAACTCAGGGCGCTGATCGACTACGATAACTTCCCGGCAATGCAGGCCGGGGCGCGCCGCCAGGGACGCTATCTCGGTATCGGCGTCGGCTGCTACGTGGAAGGTACCGCCATCGGTCCTTACGAGGGCGCGATGGTGCGCGTCGAATCTGACGGGCGCGTGTATGCCTCAACCGGCGTCACGACGCAGGGGCAGGCGCACCATACAACCTTCGCGCAGATCATAGCCGACCAGCTCGGCGTTGATCCTGGCGACGTGCTGATTACGACAGGCGATACGCAGGCGTTCAACTGGGGCGTCGGCACCTATGCCAGCCGTGCCGCGACGGTGGCAGGCTCGGCCATGCATATCGCCGCGGTGAAGGTGCGCGAGAAGGCCAAACAGGTCGCCGCAGACCTCTTCGAAGCCTCCCCGGACGACATCGAGCTAGCCGAAGGCAAGGTCTTCGTGCGAGACGCGCCGCATCGCGCTCTGACGCTGGGGCAGTTGGCGATTTCGGCCAATCCACTGCGCTATGCCTACGGCGAGAACGCGCGCAAGCTGATGTCGATGAAGCTGGCAGGTGCGCGTCCCGGTCCAGCCCTGCCAGAAGAACGCGGCGGCCCTGGATTGGAGGCCAGCGGCTTCTACAGCCCCCCACACAGCAGTTTCGCCAGCGGTGTGCATGGCGCGATCGTCGAGGTCGATGCGCGCACAGGAGATGTGCGCATCCTGAAATACGTTGCGGTACATGACTGCGGGCGCGTCATCAACCCGCTGGTCGTCGAGGGGCAGGTGCATGGCGGCGTCGCGCAGGGCATCGGCGGAGCCTTTTTTGAACGGCTGGTGTATGATGAAGAGGGACAGCTACTTAATGCGAGCTTGATGGACTACCTGATCCCCACGGCATCCGAGGTACCTCCGCTGGTCGTCGATCACGTCGAGACACCCTCGCCGTTGAATCCACTCGGCGTGAAGGGCGCGGGTGAGGCAGGCGTTATCCCGGTGCCGGCGCTGTTTGCCTCGGCTATCGATGATGCGCTCTCGCCTCTGGGAGTTCGCATACGCGAAATGCCGCTGCATCCCTGCCGCCTGTTCGAGTTGATCCAGGCGCATGTATGACGATTCGCTACCCAGATGGGCTACGGCACAGCCATTCTTACGCGGATATACGTTATTCCATGAAAGAACATAATGGTGGAGGCTGATAGTCGGGTCGGGCGCTTTACTTACCAGAAAGGATAGGGGCGCGTATCTTTCTCGTATCGCGCCCCGGGAATATTCCCTATGTCGTCAGCTTATCCACCGCCTGGCAGCCAATCGATGCGCCGCTGCATTCGCTGCGGAATGCCACTGTCACCGGCAGTTACTACCTGTACCAATTGTGGCATCTATAATGCGCTCTCGCAGCCGGGTTTTAGCCAGATGCCCCAGACCCAGCAGCCGCAGCAGCCGCAGCAGGTACAACAGGCTCCCTGGCAAGCTCCTGCTCAACCACCTGCGACTGCGCCCTGGAATAACAGCGTTCCTCCCGCTGCTCCGCCCTCCGGCCAGTTTCCTCCCTGGGACAGGACAGCCCCACCTTCGCCAGCCAATGGAAGCGGGCAGCCAGCATACTTCCAGCAACAACCCTTCCCGACGAATGGGGCAGCGCAAGCGCCTCAATACCAGCAAATGCCTTTCCCGACCAATGGTGCAAGACAGCCGAATCAATCACCGTCCTTTCCAGGCAATGGGATCCCGTTCGCCGGACAGGGTCAGTCGTTGAGCGCTCCCCTGATTGCTCCCGCCAATCCGCAAAATAGCATGAATGGCTATACACCTTACGCGCCCGTCACTTCTGCGCCGCCCGGCAAGGCGAAGAGCGGCCCCAATGTGCTGCTGTTCATTCTGCTTGGCATCCTGGTACTGCTGCTGATTGGCGGGGGTCTCACTGGGTGGCTGTATATCAAGAATCGCAACCAGAATTCGCTTCCGGCTGTCCCGACTTTTGTCATCAAGACGCCAACGACAAAGCCGCTCTTTCAGGATACGTTCACAAGCAATACAAACGGTTGGGATCTAAGCAGTACTCCTGGTAAGTTCGTGGTAAACCTCGCTCACGGAGCATTGACACTTGAGGACGACGATAATAAGCTGCTCTGGGAGATTCTGCCGGGAAAAAACTTTGCCGACTTTCGCCTGGAGGTGGATGCCACGCTCACAAAGGGCGACGCGGGCAATGGATACGGCGTCTATATTCGCAGCGCGTCCACGGCCAACAGCGAAATCGGCACCTACTATCGCTTTGAACTGTACGGTGACGGTTCGTTTGCCCTCTTCAAAGGTACCCTGGACGCCAGTGGCAACACGGTGAATACCCAGGTCGGCAGCTATACCATCGATTCAGCCATCTTGAAGGCGGGACAACGCAACCATATAACCGTCATTGCGAAGGGGAGCAGTATGACGTTCATGGTGAATGATGTCACCGTCACAAGTTATACCGATGCCAGTTATCGCGGCGGACTGGTCGCGCTGTTCGTCTCGAATCTGCCCAATCTGCCACGCTGTTGCCCAGGCCAGCTTCTCAAACCTGGCTGTCTTCCCTGCGTCGTAGCAGCGCGTAATCTATGCAGGCAAAGATTCCAGTAGCGCTCGCGCGTAGACCTGCGGATCAACGTTCCCGCCGCTGACGACGCAGCATACGCGCTTGTCTCGGAATCGCCCTGGGGAAGCCAGCACAGCTCCCAGGGCCAGCGCGCCGGTCGGCTCAACCTTGAGGTTCAGCAAACTGAAGTAGGTGCGCAGGGCCTCAAGTGTGGTTTGATCCGGCACCTCGATGATATCTTCGATGCCACGCCGGATGATCTCCCAGTTGAGGATACCGAGTCCGAGCGTGCGCGCACCATCGGCAATGGTCTCCGGCTCCTGCTCGTTGAGAGTCAGCGTGCCGCTGCGCAGCGAGCGGACTGCATCATTACCCGGCTGCGGCTCGGCTCCTATAATGATAGTATGTGATCCCAGGTAGTCGCGCGCGATGATCTGCCCGGAGACAAGGCCGCCGCCGCCTACCGGCACGACGATCATGTCGAAGTTCCCGGCGCTGAGGATTTCCTGCGTGAGGGTCGAGTTCCCTGCTACCACGCGATAGTCATCGTATGCCTGCGCCCGGAAAGCGCCTGGCTGCTCATCGAGCAGTTGCCGCACGCGCTCGTCGCGGCTGACGCGGCGCACATCCACCAGGTCAACGATGCCGCCGTATGACTGCACCGCCGCAATCTTCACCCTGGCCGAGGTATCCGGCATCACAACCGTGCATTGCTTCTCCAGTAGCCGGCAAGCATAGGCTATCGCCTGCCCGAAATTACCGGACGAGGCCGCGACCACGCGCTTTTCTGGGACGCTTGAAAGCAGGTTGTAGGCCGCGCGAAACTTGAAACTGCCAGTATGCTGGAACGTCTCGCTGGCAATCGTGAGGTCGCACCCCACCTGCGCCGAGAGTACAGGGCTACTCAGCAAGAATGTGGGGCGAATGTGGCGGGGAAGCGTCTCCCAGACCGCGGTAATGTAGTCATCGTTCAGCAGCGGGGCCGCGTCGTATCTCGCTAGTGGCATTGATGTATCACTCCTGTGTGCTTGAACGGAGCATGTTGTTCCAGACTGGAATCATATCACAGATGAAACTTCTATGCAGGATGAGTGTTTTCATCTTCGAAGAGCAACGCACTCGTTCCTGGTCAGATATCAGTGCTGAATCTGATCAACTGAGAGAGTCCTTGAGGCTGGGGTACCGGAAACCTTGCAAGGCTACGTGCTCTATAATCTGGCCTGCTTTTACGCCACGCATAGCCGGGTAGAGAAAGCTTCGATGCCCTTGCAGCAAGCGTTTACGCTCTATCCTCATAGTAGGGAGTTGGCGCTCACTGACCCCGATCTGGTCGAGTTGCGCCCCAATCAACCTGCATAGCTCTCCCATCAGACTCACACTGACAGGCCAAAAGGTTGAGGATTGCCGCACCACTTGCAAATCTAACTAACGTTTGTTAGAATACAGAGGAAGAAGACACATTGCCTTTGTAAGAGCGTAGGGGCGATTCACGCCCTTTCAGTTAGGAAAGTGGGAGTCAATCAATGAGCGAAACACCGGAAATTTCAGCCATGTTGCGGGTGAGAATGAGCGCCAATGACGCGCATTACGGCGGCCAGCTTGTCAACGGCGCGCATATGCTGTCATTGTTCGGGGATGTTGCGACCGAGTTGGCGATCATCTGCGACGGCGACGAGGGACTGCTTGTGTCGTATGAAAGTGTGGAGTTCAAGGCTCCGTTATACGCCGGGGACTTTGTAGAAGCCTACGGGCGCATTACGCATATTGGGCGCACTTCGCGCCGCATGGAGTTCGAGTGCCGTAAGGTCATCGCGGCGCGCACCGACATCAGCGACTCGGCTGCGGATGTGCTGGACGAGCCGATCTTCATCGGGCGCGCCGTCGGAACGACTGTGGTGAAGTCTGAGCGGCAGCGCAAGCGTCGCACGGCGTGATTGCGCCGTTCTGGTACAATACACGTGAGATCGTGTAGTGAAGGGAAGCATTGATGCAAAGCGACACAGGCGACACTCGCTCGGTGCGTAATAAGATTCTGGCGGCTGCCGTGCAGCTCTTCGCGGAATATGGCTACCACGCTGCAACCATGCGCGATATCGCGCGCGTCACGGGTATTCAGGCTGCCAGCATCTACTACCATTTCACCAGCAAGCAGGCGCTGCTCATCGAGATCATGCAGACGCATATGCTTGACCTGAACAAGCATCTTGAGCGCATCGTAAAGGAGCAAGCGCCGGTCGAGGAACGGCTCTACGAAGCCATCGCCAACCATATTCGCCTGCATACCACCTACAAGGCGGAGTTCTTCATCATCGATACGGAGATACGCGCGCTGGAGGATGCTAACCGCGCAAACATCCTCGCTCAGCGCGACCACTATGACTCGCTGCTGCAAGACCTGCTTCGCGAAGGTATGGAGCACGGCATCTTTCGTTCAATCGATGTCAAGATCACATCCTATGCCTTGATTGCCATGTGTACGGAGGTAGCGACCTGGTTCCGACCTGAAGGTCGTCTCAGCGTGCAGCACATCATCGACCTCTACTCGCGCCTGTTCACTGAAGGTCTGCTGCTGGCAGAAACTCCTGCTCGAAGGCCGGGGGAATCAGCGCGTACTTGATGCCCTGTTTGCGCAGCAGCAGATCGAAGGCATCAAGCAGGCGGGCGAGCGGAAGGCGTGCCGTTACCAGCGCTTCGACATCGATCTGTTGTCCCTCGATCAACTCCAATGCCTGGGCGAAGTAGGTTGGCGTGTGGTGGAAGACGCCCATCATGCGCAACTCGCCGTAGTGCAGGGGGTAGGTACTCAGGCTGACGCGCGTTCCAGAGGCGCATCCGCCGAAGAAGTTGATCAGGCCGCCGCGCCTGGCCACACTGCTCGCCAGTTCCCACGTTTCCGGCGTTCCGACAGCCTCTATGACGACATCCGCGCCACGCTGTCCCTCCGTCAACGTGATGATGGCTTCACGCTGCTCATCCAGTGACAAGCCAGATACGTCAAGCACATGTTCAGCTCCGAAATGGCGTGCCAGGCTGAGACGTTGCTCGCCGCGTCCGGTGGCGATGATGCGCGCACCGCGCAGGCGGGCCAGGGCGATCAGCAGCAGACCCAGCGGACCGCAGCCGAGAATGACGACGGTATCCCCGGCATGCAGGTCACAGGCATCGATGCCGTGCAGGCCGCAGGCCAGTGGCTCAGTGAGCGCCGCCGCCAGCATGGAAGTGTTGGGACTGAGCTTGTAAAGGTTCTGGCGCACGATTCGCTCGGAAACGAGCACATATTCGGCATATGCTCCGTTCAAGAAGTGCAGGTCTTCGCACAGGCTGTAATGCTGGCGGCGACAATAGAAGCAGCGCAGACAAGGCGCGGAGTTCGCTACCACGACGGCATCACCCTCGCCACATCGGGTTACATCACTCCCAACGGCTGAGATAATGCCGGCCATCTCATGACCGAACGGGGAGGGCGTGCGTGGGAAGAGCAGTGGGTGCCCATGCCAGTAGGATTTGAGATCGGTACCACAGGTCGTCGCCGCGCCCACAAGCATGACAACTTCACCCGCGGATGGGCGCGGTACGGAGTGGTGCTCCAACCGGATATCCATCGGTCCGTAAAATTGCGCAGTCAACATATACGCATGTGCTACCTCGTTGTCCTGTTGTTCGTTCTACTTGAGTGAGTATATACCATACAGGCCGCTTGCGCCAGGAATAGAGAGCAGGAGTGAAGCATGTCAGAGGAGGACATTGATGAGAAGCAGCGTGTCACCCCATCCCTCGCGCCCTCCCGTTACAGGTACACTTTCAAAGCATTGATACTTCTTATAGTCATTATTGCGCTGCTTGTCGGCAGCTTTTTGTGGCTTTCCAGGGATTCTGGTAGGGCAGTCAGTCCTCCGCGTGGCGCGACGCCGACGCCGACGCCGACGCCGACCATTAAAGCAACGGTGTCGCCACCGCCGCAGGCCTTATTTTATGAGACGTTCCAGGATAACCACAACGCCTGGCCGCTATCCAACCAGGGCAGCTTTCTTCGCACGATTGCGAATGGCAAACTGACATTGAGCGCGATTGACCCGAACACGACGTTAATCGAAGGTCTGCCGAACTTTTTTCCTTACAGCAACTACATACTGACCGTGCGCTTTGTGATCGAGCAGGCGGATCTCAACGACAGCATCGGGGTGTATGTGCGTGGTGATAATAACCTGGATCACGATTACCGTATAGATATCAATGGTAATGCGACCTTCGATATTGCAAAAGAATACCTGGATGACCGCTCTGTGCCACAATCTATTATGCTTGATGGACCTGAAGCTGTTCCTATGCTGCACCCTATTGGACAGCCCAACACGATGACCGCCATACTTCAAGGGTCGAACATCGATGTGTTACTCAATGGCAGACAGGTAAGTTCTGTGACGGACGATTCCTACCCGGCGGGTCAGATCGCCCTTTTTGCGCGTCACGGTGGTTCCTCGCCCGCTGTGACCGTCTCATTTAGCCTGTTCGAAATTGACCGGGTAGCAGCGATGACAACGCCTACACCTTAAAAGACTATTGCAAAGTGGGAACTGTTGTTGAGACGTAGAAGCAGATCAGAATCGCTCTGGCTTTCGGCTACGACGAGTACTTGAGAATCGAGAGTGCTTGTGATATACTTTGCTCAGAAGCAACCCCACATTATTTATACCAATGTAGGATTCATAGGGTGTTTTATGCAAGAGAGTGAGCAGTTCATGCAGGACGGTCAGCAGCTTGTCCCTTATGATAAGTCTCAGCCACTCAACTCACAACTCGCTGAGAAAACGCCGCGCTACGACGACGCGCTCGAAATCGCCGGAGCTATCGCGCAGCATCTTGCGCGCGGTCAGAAGTTCGCGGCGTACCAGCAGACGAAGGCGCACAATACGTTGCTGCGCCAGCAGTTCGATCTCCAGGTGTTTTCGACGTACCTGGCCGAGGCGGGTATCACCCGCGATGGCGAGTCCCTCTTTCTGGATGCCGAAGCGTGGCGCGGCATGAGCGCCGGACTCCTCGAGGGCTTCAAAACGTGGATGCTCAACCAGGGCTACGCCATCGGCTCCATCAATTTGCGTCTCTCGACTATAAGAAAATATTGCGAGCTGGCACATGTCGCTGGCGAGATCACCTCACAAGAATTGGCGCTCATCAAGCTGGTCAAGGGCTATCGCTATAGTGAGGGACTGAATATCGATCGCAACCGCTCACAACGCGGATCCCCCACACGTATTGGGACCAAGAAAGCCACGCCGACGCCGGTCTCGACGCGGCAAGCCCTGCGTCTGAAGCGCGAGACGACCCATACGGTACAACCGCGCACGCGCGCGCACGATCAAATACTCGAAGAACGGGACGCGCTCTTGATGTGCCTGCTGATCGAGCACGCCCTGCGCGTAAGCGAAATCGTCGCCCTGGATGCCAACAGCATCGACCTGGACGCCAATACCATTACGGTCTATCGCGCTAAAACCTACTCGCGCGATACTAACCAGCTTATGCCGCGCTCCCGCGAGGCCGCTCAACTCTATCTTCCCCTCATTGATGCGCATGGCCCTCTTTTCACAAGCTACGAGGGCAAGCGCATCACACGCTATGGCATCTTCGACCGCGTGCGTCTCCTCGGCCAGCAAGTCGGCATAGATAATCTTTCCCCGCACGACCTGCGCCACTTCTGGACAATTGATGCATTCAGAAATGGCAACGGCATAGACTTGATCCAGCGCTATGGCGGCTGGAACAGCCCTGCCATGCCGCTGCACTACGCAAAAGTTGTTGGCACTCCCAACAAAGGCTTGAAGCTGAGCCAGGAATAGACCTCCCTCTCTTACTACTCCTGATGATAGCTCATCTCGCAATCCCCCCAAATATGACTATAAGAAGGAGACTGGATTTTCGCCACTTTGATTGAAAAACTGTATGTTTTGTCAGATATTACAAATTATCTGTGCCCCTTAGCTCGAAATCAAGCGTGAGCGTCGGAAATTCACCAGCGAAGCTCCCAGCAAGATCACATCCAGCACGGCAAACACGGCCAGTACAAGGAGCAAAAACTGCGAATAGGTTAACGACGCGACAAACTTCGCAGGCAATGCTTGCAAGGCAGCAACACCTCCAAGTATCAGCACGAATGTGCCTATACCCAGGATTTGTTGCGCTTGCCGTACGGTCGATGTCCGTAGCGATACGAGCACTCCGGCACTTGCTCCCAGGAGACAGGTCACCAGACTCAAAGCAAGAGCTTCAAGGAACAGGTCCAAAGGATGATAGAACATCCATCCCCCTCCGTTCCCCCTGAACAGGTTGACCGGAAGCAGGCCGAGCAGCAGGCCACCGAGAGCCATTCCCCAGGCATATCCCACTGTCACAACCACCTTCCCCAGCAGAATCGCTCGATCGGAGATGCGGCTGGCCAGCAAGGTTTCCAGTGTATGTCGCTCGCGCTCACCAGCAATGGCATCGCCAATAAAGCTAATGATGACAAAGAAAGGAATCCAGAGAATCACGAACAGCTCGATAGGCAAGAGCGCGAGCCACTCTCGCCCGAACTGCAATGGGAGGTAGATGCCCAGAATACCGATCAAGAGCAAGGGGAGTATCGAGGCCCTCCACCCCCGGAAAAGGAGGTCCTTCAATTCTTTCCACATCATGGTCCAGAGATCGTTCATCTTTGTTCTTCCTCCATCAGGGTCAAGAACACGTCTTCCAGGCTGGCCTTGCCCCGGCGCACTTCCTCCACCTCTGCGCCCGCCTGCGCCAGAAGGGTCACGAGTGGACCCATCTTGCTCTCGCCGCGCAGTTCCAGGACTAGATGGCTGTTGTGAAGCTCAGCACGGGCGACTTCTGGCCGCTCTCGGAGCGTCGCCAGTATTTGTTCGGTGAAGCCACTCCCCAAGATCTCGGCCTGCGGGCCGCCGACCCTGGCACGCAGTGCATCGGGGGCACCAACCGTGACGAGTTTGCCCTGGCGGATCACGCCGACCTGGGCACAAAGCTTTTCGGCCTCGCTCAGATTGTGGGTGTTGAGAAAGACGGTCACTCCTTCGCGTGCGACCAGGCTGGCTAGATCATCGCGCAGGGTTGCGGCCGCCACCGGATCAAACCCGGCTGTTGGTTCATCCAGGAAGACGAGTGATGGATGGTGAAAGAGCGCGCGGGCCACCGCGAGTTTCTGTTTCATTCCCCGGCTCCAGGTTCCCACCAGGTCGCGGCGGCGGTCCCATAATTCCAGGTGGGTGAGCAGTTCTTTGATGCGCGCCTGACGGGCGTGCGCAGGCATGCGGTAGATACGCCCGTACAGGTCGAGATTGTCCTGGGCGCTCATGCGCTCGTAGAGTCCGGCGAATTCGAGCAGCGCTCCACTACGAGCACGAATGTCGTCGGCCTGGGTGCGGGTATCGAAGCCCAGCACCCGGGCCTGGCCTTTCGTTGGTTCCAGCAGACCAAGCAGCAGGTGGATAGTCGTGGTTTTGCCTGCCCCATTTGGTCCCAGAAACCCAAAGACGATGCCTGCTGGTACCTCCAGGGAGAGATCATCAACGGCTTTGACCGTGCCAAAAAAGCGGGAAAGGTGTTCGACGTGGATAAGTGGTTCTGGCATACCTCTCCTTTCAGAGCATGAGAGTGTTCATTCCTTGCGGGTGGCCCGGTCGAACAGTGTCACCAGTTCCTGCGCATACAAATCGGTATCAAGGGTGGGATGAGCCGCGAGAAGGGGCGCTACCGCATCAATGGCCTGTCTGATGGTCACCGCCATCACGCGTAGGTCAAATGCTCTGAACTCCCCTTCTTCTTGCCCCTGGCGCAAGAGGGCCTCTAAAGCGGTCAGAATCCACTCTTCAGTTCCGCGGTAGCGAAGCTTGCCGTCCGCTGTGCGAAAGTTGAGGGCGATTTCCAGAAGCGCCACCATCCGCGTCCGGTGGGTGCCAATATAGTCAACTGCCGAGCGGATATAGGCTTGCAACCGAAGCTGAGCCGTCGGTTGCGCAGCGATCTGTGGGGTCACGGCCTGCACCGCAGCCGTGTATATCTCGGTGACGACCTGTTCGAGCAACTCCTCCCGGCTTTTGAAGTAATAGGTGATCACGCTCTTACTAATGTTCGCCCGCTTGGCGACTTGAGCCAAAGATGCCTGGGCATATCCCAGTGCAGCAATCGTCTCGACCGCGCACTCGATGAGCTGCGCTCGCCTGGCAGCCTCAATGAAGGAGGGGCGCTTCTGTTCGTTCGGTATTTTTTTCGTCTGCATAGACGAAATATAGCACAATCGGTCTGGATATGTCAACTCTTTTCCAATGAGATAATGGCTCGAAGGCTTGATCTCGTTTGGCTCATCTGGTATACTGTCCTTAGAACATTCGTACAGTTAATCAAGGATGATAGGTATGGATTCTCAGGATGCTGTAACAGGTGAGCCGGTAGTGCAGGTGCATTTCCCGCAGGCGCTGCGCGAAAAAGTCGGCGGTCAGTCCTCGTTGAAGGTCGCCGGTCGTTCTGTGCGCGCTGTTATTGACGCGCTTGATGCTTCCTATCCCGGCTTCCTTTTCCACGTGTGCTACGAGACCGGCGAGCTGCGCCCATTCGTCAATATCTTCCTCAATCGAAAAAATATCCGCTACCTCCAGGGATTGGATTCTCCCCTCACTGCTGGCGCTGTTCTCCACATTTTCCCTTCCGTTGCCGGTGGCAACCATTCTTATTAGCTTAGCACGTTCATTTGATTCGAAAGGAAGGTCTACACATGCAAGGTCAACGACGCTATCCTGAAGGAACAGTACTCGTGATGGTAGGCACGAAGCGCGGTCTCTACCTGCTCTCTTCCAGAGATAGAGAGACCTGGGAGACGAACTCGACTGCGCTGCGAGGGAGCCGCGTATTCAATGCTGCCCTCGACCAGCGCGACGGGCAGCGCATGTTTGCCGCCGACAACGGGGATTTCTTCGGCTCGTTCATGCGCTACAGCGACGATTTCGGTCAGTCATGGCACGAGCCTGAGCAAGGCATTCAGTTCGCTCCGGAGAGCGGGCTGAGCCTGGAGAATCTCTGGGTGATCGAACCAGGAAGGCGCAACGAACCTGGGACGCTCTACGCCGGGGTCGCCCCCGCCAGTCTGTGGGTCAGCACGGACGGGGGTGTGCATTGGAGCATTAACGAAGGGCTGGCAAATCACCCGACGCGCTCGCAGTGGAATCCGGGCGCGGGCGGCCTGTGCCTGCACACGATTGTGGCCGATCCGACCAACTCCGACCGCATGTGGATCGGCATTTCTGCCGTGGGCTGCATGCGCACCGACGATGGTGGCAAGAACTGGGTCTTCGCCAACAAGAACACGCGCGCGGGTTTTCAGCCGGACATATACCCTGAGTTCGGACAGTGCATCCATCGCTTCGTCCAGCACCCGCAGCAGCCGGACGTACTCTACCAGCAAAATCATTGCGGCATCTACAAGACGCTCAACGGCGGCGACGACTGGATCGATATCCAGCGCGACCTGCCCTCCGAATTCGGCTTCCCTATCGCCATCGATGCACATCATCCCGATACGGTCTATGTCATCGTCGAGAACGGGATGGGGCGTTACAACGTCAGCGAGCAGTTCAACGTCTATCGCACGAGCGATGGCGGGGATAGCTGGAAGGCGCTCAGCGAGGGATTGCCGGGTGGGCCGGGCGTGAGCCTCGGCGTGCTGCGACACGGCATGTGTACCGATACACTCGACCCATGCGGGATATATGTCGGCACAAATACGGGCCAGATCTTCGCCAGCCATAACAGCGGTGAGAGCTGGCACCTGATCGCCGACTACCTGCCCCCGATCTATTCTGTGAAAGCCGTGGTGATCGAGTAATCAGGAGGAATGGGTAATCTTGCACATGTGTTGCTACTGAACAAGCCGTATACTTACTGAAAGAGTAATAGCCCTGCCGGGTGTACCTGGCAGGGCAATCCTTCAGTAAGGAGCGACGATGATTACGATTACCCTCTCAAGACGTTTCGTCGTGATGGGTCTGGCACTGGTTGCCATGACGATAGCCGCGACGGTCTTCACGCAGACGATTGGCGCGAGTTCGAGCCAGGATGCCGGGCGGCAGGTGCGCAACCTCAGCTTCCAGCCGCAGACCCTGCGCCAGATGGTACAGGCGCACCAGCTTGCTTCGACGGTGCAGGTGCTTTCATCGCAGGCACCCAGCGTCATTATCCAGTTTCCGCTCTTCCCCAGCGGCATCAAGGCCAAATTCCCGAAAGCGACGGGCGTGGTAACGATTGCTGAGGGCAACCCCAGCGTAAGCCTCTTCGACTCGGTGACGGTCGATGTACAGAACATGCCGCCCGATATCACCTTCACCATCTTCTTCATCGAACTGGCGAATAAACCCTTCGGCAATGTCGAGTACGTGGCCGATCTGCACACGCGCAGCGACGGTTCGGGCGAATCCTCGTTCCAGGCCATTACGCTGGTGGCATTCGCCGCCGATAACCGCACGCCTACCGTCACATCACAAGATCAGAGCGGCACGGCCTCCGGCGTCCAACTCGAACATATGGGCATGTGGTTCTCCTCGCTGCAAGACGCGCAGAAAGTGCTGAGCAATACGTCCCTGACGGGCACGATCTTCGACGGGGGCAGCCCTGCGCTGCACGCCGGGCCGCAGGCCATGACCGATGGGCAGACCGCCCCGGTGTTCTAGCGCGGTGGATACATGTCCCAATCGATAAAGGAGCGACTCAATGCCAAAACTTCGACATCTATCCATCGGTGGCGTTCTGCTCGTGGTGGTCGCATTGCTCGTATCGGGTCTGCAAGTTGGCGCTGCCTCGGCTGCAACCCGCCTGCCTGCTTCACCAGCACGCGGCCAGGCCGCATCCAGCGCGTTTAACCCGCAGGTTGAACAACTGCGCCAGATGGTACGCGATGGCCGCTTAGCGCGTACAGTGCGCGTGCTGGACTCAGTGGCGCCAACCACCATCGTGCAGTTTCCCCTTGTTCCGAGCGGTATCAAAGCGGCCTTTCCGCAGGCAAGCGGTCTGGTGACGATCATTCGAGGAGACCGCAATAATGCCATCGCCGATACCGTCATCGTAGATGTGCAGAACATGCCGCCAAACATCACCTTTACCATTTTCTATATCCAGTTCGCAAGCAAGCCTTTCGGCAATGTTGAGTACGTGGCAGACCTGACGACGCGCGGCGACGGCAGCGGCGAAACCATGTTTCAGAATATCGCCTTCGTTGCCTTCGCCATGGATGCCCGCAACCCCGGCACCTCCATCGATGGCCAGGAGGGACTCACCTCCGGCACAAACCTGGAGCACCTGGGCATGTGGTTCTCTTCGCAACAGGATGCGCAGCACGTACTGAACGACGATAGCCTGACGGGCACGATCTTCGACGGGGGCAGCCCTGCGCTGCACGCCGGGCCGCAGGCCATGACCGATGGGCAAACCGCCCCGGTGTTCTAGAAAAGGAGTTGCGCGATGTTTTCGCAAAAGATGATCCGCCTTCGCCGGTGGCTGCCAGGGCTGCTTTTGCTGGCGCTGCTGCTGGCAGCCTGCGATACGAACAGTCCACCGGCTACGACTGGAACGAGTACGCCCGCCACGACGACAGGCGCGCCAAGCTTCCCCTCAACGGCGCTTGCGCTGCGTGCGCCTGCTTTCGGACAGCAAGAAGCATCCACTGTGAAGGTTCTGGCATCCGGCGACCCGACACTGATTCTCCAGTTTCCCCTGTTCCCGGCCAGCATCAAGCCGTTGTTTCCCAACGCAACCGCGCTGGTGACGGTCATCGAGGGCAACCCGGCCGTCAGCGTCTATGATACGGTGATCGTCGATGTGCAGAACATGCCGCCCAATCAGAAGTTCACCGTGTTTTTCACCGAGCTTTCCGCCAAACCGTTCGGTCACGCCGAATATGTTGGCGATGTGATTACGCGCGGAGATGGCAGCGCCGAGTCGATCTTCCACCTGATTACGCTCGTCGCGTTCGCCGCCGATAATCGCACGGCCATCGTTTCGTCGGCGGATCAATCGGGTGTGGCATCTGGCATCCAATTGGAGCACGTCGGGATGTGGTTCGACGGAATCAAGGCAGCACGCCAGGTGCTACAGAATCCGAAATCTGCCCGGCACGCCCTTCGACGGCGGCGGCGGCGCGCTGCACGCCGGGCCGCAGGCCATGACCGACGGGCAAACCGCCCCGGTGATCTAACAGCATCTGAGCGTCTTGTTGAAACAGAGAAGTACCCACTACTCGTTGCAGTGGTAGTGGGTACTTCTCTGTTTGTCTCATATACAATGAGATAGAAGCATTCCCAATCAACGCGTACACACAAACTGGCGCAAACTATGGTATCATAGTGCCATATTTTTTTACGATGAGCATCAAGGCTACAGATAAAGGGGCAGACCTATGACAAAGTATGAGCGATTCAGCACACTGGAGCGCGTGCTGGCATTCCTGGCTGGCCTGGTGAACCTGGTGATCGGCCTGGGCTTCTTTTTCTTGCCGGAGCTGCAACCTCCGCTCTGGCCGACCACAATTCCGCCTATCTTAGACCGGTTTATAGGCGCTATTATCCTGGGCAACGCTGCAGGGGCCTTCTTGATTTCGACTGAGAAGGAGTGGGCAAGGGTGCGCGCCCTGGCGCTTGTAGCTGTCGTCTATGGCACGCTGGTTGCAGGCGCGCTGCTCTATCACCTTTTCTGGTTGAACGCTGCCAGTATTTTCTGGGTCTACTTCCTGTCCGACGTGCCTTTTCTGCTGGTCTATTATGCCTTGTTCATCTACCACGATATTGCGCCGCGACTCACAAAGCAGAAGGCAGACGCACCCCGCTTTCGACAGGACGATGGGGTCGCGGGTAAGTAGAGTGGAAGGCAATAAGGAACCATGCAAGCACCATACGCCGATCCGTTACTGGGAGTTCTGCCTGGGACGCCGCTTTTACCCCTTATTGGGAGAGAGAGCGAACTCTACCTGCTCCGCGCGCTGCTAGAAACCGTTGTGCAAGACAGGCCAACAGGCGCACGCGCTTTGATGTTGAGCGGCGATGTTGGCGTCGGAAAGACACGCCTGCTGGCCGAGATGCACGCGGAGGCTGCATCTCGCGGCTTTAGACTGCTTGAAGGCCGCGCCTACGAGTCAGGCGGAGCTTTCCCTTATTTCCCATTTATCGAGGCGCTCAGACCGATCATACGCAACTCCCCTCACGAGGCGCTGCGCTCGTTCATAGGACTCGACGACAGATCAGGTGACGTGGCAGATGGAGAGAATGGAGAGACAGGCGGCATCTCGCTATCGCAGATCGGACAGCCGCTTGTGGCGGCGCTGGCGCGGCTCTTCCCCGAACTACCTGGCCTGCTACGTGTCACCATCATTCCCGAAGTGCTGTCCCAGGATCAAGAGAAATTTCGGCTTTTCGATGCTATTGCGACCTTGCTGGAACGTCTATCAAGAGAGCGCCCTGTGCTGCTCGGTATCGATAATTTGCAGTGGGCTGACAGTGCCAGCCTGGAACTGACCATGTACCTCACCGTGCGCCTGCACAGCAGCAGGGTCGCGCTGGTGGGAGTCACCAGGCCGCCCGGCGCGCCTCGCGCGAGTGCATTACCTATCAACGCAGACAGCGAGCAGGATACCACAGTTACAGGTCAATCATCAGCGGCGGCACTCAGATCGCTGGGTGAGCTGATGCGTCTGGGATTGTTGATGTTGATCCCGCTCGGCCCGCTCGACCGCGCATTCGGCTGAGCAGCACCTGCGCGCGATGCTGCCGGGCGTCCTCTCCGGCGATGTGGCCGAGTCCCTGCTCGCGCGAGCAGGTGGCAATCCCTTTTTTCTGGAAGAGCTGGTGCGCACGCTCGCATCGAACGACACGCTCGTGCTGCGCGAGGGAAGTTGGTACATCGACGCGCGCCCAGGCTTTGACGCTGCCCGAAAGTATCGCTTCGGCGGTAGGCCAGCGATTGCAATCACTCTCGACCTCCTCGCTTGAAACGCTGCGTGTCGCGGCGCTCTTTGGCCGTTCATTTCCGCTGTCCGCCCTGGCGGAAGTGGTAAATATGCCCGAGCAGCTAATGCAGTCGATCATCGACGAACTCGTCCAGTTCTCTCTACTTTCCAGGCTCGGCGACGGCGGAGAGAGCGAAAGCGCCGGGGACGCGCCGTTTTTCCCGGCGAACGCAAGCACGCCGCATTACCAGTTCTTCCAGGGTATCGTGCAGGAGGTATTGAGCGGCCAGGTTCCTGCTTACCAGGCACGTGCACTGCATGGCTTGATAGGTTCCGCGCTGGAGAAGTATTATGGAGAGCGGGCACCCGCGGCGCAACTTGCTCGTCACTTTGCGCTTGGGGATCGTCCAGAATCGGCCTTGCAGTGGAGTATTCTGGCGGGCGAATACGCCGCGCGCCAGCAAGCATATCGTGAGGCGGTAGGCCATTACCGGACGGCGCTCAGGCTAGTTGAAAAACACATTGTGCCTGCGCAGGGACAGTCGCCGTCGCCCGTGTTACTTCATCGCTTGATAGGCCAGAGCTGGTTCAAGCTCGGCGAGTTACATCAGGCATTGGAGGAATTGCAACTCGCATTGGAACAGGCCAATAGCGCAAGTGCGCCGTTACCGCCGCTGCTCCTGGCCCAGGTCAACCGTATGATGTCGGACATCTACCGCATGCAGGGAAGATACGACCTGGCTTTCAGCCACCTGCAAGCTGCGCGCAATAACATTACCTTGATAGGCAAAAGGGAGCGCGAAAAGGCTCTTCCGGGAAACGATAATGGGACTACGCGCGATACTGTAACTGAACATATCCAATTGCTCCAGGCTGATGCCATGCTTGATCTGCTATTGTTGCGTTTCGAGCAGGCCGAGCGGGCCTTGTGGCAATCGAACCAACTCGCCGCCGGAGTAGGGGATCGAGAAAGCCAGGCGTTTGCGCTGCACCTGGTGGGCTGGATTCGTGGTTGGGGAGAGCATATACACGAAGCCATTCGTTTTCAGGAACAGGCACATGCCCTGTATGTTGCCATTGGCGATCCCTTCCACGCTGTGATGGGCGATCAGGGACTTGGCATCATCTACCAGGCGCTGGGAGAAATGGAGCGCGCCCGCCTGCATAACCTGCGCGGGCTGGAGCAGGCGCGTCGCTACGGGGTTCGCCATGCCCTGGGCTGGCTATACTGGAATCAGGGTGTGATGGCGCTGGCGGAGGGAAACTGGGCGGCCTGCGAGTCGTACCTGCAACAGGTAATGCAGGAGGTAGAACTGACTGACAACGCGCGCCTCAAGCCGGTGTTGCTGCAGGCACAGGCTGAATTATACTTTCGCAAAGGCGATTGGCAGCGCGCCGAGCCACTCTTCCAGGCGTCGATCCAGGCGGCGGCAAGCACGGAATGGTACGCCAGCGCCATGGCGCTGTATGGACACTTCCTGGCCGTGACGGGCAGGAGGTCTGAGGCCAGAGCACAGCTTGAGCGCGCCGCCGAGATACCTGAACCTGGAGCGTACAGCGGGCATTTCTACATCCCATTTCTGGCTGAAGGTTTTTTGCACCTTGAGCGAAACGAGCAGGCCGCCGCGTATATCGAGCAAATCCGCCCGCTGCGTGGGTTCATGTACTACGGCGTAGCGGTTGATCGTATTCGCGGCGAAGTGGCGGCCCTCGCGGCTGATTGGGAGACGGCGCAACAGGCATTTGACGATGGCCTGTCGTTGTGCCGGAAAGTGCAGAATCAGCCAGAAGAGGCGGCTATTCTCTATGAGCAGGCGCGCATGGAGCTATCGCGTTCCAGCAAACAGCGCATCCCAGGAGTTTTCGCCCGCGTCAGCGCGCTCTGCGAGCAGGCGCGGGAGATCTTCTCGCGTTACGATATGAGCAGGGCTATCACGATGGTTGATACCCTGCGAGAAGGTGTGAGGCAATTGGAATTACGTGAAGGGGAACGGGAGCACACCGATACCGCCCAGGTATATACCCAGGCATACAGGCTGCACCCGGCAAAAGAGTATCATCTTGACTTGAAGCTGACCAGGCGCGAGCAAGAGGTATTGCGACTCGTTGCGGAGGGTCATACCGACCGCGAGGTAGCGGAAACACTCATCATCAGCCATCGCACAGTCAACCGGCACCTTAGCAACATCTTCGTCAAGCTGGACGTGCCTGGCAGGGCTGCGGCGGTAGCCTTCGCCATTCGGCAGGGACTTGTGGGGTAATGCTGGTAAATTAAGGGAATGAAAACGGGACGCACTCGATCAATGGGTACGCCCTGTTTGTAGGCAAACGACCTGCTTACTGCCCGTGTTTTTGCATGTATTGCTGGTATGCCTGGATTTCGACCGGCGAGGCCGGGACTGAACCCACCGTTCTGGTTGATGAAGACGATCTGCGTTGTCTGAAAATGCAGGATCATGTCGGGATGATGGTTTCCGTAAACGTCGGCGAAGCTGAGCGTCACGGGTACCAGATCTTCGCCGTTGCCGTACAACTGCGGGCCGATGTAGATGCGCGCCTTTGTGCCATCACCGCCGGGAAACTCGATGATCTCGATGCGCCCCTTCAGGTTGACGGCGATGAAATGGCTGGGGTTGCCGGGCGAGTCGTTGTGTCCCACGACCGCGTCGATCTGGAAGGTGCGGGGACGCCCATAGTGGATGTCGTCCCACGTGGTACTCCACCAGCCGACCACCAGCGACAGCAGTCCCCACAGCACCAGCATGATGACCATGCCGATGCCGAGGTAGAACAACGGGTGGGTATGCCACGTCCTGCCGCGGTTACTGCCGGTCTTCTTCGTAGGCCGGGGCAGTTTCGTCAGCCTGCGCGCCGCGGGAGCAGTCGCGGGCTGCGTGATGGGTGCAGCGGTTGATGTCGAGCGGCCTGTTTTCTTACCGACCTCATCGGTGGTATCGGCCTGTTTCCACTCCTGCACATCCTTAACGTCTTCGCCCTCTTCGGTCTGCTTCTCACGCAGGAGAGAGGCGCGCTTTATAGCAGGCGCGATAGTCGAGTCGGCTGGTTCAGTCGTCTGTTTCTCCTTCTTTTCCGCCTTCGCCTCCTTCGCGTCGGGCTGTCCGATAGGGCGATGGCGTAACGCGCTGCGCGGAGTGACACGGTCGGTGTTTTCAAGTACTGGCATAGTCAGGGTACTCCTTTCGGCCTGGGTGGTTATTACGAAAGATACAACAGAAATAACCAGGCAAGAGAGAGCCTGCGGCAACCAGCGCTACCTCGCGCGCTGATTTGCGCCTCCAATTAGACAAAACGCTCTGCCAGGATTGATTAGACCAGGTGAAAAATACCGGGGCTGGGCGACAGCCTCCCTATTCGATCGTGGTTGGTGCCGGGTCTGAGGAATGACAACGTTGTGTATGAACAGATTATAGCACAGAACCTCACCGCTTTCTAGTGGACTACAAGAAATCTTGCCCATCAAGCACGGATTGTAAATCTTCCGGCAGCGGTGCCTCGAATTCGAGCTGTTGCCCTGTTACCGGGTGAAGGAGTTGCAACTGGTAGGCGTGGAGAAACTGTCGCTTGAGCGGCGTGCGTTTCAGCACGTTGCCAGAACCGTACATGAGATCGCCTACCACCGGGTGACCAATGGCTTTCAGGTGCAAGCGAATCTGGTGCGTGCGCCCGGTCTCAAGCTGGAGTTGGAGCAGCGTGTGGCGCGAGAAGCGCTGCAAGACGCGAAAGTGCGTGCGAGCCTCGCGGCTGCCAACGACAGTGATGGCCATCTGCTGGCGGTGGCGTGGGTCGCGCCCAATCGGGGCGTCGATGCTGCCCTGCTCGAGCGACACATTGCCCTCCACCAGGGCGAGATAGCGTTTGATGATCTCGTGATGCTTCATCTGCTCGACCAGAGCCTTGTGCGCGCGTGGGGTTTTTGCCACCAGCAGCAGTCCCGATGTATCTTTATCCAGGCGATGGACGATGCCTGGTCGCGCCTGCTCGTCCTCTGCCTGCAAGGACGGTAGATACGCCAGCAGCGCGTTGACCAGCGTATCATCAGTGTGGCCGGGAGCCGGGTGTACCACCAGTCCGGCGGGTTTATTCACCACCAGCAGGTCTTCGTCTTCATAGATCACATCAAGCGGTATCGGGGTTGGGTGTGCCTTGCTTGTTTCCTGGTAGGGGGTGACGCCGGAAATCTGGATGTTATCCCCGGAGCGCAGCGTATAGCCGGATTTGCTCGTCTTCCCGTTCACCAGGACTGCGCCACCGGTGATCGCCTGCTGAATTACGTTGCGCGAAATGGCGGGCTGGCGCTGGACAAGGAAGCGATCCAGGCGCTGCCCGGCCTCATCCGGGCCAATGTGGAGCGTGGCAGGCTCGAAAACCAGGGGCGTTTGTTGCGAAAAGCTGTTCATGGGCGAGGCGTGCTCTCTGGCTGGCTGCTGGCCTGTTGCTCGCCACTTTGCGCTTGAACGCCTTGCTCACCTGACCCAATTTCCTTCTTCTCACCAGGGGAGCTGCGAAAACCACCGAACAGCAGCATGGCAAAGAGCAAGACCACGCCCACCGAGATCGCGGCATCAGCGATATTGAAGATGGCGAAGTAGAAGTTGATCTGTGGAATCCTGAAGGAGATAAAATCGACAACATAGCCGCTGTGACGCGCTCTATCGATCAGGTTCCCCAACGCGCCACCAGCAATCATACCAAAGATCAGCTTGCTCGCCAGCGTACCCGTATTCCACATACGCACATAGAGATAGA
Source organism: uncultured Chloroflexia bacterium (assembly GCA_963731975.1). GTDB lineage: Bacteria > Chloroflexota > Ktedonobacteria > Ktedonobacterales > Ktedonobacteraceae > CAVSXS01. The sequence continues at coordinate 1,422,998 of CAVSXS010000001.1, read as the reverse complement.
CTATGACGATCAGCGCGACTGCGATGAGCACAATCAACAGGATGCTATTCGCCAGCAGACTGAAGGCTGCTCCATTATTTTGGATATAATAGAGTACCAGGTATTGGCCAAAGATCTGCACCTGTTGACCGTCTCCCGCGGGACCAAGGTTCGCAACGACTAGCGCCTTTGTCCACTGGTCGAGCGAGACTACCAGGATCACCACCAGCAGCGCCAGCCCATCATAGATACGCGCGCGTTTCATTGTCACTTCTCTCTTTCCACACCAATACCTGCATATTGTACTGTATCACGAGGCGCTTGAAAAGATGCCTGCTACTCCTCATTGTTAAGCGCCATATTCTGCTGTTCGAATTGCTCTTCGCAGACAATGTCGCGTGCCGCCCAGGGGATGGCCTCAAGGCGTTTTTCCCCAACAGGTTTTCCACAACTGGTGCAGTAGCCATAAGTCCCCTGCTCTATGCGTTGTAATGCCTGCTCCACCAGGGATAAGAGGCTATGCTCGTTCACCAGGATCGATTGCTCATCCTCCATTTCATTTACATCGACAGCGGCCTCCTCAAAGTCCTCTGTTCCCTCGCTTGCATCTTCGGGGTCAGCAGGTTGAGGGTGCGCCTCGGTTAAAGCAGCGATGCTATTGCGCAGTTCGGCGCGTTTGGCTTCAAGTCGTGCTTTCATCACAGCAAGGTCGATTGCCATTTTTATGTTCATCCTTTCACACTACAAGTAACTTCTTTACCTCTCCTATTGTATCGCTATTTTGCCTGATGGTATAGCCTTTGCGCAGAGTAAAGAGGTGTGCCGGTATTCCTGATTGAGCGGGAATACCGGCACACCTCTTTAAATGCCCTTCATCTGGCAGAGCGATCAGGCTGTCAAGGCTGGTGTGACGACGAACCAGATGCCGGCGGCATTCTGGCCATTGGCCTGGCCGGGTCCGCTGTCACCGGCGTAGGTGTAGAGCGGGTGTCCGTTATAGGCGAGCTGGCTGCCATTCGCGTCGGTGATGACGGTCAGCTTTCCGGTGAAGCCAGATGGGTTGGCCGGAACCGTTGTGCTCAGTACGGGTGGCCATGCCGCCGCGCATCCCGCGCTGCACACAGATGTTGCTGTATCGGTTGTGCGGTAATAGAGGGTTTTGCCCTGGGCATCGGTCAGCACGGTCTCCATCGTCCCGGTGACGGAGACTGATGCGGACTTGATGCTGGTCGCACTACCGGTACTTGTTGGTGTCGATGTCGGTGAAGTACAGTAGCGCCCGCAGGAGCTGCTCGAGGAGGTCGAGGTCGGCGATGGAGCTGCGGTGGCCGTGGAAGTCGGTGACTGCGCCGCGCCGACACCTACTCCGCCGTATGCTCCGCCACTGCCACTATTTGAGCCGCATGCCGCTACGACAAGCGCGAGCAGCAGGCCCACGATAGCAAACGTCATAAATCGTATACGTTCCATAGTATGATGACTCCTTATGTGTATCTGGTGTATGTCATACGCACAAATTGATAAGATGGTGTGATGGTTGCTCACTGCGAGCCGCGCGAGTCGAGGCAACCATCATCCGGGAGAGAAGAGATAGCAACAACGATGAGCATGGTCCGTACTATCATTCTCGCACTTACTCATACGTGAGGAGGTTACACATGCAGCCCGGAGAAAACATCGATGATAGGTGGCAGCGCGCTGTGGGACGCTCCTTGCAGGAGCGTTTCGATGAGTTCAGCGGAGGTGCAGGCGTACTCCGGAGTGAAAGGATTGATCGTCAGCGCCAGCACGCGAATAGGGTTTGCGACACGAACGCTCAGCCCGGCGCGCTCCAATCTTTGTAACACAGCCGCGTGGCAAAACAATTTCGTGGCGTCTTGTACAACCAATTCCGCGCGCAGACGGGTGTTCACACGAGATAACAGTTCCAGAAGCTCGCGCGACAGATCCTCGGTCAACGCACCACGTAGGAAGATCGCCAGCTCGTGAGACTGAATTTGCTCGACGATCCATCTTGCTTCACCTGCTGGTTCTGTCCATGCGCGTATCAGTTTTGAGCGCGATCGTGTCGCCATCTGGCGCATAGATGGCCAGGCGCGCCGGTGAAATATGCTTCCTATAGGCATCCGCGAAGGGCGATGCTTTGACGCGAAGCCGGTTCAGAACGTCGAATGTGCGCCTCGCAACCTGCGCAGGGGTCGCTGCAACGCTTGCGCCTGTGCAGAGGATGCAGGCGTTGCTGGTGGCAGGGGCCGCAGCTCCTACACGGTTGATTGCCCCGTCGATGAAACTCAGGTGCGCTCCATAAGCTCGCGCACTGCTCAAGGGTTGTGTCCAGGTCGCGCAACAGGGTCGGGCCAGCGATCACCAGATGCGCTGGCCGCTGGATGCGCGCCAGCATGATCGGGCCGAGCGCGGTGCGCCCTGCAAGCTGGCGCAGTCGCTCGACGAGAATGCCTTCGCTCTCAGCCTGGAGCAGCAGTGATTCGGCTGTCGCCACCAGCATACCCGCCGCAGGGAGATAGCGCAGCTTGGGCAGGCCGGTCATGGCATCGGTCGCTTCACCATCCAGGCCGAGCGAGGTCAGCGCCAGCTCGTGCGGCTGGTACAATCCAGCCTGCACGAGTGTTTCGAGCAGATGGTTGGTGGTGGTTGTCTTGCCAACGTTTTTCGCCAGGCCGATCAGCGCGAGCCGGGTGATCTGCGCATTTGCCACCAGGGAGGCGAGATAATCGTTCAAGCGCGTTCCTCTCTGCGATGCGAGGAGGGGAAACGCTGTTCAAAGATAGCTCGCAACTGCGGAAAATCGCGCAGCAATTGCAACGCTATGGCCCCGCAGTCTGGCATATAGCCATTCCCGATATGGAGTTCGACCTGGCGCGCCAGCCCCTCCGCGCCGAGTGCTGCTATCGTGAAGCTTGTCGCCATATTGAAGAAGAGCACGCGCCCGGTTAGCCGCGTGAGCAGGATAGACGCGAACTCTGTCTGTGGCACATTGACAACGTTGATGGTAAGGTCGGCCAGGAAGTCGCGGCCTCGACAGGCTTCTCGCACGCGCTCGATCAGCTCCAACGGTTGTGTCGCATCGCCCTGTACGATCACGTCAGCAACGCCCAAAGTCGCGATATCTCGCAAGGCTGGATCGTTGTAATCGATAGCGATGATTTCACCATGCGCGCCGAGTGTTTGTCGCAACGCACACAGGGTGAGCAGGCCAGCCGTTCCGCCCGCGCCCAGTACCACTATACGCTCACCTGGGTGCGTCATCGCTGCAACGCGGGAGGGTGCGCCCGCCACGTCCAGGGCGGCTACAACAAGCGCGGGCGACAGATCTTTAGGTAGTACGGCAAGCGGATTGCTTCGGAAAAAGATTGCTTTCCCCTGTATTTCGACCTCGCAGCGATCAAGATGGATGGTAGAGATACGCTCGATGAAGAGGGGCAGCCAGCTCAGCGAGGTCAGACTGACTATCGAGTCTCCTATAGCCAAGTGGTGTTGCGCGCCGTACTGCTCGTCAAGCACCTGGATGGTTCCAACGAGTACGCCTCCTGAGCCGGTGACGGGGTTGTGCATCTTGCCGCGTTGCGAGACGATAGCCAGGATATGCGTAGCCATGCGTTGTGCGTCTCGATCACATGCCTGCGCTATCTGCGCGAAGCTGGCGGAATCGATATGCAACGCTGACACATCTACCAGCGTTTCCGTTGGCATGGCGATGGGCGTGTTGTCAAGTTTCCAGGCCGGTTGAGGAAACGATCCTGCGGGTTCCAGCACGCGATGCATACCCAGATTGTGTAGAAGAGTGAGGTCAGAATCAACTGACATAGAATTGTCACCTGTAATGGTATCCTGGATAGTATAACACTATCATAGCATATGGGAACGCCAAGCTCCACAGTATGTGAAGGCTTCCCATGTGTGCTATGCTTAAGGGGAAGGCCGGAAGCAATGCATTGGATACAAGGATGTTCGTATGGATAAATATGATGATGAACGCGCTACGCCAAGCGCTTCCATAACAGGAGAGCAGATAGCGCTCTCGCTTTTCAGCGATTTCGATCTCTATCTTTTCGGCCAGGGCAGACACTATCGCATCTATGAGAAGATGGGCGCGCACCCGAGAAACATAGATGGAGTCATTGGAACGCATTTCGCCGTGTGGGCGCCAAATGCGCTGGCGGTCTCGGTCGTAGGCGATTTTAATGGCTGGGACCGTAACGCAAACCCGATGTTCCGCCGCCATAACGATCTGGGTGTATGGGAGTGCTTCATTCCGGGGGTTCAGGAAGGCACGCTCTATAAGTATGCTGTGTATTCTCGCTTTCACTCATATAGCGTTGAAAAGACCGATCCCTATGGATTCGCAGCCGAGCTGCGCCCGAAGACGGCCAGCATCGTTACCGATATTCACCGGCATAACTGGCAGGACGATGCCTGGATGGAACGCCGTGAGGAGCGCCAGAAACTCGACGCGGCCTACGCCATCTACGAGGTGCATCTGGGTTCCTGGAAACACGCGCCTGAACGTCATCAGCCCTGGGCTGACGAGGAAGACCGCTTCCTGACCTATCGCGAACTGGCCGTTGAGCTGGCAGCGTATGTTAAAGAGATGGGCTTCACGCATATCGAGCTACTGCCAATCACAGAATACCCCTACGATGGCTCGTGGGGCTACCAGGTGACGGGCTTCTTCGCCCCGACCAGTCGCTTTGGGCCACCTGAAGATTTCCAGTTTTTTGTTGATTACATGCATCAGCAGGGAATAGGCGTCTTCCTCGATTGGGTTCCCTCACATTTCCCCAAAGATGGTCATGCGCTCAACTATTTCGATGGCACGCACCTGTATGAATATGCTGACACGCGCAAGGGAGAGCACAAGGAGTGGGGGACGCTGGTCTTTGACTATGGGCGCAGCGAGGTGCGCAACTTTCTCATAGCCAGCGCATTGTTCTGGCTGAGGGAGTATCACATTGATGGGTTGCGCGTCGATGCGGTGGCTTCCATGCTCTACCTCGACTACCTGCGCAAGCCTGGCGAGTGGGTCGCCAACGAATACGGCGGACGAGAGCACCTGGAGGCAGTCAGGTTCCTACGCGAATTGAACGAGGCTGTATACGCGGAGCAGCCGGGAACGCTGACCATGGCCGAGGAGTCGACCTCCTGGCCGCTGGTCAGCCGACCAACCTATGTCGGCGGCCTGGGTTTCAGCATGAAATGGAACATGGGGTGGATGCACGATATGTTGCATTTCATGAAAATGGACCCCATCCATCGCCGCTATCACCAGAATGACATCACTTTCTCCCTCATGTACGCGTACTCCGAGAACTTTATCCTGCCGCTTTCTCACGATGAAGTCGTCCATATCAAGGGGTCGATGCTGAATAAGATGGCGGGCGACTTGTGGCAGAAATTTGCCAATCTGCGCGCTTTTTACGGGTACATGTGGGGACACCCGGGAAAAAAGTTGCTCTTCATGGGCGCTGAGTTCGGCCAGTGGAGTGAGTGGAACTACAAGGAAAGCCTGGATTGGCACCTGTTACAACCACCTGGCGATCCGCGTCATGCCATGCTCCAGAACTTTTTACGCGAGTTGAACGCTCTCTACGCGCGAGAACCCGCTTTGAGCGAACTGGATACGAACCCCGATGGATTTTCCTGGATCGATCCCCACGATTCTGAAAATAGCGTTGTGTCGTTGATGCGCCGCAGCAGAAACGAGGACGAGACACTGTTGTTCATCAGCAACTTTACGCCGGTGGTGCGCCAGGGCTATCGTATGGGCGTTCCGCGCGCAGGTGAGTATCGTGAGGTGCTCAATAGCGACGATACTCGTTTTGGCGGAAGCGGCGTGGTCAATGCGAATACTATGCAAAGCGAGCCGTGGGAATGGCAATCGCAGCCGCACTCCATCGTTTTGACACTGCCCCCCCTGGCGACGGTTGTCCTGAAGCGACAGATGACGGATGATGCTGAGCAAGCAATGGTTGATGCCGCTAGAACTGAAGAGATGGAAGAGGAAGAGATACTAGATGCCTCGTGATTTAAACAATGAGAAGAAACAGATGAATGGAAATTATGGCGATGGGCGCAGGAATGGCCGAAATCGCTACAGGCAACATAAAAGCAGGCGGCCAACTACCGAGGATGAGCGCCTGTTGAATCGCCCTGCGCAGCCGCTTGTCAGCCCGACCGAGGCACCGTCACAGGAACGCATCGATGAACAGGAACATGCGCTTGAACGGGCGCTACATACCGATTTCACGCATACCGATCCCTGGCGCGTACTACGCATCATGAGCGAATTCGTCGAAGGATTCGACGAACTTGCGCAAATACCGCCTTCCATCGCCATTTTCGGCTCGGCGCGCACCAGGCCCGACGATCCATCGTACATCGCTGCGGTGAAGACAGCATCGCTGCTGGCCAAGGCGGGCTTTGGCATCATAACCGGCGGCGGCCCTGGCATCATGGAAGCCGGTAACAAAGGCGCGCAGGAGGGCGGGAACGCATCAATCGGCTGCAATATCGAGCTGCCCTTCGAACAGGGATCGAACCCCTTCCTCGATATCTCGCTGGATTTTCACTACTTCTTCGTGCGCAAGACCATGTTCGTCAAATACGCGGAGGCGTTCGTCATCTTTCCCGGCGGCTTCGGCACGATGGACGAACTCTTCGAGGCGCTGACGCTGATCCAGACCCGTAAAGTGAGCCATTTCCCCGTCATCCTCTACGACTCGAAATACTGGGCAGGACTCCTCAACTGGATTCGGGATACCATGCTGACAAGCGGCAAAGTCAGCCCTGCCGACCTTGGTCTGCTGATGCTTTCTGATGATCCCGAGGAAATCTGTCGCCTGGTGATCGAAGCCTATCAGGAGAGTTATCGCCAGGAACGCAGACTGCAGGTGAGCAACAAAGACCAGACGATCAGGTAGCAGAACTCCACATTCACCTTCTGAGTGGTATAACCATAGAGAGATGTTTTAAGTCAGGAGGAAGCACTTGGAACTGATTTGGAGTAACTACGCACCCAGCAAAGATGCAACTCTCATAACTACGCTCGATGCGCATGCGGCGGGAGAGCCGCTGCGCATCGTCACTTACGGCTTGCCCGAACTCCCAGGCGCAACCATGCTGGCGCGGCGGCGCTACATGCAGCAACACTATGACCATATTCGCAAGGCGCTCATGTGGGAGCCGCGCGGGCACCGCGACATGTATGGATGCGTATTGACCCCACCCGTGTCGCCTGAAGCCGACCTCGGCGTGCTCTTTATGCACAACGAGGGGTACAGCACGATGTGCGGGCATGGGGTAATCGCCCTGGTAACTGCCCTTGTGCAGACCGGTGCGTTACCACAAAAAGGCCCGCATACCCCCGTCAACCTTGACACCCCAGCTGGACTGGTTCGCGCCACTGCTCACCTGAATGCTGATGGTCAGGTAGTTTCTGTTTCATTCCTGAATGTGCCTTCATTTTTGTATGCCAGCGATGTTAAACTGGACGTGCCTTCATACGGCCGCCTGGTTGTAGATGTAGCCTTCGGCGGTGCATTTTATGCGCTGCTTCCCGCGGCACAGGTAGGACTGCGTGTCACTCCAGAACAGGCGAATATACTGGCTGCGACAGGAGATGTGATTACAAAAGCAGTCAACGCTGTTCTACCCGTCAAGCATCCCCTCGAAGAGGATCTTGGCTTTCTCTACGGTACGATCTTCACGGATCAGGCTGAAGACGCATCCCATCACAGCCGCAACGTCTGTATCTTTGCTAACGCCGAGGTGGATCGCTCGCCTACAGGCACGGGTGTTTCCGCCCGCCTGGCCCTGCATTATGCCAGGGGCGACATCACCGATGGTCAGCATATCATGATCGAGAGTATTTTGGGAGCAGCCGCTACGTTCAGCGGGCGTGTCGTCGGACACACGCAGGTTGGGCAATATCAAGCAGTGACCCCCGAAGTAAGTGGAAGGGCTTTCATCACCGGTCAACATACGTTTGTGATCGATCCGCACGATGCACTGGGGCATGGGTTCTTGCTGTGAAGGTATGATACACTGTTGCATAGACTGATGTGATGACTTCTAAGGGAGAAATGTTTCATGGCGCATTCAGAGGCGCAAGCGGTTGATTCGATCTCGTCGTATGCAAAGACCCCGGTGCGTTCCGATAGAGGTGAACGTAGACTGCGGCGCACAGCGGCCTGGTTGATGCTCCTGGGTCTTTTATTAGGAGAGTTGGGGGCGATATGGGATCGAGAGTGGCATTATTTCGTCGGGCGCGATCAGTTCTGGACACCGCCGCACACGCTGATCTACCTGAGTGTCACGGGAGCTGGATGTATCGCGCTGGCGATTGCCCTGGTAGAGACGGTGCGCTATTACAAGAAGAGGCCAGGAGTTGACGATACCTCCACTATCCGTATTTTCAAAGTGTTCCATGCTCCCCTGGGTATCATCATTGCGGGCTTTGGTGCGCTTCAGACGCTAGCGGCTGCCCCACTCGACAATTACTGGCACACGTTGTACGGCATCGATATCGCGTTGTGGGCTCCTTTTCATATGATGGGAGTAACAGGCGGAATCATCGGTACGCTGGGCATGGCCTACGTCTTTGCTTCTGAAGCAGCCATTGAACGTGATGCGGGCTATCCATACAGGCGCTTCCTGGGGTTGAGCTTGCTCGAATGGGGTACGCTCGGCATCCTGGCAGGGTTGATGAATTTCACGTTGATCGGGTTCGAGCAATTCCCGGTTGCCACCTTTGGACTGCTGCAAATCCCAACCTATGCACTTCCCCTTGCAGGCTGTAGTGCTATGGTTTTGATCGGTGCGGTTCGTTTCACGTACAGACCCGGCGCGGCCACCCTGACGGTTATCCTGCTCGCATTTCACACCGTATTGGAGGAGCTATTTGTCCCCTGGGCTATTCGCACAGCCGTTATTCAGCAGAGTCTGTCTTACCGCGTTCCGCAGGTACCCTATTTCAACGTGACCGACGCCAGCTTACCGCTCATGTTCCTGGCCTCGGCGTTGATCGTGGATGGGGTCGCGTTCTGGAAAAAGCGGCGCGGCTACGCATTGGGAGGTTCTATAGGCAGCGCCTGGTTACTGGGAATTGCCATCACTATTCCTCTGCTGATAACAGTCCCATGCGTGCTGCTTGGCTCGCTGGATGTGCCGCATGTGTTCCTGGATCAGTATAGCGTCGATATCCTCCCTTCGCTGAAATTAGAGGCGGCGCTGGTAGCCGTGCCGTTCATCCTGGCATTTGGGGCAGCCGGGGCCATCGCCGGGGCAGCCTTTGGCGACATATGGCGTTGGAACAAGCGGTGAGGAAGATTCAATTGAAGAAGGAAATATCAATTCGCAGGCGCGGCATATTGCTCATTTGCCCTATTCTCATTGTCGCAAGCATCACTGTTTTGGCGCTGTTTCCGGCTGTTGCCCTGGCTAGCGGCAAGCCCGCCAGCACCCAGACACTGGTCGCAGGCCCCTACATCATCGATGTCAATCTCTACCAGGACCCGCCTGTGACGGATCAGTCGGGAGAAGTCACAGTTGTGCCTCATCAGGCCAGCTTGCGACTCTCCGGTCGCATCGATATGGTGCCGGGGCTTGGCACCGACGCAGTTGAACTACACTCCAATTTGCAGCCGCTTGGCCAGAGCACGACGCTGGTCGGAACGTTACGCATGCCTGTGCGCGGAGCCTGGCAAATTGTGATCGAACTTAACGGCCCGCAAGGAGCGGGCGAGGCGAGTTTTCCCGTCCGGGTAGCCGGACCGGGTGCCATCCCTGTCTGGCTTGGCTGGTTGATCGCGCTCACCCCAATGGTAGGCATCGCCTGGATGGTCTGGCACCAGTTCCGCTATCGAAAGAAGCTGCTTGTGCAGGTTAAAAATTGACGAGAGTGTGGGTTGTACGATAGGCATTTTGCGGAATAACCTCATCCTTCAGAAATGGCAGTGCCACCTCCGCCACCAGATGCGGGCAGAGCACAGGAGCACTGTGGTTCGCAAGAATGAAGACATCATTTGGTCGTGGATGGGTCGGAAGGTCAGCCACCACATCCTGAAGACCCCAGATGAAGAGGGTGGGTACCTCCGGCGAAGTAGGCAGGAGAAATGGCGTGCGACCGGTGCCGGGCAGTTCACGGATGGCGCGTTTGAGATGCTCCGGCGGAAGTAGCGTCAACTCATTCATCCAGACATTGGTGAACTCGTGCCGGTGCAAGTTGAAGCCAAGAATAAGCAGGAGTGTATAGAGTCTCCAACCAGAAATAAACCAGTTCACCACGTTGGCATGCTTGGGATCCACCACCTGCAGCACCTGGACAAGCATTTTCAGGAGTTTGCGTATATACACGGGACAGAGGAAAACGGCGCGCAAAACGTGTTGGGGATACTGCTGCACATAGGCTTCGCCCACCCGCGTGCCGGTAGAATACGCTAAAATCGTCCACTGTTCAATGCCCAGGGCCAGGCGCAACTCTTCAAGCGCCTCTGCGCACAACGGATAGTAGGGCTTGTCCTGAGCCGCTTCATTCGCAGCACCGCTGCCGGGAAGTTCAACCATAATCAGTTGGAAATATGGCGCGAGCAGCGGAGCCAATTTATCCCACACTGCATAGGTCACGCCCCACCCATGAATGAGCAAGAGTGGATGGCCGCATCCTTGTACTCGATAAGGTAGCATAGTGCTTTTTGGCGACCCTCTAAATATACGGAGATTCAAGCGTCTTCTATGGTTGCGCTTGCCGACATTGTAGCATATAGTGACGCTACAAACAACATGAAGGACGCTTGATGTCGAACCAGAAGAAGATTTTGATACTCACCTCCAAAACAGGCGGTGGTCATGTCAGCCTGGCCGAAGCGCTACGCGACCTGCTTGAGGCCGATGGGCAACTGGCCATCACGATCGTCGATCCGCAGCCTGGCCTGTTCCAGCTGCATTATCGCGCAGTGAGCCGCTACGCGCTCTGGTTGTGGGCTGCGGAATTTCACATCCTCGATACGCCCGCACGAGCGCTGCTGGCTCACCGCGTTTTCACACGCCTCGTTCGCCACCAGCTCAATGCCCTGCTTGATACCGTGCAACCCGACGTAATTCTGACCACCTATCCATTTCTGTCCTACGAGGTGGCGCAGGTGATGGAGCAACGCTCTTCAGCCGTGCCACTGGTCATGCTCTTTTCCGATGCGAACAGCGTGCATGCCTCCTGGCTCACTGAACGTCGCGCGCAGGCGACGTTTGCCACTACACGCGAGACCTACGAACAGGCCTTCTCTGCTGGCTTCGCTCCGCAGCACCTGTATCTCGTCGGCTGGCCTGTACGCGCCCAATTCTCCCGCGCCTTCCATTCGAGCAAGGAAGCACAGGGTGAAACGCGTATCCAGTTGAAGCTATCACCCGGTCGATTTACGATCTTCCTGCAAGGAGGCAATGAAGGTGCAGCGCACATTGACCGCACCATCAAAAATATACTGTCCATGAGCAACCTCACGAACGACGTGCAGATTATCCTGGCGGCTGGCACAAATCGTCGCTTGCTCGAACGCTACAAGAACATCCCAAACCTTGCTCTACTACCCTACACAAAAGAAATTGCACCATTCATGGCTGCAGCCGACGTGATTATGGGGAAAGCTGGACCCAACATTCTGTTCGAGTCGGTCATGTTAGGAAAGCCCTTTATCGCTACCACCTTCATTCCAGGTCAGGAGCAGGAAAACCTCGCGTTCATTCAACGCCACAGCCTGGGCTGGGTTGCCACGCGACCTGAAGAATTGCGCTCATTGCTGGCGAAGCTTATCCACGACACAAATCAACTCGCGGGCATATCCGTTTCAATCAACGCCTATCGCCAGTGGAACACAGAGGCCAATCAGAAAATAGTTCCACAAGTGCTAACTGTCAGTTCTCAAAGTTCACCGTGACGCGGGGCAGCTTCAAGTGTGCGGCACGGTGCGCCCAGGCGCGAATAGCCTGCGCCACTACTTCGTTGTCGCGGGGTTCATGTAGTTTGTCGCGCTGGACGACCCTACGGGTCATCACCTGAATATGCCAGGCCCCATTGACGCGCTTCAATCCCGAAGGGGTCGCAACCTTCAGTAATGCGGCGATGCGGGGAGACTGGTTGTTGATGATCTGGAGAATGTCTGACCAATGCTCGTAGAGCACAGAGGTAAACTGGTCAGAAAACTCCTCATTTCTCGCGCGTGGGGTCTGCTCCATGAAGTGCCTCCTCGTCTGACTAGCGTAAGACTGGCTGGTTCAATTATAGCATATTCGTGTCGAGATTTTCCGCTTGCAATCTGAACTGTTACCCCATATACGCTGTCTTTCTACCGGTGTTTCAGATATACTTATGGTATGAGCTTTCGTGGCCTGTAAGTAGCTTTGACGACACATTAACATGCCACGCACCAACTTGCACAGGTATTGTCTAGCAAAAAGGAGTTCACTTTGCCCGATCTTAGCCACCTCGTACACATTCGCCAGGAGCTACCTGTCACTACCTCGCGCCTCTACTTGAATGCCGGGACATTCGGTCCGCTACCAACGTGCGCAGTCACTGCCATGCAGGAGCGCATACAAAAAGAATGGCAACAAGGAAGATTGGGAACAGCCACGTTCGAGGAGATAAGCAATCTCTATCACGACGCGCGCGGTGGCGCGGCTCGCCTGTTGCACGCAGATGAGGGAGAAATTGCGCTTACGGACAACACAGGCGAAGGGCTGAACATCATCAGCTATGGTTTGAACTGGCATGAGGGCGATGAGGTCATCACGACCAACCATGAGCATATTAGCCTGCTTGGGCCGCTCTACCAGTTACGAGACCGCTACGGCATCATCATTCGCGTCGCGGACATCGGCGAGCGGGGCGACCGTCCTGTCCTGAAGGAGATCGCCGACATGGTGACGCCACGCACGCGCCTGATCTCCATCTCGCACGTCTCCTGGATGACCGGTGCGGTGCTCAACATCCACGAAGTCGGCTATATGGGCCGCGAATGGGGCATCCCGGTGCTGATCGATGGCGCGCAGTCGGCAGGAGCGATTCCTGTGAATGTACATGCACTCGACGTGGATTTCTACGCGACCCCCATGCAGAAATGGCTCTGCGGACCGGATGGGACGGGCGCGCTCTACGCTCGTCACGACTCGCTCGCCTACGTACAGCCTACCTATGTTGGCTACTGGTCGAGCAAACACGAGGCGGGTAAAAGCTGGGAGTTGATGGAGAGTGCGCAACGTTTCGAGGTAGGAGGGCGTCAGACCTCAGCGATTGCGGGCCAGGCCGCCGTCTACAACTGGTTGGAGCAGGTGGTCGGCCATGCCTGGATGTTCGAGCGTATCGCCGCGCTCAGCACCTACACCTACCATGCCCTGCGCGAGCTGCCCGGACTCACTATGTTGACGCCGGAACCAGGCGAAAGCGGATTGCTCGCGTTCAAGCTCGATGGGAAAGACGATGCTGAGGTCGTGACTACCCTGCGCGATAAGCACAACATTTTCATCCGCAACATCGCTGAGACGCACGCGCTGCGTGTCTCCACAGGCTTCTACAACACAGAAGAGGAGATCGACACACTCGTCAGGGTATTGCACGAACTTTAGCACCCTGGCATATGATTGCAGCAAAAAAAGAGCCGCCCATGTGGGCGGGTGAAACGGCGACGTCCTATTTTCCCGGAGGGCTACCCCTCAAGTATCATCGGAGCTGAAGAGCTTAACTGCCGTGTTCGGGATGGGAACGGGTGTACCCTCTTCGCTATTGTCACCGGTTCACCTGCGCATACAGGCGGCTCGTTCTTGACACGGCCAATCATACTACAGACAGTTCAGGTTGTCAATACTTTTTTGAGGCAAATTTGAAATCATAAAAGCTGGCACGAGCATCCTGAAAATGCTCGTGCCATATATGCTTATCAGAAAGCCTGTCGCGGCTAGAATTGCTGCTGCTGAGGTGGAACCGATGCCTCAAGCCGCTCGCGCATCTGTTGGAACGTCGCGTCATCTATCTCACCGCGCGCGTAACGCTGGCGGAGAATCTCGGTCGCCGGCGGTTGCGACGCCTGGTACATTGGTGGCTGTTGCGGCTGTTGGGGCAGCGGTCCCATTGGGAAGCCGATCATAGGTGTTCTTTTTGAGAACAGGCGAATAAGCCCCCAGATCAGGGCGATCAGCAAAACAAACCAGAGCAGTGAGCCAATCAAGGGAATGATCCCCCAGAGGGCAAATCCTGGGCCAATACCAAAATGGAACATATCTATACTCTCTTTCAGACGGTTGTATCGAATGGTGTATCGGGCCATTTTCACTTTTGCTTCTACGGCAGTACGCGAGTATATGCTGAGAAGCATTACAAGGTGTACCTCATCGACACCTGCTGATATCGTATGACACAACTATGAAAAAAGTATCACAAAGGTGTAAAAAGACTGTAAGGGGATTACGAAGAGGATTAGTTAGCGGTCTCCGCCGACGGGAACTTCTTCGAGCCTGAGTGAGAGGAGGCGTGAGATGCTGTCTCCGCCCATCGACACGCCGTAGATGGCCTGGGACGCCGTCATCGTGACGCGGTTGTGGGTGATGACGATAAATTGCGTGCGCTGCGCCAGGCGTTTGAGGATATCACAGAAGCGCGCTACATTCGTTTCGTCGAGCGCGGCGTCGACCTCATCAAGCAAGCAAAACGGCGGCGGGTTGATCTCCAGCAGCGCAAAGAGCAGCGCCGCGGAGACCAGGGCGCGCTCGCCGCCGGAGAGCAGTGAGAGGTCCTGCACTTTTTTCCCCGGTGGCTGCACGATCACCTCTACACCACCCGGCATTCCGGCAGGTTGGGGCGCTGCACCATCTTCATCCTCGCGTTTCGCGGCAATCAGTTCCAGGCGCGCCTGTCCCCCGTTGAAAAGAGTGGTAAAATGCTCGCCGAAGCGCGCGTTGACCGCCTGGAAAGTGATCTCGAACTGGCGCGCCATCGTCACATCAAGCTGGCTGATAATGGCGCGCAAGTGCAAAGCAGCCTGCTCCATATCGGCAATCTGCGTAGAAAGGAACTCGTAGCGCGTGCGCGTCTCCTCGTACTGCTGCGGCGCGTCGGGGTCAAATCCGCCAATCGCCCGCAAGCGGCCACGCAAGGCATCTACTCGCCGGCGCAGTTTGCGCAGCTGAGCCTCCTCTTCCTCTGATAGTACCACGACCTCGCCCGGCGTACCAGACACTTCTTCCCCGTTCATGTCGTCTTGCAGCGCCATGTTTGCTCTCGCCGCGTAGCGCACCAGCTCGCCCGCATCGGTCACTCCCATCTCCTCGTGAAGCTGCTCCATGAGCGTATCGACAGCGTCGCGTGCCTTCTGGCTCGCCAGCAGGCATTGACGATACGCCACCTCCAGCTCATTCTGGGCGTGGCGCACTTGCAGCGTTTCCTGCTCCAGGCTGAGCAAGTGTGTATCCAGTTCGCTTGCCGCCGACTCCTTCTCGCGCAGCCCATCTCGCAGTTGCGCTGTGTGAGCGTGCGCCTGCTCCAACTGAGCTTGATGCAAGCTCAGTGCTGTTTGCAGGTCGCGCAACTGCGACATAGCTTCCTTCGCACGCGCCACACGTTGATCGATCAACGCCTGCAACTCCTGAGCGGCTGTCTGCTGAGTCAAGAGCTGCTGGCGCAGCGCCCTGGCCTCCTGACGCTTAACGGCGATGGCCGTGCGCGCTTTGCCAAGCTCGTCTTGCTGTCGGCGAAATATCAGGGTGCGTTCCTCCATTTCGCGCTGCAACTCCTCGACAAGCCCGGTCATCTCGCGCTGCGACTTCTCATGAGCGCGCACGCGCTCGATGGCCAGCTGCACCTCTTGCTCCAGGCCCGCCAGCTCCGACGCCAGTTGTTGCTCAACCGAACGCGCGGACTGCAATTCTGCTTGCAGGCGATCCAGTTCGCGCTGAGATGTGGAGACCGCCTTGCTGATTTCGTTAACGCGGCTAGTGTTGCGCTGTTGCTCTTTCTCGACCACGTTCAGTTCGACACGCCTGGACTCCTGAGTACGCTGCGCCCCGCTGATACTGCCATTCACGTCGTGGATCAAGGCCAGGTGCTGCTCTAGCTGCGCCGGTAACTCACGCAGTTCGCGTTCATATGCCAGCACACCCCCTTGCCCACCATCTTTTCCCTTTCCTCCTGTCAACCAGCCATCGACATGCAACGTTTCGCCCTGCCTCGTGACGCACTTTTCCAGCCATCGATGAGACGCTTGAGCCGCAGTCAGTGTAAACACCTGGCGGGCGGTTTCAACATCTCGCACGATCAGCGTGCCACCTAGCAGGCGTTTGAAAAGGGGCAGATAGTGGCGCTCGCACTGCATCAACTGCCACGCCAGCCCATCGACGTTCACACGCGCTGTAGGCGCGCTCGCAAGCAGTTGTTCCAGCGTCGACTCGTCAGCCTCAACTTGCTGTGTGTCCAGTGGCGCGCTCTCCAACCAGACGATCATGGCTTTTCCGGCATTCGCGCTCTGCAAGTAATCGAGGCAGGCGCGAGCTTGATCGAAGGTTTGCGTGGCGACAGCCTGCATCGCTGGTCCAAGCGCCGCCTCAAGCGCAAGCTCCCACCCGGCAGGAGCCACACCAAGTTGCGGCAGGGGACCTAACAGCCCGGCCAACTTCCCGGCTGGAGCGCGCAGCAGGGAGCGCACGCCGTCGCTGTACCCGCTCAGGCTGGATCGCCAGTTGTTGAGCATGTTCAGGCGGTCGGCTACTGCGCGCCGCAGGCGTTCAGCCTCGTTCAACGCTTGCTTGAAACGTTCGATTTCTTGCTGCGCATCCCCAATCGCGCGCGTGATCACAGACTTACGCCGGGCGATGTCCTGCTCTTCTTCGCGCGCCATCTCAAGCTGGGCGCGTTCTTCAGCCATGCGCGCCTCCTGCACGCGTAGGGCTTGCTCCGCCTGCGCGATGGTCTCGCGCCGGGCTGCCAGGATGCGGTTACGCTCGCCCAGGTGCTTCTGCTGCCTGCCCAGGTCTGACTGGCTGGCTCCCAGGCGCGCCTGCACCTGGATCAGCTCACCCTGAGCGTTACGCAGGCGGCGTTCGTCCATATCGAAGGCTTTCTGCGCCTGTGCGACCTGCCCTTCGAAGATGGCCAGCGCCTCCGCATCAGTATCAATAGACTCGTCGGCCAGGTTACAGTGCTCTTCCAGGTCGATCAACTGCTGCTGCGCGGCAATCTTTCGTTCGCGCAGTCGTCGCTCCTCCTGCTGGTGCTCCCCGCGCTGCCGCTCCAAACCGACGAGGCGCTCCTGGCTGACTGCTATCTCGCGCTCGACCTGCTGCGCGCTGACAATCGCCTGGCTGTGCGCTTCTCGCGCGCGGGTGATGTCGCCGTGCGCCTGTTGTCGCTTGAGGCGCAGCGTCTCGCGGCGCGAATCGATTCCTTGCAGGGCGCTTTCACCCTGGCGCACCTGCTCCATCATGGCCTGCTCGTCGGCCTCGGCGCGTTCCTGGCTGGTGCGCAGGCGGCGATATTGCAGAGCGTACCACGTGAGCAAAACATCCTGCAATTCGCTGTTCAACTGCCGGTGTTCCATCGCCCGGCGCGACTGTTCGGCCAGGGGTTCCAGGCGCGGTTCGATCTCACCAACAATGTCGCGCAGCCGATCCAGGTTCGACTCGGTCTGGCGCAGGCGACTCTCCGAATCGGCGCGCTGCACCTGGTAGGGGCGAATGCCCGCCGCATCCTCGAACAACCCGCGCCGCTCCTCCGCGCGCAGGCTCAGCGCGGCGTCGATCATCCCCTGCCCCACGACGGTGTACGAATTGTGACCGATACGCGCCTGGGCAAGCAGCAGCACAACATCCTTAAGGCGCACCTTCTGTTTATTGATGAGGTATTCATTCTCGCCCGAACGATAACTGCGCCGCGCTACGGTCAGTTCGCTATACTCGGATGGTACCCAGCCTGTGCTGTTATCCAGCGTCAGAGATACCTCGGCCATGCCCAATGCCGATTTCCCATGCCCACCCGCGAAGATGATATCTTCGCTCTTCTTTCCGCGCAACTGGCGCATACTCTGCTCGCCAAGCACCCAGCGCACAGCGTCCGCGACATTCGATTTTCCCGCGCCATTCGGCCCCACAATCGCCGTGATGCCCGTGCTGAACTCAAGCTGGGTGCGCGCGGCAAAGCTCTTGAAGCCCAGCATCTCCAGGCGTTTCAGATACACTCTTGCGTTTCCTTTAGAATTAAACTATGATGGCGAACACGATGATACCATAGTATTAGTTATCCGTCGAGTATAATGTGCTCAAATATTCTTATCAGTGTATTCATCGGTGAGAGTTATTCAGGTTGTCCAAGACAGGAGAATTCTATGTTTATGCTGATCCGACTCTTCCTGCTTCTCTTGACCAGGCTTTGGGGTTGGCTTGCTCTGGGGGCCATACTGATTATCATCGGCGTCGCCTTCGGAGCATCTTCATACCAGGTAAGCTATCAGACCATCGACCACGGCAGCTTCACTCCTTATGTAGTCAGTGATGGGAACGATTACCTGCAAACCAACGGCTCTACCTACTATGTCATTAATGAAAGTGAATTGTCTCCCACCTTCAACGGTTTAAGCATTTTCAAAAGCAGCCAGACATTCTCGATGGTCGCTCGCACCGACCCACAGGATGTGAACGTCCAGCTTTCCGACGGCACCAACCTGACTGGGACTGGCTACAAAGTGGAAAAGATCGATGTGCTGGATAGCAGCGGCAATCCGACGCAGTCCTACGTTGATTCTGAATATAAGCAACATCCGAACGGCTTCTACGATAATAAATGGCCGAGCGGCGCTGGACTGATAGTGCTCGGCATGATCGCAGGAGCGCTGGCATTCTTTGTGCCAAAACGTCTGAACAACAAACTGCTTCGCTCAAGGAAGGTCGCGCCCGCTGCTGCCGGAGTGCAGGATCAGGCTGCTCCCATGCCACAAGCAAATCCGTACCAGCAGCCCTACCAGAACCCTTCGCAATATCCAGGCTACTCGCAATACCAGGACCCGGCTCAGCAGTACCAGCAGCAACCACCGGCCTATCCATCCTATCCGCAATACACCGACCCGGCGAGCTATCAGCAGCCTGCTTCGCAGTATCCACAATATCCACAGCCGTCCTATCCGCAACAGCCACCGCCAAATCAGCAGCAGGGTGGCTCTTATGAAAAGACGCAGGTGGCGAACCCGTATGATCTACCGGGGCAGGGGCAGTAGAAACGACACTTCCATGTTTCTCTTGTTTCCCTTGCCGATTCTTACCAGGACGATTCTCGTTTCGATCATCGCTCTATTTACCCTGGGGGGCATCATGATTCGCCCCTTCAAGCTGGACGAGGCCAGGATTGCGCTGGCCGGCGCCGCGCTGCTGCTGCTACTCGGCCTGATTCCACCATTGGATGCGCTTGTCACCCTGTTGAGCGATTGGAATATCTTTCTCTTCTTCCTGGGCATGATGACACTCTCGACGATGGCTGACGCAGCGGGACTCTTCGACTGGCTGGCGGTGAAGGCAGCCGGACTGGCAGGCGGCAGCTCGCGCAGGCTGCTGCTCAATGTCTTCCTGCTGGGAACCCTGATCTCGATGATTCTCTCTAACGATGCAACGGCGCTGATCCTGACTCCCATCGTCTATACGCTGGTGACGCGTTTGCGCTTGCCTGTGTTGCCATTTATGTTCGCATGCACTTTCATTGCAGATACCGCCTCGTTCCTGCTTCCGGTTAGCAACCCGATCAACATCATTGTACTGACTACCTTTCGACTGGATCTCTGGACCTACCTGCGGCTATTGTTTCTTCCCGCGCTGGTCGTTATCGTCATAAACATCGGCGTTTTTTTCCTGTTGTACCGCAGGCAATTGCGCGGGAGCTTCAGCATCCAGCGCCTGACATCAGCCTCCGCCTCTATTCGTCATCCCATGTATTTCCGCTATGCCAGCATCGTCCTATTGCTCGTAGCCGTTGCTTACATCGTCTCCTCGGCGCTACAGTTTCCGCTG
Organism: uncultured Chloroflexia bacterium; assembly: GCA_963731975.1. Classification (GTDB taxonomy): domain Bacteria; phylum Chloroflexota; class Ktedonobacteria; order Ktedonobacterales; family Ktedonobacteraceae; genus CAVSXS01. The sequence continues at coordinate 1,402,976 of CAVSXS010000001.1, read as the reverse complement.
TCCATTGTGGCTGTGTCAGGTGCGCTGGCGCTGCTGGCCGGGGCGCTCTTCTGGAAGCAAACCAGCCTGCCTGAGACAGGCAAGCATATCTCGTGGTCGATCTTCGGCTTCATCGCCGGTATGTTCATTCTGGTACGCGCGGTTGAGGAAACCAATCTGACGGCGCAGTTCGGGCAATTGTTGCTGCATCTCTCGGGCGGCCACAGTTTCGGCGCGGTGATGGTCGGCACGGCTGGTGCGACACTCGGTACGAACCTCATCAACAATGTACCTATGGCGGTCGTGCTGACATCCGCCCTGCACGGCTTGCAAAACGCTTCGTCAGGTACGCGGCTCGGCTTTATCGTCGCGACCATCTTCGGCTGCGATCTCGGCCCCAACCTGACGACCGTCGGATCGCTGGCAACCGTACTCTGGCTTTTGATCCTGCGCCGACGCGACATCGACGTGTCCGGCCTGGATTACTTCAAGGTAGGCATCGTCGTCACTCCGCTGATGCTCGTCGTCGGCGCGCTGACGATCTGGCTCTTGATTCGTTAGGAGGTACATGATGAAGGTTCTCTGCTGCCTGGATGGCACCAATCTTACACAGATCAGCAATGCGCTGAAGACGATGCTACGCGCTGATGCTCTGTCCATCGGCTTTATCTTTGTAATCGACACCGGCCCGCACGGCGAAATGGAACGGCAGCGCGAGCGGTTCTTGCGACCACCCGACATGTTATCAGGCCGTCGCGAGCAGATGCGCCAGGCGGAGGATAGCTCTGCGAAGGACATTCTGGACGAGGGCGAGCAGGTGTTTCCCGGCTCGCAACACCTTCTGCGCACAGGTCGCCCGGAGCGGGAAATCGTGAATGCCGCCGCCGAGTGGAACGCCGATATCATCCTGATCTGCCCGCGCACCACCTACGGTAATCAGCCTGCCATCGGTCCAAAATCGGTAGGTCACGTGGCGCGCTTCGTACTCGATCACGCTCCCTGTCCCGTGCTGCTCGTGCGCCCTCTGGCACGAGGGCAGTTTCCGCTTGCGCACTGATTCCCTTGCCTCAAGCCTTTCTGGGCTGCGTTCCTACCCGGAAATTACCCCCACGCAAAATTTTGAGCATTCGAGAGGAACAATCGCCGATCTGGCTTGCCTGGTGCGAACATATAGGGGTGAATGGAACGAGGCTGTCACCAAGTGCAAAGCAGCAGGATGACTTGCCTCCTCTTCCCAAGTACTTTTTAACGAGTGAGCTATTCTGCGACCATCCTGCGCTCATTCGCTTCGAGCGCGCGGTGCGGGTGGAGGTGTTCATGGATCAGGTTGGCCCTGATGAGCAGGTCCCGGTTGCTCAGGATACTCTCCGGGGTCCCATCAGCCAGAATGCGCCGCTCCTCGCCGATCACCACGACGCGGTTGGCGATGAGCGGCACAATCTCGAGTTCGTGCGTGGCGGTGAGAATGGTTTTGCCCGTTTCGCCCAGCAGCTGGATCAGGTTGACCAGCACCCATTTCGTGCGGGGATCAAGTGAAGCCGTCGGCTCGTCCAACAAGAGAACATCCGGGCGCAGGGAAAGCACCGAGGCGATAGCCGCGCGTTTCTTCTCGCCACCGGACAGCTCGAACGGCGCGCGGTTCGCAATGTGCGCGATTTCCATCTGCGAGAGCGCCTCGTCGCAACGCTCCTTCACTGCTCGCTGATCAAGGCCGAGTTGCAAAGGTCCAAAGGCGACATCGTCGAAAACGGTCGCGCTGAAGAGCTGGATGTCCGGGTCCTGGAAGACGAGGCCGACCTCGCGGTGAAAACGAAAGGAATCCTCCCCTGCCGCGACCGCCTTGATTTCCCGCCCCAGCACGCGCATGGTTCCCTCCGAGGGTGCAAAGATGCCGTCCAGTAGCTTGAGCAGCGTCGACTTGCCGCTACCGTTGGCGCCGAGCAGCACGACCTGTTCGCCGCGCCTGACCTCGAGATCGATGCCGTCCAGCGCGAGTTGCCGCCGGTTGTACCGGTAGCGCACGCCGCGCAAGTGGAAGACGCATTCCTCGCTCTCGGTGATGGTCTGGTCACTCATGCGAGATACCTCCCCGCGACGACCGCTGCGACCGCGATGACGATGGAGAGTACCAGGGCCACCCAATCGGCTGCAACCATGCGATAGGCCTGGTAGGTGCGAACCTGTCCGGTGAATCCGCGTGCCGACATCGCGGCGTACACATCCGTACTCATCTTGAACGAGCGATTCATCAAGCTGCCCATAGAGCCACTGATCCAGCGCCGGTGTTCATTCCTTTTCGTTCGCCCGACTGTGCGGCTCTTGCGCGCCTCGAACAGGCCGTTGGCCATGTGCAGGAACAGGAAGATATAGCGGTAGGTCATGGACAGCAGCAGGACGAAGACCTGCGGCACGCCAACGGCCTGCAGGCTCTTGAGTACATCGGCCCAAGGCGTACTCAGGACGAGCAACACGGCCAGCGACACGCAGACCCCCACGCGCGCCACGAAGATCACCGCGCTGATGAGGCCCGGAATCGAGGCCGCCAGGTGAATCGGCCCGAGCGGGATGTCGAAGAGGCGCGCACCAGGCGCGAGAAAGATCGAGGGGATGATGACAATCCCGGCGAAGAAGGGGATGCCCACCCAGACGCGCTTGATGAAGAAGTCAAGGGGCATCCGGCTCGCGAAGGCCGCCCCCAGAATCACCAGCGTAGAGGGCCGCTAGCACGATCAGGTTGCTCGAGAGGCTGGCCGCCAGGATCAGGGCGAGGAACATCCCCAGCTTGGCGCGCGGGTCAATCCCTTGCAGCCAGCCTCGCCTGCGCGCGTGTTCTTCCGTAAAGACGGCGCGCTCGATGGAGCCAGCTATACCCGAGATGGTGTGTTCCAGCCAGCCCAGTTGCTCCTTTTCCTTCTTTCTGGTGCTGGCAGGGGAAGGAGAACTCCTCATTGTGCAGGCCTTTCCGCTTCCTGGATGCAGGTATCTCGCTCGTGTTCATCTCACCGGTCCTCGCTCGCAGGATCATGCAAGCGGAAGAGAGAGCCCAGGCCATATGAGTGACAGTCGCGAACGATTGTCACTGAAGAGCGTACCAGCCATCGGTTGAAAAGTCTATAGGGAGCAATCCCTATCCCGCACACTAAGGTGGAATACGGAGAGATAGACGCTGAAGCTAGTACCCGTGTTGGACGGAGTGACCAGCCCCGTGTCGATGCGTTTCTCTCACCGGATACTACTCTTGTTGGAGAGGAGAACTTCAGTGAACAGAGCAAAGGTCAAGCGACCAGATGGGAAAGTGATTTATGTTGTCCCCAAACGTGGCCAGCTATTTGTGTGCGCGCTTGGATGTTGCTGCGGTCACACGGATGAGGGCTTCGCGCCTGTTCCGAGCGAACTGTACCATGCGGAGTGGGAGCGGCGCAAACTGCGCAACACTGTTCACCTGACGCAGACCGCCTGCCTGGGACAGTGCGCGCTGGCGAACGTCGTCTTGCTGATCGTGGACGGTCAAGCCACCTGGTTTCACTCGATCGCGAGCGAGGAACACGTTCTCGCCCTGTATGACTATCTCGAGGATTTGCTTGTAGCGGAACACCTCCTGCCTCCCCCCCTCTCGCTGCGCGAGAACGTGTTTGACGGGTTCACCGGGAGCGCTGGCGACCGGGTATCTCTGCCAGTTCTCTCGTGAGCCAGGGAGACCTTGCGCTCCGCCCTGCTTCTGCCCGGCAGAGCGCAGCGCCTTCCTTGCTTTGCGTGCCACCTGCTGTTTGTTGGACGGCCCGTAAAGGAAAGATAGGGATTCATCCCAATAGACATTCCTCTTTATGTACCCTATGCTTGTTGCTATAGAAGATGAAGTTCCGCACTGCTCGCTGTCCGCGGCTTCTCGAGGGACTCCCCGGCAAGCGCGAACATCGGTCTGCCTTGCAGAGGCAGGCTTTGCTCGCGCAGCAGGGCGTGGCGACGAGTGTATTTTCTTCCCTTCATGGAGGTGACACATGCATATTCCTGATGGTTATCTTGGCCCCGCCTTCTCGCTCGGCACAGGCGTCATAACCATTCCCACCTGGGTGGTGGGGGCTCGCAAGCTCAACAAGGTGCTCAATAACCGCACCGTACCGCTGCTAGCCATCTTCTCGGCTTTTTCCTTTACCCTCATGCTCTTCAATGTACCCGTGCCTGGCGGCACGACGGCGCACGCGGTGGGAGGCACCCTCATCGCCATCCTGCTGGGTCCCTGGGCGGCGGTGATCGGCATCAGCACGGCGCTCATCATCCAGGCCCTCTTCTTCGGCGATGGGGGGGTGCTGGCCATCTTCACCAACTGCCTCAACCTGGCCATCATCCTCCCCTTCGTCGGGTACTACACCTACAAACTGCTCGCAGGACGCTCGCCCATCCTCTCAGGCTGGCGCATCTGGGCCGCGGCGATCGGCGCATACGTCGGGATTACCGCCGCCGCGCTCGCGGTTGGCGTCGAACTCGGCTTGCAGCCCATCCTGTTTCACAACGCCCAGGGCCAACCGCTCTACAGCCCCTACACACTGGGAGTGGCCGTACCCGCCATGCTGGTAGCGCACGTCTTCGGCGCGTCGCTGGTCGAGGCGCTCATCACCGGCCTGGTCTTCGCCTACATGCAGAGGAGCCACCCTGAGTACCTGACCTCGCTGCGCTCCGTCGTTGCCGGGCCACAGGTTCCCGAAGGGGTGGTAGTGAAGCGCCCGCTCTGGCAGACCATCACCTTTTCAGCCCTTGCCGTCGTCGTCGTGCTTTTCATCATCGGGCTGATTTCCGGCGGCGGCAACGTCGGCCACGCCTTCGGTGCGGACTGGTCGCAGGTCTCCTGGCCCGACATTGGCAGCATGCTGCTGGTGACCGCCATCATCGCCGTGATCCTCATCCCGCTGACCTACTTCCTGCTGCCCCGGCGTCTCAAGTTCGTGGGGACGCTGTTCGTCACCATCGCCATCATCGTGCCTCTGGGGCTGATTGCCCCCGGGTTTGCCTTCGGCGAGGGAGCGCCGTCCGACGTTCAGGCGGCCTTTGGCTACATTCCGCAGGGGCTACAGCAGCTCTCGGGCTTCTTCAGCGCGCCGTTCTCGGGGTATAACGTGAACTTCCCCTTCTTCAACGGTGCGAATGCGCCGCTCTGGCACGCCGCCATCGGCTACGAGATCAGCGGCATACTGGGTATCCTCTTGATCGGAGGGGTCGCGTATGGTTTGGGCTACCTGTTCCGCCGCCGCGACGACCGCGCTCCCACGGCTTCGCCCACTTTGGACAAACCTGCCCCATAGGTGAGTAGAGCCTGCTCGAATAGGGAAAGTGCGGTTGCATTTGCTGCAGCCGACTCAGCCCTTTCTATCTAATGCCTGTTTGCCCCGGCCAACAGACGGTCTTCACTGCACCTGGAGGAAAAGCGTCTGTTGTAGCGAATCAAATCCATCGGCAGTCGCATCGATGCGAATCTCCCACGGCCCCGCCATGTACAACAGCACCTGTACCAGGTACTTTCCGCGCCCGAGTGTTTTGACGCTTATCTGATTTGTCACCATTACCATGTTGGTCATGGAGGCGCTCGGCGTCACGTGGGCCTGCTCTATGGGAGTACCCTCTGTGTCGGTGAGGAGCAGGTAGAGCGTGGTGGGTGCGTTTGAGACGCTGGGCTGTTGCGCAAGTTGGACGCGCATGACGGCGGGTACCTGCGTCTTCACGGCTGCGGCGAAGATGAGCAGGCCAACACACGAGCAGACGAGCAGGCACCAGAACGCTGGCCTGACGCGCACGACAATCACCCCCTCCTTCTGTGCGGAGGCTCGTCCTTCTTCACCAGCAGGACGAGAGCCAGACGCGATACTCGTGCTTATACAGCGGGCTCGGCAAGCACTCAACAAAAGTATAGACGCTGCGAGTGGCGATGTCTATCGGGATGAATCCGTATCTTTGAGAGCGACCCCTCCAGGTCATATTGGGAGAACTACTGAGCGGGTCGCAAGCCCAGGAGCTTTTCCCGAAACGGCGCGGGCGCAGCGAATCGTGGGTTATGCATGGCGCAGCCGTAAGGCATTGCTCACCACCAGGACCGAGGAACACGCCATCGCGGCAGCTGCAAATACCGGCGCCTGCGCCAGCAAGAACGGCACCAGCGGGGAGAGGATCGCCAGGGGGATCAGCACCACATTATAGCCAAAAGCCCAGGCCAGGTTTTGCCGAATCACCCGCATAGTGGCGTTCGAGAGCTGGATACCCATGACGAGCCTGGAGAGATCGCCATGCACCAGCGTCATATCCGCTGACGCCAGCGCCACATCCGTCCCGGTTCCCATCGCAATCCCGATATCCGCCTGCGCGAGAGCAGGCGCATCGTTGATTCCATCGCCCACGAATGCCACAGTAAAGCCCCGGCCATGACGTTGCAAACGTTTGACCACTTGCGCCTTCTCCGAGGGCCTTGTCTCCGCCAGGACCTGATCGGATGGAATGCCCACCTGAGCGGCGATGGCCCGGGCGGTCCTCTGGTTATCCCCGGTGACCATCCAGACCTCCACTCCCTGCGCTTGTATCTGTGCCAGCGCGCTCTTTGCCTCTGTTCGCACCTGGTCGGTGACGGCCAGCGCGCCTTTGAGGGCGTGATTTACCGCGACGAGCATCACCGTCTTGCCCTGCTGCTCCAGCCTCGCCACCTGATCACGCAAGGGATCAAGCGCGATGGCGGCCTCCTCGAACAGGCCTGGTGTCCCGATCAGCACGTCCTGGTTCTCGAGAGCGGCGTGTAATCCCTGTCCTGGCAGTGCGGTGGCGTATATAGGCCTGGCATTCAGGGAAAGACGGCGCTGCCGAGCTGCCGTGAGCACCGCGCGCGCGAGCACATGCTCCGACCCCTGCTCTGCTTCAGCAGCCACGCGCAACACCTCATCTGCCTCTTCTCCTGGAACCACCAGGATATCCGTGAGTTCCGGCTGGCCCAGCGTCAGGGTGCCGGTCTTGTCCAGCAGTATGACCTGGGCCTTATGCAGCTGCTCCAGACTCGTCCCATCGCGAAAGAGAATGCCCTTGCGCGCCCCGCGTCCGGTGCCGACCATAATGGCAGTCGGCGTCGCCAGGCCAAGCGCGCAGGGGCAGGCCACCATGAGTACGGAGATAGTGGCGACTAGCGGCACTAGCCAGGGGTTCGAGGCCGTCGCCGAATTAGGGTCCAGCAGACCCAAACGCACGATCAGGAACCAGCCGATGAACGTGCAGCAGGCAATCAGCAGAACGCTGGGAACAAAGATGCCGGCGATGGTATCCGCCAGTCTTTGGACGGGCGCTTTGCTGCCCTGCGCCCGTTCGACCAGGCGAATGATTTCGGCAAGCGCCGTATCCTGCCCCACCCTGGTCGCACGTAGCACCAGGAGTCCGCTCCCATTGAGCGTGGCACCGAGCACCTGGTCCCCCTCCTGTTTCTCCACCGGCCTGCTTTCGCCCGTCATCATCGATTCATCCAGGGAAGAGCGCCCTACCAGCAACACGGCGTCCACTGGGATTTTCTCGCCTGGCCGCACGAGCAGTTCATCGCCGACCTGGACCTCTTCCAGCGGCACGTCAATTTCCTGCTGTCCTCGAATGAGATGCGCGTAGGCCGGTCGAAGCTGCATCAGCGTTTCAATGGCTTCCCCGGCCTGTTTCTTCGCGCGCGCCTCCAGATATTTTCCCAGACAGAGCAACGTCAGAATTAACGCGGTGGTATCGTAAAACGTCATCGCACCGACGGCCCGTGGGAAAAAGGTTGCCACGACGCTGATGCCGTAGGCCAGGGTCGAACCAAGCGAGATGAGCGTATCCATATTGGCGCTGCCATGCCGCGCCAGTTTGAGCGCCCGGTGATGAAACCCCCACCCGACAATGGCCCAGACCAGGCGTGGCAAGCAAGAGCAAGACGAACCCCTCGCCGGGAAAGATGCGCGGAATGACCATGTTGAAGAACAGCACGGGCACCGTCAGCACACAACTCATCAACAACATGGAGCGCTTCCGTCGGATCTCCGTCTCCTTATTTGATCTGGCCGGTGACGGCTCGGAGGTTACCTCCTGCATTCCTGAGCACATCCGCTGCGGAGGGGCTGATACTGCCGGGAGTGAAAGGGTGGGCCCGGTACCCAAGCGCCTCAACCTTTGCCAGAATGTTCTCCAAACCTACCTGCGCAGGCTGATAATGGACGGTCGCGCGTTCGGTGGCGAGATTCACCAGACTGTCGGTCACACCAGGAAGTTTCTTCAAACCCTTTTCAATCCGCATGGCACAGGACGCGCAGGTCATCCCTTCAATGGCAAGCAGCGCGTATGCAGGAGAGCTGGGAGCGACCGCTTCTCCCACAGGCTCCGTCTGTGGTGCATTTTCTACCGCCATAACCTCTCCCCCTCCCAGGGGAACAAGTCGTACCGGCCTTACTCCCCCCTGCCCCTGCGGTGCTTTTTCTATGGCCATAGTCTCTCTACTCCTCCAAAGGAATCTTAACCCCTCCCACAGGGATGCGGTTTTCAGTTCATCCACTATTATAGCAGACGGGTTACCTGCTGTCTATTGGCAGAAATCCCTATCTATATCCCTGGTCGGCACCTGATATTTTTCAGGTCGGTGACCGAAATGTTTGCCACAGCCCAGACCCTCGATGGTTTTGCTCTTGCACGGGATGTAGCACTATGATACACTATGTCCATACCCGCCGGGTAAGGGTAGCAAAGAGAGGAGGAGTTCTATGCGCGCTGATAAGCAAGACGTACTCAAGCGGCTCAACTATATCGAGGGACACATAGGCGGAATTCGCAAGATGGTCGAGGAGGATAAGTATTGCGTCGACATTCTGCGCCAGACGTATGCCGTGCGCAAGGCCATTGAAAAGCTTGAGGCGCTCATCCTGGAAAACCACCTGGAGGCGTGCGTGCCCGAGGGCATCCGCGATGGGCGGGAAGAAGCGGTCATTGCAGAGCTTGTGCAGCTCTATAATCTCGCCGGGAACCGCTGAAGGCTTGCTGTTGAAATAAAAGCGCTGGCAAGCGTTCTACACGTTTCCACAGATTCGGATGTGCTCGTAAATATACATCATAAGAAAGAAGGTAAGTCCAATGGCAGCGATACAGGAAGTCCGGCTCGCAGTGCCCGATATCAGTTGTGAGCACTGTGTGCATGCGATCAACGGAGCGCTTTCGGTGCTCCCCGGCGTAGAGGCGGTCAGCACCGATATACCAACCAGGACGGTGCAGCTGCGCTACGACCCACACCAGGTCTCTATGGAAAAGGTCGCGGCGGTGCTGGACGACATTGGCTACACTGTGGCGCAATAGCCGGGTTTGCAGACAGGAACCATAAATCCCTCTTTTTCGCCGGAGGGTATCTTTGCAATCCTGCGTTCGTGAGGCGCGTACCCAGGGGTTGTCTTTACCCATTCCGTTGGATAGGGAGTAGGTATTACTCCCTATAGACAGAGCCGGTCGTTTCCCCCTATACTCGTATCACCCTCAACGCGAAAATGACACACGCGAGAAAGGTGAGATACGCGCGATGCTCCTCTCACAACGGCGACTGCAACAGGTGCTCGGGACGCTCTGGCTTATCGACGGGCTGCTGCAGGCACAACAGATGTTCACTACGTACCTGGTGTACGGGGTCATGCGGCCAGCGCTCCAGAATCAACCCGCGCCTGTTGCCGCCAGCCTGCAGTGGCTCATCGGGGTGATGCAGACGCAGCCCAACCTGCTCCTGGTCAACCTGTTGATCGCAGGGCTGGAGCTTGCCATTGGCCTATCGCTGCTCTGCGGACGAGGGATCAGAGCAGCCCTGGTCGCCTCACTCGTGTGGGCGCTGCTCGCCTGGTATTTCGCCGAGGGGCTGGGTCTGCTGCTGACCGGAGGGGCAAGTGTCCTCACCGGCGCTCCTGGCGCTTTCCTGCTGCTAGCCCTGCTGGGCCTCGCAGCCTATCCGCGGCGACCATCCCGCCTCACGCAGGGCGACGGTGAAGAGAGCGGCCTGCTCACGCGCGCCTGGTTGCGTTGGGTGCTCGCTGGCCTGTGGTGCCTGGCGGGACTCCTGCAACTGCAGGCCCCCTGGTGGGTGCCGGGTGAGATCTCCGGGAGCATAGGGCTGATGCAGGACGGGGGTGGGCTCAACTCTACCCTGGTCGACCCCCTCCTCAGAGCACTCGCCTCGCTCACGTCCCCCATCTCGGTCGATGCGCCGCTGAACGCCATCCTGATCATCCTCTTCCTGGGGCTGGGGATCGGGATCGCCGCCGCGCGCGGGAAGTGGCTGCGCCCCTGGCTGGTGGCGTCGATGGTCGTCAGCCTGGTCATCTGGTGGGGGTGCGAAGCCCTGGGCAATATCCTGACCGGGACAACCACCGATGTCAATACAGGGCCGCTCTTCATCCTCACCGCGCTGGCCTGTTGGCCAGGCGTGCCTCCCCCGCGAGCCGTGCGCGACCGCTCTGCTGACGCTTTGCAACAGCTGGTCGGTGGGGAGTTGCCTGCGCCAGCGGAAAGCGCAGGACTCAACGGGAAGTAACGTCTCGCCCTGGTGTCTCAGCATCCTGGTCAACCCGGGCAAGCGATGAATGAATCCGAAGAAGAAAGTGAGAGCATACAGCATGTCAAAGCGATCAAGCAAACCTTCCCCGGCGACGCAGCGGCGTGGCGAGCGGCACCGAGCAGCAAGCGCGCCGAACACGTCCTCGCAGAGCAAGCGCAACAAGCGCACCATACGCCGCCGCTCGCATCGAACCGCCTGGTTCCTCGTCGGTGGCACGGTGGCTCTTGTCGCCGTGGTGATCGGCCTGTTCATCTACCTCTCAAACCAGTCTTCCGGCGGCTCCGGGGGCACAGGCAATACCTACCCCACCAGTCCAGCCAGCGCCGCGGTGGTGCAGCAGATCACCAACGTCGATCCGGCCGTGCTGGCAGCCGTCAGCACGGGTTCCGGGCAGGTGCAAACCCCACCCGCGAAGATCAGCGGCTCGCCGCCTTTGCTCACAGGCTCCGGCAGCAAACCAGAAGTGTTCTACGATGGTGGTGAGTTCTGCCCCTACTGCGCGGCGGAGCGCTGGGCGATGATCGTAGCGCTGAGTCGCTTCGGCAGCTTCAGCAACCTCAGCCAGGAATCCTCCTCCTCCACCGACATCTACCCCAGCACCCCCACCTTCAGCTTCTATCACAGCACTTACAGCAGCCAGTATCTCGACTTCGTGCCGGTGGAGGGGCAGAGCTACCAGGGCGTGACGCTGCAACAGCCGACCGCCGACCAGCAGCAGCTTGTCAGCACCTACGACAGCGGAGGCGGCATCCCTTTTGTCGATATCGCCAATCGATATGTCATCACGGGTGCAAGTTATGACCCGCAGGTGCTGAGCGGTCTCGACTGGCAAGGTGTCGCCAACGCACTCTCCACCCCCCAGTCGCCGGTCGCGCAGGCTATTCTGGGTACAGCGAATTATCTCACCGCTGCTATCTGTCAGGCGACCAACCAGCAGCCGACCAGCGTCTGCCAGACGGCTCCCATCCCGCAGGTGGAGCAAGCGTTGAACCAGTCGACGGGCAGCAGCAGCAGGAACGGACGGCAGGCGGTAGCCCTCGGACCGGCCGCGGCGGCACGCCGGTCACAGGCCGCGTTTTTGGGAGAATGAGGCGATCCCGCAGGCCGGAAAGCAGGTCTGGAACAGGCTCAGGCTATGCCTGCAGCAGCGTATTGATTGCGCCGCTCAGTTGAGCAGGGGTGAAATCCTGGTCCAATAACAGGCGCTCGCGGCCCTGCTTGTCAATAACGAACAGAACAGCGGTATGCATGCTGTTGGTCACCACTTGTGGCTGGGCATCGATAGCGTAGGCCGACCAGACCGGTGAGAGCTGCGCCTCGGTACCCACGAGAAAATGCCAGTAATTGACCATGTGGTGGACGCGCGAGAAGTTGAGGGCTGCCGCCACCGTATCTCGTTGCGGGTCGACACTGATCGCCACCACCGCCACGCGCTGGGCAGCGGAGCCCAGATCGAGCATGGTGGTGTGAAGCTTCTCGGCCATCAGCGGGCACACCGTGGGGCAATGGGTATACATGAAGGTGAGGATGACCGGTTTGCCGGCGAACTGCGCCAGCGAGACTGGCTTGCCAAACTGGTCGGTGAGGCGAAAGCCGGGCGCGGGAACGCCTCCCAGATCGGTTCCTTGCAGGTCGGCTGCATTTGTTGCTGGGGAACCCGCCGAAGAAGGCGCGACGGTGACTGAGCGCCAGCCTACAAGTGCCACAATCAGCACCACCAGCAGGGCCAGGGTCACGACGGAAAGGCGGGAAGCTAGACGCCAGTTCATGTGTATTGCTCCTCTACGATCTTAAGGTCAGTCCCCTTCGCCACATCCACACAGGATTCCTTTGCCTCTTACTGTAAGAGCAGGAGCGCTGCTCTCGCATCGGGTATTTCCCGTATTTTACTAGGGAGAACTCCCTAATTGAGTCCCACGCCTGGGTGACCAGCCGAACCCGGTTCGCACTGCTCACGTCTCTCCTCTTTGAGGACGCACAGGCCAGAATTTGTCTTCAGCACGCCTGGAGAGCGTTCGTCTCGTTGACTATAGGGTGTTCTCCCGATAGACAAATGCACCTGAGGACGCTATGCTCAAAAGAGATGGGAGTTGCGCCGTTCAAAGAAGACTTACGCTCGCGCACCGGTCTCAGCGCCGGACGACTCTCCATCTCCGCCGCGACGTGGCGTTGCGGCGCAGCGAGGGGAAAGATGCACGATGCAAAACACGGTGTGGCTGACTGACTACTGGTTGACGTACTGGAAAGCGGATATTTCCCTGTTCGTTGGATTCGTCCTGGTGGTAGGGGGGTATCTCTACGCGACCGGGCCGCTGCGGAGAACCCGCCATCTCGGCCCCCCCGTGCCACTCGCGCGAGGGCTGGCCTTCCTGCTGGGGGCAGATTTTTGTTTGCTTGCCCTCTGTTCCCCTCTGGATGCGCTGGCAGATACGTATTTGTTCTCGGCGCACATGCTCCAGCACATGCTGTTGTCCTTTGTCGGAGCGCCCTTGCTGATACTCGGCATCCCAGGCTGGCTGCTGCAGCCACTGCTCCGTTATCGTCCCATGCTGGCCGTTTGGAAGAGCCTCACACACCCGGTCGTGGCCTCACTGCTCTTCAACACTAACCTGTGGCTCTGGCACGCACCGCTGCTCTACAATGCGACCCTCTTCAATCCTCAGTTGCACATCCTCTGCCACCTGCTCTACATCGCCAGCGGCATCCTCTTCTGGTGGCCGCTGCTCGGCCCGGCGCAGGTAGGATGGCCCCCACTCTCGCTGGGAGGCAAGCTCGCCTATCTCTTCTTCAGTGATATGCCGATGGTCCTGCTGGGAGCCGGCCTGACGTTCATGCCCCCATTGTACGCTGCGTACCTGCACGCCCCGCGCCTCTGGGGCATCACTCCGGCTCTTGACCAGCAGTTAGGGGGATTGCTCATGTGGATTGTGGGGAGCATCTTCTTCATCGTCCTGGCCAGCCTCTTCTTTCTGCGCTGGATGCTCCAGCAGGAGAATGCCGATCATGTGCCTCTTTCGAACGGGCTGGATGAAGCAGAAGAGCGAGGGTCCTCGAAGTCGGCCTGAAGTGCCTGGCTTGCCGACAGGCACAAAACTGATCGACTGCCTCGAGTTGACCCGGCGACAGGCACCCTTGTAGGTCAAATCCGCTCACATCCTCCATACCTCTATCCACCCATCTTTACACCTGACCTGTATGGTCTCACTCGTGCTTTGAAGTTGGTCAGTTTCATGTTTGTGTGTCGTAGTATCTATAGCTAAATGGCTATAAGAAATGACATCGGCTACTTGGATAATTTGTCCTTCGCTCACCAACGTGATCGGCTGCTCGCGGGACGCTGCTCCTTTTACGAAGCGATAGGCGCGCTGTGCAGGCCATTCGGCTGCCTGCACCTTGTAGTCATCTTGTGTTGGCGAAGGCAGATAGTAGCTTCTCGATTCGTCCTGCCGGGTTGTGCTAGCTGTTCCATGATACAAGTCCCAAAGCGAGCGTGCCAGCAAGCTGCCGCCAAGTTCGGCACAGCGTGCCTCCAGTTGTGTGTAGGTGATGCCTTCCGGCACGTCGATACGCTGTTGGGCAACGATGGGGCCGGTATCCAATCCCTCATCCATCAGGTGAATAGTGACGCCCGTCTGGCTGCTACCCTGGTGGAATGTCCAGAAGAGCGGGTCGGGGCCGCGATTTTCGGGCAACAATGAGGGATGTACGTTCAGGCAGCCCAGGCGTGGAATATCCAGGATGCTGCGGGGGATGTAGAGCGAAAAGCAGGCAACGCAATATGCATCAGGCCCAAGAGAGGCATACAACGCGTGCGTTTCAGGATGCGACATGCTGCTTACTTCCCACACTGGAATGGCGTGTTCCCAGGCGATGGGGGCAATGGAGGTATGCAGAGAAGACGAGAGAACCGGCAGCGAGCGCGTCCTGGGCGGCTCAAGGCGCGCGACAGGGAACGAGCCATCTCGTCGAGCGCGCGTGGGAAGGACGACCGCGCGCACATCGATGCCGCTTTCCAGCAGCGCGAGGAGCGAGGGAGGTGAAAATCTGCCGGTCATGCCCATAAACACGACGCGCGGCACATTGCTCTTGAATTCCGTATTTGACATAGACTACGCTATCATATACTATTGCGTAAGGGGAAAAGAAAAATCCCCGAATACGCATGAGCAATACTACGAAGGGCGTGTTGAACCTCGCCCTCACATGATATGCAAAAGTAGCAGGTATCAGGAGCAATTATTATGGCACGAATGGTACAGTGCGTCAAACTGGGGCGCGAATTGCCGGGTCTGGAAAAGCCACCCTTTCCGGGTGAGCTTGGGCAGCGTATCTTCGAACACGTCTCGAAGCAGGCATGGGATATGTGGCCGGCGCAGAGTACGCTAATTATCAACCATTATGGGCTGAACATGGCCGATCCAGAAGCGCGCAAGATCCTGCGCGAGCAGATGGAGGAGTTTTTCTTCGGCGAGCAGCCCAAGATGCCCGAAGGATGGGCACCTGAAGACGAAGGCGTGGGCGCAGGTGCGGGGCCGAGCGAGAAAGGCGGAGGCGCGCCGTCCAGGAAAAAATGAGAGCGCCAGGCCAGATTCTTCTACTCTCGTGTTACGAGCTGGGTCACGCGCCGCTGCATCTTGCTTCGCTCCTACCCATGCTACGCGCGGCAGGCTACGCACCCGTCGCGGTAGATACCGCTGTCGAGCTATTGAGCGACGAGGTCATCGCGCAGGCCAGGTTCGTCGCTATTTCCGTGCCGATGCATACCGCCCTGCGATTCGGTGAGTCGCTCGCGCGTCGCGTGCGGGTGCTCAACCCCACGGCGCACATCTGCTTCTATGGCCTGTACGCCTCGCTCAACGCCGACTATCTGCTGAATGATGTGGCCGAATCGGCCATCGGCGGCGAATACGAAGCGCCGCTTCTGGAGCTGCTTGCCGCGTTGGAACGCGACGAAGACCTCTCCATTCTCGGCGTCAGCACACACCAGTATCGTAGCTCAGCGAGAATCGCGCGCACGCCATCAATCCAGCCAGAACGCGCGTCACTGCCCCCGCTTGAGAAGTACGCGCGCCTGGATTGGGAAGGTCAGACGCGCATAGTCGGCTACACGGAAACGACACGCGGCTGCAAGCACACCTGCCAGCACTGCCCCATCACGCCGGTTTATCATGGGCGTTTCTTCGCTGCACCAGCCGAGACAGTGCTCGCCGACATTCGCGCGCAAGTCGAGCGGGGAGCGCAGCACATCACGTTCGGCGACCCCGACTTCTTCAACGGCCCAACGCACGCGCTGCGCATTACAAGCGCCATGCACCGCGAATTCCCCGACCTGACCTTCGATGCGACCATCAAGATCGAACATTTACTGAAGCACCGGCACCTGCTGCCTGACATGAAGGAAAAGGGCTGCGTCTTCATCGTCTCCGCCGTCGAATCGCTGAATGATACTGTGCTGGTGCGCCTGGAAAAAGGCCACACTAGCGCCGATATCGCTGAGGTTTTCGACGTGATGGAGCAGGTCGGCATCGCGCTTCGCCCCTCGCTTATGCCTTTCTCTCCCTGGGAGACGCTTGAGAGCTATGTGCGCCTGCTGACTTTCTTGGAGGAGCATCACCTGGTCGAGCATGTTGATCCGGTGCATTTCTCCATTCGCCTGCTGATCCCGCCTGGTTCCGCGCTGCTCGAATCGCCCGACCGGCATACCTGGCTCGGCGAACTCGACCCCGCCGCCTACTCGTATCGCTGGACGCACTCCGACGCGCGCATGGACGACCTACAGCGCGATATTGCGGCACTGGTCGATGAGGCACAGCGCGTGCAGGCTGACCCTATCGAGACCTTCTTCCGCATCAAATCACTGGCTCTGGCGGCCCAGGGACAGGACATGTGCCTCTCTTGCTCAATAGGCGGCTATGGTACGCGCAAAGTTGTTCCGCACCTGACCGAAACGTGGTTCTGCTGAGCGGAGCCGGTCGCTGGTCGGTCTGACCAGCTTCGCTAACGTGGGTACATCCTTCTCACTCGAAAGGCCAGAAAAGCAAATGGAGCAATTTTCACCTGCACAATCGCCTTTGAGTCAGGTAGACAATGCTGCGAGTACTTCTCCCGACAGCAAACGCACGCTGGAGGTGCTTGGCGTGTTCACAAAGCTTGGTCTGACCTCGTTCGGCGGCCCTGTCGCGCACCTCGGCTACTTTCGAGAAGAAATCGTCATTCGCCGTAAATGGGTAGATGAAGGCACGTACGGTGATCTCGTTGGCCTCTGCCAGTTTCTTCCCGGTCCGGCCAGTAGCCAGACAGGTATTTCTCTGGGTATCATGCGCGCCGGTCTGCCAGGCGGGCTGGCTGCATGGATTGGTTTCACACTTCCTTCCGCAATTGCGCTCACCATCTTTGCCTATACAACCAGCATCTTTCATGTATCAGCAACAACGGGATGGCTGCATGGTTTGATGATCGTAGCTGTTGCGGTCGTTGCCCAGGCCGTATGGGGCATGGCGCGAAACCTCTGCCCTGATCGCATACGCGCGACCCTCGCAATCGCGGCAGCCATCGTCATCTTACTCTGGGCATCGGGCATCAGCCAGATTGCTGTAATTTTCGCCGCGGGAATTTTCGGCTTGCTCTTCCTCAGAAATATTGGCGATACGTCAGCTTTGACATCGATACCACTGCGCGTTCCCATTCCCAGGATACTTGCTTTCATTTGCCTGGGTCTCTTTGGGGTATGCTTGATTGCGCTTCCACTGCTCACTCTACTGCTTCCATCACACGCTCTGGCGCTGTTCTCCAGCTTTTACCGCACCGGAGCGCTGGTCTTCGGTGGAGGACATGTCGTGCTTCCCTTGTTGCAGCAATCGGTTGTTGCACCCGGTTGGGTAACGACCTCTCAGTTTCTCTCAGGCTATGGAGCCGCACAAGCCGTTCCTGGACCACTTTTCACTGTTTCGGCGTACCTGGGAGCAATCGAAGGTCCTACGCCAAATGGCTGGTTGGGAGCAGCCATCGCCCTACTCGGCATCTACCTGCCCTCGTTCTTGTTGCTGATCGGCACGCTTCCATTCTGGAACAGCCTGCGAGCGCAGCAGTCATTTCGAGCTGCGCTGCGCGGCATCAATGCTGCCGTGGTTGGATTGCTGCTGGCAGCCCTCTACTCTCCGGTCTGGACAAGTACCATCAAGTCCTCACTTGATTTCCTGCTGGCACTCGGCGCATTTGGCCTGCTCGTCCTCTGGAAATGGCCACCCTGGCTGGTAGTGCTGCTCGCCGTTGCAATTGGTGCGACGCTGAGTCTGCTATAGTCTGGTCTTTGTGACCGGCGCAATCATACTCTTCTAAACAGGAGCATGGTGAACGCTGCCGAGGTCTCTATCGAATCTATGTGCTGGATCGTCTCGCGCATCTCGTCGGTCTGGTGCCAGTAATTCGGCGTCATCATGACGACCTGTTGAATAGCTTGCCTCTCCAGGTGCAGTGGGTACACAATGGAAGAGGTTTCGACCAGTTCGAATGCATCTGTTAGCTGCGAGATGACATGCTGCTGCTTCTGTTCCTGGATGGTCAGGAGACTGAGCTGAGTGCGTAGGGATAACAGGTGCGAGGTTTCGGGAATAACGACAAGCAGGACTCCGCCAGGAACGATGACCCGCGCGAACTCAGCCGGGTTTCTCGGCGCGAAAATATTCAGAACGGCGTTTATAGATTGGTCGGCCAGCACAAAACGCTGCGTCAGGTCGGCAACGACGAACAACGCCTGCTTATAGCGCTTCGCCGCCATTCTGACTGCCTCTTTCGAGATATCCATCCCGACATAGCTGGCTTGACCTTCGCTTGCTAACGCTTGCTTCAAACGCCCCAGGTAATAGCCCTCGCCGCAGCCTGCATCGAGGATTTGCCGCAAGCCAGACATTGCGACGATGTGACGCCGAATGATCGACATTGATCTCCTCGGATAATGGCCGGTAATAGCCATCCTCTAGAAACGCGCGCCGCGCTCGTACCATTTCTTTTATATCTCCTGGGCGCGGGCGCGGCAACAGATTTACATAGCCTTCCTGGGCGATGTCGAAGGTGTGACCGTTCGCACACCGCAATGTCAGAGTCAACCTGCTCGAATGGCGAAAAACAATACGGGCAGTTCAGTACGCGCGCTCCACCGGGCGCGTCCCTTTCATTTGGCATACAGCATTCTTCCATCATCTCTTGTCCGTTGAAAGCTTTATGATACCAGGTTGCTCTTGCGCTGGTGAGACAGGTTCTTTAGATAGGTCTTCAAAACCTATCTCACCTGTCCGAACTTACGCTTTTATGCTTCGTTTCTGATGGGTTTCGTCCCGACATGCACGGCGACAATGCCCCTGCTGAGGCGATAGAAGCGCACATCCGACCAGCCTACCTCCTCCATCATAGCCTGCAAGCTCGGCGCGTCGGGGAAGCTCGTGAGCGATTGCGGCAGGTAGTTGTACTCTTCAGCGGCTTTGCCGAGTATAGTTCCGAACAATGGGGCCAGTTGGTAGAAGTAGAAGTGGAAGAGCCTGCCAAAGATTGCGCCGGGCGGGTGACTGATCTCCAGGCAGACAACGCGCCCGCCCGGCCTGACGACGCGCAGCATCTCGCGGAATCCCTGCCGGATATCGGACAGATTGCGCACGGTGAAGGCGGAGCAGCAGCCATCGACGCTGTTGTCGGGCAGGTCGATGTGTTCGGCGTCGCCCACGCGCAGCTCGATCACGTTTTGCAGGCCAAGTCGCTCCACTTTGCGCCGTCCCACTTCTAGCATTTCTGGCGTGATGTCCATACCGATCATACGTGTCCCAGGCCCGGCGCGGCGTATCACGGCGATCGAGAGGTCCGCTGTGCCAGCGCCCAGGTCAAGCCCCAGTTCGCCTGTTCCCAGCGCCAGGTAGCGCGCGGCAAAAGCCCGCCAGCGCCTATCCAGTCCCAGGCTCATCAACCGGTTCATCGGGTCGTAGACGCGCGCGATACGCCCGAACAACCTCCGCACGTAAGGACGTTTCCCCCCGGTCTCGCGGAATTTTTCCTCTAATATGGTATTGGTGTTCATTTATTTATTTCATTTCCAGGGCGACTAATGCAGTAAAAATCTTTTATTTCACCTGTATTCCAAGTTGTTCCAAAAGGCTACGGCTCAGTTCCGCCCGGTACTTGATTGGTTTCTTCTGCGGGCCATGAGAGTCCGACCCTGAGCTGGTCAGTAAGCGGTGCTTCTGGGCGTAATCCAGGTACATGGCGATTTGTTCTGGCGTGTGAGCGGGATAATAGACCTCGAAGCCATCAATGGGAACCTCCTGGCGAAGCGTATCGAGCAAACTCACATCATAGCGCGTATATCCTTCTCCCCGCCCAGGATGAGCGATGAGACATACTGCCCCACTCCGGTGCGTGGCATCAACCACAGCCGCAATGTCATTTGTGGCCCAAAAGAAACCAGCATCCGTGATCAATTTACCGGCAGATGGCTCACCTGTTCCATAACCATGTTTTTTTAAGAGCGCCACCAGTTCGTGGGGTTGTTGCGCGCTCGGTTTTTCTAAAAGTGTCTCCAGTTCCTGCGGGTTTGCGAAGGTATATCCGGACTCTTGGAGGTTCTCATAGACCTCCCTGGTGTTCTCGCGCTGGCGGTTCGCAATATCTTGTGCTAAGCCTTGCAGTTCGTTCTGTTCTGGATCAAACCCGTAGCAGAGTACATCGGTCAGTTCACCCTTCCAGGAGGTGCTCATTTCTACTGCCGCGAGCAGGGGCAACAGCTTCCGTGCCGCTAGCTCTTGCAACGAAGCCGCTGTATCCACGCGATCGTGATCGGTGATGGCCACCAGGCCAAACCGTTCGCTCACCAGGTAGTCGATCAGCCCTTCAGGAGTCCACGTGCCATCACTTGAGGTGGTATGCATCTGGAGATCAATAGCTGCACCGGGAGCAAGTATAAGACCAGGAGTCAATGATCTCAAAAACTCATCCTTTCATAAGCGTTCTCGATATGCGATCGCATCAGGCTGCTCGTGGTCTCAGGTAGGCCATTTACAGTGCGCGCAAGACTGGAATCTCGCGCCGCACATCGAAGCGCAACAGAGCGTGCGCCTGGCGAATAGCAGCTTCGACCTCGGCGGGAGTGTCGCCGCGTGCAAAGATGAAGCCGAGATAGCTGGAGCCTTCTGGTAAGGGCACAAGCGGATAATTGAGCTTCGCGGTGATCTCGACTCCGGTGATACGCGGCACGCGACGAGCGTCATCGACGCCATGCACGCCCTTGAGGATGCCTACCGCTGGAATAGGAATCATCATCACCCCGGCGGCGCTCGACTCGCGCTCGAGGCTCTCGATCTGCTCGCCGGTGGCGTGGCGCAAGATCAGCTCTTCCAGGCACATACCGGAGCCAAATTCCAGGATGGTCGAGCAGAGGCCGCCAATCGAACGGCCCGCCATCTCCAGCATCCAGGGTCCGCGTTCGTTGACGCGCAACTCGGCGTGTACTGGACCTTCCTGCAAGCCGAGCGAGGCCGCCGCGAGCGAGACGCTGTGCGCTATCGCCTCCTGTGTTTCCGAAGGCAGGCGCGAAGGGGTAACATAAATCGTCTCCTCGAAGAATGGGCCGTCCAGCGGGTCGGGTTTGTCGAACAGCGTCAGCACCTTGAGTTGCCCGTGCGTCAGTAGTCCCTCCAACGCAACCTCGAAACCTGGGATGAAGTCTTCCACCAGGAATGCCGTCTCAAACGGTGAGTTGCCATCTTCAATCAACATGCGTTTGAGGCGCTGGAAGGCAGCGATAAAATCCGTAGGATCGTCAGCGCGGATTACGCCGCGACTACCGGAAAGGCGCGTTGGCTTCAGCACGCACGGATACGCCACTTGCGCGGCTATTTCTTCAGGATCGTCGCGCAGGTAGAAGGCGCGAAAGATGGGACAGGGCGCGCCACCGCTCGACATGAGCGTGCGCATCAGCAGCTTGTCGCGTGCGGCCTCGGCGGCATGCGGCGAGTTACCGGGCAGGCCGAGCGCGGCGCTGGCGAGCGCGGCCAGTTCCGACGCGCTATCGTCCACCGAGAGTACAGCCGTAATGGGATGCTCCCTGGCATACTCGACGATGGTGGCGATCGATGCCCGTGGGTTGGCAAAATCCAGGCCAAGCGGCACGTGCCAGTATTCCGACAGCGTCTCCGGCAGGTCGATACCGACCACCACCGCCAGGTTCAGCTTTTTGGCCGCCTGCAAAAATGCCCCTGCGCGATAGGTCGCGGGAGACATGAGAAGTATAATGCGCTTCTGTTCGCTTTGAGTCTCCAGATTGTTCATATCTTGATCTAACGCAATCCAATTTGAACATAGGGTTTCGTATGCTTCACACATCATATCATAGCTGTGAAGCCGATTTATCACAAAGGGCTTGCAATTCCTGGATTTCCCGGTACAATGTGGAAGACCGAAGGTGAGGCTGATTCACCAATACACGACATATCGAAAGGGTTACCAATACACATGGAACGTACTCTCGTACTCATCAAGCCAGACGCCCTCCAGCGCGACCTGGCGGGGCAAATTTTACAGATTTTCGAGCGCAAAGGGTTGAAGATCGCCGGCATAAAGATGATGTCGCTCAGCGATGCGCTGCTGGACGAGCACTATAGCCACCTGGTCGGGCGCGACTTCTTCGCGGAGATCAAGACCTTCATGCGCAGCACACCGGTGATCGCCGTCTGCCTAGAAGGTGTCGATTGTGTCAACACGGTGCGCGCCCTGTGCGGCATCACCAAAGCGCGCGAGGCCGCGCCCGGCACGATACGCGGAGACTACGCCATGAGCGTGCAGGCCAACCTCGTTCACGCATCCGACTCGCTCGAGACCGCCAGCATCGAGGTGCCACGCTTCTTTTCGCCGGACGAACTGTTCGACTATGAAGAATCGCTCATCCCGTTTATCTATTCCTCACGGGAAAAGTAGAAGGTTCTCGTCATGACAGACCCATCTAATCTCCCACAGCACCCACAACAGCTGACGCACCTGGACGAAAGCGGCAATATCCACATGGTGGATGTCACCGGCAGGCCGGAGACGACTCGCGAGGCCGTCGCCAGGGCGCGCGTGCGCTTGCTGCCGGAGACGGTGCGGCTGATCGAAACCAACCAGGTAGCGAAGGGCAGCGTGCTGGAAGTAGCGAAGATCGCAGGTATTATGGCAGCCAAGCAGACGCCGCAGATCATCCCGCTCTGCCATCCTCTGCCCATGACGCACATCGACCTGCAATTTTCGCTGGACAGCTCGCAGGGGCTGATCCACATCGAAGCACGCACGCGCACCTACTACAAGACGGGCGTCGATGTCGAGGCGCTGACCGCCGCGACGGTAGCCGCCCTGACCATCTACGATATGTGCAAGGGCGTCGATACGACCATCACCCTTGAACAGGCGTATATCGCGCTCAAAAGCGGCGGCAAAAGCGGCACAGTCGAGTTCGAGCCGGGTTAGTTTCGCATTTAGCGCCCTCCGTCCTCTCCAAACGGCAAGTGTGAGGAGAATAGTATGCTCAACATCATTGCAACCAGCACGGCTACGGGCACAACAAGTTCCACTCCTAGTTGAAGCTGAAGCAGGCTCGCTTGCCATGCAGCCGGGATTGCTGTCGTTGAAGCGAACGAGTACAGGCCGCTATAGAGACAGGCGAGCGTCACCACGATAGGCAGCAGCACAGCCAGCAGATACAGTATATCGAGGCTGCGCCAACGCTGCACGAGATAGACGACGATACCGGGTATGGCTATTAGCACCAGAGGACCTGAAACCTCGAAAGCTGCCTGACCGAGGAAGCTCATCGCAGACCAGAATGTGTGCGTGGTCAGCGCATGTGTAGCCGGCGAAAGTGTGGTTGTTAAACCATTGAGGAACGGAAATGGGCTGCCCATAGTGTACCAGTTCCATCCTGTCCATAGTCCTATACCCAGGCTGCCGGGTATGCCGAAAATGAGCAGATTGCTCACCAGATGTGTGTGTTTCTGGCGTTTACAGATTCCCACGAAAGGAATCAGCAATAGCAGCCCCAGGAACAGCGCCCAGGCTGTGTAGCTACATAATGTCGCCAGGAAGATGCTCCCTGCCAGCTCAAGCAGGTTGCCCAGATGCTGGTTGCGCATCCAGGCCAGTAGATAGTAGCTGGTCATCGTAACGGCTGCGCATGTCATCAGCAAGCTTGCCGAGGCGCTCTGAAAGTAGAGCACGGCAGGATTCAGTACAAAAATGAGTACACACAGGTAGGCCAGTATACGGTTGCCGGTCAGCAGGCGCATGGTCAGGTAGAGATAGATCGAGGTCACGATATACCCGGCCATCGCAGGTATGCTACTCGCCACAGCGAGCTGGCGCAGGTTCTCGTTCCAGGAGAAAAGCAGGATAAAGAAGTTGACTGCTAGCTGTGGTAGTGGCAGCCACAAATTGGTTGCCCCAGCGCGCAGGATGTCGAATTCCAGCAGCGTTGGCATCCTTGAACCTGCCTGCGCGGAGAAGAGTGATGACAGCACATGCAGTCTTTCGAACGCGATGAAGGCTACCACACTCAGAACAACGGACGTCAGCATCGTTGCCAGCAGCCAGAAGTCGCGCTTGACGCGCATCGTTTTTTCAAGCAGGGCGCGTTCGGAGGGCAACAGCGCGGGGTGATGATGCGAGATCATCATCTCCACGCTGTCCTGCACGGATGGCACGGGAACGTTTTCCAGTTTCTCGTAGTGTTGCAACTGATTGGCAGTTCCCGCGCCATGTTCCAACATATGTTCCTTCGTGCTCGAAAGAGGCGTGAGATGCTCGGCCAACTGCGCGATCGTCTCCCACTCCGGGTCGGCTGCTTCCGCCACTTGCGTACTCTGGTCCTGCTGCGTTTTGTTCAAATGCAGGCCGTGGATGGTCTTCTGCCAGTAATGCGGCTTCGTGAAGAGTTCATATAACGCCATATACGCCGCCGCGCTAGACAGTGCCCAGTAGACGGGAATGAGTAGCATCCACTTGACGAGCGCGTACTGCTCGCGCTTCATGCAGCCAAGCAGGTAACTATAGCCGTAGAAGAAGTTGCCCAGGATCAGCGTCACCAGGCCAACCTCCAGCGCCCAGGAGGGGAGCAGCGCCGTATAGGCATGTTGGAATGACTTGCCCAGGATCAACCCCACGATGAGGAAGAGCCACATCAAGGGGTTAATCAGCAAAAAAGCCGATCTCCCGCCGATTACTACCTGCAGCGAGAACAACTCACGGAAGCGCTTCTGCCGGATATAGTGTGCTGGTTCGCGCATATGCACCAGGTAGGTTTGCATGTAGCCCTTGATCCAGCGCGAACGCTGGCGTATCCAGTTTTTCAGGCGCGAGTTGGCCTCCTCCAACGTCGTTGAGTTGACGATAACCGTCTTCAGGTGAAACCAGGAGAGGCGCAAGCCAAGATCGCAATCTTCCGTTACATTGAAGGCATCCCACGCACCCAACGCGCGCAGCGTCTGTACCGGGAAATGGTTTGAGGTACCTCCCAGAGGTATCGCCAGTCCCCCTTTTTGCAGCCCTGGCAGGATCAGGTCGAACCAGAGCGAGTATTCGGCGGTGAACCAACGTGTCAGGATGTTTTGCTGGGGATTGTAGAAATTGAGTTTTGCCTGCACGCAGGCCAGGTCAGGTCCGTGATTGGCAAAGGTCAGCACCGCTTTCTTTAATTGCAAGGGATCTGGGACATCTTCCGCGTCGTAAATCACCACGTACAAACCGCTGGCCTCGATCAACCCGTAGTTGCAGGCGCGTGGCTTGGTGCGCGGTGAGCCATCCGGCACCGTCACCACCTTGAAATGTCCAGGCAGGTGCAGCGACAGGATGGCCTTTCGTGTATCGGCGTCATCCTCTTCGGTCAGGAACAAAATCTGCAACTTGTCAGCCGGGTAGTCGAGAGCTTTCATGGCTGCCACGAACTGCGGCACGATTTGCGCCTCTTTGTAGAGGGGGCACAGGATGGTATACGGTGGCCAATCAGCATCCTTGAGCGCGTCGATCAGCGTACCATCGATCTGTTCCTCCGCGTCGTGCCTCGTCGCCTGGATCGCCAGGTAGCCATCCAGGAAGAGATGCGCCAGGTAGCCGATGGTAATGACGGTGATGGTCGCGGCGACCGTAAATCGCCAGTTCAGAAGTAGGATGACCATCCATCCCAGCGCGAGAACAAGCAGTAGCCACTTCTGCTTCCGTGTAATTGTCTGCAAGGCCGAGTATTTGTAGCGGAATGGCGCGAAGGTCTGGATGCGTTTCTCCTGCACCTCGACGGCCTGCATCGCGCGCTCCGCGTAATCCAGCATCTCCTGCGCCATTGCCTGACTGTGCTGGCGAGTCTGCGTGGTCAGCCAACTTTTATAGCTTGCTGTCACCTTTTCGATGAGCGCGTCACGCGGAAGTGTTTGTGGCGCTGACTGGTGTTGCTCCCCCGTACCCTCGACACGATGCATCTCAATCATCTGCTTGCCTTTCCATACCACATCTGCAATAGGTGCTTTGTCAGCTATTTTGCGGGCTGAGCCGTCGTGAGGCTGTACCACTTCTGCATAACCTGTGTGGCCGGTTGACCTTTGATATTGAACATATCGACGTTGTCCCATCCCCAGAAAAACGTCCCGGCAATCTGGTTGTCCGGCAATACATTGGATAGCACGGCCTCATACGCTCCTGCCTGCTCAGCCGGGTCGGCTTTCGCTTTGCTCGTTGCCTCCCAGGTGTGATAGAGCGCGTCGGAGCTATTGCGATAGCCGATCTCGGTGATGAGCACCTGCTTGTTCAACTGAATTGCAAGCGCGTCTAACCTGGTCTTGATTTGCGCTTTCCAGAGCGCAGGAATAGCCTGCGGGTCGATTTTGCCAGGCGTAGTAAGCAACGGGATATAGGTCGAGACGCCGATATAGGCCAGATCGGGATTCTCCAGCCAGGAGGGCAGGGGCAAATCCAGCGATGACCAGTTCATATCATAGGTCAGCGTGTTCTTGAAGACGCTGCGCACCTGCGTGATAAGCTGGTTCCAGAGCAAAGCAGGAACCGACTGCTGGAGCGTTTGCAGTTCAGTGCCGACCGCCATCTGCTCGACGTGCAGGCTCGCAGCAGCAGCCACGTAGGGCTGGATGGCGTTCCAGTAGCTACTCATCCAGGTTTGCATTTGTCCGATAGTCGAAAATGTTATACTACCTGACCACATCCCCGTCTGGCGCACCTGCATCAAGGGAACGAAAAATACCTTGAAACCCAGCGCGTGTGCCTGCTGCACGCCCTCGATAAAGCTGCTGACCTGTGTTGTACTATAGGTCGTATCGACGGTGGTCGAGCCGGGGGCAGCCTGAGAAAACAATACGGGTATCTCGATCCACTGCGCATCCGTCTGCAACTTCATAGGCGAGATGTCTTGCTGCCAGGCCACGTCCTGCGCGCCATAGCCGGTTGGCGCGTACTGCGGATAAATGATGCCGCGCTCAAATGCCGGACGGTATAGCACAACCGAGGCTCGCGCAGCATCCACCTGGCTCCCTGCCTGCAAAAAGGAGAGCGAGATGAGGTGTGTGGAATACAGGGAGGTCCCCACAATAGCAGCGATCAGTAGTGCCGCCCCCACGACAGCCAGGGTGCGACGGTTTTTGTTTCCTTGCGCAGAAACAATCGTTTCAGGTAAAGCCGCGTTATATGGCAAATTTTTGGGATCTACTTGCCGGGTATTTACAGGCTCCAAAACTGGTTGCTCATGTATATCCGCAATATGTTTCCCGCGAGCCAGAGCGCGCAAGATCATACGATACAACAGAAAGATAGCAGTTAATCCCAGCATAAAAATACAAAGTCGCGCTAAAGCTTGTTCCAAACGGCTTATCTGCATGAATTCTCCTCCCTGCAAAAATACATCACACAAAGTCTACTCACTACTATTTTCGGATGTTTGGGGCGGAAATTTAATGCAGGAGGGAACATTTGTTGTTGTGATATAGTAATGTCAAGTACTCGTAAGAGAGGGGTCATCAATGACAACGCTGGTTTTTTTGCTGGATGTAGATAACACACTGATCGCCAACGACGAAGTGAAGGAAGACCTGGATGCTCATATCCGCGTGCAGTTGGGAGATAAGCTGGCCGATCAATTCTGGGAGCTGTACGAGAAGGCTCGCCAGCAGGAAGATGTCGTGGATATTCCGCTTTCGCTGAAATGGCTGCGCGAAGAAACGCCTCTGAGCGAACTGGACGTGGAAACCTATCGGCACGTTAAATCCATTTTCGACAATTATCCCTTCTACAATAAGCTCTACCCCAATGCCCTCGAGACGTTACGCCACTTACGCACATTAGGGTTTACGGTGATCGTTTCCGACGGAGATAAGAACTTTCAGGTCGAAAAGATCTTCCAAAGCGACCTGGCTGAGACGGTCGAGGGGCGCGTCTGCATCTACATCCACAAGCAGCAGCATCTCGACGAGATCCAGCAGCGTTACCCAGGAGATCACTATATTATGATCGACGACAAACCCCAAATTCTGGCCGACTCACATGTCATTATGAAAGAGAAACTGACAACCGTACTGGTGCTGCAAGGCAAATACGCCAGTGAGCACGTAGCCAACTTTACTCCCGACATCACCGTAGCGCACATCGGCGATCTACGCACCTTCAGCGCAGAACAATTTTTACGACAGTAACAGCATATCTTATGGCTATACGAAACAGGAGGAACCATTCTTATGCTCTATCACATCAAAGAGCGCGCCTGGAGTTTGACGGAAGCGTTTGTCGTCCGCGACCAGGGCGGCTACCCCGTTTTCGAGATTCGCGGCAAATTCTTCCATATCGGCGACAACCTCGTGATGTACGACATTCAAAGCGGCGCGGAACTGGTGCATATCCAGCAGCGACTTCTCTCTTTGATGCCGCACTACGAAATCTATCGCAATGGACAGCTCTGGGCCAGTATGCACGAGCAGTTCAAATTCTTCGGCGAGCGCTTCAAAATCGAAGGCGCGAATGGCATGATCTTTCATGTAGAGGGTGATATCTGGAACTGGAACTTCTCCCTCAGCGACAACAACGGCAACCTGCTCGCCCAGATTGGCCGCCAGTTCTCACTCTTCCGCGATAGCTACGCGGTCGAGGTCGCGCAGAACGTGGATGCCCCGTTCGTCGTCGCCCTGGCAATCGTGATCGATATGATCCGCGAGCACCAGGAACGCGAGCGTAATCGCTGAGACATAACACAGATACAACGCTGACACAACACGGCAATCA
Source organism: uncultured Chloroflexia bacterium (assembly GCA_963731975.1). GTDB lineage: Bacteria > Chloroflexota > Ktedonobacteria > Ktedonobacterales > Ktedonobacteraceae > CAVSXS01. The sequence continues at coordinate 1,374,157 of CAVSXS010000001.1, read as the reverse complement.
GGGCTGCAAATCCGTCTCGATGTAGCGCGTCATGAACTTCATAGCGCGCTGCATGTGGATACTATCCTTGTAGAGGTTGCTCAGCATGATCGCGCCCTCCAACGTAGCTATGAAAACGGTGGCAACTTCATCAGCATCAACACCTGACCGTATTTGTTGCCGTTCGATCCCTCTTGAGATCACGCGCTGAATGGTTTCGCGCCAGTTGTCCATCGCGTTGCGCGCTCGTTCCCGCAATTGCTCGTGAGCATCATCTGCTTCGATGGCGGTATTGAGGATGGGGCACCCGCCTGCCACAGGCGGATTTTCCACTATCGACCCGAACACTTCGATGAGCGCCAGCAAACGGTCAGTGGCATCGGTGCGGGTCGAGAGGGCATGGCGCACGCGCTGCTCCACCAGACCATAAGCAAAATCAAAGGCTTCGAGAGCCAGCTCTTCCTTGCCGGAAAAATGGTTGTAAATGCCTCCCTTTTCAAGCCCGGTTGCGCGCATGATGTCGGCGAGCGACGCGCCAAAGTAACCCTGCCGGTTGAATACTGGAGCAGAGCGCGCCAGTATCATCTCTCGTGTCTGCGTACCCTTACTCATTTCATCATACTCCTATTCAGCAGCTTGTAGCCACGATTGACAATTTACTCTTCGCCCTTAGCACGAAGTATAATACAAGTGGTTGTACCATGCGCATAGAGCTTGCCATCCGCGTCGGTCAATCGGCTCTCGGCGGTCGCCACGCGCCCACCCAGGTGAATGACTTTCCCCTCGCAGTAGAGCGTCTTCGTCTGGCTTGTCACGGCTCGCAAGTAGTTTGCCTTGAGTTCGAGTGTAGTATAACTCGTCCCGTTGCGCAGCATTGACTGCACCGCGCAGCCCATGGCTGAGTCGAGCAGGGTTGCCAGGACACCACCGTGAACCGTTCCCATCGGGTTATACTGGTACTCAGCAGGATCGAAGGCAAAAACGACGCGCCCTTCTTCCACCTCCGTTATCCACATGCCTATCAAATTCGCAAATGGAGGTGGTGGTAGCTCACCGGTCATCACCGCCCGTAGCAATTCCAGGCCGCTCATGTTTCTGCCTGCCTGTAATATGCGCACCGGGTCCTCTCAGGTAACGACCCTCGTCCGCTCAACTTGAACGTCACTCATGAAAAGCTCGCTTTCCTCTTACTAACAAGAACAAACCGTTCGGTCTGTTTTATCTCCAAAATTTCAGACCATTCGGTCTTATTTCAAGTATACTGGCCTACGTACAAATGTCAAGGAGAATCTCGGTTATATCACGTCCTTCTGGGAAGCGGCGTTATCACCACACTTGCGAATTCTCAACATCCCTGCAATAATGCTCATAGGAGGAGCGCTATGACGACTGCCGAACAAGAACGACTGAACCAGGACACACAGCGCAGCGTGTACTGGAAACGCTGGGGACCATACCTCAGCGAACGAGCATGGGGTACGGTGCGCGAGGACTACAGCCCCGATGGGACTGCCTGGGATTATTTGCCGCACGACCAGGCGCGCTCGAAAGCCTTCCGCTGGGGAGAAGACGGTATCGCGGGCATCAGTGATCGCCACCAGGTACTGTGCTTCGCGCTGGCGTTGTGGAATGGGCAAGACCCCATTCTCAAAGAGCGACTCTTCGGCCTGTCAGGGCCTCAGGGCAACCACGGGGAAGATGTCAAAGAGTATTACTACTACCTTGAGAATACGCCCACCCATAGCTATATGAAATACCTGTACAAGTACCCGCAGCGGGCTTATCCCTACGAGCAGCTTATTGAAGAGAATGGGCGACGGTCAAAGCTCGACCCCGAATACGAACTGATCGACACCGGCATTTTCGACGATGATCGCTACTATGATGTCTTAGTGGAGTACGCCAAAGCCGATCCTGAAGATATGCTTATTCGCCTGACGATCATCAACCGCGGGCCGGAAAGCGCGCAGCTTGACGTGCTTCCTACGCTCTGGTTTCGCGATACATGGTCGTGGCATCCAAACACGACACTTCCACTACTCAGCAAGGCGAACACACCTTCATCATCCTACGTAGCAGCCCTTGCCGATCCCCACGCAGACAAGGAGAGTCCCTTCGACGGCACGCGCTGGCTCTATTGCGAGGGCGACCCCGACCTGCTGTTCACCGAGAACGAGACCAATCGCGAGCGTCTGTACGGCGTGCCGAACGCCCAACCCTACGTCAAGGATAGCATCAACGATTACATCGTGCATGGCAAACACGAGGCCGTCAACCCGGCACAAAGTGGCACGAAAATGGCGGCGCGCTACCACCTGCGGCTGGAACCTGGGGAGTCGCGCACGCTCGACATGCGGCTGAGCGATAGAGCGCCAGAATCGTTGCAGCCATTCGACGAGAGTTTCACGGCAATCTTCACGCAGCGCATCAAAGAAACTGATGAGTTTTACACGACCATACTGCCGGATGATTGTGGCGACGACGAGCGCGCCATCATGCGACAGGCGTTCGCTGGCATGTTGTGGGGCAAGCAATTCTACTACCTGGATATGAAGACCTGGTTGCACGGCGATGCAGGACAGCCACCTCCGCCTCCACAAAGGCTCACCGGGCGCAATCATGATTGGAAGCACCTGTACAATTCCGACATCATCTCCATGCCCGACGCCTGGGAATACCCCTGGTACGCCGCCTGGGACCTGGGCTTTCACTGCGTCACCTTTGCGTTGATCGATCCCGAATATGCAAAAGAGCTGCTCGTGCTCTTCCTGCGCGAATGGTACATGCACCCCAATGGGCAGATCCCCGCCTACGAATGGGCTTTCGGTGACGTCAACCCGCCCGTTCACGCCTGGGCTGCCTACACCGTGTACAAGATCGACCAGGCCATGTCGGGCCAGGGAGACCGTCATTTCCTGGAGAGCGTTTTTCAGAAACTGCTGCTCAACTTCACGTGGTGGGTGAACCGCAAGGATGCCGAGGGTCAGAACGTCTTTGAGGGCGGCTTCCTGGGACTGGACAATATCGGCGTCTTCGACCGCAATCAGGCATTACCTAACGGCATGTACCTTGAGCAGTCAGACGGCACAAGCTGGATGGGCATGTACTGTCTGAACATGCTCACCATCGCGTTGGAACTGGCGCAGGAAAACATTGCGTATAGCGATATCGCCAGCAAGTTTTTCGAGCACTTCATCTTCATCGCACACGCCATGAACGATTCTTCAGATGATGGTGTCGAGTTGTGGAACGAGGAAGATGGGTTCTACTATGATGTCCTGCACAGCGACGGCTGGCATACGCCGCTCAAGGTGCGCTCGATGGTCGGGTTGATCCCGTTGTTCGCCATCTCCATCCTGGAATCAGACCTGATTGACCAGCTTCCCAGCTTCCGCAAGCGCATGCAGTGGTTCATCGATAACTGGGAAGACATTTACCAGCACATCGAGGTGATAGAGAACGAAGAGCATAACCAGCACATGCTGCTCTCGCTCATCAACTGTGAGAGGCTACCGCGCGTCCTGCGCATCATGCTAGACGAGGCGGAATTCCTCTCATCATACGGCCTGCGCTCGCTGTCGCGTTACCATCAGCAGCATCCCTACACGCTGCAAGTCGACGGGACGACGCATATGGTCGATTACGAGCCAGCCGAATCGACCTCCGGCCTGTTCGGTGGCAACTCCAACTGGCGCGGGCCGATCTGGTTCCCGCTCAACTTCCTGATTATCGAATCCTTGCGCACCTTTTCCCACTTCTACGGCGATACGCTGGAGGTCGAATTTCCCACCGGCTCAGGCAAAATGCTCGCCCTCGACCAGGTGGCAAACGAGCTGGCCGACCGCCTCAAGCGCATCTTCACACGCGACGAGCAGGGGCGCAGGGCGGTGCATGGTGGTGTCGAAAAGTTTCAGAACGATCCGCATTGGCGCGACCTGTTGCTCTTCTACGAATACTTCCACGGTGACAACGGGGCAGGCATCGGCGCGAGCCACCAGACAGGTTGGACGGGTCTGATTGCCAACCTTATGTACCGCCGCGAGCACTTCGACCGGCACACTTTCAGCCATCCTGAGCCGGAGCAAGTAGCGCCGCAACTGGAGGATCAGAAGGAACAGGAAGCGCAGGGAGCGCAGACAGGCACGAAAAGCGGTATGGTATGATAAAGGCACATCTCAAGTGGAAAGGGACTGCCCGATAGATATGCGAACACGAAACGATGTGTTTGTGGCGCTCAGCGCCGAGACGCAGGTAACACTTGGGCTGGATGTCGTCAAGCGCCAGCGCATCGAAGCCTGCGGCCTATTAATCGGGGAGATCGACCTTGCCGGGAACTGGCATGTCGAGTCAGCACATCCACTGCGTAACATCCACGATTCACCTTCCTATTTCGAGTTCGCTCCTGAAGACCTGCTGGCGGTTGACCTGGCCTATCCTGGCAGGGTCATCGGGGCGTACCACAGTCATCCCAGCGGATACGCGCGACCAAGCCAGACCGACCGCCAGAACATGCAGCGCGTCAACGAGAGCCAGCGCATCCCCTGGGTCTGGCTCATTATTCGAGGACCGTTTCCCACCCCGTCGATTATGCCACAGCAACCCTGGCCGCTGCCCACCTCTTCTATCATGGCTTACCACCATTATCAAGAAGTGGGCTTATGCGCTATCCCGTTACAATTCTTAAAGGATGAGTGACAAGCTTTAACATTGGGATTACCTCAGCTTAATACGCATTCCCTATACTCTCTTATAAGCAGTCAGTAGATGGCTGCCCGGTTAGCGTACCGTTCTTTCATAGCGTTCTTCAAGGAGAGTATTTGTCCATGCGCGTACCCATGACTCATCAAACCGTATCACAGCAGTTGTCGCGTTTCAAGCGCGTCAACATATTTTTTCTGCTGGTTAGCCTCGTCGTCTTTTTAGCTGCCTGCGGCGGTTCAACCAGCACAGGCTCGACCCCTACAACTAATAACGGCTCGACGCCAACTGCCACGTGCAATGCTTCAACCGGTTTCACACTTTACTCGGCGCAGGGCTACGATTCCGATGCCGCCAAAGCATTCCAGGCACAGACCGGCATCACTACCAAGCTGGTCGATGACAGTACCGGTAATCTGCTTGCCAAGATTTCCGCCGAGGGCAACAATCCGCAGTGGGACGTGGTCTGGTTCGATGGTAACGTGACCATGCAGTCGCTCGACGACCAGGGTTTGCTGCTGAAATGGCAGTCCCCCAACGTCAGCAATCTGACCACGCTGGGCGCGAAATATGTGGCGACCGACAACAGCTACTACCCGTCGGGTCTCACTACCGTTGGCGCTATTGCGTATAACTTGAAACATATCCCGGCTGCTGGCCTGCCGAAAGATTGGAACGACCTGCTCAACCCGGCGTATAAGAACCTGGTCGCCATGAACGACCCGGCCTATTCCGGCCCGACCTACCCGCTCATCGCTGGCGTGTCACAGCTCCTGGGCGGCGAAACTCAGGGCAAGCAGTACTTTACGAGCCTCAAGGCGAACGGCCTGAAGATCTTCCAGACCAACGACCCGACGCTGAACAGTGTTGAGACGGGCGCGCGTGAGTTCGGCATCGTGCAGGACTCTGCCATCTACGGTGCGATCAAAGCCGGTCAACCGCTCGGCATCATCTACCCCAGTTCCGGTGTGGTCGGGCTGCCGGCAGTGATGGGCATCTCGGCCAATTCGCAGCACGTGGCCTGCGCTGAGAAGTTCGTCAACTGGGTGATGTCTGGCGCCGGCCAGTCGATTATGACGCATCATGATCCGACCGATGGTGATACGTACTTCATCCCACTGGTAAACGGCGTAACTCCTATCGTGCAACGCCAGCTCACCGGTATCAACTACATCGACTTGAATATTCCCCAATGGGCATCGGCTGAAAACGAGTTTAAGCAATGGTTCCACAGCAACATCGTGGGGTAGGCACGGGAAGCGAGCAGGAACAGGGCATAGCGGCTGTTGCCACTATGCCCTCCACGTCGTTTTCACGGTCTGCTTTTTTTCGCATTTTGAGCATCACGCTGATTGTAGGCATTCCAGCCCTGATCCTGGTGCTCTTCGTCCTGTATCCACTTGCAGCTATCATCCTGCAAAGTATCTTTCCCGACATCTACGCCATCAACCCCGACCTGAACCCGAGCTTCAGCGCTATTTCACAGGTCTTCTCAGACCCGCTGAACTACCAGGCGCTTGGAAACTCACTGTGGTTATCAGCGATTACGGCGGTACTCGCATCCGCTCTTGGGACCATCCTGGCAGTGCTCGCGAAGCGTACCGATCTCCCGCTCAGGCACGCTATGGATACGATGGTGTGGATCGTCTTCTTCTTTCCATCATTCCTGATCGGTGAGGCATGGTCGCTCACGCTCATTCGCGGCGGCATACCCGACCAGTTCCTTCATTTCTCAGATGGTTTCATCAACTGGTTTTTCTCGCCTGTGGGAGTGATCTTCATTCTCAGCCTCAAATCATTTCCCTTCGTTTATCTCGCCGTGACGGCTGCCCTACGCTGGCTCGGCTCGGAATTCGAAGATGCCGGGCGTATCGCTGGCGCGCGGCTCTGGCGTTCCTGGCTGAGCATCAACACGCCTTTACTGCTGCCTGCCATCTTCGCGGGCGGGCTGATCGCCTTTGCCGAATCGCTCTCGGACTTTGGCACGGCGGCCACCATCGCGCAAAACTCGAATGTGACGCTTGTCACTTACCAGATCTACGCCGCCATCAACACCTCACCGGTCAACTTCGCATTGGCGGCTGCGTTCTCGCTGCTGCTTTTCGTCGCCATTGCGCTGGCTCTGCTGACGCAGTCGCTTGTGCAGCGCAGGCGCTCGTTCCAGGTCATCAGCGGGCGCAGCAGACCCGCACGAGACATTTCGCTTGGTGCATGGCGCTGGCCAGCCTTGCTCTTCTGCGCCCTGGTGTTCTTTTTCGCGCTGGTCATCCCGCTGGGTATGAGCCTGCTGCTCTCGTTTCTCCACGCCTTCGGGAACGGGCTGACCGCCAGCAATTTCACGCTCGACAACTATACTAAGGTGCTGGCGCGTGGTTCCGATGCACTCGATGCCCTGTTCCGCAGCATCTGGTTATCCATTGGTGCAGCAACCATCACGACGTTGCTTGGTATGCCGATTGCCTTCATTATCAAGCGCACGCGCATCCCAGGCCGCTCGCTGCTCAACATGTTCACCCTGGTCACGATCGCCGTTCCCGGCATTATCCTGGCCTGTGGCTACATCTTCGCCTGGAACGCGCCCTACCTGGAATACATCGGTATCGGCGGGCCAAACGGCATCGCCTTCTACGGTACGATCTGGGTGCTTTTCTGCGCCTACATAGGCGGCAGCCTGCCCTATGCCACGCGTCTCAGCATCGGCGCGCTGGAACAGGTCAGCACAAATTTGCTGGAGACCGCTCGTGTACAGGGCGCAAACGTCTTTCAACTGATGATACGCATCATCGGTCCCTTGCTGCGCGCCAATCTTAGTTCCATCTGGCTGCTGGTCTTCACCGGCACCATGCTCGAACTTGCAGCCTCGGAGCTACTCTATCCCCCGGGACAGCCCACGCTGCCGGTGCAGATCGTCGGCTACTTCAACAATTTTCAATTGGGACCGGGTATGGCGCTTTCAATGCTTGATGTCGGCGTCGTGACGCTGGCGTTAATCCTTATTCGCGCCCTGCCCTGGCTGATCGGATACGCCAGAAAAAGCGCGCAAACGAGAGCAATAGAGGAACAAGTGGAGAAAGATACAGCACATGTACTTGCAGATCAAACAGCTTAGTAAAAGTTACGGGTCGAGGCGTGTAGTCTCAGACGTTGACCTGACAATAGAAGCGGGCGAAATTCTCTCGCTGCTCGGTCCTTCCGGCTGCGGTAAAACAACCATTCTGAGGATGATCGCCGGGTTGGTGACGCCTGAGAAAGGCAGCATCCAGATAGGTGACCGCATCGTGTACGACGGCAAGCGTGAAGTGCCGGTGGAGGAACGCGACCTGGGCATGGTCTTCCAGGACTTCGCGTTATGGCCGCACATGACCGTTGCGCGCAACATCGCCTTCGGCATGCGCCTGCGCCGCACACCCGCCAAACAGATTCAGGAGCGCGTACAATCGCTGCTTGAGCTGGTCAACCTGGTCGGGCTGGGCGACCGCTACCCCTACCAGTTGTCGGGCGGTCAGCAGCAACGCGTCGCGGTAGCCAGGGCGCTCGCCACCTCGCCGCGCCTGGTCTTGCTCGACGAGCCGCTCTCCAGCCTGGATACCGCCCTGCGCGAGGAGGTTAGCGCGGAACTGGTACAGCTCTTCAAGCGTCTGAAGATTACCGCCATCAACGTGACGCACGACCAGAACGAAGCGATGAACATGTCTGATCGCATCATGGTCTTGAAGGATGGCGAAGTGCAACAAGTTGGCACGCCAAGAGAACTCTATACGCGACCCATCAACGCCTTCGTGGCCTCCTTCATGGGGCCGGCCAACATGTTCTCCGGCGACATCATCCAGAATACCAATGAGAACGGCCTGTTGTCTCTACGGCTCAAGCAAGGCCAGGAGCGGGAGCGCGTCATTACCGGCACGCTGCGGGAGGAGATCGGCAGTCGTCTCAATGGTCACGCAGCGTTGTTTTGCCGACCCGACGACGTTCGCTTCCGTATGGAAAGCCAGCCTGAGCAGGAAGTGAATATCGTCCCCGGCACGGTCCTGCTCTCCTCCTTCGTGGGTGGCCGCTGGCGCACGCTCATCAAATATGGTGAGACGCAGGACGACATCATTCTGGCCTTCGCCCCCACGCAACTTTCGCTAAACGAGAAGGTCTGGCTGGAGCTACCCCCGGAACGCTGCCAGGTCGTCCCGGTATAACCACGACGAACGAGGAAAGCGGCAACCACATTTCCTGGTGGTTGCCGCTTTCCTCGTTCGTTGTTAGCTCACTTTGCGGTTCGAACGAGCCTCGCGGTAGAGTGTGCCGATCAGCACGCACAGCACGGTGATAACGAGCAGAGGGCCGGTGATGACACGCAGCGAAACGAGCGCGCTCGTGAAGTTGATGATACCCAGAATAAGCGCCACGACCAGCACGCCTACCAGGATAATCATGTCGCCGACAATGAAGTTGTAAATGGCGTGGACTTATGACCTTCATGAACGCACCTCTTCCTGTGCTGTTAGATGCGCATTCTTCTCGCGCGCCAGCTTCGCCGCGCTTATCTGCTGCTTGACCCCTCTGAGCCACATCACCAGCAGGAAGGTAGCCAGCAGGTAAATAGCAGCCAGGATCGGGATGAAGAGATCAGGAACAGGAAGCGGCCAGCCATAGCCAAAGCCTTCGCCTGCCCAGAATGTACCGAAGGAGGTGAGCATGATGCCGACCACGAACTTCAGCGTGTTTTCAGGAACTTTCGTCAGAGGAGCCTTGACGAGCCACCCCGCGCCGATCACCATGACCCCGGCGATAGCCGAGCCGATGGCGGCAGAAGCGATGCCGGCAGATTGGGATATGGTCGAGACGCTACTGCCAAAGGTGATGACGATGAAGGCCACCTCAAGGCCTTCGAGTAGGACGGCCTTGTAGGAGAGCGCGACACCGAACGGCTGCAAGCGAGGCGCAACCGTTTCGCCGCGAGCGCGTACTTCCGCCATTTTCTCTTCGAAGATGGCCTCCTCGTCGTGCAGGGCTTTAAGGCCGCTATAGCGCAGGATAGCTTTTTTCAGCCACTTGAGGCCGAAGAGTATCAGGATAATTCCAACGAATAACTGTAGGGCCTTAATGGGAACCAGTTGCACGATGGCCACGCCGAGCGTTCCTACGATCACGGCGAGCGTAGCAGCGGCGGCGAACGCGCCCACCAGCGAACTACGCCAGTTGATGGTCACACCAACGACGAGCACAATGGTGAAGGCTTCGACAAATTCTACAGCAGAGGCGAGAAAGGATGCCGAGGCAATAGCCCACTGCATGAAACATACTCCTTTTCCAGGCGCATACTTAGGGATAGGCAGACAGATAGACAAACGAGCAGAGTGAGGAAACGACACGTGCATGCACCTGCTAGCTATTGTAGCACACGATTGTTAAGATATTGGGCAGTGAACGTCGAATATTTATCGTTTCGAGGCGATAATTTGCAGCCAGTTACGCGGGGTAGCCGTGATGCCTACCTCTTCTCCGGCCTGGTAGACAGCAGCCTCCAGCGCCTTTGCGCCTAGCGACAGCGGAACGCCGGGCAGCGCGCCTTCGATGAAGAGCCAGTAATGGCCAATATCGCGCCAGGCATCGAGCGAGATGATGCCAACCTCGTTAAATGTCTCGACGTGCTCGAAACCGCTCTTCTTCAACCCGCCGGTATATTCCTCCGGGGTGAGCCATTGCATCGCCATGGCTTTCGCATCGCGCGACAGGCGCACATCGGGATACTCTTTGCGCAACCAGCGAACGGCGCGGCTTGTCCAGAGTCGATAGAAGCGCTCGGTACCCTCGACGTACGTTCCTTGATAGAAGCCACTATTACAGGCAAACGTGCCACGAGGAGAGAGGATACTAGCCACCAGGCGAAATGCCGCAAGTTTATCTGGAAGCAAATGAATGGCATTGCAAAAAAAGACTGCATCGGCATTGCGTACGAAACGTGGGAGGTCTTCAGTATCGCCCTGGATGAATTCAGCTTGAAATCCGCCCGCCTTCATAAATTTATCGGCGCGGCGCAGCGCCTCCGCAGAAGGATCGACGCCAATGATGCGCGACTGATGTCCCTGGCGCTTCATCTCCTCTGCAATCAAGCGTGTCACGGCTCCCGTACCGCAGGCCATATCTACAATCGTCAAAGGCGCAGTGCCTGGATACTTCGCATACGGAGCGAGCGCATGTCTTACCAGCGAGCGGTTGATCTCCGCGTAAAATGGATACGAGGCAAAAGCCTCGAAGGTAAATCGATTGGTTTCTTCCGTCTCAATTAGACTCATCGATGCAGTCTCCTTCCTTGAACGGCGCATTTAACACTTAGAGCGAAACTGCACGCGATTTGTTTCACGAATAGGTCAAATGTGCATCGCCATTCCGCCATCGACGCACAGAATCTGCCCGGTGATATAGCCAGCTTCCGGCAGGCAAAGGAAATGGATGGCAGACGCGATCTCTTCGGGCGTGCCGAACCTGCCGAGCGGGGTTGCTTCCAGCATAGATTGGCGCTGCTGCTCCGTCAGGGTTGAGGTGAGTTCGGTGGGGATGAAGCCCGGTGCGATTGCGTTAGCTGTGATGTTGCGGCTCGCCATCTCCCGCGCAGTGCTGATGGTCAGGGCGATCAGGGCGGCCTTCGACGAGCTGTAATTGGCCTGGCCCGCATTTCCCAACAGTCCGGCGGGTGAGGAGATATTGACGATGCGCCCCCAGCGCGCCTTCATCATACCTCGCAGCGCAGCTTTGGTGCAAAGAAAGGCAGAACGCAGGTTTGTCTGGATCACATACTCGAAATCGGCCAGAGACATTTGTAAAATTAGCTTATCTCGCGTCGTTCCCGCGTTATTTACCAGGATTACCACCGGGCCGAGCACATTGTTCGCCTCCGCAAAGAGCCGCAGCACGTCTTCCTCCTGGCTAACATCAGCCTGAATCACCACGCAGCGCCGACCCATATCCTCTATTGCAGCCCTTACCTCGTCAGCAGTTCCGGCGTTACTGCGATAGTTGATGGCGATATCCGCACCGGACCTGGCGAGACGAAGCGCGGTGGCGCGTCCAATGCCCTGACCACTGCCCGTGACTAAGGCAACTTTACCAGCTAACGGTAAATCCTGCTCTGACATACGAAATCCTTCCTCTATTGCCCTGCTGCTTTGTTCTAATTTGTAGCCCCCGATTGTATACCGGAAACGTGCTCTATGCTGCCTGACAACTGGCATGACGAAGCACGTCATGAAGACCAATTATGCTTTGCAGGTAGTATAGCACAATTTTTCGAATGTACTGGAGAAGCGACGCCTAGCTGGTCATTAAGAACACCGGGGGAATACATCCTCTCCACGGCGGAGAAGTTACCGCTCACGGGCTGCTGGCAAGGCTGGACTCACTCAACCTCTACAAGAAGCTAGCGCGCCTGAGCGGACATGGCAATATCCCGCCGGAGATCGCGCAGTTCAGGGTGCATCGCCATTATAGCGTCGCGCGACTGCGGCAATTGCTCGGCCCCGCCTTTCGCATACAGCAGGCGCTGTATACCGGTTTAGGATTGGCCAGGCTGGTTAACTTGCCTTTGCTTGTTGTGTGACGTTTTGTATTGTTGTGGGAACGGCTGTATCAGATCCTGCAATATTGCTAATTTCTGGCGTATCTCCTGGAAGACCTGCTGCCAACGGGTCGCGGGGGCTATCACTCGATGCTTGTAGCAACAAAAGAGGTTGATCGAACGTACTCTGTGTTGTCTTAGGAATATGTTGCGTCTCAGGAACGGGCGTAAGTGGGAGTGCGGTCGAGATGCGTGGCATGGTGACATCGATATCTGGGTCAAGACGCGTCGTGTGATCGTAGAACGCCGTGTAAATTTGCGCCGTGGTCAAGCTGCGCGCTCCGTGCAGGTTTGCTCCGGTTAGCAGCGCCTCGCGCATATCGGCCACCAGGAACGTCGCCCCGGTTAGCGTCGCGCCGCGCAGGTCTGCGCTCGACAGGTTCGCTCCGGTCAGATTTGCGTTGGTCAGGTCGGCACCGGCGAGACACGCATTGCACAAATCGGCCATGTAGAAGTTTGCATCCGAAAGCAAGGCCCCCTGCATATTGGCGTGACCAAGATAGCGGTGCGAGAAATCAAACCCGCGCAGGTCGGCTTTATAGAACGTGGTAGGCTGCCAGTTTTCCATCTCCGAATATGACCCCTGATAGCCACGCAGCGCGAGCGGCGTCTCTTCGATGGTCGGGAGATGCAGCAATTCGTACTCCTGGCGCAGCCGGCTGATGCGCTCCCCGTCGCTGGTCTCCCATGCTCGCCACTCATCGTATACCTGCTCAACCGTTGAGATCAGCGCTTGTTCGATATCGGCGCTGCGTTTGCGCTGCTTCTTCTCCCAGTGCAACTGGCGCGCTTCCTGTGCGGCCTCCCACGCCTCTCGTTCAATGCGCTCTTTCACAATCCAGCGATATTGCACGCGCAAGGCAAGCAATACAGCAACGAGCGCCAGAAGAAAACTTGCCCCCAAAAGCATAATGGTCAGCATCAAACGATTCCTTTACAATACAACTTACTCAATCTATCCGTTAGCAATTGGCATAATCATAATTCGCGCGCTTCATTCATTCCAGTCTATCTCGTATGACGGAGGTCAACAACGTGAGTAACGCGAATAGGCTCTGTTTCTCTCTTTACGATGTCCTCGAATAAGCATATAATACAGGTGTTTCCAGCGAAGCCCGAAGTGCGGACTTCACCGGTGTCTTAGCAAGTAATCCATTATGAAGGTACACATCTATTCATGAGCCATTATAAACATCCAACACCCACATCATTCTTGCTGGATGACGAAAAGCGACAACTGATCCTCACCTGGGATGACGAGCACGAAAGCGTGCATAGCTGGGAGGCGCTGCGCTGGGACTGCCCTTGCGCGTGGTGCGCCGGTGAGGGAGGACAGCCGGGTATGTTGCACAACAAAACGAGCCTGAGCGTCGAAGAAACTACCCTGGTAGACATGCAAGTCGTCGGGCGCTATGGCCTGACCCCCATCTGGGAAGACGGCCACAAAACCGGCATCTACACCTACGAGAAACTGCGCGACAGTTGCGAATGCGACCAGTGCCGCAAAAAGCCACGATAAATCTGCTTGTGTGTCTTCATGTTAACTTCCATATGATACTTCGTTTCTAATAGCAAAGGGATATTACTTGCTACTATTGTCTATTTTCACTCTCTCGATGGAGCAATACTTATGGCTACCAATGGTATCAATGTGCAGAATATGACGACCACAACGACGACCCGCCAGCGCAAATTTCAGGTTTCCAGCGTGGCAATTCGCGTGTTGATCGCCCTGGTGATAAGCTGGCTGATCGTGATGGCTTGCTTTGTTACCGGCGCGGTTTCTCATTAACCCACTAGCCGCTACAGTTCCTCCTCCTCGAAACGCACGCCATAACGCCCGCTCAAGTAATCGTACATCTTGTCGGTGAAGTAGTGTGGGTTGGCGAAGCCACGGTTTTCTGGCTTGATCTCCGACAGCTGGATCATGAGGCGCGTATCACCGTTGCGGTAGAAGCAGTACAGCGACCAGCGCTCGTTGCGTTCCAGCAGCGTGAAGTCGGACGAGATCGAGCCTGATCCATCACCGGCACGTTCGCGGCGCAGCTTCGCGTGATGCGCCAGGTGCCCAAAGGCAGCATCAAGGTTATCGACGACAAAGCCGATATGGTGCCACCTGCTCGGTATCCCATCCGAGAGCGGCGCTTTCTCTGTGCCAAAGATGAAGAGAGCAGTATTGCCCGTCGTCAGCACCGTCTGGTGGCGATCATCGCGTACAACGCGCATCCCTAATACATCACTGAAAAACGCCTTCGCGTCCGCGCGGTCGGCCACCGTGATCGCCAGGTGGTCGAAGCCAAAATTCGTCCACGTTTTCTCGCTGCCTGCCGCCGTCAACTGTTCTATCGGAATGGCCTCGATGTGAAAGGTGTGCGTCTTGAAGTGCGCCACGCTCTCCCCGATAAACATGTCGGGGAATACCTCGTCGCCTTGCGGCGTGCTGATGCGGATGCGATGACCGATCAGCAGTCCCTCCGGCAGTGCGTGTTCCAGCGCCTCGTGATAAATCTCCTGCGGCTCTACCTCACTTTCGTAGGGCTGCCCATTCACAACCAGCGTGATAAGCAACGGCTGCTTTGCGCCTTCCAGTGTGTTATCTGCCGAAGTTTGTTCTATTTCATGAGACATGGCCTCAACCTTCCTTTCGTAGACAAATTGCTTCTTGCAGTTTGTGATACTTGCTGCCGGGAGAGAGGAAATGTGCAAAGCATCACGCAGTTTGCCCCAATGTCTGGTTGATGATACGCCGCGTAACGGGCAATTCGCGCAGGTACATCGGAAAGTGCGGCAGTGCCCGGCGCATACCCCAGGCGGAGAGATCGAAGAGACGCTGCCTGCGCTCGCTCCACTCGAAACCAAATATCTGGCGCACGGGTTCGGGCAGCAGCGCGCAGGTAAGCTGATAGTTGAGGTGCATAGCGGGGCGGAATATGGAAGGCGCGGGAGGAAACATAACCTGCTGCACAAGCTGTCGAGACTGCGGAGTGGCTGCTAACCGGTTGCTGTTGACCATATCACGCACGTAAGCCTGCAGGTCCTTGAACGTGCGCGGCATCCTGTCGGGAATCAGCCCCAGCAGGTGCGCGACTGCTTTGGATTGCTGGTAGTAGTCATCCTGCTCGTCATCTGTGAGCGGGCCGATAAAAAGCTGGTAGCATAGCACCAGCGTATCAACCAGCGTGGCGTGAACCCATAACAGCAGTTCGGGATAGCGCGCGTCGTAGGGGGTGCCGACGCGGAAGGCACCGGCTTCGGTGGGCAAGCTGCCATGCACGTTCGTATGCAGGTGGTTGATCTCGCGTGCCGCCTTCCTGGCCTTTTCGAGCGAGCCGAACATCAGCCATTCTCCATGCATGAAGGTGCGCACCGCGCGGCCAAAGGGATCGCTCATGTAGCTGCTGTGCGCGCTGACGCCCATCGCCACGAGAGGATGAGCCAGCTGCATCAGTACAGCGCGCGACCCACCCAGCAAGACCGCTGTTTCGCGCCCCACCTTCCAGGCCACGCTATCAGGGCCATAAAAACCGTAATCCCGCTTCGTGGTGGACTTGCCCGCCTCGCTCATGTTGATACCCTTGCTAGTCTTGCTTGCCATATAAGACTTCAATCTGGCGGCGCAACGACGCGCCCATCAAATCTTCGGCCTGGTCTTGATTGTTGTGGAAAATCGGCAGGATCATGGCAATATCATGATTCGGCGCGAGCGTCAGGTCACGCCGGTTGTCGGCAGCCGCCACCAGGATTTCCTCGGCAACCTGCTCAGGCGTCAACAGCACCTCTACATTGAGCAAGCGATTGGCTTGCTCATCCTGGTGAACCATGGGGGTATCGACATAGGCTGGATAGACGGTAGTGACTCCTATGCCGGTATCATACAACTCCACGCGCAGCGTCGCTGAGAAGCCACGCACCGCCCATTTACTGGCACAATAGCCGGAGAGGAACGCTGATCCTAACTTGCCGGCAACAGAGCTGATAAGAACGAAATGGCCGGAACCCTGGCGGCGCATGGCAGGCAGAGCGGCCTGGACGCAGAGAAAAGTTCCCATGAAGTTGATGTTCATCATGGCCTGCATCTCGCTCGCCAGGGCGCTATCGATGGGACCACCTTTCGCTATACCCGCGCAGGTAACAACCAGTTCGATGTGTCCGAAATGCTCGTCCGCCTGGCGCATCAACTCGCGCACCTGCGCCTCGCTGGTGACATCGGTCGGCACGATCAATATTTCGCCCTGCGCCTGTGGATTGCGCGAATATATCTGCTCTTTCGCGCGCTCCAGCCCTGCCGCGTTGATATCCGCAAGCACGACGTTTCCTCCACGAGCATGAAAGGCGCTGGCCGTCGCCAACCCGATACCACTCGCTCCTCCAGTAATTACGGCCACTGACCCGGCAATAGTCGTCAAAGCCATGCGATGGTGCTCCTCTCATAGCGGTGAAAAACGATGAACCTCTATTGTTCACCTTGAATCTTACCGCGCGATTGAAAGGGTGTCAAATTGTCTATTGCTGAGGCGGTAGCTCCTGCTGCGGATATTGCACCTGCGGCTGGTCATACTCTTGCTTGGGCTGGGGCGCTTGCTGCTGGTTGGGTGGATACGGGTATTGCTGGCCACCCTCGGCATAGTTGCCCGGCACAGGCTGCCCGGGTTGATAGCCCTGCTGGTACGATTGGTACGGCTCCTGCCCCGGCGGATATGGCTGGTCAGGCTGCTGGTACGGCTGGTATGGTTGCTGGGGCTGCTGGTTCGCCTGTGTGGCCGCGAAGATGCCCAGACCCAGGAGACCCCCCATGAGCGGCACATAGAGCGCGCCGAGAATGCTGGAAATGCCGATCAGCACCAGTATCCAGGGCCAGAAGCCGAAAAGGAAACAGAAGGCCAGGCCCATCATCCAGACGAACCCCTGGATTCCACCGTAGAGACCATTGGCATTCATCGAGCTTGCCGAGCCGATCAGCGCGCAGAAGGCTAACCCGGCGAAAAAGATGGGAAGGAACAAGTTTCCTCCAACAGTAGACGAGAGAGCAATCGCCAGCGCCAGGCCGATGAAGAAAAAGCCACCAGCCAGCCCTCCGAGCGAACTGCGATAGTAACGACGGTTCATCCTGCGCATACGACGCATCTGCCTGCGTTGATAGCGATCATCGTACATCATGAGTGATGCCTCCATGTATCGAGTTTTATAACTATACATGCCTACATTATACAAGCTTCACGCGCGAAAACGTATCTGTCGCTCGACATAACTTTTCATGTAACCTTCGTCATATTCGCCACATGCCGAAAGTCATAGCACAGCAGCACTGCATAACCCCCCTTGACATTTCTATGACCTTCGTGTAATATTATGACTAATAAGTCATGGGAATACCAGTAAGTCATGATTTGTTATCATCGTCAGCAAATAACAAAGAAGTCAGCGACTTGAAAGGAGGGACTTTCATGCAGTCACTAACTGCTCCACGCTCGTTAAAGGAAAAACAACGGCAAGAGCGTGAGAGACTGATTCTCCAGGCCGCTGAAGATATGTTCCTGGAAAGAGGCTATCACGAAACCTCAATTGACGAGATTGCCGCGCGCGTTGGCATTGCGAAAGGGACGGTCTACCTGCACTTTCCCAGTAAAGAAGACCTGATATTCGCACTTGTCGAACGCGATTTGCAGCGCATGTTGGATAACATCGAAGTGCGTGTGGCTGATGTCACTTCGACTCGTGACAAGCTAGAGGCCATCTTTCGAACGATTTATAGCTCGTTCTTTGACCAGCGTTTGTGCATACCCTACTTGATTAACAATAGCACTGACCTGCTCCGATTGTTTTTGGAGAAGAAAAGCTCGATGCACATCAAGTGGGATCAAATTTCTGCGCTTGTTTGCTCTCTGCTGGATGAAGGAAAAGCAAGCGGGGAATTCGACTCGGCTATACCAACGCTCATCATGCAACATGCATTTTTTAGTTTATTGTCGCCGCGAAGTTACGAGCGGCTAATCATTGAGCAACACATGTCATCGGAGGAGGTAGTCGGGCACTTGTGTCGCCTCTACTTCAAAAGTATCGCGTCTGCTCAAGGGGAGTAACGATTTATGAAAAATTTATCCAGAACATCTGGTGCGCTTGACGGGGCAACGGCACAACCCGCAGCGATCGTCGAAGAATATGAAGCGCCACGCTATTCAAGGCGAGACACCTTGTTGACGATGATCGGCGTCTTGATGGTCATGTTGCTGGCCTCGCTCGACCAGACGATCGTCGCGACGGCTCTACCACGCGTAATCGCTGATTTGCAAGGCTTCGACCGATATACCTGGGTTTCGACCGCGTACCTGCTGACCTCGACCGTTACGGTGCCAATCTACGGCAAGCTGTCCGATATTTTCGGGCGCAAGCCGCTCTTCCTGTTTGGCATCGTCATCTTCCTGGCCGGTTCAGCGCTATCGGGCGCATCGCAGAGTATGAACGAATTGATCGCCTTCCGCGCCTTTCAAGGCATAGGGGCAGGCGCGCTGATGCCGATCGCTATTGCAGTCGTCGGCGACCTGTTCACCCCGCGCGAGCGCGGAAAATGGCAGGGTGTCACGGGTGCGGTCTGGGGCCTCTCGGCCATCCTCGGCCCGACGCTCGGCGGGTGGATCACACAGTATTCAACCTGGCGCTGGGTCTTTTACGTCAACTTGCCCATCGGGATCATCGCCTTTTTTGTGCTGATCTTCCTGATGCCGACGCTCAAAAGCAATAGGCCAGATAAAGTCATGATCGACTACATCGGCGCAGGGCTGCTGGTGCTTGGCACCGTTCCTCTGTTGCTGGGCTTCACGTGGGCCGGCTCACAATATTCCTGGCAATCACCGCAGGTCCTCAGCTTGCTTGTTATCGCAGTAGTTGCATTGGTCTCCTTCGTACTCTATGAAGCGTACCTGGAGCGGCGCGGCGGGCAGCCCATCATCGAACCGAGTCTGTTCAAGAACAGCATCTTCAGCGTCTCTACGCTCGTAACCATGATCTTCGGCATGGGCTTGTTCGGCAGCATTTTCTTCATCCCGCTGTATGTACAGGGAGTCGTCGGCACGTCCGCGACAAATAGCGGGCTGATCCTGACACCCCTCATGCTGACCTCCGTCGTCGGCAGTATCATTTCGGGTCAACTGGTGTCGCGCTTTGGCAGGTACAAGTGGCTGGCCATCCTGGGGATGCTCGTCAGCGTTGCAGGTGCCGTTCTGCTAGTGCGACTGGGCGTCAATTCGACCAACAATGACGTTCTGCTGGCCATGCTGGTGTTCGGCGTGGGCATGGGTTTCGGCATGTCGCTGTATACGCTGGTGGTACAAAACGCGCTCCCGACCAAAATCGGCCAGGCAACCTCCGCGCTCACCTTCTTCCGTTCCATCGGAGGAACGATTGCGCTGGCAATCATGGGTTCGGTGCTGAATGGCGCCTACATGCCCGCCTTCAAGAGCGCTCTGCCAGCGCAGGCCAATCAGCCACAGTTTGCACAGACGCTCACCTTGTTCAATAATCCGCAAATTCTGCTCCAACCAGGCGCTGCGGCGCAGATCGAAGCGGGCTTTGCGAAACTTCACCTGCAAGGGCTGTTCAACCAGATCATTGAGGCAGTCAAGATCGGCCTGACGCAAGGCGTGCATAATGTCTTCGTGTTGAGCCTGGCGATTATGATCGTCGGGACAGTGGCCGTCTTCTTCTTGAAGGAAATTCCCCTGCGCGGCAGTGCGAAGAAAGCCGAGAACGCGACTGGTGAGGCGGAGCCTGTGGCAGAAAATGCTCTGGCAACCATGATATAAGCTGAATGCATTGAAAAAGAGCGGAAGCCTTGTTACTTCCGCTCTTTATTCTGTCCGATACTTTATGCTCGATTCGAACGCAGTTTATAGACTTTGATGGCCACCTGGAGCGTCAACCAGTTACTTCGTTCCTGCAAATCGATTTCACACAGCGATTGCAGGCGTTCAAGGCGCTGAATGAGCGTATTTCGATGTACAAAGAGTCGATTAGAGGTCTTTGTCAGGTTTCCGGCGCACTCAAGGTATGTCTCTAATGTGTCGAGCAGGTCGGTTCCCTTTCTCCTGTCGTAGGACGCAATCTGCGCCACCTGGTCCTGGTACATATCGCGCAGGTCGTCCATGCGCGCGATCTTATACAGGTAGCGATAGACCCCCAGGTCATTGAAGTGCGTCACGCCACCGTCATGGTTGAGATTCTGGCCCATTTGTAGCGCTTCCGCCGCCTCCGCAAAGCCCCGGCGATAGTCGCTGATTTGCTGGCACACGTTCCCCATGCCCGTCGACATACGCACGCCATACTCGGCGCGCATCTGGCGTGTGAGGTCGCGCAGCGTCGTTTTCAGCCGGGAGCCGTTGGGGTCTTTGCTCAGGCAGATGATACACGTCATGATGTTCTCGTGCTCGTAGAGCAGCGAGCCGGGATAGTTATCCTGGATGCGCCGGCGTATTTGCGCCGTGATGCGCTTGTGGATCGCCTGGCGATCCTCCTCGCTCTGCGGCGCGTTCTCCACCGGCGATTTGAGCGCGTGGCCTTGCTCGGCTTCTCCATCCGTACGCTCGCGTTCATCCACATGCATGATTTCAATCATAGCGGCTGCGTGCGCCTTCGACAGATCGCAGCCTACGAAATTTGCGCGCTGCCTGAGCGCATCTTCAGAATCGTAGGTACCCTTCATCAGGTCATCAAAGAAGCCCTTCACCAGGTTTTTCTGTGCGAGCATATCGACCAGGTGGCTATTCTTAATGGCAATCGCCATCTGATTCGCAATGGTGCTGAGCAGCGTTGTATCCTCAACTGTGAAGCGTCGTGTCCTGGTCGAATAGATGTTCAGCAGGCCCAGGTGCTCCGTTCCAGCCACCAGCGGCATGGAGAGCAACGATTTATGTTGTGAATCCTTCAGTGGGTTGAGACGTTCGAGCGCGCTCATTTCGGGGAACTGCCCCTGCGAATTGAAATCGCGCAGTGACTCAAGCGCGCTACGATCAACTTCTATCGGCTGGAAACTGAGCATATGATCGTTATAGGTGGGAGCCGAAGCGCGCACATTCAAACGACCACGCACCACATCGACCAGCATAACTACGCACAGATCGGCCTCCATCATTTGCACGGTGAGCGTTGCCAGAGAGCGCAACATCTCATCCAGGTAAAGCCCTGAACTGATCGTCTGGCTCAAGACTGAGAGCGTTGTCAGGATATTGAGCTTGCGCTGGGTATTCTCGTACAACTGGGCATTCTCAATCGCCCCGGCGACCAGTGCGGCTGTATTCATTACGAATGACTGGTCCTTCTCGGCAAATTCATGCGGGGCCACTGTGTGCAACGTGATGATGCCGATCAGGTGCCGGTCTTTCGAGACGATGGGAACGGTCATGGTTGACTGGAATTTCTCTTCTTCCAGTTCAGGATAGTAGCGGAAGCGCGGGTCTTTCATAGCCTCGTCGCGAAAAATGATCGGCTGCAAATTCATCCCTACCCAACCGGTGATGCCTTCACCTAGCGCCATCTCGATTTTACCTACGTAGTGCTTATACTGCTCGCTGGTGCTTGCCAGCACCAGGCGCTCTCGCTCCTGGTTGTAGAGATAGATGAAGGCCGCGTGGCAGGAAATCGCGCGCACGATCACATCAACCAGGTGGTGGAGCACTTCGTCAACCTTGAGCGTCGAGCCAACGGTGGAGATGACCTCGTTGAGCAGGATATTCTCTTTCGTGCGCGCCTCCAAAATAGCCTGCAACTCTTCGTTCTGCTGGCGCAGTAGTTCCCTCTCACCCACATCTATTGTTTTCGCAGGCGGGTTTTCGCGGTGTTCCGTACTGCCCGAAAGAATATGCGATGACAAGCTGACCTCTCTCTCTGACTGCTATGACCACACAACCGATCATGAATATGACGAATATTGTAAGCATTACCCCCTGATTATAGATGAACTATCTATAGTAACTATTGTACATAGTTTCCACGGGTACGTCTAGCGTTTTACCCATCAATTTACTAATAATCAGGACGCGTGGCCTAAATCTCTACGATTTTTTCCAACAATTGGAAACATTCTGTAGTTATTCGTAGCTTGTAACGAGAATAATCCCTCTATTTCGCATCTTCATGTGACGTGTCCGCCATATTCAATTATGGATGCTTTTACCATATGCTAGTAAATCGATAATGGCCACTGGTAATTAATGTCAGCCATTCCTCAAAACAGCTATCATATGCTATACTTGACATATAGTGTTCTTCCAGGCAAATGGACTTGCACATGTCGTATTTCATCATGTAGCCAGGGGCGCAACGCCCCTTGCCGGCAGAACACATCCAAATCAATGTATTGCTGATCCTCGGAGGCGAAGGAACCCTCTGAGTGCCTGGCGTCTTTGTCAAGACGAGGTTCGACCAGCAGGTGACAACGGCGTCGTCTTCACCGGAATGTTCATTCAACATTTTTTGAGGAGAACAACGTTTATGGCTACTGACACTGTTGCCATCCCCGAAGAGAGTGGCCTTGAAACACATGGTATTGAACGTGTTTCGCCTTCAACCCGCACTCATGTCCGAATCTTCGACAACTTCACGATGTGGCTTGGTGCCAACCTGGTGATCTCAACAATTGCCCTGGGAACATTAGCCAATTTTGCTTTCGGCCTGGGATTTTGGGATAGCGTGGCATCGATTGTGATTTTTAACATTTTGGGCGTACTCCCAGTAGCATTCTTCTCCACACTTGGTCCAAAGTTGGGGTTGCGCCAGATGACCCTCACGCGTTTCTCTTTCGGTTGGGTCGGCGGAATCATTATGGCGCTTTTCAACGTCGCAGCGTGTATCGCGTGGTCTGCTGTGAACGTAATCGTTGGCGGCCAGCTGGTGGTTTCGTTGAGTAACGGCGCAATCCCGCTGTGGGTCGGTGTGCTGGTCATCGCTATCCTTACGACTCTGGTGAGCATCTACGGCTATCGCTACGTGCATCGTTATGAGCGCTGGGCCTGGATTCCCATGGCGATCATGTTTCTGATCATGTTCATCGTAGGTGTGCCTCATTTCGCCATCACAGCAACGCCCGCCTTCAGCCTGGCCGAGGTTGCCTCGTTCCTCACCTTTGGGGCCGCCATCTTCGGTTTCGCAACCGGCTGGTGTTCGTATGCTGCCGACTACAACGTCAACCAGCCCGAAAATACACGACCCAGCCGCGTCTTCTGGCTCACGTTCCTGGGCGTTTTCATCCCCTGTGTCTTGCTGGAAACATTGGGTATGGCATTCACGACGGGCATTGCCAGCGTGCCAGCCTGGGGTACTGGCTTCGGTACTACCGGCGATGTTGGCGGCCTCCTTTCGGCGGTCGTCAGTCCGCTCGGGGGCTTTGGGAAGTTCCTCCTGCTGCTGCTGGCGCTCAGCATCGTTGCCAACAACATCCCCAACGACTATAGCCTCGGCCTCTCTGTACAGGTGTTTGGCAAGGCGTTTCAGAAGGTCAAGCGCTATATCTGGACGCTGATCGGCGCGGTGATCTACATCGCCATCGCTATCATCGGCTCGCAGAATTTTGCCGCCACGCTGCAAAGCTTCCTGCTCGACATCGCCTACTGGTTAGGTGCCTACGCTATCATTCTCGTTCTCGAGCATTTTGTGTTCAGGCGAGGTCAGTATAACGTCGATGACTGGAACACGCCAAGCAAGCTCCCCCTGGGCTGGGCCGCCATTGTTGCTCTCGTTGCGGGACTGGTCGGTGCTTTTCTTGGTGCTGATCAACTCAACTTCCAGGGCTTTATTACACGGCACATCAATCAGCCCTATGGTATAGACTTAGGCTTCGAGCTGTCTGTCATCTTCGCCGGTATCGTCTACCTGATCCTGCGGCGGATTGAAATCAATACCAGTCCGCGCGGTGAGGCAGCCGCGGGCGGCAACTAGCCTCGCATCGTCACCGGTAGTTTCAGGCAGGCGGTTTTCATTGACCGCCTGCCTGCTATTTTCGGACACCTACTCAGCGCCATCGTGACCATTTTTGAAAGGGAAAGCCTCATGCCGTATGACCTGCTCATTCGCCACGCTCGACTCCATCGTCAACCTGACCTCGTTGATATCGCCGTGCAGGACGGGGAGTTCGCGCGTATCGCCGGAGATATCCCTGCCAGCGCCGCGCGTGAGATCGACGCCGCCGGTCGTCTTGTCACCCCTCCCTTCATCGACGCGCACGTCCACCTCGATGCCGTGCTTACGGTCGGACAGCCGCGCTACAACTCAACGGGGACGCTGCTCGAAGGCATTCAGATCTGGAGCGAACGCAAACCCTCGCTCACACGAGAGGATGTCAAGCGTCGCGTGCTTGAAGAGATTCGCTGGGAGGTCGCCCAGGGGACATTGCATATTCGCAGTCACGTCGATGTATGCGATCCCGAACTCACCGCGCTGAAGGCGCTGCTTGAAGTGCGCGAGGAGGTGCGCGACCTGTGTGACGTGCAGCTGGTCGCTTTCCCGCAGGACGGCATTCTCTCCTTTCCCAACGGGCGCGAGCTGATGCGCCGGGCTATCGAGTTGGGCTGCAATGTCGTCGGCGGCATCCCACACTACGAGTGGACGCGCGATATGGGCGTGGAAGACGTGCATTATGCCTTCGCGCTGGCAAAAGAGTTCAACCGCGACATCGATTGCCACGTCGATGAAACCGACGATCCGCACTCGCGCTTCACCGAGGTGATGGCGGCTGATACTCTGCAACAGGGCTGGCAGGGGCGCGTCACGGCCAGCCATTGCACGGCCATGCACTCGTATGACAACGCCTACGCCTTCAAACTGCTGCGCCTGCTGGCACGCGCCCAGGTCAGTGTGGTAGCCAACCCCTTCGATAACGTCGTATTGCAGGGTCGCTTCGATACCTACCCCAAACGGCGCGGCATCGCACGCGTTAAAGAGCTGCTTGCTGGCGGAGTGAACGTCGCGCTAGGACACGACTCGATTATGGACCCATGGTTCCCGCTTGGCCGGGGCGATATGCTTGCGGCGGCGCAATTGGCGCTCTTCCTCTGCCATATGAGCGGTTACGAAGAAATCAACGATGTGCTCGACCTTATCACGACCAACGCGGCGAAGGCGCTGCGTATCACAGATAGCTACGGAATCGAGGAGGGCAAACCGGCGAGCTTCCTTGTATTCGACGCGCCCACGGCATTCGAGGCGCTGCGCCTGCTGCCTGCGCGCCTGCATGTCTTCAAGCAGGGGCGCGAAGTTGCCTCGACCACTCCTGCCACGAGCAGAATAAAACGAGAGGGCGAGCAGGAAGGAAGCGAGGTCACGTTCAGCTTCGCCTGACTACGAGCCAAGAATATTGACGGCGCGAGCAGCCAGCAACACGAGGATGACGAGCGAAAAGGCCGCCTCGACCATCATCAGCCCTTTGGCCTTGCGCGTCAAGGGGTATGTATCCGCCGGGCTGAGCGCGGTCGCCCCAGTAAATGCCAGAAAAAGATAGTCAAGGAAATGCGTTGCCCACTTTGGGTCCTGCTTTTCCATTGTTTGCTGGGGAAACATAAAATCAATGGCTTTGTAGCCCGATAGATGGCGCTGCAAAGGTCCTCCACCATCAATCTCAAAATACCACAGGGCGAAAACCAGGACATTGAAGACCCACATCAAACCAGCGGAACGCAGGAGCGTATAACCGTGCGCTTGATTGAGCGTAGCGACCAGCAGCACAATGCCGATCGCCAGCGCCAGGGTGGTCAGCCCCAGCAGCGAGAAACCCAACAGGCGTATTACGCGATGCGGCAGCTGCCATGACATGATAAGCGCGGCCACTATTGGCAAGAGCAACACCGCTTCGAGTACGAGCAGCAGCCAGGTCGGCCCAATCGTCAGTTTCTCAGGCAGCAGCAAATAGACCAGGCCAAGCGCGAGGATGCCAAATATCGTTGCCAGGCGAGATGCCAAATGCATGCGAACAAGGTCCTGCTCAAGCTTGTTCGGGGATAAGGTTGGCGCTGCTTCACCAGCGCGAAGCGACTCTTGAGGCTGCTTCATTCAATCACGCTCTACCTTCATACTACACATGAACACACAGTCACTTTTCGCCACATATTGTAACCGACAGAACAATTCGTTGCAATACGACAGGTTCTCGAGCTTTCTGACAATTTGTTCAGATTACGGCTTTGCTCGTGCAATCCATCATCAATTCTGCTATAGTGAAAGGAAACGTGTGCAAGCAAATCTTCATCATATGTGGGGGATCAAGGATGATGGATGTGGAGCAGCAAACAACCTGTCTGGACGCGGCCTCAGTAGTAACGGTTCTTCTCGAAGAAGTCAATGCCATTACCGGGTATCGCACGCTGCGTGATACGCTGCCGCGCAGGTTAGCGCGCCTGCTCCAGTGCAGATGCGTTCTCTTCTATCAACGCGTTGGTGAAACGCTCCAATTAATTTCAGGCTCATTCGATGATAAACCTGGATGGTCCAGCGCTCTTCTGGCAATCGCGCATATCAATCCCATCAGCTTGCATGACCCGATGCTGGAGGCACGGGCATGGCATCAGCGTCACCCGGTCAGCAACGCCGCGCCTTCGAAAGAGCCGACACAAATCGCGGCACCTTTGCTCTACCGAGCGCGAGGGATCGGCGTACTTGTCGTGCTGCGAGGAGATCAGCCAGGAGATGATACCCGGCACGTACCTGACACTGATGCGCTGCTACCTTCCGTCTCCGCAACACAACATTTACCCACTTGCTGGCAACCGGAAGAACTTCAAGTGATTGAGGCGATTGCGGGCGTTGTAGCGATGCTCCTGGAGAACACACGCCTGCTGGAACGAGACCGCGAGCGTATCCAGGAGCTTTCATTACTGAACAGCATCAGCCGCCAGTTTCACGCCTCGTTGCGTGATACAGAGCGCGTGCGCAATGCCATCATTCAGCGCAGCAGGGAGATCAGCGCGGCTGATTTCTGCGATTGCGTGCTCTTCCCGTCCTCTTCAGGCGCGCTGCCCTTACCGTGGATAACAACCGGGCTGCAAGAGGAATTACGCCAACACCTGCGTTCGCAACCCGATGCCGATACTGCCCCCCTGGTCATCGAACGTCCCGGTGATGTAACGACGGGTGCCTATTTCTCGCAACTCGACCCGGCTATAAAGACCTTCTTCGCAATTCCACTCAGGGCTGCACATGATGCGTTATTAGGACTCGTCTTCGGTGCGTATGTGCGCCCCTGGAAGCTGCGACGCGAGGAGATCGATATGATGACGATCCTGGCGAACCAGGCCAGTTCGGTTCTGGAAAACATGGCGCTAATGGCAGAAGTTGTGGAAGCGCGCAACCAGGCCCGCAAACTGCTGCGCCAGGTGCTCGACGAGCAGCGATTGCAAGCACTCATCCTGGAAAGTATCCCCAGCGGGCTGCTTACCGTTGATCTGCATGGAAGTATCACCACCTGCAATCGCGCAGCGGCAGCCTTACTGGGCTACACTTCGCTCGAAATCATCGGGCAACCTTTTCAAAAAATGCTCTCATTACGTTCGTTACAAAACGTGATCGATACAGAGACGCCACAGAGCGAAAGTGTGACGATAGCATTTTCCCCAACGCTTGAAAAGGTAGTACACGTCGAGCTGTTGCCGTTCCGCAATGACCGGGGAAAGTTGATCGGCACGCTCGCAACGCTCGTTGATATGACCATGATGCATCGCCTGGAGGAGGAGAAACGCCGCCTCGACCGGCTAGCATCGCTGGGCCAGATGTCTGCGAACGTCGCTCACGAAGTGCGCAATCCGCTGGCATCCATCAAAACCTCTATGCAGATGCTGCTCGATGACCTGGAAAACGGCACCTCCGATTCGCGCGATGGTTTGCCCGCGCCTGATGCCCCAGAAGAATCTATGCAGGAGTCCATCACGGTCGTCTTGAAAGAAGTGGAACGATTAGACGCCATCGTGCGCGACTTGCTCCAGTTCTCGCGCCCACGCCAATTGCATCGCGTTCCCTGCTCGCTTCCCGAGCTGAGCGAGCGCATTCTCCGGCTGATTGAACAGCAATGCGAGCAATCCGGCGTGCTCATTCATCGCGTCTATCGTGAAGTGCCATCTGTCGCTGTCGACATTCCACAGATCGAACAGGTGTTGCTTAATCTGTTGCTGAATGCGTTGCAGGCCATGCCCGAAGGCGGTATTCTCACCATCACTCAGCAAGTAGTACAGCAGAGCGTACAGGTGCTTGAAATAAAGCTGGATGATATGTACGGCGCGGGTATGGGATGGCTTGAAGTTTCCATCAGCGATACAGGCACGGGCATCGCTGCCGACCAGCTAGAGCGCGTCTTTCAGCCATTTTTCACCACCAGGGCGCACGGTATTGGCCTGGGTCTCCCTATTTCGCGTCGCTTGATCGAAGATCACGGCGGGCAGCTTTTCGTTGAAAGCCAGCTTGGATTTGGAGCAACCTTCACATTGCGCTTACCGCTAGAAACGCAAGGTGCAAGCGGCCGGAGCATCGATGAGAGCGTAGAATTTGAAGAAGAGGATTCATGAGCTATACCATTCTTATCATCGATGATGAGCCACATCTGCCCCATCAGTTTGCGCGTTTTCTTAGAAAACATGGCTACGAGGTCACGACAGCATCGAGCGGTGAAACGGGACTGCTCGAGCTTCAAAGCAACGTGATCGACCTCGTCTTACTTGACGTGCGCTTGCCGGGCATCAGTGGATTGGACGTGCTGGCCGAGATACGCAAGCACGATGTAGAACTGCCTGTGCTGATGCTGACAGCTTATGGCGATGTGGAGACAGCCGTCGCCGCCATGAAGCTCGGCGCGCTGGATTACCTGACGAAGGGCTTCGACCTGGAAGAATTGCTGCTGTCAGTTCAGCGTGGTTTAGAGACGAGCGCCATGTACCGGGAACTGCGCCAGCTGCGCCACGAGCGCCGGGATAACTATCATTTTTCCTACATCGTCGGGCATAGCGAGCGCATGAGCGAAGTCTTCGAACTCGTGGCGCGTGTCGCGCGCAGCGATACCGCCTCTGTACTCATCACCGGAGAGAGCGGAACCGGCAAAGAGGTCGTTGCGCGTGCCATTCACGAGCAGAGCCAGCGCGCCAAGGGGCCATTTCACCCATTGAACTGCGCGGCTATTTCTAGCAATTTGCTTGAGAGCGAGTTGTTCGGTTACGAGCAGTACGCCTTCACCGATGCCCGCAAACAGAAGCGAGGGCTGCTCGAGCTGGCCGACGGCGGAACGCTCTTCCTTGACGAAATTGGCGAAATGCCTCTCGAGATGCAGGCCAAGTTGTTGCGCGTGCTTGAGACTCGCTCCTTCTATCGACTTGGCGGGAACAAAGAGGTCAAGATCAATGTGCGTATTCTGGCCGCCACGAATAGAAATCTGGAAGAGGCCATGAAGGTCGGCGCATTTCGCTCGGATTTGTTCTACCGCCTGGCGGTTCTGCGCATTCCCCTGCCACCCCTGAGGGAGCGACCGGGCGATATCTTACTCTTCGCATCGCGTTTCATCGAGGACTACAACACCTCACTTGGCCGCACGGTCAAGCGCATTTCGCCGGATGCCCAGCATCTGCTTCAAGCTTACTCCTGGCCGGGTAATGTACGCGAATTAAAAAACGTGATCGAGCGAGCCATGATTTTGAGCAGTGGAGACGAACTTTATCCCGCTCACCTGCCCCAGGAGATCGTAGGGCATGTCTCGGAGGCGAAAAATGGTGAGATTGACCTTTGGGAGCAATGGATGGAGATGCGCCCGGCAGGACCGATTGCGCTGGAAAGCCTGACAGCACAGATTGAGCAATATTTCTTACGCTGGGCGCTAAAGACAGCACAGCAGAACCGCATGCGCGCCGCGGAACTACTCGGCCTGACGAAGGTCGATCAATTGCGTTACCTGCTGCGGAAATATAACTTCGATTGAGCGAGTCGTTTAGCTGAACAAGACCTGTTCTTCAAATTCTGCCCAAACCGCTTCTTCTGCTTCAAGGTAGGTCAGTGGATGTTGATCCCTGGAGCTTTCTTTGACTCTTTCCTGCACGCGCAATCGATAATTCCTCAGCAGTTTGCGCTGCTCGTCTGCATTCTGAAAGCGTACAACTCCAAGCTGGATCATACTATGGGGATAGTATTCGGAAGCGTCTAACCCTAAAGCAAGCAGATTGCTGAAGGCGCTCAAGAGTTCCATGCGTGCTTGTGTAAAGTGGCCAACCTCGGTGCTGGAAGCAAGCAGACACCCGGCGATATTTCCCTCATACAAGAGAGGTGCTGCCGCCGCGCTAGTCTCGTGTTCCGTCTGATAGGCGGGGAGCAGCGTTTCCTCGTTGAGATCGTCGATACTGGCCGGATGCTGGTTCTGTACAACATAACCGGCCAGCGACTCCATTGCGAGAAATATGGAAAGGTTCTCAAGATCGGCAACCCAGGGAGGAGTTCCACGCCCGATGCGCTCTCGCAGGCTATGAATCTTGCCATCAGGCTGTGGAGGCATACACTGCACGAGCGTCACAGCCATGCCGAGCCTGAGTGGATCAAGCTGAATCAACGCTTGCTTGAGAATCTTATCTTGAATTTCGCGGTTTCGTTTGACCTCCATCATCGTTGCGCGAATATCGAGTATGTTGATATAAAAATCGGCTGAGAGTTGGTCGTGGTTATCTTCTTGTGCCCAGCCCTCAAAGTCAGGGTGCTCTGACCTGACTGCTTCGAGAAGTTCCTGGCGATATTGTGGTGACACATGTTGCAGCAAAGCAGCCAGGTGATTACGGTTGGGCTGATATTCAGCTTTCAACCAACGATTGAAGGTCATAGGATTGATACCCAGCTCGTTGATTAGTCGCTGGCGCTCTCCGGGCAAGCGCACGATGCGCTGTAAGACGGATTGCCAGGACGGCGTGATTGACTGGGGCATGACACTCCTCTTGTTGCCAAAAATACCTTCGATTTTCTACCAATATGTATGATAGCAGAGCCAGGAAGCGGCGTCAATCAGTTCGCGCGGTAGATCACCCATTTCAAGCAAACACAGAAATAACGTCTTCAACTAATACTACACGAAAGGGCATCGTTCCCAGGAAATTGCATGAAAATCAGTTGAATTCAAGGCTGTAAGCAGGTATCATAGGCATATACAGCGCCGTGTGCTCTGCAGCGGGTAACAAGCCAGGAGTTGTGCATGTCGAAACGAATTCTTGTTGTAGATGATGATCGGCAGATCCGCGAAATCATCAGTTTTGCCCTCGAACATAACGGGTATGAGGTGACAGTCGCCGAAAACGGTCAGCGTCTCAGCGAGCTACTACAACAGTTCACGCCAGATTTGATCATACTGGACGTGATGATGCCTGGTTTGGACGGCTACCAGCTCTTCGGACTAATGCGTGGAAGTCCATTGACGCAAAAAATTCCAGTCATTATTATGACAGCGCACGACGAGGACATCTACGAGCGGATTAGTAAAGACCTGGGGGCCTCGGAACATATTACAAAACCCTTTCACCCGCTCGACCTGGTCGAGCGGGTTCAGACCTTGCTGCAATCAAGGCCTTAACTGTGATATAATGGTGCTGCTAAACTCTTGTTTCTGCGCTTAGAAATTGGTATCATGTATACGAGAGTGAATCCCGGCAAGTTCAAGGAAGTGAACGGTTATGCCCAACAAGTACGAGCGTGAAATAGAAGAGATTCTACGCAACATGGAACGCTCTGCACCGAAGCCTGGTTTTGGTCAGCGTATACGCCGCAAACCTGAAGCGCATGCGAGAAGACCTGGCGGACTTCCATCCTTCCATTTCGGTCTATCCGAATGGTGCTTGCTCAT
Organism: uncultured Chloroflexia bacterium; assembly: GCA_963731975.1. Lineage (GTDB taxonomy): Bacteria > Chloroflexota > Ktedonobacteria > Ktedonobacterales > Ktedonobacteraceae > CAVSXS01. The sequence continues at coordinate 1,342,049 of CAVSXS010000001.1, read as the reverse complement.
TTCCTGGGTCGCGGCCCTGGTTGCTGGTGGCTGGGCATATGCGCACTTTAACATCATCACCGGTGACAACGGTGCAACTATCGTGACCGGCAGCATTGCTCTGGTAAGCGTTGTAGGCCTCATACTCGTCATTATTTTACCTTTTGTCTCACAGTCCCGTTTTCAAAGTGGGGCATCCCGCCCCAACAATGTCACATCCATTCATCGCAATCCTTTGAACGGTGTCAAAACTCGCTGGAATCTCTTTGTTCTCAAGCTGCGCTATCGCCGGAAACGAGACAAGTGACGGCTTGACACAGCACTAGAAGCGTGCTATAGTGCGCACATCTCGGAGGCATAAGTAATCCTCACCAAGACGGGGTGTGGCGCAGTTGGTAGCGCGCATGGTTTGGGACCATGAGGTCCGCGGTTCAAGTCCGCGCACCCCGACCCGGTTGACCGCCCCAAGGGCAACCACCAGACCCATCAAGCGGGAGTAACTCAGTGGTAGAGTTCCTGCCTTCCAAGCAGGCTGTCGCGGGTTCGAGCCCCGTCTCCCGCTCCAACACATAAGCCGTCGCCCTCGGAGCGCTTCACAGGCCGCTTTATAGGAAGCGAGCAGTGATGATAGATCGATACGGCGGTTTTCTTGTGCCTCAAAAGGTGTTCAACGGACACCTGCCTACGTTTTCTGGTAAGTACCTGCCTCGCGTTCCGTTTGCTGACAAAAGTGTTCGCTACCTCGCATAGGCAGGTGGTTCGTCACTGGAACTGCTGCTGGAGCAACGATTGAACAGGTGGCGCGAAAAAATAAGGGAGGCAGGTGTTCCCCTCTGGGCTATGAACAAAAGTCGGGGTGTTTCATGCCCCATCTCCGAGGGTTGGTAGGCGACTCATCTCATAAAAGTGCGTGTCATCATCCCGCATTGACGTTCATGGAGGAGTTTCCACACCATCAGAGCGAGTATTTCCTGGCTTTCTGTTTACAGAGGTGCCTGCTGCCACAGAGAGGGCGTGACGACCTGCCTTGCGCGATGCATCTCGTCTGCAGAGATGAGGCGAGAGGCGCTGACCCCAAGCAGCCGCACCGCTCTTGTCTCATCGAACAGCCCGGAAAGCAGGACACGGAGGATGGGCTGCATCTCCTGCGCCGACTGGAAACCCTGCGGGCGGCTCTCGGCGCGTGTCACCAGCTCGAAGGTACTCCAGCGCACCTTGAGCGTCAGTGTCCTCCCGGCGATGCCTAGCTCGGCTAGACGGCGCTCTACCAGGGACGCAAGTTCCTCCAGGATTCGTTCCATCTCTGCTCGGTCGCGGATGTCACGCTCCAGCGTTACTTCCTTGCTAACCGATTTGCGCTCGCGCGCCAGCTCAACCGGCCGGTCATCCTCGCCGCAGGCGTAGTGGTAGAGCTGCCCTCCGTGCTTGCCAAATAGGTCACGCAAGCGCTCTTCACCCAGGCGCTTCAGGTCAGCTCCGGTCTGGATGCCCAGTACTCTGAGCTTGGTCGCCGTCACTTTGCCCACCCCGAAAAACTTCTCGATAGGCAACGCTTCAAGGAAAGCAGGTGCCTCTTCCTGGGAAATGACGGTCAGCCCATCGGGCTTGTGTGCATCCGATGCGATCTTGGCCACGAACTTGCAGTACGAGACGCCCGCCGAGGCAGTGAGTCCCGTCTGCTCCCAGATCTGCTGCCGAATGTCCCGCGCGAGCTGGACAGCTTCCGCCAGGCTGTGGACAGCGGCAGTCACGTCGAGGTATGCCTCGTCGAGGCTGAGCGGTTCGACGAGGGCGCTCTGCTGGCGAAAGATGGTCATGATCTGTTGCGAAACGGCCCGGTAGACCTCGAAGCGCGCAGGCAGGAAGATGGCCTGGGGGCAGAGGCGCTGCGCCGTGCGGCTGGGCATGGCCGAATGCACGCCGTAGCGCCGCGCCTCGTAGGAAGCGGTCGCTACCACACCGCGCCGGTCGGGGGAGCCTCCGACGATGACCGGCTTGCCGCGATATGCGGGGTGATCTCGCTGCTCGATGCTGGCGTAGAAAGCATCCAGGTCGATATGCAGGATCGCTCGTATACTTGTTCTTTCGTGCATGTTCCTCATGGCCTCTCGACTGTTTCTCTCCTGCTTCGCTTCTATTGTACCAGCAGCGAGCATGGCTTTTCAGGGACGTGCAGATAGCACTCCCATCCCCCCACATACATGCATGTGTGTGGTCCCTCGCCTCTATGAGCCTGACTGATATGGCCTGCACAGGCGACGTATGGAAGGAGGCAGAGAGCAATGCTCCACACTGGAATAAAGCATCAGTTTGCGCCTGTTCAAGTGAATGCAGGTGAGAAACTGTACCGAGCCAAAGGAAAGAAGGAGGAGCAGCGTTGCTTATCGATATCAGCCATGTACTTGAAGCGGGGATGCCGACCTATCCGGGTATTCCACACATGCAGTTTGGCACGCTCCTGACGCATGAGGAGGCTCCCCAACGCGGAAGCTACGCGCAAGGCACGACGTTCCAGATGGCGACCTACACGCTGGGCGGGAACACGGGGACCTATCTGGATGCCCCCTTTCACCGCCATCCCCAGGGGCAGGACCTGGCCCACATCTCTCTGGAGCGGCTGGCTAATCTCCCTGGCTTGCTCGTGAGCGTGCCTGGTGAGGGTCCCATTGAGCGCGTGGCCTTCAGCGGTCTCGCATTGACAGGCGCGGCTGTGCTTGTGCGCACCGATTGGTCGCAACGCTGGGGCGGCGATTACTTTCGCTCCGGTCCGTATCTCACCGCGGACGCCTGCCATCACCTGGTGCAGGCGGGAGCTGCGCTGGTGGGCATCGACTGCGCCAATATCGACGATATGACCGATGCGGCCCGGCCTGCCCACACTCTCTTGCTGGGGGCCGCCATTCCCATCGTGGAACATCTCTGCGCGCTCGACAGAATCCCGGCACGCCCCTTTCGATTTTTCGCGGTGCCTCCGGCCATAGTGGGAGGCACTTCGTTCCCCGTGAGAGCCTTTGTGCTCTGTGAGGAGTGAGCATTCCCACTGGATGGAAGTGCTTTGAAAAGCAAAGAAAGGCAGGCCCCCTATGATGCCATGGTCGATCGACAGCGCTGGACGCTTTGAGGAGCGCACGTTGGCGAGTGAAGCGCTCAGGCACAACCCCCTGGGAGACCCGTATCAGCGCCCGCTGTGGGTCTACCTGCCTCCCGGCTACGACGCGGAGCCAACGCGGCGCTACCCGGCCATCTACCAGATCCAGGGACTGACGGGCCAGCTCGATATGTGGCGCAACCGCTCACCGTTTCGCAAGACGTTTCCGGAGCTGGCAGACGAACTGTTCGCCAGCGGTGAAGCCCCACCCTGCATCGTCGTGTGGGTGGACGGCTGGACCTCGCTCGGTGGCAGCCAGTTCCTGGATTCTTCCGCTACCGGTCGCTACCACACCTACCTGTGCGACGAGGTCGTCCCCTGGGTCGACTCCCACTACCGCACGCTCTCCGGGCGCGAGCACCGGGGCATTGCGGGCAATCAGTTATCTCCCCCACTTCCCGCAGTCTGTGCGCGCCCTGCGCGACGACTATCACGGCTCGTTCGAAGCGTTCTGGGAAGACTTTCGCGGTCGCCCGGCCTTCTCCAAGCAGAGCGACGGCCACCTGTTGAATGACTGGTGCATGGCTGCCTGCTACTCAGCCGATGAGGATGGCAGAATCCACTTGCCCTACGATATGGCGACTGGGGAACTGGACTCTGACGTCTGGGCCAGGTGGCTGGCCTGGGACCCGGTGCGCATGGTGCAGGCTCACGCGCAGGCCCTGAAGAGCCTGCGAGCTATCTACATCGACGCGGGCAGGCGCGATGAATTTTTCCTCGACCTTGGGGCAGACGCCTTCCGGCGCGCACTTCTAGACATTGGCGTGACCGACGTCTTCTTCGAGCTGTTCGACGCCAGCCACTTCGATATCGAGTACCGCTATCCCTTGAGCTTGAAGTATCTCGCCGAACGGCTCTCTCCGGCAACCTCCTGACGGGCTCGCCGTTGTGACCGCAGGAATGGCCGTGCTCTTCTTGTTTGCTGGTGCTGTTGATGGGGATGCTTGCAACCAGGCACAGACGGGAAGCATTAGCGGAAGGCTGTCTCGAAGCGATCCCTGGCGGCTTTCTCGGCGGAGGGTGATCTGCTTCTGCACCACACATCGCACAAGCGATCGAGTCGCAATTCCTGGTGGGCAGACGCACACCTCCCTGCACCTCCTGCGCACCGACTACCTCGACCTGTACCTGGCGCACGCCTTCGATGCCGAGACCCCCATCGAGGAGACGCTAGAGGCCCTCGAGGATGCGCGACGAGCGGGCAAGATGCGCTACGCGGGTGCCTCCAACTACCCCGCCTGGCGGCTGGTCGAGGCGCTGTGGAAGGCCGAGACGCATCACACGCTGCGCTTTGACTGCCTGGAACCACACTATAACCTGGTTCACCGCGCCGAGTTCGAGCGCGATGTGCAGGCCATCTGCCAGCAGTACCAGATTGCTGTGATGCCTTACAGTCCGCTCGCGAATGGCTTCCTAACGGGCAAGTACCGGCGGGAACAAGGCGGACAACAGGGACAGCCTGGAGGCGCTCACGGTGGCACTTGCCCCCGAACAGCTGACGCGCCTGGATAGCGCCTCGGCCTGGGATCCGGGCACGTGATCGATACCCGGGATCTACGTACCGCATGGTAGCAAAGCAGGCTCGCTATCGCCCACCGCCCGCTACTGCTACCAGCAAGGCGACCTGGTCTTCGTCATGCAGGATGGTAGCCAGCGTCGCATCTGGCTCAGGGCGTACCCGATTGATGAGCACGCGCACGAAAGACGGTAGCCCTCCCGCTTCATCCAGCAGGTAGGGCCGCGCGCGGGGATAGAGCGCGATCAGCCGCTGCACCGCCTCTCCCAGCGTTACAGTGGAGGTATCGAATGACACCTCCACCACGGGCTGGCCGATCACGACTCGCGCTGAGCCGTAGAGTGCCACACTCACGCGCATAGCTTTCACCAGAAACCAGAACGATCATGGTGGTCGTGCGGCAATTGCATCGACCATCTCGTCAGAAGAAAGAGCGGCACAGCCAGACAACCACGAGGCTGTAAGGCCCGTTACAGGCCGTATTGCCGTCGCACGTAGGAGCCGATGCCGAGCGCATCAAGCTTTTCCATGGGGACGAGCATGTTCAACTGGATGACGCCGGGCAAGCGGCCGATCTCCACTCCACCGGTAATCGTGCAGCGATTGCGTACTTCCGCCAAAGTCATCTGCAATACGTCACAGGCACGCTGCATGGCATTGTCCGCCGCCTCGTTGATGGTAGGACCTGTCCCAATGAACTGCACAGGGCCTGTGCTGCGCTGTACGCTCACGTGGTAGCGCTGGCCAAGACGCTCGCCTGCGGCCAGTTCCTGCTGCGAGAAGGGACGCGTGATGTATGGCAAGTCCTCGGCTACGGGCAGCAAAATGGGGCCATCCAACGCCAGGCCCTTGATGACGTTGACGCGCACTGCCGCTTCAGCGGTGATGTCCGTGGTGTGCAGCGCCAGCTCGCCGTCACCCTGGTTGGCGTGGCAATCGCCGATATAGACGCCCCCACCCTCGATTTTGACCGGGCAAATCAGCACCGCGCCGGGGCGCACTTCGTTGGTATCCAGGTGCGCATCGGTCTTGACGCGATTGAGCGCCTCCAGCGTCATGCCATACGGGTGGCGCGCCCCCACCAGGAAGTTGCCGAAGTCGCCGGCGTTGTGCGAGTCGGGCAGGTCGGCACTGGGCGTCGTGCCGATGTTACCGATAAAGGGGCGCAGGCGGGCCAGTGTGCCAGCGATGGTGTGCGGTTCGTAGAGCAGGATGGGGTGCTGACGCGCATGGGGTGGCAGGGCGGCTACCTCGCGGGCGCGCTGGGCGAAGGCATGAGCGGTGGAAGCGTCCACCGTGAGCCCCACCTGCTGGTCGTGGTCGAAGACGATGGTATAGCCCTCTTCAAAGCCGAAAGGATTGACGACCGTGCCACAGTTGGCGCAGCGAATGCTGTCGGCGCCCGTTCCCACAACGCGGCTGGCAGGCCACGGCGTGCCGCACCCTGGACACTTTTTATCAACGAAAGGGTCGTCGCCAAAGGCGGCGCTGTTGGTCATCATCGTGCCGGAGGAGGTCGCCAGCGAGAGCACGCGCATCGACTCGATGGTGATGGCCAGGGCATCGCCGACCTTTGCTCCCTCGACGGCCACCGGGCGCGTGACTTCGTGTCCCCCGTGAAATTCCGGCGTTATCATCGGCCCCCAGCAGCCGGGCGGCACAACACAGCGAATGCGACCGCCGTCCCTCACAGTCGCTGCGAAACCCAGGCTGGGCCCGACCAGCCCGCCGGTATACTCGTCTACAAAGACCTCGTCCTTGATGTCCATTGTCTGCATGGGATGGTACTCCTTTCGCTTCACGAACGGGACACACCTGAAAGTCTTATGCTTTTCCGGGACGCTGTACGTGGGTGGACTCTATGCACGAGAACGGCTATACAGGCGAGATAGTAGGAACATACATCGACGTTACATTATCAAGTAAGGATTCGGAACGGTGTTGTGTTAAGTACGTACACATCATACTTTGCGTAATTTCTGCTTGTCAATGGCTTTTCCCCTATAAAAATATTCCCGAACAGGTCAATGTGGCCGAGAACCTACAATTTACTTATGGGAAAAGGCTGTAGCTATTATGAGGATTTGCATCCCAAACTGTGAGATCGAAGGAGAGGTCGGTAGCGTCTCAGACCTTGCAGCGAGTAGGCTGCTGGAAACGTCCTATTCGCTTTTGGCGAGTTGTTGATCCCCTGACAGACCACATGATATCGTTCGGCTGCGCGGACAGAGTCACATTGTTTGATCGAGAAAACTGACCAGAAAGCATGCATCAACTAGCACAAAGAAGGCATCGTTCGGTAGTTTACCAGGGCTGTTGCAAAGTCGGGAATAAAATGAACCCGTCGTGAGTATACATGAATGAACTGATACCATGTTCCTCACGAAAGGTTCTTCAATGAACGATACAACACTTTTGAGTAAGCTTTCCCTTCCTGAGAAGGCTCTGCTGTTTGATTTAGAGGCGTTGTATGCCTGTTTGCAAACTATTGCTGATCATCGAGACCGACGCGGTCTGCGCTACCCATGAGCGAGCTTCCTGATGATTGGCGTGCTGGCCAAATTGGCAGGGCAGGATAGTAGTCGAGCGATGGCTCACTGGGCCAAATTACGTACCCAGGAATTGAGCCAGCTCTTCCATCTCAAGCGAGAGCGAATGCCGCACTCTAGTACTTGGAGCCGGGTCTTGGGGCATGCGGTTGAGCCAGCAGAGGTGGAAGAAGTACTCGGTCAGTTTTTTCTCAAGGTCGTCAGGCGGTCTGAGTCCAAGCGAGGCAGCTTGCATCTGGCAGTGGATGGCAAAACGGATGCCGCGGCACCATCCAGCTGGGAGAAACCCGCGGCGTGCATCTGTTGGCCGCCTACCTGCCCGAACAAGGTGTGGTGCTGGCTCAGATGCGTGTCGAGGAGAAAAGCAATGAGATCACCCATCCCCCCAAACTGCTCAAGCAGATGGACCTGCGTGGGGTGGTAGTCAGTGGAGATGCCATGTTTGATCAACGCGCCCTCAGCATCCAGATTGTGCAAGCTCAAGGCGACTATCTCTGGACGGTCAAGGACAATCAAGAGGGGTTACGAGAAGACATTGACGTGCTCTTTCAGCCGCAGCGCAAGCGTGCTGGCACCTCGGCTCTGCCTACCGATTTCCGCACCGCTCGCACCGTGGAGAAAGGGCATGGACGCCTGGAAAAGCGCACGATCACCGTGAGTAGCCCGGCTTTCCGACTACAGCACGTGGCCACAACTGGCTCAGGTGTTCAAACTCGAAAGCCAGAGCACCGATGTGCTTGGCACCACCAAAACGGAGGTGCGCTATAGCGTGACAAGCTTGCCTGCTTCTCTGGCCGACCCCCAACGCTTACTGGCATTGAGTAGAGGACATTGGGGCATCGAAAACGGACTGCATTATCGACGGGATAGCACCATGCGAGAAGATCATGCTCAACTACGCATGGGCCATGCGCCTCAGATGCTCGCGGTTCTCAACAACACCGTCCTTGGGCTGTTTGCTCATCAGGGAGAAACCAACGTAGCTCAGGCCAGGCGCGCCTTTTCCTTTCATTTCGACCGAGCACTTGCTGCTCTGGCTGCTTCAACATGGAAGCTGACTTTGCAACAGCCCTGCTATAGTACTTAAATTTGTTGACCAGAAGCCACTCTCTTGATATAGTAACTGTACTTCGCATCTGAACCATATTATTTATCGTCTTTGGGGGAAGATATGATGAGCATGGAAAATGAGGGAGAGCTTAATTGACCGTTAACAGTTTATGCTTCGCAATAGATCTGCATGGTACTGCGACATTATTGCTACGTCGGGGTGGTCTGACCCTAGGGCGTTCTTCATAATCGCTAGAGCTTGCTGGTAGAGAGCCTCGGCCTGTTCATACTTTTCCTGTTTAGCGTAGAGCTTTGCCAGGCCGTAGAGGGTCTCAGCCACTTTAGGATGTTCTGGCCCCAGGGCTTCCTCTCGAATCGCCCTGGCCCGTTGGTAGAGCGGCTCGGCTTGCATATAGTTGCCCGTCTCCGTATAAAACTCTGATAGATCGTTGCAACTGTCGGCTGTATAGGGATGTTCTGGCCCTAAGACTTTCTCTCTGATCGCTAGAGCACGCTGGTATTGCGACACAGCTTGCTCATACTTACCCTGCTTAAAGAAGAGCGTGGCCTGATCGTTCAGCGTTTCGGCTACTTTAGAGTTCTCTGGTCCTGGAGCTCCTCTCTGATTGCCAGCGCACGCTGATAGAGCGGCTCGGCCTGCGCATAGTTGCCCGTCTTGGTATAGAACCTTGCCAGATCGTTGCAGCTATCAGCTATATCGGGATTCTTCGGAGGCAGGGCTTTCTCCCTAATCGCCAGAGACCGCTGATAGAGATGCTCAGCTTGTTCATAGTCGCCCAGACCGTTGTAAATCCATGCCAGGTCGGTGAGACTGAGGGCTGTGTTTGGATGCTCTGCTCCCAGGACTTCCACTCGAATGTTTTTGGCGCGTTGACAGTACAGTTCGGCCCGTTTATACTTACCCTGTCTTGAGTAGAGTCTCCCCAGATTGTCGTTGCTATAGGCTGTATAGGGATGTTCTTTCCCCAGGATATTCTCTCTGATCTCTAAGGCTTGCTGATAGAGCGGCTCGGCCTGCTTATACTTGCCCTGGCTATAATACAGTCTTGCCAAATTGTCGAGCGTGTCAGCCACATAGAGATGCTTGGCTCCAAGGACTTTCTTCCTGATTAAGAGAGCTTGCTGGTAGCACCCTTTAGCCAGGGCATACTTGCCCTGATTATAGTAAAGCCATCCTAGATGGTGATAGCTACTTGCTGTATCAGGACTCTCAGGTCCCAAAACCTGCTTTCTGATCTCCAGAGCTTGCTTATAGAGAATCCCTCTGCTTGCGTAAATCTGCCAAGATCAGTATAGAGGCTTGCTAGATCGTGGAGGATAGTCGCCCTATCTGGAGATTGTCCAAATCCCGACAATTTTTTCTCCTTCTGTTTTTCCCAGACTGCTCGTGCCTGCTCATAGAGTCGCTCAGCTTGCTCAAACTTGCCTTGTCTTGAATAGAGCTTTGCTAAATGGCTGAGTGTTGTAGCAGTGTCCGGGTGCTCTGACCCCAAAACGTGCTCTCTAATCTCTCGCGCCTCCTGGTAATAGCGTTCGGCTTTATCGTAACAACCCAGTCTATAGTAAAGCTTTCCCAGATAATCAAAGGTTTCGGCCACTGCAGGGTGATTTTTACCTAGAGCATCCTGTCTCATCTTGAGAGCTTCTTTATAGAAACTCTCAGCATCGCTGTACCTGGTTTGTTTATAGTAGAGGTTCCCCAGGTGATTCAGGCTTTCGGCTATGTCAGGATGGCGAGGATCCAACAACTTCTTTCTGATGCTGAGAGCCTGCTGATAGAGCTTCTCGGCTTCATCGTAGCTACCCCGACTGAAGCAAAGCCGACCCAGGCCATTGAGTGTTGTAGCTACATCGGGATGCTCAGTAAAGGCAATATCACCGTACAGGCCAGGAAGAATAGTCCCTACGTCAATGAGCTTTTCATCCAGCGTTCGCCGCCTGATATCCAGGGCTCTCAGATAGTTATCCTCAGCCTGATGATAGTCTCCTAATCTATAGTAGAGTTTAGCGAGGTTGTTAAAGATGGTAGCTACATCTGGATGAATTGGTTCGGGTCCCAGGATATATATCCAGGCGTCGCGTGCTTGCTGATAAAGGGGTTCAGCTTGATCATACATGGCAAATCTATAGTACAGACGTGCCAGGTCATTCAGGTTGTTAGCTGTATCGGGATGGTAAGGACCTAGTACTTCCCGCCTGATGTTCAGAGCTTCCTGGCAGAGTGGCAGGGCATCCTTGTACTTGCCCTGACTGTAGTACAGGCGTGCCAGGTAGTTCATGCTAGTCGCAGTATCAGGATTTTGAGGTTCCAACACTCTCTTCCTGATGTCTAGAGCCTGACGGAAGAACCCCTTGGCCTGATCATACTTTCCCTGCTTGTAGTAGATATATCCCAGATCATTAAGGCTTAGAGCTGTTTCAGGATGCACAAGTCCCAGGACTTTCTCCCTGATTTCCAGTCCCTGCTGGCAAAGCTCCTCCGCTCGAGTAAACCGCCCCTGGCAATTGTATAATCCTGCCAGATCGTTCAAGCTGGTAGCTGTATCTTCATGGGTAAGTCCTCCTGGAGCGTTCTTCCTGATCGTGAGAGCGTCCTGGTAATACGGCTCCGCTTGGACATACTGGCCCTGCTTAAAGTAAAGCAATGCCATATTATGTAGGCTTGTGGCTTCATCAGCTTCTTCCAGTGTCAGCATGCCCTTTCTGGCCGTTAGCGCTTGTTCAATAAGTTTCAAGGCTTCAGCAAACTGGGCTCTTTCTCGTAAATAGCTGCCTGCTTTATTTAATAGCTGTGTGACTTCAATATCTCTGATGTCTTCTTTTTGAATAAGCGGAAGACACGCCTGGACGTGGGGTAGACAAAGTTCGCACTCGGGCCATTTTTTGAATTCAACGGCCGGGAAAGCACAATTCAAGGTTTTTACAGTACGCTCTAACCAGAGATGCAGAACCTCTTCGTTCATACTCTCCTTGAGAACTTTCTGTACTAGGCGATGGATGGTGAGTGTTTGAATTTTTGTGGTTGTGTTATAACGTACCAACGAGAACTTCCGTAATTCTCCTATCGCCTTATTCAACTCTATGCGATTCTCTGCAACATGCTGAAGTAAAGGCCCGAGTTTAAGGGCGCCGTTTACAATGATCTGATCGACAGGGATAGCATCTGGATGGAGAAATGCACAGAAACGTAGCAGGTCGGCGGCAGCAGGATTGGCTTTTTCGACTTTCTTAAAGGAGAGCAACAAAGTCGTAGCAACCACACCTAATATTTCAATAGGATGATCCGCGAGCAAGCGAAGATACTCCGGTAAAGAGAGATGGTTCTCATTGATATAAGCTGCTGCTTGTTCGAGACCGAGAGGTAAACCGTCCATTGCAGTGACGATTGTTTTAGCATTGACTCGATCGTCCTCAGAAGCTCGCTCGATAGGGTCACCAGGCGTAAGAAGCCCGGCGAGGCACAAGAGCAGGAAAGCTCCCTCTTCCGAATCCATCTTCTCGATCCCGATGCTCTTCACAGGCTTACCCCGGATCTCAGCGCGCGTAGTGAGCAAAATGTGGTGCCCGTGCCCTATCGGGCAGAACTTGCACAGCCACTCTAAATCCTCATACTCAACATGATCAAAGATGAGGAGCCAGTTCTGGTGATCCAGTAACCAACGCCTGACAGCATCGATAATACGATCCTGATCTTGATCGTTCTTCTCTGGTAGATCTAGTTCCCTGGCTATCTTAACAAGGTCTGTAGCTCGAGCCGCGCCTGAGCCAGTGCTCACCCAAAATATAGCCTGATACTCTGAACGGTAGCGGTGGGCATATTCAAGGACAATCTGTGTTTTGCCTATCCCACTTGAGCCATTTATAGCCTGTGGAAGTGGCTCCTTCTTTGTTGTAAGCTCGGTGTGCAGATGTGCCAAGACTTGATCGCGTCCAGTAAAAAACAGGTTGCGTTGATAGGGAACAAGCCAGAGAACGGGATATTCTTTATAAACCTTAAGGATATAATCCTTTTCTGGAAGAAAAGACAACCAGGGGTTATCCCGACTGAAATAATGCTCTTGAATCTCTCTTACTTGTGAGAATGTCTTAAAGATCATACTTGCCGGGATGCCTCTCCCCCCTTGGGGCTCGTAAACATCTCGACTTGTCTCTACAACGCCGCTGATACAGTGTGTTCCAAGATTTAGCAAGGGAGCACCGCTCAAGCCAGGCGGTGCCTGCCCTGCCTTGAATTTCAGTAACGGTTTATCCCCAACAAAGCTGACGCCTTCATAGTTAAATGTGGCAGAGTCCCCTCCCGGATAATCTTTCGTGTAACCGTAGCTTTGAAAGCGAACACTATCCCCTACCGAAAGCGGCTCCTCGCTGAGAAAAACACACGGGTGATCGGAAAATGTTACCTGCAATAATGCCAGGTCTGGATAAGGAATCTCCTCGCTCCCGTCTAGAACTACTTCGTCCGTAATATCCACAATGGTCGCATCGCAGCGTTGCTTACCCCAATAGACCTCGATATGCACTTTAACATCGTCACTTTTTGCATCATGTGCTACATCAACCACGTGTGCACAGGTAAGTACAAGCCCTGGTCCTACAAAGAATCCAGTTCCCCGAGCACCGTCCGTGACAATCTTTACTGTACACTTCCTTAAAAGCTCATCCGGCGTCATATTCATGAAATCCGTTACTCTTACACTTCTAGGATCCCGTAGGAAGTTCCTTATCCCATTCCAGCGTAATTTTCAGGCTCGCAGCCCCTGATCCTTTCACCAACAGCGTCGTTAAGTGCCCAGCTTCGACAGCAATCTGCAGACCGAATTCAACAGTTCCTTTACTGGGCCTGACGTGTCGCAGGGTTGTTACCACTGTTTTTGCTATGCCTTCAATAGCCGCACTAATTTCGTCAAAGGCCGGTGATAATCCCGCAGCAATAAATTGTTGACCGCCGAGGTTTTCGGCCTGAACGTTGATAGTCGTTTTGTCATCAAGGCGCACTCGAATGATTTCGGTTCTATCACTTGCCATCTATCCCTCCTAAGTTCATATTCGTACCTCTTATATCTACTCGTACATTTATAAATCATGAATGTCACATTTGTATCTCATAAACCCTTATAAAATCACATAGTAGGTACAAAAAGATACATATTGTTGCAATGCAAACAGGTTGTGCTGGCTACTTGTGTCATCTGACCATCAGATGAGGCCTTTGAGATACTGACTATTCGGCAGCAAAGAGAGTAGCCGCGGACCGATGAGCGAGTCGCTAGCCATACTCAACCAGCCGAACTGAAAGTGCTACTGTGCCACCCCCAACGCCGCGCCTCCCGCGACGAACTTGTCGAAGCCATCTGGCCCCAACCCAGGCCCGATCAACACGGCTCACGCACTCGACTCGGCGGCATCGGCCTTGCGCAGACATGTCCTGCGGGTGGATCCCCGTCCACGGATCTGCCTCGGCCCCTTTCTGCGGCAAACGCCGCTGGTGGTGGCGATGCGCCCGTAACAGCCACCCCACCGTCGCACGGCTGATCTGCTGCAATTGCTCCTCAATCCCCCTACTCACCTCCACCTCTCCAAAGCGCGCCAACTGCCGTGCCGTGGACAGAAGCACCGGGGTGAGCCGCTCTGCACACACATAGTCCAGGCTCTCCCATTATGTGAGTGAATACGAATAGTTGACTTTGCACAAAAAGTTCTTGTAAAGTTGTTCTAGAGCGCGCTGAGGTCGTGAAATCCTGCCTTAAGAAGTACGCGAAATCTTATGCCCGAGGCTTCCGATAAAATCGGGAAAAGTACGCAACATCTTTTGTCAGCGCAGAGTACATAACATGAATACCTGTTCGATCGGCCACCACAGCCGATCTATACCAGGCGAGCGGCGATCCTACCGCACCCTGCCTTCCAAGCAGGCTGTCGCGGGTTCGAGCCCCGTCTCCCGCTCTCATTGTTCAACTGTCTCTCTGGAAGTGACCTTGACCCACCAAACCGAGGCAAGCTCACGTTCTGTATGAATCCAGTTGTGGAGTGGACGTCCACAAACGCTTCGTCGTGGCCTGCCTGATCCGGCAAGGTGAAAATGGACAGCAGCGCAAAGAGGTCCGCCGTTATGGCACGATGACCGGCGACCTCTTGACGTTTACACACATGCACACTTCTACGGCTCTGTCTCTCTTGGCAAGCGGCCTTTCGTGCGCTATGATACAGGCACGAGCCACGCGAGGTGGTAAGTGAGAAAGAGCACACGCGGAACAGATCGGGTCGTCTGTGTCGCTGAGGAAAGGTGAGCAGGTAACATGCCTTTTGAGAATGACATCCATCAAATGTTTAACGAGCGCTATCGTGCAGGAGAAACACCCTGGGATACGGGGGTCAGCCCGCCTGAGTTGCTGGAAGCGATAGAGAACCCACCCGCAGAGCTTCCCAGGCGCATGCTGGACATTGGCTGCGGAACCGGTACGAATTGTCTTACGCTGGCGCGACGTGGCTGGCACACGGTCGGTGTCGATTTCGCCCCTCTCGCCATTGACACTGCCAGGCAGAAAACGCAGCTACTCGCAGATGACATCGCGCGTGCTGGTGGCAGCGCCCGCTTTCTGGTCGCAGATGTCACCCGGCTTGCCCTTCCTGCTCCTGACGAACGCTATTCCTTGCTGCTCGATCTAGGTTGCTTGAACGGCATTCCAGCGGCCCTGCATGCCGACTATGCGAGGATGGTGGCGGAACAGGCCCTGCCAGGGGCGTTGTTCCTGCTCTATACTCACCTGCCTGTCGCCGGAAGAGAACGACCCCGCGGCGTCACGCCGGAAGAACTCGATCAGCTTCTTGCTACGGCGTTCCGGCTCGAAAAGCGTGAGATGGGCAGTGCGCCGCAAGGCGGGCAATCGATGTGGAACTGGCTGCGGCGCGTGTCCTGATACGGCGAGCACTCTAGTGATTTCCTGGCTCTGGTCAGGAATCCCGGCCGCTCATTAGCCAGTGAGAGGGAGAAGTTGCCCATTCAGATGGACCTCTAGCGAGACGAGAACGGGCTGGCGCAGGGATTGAGCGGCATGGCAGGCCCGTTCAGCGTGTTCGATCAGGAGGCATACGTGTTCGGCAGGGGCAGAGTTGCGCACCGCCTCGGGAGAGCGCTTCTGATATTTGGCCTTAAAAGCGGCCAGCTTGAGCAGGGCGCTCTCCTGGTTCTCCTGTTTCCAGATGCCTGCCAATTCGGATGCGACCTCTTGCTGCTCGCGCTTGGGAATGGCATTCATCAGCACTCGGCTGTTCCAATTGCAGGAACGGCATGCAGGAGCAGTGTAGGAGGCACCGTGATGCGCGTCGTCTCGAACTTCCTCCTGGAAGATACGAGAGATGGGAAAAGTCAGAGGAACTACCAGCTGCCCTTCCGAGGACAATGATCCTGCGCACATAAGCAGCGGAGCGCAGACTGAGAGCGGTCTGTCTGTAGCTGTCTGTAGCTGTCTGTAGCCTGTGCTACAGAACTTGTTCGATTTAATGGTATTCTTAGACTGAGGTTCAGTGAGCGCGCGTCAGTTCAGACCCGCTCATACTCTTGCTAACCGGGAGACCATCGATGCGCACACTTCCGACCGTCGAGCATACCAACAAGCGAGAAGGCCAACGCCCTCTCATCGCTTATTGCCTTGAACGTCCTACGCTGCTGTTTTCGATCAAGATGGCCCTGATTGTCGGGACGCTGCTGGCCGTGATCAATCAAGGGCAGGCGATCGTCACCGGGCACTTTACTTCCGACAGGCTCCTCCCGTTGCTCTTGACCTATTGCGTGCCATTCGCGGTAGCGATGTATAGTCAGATTCAAGCCAAACGACAGCGCGATCGCTTACAAGTGGAGGACTCTGCCACCGCGTTGCAGCCAGTGAATGGAAACGACAGGCGACGAGTGATCGGAGAAGGTGTAAACATCCGCCATCAGGAGTGGGAAAAGGTGATATGGATCTCTTCTCACACGCTCCCGCCGGTCTCAAGGTCGGTGACACCGCTCCCGATTTCAGAACATAATGTGTTATACGCAAGGAAAAGGAGGAGCAATCCAAATGCCGCGTATTTGTGTTTTTGATGTCAATGAGACATTGCTCGACTTACGAGCGCTAGATGCGCAGTTCGCACGCGTCTTCGGCGATGCCGGCGTGCGCCAGATATGGTTTACCCAGATGCTGCAAAACGCTTTTGTCGCGACGATTACCGGCCCCTATCGAGATTTTGGCCAACTTGGAGCGGCAGCGCTTGATATGGTGGCCACGCGCCGCGGTGTGACCATGACACCGGAAGAGAAACATGCTCTCCTGAGTGAGATGCGGCGATTACCCCCACATCCCGAGACGCAGGAGGCCCTTGCACGCCTGCGGCAGGCGGGGCTGCGCCTGGTGACGCTCACCAACTCGACCTCCCAGGTCGCCGAGGCTCAGATGGCCAATGCGGGTCTGAGCGGCTACTTCGAGCAGATCTTCTCCGCCGATGCCGTCCAGCGCCTGAAACCCGCGCCCGAACCCTACCGGATGGTGGCAGATCGCCTGGGTGTTAATATCGGTGATCTCAGACTCATCGCGGCCCATGCCTGGGATATCGCGGGCGCCTTGCGAGCAGGCTGTGCGGCGGCATTTGTCGCCCGTCCAGGCATGGTACTCGACCCGCTCGTTGAACGCCCGGATGTCGTCGGGGCTGACCTGCGTGAAGTCGCCGAGCGCATTCTCGAACGTGAAAGCAGCTAAACGCCATGGGGCGCATCGAGGCGCAGAATCTCACTCTCGGCAAAGAGCGCCCCGACGCGCAGTGACAGAGCAGGCTCAGCATAGAGCGTGGGGGGAACGCCGATATCGGCCAGGTAGAGTTCACCCACCCTCGTCTGTGCATCAGGGGCACGCAATCCGGCTTTGGGCAGGGCTAACGTCATGGTCGCCGTCGCTTTGATCGCCGGGTCAAGGACGCTTCCGGTCGTGCCATCCACTCCAGAGGGGACATCAAGCGCAAGAATTGGCGCTGCCTGCTCATTGGCCCAGCGGATCAGGTCAGCGACCGTCCCCTGTGGGGCGCCTTTCAGACGATAGCCAATCAGACCATCCACGATCAACTCCGGGCTTTGCACCTGGGCGAGAGCGCCAGCCTCGGCCACACGTATATTCATCCGTTGGACAATGTCCAACTGATGCGCCGGAACGGGAGTAAAGTGTGCGGATGGATGGGTCACAATGATCTGCACGTGAGCGCCCCAGGTGTGGAGTCGGCGGGCGCACACCAGCGCTCCGCCGCCATTGCCACCCGTTCCAGCCAGCACCACCACCGTTTTGCCACGGGGGCTTCCATCGAAAAAGCGCACTCTGGCGAGGTGCGCCAGGTGACGCCCGGCGTTTTCCATCATCTGGATCAGCTCAATGCGCAGGTCTTGCATCATAGCCCGGTCCACCTCGATCATCTGCTCGGTAGTCAGGTAAGGCACCTCGCCTTCATAGATAGGAATCGTCATACACTTTCATTCTCCTGGCAGGCTGACGATGCCGTCACGCTTCGTCATCTCCACCCATTGAAAACAGGTAGGTCTGTTTCTCCCAACATGGAAGGGACCCCGCTTATTCCCATCCCCTTTCCCCACACAACGTGCCTGCCAGTGCTCGCCTTTTTTCGCATGGTTGATGCATCCAGGGAAAATGTAGCCCAGGCTACAGAACTCCTCCCGGCCCTTGGCTATACTTCGGGCAGAACCGATTGAGCAGGTGGCTCAACGAACATAACCCTTTCAATACAGAAGGGATGAACCCTTGAAGGAGGATGTACTTTCCATGAATACCACGAGAAACCAGAACCGATTTTTCACCTTTCCGATTGCTGGAGCCATCGCAGGCATGCTCGGCGGGGCCATGATGGCCATGTTTACCATGCTTGCCACCGCCACGTACCTGAGTATGGGCTTCTTCACGCCGCTGTACGTCATTGCGTCACCGCTCAGCGGACCGCAGTCGATGATGACCGCCATGCACGCAGGCGCGTTCTACTTCGCCCTCGGCCCGGCGCTTCTGGGACTGGTCGTCCACATGATGTGGTCGGCGCTCTGGGGCATCATCTTTGGCCTGATCGCCGCCGGGCTGCACCTGCGGGGCGCGGTAGCCGTCATGGGAGGCATGGTCTACGGGGTGCTGGTGATGCTGCTCATGAACTTCGTCGTGTTGCCCATCGTGGGGGCGCCCAATCTCCTGACCCTGTTGGGAGGAACCACGTTTACTATCGGGCATCTGCTCTTTGGCATGGTCGTGGGCCTCTGGCCCGTGCTGAGACCGCAGGACTTCACAAGCCTGCTGGGTCGGCAAGCCCGCCAGTCCGCGTAGCGCAAGCACACCTGTTGTCAAGACCAGGTATCCTGCCTGCGTGTGAAAGGGGAGCAGCGGCGCTCCCCTTTCACACGCAGGCAGGATATACTCTGACCGGTACTCTTCGAGAGGGGACGTCGCCCTTCCGTGAGAGCAGGGAGGACGGTATAATGCATCTAGAGATCTATATCACCGACCAGTGCGCCAATTGCCAGGAGGCAGTAGTGATCGCGGAAGCAGCCAGGAGCATTGCTGGCCTTGCAGTGACCGTCGTCAACCTCGATGAGCCGGGGCAACGCGTGCCTCCGCAGGTGTTCGCCACCCCAACGTATGTCTTGAACGGCCTGGTGGTGTCGCTGGGCAACCCGGATCGCAACGCATTCCTGGCCGGACTCCGTGCTGAACTGGCGCGCGGGAGTGAGGAGAAAGCAAGTTGACTACGAGACGTGGCTTCCCGTTCTTACCGAAGAGGCGAACGCAGCCTGGGTGGCAGCCTGGGGCGGCTTCCCCGCCCAAAGAATGTATGCTTGCCATGGACATCTTCTGCGACCTGGAGCCCGCGGCTATGGCCGCATTCGAGCAGCAGACCGAGATGCGCACCTGCCGCAAAGGCCAGCTCCTCTACTCGCAGGAGGACCGCGCCGAGGTGCTGTTCCTGCTCAAACGCGGGCGCGTCCAGCTCTACCGCCTGACGCCTTCCGGCAAACGGCTGGACCTGGCGGCGATCGAACCGGGTGCCTTCTTCGGCGAGATGCCGCTCGTCGGCGAATCGCTGCGGCACACCTTCGCCGAGGCCGCCGAGGATTTGCTGATCTGCGTAATGAGCCGCAACGACATTGAACGACTCATGCGCGAGCGCTCGGAGGTGGCCCTGCGCATGATCGAGGTGCTGAGTCGGCGGCTGGCGCTCTGCGAGGCGCGGCTGGAAGAGATGGCCTACCGAAGTGTCCCGGCACGCATCGCCGCGGTACTCCTGCGGCTCAGCCAGGGGCGAAGTGGCGAAGCGGTGCCGATTACCCACCAGGAGTTGGGCGACATGATCGGGGCTCTGCGCGAATCGGTGACCAAGGTACTGGATGAGTTCCAGCGGGCGGAGCTGGTGGAGCTCTCTCGTGGGCGCGTCATCGTGCGTGACGTGGCGGGCCTCCGGTCGAGGTTGGATGAGTAATGAGATATGCCGCACATTGTCTGTAGCCTGAACTACAGACAATTGCAAGGATAGGAGTGTACGCTATAAAGCAGCCATATTACCGCAGCACTCTAAAAAAGTAGTTCATCAAAGAATCACGTTCACTAGTTTCCATTCAGCTTAGAAGGAGTACCAACTTGGCCGAAGTCCTCAAACAGACACGCAGTATTTGTTCGATCTGCGGCGAAATAGTTCCGGCAGCCTACGAAGTTCGAGACAACGAGCAGGTTTTTTACACGCGGAGTTGTCCAACCCACGGCGTCGTCGATACAGACCTGGGGTTTCACGCCGCTTTCTATCGCAAATCCTTCGCTGTCGAGAAGGTCATGATAGCGCGTTATGGGGATGGCGGCGATACGGATATTTCGCAGGGGCTTTCTCCTTTCCCACTGCGCAAACCCGCGGGATTAGTCATCCTGGAAGTGACCGAACGCTGCAACCTCACCTGTCCTATGTGCTATGCCTTTTCCAGCCCGTCGGAACGCGATTACACGCTGGAGGAGATCGAAACGCGCCTCGATCAACTGATCGCTATCGAGGGCAAGGGTATCTCGTTGCAACTATCGGGCGGCGAGCCTTCGGTACGCAAGGACCTGGATGTTATCGCGGCCATGGTCAAACGCAAGGGCTTCGGCCAGCTTGAAATGGTGAGCAATGGCATCCGCCTCGCACGCGAACCTGATTTTGCTGAAAAGCTGGTCAAATGGGGCTTTACCTCGGTTTACCTGCAATTCGACAGCACGCGACCGGAGGATATTCAAAAACTGCGCGGCGAGGATTTGTGGGATGTGCGCGTCAAGGCTATCGCGGCTTTAGAGCGCGTTAAGCTGCCCTCGACGCTGGCCGTGTCGCTCTATGACGGGTTGAATAGCGATCAGATTCAACAGGTCGTGCATTTTGCCTGGCAACATCCCGACACCGTGTGCGCCATCGCCTTTCAAGCCGCCACTCCCTTCGGGCGTTTCGAGGTTAAAAACTCTAGTGAGCATGCGAGCGAGAACGGCAATGGTCACGTCCCGGAGGAAGATCGCGCGCCGCGCAAGTTGCGTATGCCTGAAATCCTCGAGCTGATCGAGGAACAGACGGGCGTTTCACAAGATCTGTTCTTCCCGGTTGGCGAAGGCTCGCCTCTGTGCAATACCTTCTCGCTGCTCAAATACACGAAAGAGGGCTACAAGCCTATCGCGCCCAACTTCACGCTCGGGGAGTTTATGGAGGTGATGGGGCCGCGCCCCAACATGACGCTGCGCATGCTCACACGCGGGCGAGCCGCCATTCTGCCGCAGATTGTCTCCAACATTGGGGGCAGCCTCAAACTGATGAAGACACTGTGGCCACATATCGGCACCGACCCCTCGTTCTGGACGAGCCGCAAGACGCTGACCCTCTTCGTCAAGCCGTTCATGGACGAGAGCGACATCGATATGAGCCGCATTGAACGCTGCTGCTTCCACAATGCTTCTCCACGCGGGGTGATGTCCTTCTGCGCCCTCAACGCGAAGATGCGCCCGGCCCAACCGCACGCCAGCGAAAGCGCGTTCGTGCCATTGCCCACGCGCCGCGTCAAGGCGGACATTGTCGCTGCGCCATAAGGTAAGGGTGGATGCCATATGCGTTTCTCGATCATCATGCCCGTGTTGAACGAAGAGGCGGTGCTTGAACAACAGCTTTGTCAGCTTGCGCGGGTATGCGCCCCGTATAATTGCGAAGTGCTGATTGTCGATGGCGGCAGTACAGATCAAACGGTCGCCATCGCGCAGCGTTTTGGACAGGTCATTTCCTCGCCGCGCGGACGCGCCACGCAGATGAACCGGGGCGCGGCTGTTGCTACGGGTGACATATTCATCTTTCTGCACGCCGACTCGACGCTGCCGGATGATGCCTTCGAGTCTATCGAACGCGCCTGCGCTGCGCCCGGCGTGGTGGGTGGCGCGTTTCGCCTGTGTTTTAATTGTTCCCAACTGGCCTACCGGCTGGTAGCGTTTACTACCAACCTGCGCTCGCGCTGGTGCGGCATTTTCACGGGCGACCAGGCCTATTTTGTGCGAGCCGAGAGTTTCGGGGCCATCGGTGGCTTTCCCGATATGGCGTTGATGGAGGATTTAGAGATCATCACGCGCCTGCGTACAATTGGCAGGCTTGTTCTGCTCCCCGACTATGTCACGACTTCGGCACGTCGCCACATGAAAGCCGGTCTTGTGCGCAGCGTGCTTTTTATGTGGTATCTGCGTACCCTTTATAAATTCGGCGTCTCGCCAGAGCAGTTGCAGCGCAAATATGTGGATGTGCGATGAGCCTATCCATCATCATCCCCACATTTAATGAGGCCAGCCTGATCGAACGCACCTTGCAAAGCCTCAAGCAACGGTCGAGAAACGCCGAAATCGTGGTGGTCGATGGCGAAAGCACGGATGATACCGTTGCGCTTGCCAGCAAACAGGTGCGCGTCATTAGTGCGAAACGAGGGCGCGGCGGGCAGTTGAACGCCGGGGTACGAGCCACAAGCGGCGACATCCTGCTCTTTTTGCACGCGGATACCCTGCTCGATGCCGGAGGGATCGACGAATTGCTGGCGGTCATGCAGGACGAACGCATTGTCGGCGGAGCGTTTCGCATGCGTTTCGATGACCCGCGCCCGCTTTATACACGCATCGGGGCGAATGTCACGCGGCGTTCGCTGCGCACCAGCAGCTATACAGGCGACCAGGCGATCTTCACCCGTCGCAGCATATTCGACCAACTGGGCGGGCACCAGGACTGGCCCTTTATGGAAGATGTGGAGTATAGCGAACGCATGAGCAAAAGAGGGCCAGTGAGGCTGCTGGCCTCCGAAGTCGAAACGTCAGCTCGCAGGCACCGGCAGTGGGGATTGCTGAAAACGCAACTCACGGTGATGCTCATTCGCACCCTCTACCTGCTCAAGATACATCCATCGAAATATGAATGGCTCTGGCCTGCCGTGCGTTAAAGAGAAAGGATTAGGCTATGACGACACAACGGATCACGACTGATGTCACTCGTAGGCTGGATGTTCTGCATTGGAGCAAGTTCCACACCATGATCACCGCCGCTCTTGGCGTTGGCTGGCTCCTCGATGCTTTTGAAGTCAATATCGTGGGGAGTGTCCTCGGCGTCATCCAGAATATATTCCATCTGAGCGCCAATCAGGCAGCATGGGTGGTGAGTAACTGGTTGATCGGGATTATGGTCGGCGCTTTTGTATTCGGCTATCTTGCCGACCGCTTTGGCCGCAAGCGCCTGTTCATCATCACTCTGCTGATGTATTCGTTCTTCACGCTCTTGTCTGCTCTTTCGCCAAATTATGTCTTGCTGATGGTATTCCGTTTCCTGACCGCTATCGGCGTGGGTGCTGAATATGCCGCCATCAATTCAGCGATTAGCGAATTCATCCCACCCCAAAATCGAGGAAAGATCAATGGACTGGTGATGAACTTCTGGCCAGTTGGCGCGATGATTGCTGCCCTCGTGAATCTGTTCTTTATCAACCTGCTTGCTCCTGAGATCGGTTGGCGCGTAGGTTTCGCCTTTGGAGCCATCGCTGCCCTCTTCGTCGTCTGGATGCGTCGCTCTCTACCCGAATCTCCTCGCTGGCTCTTGACCAAAGGGCGCCGCGCAGAGGCAAAAGCGGTGGTCGAGTACATAGAAACGCAGGCAGGTCAAACAAACAACGCGACAGTAGAATCCATCCTGGTCGATGCGATTACGCCACACCCATTTTTTAGCCAGGTGCATGAACTTATTACGCAGTACTCTGGACGGCTTGCGCTGGGGTGTCTTCTTGACCTGTCGGAAGCATTCGGCTACTACGGCATGTTCACCTTCCTGGCGCTGGCTGTACTCCCAGCCGTCCACATCGCCCCGACGCAGATTCCCTGGTTCTACTTCCTCGGCAACGTGGGCGCCCTACTCGGTGGACTGGCAATGTTGTCTGTTATCGATCGCCTGGGGCGCAAGATCACAGTGCCTGCTTTCTACACGCTGGCGGCACTTTCTGCCATGCTGCTTGCTCCTGCAACGGGAACTGGAAGTGGCCTGGTTGTTTTGCTGGCCTTTATGTTCGCCAACTTATTTGCCACCGGGGCGTGGACCAGCGCCTACCCGACGTTCTCTGAGATCTTTCCAACCCACCTGCGCTCGACGGGTGTTGGCTTATCAGTGGCGGTTGGCCGAACTGGAGCAATCTTCAGCGGCCCTTTGCTGAT
This sequence comes from uncultured Chloroflexia bacterium, assembly GCA_963731975.1. Classification (GTDB taxonomy): domain Bacteria; phylum Chloroflexota; class Ktedonobacteria; order Ktedonobacterales; family Ktedonobacteraceae; genus CAVSXS01. The sequence goes on along the minus strand of CAVSXS010000001.1, from coordinate 1,318,049 downwards.
CGCGATTTACCAGGGACCAACTGGCATCACTGGCGCGCTCCTGACCATGGCACTACTCTGGCTTGTGGGAGCCATCGTCATGATCCCCTGGTACTTCCGCGGCGTTGAAGGTGCCGGTACGCCTCTTGAAAAGATGGTAGGTGCAGCCGCGAAGGTATTTGCCGAGTAGTTTGTGCTTTTTGAGTACTCTATCGCAGCATGGGTTCTCGACAAGGCAAGCGAGCAAGGCGTGCGCGAGTAGTATTTCACGGGTGGCGAGCCGTTTTTACATCCCGATATCAAGCAACTTATCAGCCTGACGCTGGCACAGGGGCCGCTCAGCATCCTGACAAATGGCATCCTCATCGATGATGCCATGGCCACGTGGCTCGGCGAAACATTCCGCATGTCACCGAATTCGCTTGACCTGCGTGTCAGCCTGGACGGCAGTTCGGCTCAAGAGAACGACAAGGTGCGCGGCAAAGGGACATTTAAACAGATCATTGCAGGTATCGAGCGACTCGCGCGGCTACCGTGTCGATGAATTGCTGCATGAAGGTGACCTCCAACCTGGGGAAGCGCAGAAGAGGCGCTCGAGGGCCATCTATTCGCCTGCGGCACATGATATTCGGGCGAGGTTCGGATCTGCCCACCCCGACCGCATCTTTCCCATTTTGTGGGAGAACGAGGTCAAGTGTATGCAGGGCAACTACTGGTTCCTACAACTTTTTGGCGCAAGGATGTTACATGAGGGAATCTGACGGCTGGTAAGACAAGAGCAACTCTGCTATAATCGATAGGTCTGAACAGGTAAGATACTGTACCTATTTTTGCCATCCCAGGCAATGCGGCAACTCGACGAATATCCCGCAAGGCGGCTAGGTTGATGCGTTCATCCTCGACCTGATCCGGAACAACATACATTGATATCTGGCTGATAAAAAAGGAGCAAGAGCATGGGTACAACACCACCTCAGGGCTATACGAAGCTTTCTGGGAGTGAGCGGGCACCACTGCCTGGCGCGCAGCCGGTCGGCCCGGCTGACCCACATGAGCGTATCGAGGTTTCGGTCTATCTGAGAACACCTGATACCGCTCACCTGGCCGAAAAGATTGGTGAGCAAGTCCAGCAGAAACGTTCGCCTCTCAGCAGGGAAGAATTTAGCGCGACACAGAGCGCAACCCCTCAAGATATAGCGAAAGTCGAGCAATTTGCCCGCGACCATGCGCTCACCGTTGTATCAATCGAGCCGGTCAGGCGCAGGATAGTCCTGGCAGGCACAATCGCTGCGCTGAGCGCTGCGTTCGCCACGGAACTGCAACAGTATGAACATACGGGCGGGCGTTACCGGGGACGCACAGGCCCCCTGCACGTCCCGGAAGAACTCGATCAAGTCATTGTAGGCGTTTTCGGCCTCGACAATCGCCCCCAGGCTCAACCGCACTTGCAGCGCTACATTGCTTCTGGAGTATCCGCTCGCCCTGCTGTCGGCGGCACCTCCTATACGCCACCACAGCTAGCCCACCTGTACGACTTTCCAACGACTGCTAACGGGAGTGGCCAGTGTATTGCTCTCATCGAACTCGGTGGCGGCTACACGACCAGCGATCTTCAGGCGTACTTTCAACAATTGGGCATCTCGCTACCCATGGTGACGAGTGTATCCGTCGATGGCGGGCAAAACACCCCGGCAGGCAACCCTGATAGCGCCGATGGGGAAGTCGATCTTGATATCGAAATAGCGGGTGCAATTGCACCCGGCGCAACCATCGCCGTGTACTTCGCACCCAATACCGACCAGGGCTTCCTGGACGCCATCACGCAGGCCACGCACGATACCACCAACAAGCCATCGGTGATCTCGATAAGCTGGGGAGGGTCTGAATTGAGCTGGACATCCCAGGCCATGCAAACGATGGACCAGGCATTCCAGGCCGCTGTCTCACTGGGCATCACCGTCTGCTGCGCCGCTGGCGACAACGGTTCATCCGATGGAGTAAGCGATGGAAAAGCGCATGTTGACTTTCCTGCGAGCAGTACGTATGCGCTTGGCTGTGGTGGCACCCGCCTGGAAGTAGCCAACAACGCGCTAAGCAGCGAAGTCGTCTGGAACGATAGCACGACATCAGCTACAGGAGGCGGCATCAGTGATGTCTTCCCGCTTCCCACCTGGCAGGCACATGCACAAATCCCCGTATCGGTGAATGACCAGCACAAAGGGCGTGGAGTGCCTGATGTCGCCGGCAATGCCGATCCACAAACGGGGTACAAGGTGCATGTCGATGGACAGGATGTCGTGTTCGGCGGCACCAGCGCCGTTGCTCCTTTATGGGCAGGGCTGATTGCCCTGATCAATCAGCAGCGCGGGAAACCCCTTGGCTACCTCAATCCCCTCCTCTACCAGAACTATACCCAACTCGCTCAGGCCAGCGCCCTGCGAGATGTGACCAGTGGGAATAACGGCAGCTATTCCGCTGCGACAGGTTGGGATGCATGCACCGGGCTGGGAACGCCCGACGGTGCTAAATTGCTCGATGCACTCAGTTCGCTTTAACCGATGATGCCAGAGGGACTGTCTTATCAGCACTGACAGTCCCTGAGCAGTTTCAAAAGTGGCCGTAGCATAAGGCTCATGCGACTTGAGCATGGCGAAGAGAATCCATGCCCAAATATTGGACAAGGCACGGACAGCTAGCGGTTCGATTCTCATGCATTCCTGAAATGTCGTATACTGATGCGCAAGAGAAGGAACCTGTTGGAGTCCTCGTTTGTTCCCGTTTGTGAAAGTGAGCGACGTATGCCGAAACCAGAGTACGAGTTTCACACTCCCAGTGCGGAATGGCTTCCCGCCGGCGGCAAGGTCACTGGTATCTGGCAGCAGGTGCTTGCGAGCGATCCCGAGACGAGATGCTACACCGGCTTCACCCGCTATGAACCTGGCACCGACACGTCCCCCAATGGCCCAGCCGTGCATGATTACCTGGGAAGAGGTGTTGATCCTCGAGGGTGATCTGACCGACTTGCGCCTCGGACACACCTTTCGACAAGGCATGTATGCCTGTCGCCCGCCTGGCATGGTGCATGGACCGTGGCGTTCAGAGACTGGCGTGCTGATGCTCGAAATGCGTTACCCCCAGGTGCCCCCCGCACCGTAGCTGTTTCAACAAGCGGTCGGTCAGGAAAGGAGCTTACGATGTCTGATGCCATGTTCCCCACCCGTGCGCTTGGTCACCAGGGCTTGATCGTCTCCGCCCTGGGTCTAGGGTGTATGGGTATGTCCCAGTCCTACGGGCCAGCCGACGAAAAGGAGTCCATCGCCACCATCCAGCGGGCCATCGAGCTCGGCATGTGCTTGCTTGATACTGCTAACGTGTATGGCGCTGGGCACAACGAACGCCTGGTTGGACGCGCCATCGCCGATCGGCGGGACAAGGTCATCCTCGCGACCAAATTCGGCTTGATGGCTGACGATGGGAGCCTGCGCATCAGTGGCCGCCCGGTTTATGTCAAGGCTTGTTGCGACGAGTCGCTGGCGCGCCTGGGTGTCGAGTACATCGATCTCTATTACCAGCACCGCGTCGACCCCGATGTCCCGATCGAAGACACCGTGGGGGCGATGGCCGAACTCGTCCAAGCCGGGAAGGTGCGCTACCTGGGACTCTCCGAAGCCAGTGTGGAGAGTCTGGAGCGAGCGACGGCCACCCACCCGATCACGGCGCTGCAAAGCGAATGGTCGCTGTGGACGCGCGACCTGGAAGAGGCGGTGCTGCCAGCCGCGCGCCGGCTTGGCATCGGGATCGTGCCCTACAGCCCACTCGGGCGTGGGTTCCTCACCGGAGAGATCACCAGCCCCGATGATTTTGCCCCAGATGATTTCCGACGCAGCAATCCCCGCTTCCAGGGAGTGAACTTCCAGCGCAACCTGGAGCTCGTGGCCGAGGTGCGTCGCCTGGCCGAAGAGCAGCACGTCACTGCAGGGCAGTTAGCCCTGGCCTGGCTGTTGGCGCAAGGCGAGGATGTCGTACCCATTCCTGGCACCAAGCGGCGGGTGAACCTGGAGCAGAACGCCGCGGCCTGCATGCTCTCCCTTTCCCAAGAGGACTTACAGCGGCTCGAAGCGCTTGCCCCAAAGGGAGCATGGTCGGGCGCTCGCTACGCCAATGCTGGCCAGGGTCCATCGGGCACCTACGGGACCAGCCGCGCGCGTACCTGACCTCATATAGGCTACCTGGGATTTCTGCTCGCAACATGGGCCGATGTTGCGCTGGCTTTTGTGTGGATATTCCGTCTGATCGGTCTGGATACCACGAATGGCCTATGCCAAATGCGCGCTTCCTCTGGATTGGCTGCATCGAGCATGGGCCGCTCCGCAAGCGAACATTTGCACACCATTTTTGTCAATTCGGCACGGGAGAAGACAAGCACATTGAAGACGTCATTCGCTCCTGCAATCCTTGCGAGAAGGGCTATTTTGTGCTAGTATGGGCTTATGACTATGACCAACAATGAAATCTCCGGTGGCGTTGTCCACGAATTGCCAGAGGACTTACGGAACACCCTCGCTTCTGACGCGGAGGCGCTCGCGGCATGGGAGGAGCTGACGCCTCTTGCGCGCAATGAATGGATCTGCTGGGCGATCTCCGTGAAACAACCAGCAACCAGAAGGCAGCATGTTGAACGGGTGCGCACAGAACTCAAAGAGGGCATGCGCCGACCTTGCTGTTGGTATGGCTGTATTCACCGTACGGATAAGGCCGTCAGCCCTTCAGTGCAATATGTGCTCAATAAACGATCTAAAAAGTCATCATAAATGATGGCTTTTCTGGAATGAGGGCCACGGTGCTTTTGACTGGTTCAGCCCCACAGCTTCCAGCATGAGCGCCTTTAACGCGGCTTCATTGATGGTATCACCTTCGTGAAAGTCGATAGCCCGAACCGTCTTGCTATCCAGGCGCGTGTTAAAGAGTCTGTGCGGATCTTTCATCTGAGTACCCCTGGGGAATGTCAACCTGACGGCACTCTTGAGGGTATCGCAAACGCAGAGGATTCCCTCATGAGACCACACGGGGACTCCCTCGGGCCTTGAGGGCTTTTTCCACTTCACTTCTTCAACTACGGCAGGGTCAGCTTGCATGATCACAGCGCGCAGACGTGACAACATCTCACCCCGCCAATCAGCATACTTTTTGATGATAGCATCTATTTGCAGAGCAGCAGACTTGTCTTCCATATGAATCTCTTTCTAATATGGTTGCTACAGCATTATATCATTGCCATCTTTCCTTGTGGTTTGGAAGAGAGCTTGGCTCATGGGGTTGCCAACCCGGTTCACGGCAAAGCTCGTTTGCTCTTCTCAAAGCATGCCAATTTACAGCATGGTGATGAGAGAAATCTGATGGAGAGCGGTTTTTCCAGGAAAATTCGTCCCAGTGCTCACGACTCTTGGCAATTGCTCAGTTGTGAGGGCAAAATCCGCTCACTTCGTAGGGCATTTACCATCTACGCTGCCGTGTCGGGCGCGTCAAAGGCCAATAACGCGGGGTTAATAAATAGGAAGCAAGCGATGCAGCGCGGCCTCCACTCCACATCGTCTGCGTCGGGCGCAGTGAGCAGCGCATGCATTACCCGGCCCTCCGCTGAAAGGCCGCAACCGTCGAGCTGTCCACACTCGGTGGCGAACGCGCTTCCCAATCGTTCTGCTTCGCCTGGATCCAGCAAAGCGGTCAAGGAATGGACGAAGACCTTGCGGGTCAGCGGTTCGACCCGCCATGGCTCACGCACCTCTCCACAGGAGCGCGTGGCACCGGCGATGTCCCGCCCGAACGTCCACATCGAGGAATAGGGGGCGTAGGCGCCAATGTAGCCGACGCGGTCTCGAATAAGGGGACTGGCAGCCGCCACGAGGGCGAAAGCGCCTGAGCCTCTTTAGAATGTGGCCCTTCCTGCTCGCAGGGCATTTAGGATGACAATCACATCAAAGGCTTCCTGTAAAAGAGCGCCCGCTGCCGGGCTAATGAAGCCAAAGGCCGCGAAGATCATGGCGATGAAACTCAGTCCCATACCGACCCAGATGCCCTGCAACGCCACACGCATGACATGGCGACCGATGCGCACTGCGCGCACGACGCGCAGAATATCTGTTGAAAGCAGCACAGTGTCAGCAGCTGAGGCGGCGGTTAAGCCTTGCGTGCCGAGTGCCATGCCAACCGTGGCGCTTGCCAGCGCAGGGGCATCGTTAATGCCATCACCGACCATCAGCACGCGCTGCCCCTGCTGCACGAGTTCCTTGACGATGCGCACCTTATCCTCCGGCAGGCAACGCGAGATCACTCTGTCCACCTGAGCGATCTTGCCAATCTGCTGCGCTACCACTTCGCCATCGCCCGTCAGCAGAATTGTCTCTTTGATTCCTGCCGCGCGCAAATCCGTCGAAAGCCGTGAAAGTTCTGGACGCGGAACGTCTTGGAGTACCAGCAGTCCCTCGACCTGTTTCTCCACGGCGATGAAGCTACAGATTTGGCCACTCTCGACGCGCCTCTCGCGTTCGGAGAGCAGGGAGGCTGGTATAGGAATAGCAAGGTGCTGCATAAAGGTGCGGTTGCCCACTGCTACTTCAACAGCATCACTCGTGCTTTATCCCTCTACCAGCCGTTCCCTAGCGAGCACGGGCACACGTCCATGTACACCCTTGCCGAATATCTCCTCGAAATCGTTGACCGAACTGAGGGATAAGGCGCGTTCCTGGGCGGCCTCCACGACGGAGCGCGCCAGGATGTGCGCAGAGAGCTGTTCGACTGAGGCGGCGAAACGCAGCAGCGTGTCTCCGTTGTAATCGGAAGGACTGCGGTGCGCTGCATGATCGCCTGCGCCCATCACTTCTCCCCCTTGCTCATGCTGCTGCGCAAGGACTATACTTGTCACTTTGGGTGTTCCCAGCGTCAGCGTACCTGTCTTGTCAAAGACGGCGACCGTCACTTCTCCCAGTTGCTCGATGGCCCCACCACTCTTGACGATGATGCCATTACGTGCCGCGAGATCAATGCCGGAGATAATGGCGATCGGCGTGGCTAAGATCAGCGGGCACGGGGAGGCGACAACCAGCACGGCCAGCGCGTAGATGCTATCGCCAGAGATGGCCCAGGTCAGGCCGGCCAATCCCACTGCTGTGAGGGTGAAGCCGACACTATAGCGATCGGCCAGGCGGTGGATCGGCGCTTTCTGCGTCTGAGCCTCCTCTACCAGGCGCACGATCTGCGCATATTTACTCTCCGCGCTGCGCTTGCTGGCGCGAATTTCCAGGACACCATCCAGGTTGACGCTGCCAGAGAGCACGAGCATCCCAGGAGCTTTGCGCACTGGCACGGGTTCGCCCGTCAGGTCTGCCTCACTTATACTGGCAGTGCCGGAGGTTACGACGCCGTCGACGGGGATCAACTCACCCGGTTTGACGACAATCTCCATACCGACTTCGACCTGCTCAGCCGGAATGCTGACCAGGTCTTCTCCGTGCCAGATATGCGCGACACGCGGAGCGCGTTCAGCCAGCGCCGAGAGAGAGGAGCGCGCGCGACGTAGCGCATACGCTTCCAGTGCCTCGCCGCCGGACAGCATCAACACGACCAGTGCGCCTGCCAGGTATTGCCCCAGGACGACCGATCCCGCAATTGCCAGGATAGCGATCACATCGACCCCAAATTCCTTGTGTAGGAACTGCTGCACGGTTTGCCAGAGCAGCGGAATACCCCCCAGGAGCACGACCGCAAGCAGCGTCCAGTTGGCAAGTGTCCCGTACCCGGCAAGCCAGATCACAAGGCTCGCTATCATCAGCGCGACTGCCCCGCTAGGAATAGGGTTGTGTTTCACAGCACGCCACATTCGCCAGGGCCAACGCTGTTTGGGCGCAGCAGCGGGCACAGCCGTAGATGTCTTCTCTGCCTATGGCAGAGGCAGAGTAGCAGGGATTGTGAGTGGTTGCATCTGTTGTGAATCTGGCAAGATGTATCTACCTCGTTCTGTTTCTTATTGCGTCTTCACAGCGTAGTCAGCACCTGAAACGATCTGAATTGTGTTTTCAAGAGTCTCATACGTTACTACTCCCTCGTTAATGATAACCAAAACAGCCGACCCACATCACTCAGGCAAATCAAAAGAGTGGACCCCTTGCGACTCATCGCAGGTCCCGGGCGATGCTTGCGGCCCACGCCTCGATGGCTTCCCAGTCGCGGAAGTCGCCTTCGGGAGCCCGCACCGCCTTCACCATCATGCGCTCAGCGAAAGACAGTTTGTGGTGGTCGAGGGCTCCGAAGAAGAGGCGCTGATCCCGGGGTCCGATGGCCTGCTGGAACTCAGCTAGCTCCTTGGGTTGCGGCTCGGCGTCCTTGACCTCGGTGCCGAGTGGGCCGCTGCTGAACAGCCACACCGGGCGTGCGGCTAAAGTGACCTGGTTTCGGTGTACCCACTCTGTGGCCACCTTCAACCAGGACCCATAGTAGATAGCGCTGCTTGTCAATCCTCCCTTTTGTTATTTCAATTCTCGTATGTCGAGCACGCTCAGAACGAGGCTCACCACGATAATGATCGCAACAAATGCCTCGATCCCGATACTCGTCGGCATCCTTTCCAGCTCAAGACAAGCAAGATGGCGAGGATCGCGGTTCCCGTGAGGACGCTAAACACCAGCAAAGCACCCGCAAGCAGGTAGCCCAGGAGCTTTCTTCACTCTATTCTGGATATGTATGCATGAAAAGCCTGGTGTTCCTCCTCATCGCAGTCCACTCTATCTCCTGCTCCTGGAGGTCGACACGGGTCTGCTGAGGAAAGCCATCCTCTTCTTGAAGAGTACCTCCAGAGCGTTATACAAAGCGTTATCCAGCCGAGTGTGACGGCACACTCGCATCAGGTGAGGCTGCCTGCCACCCGACACAAAGCGAACCTTCCCTCTTCTGACTGTGCTGCCCCCCACCCGTGGAACAGGAGTGCGAGCAGAAAGCGGAGAGATGTGTCATGCGAGACCACAGCTCCACAGGCTTTTCCAATGGGGGCTCAGCCACATATGGGTCATTTAACGCTTTGTATAACGCTCAGCGACTACCTTAATAAGGATGGGAGGGCTTTCCGCTTATCGGATCCTGTCTGCTCTTTGCCATCGTAGACGCTCTCACTGGTGTGTGTGTACGCAGCACGAAGGGCTGCGCAGTCCACGCCGGGCGGTAAACGATGTGGTAAAAGCCTGAGGTTTGGAGGGAGAGGAAGAGGGCAAGCCGTGTTCTGTCAGAGGACAACCATACTTCACAGCAAACAAGAAAGGGAGGGGAAGATGAAATACACACATGTGATAATAGATCATGTTGGCGGGCCAGACGTGTTACACATGCAGGAGGACGACCTACCAGAGCCCAGGGCGGGCGAGGCACGTATCAAGAATTCTCGCCACCGATGTGTCTTTTTCGAATGTGCTGATGCAACATGGTCAATATCCTGGCGCACCAAAGGTGCCGTTCACTCCAGGATACGATCTGGTCGGCAGAGTGGACAAAATCGGAGCGGGGGTCTCCGGTATCGAACCGGGGCAACTGATTGCAGCGCTCACGGTGTACGGTAGCTATAGCCAGTACATCTGCCTGCCATCGCACGAACTCATTTCTATGCCAGCAGGAGTGGATCCGGCTGAAGCCGTCTGCCTGGTGTTGAGTTATGTCAGCGCCTATCAAATGCTGCACCGCATAGCTCATGTTAAGCCGGGAGAGCGCATTTTGGTGCATGGAGCTGCGGGCGGCGTCGGGACAGCGCTCCTGCAATTGGGCACACTGGCTGGAGTGGAAATGTATGGCACAGTATCTCAAAGCAAGCACGAACTGGTGTCAAGCCTGGGCGCAATTCCGATTGATTACAAGACCGAGGATTTTGTGAAGCGTATCTTCACGCTGACGGGAGATGGGGTCGACGTTGTGTTCGATCCGATTGGAGGAACGCACATCAAGCAGTCGTTTAAAACCTTACGCAAAGGCGGTCGATTGGTTGCGTACGGGTTCTCTTCTGTGAGGGAGCATGGTGGAAATCCGCTGTTGAATATCGCCTGGCAATCCATACGCATGATGTGGTGGTCATTGTCCCCTTCGGGAAAAAAAGGGGCGTTTTACAGCATCACCGGGTTCAAGAAGAAACATCCTGAGTGGTTTCGGCAAGATCTCACCATATTGCTCGATCTGCTGATGCACGGGAAGATCAAACCGGTGATCGCCAGGCGGCTCCCGTTGACGGAGGTCGTCTATGCGCATACGCTCATTGAGGATGGAGAAGTCGAAGGAAAGCTCGTACTGCTTCCTCATTCCTAATGAGGGTTGCACCGCTTCTGTCCATGAAAGCCAGGCGCGGTTCCCTAACAGGTATCTCGCTTGGCTTTGTATGTGTTCACTCTGCCGCTTTTCGTGGGTCGTCGTGTGAAAGGAACGTATGAAAATAGCGAAGATTGTGCTCTGGTTATCAGCGATCGATGCCCTGCTGGTGCTTCTCGCGAGTGCATCAGGCATCTTGCTCAAGAGTATCTACGCCAGGGAAACATCCTCCTGGGCTATCCAGGGGATTGGCCAGGACATCGTCAATCTTGTCGCTGTCGTGGTGCTGCTCATCGCAGCCTATTTTGTCAACAACGGATCGCTCAAGGCGTTCCTGGTATGGAGTGGGGTACTGCTGTACCTGCTGTACGCGTATCTCATCTACGCGTTTGATGTCCACTTTAACAGCCTGTTTCTGGTGTATGTAGCGATTGTGGGCCTGTCTTTTTATGCGCTGGTTGGCAGCGTGATGCACCTGCATCTGGACAGTCTGCACGCCTCTTTTCCTGTCACTACCAGGGCAAGAGCGGTGAGTGTATTCTTACTGGTGCTGGGCATTGTGTTTTACCTGCTCTGGTTAAGAGAGGATATCCCGGCCTTATTGGCAGGGAATATCCCGCCAGGTGTGACGGCGACCAACTTGCCGACAAACACTGTCCACGTCTTAGATATAGGGCTCTACCTGCCTGCCATGCTCATCACAGCGCTGCTGCTGTGGAGAAGAAAGCTCCTGGGCTACCTGCTTGGGGGTGCTTTGCTAGTATTTAGCATCCTTACGGGAACCGCGATCCTGGTCATCTTTCTCATCACGAGCAGTAAAGGGATGCCTACGAGCATTGGCGTTGAGGCGTTTATTGCGATCATTATCGTCGTAGGCCTTGTCCTGAGCGTGCTCTATATTCGAGAAGTGAAATAACAGTGGAAAGAATTAATCACAATGAGAGGAAGTGACAAAGATGGCCGTGCTCATCGCCTACACAGGCTTGTTCGGCTAATGAAAAACCAACGTAGTCAGTAACGAACTTTTAACGCTCTCTGTTTACAATGACTTGACATCGTAGATGGATGAGAAACAAGGAGCAAAATCATGCGTATCCACGCTATCCAAACAGGCACCGTTGCCGTCAAAACACGGCAATTGAGCGGTCGGGGACGTGGTACCCTGCGACCCATCATCACCTTACTCGACTCGACCTGGACAGAACCCGTACCCATCTATGCCTGGGTGATTGAGCATCCGGAGGGCCTGATCGTGGTAGACACCGGCGAGACCGCCCGGGTGTCAGAACCAGGGTACTTCCACTGGTGGCAGCCCTACTTCAAACTGGGTGTGCGCGAATATGTGCGTCCTGAAGAGGAGATCGGACCGCAACTGCGCGCCCTGGGCCTGGCGCCAGCCGACGTGCGCTGGGTGCTGCTGACGCACTTCCACACTGATCACGCCGGCGGGCTGTCTCATTTCCCCACGTCCGAGATCCTGGTCTCACGCACAGAATTTCAGGCCGCTTCCGGTTTCCGAGGGCAGTTGAGCGGCTATCTGCCCCAGCACTGGCCGACCTGGTTCGCGCCACGCTTGATCGATTTTGCCCCTCGGCCGTTTGTATCCTTTCCGAACAGCTATTCGCTCACCAGGGCGGGCGATGTCCACCTGGTTGCGACGCCAGGACATACGTCCGGTCATTACTCGGTCATCGTGCAGGAAGAGGAGCAGGCGCTCTTTTTCGCGGGGGATACCTCCTATACCCAGGACTTGCTGCTTGAGCAGGCAGTTGATGGGATCACGCGGGATGTCGCGCTCTACCAACGGACGTCACAAGAAATTCGGACATATCTGCAATCCGTGCCATCGATTTACCTGCCCAGCCATGACCCTGAGTCCGCACATCGTTTGGCTACACGAAACGCGGCTCGTCCCGCGAACGCTTGAGGAGAGCATGAGTACAGCTTTACTCATCCTGTTTGTCCTGGCGCTGATTTTGGCCTTCGTTCACTATGCGCAGGAGCGCTCGACGTTACAAGCAGTTGCTGTTGCTGAGCGCTTTCCTGAACCCTCGCTCTCGAAGTTCTTCCTTCCTAATACGGGAGTGTTCTTTTTCCTGATGGCCTGGGGAGAATTCGCCGTAGGATTAGTTACCCTTCGAGGAATACTGACCGGGATCGCGGTAGGCTTCGGGGTGGTGATGAACTTGAATTACCTCCTGGCTGGGACGGTCAGATAAAGTGATATGATGACAGTGTGATGCTCGGATGTGCCAGGGAGACGATGTTGTGAGACTTCCCCTCTCTACCTTACAGTGGAAACAGAGATGGTACATCGAAAGGCCTTTGAAAGGAACGAAAGTCTATCGTGGTCTCACAGAAACAGAAACAGAAGGTGGAGCACAGAGAAAAGGCACCATCTCCTATTGAGGAAAGGCATAGGGCGACATTGATTGAGAAGCGATCTCTTTCCGAACCAGCGACGGTCTTCAGACCATTTCCACCATCCTGGAGAAGGCCAGCACTGGTCGGTGTGAAGGCTGTGCATTCGCTTCTCTACTTTTCCATCGAGTTCTGCATGGGATACCTCATCTACACAGGGCTGAAGGGGCGGGAGGACAGACGGACGGCGATTGCTGCCGGAGTCGTTGGAGGTGAGAGTCTCATCTTTTTGGGGAACCGGTGTCGCTGCCCTCTGACAGGATTGGCGGAGAACCTTGGAGCCGCGAGCGGTTCGGTGACCGACATCTACTTGCCAAGCTTTATCGCTTCCCACCTCCCACTGATCCATGTGCCGCTGCTCGCTTTGGCGCTGTGCCTGCATGTCAGGAACTTTCAACGGCAGTTCAAGAGCATGAGTCGAGAGTCTCTGCCTGCTCGCTTCCATCACGTTGCGCATCGCGTGGGCATGACGACCCGGTCATTGCAGGATCGATCGTTGCAATCACGGCTGTGATCGTCACATCCTTCTGGGATTCAAAGCCCGCCCATAGGCTTCCCATGGAGTAGAGTCGAGTGCAGGGGAAGTCGTCTTTCAGGAGAACTGGCGCGCCTTGCATATTTCCTGCGCCGAGACCGAGCCAGGCAGGAGAAGGGCTACCGACAGGACAGGGGGAATAAGACTCTGGTCGAGGAGTTTGTCAGGACAGGTACTCCTTGTTGATGAACGACTCGCTGCCAGCACGTAAATGGTATAGACGGTTTGTTCCGTGTTTACAGCTCTGGCAGTAACGGGATCAACCGAGCAAAGGAGATCAGCCATGACCGGGGCTATGCAGCAAGGCGCCGCTTTCGCGGCCGTCGTCGGCCTGGTCGGAGTCGCGCTGTTTCAACTCGTCTTGGCGAGCGGAGTGGCGGCGGGAAGAGCGGCCTGGGGCGGTAGCCGGGCATCGCTTTCACCGGCATTGCGTATCGTCAGCGCTATCGCCGCCGCCGTGTTGGTCGCCGCCGCCCTCATCGTCCTGGGGCGGGTCGGCTACTGGGCACCGCAAGGGTGGTCCGGGTTCTTTCGCTGGGGGACATGGGTGCTCGTTCCCTTGCTGGCGCTGAGCGCTTTGGCCAACTTTGCCTCGAAAAGCCGCTGGGAGAAGGCCGTCCTTGGGCCGCTTGCGCTGCTCCTTGCGCTGCTCTGCGTGGCCGTCGCGCTAGGCCCAGGTTAGGCGATGCAGCAGCGCCCCGCACACGATCCAGATGTCAGCGAACACGTCCGTATTCATTTCGATGAAGTGGATGGCAAGCACTGCCACATACTAGGACCTCTGCTTGCTTGCTACAATCTCGTTGCGCATCTCGTGGGAATGAGGTGCCCAAGAGCCCGCAAGAGTCCGCAGAGCAGCCAGCGTCCGGCACCCCAACTCTGCGCTCGGCGCGATGATGGGTTAGGAGACGGGGAGTGGTTCTTCCAACGCCGCGTCTCTGGCATACGGTCGAGCGAGCATCGCTTGCTTGCTCACCCCATGCTCTGCCGCTTGACTTTCCCACCATTGCTGAGCGCCTCGTACAAACAGAGTGCGCCAGACCAGGAAGGGGGTATACGGGATCGGGTTCCTGGCGATTCGCCGGGTGGCCTCTGCCGGAACGGCTTGCCCCCGAGCCAGGGCTGCCGCGGTCGCATCCAGGGCCCCGATCACATGCCCTAATGGCACGGGAGCAAGCGTGCCCGTCGCTTTCAGCGGCTGCCCACCGCAGAGGGTCTCACCAGCGCCCATCGCCAGTCCACCCACCCAGGTCAGGCCAGTTTCCGCGGCGAAGCGCTGGCAGATCGAGAGGGCCAGGTGGGTCTGGTACGCTTCTGGAAACCCGTTGTTCGCTATGGCGAAGAGACGCTGCGGTCGCCGGTGGTCGGCGGTCTGCCGATGGTTGGCGATGATCTCCAGGGCTTTGGTCATGAGATACGGCAAAGCGTCGATATACAGGGGAAAGGCGAAGAGCAGCAGATCGGCGCGGTCTACGGCTGCGAGCAAGGCCGTCTCTCCTGGCCGCGAGCCCAGACCCGCCTTGAGGGTCAGCGACTCCGTCTCCCACCCCTGCTCTTTGAGCCGTTCCAACAGGTAGTTTCCCAGGACGCTGGAGGTGCTGGGACTCAGGGTCTTGGGGCTGCCGACGATGAGGCACGCCCGGCGCCCGCCAGCGGAGTGAGGGTAGTTAAGGAACACATCTGGCGCTGGCATGAGAGACTTCACCGATGTAGCCCTGGGAAAGGGCTCATGCCTCTTGAGCAGCGACTGAAACACCGCGCGAAGGCGGTCGGGATCACCCATGCTGCTGACCACCTCGGCCGCGTAGCTGGGAGCGTGGAAATTGATCGCATTGCGCCCGACTACCAGCTTGAAGAGAGCGGCATCTTCAGCATTGAGCTGATGCTGCACCCCAAGAGCCACCAGGCGCGGAAAGCGGGCATAGCGCGAGGCGTGATGCACTTCGCCGTGGGAGGTGCGAAAGGAGGGAAGGATCAGCGAAACGAAGCGATCTACGATCTGCTTGAGCTGCGAGGAGTAGCCCCCGAACACGACCGGGGTGAACAGGATGACCGTGTCGCTCTGGATGACCGCTTGGAGGATCGTATGGCCGTCAGTCTCACCGTAGCGACAGATGCCTGGCGTTTCCACAAAGCAACTATAGCAGCCAATACAACGGGCTAACTTCATCTCGCGGAGGGAAAAGATCTGAACCTGAGCGCCTCCCTGTTTGAGGACCGTGGTGAGAAGAGCAAGCAGGGGTGTCAGGTCCTCGTCACCAGACGCTCTCCCATCAAGCAGTACTATCTTTTTGTCGACTCTATCTATCATGGTAGTGTTGCCTTTCTGTAGTGGTTCTCGAATGTGAACCGTAGTTTGTGCTGCACATACGCTTTGCTGTGTGCCTCCTCTCGTTCGTAGCGCTCCCTACAGAGCGTTGAAGCAAGTCTGCGAGAATAAGAGCGACCTACGCATGCGGAAGAAGCGTGAAATGCGTTCTGAGCGTGATTGCCTACGGGGAACATGGTTTGAGGGGCATGGCTCACAAGAAGATCTATAAGACTCTTTAAGTATACACTATTATTGAAATAAATGCAAATATATCAAAAAATAATAGAGAAGCACTCTGTCTGGATGCGTAGTCCAGTGTATGGGCAAGGCATGTCCGTCGCAGCCATTGAAGCAAAGACGCTGGATACCTGCCTGCTCAAACCCCTGAGATCTCGTCGTACATGTTACAAAGCCTTGACCTTCCCATCACCGTCGCTTAACACACGTCGGCTATAACAAAGGGAGAAACGTTCACAAGGAGGAAACACCGTGGAGAGTTTAGAGCAAGAATTTATGGCCATGCTGTCTCGTTTGCCGACTCCCATTACGATCACCTGGCGAAGCGGCCTCTATCACTGGCAATGCCTACAACAGAGCGGGTCCTCACGCCACCTGCCCGCTGCTGTAGAGGCAGCCATTACGTACTTATTGAGCCATCCAGTACAAAGGGGGAACGTATGCGAGAAGAGCTGAAGGTCTGCACGATCAGCAAATATCCGCCCTATATGTCCGGTCACTCATTTGAAGCCTTCTACCAGGGGAAGGCGCTCCTCGAAATGACTGGGGAAAAGCAATGTAGCGTCACCTATGACCAGTCATTATATGACACCACAACGAATTATAACAATTCACCCGAACTGATGTGCGAAGCCGAACACTACGTACACGTCTACCGCGTCTTACCCGATCATCGAGGCAATGTAAAAGTCCTTGATGGTGCCTTAATCAAAGCCTTCGTCGGTCAGGTCATCACGCTCATCAGTGAGAAAAACATCAACGTGCTTTCAACATTCTATCTTGACCCCCACGCTTACATAGCAAACCAGGCCAAACACTATGCACAGAGCGTCTTGGGCAAGCGGATCATCACCGCGCACAAAGCCGTTGGTTCCGATGTCCTCAATTCTATTGCCAACCATCGCACAGATGGCGAAGGAAAATTCCTGCTCCTCCAGCTCCTCAGCGGCGATCTCATGCTGGCCGTCTCGCAATTTACGAAAGACAGGATCATCGAATACGCCTACGACCTCTTGCCCATCCACCTCACCGAAAAAATCGCCGCTGAAATGAAAGTCCTCTACGCGCCCTTTGACAACACGTATTTTCTTGAGCGAGACGACGAGCAGCAGCAGGCCTTCATCAAGAAATTCAACCTACCTGAAGACAGAACCATCATCTCCTACTTCGGCAGACTTTTCCCAGAAAAAGGCGTCGAAGATTTACTCGCGGCCTTTGCGCTCATCAAGCACTCCCACCCCGATACCCTGTTAGTCATTGGCGGCGGTGGCATCTCCTTAGATGGCCTGAAACGCTATGTCCAGGCGCAGGCTATACCAGATGTCATTTTCACCGGGGCTGTCAGCAACAGCGAAAAGCGGGCGCTGATGCAGCTCTCTTCCATGGGTGTTATCCCGACGAAGCCGATCCTCAACTTTGTCGAAACGCTCTGCATCAGCGCTCTAGAATATCAAGCCGCCGGCGTTCCCCTCATCACTACTCCCGTTGGTGGCGTTCCCGAAGCCGCCGGTTCGCACAGCCTGTACGCAAAACACAGTTCCCCAAACGATCTGGCCGAGAACATAGCGTTACTACTCGACCACAAGGTTGATAGACAGGACATCATCGAAAGCGGCATCGAGCATGTCAAACAATTCAATTATTCCCACATTACCAGGACATTCGTCCAGTATCTAGAAGCATACCAGGCCTGATGCATCGCATCGTTCATGCAGGTACCTCCGGGCAGGCGTTGTGGACAAGCTTGCTTAGCATGCCGTTTCATACTACACTGCCTACATGCTATAAACAAATGCACTGCGGGCTTACTTAGTCCGGCGGTTTCAGCGCATTCGCAGGCGCTATGATCCACCCAAGGGCAAGTGTATCAGTACGCACATCTTCCGCCATACCTTCGCCATTCAGTACCTGATGCTCGGAAGTGACATTTACACGCTGCAACAGTTGTTGGGTCATGAGGACTCAGCCATGCTTCTTCTTACGTTTCTCTTCAAGCAGCTTACTCGTCGTATACCCGGGTTTCTGCACTTGTGCGCTTGAAGATGACGCCTCTCTTTTCTGCGGTTCAGCCTCAATAACTGCAACCCCGGCCTTCCTTCCAACAGCTTCAGTTTTCTCAAGCGGGATAGCTCGGCGGTTCTGGCGTTCCTGGCGTTCCTGGCGGTGCGCGCGTATGGCTCCAAGCGCGATGTTGTCGGTGTCATACACTTTCTTACGTGGGCGCAGGCGGGCGGCCAGCCAGCGATAGCCGGCGGCGACAAATTCAAGGCTAGAGAGGCGGCGCAGTGCGATATCGACAGGCAAAAGCAGGGCTACCAGTGCAAAGAACCAGAAGGTGAGCGACACGTCCGTGTTGACCGGCGGCAGGTTGGCAGCAAAGGCGGTGGCAGAATTGTCAAGGTTGAGCAGCGCGCCGCCCCCGGCCTGTGCGAGCCGGGTGAGAAAGTTCAGGTCTGTCCCCGTTGTGAGATATTCAGGAGAATAGGGAACAACCAGGCCGGTCGTTGAGTACAACTGGCGAGAGGTCAAGGTCTTCCCCGCGCCGCTGCTCCCGTGCCAGCTAGCCTGCAACAGGTAAACGCCCACCTGGCTTGTCGGGAAGGCGCCTTCCCAGTGACCCGGCGCGGTGGGTTGCAGCGTCACGGTCTGCTGCGACAGGTCGGGCGCGACAATTCTCACCTGCACCTGCTGCGTATTCTGGCCGCTCGCGCTGGTGGTCAGCGCTACACCGGGTGGGAGATCGACGCTGATCTGTCCGCTGCCTCCGCTGATTTGTCCGTTGACGATGAGCTGGCTGCCGGGCTCGGGCAGCGTCCAGGTTACAAGATTAGCCCACCAGCGCGCGGCATCACTCCAACTCAGCCAGTTGGCGGTCCACAGGCCGAGGGCGTCGCTTGTCCACGCCACTGCGCGCCCAAGGCCGTATTGCCAGGCTGCCAGCACGGGATCATCCAGTGGGCTGGTCAGCACGAGCTGCGCGGCTGGCTTTGGCGTGGTTGCCACGTAGCCATCGAGCTGCGGGAGTGCGCCTATCCCTGTTAAGATGGGATGCGATCCGACGATGGCCGGAACAAAGGGTTGCTCGATGATGGCGCTTTTGGCCGCCTGCTTCGTCTCATCGAACAAAATCTGAGGAATGGCGTTGGGGTCATCGGCGCGATAAAAACGCCCCTTCCCTACCTGGGCGATCTGCTGCATCATCGCCAGGTCCTGGTACGAACCGATATTCGTGCCAACTACCGATACGGTGATCTGCTCGCTCGCCAGCCTGCTGACCAGGGCGGTATAGTTGTCGGTGGCATCGCCATCTCCGAGCAGAATGATGTGCTTGATCTTCGCGTCCGTCTTCAGCAGCGCCTTCTCGGCGGCGAGCAGGTCGGGCGTGTAGCTCGCCGGGTCGTTCGGGTCCATGGCATCGACGGCTTGATCGATGGCGACCTTGTCGCTGACGTGCTGCATGGGGATGGTCAGGTTGCCATTTGCCTCTGAAATTGCAACGTAATCACGCGGCGTCAGAAGGCTGACCACTCCTTTCGCCGCCTCCTTCGAGACATTGATGGTGGCGTTGGTCTCCAAACTTTCGATAATTAGCACCACGGCAATGGTCGGGTTATCCTTATGCTGTGGGATATCCATGCTGACCGGCAGCGTCTCTTCAAGTGGGGTACCGGCATAGCCGCCGAGACCATAACTATTCTCGCCACCGCTGACAACCAGCCCGCGTCCAAGATCGCGCACATAGGCTTGCAACACCTGCATGCGCGTCAGGCCGAGATCGGCGGCTGGCACATCGGCCAGCACCACCGCTTCATAGCTTGCCAGGCCATCCAGGGTCGCAGGCACATCCGCCGGAGCGCCGACCGTCACGAAGATGTGTGTGGCTCTCAATGCCGCCGCAATATTGCGCCCCGCGCCGGGCTGCCCCTCGATTATCAAGACCTGCGGCGGCCCCTGCACGCTGACAAAGGCAGAAGCTTCGTTATTCTGGCTGATGGTGTCGAGCGCGGCATCCATCGATAGTCGATAGGAATGGAAGCCAGGCGGGGGAGCCGCTAAGTCGAAGGAAACTTCCTGCTCGCCGACGGCCAGGTGTGTTGTACGTTGCAGCAGCAGCGCCTGGTCAAGATAAAGACGCAGCGTCACGTTCTGCGCCACCGTACTGTAGAGACTGGCGTGCAGGACGAATCGCTCGCCGGTGCGCAGGGTGGCAGGCGCGCTGAGGCCGTCTACACGTGCCTCCGGGCCGGTCACGCTGGGGAGCGGCACAATATCCAGCCGGATACCTTCTTGCCGCAGCAACTGCGCCTCCGGCAGGGCATCCTCAAGGTTCTGCTGCCCATCGCTCAGAAGCACGATGCGCCGCTGGCTGTTGGCAGGTAGCATGGCAGCCGCGAGCCGCAGACCTGCCGCCAGGTCGGTGTAATCGGTATCGGGCGTCGTCTGGAACTGGGTAAAGTTGATCGACGTAGAAAGCGATTGCTCGACCAGGGCGTTGCGCCCAACTGCTACGATGCCCACCTGGTCGCCGGGTCGCTTCTGGCGAATGGCGGCGTTGATCCACTGCGCCATCACATCCTGCTGCGCCAGCGTGCTGTCGGAAACGTCCCCCACGAAGACGACCGCCTGCCGTGCAGTCGGCAGCGACAGCACCGGCCCGGCCAGCGCCGTAATAATCAACAAAAACAGCGCAAGCCGGCAGACCAGGATCAGCCCTCGCTGTGTCCTGGAAAACGGTAAAGCCATATGCCGCCAGGTGAGCAAGACCAACAAGCCAATCGGCAGCAAGAGTAGGAGCAGCAATGGCTGTTCAAATGTGAACATCGCGCCTCCCTCTCTTGCTCTTCCTCCCATACCTGCGCCTCATCTTTGTAATGTCGTTACGCCATTGCCCGTAGGGGCGGGGGCTGATGCGTTGGGTGGAGGGGATGGTTACATGTCCCCGGCTGAAGAGCCACCACTCGATACATAGTACCAGCAGGAGCAGGGCAGCGATCCAGGGCCATAGCTCGCGCAGTTCGAGAGGCACGGACTGCCCTGCCTGTCCGTTTGCGCCAAAGGCGACGCTGTGAACGACGAGGAGCTGATCGGCGGGGGCGAGATTCGACTGCGAGGGATCGAAGAGGTTGACGACGAAGGCGCCCTGGCGCTGCTGGCCCGGCGTATCCTGTGTGACCTGGTAGATGCCCGGAGTATCTGTCTGATCGAAAATTGCTGCCGGAAATGGGGGAGCCAGCGTGACAAGTTGACCAGTCTGCCCTGCTTGTCCAGCTTGTCCTGGTTGACCCGGTGCGGCAACCGTGATGCGCGTCGCCCCAGGCCAGGGTTGCACGGTGACGGGCGTACCAGGGGCAATCTGCCCATCGCCCGGCACCGGCGATGGCAGGAACCAGTTGACAAGGTTATACATCAGGATGGGGAAGCTCGGCTGGAGCGGCAGGTCGGAATCGTGCAGATCGAAGCTCAGCGCGGCTACCCTGCGCGTATTCTGCTCACCCGCGACCAGCAGCGGCGTTTCGGGCGTCACGAGCACCGGCAGCATCCATGCTAAGGGAGTAAGCAGGTGGCTGGAACGCAGCGTGTGGATGGTGCTGAGATCAACCTCGTTCAGCAATTGCGTGTCGCTTCCTCCCGGGCTGACCTGGCTGACATGAATTTCCTGGCCGGACGCGCCAAAGATATACGAGCCGGTGGGTGGGTTGACGAAGAAGAGATTGCCGCCCGGCAGCGTCGCCGGAACGTAGCCATCGAAGATGGTCAGGTCAAACGCGCCGCTATTGCTGTACTTCTGAGGTGTCGTCTCGAACAGGTCGATGTTTGATTGCAGGCGCAGAGCGGCCTCGAGGAAGCTGTTACCCGCCGTGACGAGCAACACACGCCCATGCATGGAGTTGCCCACGATAGCCCAGGCATCGTTATCGGCCTGCATGGCGTCCTGCGCCAGGATACGCGCGTGCAGGAAACGTGTTCCTGGCGGCAGCGGTCCCCACGACAGCGTACCGCTCGCGCCCGCAGCCAGGGAGGCTGCCTGCACGCTCACCAGCGCGCCATCGGCGTACAACGCCACCGGGATGGATTGCGGCTGCTGGCTGTAGTTGGCGACCTGGGCCAGCGCGACCAGGCTGCCCGATATGGAGTTCTCGGCCAGGGCAAGCAGGGCGGCATTGGGGGCCTTGCTGCCAATCTCCAGGTAATACACGGGCAGTGGCACCGCCAATTCCTGCGTGGGAGAGAGGACATGCCCATCGCCAACCACCAGCGCCTTCGCATCCGCATGACCGGCAGCCAGCGCGCTAGCCAGCGAGAGCGCCGTTTCGAGATCTGCATCCTGGTTCGTGACCTGCACACTGGCGAGCGCGTCTGTTAGCTGCTTCTGATCCGAGGAGTCGGCAATCACCACGCGCGGTGTGCGCGCCATCGCAATCAGCGAGACGTGGTCGCCTGGCCCAAGCCCGTCGATCAAAGCGGCGATGCGGCTCCTGGCGGCCTCGAAGCGGCTGGGCGGCACGTCGGTGGCCTGCATACTGGCGGACGCTTGCAAAATGATGATGGTGTCGCCGCTGATGGGATTGGGCAGCAATATGGCTGGCCGTAGCAGTACCAGCACGATGAAGACCGCCGCCAGCAATTGGAGCAGTAGTAGTGGCGTGACGCGCAGGCGCTGCCAGGGACGACTGGCCTGTGTATCCTGTACCGCCTGTTGCCACAGCAGCGTGCTGCTCACCACGCGCTCCTGCCGCCTGGTTCGCATGAAATAGAACAGCAGGATGATGGGAATGATAATGGCGAAGGCGAGCGCCGCCGGGAAAAGCACACTCATTGCACATCTCCTGATCCGTAGGATAGGAGCGCCAGCGCCGTTGGAGATGTGTCTTGCAAGGATCTCATTTGACAACCCCCACCTGCCGGAGCAATCGCTGCACAACATCAAGCAGCGCTGTATCGCTCGGCACCATCGCGTAGCTCATGGCATTTGCGTGGGCGTATGCAGCCAACTCCTGCATATAGATTGCCAACCGCCGCCGGTAAGCTTCCAGCACGGCGGGAGTAATGCTGACATCGATACTGCCATGACCTTCGCTGTCACGCAAGCGCCAGTCGCCCTGTATGTCCGGCTCGATTTCGTCCGGCGCGAGAATCTGCACAAGCGCGACCTCCTGGCGCAGGCGAGCGAGCGAGCGTATGCCCACCTGGTATCCTCCAGGCGACATGAAATCAGAGATGATGATGGTCAGCCCCGACCCGCTCACTACCCTGCCCAGGTCGGACAGCGCGCGATTCAAGTCGGTAGCGCCCGCCTGGGGCAGTTGAGCGAGAAAGGCTCCCACCGACCAGACGGCGTGGCCGCCGCTACCCGCGCGCCGGTAGGCTGCCAGCCGGTCTGTGAGCGCGCCAACGACGACGCTATCCTCGCTCTTCAGCGCGATATACGCTAGCGCCGCCGCCAGCTTTGCCGCAAGGTCAGCTTTCGCGCCGTGCTGCATCGAATCGGAACAATCGACGAGTATTGTGACCGGCAGGTTTTCCTCGGCCTCGAAGAGGCGCAGGAAGAGTCGCTCCAGGCGCGCATAGGCACGCCAGTCGATGCGCCTGAAATCGTCCCCCGGCGTATAACGACGATAATCCGAGAACTCCATCGACGACCCCGCCAATGGCGAGCGGCGCATTCCTGGTCGCCCGCTCGACAGCGCCCTGCGCGAAAGCAGCGCCAGCGTATCGAGGCGCTGCAGCGTAGCGGCGTCCAGCGGAAAGCGAGTTGTGGTCGTACCTCCTGTATCGGTCATCGTCGGTCGCTCCTCTCAGGCCCCTTCACTGGCCGATGATGCACATTGACGAATTGATGCGGGTAGAAGTCGTAGGGGCCGGTTTACCGTGCCCACCAGCCCATTGATGGGCGCGAGGCCTGGTGCTGCGCGATGCCAGAACAAGCCAGCAACGAGCAGACTGGCCGATAAATCGGCGGTGGGCGCGGTAAACCGGCCCCTACGAACCTACGTAGACTCTTCCAGAATCGTCTGAATCAGCTCGTCCGCCGTTACTCCATCGGCCAATCCGTCGAAGTTCAAGATGATGCGGTGGCGCAGGGCTGGATAGGCGACGGCCTGTATATCTTCCAGGGAGACGTTGTAGCGGCCTTCGAGCAGCGCCAGCACCTTCGAGGTGAGGATCAGGGCTTGCAGGCCGCGCGGGCTGGCGCCGTAGCGCACGTAGTTACGGATTGCTTCGGGGGCATGCTCCTGGTCAGGGTGAGTTGCCAGCAGCAATTGTATGGCATATTCCTTGACGTGGGTCGCCACAGGCACGGCACGGGCGGTCTCGCTCATGCGCCGTAGCTGATCGCCGCCGGCGACCCGGCTGGCTACAAGTGTTTGTGTGCCAACGGTTGTGTCGATGATGCGCATCAGGTCATTTGCGTTCGGGAAGCGCACGAGTATCTTGAGCAGGAAGCGGTCGAGCTGCGCTTCGGGGAGCGCATAGGTTCCCTCCATCTCGAGCGGGTTCTGCGTCGCCATTACAAAGAAAGGCCGGGGCAGCGCGTGGGTCGTCTCGCCGACGCTGACGGTGCGCTCCT
The DNA here is from genome assembly GCA_963731975.1 of uncultured Chloroflexia bacterium. Lineage (GTDB taxonomy): Bacteria > Chloroflexota > Ktedonobacteria > Ktedonobacterales > Ktedonobacteraceae > CAVSXS01. The sequence continues at coordinate 1,293,662 of CAVSXS010000001.1, read as the reverse complement.
GCATACCTTCGAGCAGTGCGGACTGTGTTTTTGGTGTAGCGCGGTTGACCTCGTCGGCCAGCACAATATTGGCAAAGATAGGGCCGGGCTGAAAGCGAAAGACACGGCTTCCTCCCGCGCCGCTCACACCTCCCGTGCTGCCTGCCCCATCGGCATGTTCGGTCACGATGGTTGTGCCAACGATATCGGCGGGCATCAAATCGGGGGTGAACTGGATACGTGCGAACTTGAGCGCCAGCGCGTCCGCGAGTGTGCGCACCAGCAGGGTTTTGCCCAGGCCCGGTACGCCTTCCAGCAGCACGTGACCTCCGGCGAGCAGCGCCAGCAGCAACTCGCGCACGACACGTTCCTGCCCGACCACAATCGAGCAGAGTTCCTTTTCGAGCTGCTGCGCAGTATGCACGAATGCCTCGATATCCGCTTCGCCCGGTCGTTCCTGATCGGTTTGCTCATGCTCAGTGATCGCCAACGTTTCCGCAAGCACCGCGCCATCTTGCGCCTGCGGAGAAGCGCTTTCGCGTTGTTTTGCCATACCGCTATTTCTGCCCTTCTAAGCTGTTATAGTACGCCTGCACCAGGCTTTTCAAGTCAGGTGGGATGGCGCTATTATCGATTTCATCGTGCGCCATCTGCATGTAGGCCGCGATGACCTGCGAGTACGCCACGGAGGTACCGGATTGCACCGTACCGCTGCCACCGTCGCCTGTGATATTACTCGTACCCGTCCCCTGCTGGCCTGGAACGAAGACCTGCTCATTTTTCCCCGATTTGCTACTGCTAGCTGCCTTGTCCATTTGTTCCCTGGTTGCTCTGCCCTGGCGACTGTCCCTGATTAGGATTTTGTCCCTGGCCGACCTGCTGGCTGCTGCTCACTGCTTGCGGGGATGAGCTGCTGTCGGTGGAGGCGGTCAGAGTATCGGCTACCTTTTGTAGCCCCTGCGCGGCCTGGTCGATGCTGCTGCTGTCGCTCTGGCTGGCGCTATCCTGGGCGGCTACCTGCTCGACCGCTTGCTGCGCATCTGAAATCTCGCTCGGCATGCCGTCAGCGACGGCTTTGGCGAGCTGGTGCAGCGCTGAACTTAACTGGGGGTCGCTGCCGGCCTGATTCGCTGCTGCTTCAATCTGCTGCGCCAGTTGCGAACGCTGCGCCGGGGTCATGCCACTCACAGAAGAGGCGAGCTTTTGTAGAGAGGTACTCAACGCCTTGAGGTCGTTGCTGCCGAGCGCCGTGCCGGTCGCTTTCAGGTTGCTATTGGAACTGCTCTGTAACGATTGCGACGCGGCGGCCTGCGCCTGCGCTTTCACGCTGGCCTGGGGGTTGCGCAACTGGTCGAGCTTGCCCTGCGCCTGCGCCAGCACCTGTTGCGCCTGGCTGCTATTGCTTGTTTGCTGGAGTTGAGCGATGGTCTGTTGCAAAATCTGATCGATCTGAGCGCGTTCTTGAGCAGGCGTCGTCACCTGGCTATCGATCACCTTGCGCAACTGCTCCAGGCTTGCGATCTGTCGTGAGATAATGGCCTGAAACGCGGCTCGCTGCTGGAGCGCTGTGTTCAGCGGGTTGGGAGAGAGGAGTAGGACGGCAAAAGCGACGATGAGCAGTGAGAGCGCGAGCAAGCGAGCGCGTCCTGGCGAGAGGGGAATAGCCCTGGCGCGCGTATGTTCATCAAGCCGGCGCAGGGCGTCACGTCGTTGTAAAGCTGGCAAGGAGCCGGTATCGTCACGCAGTTCCCAGGCGGTTGCCAGGCGATCATGCAGCCCCAGCCGCCAATCGAGCAAACGCGCGCTGCGAGCCAGCGAAGGGCGATAGTACAAAGCCAGCGCCAGCGCGCAGAGTATGCAGGCACTCGCAGCAGCGCCTGCCCAGTAGAGTACGGTTGCCCAGGCAATCAAACGTGAGAGCAGCAAGAAGAGGCAGGCCAGCAGCAAGCCAGCGATGGCACCATTCGCCGCCCAGCGCAGGGTTTGCTGCATAGCAAGGCGCGCACGCCAGGGACGCAAAGCCCCGGCGAATTGCTGACCCGTCACCATATTTCGGTGATCTGCGGTTGAGGGCAAAGGCGCAAGCGTTGCCATGCTCTGACTCTCCGTTCCAGCAGGTCAAATTATCGCCCTCGCCGCTAGACATCTCGCCCCAGTGCTGTCCTACGTGGGGCTGACAGCCAGGATTGCAGTCGACGCAGCGTATCGGGCTTGGCGAACACACTACTGAGAAGGAACAGGATGATCGTGATTATGAGCGACATCAGGGTAAACGCTACCCAGTGAGCGAGGTGCAAGCGCCCCAGGGTAAACGTCGCGGCGCTGCTCTGCCCGGCATTGACCACGCTATTCATGGCCGCGATGGGGTTCCAGGCATCCAGCCACTGCACCCAGCCGATTTGAGCCAGGTTGGTAGCAGAAGTGCCTCCCAGGATATAGTACACTATCCAGTACGCGAACATCCAGATCACACAAAATGTATACACCACCGAGGTCGAAACTGCCGGTTGTTTCAAGATAGTTGAGCAGCACAGGCCAAAGGTGCCTGCCACCAAAGCGGTCATGGCGAAGACGACCAGCAGGCTCAGCACCTGGGATGGAGCGACTCCTCCGAAAAAGAAAACCAGGCTGAAGAGCGGGAGCGACGCGGCGATCAGCAGCAGGACGTTCGCCAGCCCGGCGATTAGCTTGGCCGCGAGCAGCGCAAAGGCCGTGAGACGCGAGCAGAGCAGGAGGTCATAGGTCTGCCGCTCCTTCTCGCCGTTCACCGTCGTCGAGGTAAAGGCCGGAGCGGTAAATACCACCCATAAGAGCTGTAAGAAGGCGAGCAGCGCGAAGAGCTGCGCCCCGACCTGGCTGAGCAGGTAGACGCGATATCCTCCACTGAAAGCGTTGGCGCGCAGCAGGAAGACAAAGCCGAGCAGTCCCAGGATCGAGAGATACGCGACGACGGTCCAGACCGCGCGCTCCCGCCGCAGGTGCGTGCGCAATTCCTTGACGAGCAGGGCTGCAAATGTCATAGCGCGCTCCCTCCAGGTGTGTTCTCCATCACGCTCATGTAGACTTCTTCCAGGCTATCCACGCGTGGGGCAAGCGAAACGACGGGGATGTGATGCTCTACGAGAGCAGCCAGGACGCGCTGCAAAGCGCGCTCATCGCCGCTGCATTCCGCCAGGATTACCCCACTATTATTCTGACCGTCACCACCACCATTATTCTGCCCTTCATCCTGCCCATCGACCACGTTGCTGATGTCCGGCATAGCTTTGAGCAGTTCCCGGGCTTCCACAGCCTGGGACAGGACGCGCACCTCGATGCGCTGTCCGCGCTCCCCGCTGCTCAAAGTGGACATGACGTGCGATACATCGCCTTCCATGACCAGTTGGCCCGCGCGAATGATGGCGATGTGGCTGCATATCGCGGCGAGGTCGAGCAGGATATGCGAACTGACGACAATCGTTTTCTGCATGTTGTGAAGCGTGCGCAGCAGTTCGCGAAACTCTGACCTTGCAAGCGGGTCAAGCCCTGAGGCAGGCTCGTCGAGCAGCAGGATGGCAGGGTCGTGTATCAGGGCGCGTGCCAGGCACAGGCGCTGCTTCATGCCGCGCGAGAGCGTCTCCACAAGCGCGTCGCGTTTCTCAGCCAGGTCAACCAGTTCGAGCAGATCAGCAACTGTACGAGCGGTGTCGCCGCGCTTGATGCCGTGAATGCCTGCGTAGAAGGCCAGGTATTCCGCCGAGGTCAGATCGGGATAGACACCGAAGAAGTCCGGCATATAGCCAATGCTGCGCCGGATGGCGTTGGGCGTGTGCGTGACCTCCCTATCGTCGAGCCAGACCTGGCCCGAGGTAGGTGGGAGGAGGGCTGCCAGGATGCGCAGCAGCGTCGTTTTGCCCGCGCCATTCGGTCCGATCAGGCCATAGACCGCCCCCGTCGGCACTTCGAGCGACATATCTTCTAACGCTTTGACCGGACCATAGCGTTTTGTCACATGCTGCACTTTAATCATGATGCTACTCCGCTCAAGTTGAGGGTCGGCGCGCCAAAGGCGACTGTGCCGAGCGCGCCTGTAGTGTTGGCAAGCTGCACCAGCACGCGCCCGCCCGGCCCAACATACGCCGCGATATTGCTGGTGGTATAGCTGTACTGGGTAAGCGAAATGATATCCCAGGCGTGAGTATGCCAGTTATAAAGAGCGAACGGCAGAGCGCCGGGGTCTATTGTCGAACCTACCTGCGAAGTATAGAGAGCGACATCGGAGCGTTCGGAAATTGTCAACCCTGTGAGGTGCAAACCGGAGGTGGGAACGCTATACTCAAAGGTCATGCTGCCCTTCGCCATTGCATAGATGCCGGGCAGCACCACCTGCGCGCTTTTGCCGGTCACATCGATCAGACTCCCCTGGATGAAACTCGGTGGGAGATTGAGCGAACCGGAAAGGCTGATTGGGAGTGGTGCCTGGATCATCGTTTCATTCAGAATGGAGAGGTTGGTATTGTTGACGCTAACGCCTACCTCCGTGTCGGCGGGGTTCTCGGCCCAGCCGATCAAGGTAGCCGCGAGGCCGCTGGAGGTACCCGGCGCGAGCAGCGGGTCGCTGTTCCTGGTGGAAGTCAGGGGCCAGCCGGGAGTAGCGAGAATGTTTACGCCGCCGGTGGGCGGGTTGTTGCTGATTTGCGCCGGGCCAAAACAGAGCGTCGTAGGCAGGATTGGCACGGGCAGCTTGCACTGGTCGACCGACGCGGACGGGGAGCCGAAAAAGCCCTCGTCGTCCAGCGCGTACAACGTTGCCAGGTGGCGAAGCCAGGGCGTTGTGAGCCTGGATGCTGGTAACTGATCGTATGTCGGTGAATTGGTGTTCAGGGCGATCAGGTCGGCCAGTGTCGCGTTGGCAGCCAGGGGTACGCTGTTCGGCTTGAGCTTGATATGCTTCGTTTCCCCCGGTGTCATCGTCCCTATCTTCAGCGCGTCATTGGGGAGCAGCAACAGCACATCGCTGAGCGTATATCCCAGGTGGTTTGAGATCGTTCCCTGTATCACACCGTTTTGTAGCAGAAGGTTCGAGGTCAGGCCGGTGGGCAGTTGGCGCTCTTGCTGCGTAATGAGCGAGTGCAGCGTCCAGATGCCGGCATTTTGAAGATTCACGTCGTTTCCGCTTTGCCCAGGCGTAACGACGACCGGGGCAGTCCCGGTCGGACCATTCACGTCACTTTGAATGGCGACAAGATCGTCCGGCGAGGGCTGCGCCAGACCCGCGCCTTCAATATGCGCCTGGAAGTTGCCCTCGTTCGGTACAAATACTCCCAGGTAGGTCGTAATGGAAGTGCTTGATAGTGTGGAACCGGACGTAGAGGATTGGGCGGGCTGCCCGAACTGAACCAGTGTGATGCTATCACTGGCAATGGACGCTCCCTTTTGCCCGTATGCCAGTCCATAGCTGAGCAGCGAGAAGACCACGATGCTGCTCAGGATGATGCGCCAGCTCCAATCACGGCGTTTCAGCCAGGCGACGAGCAGGTAACGCAGCGGGCCGATGACCAGCAGAAAAGCGATGAAGACGATGGCCAGCGCCCACCACGGGGAGGGCAGCGTGTCCGGCAGCAGCAACTGTAAAAACGTGCTCATGCGGTAAGACAACAGCGGCTGTTCGGATACGTTGAAGCTTCCAGAGCTGTTGGCATGTGCCAGCAGGTGATCGCCCAGGCCGCGTTGCAGGAGACCCTCCCACATCGAGCCTACCCCCGGCCACGCGAGTAGAGGTTGCAACGTCGGGTCATAGGCCAGGTAGAGTACCTTGCCCTGCCCCTGCTGTGCCTGTACGACAAGTGGTGTCCCATGAGACGCGAGGATAGTCGCGCCGCCCATGCTCTGCGCGCTCGCTACGCTGATGGTCACAGGCGATGGCACGGATGGCACGCTGGCGTTGTTCTCGATGCTCTGTTCCGTCCCTGGCGAGCCGGTGGGCAGCAGCGTTGTTCTGGCCGGAAGCGTCGTTGTACCCTGTATCGTCACCGGCACCAGGCTGGCCGGGAGTGCGCCCAGGGTACGCCGCCATTCTGGACCGCCAACCAGGATCAGCGTGCCGCCGCGCTGCACCCAGGTTTGCAACGCGCTCAGCTGCACAGCGTTCAACGTACCGCTCGTAAAGTTATCGAGTACGATCACATCAAAATTCTGGAGGAGTGCCGGTATCGTAGGCAGCGTGCCCGCGTCCAGAAACTGGATGGCGACCGAGCCGCTCTGATTGGGCAGCGCAACGGCATTGAGCGGCCCAAAGCCTGATGTCGTATCAGATAGCACACCAATCAGCACGTCACCGGGTTGCAAAGGGTCGAGTGTAGTAGTTTGCGACCTCACCATATTGCCGCTACTGTCGAGCAGCTTCACTGTAATACCCTGCACGGAGTAATACAGCGGAATCATGAGCGTCACCCGCTTCTGTGAGCCTTGTGGCAGTGTGATAGCCGCCGCGTAAGACGATGACGAAAGCGTGTTGCTTTGCCCCAGGTACGAGGGCGCAATCGCCTCAACGGAAATCGTGCCGCTAAAATCCGGCCCGTTGTTGCTCAGCGTCACCCGCACCGGAACCCAGTTGCCATCGCGGTAGCGCGTCTGGAAGCCAGCATCTACCTGAAACGTGGGGATACTGGATGTGGACGCGAGGGCGTGAGATGGGAAGATGGTGAAGAGCAGCACGAAGCAAAGCGCGGCAACAAACGCCCGCACCCAACCCCGCCTTCCCCGGATACCCCTTGTGGGTACCCGGCGTTGGGTTCCTTTCATCTTACCCTTATCCTTTTCCATATTCACCCGGCGGCAACATTCAGGTTTAATGACGGTTTTTCCAGCAACAGTATTCCCTGGGCGGCATCCCTGTTGACCACCTGCATCAACACGCGCCCATCCGCGCTCAAGTAGTCGCTTGTCCTGGTTGTAATAAATGTGCCATTGTTGAGCGCAACGCTATCCCAGGTATTCGTATTCCAATTATACATACGGACACTCGCTGCAATAGCTCCCTTTACCCCCGGTGACGAGTTGAGCAGTGGCTCGATGATCTCCAGGTTGTTGAGCGTGTTCGCCTGTGCGCTCAGTTCACCGTTCGCCGCGCCGGGTACGGTCATTTCGAAGGTGATACTGCCCGGTGGCAGGCTATAGACGCCGGGAGCCGTGATTTGCGCGCTGCTCCCGCCACTGCCCGCGCCGTCTTGCACATTCACGACCTGGCCAGAGATCAGCCCCGCAGGGAGATTCTGGAGTCCAGAGAAGTTGAGAGCGAGGGGAATCTGGAACAGGTTATCGCGTGTGCCGCGCATAGCAGTTCCGCCGATGGTCGCGCTATCGGTCTCGTTGATGGCGCTCCCAGACTGGCCTGCCCAACCGATCAACGTAGCCGGTGCGCCCGATATGAGCAGTGGATCATTGGCATCCAACGGCTTAACCGGTGCCGCGCCGAAGGGCTGTGCCGTGATGATATGCTCACTCACGGAGGCGTAGGTGCTGCATGGGCCGCCGCAGGGTTCATAGGCGTACCCTTCGCCGCTCAGCGCGCTTAGCATGGCGAGATGACGCTGGAAATCACTTACCGGCTGAGCATTGGCATCGTAGGGGAAATATGGAACGGCGAGGCGATTGTCCTTTGCGATCTGGTCGGCAAGCGTGCTGCCCGGCTGAGCGGCGCGCAGCGGAGCGTTGACTTGCGCGCTCTGACCGGCAGGAAGCTGGCCAAGTGAGACATAACTGTGCGCTATCAGCACGTAGACATCGCTCAGCGATGCAGGCAATGTATTCGTCAGCGTCCCTATCAGGGAGCCGCCTCGAATCGACAGGTGCGAGAGTATGCCGCCGCTCGCGCTTTGATCTGTCACGGAGACGATGGGGTTGAGCGTCCAGTTTCCCGCGTCCGGCAGGTTTACGGTGGTTCCATCCTGAGCGAGAGTAAAGTTGATGTGGTAGTCATTGCTTGCCACGCGATCATCAATTTGAAACGGCTGGATCGTAATCGGCTGCGCCAGGATGCGCGATGGGAATTGCATCGTGATGTCGCCCTGGCCGGGATTGAACACGTCGAAGTACGTCGTGACATGCTCGTAGCCGCCGCCCTGGTTGACCTGGATGAGTGAGATACTGTTGTAGGTTGCCCCTTTCTGGTAGGAAGCCAGCCCGTAGGTGAGCAGCGAGAAGACTGTGATGGCGGCCAGTACGATGCGCCAGCTCCAACGAGGTCGCTTCAAGCGTTTGAGCAGGAGATAGCGCACCGGACCAAGCAGCAAGATGTAACCGAATGCCAGGAAGATCAGCGCCCACAAGGGGAACTGCGTGCCGGGTTGCAGCACCGAGAACAGGCCACCGCGCAGGTTCAACGCGCCTGGACCGCTGCCATAGCGGGGATTAGCAGGCAAAAGCCACTGATCGCCCAGACCTCGTATGAGGAGTCCCTTCCAGAGCGCAAGCGTTCCAGGCCAGCTCGCCAGGGGCGCGACGAGCGGGTCGAAGGCCAGGTAGATGACGTTCCCCTGGCCCTGGTGCGCCTGCACGATGAGCGGCGACGAAGCGGAGGATAGCGCCGCCTCAATGCTGGAAAAAGCCTGCCTTCTCGTGTCGTTTGCGGCAGGAAGCGCCGCCGCGCTGATCGGCACAGGCTGCCGCAAAGAGCCTGGCGCGGACGCCTGCCCGGTATCCGCGATGGATGGAGCGCCGGTGGGCAGCAGGTTCGTTCCGGCTGGCAGCATGGCTGTCCCCGTCACAGCTACCGGCAGCAGGGGCGCTGGAAGCGCAGCGAGCGTGCGCTGCCAGTCAGCACCGCCGATTTCGATTAAAGAACCGCCCCGATTGACCCAGGTCTGTAAGGCAGCAAGCTGCGCCGGGTCGAGCGAGCGCGTGTTGAAGTCGTCAAGTACCAGCATATCGAAATTGCTGAGCACTTCCGCCGTATCCGGGAAAGTGGTCGCGTCCAACGAGACAGTCCCGACCGAGAGGCGCGAATCTGGAGGCGTGATGTTGTTGAGCGGCGCGAAGCCTGCCGACTGCGCGGTCTGGCCGGAGAGGATGCCGATCAGCAGCCAGTTCAGATCTAACGTTGATGGAGTGACGCTCTGGGTCGCGACAACTTTGCCCGCGCTATCGCTGAGCGTGGCGACCACACCCGTCGGCTCGGTCGGGTTCTCGTAAAAAGGGACGAGCATAGCAACCTGCTGCCGCGCGCCATGCGGCACATGCACTTGCTCGCTATAACGCCAGGGCAACGCCACTAACGAACGCGCCGGACCGCTGTACGTCGTTGCGGAGAGTACACCTGAAAAATCGGGTCCATCATTCTGCAAGGTAATGCGCGCAGGTGTCCAATAGTCCAACCGCGCCATGCCATCGAAACCGACATCGAGTTGCAAAGTCGGTTCCACTACAGGCTTACCCTGCGCCTGTGCCGCTCGCGCTGTACGTGCTGCTGCTCGAATGGGAAGGATGAAAGAAATAAGCGCAAGAGCTATGCAAAGGTACAGGCACGTTTGTACAGAAAACAGCTTGGGACGCGAAATCATAGCGCTATTCCACATTTCAATCAGCACGGAAGGATGAATACTCTGAATGTACGCAGAATCAGAAGGGTATCGAAGATGACGGAGACCCAAGATTTCGGATCCACTACAGGTTCTAAGAAACGGTTCCCCACACCGTCAGAAAGTCCCAGAACGATTGAAAGCCCTCGCTCAACATATCGATTTCCATTTGATGTATAAGGGCATTCAAATGCTCTTGTGAAGCAACTTTAGTACCCAACAGAAAGGGCTGCGCCAGTTGCAAACCGGTTATGGTGATTTCACAAATGGCGCGATGCGCAGGCGTGCCGAGAGAGTAATCCAGGCGATGCCAGGTCTGCTGTATCTCGCGGCAGCCCGCATTCGCTAACAACTGTTCTAGCGACTGAGTGACGCGCACGCCCGCTTCAGAATACAGATTCGCCAGCTTCATAGCCTCGCTTACCAGGCGCAGCGCTTCTCTGAACGACGCACTGGATGTTTCTCCCGCGACATCGCTTTCCGTTAGCACGATATGGCCGCCCTTTCGGGCGACGCGCGCGAACTCGTTCACCACGCTCGGCCACTCCAAACGCGACAAAAACGACGCCATGAAACGCGCGTTGACCAGGTCAAAGCTTTCGGAGGCAAACTCAAGCGGCTTGCGCACGTCCATGACCCGGAAGCTAGCAGCTTGATCCAAGCGACGAACTTTTGCCTGCGCTTGCGCATAGCTAATCATCGTGGCGTTAATGTCCACCGCCGTCACATGCGCGTGAGGATACCTGCTGGCAACCGCCAGGGCCCAACCGCCAGGGCCGCAGGCAGCATCCAGCACATCATGCACCGCGCTGCTATCGATAGCGATTGGGAAAAGACTCCCCACCGCCTCGTTGACGCTGCGATCCTGGTCGATAAGCCGCGCATACTCCGCGCCGCCTCGCAAATCCATGATATAAGTATCATCATGAGCGGTAGTATCATCCATCCTGTTCTGCCGTTCCTCTCTCAAGATTGTTGATGCGCCATTTCTCTGCCTGGTCGTGAACAATCACAATGCGCACGCACTTTGTAGCGATAGACGGTATTTTACCATGGATTTGCGCAAACATCCACCGAGCGTATAAAGTACCTGTAAAGACCTCATGATCCCCACCCACTCGCAAACTGTGACCTCGCTGTGTGGCTGTTGCCGCTCAGTGTGATCGCTTTGGGAGCGACCGATCCTATTCTTTTCTAGAAAGGTCTTGGGATTTCCCACAACGTCGTGGGGAAAGCGAGGAGCACTGTTCGCTCTCAGGAACACTATCATGAGTATCCACTATGATCGTCAACGAACACAAAATGATGCGCATCACTCCATCCATGGACACGAGGCGATCACGCAATCGATGAGACCTCCGACCAACCTACCACCTCAACCACCGCCGCGGCCCCCTCATGGGAAGCGTGAGCGCTGGTTCGTGGTGAGCGCCCTGCTCATCATTCTCGTGCTTGTCTTCGCCCTGGGAAGCGTCTTTGTGGTGGAGCTGGCCAGGCGTCCAGCCACTCAGGCCACAGCAACACCAACCACAGCCGCCATCCCCACACCCTCGCCATTTCCCTCGCCCACCCTTGCCCCTACGTCTACTCCGACTGCCAGCCTGGAAAACCGTATCGACACCTATATCGACCATCTGACGCCAACGCAACAGATCGGCCAGTTGCTTATGCTGGCCGTCTATTCCAACGGCTATACCGCTGCGTTGAACCAGCCACTACAGCAATGGGATATCGCTAATGTCATTCTTTACAACCAGTACAACGGTGGGACTCTGATGCCTTCGACGCTCTCTGGATGGACCCAACTGGCGCATGACCTGCAGGCTCACGCCAAGCAGGCGTTAATCATGGCGACGGATGAGGAAGGCGGAAACGTCGACCGGCTTGCTCCCTATTACGGCCCTACGCCTTCGCCACAGCAACTGGCAGCGACCGGTGATCCGCAGCAAGCCTACGCCCAGGCTCAACTGGATGCCGAGCGCCTGCTGGCCAGCGGTATCAACACCGACCTGGCGCCGCTGGACGATGTGTATCAGGGCGGAGCCGTAGATCCGAGCCGCATGTTTGGCACGACCCCCGCTCAGGTGAGCACGTATGCCGGAGCGTTTCTGGATGGTTTGCAGCACAACGGCGTTGAGGGAACCCTGAAGCACTGGCCGGGCATCGGCTCGGCCCCGGCCAATCCCGATTATGGGCTGCCGACCATCACCCACAGCCAGGCCCAGCTGAACGCCATCGACTTCGCTCCGTTTCGCGCCCTGCTGTCGCAGCAACCAGGGATGATTATGGTGACGCACGTGATGGTCCCTGCCTACGACCCGAACGCACCAGCTTCGCTCTCACCCGTGCTGATCGACCAGGTCTTGCGCGGCCAGCTGGGCTACCAGGGAGTCGTGATCACCGATGCTATGGATGGGGAGGGGCTGCTCCAATTCATGCAGCAGCAAGGGTATAGCGATCCGGCGCAAGCCATCGCCGAGGCCAGCGTGCGGGCCATTCTGGCGGGCAACGACATCGTGGAAGCCCCCATTGAGCCGGATCGCCTGGCGGCCGTCGTCACTGCCTTGACCGCCGCCGTGCAATCGGGGCGCATCTCGCAGCAGCGCCTGCGCCAGTCGCTGCGCCGCATCATTGCGCTCAAGGTGCATATGGGCCTGATCTCGCTGCCATAGCGTACTTCTTAAGCTGCATCCAGTACTATGCTCATCCCATCTTTTCCCACAACAACCTGCGCAGCTCCTCCTGCTCTTCGGGCGTTAGGTCAAGCTTGAGTAGTGCTTTGCGATAATGTGACACCTCGTCGGGGAAAAGCGCCTCGCGCAAGGCCTTCATGGTGGTTTCGACAACCTTGTTGCGGCGTTCCAGAGCCTCCCGAGCAAGTTCATCCGAAACTTGTCGTTCTTCACGATCTCTTCTTGAAGCCGCTGCCCCTCCTCCGGCTAAGAAGGAGAGCGGGCCTCCCTTGCGAGCAACTGCTCGTTTAGCTTCTTGCTGGGTCTCCCAGTCCTCAATATTGCTTGACATGTGTATGCACCTGCCTTCTATGCTAAGCGCGTGCTCCGAAAGCTGAACGCCTGTTTGTGGCGCACTGGGATGGACGCCTCACCCAAAGCGCCCATCCCCTGCTCGCATCTAGCTGTTCAAAATGCGCTGCTTCTGGCGCTCGAACTCGTCGTCGGTCAATGTGCCCGACTCGTGCAGCTCGCCTAGCAGTTGCAACTGCGCCAGCTTGCCTCCGTTGGCGTTCTCCACGCTCGATGGCTGGCCCTGCGGAACAGCGGGTGGGGCCTGGTAGGGATACGGATATGGGTACGGCTGGTAGGGTGGTGGCTGCTGCGCCCCTTGCTGGGCCGAGTTGCTTCCCAGCGCGTAGCCAACACCTCCCGCCAGCAGGCCCGTCAAAAGCGGAGAGCCATAACCTCCCATGCCCCACCCACCCATAGGCATAATCAGCGGCGTACCATAGCGCCGCATGCCGAAGCCCCGTCCAAATCCTCTGCCGAAGCCTCCTCCAAATCCTCCTCTAGGCATGGTTTTCCTCCTTTTCCTTCGCAGCCTCAAGTTCTTGACCGACCTTCTTCAGAGCCTCAGGGGCGACCATCCCACCGGAGATGAGCGCGCCTCCGGCCTGGCGAACCGCGTTGGCGAGCTGGAGCGTCCAGGTATGCTCAAGCAGGACCAGCACCGCCCAGGTGCCGGGTGGAATCTCCCCGATCAGCCGATCGATGTCCTCGGCAGTAAAGAGGCCGGCGATATCATCCGCTATATCCGCATAGGCAGCCTGCACCTCCTCGTCCAGTTCGTTGACCTCCTGCATGGCAATCGTACCGTCGGCAGCCTTGCTGACAAACAGCATGTCTGCCACCCGCAACAGGCCGGACTGCTGGATCGCGTTCAGTTCGGGGAGAACCAGACTTTCGAACTGCCCATCCTCGAAACCGAGTACTACATATTCGAGCGGACCAATATTCATCAAAACACTCCTTTCACAGAACCTACCTTCGACGCCGCCGTTTTCTTCAAGAGCTGGACCAGGCTCGTCAGCGTCGCTTTCGCGTCGCCAAAGATCATCATGGTCTTCTTATCATAGAAGAGTTCGTTGTCTTCGCCGGCAAAGCCCGGAGATAAACTGCGCTTTAGAACCAGGATGGTGTGCGCCTGATCTGCATTGAGAATGGGCATGCCGTAGAGTGGGCTTTCTTTCTTGTAGCGCGCGGCGGGGTTCACCACATCATTGGCACCGATGACCAGCGCCACGTCCGTATTCTGGAAATCATCGTTGATCTGTTCCGGCTCGCAGAGCAAATCATACGGCACGTTCGCTTCCGCCAGCAGCACATTCATGTGCCCCGGCATGCGTCCTGCTACCGGGTGTATGGCATAGCGCACAGAGGCACCTCTCTCCATCAAAAGCGCGGCCAATTCCTGTACGGCATGCTGGGCCTGCGCTACCGCCATACCGTAGCCAGGGATGATAATCACCGATTGGGCGTTCTCCAGGATGTATGCGGCGTCCTCTGGGGTGTAGCGCATGACCGTTCTCGCCTCTTCCGGCGCCCGCGCCCCCGGTTTCACCGCCCCCACCGCTCCGAAAAGCACATTGGTGAATGAGCGGTTCATCGCCCGGCTCATCATCATCGAGAGGAAGAAGCCGGAGGTTCCGTCCAGCGCGCCCGCGATCAGCAGCACATTATTGGAGATGACCAGCCCGGTGGCGGCAGAAGCCAGGCCCGCATAGGAGTTGAGCAGCGCCAGTACCACCGGCATATCCGCTCCCCCGATTGGCAGCACGATCAGGATGCCAAGCAGCAGCCCCGCTGCGACCATAGCGTAGAAGAGCGCACTCGTACCGGGCCGGACAATCAGAAAGACAAAGATGCCCACCGTCGCAAAAAAGAGAAGGATATTCGAGACATTCTGGAAGCGATAAGTGATGGGCGCGCCCTTCACGAGTTCCTGCAACTTGCTAAAGGCCATCAGACTACCGGTGATGGTCAGAGAGCCGAACAACACCTCAAAGCCTAATGCGGCCATCGTACCGTGGTCGATGGTCAGGCCGCGTTGATAATATTCAATAATGCCGACCAGCGTGGCCGCCAGCGCTCCAAAAGAGTGGGATATCGCAATCCGCTGGGGCATGGCGGTCATCGGCATATAGATCGCCATGAGCGCGCCGATGGTCGAGCCTACAGCAACCCCGACAAGAATCCATTGATACTGGATGATCTCGCCGTGCAGGAGAGTGCCCACCACCGCGAGCAGCATTCCGATCTCCGCCAGGAAGAGGCCGCGCCGGGCAGTCTCTGGAGAATTTAACCCCTTCAGTCCCAGGACAAACAGGATGGCCGCCGCCAGGTACGAGGCAGCAAGGAGGAAGTCGCTCATTTCGGTGCATCCTCCTTCCGCCGGAACATTTTCAGCATACGATCGGTAATCATAAAGCCACCGACAACGTTAATGGTAGCAGCGGTCACGGCAATCGTTCCCAGTACAGTGCTGACTGTACTCTGACCGCTCCCAGCCGCGACGAGCGATCCTACCAGGGAGATGCCGGAGATCGCATTGGTCGTGGACATGAGTGGAGTATGCAGCAGGGGCGGCACCTTGCGGATGACCTCAAACCCCAGAAAACCGGCCAGCACAAGAATATAGAGCGACTCGAAAAGCAGACTATT
Source organism: uncultured Chloroflexia bacterium (assembly GCA_963731975.1). GTDB lineage: Bacteria > Chloroflexota > Ktedonobacteria > Ktedonobacterales > Ktedonobacteraceae > CAVSXS01. The sequence goes on along the minus strand of CAVSXS010000001.1, from coordinate 1,278,451 downwards.
CATATGGACACCTCTTGTTTCACCGGCGCTTTGGACACGTCGGACACGTCGGACACACCGGGCACTACAGGCGCTTCAGGCACGCCCATGAGCTTTTGGGCGCGCTCATTAACGATCTGCCCGTCGTGCGTCACGCAGCAGCCCTTGACGATCTCGTCCTCGAAGTCGAGCATGACCTCGCCGTTTCTGACAAGGAGTTGGAGCAGAGCCGTCACGTTGCGGGAGTAGAGTTGGCTGGCGTGCTGTGCAATAGTGCTGGGGACGTTGGTTGTGCCGTCGATCCACACACCATCCACCTCGATCACCTGCCCGGGCCGGGTCAACTCGCAGTTGCCGCCACTCTCCGAGGCGAGATCCACGATGACCGAGCCGCGTCGCATGCCGCGTACCATGGAAGCATCGACGAGCAGCGGCGCACGCCGACCCGGGACCGCAGCGGTCGCGATCACAACATCGTTGGTCGCCACGTGTTCGGAGAGCAAAGCGCGCTGTCTGGCCAGGAACTCTTCGCTCTGCTCGCGGGCATAGCCGCCCTCGCCCTCCTGGGACTCCAGGTGGAGTTCCAGGAACTTCGCGCCCAGGCTCTTCACTTCATCCCCGGCGGCGGGCCGCACGTCGTAAGCCTCGATGATAGCTCCGAGCCGGTGAGCTGTAGCGATGGCTTGCAGGCCGGCTACTCCCGCCCCGAGCACGAGCAGGCGAGCCGGTGGAATGGTGCCCGCCGCCGTCATCAGCATGGGAAAGAACTTGCCCAGCCGGTTGGCAGCCATCAGCACCGCCTTGTACCCCGCGAGCGACGACTGCGAGGAGAGCGCGTCCATACTCTGGGCGCGGCTGGTGCGTGGTAACAGGTCCAGCGAGAATGCGCTGACGCCGCGCGCGGCAAGCGCCCTGATGAGGCCCTCATGGAGAGCAGGCTGGAGAAAACTGATCGTGACTGCTCCTGCCCGAAGCTGCGGCACGTCCTCGATACGCAGAGGCTGAACCGAGAGCACAACGTCGGCCTCCTCCAAGAGCTTCTGCCGATCGGCTTCTATGGCCGCCCCGGCCTCCCGGTAAGCGCTATCGATGAAGTCAGCACGCATGCCAGCCTCCACCTCCATGATTACCTCGAAGCCGGCTGAGGCTAGCCTGGCCGCCGTGGCGGGCACAATGGCGACGCGCCGCTCCCCCGGCAGTGTTTCTAAAAGTACCCCGATCTTCACAGGGTGAAGTTCCGTCATGATGGTTCGCTCTCCTTTCCGAGTGCGACTTGTCGTTACGACGAGACGGTTGCGCTCCCGTTCCCGGTGGCATCGTCGCTCGCGGTGCGGGCTACGAAGTGCATTCCATCCGGGCCTTCCAGCGAGAAGGTGTCGCCCTCGCCCGTCGAGACATCGATCAGGAATCTCGGTTCGCGCCAGCGCTGGTACTGCTCGCGGTCGATGTAGAACGGGCACCCCTCGATCTCCCCGATCAGCAGGTCGCCAGCCCCCAGCAGGAGCTCGCCCTCACGCAGGCAAATCGGGGAGCTGCCATCGCAGCAGCCCCCCGATTGAACGAACATGAGCGAGCCATAGCGGGCTTTGAGGCTCGCGATCAGGTCGCGTGCCGCCTCGGTGGCCTTCACTATTTCACTCATGGCCTCGCCCCCTTCTAAAAGAACCCGAGCGGCTGCGGGTCGTAGCTGACCAGCAGGCACTTCGTTTGCGAGTAGTGATCGAGCATCATGCGGTGGGTCTCACGACCGACTCCCGAGACCTTGTACCCGCCGAAAGCGGCGTGCGCCGGGTAGAGGTGGTAGCAGTTAGTCCACACACGGCCCGCTTTGATCGCCCTGCCCATGCGGTACGCCCTGGACATGTCACGCGTCCAGACGCCCGCGCCCAGGCCATACATGGTATCGTTGGCAAGCGCGAGAGCTTCGCGCTCATCCTTGAAGGTTGTAACCGCCAGCACGGGTCCGAAGATCTCCTCCTGGAACACGCGCATCTGGTTCTGCCCCTTCAACACGGTTGGCTTGTAGTAGTAGCCACCTGCGATCTCGCTGTCGAGGTGTGGGCGCTCGCCGCCGATCAGCACCTTCGCCCCTTCATCGATACCGATCTTGACGTAGCGCTCGATCTTCTCGAGCTGCGCGCGCGACACCTGGGCACCGATCTGCGTATCGAGCGCAAGCGGGTTGCCTTGTCGAATAGCAGCAATGCGCGGCAGAACGCGCTCCATGAAGGCGTCGTAGATCGACTCCTGGACGAGAGCACGCGACGGGCACGTGCAGACCTCGCCCTTGTTGAAGGCGTAGAGCACGAGCCCCTCGATTGCCTTATCGAAGAAGGCATCGTCGGCCTGCATGATGTCGGCGAAAAAGATGTTCGGCGACTTACCGCCAAGTTCGGTGGTGGACGGGATGATATTCTGGGCGGCGTACTGCATAATCATGCGTCCGGTCGTCGTCTCACCGGTGAAGGCGATCTTGGCGATGCGCTTGCTGGTAGCCAGGGCCTTGCCGATCTCCGCTCCCGGCCCGTTGACGATATTGAGCACGCCGGGAGGCACGATGTCGCCGATGATCTCGGCGAGCTTGAGGATCGACCAGGGTGTAGGGCTGGCAGGCTTGATGACCGTGCAGTTGCCGGCAGCCAGCGCCGGGGCGATCTTCCAGGCAGCCATCAGGAGCGGGAAATTGAAGGGGATGATCTGCCCCACCACGCCGAGCGGCTCCTGGAAGTGGTAGGCAACGGTGTTCTTGTCGATTTCGGAGATGCGCCCCTCCTCCGCGCGAATGGCGCCGGCGAAGTAGCGGAAGTGGTCGATCGCCAGCGGCAGGTCAGCGGCCAGTGTCTCGCGCACAGGCTTGCCGTTTCCCCAGCTCTCGGCGACCGCCAGCATCTCCAGGTGCTCCTCCATGGCATCCGCGATCTTGTTTAATACGCGCGCTCGCTCCGTGGGTGAGGTTTCCCCCCAGGCATCCCTGGCCGCATGGGCGGCATCGAGCGCAACCTCGATGTCTTCTGGCGTGGAGCGCGGCACCTGCGTGAAGGGCAGGCCCGTGACGGGGCTGATCGTCTGGCTGTACCCGCCATTGACCGGCGGTACCCAGCGCCCGCCGATGAAGTTGTCGTAGCGCGGTTTCACCATCACGACGCTGCCGGAATTGCCCGGCTCGACGTAGACCCGGGGCTGTGTGGTTGTAGTCATAGATACTCCTCTTTCTCTTCGAGAAACTGCTTCGGTGTGGAAAGCACATTCAGGGGAATCTGCCCTTGCATGGAGGCTCCTCATGACCCGTTGTTTTCGTCTCTAACAGTGAAGGATAAGCGTTGATCCTCTCAGCGCGGTCACATTTGACGCGCACTTCTTTACGGTTGCATCACAGCTCGAGCGTTACGATGATATTAGGCAGGACAGCTACCTCGCTCACTGCTCGGTCACTGCTCGGTCAGCCGACCATGCTCGACAAGCCAGCGAGCGAACTTCAGGTGAGCCAGGTCAGCAGGCGAACGATCAATCGGGCTAACTTCGTAGTGCTGCCGAAGATGAGACAGGCGGCTGATTTCCAGGTCGGTCAAGCCGTTGCGCCGTAGGGCTTCCAGCTTTTCCTTATAATTTGACTGATCCATAGTTTCCCTCCTGCCTGAAGTACAATGCGCGTAGATACATTCACCAGAGAAGCATAGCGCCATCTGCTCACAGATTCATCACCGGGATTGCGACAAACATCACGGATACATCACTGAGGGAGACTGTCCCGCAAACAGCGATAATCACAGAACGGCGCGCCCGATTGTGACCGTTGTGAGAGAGTATCTACTCACCTGTGACCGCCCGGTGAGACGAGCAGCATACACTGTGGACACCAGCGAAGAAGCGAATTTCTGTTCCTTTCGCCTGCATCTTGCTAAAAGGAGGTGAGCTGCATGGCAAATAAGCTCCAGGTGAGTTTGCTGAAAGAAGGGGTAAAGACGTGGAATGCGTGGAGGCGAGAGCACCAGGGGATCATTGTCGATTTACGTGGCGCGGACCTTCGCAGGGTGGAAATTGGTGGCGGAGTCGATCTGAACGCCGCGCTGCTCACCGAGGCCAGGCTACCACAAGCAGACATGTATGGCGCTTTTCTGGCCTGGGCCGACCTGAGGAGCGCCGATCTGCAGGGTGTGAATCTCGGGGGCGCCTTCCTGTACGGGGCCAACGCGAGCCGCGCGAACCTGCGGGGTAGCAACCTGCGCCACGCGAACTTACAACAAGCAACGCTCACCTGGAGCATTCTCTGCGAGGCGAACTTTACGGAGGCAATCCTGCGCAGGGCTGACCTCAGCTGCGCTGACCTCAGTAATGCACACTTGGTAGGCGCTGATCTGAGCCAGGCGCTGCTCTACGAGGCCTATCTGAGAGGCGCCGATTTCCGTCGGGCGCGCTTCAGACGAGCGGTGATCAGACGCGCCGATCTAGTTGGCGTCGATCTGCAGGATGCGGACCTCGCCCAGGCCATATTCATAACGTGACCTACCGTTTTCAAGTAGTGATATCTCCCCATGAGTACTCGCTTATTGACCCGCTTTGCCTGACCCGCTATAATCGACTCTACGAGGTTTCTAATGTGTTGATATGAGCACTACAGGCTCTACATCGGCTTCGAGTGCGCCAGGGATGCACCTTTCGAGAGCGAAAACTGGCAGCAGCAGGGCCTTTTCTTTCTCGGCGTATCCTTGGCCATCACCACGTTCATCCTCAAGGCATCCGACTGGGGGGGTCGAGAGGCATCTCACGATGAACCTGCACTACCACCTGCGCGTCGAACTCGGCCCATCAGGACAGGTATCTAACGAACGATTGGCACAACTGAACGAACTGCTGGCCGAAGTGTCGGAGAAATTGAGGTTGGAGAGAAGATGAAACAAAAACTCCCGCGTTGGGCAAAAGTGCTCCTGGTAGTCATGGTTATCCTTGGCGTGGTATTGGGTAGTGGTTTCTACACCTACCAACGTTTTGTGGCGACCAATCAGCGATCGATCGGCAGCGGCGTGCTGGTTTCGGGCAGTAATGTGCCCGCCAACGTGCAGGCTGCGGTCGTGCGCGCGCAAGCCCCGCTTGATTCCGCACTGGCGACGCCTGCCGGATCGACATTCCAGGTTGTGCCCTCTGGCACCCTCAACTCACCTCTCACGCTCCAGCTTCCGCTCGCACGCGCCGTGCCTGCCGGTAGCAAGCTGATCGTTATGACGGCTGAAGCGCCTGGCGGCCCGTGGACACCGCTGGCAGCAACCCTGTCGCCGGATGGGAAGAGTGTCAGCGTACAGGCTACCCACCTGTCACTCTTCGAGCCGCTGCTCCTTGATCTTCAGGCCATGTTCTCAGATTTCAAAAAGCAATTCCTGGATGCCTTGACGTCGAACTTATTCGTCAATGCCGTGCCACCGACCTGCCAAAACCAAAGCGCTGCTCGCAGTGACGGCTACTCGATCGCATCAACAACCAGCGATACCCTCTTCTGGTGCTTTGGTATGGCCAATAGCAAGCGCGCTATCACGGCGGTCAATAACCGCCGCTATGTGCTGGCTGCGCAGCACAAAGGCTTGAACGTCATGCATGTTGACGCTCCGAGCATCGGCCTGGGGAAGATTGCTGAGTGGGAGGATAGTATCAACCACGAGGTCATGATCTTACCGGGCGAGACGGCGCAGTTTGGCGTTGACCTGCAAACAGGGTACGAAGCTGGATTTAAAACCGAGGCGGATGCTGGCGCGCAACTGATGTATTCGCTGCAAACCGGCCTTGAGGCGCTAGTGTTCATCCTGACGCGCTTTGGGGAGAAGCAAATCGCCAAGGTGGCAGGCGCTAAGCTGCTCAGCAGCGCGCTCGACTACACAGAATGCGGTGATGCAGCGCTGGCCGAGCTGCAAGGCAAATCAACGCTTGGAGATGTGATGGCCGCGTGTTTGGGGACGAAAGCCGTCGAAAAGACCTTTCCGGTCTGGAGCATTATCCTCGACTTCGTGGTCGAGGGCACAGGCTTCATTGCATACCTGGTGAGCGAATACCAGGGCATCCATGATATCCTCACCAGCCGCGACCAGTACGTAGTGATTGTCGCTCGCAGCTTACCTTCGCCCTGTCAGGCGAGTGCTGGCCTGTGTTTAGGTGTGCATTCGGGTGATGTGGATGGTGATGGAAGGCCAGACCAGGTGGGCGTAACGTACATTCGAGGAGCTTGCAGTTACCTGGGCTGTACTTTCACCAACCTGACCATTCACGTGGTACTGGCAACTGGACAGAGCATCGACTATCTGGTTCCGGTCTGCTCGGAGGTGGTAGATGGTTGCCAGGACCTGACGAATCCACAGTTCCTTGGTCTGCACGATCTAGATGGAAATGGTGGAGATGAGATCGTGCTGACTTACGCAGACTGCGTTGATGGCTGTGGGTATTGGGCGTTTGAGCTACGTCAAGGCCAACTCAAACTCATGCCATTTTACGGGGGCATGGCGAGCCAGTACGGCCTGGACGGTTTAGCTGGAGAGGGGGCACGAAGCTTCAAATGCACCATCAGCAATGGCGTGCCTTCGGTCACCATACTCCCCGGGTTTCAAGCACCCACGCCTCAATATGCAGAAGTCTATCAGCCCGATGGCAATGGCGGCATGCGCTACACGAGCAAGTTTCTTGTGTCACCGGCAGAGGCGGCAGCAGATGGCCTGAGCGGCGTCAATTGCTCTGGACTCACATTGACGAGTTAGAGCGAGATATATTGCCTCCAGCACTTGACATTCGCAACATATATATGTAAAATGCACATAGATGCTAATAATATACAGCGTGATCTGTGTTTACACACAGCGTCGCAAGAAAGTGAAGAACAATGAGAACGGCATCGAGGTACTCAGGAGCCACGCCGACAGCGCTCGCACTCTGACGCAAGAGCTGGTCGAGCAAGCCAGGAAGCACCAGTCCCTGGCCCCCTTTCGGTTGGCGTTTTCCTCTGTGTCCAAACAGCGTGTCCGGCTAATAAGGAGAGAAATAGGTGAGTAACAGCCCCCAGAATTTAGTGCCGCTTCCAGTAATCGGATCGCAAGCCGTCCTCTCCCGCAGCATCACCGAACATGATATCCACCTTTTTGCCGAAGTTAGCGGAGATCGCAATCCCATCCATCTGGATGCGGAGTATGCCGAGCGGTCGCTTTTCGGGAAGCGCATCGCCCATGGATTCTTGATAGGTTCGCTAATCTCAGCAGTCTTAGGCAATGATCTACCAGGGCCGGGAACGATCTATCTGGGTCAGACCTTGAAATTCCTGGCTCCCATTCACATCGGCGATACTGTCACCGTTACCGTTAAGGTGGTGGCCTTACGCGAGGATAAACGCATCGTAACGCTGCAAACTGAATGCACCAATCAGCACGGAATCCTCGTTTTAAACGGTGAAGCCACCGTGAAATACATGCGCGAAGTCGAAGCGGCGTAAGAGCCTATTCCACCTTCACGCAGCCCAGCTTTTGAAATGCCTGCTGTCACCGCAACTTTTCTAGTCTACGGCTGAGGTTCAGGTGAGGGCGGACGGTCGAGTTATGAAGTTCGAGAACGTGAGAATTTCAAGATGCTTCCGCCCGTTCCAATATGCGCCGGATTGCAGGCTCGGCCAGGAAATTCGTGCGCAGCGCCTCATCCCCCATCTTCTCTGCCAGTTCCTGCACAATTGCCGCTGCCCGGGCAAACGCCTGGTACTCCTGCTCCTTCTCACCACTGGAGATGTACGCTTCTCCCAGTGCCACCTGGATCTGCCACAACTCTCCTGGCAGTCCGATCTCCTGGGCCAGCATCGCCGCTTCTTCTAAATACGCAATAGCCTCCCTCGTCTCACCATCCCACTGCGCCTGGGTCGCCAGCGCCCGCAGATAGGGCAGGCGATGGCGTCGATTGTTACTATTGGAACTGATAGAGGCACCGAAGCGCTGCACATCTTCCCTGGCCCACGCCTCGTCGCCGCCCTGAAACAGGGCCTCCGTCTCGTGATAGCGGATGAAGTCGATGAAGAGCAACGACGTTTCGATGGTGTTGCGTACCGCTACCGTCTCCAGCGCGTAGGCGTGCGCGTTCTTCCAGTCACCAGCCAGGGCCTGGTTCGCGCACAGCCTGGAGGTCGCAAGCACTTGATACGACCGTATCGCTATCGCATCGGTAAGGGCCAGCGACTCCATGAGCGTTGTGCGTGCCTCCTCCAACCGCAACATCGCCTGATGCGCAGCGCCCAGGACCGTGAGCATGAAGAAGAGCAGGGTCGTATTGGGCAGTGTGCGCGCCAACTCCACCCCTCTCTGCGTGACGTGCAGCGCCTCCTCATACTCTCCCATTTCTAACAATGCGTGATTCAGGTTGAGCACGCTGTAGGCCTGTACCCATACATTGTTGATCTCCAGGCTCATGTCGAGCGCGACTCGCGCGACGCGTACGCCTGCCTGCGGCTCGCCGAGATTGACATGGCCGAGGGCCAGCAGGCCCAGACAGAGTACCTCCATCGCCCGGTTCGTCAACTGCCATGATGGCGGGAATCCAGCATACGTCAACTGCGCTGCTAATCCTGTGGCATCGATTGGTTGATCCTCGATGGCAGCGTACAGGGTTCGGGCCTTCTCTGCGTATATGACGACTTCCTTCCAGTGACCGCCGAAGGCATAACTCAAGCCAAGCGTGTACAGGCAGCGCGCGGTCAGTTCTTGCAGACCGATCAGGAGTGCCCGTTCTAGCGCATGTTCGGCATGGAGCTGCGCTTGCTTCGACTTCCAGGCATGGATCGCTACCTGTGCCAGGTTCCACTCCGTTTCAGCCAGCGTCACCAGGTCGCCGCTCGCCTCCGCAACCCGCCACGCCGCCTCGAGCAGTGTTTGTGCGGTCACCAGATCGACGGGTTGCTGCGCGGCCAGGATCGCCAGGCGGTTGAGCGCGGTGCTCTCCATCACTAACTGGCCTGCATCCTGTGCGTACACGAGCATCAATGTATAGATCGCGCGGGCCTTCTCCCACTCACTATTTAGCTCATATGCCCGCCCCAGGTGGGTGTAGAGATGCTCGATCTCCGGCGCAGGAAGCATAGCTCGCGTGCCGAATAATCGTTCGGCCATCAGATGCCGTGCCTGCTCGTAGAAAGTGATGGCATCGCGCACTGCTACCATCCGCATAGCCTCATCGCCTGCGGCCAGGCTGAAGCGGAAAGCCGGTTCCACCAGTCCCGCGGCCTGAGCCTGGTATGCCAGTTCCGCCGAGGTTGCAGCCGCTTCTTGCAACGCTCGCATGGCGCGGCGGTGAAAGATGGAGCGCCTCGCCTCGCCCGCCTCGGCGTAGACCACCGCGCGGATCATCGCGTGCGCGAAAATATAGCGCCCATCTGTCACGCGCCGTCTTGCTTCACCTTCGCGCTCCGCCTCGTACAGCAGGCCGCTGTGCAGCAACTCGTCCAATGCTGGCAGCCCGTCCTGTTCTTTGAGATCGGCCACCGCACACAGAAGCTGAAAGGTGATTCCCTGGCCGAGGACAGCCCCTGCTACCAGCAGCGCGGAGGCGTTGGACGTGAGGCGATCGAGCCTGGCCACGATGACTTCGCGGACGCTGGGCGGGAAGAACCCACGCACCACCGTCTCATGCTCCATGGCTGCCGTAAAGTCAATCGTCCATCCTCCATCGCCGTTCGGATGGGAGGCGAGCACACCCTGCTCGAGCAAGACCTTGAGCGTTTCTATCAGGTAGAAGGGTTGCCCCTCCGTTTCGGTAAAGAGCCACTGCCCAAAGCGCTCCAGGTCCGCCGACCGCCCGCGCTCTTCGCCTCTTAAGGCTTGAAGCAGGCGCAGGATGTCTTCGCTGGCAAGCAGGCCGAGCGACAGGCGGGTCAGCGGCACGACGCGTTCCATACCAGCTCGCCACTCGGCAAGCGCGGGCTTCATACCTCTTTCCCCCATACGCAGCGTCAGGAGCAGGAGCGCGGGCGTCTCGCTCTCCACAAAGCGTCGCGCCAGGTAATGCAGCACGTCGAGCGAGGCGGCATCCGCCCACTGCACATCATCGATGAACATGACGAACATCGTGCGTGCCGCCAGAGCCTGGCCCAGGTGTACCAGCGCCTCGAACAACCGATTGCGCGCCACCGACCTGTCCCCTCCAGGGTCAGGCAGATCGGGATAGCGGTCGCGCAGTTCGGGGAGCAGGCGCGAGAGTTCCGCCAGCCAGATGTCTGAAAGCAGGTCGTCCGGGGCATTCTCTCGCTCGATACGCGGGCGTAAGGCTTCGATCACGGGCCGGTAGGGCAACTGCCCACCGGCTTCAAACGCCTGTCCCCTTAGAACATCTGCCCCCTCTGTCTCTGCCCAGGCTAGAAATTCGGTCGCCAGCCGCGTCTTGCCGATGCCGACCTCGCCTTCCAGGAACACGACCTGCGTCTGGCCTCGTTGGGCGGCATGGTAGACCTTAATCAACGTACTCAGTTCCGCTGTTCGCCCCAGGAGTGGGCCATCGAGGAAGGCCGCCGGGGAAAGCGTGGGCGTAAGCGTGGGTGCCCTCCTGCGACGAGGAGGGGCAACGGCGCGCAGGCGGTTTGCTAACGTCACGGTCTCCGGGGTCGGCTCGGTCTGCATGCCCGTGGCCAGCATAGCCCGGCACGTGTCATAGGCGTGCAAGGCAGCAGCCCGGTCTCCGGCTGCGAAATGCAAGCGCATCAGACGCCGGTAGGCGTCCTCGTGCAGAGGGAAGAGGGCGAGCCAGCGATTGACCGTTTCAATAGCTGGCTCCAGCTCTCCCGCTTCGAATTGCAGCTGCGAGAGGCGGTCGAAGACCTCACTCGTGCGCAGGTGCCAGAACTCGCGCTGGAATCGCACCCAATCATCGAAGGCCGGGGCATCGCGCAACGAGAAACCCTCCAGGAACTCGCCACGCGGGAGGTCGCTCGCGCGTTGGAGCTGAGCAAGCAGGCTGCGATGCGTCGCCTCTGGCATGGTTAGCGTCGCATGCGTCGAGGCAGTCGAGGCACGCGCCGACGCGCAAGCTTCCAGGATGAAATGCAGGTCGAGATCGAGAGCGGAGGTGAGATCGAGGCCAAGCGTGTCGTGCTCGACGAGGAGATGGAGGGGCATGGGAGAACCATCGCTGCCCTCACCCAGCAGATGGCGGAGATGGAGCAAGGTAATGCGTAGGGCTGCCCGGCCATGCTTCGCGTCTCCTTCTGGCCAGAATAGCTCGGAGAGTTTCTTACGCGAATGGATGCGGCCTTCCACCACCAGGTAGATCAGCAGCGCGAACTCCTTGCGAGTGGAGAACAGCAGCACCTGATCAGCATGGCGAGCCTCCGGCGGACCCAGTAATGTCAGATGTAAATCGCCCATGTAATGTTCCTTATCACGCTCTGCTGCTAGTATAAAATCCAAGATGCTACCGGGAGAGAACTGACTCCACATAAATGAACTAAAGAATGCGAGAGGGGTTCAAGTTAACTATTTCCTGGAACCTGTCTATTATCGCACAAAACACCGTTTGAGTGGAAGGGGATTATTTAAGGAGCACCTCTTCACGCACCTGGCCAGAGCTGTGCTTGCGCCGGTAGTGTCATGGCACAGGAAAGCGGTGCCGCGAGATCACGGCACCACTTTATCGGATCAGCATCCAGGTTTTCCGGCTCCATCAAAGTGGGCCACCCTAAATCCTACGAGAGCGATTCTACGGGAGGCGCTACGGGAGGCACTGCCGGAGGCACTACCGGAGGCAGTGCAAGAACAACTGGAAGTGGTGCTTGAGTTCGGAACAAGGTTCCCGGTTTCCAGGGCAACCCGAGCACGGGGAGCAGCCACCGGTCAACGCCGATCCATCCGCAGACGCGCCACGAGAAGCATAGGAAAAGCCCGAACATGCCCAGCACGGGATTGATACTGACCGTTCCTGCCAGGAGATAATTCAGGTTCATCAAGACACCAAATCCGGCGGCGATGCCGGTGAGTAGCCCTAACAAGACCCCCAGCCCCACGGCAAATTCTCCCCAGGTGATCACGAACGAGAAGAATCCCGCATTGGCAAGCACCACATGCTGGAGGAACCAGGCATACCATCGCCAGGAAAAACTTCGAGATGGTCGGCTCAGGAAACCGCTCCGTCGAAGCTTGAACCTTGAGTTCAGACCGTTCTTGAACATATTGCGTAAAAGCAACAATCAGTGCGAGCACAAAGAGGATCAGCAATGCTATCCCCCAATAATCATCCGAAGTTTGTCCGGCGACATTCCAGATGAGATCAAACAGCGTCCATACTCCTGCAAGCACAACGATTGCGCGCACCCCCCACTGGAGTGTTGCATTGCGTTGCTGTACCATAGAGTTTTGCTTCCTTTCTAATTCACGGTTCGCTCGTATTCCCGGCAGTTCGTTTCGAATCGCCCTCCATCGCCCTCCGATGAGAATATGTTGTTCTAGCCAGGCTACTTTTATGATAAGCAGTCAGCGTTAAAGTAAGCGTTACCAGGAACGTTACCTGTGATCGCACCCGCGGAAGAAGGCGCGTCTCCTTCCACAATCATGATCAGATGTGATCTCACGCGCCACTATTTCTTCGCTTTCCTATCCTTGCTAGCCCACTGCCTGGCCAATGACAGCTTACGCGACGGACACAGGTCATTCATTTAACGCTTTACATAACGCTACACAAGTATCATAGAAGAGCACAAGACATATAGAGAAATAGAGAAGTCAGGGCCCTGGCCCAAGGAGAAGTCATGAGAACATTGCATAGCGCTGTTGCTGTCGTTACCGGTGCGGGCAGAGGCATTGGACGGGCAATCGCAGAAGAACTGGGTCGAGGTGGAGCGAATGTGATCGTAAACTATTCCAAGAGTAAGGAACCAGCGGAGGATCTGGTACGGAAACTCAATGAGCTTGGATCTTGTCAGGCGTTCGCGATTCAGGCTGATGTGTCAGATGCGACCCAGGCAGCCGAGCTGATCGAAGAGACGATTCAACATTTTGGCCGCATCGACATACTCATCAATAACGCGGGCATCAATTTGGACCGGACGATGAAGAAGATGAGCATCGAAGATTGGAATACCGTCATCCAGGTCGACTTGAACAGTGTGTTCTACACGATAAAAGCCGCATTGCCCTATTTCACGGAGCAGAAAAGCGGGAACATTATCAACATCAGTTCCTTTGTTGGAGAAATGGGCAACTTCGGCCAGGCCAACTACTCGGCAGCCAAGGCAGGCATCATCGGGTTTACCAAGACCGCCGCCCTGGAACTGGCTCGCTCCCACGTCACCGTCAATGCGATCTGCCCCGGGTTCATCGAGACCGAGATGTATGAAATCGTTCCAGAGAAGGTGAAGGAGGCTATAATCCAACGCATCCCCCTGGGGCGCGTTGGCACCCCTCAAGAGGTCGCACTCGCCGTTCGCTACCTGATTGTCGACGGGGAGTACATCACCGGTCAGACGCTCAACATCAACGGCGGCATTTACATGTAGGAAATGGAGACGCCCTCTATCTCAACAGCTAAAAAAAGGAGAACATCGTAATGGCTGAATGGCAAGATGCGGTTATTGTGAGCGGCGTGCGCACCGCGATTGGCTCTTTTGGCGGTGGATTGGCGGAAGTGTCGGCGGTGAAATTAGGCGAGATTTGTATTCGAGCAGCATTGCAGCGGGCCGACCTCAAACCAGGCCAGGTGGATGAGGTAATCATGGGCAACGTGTTGCAGTCTGGTCTTGGGCAGAACCCGGCACGCCAGGCAGCGATTCAGGCTGAGTTGCCGTTCGAGGTTCCTGCCATGACGATCAACAAAGTCTGTGGCAGTGGCCTTAAAGCGGTCATGCTTGCAGCGCAAGCCATCAAGCTGGGAGACGCGAACATCATCGTTGCCGGTGGCATGGAGAGCATGAGCCAGGCCCCCTACTTGTTAGAGAAGGCGCGCTTTGGCTACCGCATGAATGATGGCCAACTGGTCGATGAGATGGTGCGGGATGGCTTGTGGGATGCTTTTAACAATTATCATATGGGCATCACGGCAGAGAATATCTGCACCGAGAGTCACTTGAGCCGGGAAGAGCTTGATACCTTTGCCCTGGAGAGTCAGCAGCGTGCGGTACATGCGATTGAAGCCGGGATATTCCGCGCTGAGATTGTACCCGTGGAAGTGCCTGGACGAAAGGGTTCCACGCTTTTCGAGCAGGACCAGCAGCCACGAGCCGAGACCACCGCCGAGGCGCTTGCCAAGCTGCGCCCGGCGTTTAAGAAGGACGGCATGGTGACGGCAGGCAACTCGTCTGGCCTCAATGATGGGGGGGCGGCAGTGGTTGTAATGAGCCGGCGGAAGGCAGAAGAGCTGCATTTAAGGCCATTGGCGACCATTCGCAGCTATGCCTCAGCAGGCGTGGATCCGCGCATTATGGGTATGGGGCCTGTGCCATCCAGCAGGCGCGCGCTGGCGAAGGCGAGTCTCTCGGTATCGGATCTGGATCTTGTGGAGGCCAACGAGGCCTTTGCCGCGCAATCCGTCGCGGTTGGGAAAGAGCTAGGGTTCGACCGCTCGAGGCTCAACGTCAACGGCGGTGCGATTGCTTTGGGTCACCCGATTGGGGCCAGCGGCACGCGCATCCTGGTCACACTGCTGTATGAAATGCAGCGGCGCAACGCGCACTACGGACTGGCCACCCTGTGCATCGGGGGCGGTCAGGGCGTGGCGATGATTATCGAACGCTGATTTCCGTGAAGCCCATACTGTGATACGTATTTGTAAAGCGAAGACAAGGAACAGGCAAGATCTATTGCACATAACTGCTAGAAAGATGAGAAGACACACTATGGCAGACCAGAAGGTCAATCAAGCCACAACGGCGCTGATCAAATCCTTTCAAGAGGCAAATCAGGCCGTCGTACAGAGTATGATGGCAGCCCAGGCGCGCAACTCGAAGTTTACGCAGAGCTTCTTCAGTGAAGGCATGGAGATCCTCAAAGCAAGTCAAGCTGCTGCGGAAGAGATTGTTGCCTCGCAGGAGCATAACGCGAAGTTTATGCAGAGCTTCTTTACCGAGGGAATGGAGATGCTCAAGGCAAATCAGGCCATGTCGGGGAACATCGCCGCCATCCAGGAGCGCAACATGAAGTTTGTCCAACGCTTCTTTACTGAGGGAGTGGAGACACTCAAAAGCCAGGCGGAGGGCGCGCGTAGACTGGTAGAAGAGTTGCAACAGAAGGCCCAGAAGCAGCAAGAAGCATTCCAGCAACTCACACAAGAGTCGATGGAGGCCTACATGGGCTTTTTCCGCGATCCACTCGCTGCCTATCAGCAGACGGTAGATGCGGCCCAAAAAGCGACCCAGCAGGGCATCGAGAACATGCAGAAGGCGGCAAAGTTGACGGTGGGTGCGAATCAAAAAGCGAATACGGCACCAAAGCACTAACCGGCATGCTCACCTACGCCATTGGAAGCTGATACTATGCTGCCGTGCGGTCGTTGATAGTTCACCAAAAGAAGGAGCTACCGCTTTGGCAGCTACAAAAACAAGCGAACAGAATCCCTTCGAGGCCTGGAATACGCTAATTGAGCAGGCCATGAAGGGATTCCTGGCCATTCCCGCAACAACTGAGCCGGCCAATGAAGGTGAGAAAGATTCCTGGCTCACGTTCGTTGACCAGCTCTGGCAGGCCAATCCTTACAGCAAACTGATCGCTCTTCATCCCTCCGAGATGCTACACGCCTTGCAACAGATCTGGCGCGATGCCGTCAAGAACCCGGACCGCGCGTGGGCCACTTATACTAATTTTGTTCAACAGTACGCGCAAGTGATGACCGCGACTGGCCTCACCTACCAGGCACGCGAGCATGGCGCCGAGCCGGTGATCGCAGCGGAGAAAGGCGATAGGCGCTTCAGCGGCCCGGACTGGGAGCAGAATCCCATATTTGATGCGCTCAAACAAATCTATTTGCTTATTGCTACAACACTGCTCAAGACCGCCTCTGAGATGGAGGGGTTGGATGAGCAACAACGGCGCAAGCTGGTCTTCTATTTGCGCCAGTTCCTGGACGCCATCAGCCCATCGAACGTGCTCTTCACCAATCCCCAGGTACTACATGAGATTGTACAGAGCGGCGGGAAAAACCTGGCAAGCGGCATGGAACATCTTTTACGCGATCTGAAGGCTGGGCAGATGAAAATGACCGACACCGATGCATTCGCGCCAGGACGCAACCTCGCCCTGACACCCGGTCAGGTGATCTACCGCAACCGGCTTGTCGAACTGATCCAATATACACCCACGACCAGCAAGGTTTACGCAATTCCCCTGCTTTTTATCCCACCCTGGATTAACAAGTATTACATCCTTGATATGCAGCCGCAGAGCAGCCTCATCAAGTTCCTGGTGGATAACGAATTCACCGTCTTTGTGATCAGTTGGAAGAACCCGGACGCCTCAATGCAAGAGATCAGTTTCGAGGACTATCTAACGCTCGGGCCGCTCTCCGCGCTCGACGTCATAAAAGAGATCACCGGCTCGCCCAACATAAACGCCGTCGGCTACTGCATCGGAGGCACGTTGCTCTCCATGACCCTGCCCTATCTCGCGGCGAAAAGAGACAAGACGATCAAATCCGCCACGTTCTTTGTCTCCCTGCAAGATTTTACAGAGGTTGGCGATACGTCGCTCTTCATCGATGAACCGCAGGTCGCGTATGTAGAAGAACTCATGCTGGAGCATGGCTACCTGGAGAACCGTTCGATGGCATCCATGTTCAATATGCTGCGCGCCAACGACTTGATCTGGAGCAACATGGTGAACAACTATTTGTTGGGCAAGGAACCACCTGCCTTTGATTTGCTCTATTGGAACGCTGATGGCACGCGCATGGCTCGCGCGGCCCACTCGTTCTATCTGCGCAATACGTACCTGGAGAACAATCTTATCAAGCCGAAGAAGATTGTGCTGAAGGGTGTGCCCATTGATCTCAAGAAAATCTCCCTCGATATCTACGCGGTTGGCACCGAGCAGGATCATATTGTCCCCTGGAAATCGGCCTGGCGTATCTCGCAGCTTGCCAGAGGGAAGGTGCGCTTTGTGCTGGGTGGGAGCGGTCATATTGCGGGCATCATCAATCCACCGAGCAAGGGGAAGGGGTATTGGACGAACGAGATGCCTGCGAAGACCGCTGACGAGTGGTTCGAGAGCGGCGAGCAACACACGGGCAGTTGGTGGACGGACTGGCTCGCGTGGCTCAAACCTCGCGCAGGTGAGCAGGGAGAGCCGCCAGCGATGGGCAGTATCGCATATCCCGCCATCACGCCAGCGCCGGGCACCTACGTGCTGGAGAAGTGAACAGGTCTTTGGTGGCTGAACCGCAGATGATGGCGCTCATCCACCAGGGACGAGTAGGCATTAGCTCTACCAATTTCACTCATAATAAAATTACGATTTTTTATTAACTTGACAAACCATACTATTTATGTTATACTCTTAACAAGATGAAGAACACCAACAACGTTCTTGCCTCCAACAGTTACAGCTTCGGCACTCCCTGCTTCTGTATTTTCTCAGCAATGCCACACTACATCTCCTCGGACGATTTGACGAGGAGCCAGGGAAACGATCACGGCAGTCTCACCCTTGAGAGACCGTGTGAAATGCCCTGACTTATCACCAATTAAGGACCATTACATAATGACAACGACACCAAAAACCATCACAAACACGGCAGTTGATGTACAAGAACAGTATATCCACACTACCAAGACGATGGCAAAGCATCTCGCCACCATCCAGGCGCGCAACGTAAAGTATACAAAAAGTATTGTCGAGAGTACGATTGCGTTGCTGAAGAGCAACATGGAAGATACACGCTCCCTGATGGAGCAGTGGGGACAGCAAGGGGATTCAAAGGTCTCCGAGTCCTACATGAACCTCTTCCGAGCTCCGTTCACCGCCTATCAGCAGATGATCGAAGGCGCGGAAGCCACCTCAAGGCAGATGTTCGAGGGCGTGGAAACCTCCTCAAAACAGATGCTCGAGGGCGTGGAGAAAGCCACGAAACAGAGCTTCGAGAACTTGAGCAGGCAGACCATTCAAAAGTAGGCACTGCTAAAAAGTAGCACCTACAAAGAAATCTACAACAAAGAGAGCGCATCGGGCAGCGCTGCCTGGGGCGCTCTCTTTGTTGTAGATCTGCTCGGCAAAACGGAAAGGCCGAACACGGCTGGTTCATTTAACGCCTGTGTAACGCCATTTCTAACGCTCTAACAGTATCATTGTTATGAGCAGCATGTATTCGAGTAGTGGCTATTTTAGCGCTTACAATTACCAGTTTTCTTGAATAGTCAGTTAAAAGCAGAGCAGTCCTTCAACGAAGAACGGCAGAAAGAATCAAGAACATGGCAGTTACCTATACAGAGATCACAATTGCACCAGAAGTTAGCCGATTTTTAGCCCGGCCTCACAAGCTGCTTATCAATGGGGAGTGGATTGAAGCCGCTTCTGGCAAGGTCTTCCCGGTCTATAATCCAGCCACGGGCCGCATCATCGCCCAGGTGGCCGAGGGCGACACAGAAGACATCGATCGCGCCGTGCAGGCGGCACGCAAAGCCTTTGATGGCGGCCCCTGGCGCACCATGACTCCTTCAGAACGTGGACGCTCCATCTGGAAGGTCGCCGAACTGCTTGAGCAGCATAGCGAGGAGTTTGCCCAACTCGAATCGCTGGATAATGGCAAGCCTATCACGGAAGCGCGCGCGGCTGATGTCCCCCTGGCCGTCGATCTCTTCCGCTACATGGCGGGCTGGGCCAGCAAGATTGAGGGCAACACCATTCCCATTTCCATGCCTGGCAAGTACTTTGCCTATACGCTGCGAGAGCCGGTCGGCGTCGTTGGTCAGATCATTCCGTGGAATTTCCCCTTGCTGATGGCCGCCTGGAAACTTGGGCCAGCGCTCGCTGCGGGATGCACGGTCATCCTCAAGCCGGCGTCGCTAACCCCACTCTCAGCCTTGCGGCTCGGAGAACTTTTCGTCGAGGCAGGCTTCCCGGCAGGGGTGGTGAACATTGTGACAGGGCCCGGTCAGACGGCTGGGGCTGCCCTGGCCGCTCATCCTGATGTCGACAAGATCGCCATCACCGGGTCAACAGAAGTTGGCAAGCAGATCGTGCATGCAGCCACCGGCAACCTCAAGAAGGTCTCGCTGGAATTGGGCGGGAAATCGCCTAACATTGTGCTGAAAGACGCGGACATGGACGTTGCCATCGCGGGCGCTGCCAATGCCATCTTTTTCAACCAGGGGCAGGTCTGTTGCGCAGGCTCGCGTCTCTATGTTGAGGAAGCCGTGTATGACCAGGTCGTTGAGGGCGTCGCTAAGCACGCCAAGAAAATCAGGGTCGGCCCAGGTCTCGACCCGCAGACACAGATGGGGCCGCTGGTATCCGATCATCAATTGCATATGGTTTCTGAATACGTGGAAGCTGGTCGCGCCAGTGGGGCAACGCTAGTCAGTGGAGGGCATCGATACGGCGAACAGGGCTACTTTCTTGAGCCGACGGTGCTGGCTCACGCCAAGCAGGAGATGCAGGTAGTCCAGGAAGAGATCTTTGGGCCAGTCCTGGTCGCCTTGCCGTTTAAGGATCTCGATGAGATTCTGCCATTAGCCAATGATTTGATGTATGGTTTGGCGGCAGGCATTTGGACAAAAGATCTCAGCAAAGCACACCTGCTCGCCGCGCACCTGCATGCCGGGACGG
The DNA here is from genome assembly GCA_963731975.1 of uncultured Chloroflexia bacterium. Classification (GTDB taxonomy): domain Bacteria; phylum Chloroflexota; class Ktedonobacteria; order Ktedonobacterales; family Ktedonobacteraceae; genus CAVSXS01. The sequence goes on along the minus strand of CAVSXS010000001.1, from coordinate 1,258,736 downwards.
TGTGGATCAACTGCTACAACGTGTTTGACGCGGCCATGCCCTTTGGTGGCTACAAGCAGTCTGGTTGGGGCCGGGAAATGGGCCACGAAGTGCTTGAAAACTACACCGAGGTCAAGTCGGTCTGCATCAAATTGTAAAGTCACCTGTACGAAGTCTTACATGAAGAAACGAGGGAACTCGCCCCATCCGGGGCTAGTCTCCCTCCTTTTGAGAGTTTAGAAAAGGAAAAACGCTCATGAAAGCAGCAGTCGTACGTGAATTCAAATCACCGCTTCGTCTTGAAGATGTTGCAAAGCCGGAGCCTGGCCCAGAGCAGATTGTCGTGAAGATTGAAGCATCGGGACTTTGCCATACGGATATCCATGCCGCGCATGGAGATTGGCCGATCAAGCCCAAACTCCCGCTCATCCCCGGTCACGAAGGTGTGGGATATGTCGAAATGGTTGGGCCGGGCGTAACCGTCGTCAAAGCTGGCGACCGTGTCGCTATTCCCTGGCTCGGCTATGCCTGCGGGGCCTGCGAGTATTGTATGTCCGGCTGGCCAACACTCTGCGAGCAGCAGATCGACACGGGGTATTTCATCGACGGAGCATACGCCGAATATGCCCTGGCTTATGCGAAATTTGTAGTTCGAGTGCCTAAACACGTGGCTTCCTTAGAGGCGGCTCCACTCTCCTGTGCGGGCGTTACCACGTATAAGGCAGTCAAGATGAGCGGCGCGCGTTCATCAGATCTGGTCGCCATCTTCGGCATTGGCGGTCTCGGACACCTGGCTGTACAGTATGCCAAGATAGCGGGCGCGACAGTTGTGGCCGTGGACCTGGTTGACGAGAAGTTGGAACTGGCAAGGCAGCTCGGCGCGGACTACACCATAAACGGGAAGACAACAGACCCGGTTGAGGCGATCAAGAAGCTCGGTGGGGCCGACGCAGTTATATGTGTGGCGGTCGGAGCGCGCGTCTACGAGCAGGCATTCAAGGCGCTACGGCGCGGCGGCACGCTGGTCTTCGTCGCGATGCCGGCAGAAAACTATATGCAGCTTCCGATCTTCGAGACGGTACTCAATGGGATTAAGATCGTCGGTTCGATTGTCGGCACGCCCCTGGACCTGGCGGAAGTTTTCCAACTGCACGCTGCAGGGAGGACGAAAGTGATTTATGAGACGCGTCGCCTTGAGCAGGTCAATGAGGCTATGGAGGAAGTTGAGCACGCTCGCGTCCCAGCCCGACTGGTCTTCGATTTCAAGTAGCATTTTAGACACGACGAGGAGAAGCATTTAGCATGAGCAGCAGCCTGAGTTTTGAGAATATTGATACCGTTTTGACTGAAGATCGGGTCTTCACGCCATCCAGTGAGCTAGTGAAGCATGCCAATATAACCGCGTACATGAAGTCCAAGGGATTCGATAACTACGAGGACTTCTACACATGGTCTTTGGCAAATCGCTATGAGCATTGGGACGACATGGCCAGGGAACTCCACTGGTTCGAACCCTGGCAAAAGACCTTCCAGTGGACAAACAAGCCCTTCTTCCAGTGGTTCGTGGGTGGAAAGTTCAACGCTGCATACAACTGCCTGGATAGGCATATGCAAACGCCTACACGCACCAAAGTCGCCTACTACTGGGAAGGTGATGATGGATCGACGCGCACGATCACCTACGAAGACCTGTATGTTATGACCAACAGGATAGCAAAGGTCCTGCAAAATCTGGGCGTGAAGAAAGGCGACCTCATCGCAATCTATATGCCTATGATCCCCGAGCTGGTTGCGGCAGTCTTAGCGTGCGCGCGCCTGGGAGCGCCACACATGGTGGTGTTTGGTGGCTTTGCGGCCAGCGCCCTACGCGACCGCATCATTGACTGCGAAGCCAGGCTGCTCATCACCGCCGATGGAAGCTACCGGGGAGCCAAACCTGTCGAACTCAAGCACATCGCTGATGCGGCTGTTGCTGAGACACCTGGCGTTGAAAAGGTGATCGTCGTCCGGCATATAGGGAAAGAAGTGCCCATGAAGCCGGGCCGAGATTTCTATCTGGACGAGCTGCTGAAAGACGTGCCGATGGATACTTTCGTGCCTTGCGAGCCAATGGATAGCGAAGACATACTCTACATACTCTACACCAGCGGTAGCACGGGCAAGCCCAAAGGGGTAGTGCATGTCCACGGCGGCTACTCAGTGGGAGTGTACGCGACCACCAAGTTTGTGTTTGATATCAAGCCAAACGACGTGTTCTGGTGTACTGCCGACGTGGGTTGGGTCACCGGTCATAGTTATACCATCTATGGACCATTGATGAACGGCGCGACCAGTATTCTGTTCGAGGGCATCCCAACGTACCCTGCCGCTGATAGGTTTTGGAGCATTGTCGAGAAGTACAAGGGAACAATCATCTATACTGCCCCGACAGCTATTCGTAGCCTGATGCGCTTTGGCGAGGAGCTGCCTGCTGAGCACGATCTTAGCAGTTTGCGACTGCTTGGCACCGTAGGTGAGCCGATCAATCCTGAAGCCTGGATGTGGTATCGCACGAACATCGGGCGCGACGAACTGCCGATTATGGATACCTGGTGGCAGACCGAAACGGGCGAAATCCTGATTAGCCCGACCCCCATTCTGCCGCTCAAGCCGGGCAGCGCCAGCCGCCCATTGCCCACGATCGAAGCGGATGTGGTCGATAGGAATGGCCAGAGTGTTGGCAAGGGCAAAGGTGGATTTTTGATTGTACGCCACCCCTGGCCCGCCCAGATGCGCACCATTTTCGGTGACCCGTCTCGTTATGAGACGTACTGGAATACCATCGAGGATGTGTACTTTGCCGGTGATGCCGCCACGATGGATAGCGAGGGCTATTTCCGCATACAAGGGCGCGTGGACGATGTGATCAAGATCAGCGGCCACCGCCTGGGTTCGATGGAGATAGAGTCGAGCCTGGTCAGCCATCCCGCTGTGGCAGAGGCGGCGGCTATTGGCAAGCCAGACCCAATAAAAGGCGAGCACATCAAGGTCTTTGTGATCCTCAAAAACGGAATCGAACCCTCCGACGCACTGGCCAAAGAACTGAAACAGCACGTGCGCACAGTTATTGGCCCACTAGCTACGCCGGACGAATTAGAGTTTGTGTTAATCCTGCCCAAGACACGCTCCGGCAAAATTATGCGCCGCGTCGTGCGAGCGCGGGAACTTGGCGAGCCGGTGGGTGATGTGACTACTATGGATTCGTAAGAGACTCGCCAATCCAAACAACGTTCCCGGCATGTGACTTTGTCAGGAGTAAGCTCTAGCAACCGCTAGTGATAGGAAAGGACTGAAGACGTATGGATATCAATAAAATAGAAGAGCCACTCGCCGATCTTACCCCCGGCAAAGTCCCACCTACTACCGTTTTTCGCTACAAGCAGCATCATCCACTCAATGCTATCTTCGAGCCGAAGAGCGTCGCGGTCATTGGGGCGACAGAAAAAGCAGGCAGCGTCGGGCGCACTATTCTGTGGAACCTGATCAGCAATCCGTTTGGGGGAACGGTTTTTCCCATCAATGCTAAGCGCGCCAGCGTGCTTGGCATCAAAGCGTACCCAAACCTGACCGCCCTGCCAGAGCAAGTCGATCTCGCTGTCATCGTCACGCCCGCAGCGACCGTGCCAGGTATTATTACCGAGTGTGTTGAGGCGGGTGTAAAAGGGGCGATAATCATTTCGGCTGGTTTCAAGGAAAGCGGCGAAGAAGGTGCCAGGATGGAGATGCAAATCCTGGAGCAGGCGCGCAAGGGCAAAATGCGCGTCATCGGGCCTAACTGCCTGGGTGTGATGAGCCCGCTGACCGGTCTCAACGCCACCTTTGCCGGGGCCATGGCCCGGCCCGGCAATGTCGCTTTCCTCAGCCAGAGCGGTGCCCTTTGCACGGCTGTGCTGGATTGGAGCCTGAGCGAAAACGTTGGTTTCAGCTCCTTCATCTCCATCGGCTCGATGATGGATGTGGGCTGGGGTGATCTTATTGATTACCTGGGGAATGACCAGCAGACCACAAGCATTGTGATCTACATGGAGACCATCGGAGATGCCCGTTCCTTCCTCTCCGCCGCCAGAGAAGTCGCCCATACCAAGCCGATCATCGTTCTGAAAGCCGGTCGCACGCAGGCCGCGGCACAGGCGGCAGCCTCGCATACCGGCGCGTTAACCGGTAGTCATGAAGTTTTCGACGCGGCCTGCCGACGCAGCGGGGTGCTGACCGTCAACCGCATCGACGAGCTTTTCTCAATGGCAGGAGTGCTTGCCAAGCAGCCGCGCCCCATGGGCCCGCGCCTCACCATCTTGACCAACGCGGGCGGCCCAGGGGTACTCACCACCGATGCCTTGATAAGTTCCGGGGGCACACTGGCCGAATTGTCACCCCAAACCCTCGCAGCGCTCAACCAGATGCTTCCGGCGCACTGGAGCCACAGCAACCCGGTGGACATTCTAGGCGATGCCGACCCTCAACGTTACGCCAAAACGCTTGAGATTGCAGCGCAAGACCCGAACAGCGACGGCTTGCTGGTCATCCTGACCCCCCAGGCGATGACCGACCCGACCCTGACTGCCGAGCAGTTGAAACAGTACGCCACGACTACCCACAAACCTATCCTTGCCAGTTGGATGGGCGAGGCGGTAGTGGCTGACGGCAATGCGATTTTGAATGAAGCAAGTATCCCCACGTTTCCCTATCCAGACACCGCTGCTCAGGTATTCGATTACATGTGGCGCTACAGTTCCAACCTGCGCAGCTTATACGAAACCCCGCTGCCTTCACTGGAACTCGACAAAGACGGGCCTGACCGTGTTCTGGCGGAAAAGTTGATTGAAACCGCCCGCCAGGCAGGTCGGACAATTCTCACCGAGTTCGAATCCAAGCAGCTTCTGGCCGCCTATGGCATCCCAACTGTCGAGACACGGATCGCTACCAGCGAAAGCGAGGCTATCACGTGTGCCGAGGAAATCGGCTATCCGGTCGTGCTCAAACTCTTTTCAGAAACGATTACCCATAAGACTGATGTAGGTGGCGTGCAGTTACATCTGACCGGGGTAGACGCCGTGCGCAACGCCTACCGCGCCATTGAAGCAGCGGTTCGCGACAAAGTCGGAGCCGAGCATTTCCTGGGAGTGACCGTTCAGCCCATGATCACGCTGGACGGCTACGAGCTTATCCTGGGCAGTAGCCTCGACCCACAGTTCGGCCCGGTTCTCCTCTTCGGTTCAGGCGGACAACTCGTGGAGGTCTACCGAGATCGCGCCTTAGCACTCCCACCGCTCACCACTACCCTGGCGCGAAGAATGATGGAACAAACCCGTGTCTTTACCGCCCTCGAAGGGGTGCGCGGGCGATCACCCGTTGATCTCGTCGCACTTGAGCAACTCCTGGTTCGCTTCAGTTACCTGGTAGTAGAGCAGCGCCAGATTAAGGAGATCGACATTAACCCATTACTCGCCTCTCCGCAACGGCTGCTCGCCCTCGATGCGCGGGTGGTACTGCACAAGCCGGATATCAGCGAGGATGAGCTGCCCAAACTCGCCATTCGCCCGTATCCGCCGCAATATATCCAACCCTGGACGCTGCCTGAGGGTCTTCAAGTCATGCTTCGCCCCATCCGTCCGGAGGACGAGCCGCTGATGGTCAAGTTTCACGAAACGCTTTCGGACCGCAGCGTCTATTTCCGCTGGCTGCATATGCTCGGGCTGAGCCAACGCATCGCTCACGATCAGTTGATTCGTATGTGTTTTATTGACTACGACCGGGAGATGGCGCTCGTCGCCGACTACCAAAACTCGCAGACCGGGCATCACGAGATTATTGGCGTGGGTCGCCTGATCAAAGCCTATGGCGAAAATGAGGCCGAGTTTGCCATTCTCGTCACCGACCAGTACCAGCGTAAGGGCCTGGGTTCCGAATTGCTGCGCCGGCTGATCCAGTTCGGACGCGACGAAAAACTCCAACGCCTCACCGGTACCATCCTTACCGAAAACCAGGCTATGCAATCGGTTTGTAGGAAACTCGGCTTCCGGCTCCAGTATTCGCCAGAAGAGCATTTGATGAGCGCCGAACTCGAACTGTAACGCGCATGATGCATCTTATAGGAGCCTTCATCTTTGGTATCAAGACATTGATTTATCAAAGAAAGCGATGTACGATGGCAACTGAGGCTGCCATCGTACACCCGAGCTCAGGTCATGCTGAAAAACAAGGAGAACGTAATGCAAGCTGAGATTCATGATGATCACATCGACAGTGACGTTTTAGAAGTATCTCTCACCGGTCAAATGCTCCTTGAAAATCCTCTGTTGAACAAGGGGAGTAGCTTTCCGGAAGATGAACGGCGCGAGTTTCACCTGTTGGGGCTGCTCCCACAGCACGTCGCCCCACCGGAAGTGCAGTTAGCCCGCACGTATGAAAACTACTGCCGCAAAGACGACGACCTGGAGCGTTATATCTTCCTGGCATCACTCCAGGACCGCAACGAAATACTCTTCTACCACTTGTTTTCTGAGCACATCCGGGAGATGAGTCCCATCGTCTACACGCCGGTAGTCGGTCTCGCCTGCCAGCACTACAGCCACCTGTATCGCCGCCCGCGCGGGTTGTATCTCGCCTATCCCTACAAGGATGAAATCGATACGCTGCTTCAACAGGCCCCGTCTGAAGATGTCGGTGTGATTGTTGTGACGGATGGCGAGCGCATTCTGGGACTGGGTGATCTGGGCGTAGGCGGCATGGGCATCCCGGTCGGAAAGCTCGCGCTGTACACGGTGTGCGCGGGTATCCACCCGGCCAGAACATTGCCCGTCATCTTAGATGTCGGAACGGATAACCAGGAACTGCTCAATGATCCGCTCTATGTGGGCTGGCATCACGAGCGCGTGCGCGGAGCGGCCTACGATGCCTTCGTCGACACCTTTGTCCAGGCGGTGAAGCGCGCTTTTCCCCATGTGCTGTTACAATGGGAAGATTTTGCCAAGCAGAATGCTCGCCGGCTGCTCAACCACTACCAGGACCAGCTTTGCACCTTCAACGACGATATCCAGGGAACAGGAGCCGTTACCCTGGCCGGTTTGCTTGCCGCTGTACATGTGACCGGCGCGCATCTGAACGAGCAACGAGTGGTGATCCTGGGTGCTGGTTCGGCAGCAACAGGCATCGCCGAGCAGATCGTGAGGGCCATGGAAAGCCAGGGACGTTGGTTAGAAGAGGCGAGACGCTCTATCTGGCTGGTAGATAGCCACGGTCTCGTGCATACCGGGCGCAACGATTTGGAGCAAGAGAAAGTGCCGTATGCTCAGCCTCAGGAGCGACTCGCTGGTTGGAACACATCACGTCAGGAGCAGATTGGGCTGCAAGAAGTGGTGACGCACGTGTACCCAACCATCTTGATCGGTACAGCGGCCATGGCAGGAGTTTTCACGGAAACCATCGTGCGCGAAATGGCCAGGCACGTTGAGCGGCCAATTATCTTCCCGCTTTCCAACCCGACCTCCAAGAGCGAAGCTGCTCCGGCAGACCTGATAGCCTGGACAGATGGGCGGGCCTTGATTGCCACCGGCAGCCCTTACCCCGAAGTATCGTACAATGGACAAACGATCACCATCGGGCAATGCAACAACATGTTCATCTTCCCAGGCATGGGGCTTGGCGTCTTTGCTACGCAAGCCCGGCGCGTGACAAATGAAATGTTCATCGCCGCTGCCCGCGCACTCAGCGAATGCTCACCCGCGCGCCAGACCTCGACTGCATCGCTCTATCCCATGGTCGAGAATGTACGTGCAGTGTCGCGGCGCGTGGCCCTGGCTGTTGGTTTGGCCGCCCAACAGGCGGGCGTAGCCGAGCCAACCTCCCACGAAGAGCTGGAACGGCGCATCACAGCACAAATGTGGACCCCTCACTATCCGCACCTGAGGTATCAAGCAAAGTAAGGATCACCCTCTTCGCCAGAAAAACTTCACAATCAACCACGGCTGCTCGCAGGATAGTTTAGCTACAATGTGTGTTGCCTGTGATTTCAACTCAAGAGGCCGAGAGCGGCTGTTCCGCCTGGCTGAGCCGGTTCTGATATGTTACCAGTAGCAGGTTATCTAGCTGGCCCCCGTTGTATCTGGCCCAATCTCCTGAGTGAAGAAGGCGAGCACGCGATCGAGGTACGCTGTCCCCATCACTTTATAGGACTCGATATGGCCTGCTCCTTTCACCAGCCACGTCTGGACGTGCGCGCCAGGAACAGAAGCAGCAGCATCCGCCAGGGTTTTCATGTTGGAGGGCAGAACGATGGAGTCGGCTGCACCCTGAATGAAGAGGATGGGGCGAGGAGCAATACGGGACACAACATCTACCGGTCGCACCGCGTAATAATCGACGCCATAGAGCAGGCGCACCGCCAGTAGCGCGCTCGGCAGAAATACGCCGGGATACTGCGGATCGCTCTGCAGAACAGGCACCAGGGCCGCGAAAGCGCTATCCGAGACGACAGCCCGGATGGCAGGCTCCTGGGCGGCTGCCAGGATCACCGTCGACGCCCCCATCGAATCACCCCAGGCGACGATAGCGCGCGGTCGACCTAGTTCTGGATAGGGGAGCTGCCCAGATCGCAGGAAATCGACGGCCCCCAGCACGTCCCGCTGCTCGAAGTAGCCCTCGGATAGGGGAGCGGGAGCCGACTGCCCCATACCACGCATGTCAAAGGCAAACACGGCGAAGCCGTGACGCGCAAGCTGGGTGCCCAGGCTGAGCAGAAGCGGGGAGGCGCGGTTGGAGCCTGTGCCATGCACCATAATCACAGTACGCTGGGCGGTCAATCGTCCATCCGGGAGGATGCCTGGAATGAACCATCCGCGCAAGCTTATGTGGTCGATTCTACTGGAAAACGTCACGTCACGATAGCTCAGCCCGAACGATGCAGGGGTTTGCGTTACGGGTAACGGTGGCGAAAATTCCACCCGATTAGCCACGTATGCCATAACGCCCATGTACAGCATGACAAGGCCCATGCTTGCCACGAGCGCGACTTTGATGCTCTTACTCAAGCGCCGGTGGGGATAGTAAGAAGATGGAAGGCGAGGCGATGCCGGAGCTGATACCGAAGCGCCCGGTTTTCTCGTCTGGACACGGGAAGGCATTGGAAGGAACATGGTCTATTGAAGCCGATCTTATACTGTATGCTACTGGAAACTACTGGCATTTTCATGCGAGGGTTTGCACCTCAACCACTTGAGAACACATCTAATTGTATCTTCTGGTTGCTATGCGTGTCAAATCGTTGAAAAACGTAAAAGCGCTGCTCAAGAACTGGAGCATTTTATTGCATCACACACCTAAGCACAGCATCTTTCAAGCGCACGGAGCGCGGTGAGTCCAGCAATAGGTAAGGCCGCGCCTACCTCTTCGGCCACTTGCCATCCATTTTTAACCCGGCTACTTCGCCACTCAACTTCATGTGTGTGTCTGGCTGCTTGAGACGAAACGAGCAGGCGCGGCGTGTAGAGAAGAGAAGCGGGTGGTGTTTCTATGAACTGAGTGCCTCATTGATCATAGCAGGCATACACCTACAAGCAAAGGAGAGGGCGATGTTTACTCTATTAGGTGAGCTTCCACTCATCACGATCAACCTGGGTAACATTCATCTGGCAATCTATATGAGTCAGATCATGTACTTGCTGGTTGCGGCATTCGTCGGTTTTGTGGCAGAGTTCATTGTAGGCTGGCGGCTCCCTTTCGGCATTATTGGGGCGATCGTTGCAGCCCTGGTGGGGATATGGATCGTCACGAATGTGGTGACTCTTATCATTCCTGGCGATCCTGTCATCTTCGGGGTTCCGCTCTTCAAAGCGCTGATTGGAGCCATCGTGTTTGCGGCTCTCTGGTACCTGCTAACCTACCGCCTCTGGCACCACCGTCGATCGTACTACCGGCGTCGAGTCCCGGCATAAGCGAGGATGCTATCTGGCATACTTCCCCCGTAGTGCTGGATGAGCGCGGTCAGAACCGAAAGGCTAACGGGCCGCGCTCGGATCGTTGAGAACCTTTTCACTCTGTGCGCCGCTGGTCTGGATGATGGTTGGATGGCTCAATAGATACACCAGGGCTGCCTCTACAGCCACGGGCAGGTGGCGTGATGAACCGGCCTGCTGTAGGCATTGCCAGTGATAAAGGCCGCTTCGCCAGGTGATAGTGATAGGAGAGGGCAAGCGAGACAGCATGGCCACGAATTCTTGTTCTAAACTCTCCACTGTGGTTCCTCCGCTCTTGACTCTTGGCATAGAGGGCCTTTTTAGCGTTTCTATCTTTGTTGTAGCCGACGTGCGTTAAGCAACGGTGAAGGGAGTGTCAAGGCTTTGTAACATGTACCTGTTCTTTCTACTCGCCTACCTGATCCCAGAAAAATTATTAAGAGGAGAAAAATGCTTAGCGCCCAGGCTGCGCATGAGCGTGCTGGCCAATGTTGCCCGCATATTGTTTCATCAAGCGCCGCTTGACCAGTTCAACGAGCAGCAAGTAGCTCACGACCATGCCTGCCAGGAAGAGAAAGTACTGCACTGGCAGCGGCGTGAATCCAAGCGGCCCGGCAAGCGGCGAATACGGGAGCACGCAGCCAACAGCGACAATCAAGAGCGTTGTAATGGCGAGCGGGCGACTCGGGCGACTGCGCAGCGGATTGCCCGCCGTGCGGATAATAAACAGGACCAGTGTCTGGGTCGCAAGCGACTCCACGAACCAGCCGGTTTGGAAGAGCATAGCGCCAGCGTTGAAGACCCGAAACATCAGGAAGAACGTCAGGAAGTCGAAGATCGAGCTGACCGGCCCGACGAAGATCATAAAGTTACGGATCAGTTTGATATTCCAATGCTGCGGCTTTTTGATATAACTTGCATCCACATTATCGGTTGGAATGGTTACTTGTGACAGATCGTAGAGGAAGTTGTTGAGCAGAATCTGCGACGGCAACATGGGAAGGAAGGGCAGGAAGACATACGCCCCTGCCATACTGAACATATTGCCGAAGTTTGAACTGGTACCCATCAGCAGGTATTTGATGACATTACCAAAAGCTTTGCGTCCCTCGAGAATTCCACGGTGTAGGACTTGCAAACTCTGCTCCAGCAGGATAATATCAGCCGCGTCTTTGGCGACGTCGACACCGGTAGAGACTGAGATGCCCACGTCGGCCGCGTGTAGCGAAGGAGCATCGTTGATCCCATCGCCTATATAGCCGACCACGTGCTTCCGGCTCTTGAGCGCCATGATAATGCGGTTCTTCTGCGCCGGAGAGACGCGCGCAAATACGTTAACCTCCTCAACCACCTGAGCCAGCGCGGGGTCGCTCATATGCTCCATTTCGCTGCCCAGCACGATCCTGCTACTCGCGAGTCCCACCTGTTCGCAGACATGGCGCGTGACCAATTCATTGTCGCCCGTGACGATCTTGACCTGTACGCCATCGTTTTTGAGCGCTTGTAGTACCTGGGCAACATCCGCTTTAGGTGGGTCGGCAAAGGTCAGGAAGCCCAGCAGCACCATCTCTCGCTCATCCGTTTTGCGATACACGTCTTGTTGTGAGAGCCTGCGATAAGCGACCGCCAGCACGCGGTATCCTTGCGCGCTCAAATCGCGATACCTGGTCACATACTTGTTCCGTACCTCGCCACTCACGGCATCCAATGGCCTGCATGTACCATCGCTTTCATACGAAGTGCATCTGGCCAGAACGCTCTCGGGAGCGCCTTTCGTGATCAGCAAATACTCTTCCCCATATCGTACCCCCACCGAAAGGCAGCGCCGTTCAAAGTCAAACGGGATCTCTCCGATCTTGGTATATCCGGTAACATCGGGCGTGCCATGCTGCAAAATAGCTTCATCGAGTGGGCTTTTGATGCCGGTCTGGTAGGTACTGTTCAAGTAGGCAAACAGCAGCACGCGATCAGATGCGTGTTCAGCGAGATCGAGGTACCCTTCGAGCTTCGTCTCCCCGCTGGTTAATGTGCCGGTCTTATCGCTGCACAACGTGTCGATGCTGCCAAAGTTCTGGATCGACTCCAGGTGTTTGACGATCACCTTTTGCTTCGCCATCCGCAGCGCTCCCTGCCCCAGTGTCACGGTCGTGATCATCGGCAGGAACTCAGGGGTCAGACCAACAGCTAGCGAAATTGCAAAGAGCAGCGTCTCCAATGGCTGGTGACGACCAACGATGCCAACCAGGACGATAAAGACCACCAGGAAAAACACGGTCTTCATAATCAACATACCAAAGCCTTTGATGCCACGTTCAAATTCGGTCTCCGGCGCGCGGCTGGCCAGCCGCGCCGCGATATCTCCAAAGGCAGTGTTGCGACCGGTCACGGTGATCAGTGCGGTCCCCAGGCCGCTGACGACGGAGGTGCCAAGAAAGACGCAGTTGTGTGCATCGGCGAAACTGTCTGAGGCATCGACATCATCAGCCGCGCTTTTCTCCGCTGGGAGCGATTCACCGGTCAGTGCAGCCTGCTGCACGTGGAGATCGGTGGCCTGGACCAGACGCCCATCGGCTGGCACCAGGTCCCCCGCTGCCAGCCGGATGATATCACCCGGCACCACCTCGCGGCGCGGCAGTTCGAGCCAGGTGCCATCGCGGAGCGCGCTCGCTGTAGGGGCGACGCCCGAACGCAGCTTCTCGACCGCGTTCTGAGATCGGGAGGTCTGGACATAGTTAAGCGTGTTGCTGAGCAGGACAATGATCATAATGATGCTGGCGTTGATCCGGTCACCCAGGATCGCCGAGACGGCGCTGGCAGCGATTAAGATGGCGACCAGCGGATTGGCGAACAGGCGCAGAAACTGGACCGCCGCAGAAGTGCGCTTGAGTCCCGTCGTATCGTTGGGGCCATACTTGCCTAATCGCTTGCTTGCCTCAGCACCGGTCAACCCCTGTTCGCCGCTCTCGAGCTGCTCGAACAGCCTTTGTAATGGAACCGTATGTGTGCCTGCTTTTTCCTCGTCGAGAGGAGCCTGCGCTGCTTGTGGTTGCATCATGTACTCCATCCGCGGGTTAACCACTACGGCTTCCAACCGGAGTATGTACTCAACAGGTGTAGTTAACCCTCACCCCTTTTTCGGTGGGCGCACGATCAACATCGGCACGTGTACGGTGTTCAAGAGACGCTCCGTCACGCTACCCATCACCCAGCGCTCCAGTCCGCCCCGGCCATGGGTGGAGATGGCGATCAGGTCACAGCCACCCTCTCCGCCGTGCTCTGCCAGGGTCAGCAGGGCACTGGTAACATCCGCCTCAAGCACAATCTGAGAGGTGATCAAGAGCGAGAGCGTGCTCTCGCTCGCCTGCAGGCGTTGTGTCGCAGTGGCCAGGTAGGTGGATGCGCGGCTCCGCGCCTCCTCGTTCAATTCGCTGACAAATCCCTCTGCTACGGTCGTCTCAAAGGGTTTGACCACCTGCGCCAGGTGCAGCGCTCCGTAGGACGGGTCCGCCAGGGCGGCAACCAGGTGCGCAGCCGGGGTGAGCGCGGCCTCGGCCAGTGGTGAACCATCCAGCGGAACCAGCGCGCGAAGCGCCCGTGGCTTATCCGAGCGCGGCAAAAGTGAAGCAGCTTCGCTCTCGCGCAGCACGAGCACCGGCACCGTGCTTTGATGCACGAGTGTGTAGGCCACGCTGCCCAATGCCCAACGGGTGAAGCCGGTTCGCCCATGGCTGCACACCACGATGAGGTCAACCCCGCGCGACTCGGCGGCAGCTATGAGCTGCTGGGCAGGGAAACCGAACTGGACCTCTATGCTGGTGGGAATCCCGGCCAGCGCCTGCGAGGTGATAACGGCTCTAAGGTAGTTGGTGACCGCAGCGATATCCGACTCGATCTCCTGCTCATTCATCAGCGGGACGGGGGAGAGTCCGCCGCTGTAGTCAACCGGTGGGCTAACCACCTGCACCAGGAGAAGCGAGCCGCCTGTGGCGCGTGCGATGCGCGCTGCTACTGGTAGGGCTTGCTCCGCACGAAACGATCCATCCAGCGGGACTAATATACGCTGAAACATAGCAATACTCCTTTAGACGCACGGCGGCGTGCCTGAAACAACCGGCAGATTTCTGTAGACGTGAAACCAACCTTGCGCAGGACATCAAGTTCTTCCATATAGTACAACAGATCCATACGTATCATCCAGGCTCTCGCACAACATGTGCAGATGTATCTACAAGAGAAGCATAGTGCTGTTCGCTCACAAACGGGTCACTCCAGGTGATACCTGCATCACGGAACCATCACACCGATATACTTGACTTTCTCAAATATATCTACTATCATTGTTTCTAATATTCGAAATGTTGCAAATATTTTGAACCAGGATGAATTCCTACGATCCCGCGGACGACAACCACTAGCTTATAGAAAAAAGTTACTGCCACATGCGATGTACCGTAAGATGCATCTAATGGCCCGACCACGCTATCATACATCGCTATGGCTCAAAAGTGAGCCGTGAAAAAGTGAGGTCAATGTGACGACAGAAAGACAGCAGTATCATCTCCCGCCTGAATTGCATTATGCAAGCCAGGCCCGCCTCTGGGTGCATCTTGATTGGGGAATCGTAACCATCGGTTTGACGGCGCTGGCCCTTGAGACCTTTGGCGACATTGTCTATGTTTCCACAATCAAGACAGGGCAACCCATCGAACGCGGCCAGGCGTTCGGATCGATTGAAGCAGCAAAAATGGTTGACGAGCTGGTCGCTCCCGTCAGCGGTGAAGTGCTCGCTTTTAATGAAGAAGTACAACGCCATCCAGGAGTAATCAATACCGATCCCTATGGTAGCGGCTGGCTGGTGAAAGTCAATCCCTCGGCGTGGGAGCAGGAGTCAACTGCATTGCTGCATGGCCCGGCCCTGGAACGCTGGATTGAAGAGCATCCTGGAGGACTTGAACATTGAGCGAATGGCGCTTAATTCAAGATGATGGCGTGAGCGCCTCATACGGATTGGCTGCCGATGAATGCCTGGCGCATCGAGCCGGGAAAGGAACAAGCCAGCCGACCCTGCGTTTATATACGTACCGTTCTCACTGCGCGCTGGTCGGTCGATTCCAGAATATCGACAACGAAATCAACCGCGCTTACTGTGAAGCGAACGGCGTTCCGCTGAACAGGCGGCCCACCGGCGGCGGAGCCATCATCATGGGCCAGGATCAGCTGGGCGTCGCGCTGTGTATTCCAGGCCGGGAGGGAGATTCGTATCGCCACGCCCGCGAGCTGATGGCGCAGTTTTCGGCGGGTATCATCAGCGCTTTAGCAGGGTTTGGCATCCAGGCGACCTTCCTGGGTAAAAACGACATTGAAATCCACAACCGGAAAGTGGCCGGGCTGGGCGTATATCGCGCTCCCGCCGGAGGGATGCTGTTTCATGCTTCGCTGCTGGTCGATCTTGATATTGCCTTTATGCTGCGCGTGCTCAAGACTCCGTTTGAGAAAATCACCGATAAAGCCGTTGCTACTGTCGAGAATCGTGTCACGACGATCCGGCGCGAAATTGGATCACCTATCGCCCTGGATGCCGTCCGCGACGCGGTTGCCGCCGGGTATCGCAAGGCATTTGGCATCTCACTGGTTCCTGGAAATCTGACGCAGGAGGAACGGGAAGCCATCGACGCGCTGGAAAAAAGCAAATACCTCACCTCAGCATGGGTATACCAGACAACGGCTATCCCCGATACCTTCGGGTCGGCGAAGATCAAAACCCCTGCCGGGTTGCTCGACGTGCGCGCCACACTGGCTGGCGATACTATCAAAGCGCTCTTCATCGGCGGCGATTTTTTCGCGGCGGAAGGGGCAGTTGCCGATCTTGAGGGGAGGTTGCGCTGGCATCCGGCCAGCCCGGAAAAAGTTCGCGAAACCCTGGCAGCAGGCTATGCGGAGAATGCCAACCAGTTGAATAACCTCCCCATTGAGGCATTGCAAGAGGTCATCCAGCAGGCTGTGCGCGCTGCTCAAAAAGCCGAGTCTGCGGCCCGCTCCGACCCATACGGCTGTTTTGTCAATCCACAGGAGAAAGTGGCGACATGAGTGAAAACGTCTTCGTTACGCTGGATTCTCTTCGCACCATCTCTCTACCCGCCAGCCTGAAGCAAGCTTACGAGCCGGATATGCAAAAGGCCATGGATAGGGCCTTCGCGCTGCGCCGGGAACATTTTCCAGACGAGATTACATTTCACGCTCCGGGGCTGCGGCGCTATAAAACAGCCGAGTATACCGGCCAGGATCACCGGAGCTTTGTGTCCATTAGCTTGACAGGGGCGGAATGCGCGCTAGCTTGCGACCACTGCAACATGAGCATTCTCAAGAGCATGACTCCGCTGCCCAGGTTCGGCGGTTCGCTTTTTGAGATGTGCAGCGAACTGGCGCGCCAGGGTGCGGGCGGGGTGCTGATCTCCGGCGGCAGCAACAAAAAAGGACGCGTGCCGCTCCTCAAGCATATCCCCGATTTGATGCGCGTCCGGCGCGAGCTTGGAATGACGATCCGCATCCACCCGGGCATCCCCGACGAGGAAACCGTTGCCGGGCTGGCGGAGGTTGGTATTGATGGCGCAATGATGGATATCATCGGCGACAATGACACCATCCGCGATGTGTACCACCTGGCCGATACCACCACCGAAGATTACGAGCAGGCACTCGCCCTCCTCGATCGTTATGACGTTCCTTCTATCCCCCATATCATCCTGGGGTTGCACTACGGTCAGATGCGGGGCGAGCATAAGGCCCTGGAGATCATTGCGCGCCATCACCACCACGCGGTTGTGCTGGTAATTTTAATGCCGCTTTCCGATGCGCCGATGGTGCACGTCACGCCGCCGCCAGTGCAGGACATTATGAGATTTTTCGCCCACGCCCGCGTGACTCTACCAGAATCCCCCGTGATGCTGGGATGCGCGCGTCCGGCAGGGCAGAGCAAATTACAGACCGATCGCGCGGCGGTCGATGCCGGTTTCAACGGCATCGCTTACCCCGCCGAGGGGATCATAACCTATGCACGGCAGCGCGGTCTGCAAACAAAGCAGGTCAATGCTTGCTGTGGCGTGCAGTGGTAGTCCAGAGAAATTCTCATAAGGAGAACCCCAATGGCAAAAGTCACCGTTCCTGTCAAAGAACAGGCGGAGCAGTTCCAAATTTCCCCGGACTATGTTCGTATTTCGATGGCCGCCGCGATCCAATTGGGCTTGAAGACGGGGCGCATGTTCCGGGGGGCGACCTGCGGCTGTATCAATCTCTTGCAAAATTATCCCGAAGGCTGTTACGCCAACTGTTCTTACTGCGGATTGGCGCGCGAGCGTCCCGGCAATCCAGAGGATAACACCTTTATCCGCGTGGCGTGGCCCCTGTATCCTACCGACCTGGTCGCCGAGAAAATCGCCGAACACGCCGAAGAGGTCGGACGGGTGTGCATTGCCCAGGTGCAGGATCACCGCGCTTACCAAGACCTGGTGGACATGACGCAGCGCGTGCGCCGCCTGAGCGATGTGCCGATCTCCGCGCTGGTTTCTGCCACGACCCTCAATGTTGAGCGCCTGCACCACATTCAGGACGCGGGAGCCGATATTATCGGCGTGGGATTGGACGCTGCCAGCAAAGAAGTTTTTGATGAGACACGTGGCAAAAAGGCGCGCGGCCCGCATAACTGGGATTACCATTGGCACATCGTGCGGGAAGCCCGCCGCATCTACGGCCCGATGAAAGTGAACTGCCACCTTGTGGTTGGGCTTGGCGAGACGGATCGGCATTTGATCGACCTGTTTTACCAGGCGAAAGAAGAACAGATCGCCATGTACCTGTTCAGCTTCAACCCCGAACCCGGCACGGCCATGCAGCACGTTCCACGCGCTCCTCTCCATCGCTGGCGTCGCATTCAACTGACGAAGTACCTGATCGAACAGGAAAACCTCGACCGCCGCTTGATCGAGTTCGATCAAGCCGGAAACCTGGCACGCATCGACGCTTCCGACATGCTGGTAGAGGTGGCGATCGATACCGGAATGCCCTTCATGACCAATGGCTGTCCCGATAAACACGGGAAGCTGGCCTGTAACCGTCCCTATGGTTCGTTCCGTCCAGGCGAGGAATTCCGCGATTATCCCTTCCTCCCGATGGCGGATGACCTGCTTCAAATCAGGCGGCAAATGCGCCTGGAAGAGATCTGGCATGATAGTCGTCTGTAACACGCACACCTCTAGAGGGGGAAAGCTCCGGTGAACGAACCTGTCCGACTGCTGGCGCTAGGCGCAGTTCCCTGGATTCAGACCCAGGCGCTCTATCACGCTCTGGCAAAGCTGATGACAGAGGATACTCCCGACACCATCATCCTGTTGCGCCCGCAGGAACCCTATGTCTGTATCGGCTATCATCAATCATTGAGCGCCGTCATCGACAGGGCTGCCTGCCGCGCTGCAGGTCTGCCCATCGTCCGGCGGCGCGTGGGCGGCGGCGCGACCTATCTCGACAGCAATCAGCAGTTTTACCAGTGTATTTTCCATCACAAACGCCTGCCTTATCGAGTGAGCGAGGTGTATGCCCGGCTGCTTGGCGCGCCTGTCGCCGTTTTGCAAAAGCTGGGTCTGCATGCCGAACTGCGTGATGGGAATGAAATCGAAGTCGATGGGCGGCGTATCGCGGGGATTGGCGGCGGACGCATCGGCGAAGCTGTGGTCGTGGTCGGTAATATCCTGCTCGACTTTGACTACGAAATGATGGCGCGCATCTGGCGCGTTCCGTCGGAAGGCTTCCGCTGCCTCGCCTACGAAGCCATGCAGCGTCACATCACCACCTTATGGGGCAGTCTCTCGCCGCCTGCATCCCCCATATCAGCCGATGAAGTTCAGATGCGCCTTGCTGTCGCATACTCCCTCGCGCTAAATCGCCCGGTCGTGCTCGGATCGCTGACGGAGGCGGAACGCGCAAAAACCGCCGAGATGGAAGAGCAGCTTGTCTCCGAGGCATGGCTGCAACTCCATGCACAGGAAACAGAAGAGCCGATGCGGCAATTGAAGATTTCGCTCGACGCGTTTGTCCATGCCGCAGAAGCTCGTATGCATGGAGCGCTCATCGATGGCACGTTCTTCGTCCACAATGGCATAATTGAGCAGGCTATCGTAACACATAGCATGGATGAGAACAAAAGACGGCTTTTAGAAAGTAGGCTGGTCGGCGTCCCTTTGAATTGCTGGCGCGACGTCGTTATCGAGTACGCTGTCCAGTAACCTCTCCCGCAAGGAGAGAACAGAAGAGAGAGTTATGCAACACAAAAGCCAGCGAGTCGCTCTCATCACCGGTGGATCGCGCGGGATTGGAGCTGAGACAGCACTCGCGCTCGCAGAACGTGGTTATGATATAGCGCTCACCTTTCGCAATAAAGCTACACGCGCCCAGCATGTGGCTTCAGCCGTAATGCAGCGCAATGTGCGCGGCCTTGCTCTCGCCTGTGACATGACCCACTTCACTGAGATCGCGTCCCTTTCCCATTCTCTGGCACAGTGGACCGATCATCTGGATGCCGTCGTTCTCAATGCTTCAGGAGGGCTGGAGCGAGAGCTGATCGCGGATGATCCGCTATACCCCATGCGCCTGAATAGAGACGCTCAACTTCAGTTTATTGAGGCGGTGTTTCCACTCATGCAGCAAGGAGGCGTGATTATCTTTGTCACCAGTCATTGGGCGCATCTCTACGGGCAAATGGAGCAAGTGTCTGCCTATGAGCCAATTGCTGAGAGTAAGTATGCGGGCGAGCAGGCTCTGCGCACCCACCAGGGCGAGTTCGCAGCCAGAGGCATCCGGCTCATAGTGGTTACAGCAGATCTCGTCGAGGGAACGATTGCCCCGAAACTGCTTGATCGGATACATCCCGGCCTGATTGACCGGCGACGAAAGGCAGCGGGCATACTTCCGACAGCGCCACAGGTAGCAAGAGAGATCGCATTGGCAGCAAGTAATGCTGAGCTGCCAAATGGGTCTACGCTGGTTGTGGGATCTGCCCTCCAATCGATGCTTTTTGCTGCTTCGTCGGCTTGACTTTTTCACGAACAGCGATTACAATACTTGCATACTTTCGTAATTTCTAAAATTCGAATGTGCATTGGCGGTTCACACTCTCACTTAATTGTTCGTACCTGCATTGCAGATCACACAACTTTGTACACAGTAGTACAAGCCGGGAGGTAGCTATGCCACCAGTTGACAACGTTGATCGCACCCTCGATTGTTTGAAACTCCTCTGTCCAGTTCCCGTCATCAAGACCAGCAAAGCGGTGAAGGAGATGCAAGTAGGTCAAACCCTACTACTGCTCGCCGATGATCCCGGCTCGAAGGCTGATATGGTCGCCTGGGCCAGGCAAACAGGCAATGAGCTGCTAGGCATCGAAGAAGAAGGTAAGACCTTCAAGTTCTACATTCGCAAGAAAAAATAACGCGACCGGTAGCATATAAGCCTGTAGAGGCTGGAAGCTGGCGAAGCCGATACTAGCTACTCTTCTCCTGGGAAAGGTGATGCCGTATGGACGAAGAAAACAAAAAGCTCCTGTATATCCAGACCAATGGCGTTGAAGCCCCTGAACGCTCGGCCACTCCCTTCTACCTGGCTGCTTCCGCCGCGGCCATGGATATCGAGGTCGGCATTTATTTCACTGTCAACGGCCCTACACTGCTTGTGCGGGGTGTAGCAGAAGAACTTATCCCCAAGAAGGACGGTAAAGGCGCGCCCCTGCGCCGCTTCATCGACCAGGCGGCTGAGCTTGGCGTCAAATTCTACGTCTGTCAACCCAGCCTTGATTTGAACAACGTCGCCTACGAAGACCTGATCGGCGGGGTCGAGATGATCGGCGGCGCTGCCTTCAACGATATGGCGCTCGAAGCCGATGCTGTCATTTCTTTCTGAGACCATCGACGGCGCGGGGATGCGCCATAGGCCCACGTGGAGGTGTTCCATTGGCCCAACCGACGACTCAACATAGCGATGTTCCTTACGAAGAGAAAGAGCGACTGTTCACGCAGGTCACGCAGGATTTGCGCTTTCATGACTATCTGAAAGGGTGTTATGAATGTGGTATCTGTGTGGCGGCCTGTCCCTCTGCCCGCTTCTACGATTTCAGCCCGCGCAAAATCACCCAGGCCGTGGCCCGCGAGGATATCGAGCTTGTTTACAAGCAGATGAACGAAGATGTCTGGAACTGCTCGCAGTGCTTTTCGTGCGATCGCTGCCCGCGAGGAAACTCGCCGGGTGGCCTGATTACCATTATGCGCGAAGTTGCGGTCAAAAATGGCTTGCACTCCGCGAAGGAGGCGCTTGAAGGCTATGGGCGCGTCGTCTACAAGATCATGTCTACCGGGACGCAGGTCTCTCCCGACATGTTGCAGCCTGACGCGTTCCCCGACTGGGGGCCGGAGGTGAAGGATGTCGCCGACAACCTTGATATCTGGCGTCGCGCGCTGCCTCCTGAAACCTTACATACCACCGAACTTGCCTGGGATGTCGATGAGAAGACGCTGACCGAGTTGTATTTGATCTGGCATATGACAGGCGTCCTCGACATGATTAAGGAAATTGACGAGGGGCTGCATATGATTTTGCAGGACGTTATGGAAGAGGCTCTTGAAGAAAAAGGCTATAGCGTCTAGCAACCACCCGACACGGTTGCACTCGCTTATGACGCTCAAGCCAGGATCGCTATGGAGGAACTAGGAATTATGACCAGCGAAGCTCCTATCCCTGTGACCGCTCTCACCCGTGGCACCATTCCACAACGGGTGTTTCAGCGCGATCCCGCTAATGCACCCACCGAAGATATCCGCGAGAAGCTCTTTGAGCTTGAGGCGCAGGGCGAGTGGATCGTACAACGTGTTCCTGAGGATAGCGCGGAGGTGATGACTAAGTACGGTCGCATCAAGCACATCCCGCGCCAGTTCACCTGGCATCATAAAAGCTGCGGCCAGTGCGGGCATATTCCTGGTTATTCGACCGCTATCTTCTGGCTGCACCGGCAGCTCGGCATGGACTACAACGACCCACGCGACCAGACCTCCTGCACGGCCTGGAACTACTACGCCTCTGCCACTTCCAACGCCGCGGCGCAGGCAGCCGTGGCCGCGCGCAACTTCGCCGCGGCCTACGAGACCGGCTACTTCCCCATGATTTACTGTGGAACGAGTTACGGACACTATAAAGAAACGCGCGAGCAGCTGGTGCATCATCCAGAACTGCGCAAGCAGGTGCGCGACATCATGGCGAAGCTGGGCAAACCGCTGGTCATTCCAGAGGAGATCGTCCACTACAGCGAATGGATACATGCCATGCGCTTTGAGATTGCGAAGCGCAGAATTTATGATGTCAGCAACATTACTGTAACTGTTCACCCCGCCTGCCACTATTACAAACTGGTGGCCGAGGATGCCATCTACGACCCCGATCTGTATGGCGGGCAGCGCACCGCCGTGATCACCGCCGTCGTTGAGACGCTGGGGGCGAAAGTGGCCGATTACTCTACCTGGTTTGACTGCTGTGGCTTTGGTTTCCGTCACATCCTGGTGCAGCGCGACTTCACGCGCTCGTTTGCCACGCTGCGCAAAATCGAACGCATGAAAGAAGAAGCCAACCCTGATGTCACGCTCACCCACGATACCGGCTGCGTGACCACGCTGGACAAGAGCCAGTTTGCCGCGCGGGCGCACGGGCGCAATGTTGGCATTCCAGTGCTCTCGGAAGCGCAATTTGCAGCGCTGGCCATGGGAGCGCACCCCTATCGCGTCTGTCAATTGCACTGGCACAGCGTGGATTACCGTCCACTGCTCGAAAAGATGGGCATTGATTGGGAAGCGCGCTGGGTCGAATTCCAGGGAGACCTCGATCGATTGCGCAGGGGTGAAAAACAATTTTTATCATGGGAGGATGCAGATGCCAAGTGATTCTGTGCTGGTGATTGGCGGTGGCCCGGCAGGGTTGTACGCCGCGCGGAGCGTCGCCGATGTGGGTACGCCCGTCGTGCTGGTGGAGAAACGCGAGCGCCTGGGTGGCACGCCCATCACCGCGAACTACGCCTCGTTCACGCCGCACCTGGAGGATGCTGAAACGTCCATGCAGCGCATGGTCAGCGATGTGAGCAACGACCCGCTGATCGAAATCCTGCTGCAAACGCGCGTGACAGCAGGTGAAGGTGTCCCCGGAGATTTCGCAATCACGCTGACCAGCAGGAGCGGCGAAACGCGTGCATTGCACGTCGGCTCGATCATCGTGGCTACTGGTTTCGATCATTTCGACCCTGGCCGCGAAACACAGATGTACGGCTACTACGAATACGAGGATGTACTGACGCTCGTCGATGCCGAGAAGATGCTGAAGGCAAAACAGTTCGTGCGCCCTTCCACCGGGCAGCCGCCCAAACGTGTGTGCTTCATCCAATGCGTCGGATCGCGCGATCGCCGCCTGGGAAACGAATATTGCTCGAAGGTTTGCTGCGGCGTCGCTTCGAAGGAAGCCATCGAGATCAAAGAACTGCTCCCCGATGCCAAAGTCTTCATATTCTACATCGATATGCGCATGTACGGCTTCTGGGAGGATCAGCTCTACTGGAAGGCGCAGGAGGAGCACAAAGTCAACTACATTCGCGGCATCGTGACCGAGGTGTTGCGGCGCGGCGACTCGTTGGTGATTAAGGGTGAAGACACCACGATGGGGCGACCTATGGAGATCCCTATGGATGTGGTTATTCTCTCAGTAGGCATGGTGCCGAGCGCCGGAACCATCGAGATGGCAAAAGTTTTGAACCTGCCACGCGAGCGTCACGGATTCCTGGAGACGGTCGGTGCGCCCCTTGATACCGTCACCTCGCCTGTACCGGGCATCTTCGTCGCCGGCGCTGCTGCCGGCCCCAAAGATATCGAGGATAGTATATCCATGGCGGGCACGGCTGCTATGAAAGCGGTGAGCACCGTGCGGCGAGCCATGCGTCAGTCCTCTGTAGCGTCATCAGCAGGTGGCGGAGGGGAGTAGCAATGCCGGCTCCAGCTTCCAATCATCATGAAACAGTCGGTCAGATCGTCGACACGCCCAGCGCGCTCGAATTTATGCGCGAGGCGCTGGAGAAAATTACCGAGGAAGAACTGACGGCCATCGTCGCGGAGTTGCGTACCAAAAGCCAGCATGTGCGACACGTGCTCGCGCCGCAAACGCTGCCTGCGTTCGACGAGGGCAAGTTTCGCGTGCTGCTCCGCTCGATATTCTCGACGCGCCGCCGCGCCGCGCAGGTCATGGCGCTGGTCGATGCAGACCTCTTTCGCGACGCCGTAAACGGGTTGTTGCATGGCACAACGCCACTAGCAGAACGCTTCGATCTATTTGTTACGGAATTGGAGCCACTTGACCTGGCGACGCGCTGCGACCTGGCCGGTGAGTGCCTGCACTACTGGGATTTTGAGCGCTACTGGCTCTGGACGCGCTGGATGTGGGACCCGATCGCAACACCGGTTCTCTGCCACTGGTGACGATCAACGAATACGATCTGCACGGAGAGACGCCCGGATTGACCTATTTGAAAGTGGGAGAAGCCATAGCATTTGTGAATAGCGTGGGCGAGGCGGCAGGTTTCCAGCATGGAGGTCGCGGGCTGCTTGGCACGGATGTCTATCTTGCCTGTGTCTATGTCGTCTACCTTTACACGGTGACGCGCATGCGTATGACAAAGGAATTCAACAAGGTGATTCCTCAATTTCCAGAACTCACTCGCCGCTTACTTGGCACCTACAAGATGGAGGGTATGAACTAATGGCTGCTGTCGAACCCGAACGCATTCACGAAATAGAGTCGATAATCCAGGACGGCGTGAATATCTCCGGTCACTGGAACCGCATGTTCGATGAGCGCGTGATCTGGGACTACGATACCTCCAAACTCGACGAGGTCACCCAGATCGAAGGAGCAGAGTCGCTAGGCGCTTGCTATCAATGCGGCAAATGCACGCCCGTCTGCCCGGTCGATCACGTGGGGGACTACAGCCCGCGAAAAATCTTCCGCAAAACGCAAATGGGCATCAGCCTGCTTCAGAGCGCGGACCTGTGGCTGTGTACCACCTGCGCGAACTGCCTGCGCGTGTGTCCTAAAGAAGTCAACATGGTGAAGATCATGCCCGCGGTGCGCGAGCAGGCAGTGCTGGCGGGCACTGCTCCGACCGAACTTTCGCAGGCATTTGAGAATACCTTTCGCTATGGCAACCCGCTGGGCGAACCGGCGCGCAAACGGGCAGATTGGGCGAAGGATGCCGGTGTGCCTGTCCCCATCCTGGCGCAGATTCACCGACCCGTCGATATTCTCTGGTTTGTCGAGTGCTATCCAGCCTATCACCCACGCGGCAAGGATGCTGCGCGAGGACTGGCGCGCATCTTCGATGCGTTAGGAGTGGACTACGGCATTCTGGGCGTTGAAGAGAAGTGCAGTTGCGATTCACAACGCCTGGCCGGAGAGAAGGGCCTGTTCGAAATGTTTGCCGAACACAACATCAAGATGTTCAGCAAATACCAGTTCAATACGCTTGTGACGGCTGATCCACATGCGCTTAATGCATTCAAGCACGAGTACCCGAAATATGGTGGGGACTATAACGTCCTGCACTACACGCAGTTCCTGGCCCCCTTGCTGGATCGCATTCCCTTCAAGAAAAGCCTGCCGTATCGTGTCACCTTCCACGATCCCTGCTATTTAGGACGACACAACGGCGAGTATGAGGCTCCTCGCCGGCTGCTTGAGGCGATTCCCGGCATCGAACTGACCGAGATGGCGCGTTGCAAGGCCAACGGGTACTGCTGCGGCGGTGGCGGCGGCGGCATGTGGCTCGACAGCTTCGCTCGCCCGCACGTCTCAGAGCGCCTTTCCGAACGACGCGTGCGCGAAGCGGTCAGCACAGGCGCGGACGTACTGGCGGTCTGCTGCCCCTACGAAATCTCGCGTTTCGAAGATGCTGTAAAATCCACGGGCAACGAAGGCAAACTGATTGTACGCGACATCATCGAATTGATCGATGAGTCGATGCGCGGCTAAATATCGAGGACGCGATCAGGTTGTCATCCTGAGCGCAGCGAAGGATCTCGGTGGTCGCGCATCAGACCCTTCGCTGCGCTCAGGGTGACATGACCGGCTTTGGTCGTCAAAAATCATCATCGCGCCACTACATAGGCATGTCAAGAGAAGGAGTAGACCAGTATGCACATCATCGTGCCGGTGAAGCAGGTCCCCGATCTTGTCGAAGAGTTGGAGATCAATACAGACGGGACGGATCTGGAACGGGAATGGCTGAAATACAAAATGAACGAGTGGGATGAGAGCGCGTTAGAAGAGGCGCTCCAGCTCAAAGAGCTGCACGGCGGCACAGTCACGGCGCTGGCGATTGCATCAGGCGATGTCGATGAGATGCTCTACACTTGCGTTGCCAGGGGCGCTGACCGTGTGGTCAAAATCACCGGTGATTTTGAAGAACACCACGACAGCCATACGGCGGCCCGCGCGCTGGCGGCAGCCATTCGAGAGCAGCCTTACGACTTGATTCTGACGGGCGTGCAGGCCGCCGATGACCTTGATGGGCAGGTAGGCGTGCTGCTGGCAACCTATCTGGACATACCGCATATTAGCGTGGTGAGCGGTATCGAAGTCGAGCCGATGACACATACCGCAACGGTTCGCCAGGAATATGCAGGCGGCATCATGGCCACCTTCGAAGTAGACCTGCCTGTCGTGCTGGGCGTCCAGGCGGCGCGTGCTACCCCACGCTATGCCCCGGTAAGCCGCGTTCGCCAGGCCATGAAGACATCGCATATCGAGGAGGTTGATACGATAGTTACTGTCGGGTCTGGCATTTCTGTGCGGCGTATGTTCAAGCCAGAATCGAGCGAGCACGCCGAGATGCTCGAAGGCGACACCGATGAAATCGTTGAAAGGATCGTAGAGATTCTCCGCGGGCGCGGAATCTTTTGAAGACAGTTGGAAACGACGCTGCGCGTCTACTGCTGCGCAGTCATCCAACTGCAAAGAATGTATCTGGAGGGTTTGATGATGGCTGAACATGATGTCTTCGTTATCGCTGAACACCTGCAAGGCAAGCTGAGCGATGTGACGTTCGAGATGCTTGGCAAGGCGCTCAGTCTCGCGCCTGCGCTTGGTGGCCGGGCAGTTGCAGTCTTACTCGGCTACAAGGCAACTGCGCTCGCTGAGCAATTGGGAGCCGCTGACCAGGTGCTGTATTTGGAAGATGCCGGGCTGCGTGATTTTATTCCGGAACGAGTCGAGCAAGCGTTGAGATCGCTGCTCCAGAATGAAAAACCCGCGCTGACCATGATCGCCAACACCTCTATGGGCATGGACCTGGCAGCCGCGCTGTCCGCCGCGCTGGACTGGCCCCTGATCGCCTATTGCAGCGATGCGCGAGTGGAAGATGGAAAGATCGTCGCCACCAGCCAGATTTATGGCGGCAAAATCGCGGTGGAAACCCACAGTGAGGGCGCCTCCACGCTGGTGTCCGTCCTCGCAGGTGTATTCCCGGCCACGGAGGGTCACACCGACAAACCCGCCTCTATCCAGACCATTTTCGGCGCTGCGAACGAGGGGCGCGTGCGCTTCAAGGGACTGATCGTTCCCGAAGCCGGTGACGTGGATATCACGCGTGAATCATTGCTGGTCAGCGTTGGTCGTGGCATCGGCTCAAAAGATAATATCGAGATCGTTGAAGAACTGGCAAACAACCTGGGAGCGTCGCTTTCAGCCTCACGCCCCATCATCGATAGCGGGTGGCTCCCTAAGCAGCGACAGGTTGGCAAATCGGGCCTGACGGTAAAACCAAAACTCTACCTGGCAGCGGGCATCAGCGGCGCGCCTGAACATTTACAGGGCATGAAGGACGCGGAACTCATCATTGCCATTAACAGCGATGCGAGCGCGCCCATCTTCGAGGTAGCGGACTACGGCATCGTAGGAGACCTGTTTGACATTGTGCCGACACTTTCGGAGCGAATTGCTGAGGTTCGCGCAAAATAACCTGGTGAAAGCGGAGCAGTGCTATGACATGGGCGAGTTCATTGTCTTTAATCCTGGGCAGCGCCCCGGCCCCTCCAGGTCGGCCTATCTTTGAGTTTTTTACGCCGATCATGGAGGCGACCTTTTATGTGCTGGCGGCCATCTCTACGCTGGTTTTTGCGCTGGGCATTTTTCTGAAGGTGCGCAAATACTGGCGGGGAAAACCAGACATGCGACTGGATCACCTGCCTGGCCGATTAGCCCGGACGATACGGGTGGTTGCGCAAAATGCCACGGTTGCCAAACGCGACCGCTACGCCGGAGTGGGGCATTTCATGATTATGTGGGGATTCATCACGCTCTTCCTGGGAACGGTCATCCTCGCGCTGGACTACGACATCATTCGCCCAATCCATCCTGCCTGGCAATTTTATTACGGGGATTTCTACTACGTCTACAAGCTGGTGCTGGACACGCTCGGCGTCGCCTTTCTCATCGGCCTGCTGGCAATGATGATTTGCCGGGGCTTCTTTCGCCTGCCAAAGCTCAACTATAAGCGCGTAGATCGCCCGGCGGAAAGCTACGATCGCCGTCCCTACAAGGTCGGAGATGCCATATTCATCGGCGGCCTCTTCCTGATAGGCTTGACCGGCTATCTCCTGGAAGGAAGTCGCATCGCACACGATCAACCGGCTTCTATGGTATGGTCGCCCGTCGGCTCGATCACCTCGCTGCTGTATCTACGCGCCGGTTTCACACTTCCACAGTTAGCGATCAGCCGGGTGACGTTGTGGTGGATTCACGTCGGGCTGGCGCTCGCCTTTGTCGCCTATGTACCATTTTCCAAAGCGGTCCATATCCTCGCTGATTTTGTGAACCTCACCTTCCATGACGAGAAGGCCGGGGTGGCGCTGCCGCCCGTACCCGAGGAACCCGCCCCAGCATATCCTGGCTACCGCGACATTCGCGACTTTACCTGGAAGCACCTCTTGGACCTGGATGCCTGCACAAAGTGCGGGCGCTGCCACGAAGCCTGTCCCGCGCGAGCTTCAGGCGCGCCGCTCTCGCCACGCGATTTAATTCTCGACTTGCGAGACCATGCCGACGAACAACTCGCTTTCAAGGCGTTATTGAGCCAGCGTACCATCCCTTTAGCTACCAGGCCAAATGGCGCTGCTCCAGGTCACAGGCCACTGGTTGGCGGGGTCATCAAAGCGGAAACTCTGTGGGCATGCACCACCTGCCGCGCCTGCGTGGAAGCCTGCCCCGTCGGTATCGAACACGTGCCGATCATTGTAGAGATGCGGCGCAGCCTGCTCGACGAGGGCGAGATGGACCCAAGCTCCAGGAAGCCCTCACAAACCTGTCAAAGTACGGCAATTCTTTTGGCATGTCAGATCGCTTGCGCGCGAAGTGGACGAAAAACCTGCCGTTCAAGATCAAGGACGCGCGCAAAGAACCGGTCGACTATCTCTGGTTCGTGGGCGATTTTGCCTCCTACGACCAGCGCGTGCAGGAGATTACGCGACAGGTAGCGCACGTCTTCCAACGCGCCAACCTGGACTTCGGCATTCTCTACGAAGGCGAGCGCAACTCAGGCAATGACGTGCGGCGCGTTGGGGAAGAGGGCCTGTTCCAGATGCTTGCCGAGCAGAACATCAAAATGCTGGGTCGCGCCACTTTCAAGACGATTGTAACCACAGACCCGCACAGCTTGAACGCTTTGCGCAACGAGTATAAACAACTGGGCGGCGAGTACGAAGTAATTCACTATACCGAGTTGCTCTGCCGGCTCATCGAAAGCGGCCAGCTGCGCTTTGACCAACCGCTTGGCTTCCACGTGACGTATCATGACCCTTGCTACCTGGGTCGCTATAACCGCGTGTACGACGCGCCGCGCAAAATACTCGATGCCCTGGGGCTGCATGTCACCGAGATGGGACGCTGCCGCGAGAATAGTTTCTGCTGCGGCGCTGGTGGTGGTCGCATCTGGATGACCGAGACGGCTATCAAAGAGCGACCGAGCGAGAACCGCATTCGTGAAGCGGTCGCGCTGGGTACTACTGATTACTTCGTGGTGGCCTGCCCGAAGGATGTGACGATGTACCAGGACGCGGTGAAAACATCGGGAAACGAAGGCAAGATCGCTGTCAAGGATATCATAGAGCTGGTCTATGAAGCATTGGAGGCGCAGATGAGCGCGTCGGCGGGCGTTCCCGTCACCGACCGGACGGCAGAGACATAAGTTGCGAGGAGATGGCCATGCATTGTCCTTATTGTACGACTGAAGGCTCTCGCCAGGTGATTTACGCGCATCTGACCGACCAGCACGGAGACAAAGTCGTGGGACGCAGCGATGAGGCAACAGGGCGGCTCTTTTACCGGCTCGATTGTCCGCTCTGTGAAGAGTATACCGAGCGAGAGGTGAACCCGCATGGTCACGATCCGACCTTTCTTAAAGCGTTCGAGCGCGAAATACGCCTGGTCGCATTTGATCTGTTACTGTATCACATCGAGGCTGCGCACTAATTGATGCCGGGTTCGATCTCTCGAACAACGGCTATAAGAAGACTATCGGCGATTAGTTCAAGTAGGATGGAACACATTATGGGAACAGCGAATGGGTGCAACATTCCGGAAGACCTCTATTACCTGATGGAGAAACATATCTGGGCACGCCAGGAGTCGGATGCGCTGGTGACTATAGGCATAACGGATGTCGCACAGCATCTTGCCGGAAAGGTGATCGCGGTCAGCCCAAAGAAAGTGGGCAAGGCGCTCGGCAAAGGTCAGAGTGCGGCGACGGTCGAAAGTGGCAAATGGGTTGGGCCTGTTCCTGTCCCGGTGGGTGGTGAGCTGGTGGCGATAAACGATGCGCTCAAAGCCAATCCGGGGCTGGTCAACCAGGACCCCTACGGGGCTGGCTGGATCGTGAAGCTCAAGCCGCTCAACTGGGAAGAAGAAAGCCAGGAGCTTGTTACCGGAAGCGATGGCATTGCCGCCTATCAGCGCTTGCTCGATGAAAAGGGCATTTCCTGTGTGTAGAGCATCGTCGCAACCAGGAATCATAACCGGACAAGGAGGTTGAACAGCAGGTGACTTCGCTTATTTACCGTGGCTGTGAATTTCCTACGGAGTTTTTCTACGATGTCGATCGTGATGTCTGGGTGCGACGCGACGATGACGGATGCGTCACGATGGGCATGACCGACCCGGCACAGGCGCAATGCGGTAAGTTCGTGCATATTCGCTTTAAGGCGGTCGGTCGCTCGTTGCAGTGCGGGCAGAGCGCGGCAACTATCGAGAGCGCCAAGTGGGTAGGACCTTTTCCGACACCGCTCAGCGGCGAGATCATTGCCACGAACGAAGCGCACTATAAGCTGGACATCTTGTTAGCGAACAAAGACCCGTATGGCGCTGGCTGGCTCATTCGTTTGAAGCCGATGCGGTTAGAGGAAGAATGGCCGCTCTTGCTCCCGCATGACCAGGCCTTTGAGCAATACCGCGCGAAAATTACCGAGCGGAATATACAGTGCTATCGGTGTGCTGATTGATTTGTGGCTTCTAAACCTCGCTGAAAGCATGAATAGGAGTTGTCGATGTAGCGTGTACCGCGCCGTCATGGGTAGCAGCACCCTCAGCTAGATTGAGCCAAACGGCTGTTTCGGGTGATACTTCCCAGTGCCAGCGCATAGTGTTGAGTGATAGACGGCATTCTATGCCAG
Organism: uncultured Chloroflexia bacterium; assembly: GCA_963731975.1. Taxonomy (GTDB): domain Bacteria; phylum Chloroflexota; class Ktedonobacteria; order Ktedonobacterales; family Ktedonobacteraceae; genus CAVSXS01. The sequence continues at coordinate 1,226,985 of CAVSXS010000001.1, read as the reverse complement.
GGCAGGCCAGACGCCTGCAGAAGGAGCGACTGATGGATACACAGACGGAGAGCCAGGCGCAGGGCCTTTCCAGCGAAATCGCACGCCTGGTACGCGAACAGGTCGATGCTTACTTGCAGGAGAAGGAAGCCGAGAAAGAGACGCGCGTGCCCCGGCTGGCGATGATCGCCACAAAAGGGACGCTCGACTGGGCCTATCCCCCGCTGATCCTGGCAACCACAGCGGCTGCGTTAGGCTGGGACGTGGGCATTTTCTTCACCTTTTATGGGCTGAACATCATTCACAAAGAGAAAAGCAAGCACCTGCGAGTCGCGCCCCTGGGGAATCCCGCCATGCCCATGCCGGTGCCGAACATCGTCGGCGCGATTCCGGGGATGACGGCGATGGGCACGATGGTCATGAAGGGCATGTTTAAGAGCCACCACGTCTCCACCATCGACGAACTGATGGAAATGGCTATCGATTCGGGTGTGAAGCTGTGGCCATGTGGCATGACGATGGATGTGTTCGGCTATAAGGCCGGGGACTTCATCGATGGCATTCAGGAGGTGTGCGGAGCGACACACTTCCTCGACTTTGCCAAAGATGCCGATGTCTCCCTGTTCATCTGATTGGCGTGTTGTATCCAGTAACAACAGCACTCCGCTTGTAACAAGGAGTCCGCGCAATGCCGGATGAGCGAGCCTGCCTGAGTACTTTGCGTGGTATCTCGGCGAGGGCAGCAGCCATTCTTGATCGCTATTGCCAGGAGCAGTCCATCTGGGTAGATGGCGCAGCATTCGAGCAGTTCAGGCATACGCTCCACTGGGGCAGTTTCGAAGAGCTTGACCTGCGCCTGCTGGATGGCCTTGCTCCAGGCGATCGCGACGCGCTTCTTGAAGAACTGCGCGCGTACCATGCTTATCTGCGAAGGCAGCGCGAGCGCGTCGCTGCCTTCCATCATGCCTATCAGCGGTGGCTCGATGGGCGGAACGGGGAGCTGCCGCCCGCGTACAGGGAACGCTTGCGGCACTGGCAACATCGCTATGGCACGTATGACTATTACCGCCTGACGGGGTTTGGCATCAAAAGCGGCGTGCAGCGCTTTCTGGCAAATCCAGAAGAGTGTATGCGCGCATTTGAGGGGGCTTTCGCCGAGTTGGAGGAGCAGCGACGACTTGAACGCCTCCAACATGCGCAAGCGAGGGCTTATTGGTCAGACTGGTGGGCAAGCCAGGCGCGCGGAAACGAGTATGCGCCAACCCGGCTGGAAGAAGCGCTGCGCTTGCTGGAATTGCCGGTCGGCGCGACGCTTGCTGAGATACGACACGCGTATCGCGCCTGTGCTAAAGCCGCTCATCCCGACCGGCAAGGGGCTGAATCGACAGAGCGCATGGTGGCTTTGAACCAGGCCTATGCCTACCTGCGCGGATTCTATCGTTCGGCAGAGCCAGAGATGAGGAGGACGGAGACATGAGCATGGAACTGGATATTGTAATCGATAGCTGCGTTCAAATGCTACAGAGCGACCCACAGCGTACTCGCGAAGAGATCGCTCAAATGCTCAATCGCTGGGAGGATATGGGCTACATCAGCCGCCAGATGCGAGCGCTGATCGTGCAGCGACTGCGCAAGAGCCAGCAAGACCAGAGCAGCTCCCCACCTTCGGAAGATGCGCAGGACCAACCCCCGCCTCTCTAAAAGACACCAGTCGCTGCCCGTGATACTGGCTAAATTAGACAGAAACTTGCCGTTCCTAACATTTTATGGTAAGAATACGTAGAAGGACTCTCAAAATCGTATCCTGTACGTTACGCATCACCCGAAAGAATGTCGAACCAGTTGGGAAATACTATGGACAAGGAATTCTACCGGCGGCACGCTCATATGTGTGGCGTGCTCGCCCATCCACTACGGCTTGAACTGCTGCAATTGCTACACGACAGTGGAGAATGCACTGTTGGCGATCTCGCTGAAGCAACTGGAGTGCGCATGGCCAATCTTTCACAACACCTGGCAGTCATGCGCTCCACGAATATAGTGCTCACGCGCAAGGAGGGAGTAAGCGTCTACTACCGCCTTGCCGATCCACGAATCATGCAGGCGTTTGATCTCATCACCGAAGTTATGCTCAGTCAGATGGCTCGCGAGGGGGAATTGAGTCGAAAAATTGCTGTCCACCTGCAGGATGCCATTGCTGAGAGCGATTAGGGAATCTCTCAGCGTCCGCCTTGGGCGATGCTACTCGCCATAGCACCCCGGTCAACTTGACCCATGCGCCGCTGGCCCTCGCTTGCGGATCAAGAACGATGCCCGCGAGCGACTGTACCGGTGCCCACCACACATCGTGCTCTTTGAATATTTCGACCCACTCCACAGTGTTTTGACGCAAAGTCTTCATCGAGCAGCGCACTGACCCCAGTTGTTGTAATATTTTGCTGTGCCAAACGATAGTTAAGGTGAGTGACTCAAACAACACGAGGGAAATGATGCAAGCGAACAGACATGTGGCACAGGCGGAGCAGGAGATGGCTCTCCTGTTCAGCAAATACGCACCGGGTCTGCTTAGCTATGCCCGTATGCACACTACTTCGATAGAAGATGCGGAAGATCTGGTGGTGGAAGTTTTCGTGGCGGCCCTTGAGCATGCAAAATTTGCCACGCTCTCGGAGAAAGAGAAGCAACTATGGCTCTGGCGAGTTACTCGCAACAAAGTGATCGATGCCTACCGGCGCGCGAAAACCCGTCAGAACGTGACCCTCGATCACGTAGCTGAGAGCCTTTTTGAAGATGAGATGGCAAGCCCCGAATTTACAGCTTTGCGGCAAGAAGATTATATAGATTTGTATGCACACCTGCAAAGCTTGCCGCCGCTTCAACAGCAGATTTTACGCATGCGTTTTGGCCAGGAATTATCCTGTCGTGAGATAGCGACCACCTTGGGAAAGCAGGAAAATGTTGTTCGCGTCACACTTTCGCGCAGTTTGAATCTTTTACGAAACATCTACCGACGAAGAAGGGAGGAGCAGGAACGTGGCTGAGAAGGACGAGTTTTTTTTACCTGAAGAAGTAGACAGGCAAATTGAGCGTGTGAGCCAATTCGAGGAAGGCGATCGAAGAGACGCGGAGGCAATGGCATATCTACGCAGCGTTTACCAGGCCGATGCCCAGCAGGAGCAAGACACGCTAGATCGGGTCTGGAACCGCATTGCGAGCGCAACTTTTTTTGAACGAAATACACAAGATAGTGAGAAAGAGCTACCAATGCAACATCCACAAACACACTATGGAGCCGGGACAATGGGCAGTTCGCGTGGATCACACCCACGGCGCACTTTTCTTATGCAGCGACTTGGTACATTGGCTGCGGCGGTTTTCCTGATAGCCCTGGTTGGCAGTATGGCGCTGGTTTTTTACGCGGTTCGACATCCCAATGGAGGCACTGGTGCCCCTATTCCGACTTCGACGGTTTCGACTGCTCGTGTGCCATTAAACGTTACTTCGGTCACTATGTCGGTAACACCCGCGTCGATTGCGGGCGTATCCTGCGGTACAAACGTGATCGTGACCTATACTGCTCTCTTCCACGTCAGTCCCAATAGCGTCGGCGGTACTGTCAAGTTCAATTACACGGTCAACAACGGGCGCGGACAGACCCCGGCCAGCATCACCTTCAAGCCTGGACAGACAACGCAATCTTACACATTTACATGGAGCGGCGCGTTGCCTATCGACCACACGTACCCTGGACAAGGCGGTGTCCAGGTGACCAGCCCCAATCAACTGACTTCCGCATTGGTTGCGCCAACGGGGCAATGCACATCTGGGAAGTTCCAGGTCACACAAGTTGCTATGTCCGTCAGTCCGGCATCCATTCAAGGGCTGTCGTGCGGAACTTCGGAAGTTGTTACCTATACAGCCACCATTCATGTGGCGGCCAATGGCCCTGGCGGGACTGTCCATTTCAGTTATACGATTAACAATGGGCGTGGACAAACCCAGGCGAGCATCACCTTCAGCCCTGGACAGACTGTTCGAACCTATACATTTACCTGGAGCGGCGCGCTGCCTGCCGATCATACCTACCCTGGACCAGGTGGTATCCAGGTGACCAGTCCCAATCAACTGACCTCTCAACTGGTTGCGCCAACGGGTATGTGCAGTTAATCCATATAGTCAGGGCGACCTGCGCAGGTCGCCCTGACTATGAGGTATGAAGTGCCTTTCTACGCTATTTTACACCCGTAAGACCGTCCAACTTTCGAGAAACGCGACGTTTGGTTACTTCTCTACGGTGTAACCGGTATCGTCGAGCACCTCTTCGATCTTCGTCAGTGTCACTTTCTGCGGGTCATAGTTGATGTGAACCGTTTTGGTCGGAATATCAACATTGACCTTGCTTACGCCTTCCAGTTTGCCTACGGCTCCCTCAATCGCGTGCTGGCAATGCTCGCACGAAATGTCGGGTGCCACCAGTGTTGTCGATTCCATGATGCCTATCCTCCTTTGATTCGCATGAATCATCTTGCTGCTATGGGTTTCCGGCAATCGCGTAGAGTTGGATCAACTCCTGAATAACTTCCTCTTCACGATCGCCCTTGATCCCTTCTGGAACACAGGTTCGCAAATGCCCTTCCAGGATCAGCGTTTCGAGTTTTTCCAACGCCTTGCGTACTGCGTAGGTTTGACGCAAGATGTCGACACAGTACTTATCCTCCTCGACCATCTTGCGAATACCGGCCACGTGCCCCTCGATGTACGAGAGTCGTTTCAGCACATCCGGCTTGCGTTCTGCTTGCATCTCGCGTCTTCCTTTCATATTCATTTCGTTCAACAGCCATTTGCTGCTTTTCGCCCGAAGCGTCGTAGTCGCAGCGAATTGCTGACCACCGTCACCGACGAGAGTGCCATGGCTGCCGCCGCGAAAATCGGGGCATTCTCCCGCAAGAATGGGATGAGCGGCGACAGGATCGCGGTTGGTATCAAGACAACGTTGTAGGCAAAGGCCCAGAAGAGGTTTTGCTTGATAGTGCTCAGCGTCGCCCGCGACAGCGCCAGCGCGGTCGCCACGCTCTTCAGGTTGCCCTTGACCAGGGTGATATCCGATGCCTCCATAGCGATATCTGTTCCTGTCCCCATGGCGATACCTGCATCAGCCTGCACCAGAGCAGGCGCATCGTTGATGCCATCGCCGGCAAAGGCCACGATCAGCCCTTGTTCCTGCAAGCGCTTGACTTGATTGGCTTTGTCTTGCGGCAGCACCTCCGCCAGCACGTGCTCGGCGGTAATGCCCACCTGCGCGGCGATGGCTTGTGCGGCACGCCGGTTGTCACCGGTAATCATCCAGACACTCAACCCCTGCGCCTGTAGCTGCCTGACCGCCTCACGCGAACCAACTTTGACGGTATCGGCCACAGCTACAAGCCCCGCAACTTCGCCATCGATGGCAACGAGCATGGTGGTCTTGCCCTGCTGCTCAAAGGCGGTCGCTTGCTCCTCCAGCACATCATAGGGGATAGCACGCTCGCTTAGCAGGAGGCGGGTGCCGACCAGCACGGAATGTCCCTCCACACTCGCTTCCAGGCCGCGCCCGGTAATGGATGTAAAGCGTTCGAGGGATGCATCCAGCGCGAGTCCGCGTGCTCTGGCTCCCTCGACAATGGCCGAAGCCAGGGGATGCTCGGAGCCTTGCTCCGCCTCTGCCACGAGCCACAGCAAATCATTGGATTGCCTGTCGCCTGCGGTTACAACATCAGTCAAGGCAGGCTTGCCTTTGGTGATAGTCCCCGTTTTGTCGAGCAGTACCGCGCGCACCGCGTGGATGCGTTCCAGGCTCTCGCCGCCTTTGATCAGGATGCCCTGTTCCGCGCCTTTGCCTGTGCCCACCATAATAGCGGTCGGGGTAGCCAGCCCTAAAGCGCACGGGCAGGCGACCACCAGCACGGCCACGGCAGCGACGATGGCAACAATCCAGGGATTGCTCGCACCCTGCATACCCGAAGCGCCAGCACCGGTGACATTGCCGACGATGGCCCAGCCAACGAAGGTAAGCGCTGCAATCAGCAGCACAACCGGCACAAAAATGCTCGAAATGCTGTCGGCCAGGCGCTGGATGGGAGCCTTCGAGCCTTGCGCCTGCTCAACCATACGAATGATACTGGCAAGCACGGTATCGGCTCCAACTTTGGTGGCCTGCATGCGCAAATGTCCGCGCTGGTTGATGGTCGCGCCGATCAACGGCTCTCCCACAGCTTTTTCAACTGGAATGCTCTCACCGGTAATCATGGACTCATCCACAGAGGAGAGGCCAGATAGGACAACTCCATCGACAGGAATCTTCTCGCCTGGACGCACGACCAGTTCATCGCCCACCTGCACCCGTTCTATTGGAAGCTCCACTTCTTGCCCGGCGCGCATGACATGTGCGGTATGTGCTTGCAGCCCAATCAGCTTCTTGATGGCATCGTTGGTCTGCCCCTTGGCGCGGGCCTCCAGGTACTTGCCCAGGAAGATCAGCGTTACGATTAAAGCGGTCGTGTCATAGAACGTAATGCCACCGATCACCTGCGGGAAAAAGGTCGCCACGACGCTCATTACGTATGCTGCGGTCGAGCCAATTGAGACGAGCGTATCCATGTTGGCGCTGGCGTGGCGCAGTGTCTTGATAGCCCCCCGGTGAAACTCCCAGCCAACAACCGCCCACACAGGGGTGGTCAGGGCCAGCAGGAGGTAATTTTCTCCCGGAAACCTGTTCATGAAAAACATGCTGAGGATCACCACCGGCAATGAGAGCGCGATCCCCAGGAGTAGCAGGTTGCGCTTACGTGTGATCTCAGCTTGCTTCCGCTTGCTCTGTTCGTCTTGCTGGAGGAGGCCACTCGCAGGAATATCATACTCGCTCTCCACCTGTAATGTTTCGTGGGGGGCTGCGACCTGTGGTGTGGCTTTATAGCCGACCGCCTCGACTTTCAACACCATCTGCTCCACGCCGGTGCGTGCCGGGTCGTAGGTGACATTAGCCTGCTCGGTGGCAAGGTTCACACTGGCATCAATCACGCCAAGAACCTTCTTAAGGCCCTTCTCGATGCGCATAGCACAGGAGGCGCAGGTCATGCCTTCCAGCACCAGCATCGCATGGTTCTCTGCCGTCAACTCCTCAGGCGGCTGAGATTCCCCGGCACTTTCTGCAATCGTAGGTCTGATATCTGAAGCCATGGTGCTTGCCTTTGTTCTTACTTGTGTCTATTCCCATACCCCTCCGGTGGGGGTATTGATAGTATACAGCTATGGTGAATGCCCTGTCAAGGGCTGGAGAGCGAGCATGTGTTCGTCAAAAAAATGCCGCATGGTGCTGTTTACCGCAAGTAGTCTCTGAACCGACGTTCACCGAAAAGTACCAGATAGATGTTTGTACATGTATCAATATGTCTCATGAACGTTATACTGAATGGCATCAAGTTATGAAGGAGTGTTTATCAGGAAGGATTTGCTTGTGAAAAAAGCCTGTTTGGGCTTGCTGTGTCTCGTTTTGAGCATCGTAGCGGCGGCGTGCGGTTCTTCCGTCAACACGCAATCTCTGCCACCCAATAGCTTCTCAAGCTATTCACTCAGTCAGAGCCATCTGACGCAATCTCCTTCTTCCACGCCAACCGCCATCCCACCGCTCTCTATTCCCAGTCAGAAAGCGACTCCAACGCCACCGCTGGTATCTCGTCCCGTACCTTCACGCACCCCGAGCACCACCACTACCCCCAGCACTCCAACGCCCAGCTCAAACTGCGTCATATACACTAACGCGACGACGCTGGTTCCAGCAAAGAACGGAACGCTTGCCGCGCCCTATGGTCCAGCGCCACTCTCCAGCGAAGCGCAGCAGCTCGCCCAGCAACTTTTCCAGTTGATCAATAGCGACCGCGCTGCCTGTGGCCTGCCTCCCTTTGCCTGGAGCGACACGCTGGCAGCGGGCGCGCTGCTGCATAGCTGGAATATGGCGCACTGCGGCTTCAGCCATACCTGCCCCGACGGAAGTACCCAGTACCAGCGCATCGCCAATGAGGGCTTCGCAGGATTAAGCGACTGCGGCGAAAATATCGGCCTGGCAGGACCATCCAATCCACCCTGGAACAACCTCTATTCCGTTCAGGAAAGCATGGCGCATGAGCCGTTGGGAGGCTGGCACCGCATTCACCTCTACAGCACGACCCTGCACCGTATCGGCATCGGTATCTATGTTGATTCAGGCGGCTGGCTCTGGTTCACCGAAGATATGGTTGCTTGAGTTCAGTAGCGAGGAGTGCGGGCAGGTTGAGGGTTTGCCGGGATATCTTTACGGCGATAGCGCGCCGCCCACCAGCTGAATGCCAGGACTGCAACCGCAAGTATATACATGACGGTCTCGACCCCCAGCGCGTCAGCAATTACGCCGAGAAAGAGTAGGACGGGAATAGAGCCGGCATTATACAACATCGACTGGAAGGAAAACATGCGCCCTCGCTCCTCCTCGGGCGCGTGCTCCTGCATCATCGTTTGCGCAGGAATATTCACCATTTCCAGCACAACCCCCAGGAAAAATGTGACTGCGCCTACATAAATTAGGATACCCTCGGTAGGCAGACCCAAACGCGACCAGATCAAGCGGCCAAGCGGGAGAAGTATCAATCCAGCAGCACTACACAAGCTGCCGAGAGCGATGGTGCGGTTCTTGCCCAATCGTCGCATCAGCAAGGGCATCAGCAGCCCACCCAGCACCAGGCCAATACCCGCGGGCGCTAAAATAAAGGGCATATCCTGAAAAGGTAGATGCAAAACATTGACGACAAATGGTCCTGCCAGCTCGCCGATCACCAGTAGCAAAATGCTGACGAACGAGACCCGCAGTAAAGCCAGTAGCAACGGGCGGTCCAGGCGAATGTAGGCCCACGCTTCTCGCACATCGTGTCGGATGACCTTCCACGCCTGCTTACCAGGCGATGTGAACAACTCTGGCTCGCCGTGCTGCTTTTGCTGCAAAGCGCTTTTGGGGATCGCCAGGATCAGTAAGGTACAGATGACATAGACTATGGCGACAATCACGAAGAGCATGTCAAACGAGAGAACCTGCACGTGAATAAAATCGAGAGAAATTTGAAAGGGTGGAAACAGCGCCGTAATGAGTCCACCAAGCAGCAAAAAACCGAGGGCCTGTGCGATAGTGAGGGTGGTGTTGAAGAGCGAGAGCGCAGGCGCCAGGTCTTGCTTGCTCACGAGCAAGGGAATAGCCGATGCCTCAGCCGGCGTAAAGAACTGTGTCACCAGTGAGATAAGAAATGTCAGGAAGTAGAGCGGAATGAGCATATGCGGGTTCCAGAGAAGCGCCAGTACGATCAGAATTGAGGCCGCTGAGCGCAGGGCATTGCTGACCCAGAGCACAAGCCGCTTGTTCAGGTGATCGACATAGACGCCTGCCAGCAAGCTAAACGGTACAGCGGGAAGTGTAAATGAGACGATTGCTAAACCGACCAGCACCGTGGAGCGGGTGATCGCCGTGACGATGGCGATGACACCGTAATTGGCCGCGTTAAAGACAATCTGTGAAAGTAGCTGTGCTAACCAGAGCAATAAAAACGAGCGATTCTTCAACACCCTGCGAAATGATGCGACCGATGTATCCTCCACAGGAGGTAGAGAATCCGCAGGGGAGCGATTGCCTATTTGTTCTATCGTCATATCGACTTGTCCAACTGTCCAACCACTCGTTTTTCCTTTCGCCAGGCTAAGCTTTGCAACACTGCTTATTACACGTAAAGGTAGCTACGAAACGTTACGATAAGCGCTAAATGAAGCATCTGGACTGATCTTCCTCTGGAAAAGACTTCGCTCGTGGTAGTGGTCTTGATTGTACCACCTTTTCTCTTTGCTGTTCTCACCAGTCGTCCCATTTGAGTTGGCGCAATATGAGGGGGAGATTCATTTTTTGACGTGTGACTCGCAGCGCGCTCTGAATGCGACCGTGCAATCATCTGTAACGCCTATTTAACGTTGTTTTTAACGCTTCATTGATATCCTTAATGTAAGACATGGCTTTCCTCCCTAGACTCTAAAGACTTGAAGGTGTAATGGAAAGCGTGGACAGCAACGCGAGGTTTTTTTCTCAAACAGAAAGGAGACCATGGAATGAATGATCCCGCCCAATATGTGCATATCGGGTTCATCCTGATCTCAGTGGCCAACTTGATCGTGATCGCTCTCCTGATCGTTGTATTTTTGTTAGCCGTGGCACTCCGGCTCCCGGAAAAGCAGCGCCTCTCCACCCTCGAAGCTCCCCCGACGCCTGTAGAAGCAGGCCAGGGAACTGGCGAGAGAGAAACGACTGAGCAAGAGGTGCGCTCATGAACATTACGACCGGGATTCGTGAACGGGTACGCCGTTGGATGCCCCTTGAAGACCTGCTTCCCGATAAGCTGCCGGCCTTCGTGCGCTCACCTGCCTACTTCTTCGGAGTCGTCTCCCTCTCCAGCCTCGTCCTCTTGATTCTCTCCGGGATGTTGCTGGCCGCCTTTGGGCCGCAGTGGTGGCATCTCAATGCCTTCGGTCATTTTGTGAACAGCCTCCATTTCTGGTGCGCTGAGTTGTTCTTCTTCTCGATGACGCTGCACCTGTGGCTCGCATTTTTCAAGGGAGCATGGCGTCATGGACGCGGGTTGACCTGGGTATCCGGCATGTTGGTCTTTCTGGCGGCACTCAGCACCGCCTTTACCGGCTATCTGTCGATGACGAACTTTAGCGCACAGTGGATTGCCGCCCAGGGCAAAGATGCAATCAACTCGATTGGCATCGGTGCCTTCTTCAACTTGCTGAACTTCGGGCAGATGTATGGCTTTCACATCGTGCTCCTGCCGCTCATCATCGTGGTCCTGATTGGGATACATCTCCTGCAGGTCCGTATACGTGGCATCGTGCGCCCCTATGCACCGACGGTCGCAGAGGAACGCGCGCGAGAAGCGCTCTGGAAAGGCGGGCGGGGGAGAGGGCGCAAGCAGGCCCAGGTCGGCACGGCGCCATCGCGTCCGGTACCCTCCGACCAGGCCAGTTACTATCGCGGCCTTAGCTTAATGCCCTACGACCTCATTCGTGAAGGCTTGATCGCGCTGGTCGCTGTCTTTGTGCTGGTAGTTGCCTTTGCCGGATTTTTGTCATCGCCGGATGAGCCGCCGCTGACACTCCAGCAGTACGCTCAGCAGAGTCCGGTCAGCTTCGTTACCACCGCCATGGAGGAGCTTAGCGGCACGGGTGTCATTGCCCAATATGGGCCGCCCTACAACCAGGGGACTGGCTCCGTGCAATCCATCGGGCCTGTATCGCTTCAGCAATTGGCAGGCGTGACCATTCCCATCGATACTGCGCACGTCTATGTCCTCGATCCCTTGGCCATCGCCGCGCAGAGCGATCCGCAGGTGGCGGCGGCGCTCCAAACCTTTACGCAAGCCGGAGCAAAGCAGCAAGCGGCCTGGGAGGATGCCTATACCACGGCGTTGGCAAAAGCGACAGGAAGCAACGGTCACGTGGTCGTTCCGCAGGCAAATGATGGCCCGCTTCCGGCCATGATGGATCATCTGCTGGCGTTAGGCACCAGCGGCGCGCTAGACGGCCTGCTCCTGCGCAGTGGCAACTTCTACCAGAATGACTTTACCAAGCCGCTGCTCTTCTTGTCGGAGGACGCGCTGCCGACAAAAGCGGCACAATTCAACCTGCTGGGTTCGCAGTGGGGAGTGATGAACGAGACCGGCAACTATCCTGGGCAGGCGTGGCTCTGGCTCTACACCTTCTGGTACCAGGTGCCCCCCTACAACACCTCGACGAATGCTGATGCGCTGGTGCTGGTCACCATGCTCATCATCACTGCCCTACTCGTGTTGTTTCCTTTCCTGCCCTACCTCAATCGCCTGCCGTATTACCTCGGCGTCCATCGCCTGATCTGGCGCGAATACTACCGCGATGCGCGTGACGCGCGTGGCGCGCGTATGGTCGAAGGGGTAAATCCGGGTCCGGCGCCGTAAACAAATAGTGCTTGAGTGAGCCGCCGGGGGCGAGTGCCTGATGTATCAGCATGGGGAGCTTCCGGCGGGCCAAGTAATGTCAGGTACCAACCGCCCATTTAACGTTCCTTATAACGCTCTGCTGCTATTATCAGAAAAGAGTAGATACAGTGATGAGAACTGACTGTCCATGAATGAGCAAAAGGATGTCAGAAAGCATCAAATCAACAATGATCTCTAAACTTTTTATAATCGCACAACATACTGCTTGAGTGGAAGGAGCGATCCATGTCCAGGAAAAACAATGCCCTACCCGAAGAGCAGCAGGCCAAACTGATCGAGATGTTGAACCGCCGCTTAGCCGACGCCATCGATCTGCAGTTGCAATTCAGGCAGGCGTATTGGAACATCAAAGGTCCTCATTTCATGGCCCTGCGCGAGCTGTTCGACAAGGTCGCGCAGGGAGTGGAGGAATATGCGGACCTGATTGCCGAGCGTATTGTGCAACTTGGTGGCAAGGCCGAGGGAACGGCAAACGCAGTCGCCGGGCGGTCTTCGCTCGACGGGCACTGGCTTGCGAGTGCCGATGGGAACAGCCGCATCGATGCGCTTTCGACGACACTCACCGACTTTGGGAGACATACACGCTATGCCAGCGCGCAGGCGACCGAACTAAACGATGCCGATACCTCTGCCATCTTCACCCAGATCGCGCGAGGCATCGACAAATGGCTCTGGTTCGTCGAGACGAGCCAGCAACCAGGCAGTTGAGGGGGGAAAATGCATTTAACGCTTGTCATAACGCTCAGTAGGTACGCTTAAAGCAGAGGATGGCTTTCCTTCCAGGCCCGGCAGGTCCAAAGGGAAGGCATTCAAAGAACATAAAGAGAAAGAAGGAACTTGGTCATGACATTTGCAACCCTTAATATCAATCTGAGTCTGTCAAATGTACTCTGGTGGCTGTTTGTTGGGTTGATTGCTGGCTTTCTCGCCAGCCGGGTGATGCGTGGGGGAGGCTATGGGCTGATCGGCGATATTGTCGTGGGCCTTATCGGGGCCTTTATCGGAGGATGGTTAGCCGGTGTCCTAGGGATCGGCGTAGGAGGCACCTCCGGCTTGGTCGTGAGCATTGTGATTGCCTTTATCGGAGCCTGTATTCTCATTGCCATCTTACACGCTGTTGGTGGCAGAGGAGGGTCCAGGTCGAGAGGATGGCGACGAGGGTAAGCAGCAATGTAGCCGGATGTATCGATGAATAAGAGGGAGCGCAGTTCGTTGCGCTCTCTCGTGGCCAAACGAATTTTTCAATCTACCCACTTTGCTATCACATCCTTAGTTAAGAAGGAGGAACGAGATGCTTGCTCTACCGCTAACCCTGGCAGATGGTGTCACCGTCAAACTTGGTAACAATGTATGGACGTTCGGTCTCAACTTTATCATTTACCTGATCGTGGCAGCGGTCGTCGGCTTAGTCGCCGAGGCTCTTGTCGGCAGGCGGCTTCCATTCGGCTTCGTCGGTGCCATCATCGCGGCGCTTGTTGGGGCCTGGTTGCTCTCACAAGTCATCATCATCAATGGGATTGGGGCCTGGTTTGATACCAACGTGTATGGCGTTTACATTTTCAAAGCGCTGGTCGGCGCGATCATCCTGGTGGCAATATGGCAACTCCTGACGGCCGGTCTGTTTCGTGGCCGCAGACGTAACGCCTGACGCCGAGGATGATGAACCGGGGGGCGCGGCCTTCGTGGGGACTGATCGTTTGATACTAGCTGATGAACCTGTCACATATCAAACGTAGATTCATCAATTTGAGGAGAAACAAGATGCAAGACTCAACGGCGCAGACCGAACCGCCAACCCCTCACAGCGGTGGAGATCTCCCACTTATCACCAGCGAGCCAACAGCACCATCTCCGTTACCACCTGGCGGCCCGCGCCAGCAACCCACGTTTCTGCCCCAAAGAGGACTGTACTATGCAGCGATTGCTGGTGTCATTGCAGGGGTGGTCGCCGCCCTGCTGACTTTGGTGGTCACCCTCGTATTTGCGGGGACCTTTCATGCAGCCAGCCAGCAAATTGCGGTGGATAAGTTGACCGTTAAGACGGCGCTGGCTCTGGCAGGATTGGAACTCCTCAATTTTACGCTGAGCCTGCTCATCGGCTTCTTTGCCGGGTTGATCGTGGGCAAAATCGCCGTCCGTAGACGGCTCGGCTTCCTGACCGGCGCGCTTGCAGGCGCTGTCTTTTACCTGATTATCTTCCTGGTGAGCCTTATCTCCAGCTATCCAGGCAACCTTGTAGTGCATGGTACTGCTATGACGACCGGGAGTCTCGTGATCTCACTCCTGTTGCTCTGTCTGTGGAGCATTGGCGGGGGACTCGTGAGCCTGTTTGGAACGTGGGTAGCGACCGTTAGACACCCTCATTATATGAGGTTGGGGCAGTAGCAAGGACACTTATGCAAACCTATCTTGCGTCAACAGAAAAGCAGAAATCAGGCGACCTGACGGATGACGACCTGCTTCAACAAGCGCAAAACGGCAATCAAGATGCATTCGAACTTTTATTCGATAGATACAGTGCCTTGCTCTTTCGGCTGATCTCGCGCCTGGTGCGCGACGAACACATGGCTCACGATGTTCTGCAATACGTCTTCATCCAATTGTACCGCTCGTTACCCACATTGGAACCGGGGGGGACGCTTAAGGCATGGTTAAGCCAGGTAGCACGTAACCGCTCTATCGATGAACTACGCCGCAGGAGGCACGTACTCTTTTCTGAGATCGAGCCGTTCCCAGATGGGGGTGAATACTCCTTCCTTGCCTCACTTCCCGACCCAGATTGGCAGCCGGAGGAGCAGGTCGAACTGCGTGAGCTAAGAATGAGGCTTCTTGAGGCGATTGAGGCGTTGCCCCTTTGCTACCGCGCGGTTGTGCGGCTGCGCTATAACACCCAGATGAGCTACCGCGAGATTGGACTGGCGCTCCGCATCCCGGAAACAACCGCGAAAACGCACTTTTACCGGGCGAAAAAGCAGTTGCGTTCCTTGCTGGAGTCGGAGATTGCCTACTACTGAGTTAAGGAATACAGTGAGCTTTTCCCCTCTCCCGTTTTTCAGACCGAATGGAGGTTTGCCATGAGTTTACTCGTCTTGTTTATAGTTGGTGTTATCCTGCTTATGCTGGTGATCGTCGCGCTCTCGGCTATTCGAGTGGTGCAACAGTATGAGCGCGGAGTGATCTTCGTGCTGGGGCGCTTGACCGGTGCCAAAGGCCCGGGGCTGTTCCTGGTGCCCCCATTTGTCTCACGCATGGCCAAAGTCGACCTGCGTATCGTCACACTCACTGTGCCGCCCCAAGAAGTGATTACCCGCGATAACGTGACGATCAAGGTGACAGCAGTGGTCTACTACTTCGTACACGACCCGATTGCGGCGGTGGTCAACGTTGTGAACTTCAACCAGGCCACCACACAGATCGGTCAAACAACCTTGCGCAACGTACTGGGCCAATCGGAACTGGACGAGCTGCTGGCCGAGCGTAAAAAGATCAATCTCAATCTGCAAACGATTGTTGACGAACAAACCGAGCGCTGGGGCGTCAAGGTGACGGCGGTCGAGATCAAGGATGTGGAGTTGCCCCCAACGATGCAGCGTGCCATGGCCAAACAGGCGGAAGCCGAGCGTGAGAAGCGCGCCAAAGTCATCCACGCCGAGGGCGAGTTCCTGGCTTCAACGCAGTTGGCCAAGGCCGCCAACATCATCGCGGCGCAGCCCAGCGCTCTGCAACTACGCTACCTGCAAACGCTGACCGAGATCGCGGTGGAGAAGAATTCGACCATTATCTTCCCGCTGCCCCTCGACCTGCTGGCGCCGATCATCCAGATATTGCAGCGACATGCAGACGAGCCAGCCCATGAGCCTCTGAACGGTTCTCGTAGCAGTGAACCATCCCTGCCTCGCTAATTGGAGGTAGAGGAAATTGCACTCTGAAGGCCGGAGTTCACAGAGATGCACTTTTGCCTGTTTAGGCACGGTTCAAACTGTCAAGGACTTTTCTTCAGAATTGAACCTTGCCTTCGAAGGCGAAAGATTACCAGGTCTTTTTAATGCGGCTTGATTCTCGTACAATCAGTTCAGGCTGGTACATAATGTGCTGGTGCTGGTGAGAAGTAGGATTATTTGCCTCTTCGAGCAGCAGCTCCGCTGCTGCGCGCCCGAGTTCGTATTTGGGCTGCCGGATCGAGGTGAGTGGCGTGGATAGGACGCTCGCAAACTCGACATCGTCGTATCCTACCAGCGCCATATCACGCGGGATAGATAATCCGCGCTGGATGAGGCCGCGCATTAGCCCAAGCGCTAACAGATCGTTCGCGCAAAATACAGCGGTAGGCTTAATTTTGGCGCTCAAAAGTTGTTCCACTATTTCTTCGCCTGCCCTGGCGCTCTGCGCAGGCGTCGTGATATCGACGAGAGTGAGTTCAGGATCAAGTCCTGCGGTCTTCAAGGCCCGCAGCACTCCACGTTTGCGGTCCGCGCACTGGCGGATGCTGAGCGGACCATGCACAAAGGCGATGTGCCTGTGTCCCTGTTCGAGCAGATGCGTAGCAGCAATTTCTCCACCTCTCACATCATCGACCGCGACCGAGCACAGGTCCTTGATGCGGCTGGGGCGGTCGAGCAGCACAACGGCAATGCCCCGCTGCCGGAATCGCTGCAGGTAGCTGGCATCGCTCTGCACCGGTGTAATCAACACGCCTTGCGTGCGTTGCTCTTCAAGCACATGCAGGTAGTGGTTCTCCTTGTCTACAGAGTCATCGGAGTTGCACAGGATCACGACGTAGCCGGCCTGGTTAGCCAGATCCTCGACCCCTCGCGCGACCTCCGTGAAGAAGGGGTTGGCGACATCCAGTACGATCAGGCCGATGTGCTGGCTCGTGCCCGCGCGTAACTGGCGCGCTGACCCGTTGCGCACGAAGCCGATTTCCTCGATGGCTGATCTCACCCGTTGCAGCGTCTCTTCAGCCACGATTTCTGGCCTGTTGAGCACGTTCGATACCGTTCCTAGCGAAACGCCCGCGCGCTTCGCCACCTCCCGGATGCTTGACTTTGAACTCATTCGCTCACGGTTCCTTATTTGCTCGCTGGATGTCATCCCCATATGCTCAAAGTAAATCTCATGTATATACTATGTCACAAAGAATCAACTTACATTACCAATTCAGTCGGCACTATTTCGGCCTAAAATATCTTGACAAAGCCTTCATTCATCATTATACTTTGGTTATTGAAACGTTTCAATAACCAAACCCTGACAATTTACAAGAGAGCAGCTTCTGCTCTCAGGTCGGTAGTTTATTTGATGAGCACCCTTTTCCAAATAGCGTAGAAACCTGATTTCTTTGCCACCGATTGAATCGTTTCAAACTTCATGAGTAATTGTAATGTGTAGCGCCCAGGCCGTCAAGTATCTCCGGGAGAAGGGGAAAGAGCGTGACGATATCTCCAGAGCCTGTCGTTGAACTTGTGGGCATTGCCAAGCAATTCGGGGCAGTTCAGGCGCTGCGTGGCGTTGATCTCAGCCTGTACGCGGGAGAAGTCCAGGCGCTGGTCGGTGAAAACGGCGCAGGCAAGAGCACACTGGTCAAAATCCTGGCAGGTATCTACAAGCCGGATGCGGGAGTAGTGAAGGTTGGCGGCGAGATAATTGAAATACGCTCGCCTACACAGGCGCAGGCTCTTGGCATCGCTGTCGTCCAGCAGGAGCCGATGCTTTTCCCCGACCTGGATGTTGCCGAGAATGTCTTCATGGGCCGTCACCCTCGTGATCGCTTCGGGCGCGTAGATTGGAAGCGCATGCACCGCGAGGTGGATCAACTGCTTGTCTCCCTGGGTGTATCGCTCAGCTCCCACACACCGGTACAGGGACTCTCCGTGGCCGAACAGCAACTGGTAGAGATCGCCAAGGCCCTCTCGCTACAGGCGCGTGTGCTGGTGCTTGACGAGCCGACTGCGGCCCTCTCAGCGCACGAGGTCGAAGAGTTATTTGCCATTGTGAAGCAGTTGCGCGAGCGAGGCGTGGCTATTCTCTTCGTCAGCCACCGCCTGGAAGAAGTTTTCGCGATTGCTGATCGGCTCACTGTCTTCCGCGACGGCACGCATATCATTACTGCTCTGGTTGGCGAGATACATACCGAAGATATCATCAAACACATGGTCGGGCGCGAGCTCTCTAACCTGTATCCCAAGAGTGAGGCCGAGATCGGAGAGGTCGTGCTGGAGGTACGCCATCTCACACGGCCAGGAGTGTTTGCCGATGTGAGCTTCCAGCTTCGCCGGGGCGAGATCCTTGGTTTCGCCGGCCTGGTTGGGGCCGGGCGCACAGAAGTGGCGCGGGTACTCTTTGGCATCGACCGGGCAGAGAGTGGGGAGATCTGGCTGAAGGGCAAGCAGGTGCGCGTTCGCTCTCCGCAGCAGGCGATGGCTCTGGGCATTGCCTATGTCCCAGAGGACCGCCACCAGCAGGGGTTGGTCATGAACTTCAGTATCGCATCCAACATTACGCTGCCAATCCTGCAAAAGGTTTCGCGCCTGGGACTGGTTGATGCGCGCCGGGAACGAAAGATTGCGGAAGACTATTCCAACCAGCTGAGCATTCGTTCCTCGGGCGTGGAGCAGTTAGTCAATGCCCTTTCCGGAGGGAACCAGCAAAAAGTGGTACTGAGTAAATGGCTGGCGACCAATCCATCGGTGCTGATCCTGGATGAGCCAACACGCGGTATCGATGTGGGAGCCAAGGCCGAAGTTCACCGCATTATTTCAGACCTGGCTGCAAAGGGTCTGGCAATTATATTGATCTCCAGCGAGCTTCCAGAGGTGCTCGCCATGGCCGACCGGGTTGTCGTGCTGCACGAGGGACACGTTACCGGCACATTCGCGCGCTCCGAGGCGACTCAGGAGCGGGTGATGTTCGCTGCTACAGGACAAGATAGGTAATGCAATGACCACCACAAGTTCGGAAGTTGAGACCGCAAAGCAGCGCAACCAGGCGGGCCTGGCGCGCCTGCTGGGACTGGTCAGCCGGGTGCGCGAACTGGGACTGCTGGCTGTGTTGCTTTTCATCGTGCTCATCGTCGGCATTCAGGCCCCGCGCTTTCTAAGTATCGACAACTTCGAGCAGATTTTGCTCTCGGTCGCTATTCTTGCGATTGTGGCCGTGGGGGAGACGCTAGTAGTGCTGACGCGCAACGTTGACCTGTCGGTCGGCTCAATGGTGGGCCTCACGGCCTTTGTCACGGCCTATTTCTTCAAGGAGCTTCCCCAGAGCAACCTGCTGCTGGGTATCCTGCTAGGTTGCGCGCTGGGGTTGGGGCTGGGGCTGCTGAATGGGCTGATCGTGTCGTTCGGGCGTGTCCCGGCGATTGTGGCTACCCTTGGTACCCTGTACGCCTACCGGGGCCTGGTTTTTATTATCGCGTCCAATACGACCTCACAGGTCAATGCCTCTGATGTGCCGAGCAGCTACCTGGCGCTGGCAACGACCCAGATCCTGGGTATTCCGGCTCTCATTCTGATTGCCGCGGTTGTAGCAGTCATCGTCGGGTATTTCCTGCATGCCTCACAGAGCGGGCGCCAGCTGTACGCAGTGGGCAGCAACCCCGAGGCGGCGACTATGATTGGTATTCGCGCGCCCTGGCTTGTTTTCTCTGCGTTCGCCGCCTCGGGATTGCTCTGCGGACTGGCGGGAGTGCTCTGGGGCGCGCGTTTTGGCACGGTCGACGCGACCAACGCGACCGGTCTGGAACTGCAGGTGATCGCGGCGGTCGTGGTGGGCGGAGTCAATATCTTCGGCGGCTCGGGTACCATCCAGGGCGCGGTGCTGGGTGCGATTGTACTGGGTACGTTGCAGAATGCGTTAAACATCCTGAACATTTCCCAGTTCTGGCTGCAAGCGATCTACGGTGCGGCGATTATCGGCGCGGTGGTACTCGATGCCTTTGTGACGCGCTGGCTGCAGCGAGCCATCCTCTCCAGGAGGAAAAAAGCATGAAAAGACTGAAATCGCTCCTGATGACCTGGGAGGCCCTGCTCGTCCTGCTGCTGCTGGTCAGTAGTGTGATTGGCACGGTGCTCTCCCCCTATTTTCTAACCGGCTTTAACTTCTACGCGCTCACCAGTAACGTCATGGAAATTGCCATCATGGCTCTGCCGATGACACTGATTATCATCGCCGGCGAGATTGACCTGTCGGTCGCGTCTGTGCTAGGCCTCTCCAGCGTTGTGCTGGGCCTGCTGTGGGAGCGGGGGAATCCCATGTGGCTCGCAATTGGGGTGGCGCTGCTGGTCGGACTTGTGGCGGGCTGTCTCAACGGCTTACTCATCACCAGGCTCGCCTTACCCTCGCTGGTCGTCACGATTGGCGCGCTGGCCCTCTTCCGCGGCCTGGCCTATGTCGTCCTGGGAGACCAGGCGGTCAGCGACTTCCCTACCGCCTTCACCAATTTCGGATTTAGCACGATCCCGAACACCGAGCTGCCCTGGTCGGGTCTGATTTTTGCCATCCTGGCAGTAATTTTTGTGGTGGTGCTGCACTTCAGCCGGCTGGGCAGGCAACTCTACGCCATCGGCAATAACAAGGAGGCGGCCCGCTTTTCCGGCATCAATGTGGGCCGGGTCAAGCTCGTACTGTTCATGCTCTCCGGAGTGATGGCGGCGCTGGCAGGAGTGATTTTTACCGCGCGCTTCTCCAGTGCCCGGCCTGACAATGCGGTGGGCTTTGAGCTGGATGTCGTGACGGTTGTCCTGCTGGGTGGCGTCAACATCTTCGGCGGTCGTGGTTCGCTGTTGGGCGTGGTACTGGCTATCTTCATTATCGCCGTGTTACAGAACGTGTTGGGTCTGCTGAACATCAGCGGTGATATCCAGAGCCTCGCCATTGGCTTACTGTTGATCCTCTCTGTGCTGGGACCCAACCTTGCCCGGCGCATTCAAGACGTTATAGCCCGCCGGCGTCTTGCCGTGGGAAGTGTAAAGTAATGGTAAAGGAGGAGACAGTGAAGAAGCTGTTTCAAACACTGGCATCCGGTTTTCTGGTTTGTGTATTGTTGATGCTGGCGGCTTGCGGGGGCACCTCCAGTACTGGAGGAAGTACGCCTACCAGCGGTACCGGCGGCAATCTTAACATTGTGTTTTTGCCCAAGCAGATCAACAACCCGTATTTCGACACCGCGGCCGCGGGAGGACAGCTAGCTGCCAAGGATCTGAGTGGACAATTCAAACAGGTCGGTCCATCCTCGGCCAACGCCGCCGCGCAGGTGCCGTTTATCACGACTCTTACCGAGCAGCACGTGGGAGCCATCGTCATCTCGGGCGATGATCCCAATGCCGTCGCACCGGCACTGAAGCAGGCCATGGCGCAGGGGGTGAAGGTCGTGAGTTTTGACGCTGATGTAGCACCCGATGCGCGCAACGTCTTCGTCAACCAGGCCGATAGCGAGCAGATTGGCCGCAGCGAGGTAGATTTGCTCGCCCAGCAGATCAATAGCACCGGCCAGATTGCCATTCTCTCAGCAGCCAGCACGGCCTCGAACCAGAACACCTGGATCAGCTTCATGAAGCTTGAGCTGGCGGCGAAGTACCCGAATATGCAGTTGGTCAAGATCGTTTACGGCAACGACGATGACCAGACCAGCTTTAACGATACGCTGGCCCTACTGCAACAGTACCCGAACCTCAAGGGGATCATTTCTCCCACCACGGTGGGAATCGCTGCCGCGGCTCGCGCAATCGAATCGGTGCATAAAGGTGGCCAGGTGGCGCTGACCGGCCTTGGCACTCCGAATCAACTGCGCCAGTACGTGAAAGACAATACGATCAAGGGCTTTGAGTTGTGGGATCCTGGCAACCTGGGCTACCTGGCCTATTATGTCGCTGCCCTGCTGGTTGAAGGCAAGATCAAGGGGAATGTCGGCGAGACGTTCACTGCTGGCAAGCTAGGCAGCTATACCATTGGGGCCAGTAACGTGGTGCTGCTTGGCCCGCCGACCGTCTTCAACGCTGCAAACATTGACCAGTTCAACTTCTAGGCCTGTTCGCCATTGTACTGGGAGGCATGTAGGGAAGACCGCTTCTCTGCATGTCCTCTCGGATTGGCACACGAAAGCGGAGGAGTTGAATGCAGCGCATTGCTTTTACGATGAGGATCAAGGAGGGTACCGAGGAGGAATATCGGCGGCGTCACCAGCAGGTCTGGCCAGACCTGCTGGCGGACCTCAAGCGCGCGGGGTGCCATAACTACTCCATCTATCTGCGGGGCACGGAGCTGTTCGCGTATATGGAGGTCGAAGATTTTCAGCGCTACCTGGCGGTTATGGCAGCCAGCCAGGCCAGCGAACGCTGGGAGTCCTGGATGGGCGATATTCTCATACGCACAACCGAGGCGGCTACGGGCTTTCCGCCTGTGCTTGAGGAAGTTTTTCATCTCATGTAAGATACCAGCAGGCGAGACCAGCACAAAAAAAGGCAAAAGTCAGGCAAGGTGAGCACGTGAGTTCAGAAATCGAAAATAGCTTGCGAGCGCGAGGTGTCTCTCTTGATGGCATCTACGCGGCTCTTCAACGGTTCAACATCGAAACGCCCTCGTGGGGGTATGGCGATTCGGGGACGCGCTTCAAGGTCTTTCACTGGCCTGGAGCAGCCCGCACCTTACGCGAGAAGCTGGCGGACGCGGCCCAGGTGCAGCGCTTCACAGGCACCTGTCCAAGTGTCGCCATACACATCCCGTGGGACAGGGAGAATGATTGGCAGGCGGTTAAAAGCTATGCCGACTCGCTTGGCCTGCGTATCGGCGCGGTCAATCCGAACCTCTTTCAAGAGGACGTGTATCGTCTCGGCAGCCTGTGCCACTTCGACAAAGCGGTGCGCCAGCAGGCCGTCGAGCACATCCTCGACTGTATCCGCATCGCGCAAGTTGTCGGCTCCGACGTGATTAGCCTGTGGTTGGCCGATGGCACCAATTACCCCGGCCAGGACGACCTGCGCCGCCGCCGCCATCGCCTGCTGGATTCGTTGCAAACCATCTACGCCGCGCTGCCAGCCGGAATGCGCCTCTTGATCGAGTATAAGTTCTTCGAGCCGAGTTTTTACTCCACCGACCTGCCGGACTGGGGAACCTCGCTGCTCATGGCGCAGAAACTGGGGCCGCAGGCGGATGTGCTGGTGGATACCGGCCATCATCCGCAGGGAACCAACGTCGCACAGATCGTAGCCCAGTTGCTCGACGAAGGTCGCCTGGGCGGCTTTCATTTCAACGACCGCAGGTATGCCGATGACGACCTGATCGTCGGCTCGCAAAACCCCTTCGACCTCTTCTGCATTTTCAACGAGATCGTCGGGGCGGGAACCGAGGGCAACGCTAACGCCGCGCGTATCGCCTACATGATCGACCAGTCGCACAACATCGAGCCGAAGATCGAAGCCATGATCCAGAGCGTGCTGAACATCCAGACTGCCTATGCCAAAGCCCTGCTGGTTGACCGCGAGGCTCTGCGGGCGGCTCAGGAGGCTGGGGATGCGCTGGGAGGCTACCGCGTCTTGCAAGCGGCGTATGAAACTGATGTGCGCCCGCTGCTAGCCGAGGCTCGTTCCATGCAGGGGCGTGACCCCAATCCAATCGCGGCCTTCCGTGCCAGTGGCTATGCAGAGCAGGTGGCACGCGAACGAACTGCCGTTGCCACCAGTAGCGGCTATCCGGGCGCATAAGCGGCATGATTAGGAAGGATAGACGATCATGGCAGATAGCTCAGCGACGACAACGCTTGCGCGACTCGTCGCGCGCTCGCGCAAATTAGGAGCGGACCGCACCGTCTGCAACTGGGGCGGCGGCAACACCTCCGCTAAGTCGGGCGAAATAGATTTTCGCGGGCGTCCCGCGCGGTTGCTGTGGGTCAAAGGCTCCGGCTCGGACCTGGCGAGCGTCACTGAAGCCTCGTTCACCGGACTCTATCTGGATGATGTGCTGCCCCTGCTTGAACGCGAGCGCATGAGCGATAGCGAGATGGTGGACTACCTCGCGCACTGCTTCTACGAGCCGGTGCGCCCGCGCCCCTCCATCGAGACGCTGTTACACGGCTTTCTACCGTTCACGTATATCGATCACACGCACGCCGACGCGACGAACTACTTCGCCTGCGCGCAGGATGGCGAAAAGCTGGCGCGGGACTGCTTCGGCGATGCTCTGCTCTGGATACCCTACCGTCGTCCAGGCTTCGGGCTGGCGCGCGAGGTGGCGCTGGCAGTACGTGCCAACCCACACGCCCGGCTCGTCATCCTGGCCAAACACGGTCTCATCACGTGGGGCGAGAGCGACGAGGAGTGCTACGCCTCCACTCTGGAGACCATCGCGCGGGCGCGTGATTATGTGGAAGCGCGTATCGTTAAGTCCTCCTCAGGCGGACGCCAGCAAGGAGCCTTCGGCGGCGTGCGTGTCGCTCCCCTGCCAGTCGAGGAGCGGCGCATGCTCGCGGCGCATGTCGCGCCCATCGTGCGCGGGCTGGTTTCTGCGGAAAAGCGGCAGATTTTGCGCTTTGAAGATAACGAGGACGTGCTGACCTTCGCCGGCAGCCAGGATGCGCCACGCTTGACGACGATTGGCGCGGCCTGCCCCGATCACCTGGTGCATACCAAACCCTGGCCGCTGCTCGTCAAGTGGGCGCCTGAGCAGGGCAGCGAGGCGCTTCTTGTAGCACTGCGCGAAGGCGTTGCTGCCTATGTCGAGCAATACCTGCGTTATTTAGAAGCTAACGAACGGCAGAATCTTGACCCCGATGCCGGTGCGCCAGTCTTTCGCGCGAGTGACGCCGCATCCGACCCACACCCGCGCGTGATCCTGATCCCCGGCGTGGGTATGTTCACCACCGGCAAGGATGCAGCCATGGCCGATGTCTCCGCCCAACTCTACCATCGCGCCATCGCAGTCATGCGCGGCTCGCAAGCCTGCGGTGGCTTCATCTCGCTCTCCGACGCTGAGAGCTACGCGGTAGAATACTGGCCGCTTGAGCAGTACAAGCTCAAAATGGCCCCGCCGGAGCGTGAGTTCGCGCGCTACGTCGCGCTGGTGACAGGCGCGGCGGGCGGCATCGGCTCGGCCACTTGCCGGCGACTGGCACAGGACGGCGCGCACATAGTGGCTACCGATATCGACCTGGCAGGCGCGGAGCAACTGGCAGTCTACCTCAACCAGCACTTCGGCGCTGGGCGCGCGGTCGCCGTCAAGATGGATGTCACCAACGAGGCCAGTGTGAAGACAGCTTTTGAGCAGGCTGCATTGGCTTTCGGTGGCATCGATGTGATCGTCAACAACGCCGGGCTGGCTTCCAGCGCGCCGATCACTGAGACGAGCCTCGCGGAGTGGAACAAGAATTGGAACGTGCTGGCGACGGGCTACTTCCTGGTGGCTCGCGAGGGCTTCCGGCTCATGCAGGCGCAGGCGCGCGGGGGCAACCTGGTCTTCATCGCCAGCAAGAACGCGTTGGTGGCGGGCAAGAACGCCGCGGCATATTCGACCGCCAAAGCAGCGGAGGCACACCTTGCTCGCTGCCTGGCGGAAGAGGGCGGTCAATTCGGTATTCGCGTGAACACCGTCAACCCGGATGCGGTACTGGCAGGTTCGCGCATTTGGGACAGCGCGTGGAGAGAGGCTCGTGCGGCAACCTACGGCGTGGCCTCCGATCAACTGGAAGAGGTGTATCGCAAGCGCACGACGTTAGGGGTCAACATCCTGCCGGAGGACATCGCCGAGGCGGTAGCGTTCTTCGCCTCGCCAACGCGCTCTATCAAAAGTACCGGCAACATCCTCAATGTCGATGGCGGTGTCGCAGCAGCCTATCCTCGGTGACTCTGCTCCGACTGGAATACGGACACTGACAGAAGAAAGGGTGAGGTGTATGACGACGCGCAATATCGCTGCGGTTGACCTGGGTGCCGAGAGCGGTCGGGTCATCCTGGCACGCTTCGATGGGCGCAGCCTCGACCTGCAAGAAGTGCATCGCTTTCCCAATCGACCGGTCATGCTGCATGGGCATCGCTTCTGGAATATGCTTTCGCTGTGGGACGAGGTACTCGCCGGGCTGCGCAAGGCGCGAAGGCTGGCAGGATCGCTCGACAGCATCGGCGTCGATACGTGGGGTATCGATTATGGACTGGTGGATACTAGCGGCTTCCTGCTGAGCCAGCCGTTCCAGTATCGTGACCACCGCACTGATGGAGTGATGGAGCAGGTTTTCGCGCGCGTTCCCCGCGAGGTGCTCTACCAGCGCACAGGTATCCAGTTCATGCCCATTAATACCCTTTTCCAATTGTATGCGCACGAACGCATGCAACCTGGGGAGCTCTCCCACGCTCACTGTTTGCTGTTAATTCCCGACTTGCTGCACAACTGGCTCTGCGGGTCGTTTACTATCGAGCGCACGAACGCCACTACGACGCAGTGTTGGGATCCGGTAGCAGGAGCCTGGGTAAAGGATATACTCGACCAGTTAGAAATACCTACCACCATGTTGCCACCTGTGGTTGAAGCTGGCACAGTTCTTGGTGAGGCTCTCCATGAATGGCGCGCCGATCTCGGTACTGCACGAGTGACCGCTCCTGCCACGCATGATACCGGCTCGGCGATCGTGGCAATCCCTGCTCAGCGCGCTGCTGGGTGGGGCTATATCAGTTCCGGTACATGGTCGCTTGTGGGCGTCGAGCTTCCCCAGCCGGTGATGACTCCGCAGGCGCTCGCTGCCAACTTTACCAACGAAGGCGGAGTCTTTGGCACGACGCGCTTTCTCAAGAACGTGATGGGATTGTGGCTGTTGCAGGAATGCCAGCGTCGTTGGGCGCGTGACGGTCACACTATCGATCATGACACGCTACTCGCCGACGTGGATGCTGTCCCGGCCTTCGCCGCTCTGCTCGATCCCGATGATCCACGCTTTCTAGCTCCCGATGACATGCCAGCCGCCATCAACGCCTACCTTGTGGAACATGGGCAAAGCGCACTTGCGGTTCCGGCGGCCTTCGCGCGCTGCATCATGGAGAGCCTGGTGCTACGCTCTCGAGAGGTGTTCCAGCAGATCAGTCGGCTGACCGGAGTGGCTATCGAGCAGGTGCATGTTGTGGGAGGCGGAGCGCGCAACACCCGGCTCAACCAGTGGCTGGCGGACGCGTCAGGTGTGCCGACGGTGGCCGGTCCGTTCGAGGCGACAGCGTATGGAAATGCGCTGATGCAACTGGTGGGATTGGGCGAACTGCACACCTTGAGGGAGGTGCGCGCTATCGCGCAGCATACTCCCATACAAATCTACGCGCCGAACAGCGCACGCTATGCAGTCTGGAACGAGGCTGCGCTGCGTTTCAGCGCACTGACCACTGCGCGTTAAGTTGCGCAAGTAAACTACTGGTTTGATTCGTGCGGCTTCATGCCAAAAAGCCGCCGCGCTACAGGAACCCGCCTGATCAACAACTCATACACGAAAAGCGTGGCTGCCAGTGCAAGTGCAACGACAATCAGGAATTTCGCCATAACTGCGATATCTAGCGGTGAAATGAAGAAGAAAACCACCACAATCATCAGATAATGCAGCACATAGAAGGGTAAAATGGCTTCATTGATATAGGTGATAAGCCTGTTGCTGACGTTGAGGAAGCGCTGTCCAAAATAGAGCACGAAGAGCATCCAGGACCAGGCGACGACGGTCAGCAAGAGCTGGGATAGTTCAAATTTGAGCGAGTAGCTCGCAGTGCCTTCCCAGATGCGCAATGGTACTGGCCCATACATCGTGAGGAGCAGTGTGAGCATACTGACGACGCCAACGATCAGTGCCAATATACCCTGTTTAAAAATGGCCTTCATAATGCGTGCATCGGACAGGAAAAGATATCCATACACGAAGAAGACAAACCAGTTCAGGAAATCGGTCCATCCTTGATAGACGGGGAACAAGGCGCGTAGCGCAAGTTGTATCAAAGCCAGCGGAATCACCAGCAGGAGCGGCCCGCCTCTATAGCCACATATTGTGACTAAACGCACTTTGACAAGTCGACTTGAGCTACTTTTCAGGTAAATGAAAGGGGCAAGCGCTATTGCTGAAAAAAGAAAGAGAAAGGCAAGAAACCAGAGATGGAATCCGTAGGCAGCCAGAATTTGGGGGCTCCAACTGAATTGAATATGTAGGAAGAAATACTGGACGTATTGAAAAAAAGTGCCAGCATACTGCGAAAGCCTCACGTCCAGAAGATACCCCTGGATAGGAGAGAGGAGCATGACGCCGACAACGAACGGGATCACCAGGCGCGCGAATTGCTCACTGATAAATTGCCTTGCGGTTCGCGAACCCAAAGAAAACCAGGCACTTGCCCCGGCCAGTAAAAAGAACAGGGCCATACCCCACTCTGTTCCAAAGACAATCAGCGCCTGCCCCCTGCTCTCATTCACATGCCAGTAAAGGAGATTGAAGATGGTGATCGTATGGGACAAAAACACGCCTGTCACGGCCAGCACACGTAACCAGTCGAGGTAATAGCGCCGGTGATACAGCTCGGTGGGCGAAGGCTCAACCTGCGAAAGTTTGTCACTGCTGTCCTCATCGTTGAGAGCAGTGATCTGATGAGATTTCTGCTGCATGTATTGCATTGTTTATAGCTCTCAACTTCCATGCATCCCATGAGCTGGTTTGCTCCCTATTGAGCCTGGGCCTCGCCGAGCGTGACGTTGAGCGTCAGTTGCTGATTTCCCCGGTAGACGTGAATAGCTATCTTCTGTCCGGGGCTCATCGTGAGAAGCGCGTTCGCAAACGCTGCTACATCCGCTACCGGGTGCGTCCCGACCTGCACGATAATATCTCCCGCTTTGAGGCCTGCCGCCGCAGACGGGCTGCCGGTTGAGACTTTGACAATCAGCGCGCCAGAAGTCACCGGGAGGTTGTTCTGCGCTGACAGGGCAGCATCAACGCTCGTGACCTGTACGCCCATAGCGGCACGCCCCGTGTGCGTCACCTTGCCAGACTCGATGAGCTGCGGAACTATCAACTGCACGCGGTTGGAGGGAATAGCAAAGCCAACGCCGTTAGCGGGCGTCTGAAACTGCGGGTCGATGGCCGAGAGCGTAGGGATGCCCACCAGCTTCCCTTGCAAGTCCACCAGCGCACCTCCGCTGTTGCCGGGGTTGATCGCCGCATCCGTCTGAATCGCGTCGGGGATCGACGACACGGCGCGATCGAGCGCGCTGACGATGCCGCTGGTCACGGTCTGCGTGATGCCAAGCGGGTTGCCGATCGCCAGAACTTCCTGCCCCACGTGCAACTTCGAGGAGTCTCCAAGCGTGGCGGCGATGAGCTTTGTGGTGGGAGTGACCTTCACCACCGCGAGATCGTCCAGTGGGTCGGCTCCAACGAGCTGGGCTACAAGCGAGGTGCCGTCGAACAGCGTCACCTGAATGCTTTGAGCGCCTGTGACCACGTGGTTATTGGTGACGATGTAGCCCCGGCTGTCGAGGATGACACCTGAGCCTATGCCCTCAGCGTTGCTCGTCACGACATTGATCTGGACGACCGCCGGGCGCACTTTTTCAACGACCGCCTCTCGTGCCGCGTCGAGCGCATTCCCAGTCACCGTGGTGGTCGCTGGAGCAGAGCCGGAGAGACTCCCGGTGTTTCGCGTGCCATAGACCCAGCCGGCGAACAATCCGGTGCCAAAAACAACTGCCAGGATCACGGTCAACCCAACAATCGCCGCGATGCGCATTCCACGCGCAGGTCGCCCGGGTTGCGTTCTCGCAGGGAAGGGTGGCTCCTCAGAGGGTGCCACAGCCTGGGTCGTGAGATTATGCTTGTTCAACTGCTGCATACAGCATCGCTCCCTTCGTAATATATTGCTCCATAGTGTTATCGATATTTTTCTATGCCCTCCGTGCCAGCTTGAACAGTTGCCTCAGGCCTGGTTTTTGCCCGTACATCAAGACCCCGAAGCGGTAGATGCGCGCCGAGATCACCGCGCACAGGTAGATGGCAAGCAGCATCAGCCCGATGGTCAGCGCAACTTCCCACCAGGCCACGGCCCCGGTGCCAATGCGCATGAGCATGGTAGTCGGCGTCCAGAAGGGGATGTAGGAAATCACTTTGACCCACGTCGCGTCAGGGCTGTAGATGCCGAAGAAGCTCACCAGGTAGCCAATGGTGAACAGCCACATGACGGGCTGTATCACGTTCTGCAGCTCTTCCTGCCGTTTGACCAGCGCGCCCACGGCGGCGAACAAGGTCGCATAGAGCAAGAAGCCTAGCAGAAAGTAGACTAGCAGCAGCAGCAGCAGCGTAACGGACGCACCCGTAATATCCAGGTTCAGCCCCCCTGCGGTACTGCCAAACAGCAAGGCTTTTAAGGGGGTTTGCAGCAGCAGCGCGCCGATCCCCACCACTACAAAGGCAGCCATCTGGCTCAGCCCTGCTGCGCCAATGCCCAGGACTTTGCCGACCATGAGTTGGAAAGGCGTGGCGGCGTTCACCAGGATCTCCATAATGCGACTGCTCTTCTCTTCAGCCACACCCGCTGCCACACCATATCCATAGAGGTAGACCGACATGAAGATGAGGAGCACGCCAACATAGGCGAGAATATAGCCGGTGACGGTATCAGCTACCGAGCGGCTGTTTTGCCCTTGCCCGGTATTTACTACGCTAAAGGCTGGCTGCGCGAACATGCTGGCTGTTTGCGTTGGTGTGAAACCCAGGCGAGAGGCTTTATCCAGCACGTTCAGTTGTCCGGCGAGCGCCTGCACTTGAGAGAGATGAGGATCACCGGAGAGGCTGGAACTGTTTGCATTCGTGTAGTAAGTAAAGCCTAAATCCCCGCTTGCTGCGCGATTAAGCACCAGTAGAATTGAGAGGGAGCCATCTTTCACTTGCTTTTGCAGGCTGCTGAGTTCTCCAGCGGGTGCAATGCGAATGGAATACGGAGCGCTCCCTGATGTAGTCGTACTGCCGGCCTGGGCCGTCGCCCCATTGAGGGCCGTATTGATGTAGCTGGACAGCGCATCGTCGCTCATGGTGGCGATAGTATTCGCGTTATTCACCACCACCATCTTCGTCTGCGAACTCGAGGTGGCCGTAAAGTACTGAATAACTGTAGGCACGCACGCGCCAAGCACCACCAGCACCAGCATGAGGATGGTGCTAAGAATAAAACTGCGCTGCCTGATCCGTTTTCTGAATTCATACCCTGTAATCAGGCCGATATTGCGCAGCGTTTGCTGGTGAGCCGCGCCACCCGTACTGATTGATGGTGTAGCCTGATGAATGGCGGGCGTTTCTCTTTCCAGCTCTGCCCCACTCTTCTTTGACATTGTTTAGCTCCTCTCTGTAGCACGTAAGCATATCAGGCAGAAAGCCTTGCTGAAGCGTCTGGATGGGCGTTAACGTGCTCGATGAAGATATCCGTCAGAGACGGCTCGGTCAGCTCAAAACGGCTAATGATGCCTCCGTTGCGCAGCGCCTCCTCGACGATCAGGTTGGGGTTGAGATTTGCCTGGATTTGCATCTCGATGTAATCCTGCCGGCGTTTGGTGACCTGCACCCCTGGCAGTTGCTCCAGCCAGCGTGCGTCGGGGTCGTTATCGAGCTTCAAGCGCGCCACGTTTCGCCCGTGCTGGCGTTTGACCTCGCGCACGCTGCCCTGCACGATGGTTTGCCCTTTATTGATGATGACCACATCCTGGCACAACTCCTCGACCTGCTCTAGCTGGTGTGTCGAGAAAATGAGGGTTTTGCCACGGTGGTGCATTTCTTCAAAGGCTTCTTTCAGGATGTTGGCGTTGATCGGGTCCAGGCCGCTAAATGGCTCGTCCATTATCAAAATCAATGGGTCGTGCAATATGGTGGCGAGAAACTGGATTTTCTGCTGATTACCCTTGGAGAGTTCTTCGACCTTTTTTGTACGATACTCGGTGATTTGAAATCGCTCAAGCCATTCATCGAGATATTTGCGCGCGGCAGACTTCGATAATCCGTGCAGGCGAGCCAGGAAGAGCAATTGTTCCTCTACCTCGACCTTCGGGTATAATCCTCGTTCTTCTGGAAGATAGCCCCAGGAGCGGCGGGATACCTCGCGCACATCCTGGCCATTCCACGTGATGCGCCCGCTATCGGGACGGAGAATGTCGAGGATCATGCGCATGGTGGTAGTTTTGCCCGCGCCGTTTGGCCCCAGGAAGCCGAAGATCGAGCCTTCGCGCACCTCCATCGACAGGTCGGTAATGGCCTGGAACCCGGCAAATGACTTGTTCACATGTTCAACGAGCAGTCCCATGATATGATCTCCTTTATAACACTCACTGCTGCTCATTCTACTTTGTTGGCTTCACAACGCTATCTCAGTCGAGGCTATCGCAGTCTCGAACCCATCACATTTAATTGCTACGGCTCTTAGAAAATGGAAGAAGTCGAACACGATACCTGCTTCAAGCATATTGTTCGGCTATCCTGTTGTAGTGCAGCCTTCTTCTATCTGTGATAGTCCTGTGCTCATCGAGCGACCCGTTGTGACGCTCTGGTGAGGTCAACGCGCTATTCTACCATGTGAATCGGAACTTACTCGAAGATGAGTAACTACTGAGAAGACAGGAAGCAAGGGAACGATTGAAAGGAGCATTCTACGATGAAACATGACGAATTTATTGGGCAGGTACAGCACTATGCCCGTTTGAGTTCGCGCGGAGATGCTGAGGTGGCGACGCGTGCGACGCTGGAAACGCTGGCTGAGCGGCTGGCTGGTGGTGAAGCCAACGATCTTGCGTCGCAGTTGCCGCGAGGAATTGCGGAGTACCTGCGTACCGAACTGGCGGGAGAAGGCATACGTTTCTCGGTAGCGGAGTTCTTTCGCCGCGTCAGCGAGCGCGAAGAAGTAGATCTGCCGAAGGCCATCTATCACGCACGGGCGGTCATCGCGGTCCTGTACGAAGCAGTCTCGCCTGGCGAGATTGCCGATATTCGCGCGCAGTTGCCCGACGATTATGCGCGACTCTTTGAGCTAGATCGCGAAGAAGAGATCTAAGCATACAATTCACAACTGAAGATTGTCTCTCATCGCAGCGGCTGCGGAAAGCTCCGCCTCTTTATCGTACGGGGTTGCGATTGTATACCGCTCGCGCCCACAGGTATCCGAACAGGGTGAGGCCAACGCACCAGGCGACGGCGAGAACGGCACCGCTGCCATGCCCTGATCTGCTATCTTCAGGAGGCACTCGAGTAGCTCTTGAAGACAGCAGATCAGGGCATGCAGGAAAAAACAATGAGACAGACACCCCTTTTTCCTGCGAAACGAGATATAAAGCAACAGAGAATGCATGATGACATTACCCTCACTGGCACAGCAAACCAATTATGCAGCTAGAATGAGAAAATATCGAGATACTTTTAAGCTTATTTGTGATGAATAAGTGAATTTGGTGAGTTATAACGTAGTGGTAGAGCAGTGGGGATAAACGGTACATCCCAATTTGCTTTTCAAGATAAGAAAGTGAGGCTAGAAATGGAAATTCTTGTAGTGCTAGGAGTAGTAGCAGGATTGCTGATCCTACTGGCTATCGCTATCGCGATGATTTTTGACGTGTTTAAAAGCGCCAGGCGACAGCGTGAAACTGAATGGAAGATTGAGGAGCGGCACGAGGCCCGAGCGGAGATTGAGAGCGGCACGAGGCCGCAGAGCGGGATAATGCCAGGCGGCAGCAGGAAACAGCGCAACGGATCGCTACTGATCAAATCAATGAGTTGAAGGACGAAGAGCAAGAAGAGGTTCTCCAGGAATACCTGAACAGCATCTCAGAGCGCGTTTCGGACGATCTCTTAGATGTATCTCTTCAAGGCATTGCTGAACGGGCTGCCGCGCGAGCGCGGACCTTTGCCGCGCTGCAAGAACTAGGCCCGGTTCGAAAGGTCATCCTCTTGCAGTTCCTGAATAGGTCAGGGCTTGTTCAAGCAGGCTATCCGTTGATCGACCTGTCTACAGCTGATCTGAGCGAAATCGTTCTGAACGGAGCAGACCTGCGTGAGATTTGTCTGGCTAGAACAAACATGCAGAGAGCGAATTTGCATGGAAGCAATCTCGAAGGGGCTGATCTGAGCGAAACCAGCCTCGAAGGGGCTGATCTGAGCGAAACCAGATTCGAAGGGGCCAATCTGAGTAAATCCCAGTTGAGAAAAGCCAATTTAATCGGTGCGAACCTCGCCGGTGCAGACCTTAATGCCGCCGACCTGTCTGGCGCTCAATTGAACGACGCGAACCTTGCCAGCGTAGACCTGCATGCCGCTAATTTGTCTGACGATAAATTAAACGGTGCGAACCTTGCCGACGCAGACCTGCATGCCGCCGACCTGTCTGGTGCTCAATTGAACGACGCCAATCTTGTTGGCGCTGATCTACGTGGTGCTGATTTGATAGATGCAGACCTCACCGGAGCCGACTTGAGGAGAGCTAGACTGCATGGCGCGCATGTTCGGCTTGAGCAGTTGCGGCGCGCTCGCTCCTACGATGCAGCGATATTGGTGTAGATTTTCACTGCGCGTAGGCAATTGAGGGCCAGGATACATAGATCCTGGCCCTCTTTCATGAGAAAGACGTTTGGCCCTACTATTCCCATTGATTCCAGGCTGCGCGCAACTGGCGGCGAGCCAGAATCAGGGCAGTCGCGATCGCCAGCAGTATTCCACCCAGTAACATCAATGCCAGCGAGGGAGGCGTTGACAGGAAGAGCGCCCGTAGCGTCCCCACAACCACCAGGGCGGTGCTACTCAGAATGAAGGTCCGCATACGAGTAACTATGCCGAGCGCCAGCAATGCCAGCGCTTCTCCCACCAGGATCAGCGTTGGCGGAAGGTTGCTATCGCTGAAGCTGAACCAGAGCGCCGGGAGCAGCAGCAGCGCCGCACCGATAACCGCGGAAATCTGCCCAACTTTGTCGTGCGCACCCAGGAGCTTGTCGTGCATAAGGAAGGGCGCGGCCACCGAGAGGTAGCCGGCGGGTGCCACTAGCAACACATCCAGCCGGGTCTGGCGGAAAGCCGCCAATTCCCAGGAAACCACCAGGGAGAGCAGCAGGCCAGCGAGGTAATAACACCAGCGCTGGATCTCCTTCACGTTCTTCACGCTGGTTTTTGCCTCCGAGCTGCCGCCTTCTCCTTGTGCTACCACCGTTGGACTTTGGCGGTGGCCGCGAAACCAGCCGAACGCCAGCACCATGGCAGCCAGTACGAAGAGCGATCCCGCCCCCACATGTACCAGAAGCCCCGCATCGGCAAAGAGACCGCCTTGCGCGATAATGGCCAGCACGACCAGCGACTGCCCGCCAAGTCCGAGAATGTCAT
Source organism: uncultured Chloroflexia bacterium (assembly GCA_963731975.1). Classification (GTDB taxonomy): domain Bacteria; phylum Chloroflexota; class Ktedonobacteria; order Ktedonobacterales; family Ktedonobacteraceae; genus CAVSXS01. The sequence goes on along the minus strand of CAVSXS010000001.1, from coordinate 1,191,600 downwards.
GCAGGCTGCCCACCGGCAGCAGGTGTTTCAGAGGAGGTATGACGACCCAGGTGAATTGCGTGGCGTACACCAGGATGCATAGTCCGCTGTAGGCTATCATCATCGGAGCTATGTCCAGGGGCGGACTCCAGAGCCAGATCGTCCAGGCCGCCAGGCTCGCGGGAAACACCAGCAACTCCGGCAAGCGCTCCACCAGCATGATAAGCAGCGCGACGCCAGTGAAAGCAAGCAAGCTATAAGCAGTGAAGCTACCCGGCGCTTGCTCGACCGGTAGCAACGTCCTTGTGCCGGTGAGCAGGGCAGCCAGCAAGACGAGCAGGTACCACGGCCAGCTCCAGGTGAATTGGCGAAGGCTCTGGAGAGGAGAAGCTCCCGTCGTTTGCGCCGGAGCGGGCCTGATAATGCGGCCCACCAGCACGCCGGAAACTGCCGCGCCCGCGCCGATGAGGGGGACGTAATAAGGTGTCAATTGCGTGGCGAGCGCTGTCCCCCATGCTGCAAATCCAGCAGCCAGCCACAGCCAGCCGGGCCTCTTTTCATAGAGCAGTACGGCAAAGGCTGCGGCAGCGTAGATGAGCAGGGCATCGGGTACGGCTCCGTAGAACGGCCTGTTGATATCCGAGAGAGACCCATAGACGCCCGTCAGCATCGCTGCAATGAAACCTGTGGCATAGAGAGGCAGAGCATAGACGATAAAGCTGTGCTTTCGCCCGGTGCCGACCCGGTAGACAGGTATCAGCTTGAAGAAGCTGATGCCGACGCCCAGCGCGGCAGCCACTAGCGCCACGATGGGAGGCCGGTACAGGTCGTTCAAGAAACCTGCCGAGATTACTACCGACCACGAGGCGAAGAAGGGCGTCACCCACATCGGAATGACCTGATCCTCGATAGCGCCAATCACATACGCCAGGGCCGCGAAGGCGAGTAAAACCCAGGCTGCTGCCGCCAGGTGGCTTTGCGTGAAGCCAGTATAGCCGATCATGATGCCGCACAATAAGTCGGTGATGGAGAACGGCAGCGCCCAATCTCTACCGGCCAGGCGGTTAGTCGCCAGGGCCAGGATCGCCAGCACGGGTGCCAGGCCGACCAAGACCCAGAAAGCGTTGGCGGGGAGCAGCATTGCGGCGAAGGCAAATCCCGCGGCGGGCAGCAGCCACACTTTGACGCGCTCCAGAGCAGCAGAGCCATACCATACCACCGAGAATAGCGCCAGTTCGACCGCGACCGGGCACGGCACACCCAGCCAGTTCTGTATCGCGCTGGTGGAGGATGTGACATCAGTCAGCGCGATCGTTACACCGTAGACAAGCCCGGCGGCGAGCAGAGGCCACTCCCACACATCGGCCAGGCTCACATCGTCGAGCCACTTTGCATGGGCTACAGTCCACTTTTTGGAAATGAAGCGGTGAATAGCGACAGCCCCCAGAGGGAGCACTACGGCAGCCACGAGCAGCACTTCCGCGCGATACAACAGTGTAGGCAGCGCCAGCATGGCCAAAGCGAACGGGATAAAGAGCCAGTTCTGACGGCGCTGGTAAAGCAGAACGCCATAGGTTGCGGCGGCGAAGAACAGCAGGAGGGCGCTGATCGCATCCTGACCTTGATTGCCGCTTAAACCCAACGTGAGGCTGATGTCTACCAGCACGACGATATCCAGAGGGTTTGCCCACTCGTTGCCTGCGCTTTGCCGGACTATCACCGCGCCGATCATCAAAGCCAGCGTCAGCCCGAGCAGGAACCAGGTGGGCGTGAGGTTGAGGCTGACGATCAGCAGGCTGTACGCGAAGTTGAGCAAGAAACCGCTCAGCAGGAGCAGCCAGCACCACGCCGTTCGTGCCGGGGTGCGCTGGAACCCTGCGCGCTTGAAGGTGACGCTCAGCGTGAGTGCCAGGCCGGCTGCGAGGGCGGCCAGTTCCGCGATAGTCTGCCAACCTGTCTGAAAGGTCCCGCCCAAGGAGTAAGCATTGGCGACGAGCTGCAACGGCAAGGAGGGCGAGCTGATCCACGGCACCAGGAACGCCAGCGCCAGCGCGATCCAGTCCAGGTCGCGCTCAAGCTTGCCGAATGGGTGCAGGAGGCGTGGTGCGAAGCGGCTGAGTCCATGATAGAACAGGGCGACCAGTGTCAGGGCCAGCGCGTAGCCGATAGCCTCGAACGCCAGGGCATAACACAGGGCCAGCACGCTCGCCAGAAACAGGAAGGCCAGCCCGATGACGTAGCGGGAACGCCTGGTGAGCCAGAGGAAGAGACCCGACCACAGCAGCACCAGCAGCGAGAGGCCCAGTAGCGAGTAGCGCACTTCGATATCTGGCACGCTAAACCTGTCAACCAGGAACGAATAGCCCGCGATAGCAAGCATTCCCAGGGCGCAGATCGCCGCAAACACATACAGAAAGATGCGCAGCGGCTCGCGCAGAACCTCCCGGCCCCCTGCAAAAAGCCAGTCCATACGTGGGAATCTCTGGATGGAGACCAGCGCAGCAAGCGCCAGGATCATCAGCATCGAAGGCCACCACCAGTAGCCAAGGCCAAGCGCGTCTGCCACCGCCATATCAGCGACCGCCAGGGCCGTTATACCCAGGTAAGCGAACAGTGTAAAGCGCTGGTAGATCGCCAGTATCGTATAGACAATCGCTGCATAGGTGGCGGCGATGGCGATGAGCACCGGCACGGCAAGCTCGATATAGTTTCCGGCGATCAGCCTGTATGCCGAGAAGCCTACAAGATGATCCACTATCGAATGTAATGCATCCGGCTCTCCGTCATGTCACATTCTTGTTGTAGAAGCATACGGAAACGTCACAAGGCTGCTTTCTCTAGAGTTGTAGACATAGTTCACCTCCCGCGAGAGTGATGCCTGCCCCGACTCGCTCTCGTAAACCAATGGCTAATAGCGAAACACCGCCGCTATCAACGACTCACCCGGCACTTTTGCCCGCTCGACCGCGTAGACATTTCCACCACGCAGCAGCGTCTGCGAAGCGGCGACATCCAGCAGGTCAACGTCTCCTGCTTCTTCTTTAGCATGGAGCGCGAGCGTGGTTGTGGCAGGATCAAAGCTGCCCCATTGCTCCTGGTCAAGAGCGATAAACAGGCTCTCGACACGGCCATAGTATGCAGCAGGCAGCACCTCCTCGATGATATTGGAGGCAAGCCCGGTTCCCAGCAGTTCTTGGTAGCTGGCGGCGGTTTCCCTTTCCTGCTCCACAAAAATGGGTTCAACCAGGGTCCAGGCTCGTGTATGCAGCGTTTCCGCCTTCAGCTTGTCGGGGTTGCCAGCGATTTCCAGGTCCACCAGGTATGGATAGGTATTGGCCTCCCGATAAATCGGCAGGAGGAATTCGACCCCGGCCAGCACCAGTGGAGCTGTTTCATCGCGCAGCAGTTCGTGTAATCCATGATTAACCTGTTGGAAGTAGCGTAAGAGCCAGTCTTTGCTTTCGTCGATGCCGATGCCCTGCCCGTGAAAGACCGCGGCTCTCCGCCCTCCTTTTCCTATGACTGCGCCAGATGATGTGCTATGATGCCGCACATCATTCTCGTCGATATCATCATACTTGAGTGCCTCCGCCAGATTATGAGGCACTCCCTGGGGCAGCGCAACTTCCTGGATGCTATAATGCGTCCCCTCAAGCAGGCGGACATCGTTTTGTGAGAGAGCCAGCACATAATAGCGGCCATCATCGACTATAAGCGGGAGCAGTGACTTGAGGGAGAAATGATCGGCGACGACGATATGGTCCTTGACCTGGAGCGGAACTTGATACGAGCGAAAAAGGCGCGGCGCGCGAAAAATCACCAGCCCATCGTTCGGGTGCCGCCAGAACTCTTCATTCTCTAACAAGGCATTGACTGGTTCCAGCAGGTCCTCGATAGCACGAATACCACCCTCGTGTAGGCGCTGCTCGACTTCCCGGAGGGCGTTCCTCAACTTCAATTGATCTAGCTGCGTTTCTACGCCTGTTCTGTGAGTGGATAGAGCAATTGTGATGCAGGGGCCACTCTGTGGCTCCATGAGGTACCGGATTTCGCTTTTTGATGGGATATTCATAGTGATTGTCTCCTTCCAGCTAGCTCGAAAGGAAGCAGGAACTGTGACATGTTAGCATACGCTGCCTGCCCTGGTTCCTGCTTGATATGAGGGGAACTAAAATCTTACCTACTCATGGCTTAACGCGTGCCTACCGCTTCCTTGATGTTGATCGGAATCTGCTTGGGCTTCGCCGCCTCAACTTTCGGGATAGTCAGGAACAGCACGCCATGCTCATAAGTCGCGGTAATCTTCTCCGGATCAAAGCGACCTGGCAAGGTAAAGGAGCGCACCATCTCACCCTCGTATCGCTCTCGGCGCACATAGGTCGGTTTCTCCTCTTTCTCCTCACTCTTCTTCGTCACACGGATGGTCAGTGTCTCTCCTTCCGCCGTGATCTGAATATCTTCCGGCTTAAAACCGGACAAACCGGCCTCGATTACATACTGCTGGTGATCTTCCGTCTCGTAGATGTCTACCGGAAAGGAGCGGCCAGCGATAAGCTCGAAGCGCGGCCAGAAGAAGCTATCCTCGAGCATGCGGTTCATCGTCTCGCGCAGGGGCATGAACGCTTCGAACGGGTCTTTCCGCGGAACCATTGACATAGTTTTCCTCCTTCTCTATTTGAACATATATCTGTACTCTATCCAGTTGTCCGTCACCCCTCCTATCCACCATACAGCGTACATTCCTGATGTTACAGGCGCGTTACAAAACAGGCGAAAATAGTATCAATCGAAGCACAGTCGCATTGTTGGCTGCGCGCGAATCCCCCAACGCCCCTGAGCATTTCTCGCGTGCTGCATGAGCAAATAGAGGACACTATCCACCGTCGGCATCGCCTCCACCAGGGAGGCGATGCCGACGGCGCCGATTACGGGTTCACCAGTACTTTCACCATTACCACTCCGTAGTCGAATGGTGCGCCACTTGTGTGAACGAGCATCACGATCCCTTCCTGGTTCCCCGCCTGGAAACTGGACTGATAGGGAACATTGACGGAGAAAGGTCCAGATGCGAAGCCAGCGGTTCCCATAGCATAACCATGGCCGATACTGGTATACAGGTGGTCCAGTATGTACACCGTCCCAACCTGCGATTCAAATTGCGGCCCATACCCGGCGACCGTCACCGGATTGCTGATGTGCGTGCTCGGCCCGCTCTGTGGAGACGAGATGTACATCCAATCAACCTGGGCAGCCGTCACCTCCCGGATGCCGTTGACATTACCTTCGAGTCTCTTCAGCGTGAGCTTGGTGGTACGGACATAGTTCTGTCCGTTGGTAAAAGACACATTGACCTGTGCAATAAGATCATGCGTACCACCACCACTGACCAGTGTTATCAGTCTAACAGGCTGATTGTTTGAGCCAGTTGGCAGGAATTGCGCCGCAAAGTGTTCGGCTGTTTTCACTGCATCGAGCTTCCAGGTATCCTGCTGGAGTTCAGCCTTGTACTGGGCGGCCTCGGCCTGCCAGCGTGTCAGTTCGGGATACATGCCGGGGAAAACAACCTGCACCAGCGTCCCTTTTCCAGCATTCCACTCGAACTCGCGGAAGAGGTCCTTTGTCCACTGCGAACTGGGCTTGCCAACGTTCGCACCAGAGTTTTGATCGACCTCGGCAGTCATGACGGAGTTGTAGCCACTGATCCGGGCATCGCCTTTGAGCAGGCCCGGCAGTTTGAAAAGCTGCAATTGCCGATCCCGGCAGGGCACGCCTGTGGCCCCCAGACAACTCCTGGTTCAGGAGTGGGTGTATTGTCACCAGGAGTTGCTGGTGGTGTAGGCGTCTTCGCCGGAGAAGTCGTTGGGGTGACAGCGCCAGTTGTAGTCGTCGGTGCGGGCGTTACGGCACCGGTGGTGGGTGTTGGTGTGAGCGTCGTCGCTGGTGGGTACTTCACTTCCTTGTAAAAACTTCCTGCAAAGGAGACGTATCCAAATATGAGCATAGATCGTGAATATCACATCGCGAACACGCCTGACCTGACTCTTCTCACAGGTAGTTCACATCTATTAGCCAAAAAAGTACCGCTTTTCAAAGATTTTTCCTGTGGGAAGTGTGCGCTGTTGTGCGCTGTTGTGCGCATGTTGTGAGAAAATGCAGCTTCGCTGTGATCGTTCTCTGAGCGTGCCGTCCCATACTGCTTATGGGAAGAACGTGTCTATTGGACAAGGCGGCATTCAATCGCCTGAGCCGGTGAAAAGAGGAGGAGCCAAATGAAAGTGCAGCGCTATCGCGATCGTCAGGAAGCGGGACAGCTACTGGCAGCCAGACTCACAGCGTATGCCGGACGCCCAGATGTCCTCGTTCTGGCCCTGCCCCGGGGTGGAGTGCCGGTTGCTTTTGAAGTCGCCAGAGCGCTCCACGCGCCGCTGGACGTCGTCATTGTCCGCAAACTGGGCGTGCCTGGGGAAGAAGAACTTGCGCTGGGGGCTATCGCCTCCGGTGGAGTGCGTATTCTCAATGACGACGTTGTATGGTTGCTCGCTCTTGCCGACGATGTGATCGATAAGATTGCAAACCGCGAGCAGATGGAGGTTGAGCGACGCGAGCGCCTCTACCGGGGAGATCGTCCGGCTTATGAGATCCGCGGTCGAACCATTATCCTCGTCGACGACGGGATCGCGACAGGGGCAACAATGCATGCCGCAGTCGTTGCGGTGAGACAGCGCCAGCCCGCCTGTATCGTGATCGCTGTCCCGGTTGCGGCGTCGGCCACGTGTAAAGAATTTGCAGCGGAGGTGGATGACCTGGTGTGTGTCCTCAGGCCGAAGGACTTTCTTGCTGTTGGCTTCTGGTACGAGCACTTCTCTCCGACAACCGACGAAGAGGTAGTCGGCTTGCTTGAGCAAGCCTCGCAAGAATGGATAGTCACTCCTCATTCTTAGCGAAATGATCCCTTTGGAGCAAGTGCGCGCCTTTGCTGCTATGATGCGCCAATCCTCTCACTTCTCCAGTACATATGTTCCTGGCGCGGGTGCCAGAGGAGGATGCGCCGGGCTGCCCAGGGCTGGTGGCGTCACCTGCTTGCCGGAACGAGGCTTGAGCCACTCAAGCCAATCGCTCCACCAGCTGCCCTGGTGACTATCGGCGCTCTCGAACCACTGATCGGCGCTCTCCACCGGCTTATCATTGCTCCAATATCCTCTGCCCTTGCTGGGCGGATTGATGACCCCGGCAATATGACCGCTACCACCCAGCACAAAGCGCACGTTGCTCCTGGCAAGTTGAGAGATGCGCCAGGCAGACTTCCAGGGGACAATGTGGTCTTGCTCGGTGCCAACCGAGTAGATGTCCTGACGTATCTTGCCCAGGTCGATTGGCACTCCCTTTAGAACAATGGCATTGGGCTTGATAAGGTTATTCTCCAGGTAGGTGTTGCGCAGGTAGAACGAGTGCGCCGCGCGGGTCATGCGCGTGCCGTCGGCATTCCAGTAGAGCAGGTCGAAAGCGGGCGGCTCCTTGCCCAACAGGTAGTTGTTGACGACGTTGCTCCAGATCAGATCGTTGGCGCGCAGCATGTTGAACATGGTCGCCATCGAGCGGCTGTCCAGGTAGCCGCGCTCCATCATCTGCCCCTCGATATAGGTCACTTTCGGTTCGTCAATGAAAACTGAGGTATCCCCCACCTCGCTGAAATCCTGCAAGGATACCAGAAAGGTCGCGCTGTTAACTGTCTCATCTTTTTGCGCCGCCAGGTAGGGCAACACCATCGACAGCAACGTGCCACCGATGCAATAGCCGACGGGGTTGATGCTGGACGAGCCGGTGATCTCTTTGATGGCCGTAAAGGCAGCCATTGGTCCCAACGTCAAATAGTCTTCAAAGCTGATATCTTCCATTGAAGCGTCGGGATTTTTCCAGCTAATCACAAAGACGGTGAAACCTGCATCTACCAGGAACTTGATGAGGCTATTCTTCGGCTGCATGTCCAGGATATAGAACTTGTTGATCCAGGGCGGAATGAACAGCAAGGGGATAGCGTATACCTGATCGGTGGCAGGCGCGTACTGGATCAGTTCGATCAACTTGTTACGATAGACGACCTGCCCAGCCGTCAGCGCCAGGTTGCGTCCGGGGGCAAACGCATCGGTATCGGTCATCTTGATCTGACCTGCCTTGAGATCGCGCATCAGATGCTCCATGCCCGTGACCAGGTTTTGACCGCCGCTCTGGATTGTCTCGTGAATCACCTGTGGGTTGGTAAAAAGTACATTGGTGGGGCTGATGGCGTCCAGGAATTGCCGCAGGAAAAACGTGATCTTGCGCTGCTGGCGCTCGTCTAATCCCTTGATATCCGCTGCGGTTTTCAGCAAGGTGGTAGCAGACAACAAGTAACTCTGCTTGAGCGCGTCGAAGGCCAGATTTTGTTGCCAGTCTGGCGCGCTGAAACGCTTATCCCCCTTCTCCGGCTCGATGGCCGGGTTCGCCTCCGGGCTGCTCCCCCAGAACTTGAGCGCGGTCGAGGTCATCATCTGTGTGTACTGCTGGACGTAATCGTGATAGGTAGCCCAGGCGCGCGCCGGATTGCTGAGCGCATCCATCCACATCTGCTGAAAGGCGCGAGCGATTTCGGCTAGATCGAGCGGCAGAATTTTACTGTAGGGATTCGCCTCCCACAACTGGTCAATCATGGCCATCCAGGGATCGTTTCCACCCTGTCGCGCTTGATCAGCCGCCTCCTGGAACGCTGGATGCGCGTTCATGGCGCTTTCTAGCAATTTCCTCCAGACCTCGTAGGGGCTCTGGTCGGCAGATGATTTCTCTGTCATTTAAATATACACCCCGCCGTTGATGCTAATGGCCTGGGCGGTCATGTAATCTCCCTCGGTAACGATATAGCGGACGCACGAGGCGATTTCTTCGGACTTGCCAAAGCGGCCCATGGGAATCTTCTCCAGGATACGCTGGCGAATGTGCTCAGGCACTTCCAACAGCATATCGGTTTCGGTGAAGCCTGGGCAGACTGCATTCACCGTAATACCATGCCGCGAGACTTCCAGCGCCAGCGACTTGGTAAAGCCGATGATGCCGGCCTTCGTCGCGGCGTAGTTCGATTGCCCGACGTTGCCCCCCTGGGCGACAAATGAACTGATATTGACGATCCTGCCGCTTGAGCGTTCGAGCATGAAGGGGAGCACCAGCTTGGTACAATTGAAAAGGCTGCCAAGGTTGACGAAGATCACCTCATCCCACTGTTGCTTCGTCATATTCTTGAGTGTTCTGTCACGGGTAATACCGGCGTTGTTGACCAGAATGTCGATCTGCCCAAAGGTCTGGATGGTCTGCTCGACCATCTCGCGTACCTGGTCAAAGTCGGTGACGTCGGCATGCACCACCAGCGCCCGCGGTCCCATCGCCTCGATCTCCCGAGCCAACTCCCAGGCCGCGTCAGCGCTGGTCGAGTAATTGACGACAATATTGGCACCCGTCACCGCCAGCTCTCTGGCAATCGCTCTACCAATACCCCTGCCTGCCCCTGTGACAATAGCTGTCTGACCATCTAGCCGCTTACTCATTCGCTCTGCTCCTTCAAATATCTAGCCCGGACGATGAAGATGTCAGTTTCCTACGGTAAGCATTGGGGGCGTACCCCAACTTTTATTTTAACATGTCCAGCTGCAAGGCGCAAAAGCCACGAGCAGCAACAAAACCCTTGACATAATCTGCATATAAGTGTAAAATGCATATAGGTGTTAAACAGAGAGAGTATCACAGGGCAAATACCTGCGAACTGTATAGGTACGATATGACAGAGGAACAAGCAAACAATGGACACAACCCGCCGGGGGGAACCGGTGCATGGTCAAAGAACTGGTATGTTCCAGTAATTCTGCTCATGCTGCGCGAGTGGAACTCCTACGGCTACGAACTGATGGAAAAGCTTTCGACTTTCGGCATGAACATGATGAACCCTGGGACGTTTTACCGCACCCTGCGGCAGATGGAGAAGGATGGAGTCGTCAGTTCCCATTGGGATACATCGGAGGGCGGGCCTGCACGACGGGTCTACTCGATCACCGATGCAGGTGAGGCCTATCTGAAGTTCTGGGCAGAGTCGCTGGATCAATACCAGAAGATGATGAACTCGTTTTTTAGCCTCTATACTTCCAAACCAACACAGCGGAAGGCGGAGGACGAACAGTAAACAGTACGACGGTGATCAACACCGCTGACAGGCAGCCATCTTGCACGACAATCGCGCGGGGCGGCCAAAAGAAGGAGAACTAGAATGACCGATAAGAAAACCACCAGATCGGCGCAGGATATCACCAGCGCCGCCTACAAGACGCAGCAGACGATCATGCAGAGCGCAAGTGCAGCCCAGGAGCGCAATGCCCAGTATACTCAAGGCGTGTTCGAACAGGGCGTCGATGTGCTCAAGAGCCACGTGGAAGCCACCCGCTCTTTGATGCAGCAGGTGGAGACCTCGGCACAAGAACCGCAAAAGGCGCTTCAGGCTTCGCTGGAAGGCGCGCTGGCAGCCCAGAAACGCAACGCCAGCTTTGTTCAGTACGTTGTCGAGCACGGCATCGAGACCCTCAAAGACCACGTGGAAGATGCGCGCGGCCTGACTCAGGAACTGGTAGAACAGGCGCAAGAGCAGCGAGAAACCTTCCTGGAACTACCCTACATGAAGGCGTACCGCGACCTTTTCGCTACCCCGCTTGCTTCTTACAAACAGGCCGTGGAGACGACCAGGACCATTAGCGAGCAGATGATACAATTTGCGCAGAAGTCTGTTCAGCAGAGCCTGGAATTTGGGCAGAAAGCCACCGAGCAGGTAATGGAGAATACGCTGGCTGCAATGCAGCCGAAGCGCTAAGGAGTGAGGAATATGCCAGCCGCTTCAGATGCAAATAACTCTGTCGACCCGACGGAGCTATGGAAACGTTGGAATGAGACGACTTCCAGGATGTGGTCAAGCGTCCTGGAAAGCAGTAAGGGGGCTTATAGCGACCCATTCGGCTTTTCCGACTTATGGATGAAGAGCATAGGTGTCGCTCAGGAGCAAGCAAAGGTTGGCATACCAGACTCGTTTGATGCCACGGAGATCTGGAAACAATGGGTCGATGCCACAACCGATGCGTGGAAGAGAGCCGCCGAGGCAGGTAAAGATGCTGTAGCGCTTTCCGGCCAGTGGATGCGCGTGCTTGAAGAGACGAGAGCCAAATTGCTGAGCGGAGAGATCAACTCAAAAGACCCCATCACCTTCTTCAAACAATGGTACGACGCGACAAGCGAAACATGGGCACAGGTGGTCGGGGAAGTGATGAGTTCCGAGCGCTTCTTGCAGGCCCAGCGCCAGTTCATCGAAGCGTACACGAGCGCCGTACGTGCCTCCAATCGTCTTAACGAGGAGCTCTTCCAGACCATGCAACTTCCCACCCGATCGGATATCGCCAGGGTGGCAGGACTTGTCGTGTCGCTTGAAGAGAAGTTCGACACAATCGAGGACGCTTTCGAAGGTTTTGAGGAGCGTTTCGCGCGAACTGGCGCGAGCAAAGCGGTGGGTGATGACCGTCTGGAAAAACGGCTGCAACAAATCGAGCACAAGCTTGATTCGCTCCTCGCTGCTCTCGAGGACCAGGCCAAAACGCCTCCTGAAGCTGGTCAACCCGGCGCAGGAACGCGCCGCAAAACACAAACAAAGCAGGTGTAAAGGTGTAAACCCGGGACAGCGACCAGGAAGCGCGTACATGTGCCGCGCCGTGAAGATATCTGACGTTGATGTTAGAACACCAAAGAGGAGAGCTAGATGACAAGCGAGCAGGTAGTGATACCCTCACTCACCGACATTGAACGCACTTACAACAGGTACCAGCAAGGACTGCGGATTCTGTCGGATGGGGCAAAGGCCGAGACAGGCCAGACACCTAAAGAAGTGATCTGGACGAAAAATAAAGCCAGCCTCTATCATTATGAGCCTGCTCGCGAAAAGCGCTTCCCTATCCCCATCCTGCTGATCTACGCCCTCATCAACCGCTCATACGTGCTGGACCTGATGCCGGGCAGCAGCCTGGTTGAATACCTGTCAAAGCAGGGCTTCGATGTCTATCTGCTGGACTGGGGGACACCAGGTGACGAGGATTCAACACTCGCTTTCGACAACTACGTTTTTGACTATATGAAACGCGCCGTGAAGAAAGTGCTCAGACACGCCCAGGCTGAGGAACTGACCATGCTCGGCTTTTGTATGGGCGGAACGATGGCGGCTATGTACGCGGCGCTTTTCCCCGGCACGCCACTCAAAAACTTGATACTACTCACAGCCCCCCTCGATTTTACGCCGAGCGCGATGGGCATCTATGGTACGATGACCAGCGAGAAATACTTTGACCCCGACCTGCTGGTGGAAGCATTCGGCAATGTGCCAGGCGAGCTGGTCGATACAGGCAATCGCCTGACCAAGCCGGTCACGAACTACATCGGCACCTACGTGACCATGTGGGACCGCGTCATGCACGGCAAATCAATGGACACCTGGTTGGCTATGAATAAGTGGGTCAACGATGGCGTGCCATTCGCGGGAGCCGCATTTAAGCAGTGGATTTGCGATTTCTACCAGCAGAACAAACTGGTGAAAGGCGAGATCTGGCTGCGCGGGCAGCGGGTGGACCTCTCCAACATCACCTGCCCAGTCTTGAGTATTGCTGGAACGAAAGACCACATCTGCACAGTTCCCCAGGCGGAGGTCGTAATGCGACTCGTGAGCAGCCAGGACAAAGAGTTCCTGGCGTTTGATGCAGGGCATATCGGCCTGGTGGCGGGAGGGGATGCCAAAAAGAACCTCTGGCCCAAATTGCGTGCCTGGCTTGAGCAGCGCTCATAGTAACCGGCGTTTAACTCTCTCGGTTTAACTCTCTCGTAAGGAAATCTATGTGGCACCAGTTCATCTTTAGCGACGCTATCGGCGATCACCCGTATTTTGTCTACACCCCAGAAAGCTATCACATCGGAGCACCAGTCCCCCTCTTCGTCATGTTGCACGGCTGCACGCAAACAGCGCTCGATTTTGCCAGCGGGATTTCCATGAATCAAGCGGCAGAGCAGCATGGATTCATTGTCATGTACCCCCAGCAGACGATCAACTTCAATCAGAATCGCTGCTGGAACTGGTTTTTACACTCAAATCAGCAGCGTGGAAGTGGAGAGCCTGCCAGCATTGTCGGGATGATACAGGAGATGCAGGCGAGTGCGGCTATGTGGAACATCGACCCGCATCGTATCTATGTAGCGGGCCTCTCCGCTGGAGCCGCTATGTCGGTGATTCTCGGCGCGACCTATCCTGATGTGTTTGCGGCGATTGGCGTGCATTCGGGGTTGGAGTACCAGGCCGCCACCGCACTTGCGCAGGCGGCGAAGGCCATGCGCCGAGCTGGTCCCGACCCGCTACAACAGGGGAGCGCTGCGTACGCCGAGATGGGCAGCCAGCGCCGTATCGTGCCGGTCATTGTCTTTCATGGCATGGCTGATAAGGTTGTCGCCCCGATGAACGGCGACCAGGTCGTGCAGCAGTGGATGCATACGAATTTTCTCACCTCCGACAAGACCTATAGTGCAGACTACCATCAACCTTCCAGTATCTCAACCGGAAAGGTGAAAGAAGGGTACAGCTACCTCACAGCGCTCTGGAACGATCAGTCCGGGAAGACGGTTCAAGCCTACTGGAAAATCGATGGAATGGGTCATGCCTGGTCAGGAGGCAACCCCGCGGCTTCCTACACCGACCCACGAGGCCCCGACGCAACTTCGGCCATCTATCGCTTTTTCATGGATCATCCCAGGGAAACAATCGAACAGCCGCAACACACCTCTCTTACTGGCCTGCGTCACTTGCTTTCCAGCATTTTTCACAAGCATGAAGAGCAATGATCGCCAGCGCTGCCAAGTCAATTTGTACAGCAGCGTAATATCATGCTGTAAGCCTCGTTGCCTTCATCAGTGAATGGTGATATCCTTTGGTGAATATCGATGAGTTCGTCACGATCACCCGGCACAAGGAGTACGACATCACAAATTCAGCATACCAGTAGTGTGATATACATATCTTATGGCTATAAGAAAACATGGAGGCGTGCATGGCATCTCGCATCCTTTTTCTGTGCGCTCGCGCATCGAGCCGCTCGCTTATCGCTGCGAGCCTGCTTGCAGCTCAAGTTGGCGATCGTTGGGAGGTCTGGAGCACTCCCACCCAGGACGCTACGCAACTGGCCGAGCAAGTTTTGCGCGAATGGGGCATCGCGCTCATTTCGCCAGCTTCTCTCATTCAACCCACCTTCGGAATGCGCTGGGATGAGGGCGTCATTCTCTGTAGCGGCGCAGCGAAAACCTGACCGATCATCCCTGGTGCTGGTCGGCACCGTCTCTGGTCCATCGAAGATGCGCCGGCATCTGATCTCAGTGAGGAGCAACAATTGGAGGGCTATCGTCGTATTCGTGACGCCCTCGATGCCCACATTTCGGCAGAGTTGCGCGTCCCTGGGCGTCTCCTCAGCGTGCTCGCCCAGCACAAATGAGGAGGCTCGCCACAAGTCTTTTTAACTGTGACGAGCCGATGAGACAAAAATGCTAGCGGCTAGCAGAACGATAGGATGCAGACCCACGATTTGACCGCGTTTGTGGCGCGCTCATAGGCTTTCTCCTGGCTGCTGGTCGCTGTGGTCGCTGCGGCTCGCTCGCCGCAAAAGCAGGCGCTTTGCGCTTTCCCGCTGCTCTCCTGCCATCCCCGCTTCTGCCTGAATAGGATCGCTCTGATGAAGAAGCGCCTTCTGACTGCCATGCGCCAGTGCGCGTCGATTTTCTGTTGTTGGAATGCTCTTTCTGACGCCGATCCATGCCGGATGTCGAAGTGCTCTTCTGCTCGTACTCTTGCGTTACCGTCGCCTCTGGCCTGGCGCTTGCGTTTGCCAATGTCACAAGTGTTTCCGCGTCGATAGTGAGCCGCTGCAATGCGACGGACGGACCTAAGTTGCGCGTCATACGTCGCCATTTGGAGACCTCCGATGGCGCGAGCAGCGTAATGGCCTTACCTTGCCGTCCCATCCTGCCAGTGCGCCCAGCCCGGTGCGTAAAAAGCTCGCTCGATTCTGGAAGCTCGTAATTGATGACCTGGTCTATACCTTGAATGTCCAGGCCACGCGCGGCAACATTGGTGGCAAGCAGCGTCTGCACCTGCCCCAGGCGGAACGCCGTAAGCACCGCTTCACGCGCGCTCTGGCTCTTGTTGCCATGCAATGTTCCCACCGTAAAGCCGAGCTTACTTAGTTGTTTCCCTAGCTTCTCAACCCCGTATTTCGTCCTGCCAAAGATGAGGCTGCTTTCTCCCTCCGTGGATTGCAAAAGGGTGCAGAGCGCAGCCATTTTCTGTTCCATCGGCACCTGGTACGCAATCTGCTCAATGGTGCCTGGCACATCCATTTCCGGTGTAATGGCAATGTTGACCGGATTGTTGAGGAACTTTTTCTGAAGCGTCGCAACCCAGTCTGGTATGGTCGCTGAAAAGAGCGAGGTTTGCCGCGTATCCGGCGTGCTTGTCAGTATCTCTTCAATGGCGGGCGCGAAGCCGCTGTCCAGCATCTGGTCTGCCTCGTCCAGCACGCACACGCGCAGATGGTTCAATACCAATGTGCCGCGATCAAGATGGTCCTTCACTCGGCCAGGTGTGCCGACGACGATCTGTGCTCCGAAGCGCAGCGCCCCCATCTGGCTGCCATAAGGTCGTCCCCCTACCAGCAACGCCATCGAAAGCCGCCGACTGGCGGCAAGTTTGCCCAGCACGGCGTGAACCTGGATAGCCAGCTCGCGCGTTGGCACGAGTACCAGCGCCTGCACTTGACGTGAATCCCTGGCTACCCGTTCCACCAGGGGGATGCCAAAGGCAAGTGTCTTGCCTGAACCGGTGGATGATTGCCCAACCAGATCCTTCCCAGCTTGCAATACCGGAATAGCCTCGGCTTGAATAGGCGTCGGCTCAGTAATCTCCATGTTTGCCAGCGCCGAGAGCGTCGCGGGCAGTAATTGAAAGTCATTAAAAGATGGCACAAAAAAATCCTTTCGGCCAATACGCTCCTTGCGGGCGCGGTACAGCTCCCCATGGCACAGTGCCAAAAAGGAGTACCAGGAGCAGGCCGTAGGATACGGAAGCAATACTGCTAGCTGATATCAGTACATACTTGCATGCAGGAAGAGAGTAGTCTACAGAGGATTGCTCAGAACTCTTTAGCGTCTTTACACGGAACAGGTTCTTCTAACGGCCTGCTCCACGCCATGCAAACAATTATCACCCAGCCATTGTACTCCCTCTGAAGCTGCTTGTCAAGCGAAACTCAGCGATAGGCTTCAGCCTGGAGGTTGAACAGGCTGGCGTAACGGCCATTCAGCGCTAACAACTCCTGGTGGGAACCGCTCTCGATCAGGCTGCCATGTTCGATCACGAAGATGCGGTCGGCCAGCCGCACCGTGCTGAAGCGATGGCTGATGAACACGGCGGTTTTGCCCCTGGTCAACTCACGAAAACGAGTAAAAATGTCGTACTCAGCCTGTGCATCAAGCGAGCTGGTCGGTTCATCCAAAACGAGAATGCGGGCATCGCGCATGAAGGCACGTGCCAGGGCGATCTTCTGCCACTCACCGCCGCTGAGTTGCGTGCTCTCTTTGAGGTCCTTGAACCAGCGTCCCAACATCGTCTCATAGCCCTTGGGAAGACGCTCGATGACATCGCTGGCACCGCTTTTCTGCGCGGCAATCTCGACCAGTTCCCGCTCTTCGATCTGATCTACGCGCCCGACCCCGATATTATCATTGGCGGTCATGTAGTAAGTGACATAATCCTGGAAAATCACTCCCACCTGCTCGCGTAACTCAGCCAGGTCGTATTCCTTGACATTGCGCCCGCCGATGAATATTTCTCCCTCGTCCGGGTCATAGAGCCGCGTCATCAGCTTGACCAGCGTCGTCTTGCCTGCCCCGTTGCGTCCGACCAGTGCCACAGCCTCGCCAGCGTGAATGGTGAAGCTGACGTGCTTCAAGGCCGCCTCGGTCTCCGGGTTCTTGCCTGGATAGGTGAAGCTGACATCGCGGAACTCAATATCAAGTCCGTCTACCTCCCCAGTGGGAACGACCGGTTGCGGTGCGGGTGGCGAGACGATTCTGGGCTGGTATTCAAGAAACTCGAAGAGGGTGTTGATGTAAAGCGTATTCTCATAGGTACTCGAAATGTCGTTCAACAGCCCCTGGAAGTTTTGCCCGACTTGTACAGCAGTCTGGGTGTAGAGCGTCAGCCCTCCCAGGCTAATGCGCCCCGCGACCGTCTGGAGCGCCACGTAGAGGTAAATGGCGCTGTTGGCTACCAGCGTCAGGCTCGTCCAGAGCAGGTTGATCGAGTAGCGATTGACCAGCAACTTCTTATCTTGCTTATACAGAGTAGTGGCGAGGGTCCAGAAGCGTTCGGTGAAAAAGGTGCTCAGGTTGAACAGCTTGATTTCTTTATTGTAGATATCGGTCGTCATCAAGGTTACGAAGTAGGCCATCAAGCGGCGCTCCGGCGATTGACGGCGCATCAACTGGTAGCCGCGCCAGCCATAGCGCGTGCTGGAGAAGAAGGCCGGGATGGGCACAACCAGCGCGATGACGGCCAGCCACCACGCCAGGTGCAGCAGCAGGAAGAGCAGCGAGATCAACGTCACGGTCGTGCGGCCCAGGTCGAAGGTCTGCGAGATCATCGACACCGGCTGGTAGAGGGACTGGTTGGCGGCCTGGCGCATCTTGTCGTAGAACTCGGGGTTCTCGAAGAAGGCCAGGTCGAGCGTGCTGGCTTTCTTGAGTATGTCGAGCTGCACGCGATTGGAGACCTGTTCTTGCATGAGCTGCTGCGCGATATTGCTGAACGTACCGAGCAGGCTGGAGAACAAGGTGATGCCCAGTTGCAGCCCAATGGGCAGCCAGATCGGTGAGGCATCGTGCAGGCGAATAGCCAGCACCACCCTGTCGATCACCAGGGCGGTAATCGAGACGCTGAAGGCCGGTACGAAGCCCTGGGCCAGGTTCAACACCCCCAGCAGCAGCGTCAGTTGCGGACTCGTCGACCAGACCAGCCGCAGGACGCGCGGCAGGCTCGTCAGCGTGCCTGGGATTTGATTGAAATGGAATTTCTCGTCCGAGCGAGGTCGCTGCCATCCAGAGTTGACCTGTCGTATCATAACGCTGTACATCCTCCGCTGCTCGTGAAAATCGATGGAACGCATGTGCGATACTGAACCGTAATACTATATCATACGGAAGTCATCAGAAGCTGGCAAAATTGGGGTAGAATAAGCGGGTGAGATGTTCACAATCCCATATCTTCCAGTTCTGAAAGGAGCACGACATGGCAGAATCTGTGTACAAAGTGATCGCGCTAGTGGGAACCAGCACTGAGTCGTGGGAGAAAGCAGCCGCCGCGGCTATCGAGCGGGCATCACAGTCGCTGAGGAATTTGCGGATCGCGCGCGTCGTCGACCAGGATGTTCAAATCGAAGCGGGGAAGGCGGCGACCTACCGCGTCAAACTGGAACTCTCGTTTAAGTACGAGGGCGGCGAGTAATCGCGCGCTGCATTCCCGGTGAGTCGTCGTTCCAACTTCATCCTGGTCTCTACCCTGTAGGGGCCAGGATGAAGTCGTAGTGCATGGTGTAGTAAGGTACATGCATGCGCCTGCCATCAGGTGCGATGCCCGGTTTGTACCGCTCGAAGCTGGTAATGAGCGAGCTTTTCACCCCGAAAACGGCGTCCGAGTCGAGGTACTGGTCGCCCTCTTTGAAGACGTGGGTAATGAGGGTCTTGTAACCCGGTACCTTAATCATAAAGTGAATATGTGCCGGGCGCATCGGGCTGCGGTTTGCCGCGTCCAGCAGTTCCCCAACCGGTCCATCGTCGGGAACCGGGTAGGCTTCCGGCCTCACCGACCAGAAGGAGTAGCGTCCCTCCGCGTCAGCATAGAGATGGCCGCGACCGCGCGCCTGCGCAAGCTCTTTATACTGCACATCGTAGAAGCCGTGGTCGTCGGCCTGCCAGACCTCGATGTGTGCGCCCGCGAGCGGCTCGCCGCTGATGGACAGCACTCGACCTTGCATGAAGCACGGCTCGCCGGAGGCTCCATTTGCCAGGTCGTCACCATTTTCGTAGCGGGGCGAACCCTCGATGAAGAACGGGCCAAAGACCGTGGAGGCGGTCGCCTCGGCGGGCTTCTTGTCGTTGATACCGATCACCAGCATCGAAACGCCCAGGACATCCGAGAGCAGAATGAACTCCTGGCGTCTATCATCGGTGATATGACCGACGCGGGTAAGGAAGTCGATGCCCTTGAACAACTCCTCCTCGGTCAGCCTGACCTCCTTGACGAAGGCGTGCAGGTGCGCGACGAGGCTCTGCGCAACCTCCCGGAGGCGTTCGGACGTGGAATCTCCGAAGCTCGCCAGCACTGTTTGTGTGAGTTGTTCTTCATCCAGGTTGCGCGTACCGTTACTCGTCTGTTTCTGTTGATCCAGGCTCATATCTGCTCCAGTTTCTCTATCTATACTTTTCTGGCGCGCTCTCAGGACGGCGGCCCTCGTAGGCGTCCTCAAGAATAGCTCGTATGCCTGCCTTGTCGACCGGGCGTGGGTTGTCGATATGTACCTTCTCCAACACCAGCGATATCGCCTCGTCGAGCTGCTCCTCCTTCATGCCGATGTTTTTCAGCGCGGTAGGTGCTTCCAGGCGCATTACGAGGTCAAAAAGGCCGGTTGCGGCCTTCGGTGTACCAATAGCGCGGGCTATTTTTGCCATGACTGCGGGAATGGCCGGCTCGTTGAAGGCTACTACGTGCGGGAGGATGACCGTGTGCATCTCAGCGTGGGGCAGGTTGTAAGCGCCGCCCAACACATGACAAATCTTGTGATGCAGTCCAGAACCTGCCGAGGCAAAGGCTGCCCCTGCCAGGTACGAGCCGTAGAGCGTCTCACTACGGCCATCGAGGTCGTCTGGCTGCTCGACAGCCACCTGCACGCCGCGCGCAAGGGATCTCATGCCCTCCTCGGCCATGAGGGAGGAGATCGGGTTAGCTCCCGGCGCATAGAGTGCTTCGGCGCAGTGGGCCATCGCGTTCATCGCGCTCGGCCCGGTGACGGACCGCGGTAGGGTGAAGGTAAGCTCAGGGTCGTAGATGACGACCTTTGGCAGCACGTCCCGTGAGATGCCTGTCGTCTTGCTCTTCTCCGCCGTCAGTCCCCAGATGGGCGTCATCTCCGAGCCTGCGTAAGTAGTCGGTACGGCGATGATGGGCAACGGCTCCGTCAGTGCGATAGCCTTTGCGGTGCCGGTGGCAGCGCCTCCTCCGATGCTCAACAGGCTGTCAGCCTTGAGCGCGCGGGCCGCCTTCCTGGCTTGCTCCGCCACCTCGATTGACACATGCGACCTGACATCGGTGAAAACGCCGGCGATACGGCCAGCGAAGGGAGAAGATAACTCTTCGACGAGTGCTCGTTGCCGCTCCGTGGCAACGATTAGCACGCGGCTCACACCCAACCTTCCCACCTCTTCAGCCAGCATTCTCCGGCTCGCTCCTGGCCCAAAAACGACTCTACCGGGCAAGGAGTCGTAGGTGAAGGTATGCGCCATGTCGCCTCCTCTCTAAGATGGCGTAGCAGGCTCAGTTCCAGGATGTGCTCCTGCATGGCCTGCATATCTAGGGCTGCTGCGATACGCTTCATAGGTATGAAGTTTGTGGGCGCGAATCATGCGCTCGATGTCGTCCCCTGGTGCGCCCTGCTCGATCAAATCGAGTAACTGGGCGTGTTCATCGATGGATGGCCAGATGCGTTGGGGAATGTAGCTGAAGTTCGTATGTCCCCGCACTTCCAGGCGATCCCATGTTTCACGCAACAGATCAACCAGGTAGCCATTCTGACAATAGTCATACATATAAAAGTGGAATTCTTTGTTGAGGCGGCCAAACGTGGCGATATCGGCAGAATGCAAAGCGCGCAGCATAGCGGCATTAATTTCGCACAGGTGTTGAATACCCTCTTCATCGAGATGCTTTGCCGCGAGCGCGGTGGCGTACCCTTCCAGCAGGGCCAGCACGCTCATATCTTCCTCGTACCTGCTGGCATCGACCGATGCAACCTGCGCGCCGGCGTTCGGTCGATATTCGACCCAACCTTCGGCTTCGAGACGCCGGATGGCTTCGCGGATGGGAACCGGGCTGATGCCGAGTTCGCGGGCAAGCCCATCGATCACCAGGCGATACCCGGGCACATACGTCCCATTCAAAATACGCTCGCGGATGGTGCTATACGCCTGTTCGTGTTTATTGATCTTCGTCACCTGCTTTACGTTCATCTTTTCCCGTTCTCATCTCAACTATTAAGCATGTCACCCTCTTCTATATCATAACATATATCTTTTCTTTACAATATTTTTGGAAGCTGGAAGCGTACACTTGACAGGGATTGTCGCAATCAGTACAATGATATTTGAAATCATATATGATATTCAACGAGGTATCTCTTCATCGATGCGTTTTGCGAGGAGAACAGGATGAACATGCGCACTCAGGTTGGCATCATCGGGGCTGGCCCGGCGGGTTTAATGCTCTCGCTGCTCCTATACAGAGAAGGGATCGATTCGGTTGTGCTGGAAAGCCGTGGAAGGGCAGAGATAGAATCGACCATTCGCGCCGGGGTGCTGGAGCAGGGAACCGTCGATCTAATGACAGAGATGGGGCTTGATGAGCGCATGAAGCGCGAGGGCTTTGTGCATCATGGCATCGAGCTTCGCTTTGACGGGGAAGGCCATCGCATCGACCTGTTCGAGTTGACAAACGGCCGCGCCATCACGCTCTACCCCCAGCATGAAGTCCTCAAGGACCTGATCGCGGCGCGTCTTGACCAGGGCGGCTCCCTCCTCTTCAACGTCAAGAACGTGCAGTTGTCTGGTGTTGATTCGCACCAACCTGCCATCCACTTCATGCATGAAAACGCCCAGGTAGAGCTGCGCTGCGACTTTATCGCCGGGTGTGACGGTTTCCACGGCGTATCGCGCTCATCGATACCCGAGCAGGTGCAAACGGTGTACAGCCGCGTCTATCCCTTTGGGTGGCTCGGAATTTTGATGCAGGCCCGCCCATCGGCACACGAGCTGATCTATGCCTATTCGGAGCTGGGCTTCGCGCTGGTCAGCACGCGCTCGCCGGAACTGCAACGCATGTACATCCAGTGTGACCCGCGCGACGATATCGCTGACTGGTCGGACGAGATGATCCTGGAGCAGCTGCAAGTGCGCCTGGCGACGAAAGACAACTGGCGGCTGATTACGGGGCCAGTCATCCAGAAAAGCATCCTGACTATGCGCAGCTTCGTCATCGAGCCGATGCAGTTCGGCAGGCTGTTTCTAGCGGGCGACGCGGCGCATATCGTGCCGCCGACCGGGGCGAAGGGGCTGAACCTGGCCGTTGCCGATGTGCGGCATCTCGCTCGCGCTCTGGCTGCCTTTTGTAAGGAGCGCGACGAGCACCTGCTGGCGGCGTACTCGGCCACGTGCCTGCGACGCGTCTGGCGAGCGGAGCATTTTTCCTGGTGGATGACCTCCATGTTGCACCGTTTCCCCGATGAAGACATCTTTTACCAGCGTATGCAGCGATCGCAGCTTCACTACACGGTCAGTTCGCGCGCAGCTTCCACCAGCCTCGCAGAGAACTACGCCGGATTGCCCTTTCATTGGTAGATCACGATCAGTATTCAAGATGGGAGTACATGTATGACACAGGCAAAAGCGACCCCGGAAATCGGCAAGTCCATTAAAGCTGGCGGCGTGACGACGAACTACCACGAGGTGGGCAGAGGAACGCCGGTAATTCTCATACACGGCTCCGGGCCTGGTGTCTCGGCCTGGGCTAACTGGCAATTTGCTATTCCCTATCTCTCCGAGTGTCTGCACGTTTTCGCCTATGACCAGCTTGGCTTCGGCTATACCGACGCGGCTCCCAACCAGAGCTACAGCCTGGAGGGCTGGACAAAGCATCTTCTCAACTTCATGCAGGCCGTAGGAATTGAGCGAGCGCATCTTGTCGGCAACTCGATGGGAGCCGCCGTGGCCCTGGCTGCCGCCGTCACCCATCCCGAAGTGGTGGATCGCCTGGTACTGATGGGTCCGATGGGCGTGCGCTTCTCGCTCACTCGAGGGGAAGGACTGGACGCCGTGTGGGGCTATACCCCCAGCGTGGCGAATATGCGGCGTTTGATCGATATCTTTGCCTATGACCCGGGAAGGTTTCCAACCGAGCAGATGGCCGAGCTGCGCTACCAGGCCAGCATCCGGCCAGGAGCGCAGGAGGCGTTCTCCAGCATGTTCCCGCAGCCGCGCCAGAACAACGTCGAGGCCCTGGCGACCTACGAAGATCGTCTCAGCGGCGTCACGAATCCAACCCTGCTGGTACACGGGCGCGAGGACCGCGTCATTCCGCTCGCAACCAGCCTGAAGCTGCTGAGCGTTCTGCCCAACGCGCAACTGCACGTGTTCGGTCACTGCGGCCACTGGACGCAGCTCGAACCACGCGATACCTTCAATCGCCTCGTGCGGGATTTCCTGACAGAAGCAGTTTGATCACCGCATGAGAGCTGCATCAAAGATGTGCCGGTGATGCTGGAACGAGCGGCAGGCAAGCTTACCTGCGCTCAAGCAGTTCTAGCGCATCCTTCGCCAGTGCCTCGATACTTGCCGAAAGCGTGGCATCGGCGGCCTGATCGCTCTGGCCCATGGCGAGCTTGCGCATTCGAACACCCTCCAGGATCGAGGCAATGCGCCACATGGCAAAGGCCCGGTACAGGTATAAATCGCTCAAGTCTAACTGCGTGCGCGCCGCGTAGCGCTCAAGCAGGACTTCGCGCTCAGGAAAGCCTCCCGCACGCGTGGGGGCGCTCTCCCAATGAACCTTCTCTCCAGGTCGCAGCCAATTATTTGTTACGTAGGCCAGATCGGCAAGCGGATCGCCCAATGTACACAGTTCCCAGTCGACAACGGCTCGCACGGTTCCACCTGCGACGATCAGGTTGCCGAGACGATAATCTCCATGCACAACACCCACCCGCTGCGCGTGAGGAGGAGCAGCAGAAAGTCTTGCCCGAACTTCTTCCCACTCCGCTATACGGCGCGGACTCTGCGCTTCCCACTGCTTCGACCAGCGCCGCAGTTGGCGTTCGACATAGCCTTCGCGCGGGCCCAGGTTTCCCAGCCCGATGTCGTCAGGGTCGAGCAGATGCAGGTCGGCAAGCACATCGAAGACACTGAATCCAAGGGTGAAACGCTCGTCGAGAGGAAGCAAGCTCGCCGCTTCTTGCGTATGCAGCACCTGTCCTTCGACAAAGCCGTACAGCGCGAATGGCGCGCCCAGCAGCGTGCTATCGTCCGAGGCGAAAACGGGAGGCGCTACCGGCACGCGGCTCTTGCTCACCGCCGACACGATACGGTACTCTCGCAGCACGTCATGCGCGCTTTCCAACGCCGTGACCTGGGGTGGTCGGCGCACTACCCACCTGCTCTGCTGCATATCGCTCACTTCGTAGGTGAGATTGGACTGCCCACCTGTGATGAGGCTGACGGTGAGAGGCGGTCTATGCGCGATTCCCTGCTGTTGAAACAGCGCTTCGATACGTTCGGCTTGCATGTTTTTGCTCCATTCCTTCTGGCTGCCATGGTCACTTTGCGGCAAGATATCCTGTCTGGGTGCTGTTCTTCATATTCTAGCAGATACTTCTCCCGGATTGGGCAATATGTGACCTATTTTACACCCCCACAATAGCTCCTTTCACTGCAATTGTTTCTTCGACATGGTATCTTATGAGCAGGAACATTAAATTATCTCAGTGTAGGAAGTGATAGCACAACATATTGACATGCGCAACGAGGTAGTACATACTTGGGTTGCGTATTGTAGAGTATGACAAATTTGTCCTTGACGAACAGCCTTGAACATGCAAGAAGGAGCAGCAATGCAGCAATCTACACAGGTGCTTGTAATTGGTGGCGGCCCCGCCGGGTCCACCGCCGCGTCGTTACTGGCACGTGAAGGTTTCGATGTAACGTTGATCGAGAAGGCCATCTTCCCGCGCTATCATATTGGCGAATCGCTCCTGCCGTCGTGCCTGGAAATTCTGGATACGATCGGGGCGCGCGACAAAATTGAGGCGCATGGCTTTGTACAAAAAAAGGGCGGCTACTTCGATTGGGGTCTGGACTCCTGGGAACTCGACTTCACCAAACTCCGCCACCCCTACAGCTTCCAGGTGGTGCGCTCGGAGTTCGACCAGCTCCTACTCGAACACGCGAAGAGCCTGGGCGTGAAGGTCTACGAGGGCGTCGAGGTGCAGAGCATCGACTTCGACGGCGAGCGACCGCAAAGTGCGCATTGGGCGCGAGTCGCTGACCTCACGACGAATGGCAAGCTCGTGGATGAAGCTGCACAGAGCGGCGATATCTCGTTCGACTACCTGATCGACGCATCAGGGCGCGCCGGCATCATGGCGATGCGCTACCTGAAGGGGAGGCACTACCACAATGCATTTCAGAATGTCGGCGTCTGGGGCTACTGGAAAGGAGCCACGCGCCAGCAGAACGCGCCGGAAGGGGCCATCTCCGTTGGAGCCATCCCCGATGGGTGGATATGGGCTATTCCCTTGCACAATGGCACAACCAGCGTTGGTCTCGTGCTGCACAAAACGCGGTTCAAAGAGCAGCGGCAGCAAGATATGTCCATCGAGCAGGTGTACGAGCAGGCCATCGCAAAATGCGACCTGATTTCGGGTCTGCTGAAAAATGCAGAGCGCATTAGCGATGTCAAAGCAGAGCAAGACTACTCGTACATGGCGGAGCAGATTACCGGGCCAAACTACTTTCTGATCGGTGACGCCGCGTGCTTTATCGACCCCCTTCTTTCAACGGGCGTTCACCTGGCGACGCACAGCGCGTTGCTGGCCTCGGCGAGCGCGGCGAGTATATTGCGCGGCGAATGCTCCAAAGAAGAGGCAATGGCGTTCTTCGACGAAAGCTACCGGCATGCCTACCTGCGCCTGATGGTCATCGTCTCGGCTCTTTACCAGCAGTATAACGGCGAGCCAACCTACTTCTGGCAGGCTCAGCAGTTGACCAACCAGGACTACGAGGACAGCACCGCCCTGAATCAAGCGTTCCTTTTTATCGTTTCCGGCATGGAGGATCTGAAGGACTCTGAACACGGGGCAACGGTGCATGACCTTGAGACGATGGCGCAACAGATGCCGGTGGACGAGCGCGCCAGCCTCGCGCAGCAAGCATATCATCGTGTGATGTGGAATGCCTCGCTTTCGCCGGCTACCGCCATAGAAGGCATGTACATCGTGACGAAACCACGTCTGGGATTAACGCGCGTACAGGATATCCCGGTAGGGGCTTGATTGTATCATTACTACATAGTATCAGAGGGCAAGCATGGAAGACAGAAACAGGTTCTCGCAAGGAGCAGCCGATGCAGCAAGGGCTGGCGGTGGAGGAGTTATTCAGTTCACGCGCGGCCCCTTGACCGGCAAAATCTATCCACTCACCAGGCTCGTGACGACCATTGGACGAGATGCCACAAACGACATCATCGTCAAAGACGACCTGCAGGTATCGCGCAGGCATATCAGGCTGCTCTATACAAATGGCGCCTGGAGTGTTGAAAAGAATCCGAACTCCAATATTTTGACCATAAACGGCCAGCCGGCAGAGCAAGCTACGCTCCAGGAAAATACCATGATCGGCCTGGGGCAAGATACCAGTTTTGTGTTCAGGCTACAGGGACCTGCCCCGCAGGCATCGTTTATTTCTTCGCAATCGCTGCAACCATCATCGCCGATGGCGCCCGTCTCGCCTTTTCCACCGCCAGCATTCGGGCAACAGGTACAACAGGTACAACAATATCCACTGAATGCAGCTACCCCTTCTTCACCCTATCAGCAGGCCGTGCAGCCGTCGCAGCCCTTTTCGCCAATTCCACCGGCACAACAAACAGGCGGGATGAGCGGCTCGCAGAACGCGAGCACTGTTGGGAGAGAGAGCGTGCAACGACTCTCCAGTACAATTATGGGACAAA
Organism: uncultured Chloroflexia bacterium; assembly: GCA_963731975.1. Classification (GTDB taxonomy): domain Bacteria; phylum Chloroflexota; class Ktedonobacteria; order Ktedonobacterales; family Ktedonobacteraceae; genus CAVSXS01. Next base: position 1,164,443 of record CAVSXS010000001.1, on the reverse strand, counting down.
TCTCGCCGAATGATACGATTATCGGCTCGCCGTTAATGCCAGGCGGGCAGCCAGTTCCCGCGATGGTTGTGACCTCCAATATCGACAATAACAGGCTGACTTTCCGGCTTAACCAACCCTCAATCAGCGTTGGCAAGAATAACCCGAAAAACAATGTCATCAATGATATCGATATTCCGTACCCCATCGTCTCATCCCATCATTTCTTGATCGAGCGGCGAGGGAATGATCTCGTGCTCATTCACCCGCATCCCGTGCGCCAGCAGACATTGAACGGCCTGCTCTACAAGGGCTTGCGTATCCTCGGTCATGAGCATTGGGAACACGTGCTTGCTCCTGGCGACGTTTTTCGCATTGGCAACGAACAGGGTACGCTGATTACGCTAACCTACGACGCGGGCAGCGGCATAGTGGAAGAACAGGCTCCTCCGGTGCAGGATATCTCGCTGCGCAACGTCAAGGAGCTGACCATCGGTCGCAAGCCGGACAATGATGTCGTCCTGCCGCATCCACAGGTTTCGGGGCATCATGCACTGCTCAGGCAAGACAGCGGCAGCTATCGCATCATCGACCTGAACAGCACCAACCATGTCTATGTGAACAACAAGCAAACGGCGGATCAGTTGCTCAAGCTCGGCGACGAAATTCGTATCGGCCTCTACCGCATTATCTACGATGGAACCGTGCTGCGCCAGTACGATGAGAGTAGCTTCATTCGTATCGACGCGCGCAACCTCAAGAAGACGGGCAACAACGGCGTCACGCTGCTTGACGACATCTCGCTCTCCATCCCGCCGCGCAAGTTCGTGGCGCTGGTGGGTGGTTCCGGCGCCGGCAAATCGACGCTGATGGACGCACTTAACGGATTGCGGCCAGCGCAGAGCGGGCAGGTGCTCTATAACGGCAAGGACTATTATCGCAACCTGAGCGCCTTCAGTAACCAGCTCGGCTATGTGCCTCAAGATGATATTGTTCACAAGAACCTGACCGTCGAACGCGCCCTCTATTACGCGGCACGCATGCGTCTGCCCAGCGATTTCACACACGAGCAGATTCAGCAGCGCATTAACGAAGTGCTTGAGGATGTGGAGATGACACAGCGGCGCAACCTGCTTATCAAGAAGCTTTCCGGCGGGCAGCGCAAGCGCGTCTCTATCGCACTTGAATTGCTGTCGAACCCTGGCATCTTCTTCCTGGACGAGCCGACTTCGGGGCTTGATCCTGGCCTGGACCGCAAGATGATGCTGCTGCTTCGCAAGCTTGCCGACGCGGGTCACACGATCGTGCTGGTGACGCACGCCACGAACAACATCAAGACCTGCGATTACGTCTGCTTCCTCTCTTCCGGCGGTCGCCTGGCGTACTACGGCCCGCCTCAAGAGGCCACGGACTACTTCGGCAAAAGCGACTTCGCCGAAATCTATACCAGCCTGGAGCCGACCGAGGAGAATCCCGGCATTCCGGCAGAGGCGCAGGCGCGTTACAAAACCTCAATGCAGTACAGGCAGTATATCGAGGAGCCGCTGAGAAGCGCCGGTCAGATCACCTCTGCACGCCCGGCCATACAAGCAGGAAGGCCAACAGGGCAGGCCGAACAAAAGGCACAAGCAGTAAGGGAGAAGCCCAGGCGCGTGAAACACGGCAACCCCTTCTCGCAATTCTTCTTGCTGCTCCAGCGCAACCTGGAGCTTTTGAAAAACGATAGGGGCAACCTCATCATTTTGCTGCTCCAGGCCCCTCTGATAGCGCTCTTCCTGATGTTGCTGGTTTACTTCGAGGTCGGCGGAGGCATTTTTGACGGCAACAAGATTATCCAGTGTACTCCGCAGCTCATCGTCTCATCGTTCCAGTCGCAGCAAAACCCAAGCGGCGTGGTGGGTATCGTCAGAGCGAAAGGTGCTACGAATACCGCTACCGTCGATTGCAACCAGATTCAGGCATACCTGACCAGCAACACGAATGGCGCTCTGAATGCTGACGGCACGACCAACACAAACGGGACGACCTACGCGAGCCAGCACGGCGGCGTGATGAATGCGCTGCAAGATTTCATCGTGCCTGGAAATGTCAACGCGCAGCGCGCGCTGTTCATCATCGCCTTCGTCGCGGTGCTCTTCGGATGTATCAATGGCACGCGCGAAATTGTCAAAGAAGCGTCCATCTACCGGCGCGAGCGCACAGTCAATCTGGGCATTGGTCCGTATCTCTTCTCGAAGGTAACGGTACTGGTCATGTTCGCGCTGTTTCAGAGCGCCATGCTCCTCTTCATCGTCAATGCCTTCGAGCCGTTCCACCAGGGGGTGTTCTTACCCGTGCTGCTGGAAATGTACATAACCATTGTCCTGAGTGGCTTTGCGGGCCTGATGATCGGCCTGACGGCTTCGGCCTATTCGCCAAACGAGGATACCGCCAACAGCCTGTTGCCGTTCATCCTGATACCGCAGGTCATTTTCGCGGGTGTTGAAATTCCGCTCAAGGATTATGTGTTGCAAGCCATTGCCTTCATCTCCCCCACGCGCTGGGCGATGGCGGCAGCCGGCTCTTCGGTTGGCCTGCACGCGGATAAAATCGGCGGCGATAAGCTGTTCGGCAACAACTACACCTATCACGGCACGCTTTTCTCAACCTTCACGCAGAGCGACGCGACGCAGCGGCTTCTGCTCTCGTGGGCCGCGCTCGGCGCGATTATCATCGTCCTTTTAGTCATCACGGGAATCGGATTGAAACGCAAAGACAAACGTACATAGCCACAGAACGTGGAGGCATTTCGCGCGACTCCTCCACGTTCGTCTACGCGACACCGTAGGAACGCCTCTGCCAGGCCGCGTCTTACGAGTGAGGAGTACCATATGCGAAAACGAGTTGTTATCACAGGGTTGGGCGTCGTTGCGCCCAACGGGATTGGCAAAGAAGCGTTCTGGAAGGCGAACGTTGCGGGCCGCTCCGGCGTGCGTGAGATCAGTCGCTTCGACGCATCAGGGTTGCTCACACGTATCGCGGGTGAGGTTACCGATTTCGACCCGGACGCCTATGGGCTGACGCTGATGGAGCAAAAGTACATGGATCGCGCCACACAATTCGCCGTGGCTTCCTCGGTGATGGCATTGGAAGATGGCGGCCTGACCTCCTTGAGCGAGGATGAATGCGACCACATGGGGGTCTATATGGGCAACGCGATGGCCTATGTGGAGGAGGCGGAGAATTTCTGGATCAGGATTACCGGGCGTGGAACTCACGAGCCGCGCCTTACCGAGGATGAGCGTGAGTTTATTCCGGCAACGCTGTTAATGACTCACGCATCGGCAGCCACGATTGCCGCGCACCACCAGTTGCACGGCCCCTGCACGGTCATTGCTACGGGGTGTTCGGCGGGAGCCGATGCGATTGGCGAGGCAGTGTGGGCTATTCAAGAGGGGCGAGCCGACAGAATGCTGGCGGGCGGAACCGACTCCGCCATCACGCCCGCCAGCATCAATGCGTTTTCGATCATTGGAGCCATGAGTACGCGCAACGAGGATCCAGAACGAGCATCGCGTCCCTACGAGAAGGACCGCGACGGCTTCGTGATGGCCGAGGGCGCGGCAGTGCTGCTGCTCGAAGAACGTGAGATGGCCATTGCGCGCCAGGCGCACATTTACGCAGAAGTGATCGGTTTTACCTCGAACCTCAATGCCTATCATATGACCTCATTGCCCGAGGGTGGAACGCCGCTTCAACACCTGCTGAGGCGCGTACTCAGCGAGGCTGACGTCTCGTATGACCAGCTTGATTACATCAACTCGCATGGAAGCTCCACACCCGCCAACGAGGTCGCGGAGACGGCAGCCTACAAAGCAGTCTTTGGAGAGCGAGCCTACTCCATCCCTATTAGCGCTACCAAGTCGATGATCGGGCATACACAGGGGGCGGCGAGCGCGATTGAAGCTCTTGTGACCACGCTCGTCATTGAGCACCAGGTCATCCCACCAACCATCAACCTGTTTCAGCCGGACCCGCGCTGTGACCTCGATTATGTTCCCAATGTAGCGCGTTCGGCACAAGTTCGCATCGCTCTTTCACATTCAAGCGGCTTTGGTGGTGTCAATAGCGCCATGCTGCTTGCGCGTCCCTCGTAGTATCAACCTTGCTTGTCGAAGCGACATACATGTTCTTCCAGGAAAAAAGCCATGACAACACTACAAACAACTAAAAAATACGAGCGACGAGTCGTCGTGACCGGCGTAGGCGTCGTCGCCCCAAATGGCATAGGGAAAACTGCATTCTGGAACGCGCTACAAAGCGGCACTCCCGGTATTCGCCCCATTCAACGTTTTGCAACCGGCGACCTGCTCGTGAAGGTCGCCGGCGAAGTGCGCGACTTTGAGGCAGGAGCATACATCGACCGCAAACTGGCCAATCGTACCGATCGCATGACGCATCTCGCTCTTGCCGCCGTGCAGGGATGCCATCAACGACTCGAACCTGGATATATCGGCTGAGAACCCGCATCGCGTCGGCGCGGTGATCGCAAACACGTTTGGCGGCGTCGAATATAGCGAGGCGCAGGTTGCCGCGTTTTATCAACGCGGGCCGCGCGCCATGAGCGCCTATACCGCCATAGCCTGGCTCCAGGTCGCCAACGTCGGCCAGACCTCCATTCGCTTTGGCGCGCAGGGTTATTCCAAGACGCCTGTGAACGATGTCGTCGGCGGGCTTGATGCGTTGTGCATAGCCTATGGGGCTATTCGCAGGGGCAATGCCGACATCGTACTGACCGGCGGCTGCGAGGCTCCCTTACTGCCGCATGTCTTGTTCGTGCTGGGTTCCAGCGACGAATTCGCGCCGGGCGATGATGCTGGCGGCTATCGTCCCTTCGACCGCCGCGCCCAGGGTCTGGCTATAGCTGAAGGAGCAGGCATCTGCGTCCTTGAAGAATACGAACACGCGCGCAGTCGTGGGGCGCACATCTACGGTGAAATCGCTGGTTTTGGGCAGACCAACGACGCGCATGGGCTGTTCCCGCCTTCATCGAACGGTACGCAGTATGCGCGTGCCATCACTCTTGCCATGCAGAGCAGCAAGCTGGCTCCAGGCGATATCGGCTACTTCAGCCTGGATGGACGCGCCGTCCCCTACTCTGACGCAGGCGAGTTCGAGGCGCTGCAGATGGCCTTCGGCTCTGATCTCGCGCATCTGCCCGTGAGTATCCCACGCACAATGATTGGCCATAGCTACGCCGCTGCCGGCGCGCTCGACGCCATCACCGCCCTGCTCGCCCTGCAAAATAACAGCATTCCACCCACCATCAACTGCGAGCAACTTAGCCCACGTTATAGGCTGGATATGGTGCGCGATAAACCACGTTCGCTGGCCAAAAACGCCGTGCTACTCGGCGGGCGCGCGATTGGGGGCGCGAACGTGGTGGTAGCGTTGAAAAAAGAAGAAGCTTTATGATTTGGAGAAATCACGACGTTGAAGTATCGCATTCAGCGTCGTGCGCTTGATGCGATGAACTTCGCGTTTGCCGCGATGTGGAAGCTTGACGGCTTCAATTGTACCACTCTTGATCCAACGGCGCACCGTCGCATTGTCTACACGTAGGATCTCAGCAACTTCTTGCACAGTTAACAACTCTTCCATATGCTTCACCGTTAGCATTCCACCTGTATTCTCAGCCATGTAGCATACCTTCTGCAATATTCACGAGTAGACATCAACCCGGTAGATACGGCAAGCGCCCTGTCCTGGACGTGTGCTTGCGCTCACACGGATACTTTGATTAACTTCAATATACTATCTAAAAGCACTGAACGCCATCGTTACTTTGCTCTATATTTTGCGTGCTTGAAATTTGGCTGGCGCATACCATATAGAGTGAATTACCTACACCGTTGTTTCAAGCGAGGTGATGCTCTAAAGCATAGCGCGTGGCGGCAGTGCGCGAGGTGACACTCAACTTACCGAAGATGGATTGCACGTGAATGTTGACGGTGCGAGAACTGATGACGAGCTGTACGGCAATCTGTTTGTTTGTAAAGCCCATGGCCAGCAGGCGCAACACCTCGACTTCACGAGGAGTCAAGCCGTTGGGATTTGGAGATGACTTCGCCGTTGCGCTCGGCGCTGGTATATCGGCATCCGGCCTGCTACCTGGAGCGTGTGTTTCAGCCGTAAATACCTGTTCGGGCGTCATCAACTGCCCTTCGGCCCAGTGCGCCGCGAAGGTCTCTACACCAAGAGATGTGCGCGCAGCCGCCAGGGTGTCGTCGTAGAAGGGCTGTTCTATTCGCAGCGGACACTTATACCCGAACAGCGTGCGAATCGTTTCTGCAGATCCAAGCAGTTGTACAGACCAGGCCACCTTTCCTTGTTCCAGAGCGACCTCCCCTAACCCCTCCAGGCAGCAGGCCAGCAGCCATTTGATGCGCTTGTTTATGCTTGCAACTCCCATTTTTTCCTTGAGAATCGCCAGAGCTTTCACATAAAATGCATGTGCTTTCCCCGCGTCACCCTGCCGCAAAGCAAGATGTCCCTGGCCACAGAGCGCGCATGTCATATCCGGCTCGCTCTCCAGGTCTTCTGCGAGAGCAAACACCTCATCAAACAACGAGGATGCCCGCGTGCTATCTCCCTGAGCCGCGACAGTAAATGCTAAAATGGCAAGCGCGTCAGCCTTAAAACCGGGTTTTCCCACTGTGCTGAGCAGGCTCATGCTTTTCTCTAAAAGCTGGCGCGCGGTTGCGTACTCGCCTTCGCAATACGACGCCCACCCTAAAAAGTGGAGGTTTGTGGCGATGCCCCACGCATCACCCAGCGCTTCGCACTGCGCCAGGCTGGCCTGGCACAACGCGCGCATGCGGGCAAACTCACCACGGTATTGCGCCTCTATGCCCAGGATCGTCTGTAACTCAGCCAGGCCCGCTTTGTCACCACTCTCCTTGTGGTACCTCAGCGCTTCTTCGTGCATGACATTTCCGGTCACGAAATCGCCTTGATTTTTCCTGATAACGCCAAGCACGTCCAGAACAGCCGCGATGCCGCGTTTGTCTCGAAGGCCGCGAGCGAGTCCCAGGCCCACTTCTAAGTAACTGGCTGCTGGCTCGAAGTCGCCCTGCCAGTACGCTAACCAACCGGCAATATAGTATGCCCTGGCTTTGACCTTTGCAGAAACAGGCGTAGACTGCTCACGTATGGCTTCCAATCGCTGCATCAGGAATTGACGACCTTCGCTCATGTACCCGCGCAAAAACCAGAACAGTCCCATTGCCCCTGCCAGGCGCAAAACGGCCTCCTCTTGATTCCTTTCTATCAAACACCTGAAGGCGTCCCGTATATTGCCACGCTCCTGCTCCACTCGCGCCAGCCACACATGCTGATCGGCGCTGCGTAAGCCTGGTTCCGCTGCTTCGACGAACGCGAGGCAGTAGCCGGCATGAACATCTCGTACATGTTCAATCTCGCCGCACGCAGCCAGGCGTTCCAGGCCATATTCGCGGATCGTTTCAAGCATCACGAAGCGCGATTCCTCTCCATCCTGCCCGGTTCGTTGCAGCAAGCTCTTATCCAGCAACGATGAAACGCCGTCCAGAACAGAGAGGGTAGTTGCGCCAGCTGTGGCACAGACAGCCTCCGCCGTTTCCAGCGTGCAGCCATTCGTGAAGACCGCGAGCAAGCGAAAGAGCCATTGTTCCTCCTGATTCAACAGGCTATAGCTCCAGTCCATCGTATTGCGCAACGTTCGCTGGCGCGCGGGCAAATCGTTCCCTCCATTTGTCAGGATGCTCAGTCGATGCCCCAAGCGGGCCAGAAGTTCTCGCGGTGAAAGCAGCTTGATGCGAGCTGCCGCTAGCTCAATAGCCAGTGGCAGCCCATCCAGGCACGTACAGATTTCCGCGATGATGCGGACAGTTGTATCGGTCATGGGGAGATCGCGCCTGACAGCTTGCGCTCGTTGTACGAAGAGCGCAACCGCGGCAGTATCGAGCAGCGCCTCGCCAGTAGTGTGATGCTGAAGATCGGGCAGGGTCAATGGCGGAACTGGAAATTCAACTTCACCTTGCACGCGCAAGGCCACACGACTGGTCACTATAAGCTTCAAGCCTGGACAGGTCGAGAGCAGTTCCACCAGTTGCGGGGCGGCTGCCGCAACCTGCTCGAAGTTATCCAGCATCAATAAGAAGGACTTATGGCGCAGAAAGGATTGCAGGTGTTCGAAGGAGGTAAGGACGTCCGTGATTTCAATTCTCAACGCCTGGACGATAGCTAGCATCACCAGGCGCGAAGAAGTGATGGAGGCAAGCGGCACGATAGTGCATCCGTCAGGAAAGGACTGTCGCGTATCGGCTGCAATCTGATAAGCCAGGCGTGTCTTCCCGATGCCTCCCGCTCCGGTCAGCGTCAGCAGTCGCACTTCAGTCTGCATCAGCAAAGCGCCTGCCGTTTTGACCTCAATTTCACGCCCAATCAACGAGGTGAAAGGCATGGATACATGCTGAAACTGAGCGCGCAAAAAATCAGACGAAAGATCAGTTTCATCTGATAGTTGCAAGGCACCATGAGCAGTTGTAGATACTCGTACCTGGTCCATTACTCCCCATCACTCTTATTTTACAACAGCACTTTAGCATATTTATGGTGTATTGCCAAGAAGTTTTGCCATAATCTCATGCTTAGATAGAAACTATTGGCTAAAAACTGGAGACTTTACTTCTTTTTGCGCTTCTTCTTCTGCGTCATTGTAGTCGGGTGAGCCGGGGCAACATAATTCCCCATGCCTGTGATCCTGCCATCGTCCATTTCCAGGCGAATATCGGCCTCCCGCGCGATGCTGCGATCGTGTGTCACCACAATCACAGTCTTACCCTGCTCAGCGAGCATTTTCAAAAGCTCTATGATTCGCCTGCTGTTATAGGAATCCAGATTGCCCGTCGGCTCATCCGCCAGGATCACCCTGGGATCGTTCGCCAGCGCCCGCGCGATCGCCACGCGCTGCTGCTGCCCGCCGGACAACTTGCCGGGCAGATAGCTATGGCGGTCTTCGCCCATCCCAACCTGGAACAGCAAATTGCGCGCTCGCTCGCGCATTTCCTCCTGTGACTTGCCGCGTAGCATTTGCATGGGTAGCATAACGTTCTCCAGCGCCGTCAGATTGGAGATCAGATGGTAAGATTGAAAGACAAAACCCAGCTTCTCGCGCCTGAAGCGATTCTCTTTCTGTCCGGAGAGGCGTCTCACATCCACGCCATCCACGAGTAATTCCCCGTTTGAAGCCTGGTCCAACCCGCTCAGAATATACAGCAGCGTTGATTTGCCCGAACCACTGGGACCGGTGATGGTGACGAACTGCTGCTCCTTGAACGTAAAATTCACCTTGTCCACGGCTTTGATTTCTTTGCCGCGAAACTTGAAATATTTGCTCAAGCCTTCAGCGACAATTGTCACCGGCTTATCTTCCCAGGATTTCAAAGCCGCCGCTCGTCTGGGGGTGTCTTGTGCGCCGACAAACCTGGGCATGGGACTGAGTCTGCCATCGTTCATTTCCAGGCGCACATCCGCCACACGCGCTATGCCCCTGTCATGCGTCACTACAATCACGGTTTTTCCCTGCTCCGCCAGCTTCTTCAGCAGCTCGATAATGCGTATACCGGTGCGCGCATCCAGGTTGCCCGTCGGTTCGTCGGCCAGGATCACTCTTGGATCGTTCGCCAGCGCCCGCGCGATCGCCACGCGCTGCTGCTGCCCGCCGGACAGCTTGCCCGGCTTATAGTTGTGGCGGTCTTCGCCCATCCCAACCTCCAACAGCAGGATGCGCGCTCGCTCGCGCATCTGCGCCTGGGGTTGCCCTCCCGCCAGTTGCATAGGCAGCATGACGTTCTCCAGCGCCGTCAGATTGGACAGCAAGTGGAACGATTGAAAGACAAAGCCTAGTTTCTCGCGCCTGAATTGATGTTCCTGCTGCTCGGAGAGGCGTCTCACATCTACGCCATCAATCAGCAGCTCACCGCTTGTGGCCTGGTCCATTGCGCCCAACAGGTACAGCAGCGTCGATTTCCCCGAACCGCTAGGGCCCATGATTGTGATAAACTGCCGTTCGGTAAAGGTGAAGCTGACTTCATCGACCGCCTTGATCTCGCCGCCCTTATGCGTGAAGTATTTACTCAACCCATTTGCGACAATCGTGACGAGCTTGCCATCTTCAGCTACTGATTCAAGCGGTGACGGTATTTCTCCAAATCCTTCGTCTTCTTGCTCATCTAAAGAGGTCAGGTCTGTATCCATATTTGTATCCATGTGTATCCCTCCGCTTTTCTCTGGCTCGATTATGCTCTGCGCAACACTTCAGCCGGTTTGATACGCGCCACATACCAGGCCGGGATGATGCTTGTCAGCACAGCCAGCCCCATGCCCAGGCCCATGATAATGAGCAGAGCCTGCGCGTTCAACGTAGCGGAAGAGAGATGCACATTGAGATTAGCGGGCTGCGATGCGAACAGAGCGCGACCCGCGCCAAAGCTCCCGCCCCCGAAGCCACCTCGTGTCGTCGGTGTCGCTGTGGGGCTTGGTGTAGGGACATTGAATGCCTGGGTAATCACCGAGCCTAGCGTCGCAAGCAGGGCCACCGCGATCAACGCCGCGACCACGCTCAGCGCCAGCACTTCGCCCCAGAACTGGCGAATCACCTGCCAGTGAGAAGCACCTATGGCCTTGAGCGTGCCAATCTCTATCGTTCTTTCACGCACTGTGATGAATACGGCAAAGATAATCACCAGCGTCGCGGTCACAATCGCCACGATCAGCGCCAGCTTGATACTGTTCTGAGCAGTGTTGAGCGCGTTAATCGTATTGGCATAGGTTGAAGCCTCGGTGACGACATCATAAGCATTACCCAGGGTAGTACGCATTTTGGCTGCCAGCGCATCTGCCTGCTCGTAGGTCTGCGCGTAGACGGTAATCGAATCCACGCCGTTGACCGAGAAAAGACTCTGCATGGTCGACATCGGGATCACCAGCGAGTTATTGGCGAATTGCTGATCGGTGGTAAAGAGACCAATGACGGTAAAGGTTTTACCCTTCAAAGTAAAGGTTGAACCTACCGACAGGCTATTGTTGGTCGCCAGCGTCTGGCTCATCATGGCTACATCGGCATTGGCATCGCTCGCCTGGAAACTGCGCCCCGACACGAGGGTGGGCGTGCTTCCCCCCGACAGGGTAAAATGTGTCGCGCCCGTAGAAATACCGTTGACCGTAGGAGGGATCGAGACCGATCTCCCAAAGGGCGTTTGAATAGTGCTGGTCTTGAGCGTGCTATTCGTGTCGGTGCGCCTCAAGCTCGCCTCGACGTTGCTGACGCCGGGCAGATTTTGCACTTTTGTAATGGCACTGTTTGGGATAGGAGTAGTGGTTTGCTGATTAAAAAAACCGCCATTGCCATTCGGCGGCCCTCCATTGGTTTGCCCTGTAGTTCCTGTACTCCCTGTACTCCCTGTACTTTGCCCGGCGCTCTGGCTATCGTTGGTGGCGTAGTTGACCGTAATAGCTGTCCCCACCTCTGTATGTACGTTTGCCAGTTGCTGCTGCGCGCTGCTATTCAGACTGACCATGGCTGCCACAAGCATTAAACTTGCCCCCAGCAGGAACACCACCAGCAGTAATCGTACTGGATTGCGCAGTACATTTCTCATGCCGCGAATAATGGTATACATAGACTATGGCTCCTTCGGTCCCGCTTTGAGATCACGCTTCATAGTATTTTCATGAGTAACGTTAAGAGAGGCTTCTGATTGTACAGCATAGAGGTCATTTATCAGAGATATGTCAAAGAGATGTAAAATAAGTGTAAGAAAAAACAAAGCCGCGCAGGAGCGAGGAGAACCGCTCGCTCCCTTATGTGAGGCGTCAGAGCGCCGTGCGTGCGAGTTCCAACGGCCCACCTGCACTGGCACACGCGTGCTGGTACAACTTCACATAGTTGTCCGCCATGGCGCGTGCTGAGAAGTTGCGCTCGACATGCTCGCGGGTATGCGCGCGATCAATCTGGTCAAGCTGTGGAATAGTCTGGATCATCTCCTCGAGGTCCTGTACCAGAAATCCGGTTTCTCCATGCACAATCAGCTCCGGCGCTGCTCCACGTGCGAAGGAGATGACGGGGCATCCGAGGGCCATAGCCTCGATCATGACCATACCAAAAGGCTCCTCCCACTCGATGGGATTGAGGAATCCGTAGGCTCGGCTGAACAGGTCGATCTTCTGCCGCCGGTTCACCGGGCCAACATAGCGGATGTGCTGGTGATCGATCTGCGGTTCGATGATCTCGTGAAAGTAGCGCATCGACTCATGATGTCCCCGGTCGATCGTCCCGGCAAGTATCAGGGGCCTTCCAACACGCCTGGCCGCCTCGCACGCCAGGTGCGGCCCCTTTTCCGGCATAAATCGCCCCAACCAGACCAGGTAATCGCCACGCGGCTTCGCCCGGGGAACGTAGAGTTTCGTCGAGAGGCCATTATAGACGACTCCTGCCACGCATACTTCGGGAGGAAGTCCGCGGCGGGCCGACTCACTGATGGCGACAAGGGGTACATTCGCACCCCAGCGTTTGAGGTAGTAGGTATCCGCGTCCCCTCGCCAGGACTGGACTTGATCAAACGGGAAACGGCTATGCAATGTCGTGACATGAGGAGTTGCCAGGTTTGCCGTTAATGGAAAGAGAAAGAGATCCCCGTATGCCGAGAGGTGCGTGTGGATGATGTCAAAATCCTGGGAGGATGCCACTTCAATCGCCTGTTGCAGGTGGTAGTACGCCTTGTGATCGGCTGTCCAGGGTACGCCCTCTTCCCGCAGCGACCGCGGAATGAAGGAGACCAGCCTGGCCGAAGTGCGCGCGTCGCCAGGAGCAAACAGCGTCACATCGTGTCCCAAAGCGAGTTGTTCTTCGACAAGATCTTCAATAATGCTCTCCGTTCCGCCATATGTTTTAGGAGGAACGGGAATCCATGGAGGAGCAATCTGTGCTATTTTCATATCTGCCCTTAGCTACCTGAACGCAACAGGAAAGAAATGGCGCAAAAGCGACATAGGTTACATACTCTACACGTATGATTCAAGATATACGCTTCAGGTTCAGGATGCCCAGACAAAGAGTTCGATGACGTAGCCATCGGGGTCGCAGATATACATTTGCTGAACACCATCGCCGCGCGGTTGAGGTCCGCCGACGATTTCCACGCCGAGCGCGTGCAAGTGTCGCATGTCCAGGTTGTCAGCTTCGAAAGCAAGATGCGACTTGTGCCACCCAAAAGAGAGCCGCCTCGTGTAGCACAGGGGCGCGAGGCGGCATAGAACGGCCTGATTCGATGTATGCCTTACAGCGTTTCATTGACGATCCCGAGGTGATAGCGCGTCCAGCGCTCTAGATTAGCTACCTGTTGTCTTGAAAGCACCTGACATGCCCAGCCCCAGTGTATAGAAACCCAATCACCGGGGAGGGTCGCGCTGACGAATCCGTTCCCATCGTATTCGCGGTTGATGGTGCGGCGCTCTGGCGAGGCTAATACCAGGCTGTTGCCAACGATCACCAGCGGCATTACTTCCACGGTCAGCGCGCTCCCATCCACCGAAATCACCTGACCCCAACTGATGCGGCAATTGTCCATGAACGAAAGTGCCTGCGGCCATCCATTACGCGGGCACACTTCCAGCACGTGGAAGCTGTGATGTGGATGCGCGCCCGCGGGCGCCTTGCCCAACAACAGTTCAAGGCTATTCACGCTCATCTGGCGGCCAAATCGGTCGCGGAGCGAGTCGTACAACGCGCGCGCCTCGACCCCTTGCAGGAGGTCATTCCCCAGCCAGTAAGCCTCCACTACACGCCAGTCCATCGGGTCGAGTATCGCGTTGCACGCCGCTATCAACCGCAAGTAAGGCATAGCGCCGGTGAATTTGCGCAGCAGGCTGCGCAAACCTTCGTCGGTCACACCCTCCAGGCAGTAATCGAACAACGCGCGATTGTCATCACAGCCACAGTATCCGAGACGGTTCGGCATAAAGGCATATCGCGCAAACAGCTGCGGGCCGTCCATTACCGTTCTAGTTGGTGCGCCCAGGCCAACCTCATCACCTTCGGAGCGATCGGCCTGGGAACCTGCAATCACATGCAAAGAGTCAGCCATCAAGCCGCCTCCACCGCTCGACGCCCTCGCACCCTTGAAGGAAGCGCATACAGGATCGCACCCAGCACCAGCAGCGCCATGGCGACCAATTGCGGAGCGGTGGTTGTTTGTCGCTGGAATGAAGCGGAAAGCAAGATTGTGACGATAGCGCCGATGGTGAGAATGCTCGTCACCAACGACGCGGGCGCCCATTTCAGCGCGCTGTACCAGACCCACACATAACCCAACAGGAAGACCGCCGTGACCGCTATCCAGAGCCACTGCGTGCCATTCAGGGCCAGGGCTGTTCCAGCACGCCCTGTGAAGGACAAAAAGACCCACATCACCAGGGCGCCGATGCCCATGCGGCCCAGCGCGGCGGTTTGTGAACTCATCCACCCCAGTACTCTTTTTGCCAGAATGGTTTCGACAGCCCACAGTAATGTCGCAATCAAGATCAGCGTTTCGCCCATACCCCAACCGCCCCAATGTGTCAGCGGCTGGATGAGGATTTCGCCAAGCACCAGCACGCCCAGCCCAAGCACCTGCCAGGCACCCAGGCGCTCCTTAAGCAGAGGCAGCGCGAGCAGGGCCACCCAGATAAAGAGCGACTTTTGAATGAGGGATGCGCTCGCGGCGGAGGCGGTCGTCAGACCCTGGAAGAACAGGAGGAACGGGATACCTCCACCAATGACACCCAGGCCGATCCACGCCAGCCACTGCTTCGGGGTCAAGCTGCGCAGCTCCTTCAAGCTGGCAAGCAATCCTACTGCCGCCAGGAATCCGATCACGACGGCGCTATTCTTGACGGTAGTGTAGACAAATGGGTCCTTGATCTGCGCTACGCCAAATTTGTTGACGTAGATCGAGACTCCACTCAGGATAGCCGCCGCGAAGGCCAGCATGATCCCATGACGCTGAGACAGTTTCATGATTGTTCCTCCTTAAGATATTCATTCAATTCTGCAATGACTTGCAGGAGCTGAGACGCCTCATCCGACTCCAGCGTGCGAATCGCCAGGCCAGCGTTAATCAACACCCATTTGCCGATCTGAACTTCTTCAGGCTCCAGGATGCCCAGATGAATAGCACGTGTGCTGCCCATGACTGCAACCTTACCCACCTGTTTATCGACCCCCACCAGTTCGACGATCTGCCCGGGGATGCCAAGACACATATGCCGTCTCCTTTCTACTCTGGCATGCATCGCGCGAATGTGAGAAGCCATTCGCACCATGTATCGAGTCCATTGCCTGTCCTGCAACTCACCTCAAAGATGCGCAAGTAGGGGTTGATTGCCAGCGCCTGCCGTTTCACCTTCTCAAGATCGTAATCGACATACGGCAGCAGGTCGAGCTTATTGACGATCATGACTTGCGCAATGGCGAACATCTGCGGGTACTTGGCAGGCTTATCATCGCCCTCGGCTGTACTTACGACGACAACGCGAAGCTCTTCTCCCAGGTTCCAGGCGGCGGGACACACCAGATTCCCAATGTTCTCGATTACCAGTAGCTCCAGACCAGCCATCTCGATTTCCGCGAGCGCGTCACGGATCATATGCGCTTCAAGGTGACACGCTCCCCGCGTGTTGATCTGCACGGTCTGCGCGCCAGCCGCTTCAATACGTTCCGCGTCAGCGGTGGTCTCGACGTCGCCTTCGATGACACCGATGCTCAGCCGCCCGCGCAGCCGCTCAATCGTGCGCTCCAACAGCGTTGTCTTGCCAGCGCCTGGCGCGCTCATGATATTGATTGCGCGCACACTCTGCGCCGCCAGTTGCTGCTGTATCTCCTGGGCAACCGTGTCGTTGGCCGCCAATATGTTCTGAGCAATGGTGACTTTAACCAGCTTGTTGCTCCTTAGTGGTATCTGGCGCTAAACGCGCGCCGCTAGCTTTGCGTCGTTTCGATCTCCATGTCGAGAATCAGGAGCTCCGTACCTGAAATCACTTCGGAAGACCACTCTTCGCAGTCCGGGCACCTCGCCACAAAATTCGTGACATCGAACTCTTTGGCGCAGTGGCGGCAGTATGCGCGGTGTGGCACATCCTCAATCTGCAGGCGCGCGCCTTCCAGGATCGGGCTTTGGCTCGCCACCATCTCAAAGCAGAATGCCAGGGAGTCGGTAACGATGCCGCTGGCCTCGCCGATTCTGAGCCGCACGCGCCCGACACGCGCCGCGTTGTATTCGGCTGCCCTGACCTCTACGGCTTCGGCGATACTTTGAGCGATAGCGAGTTCGTGCATGCCTGATCCAGTCCCTGGTGCGCTTCCTTACATAGAGCGCAGTTTCAAATAGCGTTCGATATCAGGAAGCTGCTGCTGGAAGAACCACAAACCTGCTGCTACGACAGCTACTGCAAGCAAAAACTTGAACATGCTGTTTTTCCTTTCTCTCGATCGGTCAATAATTATTACATCATCCATTATAGCTCACTCGCGAGCAGCCGCTCGACAAGCGAGCCGATCATGTTCACCGCCTCGTCGACGGCCTCCAGCACTGGTTCGCTCAAGCCTAACTGCATCGGGTAGTCCGTATTACCGCTCATCACAGAAGGCTCACAACCTAGTAGCAGGGTACGGATCGGCCTGGCGCCGAGAGTCCTGGCGAACGCAAGTACTTTCACCGGGTCCATGCTGTGCGCGTCAAGCCCTACACGCGCAGCTTCTACTCCTTCCTCTGCACTGATCCCTGTCAGATCAGGCTCGATCAAGTAGAGCGTCCCTGGCGTCCCACCGCGTGGCACCGCGTCAACCAGGAGCAGGATGTCGTACTCGTCGAGCAACGTGTATGCCAGATCGAGGCCGCGAATGCCAAAATCGACGATCTGCACGCCTTCCGGCAATGTAGCGGCCCTCCGGCTCAGCAGCCGTTGTGCCACCTCAACGCCGAAGGCGTCGTCTCCCATAAAGATGTTTCCGATGCAGGCAATCAGCATGCGCCTGACTTTCCCACGCGTGGGCGATAACAGATTCATGCTTCCCCCTGCGCTGCATCTTCCAGCGGTTCGACCTCTTCTGGGAAGAAGAAGAAGCGATGGCCGGGCAGCATTCGTTCATCCCACTGTTCCCTCCCAGGATCATCGTCCAGGGTAACGACGAGATACAAGCGGTTCTCGAAATCCTGCTGGATGGCCTCGACCCGGGCGATCTTCCCTTCGAGCAGGATATCGAATGCATCGGTGAGAGATCCCTGCGGTCTCGTTGCCTGACGGCCAGGACGCAGCCGGACACGATCTCCCGCCTTCACGCTCCTACCAGCGACGAGCGCCGATTGAGGCGGCGGGTAATCCTCGCCTGGAAAGTTCCAGTTTCTGTCTTCTGTCATCTTTCCTCTCCCTCAACCGGCCTTATGCTGCGAATCGTGCCATGCAGTTTCATAAATGCTTCGGGCGTAAGCTTCTCGGTGCGCTCCAGTATCTCTCGCGTTCGTTCGTCTTGCCGCATGGCTGCTTTCTCATCGTCCGAGAGCGTCATGATGCGCAGTGTCAGAATCTCATCGATCTCGGTGCCATCAAAGAGAGAACCTGGGCTTTCTGGTGCGATCTGCGGATAATCGTACAGGATGATCGGCGACGATAACATGGTATCCTTGTCGCCTACATTACCGGCCAGTACAGGCCAGGTATGCATGTTCTCGCACTGTTGGGCCGCTGCCCGCACCGCTTCGGGTGGGTCTATCGACGAGACAAATGCTCCCTGGTGTATCTGTAGAATAGTATGAGTAGAGATAAGAGAGTGTAACATAATGGCGTTGCGCCGGTTGGTAATTGAGCCTGTTTCGCGTGTCCTGTTCTCGATCCGAATAGTGAGTTTGTAAAGGCCGGTATCCATGCGTATAGCTGCGACGATAATGCATCCGTTGAGAGGGTACTGTTCACGAACGATAGTGTCAGACGGCGCATCGAGCGAAGCACCTGCGCGCTCCATCATGCGTTCGCCGGGGAAGGTGAAAACAAGCCGGTGTGGATGCTCTGCCAGGCTGGTCAAAGAGAGCCTCAGCGCGCCGATTTCGCGCTCAACACCCTCTTCGCGTGGCTCATCGTCAAAATGGCTTGCCAGGCCCCATTCGCTACTGTTTGATACGCCAGCCCGCGCGTGCCTCGCACTATCGGCGCTGCTTGACCGCTCAACGGTGCGCACAAGCAGGTGCAGGAATTTGACATTGACATCGAGTGTGGTACCTACAACCCCCACTGCCAGGCATTCTGTTTGCATGATCCAGGGTTCGATGCCACCGTTGGCTTTGCTGTATTCCTGGGGATAGACCACGCCAATTGTCCAGCGCTGGCGATTCTTGATGGCTGACTGGCGATAGGGATACAGGAGATAGCCCTCGTACAGCACAGCATTGGCGATTTCTTTCACCTGCTCTATGCTCATCGATACACCTCCTCATCGGTTGCCTGCAAAAGGCGCGTAACAACGTCTTCCCAGGTAGGCAGCCCATGCGCAGCTTTGTACTTGTAGAGCTGGTCAAACACGTCTTTGTGCAAGCGAATCCAGGCACTGTTGGGATAGTAACGCTCGATCATCTCCCGCCAGGCCGTGACAGGCAGGCGATAGAACGCCTCCTTCGACCAGGGGATTTGCGCAACCTGTAAATTACCCTCCACGCCTTCATAGAAGACCGTGCCGCTAAACAGGAAGTTTAAAGGAATATCACCGTCCTCAAGCGCATCGAAATATTTGGTGGAAGCGATCTCGAAGTCGTAAGTACAGGAAATGGGCATATCGGTAACGACGCTGCCCGTAAAGTGCTGGACGACCGCGCTGGTATTCGTCCACAGCAGGGGATGCAATGTTTCACCCCAGCGTTTCGGCTCACCAAAAACTTCGAGCAGGCGCGCCTGCGCATCGGCGCTGTAACGGCGGCGTGTGACCGCAATCTGCACCTGGCTTCTGAGCGAGATCGTATGGATATGCTCTTGTGCGAACCCGTTCGTGATACGCAGTTTGAAAATAAGTGAGGGAACTGCAGCGTAGGCCGGAACCTCGGCATCGATGACCTCAAAACTCAGATCTGGCATACGCTTCTCCTCTCACCGTCTCTGCTCGCTTCCGTATCTCCTGAAAAAAGCCAGTGATGGCTTCCCAGACCTCCGTCCCTCCGCCGAGTCCGCGCCACGAGAGGCGAATCAGGCCGACTAGCCGGTAACAGGCATCGATCGGCACGATATAGTGCTCGCGCGCATCCTTTACGCGATTAATCAGGAGCGCTTCCACATCAGGTTTCAGCTCATTCAGGATGGGATTGCTTCCGGCAAGCTCCTGCCACCCTTCCAGGTCGAGCAGCGATTCGGTTGCCCCCGCCGGGCTGGGGTAGTAGGCCAGCACCGGTTTTGCACCTGTGCTGCGAAAGATGAAAGCGATATTGACCGGGATCATCAGGTTATCCCATTGTTCATCCGCCATATGAAAATCTACCAGCGCCAGGTAGCGCCGAGGGACGAGCAGGTATTTACCGGCTCCTGACCCCTGCTCGCTGAAAAGCAACGCGCAGGCCTGGCAGACACAGACCAACGAGCGGCTGGAGAGATTTAGCAGGTGGGCATGACTGGACGGGATGATCTCGCTGCACATTTCACAGTGCTCCGCCTGCTCCTGTCTCCGTTTCTGGGCGAAGCCGCGCAGCGCCTCAACAGGAGTCGTAGAAGCAGAAGAACGATCATCCTGATTGCTGGAGAGATCAGGTGCTTGCACCGTATTCACCTCCCATTTCGTTGTGCCATTCCCGGCGCTATAAGTTGAGCGTTCTCCTTATTTCGACGGGGGGGAACGAATGTCACCGGTACGCCGCATGTGATGCCTGGTGGATTGGTTGAGTTAGCAGTGCCATCAGCGACGCCCTCCACCTCAATGCTTTCCAGGTCTGGAGCTGCTTTGTAAATTGCCTCTTCAATCAGATTCTTGAGCGTAATAGTGGAAGATGGGCAGCCGTGACAACTGCCGTTGAGTCGCAGATACGCCACACCCGCCTCTATTTTCAGTAGCTCGACGTTCCCTCCGTGCGCTTTGAGGTTAGGGCGCACCTCGTCGAGCGCGTGTGCGATGCGTGTTTCGATATCCACCGGGTGCAGGTCGTGTAGGAGCAGCAACGACCCTATCAGGTCGTCGTGTACGAAGCTCTTGACCAGCGGGAAGCCCGCGGCTTCTGCCTGCATCGTGAGTTCGAGTATGCGTGCCAGCCCTTCGCCGTACATATCCAGGATACACTGGATAAGCTCCTCAACCGTTTCTCGCTTGCGTGAGTCTGAGAATGCGCTCACTTCCTGGATGAGCGTCTCGATCCGCTCGGCGCGGTAGTCGTGCGCGTCCTGTGGCATGATACCTCTCCTCTCTCCTGCGAACTGTGGTGCGACAACGCCCGGTTCGTTTGCGGAGACGAGATCGATCGCATCCCCGCAAACACCTGAAAAGGTTAGACGCCAAATGTTGGCGAATGTAAGACCTGAAGCTCCTTCCCCTCACCCAGGTACATATGCACGCCGCACGGCAGGCAGGGATCAAAGCTGCGCACGGCACGCATGATGTCGATGCCCTTGAACTTGTCCGGGCCGTTTTCCTCGAAGATGGGCGTGTTCTGCACGGCGTCCTCGTAAGGGCCAGGCGTGCCGTAGATGTCTCGCACGCTGCCATTCCAGGGCGTAGGAGGGTAGGGATGGTAGTTGGCGATCTTACCATTCTCGATGACCATGTGGTGAGAAAGCACACCACGCACGGCCTCGTGGAATCCGCATCCGATGGCATCCTTTGGCACTGTGAAATCGTTCCAGGTTTTTGTGCGACCGGCATGGATCTCTGCCAGTGCCTTATCCACGCTGTACAGCGCGACGGCGGCAGAGTAAGCCTGGAAGTACGTGCGCGCCCGGTTGCGCTCGATGGCGTTGCTCCACTGGGGAATCTTCCACACGAAATCTACCGCGGGCTTAGTGGCGGATTTGGGCAGCGTGATCTTGACGCTGTGCCCGGTCGCCTCGATCAAGCCGGGCAGCTTGACAATGCCGGCCAGCGCGGTTGCCCACAGGCGAGCGATAGCGCCACCGCCGGTGTCGAGAGCCAGGTAGTCGCCGGTGCGCTTGTCGTACCAGCGCGGTGACATCGTCCAGCTATACTTGTCGCTGAAGTCGCGCTTCTGCGGCTTTGGAATGGTGGTCTGATTCCAGGGATGCCGCTTGTCGACGGGGTTGCCGAGTGGGTCGCGATCCACGAAGGTCCGCTCGTTGTCCCAGTCGTCATAGTAGGAGTGGCCCAGCAGAATGCGGATGCCCAGGTTGATATCGACCAGGCTGGTTGTGACCAACTCACCATCCACAATCACTCCGGGTGTGACATACATGGCGCGACCCCATTTGTCCATCGTGCGGTAATCATAGTCGCAGACGTCGGGGTCCTGGAACGACCCCCAGCAGCCGATCAGCGTGCGCCGGTAGCCGACCTGCTCGTAGCCAGGCATAGCCTCGTAGAAGAAGTCGAACAGATCGTCATGCAGGGGGACCATCTTCTTCATGAATTCGACGTATCTCATCAGGCGAACCAGGTAGTCCGTGAAAAGCTGGATGGTAGCGACGGTGCCGACTCCACCGGCATACAGGGTCGAAGGGTGGACATGCCGCCCCTCCATCAAGCAGAACTTTTCGCGTGTGTAGCGGCTGACCTGGAGTCCCTCGAGATAAAGTTCCCCGGTGAAGGGGTTGAAGGCGCGCATGATGTCACCGATGGTGCGGTAGCCATGCGCGCTCGCGTGAGGCGCCTCCGTCCTGTTGGCCTTTTCAAGAACGCCCGGGTTGGTCTCCTTCACCATCTGCTCGCAGTAGTCAACAGCCACCAGGTTCTCCTGGAAGATGTTGTGGTCGAACATGTACTCCGCAGCTTCGCCCAGGTTGAGAATATGCTCGCCCAGGGCGGGCGGCTTTACCCCGTAAGCCATATTCTGCGTATAGACGGAGCAGGTGGCGTGGTTATCGCCGCAGATACCACAGATACGGCTGGTGATGAAGTGGGCGTCGCGTGGGTCTTTGCCCTGCATAAAGAGGCTATAACCGCGGAAGATGGAGGAAGTGCTGTGGCACTCCGCCACTTTTCGATTCTTGAAGTCAATCTTGGTGTAGATACCCAGGCTGCCAACAATGCGCGTGATGGGGTCCCACGACATCTCGACAAGCTGTGGTGGCTGGGTCGGGGTCTCTTCTCGCTTGATTTCTGTAGCCATTGCTACCTCCATTGCTAGTCATCGCTGTACGTTGATGCCGCCGCTATCATGTTTACCATCTGCCCTGGTAGCCGGTTGTCAATTCGCGTCCTTTGTGCCGCCAGGAAGGCTCCTTGTTGGTCGTAGCCTGCGTCAGCTTGCGCAGGCTTCTGACGGCTGTGCCATAGACGCCGATGATACTCGTCGAAGCCTTGCTACCGGGTGGCGCATCCATGAACGGCATAAATTTGTCGGGGAATCCCGGCATCGTACAGCCAATGCAGATGCCGCCTACGTTCGGGCAGCCGCCGATACCGGCCATCCATCCTCGTTTAGGCACATTGCACTGCACGACAGGTCCCCAGCAGCCCAGCTTCACAAGGCACTTGGGCGACCCGTATTCGGTTGCGAAATCGCCGACCTCGTAGTAACCGGCCCGGTCGCACCCCTCGTGGACGGTGTTGCCGAAGAGCCAGGTTGGTCGGTGGGCGTCGTCCAGAGGCATCATGGGGGCCATGCCTGCTGCCTGGTACAGAAGGTAAAGAACGGTCTCCATGAAGTTATCCGGCTGCACCGGGCATCCTGGAACGCAGATGATCGGTATGCCGGCGCCGGTTTTCCAGTTCCAGCCCAGGTAGTCGAGGAGGCCCATCGCGCCCGTAGGATTACCCTGCATAGCATGGATGCCGCCATACGTGGCGCAGGTGCCGATGGCGATGACTGCCAGGGCTTTGGGCGCGAGGCGATCAACCCACTCATTGGTGGTGATCGGCTGGCCGGTAGCCGGGTCTGTTCCCAGGGCAGCCCAATAGCCCTCGCTCTTGATTTTTTCGTTGGGGATCGAACCTTCGACAACGAGAACAAAGGGGTCGAGTTCGCCGCGCTCTGCCTGGTACCACCACGTCATAAAGCTATCACCACCCAGCTCAAAGGCGAGCACGGGGTTGTGAAGATGAACCCTGGGGAGTCCGGGGATAGCTCCCAGCAATACATCCTCGATGCTGGGCTGAGTGGCTGCCGTAATGGAAACCGTATCCCCGTCACACCCCAACCCAGCTGTTATCCAGACAATGTGGACATCTTCCACGCGTGCCATACTGTACCTCCTCGAGCATGAGCTGCTCGTGGCTTGTCAAAGCCGCACTAAATGGTCGTTGCAACAGAGAAGATTATGACCACCTGCCATAAAATGCTTGAATACTTTTTTTCAGGCACTCGAAAAATTGACCTGAGAGCTTTTCCACAGTTCCTTTGAGCATGAACACTCCGGCATTGGCAATCGCGCCGCTTACTGTGAGCGATGCCGTCCAATCCATGCGTGTCGAATCCGGCGTGGGTGCCATGAGCCGCATTTCGCCGGAGACCTCAACTGTGCTGCCGGGGGCGCTGCCACGTCCTTTTACCACCATGTGCTCCGGCTCTTCCATGCCAGAACGGGTGACATCCATTGTGAATTTTGCTTTGATCGGCCCAACCGATGCGCCGACAATCGCTTTCCACCGTTCATCGGCCAGCTCTTCCAGACTCTCAAAACCGGGAGCGCAGGAGGCGACTTTATTCACATTCAGCAGATAAGCCCAGACTTGCTCTCGGGAGACAGGAAGCGTTTGGGTCCCAGAAAATTCAAGGCTCATAACAGGTCGCTCCTTAAATAAGCCTAGCTCGCTTTTTTCATCACTACCGAAGCAAGTCCGGCCAGGTCGCTTAAAGAAACTCTGTAGTTCATCGCTTTGCCAACGGCCAGCCGTGCCAGGTCGGTCAGAGTGCTTTCGTTTGCTTTCACACGGTTGAGGGCAAATTGAGCCAGGTTTCCCAGGCCGCCGCGAGTTTGTGAGAGATCCGCAGGAACCAGGGAGATGAACGGTTTGAGCGTCTCGTTCTCGCGCAGTTCTTGTAAACGAGCGTTTGCAAGACGACGCAGCTCTTCACCGCGCATTGGGGCTGTCAGCCAACCAATGCCAACGCCAAGAAATATACCTGCGACCAGCCCTTTCATTCTTAACTGTCCTTTCTTAATGCTCTGCCTTGAGCATCAACAGGTGTGACTGGCTTGTGAGAAACCGCATTACCGATGCAACCTCAACCTGCTCCGGTAAGCCTGGTATTTGTGGCCGCGCGATAGCCGAGAGAAAAGAGTGAGTTATTGTAGCGCTGGTAAAAGAGCTTCCCAGCCCGTATAGATTGAGTATAAGAGAGTCGGTGAGTCTGAAACATCTGCTAGCTGACCAGTATCATATAGGTCAGGTGGCCTATTTTTGTAGGATAAGAATACGTCGCGTCTCAATCCCTGGGCGTGGTGTAGAGCAAGCCGAGTTCGATAGCCCGCACAGCAGCTTGCGTTCGATCAGAGACTCCAAGCTTGGCGAGAATATGCTCTACGTGGATTTTGATGGTACTTACGCTCACCGTTAACTTATAAGCAATTTCACGATTTGTCTGACCCTGGGCCAGCAGTTGCAGCACCTCGCGTTCGCGTGGGGAGAGTTGCGCCGTGGATAGATGCGCCTGGCGAGGAGTACCGCCGGCCATATGCCCGAGAACGCGAACCACGATGTCCGGGTCTAGCACCGCTTCGCCGCGCAGGACACGCCGGATTGTGGCAAGTAGTTCGCGCTGTGTCACGTCCTTGAGCACATACGCCGACGCACCAGCTCTGAGCGCCTCGAGCAGATAACTGGGATTTTCGTGCATGGTGACAAGAATCACGCTGATTCCAGGAACCTGCTGTTTGATGAGGCGGCACGTAGTCAGGCCATCCATGTCCGGCATACGCACGTCGATCAAGGCTAGATCAGGCTGTAAGCGGCGGCAAACCTCCAGCGCTTCTCGACCATTTTTTGCCTCCGCCAGCACTTCCATGCCGTGTTGGCCGACGAGCATGGTGCGCAAACCGGCTCTGGCAAGCTCATGGTCGTCGGCAATTACCAGCCGTGCTAATCCGCGCCTTCGTTGCAGTTGAGAACTAATGCTCATCATATGCGTCCTTTTCGGTCAGATGGGTGCGAAGAAGTAGAGGCGCAGTCTCGTTTCTGACTGTGTTATCGGCATCGTCCTGGAATTTCCAATTGGATGGCAGAACTGGTAACTCGGCTACTACCAGGGTGCCAACGTTGGCCTGGCTGGTCACCAGAAGATGGCCGCCAAGCAGCTCTACTCGCTCCTGCATGGCACGTATCCCAACGTGTTCGCCCGGGCGATAGACCTTAAACAACGTTCGCGGTTCGAAACCACAGCCCCAATCTTGCACCTCCAGGCGAATAGTGGAATCCTGTCGCACCAGCATAAGGCGAACCTTCGTGGTATGTGAATGCTTACGTACATTGGTGAGCGCCTCCCGCGCCACCCCGAACAGCGTGGTCTCAACCGCCGAGGGCAGGCGCTCCGGCCCGACCGCTTCGTCGAAGATGATCGTCCAGCCCTCATTACGTAACGTCTCGATCTGCAAGCGCAGGGCTGTTGCCAGCCCGAAATCGTCCAGCACCGTTGGCCGCAAACCGGCTATGAGCCGCCGCGCCTCCCTGACCGAGCGCTGCGCCAGTTCCAGCGCCCGCTCAAGCTCCTGCCTGGCCTGTGGCGAGCGTGGGTGGTAATGACTTGCCAGGGCTTGCAAATGCTGGTGGGCGCTAACCGCTACCTGCGCCAGCCCATCATGCAGCTCATAAGCAACGTGATGTCGCTCCTCTTCGAGCAATTTGGCTCGCTTGCGTTCGATAATGTTTTCAAGCATCACCAGGCCATACATAGCCTCCCCTCTTTGATTACGAAGAATAGTGGAAGTCTGGTCCGCCCAGAGTGTTTCATGGTTCTTCTTCAGGTAACGCTTTTCCACTTTGTAACTGGCAATCTCACCGGAAAGCTCCTTACCGGCAAGCAGCAGGTCCGCCCCGACATCATCGGGATGGGTAATGGCCGAGAAGCCGTTCCCAATCAGCTCTGGTTCGTCATATCCCAGCATCTCGCAAAGGGCTTTATTGACTTGCAGCACATGACCTTCCAGGTCTACGATAGCCATGCCAATCGGAACCTCTGCAAAAATGTTGCGAAAACGCCCCTCACTTTCTTTGAGATCCCTCTCTGCCTGCACGCGCCTGGTAACATCACGCAAGATAATCAGGCGACCAGTAACGGTGTGGTGCCCTTCACGGTGATAGAGCGGGGTGATATGCACGCCGAGATAGCGCGGAGCTTCACCCTCACTCACTATCACTTCTTCATCAACGCCTATCGAATTACGACAATATTCCACCAATGTGGGACACGAGGAGAAGACCTCGGGGAACGGTCGTCCGACCGCCTTTGATGCTTTGCAGTTGGCAAGCCGCTGCGCGGCGGGGTTGAAAGCCACGACGCGATCGTGCGCATCCAGCACGATTGCAGCTTCTCTCATACTTTCAAGCAAATAGAATGATTTAGGGGTAAACTGCAATCGTTCCTCCTTTCGCGCCTTACTTTACAAGCATCGCATCCAATCGCATACCCTGCACGGCCCTGGCAATATTTTACCCTACAAAAAGACGTTTTTTAACCCGCAAACGTAGGTAAATTACCTTGCTCCTGAGGGTCAGCAAATCTACATTTTGTTGAAATCTATATCCCCAGGGAGCTTCTCACTTGAGAGCCTGGTTTCCTGCGCGTTGACGCTGCCAACATAGGCGCATTCCTGATAGAGCGCGCAGCGCGTGCATTCCGGTCGCTGCGCGTGACAGATTTGCCGTCCATGCCGGATCAAGTTGACGTGCAACGGATAAACCCACTGCGGCGGCGTCATCTTGTCGAACACCTCGTGCGCCTGGTCGGCGTTCACCTTCGGCCCGATCAGCCCCAGGCGCTGGGCAACACGATGCACGTGCGTATCAATTGGCATGACAGGCAAGCCGAGGTTGAACATCAACACGCAGGCCGCCGTCTTCGGCCCCACGCCAGGAATGCCGCGCAGATAGCGCCATGCCTCCTCCGGCGTGCGTTTCGCCAGCTCGCCGGACAGGAATGCCGCGAGAGGCTTTGTGCCTCCCTGCGCCTGCTGCTGCTCCGTCAGGGTGTGTAGTGCGTCCTGGATGCGCGGAGCCTTGACGTTCGCCAGCCCACCGCCGCGTATGGCCTCGGCCAGCAGGTAGGTCGGCGCGTCGCGCACTTCCTCCCAGGTGGGGAAGGCCGCCACAAGCTGTTCATACGCGCGCTCGGAATTGACATCGGAGGTGTGCTGCGACAGGATGGTGCCGATAAGTCCTCCCAGCGGGTCGTAGTCAGGCTCATTCTCCGGCTCGCCATACGTGTCGATCAGCAGCGCATAGACGCGCGCCAGGTGCGCCGTCGGTGCCCGTGTTTGTGCAGGTGTGCTCGTCATGCGCTCTCCCTATCCAGGTGATTCTGCTACTCATGTACGGCTATTGTACATGCTTCACCAGGGAGTGACAAGGGCATTTTCTGGCAGCCTTCACGTTGCGAACAGCAGGTCGCTCCAGCGCGTGGTGAAGTGTGGAGAAAGTTTGAGCTGGCGCATCTTCCAGTTGCCGGTCGCGCCCTGGATGGCGAAGATCAGCGTGTCGCGGCCATAGACGCGGTTGATGGCATCCACAATCGCCATCAGGCGAGACTGCCGGTAGTGATCGTAGAGCGAGAAGTCGCCGAAGAGGTCTGGCTGCATGGCGCTCTGCGGCGTGATCTTCGCCAGGGAGACCCCCGCTTTGTAGTAGCGGTACCCCTCGCGGTACATGGCCTTCAGGCCGTCGAGCGCGGAGCGCACGATGTCGGGCGTGAAGGCGGTCGGATAAGGCAGGGGCATCGTGAACGAGTTGGAGTACTGCTCGATGCCCTGCTTGAACGTGTTGGTTTTGATGAAGATCGTGATAGACGAGGCCAGCGAATCCTGCTCGCGCAGCTTCTCGGCGGCGCGTGCGGCATACGTGGCGATGGCCTCGCGCATCTCTTCCTGGCTGGTGATCTCTCGCCCGAAGGTCTTCGAGCACATGATACCCTGCTTGGGCGGGCGCTCTACCTCAAGCGGCAGGCAGACTGTGCCACGCAATTCCTGTACGATCCTGGCCCCCACGATGGTCAGATGCTTGCGTATCCACTGCTCGTCGGCGTACTTCAGGTCCCTGGCCGTGGCGATGCCGTAGTTGCGCAGGAAACGCGCGTACTTGGAGCCGATGCCCCATACATCCTCGATAGCAACCCGCTCCAGCAGCGCGTCGCGCTCGCGCTCACCGAGACCGGCCACCTCCAGCACGCCGCCGTACTGCGGGTCGCTCTTCACGATCTCGCAGGCGATCTTCGCCAGGCACTTCGTCGGCGCGAGACCCACCGAGACGGGCACGCCCACGTACTGCCAGACGCGCGCCTTGATGGTGCGGCCAAGCTCGGCCACGTCATCGATGGCAGCAGGCGTCAGCTCAAGAAACGCCTCGTCGATGGAGTACGTCTCCATACGCGGCGTGAACGCGGCAAGCGCCTGCATGACGCGCCGGGACATGTCGGCATACAGGCTGTAGTTGCTGGAGAAGACCTGCACCTGGTGCTTTTTAATCAGGTCGGCAATCTCAAAGACGGGCTGGCCCATGCGCACCCCCAGCTTTTTGACCTCGCTGCTCCTCGCCACCACGCACGAATCGTTATTGGAAAGCACCAGAACAGGTCTATTTTTCAAAGATGCGTTAAATACCCGTTCGCATGAGACGTAGAAGTTGTTGCAATCCACAAGCGCAAACAACCTCTCGCTCATAGGCTCCTTTGCACATACAGATGGGCGTAGCCCCTGACCACGCCAAATACCTCAAAATCCATCTCCTCAGTGATCCTGACCGGCTTGTAGCGGGGATTGGCGGGAAGCAGATAGACCATCTCGCCTTTTTTGTACAACTTCTTGATGGTGAATCCATCGCCGAGCCGCGCCACGATGATATCGCCGTGCTTCGGCTCCAACGCTCTATCGACGGCCACGTAATCGCCATCGCGCAGACCCTCGTGGATCATGGAGTCGCCTTTGATGCGCACGCAGAACGTCGTTTCGGGGGTTTCGACAAATAGCTCGTTGAAATCGAGTGGGCGTTCGGTGTAGTCATCCGCGGGCGAGGGAAAACCAGCAGAGACGAAGCAACCAGGTACAGAGGACGCCATACGCAAACAACCTTTGGCTAGACACGAGAGGTTCAGGCCAACAAAAAAATACGCCCTGCGCCATTCCCGCGTCATCGATAAGACGATGATAGAAATAGAACATTTTTTCTAATTCTTACAGAGAGTATACCTGACGGCAAAGCAAGCTGTCAATATTATTTTAGCGGTAAAAGAGGCAACACATTCCCGCGCGCACAGGGTAGTCAGGCTTCCACAAATGCGTTATAATGGACGCTGACAGTCATGCTCTATTTTCACGCGCTTGTTGCAGCGAGGGTGGCATCGCGCAAAGCGCCATCACATCTTGAGGTACAGGGAATGATATGCCCAAATTGTGGGAATGAGATAAGCCCGGAAGAAGCGTTTTGCGGGCAATGCGGGGCGCAGACGCTCCCGTCGATCAAACCGACGGAGATGGTGCAGACGCCACCACCGGCGCAAGGCGCAGGATTGCTCAGCAGCGGATACAACACGCAGCCGCAATACCCGGCGGCGAATTATCCCACGCAGAGGCAGCCGCGCCCTACGAACGCGCTGCCTCCCGCGAATCCACTCACGCCCGGCATGTCCAACCCGCATCAGCAGGGGGGCTTCTACCAGGACGCCACAGAGTCTATCTCGGCGCTGCCCCCTGGTCAGAACTACTCGCCAGGCTACCCTCCCCAGGCATATTCTGCTCCCTCGATGCAGAGTGGCTACGCGCCCGTCGCGCCCTATGGGCAGCCCTTGCAGACGGGGAACTACGCCGGGACATCGGGACCGGGAGGACCGGGAGGACCGGGCTATGCCCCACCCGTTCAAGGTGGGCCGGGATACGGCTCCCGTCCAGGCATGACGCCCCCACCCAGGCAGCGCAACAGCGTCATCCTGGTGATCGCCATCATCTGTCTTGCGCTCGCCATCATCTCCGTCGGCGCATTCGGCGTACTCTACTTCGTACATGAGAAAAACAGTGCCAATACCGCCACCACCCCCACGCCTGCCGTGACCGCCACGACCGTTCCCAGTCCGTCGCCGAGTCCCACGCCCAGCCCGAGTCCCACGCCGTCGCCGTCGCCATCGCCCACACCGTCGCCATCGCCCACGCCCAGCGTTCCCCCGGCGGACAACGGGTTCACCTACTGCACTACCTCGTGCGCCACGCACGGCTTCATCACCGAGTTCCCGCAGGGTTGGCTGCAATCCGTGCCCGACAACGCGACGATCATCTTCAACAGCTCGACGCAGAACGACGTGTTCGCTCTTATGCGCAACCCAGGCGCGACGAGCGACAACGCCAATAATCTTGTCACGAACGACCTCACTACCTACTACGCTACGAAAACGGGCTATAGCGTGACAGCGCCCTTCGCCACCAGAACCATCGGCGGCGAAAACTGGTCATACGAGGTGGCAACCTACCAGAACAGCGGCGTGAGCGAGCAGGTCGAGGTCTTCGCCACCGTTCACGCCAGCAATGCGTACATCATCGAGCTTCAGTCCCCTGCTCAACAATTTCAAACAAACGATAGCTCCTACTTTGAAAACATGTTGAATCGCTTCCAGTTCCAGTAGAGGCAATTTGACTATGGGGCGGTTTGTAATGTAGCATAGCATGGGTGTTGCACCCGGAGCTATCCTTCAATTGACATGAGCAGAAGGGACGAACTTTATGACGGTACTGGCAATCATCGGCGCACAATGGGGTGACGAAGGCAAAGGCAAAATCGTTGATGAACTTTCCATGCATGCGGATTACGTTGTGCGCTATCAGGGTGGCAGTAACGCGGGACACCGGGTTGTACACGAGAAAGGCGAGTTCGCGTTTCGCCTCGTCCCGTCGGGCATCCTCTACCCCAACACCACCTGTGTGATTGGCAATGGCGTCGTCGTTGATCCCAAAGGGCTGTTGACAGAGATGCAAGAGTTGAGCGCGCAGGGCATCGACATGTCGCGCCTATTTATCAGCGAGCGAGCGCATGTCGTGATGCCCTATCATTTTTTGCTGGACAAGATGGAAGAAGAGGCGCGCGGCGACGACAAGATCGGCAGCACGCAGCGCGGCATCAGCCCGGCATACGTGGATAAGCACGCACGCATCGGCATTCGCATGGCTGACCTGCTCGACGCCGACGCTTTCCGTGCCAAGCTGGCCCCCATCCTGCAACAGAAGAATCGTATGTTGACGCAAATCTACGGCCAACCACCCCTGTCGCTCGAAGAGATTCACGGAGAATACTTCGGCTACGGCCAGCGCCTGCGCCAGCACATCGCCGATACGCAGATGATGCTGCACGAGGCGCTTTTCGAGCGCAAGACGATCCTGCTCGAGGGCGCGCAGGGCGCGCTGCTCGACATCGATTTTGGCACCTATCCCTACGTTACTTCCTCCTCGACGATGGCCTCCAACGCATCGAGCGGGGCCGGGCTGCCACCCCACTCCATCGACCGTGTCGTCGGAGTCTACAAAGCCTACATAACTCGTGTCGGCAGTGGTCCCATGCCGACCGAACTCTTCGATGCCAACGGGCAGGTGATGCGCGACCGGGGACACGAGTACGGCACGAACACGGGGCGCGAGCGGCGCTGCGGCTGGTTCGATGCCGTGGCTGGCCGCTTCGTGGCGCAACTGAACGGCATGGACGCCGCCATCATCACCAAGCTCGACGTACTCGATACCTTGCCGACCATCAAGATTTGCACCGCCTATCAACTGCGCGGCAAGCTCGTACACAGCCTGCCCGCCACGCAGACCGACCTGGCCGCCTGCGAGCCGATCTACGAAGAACTGGAAGGCTGGCAATGTGACACGTCGGAAATCTCCACCTACGAGGATCTGCCGCGTGCCGCGAAGAGCTACCTGCGCCGCCTGGAAGAACTGCTCGAAACGCCGCTGGCGATGGTCTCCATCAGCCCCCAGCGTGGCAGAACCATCCAGGTGCAGGACGTGCTCGCCACGCCCGAATACGACGCGCGCTATCCCAGGAACGCCAGGAGATAAGCCTGCCCTCGGTTCCGGCAACTTCAAGCTGAGTTCGTTCGTACTACTCACTAAATGGGATAAACGTCTCTTTCACAATGGAAGGAAGCAGGCCATGTTCAGACGAGACAGAGATTATCACCGGGGATATCGAGGTAGACCCCATGGGCGTCGGCGGGGTGGGGGAATACTGCGTTGGATTGCCGAAGCAGCCATCATCTCAGGAGTAATACGCTTCATCCGGCGCGCGATGCGCGGGTATTAGCCAGCCTGTTAAAAAAGCTACCCTAGAGGCTTCTTCGCCATAACCGACCCGTTGCGCGGGAACTGAGCCGGGCACGGCCTGGTCTGCTTCCAGAGCAACAGGCGCCGCCCATCGTTCAGGCCGGGCAGGGTCACGACGCGATCATCGCGCAGCACCGCGCCCAGTTGCGCAGCGGCCTGTTTGCCACGCGCTACTTCCTCGTCGAGATCACCCTTCTTCAGGAAGATCATTACACCGCCGACACGACAGTACGGCGCAGCATATTCGAGCAGCGTCGGCAATGATGCTACAGCGCGAGCCGCTACCAGGTCGAATGTGCTACGATAAGCCGGCTGACGCGCCATGTCTTCAGCGCGCCCCTGCACCGCTTCAATATCCTGGAGGCGCAACACCTCGATCATGTGCTGCAAGAACACCACCTTCTTCCCGGTGGCTTCCAATAAAACCACGCGCCAGTGCGGGCGCATGATCTTGAGCGGCAGCCCCGGGAAGCCCGCGCCCGCGCCGATATCCAGCGCGCGCGCACGTTCCTGGGGATAGATGGTCAGCAGCGAGAGCGAATCGAGGAAGTGTTTGATGAGGATGTCGCCGGGGTCTGTGATGGCTGTCAGGTTGAAGCGGCTATTCCACTCCAGCAGTTCCCGGCGATAGAGCATGAACTGCTCAAGCTGCTGCGCGGAGATGCGCAGATCGAGCAGGCGCAGCCCCTGCTCAAACTGAGCGAGCGCATCCCCTTGCGACATTGGATATCCCCTTGTGGTTTTACCATGTAACAGTTATTTGACGAGCTTTTTCTTGCTGTTCAGATAATCGACCAGCAGGTACTCGCCAAGGTTGTTTTTATCGGCGTAGAAGGTGCGACCGTGATTGATCTCCGCCAACTGGTTGACGAAGGCCACCATCCAGCGATCATCCTCCAGCATAAAGGTGTTGATCGTAATGTTATCGCGCGTGCAACGCTGCACCTCAAGCAGGGCTTGCTGTTCGGCGAAGGGATTGGGCGGATAGCCGAACTGCCAGGAGCCATTCTCATACCAGACGGTCGGACCGCCATCGGTAATCATAATGATCTGCTTGTTCACCCCGTGATGGCGCGCCAGCAACTGCCGGGCCAGCATCAGCCCGTGCGCCATGTTGGTACCGGTGTCGTTGTCGTAGCGGCTCATCTCCATCAGCTCTTCGGGCTTGTACTCGCGCGCCACGTAGGAGAAACCGACGATATACAGGTTGTCACGCGGGAACTGCGAGCGTATGAGGCTCTCTAACGCGACGGCGACCTTCTTGGCGGCGGGCTGGCATTGGTTGTAGACCATGCTCATGCTCAGGTCGATCATCAAAACAGTCGATGACTGCGTAGTGAACTCGGTACGATAGACCTCGAAATCCTCTTTCTGCAAGGCTACCGGCGTCCCCACGCCGCGCCGGTGAACCGCGTTCATCAGCGTCTTTTCCAGGTCGAGCAGGAAGGGATCGCCGAACTGGTAAGCTTTGCTCTCGTCAGTGCGCTCGCCGCCGGTTCCCCGGAACGGGCTGATATGGCGACCAAAGCCGTCGCGTTTGAGCTTGTTGAAGATGTCCTGGAGCGCCTTCTGCCCGATCTTGCGAATGCCGCGCGCCGTCAGCTCCCAGCGGTTGCCCTTTCTCTGAATATAGCCAGCCTCTTCCAGCACCTTCATCAGCTCTTTGAGCTGCTCGACCGACTGGTACTCGTCATCGCCGAGTAACTCTTTGACCTTCTGGCTATCGATGGCTTCCAGGTTGTCCATGCGGCGAGCCTCTTTGAACTGGTCTTCCAGCCCCTCCATCTGTTGCAAGCGCGACATCATGCGCATGGCCTCGTTGAGCGGCAGCGACTCGTCGCCTCGGAAGGGAAAACGCGTGCGCGCCTGCTCCATCGGCATCATGGCTTCCAGGTTCTGCGCCAGTTCCATCATGTCGACACGAATGCGATCATCACCCATGAGCTGTTCCATGAGATTCTGCAATTCCTGTCGCTGCTCCGGCGAGAGGTTATCCATGATGCCCTGCATGGCCTGCATCTGCTGCTGCATCTGCTCGAGCAGGTCATCGAGCGAGTTGACGCCGGGGAAATACTCCCCGTGCTTCTGCATGAACGAGTCGAAGTCGGGTTCAATGCCTTCCTGTCGTTCGCGCAGCATCTTATTAAGGTCGCGGATCATCTCGCGCATCTTGGCGATGTCTTCCGGAGTCATATTTTGCAGTGATTGCTGCATACCCTGGAAGAACTGCTGCATCATCTGCTGCTGCAAGCTGGCGAGCAGTTCCTGGAACTTCTCGCGCGCTTCATCGTCCATGAAGTCGTAGTCGGAGAGTCCCTTGATCTGGCCGGGGATATCCTGGGGCAGTTGCTCCAGGAAGTCCTGTTTGCGCTTCGCAATCATCTCCAGCATTTTGCGCTTCTGCTCAGGCGTGAGATCATCGCCGCTCTCACCATCACCCGGCTGGCTGGATTGCCCAGGCTGACCAGCTTGACCAGCTTGACCGGACTCGCCCTGTTGCCCTTGCTGGTCGCCCGCTTGATCGCGATCGCCATCATTCGGCGCGCCATTCTGCCCCTCTTGATCCTGTTGAGGCGTCGATTCCTGGGTTCCATCCAGGCGGCGCTGGATGCCCTCGCGCTCAAGCTGCTTGATCTCCTCAAGCTTCTCGCGCAGGTCATCCATTACGCCGGAGGCCATATTGTAGCGACTCAACTGCTGGTTGCGCTGGTTGCGCATGCGTTCCATCAACTCGCGCAGGCCCATGGTGCGCTTACCCTCGTCTGAGCGCATACCGTCTTGCATCAGTCGCTTTAGCGCCTGTTCCAGGTTGCCGCCTTCGATGTAATCATCCGAAAGTGCGTCCAGGATATCGTCAGCGTCCAGTCCCTCGATGCGCTGCGTCCCATCCCACCGTGAATACCCGTAACGATTCTTATAGAAGCGTTTGAACATGGGAAGGTTGTCCTTTGTCTTGTATCAGGTTATCGCCTGTAGCGTGTCTTGCCGTTGACTTCATCCTTATTAAGACGGCGGTTCAAGTGCAAGCCTTCGAGAATGAACTCGACGGAAGAGGCGATGCTGGCAGGGCTGCCGCGCCCGTTGAGCTTATCGACGGCCTTGCTGAGTCCGCCCACCTTGGAAAGCTGGTTGACGTACTCCATCGAAGGAAGATCATCGCCTACCTGGACATTCAGGCCGCGTTCGAAACCGGCTACAAGCTGCTCGAATTCGCGCGTCTCGAAGTACTCGTTGAAGACCTCCAGGATAGCATTATTCATGAGCTTCTGCACGATGCGCTCTTCCTTGACATCGCCGACGGTATCCAGCTCGATCTTGCCGCTGGTCGAGGCGATGATCGATGGGAGATCGCTGACGCGCGGCGCGACCTGGCGCTCTTTCAGGCGTAGCGCGCGGCGGCTGGCGTTGCTCAGCACATTTTCGAAGTTGGCAATCGAGACGCGCACACTCACACCTGAACGCTGGCTGATGTCGTTGCTCTCACGAGCGAGATGCGTGATGTTGGCGATCACTTCCTTCATGAACTGCGGGAAGATGATATCCAGGCCGTCCGTGATGAAATGATTGCTCTCGGACTCCATGATCTGAATCTCGTGCTCGATAGTACGCGGGTAGTGTGTGCGAATTTCGGAGCCGACGCGATCCTTGAGCGGCGTGATGATGCGCCCGCGATTGGTGTAGTCCTCAGGGTTCGCGCTGGCGACGACATACACATCCAGCGGCAAGCGAATCTTGTAGCCGCGAATTTGCACGTCGCGCTCTTCCATGATGTTCAGCAGTCCGACCTGGATGCGTTCGGCCAGGTCCGGCAGCTCGTTGATACAAAAGATACCGCGATGCGTGCGAGGGATCATGCCGTAGTGGATGGTCAATTCGTCGGAGAGATAGCGACCCTCGGCCACGCGCACGGGGTCTACCTCGCCGATCAGGTCTGAGATGGTGATATCAGGCGTCGCCAGCTTCTCACCGTAGCGCCGGTCGCGCGGCAGCCAGGCAATCTCTACATCGTCGCCAAACTCCTCGATTTTGTCGCGGCAGGCTTTGCAGATCGGCTCGTAGGGGCTGTCGTTGATCTCGCACCCGGCGATCACCGGGACCACATCATCCAGCAGGTTGACCAGGCTGCGCGCCATACGAGTCTTGGCCTGGCCGCGCTCGCCGAGAAAGATGATATCCTGGCCGGAAAGAATGGCATTTTCGATTTGCGGAATGACCGTCTCCTCGTAGCCGATAATACCAGGGAATAAGTCTTCGCCATTGCGTATCTTGGCGATCAGGTTTTTCCGCAGTTCTTCCTTGATGGACAGTACTTTATATCCACTTTCTCGCAACTCACTGATTGTGCGAGGTCGGGTAGTAATAGTCATTCGGCTTTTCGTGCTACCTTTCTTGGGGGTTGGCAGGTGTGATGCATGTGAAGAAAAAGGTGCGATTACTTCTCCATGATCCCCTTCACCAGCTACATGTGGAACCATATGTATTCTATCCCATCAACGCAAGCTAGCGCAAGTGA
This sequence comes from uncultured Chloroflexia bacterium, assembly GCA_963731975.1. Classification (GTDB taxonomy): domain Bacteria; phylum Chloroflexota; class Ktedonobacteria; order Ktedonobacterales; family Ktedonobacteraceae; genus CAVSXS01. The sequence continues at coordinate 1,127,254 of CAVSXS010000001.1, read as the reverse complement.
GTGGTAGGGGCTGGGCTTGCCCCGCCCTCGGATGGGGTAGAAGCCCGGAACCGCCGGTGCCATTCATACAGCACGATTCCTAACGAGGTAGCGACGTTCATGGAGCTATTCTGGCCGAACATCGGAATATGTACGGCATACGAGCAGCGCTCTAAGATTTCTTCTGGTATGCCGTACCGCTCACCGCCAACCACCAGGGCGACATCTTGGGGAAGATGCGTCGTATACACATCCGCAGATTTCGAGGTAATCTCAACCGCTACAAGTGTGGGTAGATTCTCTATCATGCTCATAAAATCTTCCACAGAAACATTTTGGAAGGGGACTGCCTGGCTTGCGTGCCGCGAGGCTCGTTTCACTTTCAGCGCGCCAATTTCCGTCGAATCTACAAAAATGATTTCTTTGCACCCGGCAGCCTCACAGATACGAAAGATAGACCCGATATTGAAAGGGTCTGCGACTCCCACCGCTACGACGATGGGGCCTGCGATATCTATAAATTGCTGCTGCTGGCGCTGGTGGAGTTCGTCACCACTGAGTTGATGACCAGCATTACCGGGTGTATTCGCAATCATTGTCTTACAAATTGTACCCTATTACACCGTAAACCTACTTGTACCGGATCGAAATCTCATCCATAGAAGCATAGAAGGCCGCTCGCAATCACGTAGGAGCCGATTTATCGTGCTCAGCCAGCCCATTCATGGGCGCGAGATGTGGATGCCTAGATGCACTCATCGACATTGCGAGCGGCCTTTCGCGCCCATGAATGGGCTAACTGAGCGCGATAAATCGGCTCCTACGGCTGAGCTTATTATCTGACACATGTGGTTTGATGATGTACTATGCACATCGAAAGCCAATACCTCCTCATCCATATTATACTATTCACTTCTCATCAAAGCATTACATCAACGTCGGCCCAGATGACCGACTCTCTATATTGATTTGCACGTGTTCCACCTGGTAGTAGCTCTCTGGCCACCTGCTCCAGGCGGGCGCGTTTCTCCGCCAGCGATAAGTTTGGCTCAGCTTTGCCGGGGTCGTCTTCGACCCAGGGAGCCATCGCCAGGATTTTCCCTTTGAGCGGCCTGCCCGTCACGGTATGCACAAAGCCTTCGTTCCCGACAAAGTTGCAGCAGGGTTTGGGGTCATGCTCGCTTTTCATGGTGATGGTCGATTGACCATCGAAGGCGATGTCGAAAAAGTTGCCCACTTGCATCGGGCAGATATTGTAGGTAAGGCTCGGATAGTCGTCCTGTAGGGAGCCAAGCACTGAGTTGAGCCATTCCTGCGGCTGCCACTCCCAGGTTTTGCAAGGCGCGGCCCAGGGAGTATCGTTCGCGTCGTTCTGAATGACGATACGCGCACCCAGGCCGTCGAGCACGCGCAGGTACGCCGGGGTGAAGGCGTCCAGGCTGATAGCCATGCCAACTCTACCCAACTCCGTGTCAAACGCTCGCATTTGCTCAATATCTCCCGGTGTGAGATCGAGCGTGGTCAGCTCGCTCTCCGTCAGAAAGACTTTGTCCGTGGTGCCGATCAGGCTGCCATCCGGCCCCCACAGAAACGCCGTATTATACACACCTGCCCCCGCTGGGAGATAGACGCTGCCTGCCCCTCTACGACCGAAGCGGGCGATATCGGCACGCGACCGGGATATGCTGACATGTGGCGCGACGGTGCTAGCGCACAGGTAGATACGATACCGGGCAGCGAGCGCGCTCAGGGTCTCCGTGAATGGACGATACAGCAGGTCGGAGAGTGAGAGCAGCAGGGCGCGTACCGGAGATATGCCTGGGTAGAGACGGCGATAATACAGGATGCGCCGGGCATATCCTGGAGCCAGCAGCGTAATCGCCATGCGCGAACTGCGCATTCGGCGTGACAGGTAGCCGCGCTTCCCCGCCAGCGCCAGTGGCAGGCCCAACACCTCGCCAAGCGCAACAAGGTTGGGGAGATCGCTTGCCAGGTGTGGAACAGCCAGCGAGACAACGCGCGCCAGCTCCTCAGCAAACCGCTCCTCTGAGGCTGCCGCCTTGAGATTAATGCGGTTTCCAACCGCGACCAGGCGCGCCGGGCGGGTTTGCCCCGTGTTGCGATCAGGCTGAACCATACGCTGCCCCCGGCTCATTTTGTCACTATGACAGGCACTTCGACCATGCCCCCATTGAAATCGATTGCCAGCACATACTGGCCGACAGGCAAATTACGGCGGCAACGGACAGACGCGCTGGCGATCTGGCCGGGCTGGATGAGGTAGGTGCCACCCGGGTCGGTAATCGTAAATCCGGGCGAAGTTTTGCTGGTATCCTGTGACCAGAGAAGCGGTGAGCCTCCCGCGTTGATAAGCGTGAGGGGAGTTTGTATGTCAATTCTGCAGACCGACGACCCGGAGATCGTCAGGCTTTGCGGTACCACCTGGAGCGCCGGGACGGTGGATGTTGGCGGCGGCGTTCCCGTAACCCCTAGCGTCGGCGTTGGAGCGGGCGTGGATGTCTTTGCAGGCGTGGGTGTAGTCCCTGCTCCTTGCGTCACAACGGGAGTTAGCGTTGATGATGGCGTCGCTCCCTTCGTGGCCGTTCCTCCCGGTACATTGTTGATGGTCGTGGGAGATTTCGCCACGCATCGCTCGATTCCCGCGCAGGTCGCCAGTTCAGGTGAGCGAGGCGAGAGCAGGTTATTCTCAACACTCCCCGCACTTTTGGGCAAATTCAAGAGCAAGAGCCATATTGAAGCCAGGATGATAGCTACTCCGGCCAGGTTAAATACGATGTGTATGATGGTTTTAGATGTGGGAATATGTTGAGCTACGAGTGGCTCTGCGTGACGACTACCGGCCCCCACCTGTAACGGCGCGCCGTGCGGGCGTATCCAGAGCGCCTGTTTTCTTTCCCCCGGCGGTGCAGGTTGCTTCGTCCAGCGCCTCAAACTTCCTTTACCCTTCGACATATCTGGAACGACCTCCCTATCGACATATTTCTTCTATTCTATTGTACACCACTAACCCGTTGTTCAACACAGGAATAGGAAATACGTCGCATGGTCGGTTCCGCGCTATCTTCGGGAAAGCCCTTAACGGAGTGTTCGATGCAGATGTTGAGGGACACTTGTCACAACGATGCCGGGCCTGAACAGTAGCGCAGCCTTCAAGCGCAGCGCCGTCTGGTTGTGTAAGAGATGCTCCCACCAGTGTGTCACTACAAATTCGGGCAGGATCACCGTCAGTGTATCATCGGGAAACAGTTCGTGAATTGTATCGATGTAGGCCAGCAGTGGCCGTGTCAAGGAGCGATAAGGCGACTCGATGATGATGAGATGCGTTTCTTCATCTTCTCCCAACTGCTTTTGCCAGGAGTCCCAGGCCACGCGCACGTGCTCAGCCTCTTTCGGGTCAACAGCAACATGAACTGCCGTAACGTGCGAAGAAATTGAACGCGCATAGGCCATACTTTGAATGGCAGCGGCATCCAATCCTGCGATTGGCACGATGAGGCGATGATGAATGTCCTGCGGGTGAATGGGGATAAAGACCGTGCGCTCGCGTTCGACACGTTCATAGTGATGATGAATACCGAGAAACATGAGCACCAGCAGCGGAATGAGCAAGACGACGATCCAGGCGCCTTCAAGAAACTTGGTAGACGAAATGACCAGGCTCACGACAAAGGTAGTGAAAGCTCCCGTGCCATTGATAATCATGCTGCGCAGCCAGCCCTTGTGCTCCATACGTAGTTTCCACCAGTGCCGCACCATGCCAGCCTGGGAGAGCGTGAACGACATGAACACACCCACCGCGTACAGGTTAATCAGCGCGGTCGTCGCCCCGTTGAAAACCACCAGCAGCAAACCGGCCAGGATCGCAAGAAAGATGATGCCGATCGAGAATGCCAGGCGCTCGCCCCTGAAGGCAAACTGGCTGGGCAAGAATTTATCGCGTGCCAGCAGGGACGCCAGGCGCGGGAAGTCGGAATAGCTCGTGTTAGCGGCCAGGGTCAGAATGAACAATACTGCTATCTGGAAAACCGGAAACATGAAGGAGAGAGGGCCGCTGAAGACCTGGGTGGCAATCTGTGCAATCACGGTTGGATTGCCGGCAGCGTTGGCCTGAATATGATTGGAGGTGGCCAGGACGGTAATGCCGATAAAAAGCGTGCCGAGTATGACCGCCATCCACGTCAGCGTCGCGCGGGCATTGCGCGGCTCCGGCTTCTTGAAGGCAGGCACGCCGTTGGAGATGGCTTCGATGCCGGTCATAGCAGAGCAGCCCGCGGCGAACGACTTGAGGATGAGAAACAGCGTTAACCCCTCGTTGGCCTTGACAAATGGATAGGAGCTGACCACGGGTTGGTGCTGGAAAATGAACGCTTTGACAAAGCCGACGACGATGAGCGCCAGCGCGCTGAAAATGAAGACGTAGGTTGGAATGGCGAAAATCGAGCCTGACTCGCGCACGCCGCGCAGATTGACCACTGTCACGATCACAACAAGGGCGACCCCGATCTCGACGACATAGGGAGAGAGGCCGGTGAACAGCGACGCCAGGTTCTGCACGCCGGACGAGATGCTCACCGAGACGGTCAGCACGTAGTCGATCAGCAGCGAGGCTGCCGCGACCAGGCCAGCCATTGTGCCCAGGTTATCCTTGGCCACGATGTAGGAGCCGCCGCCGTTCGGATAAGCGGGAATCGTCTGCCGGTACGACATGGCAACGATAGCCAGCAAGGCCACAATCGCAAAGCTGATAGGCAGCGTCAGCCCCAACGCACCCGATCCGGCTGCGACCAGGGAAAGCAGGATAGCCTCTGTTGCGTAGGCGACCGAGGAGATGGCGTCGGAAGAGAGCACGGCCAGCGCCTTGAACTTCGTGAGGCGCTCGTGTTCCGCCTGCGTGGTTGCCAGCGGCGCGCCGATCAGCACGCGCTTAACATTGTAGAATACCTTTGCTGCCCCGCCCTGCGGAGCCTGGGTCAACTCGGTGGCTTCGAGTAAGCCGGTGCTGATGCGCCGGAACGAGCGGCGGCTCGGTAGCACCACGCGCACGCGCTCGTTGAATATTTGTCCACCCCGCCGCTCTACCACGCGCGAGAGGCTGGTCGGGTCGTCTCCTATCAATTCCGGCTTTTTCACATTGGAAACGCTAGCCGGCTGCTTTTGCTCCTGTATCTCGTCCTGGTCTTCCATGAATAGCACTTCCTGCGGATATGCATGCTCATCGTAGTAGTTCTGTTTACAGTATAGTAACGAGGATGATATCTAATCAAGGAAGATTGTGCGTATTCACCTGCTTTCTGAGCACTTCTTGAGTGTTTTTACTGCTTTCTTGAGCTTTTTTTGAGAGGTTTCAGCATTTCTTAGACTTCTACTGGAACAGCTTCACTTTCCAGCGTAGCGGAGTACTGCTCAGTCTCCTCCTGACCACTGGAGCCTGGATTGCGCCACCAGGTCAACCGCTCTCGCAACAAGCGAAACGCTGTCTTGGACATGGGTGCGGGTAAATGCATCACATACAGCTTGAGCGTGGCGGCTTCGAAGAGCTCGTGAATCACGCTGGCCGAGAGCAGCACGCCATCGCGCCCTTCCAGGAATAGCACGATTCCGTCGCACTTCATTTCGCAAGCGACCTTTTCGATAGCCTGCTTCACATGAAGCGTATACACCTCGACGCACTCAAGCTCGACACCGTAAACCGACGCTTTGTATGTTGCAGCCCCAAAAAAATCCCTTGCCTGCTGCACGAGATCAAGCCTGGGCGCTTTAGCCTCGCATCCTTCTTGCGCCTGGATGGTTGCCAGAAGTACCAGCGTGGCATCGCTCCCCTTCGCCAGGCGCACAGCCTGCTCTACCGCGCTCATACTCATACCATGTTGGAAGGGTAGGAGCAATCTTTTCGAAATCATGGTAGACCTCCAACTCGCCAGGGGCTTGTAACCTGGAAGGTGCATTTTGCTCTATTGTAGTGTCTTCATTCTTCTACTGTAGCTCATAGTCTCTCAAGAGCAGCTAAAGAGAACAGAAGAGATTCTCAAGATTCGCTCAAGATTTTTTTTCTGCTTCAGAGATTCAGTTACGATTCAGTTGCTTCATCTATACTTTCTTGAGAGTGGTGAAAGGGTGATGCTTATCATCGCCCAGACAATTTTATGTCACCTGTATGGTATGATGGAGGCATGTGTTGCGATTACCTGGCACACATGCTCAGGAGTACAAGGAGGCGAAGGTTATGCCGAAGAAATCGCTGATATGGCTCATTGTGATGCTGAGTATGTTGTTGCCCCTCGCCAGCGCGTGCGGGCTGGATACTTCGTCGAACAGGTCGCAGGGGACAGCAGTTCCCGCCGGGGAGAATCTGTATGTGCTGGATGGCTACGCTCCCAGCGTCGCAGGTCTTGCCGGGCAGCATATCGTGGTCTTTCATCCTGGCAGCACGAACACGGACATGACCCTGCCGAGTGGCCTGACCTCGCAGGATCACCGCGTGCTTGCCACAGCATCAGCGCAGGGGAGCCACACTATCATCTCCCTGTTTGATACGCAAAATGGAGCCATGGTGCGCTCACTGACCATTGATGGCGTCTATACTACCGCCGGGCGCGAGTTCAACGATGCGGTACTTTCGCTGGATGGACACTGGTTGGCTTTGCGCCGGTTGAGCTCATCAACAAGTGCGACTACCATTGCGCTTATCGATACGCAGGCTGGCAAGCTGGTCAAGTCGATTCACCTGAACGGCGATTTCGACCTGGACGCGCTGAGCACGGACGGCGGAAGCCTCTACCTGCTGGAACGCCTGCACGACGGGTCAGGGCATTACTACGTGATACTGTACAACGTCCAGGAAAATACGCTGAGTCAGAATCTGATTGTCGACAAATCAGAACTGAACGATCCAAACATGACGGGTACAGCAATCGCGCGACAAGCAGCAAGTAATGACTCACAAGCCTACACTCTCTACGCAGACACATTTCACAATCTCGCTTTTGTGCATCTCTTGCCACTCGACCCCAGCTTCCCATTCGCGCGCTGCATCAACCTGCCGGTAGGAAAATCACCCGATCTGTTGCGCTACTATACGCTGACCCTATCCGCTGACGGCAGCACGCTCTACGCCGCCAACGCTGCGCTGGGCGTCGTTGTCAAGATCAGCCTGAATACTCAGGGAAGCAGCAACATTTATAGCGATCAGATTATCGCTACGGGACATTTTACGCCAACGACCAGCAACATAACGCAGGAAGAGAAGACCCGCGTGCTGCGCAATGGAGCGGCGCTTTCACTCGACCAATCTACCTTGTACTTCGCGGGGCTGGACGGAATCTGGTCGATCAAGACAAACGAGCTGGGTACACAGCATCCCGCGTTCACTCACTTGCTGGCCGGGCAATCCTTTACCGGGGTCGCGTTGAGCACGGATGGCCGGACGTTATATGCCGTCGACCCTGCGCATGGTATCACTATGCTAGACACCACTAGCGGCCAGACCGAAAGCATCATCCAGGGGCCCGCACACTCCCCCTGGAGTATAGAATGGATTACCGGATGAGTGAGCACGAGTGAGCACGGGTGAGCACGGGTGAGCAACCGTGCTGAGGCATACGCTACAGGAAAGATTGTGATGAACGCGCACATCCTGGTCGTCGATGATGATACCCGCGTGACCAGCGCCCTGCGGCGCACGCTGGCATACGAAGGCTATACCGTCTCCGTTGCCGCCAACGGCGAGCAGGGACTCTTTCTCGCGCGCACAAAATCGCCCGACCTGGTCATCCTTGATCGTATGTTACCGGGCATCGATGGTCTTGAAGTATGCCGAAGACTGCGTTCCGCCGGAAACGGAGTGCCTGGCGGCAATGTCGCGGTCTTGATGCTGACAGCGCGCGATGCTGTCACGGACCGGGTAGCGGGCTTGGAGATTGGCGCTGACGATTACCTGGTAAAGCCATTCGCCCTGGAAGAACTGCTGGCGCGCGTCAAAGCCTTGCTGCGCAGGCACCAGCCGTCCGATGTAGCCCGCGAGGTGCTGGTCTACGAAGACCTGGAGCTTGATACCGCCGAGCGCCAGGCCAGGCGGGGCGCTCGCGTGATCGACCTGAGTACTACCGAATACGAGCTGCTGGCTCTCTTCATGCGCAATGCGCGCATCGTCCTGACGCGCGCTGTATTGATGGATCGCGTTTGGGGCAACGATTTCGAGGGCGGCCCAAACGTCCTGGAAGTCTACATCGCTCACCTGCGCAACAAGCTTGAACAGCAGGGCGAGAAACGGTTGATCCAGACCATGCGCGGCACAGGCTATGTGTTGAAATCCTACGAGTAGCCAGGTGAGAGTATGGAGGACGGATTACTATGTACATTCCGCTGCAACTTCGCCAGACGTTTTTTTATGGTCTGTTGCTGGGGCTGGCCCTCCTGGTATTTGGTAACGTCGTCTATTCACAGGCGGAACAGCGTGCCTATCACGACCTGGACAACGCCTTGAGCAGCCGGGCCGCCAGCGTTCAGTTCGGCAAGGAGTTACTGCTTCAACAGAATCTTCCCCTTGTCCTGAATACCAGCATCAATGGACTGGGCGCGGGCGACATCGCGATTTAAGTGTTTGATTCTCACCTGACACTCCTCGCAACGACCACCTACGATACGTCCAACCCTGGACAAACCAGCGCCGGTGGTTTTACGACCAGTCCTATCCCCTGGGATAAGCAGGCCGCGCAGCAGATTCTGACCCACCCCTACGATAGCGCTGGTAATCCCAGCAGCATCTATAGCACCATTACCTACCAGGGGCAGCACGTGCGCGTGTACACAACCATCAATCCCAACTATGGCGAGAACCATGTTATTCAGACAGCACGCTCGGAACGTGATATCGAGCAATCGTTGAGCGACCTGCGTGGGTTGCTCTGGGGCGGCGGCGCGCTGGTCATGACGCTGGCCCTTCTCGGCGGCTGGCTGCTCACATGGGGCGTGCTGGCGGCGGCGCGACGTATGTCCCGCACAGCGCAGGCCATCAGCGCGTCCCAGGACTTCAGCCAGCGCGTACCGGAGCGATCGCGTTTTGGCGAGAACGAATTAACGCTGCTGGCCAGCACATTCAATACCATGCTGGACAAGCTGGAACTGGCCTACCAGCGCCAGCAGCGCTTTGTGGCGGACGCCTCCCACGAACTGCGCGCACCGATCACCACCATTCGCTGCAACCTCGACCTGCTGGCGAAGGCTCCCGATCTCGCGCCCGGCGAAGTCGCGGACGCTCTGAACGAAACCCGCGCTGAAGCCGACCGCATGGGTCGATTAGTCAACGACCTGCTGAGCCTGGCACGCGCCGATAACGCACAGCAGGATGCACAGGTCAATGGCTATACGAAATCCAGTGCGTATCCCGATAAAGTCGATCTGGATAGCTTGCTGCTCGAAGTCTTTCGCTCCTATCGATCTACCTACCAACATGCACACGATGGATACTAGCACAGGAGGCCCGCGCATCGTGCTTCAAGCCATCATGCCGGCGCAGGTACGCGGTGATGCTGACAAACTGAGACAGGCGCTGGTGGCCTTGCTCGACAACGCGCTAAAATATACATCCAGTGAGGGGTCTATTTCGCTTTCCCTGACCGTCGAGGATGCATACGCTTTCATTCGGGTCAGCGATACCGGAATCGGTATCTCGCCCGAAGACCTGCCGCACATCTTCGAGCGTTTTTACCGCGCTGACCGCGCTCGCTCGCGCGAGCGTGGCGGCAGCGGACTCGGCCTGGCCATCGCGCAGAGCATCGCCAAGGAGCACGATGGCTCGATTGTAGTAGAAAGTACTCCTGGCAAGGGTAGCACATTCACTATCAAGCTTCCCCAACTCTCGTAAGCCATACGGCATTCTTGCTTTTTACTTTGGCCCATCTGCCAGTTTCACTTGACAACTATGTTGCTCTCCGGCTACAATAGCTTTAATAAATCTATTGTCAAAGGTATTAACACATCTACGGCGAAAGTAAAAAGCTATGTACGAACTGATTGTGCTTTCTTTGTTGATGCGCCTGCCCTTCCACGGCTACTTAATCGTGAAAATTACGAATGACATGATCGGTCCCTGGGCGAAGATCAGCAGTGGCACGCTCTACCCGCTTCTGTCGCGCATGGAGCAGGCGGGTTTGATTGCCCTGGCCACGCCAGAAAAGCAGGCCACGCCGGGAGAGCGTCCAATGCGTACCTTCAGCATTACCGACGAGGGGCGCAAGCGTTTTCACCAGTTGATGATGGATATGTCCTCTAATCTCGGGGACTATCAAAGAATTTTCCGCTACAAGATGGGGTTCATGGATCTGTTACGACCGCAGGAGCGCCTCCTTCTCATCAATCACTACATCAACTACTGCCAGACCTCCATCCTGCACACACAGACAGAGAGGGACAACCTGGTGTTTGAACTGTCGGATCTGCCAGATCAGCAATTTCTCACGAACGTAACGAGCACGATGGATCACATCGTGCGGCAGACGCAGGCGGAGCTGGATTGGGTGCGCGGCCTGCGCGAACGCGAAATAGCGCGGGCAGAGTCGCCGCCTCTCGAAGCGGCATCAGAGAATGCTGCGAAGCAATCGTAATAACGAAAGGAAGCACGGCATGTCAGCAACAATCGGTTCTACGAAAATACTGACAACCAGGAGAAGATCAACATCGCTGTTTCGCGGTTTGATAATGGCCATCCTCATCCTGCTGGCGGCGCAATTCCTGGTCGGGATGCTCGTCAACCTGTTCGTCACGGTTCCAGCCGTACACCCTGGCGCCTCGGCGTCGAACTACTTCATAGGAGTCGTACAGGGAGTGATCTGGGCGCTTGGGAACGCAACCTTGTATCTCCTGCTGCATGTCATTTTCGGGCTGCTGCTGTTCCTGGCCTCGATAGTCCTGCTGGTCGTCTCGATTGCAGCCCGGCGGCGCGCCTGGATCATCACCTCCATCCTCGGCTTGCTGGGCATCATGGCCGCCGGCTTCAACGGCGCAAGCTTCATGAATTACGGCCAGAACTTGAGTTCGCTGCTGATGTCGCTCGGCTTTCTACTGGCGGTGATACCGTATGTCATCGGGTTGACGATCACACCCACAAAGCAGTGACACAGGGAGGGTGAGCTACTCCTCCGCGTTGAAGCGATAGCCGACACCTGAAATGGTAAGGATGAAGCGGGGATGGGCGGGATCAGGCTCGATCTTGCGCCGCAATTGCCCGACGTACACATGGAGGTAGTGCGGCTCAGCACCGTAGCCCGTTCCCCATACCTGGGACAGCAGCATCTGGCGCGTCATGATCTTCCCACTATTCATTGATGAGCGCCTTGAGCAAGTCGTATTCGGTCGGCGTCAAGCGCACCTCCTGCCCGTCAACCTGCACCTGCCGCTGGGCAAAATCGACGCGCAGCGGCCCCGCCGTGAAGATCGGCTCGGTGCCGGATTCCACCTGGGCAGTGTGGCGCAGCGCGACACGGATACGTGCCAGCACCTCGTTCATGCCAAAGGGCTTGGAAACGTAATCATCGGCGCCAAGATCGAGCGCCAGCACCTTGTCGCGCTCGGCACCCTTCACCGACAGCACGATGATCGGCAGGTTGGACTGCGCGCGAACCGTCCTACACACCTCCAGGCCGCTCATTCCCGGCAAGCCGAGATCGAGCACCATCAAATCCGGGCGATAATGCGCGATGGATTCCAGGGCATCCTCGCCAGTATTGGCGGTAAATACCTCGTAGCCATGCGCCGTCAGGCTGCGCTGCAAGGCTCGCACAATTTCAATTTCATCGTCAACGACTAAGATACGCGCTCCAGTTTTACTCATTGCTTGACTTCCTCGGTTTCATGTAGCGGCAAGGTGAAGCGAAATATTGCTCCCCCTCCTTCTCGACTTTCGACCCAGATATGACCTCCATGCGCTTCAACCAGCCCCTTGCACACCGCCAGTCCCAGGCCCGAACCCGTTGTGCGCGACGTGCGCGTCTGTGTCTCCATGACGCGGTAGAACTTATCGAAGACGCGCTCTCTATCCGCCGCCGGGATACCCGGTCCCCTGTCGGCAACGCTGATCTCCACTGCATGTTCTACGCGCCGAACAGCAATATCTATGGGCGAACCGACCGGGGTATAGCGCACCGCATTTTCGATCAGATTGGTCAAGACCTGGTCAATTTGCAGGTAATCCAGCTCGACAGGCGGCAAGTCAGCAGGCAGGTCGGCGTGGACTTCACGGCCTTGCAGCATCGGCTGCATACGATCCAGTACATCGTGAACCAACTCGTCAACGGGATACCATTCCTTCTCCGGTGCCAGCGCCCCTCCCTCGATGCGCGACATATCGAGCAGGTTCGCCACCAGCCGGTTCAGGCGATCGGCCTCGCGCACGATGGAGAGGGCAAAACTGCTGCGCGCCTCTTCATCCCACTGCACGTCGTCCTGTAATAGACTGCTCGCCGCCGCTTTGATCGACGAGAGTGGGGTGCGGAGATCGTGAGAGACTGAGGAGAGAAGCGCCGCGCGCAGCGCATCGGTGCGCTGCAAAACCTCTACCTGCAAGCTTTCCTGGCGCAGGCGCTCGCGCTCGATAAGCGAGGCTGTTTGGTCGACGAAGGTCCAGAAGAAAGCAGTCTGCGGATTGGCATGGTCGCGGTCAACTCCCAGGCTTTGCTCATCGCTGAAGCGGCGCGGATCATCCTCCATCGAGAGCCGCAGTACCCCGACCACGCGCTGGCCAAGTTTGAGCGGCACCATGCGCACAAAGCGCCGCAGATGATGCTCGGTCTTCGTACTGCGCACGACAACACGCTGCACATTCCCCCCTGTTTGGGCCAGCTTGACATCATGCAGCTCAGCCGTTTGCGCCTGGGCCAATACCCAGGTAGCCGTGGCTATCTCGTCCGGCAGGAGCTTCATGGGCTTCTCAGATGGATCGCTACCCACCTGCAAGATAGGATGCCCGCTGCCGTCGGGCAGTAAAATAGCGCAATCGACGACGCCCCAACTGGAGAAGACGTTGACAACCGCGTGCGCCACAATACGCAACTGGTGCTCCAGGTCTTCCTCGCGTGTGGTATCTCGCACCAGCTCGTACAGGATACGAGATTCGTACTCGCGCTGGCGCGCCTGGTCTGCTCGCAGGCGCAGCGCCGAGGCCAGTTGCCCCGTCAGAATGGCAGTCACCAGGAAGACGAATAGCGCTACCCACCCATCAATGCTGCCGATCGTGAAAGTATAGAGCGGCGGAATGAGAAAAAAATCAAAGCAGAGAAAGGCCACCACCGATGCCACGACAGCCGCAAAAAGGCCGCGCGTGCTCGCCAGCGCCAGCACGACCAGCAGGTAGAGCATCAAGATATTCGGCACGTGGGAATAGAGATTGAACACGATGATGATGGCAGTAATCAGTAGCGAACCCAGAGTAGCCAGCACGCTATCTTCAAGATAGCGCGTCCAGCCGCGCTTACTCTTGTTTTGCAGGAGAAAAAATCGTTCAACCTGGCTCATCATAACGCTCGTCACTCCACCGGCTTCATATAGCTCTAGTAGCTCTAGCCCGCCCCCCATAGCATAGAAGATATGCTCATGTACGTCAAGCTGGTTGCCCTTGTCATGCAATTAGGATATACTGCCGCCATGAGGCAACAGCAGCGTGTATATCTTCTTATACTCCTGGTCATCGGCCTGGCCGCGTGTAGTCCGGGACATCTGGGCGGCAACGAGATCTCCTTTGTGCAAGATGGGCATCTCTGGACCATCGACCCCGATGGCTCGAATGCCTACGAAGTGGTAGCAGGCGACACTCCCGTCATCGGGTATGCATGGTCGCCTGACCATCATATCTTCGCTTTCCGCCTGCTTGATAGCGCCAACGCCTCCATAACCGCCGGGAAACATCTCCAGGTCAATCCGCTCACCGGGCTACCTAGCGACCTGCCCGCCTCGCTCAACACCGTCGGCCTCGATGGGGGTTCCCCTATCCCAATCATCCCTTCCATCAATGGGATGCTCCAGAGTAACGCCTGGTGGAATACCGGCGGCAACCTCCTGTTGTACCGCGAAGAACTGACCGCCACGAAGCTCCCCATCGACGCTTCGTGGTGGGTCTCGCAGGACGATCAACCCGACGGCATCGCGCGCAAGTCTCTTCCCGCCTCTTATTCCATTCCCTCAATGACGCCCGACTCGTCTTTGGCTATAGGAAATTCACGGCAGGGAATGTTCACAACCACGCTGGCCGGGCAGCAGATGCGGCTGCTGGCACGTGGTGTACTGCCCGGACACCCACTTCCGGCCACGCTCGAACGGCTGCTCTGGCAACCCGCGCACGCTCAACCCTCGCTGCTCTACGCGGTGATCACGACAGCTACGCCAGCGCCATCACCGGGCACCATGACTCCCCCGGTCACGCTCCTTCTGCGAGATGCGCGCGGGCAGACGACCCCCATTGCCACCTGCACCTGCACCCAGTTCGCCTGGTCGCCTGATGGCAACTCCATCCTGTACGCTAGCGACACGACCTACACGGTTATCTCGGCCAGCACGCACGTCTCGTTCTCATTCTCCGCCGAGGATGGCAGCATGCCGTACTGGTCGCCCGATAGCCGCTTTCTCCTGCTCGATGGACTGCATAGCCTCGCCCTGGTTTCGCTCGCCAGCCAGCAGCGACAGGTCATCCTGGGCGATATATCCAATGGCAGCGATCAGGCGGCATCTTCATTGCCCGGCGCGAACGCCTTCCTGCAACCGGCGTCCAACAGCCTCTGGTCATCCGACAGTCGCAGCTTCCTCGTTCTCACGCGCGGGCGGCTGTTCTGGCAAGGGCACACCTTGAGCAAGGGTAACGGATTATATGTGGCAACTATCGATAATGCCGGGCATACACAGGCAACACCACAATTGATCGATACAGGCAACGACTCGCAGCCCGGCTGGAGCTATGAAGACCCTGATACATCGTTCTTATTTTAGACACTTCATCTGGTCAGTGATGGAGACAACAATGCATGAATCTCAATCTGACAGGAAGGAACGCACGTACATGGAAGAGGACAACCTGAGTGAATATGATGAACTTGAGCTTTTGGAGCGCCTGGAAACCTTGCGTGAAGACATGGAAGACCTGGGGATCACTACCCTCGCGCAACTGATCGAGCGCATTGATGCGCTGCACGAAAAACTGGACGCGCAATAAGCGCGGCGCTCACAAGGGTTCGCAAGGGAGAGCCGTAGGGTGCCGTAGGGTAACGTCCCTCCCTTGCGAACTAGTTCAGCCGCTATGCGCCGCCCAGGTATGCCTGGCGCACGAGATCGTTGGTGAGCAGGTTTTGCGCCGAGTCGCTCAGAACGATCTTTCCCGTCTGCAAGACGTATCCACGATTGGCGAGTTTGAGCGCCATCGATGCGTTCTGCTCCACCAGAAAGATCGTCACGCCTTCGTCCCGGATGCGCAATACGGTATCGAAGACCGTCTCAACCAGGATGGGCGAGAGGCCCATCGAAGGCTCATCCATGCACATCATCCTGGGACGCGACATCATGGCTCGTCCCATTGCCAGCATTTGCTGCTCGCCGCCGGACATAGTGCCGGCCACCTGCTTGAGACGTTCTTTGATGCGCGGGAAGATCTGGCAAACATGATCGATGTCCTGCTTGATTTCGTTGCGGTCCTTGCGGATGAACGCACCCATCTCCAGATTTTCCATGACGCTCATTCGCGGGAAGATGCGCCGGGCTTCCGGGACGAGCGCCATGCCCAGGCGCACGATGTCGCCCGGCAGCTTCCCGTCGATGCGCTGCCCCTCGAACTCGATTGTTCCGCCACGAGGGCGCACCAGTCCGAAGATCGTCTTCATGGTGGTAGTTTTGCCTGCCGCGTTCGCGCCAAGCAGGCACACAATCTCACCTTTGTTGACTTCAAGCGAGACACCGCGCAACACCTGGCTTGGGCCATAGAATGTGTCAACATCCGTCAAATGTAACATGCGAGACCTCTTCTATCATTCGCCTTTTCCAATCAAGGAAAGATGCTTGACTTAATGCTCATCAGCCATTTGCTGCTCTTGCTTTTCCTCTTCCGTGGCTTTCCCAAGGTAGGCAGCGATGACTTTCTCGTTGCGACGAATCTCTTCGGGCAGGCCCTCGGCAATCTTCCGCCCGTAGTCAAGCACAGC
Organism: uncultured Chloroflexia bacterium; assembly: GCA_963731975.1. GTDB lineage: Bacteria > Chloroflexota > Ktedonobacteria > Ktedonobacterales > Ktedonobacteraceae > CAVSXS01. The sequence continues at coordinate 1,111,082 of CAVSXS010000001.1, read as the reverse complement.
AATGCGGTCCGACATGCCCATCGTGACCGCCAGCTTATGCTCAATCAGAAGGATCGACAATTGCAGCTCGTCGCGCAAGCGCCGCACATATTTGACCGCCTCCAACGTTTCCGCCTCGTTCATGCCGGCTGTCGGCTCGTCAAGCAGCAGCAGCCTGGGCTTTGCGGCCAGCGCGCGTGCGATCTCCACACGTCGCTTCTGCGCGTAGGAGAGATTCACGACATACTCCTCCTGGCGCTCAACCAGCTCATTCCCGAAGAAACTCAGGTATTCAACGGCTCGCTTGCGCGCTTCCTGCTCTTCGTGCTGCACATTGGGCGTGCGAAACAACGAGCCAAGAATGCTGGCCTTCAACTGCGTATGCTGGCCGACCAGCACATTTTCCAGGACGGTCATATTGTTGAACAGGCGAATATTCTGAAAGGTGCGCGCGATGCCTCGCGTGACCACTTTGTCGGGTGTCAGGCCGACAATCGTCTTGCCATCCAGCAGAATATCGCCTGATGAAGCGCGATAGATGCACGTAATCAGGTTGAAGACGGTCGTCTTTCCCGCACCATTCGGGCCGATCACGCTGATAATCTCTCCCGGCCAGATACGCAAGTTGACATCCTGGACGGCAGCCAGGCCGCCAAAGTGCTTTGAGACGTTCTGCAAGTCCAGCAGGGGCTGACCAGCAGGCTCGGATGCTTGTTCTACGCTCATACTCTTTTCCTCTCCTGCTCGGAATTATTCAATACGAACCTCGGTCTCAAAGCCGGGATCAGTTGTTGTGACATCTAACGAACCGAGTTCGACCGCCTCCACTTCTGGGGCCTGGTGCAGTTCCCTTCGCCTCCGCGAACTGGGGATCAGACCCTCCGGTCGGAAGATCATGATAACGACGAGGGTGATCCCAAAGAGCAGGTTACGAATGTTCCCAAAGGTAAATGAGGGAACGTAGTGGACGATAAACTGGTTGATGCCATAGAGGAAGTTCGTCGGGTCAGCAGCCAGCGTATCCAGGTTATTCAAGATGAACAGGTTGATGGAATAGACCACCATCGCGCCGACGATTACGCCTGGAATGCTGCCTATACCACCGATGACCACCATTGCCAGGTAGATCACCGAGTCGCCGAAGCTAAACAGGTCGGGCGAGACATTGCCTAATTTGGCCGAGAAGTAAGCGCCCGCGATGCCCGAGAAGAACGCGCCCGAGGCAAAAGCAAACAGCTTCGTTCGCACCAGGTTCACGCCCGATGATGCCGCCGCTATTTCGTCCTCGCGGATGGCGATCCAGGCTCTCCCCAAGCGCGAGTCGCGCAGTCGTATGTTGGCAAAAATCACAAGCGCAATCAGCACCAATATCAAGTAGTAGTAGGGTAGGGGAGTAATGCTCGACCAGTTCACGCCGAAGAAGGCGGGCGAGCGAACACCGACGATGCCATTCGTGCCATTCGTGTACTTGTTGAGATTCAGGAAAACGACCGGGACAATTTCGCCGAAACCCAGCGTGACGATAGCCAGGTAGTCACCGCGCAGGCGCAGCGTCGGCGCGCCGAGCAGGACGCCAAAGAGGGCCGCGATAAGCGCCACCACAATCAGCATCGGCCAGAACAACCACGAGAGAACATGCAAATCAATGATGATATTAGTCAATCGCCCGAACTGCGTTGAACCGAAGATACCCCAGGCATACGCGCCAATGGCGAAAAATGCCACATATCCCAGGTCGAGCAGGCCGGCAAAGCCAACTACAATATTCAGGCCAAGCGCCAGGATCACATAATAGCCCAGGTCTGTATACTGCGAAAGGCGACCCGTGGTGCCATAACCAAACAGGAAGGGGTCAATTACCGGATAAAAGATGACGAAGGCGATCAGCAGCGTCAGGAAGAAGCGGCGCGCACCTGAACTGCGCAATGGCAGATCGTTCGGCACCAGCTCCTGCACCTCTTCACTCGCGCGTGAGGAGGCCAACGTTCTGATCTCGCGCTGCCGCTTCCTGGCGCTGCCATTGCCTGAATTGGTGGAGGATTTGGAGGCATCTCCATTCCTGGCCGCCAGCGTGCGACGTAGCGCCACGATTCCGCCAACCCAGCCGAGGAAGTACCCGGCGACCGGCAAGAAGACCGTGCGAACGGCTGTAACAATGAGCAAGACGGTAGGAAGCTGCCCCGAGGCAAAAAAGATCACGTCGATAATCAGCCAGACGACGGCAAGCGACAGGCCAAGCCAGAAGCCGCCAGCCTTGCCGCGGCTTATCATGCCGGCCTGCTGTTCGTTTGTAAGCTGGGTAAGGCTGTCCAGCGGCGAGGAAAGCGGCTTTTGCAGCTTCGCCAGGAAGGGGATGCGGCGGCGCAAAAGAAAGTAGATCGGCCAGAGGATGCCGCTGAGCGCCAGCCCAATGATGAGGTTATCGTTGGTAGCGACGATGAGTAGAATCGGCAGGACGGCGAAGATCGCGACATCGAGCCAGACTTCCAGCGTGCCTCGCCGCCCGCTGTCGGCGGCCAGCAGATAGCCGGCAAAGGCAAGTACAACCAGGTAGAACACCAGAATGAAGACTACCGCCTGAACCAGGCTCGCGGTACCAACCAGCGCAGTCGCCGGTGTAATGAACCCCAGCACGACATTATTGACGAGTGAGTCGCCCAACCAGACGAAGTTGAAGACCAGCAAAGGGATAAGCAGCGCAACGACCCACTTGATGAGCAGCGACCGCGTATCGCGGGTTGGCAGGAACGGGTTAGCGTTCATCGGGACAGCAGACATAGCTTTCGCTCCTCTTATACTTTTTCTGGGGTTTGCTGACCCAGCAGTCCTGATGGACGAAATACGAGGATCAGGATCAGGATAGCGAAAATAATGGCCTGCGCCCAGGCACCCCCTCCGTTAGGAAGGCCCAGCCCATGCGACGCAGGGTTGTTCGAGTCGGGGATCAATTGCACCAGCGATTGGATGAGGCCGATACACAGGCCGCCCAGCATCGCACCGTACAGGTTGCCGATTCCGCCGAGCACCGCCGCGGTGAAGGCGATCAGGCCGAGATCGAAACCGATGGTGAATGTCGTCGTTGGGAACTTGAGCAGGTAGATAAAGCCGGCTGCACCTGCCAGGCCGGTACCTACGAGGAAGGTAAATGAGATGACGCGATCGACATTGACGCCCATCAGCGCTGCTGCTTCGCGGTCCTGTGCGACCGCGCGCATGGCACGACCGATGTTGGTACTATTCACCATCCATTGCAGGGCAACCATCAAGATAATCGATGCGCCAACCACCACAATATCAACATACTGAATGGAAATTTGGCCAATATAGAAGACCGCACTTGCCCCGAAAATCTGCGGCGGTGAGATTGGGCTAAGGCCCTTCCATAGCTTCCCTACGTCTTCCAAAATGAGTGAGACGCCGATAGCAGAGATGAGGGGCGCAAGGCGAGGAGCGTTGCGCAATGGGCGATAGGCAACTCTTTCGATGACGACCCCCAGAATGGCGCACAACACCATCGATGCAAAAAACGCCACGATGATTGCCGCAATCAGGGTAAAACCAATAGGGGGATTATCCGTGATGTGAAATGCCTGGAGCACAGTAATAGTGATAAAGGTACCGATCATGAAAATATCGCCATGCGCAAAGTTAATGAGTTCGATGATACCATACACCATCGTGTAGCCCAGTGCGATCAATGCGTAGACTGCCCCACCCGCCAGTCCGACGACCAGCAGTTGAATAAACAGCGTCATAGTAAGCAGCAGCCCTCCTTTCCAAGACTCAATAGAAGAGATATACACTATATACACCGTTGTGAAAAGAATAGCAAGTAGGGGCGGCAGAAAAATGCCTGATTCTGATTACATCCCTCTACTTGCCATCACTTTCACCATATAGTGGTACTCCTGGTAGCCCGACTCGGACTACCAGGAGTACCTTTTACCAACTGATCCTGACTCAACGTAGAAGCAAAACTAGGGCAGAGTCAGGGCGGTCACATACTTCCAGGCAGGCGCGCCGCTGACGGAAGCAAGCTGGTAGATGGAGATGGTCTTGTTGGTAGTATCGCCGTTGGCATCGAAGCTCTGGTGGCCGGTGACGCCGTTATAGTTCGTCTGCGCAACCGCGTTGATGACAGCTTGCCGGAAGGTCGAGGCTGTCGTCGAATCGCTGGAATTGGTGGGCGGCTTGGCTCCGCCAGCGATAGCGGCCTTGATTGCGTTCAGCAAAATGTTCATCGCGTCGTAGCCACTCGCGCTATAGGCGCCCAGCGCGCCGTATTTGGCTGTGTATGTCGCGATGAACGAAGCAGCCGATGGAACCTTCGTGGCATCGACAGCCGCAACCGTGCTGTAGACAGCAGCGCCGTTGGTGCCGATAGCTGTTGCGAAGGCGCTGGTCTGGATGCCATCACCGCCTGCGAAGGGGGTATTGGACAGGCCAGGGGTGGTCGCCATCTGCTTGCGAATCTGCGTGCCGCCGGTGGAGTCAACGCCGGCGTAGTAGACGACATCCGGCTTGGCGGCAGCGACCTTCGCCAGTTCGCCGCTGTAGTCGGTTGCGCTCTTCAGGCTATCATGACCGAGGACGGTTCCGCCATCGGCCTGCCACTCTTTGATGAAAGCGTTAGCAAGACCAACGCCGTAGGTTTCCGTGTCGTCGATCACGTAGGCTTTCTTGAAGTTGAGCGTCTTGTACAGGAAGTCAGCGCCAACGCCGCCCTGGTGGTTGTCGGTCGTGGCAATACGGAAATACGTGACTTTCCCGCTCGGGCGCAGGGTCGAGATCATATCGTTGGCACCTGTGCAACCGGTATCCGGGGTGTTCTGCGTCAAGCACGTATTCGTATTCGAAGGGCTGATCAAGACGATCGGAGCCTGGTTAGCAATGGGCATTTCGGACTGCGCCACGCTACTGTTAAATGGCCCAACGATGCCGGCAACTTCCGCATCACCTACGAGCGCCTGGACGTTGGTAGCGCCAACGGTCGGATCATGGGTACCGCTCGCGCCCACGTCATCCTTCGTTACAAATTCCAGGGTATAGCCGCTGCCGAGAAGATTCGACGCGACCGCCTGGTCAACTGCCAGGTGCGCGCCGTTTTCGGCGGGCTTGCCACTGCTGGCATCAGCGCCGCTCACCGGCAGTTCGGTTGCGACCTTGATGACGATGTTGGCGGTGGGCGTCGTCCCGCCTGTGCCTGTTCCTGAGCCACCGCAAGCTGCCAGGAGCATCAGCAGCAGGGGAATGCCCATGGACAAAGCAAAAATACGCGACCAACTTTTGTTCAATGTAGTCAGCCTCCTTCAAACAAATTTACCAAGTAGAACTACATGTTCTGACAGGTCAATGAGGGTACGTACAGCTAGCTTTCATTCGCACAAGCCACAATCCCTCATACGGTAACTACGTCAGAATCTCTCCAAACCTCACCAATTTCCCTTCCCAATTGTTCTGCTTTGAAAATAGCAGTCCACTCCATGAGGATTTTTTTCACGCTGTGAGTCAAAAGAGGAATTTGGTGAGCGCATTATACGCAGAGGAAGTAGAACTGTCAATTGATAACTATTGCTGTATCTTATGCCGGGAAGCGCAGGCAAAAGCGCTGGAAGGCATCCTGGACCTGGCGGCGCGTCTCTTCCAGCGTACCGCTGTTATCGATGACCTCATCAACCAACGCCAGCCTATCGGCTACTGATGGCTGGGCGCGCAGCCGTGCCTCGGCCTCCTCGCTGCTGAGATGGTTGCGCGCCATCAACCGCGCGCGTTCCTGCTCTTCATTACAAATCACCATCCATTTGCTCTGGCAAAACGCGCCAGAGCCGCCTTCGAGCAGTTTGACCGCGTCGATGATCGCTATGCCGCTGAGGCTGACCTGCGCCAGTTCCTGGCCGATAGCCATGCCAACGGCGGGATGAACGATGGCTTCCAGTCGCCGCATAGCCCCGGCGTCGTGAAAGACGAGCGCGCCGAGCGCCTGCCGGTTGACACCACCATCCCCGGCCATCACCGCAGGCCCGAAAGCTTCGGCCACGCGCACCGCGATCGGCTGCCCGCTCAAATAGAGCCTGTGTACCACCGCGTCAGCATCGATATACCGCTCAGCCCCCAATGCGAGTAGCATCTGGCCTACTGCCGTTTTGCCGCAGGCAATGTTGCCGGTAATTCCAAGAATGCGAGGCATGGAAGGCGCTTCTTTCCTTGTGAGTTGTTCTATCATTCATCGCGCATGAGTATATCACATCAGCACGCCAAAAGTACCGACTCTCTCCCGAAACGTTCGCCGTATCGTACATTAGGGTAGAATTACAGCAAGACTGCTTAGTTATTGAAGGAGATTCCGCGTGGGCAGACGCCTGGGGTTACTTGTTGGCATCAATCAATACCAGGATAGCATGTTTCAGCCGCTTCGCTACGCCGAAACCGATGCCATGATGCTCGCCCAATGGCTGGGGAACGCGCGCGGCGGAGGGTGGCCGGCATCCGATGTGCTGATCAGATCGGGCGAGAATGCAACCAAAGAGCCGCTGGAGGGCCTGCTCGCGCAAATCTGCCTCGGCGCGGCAGAACCGGGCGACCTCATTTTTCTCTATTTCGCCGGCCATGCCTTCATCGATGAAGCGAGCGGCGATGGCTACCTGGCATGTTCGCCCACACTGTATCGCAACGCCGCCACCGGCATTCATTTCCCCAGCCTCATGCGCCAGGTCATCCTGCCGAGCCGCGCCGCGCAGGTCGTCCTGCTACTCGATTGTTTTCAGACCGGCGCTGCCTGGGACGCTCGCCGCGCCACGCCCTTCGACATGCGTCCATTCGTGGGCAAATCGCTTGCCCAGCATCTCCAGCAGGCGCGCGGGCGCCTGCTCTATGGTTCCTGTCGCGGCAATGCGCTCGTGCCAGAATCAGGTCAGCGCCAGCTTGGTAGCCTGGCCTATCACGCCATCGTTGGGCTAAGCGGGCCAGCAGTGGATGCATCTACGGGGCTGGTAACGATGCAGCAACTCCATACATACCTCACCAGCACGCTTGACGCGCAGCATCAGCCGCAAGTTTTCGGCCAGGAACCGCGCCCAATCGTGCTGGCCGGTGAAGTGCCCGTGCTCGTCAGTAGCGCAACTGCCTCACAAGCCCGCAATGGCTACGCGACTGCCTCGTTCGTGCCTCCCACATCGCCGTCGGGACAGATGACCTTTCAAGGCATCGGCGAAAGCGGGCCGCTTGCCAGCCAGATTCCTCCTCCTTATCCCCAGGGCAAAGCGGGGCAGGTCGCTTCATCGACCTCTGGACCGATCTCCATTTCGCAGGTCGAACAGAACTACCAGCAGCAGATCAACAAGCTCTTGCAACAGGCACGCCAGCAGATACTCAGCCAGCAGTTGCCGGATGCGCTGAACCTGGTCGAGCAAGTGCTTCGCATGGCCCCCACGTACACGGATGCGCTTACGCTGAAAGCGCAGTTACTCGGCTCGATGGGACGCCCGCAGGAGGCTCTGACCGTCGTCGATCAGCTATTGCAGTTGGAGCCGGGCAACGCGCTGGCGTGGAGCATGCAGGCGGCTCTGCTGAGCAACCTGGGCAGGTATCAAGAAGCGCTCACTGCTATCGATCGCTGTCTCACGTTTCAGCCGAACAACCCCGATGCGCTGGCGATGCGCTCCAATCTCCAGGCCGGGCTGGCACGTATGCCGCACAGCGGACGCAGGCAAGCCTACAACGAGGCGCGTCCCACTAAAAGTGTGAATGCTGCCTCGTTTTTCTCTTACGCCGGTTTGCAAGTCGCCGCGCTCATCATAGGCATCGCCGGAGCCGCGCTGATGGTACTCCAGCCACACCTGCCAATCCTCGTCGGCTTCGCCCTGGAAAGCGTAGCATTGGCGATGCTATGCGTGCTGGCAGCCCGCGGAGCCTACCTCTACGGGGTAGGCAGGGTCGCATTTACCTTCGTGCTGTGCCTGGTGGCAGCAGGCATTCTGGGTGGAATCTATAAATTCGGCTACCACTGGCTTATCGCAAAGATTCAGGCATTTCCCCCACTGATCGTCCCCGTGCTGTTTCTTGTCTTCTGGATAGCTGCCGCGGCGGTTGTTCCCTTGCTTCTCAGCATAGGTGGATTCATCGCGGGCATCGTCGCAGGGGTTCGCCGCAAGCAAGCATAACACTGTCCCTACGACAACTGCTCCCACTCCACCAGCAGTTCGTCTACCCTGGCCTTTGCCTGTTCGTAATCGGCAGTCAATCGGGTGAGACGAGCGGCATCGCCGGCAAGCGCGGCCTGGGATAGCTCCTCCTCCAGCGCCTTTACGCGGCCTTCAGCCTTCTCGATATCGCGTTCCACGTCCTCTATGCCGCGAATTTTGGCTTTTGCGACACGCTTTGGGGCCGGTCGCGCAGCCAGAACGCTATCCTTGTGCGCGACTGGCGCGCTTTTACCGTTCGTCTTGAGCGGGGCAGGTACATCAAGCACAATCGGTCGCTTGCGCGTGCGATACTCGGTATAGTTCCCATAGTAGGGAATCAGCACGCCATCCTCGATCATCCATACTTTCGTCGCCAGGCTATCGACAAAGTAGCGGTCGTGCGAGACGAAGAGCAACGTACCTTCGAACTCACCCAGCACCTCCTCGAGGAATTGCCGCGATTGCAGGTCGAGATGGTTGGTCGGCTCATCCAGTACAAGGAAGTTCGAGCCTTGCAGCGTCAATTTGGCGAGCGCGACCCGGCTGCGCTCGCCGCCGCTTAGCGCGCCAATCGGCTTGAACACGTCATCGCCGCTGAAGAGGAAGCGTCCCAGAAAGCTGCGCGCTCCGTCTTCGCTCAGTACGCTGACCTGGCGAATTTCATCGACGATGCTATTGTGGGGGTTCAGCCCCTCGTGGGTCTGCGAATAATAGCCGATACGCACATTGTGCCCGGGATAGACATGCCCCCGTACAGGTGAAAGCTGCCCGATGATGGTGCGCAGCAGCGTTGTCTTGCCCGCGCCGTTCGGCCCAAGCAGACCCACGCGATCGCCGCGCAGCAACTCCAGGTCGGCCACGCGCAGCAGCACGGTCGGCTCTCCATCCGGCTGCGGCGGCGCGTAGCCCGCCTCAAGATTCTGTGTTGAGAGCACGATTTGCCCGCTATCCACGACGGGCGTAAATTCAAAGTGCATCTCCTTGAAATCCTGCGGGCGTTCCACGCGCTCCATGCGATCGAGCAGCTTCTGGCGGCCTCGCGCCTCGCGGCTGCGCTGTCCCGCTTTGTAGCGGCGAATAAACTCTTCCGTATGTGCGATATGGGCCTGCTGTGCCTCAAATTCGCGCATCCGCCGCTCCATGCGTTCTTCGCGCAATTGGAGATAGCGCGAATAATTCCCAGGGTATTCTTCGATGTGTTCGAAGGCCAGCTCAATTGTGCGAGATACGACCTTGTCGAGGAAGTAGCGGTCGTGCGCCACAACTACCATTGCGCCCTTCCAACCAGACAGGTAGCCTTCCAGCCATTCCAGCGCCGCGAGGTCAAGGTGATTGGTTGGCTCATCCAGCAGGAGCAGGTCGGGTTCTTGCAGGAGCAGCTTGCCCAGCGCGGCGCGCGTCTGCTGGCCGCCGCTCAGGTGGCGCACCGGGGCAGCCTGCTGCTCGCGCGTAAAACCCAGGCCATCGAGCACCTGGTGGAGCTTGTTTTCGTAGGTATAGCCTCCCGCGTGCTCAAAGCGATGTTGCAGTTCGTCGTACTGCTCAAGCAGTCGCTCGTGGTATGTCTCGTCTATCGCCGCGGCATCACCCAGTTCGTGAGCCAGCTCGCCCAGTTCGCGCTCCCATGCGCGCAGTTCGTCGAAGACGGTCAGCATCTCTTCCAGCAGGGAATTCTCCGGCTGAAAGTCGAAATCTTGCGTCAGATAGCCGATGCGCGTGTGGCGCATGATGGCAATCGTCCCCCCATCCAGCTCTTCGCGCCCGGCCAGCAAGTTGAGCAGCGTGGATTTGCCCGCTCCATTTGGCCCAATCAAGCCAATGCGGTCTCCTTCATCGATCTGAAAGCTCACATTTGAAAAAATGAGGTCAGCGCCGAATGATTTCTCTACCTGTATTACACTCACAATTGGCATGCGTCTTCACCCGATGTATCATGTATCGTGCAGGGCCACATCTCGCGTTCGTTGGCCCAGAACTATTTCCACACGCCATAGGGTAACATAGGTTGACACGCGGCGCAAGCTTCCAGCGGCGAGGCGGCGAGGAGCAAAGTACCCGCCATTCTAGTCGGGAACGAGCTATTCTGATACCTGCTCAGAGTTGATCTCACCATGCCAGAGATGCTGCATCTCCACGCTGGTTGCTAGTAGATGATCCAGCTTCCCCTCAGCTTCGATGCTGCCATCTTTCAGCACGATAATATGGTCGGCGCGTCGCAATACCGCGCGGCGATGCGAGACGGCCAGTACCGTCGCCTCCTGGCGCGCAAAGATGCGCTGCCACAGCAGAGTCTCTGTTTCCACGTCCAGCGCGCTCGACAAATCGTCTACCACAAGAAGCTCTGCCTGGCGTACAAACATGCGCGCAGCCGCTGCCCGCTGAATCTGTCCACCAGAGAGTCGCACGCCGCGTGGGCCAATCAACGTCTCCAGACCCTGAGCCATTTCCGCGATATCCGGCTCCAGCACCGCCAGATCGAGCGCGCTCTTGAGAATATCACCGGACTCAGGCACGCCTAGCAGAATGTTATCGCGCAGGCTGTCACTGAACATATGCGGCACCTGCGATGTGTAAGCGCTGCGTGGTGGTACAAAAAAGGATGCAGGGTTTTCCACCACTTTCTCGTTCCAGCAAATCTCACCTTCATCTTGCGGCAATAGCCCCAGCAACACCTGGAGCAGCGTCGTCTTGCCCGATCCGATGCGCCCGGTAATCACTGTGAACGAGCCACGTTTGAGGACGAGGCTGATATCCTGGATGCCTTGCTCAACAGTGGGATAGTGATAGCGCAAGCCACTCACCTCAAGCGTGTGCAGCCGCTCTTCACCAATTGGCGCAATAGCCGGCAGTTCTGGCAACGCTCCACGCATGTAGACCGGGCCGGGTTGCATCAGCGTTTGCGCGGGCGCGCCCTGCATCAGCGTGACAAGCCGTTCAACCGAAATGCCAGCTTGTTTGTATCCCGTAAGGACCCTGCCAAAATGGGCTATGAATTCCGTGATCCAGCCCAGATAGTAGACAAAGAGGGCGAAATCGCCAAGCGTGAATGTGCCACGATGCATCGCCTGTCCCACCAGCAGCAGGATCACGCCCGTCCCGATGCTCACGGTGTTCGAGAACGTCGATTGCAAAACCTGATCGAGCAAGCTATCACGCACTGTCATCTTGAGACGCACATCGTTGAGGTGGCGGAAGTGGTTGATGACCTTTTCTTCCGCGTGCGCCACCTGCACCGCCTGCACCGCGCCAAACAATTCGCCCAGGAAGCCCGCCACCTCGCCCGCAGCCTTACGATTGTCGCCGCGCCGCCTCTTGATTCGCTCACCCATAAGATTCACAAGCGCAACAATCAGCATCAGCGGGAGAAAGATAGCCAGGGTGATGAAGACATTGATGCTAATCATGACCGCGAACGCAATCCCTACAAAGACAATGAATGCGAGCAGATCATTAAAGTCCATTAAAAAGAAGGTATTCTCATCAATGTCGTCGCGCAAACGGCTAATAGCCTCACCTGATGATGCAGGGAGGGCGCGCGCACCGGGAAGCTGGAGGATATGCGCGAAGATATTCTTTTGGAGTTTGGCCGCGTTCATATACCCAAACGGCGAGTTCGTCAGCTGGCAACCCGCGAGAAAAACCACGCGGCCCACACCTACTAGCAGGAACAGGACGCCGATCCACAAGAAGTTCAGGCTTCCCTGCGTATGCGCGGTCAGGCGATCAAAAAAATCACGTGCCACCAGACCCGGTATCATTTCAAAGAGAAAAACCAGGATGATGCAGAGCGTATTCAAGCTGTAGTACCAGGGTAAGAAGCGTATCATACTGGCAAAAAAACGCCACGCTTTCAGAGTAAGCCTCCTTCCACGCTACCTGAGCGAGCTGCGGCAGCGGCGTTAGCATCTTGTTGCTCAAGATTTTCCTCGTGGGCTGTGCGTAAGAGATGGGCAAAGTGAGAGTCGCGGTCAGCCGCGAGTTGCGCGCGTGAGCCAAATTCGCGCACACGGCCCCCCTCCAGCACTATCAGCGTATCAGCACGCTGGATCGTGCTCAAGCGATGCGCGATAATAATGCTGGTGCGCCCTCGCAACAATGTGTCGATAGCCTGCTCCAACAAATGCTCTGTGGCCGGGTCGAGACGCGATGAGGCCTCATCGAGAATGACCACCGCCGGATCTTTGAGGAAGACACGCGCGAAGGCCAGCAATTGCGCCTCACCGGCCGAAAGCCCGCCTCCGTTCGCGGCCAACATGGTATCCAGCCCATCAGGCAGCCCCTCGTACCACGAGCGCATCCCCAGGGTATCGAGTGCCTGCATGATACGTATGTCGTCGCTGCTCTGATCGAAAAAGGTCAGATTGTCACGCACCGTGGCGTGGAACAACTGCACATCTTGTGTGACCATACCAATCGCCGCGCGCAAGTCCGCGAGCCGCGCCTCGCGCAAATCCACATTCCCCAGGCGAATCGTCCCCTGCGCTGGATCGTACAGGCGAAAGAGCAGTCGTGTCAGCGTCGTTTTGCCACTTCCAGTTCGCCCCAGCAGGCCCAGCACCTCGCCTGGCTCGACCTTGAATGTGAGATCCTGCACAACCATCTCCTGCTCTCCATAGCCAAAGTCGACGTGATCAAACTCCACTGCGAGCGCACCGCGCGGAAATGTCACGCCCGGGCCATCCTTGAGCTCGCTCTTGATCTGAAACAATTCACGAATACGCGCGAAACTGGCGCTGGCCTTCTGGAAATCGTCCATCTGGTCACTGATCGATTGGATGGGTTGAAAGATCAGTTGTGTGTAGAAATAGATCAGAAAAGCCATACCCAGCGTCATCGAACCGGCACTATAGAGCCAGGCAATCACGAGAAACGCCACCATTGTTCCTATCAGGGTAGAGAGAACTGGCATACACCAGACAATCACCGATGTCAGCCTGGCCTTGCGCCCGCTGCGGAAACGCTGGCGCGTGTGAGCGTAGAGGCGACGTGTGACATACGCTTGCGCACCACTGGAGCGAATATCCTCCGTCCCATACAGACGCTCCTCCAGAAAGCCATACAGCTCTGCGCTGGCCTGGCGGAAGGCTTTCCAGGGTTTCACTGCCACAGAGCGCACGCTATTGATGAGAATCAGGGCCACCAGGGCAAATAGGCTGAGGGCAAGACCGGCCCGCCACTCCTGGATGCTCAGGACGATCAGCACGCCGAATAGCAACAACAGGTTGCCCAGCACTTTAATCACAAACTGCGAAAAAAAGTTTGCCAGCGCGCTTATATCGCCATCAACGCGTTCGATCAATTCCCCAGGCGTGTGTTGTTTGTGAAAGCCCATATCAAGCTGAACAAGGTGCCGCACCAGATCAACGCGCAGCGCGTTCGTCGCGCTCCAGCCGACGCGCTCGCTTAAATAGGACGCGCCGACCTTGACCACCTGTTGCGCCAGCGCCACAACGATGAATAGTCCGGCCACCCACAATACTGACGTCTGTACAGCGGATGTGGTGATCGTGTCGATAAAAATACGCAGCAATTGCGGGTTCACCAGTTGTAGCGCGATATCCGCGCACAGCAGCGCAGCCAGTAGAATAACCCGCGACAACTGCGCTGCGAGATACGTTTTTAGTAAACGGCCGTACTCTTTCAGATCGATGCGCATACTTCCATCTCATTATCTTCTACTTCTTTCATCTGATTCTATCACCTTTCTCCCTCTTTTAATGCGATTTCCCGGGGGCAAGGTCTTCTTTCAAAGAACCAGCGCCAGGTCGCGCATGCGTGTGATATACTGAGAAAGCACTACATCATATTTCATAGAGAAAGGATGCAGAGAGGTGGCGAAAGAGCAGTCTCTAGATAATCTCTGGTTGGCGCAAGCGCTGTATGATCTTGGGGGTGTCCAGTTCGGAAATTTCACCGTCAGTGAATCAGCCGTCAGTTCCCCGGTATTTGTCAACCCCAAAGTTCTCATCAGCAACCCAACCGCTTTGCGCGTGGCGAGCAAGTTGATGCAGCAAGAGATCAACCTGGCGCAATCGCTGCGCCGCCCGCGCGTTCATCCCTTTGCCGTCGTCGCCGGTGTGCCGGTAGGCGGTCTCCTGCTGGCGACAGCGTATTCCCTGGAAACGAATATCCCGCTGATCTACGCACGCTCGCACCCGGAGGGGACCGGCAAGCGCGGCATCGAGGGACGTTTCACACGCGGAGACACCGCGCTCGTCATCGATGATCTCATCACGCGCGGCAGCAGTATCATGGAAACCGCCGAGCTACTCGAAGAAAACGGGCTGAGAGTAAAAGATGTGATCGTTTTAATCGACCGCGAGCATGGAGCAGTGGAGCGCCTCCGGCGACACGGACTCAACCTCATCAGCATCTTGAAGCTGGATGTCATGCTCACGCATTACATGTCGCGCGGCCTCATCTCCCAGGAAACTTACCACACCTGCGCCGAATACCTTCGCAGCAAACAGGGTGAAAACCGCGTCGTGTAGATAAAAAGCAAACAAGGAGTGCGAGCAGGATACTCGCACTCCTTGTTTGCTTTTAGCCCTGATAGGGCTGCGGCATAGGATACTCAGGCTCTTTGTAGCCGTTAGTATCAACGGATTCGGAAGCCTTGCCGCGCCCCATGGAGTTCAAGACCGGCTCGATCAGGTCCATTGGCAAGGGGAAGATGATGGTCGAGTTCTTCTCGACGGCGATCTCGGTCAGCGTTTGCAGGTAGCGCAATTGCAGGGCGCTGGGCTGCGCGGCGATGATGTTGGCGGCTTTGGCAAGCTGCGTCGAAGCCTGGAACTCACCCTCGGCGTGAATGATCTTGGCGCGTTTCTCACGCTCGGCCTCGGCCTGCTTCGCCATAGCGCGCTGCATGGTCTGGGGAAGCTCGATATCCTTGATCTCGACCGCCGTCACTTTGACGCCCCATCGCTCGGTGACCTCATCGATGATGCTCTGCAACTCCTGGTTAATCTTCTTGCGCTGCGAGAGCAGTTCGTCCAGCTCCGACTGGCCGAGTACGTTTCGCAGCGTGGTCTGGCCGATCTGCGTGGTGGCCTGGATGAAGTTCATCACGTTCACCACCGCCGCGGAGGGATCAACTACGTAGAAGTAGATCACCGCGGAGACCTTGATCGTCACGTTGTCGCGCGTAATCACCTCTTGCGGCGGCACCGGCAGCGTCACGATACGCAGATCAACCTTAACCATGCGCGTAATGAAAGGCGGCACGAGAAAGATGCCGGGGCCTTTCGCGCCGATCAAACGGCCCAGCACGAATATCACACCACGCTCATACTGCTGCACCACGCGAATAGCAGAGAAGATCAGCATCAAAAGCACCAGAACAACGATTACAACAATACTGAGAACAAGAATGGATGAAGGGTCCATAACAAAACCTCCTATCGTATAGTTACCCCGGCAAACCGTCGGGCGTTGGGGCAGCATCAATAACCCGGTCAAATGTCGGCACAACCCGCAGGCGCAGCCCCTCGATCGAGACGATACGCACCACCGAGCCTGGATCGACGGATGTATCGGGGTCTAGCAGCATAGCGTACCAATCCTCACCGCCATAGCTGACCCTGCCGTCAGGTATCAAGGCCGTCAGCGCAATTGCCGTCGCTCCGATCATGCCCTCGGTGCCTGTCGTGACAGGCTTCCTGCGCGTACGCACGACTACTGTGATGATATAGAAGCTGAGCAGGCCAACAAAGCCAGCCATCGCGTAAACCAGTACAGGATTCACCTGCGCACCCTGGTATGGCCCGCCGCTGTTGAAGAAGAGTAGCGCGCCGACGATGAGCGAGACCATTGCACCCACCGTGAGGACGCCGTGCGTCGTCAGGCGCACGTCCAGCACCAGCAGGAGGAAGGTCAGCCCCATCAGGGCCAGCCCGGTCCAGTTGGGCGCTATCGAACCGGCGGCGAAAAGGAAGAGGATCAGCGAGATCGAGCCAACTACCCCCGGCAGAATAGCTCCGGGGTGCGCTATCTCAACGAAGATGCCGATCATCGCCAGCACGAAGAGCAAGAAGGCAACATTCGGATCGAGTAACAGGGAATACAGAATATCGATGGGCGACTCGCCGATGGCCAGTTGCGCATCGCCAGCCGTGTGCAGTGTGACAGACCCCGTTGCGAGCGTCACCGTACGGTTGTTGACCTGGTTGAGCAGGTCGGTCAGACTGGACGCCCGCAGATCGATAATGCCCTGATCGAGCGCCTGCTGGTCGGTGTAGGATGCAGCGTTCGTAATCATCAGCAGCGCGGGTCCGACCTGCCTGCCATATCCCGTCTGGATGCTGGTCATATCCGATTGCAGCACGCTCTCGATCTTGGCCTTCTCCGTCGCGCCGATATCACCGCCCGAGCTGGTGACAGGACTGGACGCGCCGATGGTCGTGCCGGGTGCCATGGCAGCGACCTGCGCCGCCAGCGTGATGAATGCCCCGGCGGAGGCAGCAATCGCGCCTTTCGGCGAAACATACGAGATGATCGGCACGCTGCTATTCAACTCCGCGAGCTTGATGGACTCCATCGATGTGATGTCCCCACCAGGCGTGTTGATCTGCATCACCAGCGCCTGCGCGCCATCGTGTTCAGCCGTGTTGATGGCGTCGGTCACGTATTGCAGTGAGGCTGCATCTATGGTGGTATTGAAGGACAGGACATCGACGTGCGGAGATGCCGAATCCGCCAGGGCCGTGTGCGAGGAGAACGCGAGCGAAAAGAATACAAGGACGATAGCAAGAAGCGAGGCGAGCAAGAGCAGCGACCTGAACGGCTTTCCCGACTTCCCTCGATCAAAAGACTCAGAAGTAGCCTGGCGCGGATACATGGCATTTCTCCTTCGTTGGTGAAAACAACGCGCCGTTTATACTCGATACCTTGTGTATTCTACCATATAAAAGCTCGAAACACGAGAGCAAACAAAGACTTCATCATAACCGGAACAGCGTGTTTGCCATTAAAACACAAGCTAACCATAGCGATTTGCTATAGTCGAGTATAGCATATTGCTATGGCAATGTCAAGTACATTAGTAACGAGATTTGCGCGTACAATGTACTGCTATTGACAAATTCATTGATAGTATCATCTAATTCCCATACCCCCAGATAGAGGTCTGGTAGAGTACCCGGCTTCGCGCGAAACGAGGAGGAGTAATGTCATGCAGATCATACAAAGCATCGGGCAGGCGCTTTATACATCGTTCAGCATGTTCTGGGAAATTCTCTGGCCGCTTATACTTGGATTCACGTTATCTGGCGTTGTGCAAGCTGTTGTTTCGCATCAAACGATGGCAAAGACGCTCGGCGGCGACAGGCCGAAAAATCTGGCGCTTGCCACGCTGTTCGGCATCGCCTCAAGCTCGTGCTCCTATGCCGCCGTCGCGCTGGCGCGCTCCATCTTCCAGAAAGGAGCCAGCTTCACCGCGTCGATGGCCTTCGAACTGGCCTCAACGAACCTCGTCATCGAGTTGGGCATCATCTTGATCGTCCTGATGGGTTGGCAGTTCGCCGCCGCAGAATTTGCAGGCGGCATCATGATGGTAATTCTGATCGCCGTGATCTTCCGCTTCACCCTGACGCCGAAACTGGTGCAGATGGCCAAGAATCAGGCTGAGAAAAACCTGGCGGGCAGGATGGAAGGCCACGCAAGCATGGATATGAGCGTGCAAGGCGACTCGCTCTGGTCAAAGCTGGTGAGTCGCAAAGGCTTCACAGCTATCAGCCACTTCTTCGTCATGGACTGGGCCTCGGTGTGGGTTGATATCGTGCTTGGCCTTCTGATTGCGGGCGCGCTGGCGGCCTGGGTTCCCGATAGCTTCTGGCGCGCCTTCTTCTTCACCGGCAACCCCGTCATCGCCCAGATCGAGGGGCCGGTGGTCGGCCCGCTCGTCGCTATCGTCAGCTTCGTCTGCTCAGTCGGCAACGTGCCGCTGGCAGCCGTACTCTGGAAGGGTGGCATCAGCTTTGGCGGCGTGGTCAGCTTCATCTTCGCCGACCTGATCATCTTGCCAATACTGGATATCTATCGCAAGTACTACAGTTGGAAGGTCATGGGCTATATCTTGCTGACCTTCTACATCACCATGGCGCTGGCAGGCTACGTCGTGGAGTTCCTGTTCCAGGCGCTCGGCATCGTCCCCCAGAACCGCTCGCTCGTGGTCACCACGGAAGGCGTGCAGTGGAACTACACAACGGTGCTCAATATACTCTTCCTGCTGCTGGCAGCCATACTCATCGTGCGCTTTTTACGCACCGGCGGTCGAGCCATGCTCAAGATGATGAACATGGCTGAGCATGAGATGTCGATGATGAATCACGAGTAGACTAACCACGTTCAAGATATAAGAAGGGAAATGTAGTGGCACCACTGGCGGGTGCCATCGGTGGAGCGGGTGCCAGGCAGCCGCGCTATGACCGGTGGGTTACGATGGCACCCGCCAGGGGTGCCACTACATTTCAGGGCTGACCATTAGACGGCTTTCCGCGTGCGCACCAGCTTGAATAGTTTTCCCAGGCCAGGTCTCTGCCCATACATCAGGATACCATAGCGGTAGATGCGCCCGGCGATGTACGTGAAGACGACTATGGCGGCGATCATCAGCACGACCGTCAAGGGAATCTCCCAGCCAGATACTCCACCGGCGGCGACACGTACAAGCATCGTGGTGGGTGTCCAGAACGGCACATACGAAACGATTCTGAACCATAAGGCGTCGGGCGAATAGATGCCGAAGAAGCTGACGACGTAACCGATCACCAGGAGAAAAGTGAGCGGCTGCACGGCGTTCTGCACCTCGTCCTGCCTCTTTACCAGTGCGCCCATCGCCGCGTAGAGCGCGGCATAGAGCAGGTAGCCCAGGATGAAGTACAGCAATAACAGCACCAGCAGTGAAATGGATGCGCCGGTGATATTCAGGTTCAGGCCACCTGTATTGCTGCCCAGGAGCGCCTCTTTCAACGGAATCTGAAGCAGTAGCGCGCCGATGCCCACGACAACCAGCAGCGCCATCTGCGTCAAGCCCGCCGCGCCGATGCCGATGATCTTGCCGGCCAGCAGTTGGAAAGGAGTCGCCGCGTTCACCAGAATTTCCATAATGCGGCTGCTCTTCTCCTCCGCGACGCCCATCGCCACACCCATACCATACAGGACCACCGCCATGTAGATCAGGATGTTTCCTGCGTAAGCCAGGATGTATCCGGCGACGATATCGCTCTGCGAGCGATTATTGCTTTGCGGTTGGCCAAGATTCACGTCCGAGAACTGCGCGGGGGCAAACAGGCTGCTCGTCTGCGTGGGCGTCAGACCCAGGCGAGAAGACCTGTCGAACACATTGATCTGGCTGGCCAGCGCCTGCACCTGCGACACGTTCCCATCGCTGCTCGGATCGGAGGTCGTATAGTACGTGAATTGCAAGTCCTTATTCGGGGCGCGGTCGAGCACCAATAGGATATCCAGTTTGCCATCCTTCACCTGGCTTTTCAGGCTGCTGACATCTCCTGTGCTGGTCGTCGAGACCGCGAATTGCGCATTCCCGCTTGAGCTTTGCCCGGTGGTGGCGCTCGATGCATTTGACGTACCATTGAGTGATGAATTGATATAGCTATTCAGCGCGCTATCGCTCAATCCGGCAATCGCCCCGGCGTTGTTCAACACGATGATCTTCGTCTGCGAGTTCGTCGCGTGCGCGGAGATGATTTGAATGACGGTTGGCACGAAAGTGGCGATTACAACCAGAACGAGCAGCACGATGGTGCTGATGATGAAACTACGCTGCCTCACCCGTTTCTTATACTCGTGTCCGGTTATCAGGCGAACATTGCGCAGCGTATTCTGATGCGCAGCTCCACCCGCGCTGACTTCAATGGCGCTCTGCTGATCGGGTATGTTCTGTTCCAGTGTTGTTGGCTCTGGCATTGTTCTATTCCTTCCCTTACGCTGTGAGTGTTGACGGCGCATCGGGCAGCGCGATCTTGCCGACAGCTTCGATGAAGATGTCGGTGAGCGACGGCTCGGTCAATTCGAAGCGGCTGATGATGCCGCCGTTGCTCAGCGCGGCCTCCACGATCAGGTTGGGGTTGAGATCGGCCTGGATCTGCATCTCGATGTAGTCCTGGCGTCGTTTCGTGACCTGCACGCCTGCAAGCGTGTCGAGCCAGAGCGCCTGCGGGTCGTTATCGAGCTTGAGGCGCGCCACGTTGCGCCCATGCTGGCGTTTGACGTCTCGCACGCTGCCCGCTATGATGGTCTGCCCCTTGTTGATGATCTGCACATCTTCGCACATCTCTTCGACCTGCTCCAACTGGTGGGTTGAGAAGATAATGGTCTTGCCCCGGTCGCGCATCTCCAAAAATGCCTCTTTCAGCACAATAGCGTTGACCGGGTCCAGCCCGCTGAATGGCTCGTCCATAATCAGGATCAGCGGGTCATGCACGATGGCGGCCAGGAACTGTATTTTCTGCTGATTGCCCTTCGATAGCTCCTCGACCTTCTTCTTGCGGTACTGCGTGATCTGAAATCGCTCGAACCACTCGTCCAGGTGCCGCTGCGCATCGGGCTTCGCCAGCCCGTTGAGGCGCGCGAGAAAGAGCAGTTGCTCTTCTACGCCGACCTTCGGGTACAGCCCGCGCTCTTCGGGCAGATAGCCAAAATTGTGGCGAGGCACCTCGCGCACATCTTTGCCGCTCCACGTAATACGGCCAGTGTCAGGGCGAATAATGTCGAGAATCATGCGCATCGTGGTGGTTTTGCCCGCGCCGTTCGCGCCGAGGAAGCCAAAGATCGAGCCTTCCCGCACCTCCATCGACAGGTCTGTGATAACGTGAAATTGCGCAAACGATTTGTCGATGTGTTCTACCAGTAATCCCATATTGAACGCTCCAATTAATAAATGCTTGTGACATACATCTCTTATAATTACCTGCTACAACTGTAACATGACGTAATGTTTCGCGCCATATAAAATGGCCGGGTGGTGCAAGATTGGCGATAACAGGAGCAAATCGGGGAGTGAATGGAGATGCAGTAATCGTGCATATGGTACAATAAGCATGTGGCCTCTCGACAGGCCAACATGTGAGCAAGGAATGGAGTGTATGGTTGCCAACCGATCACACCTGAGCGATGGCCTCTACATGACTGAGGACCAGTACCTCGCACTAGACGATGCCACGGACGGCAAATATGAGAGACTGAATAGCATGGTCACGATGCTACGCCCACCCTCTAGCCTGGAAGATGCCGATGCGGGCATCCTCGATATGGCCGGAGGCTCCGATGCTCACGCGGCCCTCTGTATGCGGTTGGGCTTGCTCATCGGCTCCCAATTGGAGGACACTCCATGTATGGTCTACTCTAGTGATCGGCGACTGAAACTCTCGCAGGGAAATTACCTCTATCCTGACGTGACAGTCGCCTGCGAAGAAGGCTCCCGTTCCCTGCCGACCAACCCGATCGTGATTATTGAGGTGCTCTCCCCAGCCACAGATAAGCGCGACCGCACGGCGAAGCTGGTGGCCTATAAGACGCTGCCCTCCATGCAGGAGTACCTGTTAGTAGGCAGTGAGGCCCAGGAGATCATCGTTTACCGGCGCGAGAGTAACTGGCGGCCCTATCACTACCAGAGCGGCGACGTAGTGGAACTCAAAAGCATCGGCGTGAGCTTCCCCTTTGACGCAGTCTATCGCCGTATTCCTCTGTAGGCATACTTCAAACATCTCCGAATGAGCGCCCGAAGCTTATCGAGCAAAGGATATCGAGTTATGGCAATGTCTAAGCGGTGTTTGCCGTATACACCGCGTTTCCGTGAAATCAGTGAGATGACGTTCGCGCTCGTCTCGACAGCGGGCGTTCACCTGCGCGACCAGCAGCCATACGACATCGAGGGCGACAACACGTGGCGTCTGCTGCCGGGCGACGTGCAGGCCGACCAGTTGATGGTGACGCACGACCACTACGACCACAGCGACGCCGACAGGGATATCAACTGCGTCTTCCCGATAGATCGCTTGCGCGAATTCGCGGCAATGGGCATCATCGGCGGGGTGAGCGACAAGCACCTGGGCTTCATGGGCTACACCCAGAAACTGCGCGACCTGTACGAAAATGCCGCGCCCGAAATGGCGAAGATCATCGCGCGCTCCAAGGCCGACGGCGTCATCCTCTCGGCTGGCTGACCGCTCTGCCACCGGGTTGTAGTTGCAATCCAGCGCGAGATCGAGATGCAGGGCATCCCCACCGTTCTAGTTACCGTCTTTCCTGAAGAATCCCGCCAGGCCGGGCCTCCACGTGCCCTACACCCTGTCGGGTTCCAGCCGGGCAATTCATTCGGCAAACCATTCCAGCCAGACATGCAGCGCGAGGTTTTGTACGACGTAATGCGACGCTTCCAATCGCGCGAAGAGCCAGGCCATATGTGGGACATCGAGTATTTCGAAGACGAAATCGACCCGGCCCGCTGGCAGCCATTTCAAGAAATTATTTCATGAAGAGACAGGCCAGGGCAGCCGCGCCGCGGCTGCCCTGGCCTGTCTCTTCATGCTGCTTATAGTTTACAGCTTGCGCAGCGCCTCGAACATTGGCTCGTTGTCTGGCATATCGCCGGGACTGTTCATCACATCAATGTAGCGGACGACGCCCGCTTTGTCGACGAGGATCACGGCGCGGTTAGAGAAGCCGCCCGCGTGACGCACGCCATAGGCATCGGCAATCTGCCCCTGGGGGTAAAAGTCCGCCAGGTTGGGGAAGCTGGTTCCCATCGACTTCTTCCAGGCATTCAAAGCATACGTACTGTCGGTGCTGATGCTGACCACTTCTGTGTCATTATCGTTGAAGCGTTCCATCTCCGCGTCATACGCGGGAAGCTGCGCGGAACATACACTGCTGAAGGCGAAGGGCACAAAGGCCAGCAGGACATTTTTCTTGCCGCGGTAGTCGGCCAGGTGCCATTCTTCCCCGTTACCTGACTTCAAGGTAAAATCAGGGGCGACATCGCCGACCTTCAAGGTTTTCGTATCGGAATGACTGTTACTTGCCATGTGTACTGAATCCTCCCAATAGGTATGCTGATGATGATAGACAATAGACATTCGTAGAGGTAGGGGCGTTACTGGCTGTGAAGGCAAAACGTCTTGCACATGAAAGAGTACTCGCGCAAGGGGTACAGATATCACGCGAACAACACCCACCGGTGGAAATTCTAGCACTTGCGAGAAGCCAGTGTCAAATACGAGGAAGAGAAGGACGCGCAGGGACGCATTGAGCAGCGCGACATACTATGCTACAAGAGGAAGTTTCACATACATCGGACGAGGGCGCGCAGCCGCCTCCCAGGGGCTTTCGAGAAAAGCTGTTGGCCCGCGGCAGCCTTCTTGCTTATCTCCCCATCATCATCGTCGTTTTGCTGATGTTCTGCTACGTCGTAGTGCGTTTCATCATCAATCTTCCCGATAGAGACTTGCTGCGCTACCAGTGTTACGCGCTCACCTTCTGGGGAGGCGGCGGCGCGGTCAATATCATGCCGACCTATCATTGTACCTTCCTCTCGCCCTCCACGCTGGCGCTGCCGCCGCTGCACGCGCTGCCGCTCGAATACCCTCCCCTTACCCTGCTGATCTTCACGCCTTCCCTTCTCGCGCCTGCCGCCTACTACCCGCTCTTGTTCGCCGTGACGATGGCCGCTGTGACGACCTTCATCTACTGGCTGCTGCTGCGCTATGCTCCGCGCGGCGCAGCGCTGGCCTTCGCCTTCTACATGTTGATCGGCACGCTGGGCCTGACGGAGAGCCGCTTCGACGTGGTGCCAGCCGCGCTCACGCTGCTCTGCGTCATAGCCACTCAGCGCAAACACTGGAGCGCCGCGTACATCGCACTGGCTTTCGGCTTCCTGCTGAAGATATACCCGATCCTGTTCCTGCCCGCGCTCTTCATCGCCGAGCAAATGGATGCCGGTCGTTTCTACACTCCAGGTGAATCACTGACCCTGGCATCTCTCCCACGCGAACTCTGGCGAACGCTGCGCGGCCTATGGCACTGGCGGTGGAAAAACGCGCTCATCTTCTTCGGGATCATCGTTGGCATAACCGGCGCGTTCGCCTTGCTGGACTTCAATGGAGCAGTAGTGAGCCAGCTCAGCTACTTTACCAATCGCCCCGTGCAGGTCGAGTCCACCGGCAGCACCTTCCTCTTCCTGGCGGCGCTCGCTGGCTATCCCGTCAAGATTGTCTACACCTTCGGCTCCATCAACGCCGAAAGCGCGCTTGGCAGCCCGGTCGCGCTGTTCTTCGAGGCGCTGTTCGTGCTGGGCTATCTCTACACGCTCTTCTTGCAATGGCGCGGCAGGCTGGATATGTTCCAGGCGTTTATCACCATCTTGCTCGTCTTCATCATTACGGGCAAGGTCTTCAGCCCGCAGTACCTCATCTGGCTGATCCCCCTGCTCGTCTACAGCGGCGCGTACACCCGTTTCTGGCTAATCGCCTGGACCGCCATCTCGGTACTGACGACCTACATCTACCCCTACCTCTACACGCGCAATACAAACGGCCTCGCCGTTCCCTACCTGCCCGGCTTCCTCGAAAGCGTGGCGCTGCGCAACGCCCTGCTGGTAGCGCTGACGCTGGCCTACCTGTTCGACTGGTTTCGCGTGCGCAAACGCAAAGCTAGCCTCTTGACTTAAAGCACACTTTAACTTGTACACTCGACTCTAGCAGACGCGAGAGGCGTTCGCAAGGATATAAAGAGCAGAAAGTCATGTACAAAAAAGGATTCGCAAAATGTATCAACAAGAGCGCGCGGTTGAAGAAATACCTATCGCCTGCATCCTAACCGGTTCTGAGCAGGCGCAGCGAGGAGGGGAGGTTGCTGACCTCTTCAAAGAGGTCGAGCAGGTGAGCGAACTAGATGATGGGTACGCATTTCGTTTCGCGGGGAACAATTCGGCGGCCACCAGATTGCTGGATTTTACCCTCGTTGAGCGAAGCTGCTGCCCGTTTTTCACCTTTGAACTGGTCTTCGAACCGCAGCAAGGCCCGATCTGGCTGCAATTACGCGGCGGGGCAGGCGTCAAGGAGTTCGTGGCAAGCACGTTTCTCTCGAAATAAGACGCCTTGCCCCGTCACGATCGAAACAAGAGGCAAGAAACCTGGTAGACTGTCAGCGTTCAAATGAGAAAGAGAAATGTAGTGGCACCCCTCGCGGGTGCCATCTCATCGTGGCGCGTGCAGTTAGACAGCCGATGGCACCCGCGAGGGGTGCCACTACATTTCCATCATTCAAATGAGGATTGACAGACAGCCGATGGCACCCGCGAGGGGTGCCACTACATTTCCATCATTCAAATGAGGATTGACAGTCCACTAACTTCTCGTCCCGGCGACCTGGCGCTCCGTCTCGGCTTGCGACAGGCTCTTTTTGGCGGCCTGGTACCACTGCACGCCCTCGGAGAGGCCGCGAATGTAGTCGTACTGCGGCTCGTAGCCAAGCTCGCGGCGGGCGCGGTCAATCGAAAACTCCTGGTTGCCGCCCAGCAGCGTGACGCCGTACGTTGTGACGGGCGGCGGCGCGGCATCGCGGCGGCCCATCGCTCGCCACAGCAGCTCTGCCATGCGACCCGCGCCGTACAGGGCGGGATAGGGATAGTAGCGTGACGGGTGCGGCACGCCCAGGAAGTCTGCCATCATGTTCAGATATTCGCCCTGCGTGACGCGCCGGTCGTCGGCCAGCGTGTACGCTCTGCCCACCACTTTCGCGTCGGCGTTTCCAGCCAGCATCATGCCCTGCGCCACGTCGCGCACGTAGACGATGGGCAGGATATTGCGGCCATTGCCGATAATAAAGCCTTTGCCGGAATCGACCAGCGCAACGAAGCGGCCAAAGCTGGCGTTGTCGCGCGGCCCGTAGATCCAGGCGGGGCGCACGATCACGACGGGCGCGCCGCGCTCCTTCACCATGTCGAGAATCAGTTTCTCACCGGCGATCTTGGTGCGGCTGTACGGGTTATCCTCCGCCTGATAGGGATGATCTTCGGTTACGAGACCATGCAGGTGATGCCCGTATACGGTAATCGAGCTGGTATGCACGATGCGCTGCGCCCCGGCCTCTATTGCCGCCGTGATGAGATCGGCCACGCCCCATACATTGATGGCGTTGTAGTCCTTCTCCAGCCCCCACGGTCCCGTTTTGGCCGCGACGTTATAGACAACCTGCATGCCCTGCACGGCGCGTTTAAGCGAGGCTGCGTCGGTCAGGTCGCCCTGTACAACCTCGACGCCCGCCAATTGCTTCAAGCGCGACGCATCCTCCACGGGGCGCACCATCGCGCGCACCTCGTCACCACGCTCCAACAACATATCCACGAGATGGCCGCCCAGGAATCCCGCGGCTCCCGTTACCAGTGTTTTCACTACTTATACTTCTCCTTCTTAGCCTCGATAGTTTCATCCTCCCCACACTTCCACCCGGCACTTCTACGCTGAGTATAGCAAGGAAGCCAAATACTGGCAACATAGTAGGACTTAGACGACTGGCGCTGTTGCTCTTCCTGTGCGCTTCACTTTGCTACCCAGCCTCCATCCACCAGCAGATCCGTTCCCGTCACGAACGACGCGGCATCGCTTGCCAGGAAGTAGACCGCCTCGGCTATCTCGCGCGGCTCGGCCCAGCGATTGAAGGCTTGCTCCGCCTCGCGCAGCCGTTTGAGGTCATCGAACGATGCGCCGGTGCGCTTTGACTCAAGTGCTACATCCGAGCGTAGCATGGGCGTATCGACCGAGCCAGGGCTGATCGAGTTGACGCGGATGTTGTCGGATGCTACCTCCCAGGCCAGCGCGCGAGTGAAGGCCAGCACCGCGCCCTTCGTCGCCCCATATAGAGCGTGTTCGGTCTGGCCGACATGCCCTGACACCGACGCCATATTGACGATGCTGCCGCCGTGCTGTGTACGCATCACCGGCAGCACGTACTTGCAGAACAAGAACGTGCCACCCAGGTTCACATCCACCACGCGCCGGAACTCGTCCCAGCCTGTCTCCACAAGCGGCTTGACCAGCACGATCCCCGCCACGTTCAGCAGCGCGTCGATGCGCCCGAAGCGTTCCCGCGCCTCCGCGACGGTCGCCTGCACGCTCGCCTCGTCCGTGATGTCGCAACGGTAAAAGACGCTGTTCTCACCGCCGTCACGGTTGATCTCGTCGCACACCTGTTGCCCGGCCTCCGCAATATCGACGGCGGCCACGCGATAGCCACGCCCGGCGAAAAGCCGCGCCGTCGCCGCGCCGATGCCGCTCGCCATGCCGGTAACGAGCGCGACACGCCCGGGTTGCTGTGATTCTGGCATGATTGCTGCTCCTTTACAAACGCATACCCAACATCTCCCTGGCCTGCTGCGGCGTGGCGATGTCGCGGCCCAGGCTGCGCGCCAGGTCGGCTACCTGCGCGACAAGCTCGTGCGTTTTGGCGATCTCGCCATGCAGGTAGGGAAAATCTTCCGTGCCGACGCGCACGTGATCGCCGTGGACGATGGCAGCCGCCAGGATTGCAGGCTGCTCCGGCCCCATGATGCTAACGTTGATGACACTGCCCTCCGGCATCAAACGCCGCCGGTAGAGATATTCCTCGACGGTGGGAGGCGACCACGTGCCGCCGGGCCAGCCGAAGAACAGCGTCGTAAAATACGGCGCGGGCAGCAGCCCCTTGTCGATCAGGTAGCGCATGTTCCAGATGGAGCCGGCGTGCCACACCTCCAGTTCGGGTTTGACACCATACTCGTTGCAGAGCCGCATGTACTCTTCAAGCTCCTCGCGCGGGTGCAACACATGCACATCCAGCCCGGTGAAGGCTTCGTCGTGGTGACTGACGATCATCGAAACCATATCGGCGTGTTCCGTCCAGACAGGCATCCGGTCGGGGATAGGCAGGCTCGACATGCCGCACTGCACAATAAGTGCGGTTCGCTGGCGCACGGCGTGGATCACATCGGCCCACATGCCCTCGGCGTGGGTATGGAAGATGCACGCACCAGCTTGCTCGCATAGCGCCGCCTCGGCGGCGATGTCCTTCGCCGTGCGTGGATAGGGAATCTCCGGCGAAAGCCAGCAAATATTGGGGGTCGCGGTAATGATGAGTGGGTTCACGAAGGCTGCTCCTCTCTTGCTCTCTTGCTCCTATCTGTCAGGTACTTTGAGCGCCATCACAATGCTGCTGGCGACAAAAAAGACGGCGGAAACCACAAAGAAGATGATGAAACTGGTCAGCGTCGGCGCGCCCTGGAAGTTCAGGATCAGCCCGAAGATGGGCGGCGCAACGCCGTTCGCCACACCCACAGCAAGATTGGCGTAGGCCATGTACTTGCCTGCCTCGTCTATTGGTACAAGGTCGCTGGTGAGGGCCGTATCGACGCTGAGGATCACGCCGTTGGCCGCGCCATAGAACGCGGAGAAGGCCAGAAAGATAGCGAGCGAGCGAGCGAACGGGAAGAAGATGCCGATGGCGCTGGCCACCAGCACGGAGACGATGATGATGTTCCTGCGCCCCAGCTTATCCGAAAGCATGCCGGCCACCAGCGCAAAGATGACGCTGACAACCAGGTTGAGCAGGCCGGTGATCTGTACCGCGTGCGCCAGGGCATCGGGATTGGTGATATGCAAGATACCTTCCAGGTAATACACCCCGAAGAACTGGAAACCCGACACGCCCATGTAGATCAGAAAGCTGCCCAGCACGAACCACCAGAAGCTCGCCATGCCTACGCGGCGCTGCACGCGGAACGTCTCGACGATGGCCGCGCCCAACCTGATAGGCGGCATATCGCGCATCGGCGTATCGTAGGGCGACATGGCGACGACGTTGACCAGCGTCATGAGCAGGTAGAGCGCGGCGATCAGGATGTAGGCGACCGCTTGCAGGCTGGCAGCGAAGAGCGCCGTAATCACGCCGACGCCGATGGCCGCACCCAAAAGCGTGAAGACGCCCTTGATGCCCGCGCTGATGCCACGCTGCTCCACCGGCACGAAGTCGGCCAGCGTGGGCTGCCACGCGCCCGCCGCCACGTTCGTGAAGACCTGCATCCCCAGGTAGGAGGCGATCACTACAGTGAGCGTGAGCGGCAGAAACACGGGCAGCAGGATGAACGGCAGCGTCAGCACCATCCCCCACAGCAACATCGGCCTGCGCCGCCCGAAGCGACTGCTGCTGTGGTCGCTGAGAATGCCCGCCACGATGTTGACAATCACCGCGATGCCGATCGCCACGCCGACCAGTGTCCCCAGCACAATACCCTTGGTCGATTCCGACGACACCGTTTGTACCTGCACCGGCAGGATGAAGATGTTATACGACAGCCAGACGATATTGACGCCCAGCGCGAAGGTACTCGTCAGGATCAAGGCGGGCAGCGAGAGCTTGCTGGTGGGCGTAGAAACTTCTGAAAGAGCGGACAACGCACCCTCCTCAGAACATCAATTTCTGCAATTGCATCAAATCGGCCTGGTTGCCCTGCACCTTGATCTTGCGCGTCATGTAGGCCATCATGGGATTGACCTTCTTATCCAGTATGCCCGCCAGCGTATCGGTATCCGCCGTCATCTTGATATCAGGATTCTCGACGCTCTTCTCTTCAAGCGTGGCGTTGCCATCAACGACCGTGAGCGCCATCGTTTGCTTCGTATCGGGGAATTCGAAGAGCATGGTCTTCGTGAAGTTTTTGAAAGTATCCGCCAGGGATGGGTCGGAGAAACGCTCGCAAATGCGCTCCATGTAGGGATAAATGTCGGTCAAGGACGATGCTCCTTTCAACAATACAACGTCATGGCGAACTACGAAAGGGAAACCGGCTTTCCCTCTGCCACAGATTGATAGGCTGCCTCGGCCACCCGCACGGCGTAATAGCCATTCAGTGGGTCGATGAGCGGCGATCGATCTTCGAGAATAGCCTGCACGAAATCCCGCACCTCGGCCAGCATCGAGAGGTATTTCCAGGCGAGCGGCTCGTACGGCACGCTGCTGAGTGGTGTTCCCTCGATATCGTCAGACCCATTGAAATGTACGACGGGCGGATTGGCAAGTTGATCGACGATCAGCGAACCTTTGCTGCCGTGAATCTCCAGGCGCTCAGTCCAGGGTGCCTCGACGATGCAGCTCTGCGTCGTCTCGAAGACCGCGCCATTTTCAAGATGCCCTATCGTTACCGCGTTATCGTCCACCACGCTCTGCGGCAGAATCCTGTACGCGAATGCCTGGATATCGCGCACGCCGCCGAACAACCACTTGAGCAGGTAAAACGTGTGAACGCCCGAATCGAGCAGCACGCCCGCGTTTTCGGGACTGCCCACCCAGCTTGCTCCGCTCGAAATGCGTTCTACCTCGCTCCCGGCGATGTACGCGCGCACGAATCGAATCTCTCCGAGCGTCCCGGCTTGTAGCATTCGTTCCGCCTCGCGGTATGCAGCCACGAAGTGCGTATTCTCAGCGACGGTGAATTTGACCCCTGCTGACTTCGCCGTCTCGATCAGGTGCAGCGCCTGCTCGGAGGTCATGGTCATAGGCTTCTCGACCAGCACGTGCTTGCGCTGCTCAAGCGCGGCCAGAGCGATTGGATAGTGCCAGCGATGCGGCACGGTGATATCGACCATGTCCACGTTAGGATCGGCCACCAGTTCGCGGTAATCGGTGTAGACCTTCGCGTCGTAGGGCAGAGCACGCACGCGCGCAATCTCCCCATCGATATCGCATATGGCCACGATCTGCGCTAGCTCGCCCAATTCGGTGTAGCCCGCCTCGTGGACAAAGGCGATGCCGCCCGCTCCGACAATCCCGACTCGTATCTTCTTGCTATCCATTATCGCTCCCGATTCGTAGGGACAGGGGATAGAGTTAAACGCTCAGCATGGCCGGGTCGTTCTGCGTCAATCGCAGCGGACCGTTTTCTGTCACCAGAAAGGTCTCCTCGTCTCCCACATTGGAACCATCCTTGTAGGCACTGTATAGCTCGATGTTGAGCACCATGCCCGGCTGCACTGTATAAGGACTATCGAAAGAGATCCACGCCTCCTCGGTTTGCAGGCCGATACTGTGCCCAACGCTGATGAAGAAGGGCGGCAGCCCGTGCTCAGCGTATTTTTCAGCCGCCAGGTTATACAGGTCGGCGAAGGCGGTTCCAGGTTGCAGTGCCTGCCCAAGCTGGCCGACGATGTCAACGAGCGTGCGATGCAGCGAGCGCAGGTCATCGGGGATAACGCCGGTGTAGAGCAAACGACGGTTGTCAGAGACGTAGCCATCTACTACCGCGCCCAGGTCGAGGGTGACGAGTTGCTCTGGCTCAAGCGTTTCGTCGAAGGCAATCTCGGGATTCGACGCGCCGAAGGCAATCGTGGTATGCCCGATACCCGTCGCGCCGTGCTCGATCATGCGCCGCTTCGCCTCGCCGATCAGCCACAGCCTCGAAATGCCCGGCTCAACCAGCTCGCGCAGCTCAGCCGTCGTCTGCTCGACAATCGCGGTTGCCCTACGAATGCGCGCAATCTCTTCCTCCGTCTTCACCATGCGCAGGCGCAGCAGCGTATCATCGATCACGCTAAGCGAAGCCGACGGCAAAACCTTCTGTAGTTCCGACACGACCACAAAGGGGCAGGTACTTTCAACGCCGATACGCGCCCCCTCCTTGAGCGTTTCCTGCAAGAAATCGTGCAGTTCGCTCAGCGCGCTGCTCTCGTTGAAGAAGCTGCGCACATCGTCAGCATCAAAGCTGAAACCAAGCGTCGCGCCCACCCAGCAGAGCAGCGTCATCCTGCCGTTCGCACTGACATAAACATAGAAAGGAAGCTGGTTTTTGAGGGCAAAGAGAATCGGGTTGCCGCTACCAACAACGACAGGAAGGCCGGAGGCATAGTAGACGTTCTCCGGAGAACAGAGCAAGATACCATCCAGATTGCTGGCGCGCACTTGATCCGCAATGCGCGCTTTTCCCGCGCCCAGCATTTGAACATGAAAAGTCATCGCGGTATACATCCTTTAGGCAGAATTAGAGAGATCACCACGCCGCGCGGTAGGCACCAGAACACCCTCCGCTCGCTTGCGATGTACTACTATTGTACCTCAAACACAACTCTTCCGTTGGAGAATCTCACCTATTGTAATTTCATGAACCATCATATATCATTGAGTATCATTGAGGCAACAATTGTTCTAAATAGTGCATTTCAGAGATCGCTTCGAGGATGATATGCGCCTGCCTTCGTTTCACTGGACGCCTCGCCCGTGGTATGGACGGTTGAGCCTCATCGTCGTTCCACCATTACTGCTCGTTGTCCTGCTTGCGGCGCATATCGTCCCGTTGTACCATTCCTCGCCAACTCTGTTGTATGGCACGCCGAACATCCCCAACGCTTTTCGCCAGCCGTTGCAGTTGAGCGGCGACCCCTACAAGAACGCGAGCAGCGAGCACGCGACCGAGCTTGAACCGGGGGCATATGCCTCCGGCAATACTATCGTGGCGGCGTTCCAGGCTGGCCGCTTCGTCGATGGCGGCAGTTCCAATAACGGCTGGGCCACCTCACAAGATAATGGGCGCACATGGCATTCGGGCTTTCTCCCCGGCACTACGCAGTTCGCGGGCGGACCCTACACGCGCCTGAGCGACCCCGTCGTGGCCTACGACGCCGCGCACTCCACCTGGCTGATCTCTTCGCTTGCCATCGTGGGCAGTGGGCCAACGCTCGCCACACATACCGTCATCGTCAACCTTTCGACCGATGGCGGCTTGACATGGAGCAAACCCTATGAGGTGGTCAACGGCGGCAGCACCTTCTATGATAAAGATTGGATCACCTGCGATACGACGCCGACCAGCCCTTATTACGGGCACTGCTACGCCGAATGGGACGACAACGACCAGAACGGCCTGATCCTGATGAGCGTCTCAAGCGACGGCGGGCATACCTGGGGCAAGCCACGGACCACCGCGGACTCCGCGCATGGCATCGGCGGGCAGCCACTCGTGCAGTCGAACGGCACGGTCGTTGTGCCGATCAGCTCCATCAACGGGACAAACATACTTTCGTTCATCTCGAAGGATGGCGGGCAGCATTGGAGCAAACCGGTGGTCATCTCTCCCATCAGCAACTACGTGCTCTCTTCGGCGGCCATCGACGGCACAGATACCATCTACGTCGTGTGGGTCGATTGCAAATTCGAGAAGCAGTGCGTCAACCAGGGCGGCGGTGAGGATGCGCGCTTGCAGCCCTCCGAGCAACAGAACGACCTTGTCATGTCCACCAGCGCAGACGGCATCCACTGGAGCGCGCCGCGCTTCATCCCGGCTGATGCGCTGGGTGGCGGAACAACGCACGTCATCACTGGCCTGGGCGTTGACCACAATACCTGGGGCAGCACCGCGCATCTCGCCCTGACCTACTACACCTATCCCATCAACTGCGGCAACACGTGCGAGTATACCATCGGCTTCATCTCCTCCGAGGACAGCGGGCAACACTGGACGCCCAGCATTCAGTTGGCCGGGCCGATGAGCGTTTCATGGCTGCCCACCGGCAGGAACAAGCTGGGCGACTACATCTCGACCGTCTTCAGCGATGGGCTGGCCTATCCGTTCTTCTCGCTCGCCAATCAGCCAGCAGGCAACGGGCAGATCGACGAAAGCATCAATACCATCAGCGGGGGATTGAATGTGTAATGTCGTTACGCGCTGCGTGTGTGCGCCCAGTACTCCAGCAGATCGCTCTTCGTGACGATGCCTTCCAGCGTCGTGTCGTGCATCACGGCCACAGCGTACTGGCCTGAACTGAAAAGGGTGAAGGCTTCTTGCGCCAGCGCGTCGCCGGGCAGGACTGGAAAGGGGGGGCCTTGCACATCGCGCACAACCATCGTGGCGAGCGACTCGCCGCTTGCAAGATGACGCAGCAGCAGGTTCTCGGTCAGGCTACCGACCATTTGCCCGCGTTCCATGACAGGCGTCTGGCTGATCCCGTAACGTCGCAGTAGTTCTACCGCGTCGGCAATGGAGTCGGAGGGGGAGACGCTCACGATCACCGGCATCGTGCGTGAATGCGAGCGACGATGCTTGAGCACATCGCGCAGTGTCGGCTGGGAGGTCTCAGCCTGCACCAGCAGGTTATTCTCGCGCATCCACGTATCGTTGAACTGCTTGCTCAGATAGCCACGCCCGGTATCGGGAAAGAGTACCACCACCACGTCGTCGGGCGTCAGGCGGCGCGCGTAGGCAAGCGCGGCAGCCAGCGCCGTGCCGGACGAGCCGCCGACCAGCATGCCCTCTTCGCGTGCCAGGCGGCGCGCCAACTGAAACGAGGTGCGATCATCGACGCGGATCACCTCGTCAACTACCGTGGGGTCGTAGTTCCTGGGGAAGAGTTCCATACCGATACCCTCCACTTTGTACGGGCCGGGGGTATCGCCGGAGTAGACCGAGCCTGGCGGGTCCGCGCCGATGACCTGAATGTTCGGATTCTGCTCCTTCAAGTAACGCGCCGTCCCGGAAATCGTGCCGCCCGTGCCGATGCCCGACACGAAAGCGCTGACGCGGCCAGCCGTGTCGCGCCAGATCTCAGGGCCGGTCGTGGCGTAATGCATGGCGGGATTGGCGGGATTGGAGTATTGATCGGGACAACAGGCTCCCGGAATCTCTTCCGCCAGGCGGTGCGCGACATTTTTGTAGTGTTCGGGCGAGTCGTGCGGCACGCTGCTGGGACAGATGACCACTTCGGAGCCGTAGGCGCGCAGCAGGCTGCGTTTCTCCTCGCTCACCTTGTCGGTCATCACGAAGATACAGTGATAGCCCTTGAGCGCGGCTGCAATCGCCAGGCCATGCCCCGTATTACCGCTGGTCGGCTCGACAATCGTGCCGCCGGGTCGCAGCACGCCGAGCTTCTCGCAGTATTCGATCATGGCAGGGCCGATGCGGTCCTTCACGCTGCCACCCGGATTGAACATCTCCATCTTCGCCAGCACCAGCGGCGGCACATCGCTTGCGATATGGCCGAGTCGTATCAGCGGAGTGTTGCCGATGGCGTCGAGCATAGAGGAAAAATAGCGCATTTCACCGTTATCAGATTCGATCATATCCATAGTTCAATCCTTTAGTTTCGCGGTTGGTCCCACTGCTCGCTGAAGACTGGTGGGAACGGTGTTAGTATAGCACATTGAGCGCAGGGAGAAGGCTAGACATTGACCAGCACGATCCGAATCTGGTCAAGCTCAGCGGGCAGATGATCGGTGCCAAAGGGGAGCTGAATGCTCGCGCTTGCCACACCCGCGCGTGTCGAGAGGAAGTTTTGTGCCAGTTGAGGTGTCGCGCCCTTGATCGATTGTCGCCATTGATCGATGGCTTGCTGGGTCACGTTAAAAATCCACAGGCCGCTCGTGGTCACGCTAAGGAAGATCACGCCATGCGCCCCCTGCGATGTGATGACAGGCACTCCGACGGTCAAGGGACCTCGCAATTGATACGTGTTGCCCAACTGCAAGAATGCTTGCCGGATCAGCAGCTCCTCCGCTACCTGCCGCGCCGTCTGCGCGTTGTAGACGGTCGCGGTGGCCGTGACCGAGACGCGCACATTCACCATCTCGACCGCCGCTCCCACTGCCGAATCAGATGTGACCCGCGTCGAGACGACGGGCTGGCCTGCCTGGACTTCGCCTTGCGCCATCTGACTCTGAATTGTTTGCAGCGCCTGCTTCTGCAGACCAGGGCTGAGCGCGTTCCGCACGCTGTCCAGGTCGGACTGCGCCACGGTATGTACGCTGCGAGCGTCAACGCCGCCACTGAACGGCGCTGTATTGCTGACCACCACCAGGCTGTTGCAGCAGGTGGTATAGAGCGTTCCGGCGGGAATATTGCCAGCCGCGCCTTGCACGACTGCGATGGCCGACCCGGTCGCGGTGCCATCCTGACTGTCGCTCCTGGGCGGGATCGTGACCGATTGTGTTAGCATGACCTGCACGCCATTGTTGGCCATAAATTGTGTGCCCTGGCCTTGAAAGTACGAGCTATGGCTGCTGTTATCGAAGAGAATCATCCCGGAAGCCGCCTGCCCCGCGATAGTCTGCGTGCCGGTGGTTGCGGTCTGGCGGCTTGCGCTGGCCGTGCCGCTCAACGCGCGATCTGGCAGCGTGCGTGTCGAAACGTCGGGCTGCTCGGCCTGCGGTGAGGTCGTTAAAAGATAGCTATTCTGCAACGCCTGGCTTTTGACCGTGATCGAGATCGTCGCGAGCGGCGCGGTGCCAAAGAGTGGAAAACCCGCCGGGAAGAAGCTGACGCCGAAAGCGCGTGGCACAACGAGCAGCGCCAGCAATACGATTGGCACCAGCATGGCAGCCGAGACAGCCAGCACGAATCGCCCGCGATGCCTCCTCTGCGCGCTACGTGTTCGACGTGCAGGTCGCGGGTGAAGGCGCGTGGTCGAGAGCGCGGGACGGACGACGCGCCGCGGAGCCTGGACACGTTCAGGAAATATACCCGGTGGCAGATCAATAGAGGATAGCGGGACGGAGGCGCGCCTGGGTGGGAGAGGCGGGGGCATCTCCACCACGTCGAGATAGGGATCGTCCTCTGTAATGCGTATCGTGGGGCCTTCGATGGCAGCGATAAAGGCGCGCCGCATCTCCGGGACGCTGGCGAAGCGCTGCTCTGGCCGTTTCGCCATCGCTCTGCGCGCAACCTCGCCCAACTCGTAAGGGATCGAAGCGTCGCGCTCGCAGGGTGACGGTACTGGCGCGTGCAGGTGCATCTTGATAACCTCGACATCATCGGGGTCGTCATAGGGCAGTTCGCCCGTCAACATTTGATACAGCAGCACACCCAGCGCGTAGATATCGGTGGCAGGCGTCACGACGCCGCGCGTCTGCTCCGGTGCCATATAGTGCGGCGTGCCGGGAACCTGGTCGAGCGGAATGGGCTTGCCGCTCTCCTCGCGCTCCAGGTTCTGCGTGGTGCGCACCAGGCCGAAATCGGCGAGGTAGGCATACGCTGTACCTCCGCGCCGCGCGTCCAGTAGTACGTTGGATGACTTGATATCGCGGTGGATCAGCCCCTCTTCGTGCGCGTAGCTCACGGCATCCAGCAGTTGAGTAAAAATCGTGGAGATATCTTGCAGGGCAGGCAGTTCGCGGCGCAGGTAGCTGGTGAGCGTGCCGCCCTCGATAAAGGGCATGACAAGGTAGAGCAGGCCGCGCTCATCGCCGAACTCGTAGAGGGGCAGGATATGGGGATGCTGGAGCCGTGCGATGGTGCGCGCCTCACGTTTGAAGCGGCGGCGCATTTCGCCGTCGCTGGCATAGTTACCGAGAATGACCTTGATGGCAACTCGCCGGCCAAAGGCAGTGCGCTGCCTTCCCTCGTACACGGCTCCCATGCCGCCTACGCGAATGCGCCGGATCACATCATAATTACCGAGTTGCGTACCCTCTAAGGTCTGCATCAAAAGCGTCTTCCCTTCCTTAACTCCCGCCCTGTCCATTTTGCGCTGTAGGAATCGGTGACGGAGTGACAGGAATAATGGGAGTGGGGCTGCCCGGTGTCAACGTCGGCGAGCCGGAGGGCCCGGGTATGGCTTTGATGACGATCGTAATATCGCTGGCCGCCGGCATCGTATTTCCATTGGAAATGGAGATCGTTACCGCGCTGACACCTGTGGTTGCCAGCAGATAGGACTGCGCATCGCTCTTGCTCTTGTTGGCAATCGCATTGGCGAGCTGCTGCTTCAACTGATCGGAGAATTGGAAGACCCACACGCCCTCGGCGCGCACCAGCAGCGAGACAGTATGCTTCGTATCAATAATCGTCGCCTGCGTCACACCGGCCACAATGTCATTGTTGACCGGGGCATAGCCCGCGCCGAGGTTCTTGACCGCCTCCGCCTTCAAGGCTGTCGTTGCCAAAGCCAGCGCCGCGTCGCGGTCGTACACTTCCTCCGAGCAGGTGGCCGTGCCGGTGACTGTCACTGTCGGTGTGACATCACCCACCGCGTGGTTGGCTTTGACATTGGCGGTGCAGTTCAGCGTGTTGGGAACCACATCTTCATTGGCGCGCACCTGCCCTTTCAACTGGCTCTGCGCCTCCGGCTTGACCTGCGCGATCAATGTATTGGTGGCGCTATTGATATCGTTCTGCGTGATGACCGCATTGGTCTGCGGATTTTGTCCTCCAGCAAAACCAGAAGGGTTTTTGACGAAGATGCTGCTATTCCCACAGCAATAACCGTTGATATCGAGCGCTGGAATATTGCCCGCTGTTCCTTCATTAGCTGCCGTTCCAAGAACATTAATTGTTGATGGAGGCACAGTAAGGCCAGCAAAGTAAACCTGCACTCCATCTGCACCAGTGAGCGTCCCGCCGGAAATGGTTATCGATGAACGAGAGAGATTGATAAACGTGAGTGTCCCGGTAGCGCTTCGTCCTGGGATCGAGCCGGTCGCGTGGGCAGAAGCCGACTTGGACGGGGAGTTGACAGACACGATGCGCGCCTGCACCTGGCGCGAAGTGGGATTGGGTGACCCTGTGACGGCGGTGATGACGAAGCTGTCGGCGACATCCTTGCTCTGCGGCGTGATCGTCACCGTGGCGGTCGTCGTCGAGCCGGGCAGAATATTCGTGATGGCCTGGTGTCCCAGGGGAGAAGCAAAGGCGATGCCGATCAGCAAAAGAATGGTCAGCAGCAACAGCAACAGTAAAAGCAGGCGTCGCGTGCCACGCCTGGGTTGATTCGGGCCACTACCACCGGGGCCACCAGGGCCACCTGTGTTGCCGCTGACGGGAGGTTGACCGCCAGGAGTTCCCGTTGAGCGGGCAGGCGCGCGTGTCGAGGCCAGCGCGGCGGCTCCCAGTCCCACACCGGCCGCGGTGGTTCCCGCGATCAGCGCCGCTCGTTTGCCGCTCTTTTTTATAGGGGTAGGCGAGGCGGAGGCATCGACCTGTGCGGCGGCCAATTTCGCCGTCGTCCTGGGGCGTGGCTTGTCGGAAAACGCAATGATGCCCGGCTCGGCGGCGCGCTGCGCATTCAGCGCACTCGTCTCGATATTCGTTTGTGTAGGAACGTCTTCGATGCTCTTCGGCGATACGCCATTCGCAGCAGGTTTAGCGGCTGGCGATGTGGGAGGCGGGGGGGCGAGCAGATCTTCATCGTGATCCATAGCTTCGAACGCTGCTACTCCCATCACGCCTGCCGCGCCGACCATGCCGATCTCTGGAGCCATGCGTGAATGATGCTCCTCTTGCTCCTGCTCATCATCCGGCTCAGGAGGGGCGATCGAGGGAGCGTGGCCATTCGCGCTGGCAGCGTGCCCAAGTGGAGAAGCGGGCTGATCCAGGCCAACCGCCGCTATGACCGGCGCGAGCTTGATCTCGCCCGATGGCGGTTTCTGCCTGCGACCAAACCAACCTCTCTTCGCATCGTGTTCAGAGGACTGAGTGCGAAGCGCGCTGGCGTAATTCTCAAGCGAGGTATAAACGGTAAATCGACGCTGGCGCGCGAACTCGGCGGGTCCCGGGCCATTAGGAGCAACAAACACGATTTCAGATTTCAGCCCGCGCCGCATACTCTTCAGGCCATCAAAATCGATTGGGCGTTGAAAAGCCCGGTTGTTCTCAGGCAACACTACTGCTACCTGTTGTCGTCCAAGCTGGTCTTGCGTCCAGATGGCCGTCAGAACGCTCTGCCTGTCATCAGTAGGAGCCACATAGATGATACCGATAGATTCGCCACGGGGGTCATTCGCCCCAAGCAGGTCTGCGCCTTCACCCTGTCTCATCGCTTTTTTCCCTCTTTAATCCCTGGTATTGGCGTATCTTAACGTATATAAGTGCTAATGTTCTCATTTTACACGAATTGTCAGAAATGGCAAGGGGAAATTCGGCCTGCTACCTAAAATGAACAGTCATTTCATGCATTTTACGCTATTCCGTAAAGCATGAATGCTTTCTCGTCTTGATGCTGTAGTAGCATATGACTGCCTGGAGGCGCCGTATGAGCTTCACTGGCCAGGTGGCCCTGGAACCTCTTTGATACTAATGGAAATGTCGTTGGCAGCCGGCAGTGTATTACTACCGGCACTCGAGATTGAGACCACGCTCACACCTGCTATCGCCTGCAAGTAGGTCTGCGCATCGCTCTTGCTCTTGTTGGCAATCGCGTTGGCAAGTTGTTGTTTCAACTGATCGGAGAACTGGTATGCCCACACGCCCTCGGTGCGCACCAGCAGCGAGGCAGTCTGCTGCGAATCGATCACCGTGGTTTGCATCACCTTCGCCACGATGTTGTTATCGGCCAGGGCATACCCCGCTCCCAGATTTTTGGCCGCGTCGGTCTTCAACGTATTTCTTGCCAGAGCGAGAGCTGCCGCGCGGTCGTAGACCTCTTCAGAACAAATCACCGTTCCGGTGACTGTCACCGACGGCGCAACATCTCCCACCGCATGATCGGTGCTCACGTTGGGCGAGCAATTCAGCGAGTTGGAAACCATGTCTTCGTTGGCGCGCTCCTGGTTCTTCAACTGGCCCTGCGCCTCCGGTGTGACAGCAGCAGTCAGGCTATCCGTCGCGCTTTCGATATCGTTTTGCGTAACAGTCT
This sequence comes from uncultured Chloroflexia bacterium, assembly GCA_963731975.1. Taxonomy (GTDB): domain Bacteria; phylum Chloroflexota; class Ktedonobacteria; order Ktedonobacterales; family Ktedonobacteraceae; genus CAVSXS01. Next base: position 1,070,323 of record CAVSXS010000001.1, on the reverse strand, counting down.
TCTGGTTGCCAGAAAGGGGACCGGTCGTATCTGCTGAAGCCGATTGCGGCTGCGATGTGGCTGACAAGACCCTCGCCTTCACCTGGCGCGCGGCGACATCAGGCGTTCCTGTGACGGCAATCACGGTGAAGTTTTCCGCGATATCCTTGCTGTCAGGCGTAATGATCACTGTCGTTGCAGGTGGAGAAAATGTGGCAGAAAGAAGACGAGATAGGATGGATTGACCTAACGGAGAGACAAGAATAATGCCAGCTAACACGAGAAATATGAGCAGCCCATATACAATAGCCTGCGAGCGACGTGATATTCGAACTGATAAGTCTACCCCATCTTTCAGGCTCATGTAAACTATCCTGTGTATTTAAGTACCGAAAATGAGTATCGTTAATGTCGCTACTTCATATATATATGATCTTGTATTTTACAGCATCCATCATATATTGAGAAGGGGTATACTCAAAAGTACCAGTCCATAGAAGTCTGTTATCGATGACTGCCACGGAAAAGGCAAAACGCCCTATGTAGGGCAAGACGCTTTGCCTTTCTCCGCGACGACTGTCATTACCTCGGTCCGGCGCCGCGGACGTCGTCGCCGACCAGGGTGAACTGCGCGAAGTTTTGCTTGAAGCGCTCGGCCAGCCCGGCGGCCTGCCGGTCGAAGGCTTGCTTGTCGGCCCAGGTGTTGCGCGGGGCGAGCAGCTCTGCTGGCACATCCGGGCACGAGGTGGGTATGCGCAGGCCAAAGATGGGATCTGTGACCATCTCGACGCGCTCCAACGCGCCGCTGATCGCCGCTCGCACCATGGCACGCGTGTAGTTGATGTTGATGCGCTCGCCCACGCCGTAGGGACCGCCCGTCCAGCCAGTGTTGAAGAGGTAGCAGCGCACCTGGTGCTTCTCGATGCGCTCGCGCAGCAGGTTCGCGTATTCGCCCGGTCGCAGTGGCAGGAAGGCCGCGCCGAAGCACGAGCTGAAGGTAGCTTCCGGCGTCGTCACGCCCGCCTCCGTACCGGCCAGCTTGCTGGTGTAGCCCGACAGGAAGTAGTACATGGCCTGCTCGGTCGTTAGCCTGGCGATAGGAGGCATCACGCCGAACGAGTCTGCGGAGAGGAAGATGACTGCTTCCGGCTGCCCGCCCCGGCCAGACTCGACCACGTTGGGGATGAATTCGACGGGATATGCCGCGCGCGTATTCTCCGTCAGGGAGTCGTCGGCGTAGTCGGGTTCGCGCGTGCGTGGGTCCAGCACCACGTTTTCGTAGACCGCGCCGAAGCGGATGGCGTCCCAGATTTGCGGCTCGTACTTCTGCGACAGGTTGATGCACTTGGCATAGCAACCGCCCTCGAAGTTGAAGACGCCGTTATCACCCCAACCATGCTCGTCGTCGCCGATCAAACGGCGTCCAGGATCGGCAGACAGGCTGGTCTTACCCGTTCCCGACAGGCCGAAGAAGAGCGCCACGTCACCATCTGGTCCAACGTTGGCGGAGCAGTGCATGGGAAGCACGCCCTCGGCAGGCAGCAAGAAGTTCAGCACGGTGAAAATGGACTTCTTCATCTCCCCGGCATACTCGGTTCCGGCAATCAGGATCAGGCGCTCCTCGAAGTCGAGGATGATAGCGATGTCGGAACGCGTGCCATGCACGCGCGGATCGGTATGGAAATGGGGAACGCACAGGATGGTGAAGCCGGGCTGGTCACTGCTCAGGTCGCTCTCGTTGCGCCTCAGGAAGAGTTGCTGCGCGAAGAGGTTGTGCCAGGCCAGTTCCGTAATGACCTGGATGGGCATACGGTACTGCGGGTCTGCCCCGGCTGCGGCATCCAGCACGAACACGTCACGTCCCTGCAAGTAGGCGGCCAGGCTGTGGCGCAGGTTCTCGAAGGTTGGCGGTGACATAGGGTGATTGTACTCACCCCACCAGATTCTATCGTCGTAGCCTTTATCAGTGACAATATACTTATCTTTGGGAGAGCGGCCGGTATGCTTTCCGGTCGTAGCTGCGAACGCACCGTTGGAGGCCAGCGCCCCTTCTTTACGTTCCAGCGCATGTTCCACAAGCACCGCAGGTGAGAGATTCCAGTGAATATTTCCCAGATTCACCAGTCCATAATCTTCCAGAGCCTTGCGGCTCATCATCATAGTCATCGCTTGGCTTCTCCTTTGGGACGCGCCGGTAACAACGTTGTTCTTCTCTGTACTCGTTCACATGGTACAGTTCGACGCCAACAGTCCCCTATCACCTGTTAGTCTACCAACTTGACGCCTTGACAGTCAAGCCGGAGGTGCGTTCAAGCATTCAAAATTCTTTGCCAACCTATAAAAAATGTCGATACATGCCCGTTTTTCAGGCTCAGGCAAAGCGCACTACGAAATGGCGAGAGGATGCTTCATGTAAAGGCCGACGAAGATGCGCAGGTAGCCGCCGTCGTCATCGGAGTAGATGCTGACATGGTTGTTGCAGAGGTTGCATTCATACGTGGTGATGGGCGCGGGATTCGTCACGCCGTCGTGCATGGCATCGATATTCATGGTGCCACCGTTGCCGGGGCCAAACAGCACGGCAATGACGCCCGCCTGCGCGAAGCTGGAGACGTGATTGAGGATATATTCCGCCCGGTTGTCCTGGTAGTGGCCCGGTGTGTTGTTCATCGTATCGAAGTACTGGTTACCCATTGGCACCTGCCACATCACGACTCGGCGATGCGTCAACTGGCTGATATCGCCGATGAAGGTCAGGTAGCGCGCGAAGTTGGGGAAGGTGATGTTATTGCGATCCCACCAGGAGCGCCCGTTTGGCTGCGCCGAGTCGAAGTCGGCCACGTCGCTTGAGACCAGGTCGAAGCTGGAAACGCCCACGGGATTGCCGGCCAGACCCGCGCTATTGAGGAAAGTGGCTTCCTGGCGCGCCATGCCCGCCACATCTAGAGCCGGGTCGGTACTGGTTGCGATGTCGTTGCCCGACGCCCATGTGGAGGCGTGCAGGGTCAGGATAGCGTTCGGCGCGTACTTATCGCGCATGTGCAGCAACGCCCAGGCGAAGCCCTGCGCGGTGTCGGGGAAGCCCACGGTATCTGGAAAGCCGGATGACTCGACGCTGGCGGGGATATTGGCGGCGTTGTCGGACCCCTTCGAGGCATTCTGCAAGAAGCCCCACAGGTCAGGTTCGACGATCACCAGCACGGGCTTGCCGAATGCGGCAATCTTCTGCAACATCAGCACCCAGTTTCCGTAGTAGGCATTCATAGTTGTAGGGCTTGCCAGGTTTGCCGAATCCTGGTCCATGTTGTGGCTGCCGCAGTAGCTCGCCGGGTGCGGGCCGTTGGAGCCGCAAAGTTCGTAGTAGACGAAGGTTGGCGTGTAGCCATGCTGCGCGCTCTCTTCCATGTAGTACGTGGCGAACTGGCCGCGCGGCTGCTGCCAGGTTTCCCACCCGCTGCCGGTGTTGATGCCGCCTGCCAGGTATTGATAGCGGAAGGTGAAGGCGGCTCCATTCCTGCTGCGCATATCGTCCAGTGCGGCAGCCTGGGCTGGCGGGCCCATCACCCCGAAACTGAAATAGCGCGGGAAGGCAGCCGGGATAGCGCCTGAGCCGCTCGGTACAGGGCCGGGAGGAGCGCCAGGATTGTACGCGCCGGGCGATGTCGCCGGCGAGGGTGTAGTGCCATGACCGGTTGTCGGAGGATTGACGCGGTGCGGGGTGATCTGAAATGCATTGCTACTGCCACTCGACTGCGGATTGTCTTGAGAGGAACGTGAGAGCGTCGAGTTATTGATAAGTGCATTGCCCTGGCAGGCCGTCATCACAAGCAGCAAGCAGGCCAGCAGCACGAAGACGCAACGCCGCGACAGATTGCCACGCCGTTCCCCTGCTCGCGTATAGCTCATGATTGTTCCCCCGCATCATGCATTACTTCGACTGTAGTATATACAATCGTTAGTTCTCACTCTAACAATATAGTATTTTTGGGGGGCAACCAATCCCAGATCGGCTCGCTCGCTGGTATCTTAACCACGCTCTTCAAGATGGCGCACGTAGGCCACGAAGGTATTGCCGCGGTCGAATTCGTTCAGGAACATGCCAAAGCTGGTGAAACCTGGGGAGAAGAGCAGCGTATCACCAGAGCGAGCAAGCGACACGGCGCACTCCATGGCGGTAGGAAACGTGTCGAATACACCGCGCACCGGGTCCGGCACTCCCTGTCTTGCTATCTCTTCCCGCAGTACTGGCAGCAGTTCATCGGTCCCGCTGCCCTTCAGCAGGATCACATCGCGGCAGCGTTCCACGATCAGGCGGGGCCACTCGCCTAGCGGCAAGTGCTTGGTATTGCCACCCGCCACCAGCACAATCGGCTCTGCAAAGGAGCGCAGCGCGACCTCGCCCGCTACAGCCATCGTGCTGGCCGAATCGTTAATGTAACGCACGCCGCCGATCACCGTGACCTCTTCCAGGCGATGCGCTACGCCGTGAAAGCCGCGCACGGTCGCGTCGATCACCTTGTCAGGGATACCCATCAAGCGCGCGGTGGTGGTCGCCAGCAGGATATTCTCCTGGTTATGCCGACCGGGTAAAGATGTCCTGGTAAAGATGAAGGGTACAATGTTCGAGGAGCCTCGTTCGAAGTAGCCGCCGCGTTCGAGGCTGGCATACCACGTCTGTGCGGGCGCGCTCTCACCCAGGCGGCGCGTGACCGGGTTGTCGTAGTTGAAAACGGCCAGGTCGCTCGCGCGCTGGTGCAGGAAGATGTTAGATTTGGCCTGAATGTAGTCCTCGTAGCTGTCGTAGGTATCGAGATGATCGGGAAACACGTTCGTCATGACCGCTACGGTTGGACTCGTGGCGAAAGGCGCGAGCCAGCCCAGTTGCCAGCACGATAGTTCTAGCACCACCTGCGTGCGCGGCGTGATGGACGGGAGCAGGGAAAGCGTCTCTACCCCTGAGACGTTGCCGCCAATGACGGCTGGGAACTCGGCGGCGCGCACCATCTGGTAGAGCAGTGTCGTGGTAGTGGTTTTGCCGCGCGTCCCCGTGACGCCGAGGATGCGACCGGGACATGCTTGAAAAAAAAGGGCGATCTCCTGCACGACCAGCGCTCCATGCTCGCGCGCCAGCCGCAGCAACGGCGCATCCTGGCGGATACCCGGCACGGGAATAACGATTTCAGCCCAGCGAAAATCTTCCTCGCGGTGCTGCCCCAACACAAACTCGATGGGCAGCCCGGCCAGCAGTTGTATACTGGGTGCCAATACCTCCGCACCACGCATATCCGTCACGCGCACCACCGCTTCATGCGACGCGGCATAACGCGCTGAGGCGATGCCGGAGCCGTTCAATCCCAACCCCATCACCAGCACGCGCTTTCCTCGAAAATCTATCATACAAAACGCACCTTTTATCGATACAACCAGCCATAGGTCTACATAACCCACATTATTAAGACCTGCCTGTCAGTATAGCATAGCAGTAATGGATCGGCATAATTCGCACCGCAATCACATCTATTTCTAAAGATTGGCGAACTTTTGGAAATTCTTTTGCAAAGATGAGCGTGAGCCGCGAATAAAAAATGGTAAAATATAAAAAGAGTATTAGCGGCAAAAGGCATCTTTGTTGTCATCATCATTGCAATAAGGAGGCGCTTATGTTCATTCAGGTACTTGATCCTCTTAACAACCTGGGGCTGACAGTGCTGGCCGCGCTCATCCCGGTCATTGTGCTGCTCGTGCTGCTGGCAGTCTTTCGTATGACCGCCTGGCTCGCCACATTGATCGGCTCCATCCTCACCCTCGTCGTAGCCATCACCATCTGGCATCTACCCATAGGGAATGGCATCACATCTTACCTCATTGGCAGCGCGAACGGTATCTGGGCAGTAGACTGGATCACCTTCTGGGGCTTGATTATCTTCAACACGTTGAAGCTGACCGGCCTATTCGACACGTTCAAAAGGTGGTTGGTCGAGCAGGCTACCGCCGATGTGCGTGTCCAGGCGATTCTGCTAGCCTGGGCGTTCGGCGCGCTGCTGGAAGGATTGGTCGGCTTCGGCTATCCGTGGGCAGTGATCGCGCCCATCCTGGTCACACTTGGCGTCGTCGAGCTTGACGCGATCCGTGTAGCAGCGATAGCCAACAACGCGCCGGTCTCATATGGTGCGTTGGGAGCGCCGATCATATCGCTTGCAGCCGTAACTGGCCTGCCGCTCTTATCGCTGTCGGCCTCCGTGGGGAAGATCGTTGCAGTCCTGGCGTTGCTGCCACCCTGGGTGCTGATCTACCTCGTTGCCGGTCGCAGGGGGTTCCGCGATGGCTGGCCGTTGGCCGTAGTAGGGTCGCTGGCCTACATCCTGGGCCAGTTCCCCGTCTCGCAGTTCCTGGGACCATATCTCCCCGACATCATCGGCGCGCTGGTCTGCTTTGGCGCGCTGCTCCTGCTGCTCAGGTTCTGGCGTCCGAAGACGGTGCTTGGTTATGGCGGGGTGCCATTGAGCGAAGAACAACAGAGGGAGGAAAGATTTGCCCGCATCGGAGATCCCGAACCTGCCGAAAGCCCCGACTCTACTCCTCCACGTTCAGTCCTGGCAGCCTTTCTCCCCTTCCTTATTCTGATTGTGATTGTCGTATTGTGGACCGGCCCATGGTCTCCGCTGCCGAAGGTCACTCTGGCTACCTTCACGGATAAGGCTGTTTCTTCGATCAGCCTCAAGACCACCTCTGTCGCCTTCGCCTATACTCCTTTCATCGGTGGAACCTCCATCCTGGCCTCCTGGCTGGTGATGCTGCTGTTTATTCGTCCGAGCGCGGCGGCACTGGGGCAGGTGTTTCGGGATACTTTCCGCCAGATGTGGGGTGCGTTGCTGGTCGGCTTCTTCATTTTCGGCCTGGCGTTCGTTTTCAACTACTCCGGCATGGCGTCTTCACTGGCCTTCGGCTTTTCGAAGGTGGGACCCGCCTTCATCCTGCTCGCCCCCATTCTTGGCTGGATCGGCGTGGCGCTATCGGGTAGTAATACGTCCACCAACGCTATGTTTGGCCTGGTGCAGTCGCAGGTAGGCAGGATTTTGGGTTTCCCCGTGCTGTTACTCCCTTCCTTGAACTCGACAGGCGCCGAAGTAGGGAAGCCGGTAGCTCCACAAACGGCCAGTGTGGGCGTTTCTACCAGCAAATTTGTGCGCGACGAGGGCCAGGTCATTCGCCATAACATGGGATGGACACTGGTGCTGCTGGCATGGCTCATCATTGTCGGCCTCCTCTTTTACTTCCTGTTCCCGGCGGTAATGCGCTAGACCAGCCAACCTGGGCGACCACGTGAGCGCAAGCGGTCGCCCAGGTTGGCATCCACTTTTTTTTATGTGCTGTGTGCCAGGCAAGCATGAAATATTGCGAGATTTGGGGTACAATAGAAGGAACCCGGTGAGCTTATTATGAGCCGGGTATAACTGTCAACTTTGGTTTGCTTCAGACTTGACACACGCACCTAGAAACGCTATGGATATGGAGCCGGAGGAACCTGCAGCACTCACAGCTATCCTTGAACACGTACCAGCTGGTATCGCTCTTCTGGATGATACCTCACTGCGCGTGTTGTATGCCAATTCGTATCTCAGCGCGCTGCTGAACCAGCCCTGGCATCCTATCGACCTGCCCGCCCTCCAGGATATCCTCACTCCCGATCTCTACAAGCTGGTCGAACCCTCACTGCGCGAAGCGGCAGAGAGTGGCACAAGGCGCGATTATAGCGATCTCCCCTTCGAGGGCTTCCTTGAAACACGCGGGCGCACGTATTGGCAGGTGACCATCGTACCCGGAAGTAGGGAGACACTGGATGCCTCGCTGCTCAAGCAGTTGCCGGGACGACCATCGCTGCCAGAACGCCTGCTGCTCGTAGCAATCGAGGACGTGACCGACAGGGTGCGCGCCCGTATGCACATCAGCGCTATTCATTACATTTCGTCAGCCATTGCCATAGGCTACGCGTTGCCACACGTGCTTGACCGCATCCTCCAGGCTGTACAAGAACTTGTCGGCTCGACACGCTGCGCCATCCTGCTGCTCGAAAGCTCTGTGAGCGACAACGAGGGGGTGAAACAGACCACCTCAACGCGGACACCTCCGCGCGAGCAGAGCCACGAGCAGCTTGCACCTCCTGCACCTCCTGCACCTCCTGCACCTCCGCGCGTCACCATCGCCGCGCAGAAGGGCCTGCACCTCAGCTCACAGGGATGGAATCCGCTCTTAGGGGAGCATCTGCTGCTCGGCCAGGTGATGCAGACGCGCCGCTCGCTGGTCATTCCCAATACCAACCTGCATCCTGAGATCGAGTTCCCTCTGCTGGATGATGACGGCACGCCGCGCCGTCCAGGGTCGGTACTCTGTGTCCCCATTTTCGAGCCTGGGCCGGAGGATGCGCGCGAAGGCGTGTCACGCGGAGACATCCTGGGTACTATCGAGGTATACCACCGGCGCGTGCGCGGGCTGCCAGCCGAAGAGGTCGAGCTACTGGAACAGTTCGCGCTGCAGGTTGGGCTGGCTATCCAGAACGCGCGACTCTTCAACCGCAACGTGGCGCTGGCGCAAGACGCGCGGCGCGAGGTGCGCCAGCGCGAAAACATCATGCAGGCCATTCCCGACGGCGTCATCATTTACGATGCGCGCTGGCGTGTCGCCGAAGTCAACAGCGCCATTCGCTGGCTGATGGGCTGGTCGGAGGATGTAATCGGCCTGCCCATCCACGAAGCCCTGGCGCGCAGCAGTGCAATGTACCTGGAACGCTCCCCGTCCATCGAAGACATGGTGGCCGAGCTTGAACGCTACCCGCAGGAGCGCTCGGTCGATGAATTCAAAATGATCGGCGCGAACGGCAAGCTCTATGCTATCAGCCGCTCGAAAGCGCCCATCCGGGATGACCAGGGCAACATCTTCGCCTACGTGGTGGTCTATCATGATGTGACAGAGCAGGTGATGGCGCGCGAATCCATCGAGGCCCAGGTCATCGCGCGCACGGCGGAACTGGCGCAGCGCAACAAGGCGCTGGAAATGGCGCGCGAAGACCTGGCGATGGAGCACGCGCGGTTGGAGGTACTCCTGGCGCGTTTGCCTTCGGGCGTCGTGCAGGTCTCGGCCAGCGATAAGAAAATCATGGTCAGCAACCGCCAGGCTACGCGACTGCTCCAGCATATGCGGGCGCGGCACAGCGCGCAGCAGTTTAGCCAGTTCGACGACCTGGATATTGTCAGCGAGTCGATGATCGGGGAAGATATCGAGGAATTGCTGCGTGATATTGAGGTCTACGGGTCCGACGGCACACGGCTCCCCTACGAGCAGCAGCCGCTCTCCCTGGCCTTGCGCAACGGTGAGGCGAGCGTCGCTGAACTACTCATCACGCTGGAAAACGAACAACCTCTCTACCTGCTCGTTACCGCGGCCCCCCTGCTTGCCATCGATGGAACCATCACCAATGTGATACTCGTGTTGCAAGACATTACGCAGGTCAAGGCGCTGGAGAGCGCGCGAGAAGACTTCTTCACCACTATGGCGCACGAGCTGAAGACGCCGCTCGCCAATATCCGGGCGCACCTGAGCGCGCTGCAGGCGCGCGATTATAGCTGGTCAAGCGACGAACAAATGGAGTTCTTGCAGACCGCCGACGAACAGGTGGAACGCCTGGTCGGCATGATTAATCATTTCCTGGATGCCTCACGTGTCGAGGCGGGCGCGCTGCGCCTCGAACTGGAACCAGTTCTGCTCCCGGAACTCTTCGAGGAGGTGCAGGAGCGCCTGGAAGCGCTGATCGCTACATCGAATCGCACGCTTGAGATGCGCATCGAGCCGGATACCCCGGCGGTGATGGCCGACTACGAGATGATTATCAGCGTGCTGGTGAATCTGCTCAGCAACGCCTTTCGTTACGCACCCGAAGGTGACACGGTGAGGCTGGAAGCTGATACACTCTACGATCCATCCAGCGGGCAGCCGACACGCGTCGAACTGCGCGTGGTAGATAGAGGGTCGGGCATCACGCCGGAACAGCAAGCAGCCCTCTTTACGCGCTTCAGCACCTTCGCGGCAGCGCGCCGGCCAGCAGTAGATCGTCCCGGCCAGCCGGTGGCTTCCGGCAGCGCGCGTTGGAGCCAGGCGACGGGTTTGGGTCTCTACATCAGTCGTGGTATCATTGAAGCACATGATAGTACGCTCAAGCTTCACAGTACACCGGGCGAGGGGACAACATTTTCCTTTGTGCTGGGCGTTGCCAGTCTTGTCAGGCACGAGGTGTAAAAGCGGCTAGCGAGGGAGCAGGCAAATAGTATGACCATCACCGACCGCAAGGTGCGTATTCTTTGCGTTGAAGACGATCCCCAGATGCGTTCGTTCCTGCTGGCGCAATTGCGAGCCAGGGGTCACCAGGTACAGGCTGTGCGCGACGGCCAACAAGCCATCGACCAGGCTGCCATTTTCCAACCTGAATTGATTTTGCTCGACCTCACACTACCTTCCCTGGATGGGCTGGCCTTTCTGCGACGACTACGCGAATGGAGCAAAGCGCCGGTGATCGTTCTTTCGGCGCGCGACGAAGAATTGGTCAAGATCAAAGCGCTCGACCTGGGCGCGGACGACTACCTGACCAAGCCGTTCAGCCTGTTCGAGCTGCTGGCGCGCGTGCGCGCCGCCATGCGCCGCGCCGACGAGCTGGAGCGACTGCGCGGCGGCGTGGGGAGCAGCGATACCTCGCGCCCCGTCTACGTCTGCGGCGGCTCAGGCGGTTTGATCGTTGACTTCGCCCATCGCCAGGTGCGTACCGGCGGCAAAGAAGTCCACCTGACGCCAACCGAATACGACCTGCTCTGCGAGCTTACCCGCAATCCCGGCAAGGTGCTGACACACCGCGAGCTACTCCAGCGCGTGTGGGGGCCAGAATACACAGGGGAGAACACCTACCTGCGCACCTTCATTCGCCACCTGCGCCGCAAGCTCGAACCCGACCCTGCGCAGCCGCGCTTTCTGCGCAACGAACTGGGCGTGGGCTACTTCGTGCCGCTCCCGGATACAGTGGAGGCATAACATGATGAGGCGCGCCTCTACTCGCAAGCCTCGCTACGCTGACAGCACATCAAAGGAGCCATTAGTCGGCATCGCGTTACCATCTTCGTTGAAAATGGCCCATTTGCCGTTGTGATAGGACACGCCTGGGTTGTCGATTTCGTAGGTGAGGTTGACCCATGAAAGTAGGTCAAGGTCACTCACATGGTAGAATAGAGAGAGAAGAAGCGCGTGTGCAACTTCACCAGAGCAGCAGGACCAGGAGAATGCCATGGGAGAGAAGCCGCCTCAGATGGTATCGGGACGTTCGACCAGCACGCGAACCAATCGATGCTGGCAGAACTGGTCGGCGCCGACCCCATCATCGCGCTGGCGACGGAGGCGATGCGCGAGGCCGCCAATGGCCCCGCGTTCATCAAGCTGGTGAGCACCACGCTGGGCATCCAGGCGGTGCTGATTTCCGGCCAGGAAGAGGTTGCTCTGGACTATTGTTGGGCGACCTTTCCTCCGGTGCCACCCTCCTCACTGCTGGTCGTGGATAGTGGGGGTGGAAGTACGCAGGCAAGCCGATCCGGGGCAGCATGCGCTGACGTGGGAAGATCTGCAGCGCGCCCTGCATGAACTCCACCACAAACCCGCCAGTGAGATCGCCCACAACTACCATTTTCCGCTAGAACGCGCACACCTGCTCGCTGCTGGAGCCGTGATTTTGATGCACGTCCTCACTCGCTACGGTCTCGACGAGGCATGCGTCAAGCCCAATGGCATTCGCGGTGGTCTGGTGGTGAGCTATGAGCGCCATCAAGACGGCTGGAAGCGGGCGTTGCCTATCCTCCCGGCAGCGCATCAGTAGGTAGGCTTTGCGGACAGGAGAATTCCCGGAGGGAAGTGGAACCTCGCCCGGAAGGGCGATTGCCTGAGGGACGCATGTTGATCCATGCGCCGCTAATGGCGTGCATCCTGAGGAGGAGCAAATGAGCAGTCAGGAGACATCTCGCGAGCAGAAAGGGCGCCCGGTCGGGAGCTCTCTCGCTTCACTGGAGTTTACCCGCAGGAACTTCGACAACCCTGCTTTGGAGTGGCGACGGCTGTTCGCCGAGATCCTGGGAACCTTCTTGCTCGTGCTGGTGGCAGCCGGTGGAGGGGTCGTCAACGCGGTGAGCCATGGGCAAATCAGCCGGGCTGCCGCGGTGTCAGCGCCTGGCCTGATGGTGTTGACCGTGATCCTGTTTATGGGAGCGATCTCCGGGGCTCACCTCAATCCCGTGGTGAGCATCGCGTTCGCCGCTCGCGGGGACTTCCCGTGGCGGCGCGTCCCCGGTTACCTCATCGCCCAACTGGTGGGATCCACCTTCGCGTGTCTGCTCTTGTTGGCAACGTTCGGCCAGAAAGGAATGCTCGGCGCCACCGAGCCGGGTGTGGGCATCAGCGATTGGCAGGCGTTAGTGATGGAGTTTGTGCTGACTGCCGGCCTGGTCAGTACGATCCTGGGGACGGCCTCTCGCGCGCAGAACCTCGGGCCGATCTCGGCGTTCGGGGTGGGGGCGTACATCATCCTCGCCGGGCTCTGGGCCAGCCCCATCAGCGGGGCATCGATGAATCCGGCGCGCTCGTTGGGCCCGGATCTGTTGCTCTTCAACTTCTCTCACTACTGGGTGTACCTCGTGGGTCCCATCGCGGGTGGGCTGCTCGCCGTGGGCATCGCCTACGTCCTGCGGGGCCGTGGGACCGGCATCCAGGCTGCGCAAGGGAGATTGGCGGAAATTCTGGCTGAAAACGCAGAGCAGTCAGATGGAAGCGCGGGAACCAGATAGGCGCACCACCATCCAGTGAGGAACGCTCCGTCCGAATTGCAATTTCCGTTGCGATAAATGGCTTGCACATCATGCATATCGAGATGTGAACCATCTGTACAACACTGCTGCTGCCGGTTTGAAGTTTGGCTCATAAAGTGGCAACGACCATCCCCAGAAGAAGATACCTGTGATGCGAGGATCGACCAGCGCGTTCGAGAGCGCAGCGTTGTACGCTGCCGCCTGCTCCTGAGGATCGGGCGGTTCCGCCATCGCGCTCGCATCTCGCTGCCAGGGATGATAGAGCGCGTAGACGCTATCACGGTAACCCACCTCCGATATAATCACAGGCTTGGAAATCTGCGCGGCAAGGTCATCAAGCTGCTTGCTAATAGTCTTTTGCCATAAGGCTGGAATTTGAGCCGGGTCAACCCTCTGCGGAGTACTCGTCAACGGGTTATACACCGAGACGCCGATAGCGCTTAAATTTGGATTGCGCAACCAGGGAGGCAGCGGATAATAGAGTGACGACCAGTTGATATCATAGGTCAGTTTTCCAGGGAATAGTGCGTGTATCTGCTCGATCAATGTATTCCAGAGGGAGGTCGGCGCTTCTTGAAGCAACTCGTCCTCGGTACCGATCGCCAGTTGATCTGCCCCGACCTGAGCCGCCGCTATGATATAGGGTTTGTAGGCTTGAAAGTAGTTCTCGAACCATGCCTGGGTCTGGGCCAGAGTACTGTAGTGAATCGAGCCCGACCAACTTAACGGTCCCTCAACCGTCAGCAGAGGTACGACAAACACATGGTAGCCCATCGCGCGCGCGGTACGGATGCCGGATGCGACCGCATCTGGTGTTGGCGTCATCTCCGTTGTCATGACCTGGGTTGTTGCCATCGACGCCTGGTAAAAGTTAATGGGTACCTCTATCCATTGTGCAGCCGTCTGATCCTGGATCTCTTTGAGGCCGCTGTGCCAGTTAGCATCACCGGGGCTATAGGCCGTTATCCCCCACTGCGGAAAGATCATACCGGTCTGGAAATTAGGCCTGCGCAAACGGATATCTGGATTGCCATCTTCATGATGTATGGCAACGGCAACACGATTGCTCGCAGACGATGACCTGGAAATTTGAGATGAGGAGAGGCGCATCCTACCAATCGATACCCACTGATAACTGGCATTGAAAGCCAGTAGCAAGACAAATAAAACAATACCCACCCTCCAGCCGATTTTATGGCTTGCAGTGCGGCGCCTGACATTCCTGACATACATAGTGCTATCAGCCTGTTTTGTTTTGGGAGTAGGTTGCCAGGTGACTTTGCGATTGCGCAGGGTCCATTGAATGACTGCCCAGAAACCCGCTGCGCTCTCCAGAATACCGGCGAGTGGCGCGAGAGTTAACACTCTTCCCACCTCAGTCAACCTCTGCGTCCGGGATAATTGGCGCGCATTCGATATGTTGTACCATGAGCCGATGAAAATCGAATTGAGCCAGAGAAAGCCGATCATCAACATCCAGACCATAATTGGTACAGGTAAAGGGAGAAACAGCCTGCCATTCACTAAGAGAAAGGTCTGGATTAGAACGTATAGGAATGAAAAAACGCCAGCAGGCAAACCAAACGCGAAGGTCAAAACACGATAGCGTGTTCCCCAAACCAGGTGAAAGCGCATCTTTCGAGAGAGCGTGCGAAATTCTGGCATTCTTCCCATCAACGTCATTCCTTGCAGCACGCCGATAATCCAGCGATAGCGCTGCTTGAAAGCGCTCTTGAGAGAAAAAGGCGGTTGCTCCAGCATGACGCAGCCATGCCAGCCAAAAATTTGCGGCCCTTGTTTCAAATACGCCAGTACGCCGAACACATAATCTTCAGCAATGAATGGCTGTCCATCCAGGTTGCCGATATCCCAGCCGAGATCGTTCTCTAACTCTTCTTCGATTACAAGATTTGAGCCATGCAGATGCAACGGCGTTCCACTTTCCATCACCTCACGGCACTCAAAACACCCAATAGGGCGATTTGCCTCCATCGCGCGGCAAAAAACGCTGGCATCTCCGTATTCGAGGGGATAGTAAATCGGCCCCTCAGTTAAACGCTTCTCGGTGGTTGCGAGGTAGCGTATAAGCTTTCTCAGTTCACCCGGCTCCATGACACTTTCTTCGTCATAATGCACGATGAACGTCTTTCCTGGCCTGCGATTCAAACCTCTCCGCCGCAATTCCACCATATAATGGAGCGCCCGAGCTTTCAGTTTGGTGCCGTTGGGCGTCTGGTAGTGCTCAGGGGGAGGAAGCACGAATACCTGTAATGGAATGGGCGATTGGCTGAAATCATGTTCTAGAATGAGCTTCTGTTCATGTGACTCGGTAATGATCTCTATGTTCAGATTCTGCCTGTACAAATCCGGCGCTTCGCTGATAAGCGCAAGCACATTCGCAATACCCCGCCGGATAACTTCCGTGCTGCCAGGAGACCCACGCGTCGTAATTTGTATTTTGATGAAGGGGAAAAATGGCAGCGCTCGTATATCATCATTGGTCACGCTTTTCACCTGGCGATAGCGCGACCAGTGCAAGAAAAAGCTCTGAAAGTAGAAAAGAAAACGGATACCAATCAGGCTGATTAACACAACAAGCGGGTATCCCAGGTATTTTCCCCATTCGAGTAACGTATCAAGGTTGCGCAACGCTACTCCTCTTTTTCACCTTCCCCCGAGGAAGAGTTCTCGCCAGGATAAAACAGACCAGCAGTTCAGCTGGAGCTATGATACCAAGCGCCATGAGCAATGTATTCATGTTGCCAGGGGCGGTCGCATTCAACAGGTTTAACAATGGAATTATCAAATAGAGACCGACTATCGCGAAAGCCCCGATGATATAAACCAGCAGGTGTGGTAATTCAAGAAAGAAAGCCCATTTTGAAGCAGCTTTGCCTTTCGACTGTGTGGCTGAGACGGCGAGCGATTCCCACGCCGCTTGATGTGTCATCTGTTCTACGAGCGCGTCAACAATTGCATCCAATTGAGGATCCGTTACTAAGCTGGCGACGTCAGGTTGAGATGCCGCCAGTTTGCTCCCGTTGCGTCCATTGACCTGAGTTGGGCTTGGGATGGATGGAAGAACTGGAAACGTACTGACATTATCGCTGATGACATGTCCATTGGACTGCGTTGGGCGTGGGGTGAAAGGAATCGTGAGAAACGGGCTTATCTGATGGCTATTGGAGCGAGAGGGCATCGCTGGCAGGTCAAGCGTTATGTGATCCTCGAAGCCATCAAAGTCCTCAAAGTCCTCTATGGTCTCTACATCGTCCCGCGAATCACCCAGGTGGATCGATTGATGCTCAAATGACGTAACCGGTAGATCAAGTAACGTTACAGGTAGATCAAGCGTTATCTGATCCTCTTCACTATCCTGTGAGGCAAGGCGAGCCTTTGAAAAAAAGCCCGCTTTGTGAAGTGTGGTCTCCTTCGCAAGTGAAGGTATTGTCAGGCGTTTGTATTCATACATGCAAATATCTCTATCTTCGTGACTTAAAACAAGATAGCATACGCGCATTCTGGAACATATGCTCCGGCACAAGGCCTGTGTAACTTCCCCCATTGCCTATAACGCGGTGCGGCAATCCGAGTCACAATTGCGCTGCCTGGTACCTTGCTTTCGGTACCAAAGTACCTGATAAAGTTAAGCAGGCGTACAAGCTCATCAATATCCATGGTGATACAAATTGATGTGCTTTGAAAGAGGGGCGAAGACATATAGAAATCCACAATCTTGCCGGTAATGGAGGCTCTAAGCTGTGCGTAGTTGTGCGTTGGCACGTAAGCTCCCAGAGATCAAAGTGGAGGAATCGGGGTCGCAGTAAGCCCTGCAAACGTATTTGAGGCATACATCCCGGATGAAATAGCTGCTGCAAAAGCAGCCTGAGCGCTGGCAGACGATTCGATTTGCCAGCCCGTCTCCTTCGACTCGTTGAACCAGACGAAGGCGTGAATGCGGGGAAAATGCTGTGGCAACTGTGTGACGAACGCGTCGCTAATCCAGCCTGCCTTGTTGCCGGCCTGTTCGGTCGAAGCAGTTTCAGAAATCATGATAGGCCGCGCTGTAATGGCGAGCAGATCGTTATAGGTCTGCGAGAAGACCGAAGCGAATGACTGCCAGACATGCCCACTTACATTACCCCAGTTGTAGCCCGACATGCCCACCCAGTCCACGTACCCATCACCTGGATACAGTTCCTGCAATGGTGTGCTGGTGGAATAATCGATATTGGGAGACCATACCCAGGTGACATTGCTCACTCCCAAGCGTGTGAAAATATCATGCACATGCCTCCAGGCAAGCACAAATTGCCCTGGTTTATTTCCATTTACCTGCTCCGACCATGGATTCCAGTTCCCGTTCATTTCATGAGCAAAGCGCAGGAAGAACGGATGCCCCCACGCTTTCGAGTCCTTCGCCCAGCGTGTGATATAGACATCAAAGTCCCCATTGATGATATTCTGAAGCATATAGGTGGGTTGGTTCGGACTCGCGTTGAAGGGGTCTTCAGGGTCCCATGTTACCAGGGGAATAGATCCGTGAGAACGTACGGCGCTCATCCAGGTCGGCTGCAAATATTGCCATCCATCCGTCAGCCCCCATTGCTGATACCACATGACGATAGAAACAGCCTTACCCGCGTCTTCTTCAAAAGCGCTAACAGCAGAAAGCGAATCGGACGCGACATGCACGCCATAATAGATGCTTGCAGATCCCGCGGGGGCCGAAGGATAGACTGGGGGCGTAAGTGCGGCAGGTGGGGTAGTGGAAGAGGGAGGCGTTCCTGTTCGTTTCGGTGTCAGGGCAGCCGTAGGAGTTCTTGATTGAGATGATACTACCAGAACCGGCGAGTTCGCGGTCGTACTGGCAGAGGGCGGCGGCGGTCCAGAATGTATACCTGAAGCAGATGATCCTGTGCCGGTAGAGACAGATTTGATTATTATGCCAAACACTACGACTGCAAGCAAGACGCTACATACCAGCAAGGTAACACGTCTACCGGCACCAGTGAACAGTTGTTTGTTCATACTGTATTCATCCATCAAATTCAATATGACTTCCCTGGGTATGAACGCCGTAGAGCTTTTGCAGTAACAATATCAGTACCTGACGAGTCAAGCGCTTCATAGCTAAAGCTCTGACTTTTATCAACATCTCTGCGAAACTGCCTATAGAGTGAATGGTCCTTGCAGGCTAGCCCCGGTAAGAGTTGTTCTCTTGTAAACGATGACATGCTCTTCTCTCCTTCCGTTCTTCACCATTCTTACCGCATGGCGATGTGCCCATCAACGAGCACCGGCTTCTCATCAATACCGCCCACCGTCATCATGAGCGTTGGCATGGCTGGAAGGATGCCCCCTTGCCTGTATATACCTTGACACGTATATGCTCTGTGGAGTATACTAAGAGAGTGGAATTTATGTTCGAAATCATTGCGGAGCCGAACCGCCTCGCGAGGCTGGTTTCGTGGAATCCACGGTGGACGCACAGCGCCGACTCTACCGGCTGAAACCTGAACCATTTCAGGAGGTGGATGCCTGGCTGGCTCCGTTCCGTAGGTTCTGGTTCGCTCACGTGGATGCTCTCGAACGCCACCTCGACCGCATGGATCAATCAACACCAACGAAAAGGAAGACAAAGAGAAGACGACGCGGCCCAAATAGCGAACGTGAAAAAGGAGAAACGAAATGAAAATCAAGCTCACAAGTGTTTTTGTGGACGACCAGGACAAGGCACTGCGCTTCTATACCGAGGTACTGGGCTTTGCCAAGAAGGCCGATGTCAGGCAGGGTCCATATCGCTGGCTGACCGTGGCCTCGCCCGAGGAGCCGGACGGCACTGAGTTGCAGCTGGCACTGAACGACAACCCCGCGGCCAAGGCGTATCAGCAGGCGATCTTTCAACAGGGCCAGCCCGCGGCCATGTTCTACACCAACGACGTCAAGGGCGACTACGAGCGGATCAAGGCCCTCGGTGCCGAGTTCACGATGCCGCCCACCGACGTGACCGCCTCGACCATTGCGATGCTGAACGACACCTGCGGCAACCTCATTCAGCTCACCCAGCTGGCACGCTATTAAGGGTGGCTGTTCAGGTGGAATCTGTGTTCGAAATCATTGCGGAGCCAAACCGCCGCGCGATATTGAGCCTCCTGGTCTCGTCACAACAGTCGGTTGGAGAGATCGCGCGTCAGCTTCGTATGCCGCAGCCGACCGTATCAAAGCACCTGCGCGTGCTGCGCGAGGCTGGTTTCGTGGAATCCACAGTGGACGCACAGCGCCGACTCTACCGGCTGAAACCTGAACCACTTCAGGAGGTGGATGCCTGGCTGGCTCCGTTCCGTAGGTTCTGGTTCGCTCACGTGGATGCTCTCGAACGCCACCTCGACCACATGGATCAATCAACACCAACGAAAAGGAAGACAAGGAGAAGACGATGACCGATCGCGAGCAGTACACACCGGGTCCGGCCAGCGGGGCGCAGGTACGAAAGGACGGAGAGAAGTGGACGCTCATTCTCGTCAGAGAGCTGCGCCACTCGCCGGAAAAAGTCTGGCAGGCGCTTACCGACCCGGCGCATCTGCGCGAGTGGGCTCCCTTTGAAGCCGATGGGAGCCTGGGTACGGTTGGAACCACGGTGAAGCTCACCACGGTGGGAGCGCCCACGCCGCAGGTTTCCGAAACAAGAGTGACGCGAGCCGACGCTCCCAAGGTGCTTGAGTACAACTGGGGTGGCAACGATATCCGGTGGGAACTCGAAGCCTTTAGTGGCGGCACGCGCCTGACGCTATGGCACGACATCGATCGTCGCTTCATCTCAATGGGTGCTGCCGGGTGGCACATTTGTTTCGATGTTCTGGATCACCTTCTCGGCGGAACTCCCGTCGGCCGCATCGTTGCTGGCGAGGCGATGAAGTTCGGTTGGCTTCGGCTCAATTCGGAGTACGCCCAGCAATTCGGTATCGAAGTTCCGAGCTGGCCACCCGAAGTCGCCCAATCCTGAGGCTGCCCGCCATTGTGTTGTCCAGCGCTACTAGCTACGTGTGGGACTCATTCCGGCGAAGGCGAACACCTTTCCGGGATTTCCCAATGCTGGACAGACATTGCCTTCGACAGCTTCGGTTTTCGCCCGCTTCTTCGGCCCTGCTCATGCACGTGGCGGAGACCGGCTTGTGTGCGCTCCCGGATCATGGCGCGCTCGTACTCTGCAAAAGCCCCGAGCATTTGCATCATCATGCGGCCTGCCGGAACGGTAGTGTCGACATAGCTTACCTCCCTGATAGTAGTTATTCGGTTTGCTCTCTCAAAGAGTAGCATATCATCGTGTCTTCGACCAGGTTTGCATCAACGCGGATCTCCATCCTATTGCGTATATCCGAGATACTATCCGTGGTATAATGAATGAGATAGAATGCCATGTTGAAATATGCATCATTCCACAGATACCACCGTTATCATTACGATCGCGTTTATTGGAGGTATCCTATGCGTAAAAGCACCATCAGCATCCTCTTCATACTCAGTGTAATTATGGGCGTTGTTGGCGCCGGTTTGATCGTCGCGGGTGTCGTTGGCAGCACCTTTGCCACGACCACCTATGGAAACTCAACGACTGGCCAAATCGTGAGCTTTGGCAATTTAACACTCTTTATTATTGGCGTGATCATTGCTTCTCTGGCGGGGATTCCGTACCTGATTGCCTGGATTGGGGCGCTGGTCAATCTGGCTCGCTTGCAGCAATGGGTCTGGTTTGTGCTTTTGTTCATCTTTCATGGGATTGCTTTGCTTATTTACCTGATAGCCGGTCCCACCACACCTGCCAGTATTCAGCAATATTCACAATATGCGCCACGCTCTAATCTGCCTCCTCAGCCACCACAGCCACCGCAGAACTACCCTCGATCGTAGTGAAAACGCTGGTGAGAGCTTCTACGAACAATCGTGAACACTACACGTAAGATCCTCTCTCGGCATTGCACTGAGCTTTGTTTTATTCCTCAAGGTCGTAGTTTCCTAATTGCAACTGAGAGAAACTGATCACTGTGTATCCAGCAGAGATAAAAGTGATTTCTCCCTTTCCTAAATCTGGAGAAAAGGAATTGTAATTTGCTCTAAACCTACAGTAAGGCTAATAAGAGCAGTTAGTGCGTCAAAGCTGTCTGGGGAGCATCAGGAGAACACCGACGAACGTCAGCGAACGCTATCACCCCAATCCATCCATCGAACCTACAATGAGATCTGCTGTTCTTACCAAATGCTTGATATAAATCTTTAAGTAAGTTATACTGTTGCTCGAATTCAAGAGATAGAGCTACATGGTTGAAAGCGAGGTAGAATTATGTCCTCAACGTCAGCATCCACGAACGCACTCGAGATTTTCTACTCCTATGCTCATGAAGACGAACGCTTAAGGAAAGCCTTAGACAAGCAACTAAGCCTTTTGAAGAGAGATGGACTCATTGCCGAATGGCATGATCATAAAATTACTGCGGGTAAAGAGTGGGAAAATGAGATACTCACACATTTGAATTCAGCAAGAATTATCTTGCTACTCATCAGTCCAGATTTTATCGCTTCAGACTATTGTTACAGTATTGAAATGCAGCGTGCTATGGAACGACATGAAAGTGGAAAAGCGCATGTTATTCCTATTATTCTGCGTCCAGCCGATTGGAAAAGTGCTCTATTTGGCAAGCTCAAAGCACTTCCCTCAGATGGAAAGGCCATCACCCGTTGGAATAATCGTGACGAAGCATTCTTAAATGTCGCAAAAGGTATTCGCAGAGTCGTTAAGGAACTAACAGTTCCTACCACCTCTTCTACAAAAGCTGTCAGCGACATAGTAACTTCTAACACCCTCCAGCAGGAAATCCTAAAGATTCCAGCACCATATTGGAATGTTCCTTTTAAGCGCAATCCTTTCTTCACTGGTCGAGAAGAAATTCTTGACCAAGTTTATGAAATGTTTAGAGAAGGGAAGGGAAGAGCAGCTAAGCTTCCCCAAGCATTGAGTGGGCTGGGTGGAGTTGGCAAGACCCAGACAGCCGTTGAGTACGCTTACCTCTATCGTGATGAGTACGAAGCCGTGCTATGGGCACGAGCAGAATCACAAGATACACTTTCTTCGGACTACATGGTTATTTCAGAGCTCTTGGAACTAACCGAGAGGAGTATGAAGGACCAGCGACAAATTATTGATCGTCTCAAGGATTGGCTGATCAATAATACTCACTGGCTGTTAATTCTTGACAATGTTGAAGACTTAGAAATGATAAGTAACTTCCTCCCCACCGAAAACAAAGGCCATATTCTACTAACGACCCGCATCCAGGCAATGAGTGGATGGGCGCGACGAGTGGAGATTGAAACGATGACACAAGAGGAAGGTGCCTTATTGCTTCTCCGAAGAGCGAATATCATCAAACAAGATGCTCTACTTGACGAAGTTTCGGATGCTGATCTTACGCATGCCGAGGAAATTTCGCAGTCTTTGGGTGGGCTTCCACTTGGAATCGACCAAGCTGGAGCCTATATCGAGGAAACCAACCTTGGTCTGCCTGGTTATTTAGAACTCTTCCAAATCCAACAGCGAGAACTCTTGAAACGGCGCGGAAGACAGGCAGCCGGTCATCCAGAACCGGTCACCACAACTTGGTCACTATCTTTCGCAAAGGTGAAGCAAGCGAATACAAGCGCTGCTGACCTATTACGGCTCTGCGCTAACCTCTATCCCGATGCGATTCCTGAAGGAATTATCCGCAAAGAGATATCCGATCTCAGTGCTGGTCTTCAGATCATTGCCACCGACCCAATCAAACTGAACGAGGCCATTGAAGAACTTTTAAAATTCTCTCTCGTGCGTCGAGATTCCAACGCGAGAACGCTTACTGTTCATCGTCTAGTGCAAACTGCGCTGAGGGAAGAGATGGAGGAAGAAGCACAACGGCAGTGGGCAGAGCGATCTGTGCGAGCCGTTAATCGCGCATTTCCAGAAGTCGAATTCTCGACTTGGTCTCTTTGTCAACTGTATCTTCCTCATGCGCATTTAAGTAGAACTCTTATTGAGCGCTGGAACATGGAGTTTCTAGAAGCGACAGATTTGCTCTATAAAGTCGGTTATTATTTATGGAATTGATCACAGTATGCAGAAGCCGAGCTATTCCTACAGAAGGCTTTGACGATCAGAGAAAAATTATTGGGACTAGAGAATTTTGAGGTAGCTCAGACGCTTAATTTATTAGGAGTGATTTATAGTAATCAAGATAAGTACACTCAAGCAGAATCACTCTTGCAGAGTGCATTGACAATCAGAGAGAAGATACTAGGTCAAGAAGATCCAAAGGTGGCTGAAAGCCTCCACGACCTGGGGTTAGTCAACTTAGATCTGGGGAAAGTTCTACAGGCCGAATCACTTATGCAGCATGCACTTGCAATACGCGAAAAGGCGCTTGGACGAGAACATCTCGATACGGCTCGTAGTATTGCTTGCTTGCAGACAATATATAGTACACAAGGCAGGATTTCTGAATGTGAGCAACTCGGTCTAGAAGCGCTAGCGATACATTTGAAGCTGCTGGGACAAGAACACCCTGATACAGCTTCAAGTTTTAACAGCCTGGCAAGTACGAAATCTGATCTTGGAGATCTCTCCGAAGCCGAGCAGTTAGCGCGACAAGCGTTAGCAATTCGAGAAAAGCTACTCGGGCAAGAACATATCGATACCGCTAGAAGTCTTGACCAATTAGCATTTATCCTTTACAAACAAGGTAAATACATTCAAGCAAAATCACATGCTCAGCATGCATTACGGATAATGGAGAAGGCCCTGGGTCCAAAACACACTGATATAGCTGATTGCCTTATAACTCTCGCTTTTATCTTTCATGCTCAGAATAATAACCATAAAGCGGAGCCACTCTATCAACGTGCATTGGCAATCAGAGAAAAGACACTAGGTCAAGAGCATTATCAGGTGGCTCATGTTCTCAGAAGGTTAGGGATTCTCTATTTTCAAGAGCGTAAGTACTCGAAGGCAGAGCTTTTCTACGAGCGTACAGTGAAGATCTATGAGAAGTCTTTTGGCGTAGAAGAACCTCATCCTCAATTAGCAAATATACTAGTTGAATATGCTCTTCTGTTGCGGCGGACAAAGCGCGCGGCTGAGGCTTTAGATCTCGAGGCACACGCCGAGGCAATACGAGCTCACTATGTTCAGAAAAGTACAAATGATAGTTAAAAAACCAGTTCCGATTTCGCTCAAAAGACGCATCTATCCTACATTAGGGGGTTTAACTTTCATTCAAGCTAAAAGCAAAGCAGAAACGACATCATTTCGACTTAACAATAGAGGAATAAAATCATATCGCGCCGAAGACACTACATTAAGGGATAAGCTCTAGAATATTCGTGACAGCTTATCCCCCTCGATAAGCCTGAGAAGGCGCACCAGACCAGTTATTCTTCCCGCAGCCACCCGGCGACATCGGGCGCGAAGTACGTGATAATCATATCTGCTCCGGCGCGGCGGATGCCGGTCAGCACCTCCATGGTGACGCGGCGCTCGTCGATCCAGCCGTTCATGGAGGCGGCTTTGAGCATGGAATACTCGCCGCTCACGTTGTAGGCAGCGATGGGCAGGTCGCAGTGGTCGCGCACGCGGCGAATCACGTCGAGGTAGGCCAGCGCGGGCTTGACCATCACGATATCGGCTCCCTCCGCGATGTCCAGGTCGATCTCGCGCAGAGCTTCGCGCACGTTGGCGGGGTCCATCTGGTACGAGCAGCGGTCGCCGAACTGCGGCGCCGACCCGGCGGCCTCGCGGAACGGACCGTAGAAACCCGACGCGTACTTAGCGGAATAGGCCATGATGGGTGTTCCGCTGAAACCCTGCTCGTCCAGCGCTCGCCGGATGGCTCCCACGCGCCCGTCCATCATGTCCGAGGGCGCGACGATGTCTGCGCCAGCCTCGACGTGCGACAGCGCCATCTGCGACAGCAGCGCCAGCGACTCGTCGTTCTGCACGTCACCCTGCTTGATGACGCCGCAGTGTCCGTGGCTGGTGTATTCGCAAAGACATACGTCGGTGATAACCAGCATCTCCGGCACGCTGGTCTTGAGACGACGTATGGCCTCCTGGATCACGCCGCGCGGGGCATACGCCTGCGAGCCGACCTCGTCCTTCTCGTCAGGGATGCCGAAGAGCAGCACCGCCGGAATGCCCAGGTTGGCGGCGCGCGTTGCCTCGCGCTCGACCTGCTCTACCGGCCACTGCATAATGCCTGGCATGGCGTTGATCTCGCGCGGCTCGTGCAACCCCTCAGCGATGAACAGTGGGTAGATCAACTGCTTCGTTTCAAGATGTGTCTCGCGCACGAGGCCGCGCATTTGTTCGTTCTGGCGGTTTCGCCGCATCCGTATCGTGGGAAAATTCGCCATCGTCATGCTCCTCTCTTAGATCGTTGCATATCAGATATCTGTTAAACCGGCCCCTACGTTTTTGTGATGCGCCATCCTCACGTATTAGACATTCATACGATGCATGGCCTCCATCGCCTTTTGTACGGTCTCTTCGATCATGTCGTCCTCAAGCGCCAGCGAGATGAAGACCGACTCGAACTGCGAGGGGGGCAGGTAGACGCCGCGCCTCAGCATATGCCAGAAGTAGCGCGCGTAACGCGCGGTATCTGAGGTCTTAGCGCTGGCATAGTCGATTACCGGCTGCGCGGTGAAGAACAGGCCGAACAGCGAGCCGATACGCGCGCATTGTGCCTCGATACTCGCGTCACGTACTGCGCGCCTCATGCCCTCTTCCAGCGCTTGCCCTTTGTGTTCGAGCCGCTCGTACTGGCCCGGCTTGCGCAGCTCTGTTAGCGTGGCGATACCAGCGGCCATCGCCAGGGGATTGCCGGAGAGCGTCCCTGCCTGGTACATCGTCCCAAGCGGCGCGACATGCTGCATGATCTCGCGCCGCCCACCGTAGGCTCCCACCGGCAGGCCGCCGCCGACGATCTTGCCCAGGCAGGTCAGGTCAGGCAGAATGCCAGTGCGTTCCTGCATTCCGCCGAGCGCGACGCGAAAGCCGGTGATGACCTCGTCGAAGATCAGCAGCGCGCCATGCTGCGTTGCCAGTTCGCGCAGGCGTTCCAGGAAGCCGGGCTGGGGCAACACTAAACCCATGTTGGCCGCCACCGGTTCTACGATGATGGCGGCGATCTGCTGGGGATGGGCGCGAAACAGCGACTCTACCGCGACGCTATCGTTAAAGGGAGCGAGCAGGGTATGCTGCGTGGCTTCCGGCGGCACGCCGGGACTGTCGGGTAAGCCCATCGTCGCCACGCCGGAACCGGCCTGCGCCAGCAGCATATCGGCGTGTCCGTGATAGCAGCCGCTGAACTTGACGAGCTTCTTGCGACCCGTGAAGGCTCGTGCCAGCCGCAGCGCGCTCATGGTCGCCTCCGTACCCGAATTGACGAAGCGCACCATCTCGATCGACGGCACGCATTCGATGACCAGCTTCGCCAGTTCGCTTTCGGCCTGGCTGGGCGCACCGAAACTGAAGCCATGCAGCGCCGCTTCCGTCACCGCCGCCACAACGGACGGGAAGGCGTGGCCCAGGATCATCGGCCCCCACGATTGGATGTAATCAAGGTAGCTATTACCATCGACATCGTAGAGATACGGCCCCTCGGCTGACTCGATAAAGACCGGCTCGCCTCCCACGCCGCGAAAGGCGCGCACGGGGCTGTTCACCCCCCCAGGCAGCAAACGCTGCGCCTCCTCGAAAAGCGCGTGGGAGCGCGACAGGTTCAGGTCTTGCTCTTCGGTGTGCTGCATATCCTGCATATCCTGTATATCCTGCATATCCTGCATGTGCGACCCCAATTCTATATCCCCAACGCTTCAAAAATCTCATCAAGCGATTGCGAGACGCAGGTGAACATAGGCGTATCGCGCAGCGTATATATGCTGGCTTCGGTCTCGCGCAGTTCCTGCACCAGGTCGAGGAAATCGGCCACCTCATCGGTCTCGAATGCTACTACGAACTCCTGGTCGTCCAGGCCAAACGAATAGGTTGTGTTGAGCTTCACCGACGGATAGGTTGTGCCGACGCGGATATGTTCGTTCATCATGCGCTTGCGGTCTTCCAGAGGCAAGGCGTACCACGCGCGCGTCTTCACAAACGGGTAGACGAACAGGTACTTCTTGTCAGACGGCTCGATGACCAGGCGCGGGTCGTGCGTGCTGCCGCGTGCCTGCTTGCCGACGTAGACCGAGCGTTTCGTCATCGACAGGAAGGCATGCGTCTCGCTCACATACGGCCCCATCACACTGCGACGAACGCGGCTGCTGACCGCTTGCAGGTCATCGAGATCATAGGTGGCTTGCCACAGCATGAAATCGCAATCGGTGCGCAGCCCGTACAGGCTATAGCTGCGCATGAGGGTACGCTGCTCGAACTCCGCGAAGATGCTCGCCAGTTCTTGTCTGCCCTGCTGGCGCGTCTCGGTGGAGAGCCTGTACCACTGCGGGTCGAGCTTGTAGAAAGTGAAGCGCACCAGCTGGCGCGGCTGCTTCGCTTTGCCCTGCGCGGCAGCAGGTTGTGTGTGCGGTACTGTGATTTGTTCCGTCATGTTTGCTCCCTCTGAATGGTGAACGTACTGGCCAATAAATCGCGTCCCTACGTGCGATTATGTATGATTGCTTCTATCAAGCCGTCGATGGTCGATACCCTGGACTCGATGTGGACGGGTAGGCCAAGTTCGCGGGCAGTGCGCGCCGTGACGGGGCCGATGCAGGCGATTTGCAGGCGAGGACTATCCGTTACCAGGCCGAGGCCTTTACCAGCATTGTCTTTCTCCGCCAGCCACTGTGTAAAGTTGCGCACCGTGGATGAACTGGTGAAGGTCACTATATCAAGCTGGCAATTACGCAGCAGGCGCATTACCTCGCGGCCTTGCCCGTCGTCTCCTGCTACCGGCATGTTACGATAGACGGCCACGTCGTCCACGTGCGCGCCGACCTGCTCAAGCCGGGTGGGCAGCACGTCACGCGCCTCGGCTGCCCGCGCCAGCAGCACCCGCCTTCCAGCCAGCGTCTCGCCTCGCCGGCTGGCATCCGCGATAAGCGCGTCAATGAACTCTTCCGCCACAAAGCGCTCCGGCACGAGCGCGGCCTGCAGCCCGTAGCGCGCCAGCGTCGCGGCGGTCGATGGACCAATGGCGGCGATCTTCAGGGCGTCCAAAGCGGAAACAGCGTACCCCAGGTGGTTGATGCGCTCGAAAAAGCTACTTACCCCGTTGGCGCTGGTGAAGACCAGCCAGGCGTAGTACGGCTCGCGCGCTGGTGCGAAGAGCCGCCGCGCCGCTACATCGAACGGCTGCCAATCACCGGGTGGCTCGATGCGAATGGTCGGGAACTCGACGGGGATAGCCCCCAGCGCGACAAGCCTGTCGCTGAACGCGGCGGCCTGTTCGCCCGCGCGCGTCACCAGGACTCGTTTGCCTTGCAGCGGAGATGTCGAAGTGCGATCGCAAGGGTCCTCCTGTAGCTGCGTTGATAAAGGAGACTGTGATTCAGGCGTAATCTCCGCGATGATGTTGCCTGCTCCCCTGGAAAGAGCAAGTTCGGCGAGTTGCAGTCCGAGTTGTTCGGCGTCGGCGAAAGTGCTTTGTTCCGTCCAGGGGATGCGCCGCTGCACGGAGACCTGGCGGCGTCCATCCAGGCTGATGACGCGGCCCCGCAGCGATAGCGTGCCACCGGCCATCTCGCCGTAAGCGGCGACGGGCAGGTAGCAACCAGCCCCCAGGCGGCGCATAAACATGCGCTCGGCGCATGTGGCGGCCTGCACCTCTGCATTGACGAGAGGAGCAATCAAGGCAAGGATTTCCGGCTCATCGCGCACCTCCAGCGCCAGCGCGCCCTGGCCGGGCGCGGGCATCATAACCTCGATGTGAAAATAACTCATGCGACCCGCCAGTTTCGCGGCCAGGTCAAGCCTGTGCAACCCGGCTGCGGCCAGCACTATGGCGTCGTACTCACCGGCATCGAGCTTGCGCAGGCGCGTATCTACATTGCCCCGCAGCGGCAATATCTGCGCATCGGGACAAATGGCAAGAACCTGTGCTGTGCGCCGCAGGCTGCACGTACCGATGCGCAGCGGCAGCGAGATACGCGCCAATTGCTCCTGGAAATCCTCAGCATCGATATACTCGTGCGAGCCGAACACCAGCACGTCTCGAACATCCTCGCGCGGTCCCGCCACTGCGATGCGCAAGCCGCCTGGCTGGGCGGTCGGCAGGTCTTTCAGACTATGCACCGCCAGGTCGATGCGCCCATCCAGCAGCGCGCGTTCGATCTCTGCCACGAAGACGCCGTCGCTGCCGATTTGCGTCAGGGGTACTTCGGCATTGCGATCACCACTGGTATGGATGTGTTCGAGCGTGATCTGCAAGTCGGGCCAGCGCCTCTTCAGAGACTCAACGGTCATCTGCGTCTGTGTCAGGGCCAGTTTGCTGGCGCGCGTCCCAATCGTAAGTTGTTTCATCATGTTGCAATTCTACATCAAAAAAATAGCCGAACGCTTCAAGGTATGCCTGTTCATCACCCGCCGACGCGGCCGCCTTCAGGCGCAGGGTAGGCGTGTGTAAGAGCTTATTGGTCAGACTCGCGCTCAATTCGCGAATAGCGTGCAAATCGTGTTCCGACAAGGTGGAGGAAAGCTGTCGCAAGGTGCGTTCGAGTTCCTGCTGCCGCAGCGTCTCGGCGCGCTGTCGCAGGTCGCCGATGACACCTGCGACAGCGCGCGAGCGCAGCCAGCTTGCGAACGCCGTCACCTGCTCGCCAATGATCGCCTGCACGCGCGCCACTTCTTGTTCGCGCTGCTGCAATCCCCGGCTGACCCCGGCACGCAGGTCATCCAAATTATACAGGTGGATTCCTGGCAGTTTGCCAACAGCAGGATCGACATCGCGTGGCAACGCGATATCGATGAGCAGCAAGGGGCGTCCCGCACGCCTCTGCATGGCCGCCTGTGCCAGCTCGCTCGTAATAAGTGCGTATGGAGCGTGCGTCGAACTGATGACGATATCGGCCTCTGCAAGCGCCTCGGCTAATTCCTCGAATGGCCTGCATGCCGCCTCGTAGCGCCGCGCCAACTCCTCGGCGTGTGCCAGCGTGCGATTGAGGATAAGCAGCCGTTTCGCGCCATTGTCGCGCATGTTGCGCGCTGCCAGTTCGCTCATCTCGCCCGAACCGAGCAGCAGCACGCTGGCCTCGCCAAGACGGGGGAAGAGTTGGCGCGCGACCTGCACCGCGACATGGCTGACGGACGCGGCGCTGCGACTGATGCCCGTCTCGCTGCGAGCGCGCTTGCCCGTCACCAACGCGGCCCGAAATAACGCCGAGGTGATTGGCCCGGCGAAACCGCCAGCCTGCGCCAGTTCGAGCGAGGCCGCCACCTGTCCTTGAATCTGCGCTTCGCCAAGCACGCTTGAGCGCAGCCCGCAGGCCACTTCAAAAAGATGTGATACTGCTTCTCTGCCGTTGTAGCAATACGAATGCTCCTCTAGCTCGTCCATGCCTACACTGCGCACCTCACTCAACACACACAGCAGTTCACCGGATGTGCGATCTTCGAGCGCGCCCACACCGGCGGCGTAAAGTTCTACGCGGTTGCAGGTCGAGATCAGGATGCATTCAGGCACGACCTCGCGCGCTTTCGCCAGCAGCGCGCGTGCCTGCTCGGGCGCGCAGTCCAGCCGCTCGCGCAGCGCGATGGGCGCGGTGGCGTGATCGACGCCAACAACGGCAATCCACATATTACTTGTGCCCCATCGTCTGCAAAACTACATCGGCCAGCGCCTGGATGAACAGCGGCGAGGTATTGAGTGACTCGGTGCGCGCGAACTGGATGCCCGCCGCCTCGGCCTGCTCTCGCGCCCCAATCTCGATGTCGTAGAGGATTTCCAGGTGATCCGCCAGGAACTGCACCGGGGCGATCAGCACGTGTGTATGTCCGGCGGCGCGCAGTTCGGGCATAACATCGGCGAAGTCGGGCTTGAGCCACTCCTCCGGCGTATGCCCGGCACTCTGGTAGCAGAACATCCAGCGTTCCGGCGGCAGGCCCACCAGAGCGGCCACCCGGGCAGCCGTCTCCTTCAGGTCATCGATATACCCCGGCTCCTTCTCAATCACCCGTTTGGGCATACTATGGGCAGTCAGCAGCACCGGCACGCGCTCCCGCAAGTCGGGGGGCAGGCGGTTGAGCGCCTGCTGCACGCGCTCGGCCAGCGCCTGTAAAAAGGTCGGCTGGAGATGCCAGTCCTCGACAATTTTCAGGTCGAGATCGGGTCGCCGCAAGTCGGCCACGGCGTTTTCCAGGGTGCGCACGTAGCCACTCATGATGATGGGCGAATATTGAGGCGACATAATCAGGCCAATCACCTGCTGCGCACCTCCGGCGGCCTCTGGCGCGACATCGGCGATAAAGGGCTGAGCGAAGCGCATTCCGGCTACCACGTGGAAATCGATGCCCGTCTGCCGCCCGTTCAGTTCATCTTGCAGCGCCGCCGCTTGCTCGCGCGTGATGCGCAGTAGAGGCGAGCCGCCGATCAAGGCATAGCGCCGCCGGAACTCGGCGATCAAAGCGTCATCTGCGGGTCGCCCGCCGCGCACGTTCTCAAGGTACTTAGGGATATCATCCAGGGTCGCGGGCGAGCCGTAGGTCATCAGGATCACACCCACGCGATGTTTCGGCGTCATCATTTCGTGTACTCCCTTGTTTGCTAACGGCGTGCCGACTCAGTATGAACAGCATCCACCAGTCTGCGCAGCACGTCAGGGTTAGTAGTGGCCAGTACGCCATGCCCGAGATTGAAGATATGCCCCGGACGGTTGTCAGCACGGTGCAGCACATCCCTCATACCCTGCTCGACCACCTCCCAGGGCGTCAGCAGCAGCGTAGGATCGAGGTTGCCCTGAATGCCACGCTCCAGGCCGATGCGCGTCCATGCCTCGTCCAGATCGACGCGCCAGTCCACGCTGATGATATCGCCACCGGCCTCCGTCATCGCTTCGAGCAAGCTGGATGTGCTGGTACCAAAGTGAATCGAAGGCGTGCCGGTTTGTTTGATCGCCTCGAAGATGCGCCGCGTATACGGAAAAACGTAGCGACGGTACGCGGAGGGGCTGAGCGCGCCCACCCAGCTATCGAAAAGCTGCACGACATCCACTCCAGCGCGAATCTGCGCCAGCAGGTAGCCCGTCACAACGTCGCTCAGTTTCTCCATAAGCGCGCCCCACACGCGCGGCTGGCCATACATCAGCGACTTGGCGATGCCATAGTCGCGCGAAGGACGCCCCTCGATCATATAGCAGGCCAGCGTGTACGGCGCGCCGGAGAAGCCGATTACGGCCTGCTTCCCCTCAAGTTCCTTGCGCACGAGCCGGATAGCCTGCATGACGTAGGGCGTGGATTCCTCGGCATCCAGCACGCGCAACTGCTCCACGTCGCGCATGGTGCGCACAGGATTATGAATGATGGGGCCAATATCCGGCTCGATTTCCAGCGAAATACCCATGCCCTCAAGCGGCAGCATGATATCGGCGTACAGCACGGCTCCATCGACGCCGAGCTGCTCGACGGGCATCAGCGTGACCTGGGTGCAAAGCTCAGGCGTCTTTGCCATCGTCAAAATATCGTATTGTTTGCGCAGTTCGCGGTACTCCGCGAGACAGCGCCCCGCCTGGCGCATGAACCAGATGGGAGTTGCATCGGGCTGTATATGGTGGCACGCAGCCATAAAGCGGGCTACACCAGTCTCAGACGACATCGTTTTCCCTCGTTTTTACTAAAATGCCGGAGCAGGTAGAAATTATGTAAATCTCCACGGCAGAAACAAATCTATAGAGATTTTAGCGTTTTTTTGGCGATAGTCAAGAGCAGCCACCCGCCAATTTCGCCCGCATTACAGATATTTCGCCGACTCGATTTTCACGATATTTTCACAAGGATGAATTTTTCTTCACGTGATTATCACCCATCGTCGTGTACACTTTTCCTTAGAGAGACGGAATCTCTCGCACCGCACCGGCGGTGATACCGCAACACAATTAAATTTTGCGGAAGCAGGATGTCAGTCGATGCCAGACAGGGACGCTGCAAGAAACTCGCTGCCGGGTGGCGCATTTAGTACGTTGAATGAAACCACATCGAGTGGTAGGTTTGGCGTTGTATCGGCACCGTATGAGCGAGCAGAGAGGTCAGGCATCCTGAGAAAGATCCTCCTGGTTGAAGATGACACCTCACTCGCCCGGCTAGAGGCAGGCATTCTAGCTACTCATGGATACACGGTGTTGATCGCGGCAAGCGGGGAGATGGCCATTTCGGCCATCCACCAGGCCATTCCTGATCTCGTCTTGCTAGACCTGGATTTATCCGGTGGCATGACTGGCTGGGATGTGTTCAGGGTGCTGCGCAGCCTGTCGCGGACGCCGGTTCTGCTAACTAGCGCGGAATTTACCGTTCGCCGGCACATGCGAAACCAGGGCGAGACCCGGTTAACCCTGGATCATCTGCCCAAACCGTATCCGATGCAGGTATTGCTCAGGCGAATTGAACGCATGTTGGCAATGGAGCCTTAGTAGCTGTTTACAGCGAGTGAAGGAGAAATCCATGGACCGCAAAGAAGATCGTGAAATCCTGCGCAAGGGAGGATTTGCTGAGGGCGAGATGAAGCGTTTAAGCCAGCTTCGCAAAGAAATCAACGAAAAAGAGAAGCAGCGCTCGATCGCCGATAATCGCCGTATGGAATTTGTGCGCTGGCTGGTACTCACCGGCAAAATCTCTGAGCAGGTCGCCTCGTAAGGCTATTTCGCTTTACGCCACCACCGAGTGCTCACATGCGTAATTCGGCGCTCTATCCCGTTATGAGAAAAAAACGACAGGCGAGTCTGGGAATGAAAGATCCCTGGCTCACCTGTTTTTTCATGCTGATGAGGTTTTACAAAATAATCGAGGCATCTTCTGTAGCGTTGCCATACATTGCGCCCCTGCAAAGTCATTTTGCATAAGATCACCCTGATTTACATCGCTGAAATATTGGGAGAACTCAGGAGCCGGTTCAAAAAGCGGCTCACGACGCGCTGATCGACGCGCGTGCCGATGCGTGCCAGCAGGACGTTGGCTGGTTCCATGCTGACATTAGGCTCGGTCGTGGGGTATTCGACGAAGCCCTGGGAGCCGAACAGGCGCGCGATCAACTGGCGATAGCGGAAAACGTTCATACCTAATCCCTCTGTATCCCAGTGCCAGGAGAGGCCGATGGCGAAGAGGATCATGTCTTCGAGTGCATCGAGTTCGAGCGCGAACGCGAGGAGCTGCCTGGCTACGCCCTGGCCGCGCCAGTTTGAGCTGACCTGAATAGCTATCTCGTAGACGTTTTCCAGGCCCTCCCACCATTCATCGCCGGGAGCAATCGTCACCTCGCCCACAATAATACCCTCGGTGGTATGCGCGATGGTCAGGGCGCAGTCTGGCCGCCTGGCAATGCTCATGAGCAATTGATGCTCGCGTTCGGGGATGCGCGCGAAGGCGTGCAGTCCACCATCGGGCGTCAGGCGCTCGACGAGGGAGGGTGGGCAGAAGTCGCGCAGCAGCAGCGAACCCGCGCGCGTTTCTATGGCTGTGCTGCGCGAGGGCGTCGCAGTTCCCTGCAAGTGCAACAGGTCGAAAAGTCCGGCAAAGGGCGACTGGCGCTGTATGGATGGGAAAGCATGGCGAATCGGCAACGGCACCAGTAGATGTCGCACCAGCCCGGCGGTATGGCGATTCGCGCTGCTGATCGACCAGCGCCGTGGCTGCGCCGGAAAATCTTCCGCGCGGTCCAGGAATCGCTCGGGAAAGGTAGAGGTCAGGTCGGCCTTGCCCATGACTTGTTGCGCGATCGCTTCCTGCTCCTCAACGCTTTGCCAGAGTGGTCGCCAGCGTTCTACCCAGGAAAGTGGCAGGCTGTCCGGCAAGGATTGCCCGGACATCTCCGCCCACACCATGCTCCAGGCGCGCGGTACGACGCGATAAAGGTCGTATCCGCCACCCCCTAGCGCGACCCAACGCCCCCCGCAATAGGCGTGCGCCAGCTCATGAGCGAGTTTGATCTGCGCCTGAATGCCGCGCATGGTCAGGCTGAGATGCGTCAGCGGGTCCCAGTTGTGCGTATCGCATCCATGCTGCGAGACAATCACATCGGGGGCGAACGAGACAACCAGCGGCCTGAGCAGCGCCTCCATCACTTCTATGTAAGAATCATCCTCGGTGAACGGCTCCAACGGGACGTTGACGGAGTAGCCGCGACCCAGGCCGTTGCCCAGTTCCATCACGTCACCCGTGCCGGGGAAGAGATAGCGGCCCGTCTCGTGCAGCGAAACGGTCATGACACGCGGCTCATCGTAGAAGGCGCGCTGCACGCCGTCGCCGTGATGCGCGTCGAAGTCGATGTAGAGAATCTTGGCCTCGCTCGCACGCAAGACGTGCGCGATCGCAACCGCGATATCGTTGTAGACGCAGAAGCCGGAGGCGCGATTCGCCCAGGCGTGATGCAGCCCACCGGCGGGATGGAAGGCATGCAGCGGGCGCTGGCTCTCCTCGTCGAAGGCGCCGCCGTTGGGAAGCCCCATCACCGCGCTCAACGCCACGAGCGACCCGCCTGCGATGCGCGCCGTCACATCGTGCATACCGGGCAGCGCCGGGGTATCGCCATCGGCGAAGCCATACTTCAGCGCGAGAGCCGCGCGGCTCTCGTCCTCCTCATCTCCCGTTTCAGGCGCGGGTTCGCTGAGGCGCAGCACGGCATCGATATAGTCCTCGGAATGCACCAGGGCAATTTCTTCTCGCGTCGCGGATCGCATGGGCAAGCGAGTGGACTCGTCGCTTTCGTGCCACAGGTCGCACATCTCCATCAAATCAAGCAAAGATGCGATGCGGCGCGACTGCAAAGGATGCTCCGCGCCAAAATTGTAGGCCAGTTCTCCTTGCTCGAAGACCAGGCGTGCTCTCGCCCCAATGTTGACCCTGGGCATAGCTGTTTCTCTTTTCTTCCGGCTCATGGCGCATCCGCGAAGGTGTAGTCGATATGTGCTTCCTGCATGCGTATCAGCAGTGGTGTGGGATGAATGGTGCCCAGGCGGATCGTCGCCATGAGGGGCAGCGGGCCTTCCAGCGGCGCGGCCAGGATGCTGCGTACCTGGATATGCAGATCCGCCGCCAGTTGCAGAGTTTGCGCGAGCGGAGTAAGGTCGCCCGTAGGCAGCGGGATAATCAGTTGCATTCCCGGCTCGAAGGCTCCCAGCGCGCGTGCCAGCGCGATCAGCAGATCGCTGCGCGTCAGTAAACCCACCAGCCGCGCCTCCGGCGTTGTCGTATGCTCGCCCTGCCCTCCTTGCTCCTCCGGCGTTGCTTGCTCGCTCGCCTCGTACTCGACCACGGGGAGGCAATTCAGCCCTCGCTCCACCAGAATCTGCGCTGCGGCTGCTACGCTGGTCGTCGGTGAGACGCGGATAGTAGCACGGTGCATGACTTCCACGACACGCCGCTCCTGCCAGGGTCTGTGCAAAATATCGCTGGAGCTGGTGCCGACAGCGGCAGCCATGTCGATATCCTGCGTGGTCAACAGACCTTCGAATACCGGGCGTTGCCCGTGCTTCGTATCTATTGGCCCGAACGTATGGCTTTCTTTCACCACCGGTAGGTGATGAAACTGGTACTGGCGAAATAGATTCGCGGCGTGGCTCAGTGTATCGTCCACAGTTACCGTCACTAACCGCGTTGTCATCACATCGCTAACGATCATGTCTTCATCCCTTTAGAACCTGACATACTCCTGGTATGCTTTCACGCGCTCTCGCATTTTCATCGTTATGATAACACATATCGGTAGTCGGAGTACCTTCTCAACAAGGTCTCAATTCGCCGGGCTACAACAAGATTGTCCATTTCTCGTAATCCTGGTATAGAATAGAATCATAAGAGAGAACAGCATTTTCGCTATGCTGTGTTCGCGATTGGAGCCGGAACATGATTGAACGCGAAGACATGTCCACATTACAGCAACCGGGGGATGATGACGCGACGGCCACGTCTGCCGTCGTATCGACGTCTTCCCAACCTTCCGCACCCGCCACATTGCAGGTACCCGCTGTCGCGCTGCCCGCGCAGGCGGCATCGCCCGCGCCTGCACTGCCGCCGATGGGCATCGATGACCTGCTCTCCCTTCATATCGTCAGCGAACCGCAGGTGTCGCCGGATGGCGCGTGGGTCGCATTTACCGATCAGCACAGCCACGCAGTCGCCAACACGACGAGCAGCGCCATCTGGCTCGTTTCCAGCAAAGGCGGCAAAGGTGAATCGCCCCGGCAAGCGACCAACAGCGCGAATACGTGGCACGACACGATGCCACGCTGGTCGCCCGATGGTCACACTCTGGCCTTCCTGAGCGACAGGGCAGGCACGCCGCAGGTCTACATCCTCTCGCTGAGCGGCGGCGAGGCCCGACAGGTAAGCAAGCTCGCCAACGGCGTCGTCGATTATAGTTGGCGACCCGATGGCTCGGTCTTCCTGCTCTCGGGCTATTGGAAGGAAGAAGACGACAAGCCAACGCTCGACAGCGAAACAGCCGTGCGCGTCTATTCGCGGCTCGATGAGCAGTGGGACGGCATCGGCTACAAAAATCAGCGGCGTCTCCAACTATGGCTGCAACCGCTCTCCGGCGCGGCAACTCGCCTCACCTCGCAACCGAACGACCTCCTGACACCGCGCTGGTCGCCCGACGGCGCAGAGATCGCCTTCTGCGCCAATCTTCGCACCGACCCGGACCTCAGCATCGGCGCGGCGCTGTGGGTCATGACGCTCTCGACCGGGCAGATGAGGCGGCTTACCCCTGAGGAGGGGCTGGCGCAGTTGCCCGAGTGGTCGCCCGATGGACAAATCCTGGCCTTCTACTACAGCGTCGATCCGTCCGAGGCGGAGAACGTCTCGCCCTGGATCATCAGCGCGCACGGCTCAGGCACACCTCATCCGGCGACCTCGACCAGCCGCAGCTACACCTGCCTGCAGTTGCTGGTCGATGAAGTCCATCCCATTTTCTTCAGCTCCCCACAGTGGTACCCCGACAATGTATCACTGCTGGCGACGGTACAGCAGAACGGCCAGGTACATCTCTTGCGCTTTGATACAGAACAGGGCCAGGTGATGCCGCTCACCAGTGGTAACGGGTGCTACCTCAACCCGCACATCAGCAGTGATGGACAGACCATCGCCATGATTCGCGCCGACTGGTTCACCCCCGGCGATGTGTGGGCTATGAGCGGGGAAGGTGCCGACCGCCGCAAATTGAGCGGCGTCAACGATGCTCTTTTGCGCAGTCGCCAACTGGCCCGCCCTAAGCGTATCACATGGAAAAGCTTCGACGGACTTGAAATCGAGGGCTGGCTCTATCTCCCGGCGGTAAGCGGTGGCGCAAAAATCCCCCTGGTCTTGGAGGTGCATGGAGGGCCGTCGCTCGCCTGGGGTGACAGTTACGTCCACGAGTTTCAGGTGCTGGTCGGACAAGGGCTCGCAGTGCTGGCTGCCAACCCGCGTGGCAGTGCGGGATACGGCGAGGAGTTCTGCCGGAAGGTGCTCAATGATTGGGGCGGTGACGACTTCCGCGATCTGATGACGGGACTCGACCATGTCATCGCCACCGAGCCGGTGGACGAGCATCGCCTGGGAATCGGTGGCCTGAGCTACGGCGGCTATATGACCAACTGGGCCATCACGCAGACAACGCGCTTCAAGGCCGCCGTAGCTCGCAACGGTATCAGCAATCTGCCCTCGATCAGCCTGCTCTCCGACCAGGCCTTGTGGTTCGACATGGAACTGAGCGGTAGCACCGGACAGGACACCGAAACACTGCGCCGCAGCCGCTCCGCGCTGACCTTCGCCGAGCGCGTCTCGACGCCGCTGCTGTTGCTGCACGCCGAGAGCGATCTACGCTGCCCTGTCAGTGAGTCGATGCAACTCTTTGTTGCGCTGCGCAAGCGCAGGCAAACAGTCGAACTCGTGCGCTATCCTGGCGTGAGCCACCTGCTCGATTGGCCGGAGGTGGGCGCACCCATACAGCGCGTAGATCGCTTGCGCCGCACACTGGCGTGGTTTGTGAAATTTCTTTAACAACGCGCAGTGCCGCCGGACATCCGACTAAACGATCACGGCAGCACAAACATTTTCAAAAGCACATATAGCGCCGCCAGCAGCAGCAACAGACAATAGCTTCCGGCCAGCACGCTGGAAACTTTCACCACGTTCGCCGTATATGCCGGGCGGAAGCTGCGGATAGCGATAAACATAGACACGGCGGCGATGATCGCCAGCATGATAAAATCGAGGATGCGCACCCCGATTGAGCCGTTATACTCGGCGAACATGATGCCGACGGGGGCAAACACCAGCAGGCCGCCGGCAATATCGGCTGCCGCGATGCCCAGAAAAAGCCCTTCGTCAAAGTTGCGCTTGAGTATTCGAGGGGTCATCATCGCCAAAATGACCAGTCCCCCGGCAAATGCCAGGAGACAGAGGATGGTCAGTATCACTATTGACATCGTTGTTATCCCCACACAAAATCACGAACCTTGATGATGACGCCATTGTACCACGCCAGCAGGCGTTTCGCGTCCAGTTGGAGTGGGCTAATTTGGCTATTTCAAATCATTTACAGCGCCCATTGCATTACATATGATGCAGTGCGTATGAACGCAAAATACCTGTATGGCTGCCACATGGTATCTTATGTATAACTGGGCTGAAAGCAGGGAATGATGGTAGAGCTACACTGGCAAGGCAAAAACCGCCGTGAATGGCGCGTCGCACAGGCCGAAAGTCCTGCGCATCTTGTTACGTTAGAAGAGGCCACGCACCCTCAGGATCGTGTGCATCAATCGCCCAACTCCTCGTCATCTTCCTGGAGCAACCGCCTGATCCAGGGTGACTCGCGTGAGATCTTGTCAGCATTACTCCCAGAATTGACAGGCCAGGTAGGTCTGGTCTATATCGACCCCCCCTTCATGACCGGCAGAGATTTCAAGAACGGGTCGCAACTGGCTTACAGCGATAAGTGGGACAACCACCTGGATTCTTATCTCCAATGGCTATATGAAACTTTTATCGTGCTGCACGCACTGCTCGCCCAGGACGGCAGTCTTTATATCCACCTGGATTGGCGCGCCACGCATTACGCCAAAGTCTTGCTCGACGAGGTGTTCGGCTTTAGCCCCACTGCCGATGGGCCAGGGTTCAAAAATGAAATTATCTGGCACTATCAATCCGGCGGGCGCGCCTTCAAATATTTTGCTCGCAAGCACGATACGCTTCTGCTCTATACAAAGTCGGGCGAGTATTGCTTTCATCCCGAACGAGTCGGCGAGCGGCGGGGTGCGCAGAAACGCAATCATATGCGCAAGCGTGTAGATTCTGACGGCCAGGTGCATTGGACGATCACCTCCGCCGGGCGCACCTACTCGTATAGCGAGGATTCGTTGATGACGCCTTCTGATGTCTGGCATGATATCAGCCACCTGCACCAGAAGCATCCCGAACGCTCCGGCTACGCGACGCAGAAGCCAGAGGCGCTGCTTGAGCGGGTCATCCTGGCATCATCCGAGGAGCAAAACCTGGTGCTCGATTGTTTCTGCGGCAGCGGGGTCACACCAGTAGTCGCGCAGCAACTTGGCCGCCGCTGGATCGCCTGCGATCAGAGCGAACTTGCTATCTCTACGTCACGCGAGCGACTGCTCAGCATGGAGCATCCGGCTCCATTTATCGTGCAACGCCTGGTGCCTTCGACCGGCATTCAGAAAGCCACATAGCTGTATGGTATAATCAAGCAAGCAACTAGCCGGCCAAACATACCCATCCATGCAGCCACATCAATAGAAAAGTGAAGATAGATGTCATGTTAGAACTGTTACAACAGGTGTTTCGACAGGTTCGCGGCTACATGCACTCCGATGCTTTCAATCGCCAGAAAGTCTACGCGCAATCACCCGATCACACCACTATGCTCTTCGACCGCGAGGCGGAAGACATCATCATCAGTGGCCTGATCGAGAGCAGCTACAGTTTCGAGATCGTGACCGAGGAACGCCTGGCATTCTCCAATCATCCGAACCCGACCTACCGCATCGTCATCGACCCGGTTGATGGCTCGATGAATGTGCAGCGCGGCATCATGACCGCCTCGATTGCGCTGGCGGTTCTGCCGATAGACGCTCCCATCACGCCGGAGCATGTACAGTGGGCGCTGGTGGGCGAACTTTACAGCGGCATCGTCTACGAGGCGAGCAAAGGTGATGGCGCATTTTGCAATGGGCGAAAATGCCAGGTCAGCCAGACGGAACACTATAGGGAATGCCTGCTGGGGGTCAACTTCGATGGGCGCACGCATAAGACACTGAAAACGCTGCTCATCGACGAGCCGTTTCCGGCGTATGTGCGGCGTTCCGGCAGTTCGGCGCTGGACGTGGCATACATCGCCAATGGTGCCTACGACGCCTATGTCGATATCGGCAACGTGCTGACCGGCAAATCTTTCCTGGCCTCGGCCAGCATCGTGCTGGAGGCGGGAGGCGTCATCAGCGATCAGCATGGCAAACCGCTGCGTCCCATACATACTCTGGAAGACGGCTTCTCCATTGTGGCAACGGGCAGCCCGGCGCTCCATGCTGAAATTCTCGAAAAGTTGCACGGAAAGGCCGTCAAGCACGCATCATAATCTCAACAGCTTACGCGGGTACCAGCACGACGCTGAATCCATCCCACCAGGCCATAAAGTCCGCATAGGTCATGGCGTCGCGGTTAGCAGGCGAGGAATCCGCGACATAAATATAGTTGCTATCAGCAGCACGCACCACCATGATGTGGCCTGGATTGCCGACGATAACCGGATAGCCTTTGTTGACAGTGTAGATCAGGTCGGAAAGGGTGCGCGGCGCGTTGGGAAGCGCCTTGAAGCCAAAATAAGCAGCCGTTGTAGCGATGCCTTGCTCGCCACCGGTCAGGCCCTCGGCCACATTCCACAACCCCAGGTCTGCTTCTTTCTGTAAGAAATCGGAGGCGATATAGTTATGGCCATAGGCATCGATGACCATTTCCATCGCAATGCCGGAGCAGGAGGAGTAAGACCACACTTGCCACTGGTAATCAGAATAGTACTGATTGCGGGCAGCGGAATCGACGCGCACCACGCGCTGGGCCGCGGAAAACGGGAGGGGCGGCAGTTCGGTACTGATATCAAAGCCGGCCAGGTGCTGTGATAGGCCAAACGTGGTCAGGCCCTGTTGAATGGTCTTGAAGGCACCATCGGCCAGGCCGGATTGGACGAACAGCGTAAGCACCACCATCAAGAGCAGCGCGCCTGATACAAACGTGCGGTGCCGGCGGTACCAATGATGGGGTAACGTTTTATCTTCTACCGATTCAGGTGCGATCAATTGCCCGGTATGCATGTGCGAAGGAAAGAGCGTTGGAAGCCTGAGCGGAGATGTCTGGGCCTGCGATGAAGTGATGGCAAGCCTGCGCTTCTGAGCGCGCTGCGCGCTGACAATAAGACTGACAATCATCGACAGCATAATACAGGCGAGCAACGCTGTGATTACGGTCGAAAGCATACGGTACCTCTCTAGCACACAACAATAGTTTCATTGCTAAGTATAACGAAAGCCGGGCGAATGTTCAGCACAGCTTATCCAAAACAGCCAGATCAGGCTATACGAACACCACATTCTTCACCAATTTCATGCAATCGGCCATTACGGGTGTTCTGTAGTGAATAAACCGTCAAGGTCAGCGCGTTTGTTGAAAAAAAGAGAGTGGATACGAAAGAAGTACTAGAGGAGTCAACAGCAATCGCTCAGGCCACGCGCATATCGTACACGTCCATCCCCGCGCCGATTGAACGGCGGTAAATGTGTACGTAGTTCACATTGTAGTTGAGCGGCAGAGTCAGGTACTCGACCGCGTCGTCGCTATCCAGGTAGGGGCGCACACTGAGCGAGCCGTGCTTATGCACATGGAACACCAGCAGTTCATCCACATCGATGATGCTCAGGCGATGGTAGTTATGGTAGATGATCCAGCGCACGCTGGTCATATTCTCGATCATGAGCAGATCCTCGTCGCTGCCCAGGTCGAGTCCCACGCGAGGTTGCGGGCGCAGCCTCCATCCGCCCCGTTTGCGTTCAGTCTCGGTTTCCGTTGTTGGCGGGTCAAGCTCCCCAATTTCTGGAGTGCAGGTAACAGGCATCGATGCAGACCTCCTCACGCTGAGGAATGAGGGTAGAAACTCCGAGGGTCGATACACAAGCTGAGACATCAAACGAAAGGCCAGGAAACCAGGACAAGTATACCATACTTTTGTCCTGATACGTGCATGGGATATACTACAAGAGATACAACGCCGCACGTTGAAGAGAAAGTTTCGCGCATGTTCTACATCGGCTGTCCCATGTGGGGCTACAAAGAGTGGGTTGGCAATTTCTTCCCGCCGCATACTCCGCAGA
This sequence comes from uncultured Chloroflexia bacterium, assembly GCA_963731975.1. Taxonomy (GTDB): domain Bacteria; phylum Chloroflexota; class Ktedonobacteria; order Ktedonobacterales; family Ktedonobacteraceae; genus CAVSXS01. Next base: position 1,026,869 of record CAVSXS010000001.1, on the reverse strand, counting down.
GCGTTTTCCTGAGCCTGTATAGCCGGAAGCTGTCCACGGTAGAGGGCAACACGACGTTCTATGCCGTGCCGGATGCCGCCACCGTTTCGCGCTGGCGAGAAGAAACGCCAGCCACGTTCCGCTTCTGCTTCAAACTGCCACGCGCCATCAGCCACGAGCCGCGCCTCGATAAGCGGCAGAGCGAGACGCAGGCGTACCTGGCACGCATGCAACCATTGGAAGAACGCCTGGGAGCATTCTTCCTGCAACTGCCCCCGTCTTTCGGGCCGGAGCAGACCGAAGAACTGCGCGTCTTTCTCGAACACTGGCCCGCAGACCATCGCCTGGCGGTCGAGGTGCGACATCCCGCCTTCTACAGCGAGCCGCACGCTTCCAGGCTGAACGCGCTACTGGCTGAACAGCGCGTCGCTCGCGTTCTGATGGACACGCGCCCAATCAGAACCGGACCCGCCAAGGAGCAGCAGGTCTTACAGGCGCGCGAGCGCAAGCCTGATCTTCCCTTTCAGGTGACTATCACCACAGACTTCGCCTTTGTGCGCTACATCGGACACCCGCGCATGGACATCAACGCGCCTCTACTCGACGCATGGGCGCAACAGCTCGCCGCGTGGATGCAGCAAAACATCACGCTCTACGTTTTTTGTCACTGTCCATACGAAATACATTCGCCGGATATCTGCAAATCACTCTACGAACGGGTGCAGCGCCTGGCCCCCCTGCCACCGCTGCCCTGGGACGCACCTTCGAGTGGTGGTGAGGTCGAGCAGGGGCATCTTTTCTAGCGCGCAACGGGTTTCTCCCAAAATGAAGAGGGTTGCTCTACGAATGGGGCGTAGAGCAACCCTCTTCGCGAGAACCAGAGAAGGAGAAGTGAAGATGAATGCAAAATAATACCCGCTCCAAAGATTGCCAGGAAGACCGGCCCAACTAGCGCAGCATGGAGCGATCACTGCTAGCGCTGAACCAATCATCATTCCCCCCTCTGCAATCCGATACGTAGAGTACTACGATGGCTTTTGCTTATCGGATTACTCGTTTCGAGGCATTTTTCAATTGTTTCCTGGAATCACGCAAAACGCGCATCAATCTTGTGGGGCGGCTGGCGGAAACGATTTTCCCTCCATCAATTCGAATGCCTTACGCAGCGAAGGCGGGATGGGATGCGGTCGACCAGTGTGGTAGTTGCACCAGACCATAACCGAGCGGCCTGTCGCAAAGATTCGCTCGTGCTCGTTCTTATCGCGTATGAGATGCTCCATGTGGTAGCTTGTGCGCCCGACACGCGCGATGCGCACGCCTACTTCGGCGTTGTCGCCCCGTACCATCGGCAGCTCGAAGGTGCAGGTGATCTCTTTCACCAGCATTCCAAAGCGATGCCCGCGCGGGCCGGTCTGGATGCGTGGGTTCTGCGGCGACTCCTGGTGCTGGTGTTCCTCTTCAGAGGGCCACTGCTCCATCCACTGATCGAGCTGGCTGAGGTAGTGGCTCCTGGCCTCCTCGAAATACGTGAAGTAGACTGTGTTGTTGACATGCGCCAGGGGGTCGAGGTCGCGGAAGCGAATCTGAACCGGGTACCAACTCGGAAAATCGTGTTCCATTTTTTATCCTTTCAAATAATGTGCAGCGTCACACTAACAGCATATTACAATGTTGTCACTTGCGCCAGATATATTGATCTAAACTTCGCTCAACATCGTAGAATAGGATAGAGGAAAACAGCGTCAAGAAGGCAGCCATGCAAAAGCCCGAAAATGAACATTCCAGCGACCTGAGCGACGAAGCTCTGCTCAACGCCATAGCCGGAGGAGCAGCCTGGGCTATGGAGTCGTTATACGAAAGATATAGCCGCCTACTCTACTCGCTCGTGTATCGTATGGTTGCAGACCACCAGATCGCAGAGGACCTGCTGCAAGATTCCTTTCTCTCCGTCTGGCGACGTTCCACCTCTTTCTCTCCGCAATCCGGCGCGGCTCGCAACTGGCTGATCTCGATTGTACATCACCGCGCCATAGACCACTTGCGGAAAGTGAGACGACGTGCGGGAATCCAGGAAGCGCCGCTGCAAGAAATCGAACTGGACGAGACCACAGCCTATCCTGATGCCTGGCACGAAGCGTGGCAGTCGATTCAAAGTTCGCAGGTACGCGCGGCGCTCATGAAAATTCCACCGGAGCAACGCCTGGTGCTCGAACTCGCTTATTTTCAGGGCTGGACGCACAGCGAGATAGCCGAGGGTACCCAGACTCCACTCGGCACCGTCAAGGCCCGTATGCGCCTCGGTCTGCAACATTTGAAACGCGCCCTTATAGATGAAGGCGTGGATGAAATATAGGGTGCATTCAAACGAGTATTTCATGCACCCCAAATAGTCACGTCCCCTTGCCCCTGAAGCGGCTTGTATGCTATCATCGCATCGATCAGGGAGATTTACGTAAAGGGGAATACGAGACCATGATGCAATCCACTCAACCCACAAGGCCGACAACTCCAGCAATATCGACAACACTTACCACGACTGCCCAACAAGTGACTACATGCCCACAGTGTGATAACGTCGTCAGTATCTATGCCGAGTTTTGCAATATTTGCGGGCAACGTCTCAGGATGTCACAGTCGCTGGCACCTGGAACCATGCCGGTAACACGATCGATACAACAAAATGAAGAGGACGAGGAGGACGAGGAGGACGAGTATTTTGACGAGGAGGACGAGGACGAATCGACCACTGCGCTGCGTGTGAGGCAAGGCGAGCAATCCTCGACTATCACACTTTCGGCCAGCGAAATCGTCGCGCGCCTGCGCCACCTGCTCGAAATAGCCGACCAGATCGAACGCTACTTCCCCGCCGACCTGCCGGGCAAGGAGCAAAAGCTAGCGGCGTGGAAAAATCAGTTGCAACGCGCCCTGGCTTGCGTCGAATTTTTCGAGCGCCCTTTACTCCAGCAAAGCGAGTCGCAGCAGACGCTTAAACTGCGCCACCACATGGCAGAGGCTGCGCGATCGCTCGATTTTACACGCGAATATACCGTCAAGCTGATAGGGCACGCCGGGGCCGGGAAAAGCACGTTGCTGGCCGCGCTGCTGGGACAGGACATCTTTCCTCGCCTGGCCGGGGGAGCCGTGACGGGCGTCTGCACGCGCGTTCGACTCTGCCAGGACCAAGAGCCGGAAGAGATGCAGGCACATTTCCTGACGCGCGCTGCCTTCGAGATGCTCTTGAAAAAGACCCGGCAAGCTATCCAGGACGCACCGCATCAGCAGGGCCGCGAGGCGCTGGCACGCGAACTCACGCTGCTGCTCAAAGCAGGTGAAGCCTACGGCGAGCAGTATTTACAGGATGGCATAGCCTACATCGAGCGCGTTCCACGCGAGCGCTGGAAGGATGAGAGCAGCCGTTACATCGAAGAGCCGTCGCGTGACAGCGAGGAGCCACGTCTGGTTCGGCTGATCGACTACGTCGAGTACGCGGTACGCGGAAGTCGACACGCGCTGCTCCCACCCGGCAGCGTGCTGGTGGACCTGCCCGGCGGCTCCGCCGGACAACTGCACCATGACGCGATTCTGAACGAGGAACTCAACAGCGTCGACGCGGTAATCCTGCTGGTGGGCAATAATCGCTTCGGCGACGACGACCGCACGCAGCGCATCTTCGAGCAGGTGCGGCGCAGAGTCGTGCAGGATCGCTCGCCAGAAGTGGCTGCTCGTATGGTCTTTCTGGCCGTCACGCACTGGGACGAAATCAACTCGCTCGCCAGCCTGGAGAAGGCGCTAGGCAGCTTGCGTCCTCTGCTGCGCGACCTGCCGCCCAACTTCACCAGCTTTCATCATCACGGACCGGGCAGTGGCTATTTCTTCTATCCCCTGCGCGCCCTGGACGGCTTACTGGCAACACTCGGCACCGAGAAGCAAAGGCTCGACGCCGACCGCTTGCAAGAGGGCCGCGACTATGCAGGGCGCATCCTGAGCGTCTATCCCGAGCTGCTCAAGATTGACGCCACGCTACCCGCCTCTGCGTCAGCACAGGACTTCCAGAAAGTTTCCGTCAAACAGCACGAAGCTATGCTGCGTTATAGCGGCTTGCCAGAACTCACTCACGACCTGCAAGCCTTTCTGACAAATAGCCGCTACGATGTTCAACTGCGCCAGGCCGAGACGCAGTTGGCGATGGCCTTGCAGCAACTGGAAGACCTGTGCTGGGAACGTCTGAACCTGCTCGGTATCCAGAGCCGTGACCTGCAAGAGCTAGAACACGAAATAGCCATGCGCCAGAACAAACGTGGCGCGACACGCTTCGAGCAAATTCAGCAACGCACCAACGCCATGCGCGACGCCTGGAAGGAGGCGTTAAAAGAGTTCGACAACGCTATGCGCAACGAGCAAAACGCCTTTCAGGCCGCGCTGCTCACCGCGCATGACAGGGCAGCACGGCGCATCAAGATTCGGATCATGCAGGGCTACTTCGACCAATTCATCAAGGTAGGCAACCAGACCCGGCAAGACTCGCCCGCCATGGAAATCGGCAATCGCTGGGTCGATATCGACGGCTGGAATCTCATCAAGGAATTGCGCGTCAGCTTCACCGCCGCGCTCGAACGCGAGATGTTGGAACCGGCACGCGCCCTGGCCGAAGCATTCCTGCTGCCGATTGCTCACCGCGAGGAAGTGGATGGCTCGCTGGATATCCACAACGTGGCGCTCGGCGAATACGGGGGCGAACTTGACGAGATTCAGAAGGCATACAGCAAGTTGAAGCGCGCCATCCGCGAAAAGGCGCGCGACGTATGTCTCTACGCCACACTCGGCGAGTTGCTCAACGAAGAGAAATACGCGCCAGCCAAAGACGATCCATCAGTTGGGGCGCTGTATCGCCTGGTGGCTTCGCCTGGCAAGCCTGAGGACATCGTCCAACAGGCGCGCCAGTTGATGGGGCCGATCCTTGACGTGATTTGCGGGCGGCTGGCCTTCAGCACGGAGCACCGAATCGCCCACCTTTTCCGCTACGAGCTGGATAAACTGGAGACACGCCAGGCGTTCGATAGCGACCGCCTGGATGTGCCACCCACCAACCAGCCAGGAGCATTCTCGGACCTGATAAATCGCCTCTACAGCCTGCTGACCGAGCGCGTGCTGACCTCGAATACACTGCGCGAGCAGCTTGACCTGCTGCAAGCACAGCGCGAGGTCGATGTGGATCGCTGGATTGAATTGATTCACGATGCGGAGGTGTTGAAGATAGCGCACAGGCAAGTGTGACGAGTGCATCACAAAATGGAAAGGCCGAGCAGCGTATATTCAATACGCTGCCCGGCCCCCGTACAGGAAGGAGCAGAAAATCAAGCATCCTTCCTGTCCCCCAGGATAATGACCCGTTTGTTGAGCCACAACATGTCCCCCCCAGGACATCCCCCATATGGCTTTCCCCCCTACGCATTATCATATGCCTGGATGGTTGCATTGAGGTTGACAAGTTGTTGAGAATCGATGAAGATTTATACGTGGCTACCTACATCAGGTTAAGAAAAACACATTTGTAATAAACGAGAGGATGAGCGCCTATGTTCGCACCGATTACTCTACTCGATTATCGCGGTAAACATCGACACGAGCACGTCTGGATGGCACGCAGCGCATCCGGAGAAGACTGGGTGATGGCAGGGGCCATGCTGGGCAGCGACACAGTGCGTCTGCGCGTAATGCGTGGAATGCTGTGGAACGAACTGCGCTATGCCCTGGTTGATGGCGCTGCGGGAACGCTCCCATACCATTCGTGGTCAGTCATCAGAGGCGATGAGACATGGGAAAGCGGCTCGCACCTGAACCAACAGGAGCACTTTGAACGCACCCTGCTGGAACCGTACCTGGCAGGTTTTTCGTCGAGTGGCGCTGCCCTGCGCTATGCCCACCCACTGAATGGCGGCGAGCATCTTTTCAGCCTGGGAGAGCGTGCAGGCAGCATGGACAAGCGCGGCCAGGTATTTCCTATCTGGAACGTCGATCCGCCCTTAAATCATTCAGACGCAACAGTTACCATGTACACCTCCATCCCGTTTTACCTCAGCCTGAACGAGCAGGACGGCAGAACCTACGGCGTCTTCATCGATCATATGGGGAACATCGAGATGGACATGGGACACTCCGACGAGCAGGAAGCCACAGCGACCGTGCAGGGTGAGAGCATCGTTGTCTACTACTTCCAGGGGCCAACGCCCGCCGACGTGCTGCGTCAGTATACGGAACTGACCGGGCGCATGCCAATGCCGCCGCGCTGGGCAGTTGGCTATCATCAAGCACGCTGGAGCTACATGTCCGAACAGGAAGTCAACGAGATCGCTACGCAGTTGCGACAGCGCCGCCATCCATGCGACGCCATCTGGCTCGATATTGACTATATGCACAGCTTCAAAGACTTCACGTGGGACCCCGAGCGTTTCTCCGATCCGCGACGGCTGGCCGACAACCTCCACGCGCAGGGCTTGCGTCTGGTGACGATCATCGACCCTGGCATAAAGAGCCAGGAAGACTATGCCCCCTATCAACAGGGCCAGCAGCTCGATTATTTCTGCCGCGAGTCGAACGGAACAATGTTCGAGGGAACTGTCTGGCCCGGGGTCTGCGTCTTCCCCGACTTTTCGCGCTCCTCGGTACGCGCCTGGTGGGGCCAGCTCCACCACGATCTGGTCGACCAGGGCATCGATGCTTTCTGGGATGATATGAACGAGCCTGCCCTCTTTATTATCACTGAGCAGCAGAAGGCATCACTCATTCACGGCAACACCATGGACGACGAGGTGTTGCATCAGGCCGAGCGAGACGATATTACCGGGCCAGATGGCCCTCCGGTCACTCATGCCTTCTTTCACAACGCCTATGGCCTGGAGATGGCGCGTGCGACACGCGAGGGGCTGTTACGCCTGCGCCCCGGCACGCGCCCCTTTGTCCTGACACGCTCCGGTACGGCGGGCATGCAGCGCTATGCCGCGAACTGGACCGGCGACAACACCAGCCGGTGGGAGCACATCGCGCTGGCTATCTCCATGTGCCTCAATATCAGCATGAGCGGCGTGCCGATCACCGGCGTCGATATAGGAGGCTTCTGGGGAAATTCCAGCGGCGAACTGCTGACGCGCTTCGCTCAGCTCGGGGCGCTGCTACCCTTCTGTCGCAATCACAGCGCCCAGGGTACCCTCAGCCAGGAACCGTGGGCCTTTGGCGAACCATTCGAGAGCGCCTACCGCGTAGCCATCGAGACGCGCTATCGCCTGCTGCCCTATCTCTATACCCTCCTCCACGAAGCCTCGCTCAGCGGCTCGCCGGTCATGCGCCCGCTGTATTACCACTACCCACAGGACGCGCTGGCTATCGATGTCGAAACGGCTTTCCTGGTGGGCGATGCCCTGCTCTCGGCTCCTATCACGACCGAACAGGCCACCAGCAGGCAAGTCTACCTTCCCTCCGGCGCGTGGTACGACTTCTGGGACGGAACCCTCTACACCGGCGGCGTATGGCACGAGATACTGGCCCCCCTCGAACGCTGGCCGCTGTTTGCGCGCGGCAATAGCATCATCCCGACTGGCCCGCTCATGCAGCACAGCGCCGAACACCCCACCGACCCGCTTGATATCACCTGTTACATGACCGAAAATGGCCAGGCATCCTATACGCTATACGAGGACGATGGCTCGTCGTTCGATTACACCGGCGGCATTTATGCCCTGACCACGTTCGCTTGCTTCGCGCAAGGCAACACCATCACGGTGCATATCGACGAGCAGTTCGAGAACTATCGACCGCAGCGCGAGGAGTATCATGTCGTAGTCTGGCACGACAAGGAACGATACGAGGGTCACGCCAAAGCTGGCCAGGGCCATCTCACGCTGACATTCGACAGGCAGAAGTAACTCCTGTTTCATGTTTTAGAGCAAGCAAAGGGCTAGAAGTTCATTCGATAGCCAGAATAGGCTATATTCGTCACTGTCACTTTGACGATTTCTTAGCATAGATGGGCAGTTGTCAATATCCTTACACGCAGGCTGCTACCATGTATGTCGATTCCTCACGAACGGAGCGATCACTCGCTCCGAGCTGGAGAAAGGACCGAAGTATGCTAGGTATCGTCAAACGATCGCCGCGTTTTCTTATGCACACCGCGCTGTTAGGAGGCGTTGTAGTGGCGTTCCTGGCATCCTTCCTTTTCGCGCCACTCTCGCAGGCAAAGGGAGTATCTACGCACCCTTCAAAAGCGCCAGACCCTGCTTCTATACTGGGTATCGCGGTCAACGGTGCATCGTCCATCTCCGGAATCTCGTGGGTGCGCCTGGGCTACGCCACATGCGGCGCAGGCAACCCCTCAGGCACGGCCCTCAAGAATGAAATTCAAAACTTTCATAACCAGAGAATGTACGTTTTGCTAACGCTCTGCCAACCGGGTGCAAAGCAGCTCTTCAATGCAGCCATCTTCGCGGACGCGGCCCAGGGCAATGCCGATGCCGTTCAATGCGGCAACGAGCAGATGAAGTACGATCCCGGCCTGACAAACTATGTCTCGCCTGACAGATTCGCAAGGTTCTTCGATCTCTGCCAGGGTGCGGTTCACAAGGTCAATCCAAACGCGCTGATCGTGCTGGGTTCGCTCGACCCGCACGTTGCAAAATACGACTACTGGTTATTGATGGGCGAGGTCTCTTACCTGAACGAGATGCAGCGCGCCATGAACACCCAGGTACATCGCGGTGGTCACTGGGCATGGCGCTCGCAGACGGTGGGACTCATCAATAGCTGGCACGATGGCTTTCCCTCGTTATCCATCGATAACCTGCGCGACCTGTTCAACTTCTGGGCGAAACAGTTCAATGTTTCTACCTCTCACCTGGGCCAGCATCTATGGGTTGTGGAAGATACAGGCTGTTTCAAAGGCTGTGGCATCACCGCCAACAGCAAAGCGCAGGTCGCTATTGCGCACATCCTCGCGCTGGTCGTCGATGTGCAGACCACGCTGAGCTACCACGTACCCTTCTTCTTCTTCAGTGCGCGCGACTTCCTTGCCAGCGGCTTTTACTGGCCTATCGGCATCTTGAACATCCAGGGGCATTCCAAGCCGCTGCGCCAGGACTTAGCTATGGGCAGCCGCACACTCGTCGTGTCCTGCCATGGCCGGAAGGAAACCGTCACGATGCAGGAGCAATTGCTTGCAAGCATGTACCAGGGATGCAGCTTGCCAGGCAACGCTTTCTATATCCTGGAACATTGACTATTCACGTGATTTCAGAACAAGAGGGGAACTGCCACATACATTGGCAGTTTCCCTCTTAATAAATACCAGCTACGCAGACACATTTAAAAGCTGTGGCTTGCCATTCTTATTTCCTGATTTCCCACAATTGCAGCCGGGCTTGCTTCTATCAATTGTTGGGTTCTGGCCTGTCCCAGGATACCCGCTGCAATCTGGATGCCTTGCTGGATAGCCGGGGGCCGCCTGGTCAGACCGTGGGCATCCGAGGCAAGACAGTGGATAAGCCCACGCTTCAAGAGCGTCTCGGCGCACTTGCGCGTGGTATTGCCCTGCATTCCAACCAGGCTCCCGGCGGTCATTTGCGCCAGCACACCCAGTTCGAGCAATGCCACAAGCCGACCGCTATCCTTTTGAATGACCCGGTAGCGTTCCGGGTGCGCGAGCACCGGCACGACACCGAAGGCCATCAACTCAAAAATGACCCGTTCGGTGTCCGGCAGCCACATGGTGTTCCATAATTCTAGCAGGAGAAAACGACTCCCATTCAGCGTGGCGAGACGCCCAAGCTGGATGTCCTCAACCAGTCCCGGCTTAATCAACGCCTCGTGACCGGCCAACAAGCGTAAGGGAATAGCGCGTCGATTCAGTTCCTGCTGCAAAACTTGAACGCGCTCGTAAATCTCGCGCGCGGAACGCTGCGGGAACTCATCATTGTAATGCGGAGTGGCTACCGCTACGCGCACACCTTCTTGCACAAGGGTTCGCGCCAATGCTAAAGCCTCGTCAATGTTTGCCGGCCCATCATCTACACCCGGTAGAATATGCAGGTGAATATCAATCATTAGTTCGCCCCACTCAAATCCTCCCACTTCCAACACAGCGAGCTCATATTTTTACAGTCACCCTATCATAGTAGAAAGCGCCAACCGGATATGTCGATACTAACCTGTTCAAATGGTGAATTTGTAATCCCTGTAAAATCATATTTGCAGCAGCCTCCAGGTTTTCTGCAACGGGAAGTGATCCTTGAATTTCATGGGAGTATGCATGAAGATGCTCAAGACCTAAGCCCGTCAGTACCAGGATCACAGGAATGCCAGCCGCCAAACCGGCTCGAATATCGGTGATGCTATCACCGATAAAGAGGGCATCGTTCATATCGATACCAAGCTCATCACGCGCTTGCAGCAACATCCCTGGGCGCGGCTTGCGGCAGAAACATCCTTCATCTTTTCCGTGCGGGCAGTAGTACACCTTCTCTATCCTGCCGCCGATCTGCGCAACTTCGCTCATCATGCGATGGTGGATGTCATCCACCACATCTACCGAGGTCATTCCACGGTAGATGGATGCCTGGTTGGTGCTAACCACGATGCGGTGCCCGGCGCGTGTGAGCATGGCGATTGCCTCTTTTGATCCCTGTAGAAAGTCAAACTCGCTCCAGCTTTTCACATAATCGGAGCGGTTCTGGTTGATTACACCATCTCGATCCAGAAATATCGTAGACATAATAAGACCTCTAGCGGAACGTACTTCCAACTGCGACAGTAGCGCGCTTTTCAATCGTATGCACTACTGCTCGCATATGGCGCGTAATGATGTGTGCCAGGATCAAATGCGCATCTTCTTCTTGCTCAATGTTCTGGCCGGGAGCAAGTACATAAGCATCCACAATGTGCTTGATCTCGCCCCCCTTCGCTCCGAGCAAGCCGATGGTCACTCCACCCAGCCGCTTCGTCAGAAGCAACGCATTGATCACGTTGGGTGAGTTACCACTGGCACTGATACCAATGGCTACATCCCCTGGCTCGATCATCGTGGCGAGTTGCTCAGCGAAGATGTGTTCATAGGCGGTATCATTGCTCCAGGCAGTTATTAATGGCACATGATCTGTCAGCGAGATAGCCTTCACGCGCGGCGCTCCGGGCATAATGGTATTTTTGGCCAGGTCGAGTGCAAAATGTGAGGCGGTAGCTGCGCTGCCGCCGTTGCCCATGATGAAAATGCGATGCCCCTGGCGGTAGGCATCTTCGAGCAAGCGCAGTACGGCCTGAAGCTGTACAAGCGAGATGGCCCCGATCATCTGCTCAAGCTCTCTCATATAACTGGTAATGGCATCCAACCCTTTACTCCTTATGCTTTATTGGCGTGGTCACTCACCATCCATCGTGCCTGCTTGCTCAAAATGGCAAGGCGGGTTCCGCGTAAGGGGCCACCAGCAGGGATTCGAAATGAGCTACGTTCAGCAGCACCCTGGCACCTTGCTGGTCAAAATGGAAGTTCATACGTTTCAATCCCAGCGTTTCGAGGGCTGTAGTGACGACCTCCTGCGCCTGCTCGTGACAATAGAGCAGGAGGAAGCCCCCGCCACCAGCGCCGGTGATCTTTCCACCTGCGGCCCCCTTTTCCAGTGCCAGCGCGTAGCACTCGTCGATGAAGCCGGTCGAGAGACCTGGAGCCAGCCGCCGTTTCTCCTGCCAGGAATAATCGAGGAGGCGCGCGAACTCATCCAGGTTTCCCTGTTCCAGGCATGTCTGAACATCAACGGCGACCTGTTTGATATGGTGCAACGCTTCAAGAACCGCTTCGTCCTGCTTCTGGGTAGATTCTCGCTGGTGTTTCAGTATCGAGGTAGACTCGCGCGAACTGCCCGTGAAAAAGAGCATCAAGCGCTGCTCTAATGCCTGCCTGATGCCGGGAGCGATGTTCAGCGGCTCAACGCTTACACCTTCGCCGTTGAAAATGAACTTATTCAGCCCACCGAAGGATGAAGCATACTGGTCTTGCTTCCCGATAGGCATGCCCATCTTCGTAATCTCGATGTAGGACGCCAGCTCGGCCACCTCCTGCTTCGTCATGGGCTGTTCCAGCAGCGTCGTAGCAGCCCGCACCAACGTCACGGCAGCGGCGCTCGATGAGCCTAATCCTGTGCCGGGCGGGACTTCGCTAGCCACGAACAGGTTCATCCCCTGGCGAATGCCAAAGTGGTGCAAGACGGCTTTCGGGAGCGCCAGGTCGCCGTTCCAGAACAGATCGCTGTAGGGCGAGTGACGGAAGAGCGAGCGATAATCCGCCGAAATGACCTGCAGTTCATCAGACTCGTCAGCTGTGATGATAGCATAAAAATACTTATTGATCGCGGCGCTTATCACCAACCCACCGTACCTGGCATAGTACGCTTCCAGGTCTGTTCCCCCGCCTCCAAAGCTGATGCGCATCGGCGCTCTCGCTATCAACATCCCTTCCCTCCCATCCTATTCACCTTTACAACTATAGATTATTTCACCTTACCCTGAACACGTGTAATTGATACTCACCGCCGTATCCTGACTCAAGGTCTGCGCGAGATGCGCTTGTCGCCTACCATCCTTTACAACGCCCGAGGATGTATTCACGATAGTCGCACATGATGGAAGCGACACTTGCAGATTCATCTTCTCCTGAGCGCCTGCCTGGCGCTGCATCAAGTAGGAATACTGCCAGCTGTGCCCATCCTTCTGCGCTGCCCTTGCTACACTCCATGTCAAGGTGATCGCGCCAGTAAGTGGGTAACTCAGGGAAAAATTGCCTGACCAGAATCTGCGCCCTAAGGCGAGGCCAGTGTTATAAGGACTCCACCCGTCTTGCGATTGCAAGACGCTCCCGCCTGGGGCATAAATCTGGATGAAACCTCTGTAAATTGTGGAACCATAGAAGTCACTGCCTGTCAATCCAGGCTTTGTCCAGCTAAATGTGACCACGGCGTGGTGCGTTGCTGTACCCGCCTGATCGATCGTCACCTGGTCGTTTACTGTCGTGACGAGATACTCGTTGGCCTTACTCTGGGCGATGTTTGCATCCACCACGAAGACGCCATCACCGGCGAGCGATTGGACCGCATCATCAAGGTGGTAAAACTGCAAGACTTTTTCGACTGCGCTGGCGTTGAAATAGATTTGCAGGTCCTTCGTATGTAAAGCATCAACCAGTATACCGAGCAACCTGGGAAGTTGTGATGCAGGCAGCGCGCGAACGCGCGCCAGCACGTACTGGCCTAATAGCGCTGTGAAGCGCTTTCGGGCTGACGAATTACCATCGGCTGAGGGCGCATCTCCCCCACTTGCATCCTCTATAAGCTGGTGATAATGAATGCGATCGATCAGATTTTGCGCTGTTACCGTCTCGTGGTACTCTGGAACAGCGATAGGGCCGGTGAGTGTCAGGATTTGCTCGATGAATGCCGGGGTTATGGCAAACACTCCGGCCAGGGGGAACAATCCTCCTCCTTCCAGGTTATAGAACATCTCGCCGTTGAGCGCCGAAGTTGGGAAGTTCGCGTCGAGGTTAGAGTCGCGCAATCCCCATCCCCAACTCCCGGTTAAGGGGAACCATGCAAAGTTAGAAGGTAAAGCAATGTGTCTATGCGTAAGCTTATACTGCTGATCCAGAATATACGTATCTGTCACCTGCGCCGATGTGAACTGACCTCCTGTCAGCGTGACAATCCCGTAGTTGCCGATGAATCCACCTGCCGGTCTCAATTCGCTTGAATCCATAATCTCGACCAGGTAGTGCGCAGGTGTGCCAATACCAAGCAACTGCGGCAAGGCAGAGAATAAGGCGCTCACCTGGTCAACATCTTGCTGAATACTCGGAAGATAGGTGTGAAACTCACCAAACACCTTGCCCAGGCTTGGATCAAGTTGCAGGTCTTCAGGCTGCACCTGTTGCACCTGCTGAATTGCCTGTGCCAACGCCGTGCTGACAGCCTGGAAATTCTGCTGCATTCCTGTGAAATCCGACATGGTCAGCCCTGAAGCTTTGCTCAATGGGTTGCGCAATCGCGCTGTGAGTGTACTTATGAGAACACAACCGGCAAAACCAGCCTGAGCAGCATCTAGAGCCAGTGGCAGTAGATGTTTTGCGGCGCTCAAGCGCGATCCGACAGATGGGGCAGAGGTAAGCACACCGGGAATGAGATTAGCATCGCTATTCAACCGTGTAAAGATCGCCAGCGCATCCCCAAAATCCTGCTGAGCGCCATTCACAACCTTCGCGTCGAAGAGGTTTTTCGGAAGCGTTCGCAATAACGCGATTCCTCCCTCTAGTTCATGCGCTCCAGTATATGCTAGAGTAATATCCTGGTGATACCTGTTAGTCAGCACCGGATAGCCAATAGCTGGCAATGCGATGCCGAACACCAGCAGGAGCAACAAGGTGACAAGTAACACTTTACGGTTGCGCATCTTTTTTCGTCGGGGATGCTTAACGATTTCGTATTGTTCATCGGCCTGTAGAAGAGAAGGCTGCATCTGAGGTATCATGAGCTTCAACTTTCCCCTTCGCTAGATGTATATGCTGCTCGCATTACCCACGTTCCTTATTTCTTTGATACATAAGCCATGCTTGCTGTCGATTCCTGGTGTTTCGGCACAAGCGCCATTGCATCGTAGAGCCTGTTGAGAGTTTCGGCAGCATTTGCCCAACTGTAACGTTCAATGACGAATTCCCGACCGGCTCTACCCAATCGCTCGGCGAATACAGGATCATCCAGCAGCCTGGTAATAGCCTCAGCATACGCCTGTGGCTCCTCCGCCACCAGCAGGTGTACTCCATCCTCAAGGCCCAGCGCGCAAGCACAGCGGAAGCTTGTGATTGTTGGCAAACCCATCGATAGCGCTTCTAATACTTTGTTCTGAATACCAGCCGCTACCATAAGAGGCGCAAGTGCAATAGAAGCTGTTCCCAAAAATAAGCGTATATCTGGCACGTAGCCCGTCACAGTAATACGCTCATCTACCGCTAACGCGCGTACCGCTTTGGGCGGATTATTCCCGACGATGGTTAAGCGCACCTGCGGGTGTTGCTGCCATACCAATGGTAAGGTGTTCTTGCAGAAATTGAGTATGGCCTGGACATTGGGAAAGTAGTCTAATTTCGCGCAGAAAACCAGAGAGTAAGCCACCTGTGAACCTGACCTGGGTGTGAAGTAGTCAGTATCAACACCGTTACTCACTACCCCGATATTATCAAGTTGTCCCGTGAAGCTCTGTAGCCGATCGAGATCAAAGGCGCTAGTAATAATCACCTGTTCAAAAGCAGCCAGGACACTTCGCTCATAGCGGCGCATCTTCAACAACTCACTGTAGACGAACGCCTTCTTCAAGAGATTGTGTGTCGTGTCCATCTGCTGCTGAAGAAACCATGAGATGCAATCAACCGAGTCATAAAGCACCGGTATGCTTTCATCTGCCAGAGCAGCTTTTAAGGCAGGCACAACTTTGATCAATTCGCCATGCACCACGTCAACGTTCTCCCGGTGGATCACCTCTTTGATGCGTTGCGTGAATGCCTCTGAGCGATAGTAAGCAACACGCAGCGGCTCAAGCGTTGGCAACGCCAGCAGGCAATGAGCATAAGCCTGCCATCTCGGCAACGGAACCAGGTCAACCGAAACGCAGTACTCCTCAATATCCTTGACCATCGCTCGCTCGTAATCATCAACTACGAGCGAAACGAGGACAATGTCATGCCTGGCTGAAAGCGACTTGATGAGATTGAATGGTCGCACGCGAATACGCGACGGCACGTAAGGAGTCACGAATAAGATACGCACTAGTAGGTAACCTCCTGTTCCGGTGTTAATGCTGGCTCGGCGAATTCGGCAGCGCCGATGCCCCAACTGCCACCGGATGATGGGAGTTTTGCGCGCTCTTGCTCTCTTCATCGGAGCGATAATAATAGTACGAATAGTAGGACGAATCTCCACGCTTCTTGCGCTGTTTATTCACTACGCAGCCCAGTATGCGACCGCCCGATTGCTTGAGAAGCGTATTCATTTGCTCAAGTTGCTTCTTGTTCGCGCGCTCGATGTCGACAACCAGGAGTATGCCATCGACCTTAGTAGCCAGAATGCTGGCATCCGACAGCCCCAGCAGAGGAGGCGCATCGAAGATGATGACCTCTGCCCCACTGCCAGCAAGGGCCACCTGGAAGCTTTCCATGGCCTTTGAATTGAGCAATTCCGGAGGATTTGGTGGCAAAGGGCCAGCAGGAACAACCTGCAAATTGGGGATACCAATAGAGTGCATGTAAGGACTGAGAGCAAAATCACCGATTGGGAAAGGTGTACTCGACTTCCACAATGACCCTGTAGAGGTCGACAGTGTTTTAGCACATGCTACGATAGCATTGCTCAAGCCCATTCTATCTGAAGGGAGATGTAATCGCTTGCCTATCGACGGGCGACGCAGGTCTGCATCGACCAGCAGCGTTTTCTTGCCCGCCTTGGCCATAAAAATGGCCAGATTCGCCGCGGTGGTGCTTTTCCCTTCCTCTGGCACAGCGCTCGTTACCATGATCGTATGTAGAGGCTTATCTAAAAGGGCAAAGCCGAGATTGGTTCGTAGAATGCGGTAGGCTTCCACATTCGCGCTATGCGCTGACGGATTGATCAGATCTTCCTGACTACCTTTTTTATCTTTGGAGGCATCAGGACGCCAGACGGTCGCCAACACCGACCAATCAACCAGTTTGGTAAGATCCTCTTCCGTGCGGACGCGCGTATCTAATTGCTCGAGCAGAATTGCCAGGAACAGCCCGTCGAGCAAACCGATGAGCAGTCCAATGGCAGTGTTGACGCGCACATCAGGACGCGCGGGGCTTGAGGCAGGTTGCGCGCTCTGTGCAATAAACAGGAAGCTGCCACTCTGAGCTTGCACCAGTTCTAGCTGGCCTAAGAGTGACTGCCACGCGGTATAATGCTGCTGCAAACTGCTTAGTTGTGCTTGCAGAGTACTAATCTGTGTTCCGTCAGCATTCTTCGCCTTCAGAGCAGCTATCTGGCTTGATGTGCTCGCAATTTGCTGCTGCGTTTGTTTGAGGTCCTGCTGGATCTGTTGCTCGGATTGAGCATTTCTTTGCTGTGTTATCTGCATTTGTTGCTTGATCAATGTGCTGGCAATATCGTTGGCTATCGTTGCTGCCCGGATTGGACTTGCATCGAGCACATCGATTTGAAATAGCTGGGTACTGGCTTTGACCGTTGAGCTCGCGTTTTTTGTCAACTCATCGACCGTCAGCCCAGGATAGTGTGAAACAACCTCGCGCAACACCGGATCACTGAGAGCCAGTAGTGACTCTGTCTGAACAAGTTGATCGCTGGCTTGCAAAGCATCGATGCTGGCTTGACTGTTGTTTGAACTAACAGCGACCTGAACCACAGCCGTAGATTGATACATAGGGGTCATAAGCTTGCTGACAATATATACAGCCAGGCCCGTTACTACGAAGCAGATGACGATTAGCTTCCATCGTTTAAGCAATATTCTCCAATAGTGATCTACCATCTTTCTAAAACATCCACCTTCCCACGTTCATCTAATCTCCATGAAAGAGTAGCTTATGCTATACATTCTACTCGAAAGAAAAAATGCCGCCTGTTATCAAACCACAACGGCGCTAGCTTGTTTCATAACCATACATCCATCTCCTCTCAACTTCATCTCCACCTGCGCCTGTTAGACTGCTCTACATAGGTGTATTTCTATGCATGGATGCCAGCAACGCGAAATAAACTTGCGCTCTTGTATGTAATACTCGACGCAGCGCAGAGAGGGCTACCATGTCAGTAGGTACACGATCATTTCCACCTCATCGCTCACATCAAAAAGATTCTTTGATAACACTATTCATCCTGTTGAGCTGTCTTCCTGTTGTCCTGTTGAGCAGCTTTAGACCTGCGCTTACTTTCACACAGCCGCCAAATCTGTACATGCCGAATCTACTGCATACAGTACCCAGCAAGGCGGCGTGCCTTCAATCCGGCGTCATCAAAAATCGAGACGGTAGTTATCGTTTCTCCTGGTTGCATGTTGACGCCAGAACAGGCTATATCATGGATGAGCGTAATTGTATTGTAGATCTTCGCGGCTTCAATACCGCGGGAACCGAGTTTGGCGATGCGGTGAGCGGTTTTCCAGGCTTATCTCCTCAAAGACTTACCTGGTTTAACAACATGTTCAAGATGAACTATATCCGCCTCAATCTCAATGTTGGATGGTGGAACAGCGATGTCTACGTTCCAAACGCGCAGATGAACTATCGCGCCTGGATCCAACAATTGATTACCTGGGCAAAGCAGAGTGGAGATTACGTCTTGCTTACCCGAACCAACGAGTATCAGATTCCTCCGTGTGGAGGCATTATTACGTATTGTCCTCACCAGGCAGAACCATCAGTAGATTTCGATGATGCTTATCCGCAACAACAATTCAACGCCGGGCATCTGCTGGTTCAAACGCTGGCATTCTGGCAGAGTATCACCACACTGTACAAGAACGATCCGGCCATCCTGTATAATGACTGGAATGAATTGCATGACATCAATGCTCAATCCTGGCTGAAGGTGCAGAAGGCGCTGATCACCAATATTCGTTCCATCAATCCTCGCTCGTTGATAATGCTTGGGAGCAATGACTTTAATAATACCATGAATCCTCTCACCAACGGGCAAGTTCCCGATCTTCGTTACCCAAACCTGGTGTACGACTGGCACATCTATGACGGCATTTCTGGGGCGCCAAATAGTTACATGTGGAGTCATTGGGGAGCCGAAACCGCCAGACAATTCGCTTTTGCTCAGCAGCACGGTCACGGCGCTATCATAGACGAGTGGGGAGGTGGCATTGATAATCCACAATACAATACTGCGCTCTCAACCTATGCAGCAAGCCATCACATCGGCATGGCCTACTATTGGGTCGGCAACGTAGTCGATAGCTCCTGGTCCCGGCTGAATGCAAACGGTCTGCTCACGCGAGTCGCCTATGCCAGGTTTAGCAATTAGAGTACCATTTTTTCTCCTGAGTAGAATGTATATCAAAAGCCATTTGAGCGGAGATTACATGAACCAGGAGAAACTTGTTGCATTCACCGCGTGTTAACGCCGAGCCTGAGATTAGAGAAGCATATATTATACTGCCGAGGCTAGCCTTACCATCCAGGCAGAGAATACCACATCAGAAGAATTGCCTGCTTTCTGTTGCCGAGGAGTCGATTTCAAGTCTTGATACGATACCTATAATTTCTGTCAGAGCAGGAGAAATTCAGCAACAGCAAAATGACATGCTCCTCGAAGCTATGGTAGAGGACATTGCTACCCAGATCACCTCGCGGCTACCAGTTATAAGGCTAACACCGGCGAAGCAGTATCAGTCTGACCAGCATGTTATTGTTAGTACCGCCGGCAATGCTGCTTTGGCGGGGGCGGGTAATCTCATCAACGCGGCACTAAAGTATGCGACAAATATTGTTACGACCAACACTTTTTCACAGGCCATTTATGGAACCTATGTAGCCGCTTATACTACTGCTACTATTGTCGGCTGTATGGCGGTATTAGGATTGGACGTTGCAATGCTGCGCTTCCTCTCCGCCTACCGCGCGACAGGCGAGCAAAGCAAAGCTGCCGGCCTTATCCGTTTCGTGCTATGGATGACACTCGTCTCAAGTGTGCTTTGCAGTGCGCTATTCTACCTTTCGACAACAGTCCTGGCGCACCTGGTCTATCATCAAGATACGTACGCACTCCCCTTCAAAGAGATTACGCTGCTCGTTCCCCTGATTGCACTACAACTTGTCTTTGCCAATGGTCTGCAAGCATTAAAAGCCATTAAGTCGAAGGTGTGTGTAGATCGATTGATCCAACCTGGATTATCACTCATCCTCATTGGGATATTCTTCCTGCTAGGATTGCGACTGGAAGCTTTAATTCTAGCCACAATCTGCGGATATCTCGCTTCCATTATCGCGGGACAAATCCTCCTGCGTCAAAGCTCCAAAAAATTTATGTTGGGTGCTGTATCGAGGTATGAACCGAAAACATGGCTACGTTTTGCCTTGCCCATGTCTTTCTATGCGCTCATACAGAATATCTTGAATTCCACTGATGTGTTGTTTCTCGCTGCCTTCACTTCTGCTGCTCAGGTTGGGCTGTATGCTGCCGCAGAACGAACAAGCGCATTTGTCGTAATGCCGCTCTTTGCGCTTGATACTATCTTCTCACCATTGATAGCAGAGTTTTATGCACGTGGAGAGAACGAACAGCTCGCAAATTTAGCCAGACTCGTCACGAAATGGTCGTTTTCTTTATGTCTGCCTGTGTTCCTTTGCCTATGTGTTTTTCACGAGGCTTTCCTCAGCATATTCTCGAAAGGTTATACTGGTGCCGGCATCGTACTGATTATTCTCTCCTTCGGCAATCTCGTCAACGCCGGGGCAGGTTTATCTGGAAGTCTCCTGTTGATGACGGGTCATACACGTGTTATTTTAGCAAATTCGGTGGCGACCATTACGATCAATATTGGCCTGGCTTACTTCTTAGTACAGCACTTCAATGCAGTAGGTGCGGCGGTTGCAGCAGCGTTAGCGGTTGTTATTCTTGATTGTGGCTATTTTATTGAGGTCTACTGCATATTGAAGGTGTTTACACTACGATGGGATATGTTGAAACCTGTAGCCGCAGGCAGCGCTGCAAGCGTAGTAGGACTCTTATTGCTGCACGTCGTTCATGTCACCTATGGATACAAGGCCATATTCGGGGTGATTGGCCTGATTCTTCCATTTATGATTGTTTATTTGCTCGTGTTGGCGCTGTTACGCTTTAGTAAAGAGGATATGATGGTATTTGATGCTGTACGGGCAAAGATAGGCAGTAAGAGACACAAATGATTGGAGATTGTATGCATATTGCTATGGCCCATTCTCGCTTCATCTGGGCAGGGGGAACTGAACGATTTGTGCTTGAGGTGAGCCGGAGGCTGGCCTCCAGGCACCAGGTGACAATCTACACCAGCGAATATATCCCCGCTGCTACCTATCCAGGTCTTACCGATTTGCCTATTGTCACCATCCCTAAATGGAAATGGGCCACTACCCGCCTCAAAGAGGAGGTGGTTTTTACTCATACTTATAGCCCTAATCTGCTTGCTTACTGCAATAAGCATGTGGCATTTCATGTTCACTCGTTCATGAGCAACTCTCGCTTGCCCTTCCCACTGAAACAGGTTAAAAAAGGTTTACGGCAGCGGCTGCTTAGTGGAGCGATGGAGCGCAACCAGCGCATTATCGCCAACAGCCGGTATACCGCGACCCACATCCAGGCGATGTATCACCGGCCAGCCACCGATGTGACCTACAGTGGCATCGATCCAGCCTACTTCAATCTGCCCCCTACCACCGGAGACTATGCTCTCTATGTCGGCAGGCTTGAACCTGGCAAAGGGCTGGACCGACTAGTAGACTGGTGGCAATCCATCGACTACGACCTGCTCTTAGTTGGTGGGGGCGACCCCGCCTATATTCGCTCGCTCCAACAGCGAAATAACCCGCGCGTCAACATCCTCGCTCCGCAATTTGGTGAGGAATTGGCAAAGACCTATCAGCGCTGTCGCTTTGTCGTTTTCCTCCCCTTCGCTGAGGCGTTGGGACTTGTGCCGATGGAAGCCATGGCAGCAGCCAAGCCAGTCATCGCAGCCAATGCGGGCGGGCCTGCCGAAACGGTGCTGCATGGCACCACCGGCTTACTCGTTAATTCGCAAGAAGAATTCTGCCAGGCGACTACTCATCTCATCACCTCCCAGCAGACCTGTCAGGATATGGGGGCGGCTGGCAGAGAGCATATGCGGCAATTCACCTGGGACAACATTTCCAGACATGTAGAGCAGATTGCCCAGGAGATGCTTGAAAGCTAAGCGGGTTAATAGCTCGCATCTGACATGATATCGGGCTGGATCGAATCGAACACGCCGAGGAGGAGACAGAACCAGTATGTACATTGCCATGGCCCATTCTCACTTAAATGTGGTTGGTGGCGTTGAACGGTTTGTGCTTGAAGTGAGCCGGAGACTGGCTGCCAGGCACCAGGTGACGATCTACGCCAGCGAATATATCCCCCCTGCTACCTACCCTGGTTTCGCAGAGTTCCCGATTGTCAGAATCCCGCTCTGGCAATGGGCTACGACTCGTCTTAAAGAGGATGTCATTTTTACTCACAATCATCCTTCTAACCTTCTAGCTTTCCGTAACAAGCATGTGGCGTATTGTGCTCATTCGTTCATGCACGACTCCCCCAGTAAACGTCCCGATATCCTGCTACGACGGCGGCTGGATCGAGAAGCGATGAAGCGCAACCAGTGCATTCTTGCTAACAGCCACTACACCGCGACCCGCTTCAAGGCATTGTATCACCGGCCAGCCACCGATGTGATCTACAGTGGCATCGATCCAGCTTTCTTCAACCTGCCCCCTACCACCGGAGACTATGCTCTCTATGTCGGCAGGATTGAACCCAGCAAAGGGTTAGACCGGCTGGTGGACTGGTGGCAATCCATCGATTACGACCTGCTCTTAGTTGGTGGGGGCGACCCTGCCTATATTCGCTCGCTCCAACAGCGAAATAACCCGCGCGTCCGCATTTTCGCTCCGCAATTTGGTGAGGAATTGGCAAAGACCTATCAGCACTGTCGCTTTTTGGTCTTCCTCCCCTTCGCTGAGACATTGGGACTTGTGCCGATGGAGGCCATGGCGGCGGCTAAACCAGTGATTGCGGCCAATGCAGGTGGACCTGCCGAAACGGTGCTGCATGGCACCACCGGCTTACTCGTCAATTCGCAAGAAGAATTCTGCCAAGCGACCACTCACCTCATCGCCTCCCAGCAAACATGCCAGGACATGGGGGCGGCTGGCAGAGAGCATATGCGGCAATTCGCCTGGGACAACATCACAAGGTATGTCGAGCAGGTTGCCCAGGAGATGCTTGAAAGCTAATAGGAGGCTGCAATGAAACTACTTCAGGTCGTATGGAACTTCCCAGATACGTTAACGCGCCCCTTCGATATGTATTATTTTTACTGGCCGCTACGGGAGGCGGTCTTACGGGGTTGGGAGGCTGAAGTGTTGACTTTCCAGGTGAATAACCAGCAGCCTGCCAATGAGATTATTGATGGGATTCGTGTGCATCGTTGTCCGGCAGGAAAACGCAAAGGCCGACCATTCTCATGGCCTTTTATATATGCGCTGCTCACTACTGACGCTGATATTATTCATTGTCACGGCTATGGAGAAGGACGCAGCGAGCTGACCATTTTGCTGGCTCGCTTGCGCCGTCGCAAAGTGATCTTTACGCCCCACTTTCACACGTATCCGTACCATCGTCCTTTGCGCGAACTATACGATAAAACTTTTGGACGCTTCCTCTTCAATCTAAGTGATCGGGTTATCGTATTTACAGACTATACTTCCCAGCAGTTACTCGCTCTAGGTGTTCATCCCAAGCGGCTACGTATTGTCCCTCACGTATCACGGCCAGAAGTCTTCGAATACGCAAGTAATAAACCCGGAAGCCTCCTTCATGACGCTGGCGTAAGCGGAGATCCACTCATCCTGGGGGTGGGCCAGCTTATCGAGCGTAAGGGCTGGGAGTACACTCTACGCTGTATGCCCTCCATTATTACTCGCTTCCCAGAGGCAATGCTCTTGATTGTCGGACCGTCCAAACCAGCAGAGCCAGCGTTCGAACATCGCTTCATACAGTTAGCAACAGAGCTTGGTGTTATCGAACACTTACAAATTTTGCAAGATAATACGCCGGAGTTTATCTGTGATGCTTATCGTTCAGCAACCATATTGACTCACCCTTCATTTGTTGAGAGTTTTGGCATGGTACTGCTGGAAGCTCTGACCGCCGGTGTTCCGGTCGTGGCACATAATGGTACCGGCATCCCCTGTATCATCGACCAGGGAGTCACAGGTTATGTGGTGGATGTCCGCGATGTTCAAAAGTATACAGATACTTTACTCTTGCTCCTGAGTAATCCTGCACTACGTCAACGGATGGGTAGCGAAGGACGGAGGCAAGCGGAAATCCACTTTGGTCAAGCTGAGATTGCATCACAATTGTTTTCGGTTTATGCAGAAGTCATTGGCACAACCAGCCGAGTCATTGGTGAAAAAAGCATCCCTCATCAAGAAATAAACAACTAAGTCGCACTTGCTTCAGAAGGATAGTAACAATGTCACAGCGTCGATCTTCTTTCCTACCGTCCCATTACCTGAGCCTGTCAGCGGTTGCCATCTTCGCAGCATTGATAATCTGCTTTGCTCTTGGACTAGGGCAGGCATTTCTTATCTCGTTAAATCCTATCGTTGGATTGATCGGCCTGTTGGCACTCATTCTAATGATAATGTTCTTCATGCGGCCTGAACTTGCTCTCCCTCTTTACATCTTAATGGCTGGTCCCTCTCTAATCTTTTCGGCGAGTAGTTCAGGAGTCCTGTCGCGGCTCTATATCGGGGATTTATTGTTTGTGCTCATCGTAGGTATTTGGCTGCTGCAAGCGATATCGTCCAAGAGCAAAATAAAGCTAGCGAGGTACCAAGTGCGCATCATAGTTCCGCTCATATGCCTTGCCATCATCGGTCTCATTTCTATCGTTTATTCGCACCTGTCCCCTGATCCCCACGTCACTTATGCATTTGTACACTCTGACGTCTCACTTTTACTGGTCAATACAGTTGAAATGTTCCTGCTCATCAGTCTGCCCCTATTTATTGTCATTGTTCCCACGATGGTACGCACGCTAGGGGCTGCTCGATTTATGATCGGTGCATACTTGATGATTGGTTTGCCCTACGCGCTGGGAACGATTTTTGCGGGACCGCTCCATCTGTACTCAACAGATGTAATCCTGGGCATCCAACGCCCGCAAGTTTTTGGAGCAACCTCAAGTGGTCTGGGGATACTCAACGTGCTTTTCGCCTGCCTCGCTCTCGGTCAAACACTTTATGCTAAGAAGGAGTCTACACGCCTGGGTTTAGGGCTGCTCACCTGCATCTACACAGCGGGCGTAATTATGTCACTTGGCCGTGAGTCCTGGATTGGTTTGCTTCTAGCCGTCTGGCTCATCTTGTTGCTCCGTTTCAAAAATCCTATCGCCTTTCTCCTCCCACTCGTAATCCTGCCTTTCCTATTTATCTTTTTCCCCAATATCATCAACTTCTTTGACCCCACAAAGGTCTACGGGATTGACCGCATTAATATCTGGCAGGATGCTATAGCCATCTGGCAGCACAGTCCTTACCTGGGAGTTGGAGCGGGAAACTTCCAATTTTTCGATCTCACCTACGGAACTGACATTGCAGGTGTTGCCCACAACCAGTTTCTTGCAGTGCTGGCTGAAATGGGGATACAAGGTCTTGTTTCTCTACTGCTAGCTATCATTATGATCGGATGGGCAGTTCTTGGATACTACAAAACAGCTGTATCCGATACTGGAAAAGCAGTGGCACTGGCATATCTAGGATTTTTTGCTGCGCTACTTTTTGCTACCTTCTTTACCGACTCTTTCGTTCCCTCTACTGCTGCTGGTGGTGGAACAGGACCATTCATTTTTATATCCTATCTCTGGCTCTTACTGGGATTAGTACTGAGTATCCCTAACTGGGACCACGAGGCATACACGTCAGAAAATAGCAGGATACAGCAACAATGAAGCCATTAAAGATAGGCATTGACCTCACAGGCATCTGGCGTCGCCCAACAGGCATTTTCCGTTATACAGCAGAAATGGCGAAGCACCTCCTTATGCTGCCGGAAACCGAACCTGCTCTCCATTATGTGCTCTTCTTCTCGCGCGAAGTGCATCCAGATTTCGTGCCGCTTCAGCATATTTTTGAAAGCGTCCTATGCCCAACGAGCAACGAACTGCTCAGCAAGCAGCTCTGGTTTCCGAAAGTTCTACCCTGCCTGCACCTGGCTGTCATGCACTACTCGGCCTTTCCACCACCTTACTTCTGGCTTCCTAACCAGCACACAATAATGACTTTCCACGATGCTGGCCCGTGGCGCTATCCACACGCACAAACGCTGCATGGTCGTCTCTACTTCAGTACATTGCTCTCGCATGGGATTCGCACTTGCTCACGCGTTGTCACCGTTTCAAAACATGCGAAGTCGGAGATAGGACATTTCCTGGGAAATCGTTATCTTCCGAAAATTTCCATTGCGCCAGGCGCTGTGCGGCCAGAATTTGGGCAGGCCGTCAGTGACACTTCGAAACAATCAGCACGCGCGCAGTACCATCTGCCTGACTCATATTTCTTGACCGTTGCCACGGTAGAGCCTCGCAAGAATCTGCCGACTCTGCTCGATGCCTACATGCAATTGAGACAGCAGCTCGGACACGTTTGCCCCGCGCTGGTGATCGTGGGACGCAAAGGTTGGAATTGTAATGATATCCTGCGCTACATGGCATCACTTCAGGAGCACGTGTACTTCCTGGGGCATATTCCCGATCAGGATCTCATCGCACTCTACCAGATGGCAACTTGCTTCGTCTTTCCATCGTTGTACGAAGGCTTTGGCCTGCCGGTCGTGGAAGCGATGTCGGCAGGATGCCCGGTGATTACCACTACAAGTTCCTCGCTACCGGAGGTCGCCGGAGATGCAGCTCTGCTTGTCGATCCACTTAACGCTAAAGAGATGGCTAGCGCGATGCAGCGAGTACTTCAAGATGCAGCGCTGCAACAACGCATGATCGCTGCCGGTCGCCTGCAGGCTACTCGTTTTTCATGGGAAGAGACAGCTCGCATTTACAGAGATATCTATCTTGAGGTTGCTAGCTCACGCTAGAAACACACACCAGGTAAAGAATTAGACTCCTGTATGCACAACGAAGACCTTAACCGTCTTGAGTAGGATGACGAGGTCAAGAAAAATACTGCGTGTATCGATGTACTGCATATCCAGCGTGATGCGTGTTTCTAGGGAGTCGTGATGCCGTCCATACAGTTGCCATAAGCCGGTGATGCCGGGTTTTACTGAGAGCCGTTTCAGCGCATACTCGCCATAACGCGGTAGCTCGGATGGATGTATCATGCGCGGACCAACAAGCGTCATTTGCCCGATCAAGACATTGATCAATTGTGGCAGTTCATCCAGGCTCGTCCTGCGGAGAAATCCGCCAATTCTGGTTACACGAGGATCATACCCCAACTTCATGTTCTGCTTGAATTCACACAGAAGTTCAGGATGCTCCTCAAGATAGCTGTCGGCATCAGGTACCATCGTGCGAAACTTGAGGGCGAAGAATCGCCGACCTTGAAGTCCAACGATTTCCCTGAAATGGAGTATGCTACCTCCATCATTAAGCTTGACACAAACAGCAATGACCAGAAAAACAGGTGCTAGCAAGAGTATACCGATGAGTGAGAGCAAAATGTCAATAAGGCGTTTTGAGAAATGATAAAACGCTGAAGGTACGTTACCTACAAAAGAACTTACTGTGCTAACCTCGAGAATAGTGGTTTCTATTATACCAACATCTTGAATAATCTCTTTTTTAGGTAGCAAGAGGATTTGAGCCGTGTGCTCCCTCGTTTGTTCCACAGGGTACCTCTCCTTACGAGCTTCAAGGGATACTTGCAATACAGTAATTTCTGCCGACTACTAACCCATTCCAGCAACCGACAGTTGTGGCATCCCTATCCACAAATCAGGCACGCGAATCTCGTACCTTCAATATAGCGAATGCCTGCAAAACGACTATCACTTGCTCTCAGGTGGTTGATCGCTCTTAAAACTGAGGGAGTAGTTGGATAATCGTGCCAGACGATAGTCCCTTTTCCATTGCGGAGCAACGTAATAGCATTATGAGAATCACTCAGAACATATTCATAGGTATGAGAGCCATCGACGAACACAAAGTCAATTTTTCCCAGATAAGGCGTGTAATCGAAAGCAGCCAAATCCCCATATAACTGCTGGATTTTAGGCTCCCAGGCCGTTCCGCGATAACGAGCGCCTGATATTTCTTTCTCAATCACACCAAGATCTGCTGGATTTAACTGAAATACGGTGTTATCTATCTGCTCACGAGGCAGATCGAGAGTGTAAATCACTGCGTCGTCAGATGTATTGGCCGCCATATTGAGCGTACTGCGCCCATCGAACGTTCCTATTTCAAAACACGCAGCTGGCTGGCGCGTCTGAAGGAGTTCGAGAAGAACAAACAATTCTTCGAAGCTTATATTTCCCGCGGCTTCACTCTGTTCGTAAAGACGCAACGATACCGTATTTGAGACTAGTGAAGAGATTGGCACGGACGGAACATATCTCTTCGTAAAAAGCTTGGGGCAAATCAGCAACCACATTGTATAGATCAATTTACGATACTTCTTCCGAAATATACCAAGTGTGAACAAATACAGGCAGGCCACCTCCGATGGAAACAGTCGTCCGAAGAGATACCACACTTTTTGGTACAACGCTCTCCCTTAAATCCCTCTGATCGTCTGCCTGATTGACTGTCTTTCCCTTGATATCATTCCTGTGATACTGCGAGCCATTGTTTACCTCCGAACTTCCCCTATTTCACAATCTAAAGTTGTATCACGCACTGCGCTAAGCAGTAATTAACCTCAAACACTACTGCTACCACCTCGACACTTACGAGCATACATCCAATACCTCTACCACAATCACCTCCAGATCATCTGCACTCAAAGATGGATGCACCGGCAGGGAGAGTACCTGGCGGGCTGCCCTTTCCGCTTCTAGCAGATGTGTCACCTGCATATCAACTGGCCGTGTCTCTATCAGGGTTGCCGCTCCACTCGCACCCGGCTTACTTTCTGCCATATTTGTATTCCCGGTACTCAGCGCTTCACGCGCAGAGGGATTGGCTATACGAAATAGCTCCGGCGAGTCCAGGTAGTACGGCTGCTGGTGCAGAGGGAGAGGATACAGCACGGTGGTGGCTATACCGCGCTCAAGCAGGCGCGCAGCAAACTCGCCACGATCCTTCTCCTCCGGCACGCGAATCGTGTACTGGTGAAAGACGTGCCGGGAGCCTTCCTGCACAACAGGCGTCTGCACCACCCCGGCGAGCCGCTGTGTCAGATATGCGGCATTGGCGATGCGCGCCCCGGTGAACCGCTCCAATTTGTCGAGTTGGGCCAGACCCAGCGCCGCCTGTATCTCGCTCATGCGCATATTGAAACCCAGGGCGACATGCAGGTAGCATTCCTGCTGCCCGTGATCGCGTAGCAGCCGCACCCGTTCGGCGATCAGCGCATCGTCGGTCGTCACCATACCACCCTCGCCCGTCGTCATGTTCTTCGTCGAATTAAACGAGAAACAGCCCGTGCCGAAGCTGCCAACCGGCTTTCCTTGCACGCTGGCCGCGTGCGCCTGGCACGCATCCTCTATCAGGATCAGATCGTGCGCGGTTGCTATGGCTTCCAGGCGCTCCATGTCGCACGGATTGCCGTACAGGTGAACAGGGAGAATGGCCTTCGTGTGCGGCGTGATGGCCGCCTCTACCAGTACAGGGTCGAGATTAAAAGTGAGCGGGTCAATATCGACGAAGACCGGAGTCGCGCCGACCAGCACAATTACATTGGTCGTGGCGGCGAAACTGAACGGCGTCGTGATGACTTCATCGCCGTAGCCGATCTCGTGCGCGATCAAGGAAAGGTGCAGCGCGGCTGTCCCCGACGAGACCGCGACGGACTCGCGTACCTGGCAACACTCGGCAAAACGTCGCTCAAATGTCGCCACACGCTCGCCCTGGGCTAGTTGACCCGATCTGAGCACGGCAAGAAGGGCTTCTTCCTCCTCCTGTTCGATGAGTGGATGTGCAATTGGAATCATAACTCTATCCTTCAGGTGCATTACGTTCTATCGAAGCGTCCTTCACTTCCAGTATAGATGCTTGTTCAATCGAATTTTGTTCATGTGTTGAGTCGCTAGGGGGAGTTACTGGCTTATTATTAAAACCATAAAGCCTTCATCAGCGTAATATATGGTAGAGAACACAAAATTTTCCCAAAGATACTGTAGGAACCTGATTTGATCTAGGGTAATTACCTGATGTAAGTGGGTAAGCTACTCTATACAATAGAAGTAGCACAATAGAGGTAGGGTACACTTGTTCAGCACCTATCATGCTGAATGATGCGCGCTGGCCACGGAGCCAAACGGAGGAATCCGGCAGCTGATTTTGTCGGGGAGTATTCCCAAAAGGAGCGTGGAATGATGGCTATAGTGAATCCTGTGCGGGAAGCATACAGCTCACTGTTGGATGCTGCAACCCCTAAACTTCCCACACACACTGAACATGAACAAGGGACATTGTTCTCCGTCCAGGTATCACGGCGAGATACGGAGCCGCTCGTTGCGCTGCCTGCGGCTTTGGATGACGAGGGGGGCGATGTCTTTCCCGGAGAGTTGGATGGCGCGGAAGAAAGCAGCGATGAAGGGGTCAGTCAAGCAAGGCGCAAACGCGCCATCAGCGTTCGTCATACCAGCGGGTCTGAAGATGCTTTTCAGAGCTACTTGAGCGATATTCGGGGTCTGGGCCTGCTGACACACGAGGAAGAAGTAACCCTCGCCAAACGTGCAGCCGCGGGGGATACAATGGCGCGCCGCACTTTGATCGAGTCAAATCTGCGCCTGGTTATCGCCATTGCGCGCCGCTATACGAGTACCGGAGTTCCGTTGATTGACCTGATCCAGGAAGGCAATCTTGGCTTAATGCGCGCTGCTGAGAAATTCGATTACCAGCGAGGATGTCATTTCGGCACCTACGCCACCTGGTGGATTCGCCAGGCCGTGAGCCGCGCTGCCGGTGAGCAATCCCGCCTGATCCACCTTCCAGAACACGTGGCGACTCGCCTGCGCAAAGTGCGTCGCGTCGCGGCCCAGCTCTCACAAGAAAACGGGCTTGATCCTCTTCCCGAGCAGATTGCCGAGGCGTGCAACATCGATCTAGGCGAAGTGGTAGACCTGTTGGGTATCATCGAGCAGCCTGTCTCAATCGATGCGCCGGTAGACGATGAAGCGCGTTACTCACTGGCTGATACCCTGGAGGACAGCGCCGCACCCGCGCCCGCCGAGACTGCCTCCCAGCATCTGCTCGGCGAAGAACTGCATCGCGCGCTCGCCATGCTGACTCCCCGCGAGCGCTCCGTCATCACACTGCGCTACGGCATCGGTGATGGTCGCAGCCGCACCCTGCTTGAAGTTGGGAAAGAACTCGGCATCTCCCGCGAGCGCGTCCGCCAGCTTGAAGTAGTCGCGCTTATGAAGCTGCGCGGCATCAGTTCCAACGTCGCGCTGCGCGAATGTGTTTAGAAGCTGCCTTTCCCACCGGGTCGGCGTATCTGCGCTGACCCTTTTTTTGTGCAAAATTCCCTCGACGAACGAGGCATTGTATGCTACACTGCTATCAAACAATGTCAGTGAGTGATGGTAATCGCGGTATCATATACTATGCGTTCTAGACAGTAAGGAAGGTGCTATCCTATGGCAACGTGTGCATCCTGTGGGCATGACGTCACAGGCAAAAAGTTTTGTCCAGAGTGCGGAACTCCCGTGCAAGCAAGTACTCCTCCCGTAGGTGAAGCCGCGATGACTACCTGCCCGCGCTGCAATGGCGAGGTCAAGGTCGGAACGGCCTTTTGTATGCACTGCGGTTCATCCTTAAACCAACAGGTGGCAGCAGCGACCATCCAATCACAACCACTGACGCGACAATGTCCTCAATGCAACGCGACGGTATCCGCCAGCACAGCCTTCTGCACGAACTGCGGCCAGAGTATGCAGGTATCCACGACTCCTCCCGCTACCGCCATGGCTGCGACCATCTATTGTGGCTCGTGCGGTCAACAGAATGCGCCCAGCGTGCGTTTCTGCGGCGGCTGCGGCTCGCCACTCGCTGCGACCACCCCCGCTCCTCAAACAGGATACTCGCAGTCGGGGCCGTATGGACAACCATCGCAGGCGTATCCATCGCAATATGACCAGCAGCAATACAATACGCAATACCCGCAGCAAGTGCCGTCATACCAGCAGCCAGGCCAGCCCTATCCACAGCAGTACGGACAACAGGGCTACCAACAGCAGCCAATGGTCGGCCAGCAGCCGATGGTGCTGCGCTGCCCGGTCTGCATGGCCATGTCCCCCGTCGGCACTGCAAATTGCGCTGGCTGTCGCACCAACCTCGCGGGGGTCGTCCCCACGCCGGCAGCTATGCAGCAACAGGGCCAGCAGGGAGGCTTCGGCAACTTCCTGCAAGGCAGCGGCGGCGGCATGGCAATGGGCGCGCTGGGCGGCGCGGCAGCAGTCATTGGCGGCGAGATGCTCCTGCACGGCATGGAGCGAGACCGCTACGAGCGGCGCGACGACGGAATGTTAGGTGATCTCGGCGGCCTGGCAAACGACATCGGCCTGTTCTAATCGCCACCTTGATGTCACCTTGCCAGGACGATCAGCCTGATCGTCCTGGCAATTCGTCCTCCTCCGACCTTGCCGCTACCCAAAAGGGCTATCTCCCCCGCTCGTATCCGTTGCTTCCCACGCTCAAACCGTCTATAATGATGTGACGTACAAAGCAGGAACAAGGAAAGCTATTCTATTCGATGCACTATCAGCGAACAACATTGGCAAATGGGTTACGTTTGCTCACCTCGCCTATGCCCGGAATGCGCTCGGCGAGCATTGCCTTGATTTTCACGGTTGGGTCGCGCTATGAAAGTAAGGCGCAGGAGGGCATCTCTCATTTTATCGAACATATGTTGTTCAAAGGCTCGCAGCACTTTCCCACCGCGAGGCACATTTCCGAGACCATCGAGGGTGTCGGTGGCGTCTTCAACGGCAGTACCGACAAAGAGCTAACGATGTACACGGCGCGCGTTCCAGGCGAATATCTCTCTACGATTATGGAGGTCTTCGCCGACATGGTGCGCAGGCCGTTGATAGACCCGCTCGAAATCGAGAAAGAGCGCAGCGTCATTATCGAAGAGCTGAGCGCCACGCGGGACGAGCCGCAGGAGTGGGTCAACCTCTTGATCGACGAGACGATGTGGCCGGGTCTGCCGCTGGGCCGCGATGATGCAGGTACGATCAGTTCGGTGAAACACATTTCTCACCGGGATTTACTGGCCTATCTGAATGACTATTATCGACCGAATGCGCTCATCATCAGCGTTGCTGGCAATATTAATGAAAGCCGCATTCTTGATCTGACCGAACAATTCTTTGGAGATTGGGAAGCCGGAACACCCAAAACGTGGCAAACGAGCCTGCCTCCGCGTGATGTCACGCCGGTCACGCTGATTCAAAAAGAGACCGAGCAGGCGAATTTCTGCCTGGGGACGCTTGGGATATCCTATACATCACCCGACTACTACGTACTGCTCGTATTGAATGCGATTCTCGGCGAAGGTATGAGTTCGCGCCTGTTCCAGTCGATACGTGAGGAACAGGGTCTGGCCTATGATATTGGAAGTTATTTTAACAGTTATGCGGAAACGGGCAACTTCGTTGTCAGCGCGGGTGTAGACCCGACGCAGATCGAACCGGCCATTCGCGCTGTAGTAGCCGAACTGGCACGCATCATGGCACAGCCTGTACCAGATGATGAACTGCAACGCACAAAATCCTATATACGAGGAAGTATTTTGCTTGGATTAGAAGGAACTGCGCAGGTGGCTTCCTGGTTGGGCAGCCAGGAATACTTGCGAGGCACGATATTACCGGTTGAGGAGATCGTAGCACGGATAGAGGCCGTTTCAGCCGAGGATGTCCAACGTGTTGCGCGGCAGTGCTTCGCGAGTGAATGGCGGCGCCTGGCGGTAATCGGCCCATATGACCCTGCGAGCGCACGGTCGTTTGAAACGCTGCTCGTGGGTGGTGACTAGCACGCCTATCGTTGGGGGAACGAGTATACGTTTCTCTTCGCAACGGTGAAGCGGAATAGGAGATCGATTTCTATGGTGCAAACAACGCGAATAACGCTTCGTGATCGTATTCAGAGCATCGAGGATGCAATCAGCGCCGGTCAGATCGACGCAGCAATGACGCACTGCCAACACATCCTGGCGCGTTATCCCGACGCTCTCGAAATACAACGCCTGCTTGGTGAAGTCTACCTGGCACAGGGCCACCTGGAGGAGGCCCAGCAGAGCTTTGATTGGATTCTGGTCAACGATCCAGAGAACGTCATTGTGTACTGCGACCGCGCCTTGATTTGCGAAAACCAGTCGGATATCGATACTGCCCTGGATTGTTATCAGCAAGCATACGAATTGAGCCGGGGAAACAGCCAGATCCGCCATGAGTTCAACATGCTGAGCGCCAAAGCGGGGCAGCAAGAGTTCATGCTATCACGCGCCGGACTGGCCAGGCTCTATATGCGCGGCAATTTACTGACGCAGGCTATTCAGGAGTGGGAAGCTGTCCTGACCGCCAACCACGACCGCATGGATGCTCGCCTGGGGCTGCTCGAAACCTACTGGCGCGAAGGGCACTACGACGAAGTTGAGCGCATGGCATCGAGTATCCTCGAAGAAGTCCCGCATTGCCTGAAGGCGCTGCTCCTATTGGCACACGTCACCTCTGCCTACAACCTGCATCGAGCGAAAGACCTGGTTGCCCGCGCCGAAAAGCTCGATCCCGAACTCTTGATCGCGCAGGACCTTTTCAATGACCTCGCATCGAGCCAGCCCAACGATCCTTTCCTGGCGCTGGTGAGGAAAGAGCCAATTTCCCTCCTGGACGAGGAGATGAATGGCAAAGAGAAGGCCATCGACACGATCAGTACCTCACAATATGTAGCCGTGGAAATCGAGCCGGAATCAACCGGCGAGGAAACAAACCCTGATCGTGTCTACAACTGGAACGGCAAGGACAGCTGGAGCGAGTTAGATACACGTTCCGTACCCCAGACGAACGCTGAGCGTGATTCGGCATCCGGCAAGCTCTTCTCACAAAAACGCAACGGCGGGACGGCGGATGCGCACGTGCCGGAGGAAATCGCCTGGTCCGATGACTCGAACATCAAACAGGTCGAGGCCTGGGCGACGGATGGCACTGCGGGTCAAAGTGACGCGACCGGCGATTACGAGGCGTGGGCTACCCAGCAGGAAATCGATGATGACTTCGATCCTGCCCTGCTTGAGCAGCAGCCCTGGTTCAAGGCCGAGCAAGCATCGTCAGAGAATATGGCCGAATTTTCCGTCCCTGATCCCGAAGCAGCCGCCAGCAGCACACCCTGGCACTCGGCACCACAGCGTGAGACGCTTTCAACGCCTCCCGCCTGGCTGGATATGCTGACCCAGAGCGGTCGCCCGCAGCCGGTCGAGCCTATTTCACCCATGCCGCCGGTCGCCTCTGCATCATCGCCCACCAGACGGCATGAAGAAGCACAGGATACCTTTGTCCCACAGACATACGAGGCAACACCGGAGGATCCGTTCTCATCCTATTTCATGCCGTCTGGTGAGAAGGAAGAAGAGGATATGGGCTGGCCGGAGTGGCTCAAATCGCTCGGCGCGGAATCGATCGAGCCTGAATCCATGTCTGCACCAGAAACGTTTGTCCTGCCGGATTCCGAATCGCAGCCTGACGAGCAGTTCGTCCAGGAAACATGGGCATCTCCAGAACTTTCTCTACAAGAGGCCGAGGCGCACTATGTCACCACCCTCGAAGCGTTGGAACAAAGTCTACTTTCACAGGGTTTCGCGCCCCTGCAACCCGGTTCGCTCTCAACAATCGCGCAGCATGCCCAAACACAAGAAGAGGCAGCGCCCGTCGAAAGCATGCCAGTAACAGCAGTCCAGGTGGCCCAGGAGATGTCAACCGCACCCGTCGAACAGCCGCCCGTCAATCTGGAAACTATCCCGGTAGCAGAGGAGATTCAACCGGAAGCCATTTTAGATGAATCGCCCTTTACCCGTGTCCCGACTGCTCCTCTCCCTGTCGAAACCTCCGAGCAGATTCAAGACACCAGGCCGATTGAGGAGGCTGAGCAACCTGCTGCTGAGCTGGAAGCCGTGGCGCCAGCGTCTGAAAGCACGCCTCCTCTCGTCATTGCTCCGGCAGCGCCATTAGACCTGGACGCCCTGCTCGACAGCGAGTTGGAAATCACCATGCGACGCCCGGCGGTACGTTTACAACCAATTCATGCGGTAGCAAAGCAAGGTGAGCAGCCACAAGCCGCGGGAAAGAGCCGCCCGCTCGACCTCGGCACGCAGGCAACTGATAGCGTTCTTAGCAACAAAGAACGCTTGCTGAAGGGTTATCAATTCCAGCTTGCAGGTGCCTATGACGATGCTATGCAGGAATACCGCTTGCTCATTCGCAACGCACCGGAATTTCTCGGTGATGTCATTAGCAATGTACGGGCGCTGCTCAAACTGGCCCCCAAGTTTACGGCAGGCTACCGCGTCCTGGGCGATGCCTACATGCGCCAGGGTGAATACCTGCAGGCGATGGAATCATATAACAAGGCATTGACGATTGCGAAAAAAACAAAGGGCCAGACTCGTTAGTTCGCAAGAAAGGAGCAAGAGATGGACACAATTCTACAGCGTTTGATGGACCTCGACGACATCACCGGCACGCTTGTCATAGGCAAGGACGGCTTGATCGTAGCAGGCGCGCTTCCCGGTGACGATGAGGACATGCTGGGAGCAATGTCGGCAGCCGTCTTTGGCTCCATCGCCAGCTATACTGCCCAGACGAATCATGGCGAGGCACGCCACATCATCATCGAGACCAATCACGGAATGGTGCAGTTTGCCGAAGCAGGGGACCTTATCCTGGTAGTGACAACTCGCAGTGGAAGCAATGCGGGGCGCGTGCGGATCGAAATGAAGAAGACGTGCCGCCAGCTCGCCGAACTGGTGACGGCTTACTAAATGCATCACACATCGACGGGTTCAGCAGTCCTGTCAGCCTCAGTTGCCTGCTGCTGAGCCGTTTTATTCCGGGATGTTTGTCTCCAGCAGCATGTTTTGCTATGGAGGCAGCGGTCCTGCTCCTCCCAGGTCAATGGGGGCGTTCCTTGCATACAGAACACCTGGTACATAGGTTCGCCCGCCGCCACGTCATTACACGGAAACCAGCGCTCTCGATAAAATGGACATGCGTTTTTATGCTTGCGCCAGTTGGAATTTTCAGATGGATTTGATTCAATGGTCGATGACAATCATTCGTCCTTCCAGGAACAACAGGCTCGCTTCATTAAAAGAACTTTCAAGTAGTATAGCACATTTTATTCTACTCGTCCTGCTCAACGCGCTCCTTTTTTCGCATCTCGAATATGCCTGGCGGTTTCGTGTTATGATATACACTACGTCTGCCAGCCAGACATGCAGCACTGTAACCCATCGACGGAGAAATATGTGATAGAGCGTCCAACCGATCAGATAACAACACAGGAAACTGAAGCGCAACCCAACGTCGTACCCTGGACAACGCGACAGACGTGGCTCGGAGTAGGGCTTACACTCCTTCCCTGGATAGCACTGGCACTCGTGCTCAACAGCCTGAGCAACGGCCCCGGCAACAGCGCGCCGCTCTCCTTCCGGGCTGATGTGCTGAATGCCGTCGTCACCCTCATCTTCTCGGCTTTGATCGAGGGGGCGTTCCTGATTGCCCCCTTCTACTTTGCCTCGAGAGCTTTTCGCTCGCTGCCCTCACATGCCCGCAAAGCATTTCACGCGCTGGGTCTCCGAAAAACCTCGCCTGGGCGCGCGGTATTCTACGTGATTGGCTTCATGCTGCTCATCTTCGCCATCAACTTCGTGTATTCCTCCGTGCTTATCGCGTTCAAGATCAACCTGCAGACCAATGACCAGGTGATCCTGGCGCGCAGCAGCCAGGCACCTATCACCACCTACGCGACCCTGTTCGCGGCGGTGTTCATCGCGCCGTTCTGCGAGGAACTATTCTTTCGTGGCTTCGTCTTTCCGGGTCTGCAAAGAGGGATGCCAGTCGGCCTGGCAATCGTGCTGAGCTCGCTGCTCTTTGCCGTGGCGCACGCTGACCCTGGCTCGTTCGTGGTGCTACTGGTCATCGGCCTGGCGCTGGCCTTCTTGCGCTGGCGCACCAACTCGAACTGGCCCGGCATAGCC
Source organism: uncultured Chloroflexia bacterium (assembly GCA_963731975.1). Lineage (GTDB taxonomy): Bacteria > Chloroflexota > Ktedonobacteria > Ktedonobacterales > Ktedonobacteraceae > CAVSXS01. The sequence goes on along the minus strand of CAVSXS010000001.1, from coordinate 988,684 downwards.
CTGCACATGCTGAACAACGCCATCGGCGCGCTCAGCATCCTGCTTGTCATGTGGGGAGTAATGAAACCCTGAATCCTAACTGCTTGAACTATCAGGCAGCTATGTACTGCCGAATATCAACCTGCACTCCTAGCCGGATTGCATCTTCCGCCATCTGCAAGAGGCGGTCAGTGGTCGCCTCATCCATATATCCTTCGCCACAATTCTGGCAAACTTCGGCAGGTACATTTTTGAAGACAAACGTCGTAGCATCCCGCTCTAACAAGATCGAGGTGGTACCGGATGCTGTCTCGCCATTTTTGCAGATCACACACTTCATGATTTTTTCCTTCTCAAGTCCGGTTCCCACTGATCGACATCGGGATCATAAACCGTAACGATATAGAGCTTCTGAGCTTTTATGTCCCTGGCTATCAGAATATGAAGTGCTCGATGTCCCGACCAGCCAAGTATCAACTGGCTCGGAAATGGTTTATCCTGCGGATATTCTTTAATGACTTCGCCACTCATCAGCACTTGGCGCACATCAGCTTTAGAAATACTACGTTCAAACATTCGCTTGATGGCATGTGTACTAAATACCAATTGATAGATAGGTATTTCGCTCATCCGATTGAACTCTACTCAACCACTTTAGAAATATACAAGGTACCTTTAATATCGTCAAGTGGACTAACACACGAGCGCGCAGAAGCGATCTCGTGTGTTACATCTTACAGGCCATTCCAAGAGCGTTACTTCTTGCGCCGATCCTCGACGCGGGCGCTGGCGGTCTTGGATTCGCCGCCGCTGGCGCGCGGCAGGCTATCGGCGGCTACCAGTTCGACCTTCGGCGAGTTGCCCGTAATCGTCTTGACGGCTTCGGCCATCTCGCGGCTGACCGATTGGTTACGGGGAGCGTCGCCCAGGATAGAGGCGTCCTTCACCTCAACCTTCAGCTCGAAGGTGTCCAGGCCGTCACGCTTGTCTACGATGATGCGGAAGTTCGCGCCTGTTTCAGGGAACTTCACCAGCGCGGCCTCAACCTGGCTAGGGAAGACGATCAGACCGCGAATGGAGACGGCGTCGTCGCTGCGTCCCTTGATGGCTGCGATCTTGGGATGCGTGCGGCCACAGGCGCAGCGTTCCTCCCACCATATGCGCGAGAGGTCGCGGCTGCGATAGCGGATCATGGCGGTGCCGTCGGCGGTGAGCCAGGACCAGACCAGCTCGCCATCCTTGCCTTCTTCGACCCATTCGCCCGTTTCGGGGTTGATACATTCCACCAGGAAGGCATCGGCCCAGGCGTGCATACCGTCGCGCGTCTCGCACTCGCAGGTCATGCCCGGTCCGAGGAACTCCGTCATGCCGAACTCGTCGTAGGCCGTGATACCAAACAGCTCCTCCAGCTTCATGCGCGTAGCCCAGGGCCAGGGTTCCGCGCCGAACAGGCCAATCTTGAGCTTCGTATCCTTGAAATCGATACCGCGCTCAATCGCCTTGCCACCCACATAGAGACCGACCGACGGTGTCATACATACAGCGGTAACGCCAAAGTCTACAATGAAGTCGATCATGCGGTCATACTGGCGCGCATCCGACCCCATCGGGATAGCCAGCGCATCCATCGCCATCGCGCCGTAGTGGAAGCCGAAGCCACCGGTTGCCAGGCCATAGCCGTAGCAATTCATCAAAATATCGCCCGGCCGCATGCCCGTCATCCACAGCTCGCGCGCGTTCAAGTCGGCCCAATATTCGATGTCCTTCTTCGTGGCGAACACCGGCACGCTTTTGCCCGTCGTGCCACTCGTGGCATGAATCTCGACGGGGCCGCCCTTTTCCCACGGCTTAATGAAAGCCATGCCATAGGGATACGCGGCGCGCACCGTCTTCTTCTCCAGGAATGGCAGCTTCTGGATATCTTCGAGCGCCTTGATATCCGAAGGCTTGACTCCGGCCTGGTCATACAGGTTGCGGTAGAACTCGTTCTGCGTGTAGGCCCGTTCGACAATCGCCTTGAGACGCTCCAGTTGCAGTGCCTTGAGCTTCTCCTTTGACAGTGTCTCCATTTCTTCGTTGAAGAATTTACGATCGCTCATCCGAAATATGCCTCCCGGTGTTAAAAATCCCACTCAAGTTCGCATCCCAACGCGGCAGCGATGCGCTCCATGTGGGTCATCACGTCATCGAGGTACAGGTCTTTGTTCACCAAATCTACCGTCCCATCGGGATTGAAGTAGGTTGGTGGGAACGCGAAATCATGAGGAATGAGACGCAGGCCGCGCGGCCCCAAATCTAGCCAGTTGCCTAGATTTAGAGGTTCTAACACACTGCGAAGTCGCTCTTTATTCCTGCCCACTTCCAGGGGTACAAGTACGCACGAAACCGTTGTGAACCCGTAATCCATGCCAGTACAGCACGTCACAACCCCATAAACAATCCATGAGTGTAACGCACGCCTCCTCTGTGTAAAATCCGCGCCGCATCGATGCGGCGCAATCAAGGCGAATGGTCAGGGAAAGCTCCAACAGTATTGTATCATCCGAATCACCGAGCGTCTAGTCTCGTCAACATTCCAGAAGTTTCCTGTAACTATTCCCTTTTTGGAACGTAGTTCATAGCGGAAGAGAATGTGCAGTATTGAGTCTTTGAGAAACGCGGTAAAAGGAAAGAGCATATGAGCGAACAGGATATGCAATTTGCCGATCCTGATTGGCAGCCAACCGGGACATTTTCGAGCAATAATGGCACGAAAGGCAAACAAGAAGCCGCTATTTCTGGGACTCCGCCATCTCCTTCACTGAATCAACCTCGTCCAGTCAATGATGCATGGCGCGAACAGGCACCATCCATCGAGACACCGGGTGAATCCTATCAAAAAGGCTACAATGGTCTGCCGCCCTATGCCGGTTCGATACCTATCCAGGAACAACCCTACCACTATCAAAACCAGCAAACCCGCTACCGAAGACGCAGGCACAGACCCTGGCTCTGGGTTATCGTTATTATCCTACTTTTCTCGCTGCTGGGTGGCGGCTTCAGTTCGCTTGCAAGCGTCGGACAGAAAAACCTGATCGAAAATCAGACGTTCTCCAACTTCACTGGAATGCCAACCATCGTTCTTCACGAGACCAGTGGAAATATTCAGGTGCAACAAGGTGCTTCTAGCTCGTCTTTGACTATCCAGACCGACAAACATGCGGGCCTCTTCGATGATCCAGGCAGCATCCAGGTAAATTATCATCAAACGGCTAGCGTCATCAACGTTGATGTCAACACCGGTAACGGCTTCCTTTCGGACAGGAGCGTCGATTTCACGATCACGGTTCCACAGAACGTCAACCTGGATTTGCAGACCGCTTCCGGTGATATCAGTATCAATAACATCACCGGCCAGGCTACCCTCACGACCGCTTCTGGCGACATTTCAGCACTTGACGATACCTTCTCAGCGAACTCAAGTCTGCACACTAGCTCGGGCGATGTGAAAACGGCACGCGATACATTCGGAGATGGCACGTCCATTTCTGCAACCTCTGGTGATATTTCGATGGATCAGGATACCCTGCAAGGGTCGGAAAAATTCAACGACACTTCCGGCAACATTGATTTTAACGGAACTATTGATGCCAACGGCAGGTATCAATTCGATGTCATCAGCGGTGACATTACGATTGCCTTGCAGCAGACCGACAATTTTTCTGTGAGCGCAACAAGCATCTCCGGCTCAATCAATGCCGATGATTTCCCCGCTATTCAGGTTCAAGACAGTAATCCGGGGTCAAACAGCGCCAGCGGTTCAGTTGGTTCCACTCCCTCCGCCCAATTCATTCTTTCAACGAAAAGTGGTGATATAACCATCCAACAGCGTTGATAGCATGGCCCTGTGCCGTGCAAGTGCAAGGTGTGTGATATGATGAGAAAAATCAACAAGGGAGCACAGGGAGCACAATATACATGTCACAAACAACGCACGCCGTCATCTGGGACCTCGACGGCGTGATTATCGATAGCGCGGACGAGCACCGCCGGGCCTGGCAACGCATGGCGCGCGAGGACGGCATCACCTTCACCGACGCCGACTTCTGGGCGACCTTCGGCAAACGTAACGATGACATTCTTCCTCTGCATTGGGGGCCGCTTACTCCTGAACGCCTGCAAGAACTGGCAAACCGCAAAGAACGCTACTTTCGTGAATACATCCTGAATGCCGCGGTCGCGCTTCCCGGCTCGATAGAACTGATGAAAGGGTTGCAGGAGGCCGGTTTCCGCCAGGCGCTGGCCACGTCAACGCCGGTCGAGAATATCCGGCTCATCAGCGAGGTGCTGCACCTGGAGCGTTATCTCTCCGAGTTGGTCTCCGGCGAATCGGTCGCGCGTGGAAAACCTGCACCCGATATCTTCCTGAAAGCTGCCGCCGACCTGCACGTGCCACCTTCGCACAGCCTGGTGATCGAAGATGCCGTGGCCGGTATCCAGGCCGCCCGCGCCGCCGGGATGCGCTGTATCGCTGTAGCAGGCGCGCGCGACCTACCAGGACTGCGCATGGCCGACCTGGTAGTGCATGACCTGACCGAGGTAGACGTGGAGCGCGTCCAGCAACTCTTCGCCAACACTTGACAATCCCTACCATGAATGGCACAATACGCCCTGTAACATATGGAGGTGTAGGGACTCCGGTGGGTCTCACCGTCTTCAAAACGGCTGGGGGGTCGCTCGGCGCGGCCCCTGGTGGGTTCGACTCCCATACGCCTCTGCCCCATGCAGATCACCAGAATGTGAATGTGCCTTTCTCTCCTCTACAGCGTAGGGTCATCATTCCCCACTGAAATCGTGGATGCGCGGAAGAACTTCTCTTGCGAGTAACTCGAGGGAGTGCAGCACCTGTGCTTGACTCATGAGACCGGTGGGAACAACCAGGTCCACCACGCCAACGCCCAGGTCGTGCAACGCCTTCATCTGCGACACCAGCGTCTGCGGACCGCCGCAGAACTGGGCATTGCCGATCAGCACTGGAGCGACAGGGCCGGCTTTGCGCTCCCCATCGTTGGGGGGAGCAGTGGCAGCGGGAGAGCTTTGCGGGCGTTTAAGGTGAGGCAGTGTGGCGAGCTGAGTTGCCAACTGCTGCGCTTCTTCATCGGTGTCAGTCGCGATGACGTTGCCGCGAAAGATAATCTGGTCCTCTCGCGGCTCCCACCCATGTTTGGCGGCCTCTGCTCTGTAGTGAGGGACAACCAGGGCAACGTAAGACAGAGGGGCGAAGGACAGAGCCAGGCCATGGCCCTGGCTGGCTGCAAACGTGGCCGACTCAAAGCTGTTGCCTGTCGAATACAGCGGCGGGTGGGGACGCTGAATCAAGCCAGGCCAGACCGAGACGGTCGGATAGCGGTAGTACTTGCCCTCCCAGGAGAACGGCTGCGGGTCGGTTAATGCCCTGGTTATCAAGAGCGTGGCCTCTTGCGTCATAGCGCGTGTCTCATCCAGATTGACGGAGAAAGCACGTAGTTCGTACGGTACGCCGCGCAGGAAGAGCAGCAGAAGACGCCCGCCGCTTAAGACATCGAGCATGGCAACCTCTTCGGCGACATGGATGGGATTGTGCAGGGGCAGAATTGGCCCGAACAAAGCGATTTTCGCCCGCCGGATGCGCTGGAGCGCCGCTGCGGCGAAGATGGCGGGACTGGGAGTGGGTACCAGCAAGGGCGCGTAGTGATGCTCCGAAAAGCTGATCCAGTCGAAGCCCATTTCATCGGCAAGTGCGGCCTGCTCAAACATCTCCTCCATCATACGTCGTCCCAGATCTGGCTCAAACAGGCCGGGAGGAGTAGGCCAGCCTGCTTCATACACCGCCCGGACGCCATAGGTGGTCGTTGGCAAGAAGGAAGCTTTCATTAAGACACTCTCTTTCAGCGTAAGGCTGGCTCACAGTTAACGGAACCTTATTGAGTTCTGTCGGACTCTCCCAACTCCCTTCGCCCGGTACTAACCGCCTGGGAGATCGCTCGCCTTTGTTCAAGGGTACCCAATTCTCGCTCCAAAAGCAAGTTGAAACATGTGTACCCGAGGGAAGACTCATAGTGGCTGTGGTAGAATACGATAAGAACGGCGGTAGCGTGTGAAGCAGAGACAAAGCATGTTTTCAACATAAATTCAGCATAAATCTGTTCAATCATCGAGCCTTGTAGATACCGAAAGGAGTTAGCGGGTATGAACCAGAGCCGCAACGTGCTTGTGGTTGGCGCGCACGCAGCAGACTTTGTTTGGCGAGCTGCGGGTATCATCGCCGTCGTGACGGCGCGTGGCGGTAAAGCCCACGTCGTCGCGCTCTCCTACGGAGAACGAGGCGAATCAGGCGAATTGTGGAAAGAGCCGAACCAGACGGTCGATAAGGTCAAACGTATTCGCCACGAGGAGGCCGCACGAGCAGCCGATATTCTTGGCGCAACGTTCCAATGCTTTGATCTCGGCGATTATCCCCTGCAGATTGATGCGCAGGCCTTGGAGCGACTCACTCTGCTCATTCGCGAGCGAGCGCCAGAGGTGATCATCACCCATACCGAGCGCGATCCCTTCAATCCCGATCACCCGCTGGCCTTTGCCGCTGTCCAGCGCGCCAGTATTCTGGCCAGCGGCTCGGGCGTTGCCAGTGGTTTCCCCACGATCAAACCGGCAGAACTATTTCTGTTTGAGCCTCATCAGCCGGAACACTGCGGGTTCGTTCCCACCACTTTTGTCGATATCAGCGCGGTTTTTCCGCTCAAGCAACAGGCAATGCAGGCCATGGCCGCACAAAGCTACCTCCACCAGTACCAGACGGAGATCGCAAAGTACCGCGCCAACCACGCGCGCCGCATTTCCGGGCGCAGCGATATTCAGTACGCGGAAGCCTTCCAGCGCGTTACTCCCCAGGTAGTAGACACGCTCTAAGCGGCGCTCGACAGGCTTGATACCGATGATTATTCTCAAAAGGATTACAAAGTAGATGAACGAGAGCGATATCAACGAGCTGGCTCGCCACGGAGTCGCAACGGTCTATGAAGCCGCCGGGCGCACCGGGCTGATCGATATTCCCCTGGTGCAACTCATTGCGGGGAGCAGGGTGGCAGGACGCGCACGCACCGTTCGCTGTGGTCAGGGGGATAATTTAATGGTACACGCGGTGATGGATCAGGTCCAACCAGGCGAAATCCTCGTCTTGACGATGCCCGAACCCGAACCTGTCGCTTTAATCGGAGAGCTGCTCGCGACCCAGGCGCTGGTTCGCCAGGTCGCCGGCATACTGGTCGATGCATCCGTCCGCGATATCGAAGAGTTGCAAGCGCTTGGCTTGCCCATCTGGACACGCTGGATTCGTGTACGGGGAGCGACCAAGACTCGCGTGGGAAGCATCAACGACACGGTCATTGTAGGTGGCGCCAGCATTGCTCCGGGCGACCTCGTGCTCCTTGACGCCGATGGTGCCGTAGCTCTATCCACGGCGCGGATCTCTGCCATCCTTGAGGCTTCCCGTGCGCGCCTTCGCAGCGAAACCGCGCTGCGAGCGCAACTGCAAGCGGGGGCGCTTTCGTATGACCTCTCGGGGCTGCGGGCAGTGGTTGAGGGTAGTACGCAGAGCTGACAGCGCCCTGACCTGCGCAAAGGAGAAGAGATCATGGCACAACTTGTTCTTGGCATAGGCATGTCCCATAGCACCATGGTAACATTGGACGATTCCTTGTGGGGAGAGTGGGCGACCCAGGACCCAACCATCGCCATCCTGTTTGACACGCAGGGACAGGCGGTAACCTACGCGCAACTTGTCGAGCGAGCAGGGGATCGCTATGCTGGGCAGGCAACGCCCCAGCGCTGGAAGCAACAGTACGCAGCCGTGCGACGAGCGGTTGCTCGCCTCGCCGCCGAGGTTGCCTCTGCACAACTGGATGTGCTCGTCGTCGTCGGGGACGACCAGTTGGAATTGTTTTCCTTCGCCAACATGCCCTCGCTCGCCATCTTCTCTGGTGATAGGATCGCCAGTGGACTCTGGTCCTCGCGCTTCGCCACGTATCAGAGGCAAGGCCGGCCACCCTCTGCTCCGCTCAGCCAGAGGCTTCAGCACGCTGTGGCGGAGGGCTATGCCATGGATGCCCATCGCGAATTTGCCAGCGCGCCGACCTTCGCGCGCGATTTGCTCGCGTCCCTGATCGATCAAGGCTTCGACATGGCCGGGGTAGGAGAGATTCCCTCGGACAATGAATTGGCTGGCCTCGGACATGCCTACGGAGCCATCGTGACCCAAATCATGGGAGAGAAGCCTATTCCCATAGTACCCGTCTTCGTCAATACCTATTTTCCACCGAACCAGCCGACACCTTCTCGCTGCTACGACCTGGGACTCGCGTTGCATCAAGCCATCGAGACCAGCCCGGCTGACCTGCGCGTAGGCATTGTTGCTTCGGGTGGCCTGAGCCACTTTGTCACCGACGAGCGGCTTGATCGCCAGTTGCTCGTAGCCCTGCGAGCCGGTTCCGAGGAACAACTGCGCGCCATCCCTCGAAAACTGCTCAATGCCGGCAGTTCGGAGATACGCAACTGGATCGCCGTCGCAGCCGCGAGCAAGCACTTGAAACTGGCCTGGGATGAGTACATCCCCGTCTACCGCACCTCCGCAGGGACGGGGTGTGGACTGGGCTTTGCTTGCTGGTCATGACAATGACCAAGCTTTTCCGTCAAGCTCAACTGACTTTAGCTAGTAGTAGACAATGCACGCTTTTCGTGGTACTATCCCGTCACGTTATCGCTGAATCCCGAAGCTGATAGAACACGTTCCTACTCAAAGGAGCACATGATGGAAATCACCGAGAAAACAGACAGACGGGCAGGCGCAAGTGCTCGTATTTCCGTTGGAAGCATTCTCTTGCTCTTGCTCGTGGCTCTCGCATCCATCCTTCTGGTCCGGTCCAGGTTGCGGCGCGCATCGCGATCTGGCCGCGCTGTCTCCGCAAGCAGCTCGTCAACAGACAAACCGCTTACAACCGTTTGCCGCTCTGGAGCCTCGGGTGATCCTATCAACATCCAGATTGTAGGCACCAGTGGGCAGATTGGCGCTGCCTTCGCCGCTGCTGGCTGGTATCGTGCCGACGAGATCACCCTCGTCACTTCTTTACGCATTATCGTCGACTCGGTACTCGGCCACAAATACTCTACGGCACCGGTGAGCAATCTCTACCTTTTTGGCCGTAAGGAAGATATGGCATTTGAGCGACCGGGCAGCAATGTTCGCCAGCGCGACCACATCCGTATCTGGAATACCGGTCGCAACGGAAATGACAGGAGGCACACCTGGATCGGGAGCGTGACGAAAGACACGAAGATCGAGCTTGCCAAAACGAATCACCTGCCCACTCATCACATTTCTCCCGATGTGGATGCCGAACGCGCCCTACTCGTCTCTGAACTGGCTGTAACCGGCTATGTTATACAGGAAGCGACACGCCCCGGTTTTGGCAAACAGACCCATGGCCTGAACGGTGAAGGTGATCCTTACGTGACGGATGGGCAGGTCGCGGTACTGACGCTTGCGAATGTGGCGACAACACCATTGGCCACTCAGGTGCGCAGTCCACTGATTGCCCGTATTATCAGGCAATCGGCCGGGCTTGCTCGTCACTGGCTACCCCAGGCTGGACGCGAGCGCGCCGCCCGTGAGCAAGAGCGACTGGCCGCCCTCGCCGTTGCAAGTCAAGCAGTTGAATGACCTGATCGAACAGACGTAACTAACAGCGTTCGACCATAGAATTCCTGGAATATCCCACCGATATCGGCAATTCGCTTGACAAATCGCTATGCCTTACGTTATTATTTCAGTAGTTATTGAAATATTGAACATCTCTCCAAAGCGATGAATGGCTGGTATTCTGGCTTTGCCGATGGAGCGGGGTACAAAAGGAGACACAGGTATGCTACATCTCTCTACTGGAACGATTCTCGGCCTGGTGCTGCCCCTCGCGGCTCTGGAACTCATCTTAATCATAGTAGCGCTCGTCGATCTCGTTCGCAGAGAGCCTGAGCGGGTCAATGGTAACAAGATCGTCTGGGCTATCATTATTCTTCTGATTGGAACGATAGGGCCGATTTGCTACTTTGTCCTGGGGCGGAAGGAGTAGCAAGAAATGTCCATTGCTGAACCATACGCAATTCGCTGTAGCGGCCTGAGCAAGCGTTATGGCACGGCTGAAGCGCTGATCGGACTCGATCTCACCGTGTCCACGAACAGCATTTGTGGTCTGCTTGGACCCAACGGCGCAGGCAAAAGCACGACGATGAAATTATTGACGCGCCAGATTGCCCCCACGAGCGGGCAGGCGTGGGTCGCAGGCGTCCCGATTACCGGGCAGGCGGTTGATGTACGCAATCGCATCGGCTACCTGAGCGAACAGCCCGCCTTCTATACCTGGATGACCGGCTTTGAGTTCCTTAATTTCATTGGTGAATTGTTCGGGCTAGCTTCCGCGGTGCGCCGCAAGCGTTGCAGCGAGCTTCTGGAATTAGTGGGACTGGCGGACGCGGCAAAGAAAAAGATCGGCGCGTATTCTCATGGAATGCGCCAGCGTTTGGGCATCGCGCAGGCGCTGGTGAACGACCCGGAGGTGCTCTTCCTGGACGAGCCGGTATCGGCGCTTGATCCACTGGGGCGTAAGGATGTCCTGGAACTTCTCGCCCGGCTCAAAGGGAAGAGTACGGTTTTCTTCTCGTCACATATCCTGACGGATGTTGATCGCATCTGTGATGAGATCGCTGTACTTCACCACGGTAGGCTGTTGGTACAGGCACCTACCCAGGTGTTAAAAGAGCAGTACGCTCAGCCGGTGATTACCATTCAGCTAGAAAGCGACGCGAGCATTCTTTCCGACCTTCTGAGCAAGGAACCGTATGTACGGCAAGTGAACATCGAAGGAACCCTGGCCAGCGTGCTGGTGAGTGACCTGGCTCTCGCTAAACAGAGCCTGCCTATGCTGCTGGCGCAGGCCCGACTTCCCCTGCTGCGCTACGAGGTGACACTGCCCACGCTGGAAGACGTTTTTATCCATTTGGTTAAAGATGATCCTGCGGGGGTAGAGGGAAAGCGATAAGCAATGACAACACAAACATCACTGAAACCACGAACATTCTGGCCGCTGCTCAAAAAAGAGTTCTATGAGCAATATCGCACGTATCGCGCACTGATTGCTGCGATCATACTTTTATTGCTGGGACTCTCAGCCCCCATTCTGACCAAACTCACACCAGAGCTACTCAAAAGTTTGGGAGGAGGAATCACCATTATTCTGCCTCCCCAGACGTCTACAGATGCATTGAATGCCTATCTCAAGAATATGATCCAGTTACCGTCACTCATGATTATACTGCTGGCGATGGGCTGCGTTGCCGATGAAAGGAGTCGTGGCACGGCGGTAACAGTGCTGACGAAGCCGGTGCCACGCCATGTTTTTGTACTGGCGAAGTTTTTCTCCTATGCCTTACTGCTTTTTGCCGCTACAGTGTTGGCCGCTGCTGGCGACTACTTGTATACCTACCAGCTCTTCAATGCGCTCCCAATCGGGCCTTTCCTGCTACTGAACCTGGCTTTGTTTATCTTCTTCCTGATGTCGCTGGCCCTGACACTTCTGGCAAGCGTGCTTTTCCGCAATGCTATCGCAGCCGGGGGACTGGCCTTTGCAGGCTTTCTCGTGTTGAGCATCTTGCCTGGATTAAACTCCTCGATTGCCCAGGCGATGCCATCGGCTCTCTTCAGTTCGGAGCGCGTGACACAGTTAGTCGCTGGCACTGCCACGCAAGGGAACATTTTGCCGCCGCTAGGTTTTGGACTCGGTTTGACGTTTGTGTTCGTTCTTGTGGCGTGCCTCGTGTTTCAACGCCAGGAAATCTAGAGTGGGGTTGACAACCCCGCAATCCTTACTGTATAGTGAAATCAGAGTTATGTTAGTTGATACACTTTATCAACTATTTTCCTTCGATGATAAGGCAGTGGTGCCCCAAACTTTGCTTCACAGAAGCAGGGAAGCCTGGAAAATGACTTCCTCAGCCGGTTTTCAGAGGTGAAATACTATGCCTGATTCCGAAGAGTCACACGATCAGATCGCGCTGAGCGACACGCACAACTGGTTTGAAGCACAAGCGGAGCATCCAGAACTGGTCGTCGAGACCGGCGCAGAGACATCCGACGAATGCATAGCAAGCATCATCACCCGGCTGGTAGAGCTGGGCTATCTTGAACCTGACTATCTCATCGAGAAAGAACTAACTCAGCCTACGAGCCTGTGAGCCTGTGAGCCTGTAAGACTCTTGCCAAACCACTCAAAAACCTGATAGTCTGTCTCCGACGAACAGGCTACCTTTTCTCAGAGATGGACGGCTGTACCTTCCCAGAATTATCAATAGTGAGGGACTGGTTTAAACAAATTAGGCAAGGTTCAAACGAACTTGACAGGTGCTCGTCACCAGAAAAGCTCCGACCTGTCATACTGAGCGCAACGAAGCATCTCTGTGCCAAGCCAGAGAGATGCTTCGCTGCGCTCAGCATGACAGGGTGCGATGGGGCAAACTGTCCAGGACTTTTCTTCAGAATTGAACATTGCCTTATGAAAAGAACAGCCTCAATTGCTTGAAGCTGTTCTTTGCGCTGTCTGCATCTACCCGCGCTACATCACCGGGAAAGTTTCGTACACGGTGATCGTTCCGCCGTCTTGCAGGACAGGGCAGCCTTTGGTGGCCTGCACCGCTGCGTCGAGCGAGTCTGCTTTGATGATGGAATAGCCATTGGCCGTGCCTTGCGGAGTGTTGCTGACGGACCCGTCGCTCGCGACGCTTTTGGCAGCCGGGGTAAACGGGTTGCCGCCGTCTACCAGGTTGCTACCCAGGCCGCCGAACCATGCTCCCCAGGCTGCAAAGATCGCCTGCCGCTCCTCTTCCGTTGGAGCCATATTGCCGCCACCGCCGCTGTAGAGTAAAAGAAAGCTCGCCATTACATTTCCTCCTTGAGGTAATCTCCGTTGAACCGAATCTCTTCAGTTGACCCACAAGAAATTATACACATGTTCTAATCAATAGTCAATCGATTATGCTCGATTTTCCAGCGTGTGAAAGTAGCTCTGCTGCCCATTCGACCGCTTGCGGGTAGTCGTCGCAGTCCAGTACGAACTCCTGGCCGCGACCAGCCGAGCGTAGCAAACTATAGCCATCCCGGCGCTGCCAAACCGACAGGTTTCTGTGGTAGGTCAGCGCCGCTTTCTCTGAGGTTGGATGCATCCATTCCGGCACGCGCCATACGCGCCGCGAGCAATAGGGGTCAGTGTTCGTCAGGCGGAGCGAAGGATGATAGTGGAGGAAGATGCCCGCGCCCGGTATGTCTCTGGACATGCCGGGCAATCGAAGATGATCGGTCGCAATATACAGTGAATTGTGTCCACCTCCGGCGCCAGTGATAGCTCCCGGATCATCTTGAACCAACCTTTTCTGGCAGTGCGGGTGATAGCGCATCCATTCCTCTATAGGTACCGAAGCTTCCAGTTTGATGCGCTGCTCGATTTGCAGCCAGCCGAATATGACGTGCAGGTCTGGGGCATCTTTGACGTAGCGATACGCACCGTCGCGCAATCCGACGCGCCTGAACCAGCCGTAGAAGAGAAATAGGTCGCCGGGCTGCACTCCCACGTTCTGCAAGTGGCGTTCGGCTGCCCCGGCCTGTCCAAAGAGCGGCTTCCAGCCGGGAAGCCTGGGCAGGCTCTCGCGGTTCAGGTCGGGGTCGAGGTGCGCTGATCGGTCGGGAGCAATCTTCCCGCGCGCAAGATCGCCAACGAGCTCAGCCAGCGAATGTTCGCCGAAGTGAATATCCTTGTAGTGTATGGAGCAAGCCCTGGTGGGTGATTCTGGTATAGGCAGCGTACACATTTCATCGGACGGGAAGATGGGGCTGGCCACCGTGCCGATGCAAGCATCGAATCCTTTGCGACTAAAAATGATTTTCATGAGGCTCTTATGGTGCCACTTTCGTTGCTGCATTACCAGCGCGTGCATTCCACCACCTGCGCACGAGCCACGCAATGATACCCAACGACACAATATATACGCAGAAAACCAGCAGCCAGATGAATACGGTGGCCAGCACCTGACCAACCGCCTTGACTGCGGCTACTGCTCCTTGCCAGACATCCCCCGGATTCCACCCGGCAGGTGGCGGCGGTGTTACAACGACCTCAGCCGGCTGCAAGTTCACTACAACGGTATAGAACGACGTCTGGCCCTTGATGTCCTGGAGATGAGCCTCTAATTGCTCGATCTGTCCCTCGACATCTGTAAGACGCTGATCGATGGTCAGCACGCTACTCAGAGCGCCTGCGCTACCCATAAGCGTCAGCAGACGCTGTTGCTCAGCCTGGAGATTTTTTAAGCGAGATTGAGAGTCAATGAAGTCACTCGATACATCCTGCGTATTCATAGTAACGCTCAGCAGTTTCCCACTGTGGAGAGCCGGGTAGCTATTCAGATAGCTCTCAATGCGTGGGAAGAGAGAAGCCTGGACAGTAAACGACATGGAGATACTATACTGATTTTGCCCGACTTGCTGGTAGTTGGCATTGTTTACCAGCGCGAGTGGATCCGTCGTGGTTATCCATGTCTGCAAATCGGTCGCGACTTTCTGGGTATCTTTGACCTCCATGTTAATTGCGAAGGACTTCACCAGGTACTGTTGTTGGCCGGTGCCACCCGGTGAAGATGACGGGGTGGAAGCACTTGAGTTGCTGGTATTCGGCGCAGGTCCTGCCTCAGACATGGAACCGGCCGTGTTGCTGCTGGTGCCTCCGCAAGCGACAACCAACATTGTCAGGATCAGCATTGCTGTTATTCCGAAGATCGCGGGCAACGATTTTTTGCGCAGTGAACGGAACATCGACTTACTCCTTAGAGAGATGCTGCTGCAAGTAATAAGCAAGAACTTTTCGGTAACTCATCTAATGAGAAGACGATGGGAATGCTCTATATGTTCCCTTATCAACGCGCTGCCTTCCATTCCATTACGTCTATGGATTCTCTCTCAAAAACGCTTCGATCAAGGGTATGATGCGTTGCGGGGCATCTTCTTGCAAAAAGTGGCTTGCATCCTCGATCTCGTGTGTTATGGCATGGGGATAGAGTTGCTGCCAGCGATGTAGGACTGTCGCCGGAAGTACCGGGTCTTGCATACCCCAAACCAGCAGGACTGGCAAGTTGTTGAAGTTGGGCAACCCCTCCTCAATGCGTTTCATTTCGGCATAGGACATGTCGGATTCTTGCACCGGGATATCGCGTGACCAGCACAGCATAGCCAGGCGGGACTCAGGCGTAGGGAAGGGAGCCTGGTATGCTTGCATCACCGTCGGCGTCAGCTTCTCACGATGGAAGGTCGTTCCTTGCAGGGCGGGAGCGAGATAGCCATTTTTCTGCAGCACAAACGCCTCTCCTCGTTCTGAACGGATGAGTTCGAGAAGGCGTGGGAAGGGTCCGCCGGGCCAGGGCGCAAATGCCCAGCTATTCATCAAGACCAGGCGTTTGATGCGTTCCGGGTGCCGCGTGGCAAAACCAAGCCCAACGGGTCCGCCCCAATCGTGAAGGATGAGTGTGATGTCGCGCAGGTCAAGGCTCAGCAGGAGCGATTCGAGATTGGCGCGGTGCTGCTCCAGGCAGTAGCGTTCGCGCTCCTGCGGCACAGCCGATTTACCCATACCCATGTGATCGGGAACAATACAGCGATAGTTTCTGGCAAGGGGCGGAATAAAATTGCGATAAAGATAGCCCCAGGTTGGATCGCCATGCAACATCACTAGCGGCTCTCCGTCTCCTTCGTCCACATAATGCATTTCGAAGTCGCGTATAGTGTGATAGCG
The DNA here is from genome assembly GCA_963731975.1 of uncultured Chloroflexia bacterium. Lineage (GTDB taxonomy): Bacteria > Chloroflexota > Ktedonobacteria > Ktedonobacterales > Ktedonobacteraceae > CAVSXS01. The sequence goes on along the minus strand of CAVSXS010000001.1, from coordinate 972,806 downwards.
CGGGGTAAATGGGAATGTTCCCTCGAAGGTTTCGTCTCGAATTGCGAGCATATTAGAACTCCTACCTGTCTTTCCTTGCTACCACCCAGGATAGCACCCCAAGTCCCGCGAGGAACAGCAGGTCTACCAGCACAAGGCCGGCCTCGTTTTTACCGGTAGGATGCGTCGCAAACTCGGCCAGGGGCGACTCCACGAAGGCGAAAAAGGCGATTACACCACTTGTCAGCGCTAGCAGGTGCTGCCTGCTCCATCCCGGGCGACTCGACCAGCGAACCAGCAGCCGATAGATGAGCCAGGCCAACCCCGGCATCAGCAGCATGGGTACAATGGCGAGCGGGATGAGCGATGGGAGAATCCAGGCGATGAAGAAGAAGGCGAAGGTCGCGCCAAATGCCAGCAGGCGCGTTTTCCACAGGCCGGGCGCAAGGCGCATGGTCGCCTGTGATTGAACAGTTAGCGATGGACGGTAGCGCAGTCCAAACCAGACCAGGCCAACGGCCAGCGCCAGCACGCCAACCCACATCAGAGGCGGATGGCTGTAGCCGTATTTGCGGAAGGCCAGCAGGGCGAAAAGCACGAACTGGAACAGCGAGGTGAGCACGAGCAGCACGGTCGTGACACGCAGGCCGCGTTTGCCCAACCAGGGGCGGCTGGCGATCTTCGGAAATAGCACCTCGGCTAGCATTATCGGAATGGTGATACTGACGACGGAGTGAAAGAGGGTCAGTTCGGTTGCCCAGACCCAGCTTGTTTCGAAGAGGCGTCCATAGGTCGAGAGCTTGCCCAGGTCGCCCCAGTAGGGGTTGAACCAGCTCGTCAGCACCAGGCCCTCTTCCAGGATGCCGTAGGCCATGCCCAGCAGCAGCACATTTCGCCAGCCGAATCCCCGCCGTCGCACAAGCTCGCGCACCAGGATCGCGCCGCAGCCGTACAACGTCACCTCTAAGATTAGCGAGAACGGATTGATGAATTGCAGCGGTGGTGTTGAGCCGGTTAACATCTCAGGGATGACCGGCGCAAGCAGCAGCAGCGTCAGCGCGGCAGGCCACCTGCGGCGGCGAGCGACCGGCGTGGTCGGTATGTCGTAGATAGGGAGCGTTGAAGTTGACTCAGCCATGATTGCGTTCTCAGACTTTTCCGGGCTACCGCGAGGGTCGCCCCTCCAATTTTACAGTCAAGGCATTCCTTCGGTATTGTACGGGCGACTCTCGCGGTAGCCCTGGTAGGTCTATCCCCCGAACAATTGCGGGAATATTGTACTCAGAATAATCAATAGCGTCAATATGGTCATGACAATGGTCGTCACCCATGCGATGGTATTCAGCGCCCACCCGTTCACGTAGCGACCCAGCAGACGGCGGTCATTGCAGAGCAGGATCATCAGCACCAGGATGAGTGGTAGCAGCATGCCGCCGACCACGTTTGGCAGGTTCAGCACGAATACCAGGTTTTGTTTTGGTACGAACAGGGTTATGCCAGCGCCGATTACGATGATCGAAGTATACAAGACCAGGAATTGAGGCGCTTCGCGGAACCTGCGACCGACGCCGCGCTCCCAGCCGAAGGCTTCCGCCACCGAATAGGCTGTGGAGAGCGGCAGCACGCTGGCCGCCATCAGCGAGGCGTTTAGCAGGCCAATGGCGAAGAGAATCTCCGCGATCTGTCCATTGCCACCGACCAGTGGAGCCAGCGCCAGGGCCGCGTCCTTGGCTTCGTTGATCTGGATATGATGTACGAAGAGCGTCGCGCCGGTGCAGATCACGATGAAAAAGGCCACGAAGTCCGTCAGGAAAGCCCCGACGAAGGTGTCAACGCGCTCGTAGGGCAGGTGCGCCAGCTTGATATGCTTATCCGCGACGGCTGATTGCTGGTAGAACTGCATCCAGGGCGCGATGGTCGTGCCGATAACCGCGACGAGCGTCAGCAAGTAGCCCTGATTCAGTTGGATGGGCGGCACAAACGTCTGGTGAAATACCTGTCCCCAGTCCGGGTGAACGAGAAAGCCACTGATGACATACGTTACGTAGATGAGGCAGAGTGCGAGCAGGATACGCTCGACGTAGCGATAGCTGCCGCGAATGACAAGCACCCATACGACAATGGCGGCGACGGGGACGGCGATGTAGGTACTCACGCCAAAGATATTCATGGCGCCCGCGATGCCCGCGAATTCCGCGACGGTGGTGGCAGCGTTGGCGATCAGGAGCAGCAGCATACTCCAGAAGGTGACGCGCACGCCGAACTTTTCGCGGATCAGGTCGGCCAGCCCCTTGCCGGTCACGACGCCCATGCGCGCCACCATCTCCTGTACAACAGCTAGACTAATCGTAATAAGCACAACGGCCCACAACATACCATAGCCATAAGCCGCTCCCGCCTGCGAATAGCCGAAGATGCCGGTCGCGTCGTTATCGACGTTGGCGGTAATCAGGCCGGGACCGATGACGGAGAGCAGCAGGAGCAACTGGCGAACCCATACGCGGCGAACTCTCTTCTGCCGCACAGTTACCTTGTTCAAGGGAATCACCTCTTTCGATAGGGGCATCCCCAATAAAAATGCCCCCTGATTAAGGGGGTATCACAATCTATAGGTGCTTTCCCCCTCTAGTTGAGCTTTGGCACTGTACGACGTAAGATAGCCTGTGACGCTATCCAGCCACTTCGGGTCCCGCCTTATGCCGACGAGACCTGGCCTGATCGTTGGCGTCTCTCGACGTTTCCGATCAGTGGCCTATGTTCATACAGCCGCCTCACCTAACGAGGTAAGACAGTGTTTTTACCTGTTGCGTGTACTATAATGCGTATTTCTCAGTTTGTCAATTCACGCGAAAAGGGGTACTAAAAAGGTCTCCGCCTATCGATGCCGCGCTTGAGCAAGCCGAGCAACGCTATGGTACCAATCCAGATTGCAACCAGCGCCCAGGGGCGTTTCTCATTCATGTAATCCATCTTCTTTGTCCTTTCGCCATTCATACAGGTAAGCAGTTTCTCTCTATCATACACCAATCAACCGACCCTCATCCATGCGTTCCAACTCGTTATACTGAATGAATCCTTATCTTTCCTTGAGATTTTCTTGAAATCTCTCTCATAGTATTGTAGTAGGAGGTATGTCCTTCAATTATGTCAGTTTAAGAGGGGGAGTATGTCCAAACATCAAACACGAACAGACGCTTACCATGTCCTGTGTGTTGTGCTGTCGGTGTCTTTCGCCTTGACCATTCTGGCTGCCTGTGGGGGTACTGCTCCTCCCACTACAAACGCTACAAGGACTGCAAGCACTGCAAGCACTACAAACCAGAACGGCGACATTCACAAAATCCAGCATGTGATCGTCATCATGCAGGAGAACCGCTCGTTCGATACCTATTTCGGCACGTATCCGGGAGCCGACGGTATCCCTATGCAAAACGGCATCCCGACCGTATGCGTCAACGATCCGCGCACCGGCAATTGCGTCAAGCCCTATCACAATCCCAATGATCTGAATCACGGCGGGCCGCATGGTGCGGTCAATGCCACCGCCGACATCAACGGCGGACAGATGAATGGCTTCATCGGGCAGGCCGAGAAAGGTAAAGGAAGCTGCACCGCTCCCAATGACCCGGCTTGTAGTGGGAACGGTATCACCGATGTGATGGGCTACCATGATGCCCGTGAAATTCCCAACTACTGGACCTATGCCAATGACTTCGTCCTGCAAGACCATATGTTTGAGCCGGATGCCTCGTGGAGTCTTCCCGCTCACCTGTTCATGGTCTCGGCATGGTCGGCCACGTGCAGCCAGAAGGGCGTCGCTTCGAGCTGTGTGAACAACATAGCCGGTCCGGTCACGTTACAACAGGCTGACGCTTACAACGCCAGCTACGCCTGGACAGACCTGACCTACCTGCTCTATAAAAACAAAGTGAGCTGGGCCTACTACGTCGCGCCAGGCACGCAGCCCGACTGCGAAGACGATGCCGCATCCTGCAAACCTGTCAAGCAGGGACCGAAGACGCCCGGTATCTGGAACCCGCTCCCCAACTTTACCACTGTGCAGCAGGATGGCCAACTTTCCAACATTCAATCGGTCAACAATTTTTATACGTCAGCCAAAAACGGTACGCTTCCTGCCGTCTCCTGGGTTACACCAGATGGACAGGAGAGCGAGCACCCACCCGCCCTTGTCAGCACAGGCCAGTCCTACGTGACCAAGCTGATTAACGCGGCGATGCAGGGGCCTGAGTGGGACAGCACCGCTATCTTTCTCGCCTGGGATGACTGGGGTGGCTTCTATGACCACGTCGTACCACCGACGGTCGATCAGAACGGCTACGGCCTGCGCGTCCCCGGCCTGGTCATCAGTCCTTACGCGAAACAGGGCTACATCGATCACCAGACGCTCAGTTTCGATGCCTACCTGAAGTTCATCGAAGACGATTTCCTGAATAGCCATCGCCTGGACCCGAAGACAGATGGCCGTCCAGACCCGCGTCCCACGGTGCGCGAGAACGTCTCTATCCTGGGCAACCTGCTCTCTGACTTCGACTTCTCGCAGTCGCCACGCGCGCCTGTGATTTTGCCCATCAATCCAGCACCTGGACCAGCCTCGACATAAGAAGCAAGCGCGGCAGCGAGGCTCACATCGTACCTTCGTTGCTGCGCTCCGGAAAATCGACAAACCGCATCTCACGCAGGTTATTGTGCCAGGGTGCGGTCATTTCAATATAGCCCTCGATGACCTGTTCGGCGAAGGAGTGAGGCTGCGTCGTCGGCTTGAGCACCCGCCGGGAACGTTCACCTGGCTGATCGGATGGGCTGCTCATGACCTGCACGCCCATGCTGTTCATCACCTCGATATTGTGCTGCGCCAACGCCTGCGAGGTGACATGCGCATAGAGCAGTTCGTCGAACTGCGCCAATTGCCGCTCAATCTGCTCAGGTCGATGACCATGCTGCTCGCAGGCGGCGCGCACTTCTTCGAGCAGCCGCTCCTCTGAAAGCGAGAAAATGGCATCACACATCTGCATCAGGTTCATGCCGCGATTGAGCAGCACACCGCGTCCTTCCATCAAACGGCGCACCAGCCCATCATCCAGGCCTGCCAGCTTCGCGTTGTGAATCTGCCGCGTCAGGTCGGACAGTGGCAGCATATCCAGCTTGTGATTGAGGAAATCGACGACATCGGCGGTCTGTCCCTCCTGCCAGCGGCGCATGAGTTCCAGGCAAAAAGCCCCCTCGTAACGCTCAATGTTTTTGTAGATACTCAGCAGGCGATCTTTACATTCACACACCCACAAAGCATGTAGATAGCGCACCGTCTGTGCGGCGGGGAAGATTGGAAAACGGCGCTGACCGTGTACCTGTTGAACAAAGGGAAAACTCTCTTCAAATGCCGGTCGCAACTGCTCGAATGCGTCGAGCTTCTGCCTCACAATCTCCTGTACTGCCTGATTCGCTGCCATGACGTTCTCTCCTCTCCGCTTTTGAGCTGAAGGTTCATCGATCTCACTATACATCACGAACAGCCGCACAGAAAAGTCGAGGTGACCGCGAAGGTCGCCCGTCAGAGATGAGGATTGAAGCAGTCCACCTCGCTACGCGGACAACTGTAGAGCATCATAACTCAGCACATCGTTGAGGATGGCCTTGTAGGTTGCGAGCGGCTCGCCGCCGCTGACACGGACGCGCGGGAGCTGATACGGCGTCTGTGCATCCTGGATGGCGGAGTCGTAAGCGAAGGGGTCGAGCGTCGCGCCAATGTAGCCGTCGCTGTACAGGTCGGCCAGCACAAGCTGCTGTTCGGCGAGCGTGTCGTGATGAAACGGCTCGCCGGTGGGGTAGCAGAAGAACTGGATTGGTCGCCCAAGCTCGTATTGCAGCATCTGCTTCGAGAGCTGCAATTCATCCTGCGTTGTTGTATAGGCCGGAGGCGCTCCGATGTTGACATGATGGATGGTATGCGAGGCAATCTGCATGCCTTCGTCTTGCAGGGTGCGCACCTGGTCCCACGTCATATATCTCCCGCCGATCATGCCGGTGATGATATAGAACACGCCGCGATCATGATGCGCCAGCAGGGCCGGGAGAGCATCAGTGTACATATCCGCGTAACCGTCGTCGAAGGACAGAATCATGGGGTGAGGCGGCAGCGATTTCCCATAATACAGCGCGTCGAAGAGTTCCGTCATGGTAATGCTGTGATAGCCTTGCTGTTGCAGCCAGTCGAGCTGCGCATTGAAATCGGTCGTCGTGACGGTCAGCGTGTAATCTAGCAGGCTAGTCGTCGGCTTATTCGATACATGGTGATACATGAATATAGGAACCAGCAGCTTGCCTGTTGGGGCAACCGCGGGTACGAGCACTGGCGCGTCCAAGTCGGCTGGCCCGGCAAGGGCGACCAGCCACTTGCCGTTATACAGCACCAGCGCAAGGGACGTGTTGTGAAAAAGGCCATTGCGCAAATCGGCCAGCGAAAGACTACTGAGAGCGGTTGATGAAGCTTTGGCATCAAGTGAGACCTGCGTCACACTCGCCAGGGGAAAGACCTGAGTGGTATCCGGGTCAAGCCATGGCTGTACCGCCTCGGCAGGGCGCAGTTTGTAGGCCGTAAACGTCACCCCGTTGAATTTCGCCTGCATGACATGCACAAAGTCGCTCTCTCCGGCATACAGGTTTTGCGCGTCCGGCGACAGCATCAACCAGATGGCAGGCCAATCTTTGCGCAAGAACGCCTGCATAAATTGCTTCGTCGCAAGATCAATCGGTGATGAATGCACGACGGTATGGCGAGGATGCACAATTGCCACGTTGGGTTGTGGTTGAGCGGGAGCAGGTGAAACAAGAGCGGTAAACCAGCCCACGATAGCCGTGTGTCCAAATATGAGAGCAGCAATCAAAGAGAGATACACGATCGTGATAACACCGTAACGCATAGCCCTGCCTGCGCTGCCGGTGTGCCGTTTTTTGATGGGTTGCGTAGGCTGCGTGGGCTGCTGGCTCGTCCGCGTCTCTCTCGGTATGACGAGCGGCAGGGTTTGCTGGGCCTCGGCAGCGCGATCAACCGCAGAAGTGCGCTGTGTGGGCCACCGGTCGAACGGCTCATCTTCCTCGCCCGGCAGAAATGCCTCGATTTCAGGCAGCGTTGCTATGCGATCAATCTCCGGTCGCGGCGTCTCCACAATCCTCGCGGGCATCAATTGTGACGTTGGGGGAAGCGCGGCTACCGGCCTCGTCGAAAGCATTTCCACTCCCGACGACAGGCTCGTGCCTTCAGCAGAATCGTTGGGCTGCTGGCTCTCAATAATTTCACCGGCAGGCTTGATTAACATACTCGAATTCCATCGCAGCTTTCATTGTATTGATACGTTTCGATAATTTTATCAGCAGACAAAATCATTTCACCGTGGCTCACTAAAGAAAACGCACGATGCATATAGAAATTGCACTATGAGCTATAATGTATGGTCCACCACCTCAGTTCCCAGCTAACGAAAGGCTTTAACTCACTTTTCACTTTCTCAAAATTTTGATCCATGATACCCTCCTGGTCTCGCAGGGTACTACAGAAGTGAAAAGAATCAATCTACCTTTAGTATACCGTATTACTCGTTAGCTCTAGCACACGAACGTGGGGCAGATACATGAGATGCGTGCATCTCGTGCATCTGCCCCACGTTCGTGCGACTCTTATCTTACGTTTTGCATGGCTCCGGTAAGCTGGCTGGTATGGTAGACGTGCGCGTCCACGTAATCGTTGGCGGAATAGGCCGCGCCGCGCGGCAGCACGCGCCAGAAGTTACGCTGGATGCGGCTCCACTCGGACAGGATTTGCGCGGCGCGCCAACTGCGCGTTTTCTTGCTGTGCCACTGGATGATAGTACGCAGCGCCTCGGCCTCATCCAGCTCGTCGATGCGCTGAATCTCGACCAGCTCGTTGTTGCAGCGCAGCGGGAACGCACCCGATACGTCCAGCACATAGGCCACGCCTGCCGACATGCCCGCCGCGAAGTTACGTCCCGTCTCCCCCAGGATCACCACCACGCCGCCGGTCATATACTCGCAGCCATGATCGCCGACGCCCTCTACCACGGCCAGCGCGCCGCTGTTGCGCACGGCGAAGCGCTCGCCCGCGCGTCCAGCCGCGTACAGTTGGCCACCGGTCGCGCCGTAGAGCACCGTGTTGCCGAGTATGGTATTCTCGTGCGCCGCGAAGCGCGCATCTGCCGGCGGGGCAAGCACAATTTCGCCGCCGGTCATGCCCTTCCCGACGTAATCGTTGGCCTCGCCATGCAGGATCAGGCGCATCCCCGGCACGGAAAACGCGCCGAAGCTCTGCCCCGCCGCGCCTTCCAGCAGGCAGGTGACGCTGACTCCCGGCAGTCCGGCATTGCCGTAGCGACGCGCAATCTCACCGGCCAGTCCGACCCCGATCGAGCGATCATCGTTGCGAATCTGCTGGCGAATCAAGACGCTGCTCTCTCCCTGGAGCGCCTGCTCCGCCTCTTCCAGTATCTGGCGCGCGAGCGGCGATTGAGGGGAGGCCGCCTGCTTTTTGCCGTTCGATAACTCCGGCAGCGAGACCAGTAGTGGCTCAAGGTTAACCTCTATCTCCTCGCCGACGCGCAGCAGGTCTGCTCGACCCACAAGGTCAGCCAGGCGCGCGATCCCCAGGCTCGCCATCAGCTCGCGCACCTCTTCGGCGACGAAGGTCAGGTAGTTGATGAGCATATCAGGCGTGCCGATGAATTTGGCGCGCAGGTCTTCGCGCTGCGTGGCAATGCCCGCGGGACAGGTGTTGAGGTGACACTGGCGCGCCATGTCGCAGCCCAGCGAGACTAGCGCACCCGTTCCGAAACCGAACTCCTCCGCGCCCAGCATAGCGCCGACCACCACGTCTCGCCCGGTCTTCAGGCCGCCATCGACACGCACCTTCACCCGCCCGCGCAACCCGTTGCGCACGAGCACCTGCTGCGTCTCGGCCAGGCCGCGCTCCCAGGGGATTCCGGCGTGCTTGATCGATTGCATCGGGGACGCGCCCGTGCCTCCATCGTATCCACTGATTTGTATATAATCGGCGTGGGCCTTCGCCACGCCCGCCGCGATAGTCCCCACGCCGATGCTCGACACCAGCTTCACGCCAACTTTTGCCTGTGGATTGACCTGCTTCAAATCGTAGATCAACTGCGCCAGGTCTTCGATACTGTAGATGTCGTGATGCGGAGGCGGCGAGATCAGCGACACCCCCGGCGCGGTATGGCGCAGGCGCGCGATGAAGGGCGTCACCTTACTGGGCGGAAGCTGGCCACCTTCGCCGGGTTTGGACCCCTGCGCCATCTTGATTTCAAGCTCCTCGGCGCGCACCAGGTATTCGGTCGTCACGCCGAAGCGCGCCGAGGCGACCTGCTTGATCTTGCTGCCGATGGGTACGCCGTCCATCGTCTCGTGATACCAGTTCGGGTCTTCGCCGCCCTCGCCGGTGTTGTTGCGCCCGCCAATCTTATTCATAGCGGCGGCGATGGTCTTATGCGTCTCCGGGCTGAGCGCGCCAAGCGACATGGCCGAGACGACGAAACGCGCGCGAATGGACTCCATCGGCTCGACATCCTCGAGCGGGATCGGCGCGGCTGGCGCGAACTCGAACAGGTCGCGCAGTGTCGTGGGCGGGCGCTGGTAGACGAGTTCGGTGTAGCGCCGGTAGTCAGCCATATCGCCGCTTTGTGCCGCTTTTTGCAGGAAGCGCACGAGCAGCGGGTTGAAGGCGTGATATTCTCCGTCGCGACGGAAACGATACTGCCCGATATCGATCAGTTTTCGTTTGCGACCGCCTGCTTCGCCCGGGCGTTCCGGTTTCGCCAGGCGCGCCGGGGCCTCACTCTGGCGCGCCTCGCCCTCCAGGATAGCCGCTTTTTGCTCAAGCAGCTTGTGGGCGATATGCGCGCAATTGACCGTACCGGGATGCGAAGGCGAATTGGTGAAGCAGCGTTGCGCCAGGTCGGGGTGGAGGCCGATGATCTCGAACTGCCCCGCGCCGACGATGTTGTGCAGCGTCGAGATGCCCATACGCGCCATCACCTTGCGCAGCCCATCCTCGATGACGTGGATATAGCGCGCCTCTGCCTCCTCCGGCGTCATCTCCTCCAGATGGCGCTCGCCCGCAAAGGAGCGCACGCTGGCCAGCGCCAGCGTTGGAACGATAGCCTCAGCGCCATAGCCGAGGAGAACCGCGATCTGGTGAACATCCCATGCCGCGTTAGTCTCGCAGATGAAGGAAGTATCGGCGCGGATGCCACGCCGGATAAGTCCCTGGTGCAGCGCGCCGATGGCCAGCAGCATCGGGATGGGCAACCTGTCTATGTCTGCCGCGGCATCGCTGATGACCAGCAAGGCAACACCTTCTCTCACAGCCTCAACCGCCTCATGTTCCAGCCGGTCAAGTGCCGCCTCAAGCCCTCCTGCGCCTGCCGCGCTTTCGAAGGTGGCCTGGAGCGTCACGGAACGGAACCCAGGTTTTTGTTGCCCGCGAATTGTTTCAAGCTGGGCTTCGGTGAGCAGCGGCGTTTCCAGGTGCAGCAACTGCGCGTGCAAGGGCGTTTCGGTCAGCAAGCTCCCGCGCTGGCCGAGATAGCAGTCGAGCGACATGACTACCTGCTCGCGCATGGGGTCTATGGGTGGGTTCGTCACCTGGGCGAAACGTTGATGGAAGTAGTCGAAGAGCAAACGCGGTTGGCGCGAAAGTGCAGCGTGGGGCGTATCATTCCCCATGCTCCATGTAGGCTCCTTATTTTCGAGCAGCATGGTGCGCAGGACAAGCTCTATATCTTCGTGAGTATAGCCGAAAAGCTGCTGGCGGCTGAAAAGCGCATCGGCATCCAGAACCTCGTGGACTTCCTCGCTGCTTACTTGTGGCTGCGCGTCGAGATGAATCATATGCTCATCGAGCCAATCCTGGTAGGGCTGACGCGCCGCCAACGCTTCTTTTATATCGGAGTCGCGCAGCAGCACGCCGCGCTCCAGGTCTACTGCGATCATCTCGCCGGGGCCGAGTCGCCCCTTTTCGACGATTTCATGCTCATCGCAAGGCACAACACCTGCTTCTGATGCCAGGATGAAGAGGCCGTGCGAGGTCAGGGTATAACGAGCCGGGCGCAGCCCATTGCGGTCGAGCGCCGCGCCGACTATGCGGCCATCGCTGAAGGCCAGCGCCGCCGGGCCGTCCCAGGCGTCGATCAAGCCTGCATGGTATTCGCACCATGCACGCTGCGCGCTGTCCATCTCCGGGTCGTGTTCCCAGGCCGGCGGAATGAGCATCTGCATACTGTGTAACAGGTCGCGGCCAGACATGGCCAGGAACTCAAGCGCGTTATCCAGCTGGGCAGAGTCGCTACCCATCGTTTGCAGCACCGGCAGGAGGTCACCGAGCTTTTCCTTCCAGTAAGGCGAAATCAAAGAGCCTTCACCGGCGCGCATCCAGTTCTGATTACCTAGCAAGGTGTTGATCTCGCCATTATGCGCGAGCACACGCATAGGCTGCGCCATCGGCCAGGACGGGAAGGTATTCGTGCTGTAACGCTGGTGAAAAACGGCCAGAGCGCTTTTATAACGTGGGTCTGCCAGGTCGAGATAGAAGCGCGCCAGTTCGTTCGGCGCGAGCAATCCTTTATAGACGATGGTTCTGCTGGAGAGCGAGACGATCGAGCACGCTTCAATGCCTGCTTCTTGCAGGCGGCGTTCGATCAGCCGCCGTACATGATACAGGGCGCGTTCGTACTCCTCTATAGGAATGTGATGAGGACGGATGAGGAGAATCTGCATGATGGTGGGCATCATGGCACGGGCGCGGGCGCCCGCCACGCCTGGGTCGATTGGCGGAGTGCGCCAGAACAGGGAATGCCCGTATCCCTCGTGAAAGCCGATCTCTTGTAACGTTTGCTCGATGAGCTGGCAGCTTAGTAGATAGTCTTCATGGGAACGCGCTTGAGACGGCAAAAACAGCATTCCGACTGCCAGATCAGCCGGGTCGGTCAGCGAGACACCCTGTGCCTGGAGTTCTTCGCTCAGCAGCAGTTGAGGTATCTGGGTCAGCAAACCCGCGCCATCACTCGTCTCTGCGTCAGCATCCTGCGCGCCGCGATGCGTCAGGCGCGTCAGCGCTTCGAGAGCCGTCTGAACTAACGAGTGGCTGGCTTTACCTGAAATCTGTGCGAGAAAGCCAGTGCCACAGGCATCATGCTCCCAGCGAGCATCATACAGTGGAAAAGCAGCGTCTGTCGTGTGGTGTTCGATTGGTTTGCCCTCCCCGAAAACAGAGTTGCACAATACCAGTGACGCCTGCATTGGAGTCAGCAATAAATCGACGGCGAGGCATTGCGCGTCGAGTTCGTTTGCCCGCAATATTCGATTCATGAAGAGCGCGCGTGGCTCAAAAACTGGTTAGCCTCGTGGAACAGGCCATGCAGACGGTGCATTTCGGGGGCAGCATCGAGTCCGAGAGAGCGACATAACTCTAGAGAACAAACAGTGTTCTGTGATAAGAACTATAGCACATCCAGACGCCTAACTTCAAGTGCTGGTGCCTCAACGCCTCAATTTTTCAATGCACAACGTTATGCACGAATTGAGCCAGCACACCGATAGCGATGATGGTCAGGCAGATGGCGATAATGACCAGGCTCAGCACAATAGCCTGGCGGGTGCGCCCACCTGGCTGATGCTTCTCCGGCACATAATGAATGGGGGTAACTTTGTCAAGGTTGTACAGATCGTGCAGCATATCCTCGATATGTTTATAACGCTTCTCAGGGTCGCGCCTGATAGAGCGCATGACGACCGTCGCCAGGGCGGGTGATATGCCAGGGCAGCAATGCAGAATGGGAGGCGGGTCCTGGGAAACATGCTGGTTCATGACGGCAAAGACATTTTCGCCCTCGAACGGCACGTGACCGCAGAGCATCTCGTAGAGCATGACCCCCACCGCGTAAATATCCGAGCTTTCCGTGCCTCGCTCGCCCTTGAGCTGCTCAGGAGACATATAATCAGGCGTCCCGACCGTCCCGGACAGGCCACGCCAGGTCACGCGCCGCGCGCCTTCCAACAGCGCCACACCGAAGTCGATGATTTTGATGTTGCCATCATCCAGGATCATGATGTTTTCCGGCTTGATGTCGCGGTGAAAAACGCCGTGATGGTGCGCATAAGAGAGCGCCTCACAAATCTGAATAGCGATGCGGATGGATTCTTGTGGAGGGAAAAGCGGGGGATCGTGCTCATCCAGCACTTCGCGCAGCGTGCGGCCTTGAATGTACTCCATGACGAGATACTGCTCGCTGCGCTCCTCGTCAGGGTTCAACAAGCGCTGGATGTGCATGTGGTTGAGACGACTGCCGATCTCAGCTTCGCGCTTATAGCGTTCGAAAATGCCAACATTGCCGATCATATCGTCATTAGGGAATTTGAGCACAACCTGTTGCTGATCCTGTGTATCCTGCGCCAGGTAGACCTTGTTCATTCCTCCATGCCCAAGCATACGAATGATTTCGTAGTGGTCAATGCGCGCGCCCGGTGCGTATGTGGCCGTCATTTATGCTGCTTGCTCTCCCTGCTCAGACAACAGAGTATCTACGCCTTCAGTATAGCACACTGAAGGCGTAGATACCAGGGAGAAAACGAGCACCACGGCAGAGAGAAGATGTTTGCTTTGCCCGGCCTATCGTGCTCGCTCAGGCCATGGCCCGGTTATCAGCTCTCCGCTTCGACCGCTACCATGCCAATTTCAGCTTTGGTTTTATAATCCTCCGGGTGCAGGATTGGTATGCCGCTTACCAGCTTGCGGATGTACAGGAAGCCGAAGCCGACGACCAGCCACAACACCGCGAAGCCGAGCGCAATGATCGTATCGACCTGCGTGCTGCCGCCGCCCGAGACCGAGAAGTAGATCACGGCCAGGAGCATGAATATGTTCAGTGCAGCGCCGAGTATCGGAGCGATCAGGGTAGAAAACACATTGCGACCGGCAACGCCCGCGAAGGCGATCACGCAGATGATACAGGTCATGCCGTAGAGCAGGAACGTCCCGATGTTGGAAACGAGCGTGACTTGCGTCAACTTATCGACGCTCAGCACGCCATACGAGCCGATAATGGCCGAGAGGACGGTCAGCACGATCACGCCGACATGCGGCGTGCGAAACCTGCCGTGCAGGAAGCCGAAAACCACCGGCAATTCGCTGTCTTTGCCCATCGCATAGGTGACGCGCACGCCGGTATTCAGGCACGAGAGCGCGGTACCGATCAGCGCGATGGTGACGGTGACGGCCATTATTGTAGCGAACGCCACGCCGTTTCCGCCCAGCAGCGAGTTACCCAGAATCTGCGCCATATCGCCGATTGGAGCGCCAGAAGCATAGGCGGCGGTGAAGCCGGAACCGGCAGTATTGGCGTAGCCCGTGTTGATGAAGAAGTTGGCGGCGAAGTACTCGAACAGGTAGAAGATGACGGCCTGGATCACCAGCGAGAGGAGCACACCGCGCGGGATGTCGCGTCCGGGGTTCTTGGCCTCTGCCGCCAGCGCCGTGGCGGATTCGAAACCGACCACCAGCAGGATGGCAATCGTCGTCTGGAACAACAACCCGCTCAGATCATGAGGTGTGATGACACTCAGCGCGCTGGGGTGCAGGTAGGTTACGTGGGGATGCGTCGCACGGTAAACGATAGCGAGTACCGAGAAGAAGATCAGCGCGACGATCTGGATGGCGTTGATGACGATGTTAGCCAATGTCGAGCCGGTCACACCGATATAGGCAATCAAGCCTACGATACCTGCGAAGACTATACATACGATGATTTCTTGCCAGGCTGCGCCAAAGCTGGGATTAAAGGTCTGGATGATATAGGTGATGAGCAGGCCCATGAACGCGACCATCACACCTGGATACACCCAGTAGTACAGGTGCGAGGCCCAACCGACAACAAACTTGGCCAACCGCGCGAATTTGAAATGACGATGCTCCTCGCGGTGTAAGATAGCGGCCTCGGCGAAGAAGTAGGAACTCCCCGCGCCGGCTTCGGGATAACGCTTGGCGAGGGCGGCATACGCCGTCGCGGTCAGCAACGCGATAAGCGTTGCAACGAGCACTGAAAACCACATATTCAAAGCTGATCCGGGCGCGGATTGCAGTTGATATGTGGTCCAGAGGAATGCGCCAGGCGCGATCAGCGCCATCGCATTAATAGTGACACCTGTGAGGCCAAGTGTGGCCTTCATCTCCGTAACGCTCTCACTTTTCACTTGAGCTGCCATAGTAGGCTCCTCTCTTCGTATTGGGTAATGCACAACACCCACCCGGCGGCAACGCTACCAAACTTTGTAACCTGCGCTGATTACGAAGAGGCTGAGCTGCAATCATTGCACGCTCAATGCAAATCTCTTATGTGAAGTATAGGAAACTTACGCCTACTAAAAAAACAGTCAAAATAGAAGAAGTTGTCCTCATGAATTTGTCACATTTGCACAAATCATCATTTGGAGGAGACCGATCACCAGCGTGATATGGTGTGCATCTGGTGATTTTTTATTGCGACGGATGGATCATTCATAGCAAACTGTGCATATTGCATAAATATGTGGGGTGATTTACCTGGCAGGGACGCGAATTATCGTGTCCATGCATAACCTTGCGAAAGAAATGTGAAGCGCCTGGCTGCCAGAGCAGGGAATGGCAGACAGGCGCAGAGAAGACGAGTACACGTTACGGAGAAACCTCGTCGAGGCGCAACTGCTTCGTCGAGGTGCCGAACTGGGCAATGACCGAAGCCACCACGAGGCAACCGCCAATCACCAGGAAAGTGCCGACGGTGCCGAGCGTTGAAATGTTGCCCGCGATCAGCAAAATGCCCACGCCGCCGCCGATGTGGCCGATGCCGTCCACCAGCGCAAAGCCAGTGGCGCGTGCTCGTGTTGGATAGTTCTCCGCCGACCAGGCCCAGGCCATCGGCACAAACAGGTTAAAGCCGATGAACAGGATGATCGAGCCGATCGCCGTCAACCAGAAATTGCCCGAGCCGCTCAGCCCAATGATCACACCACCAATGATAGTCAGCACCGCTGACACCGGCAGCCAGTATTTGCGTTCCAGCGCCTCGCCCACGTAGTAGTCAAACACCGCTACCCCAATGAAGCCAAACACACCCACCGCCGCTACCATCCCGGCTTCCGGCGGCGGATACCCCAGGCCCGCCAGTATAGTCGTCAGGCCCACGCCAATTGTATAGACTGTAATGAAGGCGATGAACCACATACTGAACAGCAAGAGCGTCCGCCGTAGATAGACGGGGTTGCCAAGTATCTCCATGTAGGTCGCGTTTTTCTCACCGGTATGGTAGTGCAACTCTGAGCCGACCGGTGGCAGATTGACAAGCCGCTTCATGGCCCGCTGCTCCATGGCTGTCACGATCTTGTCAGCTTCCTCGACGCGTCCGCGTGAGACCAGCCAGCGTGGCGACTCCGGCAGGCGGAAGCGCAGGAAGATTCCGATCAACGCCAGCAGCGCGCCGATGCCGTACATGAAGCGCCAGCCATTGCCTGCAAAGCGGGGCAGCCCGCCGACGACCTGCACCACCGCTTGCGCAAAGGGCAGGCCATTGGGGAATGGCGCTGCAGGAGTAGTCAGGATGAGGCCCAACCAGATGCCCACGAATGCGCCCAGCGACGACATGATAAAGATGAGCGAGGTGTACTTCGCGCGTCCATTGCTTGGGGCCACTTCGTTGATATAGGTGGCAACCAGTGCCAGGTCTGCCCCGACGCCGATGCCGGTGATGACGCGCGCGATGATGAAGGTGGTGTAGTCACTGACGAAGGCGTTCATCAGCGAGCCAAGCCCGGTGATGACGAGCGTCACCAGCAGGATGTCTCGACGCCCAAAGCGGTCGGCCAGCGGACTGAGGATCAACGCCCCGATCACGTAGCCGACGAGATTCAACAGCACCGGCAAACCCAGCTTATCTGACGCCAGCACCAGCCCGGGAGGTGCGGCCGTCAGCCCTGGCGGCAGGCCGGGCAGGCACCCGGTGACGATCTGGGTGCAGGTCTGGATGAACGAGACATTGATGTCGAAAATGTCGAAGAACGTGAAGAGGAAACCAACGCCAACGATACCGATGAACAGGTAGGAAAGCGACCAGATGGGGATACGATCCTGGCGAGCGATGACGGCAGCGCCACTGCTGCTTGTCGTCGACAGGGGGTGGGAAATACCACCACTTGCATCGGATGCCATAAGGAATCTCCTTTACTCGACGTAACGTTTTTACCATCAGAGATGCAGGCAAGCCATCCCTGTTCGGCCTGTCTGCAATCTCATGAAAGCCCGAGTACTGCTAGCCCCAGACCTCGCGCGCGACGCTCGCCACCAGTTCCAACTTATGCTGCTGGTCTTCGAACGTGAGGTGATTCCCCTCCATCGTGGAGGCAAAGCCGCATTGAGGGCTGAGGGCAAGACGTTCCAATGGAACATAGCGTGTCGCTTCTTCAATACGATGGCGCACTTCTGCGGCGCTCTCCAGGCGTGGCTTCTTGGTGGTGATAAGCCCAAGCACCACGATGCGGTCGTCCGGCACGTGCCGCAAGGGTTCGAAGCCGCCCGAACGCGCGTCATCGTATTCGAGCAAGAAACGCTCGAAGTGGGTGTGGTTGAATATCTTGGCGATGGGTTCATAATCGCCGCTGGCGTAGAATCTGCTCTGGTTGTTGCCACGGCAAACGTGCAGGCCAAAGGTGATACCGGGGTGTCCATCGATGATGGCATTGTCCATCTCGATGCACGTATCGATGATCTGATCAGGGTCAGTTCCGCGCTGGCGATAGCCTTCGCGCATCTTGGAGTCGAGCAGCGCGGCATACTGCGGCGCGTCGATCTGAATATAGGTGCAGCCCAGACGCACGAGTTCAGCTACTTCACGCCGCGAAAAATCGACGATGTCGGCGAGATAGGCATCGCGTGTGGCGTAGGCCGATTTCGATTTCTCAGGGTCGTAATAGGCGGCTGCCTGCTGCGCGCTCAGCATCGTCACCTTGCCGGGACGTGAAGCGCGCGAGCGCAGGTAGACCCACTCTTCTGAACACATGCTGCGTTTCCACTGGAGCTTCTCAACTACAACCGGGCGTTTCAGCACCAGTTCCTCGCCCGACTCATCTCTGAACGGAATGGCCCAGCCGCCATACTTGTCGAAACCCGCCAGTGACTCGACGAGATGCCCATAAAAAGCGTAACGACGCATCTCACCATCGGTAATAGCATCGATACCAGCGCTCTCTTGAAGGGCAATCGACTCATTGACGGCCTGATCTTCCACTACTTTGAAGTCAGCCGCGCTCAGCTCACCAGCCTCATATTGCTTGCGCGTCTCAGCTAGATAGGTGGGCCTCAACAGGCTTCCCACCACCTCAGCGTGATAGGTCATGTTCATTTTCCTCCTGCGCTCTATTCGAATGGGACGTTGTTGCTCCCGCGTCAAGATACATTTCGCCTGATTAGTAGGAGTATACAAATTTCCTCAACCAGACACAAGGGTAACGTTCCTCTATGCAGAACACTTTGCACCCTTACAATGTGATTTCCTGCTGGCGAGCCAGGTCCAACGCGACATCCACGATCCAGTCCTCCTGCCCGGCAACTGCTTTGCGCCGCCCAAGCTCGACCAGGATGGTGCGCGGGTCGATGTGGTAGCGTTCCCCGGCGCGGCGCGCGTGTAGCAAGAAGGTCGAGTACACGCCCGCATAGCCGAGGGAGATGGCGTCGCGGTCAGGATATGGCTGGTAGGGTATCATCGGCGCGATGACAAATTCGGCAGCGTCCATCAGCTTGAACACGTCGAGGCCAGGGTTGCAGCCGAGCTTGTCGAGCACTGCCGCCAGCAGTTCCGTGGGCGCGTTGCCAGCCCCGGCCCCCAACCCGCGCAGGCAGCCGTCGAGCTGATCCGCTCCGGCTTCCAGCGCGGCCAGGCTGTTGCCCATCGCCAGCCCCAGGTTATTGTGCGCGTGATAACCGACCTGGATGCTGAGCGTCTGCTTGAGCGCCTTCACCGCATCGAATGCGCCACGCGGCAACATGGCCCCCGCGGAATCCACCACATAGACGCAGTCCGCGCCGTAGGACTCCATCAGCTTCGCCTGCTCCGCCAGCACCTCCGGGGGGCGCATGTGCGCCATCATCAGGAAGCCGACCGCTTCGAGTCCCAACTTTTTGGCGACCTCAAAGTGCTCTTCGGAGATGTCGGCTTCCGTACATTGAGTAGCGATGCGCACGACTTGAATACCGTGTTCGACCGCCTCTTTCAATTCATGCACCGTGCCGACGCCCGGCAGTAGCAGCGCGGCGATGCGGGCGCGTTTGCACGCGCTGCGCGCCTCGGCGATCAACTCCATTTCGGATGTGGCGGAAAAGCCATACTGGATCGATGAACCGGCCAGGCCGTCGCCGTGTGTCACCTCGATCACCGGCACGCCTGACTCGTCGAGGGCCTTCGCGATGGCGCGCACCTGCTCGCGTGTGTACTGGTGGCGCATCGGGTGCGAGCCGTCGCGCAGGCTCGTGTCCGTGATGCGTGGTGCCTTCAATGTCGTTCCTGTCGTTCCGTTATTCACTCGGCAACCTCCTGTTCCTTGAGGAGACGCCGTGCAACGATATCTCCCACGCGGCGAGCGGCTGCGGTCATGATATCCAGGTTGCCCGAATAGGTGGGCAGGTAATCGCCAGCCCCCTCGACCTCAAGAAAAAGGGTGACGATGGGTTTGATGCCCCAGGGCGTCTCGCGCACATCGAACACCGGCGGGTTCTTCAAGTGATAACCCGGCACATAGTGCTGTACCTCGGCCTCCATGCGCTCGACCGAGTCGCGCACGGCCTGCTCGTCAAACTCGCCTTCTGGCATGACATAGATGGTGTTGCGCATCAAGATAGGCGGGTCTGCCGGATTCAAGATGATGATGGCTTTGCCCCGACGCGCCTTACCGATCACCTCGATAGCTTTAGAGGTCGTTTCGGTAAATTCATCGATATTCTGGCGCGTACCCGGCCCGGCGGAGCGGCTGGAGATGGTGCTGACCATCTCGGCATATTGCACAGGCGTAGCACAGCTCACTGCGTAGACCATCGGAACGGTGGCCTGGCCGCCGCACGTAACCATGTTGACGTTTACCTGATCGAGCACTTCATCGACATTGACGGAGGGGACGACATACGGCCCGCGCGCCGCCGGGGTCAGGTCGATGGCGATACGGCCAGCCTCGCGCAGCGCCTTCGCATGGCGCACATGTGCTCTGGCGCTCGTCGCGTCGAAGACGATCTTGATTTCAGGATTATCGAGCACGGTCTGTATCCCGGCATCGCTGGCATCGATACCCAGAGAGCGCGCACGCGCCAGCCCCTCCGAGGTCGGGTCGATTCCCGCGAGCAGCGCAAGCTCCATGTGACCCGGCTGCTTGAGGAGCTTATACATCAAATCGCTGCCGATATTGCCTGAACCAATGATGGCAACTTTGATGCGCTGCTGCGGCCCGCTGCGTGCGTCCATGAGTTTCCTCCTGGGTGAATGTGTTTGAATGGAATTACGAAAAGCGAATGGACACCTCGCCAAGATTGCTGAACACAGCTTGATAGACGCTTCCGGCGGCGACTGTGACCGACGCGCACATGGCGCCCGGCAGCACCACCTGGCCTGCTTTCAGGCCGATCCCGAATTCGGACAGCTTATTGGCGAGCCACGCGACCGCCAGGGCGGGATGCCCAAGCACGGCAGCTCCATCTCCGCTGCCGACAATCTCGCCATCTCGCAACAACGTCACACGCTCCGAGGCCAGGTCGAGCTTGCCGGGAGCGACAATATGCTCGCTGACGATGATGCGCGCCGAAGATGCGTTATCGGCTATAGTGTCTACCAGCTTGATACGCCAGTTTGCGATGCGGCTATCCACCAGTTCCAGCGACGCGCTGACGCCGCTGGACGCCGCCAGCACCTCCTCAGCCGTGACGCCTGGCCCCTTCACGTCCTCTGACAGCCAGAAGGCGATCTCAGGCTCGATGCGCGGCGCGATAAAATCGCTGAACACGAGCATATTTCCAGGCGGCACAACCATTGAATCCAGCAAGAAGCCGTAATCGGGCTGATCGACACCGAGCTGCTGCTGCATCGCCAGACTGGTCAGCCCGATCTTATGCCCGACAAGCTGATTGTGCCGCCGTTTGATCTCGAACCACGCGCTCTGGATGGCATACGCCTGCTCCTGCGTGAGGCCCGCGTAGGTCTCGCTGAGCGGGGCAATGGGTTCGCGCTGCCGCTCCGCTACTTGCAAGGCAACTGCGGCATCTCCGATGAACTGTTCCATATGCACACTTCCTCACTGCGCCCCTACGCGGGGTCGAAAACGAAGACCTCTCCCTGTTTCTTGTCGGACACGTCGATCACAGGCGTGCCATATGTCTTGAAGCTCTGCGGCAGCGTGCCACCCCAGTAGACACCTCGCCCGCGCTCGGCCTTTCGCCAGATGATCGGCTCCCAGTCGGGAGCGAAGGCCAGGTAGCCGCCGGAGTAGATCTCGACGCGGTTGCCGCCCGGCTCGTACAGGTACAGGTAGAACGCCTGTGAGATGTTGTGGCGAGCGGGTCCGGCCTCAATGAAGATATCGTGCTCGCTCAGGATATCGGCGGCGCGCAGCACCTCCTCGCGCGAATCGAGCCAGTAGGCGATGTGGTGCAGCCGGCCATGATTGCCGGTGAAATCGCGCGTATAGGCGATATCGTGCGTAAGCGGAGTGACACTCAGCCACGCGCCTTCTTCGATGCCGTCTACCTCCGGCTGAAGCACTTCGTGCAACTGGAACCCAAGCACATCGTGGAGAAAGTGCCGGTTCGGAGTGATATTGCTGCACATCAGGTTTACATGATCGATACGCTTGGCACCAACTCCGTTCCCGACATGCCTTTGTGGTTGGTTGAAGAGTTTGGAGCGCATTTCGGGGGAGGCGATGTATTTCTGCGAGTCGTAGTAGAGTTCCATCAGATGGCCATCGGGGTCGGTGAAGCGAAACGCTTTGCCGTGGCCGATATCGCCCTCGATCCATCCTTTGCCGTAGCCGCCCGCAGTGAGAGCCTGCACGCGACGTTCCAGCGCTTGCGGGCTATTGGTGCGCCAGCCCACATGGCCCAGGCCAGCCTGCTTCGCCTCGGTCAGCTTGAGCGTGCTGTGGTCATAATCACCCCACGCGCGCAAATAGACCGATTGACCTTCGCGGTTCGTCTCCGTCATACCGAACACCTCGGTAAAAAACCAGAGGCTCTCGGAGGGTTTCGGTGTAAAAATCTCAAAATGGCCCAGGTGGGCAAGGTCCTTGATCGGCTCCCGAACATCGGTCATACATGCGTCTCCTCTCTGCTTTGAGTCGTTCTCGTTGAAGCGGGTCACACTTGTCGGCCTGCTGACCCTGCTGACCTTACTGACCCTTCTAACCCTGCTGACCCTACTGACTATCTTTGGCGATCTCTTGAATGATCTGCGCCCCTAAGTTGGCGGCGGGCAGGCCGCGAAAGAGGAACGCCAGGTTGACTACAGCGCTGAGTTCTTCCCAGCTTGCCCCGGCTCGCCTGGCTGCTCGCGCGTGCAGGTGTGCCGCGTCCGACAACAGCGCCAGCAGAATGCCGAAGAGCATTAATTGCGAGGTTTTCGTATCGAAGCACTCCGGATACATCGCATGTTTGCGCAACTCCTCCTGCATGGAAAGAAACTCAGGGTCCAGCCGCGCCAGCAGGTCTGTACGCGCCTTGATGCGAGGTGGGACAAAACCGATCAACTCGCTATAGGGCTGGCGGATCGCTTCTAGTTGATCCGTGTCTAACTGCAACTCAGGTAACGAAGCATTCCTTTCTGCCTGGCTCACTGGTATGCCCTTTCTTTTTCGCTTTGCGCTGCACTCTTTTTCTTATTACACTTTGCTGATATATAACCAAGATTTTCTGACACCTGTTTCGTCGCCCCTACTATCGCCAGGCGATAGTGATCCTTGTTCTGCTGAAAGCGGTACGCCGGGACGGACAGGCTCATGGCTGCCACCACCTCGCCACTATGGTCGCGGATCGGCGCGGCGACGCAGCACAACTCCTCGACAGCTTCTTCCAGGTCGAAGGCGAATCCCTGCGCGCTGACTCGCTCCAATTCCAGCTTGAACACCTCCGGCGTTGTGATGGTGTGCGCTGTATACTCCGGCATCCCCCGGCATTTCAAGATTTGCAACACTTCTTCCCACGGGCGATCGGCCAGAATGACCTTGCCCACCCCGCTGCAATGCGCGGGCAGCCGGTACCCTACACCCGTCACGGACACCTGGATAGCGCGCGTCCCTTGCAGTTTGTCCACGTAGATCACCTGGCCGCTTTCCAGAGTAGCCAGATGCACCGTTTCGCCGAAGCGCGCAATCAGCGACTCCATGATGCGGCGCGCCTCGGTGCGAAAGTCGGTCGTCGAGAGCAACACCTGGCTCAAGGCCATTACGCGCCATCCCAGCTTGTATCGCCCGGCGCTGGTACGCCGCAGCAGCCCCTGTTCCGCCAGCGTTGAAACCAGTGCAGAGGTGCTGGATTTAGGAAAGGTCAGCGCTTTCGCCACTTCACTAATGCCCCACTCAGGGTGTTCGATTGAAAAGAGATTGAGCACCTCGGCGGCTTTTTGTACCGTTTGCAACATACCGGCGTACCTTTCTGTGAAAAGAAGTGTACACCGATCACGCCTATCACAAGTATAATCGGCGTTACTTTCTTACACAATCAAAATGTTCTGAATAGACGAACGAATAGCAACGCATGTTCATAAATAGCAGGTATTGCGTTCCATTGATGGCTGCTCTAACAAGCATCTCATGACAAGTATAGCTGATATGCCCTTCTCGTGGGGCGGGTCTAATCCATTTTCTGCTGGTCATGCTCTTTGAGGACGCGGCGCAAGATTTTCCCCGAAGGGTTTCTGGGAATGGCGTCGATATACTCCAGCTCGCGCACGTTCTTATAGGTTGCGAGCTTCTCATTGACCCAGGCCATCAACTCCTCGCCGCTCTGCTGCTCGTGGCCCGCGCGCAGCACGACGAACGCCTTGGGGATTTCGCCTGCCTCCTCGTTGGGCCTGGCGATAACGGCAACATCGGCGACGGCCGGATGCTCCAGCAACAGCGCTTCGATCTGAGCAGGCGCGACGCTGAAGCCCTTGAACTTGATCATCTCTTTTTTGCGGTCGGTGATCGTCACATAGCCCTCTTCGTCACGCCAGCCGATATCGCCTGTGTGCAGCCAGCCGTTGCGCAGGGCTTCGGCGGTTGCCTCAGGTGCTTTCCAGTAGCCCTGCATGACCTGCGGCCCTTGCACGATCAACTCGCCCTCTTCGCCGACGCCCAGCTCGATCTTGCCGGTTTCGATATCGACGATCTTCTGCTGCGTATCGTGAACCGGCAAGCCAATCGTCTCGACCTTCATCAAACCAGGGTCATAGACCGGGTTGGAGTGCGTCCCGGGCGAGGCTTCGGTCAGGCCATACGAGGTCATGACAGGGATGCGCGTGCGCTCGTAAAAGCGACGCGCCAGCACGGGAGGTACGGGGGCTGCGCCGCACTGCGTGAAGCGTACCGTGTGCAGATCGTAGTCATCCAGTGCTGGCCAGGCCAGTAGCGCGGAGAGAATTTGCGGCACCGTATAGAGGATGGTGATATGCTGCTCCTGGATATTCTGCAAGCAGCGTTGCGGCTCGAAGCGTTCCATCAGCACAATCGTCGCGCCCGTCACGGCGGCCAGTCCCATCAGCATGATGCCATAGATGTGATAGAGCGGCAGGAAAACCAGCAACCTATCGTGCGCGGTAATACGCGCCGTCGCAATCGACTGGATGGTGTTGTAGACGAGGTTCTTATGACTGAGCATAACGCCCTTTGGCAGACCAGTCGTGCCGCTGCTGTAGGGCAGTGCAATCAGGTCGTCCTGCGCGATCTCGATGCCAGCTGGGGCAGTTGAAGACGCGCTCCACATGAGGTCACTGAACGAGTATAGCCCGCCAGCAAGCTCGCGCCCGCCAGAGCCAACCACTACGACATGGCGCAACTCAGGCGTTTCGGCTCGCGCCGCCAGCACCAGTGGCAACAGTTCATACTGCACGATAACTGCCGCCGCCTCACAGTTGCTGAGTTGATAGGCTACCTCACGCTCTTTATAAGAAGGGTTCATGGGGCTGACAACCCCTCCGATGCGCGTCACGGCGAACCAGCTCACCACGTATTCAGCGCGATTCGACAGAAAGAGGCAGACTTGCTGGCCTTTACGAATCCCCAGGTCGAGCAGAGCATTGGCGCACATGTTCACAAGCGCGTTCAGCTCACGATACGTCAGATTGACATCTTTGCCGATGATCGCTTCGTGCTCAGGATAGCGTTCGGCTGTCTGAGCCAGCATCTCGCTGTAGGGGTACGAAGGATACTGCAAAGGTGGACGAAATAACTCCATGTTTTTTCTCGTTGTTCTTCTATCTGAACATATTGTTCTACCACACGAACATTATAGAGACTAACATAGTTCATTGTCAAGGTTAATAGCTGAGTGCATTTGGTCGACTCTTCTATACTGCAATCAGAAAGTCGTGAGCAGTTTATGTAAGAACGCTCACCGTTCGACACAACTCAAGTACATGCAGAATATATAAGGAGCATCAACATGAGTGGAACTATTCATGTCAATACAGAATTGATGCGCGAACTGGGCGCGCGTTTCCAGGTCAATTGCCAATACGCGCAGGAGAAGATCATTGACGAGCTGCGCGCCTTCACTGGTCAGTTGGAGGGCGACTGGGTCGGTGTGAGCCGCCTGCACTACGACGAGCTGTTCCAGCACTGGTGTCAGAGTGCGCAGAGCCTGATTACCTGGGGACACGAGATCGGTCAGCACCTGGACAAGACCGCGCAGTACTTCGAAAACGCCGATCAATCATAATATATTCCCTGGTGGAACAGCTTATTTTGTGCTTTAATCTTTATATGCACACAACACCACCAATCTATGTCATTGGCGATATCCATGGGCAGTTGAAAAAGCTCGCCAGGCTCCTGCGTGAGGCGCACATCGTACGCGAAGACCTGTCGTGGCAGGCTAGCGACGCCACCCTCTGGTTCATCGGCGACCTCGTGGATCGCGGACCAGACAGCATCGCCGTAATCGACCTCGTGATGCGCCTGCAAAGCGAGGCAGCCCGAACGGGTGGGCGGGTCGAGTCGCTGCTCGGCAATCACGAGCTGCTAATGCTGGCAGCCTATCGATTCGGCAGGCGCTCAACCGGGCTGGGCAGCAACTTCATCACTCGCTGGAAGCAGAACGGGGGAGACCGCAAAGACCTGGGTCGCCTGACCATGCAACACCTCGACTGGCTCGCCCAACTACCCGCCATGGCGCAGCTCGGTCGCCATCTGCTGCTGCACGCCGACGCTCCACTCTATCTGCAATTCGGCAATTCCGTTGATGAGGTGAACGAGGCCATACGCGCCCTGCTGCGAAAAAGCGACGCGCTGGCATGGGAGGAACTTTTAGAGGACTTTGCCAGGCGCGGTATCTTTGCGTACCCGCAAAGCGGGGAAGATGTCGCGCGCCGCTTTCTTTCTATCTACGGGAGCGAGCAACTGATCCACGGCCACACCCCTATCAGTTCGCTCAGTCGCATATCACCAAAGCATGTCACCGAAGCAATGGTTTACGCCGATAACCGGTGCATCAACGTGGACGGTGGTTTGTACCTGGGAGGGCCTGGATTCATCTATCGACCTACCATACAACCTGCCGGAGATGGCGTGCAGGGTTAGTGAGCGACGTGGTGCAGGTATTGCAGCAGCAGGCCCAGGGTAATGGCGACGGCAAAGATGGCGAGGATCACCAGCGTTGCGCTAATCACCATGCGCCGGTTTCTCCCCGCGACGGGTGCGTCCGGCTCGTAGCGCGTGGGGATGACGCGCTCCAGGTGGGAGAGGTCATCATACATTTCTCGTATACTCTGGTACCGCTTGGAGGGGTCGCGTCTCACAGCGCGCATGACGACCGTCACGATGGCAGGTGGGAGATCGGGTTTGAATTGCAGGATAGAGGGTGGGTCCTGGGCGATATGTTTGTTCATCACGCCAAAGATATTCTCGCCTTCGAAGGGTGTATGCCCGCACAACATCTCGTAAAACACCACGCCGACCGCGTAGATGTCCGAGGCGGCTGAGCCGCGCTCACCGCGAAGCTGCTCGGGCGACATATAATCGGGTGTGCCAACGGTACCGGAGAGGCCGCGCCAGGTAACGCGACGCGCACCCTCCAGCAGGGCGATCCCAAAGTCTATGATCTTGATATCGCCGTTATCAAGCATCATGATGTTCTCCGGCTTAATATCGCGGTGAAAGACGCCGTGATCGTGAGCATAAGCCAGAGCGTCGCAGATCTGGAGCGTGATTCGAATGGCCTCATCCACCGGCAGAGGGTCAGGAGCGTGTTCTTCGAGCACTGCTCGCAGAGTACGACCTTCTATAAACTCGACGACCAGGTAGTGATCGCTGCGTTTCTCGTCGACATTCAGAAGCTGCTGGATATGGGGATGCCGCAGGCGGCTGCCTATCTCGGCCTCACGCTTGTAGCGTTCAAAGACGGCAATGTTTCCGATAAGATCATCGTTCGGAATTTTGAGGACGACCCCCTGCTGATTGTTTACATCTCGCGCATAATACACGTGGCTCATCCCGCCATGCCCAAGCCTGCGAATGATCTCATAGTGATCGATTTTGCCGCCTTCAGCATAGCGTACCGGCATTTGTGCTGCTGACTCATCCATGTTCTGGCAGTTGGTTCCTTCCTCTTATCATTCCCTCGTCTTGATTATACCATCTCTTCACATGCACCCAGATTCACTTGCCGAAGTAGCGTTGAGTGAAGGTGGCGATAAAGCTGATCTCGATGATGACGCCTATGATATAGGCTCGCACTATGAGCGTCAAGAAGGAGCAGAAGATCAGGGATTAGGGAGCAATTTGTCGATCAGCGGCCAGACGCTCTGCGGCTCCCAGGTCGCGCGATACCATACGGCGATCATCATGTGGCTGTTGTTGAACTGCGGGGTTTGTTGCAGTATCTTCTCGAAGTTGATGATGATGTAGTCGAGGTTTTGGGCGGTATGATACCAGAGCGAGTGCTCCACACCGGATGAATCGGTGTAGACGAGATGTGCCGAGGTGGGATCGTTCAGGTTGCTCATACTGGTGTTGATCTCCGAAGCCGGAATTTGCGAGACGAGCGTCTGGGCATCCAGGTAGTTGACACCCGTATCAAAGACCCACTGCCCCCCGGAGAGATACCAGGTTGCGCCATACAACGGTAGTTCCCACATGATGCGCGGCAGCATCTGCGGCATGGTTTGAAGAGTATAGGCCAGCAGTTGTTTCAACCAGGGAATGCTGACCGTGGGGCCGGGCGTAAAATAGGACTGGTCTACCGCCATAATCTCGATGAAGTCGGCGCTATGCCCCAGCAGCGTCCAGTTCTCGAACCCGTTCAACGAGTAGTATTCATCATGGTCGCTGAGTTTGTGCAGTAGCGCGATGCCGTAATATTTATGGAGCGGCTTCAGCGCAGCCCACACGCGCTGATTATAGGTGGCGAACAGTTGTTGAATGTTGGGATAATTGACATCGCTGCCCTCTAAGTCCATAATCACGCCGTCGTAGTTCGCGCGCACCGCTTCATGTACGATGTTCTGGATATACGCCGGGTTGTTGACAGCGGTGGCAATGTATGCAGCCTGCTGCTGGGGTGTCCACGCCTGGGCCGTGCCATCGGTCTGCATGGTGATGGCAAGGTACGCCATGCCGCCCTTGCTATGCACAAGCTGCACCACGCTATCCATGCTGAGGCTGCCCGGCACGCAGTTGTTGCTCTGACCGTTGATGAGCTTGCCGGTCGTCGGGTCGAGCCAGCCGGTCCCGACCAGGGCCGCGTCCGGGTTCGTACTGGCGGTGGCGAGGTATGCCTGTAACCCGCGCTGGCAGTCGCGTCCAACGATCCAGCCAAGCGAGGCCACTTTCCCCTTGAACAGGCGAAATGGGGCGGGAGTCGCAGGGGTCGAGACGGAGAGCGATTGGTTCTGAATCGAGTCCTGAAACACAACCACCGGCGACGGAGGCGCGTTCGCCCGCAGCCACCCGGCAGCGACGAGCATACCCGCCGCCAGCACGATTAGCAGTGGCACTCTCACGCGGCGAAATAGTTGTTCCTTCCTGCGCATGACGTTACCCGGCCCACTTCTCTTCATAGAGATATTGTTCTATCAACATGAGCATAGTAACACACAATACGGCAAATTGGAACAATTTAGGCCAAAATGGGGATGGCTACTTGATGGAGACGACCTTGCCGCCGGTCATCGTTTGCAGCTCGCCGGGTGACAGGCGAAAGACGGCGTGCGGGCTGCCGGCGGCGGCCCAGATTGCGTCGTATTGCAACAAATCCTCGTCGATGTAGGTTTCCATCTCCTCCACGTGCCCAACTGGTGGCACGCCACCCACCGCGAAGCCCGTCACCTGCCGCACGAAATCGGCATCAGCCTTCTCGATCTGCTCCCCGGCCAGCTCGCTGAGGCGCTGCTCGTTGACGCGATTCACGCCGCTTGCCTCGACGAGCATGGCTTTGCGCGACAGTTTCCCCCGGAAGACCAGCGATTTGACGATCTGCCCCACCTGGCATCCCACCGCCTGCGCCGCTTCGACGGCAGTGCGTGTCGAATCTGGAAAAACCATCACCTCGCTCGAATAGCCCGAAGACTTCAATACTTCCTGTACTTTCAGGACACTCGCACTCAACTGTTTCGCCATACGATCATCCATTTCTACATTGGTAAAGACGGGATAACCCCGTCCCTGCTGAAAATGTGTTGCCCAAACTATAGCACGGATTCGCGGCATGGTCTAGCCAAAACGTAGGGAAAGGAAATCCCTGTAGGCATACGACCAAACCTAGGGGCCGGTTTACCTGCGAAAAGGCGCTCAGCGACGACATTGAGTGCATGGTGTATGATAGAGACGCAACAATACTGAGACAATCCAGGACTGAGAAGAAGCATTGGGAAGCATTTCACAAGAGAAACTGGCGCGCGTTGAGGCGCTGGAGCGGCAGGAAAAGCGGTTGCGCAGGCGTGTAGACGCGCTGGAAGAGCGCAGCAACAGCCTCGGCTGGCTGCGCGTCGGCATCTTTTTCGGCGGGATCGCGCTCAGTGTGCTGGCCTATATCCTGGTTGGTTGGTGGCTCGCGTTGCCCGTCGCTGCCCTCACGCTCGTCATCTTCAGCATCGTCGTCATGTTCCACCGGCGCATCGCGCGCAGCATCACGCGCCATACCATCCTGATGCATATCACGGCATCTCAGGTCGCGCGAATCCGGCTCAACTGGGACGGTATCCCCGCAGCGCCCGCCAACCTGCCGCGCGGAGAGCATCCCTTTGAAATCGACCTCGACATCTCTGGCAGGCGCTCGCTGCATCAACTGGTCAATACGGCCATTTCGTCCGATGGGAGTCGCCGGCTACAGGGCTGGCTCCTCAACACGCACCCCGACCTGACAGCGATCTCGCGGCGACAGGCGCTCGTGCGCGAGCTGGCTCCACTGGCGATCTTCCGCGATACGCTGCTGGTCAAGTCAATCCTGGCGGCGCATGGCTCGAACGGCCAGTGGGAGGGAAAAAAGCTGCTACTGTGGCTACATGAACATAATGAGTCGCCCCGCCTTTTACCGTTCCTGTGGCTATCTCTGGCACTCTCGCTCTTAACAATCATATTACTGGCGCTCAACCTGGTGGGAGCGCTTCCCCAATACTGGATCGTTGCCCTGCTGATCTCGATTCTTTACCTGTTTGCGACCAACAAGCAACGCGGCGATCTCTTCGACGACACGCACACCCTGAGCGACGCCTTCTCACAATTGAGCGTGGTCTTCGACTACCTGGAAGCGTATCGCTACGGGACACATACACATCTCAAAGCCTTGTGCGCCCCGTTCCTGGACGGGACGCAGGGAGAGCGACCCTCCGCGCTGCTCAAGAGCGTCGCGCGCATCGCAACAGCCGCGACGCTACGCAAGAACCTGCTGCTCTGGATCATCGTCAACGTCATTGTACCCTGGGATTTCTACCTGGCGCACCACTTCTACCAGCGTAAAGCGCACATCGCGGCGCGCCTACCCGTGTGGCTGGATAGCTGGTACGAGCTTGAGGCGCTTAACTCGCTGGCCAACTTCGCTTACCTCAACCCGGAGTACACCCTGCCAGACCTGGCCGCTCATCCCGGCGCGAACGGCGGAGCGGCGTTCGAGGCAAAGGGACTCGGCCATCCCCTGCTGCCGGTGGAGCAGAAAATAACCAACGATTACTCGATCGGCGGGGTTGGCGAGATCGATATCATCACCGGCTCGAATATGTCCGGCAAAAGCACCTTTCTGCGTACCATCGGAGTCAACCTCTGCCTGGCCTACGCTGGCGGAACGGTAAACGCCAGCCTGTTACGCATTGCGCCCTTCCGGCTATTCTCCTGCATCCGTGTCACAGATTCTGTGACGGAGGGATATTCCTACTTCTACGCCGAGGTCAAGCGACTCAAAGCTTTGCTGGACGAACTGGAGTCGAGCAGCGACCCTCCTCTATTCTTCCTGATAGACGAAATCTTCAAGGGCACCAATAACCGCGAGCGACTGATAGGCAGCGAGTCGTATATCGCGGCGCTCGCCGGTAAGTCATGCCTGGGTGTTGTCACGACGCATGACCTGGAACTGGTCAAGCTGGCGGAGCGACTGCCGGAAGTCAAGAACTATCACTTCCGGGAAGACGTTATCGATGGTCACATGACCTTCGACTATGTGCTGCGTGATGGGCCGTGTCCCACCACGAACGCGCTGAAAATCATGCAACTGGAAGGGCTGCCCATAGAATTCTAAACAAGCGGAATTGCGTTCGCGCCGCATTTTGTTTAGAATAGCAAAGGTAACACGCCTATCCATCATCTGAAAGCAAGGAGACATATATGGACGACGCCGAAATTTTGAAGCATATCACAGAATTGGTCAACGAAGAGCACGCCTTGATGCAACAGTCGGAGGGTGTCGGGTTGGATGACGAGGAGCATGCGCGCATGAAGCAGCTCGAAGTGAGTCTCGATCAGTGCTGGGACTTGCTGCGCCAGCGACGCGCACGACGGCACGCCGGACAGAACCCCGACGAGGCGCACGAGCGCCCGGAGACGATCGTCGAGCATTACCAGCAGTGAGGTAAGAAGTACGTGCAAGTTGTCCTGTTGATTGTGCTGCGCGTGCTCTCCTTCTTCGCCGGTCTAGCCATCGTGATAGCTGTGTTGCTTTCAGCTATCCGCTCATTTGTGCTGCCGAGAAGCGCGCAAGACCGTCTGAGTCGAGTCACCTTCATCTGGATGAGCATGCTCTTTAGCTGGCGCGCCAAGAAAGCTCATACTTTCGCCGAGCGAGACCGCATCATGGCAATGTTTGCGCCCGTCAGCCTGATCTTCCTGCCCGCTGTCTGGCTGGCTGGCATACTGGTGGGCTACATAGGGATGTTCTGGGCTTGCCAGGGCATCTCGTTCCTCACACTCTTCAAAATCAGCGGCTCGTCACTCTTCACACTCGGCTATGCCACACTCGATGATTTCCCCACCACGTTCCTGATCTTTACCGAGTCAGCTATCGGACTCTTTCTAATCGCGCTCCTGATCGCCTATCTACCGACCATGTATGCCGCCTTTTCTAAGCGCGAGGCCGCTGTAACACTGCTAGAGGTGCGCGCCGGCTCTCCTCCTTCGGCTATTGAAATGCTTAAACGCTACTATCGCATACAGGGTCTGGATCAATTACATACCTTATGGGTAACCTGGGAAGCCTGGTTCGCCGAACTCGAAGAGAGCCATACATCGCTGGGCGCTCTGGCGTTCTTCCGCTCTCCACGTCCCGAGCGCTCCTGGGTCACGGCATCGGGCGCGATTATGGATGCCGCGTCACTCACCGCCTCGACACTCGATGTTCCCAAAGACGCCGCCGCGGATTTATGCATCCGCGCCGGATTTCTGGCGCTGCGTTATATCTGTGATTTCTTACAGATCAAATTCGATCCGCATCCCAGTCCTACCGACGCGATCAGCATCACCAGAGAAGAGTACGACGCTGCCTGTGAGGAACTGGCGCGGTCGGGACTTCCGCTCAAGGCAGACCGCGAGCAGGCGTGGAGGGATTTCGCGGGGTGGCGCGTCAACTACGATACGGTGCTGCTGGCTCTGGCCCGCATGACTATGGCTCCGTATGCACCCTGGTCCTCAGATCGGGCCACCAGGGTCGGCGACTTACCCGTTCCACCCCTCATCAAGATGTGATGGCCTGGTAAGCGGCCCTACTGAGATGGTGAACGGGGTGCAGCTTCATGCGTTGTGGGAGGCCCGGATGCTGAGTCGGAGGCGTCTGCACGCGAAAACGATTCGCTGTCCTGCACATCCTGTAAGGGATTGAGCCAGCCGATGAATCCATAGCGCTGGGCACCGAGCAATTCCCAGGCGCGGCTGAGGCCAAGGGCAAAGGTACCCAGCAACACGAAGAGCATCCCATAGACGAAACCAACCTGGGTGGGATCGGTGATGAGGCCCACCGCATTTCTCAGTTCTAGTCCGTAGAGAACCAGACTCAAACAGACCAGAATGGCCCGTCGCAGAAAACTCTGCCAGCCCTTGCGCGGTCTCAGAAGCGACCATGCCTGGATCAGACTGGTAAATAGGGACACGGAGCTAAAAGGAATGATGAGTGTGCCAAAGTTGAAGTGGGGGA
This sequence comes from uncultured Chloroflexia bacterium, assembly GCA_963731975.1. GTDB lineage: Bacteria > Chloroflexota > Ktedonobacteria > Ktedonobacterales > Ktedonobacteraceae > CAVSXS01. Next base: position 938,923 of record CAVSXS010000001.1, on the reverse strand, counting down.
TCAGAGCAACCAGCGAGATGAAGAAGGCATTGATCAGTGCGGTAAAGGCACTGCCTGCGACAGCCTGTCGTTCCATTGGTGCCTGGTGAGCCACAATCTGCTCCGGCGCCAGAGAAACAGCCACAAAAAGCAGGCCGACTAGCGCGGCTCCGGCGCCGGTGCTCGCCAAGAAGAAGTTGAAGAATTCTGGAGGAACCATGAGATGAACTCCTTCCTGAAAACTTGTGAGCTTGAAGGTTGCCATCCAGAGTGTAAGCCAGTGCTTCCATTGTAGTCTGCTGTGTACCGAAACACAAGAGGTAAACGCATTCGTGATCTGAACTGTTGCAAACTGGCTGGTACTGGACAAGATCTCGACCTTGCAGCCTTCATCCGGCGTGTTCCTCTTCCTCCAGATGTATGAGAAGATTGGGTTCATCAGACATAACGCGAATCAGCGAGAGCAAGGGCAGACCTAAATCACGTATTTTGATGAGCACTCCATGCAGGGCGGTTTGATCAACGATTGGGCCGGTGAGGATGGTTTCTCCATTGTCCACCAGGGTGATGGTCAATCCATCAAACCATTCCGACCACTCACTATCAAGGTGCCCCTTGATGGTAATGCGGTAGATGTCGGAAGTCATTCGACAAGCTCCCTGCATGGCTGCGCACACAAGTTCTGCCCGTTCAGTGTGATGTTTTATTGGTCGGTCCGCTGAGGACGCAGCCGTGTGTCATGTTGTCCCACTCTTCTTGTACGATATAAGGGTGTCCCTTGAAAAAGACGTCGGCACCATCCTCGTTGAGCGGACCAAAGACGCCGACGCATTTGTCGCCGATTTCATCGCTCAAGCCTCCCGGACCGAACCAACCACTCGCCGTGGGATCGGTAGCGGCCTCGATCTGCTCATGAGAGGTGATGTTGATCTCGGCATCAGCAGCAGTGTCGTGATTGGGGCTGCTGCTCAGACCGTAGCAATGAGTCAAGTCATTGCCGGCATACGGCAGGGCGGCATAGAGGATGAGACCAGCAGGCGTGCCAAAACCGAAGTGATACCCGCAGGTGGGGCCAACGGGCGCGCTGCACGTCCCAAAGAAGGAATTGCAGATGATCTCATTCAACGCCGTGTAGACGAGGAACAGGTGGGTAATCCCAGGCGTCCACCCCTTGACGCTCATGGCATGCGTGACTTCATTGCGGATATCGGAATCCTGGAGGAAGGGAGTGGATGGATAGGGAGCCATATCCACAAACGTGCCTGCCAGTTCCGCGCCGGTAGGAGCTTGACCACTGGCGTTGGTATACTGCTCGTTGTTTTCATAGAGCCTGGAATCCCCAATATCTCGCAAGAACCGCTTTAAGAGTTGGTTGTACGTTGCACTGACAAATGAACCGCGTGGCTCCCAGAAAATGGCATAGGCCTTCATCTCACCTGCCATCACGAGACCGCCATGATAGATAAGATTACCGGTCGTGGGGCTACCCGATGTGGGAGTGCGCCCTTGCGCCCAGAAAAATTGTGGGGCCGACTGCAACATCTGGCTGGAAGCCGCCTGGACACTCGATGGGTTCGTGAGCAAGCCCGCAACCAGGGTGAGCGCCAGAACAGGGAGGAGGAGGAGCAGTTTGAATCGTTGTTTCATCAGGAAACACCTTCTTTCGGTTCAAGGCAAAACGACAGATGTTCTGAAAAGCAGTGTAACCGATGCCAGGATGGGTTTACACCCATCAAAGGGTGGGAAAAAGGGGTGGGTTTTGCTACACGATGCTCAGTTCCCTTGCACGTGCGATGGCCTTCGTCCGGCTCTCCACCTGGAGCTTGCCGTAGATCGCGTTGACATACCATTTCACGGTACTCACTGCAATCACAAGCCGGTCCGCGATTTCACGATTGGAGTAGCCCGCGACGATCAAGCGCAGCACCTCCAGCTCGCGTTCGCTCAACGGTTCACCGAGCGAGTGCGTTCCAGACCCGGGGGCAGCTATAGCAGAGTGCGACACATCCTCGTCATACGCTCTGCCCAGCAGGGCCAGGAGGTGTTCTCGATAGTGCATTGAGCCTGGCCGACCACCGGTTGGGCGACGGCGCATCTGCACCAGCAACTGCGCTATTGGTTCACCTTCATCCACAAAGAGACGGGTATAGCCCTCTGGTTCTGCAAGTGAAAGTGCTCGCGAGAGTTGCTCTATTGCCTGATTCACCTCACCAGAAGCGTGCAAGGCTTCGGCTTGCAGCATGAGAATCTCAAGCACGCTTCCCGTGCGCCCCTGCGCCTCAGCCAGTTGCAACAGGTTTGCAAGCCACTGTTTGGCCTCATCGAGCCTGTGCTGTGTGATGAGGACGCGAACCAACGTCAGATACTCGCGCTCGCGTAAATGAGAGACTTCCCGGTCAAGGCTGAGACCGCAGCGTTGGAGCCAACGCGATACGGCCGCCTCATCCCCTTGCATGAGGGACAACCATGCCCAAAATGCTTCTACCTGCGCGTTTCTATGCTGGGAGAGGTTTTGACGCTCAGCGGTCTGTACCACCTGCTGCATGATGGCGCTCGCGCCATCCGTATCTCCCTGGGCCTGTTTAATGAAGGCCAGGGTAATATATGCTTGGAGGATGGCCCGCCCGTTCCCGGTTCGTTCGCAGAGCTTGATCCCCTCCTGGAGCAAGGAGGTTGCGGCGTCCAGATGGTTCCACTCGTACTCAAGATTACCCCTACCAACATAGGCCGGGCCAATAGCCGGTAGGTCTCCACCATGCTCCAGGGCCTGCTTAAGTGCCTGGCGATAGGTCTGATCCGCTTGACGCAGCTGTCCTTGTAGTTTCTGCACATGAGCCAGGTCATGGGTCACCATAAAGACACTGTAGAGATGATCCACTTCCCAACTGACGTGAGAAGCCTCTGCAAGTGCAATGCTCGCTGCCCTCACATCTCCGCTCAACCAGTAGGCCCTGCCCAGATACCAGGCTGCATACGCTCGTGATATGTTTTCCTTCGGGAGATACTCAAGTGCCAGGCGCGAAAGCGCGATGGTACGCGGAAGATCTCCCTGAGTCACCGCGATCGACGCACGGATGGCGGCGATCCGGCCCCTGATTTCGGCCTGGTTGAACGCTCCGCTCGGAGTCGTCTGTTGCTCTCCCGGCTCATCCGATACGGGATTGATGCCAAATGTGCGCTCGATGTCCTGAAGATACTGTTCAGCAGCATCATATTTCCCTCTGACGAACAGGAGCCACCCCTGCAAAACAGAAAGCTCGATGTTGGAGCGTACCAGTTCATCTGGGAGCGCGGCTGCCCATCGTTGGAGCGTTGCGATCTCGCCCCGCCTGACAAGCGCGTTAAATGCTTGCTCGACCAGGCGTGCTGCCTGCGCGAAATCGTTGGCCGCCAGAGCGTGGTAAACGGCGTCGTGTGTCAGACCTTGCTGCTCATACCATATACTCGCGCGCCGGTGGAGTACTGGTACACGCGTGGGATCTTTGCGCTGCAAGCGATGGCGCAACGCTTCTGCGAAGAGCTGGTGGTAGCGATACCAACGCCGCTCATCATCCAACGGCGTGAGGAAGAGATTGGCCTACTCTACCTGCTCTAGCATCGCCTGGCCGCTCGCCTCGCCGCCATGCTCGCCAATTACGGCCTCACAGAGCGATCCCTGGAGTCGTTCAAGGATGGCTGTCTGTAGCAAAAAGGTCTGGACAGACTCTGACTGCCGAGCAAGTACCTCCTCAGCCAGGTAGTCGATGATGTAACGCTGACTCCCTGTGAAGGCTTTGAGAAAGCTTGAGATGTCTTTGCGACCCTGCATCGACAGGGCCGCTAACTGCAGTCCCGCAATCCAGCCCTCCGTACGCGCCTCTAGCGCAGCGATGTCCTCCCCTGAAAGATGCAGGCCGAGTGTACGAGTCAGGAATGCGGCCGTTTCCTCAGTAGTGAACCGGAGATCAGCCGCACGGATTTCGTTTAAGTGACCGCGCGCACGCAGGCGTGCCAGGGGAAGAGGTGGATCTGCCCGTGTCGCCATAACCAGGTGGAACCGGTGTGGCAGATGGTCGACGAGATACGTGACAGATTGATGGATTGGTGGCGCTGTGATCAGGTGGTAGTCATCCAGGATGAGCACCACTTCCTCGTTGGGCAGAGCAACAAGGCCATTGATCCAGACGGTCAAGATAGTTTCTATGGGTGGGGGTCGTTGGGGGTCTGATCTTTGAAGCAGAGCCAGGGCGGATGCGCCGCTGCCTGGATGGACGCGCTCCTGGGCAGCGAACACATAGGACCAGAAGCGTATGAGGTCATCATCGCCGCTCTCCAAAGACACCCAGGCGACTGAAAAAGGAGCGTCCTCTAACCAGGTGCTTAACACAGTAGTCTTGCCAAAGCCGGCGGGAGCTGCGATGAGCGTGAACGGGCATTGAATGCCAAGTTGGAGTTGGTCCGTCAGGCGAGGACGAGCAACCAGATCAGAACGAACCGGTGGGATGGCGAGTTTCGTGACCAGGAGCAATTGCTCACTCGTGCTTCCTGGTGTGTCTTTCGGTGGCAGCGCGCCTCGTGGGGCAGGGGTATTTTGCATCTGTTCTTTTCTCTCGCTTTGAGGGACATGGATAGCAAGACGGTCACAGGGCAATACCTCTTGTATCATACCGCAAAACTATTCTGCTGGCGAGGTGTAGTTTTGCGGCGCGGTTCCTCTCAGAGTTGCCGAAATACTTTCGCCGGTCATCTACAACTGATTGGCTAGAATTGCGGGCCGGGGAGGTGCGAGAGTAGTGTGTCAAGGCTGAGCATGGCTATAGGAATTGAGCCACCGGCCAGCAAAGTAGCATTCTCCTGCTGGCTGAGGAGATACTGGATGAACGCATGTACCTGCTGCGTGCCGCCACCTGACGTGTAGATATGCACGACACTCCAGAATGGATAGGCGTTCGATGCCACCGATTGCGCATCGGCAGATCTGCCGTCGATAGAAAGCTGTTGCACGTTCGCCGAGGACAGGGCAGCCAGTGGGACGTAGCTCAACGCGCCTCGCAGATGCGACACGTCCTGCACAACCTTGGCGGGTGCATCCTTCTTCATCCTGTAGCCATGCGCTGCCAGGGGCGCGCCATTCAGCACAAATGATCGCAAGATAGCATTGATTGGAGCGCCCACGGGGGGGTAGAGCAGCGTGATAGCTTCATCGGGGCCGCCGACCTGCGCCCAGTTGGTGATCTCCCCAGCATAGATGGCCTGAATTTGCTCGCTGCTCAGCCCGGCCAGCGCGATATCAGGGCTGGCGATCAGCGTGAAAAGCAGCGCGGCAACCGGGTGATCGAGCAGGTTGCGCGAAGCCTTCGCCGTTAGCTCGGCGTATGCTGCGTCAATCTTGCCGTGCTGTACCAGGCTGATCGCGCGCAGCCCATCGCTTTGCAGCGTCATCGTCAGGCCGGGGCAGTTCACAGCGTAGTCATGGTTGACCTGCGCGAGTACGGGTTCAAAGTAGGGCGAGCCGTCCAGGGAAAGCTCTCCCATTGCGCATATGATCGGTGAGGGAAACACCGTCGTCGTACTGGTTGGATCGGGCGGAGTTGGTGTTCCCGACCGCGTGCCGGTCGCTGTAGGAGTCACTCCTAACGTCGGGGTAGTGCCATGATGCGGGCCGGACATGCTGGCGGTGATACCACCGCTGGATGGGGCTGGCGGTCCGGCAGGGTTGATGGGCGTCGTGGGCGTCACGCCAGCACCCGGTCCGCTGCGCAAGCCTCCTGATTGGCTCAACGAGGGAAACGGCAGAAAGGTCATATCCTCCAGGTGAAATGGGTCGGCGGCAAAAAAGAGCAGCACGCCAACCAATCCTGCCAGCACGGCCAGCACGGCGGTCAGTGTCAGCGCGTGTGCCCAGGGGGAACGCCCCTGCACGCGGCGGCGCGGCGTGATAGTTTGCATTGGCGAAATGACCGGCTGCTCGTCCTTTACCAGAGCGGCCAGCAGCGCCTTCGAGAGCGCGGCAGGGCTGGAAAAACGTGCGGCGGGCGTCTTTGCCAGGGCGACGCGCACCACCATCTCGACCGCTTCGGAGATATCAGGCCGGAATGCGCGCAGTGAAGGGATCGGTTCGCCGCTATGCTGCAAGGCAATATCGCCCGCGTCGGCTCCATCATAGGGCAGGCGCCCGGTTATAAGGCGAAAGAGCAGTACCCCAACTGCGTAGATATCAACGGAGGGTGTCACTATCCCCACAGCCTGTTCCGGCGCGGTATAAGCCGGATTGCTGTCACAGGCCAGCGTTACAGCTGACGCGCTCTCCTGCTGGCTACGCTTCATGCTAAAACTGGTGAGCAGCAGATCGTCCTCACGCCGTACCAGGATGCTTGAAGGCTGCACATTCCCATGTACGATAGCCTGCTCGTGGGCGGCTTGCAGCGCCGAGCAGAGCTGTGTCGTCCAGCGCATGACCAGGGGTAGTGGGAGCGACTGAGCGGGATGCTCCGTCTCCCAGCGCGACACGAACTGCTCCAGCGATTCGTATTCGGTGAGTTCGGTCACGCTGTAGAGCAGGTCCCCACCCGCGCCGAACTCGACGAGCGGCTGGATATGCTCGTGGCGGCAGCGCCAGACCTTCCCGGCCTCCTCCATAAAGTTTTCCTGAAAGCCGGTCGAGTCGGGAAAGGGGGGATGATACATGCGCACGAGCGCATCGCAGCCGCCGCGAGTCGTGGGACGCGCTCGATAGGTCTCGACTATACCCTGGCGATCGAGACACTCCAGCAAAAAATAAGTTCCTACCATCACCCCGGCGAGTTCTGCCATGGAAGCGGTTTCCTCCCTAAAAACGAAACAACGCGCAGGGCCTAGATCGTAGGCCCTGACAGGTGGCTTCTCAGTGCAACATCCGACATATTCTTGTATGGCACGGCACTGTTATTCGTGAGATCGAACAGGCTCGGCGTGCTGAAGCAGAAGGCGATGAACGAGAGCGCCACTCCTTGCGCCGCGTGGTTCGTATAGAGATGTTCGATGCTCCAGAAGGGATAGGTGCCATTAGAGACCGTGAACAACGTTGGGCTGACGCCATTCAGGGAGATACTTTGCGCGCCATTTGTACTCGCGGCCACATCCGCCAACGGCATATAAGCGATGCCGCCGGAGATGTTCCCCACGTTCGTGCCTGACGAGATTCCGGCGACCGCCTGCGCCTTGCCGTGCAGCACATACGCCTCGAAGATGGCGCGCAGCGCCGAGCCAGCCGGTTGAGTGAGGATCACGATGGGTTCGTTTGTCCCACCCACCTGCGACCAGTTGGTCACGCTGCCGGTATAGATGGCTTGCAGCTGCGCGCTGGTCAGGTTCGTCACCTGCGTATCCGTGTTGACCACGACCGCGTAGATAAGAGCCGCGACCTGGTAATCGACCAGCCCCGCCCGGCCAGTCGAGGGCAGGTCCGAGTAAGCCACGCTGACACTGCCGTTTTGCAGGTTATTCAGCCCGGTCTGGCTGTCGTCAGCGTTGTAGGAAAAGTTGACGCTATTGGCACACTGGCTATTATAATCATTCGTCAATTGCTGAATAGCCGGTACGAAACTGGTCGAGCCATCCATGCTGAGCGAGCCGGAAGCGCAGGCGAAGGCCGGAAGCGCCGGATTTGCGGGAATAGGAACAGGTGTCGGATTGGGTGACGGCTGGGATGTGGGCGTCGGCGATGCGGCTGCGATCGCTGTTGGCGAACCTGACTTCGTGGAAGTCGTGGCGCTGGCCTTCGGCGTGACAGCCGTGGTAGGTGAAGCAGGGAGTGTTGTGCTCGCCTGCGCGGTGGGCGCGCCAGGACGGAGAGAGGGCGTGCCGGTAGAAGGGCCTGGAAACAGGAGCGAAGAAAGCAGCGCGCCGAGCAGCCCGACCAGAAGCAGCACAATCACCAGGATGGGCAAGAGCTTTTTCCGCCAGCCGCTCTTTGCACGATCTTTGCGGCCTGCTTCCGGCAATAGAGAAATGGTTGGTTCAGATGAAACAGCAACGGGAGCTTCCGATTTTTCTTGTTCAGCAGGTTCGTGGGCGGGCGCTTCTGGCGCGTCAGGCATGTGTTGCAGGTACTCCGCGGCGGTCAGGGGAACCGAACCGGACTGCTCGTTGCCAATCGGCGACCACTCAACCGGGTCTGCCGACCAGAACAGGTTGGGGGCCGTGTCATCGTCATCGTGCAAAAAGTTCTGCGCGTCTGTCTTATCCGGAGCCACGTCCATGCCAGCCTGATCCCCGAAGACAGGCTCAGTACCCGGCGTGGAGGATTGGATAGGAATATTGAGCGGGCGAAAAGCGGCAAGTTGTTCCGAGAGACCAGGGGGAGGCGTTGCAGCGAGTGGTGGGTTGGTTGGCGCTCCGGTCGGTGTTGGCGTCGTCAGCGGTATTGGCGTGCGCAGGCCGCTTGTCGCAAAAGCCGGTTTGGAGGTCGATTGGCGCACGATGAACGGCACCGCCCTGGCGACCGGTGAGGCCACCGGCGCAACCGTCACTGCTTCCAGTAGCGCGTCGTAGAACTCCTCAGCAGAGCTATAGCGATCATCAGAGCGTTTGCGCAGGGCGATCTGCAACACGCTATCGACGGTATCGGAGATGCTGGAATCGATGGAGCGCGCCGAAGGAGCTTCCAGACGCACGTGTTTGAGCAACACCTCGACAGGTGTCTGACCGGTGAAAGGCGGCTGGCCGGTGAGTAAACGAAAGAGCAGCGCGCCCAGCGCGTAGACATCGCTCGCGCGGCGCAGCACGCCCAACGATTGCTCCGGCGCGGCATATTCCGCCGATCCCCAGCCGATGCGCGTCAGCGACTGCTGGCTATCGTCGAAGCCGCGCGCAATGCCGAAATCGGCCAGCAGCATTCGGCCATCTGCTCCCACAAAAACGTTGGAGAGCTTGATATTGCCATGCAAAACATCGCGCTCATGCGCGTACTGCACCGCGCTGCATAATTGCTGCATGATGGGCAGCGCCTGCATCGCGGAAAATTTCCCTCCCACGCGGTTGAGCAGGTCGCCGAGCGTCCCGCTCTCGATAAAGGGCATCACCGAGTAGAGTAGATCCTCGCCCTCGCCAAATTCGAGGAACGGCAGGATATTTGCATGCTCGAACTGGCCGATCTTCTCGGCCTCGGCCATAAAATACTCACGGAACGACTCACGCTGCGCATAACCGGGACGAAAGACCTTGACCGCGACCTCATAATGAATCTCGCCACCCACTTGCTGGGCGCGGTACACATCCGCCACGCCGCCTCTACTGATACATTCGATAAGGAGAAAATCACTTAATTGCACACCTTCAAGTAACTCAGGCATTCGACACCCCACAATAGACGTAATTCGATAGCAACTCATCGAACTAAACGCCAGGTGTCTTCGTTTTCGGAGAGACGAGGCGCGACACGTATCAAAGCGTGGCACGGCGCTCCAAAAGTACTAATGCTGACGCGGCGCGAGCATCACAGGTGCAGAGCGAGGATCAGTACGATGGTCAGAAGATGCATGAGCTGATCGAGCCAGATAGGACCGATGAGCTTGTAGCGTGCTTTCAGGGGGTCGATTACGAAATGCGTGCCGAAGAGGATGGCCGTCGCCAGGTACGTAGGGTGCGCGAAGAGGAGAAAGACGGCGGTGTAGGTGGCGCAGTGATAGAAGTTGACCTCCCAGCTTTTGCCCTTCTCCATACTCATCCAGGTACTTTGAAAGGCGAAATCTCCCACAAAATGACAGGCGAACCAGACAAGCAAGGTAGTGAGGTTGATTGAAAACAGCATCTGTGCCCTCTCTTGTGCCGCTTTTTCCTGAGTATAGTTCATGGGAGGGCGTTCAACAATGAGATAGGCCGCCTTCAAAACGTGAGATGGGTCACAATTATGATCTTACGATGTAGCAGCCGCGCCGACCTGCTCGCCGTCGTCGGGTCGAGCCTGCGGCATCGATGCCTCTTTGCCGGGTTGGAGCCGCCCGCGCCAGGGTGTGCCAGCCAGAACACGCAGCAGCAGCAAGGACGCCGCCAGCATCCAGAAGCAGAAGGCCATGTCCTGCGCCAGGAACGCGCTATCCACCTGCCCCTGGATCAACCCGGCCAGCATCGCCGCGCCGGTGCCGACCAGCATCCACTCCAGGTCGCCCGGCACCTTCGCGGCTGCCAAACGCAACGTGCGCAGGATGCGGGCGAAGTGCCAGTAGAAGAGGACGATCAGCGCGGCGAAGGCCAGCAGGCCAAAGATGCCGATACTTACCCAGACATGTAGGAAGATGTTGTGTGGATGCGACAGGAACGGTTCACCCTTCAAGCCTGTGGGGATGGTCGTCCCAGGCACGTAGATCACCCAGAAATGTTGATGTAACGTCGGGATGCTGCAAACAGTGTTGGGGCTGTAATAGCAGAGCCAGTTGTCCAGACCCACGCCGAACAAGGGATGCGCCGTGATGATTTTCAGCGCGCTCAACCACAGGTACAGGCGCTTGGTGAACGTCCCGATACCGGCAGTGTTATCATGCCAGTGCGTGATAAAGTTCAGTATGGGGTGAAAAAACACGGCGACGCCTACGACAGCCGCGCCCAGCAGGCCCAGGCAGATGTAAAGCAGCATCTTCCGGCTATGAATGGAGACCAGCACAACCGCCAGGCACGCTAGCGATAGGGCGATCCACGCCCCCAATGATTGGCTCAACTTCAGCACGAGCAGCATGGGCAGCAGCAGCGCAAGCATGGCTATACGCGCGCCCCAGGTTTGCAGAAATCCCTGGACATTGTGGCGACCGATGACGAGCAGCGCGAAACCAATGGGCAGCGAGTAATCGAAGAATAGGCCGATGTTGTTGGCGCTGCCGAACAGGGCATGAACGCGCCGCACCCCATCGGCCTCCATCACAAGCGTGCTTTTGAATAAAAAATATTGCGCCAATCCCTGCAACGCGATAAGGAAGGCTGAGCCGAACAGCGCTAGCAGCAGGCGCATGACATCCTGGCGCGTGCGCAGGCAATACAGTGCCAGCAGCAAGAACAAGAGGGGCGAAACGATTTCTTCATGGAATGCGCGGAAGGCGTCCCGGCGAGAAAATGCCACTACGACAGAGATGGCAGCAGCAAGCACAAAGACGACAACGGGAATGGCGAATGGTCCAACACGGTCTCTCAACTCGCGCCACGACAGCCAGTATCTCCAGCGTGTTCCCTGGAGCATCACCTGGATGAACGCGACCAGCACACAGACACCAAGCGCGATCTCCGCCAGCTCAAATTCATAGTGGCTGTAGACTGGCTTTTCAAGCAAGTAGTACGGGACAGCCATCGGCAGGAGCGCCACAGCGAACGACAGGCGAAACCAGCACAGCACAGCAAACACCAGCAGAAACGGCAGCGTCAGCAGTGGATTGACGTGGAAGAGTCGTCCCGAACCCAGGTTAGTGTTGCCCACTACATAATAGCAACCCATCGAGAGGATCATACCGAGTTCGACCATGCGATCTCGCCAGAATGGTGAACGTTTATCAGTTACTTGCCTGTCATCTACAGGTGGTGTATCTGCGGGCTGTACGTCGTGCTCTTCATGCTTATCATGTTCTTCGTGCTCACCTGCTGCAGCCTGTCCGCCGCTCGACGTTGAAACAAGCTCCTGACTGCTCATACTGCTTCACTTTTCCGAGCTACTGCTCATTCATTCCGAGGATAGTACCTGGTACACACATATAAACGTGCGCAAAAATGTATCGTCACGATTATTGTGCTACTATAGCAAACATGCTTGTTTTTGTCCATGATTTGCGCCTGCTTGTTTACCAGAATGTGCTATATGGATGAGCATAACCGTAATTCGACGATAGCAAAAGGGACTCTTGTCTTTTCTATCACAACAATTGAGTTATGCCTCGTCTGACTTTTCGACTATATACTTGCGCATGCAGGTAGTAACTCGCTTATACGCAAGACTAACTAATGCATTATGTCGAGCACGCTCATCCAAGTCTTTGGGAAGAGACAGTTGGTGAGCCTGCAGGTCCATGCCTTCTGCCTTGAAAGCGCTCTGCAAGGGTGTTAACTGAGCATCAAAGTGCATCCTGCTCGCAAGATCAACAAGCAGAGCTTCACTCTGTTTCGCCGGGAAACGAGCGACTTCCCAGGCCAGGTGAGTAAAGAGTTCCTCCCGGTACACATGTTCAACCGCTGCATCAAGTAGGCTGCTCTGATCATTTTGCGCAGAAGAGGTCTCTCCGGCTTCCTGGGTATCACCTCCAGAAAACGTTAATTGCAAACGGCAATCTTTCCTCCACATATCTATGCAATAATTGTGCGCTATTCTAATCATGACATGCTTTGGAGAGCAAATGGATGGGAGTTCCCCACATTCTGCCCGTTGGCTGCGCTCGATAAACCTGCGTATAGTTTCCTGCACGACATCCTCAACAATTTCCTCCTTCTGATAATACCAGCGCCCCACATTGGCAGAATGGACGAAACGGCGCGCATTCACGCGAAGTAACCGAGCATATTCGATCCAGATTTTCTCACTTTCTGGATCAACTGTAGTGGAGGTATAGGTTTTTGGCATATTTGACATGGATGGTTTCCTTTCCGCCGGTTATGAGCAAGAGCAACTTCGTTTCAAAGATAATCTACCTTGCTGATCATCCAGGTGCGTGTAAAAAATCATCCAGATTTTTGGAAACATTCTTCGAGCGTAGAATCATTAGCGGCAGAGAAACTACTGAAAACCTCTCTGCCGCTGCATACACCCAATTGAGATGAGTTATCAATCCTGCATAAGCTGAAGCAACTCACCGACCTCCTGTGCTTCCTGCTTCATGCCCAATGCTCATAGCCGTCGAATGCTTCTCTCGCCAAGCGACGCGCTTCACCATATTCCCCCTTTTTTGTAGAAATAAGCAAGGGTAGTGCTTATGAAAAGCAGTGAGTCTTTTGTCATTGTGGTAATGGACAGTCCCTCCTGCAATAATTTCTTCAGCTTCGTCAAGACTATCCTGGGCTATTGCCATGTATGCCAGATGATTTTTTGCATAGATTGCGAGTCCGCTCCCAATCTTTTACTTGAGCATGGGCATAGTCGAGTACAACTCTTATAACATGGTTCGGCCTGCTTGTACTCTTTCTGCCTATAGAATAAAAAACCCTTATAGACAGAAATCAGCCAAACGACGGGATACGTTCTGGCTCTTCTAAGGAAGGTATAATTGCGCTCAATAAAGCTTCTGCTTGGTCAAGCCAGGATAGAGCAGCAGTATATTCTTCTCTGACTGAACAAACAAATCACAAAATTTCTGTGCCAAAACAATTGTACTACTAGATCAGCATTATTGCGTATATCCCATGCTCTTTTTAAATGTCCACTTGCATCTTCAAAACGGCTCATTAATGTAAGCGTAGAACCGATATCTACCATCGCTTTTACAGCGTTAGTCCGGTCACCTCGCTTTTCTGCTGCCTGGATAAGCCAATCAAGCCAGAGCAGATCGGTCGTCCCAATATCCGTAAATCTGAGAAAATTTTACCAATGCCTATTTGCCAAAAATGCTTGGAGCGTGTCATACAGTTCATGAGTAGCGCACCAATCGAAAATAGTAAGGAGATTTTCCCATTCTTCCTCTAATTCGATCATATCGAATACTACCAGTCTTCCCAATCTTTTCCCGGCGTCAAACTTTATGGTATACTCCATATACCACTCTATCCATCGAGCTCGAGCTTCTTGCTCGAATGATGTATGAGTACCTAACTCTGAAAGGGCATACTCGCGGGTAAGTGGAAGCATGGTGTATCGAGTTACTTGTTCGAAGGGAACATACGTAATTGTCTCATATGGGACATACTCACGAGTAAACGGAAGCATGTTGGATTGAGATTCTTCTTGCAATCTTTCTTAGCTGCCTTATCAGGGAGAGACTAGATAATACACTTAAACCTTCTTCCTTTCTAGTTTGGTCATTTGCAAGACCTGCTACATAGGCAAGCGCTTCGGCTGAAGGAGGTTTTGGGAACATCCCCATAGCCATTAATAAGTGATGCGCTGATTGTCCCCGCAAAGGCCCAATCGATCCCTCAAAACAATATCGTGCTACATCACCTTCCACCCTTGGCATTCTTTGTAGCACTGTTTCTATCGAGTATCCATGAGCGAGCTGACCAATAGCATATATGAGAGCCGCAGGTATTCCTCCTATATGATCGCAAAGCTGTAGAGCTTTTTTTCGGCTTACCTCTGCCCCTTTTTCCCGAGCTTCCCTCTCAATAAAGGCTAGAGCATCTTCTAAAGAGAGTTGATCCAGGCGAATCGGTGAGAATAAATATTTTTGCTCACGGGTAGTAATAACTACTTTTACTGTAGGTGGCAATTCATACAAAAAAGTTATAATCTCTTGTATATTATGCATAGTCTCCAAGTTATCTACGATTAATAATGTTCGCTGTTGGGCCAAAGATTTGCGAACCTCAGAAAACAGATTCTTAGGTAATGCATATATAATCTCAGGGCGATCCAACGCTGAGGCAATCTCACGGATTATTTCTCGGCGTGTGCGTTTCGCTTCGTTACTTTGAAGGATGCCATCAGGAGTAAGATATTGTTGCTTGGCAGAAACAAATATTATGGCCTCGAATGGAGGAACTTTCGCGTCAGATTCTTCTCCTGTACTGACCCTCCAACAGCGATGAGCTGTTTCGAGCACCAGGGCCGTTTTTCCGACTCCTCCGATTCCATCCACAGTTATAAGCGGAGCGGCATGACCAGACGAGAGAAGTTCTAGCAAACGCGCCATCTCAACTTGCCTTCCGATAAGATCCGTACGATCACGAGAAGGCAAATTGCAGGGTATCGCACGAACAGCTTTAGGCCCCCATAATTTATTGACAAAGTTTGTGGTATTAAAATAATGAGCCGCGTTCAGCAAGCTTTCGCCCCATTCTCTGGGCAAGTTGGCATCTTCTTTGCCAATTTTGGCAAGGATTTCTAGTGTTTCCTTTTTAGGGTGTATCTTTCCTTGTCTCCATCGATGAACCATGTCAGGACTATAAGAAGTGGATTCTCCAATATACCTCATGGTTTGCGTCATACCCCAATCTTTCGTGGCAGCCAAACTACGAACGAACCTATTGATTTGTTCACCCAAACGCACATTTTGTATTTTTTGTGGGGGCATTTCTTTCCTCCTTGAGCAAGGAGCTGCTTTCCTAGCCAAAGGGAGTGACTCTAAACTGTATATTACGATTATAACATGAGCTTGCTGAAATTAGTGGAAAAACACGCGAAAATTTTGGAATACTGATTTTGCTGCCTCTTCTTTCCGCTGATCACATTTATCTACCGCTTTTCAATCAGTTTAGAGTATGCTACTCTTTAGTAGTGATGTCAGAAAATTAATGATTGGCTTAGTTCGCTGATGAATAATTCCAAACTAACTTTCGTCCTGATGGCCGGATTGCCTGGGTCTGGTAAAACTACGCTTGCTACTGCTTTAGGTCGTGAATTAGGGTGGCATGTTATCGACAAAGATGACTACAAGGAAATACTTATAAATCAAGGGCAGGATAGAGATGAGGCAAGTAAAGAAGCATACAGCCTGTCGTTTGATAAAGCGCGTTCAACACTTGCAGAGCAGAGTTCAGTAATTCTTGACAGTGCTGCCCTGCATAACTTTATTTTAGAAAAAGCTGAAAAGATTGTCGGCGAACTTAGCAATGTACAGCTCAAGGTCATACTCTGTGAAACCAGCAGAGAACTGCGCAATGAGCGAGTTCGCATGAGGCCATTTCCGGTATCGAGTATTACGATCGATCCAATTAGCGAAGCTGACTCTAAACAACGCTTCCAACATTTACCTTCAGATACGGAAAAGATCAACACCGACAAGCCAATTGAAGAATGCTTGGCAAAAGCTTTAGATTACGTAATGAGTTAGGGATTTCACGAAATGGGTGCAAATTCATTCGATTAGTCTGGTTTAGCTCAGGTGCCTTTACAGAGTGGTGAGTTGAGACATGCCAACAATTTTATTGATCCGACACGGTGAAAGCGAGTCCAATGCTGGACTGCCGACATCGGACTCAAAAGCTGTAAAGCTTACACATCTGGGTTCTAAACAGGCACAATGGATTGCTGAAAAGATCCAAGAATCCAAAACAATCCCAGACCTCATTGTTATCTCGTCCTACCAGCGCGCAATAGATACGGCTGCGCCTACTCGGAACCGTTTCCCATCAGCTGCGATACGAGAAGATTGGCCTGTACATGAGTTTAATTACTTGCCGAGATGGAGCAAAGAAAGCTCAACCTTTGAAGAAAGGCGAGAATACGTGGCTGGCTACTGGGGCCTTTCCGACCCAACTTATTTTGACAGCCCCGAGTCTGAATCGTTTGAACAATTCATCGAGCGTGCCCGAAAGGTTCTAACGTACCTAAAAAATACCAGGCACGAAACCGTTGCTGTATTCAGCCATCAGCAGTTCATTTGCGCCCTCCTATGGCTATCACAGCGCAACCCGCTAGAATTGCGCCCAGAAACAATGAAGGAATACAAAGATTTTCTCGAAGTGACTCCAGTTCCAAATGGAACTATTGTGCAAGTGCAATTTCGAGATAGCCAGGATAGCTGGAAATATTCGTCGATCACATCGCATCTTCAAAATTTGAAACCCGACACTGTAACTGTGTAATCATTCAGGCACTACAGTTGAGTCAGGTAGCATGAGAAGAGGCGGTAGAAGCAACCTTGTGGCTGCCTCTACCGCCTCTTCTCATAATTTTTCTAACGCACGAGTTCTTGCACGAACTGCTGGAAGACATGCACGTGGTGGTCGATATCGTCCTGCGTGTGCTGGACGGAGACCGTCCACTGGTCGTCGAAGCCGGGTGGGAAGAGGATGCCGCGATTGGCGAGGAAGAGCCAGTAGGCATACGAGACGTCCATGTCGATATCGTACCAGGCACGGTAGTTACGCGCGCGTTCGTAGCGGAACATAGCGCAGCCCTTCGCGCCGATCTGCGCCACGTGCATCGGCAAATCAAACTCCTGGATGATGCCCTCGTAGGACTTGCCGAGCTGCGCGGAGAGGCTGCTGGCGTGCGCGTGAGCCTCCGGCGTGAAGATCTGCGTGAGCGTCACCAGGCCGGCGCGCATGGACATAGGATTGCCATTAAACGTACCCAGGTGCAGCACTTCGCTGTGGTTGATGTGCCGCATGATCTCCTCGCGCCCGCCAAACGCGCCGATAGGCATCCCACCGCCGATGGACTTGGCAAGACAGATCAGGTCGGGTTCCACCGGGTAGAGTTCGGTGACGCCGCCGGGAGCGACGGTGACGCCAGTCTTCACCTCGTCGAAGATCAGCAACACATTATGCCTGCGCGTAATCTCGCGCACGCTCTTGAGATAATTTTCCAGGGGCAGGATCACGCCGACGTTCATGATGACCGCTTCCATGATAACCGCCGCGACCTCGCCGTCGTGCTCGTTCAAAATGCGGTCGAGCGCGTCAGGATCGTTGTAAGGCGCAATGATCGTGTTGTTCTTGACATCGGCAGGAATGCCCTTGGAGGCGGGAACGGTATTTGGTCGCTCGATGGGGCCAGCATCCTTCAGCGATGGCTTGGTGCTCATCATGACCGAATCGTGATGACCGTGATAGCCGCCCTCGATCTTGACGATCTTGTCGCGCCCCATATGCGCTCGTGCCAGCCGCAGCGCGTCCATGGTCGCCTCCGTGCCGGAGTTGCAGAAGCGTACCTGCTCGATGGGGGCGAAGCGGCGCACCATCTCCTCCGCCAGGTAGACGACATCGGCGCTTGGCAGCGAATACAGGCTGCCTTTACCAAGCTGGTCGCGCAGCGCAGCGACGAGTACGGGATGCGAATGGCCTACCAGCAGGCTGCCGAAAGCGAGATGGAAGTCCGTATAACTATTGCCATCGAGGTCCCAGACATGGCTGCCCTCGGCGCGACTGATAAACAATGGATAAGGTGGGACAGCCTGGAATGAACTGGAGACGCCCATCGGGAGCGACTTCTTGCCGCGCTCGTGCATCTCATGCGAGCGAGGGGTACGTTTGCGAAACTCTGCCTCTTCACGCTCAACGATTTCCTGAACGTGACTTCGGCTGAGCGTAATTGGTTCCCGGAGCATATAATCACCTTTCGTGGATTGGGAAGGAACGCTCAACACCAACAAATAACATCGAAGCGGGTCGAAACTTTTGTGGCAAGCAACCCGACCTTTACTCCCATTGTACCCTATCATCACCATGTTTGACAATGGCTATTCGTATCTTTTTCGATATATTGATACGATTATTATTTAGTTTATGACTTTTTTCTACGATTATCGTATGATTCGCATTGATACGACGCGTTTTCACACCCGGCGATTCGCGTGTAACCACTGCTCGTATCTGTTTCATAGATGAGTTCCAACGAAGACGCCTCATCCTACACCCACGTCGAAACCATCGCCGTCTCCCACTGTCCCTCCGCCAACAACCGTCACTGTGCCCATCACGTTCGACAGCAGTGGCACTTTTACATTCAGCCCTGCGACACTGGTCATCAAGGCAGGCACAACGGTCGTCTGGAAGAATATGACGCAGGCCGGCAGCTTTTCGTATCACTGCGAGTTCCACCCGTATATGATGGCAAAGATTACGGTTGCCTGACCTTAATTTGGACAAGGAATGTAAACCGGGCGATAGTTATACATCACACCCGGCTCTGAAGCTGCTCCTTCGATGTGGGAGATGCAGTGGCGGTGGGGCGCGCCATAATTGGCTTGCGCGTCAACCAGGCGAAGACGCCACCGGCAACCAGCACGTACACGGCATAGAGGAGACCTTGCAGGATGGTCGGAGCCTCGGCGTACCCGATGAAGGTGTGCAGGATATCACCGAGCGTACTATCTTCGGAGAGAATGCGCGCCGTGTTCCACATGGGCGTCGTACCTAGCGAGAGCCAGCCCAACTGCTGCATATTCTGGATGGCATCACCAAGCAGCCCGGCGGCGAAGATCAGCAGCACGATGCCCATCACGCGGAAGAAGACACGGAAGTCCAGTTTGTAGCCCAGGCGATAGATGAAGATGCACAGCACGACCGATGCGAACAGGCCCAGCAGCGCGCCCAGCAGCAGCCACAGGCCGTTCCCCTGAAAGGCGAAGGCAAGCGTAAATACTGCCGTTTCCAACCCCTCTCTGCCGACGGTGGTGAAGGCCAACAGACCCAGCGCCAGCCCGGAACCGGCCACGCTGGCCTTTGCCACGATCTCTTTTTTGAGCGAGCGACTGTGTTTCTGCATCCAGAAGGTCATAGTAGTCAGCAGCACAACGGCGATCAGGTAGGTGATGGTTTCGAAAACGGTCTGGAACGTCGATCCGACATAGTTGTGGATGGTGATATAGAGCGCGAGGCCGCCCAGCAGCGATAACAGCGCGGCCAGCCCTACACCAATCCATACCGCACGCGCTTTCTCCATTTGTCCCAACTGGCGCAGCGCGGCGAAGAGGATGCTCACAATCAGGCTGGCTTCCAGGCCCTCACGCAAGAATAATACGAATGTCGCAATCATACTTGACCTTCTCTCAATGCAGGATGTCTACCAACCACCTACGGCTCATCCAATTCCTACTTACCCACTCAGATATTAGCACGCCCTAAGATGGGAAGTCAAGAGAATCTGGTCAAGTTTGGGTCAAGATTTTGTCAGGGCTTGACCCAGATTTTCGATGCAGCGTGTTCGCTGATCGACACCTCGCGCGTTTCGACTGCCAACCGGAAACACTCTTCTGTTGTACCGTCGGCGGCATCATGTGCGATGACTCTGACCACAGTTTCAGGGGTCAAACCCTTTTCGTGCAAGTAGAGGATCAAGGCTTCCTCGTCTTCTACCACTTCTGAGATTAAGAGAATTGTCGCCTGCTTCCCAAGTGCTACCGATGACAGGCGTATTGCTCCCTGGTCTTTGAGATAGGTACGCGCGCTTGGCACAAGGCCAGGGATGGGATTGCCGTGCGGGCAGGTATTTGGATGATTCAGGCTGGAGATGACTCGCGCCTCGACCGCGCCTGAGATGAAGTGTTCCAGGCGGCATGCCTCCTCGTGTACCTGGTGCCACTGCATCCCCAGCATATCCACCAGAAAACGTTCAGTGAGCCGGTGCCTGCGCAGCACGGCCTCCGCCGCCGAGTAGCCAGCCTCGGTCAGGCTCACCACGCGCTTCTGGTCCATCGTGATGTAGCCATCGCGCACCAGCCGCTTCAACATCTCAGTCACCGTCGGCGCAGAGACGCGAAACTTGTCAGCCAGCCGCGCCCCGATCACCATCTCGTCCTCGGCGCTCATGTTATAGATGGTTTCGAGGTATTCTTCGACCGTCGCGCTCAATGGCTCTTCCGTCTTCACGTCTCATGCTCCTCGTCCGGTTCTCGACACATCATGCTAAATGCACCTGAATTGTAGCACCACTTCATTGTGAGCGCAAACAGGCGTTCCACCATAGGCATAGTCGGCTTTCGATTTTATGGGTGGCTATAGTGAGAACAGAGAGGAGAGCAAGCGAGTGGTGATTGATCCAATGCAACAAACACCAACGACCTATTCATACGCATCAGGAGATTTTTGCATGAAGAACAAGCGAAATTTCGCTCTGCAATTCCACTTTACCCGCCAGTCTATTGTACTGCTCTGTACCATCATATTGATTCTCAGCACGCTGATCGTCGCCCATAACGAAAAACCGGCGCAGGCCGCCAATCCGGGACCCGGCAACGGCTGCACCTGGTACACGGTGCATTGGGGCGATACGCTGAGTATCATAGCCTCACGTTATCACACCAGTTACTGGACGCTGGCGCAGGTGAACAATATTCGCAACGTCAACCTCATTTTCGTCAACCAGCAGATCTGCATACCCTATCGCATCCAGGGCAGCAGCGGAACGTATAGCTCAAGCGGCGTGCTGGCGAACGGCACAGTGCGCTGGTACGCGTATGATGCCCTGCAATGGTCAACGCGCAGCCAGGTAGACACGCTGCTGCACCGAGCCGCCGCGACCTACGGACTCCCGGCTAACCTCGTGCTGGCGATTGCCTGGCAGGAGAGCGGCTGGACGGAGCATGTCATCGCCTGGGACGGCGGCATCGGTGTAATGCAGCTCATGCCCTACACCGCTATGGGGATCAACACCAGCACCGGCATCAGGCGCGACCCCTACAAATTGTGGGACAACATCCTGCTCGGCACGCAGTACCTGCGCTGGCTCTGGAACGGCTTTAACGGCAACCTGGACAAGCTCATCAGTGGATACAACGAGGGCGGCTGGAATGTCATCCATCGTGGTATCTTCAACTGGCGTTACGTCGATAACGTGCTGAGCCTGATGTACCAGTTCCGCAATAGTTGACGAAATTCACGAAAAAACACTTGACAGACCACAATGCCACCATTATACTGAACCTATAAACAACTGCATACGCATCGCGCAGAACAGGAAGAGTATACGAATTCGCTCGCGTCGTAGAGAGCCGGAATTGGTGAAAACCGGCACAAGAGTGGTCGTAGAATGGGCCTGGGAGCAAATGAGCAAACATCCCTCGCGGGATCAGTAGGACTCATTCGGAACGTCCCCCGTTACTGAGGACAGGGTATAAATTGTACCCGGCAAAAAGGGACCTCTCACGGCCTGCATGGAAGCGACCGGAACGGGTCTGAACATGGGTGGCACCACGAAAGCTTGACGCTTCTCGTCCCTGGTATGGGATGAGAGGCGTTTTTTTGTTGCTTTTCAAGCGTTGAAGGAGGTCAGACAATGGCAGTAGACACGAATCAAACGGATCAGACAAATCAGACAAATCAGACAAAGCCGGCGGCAGCCGGCGCGAATTCACCCGTCAAGAAGCGCGTCTTCTCCGGCATCCAGCCGTCGGGCAACCTGCACCTGGGCAACTACCTGGGGGCGCTGCGCAACTGGACGCAGACCCAGGCGGAGTACGACAACATCTTTTGCATTGTCGATCTGCACGCCCTCACCTCGCCCATTGACCCAAAGGAGCTGCACAAGAGCATCCGCCAGCTTGCCGCGCTCTACCTGGCGACGGGGCTCGACCCGCGCTACTGCAAACTTTTCGTGCAATCGCACGTGCATGAGCACTCCGAGGCATGTTGGATTATGGAATGCTTTTCGCCGATGGGTTGGCTGAACAGAATGACGCAGTTCAAGACGAAGGCGGGTGAAAACCTGGATACCGTCGGCACCGGCCTCTTCTGCTATCCCGTGCTGATGGCCTGCGATATCCTGCTCTATCAGACGAACTACGTCCCGGTGGGCGACGACCAGCGCCAGCACATCGAGTTCACGCGCGACCTGGCACAGCGCTTCAACTCGCTCTATGGACAGGAGGTGTTCACCATTCCTGAAGGCCAGATACGCGAGGTGGGCGCGCGTATCATGTCGCTGGACGACCCGACGAAGAAGATGAGCAAGACCGATCCGAACCCAGGCTCGCGCATCAACCTGCTTGACGACCCCAAAACCATCAAGCAGAAGATCGCCCGCGCCACGACCGATTCGGAGCGCCTTGTGACCTTCGACGAAGAGCGACCAGGCATCTACAACTTGCTGATGATCTACCAGTCGCTGACCGGCCAGTCGCGCCAGGAGATCGAAGCCGCGTTTGCCGAGAAGGGCTACGGCGACTTCAAGGCCGCACTCACCGAGCAGCTGATCGCCACACTCTCGCCCATCCAGGCGCGCTATTACGAACTGATGAACGACCTTCCGACCCTTGAGGGCATCCTCCGGCAAGGGGCAGATGCCGTTCGTCCTACTGCGGCGGCCACCCTCCAACGCATCAAAGATGTCGTGGGAGTGGGATGAAAGAAGGCAGGTACAAAATGTATGTTCCAACACTCGATGAACTCCGGCGCTTGCAAACGGCAGAGCGCGCGAGCGCCGAGGAAAGCGGAGACACGCGCAGGCCGCTGCTACCTATCTGCTACGATCTGCTGGCGGATATGGAGACGCCCGTTTCGGCGTATCTCAAGACAGCAGGCGGGCCGTTCACGTTCCTGCTGGAGAGCGTGGAGGGAGGCGAGCGCATCGCGCGCTACTCGTTCATCGGCATTCGTCCTTACATGGTCATGACGCAGCAAGGCAAACATGCTACGCTTCGCCGGATACACCACGAAAACGAGAGCGGCACGCGCACGTCAACCATTGAGTGCATCGCGTGCCACGACCCGCTCAACTTCATCGAGGCTGAGTTAGGCCAGTATCGCCTGGTCAAGCCGCTTGATATGGCGGACGACGAGCTGCCGAGCTTCTACGGCGGAGCAGTGGGCTACCTGACCTACGAGACATCGGCGCGCTGGGAGCGCCTGCCCATTCCCGAAGACGACCAGCTTGGCCTACCGCAGGCCATCTTCTGCTTCACTGAGACGGTACTGGTCTTCGACCACCTGAGACGCCGCGTCAGGATCATCACGCACCTGCACCTGGACGCAGCCGACCTGGAAGCCGAGTACCTGCACATGCAATCACTCATCGACGACGTGACCCGCGAGCTGCAACAGGTCCCGCGCCTGCCGCAAGAACCGGCGCCCATCGACGACGAGGACGCTCTACGCGTGCGCTCCAACCGCACCCAGGCCGAGTTCGAGCAGATGGTGTGCAAGGCGAAGGAGTATATTCGCGCGGGCGACATTTTCCAGGTGGTGCCATCGCAGCGCCTGAGCCGCCATGTCAACGCCGCGCCTTTCACCGTCTACCGCGCGCTGCGCGCCATCAACCCATCGCCCTACATGTTCTTTCTCGACCTGGAAGATATCTTCATCATCGGAGCCTCGCCCGAACTGCTGGTGCGCGTTGAAGAGGGCGAAGTGACCATCCATCCTATCGCCGGAACACGCAGGCGCGGGCTCGACGCGCAATCCGACCGGCTGCTGGCCGAGGAACTGCAAAGCGACCCGAAGGAGCGCGCCGAGCATGTCATGCTGGTTGACCTGGGGCGCAACGACGTAGGGCGCGTCGCCGTTCCCGGCAGCGTGGAAGTGACACAGTTGATGGAGGTCGAACGCTATTCACACGTCATGCACCTCGTTTCAAACGTAACGGGGAAGTTGCGCCCTGACCTGACGCCCTACGACGCGCTGCGGGCAGGCTTTCCGGCTGGCACGGTCTCCGGCGCGCCCAAGATTCGTGCTATGGAGATCATCAGCGAACTGGAAGGGACACAGCGCGGCGTCTACGCGGGCGCTGTCGGCTACTTCAGCCACTCCGGCAACCTGGACACGGCCATCGCCCTGCGCACGATGGTCATGCGCGATGGACGCGCTTACATCCAGGCAGGTGGCGGCATCGTGGCCGATTCCATCCCCGCCGAAGAGTACCAGGAGAGTATGAACAAGGCCAGGGCGCTCCTGCGCGCCCTCGACGAAGCCGAGGCGATGGCGGACAAAGCCAGGGCGACCTCGTCAACAGTCGAGACAAGGGCGACCGCGGAATTCGGAGGCAATCATGCTTTTACTCATCGATAACTACGACAGCTTTACCTACAATCTCTATCAATATCTCTGCGAGCTGGAAGCGGAGGTGCAGGTGCATCGCAACGACAAGGTGACGTTGGAGGAGATCGAGGCAATGCAGCCCGACCAGATCGTCATCTCGCCCGGTCCCTGCACTCCCAGCGAGGCCGGCATGTCGTGCCGCATCATCGAGACGTTCGGGTCGCGCATTCCCACGCTGGGCGTCTGTCTCGGCCACCAGGCTATCGGGCAGGTGTATGGAGGGCGAGTGATCCGCGCTCCGGAACCGGTACACGGCAAAACCTCCATGATGTACCACCAGGGCGCGGGCGTCTTGCAAGGACTGCCCCAACCGTTCGAAGCCAACCGCTATCACAGCCTCATCGTCGAGCGCGACACCCTCCCGGCTGAACTGGAGATTACCGCCGAAACGTCGGATGGACTGATTATGGGTTTGCGGCACCGCGCCTACCCGGTGGAAGGCGTGCAGTTTCATCCCGAATCGATCATGACACCCACCGGCAAAGACCTGCTCCGCAATTTCCTGAATATGTCCGTATTTGAGAGGAGCCACAGATGATTAAGGAAGCAATTGCCCATGTCGCGGGTGGGGCCGTGCTCAACGAACACGACGCAGCCGCGGTCATGGAAGAGATCATGACGGGGGCAGCGACTCCCGCGCAGATGGGAGCATTTCTGACGGCGCTGCGCCTGCGGCCCGGCGGCGAAACCGTCGAGGAACTGGCGGGATTGGCGCACGTGATGCGCGATAAAGCCGTGCGTGTCCACCTGGACGATGCAACGGCGGCAACAGCCCTGGACACCTGCGGCACGGGCGGCGACGGCGCGGGTACATTCAACGTCTCCACCGGCGCGGGTATTCTCGCGGCGGCGGCGGGCGCGCGTGTCGCCAAGCATGGCAATCGCTCGGCTACCAGTCGCTGCGGCAGCGCCGACGTGTTGGAGGCGCTGGGCGTGCGCATCGACCTCGGCCCCGAACAGGTAGCGCGCTGCGTGCAGCAGGTCGGTTTCGGCTTTATGTTCGCCCCGGCCTACCATCCCGCCATGAAGCACGTCGGGCCGACGCGCCGCGAGATCGGCATACGCACCGTCTTCAACATCCTCGGCCCGCTCACCAATCCGGCGCACACGCACTACCAGGCGCTCGGTGTAGCCGACGGCGCGCTCATGCGCAAGATGGGCGAGGTGCTGCTGCATCTCGGCTGCAAGCGCGCCCTGGTGATCCACGGCGAAGACGGCATCGACGAGTGCTCGCTCAGCGCGCCCACCCGCGTGTGCGAAGTGCGCCGGGGCCAGGAACTGCGCGAGTACACAATTACACCCGAAGAGTTCGGTATGACACGCATCGCCGATCGCAAAGCCTTCGAGGGCGGCGACCCGGCCTACAACGCCGCTATGCTCAAGGAATTACTGAGCGGAAAGGTCGAGAGTCCCGCCATGGATATGCTCTGCCTCAACACCGGCGCGGCACTGCTGGCCGGCGAGCATGTCTCCTCGTTGTGCGATGGCGTGAAGCTGGCACGTGCCACGCTGCGCGAGGGCAAGGCCAGGCGCAAGCTCGACGAGGTCGTCGAATGCTCGTCGGCGCTGGTGGGATGAGCTATGTTTCTCGACCGCATCGTGGCGCAAACACAAAGCGACCTGGAACAGCGCAAGCAGGCCGTACCGATAGAGGAGCTCCGGCAGCAAGCCCTGGCACAGCCCGCTCCACTCGATCTCTACCACGCACTGAGATCTGGCGGGGATATCAAGCTGATCGCGGAGATCAAGCGCGCCTCGCCTTCAAAGGGGCTGCTCGCGCCGCATCTCGACCCGCTTGAAGTGGCGCGCACCTATGAGGCCAACGGCGCGACTGCCATCTCTGTACTGACCGAGCCGCATTTCTTTCTCGGCTCGCCGGACTACCTGACCGCCATCAAACGCGCTGTACATGTCCCTGTGCTGCGCAAGGATTTCATCTTCGACGAATACCAGGTGATCGAGACGCGTGCGTGGGGCGCGGACGCCCTGCTGCTGATCTGCGCCATCCTCGATGATGGCCAACTGCGCCACCTGCTCGACGCGGCGCGCGAACTGCACATGCGCTGCCTCGTCGAAGTACACACTGCGCAGGAAGCACGGCGCGCCGTGGATGCGGGCGCGGAGATCATCGGCGTCAACAGCCGCGACCTCGCCACATTCGAGATGCACCCGCACCTGATACGCGATCTACACCCGCTCATCCCGGCGGATCGCGTGGTGGTAGCCGAGAGCGGCATCCGTTCGGCAGCCGATGCGCGCCGCCTCGCTCGCTGCGATGTGCAAGCTATGCTGGTCGGCGAATCGCTGGTCGTCTCCAACGATATCGCCGCACAGATGCGCTCGGTGCTACGGGGAGCGAACGACGACACTCAGGTCAAAATCTGCGGATTGAAGACGAGCGAGCATCTACAAGCCGCACTTGATGCCGGGGCAGACATGCTCGGCCTTATTTTCTACGAGCCGAGCCACCGCTACATCTCGCCGCGTGAGGCACGCGAACTGCTGGCAGGTCTCGACCCGGCGCGCCGCAACGCCGAGTTCGTGGGCGTCTTCGTCAACCGCGAGGCGGACTTCATCAACGACGTTGCCTGTGAGATCGGGCTGGAC
The DNA here is from genome assembly GCA_963731975.1 of uncultured Chloroflexia bacterium. Taxonomy (GTDB): domain Bacteria; phylum Chloroflexota; class Ktedonobacteria; order Ktedonobacterales; family Ktedonobacteraceae; genus CAVSXS01. The sequence continues at coordinate 911,782 of CAVSXS010000001.1, read as the reverse complement.
ATCGTCCAGTTGCACGGCGACGAGCCACCCGAGTTCGCCCGGCGCATCCATCGCCGCGTCATCAAGGGATTGCATGCACCCGTTGAGGGGACGGTGGTCAGGGAGTATCAAGGGGAAAGCTGGCGCGTGCTGCTGGATACGCCCACGCCGCAGTGGGGCGGAACGGGCGAGACGCACGACTGGGCACTTGCGCGCTCACTCGCGCGGAAGACGCCCCTACTGCTGGCGGGCGGCCTGACCCCTGAGAATGTGACAGAGGCCATCCGGCAGGTGCGCCCCTGGGGCATCGATGTGAGCAGTGGCGTCGAGACGAACAGGATAAAGGACGCGGAGAAAATTCGCCGCTTTATAAAGAATGTTAGAGACAGCGAAGGGTAAGCAAGCACTATGCAGACACAAAACGACGTTCCGAGCGAAACATACCAGCATCACCACTATCCTGACGAGCGCGGTCGCTTCGGCACGTTCGGCGGCAAGTTTGTTCCAGAAAGCCTGATGGCTCCCCTGGCTGAGCTGGAGGCAGCCTACGCGGAAGCAAGCGAGGAGGCAGCATTCCAGGACGAGCTACGCTCACAACTGCGCAGCTTTGTCGGGCGTCCCACCACGCTGCATTATGTGCCGCGCTTCTCGGCGCTGGTCGCACCTGGTGTAAAGGTCTACCTCAAGCGCGAAGACCTGGCGCATACCGGCGCGCACAAGATCAACAACGCGCTGGGGCAGGGCCTGCTGGCGAAGCGCATGGGCAAGCGGCGCATCATCGCCGAGACGGGCGCGGGTCAGCACGGCGTGGCGAGCGCGACGGTCTGCGCCATGCTTGGGCTGGAATGCATCGTCTATATGGGCGAAGACGATATCCATCGCCAGTCGCTCAACGTCTTCCGCATGAAGCTGCTGGGCGCGGAGGTGCGCTCCGTTACAAGCGGCAGCCGCACGCTGAAAGATGCCATCAATGAGGCCATCCGCGACTGGGTGACGAACGTCGAGACGACTTTTTATCTGATCGGCTCAGTGGTCGGACCGCATCCCTATCCGCGCATCGTGCGCGACTTCCAGGCCATCATCGGCCATGAAGCCCGCGCAGCAGATTCTCACGCAGGAGGGGCGTCTGCCCGATATGGTGCTGGCCTGCGTCGGCGGCGGCAGCAACGCCATCGGCATCTTCTACCCCTTCGCCGACGACTCCGGCGTGCGGCTGATCGGCGTCGAGGCGGGCGGCTCCGGCACCCAACTTGTAGAGGGGCAGCACGCCGCCACGCTGGTCGCTGGCAGGCCCGGTGTGCTGCACGGCGCGTACACCTACCTGTTGCAAAACGCGGATGGGCAAGTGCTCGACACGCACAGCATCTCGGCTGGCCTGGATTATCCCGGTGTCGGCCCCGAACACAGCTACCTGAAGGAGACTGCCCGCGCCACCTACGTTTCCGCCAACGACGCCACCGCCCTGCGCGGCCTGCAAGCCCTCAGCCACAGCGAGGGCATCATTCCCGCGCTCGAACCCGCCCACGCGCTGGGCTACCTTCTCGAAATGGGCGAGCGAGGCGAGATCGCACCGGGAACGCTGGTCGTCCTCAACCTGTCCGGGCGCGGCGACAAGGACATGCTGACCGTCGCAGGCGCGCTGGGTGTGACGGTATAAACCTGCAAGGACGCGACGATGAACATGAACAACCGAAACCGGCATGTCGTAGTACTTCGTCAAGCTTCATATAAACCACTGTGCATGTCATTCTGAGCGAAGCGAAGAATCCGTATCCACCCAACGAAGGATTCTTCGCTTCGCTCAGAATGACATGGATGAGTTTAGCGATCAAGAAGATGAGGAAACCAGTATGATTGTTTTCCAGTACGACACAGACATTCTCCAACGTTACCCGCGTATCGTCGGTGGGGTCATCTACGCGCTGGCAGCGTGGCGCGGCGCGTTCCGCGAATTCGGTGTCGATCCGACACAATATCGCAGCGCGGCTGAAAGCCTGCTGCGCCGCCTCACCAAGAAGGGCGACATTCCCAGCATCAACACGCTGGTTGACCTCTGCAACCTGGTCAGCATACGCTATGCCCTGCCGGCAGCCGTCTTCGACACACGCGCGCTGCATGGTACATTGACCGTCCATTTCGCCGACGGCACCGAACGCTACACCACGCTGGGGCAAGAAGAGGTCGATCATCCCGAGCAGGGCGAGGTCGTCTTCAGCGACGAGACGGGGCTGGTGATGGCGCGCCGCTGGTGCTGGCGACAGAGCGAGCAGAGCGCCGCCCAGCCAGACACCACTACCGCCATTATCACCATCGAGGCGCACCATGCAGACGCGCGCGGCGATATCGAGTCCGCCCTGCACGACCTGCTGGCGCTGCTGCGCTCGTATGCTGGCGGCAACTACACCCCCGATATCCTGAACGCGACTCGCCCGGCCTGTATCATCCAGCAGCAACCGCTGCCGAACAGATAGGAGATTCCCATGCAATCGATCCACAACGCGGCCCCATCCACGAAGATCAGTGACGCCTTCACACGCGCCAAAGGAGAGAAGCGCGGCGTCATCATTCCTTATTTCATGTGCGGCTATCCCTCCGCCGCGCAGAGTGTAGATGTCGTGCGCGCGGCCATCGAAGGCGGCGCGGATATCGTCGAGCTGGGCATGCCCTTCAGCGACCCGCTCGCAGACGGTGTAACCATCCAGCACGCCGGACACGTGGCGCTCGAACGCGGCATGAGCATCCAGGGCTGCATGGATATCGCCGCCCAGGTATCCTCACAACATGATGTTCCCCTGATCCTGATGGGCTACTACAATCCCGTGCTGGCCTACGGTCTGCAACGCTTCTGCCAGGTCGCTGCCGCAAGTGGTGTCTGCGGCCTGATTATTCCCGACCTGCCGCCCGACGAAGCCGCTCCCCTGCAAGAGGCTGCGCACGCCAACGGCCTCGCGTTGATCTTCCTGATACCGCCCAGTACCCCCGATGCGCGCATCGAGCAGATCGTCGAAATCGCCGCGCAGGAACCAGGCGGCTTCATCTACTGTGTCTCACTGAGCGGCGTTACAGGCGAGCGCACAGAACTCCCACCCCACCTGCGCGACTCTATCACAAGAGTCTATGGCTATACGAAAGACCACGGATTGCCTATCGTCGTGGGGTTCGGTCTGTCCACACCTGAACATATCGCCGAAGTGATGGGCTATGCTGATGGCGCGGCGATCGGCAGCGCCCTCGTCAGGCTAATCGACCAGTTCAGCGAAGAGCAGCAGGAAGAGCGAGCCGAAGCGGTCAAGAGCTACCTGCTCAGCCTGCGAGTATAGGAAGTGGCAAGGTCGCCCTTACAAACCGTAATCAGCAGAACAATTGCATTCGTTGGGCGAAGATAGGTACAATTACAAGTAGCAACAGAATTGCAGGCAATCATGACAACGGTGTCAGGAGAAGCCGCGAAGCTGGCAAAAGAAGCCAGTGACAGTTTTTCAAATGACACGAAGGAGCTTTTTTTCATGATTGTCGTCATGCAGGCACATTCAAGCGATGAAAAAATTGAACATGTCATGACTTACCTGAAAGATCACGGGCTGAGCGGGCATCTTTCACAGGGGGTCGAGCGCACCATCATCGGCGTGCTGGGCGCTGTCGGCACCTCCGGCACGCGCAGCACGGCGGGAGGCATCAATCCATCCATCAGCGACGCACTGGAAGGGCTTCCGGGTGTCGAGCAGGTTTTGATCGTAACGAAACCATATAAGCTCGCCAGTCGCGAGTTTCACCCCGTCGATACGATCGTCGAGGTTCCAGCCGCCTGCGTCGCGGAGGGCGTCGTGCGCGTCGGCGGTGACGAGGTCGTAATGATGGCCGGTCCCTGCACCGTCGAGAGCGAGAAGCAGCTTATGGCCACCGCCGAGGCCGTGCGCAAGTCAGGGGCCGTCATCCTGCGCGGCGGCGCATTCAAGCCTTCGACCTCTCCCTACGGCTTTCGCGGCCTCGGCGAGGAGGGACTGAAGCTGCTGGCGAAAGCGCGTAACGCCTTCGGCATGGCGGTGATAACGGAGGTCATGACGCCCACCGATGTTGACATGGTCTGCGAGTACGCGGATATCCTGCAAATCGGCACGCGCAACATGCAGAACTATTTCCTGCTCGACGAGGTTGGGCGCGTCGATAAGCCGGTCATGTTGAAGCGCGGTATGTCCGCCACCATTGAGGAGTGGCTGCTGGCGGCAGAATATATCCTCTCGCAGGGCAATCCGAACGTGATCCTGTGCGAGCGCGGTATCCGCACCTTCGAGAAGATGACGCGCAATACGATGGACATTAGCGCCATTCCCCTGATAAAGCGTCTGTCGCATCTGCCGATTATCTCCGATCCCAGCCAGGGTACAGGACGACGCGACCTGGTTCCCAGCATGTCGCTCGCCTCGCTCGCGGCTGGCACCGATGGTCTACTGGTGGAGGTACACCCAAATCCCGACGAAGCGCTGAAGGATGGCGCGCAATCGCTGACCATCCCGCAGTTCGAGCAACTGATGATCCAGGCCCAGGCAGTGGCAAAGGCCGTCGGGCGCGACATCGTCACGGGGTAAACCATAAATGGCGCCCGGCTAACGTTTCAGGTTGCGTCCGATGGGAGCAAGGCCGCCAAGGAACAGCTCAAGCGCCTTTGCCAAGTCGTATAACTGGGTCGCCTCGGCGATGGAGACTTCGTGATTGGCGTGCGCTACGTTATAGAGCAACTGCACGGCGGCATGCCGCGAAGGAGTGGCGGTATCGTTCGACAGGGACCCAAGCAGAGATGCCCGCATGGCGTCAACACTGGCGTTCACATCGTCCAGGTTGGCAATGTCGATAAAGCTGGCGGGCTTCGGTTGATTCTTCCCTCTTACCTGGCCACCGCTGCTCCGGCTGGCTTCCCACTGGCGACGGGCTTGCTTGCCGGCAGAACAATAACAGAATTCGGGGTTGGCAGAATCTGAATTCTGCAATCCGCTATCGTCACAAATGGCGCAAATTGGCATGAGAGACCTCCTCACTCACAGTCTGGCAGAGTCTGCGTTTCCTGCACTATATCACATACCCACAAGCCCTTCACGTCAATTATCCAGAAGCGTAGGTAACCCATAAAGGAGCCTGATTTTCTTCGACTACTGAGCTTGCTGTAAATTTCTCGTCGGCACGACCCGCGGCGACGAGGTCGGAGTGTCTGGAGACAAAGCTGGTGATGGTGCCGGCGACTGCGAGACCCGGCGCGGATCATGCGAGGCAGGTCGAAGTCCCATTGCCAGTAGCAGGCGCTGGATTTCTGGAAATTCGTTACAGGATGCCGGTGCTACGAAACGCGTTCCCACGCGATACTGCTCAAGCGTCATGCTGAGTTCTGCCAGCGCCCTGCTCAAGCGCTGCGTGCGCTGGTCGAGCTGTTCGACACGCGAGAGACGGTCGGCCATCAGGTTCAGGCTACCCGCCAGGGGCAGCAGGTCGCCGCCGACCAGTCGCGCCCTCGCCCCCAAGTTGCCGTTGGCGAGCTGCGCCTGCACCTCTTTCAGATGCGCGATGCCTTCTTCCATCACGGCATTACGTTCGGCAATCATGCGAGCCTGGTCCTCCACGCGGCTATTTGCTACTTCCAGGCGGTCAAGCGCGACGGTCTGCCTGCGCGTTAACCGCTCGTTGTCGAGCTGCGTCAAAATCTGCCGGAGGACAAGCAGCGCCACCACGACGAGCGTCGTGTAGATCAGCACCGGGCGAATGTGGCTCTGCACGGGGTCGCTTGAGAGCACATTGAAGGCCAGCACAATGAACAGTGTTGCCAGCAAAACATAGGGTACGATCTGCGCGAGGCCAAAGCCGCCGCGCTCGCTCTGTCGCCGCACGCGCTGCTCGATAGCCTCCCTTGAGGTCCCTGGCAGGAAACGGCGCAGGTAAGCAGCCACACCGATAATCATCATGCCAATGGGCCAGCCCAGGTCAACCCAGGTGGCATCGACATACGTCCCCGCGTTCTGCTGGATGTTGAAGATGAAGTCGGAGGTCGCAAAGACACACAGGCCAATACCCAGCACCAGCAGGCTAGCGCGCCGCGCTTTGGCCTGGTAGACGCGCCCCTGGCCGCGAATAAGCAGGAAAACTACGCAGCTCAGAAGGGCAACATCCGAGGTGGGATACCACAGGCTCAGGAATTTGCCAAGGTCCTGTAAAAAGGGCATCTGCGCCAGTGTTCCCAGCAGGAGGAACCAGGCAATCGCCAGGATCGCGCCCATCGAGACCATGCTATCCAGTAGCACCAGTACGCGACTGCGCCCCATGCCGGAGGACGGTTGCAGGACAAGGCCGATGAAGATGAGCGGCGGCAGGCTGGAATACCCGATGTCGGCCTGCGATGGAAAGGGATTCACACCCCGCGCCAGGAAGTACCGCCAGAAACATTCCCCGATGCCCCACATGACACAGCCAGCGCCGATCAGCGTCCAGGCCAACCGCTCGCGGCCAAGCCAGGGTTGCATGTTCCCATCCCTGCGCGCAGGGTAGTTCACTGAAATAATGGCGAGAAAGCCGCCGATGAACGCGCCGATCAGTTGTGAGTATAGCCCATATCGCAGGATGGTCGGCCCACCCACGTGCAGCCCCAGGATAAGGGTCATTGCTATCGCAATTGACGCTACCACAAGCACAACAACGCGCACATTTCTGGGCATAGAACCTCCTACGTCGCCAACCTGCGCAACGATCCTTCATAAGCAGTGGACAATGTATCGATACATTCAGCAAGAACACACGAATGGATGTAGCACAAGCAAGCTCACCTCTCACCACCTTGTGAATAAGTGTAGCCTCACCCGGAGATTATCGTCAAGTCCAGTGACGCTCGTTAGTACTTTCGCATGTTTTGTTTGCTCATAACGCCAATGTAGTAGTGCAATGATGAAGAACAATATATTGCGCCACTCCATTTCACGATAAATGCACCTGTCCGCTCAGATAGTCTTTCAGCATTTCTTCGCAGTCGAACGCCAGGTGCCCAAGCACCTCCTCTGGCTTGCACCAGCACGCTTCTCCCTCGCCTGAGCCATGCTGCGTGCCATCGATGATGCGCCCTTTATAGGCTATGGCGACGGCGCGAAAACGCGGGTCGCGTTTTAGCGAAGAGTAGACCCCCAGCAGGCCGGTGATCTGCACATTGTAGCCTGTCTCCTCGCGCGTCTCGCGCAACACGCACTGCTCAACCGTTTCTTTATGGCGCACAACGCCACCCGGCACGGTATAGCCCAGCCCGTCGGTACGGTCGATCAGCAAAATTTCACCATCTTGCTCGATAAAAATACCTGCTCCAAGCAAAGGGGATATCTGCCCTAGCGTCAGAATGACGATAATGCGATACGCCAAACCGGCCAGTATCCCCTTGATCTTTTCTTTCATGGTCGAAGAAGTTCCTTCCAATCACGTGCTCTACATGGTGTAGAAGCTAGCTGCACCTCTCTAGCAATTGGTAGCAGCCAACACGCATGTTGTTCAAAAACTGCATTTCGATCTTCCCGGCTTTGTTTGCAAGTATACGGATGATTCGTGCCGTTGGCAAGGTCATAAGACACACAGAACCATCATCAACAACGCATCTTCTCTCCCTTCGCGCCTGATGAAATCAGATGTACTCTTGAAATTGCTTCTATAATTTCGTGACGATTAATCGTCTAATTAGCAGTAATAGACCCTCCTGCTTCAATCGAATTCGTAGTTGCTGGCATGCTCGATGCGCTTCTTTTGGATGAGCCTCGTAGGTTTAGTCCCACCGGATGGTTTCTTTGTTGCACGATGTTTTCTCGGTCCAGTTCATCCCCACAGGAGGAATGGTATGACAACCAGGCGTTCGCTCTTCGTACTGGCTCTTGTACTCTGTTATATCTCGTTTAGCGCGTTTTCGTGCAATGTACCTCTAGCAGCGGCTAATCCTCCCGATCCTCCTATGGGTGTGACGCCAATGGATACCTCCGCGGGGTCACTGATGGTAAGCATCACGATCAATGAAGACCAGGATTCGACCGATAACATGAGCGTGATTACCATGCAATTCATGACACGCGCCATTGAGGAGAGCAATTTCGCCATCTTTGACGATAAAGAGCCGGTTAGGTGCGGCAGTCGCACATTTATTCTAGGAAGCTCGCCGAACTATACCTTTCTCATTCCGCAGAGGATCTACCAGTGCTCATATACTGGAAACACCAACGACGGCAAACACTGGCTTTCGTCCGTTGCGATCTTCGATGTCTCACCCAGAAGCGAACTCTCGCCTCAAGCACCTACTGTTACCAGCAAAGGATTCAGCGTTGCGTATAAGCAGGACTCCAGCGACCATGCCTGCACGATCAGGGGAGACGCAAGGGATAGCAACGGCAACGATGTTACCGGTCCCGATTCGACGAGCGACAGAGGTGTCTACAATGGCCCTGCCACCGGCCTGCTGACGGGAACGGGTTCGATCTTGCTCACACGTACCTGTCACTGGCAGTACCAGAACGCCTTTAACCAGGTCAATCTGACTTACATATCGCTGGCGAGTGTCGAGGTGACGTGGACCCATTAAGGCTTGCCAGCCGCTCATGCACGGCGATATACTGAGATAACCCTATCAATCATGTGAATAGTAGGAGCATCTCACGTGTATCGCCTGCTGGCAATCGACCTCGACGGAACCCTGCTGACTCCCCGACCACAGAAGCACATCACCCCGCGCGCTCGCCGTGCGCTCGCCCTGGCGGTCGAGGCTGGTGTGACGCTGGTGATCGCCACGGGACAGAACCTGGCGGTGCTGCGTGCCACCTGCGGCGACCTACCACTCAACGGCCCGCAGATCATCGAGAACGGCGCGGTGATTGCTGAAATCGACGGCAGCATCCATCACGAGCACTACCTGCCGCCTGAGCATGTGTTGCCCGCGCTCGACCTGCTACGGGCGTCAGGCTTCTATCGCGCCTACCACACCATTCACCGCGTCTACGTCGATAGGGATACGCCACGAGCGCGCGAGTGGTATCAGCCGCCCGTGCCGCCGGTCGTGGAGATGGATGATGTCGCCAGCCTCTACCCGCTGCCCTGCATCAAGATCGTGGGGATTGGCGACGAGCAGGCCATTCGGGCGCGGCGCGACGCATTCGAGCAGCGCTTCGCAGGCCAGCTTTACGTCACGCAGTCCTCGTTCGACCTGGTTGAGTTCCTGCATCCGTCTGCCTCAAAGGGACACGCGCTGCGTGAAATCGCGGCGGACCTGGGCATCTCCGCGCGGGAAGTCGTCGCCATTGGGGACAATCACAATGATATCGGCATGCTGCAATTCGCGGGATTGGGGGTCGCCATGGGCAACGCGCACGACGAAGTGAAGGCCGAGGCGGACTACGTCACGCGCAGCAATGCAGAGGACGGCGTTGCCGTCGTGATCGAAGATCTCATCCTGACATCTTTTAGATGATCTTGAGTTCCTTCCCTACGCGCTCGAAGATGTCCAGCGCCTTCGCCAGTTCTTCGCGTGTGTGCAGCGCCGTGACGATGGTGCGCACGCGACACCTGTCGGCAGGCACGGTGGGAAAGACGATGCCCTGCGCGAATACGCCTTCCTCGAAGAGGCGATTGCTGAAGCGCATGGCCAGCGCGCCCTCGCCCACGATGACCGGCGTGATGGGCGTCTCACTGTAGCCCGTGTTGAAGCCGAGCTGTTCCAGGCCTTGCTTGAAGTAGGCCGTGTTCTCCCACAGGCGCTCGACCAGGCTGCTATCCTCTTCCAGGATATCCAGCGCTGCGATACAGGTTGCGACCACCGAGGGCGGGTGCGAAGTGCTGAAGAGGATGGGACGCGCACGCTGGAGCAGGAAATCGCGCACGGCCTGGCTACAGGCGACGTAGCCTCCGAGCGCGCCGATGCCCTTGGAGAGCGTGCCGATCTGCAAGGCCACGCGGCCATCCAGCCCGAAGTGGCTGACGCTGCCGCGCCCGTTCTGGCCCAGCACGCCGCTGGCATGGGCGTCGTCCACCATCACGAACGCGCCGAACTCTTCCGCCAGCGCGACGATCTCCGGCAAGGGCGCGATGTCGCCATCCATGCTGAAGACGCCATCCGTCACGACCATCACCTTGCCCGCGACATCACGCGATTGCTCCAGCACGTGGCGCAGCCCGGCCATATCCTTGTGCGGAAAAATCTTACGCGGCGCTTTGTTCAGCCGGATACCGTCGATGATGCTGGCGTGGTTCAGTTCATCGCTGACAATCAAGTCGCCCTCCTGCATCAGCGCGGAAATGACGCCCAGATTAGTCGCGTAACCGGACTGCAGCGTCAGTGACGCCTCGGTATGTTTGAAGCGCGCTAGCTTCTCCTCCAGGACATTGTGCAACGTCATCGTGCCGGCGATGGTGCGCACCGAGCCGGAGCCAACGCCGTATGCTTCGATGGCCTGAATAGCCGCTTCACGCAAGCGCGGGTGTACGGTAAGTCCCAGGTAGTTGTTCGAGGAGAGCGAGATGACCTCGCGCCCATCGATGACGACGGTGGCCTTCTGCTCCGTCTCAAGCACGCGCGGCAGGTGAAAGATGCCCTTCTGGCGCAGACTGTCCAGTTCGCGTGAGACAAATGCTTGCAATGTATCCATTCGTTCCCTCGTTCCTGAGTATAGCAAGAGGAAGTGATACCGTAAGTATGCGTTTTCCCGGCCCGTATTGCAAGCGTACAGTCGCCCATTTTGCCCTGGTTCCCTTTCGTGCGTGGTTGACACTGGACAGGCTAGCTGCTATGCTAAACAGCAGGGGAGAACTAGCATCAAGCGTAGTACGAGCATTTCTTTACACTGACAGCCAGCAAGTTACGTGCGTTGAGCATTAGCTTGGAAGTAACCAGGCACGAAATAGTGTAACAAAAGGGAGGCCCAGGATGAACACTCCGAAAAATCAGACTCCTGGTGGCAATGTCTATTTCAATAACCCCGAGAGCGGTGCAGAAATGGCGCGCTTGCTCGATCAAGACCGTCTCATTACTCAAGGGATGGGAGGTCTGCTGGCTGAACACGACGATCTTACCAGGTTTCATCGCGTGCTCGATGTCGCCTGTGGTCCCGGTGGGTGGTCACAAGAACTGGCCTTCACGCATCCAGAGATGGAAGTCGTTGGATTTGACATCAGCCTGGCTATGATAGACTACGCGCGCGCCTTTACCCAGGTACGTCACCTGCATAACGCCAGCTATCATGTCATGGATGTGCGCCAACCGCTTGCTTTTCCTGAACACTCGTTTGATCTCATCAACTCCCGATTTATCAATTTCCTCCCCGCTTCCGAGTGGCCAGGATTGATGCGGGAGCTGGATCGGCTCCTTCGTCCAGGGGGCATTATCCGCCTGACTGAAAGCGAATGGTGGTACTATTCGAATAGCCCCGCCCTGGAAAACCTGAATGCCCTGCTTATTCGCGCCCTCAAGGTACAGGGAGAGAGCTTTTCGCAAAGCGGTCGATTTACCGGCGTGCTCCCTATGATGGGGAAATTCCTGCAAGATTTGGGGTATAGTAATATCCAGCAGCGCTCGCATGTGATCGATTATTCCTTTGACACCGAAACCTATGCGGGTTTTCGCCAGGATGCCACAGCAAACTTCCAGCTCTTTCAACCGTTCATCATCAGGATGGGCGTCGCCCAGCAGGATGAGTTAAGCGCGCTCTACGCGCAAATGCTGACTGAAATGGCGAGCGAAGATTTCCGCGGCCTGATGTTCCCGCTCACCGTGTGGGGCGAGAAACCAGCATAACAGGCCAGCATACGCCCACATCTGGAGGGTTTTTTGAAGCACAACAATGAGGCACCCTGGACGATGGACACGCTTCTCGTTCGCGGCAGCTCAAAAGACGCCGTGACGAGCAACTCCGGCACACCGACCGTCGAACCGATCTACCCCAGTACGACCTACATCCACCGCGATGCCGAGTCGCTTGACAGGGCGTTCAGCGGGCAGTTGCCCTCCGGCGAAAAGACGTATGTCTACGCCCGGCAGGGGAACCCAAACGCACAATCGCTGGAAAACTTACTGGCGGAGATCGAGGGCGGAGTTGGAGCGATTGTCTTTAGTTCAGGCATGGCTGCCATTCACGCCGCGCTGCTTTCGGCAGGATTAGCTCCCGGAGCGAAGATTCTGGCATCCCAGGATATCTACGGCCCAACCATCGGGCTACTACGCACGCAGTTTGTCCCGCTGGGTATCCAACTCGTCCTGCGCGATTTGTGTACTCCCGACGCGGTACAGATTATCCACGAGGAGAAGCCCGATATCATCTACGTGGAAACACTCTCGAATCCCCTGGTAAAAGTGACCGACCTGGACGCCATCAGCGTCGCCGCGCGCGAGGTGGACGCCGTGACCATCGTCGATAGCACCTTTACTACGCCCTATCTTGTGCGCCCACTCGATCATGGCTTCGACCTGGTGGTTCACAGCGCAACCAAATATATGAGTGGGCATGGCGATACGACGGCTGGCGTGCTGGTTGCCGCGAAGAATGCCTACATAGCGCAGGCGCGTTCTTACGCGACCATGCTGGGTGCAACGCTTGGCCCATTCGAAGCTTACCTGGTGACGCGAGGCTTGAAAACGCTGGCGCTGCGTATGAGCCGGCAATGCGAGAATGCCCTTCACGTGGCGCGTTTTCTGCACCAGCACGAGGGGGTCGAGCGCGTGCATTATCCGGGATTATCTGACCATCCGCAGCACGAACTGGCCTCGCGGCTGCTGCGTCGGCAACATTTCGGGGGGCTGCTCTCTTTCGAGATGCGCGAGCAGTCCCGCGATGCCGCCTATCGCTTCATCGACAGGCTGACATTGTGTCTACCGGCCACCACGCTGGGCGACGTCTACTCTGAGGTGAGCTATCCTCCTATGTCGTCGCACCGCAACCTGACACCCGCCGAGCGCAGCGCCATTGGCATTACCGACGGCTGCATACGACTTTCAGTGGGGATAGAGGCTATCCAGGATATCATCAGCGACCTTGAGCAGGCACTCAGAAGTGAATAAGTGACCATCTCACGTGCGCCCGAAATAGCTGCCGCGCTTGCGATTGGCCGACGGGATATACCGTTCCAGCTCATCTGCGGCGGTTTTGCCCGCCAGAATTGTCTCATGCGCCCAGAGCAGATCTTCGACCTGCGCTGTAGCGCGGCTCTGTTCGAGGGCGTGTAGCGATCCTCCCATGCATACTTCTCGAAAGTGGCTCCCGGCATACTTGAGCAGCTTTGGCGCGACCTGGCTATACACCTCCGCGCCTGCATCATCGCCCAGGTAGTGCGCCAGCAGCTGCGTCGCCCATTCGATATCATCGACCAGGCTCATCTCGATGAGTACATCGAAGCGCCCGGTGCGGTCACGAATACGCGCGTCGATTTTCTCCGGCTCGGTAGAGGCCGCGAGCAGCAGCGTCCCAGATGGATTATCAGGCGTCGCGACCCCATCGAGCGTATTGAGCACGAGCTGCATCTCAGGCGCATTGGAGACGAACAGCTCAAAATCTTCAACCAGCACCAGAGCGGGCAGCCGACTTTCAGCCGCCAGGCGTAGCGCATAGGCCAGTTGACTCCACGCGCTCGTATTGCGCGCCGAGGCAGGGGCGCAGACGTAGTACACCATACCCCCTTGTTGGAGGTGCCGCGCCCCTTCGGCCCTCAGCAGTGTTGTTTTCCCCGTACCCGGCGGCCCGATTAACAATACTTTTCGCAAGCGTGGCAGGTGGAGACGCTCGTAGCGATCGAGCATAGCTTGTTCGAAGATACAACGCTGTGCTGCGACACGTGACAAAAGGGTAGTGGGCAGCACCAGATCGTCATACGACACGTGCTTGAAGCTGTCGGCCAGGTCGTCCTCGCCCCCCACGATCTCGATGTTGCCGCGCAGCGTTTGTCGCCAGACGGCGGTGTGCGCCTCGTCCAACTGTTGCACAAACGCCATCCATCCATCCTCACGTCCATCGGGAATGGCCGTCAGGACGTGCGAATCGTTCGAATCGGTGTCATAGAAATAGACCGAGAGGGCATTCCATCCCTCTCTGAAGGTATAGCGTATCCAGCTATACGGCGCGGATGGGATGATGCCGCGATCCTTGACATCCGCCGCGTGTAGCATATCCGACTTTAGCAGTGAAGATACTTCGCGCACCAACGCAATGCCCTGGGCATAGGGAGGCGCGTCCAGCATGATCCACGCGCTCAACTGCCCTGGCGCGGCAGGCGCGCCTTTTGCAGCCTCGACGAGTCTGTCGAGCAGGAGCGGGTGATGCTCCAACTGCACCCTTCTTTGAATCTGTGATGGGAACAGAAGCGGCGGCCCTGCTTCCGGGTTCAGCTCCTGCCAGAGTTCCTGCAAGGCTTGTGCTGCTATCTCACGGCGCTGCGTAGGCATATGACGGTTTCCCCCCTCGTTTACCGATTTTGGCGCAGGTTGTCGCGGCTCCTGGTCATCATCAGAAGGAGACATTTCGCTCTCAGGATCATCCTCAAACTCTGATGGTTGCTCCGTATCCTGTGTACCTGATCTGGTGGGAGCCTCTTCGCTTTCGATGGAAACAAGATCAGGCTGTTCTGAGGTATTCATCGTTATTGCGTATGCCGGACATACTTTCCCGGCACCTTATCTTCCATCTCGCCCCCTTCAGCCGAGGACATGATATGCAGCATCTCGGCATTGGGATCGACGACAACATTGCATACGACAGAGCGCACTCCTGGAAATGAGCGGGCGATCTCCTCGGCGGCGGCCTTCTGCTGGCCGTTGCGCACCGCGCCGCTGAGACGTACTTCGCCCAGGCGCGGATACACGCCAATGGGCAGGTCGCGCGTGCGCGGATCCTGGCCCAACGCCATGGCGATATCAGTGGCGAGGGTATCATCCGCCACCAGGTTGTTTTTGATTTCCAGCAGGCCATTGACGCCGTATACCTGGTCCTGGGCAATATCGGAGCGCAGCGAACTGGAAATATTGCCGTCAAGGTACAATACACCATCCAGCACGCGCGCGTTTATTGCCCTCAAGTCGTAGTGCATGGGCTGGATATCGTACAGTATTGCCTCGATCTCTTGTTGCAACTCGGCGTCGGTACGATAGGGCGGAAGCGCATTGAGCGCCTCATCCGCGATGGTGGCGGTGAGACGATCATCGGCAATGCCGGTCACATATTCCGCGCGCAGCATCACCTCATGCCCCAGGTGCAGGTTACGCACCACGATATAGGCCAGCTCGCCGCTCTCCGGGTGAGCCGCCACCAGCGCGAGCGTGCCGTGCGAAGATGAACCGGCTCGCTCGACCGCGCTTTTACTATTCAGGGCAGCGCCCGGCACCACGCTAGACGACAGCACGCCGCGTTTGAGGTTGAGCGAGACGCCATCGCTTGAGGCAGCGGCGATCTGATTGTATGCAGCATAAGCAGTCTTGCCGAAGAGACGCCCCTGCTTGACACCAATGCCCACCAGTTGATGTGTGATAGGATCAAGAAAGATTTCCGAGAGAATACCATTTTCGCCGTCGGTACAAAATATGGCGCTGCCAAAGCGAAACCTGGACATTTCAGAGATACGCATTGCCTTACTCATACAATCAACCTCGCAGTATTATAAAATAGGAATGAGTGATGGGAGCGATCGCTCGTTAGCGGGTCGATGCTCTTGATAAAGTGTAGCACGTTCAATGGATGAATGACAAGCGAGGTTGCATACTGTGCCTGAACACCTGTGTTATATCGAACAGTTTCCCCATGGCCTCCCGCACCGCGACGAGGTCGAGCTGCGACCCTGCGGGCATTATGCCTGCTCGCCGCACACGATCACCTACTATGGAACCGGTGAGGACGACGAGCTGGTCGGAGACTACTGCCTGGCCTGCTACGCCCGTATATTCCCACAACATTGTCCCGACAAGCTACTCTTGCAGTTCGTTATCGAAACCAACACGCCACCTACAGCATAGTAACAGAGGGAAGGGCGGTGTGGCCGAAAATGTTCTCCATCGCGTCGGGGGCGTAGCGTTCGACGATGGCTTCTGTGATGGCGTTAGCGCGGCAGATCTCGCCATACATGCTGGCGCTGCTGCGCGGCGTGCGTTCCTGCGTCCGAGGATCGAGTTCGATCAGGCCGAAGCGGACACCGAAACCCTCGTTCCATTCGAAATTGTCGGTCAGCGTCCAGTGCAGCAGTCCGCGAACGGGGATGCCTTCGCTGATAGCTCGATGTACCATCGCCAGGTGTTCCAGGATGGCGCGAGGCCGCCTGTCGTCCAGCGCGTCGCTAAAGCCCAGTTCGGTGATGTACAGCGGTTTGTTGCCGCGCGCCCTCTGGTAGACCGACTTCAGCACGCGATAGATGCCATGCGGGTAGATTTCCCCGAACGTGTCGTCTCCGCTCACGCTGGGGTCGTTGCGCACAGAGCCGGGACGGATGTAGCGCCGACCAAACAGCTCCATTGGGCGCAACAGGTCGAAGCGCACCAGGTCGCGAGTGTAGTAGTTGACGCCGTGATAGTCGCGCGTTCCTGCCGCGTGCGCTACCGGGTCCAGCAAAAGGCCAAGCGGAATGGGAAAATAGCCGCTTTCGCTCGCCTGTAGGATACCCCAGTTGTAGAACATCTCTTGCAGGGCTGCCACACTACGATCTAGCGGCGAAAGCGGCGAGGACGGGTCCATCAGGCGATAGTTCAGGCAATAGCCAATGTCTGCCTGCGGCTGCACGCGGCGAATGGCATAGAACGCTTCGACGTGCGCCTGGATCAGATTACGCAAAGTACGCAAGGCGACCAGCACATTCTTTTCACCTGGCGGCCAGGTGCCGAACAGGTAGCCGAGGAAGGCGTATACATTGGGTTCGTTAATGGTCAGCCAGAAGTCGCACAGGTCTTGCAGCTGCTCTACGACATACGTCACGTAGCGCACGAAGTACCATAGGTTTTCGAGTTTCGTAAACGCGCCGCGCTCGCCGAACCAGAGCGGTTCACTGAAGTGATGCAGCGTCACAATCGGCTTCATGTGCCGCTTGTGCAGGTCTGTCAGCATCGCCCGGTAGCGATCAATCGCTGCGCTATCCCACACGCCCTCGGATGGCTCGACGCGGCTCCATTCGATGCCCAGGCGCAGCGCGTTGTTCTCCATCTGCTCCGCCAGGGCGAAATCCACCTCGGCCTCCCGCCACCAGTCCGCTGCCTGCCCCGATTGCTCGCCCGTATAGATACGCCCCGCCTGCTCCCAACGATACCATTGATTGTTTGTATTGCCACCCTCGCACTGGTGCGGCGAAGATGCCGTCCCCCAGAGAAACCCTTGAGGAAACCGTAGGCTACGCTGCCTCAATAATGCCATACAGTGCCACTCCTTACCATTCTGTGGATAGAGATACTGTTATACATTGTACCATACCTCCCAGCCTCACAGGATTGCATATGGTATCATGTCCAAATGTGACAGAGTATGTTTATGTTTCAAACTGTAAGTCAGGCAAAAATGAAAAGGAGTGGCACCGCGCGGTGCCACTCCTTTTCATTTTTGCCTGACTACTCTCGAATGCCCCTGGCCGGAAGCGGCCTCACCAGGGGACTCATGACGGGCAGGTCTTTCTTGCCGCGTGGGAGGCGCTGGCGCACCAGGTAGTCGGCTGCGACGGCCAGGTCGCCCTTTTCCAGGGTCACATCGGGGCCGAAGCGATTGAAGAACGACAACTCGAAGTTGGGCGTCTCGCCGAGCGCGCCGTGCGGGCAAACCTCGACGCAGTCGCCGCAGAAGATACAGCGATCCAGCGCGAAGGCATAGCGTTTCAGCGTGCGTTCGGCCATCATCAGCGAGCCGGTCGGACAGACCTGCACGCAGGCCCCGCAGGAGACACAGTCGGTATCGTGCAGGCTGACGTTGAACGGCGTGGCAACGATAGTATCGAAGCCCTTGCCGAACATGCCGTAGCAGTCGGGGCCGATCACGTCGTGACAGACGCGCACGCACTGCGTGCAGTTGATGCATTTGTTGGGGTCGCGCAGGATGAAGCTGTGCGACAGGTCAAGGTCGTAGTCGTGATAGTCGCTCGGCTCGCCGTCGTGGAAGCGGTTATCCGCCAGGCCATGCTCGATGCTGTACTTTTGCAGGTCGCATTGGCCGGCTGCCGGGCATGCGCATTGCAGGCAGCGGCCAGCTTCGCGCTCAGCCTGTTGTTGCAGGTAGCCAAGCTCGATCAGTTCGAAGCTGCGCTTGCGCTCTTCGTAGGGCAGCATGGGCATCTTCACCTTCGGCTCGACCGGCTTGTAAGGCACAATATCGAACAGGTCGGGCTTGCGCTCTTCCAGTTCCAGGCGGCGCGCCACGTCGTTCATGTCCTCGCCGTTCAGGAAGGCGTGGATGGAACGCGCGCCAAGCTTGCCCTGCGCCACGCATTCGATGATAGTCTTCGCGCCAAGCTGCGCATCGCCACCGGCGAAGACGCCCCAGCGGTCGGTCATATAGTTATGCGGGTTAGTCTGGATGGTGGTCCATTTCGTCCACTTCACACCCGACTTCTCATCCAGCACTTTGGTGTCGGGCTTCTGACCGAAAGCGGGGATGATGACATCGCACTTGATAGTGAATTCAGAGCCGGGGATCGGCACGGGACGGCGGCGGCCGCTGGCATCAGGCTCGCCCAGTTTGTTCTTGATGAACTCCAATCCTACGGCCTTACCATTCTCCACTTCGACCTTTGTCTGCTGGACGTAGAACATCAACTCGGTTCCTTCGGCCTCGGCATCCTCGATTTCTTCAGAGGTGGCCGTCATTTCCTTGACGGAACGGCGATAGCCGGTATGCACCTTCGCGCCCAGGCGCAGCGAGGTACGTGTGCAGTCGAAGGTGGTGAAACCGCCGCCCAGTACGACCACTTCACGCCCTTCGCGCACGGGAACGGGCTTGCCCTCCACCTTCTCGGCGAGGAAGGCTATAGCATTGACAACGCCATCAGATTCTTCGCCCGGCACGTCCAGCGGGTTACTGGTCCACGCGCCAATCGCCAGGTACACCGCGTCGTAGCCCTGGGCGAACAGGTCATCGATGGTAAAATCGACGCCCAGCTTGACGTTATATTGCTGGTCAACGCCGAGTTCCCATACGCCGGAGAACTCGCGGTCGACCATATCTTTCGGCAGGCGATATTCAGGAATGCCGTAACGCAGCATTCCGCCTGGCTGCGGCTGCATATCGAAGACCTTGCAGTAGTGGCCTTTAAGTGCCAGGTAGTAGGCACAGGTCAGTCCAGCCGGGCCAGCGCCAACGATAGCGATCTTCTTGCCCGTTGACGGGTCCTGTGGGAATGGGTGCGGCGGGTCAAGCAGGCAGGTCTCGGCGGCGTGTCCATGCATGCGGCAGATGGCTATTTCTTCTTCGACCAGCGCGCGGCGGCAGGCTTTCTGGCAGGGCGCGGGGCAGGTCAGACCCAGGATGTACGGGAACGGCAGCACCTCTTTGACCAGGCGCGCCGCCTCCTTCATCGAGCCTTTGGCGATAAGTTCCAGGTAGCCCGGTATATCGATGTGCGTGGGGCAGTCCACCTGGCAGGGCGGCTGGCAGTAGGCGTTGTGGTCTGAGAGCAGCATCTCCAGATTGGTGCGGCGAATGTGAAACAGCTCGTCAGAATTTGTGCTGACGACCATGCCGGGCAGCGCGGGCGTGGTACACGAAGGCAACGGCTGCTTCGCGCCCTCAATATGCACCAGGCACATACGACAGGCGGCGGTCGGCTCAAGCTTATCGTCATTACACATGTTGGGGATGTCGGTAATGCCGTTGTCGTTCGCCACGCTCAGCAGCGTCTGATTTTCGTAGGCCGTGACCGTTTTACCGTCGATAGTCAGCGTGAAAGCAGGCTGCCCAACCTCGTTCCTGACCATCTTCGCCTGGGTATCGTACTTGATAGGTGAAAGATTATCTCGAATAGATATTGCCATATTGTACCCCTCTGTAGGGGTGCGATGTATCGCACCCACAGATGTAGGTAGCGCGATGAATCGCGCCCCTACGCAAATTTACGGTAGAACGTGTTTCGTGACGAATCGATGAGAACGAACAGGGATACAGGTGCCCGTTGGGCATTGCTGGTCCTGGATATGCTTCTGGAAATGATCGGACCAGTAGCGCCGAGCCGTCTTGAGCGCGTTCGTCGCTTCGATCCCGAAGCCGCAAAGCGAGCCGTTCGGCACGTACTCGGCGAACTCATCTAGCATCGCGCCATCGTTGCTGACACCCATATCGCTAATGATGCCTTCCAGGATGCCCGCGATGCGCTTCATGCCGACACGGCACGGCACGCACTTACCGCAGGATTCCTTGCTCAGGTAGCGACTGCGCTCCATGGCCCAGGACACCATACAGGTGTTGGCCGGCAGAAGTTCGATGATGCCGGAACCGACGATTGCCCCGGCCTCTTCCAACGTGTCGAAGTCGTAGGGCGTATCGAGCAACGAGGTAGGCAGCGCGCCGCCCTCGGCTCCGCCAACCACGATGGCGCGCAGTTCGCCCTCGGCGCGGCTGTAGCCAGCGTGGCGCAAAATCTCGCGCAGCGTCGCGCCGAACGGCACTTCGACTACACGCGGCTCGCTGTCTGGCACGTAATCGTAGACCGTCAGCGCCTTCGTACCGCCAGTTGTAGCCGAGCCGGTGCTGGCGAACGCCTGCGCGCCTTCTCGCACGATCACCGGCACATTCGCCAGCGTCTCAACCGAGTTAATGGCGGTAGGCTTGTCCCACAGACCATACTGCGCGGGATATGGCGGGCGCTGCTCAGGCATACCCCGGCGACCCTTAATCATGGCGATCTGCACGGTCTCTTCGCCGCCCATGAAACCGATATCCACGCCGACAACATTGATGGTGCAGCTAAACTCAGTCCCTAAAATATCGCGTCCGACCATGTTCGCATCGAGTGCTTCATTGAGCGCCCTCTGCACCGAGCCGATGCCTTCGGTAAAAAGGCTGCGCGTGAAAAGATAGGCTTCAGATGCGCCAACAGCGTAGGCCGCCAGTAGGATGCCCTCGATCACCTGGTGGGGATTGCGTTCCAGCAGCGAGCGTGCGACCCACGAACGCGGGTCGGCGTCGTAGGCGTTGCAAATAACATATTTTGGATGGTCGTCCTGGCGTCGCACGATGCGCCATTTCTCCCCGGTCGGACGGCCCGCGCCGCCGCGCCCGCGCAGATTCGCGTCGAGTACTTGCTGGATGATCTGCTCAGGCGATTGCTGGCGAATGGCCTGTTCCAGGGCGGTATAGCCGCCGCTGCGGCGATAGGATTCGAGCGAGCGCACATCAGGCTCGCCTCGCCGGCGAATGACATTATACGTTTCAAACTCAGGCATTGGGCTGCCTCACATGATTAATATTCCCATACACTCCACGTGTAGCGGGTGAAAGTCCCCGAAGGGGTTGATCGTCGCGTTTGATGCCCTTGACGGCGGGGGCCGGCTTGAACTTTGGACTCATCGTGGCGATGCCAAAGAGGTCGCTCAGATCAACGCCGCGCACCTGCGTAATACGCTTGGCGGCTTGTAAAGGCAGGAAACCGTAGATGTCCATAACGGCGTCAAGCAGTGGGGAGAGCGCGCCCGCCTCCTGCGGCCACGTCTCCAGCAGCTCATCGACCTTGCTCATGTCGATCTCCGGCTCCAGGGAATCTTTGACGGGCATAGCCACGCAAGGGGCCACCGGCTTATTGTGGTACTCGATGGCATATTCGGAGATGCGCTGCGTGTAGTAACCGGCCTTCGACGCGCCAGAAGCAGGGGGCATCTTGCGCGTGCCGAACTTCTCAGCGCCATCTCGCACATACGACTCGAACCAGGGTCGCTGCTTCCAGCGATCCATCTGCTCGTATTCGATGGTGATAGCGCGCGGCGGGCAGGCTTTTTCGCACAAAAGGCACGATTCACATTTCAGGTTATACTCGGTTTGCAGCCCGCCTTCCGCGATCAACTGGATCAGGCCGCGGCTGCGCGGCGGAAGTTTTGGCTTTTCATAGGGATAGTACCGGGTCAATTTTGGCCGGAAGAGATGACTGAACGTCAGACTCATTCCCTGAAAAATCCCACGCATTCGCTACACCTCTATCTCTTTTTCGCCTTGCACTTTCAGGCCCTGCTTCGCAATCTTCTCGCGCAATTTCAGGATACCCTCGATCAATGCCTCCGGGCGCGGCGGGCAGCCCGGCACGTAGATATCGACCGGGACGATCGTATCGACGCCTTGCACAGTATAGTAGCTGTCGTAGAATTCGCCGCCGGAGTTCGCGCACTGCCCCATGCTCAACACCCACTTGGGTTCGGGCATCTGCTCCCACAACAGTCGAAGGCGCGGCCCCATCTTGACCGAGACGGTTCCGGCCACGATCATCAGGTCGGCCTGGCGCGGGCTGGAGCGGAAGACTTCGGAGCCGAAACGCGAGAGGTCATATTGCGGGGCTGAGGCTGAGGCCATCATCTCGATGGCGCAGCACGCCAGTCCGTAGCCGAGCGGCCAGACCGACTTGGAGCGCGCCCAGTTCTGCGCCCACTGCAACATATCGGCCACGCTGGTCAGTTGCACCGGCAGTTCCTGGTCGCCAGGAATGTACTCCTGTGGGCCTTTCGCCATAACAATTGGCACCGGCTTGCGCTTACTCCAGTGCGAAGCGTTCCCATTCACTTTATTATCGCTGCTCATCACAAACACTCCCATGCAAAGGTTTAGCAGCACCTCTGCTCGGTTGATTCAAAGAATAGAATAGCAGAGTAGTATTCCAGGAAGGATAGCGGCCTCTTCGTGACGCCATCTCCAACCCTCCCTAATTATAGCACGTCACACTAGAGCGTGCCAGACACCTTTGACGGGTATTCGACACATCGTATATAATTCTGGCAGATAAGGATACCCTCTAAGGAGCAATAGCATGGGAACATACAACATCGCGGTACTTGCCGGGGATGGCATCGGGCCGGAGGTGACGGAGCAGGCGGTGCGCGTCTTGCAGGCCGTCGCCGGGCGCTATGGACACACGTTCGAGATGCATCACGCACTGGTGGGTGTCGCCGCCATCGATGCCGAGGGCGCGGCTATCTCCGACGAGACGATGGCGCTGTGCCAGAGGAGCGACGCGCTGTTATTTGGGGCAGTCGGCGGGGGGACGCGCTACGAGGGGCCGGATTCGAAGAAGCAGCCCGAAAATGCCCTGCTGCGCCTGCGCAAGGAGCTTGAGCTTTTCGCCAACTTGCGCCCAGTGCGACCCCTCCAGGCGCTGTTGAACGCTTCGACTATCAAGCCTGAAATATTGCAGGGCACCGACCTGATGGTGGTGCGCGAGTTGACCGGCGGCCTGTATTTTGGCAAACCAAGCGAGATTCGCGAGACGCCACGTGGGCTGGAGGCTGTCGATACACTATTCTATACTGAGCAGGAAATTGAACGCATCGTGCGCGTCGCTTTCGACCTGGCGCGCGGGCGGCGCAAGCATGTCACCTCGGTCGACAAGGCCAACGTGCTCAGTTCGTCGCGCCTGTGGCGGAGCGTAGCCGAGCGTGTTGGGAAGGACTACCCCGACGTGACGCTGGAACACCTGCTGGTCGATACCTGTTCGATGCAACTGGTGAGGCGGCCTACGGGGTTCGACGTGATTGTTACTGAAAACATGTTCGGCGACATCCTGACCGACGAGGCATCCATGCTGGCAGGCTCGATGGGGATGCTGCCCTCGGCCAGCCTGGGTACGCGCCGCACGGCATACGGGGTGTTTGGCCTGTACGAACCGATACACGGCTCAGCACCCGACATCGCCGGGCAGGGCAAGGCCAATCCTATCGCAGCCATCCTCACGGCTGCCTTAATGTTGCGCTATTCCTTTGGACTGCACAGCGAAGCAGAGGATATCGAGTCGGCTGTCCAGCGCGTCATAGAGGCAGGCTTTCGCACCGAGGACTTGCGCGAGCCGGGAAAAGAGGTCGTGAGAACGCAGGCCATGGGGAAGTTGATTGTGGATTCGCTCGCCGGATAATTGAGAAAGAGACAGGAGGCGGTCAACTGCCTCCTGTCTCTCGATTGCTCGCCTATCCCATTATCCCATCATCGGTTTCGGACAGGCCCCGATGGATCGCAGCTTTGCCTCAGCCTCCATTAGACGCTGCTCAACCGATTGCAGCCCTTCCCGCTCGTTGTGTTGCTTGCTTTGCTGCTCGCGCAACAGCCGCAACTCCTCCTTCAAAGTAGCGATTTCAGAGAGGATTACCTGTCGCTTCACGTACCAGCGCGTCACTGCTCGCTCAACACCCATTGTTTTATCGCTTCATCACTAAACTGTGGCCCCGTAGACCAGCGATTTGAGGATACTCAGCAACTCCTCGTCCTGGTAGGGTTTGACGACGTAGGCGTTCGCGCCAAGCTGCATGGCGCGCTGCTGGTGCTTAGTCGCCGCACGTGAAGTCAGCACGACCAGGGGCAGTGTGCGATATTGCTCCTGTGCGCGAACGGTAGCTATCAGTTCGTAGCCATCCATGCGCGGCATCTCAATATCAAGCAGAACGGCAGCTGGTGTTTCGAGGGTAATCATATCCAGCGCCTCCACACCATCGCGTGCCAGCTGCACATCCCATCCATTTTGCTTGAGCATGTTGCCAACGACGCGCCGCACGCTCGGACTATCATCAACCACCAGCACGTGTTTCCCGCTCGATGGCGCGGAAGACTGGACAGGCGGAGCAATGGTTGTGGTGCTACGAGCGGAGACGGCAGAAGCACCCTGCGAGAACGTCTTCTCCCCAGGCATTGCTATAGGCGATATAGCCGATGTCGTCTCGCGTTGCGAAGGCATTACCGGCACGCTCGCCGCGATACCTGTCGTCCCGGCGCGTGGCGTGAGCAACTCGGCCAGCTCGAGGATCAGGACGACACGCCCGTTACCAAGTACCGTACCGCCAGCTATACCATGCACATGACGCAGGTGCGGGCCCAGGTTCTTCATCACAACATCTATGCGACCTTTGATGTTATCGACGATCAACGCCACGCGGTGACGATCGGTACGCGCCAGCACGATTGGCGCTTTCTCGTCCGGAGGGCTGACCGGCTGGCCGAGCAACTGCGACAGCAGGATAAGCGGGTACGATTCATTCTGCACGATCAGGGCTGGACGACCGGCAGACATGGTCTGCTTGAAGTTATCCATGCGCCCTATCGACTCAACCATAACCGTCGGGATGGCGTATTGCTGGTCGCCGATGTTCACCATCATGGCATTCTGGATAGCGAGGCTGGTGGGGAACTTCATCGTAAAGGCCGTCCCCTGGCCGGGAGTTGACTCTACCTCAAGCGTTCCGCGCAGGCGAGAAACGCTGTCGCGCACCACATCCAGCCCCACGCCGCGCCCGCTCTCCTCGCTGAGTACCTCGGCGGTAGAAAAGCCTGGGCGGAAGATGAACTCGATAATGTCGCCATCGCTCAGGACTTGATCGGACTGGATGTAGCCACGCGCTATGGCGCTGTTACGCACTCGCTCGGCGTCGATGCCGGTACCATCATCGCGCACGGTAATCACCACCTGGTTGCCCTCGTAGGCAGCCGACAGCTTGATCTGACCCGCGGCCTGTTTGCCCTGCAGCACACGCACCTCAGGAGTTTCGATGGCGTGATTGACGGCGTTGCGCATGAGATGCATCAATGGCCCGGCGATCTCCTCGATCACGGTGCGATCTACCTCCGTCTCCTGGCCCTCCAGCACGAACTCGAACTCCTTGTGCTGTTTGAGCGCTACCGCGCGAGCCGTGCGATACAATCGCGGGATCATAGTGGACAGAGGCACGAGGCGCGCCTTCATAAGCCGATCCTGGAAGGTGGTGTTCAGGCGATTCTCACGCCCGAAGACGCTTTCACAATCGCGGATGATGCCCTCCATCTCATTACTGAGGGTCGTCATATCCGAAATGCCTTCACTCAGGCCGCGCGCCAACTGGTGGAATTCGGTGTAGCGGTCAAGCTCCAGTTCGTCAAACTCGGCGAGGTGCGCCGGTTCTGCGCGACTGCTCCCGTTTCTCCCATTTGCAAATCCGTTCTGGTTCCCCTGACCCGGCATCACCTGCACAGAGCGCCCGCTCGGCAGGGTGGCCGCCTCAAATCTACTCTCCAGCTTCTGACCCACGTCGCGCAGGCGGTTACTGCTGACGCCCACATCCGACACCAGCCGCACAAGACGCTGGAGTCGCTCTTCAAGCACACTACGGTTCACCAGCAGCTCGCCGAAGAGATTGACCAGTTCGTCCAGTTTGGTGAGGGGAACACGCACACTGAGATCGCCGCGTGCCATTTGTTGCAGTCCCGCGACCTCCTGACCGCTACCGATGACATTCTTGACCGCCACTTCCTCCATGATCTCCGCTTCAGTTGCCGCAATCTCCTCCTCAAGTTCAGCCTCGACAGTGTGCGCCATGATCGACTGCTCGCCCAGCAACTCAGCGTGGCGGGCACGCAGCGTTTGCACAATGGCTTCTGCCTCGCTGCCCCTGACCTTGCCGTTCACCAGCGAGTCCAGCGCCTCGGCGGTATCCAGAATGATACTGATAACGTTGGACGAAATGGCGATAGCATCATCCATAATGCTATCGAGCAGGTCCTCCGAGATATGGCAGAGATCGGCGATGGAGCGGAAGCCCATCATGCCAGCCGCACCCTTGAGCGTGTGCGTGGCGCGGCGAATGCCCTGCATCGGTTCCCGGTCGGTAGGCGCATTTTCAAGCTGAGCAACATACATGCTGATGGTTTGCAGATGCTCTTCAGCTTCTTGCCGGAAAATCTCGGCAGCTTCTTCACCGTAATCTGCTGCCATCGCGTTTGCCCGGCCAGGTATGGAAACCGGCGGAAGGGCAACTGGAGCAGCAACGGGCGCAACAGGTGTGGTCATCGATGGACTTCGCGAAGCCATCGCGGCTGATTGCGCCGATGCAACCGGCGAATCATATTCGCCCGTCAACTGGCTGAGGAACTGGCGGCGCACCTCAATCTCGATATCACTGCGCAGGCGCGCCTCTATCTCCACCAGCGACTCCGGGGCGTTGAAGCCAGTCACGCTCTCCTGCAAGCGTCGCTTTGCCTCAAACTCTTCGCGTACCTCGCTGCGTATCTGTCGCTCTAATTCGGCACGCGCAGCCAACGTCACAGGTCGATAATCAAGTTCCTGGCGCAATTCCTCGCGCAGCCTTGCCTCTATCTCGGCACGGATGGAAGCCAGGTCACCCTGCCGTTCGAAAGTCACACGCTCCCGAAGCACCTCGGCATCGCGCGACTCGCGCATTTCCCAGCTCGACCATCCCTCTTCCTGCTCGAAGAGCGGACTCGCCATGCCGGACTGTACCTGCTCCAGGACCTCTCCACAGATGGCAATCGAGGCTTGCAATTGCGCCATGCTCTCGTGCATCTGCTCGTCGGTCAATTCGACGCTGCCAGCCATCTGGGTCAGCAGGTCCAGCACCTTCTTCAGCTTGCTGTTTGCCACCCACATGACGGAGAGCGGCAGATAGCGCCTGACCTGCTCCGGGCTGTTGCGTAGATTGAGGCCCATCGCCTTGCCAGCCCACTCCTCCATGCGATCAAGCGCGTCTTTGGAGCCATCCAGAAAGCCCTTGAACTCCATGCGCTGCGTTTCAATAATGGAAGCGGCCAGGCGCATCTGGTTCAGCGTGCGCTTCAAGGTCGCAGCCTGCTCCTCCACGTCGTGTGCGTCACCTTGCATCCTCTGATAGATCTGCGTCAGAGAACCCGATACAGGAGCGGGCTGCGGCTCGGCTGATTCCATCCAACTCGCATCAAACGCCGGAACGGCCCGTGGTAGTGGGGATTCCTCGAATGGTACGGCAGCTTCAGCAGGTGCAACGACCTCAACGAACTCAGCGGGCTGCTCGACGCTCTCCACTTCCACCACATCGCCAGGAGCTTCATCGAGAGGTACCTGTGCGGCACGCGGAGACAGCTCTTGCCATACATCAACATGCGTCTGTGACGAGGATGATGCCGGAACAGGGGGTAGTGGAGATGGTGGAAATAGTGGAAATGATGGCTGTACAGATGGCATTGGCTGCGTCGGCTGGAACTGCGTTTCAGGCCGTGCAGGTGAATCCAACTCCGTCTGCTCATCACTCTCGATAGCCGATACCGTCTCTTCCGGCCAATCAAGTTCGTCGCCCAGGGGGACCGGCGTGCGGAAGGACTCCAGCATGTCATCGAGGGACGAAATCGAGGGGGTTGCGACCTTCGGAAACGTGGTCAACATTTCTCGCGGCGCTTCACTCACACTTGCTGGTTGTTGCCCATTGGCGAGCGCCTCCATCTGGGAACGATACTGGGTATAGTCCGCATCATCCTCAGCGATCATAGCGTCTTCGTCAATGCCCGTGTGAATGCCACTAATCAGACGATGCAAACGTTGCAGCGAGCGTTGCAGCAAGCCCAGCGTTGGCGCATCCATGGTCGCCACATTATCGAGCACATCGCCCAGGATATCCTCCATGCCATGCGCCACGTGCGCCAGCCCTGGGAAATCCATCATGGATGCCGAGCCACCGATAGTATGGGTGCGCCGATAGGTCTCTTCCAGAGCCTCCATGTCATCAGATGATTGCGCCAATCGATCGAGGTTCGTTTCGATTTCGGGCAAATACGAATTGACCTCTTCGAGAAACGAATCGAGGACTGAAAGTTTATCAAATGTATTCGACATGCTTCGCGCACCCACTCATTCTAGCTTCACATCGACCAAATCACTGATCGATGTGAAACTTGGACTGTTATTGTTACTGCCCTACATGCCCATTGTTCGGAAATGGCATCTGGTCCTGATTAAACGCTGGTTGGCCCTGCTGCGAATTCCTCATGCGCGGGCGCGGACCGATTTGCTGGCCTGACTGACCTGGGCGCCCCGGTAAGCCTGACTGCCCTGGAGCGCCGGGGAAGCCCGGCTGAGAACCGGAGTTCTGTTGCTGCCCCCAGGGAGCCGAGTTGGGGGCGGGATAATACGGCTGATTAGAAGCGCCGTAAGAGGGGTCACCTCCGAAATCGAACGGGGGCTGTTCTTCCAGCCTTTGCTGCGCATCGAACGCGCCCAGGTCGCCAGGGCTACGACCCGCACCCCCGTTGAACTGCTGGTAGGGCTGCTGATTCCCAAACTGCTGTCCATTAAGGCCTTGCTGGTTGCCAAACGACTGCCCATCGTAGCCCTGCTGGCCGCCGAAAGCCTGCCCATCATATCCTTGCTGGCTGCCGAAAGCCTGCCCATCGTAGCCCTGCTGGCCTCCGAATGCCTGCCCATCATACCCTTGCTGGCTGCCAAATTGAGGCATTCCGGCAAAACCTTGTTGAGGAGCATAATTCTGCTGGCCATTGAAGGCAAATTGAAAGGCCCCGGAATTACCCGACTCCATTGGCTGAGGCAGCGACAGAAAATCGGAGGAGAAGCCCTGATTCCATTCGTTGCCCATCTCCGTGCCCTGCTGGTAGTACTGACCAGCACCGCCGGGCAGCGCGGGTACGCCCTCCATGCCAGGAAAGACCTCTACCATCTCGTTGGCGCGCTCCGGCAGGCGGAACGTCGAAACCGATGAACGAAGCTGGTCGGCAAGCTCGGCCAGATAACTCACGCTCATTGTGGCTTCTTGCGTACCTGCATTGGTCTGGTGCGCGATTCCAGAAATGTCGCCCATAGCAACCGCGACGTTTTCGGACACCAGGGCCTGTTCATTGGCGGAGTGCGCGATACTCTCGATCATCTGGGCCTGTCGCTCCACGGCAATGTAGATGGAATTCAGGGCGCGGCCAGCATCATCTGCGAGCTGCGAACCCTTGACCACCTCTTGCGTGCTGTCTTCCATAGCGACGACTGCTTCGTAAGTATCGCCCTGAATGCTCTTGACCAGGGTGGCGATACGCTTGGTCGATTCGGTCGAGCGTTCTGCCAGCAGGCGGATTTCATCGGCGACTACGGCGAATCCGCGTCCGTGCTCGCCCGCCATGGCCGACTGGATAGCGGCGTTGAGGGCCAGCAAGTTTGTTTGATCGGCGATATCTTCGATAATTCGAACGATCTCTCCGATCTCGTTCGAACGCTCACCGAGGCGCTTGATCTTCTTGGCAGTCTCTTGAACGTTTTCACGGATGAGCATCATACCTTCGATGGACTGCTTCACAGCATCCTGACCGGTGCTGGCGTTGCGCAAGGCATCCTGGGCAGCCTCGGCGCTCAGTTGCGCGTTGTGTGCAACGTTCTGGATAACGACCGCAAGTTCTTCAACCGCCTGCGTCGTTTGAGAAATCTGAACCACCTGCGTCTCCGACGCTTTCGTCAGCTCGTTCGAGTTTTCGAGGATGCGGCGCGTGGCGTTCGTGACCTGGATGGCTGTCGCCTGTACGCGGCCTACCACTTTGGCAAGCTCCTCGATCATGTAGTTGAAGGAGTCAGCCAGCACGCCGAGCGTATCAGGAGTGACCTCCGCCTGCACGCGCAGATCGCCGTCGCCAACGGCGCTGACTTCTTGCAGCAGTTTCTCGATCTGGGCCTGCAGCGCAGCCGCATCTCCACCGCCATTATTGACGGGAGTGCCACTCGAGGAGAAGTTCTGGCTATCGAGGAGCGAGTTCAGCGACATCGACAGCATGGCGAACTCATCGTCGCCGTTGACAGCCGCGCGGACGGCGCGATCGCCTCCGGCAAAATTGCGGCAGACATCCACCAGGCTCAGCAAGCGATCCTGAATTCTGCGCCGCACAAAATAGTTGACAGACAGCACTCCGACCAGCACCACCAGCAATGCACCCGCTGCCGTCCAGGTAAAGACGGTTGAATCTGCGGAGTTGCGCATCACGCTCAGGATCACAATAGCAATTATGGGTATGGCGAGCGAAACGATAAGCCCTGTGAGCAATGATGAGCTTATGGTCATTCCACCTTTATCGGAATCATTCATCCGCCAGGCCTCCTCTCCTGCGAAGCAGAGTTTCTAGTTGGACGTAAATGTACGCCTTTGTTAACCGAGTAGCGATCCATATGATGCAGGCATTCACACCTGGGAATACCTCTGCATTTTTTCTGAAAAGAGCAAACGAGAGACATCCAGCAAAATGATGTTTCGTTCGCCCAGTTGGGCGCTCCCTGTTGCGAATGGAGCGATCCATTGTGGAATACTCGCCTGACGTATGCTGGTTTGAATAGCGGAAGGCGGGACGGGAACCATCTCGCTGACGCTATCAACGACCAGGCCGATGACCATCTCGTTAAATACAGCTGAAAGCAGCCGGGTTCGCGGATTATGGGGGAGAGCATCCTGCCCCAGGAATGTTCGCAAGTCAACCACCGAAGCAATTGCCCCGCGCAGGTTGATGACCCCTCGCACCCAGGCAGCCACGTTTGGAACAGCAGTGACATCCGCGAGGCGTTCGACGCTTTGAATATACTCCGCATGAATAGCCAGTTCGCGTTCCAGCAAAGTAAAAACCAGGTACTGCTCGCCGACTACCATCGGGTCGACCAGCGCGGCCTGAAGCTCCCGCGGATCGAGTAGATTCCCAGTTGGTGCCTGTTGAAGGGAACCCGAACCGCTCCTGCCTGAGAACGCGGGAGCGGTTCCCTCATCACGCCGCAATGCGCCCGGTGGTGATTGTGACTGCAACCCTGCATTGCGTGATAACATGCTTACTCCTCATTACACAAGTTGTCTGACGTTGTTGACCAGTTCGTCCTCGTTAAAAGGCTTGGTCATATACATGTCAGCGCCCTGTCGAAGCCCCCAGGACTTGTCCAATGGGGTATTCTTACTTGTCAATAGAATAATCGGTATATGTTTGCTTGCATCAAGGCTTTTCAGCTTGCGACACAATTGAAACCCGTTTTGCTTTGGTAAAACGACATCAAGGACGATGCACTGCGGGCGTTCCCTGAAGACTTTTTCAAGCGCCTCGTCACCATCGATAGCGGTTACGACATCGAAACCGTTATTGCGAAGCGGCGCGGCGATCATGGTCAACTCAGTGAAACTATCATCAACAACGAGAACCTTTTGTCCTGGCATATACTATACCCCTCTATTATGAAACGACGCAATCCATCGCGCCTGGACTATGGGAGAGATGGGCTATACGCACATTGAGTTAGCACAAGAGAGGAGGCATTTTATACATAGGTAACAGTGACTTCACCAGGACCTACAATAACTAGCCACGGCGACGCAGCCGTGTCCGCATCCCCTCATACTGCACCGGAGTGCGCTGCTGCCAACCCACCAGATGCTTCTTGACGGTCAGAACCAGTTCCGCCGAATCGAACGGCTTTGTCAGGTATTCCGTTGACCCGGCCAGCCGACCGCGCATTTTGTCGAACAAGCCATCCTTCCCACTGAGCATAATAATCGGTATTGAGCGAAACTGCAAGTTTTTCCGTACTATTTGGCATATGGTATAGCCATCCATGCGGGGAAGTTGGATATCCAGGAGAATGAGGGCCGGTTGTTCGTCAGCCACCGAGGTCAGTGCGCTCAGGCCATCCCCTGCCGTGATAACGCGAATATTCTCGCGCTTGAGCGTCATCTCGACTATCTTGCGGACAGTCGGACTATCATCTACCACCAGGACCGTCGGAGTAGGTTGGATCATCTAGATTGACCTCCTTTGCACTTCTGATGACCAGAGTGGACTACCTTCGTGTTGAAGAGCATCATTCCGGCTCGCCCCCACGTAAGGCATCGACTCGCCCTCGAAGTCGCGCGAGTTCTGCGTATGCTGCCGCGCGCGATAAATCTGGTACTGCTGCATTTCCTGGTCTACTTCTGTCAGGAACGCTTTCCATACCGTATTGAGCTGGCGGCCTGTGTACGAATTGCCGACTTCATCGTTCAGCAAAGTGGTAAAGACAGTGCGTAGGAAGATGGAAAGACCTTTCACCGCCTCCCAATAAAACTCCTCGAGCTGCTCGCCTTTGACCAGTTTATCAAGTTGGAATACCTCGTTGCAATCAAGCTGCCCATTGGAGAACGTGATTGTTTCGAGAATCTGATATTGTTGTTTCGCAATCAAGTGTAGTGGCTGCGAGAAACGGCGTTCCAGGTAGCGCACGATCTCCGGAATGGGAACTTGCCCGCGCCCTCGCAGGCTCCTGGCAAACGTCCCATGATGGATTAGCAGGCCATTGATACACTGCGTCAGCATTTTGATCAGCCCTAGCAAATGTTGATCCGGGGTCATGTTCTGTCGCTGCTGCGCCAGAGAATGCTGGGACATGATGATAACATTGGTCAGGTCCTGTTGAAGCTCGGACTCCAGGGCGGTATCGACGACTTCGATCAGGCGTAGTTCAATCAAACGATGCAAAATATGTGCGATACGCGCTTCAGGTATCATCAAGGCCATCGACATTGCCTGCAAAGGCACCTCTCCATTCGCCAGGCAGAGCGCCTCGATATGTTCCTGGCCCAGGCCGATGCTGCGCACATCGTTACTCACCTCCGGAAGCCACCGGGCGACCGTGGTGCGGGTCAGGGCAATCTCTCCCATCTCTTCCCACTCGTCGGCCTGCCGCAGGGCTTCCAGCAGCACGCTATCGACATCCAGCGGGTGCATCTTGCCATCCATCGCCACAAGCTGCCGGTGAAAGGAGAAGCGACCATCGACCCAGCGCAGCGCGTGGCTGATAGACTGCGTAATCGCAAATTCAAGGCGCTGCTGCATCTCACCGGCACTCATCCAGCCCTGCTCAACCAGCGCCGCCAGGGCGATTTGCATGTTGCCCTGCGCGATTTCGCGTATCACCTGCGCGCGTGGGGGATCGAGCTTGTTAATCAGGCAAAACATGGTCAAGAGATCAGGCTGGCTCAGACCCTCTTCGCGTAGCGCGACGACCTGACCCTTGCGCAGGCTGAGTGAAAGCGTTTCACGTCCAGAATGGATGAACAATGTTCCAGTTTTTCCACTCAACGCGAGCATTTTCAGGATAGATTGCAGACCAAGTGTTTGCAGGTCTCCATCCATGATGAGGTCTTGCGACTCCATAAGTTCTCAATTCCTTCTTCACTGCAAATGTGTCATTGCGCCAGGGCGTACTCGACAGCCTGTAGCAATTGATTGACCTGGAACGGCTTATCCAGAAAGACAATCTCTTTCCCCTTCGACAGATCGCGATACATCGAATGTTCGTACTGCGGCAGTGCGCTCAACACGACAAAGGCCGGAGTATACTCGGATATGCCCGCCGAGAGACTGCGCATAATCTGGTTGCCGTTCATCCAGGGCATCAAGAGATCGGTCACGATGCAATCAGGCTGCCAATCAATACATTGTTCCAGCGCCTCCAACCCCTCATTCGCCACTCTCACATCGTATAACGGTTCGCATTCCAGGCATTCCCGTATCGTATTTGCCACCTCTTTGTGATCGTCCACCACCAGCACGCGCGCCTGCTTCTCACACCCTTCCAGCGTGCTTTCACACACGCGCGATGGCGCTTCTTCAGAGGGCGGACGTCCTACCAGCACTTTTTGGAGCACATGCAAATAGCGTTGCAGCTGCGCCATCTCAAACGGCTTGTGCAACAGGGCCACCGCTCCAAGCTGCTCAAGCGCAGAGCGTGGCACCGAGCGACTGCTCAAGGCGATCACCAACCGCGCGCATGATCGCCCCACATCATTCCAGTTCGGCAATTGCGGCTCATGAGCAACGGAACTTGTATCAACATACCGCATTGAACCGCGCGAGGTAACATCCAGGTCGCATACCAGCACATCGGCTTTGGCCACCTTCGACTGTTCCTGCCTCACGAAGAAGCCGGTTGGGAGTATACGCGCATCATATCCCCATCGTTGGATATTCGCGGCTAAAATCTGATCAAAATGATCTTGCCGACTGCCAGCACCCCAAATCAGCACTTGCAAACCCCTCCCATCCACCTTCACGCCGCCAGCATCACCCGCCTCGCTCCTTGCCCCTGGAGTTATCATACCACCACGTTCCCGCAAATTCATGCTTCTTTGCCTCTCGTTCGTGAACCACAAACAGACCCTTGATGAAGTGTACGACAAAGAGCATGAGGCTCACCATAAAAAACCTCTAAAGAACCCGTTAAGATCCCATTAAGATCAGGCAATTCGCCAGGTATTGTACCCAAATTGGACAATCGCTCCCGTTTTTCCGGGAGCTTATAACCAGGGACGTATCTGCCCGTCAAGACAGCACTTGCGCGTTAAACACATAGCCGACGCCTGGCTCGGTCAAAATGTAGTGCGGTTGTGACGCTTCCTTCTCTATTTTACGCCGCAACTGCCGCACATATACACGTAAATAATCGGCCTCTTCTCCGTATTCAGGCCCCCACACCGAGCGAAGCAGCACGCGGTGCGTCATGACTTTCCCCGCGTTCAACAGGAGTTGGTAGAGCAATTCGTATTCGGTGGGTGTCAGCTTCACCTCTTTATTATCTACAGTCACCTGCCGTCGTGCCAGGTTCATCGTAATATACCCATCCGCCGTGTTCAGAACTTCTGGTTGGCTAGATGAATCGATCTCCTGGCTCGCTACCCGCCTCAAGCAAACGCGCACGCGCGCCAACAGCTCATCAGTACTGAATGGCTTGGTCAGGTAGTCGTCTGCGCCCAGGTCGAGCGCCAGCACTTTCTGCTTTTCGTCGGTGCGGGCGGAAACCACGATGATTGGTATCTGCGACCACTGCCGTACCTGCGAGCATACAGCCATGCCATCTATCTCTCCAGGCAGCCAGAGATCAAGCAAGATCAAGTCCGGCTGCTGCGTCCGGATAAGCTCAACGGCGTGTTTGCCGTTATCCGTGACCAGGACTTCATAACCACTCACGGCCAGGTTGCGACTCAACGCGCGCTGGATGGGAGGGTCGTCCTCGACGACAAGTATGCGTTTTCCTCTGGTTCTCATGAAGCCTCAACTCCCTTACGAGGAAACAGGTAAGACAAAAATAAAACACGCGCCACCGCCTGGCGTAGACTCTACCCAGATGCGCCCCTGATGGGCCTCGATGATGCCGCGACAGATAGCCAGGCCAAGCCCGGTATGCCCATCGAGGCTGTAGAACGATTTGAAGACACGTTCCCGCTCATCCTCGGCTATCCCAACGCCTCGGTCCGAAACAGACACGCGGATATAGCGGGGAGGGCGTTCAGCATACCCCTCTCCGCTATCAAGCGTGACAGTAGACGCGGAAATCAGGATGCCTTCTTCTCTGGGGCTGTGGCGAGCAGCGTTTTCAAGTAAATTATAAAACACGCGCTTGAGTTGTAAATAGTCTACGTTGACCAGCGGCAAGTCTGGCTCGAACTCCGTGCGAATGTGGTAGCCTGCCAGGGCGCGCGAGATGTGCGCCACGGTGTTATGCACAATTTCCACCAGGTCGCACCACTCTTTTTCGAGCGCGAGCGCCCCCATCTCGATACGCGACATCTCCACCATCGAGTTTATCAGGCTGTGCAGGTGGTCGGCCTCGGCATCGATATCAACGAGCATCTCGTAGCGTGTCTTTTCGTCCCACTCGACGCCTGGCTGCAACAGGCCGCTCACCGCCGCCTTGATCGCCGTCAAGGGCGTGCGCAGATCATGCGATACCGATGACAGTAAGGCCGATTTGTTTCGCTCATCGCGCACCTGTTCGGTAATCTCGTGAATCTGCAAGGCATGGGAGATCAACTCGTTATGCTGGTCATAGAGCGTATAGCGCATGAACTGGTAATGTCGATCCGAGGGAGCGTTATCAAGCGTCATGGAACGGCCCGTGAACCCGCGCATCCCAGGGGCATCGCTCGCCATCCACTGCAAGCGATTATCGAGCATCCCCAGGCCATACGGCACGTCCTGGCCGTGTGAAAGTGGCTCGGCGGCGATCACGCAGCGCAGTGAATCGGTCGGCAGCGGATTGAGCTTTGGCACGCCCTCTTGATTCTCGCCGGACAAGTGCAGTGATTGCGAGCCTTGCTTCCCCAGCATATCCGGTCGTTCGAATTCCTGGAGATAGGCCAGCACCTCGCCTTCATTTCGCACGCGCGGGAGCAGCCTGCCGAGCGCATCTCTGAGCAGCGGGAGCGACTCGTATGGCAGTGCGCGCTCGCCATCGGCCACGAAGTACGGCATACCCATAGCCAGCGAGCCGACTCGTTCCAGGTCCAGGCGCATTCCACAAAGCGCTTCTGCTGCCGGGTTCATGTAGATACACTGACCAAACAGATCGACGATGAACCACGGGTCCTGCATATCACGCGTTACCTGCTCATAGAGCTGGGGGATGGCAGATGTTGCGCCCATTTCGAGCATCAGAGCGGGATCGAACACGGCGGTCAGCGCTGCGCCTGCATCGACGAGCAAGCCTGCCCGGTTGAGGGCCGCTTCAGCCGCGCGCATCAAAGCTGCTGCGTCCTGCTCGCGGGACAAAACCTCTTCATCCTCTTCACCTTCCTGCTTTGTTCTTTTGCTTGCGCGAATGGCCAGTTTCTCCTGGAGCTGCCGGGCAAGCGCATGTGCTGTATCTTCGTATTCATTCCGGCTCGAATAGACTGGTTCATCCATATCCTCTGCCGTCTCGGACTCGTAAAAGATGGTCTGTATATCTCGCTCGCCGCGCGTCAACAGGTGTTCGCTCATGAAGTGGAGCAGGCTGCCGAGGCTGATACCGAAATCCCGCTCGGTCTCCTCGCGCATCATCTTGAGCAGGGTGAGTTCATCCTCGCGCGAGGATGCTCGTTGGAAGGCTCGCTCAAGCTCGTCGATGGCATCCTGAAATCGCTGTCGTTGGTTGGTGGCCTCAAGCAGCATCCCTTGATGAATGGCTATCATAGCCTGACTGGCGAATAGCGAAAGAATATCGACTTTGAGGGGGGTGAACCCGCCTGGCTCAGAGGAGAGCAGGAGGAGCGCGCCAAAGACGGTTGAGCCTGCCACGAGTGGGTAGCTGAAGACCGAGCGCATCCCCAGCTCAGACGCCAGCACATGGCTGGCCGTGAAATCGGCGTCCTGCGCAATATCGTTGGACACCATCGGCTGCTGTCGTCGCAGCGTCGCACCGATGATCGAAGCGTCGCTCAACGCCTGCTTGCGCCGCACAATGCTTTGCAGGTGATCCGCCTTCATACCGTGTTGGGCGTCCAGGCGCAGCTTGCCAGTCGCGCGGTCCAGCATGACGATTGCCGAAGCCACGTTCAAGGACTTCGCAATGCCATCGACGATACGATTTAAGATAGTCGGCAGATCCATCTTGGAGGTCAGCGCGCTGGAAACCTTCTGGAGTTCCTGGCGCTGCCGGTCCTGAATCTCGACGCTGCCCCCTACCTGCGCGCTCTCGATAGCCGCCGCCAATACCTGCACAACTGCGTGAATAACGCGCAGCCTGCTCGCATCGGCGTAGGCTAACCGGTCGGTGCTCCCCAACTCCAGCGTTCCCAGCACTCGGCCGCCCACACTCAACGGGGCAATCAACGTCGCGCGCAACTGCGGATTGCCGCTCAAGGCATCGCCACACTCGGCAGGCGCGCCATCCAGCCCAGTGGGATAACTTTGCGCCTGCATCTCGCGTACAGGCATTCCTTCGCCAGCCGCTTCAGCTGAAAGCGAAGCGGCAAACTGTTCGTCCTGGGCTGCACCCTCACCCGCGAGAACGCGCTCTAGCATAGAATCGGCCAGGGGAAGCTGATGATAGCGCGCTACCCAGCGCTCGCCTTCGCGCACGCACACCGTGACACGCGCTGCCTGCCGATCATGGCGCAGCAGAACCACTCCGAAGAGATCAAAAGGGATGGCGGGAGCCAATTCCGCGGCTAAACGAGCGTAATCAGGCTTCGCCCCACGCACATTCGATACGATGCGCGCGACACGTTCAACAATCGAAAATCTATCTTCTTGCACCGGCGAGTGGCTTTTTGCCTCCATTGCCGCACCCGTTCTCACTAGAAATACGCATCTGGTAGCCGCGACGAAGCGATACATACAATATTTTAAACACTACAACATACGAAAACATATTGTAGCATATTCTGTATCACAATGTGCGAACAAAGATAAAAAACACCAGGTATCTCCCGGCAAGATAGCCCGAAGGTACCTGGTGAGTATATCATATGGTGTCTACTTATTTCACAGCGGCGGTGTACCCCGTGAGTTCAACGTAGCCTTCGCCGCTGATCTGCTGGCCCGCGTCCTGGCCGGTAATGCTCACTGCGCCTTCCCAGTATGTGTTGCCGGTCGATTGAAGCACTACCAATTCCTGGTCTTTGAGTTCGGGTTGCAAGGTGAGGGTCGCCTGGAGCTTCGTATCGTCAATGCGTACCAGCCATCCCGATGGATAGATAACGCCTGTGACGGGGCTGCGCCAGTGGCCGAGCACCTGGACATGCAGCGCTTGCGGCGACAACAGCTCCTCATTTCCACCTGGTTGGATAAGGCCAGCGTAAGTTGAGATGATCTTGCCCGTTGCATCACGAATGAGGTACAACATCAACTCAGTAGTGTTGTTGAGCTGGATGCTGAACCAGTCCCAGCCACCACCACCCAGCGCCAGGAAATTACCCCACTGGTGATCCATCCAGGCTTCTCCACTGACGGGAAACTGCCGGCCATGATCCGTTAGCATACCGCTCACCGCCATGCGCGTGCGCGAATAGTAGTAGGAGAACCCGCCCAGGCCATAGGTGATAAGTCCCGCGCCGTTGTGCAGGGCAGGCGGCTTGAGGCCTTGCAGATCGACATGCAGCGTGTAATTCGTCATGCTGGCCGCGAGGTGATCCTGCCCGTTGACGCCGCGCATCGTCCAGTTGCCGAGGCTTAAATTGAATCCTGTGGTGGTCGTTCCATTGGGGATAACCGCCAGCGGTTCGCTCAAAGCGCGCTGGTCATACGAGAAGGAGCCGCGCGTGACATCACTGATGGCGAAATGGGCAGCGTAGACCGGTGGAAAATCGCTGCGCAGCGCCTGGAAGAAGACCAGCTCGAAACCATAGTGGTGCTGTGTCCCATCGACGGTCGCGTTCAGATGGCCGGTATAGTACCACCATTCAGTCAGGTCGCTATGCGGTGCTTCATCCTGCGGAAAGCGGATCGGCGGCAGCGGCGTCGCGGTCGGTGACGTCGTGACCACAGGCAACTGTGCCGAGGTCGAGGTAAGCCCTGGGAAACCGCAGGAAGCCAGGATCAGCGCCAGGGGTACCAAAAACATGACCGCGAGCAATCGTTTTTTCATCGTTTTCCTCCCACTCCCGCATTCTTTTTGAGTGATGTGCCACCCGGCGTATCAGCATGTGGGTCTGATACATCCTCGCTTTCGCGCCTGGCAAAGGGGTGTCGCTGAACGCCGAGAAATGGCAGCCACCAGTTAATGTTGCCGAGCAGCCGCATGGTCGCTGGAACCATCAGGCCGCGCACCAGCGTCGCATCGAGCGCCACGGCCAGTGCCATACCCAATCCCAACGCTTTGACCAGGATCATGTCGGCGGTGGCGAAACATGAACTCACCACGATGACGATCACCGCCGCACTGGTGATGATGCCCCCGCTGCGCTGCAAGCCCAGGGCAACCGCCTGGGTATTATCCCCCGTCTGCCAGTAGGCTTCCTGAATACGCGAAAGCAAAAACACCTCGTAGTCCATCGAGAGACCGAACAGCGAACAGAATAGGAGAATGGGACTCGACGCCTCAACAAAACCGAGTGGCGTAAAGCCCAGTTGCGCGTGCAGAAACCCATCCTGAAAGATAACCACCAGCGCCCCATAGCTCGCCAGGATCGATAGGGTATTCATCAGAATGGCCTTCAATGGCAACACCAGCGAGCGGAAGAACAGGAGCAGCACAATATAGGTGGTGATCGCTACAATCATGATGGCTATAGGAAAATCGGTGTAGAGCGACTGGACATAGTCGATGTTGCCAGCCGTGCCGCCAGTCACCAGCGCCGTCATACCATTGCCGGGGGCTGTGTTGCGTATCGTCTGCACCAGTTCCACCGAGCGTTGATCGAGCATGTTGTACTTGCTGATAACCTGGATCATGGCGGTATTGCCGGAGGCGAAAGCCTTCAGGATGGCTGACACGTAGGGGTCAGTTATCAACTGCGGGTGCGTGTAGAGCAGTTGGTATTGTTCCAGGGTGTAACGCGGGTCTGCGCTGACGATGCTATCGACGCGCTCGACGCGCGGATCGGCTTCGATGCGCCGCACGTAGTTATAGAGGCTGCGGATATTGTCGGGCGTCAGCACATTGCCGGTGGTCTGCACGGCAATCAGAATGGGGGTCGTATCCTCCACATTGAAGCGGCTGTTCAGCAGATCATAGGCCTGGCGCGACGGGACATCGGTCGGCAGAATTGAGGCATCCGGCGCAGAGAACCGCACCCCCAGGAATGGCAGCCCTAGTGAGACCATCAGCAGCAGCACGGGAAGCAATACACGCAGCGGGTAACGCATCACAAAATGCGAAAGGCGATACCAAAAACCGCGATGTATTTCAGCGCCGTTCGCGCCCGCCGCTACCTCCGCTACCTCCGCTACCTCCGTTTCACTCGCGGCTGTCTTCTTTCGCAGCCTGGGCAAACGCACGGGCAGGGCGTTGATGCGCGTTCCGATGATGGCAAGCGCGGCTGGCAGCAACGTAATGGCCGCTAAGACAGCCAGCAAGACGACCAGCACGCCGCCCATTCCAACGGAGCGCAGCATATAGATGCGGAAGAAGGTCAGCCCGACCAGCCCCAGCGAAACGGTAAAGCCGGAGAGCGTCACGGCTCGCCCGGCGGTCGCCACGGTAACAGCGACCGCCTCCTCGACATCGCGCCCGTGCGAAAGTTCTTCGCGGAACCGGCTGACCATGAAGAGCGAGTAATCGACGCCCAGGCCGAGGCCGAACAGGGTGGTGATGTTCAACACGAAAA
This sequence comes from uncultured Chloroflexia bacterium, assembly GCA_963731975.1. Classification (GTDB taxonomy): domain Bacteria; phylum Chloroflexota; class Ktedonobacteria; order Ktedonobacterales; family Ktedonobacteraceae; genus CAVSXS01. The sequence continues at coordinate 869,883 of CAVSXS010000001.1, read as the reverse complement.
TCGAAAGATCGGTCAGATGTCCCAGCCCGAATATCAAGGCAAGCGAGACGACAACAGCTCCTCCGCCGACCAGCGCGGGCAAGATGGCGGCTATCACTGAGCGAAACACAAGCAAGAGGGCGATGATGGCGAACGGGAAGGCCAGCATTTCCGCACGACGCAGGTCGCGCTCGCTCACAGTTTGGATATCATTATAGAAAACAGGCCCGCCGCCAATGCTGGTTTTCAGGTCCGGCACCGGTTTCAAGCGCTGTTGGAGCTGCGGCAGCAGTTTGGCCGCGCTGTCCGGGTCTGGCTTGAGCAGGACATCCACATAGGCTGCATGGCGATCAAGCGAGACCTGGCGCGGATTGTCGGTGAAGCTGACGATCGAGGCAACCACCGACATTGTGCGCAAAGACGCCAGTGCCGCCTGCGACTCCTGAACGAACTGCGGGCTGTCGGCGGTGTAGCGCTGGCTGGTGAAGATCACCTGCACAATCGTCTGGTTGAGGTGCAGGTTCTGCGTCAGGACAGTAATGGCGCGTTCCGACTCTGCATCGGGGCTGATAAACCCGCCGGATTTCAGGACGCTGCTCGCCTGGGGGGCGAACGGCAGCGCCACTGCGATCGCAACCATCCAGAAGCCCACGATCAACCAGCGATAGCGGGTGGCAAATTTGCCCAGATGGTAAAACATGGATGAGCCTTTCTCCTGATAGGTGGCCTGCTTCATACACTGCCACATTGAACCGCGCTGGCGATGAAACTTTTCATATCAACATACTCGACGCCCACCACTCCTGGCAAGGGTACAAAGAGCCGTGCCATATCGTAAGCGAGCCATGGCTCTCGACGCCTCAGCGCAGTTGTAGTATGATGATACGAGAAGCCAAACTCTTCATTCATTATCATACTCATAGGTCTCATTTACGTGTATGTCAAGAGGAATAGATTATGGCAAAACCACTATCTGCTCACCAGTCGAGCAAAACGCCTCCCAACGATGAGGCCATCAAAGTGATCGCGGTCAATCGCCAGGCGTATCATGATTACTTCGTCGAGCGCACCATCGAGGCCGGCATATCGCTGGTAGGAACTGAAATCAAATCGATACGCGACGGCAAAGTGAACTTGCGCGGATCTTACGCTATTGCGCGCAATGGGGAATTGTGGCTGGAGAACGCCCACATCGCCGTATACGAGCATGGCAACCGCTACAATCACGAGCCGCTGCGCAATCGCAAGCTGCTGTTGCACCGCCGCGAGATCGAACAGCTCCAGGCAACGGTGGCAACTAAAGGTCTGACCCTTATCCCGCTCAAGCTGTACCTGAAGCATGGCAAAGCCAAGATCGAGCTTGGGCTATGTCGTGGCAAGAAGCTCTATGACAAGCGCGAAGCCATTGCCGAGCGCGACGTGAAACGCGAGATCGAGCGCGTCATTCGCAAAGGATAAAACGTGGCACAGGACGAACCTATCAATACACGCATGGAACATTTGATGCAGGATACACGAAGTTTCGGTATCCTGCATACGTTAGGGATGAAAATCGTTTCGGCGGAAGATGGCATTGGCCGGGTCAGCATCCAGGTCGATGGCCGCCTGATGCACCCGCAGCAAATCGTGCATGGCGGCGTGATCTTCACCATCGCCGACACCGCCATGTCGATGGCGCTGATGAGCGTGTTACCGCCCGGCACGCCTTTCGGCACGGTCGAGGCCAAGATCAACTTCCTGCTGCCCGTCAAGGAGGGCGAATTGCTGGCCGAAGGAATCCTCATCCACAAAGGCCGCTCCACGGCGGTCGTCGAAGCCACCATCTACAACGTCGTCGAGGGCGAACGCAAGACCATCTCGAAGGCGCTGGGGACGTTCAGCTTCGCGCGCCCCAGGACTGCGGGGTTAGAAGCTGCTAGCCTGAGGTAGAAATTTCCACCTCGACAGGCTCACTCCCTGGCTCTTGCTCGACTACTTCTGCCTCGTCGTGGAAGCGGTATTGATCGGCGCGGCCACCGGGTAGGAAGAACATGCAGGCCAGCCCAATGACGGAGAGCGCCAGCATCAGGGCGAAGAGCCAGAAGAGGCTGTGCGCCAGGGCTGTCTCCAGTTGTAGCAGGAAATCGGACGGTAGGGTATCGCGCACCTGCGGCGTCAGCAGAACATTGGAGGGTGAGATGCCCTTGGGGAGATTCGCTACAACTCCGGAGTTCTGAGCGAAGATGGGCGTAAGGGTGAGGGCCATTTGGGCGTTGAGGATCGACCCCATGACTGCGACGCCGATGGTGCCACCAATGGAGCGAAAGAATTGCTGTGCAGCCGTTGAGACGCCGCGCAGACTCCAGGGTACGGCATTTTGCACAGCGAGTTGGAAGGAGATGCTCATCATGCCGAGTCCCGCACCAATCACCAGCATGGAGATGACGACAAAGGGCAGTGACGTACCGACTTTGAACAGCATTACCATTGCCGTGCCAACCGTCACCAGTGCAGCGCCCAGCCCGGCGATGATGCGATAGCCGTAGCGGATGATGAACCTGCCACTGATAGTCGTGAAGACGGGCCACGCCAGCAACAACGGACCAAGCGTCAGGCCGGCGCTGGTCGCGGTTCCTCCATCCACACCTTGCACGAAGAGGGGAACGTAGGTCGTCACGCCGAACATAACCACGCCGAGAATCAGCCCGCCCACACTCGAAACTGCGATGATGCGATTGGTGAAGAGCTTCAACGGCAGAACAGGCTCCTGCGCTCGTGTTTCCTGGTAGAGAAACGCGGCTAGTAAAACGATAGAGGAACCGAAGAGTCCCACGCTTTGCCAGGAGAACCAGGCCCAGTTCTGGCCGCCCTGGAGCAACCCGAAAAGCAGCGCTACGACACCGAGTGTCAATGTCAGCGTGCCAATATAATCGATTGATCGCTTCCGGCGTTCAATGTGCTCTTTGAACGCTACCGAGAGTAGCACGACCGAGAGCAAGCCAAAGGGGAGATTGATGTAGAATACCCAGCGCCACGAGAAGTGATCTACGATCAGCCCGCCAAGCGCCGGGCCAATGATACTCGATAAGCCCCAAACACCACTGAAAAGTCCCTGCACTCGCGCGCGTTCTTCCAGCGAAAAGATGTCTCCGATGATGGTCAGCACAATAGGCATGACTGCGCCTGCCCCTAATCCCTGGACGGCGCGAAAGATGATGAGCTGTACCATCGACTGCGCCGCGCCCGAGGCAAAGGAGCCGAGCAGAAATAAGCCCGCGCCGAACAGGAACATCGGCTTGCGACCGAACAGATCGGCCAGTTTGCCATAAATCGGCACGGTAGTCGTGGAGGTCAGAAGATAGGCCGAGAAAACCCAGGAATAGAGGGAGATGCCACCAAGTTTACCAACGATGCTGGGCAGCGCTGTCCCTACAATCGTAGAGTCCAGCGAGGCCAGCGACATACCCAGCATCAACGCAATGATAACAGTAATTTTTGCTTGTTTCGTCATGTGCAAGTGAAACCCGTTCCCAAAAAGAAGCGCGAAAAGGCACCAGAACAACCTACGAGGAATGCATTGAGAAAGCTATAAGACGCTACAACACAACCACGGCAGCCTTTTATTCCACAGCCAACGCGCCTTTACTCACAGTGAAGAGCACAAGGAGACAGATGAGGGCGACGAATGCTAGAATAGCGGTCAGGTAGATCAAGCCGTCGAAGCCCCAGACCTGGGCAAATACCCCACCCAATCCGTTTCCGAGCAACTGACCCAAACCCAGGAACACGGAATAAAGTCCCATGAGCAAGCCTCTATCCCTGGCGGCATCCTCGGAGATATCGGCGAGATAAGCCAGGGCCGCGGGCGCAAAACTGCTCTCGGCGAAGACACCGACGAAGAGCAGTGCCACCCAGATGGCGATCCACATGGTGTTCGAGCCAGGGGTATGATTGAGGCCAGCCAGGGAGATGCAGGCGATGTAGACACCGGTGATTGAGGCCAGCATAAGCAGCAGGCGAGGCGTGCGGTTCATGAAGAATGCCCAGAAGAGCAGGCAGAGACCAAAGAACAACACGTAAGCACCCAGCACCAGGCTGAGATGGCCGCCGCTGCCACGCGCGCTGAGGCTGCCCATCAACAACTGGTTCGGGTCGTGGCGCGGCGAGGAGAGGATGAAGGTAAGTTGCGAACTGAGCCAGATGCCGACCAGCGCGCTGATGCTGATCCAGGCCGGAATGAAGATGAAGAGGCGCGGCTGTCGCACAATGCGCCAGTACCGTTCGGCCAGGGCGCGCACCTTACCGCGTTCCACTACCTGATAAACGGCGGGAACGAGCCACATGCAAAAGGCAACCAGCAGGTAGCCCACGGCGAGCAGCGCGAAGGTGCCTCGCGCGAAATGATCCCAGGCGAAGCCGCCCAGCACGACGCCGACCGCCAGCCCGCCACTCGTCGCCAGTTCGTACAGGCTCATGATGCGCATTCGCAGCGATTGATCGTGCGTGGTGTAATCCGCGAGATACCCCAGCACTGCCGGTACCTGCATAGCCGAGGAGACACCGGCCAGCAGTTGCAAAGCCAGCAGGTAAGCAAAAGGACTTTTTGCCGGTGTGAATATCAGCAGAGCCACCTGCACCAGGCCGAAAAGAGGACCCAGGACGAGAAATACGCGCCGTCCCCAGCGGTCGCTCAATGCGCCCATCACAGGGGCAAGCGTGAGTTCCACGGCATAATACGCCACGGAGATCAGGCCCACATGGATGCTGGTAATCAGATGACCGCGATCCGCAGAAAACTGCGCGAGAAAACGCCCAAGCACGATCGACCCGGCACCACCGTTAGCGCGCAGGATGAACGTACCCAGCAAGAGCGGGATGACCGAGCGCCGGGAGAGTTTAGAGGTCTTCCCTATCCAGTTGTTCCAGGGTAAAGAGCGCAATTTGACCGTTCTTCCGTTGATTTCGCAATGTGACCACCGCAGTGATACATCCTACCAGAATGAGTATAATCGCTAACAACAATAACAGCAGGTACAGCGGTCGCAGTCCCCCAGTTTCGGCTGCACTCAGAACCAGCGTGCCCAGAACATTCATGTGCTACTTCGTCCTCTCTGCGCGAAGCTACCCCATGATCCACCACTTCACCCCATGATACCCAACGGCACAGCGAAAACAAAAGTAACGACACTCCTGCTTCCCGTAGTACTTGAGAGCGGGGGCAGCCTTTTGAGATGAGGCTGCCCTACGCATTACTCCTGAACGCAGACCAGCATGTCCTGCTCATCACATTCGTCTGTGTCTGTAAGAAGAGATGCTCTCAACTCTTTTTCGTAGGCGCAGAACTGTCGCAAGCTGTAGATGCCCTCCCGGTCGAAGAGTTGCTCCGCTCCGGTCAGGCGTCCATCCTCGACATCTACATCGAATGTGATCTTGCCAGGATGCGCCACGCCATCATGTGACTCCGCCAGTTCCATCGTGATACTCCAGAACTCGCGTATCATGGTGTAGCCTTCGCGCTCGAACAGGCTGCGCGCCTGGGCGTTCTTCGCGCTGATGACTCCTGTCAAGCTCACGCGCGAGCCGGGTTGAGCGTCGCGCATGAGCTGCCTTGCGCGATCCTCCGCCATCCGCAGCAGCAGCGTGCCGATGCCGCGCTTGCGGTAGTGCTGGTGTACGCAGATCAACGTGTAAAACTCCTCGTAATCCCGATGCCAGACACAACCGAATCCGACGAACTGCCGTTTTCCTGCGACGATCACCCAGGCATCCGTTTCCAGGTGCAGGTCGCCGTGCTGCCAGCGAGACGCCAGGTGTGCCGACGTACCAGACGTACTATCCGCGATCCCATGTTCAGCAATGTCACAGGCTGCCACCAGCTCTGCAATCGAGTACATATCCTCCATGTTGGGTGTACGAGCCACTAAGTTCGTTAACAGGACAGACATTGCCAGTTTCTCCATTCTGCATTTCGCCAGGAGAAGAAGCGGGAAGAGCGGTTCATCCTCCCGTTTAGGCGTTGATCGCCTGCGTGCTCAGTTCGACACCGGCACGCAACTCCTTCTCGTAGGAGATATACTCACGCGCAACATGCATACCTGCTCTATGGTATAGACGTGTTGCACCTGTTAAATTTTGTGCATCGACTCCCAACCCGACGCGGCGCTTACCGAGTTGGTAGAACTCCCTGAAGGAGTGCTGTAAGAGCGCCATGCCAAGTCCCTTGCGCCGCCAGGGGCGCAGGACGGCCAGCGTGTTTACCCAGCCATCGCCCTGCCGGTTGTCCTGCGTATAGGAACAGAGCGAGCATCCGGCCATCTCTTCGCCTTCGAAGGCCAGGAAGAACAGCGATGGATAGAAGTCGTCGCGCTCGACCATCCAGTGCTTCCACTCCTCGAAAACACCCGCCATATGGCCGAAATGATCTTCAAAAGCCGTGTCAACGGTTTTGAAGGTCGCCCACTCGTCCTGGCCCGGCACGAAGGTGCGCACTGTGACGCCCTCCGGCCATTCCGGGGCAGGTGGCAATTCCTCCATGTCGATCTCCATACGCCAGGAGCGGCGAATCTCGCTGAAGCCCGCCCGCTCGAAGAGCTGCTTCAGGGGTTCATACGAGGCCCCGGCCTGCGTGTTAAGCGTCACACGCAGTTCCGGCGCTGCCAGCGGTAGCTGCTCCTGCGACCACTCTTCGACCAGGCCGAGCAAGTACTGCTCGATACCCTGACCAGTGTAGTCGGGGTGAACGCGAAGCATACAGTAGAGCTTCGCGTGCTGCCTCTGTACGGCGTCGGCATAGCCGATCAAGTGTCCGGTATCTGTGAACACCAGCCAGGCGTCGGTCTCCAGGTCGATATCCGGCCCGCTCCAGTAGCTCCGCATGTCTTCCAGGTTGATCTCCGCGCCTCCATTTTCGGCGATATCGGTGGTTTCAATGAGTCGAGCGACGGCTTCCAGGTCGTCCATCGTAGGACGCCGCACGAGCAAGCCTCGCGGTAGTGTATAAGTCACGTGTGTTTCTCCTTTCTTATTAGCCATTTCTCTTGAGCCTTCCGGTGCGCTTCGCGAATTGTTCGGCTTGCCGGAAGAGAAAGACGCCCACCGGGATGCTGATGATGCCGGTCAGAATCAACGGCCAGGTGTAGCCCCAGATCTCCGCCGACCAGATCACCTGGTTGCTCAGCAGCGCCGAGCGCAGCCCTTGCAACACGTAGGTCGCGGGCGAGATCTTCGCCAGCGGCTGCATCCAGCCCGGCAGCACGTTGATCGGGTAGTAGACACCCGATATCAGCAGCAGGACGGAGCGCACGATGTACGACATCTGCGAGCCGCGCTCGGTGAAGAGCAGCGGCAACACTGACGCGCCGATGCCGAAGCCGATAAACGAGATGCTGCCCATCAGCAGCATGAAGACCGCCGTCAGGTAGTTGGCGTGGCTCAGGTCCAGGCTGAAGAACGAAGCCACGATAATCAACTGCACGAAGGTGAACAGGATGCCGTGTGCCACCGCGTACCAGCAGCTACCGATCAGGTGCGTGAAGCGCGAGATGGGAGCCATGAAGGTGTGCTCGATGGTACCCTCCCAGCGCTCGATGGTTATCATATCGGTGACGCCCTCGAACGTGACGCTGAGGTAGGACCACACGGCGGTTCCGATCAACAGGTACAGCACGAGGTAGTTGGTGTCGATTTGGGTATGCGTCAGGTACTGAGCCGCTTTCCCGATGTAGGTGACGCTCAGGGCATTGACGATGTTATAGATCAGCCAGACGATCTCCCACGCGAGGTAGCGCCTGGTCAGGTTCCAGTTTCGTTCGAAGAAGGCGTAAGATGCTCGCCCTCTATGCATCATTGAAGACATTATTCGTCCTCTTCCTCTTTCTTTGCCTCGAATGCTTCAAAGGCTTTCTCCCAGCTCCCGTAGCGTTCGATATCTTCGTCGGTGATGAGGTGCGCGGCGGTATAGTGCATAAACACCTCGTTCATAGTGACAGGTGTGGTGCGCTCCATGCGCTCCATGACGGCCTGCTTCAGTTCTTCGACGGTGCCCATTGCTACGATGCGCCCCTGGTCGATGATGGCGACGCGGTCGCACAGCGCCTCGGCCTCGTCCATATCGTGCGTGGTAATCAGGATGGTGGCATCATGCTTCTCACGCAGCTCGCGCACAAAGGTCTGTACATCGATCTTCGAACGCGGGTCGAGGCCCGTCGTCGGCTCGTCCAGCAACAGCACGATAGGCGCGGTCAGGAAGGCACGCGCGATGGCGACCTTCTGCTGCATTCCGCGCGACATGTTCTCCAACGGCTGGCCGATGCGGTCCTGAGGGATACCCAGGCGGCCCAGGATGTCGCGGATCTTGATGCGCGCCTCTTTGCCGGGCATGTTGTAGAGCCGCGCCGCGTAGATCAGGTTTTCCATAGGCGAGAGCTTTTTGAAGAACGATGCCTCCACGCTCACGCGATTGATGATCCGCTGCACCATGCGCTCGTCCTTGACCACGTCGTAGCCGAAAACACTTACCGTGCCAGTATCAGGGATCAGCAGGGTCGAGAGCATACGCACCAGGGTCGATTTCCCCGATCCGTTCGCGCCGAGAATGCCCATGATCTCGCGCCGCTGCACCACCATCGAGACGTTGTCGATGGCGCGCACTTCGCGCTTCTCATTGGCTTTCTGCTGCTTCCTGAAGCGCTTGAAGAGCGGCCTGGACTTTTTGAACACTTTCGAAACGCCCACGATCTCCACGGCGTTCTGGGTCGGATCTATGATGATATCTTGTGTCAAAGTTCGTTCGTCGAGGGGTTGAATTGCCACCAGCTTAGCTCCTTTCGTGACATGAAAAGTATACGCTGCTATACCTGACAACCTTTGTCAGTTGTTCCCCACATCTTTAACATTTGTTCGATTCCTTTCCTGCTCGTCCTTGAGACGTGCTGGTGACACCTGGTAAAAAAGCGCAATAAAAAACCGTGGGACTGAATTTTCGTTTGCCTCAGTAGCCCACGGTTCGGGGAGTCTCTTCTGTTGTCACCTAACTGTCATAGAAAGGTGGAGATCCCCTTGAGATGGGCATAATGCGACCCTGGGCGAAGGCATGACGAGGCCCGGCAATGCGAGTGCAGGTACCATAGCCATCAGTAATGCTAAGCGCCACCCAGCCGATAGGCACAGCACGGCCACGATAGACAGAATCATTGGGCAGCCAGGTCATGCCGGGCAGGTTGGTTATGCTAGCCATGCTTGCCATCTCCTTTCAAGAGATTTGCGAAAATGGTGCTTCTCAGGTTCGCTGCCTGAGTTCATGAGAGCACGAGAGTGTTGCTCTGCGATTACCACTGTTGCGAGTATACGCAATCTACTCAAGGTTTGTCAAGGGCAATTTTCGACACCTTCAATTGCATATACGCTGCCGGTTACGGTTTTTTGCACGCGGTTATTTGCGCACGCGCACGCGCTGCATGTCTGTTGCTGTCCAGGGCGCCAGGCGTGGCTCCAAGGCGGGTTTCCAGAACAGGCGATAGGCCAGTTGGGAGCCGGTGAAGACAAGCGAGGTGTCGATCATGACCGCTATCAGCCCGTCGGGCATTCCCGCCAGCAGCTCGCCCGCCAGTGCGCTAGTGCAAAAGCCCAGCACCAGGGCAGGCACGAACGCCGCCAGAAATTTGGCGCGCCCCGACCAGCCGGGACGCAGGGCAAGCATCACCAGAGGTGGCAGTAACAGGCCGATGAGGAATGGCGCGGTTTCACGTAACAGGTCCCAACTCATGTTGTTTCAACCTTTCTGTACTGTAATGCTATTCTCCGACGTTCAGTTCTTCGCGGTGGCGCTTGCGCCTGGCGCGGCGCTGGCTGATGAACTTCCCTACGCCTTCCGGGACCTTACGCAGGAAATGCGGGTGCCGCAGGACATAGAGGAAGAGCCGGGGCTGGAGCGTTCCCCACAGGCCGGTCAGTTCGCCCACCTCGCCAGTCCTTCGCGGGTGGTCCGCGCTGGCGGGATCGGCCCAGCGGTCGCGCACGTAGATGTCGCCCAGCCGCTCAATCGTCACCGCCGAGTCTGGTACGGTTTCTGACAGTGTATGGGCGTACTCGTAGGGCGTTTGTGAGCGCTTCGGGGAAATTCCGGCCCAGTTCGCCAGGGTAGACATGCGCCCGAACACCTGCGCGGAAAGGCCATACCCCCGGTAGAGGCGACGCCACCACAGTCTGAAGTAAAGCAGCCCGCCGGCGATGAAGACGATCAGCGCCAGTAGTACAATTTCGACATCCTCCCGCACCTGCGCGCCGACGCTTCCTGTGCCTCCGAGAGGCAGCCCCACGCCGGTGTCGCCTTGCAGGTTGAGGTCATTGCGTGGTTTGGTAGTCGTTTTACCAGAAGTAGTGCCAGAGCTATTTGGTACCTGCGGCACGCTGTTAACCGTGCGCTGGGGACGCGTAAAGGTAGCGAAGGTGGCAGATGGCTCGAAATTGACCCAGCCGTACTGCGCGAAGTATACCTGCGTCCAGGCATGGGCGTCGGAGCCGCGCACGGTCCACTGTTTCGTTTTCGCATCATAGGTTCCGTTCGTGTATCCTGTCACGACGCGAGCCGGCAACCCCAGTTCGCGCGCCATGACCGCCATAGCTGTCGCAAAGTAGTTGCAGAAGCCCTTGCCGCTATCGAACAGGAACCAGGAAACGCCCTCCGCGCCAGGCGGAAGATTGATGTTCGTGTCGTAGGTATAGTTACTGCGCAGGAAAGACTCCAGGGCAGACACCTTGTCGTACATGGTTTTCGCGCTGGCTGTAACCTGCAAGGCTTTTAAGCGTATCCTGGGATCGAGATGAGTTGGAAGCTGCGTGTAGGTACGTAAAGTGGCAGGATCGAAATACCCATCTGGAGGCGCGAGATCGGGCAGATCCGGGTTCGGTGTGAAGCTTGGAGCGTCTTTAGGTAAGGGAACCGTCTCCAGCGTGGTCACATCGGCTGCCGAAACGTAGGATGTTACCGTATATTTGTTACCCGTAGCCAGCTTGCCGTTTGTGCGTATCCAGGCTACGAGCGTCCCATCGGACTTGCGCGTCACGACCTCTGCCGGCTGATCCGTCGTGACGAACTGCGACGCGCCGAGCAAGTAGGCATTTTGTTCGCCTGGTGGATTGACCACCTCGACCTGTTGCTTGATGGCGCGCAAGGATAGCGCCGAGTCATAGTTGATGTCGCCCGCTTTGATGGTGGTTACACCCGTGGCGCCGTTCGACCAGCTTCGACCATCGTAGGTATCGTAGCTGAGCGTTTCGAGGTACTGCGTGCCGTCGTCGGATGTTACCTTGAACACGATATCGTTGGTCAGGTTCGGATTGCCGCCCAGCACGAGCGTATCGGCAAAACTGCCGTGGTTGGCAGGGTTATAGCCCCCGGTGATGGCAGCCAGGCGATTCCAGGTATTCTCCAGGATGACCCAGGGGTTGTTGTCGGCGCTCCACACCTGCGCGGCGGTGTCATTGATATAGCCCCAGGGCAGCACCCAGGTGAGTATCAAGATACCTATGGAGATCATTGCCCCGGCTTGCATGAATTCCCAGCCCAGGTCATCCGAGGTACGCAGCCCCATACGTTTCCAGCGCACCGACGACTCGTACAGGTTGAAGCGCAGCAGCAGAAGCAACGAAGCCACCAGAAACACCACCAGGAAGACGATGTAGGCCGGGTCGATGTTGCTCAGGTTGATGAGCAGCACAACGGCGTTGGCGAGAATCATCAACCAGGGCTTGCGAGTGCGGTAGAGCAGCCACGCGCTGGTGTAGGCCAGCAAGAAGCCTAGCGCGGTGATGAAGAAGAGGAAGATGGAGTCGTCGGCGCTCGTTCCGCCGTTCAGGGCCAGCGTAATCCAGAGGTGTATCCCATTCGCCAGCGCCACGACGCTCCCGTTGTAGTCCGCTCCCGCTGTTTGCCAGAACGCCAGCAGCAAGCCGCCGACTACCACCAGTACATGAACCGGCAGGCGCGGCCAGCGGCGCTGCTTGGCGGCGATGACGCCGATCAGCAGTCCCAACGCAGTCGTCAGCGTCAAGATGTTCAGGTTATTGGCCCACCCCGCGGCCTGCACGCTCCAGATGGTGCTGTACACAATGACGAGCAGCAGGAAAAGCGAAAACCAGCCCTCAGCCAGTTGTATATGGACGTGCGACAGCGCATTGCGCGGCTGCAATCGATTCTTCTTCCCGGAATCGCCGGTATCCTGACGCGGATCGCTTATTAGATTGGAGAGCCGTTCAACAGATGCATCCCTCATAGGCCTCACCTCCGAAGTGCGTAGCGTGCCTCCGGGTCTTTCTCAAGCACCTCGGAGATCGATGTTTCACTTTTAACACGCAGCACCGGGATGTTAGCGCCTTCGAGAAGCGCCAGTGTATCTTCATCCGCCGGTGTATTTTCGAATGACGCGGCATCCAATCCGATGACCGCTACCTGCACGCCGCGCCGCTGCAAATGGCGAACGCCATCGTGCCAGTCGCGCGAGAGCGACGGCGTGATAATGATGGCAACGGTATTACGACCAAAATGCAGGGCATCTAAAGCCAATGACTCTTTCAGATCAGGCCCCGGCCCGGCCTTCACCACCGCCAGCAGCTCCAGCACGCGCTCGATCTGCCTGTCGCCGCGATCGAGTGAGAGAAACTCGCGCCCCTCCGCGTTGACGATCATGCCCAACGACAGGTCCTGGCGCAGCAAGTAGCTGGCAATCGTGGCGGCAATCGTCACGCCGTATTCCTCGGTCGAATGCTCGCCCTCGCCCGCCTGCACCTCATCGTGCAGGTCGAGTAGTATCCAGACATCCATAGCCGGGTCAAGGTCGAATTCCTTCACCATTAACTTATTGTAGTGCGCGCTGGAACGCCAGTGGATGCGATTCAACGCGTCGCCGGAGATATATTCGCGGATCGTGTTGGCGTTGGTGGTGGTCTGAAGCGCGCGGCGCGAGGTACGACCACGCCCTGGTAGGCCGCCGGAAAAGAGCACGAAGTTGGTGATGGGCAGCACGCGCGGCAGCACCAGCATCTCGCGCTGTTCCGTCAGCACGATGCGCCGCCGGAACATGCCGAACGGATCGCCGCTGGTCGCCACCACCGGCCCGAGCTGGAACCGCCCGCGCTGCTTGCAGACAGTACGAGCGCGCCACGTGGCGCGCTTGCGCCCGCCCATGCTTGCGACATATCCGGCGCGGTGTCCTGGCAGCGTCGAGCCGTCGGCGATCTGCACCCACAGCTTGGGCAGCGCGCTCAGGTTATCGAGCATCAGGCGCTCCTCGAAGGTCTCGCCCACCTGCACGCGCCCGCTGGCCGAGGTGCGGCGAAAGACCATCTGGCGCAGGCTGTAGCGAGACCACACCCAGGCCAGGATCAGCAGGCACAGCAACACATACATCAGGATGTAGAGCGGGTGCCACCCACTGCTGACGGCGAAAAAAGCCAGGATGATGATGAGGAGGATGGCTTGCCAGGGGCGCATAGACTAGCGCCCCTTTCCACCACCGACCCACGCGCCGGGAACAGGGACGCTCTGCATGATTTCCTCCAGAACGGCGGTAGACGTGATCGAGCGCACGCGCGCCGCCGGCGTGACGATGATGCGGTGCGCCAGTGTGGGCTTGACAAGCAACTTCACGTCGTCGGGAATAACGTAGCCACGCCCGCGCATGGCGGCCAGGGCCTGCGAGCCGCGATACAGCGCCAGCGAGCCACGCGGGCTTGCTCCCAGGTAGATATTGGCGTGGCTGCGCGTGGCGTTGGAGATGGAGACGATATATTCACGGATAGAAGGGTCAACATGGATAGCGCGTACCTGCTGCTGAATCTGCACCAGCTCTTCGGCAGTCATGATCTGCTCCAGGTCGTCCAGCGGGTGATGGAACTGGTGCGAGTCGAGGATGTTCATCTCGTCGGCTGGTTTGGGGTAGCCAAGCTTGATATTCATCATGAAACGGTCAAGCTGCGCCTCCGGCAGGGGAAAGGTACCTTCGTATTCGATGGGGTTCTGCGTCGCCATGACCATGAACGGCTCCGGCAGAAGATGCGTGATGCCATCGACGGTGATCTGATTCTCTTCCATCGCCTCCAGCAGCGCCGATTGGGTCTTCGGCGTGGCGCGGTTGATCTCGTCCGCCAGCACTATCTGCGCCAGAATTGGTCCGGGGCGAAACTCGAAATTGCTGGTCTTCTGGTTATAGATGGAGATGCCGGTCACATCGCTCGGCAAAAGGTCGGGAGTGAATTGAATGCGCTTGAACGTGCAGCCGATTGACCGGGCGATGGCTTTGGTAAGAACAGTTTTGCCCACGCCCGGCACATCTTCGATCAAGACATGCCCCCGGCAGATCACGGCAATCAGGCTGAAGGCGACCGGCTCGGCTTTTCCAACAATCACCTTTTCAACATTGTGAACCACTCGCTGTACTGCGCTTGCGAGGTCTTGTATTGGCTGCATACATTGCTCTCCGGTTCTCTGACGAACTTCATTGTACTGTTACACCCGCGCCCAGGTGACATACTTGAGACTATGCATAGTGTACCACGTGCGTAACCTGGCGAAAAGGAGAAATTAAGCACAACCTGGCACGATTATCGTTGTGTATACTACTACGCTATTAGGATGCGAATCATTGCACAAATCTGAACATTTATCATCATGTTGCCACACTATTCTGAAAATAGACTGAATGTGCTATCATGCCCTTTATGAACGAACCTGCTGACACTCCCAATGAAGAACTGCACGCCTACGTCTCTGGACAGGTGCAGGGCGTAGGTTTCCGCTACTTCGTCATACACAAGGCACAGGCACTCGGCCTGCGCGGGTACACCCGCAACGAGAGCGATGGCAGCGTCGAGGTGCGGGCGCAGGGGCCGCGCCCCGCGCTGGAGCGCCTGCTCGCACTGCTCTGGCAAGGACCCTCCGCCGCGCGCGTGCGCGACGTGCGCGCCACGTGGCACACCCCCACCGAATACCTCAGCGGCTTCCACGTGCGGTGGTAATCCCCTCCCGACCACCGGGGGTAATGCCCTCCCAACCACTAACGTTAACGCTCTCCCAACCACCGTAGGGGCCGGTTTACCGCGCCCATCAGCCCATTTATGGGCGCGAGACGTAGACCTGAGTGACATTGGCAAACGAATACAGCGAGGAGACGCGCCCATAAATGGGCTGATGGGCGCGGTAAACCGGCCCCTACGGGTGATTGTAGTTTAAATGCCCAAGTTTCCCGTATGATTCGACTTTTTTGGGCTTATCATGCTACAATAGCCGCGTCCTGATGCAGGAACTTTTGCCGCAATACAGAAGAGGAAGACGATGATTGACCGCGAAACCGTGATCCATGTTGCGAAACTGGCGCGTTTAGGCATGACCGAAGAAGATATCGAGACATTCGGGAACCAGCTTTCCGTGATACTAGAGAATATAGCTATCTTGCAGGAAGTGGATGTGAGCGGCGTCTCCCCGACAGCACACGCCTCGCGCCTCAAATCGATCATGCGCCAGGACATCCCGCAGCCGTCCTACCCGCCCGAAGCGCTGCTGGCGAACGCGCCCGACCAGGAAGACAACTGCCTCAAAGTGCGTGCGGTGTTGGAGGAGGTATAGCAACATGACCGAACTCTATAAACTGAGCATACACGAAGCGGGCGAGATGTTGCGCTCGCGCCAGGTCTCTTCAGTGGAACTGACACGCGCGCATCTCGACCGCATACGCGAGGTGGACGGCAAGGTCAAAGCCTACACGCTCGTGACCGACGATCTCGCGCTCAGGCAGGCGGCTGAGGCCGACCGGCGCTTTTCGAGCGGCGCGACCGTCTCCCCGCTGACCGGCATTCCCCTGGCGATCAAGGATGTCATCAGCACGAAGGGCATCAACACCACCTGCGGCTCGAACATGCTTAAAGACTTCAAGCCGCCCTACGACGCGACGGTCATGAATCGCCTGAACGCCGCGGGAATCGTCATGCTGGGCAAGACCAACATGGACGAGTTCGCCATGGGTTCCTCGACGGAGCACTCGGCCTTCTTCACCACGCAAAATCCCTGGGACCTGCAGCGCGCTCCCGGCGGCAGCAGCGGCGGCTCCGCGGCAGCGGTCGCGGCAGGCATGGCTATGGGCGCGCTGGGCAGCGACACGGGCGGCTCGATCCGCCAACCCGGCGCGCTGTGCAACGTCGTTGGCTTCAAACCAACCTATGGGCGCGTCTCGCGTTTCGGGCTGGTGGCATTCGCCTCGTCGCTCGACCAGATCGGCCCCTTCGCGCGCGACGCACGCGACGCCGCGCTGATCCTGCAAGCCATCGCCGGGCATGACGACCTCGACTCGACCAGCGCGCCCGCGCCGGTTCCCGACTACAGCTACGCGCTGACGGGCGACATTCGCGGTCTACGCATCGGCGTGCCGGTGGAATACTGGGTCGAGGGCACGCAACCGGGCGTGGAACAGGCCGTGCGCGCCGACATCGAGAAACTGCGCGAGCTGGGCGCGACCGTCGAGGAGGTCTCGCTGCCGCACACGAAATACGGAGTGCCGGTCTACTACATCATCGCCCCGGCGGAGGCCAGCGCCAACCTTGCGCGCTACGACGGCGTGAAGTACGGCTACTCCTACCGCGACACCGGCGAGATGTGGGAGGCGCTGGAGAAGACGCGCCAGTTCGGGTTCGGCCAGGAGGTCAAGCGCCGCATCATGCTCGGCACCTACGCGCTCTCCTCCGGCTACTACGACGCCTACTACAAGCAGGCCGAGAAGGTGCGCTCGCTCATCACCGGGGACTTCACGCGCGCCTTCGAGAAGTTCGACGTGCTGGTCAGCCCGGCCTCGCCCTCGGTCGCCTTCAAGATCGGCGAGATCACCGACCCCTACGAGATGTACTTGCAGGACGTATTCACCATCCCGGCCAATCTCGCTGGCATATGCGGCGTCTCCATCCCCGGCGGCTTCAGCCAGGGCCTGCCCGTTGGCCTACAAATCCTGGGCAACGTCTTCGCCGAGCACACCATCCTGCGCGTAGCAGACGCCTTCGAGCGCGTCACCGACTACCACAAGCAATGGCCGCAGGCGGTGGAAGAGGCATCGATATCGTAGGAAGATACGATTTTGGGGATAAAGAAGGTAAAGCAGGAAGGGCGACGCGCGGGTAGGTTTTTTGTCTGACACCGATTCTGCTGCATGTCATTCTGAGCGCAGCGAAGAATCTCTTGCTGTGGCGTGAAGATTCTTCGCTGCGCTCAGAATGACATGCAGCAGTCCACGAACGGTGAAGATTCTTCGCTGCGCTCAGAGTGACAACTACGGGGATTGGCTTTGTAAAAACCTACCCGTGCAAGTCCTTGCGGTCGCCCTCCCCATCGAGCAGTATGCCATAGATGGGGCAAAGCCGTAAGGGGTCGCCTCGCCCTCCCCATCGAGGCAAGGCAGTATCGGAATGAACAGGAAGAGTAACAACGCATGACACGTCGATCTATTGCCATTATTTTGCTGATACTTGCGTTGTGCCTGCTAATCGCCGCTCCGGTCTTCGCCTTCACCCCGCTAGGGACGCGGCTCTTTGGCGGGTCTGGCAGCGCGGGACAGCCTGACGCGCTGCCATCTCCGACCTTCCTGCCCTTCACGCCAACTCCAACCCCTAAACCGACGCCGGTGCTCACGCCGAAGGGACAGCCGGGGGCGCTCACGGCCAACGAGGCTATGCTGGTGGATAGCGATACCGGCAACATCCTCTACGACCTGAACGGCGAGCGCCCGCAGCCGATGGCCAGCACCACCAAGATCATGACCGCGCTGATCGCTATTCAAACAGCGGACCTCAACACGGTGGTGCGCATCCAGCAGGATGCTTTCAACGAGGTCGCCAACAACAACGGCAGCACGGCGGGACTGGTCGTGGGTGACGAACTGACGCTGCGCGACCTGCTCTACGGGATGATGCTGCCCTCCGGCGACGACGCGGCAATAGCTATCGCCGACGCCATCAGCGGCACAAGCCAGAACTTCGTTAAATTGATGAACCTCTACGCCTACCGCCTGCAACTCTACCAGACGCACTACTACAACCCCGACGGCCTGACCTACTACGACGCCAGCGGCAACCCCATTGCCGGCCACTACACGACGGCCTACGATCTCGTGCGGCTGGCGCGCGACGCCATGTCTATCCCCCTCTTCGCGCAGCTCGTCGCCACAAAAACATTCAATGTTCCGGCCACCGCTACGAATCACCCCTATCACTGGACGAACATCAACATGCTGCTGTCGGGCTACCCAGGGGCGACGGGCATCAAAACCGGCTTCACCGTCGAGGCGGGGGCCTGCCTGGTCTTCTCCGCCACGCGCAATGGCCACCACCTGCTCGGCGTCGTGCTGCACAGCACCGACGAAGCCCACCGCTTCATCGACGCCAAAACGCTGCTGAACTGGGGCTTCTCGCTGCCCGTGCAGGTGCCAGTGCCGGGTGGGGGATAATTTTGTACGAACGCGATGATGAGGATGAACAAATTGACCGGGCGTTTGTAGAGACGCGATGACGAACTTTGACGACTAAGTCCTGTCATGTCATTCTGAGCGGGCGTTTGTAGAGACGCGATGACGAACTTTGACGACTAAGTCCTGTCATGTCATTCTGAGCGAAGCGAAGAATTTGAATCGTCGTCCCCTGAGAGATTCTTCGCTTCGCTCAGAATGACACCTCAACCTGGCCGCTCTTGGTCGTTAAAATTCATAATACCTTTCAGTTCATCAACCCTGCGCTGAAACGTGCTTATGAAAGGCACATTGATCTTTTGCATCTCGACCAGCGCCAGCTGAGCATCTTCCAGCGCGTGTGGCCCGTCTTTCATTGCTTCATAGACATAGGAGCGATAATACAGCAAGCGCGCCTGGCTGTAGCGATGTCCGATAGCCTTATACAACTGGTAGGCATTGTCATGTAAAGCAAGCGCGTTTTGAACATCTTCGCGCTGCAAAGCCACGCGCCCCTGCGCCAGGTAACAGTTGGCTTCCCCTAAGCGAGAACCCACCTGCCGGAACAAACCCAACGCCTGCTCATACGCCTGCATCGCCCCCTCGTACTCATCGCGGAACCGCTGCACATCCCCCATCGCTTTGCGCACGTTGGCTTCCCCTACGCGAGACCCCACCTGCCGGTACAAGCCCAACGCCTGCTCATACGACTGCATCGCCTCCTCTAGCTCCTTGCGGAACTGCTGCACGTCCCCCATCGCTTGCAGCACGTTGGCTTCCCCTACGCGAGACCCTACCTGCCGGAACAAACCCAACGCCTGCTCATACGCCTGCATCGCCCCCTCGTACTCATCGCGGAACCGCTGCACATCCCCCATCGCTTTGCGCACGTTGGCTTCCCCTACGCGAGACCCCACCTGCCGGTACAAGCCCAACGCCTGCTCATACGACTGCATCGCTTCCTCTAGCTCCTTGCGGAACTGCTGCACGTCCCCCATCGCTTGCAGCACGTTGGCTTCCCCTACGCGAGACCCCACCTGCCGGTACAAGCCCAACGCCTGCTCATACGACTGCATCGCCTCCTCTAGCTCCTTGCGGAACTGCTGCACGTCCCCCATCGCGCGCAGCACGTTGGCTTCCCCTACGCGAGACCCCACCTGCCGGTACAAGCCCAACGCCTGCTCATACGACTGCATCGCCTCCTCTAGCTCCTTGCGGAACTGCTGCACGTCCCCCATCGCTTGCAGCACGTTGGCTTCCCCTACGCGAGACCCCACCTGCCGGTACAAGCCCAACGCCTGCTCATACGACTGCATCGCCTCCTCTAGCTCCTTGCGGAACTGCTGCACGTCCCCCATCGCGCGCAGCACGTTGGCTTCCCCTACGCGATCTCCCACCTGCCGGAACAACGGCAAGGCTTCATAGTAGCAGCGAAGCGCCTCATCCATCTCCGTCATGCGACGATAAAACTCACCTTCCTGGAAAGCACTTTTACCAAGATTGATGACTGAAAGGTATAATGTTCCGTCACGCACTACCTGGAGCAGGACGCTGCACTCCTCGCTTGTCCCGAAGTTTCGCGCATTCTCAACTGCTTTCCACCACTCCAACATACCTGCTTCTTCATCATAAGCGATGGCATGGTAATACCAATCCGGCATGCGGGACGCTTGCTGGCTGAGAGCGTCCAGGGCGCGTTTGTGGTAGAGTTGCCATTTGTCGGGCTGCTGCTCGCGTATTTCGGCGGCCTGGATTTCGCGCAACAGATCGTGCAGGACGTAGTGGTGGTTGCTGAGCGATTCGATATAAGGATAGGCGATGAAGGCGCGCCAGGTGTCGAGGGCTTGCTCGTTGGCGAGTAGCTCGGGGAAGACGGATTGCAGCATGGGCAGGTCGAAGCCGCGCAGCAGCACGCCGTAGCGCGTCAGTTCTTTGTAGGGCGAGGCGAGGCGTTTGTCCAGGCGATCCTGAATATACTCGATCAAGGCTTTCTCGGTGAACTGCGCTCGCATCTCCGGCAGGTCGGCCAGCGTGAAGGGATGGTCGCCTTGACTCAGCCAGAGATCGCCGATGATGGCGACGCACAGGGCATGGCCGCGCGTAATCTCGAAGGCGCGCCGGCGCAGGGCAGCGTCCTGCATTCCCAGTTGTTCCAGGTAGGCATGTACCGCCGGCTGATCGAGCATGGGAAGGCCCAGCGAGACACGGTCTTGCCTCTCCACTACGGTAAGCGGCGGAGATACGCGGCTGGCGATCACGGCGATGCAGGAGCGACGCGCACGGGTTAGCCGCTCGTGGATACCGGGCAGCAGTTCGTCCATAACCCACCTGCCCATCTCCAGGCCATCGCCTTCGCTCAGCCATTCACAGGTGTCGAACAAGAGCACGAGACGCGCAGGTCGGAAGGTAGCAAGCTGGGTGTAGAATGCTGTCATCACCATCTCGCGCACCTGGCGGCGCTGCTCGCGCATGGCCTCGATGTTGACGCCCATATTGAGGTTCGCGCCCTGCAAGCTGGCCGCGTCTCCCACCACAATACTCTGGCTCATCTGCTCGACGAGTTTGGAGAGCTTCTCCCTGCCTGCTTGCAAGCTCTGCTCGAAGGCTTTCGCCATAGCCGGATCGCACTGCGCGGCAAGCTGGCCGGAAAGTTCTTGCAAGATGTTAAGGGCGTCGATACGCAGGCCAGGCACGGCAAAGTTTAACGCGACGACGTGAGTATCGTGCGGCGTCTGCGTGGCGAGATGGCGCAGCAGCGCGCTCTTGCCCAGGCCACCCTGCCCGGTGACGATCATCACCCACGGAGAGACCTGCGCGAGCATCTGCCGGTAGGCGCGTTGCTCTCGCTCGCGTCCGACGAACGGCGGCGTGACGAAGAGTGGCTGCGACATAGATTTTCCTCGTGTCCATTATCATGATTTGTATCGACGTGTACCGACAAGGGCGACGCAAGCGTCCCCTCCCCACATCCACCACAGCCCCCGCCCCTACGGATGGGGCGATGATAGAACAACGAACGGGGTTAATCGGGCGGTGTGATGTTCATTTTGACCCTTTCCACCTGCGATTTATGGCCGGTCTGGATGGTCTGTGTGCCAATGCCCGCGCTGTTGGACATGTCGATGTCGCTGGCCCTGGCCTCCTCGCCGACGATTAGCGATTGCAGGGGGCCATCGCGCATGATGGCGAGCAGTTGGGCGGCGAAGGCCGGGTCTTCGTTCAGGGCGCGCTCCAGTTTCGTCCTGACGACACCCTCGAAGTCACGATCACCGCTCACGTAGGTTTGCAGCGCCTGTGTTGCGCTCCCCCCATCTTGTTCTTTCGAGAAGCGGTGGCGAATAGCATCCAGCAGGCGACCGGCCTGCTCCTTTGTCTTGTTGTAGGCATCCGTGCCGATACCTGTCACGACGGCTCCGCCGATGCCGCCGCCTACCACCGGCAACAATTGCGAAAGCCCCTGCATGACCCAATTGACGAATGCTGGATCAATCATGTTGCACCTCTCTCTCTGCTAATCAATTCCGTATCTTTGTAGGGGCGACCCTCGCGGTCGCCCTTCCTGGCTCGCTGTAACGCCAATTTCGCCTTCGCGCTCGCCATCACCATTCGCGGCAATCGGGCGGGTGGCGGGTAACCGCGAGGGTCGCCCCTACAATACGGGTTTGTACGCCGGGTTCTGTGTAAAATCGAAGGCTTCCAGAAAATCTCCAATTTGCGCCAGGCCGTCGCGCGGGGGCGCGGGCGGGCCGGAGTTTTTGCCGATGGCGGCGTCATTGTATTTGCTCGGCGTTGAGCTGTCGAACTGGTGGTTGACGCTGGCGAGCGTGGGCAGGCCAAAGCGCCGCTCGATGAACTTGAGCATCGAGGCGTGCTCGTAAAGCTGGCCTGAGACGTAGCCGCGTTTGACCCAGGGCGACACTACCAGCATTGGCACGCGCATCCCCGGGCCATAGGCGTCCACCTGCGGCGGCGCGACGTGGTCGAAGAAGCCGCCGCCCTCGTCGTAGGTCAGGAACAGCACGGAGCCTGTCCAGGACGACGAGCCGATCAGCGCGCTGATGATGCTGCTCATCTTCGATTGCCCCAGCCCGATAGGCACGGGAGGGTGCTCGCTGAACAGGCCATCGGAGATGATGAACGAAACCTGTGGCAGGGTATTGTTGTGCAGGTCGAGATGATAATCGATCTCGGTGTAGAACAGTCTACGGTCGGTCTGCCACTTCTTGAAGAAGGGTAGCGGGTTGAAGAACTCGATTTCAGGCACGCTGCCCAACGCCGTTCCGAGATTGTAGCACTTCCAGGTGACATTATGCGCGTCGAGCACATCGACGATGGTCGGATAATCCAGGCTGGCGCGCGGTATGGCGCTGCCGGTGGTGATACCGCCGGACGTGCCCGCCCACAACGCGAGGCGATTGGGCAGCGTCGGGCCGAGCTGGTAGCAGAAGTAGTTGCCGCACAGCGTGAAGGCTCCCGCCAGCGCGTAGTAATATTTCAGGTCGGAGCCATCATAGTAGCCCATCGCGGTAGCGCCATCGACAACGTAGAAGCCGTCCATCGCGCCGTTGTTCCACTCGCGGTGAATGCTCTGCCAGTCGTGGTTGATGTTGGCCGGAACCAGCGAGGTGAGATGGTGCGGCTTGAGCTTGCCGCCCTTGCCGTCCGGCACGGCGTAGCTGGCGGGTACGCCGAACGAGCCGGCCCTGGGATAATACCCATAATAGGTGTCGAAAGAGTGATTTTCCTGGATGGCAATCACAACGTGATTGATGGAGTTGAGACTGCCCTGGGGCGCGCCGGTCGGTGTGGGATTGGTATTATCATCGCCGGGGCCGCAGGCATCGAGCGCGACACCCATCGCGGCGAGCGTGCCAAGCGTGCGGAGCGCATCACGTCGCGTCTGCTGTCGCTCCCATATCGACTGCCAGTTCATGTTCTTCCTCTGCATGGTGTAGGCGCGCCCGTTGAGGTTTCCTGGCGGAATTGTATCATGCAAGAGGAAGAGATGCAATTCGGGCATATGCGCGGGCAAGGCTTCTCAAAGTGCTGGCATTTGGGAGTGAAACCCGTTAAAGGCGTAGAATGGCAAAAAGTACGCCAATCAGCAATAGCACGCCAATGGCAGCAAAAACCCCCATGTTGAGCAAGGTATTGCTGCGAGTCTGCTCGCGCAATTGCGAAGAACTGAGACGAAGGGGGTCAGTAACGAATGCCGGAGGCTCGCCGCCGGTTGGATCTGGATAGGATGCAAGCAAAGTGGCGAGGTCTTTCTGCATTTCGGCGGGATGCGCGTAGCGTTGTGACTTCGAGAGGCTTAGCTGTCGCGCAAGGATCATCTCCATTTGCGCGGTGACTGCTGGATTGAGGCGTCGTGCCGGAGGATGGAAAAAGGTGAGACGCTCGTGTGGATCATAGCCTGTGACCGCGTGATGCATAGTGGCCGCTAATGAGTAGAGATCGGATGATGGGTCAACCTCGCCACGTACCTGCTCTGGAGCATAATATCCTGATGAGGTCATCTCCCCACTTGTGAACGGCAAGACCGGTCGGAAGGGCGGCAGGTGGATGAGCGCTGCGCGCTGCCCATCGTGGCTGATGATGATGGTCTCCGGGCTGATCGAGCCATGCACGATGGGCGGTTGCCAATTCAGCAGATGAGACAACAAACCACAGGCTTGATAGCCATATTCCGCAACCGTCCGTTCTGGCAAGGCACCGCTCTGAAGCTTGAGCAGCGTTGCGAGGCTTTCGCCTTCTGGATTGAGCATTACCATGAAATACGCCATCTGATTACTGAAATAATCAATTACTTTGGGAAATCCTTCATACCTTCCCAAATCCTGCAAGCGCTGCATCGCCTCGGTTGCTATCTGTTCCGCTGAAGAAGCCCTCGCCATAGCCTGGGGTACAACAATCTGGCGAATCACGACTTGACGTCGAGATACCTGTGCATCAGCCGCTAACCACGCTGTACCTTGCCCCTGTTGTGATTCTGGCAGGGAAACCTGCTTGAGAATACGATAACGCCCCTCGGATAGTGTATCGCCCCGATTTAACGCATACGACTTGTTAAACTGGGAAGAGGGCGCAAAACGAGTAGTAGCTACCCGAATTGAACCGGAAGACCCTTGCGCCAGGCTATAGCCGCAACGCGAGCATTTCCCATTGACCGGGTTTTCCTCAGACAGACAACGAGGACAATGCATATCTCTCCCTCATCTTTCCTGGCCCAGCAGCCAGCATATCAGTTCCTTTTGTCCATCGGATAGAATGCAGAGAACACAGAGAACACAACTACCCTCAAACGAATTGGGCGACGAGTATCACCTGAGAAGGCGCTTACGGTGAAACTTCGTCTAATCGCTTGCGCCGTGTTTCGGGTCCAAACTGCGCAAGCCAGGCGGCAATCAGGAGAAAACTTCCAACCAGCACAAACGTTCCCAACGGCCCTAATCTGAAGACGAGTGAGACAACGTAGGTCACGCCGATGCCTCCTCCCACATGCCCGATCCCATCTACCAGCGCAAACCCACTCGCTCGCGCCCTGGTGGGATAGTTCTCCGTCGACCACGAGTAAGTGACAGGGAGCCAGAGATAGCTTCCCAGCGTAAGCACAAAAGCCCCTAGCAGCGTAATGCCAAAGTTGCCGCCACTCACGGCGATGACGACGCCTCCAGCCAACGACAGCGCGGCTGAAATAGGGAGCCAGAACTTTCTCTCGAGTCTTTCCCCAAAGGCGTAGGCTATGAACCCACTGGCCAGGCCGCCAGTGATGCTTAGAGACGCGATAAGTCCTGCCTCTGCCGGGGGGTACCCTAGCGCGGTTAGCAGAACCGTGAAACCCGCGATATAGGAGTAGACAGTGATGTAGCCCAGCAACCAGATGACCAGTAGGAGAATAGTGCGTTTGAAATAGAGTGCATTGCTGAAGATTTCGCGGTACCCCGTGCCGCGAGCCAGCGTGCGAACCGGGGGTGCGGGCGTAACGGCAGGCAGCTCTCGCATGCGGGTAAGCGCCTTTTCCTCCATGTTAGACACGACCCGATCCGCCGCGGAGAGGCGACCCTGCGAGATGAGCCAGCGAGGAGATTCAGGCAAACTAAAAAAACGCAGCAGCAGTCCGACAACCGCCAGCGAGGCTCCTATACCATACATGATGCGCCATCCATTGATGAAATGGAGCGTGGCGATGGCAAAGGGCAGGCCGAATGGAAACGGGGTGGCTGGCGTCGTCAGGTACAATCCCAGGAAGACACCCAGCGAACTCCCCACGCTGGCTATGATGAAAATGAGCGAGGTATATTTGACGCGCCCCACTGTGGGAGCGACTTCATTGATGTAGGTGTTGACAAGCGCCAGGTCGGCTCCAACGCCAATGCCGGTGATGGTGCGGGCCAGGACAAAATTCGTATAGTCTCCCACGAAGACAGTGAGAAGAGAGCCGAGGCCGGTAATCACCATGGTAATGATCATCATATCTCTTCTGCCGAACCGATCCGCGAATGGGCTGAGGACGAGCGCGCCGAGGACATAGCCGACCAGATTCATCAGGACTGGCAGGCCGAGATATCTACTGGCAATCTGGGGAAGACAGCCTGGAACAATTTGCACGCATGTCTGGATAAAGGAAACATTGATGTCCCCTATGTCAAAGAATGTGAAAAGGAACCCCAACCCGATGATAGCGATGGTCAGGTTCGGGAGCGACCAGATTGGAATGCGCTCCAGGCGCGCCATAATGGCAGCCGCGTCCGATTTCCTTGATGCAGGAAAAGCAACTCTATTCGTCTGAATTGACATGACACACTCCTTTCACACACGCGGCGATATTGTAAGTGAAAGGAAGCACAGTAGACAATGTTTTCGCCTACAAATTCATGGAGATAAATTGTTCTATCGAACAATAGTGGGGAAAGCGTTGCTTACAATTGCGCCTGCTCTGATGGATGGAAACGCATCCATGAGAAGGCTGCCAGCGCCAGGGCCGTCTGCTCTTTTGGCGAAGTCTGATCAATGCCCAGGATATCTTCTGCTCGATGGAGCCGGTAGCGAATGGTGTTGACATGCACACCCAGTCGATCGGCCGCCGCCTGTATCGAACCAAGCGTCTGCGCCAGTACGAAGGTTTCGGTGAGGTGCAAACCGCCGGCGGCGTCATGCTCGATTAATGGGGCGAGCAGCCTGGTGGCAAAAGTGTTCAACTCTTCAGAAAGCCCGGGGTTCTCCAACAAGCTATCAAGGCCAAAGGCGTAGATATCCAGCAGGTATGCTCCATGCGCTTCACGACGAGCCTTCTGGGCAAGCGAGATGACGTGAGTAAGCGTCATTTTCAGTTCCTGGAGCGAACGGTAACGCCCACCATGGACGATCCAGAGCGGGTACACGCCACAGCGATTGAGCAGAGCATCGCGCACTTTCGAGGGAGACTGTTGCTGCGCCTGGGGCGTTTGTCCTTCGAGCAGCACGACGGCCAAACCATCCTCGAAAAACATGAGAGGGCTTTTCAGGATGTCAAGCACAACGCTTTCGGCAACCATGCGCTTATGAGCCGCTTTCGTCATAGTTTCGGCAGGCCATGCCAGCACCCATAACTGGCCATGCTCAACCGGAAGGCCAAGGCGATAGCCTTCCTGTTCGACATACTGTGTCGATTTTCCTTGTAATAGCGCGCGTAACCACTGCTCGCGCTGGCGATCCAATTGATCTTGCGCCTGTTCCATACGTGCGATGACCAGATTACAGGCCACGACGAGGTCGGCGAAGAAATCAGGCCACTGTGGAGGTGGAAGCGGAATTGCGGGACACAGATAGACCAGTCCCGCCGTTGACGTGACCTGGTCGAGCAGATGTAGGCCCGGCGTTGTTAGAGAGAGCACCTGCGCCGCGGCTGGTCGGCTGCTTCGGGCAGCACGAAGTTGCTCTAAATGCTCGCTATGAGCAAGTACATACGGGCTTCCTTCTCTATCCGCGACGATGACTGCGCCTTTGATGAGTTGCCTGGCCCACGTTTCTACGACTTCAATGCGATTAGCATGTAGCACGATGTCGTACCACTCCGCTTTATGATCTGGAAGCTGTTGTATAGCGGGCAAGAAGAACGATTGGGCGCGAATCTCGAGGGGCAGCGGTTCAAGCAGGCGCGCCAGGCGCTGCACGAGCAGGCATTCAGCAAGGGAGAAACGAGTGGTCGTTCTGCGCGTGGCATAAAGCACCGCCGCGACTTGCGCGCTCGTAACGGGGGCCGTATTGTAGCGAATGGGCAGGGCCATCCCTGATCGAATCTGCTCGCCATCGACAATATCGCTGACACTGGAATCGCGATAGGGAGAGTTGAGATAATCGCCTACTATGGGCATCCCATAGGCGGCAACCCGGCCACCGACGCCGTGCCCGCGCGCGAGGGTAAAGCCGAACTCACTGTGCCTGGCACCCAGGTGGCTGGTAATTTCAACGACATCTTGATAGGCCCGCGCCCAGAAGGTAAAATCCGCTTTCGCAACCACGCGCGTCAGGCTGAGGAAGGCAGACAGTGCGTGCGCGTCGCCATACGCCAGCGCTTCGACAAGCTCGCGATCATTCAACAGCGAACCTGTGGAGAAATATTGCTCTTCCCGAACCTCTACTTCGAGCACTGCTTCTAAGGTCTGGCGCACACGTTCTACCAGTTCAATGGCAGCCCCTGCTTGTTGAGGCGCTGAGGGTTGAGCAATCCAGACAATCCACAAACCGCAAGAAGATGAAGACGATGCCTGCAGGCGCAGGAATAGCGGGGGAGGCATATCTAAAGCATTGCTGGAAAGATCATGTTGTAACACCCCGATCATCACTTCTGCTGAGGGATCGAGGCGGGCGGAGAGCCAGCGGTGCATCGCGTTGCGGTTGTCTCCCGCGTAGAAGACTTTCCAGGGCGCTTTGTTCTGCTGGCAAGGCCAGATCAGAGCAGTAGCAGCAGCCGGGATGCCGGTGAGCAATTGCTCCAAGGAGCGTGAGATCAACTCATCGCGTTGCTGCGGAAGCAAAGCAGCGCTTTTCAAAGAGTTCTTAGCCGAAGTCCAGCCAATTGGATGTTTTTCTTCCATACGTGCTGTCCTTGCATTATTCGAGTAAACAAATCCACGCTTCCAATTTGTAGGCAGAACCATTGTAACCCATGCTGCCCCATATTTACAACAAGAAGACCACCTGGCACCAAGCAGCACACGATGGCACCCGCGAGGGGTGCCACTACATTACGGAACGGCTCAACACAATTTGTAATGTAGTGGCACCCCTCGCGGGTGCCATCGGGGATGGGCGACGGGTGGCACAACGTGTACCACTGGCCGCCTAACGTTCACGGCTAACCGAACGAGGGCAGGCTGGGATAATAGTCGGGATTCTGCGTGAAGTCGAAGGCTTCATAGAAATCGCCGATCTGCCTGAGTCCGTCGCGCGGGGGCGCGGCAGGGCCGGTCGAGGCACCATTGGCCGCGTCGTTGTTGGCTCCAGGCGTGGAGGTATCGAACTGGTGGTTGATGCTGGCGAGCGTGGGCAGAGCAAAGCGCCGCTCGATGAACTTGAGCAGCGAGGCGTGCTCGTACACCTGGCCGGAGATGTAGCCACGCCTGGCATATGGCGAGACGACGACGGTCGGCACGCGGAATCCCAGGCCGTAAGCGTCCACCTGCGGCGGCGCGACGTGGTCGAAGAAACCGCCGCCCTCGTCGTAGGTCAGGAACAGGGCGGAGCTTGTCCACGCGCTCGACGCCATCAGCTTCGCGATCACATCAGCCATCTCCTGCTGCCCCCACTGGATATCGGCGGGTGGATGCTCGCTAATCAGCGCTTCGGTGATAAGAAACGAAACCTGCGGTAGCGTTCCATTGTTCAGGTCGTTGTGGTAGTCGTCCTCGCTGAATTGCAGGCGCGCGTCGTTCTGCCACTTCTGGAAGAAGGACAGACCGTTGAAGTGCTCAAGCGAGGGATTGCTGCCCGTGCCAAGTCCCAGGTTATAGCATTTCCAGGTGACGCCGTGCGCGTCGAGCAGGTCGGCGATGGTCGGCCAATCGACGCCACCTCCGCCGAGCGAGTCGATTGTATAGCCGCCGCAGGTAGCCGAGACGAGCGCGAGACGATTCGGCACGGTGGGGCCGAGCACCGGGCAGCAGTAGTTGCCGCACAGCGTGAACGCGCCCGCCAGGGCATAGTAGTACTGGAGATCGGAGCCATCGTAGTAGGTGAGCGCGTCGGAACCATCGGCGGTATAAAAGCCATCCATGCGCCCGTTGTCCCATTCGCTGTGAATGGACTGCCAGGTATGCGACGTATCGCTGGTGATGGGAAAGAGTGCGTGCTGTGGGGTGACGGTGCCGCCGTTGCCGTCCGGCTGACTGTAGTTGGCCGGTACGCCAAACGACCCCGCGTTGGGATAATACCCGAAATAATTGTCGAAACTGTGATTTTCCTGGCAGGCAATCAAGACATGCTGGATGGGATTCGATTGGCTCGTGAGAGCCGAGGCCGACAATCGCTCGACGGCCAGAACGCCCGCTTCAGTCGCGAGTCCCGCGCCCGCCACCAACCCGATGGTACGCAGGGCGCGCCGCCGCGACAGGCGCTCGTTGAACCAGTGTCGCAAATCCATGTCTACCCTTTCTCTACTAAAAAATAAACACCCGGCCAAAAAGGATTGAGGATGCTATCTGATAGAACGCCGCCTGGAAAGGGATTTCCGTATACCTTGGCGCGATGATGCTTTGCTGGGCGCGATGAATCGCGCCCCTACTAGTCACCTTGTGGCAAACATGGTAGAATATTCTAGCTTATCAACCATCCTATGTGCGAATTGAGTAGACAAACTATGCGTTATGCTATTTTTACCGATATTCATGCCAATCTGGAAGCGCTAGAGGCGGTGCTGGCGAAGATTGACGCCATCAGCGATGCGCAACCGGTAGACCAGATATGGTTTCTGGGCGACCTGGTGGGGTATGGCCCCGACCCGAACGAATGCATTCGCGTCCTGCGCGAGCGCACCGATATCATCATCGCAGGCAATCACGACTGGGCCGCCGTCGGCAAGATCGACCTGGAGGACTTCAGCCCGGCAGCGCGCATCTCCGCCGAATGGACGGCGACCACCCTGACCGAGGAACACCGCGATTTTCTCACCAACCTGCCCGAACGCATTGAGATCGGCGATTGCACGCTGGTGCATGGCAGCCCTTACGGCCCCCTTTGGGAATACCTGACCTCAGAGGCGCTGGCGGAACGCAGTTTTCTCCATTTCAGCTCGCGCTACTGCCTGGTGGGACACACCCACGTTCCGGTTATTTTCATACAGCCCGATGTGACCAATACGCCGACGCTGCCGCTCGCCAACGCCGGCAACGACGTGCAGGCCAGAGTAGCAGCCAACGGGACTGAGCTACATACGACGGACGGCGCAGGAGAAATCGAGGGAGATGCGGCTGACGATGACGACGAAACGGTCGAGTTGCTTATAATCCCATCTACTTCAGAGCAGTCTTTGCATGTCGCACCAGACGCCGGGCACGCCCTGAGCGCCTACCAGGACCCCGAAAGCGGCTCGCTGCTTTCAGAAGAAGACGCAACAAGCATGATCGAAAAGAAGCTCCAGGCAGAGAGTGCAATAAATGCTACTTCTGATGATGGCACGGTTGATGAGGAAGACGAGGATGTGGATGTGGACGAAAGCACCGTGCTGGCATTTGCAGCAGCAGACGAGGGGGATGAAGACGAGGATGAGGACGAGGATGAGGATCAGTCTGAGAGTGTTGACGAGCTAGACGAGATAGAGGACGACGATGAGTATGGGGAGGGTGATGATGAGGATGATGATGAGGATGATGAAACGACTGAGATAGCGCGCGATGCGACCGAAGAGGGTTCCGAGGCGCAAATCAATGTCGAGATCGAAGAGCTGCTGAACCTGCTAGGCTTGAGCCAGAGCATGGTGCAGGTGACGAACGAGATGCTCTCGCCGCCCGAAGGCCACTGGGAAGCGCCACCCGACTTCCGCGCCATCATCAACCCCGGTGGTGTCGGACAGCCGCGCGACGGCGACCCACGTGCTGCCTTCATGATCTACGATACCGAGCGCGGTTTCGAGTTCTACCGCATTCCGTATGATTTTGAGAAGACACAGGAGAAGATCATCGAGGCAGGGCTACCGCAATTCCTGGCGGTGCGCCTGGCCTACGGTCGATAATCTGACTATATGAAACTGGTGATTGGATTAGGCAACCCCGGCGCGGAGTACGAACGCACGCGCCACAACGTCGGCTTTCGCGTGCTGGACAAACTGGCGGCAAAGCTTGGCTGGCAGTGGAACGAACGACGCGCGCGAGCTATCCTCGCCAGCGGCACCATCGGCGGGGAGAAGGTGATACTGGTCAAGCCCATTACCTACATGAACCTCAGCGGCGAATCGGTCGGCGAGCTGGCACGCTGGTACAAAGTGTCGCCGCAGGATGTGCTGGTGGTTAACGACGAACTCGACCTGCCGCCCGGCAAGATTCGCCTGCGTCCAGGTGGCAGCGCCGCGGGCCACAACGGAATCGAGAGCATCATTCGCCACCTGCACACCAATGCTTTTCCTCGCCTGCGCGTGGGCGTCGGCCATTCCGCCAACAACCGCATCCAGGGCAAAGACTACGTTCTCGGCGTCCCCTCGCTCGATGAGCGCATTTTGATTGAATTGGGCGAAGACCGCGCCGTCGATGCTCTCCTGCTGGCTATCAAGCAAGGTATCGGCACGACCATGAATGAGGTGAATGCCGACCCCGAAGAGCAACAACGCAAAGCCGAAGAGCAGCAGCGCAAGAAACGCGAGCGCGAAGAACGCCTGCGGCTCAAGCGCGAAGCAGAAGAAACAGCTAAGCACGAGCAAGCGGCGCAAGAGATGCCGGGCCAGGAAAAGGGCGACCGCGAGGGTCGCCCCTACAAAGATGACGAATCAATTGGAGGCGCGTCGTAGTCTTTGTAGGGGCGACCCTCGCGGTCGCCCTCCATTTATCTACGCTATCCCCTGTCATCTTCTCTATCAAACGGCGGAGACAACGGTTCCTTGCCATCGACAGTGTAGCGTTGATAGGCGAAGTACGAGTAGGCCGTTGTGATGATGACCAGCAGGATCAGCGGAACGAACAGGCCCCACAGGCGCAGTGGTTGGATGAAGCTCGTGATAAGCCCGATGAAGCCGGTCGCTACGAAGAGCCAGCCGCCCAGGCGGTGCGTGCGCTCCCACACGGTATCGCTGGCAAGCGTCCAGGGCGTGCGAATACCGGCCCAGAAGTTGCGGCGCAGCTTGCCGAGGTAGTTGCCCAGCACGATAAACAGCACCGAGACAGCCAGGCTGATGACCATCGTCACATCGACCTTTGCCCCCAGAGCGATAGAGGTTGTCAGCAGTTGAATCACCAGCATGAAGAGCAGGATCGCCACCAGGATGACATTGACGATCGTCTTGTTCGCGCGCCGTGCATTGGCCTGACCTAGCTGTGGGCTGATCCGCATCACGCCGCGCAGTATCAACAGCAAAAGTATGCTCATGCCCGGATATAAGATGGCGTTCAACCACCTGGGCATATAGCCGTTCACCTGTCCCGCTGCATCCCAGTGCGACGGCACTTTCGCGGGCAGCAATGGATAGGTTACTATCGAGATGACAATCTGCGCGATAATGACGAGCAGCGCCAGCAGCAGCGCCGCATCGATTGACCGCAGGTGTGGAGTCAGCTTACCAGCATTATCATCAGCATTATTCGTTGGGTCCATAATGTTCCTCCAACTGCTCATTTTCGTTTAAATCAGACGTGTTTTCTTCGCCAGCATCAAACCCATTTTCTGACGAGTCCATACCACCTAACCATCCTATGATTTCCGTCAATAAATCCTGGAAAACGGTGGTATTGAGCGAATAAACCTGGAACTGGCCGCGTCTCTCGACACGCACAAGATCGGCCATCTTGAGCACCATCAGATGATGCGAGAGCGCGGTACGCCCGACTCCGGCATTCTCGGCCAATTCACCGGCGGTACGCTCGCCTCCACGCAGGTATTTCAAGATACGCCGCCGCGTCGGGTCGGCGATGGCTTTATAGGCTTCTTGCATGGTCACGGATTGGCTTCTTTCGATTCATGCTAGTATTTCAATGAATATTGAAATACTAGCATGTCACCCGCGAAAAGTCAAGAGAGTACCTCTTGACAAACTAATGGTATTAGTTTATAGTAGTACTAACGTAGTTAGTTTATTAGCTAATCTAATTAGCCTAAAGGACACAATATACCATGAAAGTAACAGCTTCCGGCAATAACCTTTTTCAACTGACCCGCCTCGTCGCCTTCAATTGCTACCTGGTACGCGAGGATGACGGGTTCACGGTAATCGACACCAACATGGGCGGGCAGGCGCAAGCGATCATGCAGGAGGCCAGCAAGTTGGGACTTCCCATTGCTCGCATTTTGCTGACCCATGCTCACGTCGATCATGTTGGTTCATTGGACGCGCTACACGACGCTCTGCCAGATGTCCAGGTGGCTATCAGCGAGCGAGACGCCCGTTTTCTGACCGGCGACAAAAGCCTCGACCCTTCCGAGCCGCAGGTTCCCCTGCGCGGCGGCTACCCCATCTGCAAAACGAAGCCGACGCTGCTGCTGCACGAAGGCGACCGCATTGGCTCGCTCGAAGTGATCGCCACGCCAGGACACACACCCGGCCATATTGCTTTCTTCGATACCAGGGACCGCACGGTGATTGCCGGCGATGCCTTCCAGACGCAGGGCGGCGTTGCCGTTTCGGGGACGTTCGAACTACTGTTTCCCCTGCCCGCGCTTGCAACCTGGCATAAAGGGCTGGCGCTGGAGAGCGCTCGCAAACTTCTTGCACTCCAACCATCGGTGCTTGCCGTGGGACATGGCCGCGTACTCAACAATCCCCAGGCAGCCATGAAGCGTGCTATTCACGTTATGGAGCAGTCGCAGGCGAAGGTTGAGGCGAAAGCTGAGAGGAAATAACTGCATGTCGCATAGAATGGGTTTGGATCCGGCCAGTGTGGTAGAGGCCGCCGTCAAGTTGATCGATGAGGAGGGCATCGATCAACTTTCTCTTGGCCGCCTGGCTAAGCGATTGGGCATCAGCACGCCCTCCCTGTACAATCACATTACAGGGCTGCCCGGTCTCAAGCGCGAGCTTACACTGTACTGCTTGCGCGACCTGATCGACCGCATCCGCCGCGTGACCGTCGGGAAATCACGCGCAGATGCCATCTTCGCGCTCGCCGAAGCCTACCGGGACTATGCCAGGCAGACGCCTGGGCGCTATACCTTTACACTGCGCGCTCCCGATCCTGGCGATCAAGAAGTGCTGGCCGTCTCGCAACAGGTTGTAGATGTTCTCCTGGCCGTGCTTGCTCCCTACAAGCTCAGCGAAGTAGACGCTATCCATGCCATTCGCGGTCTGCGCAGCATCGTTCACGGTTTTATCTCACTGGAAGTAGCGAGCGGTTTCGGCATACCAATCGATCTCGACACAAGTTTCCACTGGCTCATCAATGTTTATATTGAGGGCCTGAACCAAATGTCTCTATGAAGTTTTTAGCTGAGGCGTTCGACGATCATTGCCATGCCCTGGCCGCCTCCAACACACATGGTTTCCAGGCCAAAGGTCTTGTCCGCCGTCTTGAGACCATTCAGCAGGGTGTTCATAATGCGCGCTCCGGTCATGCCATACGGGTGTCCGAGCGCGATAGCCCCGCCGTTGACGTTAAGCTTGTCCCATGCAATACCAAGACGCCGTGCTGATGGAATGACCTGGGCAGCGAATGCCTCGTTGATCTCTACCAGATCGATATCATCGATGGTCATACCTGCCCGCGCCAGCGCCTGGCGAGATGCCTCAACCGGGCCCAGGCCCATGATTTCAGGGTTGAGCGCCGAGACGCCGCTTGAGACAATGCGCGCCAGAGGTGTGATCCCCAGTTCGCGCGCCTTCGTATCGCTCATCACCACAACCGCCGCGGCTCCATCGTTCAGCGGGCAGGCATTGCCCGCCGTTATCTCGCCATCTGGCCGGAACACCGGTTTCAGAGTAGCCAGCACCTCGACGGTAGTTCCCGGTCGAGGTCCGTCGTCGATACTCACTACCATGCCGCCCGGCGTCGTAATCGGCGTGATCTCGCGCGCGAAAAAGCCGTTCTTTTGCGACTGCACGGCGCGATTTTGCGAAAGAGCGGCAAACTCGTCCATCTCGCGCCGGCTAACATGTTCCAGCAGCCGTACATTCTCGGCGGTCTGACCCATGGCGATGTAGCTATCCGGCAATCCTCTCGGCGCTTCCCACGAGTCCGCCCCCTGCATTCTTTCGGCGGTGCGCGCCTCGGCCTCCGCGAAGAGCGGATTGTGCGGGCCGCTATCAGCCATGCCGTACATGAAACGGCTGACGGTCTCGACGCCAGCCGACACGAAGATGTCGCCTTCTCCGGCCTTGATGGCGTGAAAGGCCATGCGAATTGTCTGCAAGGAGGACGAGCAGTAGCGGTTGACCGTCACCCCCGGCACAGCGGGCAATCCGGCCAGGATAGCCACCACGCGCGCCATATTGAACCCGGACTCGCCTGCCGGTTCGCCACAGCCGAGCATCAGGTCATCGATCATGCCGGGTTCAATTTGAGGGACTTTGGCAAGCGCAGCCGCGACAATGGAAGCAGCCAGGTCATCGGGCCGACAATCAATCAATGAACCCTTCATAGCCCTTCCAATGGGGCTGCGTGCGGCAGACACAATCACAGCTTCGGTCATGCTTCTCTCCTTCGAATTCATTCGTCAACGCCTGTGATAATGATATCACCTGGCACCGGTATCAAGAAAGAACTGTGTAAAACACAAGCGTAGGAGCCGGTTTACCGCGCTCAGCCAGCCCATTTATCGGCGCGAGACATGATCCTGAGTGATGCCAGGGCAAGCAGGCAGCAAAAGAAACGAGAACTTGACACCAGCCATCTATTCAAGTAATCTATTGAATAGTAGAGTACAGTTGGATGTATTCACAAACGAGTATCAGATAATCATGGAGCGCAATACATGGACCAGCACGAGAAACGCCAATTTAAAAATCTGCTGTACGAACAATTTGCCCGCATTGGCAAAGCACTGTCCAATGGACATCGCCTCGAACTGCTAGAAGTGCTGGCCCAGGGCGAGCACAGCGTGGAGGTGCTCGCGCGAGAAACGGGCATGTCGGTCGCCAATGCCTCGCAGCATTTGCAGGTGCTGCGCGCCGCTCAATTAGTCGAGGTACGCCGCGAGGGAGTCTACCTGTACTATCGACTGGCGGATGAGCAGGTGTTTACCCTGTGGCAGACGATACGGCAGGTAGGGGAGTCGCGCGTCGCCGAAGTAGATCGCATCGTGCAGACCTACCTGCATGATCGGTCTCATCTGGAGCCTGTTAGCGCGCAAGAATTGATCCAGCGCCTGAGCGAAGGGAACATTGTTCTCGTCGATGTGCGTCCCGTCGAGGAGTACGCTGCAGGACATCTACCCGGCGCTATCTCTCTTCCAGTAGTCGAGCTTGAGGCGCATCTCTCTGAACTTTCCCTTGATAGAGAAGTCGTGGCCTATTGTCGAGGTCCGTACTGCGTCTTCGCGGATGAAGCTGTTACCTTGCTGCGTCGCAAGGGATACCAGGCGCGCCGGCTTGAACAAGGGCTGCCCGACTGGCGCGCGTTGGGACTGCCTGTCGTCGTGAGTGAACCAGGAGCAAAGCAATGATGACCATTGATGTTGACACCTTGAGAACATGGCTGGAAGAAGGCAGATCGGTGACTGTCCTCGACGTTCGTCCCACGCATGAACGCGCAGAATGGGCTATACCAGAAAGCATCTACGTCAACGCGTATGACGCGCTGAAAGCGCATGATCCCAATGCACTTGCGCATGTCGATATACCCGAGGACATCCCCGTAGTCACCGTGTGCGCTGCTGGTAAAACCAGCCAGATTGCCGCAGAACTGCTAGAGGCGCAAGGACGCGAGGCGTACTCACTTGATGGAGGTATGAAGGCGTGGAGCCTGGCCTGGAACGTGGCCGAAGTCCCTGTGGCAGGGAATGACCTGCATGTTTTTCAGATTCGACGCACGGGGAAAGGATGCCTCTCGTACCTGATTGGCGCGCAGGGTGAAGCGATGGTGATTGATGCCTCTCTTGACCCACAAGTATACCTCGACCTGGCATCACAGCACGAGTGGCAGATCACCAGCGTCTTTGATACCCATATTCACGCCGATCATCTCTCGCGCTCACTCCAGTTGGCTAAACGCAGCGGAGCGATGCTCTTTCTGCCCGATCAGCAGCGCGTCACTTTCCCCTTCACTGCCATCCACGATGGTAACACGCTCACAACGCCCGCCATAAAGTTATTGGCGCTCCATACGCCGGGCCACACGTTGGAAAGCACTTGCTACTTGCTCAACAATCACCTGTTGTTCACAGGTGATACACTCTTCCTGACGGGCGTTGGACGACCAGACCTGGCGGCGGATCAGCAGCAGTTGCAAGCACGAGCTTCCGCGCTCTATGACAGCTTGCAAGAGTTACTCGCGCTCCCCTCCGATACCCTTGTTCTGCCGGGACATACCAGCGAACCCGTGCCGTTCGATGGCATTCCCATCGTTGCAACGCTTGCTGAGATCAAGGATGCGGTGGGCATTATCCACGCGCCACGCGACATGTTTCTCCAGCAAATCATGGCACGCATTCCTCCAACGCCGCCGAATTATCATCAGATCGTCAAACTCAATGAGATAGGTCAATTGCCTG
Organism: uncultured Chloroflexia bacterium; assembly: GCA_963731975.1. Classification (GTDB taxonomy): domain Bacteria; phylum Chloroflexota; class Ktedonobacteria; order Ktedonobacterales; family Ktedonobacteraceae; genus CAVSXS01. Next base: position 831,628 of record CAVSXS010000001.1, on the reverse strand, counting down.
AAAGCGGCGTGACCGATCTAGAAGCAGGTGCGAACCGCTGTGCCATCTCCTGACGCTCTCCATATGTCAGCGGTAACACCTGTCTCCAGGCAGCTTGGCCTGCGACCCAACCTGGTTCAGTTCAGCCTGCTGGCTACGATCACCTTTGGCGTCGGGCTGGTCGTAGGCGCTGAACGGGTGGTGGTTCCGGTGCTCGCTAAACAGGATTTTGCCGTGGCGACCTACCTTGCCACGCTCGCCTTCATTGTCAGCTTTGGTTTTGTGAAGGCAGCCCTAAACCTGGTGGCAGGCCGCCTTGCTGATCGCTATGGACGCAGGCCACTCCTCCTGGCAGGATGGCTTGTCGCATTGCCTATCCCGTTTCTTATCATTTATGCTCCATCCTGGAACTGGATCGTCGCTGCCAACCTCCTGCTGGGAGTTAACCAGGGGCTGGCCTGGTCGATGACGGTCACAGGCAAGATTGACCTGGTCGGTCCCCGCTCGCGCGGCTTCGCGCTTGGCATCAACGAGTTCTCCGGGTATGCTGGCGTCTCGGTTGGTGGCTTTGTAGGAGGCTGGCTCGGCGGTGTCTATGGGCTGCGGGTCGCGCCTTTTCTCTTCGTGCTTGGAGTGATCGTCGTCATGACGTGCGCAACATTGCTGGTTCGCGAAACGCTGCCCTACACGCATCTTGAGAGACAGGGAAGAGCCGCCGCTGCGTCATCTGAACGCCAGGACGCGAGCCGTGAAGTCCCCCGCCCACGCCTGGGAAGCATTTTCGCGCTCACCACCTGGGGAGACCGCGCGCTGGCCGCCGCTTCGCAAGCCGGACTCGTCGAGAAGTTTACTGATGCCCTCGCCTGGGGACTCTTCCCCCTCTACTTTGCCAGTCAAGGGCTTACTCCCGCCGCCATTGGAGGGGTCGTAGCCGCGTACACCGGCACCTGGGCAATTTTGCAAATCTACACAGGCCATCTCAGCGACCGCCTGGGGCGCAAATGGCTCATCGCCGGCGGCATGTGGCTGGCTGCCGCGGGCATCATTGTGGTAGCCATCAGCAAGGTTCTCCTGTGGTGGATAGCTGGCGCTGCGCTGATGGGCGTCGGCATGGCGCTGCTCTATCCGACATTGCTGGCTACGGTGAGCGATGTTGCCCACCCACGCTGGAGAGCCACCTCGCTGGGTGTCTACCGTCTCTGGCGCGATAGCGGCTATGCCTTCGGCGCGCTGGCAATTGGGGTTGTGGCGGATAGCTTCGGGCTGCTGGCGGGCTTCTGGTTTGCCGCGGGCATTATGAGCATCAGCGGTCTCCTGGTCGCTGTGTTCATGTACGAAACTCTTCCTACACGTCGAACGGTTCATCCCGCGTGGGAACGCGAACCCCGCTGGCAGGAATAGCAGTCACGGCTTTCAGCGCCTCAGCCAAGGCATCACTCTCTGTCGACCAATCCGCGACCGGCTCGTAGGTGTATCGACGCCACTGGTAGGGCAGATCGACGACCAGGCCGGGACGAGGCGCGGCGCGAGCCATCGAGAGAGCATCGTGCAGGATAGTGTACTGTTGGAGCAGGTTGCCCGGCTCGCCCAATGCGTGTCCGAATGGCCAGTGCAGGTAGATCATGCGGGGAGCCTTCACCTCCACCGCCAGTTCGCGCACGAGGGCCAGCGCCACGGTTGTCACGCCGCACGCCTCGATTTCACGCGCAAGCAGTCCCACGGACCGCGTGCAGGCGGGTCAGGCAGGCACCAGCAGGGCGAGATCGACATGCTCGCGTGCCAGCAACTTGCCCACCTCGCGGCCTGTTGGCAGCAAATCAAGGGGGTCGTCTGTAAAGCCCAAGCCGTACTGCACATCCGCGACGCGACCGATGACGCCCTTTGCCTCAAGTTCGAGCAGGCGCTGCAACGGAAACACGAGGTTGATATCACGCGCGGCATCTCGCCGGTCGTAACGCTCGTGCGTGATGCACAGGTCTTCCTGCATGGCTGTGCGCGGGATGGCACGAAACGTGGCGTCCGACTTGAGATCGAACCGCCTGTCCGCGCAGAGATGTACCCCACCGGTCGTGACAAGCGCAACCGTCGCCTCGTTCAAGGAGCATTTGAGCGGCGTCCAGGGTATGTCACCCTGGTGCTTGAGCTTCAAGCGCAATTGCAGCACCCCGGCGCTTCTGCCAATCCAGCGCGCCAGCCGCTCGCCCCAGGCTGTATCGTTCGCCAGGCGCACCAGCCGCTCCCGAACAGGATTATTCGCAGGTGTTATACGAGGATCGTTTGTCATGACGCACCTCTCTTTTCGATGTGGAACCGCTACTTTTCAGGCATAAGGACGCGCCGCATGGCATCAACGGTCTGATCCGAGACGCGCGCGACCCCTTTGCGCCCAAGCTGCTCCCAGCGGACCAGCAGCCAGCTATCGCCAGCATCATCGAGCGCGGATATCCAGGCAAAGAGCAGTTCGTCCGGCACATCGCTTCGTACCAGGCCAAGCTTCCTGCCCGCGCCGCAAGATGGACATGGCGTAGGCCACGATCTGCCGCGCGATACTGGCGAGCGGTTCGCGCTCCAACGTGGCGGGCGCGAGCCGGCTTGCGGCGCGTATAGCCGCGAAGAGCCAGGGCTGCTCGAACGAACGCAGCAGTGGCTCGCGGTGCAGCACAGCGAAGGTAGACCAGTAGTTCTCGGCGTTCAGCGACCCCACATCCAGCCACGCATCCACCAGTTGCAATCGATCGCTGGCATATTGCACCACCGCGCAAAACAGGTCAACCTTATCCTCGAAATAGTAGTAGGCCGCCCCCTTACTCATCTGCGCCTCCTCGAGAATGCGGTTGATAGAGGCATCCTCAAAGCCATACCTGGCAAACTCCTTCGCGGCAGCCTCCAGCAGCTTCGTCCGTCTCTCCAACGGTAGCTTGTCGAAACGCGGATACGGCATAGGCAACGCTCCGTTTTGTACAGAATACTTTGTAGACCAGGTAATTAGACTGAGCAGTCTAATTACCTGGTCTCATTATAACGTGTAATACGAAAACGGTCAAGCGAGCGTTAAACATACGTAGTACATTGTCAAGTTTCATGTGGCAAGCGATCCTCTCCCTCGTAGGAGCCGATTTATCGTGCTCATTTAGCCCATTCATGGGCGCGAGATGGATTGTCATACGTACTCATCCCCGTTGCGAGCTGGCTTTCGCGCCCATGAATGGGCTGGCTGAGCGCGATAAATCGGCTCCTACTACATTGTCAAGTTTCATTTGGCAAGCGATCCTCTTTCTCGTAGGAGCCGATTTATCGCGCTCAGCCAGCCCATTCATGGGCGCGAGATGAGCTTGTTTGACGTACTCATCTCTGTAGAGAGCGGCCTTTCGCGCCCATGAATGGGCTGGTGGGCGCGGTAAACCGGCCCCTACGTGAAATCAATCGGCCTTTACAGATGAGATTTCGAACCGCCAGCTGAAGCTTGACAGAGCACTACTAGTCCGTCAAAGTTCATTTGACCGGAAGAAAACAAGGAGGTATGCTTCTTAACAAAACAGCTTTTCCAGTTTGACAAGGAGACCTTCATGAAACAGCATAGCATTGTTTTGACCGCCGAGCAACGTCGGGATCTCGAAGCGCTGATCAAGGCTGGGCAAGCGCCAGCACGCAAGATCACCCGTGCGCGCATCTTACTCAAGGCCGATTGCGGGCCACAGGGTCCCCGCTGGTCCAACCGGCAGATCCATGAGGCCCTCGATGTCGGCGAATTGACGGTGCGCCGAGCGCGCCACAGCTTTGCGCAAGGGGGTGTAGAAGCCGCGCTCACGCGTCGCCCACAACCAGCCAGACCAGAGAAGCGCAAGCTGGACGGCGAACGGGAAGCGCACCTGATCGCCCTGATGTGCGGCCAGGCACCAGAAGGATACGAACGCTGGAGCCTGCGCCTGGCCGCCGACAAGCTGGTCGAGCTGGAAATCGTGGAAAACGTGAGCCATGAGACGGTGCGACAGGTCTTAAAAAAAACGCACTCAAACCGTGGCTGAAGCGGCAGTGGTGCATTCCACCAGAGGCCAATGCCAACTTCGTCTACCATATGGAAGACGTGTTGGAGGTCTACACGCGCCCCTACGATGCCAAGCGTCCACAAGTCTGTTTGGATGAAGGCAGCAAAGAGTTGGTCACGGAACTGCGGGAGGCCTTGCCCCTGCAACCAGAGCATGCCAAGCGTGTCGACTATGAGTATGATCCCAATGGCTGCTGCAATGTCTTTATGGCCTGCGAACCGCTGGCTGGCAAGCGCTGGCTCCAGGTCAGGCAACGGCGCACCAAAATCGACTGGGCACACGTGGTGCGCGAGTTGATCGACGTGCACTATCCGCAGGCCGACAAGATCGTGCTGGTCATGGACAATTTGAACACGCACTCGCCCGCCTCCTTCTATGAGGCCTTTGAACCAGCAGAAGCCTGGCGACTGACGCAGAAGTTGGAGATCCATTACACTCCCCTTCCTGGTAGTTGGTTGAATATGGCTGAGATCGAACTCTCGGTGCTGGGACGACAAGCCTTGAGTGGACGCCTGGCGACGATGCAACAGCTGCATGAGCGTGTCGCTGCCTGGCAACAGGCTCGCAACCAACAGCAAGCGACCATTGATTGGCGGTTTACCACCCAGGACGCTCGCATTAAGCTCAAGCGTCTCTACCCGTCAAATGAACTTTGACGGACTACTACGGGAAATCAATCGGTCTTTTCAGATGAGATTTCGAACCGCCAGTTGAAGTTTGACAGAGCAGTAGGGGCCGGTTCACCGCGCCCACAGAGCCGATTTATCGGCGCGAGACGTGCTCCTGAGCGATGCTGGCGCAAAGACGCTGCGAGGAGACTCGCCGATAAATCGGCGGTGGACGCGATAAATCGCGTCCCTACAACGACCCATCGCATTTCACGCGGAGAGAGGTTGAGCCAAGTGTCTTTACATATTGCAACCAGGCCGCAGGTAGGATATCATTACGATAGCAAGGGAGAAGGCGCGTGCGTGTATATACATGGGCAGGTTGCAGTACGTTCTAGTTCGTTTCAGCACGTCACGAGTCGCGCAAATTGAGCCTGCCAGGGCGGCATGACGTCCGGGAGGCGCGATTTGCTATGCCTGTTTGGAGGGAATGTGACACTTAAAGGATTACTTGCACTTTTGACCCAGCGGCCAGAATTTCGCCGCCTGGTGAAGCAGATACAACAGGCTGAGGGCGTGCCCGCCCTGACCGGCATTACCGAAACGGCGCGTCCCTATGCCGTAGCCGCGCTTTCCTCCACGTTGAAAGAGCCGCTGTTACTGGTCGTCTCTGACGAAATGCAGGCAATGCAGGTGACAGACGTACTCAAGGCGCTGGTGCAGCAGCCGGATGACATACTATACCTGCCGGACCGAGACGCGCTGCCCTACGAGCGCCTCATAAGCGATGCCGAGACAACGCAGCAGCGCATGAACGCCCTGATCCGGCTAACCGAGCATCGCCCGCAGAGCATCGTCGTCTGCTCGGCACGCGCGCTGGCGCAGCCGGTCATCCCGCCGCAAGAACTGGCCGCCGCGCTCTACATGCTTGAGCCTGAGCAGGAGGTCGATCTCAACGCTATGCTCGAACACCTCTACAACCTGGGCTACGAGCCGGTCACCGAGGTGGAGGAGCCGGGACAATTCAGTCATCGAGGCGGCATTGTCGATCTCTTTCCGCCATCGCTACCACGCCCCGTGCGTATCGAGTTTTTCGGCGACGAGATAGAGTCCCTGCGCACCTTCGACCCGGAGACACAGCGCTCGCTCAATCCCGTCGCGCGCGTTGCCATCGCCCCTGCGCGCGAAGCACTGCCGACCAGAGGACCAGAAGCAGCAAAGCAGCTTGAACAGTTGCACACATCGATGCTGCATCCAGAAGCCGAGGAGCGCTGGAAGCACGACCTGGAAGACCTGCGCGCCCGGCGTTCCTTCGACGATATCATCTTCTACCTGGCGTACCTGCACCCGCAGGCAAGCGTGTTGGACTACCTGCCGCGCAGCGGCCTGCTCATTCTCGACAACCCGGAGAGCATTCAGAACACCATCAGGAAGCTGGACGAGCAGGCACATGAGATGAAGGAACGCTTCGAGCAGGACCGCGAGAACCCGACACAGTTGCGACCCGCGCACATCGCCTGGGACGCGCTGGAAACGCGCCTGTCCCAGGCCCGCCAACTGCGCTTTGCCGACATCCTCTCCGCCAGCGAGGGCGATTTCGACGCGTCGCACTCTGGTGGTACTGAGTATCTCATGCCCATGTTCAGCAGCGCCAACTCGTTCGGTGGCCGGCTGCGCTCATTTGTGCTGGAATGTCGTCGCGCGCTGGATCACCGCGAACGTGTCATCATCGTCACCGCGCAGGCGCGCCGCCTGGCGGAGATGCTGGGCGACGAGTCGGTGCTCGACGACAAGACCATCCATGTCAGCCCTGGCATCAATATCAACGAGCCACCCGAAAGCGGCACGCTGACCCTCATCCAGGGACAACTGCCGGAGGGCTGGCAATCGCCTAGCCTGGGCATCCAGCTCTATACCGACACGGAGATTTTCGGCTGGTCGCGCAAATACAAAACGCAGAAGCGCAAGCTCGTCACACCCGCGACCTTCCTTGCCGAGGTCAACGTCGGGGATCACGTCGTTCACCAGGAGCACGGCATCGGCCGTTTCGAGGGGCTGGTCAAGCTGAACTCGACCGGCGTCGAGCGCGAATACCTGCTGATCCACTACGCGGGAACCGACCGGCTCTACATCCCCACCGACCAGCTAGACCGCGTCACGCGCTACATCGGCATGGGAGAATCCATTCCCGCGCTGAGCAAACTGGGCACGACCGAGTGGACGCGCGCCAAGTCAAAGGTCAAGGAGAATGTCCAGGAAATCGCGCGCGACCTGCTACGCCTGTATAGCGCGCGTGAGGCCGTCCAGCGCCCTGCCTACCCGCCGGACTCCGAACAGCCGTGGCTGCAAGAGCTGGAAAGCGGCTTCGCCTATGATGAAACGCCCGACCAGGCACGCGCCATCGAGGAGGTCAAGGCCGACATGGAGCGACCGAAACCAATGGATCGGCTGGTATGCGGCGACGTAGGTTACGGTAAGACGGAGGTTGCCCTGCGCGCCGCCTTCAAAGCCGTGCTCGACCAGCGCCAGGTAGCCATCCTTGTGCCGACGACCGTGCTGGCCTTGCAGCATTTCAATACCTTCCAGGAGCGGCTCAAGCCCTACCCGGTGCGCGTCGAACTGCTCAGCCGTTTCCGCTCAGAGAAGGAGCAGAAGCAGATACTCGAAGACCTGGCGTTGGGCAAGGTCGATATCGTGATCGGCACGCATCGTCTTCTGGGGAAAGATGTCGTCTTCCTCAACCTGGGCCTGCTGGTGGTGGACGAAGAGCAGCGTTTCGGCGTGACGCACAAAGAACGACTCAAGCAGATGCGCAACGAGGTGGACGTACTGACCATGACGGCCACGCCTATCCCGCGCACGCTGCACATGTCGCTGGTGAACGTGCGCGACATGAGCGTGATCGAGACGCCGCCGCAAGAACGGCTGCCCATTCGCACCACCATCCGCGAGTATGACGAGAACTTGATCCGCGAGGCCATCCTGCGCGAGATCGACCGGGGCGGCCAGGTGTTCTTCGTGCATAACCGCGTGCATGGCATCCAGGTTATCGCGCAGCGGCTCCAGCGTCTCGTGCCGGAGGCGCGCGTCGTGGTAGGACACGGGCAGTTGCCCGAAGACCAGCTGGAACGGGTCATGATGGATTTCTCCAGCGGGGAGTACAACGTGCTCGTCTCGACGACCATCATCGAAAATGGGCTGGACATCCCCAACGCCAACACGATTATCGTCAATAACGCCGCCCTGTTCGGCCTGTCGCAGCTCTATCAACTGCGCGGGCGAGTGGGGCGCAGCACGAACCAGGCGTACTCCTACTTCCTGTACAATAAAGATGCGAAGCTGACTCCTGTGCAGGAGAAACGTCTGCGCGCCATCTTCGAGGCGACCGAACTCGGCGCGGGCTTCCGCATCGCGATGAAAGACCTGGAGATACGCGGCGCGGGCAACCTGCTGGGCGCGGAGCAGTCGGGTTTCATGAACTCCATCGGCTTTGATCTCTACTGCAAGTTGCTGGCCGAGGCCGTCGAAGAGTTGCAGGGCAAGCGCGCCGAGGCAAGCGCCCCCAACGTCACGCTGGACCTGCCGCTGGATGCTTACCTACCCGACGAGTACGTTGGAGATCGCACCTTGAAGGTGAAGTTCTATCAACGATTGGCAAACCTGGCACGCATCGAGCAGGTCGAGACAATGGAGGCCGAGCTAACCGACCGCTTCGGTGCGCCACCCGCACCCGTGAAAAATCTGTTGGAGATGGTGCGGCTCAAAGTCGAGGCTGCGCAACTGGGATTCGAGGCCATCTCCGCCAAAGATCAAGAGTTTGTGCTGACCGTCAGACGCACTATTATCCCGAACCGCATCGCGCTCTATCGCCGATTCAAGAACGAGGCGCATGTGCAGCAGGGAGTCATTCGCATACCGCGTCGCTTGCTGGGGTCGAACTGGATGGAACAATTGCGCGAACTGCTGCCCAGGATCACAGCGGCGGTCTAAATCACGACCAGCCCTTGCGCTCGCAGCTCGCTTAAAATGAGATCAAGTTCCTGAATGGTTTTGCCAGTGCAGCGCGAGAGGTCTGCCACAGTGCGCCGCCCATCCACCAGAAAATAGGTAAAGCGCTGGGGGCGTGTCAGCGGCAACGACATCACATCGCGTTCTACATCGCTTTTTTGGGGGACAAGCCATTCCAGGCCGGGTAAATACGCGGTATTCTCACGAGGTGGGGCAGAAGCAATCGAGGCTCCTGAACGCAGAGGAGATGAAATGGGACGCTCAGGGCGTGCCCCCGTTTGCCTGGCGATGGTGCCGGTTGTGCCGGTTGTACTTGTTTTGCTGGCTGCGATGGCCGGGTCTTGCTGTGTCGTAACATTGATGGGTTCATCCAGATAGAGGGTATATTGAATGTTGCGCCACGTGAGTAAGCGGTTGAGAGCTTCCTGCCCAACGAGTTGCCCAAGACGGGCGTAGACCGGCTGGCCAGTCTGTAGGTATATCTCACCTTCCTGAATCCGCCCACCGTTATATTGCACGACAACCAGGCGCCCGCCTGGCTGATGCGTCCGAACCGACTCCAACACGCTCAAGACACTCTCAGCTACTTCTATTCTTTCGTTTGCCATCGCACACGATACCCCCTATTCGTAGCTCACCCCATACATGCTCTGACACGGTTGGCGCTGACCGATCATGATGCTTCTCCCATGAAGTACGCAATGTACACGGTATTAAATATATCTATATACACTTATACCATAGATATCAACGTTTCAGGAGGTCAAAGGTACCCTGATTTTATGCTAGTACGCAATTCTTAACGATATCTTTATAGAGTCGCGCTCTAGCCGCTTAACGGGAAGTACGTGTATGCATCAGGTAGAACATCATCGCCTGCTTGTATTCGATCAGCGTGGCCTGACGTTTCTCGCCCACAGTGTCAGCAAGCTGCAAGAGGGTCGAGACGATCTGCAAGCGAGTTTCATCATAGTTATCCTGGCCGCGCAGGTCGTCGATCAGTTGAACAGGACTTTTGTCGGTGATATCCATACCGAGACGAACGGCCTCGACACGCAGCCAGACCGTCAGTTGATACTTCAACTGCTCGAAAATCACCACATCCTCATCGTTGACAATGACAGTCGCGCTGTCCTGCTGTTTCGCCGGAACGTCAACCAGCGATGGCGCAGGCATCCGTGAAAGCTCTCGCGCCGAGGTTGGCGAGGGCTGTGGAAGCTGTGCCGCCTTTTCGGAAACGTGAAGCTGTTCGACAAGCGCGTGAGGAGGTTCGCCAGAGATGGGCTGCGTCTCCACGTCTTCGACGTGCGAAGCAGGGTCGACATGGCGCTCGGCAGGTACCGGAGGTGTGACAAATGGTGACGCTGGCATGAAGGGCGTTTCCGACGGGGGATGTACCGTGTTTTTCGAGGCAGGCGCAGCAAGCGGGTTCGTGATTTTTGCAGCTTGTATGGGCGCTGGCGTGGACTGCGGCGTCTGCGGGGGCTGTGAGGGCGATATAGGCTGGGGTGCGGGTTGTTCCTGAGGAGAGACAGGGCGTTCGACCGGCGTGGGCCGAGCCGCGGCAGGTGTGGTTTGCGCGCCGCTCCCATTCCCGGTTACGAAGGGTCGATTGCGCGGTGAACGTCTGGGTGGCGTGCCAGCCGGGGCGTTGGCGCCTGTAGGTGAAAAAGCGCGCGAACCGTTCTCACCGAACGCTGCCGGAACCTTCCCCTCCTGGAGCTGTTGCTGCAAAACAAGCGTGGCATTCCCAACCTGCTCCCAGGTCAGATCTGGCGTAATCGTCGCGCTGGCCCACGATATGACCGGACGCGGACTCCCAAAGGGAAGCGTTGAATGTCGTCGCCCTGTCAGGTGCCCGCGCAGACCATCGGTAACTGTCAGAGAAGAGGCGCTGATCAGTGCGCGTACATCCGACATACGCTTGCGCCCCTGCTCACCGAAAAACGCGCGGTTGCGCTGCACATACTGGATCAGCAGGCGCTCCACCTGGCGCTGGAATTCTGGAGAGAGTACATCGATGCGATTCCACGGGCCAAAATCATAGCCGCTCAGAAACGACCAGACCTCCTGGCGCTTCGAGCGATCAATCGGGCGCATACGCAGGGTATTCGTCCGATAATCAAGGAAACGCGGATAGCAGAAATTCGCGATCAGCGTTTCCGCTAGTTCAGCCTTCAACCGCGCCAGTTCAGCGGGCGGCTGTTGTCCCAGGTAAATACCCATACCAACACCTCTTTCTGAGTAAATCGCGCTCAATGAGCGCCTGGACATGTTCCATCAGGGAGTGACTGTAAATATCCCCAATTGCAGCGCATTCGTCCCCGGCGGTACCAGGACATTCTCAGGCCCGCTATTCACCACGACCGGCAATTCCTGCGCAGGCATAGCGGCGTTCAGCGCGCTTGTCGTCGGCAAGAGTGGCGAGAGCACAATCGCAATGCCCCCTTTGCCGATAGCGACATCATGCCCCTTGATCTGAAACACTCTACTTGATAGTTGCAAGATCATCCCTGGCTTCCATGTGTTCGTCGGACACCAGAATTGCGCCGGGAAATCGACACTGACCGGGCGTTGTTTACCTGATAAATCAAGAATGACCACCTGTAGCGCCAGCGGCGGCATAGTCGGCGACTGCAGTTGCCAGTCGGTGGTGACCTGCATATAACCCGCCGCGATGCTGAAGGAGTGGGCAGCCGCGACGTTATATCCGACGAGTTTCATGCTGCTCGCCCCATCCAGGCTGGTAACGGTGGCCTGCGCCTGGTGAATGATCTGAGATGGTGGCACCTGAATATAGGTGCAAAAGCTCTGCGGCAAGTCTGGTAACACCGTGTACAGCAGGCTGGGGTTCTGCGTGACCGAATTGGGCGAAATTCCCGGAGGCGGCAGCCCGCGTTTCAGCAACAGGTATCCGTCCTGCGCGGCAACGACGCCGTATTTTCCGCTCATGAGAATGCGTTTGACCTCATATTCATAGGTCGAAGAGGCAAAGTACGGGTAGATATCGCTACTGACGTCCAGGAAGACATAATCGGCCTGCTCGTCACCATACGGGAACAGGTAGATGAACTGGCGATGGCTGACATGCGGCACGAGCGCCGACTGCGCGGACACAGAGGCATCAGCCGGGATCAAGTCGATGAACTTCTGCGCAAGCTCGTCATGAGCGGTCACTTGCGGCCATGTGAATCCCTGCGTCAAAGGCATCTTGCCATAGAAGCCGACATCGGCACGCGCAGCGGAAAAAATGACGCCAGCCGCCAGCAGCGCCAGCACACCATAGTGCAAGACGCGCACCGGCAGTGGCATACGCCCAACTGCTCCTGTGTGGCTGGTCGTTTCACGACGCTCCGGCACGTCCAATATGGTCGATGCATCAGTCGTTGTGCGCGGTGCGGATTTATACGGCGCGAACATCAATTGCAGCACCCACAGGATCAGGACGATGCCCTCAATTGTGGCGAAAATCAACACCGGCACGATTTCGGCGCTGTACTGGAAGAGGCCGGTATACTGCTGCACGTCGGAACTCAGCAGGTTGAGCGCCAGGGATGGCACAGCCAGTATCAGCACCCAGGGTGCCAGCAGCGGCAGGTACCCGGCTGGCGACAATAGTATCTTGAGATACGCCATGTGCTGTGGTTCTAAAATATGCTGCTTGATGAGTGTAGCTGGATGCAGTAGGAGCGACAGCACACCTTGATAGCGCGTATCTAGCAATGGAGCGCCGGTCGGGCTGGCGAGACGGATCACCAGCAGATACACACCTACCCATATAATTCCCAGGCCAATCAGCGCGGCCCCCGAACGCCAGCGCTGCTGGAATACGATCGACCACAGGCCGAACATGGCAACTACGACTGGTATCTCTTCCTTGCACGCCATAGCGAGTACGGCGAAGACGATCATCCAGAGCGTGCGGCGCGTATACATGAAATAGAGCATGAAAAGCAGCAGGGATGCCGTGAAGGTCACGGCATGAAAATCGAACGTCACCGCCTGCTGCTGCGCCGGGTAGAGCAGGTAGAGCACGGCGATCGCCACAGCGGCCAGATCGTTGCGCAAGCGCAGGCGTGCTAGCCAGAAGGCAGGGAACACACCCGACGCGACGACCAGCACTTGCAACACCAGTAGCATCCTGGCGTCGGGCCAGAGCAGGTACAGCACCGAGACGGGGAACAGGATCGGCTCGAAGTGTATAGCGAAGCGCGAAATACCGTTCAGGCTGTAGCAGTTGGTGTCATTGACGATATTGCAGATGGTCTGGTGCAGCACGGGGCCGTGGAAAACGCTCCAGATGGCCTGATCCATGATGCCCAGGTCTTCGGCGTGCGTCAAATAAGCGTTGTGCGAGGCGATCATGTAGATGATGAAATAGACGGCGTAGAGCGCCGCGAGCGCGCCAACCGCTCCCAGGGCCAGCCACGACCAGCGCGTGTAGGTCATTGGCTCGGGTGGCGGGTAGAGATAGAGGCGATTGCGCAAGACCGCGAACCGCTTCTTCCATGTCGCGCTAGTCATCTGCGCCGCCTCCCTCCGCCGGGGCAGACGATGCCAGCACATGCTCGACACCACCTGCTTCTTGTTCTGCCGAGAGCGCCATCTGAGGCTCCTGTATATTCACGATTGAATCGTCTTGAGGGCCCTGTTGCAGCTCATGCACCTGCTTCTGGCCGCCGCCGAGATAGGCGATGCCGACGCAGAGCAATTCTGCTAGCGTGGAGACGAAACGCGAGAGCAGGGCGATAATCACAGCCAGCGAGAACGAGAGTGGCAGTGTCAGCACAAGCAGTGCGCTGATGGCTCCCTCGCGAAAGCCCAGACCGCTCGGTGTGATGAAGCTGACGAATCCTACATCCCAGCCCAGCGCGTAGATCCCGATGCCTATCGGCCACGCAATCAGTGGCGCGCCCGGCCACAAGCCCAGCACCAGCAGGTAGAAGCCACTGCCCGCCACGATCCAGCTCACACACCAGCCCAGCGTTACCAGCAAAACATCGCGGTAGCGCACCGCCAGCCTGACTGGTTCGCGCCTGAGCAGGCGCAGCGCGAGATTGAGCAGGCCGTTGAGAACAGGCGGGTAAAGGATGACGAAGAGGCCGAGGATCGTCCCGATGCCCAGGATCAGCACGATGCGCTCCTGCGAAAGCGAGCTGACGGCGGTGATGTCGCGCCAGAAAAGCAGGCTAACCGCGAAGATTAGCACGGCAGAGGCGAGCTTGGTTATCAGCTCGATGGTCATGCTGGCAAAGGCTACAGAACGCGGCACGCCATATTTGCCCACCCACAGGATGCGCGTCAGCACGTGCCACACGTTGCCGGGGATGTAGCGCACAAACTCCGACGAGAGGTAGATGCGCAGGCTGATGCGCAGGGGAAGATTGTAGCCAAGTCTGAGTAATACGGCTCGCCAGACCAGCCCATACGACAGCTCTTGCAGCATGAAGCAGCCGAAAGCAGCGGCCAGCAGCCAGGGATTCCAGTGGAACGAATGCTCGGTCAGGTCACCCCAGTTATTCTTTACCTCGTCCAAAAAAAAGCGAGGATAACGACAGGCAGGCCGATCTGTAAGACACGCTTGCCGACTTTTTTCAGGGTAGCCGTGCGCATTAGTCTAATTCCTGCCTGATGCTATATTCCTCGTCTGGACGGAAGGCATAGTGACGTATCATCTCGCTCTGCAAGCCTGTCAGGATGAACTGGATACCAAAGATCATCAGCAAAATACCGACGAACAGCAGGGGCTGGTTGTGGATCGGCTCGTGAATGAAGAATATGCTGCGCACCACCACGTAGGCATCCACCAGCGTGCCCAGCAGGAAGGTCCAGAAGCCCATCGGTCCGAAGAAACGCAGGGGAGTGCGCAGGAACGTCGTCAAGAAAAGCACATTCAGCAGATCGATCAGACCTCGCGCAAAACGTCTCGCGCCGAACTTGGAGACGCCATACTTGCGCGGGTGATGCCGCACCTTGATCTCCGTCACGCGGTAGCCGCGCCAGTGCGCCATAACCGGCACAAAGCGGTGAAATTCGCCGTACAACTTGAGATGTGTATCCTCGATCAACTCGCGCCGATAGGCTTTGAAGCCGTTGTTGATATCGTGCAGGTGAACGCCCGATGTCGTGCTGACCAGTTTGTTGAAGATGCGCGAAGGGAAGGTCTTCGTGATGGGATCAAGGCGTGGATACTTCCAGCCTGATACCAGGTCGTAGCCCTCGTCGAGCTTCTCCAGGTAGCTCGGTATCTCCTGCGGGTCGTCCTGTAAGTCACCATCCATGGTGAAGATGACCTCGCCCCGGCAGCGACTGAACCCGGCCACCAGCGCGGGCGTCTTGCCGAAATTGCGTCGGAAACGGATCACGCGCACGATATTGGGGTATTCATCGTGTAGTTTCTTGAGTTCCGCGAAGGTCTTATCGGTGCTACCATCATCGACAAAGATAACTTCGTAACCCCTCCCCAGGCTATCCAGCTGCGCCGACAGCTTTTCGTAGAGCGGTCGCACGTTCTGGTCTTCATTCATCACCGGAATGACGATGGAGTATGCCACCTCCTGCGATGGCTCGCCAGCAAGCATTTCCTCTGGCTCGATCATGGTTGTTGGCATATCTGTCTGCTCTATCTGCTCTGTCTGCTGCATATCCGTAATTTCTCCGCTCACAAAATCGGGAGGGAATCCTTTGTCTACCGCTTTCAATTGCTGCGCATTATAACATAGGCTCAATGAACATCGTTAATGGAAGGTACAAAGGTACCTTCATATTCTACTTCACAAGAATAGAACGACTTACCCTTGAAAAAAGACACGAAGCAGCTTGTTCGATAGGAAAGATGACTAGAGTTGCTTGAACAGATCGGGATGGTCGGAGGTCAGCGAGTCTACGCCCATCGCCGCGAATCTGCGCATGTCATCCAGCGTATTGACGGTCCAGAGACCCAGGCGCAGCCCGGCGGCATGCGCCATAGGGGACATAGCAGGTTCGCATAACTTACGGTCGAGGTTGATCCAGTTCCACCCACGCGCCTGCACCAGTGTTGCGAGCCGCTCGAACCCACTCTCACCGTGCAGGTTGTAGTTTTCGTTCGAGACAATCGCCCCAAGCTGGATACCTGGTTCCAGCGCTTTGACCAGTGGCAGTGCCTCCCAATCGAAGGACATGACGAGCGCCCGGTCCAGCATCTCCATCGCGCGCAACTCCTCTACCACTGCTTCGGCGATACGCGGATAGCGCCCACGCCTGCCGAAACGCTTGCTCTCTTTGATCTCGATATAGACCTGGGCATGTCCCTTTGCCACTTCCAACGCCTCACGCAGCGTTGGAATACGTTGTGGCTCTGGCCACCCGCCAGGAAAATGCGCGGCAGCATTCAGGCTGCGCAGGTAGGCAAAATCCAGATCGAGTATGTTGCCACTGCCATCCGTCAGCCTGTCAACGCTGTTATCATGAAACACAATCGCCTGGCCATCCCTGCTCATCTGCACATCCAGCTCTATCGCTTCGACGCCATAGCGCAGCGCGTTACGAAACGCTGCCAGCGTATTCTCAGGCGCGAGCGCCGAACCGCCCCGGTGGGCAACGTACTGAACCTTCCCCGGCATACCTGGATGACCTCCCTCTTGAATCTGGTTTTCATTCTCCCTGCAATTCATGATATCACCGTAGGGGCGACCCTCGTGGTCGCCCGCCACCCGATCGATTGCGGCGAATGGTGGCATGTGGCATGATTGGCGGCCTGGCAAGCGAGGCGGGCGACCACGAGGGTCGCCCCTACAGTTATTTTGTAGTATAGTATTGCCACACCCTGAAATACACGCGACGAAAGGAAAAGGAAAGCGTAGATGGCATTACGGATTGGTATGACGGGCGATGCAACCACCACCGTCGTTCATGAGAATACGGCAGCAGCCGTCGGGGCGGGCGGCGTCGAAGTGTTCGCAACACCCATGATGATCGCGCTGATGGAAAACGCGGCATGGCGCGCCGTCGCTGAAGCGCTCGACGAGGGCGATGTGACGGTCGGCACGGTCGTCAATGTGCTGCACCTGGCGGCCACACCTATCGGCCAGCAGGTGCGCGCCGTCGCCGAACTGAGCGAGATCGATGGTCGTCGTCTCGTCTTCAAGGTAGAGGCATACGATGAGCAGAGGAAGATCGGTGAGGGTATGCACGAGCGCTTCATCGTCAACCTGGAACGTTTCTTGAAACGGCTGTGATATCCATTGCGATAGGTCGCTCCATGTGCTATAATGATCGTGCAGCACACGCAGATACGCAAGTATTTTACGGTGATGCAAACAACCTGGGGATGTCGGGTTTCGACAGGCGAACAGGTTGAAGAATTGCAGGCCGAGGTGTCGGTAAGCACTCTCGTTAAACAACCGACAAACAACAAATGCCAAACCGGCATACAACTACGCCCTCGCTGCTTAATAACCAGTGATGCGTCGTCCCCCTGGCTTGCTCCTATGGGGCCAGGACCGGGCGTCGAACACATAGGATGCTATGACGGGAACCGCCCTCTACTCGTCATCTAAGACCAGAGGGCCAGCGCAACCGAATCTTGCCGATGGGAGTCGGAAGCGATTAAGCCAAATCACCGGATAAGCCTGTAGTACATTCCTCGATGGGTTCGTTTGGACAGGGAGTTCGACTCTCCCTCATCTCCACCATGCAGTAAGGCTAGAAGTAATCGCGTGAAGCGGCTTCTAGCCTTACTTTATGCCTGCTTTACAAATCGCAAACGTGGCATAGAAAAGGGGCTTGATAGCAAAACTGATAGCATAACCTCTCTGATAGCATAACATTAGCTCTTCTCTCCATTAGCCTTATGCTCTTGCTTCTCTTCACGGCCAAAGACGTTATCCCACTTATCTACTGCTTCTTGTTGCATGGAGGGAAGTAAATGAGAGTACAACCCCAACGTTATAGCAATATCGCTATGTCCTAGCAACTCCTGAACAACCTTCATATTCACCCCCATACTCAGTAGTATGGTTGCTGCACTATGCCTCAGATCATGGAAATGCATGTGAGGTACGCCAGCTTCACGGAGCAGCTGGGTAAACAACTTGACGAGATACCCAGGGTTAAAGTATCCCCCATGCAGATCAGGAAACACCAGATCGCGGGTCTCCCAATCAGAACCCTGTTTAAGTTGCTGTTCGAGCGACTTCACTCGATGCTGTTTTAGCATATCGACTAGAAACGAGGGAAGACTTATCAGACGCTTACCAGCAGCCGTCTTAGGCTCTGTCTCAACATATCCATACTTTGGGATATAGTCCACTGTATGGAGCACAAGCAGTGTTTTACGCTCAAAATCGATATTTGACCAACGCAGAGCCAGCAATTCACCGCGCCGCATACCTGTAACCACAGCCATAGTTAACAATACCTCAAGGCGATGCTCACGAACACTTTTCAACAATGTTTGAGCTTGTTCAAGCGATAGTGGTGCAGCTTCACGGCTAACTATACGTGGAGGCTCAACCAGGTCACACACATTCCTGGAGACATGACCCCAACGCACCGCATTTTTTAAGGCAAGGTGCAGTACACCATGTATCTCATGCACAGTTTTTGATGAAAGACCTCTCCCACCATCTTCCAGCCTCTTGCCCATCCTGGTATAAAACCGCCTCACCTGCTCAGGAGTAAGCTTCTGCAACCAGACCTCACCCAGATCGTCAACGATGTACTTCAGCGTCTTCTTATACTTCACATAGGTACTGACGCGGACATTATCCTTATGTACATTCTCTAGCCAGTCTTCCAGGTATTCACCAAGCTTACGCCGTGGCCCCGTCGCTAATGTGCTCTGCTCAACTTCACGCAGTACTTCATTCTTCTTTCGAACAGCATCCTGTTTCGTTTTACAGTAGAACCGCTTGCGCTTTCCAGGCCCTAATGAGACATCCACAACCCAACGATTCCGACTTTCCATGTAGAATATGGAACCTTCATTATGCCCACGCCGTTTACGCTCAGCCATTGTGATACCTCCTAAGCAATTTGGTGCTCACGTTCCTTGAGCCAATCATACAATGAATTAGGATGTATCCGACGTATTCCCCTCACCTTTATGGACGGCAATCCCTCATGGTAAATGTAGGTATAGACCGTCTGTCGGCAAACACCAAGCCGAACAGCTACATCAGACACAGACAATAGCGACGGTTGTAAGGCTGGCTTCTTATCTACAGACCCTTGATACTTTGTCATAGAATCACCTCTTAGGCTACAGCTTGCAGACCATACAATACCCTCTTTGCGAGGACATCACCGGCAAACTTGGCATCGAACTTTGTCCGCAACACATCGGGATGTTCTGGACTCACTTTCGTCACCAATGCCGCCATCACATATGGCACCATATGTTCATGCAGCCAGTGAAGTACGGCGTGATATTCAAAGAGTTGTACCGGCGCTGGAACCCCATACGCCTCATTCCCACCGAGCCAGGCCGAAAGCGTCGAAGTGCAGCCGACGATCTGCCGCACCAGTTGCCCGATATTGACCTGCCGTTTCCGCTCACGGATAAGCTCACCTACCGAGGAAACCGCGACATCCATCACCTCGCCCGTCTCGGTATCAATCAGCATAGTGGTCTCTTCACAGAAAGCCGCTTGTAGCAGCGACCAGGCCGGATGTACCGACCAGCGCGCCATGTTGGAGTCAGCAGAGGGAACCGCAAAGCGTAACCAGCCATCCGGCAGGCCATCAGCGCCGCCGCCCAGGTGTCCCACGCCATACGTCCACAACGCCTCTAGCCGTTCCGGTAGGTCGTTGGCCTCTTCAATACCGTGAAACACGCCCTCTTCTTTCAGTTCGTGCAGCGCTTCCCGCTTGAAACGGAACTCGACGCGCCACACGTCGGATTTACCATCCCATACCGGCGAGCCGTCGTCTTGCTTGACGCGCCGCCACAGGTCATGAAACCAGACTTTTTCTCGTGACTTCTGGCGTATCTCTTGCGTCTTGTTGTAGATCACACAGGAGAGCGGCGAGCCGTGCGAACCAAATTCCAGAGTAGCCAGCTTGCGACCGGAGACCACCGCCACAGCCGCGCCACCGGCGATCACGTCAGTATCCGCAGTAGCCGCACGATCAACGCGCCGCCGCGCCCGCGAGAGAAAGGTATCTTGCCAGGCGCAGGAGGAGACCTCCCACCCCAGCACATCCGCGCAGAGATGGACTTCTGACACCTGGAAGTGCAGGAGCAGTCCGAACACGTCGCACAGGAAGGTTGTCACCTCGACAAGCGCCGTGGCAATCTCCTGTTTCCCGTCGTCCTGGCATGACCAGAGGTAATCGGAGAAGAAACGCACCTGGGCGACGATACCGTTGAGTCGGCCACGACTGACCCGCAGATCGAAGCACCCCGGACAGGTCAGCAGCCACTTCCATTGCCCCTGACCCGCGCCATGTGGATAGATCAGCAGGTTTACGCCCTTGAAACACAATGGCGTTGCTACCAATCCTTCTTCACGTTTGGCCGCCTCTTGCCAGCCGTTGAACTGTTCAGCGAGTTCATCCGGCAGTTCAGCGCGTACTGGCCGCAGTTCACCATCGGCATAGCGCACATTCAGCACTAGCGTATCGATACCGGCCAGCAGCACATGATACGCGCCGCTTTGCTCATGTTCATTCATCAGGCATCACCTCTTCTCGTTTCGGACACAGTACGCCATCCCATCGCTGAATAGACTCGACACCGCACCACTGTTGGCAGTCAATTCCAGCAGACCCAGGACAGGCAACCGCAACGACTTCAACCACCGCCGCCCGTTCCACGAAACGCAGGCCAGCGCGTTCCATCACGTCAAAGAGCGCCGAGCGCGGCGAGAAGGCTTGCACCACCTCGACGACATCCGGCATGAGCGACGGCCACCAGCGCCAGAGCGCCACATCATAGCATTGCATAACAGCACCTCCACAACAGGTATGAAAGAACCGACCGACCAGAGAAACCACTGTATCTAGAAAGGCGCGTGTTACTTGTTCCGCGCCTTAGAACTGTTCCCCCGCTCGAATGCGCCGCCACATCTCGCGGGAAGACAGGCCATGCCACAAACACAAGAAATCGAAGAGGTTGCCGCCGCGCTGCCAGGTATGGCAGTACCAGCACGGCGCGCCCGACGCACGCGGAGGATGCACCCACAACGACGGGTGTGAGTCCTTGCCGTCGTCATGATGCCAGCCAAACGGACAGCAACCCAGACCGCGCGCATCAAGCATCACATAGCGCCCGATGACCGCCACGCTATCCTGTCGATCACACCAGGCGTGAATGCTCGTTGGCAGGTCAGGCGACGATGGAGGCGAGGAAGCACCCACCCGCCCCCCTGCTACGTATGTGTGTGTTTCGGGCAGGCGTACCGGTGAAACCAGACCCGACGCAGTCGGCACCGGCACCCGCGCCACGGTGGAGAGCCAGTCAAGCGATGCTGCCACCGAACGCGCCGCAGGTACGAGCCGATCACCCGCGCCATCAGCAACGCCAGCCACACCAGCACCGGCAGGCACCAGGAAGGGATAGCGCCGACCGGAACGCCGATGCACCCCGAACGGCACACGCACCAATGACCCCGGATGCTCATAACTTGCCTCATCTTGTTTCGGGTAGAACTCGACTCCGGCAGGGCAGTAGGGCAACAGCCAGCGCCGCACGAGCGCAGCCGAAACGGGCGAGGCAAACCAGACCCACACGTGACCGCCACGCCGCGACCCTTCCAGCGCCGAGGCGACACCCTCCAACAGAAAGCCGACGCTGGACGGCGAGCAGCTGCACCAACCCGTCCAGGCTATCCGCATCGAAGACCGCGAAATGACACGACCCGCGCTCATCAATCACATACGTTCCCAGCGTGTCCTCACCCGCCAAATGCTGCTGCAACACCTCGAACGTGACCGCCGCCCCCGCTCGCCGGTAACGTCCATCCGGCTGCTGCACCGCATAGTCATCACGCCGCCCGATGCAGCGCGCCGCGAGCAACCGCACATGCCGTTCCGTGAGACCACTCATGCAACCCTCCAAATGACCCAGGCTGACCCATAACCCGCACATATGCCAGAGAGACCACCAACCACGCCAGACCCCCTCACAGTCGAATCAGGACGACGCTACGCCGCTTGCACACGCGAAACGTCCAATCATAGCACCCACCCGCGAAAAAGCGTCAGATTTTGACGCGCTCACGCCGCCTGTAGAGCCACTTCACACCACCTCACGTGCCAACTTGAAATAGGTAATAAGTCAGGGCTTATGCAAGAAAATACAGCAAGAAAGAAGCGATAGACGCGCCGCGACCGGGCCCGCTCTGACCGATTACGGCGAGCAGACGGCGCGTGGCGTGTGGCGTGCGCGGAGTGCTGAGAAAACCCGCCACAACGCACACCACACGCCAGAGGATACTAGCGGCTAAGCCGCACTGGAACGCGCCTGACCCAGGTCTTCCACGTCCGAGATTTGCGAACGAATTTGCATGACTGTGGAATTGTTGGGCAAGGTGCGTTGCGCCGCCGTCTGCCCCATCACCGTCAGGCGCACGCGATGCTTGATGAGACTCTGCTGGGAGACATCCTTGTAGTTCTCGTCTTGCTCGGAGAGTTGGCACGACCAGATGTTACCCGAGTCCTCGTCGATCACTTCCATCGAGAGGAATTCCCAACGCTCCCCGCGCCGCTTGCCCTGCTCATACGTGCCTTCGACAATGCGCATACTTTTCACGCGACCAATTAACTGTGCCATTGATACACCTCCATGTTCTGTGTGTAGTGAACATACGCGTAGGTTCCTGCTGTCCATCCGCAGGCAGCCCCCGCCCCAACGCTGTGTGTAGAAACTCAGAGAACGCGCTACCACATCAACCTATCAAGACCGCACGACGAGACACCCTATGAGACGCAACTACGAGCGATGCTTGACCTGATAGACTACCGAGGACGGCTTATCCGCGTTCTCTCACCCCCGTTGCCTGAGCGCACTCCTCTTCGAAACGCCGCCGTCTTTCTTGCTCGACACGCTCGTTGACCTGCGCCAACCAGCTATCTTCATCCAGAGCTAGCGCTTCAGACACTACCGGCAGCGAGGCCGCTGCGGAAGCGACGCGAGAGACGCGGCATCGAGGAGAGGCCACTAATACCGGAGAGCACTTGTGTCACCAGCACCGAGGCATGATTTTTCATCTCAACTTGACGTTCCGGCGCGTTCAACTCTTCCACCAGGTTGTTTTTCACAAAGCCGAGGTATTGCGTTTTGACCTCCATTTCGGCCTGGTGCATTGCCATGCCGAATTCTGTTTCAGCGCGATCTTTGCGTTCCTCGATCTCCAATTCGTGATGTTTCTTGCGCAGTTCCGAGGAAGTCATAATCAGCACAATGGCCCCCACCATCGAGAAGACCGGCGAGACGGGCGCGAAGTAGTACCACGTCGCCATGAACGATTGCAACGGTTGACCGCTTGCCAACTGGTACGACAAGATCATATTGAGAATGACCACCAGCAGCTCCACCCCCGTCACAATCCACGAGGCGACCTCATGCGCCCCAGGTCGAAACCACACGAACTTGCCGACCAGCAAGACCAGCATCAAGATGAGGTTGGCAGCCGCCCCCATGTAGCAGGCCAGTTGCAGCGGCCCACTTGGGAAAGACCTTGCTCATCAGTTGAATGTAAATGACCGTGCCATAGCCGGACACCGACAACACCACCAGCGCGGCCAGCCCGATCATGAGACCGCGCATCGCGCCCGCATTCGCGCTTTCAAACATGCGCTTACGATGTTTGTTGCATTGACACCTCCTGTATAGAAACCTTCCTTTCACTCTGTCAGACGCAACACCTACCAGTGAACACCACTACGAGAACACCGCGACTTACGCCAACCACGCCGGATAAGACCTCATGCAGAAACACGCCGAATGACTCACACACCCCATCCTCTTGCAGCACCGTCACCCCATCGGCTTGCTTGCAGTAGACACCCACACCCGCCACCCGCATCAACACCTCCGCGCACACCTCGAACCGCCAGCCCTCTTGAAAGGAGGCGATCACTTCAAACAGATCATCGAAGTAGCGCGACTGTGCGGCATAGCACTTTTCGCCCTGATACCAGACCCACACCTCAACTTGCCCCACCGAGGAGGGATAGCGTACCGAGCGCTTGCGCCGGAACTGGATATCAAACTTGCCATGACAGGGCGGGCAGAGCATCACCCCGTCCGCTTGGCGGTTCCAGGTTTGATACTGGCTTTTATGGGCGAATTGCAAGTATTGGCGATAGGGCGTCCCTTGCGGTAGAAGGGATGAGGATTATTGGGGTTATGGAATTCGGTGGCATCAGGCAAGCCGCACAGTTCGCACTGATAGCCCACCTGCTCCAACCGTTCGCGCCGCATGGCTTGCCATATCGTCTTCGGCGGGTACAACTTGCGATTGACCCTCATCACACGCCCTCCCCGCTCTCGCTCTTGTGAGATACGCGACGCTGCAAGACGGCATCATGCAGCGCCAGCAGCCGCCGCACGGCAGGCCGCAGCGCCACCGGCAATACCTCGCACACCGCCTCAAGCGCCATCTGTAGACAGACCTGGACGTACACCCGCTGCGTGTCGAGCGCTGCGTAAGTACGCGGCGCTGGATCGGCGCATTGTTCCTCGACACGCCGCACGAGCGAATCCAGGCGTTCTTGCGCCAGCATGACGCGCACGCTATGCGGCAACTGAACGGAGCCATTACGCGCCCTCCTCGCTAGATGAGTGTGCTGGACACCAGTACAGAGCCATCCCCACCACGCCATCACGCACCCGTATCGCCACATCTAAACTACCGAGGCAAGCCGGACACACCGCGCACCAGCTGCACGCGCATCAGTACAGCAGAACAACCCGACCGCATCGGGCAGCGCGCCACTCATGCTTATGGTCATCACAGAGCCAGCGCCACCGCCGAGCCACGACCGCCAGACCAGCGACCAGCGCCAGCAGCCAGAAAGATGAAGCACTTGTTCCATCATCGATCACCTCCACGCTTTAACCCGCACGCGGCCAGCGTGCCAGGTCGAAACCGCCTGTAACACCGCCGCGATATAGGAAGCAGAAGTTGTTGCCATCAGAAGCCGGAGCATACACCGGCACGATCGCCTGAACCGTGGAGAGACCACGCGGCAGGTATTCGGAGGTGAGCAGCCGGAACCAATCCCACGCGCCAACCTGCCACGAGGCATACGAGCGGAAGCCCTGAAAACAGGTCGGATAGCCGGAGCAGATGATATTACCGAGGGAGCGCGTGAACCGAGCCACCCCCGTTGTGCCGAAGGCGATTTCATGCAAAAAGAAAGCCAGCGCGTACACATCATCGATATGGAAATGCTGACTATCGGCCACCAGAGCGCGACCAAGACCGACCGCCGGAGAACCATACGTAGCTAAGCACACGATCTACGAAGGACGCCGAGAGCGACGGCGAACCGATCACGCTTCGGACGAGAAAGCAGGAAACACCACCACCGTCATCGGATGAGAGGAGAACGGCGAACCACCAAGACGACGGCGCGAGACGGCGTCAACAGGGAAGCCAACGCCAGCAGCAACAGCACCGCCAAAGCCAGCAGCCCACACGCGCGAATAAACGAACGCATACCACATCCTCCATTGCGAAGTACACACAAGCTTGACAGGCCAGCCCCGCGCACGCCACAATAGAGGCGAGGGACTGGCGACACCCGAACCGTGAATCTGGAACCTCAACGGCTAGCTCAGGTCGGCCGACTTGAGCTAGCCCCCACCAGGACGCTTTACGAAGACCGCACGACTGCACTACCAACAGGCAAACGACAACGCACATTGACCCGCGTGGACGGCGCGCCGGAGCGACCGAGCAACCAGACCGAGGCACGCCGCGCACACGACACGCCATGAGCGCGCATCAGCGCTCGCAAGGCGAGATCAGGCGTACGAGCCTGAACCCGACCGCGCACCTCACCGCCAGGTCGATCACTCACCGAGAGCACCACCTGGTACCACTTGACGCGGGACAACATCTCACCAGCAGTGGTCATGAAACACCTCCATTGCGCGAGCGAGACTGCGCTACAACGGCAGACGCAGCGCAGGCCAACCGCCGTACTGCCAATTCAACAGCAACCAGATCAGCGCCAGTGTGAGCACTACCAAGCAGCAGCGACCGCCAGTAGCTCAACCGCTTCATAGACACCTCCAAATCAGGCGTGAAACGCACGACAAGCACGCACGACGCAACCAACTTAGTGCAGGCCGAGCAGATGCAAGCCCTGCATGAGCAGGTTCAACAGCAGGTCGATCAGCACCTTGTTCGTCACGACGGCCACCAGCGCGACCCAGAACCATATATTCAGACGACGACAATTCACCATCATTGACACCTCCATCAGGCAGCTGAGGCCGCCTCTAACCAACGACAGAATTCAAAAACAGTCAGTTCAGGCGGAGCAACCGCGCACTCATCCGTTTCCAGGTAAGGATGCACAATCGAGACTGTTTTCGCCGCTCGTCGGTCAAACGCAGCGTATCAAGAACTGCAAGACTACTTCGACTGGTCGCTACCAACTAGCGACACTCTGGAAAGAAGTTTATATGAGTAAGGTTGTGATGAAACTGAGATAAAAGCGCACTGTGAGAAAAAATCTCACGAGAGCAAATGAGGGTTTGTTATCAGTGGTGAAATGCAGTACACTATAGACGAGCATCTTGTACTGTTCACATCCAGGAGAACTAACAAAGATGAAGGCGACTCAGAACCATTGGTGGTACATCTACGGCCCGTTTGACCCAGGCGAGAACAACTTGCCGCATCTCGGACAAGTCATTCGATACTATCGCGAGCTACGCAATTGGAAGGCAAAGGACTTAGCAGATGCTATAGGGCAATCGCCGCGCCATGTGTACGAGATCGAAAGTAGCCCGAATATGCCAGAACTGATTTCGCGGAGACAAGCCCTCTCCAATCTCTTAAAAATACCCCCCGTACTCCTGGGATTAGCTATTGTTATACCGGGCAGTGACATCGATCACCAACTTGATGAAATCGCCGGTGTAGTGAGCATTATTGATTCACAGACGATGAGCATGTATGAGAGTATGCTTGCTTCGAGTTGGGAATTATACTACACAAGTAGCGCGCTGAGAGCAGCAAACAATATTGACCACTGGCTACATTACTTGACGAACGCCGCTAAAGAGGCAAGAGGAGTACAGCGAGATCAGTTAATATCGCTGTTATGCAAATTCTATCAACTCTCAAGCGTAGCGGCACGCGACCGTATGGACACCCAACGAGCCTTGAAAGATGGCAAGAAAGCCGTTGATCTGGCGTTCCACCTGGAAAATCCAGAGCTTATAGCAGCTTCTCTTTTCCGCAGAGCCAGAACCTATATTCAGCAACAAAAATATGATGCCGCCATCCACGATCTAGAATCGGCTCAACCATACGCTGATAAGTCTAGAGACCCTCTAAAAGGATACGTCTACCAGACGACCGCCGAGACCTACTCACTCGTTGCCGATGAAGACAGGCAGATACAGAAGAAAAGTTTGAACATATTCGATCAGGTCGGACGTATCATACGCAAGGGCGACCAGGAAGACGATGGAAGTTTTGTCAAGTTAAACATCGCTGGTCTCTATATGGATAGAGCCAGAACCTTAACACTGTTCAACAAACCAGAGGAAGCCCACGACGCGCTTAACATCGCACGTGATAACCTCGGCCCGGAGTTGACACGTTGGCAAGCTCGCTTACTTATCGGGGATGCTCAAACCTATCTCGCAGAAGGCGACCCAGATAGCGCCTGTGAAGTTGCTCTGGACGCGCTGAAAATTGTACGCGCCACGCAATCTCATAGCAATGAACAACGTATAGTTAAGCTCTATCGTCAGCTTCAAGAGCAGTTCCCGCACCAACCTATGGTCAGTCGCTTGAAATTGCAGTTACAGCATCAATAAGGTCAGAATATCGGCTTGATAGATAGGCACATAATGAAGCGCACAACTGATATTGTAATTTTGGGAGGCGGCGTCATCGGTTGCGCTATTGCCTATCATCTACGCAAAGCAGGCGCGGATGTCGCGGTAGTAGAACGTGGAGAGATAGGCAGCCAGGCATCAAGCGCAGCCGCCGGTTTACTTGCACCTCTAGGGCCGCTTTCAGGCCCAGGCCCATTCGCTGATTTACTGCTCTCAAGTTTTGCCATGTTTCCGACACTTGTTCCAGAGCTAGAAGACACTAGCGGCATCCACCTCCACTACGAGCAAACGGGAGCCTTACGCACGGTGCGCAATCCTAAGCGTATCCCGAACTTACAAAAGCGCCTGGAATCTTGGAAACCATTAGGACTGGAAATGCACTGGCTGAGTGGAGACGAAGCGCGCCAACGAGAACCACTCCTGTCACCTGAGATCAGCGCAGCTATCTACGTCCCAGAAAATCACAAATCCAGGCCCCCCAGCTTGTCAAGGCGTATGCAGTGGCCGCCGACAACTTAGGAGCACACATTTACAGCCATACAGAAGTTATTGGCCTTCAACACGACCAGGACAATATCACCAGCGTACTCACGACGCAAGGTCAGATCACCTGTAACCATCTGATAATCGCAGCAGGAGCCTGGGCAGCCTGCTATAGCAAATGGCTTGAGATAACACTGCCGATAAGCCCCTTGCGAGGTCAGATACTCTCCTATCAGCAACCAGCCACACCCGTCAGACATATCATCTTTGGTGATGCAGCCTATCTCGCGCCGAAGGGAAACAGCCTGATTGTAGGCGCGACAAAGGAAGAGGCAGGGTTTGACACCAATGTGACAAACGAAGGCATAGCATGGCTACGCGATTCAGCTATGCGCCTTGTTCCCACTCCTTAAACAAGGCAACATCGAGGCAACATGGGCAGGCTTGCGACCGAAAACACCCGATACAAAACCCATTCTCGGACCTGCGCCACACTGGAAAAACGTCATCCTTGCCACCGGACATAACAGTGTCGGCATCATCCTAAGCGCGATCACCGGACAGACGATCACCGAGTACGTGTCCACTGGACGTGTTCCAGAGATCATTCGCCCGTTTTCCGTTGAACGATTCGAGCTGGAGAAAAACGAGAGCCACCAGCAATGATATGATTGACCCTTATATCAGCACCAATAGGAAGCCCTGCTAGTAGCTATAGCTAGCAGGGCTTATCTATGTTATGATACGGCAATCATACAGGATGCAACTCAAGCTTATGGAGAGTGAGGAAACCCGCTATGTCACCCAAGCCGATCACCGAGAATAGCCTATACTATGGAGATAATCTGGATATTTTACGCGAATATATCCCCGATGAAAGCGTTGACCTGATCTATCTTGACCCACCTTTTAACTCCAATCGCAACTATAATGTGCTATTTAAGGATGAAAGCGGCACTGACAGCGAGGCGCAAATCATCGCTTTTGAGGATACTTGGCACTGGAATGAAGCCGCCGTACAGACCTACAATGAGCTACGAGAACAATCTCCAGATCACATTGTAAAAATGATAGAGTCACTTCATGACTTTATCGGAACCAATCAAATGATGGCCTACCTTGTTATGATGGCAGCTCGATTGGTAGAACTCCATCGCGTACTGAAGCCAGTAGGGAGCCTCTACCTCCATTGTGACCCTACAGCAAGCCACTATCTGAAAATTATCCTCGATACAATCTTTGGGTTAAAAAGTTTTCGCAATGAGATTATCTGGCAGCGCACTAATGCTAAAGGAAATGCCTTCACGAGATTCGCCACAAATCACGACACCATTTTACGCTATGTAAAAACTGACAGGGCAATCTGGAACCCACAATATGCAGCACATGACCCTGAATACGTCGAAAACTTTTACCGCTACATCGAACCCGAAACCGGACGTAGGTATAGCTTAGATAACTTGGCTAATCCAAATAAGGAGCGACCTAACTTGACATATGAGTTTCTCGGTGTAACCCGAGTTTGGCGCTGGACTCAAGACCGCATGCAAGAGGCATATAAACAAGGACTCATTGTACAAAGCCATCCTGGGACAGTACCGAGGCTGAAACGTTATTTGGATGAACAAGAAGGCAATCCCATAGGAGACGTTTGGATTGATATTCCACCGGTTCAATCTCAGTCAAAAGAACTTCTTGGTTATCCTACACAAAAGCCATTAGCCCTACTTGAACGTATTGTCCAGGCAAGTAGCAACCCAGGCGACATTGTACTTGACCCATTTTGCGGTTGCGGCACTGCCATAGCCGCAGCACAAAAGTTAGGTCGCAATTGGATAGGCATTGATATCACCCACCTGAGTATTGCTCTACAAAAATACCGCCTCCAAGAGATGTTCTCTAATTGCAAGTTCAAAGTTGTCGGCGAGCCGCAGGATATCGGAGCAGCGCGACAACTGGCCCAGGATGATCGCTATCAGTTCCAATGGTGGGCATTATCCCTTGTGCGCGCTAAACCGCTCGGAGGTCAGGAAGGAAGCAAGACCGGCAAGAAGGGCAGCGACAAAGGAATAGACGGAGTTATCACCTTCATCGATGATGCGTATGAGAAGTCAAAGCGCGTGCTTGTGCAGGTGAAATCAGGGCATGTCAAATCAGGCGATGTACGCGATCTGCGCGGCACAGTCGAACGGGAAAATGCCGCTATAGGCGTCTTCATTACTTTAGAACCGCCGAGCAAGGACATGATAACCGAGGCCGTGAGCGCAGGTAGCTACGAGTCACCCTATTGGGGAAAATGCCCGCGCATTCAGATTCTCACCATTGCCGACCTGCTAAAAGGCGCTAAGATAAACATGCCGCCAGCACATGGAACATTTAAGCAGGCGCAAAAAGTGAAGAACGATATGGGTGCAGAGCAAGTAGAGTTAGGAATGTAACGACATAAATTAGCTCAAAAACTGATAGCAAAACTGATAGCAAAACAGTTTCACAAAGACCGATAAGGTTAGACAAGATTAGACAAGCCAGTGCGCGCAAAGCCGCTTAGGAAGCCGCTACAGGCCAGCCTGAATGCATACCTTGCGAAGTTCGACTCTCCCTCATCTCCACCACAGCGACCGCCTGTGAAGCCAGTTCACAGGCGGTCTCGTTTTGTTCTGCAAGCTACGAAATATGAGAGGCATCCTATACTCAACTCGAATAATCTGGTCGAAGTAGACCTGGTCCATATTTCCTTCATATCCCTTATCAAGCACTTCCACTTCTACCGCCCTGACGAACGGGTTAAGACGCTTTATTTTCCCATGCCAGACCAGTTCGGGTTGTACCGGAAGCTGGTTGGGCCTCAACGAGTAGGCTATAATCATTCCTTGTTGTAGTTCTAATTCAGTGAACTTAGACATGTCCAACCTCGCTCATCGTTTTCTTTCTAAGTACGCTGATCGTGTTCTTTCCTTTATGACAGACAGTCTTTATGGCATGCCAGTCATTACCAGCATCTAGACCGAATTCAATTATAACCAGGGTGAACGTTTTTCCTAACCCTCAAACGTAGGGTAATTGATCCTACGTTTGAAGGGAAAAAGGCAGAAGAACACGAAAGAGGCCGCCACATTTCAGCGACAGCCTCTTTCGTGTTCTTCCAGCAATCCGATTACAGGATGGTGTTGTCGTACACCCTGGGATGGATAGTGGGGAACGAGATGGTATCGATGGGAATGACGAACGGCCTGGTCGTATCCGTTGTATTCGTCGATGTATAGCCAGAGTCACCGATAGTATTGTGGTCGATCGTGTCGTAATTTCCGACATCGTCGATCCCAGCCTGGTAGCCAGGGAATGTGCCCTGTGTAAGTGACTCAGAACTCTATTCGTTACCGCGTCATTGAAGATCGAATTGTACTCGGCAACATCTTTGGTTTTCTGGGCAGGAGGCGTGGCGCAAGTCGGATCGATATTGTTGCGAGGTAGATACCGACATCATTGTTAATCGAGCGTATTATGCTCTACCTCAACATTTACCACCAGGGGATCACCACAACCACCAAACACAAGGATTCCACCAGAAGAAGCAAAAGCAGCCGGACCAGTATAGCTATTGCCAGCGACATAGTTATTGTCTCACGTCGGCATAGCGCACCACGTCCACATCTGAATACCATTCTGCGCGATATCACGAAATTGTAGATCGCGCCCAGCGCCCTGTACGATGCTCTTTATCAATGTCAGCCGCGATTTTGGCCCGTCGATGACTATCCCGCCCTTCTGGTAGCCACTAACGATGCTGTGCTGTATAGTGGCTGTGCCCTTGAAGTTTTCGACAAGAACGGTGCTGAGGTCCGCCTTTGGCCAGTACTCACGGCCAATCTGAATTCCTATGCCAAACTGGCAACCATACAGGCACGAATTGATATCGATGATGTTCGTCACATTGTCTTTATTCAGAGTAACCTTGCCATCGGCGATAACGAGCACGCCAAACTCTTGCGAAGCGCATCCACCATTTCCTGGTAAAGGCCCGGTGATAGTTCAGATTGGTAATCTTTACGTTCGCGTCATTTCCCCACACGATGACAATTGCCTGTGGGACGAACAGATTGTCGGTGGTGAACTGCAATGGCAACCGCGACAACAACGTCGTCGGGAAGGGGCTTGGTGCCTGGATGGTTGCACCTTTGTCGCCCGTGAGCGTGATCTCTTTGGTGATAATCACCTGCTCTTTGAACGGCGTGGTTCCGCATAGATACACCGTATCATCGTTATGGGCGGCATCAACGGCGGATTGAACAGTGGTATAACCGGGAGACGCGCAGCTGGAGTTCGTACCAACGGTTTGACCGACGTACAGTGTTTTCGAATGAGAAGCGGCCAGCGCGCCAGAGCCGCTTGCAAAGAGCGCCCCTCCCAGCATCAGAAGTATGGATGCAACCGGGGCCACGAAGAGCACGATCCTTCGTGCATAGCGAAAGCTTGACATAGACATTCCCCCTTGTAAACTATAAAATTGTGACACAACACAAACAACCCTGGGAACATGTCGCTTTCTTCTCCTGAAGAGATTCCCATACAATAAGTATGGCGCTCGTCTATGAGTATGTAGTGGTGATTTGGTGTAGAAATAGTGTTGGAATAGGCTTTCAGGTGGATTTTTCAACTGTAAATAGAGCGAGTAATGCTTGCTTGTCTGGATCAAGCGGACAAGCAAGCATTACTCGATTATGCGATCTATTCTATTGATGCCCATCCCGACCGTTATTGCCGTTGGGTGAAGGCCAGGGCTGCTGTCCCGGAGTTTGAACGGGATTCCACTGCTGCGGCTGACCCCATCCCTGGCTTTGCGCGGGCTGCGCAGGTTGTTGTGGCGGTTGCGGTTGTTGTGGCGGTTGGCCCCAGCCCTGCTGCTGGTACGGTGGATACAGCGGCTGTGGGAATGGCTGCTGGGGTTGATTCCAGCCCTGACCCTGTTGCGCTGGTTGAGGTGGCTGCTGACCCCAGCCCTGCTGCTGATATGATTGAGGTGGTTGAGCCTGCTGGGGTTGAGCCGAAACAGACTGCCCCCATTCCTGACTCGGCTGGGCTGGCCGTGGGGATTGCTGCGGCGGTTGCAGCATTTGCGGCGGTTGTGGCTGGCCCCAGGATTGATTCCACTGCTGCCCTTGCGGAGGTACCTGGAAATCCTGGCCTTGTCGCATCATGGGTTGCGCGCTGGAAGCGCTTGCCGTTGCCTGTGCCGCTCTTGCCTTGCGATCATTACGGATGTGCCGCCAAATGTAAAGCGCCACCAGAACGACGATCACCAGCAGGATCACGATATCCAAACCGTGGAAGGTTGTGCTGAGTGTCGAGAGGTTCAAACCCAATTGAGACAGCTTGTAGCCGATGTAGGCAAGCAGGAGGCACCAGGGAAAAGAACCCAGGAAGGTATAGACGATAAATTTCACAAACGGCATTCTGGTAATGCCCGCGGGAAGCGAAATGTACGTTCGTACAACGGGTAAGAGGCGTGAAAAGAAGGCTGTCGCGCTGCCCCAGCGTTGGAAAAACATATCCGCCCGATCCGCGTCGTGTTGCGAGATCAGCAGGTAGCGCCCGTACTTCAACATCAGGGGGCGACCGCCGGAGTAGCCGATGCCATAGGCGGCTATTGAGCCGATCACACTGCCAATCGAACCGGCCAGCGCAACCATGACAATGGCGAGCACTGGATTGACGCCCGACAATATTTTGCTCTCGCCGATCATCAGCCCGGCGAGCGGCATCACAATCTCACTTGGTAAGGGGATACAGCAACTTTCTATAGCCATAGCCAGCACGATGCCAGCTAATCCAGTCGTTACATACAGATTGGTTATAAACGTGGATAGAGTATCCGTAAGATTTGTCAGCAATTCGCAAGCCTCCTTATGTGACCTATGCTTTTGACCATACTAACATACTTCACGTAAAGAGGCTAGTATTTGTAGTACTGATATCAGCGCGGATGTTGAGACCTGACGAGCAACTATTCCTCTTCTTCAGGATGAAGATGACGCGAAGAACGCCGGACGACAGGTTTCTGGAGCTGCTGTGCGAACTGCTCGCGCAGGGGATCATCCTCGTAGAGGTAGGGAGCGCGCCGCACCAGCGGATTCTGCAAGCTGCCGGTCCATGCCTCGGATGTATTGTACTCTTCATCCACCTGCGGATGTCGCGAAGTCTTACCGGTATCAGGATTCCAGTGTATCGGGCCGGTTGTCGGGTAGCGGTCATACAACGGGTCTTTTTGGCCCTCGTGCGAGGGCAATTCGCCTGTTACATCGCGGCGCGGTTGGCGCTGAGCAGGAGCCTGCATCGCCCCGCTATCGGCCTGTCGCAGAGAGCGGCGTTGTGGAGCGGGCTGCTGAGGTAACTTGCGAGGCGTAGACACGCGCCTGGGCGAAGTAACCGATATACCACGATTCTCCGACTGTTCTTGTTCGGCCTCGCGCATCGCGGTGCGCAGTGCCTCGGATTGCTGGAGCGCGCGAAGCGAGCGGGTTGTTTGTCCCTGGCGTGGCTGGCGCTGGTGGCCGGTCTGCTGCTTAGGCTGCTGAACCGGAGATATCCTCGTTCGTTCATTCGGATCAGACAACGAGCGCGTCGCGCGTCTGTATGTTTGCGGATACCCCGCGGCGGGCTGCTGTGCCGAGCCATAACCGGCAGAGGCAGCGTATCCCTGGCCTGGTGCAGGCAGACGCCGTGGCTCAGGCATACGCTGCCATCGCTGGTCTTCATATTCAGCATCATATTCGTCGTATTCGTTATTTGCGCCCTGGCCCACGTAGTAGGCATCATCCGGGTTTGGCAACACATACGCATCAGCTTCGTAGACTTCGGCCCGCTCCCGATCATACCTCTCGTAACCCTCATAATTGTCGTAGTCATCTTCATTCAAGCCGGCTACCTGGGCAAATAGCTGTTCGTCGTGGCGTCTTGCCAGCGATGTAAAGATGATGAGCGACACGGGGATACTGATTAAGAGCGCGGCCAGGCCGCCGATGAGTCCACCCAGCACCCAGGAATTCAATGTGTTCGCAAAGATAAGGACCACCGCAGATGCAACCACGAGCACTAAAGCCAGCGCCGCAACTTTCATGAACACCTTTCCCTTTCTTCATCGCTTCCACAGTACGGTATACCGCCGAAGGGGTTTCATTATTCTGTAGTAAAATATCCTTAGAACTGAGTATAACAGAGTTAGAGAAAAACCTCAAGAGGTATTTCACGCGCAAGAGGCAAAAAGAGGTATTAGGCGCGCAAAATGAGCGAAGAATCGAGCGAAGCTACAGATAGCTGCGAACAGCCGTCTGCAAGCTTCGCTGCGTGTCAACATGCATCTGACAGGAAAGCAGGTATCGTGATAACCCGTTCAGGCTATGCAGCGCGACATTTGCGGAAGATAGCGATCACCTTCCCCTGAATCAACCACTCTGAATCCCATTCGCTCTTAGGAATATAAATGGGGTTCATTTCGGAGTTGGCGGGCTGCAAGCGCACGCGATTATGCTCTTTTTCCTGATAGAAGCGTTTGAGGGTAGCGCGGCCATTGTCCTGCATATGCACCGCTACCACGATATCGCCGTTTTCGCAGGTGGACTGTGGCTTGATGACCACGTAGTCCTTGTCGCAGATGTGGTCTTCGATCATCGACTGACCTTTGACGACCAGCGCATAGGCGCCCTGCTGCTCGACCTCGCGTCCAACCTCCACCGGCTCACCGGGGTCGGAAAATACCTCGATTGGCTCGCCGGCAGCGATGCTTCCCATAACGGGAACGCCGAAGGGACTGCGCTTGAGTTTGATGCCGCGACTCTTTTTTGACTCGCGATCGATCAGTCCTTTTTTCTCAAGCATGGAGAGGTGATAATCGACATGTCCTGTGCTGGCAATCTTCATGGCGCTGCCAATTTCGCGGTTCGTCGGTGGCATGCCCTCTTCACGTATATACTCTACGATGAAGTCGAAAATTCGCTTTTGTATGTCACTCGTGTGATCTGAACCCAAGACTTCCTACCTGCCTTTCTGCTCAATGATACGGGCCACACCAGCCCGTAGATACTCTCTTACGGAGTAGAACAGCTATTCAAATCATACCAAACCTCAAGTTCGATGTCAAGGCATTTTTGAACGAATTTTTGGAAAATATATTCTTTTGCGCGTTTTCATGTTCATCGCCAGTTCCCGTTTTGACCGGAAAAGGACTTGGAATAGTACCCGCGATTTGCTATACTCGTGTAAAAGGGGTAGAGGAAACTGATATCCCTGAAAATGTCGAGGGGCAAGCGGTATTCCAGGGGTAAAGATGTGGCAATTTGCGTAGTCCCTTTGGAAGGATGTACAATACAGTCGTCTATGCTGGTGTATCCCAGCCGCTACAGAGGGAGTCAGATACACATGATAGAGATGACAGTTGAAAGCGTGCGAATCAACCTGCAGACCTCGCAGCGAGTGGTCATCTTGAAAGCAACGAAGCAAGAACGCTATCTCTTCATCTGGATAGCGCACCCCGAGGCGTATGCAATTGCAATCGAACTTCAGGGAACCAGCTCACCGCGGCCACTCACGCATGATCTGCTCAAAAACGTGATCCAGGACCTGGGCGCGAAGATGGAGAGCATAGTGATTTCAGACCTGATCGACGACATCTTCTATGCTCGCATCGTACTGGACGTGGCAGGTCGGCATGTCGAGGTGGATTCGCGTCCCAGTGATGCCATCGCGCTTGCAGTGCGGGCGCACACGCCCATTTACGTCGAGGACAGCGTGCTCGAACGGGCAGGTGTGGCGCTCGATACCAGCGATGAGCAGGTATCTCCCAAAGCCGATTCGCTCAAACAGGGTGAGGCCGACTATGAGAATCTCGATGCGTATCGAGATTTTATCAATAGCCTGGATGTACTGGATGAATTTGGGAAAGACTGAAGAGTATGAACGCCAAAGAACGCATCGTTCGTAAGCTGTTACTGCGGCATCGCTGCCGTCTCTGCGATTCTGCCTATGCGCCTGAAAGCAGCATCGTGCTGGCGCGCCGCCGTGAAGTCTGGTTGGTCATGGCAAGTTGCTCCTTCTGCCAGCAAAAAGATACCTTCATCATCCAGTTTCCTTCTCGCACACAAGGGCGTCGCATTACCAGTTATCGTCTTTCCCGCCCGGCTCAACCTGCTCTCCCCCAATCTGCATCTCACTTGCAGCCCGAGTTGTCCCCACTGCTTCCTATCGGCCTGGATGATGTGCTGACTATGCGTGAATTTCTGGCTTCCTTCGATGGAGATTTTCAACGCCTGTTTGCCGAAGTCGAGTGAGCTAGCGTGAGTTCAGATACGCCTTCAGGAAGCGCACCAGCACGCGCGACAGCACGCCATAGACCAGCAGCGCCATGAGTGGAGACACATAACTCACGATGTCTGGTCCGATCTGTGAGGGAAGCGGCAGCACATCGAGTAGCAGCTTGAACGGGAAAGCAAATGCGCTGCTGAGCAGAAACAGCCACCCAATCCAGGCATTCGTACTATCCGCGCCAAACAGCATAAGCACAACCCGCGCGAGCAACACGGCCTGGAGCATCACAAATGCCAAACCCACCAGCACCGGCACAGAACTGCGCCGCGATTGTAGAGGACTGACCGGTATCTCAGGCTGAACGGGTTGTACCGCTGCCGGGGCAAGGTCCACCACAGGCCGGGATGCAAGAACAATGGGTATCATCGATTCGGTAGGCGAATCGTCGTTCCCAAATTCGTCATATTCGTTCAATGAAGGATCGAATACGCTGCGCAAATCGACATACTCCTGCTATCTCTGCCGACTATCGTTCCTTACTATACTACGTTTCAGCACGCCCAATATCACAGAATCACGCGAATTTTCCCTTACGGCCAACGCCGCTCTGAAATGCCTGCGCGCCCTCCAGCGACTCGCCGCTGGCAAGTGTTTTCGCCCCGTAAACCGCTTCGATGCGCAGCCCTTCGGCCAGGTCGCGGCCAGAACCCTCGTAGACAGCCAGCCGGTCATTCCTCATGCACTGCTGCGGAAAGGACGCTATCTGCCGCGCCATCTCAACGGCGCGTTTCAGGCTCTGCCCGGCGGGAACGACCTCGTTCGCCAATCCCATACTCAGAGCTTCTCGCGCGGGGACGGGTCGCCCTGTCAAGATCAATTCGAGGGCGCGTCCCAGGCCGAGAATGCGCGGCAGGCGCTGCGTTCCCCCGTCGATCAACGGCACGCCGAAACGCCGCTCGAAGCAGCCGAAAATGGTCGTTTCGTCAGCTATACGCAGGTCGCACCAGCACGCCAGTTCCAGCCCACCGGCCACGCAGTAGCCTGCCACGGCAGCAATGGTCGGCTTGCTCACTGCCAGGCGTGTGAAGCCGAGCGGCCCGTGTTGCTCCTCGGTGCCGTCCGCTAATCCAGCCAGGTCGCGCAGGTCTGCCCCGGCGCAAAAGACCTCGTCTCCCCCGGTCAGGATGCCCACCGCCGCGCTCTCATCGGCATCGAACAGCATCCACGCCTCGCGCAGCGCATCTGCGGTAGCCCTGTTCACGGCATTGCGCACCTCAGGTCGATTCATTTTGATGATCGTCACCGCACCTTCACGGATCACTTCGACTTCCGGCATAAGTGGCTCTACCCTTCTTTACGTTGGTTTTCTTTGAGTATACAACACGTGCTTGGCTCCCTATGTTACAATAAAACGACATTTGAAATGTTGCAGAGGAGAAGGTTTTTTTAGTATGACACAGACCGATGATCGCCTGGAGCAGCAACCGACGAGGGAGACGACCAGGACGCCGCGCCTACGATTTGCTCCGAGTCCGACCGGATTTCAACATATTGGAGGCTTTCGCACCGCACTCTTTAGCTGGTTGTACGCGCGTCATACCGGCGGCGTCTTCATTTTGCGCATAGAAGACACCGATACCGCGCGTACCGTCGATGGCGCGGTCGATTTCCTGATCGATGGCCTGACCTGGCTTGGCATGGACGTGGACGAAGGGCCGGGAGTAGGCGGGCCGCTCGGTCCATACTTTCAGACGCAGCGTCGGGCGCTCTACCAGCAGTATGCTCACCAGTTGATCGCATCGGGACACGCCTATCGCTGCTACTGCACGCCGGAGCGCCTGGACCAGATGCGCAAGGAGCAGATGGCGCAGAAGTTGCCGCCACGCTACGACCGGCGCTGCCGCTACCTGAGCGAGGCCGAGCGCGCCGCCAACGACGCCGCCGGCTTGCGCTGGACGGTGCGTTTCGCCATGCCGCTCGATGGCGAGACGCTTGTGCATGACGAGCTGCATGGCGACATTACCTTTAAGAATGCAGACATTGACGATTTCATTATCCTCAAATCCGATGGCCTGCCGACCTACCACCTGGCGCATATCGTCGATGACCACCTGATGGAGGTCACGCACCTGCTGCGCGCCGAAGAGTGGATCTCCAGCGCACCGCGCCATATCCATATCTGGAACGCGCTCGGCTGGCAGTCGCCCCTGCTGTACCACGTACCGGATGTGCTGGGCAAGGACAAGAAGAAGCTCAGCAAGCGCCACAACGCGCCCTCCTGGATGGAGTTGAAGCAGCAAGGCTTCTTGCCTGAGGCGGTCTTTAACTTCCTGGCGCTCATCGGCTGGTCCTTCGACGACAAGACCGAGATGTTCACGCGCGAGGAGCTTATCAAAGCCTTCACGCTGGATCGCATCGGTGTGGCCGGTGGCATCTACGACGAGGAGAAGCTGGCCTGGATGAATGGCGTGTATATTCGCAAGCTCTCACTGAAGGAATTCACGATCCGCGCATTGCCCTACATGGAGCGACCGGAAGCCGAGGGTGGGCTGCCCGACAGCGTCGCACGCCCGCTCGACTTCGACTACGCCAGTCGCGTACTCAGCCTGGAGCAGGAGCGCCTGCGCACACTGGGCGAGGCAGCCCAGGCCATCTCCTTCTTCTATAGCGACGATCTGGACTACGAGACAACCTTGCTGATTCAGAAGGGTATGGACGCGGGGAGAACGCGTGTCGCGCTCGAAAAGGCTCATGAGCTGCTAGCAGAATTGACTGCGTGGGTACACGATGCAATGGAGCCGCCTATGCGCGCATTGGCCGAGGCGCTGGGACTCAAACCAGGACAACTCTTCGGCTCCATTCGTGTCGCCGTCAGTGGCCGCACCGCTACGCCGCCCCTGTTCGCCATGATGGAGGCGTTGGGGCGCGAAAAGACGTTGCGGCGTATCGAGCAGGCCATCGCACGACTTTCGTAACAGGCAAACTACCGGCTCCTACTATCAACGAGAATAGAATTAATGACACAGAGCGATTACATCCTGCGCATGATCGAGCAAGCCAGTCGTGTCATGGCCCAGGTCATCTGGCGCAAGCAGCAGAAGGATTACCAGGGCGCGCACGTGTTCATCGACGGGCAATTCAAGATTTTGCTCGGCATGGGAGCCGGTTTCATCCATTCTGCTCCGGAGGAGACGCTGCTGGCTATGCTCACCTCGATGGGCGAACTCGACACGGAGAAATGCTGGCTGCTGGCAACGCTTCTCAAGGCCGAGGGAGAGATTTACGAGGAGCAGGCAGACGAAGATCAGAGCTACTATTGTTATCTCAAATCGCTCGATCTCTTCCTCGAAGTACTCGCCAGTGGCCGCGAGATACACCATATCGACGCCATTCCTGAAGTGGAGGGGCTTCTGTACAAGCTCATGGACTACGAGCTGCCACGACATTCGAAGGAACTTCTCTTTCGCTACTTCGAGCAATCCTACCAGTTCTCCAAAGCTGAGGATACGCTCTACGAATTGCTCGACGCCAACCCACACTCGCATGAGACCGTCGAAAGCGGCAAAGCCTTCTACCGGCGGCTCCTGCACCAGCATGACACGGCGCTGGCGCTCGGCAATATGAACAGGGA
Organism: uncultured Chloroflexia bacterium; assembly: GCA_963731975.1. Taxonomy (GTDB): domain Bacteria; phylum Chloroflexota; class Ktedonobacteria; order Ktedonobacterales; family Ktedonobacteraceae; genus CAVSXS01. The sequence continues at coordinate 790,564 of CAVSXS010000001.1, read as the reverse complement.
CGAGGTGGAAGACGGTTTGATGAAGCTGATGCGCACAAATCCCGACGAACCTTTGTAATCCCGCAATACTGGACAGAAGCCGTCTACATACATTACACTTACTTAACAGAAGCTTTACCTTCCATTAACATAAGGCTCCTAGAAAGAACGTGTATATCTATGCCGGTAAGCCAGGTTGAACAGGTCTTTTTACCCAGAAGAGGAAAACGAGTGTCGTCCATCAAATCTCCGCAGGTAGCCCGGTCTACCGTTGCTGACACCTGGCGCTGGTTGTGGCCCGATGTGTTGATGCGCATTCTTCCACTGGGAGCCGTCCCGTTTCTGTACATCGCCTTCCTACACCTGCCGCTTTCCTTCCTGGGGCTGACGTTGAACGACTGGCCGCGACAACTGCTGATCGGCCTGCTGGTGGGAGTGGGAATGACGGCCTTCGCCACGCTCTACCGCATGTATATTGTCGGTCCCTGGTTTCGCTGGCCTACGCTCAGCGATCACGCGCTGCAAGGCTTCTTCTACCTCTTCATCAACGGGCCGGTGGAGGAACTGTTCTTTCGCGGCTTCCTGCTAGCCGCCGTCACACAGTGGACGGGCTGGATCGGCTGGGGCTGGCTGGTCAGCACGGTGGTCTACACACTCTACCACCGCCTGGGTAAGTGGAGCTGGCGCAGTGTCGGAGGCGTTGGCCTGGCCGGGCTGGTCTTCAGCTTCGTCTACCTGGCGCAGCCCGACCCGCGCTCGCTGCTGGCCGTCGTCATCGTTCACGGCCTGACCACCTGGGGATTTCTCAGCCTGGGCGACGAGGTCATGTACCGCCGCTGGAAACGCAAGCAAGCGTGATCTATATCTCCACTTCAACGCCGATACCCAACGCTAGCGCTCTCGTGTAGACATGCAGCGCCACAGCGGCATCCTGAACTGCGTTGCCGACCGATTTGAAGAACGTCACCTCGTCGCCTGTCTGCCTGCCAGGCTGCAATCCTCGCGCCAGGTCGCCAAGTTCAACCCAGCTTGCGGGGCCAGCGATGCGGCCAGCTCGCAGGGCTTGTAACAGATCACCCGCTTCCTCCAACGCCGCCTCGCGCTGGTCAACGACGATGCGCGCGTGTGCAAGCGTCTCGGCATCCACTTCGCACATATCGGGCGTGAACGCGCCAACGGCGTTGATATGCGCGCCGGGCGCGATGTCCTGCCACGCGAACAGCGGCGCGGTCGCGACGGTCGCGCAGGCCACCAGCGAGGCTCCCGCCAGCGCCTCGCGGGCCGTGGCGGCTCGCAGAATCGGCGGGCAGGCTTCCCCAAGTATGGCCTGCACCGCCTGGACGAGCTGTTCGTAATGCTCATCGCTGCGGTTGACGACACGCACCTCGCGCAGAGGACGCACGGTGTGAGCGGCTACGAGCTGCATAGGAGCCTGCGTACCCGCGCCGAACAGCGCCAGCACATCGGCATCGCGCCGCGCCAGCAGTTCGGTCGCCAGCCCCGAGGCTGCTCCTGTGCGCATGGCCGTCATCCAGCCGCCCTCGAAGACCGCCAGCGTCCTGCCCGTCTCGGCATCTAGCATCAGCACCGAGGCAGAGATACGCGCCAGCCCGCGCCGGGCGTTTTGTGGCATGACTGTGACGGTTTTCAAACCAAAGACGGCCTGCTCCGGCGTTTGTAAGAGTGAGGGCATCAGCAGCGCCACGCCGCCTTCGGCCAGCGCGACCGCCTGGCGCTGGGGAGCCTGGGCGCGACCGGCGCTCAACGCGACAAAGGCGACGCGCATCGACTCGATGGCCTCGCGCATATCCAGGCAGCGTTGGATGTCTGATCGGGCTAGTATGAGCGCCATAGAGATGTTCCTTTCGTCTGCATCGTATTACTAGTAGCATACAACCGTTACCTTCGCGCAGGCGAATCGTCTGGCAATAAAGTATACTACTCGCAAGACACTCTGCAAGCAGGTTATACAGGTATTTCTTTCCTAACTGGAGGATCACTTCATTGAAACGTATCGTTGTCACGGGTGGAGCAGGATTTATCGGTTCGCATCTCTGCGCCCGCCTCCTTGAAGATGGGTACAGCGTCCTATGTGTTGATAATCTCCTCACCGGTTCTGAGCGCAATATTGAACCATTACATAGTCATCCGCAATTTTCATTTCTACAGCAAGATGTGACAAAACCTTTCGAGTTTGAGGCTGATATCATTTTTCATCTGGCGAGTCCAGCCAGCCCGGTCGGCTATATGGAACATCCCCTTGAAACCATCATGGTCAACAGCCAGGGAACCTATCAGATGCTCGAACAGGCGCGCAAACAGAAAGCCATGTTTCTCTTCTCCTCGACCTCCGAGGCATACGGCGACCCGCTCGTCCACCCGCAGCGCGAGGACTACTGGGGCAATGTGAACCCCATCGGCCCGCGCGCCTGCTACGACGAAAGCAAGCGCCTGGGCGAGACGCTGACGATGGAATTTTATCGCCAGTTCCAGGTCAACGCGCGCATCGTGCGTATTTTCAATACCTATGGACCGAACAGCCAGGCCGACGATGGCCGCATGATTCCAAATTTCATCACGCAGGCATTGCAAAACAAGCCCCTGACCATCTATGGAGATGGCAACCAGACGCGCAGCATCTGCTACGTCAGCGACCTCGTCGATGGCCTGGTGCGCGCCATGTTCCAGCCCCACACAGCGGGCGAGGTCTTCAATCTTGGCAACACCGACGAACAAACCGTGCTTGAATTCGCGCAGCTTATCATTCGCCTGTGCCAGGCCTCGTCTCCCATCCTTTTTGAGCCGGGACGCATCGACGATCCTGAGCGCCGCCGCCCGGACATTTCGAAGGCACAGCGCGTCCTGGGCTGGCAGTTACACGTAAGCAAAGAGGAGGGCTTGCAGCAGACCATCGAATGGTTCAGCAAGCAGCTTCCTCACCTGACAACAATTTCTTAGAAAGAGAAGCGCGAAAGATATCATGCGCATGAATAGCGCCGGCACGCGCGAGCTTTCATCCTCGCGGCGTAGTTTATGGCTGAGTACAACCTATACAACGCTGCGTGAGTCCATCTCCTTGCTAGAGGTTGTAGGCGTGGTATGCGGCGTCCTGCTACTATTTATGCTGCTCGTTCTGCCACTACCCTGGGATTTCCGCCTGCCGTTATACCTGGCAGCGCTGCTCTGGACCATCCTACGCCCGCGCGTGGCGCTCTACATGATGGCGATTTGCGTCCCCTGGGGATCGTTGGACTACATCAACGCTGGCAGTTTGCGCCTGGATAGCGCTGATATCCTCGTCGTTTTCCTGGTCGTCGGCTGGCTCATCCAGTTCCTCCTACCCGTGCAGGCACGCGCGCAAGAGCGGGAAGCGGCGCCACTGCCACGCTACCTGGTGGTGGCGATGCTGGCCCTGCTCTGCGCCATGATCCTTTCGATGGTGGTAGCGATCAACATCAAAGATAGCCTGAAAGAGATCAGCAAGTGGATTGAGGTGCTGGCAATCTTCCTGCTGGGCAGCCAGTACCTGCGCACGCGCCGCCAGATATGGATTCTCGTTGCGCTCATCCTGCTGGCTGGTATTTCGCAGGCCATCTTCGGCTACATACAAGCCTTCCTGAACCTGGGGCCGCTATCGTTCATCCGTAGCTCTGCCCTGCGCGTCTATGGCACCTTCGACCAGCCAAATCCCTACGCGGCCTACATCAACATGCCACTGAGCATCGCGTTGGCGCTGGCGCTGCTGGGGCGCGGCTGGTTTCTGCGCATTCTAGCGGGAATTACAGCGATCATGCTGCTCTACGCGGAAATTCTTTCGCAATCGCGCGGAGGCGAAATCGCGTTGATTGCCGCGGTAGCCTTCATCCTATTCGTAGGCATATCCCCGGTGCGCGTGCTAATGCGGCTGGGCATCATTGCCATACTCGGCTTTATAGCCGCAGCACTCACCGGGCGCATCCCCTCCTCGCTCTACGACAAGGCGCTGACATTCCTGGGACTGACGAACATTTCACTCTCCTCACCAAGCCCGGCAGATTATTCGACTGCCGAACGCCTGGCGCACTGGATCGCGGGAATAAATATGTTCATCGCGCATCCCCTGCTCGGCGTCGGCATCGGGAACTATCCCGACGCTTACCCTGCCTTTTACGTGACGATCTTTGTAGATCCGCTGGGGCATGCCCATAACTACTACATCAATGTGGCTGCCGAGATGGGAATTGTCGGGTTGATTGTGTACCTGGCCTTCGTCCTGGCGATCTTCATCGCGGGTGGAAGTGTCATCCTGCATCTCTCGCGTCGTTACAAAGCGTCGCTGGCTCTTTCGAAGGAGCCGCGCCGCCCCCTCGAATGGCCGGTTGGGACATGGGAGAAAGCCGCGCTGCTACTGCGCCCGGCCAGCATGGTTCGTTCCTACTTGCGCCAGCGACCTATTCCCTTGCGCGTGCAGCTAGCCAACGACCACGCGCTGGCAATCGGGATTGTAGCGGCGCTGGTGACGGTGGCCGTCCATAACCTTGTCGATGATGTGTACGTGCATAGTTTGACCAATCTGATCGCGTTACTCCTGATTGCGCTTATCCGTCTAGAGAGAGTAACGCCCGATATATCGACAGAACGTCTCGATGTAGGCCGTTGATGGAGGAAAAGTTGATTATTCAGAACCCTGATAGTTCTCCCACTGAAGATACATCTTTGCAAGAAGAAGAACATACAGAAAACGAAACACGAGAGCAGAAAGTAGCAGCATTATCACAACAGCAGGCTTCCGATGAGCCTGAAATCTCACAGAAACAGCTTTCCATCGGAAAGCGACTGCTGAACTGGCGCACCATCGTTCCCCTGGTCATCGTGGTGATTGCCCTGGTCTATTTCGCGAAACAGGCCAATATCGACCCGCAGAAGACATGGGATGCCATTAAGCATGCCAACGTCCTGTTTGTCCTGGCGGCCTTCATCATCTACTACCTCTCGTTCCCGATCCGCACGCTGCGCTGGCGTCTCCTGCTCCAAAACGTCGGCTATACGAAAGCCAATGGCGTTGAACTGCCGAGGTTTCCAAAGCTCCTTGAGATCATCTATATCTCGTGGTTCGCCAATGTGATTGTACCGGCCAAGCTGGGCGATCTGTATCGCGCCTATCTACTGAGAAAAGAAACCGGTCTCTCCGCGTCGCGCACCTTTGGCACCGTCATGGCGGAACGCCTGCTCGACCTGATCGTACTGCTGCTGCTGTTTATCCCGGCGGTTATCATCAGCCTGCATGAAAACCTCCCATCAGAACTGCAATCCGGGCTGAAGGTGACGCTCGCGTTGATCTTCGTGGGTATTGCGGGCCTGTTCGCGCTGCGCCTTTTCCCAAAGCAGATCGAAAGGCTTGTACCAAAGCGTTTCCGCAGCTACTACAATCATTTCCAGGAAGGCACGCTTGGCTCGTTCCATCACGTCCCGACGCTGGGTATCCTGACCGTCGGCGTCTGGGCCTGCGAGTCGCTGCGATTCCTCTTCGTTGCCCTGGCATTCAGTTTGATTGGCGGCAGCGCGCTTCACATCATGACCGCCGCGTTGTTTATCGCGCTGGGCGAGGCCCTGCTCACCGTTGTACCTTTCACAAGTGGCGGCATCGGGCTGGTCGAAGGTGGTATGCTGGCGATGATCGCGCTGTTCACCTCGAATACCAGCCTGGCGGCGGCAGCCATTTTGACCGACCGCACGATCAGCCTGTTCAGCATTCTCTTCTTCGGCTTCATCGTCTTCATCTTCGCCGTTGGCAGAGACGCCCGCAAAGAGGCGAAGAAGGCACAGAGCATTGCATCCTAGGGCAGTATGACAGAACCACACGTTGTAGTAGATTGTTCCATCGACCTGCAAGACGGCGATAGTCTCGCACCCCTCTCGCGCATTTTCGCGGCACAACTGCTGGAGGAGGTCGCGGCGCGTACCCTCGAAGCCGCCGGAGTCGTCCAGCCGGTGTCGCTCTCGCTGGTCATCACCGGAGACGACGAGATACAGGCATTGAACAGGCAGTTTCGTCAGCAGGATAAGCCAACAGATGTACTCTCGTTCCCCTTGCTTGAGGAGCCGATGGTCGCTGCGCCTGCGGAGCAGCTCTGGTCAGCCGATGAAGAGGGCGTGGAAGGGGAAAGCGATAGGCGAACCCCACACCCTCACTTCGTCACTCCTGACGAGCTTGAGATCAACCTGGGCGATATCGTCATCTCGTGGCCGACCGTCGTGCAACAGGCAGCCCGGGCGGGGCATGACGCCATCTACGAACTGCTCTACCTGCTCTCACATGGCGTACTGCACCTGATCGGCTACGACGATCAAACCGAAGCAGGTTACGCAACAATGGTACACATTCAGGAAGCCGTCCTGCAAACGATAGCCTGGAGCGAGCAGTCTGCATGAACACGCCACCTTCGATGGAACGCAAAAGTGGCCTTCCAAAATTCATCGCCGGGTTCGGTTTCGCTTTTAATGGCCTGTGGTACGTATTGCGCACGCAGATCAACATGAAGGTGCATATCTTGCTGGGCATAGTTGCCATTGTGCTAGGAGTTGTGCTGCGCATCTCCGCCATAGAGTTCGCTATCATCATCCTGACCATCGCCGGCGTGCTGATCGCTGAGATGCTCAACACCGTCATCGAGCTATGCGTTGACCTGGTCTCGCCACAGTATCATCCGCTGGCGAAACGCGCGAAGGACACGGCGGCGGGCGCGGTGCTGCTAAGCGCAATCCTGGCCATCGTCGTCGCGCTCTTCATCTACGGCCCGCACCTGTGGGCAATCTTCGTGCATTGATCCGAAATGCTACTTCACGCGCGAGACGTACTGGCCGTTGCGTGTATCGATGCGGATTCTGTCTCCTGGATTGACGAAGAGTGGCACGTTGATGACCGCGCCCGTTTCGAGGGTGGCCGGCTTCGTAACATTGTTGGCAGTGTCGCCGCGCACGCCAGGCTCGGCGCTCTCGACGAGCAGCTCGAGGAAGTTCGGCAGCTCTACCCCGACGATGGTCTCCGTTTCGCTGTCTACGAGCAGTTCTACGACATCCTGCTCTTTGAGAAAGCGCACAGCTTCGCCCAGCATCGATTTAGGAATGGGCTGTTGATCGAACGTCTCCGTGTTCATAAAAACGTAGTCATCGCCATCAATGTAGAGAAACTGCCAGTTCTGGTGCTCGACGCGCACGGCGTCAATCTCTTCACCTGCGCGGAAACGCTGCTCGATGACGCGCCCGGTGCGCATGCTTTTCAAGTTGACGCGCACGAAGGCACGCCAGTTCCCAGGGCTGACATGGTGGAACTCTGTGACTGTGTACAAATCACCGTTATACCGGATAACCATACCGTTATAAAAATCTGCTGTGGTGGTAGCACTCAATGGAATAAACCTCTTTCTTTCCTCTAACCAACGTATTTGTTATGCATCATAAAGATTCAGTGGCTCGCCAACTGCAAACAATACCGCCTTCGATTGTAAATGAGAACAGCCATATTGTCAAAGTCTTACAATCAGCATTTGTTCCGAATAAGCAGTATTATGCCAATAGATTCGACAGGTGCGCCGCCTGCTCGGTGAATTTTGCCAGGCGCTTCTTCTTCAGATTCTCACGAATCACCCAGGTAATGTCGGCATCATTCCAGGAAGCGCACTCACGCATCAAGGCGAAGCCCTGGTCGGGCAGAGCCGCAGCAACCACGCTGAGGGTATACGCCAATGCCTGGCGCAGGATACGCACATCATCAAGCTTGCGCTCGCCCCGTGGAATTTCGCGGAAACGCAGTACTATTGTTCGTTGAATAGCCAGTGCCGCTTCTTTCATTTCAAGAGACTGCAAAAGAAATGGCTCGGCAATCGCTGCCACGCACGCACGCTGCTGCAAGCAATCGCCTGCGCCCGCCAGCGATAGCAAATAGATAACCGTCTGTTCTGGAGCCAGCGCCAGCATACGCTGAAAGGCCATCGCTGTTCCTTCACGCACGCGCCATGCCGGGTTTTGTGCCAGGTGAGCCAGTCGCTTAAAGACGACCCCACGCCAGGCCTCGTAAGAGGCGGCGCAAGCGCCCAGAGCTACCGTACCGCACAGCATGACGAACTCGCCGGGCGTATTTGTCTCAACCACCTGCTCGTCGCTCAGCAGATGATGCAGCACTTCCCACACTTCCTGGGGGCACCGCGCGGCAAATGAGGACAGTTCATCACTCAACTCGCCTACAAGCCCCAGGTTGGCACGCGCTCCCGGCAGGTGGCTCTGCTCGCGCAGGTAAAATTCCAGCGGTCGCGGGTTGTCCGTCAAGGCTCTCGCAACAAGGGCGGGCAGCGTTTCATGCATGGCTTCCATTCCTTACATCTGGCGTTGCTACGACGTTTCCTCGCCTCCACTCGCCTGATCTTACGTTATTCGCTTTCTAAACGAAACCGCTTTATTGTAACACAAAACAGTATCTTCACGTGAACGATAACATTGACGTTAACGGTAAGGTTGTGGTATACTATGGATGTACCTTTATGGCACTTTTTATCATGCTCTTCTTTGAGGAGGATGTACATACATGATTGCGACAAATGACAAGGATTTCAACACCGATGCTCCCGGCCAATTCTCAATTGAGCAAGTAGCGGCACAGACCGGTCTGACAAAGCGCACGCTGCGTTACTACGAAGAGGTCGGCCTGCTGCCGCCAACCGGTAGAACAGAGGGCAACTACCGGCGTTACAGCCAGAATGACATTCAACGCCTGGAACACATCAAAAAGTTGCGCGACCTGCTCGGTTTCAGCCTTGCCGACATCCGCGAGATTATCGCGGTCGATGACGAGCGCGTACACCTGCGAGAAGCCTTCCGGCAGGAAACCGAGATTGTGGTGAAGATTGCCCAACTCGATAAGGCTGATGAACTCATCCGCGAGCAGCTCCATTTAATCGAACAAAAAATCACCGGCCTGGAACAGATGCGCGACTCGCTTCGGCAGCAAATCGCGCGTCATGAGCAGTCCCGCATGCATCTACAAGAACCTTCATCATAAATCGTTCATGAAACTAGAATGGACACTATGCAAACATTGGCATCTGACGACAAGGAGCATTCGGTCTCCGAGGTCACCACACACGAAACGCAGCAGGGGAAAAGCCTGCTGCGCACATTTATAGCACTGCGGCACCGCAACTTCCGGCTCTTCTGGTACGGGCAGCTCATTTCGCTGATCGGGACCTGGATGCAGACGACGGCTCAAGCGTGGCTGGTACTACAATTGACACATAGCGCGTGGTTGCTGGGCGTTGTGGGAGCGCTTCAATTTTTGCCAGTGCTGCTCTTCTCGCTTTTTGGGGGAGTGATGGCAGATCGACTGCCCAAGCGCAGGACGTTGCTTTTCACGCAGTCCTTCGCCATGCTCCAGGCGGCTGTTATGTTTCTACTGGTGGCCACCGGTACAGTACAGGTCTGGCACGTGCTGGTACTTGCAGCGCTGCTAGGATTGACCAATTCGGTCGATATGCCGACGCGCCAGTCGTTCGTAGTCGAGATGGTTGGCCGCGAAGACCTGCCCAACGCCGTCGCCCTCAACTCATCGATCTTCAACCTGGCGCGCGTGCTGGGTCCCGGCCTGGGCGGACTGCTGATTGCCTGGCTTGGCGTCGCGCCGCTGTTCCTGCTCAATGCGGTCAGCTTCATAGCCGTCATCATCGGCCTGGCTATGATTGATAAAAAAGCCCTCTTAGCGCTGCCGACCCGCATCCAGGGCGAATCCAAACCGAGCACTATACAAAGCCTGCGCGAGGGACTGGTCTATGTCTGGCAAGTACCTGCCATCCTGATGGTGATCTCTATCGTGGGTGTCGTTTCGCTCTTCGGCATCAACTTCAATGTCATTCTGCCACTGTTCGCAACTGATGTGCTGCACTCCGGGCCGCTGGGGTTCGGATTCATCTCGGCTGCCTTCGGGCTAGGCTCACTGCTCTGCGCGCTGTGGATCGCCTGGGGCAATAACGCGCCTGATATCCACCGCATGCTGATCGCCACGATAGCATTTGGCGTGTGCGAGATTGCTTTCGCGCTCTCTCATCTCTTTGTCCTATCGCTGCTGCTCATTGCCTGTGTCGGTTTCGCGCAGGTCTCGTTTAGCACCATAGCCAACACGACTATACAGCGCATCACCCCCGATCACCTGCGCGGGCGCGTGATGAGCGTCTACATGATGGTCTTCGCCGGCAGTAACCCTATAGGTAACCTGTTCGCGGGTGGCCTGGCGCACCTGTACGGCGTGTCCATTTCCCTGCTTATAGGAGCAGGCCTCAGCCTGATCGCGGCAATCACGGGATGGATTTTCCGCAAACCATCGGAGAAAAGTCTTGCAGAGTCAACAAAAACGCTGCTCATCGAGTAGCTGGCGCGTACAGCCGCTCGCTCTCGCCGATCAGCAGCGTTTGATCGACCAGAGCGAGCACCTCCTCGCAGGCATGCACCCCGGCGACCCCGGTGTCCTGTACTGGTCACAGGCCGCACGAGAAGGGCTGGTGCTCGGCTTCTCACAAAAACCCGCCGTTCTGAACCAGGCGGCGCTGGCTGAGCTGTCGCTCCCCGTCTACCATCGGCGTGCCGGTGGAACAGCCGTGCTGGTCGGGCCGCACCTGCTCGGCCTGGATGTCATCTTGCCCGCCGATCACACGCTAGTCTTGCCCGACCTGGTAGAAAGCTATCGCTGGCTCGGCGAGGCATGGGTGACTGCCTTGCGACAACTTGGCATTGAGACGCGCGTTGTATCGCCCGGCGAAGCACACGAGCAGCGCGCCCTCCTGAAGCTACCGGAAACCCGCGAGCGCGAGGGCCTACTACGGCGTGCCTGCTACGGCTCGCTTTCGTCCTATGAAGTCGTAGCAGACCAGCGCAAAGTAGTCGGCCTGGACATGATCCGCAGGCGCAATGGTTCGCTGCTGCAGGCTGGTGTGCTGCTGCATTGGGAGACCGATCAGCTCGCCCGCTTACTCGGCCAAACCCCCGAAGAGCAAGCCATCCTGCGCGAAGGATTGCGCGAACGAGCCGTGGGTCTCGACACACTCGCCGGACGAAATGTATCACCTGACGAGGTCATAGATGCCTTTGAGCAGGTCATATTTCAGAATCTCGAACATTGACATCCTCTTTTCGCGCAATCTATACTGAACTGGCAACCGGATTTCTGAATAGTAGTTAGAGAGGCAACATTACATGGCAGATCGAAACGCTCCAGGAGCGCTACAGGTCATACACGAACCAGATTATGAGGCAATGGTGATCGGGGCGCACCCGGACGATGACGATTTTGGCGCGGGCGGCACCAGCGCTCTCTGGGCAAAACGAGGCATGAAAGTCGTTTGGGTCGTGATGACCGATGGCACTGAGGGCAGCGAAGTTCCCTCCGTTGTCGATACCGACCTGATGCTGACCCGCGAGCAGGAGCAGCGCATGGCCTGCGAAGTGTATGGCGTGCAAGCCGTTGAATTTCTGCGCTTTTCCGACGGGCATCTTACCAATACGGAAGAGGCGCGCAAAGCGGTGGTACGCCTGGTGCGCAAGTATCGGCCTCGTGTCGTCTTTACCCACGACCCGGCGCAGCATATTTTCGCGCCCGATCCTGACGAGAAACCGGAAGATACGGCGTATCTCAATCATCCCGATCACCGCGCAACGGGTAATATCGTGCTGGACGCCATCTTTCCCGCCGTTGGCAATCCTCGCTCGTACCGCGAGCTTCTAGCCGAAGGCTTCCCACCCTATCAGGTACATGAGCTATACCTGTTCTTCACCGGAAAAGAGAACACCTATATCGACATCGGTGAGACGCTTGAGATCAAAGCACAAGGGCTACAGTGTCACGTGACGCAGTTCGGACCGAACACAGATATGCTCGAAGGCATGAAGAGATGGTGCGCGGAGACCGCGAAAGAGGCGAAGGAGAAGAAGGGGCTGGACATGCAATACGCCGAGGCGTTCCGCCGTATCAAGCTCTACGTGCCTGAAAAGGAAAAGAATGCCTCGGAATCCTAACCTTGCACGCGCGATGAACGGCGTACTGGCGATTGTCACTCTGCTTGCTACTGTGGAGTGACAATCGCTGAGAAGCCACCCCACCAGTTCATGAACTGCGCGTGCGTCAATTGGGTACGGTTATAGGCTGACGAGTCCGCCAGGAAAACATACTGACTGTTGCCGCCAGTGACCACCAGCAGATGACCGCCAGCATATTTACTGGGCGGCCAACCCACGATGACCGGTCTGCCGCCATTCGCTACAGCGATCAACTGGGTGAGTGACAGGTTGTAACCCCAGGTCGTATTGAAGCCGAATTGCGTCGCGGTATGCTGAATACCGATATCTTCGACCAACCCTAACGCCGGGGTTATCTCATTGATGCGGGCTTCAACTTGCAAGACATCGGTGACGCGATAATGCCGACCATAGGCGTTGAAGACCTCGGTCATGGCCGCAGCAGAGCAGGCCGAATATGCCCAGGTGTTGTATTCCTGGGTCGAATTGTACTGTGCCGGATCGAGCTGGCCCAGGCGCACGAGCGCTTTTGACGCTCCATAGAACTGCTGTGCTGGCTGCTGCTGGGAGCTTTGTGGCGCGGCTTGCACGTTGTCCATAAACCAGATCGTATCCATAATCGTGTTCCGAGGGAACACGGCGGTCAACAAAATCAGACCGACTGAAAATACCCCAATCAGCACAATCAGAATCCACGGTATGCGCCTGGCGTGCCCGCCTCTCTCAGGGCGCAGGCTCAAGCCCGTTGTTACCGCTGACGCGCGACGAATATCCCGGCGCACAGGTGACACAGTTTTGCGCGTGCCTCGTCTGGGAAGCGGCTCAGCAAAGCGCCGCCGGGTTCGGGGATAGGAAATCGTAATACCCGAACCTCGAGATAATGGCTTAATGGAAAGAACAAATCCTGCTAATGTGACCAGCAGCGCGAAAGCGAGAAGCGCAACTAGCATGAAGGGCATAAATATTAGCTCCTGGCAGGCTACCCGGCAACGGTAAACTGTTGAAAGAGTTGTGCTAGCGAAAATGTTAGGACAGACTTTCTAAAACTGCCCTCATTGACAACTATACCATATTTTACTACACAATTCAACGCGAATTTCCTGCATTCTCGCACGCTTTAATCCTCGTTGATACGCAGCGTTTGGCTCATGGAAGGCCGCAACACCGTCCACGCCATCAGACCCAGTGCGAGCGCACAAATCGCCACCAGCAGGACAAAGGCGAGTCCTAGATCGAACGGGATGACCAGTTGGCGAGGAATCGCCTGCTGGATGGAGTAATATTGGCTCTGGCTGAGACTGCTCAGGATGCCGGTCAGAGGGATGTCGGTAAAGATGATCGATGGTACTACTGTGACCGTCAGCAGAATGCCGAGCAATGCGCCAAGCAGCAGCGCGGCGGCGTAGACTATGCCTTGCTCTAGCAGAAGCAGTCCTGCTACCTGCCGGGATGTCGCGCCGATAGCTCTCAGGACTGCGAAATTGCTGGCGCGCAGGAGCACGCCAACCCAGGCCACCAGAAGATAACCAATCAGGACGAGCAACAACGTCGTGATCGCACCAATTGTCAGCAGCAAGATCAGGTCGATGACCAGCGGCTCAACCTGGAGATCGGCCAGCACCACGCGGCGATCATAGAGGTTGTCCAGGCGGTAGCGCGGCGTAGCGAGAGCCGCCCGCACCTGCGCCAGCATCGCGGGGTCGTCCTGCGTGCGCAGCCAGGCATGGTTGATGGGTAACATAGCTTGCACCGCGCCGTTTACCAGGCGACTTTCGCCTGAGCGCGACGATAAAGCCAATCGTGAAGGCTTCTGCGAGAAGAATTTCTGGTACACATCAGCCCATGTCGAGAAGTCTAGCAGCGCGCCGCCAGTTATTGACGCCGTCGCATTATTGGGCTGGGCAGCGCCGACGTTCACCGTTGGAATGTGCTGCACTACCGCGACAACCACACAGGTGAACTGACTCCCGGCCAGGTTATTCTTGTAATCAACGAGGCTATCGACACCGAGGATAAATGGCGAACCAACCTGCAAGTGCGCGCTCTGCGCAGCAGCCGAGTCGAGAATGACGGGCAACTTTCCGCGTACCAGCGCGTCCTGATGGCGAGAGGTGAGCTGCGCCATGAGCGAGGTTAGCGACTGCGAGGAGTCGAGGCTCGACCAGTTTGCCGTCTGTGCGAAGGTGCTGGCATCGACTGCCCTCACTTCCAACGTGGCGGGAAGGGCAAGATTTGAGATGGTGCCCTCGCCGCTAAACCCGGCGCTGGCGGAGAGCACTCCGGGCAGGCGCGCGTAGAGCGATGTGATACTTGCCAGCGCCGGTGCATCGGCGGGTGTGGCGAGATCACCGCTAAAATCCGCTCCCGATTCAAAAGCAGCAATGTCAAATGCTCGCTGCGCCTGCGACGCTGTGTATACCAGCGAGAAAATCGCAAACGTTGCGGTGAGCGCCAGTAGCACCGTCATACGCATGGTATAGCGCGGGGCGCGTTCCATCTGCGCCAGCGCCAGCATCGGTATCGCGCCTCTGCCACGCGCAGTCCACCTGGCAAGCATTGTCAACAGCAATGGGTAGAGACGCAGAAACAGTAAAATACTGCCAACTACGAGGAAAAACGGCGCTATCAATGCCAGAGGCGAGGAGATCAACACGCTTGCCTGCGTGTTTTGCTGTGTGCTGCTCAAATACAGCGAGATCGCATATCCTACGAACGCCAGCACGATTGCGATGCTGTCCAGTCTCAAACGCTGCCAGAGCGGGCGATGCGTCGAGCGAGCAACTTCCCGGCGGAAGGCAAGAATATCCATACCGGCAGCGCGGCGCAGTGCCAGCAGCAGGCTCACTACCGCTACCAGTACAACGCCCAGCGCGAGCCAGGCCACGGAGAACAGCGTCTGCCAGGGTTGTCCTGTAATGCCGAGCAAGGCATCTTGCGCGTCCGCCCCCAGCATATGCGGTCCGATCAACGCAATGGCGAGCAATGCCAGTGGCGGTCCTACAACAAATGCCGCGATGCCCAGCAGCGTACTCTGCATGACCATCGACCCCAACATCTGGCTGCTGCTCGCCCCCCGGCTGCGCAACACGGCGAGCAAATCGGCTTGCCGGTCAACTTGCAGGTGCGCGATCAGGCTGACAAAGTAGAGCAGCAGCCCGACAATCATGAGCGTAATGATAAAGAGCGGAATATCCACCACATCCAGGCGGCTGCGGTAGCGACTCAGAAGAGCGGGCAGGTCAAATGAACCAGGCACAGGGTTATAGAGGTTGACCTGCGAAAGGTAGGGGAAAACTGCATATCCGCCTGACTGATCTTCGTTCAGTACATTGCCGAAGCGGTTAGCGATATCCACCTGCAAGCGGGAAAGATGGGAGTTCAAGGCATCCAGGTTCCCGGCGACCAGCGGCGCGACGTTCAATCGATAGCTCCATGTCAGCTCGAATGGCTGGAACGACAACACCACGCCTGTGTTGAGCCTGCGTGCCGCCTGATCGAACAAGGCAAGTAGATTGCTGTTTGACACCAGCAATGTATCAGTGTAAGCTTGCTCGCCTAGCTTGATCGGTTGCAGGTCATTCCCAAGCCAGTAAGCATCATCCTGCTTGACGCTGAGCAGACCCACCACCAGCGCCTTGACCGGCAATGTGCTATAGAGCGGATACTTTCCTGGGATGAGAGCGTAGATACTCAGGTGGATCAAGATGGTTGAGCCGACCGTGACGTGCAGGTTTTGTGCCGTTTCTGGAGTCAGCAGTGCCTCGATGGTGCCGCTCGTCGCCGTAGCCTGTGGCAGGCGTCCCTGCGCCAGTGACAGGTGCGAGGACGCCTGGCCGATGGGAACACCCAGCAGGCTGACTGTCAACGAAGCTGAAGTGGGTGGCGATGGCGAGTCAACCAGAAAATCGGTGGCCTGCACCGTTGACGAAACCGAGTTATCCAGGTACGTTCCCATATCCTTCTGGAAAAAGGGAGTCGTCTGCTGCTGCACGGCTTGCGCGACCTGGGACGACAGCCCCTGCGTGTTGGTGTCCAGCGTTATTTGCGACGTAGCCGAGGTAGCGCGCAGGACGCTGTGCAGATCTCCGTTCATTGTCACCTCGGAGAAGAGCGGCACAATGCACACGATAGCGACGGCCGCCAGCATCGCCACGCCGATCAGCGCCGTCAGGAATTTCGAGCGGCGCACCCTCCACAGCAGCAAGATGAACGCGGATGCCGTTCCTGAGCGACGATGCTCACGAGCACTGGCCGGTTTCGCCCTGGGACGTGCCGCGTTCACCTCATCGCGCGTCAGGTAATCGAGACGACCATCCTCGAACAGGCGAATCTCCTGCCCGATAGAACGCTGCACAATCAAGCGAATCATCATCACCAGCGCCACGAGGCAGATAGCAGCGAACATAACGAGGGCCAGAACCAGCGAAAGCGGCACAATCACCTGAATCGGCAGAATTTGCTGTAAGGCAAGCACATCGAGCGAAGCGCCATTGACGATCAGCCCGCCGGCGGGAACGGCGGTGAAGACCAGCGAGGGAATAACCGTTAGAGCAAGCAGCGTCCCGAAGACGACGCCGAGTAGCAGCGCGGTAGCGTACACGATACCCTGTTCCCATAACAACACTCCGGCAATCTCGCGCGTCGATGTCCCCAATGCGCGCAACACAACGAAGCTTGTCAGACGCGTGCGCACGTTGAGCCAGGATGCCAGCAGATTCCCGATCAGTGTGAGCAATAAGGCAGCTACTGCTCCAATCTCAAGCAGGCCAACCAGGTTGAAGTAGAGGGGATCATTCAGCAGCACATCCAGGAAGGCACGCCGGTCCGAGATGTTCACCAAGCCAATGTTCGAAACGGAGGCCAGCGTCGCGCGAATGTTGTCAAGTAGCACAGGGTCATCAGATGTGTGCAGCCAGACGTGATTGAGTGCGATTTGCGCCGAATTGTCGCGGAACTGGGTAGCGGTGTAGTTATTATATTCGGCCATCACGCCGCCCTCTCCGCTGCTAAGGCCCGGCAGGTGATCGACGCGCGCGACAACAACATAGTGTACGCGGTTAGCGAAGGTATTGTTTTTATACTGGTCGTTGGTGTAGAGCGAAAAGGTCGAGCCGATATGCAATCCCAACTGGTTCCAGGTAACGCTATCGACGATAGAAGGGATGTAATCGCCGTTCGTTGCCTTCGCGCTCTGCGAGGCCAGCATCGTCATCAGCGAGGCCAGCGACTGCGAAGAATACTGGGTAGTCCAGATGGCGGTTTGTCCATAGGTGCTGGTATCGACTGCGCGCACCAGGATGGGGATGATGGGCGCTTTCGTGGCCGAGGCGTCTAGCTCCTCGTACCCAACAGAGGCGTTTAGCACACCTGGAATCTGGCGATACAGCGACGTTTCCTGCGCAAGCGGGTAGGTGCGTGCATAGGCAGGAAGCGTACCACTTAAGTCCGCTCCTGCCTCATAGGACGTGATATCCTGTGCGTGTTGCACCTGCGACGCTTGAAAGATCAGGGTGAAGATAGCGAAGGCCATCGCCAGCGCCAGCAGCAGGATCATACGCAGCGATTTGCGAGGCGCGCGGCTGATCTGCGCCAGCGCCAGCATCGGCACAGCGCCCCGACCGCGCATAGCCACGCGCGCTCCAAAACGCAGCAACACAGGGAAGAAGCGCAAGATCAGCAGGACGATCGCCAGCAGCAGAAAAAAGGGGGCAAGCAGTTCCAACGGCACGATGACGAGGGCCTGCGTCTGTAGATCGAACTGGGACTGGATGCTCGACAGGTAGAGCGAGATGCTGTAGCCCACAATGGCGATCAGAGCCGCGACCATATCGAGGTTGAGCCGCCGCCAGAGCGGGTAGCGCGCCAGGCGTTCGGCCTGGCTGCCGGAGGCCACCAGCCGCAAGCGGAAGACGCCAACCAGCGTGATGCTCATGACCGCAACCGCCGCGAGTACCATCACCAGCGCGTAGAAGCGCACGCTCCATAGTGACTGCCAGGGGGACTGCGTAACGACGGCCAGCGCGCCCGCGTCATTCGCCGACAGAAACGCCTGCGCGATGACCGGCACAATCGCCAGTGCCAGCAGAGGACCGGCGATCAAGGCGATCAACCCCAGACCGAGGCACTGCGTCACCAGCGAGGCATACACCTGGCGGCCACGCGCGCCACGACCGAGCAGCACGAGAATTGAAGCGGCCTGCCGGTCTACCAACAAAGCCAGCATGATGCTCACGAAAAAGAGCAGTAAACAGAGAATCAAAAATTCAAGAATGCTCACCGGAATGCGCACCAGCGAAAGGTGTTCGCGGTACTGCTCAAGCGAGCTTGAAGCGGCGGCAGTGGTGAGAATCGAGCCAGTGAGCGCGACGCTGGAGATGCCAAAGAAGCCGCCAGCCAGCAGCGCCGGGTTGAAAGTGTTCGCAACGTCGTCCTGCAAGGCGCCGCAGCGGTTGATGAGGTCATCGAGCTGGTTGATCGAGATATGCGAGGGATTCAGGTGATAATACCAGACAGTCCGACTCGCGGTCAGGAAAGAAACGACGCTGCCCTTATGCGCGGAGGCCAGCTTGTCGAACGCCGCGAGCAATGACCGGTCGGAGACCAGCCCGATATAATTTGTCAGGCCTGTATCGGATACGAACGGCTGGAAATCATTGCCATGCCAGAAGAGATCGCCTGGCTTGATATGAAAAAGCCCAACCACCTGCATGGTAAACGCCTGCTGGATAAGTTGAGGCGGTGCCGATCCTAAGTACGTCGAGGGATTCTCTGCCTGGAACGGCATCAACATGGTAATGGTTGAGCCAACCTTCACACCCATCGTCTGCGCCGATTCGGGCGTCAGGGCAATCTCCACCACCTGGCTATTGGGCGAAGGTAGCCTTCCTTGCAGCACCTGCACGTGCGAGGCAGCCAGCGTGGTCGCAGTGCCGTCAAGCGACATACTGTTCAAATAGGTAGGGAGCGGCGGATTGATAAAGGTAAATTGCGGCGTCTGCACCTCGAATTGAGACGAGGGCTGTAGATAGCTCCCCAGGTGCCGCCGGATGGGCGCGTCTATCGTGCCGGAGATGTCGCTGACGACCTGCGACGACAGGTATTGCGTCGAGACATTCATAGCCAGTTCGTCACTCTGCGCTGTCTCGGTCAGCACGCTGCGCAGCCCGGCAGTCTGCATCACTTCGGACAACAACGGAGCTGTGCAGACGATCATTACAGCTGCGATCATGCCCAGAGCTATCACCAGCAGCAGAAACCATTGCTGCCGCCAGCGCCACCCGGCCAGTGTCAGGACAGAGGCAAAGCCGGAGGTCGCCGGATGCTTCCCCGGCGTCCGTTCTGGAGCCTTCGTCGCAAGAGCCATCGATGCCTCCACCGGTTAATAGAGTTCCTATGCAAAATGAACGAAGAAAGAGGCGTATTGCAGAGAGATGAGCAGAGCGACCCTCGCGGTCGCTCTGCTCATCTCTCTGCAATCTGTATTATGAGTGGGAGACGCTGTGCGCGCTGTACTGGCTGCGCAGCACCTTCTTGTCGAACTTGCCCACGCTTGTCTTGGGGATGGCGTCGATAAAGATGATATCGTCGGGTAGCCACCACTTGGCGACTCGCGGGCGAAGGTAGTCCAGAATCTCTTGACTGGTGAGATTCCCGGCGAAATCGGGTTTGGGAACAACGCAGGCGATGGGGCGTTCATCCCATTTCGGGTGCGGTACGCCAATCACGCACGCCTCCAATACCTTTGGATGACCCATAATCAAACCTTCAAGCTCGACGGAGGAGATCCACTCGCCGCCGGACTTCACGAGGTCCTTCGTGCGGTCAACCAGCTGGATGATGCCGTCCTCGTCAATAACGGCCACATCTCCCGTGCGCAACCAGCCATCCAGGAACTTCTCGCCTGTCGCGGGGTCTTTGTAGTAGGCGCTGGCGATCCAGGGGCCGCGCACCTGCAATTCGCCGTAGGTCGTATCATCCCACGGCACTTCCTGCCCCGTTTCGATATTGACCACGCGGAAATCCACACCCGGCACGATCGTGCCCTGCCTGGCTCTGATGCGGAACTGCTCTTCCAATGGTAGGTCAAGCTGGTAACTGCGCAGCTTGGAAAGCGAGGCGAGCGGCGAGGTCTCGGTCATACCCCACGCCTGGATGATGGTTAGCCCCTTGCGTGCCAATCCCTCGATCAGCGAGACAGGCACGGCGGAGCCACCGCAGATGATGCGCTTGAGCGAAGACAGGTCGAACGATTGGCGCTCCATAGCGTTCAGCAGACCGATCCAGATGGTCGGCACAGCGCCCGCCAGCGTCACGTGCTCGGTTTCGATCAGGTGAGCGACGCGCACCGGGTCCATAAAGCGACCAGGAAGTACGAACTTCGATCCCATCATCATGCCGGCGTGCGCCAGGCCCCAGGCGTTGGCATGGAACATCGGCACTACCGGCAGGATGGTATCATGCTCGGAAACTCCCAGGCAATCTGTCATGGCAGCAGCCATCGAGTGCAAGAAGATCGAGCGGTGGGTGTACACTACGCCCTTTGGGTTGCCGGTCGTGCCGGAGGTGTAGCACATGGCAGCCGCGGTATTCTCATCGAAGCTCGGCCACTCGATAGTGTCGGGCTGGCTGCCGATGAAGGTCTCGTAATCGATGGAGGATTGCAACTTGCCGGTGGAAGCCGGGGCATCGCCCATGATGACAAACTGCTTGACCGTTGCAAGCTGGTCGGCGAAGCTTTCAAGGAGCGGCACCAGGTCGCCATCGACAAAGATGATCGAGTCTTCCGCGTTATTGATGATATACACCAGTTGATCCGCGAACAGGCGCATATTGAGCGTGTGCAGCACCGCCCCGATACAGGGAATGGCGAAATAAAGCTCAAGGTGCCGATAGGTGTTCCACCCAAAGGTGGCGATACGGTCTCCCTGTTTGTAGCCCGCGCCGAGCAGTGCATTGGCAAGCTGGATCGTGCGCGTCCCCCACTCTCGATACGTATAGCGATGCATACCTTCATCCAACTGCGTCACGATCTCCTTTTTATAGAAGAAGCGCACTGCCCGGTTAAAGGCGTGTTGCAGCGTAAGAGGGTAATTCATCATCAAGCCTTCCATAAAGTCCCTCCTGTCTTCGACGCAAGCGCGTCAGCACTGAAATATAACACTCAGCACACCAGTAGTTGAGTCTGTCACATTCTACCTGCCAGAGGCTAACTGTGCAAGGATGGCTCTCAAAAAATTAAAATTTGCTTATAATTTCCTCTATTACACTAAAACCCCTTGCTGTTCAGTTTATCACCTGTTATGCTGTAATAGTATGATACACAAGGAAGAGTTACCGACCCTCATTATCCATCTAATTGAGAGGAGACATCAATGGGATTGACGAAATACACAGGACGAGCGCGCGGCCTTGCCGCTATGAGTCCCGAGCGGCGGCGCGAGATCGCCAGCAAGGGCGGTCGCACCTCGCAGGCACGTGGCACTGCGCACCAGTGGACGGCGGAAGAGGCGTCGGCAGCCGGCAAAAAGGGCAGCGCGCGTTACGCTCAGAAGCGCGTGGAGAATCAGTGATCCACACCCTCAATCGTCGTGGCGGCCTCTCTATCACCGTGCGCCGCGGCCCAACGCAGCGCCTCGCCCGCCAGGTAGAGCGATCCCGTCGCGCAGACGAGATCGTCGCTTCCGGCCAGCTTTAATGCGAGATCAAGGGCTTCAGCAGTATGCTCGGCGCTATGCACTGAGACCTGTGGAGCATAGCGGGCAAAGAGCGTCTGAAGCTCCTGGATGTCGGCGGCTCGCGGGTTAGCCATGCGCGTCAGAACGACCGCGTCGATATCGCGGAGCACAGAGACGATGCCGGGCAGGTCTTTATCGCGCGCGACACCCAGCACGACGAGCAGTCGGCGCATAGGAAACGAGGAACGCAGCGCACTCAGCAATTTCTGCATCGAATCGGTATTATGCGCGCCGTCTACCACAACCGTCGGGCGATGCCCAACAACCTCGATACGAGCGGGCCAGAAGACATGGCTCAGCCCCGCGCGTAATGCCCGCTCATCCCATACAATCCCTTTGTCTCGTAGAAGCTCAAGCGCGGCGACCGCAAGCGTGGCGTTCTCAAGCTGGTGCTCGCCCGCCAGCGGTATTTCCAGCCCCGCATACGTACGTATGCGGGGTGATTATCGTGAAGCGCTGGTACGTCTCGCTGCGCTCCTCTAGTGTGTAACGATAGCTCAGCGGCGGCAATTGACCCGCTGCGACGTATAACTGCGCCGCGTCTCCGGCAGCCGGGCCGGTGCGCACCAGGCGCGCCTGGCGCGACCGGCATATTGTGGCGATGGCAAGCAGCGCCTCAGGAGCCTGCGCGGAAGTCACCACAACGCCGTGCTCTTTGACGATCCCGGCCTTCTCCGTGGCAATTTCGGTGAGGGTATTGCCGAGAATCTGCATATGGTCGTAGCTGATCGAGGCAATCACCGAGACAAGCGGCTGCACGACGTTGACCGCGTCCAGGCGGCCTCCCAGACCGATCTCCAGTACCGCGTGCTGGATATGCTGGCGCGCAAAGTACAGCAGCGCCAGCGCCGTCGCTACCTCGTAGGTGATGAAGGAACCAAATGCGCGTTCCCGCTCGATCTGTTCGACAGCAGCGCGCACCTCCGGTAACAACTGCGCCAACTCCTGCTCGCTTATAAGCTTACCATCGACGCGCATCCTCTCGCGGAAGGTGTGCAGGTCTGGCTGGGTATACAAGCCGGTGCGCACGCCAGCCTCTCGCAGCACACGCTCGATAGTGGCCGCCGTCGAGCCTTTGCCCTTCGTTCCGGCGATGAGCGTGCTGCTGTACTGCTGCTGAGGATTGCCCAGCACGTCCAGCAGGCGCGTCTCGCGTGGCAGATTCTCCTCTGGATTGCGTGTGTAGGGGCCGCCGCGTTCGTAATCGCTCAGGCTATACAAATAGGCCAGCGCCTCTTGATAGTTCATGCCAGCTGTTATCCTTCTTCATTCATGCCGCGCACAATCGCATCGCTCATCTTGACGACGCGCATCATCTCGCGCACATCATGCACGCGCACGATATCGGCTCCCTGCGCGATGCCCAGGGCCACCGTAGCTGCCGTACCCTCCACGCGCTCATGCGGCGCCAGCCCGCCAAGCACGTAGCCGATGGTCGACTTGCGCGACGTACCCAGCAGGATTGGCCGACCAAGGGCGCGCAGCTCACCCAGGCGGCGCAGCAGCTCCAGGTTTTCCTGCGGTGTCGTGCCAAATCCAATGCCGGGATCGACGATAATGCGCTCCCATGCTACGCCAGCCGCCAGCGCCAGGTCGAGGCTGCGCGAGAGGAAGCGCAGCACATCGCTCACGATTTCGCGCCGCTCATAACCGCGCATATTCGCCATCAGCACTACCGGCACGCCGCGCTCGCCCGCCAGCGCCGCCATCTGCGGGTCGCGCTGCATGCCCCAGATATCGTTGATGAGGCTTGCACCCGCGTCCAACGCCTGCCGCGCTACCTCTGCTTTGTAGGTATCGATGGAGATAACGACCTCGCCTGGAAGCGCAGCGCGAAGTGCCTCGATGACCGGAAGCACGCGCTCAGCCTCAGTCTCGGCGCTGACCGGCGCGAAAGCGGGGCGCGTCGATTCTCCGCCCACATCGATAAACCTGACACCTTCTTCGACAAAGCGCCGCGCCTGGGCTACCGCGCGCGCAATGTTATCGTCGCGCGACAGTGACGGCTCAATGATGCCATCCCCGGCGAACGAATCGGGTGTCACATTCAGAATGCCCATTACATAGGTTTGCCGACCCCATTCGAGGCGGTGATTCATCCATGTGGTAGCGGGTAATGATGTAGCCATGCGCTCTTGATCCTCTTGCTTCATTCATCTTACCATTTTTTTATTGCCCCGCGGCAAGCGACAATGCTATACTATAAGGTATAGTGAATGGAGCCGCTGGATACAGCCACTCGCTACCACAAACAACGAGGGATAGCAGCTATGGGAAATATCTCGCAGGACACAGGGCAGACAGGTCAGACCAGGGCGTACCGCAAAGTGATGAGCGAGCGGCCTCGCTGTCACGAATGCAACGAGGAAGCGTTGGGACATTGTCCCGATTGTCATAAAGGGTTTTGCCAGGATCATTTTCCCAAGCAACAGCATTCCCCTTGCGCGGAGAAGCAGATGCGGGTGGCGCAAACGCAGGCGTGCTATATCTGCGGCACGCACGTCTACCCCGATCAATGGTCACTTTCGCGCACATCGCACTACATCGACGAGTTCACCTGCCATGGCTGCGGGCGATACATTTGCGACGAACTGCACACGCAGCGCAAAACCGAGAATATCAACGTCGTGCGCGAGGGATTGCGCGGGCACCGCTACCAGATCACCACGCGTTACTGCTCGCAGTGCGCTCCTGTCTCGCGCATTGGCGGACTGCTGGGCGTCACGCGCTGGCTCGTTGTCCTGGGAACGGTCGGCGCGGCCGTCTTTTTCTACTTTCATCCCTGATTCTTGCAGAGGAGGACACCGGCAGGCAAGCGCTATAACTGGCTCGCCTGCCTTATCATATGACAACCACAGCAATTATCCAATCGACGCTCCTACGCTACCAGCGTGAGATATTCGCCGCGATGCGTTCCGCGTTGGAACATGTCGATGCTTTGTCTAACGGCCCCGGCGCGCTTGAAACGCCCAATTTCTACGGGCAGATGCGCTATCACCTCGGCTGGGTCGATGCCACATTCGCTCCAGTCACGGCTAATCCCGGCAAACTCTTGCGCCCAACATTGCTCCTACTGGCCTACGAAGCATCCGGGGCGCACGGCTTTCACAGCGAGGCGAGCGAGACGCGAGGCGCGAGCGATCACCTGGCACGTGCCCTGCCAGCCGCAGCAGCGTTGGAGCTGACACATAACTTTACGCTTATCCACGACGATATTGAAGACGGCGATGAGGAGCGCCGTCACCGCGCCACGCTCTGGAAGCTGTGGGGCATCCCCCAGGCCATCAACACAGGGGATGGTCTCTTCGCGCTCTCTCGCCTCGCGTTGTGGGGCGTGCTCGACCAGGGCGTCGAGCCGTCCATCGCCGTGCGCCTGGGCGAGCTGCTCGACCGCGCCTGCCTGGTCATCTCCGAGGGTCAATACCTCGACATCAGCTTCGAGCAGCGCCAGTCAGTCCCCGTCGCGCTGTACATCGACATGATTCGGCGCAAGACCGCCGAGTTGATGGCCTGCGCCACCGAGATGGGCGCGCTGCTCAGCACAAGCGACGAAGACACCGTCGCGCGCATGCGCCAATTCGGGGAAGCCATCGGTATCGCCTTCCAGGTGCGCGACGACATGCTCGGCATCTGGGCCAGCAGCGAGGAGTCCGGCAAAACCCCGGCTGGCGATATCTACCGCCGCAAAAAAAGCCTTCCCATACTGCACGCCCTCGAACATGCCGGCGACATCGAACTTCGCGCATTGCGCCACATTTATACGCAGGATCAACCGGTCAGCGAGCCGCAGGTACAGGAAGTCCTCGCCGTCTTCGCCATCACTGGCACGCGCTCATATTGCCAGGTATTCCTGGCCGAGCAGTGCCAACAGGCTCATACAGCCCTGGCAAACATTCCGCGCAACGGCAGCGCGCTCGCCAATCGCGCTCTACAGGACATGGAGATGCTGGTCGCCTTCGTCGAGGATGCGCTCTGAAACTGGTATGCTCATTGCAGCATCCAAACCGTAGCTGTGTTGCCCGAGGCCGTCACGACGCGCTTTCCATCGGGTGACCAGGCCAGGGCCAGCACGGGTGCAGCCTGGGTCACGTGCAGGAGCGGCGTCATGCTGTGCGACGGCTGCCAGATCGCCAGCGTGCCGTCGTCGCCCCCGCTCGCCAGCAGGCGGCCATCGGGCGACCAGCCCAGGGCGCGCACAATGCCGGTATGGGCATGAAGGCGAATGGGCGCGTCAACACACTGGTTCTGCGCTACCTGCTGGCAGGTCAGGCCGTTCCAGAAGCGCACAATGCCGTCATCGCCACCCACGGCAAGCAGGTTTGTGGACTGATTGAAGGCCGAGGCACGCATCGGTACCTGCGCATCCTGGTAGAATGGATGCGTCTCCTGCCCATTGCTCGCATTCCAGACACGGATTACGCCACCGGATGAAGAGGTCGCAATCGTCTGGTTATCAGCCGCCCAGCTTGCCGCTTCAATGGCGGCGGCGTGGCGCGTGAAGATCGTCTGCGGAGTGTGGGTCGCCGAGTCCCACACCACAGCTTTCATATCGCTTGCGCCTGAAACCAGGCGCGATGGCTGCTGTGGCGACCATGCCAGCGTGGTGATTGTTCCTTCGTGGGTATGCCGGGATTGTGCAAGCTGCGCCCCCGTTCGCGCGTCGAGCCACGTGAGGCGATCATTGGCACCCGTCGCTAGCTGCGCACCGTCGGGGGACCAGGCCACCGCGCGCACCTGGCCGGATTGCTCCTGCCGCACCTGCACATTGCCGTGGATGTCCCAGGTTATCAACATTTCGTCGTTCGCTCCGCTCGCCAGCATCGTCCCGTCAGGCGACCATACCACCGCGCGCACAGCCTGTGTGTGCTGCGAGAAAACCAGCACGGACTGAGCGCTGGTCGGCAGCGTCGATGCGGGTGTGGTCGCTTTGTGCTGCTGGGGCGTGGATTGCGCTGTAGTAGAGATCGTCGCTGGATTGCCTGCCAGAAACGAGCGGTAGGCGGCGTATCCCACGCCGACGCTGCCAACACCCAGGGCTGCGCCGCCCAGCGCCAGGAACGCGCGGCGTGTCCAGCGTCCCTTCCTACGCGACCGCACGACAGGTATCGAGGCGGAAGTATGCAACCCCAGGGCGGCAAACGCCGGCGCATCGGCCATCGTATCAGAAGAATAAAAGGCCGATTGGAGTGGCTGTGAAGAAGGCTGATCCGGCGACGCGCTCCGCGACAGCGTGGCCAGCGTCGCCACTGAACCATCCATCACGTATGAGTCGAGCGCCAGCTTCGCGCCAGTGCTGACGCCCACCGCTTCCAGGCTGGCCTGAGCGGGCAGCACCTGACCACTGTGTGCGTTGCGCAGCAGATACACCAGGCGATTGCCGAACAGATCGGTTTCAGGCAGGTGCAGCTCCTCGACAATGGCCGGGACGAGCGCGGAAACCGGCGCTTGCGCGGCCAATTCCATCGGGCGCGTCGTTCCCAGCGCATTCTGCTCGATTAAGACTTCCATCGTTCGCACGATACATACCCCCTCTTGCTTCAACTTCACTTGCCAAAGTGTACCACGTTGCCTCATCAATGTTCATAGTTCTAAGGCAAAATGGCTATTCTTCGTAGGTATTCCGTGCCATTCTTAACCTGCGGCCTCTCATAAACAATTTCTACGAGAACCCTGGTATAATAACAGTACCATCGATGAGTTGTAGGATTTCACCGCTGATGCCTCTCATGAAGGATTGAATAGCCCTTATATTTGACACTCACACCCGTATGAACGAGCGGAGGGAGCATGGCAAAGCCTGTCTATGTAATTGGACACAAAAATTCTGATCTTGACTCTATCGCCTCGGCCTATGCTTACGCGCACCTGCTCCGGCAGCAAGGAGAAGAGCAGGCAATCGCGGCCAGAAACGGAGAATTGAAGCCGGAGGTGCGCTTCGTGCTGGAACGCTACGCGGTAGAGCCGCCGGAAGCTATCGATGATGTCTACCTGCAAGTGCGCGATGTGATGAAGCGCGGCGTTATTTCCGCGCACCTTGACCTGCCCCTACTGGAGGCCGGCCAGTTGCTGCAAGAGCACGACCGGCGTTCGATGCCCGTCGTCGATTCGGAAAACAAAGTGCATGGCATCATCGCTACCGAAGATTTCGCCAAATTATTTTTCAACGAACTCGACCCGCGCTCCGTCAATCGCGTGCCGCTCAACCGCGATAACCTGGTGCGCGTCCTGAAGGGGCGCGTGCTGGTCGAGGGCCGTCGCAAGCTGGGCAATCGCGTGCTGGTCGGGGCAATGCAGGCAGAGACGATGGTCGATTATATCGAGCCGGGCTGCCTCGTCGTGCTGGGCGACCGCGAAGACGCGCAGTTGCTCGCCATCGAAGCCGGGGCTGCCGCCCTGGTCATCACCGGCGACTTGCTGGTGTCCGAGCGCGCCCTGGCGTCGGCGCGCAAGCAGGGCGTGCTGGTCATCAGCACTGCGCATCACACCTTTACGGCGGTACGCCTGATTAACCTCAGCGTTCGTACCGCGGAGTTTATGAACGGCGAGTTCGATTTCTGTCACCCGGAAGATCAGATGAGCGATGTGCAGGTCAAGCTGGGGCGCAGACGCTCGCTACCCGTTGTGAACAACGAGGGCAAGCTTGTCGGCTATCTTTCCCGCACCGATCTTATCAACGCTCGCCCCAAACGGGTCGTGCTGGTCGATCATAACGAGCAATCCCAGGCGGTTGATGGGCTGGACGAGGCCGAACTACTGGGCATCATCGATCATCACCGCATCGCCGATGTGCATACCAACCGGCCCATCATGTTTCGGGCCGACCCGGTCGGTTGCACAGGAACCATTATCGCCGGACTCTATCACGAGGCAGGCGTGGAAATTCCGCGTGAGGCCGCCGGACTGATGCTGGCAGGTCTGCTCTACGATACGTTGATCCTGCGCTCGCCCACCTGCACGGCGCGCGACGAGCGGGTGGCCGCGGAACTGGCACAGATCGCAGGTGAGGATCTCGAACAGTACGGGCAGGAAATTTTCGAGGCTGCCGCGTCAGACCTGGCACTGCGCGACGCTGAATCCTTGCTCACCGCCGACTTCAAAGAATTCACAGTGAAGGATTCGAAGTTTGCCATCGGCACGGTCGAAACGGCCAGTCCTGCCGGTATTGAGAAGCGTAGCGAAGAATTGCTGCAAACAATGCAGCAACTCACGCACGAACGCAACTACACCTCATTTCTTTTCATGATCGTCGATATCATTAATATGCGATGCACACTACTTATTGCGGGCGGGGAACGCGCGGTCGCTGCCGCGCTGAACAGCCATCTCGAACCTGATGGACACACGGTCGTCGTAGAGGGACTGGTCTCACGCAAGAAACAACTCGTTCCGTTGTTGGGCCGCATTCAAGCCGTGCTCGTATCTAACCAGGCGTAACACCCATTGCACTGTGACAAAAAATACTTGTCAGAGAACAAACACTATGTTACACTTATGGCGAATTGATTACCACGGATGAGAGGCACGTGGGCGACCGCGCTGGTCGTCCTCGCCTGTTGCTTTTGGGTTAGTGAAGGGGCATTGGAGCTCCTGGAGGTCAATACTGCCAGACTCGCATCAGAACGCGGTTGACTTCCTGAAATTACTTATTATTTGCCTAAGGAGGGCGCAACCTACGTGAGCAACTATATTTTTGTACCCTTTATTGTGGGGGTGCTTGCTGTGGCATTCGCAGCTTACCTTGCATCCTATGTACTGCGCAAGGACAGGGGTACGCCTGCTATGCAGAAAGTCTCTGACGCCATTTTTCAAGGTGCCAGAGCTTTCCTCAATCGCCAGTATCGTACAATCGCTATTCTCGCTATTTTTGCCGCTATCATCGTTGGAGTAGTGCTTGCTCTACTTGGTCAAGGCAGCTCGGCAGACAAGTTCAGTCTGGCCTGGCATACCTCGCTGGCATTCCTGATTGGTGCTGTTTGTTCCGGTATTTCGGGCTACATCGGCATGGATGTCGCGGTTCGCTCGAACATCCGCACCGCCAGCGCCGCGACTCGCAGCCTGGGCGAGGCGTTGATGGTTTCCTTGCGCGGTGGCGCGGTCTCCGGCTTTCTGGTCGTCTCGCTCTCACTACTGGGCGTCTCGGCAGTTTTCACCGCATATGGCGGTCTGACCAGCCCCGCAACCGCTCCATCTCTGATCGTCGGTTTCGGTTTTGGCGCGAGCTTCGTTGCTCTCTTCGCCCAGCTTGGCGGTGGTATCTACACCAAAGCTGCTGACGTTGGCGCTGACCTCGTCGGTAAAGTCGAAGCAGGCATCCCCGAAGACGATCCGCGCAACCCCGCCGTCATCGCCGACCTGGTGGGCGACAACGTAGGTGACTGCGCCGGTCGTGGCGCTGACCTGTTCGAATCCACCGCTGCCGAAAACATCGGCGCGATGATCCTGGGTGTTGCGCTGTACTCGTTCACGCATAACCTGGGATGGATTCTCTTCCCGCTGGTTGTGCGCGCCTTTGGCCTGATTGCCTCAGCGATCGGGCTGCTCTGGATACGCCCCTCCGTTGTCATCGAACCTGACAAGGCTGCTGGTCGAGATCCCGGTGAAATAGCAATGAACCAGCTCAACATTGGCTATTTCATTACCTGTGGTCTGTCCGTGATCGGTGTGTTCCTGGGCAGCTATCTACTGTTGGGTGGCACCGGCGTTACCACGAATGGCAACGTTCCAGCCTGGGTCTGGTTCGGATTGGCAGGTACGACGGGTATTCTGCTCAGCATCGCATTCGTCTACATCACGCAATACTACACAGCTGGAACCTGGCGTCCTGTGCGTGAAATCGCAGCTTCGACGCTGACCGGCCCGGCGACCACCATCATTACTGGCGTGGCAGTCGGCTTCGAGTGCGTCGCCTTGCCTGTCCTGGCAATCTCCGCCGCGCTGGGTCTCTCTTACTTCTTCGGCAGCCAGGTGAATATTCCATCGAACGCCGTGACAATCAGTTCAGGTGGCATCTTCGGCACAGCCGTCGCCACGATGGGAATGCTCATGAGCTGCGCCTACATCCTGGCAATGGATACGTTCGGCCCCATTACCGACAATGCCGGTGGTATCGCCGAAATGAGCGGCCAGGCCGAGTCTGTGCGCGACATCACCGACGCAATGGACGGCGTGGGCAACACCACCAAAGCATTGACGAAAGGCTACGGCATTGGTTCGGCGGCTCTGGCAGCCTTCCTGCTGTTCAGCGCGTACCTGGATCAGCTGTTCAACTTCAGCCACAAAGCGTCAGTGTACACGGTTGACCTGTCCAATATCACCGTCTTCATCGCGGCGCTGATCGGCATCACGCTGATCTTCTTCTTCAGTTCGCTGGCCATCCGCGCCGTCGGCGCTGCCGCCAAGCGTATGATCGAAGAAGTGCGCCGCCAGTTCCGCGCCAATCCGAAAATCATGGCTGAAGATCCCGCCGATCGCGTCGATCCCGACTACGCTCGCTGCGTAGACATCAGCACGCGCGGCGCACTGCGTGCCATGATCCTGCCCGGCGTAGTGGCCGTGCTCACGCCCATCGCCGTTGGCTCAATCCTCGGCCCGGAGGCCGAAGCAGGTATGCTGATGGTCGGCACCATGGGCGGTATCGTGCTGGCGCTGTTCCTCAATAACAGCGGCGGCGCGTGGGATAATGCCAAGAAGTATATCGAGGCAGGTTATCTCAAAGTCAACGCGGAAGGTGAAATGGTTGACCGCCTTGATCCGAATGGCACTGTGCTTGGCAAGAAGAGCGAGCCACACAAAGCAGGCGTCGTCGGTGACACGGTTGGCGATCCTTTCAAGGACACCGCAGGCCCGTCGCTGCACGTGCTGATCAAGTTGCTCAGCACAATTACCCTGGTACTGGCTCCCCTCTACGTCTTCTTGCACCCGCTGTAGGTCGTACCTGCAAGGTTGATAAGATGAGAACTGCGCCCGGCTGTACCGTGAAGGTAAGGCCGGGCTTATTTTTATGGATATGATACCTTGAAGCCACCTGCGCGTTTAGACTTATGAAATACCTGGTCATTCCTCGCTCGTAGAAAAAAATGTTGGGATGAGTCGATTTGGCCCATGTTTCAGGAGGAATATTCATGAAATCAGCATCGTCTAGTTGCTCTTTTGTTCGCGCGTTCTTGCCATATCTTGCGATTCCTCTTCTCTGCCTGCTACTGGCGGGCTGCGATGTCAGCATAGGCGGCCTGGGTGGAAGTAGTACCAGCACAGGCTCCTGTCAGAGCAATTGCACGCTCGGCGCCGGGATCAGGGGCGTCAGCGTGTACGTCGAACCAGACGACGGCGAGAGCGTCATTACGGATGCCATTCGCGGCGCGCACAAGTCGGTCTGGTTGGAAATCTACATCCTCTCTGACCGCAACGTGATAACCGCCCTGGAAGACGCGGCCAATCACGGCATCGACGTGCGTGTCATGCTGGAGCCGCACCCCGTCGGGGGAGGCACTTCTACGTCGCGCACGCTCGACCAGCTCAAAGCGGCGGGCATTAAAGCGCAGTATACCAGCCCTTCCTTCGCCCTCACACACGAAAAAGGCATGATTATCGATGGCTCGACCGCCTACATCATGACCTCTAACTTCTCGCGCTCCGCCCTCGGGGGCTATAGCGGTGGAAACAGCAGCAACACGAATCGCGAATACGGCATCATCGACAACAACGAACACGACGTACAGGCCGTCATCGCCATCTTCACTGCCGATTGGAACCGCACGCAGGCTCAGTTCAACGACCCGAACTTGATCGTCAGCCCGGTCAACTCGCGCCAGGCATTCGTGACACTGATTGGCAGCGCGCACCATAGCCTGCTGATCGAGGCGGAAGAGATGAACGACAGCGCCATCGAATTGGCCCTGGTCAGCGCGGAACAGCACGGCGTGCAGGTCGAGGTCATTCTGCCCTCCAGCGGCTCTTCCGGCAATAGCCAGGGGATAGCCACCATCACGCAGGGAGGCGTGCAGGTGCGTGAAGACCCCCGGCTGTATATGCACGCTAAAATCATGATAGTGGATGGCA
The DNA here is from genome assembly GCA_963731975.1 of uncultured Chloroflexia bacterium. Taxonomy (GTDB): domain Bacteria; phylum Chloroflexota; class Ktedonobacteria; order Ktedonobacterales; family Ktedonobacteraceae; genus CAVSXS01. The sequence continues at coordinate 757,760 of CAVSXS010000001.1, read as the reverse complement.
GCGCAGCCTTTGTTGGCTCTGAAAACATCTCCACGCAATCCCTCGATCAAAACCGCGAACTCGGTATTATCGTCTCGGATACAGGGGTGCTGAACAAGCTCCAGAGCACATTCCAGTTGGATTGGAATGTATCGCGCACCGCTTAACGTTGCTCACTTCTTGCACGATTATGATACGATAGTGCCAGAAATGGAGGTAGTTTAGAAATGGTAACAGAAATCGCACTATTCACGGCTGTGCCTGGGAAAGAAGACGAACTGGGACAGGCCATACTCACTGGTCTCAATGTCATTCGCCAGCACCCGGAATGCATCTCCGCGCGCGTAGAGCGCTGTATTGAACGGCCTGATCAATATATGCTGGTCAATATCTGGACATCACTCGAAGCGCATACCCAGGGGTTTCGCGGCGGGCCGCTCTTCCCCCAATGGCGCAGCCACATCACCGGCCTGTTTGTTGACCCGGCCACGGTTTTCCACTACCAGCCGTTCTAAGAAGAATGATAATTCGCAGGCAACGGGTGTCCGAGAACAGAAACAGCAGCACAACACGCACCAGGAGTAGCATCTATGGCCGATTCACAGCAACATGAAGATATCTCTCCTTCGTTAGAACACGCGGGCGAGAGCGAAGAGGAACGCATGGCCGCGCGCGTCGCGCGGTTGCGCCACTCCATCGAGGAGGCCAACTACCATTACTATGTGCAGGACAATCCAACGCTGAGCGACGCCGAATACGACCAGATGATGATTGAGTTGCAGCGCATCGAACACGATTACCCGGAACTGCAATCACCAGATTCGCCGACGCAGCGCGTGGGGGCCGGGCCGGTGCAGGATGTGGCGCAGCATAGTCACCCCGTGCCGATGCTCAGTCTCGCCAACGCGCGTAACGAAGAGGAACTGCTGGCGTGGCACCGGCGCGCTCAGAATATCCTGCCGAATGCAAAGTTCGAGTATGTCTGCGAACTGAAAATCGATGGACTGGCGATGGCGCTCACCTACGAGGAAGGCAAGCTTACAGTTGGCGCGTCACGTGGTGATGGGCTGGTCGGTGAGGATTGGACGCCCAATGTGCGCACCATTCGCAGCATCCCCCAGCGATTGCGCGGCTCATCCATCCCTGGCAAAGTAGAGGTGCGTGGCGAGATCTACATGTCGATCAAGAGCTTCGAGAAGCTGAACGAGGAGATGAGCGACAACCGCCTCTTCGCTAACCCACGCAACGCCGCCGCCGGCTCGCTGCGCCAGAAGGACCCGCGCGTCACCGCCTCGCGCCACCTCGACTTCTTCGGCTACCAGATTGGCTATATGCAGGGTATGGACTTCCAGAGCCAGTGGGAAGCGCTGCAACTGATCCGCGATTGGGGCTTTCCCGTCAACCCCAACATCCAGCTTGCGAAAGATCTCGAACAGGTCATGGAGTATTGCAACCGCTGGGAGAGGGAGCGCTTCAACCTGCCTTATGAGATCGATGGCGTGGTCATCAAGATCAGCGATCTCGTCCAGCAACAAGAACTGGGTGCGGTGGCGCGCGACCCGCGCTGGGCAATCGCTTTCAAGTATCCGCCGATCCAGGTCGCCACACAATTGCACGACATTCGTGTCAACATTGGGCGCACCGGCTCGGTCAACCCGTGGGCGGTGCTGGAACCCGTCAACATACGCGGGGTGACCGTCTCGCGCGCCACGCTGCACAACGAGGGCGATATCCAGCGCAAAGACCTGCGTATAGGAGATTGGGTGCTGGTCGAGCGCGCAGGCGAGGTCATTCCCCAGGTCGTCAAGCCCATCATCGAGCGCCGCACCGGAGAAGAGGTGGTCTATCGCCTGCCGGAACGCTGCCCCATATGCGACACGCCCATCGTGCGCTCCGAGGACGAGGCGATGGCTTATTGCCCCAACCTGCAATGCCCGGCGCGCAACCTGGAAGGTCTTATCCATTTCGTCTCAAGAGGCGCAATGGATATCGAAACCATCGGCGAGAAGATGTGCGAGCAGCTCGTTGAGGCGGGGCTGGTCAAGGATGTCGCCGATTTCTACTCGCTGACACGCGACCAACTGCTTTCGCTCGAAGGTATCAAGGACAAGAGCGCCGACAACATGCTCAACGCGATCCAGGCCAGTAAACAGCGCTCCCTGGCTCGCCTCATCTTCGGCCTGAATATCCGTCACGTCGGGGAGAAGACGGCGCAGATTCTCGCGCAATCCTCCGGCTCGATGGATGCCTTGCTGAATGCCAGCGTGGAGGAAATCAGCAGTATTCCCGGCATCGGCCCCGTAGTCGGTCAGAGCGTCTACGCCTGGATGCAGGACGAGCAGAACCGCGCCGTGATCGAACGCTTGCGCGAAGCAGGCCTGAATATGCAAGAAGAGAAGAAGATCCTCAGCGGACCGCTGGCCGGTCAGACCTTCCTGCTCACAGGCCGCCTCGTCAGCATGACTCGTCCCCTGGCCGAAGAAGCCATCATTCGCCTGGGTGGAACCATCGCAACTGGGGTGAGCAAAAACCTCAGCCACCTGATCGTCGGCGAAGATGCCGGTTCCAAGCTGGCGAAGGCGCAGAAGGCAGGTGTTCCCATCCACGACGAGCAATGGCTGCTGGAGCTGCTGAAAGAATATCAGTGAGGCGTGGACGCATCCGGCGTAAAGGGCGCGCCATGGCCCGGCACGATCAGGGTAGCTACCTCCAACACCCGCTCGCGGTTCAGGTGAAGCGCAGCCATGTCCGTAGCGAGCGGGTCGTCGGCAGGTCCAGCGGCAGACCACCAGAGGTGCGTGAACGCCACCACTCCATCAGGAGTGCCCACCAGCGTCGTGATATCCTGCGGGGTATGGCCGGGCGTCTCGATCAAGCGTATAGAAGGCGAGAGTTGGTAGCCTTCTGCCGGGCGGCTCTCCCAGCTATCGCCCTGGTAGATTGCCCAGACATCATGGAAACGCGCCCGTGGAAAGAGTGCGGCATTAAGCGTGTGATCCGGATGGTGATGTGAGAAGATCACATCCGTGATGGCGCCCGCTGATTCCCCAAGTGCGGCCAGCGCGTCTAGGATGTTGCGCGCATCAGGAACCATGCCGGGATCGATGATGACTCGCACATCTCCCTCGCGCACGTATGCCACCGTGGATGCCACGCGGTTGACGTTTGGAGACGGGCCGTCATCGACATACCCATCGAACAGTATGTACACCTCCGCTAGCGAGGCTGCCGGTCGGTCTTCATTCATAGACATCGTTTAATACCTTCAAGTAGAGCATAGCATTATGCCGCGTCGTACTGTCGAACATCCACCTGTACTCCGATTCGCGCAGCTTCCTCAACGATATGAAGCAGATGTCGTGTGGTAGCTGCATCAAGATAGGCTTCCCCGCAGTTTTCGCACACTTCGGCAGGAACGCGCTTGAAAACAATGGTTGTTTCCCCTCTTTCAAGCGTCATGGTTGTAGTCCCCGGTTGCGTGTCACCGTTCTTGCAGATCACGCATTTACACATACCGCATCTCCACATACCTGCCGCGCAGCGCGTGAACGGCGTTCTTGACGTCTTTGCCGCGAATGGCGTCGTGCATGAGCTGGGCAAGTTCGCCCATGGCGCGCTCGTCCATGCCGAAGCGGGTCATTTCGGGCGTGCCTATGCGCAGACCGGAAGGGTTGCGTGGGTCGGCATCTCCTGGAACCATGTTGTAGTTGACGATGATGTCGTTAGCTTCTAAGCGTTTGGCTACCTCGACGCCGCCGCCCCAATGCGCGACGTTGACTGCGATCATGTGGCTCTTTGTATAGCCGAAGTCGCGCGCCTCGACGGGAGTGCCAAGCTCGTCCAGGCCGCTGCCTAGCGCCTGCGCGTTGCGCACGACCTGCGCGGCGTAGTCGCGCCCATAGCGCTTCATCTCGCGCGTGGCGACGACCAGCGCGGGCAGGCTGTAGAGATGGTGGTTGCTAGACGTGCCGGGGAAGACGCCCCTGTCGGCTGCCGGCCAATATTTCGCCGCGCCTGCTTCATCCAGGTTGCCCAGGATCACGCCGCGCTGCGGGCCGGGGAACGTCTTGTGGGTGCTGGCTGTCATCCACGTTGCTCCTTCGTGCAGTGGCTGCTGGAACTCGCCCCCGGCGATCAGCCCCAGCACGTGCGCAGCATCGTAGAGCAGGGGAATCTCTTTCGTTTTGCAGAATGCCGCTACTTCCGAGACGGGTTCGGGGAAGAGGAAGAGGCTTTTGCCCATGATGACCATCTGCGGCGCAACGCGCTCGATCAGCTCGATGGTGTGCTGCGCGTCGACATGATAGCGGTCTTCCGTCAGCGGCAAAATATGCAGGTTGATCGAGTTGGGGCCGCCAAGCTTGAGCGACTGGCCGCGATTCTGGATGCGCCGCCCAAAGACGCCCACCGGCCCGTGACTGATGTGGCCGCCCGCGTCGGTTGAGTTGGCGACGACGGTATCACCGCCGCGCAGCCAGCCCATTGCGATAGCGGTATTGGCGTTGTTTCCGCTGATGGGGCGCACATCGGCCTGTTTCGCGCCGAACAGGTCGAGAATCTCGCGCGACGCCATGCGCTCGATCTCGTCGATGTAGCGCGTCCCCTGGTAGTAGCGATTGACCTTGTCTCCCTCGTTGGGATGCCCCTCGGCATAGCGGCCCATAAAGTCGGAGAGCTGCACGCGCCGTACAGCCTCGCTTGGTGTATTTTCACTGGCGATCAGGTTAATGGTCTGTGTCTGCCTCCAGGCATTTTGTTGAGCAATAATCTGCTCGATGTCGCTGATATCTACGCTCATAGCTTTGCTCCCTCATGGTATGTTTTGATAAGAAATATGTATTCAGTATAGCACAACGAAACGCTAAATCTGCTGCTCTGGTTGACGCCCCATCTCGCCCAGTGAGCAGGTAGTTTGCTATTCGTTTTGATTGTAGTACTCACCTTCAAACGATCGCATAGCGTACTGCATTACTGCCAACTTCAGCAGCGGGGGTGTGACCAATATCGTTGTGGGTGTAACGTTTTTCATGTTGTGGCGGTTGATAAGGTGAGATCTCACGGTATGACGGGGGGGTAATATGCATCCAGGATGGAATGGGAACGCGCCTGACACGAGCGAGCAAGCTCCTGCCACAGCAATCTACCAACGACATGCCCAGGAGGTTCTTCTGTACTTACGTACACATCTGGCGATCAGGGAAGACGCGGAGGATTTGTTGTTAGAAGTCTTTCTGTGCGCAGTCGAAAAGCAGCTACCACTCACGCTGCCAGTAGCGGAGCAACGGGCCTGGCTACTCCACGTTGCCCGGCAAAAGCTGGTGGATTACTACCGCCAGCGCACCCGTCATCCCTCCGTGCCCCTCGATGAGATGGCCATCGAACAGCTTTTTGCCGCCGACGAGCTTTCGCCTGAGCAGGCCGCGTTGCGCCAGGAGGATCACCGGCTTTTGCGCGAGCGTTTTGCGAGCTTACCTGAACAGTATCAAACGGTGCTCTGGCTGCGCTTTGCCTACGGCCTGCGCTCGAAAGCGATTGGCCAGCAACTACAGAAGAGCGAAGGAGCTGTGCGTACACAGCTCTCACGCGCCCTCAATCATTTGCGAGGCATGTACTTGCACCAGCAAGGAGGTTCTCCCGATCATGTGGAATAACGATGCGTTTGCTCCTGAAACCGTCGATGAACAGATAGAGCACTTTGAGTATGACCAGGCTCGCCAGCACCTCAACGCGCTGCTCACGCAAGACCTCAAGGCTATGTGCGAGGAGGATCGAGCCATAGTAGAGCGCGTCTGGACGCGCTACGCTGCGCAAGTAGGCACCCGATCTGCTCTCAATGCACAACCCGCGCCGGGGCCAGTCCCATCTTCACGGCCAAACGAGGGTGATCGCTTAGCGGTTCCGGTACAGCAGATGGCAAGACCGGCGCACCGATCTAAGCGGGTCTTCACGCTAGTGGCGGCTGTGCTGGTAGCGATTCTTCTGATTGGGAGTACATTGTGGGTGGGACATGCCCTGCATCAACCTGGCAGTGTGACCGCTCATCCCACCGTGACGCCGCAACGCACCCAGACCTACGCCCCGACTCCGACGCCAACCAGCGTATTTCCAGCGCCATCCGGTCGCGCTAATGCCCAATTGGCCTACGACGATGCGACCAACGCGCTGCTGCTCTTCAGCGGGCAGGATTACACCGGTGCGGCTTTGCTGACCGATACCTGGACCTGGAACGGCTCTACCTGGACTCAACTGTATCCGGCTCACAGTCCAGGCCCGCTCGAAAGCGCTGCCATTGCCTATGATCCCGCCACACGGCAGGTGGTGCTTTTCGGTGGGATCAGTACCGCGAACACTGGAGGAACTGCCATCTCGGGAGATACCTGGACCTGGAATGGCAGCGATTGGACGCAGCAGCACCCGGTCAGCTCTCCTCCGGCGCGTATGGATGCCAATCTGGCCTACGATGCGGCGAGCAGCCAGCTGGTGCTGTTTGGCGGCAAGCATACCACCGGCTTTACGCCTGCTCTCAACGATACCTGGACCTGGAACGGCTCCAACTGGGTGCAGCAGTATCCAGCCAGTGTGCCGCCCGCCCGCTCTCAGGCCAGTCTGGCCTATGACGGTGCAATCAACCAGCTCGTACTCTTCGGTGGCCAGAATGCCACCGGCTATGGCGTTGCTCTCAACGATACGTGGACCTGGAACGGCTCCAACTGGGCGCAGCAGCATCCCAGGACTGCGCCACCTCTCTCCGCCACTCTTCAAGGCCAGGCCGTGACGTTTGCTCATCCCAGCATGGTGTTTAACCCGACCACGAAAGACCTCTTGCTGACGCTCATTGGGCAAGGGGCCAATGATGGAACACAGGCAGACTACTGGACGCAGGCGGACTGGACGTGGAATGGCAGCAACTGGACCGCGGTAAACGCCAACGGCCCGGCTGTCGAGGCAGGTCAGACCTTCTATGATGCGCATCTGCAAGCGGTCTTTGAGATCACCGCGTTCATACCCAGAACCAGCGTAGGTGTTGAGAACGCGCTCTGGAAATGGAGCGGGCAAGCATGGGAGATGGTCGAGCATTGGTGAGGGAAACTCGATCTAAAACATTTTGCCGCCCAGCGGGACGTCCTTCGTCGGGGTCAGCAGCACGACGCCGCCCTCGCTGTCTGGCACTCCCAGCGTCAGCACTTCAGATATGAAGGGGCCGATTTGCCGGGAGGGGAAATTGACAACGGCGAGTACCAACCGGTCGAGCAATTCGTCCTTCGTGTAGTGTTTGGTGATCTGGGCCGAGGAACGTTTGCGCCCGATCTCCGGGCCAAAGTCTATCTCAAGCTTAAAGGCCGGTTTGCGTGCCTGGGGAAAGTCCTCCACCTTAACGATTCGCCCGACGCGAATATCGACTTTTTCAAATTCATCATACGTTATCATGCTTTTCAACCTCCATGGGGTGTATTATAGCAAGAACATACAGGATTGAAAACAACAGGGACACCAATATGAAACCGCGCGCGAAATAAAACGAGTTGTGGGAACGCGCTAGATCGCGTTCCCACAACTCGTTTGATGAATGTAGACGCCTTCTGGGCGTTACAGCTTAGTAGTCTCTGTCTCGATAGCCGCCGCCGCCGCCTGAGCGACGTCCACGGTTCTGATAGCCGCCGCCGCCGCGATTTCCACCGAAGGACTGCTCCTGCCGCTCGCGGGCCTCATTGACAACGATAGTACGGTTGCCCAGCATCGAACCATTCAACTGCTCGATGGCTTTGCGCGCATCCTGGTCGTTGCTCATCTCGACGAATCCGAAGCCCTTGCTGCGCCCGGAATCTCGATCCATAATCACAGTCGCTGATACGACTTCTCCGATCTGCCCAAACATATCAACGAGATCTTGATCCGTGGTTTGGTAGGGCAGACTGCCGACGTAAATTCTCACTATGGTTTGCTCCCACATCGACGTCTTCTAGCTCATTGCAGTCGTGGAAACAATTCCCACAGAAACAATACAACAACATCTGACGTCATACACTAATTATAACACACTTGTAATACTGTTTATTCCTCTATTTTTTCGCTATGCCCACTGTCATCCCTGCTCACTGCTTGCTGGGAAGGTAATGGAGGCACTGGAAAATCAGCAAGAAATTTGTGTTGAACAAACGGCACGATGCTGCTATACTACACGTACTCACCAAAAAGATGGGTACGCTGTCTTACTTTGCGTTTGACCTGAACATGTCACAATTTGGCGTGGGGTCGGAGACGGTCTGGTACTGTCCATTTTCTTGCTTCGATAGACCGTCCCTGGCATAGAAACTCAGGAGGAAAACGGTTTCATGAAGGTCTATACTGCGGAACACATTCGCAATGTGGCGTTGATTTCCCATGTTGGAGCAGGCAAAACCTCGCTGATAGACGCAGCCCTATACGATAGCGGGGCGGTCACGCGACAGGGCAAAGTCGATGAAGGAAGCTCCGTCGCCGACTACGATCCCGATGAGCTGAAACGGCGCATGACATTACATGCCAAAGTGCTGCCCGTCGAATGGAAGAACACCAAGATCAACTTGATTGATACCCCTGGCTACGCCGATTTTGTCGGCGAGGTGAAGGCGGCGCTGCGCGTAGCCGATGCCGCGCTGGTCGTCGTCACGGCGGAGAAAAGCGTCGAAGTTGGCACCGAGCTTACCTGGAAGTACGCCAACGAACGCAACCTGCCCCGCGTGGTGCTGGTGAACAAGCTAGACCGCGAAAATACCTCTTTCGATACCGCACTTGAAGCGCTGCGCAGCCAGTTCGGCGTAAAGGTCGTCCCGCTGCAATTGCCCATCGGCGAGCAGGCAGGCTTCAAGGGTGTGATCGACCTTGTAGCGCAGAAGGGCTACACCTTCGAGGGTGGCAACAAAGTTCAGGAAGTCGCCATACCCTCCGATCTGCAAGATCGCGTCAGAACGTACCGCGAGCAGCTCATCGAGTCTGCTGTCGAGAGTGACGACGCCGTTATGGAAAAGTTCCTGGAAGGCGAAGAACTCAGCGACGAAGAGATTCTGGCAGTTGTCAAACTGGGAACGCGCACGGGCCAGCTGATCCCCGTGCTTTGTGGTTCCGGCAGCAAGAATGTCGGCCTGCAAACGCTGCTCGACGCCATTGTCGACTACCTGCCCAGCGCGGCAGACTCCGTTCCCGAGGATGCAAAAGCATTCAAGAACAACACTTCCTTGTTCGTCTTCAAGACGGCGGCGGCGCAGGTTGGCACCATCAGCAATTTCCGGGTGTACAGCGGTTCGCTGAAGTCCGACACGCACCTCTCAAACCTACAAACGAAAACCGACGAGCGCATCGGGCAGATCGCCATTCCGCGCGGCAAAAACCAGGAGAACGCCACTGAGATTGCCGCCGGTGACTTCGGCTCGGTTGCCAAGCTTGCCAACACCCACACCGGCGATACTCTGAGCGCCTCGAAGGACGCAGCCCCGCTTGACCCGATCGACTTCCTGGAACCGTGCTATACCGTAGCGGTCTTTCCCAAGAGCAAGGCCGACCTGGATAAGATGGGCAATGCCCTGAACCGCGTGGTGGAAGAAGACCGCACGCTGCATGTCTCCCGCGATCCGCAGACCTCCGAAGTGTTGCTCTCCGGCATCGGCGAATCGCATCTGCAGATCACCATCGAGGGCATCAAACGCAAATATGGCGTTGATCTCGAATCACGCGAGCCGCGCGTCTCCTACCGCGAGACCATCCGCAAGAAGGCGCGTGCCAATGGCCGCCACAAGCGGCAGAGCGGCGGCCACGGGCAGTTCGGCGATGTCTGGTTGGAGATCGAGCCGCTGCCGATGGACAGCCCGGAATCCTTTATCTTCGAGGATAAAATCGTTGGTGGTGTGGTTCCAGGCCAGTACATCCCTGGCGTGGAAAAAGGCGTCAGAGAATCGCTTAGACGAGGTTTTGTCTCAGGCAACCCGATGGTCTACGTGAAAGTCGCCCTGGTGGATGGCAAATATCACCCGGTGGACTCCTCCGCGCAGTCCTTTGAAGTCGCCGCCTCGCTCGGCATGCAGGAGGCTGTACCTCTGGCCGGCCCGACTCTGCTGGAACCGGTCATGACCGCGACCATCACTGTACCTGAGTCCAACATGGGCGACATCATGAGCGACATCAACACCAAACGCGGGCGCGTGCTGGGCATGGCGACCCTGGGAAATGGCTTGCAGCAAATCACTGCCAACGTCCCCCAGGCCGAGATGCTGCACTACGCTACCGACCTGCGTTCGATTACGCAAGGGCGCGGTTCCTTCAAAATGGAGTTCTACCAGTACGAAGAAGTGCCAGCCAATGTCCAGCAGGAAATCATCGCGCAGCACAAGAAGGCGCAAGAAGCCGAGAAATAGCCACTTTTAGAGCCGGAGTCCGCTTGTCTGTTCAGACAAGCGGACTCCGGCTGCTCTAATGTTTAGTATCCTGTGCGTTTCGGCTTGCTTTGTCGGCTTTTACTCAACACCGCATTGGCCTCGGCTTCGCGTCCATGGCTCACGAGCCATAGCCTGGCCTGCTCGTGCATGTCGCGTAAAGTAGCGCTCCCAGCGATCATCATCCACATAGCAAATTCCGGGTCGGCTGGCTGCCCTGGCTGCCATTGATTTTCAGCTATAAGAAATTCCTGCACCTGCATCACGTCGCGCGTGCGCAGGACGGCATCGAGCCGCTGCCGGAAACTGGCATACTCAGTCATGGTTGTAGTGTCCTATCACTCAAGTTAACTGCTATAATAAGTCATCTACTACGGAATGTGCATACGCCCGTCGTCCTGGCCATTGCCACCTACGCTCATGCAGCGGTGGCAGCGGCGTTCATCGAAGGTAAGGAGCTTCTTACCTATGGTAGAGACGATTCCTCTCTCACAGCGCCGTATCGATATGGTCATTGTAGCATTTTTCCTGGTCAATCTTCTGTTCGTTTCGTACCTCATCGATACCGAGCAGCTTGTCATCGCCAATCCAGCCCACTTCACGTACCCTCTCTGGCCTCCGCGCCCGGTGATTGACGCCGTTCACTGGTGGGGCAACAATTTCGACCCTTTGCTCATGGCTCGCCCGGTCTTTTTCAAAGTGACGATCTGGCTCGACAACCTGCTCTACGGACCGTTTTACCTCATCGCCACCTATGCCTTTATCAAGGGCAAAGAATGGATTCGCCTGCCCAGCATTATCTGGGCTGTATCCATGATGTCGGGCGTGATAATGATCCTGAGCGAAGAAGCCTTTGGGCAGTACCGCACATCACACCTGGCAATCGTTATCGCCGCCAATGCCTCGTGGATCATCTTTCCCCTGCTCATCCTGTTTCGTCTGGGGCTGAACGAGCATCCCTTCACCCGCCAGCTTGCCAGCCCGCTGGGCGAGGTCAAAGGAGTATGAAAGCATGAATAAGGCTCTATCGTTCCTCATTATCACTGTCGCTTATGTGCTGGCGGTCGCGGCGGCCATAGGCACAGGTAGCTTGTTTCACAGCCAGCCCTCCATCGTGATTGTTGGACTGGCCGATCTCGTGGCAACCATCGTCGTCTTCATCTTCAGCGTTCTTTCCAGCAATTCCAGCGTCTACGACCCTTATTGGAGCGTCGCGCCGGTTCCCATCGCCCTTTTCTGGCTGCTTCAGCCCGGTTCCAACGGATTTGCCAATGCGCGCCACGTCCTCATCTTTACGCTGCTCTGCCTGTGGGCGATCCGACTGACGACCAACTGGGCCACGCAGTGGCGCGGATTGAGCCACGAAGACTGGCGCTATCGTGATATCCGCAAGCAGATGAGGTCGTTTTACTGGCTTGTCAGCTTTCTTGGCATTCACCTCATGCCGACCGTGCTGGTCTTCCTGGGATGCCTGACGCTGTGGCCGAACCTGAGCGGCCGCACGACGCAACTGACCTGGCTGGATATTGTAGCCGCGCTGGTTACGCTGACCGCCGTGCTTACCGAGGGGACGGCGGACCTCCAGATGAGGCGCTATCGACGCCAAACGGCATCGAGCGAGCAAGTGACCCCGCCAGGATTGTGGTCGCTTTCCCGCCATCCCAACTACTTCGGCGAAGTGCTTTTCTGGTGGGGACTCTATCTCTTCGTTCCACTGTCTCATCCAGATTTCTGGTGGGCTATCGTGGGTCCAGTCGCCATCCTGGTGCTGTTTCTGGGGACAAGCATCCCACTGATGGAACGCCACCTGCTCGCGGAGCACCCGACTTACATTGTGTACCAACAGCGCGTCTCGGCATTTTTCCCCTGGTATTCGCGCCGGGGCAAGCCGCGACCCTAATTAAGCTTACTCCGGTCGGGATTGCCCGCGCGGTAAAAGGTGCTCATCGAAAGCATCTGGCGCATGAACGGCACTTCGCGGCGCAGCGTCTCTATCTCGCTCTCCAGTCGCTGCAGGGTTGATGTAAGTTCCAGGAGCTCTTGTTTTTGTTCGCTCTCCAGGTCGAGAAAATAGGCGATGAAGTGCGAAAGCTCGCCGGGATGTTCCGGCAGGTCGAAGCGCGTCTCCTCTTTGCCTACCACCTCCAACAACACTTGCAGGTAGGTCGAAAACAGTTCGCGCGCTCGATATGCCTGAAAAGTCACTTCATCAGCGGGTTCGGGGATATCCTCGTAGACCTCGACGATGCCAGTCAGGTAGGGCTTTTCTCGATGCTGGCCGATTATACGAAAACGCTGCCCGCCCCTGGCAATCAGGTTCATACGCCCATCATCCAGGCGCGCCAGTGCTTCAATTTCCGCCATTGTCCCAACCGGGTACGGCTCTTCAAGCATAGGTTGACTCTCCTGGCGCGCCAGTACGACGCCGAACGGCTTCTGCTGCTCCTGGCACTCGTTGATCATCAAGCGATAACGCGGTTCGAAAATATGCAGAGGTAGATCTGCGCCAGGGAACAGCACTACATTCAGGGGAAACAGTGGTAGTTCAATGCTCATCGTTCTGCTCCTCCGGCAGAAGTCCACCTCCGCCAGGTGTACAAATACTGAGAATATCGCCCGCTTGCGCGTCGAACGTGACCTTGCCAGGCAATACACGTAGCATACACAATATCAAGTGCAAAGGGCAAGACGATTTAGCACTCCACCGCTATGATCTCGCCGCCGCGCTCTGCCGAACGTTTGGCCGCCTCCATCACGACGATGTTGCGGCGCGATTGTTCGGGCGGCACGGCCAAAGGCTCTCGGCTGTGCAGGTGATTCGCAAGGTTGCGATGGAAGGCGTAGAGCGGCGTTTGTGGCAGCGTCAGATGCTGCTCGTGGATTGCGCCGGAAAGGTCGCGCGTATAGACGGTCAGGTCGGGTAGCGCCTCGGAGAGCGCCAGCCGCTCCTCGATCAGATCGCCCGACCAGCGGCGCGACTTGACGTATTCTTGCCGCCAGTGGCCCACAATCGCGCCCTGCGTTCCCAGGATGTACCACTTGGGCTTGACGGCGGCGGCGATATCCGAGTGGATGAACTCGGCCTCCTGCCCGCCCGCGAAACGTATGGATACTTCTGAGTGGTCGGCGTTAGTTACGTCGTGCCAGACGCGCTTGTGCTGCACGCCGCGCACGCTAGCGACCCGCTCAGGGACGAGTTGCAGTATCCAGTCCAGGTAGTGCGACCCCCAATCATAGAAGACGCCGCCGGATATCGGCTCGTGCGAGTGCCAGTAGTCGCAGGGGTGGGAGTAGCCGCCGATGAACGTTTCGATGTGAAAGACATCGCCGATAGTACCCTGCTGTATAACCTGCTGGATTGCCAGGAAATCGGGGTCCCAGCGGCGGCACTGGTAGACGGTCAGGCCAAGCTGGCGTTGCTGTGACAGGCGAATCATCTCGTCGGCCTCGGCGGTCGTGAGGCAAAAGGGCTTTTCTGAGACAACATGCTTCCCCGCGCGCAACATCTGCATCGAGATGGAAGCGTGCGTGTTAGGCGGCGTCGAGACAATCACCACGTCGATTGAGGAGTCTTCAGCCACCTGTTCAAGGTTCGTACAGGTCTGGATGGCGGGGAATGCCTGCCGTGCCGCCATGAGCCGCTCTTCGCTGCGGTCGCACACCAGCGCGTACTCCAGCCCCGGCACGTTACTGATAGCCGTGCCATGCTCGAAACCAATCGCACCGTAGCCGATCATGGCGACGCGCTTCGTCACTTCGCGCGTATCAGCACCCGCGGCGTAAGACATCGCGCGGTCGAGCATCTGTCGAAAGACGGGATGCTGCCACGTCCGCTCATCGCTGCCCAGCGTCGTGCAAAAGACGCGGCCATCGCCATAGGTTCGCGCATACGCCACAGTGTAGGAGGCGTAGCGCCACGATGCTCGCCATAGTTCCTCGGCATCCGGCGAGATTTTATCCAGCAAATAGGCTCCTTCCAGCACGGGGAAGGTCGGGTCAACGCGGCGCGTCAGGTAGTGGTCGGAGTTCGCCACGCGCGCGATGATCTCGGCTCGCGGCGTGCAGAAGCCCTGCACGTTGCCAAGCACATCACCAAGCAGTGGATACTCGTGGTATGCCTCGGCTGCGTCGCCCACACACACCAGGCCGCCGCCCTGCTCGACGAACGCGCACAGATCGGTCTCCTGTTCAGGGCTGAGTTGCCCTATGTCGCCATTCAGGAGTATCACTCGCTTCGTAATGGATGTGCTAATGGATGTCCTATTGGTATGGGAGCGCCGTGCGAGAAAATCTTGCGCGGTGATGATCTTGTCTTCGTTTTGCATGAAAATCTCCTGTAAGGGCACAGCGAATTGCGTCCCTACAAACCTTAATTTATCTGTTCTCGTGATAGTGTGGGTGTTCGTGTGAATGATCCGGCCAGTGCTGGTGGTTATGCGTATGCATTACACCGGCAGGCGGCAGCTCATGTAGCGTATGGGTATGTGTTCCTTCGAGGTGATAGGGATGATCGTGGCCGCGCCACAGATCATCTGGGCGATAGTTGGCAACCAGCAGGCTTTCGCCATGATGCCAGCGGCCGCGGAAAACATCGTAGTTCTTCTTGCTTTTTGTCGCCTGCTCCTCCTCGCTCAAACTGTACCATTCGCGGTGAGGATGCTTGATGACACGTTCGGCCACTTCAGGTGTGGCCAGCGCGCGATAGCCGGCGGTCTTGAAGAAGAAACTGAAGTAGATGTCCATCAGGCGATAGAAGCGGAAGCGTTCATCAATCCAGCCCACTTCGGGCAGCAGGGCGCGGCGGAAGGCCATCAAATAGCCCTCGATGGCGTCCACATCGGGTCCCGGTGACTCCTGAAACTCGCGCAGGTCGTCCGTAACCAGCCCATAGGGTCCGACGACTCCCATATTGCGGTCGGCCAGCGTCTGCGCCAGCGGCTCCCAGATATCGCCATTGATCTCAATAGAGGTGTCCATCAGGACGATGAAGCGGCCCCGGCTGGCGCGCATGGTGGCGTTGCGTCCGGCGGCGAAGCCCATGTTATGATCTGCGAAGAGCACCTGCAAGCCAAGTTTCTGCCCATCTGGTCCTGTTAAATCGTTCTTGCGTGCCAGTTGCTGAAGATAGGCCAGCGTCTCATCGGTCGAGCCGTTATCGATGACTACTACTTCCAGTGAGCGGCCACCACTGTGACGGCAGATGCTCTCGATGCAGCGTTGCAGGTCGTCGCGGCTGTTATGCGCGAGAAGGTTGACCGAGAACTCGTACAGGTCAGGCTCGCGTGTATGGTCGGGTGCGTCGGTGGAGTCTGAAAGGACGATGAATTCATCTTCGAGGCGGCGCGGCAGGACCAGCGAGCCGCGCGGCGTATCCCTCAGTGTAAAGCCGTCGGAGGCGATCTCCTGTCGCAGGTGGTCAGCTAATGGATAGCTCCTTTGCTGGCGCAACGCTGCTCGCTCCTGCACACGCTCCGCAATAGGTGTAGGAACGGCAGCGAGATACGTAGCCGGGTCTTGTTTGCGCAGTGGCTCGTCGCTCTGCAAGTACGCCTGCAAGGCAAAACCGAGTATGCGATCCATGTCGAGCAGGATACGCAGGCGCGTCGTCGGTGAGCACTCGGCATCGACCAGCATCGCCCAGGCAACCG
This sequence comes from uncultured Chloroflexia bacterium, assembly GCA_963731975.1. Lineage (GTDB taxonomy): Bacteria > Chloroflexota > Ktedonobacteria > Ktedonobacterales > Ktedonobacteraceae > CAVSXS01. The sequence continues at coordinate 741,727 of CAVSXS010000001.1, read as the reverse complement.
CCATGGCGCGTGGCATGTTCAGGTCGTTCTCTACTTCACGCAAGAACTGCTGCTGGTAGGGATGCCCCTCGAACGGCCCCTGGCTGAACACCTCGTCACGGTCGGCTTTCAGCAGAAGGCGATAGGCCAGGTCGCGCAGGCGTTCAAGCGCGGTCTGCGATGCCTGTAACGCGCGGAAGGTGAAGTTAAGGCGGCTGCGATAGAGCGCGGTGGTGTAGAAATAGCGTAGGGACATCGGATCGAAGCCGCGCGCCTCGATCTCCGAGCAGGTATAGGCATTGCCGGTCGATTTCGCCATCTTCTGCCCATCGGCCAGCAGGTGCTGGGCGTGAACCCAGTAGTTGGCAAACTGCTCTTCGGTAAACGCCTCGCTCTGCGCGATCTCGTCCTCGTGATGGGGGAAAATATTGTCCACACCACCAGTGTGCAGGTCGAAGTGCTGGCCGAGGTACTTCATCGACATGGCGCTGCATTCGATATGCCAGCCGGGGAAGCCGCGCCCCCAGGGACTCTCCCAGGCCATTTCCCGATTCGGTTCTGCGACCTTCCAAAGGGGAAAATCTTCAGGATTGCGCCGGTCTGTTACGATGCCTTCTCGCACCCCTTCCAGCATATTCTCCAGTTGATTACCGGAGAGCTTACCGTAGCCGGGGAAGCGTTTGATATCGAAATAGACATTGCCGTTGACTTCGTAGGCCACATTTTTCGCTAGCAGACCCAGCACAATCTCGATCATCTCGCTTATGTGGTCGGTCGCACGCGGAAAGACTTTCGCGGGTTCGATATTCAGCTTGCGCTCGTCCTCATGAAAGGCTTCCGTATAAAAATCAGCGATCTGCCGCGATGTTTTGCCCTCTTTGCGCGCCTGCGCCAGCACTTTATCCTCGCCGCGATCCACCACCTCCTGCCGCATGTGGCCTACGTCGGTAATATTCTTGACATGTAGCACATCGTAACCCCGATACTCGAATGTCCGGCGAATCCAGTCGGCCATCGTGAATGTACGCAGGTTGCCAATGTGAATATAACGATAGACGGTGGGTCCGCAAGAATACATCTTCAACCGTCCAGCCTCACGCGGGATGATCTCTTCTACACGGCGAGTCAGGGTATTATAGATCTTCATGCTTCGTCTTTATCCTCAATAAATGGCACGTCGAGGCAACGATTCCTTGCACAAGGTGAAACGCGAAAACGCTCTTAATTTATTTCATCAGAACAAACTTTCGTTATATATGGTACGAGTCTGTATCATCCTTTGTCAAGGTAAAGATAATGCCCGACAGCCTACAGGCGCTCATGGGCATCTTAAGGTCGTCGGGCATGTTGAGAGAGTGGGGAAGGAGAACGTCAGGCAGTCATTTCTTTGACGATGCGTTGAACGCGCGCACCATCCGCGCGTCCCTTCGTCTCTTTCGCCGCCAGCGGCATCACTTTACGAAACTCTTTCCCCTGCTCGTCGATCAGCTTCGCCACGATTGCGCGCAGGTCATCGTCGCTCAACTGCGACCCAGAGAGATAGCCCTGGAGGATGCCCATCTCTTTCTGCTCTTTTTCGGCGAGATCGTTGCGCCCGCCCTGCTTATACATTGGAATGGCCTGGCTGCGCTTCTTCACCTCTTGCTCCAACACCCTCAAGCAATCACCCTCGGTTAGCGGCTGCCCGTATTCCTGGTTCTTGCGGTCGGTGCGCGCCACTTCCAGGTTGTGGATTGCACCGAGCGCCATACGCAGCGTATCCAGCTTCAACTGGTCGCGCGCTCTCTGCGCATCCTGGATATCTTTTCGCAACTGCTGCTCAATCGGAAATTCCTGTCGTGCCATGAAATCACCTCTTCAACTCATATGAACATCGTGGAACAGAGTATAGCATTACGAAAAAGGTCAGACAACACTTTCCTCTTCAATAGCTTGACAATATATACCCATATCGGCTATAGTTAGTGTGGAAATACTTTTACGAGGAGAGGCAAGATGGTATCTACCGAACGAGAGCCGGAGGCGATGCTCCCGCTGACCCCCGCGGTCTTTCACATCCTGCTCGCCCTGGCCGATGGCGAACGACACGGTTACAGCATCATGCAGGAGATCGCGACCCAGACACAGGGCAAGCTGCGCATCGGCCCCACGACGCTCTATCGTTCCATTAAACACATGCTGGCCGACGGCCTGATTGTCGAGGCGGACGAACGCCCCGACCCGCAGTTGGACGATGAGCGCAGGCGCTACTATCGCCTGACTGGCTTCGGCCAGCAGGTCGCACAGGCTGAAGTAGAGCGACTGGAGAGGGCTATCGCCATCGCTCGCGTCAAACCTCTGCTGGGTGGCCGTCAGCCGCAGCCATCGTTTGAGGGAACGGCATGAAGAAGCAACCAGCACACGTTGCGCCCTGGATTGTTGTCGTTTCCATTCGTGTCTACCGGTGGTTGCTTTTCCTGGGGCCTGCCGAGTTCAGCCGCGAATACGCTCCATCGATGCTCCAGGTCTTTCGCCAGTGCTGCCAGGATGCCTATCAACAGTGTGGCGCGTGGGGAGTGCTGCGCCTGTGGCTACCGATGTTCGGCGAGTTCGTTGGTGGGATGCTGGCAGAGCATCTCAACGCTCTTCAACACACCCTGGTCATAGATGAAAGGATACTACAAATGCTGCGCACTCAACGCCGCTCGATCATCATGCTCTTTCTTGCCTTCGTGCTCTTCGGCTTCCCCTGGCTCTTTTACGAGGGCGTTATCGACCCTACCTCGCAGTGGGATCCAATCGCTCAGGCTCATCCAGAGGTAAATATACTCTTCCATGTGGCACAGGATGCAGGATTGCTCGCCTTCCTGATGCTGGTGGTCGCCGGGCTGCCTATCATCTTCATAGCCGTCAAGCAGGCGCTGGCCTCCCTGCGCCGCGACATCTTGACGCTCATCGGCATCTCCGCGTTTATGACCCTTGTCTTCGCCGTCGTAACAATCCTGGTCATCACCGGACTCTGGGCAAAGAGCTTCGACCCTAATGGCGGCATTTACGCCATTATTAGCCTGCTCTTTGTGGGAACTGTGACCATCTCACTCAGCCTGGCAGTTGTTCGCAGCGTGCTCAATGAGCGCGTCTTGCGCTTCGCGCTGTGGCCTGCTACCATCATGACAGTCGCGATGCTCGTGGCTCTGGTAGCCGTCAGTATCGAGGGCAATCTGCTCAGCGCCTACGCGCCACAAATCTTCGGACGCGGTATGAGCATTGGAGTTGGCAACATTGTGATGGCAGCCGCGACCATCTGGGCTGCCTTCGCCCTCTGGCGTGGTTTTCGCGCCGGTAAGCTCTCTCAGGGATAAACGATGTACATTACAGCACGCGCCGCCCCAATGAGCAACTTCCCACGTTTAACAATCGTCTCCTTGCCGACACGCCCGCCATTCGCCAGCAGCGCAAGCACTTCACGCAACGATTCATCTCCTGCGGGAATGCGCAGGCGCAGCACAAACTCCTTGCCCGTACCCAGGCCGAGCTTGCGTTGCCAGACCGAGGCGTGCGACAGGCTCGTCAGCTCTCCAAGCGATTCGAGTAAAGCTGAGACTTCCTGGCGAAACGGGCTGTACTGGATGGGGCCTTTGCTGAAAGCAAACGCGATCTCTTGTTTGGACACATCGTTGGCAAGGTCGGCGGTCAAATCTTCGCCGAGCTGGTAGACCAGGTTATACGTGCCGAAGGAAGTACGCCCAACGTTCTCGATGTGGTCGCCGTGGCTGCCCCGGTAAATGCCCATGCGGTCTCGCACGATATGCTCCATCACATCGTAGTGGATAGAGCCACGAAACAGCAGCCACGCCTCGTGCAGCACTCCCTGACCTGGTCTGAACCCCAGCGTCGTCAGGTACTCGCGTCCATCCTCGAAGCGTTTCGCCAGGTTGGAGTCGCCCGGTGCGTCTTCAGCAAAAACCATCTCGCCCGAACCCTGCATTCCCAACTCCGACTCCGAGCCGACGCGCCCGGCCAGGCGGCGATAATCGCGTGTCACCTGCTGCTCGACTTCCTCCAGGCTAGCTGACTCCGCCAACAGGCCGAGACGCTGCAGTTTGCGCGCGGTCTCCTCGGCCTCACGCAGCGCCTGCTGATCCAGCCAGCGCTGCAACTCCGCACCGACCTCTCGCGCCTGTCGTCGAATCTCCTCGTGCAGCGCAGTCACGGTTCGAGTAAATACTTCGTCCGAAACGGTCGGACCCGCCTGGTGCATCACCGTAAAGAGCAACTGCGGTACGTCCGCGTTGAGTGCGCGATAAATATCCATGGTCTGCTGCTCCTTCCTGTTCGTCACATTCTCTCGTATTACGATAGTATACGACATTGGCCTATCACTGCGATATTGATAGAACGCAAAATCAGGTGATACACTGTCTTGGGGCGAAAAGTCCGCCTCTCATATCATGTTAAGAAGAGGATATCCTATGAAGATTGGCCTTGGCATACCGGTGGCCATTCCAGGCGTTACAGGAGAACAGATACACGCCTGGGTGAAGAAAGTGGACACCGGTCCATTCTCCAGCCTGGGATTGATTGACCGGCTGGTCTACACCAACTTTGAGGCGCTCACCACACTGGCAGTCGTGGCAGGCGCAACACAGCGCGTGCGCCTGATGACGACTGTGCTGCTTGCTCCACTGCGCAATACGGCAATTTTGGCGAAGCAGGCAGCCACCCTGGACGCCCTCTCCGGCGGGCGACTCACTCTAGGGCTGGGCGTGGGCGGGCGCGAAGACGATTTTCAGGCCGCAAACGTGCCGTTCCACCGGCGCGGCAAGATTTTCGACGAGCAGTTAGTAGCTTTTCAACAGATCTGGTCAGGCGAGCCGTATAGCGTAGTGGGTAAGCCCATCGGTCCCAAACCCGGACAGCACGGAGGGCCGGAAATCCTCATCGGCGGCAATACCCCCGCCGCCATACAGCGTGTCGGGCGCTGGGGAAATGGCTACATTTCCGGGGGCGGCGGACCCCAGCGTGCAAAGCAAGGCTTCCAGATGGCCGAGGAGGCATGGAGAGCTGGTGGGAGACCAGGCAATCCTCGTCTCGTTGGTTGTAGTTATATCGCGCTGGGGCAGAACGGCCTGGAACGCGGCGGCGCGGCCATCCGCGACTACTACTCCTTCCTGGGGCCAATGGCGGAAGGCATGGTTGCCACCCTGCCGAACACACTCGACGCGATTCGGGACATTATCAATGGGTTCGCCGAGATCGGAACTGACGAGGTCATTCTCTGGCCGACCACGCCCGACCTGGAGCAGATCGACCAGCTCGCCGACTTAGTTGGCTGAGGAGACAGCTACAGACTGGAGCGTGAGACACCTATGGAAAGACCGCAGGCAATTCTCTTTGACCTGGATGGCGTCTTAACCGATACCTCGGAATACCACTATCGCGCCTGGAAGCGCCTCGCCGACGAAGAAGGCCTCCCTTTCACGCGTGAAGAAAACGACGCGCACCTGCGCGGAGTCAGCCGCCACGAATCGCTGATGTACATTCTCAGTCTCGGAAATCGTACATACTCGGAAGAGCAGATTCAGGAGATGATGGATCGCAAAAATCGGTATTACACTGAGATGATTAAAGGCATAACGCCGTCTGAGCTGGTTCCAGGGGGTGGACAGCTTTTGCAATCGATACGCAATGCCGGAATTAAATGCGCGGTGGCCTCGGCCAGCAAGAATTGCCGCACTGTGCTGGAACTCCTAAACATCGTGGATGCCTTCGATGGCATCGCCGATGGCGACAGTGTTACCAATACCAAGCCTGCCCCCGACCTGTTCGTCTACGCGGCAGGATTGACAAGCACGCCAACTAGCGCTTGCCTGGGAGTCGAGGATGCCGATGCAGGTATAGAAGCCATTAAAAATGCAGGAATGCAGGCGCTGGGCATCGGGCCGCGAGAACGTTTCCACCGGGCTGACAGGGTTCTTCCAACACTTGCCAATGTCAGTTTAGAGGATATACTTGGTAACTAACATCATGTTCAGGAGAAGTAATAACCCGTGAATCTTTGGCAAATTGAAGAAGAGACATTTGATGCCGACAAACTTCGCAGTTTAGAAACGCTCTATACCATCGGTAATGGCTATTTTGGCACACGAGGCGCATTTGAGGAGGGCTATCCAAAAGCAACGCCCGCTACCCTGTTGGCGGGCGTTTTTGACAACATCGATATTGGCAAAGAGGAACTGGCGAACGTCCCCGACTGGCTGCCCATCAAGCTCTTTGTGAATAACGAGCGTTTCTCCCTTAGTGAGGGCGAAGTTCTTGGCTACCGGCGCGTGCTGGATATGCGACGTGGAATTCTCAACCGCGAGGTGCATTGGAGGAGTGCCACAGGTGTCGGCATGCGCGTGGCGATTGAACGTTTCGCCAGTCTGCATGACCAGCACGTAGGCGCGATTCGCTATCGCGTGACCATCGACGAAGAGCTGTCGTCTACAACCGGGGCTGTCGCAATCACCCTGTCGGCTTCGCTGAACCTGGCGGTAGGCAATTATGACTTGATGCATTGGGAGCCTGTCGAGCAGCGCCAGGATGGCGAGATTTCCTATTTGCAAACGCAGACGCGCAAATCTTCTGTGCAGCTTGCCCAGACCATGAGTTTCTCCACCTCGCATTGCGATTTCCAGAAGGAATTCATTCGCTCAGATACTTCGCCTATGATTCGCTTGTATGGCAGCCTGGCTCCAGGAGCGACCCTGACCGCTGAAAAAGTAGTCGTGATGTATACGTCGCGCGACGTGGAGAACCCCCTGGCTGAAGCACTGGAGCAGCATCGGCGCATTATGCTGGCAGACGGGACGCACGTTGAGGACAGCGGGCACTATACGCTGTATGTCGAAGGCATCACCAGCAAGCAGCCTTGCAAACAGTTGCATATGTACGATATGCTGCTCGTCGACCATCAAAAAGCCTGGCAGCGCTACTGGGATATTTCGGATGTAATTATCGAGGGCGATGACAAAGCGCAACGCGCGATGCGTTACAATCTCTATCAGCTACGCATCAGCGACCCGGCGCACGATAGCCATTTCAGCATTGCCGCTAAAGGGCTGACGGGCTTTGGTTACCATGGTCACATTTTCCATGATACTGAGATATTTATGCTGCCCTACTTCATCTTTGTACACCCAGACCTGGCGCGTAATCTGCTGCTTTATCGCTATCACTTGTTGCCAGCCGCGCGCGCGAAGGCGAAAATCAATGGCTACGAAGGGGCGCAATTTCCCTGGGAAAGCACGTTGGACGGCAGTGAAGCCACACCTGACGCGATAGTACACCCGGAAAGCGGCGAACTGATCGCCGTGCTCAATGGCTCTATCGAACTGCATATCACCTCAAGTATCGCTTACGCTTTCTGGTATTACTGGGATGTGACGGGCGATGATGAGTTTATGCGACAATATGGCGCGGAACTCCTGCTGAATACGGCCACCTTTTGGGTAAGCCGTGTCACCTATAACATTGCACATGGCGAGTACGAAATTAACGACGTGATCGGCCCAGACGAGTGGCACGAGCGCGTCAATAACGACGCTTATACCAACGTGATGGCGCGCTGGAACATCTCAGCAGCGCTAGATACGCTCGCCTGGTTGAAAGACGCCGATGTACCGCAGGCGCAAGCGCTGCTGGAAAAGTTGCAACTGGACGAGCAGAAACTGCACCACTGGCGCGATGTCATCGCGCGCATACGCATTCCACAGGATGAGCAAAGCGGCCTTTTCGAGCAATTTGACGGTTTCTTCCAGCTTGCACACTTCGACCAGGAAAAATATCGCGGGCGCAAAGCCTCGTACCAGGGAATCCTGGGAATGCAAGAGGTTGGTCGCTACCAGATAATCAAGCAGGCCGATGTTCTCATGCTGCTCACGGAACTGCGCCAGCATTACGACCTGAAAACGAAGCGCGTCAACTGGGATTACTACTATCCTATCACCGACCACGACTACGGCTCCTCGCTCACACCCGCCCTGCATGTCGTACTGGCCTGCGAACTCGGCCTGACAGAACCAGCTTACGAGCTCTTCATGAAGGGCGCGCTGGTGGACCTGGAAGACCAGCGCGGCAACTCTAATGAGGGCATTCACGACGCCTGCGCCGGGGCTGTCTGGCAGGCGGCCATCATGGGTTTTGCCGGCCTGCGTTTCGAGGGTGACAGCTATACTACGCATCCCTGCTGGCCCGGCAACTGGACGCGCCTGGCTTTTAAGTGCTACCACAAAGGGCAACTGGTTGAGATTGATCTAAGGAAGGAATGAGAACTGCCTTAAAGCTGTGATACAATGAGGTTATCATGTCTAGTCAAGGAGTGTTTACAGGCTTATGGCAAGCAACACGATCTATCCCATCGGAACGCTTCCTCCTGTGGGGGAAGTTCCTCGCGTGATGTACGCGCAGGTGGTGCGGCAGAGCAGGCTCGGCGAGCCACGCGACGCCTTCCAGATCGAGGAGATGGAGGTTCCCGCCATCACTCCCGACCAGGTGCTGGTGGCAGTGATGGCTTCTGGCATCAACTATAACAATGTCTGGGCTGCGCGCGGCGTCCCCATCGACGTGATTGCTGCAAGGCAGGCAGCAGGCGACCCCCGCGACTACCATATTGGGGGAAGCGATGCCTCCGGTATAGTCTATGCTACCGGCGGCGAAGTGACAAATGTCAAGATAGGCGATGAAGTCATCATTCATCATGGCTGGTGGGATAAAAACGACCCGTGGGTGATCGCGGGCAAAGACCCTATGATCGCGCCATCCGCGAAAATCTGGGGGTACGAGACCAATTATGGCTCCTTCGGGCAGTTCACTATCGCCCAGGCGCACCAGTGTCTGCCGAAAGCCCCGCACCTGACCTGGGAGGCAGCGGCAGCCAGCACGCTCGTAGGCACGACGGCTTATCGAATGCTCTTCGGCTGGCAGGGCAATACCGTCCAACCGAACGACGTGGTGCTGGTGTGGGGTGGCTCCGGCGGGCTTGGCTCAATCGCTATCCAGCTGGCGCGCGTGCATGGAGCGCTGCCCATTGCCGTCGTTTCCAACGATGAGCGCGGAGAGTATTGTAAGAAGCTGGGCGCGGCGGGCTACATCAACCGCAAGGAATTCGACCACTGGGGCATTGAGCCGCATTGGACGGATATCGAAGGGCAGAAGCAGTGGACGAAGAGCGTGCGCGGCTTCGGCAAGAAAATCTGGGACATTCTGGGCGAGCGGCGCAGCCCGGCCATCGTCTTCGAGCATCCCGGCGAGGACACCATCCCGACCTCTATTTTTGTCTGTGAGCAGGGCGGCATGGTCGTCATCTGCGCCGGCACAACGGGTTACTCCGCGATGGTCGATCTGCGCTACCTCTGGACGCGGCAGAAGCGCCTGCAAGGGTCGCACGGCACGAACGATGCGCAAGCCAGGGCTTACAACGACCTGGTCATCGCCGGGAAGATCGACCCTTGCCTCAGCATGGTTGGTCGTTTCGAGGATATCCCCCAGGTTCACCAGGACATGGGCGAAGGCAAACACCCGTCAGGCAATATGGCCGTCCTGGTCGGCGCGCCCGAACCGGGGCTGGGGAAGCGCTAAGCAGAATAAGCGAGCGATCTCACTATCAGCTTCATTGCGAGCAGTGCAGTCGCTTGCTTTTTGTGTTCATTTTGGTAATCTGGAAATGTTTTTCAATTTTTGCCAAGAATGATGAATAATTTCTAATATTTTGTGTTGGGAACCGCATCAGAAGCCGCTTGATGTATTCGATGACTTTTTAAAATATTTCGATTCTAACCCCATAAATCTCTACAATAATTTCATTCAGGCAATTTTTGGAGTTGAATATTTTCAATTTATGTGTTTTAATCATAGCGGGGTACTTAGCAGATTCCTTTCATCCTCTCACATGTTTCTCAAGCCTGGGTGGCTTTAAGCTTCAAGACAGCGAGGTAGCGGCATGAAATTACTCATCGTTGACAGCGATCGTGATCTTGTAGAAATGTTGACAAGCTGGTTAAAAACACTGGGATACGAGGTGCATCGGGCATATACCGGAGAACGGGCTAAGATCGAGTGGGAAGAACACAAGCCAGACCTCGTTATTTTAGATACTAGATTGAAAGATGTCGATGCATTGCAAATGTGTCGCGATATGCGTCACAAGCACGATGCACTGGTGCTGGTCATTACCGATGGGAAAGACGTGCAGGACGAAGTTCGCTGCCTGGAATCGGGGGTGGATGATTACCTGCTTAAGCCCTTCTACCCGTCGCAAATCCTGGCCCGCATCCGGGCGGTCAGCCGCCGGGGTCGCTCAACGCTCTCGCAGCGTCCTTCCTCCATCATTACCATAGGACCATTATGTGTAGATGCGTTGCATAATTCCGTCAGTATGAACGGCAAGACGATGCGGCTGACGCCGACTGAAAGCAAACTTCTGCATCTACTGGCGGTCAATGCAAACAATGTCTGTACCGCCGATCAGATTGTGTCTCATATCTGGGGCTTCGGCAACGATGGGGATAGCGGCTTGATTAAAGCGCACATCCGGCACCTACGCCAGAAGGTTGAGCCTGACCCAGGCAAGCCCCGCTATATTTTGACCGTGCCTGGTGTCGGCTACACGTTGATACGCTACTCTTCCGAGGATCGCGACGCCAAGGAAATAGCTCGTACCCTCCAGATCGCTTCGAGCTAGCAACTTTCTGAATCGTAGTTCTGCTACCTCGCAATTGAGAAAGGACAGGCCAGCTACCACCTGCTGAACAGTAGCTGATCTGTCTTTTTGCGTGAAACATGTTGTTTTGCGTACAAGTCATTATTTATCCATTTGCTTTGTGTTCGTAGCAACACTTTCACTTAAGCTAGCAAACAAACACCATCTCTTCGTCTGCTTCGCCATCTTGTTTGCACAGCAAGCAGGTACACTTACTCCTAAGTACACCTCTAACCCCTTTTGAAGTATCGCGTGGGTTATATTCAATGCTGCATAAGGAGATTCACCAGGAGATGATCGGCAGTCATTATGATGGACCCATACCACGCTTGAACGCCATTCGACGAGTTCCGAATCGCTACCAGCACATATTGCCTCTGGAGTGGATGAAACGGCATCAATGTACCGTGGTAGGCGCAGCACACGGAGTCCTTACTGTCGCCATCACCGGCTCGCAAGACAAAGCGTTGATTTACTCCCTGGAGCGGCTTACCGGGCGACGTGTGTTCGCGGTCCTCGTCGAGCCTACCCGCATGCGCCTACTGATCGAGCGCATTGAGAGGAGCCATTGCCCAAAACGCAGAAAAGTGGGTTACTTCACCTGCTATCTTCATCACCAGCAGCTTCAGACATACATACAATGCCTACTCATCCAGAGTTAGTTACACCCCACCACTTCCAAACAGCATCACGGGGATGGTCAAGATGATGAGCTTAAGATCATGCAGAATCGATTGCCTCTGTAGATAGGCGGTATCCATCTCAACCATTTCGGCGAAGGGAACGCGGCTTCTTCCGTACACCTGCCAGTAACCTGTCAGGCCCGGCTTCCCACACAGTCTCAGTAGATCTCGCGCGCTATATCCTTCGACTTCGTAGGGGAGCGGCGGGCGAGGACCGACCAGGCTCATCTCGCCGCGCAGGACATTGATGAACTGAGGTATTTCATCCAGGCTCGTTTTGCGGATAAATCGTCCCACCTTCGTGACGCGCGGGTCATCTGCCAGTTTATACAGGGTTGCAGTTGAGGTATGACCATTTAGTGCCTCGCCATTCATGTAGTGTTTAATGGCATTACGGTGAGCGGAGTCATCGGTATCAACATACATCGAGCGGAACTTCACAAAATCGAATTCGACGCCATTCTGGCCAGCACGCTTTTGCTTGAAGAATATTGGCCCTTTGGAATCGAGACGAATTGCTACTGCGAGTATCAAGCACACCAGGAGGAGCAGAGGGAAGAGGAGCAGCGTCAAGACAATGTCGAGAGTACGTTTGAGAAACCTGTAGTTCGAGCTGATTTGAATAACATCCTGGATCGGCGGTGAAAGAATAGCCATACCTACCCCCTTCCTTCTTGCTTCATCTAGCTTATCGACAGTATGTACCTGAACAATGGTCGCTATGAAAGAGAGTAATTGACGGCGGTGTAAAACAGGTGTGAAAAACGATGCAAATATGGGTGAGACGAGGGAAGCAGGTGATAAATTGTGGTCTGCGATTGCTGAGATAGCATGTGTGGGATTTTCTGTACCTGAGTTGTAGCGGTCAACCCGTTCTTCACCACCGATGCCATCATGCTGCAACATCCCAGGGATATGCTAGCAGTGGGGGCATGTACACTGCTGGTAGAAGCTGCGCCCCGTTGTAACCTGTCAGTCAGGTAGAGAGAACTTCAGGCTGATGAAAGATCTACGTTTCGGCGTCATTGGTTGGGGGTATTGGGGACCGAAGATTACACGCAATCTTGACACACTGCCGAATGCCCATGTTTCTATTGTGGCGGATACGGATATACACCGGCTCGCTTCACTTAAATTGAATCAGCCGTGGATACACACCACTACCCAGACGGAAGATATCTTTCGCTCCGATGTCGATGCCGTGGTCATCGTCACACCGGTTCGCACACACTACGCCCTGGCGCGCCAGGCGCTGCTGCACGGCAAGCACGTGCTGGTCGAGAAGCCGCTGACCGACAGCATTGAACAGGCGGAGGAACTGGTTTCCCTGGCGCAGCAGCAGCACTGCGTACTGATGGTCGGTCACACCTTCGAGTACAACCCGGCGGTCAATGAGCTGCGTAACCTGATTCAAAGCGGCGATCTGGGGAGAATCTACTGTATTGAAGCCGAACGCTTAAATCTCGGCTTGTTTCGCCAGGATATCAACGTCATTTGGGACCTGGCCCCGCACGATATCTCCATCCTCCTCTACCTGCTCGGCAAGAAACCATCGCGGGTAAGCGTACAGGCGCATGCCAACTTGCAGCCGCGCATCCAGGACGTCGCGCATCTCGACCTGGGCTTTGACGACGGCCTGAACGCGCACATACACGTCAGCTGGCTACATCCCTGCAAGATTCGCCGTGTGACCGTGATAGGCGACGTGCGCATGGCCGTCTACGACGATGTGAACAAGGCCGAAATGCTCAAAATCTACAACAAAGGGGCCGACATTCACGCCGACCCCGTCGTCTCTTATCGCAACGGCGAGATCACCATCCCCCATTTTGACGAGATCGAGCCGCTGCGCCTGGAATGCGAGGACTTCGCCAGCGCCATCCGCAACGACACCCTCCCCCGCGCCAACGGCTACGTCGGGCTGGAGGTAGTGAAGGTGCTGGCACAGGCACAGGAGGTGCTGGAGCGCCAGCATTGGCATCAAATGGAAACGCCCGTATAAAATCTACCTATCAGCCCATGTGTCGGTATAGGGAGCCACCGAGCGGGCCAGCTATCTGAATTGGAAGCTTCCTCCAGAAGGAGGTGAGCAGTCGAAACTTGAGGCTCTGTTCTGAAGTGGAGACCAGTCCCTCGATACGAGGGTAATAGTAGTAAGGAAGAGGCTCCTGGATGGCTCCCCATCGGCGTTTGAACTCCATGAGGCCCTCGTTCTCGCGGGCTGTGCGACCTAGGTCAAATGTCGTATAGCCCTGGGTACACCCTCGTGTGATGGCCGTCCAGAGCAACAAGTTATTCGGTGCGAGATGGAGGAAATGCTCGTCAGATGCACCATAGGCATAACGAAGTGCGTGGTCCATTGTCGATCCCATCAGAATCATTCCGGCAATTACCTGTCCTTCATATTCTGCCAGCAAAAGCTGCAAGGATGCATCTGCAGCAAAAGCATCCCACAGTGTATAGAAGAAGCGCCGTGATTGAGCAGGCATTCCATGTTTTTTACCACGTGTCAGTAGATGTAAATGATAGTAGGAGTTCATATCCTCGCGACACTCAGCAACGCGGACGGAGACGCCAAGTTTGCGAGATTTTTTGACCTGATGTTGTACTGGTTTGCGTATATGCATCCAAATATCGTCAGGATTTGCAGCCAGAGGCAGCAACCAGCGCAAGTACAGGTCGCTCCTCGCCAATTCGGAGCGTGCGGCTAAGCGATCATCAGCGCCGGTGCGCAATTCGAGGTAGCGTACATGATATTCTTTTGCAAGCTCTATCGCCTGATCCAAGAGGTCGTGAGCGCTAGCTGAATCTACAGCCCGCAGAGGGCACCAATCGGCGAAGGGTAAGGATACCAGTCGTCGCCCGGTCAGCACACTCTGCACCAGGCATATTGGCAGGTATCCTGTAATTTGTCCATCCTCATTGCGTGTCAACAACAGAGTGGATGTATAACCATAGACCTGTTTCAACACATCCAACCAGGCCTGTTGCCTGGAATAGGCCGCTTCAATTTGAGCGTCCGCAAACGATTGGCGCGAGGGGCCATCAAGAAAGGTATGTGTCATGCTATTTCACATTTCCTATGCAAATTAATCGATTATGTGTTAGTATAGAAGGTTGGTGTACAGGCAGGGTGATGGCCATGGTAGAGAAAAGGTATATGAAAGACACGTGATGTTCACTCCATGCAGTTGTGGGCGATTTAGAGAAGGATATAGCTTTTATGGATACTCAACGAAGCGGAACAAAACAGCCCCGGTACACCGTTGCACCAGTTCTGCTGTTGGTGCTATTCCTCTGCTCATCTTGTTTAGCCGGAGCACAGTATACACAACAAGGGATCTCAATGCCACTGCCAGGACAACAGACATGGAAGGATAACATCTCCTCCTTTCTCTTTGGGACGAACGACACGTATGAGTGGTACAAACAAAATATTCAGACCGAAACAAGCATTCAACAGGCATTGAGGGATGCCGGATTTACCCTCATGCGCAGTTTCTTCTTCGACAATCTTAGCGACGCAGAAATCGAGAAACGTATCACGACCATCGAGCAGAGTGGCACGCACTGCCTGGGAGTTATCACTAACATCTACAATTCGAGCTTCGACGAGCACCTGATACGCTATCTAGGGCAGCGTTGCGACCTGTTTGAGTTCGGCAATGAGTCTGACTACAATGACATATCAATCGAATCGTACCTCCAACAATGGAATACGCTGATCCCACTGCTACGAAGCATCAATCCACAGGCGAAGTTCATTGGGCCGGTCACCTATAACGAACTCGGGAAAGATAACTACATGCAACTCTTTCTTCAGGGAGTCAAAGCCTCTGGCGTTTTACCAGACGCGGTGAGCTTTCACTGGTATCCCTGTTTCGATGACCCACAGAATGCCTGTCTGAGCAAGGTATCTTCCATAGCTGATGCTGTACAATACGTACGCAACCTTGTGCTTGGTACTTTCGGAAAAAACTTACCCATAGGCGTGACCGAGTGGAACTTTGATCCTGAAAATCCACCACCGGCTTACGGCGACAATGCCGATTTCATTCAGCAATTTACAACAAACGCACTTCGCACAATGGCACAGTCCGGGGTCGCCTTTGCCTGCCAGTTCGACGCTGCCAGCTTTGCCGGGTATGGCCACCTCGATATGTTCAACGTGATGAACGATCAACCTAAACCCCAATACTATGCCATCAAAGCAATGATTCAGGAATACAGGCCGACTTGATAAGATGGCTTGTTATGCTACTGTCGATCTGTTTCTCAAGGAAAGATAGAGTGTTTGCATATCTGTGCGAGGAATTGTGCCCAGGAGAGCTGCCGTCCCAAAGTAACTCAGCATGGCAACAGGGAGGATGAGAAAGATGTTTGAGAGTGAATAGACATTGAGATTGACAATTACCAGGGCCATCACAAGACTCGCCAGCAGCGATTTCCCAATTACCGGCAGGCTGCCCAGCGGAAGCAAGTGCCTGGGCAAGAAAAGCAGGGATAACCCGCAAAGAAGCAATTCGGTAAGCGAAGTGATGATGGCGGCCCCGATCTGCTGAAAGAGCGGGATCAGCGCCAAGTTTAAACCGAGGTTGAAAACCAGCGCAATTGCAGCCATGAGGGTAATCCTTTTTTCATGTTTCGTGCTTATCAGCACGGCATTGAACACAGAATTCGCATAGAGAAAAACGAGGCCGGGAGCCAGCCCAATCAAGGCTGATATCGCCCCATCAAACTCACCACGATGATAGAGGAAACCGATGATCTCCGGGGCGGCCACCATCAATCCTACGCTGATCGGCAAGCTGAAAAACAACAAAAAATTCAGGGATTTCTCAATCGCCACTTTTAAGTTTTTCTCAGAAGTAACGGTCAACTTCGAGAATACCGGGTACATTATCGCGCTGATGACGAGACTTGGTAGGAATGTCATCGTGTCGAAGAGGCGATAGGCCGCTCCGTATAAACCGACTACTGTCACATTCGTCATAAGCGAGAGCAAGACGGTATCTATGCGATAGTAGATGATGCCCAGCACACCATATGCCAGGAATGGAATGCTGGTGCTAACCATTGCGCCAATGAGCGCCCTATCTATGCCCAGTTCAAAGCCGTGAAAGCGGCGGAACCAGTAGAGCTGCCAGAGGCCAGATATCCCCATACTTCCCATCAGTACATAGGCCATTATGATGACACCTGCGCCATGTAGCAGCAGGAGGATACTGACAACAGCCGACACGCATTTTTCAAGAATATTGCCCACGACAGGGATGACTGTGTGTTCATCAGCATAGTGCAAGACGCTCACAATATTCACCAGTGAGCGTAAGAGCAAGGTAATACCACAGAGAGAGATCAACATGCGCTGCTCAGGATTATAGCCAAGCAACAAACAAATCAGCAGCAGGAGCGCGAACAGGATGATCCACAGAATGCTCTTAATGAGCAGGGTATTCATGAAATAGCGTGCAGCTTTCTGCGGTTCAGGCGCGACATCGCGGATAATTTGCTGATTTAAGCCAAATTCAACGGGAAAGCCGACGAGTTGCACAAAGGTCAGCGCGAAATAGAGTTCGCCAAACTTGACTACACCGAGAAAGCGTCCATAGGCAATTGTCAATAGCAAGGTCGATGCCCAGGTAATCACCTGTCCAATCAGTGAAATCAGCGTGTTATTGACGATCCGGTGGAACATTTCCATCAGTTTCCCTAACTGCCTGATCGACTTTCTGCAAGGTAAAGACAATGAACGTATAGTCAAGATCAATCTGCTGCCACCTGATGGGTTTTTCCTGTGAGTCAAGACTCATTTTGCTTGTCAGCATCAGGCCGTATTCTCCAGCAATGCTTAGTGCTTCAGCAATCTCATCCCTACAGAAAATGTGTACCGGGACGCCATAAGCCAGCCTCCCGCCAGTATCAATGGGTTCCGCGAAATAATCCGTTGAGGTGACTATGACTCCACCTGGCTTAAGAATACGCGCAGCTTCGCGAAAATATGCCCGCAGGTCCACGCCGTGCTCGATTACGCTGAGACAAGTAATGGCATCGAACGTTTGATCCGCAAAACGTGTTCTGGTGATATCCCCATATTCATACTGAATTTTACCTCGCTTGATTGGTCGATCAAAGACCAGGTTGATGCCAGTCAAATGTTCGTAGCCATATACATAGAGCCAGGGGAGAATCATCGAGTAGAGTTCGGCCCCGGCATCGAGGATATGCGCCTGGGGTGTCGTCCGCTCGAAAACGCTGATGAGGGCCACTAGGCTGTCCCAATTCTTGGGGAGGTCGCTATGAAGTGCGAGACCGAGCGCCGCGACCGCCTCGACTGCGGCTTCCCACCCTGCCTGACTGAGAAGTACTGCATTCCCGGCGGAATTTTCGGGATAGCCGCGCGGGTTGCCGACATGATATTTATACTTCAGATACGCCCTAAATGCAGATTCGGGTCTCAATCCAACATCCCGAACAGCGCGCTTTATCGCCTTAAGCTGGTCTTTGATCAAAGTGTCGGCCATATCAGTACTCCCACAAAGCTATTACCTGAGTCCCGTATTTGTCTATACTCGTACACAGGATACCATCCCGTAGTGCTCAGCTGATGTTGAACGTGGTTGAGAACGAGTATTCATCATAGGGGCCAATGATAGCAGAGCGGCTACCCGATTTTTCGCTTACTCGCTCAGAATCTGTAACAAACGGTAGCGAGATTTACACAACCAGGGAAGAGTAACAACGATTTCTTCACATCGACAACTACCCGATTCCCAAGAAACACGCTGTATGATTTGAGTTGAAACCTGTTCCGACTGTGAGGAGGTCAGTTATTGTGGATCGAATACTAAGAACTATTTTACATAAACCTTTACAAATCCTATTCCTCTTGATTCTTCCTGCAGCCATCGGTGGGGCGGTAGTTTATGTCATGCCACGTCAATATCAATCGACGGCGAATCTCCTGGCATTGCATAGCTATGATGTTCTGAGCGCCACCAGCGTTGATGCGACTAACCTGGCCACTCCAGCGGAAACGCAAGTGGACGTGCTGACAGAATTGCTCTCAACCCGCTCGTTTGAGCTGGCGGTTGCCCAACGGGCGCACCTTGTGACCACGTTAAATGCAAAGGCGCTAACCAGCGCACAAAGCCGCGATGACGCACTTGCTACTACTGTTTTACAGCATTCCCAGGCTGTAGCACTAGGATATAATCTCTTCAGTATCACCTTTACAAACAGCAACGCGCAGATTGCAGAGCAAGTAGTAGCAGCAATCATTTCGAACTACGAGACGGTGAGCAACAGTATTGCCACCGAGGGACAGAACCTCCTTACGACCTATCAGGCACAACTTGTCCAGGCACAAACCACATCTCAGAACGCGAGCGCTGCGATCTCGGCCTATACACAGGCACACTCTGGCGAACAACAAACGACACTTCAGAGTGACCCACAATACCAAAAACTACAAGTGCAGGCTCAGCAAGCGCAGGTGAATGTACAGAATCTCCAGAGTACGATCACGACCCTGGAACAGAATATCGCTGCTCATGGAATTGGCGCGGCCAGTCTTTTCAAAGTCGTTGATAATCCGGCGGCGAACGTCAATGCCGTGTCACGACTGAAAACATTGCTGCTGGCTACAGGAGCCGGGTTGATCATAGGCTTGCTTGCTTGCATTCTTCTGGTCATTCTGGCAATGAGCAGGGATCGTGCCATCTATACAGTAAGCGATTTGCGGAAAGTCACCATCTACCCGGTGGTCATGGAAATTCCGCAACTATCTTCAAAGACCAGGTCACCTATAGTCAACCGGGGAAAACCTGTGGAGTTGATTTCTCATAATGGGAGAAGTGGCAAAGTATCTCGCTCTCGCATCGGTTAGAAGGTCACAATGGAAGACGATAAAGATACATCCCAGACACAAAAGCTGACGAAGGTCAAGAGTCCAATCGAGAGGCTGGGGCAGCTGCCAGAAACACCTCTGCCATCATCATCCGGCACGCTGTCGTCAATTCAGGTACAATACAAGCGTGTAACACCTACTTACGCACGCCCGATACCCCGGCAGGACATAAAAAAAGTCCGGCAGCTCGAAGAACAGTGCCAGCGTTTTTGTCTCTCCCTCTTCTTTCGAGAAGAGAAGCCGGTGCGCAGCGTTGGCATTACTAGCTCTATTCCAGGTGAGGGCAAAACGTTCGTCGCAGCCATGACCGCGCAGGTGCTTGCTGCTGACAGCCTTCACCCGGTGACGCTAGTCGAGCTTGACTGGGATCACCCCGGCTTGCATCGCTATTTTGACTTCTCCGTTACTCCCGGCATTGCCGAGTGGCTGCGTGGAGAATGCGTCGAAGGAGACATTCGCTATCCCGTCAGCGACAACCTGAGCGTGATACCCGCAGGCGAAGGGCAATTTGAAGCAGTTCGGCTGCTCCAGCGACTCAAGCAGCAAGGGATATTGGAAACACTGGCAAATCCAAATGGGTTGCTGGTCGTCGATCTTCCAGCTGTCACCACCACCGCTTATAGCCTGCTCGCGGCAACTATGCTGGAGGCGCTGGCGATAGTCACTCGTGTGGGTGTTACGCCAGATGACCTGCTGGCGCAGACGTGTATTGACCTGCGCCATCTTCCTGTCGAAGGCATCATCTTGAATCGCATCGAGTTCAAAAGGCGCTGATACGTGGAGGTATGGTATGACCCAGATTCTGTTACTTCTCCTCCTTCTCCTAGGAATTGGACTGGTGATTCGCACATTTAATAATTGGACACGACTCCTGATGGTCATTGTGATAGCAAGTGTGATTGCCTTGCTCTATTTCTTTTGAGTAATCAAATGCATAAACAGACGCTGACCGCCCTACATGCAAAAGATATCGTTGCGGCATTGCAAATCCAGCGAAAACGCGAGAATATCCAACTATTCCTGATCGTTTGTGGCGTCGTATGCTGCGTTACCCCGTTTCTCGTGTTGGCAGGACTATCATTTGGTCCTAGTCTTTTGTTAAGTGTTGCAATAGCCTTGACTGTCGCGATGGCGATTGCACGCTGGCCGGTGACCGGCTTTTTCATCGTCACCGGTTGCGTCGTCTTGATCGACCAGGCCCCATTACAAGCATCGGTTTTTACTGATCGCCTCTACGTCTATTACTGGCCTCCTGCTCTCGAAGGATTGATTGAGCGCCCCATCGGCTTCCTGTTTCTTTTTATCCTGCTAGTCATCATCTGCCGCGACCTTGTCAAACGTCAGTGGTTTCTGCGCGGGGGTATGATGCTCATACCTTTCCTGCTGTTTTTCCTTTGCCTGGCTTTCGGGGCATTCTATGGATATTTGACGGGGGGCGATGTAAAGATCATCGTTGTGGAGTTGCGCCCTTTCATTTACATGTTCGAATCCTATTTACTGGCTTATAACATGGTGACGAGCAAGCAGCACATCCGCCTCTTCTTCTGGATGGTGATTATCGGTGCAGGTTTCAAGGCCCTACAAGGCTTCTATCTCTACTTCATCGCGCTGCACGGGCAGCTCTTGACCGATTCACTCATGTCTCATGAAGAATTTTTCTTCTTCGCTGCATTGCTGGTGCTAGTCTTCCTCTTCAGCATTCATTATCGCTATCGCCCACAGTTGATTGCCTCGTTGATCGTCATGCCATTTGTGATCGTCACGCTGATTCTCAATCAACGCCGTGCGGACTATATCGCGCTGGTGGCAGGGCTGGGAGTTGCCTGGATTCTAACCTACGCCACCATGCCGCGCTCCCGCAAATTCCTGGTGATTTTACTGCTCTTTTCCCTCTTGCTGGGAGGTGGTTACGTAGCCTTGTTCTACAATTCCACCCAGGGCTTCGCAGAGCCGGCACGCGCCATCGTCGCAGTCTTCAAGCCAGGACTCTCAGATTTCAGGGACGCGGCATCGAACCAGTATCGCGTAGTCGAAAATTTCGATCTGAAATTTACCATACTGCATAATAATCCGTTCATAGGTCTAGGTTTCGGTAAGCCGTATCTACAACCCATTCCGCTCACGACGCTCTTTCAGGGCATCGGCGCGGCTGACATTTATTACGGCTACGTCCCGCACAATAATATTTACTGGGTTTGGATGCGCCTGGGAGCCATCGGTTTTCTTGCCTTCTGGTACTTGATCGGCTCCATCATTGTACGTGGCAGCCTTATCGCACGTCGATTGCAGGACCCATACCTGCGGCTAGTGGCAATCTTTGTCGTAGCAGTCGTGTACATAGAAATTATCGTCTCCTTCGCGGATTATCAACTGTTCTTCTATCGCAACGTGATTTATATCGGCCTGCTCGCTGGCATCCTGGCGAAGCTGCCTGAACTGGACACTGTAAAAGAGGACCTGGGCGAAAGCATGGGCCGTTCCCATCAGATGTTGCAGGAAAATCCAGTTCTGGAAATGGTGGAGACCACCAGATGAACATACTGGTCTTAACAACTACGCTACCGTCGCCAACTGCCGGAGCCAGCAATCGCAATTATCAACTATTGAAAATACTGTCCAGCCAGCACAACATCACGTTGCTGTCATTCCAGCCGCGCAACATACCCAGTACACCTGAACTCGTTTCAAACTTGCAATCGATCGACATTAACGTTCAATTGATTTCTCAGGAGACGGAATCGGCTCTGATCAAACGCTGGAAGCAGGTCGTCGGTCTGCTGCGGGGAAGGCCGGCCATCTTCACCAGCTATCTTCGCCAGACAATGCAGCATGCGATCAATAGAAACTGTGCAATGCAGCACTATGACGTCGTGCTCTACGAGAGCGTCTTGATCGCTGAGTATCGCCTGCCCAGGAGCATAGCAGTCATCATCGATCAGCATAACCTCGAGTTTGAGATACGATTGCGCACCTTCCAGCAAGAAAAGCGATTGGCACGTAAATGGTACAACTGGTTCGAGGGTCATCTACTCAAACGAATAGAGATCGAACGTTGTCGCCGAGCAAATGCACTCCTTGTAACGAGTGAGCGCGAGCGTATTGTACTCCAGGAACTTCTGCCAGCCAGCACCATCCATGTCGTTCCAAACGGTGTAGACACCGTGGTGTTTCGTCCATTTCCCACAGCACAGGAAGTCCCAAACCGGGTAGTTTTCACCGGCGCGATGGATTATTATCCTAATGTGAACGCTGCGTGCCATTTTGCCAGGCACTGCTGGCCGCACATCAAAGCCAACATTCCGGATGCGACCTGGCAGATCGTCGGGAAACATCCTCAGCCGGAGGTTGTGAAACTGGCATTCCTACCCGGCGTGGAAGTGACGGGTACAGTCCCCGATACGCGTCCCTACCTCGCCTCGGCTTCCGTCGCCATTGCTCCTCTTTACATCGGTAGTGGTACGCGCCTGAAGATTCTTGAAGCCTTTGCTATGCAGAAGGCTGTAGTCTCAACGCATCTGGGATGTGAGGGACTGACAGTCGACACTAACCGGCATCTCCTGATAGAAGACGAACCAGCGGCCTTCGCTGAAGCGGTAATTCATTTGTTACGACAGCAACAACATCGACGCGAGCTCGGCGAGGCAGGAAGGGCGCTTGTCGAGCTTATCTATAGCTGGGATCGGTGCGGTCAACCATTGATCAGCCTTCTACATGACTTGGAGCAGAGCAGGGATGAGAGGAATGAGCAAAAAAAGACTCTATATCGTCTGGTATAGCCATGCGCGACGCGCAGAAACTATGGCACGCGATGTTAATGCGCAGGTCATCTACCTGTATGAAGCTCGCCTGAAAAATCGTTGGCTCAAGCCACTTCGCTACCTGATGCAGGGGTGGAATACCTGGAAGCTCCTTGAGCGCGAGCGACCATCCGCGGTGATCGTTCAGACGCCACCTATATTCGCACCGCTAGTGGTTGTCTTGTGGTGCTGGCTGCGCGGAAGAAACCGCGCAGCCTACGTGATTGATTGTCATCCGGGCACTTTCTACGATCCAAACTGGCATTGGGCCTTACCACTCTTGCGCCTGCTCGCACGTGGTGCGCTCACCGTAACACTCTGCAACGAGGATGCCCAGTATGTCATAAAGCAATGGAACATAGCAAGCCTGTTCCTACCCGACGGTATACCATCGATGGAACCGGCTGTCGGGAATATCGGCACGAGCGGTGAAGCGAGAGTAGCAGTTATCTCCACATTTTCGCCGGATGAGCCTTTGGATGTTCTTTTCCAAGTTGCCCGGTTTTTGCCCAAAGTGACGTTCTACGTTACCGGCAATCCGCAACGCGCACCGTTTGGTCTGCTTGCTCATACACCAGAGAATGTAGTTTTGACCGGCTTTCTTCGCGGCGGCGAGTACAGTGCGTTACTAGATAATGTGCAAGGGCTTCTCATCCTGACGACACTAGAGCAATCACTCAGTTGTGGCGCTTATGAAGCACTGGCAATTGCGAAGCCAACGCTTGTATCGAATACTTATGAAATGCGCCGATGTTTTCCCTCCGGTTTCATCTTTGCTGACAATACCCCCGAAGCCATCGCGCAAGGCGTGGAGATCTTATTGGGCCAACAAGAACAGCTGACCGATGCTGTTATCCATATGCGAGATAACTTTGTTGCTCGTAGGCGGCCTAGACTCGAAGTATTGACACTCTTGCTGTCCTCGAAATGATTCATGTAAGTGCGATTTCACATCATATTACGTCTTGTAAGTATTTAGAATAAATGATAGACTTACAATGTGATAATACTGACGAATACAGGTGAAGAGCTAGTTTAGAAGGAGCATGGATGCGCTGCAAACTCCTCTTATTCGTCGCGGCCCTCTCCTATTATAGCGGGCTATTGGCATTGATTCGCTGGATAGACCAGCGAAGAGACAAGCGCCTAATTATTGTGAATTACCATCGCGCGTCCGGTGGAAATCTCAGGCAGCATTTCCTATACTTGCAGCAACACTTTCGTATTATGCCGCTCGAGGACGCGCTGGATGAACTGTACCAAAATGATGCTTCTATTCAAAATCAGGCTCGTAAGCGAGAGAAGCAACGTATTCCTGTCGCTATCACCTTTGATGATGGCTACGAGGATAATTATACCCATGCGCTGCCACTCGCCCAGGAGTTGCGGGTACCCCTGACGTTGTTCCTCATCACCGGGTTCATTGATGACGAGACCGTCCCCGAGTGTCAGTTACAAAATCGGCGGATCAACTGGGTTCAGGCGATGGAGATGGGGAACAGCGGACTAATTACATTTGGCGGTCATACAGTACACCATCCTATCCTCTCACAGGTGACAAATTCGAACATGCTACTAAACGAAGTGGGCCATCCACGCGAAGCACTTCGGGAGCGACTTGGAACGGCTCCGCGCATATTCGCTTACCCCTTCGGCGGTACCCAACATATCAGCGAGCAGGCGGTACAGGCAGCGCAAGCAACCGGTTATTCCTGGGCCGTCACAACCATTCCTGGCTTCAACACATCGAGTAATAACCCATTCCTTTTACAGCGCATTTCAGAAGATGTGCAGCATCACTGGCTCCTCGTCGCGCTGATGACGAGCAGTCTTGGTAACATTCTAGCCCACATATTCAGAGGGATGAAACGCTTCGTAGGAATCAAAGTAGCTGCTGACTCTCCTATTGGATCAATGGAGCAGGCGAGTTTTTCAACCCAAATCTCAGTAGAGTGTAGTATGCTCACGGATGAGCATACGAGTGATAGCGTCGAGTTACTACTTGATATGCCTGGGCAAGATTCTCGCGGTCATGTTCCCAACTCAACGCCTCGATGATTCGTTTCCGTCCCTCATCGCCCATAGTCAGGCGGAGCAGCTCGTCATCGAGCAGTATTTGAATAGATGTGGCAAAGTCTTCAATACTGTTCGGGGTTGCATAAAGCGCGGCATTACCGGCTGAATAGCGCGCTTCGGCCAGGTCGAATGAGACAACCGGAAGCCCGACAGCCATATACTCCATCGTCTTGACCATCGTGCAAAATTCATTCAACCCATTGCGCGGGTCCGGCGTCAACCCTACATCCGCTGCGCTCAGATAGCGCACTATCTCTCCTGCCTGCACCCAACCGGTGAAATGCACGTACGCATCCAACTCCAGTTCGCGCGTCAATGCTCGCAGCGTCGGCAAGTAACCCCCGTCCCCCATCAACACTAGCCCGACATCTTGCCTATCGCGCTTATAGACCAGGTCATGAAGAACACGCAAGGCGTAATCGATGCCATCCTGTACCTCCATCTCACCGACATATGCCAGCAGATAACGCCTGCCCCGCTTCAATCCAGGCTCCAGAGCGACCCGACGAATGCGCCGTAGGTCAGGCCCATTACGCACGACAAACACAGGTTGAGCTGAACATTTGCCCCGTGTCAGCGCGAATAGTTTCTGCGAGCTATTTGTAGTAATGACGACATGAGCAACACGATACGATGCCCACTCGAAGAAACGAAGCAGACGATAGAGCGGCTTCATATGCCCACCAAATTTGACCTGGAACATTTCAGGCGAGAGATCATGCTGATCAAAAATGAATTTCTTTCCAAACAAACGATAGAACAAACCAACCAGGAAGAAGATATCCGGCGGGTTCGCAACATGGATCACATCGAATCCTTGTCGTCTCCATACCTTCAGGCTCAATATAAAGGTCATGAATAAGGCGATGCTATATTCCATGATATAGGCTTTAGAACTGTTGACAAACGAGGGCAACCGATATCGGTAGAGATGAATATCTTCAAGACAGGTATAGGAGTCATGATCCTTCTTTGTACCCTTTGGGCCGATCACACTTACATTGTAGCCCAGGTCTCGCAAAGCTGTGGCCTCAGCCCAAACTCGATTATCGGCTGGAACAGAGCAATTTTCGATAATCATCAAAACTTTGTTGATTTTTGCCACGGCTCCACTCCATGAAGATGCTCTGTGCTACTAACCTTGTTTGCGATGAACGACACGCAATGTCCAACAGCGCAGGTCTTGCTGTTCCAGGTTCGCGAAACGTCCATCCACCGCAATATCACCGATATCGGCATAAATTGGCTCCTCTTCGACTAACTCGAAACCCGCATTTTGGTAGAGCGTCAGCCATTCTGGTCGCTGTATGCGATTAAAATACTGGACATCGTTCTCAAAAAAGCGTCTCCATACCGCGTCTGAATAACGAAGGTAGTTCTTGAAAGGGGTCGATTTGTCATAGTAGGAGAGATGATCACCCAGGTCGATCTGGTGCATCGAGTATCCGCCTGGCTTTAACAAACGATAAAAATCCCTGGTAAATCCAGGCAGTATCTTCACATCGACATGCTCAAGAACATTACTACTGAAGATGAGTGAGTAGGACTGATCTTCAAACTGAGAGAGGGAGCCATCAGGGTTAATCACGTGTCGAAAATTCATGATATGGTAAATCTCATCGAATGAGTTCGCATGTACAATATTTGCCAGCAGACTATGAACCCGCTCGTGTTGCCTCGCATCGAGATCAAGTTCCTGGTCAATGATCTTGTCGAGTTGTGCATAATGACTCTTGTAGGCGAGAAGTTGACGATTGTCCCACACATCGAACAGAGTTATCTCAACATTGTAGAAGAGGCGCAGTAGTGTTGATTCCCAATGAAGCCAGCCGGTTCCTATTTCCAGCAAGTGATCGCCGCTTTGCACTGCATCATACTGCTTACACCACTGCAGCAGCCGTTTGACTCGCTCGACATATTTCCAATCCAGCCCCGCATGAACACGCTGACGCTGCCCTAGCGTATTTCCGAGCATGCGATATCCATACCTGGTTTGCGGAGTGACAGAGAACGCTTTGAGCGCTGCGGCAGTCATCACATACTTGAACATCGGCTTCGCCCTCATTTCGCAACTTCAAGAATACGCAGAAAGAAATCCTGAATCGTGACGGAGTCAATATCTCCTGTTACAGAAAGCGCTGCCCTGTATTTGTCCGGCCAGCAGCCGAAGCGCAAAAACGGCGCGCGAAGTCCCTCGATTCGTTCGACAAGCTCGCCAAAGGTCTTCTCGCGTGCCTCGCGTGATACACCCACGCCTTCCGGCATGTCAATATACAGCGAGAAGGATTCCGCTCCGCCAGCGTTGCATCTGATTGTCGGGTAGCCTTGTTCGCATAAGACATCGATCACCTGCTGAGGAGTCTCAGGCGATATGCCCAGGCAGGGGCAACGATCTGCCTGGATGGTGAACCTGCTTGATGCGACTCGCTCTTCAATGCTATTATCGGTAGTCACCTGGGCATCTTCTATTACTACGTGACGGGCCAGCAACTTCGCACGTGGTGTACAGGTCGCTTCTACTTGCCAGCGGTTGTCGCCAAGTGGGGAGATATGCCACTTAAATGCTGCGCGCTCCTTCCACCAGTGTGCAATATCCTCAAGCCGCGCGATCCAGACAGGTTGGGAGTAACCGCGCGCGTTCGAGAGCAGGATATCCAGCGCCTGCTTGCATAGGATGCCCCGTTCCGGGTGCAGGTTCAAAACATAGACTCCTTCGTGCTCGTAGATACGCTCCATAACCGCACTCCAGGTGCGCCCTACCTCACCCGGCCCGGTCAGGCGCAGGCGATCAAACAGCATTTCATCATCAGGAATACTGAGGGGAATGCGCAGTAGTGTTCCCTCGAAATGGGGACGAAGCGCGTAGGTGGTACAAGGGATCGCTTGAAAGAGGGCCTTTGATTTCTCATACCCGCCCTTCAGTAAGGGAGACAGCGCATCCTCATCGATCACTTCATGAAGCACAGCCTGGTTGCTCTCATAACTGAAGCCGTAGGAAGAGAATACGCTTAGCGATGTCTCCGTCCATCCCAGGTAGGGATTGCGAAAGCCCCGGAAGGGAATATCATTTGCTTTGAAGACAGTAACAGCCTTACTGGTCTGCTTCTCCTGCTCATCCTGGCTCAAATGGCGATAGTCATTGTGGACATAGCCATGCACGCCAACCTCCGCCCCTGCCTGAACGATGCCGCGTATCAGGCGAGGATGTCGTTGCAAAACAACCGCGGGAATAAAAAATGTAGGGGCTGCCTCTCCCTGCTTCAAACTATTAATAATGGTATATAACGCTGTACGCGTTCGCCTTTCGGTAAAGCCAAAGCGCGTAAAGACCGTCCAGAGTCGCCGCGTAAAATTATGCAGCCCTTTCGTTTTGATGGAGAAGGATACCAGGTTCATTGTATTCAGTTTCCTCAGAAATGAAGTAGATTCTTTCATGTAAAGAGTAGTGCCTGATACATTGGTATTCCGTTTCTATCGGTGTAGAGATAGCGTAGCGATACAATGACTTGAGTATACATTCCTCTCCCATTGCATACCCTCCACTGTGCTTGCAGGCCATTCATTTCTATCAACCTCGTTCATGCTTATCAACACCTTCTCAACACGCATGAACACCTTTTTCACATAGACCAGGATATATGCTTAGCTCAGTTACAAACCCATGTGCCCATGTGCTATTTCGATCAATGGAGTGGATTCGAGGTCAACAGCTATGCAAACACAAGAAAGTATGACACAAACGCCTGTTATCGCAGATTATGATCTGAAGCAACTCGATGAGTGGAATAATACACGGCACACTATACCCGATGATCTTTGTCTCCCAGTGCTCGTAGCGAGACAGGCCGCCACAACGGCAGAAGCCATAGCGGTAGTAGCAGGCACACAGCAGCTCACCTATGGGGAACTGAATGGACGCGCCAACCAGCTTGCGCATCATCTTCAAACGCTGGGAGTTGGCCCAAATGTCCTGGTTGGCCTTTGTGTTGAACGTTCCTTAGATATGGTCGTGGGGCTGCTCGGCATCCTCAAGGCCGGGGGAGCCTACGTACCGCTCGATCCTGCCTATCCCGCTGAGCGGCTCGCGTTCATGCTCGCAGATGCTCACGCTCCCGTGCTAGTTACGTGGCAGTCAATCGCGGCGCGGCTACAGACGGGCGATACGCACGTGGTCTGCCTGGACAGCGAGGCACATACGCTGGAACACTACAGCACGTCAGAGCCAGTCTCGAATGTCACATCCGCCGACCTGGTGTATGTTATCTACACCTCTGGCTCGACCGGGCAACCCAAAGGTGTACAGATCACCCATTACAGCCTGCTTAGCCTCATTTACTGGCACCAGCACGCCTACCAGATCAGCGCGGCAGACCGCGCGACACAAGTAACCAGCCCGGCCTTCGATGCCACGGGCTGGGAACTGTGGCCCTACCTGACCATCGGCGCGCAGGTCCATATCGTCGATGAGGATGCGCGCATCTCACCCCAACTCATGCGCGACTTCCTTCTTCGCCATGACATCACTATCTCGTTCTTGCCAACTGCAATGGCAGAAGGCGTCATTTCCCTTACCTGGCCCACGCAGGTCTCGCTGCGCTACCTGCTCACCGGTGCAGATACGCTGCGCCGCTATCCATCGCCCGACCTGCCTTTTGCCTTCGTCAACAACTATGGCCCGACCGAATCAACCGTCGTCACTACCTATGGGCAAGTCTTCCCATCCACTGCCACGGAGACGCCGCCTTCGATTGGCCGCCCCATCTGGAACACGCAGGTCTACATCCTCGACGAGGCTCTGCGGCAGGTTCCTATCGGTACACCCGGCGAACTCTATATCGGTGGTACCGGATTGGCTGCTGGTTATCTCAATCGTCCCGATCTCACTAGCGAGGGATTCATCCCGCACCCCCTGAGCGAGACGCCCGGCGAGCGGCTCTACAAAACCGGCGACCTGGCTCGATTCTTGCCTGATGGTCAGGTTGCCTTCATGGGACGCGCCGATCAGCAAATCAAGATTCGTGGCTACCGCATCGAGCCTGACGAGATTATGGCCGTTCTACTCAAACATCCAGCCATTCAAACCTGCCAGGTTGTCGCGCGTGAAGACACACCCGGCGAGAAGCGCCTGGTAGCCTATATCGTCGCTCCTGCGGAGGAAGAGCTTCGCCCGAGTTCGCTACGCGAAGCGCTCGGCGAATACCTGCCGGACTATATGATTCCCTCAACATTCGTACTGCTAGATGCCCTACCTATCACACCCAATGGGAAGGTTGATCGGGCAGCTTTACCCGCGCCAGATTCTTCAAATACGCTCCGCGCTGAGACGAACGAGGAGCCGCGCACGCCAACGGAAGAGCGCATCGCGCAGGTTGTCTCGACCCTGCTCAATCTTGATATGGTCGGCATCAACGACAATTTCTTCATGCTTGGTGGTCACTCCCTGCTGGGTACGCAGATCATTACCCAGCTCTCCGAGACTTTCGGCGTCGATCTCCCACTGCGCAGCCTCTTCGAGGCTCCGACGGTACAACTGCTGGCAGCGGAGGTCGAGCAGCGTGTTCTTGCCAAGCTGGAAGCCATGAGCGAGGAAGAGGTACTACTATTACTTGGAGACGTCACATCTCCTGGTCGCACCAGCTAAAGGATTGTATATGAGCACGCACGCAGAAAATTCTACCCGCATTGGCAAGCAAGAACCACCATTGAGCCTCTTCCACCTGCTCGACCCCGAGGTTCTCGCCAATCCCTACCCACTCTATCAGCGGTTGCGCAGCGAAGACCCGGTGCATTGGGACCCATACTTGCATGCGTGGGTCGTGACGCGCTACACCGATGTTGTCACAGTCTTCCAGAAGTTTTCGGCGGATCGCACTCCCACGCCGGAACAGCTTACCTCGCTCGGCCTGGGGTCTCTTACCCCATTGGCGAAAGTCATGGTACTGCAAATGCTTTTCCTGGACCCGCCTTCACACGGACGGGTGCGCGGCCTGGCCTCCAAAGCCTTCACGCCGCGCCGCGTCGAGTTGCTGCGCTCGCACATCCAGGACATCACCAACAGCCTGCTGGATGCTGTGCAGGACAAGGGCGAAATGGACATTATCGCTGATCTCGCCTATCCTCTCCCAGCTATCGTGACAGCGGAGATGCTCGGCGTTCCAACCTCGGACTGGCGTCTGCTCACCACCTGGTCAGCCGACTTCGCCCAGGTGCTTGGCAATTTCCAGCATAATCCAGACCGGGCAGCCCAGGTCATCAAGAGCCTGGAAGAGATGACGGCCTACTTCCGCTCCGCGATCAAAGAGCAGCGCAGCAATCCACAAGACGGGCTGATTCACGCCTACCTTACGGCGGAAATCGACGGAGACCGCTTCACCGAAGACGAAGTCGTCGCCAATACCATTGTAACGATGGTCGGCGGCCAGGAGACCACAACGAACCTGATCGGCAATGGCGTGCTCTCGCTGCTGCGTAACCCTGATCAATTGGAGAAACTGCGTAGCGACCCAACACTCATCCCTTCGGCGGTGGAGGAACTGCTGCGTTTCGAGAGTCCCAGCCAGCAAACCGCGCGGCTCGCACCCGACGATGTCGAGCTTGGCGGCAAGCAGATTCGCAAACGGCAGGCGGTGATCGCTGTGATGGGCGCGGCGAACCGCGACCCGGAGCGTTTCCCCGACCCTGACCGCCTGGATATCACACGGCAGGATAACCGGCATGTCGCCTTCGCGTGGGCCAGCCATTTCTGCTTTGGCGCACCCCTGGCGCGTATCGAAGGGCAGACGGCCTTCGCCACACTACTACATAAGATGCCCAATCTGCAACTCAAGCCAGGGCCGATCCACTGGCGCGAAAATCTGGGGCTGCGTGGACTGACGGCACTGCCGGTAACATTTTAGCATTCCAGACTGTGAAACGCATTTCTTTACGTGCGAAATGGGTTTCCCGGTATCTGACTACTTAGGGAGGACCACCAGGGGATGGCAGAGAGATTAGAGCTTTCGGAAGCCAAACGCGCGCTGCTCGAAAAATATTTGCGAGGAGATATTGTACGTGGAACTGCGGTTGAGAGCAGTATCATGCGGCGAGCATCAGGAACTACTGCTCCATTGTCTTTCGGACAGCAACAGGTGTGGCTGCTTGCGCAGTTGACGCCCGATGTCCCAGTGTATAACGAGTGCGTGACTATTCACCTGCCCGGCCCGCTGAATGTGAGCGTTTTAGAGCAGAGCTTTACTGAGTTCGTTCGGCGTCATGAAGCCTGGCGTACCAGCTTTCCTGAGGTTAACGGACTGCCGGTCCAAATGTTCCACTCGGCGCCAACGTTCCAGTTTCCGCTGGTTGATTTGCGCTATCTCCCGAAGGCGGAGCGCGAGGCGGAGGCGCTACGCCTAGCAACCGAGGATGCCCGTTTGCTCTTTGATCTCGCTAAATACCCTTTGCTGCGCGCCAGACTTATACAACTGGACGACGAGGAACACCGCCTGTATCTGACACTGCATCACATCATCTTTGACGGGGTCTCAATCTACCAAGTCTTCTTACCAGAACTACGAGCGATCTATGAAGCGTTTTTAGCAGGTCTACCCTCGCCACTTCCAGAACTGCCTATACAGTACGCTGACTACGCGCTGTGGCAGCGCGAACAGTTACAAAGAGACATGCTCGAAAAACAACTGGTTTACTGGAAAGAGCAACTCACCGGTGCGCCCCCGTCCATTGAACTGCCGACAGACCATCCACGCCCTCCAGTACAAACCTACGCTGGCTCGATGCGGCCATTCGCGCTCTCCAGGCACCTGACCGACGCACTCAAGGCTATGAGTTCTCGCGAAGGGATCACATTTTATACAACACTGGTGGCAGCCTTCAAGACCCTGCTCTACCGCTATACCGGACAGGATGAGCTGCTGATCGGCACAGCGACGGCGGGTCGCAAGCGTCCTGAGACTCAGAAGTTGTTGGGCTTTTTCTTGAACACACTAGTGCTGCGTACAGATATATCAGGCAATCCGACGTTCCGAGAACTGCTGAGACGAGTACGCGAGGTTATCGTTTCCGCCATTGCGCATGAGGATGTTCCTTTTGAGTTCCTGGTCAAAGAGTTGCGACCGGAGCGGAATTTGAGCCAGAACCCGCTCTTCCAGGTATTGCTCACACTTGAACCGCCTCTGACGATCCTTCCTTCTGGATGGACGCTGACACAGATGGATGTCACCGTCGGGACATCCAAGTTCGATCTGTCGCTCGAACTGGATGACCGGCCCGAAGGCTTGATTGGCCGATTCGAGTATAACACTGATTTATTCGACGCGGCAACGATTGACCGGATGGTTGGACACTGGCAGACACTGTTGGAGGTCATCTCGACTTGTCCTGACCAGCGCGTGGGGGAGTTGCCGCTTTTGACGAGTGACGAGCGGCAGCGGCTTCTGGTGGAGTGGAATGCTACCAATCAGGCTTACCCGCGAGATATGTGTATCCATCAACTGCTAGAGGAACAGGCCGAACGCACCCCCGATTCCATAGCAGTGGTCTATGAGGACGAACAAATCACGTATCGTGAACTCAACGCAAGGGCTAATCGACTGGCGCACTACCTACGGCAACTGGGCGTAGGGCCGGACGTACTGGTGGGACTGTGCGTAGAGCGCTCAGTTGAGATGATGATGGGACTCCTAGGTATTCTCAAGGCAGGAGGAGCCTACGTACCTCTGGACCCCGCCTTTCCAACTGAACGCCTTGCCTTTATGCTGGAAGATTCTCAAGCGTCAATACTGCTGACACAGCGGTGTCTGATGGGGCAGCTTCCCTCCAACACAGCCAGGGTCATCTACTTGGATGCGGACGATGGCACACTGGAGCAGCAGAGCGATGCTGATCCAGACTCTCTAGTCACTTCCGAGAACCTGGCCTACGTGATCTACACTTCCGGATCGACCGGACGACCAAAAGGCGTGCTGATACCGCACCGCGCAGTCGTGAACTTTTTAATGTCAATGCGCCAACAGCCGGGCCTCAACAGATGCTACTCTCCTGTCTGTCACCACTTTATCGTTCGATATCCGGCGCTCGAAGTGTTCCTGCCCTTGATGGTGGGTGCGCGCCTGGTGATAACGAGTCGTGACATCGTGGCAAATGGGACGGCACTGGCAGAGACATTGAGGAGTACACATGCCAGCCCGTTCTTCTACTCGCATGTGCATGTCGATGGGGGCGCATTTTACTGCTTCACCCTGGCAGAGCGCCTCGGCCCTGATCAGCCATTTTATATTCTCGAACCCCATCGCTTCGATAACGGACAGATACCATCCTCGTTGGAAGAGATGGCGACAGCCTACATCAAGGCTATGCGCGCCATACAACCCGAAGGTCCATACCTGTTGGGCGGCTTCTGTGGTGGCGGACTGATTGTTTTCGAGATGGCTCGTCAACTACGCGAGCAAGGACAAGACATCGATTTGCTGCTGCTGTCGAGCCAGTCGATGGCCCTGGCCCTTCCTCATACCGCAGGATACTACGTGAATCTTCGGGGCGATTTGTGCGTCTGGTCTCCCGTTTACCACGTCTGTCCTGGCAACAGCAACTTGACTGGTTTCTGCGCATGAGACATTACTACCTCTTATTGCGCTATCCAGCCTATAGGAAGACGCAGATGCAATGGCTGAGACCTTCTCTTGAAACGCTGCATCAGAATTGGATCGGCATTTTTGTCCTGGTTGATTTCGAGCTATAAGCCGGTCAAATATCCTGGTAAGGTGACATATATCTGGGCGAAAGAGGAATTCATCAGTCATCGCGAATGGGGGAAGAAGCAAGCCGAGGCACTAGAGCGCGAAGTGCATATGATGCCCGGCGACCATTGGTCATGCAGAAATCACCTACCCGGAAGCCTATGCCGATTGCCTTAACCAATGCGTAAGTGAAGCACAGGAAGTCAGGAAACACAGGTATATCATAAATAGTGTAAGTTTAGAGATATGCGCATAGCAGCATGAATGCAGAGATTTTTATTCATCCCACAGCCGAAGTGTCCCCCGATGCGCAGATCGGAGAGGGGACGCGTATCTGGCGGCAGGCGCATGTGCGCGAGCACGCGCGCGTCGGGGCACACTGCAACATTGGCAAGGGAGTGTATATCGACGCGCATGTGCAGATCGGCTCGAACGTCAAGATACAGAACCATAGCTCCATCTTCGAGGGCGTCACGCTGGAGGACGGCGTCTTCGTTGGGCCGCATGTGTGCTTCACGAACGATCTTTTTCCGCGCGCCATCAACCCCGATGGCACACTCAAGAGCGCCGACGACTGGACGATCACTCCTACCCTGGTCAGATATGGCGCGTCGATCGGGGCTGGGGCGGTAATCGTATGCGGCGTCACCATCGGCAGGTTCGCGCTGGTGGGGGCTGGCTCGGTCGTCACGCGCGACGTGCCGCCACATGCCCTCGTGTTCGGCAATCCCGCCGCTCAGCGTGCCTACGTATGTTACTGCGCGCATCGCCTGACCGATGTCCGTCAGGAGCATGGGGCGCTGGTCGGATGGTGCGAGCACTGTCAGAAAACGTGCCAGATTCCAGAAGCATAGCGGGGAAAATGGGTAATCTTACGCACGACATGACCGGCAATTTCACCTATACTTCTCCTAAACGAGGGTGATGCTGCACTTCATGGACAAGTGAGCATAGAAACTGTTCAGATTGACTCGTTTCTGCTATACTCTGGGCATGGCAGCCATAGAGCAGCAGGAACTCAAGCAGCACGTACATGCTACCGGGCTGCCCTCACCAGAAAATCTCCTTCAGAGCAAGTTTGAACAGTTTCGAATGCGGGAGTAAAAACATGGTCGAGTCTTCATCTGCACCTGAAAACGCGGAAGCATATACTAGATTGCTTGGGGAAGCGCCCGGCGGCTATCGCCTCCAGCGACTGCTGGAAGCAACCGGCATAGGGCCGGCATTTCCTGGCGAGCCGCGAGACGAAACAGGGAACGTTTCGCCTGCGCCTGCTGACGGTTCCCCCTGACCTGTCGGCGGAAGATCGCATGGTGTTCCTGGGGCGCGTCCAGCAAGAGGCGGGGCGTCTCGCCGGGCTGCGCCATGTGCGCCTCCAACCACTCGTCGATTATGGCATTTTTCAGGGATTGCCATATCTCGTGACACCCTACGAAACGGCGAAGCCGCTGAGCGCCCATCTCGCGCAGCGCGGCCCTTTCGATCTCCTTACCGCCAGTCGCTACCTCGACCAGGTCGCCGACGCGCTGGAGTACGCACATGCCCACGCAGAGCTGCATCTCAACCTCACTGCCGCTTGCATCCTGCTGCGAGATGACGGCAACCTGCTGATCGCGGATTTGGGCATCGTGCGAATGTTAGCCGCAGGCGAAAAGCTCGCCAGCGCGCCCGCCAGACAAGGAGTACAGGATGGTACGTTCGCGCTGCGCGATGTCAAGGGCAGGCGGCTGTATGCTTTTGGTCCTGAGAGCGCGCCCGCACCCGAACAACTGCTCGACAACCCTGTCGATACTTCTACCGACGTTTACGCGCTGGGAGCAGTGCTCTACCGCATGCTTACCGGCCACCGCGTCTTTCGCGGCAAGACCGCGACAGAACTCGCGCAGCAGCACCTCAACGCGCCGGTTCCCTCGCTCCAGCAGTGGCGCAGCAATCTCCCGCCCGCACTGGACCAGATCATCGCAAAGTCTATGGAGAAAGAGCAGGCCAGGCGCTTCCGCCAGCCAGGAGAACTGGCCAACGCCTATCACCAGCTAGTAGCTCCCGGCGATATGCAGCGCAAGGCGTTCATCACCGGCGCACCGGCACTTGCTCCGGCGCTGGAGGCACAGAAGCCAGCCTCGAAAAACCCGGTTGTGCCATCTATCCCTATACGTACTGCCGCTAAAAGCGGGTCAAACAGGCAGGTCGGTATTTCGCGCAGGCGCGCCGTGACCTTGATTGCAGGTGGGGGAGCCGCCGCGGTGGTGGCAGTAGCAATCTTTGCCAGTCATTACCTGGCCGGGAACACCGCACCCTCTACGTCGGCACATAGCGGCAGTTCCCCCACCACGGCCAACACCAGCACATCGTCTGGACACTCCGGCATCGTGCTGGCACGCACGACGGACGTACCCATCAACAGCGCTAAAACATTCGCTATCCCGAATAATCCCGGCAACCCTGGACTTTTGATCCACCTGCCGAGTAACAACTTCGTGGCCTTCAACTCCACCTGCACGCACGCCGGGTGTGCCGTCAACTACAACCAGCAGGATCACCTGCTGGAATGTCCGTGCCATGCCGCGGTGTTCGACCCTTCCAAAGGAGCAGCCGTCGTGAGCGGACCCGCGCCCACGCCGCTCGCGTCGATACCCATCACAGTGAACAAGGACGGCACGATCACTACCCCATCATAAGCCTGGCACGCGAGGAGCATTCACGCATGAAGAGATCGGAGCGCATTCATGACTGAACACTACGTAATCATAGGGAATGGCATTGCCGGTATGACCGCCGCAGAGATTCTGCGAGGCGAGAGCGCTGCCGCGGACATCACAGTGATCGCCGACGATCCATTTCCCGTTTACTATCGCCCCGCGCTGAAGGATTACCTGGCGGGAAGGGTGCGCGAGGAGAAGCTGTGGGCGCGCCCGAACAGCTTCTACCAGGATCACCGCATTCGTTTCCTCGCCGAGCGCGCCACGGGCATACAGGCCGGGCAGCATCTCGTCCAGCTTGGCAACGGGCAGCAGATTGGCTACTCCCGCTTGCTGCTTGCCAGCGGCGCGCGTGCCAGCCGGCTCGCCTGCCCCGGCGTCAACCTGGCGGGCGTGACGACACTACGCACGGTGGCCGATTACCAGGCAGTGCTGGCCCGGCTCGGCTCGGCGCGGCGCGTGGTGGTGAGCGGCAGTGGCACGCTGGCGCTCGAAACCATCGAGACGCTGCGCCACCGGGGATACGCCGTGACGCATCTGCTGCGCAAGCGCACGCTCTGGTCGGAAGTCCTCGACCAGACAGCCTCTGACCTCGTGCTCCAGCAGGAGCGGCGCGACGGCGTGGATGTGCGCATCGAAGAAGAAATCGCTGAAATTACGGGAAAGAACGGGCAGGTTACAGGCATCGTTACAACCGCCGGAACGCGCATCGCTTGCGAAATGGTGATCGTGGCGATCGGCGTCGAGCCAATCATCGACTTCATTCAGGCCAGCGGCATCCCCTGCGGGCGCGGCGTCAAGGTAGACCAGGCTATGCGCACCAGCGCCCCCGACGTGTTCGCCGCCGGAGATGTGCTCCAGACGACCGACAGCGCAACAGGCCGCGTGCGCATCATCGGTCAGTGGTATCCCGCCGTCCAGCAAGCACGTGCCGCAGCCTACAGTATGCTCGACCGGCTCGACGGCAGCCGCGTATCCGTCGCGCAGAACTTCTACAACGCCACTTTTTTATATGGGCTGGATTTCGCCTCGGTCGGCCTGACGCAGGCCCCGCGCGACGGCGGCCAGTTTCAAGAGATCGTGGCCGACCCCCAACCGCGCACCTACCGCAAAGTAGTGCTGAAACAGGGTGTACCGGTAGGGGTGCTGGCGCTGGGCAATCGTAAAGGCGCGCTGGCCTTCAAACGCGCCATCGATTACGGCGTCAACCTCGCGCCCGTCGCCTCGCGCCTCTTCGACGCTGACTTCAAGCTCAACGACTGGCTCGACCAGCAGGGCGTACCCCCTCCACTGCTGAGCATCGGCAAAGATGGCCTGCTGGCCGGTGAACGGATCGCTGACAAGCAGCCCGCAAAAACGATCGCCGCGAGTGTCGCGCCTGCTCCACGCAAGGAAGCCATCTTGATACCCGCATCTGGTGGCATCGTCGAGTCAGGGGCAACGCGCCTCAGCCAGGCCGAGGTGACGAGTGTTGGGCGACAGATGGGCGTCACTCTGCTGATCGACCATGCATCCGTCTCGCGCCGCCACGCAGAAATATCGTACTCGCATGGCCGCTTCCTACTGCGCGACCTCGGCAGCTCGAACGGCACCTTCATCAATGGGGTACGCCTATTGAAGGACAGCCCGCATACCCTTGAAGTCGGGCAGCGCGTGCGCTTCGGCAAAGTCGAGTTCACGTTCCAGGAGCGCGCAATCGAACAGCCTGCTGAGCCGAGCCAACCGGCAGGCACAGCCTACCTGCGCGAGCTGGCAACCGGTTTCTTCGATCCCGCCGCTGTCGGACCGGTCGCGGCAGCCTCTTACCAGCCCGTGCTCAATGCCGACGGCTCGCTCATGTTGCCGGGAGCGCAGCGCGCCATTCCCGCCGCGACGGTCGCCACCTTCAAAGAGACGCCCGTGCTGATCGCCCTTATTCAGGGCATACCTCAGGTCTTGCCGTTGAAGCAGGGTAAGCGTTACACCATCGGGCGCGACAAGCAGAACGACCTGGCGCTCATCGATATGGCCGCGTCACGCCTGCACGCCGAGGTCTTCTACGGTACGGATGGCTTCTTGATCCGCGACCTGGGGAGCAGCAACGGCGTGACGGTCAACGCCACGAAGATCGACAACCCCTATCGTCTTTCGCATTGCGACCGCGTCAGCATCGGCAGCACGCCCATCTACTTCTTGAACGCGCTTCCCTCCGACGAGCCGCAGGTGATTGGCCTGGTTCCATCAGCGGCGGGCGCAGCACAGGTAGCCACGTTTTGCCCGCGCTGCGGAGTAAACAATCTATCATTGGCGCGTTTCTGTGCGAACTGTGGTACGCCGCTTGAACGAAACGTTCCCGTCGCGGCGCAAGGGAGATAGCATTATGCAAAAGCAACCTGTACAGAAACAGGCCATGGCAGTCGGCATCCAGCACCGCCCGGAACTTGTACCATTTACAGAGGCGCAGGTGCAATTCGAGATCGATATGTGCATCGGCTGCGACCGCTGTATGCGCGCCTGCCCGGTACCCATGTCCGCCACGGTCAACATCGCCGACCTCAACCGCGCCACCATCTCGGATGATATCGCGCCTCACGTGGCGCGCTTCACCGAAGAATGTGTGATGTGCGGTTCGTGCGTGCCGGTCTGCCCGGTAGACAACCACCGCGATCTGCTGATGCTCTCGCTCAAGCAGCGCCTCGGCGTCCCCTGGGATGGCAAGGTGGACATGAACCGCATCCTGGGCTATCTCCCGCCCGGCTGGGATGTAGCGCTCTTGATGGCGCGCCTGCGCGAACTGCCCATGTTCAGCGACCCCCAGCTTCTGCTGGAAAACTACTTGCTGCACATGGTCGCTACCTCCAAGATGCTCTCCTTACTGCCGGGAATGGTGTTGATGCACGAGGGGGAATATAGCCGCGCCCTCTACTTGATCCTGGAAGGGAACTTCTCGCTGACGGCCACCGGCCCGGACGGTGGGGAACTGCCGGTCGCGGTGCTGCGGCGCGGCGAGTACCTGGGAGAGTACGGGATGCTCACCGGCCAGCCGCGCAATGCCACGGCACGCGCGCAGACGGCAGCTGTCGTCCTTGAAGTGCCGGAGCAGGTCATGCAGCGCCTCATGGAGATCGTACCTGCGGTACAGCGCTTCTTCGAACAGATCAACGACGCGCGTTCCATCGAATCCATCTTGAAACGCATGGCGCTCTTCCAGGGCATCCCCAACGCTGACATCAGGCAGGTGAGCGAGCAGACGGCGGTGAAGCGCTATGATCGCGACGAGCGCCTCTTCAGCGAAGGTGGTCCCGGCGGCCCGGCCCGCGAGTCGATGCACATCATGCTGGAAGGCTTCGTGAAGGTGGCGCGCCACACGACAGCCGGGACGGGACGCGACAAGAGCGACGAGCGCATTCTGGCCTATCGACAGAGCGGCGACTACTTCGCGGGCGGCCTTGACCTTTTGGGTGATGGCCGTGCCGTCTCGGTCGCAGCCATCACGCGCGTGCGCGTCGCCGAGATCCCCCAACAGGTGCTCTCAAGCTTGTTCACCCGCTATCCCGAAGTGCGCCAGCGTTTCAGCATGCGCCTCCAGCAGTACCGTGATGCGGCGGCCGCCGCGCAGACGGGCATCTTCGACCCGCTGGCGCTTACGCACACGGAAACCATCAACCCGGCCTCGGACGCCGAGGCACGCGCCGGGCTGCGCTCGCTGGTGGGCGGCGGCGTGATCGAAGGAACCGAGGTGCTGGTGATCGACCTGGACAAATGCGTGCATTGCAACGAGTGCGAAGAAGCCTGCGCCCGGCGGCATGGGCATTCGCGCATGAACCGCAAGGGCATGGTGGTCGGCAACATCAGCATCGCCACGGCCTGCCGCCAATGCCAGGACCCTGTATGCATGTTATGTAGCAGGGCGGGCATCGCTCGCCTGCCCAGCGGCGAGGTCTACATCACGGAGAGCTGCATCGGCTGCGGCATCTGCGCCGAACGCTGCCCCTACGACAACATCTCGATCATGACGCTGGAGCAGGAGAGCAGGAACAGGCGACACCGTCCTCAAGCTGGCAACGTTTTAGCGGCTTCTTCGCCAAAGGCGCGGGTAAAGAGCGCGGGCGGCAATCGCTGCCCATGCTTTCCACGCTGCCTGCCGCGCCGGGGCCACTCGACAGGAGCCAACCCCGTGATGCCTTCGGCGAGATGCGCAAGAAGCTGGCCATCAAGTGCGACCTGTGCGCCGGTTACGACAACCAGGCGTGCGTGCAGGCATGTCCCACCGGCGCGGCCATTCGCGTGCAGCCCGCCGCCTTCTTTGGCTCAACAGAAGATATCCTGCGCCAGCGCGCGCAGTAGGAATTAGAAGGGAAGGAACGGAAGTATGGCTCTCGCAACTCGATCACCCCAACAGGGACAGCGGCGCATCTGGAAAGCGCCAGCCTCCAAAGCCTGGTGGCTCTGGCTGGCCTTCTGCGTGCTGCTCTACGGCGTCATTTTCGCCATCTACCTCTACGCCATCAAAACGCAGCCATTTCCGGGGCCACTCAACGACCCGCTGCGCAGCTTCGGCATCGTGGCCTTCCTGCTAGTGCTGGCGACGGCGTCCTACTCGCTGCGCCGCCGCTTTGCGCGCAATTTGCCTGGGAAGGTGCAGGACTGGCTCTGGATGCATACCTGGCTGGGGATAACGGCCATCCTGGTAGCTCTGCTGCACGAAAACTTTACGCACATCCTGCGCAACTACTGCACCAACGCGAGTTGCCTCACCTATGCCTATGGTGGCACCAGCGCGCTGATCGCCCTGTTCGTGCTTGTCCTGAGCGGCATCGCCGGCCGCGCGCTCGACACGTGGCAGGCGCATCGCATCGCCCAGGATGCCAGCGCTAATGGAGTAGGCATCACTTCAGCAATTGA
Organism: uncultured Chloroflexia bacterium; assembly: GCA_963731975.1. GTDB lineage: Bacteria > Chloroflexota > Ktedonobacteria > Ktedonobacterales > Ktedonobacteraceae > CAVSXS01. Next base: position 699,249 of record CAVSXS010000001.1, on the reverse strand, counting down.
AGAGCGCCTGCTGGAACTGGAATACACCATCGAACGGCTCAGCGCGGGAAAGTCGGAGGCATTCCAGGGCTATTGCATGCAGGCTATTACTAGCCCTGCATCTCCGCAAACCGCGCCTGCTCTCGACCGGCGCGAGCACGAAGACTTTCAACGCGCCCAGGGGACGCTGGCAATCTATGCATCACTCGCGCAATCGCTGCAACGTCAGAAGCAGGCCAGACTCATCTTCCGCACATGGCGTATAATTCATATAATACTGGCGTCGCTCGCGCTGCTCATCATACTTATTCACTCGTTCATGGAACTGTTTATCAATGTGTTCCATATCATTCGACCTGCGTAACTGGAGGAATTGAATCATGCAATGTCCAAATTGTCATTCTCTACTCGATGATGAGACCGTCTTTTGCGGCAACTGCGGTCGCCAGGTCGCTCCCGTGCAGGCAACAGGCGCAACCATCGCCTCTTCAGAAGATGCGTCACGCGGCGGCGCCGACGCCCCGACACTCCTGCGCCATAACCCTTCCTGGGCCATGAAGCAAGGTGATGACGCCGCAACACAGCTTTCTTTGGGGTCGCCTTCGCCCATCCCACCCGTATACACGCCGCCCATCCAGAGCGCGACGCCTGTGTCTTCTCCCCAGGCTCCACAACAGGCTCCGCCGCGCCGTTCGAATACAAGGCGCATCGCGCTGATCGGTGCTCTGCTGGTGATCGTAGTCGGAGGTGGTATTGCGCTCACCCTGGCACTGCTGCAACGCAATGGCGCGGCGGGCAACCCGGGGGCGAACGCGAGCGGCCAGGTGCTCTTTTTTGACGGAGCGAATGGCTCCGGCAATACCGACGCGCTGAAGATCACCATCAATGGCCTGGGCGCGCCCCCGTCAGGCTCCCATTACGATGCATGGCTCGTCAATGTCGCGGCTGAGCAGGCCACCGCGCTCGGCTCGTTGACCCAGAACGGCAGCGTATACTCGGTGAGCTTCGGCGGCAATGGCGGCAATGGGCAGGCAGGCACGAACCTGGTCGGCGCAGGCAACCAGGTAGAAATCACCCTGGAGCAGGGCAATCCGCAGTTACCCACAGGCAAAATCATCCTGATCGGGACATTTCCGCCCAAAGCCTTCGTGCATATTCGCCACCTGCTATTCAGCTTTCCCACGACGCCGGGCAAGATCGGCCTGCTCGTGGGACTACAGCAGCAAACAAAGCTGCTGAACGCGCAGGCGCTGTTGCTGCAAAGCATCGCCGCGAACCATAATGCCGCAGCCACCCAGTGCGCCGCGCAGAGCATCATCGATATCGCAGAAGGCCAGCAAGGCGCTAACTTCAAGCCGCTTGCCGCTTCGTGCGGTTCGTCCACGACGACGGGCGACGGGTTCGGCATCCTCGGCACGAACGGCTATGCATCCACCACCGCGGCCCACGCCTCGCTCGCGGCCACGCAGTCTGACTCGACCAACCTAATTCGCCAGCACGCAAGCGAGATAGAGGTAGGCATGTCGAATATCACCGGCTGGGTCACAACCATTGACCAGGACGCGCTGAAACTGCTCAACAACCCGAACAATACAGCCACGGTTCAGGAAATCGCCACCCTCTCCGATCATGCCTTCCACGGCGTTGACGTGAACGGCAACGGGCAGATTGACCCGGTTTCCGGCGAGGAGGGAGCCGTCACTGCCTACCTGCGCGGCCAGTTGATGGCGACGCTTCCACTAGTGCCTTCAAACTCATAAAAGGGGCTTTATGAAACGTTTAACCACTATCGATTTTCGCGCGCGTTACGGCCCCTGGGCAGTCGTGGCGGGTGCATCTGCCGGACTGGGTGCGGCCTACGCCTCGCAGCTCGCCGCCAGAGGGCTGCACCTCGTCTTAATTGCCCGGCGCGAGGAGATGTTGGATGTATTGAGCGCGCAACTCGCTGAACAGTTCTCGGTGCAGGTGCGCGTCCTGGCGCACGACCTGGCGAGCGAGGACATCGGCGCGGCGCTTGAGGCAGTCACCGGCGATATCGAAGTTGGCTTGCTAGCCTACAACGCGGCCACCTCCATCATCGGTCCGTTCTTCGAGCAGCCACTGGAAAAGCATCTCAACGAGCTTGCCGTGAATTGCCGCGCCCCACTTACGTTATCCTACCTGCTGGGAAAGCGCATGGTTCCGAGAAAACGCGGCGGCATCATCCTCATGTCCTCGCTCGCTTCCTCACAAGGCTCGGCGCTGATCGCCAACTACACGGCGACCAAGGCGTATAACCGGCTGCTCGGCGAAGGACTGTGGGAGGAACTGCGCGGGCAGGGAATCGACGTGCTGGTCAGTTGCCCCAGCGCCGTTCAGACGCCTGGCTACCTGGCAAGTACGCCGTCGTCGGGCCGCTTCTCGCCATCGGCTATGCTGCCCAACGCGGTCGTAGCGGAGACGCTTCACGCGCTCGGTAAAGGCCCTCTCATCATCCCTGGCCGGGGCAACCGCGCAGCGAACGTGCTGATGAGCCGCGTCATGCCGCACACGACGGCTATCAAGCTGATGGGGCGCGTCATGCGCGGTATGTATCAGCGAACGTAAGAAGGGATCACTTCAATATTTTCTCTGCCGCCGTAGGCATCCCACCAGGGTACGGCGGCGGGTGCCAGCGCCTCATTGACGGCCTGGATGTTACGCGCTCCCCGCTCTGCCAGCCAGCGCGCCAGAGCATCCACGCCTTCGTTCGCGTAGACCGCGATGCCGTCCTGCCAGGTGGCGCGCCCGCATAGCACGCCGGAGAATCTCGCCCCGGCTTCGGCGGCCATCTCCAGCAACTCGCAGAAGACCTCGTTGGAAGCGCCCGCGCTGAGGTAGATCAATGGCAGGGTCGATGCCGCGGCGGTTACGCGGAAATACTCCAACGCCTCGTCACGTGAATGGGCAACCTGCCCTCCACCAGAGCTGCGCATACCGCCGACGAAGGCGGGATTGACGGGCATTTCGACTTTGAGCACATCTACGCCATAACGCGGGAGGCTAAATTCCTGGATGGCGCGCAAGACGTACTCCGGCTTCTTTCCGGCGAAGGCAAAACCGCGCTCATCCCCTACGCTCTCGTCGTAGACCAGCGGCTCCAGAAAGAATGGCACATCCAGCGCGACGCACTCAGCGCCGATGCGCTCGATATAGGCTTGCTTGATGCTGTTGACCTGCGCCTCGTCATACGGGTTGTAGTAGAGCAGGATTTTGATGGCCTGTGCCCCTGCCTCGACCAGTCGCCGCACGCTCTGCGTCGGCAGCAGATCGGGCAGGCGACCTTTTGTAGAGAACTCGTAGCCTGATTTTTCGTAGGCAAGCATCACCCCGCTGCCTGGCGCGCGGCTGGAAATCGCTTCCAGCCCATATTCCGGGTCCAAGAGGATGGCGCTGGCGTAGGGCGTCAGTACGCGCGTCACCGTCTGCTTAAAGGCGTGCATATCCGCAGCCGTGGCCTGCCCCGCAGGGCCGCGCGCCGCCGCGATAGCTTCCAGCAGATTGCCGCGGTGATCCACCGCCAGTGCCGCGATGACGCCGCGCTCGTTAGAGCAGGCGTCCATGCATTCGTATTTGCCCCGCGTGATCTTGATGGTCATAGCTCTTCCCCTTGTCTTCCCTTCGCTATTCAAATTCACTGAGCAGAACAGGTCGATGCTCGACGAGTGATGTGTGCGCTGCCAGCGCCATGACGACTGGAGCACGTCCATCTAAACCGGAGACGGGAACGGTCGCATCGCGCAAGAGCGCCTCGACGAATGCCTGCATCTCGCTCACAAAGCTCTCGATGTAGCGTTCAACGAAGAAATGCACCGGCAGGTCGCGCCGCACGTTATGCGCATCGCTGATGATGGCCGTGTTAGGATAGTTATTTCCAATAGAAATTGCCCCATCAGCGCCCAGCAGCTCCACGCGCTGGTCATAACCATACACGGCGCGGCGACTATTGCTGATCGTGCCGGTGACACCATTGGCAAAGCGCAGCAGAACCACCGCGTGATCGGCATCGCCCGCCTCGGCAATGGTCGGATAGTCCATCGCCGACGCCAGCGCAAATATTTCTTCAACCTCACCTCCCATCAAAAAACGAGCCATATCGAAATCGTGGATCATCATATCGAGGAAGATACCGCCAGAAGCCTTGATATAGTCGATGGGCGGAGGTGCGGGATCGCAGCTCACGATAGACAAATGGCGCGGCTCGCCAATCTCGCCCTGCTCAACCGCTTGCCGGACACGCCGGTAGTTGGCATCAAAGCGGCGATTGAAGCCGATTTGCAGTTTGACCCCGCTGTGCTTTACCACACCCAGCGCGCGATCAATCGATGGCAGGTCGAGTGCGATGGGCTTTTCGCAAAAAATATGCTTTCCGGCACGCGCGGCCTCCTCGATGAAATGCGCGTGGGTATCGGTAGATGAGCAGATGACCACCGCCTTGATATCGGGGTGAGCCAGTACCTCGCGGTAATCGCGCGTGAATGCCGGAATCGCAAAACGCTCCGCGCACTCCCTGGCCGCATCCTCGAATACATCAGCCACCATCAATAATTCCGCAAAAGGAATGCGTGAAGTGAGATGCTCGGCGTGCAGATGGCCAATGCGACCCGCGCCGATCAAGCCCATCTTCACCGTTTGTACAGGCATGGACATATTTCTCCCTTCCCAAGATGTGCTACAATCCGATAGCCTTCAAATATTCCCGGTTGCGCTGCGCGCTCTCCTTCGGGCTTCCCATGCCTGGTAAAATATCCTGCTCGACCACAATCCAGCCGCCATAGTTCCACGCGGAGAGCAGTTCGACAACGGCGGGAAACGGCACGCTCCCCAAACCTAATTCACAGAAAATGCCGTGGCGCAGCGACATAAAATAGTCCCAACCTTCCGCCCGCGACTGGCGGGCAACCTGTGGCTGGCAATCTTTGAAGTGAACGTGCCAGATACGCTCGCCATAGCGCTTGAGGGCATCCAGCACGCTTGAGCCATCGTCGCCGCCCGTGCCGAAGAGGTAGTGACCGGTGTCGAATGTCAGCCCCAGCAAGCGCGGGTCGGTCATGTCAAGCAAATGGTCGATCTCCTCCGGTGTCTCGACATACCCGGCGCAATGGTGATGGAAGGCCGTTCGCAGGCCGGTCTCTTCCAGCACAGCACGCGCAACCTGTTCGGCTCCCCGCGCAAAGATAGCCCACTCTGCCCGGCTCAAGCCCATCGCCTGCGTCACCCGCCCGGCATGGCGCGTGCGTACAGGGTCGCTGCCGTTCTCGTCAGCCAGCACCAGGAGAGGAGCAGGAGGCACAGGCGACGCAGGCGACGCAGGAGACCCTGAGGGTCCCGGCGCGGGATTCGCCACAGCCGCCAGCAGGCGCGCCACGCGCAGGGCCTGCGCAACACCGGCAGCGTGCGCGTCCGCGTATTTGAGCGCCACCGGGACGAAGGCTCCCACCATCGCCAGCTTACGACGCTCAAGTTCTGCCCTGAGCGCGCCGGGTTCCGGCGGCATGTAGCCCCAATCGCCAAGCTCCGTTCCGCTGTAGCCCGTCTCGCGCAGCTCATCGAGCATCTGTCCGTAGGCAACCTTTTCTCCAGGCAAGCCGTCGAACTCCAGCGCGCCCCAGGAGCACGGCGCATTGGCTATATGAATAGCTATCTTGTCCTCCTTTTAGAATGTGCGCGACCACTCTTTGGGCCAACGCTCGACGACCACCTTCTTCTGCGTATAGAACTCGACAGCGTCACGCCCCTGGGCGTGCATATCGCCGAAGAAGCTATCTTTCCAGCCGGAGAAAGGGAAGAAGGCCATCGGCGCGGCCACGCCAATATTGATGCCGATATTACCCGCCTGCACCTCGTAGCGGAACTTGCGCGCCGCCGCCCCGCTGCTGGTGAAGAGGCAGGCCATGTTGCCAAAGGACGCAGCGTTGACCAGCTCAATTGCTTGATCGATGGTCTGCGCGTGCATCAGACTGAGTACCGGGCCGAAGATCTCCGTGCGGGCAATCTCTCCGCGCGGGTCTACTCCATCCAGGATAGTTGGGCGCACGAAGTAGCCGCGTTCGTAGCCACTAATTGACGCGCCTCGTCCATCGACCAGCACGCGCGCGCCCTCGCTCTCGCCCTTTGCGATCAGCGACTCAATGCGCTGCTTGCTTTCCGGGGTGATAACCGGCCCCATCTCGATGTCGCGCTCCAGGCCATAGCCGACCTTGCGCGAAGAGGCGACCTGCGTAATCTGCTCGGTGAAGGCCGCACGCGCCTCGCCTACGGTAATGGCAACGGAGGTCGCCAGGCAACGCTGACCCGCGCAGCCGAAGGACGAATCGGCCACGATGCGCGTGGTCATCTCCATATCGGCATCGGGCAGGATGACCACGGCATTCTTCGCGCCGCCCTGGCACTGCACGCGCTTGCCATTGGCGGCGGCGCGGCTGTAGATGTACTTCGCCACGGGAGAGGAGCCGACGAAGGAAATGCCGCGCACGTCGGGATGGTCGAGCAGGGCATCGACTGTCTCCTTGCCGCCGTTGACCAGGCTCAGCACGCCGGGTGGCAGTCCCAACTGCTCGACCAGGTCGAAGACGCGGCTCATCGTCATGGGTACCTTCTCCGACGCCTTGAGGATGAAACAATTGCCACAGGCAATCGCGTAAGGCAGGAACCACAGCGGGATCATGCCTGGGAAGTTGAAGGGCGTGATGGCGGCCACGACTCCGACAGGCTGGCGCAGCATGTGTTCGTCGATGCCGCGCGCGATGTCCTCGACGTTGTAGCCCATCATCAGCGAGGGGATGCCACAGTGCGACCTCGACGTTCTCCAGGCCGCGCTGCAACTCGCCCTGCGACTCGGCCAGCGTCTTGCCGCATTCCCGCGTAGTAAGCTGCGCGATCTCGTCGAAGTGCTCTTCCAGCAGTCGTTTGAACTTGAAGAGGTACTGCACGCGCTCAAGCGGAGGCGTCCTGCGCCAATCAGCGAAAGCTGCCTGGGCGGCGCGCACCGCCTCGTCCACGTCTTCACGCGACGAGAGCGGCACGCGCACGATGGTTTCAGCAGTCGCGGGATTGCGCACATCCTGGAATTCACCGCTGCGCGAGCGTTTCCATGTTCCGCCTACGTAGTTCAGCAGTTGTCCATCTTGAATCATGGTTGTTTCCCTTTGCCTGCTTATTCCTTGTCGGGTTGAAGCTGGCTCAACTGGTCTACGTGCAGCCCTTCGGCCTCAGCTTCAAATTCGCTGGCAGCTTCCTTGAGGGATGCCGCAGCCAGGGCATCGGTGCGCGCAAATTCGGCCAGTTCGTGGCTCAACTCCTCCAACTCTTCGCCGCCTGCCATCATGGAGGTCAGTTCTTCACGGCTGATCTCCGACTTGGCAAACGTGCCGAGGCTGCGCCCGCGATTGAGCAGGGTGAAGTAATCACCGATAGGATAGGCATGGTGCGGATTGTGCGTGATGAAGATCACGCCCAGTCCCTTCGCTCGCGCCTGGGCGATGTAGCGCAGCACGATGCCGGCCTCTTTGACGCCCAGCGCGGCGGTCGGCTCGTCGAGGATCAGCACTTTGGCCCCGAAGTAGACGGCGCGAGCAATGGCAACCGACTGGCGCTCGCCGCCGGAGAGTGTGCCCACCGGCTGCGAGGTCTGGCGAACATTGATGCCAATTTTCGCCAATTCCTGGCGTGTCACGTCGTCAGCGAACTTTGTATTGAAACGCCTGAACGGCCCCCAGCCCTTCGTCGGCTCCGAGCCGAGAAAGAAGTTGCGCGAAATGCCCATCAGAGGGATCATCGCCAGGTCCTGGAAGACGGTGGCGATACCCGCGTTGAGCGCGTCGCGCGGCGAGGAGAAACGCACCTCTTTCCCCTCGAACATGTAGTGACCATCGCTTGGCCGGTGAACACCGGACAGTATTTTGATCAGCGTAGATTTGCCCGCACCGTTGTCTCCCAGCAGACACATCACCTCGCCGGCGCGTACCCGCATGGAGATGTCCTTCAGCGCAATCACGCTGCCAAAGATTTTTGAGACACTCTGTACGTCGATCAGAGGAACGGTTTCCGTGTGAGTTGTATTCATCGTCGCGCCCCCATTGCCAGCTTGCGCACGTAGCTGTTGAGCAGCACGGCGAGCAAGAGTATCACACCTACAACGGCCTTGTACCAGTCGGCGTCCACGCCGGCGAAGACGATGCCCTGTTCAACCATGCCGAAAGCCAGCGCGCCAAACATCGCCCCGATGGCCGAGCCATAACCGCCCGTCAGCAGGACGCCACCAATAACCGCCGAGACAATCGCGTAGAACTCGTTGCCCTGGCCGCGCAAGACATCCGCGCTGGTGAAGGACACCACCTGGATGATCGCCAGCAGGCAGGAACAGACTGCCGTGCCAACGAACAGCAGAATCTTTACACGCCAGACGGGAACACCGATGTTGCGCGCGGCATTTGCGTCACCGCCCACCCCAAAGATCCAGTTGCCGAAAGACGTACCCAGCAGCAGCCACGTCGCCAAAACCACAATGGCCAGCGCCCAGATGATCTCGATGGGGAATTGCGTTCCCTGGCCTAACGAGGTGGCAAAGATGGCACGCGCGGCGTTGTAGCCCTGTGTTTGATCGATGCCGCTTACCACAGTCAGGCCGGTAATCTGTGTCGTAAGGCCGGTCGTCGCGCCAAGAAGAATGTACGAAGTCCCCAACGTTACAATAAACGAGGGCAGCCCGGTACGAAGCACCAGGTAGCCATTCATCAAACCGATCAATACCGCGAAGACGAGAGCCGCGACAATTGCTGCCCACAGATTCCAACCATACTGCGTGCTCAATATCGCCATAAACATACCGGTTGCGCCCACCGTCGAACCCACCGACAGGTCAAATTCACCGGCAATCATCAATAAGGCCACGGGCACTGCCTGGATTGTCAGTTCAGCCGCGACGCTCAGATAGCTCGACGTACCACGAATGGAGAGGAAGCCGCTGCTTCCCGCGATAATGGCGAAGAAGATCCACACAGCGATAGAGCCTGCAACCGCGCCGGTCTCTGGACGAACAAAGATGCGGCGAAACGGGCTGGAGCGCAGCATTCGATCGCTGGTGGGAGCGCTGCCGGATGGCGCGCTCTGCGTGACACTCATGTTGTCCTCCTGGCATTGTCGTAGCGACAAGGGGGAAGGGTCGAGCGGAGGTGGGGACTTGCGCCTGTCCACGTCCTTAGTGAGAACAGGCGCGTAGCCACCCTCCACCAGGACAGGCACAAGGCCCCCACCACCTTTCCACGCTTCCCCCTGTCCCTACGTGCTATAGCGGGCGACCACGCGAACACATGGGGGTCGCCCTTCGGGTTGTTAGCGCGTTCCTTGCGCCGTCAACTGGATAACTTGATTGACATTCGCCGAGGTAACAAAGCCAGGGCCTGTCTGGAGGACGGGGTTCGCAATCGTGTTGAGGTTCGTTGCGTACAGCGTCAGCAGAACGATGGGCAGATAGCCCTGGAGATACTGCTGCTGGTCGATGGCGAACAGCATCTGACCGTTCTTGATGGCCGTCAGCACATCAGAAGACAGGTCGAAGGTAGCCAGCTTGATCTTACCAAGTTCGTTCAAATCCGTAAGCGCCTTTATGGCGGGGGTAGCGCCCGTGGGACCGAGCGTCAGGATTCCATTGATGGTGGGATCATGCTGGAGCGCAGCCGCGATGGTCTGCTGGGTCTGCGTCGGGTTGCTCAGGTTGACGCCGATCTCCTTGACCGTGCCGCCCGCCGCCTTCATGGCAGCCGTAAAGCCGGCGCAGCGCTGTTCGAGGGCGGCGTTACCGACTTCCTGGTTGACACAGAGCGCATGGGTGACACCGGCAGCAGCCATCTTCTGACCGCCGCCCAGGCCAGCGGCGTACTCCGTCTGCCCGACATGCACCAGCACGCCCAGGCTCGCGGCAACATCAGCGCCGGAGTTGATCGAGATCACCGGGATTCCCGCGGCAACCGCCGCTTTGATCGAGGTACCCAGACCGGCCGGGTCTGGGATAGAAACGACCAGCCCGTTCGGCTTGGCTGCAACTGCTGCGTCGATCAGATGAGACATTGCCACCATGTCAAAGGTTGGAGGCGCTTCGTAATGTACGGTCACGCACATATCATGCGCCGCCTGGTCAACGCCTTTCTTGACCACCGACCAGAACGGGTCTGATGCCTGACCATGCGTAATGACGTAGAAGACAAGGTTCGCGCGCGACGCCGGGCAGGATGTCGAACCTGTATTCGTGTTATTGTTGCTGGTCGAACCACAGGCAGCAAGCACAAATATCAATATGAATGCTACCGGTATGAATTTCATGAGCCTACGCATGTTTTCCTCCTTCAGGATGCTGTTTGCTCGACGGTGAAAACGTTTCGATGGATGTTTGGAACAGGCTCAGCCACACATGCACTGCGCCGTGACTCACCCGTTCGCGTGACGCGGTCAGTAGTTCCTCCTTCCCGGAACCGACGGTTCCTCGTAGATGTTTGCTCCGGCGCTGGCTCACAATGCGCCTACCCCTCTTGTTCTAAAAAATAGCGTTCTTTCACCCGCATGGTCTCCCATTCGGCACGGGCTGCTTGCACACCGGGGCTGGCGCTAACCTCCGCGATCGGCACATCCCACCAGCTTTCGTAGCCAGGAACACCCTGGTAACGATCGTTTTGAATAGAGATTACGGATGTATGAGAGGTTAATCTCACCTGTTCCAGAGCATTGAGAAAGTTCTGAGTCGTTTTGCATTCGATTACCTCTGCTCCCAGGCTACGCGCGTTGGCCGCCAGGTCCACCGGCAGTGTCTGCGCGTCGCTGCCTGCCGTATCGTCGGGCAGCACGCCGTCGCGCGGGAAGACGTAGCGCGTGCCGAAGCCGTCCTGTCCGAGCGAGCGCGAGAGGCTGCCGATGCTCTTGAAGCCGCTGTTATCGAGCAGCACAATGATGAGCTTATAACCCTCCTGAATAGAGGTGACAATTTCGCTACTCATCATCAGATAGGAGCCGTCGCCGACCATCACATACACATCCCGCTGCGGCGCGGCCATCTTCGCGCCCAATCCCCCGGCGATCTCGTAGCCCATGCAGCTATAGCCGTATTCCATGTGATAGTTCTTTGGGTGGCGCGCCCGCCACAGCTTGTGCAGGTCGCCCGGCAGGCTGCCAGCCGCGCAGACCATAATGGCATCCGGCGCGCTGCGCTCGTTTACCGCGCCGATCAATTCTCCCTGGCTGGGCAGCGGTTCGTGGCGCATATCGTAAATGCGCTCGACCTCAGCATCCCACTCCGCGTGCAACCGTTCAGCCTGAGTACGATAGGCTGGCTCGACATGATAGCCGTCAAGCATAGCCAGCAGTTCCTCAAGCGTCTCGCGCGCATCCCCTACCAGAGGCAGCGCCAGATGCTTGGCGGCGTCGAAGGCTGCGACGTTGATATTCACGAAGCGCACTTCTGGATGTTGGAAGGCAGTTTTCGAAGCGGTGGTGAAGTCGCTGTAGCGCGTGCCGATGCCGATCACCAGGTCGGCTTCACGCGCAAGGCGATTGGCGGCGAACGTGCCGGTCGCGCCGATAGCGCCCAGACTCAAGGGGTGATCGTAGCGCAGGCTGCCCTTGCCCGCCATCGTCTCGCCGACAGGGACGCCTGTCTGCTCCACGAAGCGCTGTAATTGTTCGGTCGCCTCGGAATAGATCACACCGCCGCCCGCGACGATCAGCGGGCGCTGGCTGGCGCGTATCCAGCTCGCGGCCTGCTCCAGCGCTCGGCGGTCGGGCCGGTTGCGCGGGATATGCCACACGCGCCGGTGGAAAAAGGCGTCCTGGTAGTCGTAGGCTTCGGCCTGCACGTCCTGCGGCAGGGCCAGCGTGACCGCGCCGACCTCCGCCGGGCTGGTCAGCACGCGCATAGCCTCCGGCAGCGCGGTGAGCAACTGCTCAGGGCGCGTGATGCGGTCCCAGTAGCGGCTGACCGGCTTGAAGCAGTCGTTGACCGAAATATCCTGGCTGTGTTCCGATTCGAGTTGTTGCAGTACGGGAGCAACGTTGCGCCGCGCGAAGCTATCGCCCGGCAGCAGCAGCACCGGCAGGCGGTTGATGGTAGCCGTGGCCGCGCCCGTCACCATGTTGGTCGCGCCGGGACCAATGGACGAAGTGCAGGCGAAGCTTTGCAGGCGATTCTTCGTCTTGGCATAGGCGGTCGCCACATGCACCATAGCCTGCTCGTTGCGCGCCTGGTAGTAGCGGAACTCCGGCATCTGTTGCAGCGCCTGGCCGATACCGGCGATATTGCCGTGCCCGAAAATGCCGAAGCACCCCGCAAAAAACGGCTGCTCGACCCAATCGCGCTCGACGTACTGGTTCTTGAGGAAGGCGATGAGAGCCTGCGCCATCGTCAACCGCCGTGTCTGCTGACTTACCATAGTATTACCTACTCTCCTACATTCATCGTAGGGTCCCATGATGAACATTGACAACCAAAATCGGCAAGCTTACCGCATGTCATTCTGAGCGAAGCGAAGAATTGAGACATTGGGGTTTGAGATTCTTCGCTTCGCTCAGAATGACATGCCCCTACTTCGGTTTTTAATTTTCATAATCGCGTCCCCACAGATATCACATGCCCCCATGCTCCTGAATAAACGCCATTACCTCGTCGTAGGTCGGCATAAAGTTCGCGCAGCCATGTTTGGTGACGAGGATCGCCCCGCAGGCGTTGCCCAGGCGCGCGGCCTTGAACCAGTCCCAACCCTTGATGTAGCCATAGAGAAAGCCGGAGGCGAAGGCATCGCCAGCCCCCAGAATGTTACTCACCTCGACGGGGAAGCCAGGCACGTCGATACGCCTCGTCTCGCTGTTGGAAACAATATGCACGCTCGCGCCCGACTCACCGCGTTTCTGCGCCAGCACGCGCGGCCCCAGGCTGAGCAGCGCGCGGACGGCAGCGCCGATGTCGCCGCTGACCCGCGCATCGGATATCTGGGAGTGCGCCACGCTGACCTGGCTCGTGTCGGTGAGCATGGCGGCGTTGATCTCGTCTTCCGTGCCGATCACGATATCAACCAGGCGCAGCGCCGAGCGCAGCGTCACGCCGAAGGCGCGCGGATCGTGCCACTGGTCTGGCCGGAAATCGATGTCCAGCGCGACAGCTACACCTGCCCGGCGCGCCATCTCAGCCGCGAAGAGCGTGGCGCTGCGGCTTGGTTCCTTGCTCAAGCCGGTGCCGGTGATCTGCAAGACGCGCACCGACGCAATAGGAGCGGCCAGCACATCGTCAATCGTCAGCTCGATATCGGCGCAGTTGTCGCGGTAGTAGACCAGCGGGAAGCGGTCGGGCGGCTCGATGCCCAGCACGACAGCGCTGGTGCGATGGCCGGGCTTGCGCGGAATGTAGCGCGTCTCGATCCCCTCCTGCCGCAGAAAATGCAGGAGAAAGTTGCCGACCGGGTCTTCTCCCACGGCGCTCAGCAGCGCCGGGCGCAGGCCAAGCCGCCGCGTGCCGACGCTGATATTCAACGGACAACCACCCACGTAGGCGGCAAAGCTGGTGATCTCTTCGAAGGGCGCGCCTACGTCATTTGAATAGAGGTCGATAGATGACCGTCCCATTGTAATCAGGTCGTAGCTCATGCGAATTGTCACTCCATTGACAGGTAGACGCAACTCATTGCGCCCCGCCTCAGGCCGATTTATCGGCGGTGGGCGCGATAAATCGCGCCCCTACATTGTTTATGTATGCAGGCTGACGTCGTAGATCGGCACGCGCGGATCGCGTGAGTGATAATGCTCTTTGACCCAGGCGTAGCGCGGGTCTTCACTGTTGGCAAGCGACTGGGCGCTGCCTGCCAGCACATTCAGGTAATACGTGGTATAGCCCGGCGGGCTGGTGACGGGATGATAGCCTTCAGGAACCAGCACAGCATCGTTGTCGCGCGCCAGCACCACGGCATCGATGGGAGTGCCAGCCAGGTGTAGAGGGGACTCCGGCGCGGTGTAGATACGCTGAAAGGCGAAGCCTTCGGGTTTATCGAACTTGTAGAAATAGACCTCTTCGAGATCGGCCTCGACCACCGAGCCATCCGGGCCGGTCTTGTGAATATCATGTTTATGGGGCGGATAGCTCGACCAGTTGCCGCCGGGCGTGTAGACCTCCACGACGACGAGGCGATGACACGGGAAGCCGGGCGGAATGATGCTGTTGATCTGTCGTGTGGCGTTATCGCCCCCGCGAATCTCGATCTCGACGTCAGGCGGCGTGACGAGGCGCGGTTCGTGATGCTGGTCGGTGGGAGCCATTGCCACGGCAAACTCACAGTCGCCCTCCGCCGTAACGCTCAGCGATGTATGGCGCGGCAGATACAGCGCGTGCGGCAGGCCGGTGAAGACGCTCGCGCGCTGCCCGACGTTCGACCAGCGCCCCCGGTTCGACTCGACGCTGACGCGCCCGCTCATGGGAACAACCGCCAGTTCATACTCGCCGGTCGCGTATGTCCAGGATTGACCAGCCGCGAGGCGGCGCAATTGAAACGAAATATATTGCCAGCCCGCCTTCTCAGGCGTGATCTCTACAACCACATCGGGGTCGCTTGAGCCGCCAGGGTGGATCACCAGATTTTCAGCGTGATAGCGAGGCATACATTGACTCCCTTTCGCAAATAGCATGTATCGTGTCCCTACGAAAACGCCTCTTCGATCTGGCTCATCCATACCGATTCCTGCGTTCCACATGCCCGGTGTGCCGCGATGCCGATCTTCAGCGCCGCCAGCGCATCGTACCCTCCCACCGATGGGGTCTGGCCGGTTTGCACGCATTCGACAAAATGCTGTAGCTGCGCGCGGTAGGCATCGCCGAAACGCTCCATGAGATACGGCATGACGTCGTGCTGCGCGCCGGAGCGTGTCAGGAGCAGAACAGGCGTATGCTGCTGCGCTCCGATCATGACCGCGCCCTCGGAGCCGAGTACCTCCGTTCGAATGTCGTAGCCGTAGAAAGCATTGCGGCTGGCCTCGACATGACCCAACGCGCCATTGACGAAACGCATAATAACGACCGCGTTATCAAAATCACCTGCCGCTTTCAGGTCTTCGCATACCAGCGTCGTGCCTTCCCCTGAGACTCGCTCGACCTCGCTGCCCATCAGCCAGCGCGCCAGGTCGAAATCGTGAATGCCCATATCGATGATGAGGCCGCCGTTTTGCTTCGGGTCAAGATAGTTCTTCGGCGGGCAAAACGGGTCGCGGCTGAGCGATTTGAAGGTGACGGGTGTGCCGATCTGCCCCTCGTCGATCAACTTCTTGGCGCGCCGGTAGCCCGCGTCGAAGCGGCGCATGAAGCCGACCTGCAGCGGCACGCCAGCTTTCTCAGCCTCCGCGATCATGACAACGTTCTCCTTTGGATCGAGCGCCAGGGGCTTTTCGCAGAAAATAGCCTTGCCTGCGCGAGCGGCGGCCATCACCAGATCGTGATGCGTGCTGGTCGGCGTGGCGATCACCACCGCCTCCAGTTCCGGCTGGCTCAACAACTCGTAGGGATCAGCGAAGACACGCGACACGTCGTACTGGCCCGCAAACTGCTGCCGCGCCTGCTCGCTGACCTCGCTGACGGCAAACAGCCGCGCACCGGAAATCTGCGTTGCCAGGATACGGGCATAAAGCTGCCCCATGCGACCAAGGCCGATGACTCCTACGTTGACGAGAGCAGCCATAGTCACCGTTCTCCCTTCTCAAAATCTTCGCTATGCGAGTTGGCAGCCGTGCTTTCACGCACAATCAGCGTAGGTGACAGCACATGATTTTTTCCTGGGCGATTATTCAATAAATCGAGCATTACCTGGGTTGCCTTGCGGCCCAGTTCCAGCTTGGGCTGGCCAACCGTGGTCAATGATGGCGCGACATAGCTTGCCAGCTTAATATCATCAAAGCCGATCACGCTCAAATCCCGCGGAACCGCGACCCCCCGCTCGCGGCAGGCCATCAGCACACCGATGGCCGTCATGTCGTTGTAGCAAAAGACGGCGGTCACGCCACTTTCCAGTAACACAGGCAGGAATGCCTGCCCAATCGCTACATCCTCCTCGTGTGAAGCCTCTGTGCCGGGGGTAAGCACGATCCAGCCGTCACAGGGAACAATCCCGGCGGCTGACAGCGCATTGTGGTAACCCTTAAGTCGCTGTTTGCTCGATTTTGGCCTGCTGCTGATGCCGAGATAGCCGATGGCGCGATGCCCAAGCTGGAGCAAGTGCTCTACAGCGAGTTGCGCGCCAAGCCCGTCGTCTACGGCGACCCAATGTAGCATCTCCGCCTGCGACTCGGCCTGGCTATTGATGAGCACCGTTGGAACCGGGATGCGGTCCAAACGCTGCTGGTATTCGCTCGTGATACGTGAAGAAGCGACGAGCAGGCCATCCACACGGCGGCGATGGAAGGTCTCGATCACCGACATTTCCTGTTCAGGATCGTTATGTGTAGCGCTAAGCAAGACGCTGAAGCCAGCCGCACGAGCCACCTCTTCAACGCCCTTCACCACGTCGCTCAGGAAGGGATCGGCTATCGATGTCACCACCAGGCCGATAGTTTTTGTACGCTGGGTTTGCAAGCTCTGTGCGATAGCATTTGGAATATACCCCATCTCCTGGGCCAGGCGCTGGATGCGCTCGCGGGTATCCAGGCTGATGTGTACGCTCCCCCTGAGCGCGCGTGAAACGGTTGTATGAGAAACGCCAGCGATGCGGGCGATGTCTGCGATGGATACCTCGTGTTGACGCAAAGGTAGGGCCTTTCTGCGCTGAACCGCCGGTACACCACTTCACGAACCACCAGAGGAAAAAAAGCGGAACACGTGTGCATTGAAAAATTTTTTGGAAACATCTTTTTCAAGGAACAATCGGATAGCCGTATCCAATAGGTTATGCACACGTGTGCATTCATAGTATGCAGGATTTTGGCACCGTTTGTCAAGTGGAAAATGGATGGATTTCATGCCCAATCGGGCGAAAAACATGGTATACTTGATTACACAACGCCATATTCTCAAGTAAGCGGACGTCGTTCCGCCTACTTCTTTTGGCTTTTCGCCGGTCGCACTCTCCACGATGAGTGAGACGGCCTGAAAGCCGCCTGAGTGGCAGCTAGACAACGCTCCTAGTATCCTCACCGACCCTTCGTAAAGAGCCGCATGTGAACCAACGAGCGCAAGTAGAAAGGATCTGTGTGTGTCTCTTGCAACAACAGAGCAGTCAAAACAACTTTTCTCACTCGATTCCTGGAAAGCGAACTTGCGAATTTACCTGCGAATCATTGCGCTGCTTCGCCCGCACTGGGTATCCACGCTGGGCGCGGTAGTTTGCCTTGGTTTGTCAACGTGCTTCGCGCTGATTGTTCCCTGGCTGCTTGCCTGGGTGATCGATACGGGGCTCCAACATGGTCAGTTCAGCACGCTGCTGCTGGCAACGGGGGCTATCCTTGTCGCAAGCGCGCTGCGCGGCCTGTTCGCCTACGGGCAGGGCTATCTTTCTCAGGCGCTCTCCAACCTGGTTGCCTACGATCTGCGCAACAGTCTCTACGATCACCTGCAAACGCTCAGTTTCTCGTTTCACGACGAGTCCGAGACGGGCCAGCTCATGTCGCGCCTGACAGTCGATATCGAGGCGGTGCGCAACTTCATTCCGCTAGGACTGCTACGCGCGCTGCTGGCTGTCGTCTACTTCGGCGCTGTGACGGCCATCCTGTTGTGGCTGGATTGGCGATTGGCGCTCGTCACCATGATCTGCGTACCTATCTTGATCTTGCTCTCATTGCAGGTGGCGCGCCGTTTGCGGCCAATGTGGTTGAAAGTGCAGAACGAGACGGGCGCGCTGGGAACGATCATGCAGGAGAGCCTGAGCGGCGTGCGCGTCGTCAAATCCTTTGCGCGCGAGGCATTCGAGATCGAGAAGTTCGACACGAAGAACCGCGAGCTGCGCGAACTGAATATGGGGGCCATGCGCCTCTCAGCCTGGAACCAGCCCTTGATGGTGCTCGTCCTCAACATTGTGACGGTGCTGATCGTGTGGGTAGGCGGCATCGCCGTCATCGGCCACCAGCTCAGCCTGGGCGTGCTGGTGGCCGCGACGCAATACATCCTGCTGCTCGGCGCGCCGGTGCGCTCCTTCGGCTTTATGGTGACGTGGTTCATGCGCGGACTCTCCGGCGGAATGCGTATCTTCAGCGTGCTGGACACGGCCCCAGCCATTACCGACACGCCGGGCGCGATCGAGCTGCGCAACGTGCAGGGGCGCGTGCAGTACGACAACGTCTCATTCGCCTATGGCAATGGACGGGAAGTGCTGCATGACATCACCATTGACGCGCAGCCTGGTCAGATTGTCGCTATTCTCGGCGCGACGGGCAACGGCAAGAGCACGCTGCTCCACCTGCTGCCCCGCTTCTACGAGGTCGACGCGGGGCCGCGTGCTGATCGACGGACACGATATCCGCGAGGTCACGCAGGCGTCGCTGCGGCGCAACGTCGGCCTGGTGTTGCAGGATGTCTTCCTGTTCAACGCGACGCTGCGCGACAACATCGCCTTTGGCGTACGCTCATGCCTCGCTGGAGGAGATCATCGCCGCGGCAAAGGTGGCGCGTATCCACGACTTCATCATGAGCCTGCCCGATGGCTACGACACCTGGGTGGGCGAGCGCGGCGTGACGCTCTCCGGCGGGCAGAAACAGCGCGTCGCCATCGCGCGCACCTTGCTACTCAACCCGCGTATCCTCGTGCTGGACGACTCGACCTCCAGCGTGGATATGGAGACGGAATTCCTGATCCAGCAGGCGCTCGACGCGGTAATGGAGGGACGCACAACCTTTGTAGTGGCCTCGCGCCTGCGCACCATCAAAAGCGCGGACCAGATACTCGTGTTGGAACATGGCCAGATCACCGAGCGCGGGACGCATGAAACGCTGCTGGCGCGCAATGGCCCTTACACGCGCCTCTACGATTTGCAACTGCGCGACCAGGACGAATTCGAGGAAAAAGCGAGGGGAAAAGCCGCCCTTGAACAAAAACGGGAGGTGACGCGATGAAGATGAGCGCCAACATGCGCGCCTTTACGGAGCGGAGACAGCGCAGCCGCTGGCGCGAGAACAGCCTGGAAAGCGCCGACGAGGATGTTTCCGGCAAGTTTAACTGGCATCTTGTCAAGGATTTCGGTCCATACGTTGCCCGCTACAAAGGCTGGACCATCGGCAGTATCGTGTTGATGGTGCTCTACACGCTCTTCAGCCTGGCGAATCCCTACTTGATCGGCCTGGCTATCGACCAGTTCATCGGCCACGGCGACCTGCACGGGCTGGCGATCATCGGCATGGTGCTGATCGTGGTCAACGTGCTGATGTGGCAGGCGCAGTACTGGCAGGTCTGGACGATGTCCTGGGCCGGGCAGCAGATTCTCTACCATCTCAGTTCCGACATGTTCACCCAGTTGCAGCGTCTCTCGCTCGGCTTCTACGACCGCACGCAGATCGGGCGCGTCATGTCGCGCTTGCAGAGCGACATCGATGTAATGGAGTCGATGCTGAGTTCCGGTCTGCTCTCGATGCTCGGCTCGCTCTTCTCGCTGCTAGGCATCATCGCCGCGATGCTGGCAATGAACGTCATCCTGGCGCTGCTGGCCTTTATCGTGCTCCCCATCATGATCGTCATCGCCGCGTACTGGCAGAAGCACGCGCAACGTTCGTTTCGCCGTACGCGCTCGGCCATCTCGATGGTCAACGCCACACTCCAGGAAAACATTTCGGGGATGCGTGTGATCCAGAGCCTCGTGCGTGAAGACCGTAACAGGGCTGAGTTCGACGAACTGAACGCCTACAACCGCGACACTAACCAGGAGGCCAGCCGCGTTGCCGCGCTGATCCTACCGCTTGTGGAGGTCGTGGCGGCGCTGGCTATCTCCATCACGGTGCTCTATGGCGGCTGGTTGGTCTCACACGGCGCGCTGCAAGTGGGCGTGCTGGTAGCCTTCACGCTCTACATCAACCGCTTCTTCGATCCCATCCGCGACATCAGCCAGCAATATTCGCAGTTGCAGCGTTCCGGTGTCGCCGCCGAGCGTATCTTTCAGATTCTAGATATGCCCGTCGAGATCGTCGATAAGCCCGGCGCGGAGAAACTGCCGCAGATTCGCGGCGAAGTCGAGTTCCGCGACGTGAAGTTTGGCTACAGCCGCGAGATACAGGTCTTGCATGATCTCAACCTCCATATCGACGCGGGGCAGACGGTCGCCATCGTCGGACCGACAGGCGCGGGCAAAAGCACCATCGCCGGGCTGGTGACGCGCTTCTACGACGTGCAGGGAGGCGCAGTGCTGATCGACGGGCGCGATATCCGCGACGTGACGCAGCACTCGCTGCGCTCTCAGATCGGCGTGGTGCTCCAGGAGCCATTTCTGTTCACAGGCACAGTGCGGGACAATATCCGCTATGGCCGCCTGGATGCGACGGATGCGGAGGTCGAGGAGGCCGCCAGCGCGGTAGGGCTACACGACCTTGTCGCGCAGCTTCCAGGCGGGTATGAGACGCCTATCCGCGAGCGAGGTCGCAACTTGAGCGTGGGACAGCGCCAGCTCATCTCGTTTGCCCGCGCCTTGCTCGCCGATCCGCGCATCCTCATCCTGGACGAAGCGACGGCCAACATCGACACCTTCACCGAGGTGCTGGTGCAGCAGGGATTGCGGCAACTGCTGCGCGGGCGCACGGCCATCATCATCGCGCACCGCCTCTCAACCATCAAGGGCGCGGATTTGATCGTTGTGCTGCAAGGCGGCCAGATCATCGAGCAGGGGACGCACCAGGAGCTTTTGCAACGTGACGGGGCCTACGCCTCGCTCTACGCGATGGGTTTTCGCCACACGGCATAACCAGAGGGGTTTCCGTTTGACGGGGCGCAATGCATTGCGCCCCGTCATGATAGAATAGAGCAGAGTGACACCTCCTCGCAGCGGCCTGACTCTCATGTATTTTCAGACAAGAAAGGTAGTATCTTATGGCAGACTATTCGTATGTGCTTTACGAGAAGAAAGGGCATATTGCCTACGTCACGATCAACCGGCCAGAAGTCATGAATGCCCTGCACGCCGATGCCAACGTTGAGCTGACCGAGGTCTTCGACGATTTCAAGCAGGATGATAACGCCTGGGTTGCTATTTTGACGGGCGCTGGCCAGAAGGCATTCTCGGCGGGCAACGACCTCAAGGCCACTGCGGCGGCGACAGCCAGGGGCGAGTCGATGGCACGACCGGCCAGGGCTGCGCGCTTTGGCGGGGTCACGATGGGCTACGAATGCTACAAACCGCTCATCGCGGCGGTCAACGGTTTTGCCCTGGGGGGTGGCTTCGAGATTGCGCTTGCCTGCGATATCATCATCGCCGCCGAGCACGCGCGCTTCGGGCTGACGGAGCCGCGCGTCGGCTTCATCGCCGGGGCTGGTGGTATGCATCGCCTGCCGCAGCAAATTCCACTCAAACAAGCCATGGGCTACCTGCTGACGGGCAAGCAGTTCAACGCGCAGGAAGCTTACCGCCTTGGCCTCGTCAACGAGGTCGTTCCTGCGGAAGGGCTGCTGGCGGCGGCGGAACGCTGGGCGGGCGACATTCTGGAATGCTCCCCTGTCAGCGTGCGGCTGACCAAAGAGGCTGCCATCGCCGGGCTGGGACGCCCCGTGGATGAAGCGATGCAGATGGATCAGGCCACTGATGCAGAAGCTCTTCGCCTCCCAGGATTTCATCGAGGGCCCAAAAGCCTTCTCGGAAAAGCGCAAACCCAACTGGACAGGAAAATAAGTGCGGGAAACCATACCTGAGCCGGAAGAGGCTCCTGCTTCGAGATGGCAGCTTCTCCGCGCTGCTATCTGGCCGGCGTGGATCACCCACGACGCCAGGCTGCTGCTCGTCGCTCGCGCTTTCATGAGCGCGGCTCGCGCGCTGGCTGGCGTGGTGGTGCCGATCTACCTGGCGGTTCAGGGGTTCAGCGCGCTAACCCTGGGGCTGATGTTTACTATCGTCGCCATCACCTCCGCCATCCTCAGCGCGACCATCGGCCTGCTCTCCGACCGGGTAGGGCGCAAGCCCTTCCTGGTGATTATTCCCTGGCTGGCGGCGCTCGCGGCGCTGGTCTTCGCCTTCTCGCACACGGTTGTCGTACTCTTCATCTTCGCCGCGCTCGGCTCGTTCGGACGTGGCGCGGGCGCAGGCGCAGGTGCCATCGGCCCCTATCAACCGGCAGAACAGGCGCTGCTGGCCGGAACCGTCCCGGCGCGTTACCGCAACAACCTGTTCGGGCGCGTGGCCTTCGCCTCGTCGCTCGGCTCGCTGCTCGGCAGCGGGCCGCTGCTGGCGCTTCCCACCGTGCTGACCGCACTCGGGTTGTTCGCGCTGCAAGGCGAGGCATCCTACCGTGTCACCTTCCTCATCATGGCCGCGGTGTCGGCCCTCGCCGGGCTGCTGGCGCTGCCCATCTCCGACCCGCTGATGCGCTCGCGCAAGCCGCCAACAGGAAATCCACCGGGGCAACCCGAGACGAAACGCCAGATACGCTTCACCATCTCGCGCCAGACCTGGCCGCTGCTGCTGCGCCTGTGGACCACCAACAGCCTCAATGGGCTGGCGATCGGCTTCTTCGGTCCCTTCATCACCTACTGGTTCTACAAACGTTACGGCGTGGGAGCTGTTACCGTCGGCCTGCTCTACTCGATTATCAACCTGGGGGCGCTGGCGGCAAACCTGGGCGCGGCACGCATGGCCGCTCGCCTGGGGCTGGTGCGCGCCATCGTGCTGAGCCGCGCGCTGCAGGCCGTCCTGATTCTGCCGATGGTGCTCGCACCAACCTTCTGGCTGGCAGGCGTCTTCTACTTCGTGCGGATGCTGGCCCAACGCGCCGGTTTGCCCCTGCGCCAGTCCTATGTGATGGGCGTAGTTCCTCCCGAAGAACGTGGCTCAGTGGGCGCGCTCTCCAACATCCCCATGCAGGTCACATCAGCCATCAGTCCATCGCTGGCGGGTTACCTGTTCGATCACGTGGCCCTGGCCCTGCCATTCGAGATCGGCGCGCTGCTCCAGGGCATCAACACCATCCTCTTCTACTTCTTCTTCCACGCGCTGCTGCCTCCCGAGGAGCAGAAATCGCACGACAGCACGTGAACCACTCCCCCATCCAGGGTGCTAACACGGGTAGGCTTTACCCTCTCCCTACGCTCTGGGAGACGTTCATCACCGCCTCGGCCACGCCAGTTTTAAGGTCTTCGAGCCGTTCGGGAGCCAGGTGCAAGGGAGACACAATTTGTGCCGCCCATTGCATGGCCTGCTGCTCGCCCATCACGAATGCTCGGACTTTCTTTGCAGCGCGACCAGTGTCACGTGGTAGGCATGTGCGCGTCGAGAACCATTCCCTCTGCTTCTAATTGATGGCACTGTTCAGGGCTATAGCCTAGCGACTCCAGCAGCGCAAATGTATGCTGGCCGAGAACAGGAGCCGGGCGATACATGTGTCCAGGCGTAGCAGAGTACTTCACAGGGAAGCCTATGGCGTGGACGCGACCGGCGATGGGATGTTCGACTTCGATATCCATCCCGCGCGCTTTGACCTGCGGATGCTGATAGACCTCTTCGAGCGTCAGAACCGGCCCGCATGGAACGGACGCTGCATCGAGTACTTGCAGCCATTCTTCGGTGGTGCGCGTCTTGAAGGTCGAGGTGAGCGTTTCGACGAGTTCCGGTAGGTGCGCCATGCGATCAGGGTTGGTCGCAAAGTGTGGATGTTGCAGCAGATCATCGCGCCCCAACGCCCGCGCCAGTTGCTCCCAGTTACGCTGATTGGCAGCCCCGATGGCGATCCAGCCGTTAGCCGTTTCGAATACCTGGTAGGGGGCAGCAAGGCGGTGCGCGGTTCCCAGGCGTTGGGGAGGAGTTCCGGTGGCCCAGTACTCGTTCGATTCCCAGAAGGTATAAGCCAGCGCCGCCTCAAAGAGCGAGGTATCGATGTACTGCCCTTCGCCCGTGCGCGTGCGCGAGAGCAGAGCCGCCAGGATTGCATGGCTCGCGTACAAGCCTGCATTGAGGTCGCTGATGGGTACACCAACTTTGGCAGGCACATCGGGCGAGCCGGTGATTGAAAGCATGCCACTCATAGCCTGTGCCACCAGGTCGAAACCGCCGCGCTCGCTATAGGGTCCCGTGTGTCCGAAGCCGGAGATGGAGCAGTACACCAGGGCGGGATGCCTGGCATGAACCTCCTCGAAGCCGAAGCCAAGGCGCGCCATCGTTCCCGGACGGAAATTCTCCACCAGCACATCCGTCGTTTCGAGCAAACGCCACAGCACCTCTTTCCCCGCTTCGCTGCGAATATCGACCGCGATTCCATATTTGTTGCGATTGATGGCGATGAAGGCGGCAAATTCGCCGTGATAGAACGGCGGAGCCATGCGCCGCGAATCGTCCCCGCCGCGCGGATTTTCGATTTTGATGACCTCCGCGCCCAGGTCTGCCAGTAACATCGTACAAAACGGGCCTGCCATGATCTGGGTCAGGTCCAATACGCGGAATCCTTCGAGCGCAGCCGGCACAAACTTACTCTCTTTCGTCTGGGAAACGCTAGCATTTGAATTGTCGTTCGACTCTTATTGTATTGTATACTCTGAAAAAGCGTGTTACAACGCGTAGTAGTCTGTCAAGTTTCATGTGGCAAGCGATCCTCTCAATCGGCTCCTACGTGAAATCAATCGGTCTTTACAAATAAGATTTCGAACTGCCAGTTTAAGCTTGACAGAGCAGTAGGGGCCGGTTTACAGGCAACCACGATTGAGGGAGAGGAGTACACTGATGGTTACCGATCAGGCAGAGGCTCAACGTGATGAAGGTGCGGTATTGCTGGCGCAGGAGGGACCTGTCGCCACGATAACCTTCGCCCGTCCAGCCGCTTTGAACGCGCTGACCTGGAGCATGTACAAGCAGTTGGAGCAGCATCTCGACCGGCTGGCTGCCGATATGTCCACGCGCGCCATCGTGCTGCGTGGCGAGGGCAAGGCATTCGCCGCTGGAACCGACATACAGCAGTTCCGGGGCTTTTCGGGCGAAGACGGCGTCATCTACGAGCGCACGATGGAGACGATTGTCGAACGTCTTTACACTTTCCCGAAACCAACCATCGCGGCGATCCACGGATACGCGGTTGGCGCGGGGCTTGTCGTCGCCTCGGCCTGCGATCTGCGTTACGCGACAACGGCGTCTCGCTTTGGCGTGCCGGTCGCCCGCACGCTGGGCAACTGCCTGACCCTCAACAATTACCGGCACCTGGTAGAGGCGTTCGGTGCGATGAGGGCGAAGGAGTTGCTTTTCACAGCACGCCTGCTCAACGCGGACGAGGCTTTGCGCTGCGGCTTTCTGACGGAGATTGTCGAGGAGCAACAGCTTGGTACACATGTCAGCGGGGTCGCGCAGCAGATCAGCGCGCTTGCTCCCCTGACGATCTGGGCCACGAAGGAAGCGCACAGACGCCTGAGTGCAGCGCAGGCAGCCATCGACTTCGATGATGTGGTGGCGCGCGTCTACGCCAGCCGCGACTTCGCGGAGGGCGTGCAGGCATACCTGGAGAAACGCAAGCCGGACTGGCGCGGGCAATAAGGTCGCCCCTATTTGACCATGTAATACCCTACGCCTGGCTCGGTCAGGATGTGCGCGGGCCGGGCCGGGTCGCTTTCGAGCTTGCGTCGCAGGCGACCGATGTAGACACGCAGGTACTCGGACTCGGAATGGTATTCCGCGCCCCACACGCGCCTGAGCAGGGCCTCGTGGGTGAAAATTTTGCCCGGATGCAGCGCCAGCTCCTGGAGCAATTCAAATTCGGTGGGAGACAACTTGACGAGCGCGGCATCCCTCCAGACGCGGCGCTGCTCGAAATCGATCTCCAGGTCGCCGAAACGCTGCATGCCCGCGGAGACGGGCTGATCCGCCCAGTGGTTGCGCCGCAGCACCGCCTTGACGCGCGCCAGCAGCTCGCCCACGCCGAAGGGCTTGGTCAGGTAATCATCGGCTCCCTGGTCCAAGGCGGCAATCTTGTCAGCCTCCTCACCCAGCGCGGTGAGTATGATGATAGGGACGGTGCTGCGCTGGCGAATCCTGCGGCAGACCTCCAGGCCGTCCATGCCGGGCATCATGATATCCAGGATGATGAGCGCGAAATTGGCCTGTTCAAATAAAGCCAGCGCCTCCAGCCCGGTCGTGGCGAGCGAGACGCGAAACGCACGCAGCTCCAGGTTGCGCCTGATGAAGTGCTGGATGCTCGGTTCGTCATCAACGACGAGAATGTATTTCTCTTGTGGCATACGCTGACACACCTTCCTGTTGCCTTAGAGCGCCTTCCCCAGCTCGAACGGATCGAGCTGCGAGCCGGGAACATGCAGCAGCCTGGTCGGCAACCAGATCGAGAAGACGGCTCCAGCGTCCTCCGCGCGATTCTCAGCCCAGATACGCCCCCCGTGCGCCTCGATGAATCCCCGGCAGATCGCCAGCCCCAACCCTACGCCGCTGCTGCTACGTTCTCTTCCACCATCAACCTGATAAAAGCGATCGAAGATACGTTCTGTCAGGTCGCCGGGCAGGCCCGGCCCGTTATCGGCGATGCGCAAGTACATGCCCTCGTCCTCCTGCGCCTGCGCGTAGCGAGCGGCGATCTCAACCTCGGCCCCGCTACCGGCGTAGCGGTGGGCATTTTCCAGGATGTTGCGCAGCACCATCTCCATGCGACGCCGGTCAACATAAAGCACGGGCGGCGTTGTGGGCATGGAGACGTGGACATGCGCGCGATCTATTTTCGCCGCCTCCAGCGCCCGGTCGATCAGCGCATCCAGGCGGCAGTGGCTGGGGAAGAGTTTAAGCGTGCCCGCCTCAACCTGCGACATTTCCAGCAGGCTCGTGACCAGCTCGGCCATGCGGTTCTCCTCTTCGACGATGCGCTGTAAAAAATCGTGCTGCGTCGCGCTATCCAGCTCGACATCAGTTTCGAGCAGGCTGGTGGCGTACCCCTTGATGGCCGTCAGCGGGGTGCGCAGTTCGTGAGAGACAATGGCGAGCAGGTTCTTCTTGACCAGCTCGGCCTCGCTCTGCTGCGTGACATCGTTGAAGATTTTGCCACGCCCGATCACCTCACCGGCCATATCGCGCACCTGGAAGAGACGCATGCGGATGCGCCTCCTGGAGGGAATGAGCTGGCCGAGCTGATTGTAGTAGCCGCACACCCAGAACTCTATGACCTGCTGGCCTTCGCCACCTTCCGCGTTGCCCAGAGCCTCGTAATAGGCTTCAGGGGATTCCATCATCTCCTCCATACGCTCGGTGAGGTGCGACTCCTGGAAAGAGTCGAGCAAGATTTCCTGCGCGGAGATGCCCACGAATTGCGTGAAGCTGTGATTGGCATAAACGATCTGCCCGGCAGAGTCCTCCAGTAGAACACCTTCGTCCATGCTGCGCATGATGGCGTCCAGCGTTTGCAGCCGCGAATAGCTCTGCTCGTTACTCTTGCGGAAGAGCGTATGGATCTCATCCTCCATCGTCGAAAAGGCATTTACCAGGCGACCAATCTCGTCCTGGCGGCTCTTCTCCCTGGCAAGCTGCTTGCTCTCGGTGACTTTCTCGGTCGAGTCGGGCTTCATGATTGCCGCTGCCTGCGCCAGGCGGCCAAGTGGGGCCACGACCCACCCATGCATGACGAACCAGAAGACACTGGCCCCCACCAGCAGCATGATGAGCGCGATAATCAGGCTGTGCTGGAAGCTGATAACGGCGGCAAAGGTGGCGTCTGTCGGTCGGCCCACTGCTACGGCCCAGCGTGTCCCACTCACGGGAACATAGCTGTAGAGCCACTCACGCTGCTCGTCCTGTGCCACCAGGTTGCCGGGTATGCCGCGCAGTGCCTGGCGCAACCCGGGAATGCGCTGTAACAGGTTGCCTTGAGACGCGCCTCCAAGCGTGCTGGCGATCGGATTGCCGTTGCTATCGATGATCCAGATGCGCACCTCGCCATTTGCGGCAATCTGCTGCTGCACCGTGACGAGGCGCGCGTTCAGTTGTTGAAGTGAAAGGTTGAGCATCAACACATCTGACGAGCCTCGCTTCTCGCCCGTGATGCCCGTGGCTACCGAGATGACCGGCGCGCCGGTGGATTGGCTGATACGGTCAGCCGAAACATAGGAATTACCTTGATCCAGGATCGCCAGGAGCGTACTACTCGTGCTCGCAGCCCGTAGAAGATGGGGGATAACTGACGAGCACGCTGCCGGAAGGGTCACACACGATGTACTCGCTAATCTCAGGATGTGTCTGTTTCGATACGCTGAATAGAGAGAGCAACTGAGTTTGATTGAGCTGGATGGCGGCCTGGCTGCGTGCCAGGTCCATGGCCTCTTCCGCCGCGCCCTGCACCTGCAACTCCACATTCTGCGCGATAGCCTGTGCCAACCCCAGGTCGGCCTGCTGAGCGCTCTGTTGCAGCGCACCATACTGGAAGGAATACAGTTCAGCGCCTCCCAGCAGCAGCGGCACTACGAACAGGGCGTAAAAGACCAGCAGTTGCAGGGTAATATTGCGCTCTACTATTTTTAACATAGTACACCTCTCTGGGGAAACGCTGCTATCGCTTCTCTATAGTATGTGCTAATCCGGCGAGCAATTCAATTCTCCAGGCGCATTACCAGAAAACATCTATGCATTTGTTTACACGCTGGCCTTTTTCGTTTATAGCTTTTTTACGCCTATTCGAGTATACTCGATACTGGTGGGCTATGGTGTAGATGAAATCCAGGAGGACCAGTGGCAACACTTCCCCTTCAAACAACAGAAGAGACGACAGCGCAAGCGCCCATTCTCTCCATCGTCGTAGCGAGCGCGCTTGGTTCCTCTATCGAGTGGTCTGATTTCTTCTACTACAGTTTCCTGGCCGCGACAGTGTTTCCCTCGATCTTCTTTCCTCGCCTTGACCCTTCTGCCGGAATGGTGGCATCGTTTGCCGCAAATTTCATAGGCTTCGCGGCGCGCCCCCTTGGGGGTATATTCTTTGGCCGCGTGGGAGACCGCATCGGGCGCAAATCGACCCTGGCAGCCACCCTCCTGTTGATTAGCACGGCGACAATGCTGATGGGCGTGCTGCCCGGTTATGCGACCCTGGGCATCGGAGCGCCACTGCTGCTCTCGCTGCTGCGCTTCCTGCAAGGCGTTGGCGTCGGAGGTGAATGGGGTGGCTCGGTGCTGCTCACGATGGAATGCGGCGATCAGCGTCGCCGGGGATTCTGGACCTGCTGGCCGCAGATAGGCGTTCCATGCGGACTTCTGCTCTCCACGTCTTCGATCTTGCTCTTCAAGAGTCTCTATCCCGGCGAGGCATTCCAGAGCATTGGCTGGCGCATACCCTTCCTGCTGAGTACGATGCTGGTGGTCGTCGGCCTCTACATTCGCCTGCGCCTTCCCGAAACACCCGCGTTTCTCCATATGAAAAGCCAGCAGCAGGCGGCTGCTCCAAACTTCTGGCAACTACCCTGGCGCAAAATACTCCTCTCAGCGCTGGTGCGCTGCGGCGAACAGGCTCCATTCTATATCTTCACTACGTTTGTGCTCTCCTATGGCATACTGGTGCTTCACCTGGATACAACTTTGCTTTACACCGGCTTGATCGTCGCTGCCGGCATCTCGCTTTTTACGATACCGCTGTTCAGCACGCTGTCAGATCGGGTTGGCCGACGCACTACCACCATCTGTGGCTCAATTGCCATGATGTGCCTGGCCTTTCCCTATTTTCTTGTGCTCAACACCAGGATTCCCGCCCTGGTGATCCTGGCGCTCGCGCTCGCGCTCGGCTGCCCTCATGCCTGCCTTTACGGGCCGCAGGCTTCGTTCATCGCCGAACGTTTCCCTACCAGGATTCGCTATACCGGGGCTTCTCTGGGCTACCAGCTGGCCTCTATCATCGCCGGTGGCCCGGCTCCCATCATTGCCGCCTACCTGCTAGTCCGCTCATCTTCTCAGTCCTCCCCTGCTACAGCCTGGGTACCCATCGCTTTGTATATCATCGCCACGGCGCTGGTCTCGCTGCTCGCCGCTCTGCTTCTCAAGGAATACGCAGGACGCGGTCCAGAGGAAGAGTCATTCGTCGCAACCCGCTAAATATTTTTTACGTGTTTGTTTATGCCTTCCTCCTTTTGTTTACGTGATATTTACCTCCATCTTGTATACTTCCCCTAGTTATTTCTCCATGTAGTTCAGGTTTCAATGACGAAAACAGGCACAGCGTCTCATCCGCCTGCGATCGAGCGAGAGAAAGGAGGAAACGCAGAAGAAATTACAAGACCTGCTTCTCCATTCGAGCTTTGAACAGCTTCGATTGGAACGCATTTGTCGCACGTATTCCAGGTCATGTTGTAGAACAGCGGAGTTTCTTTATCAATACTGGAGGAACCCATGGCGACAGACAACAACGCCTCGACATCGAAGATGTCGACGGTCATCTTTTCAAGTACCATTGGCACAGCCATCGAATGGTACGACTTCTTTCTTTACGGCACAATGGCAACCCTGGTCTTCCCTAAAGTCTTTTTCCCCGAAACAAACGCGCTTGTAGGCACTCTCCTGTCCTTGTTCACCTTCCTTGTCGGTTTCATTGCTCGCCCCTTCGGCGGCGCGCTCTTTGGGCATTTCGGCGACCGCGTTGGTCGGAAATCCACGTTGATCGCCACGCTGCTACTGATGGGCATCTCTACGCTGATTATCGGCTTCCTGCCCGGCTATGCCACGCTTGGCATCGTCGCGCCGCTCATTCTTGTGCTGCTGCGCCTCGGACAGGGGCTTGGCGTTGGCGGTGAGTGGGGTGGTTCGGTGCTGCTGGCGATGGAGTACGGCCATAAGAGCAGGCGCGGCTTCTGGGCAAGCTGGCCGCAGATGGGCGTCCCTGTCGGCCTCGTACTCTCGACAGTGATCGTGAACATCGTGCAGTCTTCGACCGGCGCGAACTTCCTCTCCTGGGGATGGCGCATTCCTTTCTTCGTCAGCGCACTGCTGGTGCTGATCGGCCTGTATATCCGCTTGAGAAATCTGGAAACGCCCCTGTTTGCCGAGGTCAAAAGCCTGGGAAGAGAAGCATCAGCGCCGATCCTGGCAGCGTTCCGGCATAGCACTCCCGAGATTCTGCTCAGCGCTGGCGCGCGATTTACTGAGCAGGCTCCCTTCTACCTCTTCAGCACCTTTGTGATTACCTACGGCGTAGACAAGCTGCTGCTGGATAGAACGTTGATCCTGAACGCCATCACCGTCGCCGCCATCGTGGAACTCTTCACGATTCCTCTTTTCGGCTACCTCTCCGACATCGTCGGGAGGCGTAGGTGGTACCTGATCGGCTGTGTTCTGATGGCGGCCTTCGCCTTCCCGTACTTCATGCTGATGAATACGAAGGTGAGTGGGATATTCATCCTGGCCGTGGCAAGCTCGCTCGCCATCTTCCACGCCTGGGTGTATGGCCCGCAAGCAGCCCTGATTGCCGAGCGTTTCGGGACGCGCTCGCGCTACAGTGGTGCGTCGCTGGGCTACCAGCTCGCGGCACCCTTTGCCGGTGGACTGGCCCCCATTATCGCCGTCATCCTGCTGAATGGTAAAAGCACACTGTCAGCTCTGGGTTTAAGCGGCGTCGTGGTCAACGTCGGCGCTGGTTCGTGGCAGGCAGTGTCGGTCTACATCATCATACTCGCGGTAATCTCGTTCGCCTCGGTACTCGGCCTGAAGGAGCTGACGCACGCCGACATCTCCAGCACCGAAGCGTACAAGATCGACGAAAGCCAGATTGTCCTGGCTCCTACCGACTAAACGCGCAACAAAACAACGTTGTGATGACTCAAGAGGGCGATGCATGTCATCGCCCTCTTGCCGTCGTTTTAGGAAGTAGTCGGCAGGTGTGATTTTACCTGTATTGCGTTTGACTCTGCATCCCGTACTGTATTTGACTCTCCAACCTGGTTAACGGCATGCCGTCGCCATCCCTGAAGCTATCTGTAAAGATCATAATCACGTCAATGAGCAACCATATACCGCAGCCCCCGAACGTGAGGAGCTGAATAATGCCGGTGACAATATGCCCGGTGTAGAAGCGATGTATGCCCAACCAGCCCACAAATATACACAACAGTGACGTTGTGACCCAACTACTTCTTCCTCCCACCACGGGTGGATGGTAGAGTGGACGGCCATACTTGTCCGTGAATTGACCGGTGATGATCATAATCAGATCAATTAAGGTCCAGATGCCAAATCCACCGAACGTGAGGAGTTGAAAGATTCCGCTTACAACACGCCCGGCGTAGAAGCGATGTATACCAAGCCCGCCAAGAAAGTAGCAGAGAAAAACTGTTGTAGTCCAGTTCTTCTGCGGGTCTAATGCCATCTGTCCTGGGTATTGGGACTGTAGCGGCGGCCACTGCTGCTGAGCTTGCTGAGGCGCTTGCCATTGAGCCTGCTGTTGCTGCTGTGGCTCACGCGGATCGATAGGTCGTGGATAGTCCATAAGACCTTCTTCCCTTTTCTAAAATGGTGATCTGCACAAGAGCATCTATTTTGCTGGGCAAAGTGTAGTTGATCTGCATCCCATTGTCAAGGCTATTTTTATACTGTATTCATTTATTCTAGATATTCTCACAATAAGGATACCTGCCTATACGGGCTTGACAAGACAGCTTATGACAACTTACCCTCTATATAGAGAGTCGTGAAGTAGCCCGCAAGGAGACGTGCAATGGCGACGAGCAGGCGTCAGATTCGAACGATGTGTCCGATGAATTGCCACCCGACGCAGTGCGGTATGCTGGTCGAGGTTGAAGAGGGGCGCGTCGCGGCGATTCGGGGCGATCCGCACAATCCCGATAGTCGCGGCTTTCTGTGCATGCGCGGGCAGGCGACACGCGAAATCCCCCAGAATCCCAGGCGCTTGCGCACTCCGTTAAGGCGCGTCGGCGCGCGGGGAGAAAACCGCTGGGAAGCTATCTCGTGGGAAGACGCCTACGCCCTCATCATCGAGCACATAGGGCAGACCAGGCGCGACCGTGTGGGCATCTGGGCGGGGCACGGTGCGCTGGCGACGGCCAGCATCCGACCCCTGTTCATGCGCTTCGGATACCTGGGAGGTTTCAATGTCTGGAACCCCGCCATGATCTGCTGGGCATTGGGAGCTTACGGCCTGGCTCTGACGGGCGTGCTGGAGGCCAATCTCCCAGAGGATATGGCCGCACACTCGCGCACGATTCTGCTGTGGGGCGCTAACCTGACCAGCCAGCCGACGACCGCGCCCCACCTCGTTGCGGCGCGCAAGCGCGGGACGCGCATCATTCATATCGATTGCCGCCGCAACGAGGCGTCGCGCATGGCCGACGAGGTCTTTATTATCACGCCGGGAAGCGATGCGGCCCTGGCGCTGGCACTGGCTCACGTGATCGTCCAGGAAGGGCTGACCGACTCGCGCTTTATCCACGAGCACACTCTGGGATTTGAGGCATTCGCAGAACACCTCGCCACCTGCACACCCGAATGGGCAGAGCCGCTGACCGGCATCGCCGCCGACCGTATCCGCTCCCTGGCAAGAGAGTACGCGACGCAGGCGCCATCCATGATCGTGCTTGGCGGCAGTTCTATGTTCAAACACCGCAGCGGGTGGGAGGCCAGCCGCGCCATTGCCTGCCTGCCAGCCCTGGCGGGGCAATTGGGCATACCCGGCGGCGGTTTCGGCCCGCGACACCGCGCCTTTGTCCACGCCGACGGGCAAGCCGATGTGCAGGCCATCGCGCAGCGCCCGCCGGGCAACTATATTCCTAATCACATGGCCTCCATTCAGGAGGCGCTGAACACTGGAAGACTCGACGTGTTTTTCCTGTTGGGCAGCAACATGCTCTCTTCCTTCGCCGATACGCTCGCCTTAGAGAAAAGCTTCGAGCGCGTCGGGCTGGTCGTTGCCTACGACATCTTCATGAACGAGACGATACGGCGCGTAGCCGACCTGGTGCTGCCGGGAACGATCTGGCTGGAAGAACTGGGGCTTAAAGAAACCGCCAGCCATATCTACCTGATGGAGCGGATATTGCCGCCGGAGGGCGAGGCGCGCCCGTTGATGCGAATCCTGCGCGATCTCGCCGCGCCGCTCGCCATCGACGATTTCTTCCCCTGGAAAGAAGAGGAAGCGTATCTCAACGCCCTGCTCGCGCCACAGCGTATGGACGAGGAGGGGCATTCGCTGACGCTTGAGCATCTGCGACAGCGAGGCGGTATGTGGCAAAAGAGCAGGTTGTCACCGGTTGCCTATCCCGATCATCGCTTCCACACCCCGTCGGGCAAGGTCGAGTTCTGGAGCGAACGCGCGCGAAACGCCGGTCTCTCGCCGCTGCCTACCTGTACGCTTCCACAAGACGACGACAGGGCGCGCTACCCACTGCACTTCCGGCAGGGGCGCACGATCTCCGCGTTCCACGCCTTCTACGACGAGGGACGGGCGCTGCCTTCGCTGGCCCGCGCCAACGTCGAGCCGGAGCTATGGATACATCCCGACGACGCTCAGCAGCGCGGCATCGTAGCGGGCAGCCACATCCAGGTCTTCAACGAGCGCGGGCAGATGCGCGCCAGAGCCAGAGTGACCGATGAGGTGCGGCATGGCGTGACCTGGATGCGCGACGGCTGGATTGGCGTCAATAGCCTGACCAACGGTGACGCGGCGCTTGCTCCCCTTGCCAGCGACATTATCGATCCTTACGCCATCCCCGGCGGTCAGGCAGCCTTCGACGCGCTGGTCGAAGTGCGTATGGTCTAACGGAATAGAATCGAGGCTTTTTTGTAGTGGCGACCGCGAGGGTCGCCACTAGGCTTATAGCGTCGTCCAACCTGCGAGGCTGACTGTGCTGAGACCGCTGGCGGTGATGGCGATGGCCGAGACGTGCCCGCCGTTCAGAGAGCCGACCAGGATGGTCTGTATGCTCGTGGCTGAGTTGGCGGCCTGCAATGCGTAGCTGCTGCCATTGCGCGAGACATTTGACCAGGGGAACTGCGAGGTCTGGTTCATATCGTAGGTCGTCTGATTGCCCGGCGCGGTCGTCAACACGGCCAGCGATTGCATACTGCCACCCGGCAGGCTCATCTTCCAGACCTGGTTTGAGTCCGCATTGCCGGTGGAGTTGGCAACCTGGACGAGTAGCAGCAGGGAACCTGGCGAGATGGCGCGCAAGACCTGCACGCAATCCGCAGGCTGCTCCTGGAAGAGTGTGTGGCGCGTGCCGCCCTGGGCCGGGCCAGCCGAGATGCTCGTGTTGAACGGGTTGGCCGCCATCAGACAGTAGGAGCTATAGAGCTGCGTCCCGTCGTAGCTGCTGTCCAGCGAGTAGTAGCTAAAGCGCGTGTCGGTTGTCAGGATCGATACCAGGCCAGCGTTGACCACGTTTGCCGTGGCTGTATCCATCAAAAAGACTGTGGCCGGTGGCGAAGGCGCGCCGATACCCTGTTTGATGATGTAGGCATATGTGTTGTCAAGCCAGGTCACGACACTGTAGCGATAGAGAGTATTGTTCTGATCCAGCATAAGCTGGCGCAGCGCCCCATTTGAGACGGTCAGCAGCGTAATAGCGCTGGTCGTATTGGCGGTATCGACCGAGAACAGGATCGACTTCTCATCGACCGACCATTGGATCGAAATGGGCAGGCGAGACTGGTTACCGTAACCGGAGTAGGTCACGGTAGGGAAGCAGTAGAGCGTCTGCAAGCCCTGCCCATCCATGCGCACCAGTTGCAGCAGCGCGCTGTGCTGTGTGTCGCCGCGCGGGTCGGGAATACTCAGAAAGAGCACCCACTGACCATCGCTGGAGACCTGCGCCTGGTCGATGCGAATGCCGCTCGTAACGAGATCGGTCTTCTTGCCGGTGGTCGCGTCATAGAGGCGCAGATGACCGTAAGCGATTGAGGTGTTCTGCGGAACTTCATTATAGACGTACACCAGGTCTTGATGCCCGCTGAGCGCCACTGAACGCATTACGGCGGCGCGTGCCGTTCCAGCCGCCGGGCAGGAGGTCTGGGTTGGCGGCATGGGTACGGTCTGCGATGGCGGTGGGTTGCCATTGGTTGTGCCGGTGCTCGTACTGACAGGCGTGGCAGTTTTTGTGCCGCTGGGAACGGCGGTTGGCGTGCTGCCGCCGCCGTTGCCGGTCGGCGCAGACGAACAGGCTGAAATGAGAATGAGCAGAAAACTGAGCAAGATTCCGGAAAAGATGGTTAAAGAAGATCGTTTTCCCATGAGCTTGACACTCCTTAGCATAGAGATTTTTCATTCAGTATAACGAAGGAACAGGCATCTTCACCTCTATAATAAACTGATCTGGAAAGAAGGTGTTATGAAGTAGCTCACACTGCATACTCCCGCATGATAAAATAGTGTCAGCCACATATTCTTCAGAATATCGAAGTATAGAAGCTGGCTCCAGGATTTAGTAGCATAGAAATCGGCTCCACTGCCTGTCAGCCGTATAGGAGGAGTATATGTCAAAGATTCAGACGCAGGGCGTCCATCATATCACGTTTGTCGGCTCCAACAGGGAGTCCACCATCGATTTTTACCAGAATGTGCTGGGGATGCCGCTGGTCTTCGAGCAGCCCAATCTCGACGTGCCGGAGGAGACCCACCTGTACTTTGATCCAGGCGATGGGCGACTGATTACGTTCTTCGTGCGCTCTACGCGCACGGTTGACCCGACACCCAATCCCGAAGGGATGGGCAACCTGCATCACCTGGCCCTGACAGTCTCGCGCGCAACCTATACGCAGGTGGCTAAACGTTTGAACGAGCGGGATATCTGGAACACAGGCAACATCGACCGGGGCTTCATGGACTCGATCTATTTTCGAGACCCCAATGGGCAACTGCTCGAACTGGCTTGCTTCAAGTTTGTCCCGCCGGAGGGCTATAGCATTGCCGATGTGCTGGCGGCGGCGCATCGCCTGCGTGTGGCAGCCGGGGACTACAGCATCGATGACGCGCACCTGGCCGACGCCATCGCCCAACTGACGGAGCGCAAAGCTGCTTCACAGGCGGAGGTTTCCCTGGCATGACGCTTCCCTCTGAGACCGGCGCGCTGGGTATCCTCTGGCTGTTCAGGCTCGACAGGCCCCTGCCTGTCAAACCTGAACCTCGCATACCCGCGACCTTCATGCGAGCCGGGCCAGAGGATGTCGCCGAACTTGCGCAAGCCATGCGATTCGACCATCCCGCGCCCGTACTGCAGCGCTTTACAATGGGAAAGCGCTGCTATATCGCCAGGGTTGATGGCAGGCTGGTCGCCTATGGCTGGATCACTTTCGATCATGAAGAGATCGGCGAGCTTGGGCTGCGCATCCGGCTCCAACCAGGCGCAGCCTACATCTGGGATTGTAGTACCCTACCGGAATATCGAGGGCGACGGCTCTATCCTGCGCTGCTGGCGCAGATGCTCGGCGACCTGCAAAGCGCGGGCTTGCAGCGCATATGGATCGGCACGGACGCGGATAATCTGCCCTCTCAAAGCGGTGTGGCGCTCGTAGGCTGCCAGGCCATTGTAGATATCATCCGGGATGATGATGGCGAGTTCATGACGCGGGGTCGCCCAGGTGTGTCGCCACAGGATGTGCTGGACGCGCATTATGCGTTATTTGGAAATCTCGATAGGTCGCGTATTGGGTAGTATATTACCTATTGAATAGGGTATAATCTACTCATGATGAATACCATGCCATCTGATGAGGGAAAACGCTCATACCACTCACCGATACGCCTACGGCAGGCTGAAGAGACGCGCCAGTTTATCTTGTCCGCGGCACGTACGCTGTTCGCTAGCTGCGGCTACGCGGGTACTACTTTAGAGGCAATCGCCGAGGCTGCTGGAGTCTCTCCAAAGACAGTCTCCGCGGTGATCGGCTCCAAGCGGGCTGTGCTCGCCGAACTGGTAAATCCTGACGCCTTCAGTACGCATGTTCAGCATCTCCTCGAACAACTTCGCTCCGCCGAGCATCCGCAGCAGCGAATGTCACTCGTGGCTCAGATCACACGGCAGGTCTACGAGTCCCTTGTCTCCGAGTTCGAATTGCTACGTACTACCAGCGGCGTAGCGCCTGAGCTGGCGGAGTTGGCACGACAGATCGAGGCCAGGCGGCATCAAAATCAAACACGTTTGATTGCATACCTGGACGAGCGCAGATTACTTCGTCATGGCCTCTCGTTCGAAGAGGCCGTTGATGTACTTTGGACACTCACAAGCTACGACCTCTACCGGTTGCTCGTCATGGAAAGGCGCTGGGACTCAGATCATTACGAGTCCTGGTTAGCGAAACTCCTGATCCAAAATCTACTCGATTCAACCGATGTATGAGGCAGTATTCGTATCGAATGAAGCAAAGGAGATCTCGACTATGGCGGTAGAAAAGAACTATGCCACGACGAACTTGCACCCGACGACCCGCTTTCTGATCACTTGCGGCGCGGTCGGCCCGCTGCTCTTCATCCTCATCTTCCTGATCGAAGGTGCCACCCGTCCCGGATACAGCGCATGGCACAATTACGTAAGCTCGCTCGGCACTAGCCCCCAGGGGTGGATGCAAATCGCCAACTTCCTTGTCTGCGGGTTGCTTACCCTCTGCTTCGCTGTAGGACTACGGCAAGTAATGCATACGGGCAAAGGGTCCGTTTGGGGGCCGCATTCTCATTGGCGTTTTCGGACTGGCCCTCATTGTAGCTGGCATTTTTGTGACCGATGGTAGCCTGGGCTATCCTCCGGGTTCATCAAACAGAGGTGGCCCGCAGACAATCCACGGAACCATTCATGGTGTGGCCGGTCTCATATGCTTTAGCTCCCTGGCAATCGCTTGCTTTGTGATGTCACGACGTTTCCGCGGCGATCCCAATTGGAAAGGGTGGGCGCTTTACTCGTTCATAGCGGGTGTTCTGGTAGCGGTTTTCTTCGTGGCAAGTACGGCTGTATCAGCCCTCGACGAGGGCGGCATTCTACCTGGGTCTCCCACGGGCCTGCTCCAACGCATTGCGATCATCGCCGGTTGGGGATGGATCTCGCTGCTGGCAATTAGTCTCTTACGACGGTATCGAACCGCTGCAATGTCACCAGCGTGACATCATCCTCTTGCTCCCAGCCTGGGCCGGTAAACACGGCCAGCTTGTTCATGAGAAAGTCGATCAGCTCTTTGCCCGCCACATCTTCCTGGAGCAGTGTCATCAAGTAAGGGAAGCTGAACATATCGCGCTGTGGGTTGTGCGCCTCCACCAGGCCGTCGCTATAGAGGAGCAGGTTATCTCCGCCTGCCAGCGTGGCCTCCTTTTCTTCGTACTGCGAGCCAGGCATCAAGCCAAGCGGCATACCGGTGGCGTAGAGTTCGGAAACCCCCCCCTCGTGTCGCAGGTAGGGTAGATCATGGCCCGCGTTGGCGTAACATATGCGCCCGCTGATAGGATCGAGCATGGCGTAGAAGCAGGTAACAAACACCCCGGTTGGAATAGTGGCAGCCAGCAGATCGTTCACGCGCGCCAGCACCTCGCCTGGAGAGGCAGCCCCTTGCGTAGCTGTGCGCAGCATGGTGCAGGTGGTCGCCATGAGCAGAGCGGCAGACACGCCTTTATCCGTCGCATCGCCGATCACGATGCCCAGCCGACCATCTGCGGTAGGGAGGAAGTCGTAGAAGTCGCCCCCGACCTCGCGCGCCGGACGATAGACGGGTACATGCTGCCATCCGGGGAAAGCCGGTACCTCTTTCGGCAACAGAGCGCGCTGGATATATTGGGCAGTGCGCAGTTCTTGCTCGATGCGAGCACGCTCCTCCAGGCGCGCGTGCTGCTCGCTCATGGCCTTCTGCTGCGCGATACTTTCGATCAGTTGTTGCGCCATCGAATTGAATTGCCGTTCCAGTTGCCCGATTTCATCTTGCCTGGTTATCGTCACACGCTGCGTGAAGTCTCCCTGAGCAAACTGCGCGGTAGCCTTATTCAGGTGCTGAAGACGCCGTACCAGGCCGCGGGTCGTGAGCATACCAAAAAGAGCGCCGACGGGAGCCGTCAGGATCAGCCAGAACCCCGCCGTGAAGAGCCAGAAGCCGGCGAAGGAGAAGATGCTTCCACCCAATGAGTTCGGAATCATCTGTATATAGATAGCCCCGATCGGCAGTTTTTCCTTATTCAAAACAGGCTGCGCAGCCGAAGCGATATGACCTTGATCGGTGATCACCACGGTGCTTCCTGCCTTCCCTAACAGGGCATCGAGGGCAATTCGCGCCTGCTTCTGGTCGGAAAGCTCGTGGGAGACGGGCGTCGAGGCAGGGTGATGCCGCGCGTCTGAACTGGCAAGCACCTGGCCGCCAGGAGAGACCAGCAACACGAACGCAATCGTCTGGCTATTCGAAGAAACTTCGTTGGGTACGGCGAGTGATGAAGGTTGACCCGGCTGGAATGTCGTGTGAGGATCGAGCGCGCCTCCTCCCGCCTGCACCGACGCTTCCAGCGCGTACACCTGCGCATCGCCATTAGCTGTCGCCTGGATGCTCGAAATCAACAAAGGGCAGACGCGCTATCACGAAAACGAAGAGCAAGAACAGCAGCAGTTCAAGAAACAGCGCCGTGGCAACGGATACAAGCACAAACGACATGGTCATGCGCACCTGCAACCTTGACCACGGCCTCAGCGCGTCTTGCTGGCGATGGCGTTCCCTGGACTTCCCGGTGTTCACTTCACTCTTCATCATATTGTACCTATGTTTTTGATGACTCTTCCTGGTGCATTACATGTGCGACGGGGGTCTCCTCTGCCAGGATAATCCGTGCGGTGTGCGTTACTCAGACCTCGCGCGGCGCGCAGACCGGCAAATCCCGCCCCAACGATGACAACACGCGGCGCGCTGGCCTGAGCATTCATACGTACTCTCCAAACATTTTCTTATGATGCCTTGCAGCTTGAATTACGAGAGGATGCGCCTGGAAAGTATATGTTGGAGATAGAGGATTGTCAAGGCAAGAAGATTGCCCGATTGACCGTTCTGCATAGAGGTCATGCTCACTTGCTCTTTGTTCACGATATCTATAGAATTGACGATATGAAACATGCTATTACTATGAAGAGTGGGAGCTACAAGTATGGTTATCGTTAAGCGGACAGACCCACGGGCAGCACAGTTGAGCAATGACTATAACCTGGGTAACGTACTCACAGAATACGCGGGCCTTCAGGTATGGATTGGGCTTACTTTGATTACGTTCTTGCCGCTGGGTCTCATATTCCTGGCAATAGCTCTTCCCTTGCTCTTCTCATCCCAGGGTGACTGGCTCTACCGGCTTGAGCAAGCAGACAATCTTTTCCCCGTACTGATGTGGGGCGTTGGTTTTCTACTGCTAAGCATAGTCGGTCTGGCGATCATCGTAGTAAAGCTGTGGAGGGGGCAGAAACGGGTCTATCTCTTCGAAAATGGCGTTGCCAACACGCGCCGCAAGATCGAGATAGTAGCGCACTGGAACGAGATTCAAGAGGTTCACCGTCATATCTTTTTTGTGAAAAACAAGGTCAATAATGTTCAGCAGGTGAGCTTTGCCACATCGTACACGATAGTCACATCGGCAGGCAGCCGTTACTCCGTGCTTGAAGACCCCGGCCCGGCTATCGAGCGTGCCGTGAGCGACACCCTCTGGCCCGCAGTCCTGGCAGACTTTGCGGCGGGAAAGCCGGTCACATTTGGCCCGGTCGCCCTGAACCGGCAGGGAATCCAGCTTGTCTCCACAGGTGTTGCTGGCGATCATAGACCCGCGCTAGCAACTCTTCCGGCGATTTCGAAAACGCTGCCGCGCGTGCAGGGAACGGCTATGTTATCGACATCGGACGAGCGCGCCTTGCGCTGGGAAGAGCTCGAACTCTGCTGGGTCGATGAGACGCGCAGCGCATTGGTAATCAGTAAACAAGGAGAGCGCGGCCAATGGGCCATCGTTCCGCTACAGCAGGTATCCAACGCCGCGCTCTGCCTGGCGCTTGTTGAGTATGTTCAGTATGACGAGATACGGCAGCCCGCCTGAGGTCGAGAGTAGAAAGGAAAACGAGCCGGTGGCTATCCAGCAGTTTTTGTCAGATGCATCTCAGTTCCAGGAGGCTGATGCGCCCGGTACGTTTGTCAAAGCGTATCGCACGCGAGTGACGCGGCCTGGTCTCGTGGCATTCTGTTTAATAACGCCTCTCCTGTTGCTGGCTGAAGGAATTTTCATCTACCTATTTGTTTTTCAGTTCAGCGATCCAATCCTCCCTTTCTCACTCACTGAAGGAATTACGGCTGTATTCTTCGTGCTCGTTGTACCCGTCGCCGTCTTCTGGACGCTGCGGGATCATGACTTGCTGGAGACACCCATCCGGCGCAAGATCGTCGTGTCGCTCTATACAGGCGGATTCATCTATAGTGAAGGACGCAAGCGGCAGGTCGTCACCTGGGAGCAGGTACGCTTTATACAACGGTTCACCACCAAACAATCGAAAACGCACCCAGGCGGGTACAAGCTCAAGCTGCGCGACGCCCCTGATATCACCCTGAAAAGCATCATCAGCGAAGTGCAGGAGCTGGGAGCAGCCGTAGAGTACGACATGCTTCAGCGCCTGCTTCCCCAGGCTCAAGCCGATTACACCGCCAACAAACCCATCACGTTCCCCGGCCTCTGCTTCAACCAGCACGTCATCAGCAAAAGCGAAGAGCAACTTCCCTGGCAGATGGTAGAGGCGATCACGCTTGATTCT
Source organism: uncultured Chloroflexia bacterium (assembly GCA_963731975.1). GTDB lineage: Bacteria > Chloroflexota > Ktedonobacteria > Ktedonobacterales > Ktedonobacteraceae > CAVSXS01. The sequence continues at coordinate 656,440 of CAVSXS010000001.1, read as the reverse complement.
GAGAGGTTGGTCATCAAAGCACAAGGGACGAAGAAGGATTGGATGTCTGCTCCCATCGTCCAGTTCCCGAATTTGTGCATGCTAGAAGCCCTGCTGCAACATACCTGCGAGGAAAAACACGTGCTGTATCATTGAACTATAATATCGCCGTAAAGAACAATGGCGTGGGAAAGGAGGACTCTCAATGCCGTACACGATTACCCTGGTCTTCAGTCTTCTGGTAGCCATCGTTGTCCTCGCTACCCTGTCATCGCGCTTCAAGCTTCCTTATGCCATCGTACTCGTGCTTGCCGGACTTATTCTCGGCTTCATTCCCGGTCTGCCCAGCATCGATCTTAATCCAGAGCTGGTGTTGTTTCTCTTTTTACCGCCGCTCATCTACTCCTCGGCGTGGCTCACCTCCTGGCGCGAGTTTCGGATTAATCTCCGGCAGATCTTGCTGCTTTCGGTCGGCCTTGTGCTGGTCACTACCACGATTGTTGCGGTAGTCGCCCACACACTGGCAGGTCTTCCGTGGCCGGTTGCCTTCGTACTAGGAGCGATAGTCTCCCCGACGGATGCGGTGGCCGCCAGTGCGACCGCGCAGAGCCTCGGACTACCCCGAAGCCTGATGACGGTGATTGAGGGCGAGAGCATGGTCAACGACGCTACCGGCCTGGTGGTATATCGCTTTGCTGTAGCCGCCGTGGTCACAGGCAGCTTTTCGTTGGGGCAGGCGAGCCTCCAGTTTGCGCTCGTCAGCGCCGGTGGGCTGATCGTCGGGCTGGTGGTGGGCTGGCCGGTAGCGTGGCTGCATCATCACCTGGACGACGCCTCGATTGAGATTGCTATCACACTGCTCACTCCTTTTGCGGCCTATCTCCTGGCGGAAGCTATCGGAGTGTCGGGAGTGCTGGCTGTTATGGCGGCAGGGCTCTATTTGAGCCGCCAGTCGTCACGCTTTTTCTCCTCCAACACGCGGTTGCAAGCCAACGCCGTCTGGAATGTGCTTGTGTTCCTGCTAAATGGCCTGGTGTTCCTACTCATCGGCTTGCAGTTACGCGGTATCCTGGCAACACTTGCGAGTCGTTCGCCACTTTCCTTGCTCTGGGATGCGCTGCTGGTCTGCCTCACGGTCATTATCGTTCGCTTCATCTGGGTGATCCCGGCAGCCTTCCCATCGCGCCTGCTCTCAAAATACTTGCACTCCCGCGAAGCGCTTCCCGCCTGGCGCAACGTGCTGATCGTGGCCTGGACGGGTATGCGCGGCGGCGTGTCGCTGGCAGCGGCGCTGGCTGTACCGCTGACCATCGCAGGTGGTAAACCTTTCCCAGAGCGCGACCTGGTCATCTTTTTGACCTTTTGTGTCATCCTGGCGACGCTCGTGGGACAGGGGCTGAGCCTGGGTCCCTTGATACGCCTGCTCCACCTGCCAGAAGACGGAGCGCACGAACGGGAACATGCCCAGGCTCACCTGGCCGCTGCCCGCGCCGCCCTGACACGGCTCGACGAACTGTCTACTGAGGACTGGGTATCCGAAAAGGAACTGACGCACCTGCGTTCCGCCTTCGAGGAGAAGATCGAGAACTACAAGGCACTCCTGGTAGGGGCCAATACAGCAGATGAGCAACAAGCGGATTCCATGTCGGCTAACCGCCGTCTACGCCAGGAGACGCTCCATGCCGAGCGGTCCGCCGTCATTCGACTCCGCGATCAAGGACGCATCGATGATGAAGTGTTGCGCCGGGTCGAACGAGAACTCGACCTGGAAGAGCAACGCCTACAGGTAGATTCGTAACTCCATTCCGCAGGAGTTGATCGGCAATATTGCCGGGATCGACGCGCTGGTTGACGCTGTGCTGAGCAGCTAGGTCGCCACTACATTCCTACGCGAGGCTCGCAGTAACACCCAGAGCAAGATCATGGCGATGGCAAGTGTGATTACGTAGGGCAGGAGCGTCCAGAGGCCGAAGCGCTGCATCAGGTTGCCGGCCAGCCAGGGGAAAAAGGCCACACCCATGCTCGCCAGGCTGGAAAGGAAGCCGACCGCACTGGCAAGCAGGCGAGACGGTACCAATTGCGAGGTCAGTGCAATGACGGTGGGGAAGATCGGCCCCAGGCAGAAGCCCGTGAAACATAGACCACCCGCCGACACGCCTTCCAGCGGTATCAGCCAGACCAGCAGCACGCCGACGATCACTCCCAACAAACAAAGCTCGATCAGCCGCTTGCTGCCCACTCTTTGTACGATATATCCCAGGAGCAGACGCCCCAGCGTCAAACCAAGCCAGTAACCACTCACAATCCATCCTGAGAGCAGGGTCGGGCCATGGCGCGCCTCGGTCAAAAAGCTGTAGCTCCAATTGCCCAGGCTCACTTCTGTGCCGGTATAAAACAGCAGAAACAACGCGGCGATCCAGACCACGTGCAGCCGCAGCGCATCCAGCAGAACATTGCTCCCCGTTCTTGCCGCGCCAGTAGAGATGCCTTCTTGTCCCTCATGTCCCTCATGTCCCTCTTGTCCTGCTTGCGCGGCCACGATGCGCCGTCGAAAGACAACGCCGAGGCCGATTACCAGTACAAGGCTCATCACTACCCACACATCATAGACGTTATTCCAACCCACACGCAGCACAAGCAGGCCAGAAGCTATGAGCGGGCCAAGCAACGCGCCCGCGCCGTAAAAGGCGTGCAGGTAATTGAGCAGCGCCGCGTTACGCGGGAAACCCGCGATATACGCATTCAAACCCGCGTCGATTATGGCAACGCCGAAGCCGAGCGGTAGGAACACCACCAGCATCATGAGAAAGGGCGGTTCCAGGCTGATGATGAACATTGTCAACAGCATGAGAGCGGCACCCAGCATTAAGAACAGGCGAGGCCCAAGCTTCGCCACCAGCAGCCCGCTCATAAAAGCCGAAGCGATGAAGCCGACCGCCATGCTCAAAAAAAGCAAGCCGATCGTGCCCTTCTCCACGTGATAGTACGCAATCATGCTCGGCAGCAGCACCCCTACCGCCCCATCGTTTGCGCCAATCAAAATGAAGGCAAAAAAAGCCAGGGTGATCTGCATGCGCGGGCGCGACCGTTGTTGTAACATCCCAGACCTTTGTTCTAGTTTTGTAGTGTTCATCATGCTAAAGTATGGTATACTTACATGGTGTACTGTCAAGTCTAGACCTGAAGCCATCGAAATGGCAACGAATAAGACCCTTTTCTTCCAGGGAGGCACGCTTGTCATCGGCGGTGTCGATGAGCAAGTAGGTGTACCTGCCCCTTTTCAATGGGTGAAAGGCCGATGGCGCTGCGAGGGGTACCGGTATACATCGCTCCTCCCCTGGATACATGCACAGGATATGCGCGACCTGGTTCCCCGCTGGAAACCCCTTTCATGTACCCTTCACGAGACACGCGAACCGCACGCTTATCAACTGGCATCGCTGGATGCATGGGAGGCTTCTTCACGATGCGGAAGCATTGTCTTGCCAACCGGGGCCGGCAAGACGTTCGTCGCCATCAACGCTATCAACCGTGTTGGGCGATCCACCCTGGTCGTGGCTCCAACCATCGACCTTTTGCACCAGTGGTACTCACGGCTGGTGAACGCATTCCAGACAGATATCGGTGTGTTCTATGGCGGGGAAAAGCATATCCTGCCGCTCACGGTGACAACCTACCATTCAGCCAGTGATTTGATCGCGGAGCAGGGAGCAGAGTTCAAGTTGATCATTTTTGACGAAGTACATCACCTGCCAGCGCCTTCGTGGGGAGAAGCGGCACTGATGGCTCCCGCTCCTGCGCGCCTCGGGCTGACCGCTACCTATCCAGATGAGCAGGAGCAGACCAATGGGCGCTGGCGGGTCGATGAGTTGATAGGGCCTATCGTCTACTCCAGGCGCATCGAGGACCTGGTCGGCGAGCAACTGGCCTATTATCGCACAGAGCGCGTTCGCGTGAACCTGGCGGAGGCCGAACGTGCCGCCTACGCTGCTGACCACGCGCTTTACCTGGGATATGTGCGCAGCCATCACTTGCAGCGGACACATGGCGCGGGCTGGCTGCGCGAACTCACGCGGCGCTCAGCATTTGACCCTGACGCCAGGAGGTCGCTGCTCGCTCGCCAACGGATGCTGCGGCTCCTTGCAGGCTGCGAGGGGAAGCTCCACGCGCTGGAGGGTCTCTTGCGCGAACATAGCGGGGAACAGGTGCTCATCTTTACGGAGAATACTGCTGTAGCGTACCAGATCGCCAGCAAATATTTCATCCCGGTCATTTCATACGAAACGAAAGCTGCTGAGCGCAAGCAGATTCTGGAGAGATTCCAGTCGAAGCAGTACAGGGCTATCGTCGCCTCGCGCGTGCTCAACGAAGGCGTTGACGTGCCTGAAGCCAAGGTCGCCATTGTGCTGGGAGGCACCGCCGGGGCGCGTGAGTACATCCAACGCCTGGGTCGTGTGCTGCGCAAGGTGGAGAACCGGCAGGCCGTGCTCTACGAGGTGATCGTGCGCGGAACCATCGACGAGGGAAAAGCGCAGAGGCGCCGGCCAAAGCAGGAGGAGCCGCCACATGCTCACCGCTGAGTTGATTACGCCACGACTTCGCTGTACTCGCGATCGACTCACCATCGGTCTCCTCGATGAACAGGACACACACTGGCTACAAACAGCCAGCGAGCTTATCGCGCTCTTCCAGAGCCAGATTGGACGCTCTCGGGCATCCTGGGACAAGGCGCTGGAGGCTTACATCGGAGATCGCCTGGATTATGTTGTGATTCGCGGGCTGGCGAAGGTGCTGGCCGATGCTGCCACATTTACCCAGCCGGTTACCACTCTTCCTCCAACAGTTCTCCGCGAGAGGCTCTTTGCTTACGGCCCCGTCTTCGAAGCCTCCGATGTCTTTCACGCGCAGACGCACCAGGAGATTGCGGAGGGCGTAGCCGCCGAACTGGAACTCAGCCCGCAACAGATCGAGGAGGCGCTGTTCGCCGATCGACCGGCACACTTTATTTTGACGGACGCGGGTCCAGCGTGGAGTTGTTCTCACCTGCTGGCTCGCTACAACCTGGAACTCGCACGAGGAGTACTCTACTGGGCCAGCCAGCTACATATTGACATCACCGGGAACTACAAAGACCTGTGGAAGTATCTCAAGTTGTTCAAACTGATGTTCTGGGCAAGGCCCGAACGCGAAGGCTATCACCTGGAACTAGACGGTCCCATCTCACCCTTTGTCCATGCCACGACCCGCTATGGCCGGGCATTCGCAGCGTTTATGCCCGCATTGCTCCTTTGCGACCGCTGGCGTCTGACGGCGCAGGTATATCCCCCAACATCCTTCACTCCATTGACCTACCGGCTGGATGACACCAGCTCGCTGCGCAGCCACTTCAAACGCAGTGGCCTCTTCGATAGCCGCTTAGAAGCCGATTTCGCCGCTGAATTTGAGGCAAAGTTTGGCGACAGCCGTGGACACTGGCTGCTCAACCGTGAGAGCGAAGTGCTCCTGCTCGGAGACACCGTCATGATCCCCGACTTCGTCCTGACCGACAAGGATGACGAGGCGCGCAAAATCCTCATCGAACTGGTGGGCTTCTGGCATCCCGATTACCTCAAACGCAAAGTGGAAAAGGTACGCGCCGCGCGCTGCTCGCACCTGCTCCTCCTGGTCTACGAAGGCCTGAACCTGAGCGCAGACGCCTTCCAGGAAACCGCCAGCGAGGTGCTGTTCTTCCAAAGAAAGCCAGTGCTCAAGGAGGTCATGGAAACGGCGGAAACGATGGCTGAGCGGGTATATGGGCTACGCTCGAAACGAATACAGTAGTTAGTTCAGGTTCGCCAGCCCCTTCAACTTTTATCCTCTCGCAAAAAGTAGCTCAGGTTTTGCCGCATATCCACTGGTAACCATACATGGGAATCGGGCAGAGCAAGGAGTTTTTCTGCCTGATGACCATATCCATACGCGAGACAATTCTGAGCCGCACGCTGCAATCGCTGACCATCTACCGGTGTCCCATGTATCTGAGCAAGCTGGGCCGTATCCACAAAGCACATGGTCTGGCGCATGGGTCGATCGTGATCTTCCTGCTCTCCCTCCACCAGTTGGATTGCTTGCTCTAAACAACGTTGCATGTTCTCGCGCTGCCTGTGTCGCGTACTTTTCTCACGATCATTTGTTGCACGCGCCAGGCGATCATATAGACGTCCCCATGTTATCTGCGTATAAGCCTGCACACCGAGCACACCGCTATCTTCAGCATTCTGCTGCGCATGGAGCAAGTGCTGGCGTACCTCTACCTCTGAGAAGTGCCGCAGTCTGAGTTTGAGATTGGCGAGATCGCGTTCTAGACTACCAATCATTGTCTGATCTCCTGGCACTACAGGCTTATGGGAGCGTTGTATTCCATTCAGAGCCGTCTGGAGATAAGCAAGGCCTGCATTTACGTCTTGTTTACCGAGTACCAGTCCCAGGTGTTGATAGCATCCCAGCCAGATATCATCCCGGCGCAAGCTGACGAAGTCTGACGCATCCTCCCAGGAATGCTGATATGTCCCAATTGAATGGTCCTGCTCCTGCATCCAGGCGATCATCTCGTGCAAGTGACGCTCAGCCTGGGACCAATGACCACTATTCATTAAGCTGTGTCCTAGATGCAATCTACTACACAGCAGCCAGCTACCTATCTTACGGGTGGCAAGCAGACGATTGCAGAGGCTAAGATCAGCCTCAAGCGGCCTCCAAACTTGTTGATACAGGACCTGGCTTGCCGCTCGTGCTTCTGAATGCACTGAGAGTCGGATGCCCATTTGTACTATCTCTAGCAATCGATCATAATCGACCCCGCTATTCAGCCAGGAAGGGATAATCTCAGATTGAGGCGAGAGCGCTAATTGAGCAATCTGCTCCCAGAGTCCGGCTCGGCGTAGCACCGCCTCAACACTTGCTGGGCTGACAACCTGCTCTCCATAGTACCTCGTCAACTCATCAGCAATTCGCCGTCGTCCCCAGTGTGGTTCCTGGCTCCGAATCTGGTAAATCTGCTCCACAATGTGATTGGGCAAACGCTTTTGGGTCTTGCGCTTATGTGAGTGCGGTTGCAGCGCAGCCTTTCCTCCTTCACAAAAACGATGCCACCATAAATATGCTGTTCTAGGGCTGTGTATGCCTGATTCACGCATCGCCAGGCTCATATTCCCCGTTTGTTGGTAGACATTAATTAATGTCTGCTTCTGCCGCAGCGTGATGGGTTGGTTAGTGAAGCGTAGGCGCTTCTCAACCATACAGAAATCCTCTCTACATGATAATAGTCTGGCTAGTTTTCCAATTCTAACATTAGTATCAGCACGATGTCTATACCATCAGAGTAGCCGAAGCTCGACGAGCAAAATTCTTCCAGTTATGATAATAGTACCTGTTCAGGGTTACATAGTTACTCGTCATTCTTGTTTTCGTCAAAATTAGTAGAAAACATTCACCATTTTTGATTGCTAATCAATAAACACAGCAATATTATGCTGTCGAGAAGTGACAAAATCACATTTCGGCACTGGACAAGTAGAGTTGACTGCTTCTGCGGTAAACGTGAAACACTAGAACGACGAGCAGAAGAATACGAAAGGAAGCGATCAAATGCCTAGTTACAATCCAAGCTGCAACAACTGTCACAGATGCCCGACCTGTCGAGGCAATGGGTGGATAGAACAAACGCGAAATGTGGATCCTAAAAGGTTCGCGGTTATAAAGGAGCGCGTGACATGCCCATTGTGCAAAGGCGTTGGCGGAACGGTCGGCCCCGGTCCTCATAACCATCAGTAACCACAAAGAAAGCCAAACGCAAGAGCAAGTTATGGCTTCATAAGTAATATCCATTCCTTCCCCATATCAACAATCAGGATAGAGAGGCGGTTTTTGTACTCGATCCTCTATCGATAAATCTGACCTTACGTATACTCGACAGAAAGGAGGTGATCTGAATGCCATTTGGCGGAGAGACGAAGTCGGAGAAGAGAGAGACCGCATCCAATCGAGAAATACCCCAAGAAGGACAACTCTGCGACAATTCGTGAGCTTGGGAAGAAGGCTCTCGAGAGCGCAAAGAAAGACAAGCCTAAAAAGTAACCGTTTCTACAGAGTGGATGTCTCTGTCTTTCAAAAACACAGAGACATCCATTCGCCAACTGATGATCTAAAAGACTCTTCAGAGGGGCTCATAGAAGGAAAATGACTGAAATCATTTTGAGAATGCAGATAGTAATATGGTTTTACCAAAAGTGAGTGAGTGGATACTATCGGATGTGTAGTGATATTAAGAACGGGAGATAATCACATGGACTTTGGAACCGTCATCATATTAACGTGGTTTGTAGGTATTTGTGTTAGCAAATGGGTATCTATGCACCGCGCCGGGTTGGGATTTCTGGTTATGTGGGGTATACCAAGTGGATATCGATTCAGATACTTCGCCATGAACTTACAGTGGCATACTGTGAGTTATGGAAAGGCACTCGTTTGGCCAGTTGTTTTGGCAATGTGGCTTATAGGAGGCAGACCTGAATCGCCATGGACAGTTGTTGACAAGAAACATGGTGTGCCGATAGTCAGGCGCTCTAGTAAGGCTATTCAAGTAGAGGATAGAATCTAAGAAATGCAATCGTGATACGAAAGGCGGAAAGGTAGTTTTACGTGGGATTTTTCAATCGCAAGGAAAGAAAACAATCAGCCGGGCCAGCGCCTGATGAAACCGACCCGATAGACAATAGCCTTTCAGATGATGAGTGGCTCGCTCGTAGTGAGGAACGATTTAGACGGATGGTCGAAAACTACTACGGGAGTTGCGAGACGATTGGTCAAGGCGGACAGGAGCGTTACGGCTATAACGACTTCGGTACTGCACTCTTCTTTTACCAGAAGAGTATCGATGTGTTACATTCTAATTACCTCGTTCTACAGATGCGCAACCGTCAACCATCCCCAGCCGATGCATGGATCGTGAATGGTTATACAAGTTCGCTCGGTGCCAGTCTTGCAATGCACCCGGCTGCGCCTGTTGATGGCTCTGTTCGAGAGGTAACTCACCGACTCCGTACGATTGCAACAGCCTGCGAACAGGTGGGGCTTCCATCTCAGCTCTATCGTGAAGCACTGAAGCTCATGGCCCAATATGCTTCGCGTGTCAGGCTCGATGATGTCCTCGGATAGGAAAACTAGCATAGAGAAAGTGTTTCAGCCGAAATAGGCTCAAGAATGTCGCACAGAATCGGCAAATGAAGAGAAGGAACCGGAAGTATGGGATTTTTCAATGATCGTCACCAGCAACCCGCGCTGCCGGGCAATATCGTTAGCCTGATGGAGCGCTATGGCAGATCAGAACTCAATCAGCAAGCGAGTACAGATAATCCAGAAGAAATCTGGCAAATGATGGGAGATCTGTATCCATTTGCTTCTTCCAATCCTGATGGCTTTCTGGCGGCTCTTGCTGAAGCTGTACTCCCGGTTGGTAGCTGGGCAGTCTACGGAGCGTCCCGCTTAATCTGGGAGCTTCTCAGCTCATCCGCATCAATCCGCCAAAACCCCTCGTACAACGCCATTATGAATGCTGCTTTAGAGTTCTTACGAACTAATGGTGTATCCTTTGGGATGCTTAGAGGCTACGAGCGGGAGCATTGGTTCGCTTCAGCCGGATCCATCGGCATCTGGGAGCCTGGGAGTCCCGCGCCCTCGCAAACGGCTACCAAACCTGCTAACGTACCTGATCGTCCCGAAGAAATCGACACCTGGGAGCCTGGGAGTCCCGCGCCCTCGCAAACGGCTACCAAACCTGCTAACGTACCTGATCGTCCCGAAGCATGGGAGAAAGCAGCTCTAGCTCATATCCAGAGTGGGCACGATGCTGAAGCCCTGGACGCCTTCAACCATGCCATCCAACTCAACCCCACTTACGCGCCATATTACGTTGGAAAGGGCTTTACTCTCAATAATCTGGGACGCCACGGGGAAGCGCTAGAAGCTCTCGACCGAGCCATCCAGCTTGACCCTACCGATATGTTGGCCTACACCAGCAGGGGTGATGTGCTCAGCGGGTTGAACCGATACGAAGAGGCGCTGGCTACCTACAACCAGGTACTCCGACTCAACCCCGCCAGTGCAGAGGCTTACACCAAGAAGGGCAATCTACACAACAACCTGGGTCACTACCAGGAAGCCCTTGCTGCTTTCAACCAGGCACTCCGGCTTGACTCCGCCGACGCGAGTGCCCACTTTGGCATGGGTATTGCGTTTGCCGGGCTGAAGCAATACGAGGAGGCGCTGGCGTTCTACAACCGCGCCCTGGCTATTATCCCTAACGACGGCAACATCTGGAACAACAAGAGTAATGCGCTCAGGAATCTTGGGCGCTACCAGGAGGCGCTGGACGCCTGTGAGCGCGCTCTGGCTTTGGACTCCAACAACGCTATTGCCTGGAGCAGCAAGGGCAATGTGCTCTTGAGTCTTGGACGCTACCAGGAGGCCCTGATCGCCTGTGACCGCGCATTGGTTCTCGATCCCAAATACGTCAACGCCTGGAACAACAAGGGTAATGCGCTCGGCGAGATGGAACGTTACCAGGAGGCTCTTGCAGCCTACAACCAGGCTGTAGCTTTGGACACCAATTTCGTCCTCGCGTGGTACAATAAGGGCCGCATGCTGAAGAACCTGGGGTATCAACAGGACGCCCTGGAAGCCTACAACCGCACTTTAGCTTTAGACCCCAACTTCACCCTCGCCCTATATAACAAAGGCAATTTACTCGTGGGTCTAGGACGCTTTCAAGATGCCGTTGGAGCCTACGACAGCCTCCTGGCACTGAATCCAAACGATGCTCGCACCTGGTACAACAAAGGTGTGGCACTCGAGAATCTCGGGCGTCGCAAAGAGGCGAAGAAGGCTTATGACCGCGCAAATCAACTCAGATGATGGTTGAAATCTACGTGTCGTGTCCTATGCACGAAAAAGCGTGCTGTGTGTTAAATACATTGCAGCACGCTTATGATTAACGCAACATTGTTGACGCGCCATTACATCCCCACCCTCGGCCTGTACTGGATCGCCTCCGCGATGTGGTTGGGCGCGATCATGTCGCTGCCCGCCAGGTCCGCTATCGTCCTCGCCAGCTTCAACACGCGGTGATACGCTCTCGCTGACAAATGCAACTGTTGCGTGGCGGCTTTCATGAGTTTTTCGCCGGCTAGATCGGTTTCGCAGTAGGCGCGCACTTCGGTTGGACCCATCTCGGCGTTGCAGGTCAGGCGCGTACCTTCGAAGCGTTTGAGTTGTTGTTCGCGGGCAGCTTGCACGCGCTTGCGGATCGTCTGTGAGTTCTCCACCTGGCGTTTGTCGGCCAGCTTCTCGTAATCGACGCGCGGAACTTCGACGTGGATGTCGATGCGGTCGAGCAGGGGGCCGCTAATGCGCTTCTGGTAGCGCGCGATGGACGTGGCCGAGCAGGTGCATTCCTTCACCGGATCGTTGTAGAAGCCGCAGGGACAGGGGTTCATGGCGGCGATCAGCATGAAGTTGGCGGGATAGGTGATGGTTCCCTGCGCGCGTGAGATGGTGACGACCTTGTCTTCGAGTGGCTGGCGCAGCACTTCCAGTACGTTCTGCCCAAATTCGGGGAGTTCGTCGAGGAAGAGCACGCCGCGATGGGCCAGGCTGATCTCGCCGGGGCGCGGGATGCGGCCACCACCGACCAGCCCGGCGTGGCTGATGGTATGGTGCGGAGCGCGGAACGGGCGTTGCAACATCAACGGCATGTCGGATGGCAGCATCCCACTCACGCTGTAAATCTTGGTGACATCGAGCGATTCATCGATGATCATGCGCGGCAGAATAGATGGCGTCGAGCGCGCCAGCAGCGTCTTGCCCGAACCGGGAGGGCCGCTCATGAGGATATTATGCCCACCACTGGCCGCCACTTCTAGCGCGCGTTTGACGTGCTCCTGCCCGCGTACCGCCGCCATGTCCTGGCCGTAGAAGACAGCGTCGGAGTAGTCAAGCAGGTGAGGATCGGGGATATACGGCTCGATACGCCGATCACCGTTGAGGTGCATCACAAGCTGGCCCAGCGTCTCCACGGGATAAATGTCCACCTCGCGGATCAACGCCGCCTCCATCGCATCGGAGGCTGGCACGAAGACGGTCTTGACGTGCTTGTCGCTCGCCAGTGCAACCATCGGTAGGATGCCGTTGGTGTGGCGCACCGTGCCGTCCAGCGACAACTCACCCAGGAAGAGTGACTGCCCCAACTGCTCGTCCTGGTTGATCTGCTCGGAAGCTGCCAGTATCCCGATGGCTATAGGAAGATCGTAGGCCGGGCCTTCCTTGCGCAGGTCGGCGGGAGCGAGGTTAACGGTGATGCGTTTGTAGGGGAAGAGGCAGCCGCTATTCTTGATGGCCGAGCGCACCCGTTCCCTGGATTCGTTGACCGCCGCGTCGGGCAGCCCGACGATGGTAAATGCCGAGAGTCCATTGGAGAGGTCGATTTCAACTTCGACCAGCGCGCCTTCCAGCCCAATCACCGCGCAGCTTTGTACTTTTGCCAGCATGGACTACGTGCCTCCTCAACGTATTTGCTGCATTATGCACGAGTTCTAGCAAAAATACAAGATGTTCTATGGTTCAGTCTGTTTCAAACTTCCCATGATGAAAGAAATGTCATCTTTCTCCGGCGCATAGGAGCACATTTGAAGATCATGTCGAAGTGAGAACGGGCAGCACAATGATTTCTTGCCCTGATCGCAACGAGATAGCATCGTCGCGCAGCGAAGTAACAAGCTGGTTGTTCACGAAGATATTGAACTGCCTGCGAACATTGCCTTGCTCATCACAGAGCTTTTCCCACACCTGGGGAAAGCTCTGCTTGAGGGCATCAAATACTTGCTCGATTGTTTCCGCGTTGAGCAGGAGCTGGCTTTTGCCTTCGCTAAACGCGCTGAGGGTCGAGGGTAAGCGTAATATCACAGTGGCCTTCGTTTGCTCGTCCATATCTACTCGCAGGGTAGGCTTGAGTGCGTGCTGACGCGATGTGTGCGGCTGCATTCCATAGTCTTTCATCGACCCTCTTCAAAGTATAGCATAGGTTTTGGCAATGTCTATCACTTCTCCGACTGACTCCACAATTTGCGCGCCGACCTGGAACAGCGCCCTTACCGCTCGCACGCCATCTCCTTGCGTATAATCACGATCCGCTATCCCGCTGCGCCGCACTTTATCATCCTCCGCCTCATCAACCACATGCTGTATACTCGCATTACCGTTGCTGGTAGCCAGCATGAGCACTATCGTACCGTGCCGCGCAGCATCGAGGGCCTCCTGCAACAGCGCCAGGTTGCCGGGGCCGATGGGCATGGGACAGACGATCAGCAAGGCAGCCTGGGCAAGGCGGGCGCTCGCCTGCTCATGTACATGCTGCGAGATGGGCGTATAGGGCTGCTCGGTGATGACTTCGCGCGCGAGGCGCAGCGCCAGGGTGTGATCGCTGTCACCGATATTTAGCGGACCCGCGCTGAAGGGGATACGCGCGTCGGCCAGGGCGCGCATCAGCACCTCGCCGGAGCCGCCGCCGGCCATGACATGCACGCGAGGCGGCGTCTCTTCCTGTGCATCCTCGGAGGCTACAGGCTCTCCAGGCGGCAGCACGCTCAGGTGTTGCGCGCCGCGCAGGATGCCCACCTGCACGTGTACGCCGTAGACGCGCCTAAGGAGGCCGGTTTCCAGCACTTCGGCGGGTCCGCCGTCGGCCACTACGCCGCGCTGGAAGAGCACGAGCCGCCGGAAATAGCGCGCCGCAAGGTTCAAGTCGTGCATGGCGGCGATTACCGTCAGGCCGGTCTCGCGGTTCAGGCGCTGCACGCGCTCAAGCACATCGACCTGGTAGCGGATATCCAGGTGCGCCGTCGGCTCGTCGAGCAGCAGCAGCGCGGGCTGCTGCGCCAGCGCCATAGCGATAATGACGCGCTGGCGCTCGCCGCCGCTCAGTTCGTTGTAGATGCTCGCCGCCAGGGGCGCGACATCGGCGGCGCGCATGGCGTCCCGCACGACGCGCAGGTCGTCGATGGTCAAATTACCGAGCAGGTTGAGATAGGGCGTGCGTCCCAGGCGCACCATCTGCTCGACGGTGAAGGCGAAAGGCACCGGCAGTTCCTGCGGCACGACGGCGACGCGCTGCGCCATGCCACGCCTTCCCCAACTGCGCGTCTCTCGCCCATCCAGTACGATCGTCCCGCTCTGCGCTTGCAGCACGCCGCTCACCAGGCGCAGCAGCGTGGTCTTGCCGGAGCCGTTGGGTCCGAGCAATCCGACCATCTCGCCGCTTTTGACGGAGAGATGCACATCGTAGAGTAGTGGCTTGCGACCATAACCAAAGGTGATGCCCTTGATGTCCAGCAATGGAGAAGATTCATTGGGCGCAATGAATTGTGTCCCCGCGGTTGTATTGTCTACCATCGGTACACTCGCTTGCTGTTTCGCAGCAGGAACAGGAAGAAGGGCGCGCCGACAAGCGCCGTGAAGACGCCCACGGGCAACGTGGCGGGGGCTATCACCACGCGAGCCAGCAGGTCGGCCAGGATCAGGAAGATGGCACCCGCCAGGGCCGAGGCTGGCAGCAATAGGCGATGGCGCGGCCCCAGCAGCAGGCGCATCACGTGCGGCACGACCAGCCCGACAAAGCCAATCAGCCCGCTGATCGAGACGGCAGCCGCCGTCAGCAGCGACCCAACCACGATGATGAGCAATTTGTAGCGTTCGACGCGCAGGCCCAGGTGTGCCGCGCTCTCCTCGCCCAGTCCGAAGGCGTCCAGCACACCGGAGAAGAGCAGGGCGCAGGCGAACGCGGCCAGGATAATCACGCCGACGATCACGACGGGCGTCCAGGTCGTCACGGCGACGCCGCCCGATAGCCAGCTAAAGAGGCTTTGCAGGCCGAACTGCGCGCGCGGGCTGAGCGTGAGCAGCAGCGTTTGAAAGGCGACCAACACGGCATTGATGGCCACCCCGGCCAGCAGCAGCGTCACCACCGGCGTTTGCCCGCCGACGCGCGCGACGGCGTACACGAACAATACCGTCAGCATCGCGCCCGCGAAGGCCAGCACGGGCGTCAGGGGAAAATACGCGCCGTAGATCGTGTCATACGGCAGGACGAAGGCGATAGCCGCACCCAGCGCCGCGCCGGACGACGTACCGATCAGGTACGGATCGGCCAGGGGATTGCGCAGCATCCCCTGAAACAGCACCCCGGCCACGGAGAGCGCCATGCCGACCAGCCCCGCACCGATGACGACCGGCAGGCGCAGTTGCAGGATAATCAACTCATCGGTGGGGTCCCACTGCCGCGCGAAGTGGAACAGCCCCGTCCCGTTCAGCAAGATGCGCGCGATGACGTCGACGGGGATGGCCGTCGAGCCGAAGCTGGCCCCCAGGAAGACGGCGGCAAGCAGCAGAACCGCCAGTGCCGCCAATATTGACGGCGCTGGCAATGCCTGGATGCGCTTGAGCATCGTATTGAATTGAATTTTAGATACCATTACTCTCACAAAGGTAGGTTGTTCCCATGCGTAGGGACAGGGGGAAGAGTGGATGGGTGGTGGGGGCCTTGCGCCTGTCCTCGCCTGCCCTGGTCGCGGTCGAGAGCGAATCGCTGTCTCTACCAGGACAGGCGCAAGGCCCCCACCACTCCACGCATCCTCCCCCTGTCCCTACGACATTCTCGATACATCATAGCGTGCCTGTGCAATACGCTGGCAGCGCGGCGATGAACTGCTTCGGGTGGATGATCTGTGCCAGGCATTGCAGGCCCTCGACCAGGCGCGGGCCGGGTCGCCCGACCAGGTTGGGGTTGATGCGGTAGACCTGGTGCATGACCAGCGCGGTGATGCCGCTCCAATGCGGGCGCTTGTAGACGGCGTTGACATCGCCGCCATAGGCCGGGTCCTCGGTCAACACGATGAACTGCGGGTTGTCGCTGATGACTGCCTCGTCCGTGACCTGCGGGAAGCCGCCATTGGTGGTGTTGGCGTGGAAGATGTTGACCCCGTTGGCATCCTGCACGAGTTCGTCGCCAAACGAGCCGCCGCCGAAGACATACGGCTTGCCGGGCGTGCTGTCGTCCAGCTCGATCATCACTTTCGGGGCAGTTTGACCTGCCACTGCTGCTTTGACCTGGGAGATCTGCTGCTGAAGCTGGTTGACCACTGTTGTCGCGGTCGCCTGTGTGAAAGTTAGTTTACCCACCGTGACGATTTCCTGGAGCACCAGCGTGAGGCTCCCGGCGGGTAGATCGACCACGTGAATGCCAACGTTTTGCAGCGACGTATCGTACTGCTTCGTGTCCTGACCATAACTGATGACCAGGTCGGGCTTGAGCGCGACGATTTGCTCGACGTTGTACTTGCCGTTGACATCCGAGACTTTCGGCAGCGAGGTCAGGTCGGCGGGATAGTTGGTGTAGTAGTCGATGCCGACGACGCGGCCCTCCAGGTGCAGCACGCCGAGTATCTCGCTGATGTTGGGTGTCAGCGAGATGATACGCTGCGGCGCGCTGGTTGGGTAGGCGATTGGCACGCCGTAGGCATCCTGGGTCAGCGCGGTAAGCGTTTGGGTCGCGGTTGCCGATGGGACAGGTGTTGCGGTAGCACCCGTTGTGCTACCACTACCGCACCCGGCAAGCAGCAGCAACGCCAGTGCGAGCAGGGGCAACAACACGCGGGGCAAAACATGGGATGAGATGACATGGGAGCGCATGGTTCGAACCTCCGAGACAATGCAACGCTCGCTGTCACCTCGCGCGAGATCGAGAGTGACCAGGAAGTTCGTGCGTGATCTGTCACGCAACGTGTATGCCTATCCCGGTGGCTCGTTCCTCATACGCGAAGGAGCGTGAGCAAACTTCACCGGGCAGGTCTCCTGGCTTCTGGCTGCGAACGTCAATCGAGCGGCCTTCCCATCCCTGGCGGGACAGTGGCGAAACGCCCCCAATGAGCGGCTGATTGGCTGACCAGTTACAGTAGCGCGCCTGCGTCGGACTCGCACCGACTTCCCTATTCTGCCCGGGCAAACATACCCGGGCCACCCGGCGAAAACATCTAAGTGTAAGGCATGGTTCAATTCTGAAGAAAAGTCCTTGACAGTTTGCACCATCGCACAATGTCATGCTGAGCGCAGCGAAGCATCTCTCTAGCTGGGCACAGAGATGCTTCGCTGCGCTCAGCATGACAGGGCGGAGCTTTTCTGGTGATGAGCACCTGTCAAGTTCATTTGAACCGTACCTAACAAGAAGTAATATACACGCAGATGCGGCGGAGTGTCAATAAAGAGACGAAGGGCGACCGCGAGGGTCGCCCGTACAAAGACTACGAGGTCGGCGCGCGCCGTGTCTTTGTAGGGGCGACCCTCGCGGTCGCCCTTGGCGTGGGTCGGGGGCGGTACTGGCCTTCTGTACAGTTGACAAGACACGTAGAGAGGATGATACTACGAAGAAGAAATACTCTCAATGACGAGCCAGTATCTATGCATACTCACATATAAAGGATTACCTGGACATGTCCGCTGAACAAGATTTTTTCCGGCAGGTGATGGGGCAATTCCCAACGGGCGTCACCATAGTTACCACGAAGAGCGATGAAGGGCTTTCCGGCCTGACCGTCAACTCTTTCTCTTCCGTCTCGTTGGAGCCGCCGCTGGTTTTGATTTGTGTCGATTTGAAGAGTCACACGCTCGCCTACCTGCGCTCAAGTGGCAGCTTCGCGGTCAATTTCCTGACTGACCAGCAAGAAGAACTGTCGCGCTGCTTCGCCACAAACTCAGCCGAGCGCTACGAATATTTCTGCAACGCCCCGTATCATGTCGCGGCGACCGGAGCGCCCGTCCTGGACGGCGTGCTGGCTTTCATCGATGCGCGCATCGTGGCGGAATACCCCGGCGGCGATCATGCTATCTTTCTCGGCCAGGTAGAAGCGATGGGGACGGACGGCATGGCCTACTACATGAACCCGGCTGATAAGGCGCAAAGCACGCTCACCGAGTGGCCAGATGTCATGGCTATAGGAAACAACTCGCACATGCCTCACATCTCGGAGGCAAGGGTGCCACTTGCCTATTACCGGGGGCAGTATCGTCACCTGGAGGGTCACTACCAGCGCCCAAGCCTTGGCTATGACAAAGCAAACGTTGCCGAGTAGCGAGGATGCCAGCAAGCAGGCGGCTATCGTTGTCTTGCAACAGCGCATCCTGGCGTGTCGCCTATGCGAGCAGCAGGGCTACATCCCGGTCGCGCGCCCTCTCGTGGGTGGTCGCGCCACAGACCGTATGATCGTGATCGGCCAGGCTCCCGGCCATCGCTCCGTGGCGAATGGGCGCTCTTTCAGCGGGCCGGGCGGAAGCATCCTGCAAAAGTGGTTGGAGCAGGCAGGTTTTCCGCCCGGCTTCCTGCACGAGCACGTCTACCTGAGTTCGCTGACTCACTGCGACCCAGGACGCAACCCACGCGGCAATGGCGATAGACGGCCCTCGCCTCCGGAGGTGGCGTTGTGCAGACCTTATCTCGACGAAGAACTGCGCCTGCTCCAGCCGAAGGTGGCGCTGCTGGTTGGGGCGATGGCGATAGAGGCATTTCTAGGAAAAGTCAGATTAGAGGAGGTCATCGGCAGCGCATCCGAACGAGACGGAATGCTGCTGTTGCCCCTGCCGCACCCATCGGGCGTGAGTCGCTGGCTGCTCGACCCGGCACACCAGGCATTGCTACGCAAGGCTCTGGCGATGCTGGCAGAGTGGCGTGTCATGTACCACCTGGACGACAACAGGTAAAGTTTATGACTCTTCCGCTCTCTTGTGCATGTGATACTCGTGTATACCCTGCTTGAGCGTGCCGAGCGCCAGTGTGGCGCATGTGGGGCGCGTCATGACCAGCTCGCGGCCAAGCTGCTCCATCAGGTCTTCGAAGCTCAGGTTCTCGACCTCCTCCGCCGTCATGCCCTCCGTCATCTCTGTGACGTATGAAGCGGCTGCGCGGCTGATCGTACAGCCCTCGCCCTCCCAGTTGACGGCTTCGAGCTTGCCGTTTTCACCAAAACGCGCGTGCATCGTTATCACGTCCGCGCAGCCAGGATTGCCACCCGTCACGCTCACATCTGAGTGATCCAGCGGCCCATTGTTGCGCGGGTTCTCGTAGTGATCTACTAAAAATTCGATTGCTTCTTGACGATCCATACCATGTTCCCTCTTCCATCGTCAAACTTTAGTTACCGCCTCAGTCCTTCGTAGGGGACTGTTTACCGCGCCCATTAGCACAGTAACATTTTTACCGATCAAATCCGGCCCTGTCATGCTGAGCACAGCGAAGAATCTGTCCCTGATGGGAGGTTTGACACGCCCGCGAATCAAATTCTTCGCTGCGCTCAGCATGACAGGCAACATGGTTACTATGAACCTTGACGGACTACTACGAATGAGTCTTACGGTTTTTCGATGGGCGCGCGTACCAGGTTGCCCCACTCCGTCCACGAGCCGTCGTAGTTGCGCACCTGCGGGTAGCCGAGCAGGCGTGTCAGTACGAACCAGGTGTGCGCGGAACGCTCGCCGATGCGGCAGTAGGTGACGACATCGTTGCCCGGCTGGATATCCCTGCCGCCGTAAATCTGGCGCAGTTCATCAGCCGACTTGAAGGTGCCGTCGGCGTTGGCCGCCGTCGCCCAGGGGATGCTCTTGGCGGTCGGGATATGCCCGCCGCGCTGAGCGCCCTCCTGTGGATAGTTGACCATGTGCAGCAGCTCGCCGGTATACTCCTGCGGGGAGCGCACATCGATCAGGCGGCGGTTGGCTTCTTTGAGGCCCGCCATCACGTCGTCGCGGTAGGCGCGATTCGACTCATCCCTGGCCGGTGCGTGATAGGTCGTGGCCTGGAAGTGTGGGATGTCTTTGGTCGACTGGCGTCCCTCGGCCTCCCACTTCGAACGGCCACCATTCATGATCCTCATGTTGGTGTGGCCGAACATACTGAAGAGCCAAAAACTGTAACACGCGTACCAATTGTTGCGGTCGCCGTACAGCACAATGGTGGTGTCGTTGCCGACGCCCCAGTGGCTCATCAGCTTTTCGAAGCCCGCTTGATCGATGAAATCGCGGTCAAGCGGGTCCTGCACATCGACATGCCAATCAAGTTTGACAGCCCCCGGAAGATGGCCAATTTCGTACAGCAATACATCTTCATCAGCCTCGATGAGGCGAATGGTGGGATCATTCAGGTGTTCCGCCACCCAGCTCGTCTCCACCAGCACCTCTGGATGCGCGTAACCCGGCGCGGCGCTGCTCGCCGTCGCCGCCGTTTCCGTTCCAGACATTCTTCAATACCTCCCAAATAGACTATCTTTACAAAGATTTGTGTTCGTAGCTCTGCTACTCTTCAGTCCCTAAGAGTAACAACAATCTGCTTCCGGTTTATATTCTACTAGCCAACTCGGAATTAAGCAAGTGGGAAGATTCGTTGAACATTTGTAGGGACGCGATAATGAAGTTTCACGACCAACATCGGTAATATGTCATTCTGAGCGCAGCGAAAAATCTCTCAGGGGTCGGCGAGTAAGATTCTTCGCTGCGCTCAGAATGACATGCCGGTCTTGAAAGGCAAAAATCATATCGGAATGACATGCCGGTCTTGAAAGGTTAAATTCATATCAGAATGACATGCCGGTCTTGAAAGGTTAAATTCATATCAGAATGACATGCCGGTCTTGAAAGGTTAAATTCATAATCGCGCCCCTACAGATACCCGAAAAAGGAAATCTGGCAAAAATGGGCGCATAATATGGTATAATAGGGCTGTAAGACAAAAGACAAAGGAATAGAGGCAACTTTCCTTCAACAGGAAGACCTGGCGTGAGACGGCTGGCGAGAACGCAGAGAACGCATGAGTCAGCCATGACAAACTCTCCCCTACCACATCGATGTGGCTATCGCCTCGTGAATGATACCCTTGTGCAAAGTAGCGCTTCTCAAAGCCTGAAAGAATTTCATGCTTGCCGGAAGAGGTTAACCGGTATGCATGTAACATGCTGTGTGCATTACCTCGCGTCTTCGCCGAGATGAAGCGGTGACGCGAACATTATAGAAAGGTCAACCATGACACTCGAACACAAGCAACGCATCGCCCTCGTGGCGCACGATAATATGAAACACGATCTGCTGGAATGGGCGGCGTACAACAAGCTCGCGCTGGCAAAGCACGAGCTGTACGCGACCGGAACAACCGGCAAACTGCTCGAGCAAACGCTCGGCGTGAAGATTCATAAGTTGCAGAGCGGCCCGCTCGGCGGCGACCAGCAAATCGGAGCCAAGATTTCGGAACACGAGATCGACCTGCTGATCTTCTTCTGGGACCCGCTGACGCAGCAGCCGCACGACTCGGACGTGAAGGCGCTCCTGCGTATCGCCGTCGTCTGGAACATCCCCGTGGCCTGCAACCGCGCCTCGGCTGACTTCATGGTCTCATCACCATTGATGACCAGCGACTACGAGCGCCAGTTGCCCGACTACGAGGACTACACAGCGCGGGTGCTGGAGGATGTGGGCGTGTAGCTGGCGTCTTTGGGAGCGCCAAAGGGGAAGGGCGACCGCAAGGGTCCCCACCGCCCCGCATCATCCGCCCCCGCCCGTACAAAGACTACGGCTGGCTGGTCATACGTTCCAGATGATGATAATGAGCAGCGCCGCCAGGACGACCGTGCCCAGGGCGAAGAGGATGTGCGCCGCTCGCAGCCATCCGAGTTTGCGGCCTACGTTGCGCGTCAACTCGGCTTGCGAGCGGCTGGCGTTGTAGGTATAGCGCCGGTAATAGCGCACCTGCGTGGCCCACAACGCGGCCCCGATTGCCAGCAGGTAAAAACCCAGCGCGGCGATCAGCAGAACCTTGACGGGCGTGTTGCCTTTGAGGTAGGCAGGCGGGAAGGTGTTGCTCAGGATCGAGAGGCCGAACAACACGCCGAGAAAGGTAGCGATGCGCTCGATCAACGCCCTGCCTGACTCGTTCACATTGTCGATCTGCTTGCCCTGCATGTCGTCGAAGAGCGTGTTGGCGCGGCGAGCCGCCGCGGATGGCTCTCGCGCCTCGTAGAGGGGCAGGTCGTCTGCATTGTCTGCATTGTCTGCATTGTCTACACTGTCTGCATTGTCTGCATCGTCCGTTTCCTGCCCTGGACCTGGAAGCTGCTCGCTCATCAGTAGCCCTCGCAGTCGATATCAACGGCCATCTCGACCTGGCAGACGGGGCAGGTCAGCACCAGTTCGTCCAGCGTCACGCGCAGCCCTCGCGGTATATCGCGCGCTACCTTCGTGCGCTGAGCGCAGGCCACATGCTTATCGAAGGTATTGATATGTCCGTTCTTGCAGCGCACCCGGAACTGGTGGCGCTTCACGTTGGCCTCAGCGCCCGGCGAGCGCACAGGCGTGGGAGTCGGGGCCGACTTATCAGAGGCAGTACCATTAGCACGCACCGCCCCTGGCTGCGCGTCCAGTACAGCCTGAGCGTTCTCGCGCACGCCGTTCATCAAGTCGTTGTGGGCCAGGTATTCCAGAACTGCCAGCGTCTCCGCGCTGTGTTCCCCGCGCTGCACCATTGCGGCGGCCAGCTCGATAGCCTGCTTGCGGTTGCGGACATACTCGTGCGCCGCCAGTTCGCACATCGCCAGCAACGGATCTTCGCTCTCCGGCGCGGGTAGCAACGGCAACACCTGTGCTACAATCTCGCCGCACGCTCCCGGATCAGCCACGAGCGGCTCGGCCAGCAGCGTGCCCGGCAGTGGCGTCTCATCGAGCGCCATCAACACAACCGGCACAACCGGCTTGCCCAGGCGCTGCGCGAAGGCCAGGTGACGCCTGCCCCAATCAAAGCGCGCGGCGCTCCACACCAGCAGCACAGCGGCGCTACCCATGATGCCATTTTCGACGACATACGCATACGACGCATCGGTAGGTGTAGGATAGTCAGGAGCGCGCCACACGCTATAACCCCTGCCCTCTAAACCATTGCGTATCGTCTCCGCGCACTCGGCGTCCTCCGGCGCGTACGAAATGAATATGGAAATCGTCATAATTCGGCTCCTAATGCATCGTACTATCAATGGCGACAAGGGCGGCTGATGGCTTGCTGACATCCAGGAAGACTGGCCGATAATGCACATTAACGAATTCATTGCGCCATCACGTAGGGGCCGGTACCGTACACATCAGCCGATTATGCGCATTGACAAATTACTCGCGTCATCACGTAGGGGCCGGTTTACCGCGCCCACCAGCCCATTCATGGGCGCGTCTGCTCGTGGCGGGTTGGCCCTGGCATCGCGCTGCACCACGTCTCGCGCCCATGAATGGGCTGGTGGGCGCGGTAAACCGGCCCCTACGAACCAACATTCGTTACCCCGGCCACGATAGCCTCCCACACCTGCTGATACAGCCCTTCCAGGTTGCTACCGAGTTTCGCCAGGTCGCCGCCTACCAGTGACAGTTGGATTGTCTGCAACAGCGCCTTGAATCCCTCGTCCGGCGTTTGCGCTTGCAGTGGGGCTAACTGCTGCAACAGCGCCATGCGCTCCGGAGGGCCGCCTCGCAGCGCGGTGATACTGGCCTTGGCGAGCGCCAGCAGCGCCCGCACCTCTTCCGGCATATCGTCCTGGTCATCCTTGCCATCCTCGCCCGCCTGCGGCCCGCCATCAGCAATGCCCTGCCTGATCTGCTCCAGCGCCGGAGCATATGGATGCTCGCCGGGCAATTCCGTCTCTTGCCCATCCAGCAAAGCCAGGATCGCTGTGAAGAACTCCACCTCGATCTGACATTCATCTCCCTGCTGCCGGGCGTTCTCTACACTCTTCTGCATCGTCTCGCGCCATTCGTCGCGGCGTTCCGGCATAACGGTCATAACAGCAACCGTATTGTTGACAATGATCGTTACTCGCTCGGCAGGCATCGTGGAGGAGTTTCCTGTCTGACTACGGGCGGAAATCTACCGACGCAATTGCTGTAAAATCTCCGCTTCTCGTCCTGCCACCTGGCGAATCAAGCTCGTTCTGGTGTCTGCACCCAGCTGCATCCTGCGGCTAAGCCTGTTTTGCGCTAGGATGTCGAGCGCCTTTGCACACTCACGAGGGTTTTTGCCAGCAAGACGCATGCCAGAGTTACTTGATTGCAGATGACGGTATAAGATCAACGCAAGTCAAACCAGACCAGCGACTTCACCTGCGGGGTGCCTACTTCTCGCTCATGCGCAATCGACTGCTCCTATTGCTCCACGTGCTCCTTCAAAGCGCCCAAGTGACATATACAGGTAAGCGAGGCTGTTGAGCGTCGTGCCCTCGCCGGAGCGGTCGCCCACTTCCCGCCGGATGCCCAACGCTTGCTCGTAGTACTCCAATGCCTTGCCCTTCTGCCCCAAGGCAGAGTGTACGCCACCCAGGTTGTTGAGCGTCGTGCCCTCGCCCGCGCGGTCGCCCACTTCCCGCCGGAGGGCCAACGCTTGCTCGTAGTACTCCAACGCCTTAGCCTTCTGCCCCAAGGCAGAGTATACGCCACCCAGGTTGTTGAGCGTCGCGCCCTCGCCTGCCCGGTCGCCCACTTCCCGCAGGATGCCCAACGCTTGCTCGTAGTACTCCAACGCTTTCGCCTTCTGCCCCAATGCATTGTACACGCGACCCAGGTTGTTGAGCGTCGTGCCCTCGCCGGAGCGGTCGCCCACTTCCCGCCGGATGCCCAACGCTTGCTCGTAGTACTCCAACGCCCTGGCCTTCTGCCCCAAATCATCATACACGCGACCCAGGTTGTTGAGCGTCGTGCCCTCGCCGGAGCGGTCGCCCACTTCCCGCCGGATGCCCAACGCTTGCTCGTAGTACTCCAACGCCCTGGCCTTCTGCCCCAAATCATCGTACACGCCACCCAGGTTGTTGAGCGTCGTGCCCTCGCCGGAGCGGTCGCCCACTTCCCGCCGGATGCCCAACGCTTGCTCGTTCAAGCGTAAGGCTTGATAGATTTGACCGGTTTGCGTATACACTATGGCCATGTTATTCATCGCCTGTAGCATCAACCCGTTATCCTGCTCTTGCGCGTATTCCAATGCCTGCTCAGTCAGCGCCAATCCCTCCTTGCGATAGCCGAGGCGCTGCAATACCCATCCCCAGCGTAGTTGATAATAACCCAGATCGCTACCTGTCACGTAAGCCAATCCTCGCTCAAGATCGACGCGGCACAGCGTTGCGAGGAAGGCCGCCAGGCCACCACGATCAAGCTCATCATACAGGTAGCGGGCAAAGTTGGCATAGGCGCTGCCGAAGCGCGCCAGCAAGCTCTCGCGCTCGCCCGCGTCGGCCAGATAACGATCGATGTAAGGACGCATGACCGGCTGCACGCTATAGAGCAGCAACGCGCCCGTTTCTTCGCGGCTGAGCAGGCCGCGCTGCCAGAGCGCGTGCAGGTGATCTTCAATGGGCGAGCGCGTGCCGGACTCTGAATCGTACTGCGGGTCAAAGATGGCAACTGCGGCGGTAGGCTCGAAAGGCGCGTGGAAAAGCCAGAGCTTGCTAAGCAGGCTGCGCAGGTCGTCGTCCAGGTCACGCGCGCTATAGTCGAAGATGGAGTAGATGGTGCGCTGGCGATGGTCTGGCTCCTTGCTGAATTTGTTCTCCGCCGCCAGCAGCCAGGGTTCGTAGTCGGCGATGAACGATTCGAGTGGGATAGAACTGTTGTCGAAGGCTTTGCCGAGCAGGAAGAGGCCAAAGGGATGCCCGTCCACGCGGCTGCTCAACTGCTGCGCCAGTTCCTTCGCGCGCTTTTCTTCAAGCGAAGGCGCGCGGCCCGGGGCACTTTGCAGGAAGAGCGCCGCGCCCTCCGGTGGTGCGAGTCCATCTAACTCTAGTTTTTGTTCGCCGCTCCATCCAAGCAGGTGGCGCGATGTGACCAGCAGGCTGACGGTCGAGGCGGGTAATTGCTGGATGAAGTCCGCCAGTTGCAGAGCTTCCGGGTTATGCGCTCTCACAGCGCTGTCCAGCGTTTCGGCGTTGTCCAGCACAATCAGCGTGCGATGCTGGGCGAGGCGCTGCAAGACCTGGCGTTCGAGTTCGCCCGCGTCAAGGACAGACTGCGTATCGATGCCCAGGAAGCGCGCCAGGGTGATGACAAAGGTGGAGCGCGCGGGCAGGTTCTCCAGCGAGATGGCCCACACGCCGCCGGGCCAGGCGTAGGCGAAGCGTTCGACGGCTTCGCGCGCCAGGGTGGTCTTGCCCTGTCCGCCGCTGCCGTGAATGGTGACGTGGCGCTTGCGGTTGTCGCCGGTCAGCCAGTCGCCAAGCTGGATCAGCTCGGCGGTGCGGCCCTGGAACGCGCCTTCGATCTGCGGCAGGATGCCGAGGATGCCGCGCGTGGCGGGCTGCTGCGGGTCGGAGATGAGCGGCGCGCCCGGCTCTGTGTTGAAGTTGGGCGCGGGCGCGTCTTGCGGCAGGTCGAGCGCGCTGTAGAGCACAGGCACGCCGATGGCCCAGGGACGCTCGCTCTTGCGCAGCGAGAGTCGCGCCTGGAATAGCGCATTCTCGACTGAGACACCGCGCGCCAGCTCGCTGTAGAAGGCACGCGAAAAGGCCAGCGCGTCGTCGTCGTGAATGGAGAAGCGCATGCCCAGGGCGTAGGGAATCTTGACACGCGCCAGGGCCGAGGCCAGGTTGCTGAAGTGCGTCTCGCCGGGCGCGGCGCTCTGGCAGGCGTTGAGCGTCACCAGGAAGACGCTGCCACGCAGTCGTTTCGTGAACTCGCTGGCCGTGACGGTTTCGAGCGAGCCATTGTCCTTTTCGAAGCACAACACGGCTCCCACGCTTTTGAACTGCCCGCCGTGTCCCATGAAATGCACGACACGCTGGCGCTGGTTGGCGACACGCTCGCGCAGCCGTTCTATCGTTGGCGGCCATACGCGCTCCAACGACACAGCCGCGTCCAGGCTCGCCACGATCTCTTTCAGCCGTGTCCACTCGCCAGCGATGTTGAGCGGTGGCAGACCCGCATGCAGCGGGTTAGAGGGAACGGCCACGATGTGCAGTCCTCCGACGCGCTCCGGCGGCGTGATGCGCTGCTCGCGTGGCAGCCCGCGCACGAACGGCAGATCGCAAACGAGGAAGCCATCCGGCCCATAGGCATACTCCCAGGGAATGCTGTCCAATACCTCGTCGGCGGCTACCAGCAGGATGCGCGGGTGTTCCTCTCCCTGCTCTCTTGAAAGTGTAGCGATGGCGAGTGATCCAGCCGGGAAGAGCGCGGCAAAAAGGGCTGTGCCATACGCGACGGCATCCTCGAAGGGGCCTGGCAGCCCATGCTCATCGCCATCACCGGAGACAGGCACAAGCGAGAGTAGATTGAAGGTGTGCGAGGGTGTTCCATCGCAGGCCACGGAGACCTGCGTCGCGGTCGCGTCCAGGCGGCTGAGGGTCAGTTCCATAGCAGCTCCAAACCAACAAGCCTCATTTCATCACGCGCGTTTTCGAGGGAGAGATACATATGAACTCATGCACAGTATAACAAGCAATGCAGAATAGATCAAGTAATTCGCGATCCGACTTGCCAGCGACCGCGAGGGTCGCCTCAGGCTCGATCCCGCGTCGTAGTCTGGCGACCCTCGCGTCCCTTCGTCCCAATCGCTCTGCTCGTCCCGGCAATTGTTCACATCCCTACCCGCGCGAACATCGCCAGTCTCTCAGCCAGACCGGTGTTGCGTTGGGCGACGCGGTCGTTCCTGACGGCGACCTCCAGGGCGCGCGGCTGGCCGATCAGCACGCACAGGCGTTTGGCGCGCGTGATGGCGGTGTAGAGCAGGTTGCGCTGGAGCAGCATGTAATGCTCGCGCACCAGGGGGATGACGATGGCCGGGTATTCGCTGCCCTGGCTCTTATGCACCGTGACGGCATAGGCCAGCGTCAGCTCGTCCAGTTCGTGGAACTCGTAGCTGACCAGCAGCGGCCCGGCCTCCTCGGTGAATTCGACCTTGACGGTGGCGTTCTCTCTCTGGATGCTGCGAATCCAGCCCACGTCTCCGTTGAAGACGTTCTTGTCGTAGTCGTTGCGCTGCTGCATGACCTTGTCGCCCACGCGCAGCACGCGCCCGCCCCACTCCACCTCGGCGGGCGCGTTGGGGTTCAGGTGCGACTGCAACTCTTCGTTCAGGCTGTTGACGCCTACAGGTCCGCGATACATGGGCGCGAGTACCTGGATATCGGTGGTAGGGTTGAGACCGTAGTGTTTCGGGATGCGGCGCTGCACGAAGTCCAGCACGAGTCGTTGGGCGTGTACCGGGTCATCTTCCTGCACGAAGAAGAAGTCCGCCGACTGATCCCGCGAAAGCAGGGGCATCTGACCAGCGTTGATGCGGTGTGCGTTCACGACGATCTGGCTCTCCTGCGCCTGCCGGAACAGTTCGATGAGGCGCACAGTAGGAATGGCCTCGCTGCGCAGCAGGTCGCGCAGCACGTTGCCCGGCCCTACCGGTGGAAGCTGGTCGGCGTCACCCACCAGCAGCAGGTGCGCGTCCTGTGGCAGCGCTTTCAGCAGGTGATAGAAGAGCAGGATATCGATCATCGAGACCTCATCCACGATCACGAACTGGTAGGGCAGGGGATTTTCCTCGTTGCGGGCAAAGCTATTGTCGTGCGGGACAAAGTCGAGCAGGCGATGCAGCGTTTTCGCCTCGAAGCCAGCGGCTCCGGTCGCCTCGGTAAGCCGTTTGGCGGCGCGTCCCGTCGGAGCGGCAAGCGCGACGCGGATGTTGCGCTTGCGCAGCACCATCAGCAGGGCGCGCAGCGAGGTCGATTTGCCCGTTCCCGGCCCGCCCGTCAGGATGCTGACCTTCTGGATATACGCCATCTGCACCGCCTCGCGCTGCTTCCCGGTCAGCGCCATCTTGCGATTCGCCAGGTAGTCGAAGACTGTTTGCCAGTAGCTCTCGCTCACCGGCGGCAGCGTGCTGGGCGAGCGCAGCAGTTTGCGCATGAGCCGCGCGGAACCATTTTCGGCGTGCCAGAACGGGCCGAAGTAGACGCGCTGCCTGACTTCCGGCGCGAGCATCTCGGCATCATCAGCAGCGGAGATATCTTGCTCTACAGGCGGCTTACCGCCCGGCAACTGCACCGGCAGTGGTGGTTCGATGAAGATATCCTTCTCACCTTTCAACTGCACCAGAGCCTCGGCGAGCAGGTCACGAGGAGCCGCGAGCATATCGGAGGCGCGACGCAGCAGATCGTCTTCGAGCAGGAAGCAGTGTCCATCGTCGTTGGCGGCCTGCGCCAGCACATACTGCAAGCCGGTGGACAGGCGCGGGATACTGTCGCGCGGCAGACCCAGCTTGACTGCGATGTCGTCAGCCGTGCGAAATCCTATGCCGTTGACATGCTGGGCAAGCTGGTAAGGGTTCTCTCGAATGACTTTGATGGAATCCTGCCCATACTCTTTGTAGATGCGCGTCGCCAGGTTGATCGAAACCTCGTGGGATTGCAGGAAGAGATGCAGTTCTTTGACCTCGTTCTGTTCCGCCCAGGAATGGATGATCTGCTCGCGGTCCTTAGCGCTGATGCCCTTGACCTCGCTCAGGCGTTCGGGCTGCTGCTCCAGGATGGCGAGTGTCTGCTCGCCGAAGTAGGCCACGATGCGCTCGGCCTTCTTGGGCCCGACGCCCTTAATCAGGCCGGAGCCGAGGTAGCGCGTGATGCCCTCCTTCGAGGCCGGCAGGCGCTGCACGAAGCTGGTGATGTGTAGCTGCCGTCCATAGCGCGGGTCCTTCTCCCATTCGCCCTCGACCGTTAGCAGCTCGCCCACATGCACGCCGGGCAGCGTGCCGACAATGGTGGTCAGCTCATCACGGAAAAGACGCCCGTTGTCATTCTGGCGAAAACGCGCAACCGTGTAGTGATTCTCTTCGTTGCGAAAGACGATGCTCTCAATGGAGCCTTCGAGCGTTGGCATATCCACTTATTCCATCTGACCGCTACAGAGCAGGAAACCGACAGGTTGTATCTTAGCATACTTTCGGCAAATCAGAAAACCTTTGAAGGCGTCAACGTGGATGTAGCGCTGGGGTTGAGCTTACATAGTCCACACTTTCGCATTGCGAAATAGCCATCTTCAATACTCCGCGAGCGCCACAGAAATCAGGCCGATTTTATGAGGTTTAATCAGACCAATTCTTGCTAGCAACTTCCTGTCCAATTATGTAAAGTGTCAGCGATGCACCGACTACCGTGACAGCTAATACATTCGTCTGCTCATACCTCGTGCGTATCATCTCGAAAACCCTGGGCGTTATCTCCAGAAATAGACCCCACCGTTCTCTGCTCGAAAGCCCAATTCCGCATCATTGTACAAGATGCGCGCACCATTAACTGAACATCATGGTTTGATTTTCTTCGCATTGAACCTCCACATTCTCCCTTCAAAATAATCACATCCGCTTGAAAAGCGAAGTTGCTGAAGCTGGTCTTTTCTGCATTACAAACGTTTGAAATGTCCAGGAACGTGCCGTTTTCATTCTGAAGCGTGCTTTCGTATCCGCTTCCGTTAAATCGGCAATTGGCGTCAACCGGCAGCGAATAGGCATCCCAGCCGTGCCCCTGATTGTTATTATAGAGCGGATCATCCAACGCCATTGTGCCAGTATAGGGTGGATAAGGATTACGGTTCGCCTGGGCTGTAGCTGTAGCATTGGCTTCCGCGATGCTGGTGGCCCTGGCTGCTGCTAAGACAGTAGCCTCAGCAGCAGCAGTTGCTGTCGCATTGGCGTTGGCAGTGGCCGTAGCGTTGGCCAGGGCTGTAGCGGTCAGGTAGGCTTGCGCGGTTGATTTAAGTTGAGCCTGTGTGGTGGCTTGATCGTTTGAAAAAGCTGACTGGCTGCGCATAATGCACATTGGCTGGCATTCACCAGCGCCAGTTGCAGTGCCTTCTGTATTAGCGCGCATCCATCGAGCAGTATTGATGAATAGACCAGCATCCACTTCGATGATACATCCACCACAATATCGCTCAGGATAAGTCTCGCGCCATTCGAATAAACGCGGCGCGGTGAGGAACCATTGGTATAACATGGCTTCACCTCAAAAACAACGTAATCTGTCAGTTTGATAGCTTTGTCATTGTGCATAACTGCGAGCCTACTGGCTTCTGGATCGGCTATCTACTATTTGTCAATGTGCTATTACTCGGCCCCTACGTTTGGTTGGTTGCCTACACCCGGTGCAACAGCGAGCACAATGTATAATAATGGTGAGAAGATCGCCTCAACTAGAAGCAGGACAGGAGCAAGGAACTTATGACATCTTCATCGCAACAGGATAACCCCGAACAGCAGAAAGCGCAGGTGCAGGACTACTTTTCGCGCACCGCCGAGAGCTACGTTGCCAGCTTCTCACACCGCGCCGGCAGCGACCTCGACCGGCTGATCGAGATCGGCGAATGGGATAGCCGCCAGCAGGCGCTCGACATCGCCACCGGCGGCGGGCATACCGCGCAGGCCGTCGCGCCGCACGTGGCGCAGATTGCTGTGACGGACCTCACGCCGCGCATGTTGGAGAAGGCGCGCGAATACCTGCTCTCGCAGGGCATCAAGAATGCCGTTTTTGTGGAGGCCGATGCCGAACAACTACCCTTTGCTGATGCCACCTACGACCGCGTTACCTGCCGCATCGCCGCGCACCACTTCCCCAATGTGGCTCGCTTCGTGCATGAAGTGGCGCGCGTGCTGAAACCCGGCGGCCTCTTCCTGTTGATCGATTGCATGGCTCCCAGCGATCCACAACTGGACACGTTCGACAACCGCGTAGAAAAGTGGCGCGACCCATCGCATGGTCGTTCATGCACCGTCGAAGAATGGGAAGGCTTTTTCGCGCAGGCGGGTTTAGTCGTCGAGAAGCGTGAATTCTTCCGTAAGTCACACGAGTATGACGATTGGACGAAACGCGCGCTGGTGTCTCCCGACGACAAAGCGCGGCTAGCGCGCTACATGCTCGAAAGCGATCAACGCATCCGCGACTACTTCGAAGTGAAAACCGGCCCGGATGGCCAGCTTTTGAGCTGGACAAACGACTTCTTGCTGCTCAAGGGGCGCAAAAGCTGAGCCAGCCACGGCGTACCTGCACATCGTAGACGCCCTTCCCCTCTGGGCGCTGGTTAGCGGCACCGTAGGAGCCGACTATGCACAATGACAAAGTACTCGCGCCCTCCCGTAGGGGCCGATTTATCGCGCCCACCAGCCCATTCATGGGCGCGAGACGTGGTGCCGATTTCCAGCTGACCAGCTTGTCACGGCCAGGCGCAGGCTCCAGCGTTCGTATCCTTCTGGTGCCTGGCCGCACATCAGGGCGATCAGGTGCGCTTCCCGTTCGCCGTCCAGCTTGCGCTTCTCTGGTCTGGCTGGTTGTGGGCGACGCGTGAGCGCGGCTTCTACACCCCCTTGCGCAAAGCTGTGGCGCGCTCGGCGCACCGTCGATTCGCCGACATCGAGGGCCTCATGAATCTGCCGGTTGGACCAGCGCGGACCCTGTGGCCCGCAATCGGCCTTGAGTAAGATGCGCGCACGGGTGATCTTGCGTGCTGGCGCTTGCCCAGCCTTGATCAGCGCTTCGAGATCCCGACGTTGCTCGGCGGTCAAAACAATGCTATGCTGTTTCATGAAGGTCTCCTTGTCAAACTGGAAAAGCTGTTTTGTTAAGAAGCATACCTCCTTGTTTTCTTCCGGTCAAATAAACTTTGACGGCTCCTACGAGGGAGGAGATCGCCTGCCACATGAAGCTTGACGATGGACGACGAGTGTGTCCGCATTCCTTCGTCAATGTGCATGATCGGCCTGTCTCCTTGCGCCAGGCTCGCCATCATCGATCAGGACGGCCTTTCGCGCCCATCAATGGGCTGGTGGGCGCGGTAAACCGGCCCCTACGTTTAGTTGGTTGCCGATCCCTACGTTTAGTTGGTTGCCGGCCCCTACGTTTAGTTGGTTGCCGGCACATTCAACGAGAAAAGTGGGGCAAAGAATTGTGCAGTACTTCCCTGGTACGTTATAATGGAAGTGTCTTCTGTAAGACATTATCGGGGATAGGGCATTGGGCATTGGGGATATGGGGGTTAAGACGATAGCGGCTATAGGGGCAATACTGGCATGCATAAGAAAGTGACGTATCGCCAACAATTCACGCGCTGTGGGAAGCAGCGATGTCGTAAATGCAAAGAGGGTGCGGGGCATGGGCCGTACTGGTATGCCTACTGGAGTTCTAACGGTCGCACCATCAGCAAATACATTGGCATCAACCCTCCTGCCGACCTCGCACAGGCTCAGCCTGATGTAAGTGTGCCTGGCGCGCCTGAGCAAACGCTCGCGGGAGCTGAACGCATCCTTCCGAAACAGGCTGCAACCCAACCAAAAAGCGAGGCGGCGCGCCAGCCGCTGCTGCGCGTCTATCTACTTGGACAATTCCGCATCGAGAGCCGCAAAGGGGATGCATGGATTCCTATCACGACGCCGAACTGGCAGCGACGGCGCGCGCGCGCGCTGCTGGGCTGCCTTCTGAGCACAAGCGGAAGGCGCATGGGGCGCGAGCAGGCAATGGAGGCGCTCTGGCCCGATCTCGACATCGATACGGCCTCAAACCGCCTGAATGGAGCGGTTCACGAAGCACGCCAGGTACTTGAGCCGGAGCTTGCCCGCCCGGCGGCATCGCGCCTGCTGCGCCTTGAACGCGACGTGCTGATGCTGGCCGAAGCCGACCAGGTATGGGTTGACGCGGACGCCTTCGAAGCCCTGCTGAATACCGCCAACGCGCTGAGCGATGCCGAACAGGTCGAGCAAGTCATCGTGCAGGCGCTCAAGCTCTACGATGGTGACTACCTGCTCGAAGAACTCTATTCTGAATGGGCCGCGCCGCGCCGCGAATCGCTGCGACGGGGTTGGATGGGACTGCTGCTCAAACTGGCCGAGTTGCGCGCGGCGCGCGGCGCGCTCACCAGCGCCATCGAGCCGCTTGATCGCCTGCTTTCAAGCGACCCGACACACGAAACGGCGGTTCGGCGCCTGATGATACTGCTCAGCCAGCTTGACCGGCGCGGCGAGGCGCTGCGCATCTACCAGCGGCTCGTCGATGCCCTTGAGCGCGACTACGACAGCGAGCCGCTGCCCGAAACAACCAGCCTCTACAAATCGATGCGAACCGGCACCTTCGAAGCTCCGCCACTCGCTGCCTCTGTCTCAGGCTTGCTGGCAGCTCACCAGACATCGCCTGGAAGTTCAGACGAACAGCAGCCGCAAAAAGATTTCGCGATTATTCCACGCCCCACACTGCAACTTGGGCGTCACAACCAGAGCAAGCTTGTCGGGCGCGAACACGAGCTAGAACTGATCCACCAATTTTTGCTAGAGCTTGAGCATCTTCCACAGAGGAGAAAAGAACAGAAACTTGCCCATCTCCTGCTTTTGATGGGAGAGCCAGGCATCGGCAAAACGCGCCTGGCCGAGGAGTTGAGTTCTGAAGCCAATCTTCGCGGCTGGTCGGTCGTCTGGGCGCACGCTTACGAGCAAGAGGGCACCGTCCCTTACAGGCCGTGGACGGAGATCTTCCGTACTCTCTTGAAAGACATACACCCATCAACGTTGCTGCGCGAGATCGAAACGCAGACACATCGCTCCTCCGACAAAAGCGCTCAACGCGAATTGCCGGCCATGTCGGCGGCGCAGGCGAAGCTCGCTCATCTCAGTACCCTTGTGCCGGAACTGGACCTGTACGAGCCATCCAGACACTCCCTCGCCCGCTCTGCGCAAGTGCTGCCTTTTGAACAGGAGCGGCTACATCTCTGGGAGGCCGCCACAGCGGTACTGGGTATCTTGAGCCACGCGACACCCCTGCTGCTCGTGCTGGACGATTTGCACTGGACGGACGACAGTAGCCTCGAACTGCTGGCCTACGTGGTGCGTCATGTGGGCCTGGAACGAATCGCCATCATCGCCACCTGCCGGGATGTCGAACTGGCTCCCACGTCGAGCCTGCGCACCCTTATCAACGACCTGCGGCGCGAGCAGGCCATCACGACCGTGTCCGTACAGCCACTCGACGAGACGCACATTGGCACGCTTGTGGCGCATCTGCCGGAGCATGTCGTGCAGAATATCCTGACCCGCGCAGGCGGCAACCCGTTCTTCGCCGAAGAACTTGCACGTGTCAGTGAAAGCGGACAGTCAGCATTCCTCTCACTCAGCGGCGAAAGCGCGCAAAGTGCGTCCAGCCTCGCCCTCGACCTTCATCGAGCAAGCGCGGGCAGCAAAGGGCCGGCGGCCATGCCGGAGACGATTATGGCCGTGCTGGACCGGCGCCTCAGCCGTTTGAGCGACGACTGCCAGGCGTTGCTGGGGAAAGTAGCAGTGCTGGGCGGCTCATTCGAGTTCGAACTGGTATCGTTCATGACGGGAGAGCCGGGAACGAACGAAGATACACTGCTCGACCTGCTAGAGGAGTCGCTGCGTGCCGGTCTCCTCACCGAAGAAGGCAAGGGCACGCATATCCTCTATCATTTCTGGCACCCGCTCATCGTCAGCCACCTGTATGATCGCCTCTCGGCAGCCAGGCGAGCGCAATTACATCGACGGGCGGCGCACGCGCTGATGCGCCTCCATAGTGACAACGAGACAGAGGTGGCCGCGGCGATCACCCACCATCTCGTGCGGGGCGGAGGCGATGCTACGCAGGTCGCCCGCTATGCAGAGCTGGCGGGGAATCGCGCTTATATTCTTTCGGCCTATTCCGAGGTTGAACACTTTTACCGCGTAGTGATTGAAGCGCGAGCGCCAGGCGTGTTCGAAGCTGGCAGCGACCTTGAACAGACCATCGAGAACCCGCTTCACCTGGCAAGCTTATTCGAGCGCATCGCCGAATGCAGCCGCATTCATGGCAATTTCGAGGAAACTCGCCGCCTGTACGAGCGCGTGCTGGCCTTGCGCGCGCTGCATCTCGCTCACACCGGTCAGGGCATCGACGCCGGTGAAGCGCAACGGCAGGCATTGATCTGGCGCGAGATAGGGCGAGCCTGGTCTGAGAACGGCAACTACGAGCAGGCCACGCGCTGCTTGCTGCATGGGCAGCAGGTGATGATCGAGGCGGGCGTTACCAACGGCGCAGCCTGGGCGTGCATGCTGCTCTCGCAAGGCAACATCGATTGGCGCACAAGCCAGAACGACGAGGCGCGCAGCCATGCTCTGGAGGCGCTGCAGATGATGGAACACGCCATCCAGCAGCAGGGGAAGGACGCGCAGGACGCGCTCCAACCGGGTACTTCAGAGCTTCCCACGCGCACTTCGCAGGCGATGACCGGCAATCCGCTTGAATTGGGCCATTGTCACGGACTGCTGGGGATTGTTGATGAAACGCTCTCCCAGCATAGCAGCGCCCTCCAGCATTTGCGGCTCGCCCAGCATATTTTCGAGCAACATGATACTGCTGCTGACCTGACGTTGATCTACGGCAACCTGGGCGCGGTCTATGTCACCATCGCGGAATACGAGACCGGGCGCGTCTTCTTCCAGCGCGCGATAGACATGGCAAAGCGCAGTCATAACTTGCCCATGATCTCCTTCCTCGCAGGCAACCTGGGCGACATTGAGGCACGCACCGGCAATCTGCGCGAGGCGGAAGCCTGGTCCCGGCAGAGCCTCACCCTGGCGGAGCAGATCAACGACCCCGAACAGGAAAGCTGGGCGCACATCGCGCTGGCCGGAACGCTGCTCGATCGCGGTCGAATGGAAGAATCGCTCGACCATATCCGTAGGGGATTGGCGATGGGTTGGGCTATCAAAAGCGTGCTTTGTACCGGCAATGCCCTTGTTACGCTGGGCGAATGGCGCACGACGCGCTCCGCACGCTATAGCAGCGCGCCAGGCATCGATGGAAAACCCATCACAGGCTTGCATGAGGAAATGCGCGCGCGGCTCCTCGCCGGGTCAAAGAAGGCGCTGCAACGTGCCTTGACGATGGATGGACTCAACACGGAAATCGCCACGGAGGGAAAGCTTGCGCTGGCTCGCGCGTTTTTCTTGTGTGGGGAGATCGAGAGCGCGCGCCAGGAGGCAACGGACAGCCTGCTCAACGCCGAAACGCACGAGATCACGCGCGTCATCGCTCGCGCGCGACGGCTGCTCGGCAGGATTCTGGCAGCCCAGGGAAACGGCGAGGAGGCCAGCGCTTTCTTCGAACAGGCCAGCGCTCTGTTTGAGAAACACGGGATGCGCCTGGACTATGCTCGCGCGTTGCACAGGTACGGAGAATACATGGTGCGACGCGACATGCCAGGGGAGCCACGTCACCAGCACGGACTTGTCAATCTGCGGCGCGCCCGCGATATCTTTGAGCAGTGCGGTGCGCTGGTTGATCTTGCCTGGGTGGAAGGCACGCTTGCCAGCCCCGATCAGGCGAACGCGGGGGTATAATAAGAGAAATCGGCACACGACAAAAGGAGTTTCCATGACCCAATCATCCTCGTACCAGGCTTTAGTAGAGCAGCAAAGGCGCATTCAACAGGGACTTCAAGAGCAATTTGCCCCTGAAGACGATGCATTACGCACCATCCTGTCCTCGATGAAAGAGGCCGGGCTGCCGGAGATCCAGATATCACCGCTGCAAGGCAAGCTGCTGCAATTCCTGGCTGCTACCTGCAACGCGCGCAAGATACTCGAAATCGGCTCGCTAGGCGGCTACAGCGGCACCTGGCTGGCGCGAGCGCTGCCCGCCGGTGGCCGCCTCATCACGCTGGAGATCAACCCCGTCCACGCGCAGGTCGTGCGCGCCTCCTTCGCACGAGCAGGGGTCGGCGACCGGACAGAGGTGCGCACCGGCAGGGCGCTCGACCTGCTGCCGCAGTTACAGGATGAAGCGCCCTTTGACCTGGTTTTCATCGACGCCGACAAGTCCCCATACCCGCACTATCTCGAATGGGCTGTGCGCCTGGCGCGTCCCGGCAGCATCATCGTCGCTGACAACTGCGTGCGGCGCGCCTTTCAGGGCGCACAACCCACCGATCCCGACGCGGCAGGCGTCATCGAATACAACCGGCGCATAGCGCAGGACCCGCGCCTGGTATCGCTGGCGCTGGCGATGGACGACGACTATATCGACGGCTTCGCTATCTCGGTGGTCAAGCCTGCATAACCTGGGAACTGCTGTCCGTTATAGGACGAGCGTCTCCCGGCGCGAACTCTCAAAAGCACGTCCAGGATCAAACGTGTTGAGATCGATGCTCGCATGATCGAACGGGGCAGGGATGCGGACGCGGCCCTGATCGGCACTGCCGGTGAGTAATGCTTCGACCAGGAGCGCCGTAATTGGAGCGTGCATCAGGCCATGCCCTGAGAAACCGACCGCGTGGACGAGGTTCTGCTGATGCGCGTCGCGACCGATGAGCGGGTTTGCATCGGGTGTGGTGCCATAAAATCCACAGGTTGTCGCTATTAAACCACCTGAGTTAGCAAGTAGCGGAGAGAACTGCTCTACCTGTTCGAGAATAGCATACCCATAGTTGTCAATGCCGTTATCATGGCGAAATTGGGGATCGACGCGATCCTGGTCGGCGTCGCTGAAACTTGCCTCTGGCTCAGTCTCGTGCGCCCAGGCGAGCAATAGGAGGTCATGTTCTGGTCGTGAGTGCGCTCCTCGATGGCTCCCTACACCGTAGATAGTCATGGGGAGCTGGTGCCATGCTGCGGCATCCATGACTGGCTGTGAGGGCTTCAGAAAATAGAGGTAACGCTTGAGTGGCGAGACAGCCAGCGTCATACCGCCAATACGTGGGCTGAGGCGAGCCGCCCAGGTGTTGGTTGCGTTAATGAACCAATCAGCTTCATACGTTCCTGTGTTTGTCACGAGCGCACTTATGCGGTCAGCACGCTGTATGGTACCAAGAACCTCGGTATGTTGCTGGACTTGCACGCCCAATTCTTTTGCCCGTCGAAACCCTTCGTTGTAGATCATATGTGGCACCAGGAAGCCGTCGCTCGGACACCAGGTCGCTCCTATCAAACGCTCAGTGCTGAGATAATGCCAGCGTTCCTTGACGATCTGTGGCGTCAGCACTTCAACAGCAAGCCCAAGACGCTGCTGCATGCTTGCTGCTATTTGTGCATGGTGCCAAATTTGAGCAACCTCGTGTCGCCTGCGGGGTTGCCACGCCGGTATCGCGTCGGGAGCTTCGTAGAGAAACAGGTAGCCATTCTGTCGCATCACAGGTTGCTGGCGAATATCGGTTGGACTGTGCAAGAGGTCATGGAAGTGACTGTACCACCACTCACTATATTGCATCCCGACCACCGTCTCTTCTGTGCTGAACTGTGCTCGAATACCCGCCGCAGAACGGCTGGACGAACCATTGCCCACCTGTGCCTTTTCCAGCACAGTCACGCGGAAGCCACGCTCTGCCAATCGAACGGCGATCAGTGCGCTGGTTGCGCCGCCACCAATGATGACGACGTGCTCGGCGGAAGAGGAATGTGCCATACTTGATTATCCTTCTTCTGACGCCATGGGCATCAGGCGGCAGCCATACGATCCCATCCCGGCACCATCGCCGATTGCGCGCCGCTCAACGTCATCAGCACGGACTGCTTGCCTGAAGTGAGATCGTCCGACCAGACTTTACGGCTGCCATCGGGGTAGGAGGCGATGACGACCAGGGCGTGCGAGTAGGGTGCAAGCGCGATATTGGTCGTGTCGCAGATAAGCTGTAGCGTGATAGAAGGGTCGCAGAGCGAGTTTGCTCCGGGAGCCACGTCTGCCATCAGAACCAGGTCTTGCTGTGGCGATGCGCCCAGGCGCACCACCTGAAAGTCGTGATGCACCACGCGCATTATCACCAGCGAGTTATCGGGCGCGTAACCAACAGGCACTCCATCGGGGCGCAGCAATGCTCGCTTTGAGCCATCGCTTCTGTCCGCGTAGAGGGCAGATAAGCCTGTAGGGCTGATATTCCTGTAGTAGATGGTCAGGCTATCCGGGCTGAGCCAGAAATCACCGCCGGGTGAATGCCCCGTCACCTGCTGCACAATGCCGCTCTCCACCTGGACGCGGTAGAGGGTATCCTGCGAGCGGTTCGGGCCGCCGAGAAAATACAGGTAGCCGTCGTGATAGAACTTCAAGCCAGAAGTGTGCAGCGACGGCAGGAAGGGCTGCCATTGGCCGGTCTGCGTGTCAACTTCGACGACGCCATCGTGAATGGTAGCAATCAGCACATGAAGATTATCGGGCATCCAGATGGCATTCAGCGCATTGTCCGCGTCCATTTGAAAGAAATAACCGCCGCCGGGCTGCTGGCTCAGGGTAAAAAACAGGGTTTGCTCACCTGCTGCCACCTGGTACAGCATATTCTGCCCGGACGAGGCGACGCCGTCGAAGCGCAGATTCCCGGCGCTGCTGGCCTCAAGCCGGTGATCTCCATTGAGGTAATTATACGTGCTGATGGTGGTGAAAGCCGCGCTTATGCCGGTAATCATGACCACGCCGTTCCACCCATGGTTGGCATCCAGGACGGTAGAAGCGCTACTGGCGGCTGGCGACACGGTTGGCGCGCGAGAAATCGCCGTTCCATGCGTGCTAAATGGCTTCTCACTCGCAACCTGTGTCTCAAGCTCCGGCAGTGTGCCCGGTGTGCGAGACAGGAATTGCCCGAAGATGCCGATGGCCGCAAAGATCAGCGCGGCAATCGTAGCGAGCGTCAGCCCGGTGCGCAGCCAGCGGTGCGAAACGTTGAGTGATAAAGGCTCGGTCGAACGATGGTAAAATGTGTCATAATCGAGCGACGCGATGTTCAGCTCCGGCAGCTTATACTCCAATCGCTTGCGCGAATAGGTCGTGGTCGATTCTTGTTCCTGGCGCAGCCTATCAAGAATCCGTCCTGTCGTAGAAGGAACGGCGTCCTCATTCTCTTGAAGGTAGCTTTTCAGGAATGTGCGCTGACTCGCGCGAAGGCGCTGCTCCCATAATGACAAGTCGTTCGAATCGCTCTCCCTCTTCATCGTCCCTCCTGCTCGAGTTTGGTATAGAGGTGCTGAAACATGTGACGGGCGCGCGACAAACGACTACGTACTGCGGAAAGCGTGTCCTGGAGCGTTTCTGCGATTTCGCGGTAGGAGAACCCCTCGGCGTCCAACAGGAGGCACATTACGGAGGCGGGTGGAAGCTGCGCCATGACGCGATCAATCAGATCGCGCTGCGCAACCTGCTCCTCGAACAGGTCTTCGCCTGCCAGGCTCTCTTCGCCTGGATCATCGAAAACTTCATCACCGTTGCCCGACGGCGGAGAAAAGGGAATGACGGCAACATGCTTGCGCCTGCGCCATTCGCTGCGCACCTGGTTGAGCGCAATACGATACAGCCAGGGCGCAAAATGCAACTCCTCGCCATTCATCCGGGGCAGCGCGCGATAGGCTGCCAGGAACGTCTCCTGACAAAGGTCCTGTGCCAACTGACGGTCCTGTGTGAGACTGTACAACATACGCCGAATACGTGGCTCATAGTACACCACAAGAGCCTCGAATGCTGCCATCGACCCGCTACACGCTTCGAGGGTAAGTTGGGGCTCGTTCTCCAGTACGTTCATACGGCTCCCAGTATTCAGTAGAGGCTGAATCAGCTCCTCTTGAGAGGGATAATGCTTACAAGTGACGTTTTGTTTCGAACATATCTATAGGCTATGACGTTTTCCACCCGGAAAAGGCGATATCTTATAACAAGTATGAGGTAAAAGTACGCTATTTTACTATGAACTAGTTCACATTTTGCTCACGAAGGCGAAATCTGGGCAGGCTGATCTCGTCGGAAAGCGGGTCAAAGACAACCGTCACTTGCGCATCAACGCGCAGGTCTTCAGG
The DNA here is from genome assembly GCA_963731975.1 of uncultured Chloroflexia bacterium. Lineage (GTDB taxonomy): Bacteria > Chloroflexota > Ktedonobacteria > Ktedonobacterales > Ktedonobacteraceae > CAVSXS01. Next base: position 614,541 of record CAVSXS010000001.1, on the reverse strand, counting down.
CGCGGCCTCCACCACCTCGCTCATCATACGCGGGCCTTCCTCAAGCTGAATGATCGCCACATTATACGGGACGCGCTCGCGGAATTCGGCTGATTTGTTCTGGCGAATGACCGTAAACGAGTAGATGGTACCGCGCCCGCTGGCCTCGACCCAGCTTACACTGGCCGCGCCGCAATGCATGCAGTACAGGCGAGGATAAAACTGGTAGTGCCGGCACGCATCACAGTATTGCAAGAGCAACTTACCCTGCTTGCATCCCTCCCAGAACGGGCGGTTCTCCTCGGTGACGATGGGCAGAGGTAGCGGATGGGTCGAATCTGGCATGGCACCTGGCTCCATAGTAGTTCTTTCTGCTGGTTTCCAGAACGATTATACCACGTCCGCCGGGACATTTTGGCATAGTGCAGGGTATGTGACTATAATTCGGAACAAGAGCAAACAACGTTATTTGAAGGAGCCAGCAGCCTATGCCATCCTACACCGGGCGTATCGCCATCGTGGGAGTCGCCGAATCAGACTATGGCCGCGTGCCACACATGACCGAGCTTCAGCTTCACGCCCAGGCACTGAAACGCGCGCTGGAAGAAAGCGGGGTGCGCAAGCAGGAGATCGACGGCGTATTCTCCAGCTCGCAATCGATGGGAATGCCGACGGTGATGCTGTGCGAGTATTTGCAGATCTTTCCGCGCTATAGCGACAGCACCTCGATCGGCGGCTCGTCGTTTGAGGCGCACCTCAACCACGCCGTGGCTGCCATTCGCGCGGGCAAGTGCGAGGTGGCGCTCATCAGCTACGGCAGCAACCAGCTCTCCAGCCGGGGACGCATGCTCGGCACGGGCGCGCGTCCGGCCACCGTCCCCGAATCAACCTACGAAAGCCCCTACGGCAACGTACTGGTCGGCGCGTATGCGCTGGCCGCGCGCCGCCATATGCACCAGTACGGCACAACCTCCGAGCAACTTGCTGAAATTGCCGTGGTGACACGCCGCCATGCCGCACTCAATCCCCTGGCGATGTACCGCGAGCCGATCAGCGTGCAGGACGTGCTGAACTCGCGCCTGATCGCCGACCCGCTGCACCTGCTCGACTGCTGTGTGGTGAGCGATGGCGGCGGTGCCGTGATCGTCACCACGGAGGAGCGCGCCAGGGACCTGAAGCAGATGCCTGTCTTCGTACTGGGCAGCAGCGAGAGCCACACGCACGCCCACATCTCACAGATGCCCGACCTGACCGTCACGCCCGCCGCACTGAGCGCGCCGCGTGCCTTCGCCGAGGCTGGCGTGCGCCCAGGCGACATCGACATGGCAATGATCTACGATTCTTTCACTATCACCGTGCTGCTGCTGCTGGAAGACCTGGGCTTCTGCAAGAAGGGCGAAGGCGGCGCGTTTGTACAGCATGGGCGCATCGCGCTCGGCGGCAAACTGCCCATCAACACCGACGGCGGCGGCCTCTCCTCCAACCATCCAGGGATGCGCGGCATCTTCCTCATCATCGAGGCGGTGCGACAACTACGCGGGCAGGGCGGCCCCCGCCAGGTCGAAGGCGCGAAACTGGCCGTGGCGCACGGCAGCGGCGGCCTGCTGTCCTCGCAAGCCACGACGATTCTGGGAAGATAAATTCGAGCGGCCGATTTCAAGGCAACAAAAAAGGCTTACCCTCTCTTCGAAGCGAGAGAAGGCAGCCTGCAATTGAAGTAAATCAGGCTTATTGGCTCATAGCTTTGAACAGCGCGACGTTATTGCCGGTTGGATCGGTAAAGATGGCGAACCAGCCGACATGGGGGATCTCCTGTTTGGGTAGGACGGTCTTGCCTCCGTGCGCCTCGACGCTGGCGAGGCTGGCTTCGATATCGTCGGTTCCGATGTAGACCAGCAGTCGATCGGCCTTATACGTCATAGGCCCTTCGCTCCCTGGCACGACAAAGCCGCCGCCGGGGCCGCCTTCCACCGAGAACTGGGCGTAGTGGTACGTGTCGTCAACCTCGACCTTCCAGTCGAAAACATCTTTGTAGAAGCCTGCCGCTGCTCCGGTGTCGTTAGCCGGAATCTCGATATGCACGATAGGATGTGACATCGTGAGTCTCCCTCCTTGTTGTCAGGAATCATCTCATTCGCTCATGGACAATCACCCATTGCTCATGTCCACATCCATTATAGTACATGTGTTCTTGTTTTTCAAGAGATTCTGTGGGGCATAGGACTTATGGATAGTTGCTAATCCGGCAGCTCGGCAAGCGAAGATTTCACCTCGATGTAGCGCGCCAGGATGAAGATCAGGTCGGAGAGGCGATTGAGGTAGCGCACTACCTCGCCGTTCTGGATGACGCCGTCGTGCAGCAGCTTGACGGCCATGCGCTCGGCGCGGCGGATGATGGTGCGCGCCAGGTCGAGCGCAGCGCCGTCGAGTGTATCGCCGGGAATGATGAATTTGTTGGGAATCTCGACTTCGCGTTTGAGAGCTTCTTCGACCTCTTCCAGGCGGCGCACGTGCTCGATGGTCATACGCAGGCCCATCTTCTCGTAGTTTTCGGGTGGCGTGGCAAGCTCGCCCATCAGCAGATAGAGTTCCTGCTGCACCTGGTAGATGATCTGCTTGACGCGCGGGTCGGTGGCCGCCGCGCGAGCCAGGCCGAGCGCCGAGGTGGCCTCGTCAACCGTGCCGAACGTATCGGGACGCGGGTCGTATTTCGGGACGCGCTGCTCGCCCAGCAAGCCGGTATAGCCGGTATCACCCTCGCCCGTCGTCACTTTTGCCATAGCTCTCTCCCCTGGCCTTCTCGTCTTTATGGATTACGTATTATTTCGGCTGACTGGCGTGATAGCGGTAAGCGCGGCTGACGCGCCGCCAATCTAGTTCTTTGCCGCGCACAGGGCGATCCTCGCTCAACGGTTCGAGTTTCCCGGATGAGAGGAAGCGCCGTCGCAGGTTCGAGAGGTCGATCTGCTCATCGGGCGGGAAAAACGCTTTATAGAGCAGGGCTGCTTCGGCCAGTGTCAGTATACCATCGCCCGTTGCCGGTTCTTGCGAGAAGTCATGTGTTTCGCGGCTGCGTCCGGGCGAGCCGCTGTTCCACCATTCCTGGCCGGACGGCACGCCGTTCTCTGCGCTCATCGAACCCATGTCGGCCAGGTAGCCTAGCACAACCTCCGGGTCGCGCTGGATGTGTGCCCGCAGGGCATTCAAGGCGCTCTCCAGAATGGGGCGTACCTCGTCGTCAAGCTCGTGATGCCCCTCCTCAATATGCGCGACCGATTTCCAGCCCACGCGCAGGCTCGGCACCGGCTGCATGTCCAGATTGGGACGCAACTCGTCACGGTTCGCGCGCAGCAGCACGCTGTGAATCAGCGATACCGACGCGCCCTGTTCCGCGCTCCCCCAGACGTAGACCTGCTGCTCCTGCCAGCCCGCTTTCAATTGCAGGAGCGTCGCCTGCTCCGGCCAGGCCAGCACCGCCTCGACGGTGCGGTCTACCGCGTCTGTGACCGCCTCGGTACCCAGCACGAGGCGCATGGGCGGTCCCCAGGGACTATCACGCAGCAGCGCCCATAGGGACCAGTCGCGGACGGCAAAGATCACCACGCCCGCCGTCACGATCAGGCGGCGCGGTACGGCGTCACGCGCAGGTTGCGCGACAATAGGTGTTGTAGAACTTGATACCGGTGTGTTCATGCTTTCGCAAACCCCGCTTCTACATTCATTAGTTGGAATATAACGATTGTACTTGTTCTGCTGCCAGACTGCAAGCCCATTGCTTCCCAAATACACGAGCATGTGTATTTATACTAACGAACAGACAGGCTCTACGTTCCTACATCGTCGCTTCTTCGCTAAGGCATGGTTCAATTCTGAAGAAAAGTCCTTGACAGTTTACCTTAAAATAACAAGGAGAGCATCCCGTCACGGGATGCTCTCCATATATAGTAACTGCCGCTTTGAAGCCTAGTGGACAAAGATGAGATGTAGCCCCCAGGCAAAGGCGACAGAGAGAAGCACTGCCGACAATTGAAGTAATCGCAATGTGACCAGTTGCTGCTTTGTATCAAGCGCGATCGCTTTCGCGCCGCTCTTCCGACGATAGTCCGTTTGATTCTGCATAGTTATTCCTCTGTGCTGTTTACTCAATACTCGCGTATTGACTACTTACACTATACTATACGTTTCCGAGATACCGTTGGTTGTATGTTATGTACAGAGTATACAACATCAGCAGGCATCAATGCTATGAAGCGGTTCACATCCTGGTGATGGTAACATCCCAATCCGAACCTGGTAAATTGGCGTCTGGTTGATAAACTTCCAACCGGACGCGCGTTTTTCGGCCAAGCCTGTTGGTTTAGCAAAATGACTTATTACGAACATTCAATCTGAAAGTTCTAGATAGTTGTTCATTTTTGAGTTGATTTGCTATACTGCATATACTCAACGTAGTACTGTCATTTAGCTTCTAAATCATATGGTTGTAGTAGCCATTGGATTACTAAATTATCAGAAATCGATGCCTAGATGGGGGGCCGACATGGAATCTCAGCCAGCAGTAGGAAATGATCGTATTCGCGCTCAACTCACTCAAATCTTTCGTTACATTCAGGCTCTTGAGCAACTTCGCAATCCCCCACAGAATGAAATTGAGGATCAACGCTGGGTCATGTGGCTGCACGACCTACCAGAATATCCACGTATTCACCGGGGTGCGGTCGATGTACAAAGCGATGATAACGGCAATAGCGATGCCGAAGACGCGGGCGATAATTTTATTCTCAAAGTGGCTCGCCCGCATTTGGTAGACGCGCCCAAACCTCCACTAGAAATCATGCCCTGGCTTCTGGACGGGTGGCAACGCATCGACGGAAAGATCAATGTAAGAGTAGCTATAGATCAGCTTCAGAATGGAAGGACTATTTCCATCCGCTTTCAGGATAACCCTCAAAGAGTACAGGCATTAGATGCCTGGACAGCGAGGCGAAATCAATGGGTCACGAATGAGTTACCCGCTTATCGCACTATGCAGATATATGAGCGATTATTCGAATTACTGCCGGTGATAGAACGTGAAAGCGAACGTGTTGAATTGATGTTAGGTGATGGGCTGCTCCATTGGAGAGATGTACATTATCCTATATTACTCGTGCCAGTTCAAATTCAATTTAACCCAAACATTCCGGAATTCACGATAATCGAGACTGGACAGACATCTGAACTCTATACCGCTCTATTTCAAACGTTACCAGAGGCACCTGCCAGCGAGATCGCTCGATGTCGTGAAGATCATGAGCAAGGGCTGTGGCATCCTTTGAGTGGAGAAGAGACGACCAGCTTCTTCAGACGAATGATTTCTCAACTTTCACCACACGGAGAAGTATATCAGGATGGCAATGTTCCTCAGAACACCGTCACTCCCTACATTGTTCGTGATCCGGTACTTTTCCTTCGGCCTCGAAATCTCGGATTAAGTACTGCTCTCACTACTATTCTCAATACATTACCCACGAGTACCGAGTTGCCTGAAGCGCTGATGCGGCTAGTGCAGATCAATGAAGACCTTCAACCCGTTGCGCAGGAAGAACTGAACAATCACAATTTCTCAAGTTCATCTACCTCCATCAATCTTGATACTACGAATGGTGAGGATGACTGGATTCTCCTCAGCAAGCCAGCGAATGCAGAACAACTAGAAATTGCTCGTCGCCTTGAGCACGAGGCAGCAGTACTTGTTCAGGGGCCTCCTGGAACAGGAAAAACACACACGATCGCCAACTTGATCGGTCACTTGCTGGCACAGGGAAAGAGCATCCTCGTGACCAGTGAGAAGCCAAAAGCCCTGAGGGTACTCAAAGAAAAAGTGGTCGAGCCTCTTCAGCCTCTTTGCGTCAGCATTTTAGGGGATGATAGCAGAAGAGAGATGGAAAAGACTATCGACACAATCAGTGAGCGCCTCTCACACTCGGATGCGAATGTCTTAGAACGTGAAGCAGGGAAACTGGCGAATTATCGCCTTCAGATACTGGCACAACTTCGAGATACCCGCAGCAAATTGATCGAAGCCCGCAGTAGTGAATACCGAGCCATTAGCATAGCTGGAGAAACATATAATCCTTCAGAAGCAGCGCGTTTTGTTACCCAACAACGAGAGCGCGCTGGATGGATTCCGGGGCCTGTAATTGCTGGCGCGCCTCTTCCTTTATCCATGAATGAACTTTCCGATCTCTATCGCTCCAATACTATCCTGACCGCGGAAGAAGAGCAGCAAGCTGGCCTCATCTTGCCAGATGCTCAAAAACTCCCACCTCCCATTGAATTTGCACAGCTTACCGCGAAACAAAACGAACTAAAAAGCACAAATCTGGTATATCGCCATGACCTTTGGATAAACACCACTGCTCATATTTCCAGTTCAAATACAACGCTCGATTATATACAGCAGCGCCTACTCCAGGAAATCGAGCCGCTCAAAAATCTGACCTCATGGCATTTAGCGGCGATCAGCGCCGGACGTGAAGGAGGCATTCACAGACAAGTCTGGGATGATCTGGTGCAAGAGATAGAGCATGTCTATCTCTACGCCGCTGAAGCGCAGCTCTTGTTAGTAAAATATGACCCCTTCGTGCCGCAGGATTGCCTCCCAAATCGAATTGAAAGCATCCTTGATGAAATCATTGCTTACGTACAGAATGGCGGAAAATTCAGCAGCTTGAGGTTGATGATAAATCGAGATTGGAAGACGCTATTAGATCATGCTACAGTGCAGGGGAAGCGCCCAGAAATTCTTGAGCATTTTCAATCCCTACGGTACTTTTCACATTTAAGGTCTGCTCGTGACAGTCTTATAGGCCGATGGCAGAGGCAAATGAGTGCATTTGGAGAGATAGGGATATCAAACCTCGACTCTTCACCTGAGAAGAAACTCTACCAGTATGCTAATGCGCTGAGAATCGATCTCCAATGGTACAAAGACACCTGGGAACCACTTGAGAATGCGTTGAAACAACAAGGTTTTCTTTGGGAACGCTTTGTGGCTGATCTTCCAGACAACAATATGCTTTATGGAGACATTCTGCGATTGCGCACAGCCATTATTGAAATGCTTCCACAGATCCTCACCTGTGAAACGAACCGACGCCACTACTCCAGAATAGACAGCTTTTTTACCTCACTGATTGTAAGCCTCGACCAGGTCGGCTCTGATGGAAGGAGAGCTGAAGTTGTGCATCACACACGTAGCGCGATACAAAAACGCGACCTCCAGGCTTATCGCACAGCTTATGAGACAATACAAACGTTACAAACGAAAACTCAAATTTTACATTTACGCCTTACACTTTTGTCACGATTAGAAAAAGTAGCTCCTGCCTGGGCTAATGCCATCATGGGAAGGAGCGGCGTACATGGCTCCGCCGCTCCTCCAGGCAATCCCATCGATGCATGGAAATGGAGACAACTCAACGATGAACTCGACTCGCGCACAAAGGCATCACTGGAGGAATTACAAGATCGAATAGCACAGTTGAGCCGCGAACTTTACCGTGTTACAGGCGAACTGGTGGAGAAAAAAGCCTGGGCAGCCCAGGTTCGCCATACGACACTTGTACAACAACGCGCGCTACAAACATGGCGCGAATTAATGCGCAAAGTCGGTAAAGGTAAGGGAAAGCGAGTGCCGAGACTACTTGCCGAAGCTCGCAAGTTAATGCCAGAATGTCAATCTGCTGTACCGGTCTGGATCATGCCGCTCAGTCTTGTCGCAAGAAACTTTGACATGAAGCATAATAGTTTCGATGTCGTCATTCTCGACGAGGCGAGCCAGGCTGATATCACAGCGCTTATCGCAATATATCTTGGTAAGCAGGTTCTCGTAGTAGGAGATGATGAACAAGTCAGCCCACTAGCTGTAGGACAGCTCATTGATGAAATCGACAGACTTGCCGACGAGCACCTACGAGGTATACCCTCAGCAAGTATTTATGACCGGAAATTGTCAATTTACAGCCTTGCCAGGACAACATTCACTCCTGTCTGCTTACTTGAGCATTTCCGTTGTGTCACTCCAATTATCCAGTTCAGCAACAAACTCTCCTATCATGGAAAAATCAAACCCTTGCGCGACGACAGCGAAATCTCGCGTCGTCCTGCAACGATTGCGTTTTCAGTCAAAAGCTTCACTAAAGACGGAAAGGTGAATAAAGAAGAAGCCTATGCCGTCGCCTCCTTACTTATGGCTACTGCGGAACAACCTGAATACAAGGATGCCACTTTTGGAGTCATCTCCATGCTCGCAGGAGAACAGGCGCTTTATATTGAGCAGCTTCTCCGGCGTTACATGCCACCAATAGAGTATATGCACCACCAGGTACTGTGTGGCGACTCCGCGCAATTTCAGGGAGACGAGCGTGATGTCATGTTCCTTTCAATGGTCGATGTGCCAAGCGAGAAAGATGGGCCGCTTTCGCTGCGTGATGGCGAAGGACACGATGGTATGTTCAAAAAACGGTTCAATGTGGCTGCCAGCCGTGCGCGGGACCAGATGTGGGTGATCCATTCACTCGATCCAGAGATTGATCTCAAATCAGGTGACTTGCGTCGCTTACTCATCACCCACGCGAGGGATCAGCATGCTCAAAATGAAGCAGTACAAGCGGAAGAACAGAAAATCGAGTCGATTTTCGAAAAACAGGTATTCGATAGGCTGGTGAGGGCTGGATACCGCGTGAAAACTCAATGGCCTGTGGGAGCCTACCGTATCGATATGGTTGTAGAAGGTGGAAACAAACGCCTCGCTATTGAATGCGATGGCGACCGCTGGCATACACAGGAAAACCTGGTAGAAGATATGGCTCGTCAGGCAATTTTGGAGCGACTCGGATGGCGCTTTTTCCGTATCCGCGGGAGCCAATTTTTCCGTAACCCAGATACGGCAATGGGCGCTGTTTTTGCTCGACTCAGCACGCTGGGTATATCACCTGAAGGCATGGCAATAGAGAGCAATACCAACTCAGATGGCAAAGCATTGAAAGACCGCATCATTCAGCGTGCATATTCGTTGAGAAGAGAGTGGGAAGCTTCTCACGAACGACCGGAACAATCTGGTGCGTCAAATGGTGTAAGCGCCTTCACAAAAGTCGAAATTAAACAAACAGTTGCTCAATTCAAGTCGCCTTCGGCTTCAATGGCTTCTACGACGCCTCTTGTCACGAAGGCAAAGCCAGCGGAAGAAAATCATCAGAAAGTAGTATTCACCCCAACTCCTTCTCAAAATCTTGGTTCGAATGGATCAGCTTTCAACCTGGTTATCTATCTTGCCAACAAGAGGCTTAAGGTAATTGATAAGCGTCCTTCAGGTGGCTGCCTCTGGGTGATCGGTGGAAACGAGCTTCGCCCAATCATGAATGAATTGAGAGCGAAAAATATTATCTTCATATATGCACCAAATGGTGGTGAAGCCACTGGAAACCAAGCAGCATGGTATACCAAAGGCTAGAGCTAATAATATTCTGGATGTGTGTCGTTATAAATAAGAGAATCTTGTCCATTTACTATTTATATCGGCAAATCGGGATTATCCAACACAGGCTGCTCCTGGTGCTGCTTACCCGGCCCGGTTCCCATGCCATTTACAGCAGAGAGCGTGGATGAGTAGGCTTGTAGCATGTCGGCGTGCTGCTCGATGATGCGGCGCGCCTTCGTGTATTCCTGGTCGAGCAGGACTCGGAAAACTTGCTCGCAGGCGGAGAGCGCCTCAGCGGTGTCCGCACGGTGGGCAGCAGCCAGCGCGCCCAGCAGATCATGACGTTTGGCGGTGCGGAATAGCACGTAAACTTTCTCAAGCACTTCGGCGAATTCGGCATGGATCTGGTCGTTCCAACCGCGCGTCTCCACGACCGTCATGGCTTTGGCGAGGAAACGAGAGCACACCTTCATGACAGTCATATAGTCGTTCTGACGAGCCTCGGTAATAGCGCGCAGGATGCGACGCTCATCCACATCGTCAAGCGCGAATACAGAAAAGAGACTGGCTTCGCCGCCCATTGCACGGATTTCGCCAGCAAGCTGGCTGAACTGCTTCTCTACCTCATTCGAATAAGGTAAAAGATAGACCGAGTTATGCAGGGCGAACGCGCCCAGATTCTGTAAACGCCGCCAGACCCACACGCGCTTTTGCGAAGGCTCACCTGGCACTTTATAGGTAAGCTGTAACCAGCGCATCGCTTCACGTTCGTGCATGAAGAATAGCTCCTACGATACACGGTGTATGGTAACACTTGTTACATTGTTTCGAGTATGGTACGCTATGAAACAGGCAAAGTCAAGCCGAGAGCTCTCATGGTCTCATGGGAATATCCGGCCTGGCCATCATGTTTGTAATGCAAGATACATTTTTCGCAAACAACGTGTTGTGTTTGTGAACGGGAAGCGAACAGGTATTTCCCACAAGAAACGACAAAGGAGAACGGCGTTGGATAACAAAGGCTACGCGCATCCAGAGGTGCTGGTAGATGCCGATTGGGTCACGGCCCACCTCAATGACCCAAAGGTACGCTTGATCGAGGTCGATGTAGATACCTCGGCCTACCAGCAAGGACACATCCCCGGAGCGGTCGGCTTCAACTGGCAGAAGGAGCTGCAAGACCAGGTGGTTCGCGCCCCTTTGAGCAAGACCCAGCTCGAAGAGCTGCTCAGCCAGGCGGGAGTCAGCAACGATACGACGATTGTGCTGTATGGGGATAATAACAACTGGTTTTCAGCCTGGGCGCTGTGGATCTTGAAATATTATGGCCACCAGGACGTGCGTTTGCTGGATGGCGGGCGCGTCAAGTGGCTGGCCGACAAGCGCGAAATCACCACCGAGGTACCGAGTTACGCTCGCACGAGTTATCACGCGCAGGAACCCACAAAGAACATTCGCATCCTGCGCGACCAGGTATTGGCACAGCTCGGCCAGCAAGGTTTCGCGCTGGTGGATGTGCGCTCGCCCGGCGAGTATAGCGGCGAGCTACTGGCTCCCGCTAATCTGCCGCAAGAAGGCGCGCAGCGCGGCGGCCATATTCCCGGCGCGGCCAACATTCCCTGGTCGCAGGCAGTGCGCGAAGATGGCACGTTCAAATCAGCGGAGGAGCTACGCGCGGTCTACGAAGGCAAAGGCATCACGCCGAATAAAGATATCGTGGCCTACTGCCGCATCGGCGAGCGCAGCAGCCACACGTGGTACGTGCTGAACTACCTGCTCGGCTACCCCCGCGTGCGCAACTACGACGGCTCCTGGACGGAATGGGGCAGCCTGATCGGCGCGCCGATCGAGAAGTAATATCAGATATATAAGGTGACGTCTCAAGGGCGACCGCGAGGATCGCCCGTACAATACACGAAGTCGAGTTCTGCGCGTGTATTGTACGGGCGACCCTCGCGGTCGCCCTGGTTTCCAAGCACTAGAATATGTAGAGAGGGATGTTTCCTTCACCTACATCATTCAACGCTCCTGAGCGCAGCATACACGAGGTACAAGTATGGACGACAACACGCGCGAGAAGATCAATCGCTTTCTCGCGGGCTACGACACGCTGGTGATCGCAACGCAAGACGGCGACCAGCCTTACGCCACACGCGCCTTCTACGTCGAAAAGCCACTCGACGCGCATGACACATCACTCGACCTGTACGGAACCTTTATCGTCACGTCGCGCAAGCTCGCCAACCTGCGAATAAACCCGCGCGTAGGGCTGTTCATCGGCCCGGACAAGCCCAGCGCGTGGCTGGAAGCCACCGCCCACGCGCGCGTGCTGGACGACGACGAAAGCACCGCGGTCAAGGCCAATCTGAGCGAGAAGTCGCCGTTAGCCGGCGCGTTCATCGCGCAAGTGCCGGTAGCAGCCGTCAGGCTGTCGCTTCGCTGGCTGCGTCTCACCGACCTGGCCGCCACTCCATTCGCCACGGAGGTCACTTTTGATACGGCGTTGCCCGATAAGGACAAACAGGTATGAGCAGGCTGCAACTATTCTTGCAGGCAACGCGAGCGCGAACCCTACCGGTTATGATAGCGCCGGTGGTGATCGGCGCGCTGCTGGCCTGGCAGCAAGGCGCGGCGTTCGCCTGGGGACTGTTCGCGCTGACGCTCGTCGGGGCACTGGCGGCGCACCTGGGCGCGAATGTACTCAACGATGTCTTCGACTTCAGCGCGGGCGCGGATCAGGCGGCGCAGAACATCGCCGCGCAAGGACAGACCTTCGTGACCGGCTCGCATTTCCTGCTTAACGAACAGCTATCCATGCATTCGTACCGGGTGCTGGCGGTGGCCTGTTTCGCGGTGGCGCTGGCCTGCGGTGCGGCACTGAGTATCTTCCGGCCTTTCGCGCTGGTCTTCGGCGCGGCAGGCTTCCTGCTGGCCTTCTTCTACGTCGCGCCGCCGCTGCGCCTGGCCTACATTGGGCGCGGCCTGGGCGAGGTGGATATCCTGATCTCGTTTGGCGTGCTGCCGCTGGTCGGCGCGTACTACGTGCAATCGGGCGCGGTCACGCTCAGCGCCGTGCTTGCCTCGCTGCCCATCGGCCTCTACACCATGTCGGTGCTCTACTTCCATCACTTCCTGCACTGGCGCGCCGACAGATCTGTCGGCAAGGTCACACCGGTCGTGGCGCTGGGCGAGCGTGGCGCACGCATAGCAGGCAGCCTGATCCTGGCGCTGATCGCGCTGGCCTTCATCGTCGATGCCCTGCTGGACATCTTTCCCTGGTACAGCGTCATCGTCGCGCTGACCGTGCTGCCGACGCAGTTCCAGATTCGACGCGCCACCGGCGACCTCAAAGCCTACCTGCAACTCATGGCGACCAACTTCAACGGCAGCCTGCAATCCGCGCTGTTGATTGTGATCGCCCTGCTGATTTGGGGATTCGTGCGCATATAATTTCGTTAAGCCAGCGGCCACATGTGCCCTGCCGAGGCGTAGATGGCCTCGATGGTGCGCAGGTTGTCGAGTGTCTCCTCCAGGCTGAAGGCTGGCTGCGCGGAAGAGCGGATGCACGTGCCGAAGTGCTCGACCTCCAGGCGATACTGGTCAATACGGGCGATGCGCTGGTGAATGACCTGCCCTTCCAGGCTGACAATCACCTCCGTCTCCATATCGATAGGGGTAAAGGGAACGGGGATGGTGATCGTGCCAAGCTCGCCGACGATCTCAGCAGCCTGGCGTGTGGGAAGTTCGAAGCTCGAAATCGATCACGCCGAAACGCCCCTGTCCAAAATCGAGCACGGCTGCGGTCGAACGTTCCACCTCGCCGAGGCCAGGAGTGGAGACGCGCGCAGCCACAGCAACGGGCGCGTGTCCATACACGGCTCGACAGAAGTTGACGGGATAGCAGCCTACATCCATCAGCGAGCCGCCCGCCAGCGAGGATTGCAGGCGAATGTCGTGCGGGCGCGGCGGCACCATGATGTTGAAGGCGAACGAGGAACGCACCAGCTTGATAGTGCCTATACGACCATCACGCGCCTGCTCCAGCGCCCAGACCGTCTGCGGGTGAAAACGATACATAAACGCTTCCATCAACAGCCTGTTGTTGACACGCGCCACCTCGACGATCGTCATGCCCTGCTCCGCCGTGATCGCCAGCGGCTTCTCGCACAACACATGCTTGCCGGCCTCCAGCGCACGCATGGCCCATTCCGCGTGCAGGCTGTTCGGTAGAGGAACATAGACCGCATCGATCTCCGGGTCGTTCAGCAGGCTTTGATAGTCACCATACAGGCGCACATCGGGTACGTGGGCGAAGACCTCGCGCGCGCGTTGGATGTTACGGCTGGCAACAGCCACCAGCGCTTCGCTGTGAGATGCTATGATGGCCGGAATGACGCGCTTCACAGCGATGTTGGCGACGCTCAACACGCCCCAACGTATGGGTGCGACATGACTCGTGGAGGTCGATTGCATGACTTTATTCCTTAACACTAGCCGATCAATCGGCCATGGGCGCAATGAATTGCGCCCCTACGATATATTCATTGTCGATACGATGGCTATTCGCCGTAGGGTATCCAGATGTTTTTGACCTGCGTGGATTCGCGCAGGAATTCCTGGCCCTCACCCTGTTCGGTGTCCGGCCAATTACGTTGATGGCCGTAGCTGACCCAGGTGCGCTTCATGTTGCTAGCCGAGGCCAGTTCGACGCGCTGGCAGCCCTCCTGGGGACCGAAGTACCACATGGCATCCACATCGTCGTGATCGGCCAGCACCTGGCTCAGGGTGTCGCGCTCGCCGGTCACGATGTTGACCACCCCGCCGGGCAGATCGGACGTTTCGAAGACCTGGTAGCTGTCCGTCGCGCTGAGTGGTGCGCTCTGCGAAGGAACCACCACCACCGTGTTGCCCATAGCGATAGCCGGGGCAACCAGTGAGACAAAACCGAGCAGCGGGTATTCGTCGGGACAGGCAATGCCGATCACGCCGATTGGCTCCGGCATTGCCAGCACCGCTCCGCGCATGGGAGGCCGGTGGATGGCGCCCTCGAATTTATCGCTCCACGCCGCATAGCTGAAGAGACGCGAGATGGCGGTCTGCACCTCGTTGGAGGCATCATCATACGCCCTGCCCGTCTGCTGGACGATGCGCCCCGCGAACTCGGCCTCGCGCACGGACAGGTTCTCTGCCATGTAGTAGAGAATCTGTGCCCGGTTATGCGCCGTGGCAGACGCCCAGCCACTCGCCGCGTGCGCGGCCTCGACCGCGTTGCGGATATCCTTGCGATTGCCTTCGCCCACCTGCCCGATGGCGCGCCCACGCGCGTCGTATACCTCGCGGCTGTAGCCGGAGTCGGGACGTACCTGTTTGCCGCCAATGAACAATTTGGGCGTGCGATCTATCGCGGGCAAGGCGGCAAAGACGCCGCTACTCGCGCCGTTCTGCTGCGTGGAGTCTCTGGCTATAGGAAATTTATTGCTATAGTTGCTGCCCTCCCACTTCGGGCGCACATACTCGTACAATCCTTCTTTGCCGCCCTCGCGCCCGTAGCCGCTTTCGCGGTATCCACCGAAGCCGCTCGATGCATCGAACAGGTTGGTGCTGTTGATCCACACGCTGCCCGCCTTGATTTTGGGCGCTACGTCCAGCGCCAGGTTGATGTTCTCACTCCACACGCTGGCCGCCAGCCCGTAGCGCGTGTTATTCGCCAGCGCCACCGCCTCGGCGGGCGTGCGGAAGGTCATCGCCACCAGCACGGGTCCGAAGATCTCCACCTGCGCGATGGTTGAGGCGGGTGAGACGTTGGTGAAC
The DNA here is from genome assembly GCA_963731975.1 of uncultured Chloroflexia bacterium. GTDB lineage: Bacteria > Chloroflexota > Ktedonobacteria > Ktedonobacterales > Ktedonobacteraceae > CAVSXS01. The sequence goes on along the minus strand of CAVSXS010000001.1, from coordinate 599,288 downwards.
AGCGTCGGTGGATAGAAAAAGCCCTCCGTTGGACATGCTGTCGAGGGTTGCCACATCTGCGCGCCCTCTTCAACGCCCTGTTTGACCAGCCGTTCGATCTCCCGTAGCTGTCCAGGCGAGACGATAGCGCCGATATCGACGGCCTTGTCGAGTGGGTCTCCGATGCGCAGGTGCTCCATACGGGCGCGCAGCTTTGCTATCAGGTTGTCCGCAATGTCCTCCTGCACGAGCAGGCGCGACCCGGCGCAGCACACCTGGCCCTGGTTGAACCAGATGGCATCGACGACGCCCTCCACGACGCTATCGAGATCGGCGTCATCGAAGACGACAAAGGGCGATTTGCCGCCCAGTTCGAGCGAGAGTTTCTTGCCGGAACCGGCGGTGGCGCGTCGAATGCTGCGCCCCACGTCGGTCGAGCCGGTGAAGGCGATCTTGTTGACGCCGGGATGGCGCACCAGCGCCTCGCCGACCTGCGACGCCTCGCCCGTCAGGATGTTGACCACGCCGGGAGGCAGGTCGATCTCCTGGAGTATCTCGGCGAACTTGAGGGCAGTCAGCGAGGTGTAGCGCGCGGGCTTCAGCACGACGGTGTTGCCCATCGCCAGCGCCGGGGCAATCTTCCAGGCCAGCATGAGCAGCGGGAAATTCCAGGGGATGATCTGCCCGACGACGCCCACTGGCGCGTAACCGGGCAGTTCCTGCTCCATGAGTTGCGCCCAACCGGCGTGATAGTAGAAGTGGCGTGCCACCAGCGGGATATCGATGTCGCGCGTCTCGCGTATCGGTTTGCCATTGTCGAGCGACTCCAGCACGGCCAGCAAGCGCGCGTGCTTCTGCACCTGGCGGGCGATGGCGTACATATAGCGGGCGCGCAGATGGCCGGGCGTCTTGCCCCACGTCTCGAAGGCTTGTCGCGCAGCAGCGACCGCCTTATCCACGTCTTTTTCGTTGGCGGCGGCCACCTTCGCCAGGGGCTTGCCGCTGGCGGGATTGATGCTCTCGATATACTGGCCGGAGGCGGGCTTGACCCAGCGATTGTTGATGTACAGGCCAAAGGGCGCGTGTTGCTCGATCCAGGCCAGGCCGGGCGCGGCAGCTTCCGGCGCGGGACCGTAATCCATCGTATCGAAAATTTCCATAACGTTCATTGCGTGCCTCTCTGTCTACACCATCGGGTTGTGGTGCGCCGCCGCATAGTGGCCGGTGACGAAGTACGAAAGCTGCCGTTCTATGTCGGAGAGCAGGCCGCTGGCCCCGATGCGGAAAAGCGTATTATTCAGCCAGTCGTTGCCGAGTTCTTCTTTCATCAAGATCAGCCAGTCGAGCGATTGTTTGGCGGTGCGAATGCCCCCGGCGGGCTTGAAGCCGACCTTGTAGCCGGTGCGCTCATAGTATTCACGAATAGCGCGCGTCATGACGACGCCTACGGGCAGCGTGGCGTTGACCGGCTCTTTGCCAGTCGAGGTTTTGATGAAGTCCGCGCCAGCCATCATACACACGAGGCTGGCCTTCTCGACGTTACGCAGCGTGGCGAGTTCGTGCGTCGCCAGGATGGTCTTCATGTGCGCGTCGCCGCAAAGCTCGCGGTAAGCGCGCACCTCGTCGTAGAGCGCCTGCCAGTTGCCGGTCAGCACGTAGGCGCGCGAGATGACAATATCGATCTCGGCTGCGCCCGCCCTGACGGACGCCTCGATCTCCTGCAACTTCTGCTCGAACGAGATTTGCCCTGCGGGGAATCCGGTCGAGACGGCAGCAACGGGGATACCTGAGCCACGTAGAGCCTGGACAGCTACCTCGACCATGTTGTGATAGACGCAGACCGCGCCTACCTTGAGATCCATGCCGCCAGCGCCCAGCGCGTCCAGCACCTCCTGGCGCACCGGGCGGCGCGCTTTGGCGCACAGGCGCAGCACGTTCCCCGGCGTGTCGTCGCCCTGCAAGGTCGTCAGGTCGATGCAGGTGATGGCGCGCAACAGCCACGCCGCCTGCCACTCCTTCTTGACGGTGCGCCTCGCCGGCAGCGTCGCAGCGCGCCGCTCGACCGCACTGCGATTGACCTGCGCGCGTCGCACCCATCCCATATCGAGCGGCATGCCTGGATTGCGGGTGTGTTCCGGCGCGTGTGCAGGTGCGAGAAGTTGGCATGCCTTCTATGCCGTCCGCGCCCGGTTCTGTGCGTTTCCTGGTGGTGGTCATGGTTTTTCCCTCTGGTAGTATGTGGAGTTCGCTCTACCTGTACACATGAATCTTGGCCTATGGAGAGCAAGCTTGTCAAGGATGGAACAAATATCACAATTTTAACAGGTATTTTACATTCATATAAAATCGATAGATTATCGTGAATAGAGGGAAGTCATTTCTCCGCTTATTGTTGTCTTCAACAGTATACCCATGCAGGAGGCATCATGCGACGCGTACTCAGCACGACGGTAGCGACAGCGCTGCTATTTTCTCTGCTGCTTGTAGGAAGTGTTGGTATCGCACAGGCACAGGGAACATCGAGCAATCACTCGGATGGGGGCCAATACCAGCATATTTTCTATATTATGATGGAAAACCACTCCACCAGCGAGATCTTCGGCAATACCGCCGACGCACCCTACATCAACTGGCTCGCCAGCCAGTACGCCACTGCCACGAATTATTACGGCGTCACCCACCCAAGCTCGCCAAACTACCTTGCCGCCATTTCCGGAGATTTCCAGCATATCTGGGATGACTGCGCGGCGGGTCCGACGGTGACATGCGCGCCTCAAGAGTTCGGCCCAACATCGGGCTACACCAATGGACAGGAATGGCTCACACCGGCTGAAATCACGCGGGCAACTAATACCGTCCACTGGTTCAGCGACCGCACGATTGTCGATCAGCTCGAATCGCACGGATTGACCTGGAAAGCCTACATGCAGTCTATGCCCTACACCGGCTACACCGGAGCGACCTACCCTAACCCGGTCGTGAACGGGCAGGTTGTGCCTGTCAGCCTGTACGTGCAAAAGCACAACCCGTTTATGTACTTTTCGGATATCCGCAACAACCCTGAGCGCATGGAAAAAATCGTACCGCTCGAACAGCTCAACGATGACCTGGCCTCGAACAACGTGCCCAACTTCGTCTGGGTCAGCCCCGACACGTGTAACGACATGCACGGCATCTCTTCCTCGGGCGCGAAGCTTATCAACAACCTCAACTGCGCCTATCCCGCTTCTGGCCTCGACCACAAGATCATCAAGCTAGGTGACACCTTCCTGAAAAACTACGTGAGCCTCATCATGAACTCGCGCGTCTGGAAAACCACAAAGTCAGCCATTGTGATCGCCTGGGACGAGAACGACTACTCCAGCGCGAATGGCTGCTGCCACAGCCCCACCGGTGTGAACGGTGTCGTGCTGGGCGGCTCGAACGCGCCTGCCCTGGTGCTGACTTCGCGCGATCCGAAGCATTTCGCCATCAACACGGCCTACAACCACTATTCGCTGCTCGCCACCATCGAGAAGCTGTGGGGACTGGGCTGCCTGGAAAATGCCTGCGGTTTCAGCAATTCGCAGTTGATGACAAAGTTCTTTGTCTAGTGCTGACGTGACTTTTTACCAGGTGTGCCTCGACTGAGGCACACCTGGTACTTTTATGCGTGTTCTTTGACATGATCTACGTCTTTACCCTACACTTCAGCCAGTCAATCAAAAATACTTCATTCTGATAGGACGAGTATGAGCAACCAGGTAGACTATACCGGGCAACGCCTGGGTAACTATCGTCTCATTCGCCTGCTGGGGGAGGGTGGCTTCGCCGAGGTCTATCTTGGCGAACACGTTCACCTCAAGACAGAGGCCGCTGTCAAACTCCTGCTTACCCGCCTGGCAAGCCATGATATCGATGGATTTCGCACGGAGGCTCAGACGATTGCGCGCCTGGCCCACCCGCATATCGTGCGTGTGCTGGATTTTGGCGTCGAAGGCGGCGCGCCCTACCTCGTGATGGACTACGCTCCGCAAGGCACGCTGCGCCATCGCCACCCCAAGGGGTCGCGCGTCGCGCTTCTCCAGGTCGTACACTACGTCAAACAGGTCGCCGAGGCGCTGTACTACGCGCATTCCCAACACCTCATCCACCGCGACATCAAACCGGAAAATATGCTGATCGGGCGCAACGACGAGATTCTGCTGAGTGATTTCGGTATCGCGCTGGCTTCCCAGAGCAGTTCCTACCAGAGCACGCAGAATGTGGCCGGCACCATCGCCTATATGGCTCCCGAACAGATTCAGGCGCATCCACGACCGGCCAGCGACCAGTACGCGCTGGGCATCGTGGTCTACGAGTGGCTCAGTGGCTATCGACCATTTCAAGGCACCTACACGGAGATTGCCATCAAACACACCATGGTTCCACCGCCACCCCTGCGCAGCCAGGCTCCAGAGCTACCTCCAGCCGTCGAAGAGGTGGTTATGCACGCGCTGCAAAAGGACCCCCGGCAGCGCTTCGAGGACGTGCGCGCGTTCGCCGTCGCGCTGGAACAGGCCAGCTTTGGCAGAGGCTCTCGCACAGTATCCGGGGCTACCTTGCTGCGCAGGCCGGAGCCGCTACCATCTCCCATCTCGGTGTATCCGTCCTACCCGACGCCTACCGCGCCACTGCCCTACACGCCGCCACAACCAGGATCACCCGTGAGTAATGAGCATCCATATAGCCACTACCCGGCGCAGCCAGCATTCCCGCTCTCTTATCCTGTCACACCCCCACAACCCTCACAACCCTCACAACCCTCACACCCCTCCAACCCTCACAACCAGGGCAGCGCCGTTTCTCCCGACGCGCCATGTTGGGCGGCGCGCTTGTTGCAGCGGCAGGCGGCGGGGTTGCCTGGTATGCCATCTCGCATCACCTGTTCTCAGCCTCTTCGTCACAGAACACGAATATCTCTGGGATCACAGGCATCAACGCGGGAAGCCCCATTCCTTCCGGCTCGCAAGCGACACCTGTGGCTGCTTCCGCGCTCGTCACGTACAGGGGACACAGCGACTACATCTTCGCGGTCGCATGGTCGCCTGATGGCCGCTATATTGTTTCCGGCTCGCAGGACGGCACGGCACAGGTGTGGGATGCGCGCAGTGGCACCAAACTATTTTCGACCCGCAGCCATATCACCCCGGCACGATCGGATGACTGGGTCTTCTCGGCGGCGTGGTCGCCGGCGGGCAAGCAGATCGTGGTTGGATTTACCGATGGCAGAGCGGAGGTTATCGACCTCGCAAGCCGCAACCTGCTCGCCACCTTTGGCAGCTTGAGCGGGCCGGCCCAGGCAGTAGGCTGGTCGCCTGATGGAGCATATGTGGCCGTTGGGCGCACCGACGATACCGTCGTGATCTACGAGGCCGCAAGCGGAAACGTGGTGAGAACATATTCAGGACATAACGACTTCGTACTGGCGCTGGCCTGGTCACACGACGGGAGGCGCATCGTTTCCGGCTCGGCGGATAGCACCGCGCAGGTGTGGCGCGTGTCCGATGGGCAAACGCTGCTGAAATACACCAGCCATACCGACAATGTCCGTTCCGTTTCCTGGTCGCCGGACGACTCCTCTCATCGTCTCAGGCGCGCTGGACGGCACAGCTCGCGTGTGGGACTCGGTCACGGGGCACACGCAAACGACCTATACTAAGTTGACTGGCGGCATCGTCAACGCGACAGCATGGTCGCATCACAGCGCGCGCATCGCCGCCGGTGGTAACGACGCCACTACTCACATCTTCGATGCCACTACGGGTAACCTGCTCAAGGCCCTTCCCACCGTATCGATTTTCGGTGCGTCCTGGTCGCCCGATGACTCGCGCCTCGTGACCGCCGACGTTGATAAAACGGCCAGGGTGTGGGCCACGACTTAAGAGCGCGGCTATGAAGCTTGCAATACACTCATCAAAGCATAGTAAGCAGGTTTGGGGCGATAGTCGGCGTCGAAGATCGAGGGGAGCGTCGGGGTGGCCGGTCGCGCCGGGTATCCATGAGTAGGCATCGGTAAAGCCCCACATGACGAAAGCGGTACAGGGTTTGAACGCAAGGCACGTGCTGAGAACTTCCTGGTAGATACTTGCCTCGGCTTGCAGCCTGGCCTGCATGGGGCGCGGGTCTCCCTGAATTTCTACATCCATCTCGGTGATCTGCACCTGCAAGCCCAGCGCCGCCAGCCGCTTCATATTCGCCAGCAAGTCCTGCGCGTCGGGATAGCGATCCAGGCTGACGTGCATCTGCAAGCCCACGCCCTGAACCGGCACGCCGCGCGTGATCATCGCTTTGAGCAGGGCATAGATGGCATCCGACTTATGACCCAATCCCTCGCCGCCGTAGTCGTTATAGAAGAGCAACGCCTGCGGGTCGGCCTCGTGCGCCCATTGGAAAGCCAGGTCGATATAGTCGGGACCTATGACTCGCAGCCAGATATTGTCGCGCAGGTTGCCCTGGTCATCGATGGCCTCATTCACGACGTCCCAGATGTTCACCGCGCCGCGATAGTGCGAGACCTCCGTCATGATGTGATCGCGCAAGATGGTCATCAACTGGTCGCGCGTGAAGGTGCCGTTGGTGATCCAGGCTGGCAGTGCGCGGTACCAGACGAGGTTATGCCCGCGCACCTGTATGTTGTGCGCGCGAGCAAAGGCAACGATGGCATCGCCATCGCCGAAGGTGAAGACGCCCGGCTCAGGCTCGGTCTTGTCGAACTTCATCGATGTTTCGGGCGTGACCATGTTGAACTGGTCGGCCAATGTCTGGCTGTAAAGCGGCTCATTGCGCAGCGCATCGATATTGACGGCGGTGCCGATGGGAAAGTTACGGGTCTGCGCCAGCGAACGCAGGGTTGGTGAGGCTATGGCAGGAGCGGTAGCGAGTGGCGACTGAGACGGCTGTATTCCTGGCGAAGTGTGAAGCGGGAATGAAATCACCGCAAACAGCGCCATTGTGAGTAGCAAGACATACTGCGGCAGCCGTCTTCGAATAGCCTTTAGCAAGAACGGGACCCTCCCTCACTTACACCTGTTGCTGTAAGTAAGGTAGCAAACGGAAGGTCGTTTGTCAAATGGCAGGCATTCACAAACCCGTCAAAGTCTCCAACCATCATTCAAGGTGCGGCTGTCGATATGATGGCTCCTCACTTTGAGCAGCAAAGATGTGCTCATTCACGGCAGGAAGAGGCGTTACAGGTAACTGAGGCCAGGGCCTTTTATGGCCGTTTGATGCCTGCCCTGCCGTCGCTTGCGTCTTTGAGCGCATACCCAGCGCATTTCCCGCGCCCTGATTCTGAACAGGTGGGATGGGCGAGGTTTCGCCGGTAGAAAGCTGGGGCAGCATCACCAACCTGAGATCATCGGCCAGCGGGCCTAACACATTTTTCTCTTGAGGATACCATCGCAAAGACTGACCGGCACGCCAGGCTCTTAACGCGGCGCGCAGATTTGTGATCTCAAAGGCAACACGCTTCAGATTGCGTTCATCCTGCGCCGAAGATTTGAAGCGCGACAGCAGGTTATTGAGCGCGATACTTACTTGCCAGAGGATATGATGCTCGTAGATCGGAACGCGCGCATCAAGGTCGCCGTTAGCGACGCGCGTATGCACCAGCAGGATTTGCTCAATGGCGCGTTCCAACTCAGCTTTTTTCTCAAGTTCGCGCCGTTCCAGCTCAACGATGAGCTCGGCACGGTCGGCTCGCTTCAGCGCGTTCAGCGCGCTCCTCACCCACAGGTAGGCCACCGCCGCTACCACCAGGTAGAGCACGGCGGGGCGCGCCAGCAGCGAATAAACCAGTTGTTGCGACTGAATCATTTGCATCCACATCATTGAACGCGGCTGCAAATTGACATCCAGTACCAGCATCGCCATGTTGAGCAACGCCACGCCAAAGACGCTGCCGGGAGGCAGGAGTGACACAGCGATCAGCTCGGTGACGACCAGCAGGTCAAACATGGACAAAAGGATGGGGTCGAGACCGTCTTTCTCGCCAAGAACGACGCCCGCCACAATCACATCGACAGCGAGAATTAACAAAATGCCGGCGAATTGCACCTGTCGCGCGCGGTTCAGCACAAGGGCTAGCAGGCAACAAATCAAGCCTGCCGCCGAGGTGGAGATTACCTGTGGGATGACAAAAAAGGTCGGCGCGGCGAGCAGGATGGCCGGTACTAGCAAGATACCTGCGCAGAGTAAACCCAGAATAATCAAGCTGGCAATACGCGCCTGGCGCACGCGCTCTCTCTCGTAAAAGCTGGCGCTCTCCGCTACATCTGCCGGTCCGCTCAGTTGATACCACCACCCCAATATGGGGTTGATCCTGAGAACACCGGGAGCAACCTGGCTGCCGCTAGAAGGTGTGAAGTCCTGAAGATGAGCCGGTAACTGAGACATATTTTCCCCCTTGTCTCTAAAAGTACGCTAGAATGCCATTCAGAACGTTTTGTCCACTTTTGCTATCTCTGCATTATATTGATAAATGTTGATATTTGAAATTGTTTCCTTTGCATATAGTACACACTATCGCCGTGTTTCGAGACAGGCTCAACTGGTTACGATTTCGTTAAAAATGAGAGAGTTGCGGTTAATTTTTCGTAACCACAAGGCATATGACACGCGCTAGAGGCACGAGAGAGTATGGCAGGCAAATTGCAATTGCGTCAGATGGCCGGGGCTTACTCATCTGAAGCGAGCGCCCAGGTGTCGGGGATTTCTTCCGCGATGGGGATCAGTGGCAGGATGATGGCTGATGGATGCTGAGCGTCGTGATAAATGCGCTGTTCCGCTATCACCATCTCCGTCGTGACACCAAGTTGCGCGCCCGTATTGAGGTTGCGGTCGAATTTGGGGAAAGCGCTTGAAGCGATCTCCAAACCAATACGATGCCCGGATTTAAACACCTGCGAGGTATTCCAGCAATCGATGCTATACTTGTACACTTTCCCTGGCTCGATAAGCGAAGGTTGATGCATGCCTTCGCGGAAACGGGCGCGCACCATGCCGTCGCACAGGCGCTGCGCGAAGCCGTTCGGCCAGACATCGACGAGTTTCGCCATGAAATCCGTATCCGGCGCTGACGACGAAGCGTACAGCTCGACCTTGACGGGGCCGGTAACTTCCAGCGGCTCGCCGAGCGACTCGCTGACGTATACCAGCACATCGTCGCGCCTTTCGATGGCGGAATAATCGTCGGGGCCGCCGATCTGGGCCGAGGTAGCATCGGTGATGAATGGAACGGGGTTGGCAGGGTCAGAGCGATAGCCGTCAGCCGGTTCTCGCGTGGCGGGCGCGAGCGTCGAAAGCGAGCCGTCGCCGAAGCGGCTGTTGGCGCGCCCCGCGCTGTGCAAGTAGAAAGGCGTCCAGCGCGTGCGGGTCAGCGGCCACTCGCGCTCGTCGCGCCATACATTCGCGCCCATCACGAAGATGCGCACGGGTGAGGCTTCCGGTTCCACGTCGAAGGTGTAGCCTTTGAGCCAGCGGTTGAACCAGCGCAGCTCTTCGCCTCGCAGGTCGATGAGCGCCTGGGGACCGAAGTCTACATCCCCAAGTTTTGCGGTGCTATTCACGACGTGTCCCCAGGGACCCATCAGAAGGCGCTGGTGCCTACGCGCTTCAGACGTTGCCGCGTGCCCCGTCATACCAATATAATTCATAGGCGTGCCGATCTGCTCGTCATCGTACCAGCCGGAGATGTGCAGCGTGGGTACCTGCACGCGATGAAATTGATGCTGGTAGCACAGAGGCTCCCAGAACGTGTCGAGCTGCGCGTGCTCGATCTGCTCGCGCCACTGCGGGATAACGCGGCCAGCCCGCTCGTCCATGCTCAGCAATGGCAGGTGTTCATAAACCTTTATCCAGTCTACCGCTTCCATCGTCTGAATGAAGCGACCGCTTACCAGGTGCAGCCAGCACAGTGTCATAGGCGATGGCAGCCCTGTCGGCGTCTCGACGAAGGGGTCAGACGGCGCGACGCGCACTACCATCGCTTTCAGGTGCGGCGGTTGTTCGAGAGCGGCGAGCCACTGGATTACGCCTGGATACGAACTGCCGATGGTGCCAACATTGCCATCCGACCAGGGCTGTGCCGCGCACCACTCGATAGCATCATACCCATCCGCGCCCTCACGCACATACGGTCGAAAGATGCCTTCGGAATCGCCGCGCCCGCGCACATCCATCGCTACAAATACGTAGCCGCGCTCGACGAAGTAGCGCGCCACTGACAGTATCCCCTCGTTCAACCGCAAGTACGGCGTGCGCGTCAGGATAACGGGCAGCGATTCCGCGCTTTGCCGGTCAGCAGGCCGGTAGACATCAGCCGCGAGCGTGATGCCATCGCGCATGGGGACGCGCACGTCGAATCGAATGTTGACATCATGGAAGACAGGGGTAAGCATGAGGGTAATCTTTCTTTCGTTATTGCGCGTCACCGACTTCTTCGTATTTTAGCACAACCTGGTAATGGTGAGGATTTTTGGGGTCGATCAGCACCTCAATGGTACTGCCCGGAGGATGATTGAGCGGCAGTTGCACCCCGCCTGCCGCGCTCTTGAAGTGATAGGCCACATGCGATAACGGGTCTTCCCAATCGGCATGGATGAAATAGGAGGTGGTAGGCCCGCGCCTGCTGAACAACGCCAGCTCAACCGTATTCGACGTGACGGTCGCGGACACACGCTTCCCATACTTTCGCGCGAAGTTTGCCGCAGATTGAGAACGCAGATAGGGGACCAGGAAAACAAGAGCAAGCAGCAATACGGCTCCAATGAGAATAAGCAACAGTATCAGAGGAAACATGCTACTGCTCCAATGCGTTCCATCAATCCTTTAAGGGCGCCTTCATATAATATTACGTTCTGTAATGAGTCAATCTCACCTGAATAAACGCGGAAAAATGGGGAATATTCGGCTTGCAGGTCAAGATCATGCTCGGATGTCCATTTGGGCATCCGAGCATGATCTTGACATTACACGGGGAAGCTCGCTTTTTGCGATTGGTGGTACGGCGCGAGCGCGGCGTTGGCATCAACGATGGTTTGCAGGCGATCAACCAGCGCGGCGAATTGCTGGCCGGGAACCGACAATACCAGCTCGGAGGGTGAGAGGTCGATGTAGGTGCGAGCGCCGACGCAGCCGAAGCTCAACGAGGCCGTGCCGGTCTGCATGGAGCGGGGGATCACCGCGCAGGTGGGCCGCCCGAAGGCCGCTTGCCCTCCTTGCAGCCAGTTGACATTGCCCATCGCCTCGGCTACCAGCATGGCCTGATACGAATCAAGGATGCAGAGTACAATGTCAGCCTCGACAGGGAACTGATCCAGGCGGCCATACAGCACGTTCGAGTGCGGCTTCTGCACGATAGGCAGGGCGCTCACCTCGGCAGGTGAAAAATACTGGACGCTGGCCATCGTCTGCACAAGCTCCTGGGCGCGCTGCTGCGAAACTTCCGGCATAGTGAAACCCATCGTCAACATGCCGATGGGACACTCCTTATGGTCGTCTCCTCCCGCGTAAAAGACGCCCTTCTCGGCCAATCGCCAGAAGGTACAGGCCGAAGGGACATGCGAGCCGGTATGCTGCACGCCCTCCGGCGCACTTTCAACAAAAGCTAAGCCTATAGCTGGCTGCTTCAAACCTAACAAATCGCTAAAACGTTGTGCGAGTTCCTGGTACAAGCGAATTCCTCTTTCTTGTGATAGCAGCTGTACGAATGCCTGACATGGGTTTATCCCAGGCTCATTCTATCACAAGTTGCTCAGCAATCAGGCGTCCCTGTACTTCTTCGCCAGCGCGTTGACCCAATTGGTCTGCTTTTCGCTGGGTGCGAAGGTATTCTTTTGCAGGCGTTTGGACATATCGCGGATAAATTCGCGTTCGTTCGCGCCGGCGCGGGGATTGTCGCCCCCTTCTCCCTCGAAGTAGGAGTGCAGGCGCTGCACCTGCTGACGCAACGCGGCCAGTTCCGCCGAGGGCATGCCGGTGCGCGCTTCGGGCGTGCTAGACGCCTGCCAGGCGCGATATGCTGCCACATCGCCATTCCACGCTCCCAACCCGGCCAGCTCGTCGGCGCGCTCGTTGTGGGCGTGTCCGGCGTGTCCGCGCACCCAGGTGAAGGTGGGCGCGACCGCGCGCTTCTTCAGCAGCAGGCGATAGTACTCCCACAGGTCGTTGTTGGCCTTCATTTTATAGATGCCCTGGGCAACCTTAATGGTGTATTCGCTATCGCTATGAATGGCAAGCGGCTGGTCGCGTGGGGCGAGCGAGAGCGCCGCAAGCACCGCCGCGATCTCGGCGCGATTGTTAGTCGTAGTCTCAGAGGGTGGGATATGCCCATAGCACTCGATGCGCGGCGCATCTTTGCGTATGAGGTCGCCATCGACATACGCTGACGAGACCATGATGACGCTCCAGCCAGCCGGGCCTCCGGGATTCTTGATGCACGCGCCATCCGTATAGGCGACGGTGCCGCCCGTCCCTAACGTTGACCGCGCCGACTCGACCGAGATGTGCTGCAGCGCGTTCAACACCGAGCGCCATTCCAACGGCTCCGCTGGCTCGCTCGACTTATTCCACAGGCTCATGCTACGTTGCCCCTTTCTTCATGACACGTGTACTGCTCGTGGCGAATATTGTATCACGCGTAGCACAGCCTGGGGAGAGTCTTAGATCACCACGCTTTTCGCCGAGATGACGCCTCGTTTGCTCTTCTTTCCATCGACGACGATCTCCGTGCCTTCCTGCAACTTCTCGATCTCAGCCGGGTCGGCATGTTCCCCGGAGCGGCGATAGAGAACCGTCTTGCCATCGATGCGCACCGCGACGGGCATGACCTCGCCGGTCGCCTGTTTTGTCGAGCCGCCTGCAATAATGTAGAACGGCTGGCGTTGATCGGGGTTGCACACGGTTGCGACTACACGCACCTTGCGCGCCTGCCGCATCATATGTTGCAGCGATTTGGGCATCTCAGCCTGTTCTCCCTCGCCGTTATTCTCGGCTATGCCGTTCTTCTCTGGTTGGCTCTCCTTCGCTTCTTCGACAGACTGCTGTTCTTCGCCTTCCTGCTGCGCCCCTGCCATTGGCATGAGCGCCATTATGAGCATTCTCGTGCTCGAACAGCGCATCGTCGTAGCCAGCAGGGATGGCGACGGACAGCGCTTTGGGCATGGCATCGAAGCGATACTGCACCATCACTTCGTCGAGGTTGGTGGCGTTTTCCAGCGCCTTTTGCTGCGACTTGCCGATGTAGTCCTTCAGCTTGACAGCGCTTCCATCTAGCTGCATGGCAATTGAGGCTGGCGCGCTGATGACCAGGTGCGAGCCGTGAAAGCTCTCGGAGGTCACGTTGTCAGGCTTGCGGCGCAGCAGCAGCGAGGTGATCTGCCCCAGCGTCGTCAGCGGGTTGCTGCCGGTGATGACGCACACGTCCAGCACGCCGTCATCGATGTAGGCATTGGGTGTCATCTCGACTATGTTGGCGTATTTGCGCGTATTGCCAACGACGACCTGTAGCGCCTCGCCCTTCCAGAGCAGACCTCCTTCGTCATGACTATGCCCATCGGCGCGAATCTCTACCGGAAAAGGACGCTGGCCTGGCAAGGACGAGGCGGCGGACACGCCCACAGCCAGCGGCCCCAGGCGATACTTGAGCGGCTTGGAGACGCCGCCCATAATGGCGGCATCGATCCCCAGTCCCGCCATCAGCAAGAAATGCTGGCGCGCCTTCGCAGAAGGCTTCCCCTTGTAGCGTTTTGTGGATGTCAGTGTGGCAGCATTGTTCGAAGATGATGCATCCGCGCCGTTCTCACTTACGGGAGCGGGAAAGGTCAGCCCCTCTACGGAAACATGGCCGACATCGACTTTGCGGGCCTGGCTGCCTGCCAGCGCCAGCGTGGCCTTCACGGGGTCGCCGGGTAGGCCGATCTCGCCCGCCCACACGTTGGCCGTGCCACCAGGAATGACGGCCACGTTGCTGCGCTTGCTGTGCGCGCTCAAAACGCCGTTGACAACCTGGTTGAGAGAGCCGTCGCCACCATAGGCTATGACCAGGTCGTATTTCTGTTTGCCTGCATCCTCCGCCAGTTCGAGGGTCTGGCCGCCGTACTCTTTCAAAACCACGTCCGTGTGCCAGCCCGCCGCCGACATGACCGCCAGGATATCCGGCAGCTTCGCTACATTTTCGCCCGCCCTGGGATTGATAATCAGACAGGCATCTTTTGCGCGCATCGTAAAAACTCCTTCCAGGCACTCGTGCCTCTATCGCTTATTGTTCTCCTTAACGTCAGATACGTGCGCTGAAGCCGCGACGTTTCATTTCAGTGGAGCATAAGGAAGGAGCAGGACGGGGCGCTACTTCATAGCAGCGATCGCTTGCAATACGCCGCCGGCAATGGCCCACAGGGCGATGAAGACGACCCACAGGCCGCCGTGCCGCTTGCGCGCCTCGCCAGACGACACCGTCTTATACCAGCGCGCGGTGGCGGGACGGCTCATGCGCCATGCGATCAGAGGCGAGAAGATGAGCAGGATCACCTCGGGTACGATAGCCCAGTAATTCCCTGCTTTGAAGCCGCGATAGAGATTATAAATCATGCCGATGCCTACAAGCGTAAGCAGCGTATTTGCGACGACCTGCACGCGGCGCGTCCAGTTACGCCCGCGCCGCACCGCCTCGCCATACAGCACCAGCAGCGCCGCGAAAGGCCACGTGACGACGAACGAGAGTATCTTGAGCACGGTTGAGCCGGTATCGATGCCCTGAATGACCGGCGTCATGCCAAAGAAGACGGTCAGAAACGGCGTGACGAAAATCTGCACAGCCAGCCCCCAATCGAAGGCAACGGCCATGCCAATGCCCTGCGGTGACGGCTGTTCAGCAGGAGCATCCTCGACGGATTCCTGTGGAAGTGTTTCTTTCACGAGCAATACTTTCTAAATTAATTATTCGGATGATTTGTAGGGACGCGATAATGGTGATGAACAAATTGACCGGGTGTTTGTAGGGACGCGATCAATCGCGTCCCTACAAATGCATACCCAACATTATTTTGTTACGGCCTTAAATCAACTCCAGGTAGCGGCGGCGATCCCAATTGGTGACGGCCTTTTCGTACTCTTTGACCTCCCAGCGGCGGGTTGCCACGAAGTGTTCAACGAAATCGCCGCCCAGGTATTCTTTGGCAAGCTCGCTGCCCTCCAGCAGGTCGGTTGCTGCCGAGAGATTGCGCGCCAGGGGGCGGATATGGCCGCGCTCAATAGCCCTTGTGACGGTCTCCTGGTCGTAGGCGTTGCCGTCTAGACGGTCTGGCAGGGCAAGCTGGCGCTCGATACCGTAGAGGCCGCTTGCCAGTGTTCCGGCGAAGACCAGGTAGAAGTTGGCGTCCGAGCCGGGAACGCGGTTCTCGATGCGAATAGCGCTCTTGCCGTTGTTGATGATACGAATGGAGCAGGTGCGGTTATCCATGCCCCAGGTTGTGTTCAGAGGTGCCCAGGTGCCTTCGACGTAGCGTTTGTAGGAATTGATGACGGGGGCGTAGAGCGCCATGAACTCCGGCAATTTTTCCAGCACTCCTGCCAGGAACTGGCGCATCAGCGGGGACATATGGCCTTCCGCACCCTCGTCCCAGAAGAGGTTGCGCTCGCGGTTGATGTCCCACAGGCTCATATGCGAATGACCGCTGCTGCCGTCCTCCTGGTCGTTCCACTTCGCCATGAAGGAGGCGGTCAGTCCCATCTGGTGGCAAATTTCTTTTACGCCGTTCTTGAAAAGCATGGTTTTGTCGCCAGAGGCAACGGCCTTGTCGTAGCGCAGGTTCATCTCGTACATGCCGGGGCCATGCTCGCGGTTGTAGCCTTCGATCTCGACTTCGCTATCGCGCATCATGCGCGCTATGCGGCCAAGCAGGTGATCGTCCGCGCTGGACTGGCTGATGGAGTAGCAGTTGAAGCCGGGATTGAGCGGAGCCAGGTTCGGGCCAAAGTCCTTGTCGCGCAGCGATACCTGGTTCTCGCGGAAGAAGCGAAACTCCAGTTCAGCGGCGGAAAATGGCTCGAAACCCATCGAACGGGCGCGCTCGACAACCTTTTGAAGAACGTAGCGAGGCGAGATTGTGACAGGCTCGCCATGCTCGGTCCACAGGTCACAGAGGCACGTGGCAACGTTCTCCTCCCAGGGAACCAGATTGAAGGTGGACAGGTCGGGCTTCATGACGATATCCGCGAAACCATGCTCCCAGTTGCTGAATTTGAGGTTGGGCAGCACGTTCTCGGCGATATCCCAGCCAAATATGACGTCGCACTGCGCGAAGCCTTCTTCCAGCGAATTGAGGAAGTGCTTCGCCGCGACCCGCTTGCCGCGAAAGACGCCTTCGATGTCGGCAGCGCCAATTTTGACGTACTCGACCTTTCCGTCTCCGATGAGTTGTTTGATCTCTGCAATGTCCATAGGGTACGAGCATCCTTTCTGTTGGTGACGGTCGATGAGCGGCGTCACCGCAAATAGTATGGTATGTTTACCACTGATACGCCGAGGGTCTGCGATTCTCCAGGCTGGGGATTTGCGAACGCGCCTGGTCGATCTGCTGCAGGTCGATATCCGCGATTGTAACGCAAGGTCTATCTGGTGCCTGCGCCAGCACGAGGCCCCAGGGATCAACGATCATCGAGCGACCGAAGCACTGCCGGTTGGGCGGATAGGTGCCGACATGCGCGGGTGCGACGACGTAGCACAGGTTCTCGATAGCTCGCGCTCGCAGCAACACCTCCCAGTGATCGCGCCCGGTATGCAGCGTGAAAGCGGCGGGTACCAGCAGAATTTGCGCGCCTCGCAGGGCCAGCAAGCGGTACAATTCGGGGAACCGCAGGTCGTAGCAGACCGTCAGGCCAAAGGTGATGCCGTCGATCTCGGCGGTCACGACCTCGTCACCCGGCGCGATGCGGTCCGACTCGAAGTGCCGCTCGCCGTTGGCAAGATTTACGTCGAAAAGGTGAATCTTGCGATAGAGCGCTGCGATCTCTCCACTACGGTCGATGATGACGGAGGTGTTGTAAAACTTGCCGGAGGGCAGGTCTGGATGGCGCTCGACGATGCTTCCGCCATGCACGATCATGCGATGCCGGCGCGCCTGCTCCTGCAAGCGTTCGATAAACGGGCCGGGGATAGCCTGCGCCGCGTGCTCAAAGCCCGTGTAGGGGCCAAGATACGACCAGTATTCGGGCAGCGCGACACATTCGGCCCCCATGCCGGCGGCCTGCTCTATCAACCGCTCTACCGTGGATAAATTCCCGGCGGGATCATCACGTGAGTTGAGTTGAATCACAGCCATTTTGAGTTGCATACTCTGGCTCCTCGCACTGAATAACGGATGCGCCTCTAATAATTGCAGAGTAACATTTAGCAACCCTTAGCGTCAAGTAAAATTACGCCATGAGCAAACAGCGTGCTATAGTTAAAGACAACACGCCAGCCCACGCGTAAAAAGCCGCACGACGATCACTCGACAGGAGAATCGTGCTATGTTACACTACATTCAGATCAACACTCGTTGATTTAATGAGATTGGAGAGCATCAATTTCGTGATCGTAGACAGCGAGACGGGGCGTAATGTATAAATCGCCGAAGGCGGAGAGCGATGAGCCGCGCGATATGCCGGAAATATCCTACCCGGCCAGGCGCAGAAAATCAGTCGACAATATAGCGAGAGCGCAGCACAAACGCGCGCCAGAAGCGTACCATACCGACGAACATCCCGGCGTGCCGATTGCGCGGCGCGCTTCCCTCGTGCGCGAGCAACAGGCACAACAAGCACAAAGGGAAGAGCAGCAGTCTGATCTTCGAGCAAGCAGAGTGGACGCGGAGAAAACTGAGACCAGGCCCAGTTCACGTCCGTCACGCCCTTCTCGCCCGTCAAGCTCACCCCCATCATCGCAGCCTTCTCGCCCATCGCAGCCTGCGCTGGATACACCTCGCGAACGCTCCAGCACCTCCCGGAGTGCAGTGGTCTCAGCGCGCCCTACACGCCCTGCCCGTCCTGCCCGTCCTGCCCGCCTGTCACATCCTATACGTGTTCCGCAATCTCGGCGGTCGCAGACCCAATCGGTCTTCACGCGCAAACAGGTCGTGACAGGCTTTTGCATTGCCTGCCTGATTGTCCTGCTGCTGATTCCCTTCGCCTGGCGAGCAAGCCACTCGGCGACAACTACGCTGGCCGTGCAACCGAACGCCGCCAGCACGCAAGCGCCCGCGTTTGGCAGCAAACCATCCTCTACTTCGCACCAGATCGTCATCATCCCGCAGGATGTCGATCACCCGGCACCGCCTGTCCTGGCACAGTCGGCCTATTTGCTCGACGCCGACACCGGCAACACGCTGTATGCTTACAACCCATTCCAGCGCCTGCCCATGCTCAGCACGACCAAGCTGATGACGGCAACGCTGGCCTTCGAGCAGCAGGGGAACAAGCTGGACCAGCGCATCACCATCACGGCAGCAATGTGGCGCGATATCAGCCAGCTTAGCTCGGACAGCGCGCTGTTCGGCGTCAAGCTCGGCGAGACGTATACCTTGCGCGACCTGCTCTACGGCCTGATCTTCGTTTCCGGCAACGACGCGGCCATCGCCATCGCGGACGCGCTGGGGGGCAATCTACAGCACTTCGTGGATGAGATGAACCAGAAGGCGCAGCAGCTTGGCATGTATGATACCCACTTCGTCAACCCTCACGGCCTGCTCGACCCGCAGCAGTATTCATGCGCGCACGACCTGGCTCTGCTAGGACGCTTCAGTATGAGCATAGCCGGGCTGCGCGCCATCAGCGGCCAGAAAGCCTATCATATCCCGGCGGGTGGCAACCATCCAGAACGCTTCCTTATCAACGAAAACCAGTTCCTGTGGTGGTTTCCAGGGGTCGATGGCGGCAAGACCGGCTACGATGGCGTGACGGATTTCATCCAGGTCGAGTCGGTGACGCGCAATCATCACCACCTGATCGGCGTTGTGATGCACACCAACAACTGGTGGACCGACATGCGCGATCTGATGAACTGGGGCTTCGATAACTTCAACTGGATCTCGCCTCACGATGTTGATCAGCAATACTCTATTCCCTATGACGACCTGTGGAACTACTTCTCCAGCGACACGCAAACAACCACCATCCCCACCGCCGACAATGGCCGCTACTACATCTACACCGGCTACAGCATCTCCGGCCTGATTATGGCCTACTTCGACGCGCATGGCGGCCTGAAAACGTTCGGCTATCCTACAGCCCTGCTGAAAACGACATCACCCCTGGTAAGTCAGCAATTCCAGCACGCAGCGATCCAATGCGACCTCACCACGCGGCAATGCCTGAAAGCGTAGCGATTTCTCTCAGGGCGAGGCAAGCCTCGCCCCTACATTCGGTTCAGGTTGGATGGATATTGTAATCAAATAGACTGATTCACTTGTCCCTGGCCGCTCGTTTTGTTATACTGCACGAGGCATCCATAAGAAAACACTATAAGGATATGATGAGAATGGTAAAAGAAGATATACGAAATGGGGCTGCAACGTCGGGTCTGGGGCGGGCGCGGCTGGCGCTGGCGATCTCGGCGGGCAAGCTGGCAGGGACGACGGGCCGCCTGCTGGGCGTCGGAGGCGGCACGAGCTTACCCGGCATGGTGGCACGGCGCATCGACCCCACTATCCTACGATCGGTCATCGGGGCAAGCAAAGCCAAGAAGATTGTGATTACTGGCAGCAACGGCAAGACCACCACCGCGCGCATGACCGCGACCATCGCCAAACAGTGCGATAAGCGCGTCTCGCACAACCGTTCCGGCTCGAACCTGGTACAAGGCGTCACCTCGGTAGCCGTCAATTTCGCCGATATGTTCGGGCGACTCGATAGCGATGTGCTGCTCTTCGAGGTGGACGAAGGCACGATGCCGCTGGTCATCCCCGAAATTCAGCCGGACGTGGTGGTCGTCACCAACATCTTCCGCGACCAGCTCGACCGTTTCGGCGAAATCTACGCCGTCGCCAACGCCCTCGACAAGGTCATCGAAGACCTGCCCGAAACCTGCACCGTGCTGCTGAACGGCAACGATCCGCAGGTCGCCAACTTTGGACTGAACACGAAGGCAAAACGGCTCTTCTTCGGCCTGAACACGACCGAGGTCGGTAAACCCGTACCGGAGCAGTCCGCCGACGTGATTCGCTGCATCCATTGCCAGGAAGACCTGCACTACGAGGTGGCTTACCTCTCGCACCTGGGACTCTATCGCTGCACCAACTGCGGCTACACGCTGCCGCCGCTGGACATCGTCGCCACCTCGGTGAAACCAGCCGCTGACGGGCAGGGGCCGACGCACGTGGAATTGAAAACGCCGCAGGGTACCCTGTCGCTGGACATCTCTATACCTGGCCTGCACAACGTGTATAACGCGCTGGCCGCCATCGGAGCGGCGCAGGCTATCGGCCTGGACAACGCGCAGATGCCGACCGCGCTGGCAACCATGAAGACCGCCTTTGGCCGCCTGGAGAAGATCGCGGCGGGTGATCGCACCATCTATCTCTCGTTCGTCAAAAATCCTACCTCGTTCAACCTGATGCTGCGCCTGATCGCCCAGCACCCAGGCAGGAAGCACCTGCTGCTGGCCGCCAGCCACACGCTGGTAGACGGCGAAGATTTCTCGTGGCTGTGGGATGTCGAGGTGGAGGAGGTAGCGCACGATATCGAAGACGTGGTGTGCAGCGGCAACCGCCCAGATGAGTTGGTGATGCGCCTGAAATACGCCGACATTCCGGTCGAGCACATCACCTCGCTCATCGACCGCGAAGCAGCCCTGGACGCGGCGCTCAAGAACGCTGGTCCCGGCGGCACGCTCTATATTATGTCCAGTTACACCCCCACCATCGAGCTGCGCCGCATCATGCAGAAGCGCGGCTGGGTCAAGCACTTCTGGGAGGAATAATTCACGATGAGTGATTCTGTAAAAGATACCGGCATGACGCTGAAAATAGGGCATCTCTACCCGACGTTGATGAGCGTGGCGGCCGATCGCGGCAACCTGTACGCCATCCAGAAACGCTGCGAGTGGCGCGGCATCGCTACCGAGGTGGAGCTAATCTATGTCAGGCAGACGCCCGACTTCACACAGTACGATCTGCTGCTGATTCATGGGGCAGCCGACCGCGAGATGGAACTGGCCTCGCGCGATATCCAGTTGAAAGCGCCCGCGCTGATCGAGGCGGCGGAGGCTGGTGTGGCCTTCCTCAGTGTGTGTGCGGGTTTCCAGTTACTCGGCCACTACTACAAGCCGTCGAAGGGGCCGGAACTCAAGGGCGTGGGACTGCTTGACTTCTATACCGAGGGCGGCAACACGCGCTTCATGACACACATGGCGATGGAATGCGACCTGGAAGGCATTGGGAAAAAGGTGCTGGTGGGATACGAGAACCACAGCGGGCGCACCTGGCTGGGTGAGAAGGTGCAGCCGCTCGGCAAGGTACTCTACGGCTGGGGCAACAACGGCAAGGATGGCTTCGAAGGCGCTGTCTATAAGCATGTGTACGGGACGTACCTGCACGGGCCGGTTCTCCCCAAGAATCCCTGGTTCACCGACTACCTGATCCAGCGCGCGCTCGAACGCCGCTACGGGCCGGTCGAGCTTGCGTCCCTCGACGACGAAGCCGAGAACGTCGCCCACGATACCGCCCTCAAGCTGGCGATGGAGTTCAAAGGCACCATGTCGGCCATCGAGGCGACACCCTGGAAACGGTAATGGCGGAGGCGAAACCTATAGCTAGCCCCCCGGCCCCACCCCCGGATACCCACAAGGGGTATCCCTACATATCAAAACGCCCCCACCCACAACATGCGACCGGGGTGGGGAAATGGGGACGGGCATTCACACATGTAGGGATACCCCTTGTGGGTATCCGGGGGTGGGGCGGCAGCCATATCCGCAGGGCTTATAAGATCATCATTGCCTGCCTTCTCCTCTTCTTCCTGTCGGCCTGCGATGGCCCGTCCATCACCATCGGAGGAAGCGCGTCGCCCACGCCCAACGATATTCCCGGCAGCGTGCAGTTGAACACGTGGTACGCGGTGGCGAACGGTGTACAGGTGCGCTACGAAGACTGGAAGACGAGCGACGGCACCGACGATACAGTGACGATCGCGCGCTTCGACCCGAACGCCATCACACTCAGCGTCGGGTACGCGCCAGAGTCGCCGATGTTCGCAAGCCAGTGGATGCAGCAGCAGCATGCGCTGGCGGTCATCAACGGGGGCTACTTCGACACCAACGATAACGCGACCGCGCTGGTGATCTCCAATGGGCAGGCGACAGGCAGCAGCTATAGCGGCTTCGGCGGAATGCTCTCGGTCAACGCGCAGGGGCATATCAGCCTGCGCTCGCTTAGCCAGCAGCCCTACAATCCAGGCGAGGGACTCACCCAGGCCATCCAGTCCTCACCTACGCTCGTGCTGAACGGCAAGCGCACGCAGTTCACCGCGGATTCCTCGCAGAACCGCCGCAGCATCGTAGCGATGGACAGGCAGGGGCGATTGCTCTTTATTGCCAGCCCCGGCCAGACCTTTTCACTCGACCAACTTGCTACGCTGCTGGCCTCCTCCGATCTCTCAATCAACATCGCCCTCAACCTGGACGGCGGCTCTTCCACCGGCTTCTACGTCAACGGCAGTGGGAGCAGCACCCGGCACGTGGCGATTGACTCGCTGGTCGCGATTCCGCTGGTTGTGATCGTGAAGGAAAAATAGTATAACAATTACATTATCACCATTAAAAGATGCGGCAGGGGAAGCTGGCATTGGCAAATCACGCCTGGTGGCTGAGGTCAAAGCCTCTGCCGCAGCTAACGGCTTTCTTCTCCTGGTGGTGAACGAGCGGACCGTCGAAGTACACGTGAGCAATATCCTGGGAAAGGTGGGCTTTACCTCGCGAGCGCAGATCGCCGCATTGGCGGTCGAAAAAGGACTGACAAAAGTTTGATCTCCTACGTACCTGAGTAGAGAATCCCCCCAGAAATCTACGTACCATCTTCCCCTCGGTCTAGTTACTTTCCACGATGGCAAGGAACTATTTTCCAGCTATACTGCGTACAGATGAGGTCATGGAACCTCAGTTACAGCCATAACACAGTATTCACGAAGGCATTTAAGGAAGGGGAAATAACACGATGTTGTACGAAGCGGCTCACGGCCTTTTACTCGACGAGGCCACGATTCAGGATTTCCGGGCCAGCCTGCGCGGGCAGGTTATTCTTCCCGGCGACGCGGAATACGACAACGCCCGCAACGTGTGGAACGGCATGATCGACAGGCGACCGGCCCTGATTGCGCGCTGCGCCGGGGTTGCTGACGTCAGCAAGGCCATCCGCTTCGCCCGCGACCAGCACCTGCTGCTGGCAGTACGCGGCGGGGGCCACAACGTAGCTGGAGCAGGCACCTGCGACGGTGGCCTGGTCATCGATCTCTCCTCCATGAAGGCGGTGCAGGTTGATAGCGAGCGCCACACCGCCCGCGTCGAACCCGGAGCGACCTGGAAAGACTTTGACGAGGAGGCGCAGAAGTATGGCCTTGCCACCACTGGCGGCCTGATCTCCTCAACCGGTGTGGCGGGCTTCACGCTGGGTGGCGGCATCGGCTGGCTGGTGCGCAAGCATGGGATGGCCTGCGACAATCTGATATCGGCGGAGGTCGTGACCGCTGACGGGCAGCTGGTGAGGGCCAGCGCTGGCGAAAACCCGGATCTCTACTGGGGCCTGCGTGGTGGAGGCGGCAACTTCGGCGTGGTCACGGCGTTCGAGTTCGCGCTGCACCCGGTTTCGACCGTCGTGGGTGGGTTGGTGGCGCACCCGTTGCCGCGCGCCAGGGAGGTGTTGCAGTTCTACCGTCGCTTCATTGCCGCCGCGCCAGATGAACTAACCACGATTGTGATTTTCGCAACTACACCAGAGGGTCATCAGATCATTGGCATTGCTGCCTGCTATGCTGGCCCTGTGGAACAAGGCGAAGAGGTAATTCGACTACTCAAGGAATTCGGCCCTCCGGCGATGGACATGATGGGACCGCTGCCTTACACGGCTCTGCAACAGGCCAATGACCCGACCACGCCCGCCGGATTGCAAAACTACTGGAAAGCGGCCTTCCTGCAAGACCTGAGCGATGAGGCCATTGATGCAATTATTAGGCATGCCACGAATGCCACCTCACCTCTCTCGATGATACATATTCACCAGCTTGGCGGCGCGATGAAGCGGGTGGCCGCCGATGCCACCGCCTTCCGACATCGCGAAGAGGGATTCGTAGTCAATATTATCGGTACGTGGACTGCACCCGAAGACAACGAACAGCATATCGACTGGGCGCGGGGTTTGTTCGCGGCCTTGCAGCCCTACGCGCATGGGGCCTACATCAACTTCCTGGGAGACGAAGGGCAGGAGCGGGTACGTGCGGCCTACGGCTCCAACTACGAGCGCCTGGTTGCGTTGAAAAACAAGTACGACCCTGCTAACCTGTTCCAGCTTAACCAGAACATACGACCGGGTATCTGAAAAGGCGAATTATGGAACCCTCCCGTGGTACGGAGAAGATTATGCCCTGGATGATTTTCTCGTCTATGGATACTACGGGCATAAACGCGAGCACAGCGCCCAGATCGCCGCGTTTCGCGATCGGTTGCCCTAATCTGGGCTGCCACTATGGTTGAAATGGGGAGGAACAAAACATGCGTGTACTGATCACCTCTGTCTCTGGGTATGGCCATCTCCAGCCGCTTCTACCGCTTACGAAGGCGCTTGCGGATGCTGGCCACGAGGTAGCCATAGCCACCGGCTCCGAACTTCGTCCTCGCGCCGAGGCCGCAGGCTTTCCAGCCTTTGACGCGGGGATTGACATAGGCACAGCCTTCGAGCGGCTGGCAGAGCGCTATCCTGACCAGGAGTACAACCGGCTTAAACCGGCTGAGATTCTCGACTGGTACCTACCTCACCTGTTCGGCGAGGTGCTGGCGCCTGCCATGCTCAACGACCTGGAGCCGCTGGTGCGAAGCTGGCGACCGGATGTGATCCTGCATGAGACCTGGGAGTTTGCCGGTCCAATCGCCGCGGCGAGCGCAGGTATTCCCAGCGTCAATCAGACGCTCGGTATCCGGCTCGATGACCGGATTATCGACGCGATTGCGGCTGCCGTTGCCCCACTCTGGCGAAAACGCGGCCTAGACGCCTGACCCGACGGCGGGTCTCTATCGCCACCTTTGCCTGGACATCACACCTTCCAGCTTCCAACCCTACGAGTCGGCACGCAAACGCGAGGGTATGCGTCCGCTGCGCCCTACTTCGATGCCCTCATTGCCAGGCGAGCGGTTGCCATCCTGGATTGAGAAGCGGCGGGAGGCGCCGCTCCTGCACATGACTCTCGGAACGAACATGGGTACCAACGGCGATATTGCGATGTTCCGCAGCGTGATCGACGGGCTGAGTAGTCTGGATGTGGATGTGCTGATCACAGTTGGGTTGGAAGGAGTTCCGGCCTCGCTTGGGCCATTGTCTGAAAATGTGCGTGTAGAGCACTACATGCCACACGCGCTGCTCCTTCCACGCTGCTCAGCGGTGATCTGTCACGGTGGTTCGGGCACAACGTTAAGCTCGCTGGCGCTGGGCCTGCCACTGCTGATTCTCCCACAAGGGGCTGACCAGTACCTTGTCGGCGATCTCGTCCGCGCATCTGGTGCCGGGCTTTGCCTGACACCCCAGAACGTCAACGCATCGACCGTCCGGAAAAGCGTGCTCGCCCTCCTGGATGAACCCGGCTACCGCGCGAACGCCCGTCGTCTGCAGCGCGAGATCGCTGCCATGCCAGGCCCTGAAGAATCGGTTCGCCTGATTGAGAAGGTTACCGCCCGCTTTCCAGACGAAGAGCAGCAGTACGAAATGAAGAGATGATAGAGCCTTTTAAATACGATCATATATTACCTTTCGAATCGCCTCCACAGCCTCATCCAGCAGCACGACGCGGCTCTCTTTTTGCGAGCGCAGCTTGAGTTCGACGCCGCCTTGCTTCAGGGAGCGCGAGCTGACGACGGCGCGCAGGGGCAGGCCGAGCAGGTCAGCATCGTTGAACTTGACGCCGGCGGTCTCGGCGCGATCGTCGTAGAGCACTTCGACATGCGCGTCTTGCAGGTCGGAGTAGAGTTGTTCAGCTGCACGGCGATTCTCCGGCTTGTCCAGGTCGAGTCCGAGCAGGGCAACGTGGTAGGGCGCGATGCTGGTGGGCCAGACTATCCCCTTTTCGTCGTGGTTCTGCTCGACCAGCGTTGCCAGGATGCGCCCGATGCCGATGCCGTAGCAACCCATCAGTACGGGTCGCGCTGTCCCCCCGGCGTCCAGGTAGGTCACGCCGAAGAGGTCGCTGTAGAGAGAGCCAAGCTTGAAGATGTGTCCCACTTCGCAGCCGCGAACGGCGCGCAGCGTGCCGCCGCAGCGCGGGCAGGTTGCCCCGTCGTAGGCCGAGGCGATGTCTTCCCACACATCAACGCGATAATCACGCGGGTAGTTGACGTTCCTGACGTGAAAGTCGGCGCGATTGGCACCCGCGACGAAGTTGTTGCCGAGCTGGAGCGAGCTATCGGCCACAATGTAGACACGCTCGTCCTTGCCGATTGGCGAGGTATAGCCCGCCACGATGCCAGCCCCGGCCAGTTCGCCAGGCGTGGCAAGATGCAGATCGGTGACGTGAAACCCGGCGCGAGAAAGCACGTTTATCAGCTTGATCTCGTTGATCTCCAGGTCGCCGCGCACCACCGCCATCACTAGCCACCCGCCTGCCGCGTAACACACAGCTTTCATCGTCTTCGCCGCCGGAACGTCGAGTAACGCGGCAAGCTCGCTGATGGACTCTTTGCCGGGCGTATAGACCTCCTCCAGAGCGGCCTCCGGCTCGTGTAGCAACTCGACGCGCGCGAACTCGGCCTTCTCGCGGTTGGCGGCGTAGTCGCAGCGATCGCAGAGCATGGCGTCGTCTTCTCCCGCCCCGGTGAGCGCCAGGAACTCCTGCGAGTCTTTGCCGCCAATCGCGCCGCTATCGGCTTCGATTGCCACGTAGCGCAGGCCGCAGCGCGTGAGAGCAGCATGATACGCCGAGGCCACCTTGCGATAGCTGGTATCCAGCCCCGCCGGGTCGGCATCGAAGCTGTAGAGGTCCATCATGAGAAATTCACGCACGCGCAGCAAACCGCCGCGCGGTCGAGTCTCGTCGCGCATCTTGGTCTGTATCTGGTAGATCAACTGGGGCAGGTCGCGGTAGCTGCGCGCGAACTCGGCGACCAGCAGCGTGACGACCTCTTCGTGCGTCGGGCCAAGCACCAGGTCGCGCCCCTTGCGATCCTGCAACCGGAAGAGTATGTCACCCAGCATCTCCGAGCGGGACGCGCCACCATTGGTAGGATGCACGTCCCATAACTCTTTCGGTTGCAGGATGGGCATCGACACTTCCTGGCCGCCGGCGCGATTCATCTCTTCGCGCACGATCTGCGCAATCTTGCGCATGACGCGCTGGCCGAGCGGCAAGAAGCTGTAGATGCCCGCCGTCAACGGGCGCACATAGCCGCCGCGCGCGAGCAGCTCCTGGCTGGCGCTCTCAGCGTCACGCGGAGCCTCACGCAGCGTGCTGGTGAGTTGAGTTGAGACGCGCATAAACCTATCCTATCCACAACTGTAGGGGCGATGCTTGCGTCGCCCTCGTCCTTCACGCCCACCATCGAGTCACATCATCAACGGGCGACGAGGGCGACGCAAGTGTCCCCTCCCTACGCCATCACAGCCCCCGCCCCTACAGAAGACATAATCAATACGCGCGGGCGAAGATAGCCTCGCAGGTGGCGGGTTTGCCGGTGTAGATGCTCGCGCCGCTAACGCCGCTTTCGGGCTGATCGAAGGGGATGACGCGCAGGGTTGCTTTCGTCTCTTCTTTGATCGCCAGTTCTGCCGCGCTGTCCTCCCCCCATTTGACGCGAGCGAAGCCGCGCTGATCGATAATCTGCTTGAACTCGGCGTAGCTCTCGGTGGAGAAAGTGTTTTTCTCGCGGAACGCGAGGGCGCGCTGGAAGAGGGCGTGATGCACCTCGTCCAGCAGCTCCGGCAGGCGCATCTCAAGGGCGTCGATGGAGACAACTTCTTTGGCGCGGTTGTCGCGGCGCACCAGCACAACGCTGTTGTTCTGCACGTCGCGCGGCCCGATCTCCATGCGCACTGGCACGCCGCGCATCTCCCACTCGTTGAACTTCCAGCCCGGTGAATTCTCGCTCATATCCACCTTGACGCGCACCTTGCCCTTGAGCATCTTCTCAAGGCGCGTGACAACCTCGCTGACGGCGGTTTTGTCGGCATCCTTGCGCCAGATAGGGACGATCACCACCTGGTAAGGCGCAACGCGCGGAGGGATAATCAGCCCGGCGTTATCGCCATGTACCATGATGAGGCCGCCAATCACGCGCGTGCTGAGTCCCCAACTGGTCGTGGCGCAGTATTTGCGCTGCCCGTCGGAGTCCAGGTACTGGATGTCGAAGCCCTTTGCGAAATTGGTGCCCAGGTTGTGGCTCGTGGCCGATTGCAGAGCTTTGCCGTCACCCATCATAGCCTCAACGGAGTACGTGCGCAGTGCGCCCGCGAACTTCTCGTTCTCGCTCTTGCGACCCGCGAGGACGGGGATCGCCAGATCTTCCTCCAGGAAGGCACGATAGACCTCCAGCATGAGCCGCGTGCGCTCCTCGGCCTCCTCGATGCTGCGGTGCGCTGTATGACCCTCCTGCCACAAAAACTCAGACGTGCGCAGGAAAAGCGTGGTGCGCTTCTCCCAGCGCATGACGTTGTTCCACTGGTTCAGCAAAAGTGGCAGGTCGCGGTAGCTCTGAATCCACTTCGCGTAGCTGTATCCGACGATCGTCTCGCTGGTGGGGCGAATCGCCAGTGGCTCCTCAAGCTCTTCACCGCCGCCACGCGTCACCCAGGCCAGTTCGGGCGCGAAGCCCTCGACGTGTTTCGCCTCCTTCTCCAGGAAGCTGCGTGGGATCAGCAGCGGGAAGTAGGCATTGAGCACATCGGTCTCTTTGAAACGCGCGTCGAGCAGGCGCTGGATGTTCTCCCAGATGGCGTAACCATAGGGGCGGATAATCATGCAGCCGCGCACCGGGGCGTAGTCGGCCAGTTCAGCCTTGCGCACCACCTGGTTGTACCACTGCGAAAAGTTATCTTCCTGGTCGCTGATCTCTTCAACGTATTTCTCTTCGGTCGCCATAGCTATTCCTTTCAATTCAAGATTTTTACCAACCAGCATCCGTCTCAATTCAAGATTTTTACCAACCAGCATCCGTCATGTCATTCTGAGCGCAGCGAAGAATCTCAGACCCGGCACTTCAGATTCTTCGCTGCGCTCAGAATGACATGAACGACTTGATGACAGGTCAGGTGTGAAATGATAAACAAGCTATAAAAAAACTCACCCTCCTACTCAAGGGCGAGTCTGTTTTCTCGTGGTACCACCTTGTTTGAGCCGCGCTTTACAGCACAACCCCACTCACGCGATCGCTCTCGTAGATCAACCGCTACCCCGGTAACGGCGGGGGCCGGTCAGCTTGTCAACGAGTCGGCTTCACGACTAGATGGCTTGTCGCTGACGCTCGCAGGCGGGTTCGACGCGGCGCACTGCATCGGCTTGCACTCTCCCGACTCGCTCATTGCTGCTGCCCGCGCGTACTGATCCTGCTCGGCGCGTTCCATGTTTTTGCTGCGCTAAGGATACACGAACGCTTGAAAACTGTCAAGCGCTCAAGACATCGTTGATTTCAACCTATTGAGGCGCGAAATTGTGAGATAGTTCACACCCATAGCGTGTAGTAGCGCATATTCAGCGCGAACAGTGCTGGTTATACTCAGCATGAGAAAGTAGCCTATGCAGGGCGATGTTTGCCTGCTACACAATGCAATAACTATAATTCTTTCTCGAAGAGGCAATGACTATGAGAAAATCTTCTACAATTACCTGCATCTTCTCTTCTTTGAGCCTGTGCCTGCTTCTGCTGCTGGCCGCCTGTGGCTCCAGTCCAACGGGGCAGGGCGGGCAGACCCCGACAGGTGGCACGCCCACCAGCGGCGCGACCCCCGGCGTAACTGCTACCGAAGGCGGCGGCAATCCGCCTATCGCCACGCTTACCGTGACTCCCACAACAGTGCCTGTGCCGCCGACGCAGACGAGTTGCCCGGCGATGGGGACGGCTCGCGCGGCGGTCTTCGCTTCTCTGGCGTTGGGCAGCCATATGAACGTCGTGTATATCGTCAACGAGTTTTCCGGCACCACCTCAACCTTCGGCACGCTCAAGCGTCTCGATGTGAGCACGGGCAGCAAGACGGAGGTTATCAGGCTGGCCTCGACCTATATCAACAGCGCGCAGCTCTCGGCTGATGGGCAGTGGATACTCTTCGTGGCGCTCGTCAATAACCAGGCGCGACTGCAAATGATCCGCATGGATGGGAAAGGGCTGCAAACGCTGTATTGCGCGAATCCCAGCAACGGGGCGTTTGCCGGCAGCGCCATCGATGCGCCGCAGTGGACGAGCAACTTGAAGTTGGTAGCCTTCAACAACGGCAGGAACATCGTCCTGTTGAACATGCAGAGCGGTACGCTTACCACCGAGTTTGTCGCACCGCAAGTCAGCGCCGCCTTCCTGCCCGCCACATGGCTCGATGCGACGCGCCTGTATGTGCGGGAATTGCAGGCAGACGAGGCATCCTTCACCATGTACCTGCTCGATTCGCGCAAGGGAGCCAACCAGACCATCGGCAGCCTCACTCCCATTTATGACGCCAATTCTGGCTGCCAGTGCGGCGATTTCGACAGCAGCTACGACGGCCAGCACCTGTTCATCTCGTCCTACATCACCGGGCCGGGAACGGCAGGCCCTGGTTTTGGCAGCGTGCATGGCCCCGGCACGATCAGCGTGAGACCGGCCAGCGGCGGTGCGTCCAGCACGATCTTCACCAGCCAGGGCATGGCCTTCACGACCATTCGTGTCATCAACCAGAATACGCTCCTGCTGTTGGTCGAAAATCGGGGCACCAACGTGGATAGGAGCAAGAACGGGCTTTGGGAGATGCACACCGACGGCAGCGGGCTGACGCAGCTTTCGAACCAGGCCGGAGCCGCGAACGGGGCCGACAATCTCAACGTCTACAACCAGTATCCCTGGTCGAACGTCTCGCGCGACGGCAGCCTGTATGCCTTGCAGTACACGAATGGTACGCAGATCGTTCTGAGCTACGCCTCGCTGAGTGGCGGCTCGCAGACCGTCTTCGCCAACATCGCCGACGGCACGCAGCTTACCATCGTCGGCTGGACGACGCTGTAGGAATATTTCAACGAAGAGATGTGGATGGCGCCAGCGCCATCACATCTCTTCGTTGAAATATGTTATGCTCTAAATGGCAGGTATGGCGTCGTTTACCCCTCAAACATACTTCATGATATTTTTGGAGATGGAGCGCACCACACGATGGACCCACAAAAACTGATCGGTCAGACCCTGGGACATTACCGCATCCTGCGACAGATCGGCTATGGTGGTATGGCGACCGTGTACCTGGCGGAAGATGTCAACCTGGGGCGCGAGGTCGCGGTCAAGGTTTTCTGGCCCAGGCCGGGCGAGACACAAGATTTCCTGCGCCGCTTCGCACGTGAGGCGCGCGTACTGGCACAGCTCGACCATCCCAATATCCTGCCCGTCTACGACTACGGCGAGCAGGACGGATATGCCTACCTGGTCACGCCCTACATGGCGGGCGGCACGCTCAAAGACCTGCTGAAGACCAGGAAGGCACTGCCGCCGAGCGAGGTGCTGCGCCTGGCCGCGCCAATGCTGAACGCCCTGCAATACGCGCACGAGCGAGGGCTGATCCACCGCGACATCAAGCCCGCCAACATGCTGTTCAAGGCCGACGGCAGCCTGGTGCTGGCCGACTTCGGGCTGGTCAAGGTGGCTGCGCGCGAGGGTGATCCCGGCGGGCAGCCCGATATAGCAAGTCAGACGGGTACAGCCGTGACTGGCACGCCCGAATACATGTCGCCCGAGCAGATCTCGGGGAAGCCATCGCAGGCCAGCGATATCTACGCGGTGGGCGTCGTGCTCTATGAAATGCTGACCGGCAAGCGCCCCTTCGCCGCCGATTCGATGATGGGCGTGCTCATGCAGCAAATGCACGAGCAGCCGCGCCCCATGCGCGACAGCAACCCGTTCATTTCGCCCCAACTGGACGCGGCGGTACTGCGCGCGCTCGAAAAAGACCCGGCGCGCCGTTACGCACGCCCGATCGAGTTCTTGCAGGCGCTGCTCCAGGCGAGTTCCCCTGGCAAAGCAACCAGCCCGGAATCGACCAGCTCATCGATGTATCCGACAATCTGGGCGGGCGCGGACCGGCAGGATGTCTACGGCGCGCCGCCCCAGGCCATGCCGCGCTCCGGAACGTCCGGGGCCGATTATCCCTTGCCCGGCAGAACGGTCGATGCGCGCTATGCCCAGGTGCAGCCAGCGCCCATCACCAATCCCGGCCAACCATTCCAGCACGAGAATGCCGCGCCCATGACGCCAACGCGCCAGGATCAGGCGCCACTGCACATTGACACATACCCCGACACGCACCCACCGCTAACGCGCTCGCGCCGGGGACTGCCGCTCCTGCTGGCCGCTCTCTCCCTGTTTATCATCGCGGGCTTGTTACTCGCAATCTTCCTGACACCACTAGGGCATACCCTCTTCGGCCTCGGCCCCGGCACAACGCCCACCGTGGGCGTAACGGTAGGGCCAGGTGTGACGCAAACCGTCACCTCGCCGCTAACGACCTGCCCGGCGGCTGGCACGGCCAGAACGGCGCTTATGCCTATGCTCGCACAAGGCCACGATCCGAATATCGTCTATTACGTCAATCATGGAACGAGCGCAGCGCCGACCTCCGGCGTACTTGACCGCTACGACACCATCACCAGCCAGCTGAGCCAGATCATCTCGATGCCAAAAACCAGCATCGCGAATGCCCAGCTTTCCGATGATGGGCAGTGGATTCTGTTCACTACCAGCGTGGCGGGACAGCAGCAACTGCGGCTCGTGCGCATGGACGGCCAGCAGTTGCAGACGCTCTACTGCGCCCCGGCTGACTACTCGATCATATCGCCTCAGTGGTCGCTCGACCAGAAATTGATCGTTCTCGACCAGGCTCCCGCTACAGGCCCTGGCGCAATTTACCTGCTCACTATTGCGAGCGGCACGCTGCTGAAGGAACTGGCCACTCCGGCAAGCGGGCTGTCCTACCTCCCGCGCACCTGGCTTGACTATACGAAAGTCCTGCTGACGGGCTACACGCCCAACACGCCCAACACGGGCGCGCCGCAGCAGAATATCTACATCCTGGATACCACACGCGGCCCCAACCAGCAGACAAGCAGCCTGCAATTGCTCGCCACTGCCGGGACGCAAACGCCCTGCTGGGACTTCGACAGCAGCTTCGACGGTGCGAAAGTGTACGTCAGCCAGTGTTCGTCGAACCCGACCAGCGCTTCTACCTCCATCTCCATGCAGCCCGCTTCCGGCAACGCCCAGCCAACGACGGTCTTCAGCAGCTCGTCGATCAACTTCCAGACCGTGCGCGTCTACGACAAGGCCAACGACCTGCTGGCTACAACGAGCAACGGGCTGTACACAGTCCCCACGGACGGCTCGAACAACGCCACGCAGCTTGTCATGGTCAACCAGGGGGGAGTGGCCCTGAACGCCTACTCGCAATACTACTGGTCCAACGTCTCGCGCGACGGCTCGCTCTACGCCTTGCTGAACGCCTACAGCCAGCAGGGACAGAACACCTCATACTCGCTGATGTACGGCACGCTGAACGGCGGCACGCCCCACACCTTCACCGCGCTGAACGACGGCTCAACAATGGCGATAGCTGGATGGACGACGATGTAGATGGAGAGTATCCTTAGAGGTCTCATCAAGCACTGCCATTGGCGTCATTGGCGTATTCCTTGCGATGATTGTAAAACACATTCAAACATACTAATAGACGCCGATGATGAAATAATAATCCGTTCATTATTGCTCTTGCTAGTCTCTGCGTTCATGATTTAAGATGAGAGAGAATAAACACAAGATTTCATAATCTGCGTTTTTAACACCAGACTTCGGAGAGGCATAAGGAGGTTCTCATTGAATGCACTGGTAGAGCGCGTACAGGCTGTTCTATCCACCACACCGGAACGCTGGCAGCGGCTGGTCAGCACGCTCCCCACCGATCTGCTGATATGTGCGCCCGCCGCAGGGGAGTGGTCAGCGCTCAATTGCTTACAGCATTTGCTGGACGCGGAACGCTCGCTCTTTCCCGCCCGACTCCGCGCTTTTCTGGCGGGGCAGGATTTCACCGATTTCGATCCACAGCGCGGCGTCGCAAACCCGGTTCCAGACTCGAATGCCGACCCTGACGCACAGGCTCCCGAGCAACTGGCGGCTGCGTTCGCCCGCTATCGACAGGACAACCTTGCCCTGATCGCGCAGGTGAAGGATGACGACCTGGGACGGACCGCACAGCATCCTAAGCTGGGAACCGTCACGCTGGCAGAAATGCTTCAGACGTGGGCCACGCACGATTTGAATCACACTGTCCAGGCCGAACGGGCGCTTATGCAACCCTTCTTGCCTGGCTGCGGCCCCTGGCGTTCCTTCTTTCGCGACCACGAGATCGGTGTTGCGAAGGAAGAAGTGTGAGTCACGCCAGATTCCTGTTGCTATTGCTACTCATCACGCACATGATTTAAGATGAAGGGGAAACAACACAACTTGCTTATTTGATGCGACGAGCGCATTTCGCTATTTTCAGGAGGGTCTATGACTATCGAGCGATTGACGTTGGGTGGGGAGCGCGTTTCAGCCGCCGATGGCAGCACATTTGCCGTGATCGAGCCGGCCACTGGCAAGCCGTTTGCCGAGGTTGCGAGAGCGGGAACGGAGGATGCCGGGCGAGCGGTTCGCGTGGCCTTTGATGCTTTCGCGGAGGGGCAGGGTAGCTGGCCGCGCATGAGCGCCACCGAACGCGGTCGCGTACTGCTGCGGGCTGCGAGCCTGCTGCGCGAGCGGTTGGAGACGCTGGCGACCCTAGAGGCACGCAACGCGGGCAAGCCTATACGCGATGCGCGCGGCGAAGTCTCGCTGGCCGCCAACGTCTTTGAGTACTGGGGTGGAGCGGCCAACAAGATTTTTGGCGAAACCATCCCCGTGCAGGACACCGGGCTGGAGGTCACGCTGCGCGAGCCGGTGGGAGTGTGCGCGCTGATTACGCCCTGGAACTTCCCACTCGTGATCGCCTCGTGGAAGATCGCCCCCGCGCTGGCCTGCGGCAACACCATTGTGGTCAAGCCCGCCCAACTCACGCCGCTCACCACGCTCGCCCTGGCCGATATCTTGACGGAGGCGGGTTTGCCGCCGGGCGTCATGTCCGTGCTGCCCGGCCCCGGCTCGGCGGTGGGCAACACGCTTGTGGCGAATCCGCTCGTTTCGAAGGTGTCGTTCACCGGCTCGACCGAGGTGGGCACGGAGATCATGCGACTGTGCGCCGCGAACATTACGCGCGTCTCGCTCGAACTGGGCGGCAAGGCGGCCAACGTGGTCTTCGCCGACGCGGACCTGGATCGCTGCATCGAATCCTCGGTCTTCTCGGTGTTCGGCAATACCGGGCAGGACTGCTGTGCCCGCTCGCGCTTGCTGGTGCAGCGTACGATCTACGACGAGTTCAGCGAGCGATTCGCCCGCCGTACCTCCGCGCTCGCCATCGGCCAGCCGCTCGACGAGGCCACCGAGATCGGACCGCTGATCTCCGCAGGGCAACGCCAGCGTTCGCTCGACTACGTCGCGCTGGGGCAGCAAGAGGGCGCGAAGCTGCTAGGCGGCGGCGCTGTGCCAGGTGACACGCAGGGCTATTTCATGCAGCCTGCCATCCTGGGTGATGTCGATAACAACATGCGCGTCGCACGCGACGAAATCTTCGGCCCGGTCGTGTGCATCCTGCCCTTCGAAAGTGAGGAAGAGGCCATCCGGCTGGCTAACGACACGCCCTATGGCCTGTCGGGATCGGTCTGGACGCAGAACCTGGGACGCGCGCTGCGCGTGGCGAAGGCCATGCGCGCGGGCGTGCTTTCGGTCAACTCCAGCCACAGCGTGCATACCGAGGCTCCCTTTGGCGGCTATAAGAAGAGCGGTTTCGGGCGCGAGATGGGCATGCACGCCGCCAACCTCTACACTGAGATCAAAAGCATCTTTTTCTCGCAGGAGTAAACATCGATGCGCGTTTCGCTCTTTATCACCTGCTTCAATGATACGCTCTTTCCCAACACAGGGATCGCTACTACGCGGCTGCTTGAGCGCCTGGGCTGCACCGTGGACTTCCCGGAGGAGCAGACTTGCTGCGGGCAGATGCACTTCAATACCGGCTACCAGCGCGAGGCGCTGCCCCTGATGCGCCGCTTCGTGCAGGTCTTCGGCTCGTCGGAGGTGATCGTCGCACCCTCGGCCTCGTGCGCCGGTATGGTGCGCGAAATCTACCCGCGCGCCGCCGAGTGGCTGCATGACGATCGGCTCGCGGCGGACGTGGCGGCGCTGGCTCCGCGCGTCTACGAACTGAGCGAGTTTCTCGTTAACAAGCTGGGTGTGGTGGACGTGGGAGCCTACTACCCGCACCGGGTCACGTACCACCCGACGTGTCACTCGCTGCGCTTCCTACGTGTAGGTGACGCGCCCCTGCGCTTGCTGCGAGCCGTGCGCGGCATCGACCTGGTCGAGCTGCCCGGCGCGGAGGAGTGCTGCGGCTTCGGCGGCACGTTCGCCATCAAGAACGCCGACACCTCGCTGGCGATGCTCAGCGATAAGCTGCGCCACGTGCTGGATACGGGGGCTGAGGTCTGTTCGGCGGGCGACAATTCGTGCCTGATGCACATCGGGGGCGCGCTCCATCGCCAGCGCACAGGCGTGCGCGCCGTGCATCTCGCCGAGATACTGGCGTCAACCGAGGAAAGGGGCTGAACATGAATGTCTCCCTTGTGCCTGTGCAGCAGGTCAAACGGCGGATGCCCACATTCCAGGCGGCGGCAAAAGTAGCGCTAGCCGACAGCCAACTGCGCCGCAACCTGCACAAAGCCACCCATACCATCCGCGACAAGCGCGGGCGCGTGGTAGGCGAGATGCCCGATTGGGAGCAACTGCGCGAGGCGGGGCGTGCTATCAAGGAGCGCACGCTGCGCCACCTGGATAGCTACCTGCTGGAACTTGAAGCGGCAGTGCAGCAGGCCGGGGGACACGTCCACTGGGCGCGCGACGCGGCTGAGGCCAACGCTATCATCGCGGGGATTGCGCACGAGCACGACGCGCGCGAGGTCATCAAGGTCAAGTCGCTGACGACCGACGAAACGGGTCTCAACGCGGCGCTGGCAGCCGAGGGCATCACGGCCATCGAAACCGACCTGGCCGAACTGATTATCCAGCTGGCGGGCGAGCATTCGTCGCACATCCTCGTTCCGGCTATCCATAAGAATCGCTCCGAGATACGCGAACTCTTCCTGCGAAAGTTGGAGGTCGATGACCTGACCGACGAACCACGCGACCTAGCCAACGCCGCGCGAACGCACCTGCGACGCAAGTTTCTCTCCACGCCGGTAGCGATCAGCGGGGCGAACTTCGCCGTAGCGGAGACGGGCACTGTGTGCGTCGTGGAGTCCGAGGGCAACGGGCGCATGTGCCTGACGCTGCCACAGGTACTGATCTCGGTGATGGGCATCGAGAAGGTCATTCCATCGTGGCAAGACCTGGAAGTGTTCCTGCAACTGCTACCGCGCTCATCCACCGGCGAGCGCATGAACCCTTACACGTCGCTGTGGTCGGGCGTGCGCCAGGGCGACGGGCCGCAGGAGTTTCACCTGGTGCTGCTGGACAACGGGCGCACGCGGGTACTGGCCGATCATGTCGGTCGCCAGACGCTCAACTGCATACGTTGTAGTGCCTGCCTGAACATCTGCCCGGTCTACGAGCGCGTCGGAGGACACGCCTATGGCTCAGTCTATCCCGGCCCCATCGGCGCTATCCTGACGCCGCAATTATTGGGACTCGACCTGGCGGGCAGCCTGCCGTATGCCTCGTCGCTGTGCGGAGCCTGCTACGAGGTCTGCCCGGTCAAGATCAACATCCCTGAGGTGCTGCTATACCTGCGCGGGCAGGTCGTGCGCCACAAGCAGGATGACAAAGGCATGCTCGCTCGCCTCAGTCCTGAGCAGGTGTCGATGAAGCTGATGGCGCGCACGTTCTCCAATCGCAAGCTTTACGAAGAAGCGCAGCGACTCGCCCGGCTGGGACAATGGCCGCTCGTGCATAGGGGTACGATTACGTCGCTGCCTGGGCCGCTGGGAGGCTGGACGGCCATGCGCGACCTGCCCTCCGTGCCTAAACAAAGCTTCCGCGATTGGTGGCGCGCCAATCGCGCAACGGGAACAGGAGGAGCAGGACGGCAGACGGAGGAGACACCATCATGAGTACCAACAACCCGGCACGCGAGGTCATGCTTACCCGCATACGCGCCGCGCTGCGTGACGTGCCACCGGGCGAGCAGCCCGAAGACGTGCCGGTCGCGCGTGACTACCTGCTGAGCGGGACGGACGCGCGCGAAGAGGTGATCGAACGCTTCGTCGAGCGCGTGGCCGACTACAAAGTCCACGTGCAGCGCGTGATGGAGGCTGCTTTGCAAGAAGCTATTAGCTCGACCTGTAGTGCGCGTGGTGTTCGGCGACTCGTCATCCCCGATGACCTTCCCGAAAGCTGGCTGCCCGCCAACGTCGAACTGTTGCGCGACTCCGGTAATTCCGACGCGCTGACGTATGACCAACTAGACACGAGCGACGGCGTGCTCACCGGCTGCGCGCTGGGCATCGCCCAGACCGGCACAATCGTGCTGGACGGGGGCGAACGCCAGGGACGCCGCGTCATCACGCTTCTGCCCGACTATCATCTCTGCGTGGTCTACGAATCTCAGGTCGTCGATCTCGTGCCGGAGGCCATCACCCGCCTGCGCGATGCCGCTCTAGCGAGGCAGCCCATCACCTTCATCTCCGGCCCATCCGCCACCAGCGACATCGAACTGAGCCGCGTAGAGGGCGTACACGGCCCGCGCACGCTGGACGTGATGGTGGTGGCATAACCGCGCTGGCGACACCACCAGCCAAACGTAGGGGCCGGTTTACCGCGCCCATCAGCCCATTTATGGGCGCGAAACCTGGTGCTGCGCGATGCCAGGGCCAGCCCGCCACGAGCCGACTGGCCGATCATGCACATTGACGAAGTAATGCGAACCTAAGTCGTAGGGGCCGGTTTACCCCGCCCATGAATGGGCTGGCTGAGCGCGGTAAACCGGCTCCTACGTTTGAATGGCTACGGGTGTTTGATTGGCGACAGGTTGAATTTCCTGGTGGATATGGTATATTACTGGTAGCCTGAGCTACTCTGTTCATTTTTATTAGGCCATTAAGAGCCTGCGAGCATAGAGAGCAAAGGCGAATGGGCGAGGCCGGACAACTGATGCTGTCCGGCCTCGTTCCGTTTTGGTCGATAGTGCTTTGTCAATCAGGATGCGTTGACCGCGACATCATCGACGAAGTAGGCAGTGGTGCGCCGGGAGAACGAGGACTGGGCCGCGAAGACCAGCGTCACCGTCTGCCCGGCGTAGTTGGAGAGCAGGCTGCTGGCGTCGAACCGTACCTGCTGCCAACTCTGGTTCGCGTCGGTGTTGCACGCGCTTTGCACCTGGGCAATGCTGTTGCCGCTACTGTCCTGCACCGTCACCGTGAAGCTGTCCACACAATTCTTCGTCGTCTGGTTAGTATCACCGTACCACCAGTAGGCGATGGTCAGCGATGAAGCGTTCGAGGGAATGGTGAAGTCCTGGGCGATGCTGTCCTGACAATCTCTGTAACCACACAAATAGGCGCTGTAGTTGCCGCTGTGCGGGTTGGTAGTATCGACCAGTTCGTAGCCGCCAACCGACGATTCCTGCCAGGGTGTCGAACCTTGCTCGAAGCCGCCGTTCTGGATCAGCGAATTCGATGGTCCAGGTGGTGTCGGACTGGGCGGCGCCGTGACCGTAGGCGGCGGAACAGGCGTCGAAGTCGGAGTCGGAGTCGGCGGCGGAGTCGGCGTTGATGTATCAGTCGGACTGGGCTGTGGCGTCGTCGTACTTGTCGGGCTAGGCTGCGGAGTCGGGCTGGGATTGGGCGTCGGCGTGGGCGGAGGCGCGGTCACACCAGCCGCAATATCGCGCGCGATGTTGTAGATATCGGGCGAGCCGAGGCCGCTGGCCTCGTCGTAGCCAGCCGTGGCCGGGTAGTACAGGTTAGTGCCGCTCGTGACATCGTGGAAAGGCGCGTACTGCTGAGTCGAGTTCGCCAGCGTGTAGAGCGTCGGGGAGATAAAGCCCACGCCCGTCTTCGACTGGCTTTGCAGGTAGTTATTGATGAGCGCCGTGCTGCCCGCCCAGAAGGGAGCCGCGGCGCTGGTGCCGCCAACCTCGATCCAGCCGGACGACGAACAGCCCGCCGCCGACACCGTGCAGTACACGGCGTAGCCGCTGGCCGGATCGGCATCGGCTGTCACATCGGGAACCTCGCGGTTGCCGTTGCTGTACTGGTTCTGCACGCCGGGGCCAACCTGCCATGTCGGCAGCTTGAAGTAGCTGCTCAGGCCGCCGCCGCCGCCGGAACCCTGCGGGCTGCGCGACGTATCGGAGGCGTTGCTCCAGACCGACTCGCTGCCATACGCGCCGTTGCTGATCTGGAGGTTCGTGCCACCTACGCCCGTCACGTTGGGATCATCTGCCGGGGAATCGACCGCCAGGTTCGTATCGTTGCAATCATACGCGCCGGAGTCGCCAGCCGCCGAATACATCGTGATGCCCTCGGCTGCGCCCTGGCTGAAGATGCTGTCGAGTGTTTGAAGCTCGGCGTTGCCGCTCTGCGCCTCGCACTCGCCCCAGCTGATGGTGGTGATCTTGGCCTTGTTATCGGTCACGATCTTGTTGTAGGTATCGTTCACGCCCTGCGTGCTGTTAGGACCTTCGTAGACGATCTGGTTGGCTTTGGGAGCCATGGCCGCCACTACCTCGATGTCCAGGTCGACCTCGATTGCGCCCGCGCCTGCCGAGCCGTTGAAGCCGTCCACCAGCACGTTGCTGATGTTGGGAGTGCCCAGGTTGTAGTTTTGCAGGTACTGCGTGATATCGCTGCTCTGGTAGCCATCCAGTTCGAAGACTGCCACCGTCTGGTTGTTGCCCTGCACGCCAGTCGACTGCAAGGCCGTCGCGTCATAGGCACCGCCCAGGTCGGAGGGGCCATAGCCACTCTGCGCCGCGTGCGGGTTGGCCTTGTTGTTCAGCTTGATCGACGGCTTGAGCTTGCCATGTCCCGGCCCACCCTGCTGGTAAAGCGGGTGCATCTTGACGCTATTGTCCAGGCCGCCGATGGAGGAGATCAGCGAGGACAGCGCGCCCGGAATAGCGGGTGGGTTGGCGTTAGCGAAGAAGGTATTCGATCCCAGCACGTAGTTGTTAATCGTCACCTGAAAGGCCGCCTCGGCCTGGGCAACGCTGGCGCTGGCATCGATCAGCAGGCCGTTGGGCGAGACGCTGGTGATAGTCAGGCCCTGCTGCTGCAAATAACTTTTGACCTGCTGCACCTGGTCAGAGGTCGGACCGAAAAGATCGACAAATTCCTGCGAAGTGAGGTAGTGATGATAACGCGGGGAAAGAGGATTTGACAGGTCACCCAGCAGGCTTGCCAGCTCTTGCCGGTTGCGTAGTTGCAAACCGACCGAGAGATTGAGTTGCTGTTGCGCGCCGGCAGGCCCAACCATACGCGCCCGGCTCGTAAGGGGGGCAACCTGGTTGGTGAGAACGAAGGGGGCATTCTGCCTGGCACGCGCGATAAACACAACGCTGAGGATGCTGACACCGAGGAGGACGAGGGTGACGCCAGCAATCGCCAGCTTGCGTAAGAAAATACGCTGCATATAGCTCTCCACTCTACGACGGATAAATATACAAAGAACGACACGTTGACATACAATGATAAACGGGAGAAAAGGCCGCGCTTGGGGGATTTCAACTGTACAAAGCGGTGGCTGACCGGCACAACATGAGAGAACTCTCATACGCCTTTTACAAACATTTTACATATTTCTGTCTTTTTTCTGATGACTGTACTATATGATCGATATGTACATGTGACATACTTTATGTAAGTGTTCTTGCAGAGAACTGGAGATATGATGGATCACTACCCGTATGACGCCTCGCTTGAGTGGGTTCCGAGAGAATACCAGGTTGATGAGAAGCAAGACCCACGAAAAGAGCGGGTCGGCTCATCACAACAGCGCTATACAGGCCATATCGAATACCCGAATGCGCCTTATCCGCAGCCGACACGACCAGCGCCGCAGGGGCAACAAAGGCAGTCTTACGCCAGTTATCAGGCAGCACATGCGGCACCACAATCGCAGTACGCGGCTCAACCGCGGCAGCGACAGGACAGGCCGGCGGAACGGGGAGCGGCAGCGGCCAGCCAGCGCATGTCGAAGGCAGACGCTATGGAACTGGCTGACTCGTTGAAGAGGACGCTCATGGTCGGGGCTATCATCGGCTTCGGTGTCCTGAGCGTGTTCGTGGCGACACACGCGGTAGGCAGTTCGTCCGGCTCATCTCAATCGACGCCAGGACTCAATTCGACGGGCGGCAACCCAAACTCACCGAATACCAATAATAACAATACGAATAACGGCGGCTTCTTCAATCAACAAGGAGGGGGAAATGGGTTCGGATCAGGCGGCTACTCCCAACCATCTAGCGGAACTCACGTTTCCTGAGTATAGCACGCCCATTGGTATGGTTGCGGGGCGGTTCAAAGCCATGGGTACCACCATTACCACCCTGCTGCCTGAAGCGCACGCCGGCGATTTAGAGATCGTCCAAACGCTCTTCGATGAGTGGGAACAGGCATTAAGCCGCTTCCTGCCGGAGAGCGAGCTTTCCTGGGTCAACGCCCACCCTGGCGAGAACATTATCACAAGCCAATTGCTCTACAACGTCCTGACATCGGCCTTAAATGCAGCGCAGGCGACACAGGGCATTTACGATCCGACGCTGCTGGAGCAGATCGTCAAGCTTGGCTACGACCGTTCGTTTGACACACTCTCTCCCACGCTCCCGGCGGCCTCTTATGATGGACAGCCGGGCGGAGGCTGGCACGGCATTCAGGTGTCTCCGCACCTGCGCAGCGTCAAGTTGCCGGAGGGAGTCAGGCTGGATTTCGGCGGCATTGCGAAAGGCATGGCGGTAGATGCCGCGCTGGTACAGTTGCAACGGGCGGGAATCGAACGCGCGCTGGTCAACGCAGGCGGTGACCTGGCAGTGCTCGGCTCGCCACCGCTGTTGGAGGATTGGCCCATCGCGGTTCCGGTCCGAGATGAATCCCGGACAATCCCGCTGCGAAGCGGCGCGATGGCTACCTCCGGCATCGCGCGCAGGCATTGGACACAAGGCGACTCGGCCCGGCATCACCTGCTAGACCCGCGA
The DNA here is from genome assembly GCA_963731975.1 of uncultured Chloroflexia bacterium. Lineage (GTDB taxonomy): Bacteria > Chloroflexota > Ktedonobacteria > Ktedonobacterales > Ktedonobacteraceae > CAVSXS01. Next base: position 555,594 of record CAVSXS010000001.1, on the reverse strand, counting down.
ACCGGGCTGCCGGCCGCCAGTGGGTTATGGTCCGTCACAGTCGTCGCGTCGCACTGCGAACAGGCCGAGGTTGCCGCGAAGGTCGCCTTCGTACTGGGTATGGAGCGCGGCAAGGCGTTTCTCCGGCGCCATGATCTATCGGGTTTGCTGGTAGATGTGGATGGGAGCTGGGAAGCCACCGGCTACTGGCCCTCGGACATGATGAAATCCTAGTGGCCAGGGCGACCGCGAGGGTCGCCCTCTCAGTCAATTGTTGAGCTAAGGATACACATATGAATACTTTATGGCAAACTGTTACCTGGGATATCGCGCGGACTGGCGGCTTTACCGCATACATCTTGCTGGCGCTGGCGGTGGCTATCGGCCTGGCGCTTTCTATGAAGTTGCAATCGCCAAGCCGCTGGCCGCGCATCATCAATAGCGAGCTGCATAACTTTGTGACACTGCTCTCGCTGGTGTTTACAGGCGTACATGTGCTGGCCGTCATCCTTGACCCGTTCACCCATTTCGGCCTGAACGAGGTCTTCATTCCATTCATCAGTCATTATCGACCCATCTGGATGGCGTTGGGCATCGTCGCATTCTACCTCGGTATAGCTATCGGCATCAGCACGTGGGTACGCCCGATGATCGGCTATGCATGGTGGCGCAAGCTACACGTGCTGACCCTGGGCATCTTCGCGCTCGTCACCGTCCATGGTATCGCCACCGGCAGCGACACGAACACGTTGTGGGGACTCATCATCTATACGCTGTGCGTGGCACTGGTTGGCGGCCTGCTCTTCCGCCGCCTGCTCGTGCCGACCACCCAGAAAGGCCGCAGCCATCCCGCGATGGCCACACTTGTCGGACTCTTTACGCTGGCCTGCGTAATCTTTACGATGGCCGGGCCGCTGCGCCCTGGCTGGAACGCCCTGGCCGGCGGTACGACCACCGCCAATGCCGCCGGTGTCTCACAATCCACCTCCTCGTCGTCGCAGAGCAGCACCGCGGGAGACCCCTTCGCATCTTCGTTCACCGCCTCGCTGCAAGGCACGCTGACACAGAACGGCCCAGATGCCAGCGGCACAGAGACGCTGAATGTAAATAGCACGCTGAGTAACGGGGTGCAGGGCGTGCTAACCATCGTCATGCAGGGTACGAAAAGTGGCTTTGGCGATGATGGCGGGCTGACCATCAACGCTACACAGGTTACGCTTGGCACCTCCTCCACCTCCCAACTCTACCAGGGGCAACTGACCGACTTGCGCACCGGGGATTATCGCTGGCGTATGACCGCCCTTCTGGCAAAAAGCGGGGCAAGCGCCAGCCAGGTACAGCTTCAGATCGACCTCAATGTCTCCTCATCCGGGCAGGTAACCGGCACTATCCAGGGCATACCCACCTCCGGCCAGAGCGTGCCGTCCTCCACGAATAACGGAACTTCCTCCAACGGTGTGAACGAATAGCCCATATGCTACGTATAACTTATTGGTGGCAGCGGGAATATGTTTTGCGTATCCCGTTGTTCTTCATAATGATACTTCTACCTGAAAAAACTGCGCACGACCTGGAAGCATGGGGTATGCACCTGTCGAGGTAAAACACAGGAATCTTTGTAGGGACGCGATTCATCGCGTCCACGTTCCTGTGCGAGACATGCTGCCGGACGCGATGGATCGATCGCCCACCCGAAAGGATCAGAGCTATGGCAACAATCGCCTTCCGTGAGATAACCAAACAGTTCCCCGGCAGCCAGATTCCTGCGGTGGACGCAGTCTCGTTCGCCGTGCCGGAGGGCAGCACGTGTATGCTGGTTGGAACGTCCGGCTCCGGTAAGACAACGCTCTTGCGCATGGTCAATCGCCTGATAGAACCTACTTCTGGACAGATTCTGATCGATAATAAAAACATCCTGGACGGAGACCCGATCTTGTTGCGCCGCAGCATCGGCTATGTCATCCAGCAAGTGGGTCTGTTTCCGCACATGAACATTGCCGAAAATATCCGCGTTACCGCCGAGATAGCCGGTGGGTGGACAAAAGAACAGCTTGCGGCGCGCGTGGACGAGCTATTAGAGCTGGTTGGTCTGCCACCCGACCAGTATCGCTCGCGCTTTCCGCGCCAGCTCTCCGGCGGGCAGCAGCAGCGTGTCGGGCTGGCACGCGCGCTGGCGACCGATCCCTCCATCCTCTTGATGGATGAACCATTCGGCGCGCTCGACGCCATCACACGCGCCCGCTTGCAAGATGAACTGCTGAACATTCAACGAAACGTGCGCAAGACGATCCTCTTTGTCTCGCACGATCTCGAAGAAGCGTTCAAGCTGGGCGACGAGGTTGCGGTCATGCACGATGGCAAGCTCCAGCAACTGGGGACGCCCGTCGATCTGCTCGCCCATCCCGCCAACGACTATGTGCGCAAACTGGTCGGCGCGGACAGCATTCTGCGTCAGATTGAATACCTGCCCGTTTCTGGCGCGCTGGATGAAAGGCCAGAGGTGGTCTCTTCGGCACATTGGGGAGATGTTCCAACTATTGCTTCAGATGCCTCATTGCTCGATGCCATGTTGAAACTCCTCGAAACCAATGCCCCCGCCCTGAACGCACAGGATAAAGAGACGCACAATTCCCTCGGTTTTATCACGCTCGCCAGCGTTAACCAGCATATTTCCACAACGCGAAGTAGCGTTACGCAGCCCGAAGAAACGCGCATATAGATCAACATAGGCGATAAAAGGGCGTGAGATGCGCCTTTGGAAGGAACGCCATGCACTATATATTTCAAAGTTACGCCTGGAACCTGTCGGACCCTGAGAGCATTCCCAATTTGCTCCTGGATCATTTGACGCTGGTTGGGATCGTCATGCTCATTTCGCTCGCCATCTCCATTCCCATTGGGATTGTGGTCGCGCGTTACCGCCGGCTCTATCTTCCGGTAATCAGCATTTCAGGCTTGTTGTACACCATTCCCAGCCTTGCGGCATTCGCATTACTTATTCCTATCACCGGATTGACACCGGTAACAGCCATCATCCCGCTGGTGCTTTATAACCTGCTCGTCTTGATACGCAACACCGCGGCAGGCATCAATGGTATTGACCCCTTGCTTCTTGAAGTGGGACGCGCTATGGGCATGAAGCCGCTGCAGCTGCTTTTCCGTGTGACCCTCCCGCTGGCACTGCCGGTCATCATCGCGGGCGTGCGCATCGCAACGGTGACAACCATAGGCATTGCGTCGCTGACCTCGCTTGTTGGACAGAACACGCTGGGAGACCTGATTTTCCAGAATCTCGCGGTGTACGATCCAGATGCAATAGCGGCAGGCGCGATTATGACAGCCGCCCTCGCGATTGTTGCTGATCTGCTGTTGCTGGCATTGCAGGCGGTCCTGAACCGGGGACGCGGCGCGGTGTCTCTCGCGTAGAAAGAAAGGAGGGTTGGCACAAGGTGCAATATATCAACTTTATTCTTGATCCTGCGAACCATTTCCTGGATGAGACCGCAGCATATCTCAAGCTCTGCGGCTTTGCTATTGCCGCCGCGATAGTCATAGGGGTTGTGCTGGGCGCGCTGGTCTCACGCAATGCATTTCTGGCGTTTCTTGCAGTCAACGTGAGCGGCCTGGTGCGCGCCGTTCCTATTATCGCCATCTTACTCCTGTTCGTCGAATTGATCCCTCCTCCAAATAATATCGGCTTCGTCCCCGCCATAATCGCCCTGATACTGCTGGGTATTCCACCGATCCTACTCAATACCTACACGGGCATTCGGGGGATCGATCCTGCCACCATCGAGTCCGCCAGGGGCATGGGAATGACAAACTGGCAGATTGCCACGCGCATTCAGGCCCCACTTGTCACTCCGCTCGTCGCGGCAGGCGTGCGTACTTCGGCTGTACAGATAGTGGCGACAGCTACGCTCGCCGCGTTCATCGGAGCAGCAGGCTACGGAGACTACATCGTTGATGGGATCAACGTGCTCAATTACACCGAACTTGTTGTCGGGGCAGTCTCGGTAGCCATTCTGGCAATTCTTGTAGAAGTGTTTTTGAGCTGGCTGCAGCGTGCCTTGACTCCCGAAGGATTGAAAGTTCAGGCTGAACAGGGGCAGGTAGCGCAATCTGCGCAAACAGCGCAGGCAACAACAGCCAGCGCATGACACAGTTCCGTGCAGCAGCTTTTGCTGCACTCATGTACTTGTTCACGTTACGTATTACGTACAAGGAGGAAGAAATGGCTCTTATCAAGCGTCCATTTGGAGCGAAGTTCCTGCTACTGTTCGCTCTCATTTCCATGCTCATCCTGTCGGCATGTGGTTCCACCGGTAGTTCAGGTGGCAGCACGCCCGGTACGACGCCCACGCCCGCCAAAGTAGCGATCACAGTGGGAAGCAAACTCGATCTCGATGGCCATCTGCTCGGTGAGATGTATGTCTTACTGCTTCAGAAGGCCGGCTACACCGTTCACTCCAAATTAGCGCTGGGCGATAACGCGACCCTGCTTGCTGCCATCAAGAGCGGCGCGGTCGATCTTTATCCTGAGTTCACCGGAACGGGGCTGAGCATTCTGGGCGTCAAGTCGGCTTACAATCCGACCCAGGATTACCAGACCGTCAAGGCCGGCTACGAGCAGCAATTCCACATCACCTGGCTCGATGAAGCGCCATTGAATGACGGCTATGCGCTTTGCACGTCGAAGGCCGAGTCTCAGAAGCTCGGTGTGACCACCCTCTCGCAACTGGCCTCAAAGGTATCAACACTGACGCTGGCAACGCAGAGCGATGGCATTCCCTTCTTCGATGCCCTGCAGAGCACCTACGGCTTCAGCTCCAGCAGCTTCAAATCGGTGACAAAGGTGGCCTATGCCATCGGTTTCGCCGCCGTGAATAGCGGGGCAGCCCAGGTCACAGAATGCTACACGACGGATGGCTCGGTCGCGACACAGAATTTCGTCTTCCTGACCGACGATAAGCACGGCTTCACCGAGTTCCACCCCGCGCCCATCGTGCGCGACTCTGTGTTGCAGGCTGATCCCGGCATCGCCGCCGCGCTCAACGCCATGGCACCGTTGATGACCACCGACGTGAACGTTACGTTACAGATGCAGGTAACAGCCAAGCACACCGCCGGCGAGCCAATCGCCCAGGCTGTGACGGAGGTAGCAACAGCCTGGCTCACGAGCGTAGGGTTGTTATAATAAGTACTAAGACAATGACAACAAGCAGCGTCCGTTGGACGCTGCTTGTTGTCATTGTCTTAGTATGAAAGCACTGCTAATGTGGTGCCACTCCAGCCACAGCCATCTCCATGCTATGCGCGGTATGCCCTTTCAAGTGCTCGCGGATGGCGAGCGCGGCAGCCGCGCCTTCACCGGCGGCGCTGACTAGCTGCTTGGTGCTGCCGGAGCGCACATCGCCGGCAGCGAAGATGCCCTCCGTGCTGGTCTGGAAGTCGATGCCGGTCATAATGAAGCCCTGCGCGTCAAGCTTGACGATATCCTTGAAGGGGGCGCTGTTGGGCGTCAGGCCGATGAAGACAAAGACGCCAGGCACGTGCAGCTCGCTGACCTCGCCTGTCTTGCGATCCTTCAAAACGACCGTATCCAGATGGTTATTCGACCCCTTGAACTCGACGACCTCGGTGTTGAAACGCACATCCATCTCAGGCGATTTGAGGGCTTTGTCCGTTGCGACCTTGTTGGCGGTCAGCTCGGAGCCGCGCACCAGGATGGTAACTTTGGGGCAGAAGCGCGTCAGGAAGGCCGCCTCCTCCACAGCGCTGTTGCCGCCGCCGATCACAGCGACCTCGCGGCCTTTATAGAAGGGACCGTCGCAGGTGGCGCAGAAATGCACGCCAGCACCGATATAATCGTCCTCACCCGGCGCGCCCAGCCGCTTGTAGGTCGAGCCAGTCGCCAGCAGCACGGCGTGACTGCGATACTGGTGGCCGGAGTCGGTCGTCACGAAATGGTCGTCCATGTCGTTCGAGACGCTGATCACGTTCTGCGCCGAGAGCAGTTCCACGCCGTAGCGTTTGGCCTGCTGGATGACGCGCTCGGCGAACTCCGCGCCCGTCACGCCTTCGGGGAAGCCGGGGTAGTTGTCCAGGCGCTCGGTGATGCCGGCCTGGCCGCCCAGGCCGCTGCGCTCGATCACAAGCACGTCATAGCCGTCGCGCGCCGCGTAAATAGCGGTGGTCAGCGCGGTCGGGCCGCCGCCGACGATGATGAGATCGTAGAACTCGCACTTCGCCCTGGTCTCCAGACCAAGCTTCGCGGCCATCTCCGCGTTGGATGGTTCGATGAGGATCGAGTCATCATCGAAGACGATGGTGGGGATCGTCATGCCGCCGTTCTGCACCTTCTGCACAAACGCCTGACCCTCCGTATCCTCTTCGATATCGATGAATTCGTAGCGGATACGCTGCTCGCCGAGAAATTTCTTGCTGCGCTTGCAATCGCTGCACCAGTTGGTGCCATACAATTTGATCGCCATATATCGCTCCTTTCGTAACACTCGCGCTCTTTCTGCTATAGTATCACTGCGCAAGAATACGTTACAATCGGGAGCGTAGATGTTCCTGCCAGTAGTGATTGGTCTTGGCAACCACCGTCACGACGTTCTTGATCTCTTTCTCAAGCAGGAACGAGGGTCCGGCAGGCAGGTAGAGCACCACTCCTTCGCGGCGCACGCAGACATTTTCGACGATGATGGCACGCAGAAGCCACAGCGCCATCTCCTCGCTCTCGCAGCGCACACCAATCCAGCCCAGCTTTTCTGAATGCACGACCGGCAGGCCCGTCACCAGGCGCAACCCACGTTCGATCTCGGCAATGGCGCGCTCGTAGGCTTGTGGGTTGGCACGCGCCTCCTGTGGGTCGACCGGCTCCAGCAGCGTGTCACGATGGGGAGGGCCGCCCGCCAACGCCAGGTCGCAAAAGCTCGTCCACATCTCATTCCAGGCTACCTGCCCATCATCGTCGTAGCGCATGGGCGCACTGCCCATCGGCGCGTAACTGACCGGCCTGCCATCACGATAGCGCGGAGGAAGCAGGTCGCGCAGAGCCTCATTTGGCGTAGATTGAGAAGCATCGGGAGCATCGACGGAAGTTGGCCGGGAAGCATAGGCATATGGCGCGTAGATATTAGTGCAGGTGCAGCAATCGACCTCGGCAACATGGCCACCTCGAACCGTCACTTCGCTGGCCGGCTCCATCCAGATCGTGTAATCGCCAGACGGAAGCGCGGCGAACACTCCCGCGTAGATGATGCGCCCATTGACCCGCCGTTCCAGGATGGAGATATGCGTGCGTTTCGTCTCGCACCCCACCATGCTCACCTCGATTTCCCTGCCGCGCATCTCCCCACCTGTGTAAACGACCAGCGCTCCGATATCCTGCCCGATATCAAGTACGACCTGCTCGCTATGCGTGCGTTCGTAAAAAGTCCTCGTCTGCTCCATATCGCTGCACTCCTCGCCGCTATGTACGATGATCTCTCGAAACGACCGGGATCGTCCGTAAGGGCGGAGGCGTCCCCTCCCATCATCCACACCGTCCCCGCCCCTACGGACGATGTCCGACCAAATGGTCGGACATCGCGCCTGCCGCCTAGCTCGGCACGTCGTAGCCGTCGTAGGGTACGCCCAGGTATGGAAAGTTCGACAGGAATGGCGCGTTGACGCTAGCGGGCGTCAGGCCATCGGTCACAAGGGCGGCTGCCCCGTCCGGCTTGTAGCTGGGGGCGACCAGCGGATAGGTCACGCCTGCCACGGCGCGCAACTCGATGGCGACCGTGTCATCCTGCACGCGGCGTCCGTTGGGGAAGCCGGCCAGGTCGCCGCCCAGGATGCCGTAGATGTTCGGCGTGGATGATGGCTTGATAGCCATGTTCAGGCGCAACATATCGGCCTGGGTGCTGCCGGTGTAGTTCTGGAAGCCACTGATGATACCGGCGGGTAGGCCGGTGAGCAGGATGGCAACCAGGTCCGCACGTGCCGCGGTCAGACCCGCCAGATTGGGGAAGACGCCCGGATAGAGGATGGGCAGCAGCTTCGCCAGCTCGGGATGCTGCACATACTGCGCGAACTCGCTGTCATCTTTGGGCGGCAGCGCGTTCCAGAGGTCCTTCCTCGACATCGGCACGATGACTTCGTTGAACAGCGGATTGCCGAGACGCGATACCTGCGTCCAGGGGCCGACATCGTTCTTCGTACCGTCACTTTCGTGCATCTCCACCTTCTGCCGGTAGGCCGAGGTATACACACCGATGACCGCGTTCCCGTCGTTGACGCCTTTGGGGGTATGACCGTCGCGCGTCAGGTGCGTGATTGGTACCTGGATGGCGATAGAATGCACGTTTAGATTATTGGTGCCGTTCACGCCAGGCGCTGCCGGTCGCGGCTCGATATGCAAGTTCTGAAAGGGACGCAGGTCGCCAAGTTCGAAGATCGAACCCAGGTCAACATAGAACCCTTCAGCGCGCTGCCCGGCGAAGACTGTCTCCCCGCTGGAGAGGCTGTAGACCGCGGACTGCGCCAGGGATGCATAGTTGGGCGTGGAAAATGGGCCGATGTTGCAGGGAGGGCAGGCTAGCCCGCTCGCAATGACTTTTGAGCCGCCTTCCCAGACCTTCGTCACGCTGTAGAACTGCCGCCGGTTCCAGTTCGGGCTGTTCAACGATGTGATCGGGCCGGTGTTATACAGGAAGGTATTGTTGTTGGAAAGTTGGGTATTGAAACGGAACTGGTAGGTGATATCCGGATCGGCATCGTTATCGTTGTCGATGTTGATCTGGTAGAGCACTTCGTTCCCAAATTCGTAGAAGTTGGGGCCGCCATCCGGCTCCTCAAGCGGGATGTAGTTGGCGATGATAGTGACTGTACCCGGCTTGTCGGGACTGACAAAGGCGTACAGGTCTGTACTATCGGCCACCGGGTCTTTGGAAATTTCAGGGGCTTCACGATGGGATGACATATTTGCACCTCACAATGTAAAACTTAAGCCTTTCTCACCGCTTACTGCACGGCTTTCAAAAGGCGCATGACGAGATCAGGGTCACGATATACAATTTCCTGGGTGCCAACCATGAGGGCGACCTCTCCCGTTGCAAGGTCGCGCACATGTGCGATCAGGGTAGCGGGAAGAGCGAAGGTGGACAGGTCGTTCTCGACAACCTCTGGATCTTCAGAGACTGCCACCAGTCCGGGTGCTGCCGCCAGCACCCCAAGTGTCGCTACACTCGCGGTAGTTTGTTTGAAAAACACGCGTCGAGTTAGCTTTGCCATCCTGGACTCCTTTCACGAAGAAATCTAGAATCCGCGCTATGAAAGCCGAAGCTGCCCTGCCGGAGGTGGTATTACCGGCTATGCCACGCGATATCAGAGCGGCCTTCCCCCACGCCGGATTGACTCTACGTTAAGGAGTACGCCAGGCTCAAGCATTTAGATCATAGAAAAGGACTGCAATGGTGAATATGCGAACAATCCCTAAAAAGAATTTCTCGCAATTGCGAAAGACTTGCAATAAGATGATTTGCGCGGTATACTTTTCAAGGTACGCATGAATGCACACCGGGGAGATGCCCCGTTGGACTGCACGCAAAGGAGGTTCCATGAGTAGCAAGTTCAGCCTCTCGGCGCTCAAGCATGTCTTTAATGACAGTTCGCCCGATCTCAGGCGCAAGGTGATCGGTATCTATACACTGCTGATTCTCTTCAACATTGTGGCCTGGGCGCTGGCGTTTCTCGGCTTCTCTGCGCAATATCCCGCGCTGCTAGGGGTTGCACTGCTGGCGTACACCTTCGGCCTGCGCCACGCGGTAGATGCCGACCATATTTCAGCCATCGACAACGTGACTCGTAAATTGATGCAGGAGAAGAAGCGACCGGTGGCCGTCGGCTTTTTCTTCTCGCTCGGCCACTCCACTATCGTTGTCGCACTGACGATCGCCATCGCTATCGCCGCGACGGTGGTGAGCGGCGCGCTGCCTGCCCTGAAGAACGCTGGTGGATTGATCGGTACCTCGGTCTCCGCCGCGTTCCTCTACCTGATCGCGCTCATCAACCTCCTGGTGTTGTGGGAGATTTTCCGCGCATTCCACAACGTCAGTAAGGGGGGAGCATACGACGACCAATCGCTGGATGAATTTCTGAACCAGCGCGGATTGATGGGTCGTTTCTTCCGCCCCCTGCTCAGGATGGTCGATACCAGCTGGAAAATGTACCCGGTTGGTGTGCTGTTTGGCCTTGGGTTCGACACGGCAACCGAAGTGGGCATCCTGGGCATCGCGGCGTCGCAGGCCGGCAAGGGTCTGCCGATCTTCTTCATCCTCATCTTCCCGCTGCTGTTCACCGCCGGCATGTGCCTGCTGGATACGACCGACGGCATCCTGATGCTTGGAGCCTACGGCTGGGCCTTCCTCAAGCCGATCCGCAAGCTGTATTACAACCTCAACATAACGCTCGTCTCTGTGCTGGTGGCGCTGGTAGTTGGCACCATCGAGGTACTAAGCATCATCGCTATGGAGTTTCACTTGAGCGGCGGCCTGTGGAATTCGCTGGCGAACCTCGACTTCAGCATTTTAGGTACCATCATCATCGGCATCTTCATCGTCAGCTGGGTCGCCTCGTCGATCATCTACAAAGTCAAAAAATACGACGACATTGAGGTCCCGACTGCCGCTCCCAAACCTGTTGCGCAGCCACATACAGCGCACGCGACACCGCCTGCACATTTGCGTGCCGAAGCCGAGCCTGTGAGGTAAGCACTATCCCAACTGCATCGTTACGACATGATAGCCCGTCGCGCCGTTCGGCACGGTTCCCTGCTTGTGATCCGTCTGGAGCGCACCGGTTCCGTCGGTGGCACGGGCGACCAGCGTGTACGTTCCGGGCAGAAGCGGATGCCACTGCCACGTCCAGAAGACCCACGAGTCCTGCGAGAGCGGCGGGACAAGCTGCGCGACATTCCAGTTTGTGCCGCCGTCCACGCTGATCTCCACCTTCTCGATGCCGCGATTCCCGGCGAAGGCGATGCCGCCGATCTCGATGGCTGAGGACAGGGGAACGCGGCCAAGCGGGCGATCAATGCGCGTGATGGTGTGCAGCGGGCCGTTGTACCAGTCCTGGTCGGCGTAGAGGCCGCCGACGAAATGATCGGTCAGCTCAAGGCGCGTCAGCCATTTGGCATTCTCCTCGCCGAACCTGCCAGGGATGAGGGCGCGCAGGGGATACCCGTGTCGCATGGGCAGTTCCGCGCCGTTCATGCGCCAGGCCAACAGCGCGTCTGCTTGCAGAACCACGTCGAGCGGCTGGCTCACACTGTAGCCATCGACACTGTAGAAGGCCGCGTAGCGCGCGGATGGCAGCGCGCCGCCGTGTTTTTCGAGCAGCGTGCGCAGCGTCACGCCCTGCCAGATGGCGGTGCTGATGAGATGGCCGCCGATGTAGTTGGCGATGCATTCCAGCGTGACGGCGCGCGTGGTCGAGGGCAGATTTTGCAGTTCCTCGTAGGTATATGTACCGGGATTGCCCACCAGCCCCGTGACTTCCAGCCGCCACAGGCCGGTATTGACGCTCGGATCGACGATATTCTGCGTAACGGCGTAGTGATCGCTGTTAGGTGTAATGGGCGGAATGAAGCCATTCTTCGTGAAGGTCTGCATCCCATCATAGGTTGTGAAGTTGTTGAGCAGGCTCTTTATCAGCCCGACCGAGCCAGCCGCCGAGCCGACGCCCAGGGCGGCAACCCCGGCACGAGCCAGCAAGCGCCGCCGGTTATCCTGGAGCGAGGCAGCGCCCGCGACCGGCTGTTTTGGAAGCAGCGCGCGAAAGCAGAGACAAAGCGCCAGGGCGTAGAGGCCGAAGTCGGCAAGCAGACCCAGCGACGTGACGAACATAGCCCATGCGATGGGCAGGCCAAAAAAGTTCTGTCCGATCTCACCCCAGAAAAGGATCACTGCAACCAGCGTCATGCCAACGGCAAACGCGAGCGCCGTCAGCCACTCACTTCTGGCTGGCCGGGCGCTCTGCACAGGAACGCGCACCCGCGTGATGAGCGCGTAGAGCAGCCCCAGGGCAGTGCCGAGCGCGATCATGCCCAGCAACGCCAGGCCGAGCGGAGCCGTCTTGGGGTTTGGGCTGAAGCGCCCCAACAGGTCTACAAAGCGCGGCGCAGTCAGTAGCTTCAACAGGTGATCGCCAAAGAGTTCAACGGGAGATGGGATGCCGAGCGCAAGGCGCAAAAAGCTCATCATCAAGACTGCCAGCAGGCTGCCCACCAGTCCCGCGCCAATTGCCGCCAGCGCGGGCAGCACGAGGCGCCTCCAGGAGAAGCGCGCGGGCGAACCCGGCTCGTCGATCAACGCCGGTTTAGATTCGGTTCGCATGAGATGTATCCTTCTGGAGCCGGAACATTGTGATGATACCGATGAGCGCGGCCAGCCCCAGCGCGACCATCAACGGTAGATAGACGGTGTTGTAATACGAGTCCCAGATAGAAAACAGTCCACCTGTTCCAATATAGTAGCTAATGACGGAGGCGGCTATGAAGTACCACACAGCTATGATTGCTACTGCTTCACCATTCAGCCCGCGACTCGACCAGAGTGGCCTGAGCAGCAGGGGAACGCAGATCAGCAGGATAGGGAGATACCAGGGAAACACGTGCGACGAGACCGAGAGAATCGCCCCAAAGACGATGAGCGTGGCAGTTTCGCGGCTCAATCGCTCTCGCAGGCGCTGCACGAGGACGATCAGCGAGACTGCGGCCATCAGCAGCAGCGCCACGACATGTTCGACGGGTACCTTCCACTGCGAATGCTGGTGAAGCTGGTTTCCTACCCAATCGACCAGCAACTGCACAACCCCGGCATTCTGCCCCTGCTCGCCGAAATAGGTCGTGAAGTAGCCGAGAACCTGCCCATGACCTAAGATCAGATAGGGCAGATAGCCCGCGAAGATGGTCAGAAAGCAGGCCGCGACAAGGGCGTAGCTGCTTCCCCGCATGCGTGCGAGCGAGAACGAACCATCCGCACACGCCTCGCGCAGCAGGTCAGGTATAATCACGACGAGCAGCAAGATCGGATAAAGTTTGGAGAGGGTCGCCAGGCCGATCAGGACGCCCGTCAAGATGCGCCCGCGCAGGCTGGCGCTCCAGCTACTCCCTGCCGCCAGCAGGACGAGCAGCACAAACGTCGCGGCTATCACGTCCACGTGCCCCTGGATGGCGAATTCGACGATGGGCAGCGGACACCAGGCATACAGTAGCACGCGGCGCTGGTCGATTCCTTTACGTTTGAGAAAGACGATCAGCAGAACGCACGTTGCCATATCGAACAACAGGAAGATGCCCTTGAGGAAGAAGAGGTTGCTCTTCGCCAGCAGGTAGCTGACCAGGAAGACCGCCTGCGCCGCTGGTGGATAGATAGTCGGTGCGGTGCGGAAGCGCATATTGGGAAAGAGCACGCTGTCCTTCAGAAAGCTGACAGCCGGGTCTACAGGCTTCGTGACGTAAGGACTGAAACCATGCAGCGTGACCAGCGCGTCCCACAGGTAGCGCCATGAGTCGCGCGAGAGCACGGGCGGAATGGGCAGCAGCATGGCGCGCAGGATCAGCCCGCCCAGCAGAATTATCCCCAACTCCACGTTGAGCCAGCGCCCCGCCGGTGGCCGCGACGCCAGCACGTAGGCGCAGGCCACGAAATATGGCAGGAAGCTTATCAGCCAGACATTGACGAAAGGCGCGACCTGACCGTCCTGCTGAGGCACAACGCGCTCCAGCAACAGGTAATTGAAGACCGACAGCAGCAGCAGCAGACACAATACGAGCACGCGCAGCCAGTGCCGCCTGGGAACAGGCTCGTCCTGGGCAACAGGCACCTGGGTGGGAGTTTGCACTATCGACATACGATACCTTTATGAACACGTTCAACAAATGTCTCTACATCTCTCTACGCATTGTACACGAAGAGATGGCATGTACTTTTTCAGCAACGAAAGGGGCGTTCATCCTGCGCTATAGTATCATGTCGTAGGGCGACCGTTACATACCGTTACATAAAGAAGGAGAAAGTTGGCTATCGTATGGCTGATCCCATACTGCGGGAACGCTACGTCCAATACCGCTCGATGGCGCTGGAGAGTCACGCGGTGATTGTCCTCACATCTGAGCAAATCGTCGCGTGGGGGAATGACCTCAAGCTTACGAGGTAGGCGCGTCTTTCCTGGCATAGAGGTCGCGCATGACCTGCGCCACGTCGGGATGGGTCTCCTCGAATTCAGCGATGACGCGCGACTGGTCGCGTGGGCCGCGATTCTGGCTCATCTTGAACTTACCCTCTAATCGTGTGATCTGCATGGTGAAACCGACCACGCCGCGCATCATCTTCTCCCGGTAATCATCGGGCAGTTGATTCGGCCAGGGCTGCTCGAACCCTGCCTCGTTGACCCGCACAAGCTCGTTCAACTGGTCGCGCAGTTCGTCTGCATCGAGCAGCTCGAGCGTGCCATAGGCATGTACGATAGCGTAGTTCCAGGTGGGAACGCTCAGTTCGACCTCGTACCAGGAAGGCGTCACGTAGGCATGAGGGCCGGAGAAGATCGCCAGCGCCTCCCGCTGCTCGTGGAACGAACGCCACTGCGGATTGCCGAGCGCCATATGCGCGATGAGCGTGCCGTGAGGACCGCGCCCGGCATCAAAGAGAAACGGCAGGTGTGTAGCGAACGGCACACCCTCGTGCTGCGTAACGAGAATGCCAAAGTTGTTGTCGCGGATAAATGCCTGTAAGATTGCGGGATCATCCTCGCGGAAATGCGCGGGTAGGTACATAGTTCAGTTCGTTCCTTTGCTGGGCGGCCACCGGGCCTGGCTCTTGCTCGTTACTTCAGGTAATATTCGACTCGATCAACCGCTCGACGATAACAACGTCGCGCCATACGCCATCAAGCTGGCCGTGCTTGTAGTAGACACCGACCTCGCGGAAGCCGCACGAGGCGCACAGGTGGCGGCTCGGCGCGTTTTCGACAAAGATGCGCGAGACCAGCTTCCAATAGCCCGCCTGCTCTACCGCGTCGATCAACGCGCGCAAAACCATGCGACCCGCGCCGGCTCCGCGCTTCTCGCGTTTGACATAGGCGGAGCATTCGGCGATGCCGCTATAGCATTCCCTCGGCCTGTAGGTTGAAGTTGAGCCGAAGGCAATCACGCCATCATTGTCCTCCACGACGACTACCGGGTGCGTACCGTCGAACCACTGCGCGATGTCCTGCGGCGCGCGCGGGCGCGTCTCAAACGTACCGACACGATCTTCGATGCCCTCATTATAAATCATGGCGATGGCGGCTGCATCATCAAATGAGGCGGGACGTGCGTGCATATGTAATAAACCCTCCTGGTTAGGGATTATACACAATCGGAGGCAGCGATTACCACAGCCAGGGCGGTGAGATATGAGAGCCAATACAGGAGCGAAGGCGACTGCCGGCGTAAAAATTTAGCCGATGTCCCCATATTTCCTATCATCGCAAACGCGTATTTTGAATGGATCGTTGATGTCTGATAGTACATTGCTGTGTATCAGCAACCAATCAATCGTAGGAGGGCCAGGTTCATACACCGGTCAATTTCTCAAGGGACATAATCGATGCATACTATCAAAGTAGGTCCGCTGAAAGTACGGCCTCCGCTCAGTTTGCAGGGGCTTGGCGCGCTGGGAGTGCTTGCGCTAGGGTGCGGCATCCGCCTGGCCTTGATCTCGCTGGGGTGGCCGCATACGAATTTTGACGAAGGCACCGTCGGGCAGATGGCAATGAACATCGCTTTACGTGGCGAACACCCGGCCTTCTTTTATGGTCAGGATTACATGGGTTCGCTGCAAGCTTTTCTCGGCGCGGGATTCATTCATCTCTTCGGCGTCTCGCTCTTCTCGCTGCGCCTGGGGACGGTGCTGCTCGATACGCTATTTTTGATCAGTATGTACGCCCTGGCACGCTTGCTCTATTCTCCCGGAATGGCGCTGCTCTCGACGCTCCTGCTTGCGCTGGCATCGGTAATGGTTTACTACCGCGAAATCCAGGCCATCGGCGGCTATCCCGAAACACTGCTCTTCGGCGCGCTGCTCTTCACGTTGGCGAGCTGGCTGGCGCTGACTGCGCGACAGGCGCGCGTTACACGCCGCGATCAACTGGCGCGCCTGCTGGCATATACAGCCTGGGGCATGGCAGCCGGACTTGGATTGTGGAGCGACCTGCTCGTGCTGCCCTACTTCATTTGTTCAGGGCTACTGCTCGTCACCTGCTGGCGCGACCTGCGCTCACCCGCGCCCCTGTGCCTGCTGCTGGGCATCATTCTCGGTGGAATGCCGCTGATCCTCTACAACTTCCAGCCGGGCCAGCACGCCAGTTCGCTCGGTATCCTGATGTTCCTCTTTCGCGGCGGCGCGGGCGCACCAGGCTTCACGTTACAGAGCCTGCTTCCACGCAGCATCACCAGCACGATCCTGGTCGGTATTCCAACAATGACCAGCTACCCCGGCGTCTGCCCTGTATCCTCCACGCTCTACATGGGCGGCAAGGGGCCAGCCGCCCAGACGTGCGCTATGATGCAGGGAACGTGGACGCTCTTCTGGATAGCGTTGTGGCTCTGCGCCATCTTCCTGGCGATAAGAGGCATGCTGGGCGCAAGAAGACACGGTCCAAAGGTTGCAAATGACGGGCGGCAGAAGAACGTTGGCGAGAACACAGCAAAAGGTCAGATAGAAGATCAGGAGGCAGATTTGGAAGCTGAACGATGGCGGAAATATGCGCGGAACTGGGCGCGACTGACTTTATTGCTGGCGATTGCGCTGACGGTTGTGCTCTACGTCATCAGTCCCGCCTCCGTGCTTCAACCCTCGCTGAACGCGCGCTATCTGCTCTGCCTTCAGATCGGCATCCCCGCGTTGATTTATCCTCTCTGGCGCTGGGCTAGTCTGGCATCCTGTGATCGCTGGGGGAGCGTACTCAGGGTCGTATGCGGACAGTTCGCGCTGATCGTTTTAGTGCTCCTCTTCATACTGGCTACCATGCGCACCTTCGCAGATATCCCCGGCACGCTGGCGATCAACGCGCAGCAGGAAGACCTGGTGCAACGCCTGGAACAAATCAGCGCTTTACACATCTACTCGGACTTCGCGAGCTGCGACCGCATCGAGTTTCAGAGCTATGAGCGCATTACGTGCAGTGACCTGAAGGCCAATTTGCAGCCGGTAGGCGATCGTTACAAACCGAACGGCATCACCGTGCGTGCAGATCCTTTGTCGAGCTACGTCTTCCCTGTTGGCTCGCCGCAGATCAGCGCGGTCGCGCAAAAATTCAGACGATCAAGGCGGGCGTATCGCGAATACACCTTTGATGGATATGTCGTATATCAGCCGGTATGAAGCGCATTATGCCGGCAGGCGTTTCGTGGTGCGGAGTTGCTGTACATATTGTTCGAAGCCCAGGCGATAGACGACATCGCGCACGCGGCGGAAACCATCGCCGTAGATGGGGTTGGGATTCTTCTCGATGCTGTCGGCGTAGTAGCGGCCTTCGGCGGTGTTCAACAAGCGGTAGTAGCGGTGCGCCAGCAGCTCGCAGAACCCTTCTTCAGCCCACTGCGGCAGACCCTGAATCTGCTGCGTCACCAGCCAGACGTGGCCGAGTTCATGCGCAACTACACCCTGAAAGAGCGGCGTGGGCAGACCGCGCAGCACAGCGATTCCATCGATGTCCACGCCCATTTCGCGGCCATTGAGCGTGCGCATCGTGCTCATAGTGACACCGAGTGTGTGTGGCTCGAAGGGTTCTCCGCCCTGTCGCGCGCCTCGTCGCTGCATGTAGCGAGAAAGCGTGGCGCGGTCGCACAGTTCGAGCCTGAGCGGGATGGCGGGCAGAAGCAAGCCCTGCGCGCTCACCCAGCGTTTCAGGCCATCGAAGAGCGGCATGGCCTGGGGCAGTGTCTCGATAGCGCGAGCGCGACAGGCAGGGCAGCGCACGCTCTCCTGTCTCTCTCGCCAGCCCTGTTCTTGCTGGGATGGCGGAAAGAGCCGACCGCAGAACTCACAGGCGGGATACTCCTGTTGGTGCCGCTTGCAATATTTGTCGCCCCAGGCATTGACCAGGTACTCTCCCGTCAGGGGCTGGTTACAGTAGGCGCAGCGCGGCACGACATGTTCGCGGTAGCAGTCGGTATGGTAGAAGCGCCCGCCGGATTCGACGTAGTTTCCACTGATCGGTCTTTCGCAAAACGCGCAACGCGGAGCGACCCGCTCGCTGTAACACTGCGGGTGATAGGGCAGGTTGTCCTGTACATTGAAGCTAGCATCTGTGATAGGCTGATGGCAGGCGGCGCAGAGAAAGTGCTCAGGATGCCACGTGGCATTCAAGGCGGTGATGTAGTATCCGTTTAGTGATTGACCGCAAAGCTTGCAAACTGGTCGCGCTGCCACAGGTGATCCCTTCGTGCCGCTACTCGATTTCGATCAGCACGTCGCCATCATCAACAAAATCGCCTGCCTTGACGCTGATCGTCTTGACGGTTCCCGCCACCGGCGACTGTACTGGAATCTGCATTTTCATCGACTCCAGCATGACGACATCCTGGTCAACCGAGACCTTGTCGCCAGGTTTGACCAGGAACTCTAAGACGACGCCTGCCATATTCGACACGACACGCTTCATAGCGATGCACGCTCCCCTACGATAGGCAACCACGAGGATCGCCCCTCTATCACAGGTTTCAGGCCCTGCGCCTCGCCATGACAAGGCCGACAATGCCGATAATCAGCAAAACAACGCCGACGCCCAGGCCCGCGTAGCCGCGCGTCGGGTGATAGCCGAGAACCATGTTATTCAGATAGAGATAGCCGACGATGATCGCCACGATGCCGAGTACGATAGCGCCATAATACGCAGCAGTATTCATGTGTGTTCTCCTCAATAAATTGATTAGTAGAGCTACCGTCCCCTATCATATCATACAGGGCAAATATAGCTGCTACGTGCACAGGGCAATCGCATCTAAATTTTGAGGAGGTGATAAAATCAGGTCAAAAAAGCGGGAGACGGTGAGATGGAAGAAAAAGACCTCGGAGACCTGGAAACCCTCTTTAGCCAGGTAGAAGATCCGCGTGTGGAACGAACCAAATACCATCGCTTGCGGGATATCATCATCATTGCAATCTGTGGAGCGATTTGCGGAGCGGACGGATGGGTAGAAATTGAAGAATTCGGAAAGGCGAAGGAAGCGTGGTTGACCGATCTGTTGCAGTTACCCAATAGGATCCCCTCCCATGACACCTTTGGACGAGTGTTCGCTCGTCTGGACCCCAAACAGTTTGAGACGAGCTTTGTCGAGTGGGTGAAAGGGATCAGCGAAACGGTGAAAGGGGTGATCGCCATAGATGGGAAGACCTTTCGCCGCTCCCATGATCAGGCAGCGGGCAAGAAAGCGCTGCACGTGGTCAGTGCTTGGGCGGTGGAAAACCGCTTGGTGCTGGCTCAGCTTGCCACGGAAGAGAAGTCGAACGAGATCACGGCTATCCCGGTGCTGTTGCAGCAATTAGCTCTAGCTGGCTGTATTGTCACCATTGATGCGATGGGAACTCAAACCAAGATTGCCAACCAGATTATCGAGCAACAGGGCGAGTATGCCCTGGCGCTCAAAGACAACCAGGGCAATCTGTATGAAGAAGTGAAAGCGACCTTTGCCCTGGCGGAAAAAGAGGCATGGGCCATCATCCCATCTGAGTCGGATCGAACCGTCGAGAAAGATCATGGTCGGCTCGAAATCAGGAACTATTGGACCATCAGTGACCCGAAAATCCTGGAATATCTTGATCCAGAGAAGCGCTGGAAAGGCTTGCGTGGCATTGGAATGCTGAGAGCCGAACGACGCATTGGGAAAGAAGTCTATTATTAATTATGAAAATGCAACAATTAACAAATATCAGGATACAGCTGTATCGCTTACGTAACTCCAGGCCCACACGCATGCGCAGGCATGGCAGTCAATTAAACGTTTGGTGTGAGATAAAAAGGACTTGAAAGAAAGGCATCCTGTATCCTACAGTGAGCTTGTCTAACCGATTCACAAGGAAAGGGGACTCACTGCTGATCGACCAAGATACCTTGACTTCCTACACTGTACATGATGATCGATGATTTTTGCCAGTCGCACGGTTTTGATGCGAAACATCGTCCTGGCCCAGCCGCCTCGCTACACGAAGCGAGGCGTGACGCTGGCGGTGTTTGGGCAATGGGTGCGGTTCCCCAGTGAACGCGCCTTCTACCGCTACGTTGAGCGTCACTTGCGAGCGGCATTTCCGACCTTGCTTGAGCGTGAGCAATTCAATCGCTTGCAGCGGCAACAACGCGATGTGATCGTGGCTTTCAGCATGTTCCTGGTGGAGCAGATGCAAGCGCAACGCTACCTGTATGAGGCGCTGGACAGTTCGGGCATTCCGACGCGAGACGCCAAGCGGCGTGGCACGGGCGGCTGGTTGGGGGCAAGCCAACATCGGCTGGAGCAATCGCATTGGCTGGTATGAGGGCTTTCATCTGCTGACCTCGATTACGCCAACCGGCGTGATTACCGGCTTTGGCTTTGCCGCAGCCAGTTGCAATGACCACCCGCTGGCTGACATCTTTTTCGCCGTGCGACACACTCCCGCCCCTCGCTTGTCCAGTGTCAGTGCGCCAGCCCAGGGCGTCTATGTGGCCGATAAGGGCTTTGCAGGCGAACAGGTGCATCGCCTCTGGTACGAGCCGTTCGCTGCCCAGTGGTCAGCCCACCGCACAAGCGGAGCAAAGTGCGCTGGTCCAAAGACTGGCGACACTGGCTGGCTGGGCTGCGTCAAATCATTGAGACCACCTACGACAAGTTGCTTACTACCTTCCGACTGGCTCGGGAGCGTCCGCATGCGTTGGGCGGCTTTCAAGCGCGCTTGGCAGCCAAAGTGGCCTTGCATAACTTTTGCATCTGGCTCAACGTGCAACCCGGACGTGAGCCGTTGGCTTTCGCTGACTTGCTCGACTGTTAATTCCGTTATGTTAATTCACACCAAACTTTTAACTCTGACAGCTTCCTTGCGTATGCAGCCAGGTCAGCGCGGCTTGCGCCACCTGATCATCAGCGCGAGGCTGCAAACGTGGAAGGGATTGCACCTCTTGATCGG
Organism: uncultured Chloroflexia bacterium; assembly: GCA_963731975.1. GTDB lineage: Bacteria > Chloroflexota > Ktedonobacteria > Ktedonobacterales > Ktedonobacteraceae > CAVSXS01. Next base: position 534,421 of record CAVSXS010000001.1, on the reverse strand, counting down.
GAGAGATAGAACTATCATAGGTCTGCCCGGTGCGATCCGCATCGACCGCCACTGTGATCTCCAGGATCGCTCCATCACTTAACTTAAATCCCTGATTGGCAGTAGGAACGCCGGCTGTAGGTTGGCCGAAACTCCGTGTGCGGGGGCGACCACGAAAAGCCACAGCGATAGCTTCGCCAGAACTCGTTGTGAAGCGATTCGTCAATACTGCAACAGGCGGCCATGGTTGCTTGAGCTGATAGGCAGGGACAACTGGCGTATAGAGGACTTCTTGATCCAACAGCGCTTGTCCGTTACGATAGATCCACTGCTGCTTGCTGCCATCTGGATACACGAAGGCACCAGCCACACCTTCACCCAGAATAGGCCCCACACCGGCAAGCATGGGCCCATAGTTCCGCCAAAATTGTTGCGCAGATCGACAATCCAGCCACAAGCCCCCGCCTGGTCAATGTTCCAGAATCGCATCTTGTGCGGACTGGACATACTGGTTTGCTGCCTGTCCAACCCCCGAAAAGAGAGGGAGGTAGAGGTAGCCGATACCATGAGCCAGGAGCTGCCCAAAGGGTTCCGGAACTGACGTGGTTCCTACCGTACTCGGTTGGGAAGCTGACTGTGGCTCAACGAAGAAACTGTGGCGATCGTCCAGGTGCTGGAGAGCAATCTTTATGGCAGAATAGGTATCTGCTGGAACTTGGGCATTGTTAGCCTCTGCGAAAGCCTCCTGTCGTAGTGCCGTCCAATTGATTTTCTTGCGATTGACGGAATGTTGCTGCATGTCGTCCAGAGCTTGAGTGAGGTAGGCCCTCGCTTGTGGTGAGAGTGTTGGGGTAGGGGTTGAACTCAGCGGTGCCATCGCTTGATCACAACTGCTGAAAAAGAGTGCGACGAGAATGAGGAGTACCATGAAAGGAAAGCGAAGGTGGTGCATGACATATCCTCATTCGATGCTCAGTTGGGTAAGCTAGAGCTTCTCCCCATGAGCTAACACACGAGAAAAAGAAAGAGTCAAAAAAGAGAAGGTCATTAGCATAGTATAGCACAAAAGAAGCTTCTTTATGTGAGACAACACGGAGCACGCAGGGCAATCGCATCTAAATTTTCAAACGGCTTGTAAAGGGCATTTGCACGGCAGAGCCTAGAAAGCCACATTGTTGTGACGCAGCCCATAGAGCCAGTTCCAAAAATTAGATGCGATTGCCCTGGCTACGTGCAGTCCTGTAGCCCATGTTTAGAGATACTATATTTCGTAATCGGATGCAAGAAGACCATCTCCTTTTTCAGCACTCCATTCCCGCCCTTTCATTCGTTGTGAGGGAACCAAACGAAGGTATCCTAAAGGGCCAGGGCTGTAAGGGACAAGGTAGACTGCTCGCGTTGGTGGGTAGTAAACAGCAAAGTACTGAACGTCTGCTGAATTATATTGTTTGATTGACTTGCCATTTGGAGCAACGTGGTATTTACTAAACTCAATTGCCCCATTTGCACGCTTCGCCTGTCGAGCAGTCTTACACTGAACACGCCAGAACTGGCCTTCAGCGTCCTCTATGACCAGATCATAGGGGCGATTACCGCCAACAGGCGTGAGAACCACATATCCGCAGGCGACTAACCGGCTGATGATAGCAGTTTCCCCCTGAATTCCCACCTCTCTCGCAGAAAAAACCAATCTCCCCTTTGGAAAAATACCCACAACAAAACTCCGTTCACTGTATTTGACAAACCCTACCTCATGACACTGTGTTAAAAAGAAGACTGGAAGGGCAGTTACTATTCGCTTCTTCCAGTCTTGTGTGCTGGCTTTACTGCCTAAATCCGGGGACATGGCCGTTGTTAGTTGCTGCCTGAATTTGCCCAAACTTTCCTGCGAGTGCAAGAAGGTCATCCAGGAACGCCCGCGCTTGCTCATCCTCTACGAACACCCGACAGTTGCCGATTGGAATGACTAACTCACCTTGCGAATTGACATAAATGCGCAACACACCTACAAATTCTAGCCGATTGCCGATAATTGGTACAATGCTGTTCATTAATATGTGTCCTTCCGATTGCTAGACAACACTTAACTTATACAACAATATCATACTTTGTCTAGTCTTGTCAAGCGTACAATAGACTTGACTGGCGTGGTACAATCTCGTGTAAAAGCCCTGGAGGAGTCGCTTCGATGGCACAATCTGATAAACTCACAATCAAAGAGGTGGCGCGAGAACTTGAAGTTGATGAGCGAACGGTAAGACGCTGGATAAAAAACGGGGACTTACCTTATGCCGGCTTTGATATACGTGGACGCTACCTCGTATACCGCACCGATCTTGATGCCTTTGTAAGACGACGTACACAGGTAAGAAACGAAGACTGAAGCTGTATTTCAATAAACGGGCAACTCTTCCTGAGAGGAAGTTTTGACTAGACAGGGTAAATAGGGTTGCGGCATTCTGAAAAGCGCGCCTCTTTGGTCTGGTAGACCGCGAAACGGGCAATCAGTTCGTCGCGCAGGGACTCGAAGGGGGTGATGGTATCGACGATCAGTTCCGAGGCGAGGCGGAAGATGTCGATGTCCTGGGCGTAGTGTTCCTCCATCATTTTGCGGAACGGCTCGCGCTGCTCTTCGGGCATCTCGGCGATCTGATTGGCATACACGGCATTGATGGCAGCCTCCGGCCCCATCACCGCTATCTGCGCCGTGGGAAGCGCGATGACAGCGTCGGTGCCGAAAGCTGGACCGGCCATTGCGTAGAGGCCCGCGCCGTAACATTTGCGCACGACGACTGAGATCTTCGGCACGACAGCCTGGGAGACCGCCGCGATAAATTTCGCGCCGTGCCGGATGATGCCTCCCCGCTCGACCGCGGAGCCTATCATGAAGCCGGACACGTCGGCCAGGAAAAGCAGGGGAATGTTGAAGGCATTGCAGGTATTGACGAAGCGCGTTCCTTTATCGGACGAGTCGGTGAAGAGCACGCCGCCCTTGACGCGCGGCTGATTGGCGACGATGCCGACTGGCTTGCCGTTCATGCGAGCGAAGCCGGTTATCAATTCGGGGGCGAACAGCTTTTTGATCTCCAGGAAGCTGCCGCCGTCGATCAGCGAGTTGATGAACTCGTACATGTTGAATGGCCGATTCTGCGCCTCCGGCACGATGTCTTTCAGAGGACGGTCGCTGGCGGGAGGAGCGGGTTCGGCCTCGGCGGGTTTGCCCAGGTAGTTCTGGGGCATGTAGCGAAAATAGTCTTTGGCGAATTGGATAGCGTCTTCCTCGCTCTCGGCCAGGTAGTCACCCAGGCCGGAGACGGTGCAGTGCATGCGCGCCCCGCCCATCTCATCGAGCGTGACCTTCTCACGTGTCACCATCTCGGCCATACGCGGCGAGCCGAGGTAGGCGCTGGCGTTGCCATCAACCATGATGGCGATATCGGCGAAGGCTGGAGTATAGGCCGCGCCAGCCGGTGATGGGCCGAACATGATGGCGATCTGCGGAACAACGCCGGACATCTTGATCTGGTTGTAGAAGGTGCGCCCGCCCTGATTGCGGCCTGGGAAGAGGCGTACCTGGTCGGTGATACGCGCGCCCGCCGAGTCGATCAGGTAGAATATAGGGATGCGCATCTGCATGGCGATTTCCTGGATGCGCAGGTTTTTCTGCACCGATTTCTCGCCCGCCGCGCCAGCCTTGACGGTCGAGTCGGACGCGCTGAAGGCCACCGGGCGGCCATTGACGCGCCCCACGCCGGTGATGACGGCATCGGCGGGCAGATCAGGCTTCTGATTCTCCGCGAACATGCCCTCCTCGAACTCGATCTTCCCATCGTCGAGCAGCAACTTCAAGCGGTCGCGCGCGAACAGCTTCTTCTGCTCGCGGTTGCGCGCGTGATATTTCTCCGCTCCACCCTTCTTGATGCGCTCGATCTGCTCAACCAACTGCTCGTCTCTGCTGCTCATAGAGGCTTGCCATCCCTTTCCGTCGCAATATCTACGTAGGGGCGACCCTCGTGGTCGCCCGCCACCCGTCCGAACGCCGCGAATGGTGACTCTGAAAATGACGGTTGGCGGCTCAGCAAGCGCGGGCGGGCGACTACGAGGGTCGCCCCTACGTAGACATCTCGCGCAAAACAGCATCCACCTGCATTTTCAAGACAGGCAGGTCATTTTCTACTACTACCCATACCTCATCTGGATCAATACCAAAGTACCTATGGACGAGGATATTGCGCATACCATTGATCTGCCTCCACGACACTTGCGGATGCTGTTCCTTAAAGCTTTGTGGAATGGCTCGCGCTGCTTCGCCGATAATTTCGAGGTGGCGAACCACCCAATTTTGAACTAACTCATCCTGATCGAAGGATTGACGCCCTTGATTAGTATATTTCTTAATGCGTTCAATAGCTTCTTGAATATCTTGCAGGCGCTCATATGGTTGTCTCATAACGCAATGGCCTCTTTCAACACTCGTTCACGAATGCGCTCACGCAAACCTTTTGCTGTGACCACATCTACATCGCAGCCAAGCAGGTCCTGTACATCCATCAAGAGGCCACCAAGATCGAAGAGGCTGCGTCCTGGCTCCAAATCGACGAGCAGGTCTATATCGCTCTGCTCGTCTGCTTCGCCGCGCGCAACGGAGCCGAAGACGCGCACATTGGATGCGCCGTATTGCGCGGCGATTCGCAAAATGTCTTCACGTTTTTCTCGTAATAGTTCAGCCTGTGTCATGGTCACACCCTCCTCTCTGCTGAAGCATCACCATTCTTCCAGCATTTTACCATACCGAGGTTTTTGTGACTGGCCGATGAATCGGCCTAGGGACGCGGTGAACCGGCCCCTACGTATGGGTTTCGTCGCATGCGCAAGGTCTTTACCGCACGGGTTAGGTTTTTACCGCATGCCGAGTAGTTCCCTGGCGATCAGCAGCTGGCGGATCTCGTTGGTGCCTGCGCCGATTTCGCCAAGCTTGGCGTTGCGCCACATGCGCTCGACCTCAAAGTCGGTGAGGTAGCCCCAGCCGCCGTGGATTTGCAGCGCCTGGTCGGCGGCGCGCATGGCTGCTCGCGCGCAGAAGAGCAGCGCCGCGGCTGCCTCCTTGCTGACACGCTTACCCTGCTGAGCCTGCCACATGCAGCGATGCGCCATCAAGCGCGCAGCCTCCAGGTCGGTGTACATATCGGCGAGCTTGGCCTGAATCAGCTGGAAGTTGGCGATGGGCTGGCCGAACTGCTGGCGCTCTTTGGCATATTTCAGCGACACCTCCAGCGCGGCCTCGATGCCGCCCACCATGCTGACGGCGTAATAGGCGCGTTCGAGGTCCAGGCCGCTCATTACCACCTTGTAACCCTCGTTGACCTTGCCCAGCACGTTCTCGTCTGGCACGAAGGCATCCTCGAAGACCAGCTCGCCGGTGGGCGAGCCATGCATCCCCAGCTTTTGCAGCTTGCGCGCCACGTGGAAGCCGGGTGTCTTCGTCTCGAAGATGAAGGCTGTGATGCCACGGCTGCCAGCTTCGGGGCGCGTCTTAGTATAAACGATCAGCAGGTCGGCGATGGGACCGTTGGTGATGAAGACCTTTGTGCCGTTGAGCAGGTAGCCACCGCTTGTTTCGCGCGCGGTAGTCTGGATGCCCATAGCGTCTGAACCGGCGTTCGGCTCGGTCAGGGCAAGCCCGCCGATCATCTCGGCCTGCGCCAGGCGCGGCAGGTAGCGTTCTTTCTGCGCAGCGGTGCCGTTACGCAGGATGTTATGCGCGCAGAGATTGAGATGAGCGCCGAAAGACATGGAGATGCCGCTATTGGCCCTGCCGATGGCACGCGCGACCAGGGCGGCCATCAGAAAATCGCCGCCGCTCCCGCCATACTCCTCCGGGATGGCGATGCCGGTATAGCCCTGTTCGGCAAACCGCTTCCAGATCCAGGGTGGAAAGTCATCGCTGCGTTCGATCTCGGCGTTATGCGGACGAATCTCATCCTGCGCGAAGGCAAAGGCGCTTTCGTAGGCAAGCTGGTGCTCTTCGGGGAGTTCAAAGTCCATGCGTAGATGTCCTTTCTGGCTGCGCGCAGCCCATCGCGACGTTGCATCTACGGCAAGTGTACGTTCTAGCGCACGAGATTACAAGAGACATGAGAATATTTCATCATTCTCTCATAATTAGCCTGTATAGTATAATCAATCTCATTCAATGGAGCAAAAACCTATGCGAGTTTTAATTGCCGAGGATGACAATCACCTGGGACCTAGCTTGAAAAAGGGCCTGGAGGATAGCCACTACGCTGTTGACCTGGTATCAGATGGAGAAGAAGCCCTTTCAGTTGCGCTGGCTGTGCCGTATAATTTGATTATACTGGATATCATGCTGCCACGGCTGGATGGTTTCGAGGTCTGTAAAGAACTGCGTAACCAGAAGCGCATGACGCCGATCCTGTTCCTCTCCGCGTTGAGCGGCCTGGATCATCGCGTGACCGGGCTGGATATCGGCGGGGATGATTACCTGACGAAGCCGTTCGCCTTCCGCGAGCTTGAAGCGCGCGTGCGGGCGCTGCTGCGACGCGAAGGCCCGACCAAAAGCAGCACGCTGAGCTTCGCCGACATCACGCTGGATACGCGCTCGCACGAGGTGCGCCGCGGAGAGCGGGAATTGACGCTGACCAGTAAGGAGTATGCCCTGCTCGAATTGCTGCTACGGCATCCGGGACAGGTGCTCAGCCGGGGCATGATCGCGGAACATATGTGGAACATCGACGCCGACAATCTCTCGAACGTGATCGATGTCTATATCCGGTACCTGCGTCGCAAGCTGTGCGAGGACGGCGAACCGGATATCATTCACACTATTCGCGGGTTTGGCTATCAACTCAAGGAGCCGTAGAGCTTCAAGGAATCGTACAATGCGTCGTTTATTTCGCCCCCCGCCGTTTCCTATTCGCGCGCAGATGATGCTGTGGTATACGCTTATCTTCGCCGTGCTGATTTTCATGTTCGGCGCGGTTTTCTATATCAATGTGAAGACCTCGCTCGAAACGAATATCGACACGGAGATACGAGAGCACGCGATTGAGATCGGCAGTGGAATTCGCCAGGAGAACGGGAAGCTTACCGTACTCGATGTGACGGGAGGCTTGCCCGGCCTGGTGGACACGGACGCGGATACGCTCATCAGCGAGACTCCGACGCCAACAGCTACGGCGACCAAAACGACCACCAGCACAAACGCGCATCCCACTCCGGCTACGGTGGATGTCGGGCCGCTGGTGCGCATCCTGAACAAGGCCGGCACGCCTGTTTATACATCGCCCGCTTTCGGCAATCTGGCCCTGCCCGCGGCAAGTGTGACGGATCCACTGCACAACACTCCCTGGAAAGGGACGGTGATCGCCAAGAACGGGCAGGCCGTGCGCATCTATAGTATGCCCCTGGTCGAAGATCATTCCGTCTACGCGATCTTGCAAGTCGGCGAATTGCTCACCTCGCTCGACAGCACCCTGAGTACCGTTTTAATCGAGCTGCTCATCATCGGGCCGGGCGTCCTGCTACTCAGTTTTGTCGGCGGCTACTGGCTGGCGGCCCGCGCCTTCAGGCCGGTCAAGAAGATGACCAGCATAGCGCGGCGCATCAAGGCGGGTGATCTTCACGAACGAGTGCCTGTACCGTCGAGCAAGGACGAATTGCAGACGCTCGCCCTCACCTTCAACGAGATGATCGAGCGGCTGGAAAAGGAATTTGCCCGCCAGCGGCGCTTCGTGGCGGACGCCTCGCACGAACTGCGTACCCCTGTCGCGGCCATCCGCAGCATGACCGATGTCACGCTCAACCAGGCCAATGTTGCCTCGTCAGCCGAATATCTCGCAACGCTGCAAGACGTCAACACGGAAGCCGAACGCCTGGGGCATTTGATCAACGACCTGCTGGCGCTGGCACGCGCGGACGAAGATCACCGCTTGCGCGAATGCGAGCCGGTGCGCCTCGATCTGCTGGCAGCCGATGTCGCCGCCACGATCGAGCCGCTGGCCGATGAGAAGGGCATAGCTATAGAGGTGAAGGCGGGCGATGTGCCTGTGACGGTGATGGGCGATGAAGTGCGCCTGATCCAGGTCATGATGAACCTGCTCGATAACGCCATCAACTATACGAACGCCGGGGGCACGGTGACACTGCGGGTCGAGTCGGGCGAGAACCTCGCCCGACTGGTGGTGAGCGACAGCGGCATAGGCATCGCTCAGCAGCACCTTGAGCATATCTTCGAGCGCTTCTACCGCGTCGATCCGGCACGTTCGCGCGAGGCAGGAGGGACCGGCCTTGGCCTGGCCATCGTCGAGTGGATTGTGCGGGCGCACGAGGGCGAGATAGTTGTCGAGAGCAAGGCCGGTGAGGGTACAACGTTTACGGTGACACTGCCGCTCGTACCCACGGTAATGCAGACCAAACCTTTACAAATTTCTTACAAATCGTGACAAAATTTCACGATTTCTTCATGTTGCCCCGGTATAGTGGGTGCAGCACCTATGATGCGACCAAAATTTGAAGGAAAGCTCACTCAATGAAGCAAACAGGAAATAATAAACAAAATCAGGCCAGAAGGCCATATACTACGCCGTCACAACAACCAGTTCAAAGAATAGCGCCAATGCCTCCACCGCAACATGCAGGCTCAATGCCGTCTTCGCCAGTCGCGGCTGGGGCTGAGCAGCCCTCGTTCTGGGCCAGCCTGCGGCTCGGCGAACGCATGTTGCTGCCCCTGCGGCTCTTTCTCGGCGTGACCTTTATCTACGCGGGCCTCCAGAAATTGACCGATCCGCAGTTCTTCAATCCGAAGGCTATCGGCTATATCGGCAAGCAGATCATCGCGTTCGCCAACGGCTCGCCACTGCACTATATTCTCATTCGCTATGGAGTGTCGCACGCCGTTTTCTTCGGATTGGTCGTGGCGCTGGGCGAGATCGCTATTGGCCTGGGCGCGCTCTTCGGCTTCTTATTGCGGCCCGCGGCGTTCTTCGGCCTGCTCATCAGCTTTTTGTTCTTCCTCTCAGCAAGCTGGCACGTCTTCCCGTATTTTTACGGATCCGACATTGTCTTCGTCTTCGCCTGGATCACACTGCTGCTGGCGGGGCCATTGCGCAGCGGTTTCCCCACGCTCGATGGAGTCATCATCCCACGTCTGCTGAGCGCCATGCAGCCTGAAACGAGCGCAAGCCTGGCACGTCTGTCCAGCTTCTTTCTGGGCGTTGGCGGCAGTAAGGCAATCTCCGACCAGGCAACGCAGCGCCTGACTCAGATCGATGGACAGCCTGGCTATGCTCAGCCCGGCCTGTACAACAGTTCAACCGCGGGCTATCCACAGGGTGTTCCCCAGCAATATATGAATGCCCAGGGACGCGGGAACGCGCAGGGTACGGCCTACGCGCGGCAGCAGATGAGTCCTAAGTCGCGCATCGCCGCCCAGAAACGCGCGGATGAAAACCGCCGCAATTTCCTGTGGGGATTGGTGGCAGGCGGCCTGGGGATGCTCGGCATCACGCTGGCCGGGCGCGTCATCCACCTGGGCGACGACTCTGCTCCCCCGGCGTCCAACGGGAATACGAATACGGGTAGCACCCAAACGCAGACGACCCCCTCGACCGGCTCTGGCACGTCCACCAGCGGCTCCTCCAACGCCATCGCGCAGGTGAGCCAGGTGCCGACGAACAGCGCCGTCACGTTCACCATACCCTCCAACGGCGACCCCGGCGTGCTGGTCCACTTGAATAACGGCAAGTTCGTCTGCTTCGACGCCACCTGCACGCACGCGGGCTGCCCCGTCTCGTTCGACTCCGGCAGCGGCCTGTTGATCTGTCCCTGTCACGGCGCGGAGTTCGATCCCACCAACAACGCGGCGGTCGTCAGCGGACCTGCCCCGTCGCCGCTGACCAGCGTGCCGTTCAATGTGAACAACTCAACGGGAGCAATAACGCTGCAATAACTCAGCCTTGCTCCCCTTCTTTCGCCGCCAGGATGATCCGCTCGATCTCCTCGGCGGAGAGGGCCGCGATATCGGCGCGGTCGCCTTCGATGGTGAGTAGCAAGAGCTGATTATGTTCAGCAGCGCCCGCCTCGCTGTGCAAGAAGCTATACAGTACCTGCGCCAGTTGCTGCGCCGCCTGTACCATGCGATCCCCGCCCTTCTTGATGCCTATAGCAATAAGCGTGGGAGATGTCGCCTCCTTCGGCACAAGCAATCCCACGTCTACATCATGAACCTGCTTCAACTGGCGCTCAAGAAGCTTAAGATGCTCCTTCGTCTCTGAAAAGAACTCGAGATTGATCTCTGTTTCCATGTACGTATCCTACTTTTCTTGATATTGCGATGACCGCGTTCATCGAGTGTGTGCGATTGTGCTCTATCTTACCTTGAAGTAGGACAGGAACGCAAGTTGGCTGGATGAAAGGACGCTGGCTATGCCTCGGTGGCGTGGAAAATGCCGATCAAGGCGCCGCCGATGACCGAGACCCACAGGCCAAGCACCACCGGCAAAGTGGCCTGGGGCGCGAGAGCGGTTTCCGCTTGCAGCATCCAGCCAAATCCGCCTCCTGGGTGACATCCGGCGGGACAGGCATTGCTTACAGGCAGGAATACCAGCACAATCCAGGCCAGGCAGAGCAGCAGGGAGAGCAGACCATCCGTCAGCCCGAAGAACATACCCCAGAAGAGTCCCCACGAAAGCGATTGATACGAAACGCGCCGGAACACGAGCGCCAGCAGCGGGCCTGTGAATATAGCTGGCCAGAGCGCCAGAAGCACGCGCGCCCCAGCCAGGATATCTCCTGCCTGCCAGGCACCCTCCGCCGCCAGCGCTACGCAGAGGCTGAGGTTGAGCAGCAGCGCCTGTTCAGGCCACCAGTTACGACTCGTGACCGCTTTGACGGCTCTGACCGCCCTGAGCGAGTCGGTTTGCGCGAAACGAGCCGCGCGCACGCTCCCCGGCTCAGTAGCAGGATCGACCGGGGTCATGTTCTGTACCTTCAGGATAGGCGAGACAGGGCTGCCCGTTGCGACGATATCGCGCTGAACGGCAGGGCGCTGGGCAGGAAATGATACAACCTGCTGCGTGATGTCGCGTGACGCACTTTGCAGATCAGCGGCGAACGCCTGTACCGTTGGGTATCGCCGGTGCGGGTCTTTCGCCAGCGCGCGTTGCAGGACAAGATCGATGGCGGGCGGTACGTCTGGTCGTACTTCACTCAGCGCGCGTGGTGGCACAAAGTTATGGAGCTGCGTCCAGTTAGTGCTCTGCGCCCCCTCATTTTTGCGCCAGGGCAACTGGCCGGAGAGCAGGTAGAAGCAGGTGACGGCCAGCGCGTATTGATCCGAGTAGCGTCCGGGGTGTAGTTGCCAGACCTCCGGTGCCATATACGCGGGAGAACCCGCCCAGGGCGCGTTCAGGTGCGAGGCGTCAGCATCGATCAACGAGGCCACGCTGAAATCGGAGAGCAGCGCGTGCGACCCCATGTGCAGGATGTTAGCAGGCTTGACATCGCGGTGCAGCACGCCCTGCCCGTGCGCGTAATCCAGCGCCTCGGCAACTTCGCGTGCCATCGTGACGACGCGACCGAGCGACCAGGGACGCTCGCCCTCGCGCGCGAAGATTTCCGCGAGCGAGCCGCGCTCGGCGAAGGGCAGCACCAGGTATGGCAGGCATAGCTCCTGCGCGTCATAGGCGATATCCCGTCGTTTCGGCTCGCGGTAGAGCACGTCATAGGCGAAGATAGGCAGAATATAGGGATGAGAGAGCGAAGCCAGCAGCGCCGCCTCGCGCCGGAATGCTTCGACGGAGGCGCTGAAGCGCGCCTGCGGCAGTATTTTGATGACGACCCTGCGCCGGTTGAGCGCGGGCTGCTCAGCCAGGTAGACATCGGCTGAACTGCCCTTGCCGATGAAGGACAGCAGCCGGTAGTCTCCTACACGCGCGCCCTCCACCAGGCTGCCGCACTCGTGGCACCAGAGCGCTCCCTGTTCGTTGTGATGTTGTCCGGCACAACAGTTTGGCATTGATATTCTCCGTACACCTGGAAATTATGGAACAATGTGTTCTTGGGGGATAGACGCGAGCAAGGGAGGTTTTTAGAGGCAAGCAAGCAGGAGAAATGTGTTTGTAGGGACGCGATGAATCGCCACCCCGCCGTGGATCGGTCAGGAACGTGGACGCGATAATCGCGTCCCTACAAACACTCTTCGCCCGGTTATTCGTAGCGTAGCACTTCGAGCGGGCGCACGCGCACCGAGCCATAGGCCACGATGGACGCGGTGAGCATGGCGAGCAGCGCCGCGCCTGCAATGAGGATCAACACGAGGAAGCCGTTCACATCGAACGAAGAGTGGAAGAAGAACCTGCCGAGCAGGTTCATCGCCAGCGCCACCAGCAGCATCGCCAGGGTCGCGCCCAGGCCGCCGATCACGCCGTTCTCGATCAGCACCTCGCTGAGTACCGTACCGCTCGTGTAACCGACCGATTTGAGGATGCCCAGCTCGCGCCGGCGTTCCAGCATCGCCAGCGCGACGGCGTTGGCGATAATGATGATGCCCGCCAGCAGCGACAGACCGGCGATGGTCGTCAGCGCCAGCAGCGTGTAGTTCAGGTACTGGTCGATGTAATCGCCGATATTCGCCAGGTTGAGCACGTAGGCCTTTGGCGCAATCGACGAAATGGCGGTCAGCGCCTTGTTCACGCTGGCATTATCGATCTTCATATAAAAGATCGACTGCCCGTTTCCGGGAGGGGTGAGCGCCTGCACCGTATCATTCGTAGTAATAATTGGCTCGAAGGTGATGCTCAGGCCGCTTGCGCGATAGACGCCCACGACATGCACCGTCACGAGCTGCTTGCTATCGATGCTCGCCAGCGTGATTGTGCTGCCGACACCGATCTTACCCTTGAGCGGATCGAGGTGGGCAAGCGCCCAGGCGATCAGGACATTGTTCTGCCCGGCATCACCGGCGTTCAGATTGCGCCCATCCGTAATAGTCATTTGTGATGTATCAGGCACCTGGGAATGCGCCACGTCGTAACCCTGCGCTCCGCTCAGGTAGGTCAGCACGCCCTGGCGGCCCAGGCTGGTGAAGGAGAAGCTTGACGGAACATTCTTCAGAACGTCGGCGATGGACTGGCCGTTGATCGCCACGGGAACGGTGTTGGCGATGGTATTCTGTTCAGACTTCTTGAGGCCGGGGATGCTCGCTTGCCCGTTTTGTAGCGCGGTCGCATCGCCCTGCGAGGCCAGTGTAATCACGTTGAAGGTGAGGTTGGTAGCGATGGCATTATTGACCTTATCGCGCAAGTCCTGCCCCAGCACGAGGATCAGCCCGATGGTGAAGATGCCAACGAAGAGCGCCAGCAGCGTCGTGGTCGTGCGCGCGCGCTGGCGACCGATGTTGCGCAGCGCCATCTTCGTGCTGGACTTCCAGGTGCGCGGCAGCAGCACGATCACAAAGCCCATCAGCGTGACCGCCAGCAGCAAGTAGCCGAACTCAGGCAGCGCCAGCGCGATCAACACAGAGACGGCGACGCCTCCAACCAGCAGCAACAGGAATTTCCAGGTGAAGCGTTCGGGCACGGGCAAAATGCTGACGAGAAAGACGATCAGGCTGAAGAACAGGCTAAGTAGCCCCAGGAAGACGAAGGTTCCGTAGACGGCCCCGATGCCCAGAATCACATCGTTGAGAATGACGATGGCCAGGATGCAGAAGAGCACCGAGAGGATCACCAGCAGCCCGATAGTCAGGGCCACGCTACCGGCGCGATTGCCGCCGGGCAGTTCGCGTATGACATTCAGGGGGCGTATGTTGGCGGCCTGCACGATGGGCATCAGGCCGAAGATGAGCGCCGTTACCAGCCCAATCGCCAGGCCGCCGCCGATGGTGAGCGGGTCAAGGATGAATGGGATGTTGATGTTGAATGCTTGCTGTATGATGTTGCGCACCAGGAAGCTGACGCCGGTGGCGGCCAGCGCGCCGATTGCGCCGCCGACCAGTCCTAGCAGGCCGGCCTCAAGCCCGAACAGCAAGTACAGGTCGATACGGCGATAGCCCGTCGTCTTGAGCATGGCGATCTCGGTCTTGCGCCGCGAGAGCAGCACCTGCATGGTGTTGACGATGCCCACGCCGCCGATCAGCAGCGCCAGCAGGCCGGCGATCTCCAAAAACTTCTTGATGTTATCTACCAGGCTTTGCTGCGATTTCAGCGCATCTGTAGCCGTCTGGGTCGTGGCCAGGGGGAATTGGGCGTTGATGGCCTTCACTGCCTGATCCGTGTGGCTCTGATCGACCGTCGTGATATCGACCGTGTCGAAGAGCACCGGCGCGCCCGGCTCGGTCGAATTGAAGTAGGACAGCGACACCAGCATGATGCCGTTGGCCTGAGCCAGCACGCCGGAGTCTGTGGCGATGCCGACTACCTTGACGCTCAGGACGCGCTCGCTGCCACCCGTGCGCGTGCCGACATGCACATCGAAGCTGTTCCCGACACTCTTATGCAGTTGATTCGCCAGCGTCTGGTCGATAATCGCCCCGTTGCCTGTCAGCAGCGAAGAGATGCTGCCGCTTGAGGGAGTGACGAAATTTGGCGGAGTGACTATAGGAAAGGCAGCAGGGTTGACCGCCTGTACGCTGAAGCTATTCGTGATTGAGGAGATATTGCCCAGGCTGCCGGTGGCGCTGGTATAGGCCGTGTAGTTTGTAATGGTACCCTGGCTCTTGAGCTGGTCGAAGTAGCTCAGGTTGTCGGGCGTGAACGGCCTGGTGGTGGACGAGACAGCGATGTCGCCGCCGTTGGCGTCGCGCACGTTGCTGGTGAAGGCGTTGTTAATCATCAGGCCAACGAGCTGCAAAGCCACGATAGCCATCACGCCGACCGCCACGCAGAACAACGCCAGCACGGTGCGTTGCCCCCCGCGCATCAGCGAGCGCGTGGTATAGTTGAAGTACATCGAGGCTTTCATTGCGTGATTCTCCCGCCTATCGTTTCGATCTCGGCGATGCGGCCATCCAGCAAACGAATAGCGCGGTCGGCATGTGAGGCGACCAGGGGATCATGTGTGGCGATAATGAAGGTCTTGCCGGTCTGCTCGCGCAGGAAGGCGATCAGCTTGAGCACGTTCTCGCTGTTCTTGGCATCCAGGTTGCCGGTCGGCTCGTCCGCCAGCACGAAGGCCGGGTCGGTTGCCAGGGCACGGGCGATGGCGACGCGCTGCTGCTCGCCGCCGGAGAGCTGGTTGGGGCGGTGTTTCAGGCGATGCGAGAGGCCGACCAGGTCGAGTAGCTCTTTGGCGCGCACAGAAGGCAGCCCCTTATGCTTGCCGACGTAGAGCGGCACCTCGACATTTTCCTGCGCTGTGAGTGTGGGGATCAGGTTGAACGCCTGGAAGACCATGCCGATCTTGCTGTTGCGCACCTCGGCCAGCTTGCCCTCGGACATACTGGTGATATCGACGCCATCGATCAAGACCTGCCCGCTGGTGGGGTTGTCCAGCCCGGCGATAATGCCGAGCAGCGTGCTCTTGCCCGAACCGGAGGGGCCGACGATGGAGATGAATTCCCCGCTATATATCTGAAAGCTGATGCCGCGCAAGATATCGATACGCTCGCGCCCAAGCGGCAGGCTTTTGGTAATGTCGCGCACATCCATAACGACCTTGCGCTCGGATTTCTGCATCTCGGCATCTAACGAGCGTAATGTTTCATCCATGAGGTGATAAGCTCCTTCTCTTCATTCTTCTGCTCATATAAGTGCGGTATAGATCATTCAAAGCAACCTTCCTGGGTCATTGTACATTACCATAGGAAATGTACCGCAATATTCCATGCCCATATAAAAGAGTAACGCGCATTGTTCGTTTTCGTCAAACGGATGCTCCCCCACCCCGAGGGCGACCGCGAGGGTCGCCCCTACAAAGACAACGTGGAGACGTGGTCGTGAGCCGTATCTTTGTAGGGGCGACCTTCACGGTCGCCCTCGGGATGGTGGTGGTCGCCCTTTTAGAAGTGGTTCGAAACATTCTGCTTGCGCATCGCATTCTTAACCATAGGCATTTCCGCGTTTTTGTGGGATATGCAACGAGCAGCAACTATGCTATACTCTATTCCAATTTGAGCGTACAAGATAGAAGTGCTATCGTCATTTCATAAAGATAGAGCGAGGGGAAACAAACGTATGCGTCGAGGAACACTGACACTCCTCTTATTCATCATCCTGCTGGCGGCGGCGGCGGTCTATGTAGACATGCCGAACACGCCCGGCATCCATATTTTGGGCATCAACAATCCGCTGGGCGTCCACCTGGGACTCGACTTGCAAGGCGGCGTGAGCGTGCTGCTGGTACCAGATCCCAAACAGCACTATGATCCAGCCACGCTCAACAGCGAGATGCCCGCCGTGCGCGATGCCATCGAGCAGCGCGTCAACGGCGGCCTGGGCGTCAACGAGCCGAGCATCCGCCTGCAATCCAGCAACAACCTGCCGGCCATCTCGGTCGAGCTGCCGGGGTTGGCGGGCAACCAGACCGCAGCGATCAACACGCTGCTGCAAACCGGCGTGCTGGAGTTTTGGAACACCGGCCCCTCCGCGGCAACCCTCGGTACTGCCTTCGACCCGACGCAGTACACACAGTACAATCCGGGCAACAAGCCGGAGTTCACCGGCAACAACCTGGACGCCAGCCAGACCTTCGTCAGCTATGATACAGCCGGTCGCCCGCAGATCAGCTTCGAAATGAAGGGCAGCGCCATCGGCTCCTTCGGCACCTTCACCGCCCAAAACGTCGGCCAGTACCTGACCGTGACGCTCGATAGAACCGTCATCGAGTCGGCGGTCATTCAGAGCGCCATTACCGGTCAGGGCGTGATTACCGGCAACTTCACGCTCGACCAGGCCAACCAGATCGTCACCGTACTGAAATATGGCTCGCTTCCCATCTCGCTGACCATCGCCAGCGAGCAGACCATCGGCGCGACGCTCGGCCAGGACTCCATCCAGAAGAGCGTGATCGCGGCCGCCATTGGCCTGGGCATGGTCATTCTCTTCATGCTGCTCTACTACCGCCTGCCTGGACTGCTGGCGGACGTAGCGCTCATCCTGTACGCGGGTATGACCTTCATGGTCTTCAAGCTGGTCGGCGTGGTACTCTCGCTGGCCGGTATCGCCGGCTTCATTCTCTCGATCGGCATGGCGGTAGATGCGAACGTGCTGATCTTTGAACGGGTAAAGGAGGAGTTACGAGCCGGGAGGCTGCTTGCCTCGGCCATCGACATCGGGTGGAAACGCGCCTGGCCGTCGATCCGCGACTCCAATATCTCCACGCTGATTACCTGCGCGGTGCTGTACGGTTTCGGCAGCAACTTCGGCGCGAGCATCATCGTCGGGTTCGCCACAACACTCTTCCTGGGCGTGCTCATCAGTATGTTCACCGCCGTCGTCGTCACGCGCACCTTCCTGAACCTGCTGGTTCCCACAGGTGTTGTCAGCCATCCCGCACTGTTTGGGCTTCCTCCTGGCTCGATTGCCACGCCAGCCATGACGCGGCGCAACAGTTCGGTCGTTCGATAGTGATGGAGAGGAAAAAGCCGTGTTCAATCTTGTAGGAAAACGTTACGTATTCTTAATCATCTCGCTGATCGTGATCGTGCCGGGCGTGCTCTCACTGGCCTTCAAAGGGCTGAACGTGGGCATCGACTTCTCCGGCGGCACCAGCTTCGAGTACCGGCCACAGATCGCCTACTCGTCCATCACCACCGCCCGCAACGCGGTCAACCAGTTCAACTTCTCGTCGCTACAGGTCATCACCGGCGCTGACACCAGCGTATCCGGCCAGCAGACGGTCTGGGTGCGCCTGAACACCGAAATCGACAGCGCGACGCAGGGCAGCATCCAGTCAACCATCCAGAACAAATACGGTAGCACGAGTGGGACGCAGAATGCCACCGTGACTTTCGATAACCTGACGCTGAACCCACTATCGGGGACTGGAAAGGCCACCACCGTCACGGTCGTGACCATCGCCTTCCAGAAAGTCACACCCACCGTGAAAGATATCGAAACCCTGCTGGCGAAGCTGCCCGATACCTCGGACCCCACGAAGGGCGCGCCTACGTCAGCAGCGACTCCAACAGTGACGGCCACGACGACGACGACCAGCACGCCGAGCGCGACCACCACGCCAAAGGCGACCGCAACACCCAAAACCACGCCCACAACTTCGTCTTCGCCGGTTGTTTCGGTCTCGCCCACACCCACGGCCTCCAGTAGCAATCCATCTAACATTCCGGTCAAGTGGGTGTCCGTCTACCAGGGCGCGACGACGCAGACCATCACGCTGCTGACCCTGACGGTGATGGACCAGTCCACGCTGCTGAAATTCAAATCAGCCCTGGCAAACAGCGGCAACTATATCTATGTGCTGAACAATTCGACCGTGTCGGGGTCTGTCGCTGCCGAGACAACGCGCAACGCTGTCCTGGCAGTGCTGGCTGCGGCGGTCTTCATCCTGCTGTACATCTGGTTCTCGTTCCGCAAGGTAGCGAAGCCCTGGCGTTATGGTGCCTGCGCTATCATCGCCCTGCTGCATGATGTGCTTGTCGTGCTGGGCGTCTTCTCCATCCTGGGCTGGCTCTTCGATGTGCAGATCGATTCCCTGTTCATCACAGCAGTGCTGACCGTCTGCGGCTTCTCCGTGCATGATACCATCGTGGTGTTCGACCGTATCCGCGAGAATATGACACACCGCAGTTCTGAGAGCTTCGAGCAGGTCGTCAACGCCAGCCTTGTGCAGACAATGGCTCGTTCGCTCAACACCTCGCTTACCGTGCTTGTCACGCTGGGCGCACTGACGCTGTTCGGCGGCACGTCCATCCGCACCTTCACGCTGGCCCTGCTGATCGGCATCTTCAGCGGAACCTACTCGTCGATCTTCAACGCCAGTATGCTGCTGGTGGTCTGGGAGCGCGGCGAACTCTTCTTCGGGCGCTTCAACCGCGACCGCGACCGCCCGCAGGATGGCCGCCGCCGCGAGTCGCGCGAGATGGCGCGCACGCGGGGATAAGCAATGCTCACCGCCATCGATCACATCATCATCGGCGTGCATAACCTCGAAGCGGCAGCCAGCCGCTTCGAGGAGCAGCTTGGCCTGCGCGCCAGTGGTGGCGGCGTCCATCCCTCCGGAGGGACGGCCAATCGCATCATCGTGATCGGTGACACCTACCTCGAATTGATCGCGGTTCGCGAGCCGGACGAGGCACAGCCGGGTATGGTGGAGCGATTGGCACAGGGTGAGGGCTACCTGAATATGGTACTCGCCTCGAACGACCTGCAGGCCGACAGCTCGGCCATGCGGAAACGCGGCATCGCGCTGCTCGGCCCAACCGCCGGGCAGCTTCGTTCAGCCGATGGGCGCACGCGCGGTTGGCTGCGCAGCGACGTGGAGCGGCCAGACCTGGCCCAGCGCTACCCCTTTATCATCCAGCACGACAGCGCGGGCGAGGAGCGCCGCTTCCGCCTGGCAGGCTGGTCCCAGCCACCGGATCACCCCCTCGGCGCGACGCGGGTACTCGCGGCGACCATCGCCGTACACAACCTGGAAGAGGCTGCGAGGCGTTTCGGCCATATCTACGGCCTCCAACCATCGGAATCCTTCACGGGAGAGGCTGACGGCTGGGACGCGATGCTGGTAGCATTCCCCCTCGGCACAGGCGAGCAATCGTTAGAACTGGCGATGCCGCTGTCGCTGGCGCTCGAAGATGATGAAGAGCTTGAGATGGATCATCTACCCGACGCGGGCGCGCTGCGCGAGTTTCTCGCCAGCTACGGCGAAAGCGTCTGCCGCATGACGCTGGCCGTCGAGAATATCGACGAGGCACGTGGCTACCTCGACGCGCACGCCGTCACCTACACCTTCCAGCAAAACCCGCGCCCCGTCGTGTGGATTCACCCCGACTATGCCTGCGGCGCGTCCATCGTGCTACATGAAGCGGCGGACAAGGGTTACTCCATCACCTGAAACCTTATTCCGCACTTGAATACCTTTTCGAAGAGGTCAGCCTTCTCGTTGGCGTGTTCCAGTTCGATGTCGAGATCGGCCAGGGGGCGTATCCAGAGAGAGATTACCCAGTGCGTGTTGTCGCAGTGTTCGAGATCGGCTTCCAGGTGCAGCACGCGCCCATCGTGGCTGAAGTCGAGCGCGTCCGAGATGCGCAGGATGGCAGCGAGCATCGAGACACGCTTGCGCGCGATGCGGCTGAGAGCAGCGTACTCTTCATGTTTGGCGCTGGGCAGAGCGCGGCGATGGTAACGAGCGATACATGCGACTTCATAACGTTCCTCGTCGTCGAAATCCGGCAGAGGCGTGTCTTTTATCAGCTTGAACGAGTGTTTGTGGTGGCGGCGCGCTTCGATCATCATGCCCGTATTGTGCAGGAAGGCCGCGCGTTCGAGCAGGTGCAGGGCGTGCTCATCAAGCTGGTGTAGGGGCCGCGTCGCTTCAAACAGCTCCATAGATAAGCGCGTCACCTGGCGAGCGTGGGGCCAGTCCTCCACGAGCAAGCCGCCGCTGAGCCGTAGTTCTTCCTCTGTAGGCTGCGGGTATTGCCACCAATCCAGTTCTTCTACCGGGAAGGGGATTTTCATATACTCGTCACCTTTGTATCGATTTTAGTAAATATACTCTCTGCATACCTATGCGTCCAATGTCGTCAATATCTCACGACGAAAATCTCTGGCCTTGAGGCGGTACCAATGCTGGCGAAGTGTTTCATACTGCGTTTCGCGCAGGCGTTCCTGCCTCTTCAAAAACTGTTCCAGCCCAAAGCGCTGCTCGACGTTGGGCGCTGTCGATGGCTTCAACAGGTGTTCGACAAGATCTGCTGCCACCAGCGTTTTGCCGGGATGCGACGCGAGATGCCCGGAACGCGCGGAATGCCCGGAAACGGGAATAGCGTCGCTATCCTGGTTCGCCATACTTAGACGCAGCAAGGCAATCAGCACATCGCTATCATGCAGCGCGCCCAGTTCATCCTGAAGCTGCGTCAGCTCTGTGACGAAAGAAGCGCACTCCGCGGGTAAAACCTCTTCGAACACTTCGAATGTGTAGCGCAGGCGTTTAGCCGCGATGCGCAGGTCATGAAGTTCACGAATGGAGTAGGGCGAATCGACGAAATGTTCAAGGCCGTACAGATCATCCAGGCGCGCTTTGACGATCAACCGCGCGTTTTTGGTGACGGGAGCCTGCGGGTCGAGGCCCTGAATGGGAGCAGCCTTAGCCATGCTGCACCTGCCCTTCCGGGATACATGCCTCGATTTGTCGCTCAAGCTTCTCTTTGTCGATAACGCGCACGGTGGGTTCCAGTTCGCGCTGCTTCTCACGGCGATATCCTTGCAGCCGCTCGATCAGCCATTGCACGCCGGGCTGCTCATCCAGCGTGGTGTGCTCAAGCTGCGATTGCAGGCTCTCGATCATGACATCGGTATCGCGTGCCTTGCCCAACTGGTCCGCGGTCTGCTTCACACGGCGATAGACGCGCTTGAAGGCGCGAGGCTCGCAGCAGGGTTCGAAGGCGTCCAGCGTGGCGCGCAGGCGGCGCGAGGCGACACGCATTCTATGCACTGCCTCGACATCCTCATTTTTCAAGACCTCGGCGGGCCATTCTAGAAACGCTTTCAGACGCGCTTTCAACATGCGTTGCCCGGCGTGGGCGAAGGTCTCCACCTGCGCCTGCCGCGCTCCGTTGGCCTCGCTCGTACCGGGCAGGGCTGGCATCAGATGCTCAAGGGCAGACGGATCGAGCCGTTTCGCATGCGCGACGCCGGTGTCAACGCGCTTCAGCCAGGACGCGCCATACCGCGCGCGTGCCAGCAGCACGCCCTCGCGTATGCCGTGCGGGCTGATCTGGATTTCAGCCAGGCGCAGGCGCGTCATCACGGACGCGATAATCAGCGCGCCCGCCAGCATGATGCGCGCGCGAGCCTCCGGCTGATCGAAACGCCGCGCAATCTCCGCGGCGGGCAGCGCGTCGAGCAAGCCCTGGCAGCGCAGCAGGTCGTGATGGGTCAGGCGGGTTCGATGCTCCTCCAGGCGGAAGGCGCGATGGGTAAGGTGCAGCAGCGAGTTGGCGCTACCGCCGGTCACGATCAGTAAAGGCGGCATCTGCCGGATACGCAAGCCTTCAAAAAACGTGTCCAGGAATGTCTCTGCTATCTCGATCTGCTGCTGCGCGGGCGGGTCCCCGGCAAGGAAGCGATCATACAGCCAGCCAGAGCCGACGGGGACCGAGACCTTCCACGTGATGCGCGCCTGGCGCGCGGTGACGAGTTCGAGGCTGCCGCCACCCAGGTCCATCACGCCGACCACATCGGGCACACTGGGCACATTGGACACGCCCGGCTGAGCCAGCGCCTCGTAGGTCGCGCCGAGGAATGTCAATGTCGCCTCGGCATTGCCGCTGATAAGCTGCACCCGCAAGCCCATGCGCTGCTTGATCTGCGTGATGAAGTCGCCGCTATTGCTGGCCTGGCGAATGGCCTCGGTCGCCACAACGAAGATCTCCTGCGCGCCATGCTGCTCGGCCAACTGCTTATACGTCTCCAGCAACGTGATGGCGGCCTCGCACTTCTCCTGCGAGATCATTCCCGTAGCCGTGACGCTCTCACCGATGCGCACCATTTCCACTGCGTCCGCGACGATATCCAGAGCTGTCGCAGTCGCACGCGCGACAACGATATGGATGGTATTGCTGCCGATATCAATAGCAGCGCGCATAGGAGACCACGATTCTTGCATAATGATCGCTCTTTCGCAGAACGCCCCCGTCACAGGTCAAAACAAGTCATGCCAATACCAGGGAAAGCTGTTTAGTTCAGGATTGCTACCACCATTATAGCATGTCCGTTCGTTCGCCACACACTAAAAAATCGTAGGGGCCGGTTCACCGTACACATTGCCGATTATGCACATTGACGAAGGAATGCGGACATACGTCGTAGGGGCCGATTTATCGCGCCCACCAGCCCATTCATGGGCGCGAGACGTTGTTACCAGACCCGCCCACTCGCATTGCAAGCCACCTTTCGCGCCCATGAATGGGCTGGCTGAGCGCGGTAAACCGGCTCCTACGAGGGAAGGGATCGCCTGCCACATGAAGCTTGACGATGGATTACGACACATGTCCGCATCACTTTGTCAATCACCATGATCGGCCAGTAGCGCACCTCCCATTACGATGATGGCAAAAGAAAAGCTCCGAAAAACACTTGACAGGCTCCACGAGATACAGTAATATAATCCCAGTCCACAAGACACCTGCCGAAGTGGTGAAACTGGTAGACACGCAACGTTCAGGGCGTTGTGCTCGAAAGGGCATGGGGGTTCGAGTCCCCCCTTCGGCACTCCTCGTCTTTCCCCGTCCACCAACGTCTTCCATCCGCTCCACAAGCCAATCGCATTTCCACCCTCATCCACGGAAATCTATTGTTGTCCGCCGGTTTTGCTGTCAGTTTTGCTGTCAAGGGTGATGGGGAAAAGACAGGGTGTGAGCTGTTTTCGAGGGCCTGCGAACAAAGAAAAAAAGAGCCGCAACCAACAAAGATTGCGGCTCTTTCTATTTTCGCTCATAGCTCATCAGGGAGTCACGGTAAAAAATAAACGGCGCATCTGACCCGCAACAAGTTCCCTATTGAGGTTGCAATGGGAGCGCTGTCGCATTGTTCGTATGCCGTGTGAAAAATGCTGTGATTTCCTGTTCATTTGAGTGAGGAGTGTGATACTTTGATGGTGTGCAGCAGCACCCTGCTGCGTGTGACGGAGTGCCAGCGCAGCAATCCAGCGCAACGGGGTAGTATCATCAAGGAGAATGAGTATGAATAGCAACATTTTCGTCAGAGCATTGTGGCTGAGCTTGACGAGCGCAATCATCGCTGGAATCATCTATACCGTAATTTTCGCGATCACCAGCAAAGGCCTCAATGGCTTTATCCTGGGCGCACTCGTGGTCGCTGGCATCACCTTCGTCGTGGCATTCCTTCTCAACATCATTTTCTCGGCGGTCTTCGGGAGAAAGGCCTGAGTAAAGCCAGGTAGCTTGTTGATGGCCTCTCGTAGGCAAGAGAGAGGAACGAGCATCGAAGCCCATCATAGCAAGCGCCATGTATGTCGAACTGCGTCCTTCCAATGATCGCGATCGAGCAATGCTCGGTGAGCGAGTCAACCCGGCCGCTCCTCAGCTTCCTTATGGACGCTTGCTCTCTTTTACCATCCGTTCTTCACGTCGCATTCGCGCCTCGCCAGGAATTTCGGGTAACGTGCTTCCCTGCTTATAGCTCATCGCTCATAGCTGGTACCTATTGGGCAGGATAGTGGCCAATATCAATCAGCCCCAGCCGGTAGGCCACCCGTTCAGGATCATTAAGGTGAAGAAGAGCGACAGTTGCGCGTCCACTTGAGGTAATGCCTTCAATCAGAGCACCGTTGAGGCGAAAATGGCGATTCCATCTCTGCTCACGTGGATGAAAGAGGAAGACGACTTTGTGTGATGTTGGGTCAACAGAAGCAAGGTCTGAGCCTTTGAAGCGGTTACAATAGATGCAGGCCCATGCCAGATTATCAAGTGATGTCGGTCCACTGTGTTTTTCAGCAATCACATGGTCTGGTTCGTGCGGGTAGTACATATCCGATTCATGAATGAGGCAGTATTCACATCGTCCCTGCGCACGCTCTTGCACCTGACGCCGTACACGTTCAGGAACGGAAGGTTTCTTGGTCATAGTTTTAGGATGCCTGCTGTCTTAAGTGTCGGTGGGCTTCGAGTTTGACCAGCTCCATCAGATATTCAATGACCAGATAGCTCTCGAGTTCTTGACGTTCCTCTTCGGGAAGCGAGCTGTCCCGCTCAATATGGATGAGCTCATAGGCCCGCTCAGCTACCTCGGACGAGGGATGGAACGCCACGATTTGTTCTGGAGTGGGATGATTCGCGAGAAACCGTGCAATTTCCGTGGCGGCTTGTGTTTTAAGAGGCATAGCCACTTCCTCCTTCTACAAAAAAGGATGTCAACCTCAAACGCATTGAATGGGTCGTTCTTCGATACACCAAGAGCATATCATAGAAGTGACTCGATTGCAAAAACTGGGATGGCAAACGTAGGGGGAGATGCCGCGCCGACCCAACATTCGCTGGGAAAGCACGAGGAGATCGGCTGCCGCAGCGCTCATGGAAAGGAGTTGGCTTCCACATTCCCCTGTGAGGTGGAGGTGTTCATGCCGCAGAAGCTGCCTCTATTAAGGTAGAAAGAAAAGGGATGAGGCGGTTGGCACAGATGCGGTTGGCGGCGTGTTCCAGACCAGGAAGCGCGCATAGTAGCTCGCACGCGCGGTCACCGAGAGATGCAGAACATCCTCGGCTTGGTTGAGCAACTACACCCGTGAGCCTCGATGATAGCCCGTGGCTTGGACAAAGGCATCCATCAGCTCGCGTTTGTGAGCTTGCCCCGGTTTGGTGGAGATCAGCGCATGCAGCTCTCGCGTCGCTCGGTCAGTCGATTCATGCGGTGCCTTCCGGCGGAAGGCACCGCATGAATCGCCCAGTTCCTCACTTGCGCGACGGAGCCATCCTGAGCAGGGTGGGCAGCAGTCAATGGTCGTCCCGTTCGTCGGCTCGGCGGTATCGTCAACAAGCATGGCCCACACCATGAGCATGGCAAGTTCGGTTGGGACGTTCCTGGGAATCTCGGGGAGCACCTACTTCGACCACATCATTCCCGGTGGAATTGTCGCGCTCGTAGGTATCTTTCAACTGGTTCTCGGGTTTATGCGGGAGAGAAGGTCGGCAACAGCTCCAGTAACTGAGCAGAGTATCCAGAACGGGTAAACCAGCGGTCATTGCCAGGTGCTCGCTTCCTTGAAGAGTGCCGAGGCGAGCAGGGCGCTGCGTGTGGCGATCTCCTTGGGGGTGTAGGGTCTTGCCTGTTCAAGCCACCAGATGATGGCTTCCACGAACAGGGCCGACACCAGGTCTGGCACCAACTCATCTGAGAAGGCGTGGGCGGGGAGCGAGCTCGCGTCCGGTCGGTGAGGAAGGTGCCCACGTTCTTTGATCAGGTCGCTCAGCGCCGCCCGCATCTTCCTCACAAACCAGGGGCTGCCCTTTTTGCCGAGTAGCGCCCGGTAGAGCCGTTCGTACTGCGCGATATGCTCGAAGAACGTCACCCAGCTCTCCGCAGGATGTTCTCGCCCCAGCTCTCCGACCGCGCCGAGCAGGGTGCGCATGGCTTGCTCAAAGATCTGCTCCACCAGGTCGTATTTGTCCTGATAGTTGCGATAGAAGGCGGCCCGGCTCACCATGGCGCGCGAGGTCAATTCGCCGATGGTGAGCGCTTCGAAATCCCCGCTCTTCGATCAACTCGATCAACGCCTCCCGCAGCAGTTTTTGCGTGCGCCTCACGCGTACATTGCTCACCGGCTGAGTCATGTTGCGCTCCTTGTCTCATCTGAGACACATCTTCCCCATTGATCTTGTCTTTGTGCGCTGGTCCGGCTACACTTAAGAAGCAGAGACGAGCGTTCATTTGAGACAGTATGTCTCAAGCTGGTCGTCCTGTCAACTCACACATCTGAACTCTGTATGGAGGCGTTACGAGACATCGCAATGCCATAAATTGGATGTCGCACCTCATGCACCACGCGGCACTCGTGAGTCAACACACCCACATCCCAAAGAGTGGTGTGCTCTGAAAGGGGAACGATCGATGCATTCGTTCGCACGCCATTTCCACAACGCTACGGGCGAGGCGCCCGAGGGGTCGGACAAAGAGACCAAAGGGCTAATTCTCTCGGGGGGCTGGCGCTACGACCTGCTGGTCGGGTTCCACGACACCATTTCGTTTCGTGGGAAGTTGCGGGAGTTGAGGCAGAGGACCGCCGCCCTGACCCGCATCCAACCCGGAGATGCGGTGCTCGATGTGGGCTGCGGCACGGGAACGCTGGCGCTGGAAGTGGCCCGCCGCGTGGGTCGTACGGGCCGCGTCGCGGGCATTGACCCGGGGGCAGAGCAGATCGCTCGCGCCCGCAAAAAAGCGGCTCGGCGCAACGTACCCATTGAGTTCCAGGTAGGGGTGATCGAGCAGCTCCCCTTCCCCGATCAGACCTTCGATGTAGTGCTTTCTACCTTGATGATGCATCATTTGCCAACTCCCCTCAAGCGTCAGGGACTGGCTGAAATCGCCCGCGTGCTCAAACCAGGTGGACGCCTGGTCATTGCCGATTTCAAACGCAAACTGGAGCGACAGGGTCGGGCTGCGCGCTTTCACGCCGGGGGGAGCAGTATGCAAGATCTGGCTGCCCTCATCACGGATGCCGGCTTCGAGGATCTGGAAACGGAGGAGATGCGGTCCCTACGCTTCTCTGCTTTCCCAGGAGCGGGCATGGTCCGTGCGTACAAAAGTTAGGACGAATGGGTGTGTGAACGCTCTCTGAAACGTCGACGAGAGCCTGGCCACGTGCAGCCCAAAGCAATGGAAGGCGCGTCCCGATGCGACCTTATCAGAGCATGCTACTGTTGACCTGGCATCTCTTGTTCTTCAGGATGCATGACGTGCGGTTGATCGTATTCCTGTGTAGGCTGCGGATATGGCAGCTGGATGCCACCTTCTCGATAGGTCTCAGGCATCGACTGCCCTGGCTGATAGCCCTCCTGGTAAGATGGATATGGCCGCTCAGGGGAATCCTGGCGCTGTTGAGTGTAAAGCATAGTGGGTGTCTTCAGCCTGTTGAACCGGCGCACGAGGAGCCAGATCGCGACAGCTACTACCGCGGTGCCTAGCAGCGCCCAGAACAATATGGCGAACATTCCGAAACCATACATCATCGGCATAACAGTATTTTCCTCCATTATGGGCAAAATTGGGCAGGAAGAACAGTCATTCGCTCGTGGGTTACCTTTCCTTTCATTACTATTGTAGCAGAGCATCTCTCGTTCTCTCTCCCAATGAAATAACAGAGGCGTCACGATAGCAAAATCGCCGGTGGCAGGAAATATTCCTGGAGGAGATACGACGAGGTGTCGTGGTGGAGAAGGTGTAGTACAGGCGGGCTTTGCGGAGTTGAAAGGTGTTAGCTAGAGGAACATGTGGATTCCTGGCAGTAGCCCTTGTGGGACGTACCGGCCAGGTGGGCGCGATGGATCGCAGGATTACTGATTGGATGATGTCACCATGCTTGTAATGCTCTCCCATATTTCGTATACTATAACCGTGGTTATAAATTAAGCCAACCATTGCTGTTGGGCTTATCAGCTCGGAGCCGCTGGCGCTACTCTGTTGGTGTCTTTGGTGCTCTATCGCCGGGAGGGATGCTGCGTGGAACCGCCGCAGGAAATATCGTGGGTGCTGCTCGTCTACAAAATCCCACGCGAACCCACATCCAGCCGCGCCGCGGTCTGGCGTAAACTTAAACGGCTGGGCGCATTGCTCTTGCATGATGCAGTGTGGGTGCTGCCAGCCACTCCCTGGACCCGCGAGCAGTTCCAGTGGTTGGCTGTGGAGATTGGTGAGCTTGAGGGAGAGGCCTACTTGTGGGAATCGCGTCTGCTCTTGAATGGGCAGGCAGATGCTTTAGCGCAGCAGTTCCAGGCCCGTGTGGATGCAGCCTACCAGGAAATTCTGGACGAAGTGGAGCAGGAGGACGCCGACCTCATCGCGCTTTCCCGCAAGTACCAGCAAGTGCGGGCGCAGGACTACTTTCATTCAGCGCTGGGCAGACAGGTGAGGGAACGACTGATGAGCGCCAGAGGAGGATTGACATCATGAAATGGGTTACCTGGGAGCAAGTGGGTGTGGACCGCATGGCCTGCGCCTGGCTGATCACGAAATATCTCGACCAGGATGCTGAATTTCTGTTTGTTCCCGCAGGGCAGAAACCACTCCCTGAAGGAGCGGAGCCGTTCGATATTCCCGGTGTGCGGCTGTCCCATCACCGGGGGCACTGCACCTTCTACACCATGCTGCGCGAGTACGACCTGCGCGATCCGGTCTTGCAGCGCATCGCGCGCGTCGTGGATGAGGCCGACACCGTGCAGGACGTGATGCTGGAACCCGCGGCAGCGGGACTCGACGTGCTGTGTCAGGGCCTCCGCCTGATCAGTCCCGATGATACAGTTGCTCTAGAGCGAGGCCGACTGCTGTACGACGCCTTGTATGCCCAGTTCGCCAGCGAACCAACCCAGGCGTAACGAGGTCTCATAAGCGAAGAAGAGAGGAATGTACATCGACGTGCATGTCCGCCTTCCGTTTGCGCACCTTGCGCCTACCGCAGCTATTACTGCTGGCGTGGCACTGCACGTGCGGGTAGCCTTGCGCATACGCCTCAAGGTGTATTCGGCTTTCCGATTGCCTGCCGATGGTAGCATTCTGAGCAGGCGCAGGTGCTGCTCACCCTGGCATGCTTTGTGGTCAATGTCGTCACGATCTCATGCGAAGCAAGGAGAAAAGGCATGGCAAGCAAGTTGACCCTACGCCAATATATTCCCCTGCCACCGCATCCGGCAGGGGACTTCGATCATGGGGATGTGTACCTTCCCACTGGCCGCGTGTTCGTTGCCAATACGGCAGCCGGAACCATTGAAGTTATCGATGGGGAGCGCCTGCGTCACCTCACAACGATTCCCGACTGCCCTCAGGCCAGCGGGGTGCTCTGTGCCCAGGATGAGATGTTGGTCTTCGCGGCAGCACGCGGAGGCGGTCGAGAACAGGCGCGAGTGCCGATTGCGGGTCAGCCCGATGCCATCTGGCACAATCACCGGCTTGGCCGTCTCTACATCGCTATCGCGCACCTGGGCATCATCGATGAGAAGCCGGGAGTCATCGAGGTGCTGAATACCCGGACGATGACGATCGATGAGCAGCTCCCGACAGAAGTAGGGGCGCATACCACGACCTACGATGCACTGAGGCAGCGTCTCTACGTTTTTCTGCCCAGTTGTCGTGTCGCCGTCTATGAGGAAAGCGAGGTGCGGTAACCAGAACACAAGCGTTTCGCGCGTTGTTTCCTTACAAAACAAGAAGAAGGAGAACCTGACTCATGAAATGGATTACCCGCGAGCATGTCAAGGTAGACCGCGTGGCCTGCCCCTGGCTCATCAAAAAGTTTGTGGACAAAGATGCCGAGTTTCTCTTTGTGCCGACCGACCAGGTGATGGAGGCCGCTTCCCGTGAAGGGGCGATCCCCTACGACGTGAAGAATGTGGAACTGGGCCACCACGGCAAGGAGTGTTCGTTTGAGGCCATCCTCAAGCAGTATCACTTGACGAGCGACCCGGCGCTGGTGCTGCTCGGCAAGATTGTGAATGGCGCAGATACTGACAATACGCTCTGGCACCAACCGGAAGGTGAGGGGTTGGAGGCGATTGCGGAGGGCTTCCGCCACCTCGGTTTCAAGGATGATCATGAGCAGAACGCCGCCGAGTGGATCGTCTATGACGCGCTCTATGCCTACTGCCAGGAGATGGTGCGTCAAGGCAAACCCGATGGTGCGTTCAAAGCTGGCCCATCGGCGGGAAGTATCAATCCGTATGACCGCACCGGACCGCAGGCCGGGCCGAAGCAGTGACGCCTCCCGCAGGTGAACGAAACCGGCGCGCCGCAACCCGGCTCATCCTGGTGATGCGCGGGTTGCGCTCGCTGGCCTACGGATTACTGGCCGTGCTCTTAGGCGTGGCGCTGGCGGATAAGGGATTCTCGCCGGTAGCCATCGGGGTCCTGATCACGGTCTCGCTACTCGGTGATATGGTCGGCACCTACGCGATCGGTCTTTTCGCCGACACCTGGGGACGGCGGCGCACGCTGGCGCTGCTGGCGTTGCTCATGACCGCAACGGGTGTGATCTTTGGGCTGGTGACGAGCTATCCCGTGCTGCTCCTCGGGGCGTTCTTCGGCACGCTCGGCACCTCGGCCTCGGAAACCGCCCCCTTCCTGCCCATCGACCAGGCCATGATCGCGCAGATCACGGAGCCCGAGCGGCGAACGGCTCTCTTCGCCCGCTACAACCTGGCCGCTTCACTCGGCGCGGCGCTGGGTGCGCTTGCGGCAGGGTCCCCTGACCTG
The DNA here is from genome assembly GCA_963731975.1 of uncultured Chloroflexia bacterium. Taxonomy (GTDB): domain Bacteria; phylum Chloroflexota; class Ktedonobacteria; order Ktedonobacterales; family Ktedonobacteraceae; genus CAVSXS01. The sequence goes on along the minus strand of CAVSXS010000001.1, from coordinate 503,330 downwards.
CTGACGCGAACCGGGTTGCCCATTACCTCTGGCATACGCCTCCTCTTCGGGGCGTACGCAGCGCTGGGCCTCGTCGTGGCCGGGCTGTCCCTGCGCCTATCCTCGTCGGTGGAAGCATCCGCGCGCCCTCCTCTCCAGGCGCAACGCTTGCGGCAGCGCCTCGTCCCTCCACTGCATCGCTCGCGCGGCATCGTGTGGCGGTTAACCACGCTCTTCAGTGTCGACGCACTGGCCGGGGGGCTGGTGGTGCAAAGCCTGGCGGCGCTCTACTTCCATTTGCGCTTCGGGGTTCCGCTCGCGACACTTGCGGCCCTGTTCTTTGGAGCCAATCTGCTCTCGGCGCTCTCGTTTCTGGCGGCGGTGCCGCTCGCCCGGCGTTTCGGTCTGCTCAACACTATGGTCTTCACCCATCTGCCCTCCAATGTCCTGCTGGCCCTGGTGGCCTTCGCGCCCACTTTTCCCATCGCCGCAGCGCTGCAACTCGCGCGCCAGTTGCTCTCACAAATGGATGTTCCCACTCGGCAGGCTTACACCATGTCCCTGGTGGATCCAGAAGAACGCACAGCTGCCGCCAGCGTGACTTCGCTGGCGCGCAGCCTGGGCTCGGCCACCAGCCCGGTCTTCTCGGGGCTGCTTTTACAGGGTCCCTTGCTCGTGCTCGGGCTGCCGTTCATCCTGGCGGGGACACTGAAAGCGGCCTACGACCTCACGCTGTGGTCCGTCTTCCGGCGTGTCCACCTGCCGGAGGAGGATCATCGCGAAAGACAGAGGGCAGACCATGCGCAGCCACGATCGCACGAGGCGGGAGCCTCTCCTGAGCATGAGAGGAGGGAATATCCATGAACAGCTTACTGGTGACTCTGGGTGACCCGAACTGGCAGATTGGAGGGGGCATGCTACTCCTGGCAGCACTGGTGCTGCTGCTAGCCTTGCGCAGCCCCGAGGCCAGATCAGTATAGTCCTCGTGGTAGCCTGGGTACCCGTTAGTACGCGCAGCGCTCCGGGCCTTGAGAATGGTGATCGTCTGCCAGCCCTCCCACCCGACACCGGATTGTCCTGGGTAAGGCGGCCTTATTGAATGTAAGTGTGGAGACAGAACATGAAGAGACCTCTTCTGCATCACCAGCGATGGTAGCTCGTGAGCCTACTCCTGTGTCTGGCGCTCAGCCTCGTGTTGGCAGGCTGCGATCAAGGGAGTGGTCTCCTTTCGGCTTCTCATGGAGCCCGAAGGCAACCAGACAGCGAAACGGCGAGGCAGAGTGTCCCCAACTGTGGAAGGCAGGAGGTCGCGTCCTGATCGGAGGCAGGAGGTCACGCGAAATCGAGGCAGGGTGTCGCTGTACACCTTTTTGGCACATGGAAAGACCGCCTCCTTGCTTGCCGTATCACTGCCTGGTTGTCGCCAGGCGGCTTGTGATCGGCCTGCAAAGAGACAATTCATACGAAGGAGCGGGAGACGGGGCTCGAACCCGCGACAGCCTGCTGGGAAGGCAGGGTGTTCCCCTCTCGACGCTCGCTTGCTAAGAAGCGGCTCCACAAGTACATCTAGTGCCTACAGTCGTTCTACTCGCACCGTTGATATAATACGTTGCCCACCATGTTAGGCAGTATGTTCTCACTCTACCAGCGCTGCTCAATCTATACCCCAGGCCAGTGGAAAAGGCAAGGGAGGCAGTATGTCTACTGTTCTCCCAGCAGGAATATCGCCGCGTGGCGCACCCTCCTGCTAAAGGAGAGCCGGGATGCCGGTCAGTTACGCCAATCGGAAAGGCGTCGTCTATACGCTGTATCAGGGACAGGCCAGGAGCGGCAAGCCATGTTATTACTTTGGTCGCGCAGGCCACAGGCAAGCTGAGCCGGTCACGGAGCTACCTCCTAGTTTTGTGATCAGCGAGAACGTCAATGGTATGGTCGCCCTGGTAAAAGACCGCCTCTCCCTGATCCAGCCAGAGGAGGTGGCGGTCATCGAGTCGGCGTTGCAACAGCACCCCCAGGCGCGCCGGTATAGCATCTCCGTCAAGCACGACCTGATCGAAATTTACCTGGAGCAAGACACACTCGACAGCGTAAAACTTTCTGGGAGTTGCCAGCGATTCTTGTCTTGACAACGCTGGGGGCGAAGGATACATTGACATGCAAGGACCAGCCAGGAATTGGGAGCTGCCCTGATGGAAGACCCGGGCGATTGGATCATCGACGCGAACGGTTTCTACGTTGCTACACGTTCATTTCTGATACGGCGGGGCTATTGTTGCGCCAACCAGTGCCGCAATTGCCCCTATATCAACTGGCGTAACTCACCAGCATGGAGACCGCTTCCAGCAGAAGCCGTACACATTACCGAGGTGTCGCCAAAGGTTCTGGAAGGCGTGCGCAAAGCACTCGCCTACCACGAACAACAACTCCGCATCTCCTGAAAATGGAAAACGCCTTGCCGACTGTCAAGCGACCTCCGCCTCTTCGAGCGAGACTTTGTAGCCAAGCTTCTGGAGGCGTTTCACGGCCTGGTGTTTTATTGCCTCATGCTCCCTTTGTTGCACTACCGTTTCCCCCCGTTCGTGATACGGCTCCTTCTCCTTGAGCAGATGATAGACGATCACGAGAATGCGATGAGCCAGTGCCACAATCGCCTTTTTGCTGCCCAATCGTTTGCACAGTCGCCCATAGAGGCCTCCCAGATAGGTTCCTTGACTGCGTGCGGCTCCATGTGCCGCCTCAATGAGCGCTTGTCGCAGCCACCGATTGCCTTTTTTGATTTTCCTACTCAAGCGTTTGCCAGCACTAATGTTGGCTCCTGGAACCAGCCCGACCCACGAGGCCAAATGCGCATCGTCAGCAAACCGGCTCATGTCGACCCCAATTTCGGCGACGATAATCTGGGCGATGCGTTCATTAATCCCGGTAATCGCATCGAGTACAGCAATTGCCTGAGCATCCTTTAGGGGACCGCCCTGACCGAATGGTTTTGGAGAAGCGGAAGGCGGCCCTGGTGGCAAGGATCGCACCGGTGAGCCAGGGCTTGAGGGCTCGCGTCCCACTTCCTCCTGCTCGCCCTGACTTTCTTGCGCGAGCATCTGAGCGTCCACTTGCTCTGTTACTGGTTGCTCTTTTGCCTCTTCTGGGTCAGTCTGCTCAGACTGAGCGCTCACCCGATGAACAATCTCCCGATTAAACACGGCAATCTGCTCGTCGAGCAGATCTAGATGGCTCAACTGGTTCTTTAAGAGGAAGCGATGGTGCGCTGTGAACGTCCCGACCAGCGCTTCTTCCAACTGGGCTCGTTTCGCTTTGAGCTTTCCCCGAGCGAGTTCGGCCATTAGATGAACGTCCGTTTGCCCTTCCAGCAAAGCGTCCAGAATCGCCCGCGCACTCACTCCCGTGATATCTGTGACAACAGCTGCCAACTTGATATTCGCATCCTCCAACCCTTTCTGGATGCGGTTGACCAGGCGAGCTCGTTCCTCCACAAGGCGCGTACGGTAGCGCGTCAGATCCCGCAGTTCTCTCTGAGGACGCGGTGGGATAAAGCTGGGCTTGAGCAAGCCATGTTGCAACAGATCCGCGATCCACTCTGCATCTTTCACATCGGTTTTCCGCCCGGGGACGGCCTTGATGTGCTGAGCATTGATGAGCCACACTTCCAGGTCTGTTTCCAAGAGATTAAAGAGAGGTTTCCAATAATCCGCCGTACTTTCCATCGCTACATGCGTGCAGCCTGTCGCTTTGAGCCAGTCCAACAGCCGGAGCAGGTCGACAGTCATGGTACTAAAAGATCGTATCTCTTTTTGGATGGGTCCTTGCGTCGTCAGGATGCACAGGCAGGCTACAATAAACTTTTTATGGACATCAATTCCACAACAGCGCTCATAGACAACGTGCATGCTCTTCTCCTCCTCATAGCTTCTTTTGTCACGAACGCCCTACCACAGGGCTGCCTCGGATCGAAAGAGCTTCTCCTACGTGCTTCCCTCTCGGGAGCGACAGATGGTGATACCAAACGGCAGCCCGTGTCATATTGGGGATCAGGTTCTTGACACTAATCTGGTGTGCGACCTGTTTGGCTTGGTAGGGCTGGCTTAAGTATAATCCATTTTCATCGATGGTGGTGCTCCGTAGGAGCATGAGGTATTGGGGCAAAATTGCTCTGACGGGTGCATTGGCTCGGTTGTGCTGTTTTGCATACACACAAGATGCCAAAGACCGTCTTTCTTTTCAAGTTTTTCCCCCTTTTTCACCAGTTAGCGGGGCTGTACCTCTACGATCACTACCGTATAATTTTGCGTTTGTTGAAAGTCAATTAAAAAGGCCGCCGATGATTACTAATTGCTCTGAGTGATGAGAGCGGAATCAGCCTCCTGAGAGACGTGCTGTTGGCTGGCGACTTCGGCGCGAAAGCTCTCGACACTCATCATATCCAGGATGACCGAATGGTGGACCACGCGGTCAATCGCCGCCAGGGTGGTCATGGGATCTTTAAAAATGCGCTGCCAGGCACTGAACACGAGGTTGGTGGTCAGCATCACCGACTTGTGTTCGTAGCGCTCGGCCAGAAAAGTGAACAGCACCTCCATTTCATCGCGGTCCTGCTGCACATAGCCGATATCATCCAGGATGACACAGGCGAATTTGTCCAGCCGGGCGAGTTCTTGCGGCAAGCGCAGATCGCGCTTGGCGGCGAGCAAGCGCTGCACCAGGCTGCTGGTACTGCACCAGAGCACCGCATGACCAGCCTCCACCAGCTCATGCCCAACGGCAGCTAAGGCATGACTTTTCCCGACCCCTGGCTTGCCCAGGGCTATGACATTGCAAGCCTGCTCCAGGAAAGCGCCACTCTTGAGCCGTTCGAGTTGAAGTTGCAGGGCAGGGGAGAGTCGTCGCGCGTCAAAGGTGCGAAACGTTTTCTCGCGCGGCAGCCCGGATTGCCGTAGCAGCCGCTCGGTGCGTCGCTGCAGCCGCAATTCCTCTTCGTGCCGAGCCAGTTCGTACAGATACGCTTCATGGGAGAGACCGTCTTTGGCGGCACGCAAGGCCAGGTCCTCACAAAGCGCAGCCATGCCTGCCAAATTCAGCCGTCCTAAGAGGGCGGCCAAATCGTCATGGCGATTAGGTGCGGTGTTAGGCATGGGTCCTCCTGGATGGCAGCAACCGGTCATACGGCGAGAGATCCACCACGGGGGCCGGGATGGGTGGAACGGAGGAGGGGGAAGTCACCCCCACCAGCTCACGCACCGCGGCAGCCGTGGGAACCCTGTCTACTTCCAATAGCAAGGCCAGAGCCGTCTCGACCTCCGACTCCGCCGTGCTGGCCGCCAGGTGCAAGAGGCGCACATACTCGTGATCGGCTCGCTTCGGGGTCTCCTTGACCAACCGATCGTAGGCCTGGCGGAAGAGCGTCGTGGGGAACAACTCGTTGCGATAGCGGTAGGAGGCAAACGCGCCGGGTTTGCGCACCAACGACCAGATGAGGTGTCGGTAGTCAATGCGATGTTGCTGCTTGCCTACCAGGCGTGGCAGCACCAGGGTGCGGCTGGTGCCGACATAGCCCTCGACGCTTTCGGCGTGCACCCGCACCAGGAGCCGTGTGCCAATCAGCCGGGAGGGCACCGAGTAGGTGTTGCCCAGCACCTGGATGGTACTAAAGCGGCTCACGCTCACCCGCAACTCCTTGCATGGAGCAAGCGGCATGGCGGGTAAGGGATGCAGGGCCGCTCGCTCAGCAGCAAAGCGCCTGGCCCGGCTCTGATTGCGCTTGGCAACCAGGTTCTGCAAGAAGGCTTCGTAGACGCGCCGATCGGCAAAGTCGCGACTGCCTCGCACGCGCAAGGCTTGATCGACCGCCTCTTTCAAGCGGAAATGGGATTGTTCGACATCCCCGTTCTCGTGCGCCACCCCGGTATTGTTCCAGGTCGGCTGCATGCCGTAATGGGTCATGAGGGCCTGGTAGCGTTCCGTCCAGTCCTCGCGCTCGCCCTTGTCCAACTGGCGCACGGCAGCCGTCAAATGATCGGTGCGGTGCTGCTCGGGGACGCCTCCCACTTGCCACACGCAGCGCTCCAGTCCTTCGGCCAGCGCCTCAAAACTCTCACTGAAACACACCGTGACAGCTTCTACATTGGAGTATGTCAGCACGAAGTGGAACAGCAGGTGGGGGAAAGGCACGCTGCCCAACGTCACACCCAGGTCGTCCATATGGGTGAAATCGGACTGCCCGCGTTCGCCCGGAATGTGGCGTTGCTCAAAGATGACATCCTGCTCCGGCCCGTGCAGCGCTTTCCACTGTGCGATATGCCGCTGCAAGGTGCGCACCTGGATCGGCTGGTAGCGCTGAGGGTGTCGTTCGCACAGCAGCGCAAACAGCGTCGTCCCTTGCAGAGCGGGATCTCGTTGCAACTCCGCGATCACCCACGGCCAGTCTTCTGCAAATGGGTTGGGGCGTGTTCGCCAGGTGTGCGGGCGTTTCAACTCGCTGGGTAACTTGCCAGCGCGTTCATAGCGACGGGCCGTTCGCTCGCTCATCCCGGCCCGGGCAGCGGCGACGTGTTGGGTGGCTCCTGTGTGTCTCGCTTGCATAAATAGCTTGACCTCTGTATCCTTCTTCACATGACACCTCTTTGTTGTTATTGATAGGTGTCATGGTAGGTCATCAACCGCCCTTTGTCCAGGTTGATGACCGGCCACTTTGATCATCGCCGATGGCCTTTGTAATTATCTCTCAACAGGCACTCTTGATACCTATCAAAAGCGATTGCACCCGCCCCTCGCTGATCCATAAGGGCACATCGAGAATCAACGCTCATTGATCAGTTCAGCATGTGATCACTACTCTAAGCTCGACTTTACCGATCAGCGGACACAGCATCAGCAAGCCACCGGGAAATTCATCTCTCATGGATAGGACATCTGTTTACCACTTGCCTATTGCAAGACTATAAGAAAAAATGTAACTACAGGATGCTGATTGTAAATGTATCAAGACAGATCACGTGAAAGGAATTTTCAATGGGCAGACGCGGACATGGCGAAGGCTCCATCTACCTGCGCAGCGACGGCCGGTGGGCCGCCAGTATTTCAGTGGAAGGTGGGAAGCGCAAGACGTTTTATGGCAAGACGCGCAGGGAGGTGCAGGAACAGCTCAAGAAGGCACTGCACCAGCAGCAGCTGGGGATGCTGGCAAGCGGGCCACAGCAGACCTTGAAGCAGTTCCTCACGCAGTGGCTGGCAGATCACAAGTCGAGCATCCGCGTCCGCTCCTACGAGCGCTATGAGGAGATGGTCCGGCTGCACATCGTCCCGGTTCTGGGACACTACCAGCTGCAAAAATTGGCGGCGCAGCAGGTGCAGGCGTTCTACACAAAGAAACTGAACGATGGCCTGTCCCCCACGACGGTGAATGGCCTGCACGCCGTGCTGCACAAGGCATTAGATGACGCCGTGCGCCTGGGCATCCTCGCGCGCAACGTCTGCGACGCCGTTTCACCTCCACGCAGGGCGCACTTTGAGATCCAGCCGCTTTCCACCGAGCAGTCCCAGCAATTGCTGGCCGCCGCCAGGGGGCACAACATGGAGGCGCTCTTTGTGCTGGCGCTCACGACTGGCATGCGCCGAGGGGAGATCCTGGCGCTCAAGTGGCAGGACATTGACTTCGCGCACAATACGCTGCACGTGCGGCGCATCTTCACGCGCAGGCCGGGCAACCGCTACATCGAGGCCGAGCCCAAAACGGAGAAGAGCCGCCGCAGCATCGCGCTCGCTCCCATGGTGGTCGAACTGCTCAAGCAGCACCGCCTTCGCCAGGAGGAGGCGAAGCCGCAGGCCGGTGAGGCGTGGCAAGAACGCGGCCTGGTCTTCTGTACCGCGCTGGGAACTCCGCTCAATCCCTCCAAGGTCGTCGATCGCTTCAAAACCTTACTCAAGAAGGCTGGGCTGCCGGAGATCCGCTTCCACGACCTCAGACATAGCGCGGCGACTATCTTGCTGAGTATGGGAGTGCATCCGAAGGTCGTGCAGGAGCTGTTGGGGCACAACCAGATCAGCATGACCATGGACATTTACAGCCACGTTCTGCCTACGATGCAGCAGGACGCCGTGAGCAAGCTCAATGATGCGTTGCAGGGATAAGCGGCTTTATGCACGGCACATCCACACGCAGGCGCAGAACTCTGATGGAGCTCAGGAAAACGCCCCTTTGCCGTGTAATGTCAAAGATATTTGTTGAGCGGCCTTCATGCCACAGATATTTCTTCGATGGACTCAGGCTCCGTACAGGCTGATCTCTTTCTGCCGGGCATAACGATGGATTTCATGCACGTCCGTCAGGCCCTTTGTGATGGCCTCGTAAATCCATTCGTACATCTCGTATTTATTCTGATAGAGCCGGTTACTGCAAAAGACGTTGCGGCGAGCAAACGCTGGCGGGGTAATTTTTCGGGGGTAAGCTTGTACGTCCGGATCATTTGGTCGCAGCGTGTTCCACCAGGGCACTTCCAGCACATAGGAGGGATCGTGCGCCCACTGCGGGCAGGGCTGTTGAAAGAGTTCACAGAGATACTCGACAGAGGCAGCACAGAAAGCCCCCCAATGGCGGGTGTACTCGGTTTCCCCCTCCGGCCTAGTCAGAGGATCTTCGATCAGGCCAGGTCGGATGTGCCTGGCGTAGCCATACCAGGCATTGGAAAAATCTCCCAGGGCAGTCCAGGGGTCTTCTCCCTGGCAGATGCGTTGGTAGGCGTAGGCCATTGTATCGATGGTGGCAGGAAGGGCTGGTGGTGCTTTGTGCTGGTCGGCATATTCTTGTGCCATCAGGCGAAGTATCTCAAACGACATAATCACCCTCGCTTTTCTTCGAAGAGCCAGCGAAGAGCATGCTCGATGCTCTTGGTGTACTTTTCTCGTCCGCCCGGCAGCAGGTATCTCTCTACCACCTGTTGTGCTTGCTCGCGCGTTCGAATGCGTGTTTTCGAAAGCAGTATAGCACAATCGACGAGGTCCTTGTCACGTCCCGTGGCGATTTTGAGGATTGGATCGCTGCATCCTCCTGCGATTCATCTCGGGGTTTGGTGTCCAGACGTTTCTTCCACAAAAACAAGAACATCTCTTATCCGAGATGTGTATGGATGTGCAGCACACATGGTAATCTTACCTGCCCCGATCATGCGGGCGGGAAGAAACACGCAGGCACGCTCCATCTCGGTCGTGAGCCAACACGCTGCTGGTCACAATTGCTATGGGCTGGAACGCGCAAGGGTTCGACAGCAGTATGATATAATCAAAGTAACGCCTGGTAGGGTGAGCGATATCCCCTCTAGAGGAGAACAGCGCATGGCTTTGCAACATCCGCAAGCGATGACCGTCGAGGAATACTTTCACCTCGAAGAAACCGACACCGCGAATCGCTACGAGTACATTGATGGCCATGTGTACATGATGGCTGGGGGCACCTTCGACCACAGCACGATTAGCGGCAACATTTACAGCCTTCTGCGGGACCGCCTGCGCGGAAAACCATGCCGTGTGTACAATTCTGATATAAAAGTGCAAATTTCTCAAAAACGCTACTTTCATCCCGATATTACCGTCACATGCGATCCACGCGACAGAGGGACAGGTGACCTTCTCCGATCTCCACGAGTGATATTTGAAGTGCTGTCTCCCAGCACCGAAATCTCAGATAGAACGTGGAAACTCCAAAATTATCTCGCGCTCCCCACTATGGAAGAATATATCCTTGTCAATACCAAATCGCTGAAAATGGAGATATACCGCAAAGAGAACGGGAGATGGATATACGATATCTATAAGGCACATGATACGGTCGCGCTGTCGAGCCTGGGTGTCCAGTTCCCTCTCCGAGACGCCTATCTAGACGTAGAGATTGAGGAAACCTCCCCGGAAGAAGAGAGCGATCACGAAACAAATTGATCCTGGTATGTATTGCTGTAGAGCTCTCCTAGCTCCTGAGCACGCCCAGTCGAATCCATGCGGAGAGACCACGTATTCTTTGTGTGCTCTCTTCTACTTTCTGAATGTCCCGGCCCAAATTTGCTCAATTTGCGGCGAGGAATTTGTGGGTACAGCAACGGGGAAGCGACTTTCTCAGATTGCTGAAACCGCTTTGAGCGAAGGCTTCCAGGTGGATGTACGCTGCTATAAAGCGGCATAAATACAGTGTTGAGGGAAGGATCGAAAGCATCACGATGCCGGTTAGCTACACCAACCGCAAAGGAATGACGTACACGTTGTACCGGGGGCAGACGAGGACCGGCAAGCCGCGTTACTACTTTGGTCGTCCTGGCCAGAATCAAGGCGAACCAGTTTCGGAGATCCCGCCCGGCTACACAATCAGCGAGAGCGTCAACGGCGTGGTCTCCCTGGCCAAAGACCGCCCCGCACTGATCCGGCCAGAAGAGGTGGTTGCTGTCGAGGCGGCGGTGCAGCAGCACCCCGAGGCGCGCCGCTACCGGGTCGCCGTCAAGGGCAACCGCATTGAGATCTACGAGCAAGCCGGCCCCGATTATAACGAGCTGGTCAGCGCACTGCACATTCCCGGACTGTCGAGACCGGGCCTCGCCGAGGAGTTGCGGGCTCTGGAGGAGCGCCACGCGCACTACACGCCGGTGCTGCGCTTCACCCTCATGGATCCCAAACAGCGGCGGTTCGGCTCAGAGCGGATGTGCTACCTGGGGAGTATCGACGGCTGGCTGGAACTGTACGGGCAGACGGGACCTGTGGCAGAGTTGGCCCACGCTCTCATCCCCATGCTTGGAACCGAGCAGTTCTTTGAACTCTGGTGAACCAGCAGCACACGGGCGTGTCATAACACATCCAGAAAGGTCCCTTTCGTGAAGCAAAGTAATCCTGGGGCGCTGCTGCTATCGCGCGACATTCACAACACGCAAGGAGAATAGCTCATGAACCGCTCTTTGGACGAGGCGTTCCCGCACCTGACGGCGTGGGTCAAGACGCATGGCTGGATCGAAATTGGCTATGATGACTATCAACGCTCCTTCATACGGGCCTTGGACAGTGGAGGGATGATCTGGGAGGGAGGCATGGAGTATACCACCCTCGAGAGCGCTTTGCAGGCGCTGGACTATGCGCTTGCCGCCTGTATGAAAGAGAACCATTGAACACAAGCAGTGTTGCTTGCCACCACTGGCTCACATACGAGTCACCAGTTTTCTTGCATAAGACCACACGAGGAGGAGCAGCATCCGCGCTGAGAAAGATATGCTTTATCCCGGCTTGCCAAGCATGGCCTCCGGATCGTAGACAGCTCGCCCTCCCACCATCGTGAAGACGGGTCGCAGAGACGGCAGGTCGTCAATCGGACAGGTGATGGGGTTCGAGCGGAAAGCCACCAGATCGGCGAGCTTGCGGGCTTCGAGGGTGCCGCGTCGATGGCTCTCGCCGCTCAGCTGCGCACCGGCAGCGGTGTAGAGCTGCACCGCCGTATACCGGTCGATGGCATACTCAGGCCCCTGGATACCGGCTTTCAGTGTGCCCCTGGTCACCATACCCCACAGCGAAAGCCCCGGATTGAACGAGCTGACCGGGTGGTCCGAGCCTGCGGAGAGCGAGGCTCCTTCTTCTAACCAGGCCCGCACGGGCATGATCTCACGGGTGCGCTGCTCGCCCCATCCTTCAAGGAGCACTGAACCCAGCGTATATAGCAGCGGGTGCTGGACGGTCACCGGGATCCCCAGCCGGATGGCGCGAGCTCGCTGCCGCGCATCGGCCAGGAAACCGTGTTCAATCACCAGGGTGCCGGGGCCGAGGCCAGGATTCTCCTGGATGACCTGCTCGTACACGTCCAGCAGCGTGCGCACCGTACGATCACCAATGGCATGCGTGCCGATCTTCCACCCCCGGCGCACCGCGAAGTTGATGATGGTCAGGAGGTCGTCAGGGTTCCAGAGCAGGTGCCCCCGGTAACCGGGATTGTTCACGTAGGGCTCGTCGAGCGCGCCTCCTTCCGCCCCGCCGTCTAGTCCGAACTTGAGTCCCCATAGCTTGAGCAGGTCATCCCCAAAACCGCTGCGCACCCCAAAGCCCTCAATGATCGCCATCTTTTCCGCCAGCGTCGCGGCCATCGGCGCCAGCATGAGCCGGCTGCGGACGGTCAAATCGCCCTGTTCCCAGAGCGCCTGGTACACCGGCACCTGCTCACGCATCACCCATGGGTCACGGACGGTCCCGATACCGTAGGAGTTGTACTCCCGGCATGCCAACCTCAACCCCTCGACCATCTGTTCAGGCGTCATGGCCGGCACCAGTGCGATGATGGGTGCGTAAGCCGGGGGCTCGATGAGGACGCCGGTCGGGGTGCCGTCGGGGAAGCGCACGATGGTGCCTCCCGGTGGGTCAGGAGTCTCCCGCGTGATGCCCCCGAGGGTGAGCGCCAGGGAGTTGGCGACGACCACATGCCCACCACGCCTGACCAGCACGGGATGGTCCCGCGTCGCCTGATCGAGTTCAGGCGCGGTGGGCAAGCGTCCCTCTGCCAGGTTGACTTCATGCCAGGCAGCAGAGGTTTGGATCCAGGTGCCTGGAGGAGTCTGAGCTGCGCGCTGTCTGAGCAAGTCGATGAATTCGGCAAGAGTATGTGCCCGGTCAACCGGAACCAGGCCCATGTTCTGCGCGGCGAACATGAGATGGTTATGGGTGTCTTCGAAAGCCGGCAGGATGGTCAAATCCGGGGCATCGAGGACGTGGGTATCGGCGCCGATCAACCCGTCCAGGCCATGGGAGCCCCGCGAGACCGCCACGATCCATTCATCACGGATGGCAATGGCCTGGTAGACCGCGCGATGTTGAGCCATGGAGTAAATGGCGCCGGCACGGATCACCAGGTCCGCCAGGCGTGGAGCATGAGGCGACACGGGAGGAGACAGGCTCTGGTTCATCATTCCCTCCCTCTGTGCAAAGTGTCCTGCGGTCTGCAGGTGAGCAGGTACAGCAATCCATGCATCTTATGAAATCCCATCTCACGTATACACTGAACTCGCGGTAAGTTTACAACGACCGGACATATCCCAGCAGAAATGTTACTCTCTGCTCCTCATCTCCGGCAGGAGTGAGAGTCCGTACTGAGCAAAATGGTGATCAAAAGCAAATGCCTCGGTCAAATGGAAGCGCTCCATCGTCGCAAAGCTGATGGCATCGACCAGCGAAAATTCTTTATCTGTATACCTTCTGATAATCGCGAGCGCTTTTCTTTCTTCAGCCTCCCTGACACGGTAGATCCTCGTTTGGCTCTTGTAGAGTTCCTCCAGAACCCGGAGTGCTGTTGCGTATCCGATACGGTTGAGAAGGAGTGTATGCGTTTCTGCAACAATGTAGTTGGTAGTGAGTAGCTCTGCGCGTTCTCTGATAAGCTGATGGATGAAATGGACCGCTGCTTCATGATTCTCATATCTTGTATCAGTGAGCGCATAGTAGGCTGAGGTATCAACAAAAAGGCGTCTCATACATCATGGAGATCGCCGGCTGCATCAGCTAGATACCGGTGCTTGTTGGTAGATGTATCTGTTGGCCCCTGGGAAGCTCCAATACCGATGATATGAAGGATGCTGTCCTGCGATGTAATTCCCCGGCCTCCCTTTTTTGTTCTTGGCCGCTTCATCTCGACAGAAAAAAGAGCCCCATCGTGCTCGACAAGAACGCCTTTCCCCTCTTGTTCAATTTGCGCAAAGATCGAAGCTGCATTCGAGAGGAACTCATCAAATGTAACCGGCTCTAATTGCTGTGCCATCGTCTTATCCTCCTTAGCCAAAGTATAGCATAGTTTGCCCCAAGGAGGAATTCGACAGAAGGCCTACACGTCGATATCGTTTCATATGCGGGCTTCAGCGTCGTCATCTATCTACATGACAAGGTGCCACCTCCAGTCATAAGGCCATTTGAAATGGTATACTGGAACAAAGAGGCCTTTCATCTGGAGGAAGAGGTAGCATCGTGACATACCAAATCACCTTGAGCGATCAGGAATATGCAGCGCTTGCCGCGGCAGCTGCCAGAAGCGGCAGGGAGCCCGAACAGTTTCTACATGATATGATCGAGCGCCTGCAAACCTCGACCCCCATAAACCTCCCTTTTACGACGCATGAGCTAGCGCAGAATCAATTTCACGAAGGCAAAATCAGTCATGTTCCGACACTACAATCATTATCCCCAGAAGAGCGTGAGGCGCGTGAAGTACGTGCGCGCCGTTTTGCCGGGGGGAAGCCTGCCTCTGAAATGGTGATTGAAGACCGGGGACCGTAAGCCAGAAACTCAGGTGAGCCGCCCTGGATGCATGATGTGTTAGCGCTCCCGCTTGAACGATCTGCTTCCACAGCCTTTTTCCTTCAGTGCGCGAGAAATATGTACTTTTTCTAGGCTGCTGAAAGATTTTTTCTCGGATGTAGACTGCAGATGAAACCTTTTGAAATTTTACCCATATCTTGGCATTCGCGAAGCATTTATTGGCAACAATTGGTCTTCCGTAAGATTCACTCGAAGTAGACCTTTTGCTGTCACCTGCCGAAGAAACGCTGGGTGAGCATAGCGATGAAGACCCCTTCAATAACGAGTCCTGAAATCGCTTCAAAAGCGGTCACCCAGAGTTGGGGTTCCCCAGGATGAAGAAACGGTTCTGAGAAGACCCTCCCATGAAAAGCTGTGACACTGGTTAGCACAGCATCAAGCAAAGACAAATGAGGCTCGTAGAACATGCCCAGGATAAAGTAGGCTACAGCGAACAATGAGACTACTATAACATACGTAAAGAGAATGCGCTCCATCCGGTACCCATAACCAGCCACCAGAGCAAGAAACCAGGAAAAGAACGCCCGCCCGAATTTTTTTTGCTTCCAGAATACCTTCCGCTGAAGCACTTGCGCACGATACGCAAATCTATCGGCGTCCTCATTCAGCCCTTGAGCCCGCAAGGCCACAGCGAGTTGGCGATTGGCGCGAACTGCCGTGCGATCGTCTTCAAGGCGTGTGGCTTTATCCTTCGTCTCTTTGCTTCTTGTTGTTGGTCGGTGCGCCTCGTATTCATCGCCAAGTATCTTTAGCGGTGACCAATCCACTACCGCAAGATTGACACCTCCCCAGCTGACATCAACTAATGATGCACTCCCATACTTCTTGTCTCCGAGAATGACCTTTTTTAGACTGGTAGCGTTATCGAAAAAGGCTTCGCCGAGGTTAGCGCCCTGCAACTGAGCTTCGCCGAGGTTAGCCCCCTGCAACTGAGCATGGTTGAGGTTGGCTCCTTGCAACTTGGCCTCGCGGAGATCGGCTCCCCGGAGGTTCGGTTCTAAGCCTGGATTCTCTTCTCTCCATTGGTTCCAGGCCTCCACCCCTTCTCTGAGCTTCGCAAGATGTTCCTGGCTTGCCATAACTTTCATCCTTCATCACGCTTGACCTCATTATGATTAGTTTTACCGTGATCAGGAGTCAATTTCAATAGATTGCTCATTTATCTTATAGGTTGGTAGTTTTCGAGTCGACATTACGAGATGGCAAATTACCAAATCGATATGACTCCGGGCGGTCCGTAACGACGTGAGAGCCATCAAACGGTTTTGCTGTCAGTTTTGCTGTCAGCGGGCAACGGCGGAGGAGTGGCACGGGCGTGGAGCGAGGAATAGAGCCGGTTCGGGCGATGCGGGGCCTCGAATCCTGCCAAATCCCCCCTTCGGCACTCGACACGTCTCAGGTTAGTTCACGAGCGGCCTGAGACGTTTCTTTATACTCCTGTACAGCAACGAAAGTTGCTAGATTACTTAGCAAAACGATATCCGCGCCTAGACATACACATAAGCACCACAGTGCTTGCAATATCTGGGCATAATATCTTCGTTGAATACCGAGAATTTTGTTTTCTTACCGCAACGAGGACAGAGGACGTAGTCAGAGAAGAAAATACTCTCTCGATATCCAGATGGCACTTGCCCGCCTCCATCGCACCAGGAACACCAACCATCACTAAACTCGCCTTTTCCATCACAGTGAGGACATTTTTTCAATGCTCTCTCCTCCTCTCATAAACAA
The DNA here is from genome assembly GCA_963731975.1 of uncultured Chloroflexia bacterium. Taxonomy (GTDB): domain Bacteria; phylum Chloroflexota; class Ktedonobacteria; order Ktedonobacterales; family Ktedonobacteraceae; genus CAVSXS01. The sequence continues at coordinate 487,292 of CAVSXS010000001.1, read as the reverse complement.
CTGATCCTACATTGCCTCTCCCGACAAAACTATTCGCCTCATTATACATCAGGACAGTTCTATTCTTCTATAAGTATATGCTCTTCCTTTAGAAAAAGGAATTACCACTGTTGACCTCCCAATGCATCGTTCATCTTGCCCATCGCTTCCTTTTGCATCGTTGGCAGTACATGGCTGTAGATGTCCATCGTCATGCTGATTTGATTATGCCCCAAAAGTTCCTGCACGACCTTCGGATGCACACCCATAGTCAGGAGCATCGTAGCGGCACTATGACGCAGATCGTGAAAGCGTCGTTTGCCCGCGTTGTGGCGCGAAACTGCTGACGAGCACCTGTCAAGTTCATTTGAACCTTGCTTTATGCCTGATAGGGCAAATGGCAGCCTCCCTCCTCCCTCCTTCCTGCTCCTGGTTACTCGAAGATGTCCAGGGGCAGGAAGGCGGAGATGAGCCAGTTGGGCGCGTCGACAATCTCGCTGATGCGCAGATCAACCGTGACGCTGCACAGGGCGTATGCCTCGTGGCGGGTCAGGTCGTAGTGTTTAGTGAGATGGGCGATCATGTGGCGAACCGCTTTCTGCGCCGCTTCGTAGAGATTTGGGCTATGACCCGTTGTCACATAGTAGCCTTTCTTGTTGGCTCGCTCCACTGCTGAACCGGGGGTCGAGTACTGCAACTCGGGGATACTCATGCCCTTGTGCAGGCCGAAACGCACCGTTACAATCATCGGCCCCTCGATAGCCGTACCGCACACTTCGCCATCACCCTGGGCGGCATGGGCATCGCCAAGCGAGAAGAGCGCCGTGGGATAGAGCACAGGCAGGAGCAGTTTCGATCCCTTCACCAACTGCTTGATGTCGATATTGCCACCGTTCAGGCGCGGCGGGATCGTATCGAGCGAGCCGGGTTCGGCGGGAGCCACGCCCATTACGCCGCAGAACGGTTCGAGCGGAATGCGAATGCCCGCTTTGAAGTAGGCATATCCGTCCTGCAAATCCCAGACCTTCAAGTAGGGATCGGGAAAATCGTCGGCCAGCAGACCGAAGCCCGGGAGGATGCCGGTCCACCCCCATGCCTTCGGGCGGATATCCAGCACCTCAATCTCCAAGGTATCTCCTGGCTGCGCCCCCACTACCGCTACGGGACCGGTCAGTGGATGGATGACGCTGAAGTCAAGATGGTTGAGAATATCAACGTCGCTGCCAGGAACGATCTGGCCGTCGGAAGCCTCCTTCGTCTCCAATTCTACGATGTCGCCAGGCTCAGCCGTCACAAGAGGCGCAATACTCTGATCCCAGCGGCAATGCGTGCGTTCTTGCGTGAGGCGGTACTTGATGTCATTGGACATGAGCGCTCTCCTATTCTTCGAGAAAGACTTCACTGCCCTTTGCCAGCACCTGCGGGGAGCGGATGCTCAAAAAGACAATGGCAAGGATACCAAGCACGACCCAGCCAGCGCAGATCCAACCTACCAGGTAGTACGGCGCGACCTGCGGGTAGGGGACGAACTGGAAGTACAGCACGACGGCCAGCACGACGAATGGGATAGCCGGCACGATCACATGCCGCAAGACGTTGAACTGCCCCTGTTGCTCGCGCCGGTAGAAGAAGGGCACGGACAGGCAGGTCGCCATGTAGACGAGGATGATGGGAATGCCGATGATTATCCCCAGCAGGTTGAAGGCTACGGCAGGGCCGTAGACGAAGCCGGGCCACAGCGTGGCAATCACTGCTACGATGATGGTGAAGATAATGGCGATGTCGGGTGTGTGGAAGCGATTCACATGCGCCAGGCGGCCCGGCAGCGCCCTGATGCGACCCATGGCGAAGAGCACGCGGCTGGCCGCGTTGACACCGGCATTGGCGTTGGCAAGGGCGCTATTCAGGATGGCGATGGCAACAATGAACTCGAAAGGCCCCCATACCCTGGTTGCCATCGTCGCCCAGGGGTTCGGGTCGTTGACATACCCGGCGATGGAATTGAAGCCCCAACCGACCACGCCCGCGTAGGAACAGAGCACATAGAAAATGCCAATCAGCACGGTTGCCAGCAAGATAGCGCGAGGAACCGTGCGGCGCGGGTTGTGCGCCTCCTCTGCCAGTGGCGCGGACGACTCGAAGCCCGCGAAGGCCAGGAATACGAAAATCATGCCCTGGAAGATTCCCTGCCAGCCTCCTAAACCGTGGTTTGTGCTGGAGGCGGGATTAAAGGTCGAGAGAGTATTGCCGTTACCCGCGCTGGCAATTAACCAGATAGAAAGCAGGACGAAGACGGTGATTTCGATCGTGCCCAATACCACGCTTGTGTCGGCGGATAGCTTGATGCCGAAGTAGGTGAGAGCGAAGACCACAACGGCAAAAACCATGGCCCAGAACACCCAGCCATTTGCTCCAAGCGCGGTGAAGTGGAAGTATTGCCTGACGAAACCATCTGCAACCGGCCCTAATACCAGTAACTGGAAAGGCACGATGAGCAGGTAAGCAAGGTCGAAGAGCCAGCCGGTCATCCACCCTACTTGAGACCCCAGGCTGCGGCTGACATAGGTGAAGTACCCGCCCGCGGACGGCAGGTGTTTTGCCAGCGAACCGATGCTCAAGGCGATGAAGGTGCAAATGACGAGCGCGATGAGGACTGCCAGCGGCAGCGCGCCACCGGTATACCCGATAGCGGCGGGGCCAAGCGTGAACGCTACAGCAGAGGCTGGAGCCATGGTCGTGATCGACTGGAACAGCACGCCGGGGAGTCCAATAGCGTTTGAACGCAGGGTGGTTTGTTCCGGCGATCCAGGGGTAGATTCAACGGACATATGATTGCTCCTACTCTATCCGGGAGGATAGGAAAAATCGGGCAGGAAGGAAGATCTAGCTGCCGGGAGAAAAAATGAACTGACCCTGATATCTTCAATGATACGTATCTATCGAGAAAAAGCAAGGGAGGTTTTCGATATAATCTTTATGGAAAGGGGGTGAAAGTATATGGGAAGAGCAAGGTATCTTTATGAACAGGTGTCATCCTACAGAAGTTTCTGCGTTGCAGGGAGCGATGGCGGTTCAGCCCATTTTCGATACTTTCGGCATTATTCTGTTGCCCACCTGGTAAGATGTAGCGATCCAATAAATGTTGAGCTTATTGACGTGTCCGGATCTTTGTTTTCGGTAGTAGTATAGCACAATCATCGAGGTCTTTTTGGCAGCTCATCGAGTAGCTGGCGTGATAGACTACACATGTCGGATAGCAACAGAAAGCGACCAGTGGGGTCGTCTTATCAACCCTGCGGGAAGCGGCTGATGATGCCCGTCCTTGCGCTGCAACCTCGCTGCTCACAAATGTGGTAAACTATTCAGTTGAACAATGTCCACCAACACGCCCAGGTGGGTTCACACGAGAGCAAACCGTTTGTTCTTTACAAGAGAGCAGCACCTGTGGCAGGAAGCAGCAACTTGACAAAAAGCATAGGAAAACATCGGAAAGGAAACGATTTTGGCGACACAATGTACCCATCTAGACCAGATACGACAAGTGACACCAAGCGCGAATGGTTGTGAGGATTGTTTGAGAATCGGGGAGACGTGGGTACACCTGCGCCTCTGTCTTGAATGCGGGCATGTCGGCTGCTGTGATTCATCGAAGAATAAGCACGCCACCAAACATTTCCACGCCACCAACCACCCGCTTATCCAGTCCTTCGAGCCAGGGGAAGACTGGGGTTGGTGTTACATCGACCAGGTAATGCTCGAGTTTGCTTGACCGATTCGTGATTCCAGAGACAGCAATGGAGGAGAGTGACAACCAGGAGGACGAGTAACCGATGGAAAGCATACGCATGGCACAGCAAGGGGAACAAGGGGAGCGCTGGCCAGCGCTCCCCTTTGAGGCATGGAAGGACACCTGCCAGACTCTGCACCTGTGGACGCAGATTGTGGGCAAAGTCAGAATGGAGCTAAGTCCTGCGGTGAACCACTGGTGGCATGTCACGTTGTATGTCACCCCGCGTGGGCTGACAACGTCTGCCATTCCCTTTCAAGGCGGCACTTTTGCCGTCAATTTTGACTTCATCGATCACAACCTCTTCGTTCTCACCAGCGATGGGACCACCAAAACGCTGCCACTGATCCCCCGGTCTGTCGCTGCTTTTTACCGGGAGTTTATGGCCTGCTTGCAGGCCCTGGGGATCGAGGTCACGATCAACACCTTGCCCAGCGAAATTCCGAGTCCCATTCACTGTGACGAAGATGAGATCCATGCCTCCTACGACCCCGTCTACGCCCAGCGCTTCTGGCGCATCCTGGCGCAGACCGAGACCGTCTTACAGCGCTACCGCTCGCACTTTCTCGGCAAGAGCAGTCCCATCCATTTCTTCTGGGGCAGCTTCGACCTGGCGCTGACCGTGTTCTCTGGTCGGCGCGCATCCCAGCGGCAAGATGCCGATCGTATCACACGGGAAGCCTACTCGCATGAAGAGATCAGTTGTGGGTTCTGGCCCGGCGATGAGCGTTCCCCAACCCCAGCGTTCTACTCCTATACCTATCCGGAGCCGCCTGGACTGGGGAGCGCCTCGATTCTCCCTGCCGCGGCGTTGTACCGCCAGGAACTGGGAGAATTCCTCCTGCCCTATGACGACGTGCGGAACGCTTCCTCACCTGAGCAGGCGCTGCTGGAGTTTTTCCAGAGTACCTACGAAGCGGGAGCCACGCTGGGGCAATGGGACCGCGAGGCATTAGAACAGCAGCCATGATCGCCGAACTCATCTGACTGACGCTGTTGTTCGTAGTGAGAGGACCATAGTTGATAGTACTCCGCCCCATTCGCTTGCATCCCGCTCACGCATACGCTACACTAAGCCCATCGCTGCACCCGCCGGGCGCAACGCCAAAAAGAATGCCGCCGTAGAGCATCTGGTAGAGAGGACACGCACAGCATGACCGAGCTTACCTGGGATGGCAAGTACAAGGATGGGAAAAAAGTCGGCCCGGTACGCATCGCCCTCCCCTTCCAGACCGTCGAGACCGTCAACGAAAGCGCCCAGCAGCGCCAGATGATGCTCGACCTCTTCACCTCCGGCCAGCCGAGCGAGTGGCGCAACCGCCTCATCTGGGGCGACAAGAAATACGTGCTGCCCAGCCTGCTCCCCGAATTCGCGGGCAAAGTCAACCTCATCTACATCGATCCCCCCTTTGCTACGGGCGATAATTTTTCTTTTATGACGGGCGTACCGGAGACCGATGAAAGTTTCACGAAAGAGCCAAATATGATCGAACAGAAGGCATATCGTGATACTTGGGGACATGGAATAGATGGATATCTTCAATGGTTTTTTGAAACAGTAACCTTGCTAAAAGACTTCCTGACAGAGGAAGGAAGTATATATGTACATTGTGATTGGCACGTAAGCTTTTATGTCAAATCTGTTTTAGATGAGGTTTTTGGTGCTGATAATTTTTTGAATGAAATCGTCTGGCAAAGAACCAACGCCCATAATATTAACCCAAAATATTTTCTGAGAGTGCATGACATTATTCTTTTTTATGCGAAATCACAAAAATATACATGGAAAACTCAATTCACTGAGTACTCGCCTGAGCAAATAAAAAGATATAAACCAGACAAGGACGGTCGGTTATATACAGGACAAGACCTTACAATGTCTTCAGCCTCAAGAACTCGAAATTTCGAATGGCGTGGCTCTCGACCACCTGCAAATAGGGGTTGGGCGCTAGCTTTAGCAGAATTAGAGAGACTATGGGCAGAAGGACTTATACTCACCAAAACAGATGGAACACCACGATTAGATGGTCATAAAATATATTTGGATGAAACTGCTGGTAAGCGTGCAACTGATTTGTGGTCAGATGTTTCACGTGTAGGTAATACTAGCGATGAGCGTTTAGATTACCCAACCCAAAAGCCTGAAGCTCTGCTCGAACGCATCATCACCGCTTCATCCAACGAGGGCGATCTTGTCCTTTAAATAAACTATTCTGTTCTTTTTTCATTATACTTTGAGCTAAACTTGGAACATTTCCATTTATTTTATTTTGATTGACACCCAGTTTATTCATGAGTATACTGCTCTTGCAGCTAGCTTTTCATTTTATTTAAGTCGAAAGTGTGAGGGTAATAAAAAGAATGGTTGAACCGCTTTCTCTAGGTTTTGCAATTGCACTACTCGTGAAAAGCTCTCCAAGCTGGTTTCATAATATACAAGACGCACTGTTGAGTAAAGGAGAAGAACTTGCCATAGCACAAGGCAAGCGGCAAATTGACGCTTTTATTGATGAGAAAAAGCATCTTCGTCATATGGAACTCGCTCTTCGCAATGCTGCAGAGCGGGGACTCAGACTATTTTCAACACCTGAAGAACGAGACCAATACCGTAGCATACTTGTGATTTTATCCGAAGCCAATAGTGACATACTTCGCCAGGAAGCCACAAAGCTGTTCACTCTCTCCGATAACCCCGACCTTGCAAAACTTACAGAAAAATACAACCTTGCTCAACGTATAACTGCACTAGCCCACTTTCAAACACACAGGGAGGTTGATGCAACACCTTACTATGATGGTACCAGGAACCTGGACAGGTCGATAAGATAAAATAGCTGTATCGAGAAACCGGCGAGAAGGAAGAAAACGATGTCAGTGCAACGGAAACGATACAGTGCCGACCTGAAGACCAGGGTCGCCTTGGAGGCCATCAAAGGGCAGAAAACAGCCAATGAGATCGCCGCAGAGTATGGGGTTCATCCCACGCAGATTGCGCAGTGGAAAAAGCAAGCACTCGATGGCTTGCCGGAGGTGTTCTCCCCGCAAGCAGGCAAGCGAGAAAAAAGCGAAGAAGCGCTCATCGCCAGTCTTTACCAGCAAATCGGCCAATTGAAAGTGCAGGTAGACTGGTTGGGAAAAAAATCAAAAGCACTCCGTTGAGGCCAAACGGGCGCTCATCGAGCCGGAGCATGCGGAGCTGAGCATCATCCAGCAATGTGAACTGCTTGGCCTGGCACGCTCAAGTTACTACTACGAGCCCAGAGGAGAAAGCGAGGACAATCTCGTGTTGATGCGGATGCTCGATGAGCAATACACGCGCACGCCGTTCTATGGAGCACGCAAGATGGCAGCCTGGTTGCAGACGCAGGGCTACCCCGTGGAACGCAAACGCGTGCGGCGCTTGTTGCACCTGATGGGTCTGGAAGCCATCTATCCTCAGCCGCGCACGAGCCTGCCAGGCCTGAGGGAGCAGCGCTATCCGTATTTACTGCGGGGGATGAGCATCCAGCGCTGCAACCAGGTGTGGAGTTGTGATATCACCTACATTCGCCTCCAGAGAGGGTTCATCTACCTGATGGCAGTGATCGATTGGTTCAGTCGCTTCGTCTTGTCCTGGGAAGTCTCCATCACGCTGGATACCAGCTTCTGCCTGGAAGCGCTGGATCGGGCCTTGCGCGTGGCTACGCCGGAGATCTTTAACAATGACCAGGGGGTGCAGTTTACCAGCAGCGAGTTCACCAGTCGGCTCAAGTCCGCCGATATCCGCATCAGTTGGGATGGTCGAGGACGAGCATTAGACAACATTTTTGTCGAGAGATTGTGGCGCAGTGTCAAATACGAGGAGGTGTACATCAAAGATTACCAGAGCGTTCCAGATGCGGTAAGGAACTTGCAGACCTATTTCACGTTTTACAATCAGGAGCGCTTGCATCAAGCGCTTGACTATCAAACACCCGCACAGGTGTATCTGAAAAGATAGCCGCGAGTTTCTCGAACAGTTGAGTTTTGTCTTATTTTCGACCAAAAACTGTCTTGACAAACGGTACCACCATATACTTATATAGTTTTTTTGAAGCACTTCTTGCTGAATTATACAACGATCCCTTATTTCGAGAACAAATAAGTGATGCTGTCAAAGTGCGAGGAGTTCTTAAGGGGCAACGCTCATTAGAAGACATTGTTTCAGTACTTTACCAGATCAAAGATATTGTGGCAAATAATTACTCTCCGGAACAATTTAAGCAAGACTTAGATAGGTATATGAAGTATTTTGAAGGAAAGTTCCGTCATCATAAATTTACAGGTATTGTTTTTAGGGGAGATGAAGATACAGCTCCAGAACTTCAAGCGATATTTGTCCCAATATGTATCACTCTACAACGAACGGCTCCTTCCGAGGCTGAAGACCTTATTTCTCTATTCAACCAATATCCCTATCTTGTACTCCTTGGAGGACCGGGTTCAGGAAAATCAACAACAGCACGCTACCTTGCTTGGATACACGCGAAAATGAATCTGGTAAATTCCTCAGTTTCTACTCAAAACGATAATTCTTTCCTTCTGGGAAAGCCTGTACCTTTATATATTGAGCTTCGCCAATTCCACGAAGCTCGTCGGCAACGTGCAGACTATAGTTTTTTATCTTACGCCACTGAAGTTATGCTTGGCCGTGAAGATACTATTATCAATCAGCAGATGTTTCAAGAGTTGCTTGAACGAAAGGCTATGCTATTACTTTTTGATGGTCTTGATGAAGTACCTACCTTAGACGAACGTCGACGACTTATTGACGAGATCGAGTACCTTTCTCAACGATTTCCTGGTAATCGTATTTTAGTAACTTCTCGTCCAGTAGGTTATGACATTGCACGTTTTTCGAATTGCTGGTTTCAGCATAGTTTGGTCGAGGACTTTAATAATGATCAGATTCATCAATACTTAGAGGCTTGGTACAACCACGTTTTGAAGTATTCATCGATACCAACTGATGTTCGACAAGAATTAGAGAACTTTCATTTGACGTTAACAACTAATCCCCGCCTACACAAATTAGCAACCAATCCACTACTTCTTACGGTGATGACAGCTCTCCATCGTTATAAAAGGTTACCTGACAAAAGGGTACAAATCTATGAAGAGTGTGCTGATCTTCTAATTGACACTTGGGCTAAATTAAAGCATGAAGGTACTCGATGGAAAGATGTGAAAATGGGAAAAGAAAGCCAAACTGCTTGTATAGCCCATCTTGGCTTTATCCTCCATACGCGATCACAAGAAAATACGCCTAGTAGCAATGACATAATAACACGCTCCGTACAAAAGGAAGATACTGCGACGGATGTTCCTGCTAGATTTATTCTTCGAGAGATAGAACTATTTCTTAAAGATCAGAAGCTTTTCACTGGAGCTGAACAAGAATACGAGGCAGAGCGTTTTCTTGAACTTGCAAAAACTGAAGCTGGTTTAATCGTTGAAAGAGGAACCGATGAAGATGGTGAGGCTTTATATGGGTTTGTCCACCGTACATTTCAAGAATATTTTGCTGCCGTCGATGTTTATGAGCGATATCAACAAGATGATGATTCCTCCATCATTGGCGATTTCCTCAAACAAAATTTACACGATCCTCATTGGCATGAGGTAATTCTCCTCCTTTTTGGAAAGCTTAAACATAGGCAAGCAACTTCTCAGCTTCGACGCATTCTAAGAGGCGATAGTCACCTTAGTAAATATTCATATATTGTACAACATGACCTCCTTTTTATCTGTGATTGCCTTTCAGAAGATATTACGGTTGAAAATGATTTTGCGCAATATGTAATCGAATCTGTGAAAAAATTAATAGTTGAGACATCTTTTTCGCTACTTAGACATCAATTGCTTGAAAAGCTGGGTAAGATGATAAGAACAAGGCAATATACTAATTTAGCAACACAAGGTTTGACTTCATTAATACTAGAGAATAACGACCTTGATTTATCAAAAAAAATATTCGCTACGTCAATACTTTACAATGATTTACCGTCGAGTGGCAGTCAAAATATCTTTCAATTATTCGAATATTTAATCTATATGGATAAATCTAAAGATGAGAAAGTTTTTGAACAATTATTAAAAATAATCATCATCGGTAGTACGACTAGTTCACTTGAATCAGCTAAATGGCAGCAATCTATTCAATTCCTCATGCGCTTAGCTCAACGTTCCGAAAACTCTTTTGATGAAGTTCTATTATCCCTCAGAGCTTTATTTTATCAATCTCACCCAAATTCAATAGAGCGGGGGCAGGCTAAACAACTTCTTTTGCAATTAGTCCAGCGCCCTAATCTTTCTTTTGAACAAATTTTACAAGCTGCAAATACTATTCTTGAAGATTTCCCAATGGATTCAACGGAGCGAGAACAATTCTTCAATTACTTGTTACAACTAATCCAAAACTCTAATTACTCCTACGAACAGCTATTGCGAGCATTTGAGGCTTTATTAGAGGCCAGTCGTATTGACTCGAATGAACGAAAACAAGCCATTCAGCTTCTTATTCAGCTAGCTCGGCACCCCAATCTCTCCTTTGAGCAAACGCTACAAGCTGCTCGGACGCTCTATCGTTATACTAATACAAACTCAAATGAGCGAGAGCAGATTAACCAGCTTCTTTTGCAGTTAGTCCAGCCCCCTAATCTTTCCTTTGAGCAAGCGCTACAAGTCGCTAAAACAATTACGGGAAGTTATCCAGGAGATATTGATGAATTAGAGCAGATTAACCAGCTTCTTTTGCAGTTAGTCCAGCTCCCTAATCTTTCCTTTGAGCAAGCGCTTCAAGTCGCTGAGACAATTATGGAAAACCTTCCAAGTGTCGTGAATGAACGAAAACAGATCATTCAGCATCTTATTCAGTTAGCTCAGCGTCCTGATCTTTCCTTTAAGCAGACTTTACAGGTTGCTCGAACGCTCTATCGTCATACTGATACAAGCTCAAAAGAGCGAAAGCAGATTAACCAGCTTTTTATACAGTTAGCCCACACCCCTAATCTCTCCTTTGAGCAAACTCTACAGCTTGCTAGAACCATCATAGAAAACTCTCCTAGTCGCTTAAGAGAGCGAGAGCAGATTAACCAGCTTCTTTTACAGTTAGTCCAGCTCCCTAATCTTTCCTTTGAGCAAGCGCTTCAAGTCGCTGAGACAATTATGGAAAACCTTCCAAGTGTCGTGAATGAACGAAAACAGATCATTCAGCATCTTATTCAGTTAGCTCAGCGTCCTGATCTCTCCTTTGAGCAGACTTTACAGGTTGCTCGAACGCTCTATCGTCATACTGATACAAGCTCAAAAGAGCGAAAGCAAATTAACCAGCTTCTTTTGCAGTTAGCCCAACCCCCCAATCTCTCCTTCGAGCAAGCTCTTCAAGTCATTGAGATAATTATTGGGAACTCTCCAAATGTCTCGAATGAACGAAAACAAGCCATTCAGCTTCTAATTCAGCTAGCTCGGCGTCCCGATCTTTCCTTTGAGGAAACTCTACAGGCTGCTCGGACGCTCTATCGTCATACTGATACAAGCTCAAAAGAGCAACAATGGGTTATGCAGTTACTCTTGCAGTTTGCCAAGCGTTCCGATCTACCTTTTGAGCTAGTCATAGAAATCGCTGAAGTAATTTGCTTTCAGCAAGATTTAACTTTTGAGGAAACAGATATTTTCTCTCCAATATCGCGCTTGCAATTAAAATCATTATCATCACAAATTACGGTATCATCACAAATTACAATTGAAAATATATTTGGTACCTCTATACAAAATATTGCTCTAAATTTTGAACTCACATCTAAAGAATTTGATGAACTTAACCAAACTGTTAACCGACATTTACTAGAATCTCGAGAAGATGTAGCACCAATTCGAATGAATCGGCTAGTTAGAGACGAATACTGGCGATTGAAACAAAAGCGCCAGCGCAATGAAATAGGATATCAGCAAGGCATACAACTTCTTTTGCAGCTAATTCAGCGCCCAAACCTTTCATTTATGCAGGGTATACAAGCTGTTAAATCTCTATATCGATACAGTTCAGAGGGTACAAAAGAGCGAGAGAAAGCTAGTAATCTTCTTTTACAACTAGCGGATAAGTCCGATCTCTCTTCTAAACAATTATCAGAATTAGCAATATTAGCTTATATATTTGCTTCCAGCTATTCAAAAGATGAACTCGTCGCATTCAAATTGCTTTGGAAACTAGTTAATATGCAACATATCCCAATTCAACGGAGATTGCAAGCTGTTACATTACCATTCAGAGTTATGAAAACAGATATGAGTTATTTGGCTAGAGCAGAAGTGGTAGAACTGATACTTTTTCTGCTTCCACCAGAGAAAGCTCGGATATATTTATCACAAGAATGGTTGCTAAGTCATAGATGGAGCACAAATGTTTCTGCATTAGATATCCCATATATCATTGAACTTGCCAATCAGGAAGCATTACCTAAAAGTGTCCGAGATGGAATGTATCGTATTTTGCTCAATGCTATTCCTCAATATGGTTACATTGGTTATCAGAAAAGTAGTCAGAAAATCTTCTGATAACTTTTAGCATTTTGATTAATAACCTAAATATTGAGGTTGATCGGATCAACCTCTTACAGGGAAAGTTGACAGGAACACCGACAACCTTCAGTGAGCAACCAAAAACGACGAAGAACCTGAAGCCACTTGAAAAGCCGCAGGAGGGATGGTCATGTCTCATTTAATTATAGGCTGTTGAAGAAGAAGGCTGTTCGCCAGTTGTAATTCTTGCGCTTTTTCATGTATGCTTTCCTTATGGAGATGGTAACAACAGAGCAGAAAGCATACGAGAGCATGAAAAAATTTGAAGACCGAGGCCAGGGTGGCATATGGATTACCGACGACCAGGCACAACTCTACCTGACCGCCGATGAAGCCACCGCCTTATGGCAGTGGATGTCCGCTCGCCCAGACACCTTCCAGCCACACTCTCATGGAACTGAGCTGGAAATTCGCCTGTACCAGAAAGACTTGAGCCACTTAAGCGAATTAGAAGCGGTCATACCTGACCTGCACGAGCTTGGGCCTGTCGCCAAGGTGCTCAATGCGCCCTGGGAGGCCGTTTCTGAGCGAGCCTTGCAGTTGATTAAGGCCTATCGACTCGAATATCATATCCATCCCATGCTTGAGGACGAGGATACCTATGCTCAATGATACGCTGCGGCTAATCCTACTAGAGCTGCGCGACTACGGTTCGGACTCCAGGGCGGACACCTCGGCCTGGATGGTAGGCATGTGATCGACGGGCGCCACCTCATTGGCCGCAGGCGCCTGTGTGTGGATGTAGCGTCTCCCACGCAGCAGCGAGGCGGCGGCGGCGATGACGCACATGGCCGCTGAAATATAGAATGCCGCGTGCAACCCCTGCAAGAAAGGCGACGAGATCAGGTTGGGGAAAAAGCTGTGCCCCAACAAGTTGGCCTGGTTCGCAGCGGGCAGGGTATGCAAGACGTTCCCCGGCAGCAGTTTCGACATCGGGTTGTACCCCAGGAAGGCCGCGAAAAGCGCCGATGTGGGCGGCAGGTGGGCAATCTGGTTGGCTACGCTGCCCGGCACGCCAGCAGTAGCCAACCCGCTGGAGAGCGAACCCGGCAGTGACACCGCCAGGGTCGAGATCACGATGGTGAAGAAGACGCCGATGCTGGCCAGCGACCCGGCATTCTGGAAGGTCGCACGCATGCCCGAGCCTGCGCCGCGTTGATCGGGCGGCAGGCTGCTCATCACCGACGAGGTATTTGGCGCGGAGAACATGCCCTGGCCGATGCCCAGCATGAAGAGGATCAGCGCGAACCAGGTGTAAGTAAAGTTGGCAGGCAGCACCGTCAGCAGCACAAAGCCGGCGGCCTGGATGAGCATGCCTGTGGTCGAAAAGACACGCGCGCCATAGCGGTCCGAGAGCCAGCCGGAAAGCGGCCCAATCACGACGAAACCTGCCAGCAGTGGCAGTAAGAAAATGCCAGCCCACAACGGCGTGACGGCGTAATCGTAGCCGTGCAGCGGCAGCCAGATGCCCTGCAACCAGATGATGAGCATGAACTGCAGGCCGCCGCGCGCGATGCTGGCCAGGAAGCTGCTGATATTACCAGCCGCGAATGCGCGCGTCTTAAAGAGGCTCAGGCGGAACATCGGATCGGGGGCGCGCAGCTCGACCCAGATGAAAATGGCCAGCAAGAGCGCGCCGCCGGCCAGCATGGCTATCACCAGCGGGTTGCCCCAGCCCATAGGCGAGTTCCCGTATGGCTCAATTCCATATGTGATGCCGAGCAAGAAGATGGTTAAGCCGATGGCGAAGGTGATATTGCCCGCCCAGTCAACGTGCTGGTGCTGGCGGATCGTGGCTGTCTCGCGTAGCATCAGGTAGGCCCAGATCGTGCCGACAACGCCTACCGGGACGCTGACCAGGAAGACCAGCCGCCAGCTATAGTACGACAGGATACCGCCCAGGATCAGGCCGATCACCGAGCCGAGAATAGCGGCGATCTGGTTGATGCCCAGCGCCAGGCCGCGCTGGTTGGCGGGAAATGCGTCTGTGAGGATCGCGGCACTATTGGCGAAGAGGAAGCCGGCGCCGACCGCTTGAATCAAACGGAACACGATCAGCTCAATAGCGCCGGTCGAACCCGTGCCAGGCGTTAACCAGAGCAAGATACTTCCACAGGCGAAAATCAGAAAGCCCATGTTATAGAGCCGGACGCGACCGAGCATATCGGAGATGCGCCCGAACGTCACCAGCAGCGTCGCCGTCACCACCATATAGCCGAGCAGCAGCCAGAGAAAATAGTTCGTCTCGCCGGGCGCGAGCGGATCAATATGAATGCCGTTAAAAATAGCCGGGAGAGAGATCAGGACAATACTGATGTCGATACTCGCCATCAGCACGCCCAGCGTGGTATTCGACAAAGCGATCCACTTGTACGACGGGCCTACGGGCCGGTACCTTCTTCCTTTTTGAAAGAGAGCAGCCATACCATTTTTTCCTTCTAGCGTGTCTTGACAGTTTAGCGTACAATCCCATGAAAGAAGAGGCGTCTCATCTGTACAACGACTTCTTCTGGAGAGAGATGTTCCTGGGTGAACAGGCGCTCCTGCGCCCTGGTGGAAAGCAGGTGCAGAAAAGTCTGGAGTATGAGTTCGGTCGAGATTGCCGTGTCGAATACTCCGGCAACCTTCCCTTCTTCCAGAATGCTTCGAATCTGCCCCGTGGTTTGATCGATGCGAGCGCGCAACTTCCCCTTGTGCTCCTGCGTCCTCCTGCGAAGATCCTCATTGCTCTCAAGCATCCGGTGGAGTTGAGTTCGCACGCCATGCTGCTCCACATGAACCGCGCGAAGAATACGCTCTAGTTTGCTTTGAGCAGGCTCAGGAGCAACGCTCGCCTGTTGGACGATTTGTTCAAATCGCACAAGGCTTTGATCGACCAGGGCAAAAATGAGATCATCTTTCGTGGGAAAGTGCTGGTAGAGAGTTCCCTTTGAAACACCAGCTCGCGCAGCAATTTCATCCATAGATGCGTCTCGATACCCTTTTTCCGACAGAACGGTTTCTGCCACTTCCAGAATGTATTCAGCACGTTTCTGACGCAACACCTCCTTGAGCGAAGGCTGAGAGATATCGGCGGGCATTGGTCTTCCCCTGTCTTACGTTCTTCTATACGCTTCCAATGCGCTCATGCATTGACCCGGCACCGATTTGAACGTACCAGTTCTTATTTTAGACGCACTCGTCACTTTTATGCAAGCTCTACCTTATGCTCTCACCTGGATACAAAACTGTGCTGCGGGCCAAACTCGCTCACATAGTGCTGAAAGCTGGTCAAGGCTTCAATAGTGCTATTAGAGACTTCTTTTCATAGGTTCCCTTCTTTCTACCACATTGAACAAGCATTTTGAGCCTGAAAAGGAAGCTGGTGTACTCATAGACAAGCGCTGCGCTCCGCCTTACCCTCCAATTGGGCATCGGTGTTGTACAGTAGAGATGTGATCTAGAAAAAAGCCTGGCCAGCGCAGGATCAAAACGCATGTACACATCTGAATAGGAGCGCTGCCTCAAAATGGTGCAACAGCTGGCAGACTGTTGCCGGCATTCGAGGTAGCCATGGAGCGAATGATGGAGGAAACTCATATGCCTGAAGCGACATTACATGATGGAAGTACCATCGAGATCGAGATTCACGGTGCAGGACCGACCCTGCTGCTGCCTGTCAATCCACAGCCGGTGACCGGGCCACTGGCCGAGCAAATGCGCCAGTATGGCACTGATCCGGCGCTGGGCCAATCGCTGATCAAAGGGCTGAGCGACGCCTTTCGCGTGGTGGCTTTCGACTATGAAGGACAGTGCCTTCGTCGACCGAAACCGGACACGCTGACGCCTGCCAACACAGCCAGCGATCTCCTCGCTGTGGCCGATGCCGCAGGAGTGGATCGGTTCGCCTACTATGACTACTCCTGGCTTGCGCTGATTGGGCTTCAACTCGCCATTCGGACCGACCGCCTCTCGGCACTCATCATGGGTGGCTTTCCGCCGCTAAACGGGCCATACGAGGAGATGTTCCGCGTCACGACCGCGTCCTACGAGATGGCGAGCGGCGCGCGGCCAATACCGTCAGCGGATGAATCCGAGTGGTCCGGCATGGCTCTATCAAAGGATCAGGCACGGCAATTTTTCACGCT
Source organism: uncultured Chloroflexia bacterium (assembly GCA_963731975.1). Taxonomy (GTDB): domain Bacteria; phylum Chloroflexota; class Ktedonobacteria; order Ktedonobacterales; family Ktedonobacteraceae; genus CAVSXS01. Next base: position 470,801 of record CAVSXS010000001.1, on the reverse strand, counting down.
GTACCAGGCGCTACAAGGATTCGACGACCTGGCCGCTCAAGCGCAGATCACCTGTCCTCGTCTCTGCTTTGTGGGTTCGGCGGATGAGATCCAGTACGACCAGCATTGGGGAAATGTGTTTGTGAGTTTAGCAGGTCCAATTGTGCAGGGACAGGCACAGCTCTCGGATCTGGGCTGGGATGTGCGAGTGCTCGATGGGCTTGATCATATCCAGGCAATGCAGGCAAAACGGGTGGTGCCAATCCTGCGTTCGTGGTTGGCGTCCAATCTCCGGTCATAACCTGGTTCCATCAATTCGGGACTTTGGCTCTCAAATTGAATGGTCACACCTGGAACACGTAGCGATAATGCTCTGCTACCAGCTCCGGGGGGAAGAAGCGCAGCAGGGAGACGAGGGCCAGGGCAAAGGCGATCCAGTCGAAACCGGCGTCGATAGAGATGCCCACGACGGTACCGACCAGTGGTACGACTGTGCTCAGCGCGAACTCGTTGAGCACATCGGGGAAGAGCAGCAGCACCAGCAGACCGGCGATGAAGCCGAAAAAGAGGGCTTTTCTCCACAGCGGGATGCGCCGGTCGGTCACTAATGCGCCGATCAGCTTGAATGTTTTTGAGGCGTGGAGAAAGATATCCAGGCGCTTTGGCGATTTCATGAATTTTTACACCTTTTGAGTTCGACTACCTCTTACTATTACGCAGCAAACGTATCCAGGGTTTTAGAAAGGGCGAACAAAAGCGGCGTCAGCCACCTTGCGCAAGGTGGCTGACGCCGCTTTTATTCGCATTCAAGCGAAGCGGCTGCTATCCGGCTTACTTCTTCGCGTGCAGGTTATCTTGCTCTGTATCAACCTGGACCTGGGTAGCGAGGTAGCTGCCATCGGTCTGAACCTGGGCAGTCACTTTGACAGGGATTCCAACTGTGATGTCGGTGAGAGCACCGGCTCCTTCTACCGTTGTCGAGCTAGAAGTAGTGAATGAAAGCTGGCTCTGGGCTTCGGTGGTGATGATGAGTTGCCCGCTGGTGCTGTCATAGGATAGGAAGAAGCCGGCGAACTCCACCTCACTACCGGTGTCGCTGCACTCCTCGATCTTGATTTTCAGCGCCACATAGCTTCCATCAGGCTGCACTTGCAGGTAGGCATGGATAGCCTCTCCGGCTGCCAGGCTGCCCAGGCTGCCAGGAGTCCCATCACAGCCAATGATCTCTGTCTGGGTGTTGACCAGGGCGGTGTAGCTCTGACCGTCCTGGGTGGCGATGTTCAACAGGCCGCTGCTCGTGTCGTATGCTTGTACGGTACCTTCCACAGAGATCGCATCCCCGTTATCATCCCCCTGGGTGGAGAGGATTTTTACGGCTGTCAGGCTGCCGTCTGAAGCGATACGTACCTCAAACTGGTAGATGCCACCAACCGTCAGGGAGGCCAGCAGATCGGGCGCGGCGCTGAGCGTGGCGCTATTCCCATCTTTATCGAGCAGCGAGAACGTGCCGCCGGTGCTATCGATTGCGCTAACTATGCCTATCACCGTCAGGTACTGCTCGCCGTCGTTTTCAACGGAGGCGGATTGCAGCGACAAATCGCCCTGGGAGTCGCTGCCGCCCCTGGCATTCACCTTTTCCCCAATGTGGTAACTGCCAGAACCACTCGCTGCCAGGGCGAAGGAGAAGGAGGAACCAGATGGGGAAACCAGCGTCAAAAGGTGAACGCGCGTATTGAGGTGGCTCACGATACCTCGCGCCTGGAAGTGGGCAGTGTGGGCGGCGATCACACGATACGATGCGGCAAGCAGGCTGCCGGACGCGGCAAATTTCGCAGACAGGGCAATCAAAGCACCTGCCTGAAGATGAGCAATGCTGGTAGAGGAGATCGTAATTGCCAGCACCGTACCGTCGCTGAGCGCGAGCGTGACCAACTTTTGATGGAGATCAACCGCTACGACAACGCCTTGCAGGTGCAGCACCGCCTGATTTTTCGCCAGGAGTTGCACCCATGTCGCGCCCAATGTTCCCGCCTTGCCAGCTTTAGCCTGAACAACGACGCGCGTATTGACGCTGAGCCTGGAGGCCGACTGGTGCGGCGCGAAGCGGGTACCGGCTGTCAGTTGAAACGTCAGCGTTCTGCCACTGTTGTCCAATATGGAGAACGTTACATTGGAAGGGTTGGTAGCATCCACCTGTATAACCACTCCCTGATAGGTGGGCGTGCTCGTTGCCCTGGCCGAAGCGCCGCTCCGGGAGAAGGCCAGCGTCATAGCAGTCATCACCAGGCAGCATACAACGAAAATAAGAAAAGCGCGTCTATGACCGTAATTAACGCCTGAAAACCACCCTTTTTTCAAACGAGCTGTGCCTGTATGGGTCAGTGCAGTATAATGCAAATCACTCATCTCGCAAATTCCTTTCGGAACGCACCGGTAATAACTTGTATGCTCTTCTCACTGCCAGCGTTTCAAAGTCCATATTTGATAATCGCCACAACCTCACATAACAATAGGGTACGTATCTCCCAATTCTTGATCTGATTGCTGGGTAGTGATGGAGCAGGCTTATCTATCATTGATTATACGGGTACGCTCTAATGGTAATAGTCGATCAGGAAGCATTGCAGCGTGATGCTATAATTACTCGGCAACGTTCCATTTCGAGCAGAAGGAAGATGCTATGTTGAATGACCCTTCACAGGCGATGCAGGTTGAGTTGTTCGCGGCGTCGTTGCGCGCCAGTTATACCGATGTGAATGCGTTCTTAGAGACGCTGGCGATGAAGTTTACCAGCGCATTGCCTACTCACACCAAAGTCACGCGCCACGCGGGGCTTTTTTCGCGCGAGCATCCGGTCAAGGAGATCGCGGTGACGCTGGGCGAGTTCCAGTTCCGCATGAGCAGGGAGCGACAGGGGCCGCTACTGGCGCAACGCAGTCACTTTGTGCGCGGCATTATTTTGAGTACAGAGGATATTTCGGCTGAGCAGTGGATCGAAGATGTGGCCGAGGCGCTGGCCCAACTGGCGGTACATAATCAACTGGCGAGCGCCGCGCTCAACCGGTTCTTGCTGCAATAGACTTCTTCGAGAAAAACGCTACCTATCGTATCACTTGCTAAAGGAGAACACGTCGTATGTCATGGCAACCACCACAACCACCACCACAACAGGCAGCGCCCCAGCAAGGTGTACCACAGCCACAGGGCACACAGGGCGGCGACCTGCCCCAGCACGCGCGCGAGCGTCTCACCCTCATGCGCGGCGACGCGACCCATCGCGGGCTTTTTACCAGCGACCTGTCGGTCAATGAATTCCTCCTGGCGCGCGAAGCCGGGTTTGAGCCACTAGGCCTGGTGATGGGCAGCTCGCTCTATCATATTGGTTTCCAGGTGGCAAACTGGAAGCAGAACCAGGAAATGACAGTGCTGTCGCAGGCCATGTACAATGCGCGCAATCTGGCGATGACGCGCATGCAGGAAGAGGCTAACGTGCTGGGCGCGGATGGCATCATCGGCGTGCGGCTGAATGTCACCAGCTACGATTGGGCCGTGGGATTGGCCGAATTTATGGCTGTCGGCACGGCAGTTCACGCGCGCAGCGGCCAGAATTTCCGCAATGCGCGTGGCATGCCGTTCACCTCCGATCTATCGGGGCAGGATTTCTGGACGCTGCTGCGCGCCGGTTATCGCCCGGTCGGCCTGGTCATGGGCAGTTGCGTCTACCACGTGGCTCACCAGGGCCTCGGCCAGTGGATGAAGCAGGTAGGTCAGAATGTCGAGATGCCCAACTACACGCAGGCGCTCTACGATGCCCGCGAGCTGGCGATGGAGCGCATGCAGGCGGAGGCGATGAACCTGGGCGCGCAGGGCGTCGTCGGCATGAGCGTCAAAGAGAGCAATTACGAATGGGAGACACACGTCATCGAGTATTTCGCGATTGGAAACGCCGTCATACCGATCTCAGATGAGCATACCGTGCAAACCCCGACGCTGACGCTCTCGCTGAACGAATAGTCTTAGCCCGGCAACCAGCCGTTCTTACACCGCCTCCGTCTCGGCCTGTTGCGCCAGTACGATCTCCTGGGAGTCGAGGAGCAGCACCTGGCAGGCGTCCGGCGGGAAGGAGAGCATGACGTGCTGGGCCACGAAGAAATCGCGCGCCTGCTGGCTGGGGATGTCGGCGGTGAGTTTGGTGTGGTCGTTGACGAAGACGTGGAAGCGCGTGAATGGCCCCAGGAAGGTGCGCAGTTCGATCACCCCGGCGATGTGGTTATCGCCGTGATTGGCGCTGTCATCGTCGTTCTCCTGCGCCGGTTGCAACACGACCTCTTCGGGGCGCACCAGCACGAGCACGGCGTCGCCGTCGTGCAATTCCGAGGTGGCCGGAACATGGAACAATGACGACTCGACCTGACATAACCCCTGCGAAGCCGAGGTCAGCGTTCCCTGGAACTGGTTGCTGTTGCCGACGAAGCTGGCGGCGAAGACCGTGCGAGGATTGCTGTAAATCTCTTCAGGCTCGTCGAGCTGTTCGATGCGACCTTTCGCCATGACTGCGATGCGGTCGGAGATGGCCAGGGCTTCTTCCTGGTCGTGCGTGACGTAGATGGCGGTCATTTTGAGCTGCTGCTGAATGCGGCGTATCTCGTTACGCAGGTTGACGCGCACTTTGGCATCGAGGGCGGAGAGCGGCTCGTCCAGCAGTAGCACTTTGGGTTCGACGGCCAGCGCGCGTGCCAGCGCCACGCGCTGCTGCTGCCCGCCGGAGAGCTGGTGCGGATAGCTGCGCCCCTTGTCTCCAAGTCCGACCAGGTCGAGTAGTTCGGCGCAGCGCTGCTGTATCTCGTCTCTGGGCATGTGCTTGATGCTCATGCCAAAGGCGATGTTCTGCTCCGCGTTCAGGTGTGGGAAGAGTGCGTAGGATTGGAAGACCATGCCCATAGGGCGTTTGCTGGCGGCGCGGTTGGTGATATCCTCTCCATCGAGCAGGATATTCCCCTCGCTGGGAATCTCGAAGCCCGCCACCATGCGCAAAATCGTCGTTTTACCGCAGCCACTTGGCCCAAGCAGTGTCAAGAATTCGCCCTGCTCGACATTCAGATCAATAGTATCGACGGCGACTGTGCGCCCGAATTGTTTTGTGATGTGTTCCAGTTCCAGAAAAGCCATAACATTGCTCCTTTTATTGCTAGCGCGTGCCTACTATATCAACCTGGTTGTCTGTACGACCAGCCCTGCCTCGTCCTCTAGGCACGAGTACGATGATTGCCAGCACGCAAATCAGTGTGAATAAAAAGCTGACGATGGAGAGCAAGGCGGCTTTATGCGGATCGTTTTGCCCGGTCGAGTTCAGGAAGATCGGGAATGTGTAGATATTGAACAGGCTCGCCAGCGTGAATTCGCCCATCACCGTCGAGAAGGTCAACAGGGCGGCGCTGATGACGCCCGGCCAGATATTGGGCAGTATCACCGTCAGGAAGGTGCGCCACCAGCCGCTTCCCAGGCTATAGGCGGCCTCCGTTAAGACGGTAGTGTTGATCGAGCGCAGGCTGTTATCGATGGGACGATACACGAAGGGCAGTGCGATAATGACGTAGGCGCAGACCAGCAGCGGCGGGGTATTGATGATGTTGAGGCCATTGCTTAGCAGCGGCACGAGGCCGAGCGACAGGACATTGATAAGCCCGTTGCTTGAGCCGCTGTACTCCTGGAGCAGACCTACCGAAAGCACGATGGCAGGCATGGCGAACGGCATTAGCGAGAGAAACTCGAAGAACGGCCTGGCCTTAGGCATGCGTATCTGCACCCAGTAGGCGGTAGGCGTGATAAGTACGATAGCCAGCAGCGTTGTCGCCAAAGCCAGTTCAAGTGAGGTGAGCAGCGTCGCTGAAAAGTCCGGGTCGCTGAACGCGCTCCCGAAGGCTGCCAGGTCGAGGCCGCTACCGCTATTGAGACCAAAGACCAGCGTTGCGATGAGTGGCACCACGAGGTAGAGCATCACGATAATCAGCGCGACTTTATCCAGGCCGGATCCGCGCCGGGCGGCCCGGCTTTTCTCCTGTGGCCGCGTATAGTAGTCCGCGATGGCGCGTTGTGTAATATTGCTTGGACCTGTTTGCATGGCGTTTATCTCCCTTGCCACCGGTTCACCCGCCGCAGCATCACGGTGTAGAGTGAAACTGCCGCGAGTAGGACGACGATCATCCCCACTGCCAGGGCGTTGCCCAGGCCAAAATCAATGGAGACGTTGCCATTCACAACGTAATCGATGAGGATGGTGACGAGGTTGATATTGCCTTGCGCCAGCGCGTAGGCCGTGGCGAACGCGCCGAACGAGTTGGCGAACAACAACATCGCCGCGGCTACCAGTGAAGGCAGCAGGATGGGAAACGCGACACGCCGCCAGTAGGTGAAATTCGACGCGCCCAGGTTCGTCGCCGCCTCGCGCCATTCGGGGCGAAGCCCGCTCAGAGCAGGCAGCGTGACCAGGATCATGAGCGGCAACTGGAAGTAGACATAGACGATCACCAACCCCCAGAAATTGTAAATGCTGAAACCGAGATCGTACAGATTGAAGTGCAGCCAGCTATGCAGCGCGTCGGTGACGAAGCCTGTGACACCCAGTGTCGCGACGAAGGCGAAGGCCAGCGGGACGCCGGCGAAGTTCGCGGCGATGCTGGAGAAGCCGATCAAGAGATTGCGCAGCCAGCCCGTGCGCAGGTTGAAGACGCCGTAAGCCGCCAGCGCGCCAATGATGCCGCCGATGAGCGCGGTGACGAAAGAGATGGAGATGCTTGTCTGGAAGGCGTGAATGTTCTCGGTAGTGAACAAATTGTGGTAGTTGCCAAGCGTTGGCGCGCCGGTGGTGTCGTCTGCGAAACTACCCTGTATGATGATGATGGCCGGGAGGATTTCAAAGAGGAGACAAAATAAGAGAAACGGCGCAAGCCCTAACCAGCTTGTCAGCGTATAGCTCCAGCCTCTCCCGCTCGAGCGCCGCAGCCTGGCTTTCGCCTGTAGCGCTCCGCCGGAGATCGAAGCATTCGCTGTGCCTCGTGCCACTTGTGGTCGCATCAAACCACCTCCTGATAAATAGATATGAAGACAGGTAGAAAGGGGCGCGATATGTGCTACTCACTTATAGTAACACATGTATCGCGCCCTGTCCTCATATGTCGCGTCCTTTAAGCCGCGACAATGTTGTGATTACGCCCCCAACACCTGCGTGCCCCAATTCTGCGTTACGAGAGTAGATGCAGAATTCAACTGCGTGAGGCTGGGGAACTGGATATTGGCATACTGCGACGCGGGTGGCAGCTTGGCTGCCAGGTCCGCCGGGACTTTGTTCGCGGCCACCAGCGCCTGGTAGCGAGCCGGGTGCGCGTAGCCCTTCAGGTAGAATAACTGCCCTTCGTCTGAGAAGATGTACTCGATCCACAGGCGAGCCGCGAAAGGGTGTGGAGCGGTCTTGTTGACGATGGAGACATACGGCCCGGCAATCGAGGCATCTGACGGGATGGAGACCTGAATATTCGGCTTGCCAGCCAGCTGGTCGCGGAAGCCCAATCCCAGGTAGTCCCACATTACCGCGATGGCGACTTCGCCTTTTGAGATATTTGCTACGCTGGAACGCGCCGCGGTGAAGTTTCCATTCTTCTTCAACTTGGCAAAGAAGTCGATACCAGGCTGGATGTTATCCAGGCTGCCGCCGTTCGCCAGAGACGCGGAGTAGACAGCCAGGAATGCATCGTTCGCCTGGCGCGGGTCGCCGTCGATGCCGACCATGTTCTTGTAGTTCCCGCTCAACAATTCCGCGAAGGAGGTGGGTGGGGTCTTCACAAGGTCGGTGTTGACGACTAATGCCATCGCGCCGTAATATTCGGTACACCAGTAGCCGTTCGCGTCCTTGAGATTGGCAGGAATATCACTCCACTTCGAGTGGATGTAGGGCGTTATCAGTCCCTCCTGGATAGCCGTGGGCCCGAACTTAAATCCTACGTCGCCGATATCACCATGGGGATGCTGGATCGAGTCCTTAAAGACGACAAGTTCCTGCGCGGAGGAGTATTCCGCTTCGACTTTGTACGAGATAGGAACGCCGTAATTGCTGGTATAGCCTGCCAGGATGTCTTTGTAGTCTGCCCACTCAGGTGGGATGCCGATAGCCTGGAGCTGGCCCTCTGTCTTCGCGTGTGTCGTCAGTGTGTTTATATCAATAGGACCTGCCATATTGATATTGGTCGGGGTGGAAGAACCACTGTTCCCGCTGCTGCCACACGCTTCTAAATATGCAGCAAGCGCGCTCCCTGAAAGCCCCAGCGCACCGGCTCGCTTCAGAAAATCGCGGCGGTTATGCGGGGTAGATAAACTGCGAATTAGATTCTGCTCCTGGCTGCTCATAAATAGGTACCTCCCTATGCTTGAACGGGAAAAACGATGAACGAACAAGTACGCACTTCAAGGACGACTCAATTTGGATTTGCTCTCGCCTATCCGATATAGATAGTACGTCATGAATCGTTCTCAATCTTACCGGCAATGCAGGAAATATGCAGAGAGGCAGTTACGCCGTATCCGGCGCATCTAGTGCGAGTATACCCATCAATTGAGAGCGCACGCAACGGCTAGAATATCTAACCATGCCCTCTATGATATGGATAAACTAACTATACATCAACGCCTGTGACTCCGGTTCCCGGGCGGGAATATGAACTTCAGCCTTCATCTCACCAATGTTAACAGTGGCTTAACCTACCTGGCCACAGCGTTAAAGTTCGTTTAATGCGCTGGTGCTACAGTAAAAAGTGCAGAGAGTAAGAAAATATACCGTCAGTGCCGGAAAAAGGTGGAGGTTGGCTGGCAATAGCCAGCGAGCCTCTTTTCTTGATGCTCGTTCGCATACAGATGAACTGTACATGATATAATCAGGCATGTCCGATACCAGCGATACGAGCAATACCAGCTATTTGCGCCCACCGTTCTCTTCGGAGACTGTCGAGCGCTTCAGAAGCATTCAGGTCGAGCTTGACCGGCTCGACCCGCAGGCGCTGGCGTGGGCCGCGTGCGTGCCGGGTTATCACAAGCCGGTGGGCAATGTGATTGTCTTCCCCGGTTCGTTCAATCCCCCCACCAATGCGCATGTCGCCATGTTGCAACAGGCACGGCAATTCGGCAGCCAGCTGCATGTACATCACGTCTATGCCGCCTTGAGCAAGCGCACGACGGACAAAGAGACGGTCGAACGCCCCCTGCTGCTAGATAGAATCGTGCTGCTGGAAGCTGTACTGGCGAGCCAGCTCCCCAGTGTAGGCATCTTGCTGTTCAATCGCGGCCTCTACGTGGAGCAGGCGGAGGGCGTGCGCGCGGCGTTTCCTGGCGTGGAGACGCTGTATTTCCTGGTAGGCTTCGATAAGATCGTGCAGATCTTCGACCCGCGCTACTATACCGAGCCGCGATGCGGCCCTGCGCGAGCTGTTGCGTCTGGCGGACCTGCTGGTTGCGCCGCGCGCGGGTGCGGGCGCGAAAGAACTGCATGAGCTGCTTGAGAGGCCGGAGAACCGGCAGTTCGCCGCGCATGTACACCCATTGCCGCTTCCAGCCATGTACGCCGGGCTGTCTTCGACGCGCATTCGCCAGGGATTTGAAGCGCACTGGCAGGATGTTCCGCCGGAGGTGCGGCGCTTTATACGCGAGACGCACGCTTACGAACAGGAGCAGCGGCTGCCGGATGGGCCGGTCGTCGACAAGTACGGGGAGCGCATCAAGTTGATCGAGGAGATCACGCGCGCGAGCGCTTGAAGGTCAGCCTGCTGTTGCCAATCTGGATGATATCACCCTCAAGTAACTGGTAGCGGGTGACGGGCATACCGTTGACGAATGTGCCGGTCGCGGAGCGGTGATCCTCAATTTCGTATCCCTGGCCGTCCACTTCGCGGATCGTGGCGTGCAGGCGACTGACCGCCAGGTCTTCCAGGAAAATATCGCAATCCCTGCTGCGTCCAATCGACATTTCCTGGTGTAGATCGAATGTGCGCAGTATGCCGTGCCCGTTTGCCAGGTCGAGTTTCGCAATGGCGCTGGCGTTCGGCTCGAACTTTTTGCCCAGGTGCGACTCTCGACCGCGTGATGAGGGCAAGGGAAACGGGCGCGTGCCTTCGTGACCATAGAAGATCAGTTCTGTGCGACCAAAACACAGCACGTCGCCGTCCTTGAGCAGGCATTCTCGCACGGGCTGCCCGTTCACGAAGCTGTCGCCGCTGCCATGCTGATCAACCAGGACGTAGCCTTGCATCGTGAAGAGGACGCATGCCTGGTTGCGATGCACCGACAGGTCTTCGAGAAAGATATCACAACTGAGGCTGCGCCCAATCAGCGTGCTGTCTTTCCATAGTTGTAGCCGTTTGCCCGCCTGCGGCCCCTGCTGGATAACAAGGTAGGCTGCTTCCTGTTCGAGCGACTCCTGTGCCATACGCTAACTCTGTTCTAGACCGGAACTTCCACGTTTCTGCGTAGAGAATACCACTTTTACGTCCATGATACAAGCGAAAATGACGTTCTGGCAATAAGAAATAATTATGGGCAACCAAACATCCGTAGGGGCCGGTTCACCGCGCCCAGCCAGCCCATTCATGGGCGCGAGGCGTTGTTACCAGACACGCCCACTGGCGTTGCAAGCCACCTTTCGCGCCCATGAATGGGCTGAATGAGCACGATAAATCGGCTCCTACGTGAAATCAATCGGTCTTTACAGATGAGATTTCGAACTGCCAGTTGAAGCTTGACAGAGCACTACGGATGGTTGGTTTGTTAGTTGCCTGCGTTTGGTTGCTTACAAGTATTTCCTACAACCTGCATTGGCGCATCGTCTTTCAGGCGTTGTAGAATAGGCTCAGGCGATCTCACCTGATCGAATACATGCGATGCAAACATCATAGAAGGAGAACTTCGCTCATGGCGATGCAAATGGGCCAGGGGATCACTGTTGATTACGATGTGCCGGCCAGGATGCGTGATGGTGTTACCCTGCGCGCGAACGTCTATCGACCCGCGGGAGAGGGGACATGGCCTGTCCTGTTGACGCGCCTACCCTATGGCAAAGACTTCCCCATCGGTCAAGCCGTCTTAGACCCGGCGCAGGTGGCGCGGCGTGGCTACGTCGTGATCGTGCAGGATACGCGAGGCCGCTTCACCTCTGAGGGCGAATGGGTGCCCTTCATCAACGAGGGACTGGATGGCGTCGATACGGTCGAATGGGCGGCGCAACTCCCCTACTGCAACGGCAGCGTTGGCATGTATGGTATCTCCTACTTCGGCTTTACACAGTGGACGACCGCGGTATCTAATCCGCCCGCACTGAAGGCGATGGTGCCCTTCCAGACCTGGAACGATCCTCTGAACGGCGTCATCTACCGCGGTGGAGCATTGGAGCTGGGCGCTGCGGGAAGCTGGCAATTGATGATGGGCCTGGATGTCTTGATACGCCGCCATCGCGGTGACCCACAGGCGCTGGGACGCGCCATCTACCTGCTGGCGAAGGAGATGGACGCGCTGGGCAAGCTGGGCTACTGGTCGCTGCCCCTCAGCGAATTCGCGCCGCTCAAGCGTCACGAGGTCGCGCCCTCCTTCTTCGAGAACTTCACAAGGCCGATGAACCGCTCGCACGAATTGATCGAGCCGATGACGATTGTGGGCAAGCACGAACAGGTGACGGTTCCCACACTCAACGCTGGCGGCTGGTACGACATCTTCCTGCAAGATACCATCACCAACTTTACCACGATGCGCGAGCATGGCGCTACGCCGGAAGCGCGCCAGAGCAAGCTCATCATCGGCCCCTGGACGCACGGCGGCGTGACCAACCCCGTCGGCGATCTGAACTTTGGCTTCGGCTCCTCGGCGGCCTTCATCGACCTGCGCATGGACTTTGGCAGCATGCAGGTGCGCTGGTTCGATCACTGGCTGAAGGGTCTCGATACGGGGATGCTCGACGAAGCGCCCATCAAGCTGTTCGTGATGGGCGCCAACGTCTGGCGCGACGAGCAGGAATGGCCGCTGGCCCGCGCCGTCGATACGCGCTACTACCTGCACAGCAACGGGCAGGCCAATTCGCTACACGGCGACGGCTATTTGACGACCGGCGCGCCCCAAAGCGACGAAGCGGCGCAAGACCGCTACGACTACGATCCCAACAACCCGGTCATCACGCACGGAGGCGCGCTGCTGATGTCGCCGGAGTACCCCGTCGGCCCTCGCGACCAGCGCGCCACCGAGGGTCGCCAGGATGTGCTGGTCTACACCGGCGGCGAACTCAAGGAAGACCTGGAAGTGACGGGACCGATCCAGGTCCACCTGTGGGCTGCGTCGAGCGCGCCGGACACCGACTTCGTGGCGCGCCTGGTTGATGTACATCCTGACGGCTACGCGCAAAACTTGACGGATGGCATTCTTCGAGCGCGCTACCGCAACTTTGAGCGAGGCGAAGCGCCGTCGCTCATCGAACCCGGCAAGCCCTACGAGTACATCATCGATCTGTGGGCTACCAGCAACGTCTTCCTGGCCGGGCACCGCGTTCGCCTGGATGTGACCAGCAGCAATTTCCCGCGCTGGGACCGCAATCCCAACACCGGCCACGACTTAGGCGTGGATACAGAGACGGCGGTGGCATACCAGACCATCCTGCACGACGCGGAACATGCCTCGTATGTTGTGTTGCCCATCGTGCCAGTCGCTAAAGCATGATGAAAAGGACAGGCGCAAGGCCCTCTCCGCCCATCCGCTCTTCCCCCTGTCCCTACACGCGGACGTAGAGCGCGGTGAGCAGTATGCCGAGCGCGATCAGGATTACCAGCACGGCTACCATCAGGGTAAAGCGCAGTGAGGAAGAGGTGAAGATGCCGTTTTTCTCGCTTATCGGCAGCAAGATGGCGGACTCGCCTGTTCCTTTTTCTCTCAGGTAGGGCTGTTCCCGGTGTGGTGGCACGGGTGTCAGGGTTTGCGGTTTGCTCGCCTCCAGCGTGGCGACGCGCGACGGCGGGACGACCGCCAGCGCCTGATGCGGCTGGGGCGTGCGCACCTGGGCCAGCATTTCTTGCCTGGGCAGGGGCAGCGTCGCCTGGCTGCGCTGGTGTGTGAGCAGCGGCCTGGTGGCTGTTTGCTCCTCAAGGCTCTGTGGCCGTTGGAGGTTGCCCGTATCAGGTGCGAAGATCAGTTTCCGCCGGACTTTTTGTAGTACCCTGTCGAAATCCTGGGCGAAGGCCAGGATGGTCGGATAGCGTTGTTCGGGTTTCTTCGCCAGGGCGCGCAAGAAAACCGTGTCCAGCTCTCGTGGCAGCGTTGCATTAAACGCGCTGGCCGGCGTTGGCGTCGTATGATGGTGGTGATGGAGCAACTGGCTGGGCGTCCCCTCGAAGACCGCTCGCCCCGTGACCAATTGGTAGATCATGACGGCCAGCGCGTACTGATCGGCGGCAGGCCCCACGTGGATGGACGACTCTTGCGATGGATCGTCGAACTGCTCCGGGGCCATGTAGAGCGGCGTCCCCACCGAGCGATGCAGCGAGCGTCCATTGCGGTAAAAGGCTGCCAGGCCAAAATCGGCCAGCAGCAAATGCGGCCTGCCGTGTGGGAAGATTCTGTTGAGATACGCCTCTGCCGGATCGCGCAGCGGGCTGCGTTCGACCCGGATTAAGAAGTTGGTCGGCTTGATGTCGCGGTGGATGATGCCGTGCTCATGCGCCGATTGCAGTCCCGCTGCTGCCTGCAAGAGATAATAGCCCGCTTCCTCACCTGCGATCGGCCAGCCGAATCCGAATTGTTGGGTGCGCCGCTGCAACCAGTTCCACAATGAGCCTTCAGGGAGGTAGGGCATCACCAGGAAGGTGATAGGAGGGCTGCCCGGCTCGATGACTTCATCTCCGAAGTGATACAACGGCAGGATATGTTCGTGTTCGAGCGCGGCGACGGCACGCGCCTCTCGCTCAAAACGGGTAGCGGCCTGTTTCCCTTCAGGTGTATTGGGGATGGACCGTAAATCTCCAGAAATGACTTTAATGGCGACTTTGCGCCCAATACGCGCGTGTTGCGCAAAATAAATATCTCCCATTCCACCACTCTCGATGAGCCGCACAAGACGGTACCCACCGAGTGTTTTCCCCACCAACAGATTCATGAGTTATGTTCCTCTTCAGAAGATTCTGGTAAATTCTGGATGATTTCTGTATCTATTTACAGTATAAGCGGGGGGGTGAAAAAATGGCGGTATCATATAAGACAAAGGTGCTATTGACAAGAGATTTGTACGGAAACCAACGAGACGAGGGCAACCGTGAAGGTTGCCCTCGTCTCGTTGGTTTCGAACTACTGTAGTTGGCGCAGGGCGTCCCTGACGGATGAGTCGTACTCCGGGTGTGTTTCGGCAAGGCGCGAGAGCAATGGAATGGCCTCGATATCGCGGTACTGTGCCACAAGCTGGCAGGCGGAGCGCACGACGGTATCACGCGGGTCGTTCAGCATCTCGCGGGCAACGCCCCGGCTGCGCGGGTCATCGCCCTGCGGGTCGATATTTTTCAGGGCTTCCAGCGCCTGCGCGCGTATGTAAGGATCGAAATCCCCACATGCCATCAGGACGAGATCGAGCGTGCCCCGGTCGCGGAACTGTGCGAAGGTGCGCAGAGCAGCGCCATAGATAATGCTCGCGGGTATCTCCGAGTCACCGGTGGGCAGATTGTCGCTGCGCCGGGCGCGTGCCGAACGCGCCTGCACAGACACCAGTCGCTGCGTAAGCTGGAGCATCGAGGCCACGGCGCGCCGGTCGCCGAGCTGGATGAGCGTGTCGCACATCTGACCGATGCGCAGTGCGTGGTCGCGGTCCTGGATGTGGGTAGTCGCGTCGATCTGTGCTATCAGCACAGACGAGGTGCGCGGCTCGCGCAAATCTCTCAGCGCCTTGAGGCATGGCGCAAAGGCCGTCTCGTCGTTCGTAAGGCCGTCGAGTAGCGCGGTGCGACCGGGGCCATTCATCCATTGTTCGATGTTGGGCATCTGCGGCAGACAGGTATAGACCTGCTCGGTGATGCGCTGATCGGGTATAGCTCCGCGCGATATGTCGCTCCAGTAGTGCCCCAGCAGCAGCCCGAGCCGGTGCAGGGCGAGCGCCGCGCGCCAGTCGCCGACCCTGTTTGCCCCCTCGAAGAGAGCGGTCGCTAATGTAGGTATGTCGCGTTCGAAGACGACCGGCAGCGTATCTGCGTCTGGTGTATAGCTGTGGTCTTGCAGGACTTGCGCGAAGACCAGCGTCGCCTGCTGCCGCAAGCGCGGCGCGGTGCCGTTCTCTCCCCGCAGGTAGTTTTCGAGCGGGACGGTACGATAGAGCGGAGCAGCAATGTAGCTCTCCAGCCCTTCCGCGTTGTCCAACCCGCTTGCCAGCATGATCTCGAAGAAACGCGCCTGGTTCAGCGTGGCGAATGCATCGATGACATCTACCTTTGCCCACCCCTTCGCCTCTTTCAGCGCGCTTACCAGGCCTTGCAGCGCGGCAACCGTGGCCTGCTTCACCAGTGATTGCGTCGCGTAAAGCGAGGAGTGCGGGTCGGAGGCCATTTTTCCAAGCAGCTTCGAAAGGTCTGGCGTCTTATAGTAGCCCAGCATGAGCAGTGCTATGCGTCGCGCCCGTCCGGTGGTTGTCTCAGCAGGGTTGGCGTCGGAAGGAATATCCTGCGGGTCTTCCTCTTCGATCAGCTTGACCCAGGCCGGAACCAGATTACCGGCGCGATCGATCTCCAGGATGGTAGGGATCAGGACGGGTATCCATTGCTGGAGGGGCCCGAAATCGAGCAATGGCGTCAGTCGTTCAAGCGTGGCCTGAACGGAGTATCCGCCCCAGCGCAGGTCGGTAACGAGGGTGGTCAATTCCGCACGCAGGTCGCTCAAGCGCTGTTTGACATCCGGCGCTTCCGGGTCCAATGGGGTCATGACGCGCCGCGCCGCCAGGTGTTCACCGGTAGCCGAGCGGTTCGACCGCTTGAACGCCGCCGCAGGTGTCGGCTCGACGACCGTCGAAGGTGCTGGCGATGTTACTTTGACGGGTTGATCGATCTCCATCACCCCGAACGAGCCGATTTCCGCTCGCTCATCGTCCGTCGGTGGAGTTTGTTCCAGGCTGATATCGGACATAGTCGTTGTATCCCTTTGCTATTCTGATTTCAAGAAGATAGATCGCTGTCCAGAGCGTTTGAGACTCGAATTGCTGTATGCTACGAGGCACATTGTAACCCGCGCACCCTGTGCGGTCAAGTAGCTGAGTCAGTCTCATCTATACACCAGGACTTCGCTTGCTTGTTGGCCTGCTCCTTATACTACATGTGACATCTTTTGATATGTCATGCGCTGGGAAGAAGAAGAGAGGCACAGTTTGGAAAGCAGGTCGGAGCAAACCAGCTTTGATACGATAGTTGAGCGGATACGGCAGCTCGTCCGCTGTGATGCAGTTATGTTCGTCGCAGCGTGCCCGGTTGCAGCATTGTGCCATCCGCTCCTGTCGTTACTCCCGGCGACGCTTCCCCCATCATCAAGGCTGTTTGGTGCGCGCCACCTGCATTCACTTCTCCGTGAAGAATCCGCGCGCGCTCTCTGCGATATTGCCTGCCGCAGCGGTCGCGTGCGCACTCAAGAGGTGTATGTGACGAGTAGAGATAAGCATGTCACGCTTGCCGCCG
This sequence comes from uncultured Chloroflexia bacterium, assembly GCA_963731975.1. Lineage (GTDB taxonomy): Bacteria > Chloroflexota > Ktedonobacteria > Ktedonobacterales > Ktedonobacteraceae > CAVSXS01. The sequence continues at coordinate 454,110 of CAVSXS010000001.1, read as the reverse complement.
CGCCTATCGAGAGCCAGGCGGGTATCATGGGCTATCTTTTACTCGCTACGACCTCCTCACCCGGCATTGCTACAGGCGAAGTATCGCTGCTTCAACACGCCCTTCACCTGCTCCAGGACGAAATGGAACAGGCATTACGAGCCTTCGTGTTGAATGCTCTGACGAGTTTGAGAAATGACTTCCAGGCTCACGAACAGCAGCGCGACATCTCGCTGCGGGAAGCATCGCGCGCTTTGAGCAGCGTGTCGATGGTCAGCCACGAGTTGCGCACCCCACTGACCGCCATCAAAGGTTTCGCGGGACTGCTGCAAGCGTATGGCGCAAGCGGCGCTCATCAAAAAGACGCTCCAGGTGTAGCAATGACGCCCGCGCGCCAGCAGCATTATCTTGATATGATACTGGAAGAGGCACAGCGTCTTGAGGTCTTGATTGCCGATCTGCTCGATGTTTCGCGTATGCAGTCGGGCCAGCTTACCCTGCGCAACGCGCCGGTTGATGTGAGGGAACTATGCCTGCGAGCGGTGCAACTTGCGCGTCTGCGCCTGGCACAGCAACCCGAAACAGGTCTATCCATCCACTGTAACCTTCCCCCATTTCTGCCTGTGTTGCAGGCAGACCCGAATCGCCTGCTACAAATCCTGAACAACCTGCTGGAGAATGCCGCAAAATATTCTCCGAACGGCGGGCGCGTCGAGTTGATAGCCAGGCTCAGCGAAGAGCGCGTGGGGCAGACTGAGCAGATTGAGCAAACTGAGCAGACTGACCGGCCAGCTCAACCTGTCGTCACTTTCATCGTGCGTGACCAGGGCATAGGCATTCCCGACGCGCAGCGCGCTCGCCTCTTTCAGCCCTTCAGCCGCGTTGATAGCCCCCAGGCGCGGCAAGTGCAAGGTATCGGCCTCGGCCTCTATATCACACGCCAGCTTGTCTACGCCATGCGCGGCACCATTCAACTTGCCAGCCGCGAGGGGATTGGAACGGAAATTACGGTGAGTTTTCCGGCAGATCAGGCCGGTGAAGATGCAAAAACACGTGATGATTTCCTCGCTATTGTTCAGAATGCAACGCCTATGCATGTGTTGCGCGTGTAATAAGGAGACGATCCTTATGGTCGCCAGATGACTGAGTGGCATAGAGAAGTGTACCGCTACAAAGCTGAGGTTTATTGTTGACTTGCCCTTAGCTGAACTTGCTGGTATGCTTGGATATGTAAACAGTAGACGTTGTAGCTGTGTGGCGTATGTACAAACCGACCATCGAATGATGGATTAGGAGGACAATCATGCAGACGAAAAAAGGACGCGGGCGTGGCTTTGCGTCGATGAGTCCTGAGAAGAAGCGCGAAATTGCCAGCAAGGGCGGCAAAGCTGCACATGCCAGCGGCACAGCGCATAAGTGGACCAGTGCGGAAGCTCAAGCTGCCGGGCGTAAGGGCGGCTCGATCAGCCGCCGCCGTTCGAAAAGCGCTGCTATGTAAGCGGTATCTTGAGCAGAATTCGAGGAGAAAGGCTGGATATAACACCAGCCTTTCTCTGATTCTAGGGAAGCGCGACGTAGAGCAGTGGATTGACCCATATGTTATGGAGCAGCACCATGAAGTGGACGTGCGGGCCGGTCGATGCGCCCGTGCTTCCTTCATACCCGATGATCTGCCCTTTTGTCACATTCTGCCCCACTTTGACAATGTAGTGGTCCATATGTCCATAGATCGTGGCGATATAATTGCCATGATTGATCTTGACAGCCCAACCCAGCCCCGACCAGTCCCAGCCGACCCAGATGACCTGCCCTGTGTCCGCCGCCATAATTGGGGTGCCATAGGGCGCGGCAAGGTCGATGCCGGTGTGTGGTTTCCAGCAGCCGCACCAGAGCTGGTACTCCGGGTTCCCAAAATATTGCGTAATCACCGCGCCTTGAATGGGATGCTGCATCTGCCCGCTCCCCTGCAAGCCACTGTCCGTAATAAACGTGGCGCACGTACTCCAGATATCGGTACCTCTACATGATGTCCCACTATCGCCGCTGCTCAACTGGGCAGTGGGTGTAAGCGCGTGCTGTGAGGTGCCTACAATGCTGATTGGAGCGTTGGAGAATAGCTTGCCTATTTCCTGGGCAAACGTCAATGGATGCTGGCTGGTATCCAGCGGAACAACGAAACTTGAGGCAAGCAGGATGAGCAAGATACTCCCGATCAACACACCCGGCAGGACAAAACGGCGCGTGCGTGGCCGCGTCTCAGGCAGTTGAACGGTGCGCGCACGCCCCTTCCCTGAGCCGGGAATGTAGACCGGCAGCCTCGTGTCGGTGAGGGGCGCGGTAGATGTGGGTCGAATGCCAGGTAGTTGTGTCGTTATACGGGGTTGGTCGCTTCCTCCTGTCAATGGCCTGGTCACAGGTGGTTCAGGTGAAGGGAACATCATCGATCCTCGCTCTACTAAAATGATATACACTGATGTGGTTATCCAAAGATAACTCTACCCGAAAAATACGCCGATTGCTATATGGCTCTCTTTGCGATAGCGCAAATAGGCTAAAGCAAACAGCCTATCTTAACCTAATAAACAGAAGCACAGGTGATTTTCACGTAGCGAATGTGTGTTGAGATAGCTCGCCTGTCCCCAGGTTACAAAAGTACTCTCCATGCGCGAAACTCATGATGTATCCTGGTTCACTGGTATACTGAAAGAATGGGGCGCGATTCATCGCGTCCCTACAAATCGCACGCTGGCGAGATGCATGTACCAAGAGGAGAAGCGAGTTATTTCACAGGAATCTGACCACCAGGATCATCCATCGACTATGGTTGCCACGACCAATAAGCCCGAGACCGCAACGGCGCTTGCTCCCGAACAGGCAGATATATTTCTGGAAGAGGACGATGTGAGCGGTCAGCCGCATGTCGGGTTTGGCATCTTCCGTTTTCGCTTCAGCTTCGCCAATTTCCTTCCCGGGCGCAACCTTTCGGAACGACGTTTCAGCATCGCGGAGGCGGCTCTGCTACTGATGATGGCGTATATTGCCTCGCGCGGGCTGGGTGTGGTGCGCCAGAGCATCTTCAACGCGCTTTTTGGCACGAGCGCCGCGGCTAATGCCTACTACGCGGCTTCTCGCCTGCCGGATTTCATCTTCAACCTGATCGCGGGCGGCGCGCTGACGAACGCCTTCGTACCCGTCTTCATCGCCTTCGACAAAGACCAGGGGAGGCGTGCCGCGTGGCGTTTGACCAGCCTGGTCTTCAATGTGATGTGCGTCGCGCTGACGCTTTTGCTGCTGATCGGTGAGCTGCTCGCGCCAGCCTTCGTCAATCACCTGCTCGTCCCAGGCTATGCCGCTCCTGAGCAGGCGCTGACCACCTCGCTTACGCGCATTATGCTGGTGCAGCCATTAATCCTGGCCCTCGGCACAATCGCTACCGCCATCCTGAGCAGCAAGCGCCAGTTTTTGCTGCCCGCCCTGTCGATTGCGGTCTACAACATCGGGTTGATCGGCGGCCTGCTCTGCACCCTGCTCGTGCCGTCATTGGGCATCTATGGCCCCACTTATGGCGTGCTGGCGGCGGCGGTCTGCCAGGTAGCCGTGCAGGTGCCGGGATTGGTGAAACAGGGCTTGCGCTACTCGTTCGTCTGGGACTTGCGAGACGCGGGGCTGCACCAGGTCATGCGCTTGCTCGTCCCCAACGCCCTGATCGTCATATTTGGCTCGGCCTCTTTTATCATCGATACGGCCTTCGCGTCGTATCTCCCCGATCCCGCGAGCCTGTCGGCGCAGCACAATGCCTACATGCTGTACGCGCTGCCGGTGGCGCTGCTGGCCTCGGCCATCGCGCAGGCTGCCTTGCCACAGTTGGCAGGGCTGGCGGCCCAGGAAAAATACAGGCGCTTGCGCAAGCTGAATATCAAAATCGTGGGCGGCGCGCTGCTGTTGAGCGTTCCGACCACTATCGCGTTGTGCCTGCTGGGCAGGCCGCTCATTCACCTGATTTTCCAGCACGGCGCGTTCGACCAGCATTCAACCGACCTGACCTCGCTGGCGCTGATCGGCTACGCGCTTGGCCTGCCCGGCGTGATCGCGGGTGACTTGATCGCGCGCTCGTTTTACGCGCTCAAGGATGCGCGCACGCCGCTTCTGACCAGCATCTTCAACCTGTCGGTGCATGTCGGGCTGATCTATCTCTTCCTGAATCTCTTTGCAGGCCAGAACGCTGTGGTCGGGATTCCACTCGCCACGGCTGGCTCCGCCACAGCCGAAGCTGTCTTGCTGGGGGTGCTCCTCGCTTTCCGGTTGCGCAAGAAGATCAAAGCAGAAACTGTATAACCGCTGCTGTATACTCCTGCTCGCAGCGCAGGTGAGCGGCATGTCCCGCGTCGAAGAGCAGCATCTGCGAGCCAGGAATTTGCTCGTGAATGCTGCGCGCGTAACCGACAGGCACGATCTTGTCGCGCCTGCCATGCATGATGAGCGCCGGGCAGCGTATGGCGGCCAGCTCTTCGCTGCTGATGATGACGCCGCCCGCCTGCACCAGCGCGGCCTGCCCCTCTACGTACATCGACGGTAGGCCGCGCCAGTAGGGTTCCCCGTGCAGCCGCGCCAGCTCCTCCCGCCACTCATCCGGCAGGGGTTGCTCGACCAGCCAGTGACGAATGGCCGCGACGTTCTCCGCCGTGATGGATGGCTGCGCGCCCATCACGGCCAGCCTCTCCACCCGCTCTGGATAGAGCGCAGCCAGCAGCAGTCCGACGATTCCGCCGTCGCTGAAGCCCAGCACGCGCACCCGCTCAATACCGAGCATATTGAGCAGGGCGGCCAGGTCGCTCGCGTCGTCCCGGTAGAACGAGGTCGCGTAGGATGCTCGATGCGTCGAGCGCCCGTAACCGTGCAGGTGCGGCGCGACCACGCGGAAATGCTGGCACAGCCGGGCTAGCTGCCCCGCGAAGTCGCTCTCAGGCGTGCCTCCAAAGCCGTGAACCAGCAGCACATTCGCTGTAGAGGAGTTCTGCGCGGCACAATCCGCCTCGAATACGTCGTAATACATGGTAGTATGTGATGTCGTGAGAAATGGCATGTCGCTCCTGGCTGTCGATGTGATAGGACACTATCGTTGAGCATAGTATAGCACGGCGATTCACCCCGCTCCCTGGTCTTGCCAGGGCAATCGCATCTAAAAGACAGGAGAAATTGAAACTGAGACTTGTGCGTGTGCGTAGTAGAGTTAGCCACATATGAGAAAGGAATGACCGATGGACACAAACGAGTATACAAAAATAGCAGGCGTGTATAGAGAACGCGCCCAGGCAGAGCAAGCCGTTGCTGCGCTCAAGCAAGCCGGCTTCGGCAACGACCTGATCCAGGTGAACCAATACGACCCCAATCCGGGAGAAGAGGCGGATGACGGCATTGTACGCGAGGCTAACCGGCGCGTCGTCGTAAGCGTCGAGGCGGGAGATAGGCAGCAGGAGGTCGTCGGCATCCTGACGCAATTCGGCTCGAACAACGCTGATCTCCCCCCCGGCACAATCCTGTTTCATGGCAACATCGTGCGCGATAACGAGCAGACCAGCGATATCGCTGAAAAGATCGCCAATGGAACGAGCGTCGATAGCTTCTTTGATGAAGCAAAGGTGGCGGGCCATCCCGATGAGATCATCGTCATGGACAACCCGAACTTCCCCCACGGCTAATGTGAGTAAAAAGGGGCATCTCTCATGCATATCATTGTGCTGGGCGGCGCGGGCGCGATGGGGCGCATCACTGCTCGCGCGCTGACCGAATATGACGAGATCGACCGGATTACGATTGCCGATTATAACGAGACGCGCATCCAGCAACTTGTCGCCTCGCTGGGCAGCGACAAGGTCGAGGCGCGGCAGATCGATGTGAACGACGAGGCACGACTGCGCTTGCTGCTGCGTGGCGCGGATGTGGTGCTCAGCGCCGTCGATTACGCCTTTAACCTGCCTATCCTCAAGGCGTGCATCGCCGAGCGCGTGCATTACGCCGACCTGGGTGGCCTCTTCCACATGTCGCGCAAGCTGATGGCACTGCACGAAGAGGCCGAGACCGCGGGCATTACGGCCATTCTCGGCATGGGTGGCACGCCTGGCATCACCAACCTGCTTGCACGCGCCGCCGCCGACCAGCTCGACCAGGTGTACAGCATGAGGGTAGAGCTAGGGTGCAGCGACGCGACGCCCTCGATCGCGCCACTCGTCGCGCCCTACTCCATTCGCACCATTCTCGACGAGTTCACACAGCAGCCGCAGATCTACCGTGACGGCGTGTGGTACGCGCAGCAGCCCTTGAGCGGGCAGGAAGATATGATCTTCCCCCTGCCGGTGGGGCGCGCGACCGCCATCTATTCACTGCACTCGGAATGCGCCACCTTCCCGCTCTCGTTCCGCGACAAGGGTATTCGCTACGTCTCTTTCAAGATCGCCTTCCCGTCCGACTTCATGAGGAAGCTCAAGTTCCTGGTAGACCTGGGATTTGGCAGCGGCGAGCCGCTAGACATACGCGGCAGCAAGGTTTCCCCGCGCGAAGTACTGGCGCGCCTGCTCGACATGGCCACCGTTGAGGGGGTCGAACCGCAAGACTGCGATGTGCTGCGCGTCGTGACGAGCGGCGAGGCGCACGGCCAGCCCGTGGAGATCACCAACCAGGTGATAGTGCTGCCCTATCGCCGCTGGAACATCAGCGCGGGCGCGCACGACACCGGCACGCCGCTCGCCATCGCCGGGCGCATGCTGGCCAACGGCGAGATCACGCGCCGGGGAGCCTTCGGCCCGGAACTGTGCGTCCCCGTCGAGCCGTTCTTCCGCGAACTGGCGAAGTACGATATGCACGTGACGGAGACGAGGACTGTGGCCCTATCGTAGTATCTGACCGTCTTCAATTGAAAAAGGAGAAGAAAAAGAGTATTCTTGAAGGAAGAGGAAAAGTCAGTTTCATTCCAGCAAGGAGAGCCGTATGACCAAATATCCCATTGAGTTAGCCCGAGAGCAGCGCGAGAAGCTTGAAAAGCTGATCCGGCGTGGAAAGGAGCGTGCTCGCAAGATTGCCCATGCGCAGGTCTTGCTCAAAGCCGATCGCGGTCCCGATGGTCCCGGTTGGTCGGATGAGCACATCCAGGAAGCCTTTGGAGTGAGTCTCTCCACGATCAGGCGCATTGGGCAGCGCTTTGTGGAAAGCGGGTTAGACGATGCGCTCAATCGGCGTGCGCAACCGCCGCGCCCGGAGAAGCGCATTCTCAATGGCCGACACGAAGCCTACTTGATCGCCCTGTCGTGTGGCCAAAAACCAGAAGGGCGAGAGCGGTGGAGCGTGCGGCTGCTGGCTCACAAGATGGTCGAAGTGGGCTATGTGGAGCAGGTCGGGCGAGAAACAATTCGCGTGGCTCTAAAAAAAATGAACTCAAACCCTGGTTAAAGGAGCAGTGGTGTATCCCCCCCAAGAAGAATGCGGAGTTTGTCTATCATATGGAAGATGTGCTGGATGTCTATCATCGTCCCTATGAGGCACGCTATCCGCAAGTGTGTATGGATGAAGGCAGCAAGCAATTGCTTTCCGACAAGCGAGAGGGTATCGCGATGGAACCAGGAAAGCCAGAACGCTTCGACAATGAGTATGAGCGGCATGGAACGGTCAGTGTGCTGGTGGCTTGTGAACCCCTGGCTGGCAAGCGCGTCATCCAGGTGAGCAAGCGGCGCACCAAGAAGGATTGGGCATCTTTCATGCAGGAGCTCATTGATGTGCACTATCCCGATGCCGAAAAAATCGTGCTGGTGATGGATAATCTCAATACACATAGTCCCTCCTCGTTCTACGAAGTCTTTGAACCGCAGGAGGCGCGGCGCTTGACCGAGAAATTGGAGATCCATTACACGCCCAAACACGGCAGTTGGTTAAATATGGCAGAAATTGAACTCTCGGTGCTGGCTCGCCAATGCCTGGCTGGGCGGATCCCCACCTTGGAGCAAGTACAGCACAGGGTGTCTGCCTGGCAACAGCAGCGTGATCACGCGCAAGCCACCATTGACTGGCGTTTCACGACGGCGGATGCCCGCATCAAACTCAAACATCTGTACCCATCCGTCAAATGAAGACGGTCAGACTAGTAGTACACTGCCAAGCTTCATTTGTCTGGCGATAACCTGGCGACCGCAAGGGTCGCCACTACATTTTGCGCTGCCACAGGAAAATCAGACAGGAAAGCTGTCCCAAAAAGGACAGTTCAACCCTCTTACTTTGTGACGATCACAAATGGTGGTTATAATGACTACATCTCTACGAGAAAGAATGAGAAGGAAATTATGGCAACAACATATCAGGCCCCGCGGTTTGTAAAGGTGGGAAATGTTCTGACAACAACCCTGCTGCGCGCGGGCGTCAAGCTGGTAGGACCTGGGAAATACCCCATGTACCTGCTCACGATTCGCGGGCGCAAAAGCGGCCAGCCACATACGACACCGATAGTGATTCTTGAGCAGAATGGGAAGCGCTATGTGGCCTCCCCGTATGGACTGGTGAATTGGGTGCGCAATCTGCGGGCAGCGCGAGAGGCCATCCTCACGCGTGGGCGTCGCGCTGAAACGGTCACGGCACGAGAACTGCCCAAAGGCGAGGCGGCACTCGTGTTGCGCGCAGATATCAAGCGCAACCCCTTCGCTCGCTACTTCGGCGTCACCGCGGACTCTTCCCTTGAGGAGTTTGAGCGTGCGGCGGTCGGCCATCCGCTGTTTGTGTTTGAATTGAAGTAGCGCAGAAAGGCGACAGAATGGAATCTTTTGAAAGCTACCGGCCCTACCTCTTTGCCATCGCCTACCGTATGCTCGGCAGTGCAATGGATGCCGAGGATATGGTGCAGGAGACCTACCTGCACTTTCAAGGCACGCCGCCGGAAACCATTCGCTCGCTCAAGGCGTTTCTGACTACCATTCTTACGCGCCTGTGCATGGATCAACTCCAACTCGCGCGCCGGAAACGGGAGGTGTACGTGGGTCCCTGGTTACCCGAGCCGATCCTTACCACCACGACTCCAGCCTCAGAAGATCCAGCCGAGCTTGTCGAGCGGGACGAATCGATCTCGCTGGCGTTCCTGGCGCTGTTGGAACAGCTCCAACCCTTCGAGCGAGCCGTCTTCCTGCTGCACGAAGTCTTCGAGTACGAGTTTGCCGAGATCGCCACAATGCTTGCTAAGAGTGAGTCGGCCTGTCGCCGCTCGTTCAGCCGGGCAAAGCTCCACCTGCGCGCGCACCGGCCACGCTTCCCCGCTTCTCCTCAAACCCACCGGAAGCTACTCAGCGGGTACCTCCAGGCGGTGCAGGGTGGTGACATAACCCCCTTGATGAACCTCCTCTCAGAAAATGTGACGCTGTGGGCAGATGGCGGTGGAAAACTCAAACAGGCCCCGCTACGTCCGATTGCCGGGCGCGATGCGGTGGCACGCTTTAGCCTGGGAACGAGGCGCTTCTGGCCGGAGAATGCGCGTGTCGAGTTAGAGGAAGTCAACAATCAAACCGCCCTGATCGTCCGCGCTGGCGATCAAGTATTCTCCGTCCTGAGCATTGATGTGGAGGCAGAGCATATTCAGAGCATTCGCATCATAGCCAACCCGGAAAAACTCACACGGGTCTGAAGAGAAACAAAGGACAGCTCCTCTTTACCATTTTTTCGCGGGGTTCAGCCCTTGACATTGCCATAGCAAATGTTGTAATGGATATAGCATATTGCGATATTCTCAAGGAAAGGAACCGGGGTATAAGATGCTTCGCCACAGAAACTATTGGAGCTACAGCGTTGGGCTCGCTATCGCCTGGGCGGTTGTCCTGATACTCACACGGACGATCCGCGGCAGTGAGAGGGCGCAGACCACCAGGATGGTCTTTTTCGGCTTCTGTATCGGCTGGGTGTCGACGACGATTGCCCGCTATGTCTATCCGCCGCCAAAGCGTTGGGGGTTGAACCGCCGCCAGGAGTGATATCCTCAATCGACCTTCCATGCGGGCCTCCCGCCGATGACATACCTCAGCCTGGCTTGCTATACCAGCTCGTTCATCCACTGCTCCTGCTTCACCGAAGTTGCCAACTCCTCCACCAGCCTCACCGTCTCTACGCTCACCGTGACTACTTTCCCCACCAGTCGCACGATATATTGCTCCTCGTCGAGACGGTTGGGGTCGCTGGTGATGCCACTGCGTTTGTCGGTGCTGACCTGGTATTGATCGATGATCCACTCTAGCGCCGAGCGGTTGCCCAGGCGATACTGGTAGCACGCTTGAGGGATGCCTGAGAGGGTTAGCCACTCGTTATACACCAGCGCGCTCTTGTCCGGCGTCAGCTTCATCTTCTTCACATACCAGTTAACGGGAATATCGTTGTTCTCAAGCCACGTGAGCGGATATTCAGGTGCTTGCTCGTACTCCAGGTGCAGCGTCATCAACTGCTGCCCAATGCGCACGCACGTGTCAAACGCCTCGCGCTCCTTGAGCAAGGGGATACGCGGCAACTCGCGCTTGAGGTTCTCGGCGTAACGCTGGCGGTACTGTGGGTGATGCAGCATGCCAAAGACAGAGTGAAAGATGTCCAGCTTTGTGACTTGCTCGCCATAGGCTGCCTGGAATTACGCTAACGCCCAATCGGTGATATTCTCGCGCCGGTTACTGCCATCCTCTGTATAGACATAATAGGGGAAGCACTGGAAGCCATCCGTTGAAGCAAGTTGGTGTAGGTCTGAGATAGTATTAGTTACCATAGCACTGAATGGTGAGCGATGACTGTGATCGCTTACTGCAATCGTCATGTTCTCGAGTTCGGTAGTGGATGTAGGAAAGAAGAGATGTTGGAGGCATCGGGCATCATTTAATGTGGGGTCGAAGTACAGGTACATCTTTGTGAAAGGCCGATACATTGAAAGTCGGATATGCGAATTGTCAAACGTCTCATACCTCCCACGTTTTAACTCGCCTTTGAGGTGCAAACTCCATTTAACTTTGTCATAACGTACAAAATCGTCAATATTTTTTGGATGCCCTGCTCTTTCCCAACGAGATACTTCGCTATTATATTCATCGATAAATTGTTCTATTCTAGGCTTGAGCATATGTTGGTCAAATCCATAAACGACATTATCCCGGTTGGTAGAAACGCCGAGCGAATACGTCTTGAATAGAGTGCTTGTTTCATGTGCATGCAATGATTTTGCCAGTTTTGTCCCAACAGGCAGAAAGTCAGAAAACTCAGGGTGCAAACCATCATTGATCCATATATTTTTGCTGTTTGGCTGAAATGTCCGCCACTCGATTGTTGTAATGCTGCCCTTCTCCGACAAGAATAAGAGTTTCTCACGTTTATGCCAATACTCTGGCACTCGATAATAGTAAAATTCGCGATTAGGATTATGAGAGGCTCGTACAGCAACAGTAATACCTACACCTACTTGAATGCCAAAGACATTATGTGTAGTGCCGGAGAGCTTGGGATTTTTACGTATATTCCCATGCAAGTCGATATGATAAATATGAGTAAAGTCTTGTAGAAGATGCTTGCGCATACCATCAAAGGCAGACTTGATCGACAAATGAATTATTTGAGACGAAGCATACAATGCCATCGCGGCCTTGTAAGCGATCAGTAGCCCAACGAAAGAACCTGACATAAGCGTCGTAGAGCTTTTTGTATGTAGTGTTGCTTGTGAGTTCTTTAGCGTATGTCTCGTAAATGCGTTCATCAACTGACGGGATAGCGGCGATTCTTATTATTATCGTTCTCGTTAACCTGGCCCACATTATACGGTGGATTGCCAATCACAACCATAATTGGCGCTGCTTTTTCACGCTCGACGCGCTCGGTGTTCTCCTCGACTAAAGAGCGAGGGCTGCTGGCCTTCTGCTAGTTCTAGAGTGTCGGCGAAGCAGATGCCTTCGAACGATTTGTATTCACCTGTGCGCTCGTAGTAGGCGTGTTCGATGTTGAGCGAGGCGATGTAGTAGGGCAGCAGCATGATTTCGTTGCAGTAGAGGTCGTTGGCATATTTGTAGGCGAGGTTGCTGCCCGCGATGCGGCGCAGGATGTTGACGATGAAGTTACCTGTGCCGGTACACGGGGTCGAGTATCTGGACGCCCGGCGTCGGAAAGCGAGGTGCTGAAATTCGCGTTGCAGTACCTCTTCCACGCTGGCGCACATGAAGTCCACTATCTCCTGCGGTGTGTAGACGATGCCATGCGTATCGGCCTGTTTGATCGAGAAGCCCTGGAAGAAACGCTCGTAGACGGTATCGAGGAAATGCTGTTTCTCCGTCCAGTTGTCCAGCGTCTTTGCTGCGTCCTTCGATGGCTACATAGAAGCGATCCAGCGACTTTTCAGAAGTCGTTGCGATTGAAGGCGCGGCTGGTCAAGGCGCGAATGACCTTTTCGATTTCGACGGCAATCACGTTGCGATTCGTGAAATCGGGGTTGTTGAAGATGGTGCGAAAGAGTCGCTCGGTCAGCAGGTGTTGCACGAGCATCTCATCGACCGTTTCGCGGCTCATATCTGCGGGTCGAGCGAGGTGCGGCACAGCTCAAGAAATGTGGCAAAGGCGCTGACGAAGCGCGCATTTTTGCGCGTGTTCCTCTTTGATGCGCTCCAGCAGTCCTTGCGCCAGGTCGGGGATACGCTGCTTGAACTCATCGACAGCATGCTTCAAAGGTGGCGATATCCGGCTCGGTGTAGTCGAAAAATTGCCGTCAAGCAGGTCGGTCAAGCTGATCGCGCTTGCTCAGGTCTACCTCAAGTGCGATTTTGTGGTTCTGGTACAGGACTGGCCCGGCGCGTATCTTCAAAGATGGTATTGGTTGTAGGATAGCCTATGCCGATTTTCTTGCGAACCTCAGTCAGCAGGTCGTCCCTGGTATCTTTGGCCTCCCAGTAGCCGCGTGGGAGCCTGAAGGTGTCGCGCAGCGTTCCGTCAGGCCGTTTGCCATTGGCTAATGGCTCTTCTGGAATAAGCATCCAATTGGCAGACGGGGCATAGGACGCCAACAGGTTCTGGAAAGCCGATCTCACCGCCGTTTCATGCGTGACATCTTGTTCCAGATAAGCTGCAAGATCATGATAATACTGGTCAACGGCCTTCTTGTGCGTGGCAGTAATCTGCATGATGCGCTGTTACCTCTCCCTGGCTACGTCGGGCAATGGCTGAGTCGTCGCGTTGCTCTTCCGGCAGAGTCTAGAGTAGCGCATTCAAGCAGAGATTGCAAGCGAACCGGAAGCGGTACTATCCACGCATAGTTGTTTTTTGGTGAGTATGGTACACTTAGTTATCGGAAGGAGGAACATATGGCTCTACAAGGAATACGAAAGATCTCCACTGGAATTGTGCAGGACCCAACTATCAACAGTGGGCGACCGATCATCGAGGGGACACGTGTCTTTGTCGATCGTATCATTGGACATCTTGAGAATGGTATGTCAGTTGTAGAGATTTGCCACGAATATGATCTGACACCTGCGCAGGTGCAGGCAGTCAGACACCTCAGCCCGGAACAGGTTCAATATGTGAAGGGTTATGCTGACGCTCTGGAAAATGTTGTGATGAGGTAAGAGGATGATAGCTCACCTTGATATCTCAAATCGCGTTTATAGGCTGGAGCCGCACGGATTAGAGGAAGAACAATAAGCTGATTTACTTCTCTCCCAGGCTGTATAAAAGCCTGCCGTAGGCCACTGGCCCACGCCGGAAGCTGCTCAGGCGGAAGAACTCATCAGGAGCGTGAAACTGCTCATCCATGAGAGCGAAGCCGAAATTCACCGTGTAGACCCCCAGAATGCTCAGGAACATTTCGCAGACGGGGATGCTCGCGCCCAGGCGCATGATGTAGGGCGCTTTGCCGTACAGCTCTGCCAGCACCGCGTAGGCGGCGCGGTTGCCCCAGTGATCGACCGGGATCAAGTAGGGTCTGGCAGTAGCTGAAAAGTGACGAACCACCACCCGCACTCCCGGCGGGGTGTGCCGCTCGACATGCCTGGTCAGAAGTTCGACGATCGTAGCGGGTCCTGGTCGGCGACCAGGCGGCAGGTGATCTTGGCGTGCGCCTCGTTGGGCAGCACGGTCTTGGTGCCTTCACCCTGGAACCCACCCCATATGCCGTTCACCTCTAAGGTCGGTCGTCCCGCGAGATGCTCTTGCGGCGTGTATCCAGGCTCGGCCACCAGCGCATCGACACCGATAGCCGCTTTATATGCCTGCTCGTCGAACGGGACGGCAGCGATGGCGGCGCGATCTCCGGCGGAGAGTGGCACGACCGCATCATAGAAACCCTCGACCAGGATCTTGCCCTCGGGGCTGCGCATTGAGTCCAGGATATGAGCCAGGGCGTGGATAGGGTTGGCAACGGCTCCGCCATAGACGCCAGAATGCAAATCGGTGCTGGCTCCGTACACATCGATCTGCGCACCGGCGAGTCCCTTGAAAGCAATCAGTAAGGCGGGCTGCTGCTCGCCGTACTGGCCCCCATCGGCGCTGAGTACCAGATCGCAGGCCAGCAAGTCCCGCTGGCGCGCGATGAAGGCCGGCAACTGGGGACTGCCGATTTCCTCCTGCCCTTCAAGAAAAAACTTCACGTTGACGGGCAAGGCTCCCGAGGTCTGAAGCAGCGCTTCGACGGCCAGAATGGGAACGAACATGTTGCCCTTGTCGTCCGAGGCACCGCGAGCATAGACGCGGTCATCGCGCACTTCTGGCGCAAAGGGCGGGCTTGTCCACAGTTCCAGTGGGTCGGCTGGCTGGGTATCGAAATGCCCATAGATCATCACCGTCGGCTTGCCGGGCGCGTGCAGCCACTCCCCGTACACAACCGGGTGTCCACCCGTCGGCAAGGTCTGCACGTTCTCCAGGCCGGCAGCCGTGAGCCGGTTGGCGACCCAGCGAGCCGCCTCTTGAACAGCGCTGGCATGTTCTGGCAGCGCCGAGATACTGGGAATACTCAGGAATTGCAGCAACTCCTCCTGGTAGCGGGGTTGCTGCTCTTGAAGGTAGGTCTCCCATGTCATCGTCATGCTCCTTCTCCCTCTTTCGTCTGGTAGCTACCCCTTCATCAGCCTGCGCAGGACGGTCAGCAGGATGCCGCCGTTTTCGTAGTAGGTCACGTCGATAGCGCTGTCAAGGCGGGCGATGGTCTGGAATTCGAAGGTCGAGCCATCCTCCCTGGTGACTTTGACTGTCACCTGCTGGCGCGGCTTCAGGCCGCTTGCGAGGCCAACGATATCGTAGCTTTCCTTGCCCGTCAAGCCGAGCGATTCCTTGCTCTCGCCCTGCTTGAACTGCAAGGGCAGGATGCCCATGCCCACCAGGTTGCTGCGGTGGATGCGCTCGAAGCTCTCGGCGATGGCGGCGCGCACACCGAGCAGCAGCGGCCCCTTCGCGGCCCAGTCGCGGGAACTGCCGGAGCCGTACTCCTTGCCCGCGATGATGAGCAGCGGCACGCCGTCCTGCTGGTAGCGCATGGAGGCGTCGTAGATGGTCATCTCCTCGCCGCCGGGCTGGTGCGTGGTGTAGTAGCCCTCTTTGCCGTTCGCCAGGTGATTGTGCAGGCGAATATTGCCGAAGGTGCCGCGTACCATCACTTCGTGGTTGCCACGCCGCGCGCCATAGGTATTGAAGTCGCGCCGCTCGACGCCGCGCTCTTGCAGGTACTTCCCGGCGGGACTGGTCGCGCTGAAACTGCCCGCCGGGGAGATGTGATCGGTGGTGATCGAGTCGTCCAGCACGGCCAGCACGCGCGCACCGCTTATATCCTTCACTCCCTGTGGTTCCGGGGCCATATTCTGGAAGAAGGGCGGCTCCTGAATGTAGGTCGAGCTGGCTTCCCAGTTGAACAGCTCGCCTTCCGTGTTGGGCAGAGAGCGCCAGTTCTCATCACCCTCGAAGACAGAGGCGTAGTTCCTCTCAAACAACTCCGACGTGATGGCCTTCGCTACGACCTCGCGTATCTCTTCCTTAGAAGGCCAGATGTCGCGCAGGTAGACCGCCTCGCCGTTGGAATCATAGCCGACCGGGTCGTGCGCCAGGTCGATATCGACCGTGCCGGCCAGGGCGAAGGCCACCACCAGGGGCGGCGACGCCAGGAAACTGGCGCGCACCTGGGGATGGATGCGCCCCTCGAAGTTGCGGTTGCCGCTCAGGACTGCCGCGACCACCAGGTCGTTGTCTTGCACGGCCTCGGCGACCGCTTCGGGCAGCGGGCCGCTATTCCCTATACACGTAGTACATCCAAAACCGACGAGGTGGAAGCGCAGTGCCTCCAGGTAGGGAACCAGCTCGGCCTTGTCCAGGTAGTCGAAGACGGCGCGCGAACCAGGGGCCAGGCTGGTCTTGACGGTCGGATTGACGCTCAGGCCGCGCTCGACGGCGTGCTTGGCCAGCAGGCCAGCCGCGACCATCACGGATGGATTGGAGGTGTTGGTGCAGCTCGTGATGGCGGCAATGGCGACCGAGCCATCGGTCATGTGCGCCTGTGTGTTGCCCATTTCGACGACTACGTCATGAACATGGCCGTTGTGCTCGTTGTGTTCGCCATGCTTGCCCTTTGTGCGCGCCTTGTCCGCGTCCTCTTTCTGGGCTACGGGGTCAGGTTCTGTGTCGTTGCTTTCAGACCCCAGGCGGATCAAGCCGTCTTCGGTCACGTGATTGATCTGTGCCGGGACGAAACGGTCAGCGAAGGCTTCGCGGAAGACTTTGCCGAGGTTCTGCATGGGGACGCGATCCTGAGGTCGGCGCGGCCCCGCCAGGCTCGGCTCGATGGTGGCAAGGTCGAGTTCGAGCAGGTCATCGAATTGCGGTTCTGGTGAATCATCGGTGCGGAAGAGTCCCTGCGCTCTCATATATTGCTCCACCAGCTCGACCAGTTCGGGGCTGCGCCCCGTGGTGCGCAGGTAGTGAAGCGTTTCTTCATCCACAGGGAAGAGCGTGGCCGTTGCGCCGAATTCGGGCGACATATTGGAGATGGTAGCGCGGTCGGCCACTGTCATGTAGCTCAGGCCGGAGCCGGTGAACTCTACGAACTTACCGACGACGCCGCGCTTGCGCAGCATCTGCGTCACCGTCAGCACAAGGTCGGTCGCGGTCGAGCCTTCGGGGAGCGCGCCGCTTAGCCGCACGCCGATCACCTCCGGATTGAGCAGGTAGGTGGGCTGACCGAGCAGTACCGCCTCAGCCTCGATGCCGCCTACGCCCCAACCCAGCACGCCGAGACCGTTAATCATGGTGGTGTGGGAGTCGGTGCCGACCAGCGTATCGGGGTAGGCGATGGTCTCGCCCTGCTCCTCGCGCGTCATGACGACCGAGGCCAGGTATTCCAGGTTAACCTGGTGAACGATGCCGGTTCCCGGTGGCACAACGCGAAAATTGCTGAACGCCTGTTGACCCCAGCGCAGCAGGCCGTAACGCTCGCTGTTACGCTCGTACTCGCGTTCGACGTTGCGCTGGAAGGCCAGCGTTGAGCCGAACAGGTCAACCTGCACGGAGTGGTCGATCACCAGGTCTGCTGGAACGAGCGGGTTGATCTTGTGCGGGTTGCCACCGATACGCGACACCGCCGAGCGCATGGCGGCCAGGTCTGCCACAGCGGGCACACCGGTGAAGTCCTGGAGCAGCACGCGCGCGGGCATGAAAGGGTATTCCGCGTCATCCTGCGTGGATTGACCCGGTGTCCAGCGCGCCAGTGATTCAACTTCCTGCTCGGTAACGATCTCGCCGCCGGCGTGACGTAGTACGTTCTCCAGGATTATCCTGACGGTAAAGGGTAAGCGTTCTATTCCCGTAATGCCACGCCTGGTTAGCGCATCGAGGGCGTAGTAGGTAATCGTGCCAAAAGAGCCGCGCAGTTGCCTACGCGCGCCAAATACATCTGGTTGAGCTGTCATGGTTTCATCCTCTAAAAGTGGTTTCTGATGGTTTGAGGTCTCTTGCCACGTTCATTATATAACATGAGGCGGCGCATCATCTTACACCTTCCGGGGGCGACCGCGTCTTGCTCAACCTTCCTCGAACGTTCCTGCGACCTACGGCGTAGTAGCGATGCTGTCCGCGAACTTCTGCACGAGGGCGTTCAGGTGTTCAGGCTGCTCGATCTGCGGAAGGTGACCAGCTTCTGGGATGAGTTCGAAGCGAGCGTGAGGGAATGCCTGGGCATAGGCACGGCCATACTCAGGGTCGATCACGCGATCGCTCTCTCCCCACACCACGAGGACCGGGATGCTCACGCGCCTGAGCCGCCGTCTCAGCTTGAGATCACCCATGCCCTGCCCCTGATCATAGATGTAGAGTGCCCGGAAGTTGGCGGCGCGGGCCTCGACCTGTTCCGGGGTCACGGTCGCCGGGTCAACGCGGAAGGCTGCCGGATTGTGGAAACTGAGGGCCGCTAGCTCATCAGGAGTCAAGGTGGACACATCGGCAATGGGATGCCCATCCACCTGAATGCCACCAGCATCGATAAGCACGAGACCGCTCAGCCGCCGTGTGGTATCGCGCAGGGCCATGGCGGTCGCGATCCAGCCGCCCATCGAGGAGCCAATGACCAGGACATCATGCAGGTCAAGCCGTTCGAGCAGGTCAAGGTAGGCGAGAGCGAGATCATCAATACTGTCGAACCACTCAGGGCGCGGCTCGCCCGCAAAGCCAGGGTGAGTAGGCGTCAGAACGTGTGCATGCGTGGACAGTGCCGAAGCCAGGCCCAACACCGTCTGCGGTCCACCCCCACCATGCAAAACGAACATGGGACGACCGCTTCCTCGCTCGTCGACGCGCACGGTCAAGCCATCGACGAAAGACTCTCTTCGCGTTCTGGGAGAAGAAGTAGGGAAAGTGCTCATGTGATACATCCTTTCTTTTTGTTCACGTTATCTTGAAAGCGAGACGAACGACGCTCCAATTCCTCAGGGAGGATAAGCGCTTGCGGCATCCACGACAAAACTGCTATACTTGTATCAATAAGCTTATATAAACAAGCTTGTATCATCATTGTACCATAAACATCCTTATATAAGCAAGTGTATAAGGATGTTTGTAAAATGAAGAAAGAGAATACTCATGGTTGTCGCACTCGAAGACCTGGGTCAGGCTGTCAAACGCTTGCAGTACCGTCACCACCGCACACTCGATGCCAGGCTGGCGCCGTTGGGAATTACGCTTGTGCAGTGGGATGCGCTGCGCGCGATCAGCCGTCATCCAAACGTCTCGGCGCATCGACTGGCGCAGGTGACGTTCCAGACCGATCAATCTTTTGGTGCCCTGGCGGGTCGGCTGGTGGCCCGTGGGTGGATTGAGCGCATCAGCGGGCCGGGAAAGTCGATACGTCATCGCCTCACGCCTTCCGGAGAGACGCTCCTGCGCGAGGGTCTCGCTGTGTACAATGAGGTGATCTCGCAGTCATTCTCGCCCCTTTCACCCAGGGAACGCGATACCTTGTACGACCTGATGACACGTCTGCTGAATGGATCTGGCGAACCTCTTAGTGAGTAGTAGCGTTACACGAGGGAGTGCTGGGTGTTGGAAATACCTGTTAGATTCGTTTATAGTAGGGGTGATCCCAGGCATACATGAGGCCGCCCTCAAACAATACTCGACATAGTAGAAGAGCAAAAGCCGCTCTTGCTCTTCAAACAGCTATTATAACGTTGACAAAATGCGGTACTATTCGATACAGTAGTGATACAATTTATGGTCAGTTTCGCATATATATGTACGAAGGAAGGTTCGTAAGGGGGGACGCTCAAATGGTGATGTGTTTGGATGCTGTCGATTGCGGGCATCAAAATCCCGAAAGGTCACGTTTCTGCGCTCACTGTGGAATACCGATACAAGGCGCACTATTACAAGGGCGCTATGCAGTACAGGCGCTTCTCAGCAAGGATCATAACACGATTACATTACAGGCGTTGGACCGGCACCAGCATATCCCCGTCACTATTCGCGCGCTCTTGCCTAACCAGATGAGCGAAGAAGAACGTCTCAACTTCCTGGAAGATGCCGAACTGGCCGTTGCGTTTTCCCGTACTGTGACCGAGCCAGGCAGCATCCACGTCATCGATTACGGGCAGGATGGCCCGATCGTCTTCCTCGTCAAGGCGGAATCCTCGCTGGAAAGCACGGCAAAGAGCGATGCGCGCCCGCGTATGACGGTGCGAGTGGAACAGGGAGCGGCGCGAGGCAAACAGGTTGCTCCACCACAAAGTGAAACTGCTCACGTCGGATCGCTTCACGACGAGGATGTGCGCACCGAAGTGCGGCCAGTCTTCGCCCCCGTCGCCGAACAGGATGCTGTGTCGTCTTCTCAAGTCTTGGAGGCCGTTACGCCATCTCCTCCTGTCAACTGGCTGGAGGAAGGCGATCGAGCTTACGAGTTGGGAGCGTATGAGGACGCGCTGGCTGCTTACGACCAGGCCCTGGCAGAGGGCAATACGTTCGTCGAGGTATGGAGCGGCAGAGGCGCGACGCTGCTACACCTGGGCTATCCCGAAGAGGCACTGGTAGCCTACGACGAAGCACTGGCGCTACGCAGGGATGATCCCGAACTGTGGAATTCGCGCGCCAACGTGCTGCACGAGCTGCAACGTTACGACGAAGAGATGCAATGCTACGACCAGGCGCTGGCGCTCGACCCACACTACGTCTTCGCATGGAGCGGGCGCGGCATGACGCTGGTCGAACTGAATCGACCTGAGGAGGCGCTGCTGGCCTTCGACCAGGCGCTGGTGTTCGACCCGTCGCTGGGGATCATCTGGCAGGCCATGTGCGATACGCTCTTCGGTTTGCAGATGTACGACGAGGCGCTACAGGCCATTGACCGCGCTCTTGAGCTTGAGCCGGACAATGCCTCCATGTGGGATATTAAAGGCAACATCCTGCGCCGCATGAGAGAGCCGGAGCAGGCGCTGCTTTTACACGAGCGCGCCGCGCAGATGTTGCCTTCCAATGCACTGATCTGGTTCGATAAAGCCAACGATCTGCGCGACCTGAAACGCTACCCCGATTCGCTCGCAGCCTACGATACAGCCCTGCAACTTGACCCCACGATGGCAAGCGCATGGTATAATCGGGGGAATACACTCGCGGCCATGCGCATGTACGATAGCGCCCTGGAGTCGTATGACCAGGCGCTGCTGTACGATGGCGGCCTGATCTCCGCGTGGTATAACAAAGGGAGCCTGCTCCACGAGGCGGGGCGCGATGCAGAGGCGCTGGTCGCATTCGACCAGGCTATCACGCTCGATCCACACTATATCGCCGCGTGGAATAACAGGGGACTGGCGCTTTTCAAGCTGGGCCGACTGGATGACGCCCTTATCGCGTTCGACCAGGCAACCTCCTTCGCGCCCGAAGAGCCGGATGTCTGGTATAACAAAGCGATTGTGCTCGAAAAATTGGGAAGGACGGAAGAGGCACGCTCGTGCCAGGAGTGGGCAGAGACGCTGGAACAACGACAGGTGCCGGAGCTGTGACGACAACTCCCTACATCGATACGTTTATCGTGCGTCTGCCACGAAACCTTGCTATAATACATCATATGCCTATCGCTGTTTATTTGCTTGACGGATACAGAACCGAGGAGGATGAATGCCGCGCTGCGCCGACCTGGTAGACTGTGGGTATGAAAATCGGGACAGCGATCTCTTCTGCCGTGCCTGCGCATTACCACTCTTGCATACGGCCCTGGCGGGGCGCTACGTCGTTGAAGCGCTTCTCAGTAAGGGGGGATACGCGGCTGTCTTCCGAGGCGTCGATCAGAATCTCTCGCGCAGGATCGCCATCAAAGTGCTGCTGCCAAGCAAAACGACCCCCATCGAGCAGGAGCATTTTTTGCGCGAGGCGCGCATCGCGGCGACGCTTGATCACCCGAATATCGCGCCTATCCTCGACTACGGCAAAGATGGTCCTAGCGTGTTTCTGGTCATGCCGCTCTATAACGCGGGATCGCTGCGCACGCGGCTGGCCAAGGCCAATGGCCCCCTGCCCCTTCAGGAGACGATCACCAGCTTTCACCAGCTCGCCAGCGCGCTTTATTATGCGCATACGCGCCCGCGCCCGGTGATACACCGCGATATCAAACCGGAAAATATCCTGATTCACCAGGAAGATCATCGCCTCGTGATTACCGACTTCGGCATTGCGCGCTCGTTGGAGCCGGGAGCGCGCGTTGGCAAGACGATCACCGTGCGCGGCACCGTCGGCTACATGGCCCCAGAGCAGACCAGCGGGGTTGTGGACCCGCGCAGCGACCAGTTCGGCAGCGGGGTGGTACTGTACGAGATGCTGACCGGGTATCACCCCTTCGACTCGACGGGCGGAGGGCCGGTCATCCCACCGTCCAGGCTAAACCACGAACTACCCGTCGCCCTGGACGCGGTGATTCTGCGCACCCTGGCCTCCAGACCGGAAGAACGTTACGTGGATATGATGGAGTGCCTGCGTATGTTCGACGCTGCCCTGCGGCCCGGTGCGGGTACGCGCCTGACGCCATCCTCGCCATCCTCGCCATCCTCGCCTGACTCGAAGCAGACGCCAGCGGTGCGCGGCACGCCGAACCCACTGACTCCTGCCCCCTTGCCGGGGGGAAGAGAGCGGGGCGACTCGACCGGCCGCCAGCAGGCTATTCGCGCCAACACGGGAGGAGCGCGTGAGAAATGCCAGGAGGGCGACGCGCTGCTCAAACAGCAGCAATACACGCAGGCGCTGCAAGCCTACGAAGAGGCGCTGCGCATGGACGCGCGCAACTTCCATGCCTGGAACGGCAAAGGCACCGCGCTCTATAGCCAGGGGAGCTACAAGAAAGCCTACGAAGCTTACCAGCAGGCCACCGAGATCGAGCCTGATAACCCGGTCGTGTGGGTCAGCACGGGGCTGGCGCTCAACCGCCTGGCGCGCTATTCGCAGGCGCTGGTTCACTTCGAACGCGCCCTCACGCTCGACACGGCCTCGGTTTCGGCGTGGAACGGCAAAGCCGACGCGCAGCTCAATATGAACCTGCCGGAGGACGCCATCACCTCGTATATCCAGGCGCTCACCTACGAGCCGCAGAGCTTTTCGGCCTGGAATGGCCTGGGCAACGCCCGTACCTACCTGCGCGACTATCCCGGCGCGGTCGAGGCTTACGACCGCGCGCTTATCGTCAACCCGCGCAGCGTCGTGGCGTGGTGCAACAAGGCCGAGGCGCTGATGCGCTACGGCCACGCCTACTCCGCGCTGGATGCGCTGAACGAGGCAACCGAGCTGGATCGCAGCTACGCCCCCGCCTGGACGCTCAAGGCCGAGGCATACGAGGCACTCGGCAACTACCAGGAGGCGCAGAAAGCCCGCAAGCGCGCCCGACCCTGGAGCGCGATGGGATAACTTTAATCTCAAGGCTGTTGAGTAGAGCAACGAAGACCCAAAAGTATTCTAAACCATTGACTTAATTAAGCGTATCGTGTATAATAGTCTTATGGATATGTTCGTTGCGCTTGCAGACCCTACAAGAAGGACCATTCTGGAACTGCTTGCCAAAAGTGGCGAGTTATCGGCGACCGCCATCTATGAGCAATTTCATATCAGCCCTCAAGCGATCTCGCAACATCTCAAAGTCTTGCGTGAGGCAAATTTAGTGGAGATGGAAAAACGCGCCCAACAGCATATCTACCGCCTCAATCCCACATATGCTGTCTGAGTTTGAAGCATGGGTTCAGCAAACGAGGCAGAGGTGGGAAGAACGTTTTGTCGCATTAGATATTGTACTTGCCAATGAAAAAAAGAAGGAGACGAAGAACGATGACAACGAATAAGACGACGGTAACAGCCGAACCCGGAAAACTGGAAGTGGTTATCACGCGCGAATTCGATGCACCGCGCGAGCTTGTCTTCAAGGCGATCACCAATCCAGAACTTCTCTCGCAGTGGTGGGGGCCGAGATACCTGTCAACCATAGTTGACAAGATGGACGTGAGACCTGGGGGTCAGTGGCGCTTTATCCAACGCGACGCCCAGGGCAACGCATACGCATTCCACGGCGTGTATCACGAAATCCTCGCGCCCGAGCGAATTATTGACACCTTTGAGTTTGAAGGACTTCCGGAGACGGGTCATGTGGCGCTGGAGACGATGAAACTCGAAGAATTGCCAGGTGGACGAACCAGGCTCACAACACAATCGGTCTTCCAGTCTCTCGCCGACCGCGATGGTATGCTCCAAAGCGGCATGGAAAGCGGCCTCAATGACACCCATGATCGCCTTTCTGAACTCCTGGAGCAGCTGAAGAAACAGTAGAGCGTTCGCCTCTTCGATTGCAACGCCTGTAGGGCGGACGCAAGCGTCCGCCCTACAGGCGTTGCAATCGCTCGTTGTATCTCGTTACGCTACGCGACCGCTTCGCGGCTGACCTTTGCAGGCTGCGTGCGTTCCACCAGCAGGGTAGCAAACCAGAGCAGCGCGCCTGCGGTGATGGCGATCGCGACCGACCAATCGCCGGGGGAGTGAACGCCAACGGAGTTCGGGTCGGGATTGGTCGCGCCCAGGATAACCATCACGATGTTGCCGACAACCGCGAGCGCGGATAAGGCGCTGATCCAGATGCGCGGGGCCAGGCGCTGCGGCGCGTAGAAGAACTGCATGCCGAAGCCCATAATGATGAACCCTGCCAGGGCGTGCAGCAAGATATTGATAACGCCTCCAACACTCCATACATCGAATGATGACAGTGAGAATTGACCGACATCGCAACCGTCGGCGAAAATCAGTACGAGGATGGCGAGTACCTGAAACTTGCGTAAAGTGCTGACTGAAGTGTTCATGAGAAGATACCTCTTTCCTTATATTTGAGCGAGTAGCCTTTGTCCAACTGGCCGACTTGCTAACAACTTCTATGGTTCAAGCATATATCGGAACGAGGAAAACGAGTAGTGCAGTGCATCAGCACTTCGCTATGACATTTGTCATAAGAGGTCTAATGTGTGAGGGTAGGGGCGATGCTTGCCATCGCCCTGTACTACAGCCAGCCCTTGCTTTCGGCGATACGAGCGGCTTCGACGCGGTTAGCGGCGTGCAGTTTTTGGATGGCGACAGAGAGATAGTTGCGAACGGTGCCTTCGGAGAGATACAGCTTTGTGGCAATCTCGGCGATGCTCGCGCCCCTCGCAGCCACGGCCAGCACATCGCGCTCGCGTTCGGTCAGGGGATTGCTCCCCTCGCTGAGAGCGGCCAGCGCCAGCTTGGGATCGACGACTCGCTCGCCCGCGACGACTCGCCGGATGGCAGCCGCCAGCTCAACCGAGGGAGCGTCTTTGAGCAGAAAGCCCACCACACCACTTTCCATGGCGCGACGCAGGTAGCCGGGTCGCCCGAAGGTCGTCAAGATCAGCACGCGACACGATGGGACAGAGTCGCGCAAGGCGGCGGCAGCCTCCAGGCCATCCATGCCGGGCATTTCGATATCGAGCAAGGCCACATCGGGGTATGCTAACTCCGCGGCGGCTACTACCTCGTCACCCCTTGAAACCTGCGCTACGATCTCAATGTCACCTTCCAGCGTGAGAAGGGCAGCGAGCGCGCCGCGTACCATCGCCTGGTCCTCGGCAATCATGACACGTATCATTGCTCTACATCCTCTTTTGATGCTTCGCGGTCAATGCGTGCTTCCTCAATCTGGGCGGTCGCCACCCCTTTGAGCGGCAAGCTTACGGCCAGGCGAAAGCCGCCTTCAGGGTTCTCCCCCGCCTCAAGATGCCCTTTATAGACGGCGACGCGCTCGGCCAGCCCTTTTAAGCCACTGCCGCCGGCTCCCGAGAAGATTTGCAGTGCATTCGTCTTCTGTCTTCCATCATCGAGAACGATGACACCTGCATTTCTGGAATCTTGGGTGACTCGGATGATACACTGTTTCGCACGGCTGTGACGGATCACATTTGTGACGCCTTCACGAACGACGCTGGCAAGCACAGCCTCAATAGTCGCGGGGAGCACCATGCTTTCTATCTCGCAATCACAGGCGATGCCGGCGGCGGCCAGAATCTCCTTTGCGCCGTGCAATTCTGCCAGGAGCGTTGGCTGGCGATAGCCAGAGATGGTCTCGCGTGTTTCGCTCAACGCCTCACGCGCCACAAGCTCGATATCGTGAATCTCTTCTACAGCTCGTTCTGGATCGACCTTCACCAGCCGGCCCGCCAACTCGCTTTTCAATGCGATGAGCGACAGGTTGTGTCCCAGCAGGTCGTGCAGATCGCGCGCGATACGCAGCCTCTCCTCAGAAACGGCCAATCGCGCTATCTCTTCTCGCGCGCGTTGCAGCTCGCGCGCGGACATGACGGTACGCGACAGGCCAAAGGTCGTCGCACCTGTAGCCGGAATCAAAATTGCGCCTTGCACGAAATTTGCCAGGCTATCCGAACTTGAAAGGGCGCAGAAAAACGCCAGCAGGTCTACCAATAGAATCACAATGATGGCCATAAGGTTCTTATTGCGCAGGAGACCACCGGTGATCGCACTGGTGTATATGAACAATCCCAACCAGGAATTGCCGTTGAGCAGCGTCAAAGTGGTGGCGAGGGTCGAGAGAATCACAATAGGCACCCACCACCACCGATCGAGCGCGTCCAGAGAGTGCATCATTCCGTTCAGAAGCTTTGCGAGTTGCCATGCCGACCAGACGTAGACTACAACAAAGATAGCCATGCCCGGGAAGGTGACGATCAGTTGAAGCGGCGTTGGATGTCCCTTGAACAGGCTGTCAAACATGGGTATGATAAATGGCAGCCACGCTGCCCACGCAAACCATATCCATTCCAGGAAACGGGACGAGCGATTGGCACGGGCAATCACAGGTGATTGCTCGCCTGCATTCTTCATCTCAGCTCTCCTTCCTGGTATCCTGCTAACCCCTGACACCCGCGAGGGGTGCCACTACATTTCACCGATCACATAACGCTTGACAGTCCAATTGGGGCCTTTTGAAGATATGATACTTCTATGCGCCTGGAAATGCAATGGAGCCGGATACAGCGTTCTTATGTAAGGCTACCACAGATATGAGAAGACATCATCTTTTCAAAAGCTGATTTAACGGGTATTACAGGCTTTTAATCATTTATCAGGCAGTTATCTTCAAATCACCTTCATTTTTATAGAAAATGGCCGAAAGTTCATTGTAATCGGCATGTGCTATACTTAGCCAGATGGATAAGCCATATCCGCTGGGGTACGGATCGACATCTTTAGTTTCAGAGGAGGAACTTTCTTTGAAGCACACCATCAAACCTCTCTTCTTGCTCCCACTGTTGTCCATCGCCATGCTTGCATTGGCGTTCCTGGGGCCGCTCAGCGCTAACGCTGCATCTGCCGGGAAGCTACACGTCATGGTGACAAAGCAGCACGCGCCACAGCCAGGCGCGCGCTCCCGCACCAACAACCTCACCTATCATGGTGGAGCGGTCATGGCGGGAACGGCCAGCGTGTACGCTATTTTCTGGGAGCCAACGGGTTCGTATGTCAGTTCCACGTATAACAGCCTGATTACGCGCTATTTCAAAGATGTAGGCTCGTCGACGTTGTACCACAACAACACGCAGTACACGCAAACTGGTGGAGGCGACCCCAGCAACGCGGTATTTGCGGCCTCGTGGGTGGATACGCAGGCGTACCCGTCGGGTACATTGCAGGACTCAAATATCCAGAGCGAGGTGACGCACGCACAGAGCGTCAACGGCTGGAAATCCGGCAGTGACAACGTCTTCTTCGTCTTCACTGCCAAAAACGAGAACATCTGCGTGCAGGGCGTATGCAGTTTCTCGTACTTCTGCGCCTATCACTCCAATTTCGGCAGCACACTGTACGCGGCCATGCCCTACACCGGCACGAACCTCTCGGCCTGCGGCGTGACGCATAGCCCAAATGGCGACGTGGATGCCGACAGCACCATCAACGTCACCTCTCACGAGCAGATTGAGGCGGCCACCGACCCGCAAGGGACGGCATGGTACGACCGGAGCGGGAATGAGATTGGCGACAAGTGTGCCTGGATATTCGGTACGTTGAACTCTAAGGGTGGTGATGTACTCTGGAACAGTGATGCCTACTACGTGCAGAAAGAGTGGGACAACCACATCACCGGCTGCACGCTGAGCGGGCCGTAAACTGAATTAACAGCATTGAGACAGGGCAAACCTTGGTTTGCCCTGTCTCAATGCTGTTAATTCTGCATCCCCATCAGGTTGCCGCTCTCGTAGCGGCGCAGGCCAAGCTGGAAAAGTCCGGCGGCCAGTGCCGTAAACAGCAGCGTGAAGCCGAGCATAGCAGACAGCAGTGGCAGGGTGAAGTGCTTGAGCAACTGCAGCGGGACGAACGAGATGAAGCCCGCCGGGACAACCGTGAAGAGCAGCAGTCTCACCACGCCGGTGAAGATGTTCATCGGGTAGGTGCTGAAGGTGATAAGCGCGCCCAATAGCTGGTTCGTCAGCCCCTCGGTATTGCCCAGGAAGAAGGCCAGCGAGCCGAGCACCACCACAAACGAGGCAAAGATGAGCGCGACCATCAGGCAAAGCAGCAGGAACAGCGCGATCTGACCCAGGCCAGGATGCAGGAAAAGGATGTAGGCTCCCAGGCCGAACAAGAAATCGCCCCACGCGGTAGGTTCGGTGGCAGACACGCACACGTGCAGCAGCATATAGCGTGGCATCCCCAGGTAGGCGTCAAGCCCGCCGTTCATGATGAGCGAGGCCAGGTTGGGTGCGTTGCCGAAGACGCTCATGCCAATACCGAAACCCGCGGCTGCAACTGCCCAGATGACGATCACATCCGTGCTCTGCCAGCCATTCACCAGCGGGAACTGGCGAAAGAAGGTCCACCAGAAGAGCAGCCACAGGCTATCATTGGCGATCATGGTGACAATCTGCATGGCAAAGGCCACGCGATATTCCATGGCCGCCTGCAAATTGGCAACGACGTAGGTCCCGACGAAGCGCACTGTGCTCCAACCTGCCTTGAACAGCCGCGATAGAGATGGTCCTATACGTCATACACTACCCTCCGTTGATATTGACGCGCCTGATGGCGATGCTATAGACGATAAACACAACCACGCCGCCGACCGCCAGCGTCAACACTTGCTGCCACACCAGCCAGCCGAATTGCGCCAGTTGGAAATGCACCAGCGTGCGCGACGGACCGTAGAGTATGGCGCTGAACGGCAGCGCCTGGGCGATGGAGCGCAGCGGCTGCGGGAAGACGTCGATCGGAGCCATCACGCCGCCGAGCACCAGTGTCAGCCGGCTGAAGATCAGCGTGAACGGCTGCGTATCCTCCGTCCAGAAGGCCAGCAGCCCGATGCTGAAGTAGGCCACGAAGTCGATGCCCAGCGCCAGGAATGCCACGAGCGGCCACGCCAGTATGCCCATCCAGGTGAAGTGCGGCGGCCCGACGAAGATGAACGCCAGCGCCGCGCCAACGACGGCATTGAACGCCAGGCGCACCAGGCGCTCCCCCAGGTATTGTGCGTAGTTGTAGAAGACGTAGCTGCACGGCCGACCCAGCAGGTAGGCCAGTTGCCCAGAGCGCACCTCCTGGTCGATGCGCCTCGTCAGCGCGGGCAGCGACATGACGATAGCCTCGCCCGCCACCAGGTACCACACCATGTCGCTGATCGTGAAGCCGCTGATGACGTTCGCTCCACGTGCCGAATAGGTCGTCTTCCAGAGCTGGCCGAGAATGAAGACCAGCACGACCAGAAACACAGCACGAAACAGCACCTCTCGCACATACGCAAGGTTGCTCGCCGCACTGACGCGCAAAACGGCCAGGTATTTCTGGAACGAGGGGCGCAACCGTCGCCCGCTGCCGCGTCGTTGTATCGATGTGTCCATACGCTAATGCTCCCCTCGCCGATATGCCTGGTGCGGACGTATCCGTGTTGGGCGCAATGATGAGTTTGAACAACTAACATCGGTCATGCCATGTCATCCTGAGCAGCAGCGAAGGATCTGACTCGCCGGGATTCGAGATCCTTCGCTGCGCTCAGGATGACATGACCGGGTTTGGTCGTTAAAGTTCATAATTGCCCCTTACGAGTGCTTGTGCTTCTGGTTCAGTGCGTTTTTTGCCATAGATATCGGCGATGATCTCCTCCATGGGCGGGTCGGAGATGGTCATGTCAAGGATGTGGCACTGCTGCATAATGGCGGCGATGATGGGCTGCAGCGGCGCCTGCTCCGTGTCGATCGCCAGCTTCAAGCCATGTCCCTTCGCCTTGAGGACTTGCACTCCGGCAGCATCCAGCAGTTCCTCGTGAATTGAGCTAGACGATTGGATGCTCAGGCGATGCTTCCCACTCTCAGTTTTCAGCAGCGAGGTCGCCTCCTCTTCCAGCAGCATATCGACCGTTTTCACGCGCAGGTAGTCGCGTTTGAGACGCGCGACGGGCGTATCCAGGATGATCTCGCCGTGATTGATGACGATGGCGCGGCGGCAGACCTGCTCGATATCCCCGGCATCGTGCGAAGTGAGAAAGACGGTCACGCCTTCTTCCGTGTTGAGATGACCGATCAGGTCGCGGATACGCTGCTTGGCGATGACATCCAGCCCGATGGTCGGCTCGTCCAGAAAGACGACGGATGGCTTGTGCAGCAAGGCAGCCGTTAGCTCGCAGCGCATGCGCTCACCCAGGCTGAGTTTACGCGCGGGCGTACGAATGTACTCGCGGATATCGAAACTGTCGATCAGGAACTCGCGCCGCTTGCGGTACTCCTGCATATCCAGTTCGTAGATGCGCGCCAACAGGTCGAAGGTGTCCTGCGGCGGCAGGTGATACCATAACTGCGACTTCTGCCCGTAGACACTAGCTATATGAAAAGCCAGCGCGCGACGCTGCCGCCACGGAACGAAGCCGAGCACGTTCGCGCTGCCCGAAGAGGGATGCAAGATACCCGTCAGCATCTTGATGGTGGTCGATTTGCCCGCCCCGTTCGGCCCGATGAAGGCCAGCACCTCGCCGCGTTCCAGCGTGAAGCTGATGGGCTTGACGGCCTGGCGCAGGTGGTACTGCGGCGCGACAAACGAGCGCAGGCTGCCCGATAGACCTGCGGCGCGCTCGCGCGTCTTGAACATTTTGGTTAAGTCGCTCACCTCGATGATGGGCATGATACCCCCCTTTTACTACTATGATGGTTCTACCGCCGGAGAATAAAATGAGAATCATCGCCGCAGGCTGCGTGAATGACGAAGCTGAAAAGCACTAAAAGACGATTGTTTTGTTTTGATACGCCAGTACACGATCCTCGGTATGCAGGCGCACAGCCTCGGCGAGCACTCTCCGCTCCACATCGCGGCCCTTGCGCATAAGATCGTGAAGCGAATCGCGGTGATTGCAATGGATGACATCCTGGGCAATGATGGGTCCTTCGTCGAGGTTCTCGGTGATATAGTGGGCCGTTGCCCCAATGATCTTGACGCCGCGCTCGAATGCCTGCTGATAAGGATTCGCGCCAATAAACGCCGGGAGGAAGCTGTGATGGATATTGATGATTTTGTGAGGAAAGGCGCTGACAAAAAAAGGCTCCAGAATCTGCATATAGCGGGCCAGCACAAGGAAATCTACCCTGTCACGCAGGAATTCGAGCATGTGCAGCTGGTCTTCCTGGCGATGCTCTTTGCGGATAGGGAAATGATGAAAAGGAATCTGGTAGCGCTGCGCAAGCATTTCCAGGTCTGGGTGATTGCTGAGCACACAGACAACATCCATTGCCAGCTCGCCGCTGTTCCAGCGCCAGAGCAGGTCTGTGAGGCAATGGTCATCTTTTGAGACCAGAAGGGCCGACCGCTTGCGATCTCGTGAGTAATGGACGCTCCAATCCATGTGGAACGCCTCGGCGATGGGAGTGAAATTCCTGGTGAGCTCGGCTCGATCAAGCCTGAAACTGTCTTCTGTAAAGCTGATCCGCATGAAGAATATGCCGTGATGCAAGTCTGTGGAGTGCTGGTCGGATTGGAAGATGTTGCCGCCATGCTCAAAGATAAACTGGGAGACAGAGGCTACAATTCCTGGCTGGTCCTGGCATGAAATCAAGAGCGTGATCATGTGGCCGGGAGTTTGCACGTCTACCATTCCTCATTCCTATTGAATGTAAAGTCTGCTTTGTGATTGTTTCTCGTCCATTCTACATGCTTGCCTGGTATTTGTACAGATGTTAATCTGGCCAATTGGCTCATCAACCGGAGAGGGTTCATTCCTATTTCACCGGCGCTAGCTGTCGAGGGTGTCGCTGAAGCGGTAGCCAACGCCGGGGATGGTGAGAATATAGCGCGGGTGTTCGGGAACCGGTTCGATTTTCTGCCGCAGTTGGGCCACGTAGACATGCAGGCTGTGCGTTCGCGCGTGAGCGTGAGCGCCCCACACCTCTTTGAGGAGATGCTGGCGCGTGAGAATCTTGCCACGATACTCGATGAAGACTTTCAGCAGGTCATACTCGGTGGGCGTGAGCGCGATTTCATTGTTATTGAGCAGCACCCGCCTCTGTGCAAAATCTATAGAGAGCGAGCCGACCTGGAATTGTGGCTCGGCACCATTCAGCGGTTGTGCGACGTGGCGCAGTGCAGCGCGCACGCGCGCCAGCACTTCGTTCATGCCGAAAGGCTTGGCAACATAATCGTCTGCGCCCAGGTCGAGCGCTTCGACCTTGTCGCGTTCGGCATCTTTTACCGAAAGCACAATGATGGGTATATTTGACACCTCGCGCACCCGCCGGCAGACTTCCAGGCCGCTCATGCCTGGGAGCAGGAGATCAAGCAGAAGCAGATCGGGGCGCTGCTGCGAGACGATCTCAATGGCTTCCTCGCCGCTTTTGGCAACGAGTACCGCGTAGCCGTGAGCGGCCAGGCTGCGCCGCAGTGCGCGCACGATCTCGCGCTCGTCGTCAACCACCAGGATGGTCGCGCCATGTTTCGTCATAGGGCCTCCTTTGCGCTTTTGCTGCGGGGCAGCTGCACCGAAACAATCAGTCCTCCACCTTCACGCAGCGCCGCCCAGATATGCCCTCCATGCGCCTCAACCAGTCCTTTGCAAACGGCCAGCCCCAGCCCCGACCCCATCGGATAGCCGCCGGGGTGCTGGCCGCTCAGGACGCGAAAGAACTTGTCGAAAACGCGCTCCAGGTCGGCAGGAGGGATACCGGGTCCCCGGTCTGCCACCCGCAACACGACGTCGTCCTCCTCGATCCGCGCGCTCACCTCGATGGGCGAGCCTGGGGGCGTGTAGCGCACCGCGTTCTCGATCAGGTTGGTCAGCACCTGGTCGATCTGCAAGTAGTCCACATCGACCAGCAGCAAGTCACCGGGAAGATCAGTGCGCACCTCGCGCCCTTCCAGGAGGGTCGTAAGACGGTCAAGCACATCGTGAATGAGCGAAACGAGCGCATACTCCTCTCGCTCCGGTACGAGCGCGCCATCCTCGATACGTGACATATCGAGCAGGTTCTCTACCAGGCGGTTGAGGCGGTCCGCCTCGCGTTCTATGGATTGAGCAAAGCCGCGCCGGGCCTCCTCGTCCCACTGCACATCTTCCTGCAAGAGCGTACTCGCAGCTGCCTTAATCGAGGTCAGCGGGGTTCGCAGATCATGCGAGACAGACGAGAGCAAGGCCACGCGCAGGGCATCGGTGCGTTGTAAAACGGCGATGCGCAGGTTATCCTGCTGCAAGCGGGCGCGCTCGACCAGCGCTGTCACCTGGTCGAGAAAAGTCCAGAAGAAGGACGTTGGAGAACCCTGGCGTGTTCTCTCTTCTTCCAGCAGATCCTCCTGGGGGAAATGGCCTGCATCATCCAGCACGCGCAGGCGCAACACTCCTACGACCTTCTCTCCCAATTTGAGCGGGATGAGACGAAGAGAGCTGCGTACACTGCGACCAGCGCTGGTACTCCATACAATAACGCGCTGCACCAGGCTGGCCGAGGTAGAGTCGACCAGCCTGGTTTCATCGTAGAGGCCCATGGCGCGACCATGCGTCATCACCCAGGCGGTGATGGCCTGCTCATCGGAGGAGCGCGCAATCTGCCCAACAGGCTGATAGGCACTTGCCTGCACCTGTAATGTACCCGCGATATCCGGCTGGAGAATTGCGCAATCATGCACACCCCAGGAAGACAACACGTCAACTACCGCCTGGGCAATTGCTTGAAGCTGGCGTTCGGGTTCTGCTTCCTGGTTAGTCGCGCGCAACAGGTCATAGAGCTGGCGTGTCTCACGCTCCCGGCGGCTCGCTTGCCGCTCGCGGTTACGCAGCGAAACCGCCAGTTGACTGGTCAACAGAGCGGACACCAGGAAAACAAACAGCGCTATCCATTCTTCCACGCGGCTGACGGTAAAAACATACAGGGGAGGCACGAGATAATAATCGAAGGCGAGAAAGGCCACGAAAGATGCAAGAATTGCGGCGTAACGACCCCGCGTGGTTGCTAGTGCCATGACCACAAGCAGGTAGATGATTGAAATGTTGGGAATGCGCGGATAAAGCTGAAAAAAATAGATGATGGCTGTGACCAGCATGGAGCCTACGAATGCCAGCAGTGTATCGAGCAAAAACCGGAGCAAGCGGAACACTTTGTTCTCATGAACCGGCAAAACACGTTCAACATTACGCATACCTGTGCGACCTTTCCCCGTCGGCATAACATAACTGGTGAATAGGGGCAACCCTCTTCTAAAAAGAGTATAAAACATGCAGGCTCAAAATATAAACTGGAGCCACAGGAAAATGGTCTGGAAAATCTCAAGGCAGGCGCAGAGATGAGTGCCGGAGCCGATCTTGAGCGATATTTGAGGTATCCTCTCGCAACGATGAGAATATCCATATCACTTCCTTCGCGATCCTGTACGCACACTTACATCCCTCGTACTATACTAAAATGTAGCATGAAACGCGAGGGGGACACCATGGATAATCCCGCGCAAGCGTTCCGTGCTCGGGAGGGTTTTGATGGATACGATCCGCTGGCTGGTGCCCTTTACCTGGGGCATTGACATGCAAGCTATTGACGCCATAGTCCGCATGGCGGATGAGAGCGCGGCCACGCTGGTTGCCATATCGCTTGTCTCCAGGCCGGAGAAACCAGAACATGCGGGGCTTCGCCCGGAACACCTTCAGCAGTCCAGGGATTTTCTAGAAGCGATCAGGTGGAAAGCCGACCGCTTTGGCGTCGCGCTCGAGTCATATGAGGTTTTCACCATCGACGCCGTGCAGAGTATTATGATGCTCACACATGAGATGCGTTGTAACGCGATCGTGCTGGCGAGCCGAAGCGGGCGCGAAGCTCTGCTGGAAACTCACCAGCTCAAGCGCTTACTCGAGCAGCCGCCCGCCTCGCTGCTGGTGCTGCGCCTGGCAAAGCAATTCGAACGCCGGGCAGTGGAGAACTTCGTAGCACGAGCCTGGTGCTGGCTGCAACAACGCTTGAGGCATGAGGAGTGCCCCATCGGCACCGAGCAAGAGGCGGCGCAGAGCACGAATAGGCTGGAGGAATTGCTCTGGATTCGCACAGAAGAACATCGCAGAAGGTTGAGTTTGTAGAAAGGAGATGTATCACATGCCCGCAGCACGCATCTTGCTAGTGGAGGACGATGATGTCCTGCGTGACTTGCTGGCGCGCAATCTCCAGGCGCGCGGACACGAAGTCAGCATCGCCGACGATGCGCAGGCCGCGCTTGACACGCTGCGGACAGCGCCTATTGATCTTGTGCTGCTGGACATCAACCTGCCCGATCAGACGGGCTGGGAGGTGTTGCGCGTTGCACAGCGGAAGGGATGGTTACATCCACTCTCGATGGAGGGCGATACGCCGCGCCTTCCGGTGGTCGTGCTCTCGGCAGTGCGCGTCAGCCCGCAGCGTCTCACTGAGTTTCACCCGCTGGCCTACCTGCCCAAACCGTTCCCGATGGAGGCCATCCTGCGGCTGGCAAGCGAGGCCGCTCTACGTAGGGAAGGTCTACCCGTCATCGAACCGGAAGATCAAAAAAATACTGCAATTGTTTTGTCAGATGAGGAGGAATTGCATGCTTGATGTGATCATTATCCTGGTGACCATCATCATGTTTGTGTTGTTCATCGGCTTCACCGAAGGCTGTGAGCGCCTGTAGGAAAGGAAGGTTCATATGAACTCAGCGTTGGAATACATCCTGGTGGGCATCGTCACGCTGGGCGTGCTGGTCTATCTCATTATCGCCCTGCTCATGCCCGAAAAATTTTAGCGTCGTCTTCAAGTAAAAAAGTGAGGGTAATCCTATGCCTGTAACACCCAACAGTGTCCTGCAGGTAGCGATCTTTCTGATCATCGTACTGTTGCTGACCAAACCGATCGGCCTGTACATGTACAAGGTCTTCAACGGGGAGCGCACCTGGCTTTCGCCTGTCTTTGTGCCCGTGGAGCGCTTCTTTTACCGGCTCTCCGGTATCAACCCGGAGGAGGAGCAGAAGTGGACGGGCTACATGATCGCCGTGCTGATCTTCAGCGTGGTGGGCATGTTGCTCCTGTACGCCTTCGAACGCACCCAGCAGTGGCAGGGGCCGTTCTTCAACCCGCAGGGCCTGCCCAACGTCGAGCCGCAACTTGCCTTCAACACGGCCGCCAGCTTCACGACCAATACGAACTGGCAGAACTATACCGGCGAGCAAACCATGACCTACCTGACCCAGATGGCCGGCCTGGCCTTTCACCAGTTCGTCTCCGCTGCTGCCGGTATCGCGCTGGCGGTGGCGCTGGTGCGCGGCCTCGCACGCCGCAGCGCCCAGCACCTGGGTAACTTCTGGGTGGACCTCGTGCGCTGTACCCTGTATATCTTGCTGCCCATCTGCCTGGTGGTCGCGCTGATCTTCGTCTCGCAAGGCATGATCCAGAACTTCAATGCCTACACGGTCGTGAATACGCTGAACGGGCAGACGCAGACCATCGCCCAGGGGCCGGTGGCCTCGATGGAGGCGATCAAAGACCTGGGCACCAACGGCGGCGGCTTCTTCAACGTCAACGCATCTCACCCCTTCGAGAACCCCAACGCCTTTACCGCTCTGATCATCATCCTCGAGGAGATCTCTCTCGGCGCAGGCCTGTTCTACATGTTCGGTAAATGGGTAGGAAGCACGAAGCAGGGCTGGGTACTGTGGATCGTCTCGGCCATCCTCTTTGTGATCGGCGTATTCATCGTCATTCCTGCTGAGCAGGCAGGCAATCCCATCCTGGCAAGCGTGGGGGCCAACCAGGCCGTTACAGCTACGCAGGCAGGCGGCAACATGGAGGGGAAGGAGGTGAGATTCGGCATCACCATATCGTCGCTGCAAGAGGTGACCACGACGGCCACCTCGACCGGTACAGTGATGAGCTTCCACGATAGCTACACGCCAATAGGCGGGTTGGTGTTGATCGCCAACATCGCACTGGGGGAGATCATCTTTGGAGGGGTCGGCGCTGGGCTGTACTGCATGCTGATGTTCGCCATCATCGCGGTCTTTATAGCAGGCCTGATGGTAGGGAGGACGCCCGAGTACCTGGGCAAGAAGATCGAGCGCAAGGAGATCATGATGGCGGTGCTGGCCCTGCTGGTCTCGCCCCTGGTGATCCTGGGCTTTTCTGCGGTCGCCACGGTGCTCCCGGCGGGCCAGGCCGGGCTGACGACCGGGGCAGGCAACCTGGGGCCGCACGGGCTGACGGATATCCTGTACGCCTTTACCTCTACCAATGGTAACAACGGCTCGGCCTTTGCGGGGTTGAACGGTAACACTCCTTTCTACAACTGGACGCTGGGCTTTGCCATGCTCATAGGTCGCTTCGCTGAGGTCATCCCCTTGCTGGCGTTGGGCGGCGCGCTGGTAAAGAAACGGGTCGTGCCGGCTAGCCTGGGGACCTTCCCCACCACCACGCCGCTCTTTGTCGGCCTGCTGATCGGCGTGATCCTGATCGTTGGCGCGCTGACCTTTTTCCCGGCCTACGCGCTGGGGCCGATCATCGAACAGCTGCTGATGCATGCAGGGAAGGTGTTCTGAAGATGCAAACCAATATGAGAAACGATGAGTTAGAAGTCAAACAGTGGAAGACGCGGCGCAAGGGGGACATCTCGATCTGGGACCCCACGATCATCCGCGCCGCCATCCCAGCGTCGTTCAAGAAACTAGACCCGCGCGTGCAGGTCAGGAACCCGGTCATGTTCGTGGTGGAGATCGGCAGCGTCATCACGACCGTCGAGTTCGTGCGCCTGCTCTTCACGCAGCCAACCGCGAGCTTCTCTCGTACTACCCTCACCTACGAGACAATCTTCGTACTGGCGGTGGCCGTCTGGCTGTGGTTCACGGTGGTCTTCGCCAACTTCGCCGAGGCCATGGCGGAGGGGCGCGGCAAGGCGCAGGCCGATACGCTGCGCCGGGCGCGTACCACCACCATGGCGAAGCGCCTCACCAGCCCCGACCGCTCAGGCCCGGTCGAGGAGATCGCCGCTCCTGAGCTACGCAAGGGCGACCTGGTGCTGGTTGAGGCTGGCGAGGTGATCCCTGGCGATGGAGATGTCGTGGAGGGTGTGGCCTCGGTCGACGAGTCGGCCATCACAGGCGAGTCCGCGCCGGTCATCCGCGAGAGCGGGGGCGACCGCTCCGCCGTGACGGGCGGCACGCGCGTGCTCTCCGACTGGATCGTGGTGCAGGTAAGCGCCAATCCCGGCGAGACCTTCCTGGACCGCATGATCGCCCTGGTGGAGGGTGCCAAGCGCCAGCGCACGCCCAACGAGATCGCACTGAACATCCTGATCGCCGCCTTGACGATCATCTTCGTGCTGGTGGTAGTCTCGCTAGAGCCTTTCGCCATCTACTCGGGCCAGGCGGTGTCGGTGACGACGCTAATCGCGCTGCTGGTGTGCCTGATCCCGACGACCATCGGCGGGCTGCTGTCGGCCATTGGCATCGCGGGCATGGACCGCCTGGTGCAGCGCAACGTGCTGGCCATGAGCGGACGCGCGGTGGAGGCGGCGGGCGATGTGGACGTGCTGCTGCTGGACAAGACCGGCACCATCACCATCGGCAACCGCCAGGCCACGCGCTTCGTGCCGCTGCATGGTGTGGACGAACGCGACCTGGCCGAGGCCGCTATGCTCTCCAGCCTCTCGGACGAAACGCCGGAGGGCCGCTCGATTGTGGCGCTGGCGCGCGAGAAGTACGGCTTCACCGACGAAGTAGACCCAAGAGCCGAGTTTATCCCGTTCTCGGCTACGACGCGCATGAGCGGCGTCGATATGAACGGCGCGCACAATGGTAATGGCAAGGGTGGGATGCATTCCATTCGCAAAGGCGCAGGTGATTCAGTGGCCGCCTACGTCGCAGAACACGGCGGAACTTCTAGCGACGAGCTGAAGGTGATCGTGAACGGCATCGCCAGCGCGGGCAGCACGCCTCTGGTGGTGGCCGAGACGGTGGATGGCTCCGATGGCGCGGACAGCCACGCGCGCGTGCTGGGCGTGATCGAGCTAAAGGATATCGTCAAGGGCGGCATGCGCGCGCGCTTCGACGAACTGCGCAAGATGGGCATCCGCACCATCATGATCACCGGTGACAACCCGCTGACGGCCGCCGCCATCGCTAAAGAGTCGGGTGTCGACGACTTCCTGGCGCAGGCCACGCCGGAAACCAAGATGAAGCTCATCAAAGAGCAGCAGACCGGCGGGCGTATGGTCGCCATGACGGGCGACGGCACCAACGACGCGCCGGCCCTTGCCCAAGCGGACGTGGGCGTGGCCATGAACACCGGCACGCAGGCTGCCAAAGAAGCCGCCAACATGGTCGACCTTGACTCCAACCCGACCAAGCTGATCGAGGTAGTCGAGGTGGGCAAGCAACTGCTCATCACGCGCGGCGCGCTGACGACCTTCAGCATTGCCAACGATGTAGCCAAGTACTTCGCCATCATCCCGGCAGCCTTCTCGATCACGTACCCGCAGCTGCAGGCCCTGAACGTCATGCACCTGGCGACACCGCACAGCGCGGTGCTCTCGGCGGTGATCTTCAACGCGCTGATCATCGTGGCACTGATCCCGCTGGCCCTGCGAGGCGTCAAGTACCGCGCCATCGGGGCAGGCCCGCTGCTGCGCCGTAACCTGTTGATCTACGGCATCGGTGGCATCATCGCCCCGTTCATCTTTATCAAAGCCATCGACCTGATCCTGGTCGCGCTGCACCTGACGTTAGGGTAAGGAAAGGAAACGTGAGATGAAGACATTTTGGATGAAGTACTTGCGCCCGGCGGTGGTGCTGACGGTGATCTTGACGATCGTGACCGGCTTCCTCTACCCCGGAGTGGTGACGGCCCTATCCCAGGTATTCTTTAACCACGCCGCCAACGGCAGCCTGCTCTGCAACTCTAAGGGGCAGGTAATCGGCTCCGAGCTGATCGGGCAGTACTGGACGCTGCCCCAGTACTTCCACGGGCGGCCCTCGGTGACCGTCAACCCATCGACCGGGACGCCCGAGCCTTATGCGGCCGACAACTCAACGGCATCGAACTTGGGCCCGACCAACGCCACGCTCAAACAGGATGTGCAGCAGCGCGTCGCAGCATTACAGGCGGAATTCAAGAAGGCGAATCTGCCGGTGCCAGCGGGTCCCGTGCCGGTTGATCTAGTGACGGCCTCTGGCTCGGGGCTCGACCCGGACATCTCGATTGCCGGGGCGCTGTACCAGGTACCTATCGTGGCGGCGGCACGCGGGATGAGCCAGCAGGCGGTCACCAACCTGGTCACGTCTAACGAAACGGGGCGCTTCCTGGGCATTTTCGGGGAGTCCTACGTCAACGTGCTCGCTCTAAACCTGGCGCTGGACGGCCCAGGCCAGAACGTGAAGCAGTGCTAACCCTGCCCATGACACTGTATATTGTATATGGCGCTCAGAGGCGCGGAATGGGAATGTTCTCATACCGCGCCCTTCGAGCGCCAGCATAATTGGAGCGCGGAACGAGAATACGGGAACATGATGGCTGAGCAACCACCCGACGAAGAACAACGCGGACGAGAGGAGGGGCGACCCGACCCGGAGGAACTCCTGCGCCGCTACAACCTGCGCGACCGCGACCTGGAGGCTCCCCCTCAGCCTGCGCTGGATGATGATGACGATGATGATGTGCAGAGCGCGACAGCGGCAGCGAGAAACGCTGGTTATGCCCACAGGCGCGGGCGCCTGCGCGTCTACCTGGCCTCGGCCGCCGGCTCGGGCAAGACCTATACCATGCTCAACGAGGGACACCGCCGCGAGGGACGCGGTACCGACGTAGTAGTCGGTTATGTCGAAACGCACAAACGCCCGCAGACGGAGGCGCAGATTGGGGATTTAGAGGTCCTCCCGCGTAAGAAAGTCGAGTACCGGGGTGTGACGCTCGAAGAGATGGACACCGAAGCCATCCTTGCCCGCCACCCCAAAGTCGTGCTCGTCGACGAGTTGGCGCATACCAACGTGCCAGGCTCCAAACATGCCAAGCGCTACCAGGATGTATTGGAGATCCTCGACGCCGGTATCGATGTCATCACCACGCTGAATATCCAGCACCTGGAGAGCCTCAACGACCTGGTAGCGAGCATCACCGGCGTGCGCGTGCGCGAGACGCTGCCCGACTGGGTGCTGGACCGTGCCGACGAGGTGGAACTGATCGATATCTCGCCCTACGCGCTGCGCCAG
Source organism: uncultured Chloroflexia bacterium (assembly GCA_963731975.1). Classification (GTDB taxonomy): domain Bacteria; phylum Chloroflexota; class Ktedonobacteria; order Ktedonobacterales; family Ktedonobacteraceae; genus CAVSXS01. The sequence continues at coordinate 412,439 of CAVSXS010000001.1, read as the reverse complement.
CGCATGAAGCACGGCAATATCTACCCGCGTGAGCGCATCGACACCGCTCTCAACAATTTCTTCCGCGAGGGGAATCTGACCGCGCTGCGCGAACTGGCGCTGCGGCGCACCGCCGAGAAGACCGAATCGCAGTTGCAAGAGTACATGACCGAGCACGGTATCAGCGAATACAAGCCGGCCAGCGAACGAGTGCTTGTAGGCTTCGATCACCGGCCTCACACCCGCGAAGTGATCCGGGATGCCTGGCGGCTGGCGCATGGCTTGCACGCCGACCTGATCGCGGTCACGCTCCAGCCAGAGGGCTACCTGGCCTTTACGAGCAAGCTCATCGGGTGGCTCAAGTATCGCGGAGAGGCGAAACACTACCGGGAAGTGGCCCTGCGCCGCCTGGAGGAACATGCCGTGCTCGCCGAAGACCTGGGGGCAGAGGTGATCCGCGCCAGCAGCCGTGACATTGCGCGGACGCTGGTCGCCATCGCCCACGAGCGCCAGGCGACGCAGCTGGTGCTTGGCCAGCCCGCGCGCAGCCACTGGGAAGAACTCATTCGTGGCTCTATCATCAACCGCTTGCTGCGCCTTTCGACTGACGTAGACATTCATCTCGTGCCGCGCAGCCAGGACGAGCAGGAGGAGGGGTGAATATACTGTGCAAATACAAAGTCCCTATCAGCCAGGAAGCCTCATCGATCATTATCAAATCATTTGCAAACTTGGCGGTGGATTCGCCAGCCAGGTCTTTCTTGCACAGGATTTGCACGCGCAGCAGGAGGTCGTCCTCAAGATTCCCAAAGATGATGTTGTTGGGGGCGCGGCAATTTTCAAGCGCTATCAACGAGAAGCAGAGATTGGCAAACAGCTGAGCCATCCAAATTTGCAAAGGCACCTGAACCAGGAAGAGCAGCGCAGCAAAGAGTACCTGGTGCTTGAGTACTTGCCGGGACAGACCGTGCGGGAAATGCTACTGGAACGTGATTTGGTGGTGATCTCTGAAGCAGAAGTACGACGCATCCTCCTACAGGTGTGCGAGGCGCTGGTCTACACGCATAAAATGGGGGTGATTCACCGCGACGTCAAACCGGAAAATATCTTGCTAACGCCGGATGGTGATGTGAAGCTGCTGGACTTCGGCATTGCACGGCTGGCAACGGATCGGCAAAACGCCTTTCGCAGCTTCTCGTCGCCTATCGGCACACCAGATTACATGTCCCCGGAACGCTTGCAAGGGAATGATGGCGATGAGCGCTCCGATGTGTATGCTGTCGGGATCGTGCTCTACGAACTGCTCTGCGGGCGACTCCCGTTTGAGAAGCTTGATGGGTTCCCACTCACCAGCCAGCATCTTTCGGATGATCCGCCTGGCATCCTCGCGTTCAACCCATCGCTATCGCCAGCACTAGCAACCGTCGTCATGCGAGCTATTCGCCGTGAAGCTGGCAAGCGCTACGCCTCGATGCGAGAGATCTACTTTGATCTTGGCCACCTGGACGAAGTGATACCCATTGACTACCTTCCTGATCGACCCAGGCTTAGTGGGAGATACTGGCCGGTCATCCGTATCGTGCTTGTCATACTCCTGGTCTGCCTGGCCGTCGTTGCATTCGGCACTTTAGCCCAGGCTATGCACCCCGTTGTGCGATAGGTTACAAGACCGAAAGGAGTATCTGATGCAAACAATCGAACAGATTCCACAAATTCCGATGCAAACAGAGACGCGATGGCAACGCTATCTCATCGATAGCCTCCTGGCCGTGGTAGGAGCATCGATCGTAACAGGCATCATTTACGCATTCCGACTCTATCCAACTATTCCCAACATATCGATCGTCTACCTGCTGGTGATCCTGGTGCTGGCTAGCACGCGAGGGCGCTATGCAGCGATCCTGGCAGCCGTGGTCGCCTTTCTCTCATTCGATTTTTTCCTTGTGCCTCCCCTATATACCTTCGTCATCGCGCGCTGGGAGGAGTGGATCGCGCTGTTCGTCTTCCTGGTGACGGCCCTGGTCACAAGCCAGTTGGCCTCGATGACACGGCAAAGTGTCGAGCAAGCCAGGTTGCGAGAGCGCGAGGCAACCATCCTCTATGAAACAGGGCGTGCCATCGATAGCACCGACAGCCTAGATGACCAGCTGGACTGCATCGCACTGGCTCTCGTCAGAGTATTTTCCCTGTGGGGTGTGCGCGAGTGCGCCCTGCTGCTCCCTGACGAAAGTGGGGTACTCCGCATCAGGGCTGATGCCCCCATTCGCATCGAATCCTTCACGCTTTCACCTGATGAGATGGCGGCAGCGATTGAGGTGATGATCCTGGGGAAAATGAGGGAGATGAAGGGAAAGAGTCTACTCTTACGCCTGATCCCTCTCCAATCGGGCAGCGAGGTGTTGGGCGTTCTCTGCCTGCGCATTGAACAGGGGGTATCACACTTTGGAAGCGAACAGGGAACACAAATAGAGGTGAATCAACCCGGTGACCAGGAAACCTTTTTCTGGACCTTTACCGATGAAGCCATCATGAAAATTGAGCGCGCTCACCTGCGTTCTCGCGCCACATCGAACGGCAACTAGAATCGTGGTAGTATACTTGTGATGAGTGATTGCAAGAGCTTGTTCTTCATCACGAGTACGCATACCAGAGGATCAAAACCGGATGGATCAGGCCGAGAGCCAACCGCCAGGAGAGCAGAGAGATCAAGTATCTTCCCAGGCTGTCTCACCTCCTGTTGACGAAGGGGATGCAGATTTCATTTTGCAGGGCCACGCGGAGGAGCGCCGCGGCAGCATACCCGGTGATGTGCGCGTGCGCATTGTGCGCCCCAGCCATCCCGAATTCCGGCGGGTCAGCCGTGGCGTGCTCGAAGCGACGGACGCCGCCTACACGCCACAGAGCCGCTTTGGGAAGTCGGTCTCCTTGCTCAAGCGCATATTGATCGGCGTTCCGATTGCCTCTTCACGTTCGGACAAAGAGCGGCTGACGAAGTTCAAAGCACTGGCCGTGCTCTCTTCCGACGCCATCTCGTCGGTAGCCTACGCGACAGAGGCCATCTTGATCAACCTTGTGGCAGGCGGATCGCAGCATCTCGGGCTGACGCTCCCTATTAGCCTGGTGATTATCCTCCTGCTGTGTATTGTCGCAACCTCCTATCGCCAGACGATTCCGGCGTATCCCAGTGGCGGCGGCTCCTACATTGTGGCGAAAGAGAACCTGGGAACGCTGGCGGGGCTGATAGCCGCCGCGGCACTGCTGATCGACTACGTGCTCAACGTTTCGGTGAGCATTGCCGCCGGTGTGCAAAACCTGGCCTCGCTGTTTGGAGCGCTCTCCCATTATGTCGTGCCGCTGGATATTGCCCTGGTCGCGCTCATGATGATTCTCAACCTGCGCGGCTTGCGCGAGTCCGGCTCCATTTTTGCCTTACCCACCTATTTTTTTATCGGCAGCGCGCTTGTCCTTATCTGTGTCGGGCTGGTGAAGGCGCTGCTCATCCATCATCAACCACTCATCGGCGATTACGGGCCTGTCAAGGCCATCGAGCCTGTCTCGGTCTTCTTGATCCTGCGCGCTTTCGCCACAGGCTGCTCCGCCATGACCGGAGTCGAGGCCATTTCCAATGGAGTACCCGCTTTCCAAAAGCCGGAGACGCGCAATGCGCGCACCACGCTCACCTGGATGGCGGTCATTCTCGGCACGCTCTTTCTAGGTATCACACTGCTTGCCACGACCTACCATGTTGAAGCAAATGCGTCGGGCAACCCCACAGTAATAGCGCAGATTGCATCGCAGGTGTTCAATGGGCCGCTGGTCTTTCTTTTCCCGATCTTCCAACTCGCCACGCTGGGTATCCTGACACTCTCGGCTGAAACCAGCTTCGCCGACTTCCCACGGCTCACCTCGCTGCTGGCTCGTGATGGGTTCCTGCCGGGCTTCTTTGGCTTCCGCGGCGACCGGCTAGCGTTTTCGGTTGGCATCATTTTTCTCTCAGTTCTTTCCAGCTTGCTCCTGGTGGTCTTTGGCGGCAATACCAACGCTCTAATCAACCTGTTCGCTGTGGGCGTCTTCATGTCCTTCACCCTCTCCCAGAGCGGCATGGTGCGCCACTGGTGGCACTTGCGCCACGAGCAAAAGAACTGGAAGCGCAGCATGATTATCAACGGCACCGGTGCCGTCACTACTTTTGTAGTCGCAGTGGTGATATCCTCGACGAAGTTTCTGGAAGGGGCCTGGGTTGTCGTTCTCCTGATCCCCATGCTGGTCGTGATGTTCATGAGCATTCACCGTCACTATCAACGCGTGCAGCGGGAACGCATCTCGGATATTCCCATTCATCCGAAGAACATCCATCATCGTTTCATCGTGCCGATCGCGGGATTGGATAGCGCCGCTATCCAGAGCATCGCCTACGCCCGTTCGCTCTCACCGCATGTGACCGCAGTGCATGTTGCCCTCGACGCGAACGAGGCCGCGCAGGTAAAAGCGGCCTGGAACGAGTGGCAAAAGCACCTGGACGAGAACGAGGAGACGTACCTGCTCATCATCGAATCCCCCTATCGATCGCTGGCGCGACCCCTCCTGGCCTACATCGACACGATCCACGAAAAGCACCCCGACGAAATACTCACCGTGATCCTGCCTGAATTCGTCGTTGCCCACTGGTGGGAGTATCTCCTGCACAACCAGACCGCATTCCGGCTGAAGGCCGCCCTACTCTTCCGTCCTGGTATCGTCGTGGCGGACGTTCCCCTGCACCTGCAAGATAGAGAACGGCGCTCAACCTCTCGCCGGTGACATTGTGCAGATATAATCAGGAGTGAAGTATCGACTATTCCCTTTGAAGGAGGTCTCTATTATGATGAACGACGAGATGCGTGTCAACCGCGACTGGTGGGATGAGGCGGCGCGGGTGCATTTCCAGGGTAAGGGGTATATGGTTGACGAATTCCGCACGGGGATGATTAAGCTGCACACGCTTGAGCGCGAAGAGGTGGGCGATGTGGCCGGGAAGAGGCTGCTGCACCTGCAATGCCACTTCGGGATGGATACGCTCTCGTGGGCGCGACTCGGCGCGCAGGTGACGGGCGTCGATTACTCGGAGGAAGCCATCGAGCTGGCGCGGCGGCTGAACCAGGAGACCGGGCTGGACGGCACCTTCATCTGTAGCAACATCTACGACGTACCCGACGTGCTGGAAGGCGCGGGAACGTTCGATATCGTCTTTACGTCGTATGGCGCTATCGGCTGGCTCCCTGATCTCCAACCCTGGGGAGCCATCATCGCGCGCTACCTCAAGCCGGGCGGCTTCTTCTATATCGCCGAAGGGCACCCCTTCATGTTTACAATGGATGACTACTCGACCGAGTTGAAGGTGTGTTACCCCTATTTCTCGAAGGAGGCGATCAAAGGCGACGAACAGGGCACGTATGCTGAGAAAGATGCCCATTTGGAGCATTCGACCACCTACGGCTGGAACCATACGTTCGAAGAAATCTTCGGCTCGCTGCTCTCGGCAGGGCTGACCATCGACTTCTTCCACGAGCACCCCTTTTGCGCCTGGGAACCCTTCCCGGCAATGGATATGGAGGAAGGAGCAGACCGCTACACACGTTTCAAAGACCCGCAGAAACGCGAGATGATCCCATTGATGTTCTCACTGAAGGCGACAAAGCGATAACCACTCTCTCCTATCTATTCCGGGTAGTCAGTTGTATGATGCTGCCGACCAGCGCTGCGGCTATCCCCAGGGAAGACAGCCAGAAGCCGAAACCAGGATTCACCGAGGATTGGTAGGTCGTTCCGGCTGGCATTGGATTTACGATGGATGATACCAACATTGCTGGCACCGATATGAATAAGACTCAGATCACCATCCCTATGCCGGCAAAAACAATAGTGATAAATTGCAGTGGAATACAAAGCACACTGCATATAAGGCAAATGACCGGAACAGCCGCTCCCGGACGCTTGTCGAGCGCACTGCTCTGTCGCAGCTTATAAGCTTGAACGCCGCTCATGATAGCGATTGCCAATAGCAGCAGCGCCGCGGCAGCGAAGAGTGGGAAAGCGAGCAGGCGAAATCCTGGCGCGGAGCTTTCCAGCAGTGTACGTGTGATGCCAGACGGAGTCGTGCCTTGATAGAGATAAGTGACATAGGGGAAAAAGAGCATTGAGACTGCTCCCACACCGCTTCCTATACCTGCCACCATATATCCTCTTAACGAGAAGGGTGGGGACTCACCACGGATGATATAGCTCATAGTATTCGCTCCTTCCTTGTGACTCTCGAACGATTTAAAATTTCGTTCCATGTCTCAAGTGTAAATGGAAGCGAACTGGGAAGCCATAGCATACGCTCGACATCTACTACGCATCTTTGCCTGATGAACTTGACGAGCGTGTGCATATTTTGCACTCGCAAGGCGGGCGTGGAGCAATGCTCTCATGACGCCAACTAGCAAATAAGTAAGAGCGCACCTCGTCGCATCCCTTCGGGGGAGCAACGAAGTGCGCTCTTAGTAACTCAGATGGTCAGAGGAAAGCCCGGCGGTTAATCGGGTGGGAGTTCCTGGAAGATCATCTTGACGTTGATACCACGACTGGCGTTGACGAGGCGCATCACGAAGTAGATCACGATGCCCAGCACGACGAAGACGAGCGCCCAGCCGATGCCGCTCGTGTTGGAGGTGGACAGCGACAGGTACGCACCTCCACTGTTACGGATGCCCTGCACCACCGGGTAGATGAAGGCGGCGGCGTAAACCGGCAGGATGAAGATGAGCCACAGGATGCCGCACCAGACCAGGCGCGGCAGGCCCAGGAAGCGCCGCGAGTTGTTGGTCAACTGGAACAGGTCGGGGCGGCGATAGGGTATCAGGATGGCGTTCAACCCCGGCATGATCCAGGTCAGGCCGGCCAGCAGGATGCCGAAGAAGGTCGTGCTCGCCAGCGAGAAGCCGAAGAAGGTCAGCACAAAGAATACCGCTCCCAGCAGCACCGCGATGATAATCACGCGCAGCGGCGCGTTGGTGCGCTCGTTGACGGCGCTGAACCACTCCGGCACCTGCCGGTCGAGCGACCAGGCCAGCACGATGCGCGATAGGAAGACGGCGTAGACGGGGCAGAGCAGCACGTTCAGCACGGTGTTGCCGACGGACACGATCAACCACAGCGGCCACGCGCCGGGGTAGACCGCCGTGGCGATCACGGGCGTGAAAGGCGGCTGGCCGTTGAGCGGGGAACCCAGGCCGTTCCAGTAGAGATATCCCCAGCCATTGACCAATTGGAAGCCGAAGTGATTGCCGAGTACATCCTGGTAAAGCGAGTTCATGAAGACGGCGAAGACCAGCGCGCCGATCACCGCGAACATAACCGTTCGGCGCACGTTGCCCTTGACCTCACCGGCGATGTACGAGGAGAACTGGAAGCCGATGAACTGGAACAACACCACGCTGATGAGGCCCGCCAACCCGATCAACCCCAGGAACGAGAAATCGGGCGAGCCTATAGCAAAGCCGGACTTGCTTGCCGCGCTCAGCAGTTGTTGAGACGTGGTGCCAAGGGCGGGCAGGGCCGCGTTGACCTGGCTCGGCGAGATGAAGAGCGCGCCGATGAAGCTGATCGCCACCGAGACGATGGCGAAGATGGTCAGGCCCATCACGACCTTGTGGAAGGTGCGCGTGCGCAGAATCGAGATGCCGAAGATAATCAGCAGGATAATCGCGCCAAGAATGGCCTTGCTGGGGTTATCCTGGAGCCAGTTGGGCGCGTTGGCGAAGGCGCTGCCGGGGAAGGCCACACCGAGCAGAATGGCGGTCAGTTGAACATTGTGGGACGCGACGATGATTTCAAAACCGATGATGGTGAGCGCCGAACCGACCAGCGTCCACGACTCGATCCAGCCCCAGAACGGGCTGATGATGCGCGAGGTGAAGACATAGTCGCCGCCACTGCGCGGCATGGCGGTCGTCAGGCCGGCGAAGATCATGCCCAGGAAGTAGCAGGCGATGCCGGTCAGAATCGCCATCCAGGCGAAGGCCGAGATGCCGAGCGCCTGCCACTCCGGGCCGAGGGCATAGAACGCGACCGCCCAGCCGATGGCGGTGCCGACGAAGGCGGCGATGTTGAAGAATAGCGCGTTCGCCATGCTGACATCGCGCACCAGGCCCGATGCCTGCCGCACGAACAGGCCGCTGGGAACACTGGCTTTAGCCATAAGTGCAAACCCCTTTCATTGAGAGGGCGAATCGCGGCGCGCCTGCGGGATGAAAAGGAAAAAGGGCGCGAGCCGCTTGCCCCAGGACGAGATTATCCCTGGACGCGGAAGGCCCGCTCCAGTTTGTCCTTACCGAGATCAAAGACAAAGCCACGCAGGATGCCCTGGTTGGCCTCGCTTCCAGCGTTGAAACAGGTGGTGCGCCCGATCTTGCTCTGCCCGCCGGCCTCATGGACGTGTCCATGCACCGAGACCAGCGGCTGTAGCTCCTGGATCACCTTGCGCACACCCGTACTGCCCACCGGAACGCGCAACACATCGCCCATCGTCACCCTCGGGCGCAGGTTCTTGTCTAGCTCCGGCGCGGTATCTAACCCACTATCATAGGGAGGAACATGTATCATGAAGACGGCGTTTTTGACATCTTTCAGCGTGGCGGCGCGTTCTTTCACGTGCTGGTAGTACTCGTCCTCGTCCCACTCGCGCGGCGTGTGCCAGGGCGTGTGATTGGCATAATCGAAGCCGATCATCTCGTGGTAGTCGTTGAGCTGGATAGTTTTGCCGACGGGGTTCACAACGTAGCTGGAACGTGCGATCATTTCGTCCACGCCGAAGTCGTCGTCGTTGCCGGGCATCATATAGAACTGGATACCACTCTTGCCGATACGTTCCTCGGCTAGCGCCACCCACTCCCCCACACGCTCGATCATCTTGCGGCGGAAGAGTTCATGCATCAGCTTCTCTTCATCTCGCAGAGCGTTGACCTCGTCGTTATCGGTCACATAGGGATAGTAGCCGATATCGGAGATGTTATCTTCCAGCTTCTTTAGCTCTTCCGCTGTCTCAATGACATAATCCTTGTCGAGGAATGAGGCGGTGTAGCGCCCGTTACTCTGCTTGATGATGGGGACAATCGCCTTGCCGGTCAGATCACCGGCGATCAGCACTACGTTGGCCTCGTAGATATTCATCTTGATAGCGTTCAGCAGCTTGCGATAGGTGCGGTTTGCGGCATGCAGATCGGAACACATGTAACAACGAAGATACTTTGCCATGTTCCCTCCTCTATGATTGACATAATAGGGAAGTTACCAGTTAGTGTACATGAGCTTCGCAAAAAAAACAATGCCAGTAGCAAGCCAGAATTGAAATGAGGTGTAGATACTGTGTACACCCGCAGCACCTGGCGCTAGCGGGGTTCCTCCGGTAGCTCGTACCAGCGCACGCGCTCGCCTACCATAGCTCGTGTCTTCCAGCCGAACGACTTGGGCTGCTTCTCCATATCGGCGATCACCTGTTGGATGCGCTCAGCAACGAAAGGCGGGAACTCGCGCTCCTCAGCGAAGGCTTTCATCTTCTTCAAGTTGGTATCCAGTGTCTTGTGCAAGCCCCAGTCGTTGGAGATCAGACCGGAGATGTAGGGCGAATTGATGCCTTTGTCGCTCTCCTCGACATCGAAGTCGATGAAAAGCGCCATCACGTCCAGGATGTCTTTTTCGTTGAGTTCGACGATTTGCAGCTTGGTCAGCATCAGATCGGACAGTGAGAGCGTGCGGTCATCGACGTGCAGCCGTGAGCGGAAATCAATGTTGTGGCACATCTGCATCTTATCGACGAAGATATCGACCTGCCGCTCATGCTCCTCGTCCCAGAACAGGAGGCGCTGGTGGCCGTGCAGGGCGTTGAAGTTCTTATTCGCGCTGTAGCCCAGCCTGGCGAAAAGCGCCTTGACCTTGCCGGTGTGCTTTGAGACAGTCACAAAGTCGAGGTCTTTATAAGAGCGTCTGAGCTGCTCGTGCGTCCTGGCGCTGGGTGCTTGCAGGTAGATCGCCAGCCCACCAAGCAGGCGCAGCGAGATATTTTCCGCGTTCGCCGCTTCGAGCACGCGAACGGCTTCTTCGGTGATTTCAGCAATTGGACTGGTCATGTTTTCCATCATAGTTCGTGTTTTCTCTGCGCTCACTCGCATACCAGTGCAGCAGCCCAAATGGTGAGAGAAAGCGCGTCTCCTTTCTGGTGTTTATGATTGTACCATGTTTTTTATACATGAGAAAACACTCTGGCTGCTCATTTCACCTGGCTCTGTAGAATGAGAAGAGAAACGTACACGATGCGACAGAAGGAGCCAGGGAAGCGCATGTCAACAAACGCCCCACAACGACACAGGCCGGTTCTCGTCATCCCATCCTCATCACATGCGAAACATCGCCGCCAGCCGCGTCATCACATGAGGCCGCCGATCTTCACCGCGCTGCTGGTGCTGGCGGCGGCAGCCGCGCTGGTGCGCCTGTACTACGTCCTGCAAACACCAACTACCACACCGGCTCTCAACTCGAACTGTGCCAACTTCCTCCATGCATATGACTATACGAAAAGCGTAGGCTTGCAGCCGGGTGAGGGGTTGGGAGCAGTGGCAAGCGTGGATCAGCTGGATGGGAATAACCCCGCCATGCTGGTGCAGGTACTGCACTCGGATACGCAACTCACGCTCGACGTGTATATTTTCGGCTGTATTACACGACAAAATCGCCCGCAGTTGTCGACGCTCTTCACACAGCGCGGCCTGGCCGAAGGCACAGTCGAGGTCAGCCCGGCACGCACGTTGATCACCGGCGCGCTCGATCCCTCGCTCTCCGCGAATACCGGTGAGATGTTGTTACCTACGCAGCAGAATGTTTACCGCGAGTACGCCTGGATACATGGCACATTCCAGCAAGTAGCCTTTCCGGGCCTCTATCCCGTTGCCAGCCGCGCCGAGGCGGAAAGCTTGCAGCAGCAGGCCAACAATGGACAGGCTCTTACGTGGTCAGACCCGCTCGCCACGGCGCAGGCTATGGCGAAAGACCTGTTCCAATGGCAATCCAACGATCCAGGCGATGCCGTGCTGAGTAACGACGGCACAATGGCGCTGGTGCAGTTGCTCCAGCAAAGTCCGCATCTTGTGGTGGATGTCACGCTACAACGCCTCGTGCAGCGCGACAGCAAGGGTTTATGGTTTGTCGTCTCAGCTCACACGCAGGGCATCACGCTGGGACTCAACGGGCAAGACAGCACCTTGCTTCCTACCGGCACTCCACAATCATCATTGGTCCATTCACCGCTGACGCTTGGTGGAACGAGCGTGCTGGCCGATGGGCAGACCAGCGCCACCCTCTTCGATCACACGCTGACGCCCATCTCCTCGGCCAGCAGCGTTGCCCTCCAGGTGAACACTGATGGCACCTACACAGGCAGCATTCCTTATACCTCGACGGTTCCCGGTCAGCAGGGAGTGATGCTGATTACGTCGCTGCCCCAGGCTGCCAATGTCGCGGTCGAGCAGGGACAATTGTTGCTCATACCCGTGCTGCTTGGATAGTGCAAAGCGTGCCAAAACATGTTACAATACGCCGCATGAGTACACTAACAGCAGAAATCGAACGCCTGCAAGGGCGCGTCCATGAAGTAATGGTGCGTCTTTGACCTGGCTACCAAGAAAACACAGATAGAGGCGCTTGAAGCCGAGAGTATGGCCGAGGACTTCTGGTCCGACAACCGCAAGGCCCAGGCGCAGATGCAGCAATTGACGGCGCTGCGCGACGAAGTGACCACGTGGGAAGGCATCGATGAGCAACTCAGCGACCTGCAGGGGTTGGCCGGATTGATTGAGGAGGAACCGGATGCTGCGATGCAGGAAGAGGTTGCCGGGTCGCTGGCCGAGATCGAGCAGAATATCGAGAAGCTGCAATTTGCCCTGATGCTCAACGGCGAGCACGACGAGAAGAACGCCATCCTGAGCATCCACGCAGGCAGCGGCGGCGTCGATGCGCAGGATTGGGCCGAGATGCTTTTCCGCATGTACCTGCGTTGGGCTGAAGGCCACAAATTCCGCACCGAGGTCTACGACTATTCCGAGGGAGACGAGGCGGGACTCAAGAGCGTCACCATCGAAGTCACCGGGCGCTACGCCTATGGCTACCTGCGCTCGGAGATCGGGACGCAGCGCCTGATTCGCCTCTCGCCCTTCGATGCCGCGCACCGCCGCCATACCTCGTTCGCAAAGGTTGAGGTGCTGCCCGACATCGAGGATACTATAGAGATCACGATCAAACCCGACGACATCGAAATCGATACCTACCGCGCCACCGGCGCGGGAGGTCAGCACGTCAACAAGACCGACTCGGCGGTGCGCATCCGGCATATCCCATCAGGAATCGTCGTCACCTGCCAGAACGAACGCTCGCAAATTCAGAACCGTGAGGTTGCTATGAAACTACTGAGGGCGCGTCTGTACGAGCGCGAGGTGCGGCGGCGCGAGGAGGAGACGGCCAGGCTCAAGGGCGAATTCGTGCAGGCCGATTTCGGCGCGCAGATTCGCACGGTGACAGTTCACCCCTACAACATTGTCAAGGACCATCGCACCAACTTCGAGACGAGCGACACCGAAGGCTACCTGAACGGCGACGTTGACCCTTTCATCTTCGCGTACCTGCGCATGAAGGCCGGAGGGGTCGAGGCCAGGGTCTGACATTTTGCATCGTCCAGTACTATTTGCCACTGTATGACGTTGTTCCTAGTGAATCCTTAACCATAACCAGCATCCAGTTCTTACTTGCCGCATGTAGCGGCGCAAAAAATTGGGAGTTTTGGGACACCCTGACACGACAGGAGAGGTGCGATCTCTTCACCCCCGATAGTAAGGAGCCATTCAATGGATGAGCATACATCTGGGACCGACGAGGCGCTGCTGTACGAGCTTGCGCTGCGCCTCACAACCTTTTACGGCGATCCGAATGTAAATAACCCGCGTCTGCTGGTCGGCACCTTGCCACCCAACCTGTCCGGCGATATTCCTATGCCGGAGGGCAGCAGGATTCTGGGCAGCCTGATTCGCAGCCCAGAGTTTATCGACATCGAGCTGGATTGCGCGCTTTCGCCTGAAGATGTCCTGCAATTTTATCGCGGGCGCCTGCTGCCCGACGGGTGGAGCGAACTGGAATCGATGAGGCCACCCAATACCGGCTTTGTTACTTCTCACATGTTCGCCTTACAAAACCTCATCGTGTTCTGTCATGGTTCCAATGGACCGGCTTTCACGGTCAGCGCGCACCCTGGCAAGCAGGAACGTACCGAGGTGCGCCTCAATCTAAATGCGGGCGAGCATACACCCTGCGGCCAACAAAATAGACGGCAGCGTATGCATCGGGGGATGCACGATCTGATCCCGACGCTTATCCCACCGCAGGGAGCAAAGCAGCAGGGCGGCGGGGGCAGCGGCGGCACGGGAAGCTGGTACACCTCGGCCACGCTGCAAACCGGCATGGATATACCAGAACTAGCCGGTCACTACCATACGCAGCTCGTAAAGGGCGGCTGGAAGATGAACGGCGTGGGCCAGGATGGGCCGCTGGCCTGGTCAACCTGGGTCTTTAAGGACGAGGAGAACGAACCCTGGCACGGCCTGTTCTTCATCCTCAAGACACCCGGCAAAGACGACCAGTATATCCTGGAAGCCAGGGTCGAGTGGGACAGGAAAGACAATGGCGGACAGATGAAACGGCTGATGCAAGGGGGATGGTTCTCATCGTTAGGGACGTTGGGATAGCCTCTACTTGACAATCGCCATATCTGGGCATACAGTACTACACACAGTGCCTCAGCTTGAGGAAGACTGTCCAATTCTTGTGTCTCCACGGCTTCCGCGAAGGCGGTTAGTTTATTTCTGCTTCTAATTGGCAGCAAAGAGAGGAGCATGTTATGCCCGACAACAGCCACACGAAGTTTCTGCTGAACGAAGATGAGATGCCGCGCGCCTGGTACAATATCATGGCAGATTTACCGAATCCGCCCGCGCCGGTGCTGCATCCAGGCACACATCAGCCTGTCACCCCCGACGACCTCGCGCCGCTCTTTCCGATGGCGCTGATCTTGCAGGAGGTCAGCACCGAGCGGTACATCGACATTCCTGAGCCGGTGCGCGATATTTACAGGCAGTGGCGGCCCAGCCCGTTGTTCCGCGCGCATCGCCTGGAGAAAGCGCTGGACACGACCGCGCGTATCTACTACAAGTACGAGGGCGTCAGTCCCGTCGGCAGCCACAAGCCGAATACGGCGGTGGCGCAGGCGTTCTACAACAAGGAAGCGGGGGTCAAAAAGCTTTCGACCGAGACGGGCGCGGGTCAGTGGGGATCGGCGTTGGCGATGGCGGGCGCGTTCTTCGGCATCGATGTTGAAATCTTCATGGTCAAGATCAGCTACCAGCAGAAGCCCTATCGCCGCAACCTGATGGAGACCTACGGCGCGAGCATCCATGCCAGCCCATCCAATCTCACCAACGCGGGGCGTGGCATCCTGGCACAAGACCCGGAGAACCTGGGCAGCCTGGGTATCGCCATCAGCGAGGCGGTCGAGGTGGCGGCCATGAGCGGCGGAACAACCAAGTATTCGCTTGGCAGCGTGCTCAACCACGTGCTGATGCACCAGACCATCATTGGCGAAGAGACGCTCTTGCAGATGGAGCGCGCGGGCGATTATCCCGACGTGGTGATCGGCTGCGCGGGCGGCGGCAGCAATTTCGCTGGTCTGGCCTTCCCTTTCACCGGGAAAAAGCTGCGCGAGGGGCTGAAGACGCGTATCATGGCGGTGGAACCGATGGCCTGCCCCAGCCTGACGAAGGGCATCTACGCTTACGACTTTGGCGACACGGTCGGCATGACGCCGCTGGTGAAGATGCACACGCTCGGCCATGACTTCATGCCGGCGGGCATCCACGCCGGCGGACTGCGCTATCACGGCATGTCACCGCTGGTCTCGCAGTTGCACGAGGAGGGTGTGATCGAGGCACGCGCCTACCACCAGAACCCGACCTTCCAGGCCGCCGTGCAGTTCGCGCGCACCGAGGGCATCATCCCCGCGCCTGAATCGGGTCACGCCGTGCGCGCCGCCATCGACGAGGCGCTAGAAGCCAAAGCGTCCGGCGACTCACGCGTGATCCTCTTCAACCTGAGCGGTCACGGTCACTTCGACATGAGCGCCTACGACTCCTACCTCTCCGGCAAGCTGCAAGACTACGAATACCCGGCGGAGGCCGTCGCCGAAGCCCAGAAACGTATGCCGCAGGTGGTATAAGGATCAGGGCAAATGAAAAGGGGTGCAAAGGCAATGGCAAGCATCGCCCTTGCACCCAATTACAACGAATGGCAGACATTACATCAGCTTGCTTCGAGATGAGCAGCAGGCTCAGGTACCGCTAAGATCATCATTGCCGAGTGGAAAGACCCCCGGACAAATACGACGTACCAGTTTCGTAGCTATGTACCACAATTGGCGGACAGTGGCTGGAGTGTATTGCTGATGCTTACACCGCGCAGCGGAGTGCTCCGATTTCCGTCTCACGACAAACGTAAAACCCATATCCCAAATACCGAGCAACGATGGGTCATAGAACAAACGATTTGGGAAGTTATTGGAGGAGAGAGAATGTGACGCCAATTTTAGCCACGAAACTGTATCTTCCGCGGCTTCGACCGAACATTGTCAGCCGCCCCCGCCTGCTCGAGCGGCTGAACGAGAGCCTGCACCGCAAACTGACCCTCATCTCTGCCCCTGCCGGCTTTGGGAAAACCACGCTGGCCAGTGAATGGGTCGTGGGAATCGAGCGACCGACCGCCTGGTTGTCACTGGACGAAGGGGAGAACGAACCCACCCGCTTTCTGACGTACCTGGTCGCTGCTATACAAACGATTGCCCCTCCCATTGGGGAAGATGTGTTGGGTGCGCTCCAATCCCCTCAGCCACCGCCAACCGAAGCGATCCTGACGGCCCTGCTCAATGAGATCACCACGCTCCCGGAGCATTTCGTCCTCATCCTGGACGACTACCACCTGGTTGATGCCAAGCCAGTTGACATGGCCCTCACCTATCTCGTCGAGCACCTGCCGCCGCAGATGCACCTGGTCATTGCCACCCGCGAAGATCCACAGCTACCCCTGGCCCGGCTACGCGCCCGGAGCCACTTGACCGAGCTGCGCGCCGCCGACTTACGTTTTACCGCCTCCGAAGCCTCCGCATTTCTCAGCCAGGTGATGGGTCTCAGCCTCTCTGCCGAAGACATCGCCGCGCTAGAAGATCACACCGAAGGCTGGATTGCCGGCCTGCAATTAGCCGCGCTTTCCATGCAGGGCCACCAGGATGTTGCCGGGTTCATCCGAGCATTCGCGGGAGACCACCGGTATATCGTGGACTATCTGGTCGCAGAGGTCCTGCAACGTCAGCCCGCACCTGTACGCAGCTTTCTTACTTCAAACCTCCATTCTCGACCGGTTGCATGGCCCGCTCTGCGATGCCGTCACCGGCCAGGAAGAAGGTAACGCGCGGTTGGAGGACCTGGAGCGCGGCAACTTCTTTGTCGTTCCGCTCGATGACACGCGCCACTGGTATCGTTATCATCACCTCTTTGCCGAAGTGCTCTCCGCGCATTTGAGGGCGGAGCAGCCCGATCATCTGGCGACGCTGCACCGGCGCGCGAGCGCGTGGTACGAGCAGCATGGCTCAGTGGCCGATGCGATCCGCCACGCGCTGGCAGCCTGTGATTTCGGGCGCGCGGCGGACCTGGTCGAACTGGCAGTGCCAGCTATGGCCCGGAGTCGACAGGAAGCCGCGGTGCTTGGCTGGCTCAATGCCCTCCCTGGCGAGGTGGTGCGCGCCAGGCCCGTACTGAGCGTTCACTATGCCGGGGCGTTACTGCTTCACGGCAAGTTCGAGGGCGTTGAGGCCCGACTGCGGGACGCCGAACAGTGGTTGGACGCGAAGACAGACATGGGTGCAAGCTCTGCGCTCGCCTCATCGGCTGAGATGGTCGTCGTGGATCAAGAGGAATTTCGCGGTCTACCGGGCATGATCGCCATTTACCGTGCCGCAATTGCCCTGGCTTTGGGCAATGTGGCCGACACCATGATATACGCCCGACGGGCGCTTGACCTCGTTCATGAGGATGACCATCACCGGCGCGGATCGGCAGCGGGGTTCCTGGGACTCGCCTATTGGACGCGTGGGAATCTCGAGGCAGCGTACCGGGCATATGCCGAATGCATGGCTCTGGTGCAGAGGGCCGGGTTCATCTCTGACGCCATCGGTTGCTCTATCGCCCTGGCTGATATACGGATTTCACAAGGTCGTCTGCGCGAGGCAATGCGCACCTATGAGCGGGGATTGCAGCTTGCGACAGAGCAGAGCGCGCTTCCGCTGCGGGGAGCGGCAGATATGCACGTGGGCATGAGCGAGCTCCACCGTGAGCGTGACGATTTGCATGCCGCCACGCAGCACCTGCTGCGAAGCAAGGAGCTGGGTGAGCTTGCCGGGTTACCACAAAACCGGTATCGCTGGTGCGTTGCCATGGCTCGCATACGGGCGGCCCAGGGAGATCTGGACGGCGCTCTCGACCTGCTTCAGGAGGCAGAACGCCTGTATATGGGTGACTTCTTCCCCAATGTGCGTCCTCTAGCTGCGTGGAAAACGCGAATGTGGGTCGCCCAGGGGAGGGTGGGTGAAGCCTTCGACTGGGCGCGTGAGCACGGCTTCTCCGGGGCGCTCGACCTCAGCTATCTGCGCGAGTTCGAGCACATCACTCTGGTCAGGATTCTCCTGGCCCGGTCTAAGAGCGACCGTACAGAACACTCCATTCATGACGCAATGGATCTCCTGGAGCGCCTCCTGCACGCGGCGGAAGAAGGGGAGAGGACGGGAAGCATCATCGAAATCCTGATGCTACAGGCGCTCGCCCACCAGATGCAAGGCGACATCTCTGCTGCCCTTGTGCCGCTGGAACGCGCACTCTCGCTGGCTGAGCCGGAGGGCTACGTCCGAATCTTTGTAGACGAGGGCTTACCCATGGCGGCTCTGCTCGCAAAGCTCCACGAACATGCGCGGAAACGACCCCGTGCCGCCTTGACGAACGTTTCCCTGACCTTCATCGAACGGCTCCTCGCGCGCGGAGAACGGGTTCAGGAAGGGACCACTCCTGCTGCCACCTCCTCACCCACTGCACCAGTGCCTGCCCAGTCTCTGCTCGACCCGCTGACCGAGCGCGAATTGGAAGTACTGCGCCTGATTGCGGCGGGCCTCTCCAATCGTGCGATTGCAGCCCGGCTCGTCCTGGCATTGAGTACGGTCAAATCGTATGTCAATACCATCTACGGTAAGCTCCAGGTGGAGAGCCGCACCCAGGCGGTGGCACGCGCCAGAGCACTCCACTTGCTCTCCGAGTCTTCTGATCCGAGAGCCTGACCGCGAAGTGGTAGGCGCGTATGCGCCGTTGGCTCTCGGAATACAGAGTAGCCACCTCCCTGCATCCACCCCTCCTCGCCAGCACGGAAAAACTTCCACCCCCCTTACCACCTTTTGATGGTTCCAAACCTCCCTCCTGTCCTGATACACTTCCTACAACAACGATGGAGTGTGAAAGACATCGTTGGCAACCAGGAGAGAGAGCATCGCCTCTACGTGCATGGAGAAGAAAACGAGCATGTTACAGGAGTTCTACCAGATTACCGTCAAGGGCCACCTGAACCCTAACTGGGCCGACTGGTTCGATGGATTGACCATCACTCCGTTGCCCAATGGAACCACCACCATCTCTGGCCCGGTAGTCGATCAGGCCGCGTTGCATGGCTTGCTCAGGAAAGTGCGTGATTTAGGAGTGCCATTACTCTCGGTAACCCGCGTCAGACCCGACCAGGCCGATGCGAAAGATGTCAAAGACTCTCGTTATTGAGCGTGTCAGTATCAGAAAGAGTCAGAAAGAAGGAAAACGATGGCTACCAACGAACGAACGAGTGCAATCAAGCAGACTGCAACCCTGAAAGGAAACAAACAGATGCAGACCAATCGCGAGACCTCAGTCATGAAGGAGAGTACCAGGAAGATAACAGCCTCGAAGCTCATCCGGTGGAGCGGTGTAGCAGCGATCATGGCAGGGCTCATTTTCGCGGCATATCAGCCGATCCAGCCACCTGAAGTGCTTTCGTCCGTCACCACCAGCGCCTGGGCCATCATCACCCCCTTAAAGACGGCCATGTGCCTCCTCTTCCTGCTGGGCTTGACAGGGCTCTACGCCAGGCAAGTGAAAGAGGCCGGGTGGCTTGGTCTGGCTGGCTATCTCCTGTTGAGCCTCAGTTGGGCGCTCCAGATGGCCTTTGTCTTCGCCACCGCCTTTATCCTGCCGCTGTTGGCGACCACGGCACCCAGATTTGTGGATAGCGTCCTGAGGAGCGCCTCTGGGACAGTGAGCAGCGTGAACCTCGGAGCTCTCCCAGCGCTTTATACGCTCGTCGGGATCTCGTATATCCTCGGCGGCCTCCTCTTTGGCATCGCGACGCTACGCGCCGGCATCCTGTCGCGCTGGGCGGCCGGTCTGCTTACCGTCGCGTCCGCGCTGCCCCTCGCGTTCGTGCTGCACCCCGTTGCTGCCCTGATCCCGCCCCAGATCCAGCATTTGGCGGCGATGCCGCTGGGAATAGCTGTGGCCTGGCTGGGCTATGCGCTCTTATCAGAACGGCGAGAGCAAGCCTCGCAACTCTCACCTGACAGGGGAAGCCTCCAGTTCAGCCAAACCGGAGCCGAGTAAGTTCGCTGGAAACGGCAGGGAATGGACAAGCGGCCGTGTGGCCGCTTGTCTCATCGGGAACCCGCCTCAACTCGAGGAAGGCCACTGCGTAAGGCGTCAAACACGGAGTTGAGGCAAGCGTCTAAGAAACGAATGAGTTCGATCAAGCAGGCCGCAACAATGAAGGGAGACACACACATGACTACCACCGAACAAACCGCAGGAAATAGACCGACGACCAATAGCCACGCCCCCGCGACGGCGCAGACTCCGAAATCAAAGCGCATCGTCAGTGCCAACCAGCGCCGGGCAGAAATCGTAATTGCGACCCTGTTCCTGCTGACCGCGGCCGCCAGTATCCCCGCGGGTTTCTTCCTGGATCCGCTTTTCAACGCCTCCGGCTATCTGGCCTGGGTGTTTCCGCACCAGGGAGCCGTCGCATTGGATGCCGTGCTGTGGTCGATCAACAACATCGGGATCGTCTTCATCGCGGTGTTTGCATTTCCCGTGCTGAGAAAACTCGATGAAACCCTGGCGGCCGGCTACCTGGCATCCCGCATCATCGAGGGAACCATCATGATGGTCGGCATCATGGCGACCTTGTCGCTGATCCCGTTGAGCCAGGAGTTCCTCAAGGCGGGTGCGCCCCAAAGCTCAGGGTTTCTGGTTATTGGCGACGTCCTCAAGCACGTGAAATTCCTGGGCCTGTCCGAAGTTTCTTTACCGATCCTCGGACTGGGTGGGTTGCTCTTTACCTGGCTGTTGTTCCGGTTCCGACTCGTTCCACGGGTGATCTCTGTGGTTGGTTTGATCGGCTACGCCCTGGTGTTTCTCTATAGCATTGCCGGCTGGTTCGGTCTTCTCGACGTTACACCCGGTGCCTCAGGAGTGGGCGTCCTTGTCCTTCCCGTCGCAACGTTTGAGATCATCCTGCTCCCCTACTGGCTGTTCTTCAAGGGCTTCAAGATGCCGGAAGCGCCCGAGCGTATCGTCGCTGCGAAGTGAACGCTACCGCACACCGGCGGCAGCCAGGAGAGGAGCTGCCGCCGGGTGCGGAGTGCCGACTTTCTGACAATGCACCGATCTCTTGCTACGAGCCAGCCATAGAAGCCAGCTTAACAACCGCGTGACAGCATTTTCGGGCAGTTGTCCAATCACCACAAGAGATGTATAATCTGACACGATATACGGAAGATGATCGTCTTTTCCGTGCTTGCAATCTTACTATGAAGGATTGAATAGAGACTATGTTACTCACCTTGCCATTGATCTTATTTATCGTGATGACGGAGTTGTCGATTGGGGCGTTCGCCGTGTTGTTCTTGCTGGACTGGCGCAACCAGGTCAAACGCAGCTTTCTCGTCATGTATGCGATTATTTATGTCTTCCTGACGGGCCTCACCTATTTATTCCAACAGGGCTATTCGTCGCCCGCGCTGCTCAACACCTTTGCGCTGCTCGATAAAAGCTGGACCAGCTACCTGTCGCTGCCGCTGCTGTTGTTCCTGATATGCATGGTGGTCTACACCGTCTTCCTGCTGGCCGATAAGAAAGCGGGGGTGGACGGCAAGGCCGAGGGGCGCACCATCATGTCACGGCGGCGCTTGCTGCGGCTGGTGGCCGGAAGCCTGACGGCGCTAAGCGGGTTATTCACGCTGTTCGTGCTGGGCATGATCTATCACCCGCTGGCCTCGTCCAGTCTGGCGGGAGTCTTCATCGTTGGCAGCTTCTTCGCGGCGGCGCTCGCGCTCGGCGGGGTCATGACAGCCATGTGGCTGGGACATTGGTATCTCGTCACACCAGCACTCTCGGAGCAGCCCTTGCAGTTCGCGGCTATCCTGGTGCTGCTTGGCATCCTGGCCGAGGTCGTATTCGCCTTCACCGGCACGCCTGCAACACCCACGAACACGCAGGCAGTCATTGCCACCCCGACAGTCGTGGCAACCGCTACGACGGCAGTTTCAGCGGCGTCACCGTCGGCCACCGCGCAGGTCAAGCCTGCCGGAGTACCGACGGTGACGCCGCTCAGCCTCGGCACGATTGGCTGGCTGCGCATTCTGATCGCCTTCGTACTGCCGTTCGTGCTGCTGGTTTTCATCCTCAAACTGATCCACGACCGCTCATTCCAGTCAGCGACGGGCATGCTCTACCTGGTGGTGGTGCTGACCCTGGCGGGCGAGGCGATGGCGCGCGGCCTGTTCCTGGCGGGGCTTCAATGACAGGTCAGCCTATAAGGTAGAGAAACGGATTGGGCGACCCGCGCGGGTCGCCCAATCCGTTTCTCTACCTTATATTTGCTTCCCGGCTCGCAGGGCCTTTTCGCGATCCTTCAGCTCGCGGCGCAGGATTTTGCCGGACGCGACCTTTGGGATAGCGTCGATGAACTCGATCAGGTGAATCTTCTTGTACCCGGCCAATTTGCCGTTGACGAAGGCCAGGATTTCATCGGGCGTCACGCCTTCGTGTCCCTTGCGGATGACGACGTAGCCCTTGGGCAGCTCACCCGCCTCGTCGTCGGGGACGCCGATCACAGCGGAGTCCATCACGGCGGGATGCTCCATCAGCAGCGATTCGAGTTCCGCCGGGGCGATGCCAAAGCCCTTGTACTTAATCATCTCCTTCTTGCGGTCCACGATGTAGGTATAGCCGTCCGCATCGACGTGGCCGATATCGCCGGTGTAGAGCCAGCCGTCGCGCAAGGCATTGGCCGTCTCGGTGGGAGCCTTCCAGTAGCCGACCATGATCTGCGGGCCGCGAATGACGATTTCGCCATCCTCGCCAGCAGGCAGTTCGCGCTCGCCCGTCTCGATATCGACGATGCGCTGTTCGGTGTTATGGACGGGCATTCCTACGCTGTCGATACGAATGAAGGCCGGGTCTTTCGGCTGCGAGTGAGTCAGCGGGGATGCCTCGGTCATGCCATAGCCCTGCACAACGGTAATGCCTGTCTTCTGCTGCAGCTTGAGCGCGGGATCGAGCGGCAGGGGCGCGGCCCCAGAGAAAACGTATTTGACAGACTTCATCTTGCTGAGATCGATGGGCGCGTTAGCCAGGGCCAGCACAATCGGCGGCACGGCGAAGAAGTAAGTCACATTATGCCTTTCGCAGAGTTCCAGGGATTGCAACAGGTCGAAACGCTCCATGATGATCTGCGTGCCGCCGCAGGCCAGGAAGCTGCCGGTCAGCATCACACCGTAGATATGGTAGAACGGCAAGAAGAGCAAAGCGACATCGGCCATATCGACCTGCAGCGCGGTGGTGAACTGCAAGTTGTTGGAGACAAGATTGCGATGCGTCAGCATGGTACCCTTGGGGAAACCGGTCGTGCCGGACGAGTAGGGTAGAGCAACCAGGTCGTCGCCGCGAATCTCGACGTGTGGCGGGTGTTGTGGCGAAGATTCGCGCAGCAAGCGCGCGAAGGGAATGGCGTTCGGCAGCCCGCCAGGAACGCTATCGCCCGTCACGATGATATGCTTGAGATTGGGGAACGCCTTCTGCGAGAGCACTATTTGCAGGAGCGGCAGGAGTTCGCGCTGGATCAGCAGGGCATCGGCCTCGGAGTTCTCAAGCTGGTAGCTGATCTCGCGCTCTTTATAGGCCGGGTTCATGGGGCTGACGATGATGCCCATGGTAGCCGCCGCGACGAAGGTGACGGTATACTCTGGCCGGTTGAGCGTCAGGAGGCAGATGCGATTCCCTTTTCTCAATCCCAGGTTATGCAGGCCATTGGCGATGCAGTTGACCATCGAGACCACCTCGCGGTAGGTCAAACGTAGATCGTGGTAGATCATGGCGGGGCGATCAGGAGTGCGGTCAGCCGCCATGCGCAGCAGGTGGTCGTAGGGAACGTCGGGAAAATCGACGGGTGGGCGAAACAGTTCAGGAGCAACCATTTTTTCAGACATGCCAGGAGTCCTTTCTGACTCAACGTAGAGCAATCAAGAACGGTTATGGAATTCAGGCACATGATACGTGACGCCGCGCTGTATGGTCACGTGTCTTGACATGTAGCATATCGCAGTTGAGCTAAGGGGTCAAGTAGACATGTTACAATGTGCATTGATGAGAAAGAGACACTGCCGATGTTGATAGAACCCACTGCGACTGGCTGGGCAAATGACCGCTTGCTGCCTGTCTTTGAGGCACCCGGCAGCCTGGATGTCTACGATATACGCGCCGCGCCCTACGATACGCAGCTCGCGGTGACGACGCTCGCCGGGCTGGTCAATCGCCGGCAAGCGCGCGTGTACCTGCTGAGCGGCAACGATGTGGACGAATTGCTGCATCGCACGCTAGCGCATATTCCTACGACGAGTCCCGCCTTTCCGCCAGAGCAGGCGCTTGACGAGCTGCTGGCGCGTTACCCTGATGTTGTACAAGGCTTGATAATTTACGACCCGAAGCTGATCGACAGCGTCAACGTGGCGACGACGCTGGCCGGGCTGCGCGACGCCATCGTCGTTTCGCCCGCGCTGGCCGAGACGCTGCGCCAACCGCCGCACACCCTGCATGTCCTGGCCGACTTGCGCGTCTACGCCTGGAAGAATCGCCTGCAAGCCTATCGCTGGGCGGCGCGCAATCTGCTCAAGCAGACGACACCGCAGCTTGTGGCGGGGATAAATCCGCAGATCGCGGGCGGCCTGCGCTCGCTGCTGGTTGCCTGCCGCGCCTTCGTCTACTGGCTCGACCCGCGCTTCACGCTGCCCGACCCTTCCAATGGGTGGCTCATGGAACGATGCGTGATGCGCCGTATCCTGCGCGCCTTTGCGCCTGGAACGCCACACCTGGGCTGGTTCGTCGATGAGCGGCGCGGAGTGACCCTGACATCGAAAGCCGCCATGCCTGTCCTACCATCGGATCACTTCTCTAACCTGGAGGTGTGGATAGCCTCGCCCGCGGATGCCCGCGAGGGGCATCCCTACATGTTGGCAGGCCCCCCATCACACCCCCAAAACAATGCCGGAAATGCAAAGGTCTATGTTTCATTTACGATGAGTGATGGGGACAACCTGCAATACTGCCAGAATCGCATGTACCGGTTGTGGCAGGACCCGGCGCGGGGCAGCATTCCTATCGGGTGGACGATCTCTCCGGCGCTGCAAGAGGCCGCGCCCGCGCTGGCGGCATATTATGCGCAGACAGCTACGGCAAACGACGAGTTGATCGCGGGACCGAGCGGCGCGGGCTACATGCTGCCATCGAAGTGGCCCGCAGCGCAGTTGGACTCGTACCTGCGCCTGACGGGAAGATTGATGCAACGCATGAGACTGTCCGCAGTCGAGGTACTCGACGAGTTGCTCACCAGGTTTTTCCCCCGGCGCGCCTGGCAGGATAGATATGCGCGGGCGCTCGCGCCACATGGAGTGCGCGGCATGATGCTGGGTGACAACTACTCACACACCGCATGGTTTGTTACGAGCGACATGCCAGTTATACAAAACCTGGGTCTGATAAACAGCGTTGATATGGCGCTCCGGCTTATCCAGGACAACACTCCGGCAAAGCTTGTACAACCGCAATTTTTGAACCTGTATATGCTGGCCTGGAACGTGACGCCATCGGACTTGAATCGAGTGGCGGCGGCTCTTGATAGCCGGTATGAGATAGTTACGCCTGGGAAACTGCTGGCTATGATCGCGGAGATGCGAACGTGACGACGAGCAACGCTTACATGCCTCCACAGGCGGGGTGCTACCGCCGCGCGCGTGGCCTTCGTCTCGTCGATGGGCGCGTGATCTGCGATTATCCCCTGCGCATCGTGCGTCCAGGAGCGACCGCTTTGGGCCTGCTGGAACTGTGCGGCTCTGAACGCACCAGCGAAGAGCTGGCGGAGTCTCTGCACATTCCTATCGCGCGCGTGGAGAAGCTATGCGAGCAACTACGCTGGAAAGGGCTGCTCGAAGCAGGCCCGGCGCTGCCACCGGCGACCTGGCCGGGCGTCTCGGTCATCATCCCCAGCTACAACCGCGCGTCGCAACTAGAACGCTGCCTGCGCTCGCTATTACAGTTAGACTATCCTCCAAGCGAGTTGGAGATCATCGTCGTAGATGATGCCTCGACCGACGCCACGCGCGAGACGATCGAGCGATTGAACGCGGCATACGCCGGACGAGGCATGACATTGCGATACGCGCGCCACGCTACGCGGCTGGGCGTGGCAATCAGCCGCAATAACGGCGCTGAGCAGGCCATTCACGCATTGCTGGCCTACATCGATAGTGACTGCGTCGCCTCTCCCGGCTGGCTGAAGGAGCTTATACCGGCCTTCTCCGATCCTGCCATCGGCGCGACAGGTGGAATGATCCGTGCCTACGAACGGAGTTCCCTGCTGGGACGCTACGAAGACGTGCATTCGTCGCTGTTCATGGGCAGGCAGGAGCAGCAGATCAAACTCGAAGGCCCATTGACGTACCTGCCGACCGCGAACCTGCTAGTGCGCCATGCAGCCTGGGAAAAGGTCGGCGGCTTCGCCCCCCTGACATTCGGCGAAGACGTGGATTTCTGCCGCCGCTTGCTGCTGAGCGGCGCGAGCATCCTGTACCTGCCCCGGGGCATCGTCGAACATGACTATCGCGCTAAGCTATCCGCCTTCCTTCACACGCGCGTCTCCTACGCCTCCTCGGAAGCCGTCCTGCTGCGCCGCCATCCAACCGAACGGCGCGTGCTGCTCCTGCCACCTGAGCAGGCCAGCTTCGCGGCGCTGGCGATAGGGGGAATATGGGGGATGATGAATGCGCGGTTCCGTAGGGGCGGGGGTGGTGTGGATGTGTGGTGGCGGCGCTTGCGCCGCCCTCGTCCCTCAACACCGACCGCGATTCGCCAAATCAACGGGTTACGAGGGCGGCGCAAGCGCCCCTCCCCACGCCGCCACAGCCCCCGCCCCTACGGATAATCATGGTAATCGCCGCCATCGTGCTTGCCTTGTTTGGTTCGGCAAGGCGTTTCAGCATGGTGCGCAAGCAAGGCATCGTCATCAATCCACTGGTCGTGCTGCGCGCCACGCTACGCGGTCACCTGGCTTATACCTATCATCTTTGCCGCCACCTGACGCGCTACTATACGATGCCACTGCTGCTGGTCGGCCTTGTCGTGCCGCCTCTGCTGCTGCTCGCGTTGTTGCTATGCGGTATTGTTGTCGGCGTGGATTACGCGCGACTGCGCCCGCAGATGCCTCTAGGGCGATTCGCGTTCTATGCGCTGCTGGATGACTGTGCTTACGAGGTCGGCATCGCGCTCGGCTGCATCAAGCAGCGCACGTGGAAGCCACTGCTTCCTGTAGTGAAGCGGAAAATCAAATAGGTTTATCGTATCTTCCCACTGTCCCTACGCCTGAAACAAATCATCATACCAAAACGCACTCAGGGTCCTTGATGCTCAGGCTGTGATGGACAAACCACTTGGTCGCGGGACAGCCGCCGTGACAGGTATTATACTGGCCGCAGCCTGTGCAGGCGCCGCCGCCCATGCGCCGGTAGAAGTCGAAGAGCGCCGAACTGCGCCAGATGTCCTGAAAGCTGTGTTCGTGCAGGTTGCCCGCCTCGAATTCAGGAGCCTGGAAGAAAGCACAGGGATAGACTTCTCCTTCGGGACAGATGCAGCAGGTCGCGGTGGCCGCGCCGCACATGTCGAGTCCGGCCAGCTTCTGACCGAAGGCGTTCAGATGGAAGAACGAGTCGGCGGTCAGTACATCGGGATGCTCACCGAGCCAGCCGGCGAAGGCGCGATACTGCTCGCGAGTCGGGTGCAGTTCCTCCCACACGTCCTGGCCGCGACCGGAGGGCCGCAGGCGCGTCACGCGCAGTTTGGCGTTGAAGCTGGATGCAATGTCGTGGAGGCGATCCAGTTCCGCGAAACTGTAGCGCGTCAATACGCTGTTGACGGTCAGGCTGAGATTCTCGGCGGCCAGGCGTTCCAGGCCGCGTAGTGCGCGCTGGAAGACACCCTGCCCGCGAATGCGGTCGTTGGTAGCGGGCGTGCCACCATCCAGGCTAACCTGGAAGTAGATCGGTTCAAGCTGCGCCAGGCGACGGGCGCGATCCTGCGTGATAAGCGTGCCGTTCGTGCTGATGCACATCACCAGACTGCGCTGCTGGCAGCGTTCGAGCACCTGCCAGATGCCGGGATAGATGAACGGCTCGCCGCCGCCGAAGTGTATCTGGAAGACCTGCATCTCGGCCAGTTCGTCCACCAGCGCCAGCGATTGCTGGGTGGTCAGTTCGCGCGGTCGCCGCTTTCCCGATGCCGAGAGGCAATGCACGCAGGCAATGTTGCAGGCCGCCGTAATCTCCCACGTGACGGTGATCGGCGCGGACAGCCCACCCTGCAAAAAACGCTGCGAGCCGCGCGCTGCTGGTTGCGACGCCTGGCCCGTCTGCTGCATCGCCAGCAGCGCCGACGGGTGTATAGTGCCGACGCCTTCGACAGCACCACCAGATAGCGCGGCTGTTCTCGTCTGTCGTCCCAGAAAGCGTACAGGTTCAGACATCGGGCAGGCTCCTTTTCCGTTGAGTCGGTAAATATGGGATCAGGACGATTGATCTACAAGCACGTACCCACGCCTGGCGAGGTCGTCCAGGGCAGTGTAAAGCTTCTGCTTGCCGGAGATAGAGTAGCCTGAGTGTTCGACCGCGGCGCTCAGGTTGCCCCCGAAATGCTGTTGCCCGGCGATCAACAACTCGATAAGTGGCGGCGAATTGATGAACGAGAGCGCGCCCCGGTCGGCACACCCGTACTTATACAGGATGCCGCCGAACGATTCGCGGCGAATCTTCACCTCGGTAATCAGCCGGTAGCTGAACGGGGATTGAGACATGGCACTCTCCAAGATAGGGCAGACCTGGGCGGTTACGCGAGCCGCGCTTATGGTAAAGCATACCCAGGAAAAGGCTGAGAGTCAAGGCATATATACCTGTCCAGAGCTTCCCGATCCAGCGCAATCCCTAATCCCGCTCCCATCGGAACGCCCAGAAGACCATCTCTGATGGAAAGGTCGTTCAAGACCAGGTCGTCCATCAGCATCGGCAGCGTCGCCAGGCCGCATTCGAGCGTGATAGCAGGCGTGGCTGCCGCCAGGTGCAGGGCGGCAGCCACGCCAACACCCGTCTCCAGCGCGCTTGTCACGACACATTGTACGCCTCGCTCGGCTGCTGCCTGGATGATCTGCTGCCCGGCGCGCAGCCCTCCGGCTAGTTGTGGCTTGATGACAAGGATGTCAGCCGCGTCGTTTTCAAGGATGAGCCGGGCGCTCTCCAGGCTATGCACTGCTTCGTCAGCCGCGATGGGAATCGGCACTGCCTGGCGCAGGATGCGCGCCCCGGCGAGATCGTACGTATTCAAGGGCTGCTCGACGTACTGGATGGCGTAGGGGATGCAGCGGGAGAGAATGGCTATGGCCTCCTCAAGCTTCCAGGCTTCGTTCGCATCCAGGCGCAGGTGCATGGTCGGCCCGATCGCGGCGCGCACGGCAGCCACGCGCTCCACCTCTTCCTGTATGCTGACCCCCAGGCCGACTTTCAACTTCACACAACCGAAGCCATTCCTGCTGGCTTCCCGCGCCGCTATGATTGCCGCGCCGGTCTCGCCCGAGCCGATCACCGCATTGACCGGGATAGCCGTTCGCGGCGTAGTACCGGCAGGAGCGAGTAACTTGCAGACTGCACATCCCCTGGTTTTGCCAAGCGCGTCAAGCAGCGCGCTCTCCAGCCCGCTACGTATCGAGGCAAGGGCAGCCGCGACACCACTTGCTGCCTTTGTACCAGCATTGCTCTCGACGCAGCTCCAATGCTTCATCAAGAGTTTTCTCTTGAAGAAGCGCAGCCAGCGCGGGAAGAAGCGAGATGGCATCTGCAAGGCCTGCCCCAGCGAATGCCGGAAGCGGCGCAATCTCTCCAAGGCCGGAGATGCTCTGCTCCGTAATGACCTGTACAAGCATCCCCTCGCGCACAGCCATTGCACCATGAGCGGTGGTGAAGCTGTTGCGCAATGGCACGCGATACATGCGCCAATCAATCTCAACGATTTTCATTGAGTTTTTGCGAGTGATTTCAAGATTGGCGTCCATTATGGTAAGCGTGGGAACCTGGAGAAATCTGGCTTGCGCTTTTCCAGGTAAGCGTTGCGCCCCTCCTGGCCCTCTTCCGTCATGTAGTAGAGCATAGTGGCGTTGCCGGCCATCTCCTGGATACCCGCGAGTCCATCGGTGTCGGCGTTGAAGGCCGATTTCAGGAAGCGCAGCGCAATCGGGCTTTTCTCAAGAATTTCCCTTGCCCACTGAACGGTCTCTTCTTCCAGCCGTTCCAGGGGCACGACGGTGTTGACCAATCCCATATCCAGGGCTTCTTGAGCTGAGTATTGCCGGCAGAGATACCAGATTTCGCGCGCCTTTTTATGACCAACGACACGCGCCATGTAGGTCGCTCCCCAACCGGCATCAAAGCTGCCCACCCTGGGGCCAGTCTGCCCAAACCTGGCGTTGTCGGCTGCAATCGTCAGATCGCAGAGCAGGTGCAGCACGTGACCGCCGCCAATGGCATAGCCCGCCACCATTGCGATTACCGGCTTGGGAAGATACTTGATGCTCTTCTGCAAGTCGAGCGCGTTGAGGCGAGGCACGCCATCGCTGCCGACATATCCGCCATGGCCTCGCACGCGCTGATCCCCGCCTGAGCAGAATGCCTTGTCTCCCGCCCCGGTCAGGATGACCACCCCGATTTCAGGGTCCTCGCGGCAGTCGTTGAAGGCATCGATCAGCTCGGTCAGCGTCTCTGGCCGGAACGCATTGCGCACTTCCGGTCGATTGATCGTAATCTTCCCGATGCCTTCGGCCTTTTCAAAAAGAATGTCTGTATAGTCGCGCACCTTCTGCCACTCTAGCGTCATATGTTTCTCCTGTTTCTCCATTTCTTGCTAAAATCTCCTACGATAGAATTGAATACTGCTGGTTGTTCCAGGTGAATGGCGTGACCAGCGCCGGGTACAATACGCAGTTCTGCGTGTAGCAACACCTGTGCCATCGAGCGCGCAATCTCGCTGAATTTCGTGTCAAGCTCACCGGCTAACACAAGCACGGGTATGCGCAATGTTGGAAGCCGGTTATGTAGAGCAGGCTGGACGCCCGTACCAACGCCGCGCAAGCTCTGCGCCAATCCGCTTGCCCGGTTGTTCAGACGTTGCCTGCGCAAGGCTTCCCGCGTTTCAAGCGGTAGTGCGTGCTGGCTGGCGAACAGCGGCAGCTTTTCCCAGCGATCAACGAATGCCGGAACGCCACCGCGCTCGATACTGGCGGCCAGTTGCTCGTCGCTGGCGCGCCGCTGCTCGCGCTCAGCAGGATCTGCCAGGCCGGGCGAGGCGCTTTCCAGCACGAGCGCGCGAAAGAATCCTGAAAACGCGCTGTACAGCGCGATGCGCCCCCCCATCGAATAGCCCAGCAGCATAGCTCCACCCGGGTCCACCCCAAGCTTTTGCAGCGCCGCCAGGATATCCTGCTCGCAGCTTTCCATTGCATAACGCCGCGGATCACCAGGCGCGCCGGATTGTCCATGGCCGGGCAAATCAAGCGCGATGACGCGCAGATCATAGGCGGCCAACGCCGCCAGGTGATTTCCCCAACCCGCCGCGCTTCCGGTGAAGCCGTGCAGCATCACCAGCGCCGGGTCGCCTTTCCTGCCGCGCTCCTCAATACCCAGGCGCAAGCCGTTGACCTGCACAAACATGCTACCCATGTTCAATTCCCTCTGCCCTATCCACCGAGCAAGCTGCCGAGCGACTTCCCGACCACCTCCCACAATTGACGATGCATTTTGACGTTACTCGCGCGCTCGGTCGAGACTTCGATAACATGCAAACCGCCGCTATCAAGTCCTCGACCGATGAGCTTGCGAAACTGCTCCCAGCTCTCCGCTGCTTGATACTGCCCGCCATACATCCGCACGGCATACCGGAAATCCAGCCCTGTCGGCGTGCCGAAAAGCTGTTCAAAGTGTTCCGGGTAGGCAGCCTGTGGCAGAAAGGAGAAGATGCCCCCTCCATCGTTGTTAATCAACACGATGATGAGGTTGAGTTTATGCAGGCGAGCGGCAAGCAATCCATTGAGATCGTGGAAGAAGGAGAGATCGCCGAGTACCAGCACGGCTGGTCTGCCCTCCTGCCCCTTCTTGTCCTCCTGTCCCTCCTGCTCCTGACCCGCTCCCGCGCTTGCGCCCAAGGCGCTGGAGACGACTCCATCGATGCCGTTTGCGCCACGATTGCCCAGGATGCGAATGCGTCGCCCGCTTGACCAGAAAAAGGTATCCAGGTCGCGCACAGGCATACTGTTGCCCACGTAGAGCGTCGTGCTGTCCGGCAGCAGGTCGGCAAGTTCGGGAAAAACTCGTCCTTCGAAGCGTTCGTCAAAATCCTGGATTGACGCCATGAGCGCCTGTTGCGTCAACCTGTCGGCATCCAGCCACATGCGTATCCAGGCTTGCGAGTCAGGGGAGGCAAGCGATACTTGTTCCTCGCTCCCCCCATCAAGCATATCGAGAAGGCCCTGGCAGAAAGCAGCAGGGTCGGCATGTATCAGTTCGCTGGCAAGCTGTGTCGGCTCCTCCCAGCCAAGATGCCCATCGATCACGATCAGCGGGCAAGCTGTATAGCGTTTCAGGTAGAGCAGCACCGGTTTGGAGGTTGGCATTGCGCCAAAGCGCAGCACAAGCTGCGGCTGTGCCTTCTCGACGAAGGCATCGATACGCAAGAACGCGTCGTAGCTGGAAAGCACCATGCTTTGATCGTGATCTCCGCAGCGCAGTTGCGAAAGCGGATCGGCCAGCACAGGATACCCCAGGCGTTGAGCCAGGCGTGTAAGGGCTGCTGCCAGGGATGGATCATCGTTCGGACCAACCACGATCAGTCCGCGTCTCGCGCTGCGCGCCAGCTCTCTCACATGCTCTAGCGTGGTGTTTGCAGGAGTACCAAACGGGGCATCGCGAACTTCTACATAGGGCGTATTGCCCGGTCTGCCCTGCCACGCGATGGTATCACGCTGTCCGGCTTCAGGCATGGGCTGGTCGGGAAGCGGATCGGGCGTGAGTGGCTCGCGGAAGGGAAAATTGAGATGCACCGGCCCTGCCGGGTTAGCCTGCGTTAGCGACGCTGCGCGATCCGCGATGGTACGAATGTAGCGCAGAGCCGCGTTGTTGGCCTCTGGCAGCGCCACCTCCACAAACCACTTGACATACGTCCCATATAGACGGTTCTGGTCGATACTTTGCGGCGCGCCATTATCACGCAATTCGTGGGGGCGATCCGCCGTCAGCACCAGCAAAGGCACGCGCGACAATTTAGCCTCGACAATCGCCGGAAAAAAGTTCGCCGCAGCCGTTCCCGATGAACAGAGCACAGCCACGGGCCGGCGCAATTGCTTCGCCATACCCAGGGCAAAGTAGGCCGCCGAGCGCTCATCGACGTGCATCCAGACGCGAATGGCCGGTTGCTCCGCGAAGGCCACCCCCAGAGGGGTCGAACGCGACCCGGGGCAGATCACTACGTTGCGCACGCCTGCGCGCTGGACTTCATCGACAAATGCGCCCGCGTAGGCGTAGGTGGGGTTGAGCCACTCGTGCGGCTGGAGAGATGCTCTCGACATGCGTTATCCTCAATTCCAACATCCCAAGGCGCGCAGCATTACCTGCAATTTCAAACACGACTCGGCAAACTCGGTCTGGGGGTCGGAGTCGGCCACGATGCCGCAACCGGCAAAGAGCGTCGCTTCACCGCCGTCGATCAATCCTGAACGCAGTGCGACGGCGAACTCACCATGACCGCTCATGCCGATCCAGCCAAGCGGGGCGGCATACCAGCCTCTATCAAGCTTCTCGGTGTTGCGTATCGTTTCGAGCGCCGCCTGGCGGGGGAAGCCGCCGACAGCAGGCGTAGGATGCAGGTCCGCCATAATATCGAGAATGCATCGTCCGGGAAGAAGCTCACCGCTAATGGGCGTCATCAGGTGCTGCACATTTTTCAGCTTGAGCAGTTCTGGCGCGCCGGTGACATGAACGTTCGTGCAGTGCTTGCCAAGCGCCTCCCGCACCATCGCTACCACGATCGCGTGCTCGCTGTTATTCTTCCCACTCTTGAGAAGTTCCGCGCCAAGCTGTGCATCCACTTCCCCGCTTTCGCCGCGCCGCGCTGAACCGGCCAGCGCCATAGTCTGTATGTGTCCATTGCTGGCCTGCACAAGCCGCTCCGGAGTTGCCCCTACAAAGAAGCGCCCCCAACGCTGAACGGCAAACACATACGCGCCTGGATAGCTCTCCCGCAGCCTCTGAAGTGTGGTGCTGATGTCAAACACGCGCGTAGGATCGAGCAGTGTGACCTGGATGTCGCGCGCGAGCACAACCTTCTCGAAAGCACCATGCTGGATCATCTCTACGGCGCGGCCCACTATATCCATCCACTCAGGTGCCGGCAGTATATCGCGACTGATGAGTTCTCCATCCATCTCTTCTGGCTGCATGGATGGTGAATCCTCAACAATATCCGCAGCGTCAACAACTGCTTGGAGTTGCCTGAGCTTGACTTCGATCTCCTTCGCGCGCTGCTCGACATCATCCGATGCCTTTACCATCCTGTTGACGGTAAGCGCGACGTGATTGGCGCTATAACTGACGAGTATTTGCGGTAGAATGAGCAGGCCGTCGGGGAAGTCAATCCAGAGAGAGGTATGCGGAGAAAGCGGATCGAAGGAAAATCCGCCGAAAAGCAAAGGGCCGCTATGCGCAGCAACCGCCGCTGGCCGCTCACCGGCGACAACCGCGTCTTTCAACAGGGCGCGCCAGGCAGCAGCCGCCTCGGTAAAATACGCGCTCCCCTGCGTTTCAATGGTGGCCTCGAAACCGACACCTACCAGCGCGGTTTGCTCCGCCGGCTGCTCCCAGAAGAAACAGTCTCCCAGCCCGGCCTGCACTGCGCCGGCGAAGACGTGGATAGAGTTGTCCCATTCCATCGCCTGCGTGAAACTCGCAAGGATTGGGCGTTCTTGCAAAGCAGCGCGCCTGGCCGCCTCACGCAGGGTGCTCAGCAATGCCTCGTGGTCAAGTATAGCTGGCGATGCGCTGTTTCCAGCCGCATGATCTGCTCCAATGCGATGAGTACTATCGATCTGCATATGTGTGTTTACCTCAAAACGGGTGTATAAGTTGGGAAGATGCATGGTCCCAAAGTCGTTTTCTCATATTCCTCCACATTCCCCTGCACATATATTGTAGCTGGGATGGGAGAAAATCTGCCAATGCAGCCTGCTCTGGTCGCTGAAGAGACGAAATTGTGAGGTGTAGCAGGTTTACTTCTCCGCCGCCAGGGCCTGCTCCGGGGTCATAGCCCGGCCTTCGGTGACTGCTGCTGCGAAGCGCTCCTCACCTAATTGGGCACGCGCGTGGACGATGGCGTGCTGGTAGTTTGTGCGTTCGGCGGGCAGTGGAGTTGAGCCGATGGCATCACGGTACGCGGCGGCAGCGCCCACCAGTCGAGCTGCCCACGTCGGATGCTCCTGCATGGCGACGACTGCTGCGAATTCCTCGAGAGCCAGAGCGATGAGCCACTTATCGTCCAACTCTTTGAAGAGGGTTAGCCCTTCTCTGTGCAGAGCCTGTGCCTTCGTGTAGTCCTCCTGGCCGAATGCCACGCGCCCTAAAGCGAAGAGCGACTTTGCGATGCCTCTCTTCAGTCCCAGTTCCCTGTACATCCGCAATCCCTCCGCCAGCACCGCTTCTGCCCTGACGTATTCACCCTGGTTAAGCGCGACGCCTCCCAAAGCCAGCAGCGCGTCGGCAGTTCCCTCTTTATCTCCCAGTTCTCGAAAGAGGATTAACCCCTCATCCGCCAGTGGATAAGCCTTGTCGTAATTGCCTTGATAAGAAGCGACGCTGACCACTTGTAGCAGCAGGTAAGCGATACTCCATTTGTCGCCCAGCTCTCTGAGCAGCGCCAGGCTTTCCTCCTTCAGTGAGTAGGACATGTCGTAATCGCCCTGGGAAAAAGCCAGGTTGGATAGATCATAGAGCGCCTCGGCGATCCCTCGCTTGTCGAACAACTCGCGAGAGAGAGCTAGCCCCTCCTCGTGCAGGGCCCTGGCGGCTTCACGGTGAAACTGTCGCTGAGCGACCCATCCCAACAGGCTGAGGGATGTCGCTATACCGCGTTTATCTCCCAGCTCTCGATAGAGTGTCAGGCTCTCCCGGCACAGTGCCTCTGCTCGTTCATGCTCGTACAGGTCGAAGAGCGCAATATCGGCAGCCACGTTGAGCGCTTTTGCTCGCGTGTCCAGGTTCGCTCCCTGGCTCTGTGCCAGGGCCCGCTCCAGGTAACTGCGACCCTCACTGAAATGCCCGCTCATCCGCCAGAATCGTTGAAGTGCTCCAACTAGCCGCAAGGCCCTCTCGCTGCGCTGCCCGTCAGTGCCTACTGGTTCCAGAAACCATTGCACCGCTGCTCGCAGGTTGTCGTGCTCCCCCTCTAAGCGTTCAAACCACACGACCTGCTGCGGGCCTGACAGTTCAGGTTCAGCCTGCTCTGCCAGCGCCAGGTAATAGTCCGCGTGGGCTTGCCTGGCGCGCTCCGCTTCTCCGCTTGCCGCCAGCCGCTCCAAGGCATACTCACGGATCGTCTCTAGCATAATGAGCCGTGATTCTTCCCCATGCTCTACTTGTCGCAGCAGGCTCTTATCGGCGAGCGAGGTAACTCCATCGAGCACCTGCTCCACCCCATCGCCGAGTAGGGCGCAGAGCGCCTCCACCGCCTCGATTGTGCAGCCGCCTACGAAGGCGGAGAGCCGCCCAAAGATGCGCTGCTCATAGCTATCCAGCAAGGTATAGCTCCATTCAATCGTGTTACGCAGCGTCTGCTGGCGCTCCGGTATGTCTTTGGCCGCGCTCGTCAACACCTGCAAGCGTTGGCTGAGCCGGGCGAGCAGCGTTTGCGGCGTCAGGAGCTTCATGCGGGCTGCTGCTAGCTCGATGGCCAGCGGTAATCCGTCCACGCGCGCGCAAATCTCGACCACGGCGTGAGCATTCGCGTCTGTGACCTGAAAATCGGGCTTGACGGCCTGCGCTCGCTGTATGAAAAGCGTGACTGCCTCATACTGTGTAATCGCTACGAGGTCGGTCAGACTTGTGAGATCGGGGAGGGCCAGCGACGGGACGGCGAACTCGTATTCAGCGCGCACGTGCAGCACCACCCGGCTCGTCACCACTATCTTGAGCTTCGGGCAGGCGGCGAGTAGATCTGCCAGTTGCGTTGCCGCGCTCACGACTCGCTCAAAGTTGTCGAGCAGCAGGAGCAGCTTCTTCTCTCGTAGCGATGCGTTCAGCAGAGCGAGCAGCGATTGGCCGCCCGTCTCTTTGAGTTCGAGCGTGCGGGCGATAGTGGGTATGACCAATGCAGGGTCGATAATGGGAGTGAGATTAACGAATACAACCCCATCGGTGAAGACATTACTGAGTTCCATCGCCACTTGCAAGCTCAGGCGACTTTTTCCCGTGCCGCCAGGCCCTGTGAGGGTAAGCAAGCGCACATCCTCCCGGCTCAGCAGTTGGACAATGGTCGCTACTTCCCTCTCTCGCCCGATGAAGGGTGTCGGCTGAACAGGCAGATTGTTGGGACGACTGTTGAGGGTAGTGAGTGGCGGAAAGTCGCTGGGGAAACCGCTTACACACACTTGAAAGAGGCGCGCAGGCGTGTGGACATCCTTGAGGCGATGCTCACCCAGGTCTCGCAGGTAGGCGTCTTCGGGCAGATGCTGCTCTACCAGGTCGCGGGTTGTTTGAGAGAGCAGTATCTGCCCACCATGCCCGGCGCTCATAATGCGTGCTGCCAGGTGGATATCCAGGCCAATATAACCATCGGCGGTGAGGATCGGTTCACCCGTATGTATGCCAATGCGCACCCGCACCTCTACATCCGCAGGCCAGGGGGCGCTGGCGAGCGCGTGTTGCACGCTCACCGCCGCTGCAACTGCGTCGGTAGCGCGATCAAAGACCACGAAGAACGCATCTCCTTGCGTATCCACCTCGAAGCCATCATGCTGTGCGAATACCGCGCGCATCAGGCGCCGGCAGTCGGCCAGCACGTCGGCGTAGCGCTCGCCCACCTGCTGCAAGAGGCGCGTCGAGCCTTCCATATCGGTGAAAAGTATGGTAACGGTTCCGGTAGGTAGATCAGGCATAGATGCGCCTTCTCTTCGTCTAGTCTTGTCTCCGATGGCACCCGCGAGGGATGCCACTGCATCACTTGTACGGTAAGGCCTTTCCGATGGCACCCGCGAGGGATGCTACTACATCACGCCTTCAGGCGAAGATGTTCCGATCCGGCACATCTTCTACTCATTATACGGTAAATTATAAAAGTGTGTTCTTATGGCAAGGTTCAAATGAACTTGTGGCAAGGTTCAAATGAGCATGACAGGGTGCGATGGTGCAAACGGTCAAGGACTTTTCTTCAGAATTGAACCTTGCCTTAAGAAAAGATGAAAGGCAAGCATGGCGAGGGCCATGCTGCTTCACACGCGATACAGCATTTCACCGGCGTGGGGGACGAGTAGCTCGCCCTCATGCTGCGCCCAGGTGTAGGGGTCGATCTGGCGGTAGTCACGGTAGCCGAGGTTGACGCGGCGGCAGCGCTCTTCGGGGATGCCTGTCGCCAGTGTCACCTGGATGCGGGGCGATTCAATGCCGCTCGCGGGGTCGTATATGCCCGAACCTTTGACGTGCGTGCTGTGCGCTAGAATACTGCCCGGCACATCCTGAAAGCGCGCCCACTGTTTCAGGAAATAGTCGCGCACGTGATAGCCGACCTGGTCGATCAGCTTGCCATGCATGTACGATATCTCGGTGATGTGCGGCGCGTAGATCACCACCTCGCCGCCATCGGCGATGGCCGGTTCGGTTTTGTACATGGCTTTGGCTGCCGTCCAGAGATCGTCGTAGCGTTCGGAGGGCATGGATAAGACGTGTGTGACAGGGCGCGGCAACGTCGTAATGTTCAACTGCGCGGAGAGGTCAGCCGCCTGGCTCCACGCCTCTGTGTAGGTACCGCTATACAGGCCGTGCAGCGCCTCGCCTTGCAGTACGAGCGCCAGGCACAGCATGGGCGTCGTTACGAACTCCGCCGCGCGATGGATGACGCGACGCACGGGCGTATCTTTCACGCCGATGATACCCATGCTGGTGACGAGCGCGCCCAGCCAGTGCGTGAAGTTGATAATGTCCGGCCCGGCTATACCGGGAAACAGGTACTTTGCGCCGCCTGAGAAGCCTGCCACCTCGTGGGGGAAGACGGGACCGCAGATGATAAGCTGGTCGTAGTCGAAGATCATGCGATTGAGTGTGACAGGCACCTCGTCCACCAGCAGCCCATCCGTGAGTTCAGCCGCCTCCACGCGCGAGATGACGCCGATGGTGTGCAGCGCTCGCGGGTCATTCCAGGCGTGATTGTAGATATGCGCGTTGGGATAGAGCCGGGCGCGTTCCTGCTGCGTCACGCCGACTAGACGATCAATAGCCTCGCCGGGCATGGTCGGATGCGTGCCGAGGGCGATCAGGTAATCGAGCCGATCAATGCGGTGTCCCAACTGCTCGTACAGCAGGCGAAAGAGCATGGGCATAGGCATAGTGCGCGTCCCATCGGGGATGATGACCAGCACGCGCTTGCCATCACTAGCAATGGTGTTGCACGCTTGAGCGAGTAGTAAGCGAACGTCGTCTTCACTGAGTGTGCTGGTTGTAGAACCTTTACCCGGCATAGCGTTGGTCCACTTTGCTTTTCACAAATACAACGGCGGCGGCTTCCCAGCGCGGCTCTATCCAGGCATACATCTTCGCTTTTGCGTCTTCGCGCGCCGCGTGCGCGATCCCATGCCGCTCCATCCAATGGTCAGCCAGCATGTAGCACGTGCTGTTCCAACCGCTTTTGTTGCCGTGCTCATTGAGCCGCGCGGAGATACCCGAGATCACAAGATCAGCGGAGTTTTGCAAATCGATCAACGCACGGTCGAAGGCACGTTTGTCGGAGGCATGCTGCATACCTGTCAGCGTTTTGAGCGTTTTGACGTCGATACCATCGTGCTCTCGAATACATTCGAACGTCCGCAGAACGGGTCTGGCCAGCAGACCCGCTGCATAGCGCGTCTCCACCGTTTCAGGTGCGGCGAGCACGCATCGTAGGAGCGGAAACAGTTCCCTGGAGATGAGCAGAGGCTTGTCGCCCAGGAATCTTCCGTAGGCAGCCACGCCCTCACTGGCAAATCGATCTCTCCAAAGCCAGGGGTCGGTGTCCATTCCAGTGTGCCACGCAGCAGGCTCCGTGATAAATTCGAGAGAAGGGTGGTCGGGTATGAAGCTCGACAGGGGCAGGATGCCCAGATCTGCTACGACCTGACAGGTTTCTTCATACGTGTGAGTAATGGGACACACCAGGCACATCCTCCTTTCCAGGTTCCTTCGTTTTCGTCCCAGTATAGCACACTGTGCGTTGAGGTGAGCCTGGAGCATTTGAACACCCAATTGCTCGACGTAGTCAATTAGATACCGCTAAATGCCGAAAAACCGCCATCGACGGGTATGACCGTTCCTGTCACGAAGGACGAAGCTGAACTTACCAGCCAGAGCAGCGTACCCGTCAGGTCATCGGGCGAGCCGAGCCGGCCTGCCGGGGTATGCTGGATCACAGACTGCCCGCGCGGTGTCCAGCCGCCCCGCTCGTCGATCATCAAGAAGCGATTCTGCTCGGTAAGGAAGAAGCCGGGTGCGATAGCATTCACGCGAATTCGCGGGCTATATTCTTGCGCCAGGTGAACAGCCAACCACTGTGTGAAATTGGCGGCGGCAGCCTTCGCCGCGCTGTAAGCGGGGATGCGCGTCAATGGTCGCAGGGCGTTCATGGAGACGATATTGACAATGCAGCCCTGCCCGCGCTCGGCCATCACGCGCCCAAAGACCTGGCACGACATCAGCGTCCCGTTAAAATTCAGCCCAACCACCTGCTCGATGGCCGCGCTATCCAGGTCGAAGAAGGATAGTGTGGGCGTAGTTGTGGCGCGCGGCGCGTTGCCCCCGGCGGCGTTGACGAGGATGTCAAGCGGGCCAAAAGCGTTCGTCACCTGCTCAAGCACGCGCTCAAGTGAGGTGCGATCCTGCACATCGCAGGCAAAGCCGCCAGCCTGGCCGCCCTGCTCCTGAATAGCGACAGCGACCGCCCGCGCCTTCTGCTCGTGCAGTCCGAGGACCGCTACACGCGCCCCAGCAGAAGCCAGCGCCCGCGCCATAACGCTGCCCAGCACGCCGCTCCCGCCCGTCACAACGGCGACCTGCCCCTGAATATCGAAGAGTGTCTGATTGTGATGGCCTGGCATAAACTACTCCCCCGCTTACGGATGCTTTGGAAAAGGTACGCTCGCATATAGTGTAGCATGTATGAGCCGTTGGTGCTGGCTACCTGATGGGAAGGAGTGCGGTTCATTTTTTTGTTTTATAATAGCAAGAGTATGGCATATTTCAACGAGGAGGTGAAAAGATATGGTACATTGTACGCCATTTCTTTTATTTGATGGAAATTGTGCTGAGGCAATGACCTTTTATCACCAGTGTCTCGGCGGAGAATTAACATTGACAAAGCTTGGTGATACCCCAATGAAAGCCCAGTTTCCGCCAGAGAAGCACAATAGGATTATTAATGCCCATCTCAAAAGTGGTGCTATTGATATATCAGCCACAGACTGGATGGCTTCTCCCGCACTTGAACCAATACAGGGGAATATGTTTGCTATATTTGTCATTGGCGGAACGTATGATGAGCTGAAAGCAGTGTTTGACAAGTTGGCAGACGGAGCAAAAAAAGATTGGTATCAGGAGCTGCATGATATGCCATTTGGAAGCTATGGACAGTTTTTTGATAAATATGGTGTTCAGTGGATTTTCAATGGAGAGAAAAAAGCATAACGGAGCGACTCACTTGATGCAGATTTGAGAATACAGGTTGTTTGGGGCATCAAGTGGTCTACTTTTCGACTGTCTTTTTGAAAAAACACGAGGTGTAGTGGTCTCAGCTCACCGCTCTCTTCACGAGCTCGGCAATCCTTGCCTCTTCAGCGGCAGTCAACTCCTTCAGCGCGAAGGCGACCGGCCACAAGGCGCCTTCGTCGAGGTTCGCGCTGTCGTTGAAGCCGAACGTCGCGTACCTCGTCTTGAACTTGTGCGCGGGTTGGAAGAAGCAGACGATCTTGCCGTCCCTGGCATACGCGGGCATCCCGTACCAGAGCTTCGGCGAGAGGGATGGCGCGCTGGCTTTGATAATCGCATGGAGCCGCTCGCCGAGGGCGCGATCCGGTGCCTGCATCTCGCCGATCTTCGCCAGCACGGCGCTTTCCCCGTCCGCCTTGTCCGCTTTCAGTTCTTGGACGCGCTCCCTCATCGCGCCTCGTTCCTCGTCGGTAAATCCCCTGGTCGCCTTCGCGGACTTCTTCGTCGCCTTCTTGTCGACGTTGTCTTCGGTGGACATGCGATGGTCTCCTTTTTGTCGTACCGGTCAGGGGAAGCGTGTCTTCCCCCTGTCAAATAATCGGTGAAAAGACTTCCGTGGATCAGTATATCATGCTTTATCAAGTTTGTAGGCGCTCTTCGCCAGCCCGTAGGCCAGGGCGTGCATCATGTCAGCGGCATCGTCGAGATCGACAATATCACGCGTTACCAGGCCTGCCAGCCAGTTCGCGCTGGCCCTGCGCCACACGTCATGGCGCGAGGGGATGGAGCAGAAGGCGCGCGTGTCATCGTTAAAGCCCACCGTGTTGTACAATCCCGCCGTTTCCATCACCTGGTCAAAGAAGCGCGCCATGCCGTTCAGGCTATCGAAAAACCACCAGGGCGGGCCGAGTTTGAGCGCGGGATAGTGTCCCGCGAGCGGTGCCAGTTCGCGGCTCAAAGTGGTTTCGTCGAGCGTGAACAGGATCAGCGTGAGGCGTGAATCCCGGCCATAAGTATTGAGCAATGGTTGCAGATTGCGGGTGTATTCCAGTTGGACGGGGATATCCGCGCCGAGATCAGGGCCGAACTGCTGGTAGAGCAGCGAGTTGTGGTTGCGCAGCGCGCCTGGATGAAGCTGCATGACCAGGCCATCCTCGATGCTCATGCGCGCCATGTCCATGAGCATGTGACCGCTAAAGCGCGCGGCATCACCGGCGTTCACTTCGCCGCGCAGGGCGTGTTGGAAAATTGTGTCTGCCTCGCGCGCCGAAAGCTCTGTCGTGTAGGGGGTGAGAATGCCCTGATCGGTGGCCGTCGCGCCCATGCGTTTGAAGAAGGCGCGGCGGTCTTCCAGCGCGTAGATGTAGGACGTATAATCGTGGACATCGATGCCGCTGACCTGGCTCAAGGCCGAGATGTGGTCGCGCCAGCCCGCTATGTCGAGGTTGATAACAGCATCCGGGCGAAAGGTTGGTCGCACATCACCTGGCCAGCCCGAGTCCCGCAGCGCAGCGTGGTAGCTAAGTGGATCGGTGGCGGCATCGGTCGTGCAGAGCGTCTGGATATTGAAACGCTCGAACAAGGCGCGCGGGCGAAAGGCGGATGAAGCCAGGCGCTCTACAATCTGATCGTAGATGTGTTGTGCCGTTGGACCCGATAGCTTCTCATCGATGCCGAAGATGTCGCGCAGCTCGTCGCGCAGCCAGATGCCCGTGGGCGTGCCGCGAAACAGGTAGAAATGTTCGGCGAAGAGTTGCCAGATGCGCCGGTGATCCTGCTCGACCGCCTGGCCGTCGCGCCGCGGGATGCCCAACTGTTCGAGCGCAATCCCTTGCGAATAGAGCATACGGAAGA
Organism: uncultured Chloroflexia bacterium; assembly: GCA_963731975.1. GTDB lineage: Bacteria > Chloroflexota > Ktedonobacteria > Ktedonobacterales > Ktedonobacteraceae > CAVSXS01. The sequence continues at coordinate 368,818 of CAVSXS010000001.1, read as the reverse complement.
CGTAGTGATCCGGGATGATGAACAGATCGACCGGCGTGCCAAAGGAATACTGCGGGTCTGCAAATACTCGCGGATTCACATGTCCATGCGGGCAAAGCAGCGGACTTCCGGCAACCTGCTCGTACAACTGTAGCGCGATGGCTCGCAGCGACGGGTCTGGAGCAAAATAACGAGTGTTCTGCATGCTTGTTCCTATCACTGCTCCTCTCGAATCAGCAGGACGCTACACGTCCCCGAAGAGCTTTCAGCGCTCTATGTATGTAGTATGATTGTACCATGCTGGAAAGCCCACGTTGCAGGCCGAAAGGATTGACTATGCCCTATATCACCATCTTAGGCGCTGGCAGCGCAGTCTTTGCTCGCCAACTCATGACCGACATGTTGCTGATCGACGGGTTGGACGAGGGCTGTTTCGCACTGGTGGATATCGACGCGAGCCGCCTGGAACTGGCGCGCCAGATCGCCGAGCGGCTGATTGCTCGCAGCGGGAAGCGCTGGAGCGTGCGCGCCTCCACCGAGCGTCGTGACCTGCTGGCGGGGAGCGATTTTCTCATCAACACGATTGAGGTGGCCGGTCTCGCCAACGTGCGCCACGACTTCGACATTCCTATGAAGTACGGCGTCAATCAATGTATTGGAGATACCATCGGGCCAGGAGGGATATTCAAAGCCTTGCGCACCGGCCCGGCCTGGCACGACATCCTGCGCGATGCCGAGCAGCTCTGCCCGCAAGCCCTGGTGCTCAACTACACCAACCCCATGTCGATTCTGACGCTGGCCGCGCTTGTGGGCAGCAAGATGCGCACGGTGGGGCTATGCCACAGCGTGCAAGGTACCTCAAGGCAGTTGGCCGGATACCTCAATGTGCCCTATGAGGAGATGGAATGGCGCTGCGCCGGGATTAACCACAATGCCTGGTTTACCGAGCTGCGCTACCGGGGTCAGGATATGTACCCGCGCCTGCGCGAAGCGGCCCAGGTTCCTGATATTTACGAGCGCGACCCCGTGCGCTTCGAGGTGATGCGCTATTTGGGCGCGTTCGTCACCGAGAGCAGCGGCCACTTTTCAGAGTATGTTCCCTACTTCCGCAAGCGGCCCGACCTGATCGAGCGTTACTGCCGACCGGGCTACCTGGGCGAGACGGGCTTCTATGCCAATAACTGGCCTGCATGGCGCGAGACGAATGACGCCTCCATTCGAGCAATGCTGGCCAGCACGCGCGACATGCCCTTCAGCCGCAGCCACGAATACGGCTCTGTGATCGTCGAGGCTGTCACGATGCGACGGCCAATGGTGATCTACGGCAACGTGCGCAACAGCGGGCTGATCGATAACCTGCCCGATGGCTGCGTGGAGGTGGCCTGCCTTGTCGATCAGAACGGCGTGCAGCCATGCCACTTCGGTCCTCTGCCGGAGCAACTGGCGGGCTTGAATCGCACGCACATGACTGTGCATACCCTCATGTGCGAGGCGCTGCTCAAGCGCGAGAAAGAGGTCGCGCGCTACGCGCTGATGCTCGACCCTCTCACCTCCGCCGTGTGCTCCCCGGCTGAGATAAGCGCGCTGTTCGACGAGATGTGGGAGGCTCAGCGCCCCTACCTGGACTATTTTGAGTAGGGGTTAGCGTGGTCGTTAATAATTGTCACACGAAGGAAGGTAAGTATTGCATATGGTGTACGGCGGTATTGAGTTAGGCGGCACCAAGATCATCTGCGCGGTCGGTAGCGGCCCGCAGGATATGCAGGCCGAAACGCGCTTTCCCACCTCGACGCCAGGTGAGGCGCTGGCACAAATCATCGCGTTCTTCCAGCAGCACAGGCTCGACGCAGTCGGCATCGGTTCATTCGGCCCGATCTCGCTCGATCGCGGCGCGCGAGACTATGGCTACATTACCTCGACGCCCAAGCCCGGTTGGGCGCATACCGACCTGGCTGGCAGCATCGGGCGGGCGCTGAGCGTGCCGGTCGGCTTCGATACCGATGTCAACGCCGCCGCGCTGGGCGAGTGGCGCTGGGGTGCCGGTCAGGGACTGGGCACGCTGCTCTACCTGACGATTGGCACGGGGATCGGCGGCGGCGCAATCAGCAATGGTCGGCTGATGCACGGCTTGCTGCATCCAGAGATGGGTCACATTCGCCTGCCGCACGACCTGCAAGCCGACCCTTTCGCAGGGTCCTGCCCCTTTCACGGAGACTGCCTGGAAGGGCTGGCGAGCGGGCCAGCATTGCAAGCGCGCTGGGGCGTACCAGCAGAGACGCTACCCGACGATCACCCCATCTGGGCGCTGCAAGCGCGCTACCTGGCGCTGGCCTGTGTCACCTTCATATGCACGCTCTCCCCGCAGCGCATCATCCTGGGCGGCGGCGTCATGAACCAGCGCCACCTCTTCCCGCTGATCCAGCAAGAAGTCCAGACCTTGCTCAACGGGTACGTCCAGGCCCCGGTCATTCTGCAACATATCGATGACTACATCGTTGCACCGGGTCTGGGCAGTCGCGTGGGAGTGCTGGGCGCGCTAGCCCTCGCCGAGCAAGCGGCAGGCAAGAGCCTGGGGGGCGCTCAGGGCGCGAGGGTGATACAATAGCTTTATTCTTCCCAGAATTGTCAAATAACAAGTTGGAGGTCGCCATGACGTATGATCCCAAACAGCACAGCAGGACGATTACGAATGGGCGTGAACGCGCAGGGGCGCGAGCCATGCTCAAAGGTATCGGCTTCAGCGATGATGACCTGGCTCGCCCGATTATCGGCGTAGCAAATACATGGACCGAAACCATGCCATGTAATTACCACTTACGCCGCCTGGCAGCGAAAGTGAAGGAGGGCATACGCGCGGCTGGTGGCACGCCGATGGAGTTCAATACCATAGCCATCAGCGATGGGGTGACGATGGGAACGGAAGGCATGAAGGCTTCCCTGGTAAGCCGCGAGGTAATCGCCGATTCGATAGAACTGGTCGGTAGGGGCCATATGTTCGATGCCGTAATCGCCCTGGTGGGGTGCGACAAGACGATGCCAGGCGCGGCTATGGCGCTGATCCGGCTGAATGTGCCAGGGCTGATCTTGTATGGCGGCTCGATCGCGCCAGGACGTTTTCGAGGAAGGGATGTGACGGTTGGCGATGTCTACGAAGCAGTCGGGGCCAACGCGGCGGGCAAAATGAGCGACGCGGACCTGCTGGAGTTGGAAAACGTGGCCTGTCCGGGCGCGGGAGCGTGCGGAGGACAGTTTACCGCCAATACGATGGCGATGGCCCTGGAGTTCCTCGGCCTTTCGCCCATGGGTACGTCGAGCGTCCCCGCCGTTGACCCGCGCAAGGACGAGGTAGCGGTGCGCTGCGGCCAGCTTGTCATGGATTTGCTGCGGCGTGGGGTGACGCCCCTTGATATCCTGACACGCCAGGCGTTCGAGAATGCCATCGCGGGCGTAGCGGCATCGGGCGGCTCTACCAATGCCGTACTGCACCTGCTGGCGCTGGCGCGCGAGGCCAACGTGCCGCTCTCCATCGATGATTTCGATGTCGTAAGCAGGCGCACCCCGCTGCTGGCAGATCTGAAGCCGGGCGGGCGCTACGTCGCGGTTGACCTGGACCGCGCCGGAGGGGTGCCGCTGCTGGTACAGCGGCTTGTGGCAGCCGGGGTGGTCGATGGGCAGCAGATGACACCCAGCGGGCGAACGATTGGGGAAGAGGCCAGCATGGCGGTAGAGTCACCCGGCCAGGATGTCGTGCGCCCGCTCTCCGACGCGCTCAAGCCCAACGGCGGCCTGGTGATCCTCAAGGGAAACCTCGCTCCAGAAGGCGGCGTGGTCAAAATCGCCGGACACGAGCGGCTGTATCACCGCGGCCCGGCGCGCGTCTTCGATCGCGAGGAGGATGCCATGCACGCCGTTACCAGCGATGCGATCAAGCCTGGCGATGTGGTGGTCATTCGCTACGAAGGCCCGCGCGGCGGGCCGGGAATGCGCGAGATGCTGGGTGTGACCGGGGCCATCGTTGGCGCTGGGCTTGGCGAGACGGTGGCGCTGCTCACCGACGGCCGCTTCAGCGGAGCAACGCGCGGCCTGATGGTTGGTCATGTCGCGCCGGAGGCAGCGAGCGGCGGCCCGCTTGCCGCGCTACAGGAGGGGGACACCATCGTCATCGACATAGACGCGCGCCGCCTGGATGTCGAACTTTCCGACACGGAGATCACCGCACGCCTGGCGCAATGGCAGCAGCCCGCTCCACGCTACACGAGTGGCGTCTTTGCGAAGTACGCCGCGCTGGTCTCGTCGGCCTCGGAGGGCGCGATCACCCAACCGGGTTTTGTGCCGGAGCGCGCTTAAAGAGAAAAGCCTCAATACTCGTGGCTCGATGCCGCCGTGACCTTGCCCCAGAAGCGCCGGTAGGTGGTGATGAAGTAGACCACGGCCAGCACGATGCCAACGCTCCACCAGATCAGGCCGACCGTCAGGCCGTATTGCGAAGCCGAAGCGTTGTCGATGGTCAGGCTGTTCGCGTGGTTGACAGCAGGCAGAACGAGCGGATAGAGGCTAAAAGCCGCGCTCATCAGCATCCCCAGGATGAAGGTACCAGACGAGAGCAGGGCCGCCAGGTCGCGCTTCCTGAAGGCGAAGTAGCCCGCGCTGAGCAGTCCCACAAACGCGACGAGCGGGAAGACGATGCCCCAGGGGCGCTGCGCGAAGCTCGTGTAGACCTGCGGCTGCACGAAGAACGTGGCGATGCTGGCGAAGAGAGCCAGCGGGATGGTAGCCAGCCAGCCGATGCGCGAGATGCGGCGCGCTCGCATGTTCAGCGCGCCCTCCGTCTTGACGGCGATGTAGTTCGCGCCGTGCGTCATCAACGCGGTGAAGGCCAGCAGTCCGGTCAGGATGGTGAACCAGTCCAGGATACCGGGATTCGCGCTAAACGGGTTGAAGTCCGTCCACAGCGCCTCAAAAAAGTACCCTTGCGAGTTGAGGGGCACGCCGCGAATCACATTGCCCAGGGCCGCGCCGAAAAAGATGGCAAGCAGCGCGCTGCCGAGAAAGAACATGCCATCCCAGAACGCCGCCCAGACCGGGTTGGGGATGCGCGAGCGTAACTCAATAGCGATACCGCGCACCATCAGCAGCCACAGGACGATGATGAGCGGCAGGTAAAAACCACTGAAGCTGGAGGCATAGAGCAGCGGAAAGGCGAAAAACAGCGTGCCGCCCGCCGCGATCAGCCAGACTTCGTTGCCATCCCAGACCGGTCCGATGGCACGCAGCACGAAGCGGCGCTCGGAGTCGGTGCGCGCCGCGACCAGGTGAATGATCCCGGCCCCGAGGTCGAAGCCGTCAAGTAATACATACGTGGTCAGCATAAATGCGACCAGGATAAACCAGAGCGTTGGCATCTTACTCCCCTTTCCTTACGAACTCTCGCCAAGCAAGCCGAGATCCTCTGATTCTTCGGAAGTCGTTTCTTCTGCGCGGGCAGATGGCCCGCGCAGCGCTTCGAAGGTGACTAACAGCACATAAAGCAGGCCAAGCAGGAGGTAGATACCGGCAAAGCCCAGCAAAGTGAAGAGAATGTTACCCGTCGAGAGCAAGGGTGATGAGCCATTCACGGTGCGCATCAGCCCGAAGACGATCCAGGGTTGACGGCCCATCTCCGTCGTGAACCAGCCGGCTGTGTTTGCGATGTAGGGGAAGGGCGTCGCCAGCATCAGCATCCAGAGCATCCAACGAGACTGAAAGAGCCTGCGCCGCCAGAGTAAGAGCAGCGCCAGACCCATGATGGCGACGAAAATTGTGCCTAATCCGACCATGATGTGATAGCTGTAGTAGATCATCTCGATAGAATCGGGTCGCTGGTTTGCCGCGAAGGTATCGAGCCCCTGGACGGTTGCCTCCCAACGCCGGTAGGTCAGGAAGCTCAGCACGTTGGGTATAATGATGGCGTTGTCAATCGTGCCATTCGCCACGTCAGGCTGACCGATGATGACGATCCCGGCCCCGCTAGCCGTCTGGAACAGCCCCTCCATAGCGGCCAGCTTGGTGGGTTGGTTGAGCGTGACCTGCGATCCTTCCATATCTCCGCTGGGGTAGAGTTGGAGGATGCTGGCAATCAAGCCCACAATCACACCGAGCGTCACGAACATGCGACCGTAGTCGATGTCGCGCTTCGCCAGCAGGTAATAGGCTCCCAGCCCGGTCATCATGAACGCGCCGGTGACAACAGCCCCACCCATCGTGTGCAGGTACTCCGGCAGAATCCATGAATTGGTCATCACCGCGACCCAGCTAGAGATGTTCAGGCGGCCATTGGCAAGCGTGTAGCCCACCGGGTGCTGCATCCAGGCGTTCGAGGCGATGATGAACGCGCCCGACGCCCACGTGCCGATCCAGACCATGATCGTCGCGAACAGATGCCATTTTTGCCCGAAAGATTGCTCGCCGAAGAGAAACAAGCCCAGGAAGGCCGACTCCAGGAAGAAGGCGAAGGCACCCTCCATGGCAAGCGTCTGCGCAATGATTCCGCCCGCGTAGCTCGAAAACAGCGCCCAGTTGGTGCCGAACTGGAACTCCAGCGGGATGCCGGTCACGACGCCCATGACGAAGGTAGTGGCAAAGATCTTACCCCAGAAATGCAAAGCGTTATTGTAGCGCTCATCCTTCCTCGTCAGGTAGAGTATCTTGAGGATCACCAGCAGCAGCGCCAGCCCCATCGTGAACTGTGGGAACAGGTAGTGATAAGCCAGTGTGAACGCGAATTGCACCCGCGAAAGGATCGTTGAAATGTCCATAGACACTCCTTCATCTATTTCAAATAAAAGTAAACACCCCGTTTTGAACGTCAAACAACCGCCGGTAGAGTCCGTTTATAGCCAGCAACTGGTCATGGGTACCGCGTTCGACGATGTGCCCGCGATCCAGCACGAGTATCTCATCCATGCGCTCCATCGAAAGCAGGCGATGTGTGATTTGCAGGGTGGTACGCCCCCGCGTGAGCTCATCCAGGGCGTCCAGCAGCGCGCGCTCGGTCATCGGATCGAGGTTTGCGGTGGCTTCGTCGAGCATGAGGATGGGCGCGTTTTTCAGCAAGGCGCGGGCAATCGCCAGGCGCTGGCGCTCGCCGCCGGATAACTTCACCCCCTGCTCGCCGACCCACGTTTTGAGTCCCTGGGGCAACTGGCGCACAAACTCGCTGAGCTGCGCTCGTGCCAGGGCCGTCTCGATCTCCTCCTGGCTTGCTCCCGGCTTTGCCAGCAGCAGGTTGGCGCGCAGTGTCTCGTTGAAGATATAAGTGTCCTGGGCGACGACGCCGATCAGGCCGCGCAGGTCGCTCAAACGGTAGCGGCGGATATCTTGACCGTTCAGACGTATCGTGCCGCCGGAAGGGTCCCAGAAGCGCAGCGCTAGATTAGTCAGCGTGCTCTTGCCCGCTCCGCTCGGGCCAACAACCGCCACGCGGCTTCCCGGGCGCAGGTCGAAGCTGATATCGCTGAGCGCCTCGCGCTCACCGAGGCCATAGGCGAAGTAGACGTGTTCGAATGAGAGGCCGTAGCCCTCCGCTTTATCGAGGGGGTCTGAGCCACCCGGCCAGGCAGGAATAGGCTGCGGCTTGGCGCTCTCCACGACGAGCGGCGGCGCGTCGGCCACGGCGAAGACGCGCTCGGCGGCAGCCAGCGAACGGCCCAGCCCCTGCAAGGCCGAGGCAAGCGGCTGCACCGCCTCGAAGCTTGCCAGGATGAGCAGGCCGATCACACCCAGGTAGACGCCGTCGATGGAGCGCGAAGCGACCAGGGGAATCGCCAGGATGATGAGGAGCCACATAGCGGTGTTCATCAACAGGTCGCCCAGCGCCATCTGCAATCCTGTGATGGTCGCCATGCGCCGCTGCACGCTGCCCAGCGCGCGGTCGCAGGCGGCCACGCGCTCAAGCTGGTCATGACTGCGCCCGAAAGCCAGCACGTCCCGCATGCCTTGCAAACCACCCACTACCTGCGTGTTCAGCTCTGCGCGTGCGGCCACCTGCCGCGCGCCAAGGCCGCGCGCGAGCCACGCTGCCAGCAAAGGCACGCCAAGTCCCGCGGCGGCCAGAAAAGCGATAGCGATCCAGGCCAGCCCCATGCTGAAAATAGAAAAGACGCCGAAGGTAAGCAGGCCGATCACCAGCGCGACGGCGACCGGCGAGACCACGCGCAGGTATACGTTCTGAAGCTCTTCGATATCGGCCACGAGACGCGCCAGCATATCGCCGCTGCGGTGTGACAGCAGATGCGCCGGAGCCTGTGGCTCGACGCGACTGTAGACCCACTCGCGCAGGCGTGCCAGAAGACGGAATGTGGCGTTGTGCGAGACCAACCGCTCGGTGTAGCGCGAGGCGGCGCGCACGATGCCCATCGATTGCACCAGGTAGATGGGGATGCTGAGCAAGACCAGCAATGGACCGAGCGCAGCCGCCGCGATCAGGTAAGCCGCCATGCCCAGCAGGGTAATACTGCTGGCGATCATCAGGCTGCCCAGCAGTATCGCCAGCGCGATTCGCCAGCGAAACGGCGACAAGAAGGTGAGCAGGCGCGTGAATGTTTTCATATGGACGCCTCCGACATGCTCGCCACGCCGAACAGGTGACTGTACGCGCCGTCGCTCAGCGTCAATGCATCCGGTGTGCCGACCTCGACGATGCGCCCATCTTCGAGCACGACAACGCGGTCGGCCAGGGCGATGGTGTTGTAGCGGTGTGCGATGACCAGCACGGTGCGGTCGCGCATCAGGGTAGCCAGCGATTGCCGGATGAGCGCCTCGCTGTCGGGATCGAGGCTGGAGGTCGGCTCATCCAGGATCAAGATGGGCGCATTTTTCAAGATGGCGCGGGCGATGGCGACGCGCTGCGCCTGACCGGAGCTGAGTTGCATCCCCTGCTCGCCCACCTGCGTGTCGAGGCCGCGAGGCAGTTCATCGATGAAGGCCGTCACGCCTGCCAGCTTCGCCGCGCGCATGACCTCTTCGTCGCTGGCCCCCGGACGGGCGAGGAGCATGTTCTCGCGCAGCGTGCCATAGAAGAGATAAGGACGCTGCGGAACAAGCGCCACGTATTCCCGCCACTTTTCCGGCGAGAGATCAGTGATGGGTACGCCGTTCGCGGCTATTTCCCCACGTGTGGCGTCCATAAAGCGCATGAGCAGGTTGACCAGCGTGGTCTTGCCAGCCCCGCTACGCCCGACGAGCGCGGTGCAGGTGTTGGCCGGCAATAACAGGCTTACGCCATCCAGCGCGGGATGCTCATTCTCTGGATACGAATAGCTGATCGCGGCAATATCGATGGTGATTGGACCTGCCGGGATGGATGTATCTGTGGCAGGCGCTTCCTGCGTGGGTAACGGTGTTTGCAGAATCTCGAAGATGCGCCTGGCCGACGCCTCGCCTTCCATGGCCGAATGACGCTGCACGCCAAGTTCTTGCAATGGCCGGTAAAACTCGGGCGTTAGCAGGAGCACGAGGAAGGCTCTATCAAAACTGATGCCGTGATTGAGCAGGCGAACGCCGAGCGTTGTGGCAATGACACCAATCGCGGTCATCGTCATGAATTCCAACACGGCTCCTGATAGAAATGCGTGGCGCAGCACCTGCAAGGTTTTGTCGCGGAACTGGTCGCTAACGCGAGCGATGCGCTCCTGCTGACCCTGGCTGCGGCCAAACATCTTCAGCGTTGTCAGCCCCTGCATCACGTCCAGGAAGTGGGCGCTCATGCGTGAAAGCGTGGTCCATTGCGCCTCGATGCGCTTCTGGGTGGAGCTGCCCACCAGGAACATGAGCAGCGGGATAACCGGCCCGGTGGCGAGCAGCAGCACGGCGCTGAACAGGTCAACCGGCAAGATCGTGACGACGATCAGTAAGGGGACAATCACGCTCAACGCAAGCTGCGGCAGGTAGCGGCTAATATAGGCGTCCAGCCGCTCGATGCCCTCGTTGATGACGGCAGCCAGTTCTCCTGTGCGCTGGCCCGCGCTCCAGGCCGGCCCAAGATGCAGCAGGTGGGCAAAGACGCGCTCCCGCAGGCTCGCCTTGAGGCGGATCGCCGCACGCTGGGCGCTTACTTCGCGCGCCCAGAGCAGACCAGCCCGCAGCAGAATCGCTCCCAGCAGCAGCGCGAGCGGCAGGAGTACCTGCGAGAGTCCCTTGTGCGATAGGAAGACGGCGTTGACGATCCCGCTCAACAGGGTCATTTGAGCAATGGTGGCAAGCGTCCCAAGCGTACCTAAAACTATGGCAAGCGCCAGGATAGCGCGTGATGGTTGAATGAATGAACGTAACTGTTTCTGCATGCTGTTTTTCTGCTGCCCCCATCAGATTGAACAGGATTTGCCATCCACCTGTGGCTTAGCTGTGAATCTTAGTCGCGTTGTGTCATGCTTTTCTTCTCGTTCATATTATACGTCCTGGCCTCCACTTCGTCAGGAGTCCAGTCCAGCGTAAAAAAAGCACCCGGAACGCTTATCACGTCCGGCTGCAGTAGTTGAGGAGGCGGCGCGTCGCTCGCTGCGCTACGAACCGGTCTGCGTTGCTTGCAGCATCCCGACCTGGACTCCAAAACCCGTCATGTTCGGGAAAGCCTTGTCATCAGATGTCAGAAGCTTTTGACCGGGGGCCGTCGTAATCACATCCTCTATCGACATGCTTGTGGTGAGCTTGCCCGAGTTGATTGCCTCGAGCACGCGAACGGCCAGGGAACTGATGACCGGCGTCGCAAACGAGGTGCCTGACCAGTATGCCCAGCAATGGCTCTCGGCTGGCGCATGATAGCCCTCGGGCGGTTCGTCCGAGGCAAGCAGCATCGGGTAATGATGCGAGCTGTACACTCCAACGACGGCATCATCTACCTTCGCCCAGGTTTTAGCTCCGGCAGGCTCACCCGGCTGTCCAGGAAGCAACGCACGTGGGATAGCGCCACCATACACGGCGACGCCGTTGTGGTGCGGCGTCACCGAGGGATAATCGCTGTACGTTGTCGCCTTCCCCGCATTATCTACCGCGCCAACGGCTATGACCTCTGGAAAAGCAGCGGGATAGCGCGGCCCATAGCGCACTGGAGGATGGTTATTCATATTGGATTCGTTGCCCGAAGAAGCAACGATGATCGCCCCTTGCGCGGTCAGGCTCTGGATGACATGATGCAGCCCGGCGCGCAGCAGGCCGATCTCTGCTATGACTGCCGGCAGGTCCTGGGCCTGGAAGCAACAACAATCGCCGCCGAACCAGATGCCCGGTAAATTCGCGTCGGAAGGCGAAACCTCCAGGCTGAGATTGACAACCACCTGACCTACCGCCCCCTGCGCCATGTATTCTTGTATCGCGTGAAGCGCATCGATGAGTATAGCGGTATCCCCGACGCCATAGTCATTGAGGACGCGCACACATGCAATCTGCGCGTTGGGAACAAGGTCATGGATGATACCGGCGACGAACAGGCCGTGATCGAGCATGTTGAAGCCGTACAACGTCCCGTTGAGGTCTTTGCCCGCCTGGATATCTGGGGCAAGTCTATCTGGCATCTCCTGGTGATCGATGACGATCTGTCCACTCTGTATTGCCGCTTCAATGCTTTTCAGGAGTACATTTTTGTCGCCAGCGCTCGCGGCTGCTGTCTTGATATGCTCAGCTTTGGGAATGGTATCGAGCACAAACGCTGTTACCCCATCTCCATACTGGTCTTGCAATGTTGGTGAAAGTTGCGGCAGCGTGAAATGCCAGTTGGTTTTTTTTGTCACGTCTCCTGTTAAAGGAATGGGCGGGCAAGCCGGACAGTTGACCGTGATGCCCCCGGGTGTCCCACCACCCATCCAGTTTGGCATGGCTGCAACGATGGGAATCATGCCATGTTGTTTGAGCGTATCCAGGTTCTGGTTGAGCAGTCTCACGATGGCGCGCGTTGAATCGGGCATCGTTGGGGCAAGGGCAGGGTTGCTGCTGTGGAAATAGCAGATAGCGAGCGTTCCTTGACCCGAAGCGGGGGTAAAAAGGTACTTTCCCACCGGGCTGTCCAGGATACTCTTGGGGTTAACAGGCTCACCCTCATCCTGTCCTTCAGGAGGAGGCTGCTTCCCCGGATGTGGCAGGTCCGGCGGGGTATATGACATGAGTTGAAAGCCGTGCGTATCGAGAAATTTCGCCAGGATGTCCAGCTTTAGCGACTTGATGACTCGCATGGGTCCATCAGGTTCCCCCGAAATGCTCACGGGTGAATGAAAAGTAATTGCTACCTGGTTGGGTTGCCAGTAGATGATGGGTTTGTTCCACCACAATGATTCGGAAGCCCCACTTCCTTGTGCTGTGTTTTGCATTGGTTCCCTCCAAAAAGCTCACCCTGTCAGCGAGCATTGATGAGTTGGTGAATGTCCTGCCTATGGAACGATGGGGATATGGGTTTTTGGGGCGCGTCTTTCTCTGCCGCGTGCCTGAGTTGCTTGAGTTGCTTGAGAGGCAGCCGTTGGAATACACATGCTCGCGGGAAGCGGCCCGGTATCACCGACGAGGCGAAATGCTGCCCAGAAATATGGGTGAGTATACATGGCATTCATGGATGTTGAGTGTTGAAGGAAATGGCATTGAGCAGCACGCAGCGCCTCCGCTTTTGTCTTCCCATCCAGCAAATGCTGGTAAAACTGCTGCATCAGGAGCGTCGTGGCCTGATCCTCGACGGGCCAGAGGCTCATCACCAGCGACCTGGCTCCTGCTGCCAGAAAAGCCCGGCCCAGGCCGAGTTGCTCGTCACCTCCGCCGATCAACGCTTTGCCCGTATCGCAGCCGCTTAACGTCACAAGCTGGCACGCTTGAACATCGAGTTGAAAAGCGTCGATAGCCGTAAACTGTCCATCGGCCAGCAGAACGGAGGAGAATTGGGGCGCGTCCAGGCGTGCGCGGCCATGCGTGGCGATGTGAATAATGGGGCTGCCTGGTGCCTGTTCGATCAAACGGGCAATGGTCGCCTCCTGTCCAAGATAGCAGCGCCCATCGAGCATCGCCGCGAGCGTGGTTGCCTCATTGAGCGTTTGAAGCTCATGTTCTTTCCCGGCGTATCCAAAGATGACTGCTGGCGCGGTCGCCGCGGGCGCCGCGGGCGCGGAGGCCGAGTCGGACTTCGAGTGACTGCGAACATGGTACAGATCACTCATCAGGCTGCTGGCCGGAAGGTAGCTGACCTGGAAGCGCTCGATCAGGAATTGCGTCCCGTCGTAGAGCGCGTGGAAAGGCAGATCGTGTAAATTCCCGAAAGGAACGATAACGAGCGACCTGGTAAGAGGTGGCAAGAGGTCGGCGAGCGGCGCGAACAGGATCGCGTGCAGCTTCTGAAGCAGGCCGCGGATCGCCGCCTGCGGTGGACGAGAGAGATCTGGCCAACCAGCAGGCTGGAGGTGAGCATGCAGGATCGGCAGCAGGTGTTCCAGCCGCGAACCGCCTTCTGCATCTTGCCGGGTGATGAGCGACTCGGCAGTCAGCAGGAACATCACCAGCTTTCCTTTATAGACGAAATAGGCCAGCAGGCACTGCTCTGGCCCCAGTTGCCGCTGGAGTTGCGCGATATCCAGACGGTCAGGGCTGGCATAGTGCCTGCTTTGGGAAGGAGCGGCGACGGTTGATTGATACAAATGCAGGCGCTCGAAGAGTTCGCTCAATTTCGCCTCGCAGCGCGCGAGTTCTTGCTGCGCGACCGACAGATCCAGCGAGAACGGTGTCAATGCCGAAGGGTCGGCGAGCAAAGCGCTGTACTGTCGATACTGCTCCTGCCAATCGCCGAGTTCTTTTTGCAGGCGTAAGATCGTTGCACCGTCGGTTTGTGAGACGGCCACAACATCATCGGCCGGCCTTGTGTGTGCGCTTCTCTGTCCTTGATGACCTTGAGAAGCTTTCGTGCGGCGCAAGTGTTGTCGCAAGGCCATTGAGCGGGCCTGTTCGAGATAGCCAAAGGCTTGCGCGAACTGAGCTTGTTGCAGGCAATGCTCAATCATTTCCTCGTAAATGACCCAGGTCGTGTGTAAAAAGGCTGGCGAGAGATCGAAGGCCAGGTGGTCTAGCATATGCTCAATTTGAACAATGGAGGCCGCGTAATGCTTCGTGGCATTCGGCACGTCTTTCTGTAGGTCAAATAACTGCCCCAGCAAATAATGGCTCTTATACGCCGTTTCGTGCAAATTATGCCGGCGCGCCCGTGCCGCAATCTGCTTGCCAAGTATGATAGCGTGTGGCACTTCATGCGATTGAGCCGTGGCCTTCAACGCGCCTGCCATCACCAGGCCGGCTTGCGCCGAGCGTGCTACCAGGTTTTGCCCGTCGAACTCTCGCTTCAAAAGCCTGGCCTTCTCGAATGCTTCAGCGGCACGACCCATTTCGAGCAGCAGTTCAGCCTGCTGGAGTTTTGTGATCGCTGTATGGTAGTCGAGTCCGCCCTTGTTGAAAAGCGTGATGGCTTCAGCGAACGTGGAGAGCGCCTCCTGCGATTTCCCGGCAGCGATCAGGATCGCAGCATATTCACGCAGGGCATTGCTTGTTTGGAGGGAAATGCCAAGTTGCCGCTGGATTGCGACCGCCTCTTCCGCCACCTGGCACGCCTCTTGAACTCTATCCAGCTTCATGTAACATTTCGCCATGCACAACTTGAGCAGTGCCTGCAAGGGTGGCTCGTCGATCGCGTCTCGCGCCATGAGTTCAAGCGCATCGTAGTAATGACGAAGGGTAGAAGCATAATAACCATGCGTATAATCGAGATCGGCCAGGCACATTTCTGTTTTGATGACACAGCTGGTATCGCCGAGGGCAACAAAACTTGCTCGCGCCTGCTGCTGCAAGCGATACGCATCTTCAAACTGGCCGAGTAAAGCCAGGTTAGTCGCCTGGTTGCAGCGGGTAATCGCCACCATTCGATCAATGATATGGTCGCTCAGCTCGGTCAGCGTGGGATAGGTGGTAATCGTAAAGTGGTAGAGATCGAGTGCATCCTGGTAACGACCCATATCTTCATAGATCATCGCCGTATTATGCACAACGAGACATGCCCAGTACGGCTCGCCAATGCGCAGAAACGTTTCACGCGCCCGATCAGCTTCACGCAAGGCTCTCTCTGTTTCTCCCAGCCAGGCGCACGAAATGATCCAGCTAATCCTGCTGCGCGCCCAATTTCCTTCATCGCCCAGGCGTAAAAAGACTTCTCCGGCCTCGTCCAAACATGCCAGTGCTGCCCGGTGTAGCCCGATCGTTTTGAGCATATCGCCCTTCGCCTTCAAGCCAAGCGCACGCGAAGATGGCTGCATACATTCATCGCCGAAAAAGATCAGCAGTTCCGCCAGCTTGAGCGAGATAGTTGGATTCGCGTAGCTCTGATCCAGCGCTTCATCGGCGAGAAGCATGCCGAAGGCCGCGTGATCGTCCAGCATCGAGGCGTTCGCCGTGATGAATCTTCGCCCATCTTCCAGGCTAAGTACTCGTAATTGTTGTAAGAACTGCGTGATTTCCATGTGATTCTGTATCCTTCACCTTACAAGCATGGCAGCGCCACTCACTAAACGCGCCGATATGACTTTTTTTGTCTATCAATTTTGTGCGAGCGTCTGCGTCTCATGCGCAGGGAAGGTATTTCATTTGCCTCTGTATACTGAACTCAGGTCATTGACATAGTACCATGTCACACTGAAATTTCACACGTATTTCTGTGACATGGTATCGAGTTTACATGAAAAGGTATCCAGATGAAAAAAAAAATCCTGATTGTGTTATCTGAATGGGGATACTGGGGTGAAGAGCTGCTCGGCCCCCTGGAGATATTCGACGCCGCCGGGTACGAGCTTACCTTTGCGACCCCCAGGGGAAAGCGGCCGGTGGCCCTCCCTCCCAGCATGAATGCAGATTACGTTGACCCACCGCTCGGTCGAACTGTCACTTCCAGGGAAGTCGCCCTAAAGGTGCGCGAACTGGACAAGTCTAGCAGGCTCAACAATCCCATCAACCTGTCCACGTGGCTGCCGGATCGACCCTACTGGGGATCATCCAACTTCCTCCATGAAATGGAAGCCTACTACAGCAACCTCGACGCAATACACAAAGACCTGGAACAATACGCCACCCTCTTTATCGTGGGCGGCAGCGGCCCGATCATCGATCTGTGCAACAATCACCGCGTTCACGATCTGATCCTCGGTTTCAACAAGTTGGAAAAGCCTATCGCCGCGATTTGCTATGGCGTTACCTGTCTCGCTTTCGCGCGTGACCTGGGAGACCGCAAGAGCATTATTTGGGGCAAGCGTGTGACCGGCCATTGTAAGGAATACGATTACAAGGACGGTACAGGATTTGTCGGAGCAGATATCAACATTGGCCCTCCCCCCTATCCCCTGGAGTATATCCTGCGTGACGCGACCGGCCCTGATGGCGCATACGTCGGCAACTTCGGCAGGGAAATCTCGGTGATTGTCGACTATCCATTTATTACAGGCCGCTCAAACCATGACTCGTATGCGACCGGTCAAAAGGTCGTCGATGTGCTGGAGAACGGCCTGGAACGATACGGCTGGTAAACAGCATACATCCCGGAGTTGTAGCGCCTGTAGCGATACAGGCGCTTTGAAAGAGAGGGCAGGCACTATGGTAGGTATGGTAGGCAAAACTGGACGCTTTGCAATCATTGAACAACTTCTCGCGGACGATATCCACTACATGTTCGGAAATCCGGGTACCGTCGAGCAGGGATTTCTGGATGCCTTGAGCGACTATCCAGACCTCAAATATATCCTGACGCTACAGGAGACGGTGGCAGTGGGCATTGCCGATGGCTACGCTCGCGCTACGAAGAAACCAACGGTTGTACAACTGCATAGTGGCGTTGGCCTGGGCAACGCGATTGGCATGATGTACCAGGCGAAGCGCGGCCATGCCCCCCTGGTCGTCATCAACGGAGATGCCGGCCTGCGCTACGATGCAATGGATGCCCAGATGGCAGCCGACCTGGTAGCGATGGCGGAGCCTGTTACAAAATGGGCAACGCGCGTGGTGGACCCGTCCTCGCTCTTGCGGGTGCTGCGCCGCGCCATCAAGATCGCGGCCACGCCGCCGATGGGGCCGGTGTATGTCTGCCTGCCGATGGATATCCTCGACGCCCCAAATGAGGAAGCGGTAATTCCGACCTCGTTCCCGGTGACGCGGGTTGCGCCCGAACCTGAGCAGATCGCGCAGATGGTCGCTCTGCTGGCTTCTGCCCACAAGCCGATGTTTATCATCGGGGACGGCGTGGCTGCCTCCAGCGCGCAGGCCGAATTGACGCGCGTGGCCGAACTCACCGGCGCGGAGGTCTGGGGCGCGGATTCGTCGGAAGTCAACATGAGCGCCGCTCATCCACTCTTCAAAGACATGCTTGGACACATGTTCGGGGAGCATAGCCGCGCCATCACTTCGCAGGCAGACGTGGTGCTGATCTGCGGAACATACGTTTTCCCGGAGGTTTTCCCCGCGCTGTCCGGCGTCTTTGCCCCCACAGCCAGGATCATTCATATCGACCTGAATGCCTATGAAGTAGCGAAGAACTTCCCGGTCGATCTTGGGCTGATCTGCGACCCAAAAACGACGCTGGCAAAGCTGGTCTCCGCGCTGGAGACGAACATGACCGCCGGTCAGAAAGCGGCAGCAGCCCTGCGAGCCAGCCAGCACGCAACGGCGAAGGAGTTAGAAATGACCTCCCAGCGCCTGGCGGATAGAGCCAGGCGCGACGCTGTGCCGCTGAGCGCCTCGCGCTTTATGCAAGAGCTGGCCGTCCAGCTTCCGAAGGACGCGATTATCTTCGACGAAGCGTTGACGACCACTCCCGACCTGCTGCGTTATATTCCAGCAGCGACGCCGGGACAGTATTTTCAGACGCGCGGCGGGTCGTTGGGTGTCGGCCTTCCCGGAGCGCTGGGCATCAAGCTCGCCCATCCTGACAAAACCGTAATCGGGTTCAGCGGGGACGGCGGCAGTATGTACACGATCCAGGCGCTCTGGAGCGCGGCTCATCACAAGATCGGCGCGAAGTTCGTCATCTGCAATAACCACAGCTACAAGCTGCTCAAGCTCAACATCCAGCAGTACTGGCGCGAACTCCACCTGTCCGAGCAGGAATTTCCTGCCTCGTTCGACCTGTCTGATCCAGACATTCAGTTTGCTGCATTGGCACAGGCAATGGGCGTGCCTGGTGTGCGCGTGGAAAGACCAGAGCAGGTCGGGCCAGCCATCCAGCAGGCTCTACGCCACGACGGGCCATTCCTCATCGACCTGGTGATCTCAAGCGATGTACCGGATCATCTCGCGCATGTGAAGTGCGGCCAGTAATAGCCGGAGAAAGGGAAACACCATGCTTAGAAACACACTCTACAACGGTCGTGAGTGGAACATCGAACATAACCAGCGGGTAAAGGTGAGCAACGCCGAACTGCGATACGCGGTAGTGGGACGTGGCGAGCCGGTTCTTTGTATTCATGGCACGACTATCGCCGATAGCCTCATCACACCGTTGAGGTTCTACCCGCAATTGTTCGAGGAGTACCAGTTCATAAGCTACTATCGCGCCGGCTACAACGGCAGCACGCTGGAGAAAGACAGCTTGAGCATCGAGGAGGGTGCGGAACACGCGAAGCAACTTCTGGATCATCTAGGAATCCGCAAAGCGCATATCATGGCTTTCTCGTTTGGCGGCGTGCTGGGTTTCCAGTTTTTGCTGTCCTATCCAGAGAAGGCGCATTCCGCGATCTTGCTTGGAGCCGTACCTGCCCCGCGAGGCGCAAGACGGCGTGCAGGCCAACATCGATGCCTTCACGCGTGCGATGAAGCTCTACCAGGACGGTCACAAGCTGGAGGCCGCGCTGCGCTACATGGAAGACGTATGCGGTCCAAGTTTTCTCAGCGCTGTCGAAATGACCGGTCCGCTCGATGTATGGAGCAGGGTCGAGCAAGCTGTCGATACGACGTTCACCATCGACTTTCCCGCCATCGCCTCCTGGGGATTCAGGATGTCACAAGCGGACAGCATGGTGCGCCGCAAGCCCGACATGCCGCTACTGGCCGTCATGGGACTCGACAGCGAAGCAGCCATGCCGGGATTTAGAGAGACGCAGCGTTTCCTGATGAACTGGCTGCCACAGGCGGAACGGTGCGGCATCATGAACGCCACGCACGGACTCCAGAGCATGAATCCTGTCGCCGTAGGCGAGGGTGTGCAGGCATTTTTGAAGAAACACCCGATGATCTAAAGAAAACGAACGAAATGAGGAGATTGAGCATGTCTGAAAATTCTGTTGACTATGTAGTAGTAGGAGCCGGGACGGCTGGCTGCATTCTTGCCAACCGGTTGAGCGTAGAACCAGACATCAGGGTTGCATTGCTGGAAGTGGGCGGCATGGACTCGAATCCGGCCATCTACGAAAAAGGCTTGAATGCAATGTTCAGCCTGTGGAATTCGCAGGGCGCGGAGAACTGGGGCTACGCGACGGTACCGCAGCCTGGGCTGAATGGCCGCGCCATCGACATTGCGCGTGGCAAAGTGCTGGGGGGCAGCAGCGCCGTCAACGCGATGATCTATATTCGCGGAAATCGCCGCGACTTCGATGCCTGGAGCCGGCTCGGCAACAGCGGCTGGTCATACGAGGAGGTTCTCCCATACTTCAAGAAGTCGGAGACGTACCACGGATCAGCTTCGCAGTATCACGGCGACAATGGGCCGGTTTCGGTCATCGACTACCAGCAGCCATCGGTGGCCTCACATGCCTTCGTCGAGGCCGCCGCCGAGCTTGGCGCGACGCAGAAATACAACGACTTCAATGCTGCCAGCCAGGAGGCGGGAGCGGGTTTCTATCAGTCCACCCGCACAATCGATGGCGTTCGAGTAAGCGCGGCATCCGCGTACGTCGCTCCGATTCTGGAGCGCAAGAACTTCCAGCTTTTGTCCCAGGCGCGGGCAACACGCCTGATTTTTGAGAACGGGCGTGTTTGCGGAGTCGAGTACGCAGGCCCCGACGGCGTCCAGACCGTACGGGCAGAGCGCGAAGTCGTGCTGTGCTGCGGGGCGTTCGAGACGCCGAAGCTGATGATGCTCTCCGGCCTGGGGCCAGCCGCACAACTGGCAACGCACGGTATCCCCGTCAGGTTCGACTTGCCGGGTGTTGGCGCTGACTTGCAAGATCACCTGCTGCTCGGCGTCGGATACGAGAGCCTGCTGCCGCTCGACCCCCCTACTATGCTGGCGGAAGCCGGACTCTTCATGTGGACTCCGGGCGGAGCAGATCAGACCTCGCCTGACCTGCAATACTTCTTCGGGCCTGTGCAGTTCCTGGCACCAGAGTACATGACCGGCGGCGCGGGCTTCACCTTTGCACCTATTCTCTCGCAGCCGCGCAGTCGTGGAACGGTGATGCTGGCATCCAGCGATCCAGCGGCGCTCGCTCGCATCGATCCGCAGTACCTCAGCCGCGACGAGGATGTCGCTGTGCTGGAATATGGCATCCGCTATGCGAGAGAGCTTGCCCATACCAATGCATTCAACAAGCTGCGAGGGCGAGAGCTTGCTCCTGGAGAAGCCGTCACCAGCGCCTCCGATCTCCGCGACTATATTCGCAAGGTAGCCAGCACGGTGTGGCACCCGGTTGGCACGTGCAAGATGGGTTCGGAGCGCGAGGCAGTGGTCGATGACCAGTTGAAGGTCCACGGAGTGGATGGCCTGCGCATCGCCGATGCCTCGATCATGCCCCGGCTTGTCAACGGCAATCCGAACGCGGCCATTATGATGATCGCAGAGAAGGCCGCCGACATGATGCGCGGCGGCCAGCAATCGACAAAGAGCAGGACGCTCACACCCACCTACTCACGATAGAGGAGTATCCATGATCCACCAGTTCATATTTGCATATCCACGACCAGGAATGACCGAGTCGGAGTTCCAGAACTACTGGGTAGAGCTACATGCGGTGCGGTACGCCAGCAAGATTCCTCAAATCCGCAAGTACCTGGTCGATACACGTATCGCTCTGCCCGGCGAAAGCGGTGAGCGCGGCGCTCCCCTGTGGTGCGGCGTTGCTGAAATCTGGCTCAAGAACGAAAAGGAGCAGCTCGAATCGCTCCAGACTAAAGAGTTCCTGCAGGGTGCTCGTCTCGATGAGCCGAACTGGGCAGCCTTCTGGCGAACCGTCGTGCTGGACACTACCTCCCACGTGCTCCTGCCAGGGCCAACGGAGGCCAGCAGCAATGGCATGGTGAAACTGCTGATCCTCTCCAAACGCAAAGAGGGTCTGCCCCTGGAGAACTTTCGCTCCTACTGCCTCGGCGCTCACGCGGCCAGTGTGATGGAACTGCCGGGGCTGCGCCGCTACAGCCAGGGCCATGTCCGGGACAACTTCTACGCGGTGGGAGAGGCAGTGCTCGACTGTGTCGAGCAGCTCTGGTTCGACAGTGTAGACGCCGCGCTCGCCGCTCAAAAGTCGGTGCAACAGAATATTGTCAACTCCGACTACCGGCTTTTCGCGGAAGAACGATACATCCACAAGATGCTCGTCCAGGAACATTGGATTATCGGCCCGCAGCCCCGGCCATACGAGGGCCAGAGTACCACGTCTTCTGCCAGAGCGGAGGCACACTGATGTCGCAGCAAAGCTTCATGCAGTTTCTCCTGGCAGCGCGCGAAAACGCCGCGATGCTCACCAGCTACAACCAGCGCAACCTGAGCCAGCTGCTGTTTCACGCAAAAAACGAAGGCTTTGACTTTACGGCTGAGGACATGGCGAAGGTGGTCAGCAAGCTGGAGGCGAACGTGATCCTGACCAAAGACCGCGATTCATTCGATGGGAGTAGCCGGCTATGGCAGGAAATGTGGGGAAGATATCACCTTGCATACCTCGTCAATCACGTGGTGGAGCGGCACACCGACCAGGAATTGCAGTCGCTCCTCGAAAAGAGCGAATAGGGGAAATCATGAGCAACAGAAACGTGATCGACTTCCTGCGCACGGTAGCGGCGCGGGTGGATGTTCTCGGCGATCTCAAGGTCAAGAGCAAGGGCGAGGTCATGGCAGCTGCCACCTCGTTCGGATTTCCATTTAGCGAGCAGGAGTTCGACTCGCTGATATGGAACCTCGAAGCTCGCCTCGCCAGCAAACGGGGAGAGCCATTCGACGCGAATTTTCCGCTGTGGCAGACGATGTGGGGTAAGTATTATCTGGAATACCTGGTCGTCGATTTGATGTCCAGTTTCCAGGAAGCTGATTTTGAGGCAGTATTGACAGCCGGGATTCTTTGATGATTCTCCGGCTTTAAAAATTAGGAGAGAGACACCATATGGAGATATTCGACCTGGGTGATTTCCAGCTTACAACAGGGGTCACGCTCCCGAACGCTCAACTGGCGTATAAAACGCACGGCAGATTGAGCGCGACGAAGGACAACGTCATCCTTTTTCCAAATTTTCTGGGCGGCTCTCCAGAGGCTTTGGAAGCGTGGATCGGTGAGGGCCGCCCGCTCGATCCACGTAAGTATTTCATCATCTTGCCTGGACACTTCGGCCTCGCGCCCTCGTCCTCGCCAAGCAACACACCTCCGCCATTCGACCGGGGCGCGTTCCCGCCCGTCAACATTGCCGATGACGTGATCGCTCAACAGCGGCTCCTCAGCGAGCAATTCGGTATCGAGGAGCTGCAACTGGTGCTCGGCTGGTCCGTTGGCGCGTTGCAGACCTACGAATGGGCGGTGCGCTTCCCTCACATGGTCAAGCGTATCGCCTCCATCGCCGGAGCGCCCAGACCTTCGCCGTGGACGAGACTCTGGCTGAGCACAGCGCTCGAAGAGCCGCTCACGACCGATCCAGGGTGGAACAACGGCTTTTACACGGATGCGCGGGCAGTGCAGGCCGGCTCGCGCAGCATGGCGCATAAGACGGCGCTGACGTTGCCCCCACACGGCTTCTATCGCGAGGGCGAGGAGGTCTGGCGCTGCCTCGGCTTCGTCTCTATGAAAGACTTCATCGCCCGCTTCTGGGAAGCCTTCTGGCTGCCGCAGGACCCCAACAATGTCATCACCCAGGCGCGTAAAGCTCGCACCACAGACCCGAGCGCCGATGGCGACCTGGCGACGGCGCTCAGGCGCATCACAGCAAAAACATTCGTGGTTGCCTTCACCGGCGACCCGATGTTTCCGCCCGAGGAGTGCAAACTGGACGCCGAGCGTATTCCGAACGCGCAGTTCCGTGAAATCAGCACCGCCTTCGGACACCTGGCAACGTTTGCTCTATCCGAACAGGACAGGCAGGCGATCGATAGCGTGCTGCGGGAAGCTCTGGCGGCCTAACTGCGTCGTTTGATGCCTGCTCAGCGCGGCAGCAACGCCTCGCATGAGCGAGTATGAACGAGTATGAAAGGAACAATTATGACTAACACCTTCGACTTTGTTATCATCGGATCGGGGGCAGCCGGCTCGACGCTGGCGTACCGCCTGAGTGAGCTATCCGACGCAACGGTGCTGATTCTGGAAGCGGGCGGGCGAGAACTGCCCGAGGCAGCCGAAGTGCCGTGGCGCTGGAACGAGCTACTGCTCACCGACCTGGACTGGGCCTATAACAGCCTTCCCCAACCCGGACTGAACAACCGGCGCGTCTACTCCGCCGCGGGCAAGGTGACAGGCGGCGGCTCGGCTGTCTATCACATGATGCACGTGCGAGCCAGGCCCGCCGATCTCGACAACTGGGCTTATAACGGCTGCACGGGGTGGTCGTTTCAGGACGCGCTGCCCTTCTACCAGAAGTTGGAAAATCAGCTCGACGACACCAACCCGACCGCCGGCAAGGGCGGCCCCATCACGGTCGCCAACGCCAAAGACATGGGCAACCCGATCTCCCAGACGTTTATCGACGCCTGCGTTGAACTGGGGTACCCACGCGTCGATGACTTCAACGCGACACACTTCGGCGCGGGCTGGCATCACGTCAACATCAAGGACGGAAAACGCGGCGGTGTCCTGACCTCCTATTTAGAGCCTGCGCTGAAACGCAGCAACGTCACGCTCAAAAGCGGGGCGCTCGCCACAAAACTGGTGCTGGATAACAATCGCTGCACCGGCGTCGAGTACGTGGTAGATGGGCAGCGCTTCACAGCGCGCGCCAGGAGCGAGGTCATCGTCTGCGCCGGGGCCATCGAGTCGCCCAAGCTGCTGATGCTCTCGGGGATCGGCAATCCAGAGAGCCTGAAGCAGCTAAACATTGCGGTCAATGTAGACCTGCCAGGGGTCGGCGAGAATTTCCATGACCATCCCCTGGTGATCGGGCCAATTGGGAGGATGAACAGGCCCGGGCCGGACCCGCGTGGCAACATGACCGAGGTCGGCCTGTTCTGGGGATCGGAGCCAGGTATGCTCGCGCCCGATCTCGAAATCTGCCTGGTGCATCGCGCGCCGTTCGGGGAAGCATTCTTCTCCAATGTCGTCAAACGCTTGCAGACCGGGCAGCCTATCAAACCTGTGCAACAACTGGTGGACCCAAATGTCATCTTGAGTCTGCCAGGGCTGGTCCGACCGTTGTCTCGCGGCTGGGTACGGCTGAGGAGCAGCGATCCGAGCGTCGCTCCAGACATCAGCGCGAACTACGGCGCGGAGCCAATCGACATCGACAGGATCGTGCAGATGATGAAGATCGCGCGGGACATCTACCACACCAAATCTTTTGCCGAATGGGGCTTGCAGGAACTCAGCCCGGGTTCCGCGGTCGCCAACGATTCCCAGCTGCGGGACTGGGTGATCGACAACATCGGCTCCTACTACCACTTCGTCGGCTCGTGTAAGATGGGTGTTGACCGCCTGGCGGTGGTCGATCCGCGTCTCAAGGTGTACGGCGTGGACGGACTGCGCGTTGTGGATGGCTCGGTTATCCCTTCCATCCCGTCCGCGAATACGCACACGACCATTGTCATGATAGGCGAGCGAGCGGCAGAGTTCATCAAGAAGGAGAACCAACCATGAAACTTCAGGGAAAGAAGATCGGCATCCTGATCGAGTCCGACTTCTACGAAAAAGAAATCTTCTACTACGAGCACCGCTTTGCTGAAGAAGGCGCGGAGCTGCACTTCCTGTCTCGCCTGTGGGATCAGCCGCAACTGACCTTCACGGGGCATGAGTATCAAGCGCCCTTCGAGTGCCACGAAAGCTTTGAGCACATGGATGACGGGACGCTGCGCAGCTATGCCGCCATCATCGTACCTTCGGCCATGGTCTCTGATCGACTCAGGTACACCGAGGATGTCAACAAGCTGCCGCCTGCCACCGAGTTTCTCAAACGCGCTTTCGCTGAGAAGCGCATCCTCAAGGGTATCATCTGCCACGGCATGTGGCTGGTGGCCCCTGCTCCAGAACTTGTGCGAGGCCGCAAGGTAGTAGTCCACAACAACCTGGTTGGTGACGCGCGCAACATGGGCGCGATCTACACGGATCGAGACGTGGTGATCGACGGTGATCTCGTCACAGGGCGATCTGGCCCCCTCTGTCATCACTTCGCGCGTACCATCATCGACATTCTGGCCGAACAATAGCAATTGTAGGGGGCGACCATGAAGGTCGCCCGCCTCCGGCGCGAGCGCGGCGTATGGTGACGTATGGCGGCTCGGCAGCAAGGGCGGGCGACCATGAAGGTCGCCCCTACATTATCGCGGCAAGGCGTTAATGATATCGAAGGCATATTTGAAGGGGTCTGAGGAGATTTGTACGCTGCCAACGAATGGATCATTGACGAGCAGGATCAGCCAGAGGCAGAGAGTAAGCGAACACGTTAGAAATAGCACCATGGCTATATGAAGTCTAATGTCTTTCACTCGTAGAATAAAGCTAAAGCCGACCGTTATGACGCCATCAACGATCAGCACGAGCCAGAAGATTTCAGGTAAGGAATCCTGGCTGGCCATGAGCCGCACGACACGTTGTTCGCTGAGCTGATCCAGACTCCTCATCATCTCGGCGCTCACTGCTGAGGAGGGGATTTTACTGGTTATTACCCATAAATTGTTCGCGGCATCTACCACCTCTTGCGAAGAGAATTGCTGTTCGTTCGCTCCTTGCCGCATCAGATCCCATTCTTTGCTCATCACATACACGGTATAGTTATGGAGACTAGCAAGCATCTCACCTCGTTGAGGCTCAGGCAGCACCTCAGCATTGCGGGCAACCGTAATCAGCGCGGCAGCCTCTGCTGACACCGCTTGAGACGCCGTAGTGTAATTATCCCACACCGAGATGATGAGGAAGGCCAGCAGCACCGTATAGATCAGGCTCACGGCTGCGAACATGCCGGTGACAAGGATATTGTGCTCTTCATCTTCGGGCTGTTTCATCCAGTGCCTCACCATCAAGAGACAAAGACAGGCGAGCGCCATCGGGCAGCAGACCACGAGCAGCAGGAGCTGCCAAACAGGTAAGTTCGTGAGAAACAACGCTAGCATAATTCAACCTCTCTAGTAGACATTGTGTTTTTGTTCCAGTCACTAAAATCAGTATAGCGATTACCCTAATCTTTCCCTGATCTACAGCCAGTGTCTGTTCGTTTTCGCGCGGTCTGTATACTACAATCGTGATATTTATCTCCTGGATGTGATGACCATAAAGCAAGGCATTCATCCAATGAACCTTCTCAGGAGGAAGATATATGACAACTTTCGCCAGGCGGGCAGAAGAAGAGGCGGCGATTGCCTATCAGGTAGAATCTGGCCGCTCTCACCCCCCAGGAGCGATACCTGATGCCAATGGTGTGAATTTCTCAGTGTTTGCCGACCGCGCCACGTCGGTCGAACTGTTGTTGTTCAACGACCATGATGATGTTACACCATTTATGGCTATCCAACTGGACCCAAGCATACATAAGACGTTCCACTTCTGGCATGTCTACGTGCGCGGGCTGAAGCCCGGCACGCATTATGTCTATCGCGTCGACGGCTTGCAGGATGTACATGGCTATGGCGATCGATACAATCCCAACAAGGCGCTGATCGATCCATATGCGCGCGGCAATACCGATACACTCTGGCAGCGCGCCGATGCCTGCGGGCCGCAAGATAACCTGGCAACCTCGATGCGCAGCGTGGTTATCGATACCGCCGGGTACGATTGGGAAGGCGACCGGCCCATCAACCGGCCTATGAGCGAGTCGATCATTTACGAAATGCACGTAGGCGGCTTTACGAAGTCCCCCACGTCCGCTTGCCGTTTTCCTGGAACCTTTGCAGGCGTAATGGAGAAGATTCCCTACCTCAAAGAACTGGGCATCACTGCCGTTGAATTGTTGCCCGTTTTCGACTTTGACCAGAAAGGCTCAGAGAGAACCAACCCCGTAGACGGGAGCGTGTTGAGGAACTACTGGGGATACGATCCACATAGTTTCTTTGCTCCTGAAAACTCGTACTGCGTCAACCCCGAATTCGGCAATCACCTCAACGAGTTTCGCAACCTGGTCAAGGCGCTGCACAAAGCCGGTATCGGCGTGATTCTCGATGTCGTCTTCAATCACACCACCGAGGGCGATCAACGGGGGCCGACCCTCAACTTCAAGGGGTTTGCCAACAGCAGTTACTACATGCTCTCCTCTGAAGACCGGCAGTATTACATGAACTTTTCGGGATGTGGCAACACCTTCAATGGCAACCACCCCATCACAGAAAAGCTCATCCTGGATTCCCTGAAGTTCTGGGTGAAAGAAATGCACGTCGATGGCTTCCGCTTTGATGAGGCCGTCATTTTGTGCCGCGACGAGAATGGCGCGCCGATGACCAATCCGCCCGTCATCTGGCAAATTGAACTTTCGGAGGTGTTGGCCGATACAAAGGTTATCGCTGAAGCCTGGGATGCCGCCGGCCTCAACGAAGTGGGCTACTTTCCCGGCTATCGCTGGGGAGAGTGGAATGGGCGTTTCCGTGACACCTTACGGCGTTTCGTCAAGGGCGACCAGGGACTGATCGAGGGGAAAAGCATCGTGGGGAAGGTGGCAGATGTGATTGTGGGCAGCGCCGATATCTTCGAGTCCAGGGGAGCGCAGCCCATCAACAGCGTCAATTTCATTACCGCGCACGACGGCTTTACGCTCAATGACCTGGTCTCGTACAACGACAAGCACAACGAGGCCAACGGCGAGGGCAATGGCGACGGCGTCGATGAGAACTTGAGCTGGAACTGCGGCGTGGAGGGAGAGACGGATAATCCCGACATCGAAGCGTTTCGCAACCGCCAGGTGAAAAACTTCGCGGCCATCCTGATGCTCTCGCAGGGCGTTCCCATGTTTGTGGCAGGCGATGAAGTCCGGCGCACGCAACGAGGGAACAATAACGCCTATTGCCAGGATAACGAGATTAACTGGTTCGATTGGACGCTGGTAGAAAAGCGATCAGATGTCTTGCGCTTCTTCAGCCACATGATCGCCCTCCGCAAAAGTCACTCTATCCTGCACCGCAGCAGGTTCTTTAGCGGCCAGGTGAATCGACGCGGCATTAAGGACATCGACTGGCATGG
The DNA here is from genome assembly GCA_963731975.1 of uncultured Chloroflexia bacterium. Taxonomy (GTDB): domain Bacteria; phylum Chloroflexota; class Ktedonobacteria; order Ktedonobacterales; family Ktedonobacteraceae; genus CAVSXS01. The sequence continues at coordinate 340,316 of CAVSXS010000001.1, read as the reverse complement.
GTGCCGATTGTATAGCCCTGGATGGAACGATCCCAACTCACGGGCGCTGGCGTTCACCCTGGGCGGCTTCGCCCAGGAAGCCAGCCCGGAGGATGTAGATATGCATGTCATGCTCAACATGGAATGGGAAGACCTCGACTTCGACCTTCCCCCATTGGAGAGCAGGCAATGGTACAGGGTGGTCGATACTGCCCTGCCTTCTCCTGACGACATCGTTCAGCCCGAGAAGGCGATTGCGGTGAATGGGCATGTGTATCGTGCGCAAAAGCACAGCGTTGTAGTATTCATTTCACGTTAAATGCGTGAGATGTGAAAGGAAATGTAACACATGGTTGTAGAGCTACGAGAGCAATCTGAGGAGAAGATGCATGCCTCCAAACAGGAGAAAATGCTCTTTACCTTCTCCGATACGGTTGCCGGCTATGTCACCTCAGTTGAAGCGGACGGGAAAAACTTTACCCTGAAAACCTCCGATGATCGGGAATTCCACGTCAGCCTGACTAATGCAACCTACGCGGAACTGGTGCGCAACCTGGGAGAGCCGTTTCAAGACCCCGGTGTTCCGCTGGAGAAACTGCTGACGCCTGGCCGCTACCTGTTCGCCTGCGGCATCTTCTATCCAGAAGCGGGTGATCTTCGCTTCGAGGCCAAGCACATCATCCTGGCCGGGCGCAATAGCGATGAGTATCGCTTCGAAACGCCCGACTGGTGGGTGGAGCAGATTCGCGCGCTGGCCGACTTCTACTTCAACGCGCAGTTCCCCGACGGCGTGGTCGATTACCGCAACTATCGCACGCACCTGACGCTTGAAGGGCAGAAGATCGAGAGCACGCGCCAGGAGACCGACACGATCTCGCGCATGATCTACGGCTTCGCCTCGGCGTACCTGCTGACCGGCGAAGATCGCTACCTGGAAGCGGCAGAGAAGGGTACCGAGTACTTGCGCGAACACATGCGCGCCGTGGATGAAGACGAAAACATTGTCTACTGGTATCACGCCATGGATGTGCGCGGCGGGCGAGAGCGCAAGATTCTCGCTTCGCAGTTCGGAGATGATTACGACGCCATTCCTGCCTACGAGCAGATCTACGCGCTGGCAGGTCCCATCCAGACCTATCGCGTGACGGGCGATCCGCGCATCCTGCGTGACGCGGAGATGACGATCAACCTGTTCGACAAATTCTTCCTGGACCCCGAAAAAGGCGGGTACTTCTCCCACATCGACCCGGTGAAGTTCGACCCCCGCGCGGAATCACTTGGCGATGACCAGGCGCGCAAGAACTGGAACTCGGTTGGCGATCATGCCCCGGCCTACCTGATTAACCTGTGGCTGGCAACGGGCGAGAAGAAATATGCCGACTTCCTGGCCTATACAGCCGATATGATCGTCGAGCACTTCCAGGACTACGAGCGCAGCCCGTTCGTGCAGGAACGCTTCCACGAGGACTGGAGCAAAGATCAGTCCTGGGGCTGGCAGCAGAACCGCGCCGTTGTTGGGCACAATCTGAAGATCGCCTGGAACCTGATGCGCATCAATCACCTGCGCCCTAGCGAGCGTTATACGGATATGGCGAAAAAGATCGCCGGAATCATGCCATCGGTCGGCATGGATCGCCAGCGTAGTGGCTGGTATGACGTGATGGAGCGCGAGCTGGGCGCGGGCGAACAGTGGAACCGCTACGTCTGGCACGACCGCAAAGCCTGGTGGCAGCAAGAGCAGGCCATCCTGGCCTACCTGATCCTGAGCGGCTCGCTCAAATCGCCCGAGTACTTGCGCCTGGCGCGTGAGTCCGCCGCGTATTATAATGCCTTCTTCCCCGATCACGATAATGGCGGCGTATACTTCAACGTCATGGCGAGCGGTGTGCCTTTCCTGACCGGAACCGAGCGCCTCAAGGGAAGTCACTCCATGTCCGGCTATCACTCCTTCGAGTTATGCTACCTGGCAGCGACCTACACGAACCTGCTCATCAAGAAGCAGCCGATGGACTTCTACTTCAAGCCGCAGCCGGGCGCGCTCAAAGACAACATACTGCGCGTGCAGCCTGATATCCTGCCGCAGGGCAGCGTGCGCATCGAGTCGGTCTGGATCAACGGCGACCCGTACAGTGACTTCGACCCGGCAGCCCTGACGGTCAAGCTGCCCGCGATGCAGAAGCAGCACCCGCTCTCGCAGCGGCCCGGGTGGACAGGCAATCCGGCGCTCAACCCGGCGGCGGAACGCGAGCTACAAGTCCGCGTGCGCCTCGTCCCAACGGGAACGCGCTTCGATTCGGCGCTGGATATCAGCAATGGCGTTGCTCAACTGGTGCTGTACGGCAGTCTCGATGACGATGCTGAATCGCTCTTCAAAGCGCAAATGGACAAGATCGTCTCGGCGTCCCCGAAGCGCGTCGTGCTGCGCGTGGAAAACTTGCGGGCGCTGTCGAAGACATCGGCCCGCGCGCTGGGCTTCGTATGCCAGAAGCTCGACCTCGATGATGAAATCTACCTGGTGGGCGCAAGCGCAGAGGTGAAAGAGACCTTGCGAAGCGTCGATATCCTGGAAGAGTTCACCATCCTGGATTCCTATGAAGCCTTGCAGCAAGCACAAAACAGCTAGGGCTTGCTCCAGGATTCCCGGTGCAGCGTTCCATTCTCTCAATGGAACGCTGCATCGATATGCCAGTACGCCGAAGGAAGGCCCTGGCTCCTCTGGCTCTGCCGGGTTTCTCTCATCTTCCGGTGCGAATACAGAGGATCAACTTATTCGACAGGGATATACGGGATCAATCCTTTGCGGAACGCTTCCTGATGTGCTACGTCTGGCCATACTACATTCTCCTGGTACTAAAGGTAACGAGGAACGACTGCACCAGCTGGTTAAACGCATCCGCATGTTCAATGTGCGGGCAATGTCCACTCCCTGCAAACACCTCCAGGCGGCTCTGGAAAGCGCGTATGGCCGCCTGTGCGTGAGCGACGGGAATGACTGCATCAGCATCGCCCCACACGACCAGCACCGGCATATTCAGCCCCGCCACTACGTCGCGCAAGTCGATGCGCTGCTGTCCTCCAGCGAAGGCGGCCTCGGCGGTCGAGGCCAGCGCCTCGCGCGCGCCGAGCTGCATGCGCTGCTGGTAAAGCTGCTCTACGAGCGCCTTCTGGACGAAGCCAGGGTTAGCGAAGAAGTGTGCAAGTTCGGCGCGCAGGGTTTCAGGTGTTGGCTCGGAACGCATCAGGTCGATTACTGTGCGGTTGATCTCCGGCCCCAATCCGGCGCTATTGACCAGCACCAGTCGCTCTACGCGCGCGGGGTGGCTTCCGGCGAAGGAGAGGGCAACTGCGCCACCAAGCGAGTGACCAACGATGCTGGCGCGCTGCCAATCCGCTCCCAGGGCATCGAGGAAGCGCGCCAGAAAGCCGGCCAGCTCCGGCACGCTGTAATCTATGGCCGGTTTAGCGCTGCTGCCCGCGCCGACGAGATCGAACGCGCAGATGCGGAACTGCGCGGCGAAGGCAGGCAGGTTTAATGACCAGGTAGCGAGCGAGCCACCCAATCCATGCACAAAGACCACATGTGGAGCGTCGATAGGCCCGGCGATCAGGCAGTGGGTCAGGATACCGCCGACATCAACGTCCTTCTCTTCAACTTCTTCAGTAGAAGCCGCTTTCGCTTGCCCGGCGGCACGCTGCACATCCTCGCGTCCGATCATGCCTCCGGGGCCCGTACCGACCAGGGTTGCCAGGTCAACGCCAAGTTCCTGCGCCAGCCGTCGTGCCGCGGGCGAGGCATTGACTCGCCCGCCGTCACTGACAGGCGCGCGAGCGGCGGGGCGGATTCCAGCTAGCGCTGCTTTACCCGCCGGCCTGTTCAATGCCTCGGCTTTCTGCCGCTTGATCTCGGCATCCTCACGAATCAGCGCCGCTACCTGTTCGTCGGACAGCTCTTCGCCCGGCGCAGCGATCACGGCAATAGCGGCTCCGACGGGCGCGTGCTCTCCCTCCGCTACTTCCAACCAGCGCAGGATTCCCGCTGCCGGGGCTTCCACTTCGTTGGTGGCCTTCTCGCTCTCGATCTCCACGACAGGCTCGCCCCGCTCGACAGCATCCCCGGGGTGTTTCAGCCACTCGACGACAAGCCCGGTCTTCATCGCGAGTCCCCATTTGGGCATACTGATAATAGTCGCCATGCTGCCACTCCTCTCTCGTAATTGCTTGCCAGGCGATTGCAGCACTTTTGTAGGCCACTCCAGGTGGAACCTACCCCAGGATTTCCTGGATGGTGGCAACAATACGTTCGGGACTTGGAACGTAGAATTGCTCCAGCGGCGGGCTGAAAGGTACCGGCGTATGAGGCGCTGTGACCCGCTTGATCGGCGCATCGAGTTCGGTGAAGGCTTTCTCGACAACCAGCGCGGCGATATCTGTGGCGGCGCTGCAACGTGGGTTGTCCTCGTCAACTATCACTAGGCGGTGCGTCTTGGCGACCGAGGCGAGAATCGTGTCCTCGTCCAATGGGGAAAGGGTGCGCGGATCGACAACCTCCACCGAAATGCCGCCGGCTTGCAGCGCATCCGCCGCCGCGAGGGCTTGATGAACCATGCGCGAGATCGCCACAACCGTGACATCTGTTCCCTCGCGCTTGATATCTGCTTTGCCCAGCGGGATGACATACTCGCCCTCTGGCACCTGGCCATTCATAGCGTAGAGCATCTTGTTCTCGAAAAACATGACCAGGTCGTCATCGCGAATCGCGGCTGCCAGCAGACCCTTGGCGTCCGCCGGAGTCGAGGGGATGACCGTCTTGATGCCGGGCATGTGCGTGAACACGGAATAGTGACAGCCGGAATGTTGCCCGGCTGCGCCCATGCCCGCGCCGATCATGGTACGGATGACGAGCGGGCAGCTTGCCTTGCCGCCGAACATATAACGCAGCTTGGCCCCCTGGTCGTAGATCTGATCCATGCAGACGCCGAAGAAATCGACAAACATTAATTCCGCGATGGGGCGCAAGCCGGTGGCAGCCGCGCCGACCGCCGCGCCAATGAAGCCCGCCTCGGTAATGGGGGTGTCGAGTACGCGCTCGCGCCCGAACTCCTGCACTAACCCCTTGGTCACGCCGAGCACACCGCCCCAGGCATCCTCGCTCTCAAAGCCGGTGACGGTGGCCCCGCCTGCTACATCCTCGCCCATCAAAATTACGCGCGGGTCGCGGCGCATCTCCAGGCGCATCGCTTCGTTGATCGCCTGGGCATACGTCATTTGACGAATTGCGACAGCCATTGTCTTCTCCTTTATGGGTATGGATTATGGGTGCTACGGGTACTTCACGTATACATCGGTCAGCGCCTCTTCCGGAGGTGGATACGGCGCGGCTTCCCCAAATTCCCAGGCAAGGTCGATAGAGTCCTGTACCTTTTTATCAACCGCGTCCATCTCCTCGTCGGTGGCGACACCACGCTTTTGCAGAGCGCGACGGAGCGACTGGATGGGGTCGCGGGCGTGAAAGGCTTCTTCCTCTTCTTTGGTGCGATAGGTGACGGCGTCGCCCTCGAAGTGGCCGTGATAGCGATAGGTCTTGCACTCGATCAGGCTTGGACCCTCTCCCCGGCGTGCGCGCGCAACGGCCTCACCGGCCGCTTCGTACACTGCGAAGATATCCAGCCCATCGACAGTCACCCCAGGCATGTTATAGCCCGCTGCCCGGTCGGCGATATCACGGCAGCTCATATGGTACGTGACAGGGGTGGATTCAGCATAGCCGTTGTTTTCGGCGACGAAAATCACCGGCAGTTTCCAGATTCCGGCGAGATTCAGCCCCTCGTGGAAGGTACCCTGGTTAGCGGCACCATCCCCAAAGAAACATACCGCTACCTGCCCTTTCCCGTTGTACTTCGCGGTAAGCCCTGCTCCATCGGCGAGGGGGAATCCACCACCCACGATACCGTTGGCTCCGAGCATCCCTTTATTCACGTCCGCGATATGCATTGAACCGCCTTTGCCGCGGCACGCTCCCGCCTCGCGGCCCAACAGTTCGGCCACCATCTCGCGCAAGCTCACCCCTTTGGCGATGCAGTGTCCATGGCCGCGGTGATGGCTGGTAATGTAATCATCATCGGTGAGATGCGCGCAGACACCGACTGCGACCGCCTCTTCACCCGCGTACAGATGCACGAAACCGGGCAATTTCCCTGCACGCGAACTCCTTGCTGGCGCGTTCCTCAAACTCGCGAATCGTCTTCATCTGCTCGTATATGTGAAGCAGTTGAGACGTATCCAGCGTGTGGGCGCTCACGCCGCCGCCCTGTTTAGCTACCATAGCTGCAAACCTCCTGGCTGTTGAGTTGCCTGTGACGACAGTCTACAAGCATGAAACGCTATAAGACTTATTACTCAATTACACAGCCTGCTGACGGCGCAGGCGACCGGCTAAGGCTGCTCCTGCCAGGGTGGCAGGCACATCGACAACATACGGTCCATCAGCACGAAGCTGAACATCTACGAGCGATGATGTTGACAGCTCAATCTCGCGCTCGCCATCCAGCGCAAGCGTCCCGGCCCCAGGCTGGAAACGCACGACATCGTCGTTTGCCAGCCACCTGTGTGCGGTGACGCCGACCCAGGAGACGAGACCAGGAGCCAGTGGGACCAGCACCTGCGAACCACCGGTGCCAAGCACGATATGCATCCCGGCTCGTTCTTTTCGTTCTGCTCGTTGATTGCCAGCGCCCAGGAGCGCGCCTCCGAGCGCAGAAAAGCCAATAGCCCCCGGAATCACGCGCGCGAGCACCACCTCGCGTATTACAGAGGTATCCCAGAGCGCGCGAGCACCCACGAAGGGCAATGAGGAGACAACCACATCAACCAGCGCGCTCTCTACGGCTACACCATCGACGCGCACTTCCAGGAGCGGTGCCTGCCGGATAACCGCCGCTCGGTCACTCCTGTCACCAGCAACCAGTCCAGCCGCCATTCCGGCAATCGTCCCCTCTAAAAAGGCCGGGAAGACGTTGTTCGTACCGGTCGAGATGGGAATAAGAGGAACTGTGCCACATCCCCTGGCAACTGCCCGGTTCGTGCCATCCCCGCCAAGCGTGATGATGCAGCCCGCCCCCAGGGTGGCCAACTGTTGCGCAGCGCGAGTAGAATCGGCGCTGGTACCCAGCACTGGCATCTCCAGGGGTACTGCCTCAAGCAAGAACGTGCGCCCGCGTAACTCGGCTGAGCGCGCGAGGTAAAATGCCGAAGTCATGTTCGGGCATATAGGCTACACGTCGGACGCCCACAGCTTCCAGCCCCACCAGCACGCGACGCACAATCGCCGTTTTCTCGTTGTTATCAAAGACGGTGCCATGAGCAACAAGCCGGCGAATATCACGCCCGGAAGCGGGATTGGCGATGATGCCTACGAGAGGTGGAGACATACACAGGTCGCTTTCTGCACCTATCCAGTGTGTCGCTTCAGAAACGCCAGGGTGGTCTGGTTAAACTCCTCTACCTTCTCATAGATGGGTGCGTGGGCACAGCCCTCGAAAATCACCAGCTCGGCCTGCTGGATGTTTTGCTGCAACGGGTCGGCAAAACGGGTTGAGGTGACCAGATCGTGCCGACCAAAAGTAATCTGCGTTGGTGCCACGATCTTGCCGAGTTGAGCCTGTGCGTCGTGGGCGATCACCGCGCCGGATTGTCTCATGAATGCATCCAGCGGCTGGGCCGGTCTTCCCTTGACAAACGCGGCTAGCGCATCGACATAGTCGGGCCTGGCGGCATACAGTTCGGGAGTGAAGCACCAGAGGAAAATCCCGCGAATGACCATCTCTGGAACGCTTCCCAGACCCTGCGCCATCACCTGCCAGCTCTCCACAGCGGCCTTGAGAAAAGGATCGGTTTTGGGCCATGCACTATGCAGGGATAACGACTTGACCCTATCTGGATATTTGGCGGCCAGCCACATTCCCGTGGCTGCGCCCAGCGAGAGGCCGGCGACATGGGCTTGTTGTAGCCCTAACGCCTGCATGAACGCGGCGACATCATCGGCAAAGAGTTCGGTAGAGTAGGTTCCTTCGGGTTTGTCAGTTACACCCGCGCCTCGCAGGTCCACTGAGATGCAGGTGAAATGTTTGGCGTACTCGGCGACCTGAAAAGCGTAACAGGCGTAATCTGCCGCCAAATAGGGGATAAGAATGAGAGGCTCGCCTGTTCCTTGCTGGTCATAGTTGATAGTGATCCCGTTTGCCTGGACTTTTGGCATGGTGCCTTCTCCTTTTTGAACCAACACGCTTGAAAGATGCTTACGCTAGTAAGCGAAGGCGAACCGTGCGCCTTCGTGATGAGAGAATACGCCGACCGCGGACCTTGATGGCATTGTACCACATGCCCGAAAAACCCAATTTTTGAACGCACCTCTACCGATTCGCAACCACCTTTTACTCTACAAACACACGCGTTCTGGGTATTCATTGACTGTGGGATCGTGTATCTGGATGTTTGTCATGTGCTTCGTGTATGTGCGACCTGAACGAGCGAGAGAGAGGTAGAGCTTGCAAGAAGAACAGACAACACTCTCACAGGGAGTGACAGTGCGAGGCGCTCATGGAGCTAGCTATGTGGTCGAGACGCTGCTTGGAAAAGGGGGCTTCGGGGCAGTGTATGTCGTGAGAGACCGGCGCGTCAAAAGCAAACGCTATGCGCTCAAAGAGCTGATCGGCCAGGATAAGCTCGACCGGGATTGTTTTCTTTTTGAGGGAGAGCTACTCAAGCGACTGGATCACCCGGCGTTGCCCCATGTTTACGGGGTGTTCGAGAACAAAAAACTCCAGCATGTGTATATGCTCATGGATTATATCCAGGGGCGAAATCTCAACAATCTGCGTAAAGAGCAACCGGAGCAGCGTTTTGCGCTCCCTGCGGTGCTGCTCATGCTAGCACCTGTCGTCGATGCGCTTGTCTACCTGCACCGGCAGGACCCGCCTGTTGTACACCTGGACATCAAACCGGGGAACATCATCGTGCCAATAGATGGCAACGGAACGGTGCTGGTTGATTTTGGTACGGCCAAAGAATACGATAACGAGGCAACCACCAGCATTGTGCGCCAGGTGACGACCGGTTATGCCGCACCTGAACAGTAGTACAAACCTCTACCTGACGGATATCCAGCAGAACCAGGCGGATATTCATGGTTCTTTCCATGGCCTTGGCCTGGCCGGCCTGTTCAACGGCGCTATTACGCCCGACGGGCAGGTGAAGTTTACAGTGAAGATCTACGAGGGAACGATGACCTTGCTTTTTGAAGGGAACATCAAAATAGGTGGCGATATGGCAGGAAGCTTTGCGGTCATGAACCAGCAGGGGCAGCACACCGGTGAGTCGGGACTGTGGAATGTAGCGTCGAGCGGCTCATAGCAAGCGCCCGCACTTGTGATATACTGCTTTATGTGCCTATTTCTAAGCATTACTTTTGTCAGAATGTATACTGCGGAGATAAAAGGAAGCAACGAGCATGTATCAATACTATATTCTACGAGGGACGCAGGCTGGTAAGCCTGCGGAGGTAGAAGGCGATATTAATGAGGAGCGTTTTCCAGGGGTAGACCTCAACGATGGGAAGGCCATTTTGAGCGCTCTGGTACCAATCGTCGATTACGAAGCTGGTTCGGCAGGCAGTTGGGAAGAGGCCGAACTGACCGATACCTTCTTCAATCGCGAAGATAGCTATATTTTCTTTGATGATCGCTGGATGCGCCGTTCGGATGCACCCTGGCGCAAAGACCGCAGGAATTGAATATTTCAGAAGCTTTCCTGTCACCCAGGCTATTGTCGTTTACACAACTCTATACTTGATGTAAACTGGACTGCGTCAATCAAGACTGCCCACATATGCGGCCATACCTCCTTTACAGCATATATGGTTGTTTTCACGCACCTGTGGTACACTGAGTTCATGAAAGGAGGGAATACATGGCCGCAGACCCGCATCGCCTCTTTATGAGTGTGGAAGAATACCTGGAACTTGACCGCACTAGCCTGGATGGACGCTATGAGTACATTGATGGCGTCGTCACGATGTTAGCGGGTGGTACCACAAATCATTCTCGCATCAGCGTCAATATGGTCAGTTTCCTCCGGTCAGCCTTACGAGGTAGTCCTTGCGAGGTGTTCAACTCTGATCTGCGCGTCAGCATTTCCAGCATACGCTATGTCCTTCCCGATGCTTCCGTCAGTTGTGATCCAGGCGACCTGGAAGGAGAGAACGATATCATTTATTCGCCCTGTGTGATTGTTAAGGTGCTTTCCCCCTCAACTGAGGCGACTGATAGAGGAAAAAAGTTTCGATACTATCAGAGTTGCCCTTCTATTCAGGAATATGTGCTCATCAGCACGCAAGAGCAGGCCGTCGATGTCTACCGGCGAGCAAGTGATAATCTCTGGACACTTCATCCATTCGGGTCAGGCGATGAGGTAAAACTAAAAAGCATCAACGTCAGCATTCCTCTTGAAGCGCTCTATGAGCATGTGACGGTGCCAGAAGAGCATGTGTAGCTCACCAGCTAATCTGACGGATGCAAATTGCGTCAGGAGGGGATATATGGAATCAACCCTTTGCGGTACGCTTCCTCCTGAATCTCTCGTGGGGCGTACCGCGCATCCATAATGAAGCCATTGACCTGGATCATCCAGACCAGCATGTTATCACCTATTTTTGAGGGAAGAGTCCACTTCGGGTCCATCTGATACATATCCAGAAGATCGCGTATCTGTTTGGATTTGGCCTGCATATAAAGCTATCGGTCAGCTGGGTGATTTCGTCAAAGTGTGCCTGCATCTCTTTAGGCACTTGCTGTGATGCGCTGCGTTTGGGCACGGACCCCTTTCCTCCTCTGACTCAAAGTAGCATGCTTGTGGTAGCCTATCTTCTCTTGCGATTTTTCTTCCGCTTCTTCCTGGCAGCGTTGGGTTGTAGCCGAGTGCGGAACTGCGTGGCGCTTGCGCTTTGCTCACCAGGCAGAGGGATGCGCGGCCCACCTGTTGCTAATTCAGCATTGTACGTCTCCATCCACTCGTTGATACTTTCTTCGCTGCTCAAATCGAATCCTCTCGCCAGGCCCATCATCACGAACGACTTGGCAATGCCGAAGTTGGCAGGGTTGTCTAACTCCTTCTTGAGCCGACGGGCCGCTTTCTCATCTAACACATTCAGGCAGTCCACCGCATTCGCCAGGTGAAATTCCCGCTGCAAAAATGTCCAGAATGCGTGTAGTTCACGGACAATTCCATCTGCCTCATCAGGGGGGGTTGATACCTTGCGCGGGACGAGATCGAAGAGGATTTCACGCAAATCGCCAGCTGTCATCTGGGGAGGTGTGACACTGAGGTAGTTGATGCTAAAGTCCAGCAGCATGTCAGCCCACCCCGGTTCAATGCCCTCCTGCCTGAGCACCTGCCCTTCCGGTGACTGCACAAACAGCTCCATCAACTGATCGCGATACTTCTCTGCCTATTTCTCAAGTGGGGCACCATCTCTGTCAAACAGTAACTGCTCAGGTCAGCAGGGGCTTGCCAAAAGTGGGCAAACCCGGTAAAGTAGGGATATGACGAGCGAAGAAGAACGAACCCATCTGCGAGAACAAGTGGCGCAGCGCGATGCACGAATCCAGCAATTGGAAGCCGCGTTGGACCAGCAACGCGTCCTGATAGAGCAGATGCACACCCACATTGAGAGCTTGACGCAGCAGGTGCAAGCGTTGCAAGAGCGACAGGCCAAAGACAGCCACAACAGCAGTCTACCACCTTCATCTGATCGGTTCACACGCAAGACGAAAAGCCTGCGGAAGACAAGCGAGAAGAAAACGGGTGGGCAAGAGGGACACCAGGGTACGAGCCTGGCCTGGTCGTCTCCCCCCGATCAAGTCATCGAGCAGTTGGTGGAGGAGTGCGAAGCCTGTCAGCACGATTTGCGCGACGTGGCCCCCTCTCGTGTGGAACGCCGACAAGTCCATGATGTGCCTGCCCCGCGCCAGTTCGTGCAAGAATATCGGGCGTACCACAAACAGTGTCCGGTGTGCCAGCATATCACGGCGACCCGTTTTCCCCAGGAGGTGGCGGCTCCCATACAATATGGAGCGACGATTGGAGCGATAGCCGTCTATTTGGTGCAGCAACAACTGTTGCCCCTGGCGCGCGCCGCAGAGGTCATGGGAGATCTGTTGGGCGTCCAGATGAGCGAAGGCACCATTTGCAGCCTCATCCAACGCTGCGCGAGCAATTTGGCGGACGTCGAGCAGTCCACCAAAGCCGCTCTGGTCAAGGCCGACGTCATCCATCAGGATGAAACCGGGCTGTATGTGCAGGGCAAGCGTTCTTGGATGCATACCACCAGCACCCCAACCCTCACGCACTATCACGTCGATGCGAGCCGTGGCCGCCAGGCCTTGGACGCCATCGGGATTTTGCCGCAGTTCCACGGGGTCTCCATTCATGATCGGTGGCGGTCGTATTTCTTGTACGAGTGCGAGCATGCCCTTTGCCTGGTGCATGTGCTGCGGGAATTGGTCTTTCTGGCCGAAGAACAGCACGCCGGGTGGGCCGCCGACCTCAAAGACCTGCTGCTGGACATGAAGAGCGCCACCCAACACGCACGCGCCCTGGGAAAACCCCGTCTGGATTTCTGGGAAGTCGTGGATTGGGAAGCGCAATTCCTGCGCCTACTCGATGAGGGGGATCGCCTTACTCCCAGAGCTACGGCTCCCCCTGGCACAAAGGGCCGCTGCCCACAAAGCGCCGCCAGAAATCTGCTTGACAGCCTGCGCCTCCACCAGCAAGCCGTCTTCTGCTTTCTGGAAGATCTGCGCGTGGATTTTGACAACAACCTGGCCGAACGGGATTTGCGCATGATCAAGGTCCAACAAAAGGTCTCTGGCTGTTTCCGCAGTCTGGCTGGCGCACAGGCATTTAGCCGCATTCGGGGCTATTTGTCTACCTTGCGCAAACAAAGACTGCCTCTCTTGCCGGCGTTGAAGAGCACTCTGTGCGGGCATCCTGTCCTTCCCTCATTTCAGTGACTACGCTGACCTAAGCAGTTACGTCAAACACCTGTTGGTGAATGTCAAATGCCATAAATCACCTCTCAATTGATACGATACGTGTACGGCATTCTTTAATGGTAGCATATCTGTCTAGAAGGGTGGTTGCCAGCAAGCAAATCGCTGGTATCCTCATCCCGATAGTTATTGCCGTACTCGCTGTAATCTATTGGTAACTGGTAGTCATCAGGCTGACAACAATATCGTTGAGAAGCCTCCCTCGAAAATTTGTGACCATTACATTTCGTCCATTATTCAGCTCAATAAATTTGTTATCTGGAATAGATCTTGGTCCTCCTGGCGCATAAACGACAAGTGCGTCAGTGTCTTTCTTCGCACTTAAGATTTCATCGATTTTATCTTGCCAATCATCCCAAAATACTAAAAATAACGTAGCTCGTTCTGCTCTCCCTAAATCGCCGAAGGAAGAAATGCCAATGAGATTCTTGATGTGAAAGAGCTTCGAGTCTTCAAGTAAATCCTGTAGGCTTTTTAAATGATCTCCTTTGGCAAAAATTGCAATCTTTCTTTTAGAGAGACCGTTTCCCAGCCTCCATAAAGCAGGAATAATGCCTTTAGCCCAGGCATTTATTCCTAATACGAAGGTTACTATGAAAATTACTGTTGTCAACCTACCTACCCAGTCTATCAGGTCTACAAATGAAAGCATCAAAACACCTCTCGAAAGATTTTAAGTTTCTACCACATCCTCGAATAAATCAGTAGCTTTTACCTCTAGTACAACCGCGATCTTATTCAATGTAGATAGCCTTACTTCATAATATGGATTTCTCCATATGCGTCTTATAGTATCGATAGGCACATCAGCAGCACGCGAGAGTGTTGACTGATTAAAGCCCTTCTGTATGGCAATCTCTTTGACCTTCAGTTTCAACATGCTGCTACTATAGCAGATGCCTTCCGCTTAACAAACTAGCATATTTGCTATAGTAAACTTCCATAGAAAAAGGGATGACTCTCTATCACTAAATGGAGCAGCAGAGCCTTTACGAGCCGGTATGTACGCTCGGCTCGACCAGGGTATAACGGTATCTATTGCTCATAGCGGCGCTCACGTGCTGACTCACGAATTGCTTGTAAATTGAGTAGTTCTGCAACCTCGTAGCAGGGGAAGGGGCCTGGTTTAGGCCGCAGCCGTATGAGAGATGGAAAGTGCCCCAGGCGTCCATGCAATTCGGCGAGCAAGACAAAAGCTGCAGGTGCAGAGCCCGGTGGGTTAATGAGTAAGGGAAGAGTTTGTCAGTCTTCTGATGAGAGTACAGCTGTATCTACAATAGCAGTGATTTGGGGTTCGAGTGGTTCGGCTTGGTTGATCTGGACGGGGATGGTACGGATTATGTCGATATGTGTAGTAGCGAGCGCAAATCGAAGCGCTCGCTGTTCAGGAGTGAATGGGTGGGTGAAGTTTAGAATGAGCATTATTTGATCTCCAAAATTTCTCGTATTTTATATGCCACCTTGAGTGTTTGCGCACTATTCCGAGCGGTCGTCTGTATGCTCAGGTTGGTGGCTTTCTTGTTATCCGCCCAGAGCATACGAATCATGCCATCTTCAGAGACTTGCTTAATGCGAGAGAGTGTCGTGTCCTCGAAATGGCCGCCAATGATCGCTTCTACCCAGGGAAGCTGCGCAATTTTACGACATGCGGCCAGAATATTAGCGGTGTAGTGATGTTTAAGATGCAGAATAGAAGAGCTGATCTTCGCATCGATATCTTGTTCTTCGGCTGCAGTCGGCCAATCTACCAGTTCAGCTTTCTCAGACTTTTGCTGAAATCTCTTGCGAAATGCCTCACCGAGTGGAGATAAGAATACCTCGTTATTTGTATCAGGTGACGTCAGAAATGATAGAATTGCGCCTTTTTCTGATATCTCTCTGAGATGCTCTTCTACCTCGCGCTGCATCCTTGGCTTATCATCGAGCCAGCGGAAAAACCAATCATACATGAGAAACAGGCTCGTATCCCACGTAAGGGCGATAGGGTTGAGGGTCACAACGCGCTTAAACTTCTCATAGATGTATCTAACCGGAACATGATACAACATTCCTATGATAGAACTATATCCCGACTCCAGCTTAAAGCCAGGAGTTGCGTTAATCACCACCTCTTGTCCAGAACGCTTTGCTTTCTCAATTTCAGTAATCACTGCATTCACGAGGTTGCGGAGGCCCAGCGATTCGATATGTTGCTCATCTTCTTGAAATTGGAGCGGCACGAGCCGGATATGATTGCGATTATAGCCCTTCTTCTCAAAGAACTCTTTCAGTAGCTGCGCGCATCTCTCTGCCTCGGCAGTGGCAGTATGGAGGAAGACGAGATGATCTCCCGGCTCGGCAATTTGCAGCAGCGAGTTTGCCTCGGCTGAAGCTCTTTCAGGATTCATCCGCAGGTATTGCCGCATCTGGTCGTCGGTTGGGTTCTTGGCAACATCTCTACCGGTATTGGAGTACAACGAGATGCCGGTTGTGGTGATGATGGTAGTCATCTTCTACTATCCTCCTGGCTAGACACAGCGATTAGCAAATTTTATACTTCAGATCGATAAAGAGTTAATCTTCAACCTTCCATATCCGCTGGAAGTTTTCGCTCCCACACCCATATCCTCCAGGGCGTACCCGAGAATGGTAAATGTTTTCTCAATCCAGGCATCTCGTTCGTCCAGTTCTGGGGCGGCAAGTGCAATCATATAGCTGCCTGTAGCAGTAAGAAACGGGATGGGGATGGGATCATCCCAGTCGGCGGGCAAATAAGCAGGGTTTTGATAGTAATCTCGATGGTGGACGCTCATCACATCGGGGTAGAGCACCTGTTCTTTCATGCCTAGCTCTGGGATGTATAATGCATCGAAGAAGGTAATATAGCCTGCTTCATCGGTGTTACCAAAAATAACCTGATAGGCATCGCTGCCTTTCTGCCAGTCTGCTGCAAGCTTTTGTCTGGCATAGCTGGCGGCCAGTCCTTTGAGCGCGCTTCCAGGGATGTAAGGCACGCCGTAGGTTTTGTGCAAGGTGATGGACGTCTCTAGCACGCTTTCATCACCCAGACCGACGATCATGCGCGTCTTGACACGGGCCGGATATTTTTTTGCTCCCAGAGCATCAAGCATCCGTATCCAACGATGATAAAATGCCTCATATATTTTTGGCGTAGGGATAGTTGACACCTTATCGATAAATTCGGCACGTTTCTTGCTATCTTGATCGTCCATGTACCTGTCAAGCCATAGCTCAGCATGCGTATCTGGGACTTCGCTCAGTTGGATACTGGCGAGAGAATTACGGCGAGTACTCATCCTTCTCTGGCCTCCGTATTACTTACCTGTGCACTGGGAACGGGCGTCAGATTTGCATCTTTCACTATATCGCCAGACTTGATATCCAAGATCGACTGGGTGAAACGCTTATACCAGAGGAGCGCAGCCATGACCTGCCGTGTAAGATGCATATACTCTTCTAGAGGTGCCTCTCTCGCCTTTTTCACGAAGATATTCGGCAGGCCGACAGTTGCAGCAAGATCTTTGAGCAGTTGCCTATGTCCATTAGTATCTCGTGTTTCGAGAAAGGCCAGCGCCTGTGCCAGCCCGGCGGAGCGAATAAGGATGGGCAACTGGTGCGCCATCGAGCCATATCTATTGCGGTTATCTTCATCCAGGTTTTCTTTTACGGCTGTTACTTTTTTTACAGCGTCAGAGGCATATTCTTGATCGCGCGTCTTCATACTTGCGTCCCTCCCGCTATCAACTGCACTCGGCAGACGCCGCGTCCTACCGTTGCCTTACCGCCGAGCTGCACCGCAGTGTTGGTCAGATTCTTGAGTTCCTTGAATACTTCCTGGGACGTTACATTGATCGCTTTCACAGGAATAGCCTGGGCGAAACCATACAAAACCGTCTCGGCAGGCAAAGCCTCTTCGTACCACAGGCCACCTGTTACCGTATCCACCGTTTTTGTATCTTCCTTCAGCTTGATGCGCGTGGTAATCTCTGTCGCGGTATCGATGAGGAAATTGAAGACATCATCGTGTATGATGCAAAGTCGTTCGGTCAGCATCGTCTTCCATATTGGCTCGTCGAACAGTTTTGGCCCAATCCAGGTGGCCCACGTCGTGATATCTTCATTC
The DNA here is from genome assembly GCA_963731975.1 of uncultured Chloroflexia bacterium. Taxonomy (GTDB): domain Bacteria; phylum Chloroflexota; class Ktedonobacteria; order Ktedonobacterales; family Ktedonobacteraceae; genus CAVSXS01. Next base: position 323,111 of record CAVSXS010000001.1, on the reverse strand, counting down.
TGTGGTATAAGATCAAGGTCTTCCAGCACGACTCTCTTGTTACTTCCCTGGGTGATAGTAATCTTGCTTGTACTTCCGGCGATATAGCATTGATTGTACGCTTGTGGTTGTGGAATACTGGATGGCAGAGTAATCGAGATATCGCGCAGATCACGTGCGAAACGGAGCAATACATAGGGCGATGTCACCCAGGCAAAGGTCCCGGCCAGGCTTCTCACAGGCAGCAAAAGAAGCCGTTGATCAGAGAACTGAACGGGACTCGCGTAGTCATTGCCTGTACTGGTGTCTGTTGGATCAGCGCCAAAGATTCTCCTACGCGTGTTCTCATCAGGGCAAAGGGCTTTCAACGCTCCTTTTAACGAAGACCCTGGCAAGAAGGGAATGCCCGTTGCCTTCTCCCGTGCAATTGGAAGATCAATTACGCCCGCGCCCTGCCCAATTCCAGCGTGCAACGGCGAAAGAGCGTGAACAAAAGTAAGCTGTGCAGTCATTGTATCCTCACAAATAATTCATGAACGCTTGCAGTACATCTGTTTGACCATGAAGAACAGGTATAGCTGAAGCCTCTGCCGATGTAAGCTGCGTAACTATAGGAGTCGTTGGATCGTAGTCCAGTTCTATACCTCCAGGAGGTGGAATGCGAGAGCCTTCGAGGAGCAAGGCTATTCCAACTGCTAGATCATCTTTACAAACAAAAGGTCGCAGGATGAGCGGGCTAGCAAATCGCTGGCTTCCCAACAGTTTCCCCTGTAAAACTGTCTCTTCAGGTTCTCCTAGATCGGAATATTTGAACTGGAAAATGATGGGCAATCCAAAAGCGGCTCGCGGGAACTTAGTGGGGTGATTAAGCGGTGGATGCTTAATATATCTTTGCCCGGTTATTGTTCTGATTGCTTCTGGCTCGGGCCAATAACTACGTCCACGAGGACCGCCTATACGCGCCTGCCTGAAGCTGGCAAGCCTCCCAATGAGATTATGCCATACTTCGATTTCGTCTTCATCAGAAAACGCAATTTTGAACATTGTAGAATGCGTAAGATGTGGCAGACCCGGCGGGTAGGTCCCCTGAACAACACATTGCTCAAGTTGATGTTGCATCCAGGTTTTAACTTCCTCTTTATCAGAGTTGGGAAGGTCTGAAACAGGTACCTTGTCAACGGAGACCAAGCGCAACGCTCCAAAGCCTCTGCGTGTTCTCGCGCCAATACCTCCAAATATCTCCCACATCCTGAATGTGGCTTCAACATCCCTTTGGAACGCAGCAGGAAAGGAGACGCTGAGAGTGAATGAAACATCATCACAAAGGGGGCTTCGAGTCTGTCGTAAAGGAAAGGCTGCGTATGAAGGTGCAATGGTGAAAGATGCATGAGGATCACCTACCGAGTATTCTGTGACTTCTATCTGAACCCGTGAGGGACCTCCTCCTTGTTTAGTTCCAGTGGTTCCCCATAGTGCATCTTCAGCCTGTTTGATCGCTTCCAGAGTTCCATATTGACCGCTGCGACAGGCCCGCCACCAGAAGCGCAAATGACCGCGAATCTCCGTAGCGCGAACTACAGTGATGGGATCAGGTTTGGCAGGCGATACGCCGCCACCGTAGAGTGGAGTTATCAGTTGATATGCTCGCTCCTGTTTGATAATCGTGGTGGGCGGTATGCGCGTCACTTCTTTTGGGGGAGAAGAATTAGAACGCTTTCTCATTACTTTTTCACCTCTTCCATTTCTGGCGTCTGACCGGACCAGGTTCCGAGGACGGCCAGGCCAAAACCGTCGTTTTGATCTTCCACCTTATCGCTGATGCAGTACATCCATATACCTTTAGTCCATTTCTCGATAGCTTTCTCGTCAATAGCGCTTTCATCTTCTCCCTTCAGCGAGAGGAAAAAGACGGTACCGGCAGGCGCGAGACGGCGTGTTGGCTTTGGCCCTGGTGGAGGTTCAAGTTGCCAACCAGAAACGACCTGTGGGCGCTGAATAGCAATCGCTCGTAATTCCGGTTGGACACCTTCTTTCGGCTTGAGTAGCCAACCCGGCCAGTAGCCTTCTTTAAAGCAGGCGGGAGTGAGCAGCACTACCCGGCATGCCTTTTTATCCTTAATTGCTTTTAGCACCTTCGAAGGACAATCTGGCGGATTGCGATCTCCCCTGCGCCAGCTTACCATTCGCCGTTCACCGCCCAGGTTCGCAAGGCCAGCATGCAGGGTAGGAGCCTCTTTTCTATCGACAACCACAGCTAATGCCAATCGTTGCGCCTCGCTTAAACGTTTTTCAATATCTGTTCCGGGTGCGGCAAATTCCAGGCCGGATGTCTCAAACAAGGCTCCAGTTTGCGCGGTCAGGGTATCCGGGTTCATACTGACGTGAAGGCGATGCTCGTGAAGCGGGCCTCTATGTCCGAAGGTGGCAAGCGGCTGCTCGTCCTCAACGGGTTCAATCAGCCATTGCTCGAACGCTTTCCAGCGCCAGTAGGGGGGAGCTTCTACCAATGGCTTGCGCAGGTTGGGTCGAACCGGACCTACCAGCATCAGCGTTTTATCGTCATGCCCCTCGTTGGATGCTGCCCCTGAATATAGGGTCGAGGGAACATGCATATTGTTGAACGCTGCCCCTGAATATAAGGCCAGGGGAACAAGCGGTTTGCGCCATACGTGGCCCTGCGAATTCCCATTAAGCAGCAGCGCGTCCGCCGGGGCGGGTACCAGCCACTCCTCGATGTTCTCTCCGCTTTGTGAGAGCCGCACCAGCAGCGGGCCACGCACCTTGATCTTTTTCACCTGTGCAATCTGGCTAACATCAAATGTGCCATCCGCTTTGAGGCCCGCCCTGCTGCGGACTCCGCCTGTGGTGGTCGAGGGAAAAGGGAAAGAAAGCGATATCGCCTGCGCGCTGGGATTCGGCCCGAAAGGCCGTCCATCGCGGACAATCAATGGGTCACGCGGTTCAATAATCCAGGTGATCTCAGATGTGCCGGGAACCAGCACGGGATGGCTAGAGCGTTTCTGAACGCTCGGGGTATGCTTACCTTTCTGCTTCGCCTTACTCATGATTTTCCTTTTTCTATGGCACCGTCAATTCCACTGCGTCGGCAAATGTGCGTGCCACCATTAATTCTGTGGCGAAATCCTCAACTCGTGACAGCGATATATCTGGCGCTTCCTGTCCTGGTTGTTTGCCTCCTCCGAGCATGCCCAGCAAGGTGTTCACCAGCTCCCCTATCTCTTCAACGCTTGTCTGGCCGCGTGTTTTCTGGCGTATGGACAATTTGCGCTGCAAGATGCGCTTTGCCTCTGCCAGTTTTGCCTGCTGAAGGCCCTGGTCACCGGCTGGTCCGGCCAGCCTGCGCGCCTGGGCACGCAATTCATAACTCATGCCTTCGGGAATATCGCCAGTCTGGTAGTGTTGCATCAGCCAGGTTATACGTTCGTCCAAGTCGCCCCAGTGCCCAACGATTGCGCGTTCTTCCCCGCTGCGCTTGCTGACCCTGATTGCAAGGGCGTTTTTTCCGTCCATTGCTTTCGCCTGCTTCTCAGCGCCGCGCGCCAGGTTCAGGGCATCGCGTAACGCGTCTAGATGATGAGCGACGGCGATCCCAACTGAGAGAGTGGGGGAGTGTTCTCCTTCATAGGGAAAGGATTGAAGCCGCTCATGGAACTTCTTTGCCATCTCTTTTGCGCAGGCAAGGGCCGTATGCAACGGCATAAACGCCAGTACATCATCACCGCCTGTATATACTGGCGCGCCCACGTGGTTTTTCACAATGTCATTTGCATCGTTAGCAAAGCCAGCGAGAACCTGTGATATCTCACGATGCCTCTCTGGCCCGGTTGCGTACTTCGTTTGCGCATCGATAGTCGCCCCCATAAAGTCACCATCCGCGACCAAAATCGCGTAGTACGGATTTGGCCGCTCTTTTACATACTCATAGAATTTGCGCAGGATTTCTTTTGCCGGTTCAAACCCTGTGGTGTCCGTAACGATATCAGCCAGACGCTCTTCAAACAGGAGCGAGCCATCATAGTTGCCAAGAATCGGATGCTCCCAATCTTTATATTGCCTGGGAATTGTATCGATCATCACCGTCAGCTTTTTACTCCACGCGATTTCGTTTATTTTGGCAACATATTTATCCAGCAGCGTTAGTGCCTCAGTGGGATCTTTCAGCTTTGAAAGACGCACAAGATAAGGTATGGTAGCGATATGCGAGGTGCTGGGAAAGTGCGCTTTTTCCCCTGCATTGCCCAATCGTTTCAGTAAATCTACCCCTGATAACTGCTCGGCTGGCCTGGCTTTATAGGTGTTATATAACTCTTTGATGTTTTCTTGCTGCTGTTGAGTGGTTAGCCCTCGTCGTTGATAAAGTCTTTTTGGTATGACGCTCTCTAGCTCACCATCGAGGGAAGATTTGAGGGCATCGCTTCCCCAATCCACGGGCTTAAAGTCGCGCGTATTCTTGCGCGCTGCCAGCAAGGCTTCAAGATTTCTGCGCACTGTGACATACTCGGCGTTCTCAAACGGTAGCGCAACCCAGAAGTATTCTATGAGATCATTAATCTGCTTTTGTGCTGTAGTTTGATCGAAAGCCAGGTTCTTCGGAAATGCCAGAACTTTTACGGCCTCCAGGCGTTTTTTAATTGCGCCATATACATCTTTCCCTAATTGCTGAGGCGGTTCATCAATTAGCGCGACAATCTTATTCGCAACATTGAGTTCGCTGCCTTCCTTAAGCAACTCTTGCAACTGTTCGTTGGAGGGCGCGGGGAAAATCAGCCTATTTCCAGGTCTGTTACTAACAATCTCATGAGCAGCAGCCTTTGAAAGCTCGCTCAGGAACCAGGAGCCAAACCAAAGATCACGAGTGCGGCGGGCGCTTGCGATAAAGGTTTGGACAGGGCCGATACTTACAAGGAAAAGGTATTTCATGATTGAACTCCTAAGCGTACTTCCTGCTTAGTCTAGCCGAGTTGAGGTATGCGTCAAACATCAGCAATATAGCATAATCTATAAATTTGAACATCAGAAATACTTCTGGTTTTTCTCAGAAGCAGTTCTGATTACACCATCTTCGTTCTTCCCATGCCCATCGCCGTCTTATACCCTACGCCGCAGTAGAAGGCCAGTTGCCCCAACAATAGTATCTGCTGGCGCACGGTCAGGGGCGATTCTTCACTGATAGGATCATCCGGGCCGCGCAAGACGTACTTGCAATTCCCTACAAAGCCTGGTTGTGTATGGGTGGTGAACTTTACCGTATGGGGTTGCAGGGCGTAGTCGGCGATGATGATGCCGTCGTCCTGGATGTATTGCTCGATGGCTTCTCTTTGTACGAGGTGTGCCAGTTCGGGTGGGGCCAGCTCGTTCCAGCGTTTCGCCAGGTAGGGAAAGACGTAGTTGGGCAGCGGGAGGAGCGCGCTGAAGTTGCCGTAGGCGCGATTTTTGGCGCTGCCCCGATTGAAGGTGGTGAGCGAGGCAAATTCGAGCTTCAATGGGACGGTGTTACCCGGCTTTCTTGCTCGCACCGCTTCTACCATGTCGGCGAACGAGGTGAAGCCGGTCCAGCCTAGCCAAGTCGCCGTTCTCGATGATGACTTCTTCGAGCAGCAGCGATTGCTTGCCGAGGCGTATGAAGGGCGGCCTGGCTCCTTTGGTATGGTTGGTTGCTGTGAAATCGGTGAGAGCTTTATGGAAGAGTGGAAAGAGCTCGCCGAGCAATAGGGTGATACGGATGGTGTAGGTCTTCTCCGGCGAGAGCGGCCAGTGGACGTTGCGGCGCTCAACTTCCAGCAGCTTTTCCTGGGAGAGCGGGAATTGCAGGCTGGAGCAGGTAAACAGGCGGCGTTTGTTGCCCTCGTGCAACCATGCCGCTACGTCGGGCGCAGCGGAACGCAGCCAATCCAACCAGGCTGCGTGTACCAGCTCACCGTTGAAGGGCATGAGTGTTCCTTCTTGCAGAGGGCGCAACTTCAAAAGGAGTGCGTAGAGTTTTGCGGGTGAGGCGGCAGCCAGTGTGGCCACTGTTACCGAGATTTCTGGCGAGAAAGAAGAACTATCCATAGCCACCTGTTTCATCCTTTCAAACACTTGTAGCATTATTGTACCTTAAATCTCTGATCTATTCCACTATCTATGATAGAATGGCTAGCATAAATGGATGCCTGTCAATTGACGGGCAACGAGATCACATCACCGAGGGTGCGTGCCGGGTCTTGCGAGGCGATGACAACGGCTCCTTTAAGGCTCGGCTGATGGCAGGCGATCCAGGCGACTCCGGCTTCGGCGTAGAGGCGCACCAGGGCCGTCAGCAGCCAGTGAGGCATTTTGCCATCGAGGATGATGCCGCGCCCACCGGCTCGGCAGCGGCGGAAACGTGAGTTGCTCTGCCTGCAAGTGGTCGAGGTAGTCGGTGTTGATGCGGATGGAGAGGACCCATGCATCGTGGGACTCGCGCACATGAACGGTTATTTCTTCCGATGGTGGCTGCGTGCTCATCTTTAATAAAGGGGGAGCGAGCCAGCCGATGCGGGGATCGAACTGGTAAAACGGCCGATGGATGGCGATGGCATAAGCGGCTAACATGCCGTAGAGCCAACCTGGGCCGCGCCCGTAGATGGCGAGTGCTGCATCGTTCGGGAGTTCATCCGGGAGACGCTTGAGCATCTCCGGCGTCCATTCGCCGGCGTGCGCGGTCTAGTTTATGCAGCAGTGGATCGAGATTGACGGGATAGTCCGCCGGGGCCAGGGCGAGTTTCGCCTGCTCCAACTCTTCGAGGGAATAGGAACTGAATAGAGCGATGATCCGTTCGACAAGCGCCTCGAAGAGTACGCCTTGTGCTGGAATGCCACGCTCCAGGTTGGCGAGGGTCCCTTTCAGGACGGGCGTGGTCGCAGTGACGGAGGATGCTCCGCCTTGTTGCGAGTAGACCTCGGCCAGGGGCAATAGACCGGCACGCCTGACGAGTGTTTGCCAGAAATCGACGCTATCGGGTTTGTCCTGGCGAAGCAAGAGCAGGGAATGCGTGCAGGATTGCAGGATTGGCAACTGCCACTCCTTGGGCTGGCCGCCAACATCGACCAGCAGGGGCAGGTGGCGCTGTTGCAGGTCGCGGCGGATGCCCTGTACGAAGCGCTCGCTCCAGGCCTTTTTGACGCGCAGCAGGCGAATCGCTTCGGGGTCGAGCACCTGGTGAATTTCTTGATACCAGTTGCCCTCGCCATCCGGGCAGGCGCGCACGGCATGGTGCCGCACGCCGCGCTCGTGCAGCGTTTTCGTCAGGCTATAAAACAGTACGGATTTCCCCGCGTTGGGCGGCCCGCCAATCAGGAGAGCAGGCAGCAGGTTCACCATCGATGCGCTCCAATCATCATCGCTATCGTATGCTCCAACCGCTATCATAGACGACTACCTTTTGATACAATACACGAAAAAGGAGATGCCTGTGCCAGAGCCGAAATACATCCACACCCTGCTCGCCCCCCTGGGTGGGCAGCCGCAGGTGGTCACGTTCACGCTCGATCTGTTGCTGCGGCGCGACTTTCCCATCAGCGAAGTGATCGTTCTTCACCCACACGCCGCGCAGCCACGTTTGCAGCATTCGCTGGAACATCTCAACGCGGAATTTGCCGGTGATCGTTACCAGTTCGAGGGCAAGGCCATCACCTGCCATTTTCGCCCAAAGGTGCTGGAACTTGATTTCATGCCCCTCGACGACATCGCCGATAGCACCGGCGCGAAGGGAGCGCGCGAGACCATCTACCACTTCATCCAGGAACTCAAGCGCCAGCCGCGTCATATTCACCTGTCGGTGACAGGCGGTCGCCGCCTGATGTCGCTCATGGCGCTCTCCGCTGCTCAACTGAAGTTCGACCCGTTCGACCACATCTGGCATATCTACACCCCGGAACCCCTCATCGCGCAGGTGAAGGATGGCAGGCAGATGCATGTTCCTCCTGAGGCGGGTGTCACGCTGATCGAGGTTCCGTTCATTCCGCTGGGAGCCTATTTCGCCGGGATCGAACACATCGCCGATTCGACCCAGGCGGTGCAGCGCCACATGGACCTCCAGGAACGCAGGCGTTGCGAGCAGGTCGAGCAGGCGCTAGGCCACAAGCGCCCGCTGGATATCCTGCGCGCATTTGCGAAGGGCATAAATCCACAGGAAGTGGCAGACACGCTCTCCATCAGCCTGAGCACGGTCAGCACGCATACCTCAAAAATCTTTGCCGAATGCCGTATCGCCTGGAACCTGCCCGAAAACTACGGACTCACCTACCACTTCCTGCGCGAGCATTTCGGCAGGTACTTCGGCTACGATGAGTAAAGCATACCTGTTCAAACGGATATAAGCATCACAGAGGGTTCTGATTTTTTTCGCAAGCAGTTCTGATGCGTCCTGACGCTGAGTATGCTATCTTGAGAAGAGTCACCAAAACCCGAAGAGGATGCGCCATGCTTCTACTCAACTTTTCCCACCCACTCACAGAGGAACAGTACGCGCACATAGTCGCGCTGGCCGATGCGCCTATCGAGGAAGTGCGCACCATTCGCGTCCAAATCTGCCACCAGGAATCGCTCGAACCGCAGATCGAGAATATTGTGGAGAGCGCGGGTTTAACATCGTATGAATGGCAGACGCGTCCGCTGCTGATCAATCCGCCCGGCTATGCTCCCGCCGCCTTTATGCTGCTCGCCGAACTGCATGGGCGCATCGGCCACTTCCCATCACTCGTGCGCCTGCGGCCAAAACCTGGTTCCGTCACCACCTACGAAGTCGCGGAGCTGCTCAACCTGCAAACCATGCGCGACGCGGCACGCGAGCGGCGCTAGTCGAGGTGGAACTGCCCAGGGGTTTGAGAACGGCACTTTACTGCCATTGGTAAACTCACCGCGAGCGGGCGTCTGCGGCTATACAGGCCAGGACCCCGCGTATAGCTGGTAGTTTGAGCATTTGGTCTATAAAGTACTTCTTACTAATACGAATGGTGCAATGTATCATCGATGATACATTGCACCATTTGCCGAGCGGAACCGACGGGCATCGGCCTCGCTCTCATCTGAGTTGGTCCACTTTCTCGAGCCGCATGGGAAGCTCTATAAAAGGCTGCTCCTCGATCAGGAACTAACTCGTGGCCGCGCAGGCCAGAAGGACCTGCGCCAGTTCTTGTGGAGCGATGACCATGGCGTCGTGCCCACAATGCACTTCATGATACTCCCACCCCATGGCTATCGCACGTTGAGCCAACGCCTCAGTCAGTGGCCACTGCGTACACCGGACGTAGCTGTGCGGGAGGCGTTTCGCGTCAGCATTGAGCAGTCGGATGGGCTCTTGGTGGGTCAAGAAGGGCATCGGGCACAAACGTGCCTTCATCCAGTTTTCCTCATCCACATCCGTCACGCCCATGACTTCAGGGTCCAATGGAGCATCCAGCCATCCTCCCGGCAAGGCTCTTTTCTCGAAACTTTCCCTCAGCGCCGGCAGGCTGTCAAAAACGGACTGACCATCCTCGGGCATCACGGCATCCAAAAACACCAGCCGCGCAAGCCGGTGGGCGAGCTCCTCGGCCACGCCACTAATCACGGCGCCGCCATAGCTATGGCCGACCAGGATGACCTGCCGCAGGTCTTCGTACTCCAACACCTGGACGATGTCACGTATGTGCGTATATAGCCCTACCTCCCGCGTCAGCAAATGGCTTCGCTCTCCCAGGCCGGTGAGCGTGGGAGTATAGACGGCGTGACCGGCCTGCCGTAAGAGTGGGGCCAGCTTTTGCCAGCACCAACCACCGTGCCACGACCCATGCACGAACACAAATGTTTCCATAATGCCTCCTTCCTGCCCACGAGAAAGAAATACTCATGCGGCTTGTAAGAACGTATAGGTGGGTTCTTCAATATCGACGATCCCAGTTTGGAGTATGGCAGCCTTGCGGTGTTGGCTCTCTTCACCGGGTAAGCGAATCTCATCGGTATTGATGGCTTTCTGGCTGCTCTCGATATCCTCGACCAGTTGGGCTACACGAGCGTCAAACACGTCGCGCTCCACGAAGAGGTCGGGCCGAACGACGAGGTAGAGGCCACTGCAATAGGCCGGGTCGAAGAATGACGCGAGCTTGCCCCGCCCCGTAGGGGTGCCCAGGCTAGCATCGCATAACAGCTCGATCATCAGCGCCAGCCCAAAGCCCTTATATCCTCCAAATGGCAGCAGGTGGGTGTGATGGGCCTCATCAACCGTCTTAAAAGGATCGGTCGTCGGCGAGCCGTCTGCATCAACGGCCATCCCTGCTGGAAGAGTCTGCCTGTCGCGCTGGGCGACCATGATCTGGCTATACGTTCCCGCGCTCGTCGCCATATCCAGGATGAGCGGCGGTTGGTCCAAGCGGGGGATGCCGATGGTGAGGGGATTCGTACTGAGCAGAGGCGTGACCCCGCCCGGAGGCACGACCGCGGATACCGCGGAGTTGATGGCGATGCCGATCAGCCCTTCTTCCGTGGCCATCTGACTGTAGTAGCCGAGGAGTCCGCTGATCCCACCATTGCGTGCCCCGACCAGCGACACTCCGCCATCCCTGGCTTTCTCGATAGCCAGCTTCATCGCCGTATAGTGGACGAAGAAAGCAAAATGGAAGGCACCGTCCACCAGCGCCGTGTTTGCCGTCTCGCATTGAATGGTCAACTCCCGGCGTCGTGCTGCCCCCTCCTGGTACTGAGCCAGGCAGCCCTCCAGGTAGCGGAAACCATGGGGGCGCTTCCCCCACAGCTCGGCCTCCAGGTAGATCTGAGCCGCTATCTCGGCTTCTTGCCGCGGCACTTCATATCGCAGCATCTTGCCGACACCCAGGTCGATCACATCGGTAATTTTAAGGTGTACCATAGGTACTTCGCTCATAGTGTCTTCACTCATGGTATCGAATACTCCTTATACGCCCATGGCGACGGCGGCACCGATGTTGCCGGCGAAGTCGACGCAGAGTTTGATGACCTCGGAGGCGCCTTCGGTCTCCGCGGCGAGGTCCGAGGTGGCGAACGGGGCGATGACGTTGGAGATGTTGCTGAGGATGCCAGCGGCCTTGGTGCTCCCCGACTGGTCGGTTCCCCAGTTGTAGATGCTGCTCAGGACGGTCTCCGCGATGGCCGAGACCATCGTGAAGTACTGGCCGATCTCGGGCCACTGCGGTTCTTCGTCTTCCACGGCCGCCAGCGCCGCTGGTTTGTAGTCGGCGAACTGGCCGCACAAGCCCGCGATCGGCGGTACGAAGTTGAGCAGCCAGTTCGGCCAGATCATCGCGCCGTCGGGTCCAGCACTGTCGATGTTGTTAGCGAACGGGGGCGCGGTGGTCCCGTCGGAATTGGGCTCGCCCGGCCATTCCAGAATGGTCAGAACGAGGGGTGAGACGATATCGATCCAGCCGATCATGCCGGATGGCTCCTCATCAGCCACCCGGTAGGTGTCGCCAGCGGCGTCAGCGAACCCCCAGATGCCCTGGCCAACGGCGGCGGAGATCTGCAGTCCGGCCGCCCAGTCCAGTTGCGCCGCCGCCAGCTGCTGACCAGTGGCGGGAAACAGCGTCGCGTCGGAGCCGTTCTTGATCCGGTTCGCCAGGGTCGCCGGGTACATCAGCACCAGGCTGACCAGGTGCGCGACGCTCATCGTGGGGTCGATGCCGAAGAGCTTCAGCACGCTCCCTACCAGTGGTATATCGTTGATCTGGTGCCCGAGCATGGCGCCCAGTTGGTCCATCGCGGCCATGGTCAGGTCGATCAGCGCCTGAACCAGCGCGTCGGCGAAGGCCAGCAGGTCATGCACCGTCGACTTCAGGACGGTGAATAACTGCGTGCAGGTTGTGGCCCCGTACGAGCCCTGGCTGGCGAACAGGACCTGCAGCCCCGTCCACAGCAGCTCCCCGATGTCCTCGACGGCCTGCAGACCCTCCTGCACTGCGGTGGCGAGCTGGTCGAGGGCGTCCTGCAGTGCGGGGATGGAGGTTGGCTGCTTGTCACCGTTGAAGAAGGATTCGATCTTGTCCAGCAGCCAGTTGTGCTGAGCGCCGGACAGGAACTTCGCGATGTCGAGGGCCGCCGACGGCGGTGGTGGCAGGCTGCCCATCGTCTGCCCTCCAAGCTGCGGCATCAGGGCGTCGATCCTGGTGTCAATGGTGGTTTCCAGGCCGGTGAAGAAGCCCTGCGCCAGCTTGCCGTAGCGGGTGAGCTGGGCGTTGGCGGTCGCTGGCAGCTGGGCCAGCCACTGCTCGACCTGAGCGGCGTTCTGCCCGGCTTCTTTGATCAGGTCGCCGATGTTGTGGCGCAGCCAGTAGATGGCGTCGCCGATGGCGGCGCCAATGGCCTGGAAGAACGCCGTGACGGCGTGGAGGGCCGTTTTCATGTCGGTGATCACGTAGGAGACCACCCCGGCGATGTCGTTGCCGACGCCGATGGCCAGGTTGACCACCCAGTGGTAGGCCTCGTCGCCCTCGTCCTTGAGCCAGTTCGCGCTGCATTTGGCGATCTGGGTAGCCTTGTGGCGCACGCCGTGAGCGAAGGAGTCGAAGTCGTGCTCGATGTCGTCCCACCAGCCCGTCAGGGAGGACTGTATCACCGGCACCCCGCCCGGCTGGATCGAGCTGATGAAGGTGGGAACGACCCCTGTCATGTCCAGGACAAACGACTTGATATCATCCGGACCTGGTGTGACACCCTGCCCGGCCTGGATGCACTGGTTCATCGCTGAGATCACCGCGCTGGCCCCGCTGACCTGGCTGTCGGCCGGCGCGCTGGTCAGCACCGGGCACAGCGGGGTGCCGTCGGCCTTGGTCGCGGTCAGCAGCGCGGTGGGAGTGAGAGTGCCCAGGTCGGTGAGGGGAGCGGTACCTCCCAGGAACGCATGCACATCAGCGTCCGGGCTAACGGTCGCTGGCTCACTGGCGGTCAGACTGCCGCCGACCGAGACGACCTGGACGGTCAACTGGGCGGTGTCCAATTCCACCGCCGGCGTGGCGAAGGTGACCCGGCCATGGGCATCGGTGGTGAAGGTGGTCGGCTCCTGCGTGCTGAGCAGGGTGTTGCCGCTGCCCTGCCAGACGCCGATCGGCCGGTCAGTGGTGACGCTCAGCGAGGCGCCGGTGACCGAGACGCCGTTGGCATCGGTGGCCGTGAGCTGCACCCGCCAGCCGTCCAACTCCTGTAAGGTGGCGCTGTCCTGGATGACTGGGACCAGCGACCAGCCCGCCGCCGGGTCCTTTGCTAGCACCGAGAGCGTCGAGTCCGCCAGCAGCACGAACAGGGTGGTCTGGGACGGGTTGGACGGCGCATTGAACAGCGTCATCACGCCCGGCTGCAACGGGACCGTGAGCATGAGTGGCGGCTGTCCTGGGGTGGTCCCGTACTGGGTGACCGCGTAGACAGTGTCACCCACGAGCAGGGCGAAGGAATAGAGCCCGCCTGTCTGCCAGGCCGTGAGCTGCACCGGCTGCGGTGGCTCCGAGTTCGTCCCGATGGTGATCGGCGGATTCTGACCTTGTGTGCCGTTGTAGTAGTAGGTGATTCCGTAGGTATCCTGATAGACGACCGCGGGGAGCTGGGTCTGGGAGCGTCCAGCCCACAGCAGTGTGTAGCTTGGCCCATCCATCCAGCTATACTCGGAGCTGCAGGAGTTCGCACCGGTCTGCGGGAACCACTTGAAGTTCCCCTTTCCATCGTCCAGCATGACGCCGCACGACGCCGAGGTCTGCGGGCTGTAATTCCAGTCCCACAGCGCCCAGGCGCTGCTAAAGCCGCGCTCGGCTGCCGGAAACGACAGCGACACCACACCGAAGCTGGCTATGGTGGGTGTGTACAGGTGGAGGGTGCTCGAGGCGTCCCAGGCATAGAAGTACAGCACGCCGCCTGGATCGACCGCGGTCTGGAAGCGGCCCAGCCCATTGGCCGGGACAGACCACTCGGGGGCGGACCAGGTAGAGGTGGAGGGATCGAAGTCGAGCGCGTAGGCCGAAGCAGTGTTACTCCCGCTCGGGGAGATCAGGATGCCGCTCACGGTCCCATCGCCGTGCGTCCCCACCGCCAGATCGCTGATCTCGATCGGCCACACGATCTGATTGCTCAAGTCGGTGTAAGTCCAGCCGCTGGTGGCGGTCGGGTCGCTCTGCAGGTAGGCCAGGTTCCCGCCTGACAGGACCAGCGCCTCCACCGTGCCGTCGGCGCGGGTGAAGGGCCGGACCAGGTCCGTGTCCGGATTGATGATCACCTGGGCGGAGAGGAAGTAATCCTCGCTCAGCTCGCAACTGCCCTGCACGGTGTAGGGCGGCGTATAGGGCGGCGCCGATGCGCCCAGCCGGCGCCCGCGTGTCAGTTTGCTCTGTGTTTTGTCCTCGTAGTTCGCGTTCATAAAATTCCTCATTTCTGCTTGAATTGCAACATCATTCGAGGTAAACCAGGCCAGGAAAGCGATGAGCGCCACCAGCAGGAGCCCGGTTACTGTAGACGAAAGATTTGACTACCCTGGTAAAAGCATATGCGCCCGCAGGTGAGTGAGAAAGTGATTTCTTGATAGAAAAGTGATATGTAGTTGATACAATAGCGCTACGTCTTTTTAGGGAGGGCGAGAAAAAAGGCTTTTGAGAGCCGGGCTTCTCCGTCAAAAACTGTTCCTTTCTGTCTGTCATGAGATATAATTGAATGAAAGATATCGCTGTTGGAACACCTACTCCCCGATTCAAGCAAGGAAAGGTAGCAATCTGTGCATGATGCGAGCGCTTCCGAGCCTGCCCCTAATCTCAAGCGCTTTCAAGAGCAGGTTTCGGCCACGCGCCGTCAGAGCGGTCGGCTTCAAAAAGATCTGGCCGCCGCTCTAGGCGTCGACGCCCAGGTACTGAGCCGCAAACTGCACGGGAGTGGCCGCGACCGGCTCACACATTACGAGGTTAAACAGATCATCAAGACACTGGCTGCATGGGACGCGATCACCACGCAGACCGAAGCGATTGAACTGCTCATACTCATGCACTTGAGGCGGGAGAGCTTTTCTCCTGAAGAGTGGAACAGCGCGCCGCTCTCGCGCCTGGACAAGCCACCGCGCGATCTCTGGACGGGACAGGGCGCTGCATCTAAGTCACCCATCGCGAGCAAAAGACAGAACTTTCTCCCGGTTCCATCCACCCCCTTGATTGGCCGCGAGTGGGCCGTCAGGCTCATCAGCGAACAGCTGCGGCAGCACGAGGTGCGCCTGCTCACGTTGCTGGGAGCGGCAGGGGTAGGCAAAACTCGCTTGAGTCTCGCGGTGGCAGCCGCCTTGCGGGAGGAATTCGACGACGGTGTCTGCTTTGTTCCCCTGGGGGACCTTGATGAGGCTGCGCTGGTCCCTTCGGCGATCGCTGAGGTCTTCGATCTGGTCGAACCAATTCGCGGAGCTTCCTTTTCGCAGGTTTCCCCGTCGCATCAGCGTATCTTAAAAGCATTTTTACGTGAGAAAAACGCGTTGCTGATTCTGGACAACTTCGAGCAACTGCTCGGTGCGGCAGGGTTCATCGGGGAGCTGTTGGAAGCAGCCCCTCTTCTCAAACTGCTGGTGACGAGCCGCGTCACCCTTCCTCTGAATGGAGGGTATGAATTCGGAGTGCCTCCCCTGGAAGTGCCTGATCCCACCTCGGTGACCAATCCGAGCGACCTGCTTCAGTTTCCAGCCGCCCGTCTCTTCGTCGAGCGTGTCAAGGCGGTCAATCCGCGCTTTGCCTTGACCGAGAAGAATGCCGCGACCGTCGCCCAGCTCTGCTTGCGCCTGGAAGGACTGCCGCTGGCTATTGAATTGGCTGCGGCTCGCAGCCGGCTGCTTTCCCCGCAAGCCCTCCTGGAGCGGTTGGCAGGAAGCGAACCAGCCGGTCAGCCTGGTAGAGAAGGGCGGTCCCTGACGTTCTTGCGGCAGGAGGCTCGCAATGCGCCCGCACGTCACCAGACGTTGCTGCACACGCTGGATTGGAGCTACCACTTGCTGAATGCGCAGGCCCAGCAGTTGTTCACACGGCTTGGAGTATTTGTAGGCGGCTGGACGCTCGAAGCTGCCCTGGCCATCTGTGTGGGTGAGGATATTGAGGCAGGGATCGAGGATATATTCGAGCAGATCGAGGGACTGGTCAACCAGAGCCTGGTGGTGCCCGTGCCTTCGGCAGAAGGTCTGTCCGACGACGAGATCGATCAGCGATTCCGGTTCCTGGAGCCTATTCGGGAGTATGCCTCGAAACGCCTCCGGGAGAGCGGAGAAGGAGAAACGCTACAGGGGCGACATGCACGCTACTACCTGCGACTGGTTGAGCAAATCGAGCCTGGCCTGGGCGGAAGCCAGAGGCTCAGGGCCATCCTACACCTGGCCCGCGAGCAAGACAACCTGCGCGCTGCTCTGGCCTGGGCCACCGGGCGAGGAGAAGCCGAACTGGCCCAGCGGCTCTCCGGGGCCCTGGGGCTGTTCTGGGAGTCACGCAGCCAGTTCCTGGAGGCCCATCGCTGGATCGATGCCGCCCTGGTGATGGGAAGCGACACTCCAGTTGCAGTGCGAGCGAAACTGACCCTGGCAGCGGCGCGCTTGACCAATTGGGAGATGGCGCTTGAGCGCTCGCGGCAGCTAGCACAGGAGGCGCTGTCCCTCTATGAAGCGTGCGGAGACGCCAGAGGGAGCGCTCGAGCGCTCTTTCAAGTGGCTGATTCGTACTATATGCAAGGCGAGTATTCCCAGGCAACCGGGTATTTAGAGGAAGCCCTGCACCTGCAACGGGAGATCGGCGAGCAGCGCGACTACGCCTTCACGCTTGGGAGGCTCGGGGCCATCTCGACGTTGCAGGGAGACTTTGACCGGGCGGAGGCAAGCTTGATCGAGGCGGTGACCTTCTTCAGGGAATTTGGCGAACCGTGGGGATTGAGCAGCATCCTCATCTACCTCGGTGTGCTGGCGGCGGTACAGGACAAACCGCTCCAGGCGCTCGGCACGTTCAGGGAGGAGATGATCCTGGCACAACAGATCGGTCAGCACTTTAATCTCGCCATCGCACTGAGCGCAATAGGATGTACACTGGGTCTCGCTGGCAGCGCCATGGCTGCTGCCGTGATCTGTAGCGCCGGCGAAGCGCTCTTTGAGCGACTGGGGTCGGCTCTCCCGCCGGCGTATCGCCCTCTCTATAAGACCTATCTGACGAGCGTGAAGGCACGCGTTGATGAGGAGACATGGACAGCGTGGTGGGCGCAGGGCAGAAGCCTTTCACCGGAGCAGGCAGTCGCTTTTGCACTCGAGGGGTACCAGCAACTGCTGCCGCAATGAGGACCAGGCAAGGTCAGGGCCAGGAGTTCTCCAGCACATCCTTCAACGTCAGCAGGTCATGCTGTAAGATGCGTTGAACGGTTCGCATAGCCAGCGATGATTTCTCTGGTGGGAAAACAAGATCGAGGGATTGGTCAACGTGCATGGTAACGCACGCGCCACCTGCCGTGGACTCAAAACGCAGGCAGACGAGGCTGGGAACGGCTCCCACAATACTTTTGTACGTTAAGCGGCGTGAAGGCACCCACTCGATCACTTCATAAGTCGTCTCCAGGATCTGATCCAGCAGTTTCGATTGCTCGCGAAAGGTGCTGCCCACCTTCATGGCTTCTTGAAGAGTGCTCGTGATGGCTACGAGGGTACTCCGCCAAACGAATGCATTGGCAGGATCGATCACATAGGAAAAAACTTCATCAACCAGCCTGCTGATATCGACGCTGCATTCAACGCACATCATAGCTCATCTCTCTTCATCGTAGGCGTTTATCACCTATGCCCGTTCGATCCGCTCAAATGCAGGTCGCGCTGGATGGTCGACAGTGCCACGCTGACCACGGTGGTATCGATCGCACCTGCCCCGATCCTGGAGCTCCAAATCAGGATCTAGAAAAAGCATACCCTGCTCCATGGGAACTGCGAAAGGAATGTTTCGACACAAAAATGATACAAAGATGATACAGACCTCCAATATACTTCTCAAGCGTACCATCGGAGGGATATTTCTCTCTAGCTCATCCTTTCAAGAATGCGGGATGCCTCATGCTGTTGTTGAAAAGCCGCTCCCTCTGGCTCCTATGCCTGTAGGAAGCCGCCATCCACCACCACGACACTTCCGGTCATGTAATCCGAAGCGCTGCTGGCCAGGAAGAGGGCGACTTTCGCGATATCATCCGGCACACCCATGCGGCGCAGGGGAATGCGCGCGGCGAACGCCTGGATCATCTCGTCCGAGGCGGAGGGGCTACTTGCACCGGGAGTCTGAATACCTCCGGGAGCGATGGCGTTGATGCTGATACCGCGCGGGCCGAATTCCAGGGCCAGCGCTTTAGTTACCATCACCACGCCTCCCTTCGAGGCGTCATAATGCACCAGGTTGCCGGTGGGATGCAGGGCATCTATCGAAGCCATGTTGATGATCTTGCCAGTATGGCCTTCGTTCACCATCTCCTGGGCGGCTGCCTGGGTGTAGAAGAAGAGGCCCTTGAGATTGATATCCACGACCTTGTCCCATAGCGCTTCCGTCACCTCCAGCGCGGGTGCGAAGGGGTAGACGCCGGCGTTGTTGACCAGGATATCCAGGCGCCCAAAGGCGCGGACCGTTTCCTGAACCGTTCGTTTGGCATCGGCCACGCTGGACGTATCTGCCTTGATCGCTTGCACCTTGCCTCCCTCGGCCCGAATCTGGCTGACGGTGTCTTCAGCGGCTGGCAGGTTGATATCGGCAATCATGACTGCCGCGCCCGCTTCCGCCAGGCGGAAGGCGATGCCCTGGCCAATGCCCATGGCTGCGCCGGTCACGAGAGCCACTTTCCCTCTCAGGTCAAAAAGCTGCGCAATACTCTGTTTCTGTCTCACGGTCATACTGCTGTAACCTCCTCGTTGCATAGACAAACACTGTTTGTAGGCAGAAACCAAGTTTACCTCGCCAGGCTCTCCGATCCGTCACAAACGATCCTCAAAAAATCACAGCTTCCCCTCAATTCATGGCCAGAGGTGAGATGAGAAATAAATCGAAAATCGGACACCATGCCGAGTGTTGATTCTTCAGCAACTCTTGTGCTAAGCTGCAGTGGAAGGGTCAGTTTTAAAGCCGATCCACACACGCAATGCGCCAATGAAGACGAGGAGTGCCTGTGTGAGACGTGTGCGAAAGATCACAAATGCGGAGAAGAGATGCTGCTGCCGCTGGTGAATTCACCGCGAGCGGGCGTCTGTGGGTATACAGGCAATTGACCAGCCTGATTTTTCTTCTTTCACGTAACACAGGTTTTATCTAGTGGAAACCTGACTACACATGTTCCTTCACTAATCTCGCATTTGGTTCCATAAACGGCCCCACCTGGTAGAAGTCATCCTTGTTCCACAGCGCCTGAAAGGTCGCAGCGGTCAGCGCCACAACCAACCAGATGAACAACGTCGCCAGGGAGATCGCCACCTTGCTATCTTTCAGCCGGAAGAGCGCCACCATCCCGCTGGCTATGGTCAGCAGGAACATGATGAACGTTAACACTAAGGCATTGAGCGGCGAGCGCAAGCTGAAGTAGGCAGCGTTGAAGAGCACGAAGTCGACCCACGATGCCCCTTGCAAGGCCAGGTAAACCGCACGACCCGGCGTCTGCTTTGGTTTGTTGAGCACCTGCCAGGTTCCCCAGAGAACCGCGACGTTGTTCACCAACCACGCCGGGCCAAATGCCCATGATGGCGGTGTAATCTTCACTTGCTTGAGCTGCTGAAAATAGGATACATCTCCAAAGGTTGCTTCTCGCAAGCTCTGGCCTCTGTTCCCTCTCACCAAGCTGACCAACCCGGACAGGCTAAAGGTCATGATCTGGACAGCAACATAAAAGACGACCGCGTGATACCAGCGCCAGCGCGGTAGAATGACGGCTTTTTGCTCATTGTTTCGGGTTGCACCTGGTGTTTCGGACATAAGAACTCCTTCTTTCGTATGTGCGTGCGATACTACTTATTATCTTCGGCCTGCTGAAAGGCCATTCGTTTTAGATGGGTCATGATGATCTGCAAATCTCCATCGAGATATACCCCTGGGACTTGCGCAATAAGATCAGTGCGCTGCTCAAACCCCTGTCCACCAAAGATGAAGGCCGGTCGTGGAGGAGATAATTTCTGTAACTTCTCTCCTAGATCCGTCACTGCTTCCACATTGGACACGAGTGTCGCAGAGACACAGACAAGCACGGGAGACAATTGGCTGACCGTTTGCAATAGTCCGTTGGCTTCAATACTTTGACCCAGATAGACCACGTGCAATCCGGCTCGACGTAGAAACAGCGATAACATGAGTGGGGCCAACTCGTGCTCTTCACCAGGAGCGCAGCACATAATGATCAGGGGTCCCGTTTCACCAGGAGGCATGGCGTGGAACAGATTGGTCAGCAAGCCATGGAAGAAAGAACTGGCAAAATGTTCAATTGAAACAGTTATCAGCCCTTGCTCCCAAAGCCGCCCGACCTCCCATAATGTCGGTTTAATCAGTTCAGCACATACTTGCTCGATCGGATAGATTGCTAACATCAAGGCCATAAGTCGGCTCGCCGTAGCTTCATCGAGACCGTTGAAAGCAACAAGCAGGCGCTCCAGCACGAAACGCATGTTATAGGTTGCCAGAAAGTTGTTCTCTCTCTCCCCCACATCGAGTTGCTCCACATTCTGGAGAGTAGTCTGAGGAGGGCCTGCTTTCATCTGCTCATCCGCCTCCTGCTTGTCACCTTCAACCAGCGGTTGGTGTTCGCCCATAGGAAGCGTTGATAACGGCATCCGGGAAGGTGAAGTACTCTCTTGAGGTAAATCCTTGTGCTGTAGTTGCTCATGCACCTCTTCAAGATGGCGAAAGAGGGCAATAGCCTGACTGATCGACATTCCTTCATCAACACGATCTTTGAGCCAGCGAATACTAGCGATATCACGCTCTGAATATAATCGGTAGTCATTCTGAGCACGTTCCGGCAAGAGGATTTTATATCGGCGCTCCCATGCTCTTAGCGTTGGAGCAGCTATCCCTGTTTTCTGGACCACAGCCTTCGTATTGAAGAGAGGAACATCAGCGTAGTGCTCCAGGTTGGGCCACTCGGGATGCTTTTCTTGCATGATGATTTGCGCTTCCTTTTTCAACACGACACGTTGCTTTGTTCATATGGCAACCATATCACAGTTAGTATGCGACGTCTATTGTTTGCACAATATTTGTTAGGGCTACGGGTTAGCCTGACGATCTTTGCTGCGTCAAATTTGTCAGCTACTTCTGTTTAAGATGCACGCTGATCGAAACGTGGGTAACAGGCTTCCCTTCATTCTCTACACCTGAGCAACCATTCTTTGCGGTTTGTTGTTCCCCCACAAAACAAAATTCATGAGTAGGCACACCTCGCCTTTACGTATAATATATGTTATATCTTTGTTATGTGTTTGTACATAGTCCTTGCGAGAGATATAAAAGGAAAGATGATTATGTCAGAGCTTATTATTTGCGATCTTCCAGCCCGTATTTCTGGGTCGGTGGAGAGTGAGTTTACAGAATCGCCTGCTGTTCAGCAGGAAAAGGTGGATAGCGATGTAATGTCTGAGCAGCAGATACTAGCAGTTCGTGCATTGCAAGGAGATGAAGATGCTTTTGAGGAAATCCTGGATAGATATAAAGGATCGATGCTACGAACTGCCTATAGTATTGTAAAAGATCAAGATGTTGCGGAGGATGCTGTACAAAACGCGCTCATACAGGCGTGGCAGCATCTCCCCAGCCTGCGTGAAACCGGTGCGCTACGCCCGTGGTTGATGCGCATCGTCGTAAACCAGTGCATCAGCTTTAAGCGACGAATCGCACGGTCTGCCATGTTTCTACAGCAATCATTTGCTGAGCAAGAATCAGAACAAGCATCCCTGGTAGCAAATGACGCTGAAAGTGTCCTGGAGCGTAATTGGGATCTCGTGCGAGCCATCAAGCAATTACCTGCGAAGCAGCAAGCAGTCATCGCCCTCCACTACTATCAAGGGATGACGCTCCCGGAGATGTCTCAGAGGTTACAGACCTCAGAAAATACCCTCAAAAAGCGTCTTCAGGTAGCACTCAATAATCTGCGCCGGGTGTTAAGGTACATTGAGATGGACGAAGCTATGTCTTTGCCAGGTCGTCTACGACCAGGTGGCTCGTGATGTTGGCAGAAAGCAACATGCCAGGGATACCGGCGCCAGGATGGGTTCCTGCTCCCACGAAATACAAACCGTTAATGTGATTTGAACGATTATGGCTCTGGCACAATTTAGGTGAAGGATGAGCTTCTCTAACGATTGCTCTCCCTTTTCTGAGCAGGGAAAAAGGGGTCAAATCGCTGTTACTGATGAGCTTTCACCAAGATGGGGCCAGTTCCAAGAAATGCCTGAAAAAGGTCACATTTCTCGCTCATCTCAGGGATACTTGTCTTGAGAGCGCAAGAGTTACCTGCTTGCAGTACGAGTCAAGAGAAGTCGATCATGCGCATGACACCTGAAGCCTTACAGTCGAAACACTGATCCCGCGTGGCCATGATGCGGGTGCTCCTCGCTCGTGTGGCGCGCAAGAACGAACCAGTTCCTAAACACCCCATGAGGGCACAAACCGTTTCCAATGGCCCTCGGAGACGACCTCGACGGTGCCGTCGATCACTTTGATGGCGGTCTGATCGTCAATCGCGTACGTCGGCACCGGCCCCTTGGCGGCCCATCTTTCTGCGTTGGCCAGGGAATTCTCCGGAAAAGAGGGGTAATCCAGGTGCGGAAACACCGAAAAATCAACCAGTCCCAGCGCTCTATCGTCGCCGGTGGGCAGATTACTTGCCGGAGGCTCGCGACAGAACCAGCCGTCGTAGGTCTCTCCGAAGTTGGGGGTCACCACCATGCTCCCGGCGCTCACCCCCACGTAGACCGTCTCGCGCCCAAGCTCCGGCAAGAGGTCTGCCAGGCCGGACTGCCGCATCCAGTAGCACAGATACAAGACATCGCCGCCTGCAACCAGCAGAGCGTCAGTCCCCTGGACCATGGGGACCCACTGTTCTTCATTGATGCTGGGCAGCGCGGTCAGCTCCAGCACTCCCAACGACTTCCACCCCAATTCGCACAAAGGGGTGGTGCCCACTCCGCAGAGAAACCGCCAGGCATGGGCAGCACCGCCGGGTATGGCGTACATCCCGGTGGGAATGACGAGGGCGCTGGACTCGGCGATCGGTTTGCCCAGAGACTCAACCAGCGCGTTGCGAATGCTGTCGTTGCTGATGCCAGCAGACGTGAGCAGAAATTTCATGAGGCCTCTCCTTGCCGCTTGAATGAGAGCCGAAATCCTTCCTCAATCCAGGTTATGTGCGTGGCTGCATGTCCCGCTCTCCCGGCAAACAGGTCGCCGACGGACTGCTCACCAATGACAGTGGGCACCGGAGTGGCCAGCTGCTCATCGGTGAACTGGTGCAGGAGGTCCACTGTGTCCTGCCGCACCGCCATGTAATCCGCTGCCAGCATCTGCAGACTGTCGTCATGGTGCGCGTTCACGTCGGTTTGATTGACGCTGGCGACGGCCATCCCCAGCCGCTCCTCCTCCTGCGGGGTCAGTGCGCTCAGATCGCCCAGAATGCCCGGCATTTCCATTCCCGCCGGGTATTG
Organism: uncultured Chloroflexia bacterium; assembly: GCA_963731975.1. Classification (GTDB taxonomy): domain Bacteria; phylum Chloroflexota; class Ktedonobacteria; order Ktedonobacterales; family Ktedonobacteraceae; genus CAVSXS01. The sequence continues at coordinate 299,457 of CAVSXS010000001.1, read as the reverse complement.
AGAGCGTAAGAGAACGTCTCGAGTGTCGCCGGCGAGTGTCCGGCGCAGCAATCGCTGGATGTGGCGCTCGCTTTGCACCAGGTGAGCAAAATGATCCTTGGCTCGCCACGGAGCTGCTCCGGGCACTTCACTCGCCGTTGCCGGGCGCTCCAGGTCTTGCGGGCTCAGCCCGTGAAAAAACGCCAGGACCTGCTTCTGCGATGCCGCAAGGGTGTCCAGAATCTCTGCGCGAGTTGGCATGATGATCCTCTCAAGTCAAGAGTGTGAGGAGTCCAGCGAGCAAACACGTGAGTGCTTGTACTGAAAGCGGAACGACTTCCCTTGGAACGCCCAAACACTCTTTCGTTGTCAAGCTACTGCTTAGATGATACCACGGATGGAACCCTTGTTTAAGCGAAGCGAGGCCGCATCGTAGGCGAATCCTGTGCGGAAATCAACCGTTCTAGTATCGGACATGCTCGACTTTGCACCAGTGTCCGTGATGCGATGAGCTAGTGTCTGTCAGACCCCTGTTAATCCTTTAGCTCTCTTCTCTTTTCAGCCTTGCGCCATTTTCATGAATTATTTTAAATGACACCACGCTCTACATGCCGTTTTATCATCTCCAGCAGTCGTCCACTTTCACGGCGAATGGTGCTGACAACAAGAGGCTGCGCGGCCCCGAGGATGCCATGGAGGTGAAAAGTGACTTCGCGCATCACATGCGTCGCCTGCCCATCGCTTCCAGTCGCTTCCAGCGCATAACGAACGCGCACCTCCAGCTTTCCGGTCAGCAGCAGCGCTTTTAGCGGCATGGATTGCTCAAAAGTGAGACGTTCAGGCGGATTGAACTCAGTGATCGAGCCGCGCATTGGGCCATCGGCATAGGTGATGCCGACACCCGGTGACACGGGCGATACCTGGGTCATTCCACCAAACACCCTTGAGCCTGGCAGCCAGCGATCATAGTGAGCGAGATCGGCAAGCAGGTCAAAAATCGTCTCGCGCGTGCCATTGATATCGGCAGTCAATCGTAACGAGGGCATCTATTTCCCCTCTCTTCCGGTTGTTCATTAAAAGAGTCTGTTCTAAATTGTCCCAACCTCGCTGCTCACACAGCAGAGAGTCGGCAACTGCTCCCGCATACAAAATCGTCAGCAGCTCTGGATTCTGATGCCCCTTTTGCCACTGGTCATAATGGTGGGCGCTCTCGGTATACGAGTCGAAGCGGCAACAGCCACGATAGCTGGTTGCCTGCTTGACTGAGACGAGGGCAATCAGCCTTCCGATGACATGACCCACGACGGCGTGACCGGCTTCGTGGTACGCATACGGGAGAAGCGAGAACACATCATTTCGTTGTGTCTGTTGTCTCTGTGACGACGACCTACTCATAGCCTTTTTTGCGAATTCCTAGAACAAGGCGCGTAGAGGCTTGACATAGATTAGTTCGGCAGGTAGTATTGTTATACAATATAATTGTCAGACAAATATAGGGACAGTATGGTCAAAGTTTTTACATCACTGCAACGCCAGAATCTTTCCGGGCAGGTCGTTCACCAGATCGGTTTAAGTATTATGCGTAATGATTTCAAACCGGGTGATACCCTTTCAAGCGAGCCTGAACTGAGCCTTCAATTTAATGTCAGCCGACCGGTCATGCGTGAGGCGCTGAAAGTACTGAGCGCCAAAGGTCTCATTGAGTCGCGTCCCAGGACGGGTACAAAGGTTCGCCCGCGCGCTGATTGGAACTTCCTCGATCCAGACGTAATCGGCTGGTTATATGAAGTCGGCCCTGAACGGTCGTTCCTCGATGCGCTCTGTGAAGTGCGTCTCATGTTTGAGCCAATGGCCGCCCGGCTCGCGGCTACCCGCGCCACCGATGACGAGATCAAAACCATTGGAGAATGCTGCAGTCGAATGGAAAAGGGGGTCAGTTCTCCTGAGACCTACATTCCGGCTGATTTAACGTTCCATGCCGCCATTTGTGCAGCCGCCCATAACGAAATCTTGCAGAAGATTACTGAGACGCTTACCACGTCGCTGCTTGTGAGCCGGGTTGTCACTTCGCACTTGCCAGGAGCGAACCTGGCTGCCATGCCGTTCCACTGGTCGATAGCCGAGGCTATCCGTAAAAGAGACGGGCAGGCAGCAGAGGAAGCTATGCGCGAACTGGTGATCCTGACAACCGGTGATATTCAACGAGCGCTGGATCAAGAAGAGGCAAGTGCAGATAACAGTTGAAGCATCTGATCGAATGAGTAAGGAAAGGAGGGATACGCACACTCTCAAAAGAGGAAATCCACAGCAGAGTTAGTAGGGTTGGCCAGGAAACCGCGACCGGAAAGAGCTGGTCGCACTGGCAGACCTCGTATTGTTCACTTAGTAAGACTGCGAATGTCTCAAAGTGGAGGGATCTACATCATGGCAGACACAAACTTTGCAGCGTATTTTTCCCGGTTGCCCATCAGGCGAAGGCGCTTGCTCCAGACCGCGATGGCAGGATCGGCGGGTGCGACGTTGCTGGCGGCCTGTGGCGGCAGTAGTCCAACGACCACCAATAATACCACCACCACTGGCGGTGGTGGTGGAAACTTCCCTAGCCATCCCAAGTATAAATTCGTCTTCGTCAATCACGTGACCACCAACCCGTTCTTCGTGCCTACCCAGTATGGCATCCAGGATGCATGCGCGCTCGTTAACTGCACCTACCAGTGGACGGGTTCTGACAACAGTGTCGTTGCGGATATGGTAAACGCGATGAACGCCGCCATCGCGGCCAAAGCCGATGGCATTGCCGTCGCCATCATCGATCCGACCGCGTTCAATGCGCCGGTTCAAAACGCGCTATCCGCCGGTATTCCCGTTGTCTCCTATAACGCCGACGCGCCAGCCAGCAGCAATAATGCACGATTGGCATACATCGGGCAGGATCTCTTCGCATCCGGTCAAGCGCTGGGCAACCGCATCGTCTCCCTGGTTCCTGGCGGCGATATTGCGGGTTTCATCGCTACGCCGGGATCATTGAACATCCAGCCGCGTATTGATGGGGCAAAGGCGGCTATTCAGGCATCTGGCAAACCAATTAACTTTGTTGAGATCGCCACCGGCGCGCAAACCACTGATGAACTCTCTCGCATCGAAGCCTACTATCTGGGCCATCAAAACCTGAAAGGCATGGTTGCGGTCGATGGCGGCAGCACGCAGGGCCTGGGCCAGATCATGGACAAGTACAACCTCCAGTCCAAAGGCATCCATGCCGGCGGCTTTGACCTGGAGCCTGTAACCTTGCAAGAGGTCAGCAAGAGCAACCTTGACTTCACCATCGACCAGCAGCCCTATCTCCAGGGCTTCATCCCCGTCTTGCAGCTCTTCCTGTATAAGCTGTCGGGTGGACTGATGTTCCCCTCGAACACGGATACAGGTCTGCTCTTTGTGGACAAAAACAACGTCGGACCGTACCTGAATACCCAGACACGTTTCGAAGGCAGCTCGAGTGCGCAAAAGGTGATTACGGGGTAATCCCATGAACGGAATAGACAACCCCGCTTGAGCGGTCGAGCAGTCTCCCTGTGGATGCCCTCCTGTGCAGAAGCCAGGCAGCCTCACAGAGGTCGTGTGGGCATCCGCAGGGGGCTTTACAACCTGGCGCAGCTATACTACTATTGCATTATCAAGAGCAGCGTTGCCCGTCAACTTATTGCGGAGGTGGGCATTTCTTCCATATTGCAAAGACGCTTTCTACAGAAGGAGGAGCTGAATGGCCGAGACAATTCTTTCGAATGCTCCTACACCAGAGATAGAACCCCTCCCTGAATCCGCAGGGAAGAGCATCTGGACGAGACTGGGCAGTATCATATTCCGGCAGCGCGAGGTAAGTATCTTAGTCGTCGCTATCGTCCTGGCTATCTACTTCTCGTTGTCCACTTCGAATTTCCTGACACCTGACAACATCCGCGTGATCTTCCAATTTGTATCTGCCACGGCGATCATCTCAGTCGGTGAAGTCATGCTGCTCATCTGCGGTGAAATCGATATTTCGGTTGGCTCGGTGTTTGCCCTGGTCCCTTTCATCATGCTCTTTGTCAACCAGGCTGGCCTTCCCCTGTGGGTAGGCATTATCGCGGGTTTGCTAGTCGCTGCCGCAGTCGGCCTGCTCAATGGCATTCTCACGGTCGTGTTTAAGATACCCTCGTTGATTGGCACGCTGGGAACACAATTTCTAGTGATCGGCATTGCACTGACCATTTCGGCGGGAGAACCGGTCATTACTCCTGCCGGTGGACAGCTCAACCAGGTAATGGGCGCGAATCCCTACTCAGAAATCGTGTGGGCCGTCGCAGTGATGGTCGTTGTGCAGGTGATCCTCTCCTACACGCGCTGGGGCAAGCATACCGTCGCGACGGGGGGGAATCTGCTCGGAGCGAGTGAGGCCGGCGTGAACGTCAGCCGGGTTAAGATTGGGAATTTTATGCTGGCAAGCACGCTGGCAGGGCTGTCGGGTATCTTGGAAGCGTTCCGTATTAACTCCATTGATCCCCTGGCAGGTGGCACAAACATCATGTTTTCCGCCGTCGCCGGAGCGGTCATCGGCGGTACTGCGCTGGCCGGCGGTCTCGGCACCGTGGTCGGGGCTTTTCTGGGAGTGCTGGCTCTCTCGATCCTCAATGACGGCTTTACCCTGCTAGGCGTGAGCGCCTTTACATACGATATCATTCTTGGCATAGCAATCCTGATAGCGATGATCCTGAATGTTCGTTTACGTATTTGGCGAGAGGCAGGACGACAATGACAGATACAACTTCTCCGGTCGAACTTCACGATGCTATCCGCACGGAACACATCGTGAAGCGCTTCGGCGCGGTGACGGCCCTGCGCGATGTGAGCATGCATTTGAAGAAAGGCGAGGTGCTTGGCCTCGTCGGGGATAATGGCGCGGGCAAATCGACGCTGATCAAAATCCTGACCGGGTTTGTGCAACCTGACGGCGGCGAGATCTTCGTCGATGGCGAGGCAGTCAAACTACGCTCCGTGACTTATGCACGCTCGCTCGGTATCGAGACCGTGTACCAGGACCTGGCGCTGGTGAACCAACTCAGTGTCTATCATAATATGTTTCTGAACCGGGAGCTGCGGCAATTCCCCCTGCCATTTCTCAACAATCGCAAGATGCGTGAGCAGGCACGCGACCACTTGAAGAAGATGGGGGTCAATATTCCCTCGGTCGATGTCGAAGTTGCCAGTCTGTCGGGCGGCCAGCGCCAGGGTATCGCCATTGCCCGGGCGGTCTACACCGATGCGAAGATTCTACTTCTCGACGAGCCGCTCGCCGCGATGGGGGCGAAGGAAGGCGCGTTGATTCTCGAACTGATCCATAACCTGAAAGAGATGGGCGAGGTCTCGATCATCATGATCGCGCATAACTACTCTCAGGTACTCGAAACCTGCGATCGCGTGAACCTGCTCCAGCACGGTACGATCACCTTCGATAAACTGGTCGCGGAGACGTCGTTGGAGGAACTCAACGAACTGGTCATGCGCGAGTATCGTGTAGCAGCCACAAAATCGCCGACCAAATCGTGAGAGCGGTTTTTGGGAGGAAAGAACGTGAGAGAACCTGTTGTACGGCTGTCACACTATATCGCAGGTGAATGGTCGGCGGTCAACGGCCAGGAATGGACGGCCGATATCAACCCTTCCAATGCGGCGGAAGAGCTTGCCCGTATCCCGTTGGGAGATGCAACGGTGGTAGATCGTGCTGTCGAAGCAGCTCACTCTGGCTTTGAACGATGGAGGACGACGAGCGGGCCACAGCGGGCGGAAATCCTGCACCAGACTGCTAATGTGCTGGCACAGCGACGGCAGGACATCGCCACGCTGGTCGCATTAGAAGTGGGCAAGCCTATCGGAGAGGCCCTACAGGAGGTTGATCGCGGGGTGGTGATCCTGCGCTACTTCGCTGAAGAGGCCGTTCATCCCGCCGGCATGGTCATTCCCGCTCAACAGGCCGGCAGCCTCCAGTTTACGCTGCGCCAACCACTGGGGCCTGTGGCGGTCATTTCCCCGTGGAACTTTCCGGTTGCCATCCCTCTCTGGAAGATCGCTCCGGCCCTGGCCTACGGCAACACCATCGTCTGGAAGCCTGCCGAGACGGCCTCTTTAACCGCAGCTCGTTTGACTGAAGTGTTTGCCGAGGCTGGCATACCGCAGGGAGTGTTCAATCTCGTCCTCGGAAAAGGCTCTCAGCTCGGTTCTGCGCTCGTGAACCACGCGGGCATTCAGGCCGTGACCTTTACCGGCTCGAACGAGGTCGGGATGGGGATTGCGGAACAGGCGGCCAGGCGCAATATCAAATATCAACTGGAGATGGGCGGGAAAAACGCCGCATTGGTGCTTGCCGACGCCGATCTCGACCAGGCGGCGCGGCTCGTCGCGTCCGGGGCCATGCGCTACGCCGGGCAGAAGTGTACCGCGACCAGCCGCGCCATCGTTGCAGGCGAGGTCAGTGATGCCTTTCTTGATCGACTGCAAGCAGAGATACGGGCGTTGCCGATGGCTCCGGCCATCGACCCCGGTTGCGCCGTCGGGCCGCTCATCACCTCCGAGGCGCTCGAGAAGGTGAACAGGTACGCCGAAATGGGCTTCAAAATGGGCCGGGTGCTGAGCGGTGGACACCGGTCGAATGAGGAACAGCTCAAGCAGGGCTTTTTCTTCGAGCCGACGGTCGTGGCAGACGTGCCCAACGACGCGCCTCTCGTGCAGGAAGAGATCTTCGGGCCGCTGCTGGTCGTGCAGCACGCGCGCTCACTCGATGAGGTACTCTCCCTGGCGAACAGTACGAAGTTTGGCTTGAGCGTCTCCCTGTTCACGCGGGATATCAACGCGGCCCTGCGCTATATTTCGGACATTCAATGTGGCATGGTGCGCGTGAACGGGGATACCACCGGCGTCGATCCTCACGCTCCGTTCGGCGGTATGCGCGCTTCCAGCTCGCACTCGCGCGAGCAGGGTACTGCCGCCATCGAATTTTTCGCCGAGACAAAAACCGTGCAGATCAATCCGGCCGGCGGGCGCTGATATTCTGCCCGCGTAGAAGAGGGGAAGGAATGAAGGCAATCGTGCTTGAAAGCCCCGGCCTGGTGCGCCTGGCAGAGTTGGCGCTGCCCTCGCCGAGGCCGGGAGAAGTCCTCGTCCGTTCGCGCGCAGTCGGTATCTGTGGCAGCGATGTAGAGCTTTACCAGGGCACCAGGCCAGAGGGATTCTATCGCTACCCGCTGGTGCCGGGTCACGAGTGGTCGGGAGAAGTGGCAGCCACCGGTGAGCAGGTACGAGGACTGTACGTGGGGGACAGAGTGGTTGTCGAGGGCATTTTCTCCTGCGGCACCTGCCGGAATTGCCGCATGGGATTGACGAATCTCTGCGAGTCAGGCTACGATGAAATCGGCTTTACCCGTCCGGGCGGGCTGGCCGAGTACGTGGTCGTTCCGGCGCGGCAGGTACACAGGCTACCTCGCGATGCCTCATTCGAGGAGGCCGCGCTTTTAGAGCCGACCTCGGTCGTGGCCCAGGCTTTTTTAGGCGATGCGCTGCGGGCCGGTGAAACGGCCGTTGTGATAGGTGATGGAGCAATCGGCTTGCTCGCCGTGCAGATACTGCACCTGTTCAGTCCTGCTGCTCTGATCCTGGCAGGTTCTCACGACGAACGTCTGAGCATAGGGCGACGCCTGGGAGCTACCTATAGTATCAATAGCAGGCGTGACGATGTTGAGCAATGCGTGCATGACTTGACTCAAGGGCGCGGGGCAGACCTGGTCTTTGAAGGAGGGAGCCGCGCCGCCGGGGTTGAACTGTCGATGCGCCTGGCGAGACGGGGGGGGATGGTCATACTCGAGGGCATCGCAGGAGCAAGCACTCGTTTGAGCCTGGAGAGCGATACCTTCGTGCTCAAGCACTTGACGGTGCAGGGTATTTTTGGTGCCTCTTCCGCTGCCTGGGTGTATGCGGTGCAGCTCTTTAGCGCTGGTCTGTTGCAGCTTGCCCCGCTGATCACGCACCGTTTTACCCTGTCTGACTACGAGGAAGCGCTCAATACCGTGATGGCCAGGCGCGAGGGAGCGCTCAAGGTACTACTGATCCACGATGAGAGCGGGAGGTGATCTGTGAAAATTGCTAATACGCGAGATGTAGCCCTTGATATTGTCACTGCCCAGCCGCCACTACAGGCGGTTGCGATGTGGTGGTTAGGACAGGCGAGCGTTGTGCTGCGTGCTGCCGGTACGACTCTCTACATCGATCCCTTCCTTTCTGAGTATCCCGATCGATTGGTGCCGCCTCTCTTTTCCCCTGCGGATGCTCCCCCGGCTGATTACGTGTTCTGCACGCACGAGCACGTCGATCATTTCGACCCGCAGACCCTGCCCGGCATGGCGAAGGCAGCGCCTCGCGCGCGCTTTGTCGTTCCTCTGCCCATGGTCGAGCAGGTCACAGCGCTGGGTATCTCCGCCGGGCGCGTGCTGGGGACGCAGCCGGGCGAGGTGCTGCACCTGGGAGCAATCACCCTGCTTGCCGTGCCCGCCTGCCATGGACTGAAAGCTCCTCCTGCCGTCTACAGCTTCGATTTCGTCGAGCGCGCGGGAAAACATATCTACCGTTACCTCGGCTATATTCTGGACATAGCGGGGGTGCGCATCTATCATGCCGGCGACTCGGTCATCTATGATGGCATGGTGGAGCGGCTGCGCGAGCAAGAGATCGATGTGGCGTTCTTGCCTATCAATGGCCGCAGTTATTTTCGCGAACAGCGAGATATCGTAGGCAACATGGACGAACGCGAGGCCGCCGACCTCGCGGCTGCCGCGGGCGTGAAAGTGCTTGTCCCCATCCACTATGACATGTTCGCAGCCAACCAGGGACGACCGGGAACGCTGGTCGATTATGTGCAGGCCAGCCATGCCGGGCTGACGTGCCTTATTCCCGCTCCTGGCCGGCGCTTCACCTTTGTGAAAGGAGATGGACGCTGATGGAAGCCACGCGCCGCTTTCTCGAAAGCCTGGGTCTCCCGCCAGGAGACCTCCATGCCCTCCCGGATAGTACGAAACGCTTTCCCGATGGAGCACAATACCGCGTCGAGATTCCCAGCACCGAGGGGCCAGCAGCCCTCGCCGCCATCCTGGAGGAAGCAAGCGCATACCGCCTCACGATACACCGGGTCTCACAGGGAAGCGGCGTGATGCTCATGACAGATGACGAGATTCGCGCGATGGCGCGCCTGGCCCGCTCGCACCAGGTCGAAGTCAGCCTCTTCGCCCGGCCCAACGCAGCCTGGGATACCGGGGCCATGGCGACGGCGAGCGCTGGCAAAACGGTCGGTCCGCGCCTGCGAGGGCAGGAGCAACTGGTCTACTGCCTGGAAGATGTGAAACGCGCAGCTTCCCTCGGCATACGCAGCGTTTTGCTTGCAGACGAAGGCGCGCTGTGGGTCGCGGGCGAAATGCGCAAGGCCGGTATCTTGCCCAGGGAGATGCAGTTTAAGATCAGTGTCATGATGGCCTCGGCCAACCCCGCCTCCATTCGTCTCATGGAGCGTCTGGGAGCGGATACGTTCAATATCCCGACTGACCTCACGCTGGCGCAGATCGCCGCGATCCGCCAGGCCGTCGATATCCCGCTCGATATCTATGTAGAGGTGCCCGATGATCTGGGCGGTTTTGTGCGCCTGTACGAGATCGCAGAACTGGTGCGCATCGCCGCCCCGGTCTATCTCAAATTCGGCCTGCGCAACGCGCCGAATATCTACCCGGTCGGCAAACATCTCGAGCAGGTCTCGCTGGCGTTGAGCCGCGAGCGGGTGCGACGCGCTCGCCTCGGCCTGGACCTGCTCGCGCGGTACTATCCAGAGGCGATGCAGTCTCAACCTGGAGCCGCAGGGCTGGCCTTGCCTGTTATAGAAGAGCGAGAAGGAGAAATGCGTGAAAATCGTTGATGTCAAAAGCGCTGTCCTGGGTACCGCCTGGCGGAACCTGACCTTTGTCCAGGTGATAACGGATGAGGGGCTGGTTGGTGTAGGCGAGGTGCGTATGCTCAATCACACCGACGCGCTGCGTGGCTATCTGGCCGAAGCCGTGCCCAACCACGTGCTTGGACATGACCCCTTCGACATCGAAAGCCTGGTGCAGCGTATGTATCGCAACGACTACGCACGCGCGGACGAGATCGCCATGTCCGCCATTGCCACCATCGAAATAGCCTGCTGGGATATCATGGGCCAGGCCCTGGGGCAACCGGTCTACAAGCTGCTCGGCGGAGCGGTGCGAGAAAAGGTCAAGGCCTACGCCAATGGCTGGTACACGGTAGAGCGCACCCCGCAGGAGTTCCACGCTGCCGCCACGAGAGCTATCGGGAAAGGGTATCGCGCGCTCAAGCTCGATCCCTTCGGTGCTGGCTTCTACGAACTGGACCGCGCTGAGAAGATGCGTTCCATTGCGCTGGTGGAAGCGGTACGCGATGCGGTCGGACCCGACGTGGAGATCATGGTCGAAATGCATGGACGGTTCAATCCAGCCACGGCTATAGAGTTAGCCCACGAGCTGGAAGCGTTCAAACCGTCATGGATCGAGGAGCCGGTGCCGCCGGAGAACCTGGCCGCCTTGAAGAAGACATCGGAGAAGATCGCCATCCCGGTAGCGACCGGTGAGCGTATCCACACGCGCTACGATTACCGGCAGCTCTTTGAATTACAGGCTGCCGACATTATCCAGCCCGACATCACCCATTTCGGCGGCCTCCTCGAAACGAAGAAACTGGCTGCCTGGGCCGAGGCGTACTATCTCCTGGTCGCGCCGCACAATGTTGGTGGGCCGGTCTCGACTGCGGCTGCCCTGCACTTCGCCGCATCAACGCCGAACTTCAAGATTCTCGAGCATTTCAATGACTTCGCCGAGGATTGGGTGAAGCCTGCGGCTCCTGGCAACCCGGAGGTCCAGGACGGCTACTTTACGCTTCCGCAGGGGCCTGGGCTGGGTGTGAAGCTCGACGAAGAGCTGATTCGCGAGCATCCTCAGCAGAAGATCTTCTTTAACCTGTTCGCCGAGAACTGGCACCGCCGCCAGGCGATACGCCAGGACTGAGCGGCTACATCTCAACAATCAGAGGATTTCCATCATAGGTGATTTCTCTGGCACCTGCACTGATACTATCCACGCCTGTCCTTTTGTTGCTCAAAGGCCATGAGGAGAGAAAAAGTTCTCGTCATGGGTACGTCTGCATAGGCTCCTTGCCTTTTTCCAAAATGCAGATGCTTCTTCGCGTCATCCCAATGCTATTCTATCGTTGAAAAGGCTCCGTTTCCACCGAAAGAGGGAGGGTCCTGAGAGGAGTGATTACGATGTAAGAACAGGTGTTATATTAAATATAGAGAACTTCATAAATAATCTCAGCGGAACCGACGGGATTCGAACCCGCGATCTTCTGCGTGACAGGCAGACATGTTAGGCCACTACACCACGGCTCCTGGGTTGGGTTGCGCAACCGGCTTTTCGTAGCTGGCTGCGAATAGGATGATACCAGACATCAGCGCTGCTGTCAAGCCTTTTTCTCCCGCAGTTTCCGGGCGTCGCTCCCCAACTCAACCAGGACAGGAAGCGTGGCGGTTGCGCGAGATGTACCTGGGATACGTGGTATAATCCCTGTAATCCGCGCGTGCCGTACCGGTTCACATAGAACAATGTTGTTTCTTAGACCAGGAGAGGACACTATATGGCTACTTCAGAGAATACCCCCGGTGCTACCCCAACCTCTACAACTCCTGCAACGCCTGTAGCCCCCGCGACTCCACTGCCGACCCATTATCTTGATGCTCACGCGCTTGCGCGACCCGATAAGGTCGCGTTGATTTGTGGAGATCGCTCGCTCACTTTCGCGCAGTACAATGCGCGTGCCAGGCGTGTCGCCAATGCGCTGAGCAGGCTGGGGGTGCAGGCGGGAGATCGCGTCGCGGTGATGGCTCATAACTCTATCGAACTGCTGGAAATTGCGGGCGGGCTGTCGAAGCTCTCCGCGATTGCCGTGCTACTCAATTACCGCTTGCGCGAGCATGAAGTGGCCTATATCGTCAATGATAGCCAGTCAAAAGCAGTGGTAGCAGCGCCGGAATTGGTGGAGGTCGTCGACCTGGCACGCGGCGAGGTGGAGGGCGAGGTGAGCTATATCGCCATCGGGGATGCTGCGCCGGAGGGCTGGCTGCGCTATGAAGAGCTACTCGCCGCTTCGAGCGAAGACCTTCCGGCGAGCGCGGGGAGGCTTGGTTCCACGATGAGTTACACTTCCGGTACGACAGGCAAGCCTAAAGGAGCTTATCGCCCGCGCGGTGTGCCTCCGGCCATCGTGCTCCAGGCGGTACTGGCCTTTGAACTGAGTGAGCCTGATGTGCATCTGCTGGCAGGACCTTATTACCACAGCGCGCCCAGCTTTTTCGTCGCGCTGCACCTGCTGATCGGCTCGACGATCGTGATTTCACCGAAGTACGATCCCGTTGAGACGCTGCAACTGATCGAGCAACATAAGATCACGACGACCTTCATGGCTCCCACACTTCTGCAGCGTCTCTGCGATGTGCCTGAAGAGGTCTTCGCGCGCTACGATACAGGCTCGTTCCGCGAGATCATCCTGGGCGGCGCGCCCTGCCCTTATGTGCTCAAAGAGAGAGCTACGGCTCGCTTCGGCGAAAGGCTGTGGGAGTTCTATGGAGCGACGGAAACCGGCATTGTGACGCTGCTCAGGCCGGAAGATCAACTGCGCAAGCCGGGTTCGTGCGGCAAGGTTGGGCCGGGACAGGAGATTCGCCTGCTCGACCCGGCGGGAAACGACGTACCCGATGGCATGCCCGGCGAGATGTGGGCGCGCAACGACTTCCTTGCCGAATACTTCAACATGCCCGAGGCCACGGCCAAAAACACGCGCGAGGGCTTCTTCTCGGTCGGCGACATCGCCTACCGTGATGACGAGGGCTATTACTATATCTGCGACCGCAAGATCGACATGATTATCTCCGGCGGGGCCAACATTTACCCGGCGGAGATCGAGGCAGTGCTGACGGCGCATCCCGCCGTCGTGGACGTGGCGGTGATCGGCGTACCCGACGATCATTGGGGCGAATCGGTCAAGGCCGTGGTGGAGCGTCGGCCAGGAGCCAACGTGACCGCCGAAGAACTCATCATCTTCTGCGGCGAGCGGCTGGCCAACTACAAAAGGCCGCGTTCAATCGACTTTGTTGATGAACTCCCGCGCAATCCGGCAGGCAAGCTGCTCAAGACGCGCATCCGCGAACCCTACTGGAAGAGTTCGGGGCGGAGAATATAACCGAGGTGGAATGTGGGACGTGAAATTCTTGTCGATGGCTATAACGTCATCAAACGCAATACCTCATTTCGTGCCTTGGAGGCAAAGGATCGGGCATCTGCGCGCGAGGCATTGATACGGCAACTCGCGCAGCGCTACCGCCATACGCCGCACCACGTGACGGTCGTCTTCGATGGCGCGTCTTCCGCGGAACAGACAATGCACGAGCAGCGCATTCGTCTCATCTACTCACGGGCAGGTGAGAAGGCCGATGAGGTGATTGCCAGGCTGGCAGCACAGGCGCGAATGGATGGCCGCGAGGTCGAGATGTACAGCGATGATCTTGAAGTTCAGGCTGCGGTCCTGAAAGAGGGGGGAAGCGCGCACTCTACCAGCAGATTGACGGAACAGCTCAACGCTCCTCCGCTCAACCAGCAGCGACTGGCGCGTCACAGGCAGTATGTACGCGAGAAATACCAGATCGATCCGAACAGGGGAAAAGACGACGATACCTGGGAGCCGCCACACAGTTCAAAGAAGAAACGGTGACACTCCAGGTATCCCAGATTGCAGTGCTACTTTTGCGCGATGGAAGGATATTCCTCTTCGGCCCGCGACTCAAGCCCTGTCTGTAGCAGTGTTAAGCCGGGGGGAGAAGGCGAAGGCTTGCGTTCCAGCCTACCGAGACGCGCGCGAATCACCCACGTGAAGCCCTCGATGAAGATCTTGCGAGACATCTTCGATTTGCCGACGCGCCTGTCCATGAAGATGATGGGCGTCTCCACAATGATGAAACCGTGCTTATGGACGCGATAAGCCAGTTCGACCTGGAAGGCATAGCCCTGGGACTCGATTGAATCCAGGTCGATGCTTTCCAGCACGTGTCGGCGATAGCAGCGGTACCCGGCGGTACAGTCCTTCACCGGGATGCCGAGCATCAACCGCGCGAAGATATTGCCGCCGCCGCTGATAAAGCGTCGCAGGAAGGACCAGTTGGGCGTTTCACCTCCTGGAACATAGCGCGAACCGATGACCAGGTCGGCATCTTCGATCTTCGCCAGGAAATCAGGCAAGTAGCGTGGATCATGAGAAAAGTCGGCATCCATCTCGAAGGCCGCGTCATATTCATGCTCCACAGCATATTTAAATCCTGCGATGTAGGCTGTTCCAAGACCGAGCTTGCCAGAACGATGCAGGACGCTCACGTGCGAGTTCTCAGCCGAGATCTCGTCAGCAAGTCTCCCTGTGCCATCAGGTGAGTTGTCATCAACGATCAAGATATCTGATGAGGGCGCGAATGTTGTGATTTGTTCCAACAGAGGGCGCAGGTTCTCGTACTCATTAAACGTTGGAATGACGATGAGCGTTTTCATAAGGTTGTATCTCTCCAGTGTTAGATAGTGCCGCCGCCGCTTCCGGGTGCGGGTCTGAGTTTCCTTCCAGTATATGCAGGCTACCAGGACTAACGCTTTGTTGTGCGCCTTGTTCCCCCTGTTCAATAAAGATATCGGTATGCTGCGTTGATTGATACAGTAGCAGGGCAAGCACGCCAATTACCAGCCCGAACCACAGGGTACACAGGCGGATCAGCAGCGTTGCCGCTCCTCCAATGGTGGCCGAGGGCGTCAGGAGCAGGCGGGTCAATCCCAACATGCTGCCATCTGCCGTTCCAAGTCCTCCAGGCAGGCCGGACGCAGAACCAATCATGGAAGACACGGCCATAATGAACATCGATTTGATAAAGAGATCCGGTCCGAAGGCTAGCCCCAATCCCGCGAAGACTAAGTACAGCGCGCCACATTCTCCCAACCACGAGATCAGCCCGATCGCAATGCCCAGCAGGAAGGGCCGCCATTGCAGCAGCGTATAGGCGCTTTCATAGAAGGCGCGTATCAGGTGCGCGACGCGCGAAATGACCGGCAGGCGCTCTCCAAAGCCGAGCAGGGCCATCGAGAGCCTACGGTTCTGGATAATCAGGACGCCAACCAGCACGCCTACAAACAGCGCGGCCAGCAGTTCAAGCCCGAAACGATAGAGCACCAGTCCAGCCCCGGCCAGCAGTATCATTGCAATACCATCGGTCAGGCGCTCCGACATGATGATGGGCGATGTGCGACTGATCGGTTCGCCGGTAGATCGCTTGAGCAGGTAGGATTTGAGTAATTCGCCGATCTTCCCAGGCGTGATCGCCATCGAGAGGCCCGATAGGAAGATGAGCAGGCTTCTTCGCCAGTCTATTTTGATTGCGAGTCGTCGCAAATAATACTGCCATTTCAGGAAACGCCAGAAGTAGTTGTACAGTGTCAAACCCAGAATAATTGGCAAAAATGCCCAGCGGAAATGCGTCAGCACCGTCACCATGCGCGGGAGGTCTCCGTACAGAGCAATGGCGACCATCACAGCGAAGGCCAGCAGTAATGAAAGGATGATGCCCGTTCGCAATTTTTTTCGCAAGTGGAGTTTCCTTAATGAGGCAATACATACAATACAACAATAATCAAGGCTATAATGATTATGACTGTTCCCAGCATGTGCCGGTCACGTAACAGGATTTCTTCGGGGCTGCCGCCCTCCATGCGCATATGCACCAGGTACAGATAGCGAAACATGCCATAGAGGACAAAGGGGATGGTAATCATCAAACGCTGGTTGCCGGTCGGCCCTTCGAAGGTATACAGGCTGTAGGCCATGAGCGTCGCGGCGGTGACGATGGTTATCATCTGGTCGAGGAGGGGCAAGCTATACTCTTTCAATATCTGCCGGTGAAAAATGGCGCGCCCTTCCAGCAGCACCAGTTCGTTGCGCCGCTTGTTCAGGGCGAGGAACAGCGAGAGCAGGATCGTGACCAGGTAGAGCCAGGGCGAGATGATGACCGGGATAACTACCGTACCGGCCAGGATGCGCAGGGCGAAGCCGCTTGCGATGATGAACACGTCGAGCAATACAACGTGCTTGAGGTGGGTGCTGTAGAGGATCATCAAGAGCAGGTAAGTGGCGAGTGTTAAAGCAAAGGCCAGGCTCGCGCCCCCATAGGATGCGAAGATATCCTCGTTGCGAGGCACAGGGATGAAGAAGACCAGCAGCGTCAGCGCGGCGCACATTACCAGTAAAAGGCCAATGGCGGTTTTGGCCCACGCGGTCGGCAGCGCTCCTGAAGCCAGCGGTCGCTTCGATTTGACAGGGTGTTGTCGATCATTGTCGAGATCAAGTAGATCGTTGAGCAGGTAGATCGTGCTGGAGGCCAGGCAGAACGCGGCAAAAGCCAGAAACGCACGCTCAAAAGACGCCAACGAGAGCAAACGTTGTGCGAAGACCACCCCAACGAATAGAGCCAGGTTCTTCGTCCATTGGCGCGGGCGCATGGCTTTGACCAGCGCCAGGAAGCGCCTTCCGGTGCTCAAGGGGATGATATCAGGCGGTGTGCGATCTATGATTGGATGTTCTGTTCGTTGTTCCTGGGTAAGAATTGTTTTTTCCAAGATTAAAAATATTCCTCAAAAGCTATCGGAAAAGACAAAAAGGCGCTTCTCTTCTCCCTATGAGACGGATGGTGATAAAAGGGAGTAACAGGCGTTAGTACTCAAGTCGCTTGATTGTGACGGCTTCTTAATAAATGCGCCGCTTGAGATCGGTAATGCGATGCAAGGTGATGCGGTGCTTATCCGTGCTGATGAAGTCTTTTTCTGAGAAATAGCCCATAACCTTGTTGACGCTCTCCCGTGATGCGCCCACCATCGAGGCCAGTTCTTGCTGGGTCAGGCGCACGTCGATACGTATGCCGTCTTCGGTTTTTACGCCATGTGCGTCGGCCAGCTCCAGCAATTTCTTCGCCACACGCCCGTAGACATCCAGGAAGATCAGGTCTTCGACCATCTGGTCTGTATTGCGCAGGCGCTTGGTGAGGGCTTCCATCACCTGAAGGGCGATCTTAGGCGTCTTCATGATGGCGTTGTGGAAATCGCTGCGCTGTAGAGAATAACATTCGACCTTCTCCAAAGCTACGGCATCCGTCGAACGTGGCAGGCCATCCAGCAGAGTGAATTCGCCGAAATACTCGCCCTTGCCCAAAACAGCAAGCGAAATCTCCTGGCCATCGGGGCTGATAATGCAGATTTTAACCTTGCCCTCTTTAATGATATAAAGTACCTGCCCCGGATCGTCCCTATGGAAGATCACCTCGCCGGAGCGAAAGGTACGTTTCCTGGCGGCTGACATCAACTGGGCAACATCTTCATCGGCCAGGTCCGCGAACAGCGACACCTGTTTCAAATAGGAGCTTTCTTGTTCTACACTCATAGGTAATAATCCTCTTGGTATTCTCTCGTGCGATAAGCCCGTCTGGATGCTTCATACTACCGTAATTTCGGCTATTGCGCAAGTAGAGAGAACTTCTATGCTAGCTTTTTGCGAATACCTTCCAGCACCCCTGCTATATCACGCGGGGCATGTTGCAGGGGAAGGCGTTTGAGGCGATGAGCAAGCGCGATTGGCGCAATGGCGTACACGTGTTCAGGCGTCACCTGTGCCTCACCGAGGTAGGCAGCGTAAGTCTGCGCGGCGCGGCGCATGACGATATCGCCGCGATGACCATCTACCGCCAGTTCGATGTTGATGAGCGCGATCAGCTCCGTCACACTTCTCGGAACGGCAACGCGGGGGAGACGCTGCGCCGCCTCGGTAATGCGGTCGCGGAGTTCCTGCTCAGCCGGGGCAAATTCGGCCAGGAACGCCTGCGGGTCGGCCTCGAAGCGCTCGCGCCGCTCGACGATTTCGACACGCCGGAGTATATCGGTGATGGAGGCGATATCGATGCACAGGCCGAAGCGGTCGGTTAACTGCGGGCGCAGCTCGCCCTCTTCGGGATTCATGGTGCCGACCAGCATGAAGCGAGCCGGGTGACTGAAAGAGATGCCCTCGCGCTCGACGATGTTGACACCCATCGCCGCGGAGTCCAGCAGTAGATCAACCACGTAATCGTCGAGCAGGTTCACCTCGTCCACGTAGAGGATGCCGCGATTGGCCTCGGCCAGCACACCCGGCTCGAAGCGCCGCCTGCCCTCGCGCAGCGCATGTTCAATATCCAGCGTGCCAACGACGCGATCCTCTGAAGCGTTGATCGGCAGGTCAACCACGCGCGTTCGCCGCAAGCGCACGGGCAAAGACTCTCCTTCGTCAAGGCGCTTCCGGCAGCTTTCGCACATCGCTTCAGGCAGGTGCGGCGGGCAGGAGAAGGGGCAGTCCGCCACGACGGAGAGTTCCGGCAGCACCGCAGCCAGGGCGCGCACTGCCGTCGATTTGGCCGTCCCCTTTTCCCCACGAATGAGCACGCCACCCACGGCAGGCTGGATGGCGTTCAGTACAAGCGCCAACGTCATCGCTTCCTGCCCCACGATGGCGGTAAATGGATAGGTGTACATTCAATATTCTCTGAAAAGGCTCTCTGATTACGTCTGGAGCTGGAATTCTCCACCACAACACCATTTGACAGAGAAATGTAGTGGCACCCCTTGCGGGTGCCAGGTGAGAGCGACTTTGCTCAGCACCGGGGCGATGGCACCCGCAAGGGGTGCCACTACATTTCGTGTCTTGCGAGGTTGGCAGGTTGTTAAAATTCGATGACGCCGCGGATGTTTTTGCCCGCGATCATATCCGCGTAGGCTTCATTGACCTGGTCGAGCGTGTAGGTGCGTGTCACCAGTTCATTCAGCTTCAACTTGCCCGCGTGGAACATCTTCAGCAGGTTGGGGATGTCGTTGCGCGGCTGTGAGTCACCGTAGATCGTTCCCATGATGGTCTTCTGCCACAGCACGAGATCAAGCGGGGGTATCGGAATTGACTCCGCCGTGTACGGCGTCAGGCCGATCACCACCACCGTGCCGTTTTTGCCGAGGCAGGCATATGCCTGGCCAATGGTGGCAGGCGTGGCGATGGCTTCAAAGGCGTAGTCGACGCCCTCGCCCCAGGTCAGGTCTTTGGATATCTGTACCGGGTCTTCGCGCGTAGAATTAATGGTGTGCGTCGCGCCGAACTCTTTAGCCTTTTCCAGCTTGAAGTCCACTTTATCAACAGCGATAATCATGCGCGCACCCGCGATGGCCGCGCCCTGCACAGCGTTCATGCCGATGCCGCCACAACCAATCACCATAACGGTGCTGCCCGGCTCGATTTTCGCGCGGTGGATGACCGCCCCGACGCCAGTCGCGACGCCACAGCCTACCAGCACGGCGCGATTGAGCGGGTAGTAATCCTCAATCTTGACAACGGATGCATCGGGTACAACAGTGCGCTCGCTAAATGTCGAGATGACACACATCTGGCCGACACCGGTTCCCTCTGCATTATGCATACGGAAGGTGCCATCCAACTGCGGCCCCGCCAAAATAGAAGCGCCCATGTTGCACAGATTGGCGTGGCCTGATGTGCAATAGCGGCAGGTGCCGCAGGACGGGATGAAGGTCAGAACCACGTGATCGCCAGGCTTAACGTTGGTAACAAGCGATCCGACCTCTTCCACGATGCCCGCGCCTTCGTGACCAAGCGCAAAGGGGAGATAGCTCGGCAGCTCGCCCGAAATGATATGGTAGTCGGAGTGGCAGATGCCGGCGGCAACCATGCGCACCTGCACTTCATGCTCCTTTGGCGGGTCAAGCTCGATCTCTTCAACGCGCATCGCCTCACCAGGCGTATACAAAACGGCGGTTCGTGTTTTCATGGAATGTACCTCCTGAGCAAGTAAATTCCCGCTTTGGAATGCTTGCGGGCGTCGTTTAACAACATCCAGGTTGGTAACGTGTGGTCACATTCGCCACTGGGTCTCGAACGCTCACTCCCTTCTAATAAGTATAGCAGAGTTGGAGCCGCTGCCCGGAGGGCAGAGCTGGTAATATTCGGCGGCCAGGGCATGTGCGAGTTCCCTGGCAGGGTGCTCCACCGCCTGGGAAGGAGCTTCCTGCGACGAGGAATCCGGTAGGGATGATACGTGTTTCTGTCGCATGTCGGTATCGATCATAACGGCAGCAATGCCGCGCTGTGCGATTTCGCGCGCGACCGAGAGCGCGTCCTGCATAGGCGTGACGCTGCGCATGTTGCCTGCAAGATCAATATTCGCCAGGCCGTCGGTGAAGACGATCAGTACCGGCACAAGGGCGGGGTCGCGCAGGCGCTCGGTTTCTGCCAGGCGCAGGCTCTCCAGCAGGCCGGTCGCCAGGGGCGTGCAGCCGCCCACGTACAGCTCATCGATGCAACGACGAGCGAGCGCGAAGTTGCGGGTAGGTGGCAGGACGATTCGCCCCTGCGCGAAGCGGAAGACGAGCATTGCCACGCGGTCGCGCCGCTCATAGGCGTTCTGCGTGAAGGCCAGCAGGGCACGTTTGACCTGCGACATCAACTGGCGCGCCATGACGGAGTCGCTGCCGTCGATGACAAAGATCAGAAGGGCGCGCGTCTTGCGCTCGCGCACCTTCTGGCGCAGGTCGCCGGGACGCAGTTCCAGCCTGCCACCGGGCAATCGCCCCCGCTTGCGCTGGTGGGGCGCTGCCGCGTGGATGGTGGCCGAGAAGGCAACATCTGTGACGGGGTGCGCCTGGCGATCGCGGACAGCGCGCCCACTGCGCCTGCTGGTGAGCGAGACGAAGCGCCTGCCGCTCTCATGTCGGGTCAGGCGGTCGCGTGGAATGTCGATCAAGCGCTGCACCTGCGCGACATCAAATGCGCCTCGCAGGGGACGCGAGAGGCCAGCCGCTCCCTCGCGCTGGTTGGTGCGCTCCTCCACGTCTTCATCGATCACGCCCAACTCCTCCGGCAGTTCTGTGTCCATACCTCCGGCTGGAAGCTGCTCCATCGCCCGCGCAAGCTGCCGGGCGATGGCCTGGCCGGAACGCGCGCGGTGCGGCATGGCAAGCGTAACGGCCTGCTCGATATCGGCCTGACTCACCTCCGCGCGGCCCTCCCAGGCGGCGAGCGCGCGGGCGGTGCGAATCACGACGATATCGCCCCGGTGTCCCTGCGCGTGGAACTCACGCGCCACGAGATACGCCACCACCTGCCGGAAATAGCGGGAGATGCGCACCTCTGGCAACAGGTCGCGTGCCTGTCGCAGTCGCGCACGTAGCGCGTCCTCGCTTTCCTCCCACTGCGCGGCAAACGCGGAAGGGTCGGCGTCGTAGGCCAGGCGGCGCTCGACTACGCTGATACGCGCATCACAGTCGCGCAGGTCTTCGGTCTCCACAAACAGGCCAATGCGGTCGAGCAGTTGGGGTCGCAGGTGTCCCTCCTCCGCGTTCATCGTACCCAGCAGGAGGAAACGCGCGGGATGCGCGAGCGAGATGCCGTCGCGCTCGACGCGATGAATGCCAAGCGCCGCCGCATCGAGCAGAATATCAGTGATGTGATCGTTGAGCAGGTTAATCTCATCGACGTACAGGATACCGCGATGCGCCGAGGCCAGCAAGCCGGGCGAGAACTGGTAGGCTCCCCGCTCCAGCGTCGCAGCGATATCGATGCTCCCCGCCACGCGGTCCTCGCTGGCATTGAGCGGCAGCGTGACGAGTGGCGTCAGGCGCTGCGCGACGCGGAGGGATTCGCCTCGCGAGTAGCAGGTGCGGCAGGTGTCGCACATCGCCTGTGGTTGTGCAGGATCGCAAAAATAGGGGCAGTCTGCTACGCCACTCAATTCCGGCAGCAGGTTGGCGAGCGCGCGTACCAGGGTAGATTTGCCCGTGCCGCGTCTCCCACAGATCAGCACGCCACCAATAAGCGGGTCGATGGCGTTGAGTAGCAATGCAAGCCGTATCTTCGGCTGTCCAACCATTGCGCTAAACGGGAAGACCGTCATATGTGCTACCCTTCGTCTGTTCGCCAAAGACCACCATGCGCCGCGCTCGACCGGGTGGCGGGCGACCATGAAGGTCGCCCCTACAGGGTTTAACGGGTCAAATATCCGGCATCTACCGGGAGGGCTGTGCCGGTCAGATGGCGCGCCTCGTCCGATGCCAGCCAGAGTACGACTTTGCTCACATCCTCTGGCGGGAGCAGGTCGCGGTCGGTAAAGAGATTGATCTGGTTGGTCAGTTCCAGCATGTGCTCGTAGGTCGCCAGCGGGCCGGGACCGCCCGCGAAGGCATCGTAGATGGCCTGGTTGCGGCACATGGCCGTGTTCACACTGGTCGGACAAACGGCGTTGACGTTGATATTGTAGGGCGCGAGTTCGATTGCCAGCGTCTTGACAAGTCCGATCACGCCATGTTTGGCTGCTACGTAATGAGACAGCGCGTGCATGCCCTTGAAACCGGCGGTCGAGGAGACGCATACAATCTTCCCGCCGCGCCGGGGCAGCATGTGCGGAATACTGACCTTGCACGTTATCCAGACGCCTTTGAGATCGACTCCGACCGTCTCATCCCACTGCGCCTCGCTCATCTCCCAGCTAAGGGCGAAGGAGTAAAGGCCGGCATTGGCAACGACGATATCGATGGGGCCGAGTTCCTGCCGGGCGCGCTCGGCCAGCGCCTGCATCTCAGCCAGATTGGTCACGTCCACCTGCGCGGCTAGCACGACACTGCCCATAGCCTCAATCTCGCCGACCAGCGCGGCCAGTTCATCCGGGCGCGCCAGCTGGTAGGGTACGGTGTCGTATTGACGGCAGGCGTCGCACAACACGAGGCGCGCCCCTTCGCGCGCGAAGGCCAGTGCGTGCGTGCGACCCATGCCGCGCGCCGCGCCGGTGATGAAGACAACCTGATCCTGAAACCGCTTGTTGAAAGGGCTGGTGATCATAGGTAGTTGTTAGTACACACCACAGATGCCGTCGATGGTGAAATCTTCGATAATAAGCTCATCCAGTTCCTCCTCATCCGGGGCAGTGCTCGGAGCAACCGGAGCGGCTGGGGCAGCAAGATCAACGGGAGCAGCCTCGTTGGGATCGACGGGGGGTACCAGGTTCACAGGCACCAGTACGCCGGGTTCCTGTCCTTGCTCCTGGATGGTGGGTAGAGCAGGTTGCTCGACTTCCTGCGACGGGATGAGAGACGAGAGAGTTTCAGCCATCGGGTGCTACCTCGCTTTTCAGACTGCATGAGCGTCAAACCTGCATCAAGCATACCATCGCTTTGAGATTCATTCAAGTGTTAGCGCATTCTCTGAAAGGCTGTTCTCGTTTATCCCCACTGGGTGAGGGAAACGGCCAGGCGCAGTTCGGCGCGGGCGTGGTTAGCGGCGCGCGTCACCTGGGTGATGAGCCATTCCGCGTGCTTATTCAACATGTTCGGTCCGAAAGAGATGGCGAGCGCGGCAAGAATCTGTCCGCGAGGGGCAAAGATGGGGGCCGCGATACAGCAGGTGCCGGGGAAGAGTTCTTCCCGGTCAATACTGTAGCCCTGGCGCACAACGTCGTTCAGTTCATCGATGAAACGCGAGCGGTCAACGATGGTATTGGGGCCGAATGGCGTCAGCGGGTGCTGTTCCAGGTATTTATCGATGAAAACGGGGTCGCTATAAGCGAGTAGCACCTTACCCAGCGCGTGAGTGTGCGCAAGGCCCCGGAAGCCAATGTACAGTTTGGTGATCTTCTCAGCCTGGGGAGCCTCGACAATCGCCTGCAAGATCGTCTCGCCATAGCTCCAGCTTGCCAGGTAGGATGGCTCCTGCGTCTGCTCGGTGAGGCGGTAAAGGATGGGGCGCAAACGGCTGAGATAGGCTCCCGAAGTGTAGATCGGCGTCAGCAGATCATCATCGGGCGTGGCAATGCCCTGCTGTTGCGCCAGCCCTTGAACGAAGGCGTTGTTCAAATATGGAATTTGCGGCCCCAGCGAGTAGACCTGGCTGTGAGGATGGCGATCAACGTAGCGACCGGCTTGCAGCGTATTGAGAAGATGATAGCACGTGCTAATGTTGAGGTGAAGCATGGCGCTGATCTCGCGCGTTGTCAGTCCTTGTGGGTGCTCAGCAATGAGTTGGAGTACCGTGAAAGCCCGTTGAACCGTATTCAGCAGATCGTTCTTTTGATCTACTGAAAAGGAAGGCTCATGCTCATTTTGCAACTGCTGTATTACCATATGCTCTTCCTCCATGAAGGACGGCAAAGACGCAGCAAAAATCGCCATACTACCAAGTATAATGGTAGTGGCAGCCAGGTCAAGAGGGGCTATTTCTCTATTTGAAATAGCCTACTTCAAAACACCTATCTTCTATGCTATGCTCATCATAATGAGCAGCCCCGACTGCTTTCAGTGCATCTCCATCACCGACGATCAATCTTGAACAGACCAACAGGAGGGAAAGCAAGCTATGTATCGTACCACGAGCGGAGAAGAAGTATTTGTCATTGATTGTCACTCGCACCTGTGGGACGCCAGCCCCGAAAACCAGCTCAACAAGTATGGCCGTGGATGGATCGACTGCTTTTACGCATACCACAAGAATCTTTCCCCTGCCGACTACGTATGGCCCTTGCAGAAGTACGAGAAGTACTCACCGGACGATATGACGCACGACCAGTTCGTCAAAGGCTATGTAGACCTCGCTATTCTTCAGCCAACCTACCTGACCGACTTCTACAAGAACGGCTTCAACACCATCGAGCAGAACAGCGTCATGAAACGGGCGTATCCCGACCGCTATATCCTCAACGGCGCCTGGGATGCGCGAGAAGGTGATCGCGGCATCGAGTACCTGCGCCGTCAGAAAGGCGAATGGGACATCCAGGGCGTCAAGCTCTACACGGCGGAATGGCGTGGGAACTCGAAGGGTTACAAGCTCTCCGACCCCGATGCGTATCGCTATCTTGAGGAATGTATCAAGCTGGGCATTCCGAATATCCACGTGCATAAGGGGCCGACGATCTACCCCCTCAACCGGGACGCCTTCGACGTGGCCGATGTCGATGATGCCGCCTCGATATTCACCGAGCTGACCTTCATCGTTGAACACGCCGGATTGCCGCGCATCGATGATTTCTGCTGGATCGCCACTCAGGAGAGCAATGTCTACGCGGGTCTGGCCGTCGTGCTGCCGTTTATCCATACGCGCCCGCGCTACTTCGCCGAGGTCATGGCCAATCTGATGTTCTGGATTGGCCCGGACAAGATTCTCTTCGGCAGCGACTACGCCATCTGGGAGCCAAAATGGCTCGTGGAGCGCTTCATGGCGTTCGAGATGCCCGATGATCTCAAAGCGGAATATGGCGCTGACATGACGATGGAGGTCAAACGTAAAATTCTTGGCCTGAACGCCGCTCGACTGTACAATCTCGACCCTGAAAAGCACATGGCGAAGGTCAAGAACGATGCCTTCTCGAAGCAAGCGGAGTCGCTCTATGCCGCGCACTGATCCTTCAGGTACGGCGTCAGGTACAACGTCTCTGGCACAGGCTACAGCTTCCGGCTCAGAAATTACCGAGGAGCGCATCTATGCAGCCATAGCCGACGTGCTCGATCCAGAATTGGACGAGCCGTTGGTGAAGTTGGGCTTCATCGACCAGGTTGAAATAGCGGGGCCGGATGTGACAGTGACATTCAGGCTGCCTACCTATTTCTGCTCGCCCAATTTCGCCTACCTGATGGCGAAAGACCTGCGTCAGCGCGTGCGCGAAGTGCCAGGCGTGCGTCACGCGCATGTCGCGCTGCTCGATCACTGCTCGGATGAAGAAGTGACAAAGGGCGTCAATGGCGAACTGTCGTTCGCAGAGGCGTTTCCAGGGGAGACGCTGGAAGATGAACAGCTGGATGACCTGCGCCGTACTTTCCTGCGCAAAGGTTTCCTGATGCGCCAGGATACACTGCTGCGCCAGATGATGAAAGCCGGGCTGGACGAGCCAGCCATCGCCGCCCTGCGAATCGCCGATGTGAGGGTGGACGAGGCCGCCAACGCCGTCTACGTCAGCATCGACGGACGCGCGGTATGCCTGGATGGTGCAGGCCATAACGCCACGACCTACCTGATCAGGAGAATGGCGATCGCGCTGCCCCACGCGCCGGGCGATGCGTTCATCATCGATGACGCCGGGCATCCTTTGCAAGCCGGATCGCTGAAGGAGTTTTTACGCCGTTCGCGCTCGATTCGCATGAACATCGTGTTCAATACCGCCCTGTGCAAGGGCCTGTTCCAGGCACGATACGGGCGGGACAATCAGGACAGTCGGGATAGTATCCCTGAAGAAGAAGGAGAGCGATTATGAAAGCCGTTCGCCTGCTCGAATACAATCAACTGCCGAAGGTGCTGGAAGTGCCAGAGCCGAAAGTGAGCGGCCCGCACGATGTGATTGTGCGCATCGGCGGCGCGGGCCTGTGCCGCACCGACCTGCATATCATCGAAGGGCAGTGGGCCGAGAAGTCCGGCGTGACCCTGCCCTACACGCTCGGTCACGAGAACGCAGGCTGGGTTCACCAGGTCGGCTCTGCCGTGAGCAATGTTGCCGTGGGTGATACCGTCATTGTACACCCCTTAATTACCTGCGGGTTGTGTCGCGCCTGCCGGGCCGGTGACGATATGCATTGCACCAATTCAGCCTTTCCGGGTATCTCGACCGACGGCGGCATGGCGCAATTCCTCAAGACGACTGCCCGCGCCGTCGTCAAGCTGAACCCCAGCCTTGCCCCTAAAGACATCGCCGCGCTTGCAGACGCAGGCTTGACCGCGTATCACGCCGTGAAGAAGGCGTCAGCCATTCTTTATCCCGGCACGAAAGTAGCCGTCATCGGGGCTGGTGGCCTGGGGCATATCGGCATACAATGTCTTAAAGCGCTCACCCCCGCTGAACTGATCGTGGTTGACCGCTCGCCCGCCGCGCTCGAACTAACCCGCAGCTGGGGCGCTGACCACACCGTGCTGGTAGACGGCAGCCAGGTGAAGAAGGTCATGGACATCACAGGCGGGCAGGGAGCGGAGGCCGTGATCGACTTCGTTGGCGAAGGCGGCGCGATTGAAGACGGGGTCGCCATGCTGCGCCGCGCCGGGAGTTACTACGTGATTGGCTACGGGGGCAAGCTCAACGTCCCGACCATCGACATCATCTCGACCGAGATCAACTTTGTCGGCAACCTGGTTGGCACGTACAACGATCTCGCCGAACTCATGACCCTGACCGCCCAAGGGAAGGTAACGCTGCATACAGCAATGTTCCCGCTGGACGCGGCAATTGACGCCATCCACGAACTGGACAGCGGCAAACTGCGCGGGCGCGGCATCCTCATACCCTGACGCAAGCGCATAACGACAAAGCCTCGCCCGGGAATTGCTCCCGACGAGGCTTTGTTGTCGTTACACCCTCACTTTCCGTACTTCCAGGCGATGCCTGCCACTTTCCACGCGCGCATCGCTTTATTAGGACATTTCTCCCCTGTCGAACAGTTGTATTCCAAAAGATGAGGTTTTGATCGTTATGATAGCGAGCAACTGAAATTTCTTTGAAAGGCGTAAGGTTATGTCACAGGCGCATACTCGTGCTTGCGCTCGCTGCGGGACAGCGATCTCACCAAACCAGCGTTTCTGCGTGCGCTGTGGGGCAATCATAGACGTTGCGCCTGTTGAGCCTGGCATACCACCCGATGCTGCGCGCAGCGGCGGAAATCCATCACCGTTACCGCCGCCGCTCTCGTTTGGCGGCGCGCAGCCAGCTCAGGCACCTCAGCCATCTTACCCATCACAATTCCCGGCAAGCCAGCAAGCGCCCTCGGTGCCGGGTACGCCCTCGGTTCCACAGCAGGCATCACAACAGATACCCCAGCAGCCAGGGCAGGTAGGGCAGGCAGGGAACGCCGGACAGCCCTTTCACGCCCCTCAACCTTCCTCCTTTCATGCCCCTGCACCGCACGTTCAGCCCGCGCTTCCGCCGCACGCTTACGCGCCTCCCGCTCCGCCTGCGCTCCCCGCGACCGCGCCGCACGTTCAGCCGCCACCTATGCCCGGTCATCACATGCTACCTCCGGCTTCTGCCACGCACGCGACGGGTTCCATTGCGCGGCGCGCGGCTCGCTTGGGAATGCGCGTGCTATTGAAGAAACCGCTGGTGACTGCTATCGCAGCGGTAGTGATCGTTGGCGGTAGCGTTGGAGCGGCGCTGTATCAGTACCATGCCACGGCCCCGGCCAGCTTCGTCATCGCCACCGACCGGGGCAATAACGAGATCGACCGCATCGACCTCACGACCCGCAAGATCACGGTGCTTTTGAGCAGCAAAGTACTGCCCGGTTCGCCCGACTCGATCATCTTTATCAGCGATACCAAAGTCTTGATGGACTTTCCCAACAACGGGGAAATTGGCATAGGCGATATCCAGCAGGGGAGTTACAAATCGATTGGGACAAACCTGGGCGGCGCGCTGCGCGACATGGCGCTGCGACCGGATGGCAGCGGCGTGCTGATCTCGGACGCGAGCGGCACTATCCTGGAGTTTCACATGGACACGCAGA
The DNA here is from genome assembly GCA_963731975.1 of uncultured Chloroflexia bacterium. GTDB lineage: Bacteria > Chloroflexota > Ktedonobacteria > Ktedonobacterales > Ktedonobacteraceae > CAVSXS01. The sequence goes on along the minus strand of CAVSXS010000001.1, from coordinate 270,739 downwards.
AGATCAGCACCTTCACACAGAATCTCGGCGGCGTGCAGGGGCTGGCCTTCGACTCGAATGGCGCGCTCTACGCAGCCGTTGGAGGCAATGTGATCCAGCTTGATCCTGCCAGTGGCAAGCAACTGAAAACCTTCAACCTGCCGGGTGGGAGCGACGGTATGGCCTATGATGGACACAACCACACGCTTGATATCGCCATAGGCAGCTCGATTGTGGCCCTCAATCCGCAGACCGGAGTGACTTCGGTGCTGATCGACGGCATCAACACGCCCGATGGCCTGGCGATCGACCGGCAGGGCAATCTCTTTATCGCTGCCGCGATCGGCGTGCTGGATCTGAACACCAATAATCAACTGCTACTGATGGGTACCAACTCATCCGGCATCACCTGGGACGATGTTGCGCCGCTTTCTGGCGCGGGTGCGGCAAGCTATTAGGCCGACGTGCCTGTTACGGCAGCTCGATCCGCTTCGTACAGGATGTGCAGCCGGCGCGCCCAGTCCGCAGCCCGCACCACTTCGCCGCTTTTCAGCGGGCCTTGCGCACTTTCTACGAAGAAGCTCTCCCGTGGCAGCAGGTGCCGGACGCCCAATTTATGCAGCCGATTGGTCATCTTCCGCGCTGCGGAACCGGTGATTAACGGCGAACGGTCAAATCGCGTATCGAAGCAGGCGACGGTCACATTGCCGAGCGTTTCGGACGTGGTGTAGTCCAGGAACGAGCGCATAACCGGCGATGCATTCCACGCTTGCGTCGGGCAACCAAGCAGTAGCAAATCCACGCCTTCTAGCTCAAGCGGATGAGTATGCTCGGCGCGCACTGTGCGCACCTTACCATACTCGCTCAAGGCACCGGCGATGGCCTGCACAATATGCTCCGTATTGCCAAATTGTGAATCATAAACAATGAGCGTGTTCATTACGTAGCTCCTCTCACCTTTCCCTTGATAAGGGCATATCACTTTCCACCTTGCACTATAGCATACGCCCCTCATGGTGTCGTCACAATCACCAGGGTATTTATCACGCTCTCATCACGGATTCGATAGGGGTGTTGTTAAGCCTATTGTTGCAGGCCGCTGACGACGCGCGCGTATTTCTCGGCGAGCGCCTGGGCCTGGTCATTTGAGACCGACTCGGCGATCACGTGGAAGAGGGGGCGGTCAGCATCGGGCAATACCAGCACCCACTCTTTGCCGAGGTCGATCTTGATGCCGTCGATGGGTTTGGCGCGACGCTCGCGGTACTGCTCGCTCAGGATACGCATCACCTTCCCTTTGTGCTCCCAGGGACAGTTGACGGTCGTGTGGCTCAGATAATAGGGCGGCAGATCATCGACGACCTCGGAGAGACGCATCTCGAAGGTAGCCAGCAGTTCGAGCAGTTTGAGGATGGCGAGCATCCCATCGAAGGCTGGCTGCAATGCTGGGAAAACAAAACCGCCCGCGCCGTCGCCCACCAGCACGACGCCCTCGCGTGAGGCCGCCGTCATCATGGCCTGCGCCAGCACCTTTGTATGCACAATGGTTCCCTCGTAGCGTTTGGCGATGTGTTGCAGCGCGCTGGGCGCTGAGACAGGCGCGGCAACGATACCGTTGCGAGTCTTGCGCAGCATCAAACTGGTCATAACGGCCAGCATCTTCATCCCATCCAGCACGCGGCCCCGGTCATCGACCACTGAGATGCGCTCTCCGCCTGGATCGATGCGAATGCCGACATCGCTGTTGAGGGTCGCGGTGATGGTCGCCAATCGCTGGATATCCTTCTCAATCTCTTCGAGAGGACGAGCAAAGCGCGCCTCTTCTGTGCTGGTGTTCAGCACGATCACCTCGCAGCCCAGACGATTGAACAGGCCGGGCAGCAACTGGTTAGTGCTGCCATTGGCGTAGTCGACGACGACCTGGAATTTGCGTCGCTGGATGGCGGGCGAGTCGATCACCTTCAGCAAGGCTTCCTGGTAGCGACCGAGCACATCGGTACTTTGTAGCACCTCAATCGCACCCAGGTCGTCCAGGTAGACGCGGCGGAAATCTTCGCGGAAGAAGAGATTCTCAATCTTGCGCTCGGTGGTCTTGTTGATATCCATGCCATTCTGGTCAAAGAACTTGATATCGACGACGCGCGGGTCGTGTGGCGAGAGACGCACATGGACGCCGCCGATGGCATCAGTGCTGCGCACGAAGTAACGAGCCACGGGTATCGGCACCTGGTTGATGTCCTCTACGTTGATGCCTGCCGAGGGCATACCGGCGATGACGGCGCGCTTAATCATGCGCGAGGTGCGGTGCGACGAGTCGCGGTTGATGCAGACAACGCTGCCGCGTGGCAGGATCGCGCCATAGGCCGCGCCGAGCTTGGCGGCGAACTCAGGCGTCAGGTCCACGTTCACCAGGCCGGTCACGCCGAAGCGACTGAACAGGCCGCGCTTGCCTTGCGATCCCCAGATGATGCTGGAGTTGACGACCGCGCCGGCCTCGATCTCTTTATCCGGCCAGATTTTGACGTTCGGCTGGATGATGGCCCCCTCCTGAACAATGGAGTTATCGCCGATCACAGAGCCTTCGAACATGACCGCCTTGCTCTTGATGCTGGTAGATGACCCGACGATCGCGCCGCGCAGTTCCGCGCGCTCGCCGATGAACGAATTGTTCCAGACAATGCTGCGATCCACCTGAGCGCGATCATCGATGACGGTGTACTGGCCGATGGTGCTGGGGCCGTGAATGATGCTGCCACCCTTGACCTTGCAGTCCTGCGCCAGGTAGATCGGGCCGTAGAGCTGCGCGTCTGGATCGATCTGCACGCCCTCCTCGCACCAGATATTGCCGCCGATGTTTTTGGCGGGGATATCGACATCGACGCGCCCTTGCAACGCATCGGCGTTGGCGCGCATGTACTCGCTCAGGCTGCCGACATCGCACCAGTAGCCGGTGGAGACATAGCCGTAGAGAGGGTCGCCTTTGCGCAGCATGTACGGGAACAATTCCTGGCTAAAGTCGTAGGGCTTATCCTTCTCGAAATAGGAGAATACTTGCGGGTCCAGCACGTAAATGCCGGTATTGATGGTGTCGCTGAACACCTCGCCCCAGCTTGGCTTTTCCAGAAATTGCGTGATGTGTCCGTCCTCATTGGTGATGATGACGCCATACTCCAGGGGATTTGGCACGTGCGCCAGGGTGAGCGTCGCCATCGCCTTCTTCGCCTGGTGATACTCGATGATCTCGGTCAGGTTATAATCCGTCAGCGCGTCTCCGCTGATGACCAGGAATGGCTCCGTGAGCTGCTCCTCCGCGTTTTTAACGCTGCCAGCCGTCCCCAGCGGCACATCTTCACGCGAGTAAGTTATATGCATGCCCATCTGTGAGCCGTTTCCAAAATAGTCTTCGATGCTACTTGCCAGATATTGCACGGTGACAACGACATCTGTAATGCCATGTCGTTTTAAGAGGTGTAAAATATGTTCCATCACCGGTTTCCCAGCAATCGGCACCATAGGTTTTGGGCGACGAATGGTCAATGGTCGCAGCCTCGATCCTTCCCCGCCGGCCATAACAACCGCTTTCATAGAGGCCCTCCTTTGCCGTCAAATAGAGAGATCAATGAGAAAATAGGGAGACGGCGCAGCGATTGCCACGCCGTCTCAATTGTACTACATCCAAAGAGAACGCCGCAAGTCAGCTAGAGAGCCGCCAGACTTCACCAATCAGTCAGGCGACCATGATCGACCAGCCAGCGCATAAAACGATGATAGTTGGTCTCCTGAGTTGCCTGCACCTCCTCGTACTGCTCGCGCAGTCGAATCAGCTTGCAAGCCTCGTCTACCGTAAAGCCCTCATCCAGGAGGGCATCGATGAGCAGATCCATGTACCGCTGCATATGCTGTTCCTCCTCTGGTTACCCAGTTCAATGCTACACATCTACACACCTGAACCAATTCCGCGTATGACGCGATAGGAACGTCCTGGTATGACAAGACGCTCTAAAATTCACTCTGCTGGGTTTTGACACAAACGAACACACGTGGCAACAGCGATTTTCCACTCCGACCCCCGCGCCTCAATTTAATCGCTACTATACATAGTATAGTACCCTTGTGCAAGATATGCAAGGATGAGACTTTTTACTCTTCGCTCGGCTTCTCAAGCCGCTTTATGGTGCTTTTCTCTACGAAACTTGATGGGCTTATCGGACTTTTTTCATCGTCATGTACGATACGATTTCCAATTTCAGTATACTCGCCATGAAAAAAATTCGCTCTGCTCGGCTGCTGTATGAAGCGCGAGCAACTTATAGTGAGCCGGTGAGTTGCTCTGGTTTTGGGGTGTAGTTTGCCCCAAGTGTCACGTTTCGAATAAGCGATTTTAGAGTTCTGATATGTTCTAGAAACTGGCCCTCAAACTTTTCCCAATATGCTTCACTGCCATTCTCTTCGAGCTTTGCAGCCTCAAGGAACTTCATAAAAGTCCTGAGACGCTCTTCGAGATTTCCTGTGAGGAAAGCATCCTTTCCTTGTTTAGATAGCTCAATAACTTGTTCATTGAATATTGAACAGGCTTGAAAGAACTTTCTACAATTAGCAGTATCATTCCCGAAAAGCTCAAAAAAGTCGTTCCATTCGTTGTATGCATCTTCAAGAAGCGTCAAACTAATGTTAAGAGGGATATAAAGTGCGTCTATATAAGGACGGGCATTTGCAATATGTTCTTGATCTAATTTCTGGCGAAACAGGCGTTCGTGTTCATTGAGCTTCTGTTGATATGCAAGTTCGATCACCTTGATTTTTTGATGGGCAGAATACGCCGATACAAAGGCGGTTATGATAGCTCCTGCTACTACTCCAATCGTGGCAATAATGGTTTGTAAAACAACAGGGTTCATCGCTTTCTCCTCTTGCGATATAGGCTCCTCGTTTCCATGCATCTTGCCTAATTTATTGTAGGGCTATCATAGCATAGAAACGCCCTGGTGACTATTAAGAGTACCAGAACTTCATATGCGAATCCGGTACGTGTTAATCGGTCTTGCTGGTAGTCTTCTTCCTCAGCATGGCAATTATGGTGCATACGCTCAATCAGCTTTTTGACCGACTGCAAGAGAGGACAGGCATTAAGGGGAGGCGCGTCTCCCTGCACAACTGCCGCATTATATGGCAACGACGCAGCTGGCGATGGGGCGTATTCCTCTGGATGTGCGGCGACAGATGGGACACACTACGCTCATGATGACGAACCACTACGCTTCTCTGACGATAGAGCATATCCAGTAGTCGCACGAGCAGTATTCGCCGCTCCGATATAAACCCTCTGCCGGTGCTAAAAGTATTGGTACGGGATATTGGGAGGAATAAGTCTGTTCACTAAGGTTGAGGGGTGATCGATCAATATTCTGATTGACCACCCATTTTCCTTATCCGCTTATGCTTAAAAAGAGATGCAGGGAAGCGTCCAGATCGTGTGAATAAATTCATCGGCTTCGCAAAAGTTGAAGATCGATAAGTGCTCAATAGTAGCGGAATAATAATCAATTATCAGAAGTACTAGTTAGTTGACTACAAACTACTTAATTGTTGTAACTACTCAGGTCGCCAAGCGACCGGTAAAGGTTGACCATGGAAGACAGCGGTAAGAGCAGCCAGCATGGAGTGCCCTTGCTTCTGCATGGTGGAAAGATAACTGCGGATGCGGCAAAACGCGGTGGCTCCGCTGGCGCTGCGAAACGTGCGAGAGATCTTTTGCTGCACTTTGGCCCAGCGCAGGTCCCGCTCGGCCAGGTTGTTGGTAAAAGGAATGCGCAGGTCGTCGAGCAAGCCCAGCACTTGTTCGGCACGCGCCATGAGCGCATCCAGCAGATTCCTGACGGAGCTTTGCTTGGGTCTGCCTTTGCGTTTGCCAGCAGAAGTGACCGGTGGAGGTGGTTGAGCCGCATAACCATCTGCCAAAATCTCGAAATAGCGTGCGACCCAGTCGTCGCGCTCAAGAGGGGGAACGGCGTGCAGGTGGCGCAGACGCCAGTGCTGGCACGCCTCATGCAGCGCGAGCAAGAAGTCGTGCATGTCGCTGGCCCACGACTGATGCACCTGCTCGGCCACTGCCGCACAATCGCGCAGCAGGTGGGCTCCACAGATGCTGTGCGCACAGTGATAGGCATCATAGCTGGCAAAGTGGTATGCATCCAGCGCCCGCTAAAGCGCGGCCAGATGCGATTCGTCCATTGCCTGTCGGCCTCGCGACCATGCCAGGCCAGATGCGTGAGGAAGCGGGTACTGTTCACATGCAGCCACTGCAGCATCCCATACACGCGGATACCTGTCTCATCTCCCTGCTGCAAGGAGCCAGCCGCGATCAGATCAGCAATGCGCTCAACCGTCGGGGCCAGTCGCTCGGCGGCCAGTTCACTCCACTGAAGCAAGGTGGCTTCCGAGACCTGACACCCACACATCGCGCTGAGCGTCTCGCAGGTGCGCGCCGTGGGCAGCAATTGTCCCTGGTGCAGATACACCGCCAACGCTTGCAGGTTGGGTCCATATTGCACAGGGGCGCTGACCGTAGTGGGAAACCTGCCACGGCTGATGGTGTGGCACTGGGGACAACAGATGGCTTCCAGCCGATGCTCGCAGGACCGCAGGCGGATTTCCGGCACGTCCAGCACTTGACGGCGTTCGACGATGCTGCCTGGGGCAGCACTAAGACCCTCCCCGCACTGGCGGCAGACCTGGGGACGGTGAGACACCACTTCATCAGGCTGCTCCGCCTGCACGAGCGTTTGTCCAGCGTGTCCCGCTTGGCCACCTGGACGCTTGCCGCTCGGACGACGCGAACTGCGCGGCAGTCGCCCCAGTCCATCGGACGAGGGCGGCTTACTGCTCGTGCGACTGTCTTTGCCCAAGCGGTCTTCCAGTTCCTTGATGCGGGCTTGCGCCAACGCCAGTTGCTCTTTCATGGAGAGCAGCTCCCCTACCAACGCTTTGAGGGTGCGATTTTCTTCCCGCAGGGCTTGCAGTTCTTCGTCTTGCGTCATAGGGGTACTTTACTTGATTTCCTCTCCTTTGGCAAGTCGTTAGGAGACCTGAGTAGTTACTAATTGTTAACGTAACCGTGAGAAAGGGCTAGTAAAAGCTTTTCTGCGATTAAATCGTACCTGAGAGTTGGGAGAAGATAGAAAGCTAATGAAACAGGACAAATCACTTATCATTCGCAAGATCAATTTTTATCGGATATTTGCTGGCAATAATCTCGCCGGTGAACCAATAGAATATGATGTGAGAAACGTGCTGGAGTATATTGATAAGCTGAGCTTCGAGACTGACGCCCGTTATTTGAAAGATGAGGATGGGTATGATATTTGTTGCTGGGTCGATGAACTTTCCACTCCACAAAAGGTAAGCTTTGGCAAAATTAAAAGAGAAGACTTACCTCAGATTGAGCACAAGGGTGATTTAAGAGACTTAACAATTCCCGATGAATCTGGTTTGGCAGAATGTGTCCATGTCATGTTTTTTCCGAATAATATTGTTGGCATGGAATATAACTATGATGGCCCTAGGATAACACGTATTAGTGATTATCTTCATGCAAAGTCTAGGGCCATTTGTCCTAAATTACCGATATTCCAGCAGCTTTTACAGAAGGATGTGGTAAAGAAGTTAGAAAATATGCGAACAGTGAGCAAATTTAGACTGAAAGTCCGCAAATCCCTTTTTACTTCTATCAAGCAAGCAGACGAAGGACTTGCAGGCACATTGCAGGCTGCTAGAGAACTGGGGCAGCCTCAAGAAATAGAGTTAATACTTTCGGTAGGCAGGACGAAAGGGACTCTTGGCCTAAGAGTGCTTAACATTGCGAAAAGATTGCTTACACTACGTGATACCACTGCCGATCTAATTAGTGGCGAGATCAGAGGCCGTAATCAAAAAGGAGATTTGGAGATTATCGATCTCTTGAGTGCTAAGATAGTAGCGGAAAAGCGAATTCCACGCAAAAAAACTGGTAATAATGCTCTGTGGAAAGAACTGGTCTATAAGGCCATTGAGGATTCATATCACGAATTGGAAGATCAGCTCCTTAGTGCTTTAGGGGTTACATTATGTCCCGAATAAGGCGATTTTGGAATATTCATTTTTTAGGCTTAGAACTAGCTTTTTCAGTGCTAGCGTTTATTGTTTTCACGATCTGGGTGTTTCGGTTAGGTGGTTCAGCAGTGGTAGACAGCATTTTGAACGGAAATAGGAGTTCCGTTTATGGGGCTTTAGCGTCAATATTCGGCTCATTATTAGGGTTTGTAATTACTGCGTTATCGATTATTATCGGGTATAGCACTAATGAAAAATTCGAGTTTCTTAGGAAGAGCGATTATTATCAAAAATTATGGGATATTTTGATAAGTACTATCAAAACATTAAGCATTGCTACATTAGTGATGTTAGTCGGTCTAATCTTTGATCGAGACAGCTCTCCACATCAAATCATTCTTTGCATTTGCGTGTTTCCTACTTCGCTTTCGTTGTTCAGAATAAAAAACTGCATTTGGGTACTCGAAAATGTGGTGGGCATTATTATCAATCCTCATTCCTAAATTCAGTCCGCTACCACAAGAGTGACATGTCTTGCAACTATGGAATTGGTCGCTAAAGAAGTTAAGCGCTAAAGATTTGGATAATTGTTTTGCTATACTATTACTTTCGGGAAGTAGCATCACAAGTCTCCTGAAGGAGCTTGTCGAGCGGATTGACGATATTCATACACGGTGCTACTATATATAATATAAGGAGGCTAACAATTGCAAGATTTGCAATGGCTGAGATTATAGATGGTCACGCGTGTTTTACAACTCGTGGTGGATGGCGTGCTCGATCTCGGCCTCGTGGTCATAGTAGAAGCTGAGCGCATCGTAGACCTGGGCCAGCGTCAACTTCTGGATTGAGGCGATTTCCTCGGGGTCCTTGCCGGACTGGAACAGCAGGATGACATGACGCACACCGGTGTGCGTGCCTTCCACGATGGGTTCGCCTTTATAGATTTCAGAGTCTCTGATGATGTAGGGATGTTCTGTGCGCTGGCTGCTCATAGCTTCTCACCTTCAATTCGTACTACGAGTAGTGTAGTCGTTTCGTTGCATTACGTCAACGTGTGCGGCGAATTCCGGGCATATGGGCGCATTCACACAATCTTCACAAAACACAAGCCGCTTTGTCGCTCTTCTCAAGCCCGTTCTCACCTTATATTGCTCGCTTGCTGTCATCGAATATTCAGAAAAAGCTTGACATGCGGGGAAATGCAAGGTACAATACTGGCAATGAAAGGAGGTGGTGTTTAATGGATCAATGTAATCGCTGCACAGGCAGCGTGACAACATCCTACACCTTCCAGATGAGAGGTGATCGGCGCTAGCCGATTAGGATATCACTGGTAGGTGATTTTTCTAGTCCCTACCTGTGCAGCGCCCCCCAGAGCGATGGCGTGAGAAATGGCCGTAGCTCTGGGGTTTTTATCCACATCAATCTGTTGCTGAGTTTATTGTTTTTACTTGACTCATCCTGCGATACCACTAATTCATCTTTCTTCTTTTTTCAAACGGGCGCAGATTGATTTACTCTACCAAACCGATTCTCTGACATGAAATAAGAATATTATATGGATGGTTTATTACAAAGCGCGTCTTCTCTGGATATTGGAGCGCTGCAGCGTCAATTAGAGACACGCGTGATAGGGTCGAGAGATCGGTTATTTTACCTACCAACCACTGAATCTACAAACGTGCTGGCGATGCAGATGGCCCGTGATGGGGCTGATGAAGGGTTGGTGGTGCTTACTGATAGTCAAACCGCAGGGAAAGGCAGGCAAGGCCGTCGCTGGGTGGACGTGCCGGGACACAACGTACTGTCGTCCATGGTACTCCGGCCACGATTTTCACCACATTTGCTGGTGATGGTCGCCTCGCTCGCGGTCGTTGACGCGATTGCCGAGATAAGCGCAGTGACAGCAACAATTAAATGGCCTAATGACGTTCTTATTGAGGAACGCAAGGTGGCGGGCATCTTGATCGAGACCAGCCACAATTCGCAAGGGGCCTTGATTGCAGTCACGGGGATCGGCATCAACGTGAACGGGCGTATCGACGAGGTAGCGACACAGTCAGGCGAGACTGCCCCGCTGGTGGCGAACGCAACCACGCTGGAAACTGCCTGCGGCCATGCCGTCAGTCGAGAAGCATTGATCGCTCGCCTGCTGCTACATATGGAGGACGCTTATCTGCTATTACAGCAAGAAGCCTCCGGGGATGCAGCGGCGCTACAGAGCAAGGTGCCTTCTTCCCGGTTGATTCGGGAACGATGGCGTAGCCAGCTATCAACACTTGGTCGCACCATCCACGTGCGACAAGGGGATACGATCATCAGCGGGGTCGCTGAAGATGTGGATGGCAACGGAGAGCTGTTACTCCGCCGCCATTCAGGTGATTTAGTCAACATTACCTGGGGAAGTATCGAATAGTCCTACGGGTAAGCGCCTATCTTATGAGATAGGAGTTCGAACTGGTGGGTTCAGGAACCCCGCCAGGCCAAGAAGGGAAGATGAGATGGACACACAATTCCTGACGGATGATGGTAGACAGCGTATTGTCAGTCAACTTGAGTTTTTGCGCACTGTCAAGCGAGCCGAGGTTGCCCAGTACCTTCACGACGCGAAGGAGTCGGGCGATGTCATCGACAACGCGGCTTACGATGATGCCAAGAACGAGCAGGCGCGTCTCGAAGGGCGTATTTTCGAGCTGGAGCAGTTGATCGCAACCGCGAAGCCAATCAGCAAGCCGCTGACGGACGAGGTTTCGCTTGGCTCGGTCGTGCTCCTGACGACCGCCGATGGGCGCGAATACCACTACAGCATTGTCGGCGCGTTTGAAGCTAAACCGACCGCGGGGCTGATCTCCAACGAGTCGCCGGTGGGTAAAGCGCTGCTAGGCCACAAGATAGGCGATCTGGTGATTGTCTCAACGCCTGGCGGTGTGAAAGAATATACCATCCGCAGCATCGATTAACACTTCCCAGGCGATAACAGCAACCAGAAGACCTGTGGCCCTTGTAAGGCCGCAGGTCTTTTTCTATGTGCGTGTAGGAAATACTTATAGGAAATCAACCAAACGTATGTGCGAGTAGGAAATGCCCGTTGGCAATCAACCAAACGTAGGGGCCGGTTTACCGTGCCCACCAGCCCATTTATGGGCGCGAGACGTGATCCAGAGCGATACCGGTGCATGTATGCAACGAGGAGACGCGCCCATAAATGGGCTGGTGGGCACGGTAAACCGGCCCCTACGTGATAGCGCGATTACTTCGTCAATGTGCATAATCGGCCCCTACGACTGGGTATATACGAGTGACAATTGCTAGTAAGAATGTTACAATAGGGCGCACATGTTGGAGGAAAAAGAGGTTATACGTATGGCAGACGAACGAGAAACACGATTGCAACGGCTGTATGCCCTGCGTGAGAAGGGGATACAGCCTTATCCGAATACGGCAGAACGCACGCATACAATAGCGGAGGCGCTCGAACATTTCGATGAGTGGGAGGGCGAAGATGCCGATCTGACGCTAGTGGGGCGAATTCGCTTGCTGCGCGAGATGGGCAAGGCGGCCTTCGCGCACATCGAAGACGGCACTGGCCGCATGCAGGTCTTCATGCGCATCAACGACCTGGGCGAGGAGAACTACAAGACGCTCAAGCTGCTCGATATCGGCGATTTCATCCAGGCGCGCGGCTACCTCTTCAGGACGCGCACGGGCGAGCGCACCCTGCACGTGCGCGAGTTCCACATCCTGGCGAAGTCGCTGCATCCCTTGCCGGAGAAGTTTCACGGGCTGGAGGACGTGGAGGTGCGCCAGCGCAAGCGCCACCTTGACCTGATCGCCAATGGCGACGAGGCGCGCCAGGTCTTCGTCATCCGCAGCCGCACGATCAGCGCCATGCGCCGCTACCTGGACGCGCATGGCTTCATCGAGGTCGAGACGCCCATCTTGCAACCGCTCTACGGTGGAGCGACCGCGCGCCCGTTCACGACGCACCACAACGCGCTTGACCGCAACCTGTACCTGCGCATCGCCGTCGAACTCTACCTCAAGCGCTTGATTGTAGGCGGTTTCGAGCGCGTCTATGAAATTGGCCGGGATTTCCGCAACGAGGGCATAGACCGCAGCCACAACCCGGAATTTACTATGATGGAATGCTATCAAGCCTATGCCGACTACAACGACATGATGAAACTGGTCGAAGAAATGATCTACTCCATCGCGCTGGAGCTGAAGGGGACGCCGGTCATCACCTACCAGGGAACGGAGATCGACCTGACGCCACCCTGGCCGCGTATTCCCCTGCTGCGCGCCATTACGCAGTACACAGGCATCGATGTAGGACGCTTTCCCGACAAGGAGAGCCTGGCCGCCGAGATGCGCGCCCACGGCTACGAGGCCGATCCGAAGCTGGGCCGTGGTCGCCTGATCGACGACCTGAAGAGCGTCATGCTGCGCATGGGCGTACCCGAACTCAAGCAGGCGCTGTTCCTGATCGACTATCCGCTGGACATCTCGCCGCTCACCAAGCAGCACCGCGAAAATCCAGAACTGACCGAACGCTTCCAGCCTTTTATCGGTGGCCTCGAATGCGGCAACGCCTTCACCGAACTGAACGACCCGCTGGACCAGCGCGCCCGCTTCGAGGACCAGATGCGCCAGCGCGTCCAGGGCGACGACGAGGCCCAGGTGCTCGACGAGGACTTCCTGGAGGCGCTAGAGATCGGCATGCCGCCAACGGGTGGCATAGGCATAGGCATCGACCGAATTGCAATGCTGATGGCGGACCAGGAATCGATCCGCGACGTGATCCTGTTCCCCACCATGCGCAAGACTGCAGAGGAGCAGTAACCCATGCGCAAAAAACTGACGGGCATCATCACTGGCGTTTATCTCGGTCAGCAGCGTCACACCCTCGAAACCACGCGCGTTCCCGGCGCGCAGGCCACCATCGAGGGTCTGGCCGGGGACTCGCACGCCGGGCTGACGCGCCTGTCGGATGTGCGCGTGCCGCATTACCCGCGCAGCACCGTTATTCGCAACACGCGCCAGTTCTCTTTGCTCTCCGTCGAGGAACTGGCGGAGATCGCCGCCACCATGAAGCTGCCCGAAGTGCTGCCGGAATGGTTGGGCGGCAACCTTGCCATGCAGGGTATCCCCAACCTGACCATGCTGCCGTCAGGCACGCGCATCTTGTTTCCCGGCGACGCCGCGCTGGTCGTGGACGCCGAGAACATGCCCTGCACCGGTCCCGGTAAGGTCATCCAGAACCACTATCCCGACATCCCCAAACTGGCGCAGACCTTCCCGAAGGCCGCCATACACAAACGCGGCGTGGTCGGCTGGATCGAACGCGAAGGCATGATCGCCGAAGGCGACGAGGTCTGTCTGCTGCTGCCGCCGCAGGTGACGTACAGCTATTAAGGAAAGTTCAGGAAACGCCGTTTCCTGCGCTCCCACCTACCGTTACTCCTTCATTGTCCCGATAAACGCTGCGACATTGCGGTTGAATTGATCGGCCACCTCGGCGAAGGGGGCGTGGCCACAGCGATCGTAATCGATACGTTTCGCATGGGCGACATGGCTGGAGATGAAATCGGCGGCAGCAGGCAGCAGGATACGATCTTCTTTCCCCTGTACGATCAGCACCGGCACGGTGAACGATTCCATGACCGCGGCGTTCTCGTGCTGACCTCTGAGCATACCCTGGCGGGAAGCAGGCAGGGTACTTGTGTTGAAGCCCAGGAAGAAATAGAGCGTATGCGAGTCCAGTTCCTCGTAGGTCAACATGTCCATGAACCGTTCAAGCGCGATGGCCCCTTCCGCATAGTCCTGCGAGATGAAGCCGGGGATGAGCGAGGCAAAATCCTTGCCGAACAACTGAGGGGCTTCGCTGCGTCCAGCCGTGGCGGCAGCCACGAAGATAATGCCGCTAAGATTCTCCTGGCCGTAGTGACGGACGTAGTCGCAGATAATGAAGCCTCCGTAAGACCACCCGGCCAACACCGGCTGGTGTAAGTCCAGCGCGGTGATAACGGCGTGGATATCGTCGGCCCAGGTCTGGCTTTCCTGGAAAGCAGCGGGATCGCTCAGTCTCTCGGAGAGTCCATGACCGCGCAGGTCCAGGCGTACCATGTGGAACTGTGAGGCCAGGTCGCTTTCAAACTGGGCATCCCAGGAGAGGCGACATTGACAATAGCCGTGAATCCAGATAATGCTGGGTCTGCCTGGATCGCCGATTTCTTCGACGAAGAGTTTTGCCCCACCGGCGCCTTCAACATAGCGCCCGTTGAACTTGGGATCAGGCTTCATGATGTTCCTCCTTGAGCAGCGTCCAGATCGATTGAACTCCAACGATGCGAAGAATACATCTTATCTATCAAGGCAACATGCGCTCCACAGTATAACACATGAGAGTGCTGGCATGCGTTAGCGAATTGAGGTGAAATCGAGGTGTTCGAACTGCTCATGGGAGACCTGACGACCCATACGTTGCAGTTTACAACGTCGAAATGCTTGACAACACCATTGCCGGGTGCTATAGTTGCACATGTCCGCAAGGGCGCTTAGCTCAGTGGGAGAGCGCTTCGTTCACACCGAAGAGGTCACAGGTTCGACCCCTGTAGCGCCCACTTTTCATCTTATGCGCCGTCATTTCGCTTATAGAAATATCCCCCTTGTATCTTGCCCAAACGAACATTATACTGTTTGAAGATGCGGTGCTGCATTGTGTTCCCCTCGTGCAGCAGGAAACGCTCTATCTTCCTGTCATACCTGTAGTATCATCTCGTACAGCGTCATTCCCTGATCAATTCGACAAGTAAAGGAGTATGTTTTGCCCAAAAACGGAGAGCAGCACGTCACCACCGAGCAGGTGATGGAGGTGCTGCAAAGTTGCTATGACCCTTGCTGCAAGGAGCGCTCGGTCAGCGTCGTGGAACTGGGGCTGATCCAGGGAGTACAGGTGGCCGACAACGGACGTGACGTGCGCGTTGAGCTGTTGTTGACCTCCGGGTGGTGTCCTTTCTCGACGCACCTCTTGCAGATGATCGACCAGCACGTGCGCGCTATGGAGGGTGTAGGCGAGGTGGACACCGAGATCGTCTGGAACACCGTCTGGACGCCCGAGCGCATGACGGAAAGCGCGCGTCAGAAGTTGACCCTGCCCATGGCTCAGCTACTCCCGCTGAGGCAGCGCCGCCTCGAACGAGAGGCTCAGCAGGCTCAACATGTGCAGCAGGCGCAAGGAGTTTGAGGTTTGCTCGCTCTCTGCGCCCTGCAAGGTTGCTATTTTGACATGTACGAAAGGAGTACATCATGCTGGACAACGATGCCTTTGTCTTCGACTGTGTGTGCCACGTCTTCAACTTCGACATGAAAAACGCTTTCGGCAAGCCCGGCCAGATGTTCATCAACCACCTCTACGCCTTCCACCAGGTGCTGACGCCGCCGGGCGAGCGAATGCTGGGTCCTGAAGAATTCTTGCGCGAGTGGAACATCGACGAAATAGCCCAGATGGTCTTCGAGGAATCGGGAACGGATATGATTGTGGCACAGCCATTACCGCTCACCGACCTGTTCTACGATGGACTGTCGCAGTGGGAAAAGTGCGCGGCTATGGCGCAGAAATATCCCGACCGCGCCGTTTTCTGGGGCTCGGTCAATCCGTTGGAGGGTAAGAAAGCGCTTGATTTGATGGAGCGCCAGGTGAAGGAATATGGCGCGAAAGCCTTCAAGTTCTATAATGTGCGCTACGACTATGGCGAGCCGTTCCCCTGGCGCATGGACGACCCGCGTGTGGCCTACCCCGTCTTTGAAAAGGCGCTCGAACTGGGCATCCACACCATCGGGGTGCATAAGGGCGTGCCGCTAGGTCCGCAGCCCATCGAGCACACGCAGGCGTGGGACATGGACGGAGCCGCCGCCAACTTCCCCGACATCAACTTCATCATTTTCCATGTCGGCCTGCCTTTCATCGATGAGATCTGCTGGCAACTGGTGCGCTACCCCAATCTGTATGCCTCGATTGCTGCCACGCTTAACTTCATCGTGCGCGCCCCGCGTCAATTCGCGGAGAACATGGGCAAGCTGATGTTCTGGTGCGGCGAAGACAAAATCCTCTACGGCGGCGAAACTCCCATCTGGCACCCGCGCTGGGCGCTTGATGCCTTCTGGAACTTCGAACTGCCGGAAGACATGGTGGCCGGCTACGGCTACCCACAGTTGACCACGCAAGCCAAGAAGAAGATTCTGGGCGGCAACCTCGCACGCCTGATGGGCATCGATGTCGAACAGAAAGTTGCGCAGTTTCGGAAATAGAGCTAGGGGAGAAGGCAAGTGTAACGTGGCCGCGCGGCCACGTTACACTTGCCTTCTCCCGTTTCTCATCTTTGAGCTTGACTATCCCCATGTTACACACTACACTTGACGTAAAGACACCTTCCTTTGTCTTGATAGCATGGATGACGCACGTATGGCGCAGGATTTTGAGGAAAAACGGCAGCAGTTGATCGACTCGCTGCGCGCGTCACGTATCCACGATGAACGGGTGCTTGCCGCGATTGGAAGCATTCCACGCGAAGCCTTCGTGGAGGAACCGCACCATGCCCTGGCGTATGAAGACCGCGCCCTGCCGATTTACATGGGACAGAGCATCTCGCAGCCCTTAATGGTGGCGACGATGACCCAGGCGCTGCGCCTGCAAGGACACGAGCGCGTGCTGGAGATCGGCACCGGCTCAGGCTACCAGGCGGCCATCCTGTCGCGCCTGGCGGCGTGGGTCTACAGCGTCGAGCGCATCCAGCAGTTAGCGCTGATGGCAGCGAAGCGATTGTTAAAACTGGGTATGGGAAACGTGACCATCTATATAGGTGATGGGTCGCTGGGCTGGCCCGATGAGGCTCCTTATGACCGCATCCTCGTCACAGCCGCAGCGCCCGGTATTCCCGACTATTTGTACGAGCAACTCGCCATGTGGGGACTGATGGTCATCCCCGTGGGAGGGTCTGAGCGGCAGGAACTCCTGCTGGTGCGCCGCGCGTCCTGGGGGCAAGAGATGTATTCGCTCGGAGGCTGTCTCTTCGTCCCGCTGGTAGGTGAAGGCGGCTGGGCTATTTCGTCGTAGTCGCATGTTACCAGAATGTTGCCGATTACGTAATTATGCTTATAATAGTAGATAGAGGAAACTCAACCTGAGGCGGAGCTAGCGCAAGGAGAAGTTCATGCCGGTAGTACACAGCAGCGTTCATATCAACAACCTCCTGGGGTTGATCGGCTTTGTCATTCTCTGGATCGGGTTGGTAGCGTGCGTCAAATTGCTGATCGCGGCGCTGAGGAACGATCCGATGATCGGGTGGGCTATCGGCCCGCTCGGCTTCAGCACGCTCTATCTCAACGAACCCTCGGCGTTCTTCATCCTGTTCAGCGCGATGTTCCCGGTTGCGGTCTCCGCGATCATCCTGTACATCGGCCTGTTCAGCTCATTGCCCAGCCCGCTGACGCTGCCACATCACCCGTTGGTTGAAATCCTGGTGATCGGCGGCTGCGTCCTGCTGACGAGCATAGGCGACCTGCGGAGCGCGCTGCGCGACCTGCGTCATCCACTGTGGGGCGAGGCGCGCGTGCTGCGCACGATTCAATTTCTGCGGGCAAGCTGGGCCTCAATCCATTTTACCGCCTTCGGCATCTCGTACCTGCGTGACCGCTTCGACTCGAACCCGACAGACCTGCTACGAGCATTTTAATCAAGCGACGGGGCTTGCAGCGTTGTCGTGCGAGGCACGCGGGGAAGCGTGAAGTAGAAGGTGCTGCCGCTGCCCTGATTGCTTGTGAGCCAGATGCGCCCCCCATGCGCCTCGACAATGACTTTTGCGATATACAGACCCATGCCAATTCCCGAAAATTGCTGGCTGGTGGTATTGCGCACGCGATAGAAGCGCTCGAAGATATGATCGAAGTATTCCGGGTGTACGCCGATGCCCTGGTCACTGACGCTGACCAGGTACTCGTTGCCCTGCTCCTGCAACCTGACCTTGACCTGCCTGCCTTGCGGCGAATACTTCACGGCGTTATCCAGCACGTTGCCGACGACCTGACTCACGCGCAACTTGTCGGCGACAATCTTGCTATCGTGTGTATCGATTTCCAGATAAATGTTATGCTGATCCGCACTGACCTGCGCCTGCCGCGCGGACTCGGCCAGCACATCGGCCAGGTAGAAGCTGGAGAAATGCAGTTGTAGATCACCCAACTGGACGCGAGACAGGTCTAACAGATCATTCACCAGCCGTTCCAGGTGATCGGTCTGGCTCTGCACGATATTCAGGCTGCGCAAATCGTAGCTCTCAGGCAGTTCAGACAGTGCGTGCGGAGGTTGAGCCTGGCGGCTGTCGCGCAAACGCCGCTCGATGCGCCGGATAAGGTGCTGGGTGTAGCCTTTGATGGCCGTGAGTGGCGTGCGCAGCTCGTGCGATACGATGGAGACGAACTCGTCCTTGAGCTTGTCGATTTGCTTATGCGAGGTGATGTCGTTGAGAACGGCCACCACGCCGAGCAAACTGGTGCGCGTCAGGTTCGTATCGTAGAGCGGGGCCGCACTGACGCTGAGCGTCAATGGCACGGACTCGTCGCTCGACCCGGCAATGACTTCGCGGTTCATGACGATCTTACCGGTGAGCGCCTGCTCGAAAATGCTGGCCAGCCCCTCCAACAATTGCGCCCCGTCGCGGTCGGCCAGCGAGCGCAGTGGGACCGATACCACCTGCGCTACCTGTAATCCCGCTTGAGTCAACAAGCGCTGCGCTGAATCGTTCAGGGAGGTGATGGCGCCCAATCCATTCGTGATAAGCAGTCCCTCTGCCATGCTGCCGATAATTGCTTCGAGGCGCTGGCGTTCAAGTTCGGCTTCTCGCCATAACGCAATTTCGCGCTCGCGCAGGCGCACATTGTCCAGGGCGACGGCGGCGTAGTCGGCGATCATGGTTGTCAATTGCAGTAGATCGGTATCGAAGGCGTTTTCGTGTTCGTCGAAGAGGCTGAGTACCCCGATGATGCGATTCTCGACGGTCAAGGGGATGTTCAGAAAGTCACCGATGCTGGTCGCTACGGGGTGGTTCGAAAGCATCGAACGGGCCAGGTCGTCGGGTGCGTCGAAGTAGGCCAGCATCGCCAGTTCTTCCGCCGTGATGCCGGTGAAACCCATCACCTCGGCGGCACGCGCGATGCGCTCGATCATAGCCTGAAGGAAGGATTTACTCAAAGGGTAGCAAGGGATAATGGACAGGTTGAAGGTCAGTTCGATAGGATCGCCTTCAAGCAGGATGGAGCAGGCAGTAAAATGATACAGTTCCTGGAGGGTAGCCAGCAGCGCGTGATGTACGTGAAATCTATCGATCGCCGCGACAAAACGTTTTCCAATCGTGTTGAGGAACTCCATCTGCTGGCGGAGCGCCGTCAAACGATCGGTATTGTCTTCGACGAGGGAGCGGTTCGCGCTTGTTGTGACCTCCGACTGTGGTTGCACGCTACCCTCCATTTAGCCTGCTTACGGCATTTGTTCAAGTTGTCGCGTGATTTCATCATGCAACGGTGGCACAATGAGGTTTCCGGTCAACTCCCGCAGGCCCTCGAAGCATTCCTGCAAGAGAGCATTCAGCGCTTCCGCAAGCAACGATGGCGCTACACCTCCAAATTGTTCTCGAATAACCGAAGGGACCACCTCGGTATACGGCAATTTTTCGAGGAACTGGAGAAAGGGGTACATCTCGGAAAGACGTCTGGCCGATCCCTGTACCAGCACACGAGTGGTGGCTTTTCCAAGGAAGGGCGTCACGCGGTCATCAATGGTATGGATGGCCTTCAGATAAGCTTCTATCACTTTTTCTGAGTAGGCGGAAGAGGGCTGATCGGAAAATGATGATAATGGCATCGATTCCTCTCCCTTCGCTTCATCACAAATCGCTCTCTACTGCTATTATAACATAGTACTATAATAAATTGTAAGTGGGTAGCCAGTAGGTAATCCAAGCAAAACACAACATTGTATGCAGCAAGATAGCATATCCTGTAATAACAATGTTATGACGTAAAACACAACAATGTTAAAAGGAGTACTTTTGCCGCACTGCGCGGGATTCTCTTACACCAGGCCGAACAAACGCGCCAGCCAGAGACGGAACCCGCGCAACGGTCGTTTGCCACCGGCATCGACATTGGCTGCCATCTCCATTAAACGCTGGCGGCCTGCTTCTTTGCGCAGCCTGGACCCTATCGCCAGGTCCTGCGCGGCAAAACGCTCGCGCTGCTCATCGAGCGCGATGGTGAAATGCTCCGGGCGAATCACCAGAGGAGTAACGGGCGCGATGGGCGCGGCAGATGATGCCGGCGTTGAGGTCAGCGGTTGCGAAGTAGATCGGATTTCCTGGGGTTCTTCCGTCACCAGCACGCGACCCGGCGTCAGCTTTGGCGCGATCCAGTCACGCAGGGCCAGCAGGGCAGCGCGGCGGCAGATGGCCTCGATGTCCGCGCCACTGCGTCCTGCCGTCTGGCGCGCCAGTTCATCAAGGTCGATCTCCGGCGCGAGTGGCCTGCCGCGCGTGTGAATGGCGAAGATGGCGCGGCGCTCGCTCTCGTCAGGATAGGCCAGCTCGACCACCAGGTCGAAACGGCCAGGGCGCAACAAGGCCGTGTCGATCAGTTCCGGCCTGTTGGTGGCCGCGACAACAATCACGCCTTCGCGTCCTTCGACGCCGTCCATCTCGGTCAGCAGTTGCGCGATGACCCTGTCTCCGGAGTGTCCGTCCATCTCGCCGCCGCGATGGGGGGCCAGCGCGTCGATTTCATCGAAGAAGATGATGCAGGGCGCAGCCTGCTTCGCGCGCCGGAAGACCTCGCGGATGCCCTTCTCCGACTCGCCGACCCACTTTGAGAGCAGTTCGGGTCCCTTGATAGAGATGAAGCTGGCCTCACATTGGTTCGCCAGGGCGCGAGCGATGAGGGTTTTGCCCGATCCTGGCGGGCCGGAGAGCAGCACGCCGCGCGGTGCTTCAACCCTCGCGTGAGCGTAGATTTCGGGGTACCGCAGCGGCCATTCGACGCCTTCGGTGAGGTTATCTTTGACCTTGCTGAGTCCTCCGATATCGTCCCAGGATGTCTCACTGATCTCAACATACACCTCGCGCGTGGTGGAAGGCTCAACCTCGCGCAGCGCGGCCTGGAAGTCGGACATGGTGATGTTCAGGTTGACCAGCGTCTCGTAGGGTATGTAGCCCTTCTCGTAATCGATATGCGGCAAGACGCGCCGCAAAGCGATCATGGCGGCTTCGCGACATAGAGCTTCGAGGTCCGCGCCGACGAAGCCGGGCGTCAACTGTGCCAGTCGCGCGAAATCGATCTCACCAGACAATGCCGCGTCCCGGCTGTGTATCTGCAAAATTTCCGTGCGCCCGCGCACATCCGGCACGCGCAACGAAATCTCGCGGTCAAAGCGGCCCGGTCGGCGCATAGCCGGGTCAAGGGCGTTGGGCTGGTTCGTCGCACCGATCAAAACGACCTGGCCGCGCGAGGCCAGCCCGTCCATCAGCGCCAGCAACTGCCCAACGATGCGCCGCTCGACCTCGCCGCCCGTATCGGAGCGACGGGGAGCCAGCGCGTCCAGTTCATCGATGAAGATGATGCTGGGGGCGCGCTTCTGCGCCTCCTGGAAGACACCGCGCAACCGCGATTCGCTTTCGCCATAAAACTTGTTCATGATTTCGGGGCCGTTGATGACGAAGAAGGCCGCGTTCGTCTCGGATGCGACCGCGCGAGCGATCAGCGTCTTGCCCGTACCGGGAGGGCCATACAGCAGCACGCCTTTGGGCGGCTCGACTCCCAGGCGATCAAAGACTGCCGGGTACTTCAACGGTAGCTCGATCATCTCGCGAATGCGCTGGAGTTCTTTGCCCAGGCCGCCAATATCTTCGTAGCTGATGTGGCCCAGACCAGCGAGGCGCGTCGCGCCGCGCGCCTGCGCCCGCACGAGCGTTCCCTGCTGCACGATGACCGCCTCGACATCCGTCATTTGCTGCTCTGGTGTCGGCGGAGGGACAAGCGCATCCAGGTCACCGGTCACGCGCTTATTGACGCTATAGCTGGGAGTAGCAGGTGTTGTGCTGATAATGAGGAATTCACGGGGCGCGGTCCCCGGCGTGCCGACGCGCAGCAGGTCGCCAATGGTGACGGGTTGGCCGACCAGGTAACGCGCGATATACTGTAGATCGGTCTCCTGGATGGGCGTGCCGCCCGTAAGCGGAAGCAGGGCGAGCTTTTCGGCGTTCTGCACGCGCGCCTTGCGCACCGCCACGCGCTCGCCAAGGCCAGACGCGCTGTTCTGGCGCACCTGACTATCCATCTGGATGGCCTGCTGGCCGCGATCCATCACACCCATCGGCACAACCTTCGCGGCGGTAGTTCGCGTGCCCGTTATCAGGATTGTATCACCTGCCTGGCAGCCCAGCCGCGTCATATCCACCGGGTCGATGCGCGCCGCGCCACGTCCCACCTGGAATCCCTCGACAACGACGAGCTGCAATTCCCGGATGGCTGTCGCTGCACTACTGGTAGTGTCTGTAGCATTTGCGTTCGCCTCGCCTGGCTCTGGCGAAAGTTTGCTTGTCACATGGCTCGCTGCTGTCGGAGCACTGCCTGTACTACCGACATTCTTGATATCCTCCATACGCTGTTCCTCTTCCCTCGATCGTGAATACATGATGATTTCTGCTCATAAATAACTTACCACATGTACGCGAGGGGAGGAGAAAAGTTGAAAGATAGCTACTGACATACCGCTGTCACTGACTTCTGCTATACTCTTCTTATTAAAGAGTTCAGCATCAAAAGGAGGAATCACCCATGATGACAACGAGTCAGCTTCATACGGTTACGGGCACGTTGACGGCGCGATCGCCATTTGACTATACGAAAACGCTGGGATTTCTGCACGGCTTTGGGCCGACGGCGGGAGAGCAGGAGATCGGATTTGACGCGGTGACGAAGGCGATTACGCTGCACGGGCGCGCCGTTGCTTTCGAGGTGCGCAGCGCCGGTACGGTCGAGCAGCCGCGACTGGCCTACACGCTGTGGTCAGAGCAGCCGCTGAGCGGAGAGGAACATGCCAGCGTTGCCGACCGCGTGCGTTTCTTCCTCAGCCTGGACGATGACTTGCAGACATTCTACGCTATCGCGCAGGCCGACCCACCTTTCGCGCCCGTTGTCGAGCGGCTCTACGGGCTGCACCAGCCGAAGTTTCTGACGCCGTTCGAGATAGCCTGCTGGGCCGTACTGGGACAGCGCATTCCCTGGCGCATGGCGCAGCGCGTCAAGATGGCGTTGGTCGCGCGCTGGGGGACGAGTATCACCCTACCGGGTGGGACATACGCGGCCTTCCCGGAAGTCGAGCAACTCGCGGAGGTGTCGAACGACGAGCTACTGACAGTCGTGCGTAACGGGCGCAAGGTGGAATACCTGCGCGCCGTGATCGAATTCTTCATACAAGCGGACGAGCAGTTTTTGCGTGACGGCGATTACAACGAGGTTGCGGCACGCATTCGAGGCATCCGGGGCATTGGCGAATGGTCGGCGCACTTCATCCTGGCACGCGGCCTGGGACGCATGGAACAGCTATCGGCCACCGACAAGGAATTACTCAAAGCGGCGTCGATGGTCTACAACAACGGCCAGCCGCTCGCGCCCGGCGAGATGCAGCGTATCCTCGACCGCTATGGAGAGACACAAGGTCAATGGGGGTTCTACATCCGCAATGCTTCACCGGAACGCGCGGCAGCTATGGAGATGATCTAGACGCGCTGGCTTTCCGTCAGGTGTACCAGCCTGACGCTCTCGTCCCACAGGCGGCGTGCCAGCGCCTCGTCGTAGGAGATGGGCGCGGAGCGCCGTGGGACGCTCTTCACGAAGTATTTGCCGGAGACGCCCGCCACATCGGGCGAGGATGCCAGGTAGAGCGAGGTTTTCGCGCCCTCCTCCGGACTGATGCCGAACAGGGATGTGACAGACTTTGCAGCCGCGCGCCCAACAGCGCCCAGGCCGGTCTGCCCGATATTGGTGGAGACGAAGCCGGGATGCAGGGCGTTGACCGTCACACCGCTACCTTCCAACCTGCGCGCCAGCTCGTAGGTGAAGAGTACAAGAGCCAGCTTCGACTGCCCGTAGGAGCGCATCATACGGTAGCCCTTCTCTGATTGCAGATCGTCCATGTTGAGATAGCCCGCCTCGTGGGAGTTGGAACTGACGTTGACGACGCGGGATGGCGCGCTGGCCTTGAGTACGTCCAGCAGCAAATTGGTCAACAGGAACGGCGCGAGGTAGTTCACGGCGAACATCATCTCCAGCCCGTCATCGGTCGTGCGCCGTCGCAAGATGAACATTCCGGCGTTGTTGACCAGCACGTGCAGGCTCGTGTAATGCTGCTTAAATTGCTCGGCGAGTTGCCGAACGGACTGCTGCGAAGATAGATCGGCCAGCAGCAAATCGACGTTCTGATTGCCGCTCTGCGCCTTGATCTCGCTCTGTGCAGCCTCGCCTCTGGCGCTGTCGCGCGCTACCATGACGACGGTCGCACCCATGCGCGCCAGGCCCAGCGCCGTTGTCTTGCCAATGCCGGAGGTAGCGCCCGTCACCAGGCAAATTTTGCCTTGCATCGTTGTATTCATATGACTATCCTATGTTCCTTTTACTCTTCTAATTGTTACTCTTCTAATAACGAGAGCACGATGCCAGAGGGATGCTCAGGATCGTGATAGATCGACTGGTTGGCCATTATGAGCTTCGTGGCTGTCGCCAACGGTTCGCCGCTGCCGGTATTTCTCGCGTAGCGTGGATGCGCACCACTCGACACCTGCACACGCACGCGATGGCCTTTGCGGAAGCGATGCGCGGTAGGCCACAGGTCGAAGGTCACACGCAGCGTACCATCGGGCAGCGGTTCCGGGCGGCCAGGCATGAGCCTCTGCAATGCATCGCACACGTTGATCGATTTCCCCTGCGCATCGACATCGCACAGGCGCACGAAGAAGTCAGTATGTTGCAAGCTGGAGCGCACGTAAAGATCTGCCTGTACCGGTCCGATGACCTCCATATCTTGCTCAAGAGGCGCTGTCGTATAGGTCAGCACGTCCGGGCGCGTCTCCAACTGGCGATTGTCGGTCGGCAGTGCCTTGCCCATGAGCAGCGGACCGGCCACCGATGGCGTCGGATTGGCCGGGTCGTAGCGATAGCTGTCCGGCTCGGATGCCGGTGGGCTTTCGGTAGCGAGGCCGGAGCCGGACTGGAGGTGGTAACGCCGCTGCATCGTTCCCGGCGGAGGCCAGTCTGAAAATTCACGCCAGCTATTCGCGCCGGTGACGTAGAGACGCACGGGCAAGCGGCGCAGGCCGCTGAGGTCTCCGAGCAGATACGCTCGAAACCAGGCCAGCGTTTCATGCAGCGCCTCTTTCATCAATCCCTGCGACGCATGCGCCCAGGGGCCGATGGTCAGGTAGGGCTGCTGCCCTGCATCGCGCAACACGCGGTAGTCTCGCAACATCCATGGCAGAAAGATATCGTACCAGCCGCCCACGAGGTTGATGGGAATTGTGATTTCCTTGACCTGGGCGCTGAAATCGCGCTTTTGCCAGTACTCGTCACCCGGCTCGGTATGTTCGAGCCATTCCTGGAAGAAGGGAACGTGCTTCCCGGTGGCGAGCGCGTCTACTTCATTGAGCGGAAGATGGGAAAAGAGCGGTTGCAGCTTGCGGCCCGCTCCTAATGTCTGGCCGATAGAGGCAGAGCGACGTGGGTCCGCCATCATATTCGTCCAGGACAGCGCGGTACCTAGCGCGAACGATTCGCCCGTGTAGGTCTGGCTGCGGAACTCGGCGGTGCTGACCTGGATGCCCATCGCCTGAACATCTGACCCGGCCTCAGACGCAATAGCCCACTGCACAAAGCCGAGGTAGCTGGGGCCATTGGTCGCCAGTTTGCCATGAAACCAGGGCTGCTGCTTGATCCAGGCCAGCGTAGCAAGCCCATCATCATGCTCGGTGCCAAAGGGGTCAAGTCGCCCACCTGAGTCAGCCGTGCCGCGCGTACACTGGATCACGACCTGAAAGCCGCGTTCAGCATATAGCCGGGCAAACATCATACCAAAAAAGCCACCGCGTCCGTAGGGGGTGCGTACCAGAATGGTCGGCGGTTGAGCAGCCCCACGCGGGTAGTAGCGATCCGACAACAATATGACGCCATCCGGCATCGCTGCCGGAAGCTTGCGTTCCACGATTATGTCATAGGTCTCGGCGCGAGGCAAGTTCGCCAGCCTACCCATGAGACGGCTTAGTACGGTCAACGAGATTATCCTCCGGGGAACACTAGAGAGACAAATATCTCCTCGTTATAGTGTAGCACAAAGCAGTCTCTCGTTGACCAACTGCTGTAAGGTCGTCCCATTTACACCAGTACAGCGGCTTCGATGCGCTCGGTCATAGTCACATAGCTTTCCGGCGCGAGAGCGGGTGCGCGGTTGGCGATCGCAGACTCGACGGTGCGCCGGATGCCCTCGGAGAAATTGACCTGCGGCTGCCAGCCGAGCTGCTGGCGAGCCAGCGTGTTGTCCAGCACAACGGCGGTCGGCTCAGTATGCTCGCTCGACAGGTAGACGGGGAGCAGCGGGCTGGCGAGCTGCTGCGCGACGGCGCAGAAGATCGTGTCCAGCGCGTAGCCCTGGCCGGAACTGACATGCAGCGTGCTGTTCTTGCCCTTTTCCAGCACGCACAGGTTGGCCTGCGCGACATCGTCGATAAATACATGGTCGCGCACCTGCTGACCGGAACCGCGAATGATGGGACGTTGCGACTCGGCCAGCATGGTTGCGAAGTAGAGGCACGGGTGCTGTTCGATGTTGCTGGCCTGACCGGTGGAACCGACGATATCGGCGTAACGCAGGATCGTGTGCTCCAGGGCATAGGCGCGCGTGTAGTAGCGCACATACCACTCGCCGGCGACCTTGCTGATGTCGCTGGGGCGCTGCGGGCAGAGCGGCGCATCCTCTTTGAGCGCGGGATAGTCCTGCTGCGCGTATTCCGAAAGCGGCAACGGGCGATACATGCTCGTGCCATTGGAGGCAAAGATCAGTTTGCTTACGGAGGCGCTGACGCAGGCATCCAGCACGTTCAAAAGGCCGCGAATCTGCATATCGGCGTCTCTCAGCGCCTGTTCGCTATACAATGCTGCCTGCTGGCCCGCGTGATGGCTGACAACATCTGGTCGCTCCATCTGGAGGATTTTCTGCAACCGTTCATCGCGGATGTCCAGGTGGTAAAAACGCGCGCGGGAATCCAGGGTGTTGATGGACTGGCAGGAGTCATTCACCAGGGAATCGATAACAAATACATCATGACCGGCGTCCAGGTAGGCCGTCGTGAGATGAGCGCCGACAAAGCCCGCCCCGCCTGTGATGGCAATTTTCATAGCCAAGGATCTCCTGAATAGTTTTGCTAAAAACACCAGGAGCACGTCTCTGCGCTCCCGTGGCGTCAAGGTGTTCTCGCTTCTTGCTTACTCTCAGTGTATCCTTGCAACCTATAGCTATATGTGGATAGATAAGTGTTTGATCGCTAAAAATGGCCTGGCATCACATGTGACGCCAGGCCATTTTTAGCGATCAAACACCTTGCTTTACGTAAGATGGCTACTCCGGCAAAATCGGGTTTTGCAGTAGCTTCTCCATTGTGGATTGCTTGACGCGGTACGCCTGCCTTTTTCCCCTGTGAGGCAGCGTGATTGCTTCGAGCGCACCGTTTTTGATCCAGCGGCGCACGGTCGTGTCATCAACGCGCAGGCGGCGGGCAACTTCGCGCACGGTCAACAATTCTTCTAAATCCTCGACCATTTTATGCACTCCTATAGGCTGTTTGTGGTTGTGAACGTGCTCCGTGGGGAGCTTTTCCATTGTAGAGTTACGTCGTGGCATATGGCACCTTTACATCTGGTACATGACGAATACATTGCTGGCACGCCAGTTCTATCCTAGAATATCACCGCTTGCCAGTTACCTATACTATACAGATCGGTTCCAAATATACTAAAATGAAGCCGTCAGGAGGGTTGTATGCTAAAACGCACGTTAGTAATAAGCGATCTTCACCTTGCCGATGGGCATCCCATACTCGATGGTTTTGGGCGGGAGCAGCAGGCCGCCTTTGATGGGTTGTTGAGCGCTACGGAGCCGGGTAGTTCTCTGGGCGATTCAGATTGCGTCGAGTTGATCATCAACGGCGATTGTTTCGACCTGCTTACCGTTCAGCCATATCCAGGAGATGGTATCAGCACGCCGGCCATCGCGCGTGAAAAGCTGACGACGATTATTGCGCATCACGGCGCATTCTTTGAAGCGCTGAAGCGTTTTCTGCGCGTGCCGGGTCGCTTCGTTACCTTCATTGCTGGCAACCACGATATCGAGCTGGTCTTTCCGCAGGCGCAAGAGACGATATGCCGCGCCATATGCGGCGAAGGCCGCGCGCCAAAGATCGACTTCAGCGAAACGCGCTTCTACCGGCCACTCCCCGATGTGTATATCGAGCACGGGCATCATTTTGATTTCTGGAACTACGCCCAGGATGCGTGGGACGAGCAGGGGCAACCGCTTTCGCCGCGCCCTGAGCGACTCACGCTGCCGGTCGGCACGCAATATTTCCAGCGTGTCTCCTCGCCCGTCAGCCTGCGCTATCCCTATTTCGACCACTTCGATCCGGGAGTTGGCAGCATACGTCAGATCGCGCTGCTCTGCTTACTCGACCCGCCCATCGTGATCGAGACGGCGCAGCGCGCTATGACAATGCTTTCCTACCCGCGCGTCGCGTTGGAGGGACTTGATCCGGGCGAGGAATTGATCCCTGTGAAGTTCTTCCAGCGAGCTATCCTCGATTTCGCTGCATTCCAGCAGAACATGCTGGATCGTCAGACGGGCTGGCAGGCTGTCGATGCCTTCCTGCGCGCACACGAGAATGGGCAGCAAGACCTGCAGGCAGAGAATATCAAGGAATATATCGCGCTGCTCGCTGCGCTGGAACAGCCCCCGGTCGAGGCGGTGCGCGCTATCCTGGAGCGCGCGGTTGACCCGGCCAACCACAAGGTCACGCTTGGCATGCAGCAGATCTTACGCAGCGATCCTTCACTGCGCTACGCGATTGCCGGTCACACGCATCACCTGTATTGCGACGGCGTCCCAGGCAGCACGCAGCACGCGCAGGTCTATCTCAACACAGCATCCTGGACGAGGCATACGACCATTCCCTCTGGCGAAGAGGTCACACCGGCGCTGGTGGAGTGGCTGCGGACACCAGACGAGGCGGCCAGCCCACTGCGCGACACGACCAGCTATGTCTTCGCCCTGATCGAAACAGAGGCAGGACGGCCCAGCGCCGCGCGGCTGTGCGCCTGGGAAGATGGAACGACGGGGAATTACCGCATTCTGGCGGAAGGGAAAGAATAGGAAGTGGTATGAGCGAGACAGAGAAGACAGAGACAACACAGGCTCCGGCAACAGCCGAGCGGGCAAATACAAAACAGGGCAAGCGCAAGACGTTGATGATAATCGACGGACATGCCATGATTCACCGCGCATTTCACGCCGTGCCGGAAGATCTGAGCACGAGCAAGGGCGAGGTGGTCAATGCTACTTTTGGCTTTACCTCCATTCTTATCAAAGGACTTGCCGATATAAAGCCGGACTATATCGCTGTGACGTTCGACCGGCCATCGCCCACTTTTCGCCACATTTCGTACCCACAATACAAGGCGCATCGACCCACGCTTCCAGACATCATGCGCCCGCAGTTCGCGCGCATCCGCGAGGTCGTCGAGGCCTTCGGCATTCCTATCTACGAGAAGGATGGCTTCGAGGCAGACGACATCATCGGCACGCTCTCCGTCCAGGCAACGCAGATGGGACTCGACAGCATCATCCTGACGGGCGATATGGACACCTTACAACTGGTCAACGAGCATGTGAAGGTACTCGTCGCCAAGCGCGGCATCAGCGATGTCGTGGAGTACGACGAGGCGCAGGTGAAGGCGCGCTATGGGCTGCCTCCGAAGCGCGTGCCGGACTTCAAAGGGCTGGTGGGCGATACCTCCGATAACATCCCCGGTGTGTCCGGCATAGGTGAGAAAACCGCTACAAAGCTACTTTCCGCTTACGGCAACCTGGAAGGCGTGCTGGCGCATATCGACGAACTCTCGCCAAAGGAGCAACGCCTGCTGCGTGGTAAAGAAGACCTGGCGCGCCAGTCCAAACAGCTTGCCATCATCGTGCTGGACGCGCCGGTGCAGCTCGACCTGGAAGCCAGCCGCATCGGGCAGGTTAACCGCGAGCAGGCCGTAGCGCTTTTCCGCGAACTGGAATTCCGCACGCTGGTCGATAAAATCCCCGGCGGCCCGGGTAAAGCGGAGACGGCGCAAGCTGCGCAGGAGGCGCGCGAAGCGGCCCGGGAGACCGAAACCACCGAGGTGCAAACAGAGGCGCAGGAGGAGGACTTGCTGAGCGCTCCGCCCGTCGGTATGGTTACGATTATGAAGCCGCCAGCGCCGCCCGATATGACCAGCGTCAGCCTGCCAGCATCGCCTGCCGCCGCGCAACAGGCAACCGGCGGAGTCGCAGTCGAGGAGGAGGACGAGGAAGTCATGCAACCGAGCCTGTTCGGTACGCTCATGCCGGCCCAGGAGACAGTGCGCAAGCTGCGCCTTCCCTCCATCTCCCAAAGCGGGGCCGCGCCGGAGATCAACCTGCTTTTCATGGACGCGAAGGCATCCATGCAGACCAGCACGCTGATCGTCAACAGCGAAGAGGCGCTACACGTGCTGGCGCAGAGCATTCGCGGTGCGGGCGCGCTGGCCCTGGATACCGAGACGACGTCGGAAGACCCCTGGCACGCTGAACTGGTGGGTATCTCATGCGCGATGGCTCCCGGCGAAGCCTATTATATCCCCGTCGGGCATACGCACACCCTGGATGGGCAGGAGGCCGGAACGCAGTTGCCCCTGTCCTACGTGCTGGAACAGTTGAAGCCTGTACTGGAAGACTCCGCCATTCATAAGTACATGCACAACGCCAAGTACGACATGCTACTGCTGCTGCGCAACGGCGTCGCGGTGCGCGGGCTAACCTTCGATACGATGGTGGGAGCCTACCTGACCGACCCCGGAAGGCGAGGGCTGGGGCTGAAGGACCAGGTGTTTCAACGCCTGGGACACGTCATGACACCCATCGCGCAGTTGATCGGCACGGGTAGCAAGGCCATCAGCATGGCGCAGGTTTCCATCAGGCAGGCGGCAGACTACGCGGGGGCCGACGCCGATATGACGCTGCGGCTCGTCACGCCCATCAGCGAGGAACTGCGGCGCAACAACCTGCTGGATGTCTTCTACTCCATCGAGATGCCCTTGCTGCCCGTGCTGATGCAGATGGAGATCTTCGGCGTCGCACTCGACGGCGATTTCTTGCGCCAGCTCGACGAGCGGCTCAGCGAGCAGATCGGCGCGCTCGAAACGACCATCTACGACTCGGTCGGGCATCGCTTCAACATCAATTCGACGAAGCAACTTGGCGACATCCTCTTCACGGAACTACGCTTGCCCTCCGGCAAGAAGAACAAAACCGGCTTTTCGGTCAGCGCGGATGTCATCGAGGGATTGCGCGGCAAGCATCCCATGGTCGATTCCCTGCTCGAATATCGCCAGCTTAGCAAGCTCAAATCCACCTACGTCGATGGCCTGCTGGCGCTGATGGACCCCGTGACGGGGCGCGTGCATACGACCTTCAGCCAGACGACTGCTTCCAGCGGGCGGCTCTCGTCGAGCAACCCCAACCTGCAAAACATCCCCGTGCGCACCGAGGTGGGCAGGCAGATCAGGCGCGCCTTCCTCGCCGACCCGAGCTACACGCTGCTGACCGCCGATTATTCGCAATTCGAGTTGCGCATCCTGGCTCACATCACGCACGAAGCCCGCCTGGTGGAAGCCTTCAATAACGACGAGGACATTCACACTATTACGGCGGCCTCGCTCTTCAACGTACCACTTACTGAGGTCACGAAGGATCAGCGTCGACTTGCCAAGACGGTTGTCTACGCAGTGTTGTACGGGCAATCGGCCTTCGGGCTGGCGCAGGTAACGGGCATGTCCAACGCCGAGTCCGCCGAGTTTATCCGCCGCTACCACGAAACCTTCCCACGTATCAAGGACTACGTCGATAGCACACTGCACCAGGCGCGCAAGCAGGGTTACGTGAACACGCTCTACGGGCGCAAACGATTCTTCCCTGACATGCACGGATTGCCTTTCAGCGAGCGACAGGCGCTCGAACGCGAGGCCATCAACATGCCCATCCAGGGCGGCAACGCCGACCTGATTAAGATCGCCATGATCCGCATTCAGCACCACGTCGAGCAGCAACGCATGAAAACGCGCATGATTCTCCAGGTGCATGACGAACTGGTCTTCGAAGTGCCCGTCGAAGAACTGGAGAAAACGCGGCGCATGGTGAGGCGCGAAATGGAGGGCGTGGCGAAGTTGGATGTGCCGATCAAGGTAGAGATGAAGCAGGGCCACAACTGGTACGAAGCGGAACCGATGGAATGAGATTTACAGAGACAGCCATACTTTGACGTAGCCGTCGGTGCCGCCGGTAGCGACGCGCAGGTTATCGGGGGACCAGGTGACGCCGATGGTCGGGGAGAGGATGGCGACGAGCGGATTGCCCTGATTGGTGCTGAAGATTTGCGTCGTGCCATCGACGCTGCCGGAGGCGATGCGCGTGCCATCGGGCGAGAAGGCTACACTGTAGACCGCGTCGGTATGACCGGTATACGTATAATACGTGTTGCCACTGGCCGCGCCCCACACTCGCACGGTTGTGTCCAGGCTGGCCGAGGCGATCGTGAAACTATCGGGCGACCAGGCAATGCTGGTCACGGCATCATTGTGACCTCCGTATAAGACGTGCATTTTTCCGGTCTGAGCATCCCACACCTGTACAGTTCGATCAATACCGCCTGAGGCAATATGCAAGCCGTCGGGCGACCATGCCACGGCAAGCACAGTCACGTGATGACCGGTATAGGTGAGCAGGCGCTTCCCGGTGATGACATTCCAGACCTGCACCTGACCGCTGTCGTCGCCAAAGGCGATGCGCTTCCCGTCGGGCGACCAGGACACGCTGTAGATAGCCATCGGATGACCGTTGTAAATGTCGCGGTAGATGAAGAGACGCCGCCCGGTATTGGCATCCCACACCTGCGCCGTGCCATCGCGGCTGACCGAGGCGATAACCGCGCCGTCGGGCGACCACGCGATACCCAGCACCTCATTGTTATGACCCCGGTAGGTCAAGAGATTCTGCCCTGTATTCGCATTCCAGATTTGCACAGTTGAGTCATAGCCCCCGGCTGCTATACGCGCGCCATCGGGTGACCACGCCACGTTGAGCACGTCGCCATTGTGCCCGAGATAGGATGCCAGGGGATGGGCAAGATAGGCAGTGTGCGCGAATGAGACTTTCTGTTGCTCGGTGGGCGCTACCAGGAGTTGAGGATGCGTCAACGACACCTGTCGCTCGTACAGTCCGCCGCTGATAATCAAGGTTGCGACAACCACCAGGAACATCAGGGTAAAGAGGCTGGCTCGCTTCCAGGCACTCCGGTGCGCCGGGCGCTGCAACGCCAGTATCACCCGCGCAAAACGTGACGAGGCATGGCCTGCTTTGCGTCCATCGTCCGGCAGGTCGCTTATCTCGACCGTTGTATTGACATCGTCTGGTTCGCGCTCGAAGCGACGCGGTGTATTCATGCACAAAGTATACCATGTCTCCGACAAAGTGGGATATAATGAGCGAAAGGAAGCATTATTTAAGGAGTTCAATCGTGCAACTGTCCAATTTAATTGCAAATCTGCCACCCTACCATTTTGCCGACGCCAAGAAGAAGATCGCAGAGCGCGTGGCGGCTGGCGTCGATGTCATCAACCTGTCGATGGGCGACCCTGACCTTCCTGCGCCGCAGCCGGTAGTCGATCGGCTGTGCCGCGAGCTTCAGAATCCTGAAAATCACCGCTATCCGGAATATTTTGGCATGCGCGCCCTGCACGCAGCTTTCGCCTCGTGGTTTGCGCGCCGCTTCGACGTGCGCCTGACGCCGGAGCGCGACATGCTGCCCCTACTCGGTTCGAAGGAGGGACTGGCTTACGTCGCGGCGGCGGTGCTCAACGCCGGAGATGTCTCGCTGATCCCCGATCCCTACTACACCGTCTATATCACCGGCACGACTACCGTGGGTGGTGTGCCGTACATGCTGCCCCTGCGCGAGGAGCATGGCTACCTGCCCGACCTGGAGAGCATCCCGCCGGACGTGCTGGCGAAGGCGCGCCTGCTCTGGCTGAACTACCCAAACAATCCGACGGCTGCCATCGCCGGCCGCGCCTTCTTCGAGCGCGCCGTGGCCTTCGCGCGCAAGCACGACCTCGTCATTCTGCATGACATGGCCTACGCCGAGGTCTATTTTGGGCAGGAACGCCCCGTCAGCATCCTGCAAATTCCGGGAGCCAGCGAGGTCGCAGTGGAGCTTCACTCGCTCAGCAAAACCTACAATATGGCCGGATTTCGCGTGGGGATGCTGGTCGGCAACTCTGAACTGGTGCAGGCGGTCGGCAGTCTCAAGAGCAATATCGATAGTGGCATGTTCCGGCCCGTCCAATACGCGGCAATCGAGGCGCTGAACATGCCGGAGTCGTGGATTGAAGAGCGCAACGTTATTTATCGCCGCCGCCGCGACCTGCTAGTGGCTGGTTGCAATGAACTTGGGCTCCGCGCGGGGAACACTCAGGCAGGATTGTACATCTGGGCTGCCGTGCCGCAAGGCTACACCTCGCGCGCCTTCACGAACTGGCTCTTCGACACGACTGGCATCTTGCTAACAGCCGGCACGAACTTTGGCGCGGCGGGTGAGGGCTACGTGCGAATCTCGATGACCGCGCCGGAAGAGCGCATCGAGACGGCGCTGAAACGGATGAAGGACGTTTTGCGATGAGCACCACTTCCACCAACGCCTGGAACCTCTCACTTGACCGGGCGGTGTGCGGTGACGCGCAGGCGGGCCTCGATCACGAATGGCTGGTGACCAACGGCCTCGGCGGGTACGCGGCCGGCACGCTCATCGGTGCCACGACGCGCAGCTATCATGGGCTGCTGGTGGCCGCGCTGCGCCCGCCCGTCGAACGCAGCGTGCTGGTGACGAAACTCGACGAGGAGGTCGAGGTCGCCGGCGAACATGGCCAGAGCATCCTCTACAAGCTGGGTGTCAATGAATATCAGGACGGTACTCTTGACCCGACCGGCTACGCCTATCTCGACTCGTTCGCGCTCGAAGGCGATATTCCCTGCTTCTCCTATCGCCTGAACGAACACATCATGCTGGATAAGCGCATCTGGATGGAGTACGGACAGAATACGACATATGTACAGTACGACCTGCGGCCAATCCTGGATGAAGAAGCCAGCAGCGCCACTTTCACGCTGAAGCTCTTCCCCTTCTGCCTGTCCCGCGACCATCACAGCACGACCAGGGGTAATGCTGGTTGGCATTTTCTGGTGGAGAACGAGGGCAATGGCTGCCTCGTCCGTGCCAATAGCGGTTCTCATCCCTACCGTTTGATCGCGGGGCCGTCGGCCAGCTTTGCCGAGACGGGCTACTGGTACTGGAACATCCTGCACCGGCGCGACCGCGAGCGCGGACTGCCCGACGTAGAGGACGTGTACCAGCCCGGTACATTCAGCATACGGCTGGCGGTCGGGAAGCTGGTGACGCTGGTTGCCAGTGCGGAAGACGAGCTGAGCGCCGAGTTCGGCAGCGACAGGCACGAAGAAGCGGTCGCCCAGGCGTTGGACAAGCACCGGCGGCGCGTCAAGCAATTGCTCAATGTCGCAGACCGCTCTACTCTCAATCTGCCCAAGAAGGACCCGGTCGCAGCCCGGCTGGTGATGGCCGCCGACCAGTTCACCGTAGCGCGTCCTGAACCCAACACGTCGCACGCGCCGAGCGCGACGCTCAAGTTGACGCCAAATCGCAAAACCGTCATCGCGGGCTATCCCTGGTTCACCGACTGGGGGCGCGATAGCATGATCTCACTGCCCGGCCTGCTGCTGCACACGGGGAGATACAGCGAGGCTCGCGGCCTGCTCAAAGCGTTTGCGGCCTATACATACAAAGGATTAATCCCGAATCGCTTTCCCGATAGCGGTGAAGAGCCGGAATACAATACCGCCGACGCCACACTCTGGATGTTTCACGCGCTGAACGCTTACACCTCGACGACGCATGACTGGTCTCTGCTGAAGGATCTGTATCCCACACTGAGCGAAATCATCACGTGGCACAGGCGTGGAACGCTCTACGGCATCGGCGTTGACCCGTCAGACGGATTGCTGGCCGCGGGCGCGCCGGGAGTCCAGCTTACCTGGATGGATGCCAAGGTGGGCGATTGGGTCGTGACGCCGAGGAGAGGCAAGCCTGTCGAGGTCAACGCGCTGTGGTACTGCGCGCTGTACTACATGGAGACCTGGGCCATGCGCCTGTCATATGACGCGCTGGAATTCGGCGAGCTGCTGACACAGGTGCGCGACAACTTCGCGCGGCGCTTCTGGTACGAGGAGGGCGGCTACCTCTACGACGTGGTCGATGTGGACGGCATCCCCGGCAAATGCGATGCTTCCCTGCGCCCCAACCAGCTCTTCGCAGCGTCGCTGACTCAGCACCTGCTCTCAGAGGAACAGACACGCTCCATGCTGCAACAGGTGACGGATCACCTGCTGACCCCTATGGGCCTGCGCACGTTGAGTCCGCAGGACCCGGCTTATCACGCACACTTCAACGGCAAACGCGAGGAGCGCGACGAGGCATACCATCAAGGTACAGTGTGGCCCTGGTTGATGGGTGCGTACATCGATGTGCATCTACGCCTGTTCAATAATCCAGCCGCGCTACTTCCCCAGTTGCAGCCATTGATTGCGCACTTGTGGGACAACTGCGCGGGTTCGATCTGCGAGGTGGCCGAGCCGGAGCCGCCCTTCACGCCGGGCGGGTGCTTCGCGCAGGCGTGGAGCGTTGGGGAAGTGCTACGGGCATGGCTGGCGATCTCAGACAACCAGGGCGACCGCGAGGGTCGCCCCTACAAAGATACGATGCGTTAGCTCTTATTATTCCGTCGTCTTTGTAGGGGCGACCCTCGCGGTCGCCCTTTTTTTACATCACGCCGACCACGATGGCGCTGACGTTGCCCTCGCCGCCAGCCCGGTTCGCCTCATCGACCAGCTTGCGTGCTAACAGCTGCGGATCGCCGTCCCTGTCTTGCGATAGCATCTCTTCCAGGCGCGCGTCGCTCAGCATCGTCCACAGGCCGTCGGTGCAGAGTAGCAGCAGATCGCCCAGCGCCACCGGAAAGTGGAAGGTATCGACCGGCACGAGGTGCGCCTGCCCCAGATAGCGATAGAGTTGCTTGCCCTTGGGGCTGGTGTAGATGTCTTCGGGTTTATAAAGGCGACCGTCGCGCTTCGCGGCGCTCAGCGTATGATCGATGGTGATGCGTTTCAGACCTTTGCCCGGACTGAAATGATAGGCGCGGCTATCGCCGATACTGGTAAGGTAGAGGTGCCGCCGGTAGACCAGAGCAACAGTCAGCGTGCTGGCCATGTGCGTATCGTAGTCCGCGTTGCAGTGATAGATGACCTGGTTTGCGCGGCGCGTAGCTTCGCGCAGCCACTGGTCGAGAATGAGATCCGCAGCCGCAGTTGGCGCGCTGCCGCCATTTTGCGCCCAGTGCGGCACGATCAGCGAACCTGCCCCCGGCGAAAGCGTCGTATGGGATGGTAGAGGCGTGGATAAAAGCGGCAGCAGCACATCCGCGACGGTCTCGATGCCGAGCCGGCTGGCCTCGTGGCCGCCAGCAGACTTGCCCTGCGGCCCGCGCAGGCCGTCCGCCACGGCGAACAGGCCGAATGGGCGCGGCGGCGGCGGGAGATTGGCACACAGACCCTGGGCAATCAACAGCATATCCTCGTTGTCTTCCAGTTCGAACTGCTGTCCAGTGTCGCTGACATACCCCACCTGGCACACATCCGTCACCAGGGGCGATGTGTCGTCGAGGCGATGCCCGCAGCGGCGGCAGAAGCGCGACGTGCTGCGGTTCTCCTGCCCGCACGCGCTACACGGGTTCTCGGGGATGATGGTGCGCACGACGACGTTGGCGTTGCCCGTCGAGACGTGCATGGTTGGAAAGCTCTCGTTAGAAACTGACTTGAGCGCGGCAGCCAGTGTATCGGCGAACTCGCGTGCTGAACTGAAACGCCGCACCGGGTCGGTTTCGGTGGCACGCATAACCGCCGCGTCCGCCGCCGGGTTGAGCAGCGGGTTCAGTTCGCTGGGACTGGGCAGCGTCGCGCCCCGGCTGCGCACGATGGCCTGAAAGGGCAGCAGGCCGGTCAGCATCTGGTAGGCCACCACGCCCATCGCGTAGATGTCGCTGGCCGGTTCGGGGTTGCCCATACCCTGCTCCGGCGCGGTATAATGCTCGGTGCCCAGCGCGAAGCCGCCCTGCGTCAGCGGTTTCTCTTTCTCCATCGCTCGCGCGATGCCGAAATCCGCGACCATCAGCCGTCCATCGTCTTGCGAAATGAGCAGGTTCGAAGGCTTGATATCGCGGTGGACGATGCGCTGCGGGTGCGCGTGGATAGCGTCGATGGCGTCGGCCAGCTCGCCAAGATAGCGCAGCGTTATAGCCAGGGGCAGCGGCTGTTCGGCCTTGAGCAGGCCCTTCAAGGTGCCGCCGGTAATGAGCGGCATGACGAGATAGAGTAGGCGGCCATCCTGCCCGAAGTTCAGCACCGGGACGATGTTGTTATGACGAAGCTGGTGCGCGTAGCGCGCCTCGCGCCTGAAACGCTCGACGGCGGTTGCTTCGTCGGCGTTCTTCTGCGTCATCAAAAAGACCTTGAGCGCGATCTGCTGCATCTCGAAGGTATCGCTGGCACGGTAGACTGCTCCCATGCCACCCAGGCCGATCAACGTTTCGATGCGATAGCGGCCCGCGACGAAGGCTTCGGGCAGCAGGCAGCGACAAAACGGATTGGTACACTGGTATACACCAGGCGGATAGTCGGCCTGGCAGCGGGGATTCTGGCAGCGAGGCATAGCGATTCCTTCGATTACAGCATGTCTTCTTGAAATGGATATATTCTACCGCCAATATTGTAGAGTGCAGGGCAGGCAATGTCAAACTATGCTGCCAGCATGTATTTTGTATTGCTTTCTATGCGATAAGTATGTACCGTTATTCATAAGCATGACAACATGCCATTTTCACGAAAGGAAGAGGCAATGCGTATACTCGTCATTGGTGGAACGCGCTTCATGGGGCCGGTGGCCGTCCGT
The DNA here is from genome assembly GCA_963731975.1 of uncultured Chloroflexia bacterium. GTDB lineage: Bacteria > Chloroflexota > Ktedonobacteria > Ktedonobacterales > Ktedonobacteraceae > CAVSXS01. The sequence goes on along the minus strand of CAVSXS010000001.1, from coordinate 231,176 downwards.
ATGTTACGCGAGCAGGGGCACGAGATCACCGTATTTCATCGCGGACAGACTCGTGCTGGTTTGCCGGATGGCGTTGAGGAGATCATAGGTGATCGTCGCCCGCTTGCGACCCACGCTGACGGGCTGCGAAGCGTCGCAGCCGGAGGTGGTACTGGATATGATTCCGGTCATCGAGCAGGACGCCAGGGAGGTCATGAGCGCCTTCAAGGGCGTCGCGCGGCGCGTGGTTGCCATCAGCAGCCAGGATGTCTATCGCGCCTTCGGGCGGGTGAACCGTAAGGAATCAGGGCCAATTGAGCCGCCGCCCATCACTGAGGACTCGCCGCTGCGCGAAAACCTGTATCCCTACCGCGCCGACCCGCGCAGAGATGCCAGCGACTCGCAGCGATTGATGGACGACTACGACAAGATACTGATCGAGCGCGTCATCATGAGCGATCCTGACCTTCCCGGCACGGTGCTGCGCCTGCCGATGGTGTACGGGCCGGGTGACTACCAGCATCGCATGTTCGCCATGCTCAAGCGCATGGATGATCACCGCCCCGCTATCCTGCTGGACGAGCTTGAGGCGCGGTGGCGATGGACACATGGCTACGTCGAGAACGTGGCCGCCGCCATCGCGCTGGCTGTGACGGACGAGCGCGCCGCCGGACGCATCTACAACGTTGGCGAGCTGAATGCGTCCACGCTGGCGGAATGGGTCGCGCAGATCGGCGAGGCCGCTGGGTGGCATGGCCGCATCGTCACTGCGCCGCAAGGCACACTGCCCGAACCGCTCCGCAATGGCATCAACGCGGAGCAGCATATCATTGTCGATACGACACGTATCCGGCGTGAGCTCGGCTATAAAGAACATGTCCCCCATAATGAAGCTATGCGGTACACGGTGGCATGGGAGCGCGCGAACCCGCCCGAAAAGATCGTTCCGGGAGAGTTCGACTACGCGCTGGAGGATCGTTACCTGTAAGGAGATGTCACGCCTGGATGTATCCTCTCAGCTCAAAGTTGGTGTAGCGGTCAGGATAGCGCAGCTTGCGCAGCGCCTTAACTTCAATCTGGCGGATACGCTCGCGGGTAAGCTGGAAGAAGATACTGACTTCATCGAGGCTGTGCGTGTGACCGTCTTTCAGGCCATAGCGCATCTCCAGGATGGTGCGCTCGCGAGGATTGAGCAGCATGGTCATGGAGCTGTCGATGTAGTCGCGCAGCATCCGCTGTGAAACCTCGTCGGCGGGCGCGGTCATGCTGGTATCCTCGATGGCGTCGGCCAGGTGATACTGCTCATCATCTGCCACCGGCGCGTCCAGGGAGATCGGCTGCTCGGAGACGTTCAGCAGCTCGATGACGCGCTCTTTGGTCAGACCGACCTCGGCGGCAATCTGCTCCGGCGTGGCCTCGACGCCTTCATCCTGATAGATGCGGCGGGCGACGCGCTTGATCTTGTAAATAAACTCCACCACGTGAACGGGAATATGTATGGTACGCGAATGTTCGGCAATGGCCCGGCTGATGGCCTGGCGAATCCACCACGTCGCGTAGGTGCTGAAGCGGTAGCCACGCTTGTAATCGAACTTCTGCGCCGCGCGCATCAGCCCGAAATTGCCTTCCTGGATCATGTCCAGCAGGGGCAGCCCCTGGTTGGAGTAGCGTTTGGCGATGCTGACCACCAGGCGCAGGTTCGCCTCGGTCAGCTTCTGACGGGCGCGCAGGTCGCCATTCGCGACGCGCTCTGCCAGTTGTAGCTCCTGCTCCGCCGTCAGCAGTGGAAAGGTGCCGATCTCCTGCAAATATTGCTTTACAGCATCATCGGCGGCGACATACTGCTCCTGCTCTTCTTCCTCCGCCCACTCCTCATCTCCCAGCTCAAACTCGCCGTCCAGCTCTTGTTCTGCCTCCTCATCAAAATTATCACGTTTCTTGCGCGTCGTTGACTGCTTCTCTGCTAGCGTTGTCCCCCGGCGTGTTCCGCGGCCAGCAACACCTTCACTATACTCGGCACGATAGGCAGTAGATAATTGAGCTACCATGAATAAATTCTCCTTCCGCATACTGTATAGCCATGCGATATATTGCTTTTTCCAATTGCTCCCCGCGGGTGGCGGCACTTGAGCGGCAGTTGGCGCTTTGTTTTGCTCTTCTATCATCTTTAGCTGCAACAATCGTGCCAAACAGCAGGAGAGGCACTATGTATCAAAGTTATTCATTGCATCTCAACCCTTAGCGACAATAATTATCGGCCTGTCACCTCAAATTCTGAAGGGTGATCCCTCACATCGGTGTTTTGTAGGGGCGATCATTCTGATCGCTCGCCCGCGCCTGCTGTAACAGATTTCGGTGAATGAGGAAATTTACGCAAGAGAGGCTATCAATCACATTTACCGCCTGCTTGTCTATATTCAACTTGACGGATATGGTGCTACCTGTTATGCTAGGTGTAGAAGCAGGAGTACATTGAACAACTGCTTACGGTGTCCCGCGTGAAGACATAGTTGATCTGAGTGTGAAGTATGCTCGATGAAGATGAAAAATTCTTCAGAAAAATGCTGACACAAGAAAGATTTTGTGGTATGATTGCGCTGGACAATGGTGTATGACTGCTGTGGGGACGCGGATGCAGAGGCGGAGGCTCCCCCTCGGCTAACTTCTTCGCCAAACCTTGCCAGGTATTTGCGTGGTCAGGTGGGTGAATACTATCCTCTCGAGAGAAGGAAGGAGGCGATTTCGTGGAGAATGCATTTCCTCGGTGTCGCAAGTGCAGTGAAGGTGATCTGGTTCCGCTTTCGGATTTCGGCAGCCAGGGAGCTTCTATCGAGTACAAGGCATGGGTTTGTACGAATCCGTCCTGCCTGTACAACATTAAAATCCGCAACGGCGATATCATCATCAACGAGCCAATTTCTGATGGATCGCTGCACTCGTATCGCGGCAGTCGCCAGTAAGCGGGCGGGTCGCATACAACCAGGGTGAACGAAGAGGCAAAAGGTAAGCCCTTTTCCTTTTGCCTTTTATTTTTATTGAAGTCGAAATAGGGTATACTGTGAAAGATGCACCTATCACACAAGAGCGCGTTGGTGGAGGAGGCTCAATGCCTGACGAACAAGGCTTCAACCCCTTTAAGAATAGTCTGAGCCGCACTCGCCGGTTATTTGGACGCCTCAGCGAATCCCTTGTCAGGCAAACCCCCATTACCGATGATCTCTGGGACGAACTGGAAGAAGCCTTGCTCAGCGCCGATGTCGGCCCCAGCACGACGATGTGGCTGATGGATCGACTGCGCCAGCGCGTCACCCAGGAGCAGATGCGCTACACATCCCAGGTGCAGGCAGCGCTGCGGGAAGAACTCGTCAAGTTGCTCGGCAAACCGGCGGGACTGCGCTTCTCCACGAAGTCGCCGCTCACCGTGATGCTGGTGATCGGCGTCAATGGCTCCGGCAAGACGACGAGCATTGCCAAGATGGCCTACCAGCTCAAGCGCGAGAACCATCGCGTGATCCTGGCGGCTGCCGATACCTTCCGCGCCGCCGCCATCGACCAGCTCAAGGTGTGGGGCGAGCGCATCGGCGTGCCGGTCATCAGCCAGAACCCCGGCTCCGACCCCGGCGCGGTCGTGTATGACGCGATTCAGGCAGCAAACACGCGCGGCAGCGACGTGTTGATCGTCGATACGGCGGGCCGCCTGCATACTAAATACAACCTGATGGAAGAGTTGAAGAAAATCAACAAGGTCATCACTAAACTGCTTCCTGACGGGCCGCAAGAATTGCTGATCGTGATCGACGCAACCACCGGCCAGAACGCGCTGTTGCAGGCCAGAAAGTTCGCGGAGGATATCGGTCTGACAGGCGTCATCATCACCAAGCTGGATGGCACGGCCAAAGGCGGCTTTGCTTTCGCCGTCGCCGACGACCTCGGCGTTCCCATCAAATTCATCGGGACGGGAGAAAAGGTCGAGAACCTGGCTCCCTTCGATCCACAGAGCTTTGTAGCTGCGCTCTTCGCGCAAGACTGACGAGGAGGGTATTGCATGGCGAAAGAAGCTGCTGATCCACCGACCGCTTCATCTTCCAGTCCATCCAGTCACCAGGCCAGGGCAGGCTCACCCGTTGGCAACCTGGTGGTGAAGTGCAACAGGTGTAAAGAGATTCTGATCGCGCGCGAATGGGAGAAGAATCTCAAGGTCTGTCCGCGCTGCAACTACCACTTTCGGATCTCCGCTTACGAGCGTATCGATCTGCTGGCCGATCCGGACAGCTTCGTCGAGACCGATGCTGACATCATTTCGGTCGATCCACTCAAATTTGTGGCGAGGACGAAGGACGAAACACAGATTTACGCAAAGAAACTGGAAGACGAGCGCAAGAAAGTAGGGATGAACGAGGGCGTTGTTACCGGCCATATGACCATCGATGATCTGCCGCTGGCGATTGCTATCATGGATTTTCGTTTCATCGGCGGCAGCATGGGTTCGGCAGTGGGTGAAAAGATTACGCGCGCAATCGAGGTAGGCATCGAGCGACGCATTCCCGTGCTGATCGCTTCCGCCTCTGGCGGAGCGCGCATGCAGGAGGGCCTCTTCTCTTTGATGCAGATGGCGAAGACCTCTTCGGCTCTTGCGAAGCTCGGTGAGGCGCGCGTCCCCTACATTAGCCTGCTGACCGACCCGACGAGCGGCGGCGTAACGGCCAGTTTTGCCATGCTGGGCGACATCACCCTGGCCGAACCAGGCGCGCTGGTCTGCTTCACCGGCCCGCGCGTGATCGAGGATTTTATGCATGTCAAGCCTCCCGAGATCAATTCCGAGTTCGTCTTGCAACACGGCATGATCGACGCTGTCATCCATCGACGCGACCTTCGCTCGACCCTGGCACAAATCTTGCGACTCTACGCTCCTCATAAGACAGACACGCTGCACCACGCACGTTCGTTCGCACAGCACAATGGAGAAAGCGATGGCCTACGACCTTGAATTTGAGAAGCCGCTTGCCGAGCTAGAGAAAAAGATCGCCGGGCTACAGCGCAAGAGCGAACGCCTGAAACCCGATGAGCTGCGGCACCTGCACGAGGCGGAGCAGGATTTGCACCGCCGCACCGAGGAGATTTACAAAGACCTCACTTCCTGGCAAACGACGCTGGTAGCGCGCCATAAAGATCGTCCCTATTCGGCTGATTATTTGCGCCTCATAAGCGAAGACTTCTTCGAACTACACGGTGATCGCTCCTTCAGCGATGACCACGCAATTATGGCCGGACCCGCGAAGCTGGACGGCACGACTGTCATGTTCGTCTGCCACCAGAAGGGCCGCGACATGAAGGAGAAGCGCTTGCACAATATGGGCATGCCGCATCCCGAAGGCTACCGCAAAGCGGGGCGTCTGATGCAGCAGGCCGAGAAGTTTGGCTTTCCCATCGTCTGCCTGATCGACACGCCGGGCGCGTTCCTGGCCCTGCCCGACGAGGAGCGCGGCCAGTCCGAGGCCATCGCCGCCAACCTGCACCTCATGTCGCGCCTGCGCGTGCCCATCGTCGCCACCGTGATCGGCGAAGGTGGCAGCGGCGGCGCGCTCGCCATCAGCATCGCCAACCGCATTCTGATGATGGAACACAGCATCTACACCGTCGCTATGCCCGAAGCCTCCGCCTCGATCATGTGGCGCGACAAAGCATATGCGCCGCAGGCAGCCGAGGCCATGCGCATTAGCGCCAAAGAGCTGAAGGCGCTCGACCTGGTGGACGAACTGATCCCCGAACCGCTCGGAGGCGCGCACCACAACTATCGCCAGGCCGCCGACAACCTCAAGGCCGCGTTGCTGCGCAACCTGGCCGAGCTGCGCTCCCTGTCCGTCGATCAACTGCTGGAACAACGCTACGAGAAATTCAGAAACATCGGCGAGTACGGACTGGCACCAACGCTGCCCGTGCAGGCGATGTAGCGGACTGTCAAGCTTCATGTACACCACCGCACCCCTGGCACCCGCGAGGGGTGTCACTACATTTCACAAGGCACATGAAGCTTGACAGTCCACGAGCGCCGGGTTTCCGCCCAGGTGATAGGGAAAAGAAGGACGGCACACAACAGATGCGCTATTACGAAGATTTCCATGTAGGTGACGTATTCGATCTGGGGACGACGAGCGTCACGCAAGAGGAGATCATCGACTTCGCCCGCCAATTTGACTGGCAATACTTCCACATCGACCCCGAACGCGCCAAACACTCCATCTTCGGCGGGCTTGTGGCGAGCGGCTGGCACGTGACCGCCCTCTTCATGCGACTGCTCGTCGGCGGACTGCTCACCCAGATCGATAGCATTGCCTCGCCGGGTACGGATGAACTCCGCTGGCTGAAGCCGGTACGCCCCAACGTTGTGCTGCGCGGTCGCTTCACCGTGGCCGGCGCCAGGCTCTCGCAGAGTCGCCCGTCGCTCGGCATCGTCTACTCGTACTGCGAGTTGTTCAACCAGCACGACGAACTGCTCATGACCTTCAAAGGCACCCACTTCATAGGCCGCAGACCGGAGAGGCCGCCAGATGCTGGCGAAACAGGCTAATTAACGTGCGAAAAAACTGTGGGACAGATATTGTAGTGGACCCTGGATGTTAGGCAGTACCCGTTTCAAAGTGAGAGGGTGTCTGTTTAAACAGGCAGATGACGCCTCTTGTCAGAACAAGGTGATGAAAAAGAGAAGGATGTTGTCTCAGGATGGAGTGTGTCATACAATGACGCCTGATATGACCTGTTTGTTCGCGAGGAAGGAGCAAGAAGAATGATTCCTACTACGAACCTCGACCTGTTCGCGGGAATTCCAGTCGCCGACTACGCGGCGGCACTCTCGTGGTACAAACGGCTGCTGGGCTCGGAGCCCTCATTCTTTCCGAACGACAGAGAGGCCGTGTGGGAGCTGGCTCCGCATCGGTACGTGTACATTGTGCTGCGACCGGAGCACGCTGGCCACGCCATGCACTTAAGCTTCGTCGATGACCTCGATGCGCTCGTCGCGCAGATAGCCGATCGGGGACTCGACCCTTTTGAGCGGGAAACCTACTCCAACGGCGTGCGCAAGATCACGTACCGCGATCCCGATGGAAACGAGATCGGGTTGGGCGGCGCTCCACTGGAACCGGCTTAAGGCTGTGACGGCGGAAGGCGCGGGAAAGCCAAAAAGTGGCAAATCTTCCTTCCTAAAGTGGCAAGTTCTGCTTCCATTTGCATCTCGTCACTTATGTGGGGCAGAATGAGCTATTCGGCGCAAAATCCCTTGACGCCTGATTGCGGCTGTGCTATCATCACTTCTGCGCAGATTGTTGACGCAAAAAGCCCAGGCCGGCGTGGCGGAACGGTATACGCGCTTGTCTCAAAAACAAGTCCCCGTGAGGGGTTGAGGGTTCGAATCCCTCCACCGGCATATCCCATCCACAATTGTCCACCATCGTCTTCCAAGCGCTCCACAGGCCGATCGGAATTCTACCGGAGTCGACCGGAATCTCCTGTTGTCTATCGTGTCTGCTGTCAGGGCTGGGGTTGGAGAAAGGAGGCGGCAAGCCCTCCGCTACCGGTAGCACCATTACGGTAATATATACCGCCTTGCCCGCCTCTTGCCGAGCGCCTTGAGCCTTCCTCGCTCTTCTAGCACCTCCAAATCCCTTCTTGCCGTTCTCTCCGAGACGCCTGTCAAGCCCCGATAGATCTTGTTGGTGATGAAGCCATGTTCATTCACATAGCCCACGGCCTTTACTAATCTATCCTCCAGGTTGCCGGGCTCACTCTCTGCGGGGATATCAGGTTGTGGTGACTCTTCTTCTTTCCACAATGTCCCGTGATACTGCGCTTGCTCTTGCCGAGGCTGTAGAGCGGGGGCCGCCCGGAATGTCACCACGAACTCGTTCATTTCGCGGAACTCAGGGGCTGGAAGCCCCAGACGCTTTGTCTCGTCGAGCATGAATCTGATACCGCTCCCAATCTGCTCCATATAACCGGGAAGGTCACGTAGCAGTCCCGCGAGTACGGGATTGCGCAGCTTTGATTGCACCACACCCCGTTCCATCTGCTCAACGGTGATGCCCGGCAGCAACAACCCGGGGCTATGAACCTCCACGCGATCAGCGTAGTAAAACACTCTCACGCTCTCACCTCGCTTGCTATAATCGCGGTGGACCACGGCATTGACCACCGCCTCGCGCAGCGCTCCAATGGAGTGCTCAGGGATATCAATACGCTTCTACCCCTCGATCCGCGCCCCTACGGCGATATATCTGTTCAGAAACGCCTCGGCCCCATCGATGAGCTCTTGAAGCGTGCCCGTCATAATCTTACGATCAGCGTATCGAGTGGCGCCCACTGCGTCACGAAACAACACGCACACGACCTCGCCCTGTATTACGTGCTGCTGAGGATAGCGGCCAAAAAAGAGGATACCGGCATTCGTCGGCACGACCTCACTGCCACTTCTCACCAGAGCACACTTCATTCCAATGAGCGCCTGCTCTACTTTCTCAAAGCGCTGAAACTGGCCGCCACTTTCTAAGCGCCTCCGCAAATGGGCCTCGACCTTCCCCGCATCAATATCAGCCATTGTCGCGCCATGCGCGGGCAGTGTTTCCCAATCCAGCAGACCCCGGTCGTTGGCCAGTTCCAATGTCTCTGCCAAATTCATCGGGATCGTATGCGTGCCTCGTCTGATCCAAAAATCCCTCCGGACTGGTACACCGGCCCGCGACTCGGCCTCACGGTAGCAACAACGAGCTTCTTTCCCGCGATCGTATAAATCTCTGGCTCAGCAGGTTCCAGTACAAGCTCAGGCTTGACGATCTGTCGAGCAGCCCTCAATATCACATCTAACGTTTCCCCCAGACGATTTTCTTGCACCCCCACAATTTCATGATTCGAGTCTTTCACCCCAATAATCACAACGCCGCCCTGAGCGTTCGCCATACCACATAACCGTTCTGCCATCTCAACTGGTCGAGGGGCGGCTAGCTTGAGTTCTACCGTTGTCATCTCCCCACCCGTGATGAGCCTCTTTAATTCTGCCTCGCTTAGAGTGGCCATAATACCCTCCCTGTCCTGCTACAAGGTCTGTAGAGCCATAAGTGTACCATAAATACCGCGTTTCTCTTGAGAAAATGGCCGAATTATGGCCGAATTATGCCATAATTACCTTCAAAAAGAGGAGAATCTCGTTTTGCATGGCCGAATTATGGCCGAATTGTGGCCGATATACCCGGAGGTGGCCGAATTATAAAAGCTGGTCTGACGCCATGTTCTGGGCCTACGGTCATGAACGACGATAGCAGGCAAGCCATTTCCATGACTCAAAGGGGAATCTCTCAGAGGAGATGGCGGATGGTTGGCGGATGGTTGGCGGTAGTTACCGAATTGTAGCGAACATGTAACGACATGTTTTTCTACGTTTATTGCAGCACCTCGCTCACCGACACGATCTGGTAGCCTTGCTGCTCGATCTTCGTCATCAGGCCGTCCAGCGTCTCGGACTCTACCTGGCTGCCGGCGTGCATCAAGATGATGGCTCCGTTGCGGATGTTGTTCATCACGATGCTTGTGATCGAAGCGGGGGTGGCCGTCGTCTGCCAATCAAGCGTATCGATGGTCCAGTAGACCGTGCGATAACCGATGTGCGCGGCCAGACTACGTACGCGCGTATCTCTGCTGCCGTAGGGCGGGCGATAGTAGGGGCGCGTCGTCACGCTGGTGATATTCGAGATCACCTGGTCGGCCTGGTCGAGTTCGCTGCACACCTGCTCGTCTGTCAACGTACGCAAGTCCGGGTGGTGCATGGTGTGATTGCCGATCTCGTGTCCCTCGCTGTAGATACGGCGCACCAGGCCAGGATTGGCATTCGCCCAATCGCCTGTGACAAAGAAGGTCACATGCACGTGGTGCTTCGCCAGGATATCAAGGATACTTGAAGTGGGAGCCGACGGTCCCCCGGCGTCGAATGTCAGGGCGATGCGAGGCCGCGCGGTATTCCCGATGTCGATCTCCTCCGAAGACACAGGCTGCACCCCCGGCGGCGGGTCGCAGGGAGAAGCTACCGGAGAGGGTCGCAGCGTCGGCGTGAGACCCGGCGTAGACTCCGGCGTCACGGTAATTCCTGGCGTCTCGGTGATTCCTGGTGAAGGAGTCGCGCCCGGTGTAGAGGTAGGGAGCGGAAGTGTCGTTGTGGTAGCTGTGGCGCGAGGCGTGGGCGTGCCAGTTTGCGTACCCGACGCCCCGCCACAGCTACCCAGAAGCGCGATGGCGAGCAATCCCGCCAGAAGCCGGGCCGCCAGTCCGTTGTGATGCTGTTGCCAATTCAACCACCTGCGCATAGCCACGCTCCTTCACACGAAGTCACGCTTCCCTTCCTTTACCGCTGGAACAGATTGATCGAGCCGGTATTGGTTCGCAGGCTCAGCGTTGCCTGCGGGGATGTACCCACATCGCCCTGCGCGTCCGCACCAATCACCTGGCGATGCTGCACCGTCACGCCCGCGAAGTTCGTGGTGATGCTGCCAGTATCGGTCGAGGCGTTTACGTGGAACGTGCTGTCGGCGGGCAGCGTCACGTTGATCGAGCCGGTATTGGTTTGGAACTGATACGTCCCGTTTGTATCAATCGAACCATTGAACGTCACAGAGCCAGTATTAGTCTTCAGTTCACTGTTACCGCTCGCCGCCGCGTTGATTGCCGCAACCGAGCCGGTATTGCTCGTGAGCGTCAACGCGCCACTGACACCGTTCACATCGATACTGCCCGTGTTCGTCGTAAGCTGGAGCGCAGCCGAGGCAGGCACGGTAACATCGAACTCTACTCCGCTTGAGGTGAAGAACGTAGCGTTGTTCACTCTATTCACGTTGACGGTGATGGTGTTCGCCTGGCTGTTCTGGACATAGCTCACCGTGAGGTCATTCACATTCCCCCACGCGCTGCTGTGCTTTGTAGCCTGAATAGTGATCTGGCTGCTCGAACTGCTCCCGCGCACATGGATCGAGCCGATGTCGTTGTTGAGCACAAGCGTCGGATTGGGGGTGACGGTGAAACTGCGCGTTTCCGTCACGCTATTCGCGTATCCCGCGACATTGAGGCCAATCCCTGCGAACAAAACCAACGCTCCGCCAACGACCAGCAGGAACAGCAGTGATATCGCCAGGATAAACCAGGGCCACGGGCTGCGCCGGCGCGGAGGCGGCGCTGTCCAGGGGGTGTAACCCCCCGCGTAGTAGTCCGGCCAGGGCTTTGGCTTATCCTTAACCGGTGTTTGATAATTGTTCATAGCCTGACTCCTCCGGGTGTTTCTGGTGCGGGTCAACTTTTCGTGTTGAACAACAAAACGTTGAACAGCACATTAATCAGCACCATAACCAGGCCCACGACGCCCAGGCCGATCAGCGCCTCTGTCATGCCGCCGCCTAACGATGACACCATGCCGAGGATGATGCCCGTCAGGGGAATCATGAGCGCGAGCGAGACGATCGCCAGCGCCAGGCTCATGCCGAAGGCTTTGTTGCGCTGCCTCACCGGCTCGATATTGCGCAGGTTGTACAGGATTTCCGGCATCAGCCGGGGCATGAGACGCTGGGCCAGCATCTCGATGTACTGCTCGTTATACTCAGGCACGACCTGGCGCGGAGCAAGCGGAGCAACTGGAGCCTGCATTTCAGGTGCATGCTCGACAGGTGGTGGTGTATAAGGCGCTTGTTGTGACAACATGGCTTTTCCTCCTTCGTCAATCAATACTATCGATTTCAGGTTGACATTCCAACCCAGCGATAGTATAGGGGAAGCAGGTACAGGATCGATCACAGAACAGCGCAAAAGTAGCACATGGAGGTCACAAATTTTTTCGGCAAGAACTGGCTTTTAGTAGAGCAGCACGTGGGTGTAGACCTTGACGAAGTTGTAGAGCCACGAGGCGTCTTGCTCCGACATGTTGACGCAGCCGTGCGAGCCGTGGATGGAGTATTGCGTGCCACCCGGATCGAGGTGCGGGAAATTCGTGCCGGGGCCATACTCCGTGCGCCACCAGCTATCGTGCATGTAGTAGCCGTTGCTATGGAACTGCATGGCGAAGTTGATGGGCGTCGGCGGGTACCAGTTCGGCGAGGACGGCGGCACATCGGCCTTGAACTCGGTTGGCGATTTTTTGCCCTCGACCCACCATGTTCCCGGAGGAGAAGGCAGATCGGGCTGGCCGGTCGTGACCTGGAAGGCATTGACCAGCTTGCCATTGTCGTAGACACGCGCAACCTGCTCGGCGAGCGAGACAACGACCACTTTCGAGTTCATGAACTGGTAGTGCTGCAACAACTGGATATCGGTCTGATGCACCTGGTTGTAGGGCGTTTTATCGTTGAAGTTCTTGGCCATGGCCTGGAAATTGGTCAGGTCCATGTTGAGGTCCTCGATGGCCTGCTGGTAATCAGAGAGGGTTTGCGCCGCCGATAGCTCGCCGCCGAGCCACAACGGGCCGGTGGCACCGTTTGACCCGTACTCGTACCCTAACGGGTAGGTGGTGTTATTGTAGGAGTCATAATAGGTATGCTGTTTCCCGAAATTCGTCGCATCCTGCTGTAATTGCTGGAACAGGTAGCTGCTCTCGGTTTTCAAGGCGGGAATCTGAATGGCCGCGACATGCGCGTTGAGCGTGTTGAGCGCCGCCTGATACGCTGAATTAGTCGCGGCGTTCTGGAGCGCCTGCTGGTCGGCGTCATACTGCTGCTGGAAGGTGCTGGTATTTCCCTGATATTGCTGCACCAGGGCGATCCACTGCTGGAACGTCTGAAGCTGCGCGTTCCCCTGGTTTTGCAGGGAACTGCTCACCGTCGGGGTAGGGCTGACGCCGGTTGTGGCGGTTGCGCCAGGCGTCCCAGCCGATGCCGCGCTACACGCGCTGAAAAGAAAGAGGGCAAGCAAGAGACCGCTCAATGAGGCCGCACGTAGGCGAGGTACAGACAAAAGATGTTTTTGTATAGACCGATTATTCACAATACCTGTCCTTCATAACGATTAACTTCAATTACATAAGTATGACGCATATACTCCCACATAGTATGACGAATAACCCCCTATATTTTGTCACGTTTTGTAACGGTTAGACCCAACTTCACCGTTATCGCCAATCTAACTCGTTTTTGGAACGTCGTCAAACGAACATAAAGGCAATGTAGGGGCCGGTTTACCGTGCCCACCAGCCCATTTATGGGCGCGTCTCCTGCTTTCTTACACCATCAAACACACAGGGCTACGTCTCGCGCCCATAAATGGGCTGCTGGGCGCGGTAAACCGGCCCCTACGATTGGTTAAATACACCCACGATTGGTTAGATACACCCACGATTGGTTAGTTGCACCTACGATTGGTTAGTTGCACCCTCAAACGAAAAAAACTTGACAGGCCGCTACTTACGTGTTATAAGTTACTCAACAAACAGAATACATATGCGTTGACGGGACGAGTAACGGTACTTCGTTGCAGACAGAGAGCGGGCGGTTGGTGTAAAGCTCGCATGACAACAGGCCGTGAATAAACCCCCAAGCAGCCAGAAGAAATCGCTACGGCAGCGAAAGTAGACCTGAGCCGGATGCCACCGTGATAGGGCTAGAGTATGTCAGTACTTGAAAAGGCTGGAGGCCGCGAGGCTCCGGCGAAACAAGGTGGTACCACGAGAGTCGTTTCCGCGCTCTTCGTCCTTTGAGGATGAAGGGCGTTTTTGTTTGTCCGAAACTTCGATCAATGTGAACTATGAGCAGATTTATTCGCGGAGAAGACGCGAAGAAGAAAGGAGTCCATCATGGCAATGTGTCCCGAATGTGAGGCTGAGGTCATCCTACAAGGCGTAATGGTTGGAGAGATCATCTACTGCCCCGATTGTAACGCGGAACTGGAAGTGCTCGACGTTGAGCAACCGTCGGTAGCACTCGCGCCGCAGGTTGAGGAAGATTGGGGAGAATGAAGGCCATGCGGCTAGCCATCCTGACCTCGCGCATCCGCGTCGAGGAGAAGCTGTTGTTCCAGGCACTGGAGCAGCGCGGCATCGAGTACGACATCATCGATGACCGCGATCTGCTCTTCGACCTGGCACAGCCCGGCGAACGCTGGCGGGCGTATGACGCCGTGCTGTGCCGCAGCATCAGCCAGTCGCGCGGACTGGCCGTGCTGTACGTGCTGGAGAGTTGGGGCGTTCCCGTCTTCAACGCCCCGGCTGTTACGGCGCTGTGCAACGATAAGCTGCTGACCACGCTGGCGCTGCTGCGCGCTGGCATTCCCACGCCGCGCACCTTCCTGGCATTCTCGCCGGAGACAGCCATTCAAGGCATCGAGACACTCGGCTATCCCGCCGTACTCAAGCCAGTCATAGGCTCGTGGGGACGCCTGCTGGCGCGCATCAACGACCGCGACGCGGCGGAGGCCGTGCTGGAACATCAGGAGACGCTCGGTTCGTATGAACACCATATCCACTACGTGCAGGAGCACATCGCTAAGCCGCAGCGTGACATTCGCGCCTTCGTAGTCGGCGAGCGCACGATCTGCGCCATCTACCGCACAAGCGAGCACTGGATCACCAACACGGCGCGCGGAGCCAGCGCCAGCAACTGTCCCGTCACAGACGAACTCGACGCGCTCTGCATGCGCGCGGCGCACGCGGTCGGCGGTGGCATCCTGGCCATCGACGTGTTCGAGGACGAGCAGCGCGGCCTGCTGGTCAACGAGATCAACGCAACGATGGAGTTTCGCAACAGCATCGCTCCCACCGGCGTCGATATCCCCAACGCCATGCTTGATTACGTGGTTGATCGCGTGATGGCGCGCGTGCCGGAAAGGATCGTGTGATGGAGAGATTGCGCGCCGCCATCGTGGGCGGCTCCGGCTACACGGGCGGCGAACTTACGCGACTGCTACTCTCGCACCCGCAGGTCGAGATCACGCAGATTGCATCCAGCAGCCAGGCGGGGCATTTCGTGTCGAGCGCCCACCCGAACCTGCGCAAGCGCACCACGCTGCGCTTTTGTCATCCCGATGACCTGTCATCCTGCGATATGGTGTTTCTCTGCCTGCCACACGGCGTCTCGTCGGAGACCATCGCGCGCTACCAGACTCTCGCCCCGCGCGTCATCGACCTCTCGGCGGATTTCCGGCTGCGCTCGCCCGATTTGTACGAGCACTGGTACGGCAAGCCGCATAGCGCGCCCGAACTGCTTACGCGAGCCGTCTATGGCTTACCGGAACTACATCGCGCCGAACTGCGCGAGGCCACGCTGGTGAGCGGCACCGGCTGCATGGCGACCGCCGCGATCCTGGGACTTGCCCCGCTCTATCGCGCCGGGCTGGTGGATGGCGCGCTACCCCTGGTCGTGGAGGCCAAAGTTGGATCGTCAGCCGCCGGGGCAGCGCCGGGCGCGGGCAGTCATCATCCCGACCGCAGTGGCGCACTGCGCTCGTTCCAGCCGACGGGCCATCGCCATACCGCCGAGCTGCTACAGGAGTTAGGGCAGTTATCAAGCGGCGCGCAACAACCTGACGATACGCTCGCGCAGCGTGTGGCCTTCTCCGCCACGGCTGTCGAGCTGGTACGTGGTGTGCTCATCACAGCACACGTCTTCACCAACGAAGCGCTTGATGAGCGCGCCTTGTGGCGGGTCTACCGCGAAGCCTACGGTCAGGAGCCGTTCATTCGCCTCGTCAAGGAGCGCGGCGGCGTGTATCGCTACCCCGAACCGAAGATTCTGGCGGGCAGCAACTACTGCGACATCGGCTTCGAGGTCGATGCGGAGCAGGGGCGAGTTGTGGTGATGGCCGCGCTGGACAACCTGATGAAGGGCGCGGCAGGCAACGCGGTACAGGCCATGAGCGCCATGAACGGCTGGGATGAAACGCTGGGGCTAGACTTTCCCGGCCTGCATCCCATTTAGGAGGGCAAGACCCATGACGCTTATCGTGAAGATCGGCGGCGGCGCTGGTACGCTGACGACAACCATACTGAACGAAGTAGCGCAACTGGCCGCTCAGGACGAACGTATCGTGCTGCTGCATGGCGGTTCCGACCTGACGAACACGCTGGCAGAACGCCTGGACCACCCGGCGCGCATGATTACCTCGCCCGGTGGCATGACCAGCCGCTATACAGACGCCGAAACGCTGCGCATCTTTGCGATGGCGGTGGCCGGCCAGATCAATACCGAGCTAGTCGCGCAATTGCAAGGGCTGGGAGTCAACGCGCTCGGCCTGGCCGGAGTCGATGGCCGCCTGCTGCTGGCGAGGCGCAAAGCCGTGGTGCGCTCGGTGACACCCGACGGCCGCACGCTCATCCTGCGCGACGACTACACCGGGCAGATCGAAGAGGTCAACAGCGCGCTGCTGCGCCTGCTGCTCGACGCGGGCTACCTGCCCGTAATCGCCCCGCTCGCGCTCAGTCACGACGGCGAGCGACTAAACGTCGATGGAGACCGCGCGGCAGCCGCGGTTGCCGCCGCCCTGCAAGCCGCTACGCTGGTGATCCTGACCAACGTCCCCGGCCTGCTCGCCGACCCCGAAGATGCTACCACGCTGATCCATACCATTGAGCCAGATAGCCTTGATGACTATATGAAATATGCAAAGGGACGTATGCGCAAAAAGCTACTCGGCGCGCAGGAAGCGTTGCAAGGCGGCGTCGCGCGCGTCTGCATCGGCAGCGATTCGCTGCTGGATGTGCTGAATGGAGCAGGGACGACTATTATGAGGAGACACAACCATGATCGAGGAGATGGAACTGGAACAGGCGCATACGAGCGGCGTGTATAGCAAGCGGCCCGTGATGATCGTGCGCGGGAGCGGCGCGCTGTTGTGGGATAGCGAAGGGCGCGAATACATCGATTGCAGCGCGGGTCATGGCGTGGCGAACATTGGTCATGCCAGGCCGGAGGTGGCTGCTGCCCTGGCGCGGCAGGCGCAGCAGCTTGTCACCTGCCCCGAAAGCGTCTATAACGATGTGCGTGCGCGGCTGCTGGAGCGGCTGGCACGCATTACACCGCAAGGTTTGGAGCATATCTTCCTATGTAATAGCGGAAGCGAGGCGGTGGAGGGCGCGCTCAAGTTCGCGCGGCTCGCCACGGGTAGAACGGGTATCGTGGCGACGCTGCGCGGCTTCCACGGGCGCACGATGGGCGCGCTCTCAACCACGTGGGAGCGCGCGTACCGCGAGCCGTTCGCGCCGCTCGTGCCGGGCGTGCGCCATATTCGCTACAACGATCTCGCCGCGGCTGAGCAGGCTATCACAGAGGAGACAGCCTGCGTGCTGATCGAGCTGGTGCAGGGTGAGGGCGGCGTGCATGTAGCGCAGCAAGAGTACGTGCGCGGGCTGGTGGAACTGTGTGCTGAGCGGGGCGCGCTGCTGATCGTAGACGAGGTGCAGACGGGATTCGGGCGCACGGGACGCCTCTTCGCCTGCGAGCACTTCGGACTGACGCCCGACATGCTCTGCCTGGCGAAATCGTTGGCGGGTGGCGTCCCGATGGGCGCGGTCTGCCTGGGGCCGCGCGTCATGCAGAGCGGGCGCATCACTAGAGGATCGCACGGCAGCACCTTCGGCGGCAATCCGCTGGCCTGTGCCGCTGCCCTGGCAACACTCGACGTGCTTGAACGCGAGAATCTACCGAGCCGAGCCACCATGCTTGGGGCGCACGCGCTGGAACGACTGCGCGCGCTGGAAAGCCCGCTCGTGCGCGAAGTACGCGGGCTGGGACTGATGATCGGCATAGAACTACGCGAGCGAGCGCAGCCCTACCTTGAGGCGCTGCTCGAACGCGGCATCTTCGCCCTACCCGCCGGGCCGAACGTCCTTCGCCTGCTGCCGCCGCTCGTCATCTCCGAGCAGCAGTTGGACACAGCTTTGGATGCAGTCGCCGAAGTGCTGGGGGCGCGGCAGCCCTCTGCCCATCGTTCAGAAATCATCATCGAAGGTGTCACACCTGAGCAGTCCGCCGAGGTCGCGCTACTCTACCACATGCTCACTATCCCAAGCTTATCGCGGCAGGAGGGTGCGCTGGCGCGTTATCTCGCAGGTCAGGCGCGCGCAATGGGCCTCGACGCGCATGTAGACGAAGTTGGGAACATGATCGCAAGCGCGCTACCGCCGGGGTATGATGCCATGAAGAATGTTACCGAGCATGACCGTCCCTGTCATTCTGAGCGTAGCGAAGAATCTGAAGCGCCGGGGTCGGAGATTCTTCGCTGCGCTCAGAATGACATGGCAAGTCTACCGGCTTTGGTTGATAAAGTTCAAAATGACAACAACGAGCTACAGCCTATCGTCCTGCTTGGACACATGGACACGGTGCCAGGCAACATCCCCGTGGAGATACGCGACGGGGCGCTCTACGGACGGGGCGCGGTCGATGCGAAGGGGCCGTTGGCAGCGTTTCTGTGCGCGGCGGCTCGACTGGTGCAATCGGGCGAGATCACGCGCCCCATCGTAGTGATCGGCGCGGTGGAAGAGGAGGCGGCCACTTCGCGGGGCGCGCGTGCCGTGGTGGATCGTTATCGCCCGGCAGCTTGCATCATCGGCGAGCCGAGCGGGAGTCGAGCCATCACGATTGGCTACAAGGGCAGGCTACTGGTCGAGTATCACGTTACGCGCCCGCTCGCCCATACCGCCGGGCAGCAGCGCAGCAGTTGCGAGATCGCCACGGCCTTCTGGCAGCGCGTCTCTTCTCACGCCGCGCGCTGGAACGAGCAGCACGCGAGTGGTTCGGCCTTCGCTGCGCTGATGCCCTCGCTGCGCAATATCAACAGCAGCCAGGACGGACTGGCCGAGCAGGCGCGGCTGCTGGTTGGTTATCGCCTGCCGCCCGATTACGACATAGCGGCGCTGCGAGAACAACTCCAGGACTGGGCGCAAGAGGACGACGCGCGCATCACATTCACAGGCGAGGAACGCGCCTTCCAGTCCACACGCACGACGCCGCTCGCGCGTGCCTTCCTCAAGGCCATTCGCGCCACCGGCGAGCAACCGACCTTCAAGCAGAAGACCGGCACGTCCGACATGAATGTGGTCGGCCCCGTCTGGGGACAGAACATCGTGGCCTACGGTCCTGGCGACTTCAGCCTGGACCACACCCCCAACGAGCATATTCGTATCGCCGAGTATCTGCACGGGATTGATGTGCTAGAAAGGGTGTTGAGAGGGCTTTGAAAACGTGAATTACGTTTACCCCATCCGTAGGGGCCGGTTGACCGCGCCCACCAGCCCATAATGGTGATAGACAAAGTGATGCGGACATGTGTCGTAATCCATCGTCAAGCTTCATTGGGCAGGCGATCCCCTCCCTCGTAGGAGCCGGTTGACCGCGCTCAGCCAGCCCATTCATGGGCGCGATAGGTGGCTTGCAACGCGAGTGGGCGGGTCTGCTAACAACGTCTCGCGCCCATAAATGGGCTGATGTGTACGATAAATCGGCCCCTACGACGTATGTCCGCATTCCTTCGTCAATGTGCATTACCGGCCCCTACGTTGAGTTGGCGCGCGACGTTGGGGTTGGCGCGTCGCTGCCTTGACAGGCACTTGTGCCATGTCATATGCTACGGCTTGACCGGTATAATGACGAGGGACTTTGATGAATGAGCGTGAAGTGAGCCGCGACGGGGCTTCTGGCAGGAAGCGCGTCGAGCGGCTGCGTGGGATGCATGATCTTTTACCGGAAGAGTACCTGCGCCAGCGCCGGGTCATCGAGCAGATGTCGGCATTCCTGGCACGCGCTGGCTATACCCCGGTTGACTCTCCCATTCTTGAGCAGAGCGATCTCTTCCACAACAGTTTTGGGCAGGAATTGTGGCAAAACCTGTATGCGTTTCGCCTGCATCACCGCGACCTGTGCCTGCGCCCGGAGTATACGGCCTCGATCTGCCGCCTGTACCTGGATCACTACCAGCAGCAGGCACTTCCCTTGCGCTTCCAGTATGCCGGGCCGATCTTCCGCTACGAAGCGCCTGGCCGCAACCGCTATCGCCAGCATACACAGGTCGGTATCGAACTCTTCGGCGGCCACAGCGCGGTGGCGGACGCCGAAATGCTGCAACTGGCCTGCGACACGCTCAACATGCTGCACATCCCGCGCTACCGTGTCGAGGTGGGACACATCGGCATCGCCAGCGGCTTCATCAGCCGCCTGCAACTGGACGATCACGCGGCGCGACTCCTGCTCGGACTGATGGAGCAGATCAGCCGTTCAGAGCAGGGCGAGCAGGCAGCCCAGGCGCGCCTTGAGGCGCTTTACCCGGTTGTCTCCGACCTGGAGGGCAAAGAGGGCGTGGCTGACGGCACAAACGGTTTATCGCGTGAAGGCAGAGCGCAGGCCGAGACGCGCCTCATCACGTCGCTGATGAGCAGCATCCATATCCCCTTCGACGACTCGACGCGCCAGGAGATCATCGACCGCTACCTGTGGAAGATGGGGCGCAGCACGCAAGGGCAGCAAATTCTCTACGCGCTCGAATTCTTGCGCGCCCTGCACGCCACGTCGGGACACCCGCCCGTCGTCTTCGACGAACTGCGCGACGTGCTGCTACGCTATGCGCTCGACCCGGCGGCGCTGGATGGGCTGCGACAACTGGTGAGCACCATCGAGCAGTGCGGTGTTGCGGCGGAGCAGATCTTCGTCAACCTGTCGCTGGGGCGCGGTGTGAACTACTATACAGGACTTGTCTTCGAGATTCATGCACAGGACGACGAGGGCTTCGATACGCAGTTGTGCGGCGGCGGGCGCTACGACAGTCTCGTGCGAGCGGTGGGAGGCACGCGCGATGTGAATGCCTGCGGCTTCGCCTTCGGCGTGGACCGCCTGCTTTCGCTGCTGCCCAAAGACGACCTGCCTGTTGTGGAGGCGGCGCTGGCGCTCGTCATTCCAGTCGGCGAAGAGAACATGGCCTACGCGCTGCGCGTGGCACGCACGCTGCGCGAGAGCGGCGCGCAGGTGGAGTTGGACGTGAGCGGGCATGGTGTGGGACCCGGCCTGAAACTGGCGGCGAAGAAGCATATCAGACTGGCGTTGATCGTCGGCGAGGACGAACAGCGAGCAGGAAACGTCACCATGCGCGACCTGGAGACGCGCGAGGAGCGGGCTGCTAGCCTGGAAGAGGTGATGGAGCAAGTGCGCGTGAAGGAGCAGTACGTATGAGCGGTATGACCGACGATCTCGCCTTGCGTTTAGCTGTACCCGGCAAGGGAACGCTGGAAACTTCCACGCTGTCCTTCCTGGCCGAATGCGGGTTGAAGGTCAAGCGCAGCAATCCGCGCCAGTATCTCGCCAGCATCGACAGCATTCCAGACCTGGAGGTGGTTTTCCAGCGCGCCGCCGATATTCCACTGCTGGTGCAAGACGGCAACGCCGCGCTGGGCATCACCGGCTACGACATCCTGGCCGAGCATCGCGGCTTCGCGGATGGCGACGACGACGAAGTTGAGGCGGGTGACGAACTCATCATCCTGGAACGCAATCTTGGCTATGGAAAATGCAAGCTCGCCATCGCCGTGCCGGAGGACTGGATCGACGTGAATACCTGCGCCGACCTGTGGCACCTGGCGGGCTACTACCAGTCGCGCAAGGGACGCAGCCTGCGCATCGCCACCAAGTACCCGACTCTCACCGAGCAATTCCTGCGCAGGCACGGCATCACGCGCTGCAAGATCGTCTCCCCGCACGGCGCGCTGGAGGCGGGTCCGCTGACCAACACGGTTGACTTCATCGTCGATTTGACCGAAACCGGCACGACGCTGCGCGAAAATCACCTCAAGCTGATCGAGGACGGCGAAGTCCTGCAATCCCAGGCGTGCCTGGTCGCCAATGCGCGCCTGCTGCGCCAGGACGAGCGCGCCCTGCGCCTGACCACGCTGATCCTGGAACTGATCGACGCGAGGATGCAGGCGCGCAACCGGTCGCTGCTGACCGCCTACATGCAGGCCGAAAGCCTCGAAGAAAAACAGCGCGCCTGCGCACGCATCTACCAGCGCGTCAAGCCGCTGGTGTCGAGCAGCGAATTCCAGGTGTCCAGTTCCGACACTCAGGAGGGCGCGCAGCCGTACCGCTACAGCATCTCGTGCGTTATCACCATTGGCAACTCCGCCGCCGAACTGATGGAGATCATCGCGCTCTTTCGCGCCGCCGGGGCCGT
Source organism: uncultured Chloroflexia bacterium (assembly GCA_963731975.1). Classification (GTDB taxonomy): domain Bacteria; phylum Chloroflexota; class Ktedonobacteria; order Ktedonobacterales; family Ktedonobacteraceae; genus CAVSXS01. The sequence continues at coordinate 209,036 of CAVSXS010000001.1, read as the reverse complement.
CCATATCGACACAACCCCGCTGAGCTACCGTTTCGCGGAAGAGTCGATCAATGTGCGCACGCTGCGCGAGCGATTAAAGAGACAACATTGAGCAACCTTCTCGTTTTCGATCTTGACGGCGTCATCACCAGCGAAGCGGCCTACTGGGACGCGGCGGGCATGACGCTCCACGAACTGCTGTACAGCCCGCGCTACTGGGACATCGGCAAGCGGGGCAGCACAACCTATCCGCTCTATCGCCCTGCCGCCAACGGAGATGAGACGCGGCGCGCGAGTCGCTCGGTCTTCCCGGAATCGGAGATCGCGGCGCTCAAGGCGCGCTCCATCAACTCCAACTGGGACACCTGCTACACGGCAGCCTGCTTCCACCTGGTCGAGCTTCTGGCTATCCTGCCACGACTCGATGAGTTGCTGCCCCTACGTCCCTGGGATGAGCAATGGAACGCGGCTTTGCGGGCGCATCTCTCGACCGTGCAATCCTATCAGCCACAGCAGGTGCGAGGATTCAGCCGCCTGGACGAGCCGCCGTTTCGCGGATTTATAGGAATCGAACTGATAAATCGTTGCGACCTGTACGCGAGCGAGCGATTGGGCGTACACATCTCGCTTATCTCCGGTGTGTTCGCGCGCACCAGTCCTTTCTGGGACTTCTGTCGCGATCTCTTTCAACAATGGTACATGGGCGATGAGTTGTACACCCTGACTTACAAACACGCTCCGGCGCAATCCGGCAAGCCTGGCTGCATCAACTTCGAGGAGTCGCTCCTGCCGCCGGATGAGATACACGCCACGCTGGAGATGCTGCTAGAGCGCGGCTACACGCTGGGCATAGCTACCGGGCGCGAACGCCAGGAGGCGCTCTACCCGCTCCAGAAATACGACTTGCTGGCCTGCTTCGACAAGCAGCACATCTCCACCTACGACGACGTGGAGCGCGCCGAAGCGACTCCTACGTACTCGTGGAGACACAACGCTACTGACCAAGCCGCACCCGTACCCATTTCTCTACGCGCTCGACCACCACATCGAGAATGCCCTGGACAGCGCGAAAACAAGCAGCCCTTTTATTGTGGTGGGTGACTCCACCAGCGACATACTTGGTGGGCGCTCGGCGGGTGCGCTTACAATAGCCGTGCTGACGGGGGCGCGCACAGCCGATGCGCGCGAACTGCTGGCGCGCAGCCAACCCGACTTCATCATAGATGATATGACCGGCCTTCCGGCGCTGCTCGAAGAGATCGATGACCTGGCGATCATCCAGCATATGCAGTTCACCGAGCTTGAGAAGGCCGAGCACCTGCTGCGCCTGTGGTTCGCGCGGCACATGCGCCTGGACACGGAGCAGGTCACGCTGATGCCCAAAGCCGTTTCGCTCAACTCGTTCAACGGCCTGTATCGCAGCAATGGCGAGCAGTATTTCTTCAAGACACACGTCGAAGAGCAGGGCGTGCTGGAAGAATACTACCACGCCGAGCGGCTGCACGAGGCGGACTATCACATCGTGCGACCGCTGCGCACGCTGCACGAGGGCGGGCAGCAGATGGTCATCTATCCGCTCGTGCGCTGGCCTGTCATGTTCGATCTCATGCGCGCCATCGAAACGGGCGATACAGCGGCAGCAATGGGAATGACGGCGCATATGCTGGCAGCAGTCGAGCGAGAGGAGGGCGCGCGTTTGCTCGACATCTACCGCGCCACGCTTGCCGCGAGCACAGCGGAGCAGCACGCCCAAGCGCCCATTCACCAACTCTTCTGGCATCGCCTCACAGGTGGTCGCCTGGCAAGCTTTTACGCCGGAAAGCAGCTCCCTTTAGCGGGCAACGGGCGCGAATCGCTGGCCTTCGAGCAGATCATGTCGAGGCGCTGGATCATCAACGGCGTCGAGCAACCGCACACTTTGGGGGAGTTGATCGAGCGCGCGAAGGTCGCGCTGCACCCGGTTCGCGCGGCCATGACCGTCGTCGGGCATGGAGACGCGCACTTCGGCAACGTCTTCCTGGAGCAAGAGCATCGCTACCTTTACTTCGACCCGGCCTTCGCAGGCCGCCACTCGCCGCTGCTAGATGTAGTCAAGCCGCTCTTTCACAACATCTTCGCCACCTGGATGTATTTTCCACAAGAGGTCGCGCGAGATTTGCAACTTTCGCTTGTTTCACGCGAAAAGACTATTGAGATCACGCACAATTTCGGCCTGACTGCCGTTCGCCAGGCTATCCTTCAGGCGAAAGTGGAGAGTCTGCTGCGACCGCTACTCGCCGAACTGGAAGGGCGGGGCGCGCTGCCTAACGACTGGCAGGACATCCTGAGACTCGCGCTGTTGTGCTGTCCTCTGCTGACCATCAATCTCGCGGACCACCAACGTATGCCTCCAGCGATTAGCTGGCTGGGTCTGTCGCTGGCCGCGCAGGTGGGCAACAACGATTTAGCACCCTGGGGGATCGAACTATGATTACGATTATCGATTATGGAGCCGGAAATATTCGTAGTATCGAGAAGGCGCTGGAGTACGTCGGCGCGACGGTGCAGGTCACGGACGACCCGGCAGTCGTGGCACTGGCCGAGGCCGTCGTGCTGCCAGGCGTCGGCTCCGGCGGCGCGGCGATGGCGCGCATGAAGCAGCGCGGGTTGGACGTCGCCATCAGGCAGGCGATAGAACAGGGACAACCTTTCCTGGGCATCTGCCTGGGAATGCAACTGCTGGCCGATCACCATGCTGAAGGCGAGGTGGATGGCCTGGGGCTGTATCCCGGCGAGGTGCGGCGCATTCCACACGGGCCGAAGATCCCGCACATGGGCTGGAACCGCGTGACGCCGCTGCACGATGATATGCCCATCTTCGAGGGCGTTCCGCGCGACTCCTACTTCTACTTCGCCCACTCCTACTATGTCGAGCCGCGAGATCAGCAGGGCGTGGCAGCCGTGACCGGCTACGGCTCGGATTTTTGCAGCGTGATCGTCAGCGAGCGCATCTGGGGAACGCAGTTTCACCCGGAAAAGAGCGGGCAGGTCGGCCTGCGACTGCTGAGCAACTTCGTGAAATGGATACACTCATGCTGATACTCCCTGCGATTGACATCAAAAACGGGCAGTGCGTGCGTCTCTTTCAGGGTGATTTCGCGCAGAGCACCACCTACGATGCCGACCCCGTGCGGGTGGCACGGCGCTGGCAGGCGGCGGGCGCAAGCTGGCTGCACATCGTTGACCTGGATGGCGCGCTGGAGGGCCGCCCCATTAATGTCAAACTGATCGAACATATACGCGACGCGACGACGCTGCATATCGAGCTTGGCGGTGGAATGCGCGCCCTGCCTCACATCAAGCAAATGCTGGCGCTGGGCATCGACCGCGTCGTGCTGGGAACCGCCGCGCTGTCGAACCGCGAACTCTTGCGAGACGCCCTGGCGCGTTGGGGCGAGCGCATATCCGTAGGGTTGGACGCTCGCAACGGTCATGTGGCCGTCTCAGGTTGGCAGGAAACATCTTCGGTACTGGCGACCGCGCTGGCAGCGGAATTGAGCGCGGAAGGCGTGCGCCGCTTCATCTACACCGACATCGCGCGCGATGGGGCACTGCAAGGCCCGAACCTGCCCGCGCTACGCGAAATGCAAAGCGCCCTGGCTGCGACCACCTATGTTCCATCGCTGATCGCCTCCGGAGGTGTGTACGCACTCGGCGATCTGCGCGCCCTGGCCGCGCTGGGGATCGAGGGAGCGATCATCGGGAGGGCGCTCTACACCGGCGATATCATTTTGGCACAAGCTATTCAGGAGATCGAGAGGTGACATATTGCTGAGCAAGCGTATCATTCCCTGCCTGGATGTAACGGACGGGCGCGTCGTCAAGGGCGTCAATTTCCTCAACCTGCGCGATGCCGGTGACCCGGTGGAGCTTGCCGCGTATTACAATGCGGAGGGCGCGGACGAACTGGTCTTCCTGGACATCACGGCCTCGGTTGAGAAGCGTGCGACCATGCTGGATGTCGTGCGGCGCACAGCCGAGCAGGTCTTCATCCCCGTCACGGTAGGCGGCGGCATCCGCAGCGTCGAGGACATCCGCGCGACGCTGGGTGCGGGCGCGGACAAGACCTCGCTGAACACGGCAGCGGTGCAGAACCCATACCTGCTGAGCGAGGGAGCGGATCAATTCGGAGCGCAATGCATCATTCTCGCCATCGACGCGCGCGGCAACCCGGTCATGCCGAGCGGCTACGAGGTCTTCATCCACGGCGGGCGCACTCCCACCGGGCTGGACGTGGTCGCGTGGGCGCGGCGCGGCGTGTCGCTGGGCGCGGGCGAAATCCTGCTGACCAGCATGGACCGCGACGGCACGCAGCAGGGCTACGACCTCGCGCTGACATCGCTGGTCTCGGGGGCGGTGACGGTCCCAGTGATCGCGTCGGGAGGCGCCGGCACGCTGGAACACCTCTACGAAGGTTTTTCTCTCGGCAACGCTGACGCGGCGCTGGCGGCCTCCATCTTCCATTTCGGGCAGTTTCGTATCGACGACGCTAAACGCTACTTACAGGCAAGAGGGGTAACGGTGCGCTATGCTGACATTTGACCGCCAGGGCCTGATCCCCGTCGCCATCCAGGACGACACCACAGGCGAGGTGCTGATGCTGGCCTTCATGAACGAAGAAGCCTTTGAACTGACACGCGCCACGGGTTATACACACTTCTTCAGCCGCTCACGCAACGCCATCTGGCGCAAGGGCGAACAGTCAGGCCACGTGCAAGAGGTGCGCGCCATCTTCGTCAACTGCGAAGAGAACAGCCTGCTCATTCGCGTAATGCAGCATGGCGAGGCCGCCTGCCACACCGGCTATCGCAGTTGCTACCACCGCCGCCTGCTGCCCGACGGCTCCTACGAAACGATCGCCGAGCGCATTTTCGACCCCGACGCGGTGTACGGAGCGCAAGGGACGAGGGCGACCGCAAGGGTCCCCGCCCAACCCGGCATCCTCCCCCGCCCCTACAAAGAACGGGAGGCAGCGGATTTGGAAGCGGCGATGCGCACGCTCTATAACATCTACTTGTACCTGCGCGACCGCGATTTGAGCGAGGAGTCGAATACGTCGCGGCTGCTGCACGAGAGCTTCGACCCGGAGAGCGGCACGCGGCGCTACCTGCTGGCGCGGCTGGCCGACGAGCTGCAAGAACTGACCGATGTGCAGAGCGGGGTACACCACCACGCCGGGCGCGAACCCGACACGATCCTGGAAGGCAGCCAGGTCGGCTATTGGCTGATGCTGCTGGCCGCAACGTATACGCTGAGTTACGACGAGTTTCTGCCGCATGAAGCGGTCAAAGAAGGATATGAAGTGCCATCAATATCAATGAGCACGGCCATCCAGGAGTGTCTAAGTATGTTGAGCGCGGAAGAACGGACGAAGGTGATAGCGGGCTTGCGAGCAGGTTTCGCATTGATCGGCAGGGCATGCGCCGAGGCTGGTGTGAGCATAGTGGCCCCGGCGGAGTACGACCTGGAACAGATGCGTAAGAAAGGACTGGTGGAGTAAGATGTGGGCTGTTCTCCCCAGGGCAGTCCTACATGAGCAAGCACGAATAGGAGATAATATCCCAGGCAAATTAGGAGCGCAGCCTCATGACAAAAGCACTCCTGCACAGTTATACTGCGAGCAGATCACATCTTGATCTGTCGTTTTGTATCACATGCAGGAGGGTCCTGCAAGGAGGTTCGAAGTTATGCCGTCTTCACAGTTGTATCGCGCGAGTGGGCTGGCTCTACTTGTGGGGACTCCACTTTTCATCATCGGCGACGTCCTGGGCGTTCTGCTCTACTCAGGCAATGATCCCCACCAGTACCTGAGTCCCCTGTTTGCAGTCGTGACCCTGGTCACCCTGCTTGGAGAAATATTGCTCTTGATAGGATTCCCTGGCATCGTCCCGCGTGTTGGCCGGTTGGGGTTCGCCGGGTTTATCCTGGCTTTTATCGGTGGCTTTCTCCTTTCCAGCTTCTCAGTGGTGGATCTGGTTGTTTTCCCCTGGCTTGCTCAGGCTGCGCCTTCACTGGCTGTGGCTGGACCACCGGCATCGACGACCTTCTTTCTGGTGGGAAGCGCGTTGTTTGCGCTGGGTGGCATTCTGCTCGCCATCGCCGCGCTGCGTGCCGGGATGCTGCCGCGCGTAGCCGTGGCTGTCTTGATCCTTGGTGTCGTGCTCAATCTCGCGGGTATCCCTTTGATGGGGCCCATCGCCAACATCCTGGCTATCGTCGCTTTTGTGTGCATCGGCTTGCCCTTTGGGTGGATGGGGTACGCCCTCATGACAGCGCAGCGTGTGGCGGTGACCCGGGCTGACCCGGCCTCCGCGCTACAGAGGGTTGGCTGAAACGACGCGACCGTACCACAGGTCGGCGGGCAGCCTTGCCCAGGCTCCTGGCCACGCGCTATCTGCCCGCCGATCGTTTTCCGGCAGAACAGGTGATACAATACGAGGAGAGAGACGCCGTCAGCGAGCAGAAACGCGTTAGCTCTGGTGCGGTACTGTAGCCGCCAGGCGTCTTGAGAGGAGAAGGACGGATGATGTCTTTGCCAGGCATGAAGGCTCGAACATCGGCCTCACGCAGGTTCAGCGCGCGTATCCCCACGTCCTGGCTCGTCCTGGTACGAAGCGCCTGGATCACACTTGCGCTGGTGTCGCTGGCCATCTTCGTGTCCAACATCCCTGGCTTCTTCTCTGTTTCCTCTCAGACTTTTTGCACCCAGCCCGCTCCTCAGTTGAATTGTCCAACCGGGCAACTCACGCCGGGCAATGCTGCCGCCCTGATCCACCTGCATCTCTCGGTCGCAGCAGTGGCAGTCTTCTTAGACGCGTTCGTGCTCGCGGTATCAGTGTTGTACTGGGCGATCGGCCTCCTGGTCTTCTGGCGCAAATCTGAGGAATGGATGGGACTGTATTTCTCACTGAATTGCGTGCTGATGGGTACAATCGGCATTTACGCATTCCCAGTCCCTCAGGCACCCTGGCTTGTCCAGAACCTGACCAATATGACCACTGATGTCCAGCTCCTGCTCGGCGCATTCATATTTTTTACCTTTCCCACCGGGCGGTTCACCCCGCGTTGGACAGTGGTCCCATTCGTGTTTTTCGCGTTGAGTGTGCTGCCCAATTTGCCTTTTGTCTTCTCACTGCTGGTGTATCCCCTCCCTGTGGTAGTGCAGGTCTACCGCTATGTACGCGTCTACGACGCCGTGCAGCGGCAGCAGACCAAGTGGATGGTCTTTGGATTTGGGGGCGGCGTCTCTTTCTTCGTGCTCTATGCTGCGCTCGGCCTGCTGGTGCCAGGCTTGAGCGCCCCTGACTCGTGGTACCAACTCCTCAATCCGCTGTCGTGGCTGACGCTCTGGACGATTTTTCTCTTGAGCATGAGCATCGCCATTCTGCACTACCGACTGTGGGACATCGATGTTATTATCAACCGCACCCTGGTCTATGGCACGCTCTCGGCTGGGGTTGTGGGGATCTACGTCCTCACCGTGGTGGGCATTGGAACGCTCCTGCAAGCGCGAGGGAGCCTGGTGCTATCGTTGGTGGCAGTTGCGCTGGTGGCGGTCCTGCTCCAACCTCTGCGCCAGTGGCTGCAACACGCCGTCAACCGCTTGATGTACGGCGAACGTGATGACCCAATACGGGTCATCACGCGCCTGGGCCAGCGGCTGGAAGCGACGACCGCACCGGAGACCATCCTGCCGACGATTGTGGAGACGGTCGCCCAGGCCTTCAAGCTTCCCTACGCCGCGGTCGTCTTGCAGCAGGATGGGGGGCTGGTCGTCGCCGCATCCTATGGAACATCGCAGGGGGAGGAACTGCACCTACCGCTGGCGTTTCAAAGGGAGCAGGTGGGCGAACTGGTGCTGGCTCTCCGCGCACCAGGCGAAGCCTTCAGCCCTGCTGATCGTCGCCTGTTGGAAGACCTGGCCCGCCAGGTGGATATTGCCGCGCACGCCGTGCGTCTCACGACTGATTTGCAGCGCCTGACGCGGGATCTCCAGCAAGCGAGAGAGCGGCTCGTCTCGGCCCGCGAGGAGGAGCGCCGCCGCCTGCGCCGCGATCTGCATGACGGCCTCGGGCCGCAGTTGTCCAGCCAGACGCTGCTCTTAACGAGCGCGCAGATGCTGCTGCGCCAGGAGCCCGATGAAGCTGAGGCTATTCTGAGGAGCGCCATCGCGCAATCCCAGGAGGCCATTAGCGATATTCGTCGACTGGTCTATGCGCTGCGCCCGCCCGCGCTCGACGATCTGGGCCTGATGGCGGCAATTGCCGAGCAGCTCACGCAGCAACGCGCGAGTGGCATCGTCTTCTCCTTCGATGCACCGGAGCGCCTTTCTCCGCTGCCAGCAGCGGCCGAGGTTGCCTGCTATCGAATTGTGCAGGAAGCGCTGACCAACGTGGTGCGTCATGCCCATGCGCGCAACTGCGCCGTCCGCCTGGCGTGTGAAGGGCAGTTGACGATTGAAGTCAGCGATGACGGGCTTGGCCTGCCTCCCGCCTATCGCTGCGGTGTCGGGATGACCTCCATGCGTGAACGGGCCGAGGAACTCGGGGGAAGCTGGCAGATCGGACCTGGAGCGAAGGGAGGAACATGCGTGCAGGCACACATTCCCCTCTCGATGAATGTGAGTATAAAAGGCAGTGAAGAATGGAGTGAGCACATTGATCCGGGTGTTAATCGCAGATGACCATCCCGTCTTTCGCTTCGGGTTACGGACGCTGTTGAAAGCGGACCCGGCGATGGAGGTCGTTGGGGAAGCGGCCAATGGAGAAGAGGCCATTGCACAGGCCTCCCGACTTTCCCCCAACGTGATCCTGATGGATCTGAATATGCCTGGCGTGAATGGCATCGAGGCCGTCCGGCGCATTCTCGCCGATCAACCCCAGGTGCATGTCCTTGTGCTGACAATGTTTGACGACGATGATTCGGTGTTTGCTGCCATGCGCGCCGGTGCGCGCGGCTATCTGCTCAAAGGCGCAGAGGGCGGGGAGACCTTGCAGGCGATCCGCGTAGTCAGCTCAGGCGAGGCGATTTTTAGCCCGACCATTGCCCAACGCCTGATGCAGTACTTTGGAGCACCACGTCCCTTCAGTCCTTCCCAGCCGTTCCCTGACCTGACCGAGCGAGAACGGGAGGTACTGGCACTCATCGCGCGCGGCTATACCAATCAGGCGATTGCTGAGCAACTGGTGATCAGCTCCAAAACCGTGAGCAACCACATCTCTGCCATCTTCAGCAAACTGCAAGTGACCAGTCGTCTCGAAGCCATCCTGCGTGCGAAAGGGGCAGGCATGAGCTAGTACGGCTAGTAGGATGCTGCCCCCTGTCATTCATGTACTCTGCTGCTCATTGCCGGTGGGCGTGGGGAGAGCGGGAGCATTGACAGCCGCCTGGGGCTGAGTGAAGGGGTCTACCAGGTGGGTGGTTGTGATGCCTTCCTCCTCAAGCTGGTGCAATGGGATGCCATTTTTCTCCAACAGGTGTACAAGCATGCGCGCCTGGCGAAGCAATTCTGAGTCCTGGGCCGAAAGATGCTTCATGATCTCTTCAATGTCATGGTAGGTGCTCATGGTGGTGTTGAACTGCTCGTCGGCCTGGAGTTCGGCCTTTCGACCGAGTACATTCTGCCCTACCATGATGACCGGTAAGAGCACGAGCTGCAGGAATTGCTGGGAGACCCAGGTAGCCAGTAAGAAGATGAACGGATTGAGCCATCCTAACAGGCCGAACAACCCGATAAAGGCCAGGATGGTAAAAATGTAGGCCGTCCACATCGTTCCCGTGTGCTTCGTCAGTGCAACCGCGAGCCTGGTATTAAAGCCAGCCGCCGCCTGTTCGGCTGCGGTGAGCCGATTCACATTGTTTGGCTGGTACTGGTGGGGCTGGTGATGAAACAGAACGCCGGTGAGATGGTGGGTATGCGCGGACATCTGTGGAGTAGTCTTTTCTTGCATAATAATACACCTCCGTTTGCTCAAAGCGACATGCCTATTCGATGATTTCACCCACTATAACATGCCAGGCTCTGCTTGAATAGATGCGAATGTGAGTCAGCTCTGCTAGCTATATTTACACCTACCGGTATCGTATGATGTAATGGATGATATTGAAACGCTATCAATTGCGCGTTGCCAAAGTGTATTGAAATGAGGCGAGATGGGAAGCCCATGCTCGTCTTCCTTTGTTGAATAGAGGGAATAGAATAAGCATGATTTACTTTTACGACCTGTCTACTATAGATACTGCGCAGCGCACGCGGCTGATGCGACGCGCCGAGATCGAGATCGACTCGCTGATCGAGCGCGTGCGACCCATTGTGCAGGGGGTGCGCGAGCGAGGCGACGAAGCACTGATCGAGTTCACGGCGCGCTTCGACCGCGTGGAGCTGACGCCCGATAGGCTGCGTGTGAACCGCGATGAGATTGAGCAGGCACACCGCACGCTTGATCCCACGGTGCGCAAGGCGGTCGAGCACGCCATCCATAACGTGCGCGCCTTTCACGAAAAACAGATGCCGCACGAGCAGTGGTTCACTGAAGTGGAACCCGGCGTGATTGTGGGTGAGAAAGTGACGCCGATCAGCTCGGTCGGGCTGTACGTGCCGCGCGGCAAGGGCGCGTTCCCCTCGGTGCTGTACATGCTCGCCACGCCTGCCAGCATCGCGGGCGTGCCGCGCATCGTCGTCTGCACGCCGCCGGGTCCTGGAGGCGAGATCGACGCGGCCTCGCTGGTAGCCGCCGACCTGTGCGGCGTGCATGAAATCTACCGCGTGGGTGGCGCGCAGGCCATCGCCGCGCTCGCTTACGGCACACAGACGATACCACGAGTGCGCAAGATCACCGGTCCCGGCAGCGGCTACGTTTCGGCGGCCAAGCGCTTGCTGTACGGCACGGTCGATGTGGGTCTGCCGGCAGGACCCAGCGAGTCGATCACGCTGGCAGACGCCGACGCCGACGCGGAACTGCTGGCGCGCGACGTGCTGATCGAGGCCGAGCACGGCCCCGACTCGTCGGCCCTGCTGGTGACGGACGACCGCGCCCTGGCGGAGGCGGTCAGGGCGCTGATACCCGCCAAGATCGAGGCCCTGCCGGAGCCGCGCCAGAGCTTCGTGCGCACGGTACTAGAATCCGGGGAAGGCACCGGCGGCATTGTGCTGGCAGCAAATATGCAGGAGGCCATCGACTTCGTGAATGAGTACGCACCGGAGCATCTTGAGGTGCAGGTGCGCGACCCCTTCGCCATGCTGCCGAAGCTGCACAATGCCGGGGAAATCCTGCTCGGCCCGCACACGCCCTTCTGCACGGGCAACTACTGTGTTGGCACGAACGCCTGCCTGCCCACCGGCGGCTTCGCTCACACCTACTCCTGCACGTCGGTCTTCGATTTTCTGAAACGCACCGGCATCGCCTACCTGACGCGCGAGGGATACGACGCCGTGAGCGAGACGACGCGCGTGCTGGCCGATTTCGAGGGCTTTCCCGCGCACGCCAACGCCGTGACGAATTGGTAATTGGCGATCACCCTAACCTTGAAGGACAATCACTAAACCCGAAGGGCGACCGCGAGGGTCGCCCGTACAAAGACACGGCACATCATAGAATCCGTATCGTAGTCTTTGTACGGGCGACCCTCGCGGTCGCCCTTGTAGCGCTCAATCATTCATTCATCCTGTCTATCCTCAACAGCTCCCAAAAAGTTGCAGAAGCTCGTTTTTTGTTATATAATATTAGTACAAATGTTCTAATATTAGGCGTTGTTCGAAGCCAGTCCAGGCTGAAAAGCTGAACGGAAACGAGCATGATTACCATTTATACACAGCAGGGAAAACGTATTGAAATCGCGTTGGAGAGCGAGCTATGCAGTCCCGTCGATATGGGGGAGCATGTGCGCGCTTATTGTCATATACACGGGAGCGACCACCAGCGCTCGCTCTCCATCAACAAGGCGACCGGCTGGGGTCATTGTTTCAACGCGGCTTGCGACGCGACAGTGCTGGTGGCGGAGTGGAATCGCGCGCTGGCGAAACGCCTGCTGCATATGAACTACCGTGGACTGACCTCCGAGGCGCTGCCTTCATATCAAGCTCCTCAAGGCGAATGGAGGCCACGACTGCATATTGTCCAGCCCATGCTGTTGCCGCCGCCGAGATCAATCCCACAATGGCAGCGAGACGAACTGCACGCGCTGCGAGCGTTGGATGAACAGATGCGCCGCGCGCTGGTCTACTCGCGGCGCGCACGGTTGTACCTGCGCGAGCGCGGCATTCCCCTGCGAGTAGCGCTGGCGACGGGCGTGGGATACCTGCCAGCATCACTGCTCAATGGAGCTGAGATGCGCAGGCAGCGAGGGCTGCTGCGCCGCTGGGTTGATCGTATGATCTTTCCCCTGAACTCGCCCGGCGGCACGGGCTATATCGGGCGCTCGTTGTGGCACTGGCAGGCGGGGATGAAGGAAACGGAACACAAGGCGCTGCTGGACAGGCCGGGCAGCCCCAGGAGATGGATCAAGACCAACCCGGCAGGCTGGTTCAGCGAGGGCTTCGAAGAGTACCCGCGCAGCATCATCCTGGTAGAGGGCGCGTTCGACCGGCTGACGCTGATCGCGGCAGGACTTTCGTCTGCCCATGTGGTGGCACTGGTGGGAACCGCCGCGCCGGTTGACTGGCTCCCCGCGCGGGTAAAGACGGTGACGCTGGCGCTGGATGGAGACGAGGGCGGCAGGGAGGCCAGCGCACGGCTGGCAGACCAGCTTGAACTGGCAGGGATCAGCGTGCAGGACTGCCCCTTATCGCAAGATCAATGGGGCAAGGATTGGAACGAACGCTGGCAGCGCCTGGGACGCCGCAGCGTCGCGTCGGTGTTCGAAGCTTTTTCTGGGGCGCACAGCGCGTGAAGCGCGCTTGCTGGACGCAACTCATCAATGGGTGTTACACTACGAATACGAACAATCTGAACACCGATTCGACGGGGTAGCACATGCAAGACCACGCGGCGTATGCCAGGGCGTTACAGGAGACGTTCGAGCACGAGATTCCCATCACACTCCATATCGGGATGTGTGTGGCGAGGTATGACGGCAGCGAGCTGGCCCTGTCCGCGCCGTTGGAGCCGAATATCAACCACAAGGCGACCACCTTCGCGGGCAGTCTCAACTCGGTTGTGACGCTGGCCGGCTGGGGCATAATCTGGCTTGTGCTCAAAGAGGCCGGCATCCGCGCCACTATCGTCATCCAGGACAGCCAGAGCCACTATCGCAGGCCGGTCACGCGCGATTTTATCGCCACCTGTCGCAAACCAGAGGCAGCTCAAATTGAGCAGTTCGTGCGAATGCTGCGCGAGAAAGGGAAGGCGCGCCTGGAATTGCAAGCACAGATACACGAGCACGAAAAGCTGGCCCTGTCCTTTCAGGGACGCTATGTAGCGTATACCGGACTGTTGAACGGACGATAAAGGCCGTTATTATCCCTGCGGTGGGGGCTGCGGGGGCGGCGCGAACATCGATTCCTGGTATTGTGTCGGTGGAAGCGGCGCGCGATTTCTGCCCATGAAGCCGCCGATTGCGCCTCCGCCGAGGGCGATCAAGGCCGAAAGGACGATCACGAAGACGAGCGCCAGGATCACACTTTGAATGACGAGCGCGTTGGTATAGGTAATGTGCAATCCTTGCTGGTTGGCGATTTGCTGCGCGTTCTGGCGAATAGCGTCGATATTGGTGAGGGTCAGGACGATAGAGACAATTGCGGAAATAACCGAAGCGATGAGACCAGATAGAAAACCCGCCAGGACGCCAGTACCCACCCTGCCCGTCTGGGCGGACGCGCGCTGACCAGCCAGGGCGCCGAAAACCAGGTAAATTACCAGAGCAATGAGGCTGCCGATCAGCCCCAGGGCGATGATCTGACTGAGAAAGCTAAACGCTATCTCGACGACGGCCAGTATGACACCGAATATCAGTCCTTGCCGTAGCGCCGGACTGCTTATGCGAGAGACGCTTTGCATACATTCCTCCTGCATTCATTCAATCAACGCTCACCGTTCTATCAGGCCCGCGTCTCTCTGCATGATACTCTAGTTACCGTGAATAAACAAGCCTACTTTTTCACCTGTCCTTGCCGCCGCCGCCGATTGAACGTAAATCCTGTTCCAGCTTTGTCAGGCGCGCAGCGATGCGCTGTTTCTCCTGTGTCGCTTGCTCAAGCTGCTCTTCTAAGTGCTGTTTATCTCCGCGCAGCCCTTGCAGCGTGCGTTGAAGCTGGTCGCGTTCCTGCGAGGTGCGGCCGTGGGACGAGCGCAGGTTTTCGAGGTCTCGTGATGCCTCTTCCAATTCCTGGCCTCGCTTGCCATGTTCGCGATGCAGCCCCTCCAACTGTTGCTCAAGGTCGGTGCGTTCCGAGCGCACGCTGTACAGTTCCTGGCCAAGTACCAGGATGCGCTGCTTGTGCTCATCGCGCTCGCGCTCAAGTTGCTGTTCAAGCATCTCAATGTACGGATTGTAACGCCAGCCAAGTAGGATGGCATAGAGTTCGTGTTCGGGACTGGACGGATTGCTCTGCAGGCGCAACTGCTCCAACTCCGCCACGTTCCAGGAGCCTCCGGCCAGCATCCCGCCCAACGCGCGCAGGGAGATATTGAGCTGATCGGGATGCAGCACGCCGTGCCGCCCGTGCGATTGTCCTTCCCACAGGCCGTACTCCGGCAGCATCCTGGCAAACTCGCGCACATCGGGATGCGCAGCCAGTAGTCCCAGCATTCCAGCGGCCTCGGCGCGCAACGTGGTGGTCGCATTAGTGTCGTGCAGTATTTCCAGCAACATCTCCTCGGATTCCTCGCCCAGCAGCAGCAGCGCGTGCAGTAAACGCTGCTGGTGGTGCGGGTACTCGTACAAGGTCTGGGCAATGAAGTCCACGATGGTACGCCCGCCGATCAGCAGGAGCAGCGCCAGCAATCGCTGGCTGGAGCGTTCGTCTGCGCGTGTCTGGATATGTTCGAGCAGAACGGGGATCATCTCGTGTTCGTTTCCTGGCAGGCGGGCTTCGTCGTGGATGCGTTCCAGCAGCAGCGACAGCGCCATCGAGATATCGCCGGGCCTATCGCTGGAGAGGAGCTGTGCCAGTTCATCCTTCACGATGACGGTGGGCATCCTGCGGAAGATGGCTCGTGCCGCATCGCGCCGTGCGCGGTTGTTGGCATCGCTGTAGGCTGCCCAGATGAACGAGAAGGCCGGCACTCCAATCTGGCACAGGATATCCTGCGCCGCCTGAGCGATGTCGCGATCGGGATCAGTAATCAGGCTGCCGACGCCAGGAACGGCCTCCGCGCCGATATCGACCAGCGTAATCTCCGCGCCATGCCGCCGACTATCGATGCGCAGCGCCTCAAGCAGCGCCTCCATGACGTAGGGGCTGCGGGCATCGCCTTTATTCACCATGCGCCCCAGCGTCTCCGAGGAGATGCCGACCAGGTGCGCGTCCTCCAGGCCATCAAGCAGCACAGGCACGCTGATGTCGGCGAGGTCGTTCGCCAGCGTGCTCACCAGGGCTTCGTGCGCTCGCTGCGGCGGAGCACTGACCGCGAACAACTGCACGACCTGGTTCAGAGACTCAGGTGATTGGCGCGCCAGTTCCACAACGAGCTGGCGCGAGCGTTCGCGCGCCTGGTCGCTCAGCGAGTCCAGGCCGGGGATAAGGGCAGGCAAAATCTCGGGGCCAAAATCCAGCAACAGGCGCTGCGCGATGCCGCCGCGTTCATGTTCTTCCAACATACTCACAAGTGGAGGAATGGCCTCGCGCGGGTGCAGCAGCAGGTAGTCGGCGATGGCAGCGCGCCAGGTCCGGTCGGGATGATCGATGCTCTCCAGCAGCGCCGGGACGATCACCTGCCCCGGCATTCGCTCAGCCGCGTCGCGCATCGAGACCTGCACGCGGCGATCTGGATTCAAGAGATTGGTGACGACGAACTGCGCGGCTTCCGGCCCTTTCGCCAGCAGGATATGCACGAGATGCTGCGCCTGCGCATCGCTGCCAAGAGCGAAGGTAGTCAGGAACGCACCGGTGGGAAACTGTTGCATTCCCAATAAGGTACGCTCGACGCGCTGGACGATAGGTGTATCCCGCTCGACATCGAGCGCGGCGATCAGCCTGTCACATGCCACCAGTTCCAGGCGGCTTAGCGCGTTGATGGCTCCCTCGTAGAAGAGCGGTTGCGTACTTGCCAGCATCTCCATGAGGGGCGCGACGGCACTTGCGTCCTGGAACTGTCCCAGCGCCTCGATCAAGGCGAGCACGAGAGGCGCGTCAACCGGGGACTCGGATACGGATGTTTCGAGCAAGGCGATCAGAGTGGGGAGAGCGCTCGCGTGCTGTATGCGCGCCAGAACGTTGACAAGCAGGCGCGTGCGTCCCGGCACGGTGGGAATCAGCGCCTCGATCACCGGGTCTACGGCATCCTCGCCAAGCTCAGCCAAAATCTGTTCCGCGTTGTTCGCTACCAGTTCGTTCTCGCCCTGTAGCACCTGGTAGATCAGGCCGGGAATGCTCTCCGCGCCGTAGCGCAGCAGTGCCTGGGCGACATACTGTTGCACGGGCAGAGCAGGATCGGAGAGCAGGCGCAGCAGGTGTGGCAGCGCGCGAGGATCGCGCACGTGCCCCAACGTCTCAACGATGCGTGTCGTCACCGTCTCCGAGGACTGCTGTTCCAGTTCTTTGAGCAGGCGCGGCGTGGCAGCCGGGCCGATGTCACACAGCGCCGCTATAGTTGAGCGCACAAGCTGGTCATCGCTCAGCGCCAGATTCTGTACGAGGGCCTCAACCGCGATCTCACCACCCGCGCTCTCCTCGGCGGTCTGCCCCTGCCTCACCAGCATCTCACGCGCCTTCTCCTGAATTTCAGGAGTGTAGGGCTGGTTCAAGATAGACATCAGGGCATTGGTCACCTGCTGGTTCTGGCGCTGCGACATGCGCCGCGCCGGGTTCTGCTCGGTGAGAAATTGTTCAAGAATGTTCAAGGCAACAGCGTGAACCTGCACCGTGGCGGATGTCTGCGACTGGTTATCCAGTTCGGTGAGCAGGGCAGACAGGGTGATGGTGGGGCCAAGCCGGTAGAGCGCGCTGGCTGCGCGATGCATAATGAAGGTGTCGGCGTCGTAGAGACAGGCATCCAGGGGCGCGACAGCCTGCGGAACGCCCGTGCCGCCGAGAATATTGATGGCAGCAGTACGCAGGCGCACGCTGCGCCCGATCCCGGCTCTGCTCAGCGTTGTGGCGAAAGGGACGGCGGGCAATCCAAGCGTTCCGATGATTCGCACCAGCCGCTTGACCTGCGCTTCATACGCGCCGTCATCGACGATATCGACGAGACGATAGACCAGCAGCGCCGGTATGGCCTCTATGTCCAGCAGTGGAACGAGGTCATCGATGCCGGGAACCATCAGCAGCGCGAAGAGCGACTGGTTGATTTCGAATGCGCCCTCCTGCGCGTGGCGGGTGAAGGCGTGTGCCAGGGCCGCGCGCTGCATCTGGTCTCGCAGCGTCCCCGGCAACATCGCTTTGAGGCTCTCCGGCAGAGTCACGGAAGCCGAGCGCGCCATGCGCGGGGGAGAACTGTCAGCACCAATGCAGAGCAAGCTGAAGGCGAGCGCATCGACCGTGGCCGCGGGATGCTCCCGCGCGTAGTCGGCGAAGTATCCGGCAGAGGCTACCGGCTCGTCGAGGAGGCTCGCCCACAACGTCGCGGGGACGCTCCAGCGCGCGTAACCATCGGCGGTGTCGTGGCGTTTGACGGCCTGGGTCAGCAGGCCGGCGAAGCGCGTCTGTTGCAGCGTCGCATCCAACCTGGACTGCACTGCCAGGAAGTATTCGGCAGCCAGGTAGGACGCAATCAGGGTATGGCGGAAACTGATGATGCCGTGCGGGCTGATCTCGATCAGCGAGGCATCACGCGCGAAGCGCAGCAGGCGCGCAACCTCGCCTGGGTCGCGGGCATCCTGCTCGTAGTCCGCCAGGAACATCTCTTCCGATTGGATAGCGAGCCAGGCGGCCAGCGCCTGCGCGTGATGCTCCATCGAGGGCAGCAGGTCGCCGAGCAGGTGCGCGCGTTCATGCAAGCTGATGGTGGAAGCGACGCTCGACCACCGCGCGGCGCAGGCCAGCTCGCCGAGGAACAGCAGCGTTTCTTTCTCGCCGGGGGCCTGCCCGTTCCAGGCCGCCTGCCTTTGCGCCTGGGCGATGCGCTGGCCGGCGAAAGCGCGCAGCAGACGGCCACGTGTATCAAGCTGCTTGCCGCGCTCCATGCCCATACCGTCGAAGACGCTCAGGAAGGCCAGCAGCAGCAATGGGTTGTTGCAAAACATGTGGAGGCGAGTGCGGGTGATGACCTCCATGACCTGGCCGGCGGTGTGCCGCCATTTCTTACCGGCGTTCTCGCCCTCGATGTACTGCTCAACGAAATTGCGCACCTGTGTCATCGACAAGGGTTGAATGACCGCACGCGGCACCAGGTTGGCCTCGATGGCCTGCGCTAGCATGGGCTGGAGGAGCAGATCGACCTCCTGGCAGGTCAGCACGACGCGGTTGCGTTCCTGGCTCATGTGCTCAGCCAGTTCGGCAATGACGACGGGTTGATAGGCGTCATCGACCTCGTGCAGGCCATCGCACAACAGGTAGAGCCGTCCTTGCCGGGCAAGTTTAGCGAGATACGGGCGCAGGTGATGCATACCGGGCATGTCGCTCGCCGCGAGGAAGTCCAAAAGCAGCCCGGCTCCTGCCGGCTGTGCCTCTTCGTCATCGACGGTTACACCCTGCTCTTGCAGGTAAAGCGCGTAGTTTGATAATGGAATATAGACCGGCACGTTGTTGCGCCCGAACGCGATGCGCCTGCGCTGCTGCAACGCCTGGAATATCGAACAATGTAACGTGGTCGTCTTGCCCGCACCCGACGCGCCCAGCAGAAGCAGATGCGACTGCGGCTCTGTGTTGAAGGGCGTGCCGCGCACCAGGTCGAGCAGCGTCAGCTCGCGCGTTTGAGGCGGCATGGTGGGATCGGGCGCATACTGATAGTAGCTGACGGTTATCTCGTAGAGCGAAGGCCAGTTCGGCAATGGCGTAGTGCTGATGCGAAATCGCTCGCTCGTTTTCAAAACATCGCTACAATAGCGCGAGAGCGCCAGGGGACGCATCAACAGCAACGCGAGCAGGATGGCAGCGATAATCTCCGCGAGCGGAATAAGCAGCAGGAGCGGTGTACGCGCGACGGCGGAGAGCAAGCCGGAATCGAATGGATTGAAAAAGCGGGGATGACGATCCACAAGAGCGCCTCAAGCGCAATTAGCGCCAGGGCGATAGCCAGGGCGGGCGCGGCGGCGCTGATAGCGCGGGAAGCGGCGCTGCTTTCCCGCGAGCGGCGCTGGCGCGGGAAGCGATCATGATTAGGAGACGTAATTTGCTGCAAATCTCTTGTCACTCCTCAAATACCGTTCCTTCCACAATGCAAGTAGAGAGTAGGGACAGTATATCGCACATGGCCTGCTCAAACAAGCCGATTTTTGTTCAGCTATGGCATTTCTCGACTCAAAGCGTTATACTACAGCAAAACCTATGCTCTGCTCAATACGTTCTAAATCATGATAAAGATTTTCTGTAACGCGACGAAATGAGGTCTGACATGGATGCGACCCGCGATTCCTTCTCTGAAGAACGCATAGAAAGAGATAATGAAGAGGAAGATACGCAACAACTGGCCGCCGCGCGAATATCTACTGCCGAATCGGAAGCGGAAGAGGTGGACGGGTCTGTTAGCCTTCTGCGCCACTGACCAGAAATCCTACTTCGCCGACCATCCTCGACGCGCTGAAACGCTCGCGGACGGGCAATAGGCGAGAAGCGCCCAGGTCGGCCTCGCTGCGTAAAAGCCGCGCGCTGGTCGGCGAGCACCCACGCGCCGGGCAGAACCAGCCGGGCGCCACGCCTGGACAATCCGCCACAACCACAGCGCTTGCAGAGCCAGAACCCGAACCAATTATTTCACCAACGCCGCCACCAGCGCGCGCCACCGGCTCTGGTTTTGTGCTGACACGCTTCTCTGCGCTGCTCGGTATGATCTTGCTCCTGCTCGTAGTTTTCAGCGCCATCAATTCCGGCTATACGCAATTTCTCGGCTCGCAGGGCTGGGGTATCGTGCTTGGTGGGCCGGATACTTCAAACAACCAGAACCTGCTCAACGCCGTTCGCAATAAAATCAAACAGGGACTGACGCCTACTCCAGGAGTAACGGCGACGGTCAAGCAGCAGATCACGCCTCAGCAATACATCAATCTGATTATCCAGAACATGACGCTCGATCAGAAGTTGGGACAGTTGATGATTGTGCAGTTTCTGGGGCCGACCTACTCGCTCAACATTAGCACCATGATTAGCCAGTATGATATAGGTGCGGTGCTGCTGTTCACCGCCAACGACAATATTCAGAGCAAGGCACAGCTCAAGGGGCTGATCTCGCAGATGCAGCAAAACAGCACGCTGCCGCTTCTCACGGCTATCGACCAGGAGGGCGGCTACGTAGACCGGCTCGTCAACCTGGACGGGCCGCGTCCAACCGCTTCGTCCATCGGCGCGACTAACGACCCATCGAAGGCCAAAGCTGAGGGCATACAGGACGCCTCGGACCTGGCCTCGTATGGCTTCAACCTGAACCTGGCTCCCGTGGTGGATGTCACGACGGTACAGAATGCGCAGCTCTACGGGCGCACTTACGGTAATAACCCCGGCATAGTGACACGCATGGCCTCGGCTTACCTGCAAGGCTTGCAGCAGAGCGGCAAGGTGTTCGGCACGCTGAAGCACTTCCCAGGACTGGGCGACGTGAGCGTTGACCCGCACATTGGCGTCCCCGACGTGTATCGCTCGAAGGCCGAGCTGGAAGCCATTGACTGGGCGCCCTACCGCGCGTTGATCCAACAGGGAAATGTCCACGCCGTGATGGTCACGCACGAGGTGATCCACGCCATCGATCCCAGCCTGCCCTCGTCGCTTTCCTACAAGCTCGTGACGGACATCCTGCGCAATGAACTCGGCTTTTCGGGCGTCATCGTAACCGACAGCCTGACGATGGAGGGCATCACGGCCTTTTACTCGGAGGCACAGGCAGCGGCGCTGGCGATCGAGGCCGGCGACGACCTGCTGATGGGCGCATCGACCCCGCAGGATGTCGCCAGCATGATCCAGGGCATCAAGCAGGCTATCACATCCGGCGCAATCAGCATATCGCGTATCGATGACTCGGTGCGGCGCATTCTCACGCTGAAATACGACCTGGGGCTGCTTCCCTTACCTGCCAATTCATAATGAAAGTTGATGCACATGATATTACAATCCAATATTCCAAGCGCGGAACAATCTAAGAGAATGCTGTATATCGTGGTGGGGCTGGTTGTGTTGGAGACGCTGCTGGTCACGATGGCGCTGGTGCCACCGCAGCTCTGGACGCGACTGCTGCCAGGCTCTTCATCGGCTTCGCTGGATGGGCCGTTCCCGGCGAAGCTCGCTCCCATTATCCCGGCGCTGCTGTATATTGTACCCACGCTGGTCGGCTTCCTGTGCAAAAGCTGGCAGCGCGCACTGCTTTTCGCCACGCTCCCGGCCTGGATCGGGCTGGGGTTGTTCGTGACTGCCGCCACCTTCAAGGTTGGCGCGTTTTACCTTGTGTCACCCTCACAGGTCGTCTCCAATGTAAGCGTGCTCGAACTATTCGCGGCGCTCGGCGGCATCGGCTGGCTGGCGCGCCACCTGTTCAAGACGGCATAACACAATTGAGAGCGTGAGGAGCAAACACGGCATGAGCAGTGTGAAGAGTGTGAAGAGTGCGAAGAGCGAAAACGAGACCGTCGAGCTCTTTCCTATTGAAGGCGAGGCGCAGCAATTACTCAGGCGCACGCCGGCCAGCTATTTGCTCAACCAGGTCTACGGCCTGTGGGTCTTCCTCTCTCTCTTTTTGCTCTCGCTTATCATGACACGCAAGGTCTCGGTCGATCAATACGGCATCTACGCTATCGCCGCAACCGCCTTCAATACTATCGCTTACGTCGTGGCATTCGGGCTGGAAGACGCGACCAACACATTCGTGCCGCGCCTGCTGGCCGAGCATGGGCGGGCTGCCGCGGCCTGGCTGCTGCGCCGCATGTTCGCGCTGCGCCTGCTCACACTGGCGATAAGCCTGGGTATCATGCTGGTCGCGCTACCCGCCGTGGCGGTCATCTTCGCCGCAATTCCGCTGCCCACCTTCGGCTCAATCGCCAACGGCCTGCGCGACCCGCACCTGCTCCAGCACATCACGCCGATCGCTTTCTGGGTGCTTGGCAACGGCATCGCCAGTCTGCTTACCGCCGTCTACGCCGCGACGATGCGTATGCGCCTCGTCTTCCTCTTCGGCGGCCTGGCGCAGGCAGCGCTGCTCGCTTTCAGCTACTTCACGCTGCGGATCGGTTGGGGCATCGACAGCGTGCTCTGGCTGCAAGCCATCTGCGCCCTGCTGACCGCCGCGGCGCTGGCCGTCTGGCAAGCGCCGCTAATCTTCACGCGGGGCGCGACCTACAAGCAGCCCTTGCGGCCTGTGCTGCGGCTCGGTTTCTCGGCCTGGTTCATCAACCTCGTCTCCGGCGCGCTGCTCAAGCAAATCTCCATCATCATCCTGACCTATTTCCTTTTCAGTGCTGCACAGATCGCCTTCTTCTCGCTTTCTTACCAGCTTGCTCATGCCGCCAGCCTGCTGCTGGTCTCCGGCTTTGGTGGGGTCGGCATCTCGGCGCTGGCGGCGGCCTTCGTGGGACTGAACTACGAACGCCTGTCGCGCACCTGGCAGACGCTCATCAAGATCGAGACGCTGCTGGCCGCGCCCGTGCTCGTCTTCTGCCTCTTCAACGCGCCCGCCATCGCCCTTACGCTCTACGGCCCAAAGTACAGCGCCGTTGGGCAACTTTTCGTCATCTTCCTCTTCTTCAACATTCTGACGCGCCTGCTGGGCGTGACCATCCACCAGTCCGCGCTCTACGTGGTGGGCAGGCCACGCGAGGTGGTGCTCTCGCAATGCGCCGGGCTGCTCACCGTAACGGCGCTGGGCATCCTGCTCGTCCCACACTACGGGCCAGCCGGGGCGCTGGTAGCAGACGGCGTCTCGCAGTTAGTCACCGGCAGCCTGATGCTCGCCATCCTCTGGAAATACCTGCCCGAAAAGTACCCCCTGGGCTTTACGCTGCGTATGCTGCTGGCGCTGGTCATCGCCGCGCTTCCCGCCCTCGCCTGGCACCCGGCAGGCAAGCTGCTCATCCTGGTGGCAGGCTGCCTCTTCCTGGCGCTCGCCACCGGCCTGCTCGTCATCATCAAGCCGCTCAGCGAGACAGATATTGC
Source organism: uncultured Chloroflexia bacterium (assembly GCA_963731975.1). Lineage (GTDB taxonomy): Bacteria > Chloroflexota > Ktedonobacteria > Ktedonobacterales > Ktedonobacteraceae > CAVSXS01. Next base: position 185,629 of record CAVSXS010000001.1, on the reverse strand, counting down.
GTTAGTCGGAGAGTTGAGGCCCGGATTGGTGCGCTATGTGAAGTGGTTCGGTAGATAGAAGAAACACTGATCTCTAAGGGTACGCCTGCGAAATATAGGTGATATGTCACATTTTCCCCGCGATGGTGTTATTATCAATGATTGAATCATCAACAGCAGAGGAGTAGGCATGTCGCTAGAACCAAACGAAGTGGATAACGTCCCACGCGACACCGGTCAGACCACGCTCTATGAGCGCTATGGACGGGCTATCTTCGGCTATCTGCGCCTGCACGCGCACACACTGGAAGACGCGGAAGATCTGCTCTTAGAGGTCTTCCTGGCCGCCCTCGAACTCGACAACCTGTCCGCGCTGCCCTCTGGAGGGCAGTTGGCCTGGCTGAGACGTGTAGCGCATAACAAACTCCTCAACCTCTATCGCCAGGCTAGCAGGCACCCGCACGTCGTGTTGGACTCGGTGGTAGACACCATGCTCGAAGCAGATGACCCGGAGCAGCAGGCGCTCCGACAAGAAGAGCGCAGTCAATTGCGGGCCGCGCTCCAAAAGCTCCCAGAATTGCAACAGCATATCTTACAGCTGCGCTACGGCGATGGGCTGCGCTGCGCCGAAATTGCCCTGCTCTTCGACAAACGCGAGGAGGCCGTGCGCAAGCTCCTCTCGCGCAGCATCCTCGCCCTGCGCCAGGTCTACCAGCTCAACCGGCAAACCGAAGGAGAAAGCTCATGCTGAACCATCACGATCAACTTCCCGAAGAACAGAGCAACCCCGGCTTGGTCCAGGAGCTGCGAGTAACCTACCGCCTCAGGCCGGAAGAGCAGCAGGTGCTGGCTCGCGTTCATGAACGCCTCGCGCACAGTTCACAGCCACTCCCGCTGCTTGACGCCGTGCGGATCGATGACCTTGCGCGTGCTCGGCAGCGCGTCACTCCTGCTGGGCCACCAACGCGGATCTCCCGGTTCAGGCAGCGGTGGCTCACGCACCTCAGTGCCTTCGCGGCAGCCATGCTTGTCGTAGTATTAGTCGGCTCGTTAGCGCTCACCTTTTCCCTCATCTATCACTCCAGTGTAGGTTCGCCTACCGGTAACGACATTCACCTGGTGCTGGAGCCGGTCAAGGGCAGCCAACCATCGCGGGCCGATATGCAGGCCGCGAGCGAAATCCTTTCACGGCGTTTCAGCAGCTTCGGGTTAAACCTGTTCAGTACAAACGTGCTAACAACCAACGGCCTTCTCGCCATCGGGGTGGAACTGCCGCATTTCGGCGGCAACGAACAGCAAACCATCGCGACCCTGGTGCAGACCGGCCACCTGGAATTCTGGGGTACCGGACCATTTCCGGTTCATCTCAACACGACACTCGACCCGGCCCACTATGCGCAGTATAACCCCGGCGGCGGGCCGCGCTTTACTGGCAGAGACCTCGATCCAAACTCTCTCTCTGTGAGCACTGATCAGGCTGGCCGCCCGCAGATCGACTTCGAGATGCAAGGCGGCTCCATCGACGCATTCGGCAGCTTCACCGCTCACAATATTGGCGAATATCTGACCATCACGTTCGACCGCAAGGTGATCGAATCGGCAGTAATCCAGAGCGCCATCACCGGCTCCGCCGTAATCACCGGTAACTTCACGCAGCAGCAAGCCAATGCTGTCGTTGCTGACCTCAAAGCCGGATCTCTGCCGGTTGCACTGACGATGGCGGCAGGATGAGATTCTTCTCATCCTACCACCTGATACCCTACATCTAGTCAATTTCATTTTTGTGTATCTTGCAAGGGAGATTTGAGTTCCTGCTCTACAACCTCCGCGGCGTGTGGCTCGACCCGGGCGAGCAGCGTGGCGTAGGCATCGTCGCCCAGTGTCTTGCGCACGGTCTCGATGCCGCGCTCCGATTCGTCGAAGTAGGTGCTGTAGACCTCGCTGAGGATGTTCTTCGCCAGCAGCAGGGCGGCGAGCGAGGCTTCGTAACGCTGCTGGTCGAGGTAGAGCTTGCCCAGGTTGCGCAGGATTTTCCCCTCGCCTTCGCGGTCTTTGACCTCCCTGGCGATGGCGATTGACTTGCGGTAGTAGTTCAGAGCTTGCGGCTTCTCTCCGAGCATCTCGTACACTGCTCCCAGATTTTTGAGCGTGCGCCCCTCGCCTTTGCGGTCTATCTCGCGGCGTACCTCCAACGCCTGGTTGAGGCAGGCCAGTGCCTGTTCATAGTCGCCCAGCTTGCGATAGACCTTGCCGAGATTGTTGAGCGACCAGGATTTGCCCAGAGGGTCGCGTTCCTGGCGAAAGACCGCCAGCGCCTGCTCGTAGTATGCCTGGGCCTGATCGATCTGCCCCAGATCATCGTAGACGCGGCCCAGGTTGTTGAGGGTGATACCTTCGCCCAGGCGGTCGTTCAGACCGCGGAAGATGCTTATCGCCTGTTCGTAATAAACGCGCGCCTGCTTATGCTGGCCGAGCGTGACGAAGACCCAACCGAGGTGCTTCAGAGCAGCGCCTTCACCCTGTTGATCGCCCTGCTCCTGGGAGATATGCAGCGCCTGCTCGTAATCCTGGCGAGCGCGCTCGCGGCTGCCCATATCAGCATAGACCCGTCCCAGGTCGTTCAGCACCCTGGCCTCGCCCAGGCTGTCGTTCTGCTCGTGGTAGATGCGCAGCGCCTGTTCCAGACTGCCGCGTGCCTGCTCGTTGCGCCCCAGCACGCGGTACACCACGCCGAGGTGGTGGTAGACGCGCGCGATCTGCTCCGGCCTGGGCTTCCATCGCTCAAGGGCCAGGTCCTGGTAGAGTTCGAGCAAGATTACCTCGCCGCCCGCGCGTTTGAGGGTGGCGAAGAGTCCTTCGCGCTCGATCAGGCGCAGCGCGTCGGGCCAGCGTCCCTGCCTGGCAGAACTGCCACGCGGCCTCGATGAACGGCTCAACCTCACTGATCTGCCTGCGCTCCTCGCGCGGGGGACAATGCTGCGCCCCATAGCGCACGTAATACTCGGCAGCGCGCGTATGAGCTGCATTGACCGCTTCACGATTGGCTGCCTCATCGCTTTCGACCAAATGTGCCTGGGCATAGCTGGCAACGATGGCATGCAACTGGTAGCGCCCTTCGCCCATAGCCTGTAGTAAATGCTGGTTCAACAGGGCGTCCAGCGCAGTATGCGTGTGCATATGCTGTTCCGCGCTGTCAGGGGCGAGGTGCGCTTCGGCTGCATCCAGCGCAACCGGCTTGCGATAGACACAAAATGCCAGCAGCAGGCGGCGCTGCTCCTCGTTCAATTGCTGCGTGTAGATCACGTCCAGCAGGTTGCGCGCTACGTTACCCGTCCAGACCTGATTGTAGACCGGGTCGTTGAAGAAGTCGGTAAGATTCAGGTGGCGGCTGCGCAGCAGCGAAGCCAGCAGCGTGAGCGAGAAGGCGTGTCCCTGGCAATGTTCCACCACCACGCGCAGTTCATCATCACTCGCCTGCACCTGCAACTTGCGCAGCAGATCGATACCCTCGGCGGTTTCCAGACCCTTGACGAAATACTCCTGCATGTACGTTGGCGGGTATTCGCGCGTCCCCTGCGGCCAAAGGCGGCTCGTCAGTAAAATTTTACTGGCGCACGGCTGGCTGTTGATGGCATCCAGCCACTCGCCGACACCGGGACGATCCGCCAGGGCGTGGCCGGTCTGGATATCCAGCAGGTTCTCGAACTGGTCGAGAATTACCAGGCGCGGCTGCTCGCTGGCATTCAGCACATTGAAGAGTGCCATGGCCTGGTGTTGCAGCGAGAGCGCGCTGAAATCGGGCAGAGGCTTTTCGAACACGTCAAACAGGTTGCCCGCGAGATCTGCCATCGTCACAGCAGAGTCTACGGTTAGCCACACAGCCGGAGCTGAGAACGGGCCGACGTTCTGCTGCCGCTGCTCCTCGGCAAAGCGATACAGCAGAGCCGCCAGCGTCGATTTGCCGACGCCGCCGATGCCCGTTAGCACGATAGCCGTCACATGTGGCTCGCCCAACCGCGCGAACAGCTTGCGCACCGTCTTCTCGCGCTGCTGGATGGTACGCGGGTCGGTAGGCGGCGGGAAGCCCATGATGCCGCGATAGGAAGCTTTGCTGAGCGGCCCGGAGCGCGGAGGGGCATCGTCGGCAGGCGCGTGCAAATGGGGCGGCACATGCACAATGATCTGCGGCATGGGGGCGCCTTGCGCGGCAAAGGCAGGATGCATGGAAGAGGGATGCGCGGGCGCGTTTGAGCCGACTGGAAACAGCCACTGGAAGAGGCTAATCACCACGCCCAGCACGGTGAAGATGATGATGGGGAGAATGGCGTTCAGCGAGCTTTGCGGATGTTCGATCCAGAAGACGGTTCCACCGGCGATCAAGAGCAGCGCGATGAGGGCAATAGCCCAGCGCGTCCAACCCGGTCGCTTCCCTGGACGTATACGAGGCTGTATCTCATTATGCTGCTGCTGCTCCTGCACCATATACCCCTTATGCTGCCACAAGTTGATTATTACCATCGATACATTCAGAATGGATTATATCATGACATCTCGTGATACGCTTGCTCTTCCTCTCCATCCCACATGGCTTCCTCCTCAGCGCGGCGCTGGTCGGCGATTTTGGCGCGCTCTTCGAGCTTGCCGAGCCAGCGGAAGAAGAGGGGCGACATGACCACCAGGTCTACCAGCCCTGGAATGAGCAGGAGCGCGCCCCCGGCTGCCTGGTCTCCGAAGGCGGAGAGGCCCAGTTGTGGCGGCACGTGGTAGAACGGGTAGATCACCACGAAGGAGAAGACGAGCAGGAAGGCGAAGATATCAACCGGCTGCCCATCCAGGAAGGCGTACAACATTTGCTGCGGATAGGTCATTGTATGCAGTTCGCGAGTCGGGCCGATCAGTGGCCACCAGTTGAGCAGAGAGGTAGCGAAGATGCTCACAAGTTCCACGTGATAGAGCGTGCCATATTGGAGGGCCAGGCCGTAGAAGAGCGGCATATGCCAGAACAGAAAGTTCAGATTAAAGAGCACAGATACAAATACCGGTTGGGTCAGCAGGCGCGCGATTGGCCGGCTGGCGCGACTCTCGAAGAACGGTCGCAAAAGCCAGGCAGGACAGGCATAGAGAATTAGTGGGGAACAGAGCGTGGTCAATATGATGATCTGCGACATATGCGCAACAAAGAGCTGCGTCCTGGCGATGGTATCAATAGGGGTCAGTAGCGTGAGCGCCATCAGCAGGATAGCCACAGCAAAAGCAACGACGTGCCGCTTGAGCAGAGGCGTCTCCTGCGGGTTCTTGCGGTGCGCTCGGCGGACGCCAAAAATGTAGATACAACAAAAGATCACCAGGCTGATTAGGGTGATAGGACTCCAATGCCAGGTGAGATTCAGGCCATCGAACATGACATATCTCGCAATTTCTAGAAAATATGATGGATAAGCCACTGGTAGTATAGTGCAGCGGGAAGAAGGATGCAACTGGGAGGTGACGAAGTAGGGGCGGGGCAAGCCCCTACTTCGTTGCGATGGCGAAGATGTGGAGTTGCCCTTTACTGATCTTTAAGGGGAGCGTCACACTCACTATGGTTTTGCCAGATTGCAAAGCCACCGCGGTATAGTACATGTAGACTTTTTTGTTTTGCTTACCGGTCGCGGTGTTGAAATACGGCATAGTCGCTACAAGCGTATTGCCATAAGCAGGAGTTCCATTATTCCACTGGGTCAGATTCAGAGAGAAGGTCTGGGTACTCCCGTCAGCATAGGTGATGGTAGCCGGCACGCTGACGTTGCGGAAGCTAGCGACACCCAGGAATGCCAGGGTGGTCGCGCCACTTACCGGCGTTACCGGGATAGTTTGACCCACAGCCTTGTAGTTATCCGGGGAACCGGAGGCGACATTAGGCCACGTGAATGTCACGCCGTTGACAACGACCGGAGAGCCGGGAGCGATGCCGAGGGCTTGTAAGGCTTGAGCGGAGTAGCTCTGGCCCTGGCCATTGATGTTGCCTGCTGTGGGATTGCTGTCATCGCTGATACCCACATTGTTGTACGTGATAGTGCTACTGGCGACGGTAAATGTCAAACTATTGCTGGTTTGCCCTCCGACCGTTACCATGACGTTGACCGCACCCGGCGAAAGAGTACTGGGAACCGTGACCACAATCGACGTGTCTGACCAGCCAGTCACATTGGCAGTGGTGTTTCCGAATTTCACGACTGAACTACCTTGCGTACTGCCAAAGTGCGATCCGGTGAGCGTAACGCTCGTACTTACTCCACCGGAGATTGGACTCAGGCCGCCTAATGTGAATCGTGGAAAGGCCAAAAGCGAAGACACTACCATTCGTGTTCCCTGTGAAGATCGTACCATTTGATATAGTTGGCGCTGCATAGATCGCGCCGCCGATAGCATTGGTATAAAGAGGGGCGCCAGTAGACGAGTTAAGAACTTCCAGAACAGAGCCTGCTCCATCGATGATAAGGCCATTCGTATACGCTATGGCGGCAATGACTACGCCGGGCGCGCCATGTTGCCACAGAAAATTCCCGGTGGCAGGGTCCACTTCTCTTACCGATCCCTGGTAGTTGGTACCGTTGATCGTGGTTGTTCCTCCACCCAGGTAGAGCTTCCCATTGGCGAAAGCCCCGGAGGAGAGGCTGCCATTCCCACACTGCGGGCACTGGCCGCCCACCGCGAGCTGCTTCGTCCATACCGGGCCACTACTAAGATTGGAGCGATTGAACGCATAGGCAATGCCGTTCTTGTTTGCCGCCACGACCAGCTGGCGGCCTGAGGCGTCGGTAAAAAGCGTAGGGGTGGTACTCCAGTCAGAATCCGTCACAGCGGCAGATTCCGGCAGTTTCCACGAAGACTTGACAGTCAGCGAAGAGGCATCCAGGGCCACGATTGCCATAGAATATGGTTGAGTAGAAAGGGTTTCTGTGCCTGTCGAAACGTAGAGCGTATTGGTTGCCGAATCAACGGTTGGACTGGTCCAGATACCACCGCCGATCTGTCCGTTAGGGACAAAATTGAAGGTGTTAACCACCTGGTGGCTGCTCAAACTCACCCGCAATAGTTGGCCCTGCACCAGGGGACAATCACCCATGCTCGCGACGCCAATATAGGCATAGCCGTTGTAGAGCAAAGGGCTTGACCAGTTGTAATGCCCGCCGGTTGCGCTATTGTCGCCGGTGAACACCTTCCACAGAATTGTACCCGTTGCTGCATCGAGAGCATACCAGTAAGAATCACCACCGCCAACGTAGACGACGCCATTTTGTACGGCTGCCGCAGAGCTGATGCCTGCCGTAGGAGGACTGCATACCGGGTTCGCATTTGTTATACCAAGATATGTCCTCCACTTCTGCGCGCCCGTTGCGGCGTTAAGGGCATATTCGTAGCCATCCCAGGAGCCGACATAGACGGTACCACTCACTATTGTCGGCGAGGCGGCAATCACTCCACCTGTCTTGAACGACCATAATTTAGTCAATTGTCCCGCGTTTGAAGTCGAGAGGTTGGTATCGCCGCTGGCCGCGCTGCGTCCTGGGTCATGCAAATACATCGACCAGTCGTCAGTTGTTGCGCCTTGTGATGCCTTCAGCCGTGCGATTGTCCCTATCACACCTGACAGTAAGAGGAGAACGATAAGGATGAGGATGAAATGACGAATAAAATGCCGGTTGACGCGAGGATAGTGCCTGCTACCTCGCTTTGTGCGTCCTGCCACGTAGTTACCCTCCTGCAATAAACCCTCTCCCTTACATCTAAACATAATCAGGTTACGATTTAGTGATGAAAGTTAAAAAAAATCATACCGAAAACCGGGAAATTCCCAGATTCGGTAAAGATTTCTTACCCCAACTGTATATTTGGCCGATTAGAGGGGGCAGAGGGGATGTCACGTGTCCGGGTTTGATATAATGGGTCAACCTTCGAGAGTTGTTTACCTACATGGAGGCAGACCTATGCGAATCGTTGTCGCTCCACAATCACTCAAGGGAAGCCTGACGGCAGCCGAGACCGGCGAGGCTATCGCGCGAGGAGTGCGCGCCGTTCTGCAAGACGCCGAGATCGTCGTGGTGCCTGTGGCGGACGGCGGCGAAGGGACGGTGGAGGCGCTGGTCGATGCGACCGGTGGAGTGCGCTTCGAGCAGGTCGTCAGCGGACCGCTGGGTGAGCCTGTAACGGCCTCGTTCGGCATACTGGGCGATGAACGAACCGCCGCTATCGAGATGGCGTCATGCGCCGGTCTGCCGCTCGTGCCGCCCGCGCTGCGCGACCCGCGCATCACTACGACCTACGGCGTGGGCGAACTGATCCTGGCCGCGCTGGAGCGGGGCTGCCGCCGCTTCATTATCGGCATCGGCGGCAGCGCGACCAACGACGGCGGCGCGGGCATGGCACAGGCGCTAGGAGCCTCACTCGTGGACGAGGCAGGACAGCCCATCGCGCCAGGCGGAGCAGCGCTGCCGACGCTTGCACATATCTCGACCGCTGCGATGGATGCGCGACTGCGAGAATGCGCCTTTGACGTGGCCTGCGACGTGACCAATCCGCTCTGCGGGCCAACGGGCGCGTCGGCAGTGTATGGCCCGCAGAAGGGCGCGACGCCGGAGATGGTCGTCCAGCTTGATGCAGCCCTGGTACACTACGCGCGGATCATCGAGCGCGACCTGGGCTTGACTGTGCGCGACATTCCCGGCGCAGGCGCGGCTGGCGGTCTGGGAGCCGGGCTGCTGGCCTTTCTGGGCGCGACGCTGCGGCCTGGCGCGCAGATCGTACTGGAGGCCGTCGGGCTGGAGGCGCATATGCCCGACGCCGACCTGGTCATCACCGCCGAGGGGCAGCTTGACTCTCAGACGGCCTACGGCAAGAGCGTTGGCGCGGTCGCTGCGCTGGCGAAACGCTACGGCATCCCCGTCCTGGCGCTGGCCGGTGGACTCGGCGAACATTACCAGCAGGCATACGCCCTGGGCATCGATGCTATCGCCACGCTGCCCTCGCGTCCCATGACGCTCGATTACGCCATGCAGCAGGCATCCTCGCTTACCAGCGACGCCATTGAACGCGCGCTGCGCCTCATGCTCGTGGGGAAACAGGTAAAACATTTCTCGTGAGACGCAATTTTCTGGTTATCCACTATTGAATGGATATTTGTACGCTACATCGCGTCCCCGCGCCTGTTTCAGGCGTATTACCTGTAGAGGATACATGGAAGTGAGGGTACCGGAATGAAAACGCCCAAAAAGAAGTTATAGTGTGTAGCGTCTGCGTTTTTCACGAGAGGATGAAAATTAGTATGACAGAGCATTTGTACGCAACGGACAGCGCCGACTACGAGCGCCTGCTCGCATCGGGATTTTCTGAAGTGGAAGCTACTCGTCTGGTCTATATGAAAAAACATGCGATGGAGGGGATTGAGTATCGAGAGCTTCTGGAAGAGCGTCATCGTATGGATTTCATTCGCTGGCTGGTCGAACATGATCGCCTGGAAGGATAATTTAGAACATAACGAAGCAGGGCAGTCGCACGCGGCTGCCCTGCTTCGTTATTGAATGGGAAAAACAAGTGCTGGGCGCAGGCTTGAGCAGCACGTAAGCCGAATTCTGTACCCGCGGGGACTTACGAACCCGCGAGCGGCAATCATCTCTCTGGGACGCGAGTTACCCCGCGCCTCAAGCGACCCACCCGAAGGTTGACAGGCGAGCAACCTGCTAGCACGCCTCGCGGCGCGCTATTCCCTCTGTTCGGTCTTGCTCCAAATGGGGTTTACCCAGCCAGCCGGTCGCCCGGCTGCTGGTAAGCTCTTACCTTACCATTTCGCCCTTACCTGGCAGACGGCTTATGGCCGTATGTGCGTGCCAGGCGGTATGTTTCTGTGGCACTTTCCTTGAGATCGCTCTCACTGGACGTTATCCAGCATTCTGCTCTGTGGAGTTCGGACTTTCCTCGAACCTCGCGGTCCGCGATTGCCTGTGCTCCTCAAACCTGCCAGTTAAGGGTAACATAGTTCGTAATGGCTGTCCAGTAGTGCATACATCTGATTGACGCGCCCTCCATTGACGCGCTACAATGACGTTACCAATTACGCACCAGCGCGTAATCTGGAATTTAGCAAAATTTTAGTAAAGGTACCCGCATGTCCACAGGTCGGCAAATCCGCCTGACAACGCTGGCAAGCTGCGCCGGCTGAGCAGCCAAGATGGGTCCTGAGACCCTGGCGCAGGTACTGCGTCCACTTGCCATACAGAGCGCGCCGCCCGCGTTACTGGTCGGGCTGCACTCGGCTGACGATGCCGCGGTCTACCAGGTGAACGAGCAGCAGGCGATCATCAGCACGGCGGATTTTTTCCCACCCGTCGTGGATGATCCTTATGCCTTCGGCGCGATAGCCGCCGCCAATGCGTTGAGCGACATCTACGCGATGGGCGGTCGGCCCCTCATGGCCATCAACCTGGTGGCGTGGCCCGCCGATCTCGACCCGGCCTTGCTGAGCGAAATCCTGCGCGGAGGCAGTGAAATCGTGGCGCGTGCAGGCGCAGTCATCGCCGGTGGGCATACCGTCACCGACGCGGAGCCTAAGTACGGGCTATCCGTGACGGGCGTGGTACACCCACAACACATCCTGACCAAAGGCGGCGCGCGTCCGGGCGATTACCTCGTGCTGAGCAAGCCGCTCGGCACTGGCATTCTCACCACCGCGCACAAGCAGGATGCCGTGGACGCCGCCGATCTTGAGGCAGCTCTGCAATCGATGATGCGCCTGAATGACCGGGCGAGCCAGGCTTTGCAACGACCTGGGGTTCACGCCGTAACGGACATCACCGGCTTTGGGCTGCTCGGACATGCCTGGGAAATGGCTTCGCAAAGCAACTGTGGGATGCGCTTCGACTACGAAGCACTGCCGCTGCTGCCGCACGTGCGCCGCTACATCGAGCAGGGCAATATCACCGGCGGGGCGCACCGCAACGAGAAGTACCTGAAGTCGCACGTCGTGATACACGAGCGGCTGAGCAGCCTCGACCGCGAAATCCTGTGGGACCCGCAGACATCCGGCGGCCTTTTTGCCGCCATCGACCCCGCCGTGTGGCCAGAACTTGCAGCGCTCGCGCCGGAGACGATGTTCTGGCGCATCGGCGAGGTGACGAACATTGCCGATGGCGGGCAGGTTATACTGGAGGTCCTATGAAGTACGAGGCGTTGCAGGAGGCGCTCGGCGTACATTTTCACGATGTGTCGCTGGTCAAGCTGGCGCTGACGCATAGTTCCTACACCGCTGAAACGAGCGGCGCGGGGCTGCAATCCAACGAGCGGCTCGAATTTCTCGGCGACTCCGTGCTGGCCTGCATCAGTGCGGAATACCTCTACCGCACCTATCCCGAATTGAGCGAAGGCGACTTGAGCAATGTGCGCGCCGCGCTGGTGAAGGGCGAGACGTTGGCGCAGTTCGCGCGCGAGTTTGATCTTGGCTCATTCCTGATAATGGGGAGGGGCGACGCCAACAGCGAGAAAGGACAGCGCGTGCTGGCCGCCACGTTCGAAGCGATGCTGGGAGCTATCTACCTCGACCAGGGACTTGAGGCAGCGCGGAGCTTCCTGCTGCCCCGATTGGAACCACTGGCCGACAGGATCGTGCGGCAGCGCCTCTTCAAGGATAACAAGTCGCTGTTCCAGGAGCTGGCGCAGGCCCACGACGGCGTCACGCCGTCATACCGGCTGGTCAGCCAGGAGGGGCCATCGCACAACCGCGAATTTACGGTAGAAGTGCTGGTTGGAGAGCAGGTGGCGGGCAGTGGGCAGGGTCGCAACAAGCAAACGGCAGAGCAGGAGGCAGCACGCGCCGCACTCCTCGAACGGGGATGGATCAATGAATTGGGTAGGTAGCAAGATAGGGGGAAGTTATGCGGCTGGAGCCGACACCCAGGCCAGAATATGCGCTGCGCGTCAGTGCCAAACTGATTACGGCGAGCAATATTTTACACCTCGCCTCCGATGAACTGGAACGCGCCGTCGTCCAGGAGCAGATGGAGAATCCCGCGCTGGAGGTGCAGGAACAGCGCATCTGCCTCTTCTGCGGTTCGCCGCTGCGCGGGTCCGTATGCGCCACGTGCGGCACTTCAGCCCAGGAAGCTCAACCAGCCTTCACCACGAGCGATGCGCCAGGAGAGACACCACCGCTCGATGAGTCGTCAGCCGAGCGGAACGACTACGCGGCCTATGACATTTACGACTACGTCACCACCGATGGAGACGAGGACGACGAGCTAGACCCCCTGGCGCGCCTCTCGATGGATCAATCGCTGGCGGAAACGCTCATGCAACAACTCGAAAGTCTCGTCGCGCCAGAGGAGATGCCCATCGCCGAACAACTCGTTGGGAATCTCAACGAGCGTGGCTACCTGGAAATCAGCGTGGAGGAGATCGCCGCATACCTGGATGTGCCGGTCGAACTGGTAGCGCGGGTGTTGAGCCAGTTGCAAACGTTAGAGCCGCCGGGGATCGGGGCGCGCGATCTGCGCGAGTGCCTGCTGATCCAGCTCGCCGTGCTGAGCGAACAGGAGACGCCACATCCCCTGGCCGCCACGCTCATCGACCGCTATCTTGACCGGTTGGGCAAAAGCCAGTTCCAGGAGATCGCGCGCGATTTGCGAGCGCCGGAGCAGGAGGTGAGACGGGCCGCGCTGTACATACGCGGCAACCTTCATCCCTTCCCCGCGCACACGTACCAGCCGCTCGCCTCGTCTGGGCAAGGCGCGATCTACGCGCGACCTGACGTGTTAATCCGAGAGGGAGAGAACGGCTACGAGGTCGAACTGATCGAAGAGAAACGCTACGGCTTCCACATCGGCGCTGGCTACGGCACGCGGCCGCTCAGCCTTGAAATGGACCCGACCTACGAGGAGATGCAGCGCTACATGCGCTCGCAGAGCGACCGCGCGCGATTCTTCATTGAATGCATTCACCGGCGCTGGCGCACGCTCAAGCTGGTGACGGAACTGATCGTCGATTACCAGCGCGAATTTCTGGAGAAGGGTATTCGCTACCTGCGCCCCTTCACGCGTTCCGAGGTCGCCGCTCGTCTGAACCTGGACGAGAGCACCGTCAGCCGCGCCACGGCCAACAAATACGCTCTGCTACCCAATGGCCGCCTGATCCCGCTGGCAGACTTCTTCGACGGCTCGCTGGGCGTAAAGGATGTCTTGCGCGAACTGATTGCCACCGAAAATCCCAAAAAACGGCTGAGCGATGACGAACTGGCGCGCCTGATGTCCGAACGCGGCATCCCGGTGGCGCGCCGCACCATCACTAAGTACCGCGAAGAGATGGGCATCGCCTCCTCACGGGAGCGGTGACTATGACTCAGGCGATGCCGGGGCCACGTTAAGCGTACGCTCGCGTTCGTAGATCACCATGCCGGGGCCGCCGCCCTTCATATGGCGCACGTAGCGCTGCAAGGTGTAATCGACGGGAACACTGGTGCTGCCGCGCCCCTGGCTGTAGTAGGCGGCGAGGCTGGCAGCCTGGGCGAGCGTCGTGCGTGGGATGTCACGCCCGCCGGACTTGATGATAACATGCGCGCCAGGAACGCCGCGCGCGTGCAGCCACGTATCGTTCGAGGCGGACTGGCGAAACGTGACCTCTTCGTTCTGGCGGCTATTCTTTCCGACCAGGATGGTAAACCCGTCGCGGCTCTGCACGTGCAGCGGCACGCCTCCGCCCGGCGCGACAGGCTTGCCCTTCGCCTGCTTGCCACCCTTGCCGCCTTTGCCCTTGTGCGGCTTCTTCTCAGGCTGCTTGCTGCCACGCACGTAACCGGCGGCCTGAACCTCGGCCTTGACCAGCTCGACCTCGGCGGGCGTCTCGGCCAGGGCGAGGTCGGCGGCGAGCTGTTCGAGCGTGGCAAGTTCGGCAGCGTTCGTCTCGACCTGCGTCGGCACGAGGGCGAGGGCGCGGCGCAGCTTGTGGTAGGTGCGAAAGAGCCGGTTGGCATTCCCCACGGCGTCGTAGCGTGGGTCGAGCGGGATCGTCACCAGCGATGCCTCGTCCTCGCCGCCGAAATCGTTGCGCAGTACGACGCTGCGCTGGCCCTGGCCGACCTCCTGCTGGTATGCCAGCAACAACTCACCCCACAGCCGGTAGGTGCTGGCCTCCTCCAAGGCAGCCATCTCCTGACGCAAATGCTCGGCCTTGCGCCTGCAACGCTCCACCTGTGTGTGCAGCGCGCGGCGCAGTGGAGCGCGCAGACTCTCCATCGCGTCGCGCCACTCGGCCCCGGCATAGAAGGCATCAATGGCCTCGTTGATGGAGGGCAACTCACGTACTAGCAGCAGGGCAGGCGTCTCCATGTATTGTTCCAGCACATAGGGAGCGAAGGCAACCGGAGCAGGTGGTGCTCCCGGAACGTCCCCGGGGCGCTCAACGAGATATGGTCGCCACTCGTGCTTGTTGGTCATGCTCGCCAGTTCTCGCACATTCCAGGCCAGTTCTTCCCACGCGCTCTCGTCCTGTGACAGGGGCGATTCGGTATTTCCGGTAGTGCGATAAACGGCCTCGCGCGCCAGCAGCGGGCTGAAGCCGAGCAGATTCCTGGTCAGCAGTTGCCACAGTTTTGACTGCTCCGGCAGGCGCGTGCATGCCTTTTTGTTTGTCGAGACAGGCGCTTCGACTGGCTCCTGCGCAGCGAGAAACAACGCGGCTGCCGTGACCTGCGCGGGGTCTTCGCGCGGCACAAGTTGCCCGGCGCTGGTGCGCTGCTGCGCAGGTGGTGGCACATAGGGTATGCCTGGGGTGATTGTGCGGTAGCGGTTGATCTCCGCGCCGATGTGTTTGAGGCTGCCCAGGATGCGCCCCTGCTCGTCACAAAAGATGATGTTGCTCAGGCGGCCCATCACCTCGATGATGAGACGGTAGCGCACGCGCTCGTCAGATTCGAGGTCGGCGCGGCGGCCTGCTACCAGCTCGATGACGCGCTCCCAACGCGGCTGGGCGATTGCTTCGATGCGTGTCCCTTCCAGGTATTTGCGCAACAGCATTACGAACGACGATGGTTCGCTCACCATCCTGCCCGGCTTGCGCGCCGTGAGATGGACTCGCGCCAGTTGCGGATGAGCCGAGAAGTAGAGCCAGCGATTCTGACCGCCCTGACCTCCCTGGCCCTGCGCACCTGGCGCGTAGCATTGCAGGGCAATGGCGTACCCGGTGGGAGCAATGATGGTATCGATACGCGCGCCAGTAAGCAGCGCCCGCCATTCGTCGGCAACGGCTGCCAGGGTGATTGCGTCTACATTCATATACTTCTACTTTCCTATGCACATTGTCAAACTTCATTTGGCGGACCAAAATCTCGTCCGTAGTGCTCTGTCAAGCTTCAGCTGGCGGTTCGAAATCTCATCTGTAAAGGCCGATTGATTTCACGTAGGGGCCGGTTTACCGCGCCCACCAGCCCATTCATGGGCGCGAAAGGTGGCTTGCAACGCGAGTGGGCGGGTCTGCTAACAACGACTCGCGCCCATGAATGGGCTGATGTGTACGATAAATCGGCCCCTACGACGTATGTCCGCATTCCTTCGTCAATGTGCATAACGTGCCTTTGGGCACGGTGAACCGGCCCCTACGAAAAGCTGCCTACATGCGCGCACATTTTGCATGTTGTACAATAATGAGAATAAGAAAGGTCTCTTCCAATCTTCAGGAATCGCCTGTGATTCCTGTCACCACGCTTGCTATTCAGGCAAGTAGTGTAACAAAGAGTGGAGATATTGTACATCTGCCCCTCTGCGTATTCAAAGAGGTAGGAAAAGATACTATGCAGCTTGAGATGGAGTCAACAGTGTCGCATTCCGAGTGGACACCTCTATCAGCATCTCGCCAGGGAATCCTCTTCGTGCTTTCGGCCCCATCTGGCACAGGCAAGGATAGCGTCATTACCGCCGCGCAGGAGCAGGGAATGGACTTCTACGTCGTCCCTTCGGTGACGACCCGCGCGCCACGTCCCGGAGAGAGCGAGGGCAACCCCTATCACTTCGTCAGCCTGGAGGAATTCGAGCAGATGGTCAGGAATGACGAACTGATCGAGTTTGCCAGGGTACATGGCAACCTGTATGGGCAGCCGCGCAACCTTATTCGAGATCACCTGAACGCAGGACAGGACGTGCTGCTGAAGATCGATGTGAAGGGGGCAGCGACGGTGCGCATCAAAGTGCCGGAGGCCATCTTCATCTTTCTTATTCCCGAATCGCTGGAGGTGCTGGCCTCCCGGCTGGTGCATCGCAATACCGAGACGGCGGAGGAGCTGGCGCGCCGCCTGGAGGATGCGCGGGCAGAACTGGCGGAACAGCACCGCTACGACTATGTTATCATGAACCGGCAGGGACGACTGCAAGAGGCAGTCGAGCAGCTCTGGGCAATCATGACGGCAGAGCATTGTCGCGTTCACCCTCGTCACGTCCATATTTAGGAAAGAGCAGGAGGTCGCTAACCTATGACAGAAGATCGTTTTGTGCCATCCCGCACGCGCGAGCGTAACCTGGGTATGGAGTTGGTGCGAGTTACGGAGGCAGCGGCGCTGAGCGCGGCTCGCTTCATGGGACGAGGCGACAAGATCAGGGTGGACAAAGCCGCCGTTGACGCCATGCGACAGGCGGTGGACGGTGTTGATATGCATGGCGTCGTAGTGATCGGCGAGGGCGAAAAAGACGAGGCCCCCATGCTTTATGTCGGCGAAGAGATCGGCAACGGCAATCCGCCGCACCTGGATGTGGCGGTTGATCCGGTCGATGGCACGCGCCTGACCGCGCTTGGCATGCCGGGAGCCATCGCAGTCGTGGCGACCGCCGAACGCGGAACGATGTACTCCGCGCCTCCGGGCGTCTACTACATGGAAAAGATTGCTGTCGGCCCTGCCGCGCGTGACGTGATCGACATCAACGCGCCGATTGCCGAAAACCTGGCGCGCGTCGCAAAGGCGCGCGATGCACGTATCGACGACCTGACCGTCGTGATCCTTGACCGCCCGCGCCACGAATCGATCATCAACCAGGTACGCGAGGCGGGTGCGCGTATTCGCCTCATCATGGATGGCGATGTCTCGGCGGCAATCCAGGCAGCTATGGAAGACTACAAGGGCGTGGATGTGCTGTTTGGGATAGGTGGCGCGCCCGAAGCAGTGCTGGCGGCGGCAGCCATCAAATGCATTGGCGGCGGCATCCAGTGCAAAATCTGGGCGCGCAGTGACGAGGAACGCCAGAAACTGAAAGGGGACGGCATCGACTTCGACAAGATCTACACGACGGATGACCTGGTCAGGGGCAATGATGTCTCGTTCGCCGCGACGGGCATCACCAGCGGCGAACTGGTCGATGGCGTGCAATACTTCGGCTGGGGCGCTCGCACCTCGTCGGTGATGATGCGCTCGCGCTCAGGCACGATCCGCGACATCCAGGCGCGCCACAAGTGGCAGGTGGTCACGCAGAGCATGGGCATCCCACGAGTGTAATTGAGCAGGGCGCTGGCGACGCACAACACGAGGCGTCCTCACTACATATTCTGCATTTTCTGAATGACGGCGTCAGCGACCTGCGATGTGCCAACCGCCGTCGGGTCGTCGGGGCGCGGCTTGAGATCGTAGGTAACGCTTTTCCCTTCGGCGATCACCTGGGAAAGAGCGCGCTCCAGGCGATTCGCCGCGTCCTTCTCCCCCAGGTGGCGCAGCAGCATCACGCCGGAGAACATCATGGCCATCGGGTTGACTTTGTTCTGCCCGGCATACTTGGGCGCGCTGCCATGCACCGGCTCGAAGACGGCACACTGGCTGCCGATGTTTGCACCCGGCGCGACCCCCAGACCGCCAATCAGCCCTGCTGACAGGTCAGAGATGATATCGCCGTAAAGGTTGGGCAGCACCAGCACATCGTACATTTCCGGCTTCTGCACCAGTTGCATGCACATGTTATCGACAATGCGATCTTCAAATTGGATGTCGGTATATTCTTTGGAGACTTCCTGGGCAACCGAGAGGAACAGGCCGTCCGAAAATTTCATGATGTTGGCCTTGTGGACGGCGGTCACTTTGCGCCGACCGTTCGAGCGGGCATATTCAAAGGCAAACTTGACGATGCGGCGCGTTGCTACCTCGGAAATATACTTGATGCTGAGGGCAGAATTGGCATCCAAGCGGCTACCTGTTGTGCGCGCGATGGTATCCAGCAGCTCCTCTTGCTGCGGGGTATTGCGTTGGAACTCGATGCCGGCGTAGAGGTCTTCGGTATTCTCGCGCACGATAACCATATCGATATGCTCATAACGCGAGCGCAAGCCGTGATAGGTCTTGGCAGGGCGCAGGTTGGCATAGAGGTCTAGCTTCTTGCGAAGGGCGACATTGGCGCTGCGCACGCCTTTGCCGACGGGCGTGGTAATCGGCCCCTTCAATCCCACCTTTGTCTCCTTGATCGACTCGATTACATCGTCAGGAAGTACGGTTCCATATTTCTCCAGGACTTCTAATCCTGCTTGATGAATATGCCATTCGAATTGCACGCCCGTGGCTTCCAGCACGCGGCGAGTCGCTTCTGTGATCTCAGGTCCCGTTCCATCCCCAGGTATCAGTGTCACTGCATGTTGCATGCATTCCTCCAAACAGCAGAGCTTTCAACATGTCTGTATATTTTTACCAGCAATTGATTATATCATAAGCACTAACTACAAGGGATAAACAAGCGAACGCAGGGCTTTACAAATATTTTACATTTTTTTGCTAGTTTTCTTACAATTGCAGCCTATGCTGGTCGGGGCTATTTCTTGCTCGTGCCTTGGAACCGAACTACCTCTCTATGAGCAATGGAACGTGGCGACTACCTGGAACGTGTTTACGTCAGTCAGTTTCGTCACTTTGAAAGGAGTCACATCTTATGGCTGGCAGCTTGCCATCCTTTGAATCCTACTCAACCACATCGTCCGAGCCTATTCGCATTGTGCCGATCCGCGTACCAGAAGAAGCACATATGCTTGCTGCTCCGGCGCAGCTCGTCTACAACAACGGGCCGTTGCTTACGGCGGTACAGGTCTTCACCGTTTTCTGGGGATCGGCCTGGCAGCAGTCGCCCGCGAGCGCGACGGTGCAAAATCTTAACGCCTACTTCGACTACATTCTGACCAGCCCGCTCATCGATCAACTGGCGGAGTATAGCACGTCGAAGTTGACGATTGGACATGGCAGCCGCATCGGCACCATCACCCTGACGACGCCCGACCCCGGCGCGTCGGTGGCAGATAGCGACATTCAGCAGATGCTCAACACGCAAATCGCCAATAACACTCTTCCCCAACCCACGGCCAACACGCTGTACTTCGTGTATCTGCCCAGCGGCACAACGGTCAGCCAGGGTGGCTCAAGCTCCTGCCAGACCTTTTGCGGCTATCACGACGCCATCAACAGCCAGATTTTCTACGCGGTCATGCCCTATCCCGATTGCAGTGGATGTCTGAACGGCCTGGCAATCTTCGATGGGCTTACATCGACCTCGTCGCACGAACTCTGCGAAGCGATCACCGATCCCGTCCCCGGACAGGGATGGTACGATCAGACCAACGGCGAGATCGGCGACATCTGCGCCTGGCAGACAAAGCAGGTAGGAAGCTATACCGTGCAGCAGGAATGGTCGAACAAAGCCAATTCTTGCGTCTAAACGGGGGGTTATCACACAAAATAGCGGGCAACCGATGGTTACCCGCTATTTTTGTGTGATAGTTACTCCGTTGATGACTTCGCGCGTATGCTGGTTGCGCGCTTCGTAGCCGTCTTCTTGCGCGTGGTGGCCGTGGTTTTCTTCTTCGCGGCTGGCTTCGTTTTTGTCGCTGCCGCTTTGGCGGACGAACCGGCGGCTTTTGTTCTCCTGCCGGTGGCGCGGCGCGCGGTCGAGCTGTTTTGCTGAGGCTTCTCCTCCGCGTTGCGATGCGGCAAGATTACCTCCTGGTAGCACACCGGGTCAGCGCCGACACGCTGGACGACCATCAGGCCGTGGCAATTGGGGCAGACTTCGGGAACGGGCCGCTCCCAGATGGCGAAGTTGCATTCAGGATAGTTGTTGCAGCCATAGAAGACGCGCTTCTTTTGCCTCGTCTTACGCTCCACCAGATCGCCGCCGCACTGCGGGCAAAGCGCGCCGGTTTTGGTGACGATGGTGCGCCCATAGCGGCACTCCGGGAAGCCAGAGCAAGAGATGAAGCGACCGAAGCGACCCGTGCGGATGACCAGGTGTCGCCCGCATTCGGGACACAGTTCTTCCAGCTCCTCGACCGGCTTCTGGACGCGATTCATTTCTGCCTCGGCCTTCTCCATGCTCGTCTTGAAATCGCCATAGAAGCCGCGCAGGAACTCCGTCCACGACTGGCGTCCCTCTTCGACATCGTCAAGCTTGCGCTCCATTTCGGCGGTAAAGCCGACATCGACGATATCGGGGAAGTGCTTGTTCATGACCTCGTTGACGGTGACGCCAAGCCAGGTCGGCATGAAGCGGCGCTGCTCCTGATCGACGTAGCCGCGGTCCTGGATCGTGCTGATGATCGGAACGTAGGTGCTGGGTCGCCCGATGCCCTGCTCTTCCAGTTCTTTGATGAGGCTGGCCTCGGTAAAACGCGGGGGCGGCTGCGTGAAATGCTGCTCCGGCTTCAACTCGTGCAGGTTCAAGATCTCGCTCGCGCTCAGCGCGGGCAGCACCTTTTCATCCTCCTCACGCGGCCAGACGGCATAGAAGCCCTGGAATTTGAGATGCGAGCCGGTTGCGCGAAAAACATACTGGGCCGCGACGATGTCGGCTCGCACAGTGTCAAACACGGCGGGCGTCATGAAACTGGCGACGAATCGCCGCCAGACGAGGTTGTACAGCTTGAACTGGTCGGGGGTGAGGTGTGACTTGACAGTCTGCGGCGTGAGCGCGACATCGGTCGGGCGGATGGCCTCGTGCGCGTCCTGTGTCGTTGCTTTGGCCTTACCCGTGCGGCCCGCACCAACATAGGGCTGCCCGAATTCCTGTCCGATATACGTCTTGACGGCACGCTGCGCTTCATCTGAGATGCGCGTGGAGTCGGTACGCATGTAGGTGATGAGACCCTGGTGACCGCGCTCGCCCAGTTCGATGCCCTCGTACAACTGCTGCGCGAGGCTCATGGTCTTCTTAGGTTTGAAGATGAGGCGCACGGAGGCATCCTGCTGCAAGGTGCTGGTCGTGTAGGGCAGGTACGGCTGGCGGCGCTGCTCGCGCTCCTCGATCTTCATCACGCTGTAGGCCGCGCCCTTCAGATCGGCGAGGATAGCGTCGGATTCCTCTTTCGAGGTGATTTTGATGCGACCCTTCTGCGCTTGCAGCGGCTTCGCGCCATTCTGCCCGTTGGCACTCGCAGCGTTTGCAGCACCAGACGAGCCGTTGCTGGCTCCCTGCTCTTCTCCCTCGCGCGCGACATCATCACTGTTGAACTCGGCAATATCTTTGAGGCGCGTGATAAGCATGGCCTCGAAGAGGTTGGCCTGCTGTTCCTTGCCCTGTTTGCTCAAAAGGGCGGTGATGCTCCAATATTCTTCGGGGATGAATGCCTGGATCTCTGCTTCACGGTCGCAGATCAGCCGCAGCGCGACCGATTGTACGCGCCCGGCGCTTGTGCCAGATTGGATGCGCCGCCACAGCAGCGGGCTGATCTTATAGCCGACCAGCCTGTCAAGCACGCGGCGAGCCTGCTGCGCGTTGAACAGGTCCTCGTCGATCTCGTGCGGCTTCTTGATGGCCTGCTGCACAGCGCCTTTGGTGATTTCGTTGAAGA
Source organism: uncultured Chloroflexia bacterium (assembly GCA_963731975.1). Classification (GTDB taxonomy): domain Bacteria; phylum Chloroflexota; class Ktedonobacteria; order Ktedonobacterales; family Ktedonobacteraceae; genus CAVSXS01. The sequence continues at coordinate 163,834 of CAVSXS010000001.1, read as the reverse complement.
CGGCACGGTGCGGGTGTTGCAGGCCAAGTGTCTCCTTCAGCGACCAGGCAATGAATTCGCCTTCGCGGTCGGGGTCGGTAGCCAGGTAGACCTCGTCAGCGCGCCGTGAGGCGGCCTTCAGTTCGTCGATCAGCTTATCTTTTTTCTCAATGATCTCGTATTGCGGCGCGAAATCCTTGCGCGTGTTGACGCCAAGCCCTTTTTTCGGTAGATCGATGATATGCCCCATCGAAGCGCGCACCTCAAAATCGCGACCAAGAAACTTCTCTATGGTTTTGGCTTTTGCCGGTGACTCAACGATAACTAGTTTTTTTCCCATTCCCTTTTACCCTGATTTTATAGTACTGAACGTATTCCCTGCTGTCTTATCAAGACACCGGGTATGTTGTTCTGTCAATACCTTACCGCCCTTGTGCCTGTCCATGCCATCTCACAGGATAGAATAGCATACGTTGACAAGAGGAAGGGATGTGGCATATCCACACGCGATTCCTCTGCAAGGATAACACATTGTGTCCAGCCCCTATTCCCTCTCACTCTCAGACTCTCAGCTGTTACTTGACCGGTTTGCTGATTGATGCTATGCTGCAAGCGTTAGAATGTTGGTTCCTATGTGCCTGTGCTAGCTTGTTGGAGGTAGTTCATGCCTGGACAAAAGCCTGTCTCGCAGCGCAAACGCGAGGAGCGCGAGCCGCAAGAGCAGAGCAACGCTCCTGCGCTCAAAGCGGCAAGAGAGGCGCAGCCCCGGACGGCGCGGCAGCGAGTTTCGCTGCGCGCGGGACTGGCGGTGGTAGGAGGCCGCACGGCAGGAGCGCTGAGCCGGCGCTTGCGCCTGGGCGGTGGCACGGGCATCGCCGGAGTCGTCGCGCAGCGGCTCTATCCTGATATCGTCAACCGGCTTTCGACGCAACTGGTGCATGGCAGTATTCTCGTAACTGGCACGAACGGCAAGACCACCACCAGTGGATTGATCGCCGCCATCCTCAGCGACGCCGGGCTGCGCGTCTGGCGCAACCGCGAAGGCTCGAATCTGATGCGCGGCGTAGCGGGCGCGCTCGTCATTCGCGCGCGTCCCAGCGGCAACCTGCGGCGCAGCGGCCAGGCAATCTCCATCTTCGAGGTCGATGAGGCGGTGGTGCCACAGATCATGCGCGAAGTTCCCCTGCGCATCGCCGTCTTCAACAACCTCTTCCGCGATCAGCTCGACCGCTTTGGCGAGGTAGACACGGTCTCCGCGCGCTGGCGAGAGGCGATCAGTGAGCTTCCCGCCGACACGATTCTCGTGCTCAACGCCGACGATCCGGCCATTGCACAGCTAGGCGCGGCGTTTTCCGGCCCGGTCGTCTATTTCGGCATCGATGATCCATCGCTCGACCTGGACGCGCAGGGCATCTCGACGGATCGGCACCAGACCATCGACACGCGCACCTGCCCCGTTTGCGGCAGCGATTATACCTACACAACGCGCTACTACAGCCACCTGGGGCATTATACCTGTCCCACCTGCGGCAATAGCCGCCCTGAACCACAGGTGCGCGCGGTGCGCGTGACCACCTCAGCCTTCGACCAGCTGCGCATGACGGTAGCTACACCTGCCTACCAGGGCGAGATCATCATTCCCCTGCCCGGCTTTTATAACGTGTATAACGCGCTGGCAGCTATCGCCGCGGCGCAGGCGCAGCAGATCGACTGGCCGCCGATCATCTCCGGCATCCAGCAATTCAAACCCGCCTTCGGGCGAGGCGAACGGGTGCAGGTGAGGGCGCGCACGCTGCGCATCCTGCTGGCGAAGAACCCTACCGGCTTCAACGAAGTGCTGCGCACGCTTTTTAGCGGCGAGGAGCAGCGCCACGTTCTCCTGATGCTCAACGACAACCTGGCGGATGGACGCGACGTATCCTGGATCTGGGATGTCGATTTCGAGCGCATAACTGGCCGCACAGCATCCCTGACGGTAACGGGGATACGCGCGCTCGATCTTGGCCTTCGCCTTAAATACGCGGGAATCGCGCCGGATGACATGCAGATCGTCCCGGTCATTCCGCTACGTTCGATACGAAATAAGCGTTCCGCTGCCGGAACTTCCAGGACAGCGCGCCGGGAAGCAGGTAACATCTCCGGGCTGGCTCGCGCGCTTGACTCCGCCATCCAACGCACGCCTGAGGGGGAAACCTTATTCGTCATCCCAACGTATACAGGATTATTGGATATCCACCGCGAGCTGGAACGGCGTGGATTGACACCACATTATTGGGAGGAGGTAGGCCCGTGAGTATGAGTGACCAGCCTCGTTTCACCCTGACATTGGGGCATCTCTATCCCGATCAACTGAACCTGTACGGCGACCGGGGCAATATCCTGACGCTACAACGGCGCTGCCGCTTGCGAGGGATCGAACTGCGCGTGGTGGGATTGGGCATCGGCGACGCGCTGGCACCCGACGAATACGATCTGCTCTTTATCGGGGGCGGCCAGGACAGGGAACAGGCTCCAGTGGCACAGGACCTCTACGAGATGAAGGGCATCGGCCTGTGGGCCGCGGTCGAGGATGATATGCCGGTGCTAGCGGTGTGCGGAGGCTACCAGCTACTCGCGCACTATTATCGACCTGCCAGCGGGCCAGACATGCGCGGGCTGGGCATCTTCGACGCCTGGACGATTCACAAGGGCGCGCAGGTGGCGCGCTGCATCGGCAATATCGCTATCGGCTGGAATGGCGGAACGCTGGTGGGCTTCGAGAATCACGGCGGGCGCACCTATCTCGGCACGGCGAAACCGCTGGGCCGGGTGTTGAAGGGACATGGGAACAACAGCGAAGATCGCATGGAGGGTGCAGTGTATCGCCATGCCTACGGGACGTACCTGCACGGCTCGCTTCTCCCGAAAAACCCGCATTTCGCCGACCATTTGATCTCCCTGGCTTTGCGGCGCTCCTATGGCTTGAATGAACGGGAGCTAGATGCCGTCTTACCGCTCGATGATACACTCGAGTGGGAGGCGCATGCTTTTCTATTGGAACGCTTAGGATTGCCCGCGGCGGCCAAAGTCGCCTTGCGTCATGCGTAAAGACACACACCATTGAAAATTACCAGGAAGGTACTATGAGTTTTGACCGGTCGATTGCACGATGCTCATTCTGCGGACGACGCCAGCCGGAAGCGCGGCGCATGATAGCCGGGCCTGGTGCTGCCTACATCTGTGATGAATGCCTGGAACTTTGTAATGACATCCTGCGCGACTCATCTCCCTTTTCCACAAAAGCGTTGGAGCTTGCTTCACGCCCGCCGGTGGTCATTGCCGCCCCGCCGGAGCCAGCACAAGCACGCGATCCGGCGGGCGCGCGTGATCCCCAGCGCGTCATCACCATCGAGCTTGAGCAAAAACAACCAGGCGGTACGCTGCTGCTGCACCAGCTCCAGGTCTACACCCAGCACTTTGAGTTGCACTATGTCTGGATGCGCGAGCCATTCCCTGCCGGCTTCGCCTTTGTGCCTCGCATCATTTTCTTGTTGCGGGATTCCACGGGGGCTGAATGGATGGGAGATAACGGAGGGATGTTATTCGAGCGCACAGAAACGAGCAGCAGCTCAGAACAGGCTGTGTACCAGGGGTTGGCGCGTTTCCGCCCTCTGCCATCCGAAGAGACTCGCCGCCTGTTCGTGCGCGCCGTCGATCCGCTTGGCTCGTTCGAACAGGCGATTTCGCGCCCCTGGGAATTCGAGATTACGTTGTGACACGCCCCTAAACTTCTTCCATAGCCGGAACGAGCAGGCCATAGCCGCCTTGCTCCAGGCGATACATCACGTTGACGCTGCGCGTCTCTTCATTGAAGAAGGGGTAATAGGTCAGGTGATGCTTCTCCATGTAGTCAATGACTTCACGGTCATTCATGGGATGGGTATCGACATGCCGGATCTCAATCACCTTTGACCAGATTGCCTCGTTCTCCTGCTCATCGAGCGGCTCTGACGGGAGGGATGGCTCGTAGGCATCCTCCTCTTCGTCAAGGGCAGTAAGAGTGCCCGAGCGTGAAAGCGAGAGTATCTTCATCGGAGGGGACTGGTGGCGACGCGCGGTCTGGCGACCTTTCAGACGTCCCAGCTGCGTCGCCACCTTATCCAGCACGAGATCAAGCGCCATCATCGCGTTTGCCGCGCTCACTTCGCTTCGAACAGGTACGGAGGTGTTAGCGAGCACAATTTGCAGGGAATAACGGTCGCGTGCGCTGCGCGTCTGCTCCTCTGTCACGGTGATTTCGACTCGCGCATTTTCACTGACGAAGCGGTTGAGTCGCTGAACTTTGCGTTCAATGTACTGGCGCAAACGAGGGGGGACATCCATCTGTTTCCCTTTAATGATGATTTGCATATGTTGCCTTCTCTTTCCAATCCAACAACAGGTCAAAACAACCGGGATAAGACCTTCCAAAACCGGGACAGCAGGAATGTTCTACTATCATTATATCACCAATACGGAAATTGCACTTCTCCCAACCCGTATATACGTATATGGGTGTAGTGAGTACCTGTAAGCACCCAACTAAACGTAGGGGCCGGTTTACCGCTCGTTTGCCTACCACTATTACCTGCTCCCCACGATAAACTATGATACATGGAATGTGTAACGATGTTACACATGAAGAAGCTGTTATGGAGCGAATCAACTTGACATATGTCGAAACACTAGTATGAACGCTTCGTCATCTTTCTACAACAGAGATTCATACATTGTTCAGAATATCGTGGTATTCTCTCTTGTGGAAATGTGTATTGGATGGTACTATTTTTTGTGGGAGGGAACGCGGAATATGTTACATTTGCCAAGCGATCAGCATGTCACTTACCAGTTGCAATTCAGGAAGTGCGGGAAGTCGTCGTGCAGCACCTGCCGCGACGGACAGGGGCATGGGCCTTACTGGTATGCCTACTGGCGCGAGGGGTCGCGCCTGCGCTCTGGCTACATCGGGAAAGTTGCCCCTATTGTCGACGCCAGCCCGCAAGTTGCCCTGGTCACAACCTGAGTTGCAGAGAATTGACCGTACTACATCTTATGACCTGGGAAAAATACCAGTCCTTCTATTCGTTTACCCTCGAAATGACCCCGCTGCTTTTCCTCGTATGATACAATAGGTTCACCCCGAAACATGCATAGTCCCGTGTATGGAATCCATGCCAGGGCGGGAGTTGTTACGTGGGTGAGTGTTGCGAAAACTCACACTCTGAATACGTTTCCGGGGAGGACAGGATGAAGTGTCCATTTTGTGGAGGAACCGAGTCGCGCGTAAAAGATTCGCGTGATGTCGGCGACGCAATCCATCGCCGCCGCGAGTGCGAGCAATGTCGAGGGCGATTCAGCACCTACGAACGAGTAGAAAAGTCGCAGCTCATGGTCATCAAGCGAGACCAGCGTCGAGAGCTTTTTGACCGGCAGAAGTTGTTCATCGGCATCAGCAAAGCGTGCGAGAAGCGACCCATGCCAGTTGATGATATAGAAAAAGCCGTCGAAGAGATCGAGCAGGAAGTGTATCGCCAGGGGAAACAGGAGGTGGCGAGCAGCGTCATCGGCGAACTGGTGATGGATCAACTGCGGCACATGGATAAAATCGCCTATATTCGCTTCGCCAGCGTCTACCGTTCGTTCGGCGATGTAGAAACCATGTTCGCGGAAATTCAAAACCTGTTGAACCGCGAGAAGGAATAAGTGTCACTCAAGGAGATGTGAGGAAGAGCGATGTGCCATTGCTCTTCCTCACATCTCCTTGAGTGACTTGACCCTACAGGTCGGCTTTGCTTTCCAGTTTGCGCAGGCGTTTGCTCATGACGGAGAGCAGTTTGAGGGCAATTTCTGGATGGCTGCGCGCGACGGTGCGGAATTCCCAGACAGGCAGCAGTAGCGCGGTAACATCTTCGATGGCGACGATGCTGGCCGAGCGGGGAAGGTCGTCCAGCAGGGCCATCTCCCCTAGCACGCTGCCGGGGCCATAGGTGCCGAGATCGTCTTCCGCGCGGTCGGGGCTACGCGCCTGCAAGATCCGAACGTGGCCGGCGGTGACGAGGTACAACCCAACGCCTGTATCTCCCTGTTTAACGATGGTTGTTCCCGCCTTGTAGGTGCGTTCCTGGCAAGCTTTTGCCAGCGCCTGGATCTCTTTCTTGTCAAGGCTTGAAAAGAGTTCAACGTGCTCAAGGGCATCTTCGTACACGAGGGTTCCCTCCTTTGATGAAACAAGTGTGCCGCCGTTAATCGAAGTGTGAGGCCGGTGTATCGCGCGTTCTTATTGCGTCTGGATAGTATCTTACCACAAGCGTTCTGTCAAGAGGATTTTCCTACACCACTTTTTGACTTTCGAACTGGAACGAACTACAATACACAAAGGCTCTATGAGATTCCTACGACGTGCGGTGCAATCCGGCAATTGAAATAGAGATGTGTGAGCATAGATATGGTAACACAGGATATACGGGCGGCTGAGGAGCGCTTTCAGGCGGGTGTCGCGGCCATGCAGGAAGGCAAACTGGATGTGGCGATGGAGGCGTTCAGCGATGCAGAAATTCGTTTTCGTTTGCTGGCAGATTTTAAGCGGGCGGGAGATAGCCGGGTGCTGATCGCTGACGTGCAGCGACAGAATAGCCAGCTCGAACAAGCCACCACAAGCTACCAGAAGGCCATCGCCTTCTACAAACAGGCCGCTCGACCGCTTCAAGAGGCCAGTACGACCCTCTCGCTGGGTCACATCGAACGGCAGCAGGCGCACCTTGACATGGCGCAGCAAGCCTATCAATCGGCCTGGAATTTATTCGTCCAGCATGACTATAGGCAGGGCATGGGCAACGTCGCATTGGCACTGGGTCATATCGAACTACAGCGCGGTCGCGTGGAGGCTGCCGCTGAGCATTACGCCAGCGCCATTTCCTATTACGAGCAGGCCAAAGACTCTATCAACGAGGCTGATGCGCGGCGCAGCCTGGCCGACGTGCAGCGTATGGCCGGGCGACTCGACGAGGCGCTCGCCGAGTACGAGCGCGTGCTGGAGGTCTATCGCTCAAGCCATGACACCTATGGGGTGGTCGATGCTTTGCTGGGCAGCGGGCGCATCAGGCTTGGACAACTGCGCCTGGACGAGGCGGGCGATGCATTCGCCGAGGCCATACAATCGGCGCGATCAATAGAATATGAACTGGGCGAGGCCGACGGGAATCTCGGGCTGGCGGAACTGTCGCTCCTGCGTCACCGCGTCGACCAGGCGGTGGCAAGCGCGCAGATCGCGCAGCAGAAATATAGCAACGCGCGCAACGCCCTGGGAGCGGCCAACGCCTACCTCGCGCTCGGCAATATCCAGACGCGGCGCGGCCAGCTTTCCTACGCCAATGGAATGTTAGAACGAGCGCTGCGCACGTATAAAGCGATTGCCTACAAGGTGGGGCAGGCCGAGACGACCGCCGCGCTAGGTGAGACGCAGAGACAGCGCGGGCTGCTCTCCAGCGCTCTCGCGGCCTTCTCAGACGCGCGAAAACTGGCGCGCGCCATCGAGAACAAGCCCGTCGAAGTAGCGGCGCTGCGAGGCACAGGCGACATCTACAGCCAGCAGGGACGGACGACGCAGGCGGAGGAAAGTTACCTGGCCGCGCAAACGCTCGCGGAGCAGCTTTCACCCGCCTTGAGCGCGAGAGAAGTAACGGCAACTGCTTTGCGCCGGGCGCGACTGGCAACCTTTAGCGGGCGGCTGGACGCGGCTTTCGCTCACCTGGAAGACGCCAGGCAAGCCTCACGCCGGGCTGCCCTCTCGACCGAAGACAACCCATCGGCGTCGCTTGCCGAAGGGCAACTCTGGTTGACGCTTGGTGATCTCACACGCGCCGGGACGAGCTTCAGCCATGCCCACAACGAAGCGGAGGCACAGCAAGAACCCTTGATCGCGGCAGAGAGCCTGCTAGGCACCGCCCAGACACACCTGGCACGGGGCGAACTGGAGGCAGCCTCGACCGCGTTTCTAGCGGCTGGGCGGCGCTTCCAATTGCTTGAAAGCGTGAGTGGAGATGGACAGGCTATGCTTGGGCTGGCGCACGTCTCCATCGGCCAGCAGGCGTGGCAGCAGGCCATCGAACACAGCGAGGGAGCCATCACGCGCTTCCAGCAGAGTGATAACGCGGTGGGACAGGCGGACGCGCTGCTCGCGTCGGGGCTGGCCTATCGCGGTACCGAGCGTGACGAAGAGGCTGTAGAACGCCTTGAGCAGGCGCTCGCGCTCTACCAGCAACAACAGCAACCGCTTGGCGAGGCGGAAGCGCGTTACGAGCTGGCTGCGATTCTGCTGGAACAGGCAAGCCTGGACGACGCCCAGCAGGAATTCTCGCGCGCGATAGCCCTGGTGGAGCGCGTTATGCACACGATGCACACGCTGCGTTCGCCGGAGCAATGGAGTGTCTTCTTGCGGCAATACACGGAGATGTACGCCCAGGCGGCCTATACAGCTGTGCGACGCAACCAGGACGGCCAGGCGAGCGAACTTGTGACATCGTTCGCGCGCGTGGCAGGCGCTGCCCCTATAGCGCAGCACCTGCGGGCATATGAAGAGGCTCTCACGACACCCGGCGAGAGCGAGAGCCGCGAGGAACAGGCGACCAACACTGATCTTGCGAAACGCCTGAAGCAGCTTCGCAGGCGCGTACAACGATAACGCACTGCAGGGGCGCAATGAATTGCGCCCCTACTTGTCTTTCACGCGAAAACGGCATATGATAATGCACAGACAAAACATCTGTTGAGAACATCTACGACTGCTCTAGCGGAGAGGATTTCCCGATGACGATACACTTCTTACGCGGCGACCCACAGACGCCGCGAGGTCATGCCATTTTTATTGCACACAGTACCGATAATGCGCGCGAGGTGCTGGCGACCTATTGTGTTGTTCCTCCGACGCCGCTCTCGCTGGCGAAGTACCTCCCATCGTTTCTGGCTTCGCAAATGTCGCAGGAAGATTTGCAGGACGCGACCAACGTGCCGGTCATGCCGATTCCGCCCATGCTGGAAGAGGGCAGCACTTTTGAGCGCCTGCAAGTGCTGGCTGACCGGCGCAATGACGATATGGTCGATCTCGGTTCCATCAACCCCAAAGACACCGGGGCGCGCATGCAACTTGTAGCGCAGGGCTGCCAGGAGTACGGGCAGCTTTACGTCAACTACTCCTCGCAGTTTGGGCAAGACATAGCTATGTCGGTGGCACAAGAAGAACTGATACCCCTGGATGACCTGTCGTCGGAAGACCTGCTGCTAGAGACGATGAACGACCGCCAGCGGCTCTCGGAACTCAGCAAACTGGTCGGAACCGCCCGTTACGCACTGGAAGGACGCGATGACGCCCTTTTGCAAGACACCAAGAAGCACATGCTGCGTATCGCCAATCGCATGCCAGATAAGTACCGCGCTACCGAACTGATTACGGCGGCGGTTGATCCGGGCCAGCATGGGGCGCGTCTCGCCCAACTCTACCTTGAACGAGGCTATAAACTGCTTGACGAGGAATATGCTGATATTCCTGAAATTGAACGTACCATCCGGGAATTACAATAGTAGTAATCTGTCAAGCTTCATGTACACCACCCCACCCCTGGCACCCGCGAGGGGTGCCACTACATTTCGCAGATCACATGAAGCTTGACGGGCTAATAGTTGCACTCGTCCCGACGACGGGTGGAGGGTTACAAGACGTATGGCATCCGTAGGAATGAACACCGATATTACTGCCCTTGTTGACGCGACGCTCGCGGGCAATATCGACCAGGTAACGGGCGTCGCGCGCGAGCTTATCGAGAGCGGCGCGGGAGCCGCCGAACTGATCGGGCGCATCGGCATGATTGCCGCACACGGCGACAGCGACGGGCATACAATCATCACACTGGCAGCAGCCGCCATGATGTCTCGCTGGTTCTTCGCCCTGCAACACCTGCTGGGCGAAGATCCCCTGGATCACCGGCGCGAGCTGCCGCTGCTCGTTCAGTCGGTAGCCGCCGCCATCCCCGCTGTGCGCGCTGGAAACGCGGCCAGCGTCACATACTCAGAGCCGCTCTTCCCAAGCGAGCTGCCGGAAGGGCAGACGGTCGGCACGATGATGAGCCAGGCTATTTTCAACAACGACGCAACACTGGTGGAACGCCTGCTGCTCGGTCTGTACGGCACGGGAGCGGATTATCGCACGATGCACATTCGCGTGTATGATGGCATTTCTACGACGTTTCAACACTTCGGGCATCCGCTCATGTTCGCGGTGCGCGGCTTCCAACTGCTCGACGCCGTGGAATGGGGGACGCGCGCTCCCAACATCCTGCACTGGCTGGCACCGCATATTCCTATACATTCGGAGGAGCCGACCTGGGTACAGGCAATCCGTGACTTCCTCTCCGAGCCGGGTCACAGCTTCGCGCCCTATCGCACGCGTCTGGCCATCCCGACGGAGACCAGCGCGCTGCCGCTGCGCCGCATGGTGCTCAGCGAGGCAAGCGCGCCACAGATCTGCCAGGCGGTGTTCGACGCGGTGATGAAAAACGGCGCGTCGGCGCATGGCGTCGCCTCGGTGATCGCCCTGGCCGCCACCGACCTGTTACAGCGCGTGGGAGACGAGAGCCGCGACGTGTTCGTCTCGATGGCTCATAGCCTGCTTTACACGGCTGCCACACACGTCGTCTATTCACAAGTGCAGGAGGTGGAGTCGCTGCCACTGCTGCTGACATCTGCCTGCTACCTGAATGCCTTCAACAAAGAGCAGGCATCCCAGCAAGATACCGCACACGCAGCGCAGGCGACCCCGGCTCGCTCGCACGTGCTGGGCGGCGGCCTGATCGCCCTCGCGCTGTTGGAGACGCTCGGTGAGCAACTCGACGCGCAGGACGCAGCGAGTGCGTTAGCAACGGCGCGCCGCTACATCCAGCTTGGACACAACCCACGCGCCATGTTCGCCACCATCGCTAGGGCAGCAGCCCGCTCCGACGCAGCAGCCGATAGCGGACATACGCTCCAGATCGTGCAGGCCGCCGGTGAGGAGTATATGAACTGGCCCACTACTCTGCGCGACACCAACATCGACGGCTTCCTGCACATCGCTTTGCGAGCGGCCGCGCTCGCCCCACGCAACACCCTGACGGATAATTTGTAGTAAAGAGAGAGCCGGTGCTGGATGGCCGCGGCCATCCAGCACCGGCTCTCTCTTTCTGCTGCATTGAAAAAGATGCTACCTTTTTTCCCCTCTCAAACGTTACCTATGTTGTGATGTCTTATCCTAAAAACATGAAAAGCATTCGGTGGATGTTCACGAGGAGATCTTTTTATGCGTCGCCATAGAGCTATTTCGACACTTCTGGCCTGTTCGCTGCTCTTTTTACTGACCGCCTGCGATCTGCTTGGTGGAGGCGGTGGCCCTACCCCGACGCCGGCAGTCAAGGCTCCGGCGAGCCAGCAAGTACTCACGCTGCCCCTGACAGGCATTTCGGATATTACGACCTTCGACCCGGCACTGGCGTATGATCCATCTTCCATCAGTGCGATCCAGATGGTGTTCACCGGGCTGGTGCAACTGGACGACCAGCAGCAGGTACAGCCAGCATTGGCGCAGACATGGAGTGTCAGCCCCGACGGGTTAAGCTGGACATTCCACTTAAAACAGAACCTGAAATTCAGCGACGGCGCGCCGCTCACCGCGCAGGATGTAGCCTACAGCATCGACCGCGCCCTGCAGCCCGCCACCAAATCGACCGTCGCTCCCATCTATCTTGGCCTGATACGCGACTCTGACAAGCTGCTGGGCGGGACGATCTCGACGCTTATCAACGACAGCCTGATTACGCCGGACGCGCACACCATCATTATCCAGATCAAAAAGAAAGCCCCCTACTTTTTGACGATGCTGGCGCATCCCACCGCCTATGTCGTTGAGAAGCGCTTGATTACCGCGTATGGCGCGAGTTTCACGAATCACCTGGCGGAGGGTGGCGGCGACGGGCCTTTCAGCGTGACGCAGTACGTGCATGGCAAGTCCATCACTTTCCAGCCCAATCCTGATTATTTCGGCAAGCAGCCGCAGTTGAAAAAAGTGGTGTTCCCGTTTTATCCACAGGCCGCCGAGGCCTATAACGACTACATGCGCGGAAAGGTCGATATGACCGGCGTGCCCGTCTCGACCTTTGCCAGCGACCGCAAACGCGCCGATTTTCACCAGGTGCCGCAGATGTGGATTAACTACTACACCATGAACTACCTGGTAAAGCCGTTCGACAATATCAAGATACGCCAGGCGTTCGCGCTCGCCATCGACAAGACGGCCATTGCCTCGACGGTCTGGCAAGGCGCGGTCATCCCCACCAATCATATCGTCCCCCAGGGAATGCCGGGCTATAACGCGAGCCTGACCGGACCCGACGGCACCACCAACCTCAAGGGCAACGCGCAACTGGCGCAAAGCCTGCTGGCACAGGGCATGAAGGTCGAGGGGTGGTCGAGCGTTTCGCAGATGCCGCCCATCAAGCTGACCTACGCGAGCGGCGTGAGCAACTTCGACGCCGAGGTCAAGGCGCTGATCGGCATGTGGCAAAAGGTGCTAGGCATCACGGTGACGGCCAATCCCGTTGATTACAACACGCTGCTGGCGCAGGTCGTCGCGGCAACGGGCAGCTCGCAGGGTCTGCAAATGTGGGGGCTGGCCTGGGTCGCCGAGTACCCGGACCCGCAGGACTTCCTGACGCGCCAGTTCGACCTGGGCGTACCCGACAACAACATGAACTATGGACAGAATGCCAGCAGCGACGCGACAAAGCAGCAGACTACTCAGCAGCAGATGGAGGCCGCCGACGCCACCTCCCAACCGCAAAGCCGCCTGCAAGCTTACCAGAAGGCGGAACAGCAGCTCGTCAACGATGTTGCCTGGCTGCCCATCGAGCAGGTCACACAGGTCTACCTGCTCAAGCCCTATGTGGTGGGCATGGTAAACAATGCCCAGGGACTTATCCCGCCGGATGATTGGGGCAATATCTACATCCTCTCACATTAAAAATGCGCGGCTTGTCGTGTGAGATTCAAAAAAACATCGACGTAATATACATATGCCACTGCTTGCGCAGCGTCGAACACGCGAGCAGTTCAACCGCGCCTTACAAAGTACATGGGAGTTGTAAGTGCGTATTTCATTCTTTATTGTCAGAGACAAGTTTTAAGGAGAGAAGTTTCACATGCGTGTCAGCAAGAAACTAAAGGTCGGGTTTTTTCCAACCTTCCTCGTCCTGCTTGCGATGCTCGTCGCGGCCTGCGGAGGCACTAGCAATCCGGGGACGACTCCGACGACATCGCACACCAAGGCACCCCAATCCCAGCAGATTTACGTGAGTGGCGAAGAGGGGGGCATATCTGATTTTGGTACGTTAGACCCCGGGCTGGTTTCCTCCGCGCTCGACAGCTATGCCATTACCAAGATTTTCGTAGGCATGGTTCAGGTGAATGACGCGGGCCAGGTGTACTGCGAGCTATGCTCGACCTACAACGTAGCTTCAGACGGCGTCACCTGGACCTTTACGCTGCGCTCCGGCCTCAAGTTCAGTGATGGCACGCCGCTCACCTCCGCCGACGTGGTGTACAGCATCAATCGCGCGCTTGACCCGGCCACGGCATCCCCCGTCGGGCCATATTACCTGCGCTACATCAAGGATGCCTCCACTTTCGCCGCAGGCGGCAGCAAGATCAAGACCCTGATCGGCGACAGCCTGCTGGCCCCCGATCCTCTGACGGTGAAGATCATCGCTGCCTCTCCCGTTGCCTTCTTCCTTGACGCGCTCACGTATCCGACCGCCTTCGTGGTCGAGCAGAGCCTGATCAAGCAGTACGGCAAGTCGTGGACGGACCACCTGGCGGACAACGGCGGCCAGGGCGGAGCAGGACCCTGGAAGGTGAAAGAATACACGCACAGCCAGCGCATCGTCTACGTGCCGAACCCCAACTACTGGGGGCCAAAGCCGCAGATGCAGGAGTTCATCGCGCAGTTCTTCAAGGCAGCCGACACGACCTACCAGGTCTACCTGACCAACGGTCTCGATGACACGGGTATTCCGATCAGCGACCTGGCTAGCGCCAAGACGCGCTCCGATTACCACAACTCGCCGCTGCTGGCCATCAACTACTACACCATGAACTACCAGCAGAAGCCGTTCGACGTCACCTCCTGCCGCCAGGCGTTCGCGCTGGCCATCAACAAGGATCTGATCGTCAAGAACGTCTGGAAAGATGCGTTCATCGCCACCAACCACATCGTCCCGCAGGGGCAGCCCGGGTATAACCCGAACCTGACCGGACCTGATGGCAAAACCACCACCAGCGGTGACACCACGGCGGCTCAAGCCGACCTGCAGACCTGTATGACGGCGCAGGGCTACAGCAGCGTCTCGCAGTTCCCATCCATCACGCTGACTTATTCCAGCGCGGGCGTGCAGGCGGCCAAAGATGAAGTTGCCGCCATGCAGCAGATGTGGCAGAACGTACTGGGTATCACCGTGAAGACCAACGACATCGACATCAACACGTTGTTCGCCGACGAGGGCAAGGGCTGCGCCAACACCCTGCAGTTCTACGATGGCCCGGCGTGGTTGGCCGACTATCCTGATCCGCAGGACTGGACGACCCTGCAGTTCGACAAAGGCGCCGGTCAGAACGGTATGTGCTACGGCCAGAACAAAGGCCCTGATGCCGCCGCTCAGCAGCAGGTGCAGCAGGCACTCGAAGCCGCCGACACGAACACCAACCCGACCGCCCGCCTGGCCGCCTACAACGCAGCCGAGCAGCAGCTCGTCAACTCCGTTGCGTGGATGCCGATGGAGCAGCAGGAGGTCTTCATCCTGCGCAAGCCGTGCGTCCAGGGTGTCGTTCCGAATGCTCTAGGAATTACGCCCCCGCAGGACTGGGCCAACATCTTCATCTCGACCGACTCGCCGTGCGCGAAGACCTCGTAACCATCGCGCATTGCTACGCCTGAGTCCGGCATCGCCTGGACTGCATGCATAGCTTACATAAGTCGAAGGGGATAACGAACGATGTTCGTTATCCCCTTCGCTATCAATATGCCTGGTAAACCGGCCCCTACGAGTATTTCATATATCCGGCGGGCTAATCGTGCTTGACAAGGATGCTTGCCTCACATACAATAAGATTAAGTTCCATCCCCGTAGCAGCTCTTATCTTAGCGGTAGAGAACGCATTTGAATGAACGGTGCCAGTGTCGAGGCGTTTTCTTACCCAACATTGAAAGAGAGCAATATGCAAGCTATGTACCTTGAGCAGTGATGAGCAGTGAGAAGACGATTGAAGTATTCTCTTCCATTACTGCAAGCGCGAACAAGAGAGTAGAGGGTACAGTATGGTTCAATTCCTCATCAAGAGGTTCATTGGCCTGATCTTTGTGGTTGTGGCCGTGACCTTCATCACCTTCATTCTAGGGTATTTCGCTCCCGGCGATCCTATCAAAACGATGTTAGGAAACCACTTTAACCTGGCAACGTATCTCAGCCTCAAGCACACGTATGGCCTTGACCTTCCCTGGTACCAGCAGTACTGGAATTTTCTCTCCAACCTGTTTCGATTCCAATTTGGCTACTCCTTCCAGACACAAAACTATCCCGTCATCGATATTCTCAAAAATGGCGTGCCTGTTTCAGCCGAGCTGGCCTTCTGGGCGCTGCTCATCCAGATGCTGGTGGGCATTCCAATAGGGATTTTTTCAGCCCTCAGGTCCAACTCCTGGATCGATACGGTCAACATGGGAGTGATGCTGGTGTTGTTCGCGCTGCCGTCGTTCATTCTGGCAGTCTTCGCCCAACTCATCATCGTCTGGTTCGATACCTCGACCGGCAATACCTGGCCGGTTGAAGGATGGGGCAACCCCTGGCAGTATACCGTGAGCGATCTCCAGGTAAAGATCATTCCAATCCTGGTGCTGGCAGCCGTGGGAACAGCCTTCTTTGCCCGCCTGGCGCGCACCAGTATGCTGGAAGTCCTGCGCCAGGATTTTGTGCGAACCGCGCGTGCCAAAGGGATGCGCGAGCGCGTCGTTATTTATCGACACGCCTTCCGCAACGCCATGATCCCGCTCGTCACGGTGTTCGGCCTCTCGTTAGGCGGCATCGTGACCGGCGCGTTCTTCATCGAGCAAATTTTCAACATACCGGGCATCGCGCAGCAGACCATCACTTCCATCAATGCCCGTGACTACCCCGTCATTCAAGCAACGGTCGTCCTGATCGCCGTCGCGGTGGTGCTGGGTAATCTACTCTCGGACATACTTTATGGTGTCGTAGATCCGCGCATCAAGGCGAGCTAGGAGGAGGTACGTTTCATGGATACGAAGGACCAGGAATTTGAACTCTCCTCTTCGGGAGCAATGCAGCCGGATACCTCGATGTCGCCCCTGGCCATCGAGAACGCGGCAGAAAGCAATGGTATTTTGCGCCCGGTTGAGTCGGAGCTACTCGAACCCGCTCCCGAGGGGAAACAGAAGAAATCACCCACGCCCCTCCAGGAGTCGCTGCGACGCTTGCGCAAAGACAAACGTGCCATGATCAGCCTGGGGATATTGATCCTCTTCATCCTCATTCCGATCTTCGGGCCACCCATCTACGAGCATATAGGGGGTCCATACAACAGCACATTCAACGGCCTCATCGGGCCTGCCATCTATCACAGTCCGTTCCACCAGGAGCTAGACCGGCAGGACGAACTGTTCTCCGCGCAATACTGGCTGGGAACGGATTCGATTGGGCGCGACTTGCTGGCTCGTTTGATGCAGGGTATGCTGGTGTCCATCACCGTGGCTTTGCTGGTTGAAATCGTGGATATCCTGATGGGAGTTACGGTCGGCGTGCTGGCCGGCTACTTCGGCGGCTGGATCGACCAGATCCTGGCGCGTTTTACCGATGTCATGTTCGCCTTCCCCGGCCTGCTCTTCGCCATCCTGCTGACCGGCATCTTCGGCACGCAGGCCGATACGGTGTTCAGCAATATACCACTTGTCGGCGCGAACGGTGACGCGCGCCTGATCCTGGTATCGATCGCCCTGGCGTTCACCGCCTGGCCGCTCATGGCGCGTTTCGTGCGCGGGCAAACGTTACAACTCAAAGAACAGCAATTTATCGAGGCGGCCCGCACGTCCGGCACAAACAACTTCAAGATCATTGTCCGTCACATCATTCCCAACCTCTCCAGCATCGTGGTTGTGGCTGCCACCCTGGACATCGCCGGTACGATCATCGGCGAGGCAGGTTTGAGCTACCTGGGACTTGGCGTGCAATCGCCCGGCTCCAGCATCGGCGTGATGATCTCGGATGCCTCCTCCGGTGGCAACATCGGGGTACACCCGTGGGAGGTGCTGCTGCCGGCCTTCGCTCTGACGATTATTGTGCTGGCAATCTCCTTCCTGGGTGACGGCCTGCGTGACGCATTTGACCCACGATCAAAAGATTAGTCTTTGCAGCCGTAGCACGCAGTGCGTTGGCAGGCTGGTTAGAGACAAGCGAGGGGAGTAACGAGTATGACAGATAATTTGCTTGAGGTGAATAATCTCAAAACCTACTTTTTTTCACGCGGCGGAGTAGTTAAAGCCGTCGACGATGTCTCATTTTCGATAAAACCGGGTCAAACGCTGGGCGTAGTCGGCGAAAGCGGCTGCGGCAAAAGCGTCACCGCGCTCTCGGTTATGCGCCTGGTAGCATCACCTCCTGGAAAAATCGTGGGGGGCGAAATCAATTTTAACGGCGAAAATATCCTGGAAAAGAGCAAGGAAGAAATGACCGATTTGCGCGGCAGCAAAATTTCGATGATCTTCCAGGACCCCATGAGTTCCCTCAACCCGGTGTTCACGGTCGGTTTCCAGATTCAAGAGACGGTGATGCGCCACCGCAAGGGTGTCAGCAAGGACCAGGCGTGGAAGCGCGCCATCGAGATGCTCGACCTGGTGCGCGTCTCTGATGCCAAACGGCGCGTCAAGAACTATCCCCATGAATTCAGTGGTGGCATGCGCCAGCGTGTGATGATCGCTATTGCCCTGGCTTGCAATCCCAAGCTGCTGATTGCCGATGAACCCACCACCGCGCTGGACGTGACCATCCAGGCGCAGGTACTCGACCTGATGAAGGGTCTCTCGAAAGAGTTCGATACCGCCGTGATGCTCATCACGCATGACCTGGGCGTTGTGGCCGGTTCGTGCGAGTATGTCAACGTCATGTATGCCGGACACGTGGTAGAATCGGCCCCGGTGAGACAGCTCTTCGAGAGGCCGGCGCACCCCTATACCGTGGGACTGCTGCATTCCATCCCTCGCCTGGACGATAAGCGCGGAATCAAGCTTTCTCCCATCGGCGGACAGCCACCTGACCTGCTGAACCCGCCACCTGGATGCCCTTATGCCCCGCGCTGCCCAAAGGTGCAAAGCCGCTGTAACGCGGAGCGACCCGAACTCACATCCGTAGGCCGAGGCGATCAGGTAGCGGCCTGCTTCTATCCAGATTAGGGAGATCAGTAGCATGGTACAGGAAACAACAATGCCGGCCACGACCGGCACGACCCTGGTGGATGTCAAGGGTCTCAAGGTCTATTTCCCTATCAAAGGGGGCCTGCTCAGCCGCACGATCGGCCAGGTCAAGGCCGTCGATGGCGTTGACCTGTTTGTCCGCAAGGGCGAGACGCTGGGACTGGTGGGAGAAAGCGGCTGCGGCAAATCGACGACGGGGCGAGCGATTTTGCAGTTGATTAAGCCGACGGCAGGCAGCGTGAAGCTGAATGGGGTCGAGCTAACGACGCTCTCGCCAGGCCATATTCGCTCCAAACGAGCGGATATGCAGATGGTCTTCCAGGACCCTTTTGGCTCGCTCAGCCCGCGCTTCACGATTGGGCAGACCATTGCGGAGCCGCTGGAGAATTTTAAGCGGGGCAACAAAAAGCAGATTCAGGAGCAGGTCGAGCACCTGCTCGAAGTGGTGGGTTTGAATCCGTTCTTCGTCAATCGGTTCGCGCACGAGTTCAGCGGCGGCCAGCGCCAGCGCATCGGCATCGCTCGCGCCCTGGCCCTCAATCCCTCGTTCATCGTCGCGGACGAGCCGGTCTCCGCGCTGGATGTCTCGATTCAGGCGCAGGTGCTGAACCTGATGGAAGACCTGCAAGAGCAGTTCGGCCTGACCTACCTGTTCGTAGCCCATAACCTGTCGGTCGTCAAACATATCAGCGATCGCGTGGCCGTGATGTATCTCGGTCGCGTCGCTGAACTGTCGAACAGCGAAGAACTCTATGACACGCCCTTGCATCCTTATACCCAGGCGCTGCTTTCGGCCATTCCAGTACCAGACCCCGAATTGGAATTGAAACGCAAGCGCATCATCCTGGAGGGCGATGTCCCCAGTCCGGTCAACCCGCCGTCGGGATGCAACTTCCATCCTCGCTGCTGGAAAGCGCAGGATATCTGCCGCGAGGTCATCCCGCCCCTGGAAGAGAAAAAGCAGAACCACTACGCCGCCTGCCACTTCCCAGGTTAAAAAGAAGTGAGAAACGAAGAAGAGGCATGGGCGCGTGCGCCCATGCCTCTTCTTCGTTTCTCACTTTTGTCATTCCTGGTCGAGGGAATGTTGCAGGTGTTTCAAGCGGGCGAGCAGTCGGATGCGTGCGGCGAGATGGCGAGCGTCGCAGGGTTTGACAACGTAGTCATCGGCACCGGCTTCGAAACCGGCAATTTTATCTGGAAGCGTTGACTGCGAGGTCAGGAATAGCACGGGGAGGCGATCATAGGCTGCGCTGCTGCGCAGGAAACGGCAAAGTTCGAGGCCACTCTCTTGTCCAATTACCGCTTCACAGATCAGGACATCGGGTAAATTTCCGTGCAGGTATTGTTTTGCTTCGGCCACCGAGGCGACGTGCCGCAAAAGAAACTCACCTTCCAGCGCCAGCGCCATGCGATCACACGTACCGGGGTCGTCAACCAGAAGCACGTGCAAGCGGCGCAATTTCTGCGATCCGTACACTCTTCACCCTGTTAGCAATGCCCTATTCTCGATCGGCCTGTGCCTGCACCAGGCGATCCATTCGCTGCTGGCGCTCCGCGGGGGTCAGGCGCAACACCCGTTCAATGGCGGCGTTGAGGGCTGCCGGCTTGAAGGGCTTGGTGAGATATTCATCAACCCCTGAGAGAAAGCCGGTCATCTGATCCTCTTCGCGCGTCATGGCGCTCAGGATTATGAGCGGGGTATCGGCGGTACGCGGGTCTCCACGCAGGCAACGCACCAGCTTATAACCGTCCATGCGCGGCATTTTCACATCGACAATGACGCAGTCCGGCTGTTCGGCATAGACACGTTCCAGGCCTTGCACACCGTCATAGGCAACAACGACGTGATACGAGGTCTGTAAATTCACCGCGTATTTGATAAGTTCTACGATGGTCGGGTTATCATCGATCACCAGGACTTTTTTCATCGGGTCCCTACGCAGATAGGTGCTATCATTCACTATACTGGTTTCCACAAGCGTTGTCGCCTTTCTGCATTGTAACACAGTTGTAAGCTACTGCCAACTCTCATTCATTACTATCGGCAGCTTTTGCGTGTGCTACAATAGCAGGAGTTGGTTTACGTCAAGAGCAATCCCAGGAGCGGAGACGATGGCATCACCTTTGGATCGATATTCACGGCAATTGTTGTTCGCCCCCATCGGCAGAGCGGGACAGGAGCGGCTGAAGGCGGCCTCGGTCGCCATCATCGGGTGCGGCGCGCTGGGCAGCTCGCTGGCAAACAACCTGGGGCGCGCGGGGGTGGGAAGGCTGGTGATCGCCGACCGCGACTTCATCGAGCTGAACAACCTGCAGCGCCAGATTCTCTTTGACGAAGATGATATCGCGCGCCGCCTGCCGAAAGCGGTGGCGGCTGCCGAGAAGCTGCGCCATATCAACAGCGACGTGACCGTCGAGGCGCTGGTGGAGGACATCAACGCCGACGGCATCGAATCGCTCGTGCAGGATGTTGACCTGCTGCTGGACGCTACCGACAACTTCGAGACGCGCTACCTGCTGAACGATGCCTGCATCAAATATAATCGCCCCTGGATTTATAGCGGCGTAATCGCGTCTTACGGCGTCACAATGAACATCCTCCCTGGCGATACAGCCTGCCTGCGCTGCGTCTTTCCAGAGATGCCCCTGCCCGGCACGACCGCGACCTGCGACACGGCGGGCATCCTCAACGGTATCGTAGCAGCCATCACGGGCATCGCTTCCACCGAGGCCATCAAGATTCTTTTGAAGAGTGAGAAGGTCAGCCGCGACATGTTCTGGATGGATGTCTGGGAGAATACAAGCGAGCGTATCGAGCTGCCGCGCCAGCCCGACTGCCCGGCTTGCGGCCAGCACTCCTACGAGTTCCTCGACTCGCTGAGCGGGACGCGCTCGACCAGCCTGTGCGGGCGCGACGCGGTGCAGGTGCGCAGCAGCAGGAAAGACGATACGCTCGACCTGCCCGCGCTCGCCGAACGCCTGCAACCGGTCGGCAAGGTGGCCTACAACGCCTATCTGCTGCGCTTGCTCGTCGATTCTTACGAGATCACCGTCTTCCCCGATGCGCGTGCCATCATCAAGGGGACGGATGACGAGAACGTGGCGCGTTCGGTCTACGCACGCTACATCGGGATGTAGCGCGCCGGGTTCGAAGACGGGGCAAGCCCACGCCCCTACAGCTTTTCCGTAAAAAGGCTTGTATGGGCATGTTATAATACGCGAAGTTGCTACACGCCACTGCTGCGTATCTTCTTGCTTTTTGCTTTGAGGGAGACTTTTATCATATGAATGAACATATACTTGTTTGTGTGGCATGGCCGTATGCGAAAAGCTCGACGCACGTCGGCCAGGTCGTCGGGGCCTACCTCCCGGCGGACACCTTCGCGCGCTATCACCGGCTGGCCGGACACCAGGTGCTGATGGTCTCGGGCAGCGACGAACACGGCACGCCTATCCTGGTAGACTCCGAACGCGAGGGCATTAGCCCGCGCGAGTTCGTGGCGCGCTATCACCGCCAGATCTGCGAGGTATGGGAGCGGCTGGGCATGTCCTGGGATTTATACACGGAGACCGGCACAGAAAATCACTATCGCATCACACAAGATTTTTTCCTGACGCTCTATGACAAGGGGTACATTTATAAAGACTCGATGGAGTCTCCCTATTGCCCAACCGACCGCCGCTTCTTGCCCGATCGCTACGTGGAAGGCACCTGCCCGCACTGTGGCTACACCTCAGCGCGCGGCGACCAATGCGACAACTGCGGGCGCACGCTCGACCCGGTCGACCTGATCGATGCGCGCTGCCGCCTGTGCGGGAGCAAGGACAGCAAGCTGGAGATTCGCCTGACGGAACATTTCTTCCTGGATTTACCCAAACTACAGGAGCCGCTGGAACAATGGCTCAACGACGATAAGGGCTTCTGGCGCACCAACACTATTGGCTTCGTGCGCAACTGGCTACACGAGGGTTTGCGCCCGCGCGCCATCACGCGCGACCTGGACTGGGGCGTGCCGATCCCGCTGGAGGGCTACGACAGCAAGCGCATCTACGTCTGGTTCGACGCGGTGATCGGCTACTTCTCCGCCTCGGTCGAATGGGCCGAAAAGCATGGGACGCCCGAAGCCTGGAAGACGTGGTGGGTGCCCGGTCAGACCAACCCACCCGTGAAGTCATACTACTTCATCGGCAAGGACAACATCCCTTTCCACGCGCTTATCTGGCCCGCTATGCTGATGGGCTACGGCAACCGCAACCTGCCCTATGACGTGCCCGCCAACGAGTTCATGACCATGAGCGGCTCGAAGGCTTCCGCCAGCCGTGGCAATGTGATCTGGACGAAGGACGTGCTGGACCGTTACGGGGCCGATACGCTGCGCTATTACCTGTCGGTAACAGCACCGGAGGGACGCGACACCGACTTCACCTACGAAGAACTGGTGCGCCGCAACAACGATGAGCTGGTGGCTACCTACGGGAACGCCGTGCATCGCACGCTGACCTTCCTGCAAAGCAAGTTCGACGGCGTCGTGCCGCACCCGCAGGCGCTCAGGGAGGCGGATCGTGAAATCCTGGCGGAGGTGGATCGCGGCTTCACGCTGGTGGGGCATAACATCGCCAACTGCCACCTGAAGGAGGGCATCCACGCGGCGATGGCGGTGGCACGCGCGGCCAACCGCTACCTGGACGAGCAGGCCCCCTGGAAGCAGATCAAGCAAGACCGCGAGGCAGCCGGCACAACCATCTACGTCATGCTGCAAGTGCTGAGCGGGCTGCACATCCTACTCTGGCCCTACCTGCCCTTCTCGTCGGAGAAACTGCACCACTACCTGGGCTTTGAAGGCGACGTGCATACTGCCCACTGGCACCCAACCGAGGTGTCGGCTGGCCTGAAGCTGCCCGCACCCGCACCACTATTCCCAAAGCTGGAGGAAGTGGCAGCACTACCGTAGCATTTTGCCCATGAAGATCGCCACCTCGTGTTCCACCGGGCCGCGCGGGTAGTAGTGCTGGCTGATGCTCCATACTTCCAGGCCGTTGCGCAGGTAGAACTGGATGGCGGGATAGTTGATGTTCTGCGTCTCCAGCAGGATGGCCCAGCAGCCGCGATTGCGCGCCCAATCGCTGGCGCAGTTGAGGAGCAGCGAACCGATGCCGTAGCGGCGAAAGTGGCGTCCGACGATGAGATCATCGACGCGCGCAACAGAGCGCCACTCTTCGACGCTCAGCAAAATAGCCCCGGCGACCTCGCCGCCGGCCAGCGCAATGTACCCGCCATCGACACTGCCAAGCCGCGCTTCGACCTCTTCCAGGGTGCGCGCGTATTCGCGGTAATCTTTGTAGAGCGGCAGATCGACCGGCGTCTCCTTGAGTTCGAAGTTGAGCATAACATGAGCAGGGAGCGCGTTCTGGCCTGTAGGCTGCAAAAGGTCGCCGCGCACCTGCAAGGTGAAGATGCGATCCGTTTCGAAACTGTAGTCGAGCCGGTGCAGCGAGGCTGCATCGGCCAGCTCAAGCGAGCGCAGTTCAATGTTCGTGCTGATGTTTGCTTGCATTCCATGCATAGCAAGGTTCCCCTCTACGAGATCGGGAAGGTGTAGCCTGCCGCCTGCGCGCCCAGGCAAGCCGCGCCAACAACTCCTGAGAAGTCGCCAAGTTTGGCGCGAATGATCTTTGTCTTGCGGGCAGGCGCGGCCAGCGCCGCGGTGCTGGCACGATGCACAGCACGCTCGAAGAGCAGGTCGATGGCCTCGATTACGCCTCCACCCAGGATGATGCATTCCGGGTTATAGAAGTTCATGATGGAGGCCAGGCCATAGCCGAGGTAATCCGCCGCCTCCGTGACCACCTCGATGACCAGCTCGTCGTTACGCGCAATAGCGTTCGCCAGCAGGCCGGAACGTATGATGGTCTCGCCCTCTTTCATCTGCAATTCCGCCTCGTCGGTCAGGACAGACCTGCGCCCATGATGAATCTCGGCCATGATTGCCTTTGTGATGGCCGTGCGCGAGGCGTAGGCTTCCAGGCAGCCGAGACTGCCGCACCCGCAGATGCGACCCCCGGCCTGGATAGTCATGTGGCCGGCCTCGCCCGCCGTTCCGGTCAGGCCGGTGTACAGGTGACCATCCTGCACGATGCCAGAGCCGATGCCCGTCCCGACGAACAGGCAGACAAAGGTATGATAGCCTTGACCAGACCCGTACAAATATTCGCCCAGAGCCGCCACCTCCACGTCGTTCCCAACGGCAGAGGGCTTGCCGAACTGGTTGCTGAGCAGCGCGCCCAGCGGCATGTTTTTGACGCCCAGGTTGGGCGCGTCCTCGACGATGCCGGCCTTGCGGTCGATCTGCCCGGCTGCCCCTACGCCTACCGCGACGATGCCTTCGCCTTCAGGCAACCGGGCATCAGCGAGCGCCTGTGTGGAGAGGTCGATGACGCGCTGCGAGACAAAGTCCTGCCCCTTTTCGGCGCGCGTGCGCTTGCGTGCCGAGGAGATTACCTCGCCCGTCATGATATCCACAACTGCGGCCAGCATTTTTGTGCCGCCCAGATCGATACCAAGCGCATAGATTTTCGGTTTTGCCATACAATGTCACTCACTTCCGAAATAATTTGTTACGATGCGCGGGCGAATGGGAGGCTAAGCCCTGGCGCGACATCCAGGTCGAAGCCGTGCTGCTCCCCGCGCAGCAGGTGAAAGAAGGCGGCGCTGCCGATCATGGCGGCGTTATCGGTGCAGAATTCCAGCGGCGGATAGTTCAGTCGCATGTGCAGGGGTCGCAGTTCCTGCTCCAGGCGAGCGCGCAGGCTGGCGTTGGCCGCCACGCCACCCGCCAGCACAACCTGCTTGACGTGGTATTCCTGCGCTGCCAGGCGTGTTTTGATCGCCAGTACCTCCACGACGGCCTCCTGGAAGCTCGACGCGAGCAGGCCAACATTCGCGCTGCTGCCTCTCTGCGCGGCCTGCGCGCCCATACGGGTGTACTGGCTGACCTGCTTGCCCGCGCTCACCTGCTCCGTAGCGCCCTCGGCAAGATGCAACGCGGCAGTTTTCAGCCCGCTGAAGCTGAAGTCATACGTGCCACGCAGCCAGGCGCGCGGGAGTTTGTATGCAGCCCGCGCCTGGGTGATAGTTCTGCCCTGCTGGAGGTATTCTTCTTCGACGCGCTGCGCCGCCTGCTGGATGGCCGGGCCGCCGGGATAGCCCAGGCCGAGGATGCGCGAGACCTTGTCGAAGGCCTCGCCAGCGGCGTCGTCGCGCGTGCGACCCAGCAGCTCGTACTGACCGTGCCCGCGCATCAGCACCAGTTCGCTGTGCGCGCCCGATATCACAAGGCAGAGCAGCGGGAAGGTCGGATCACCCTGCTGGTATTCCCAATCTGCTGCGTCGTTGCGCGCCCCACCGGGAGCGGGCGGCTCGGGGCGGAGCCAGTTCGCGTAGATGTGCGCCTCCAGATGGTTGACGCCGAGAAAAGGCAGCCTGTACGCCAGGGCTATCGCTTTGCCGACCGTTAAGCCGACCAGCAGCGAACCTGCCAGGCCGGGGCCGTAGGTCGCGGCGATGGCGTCCACCTGCTCCCAGTCGCAACCAGCCTGCTCCATAGCGGTTTCGATCACCGGCAGAATCGAGGCGAGCTGCTGGCGCGATGCCACCTCCGGCACGACGCCGCCGTAGCGATTATGGATGTCAATTTGAGAGGCAACGACGTTGGAGAGCAAATAGCGACCATCTTTGATGATGGCGGCTCCCGTTTCGTCGCACGAACTCTCGATTCCGAGTATCAGCATAGCAACCCTTCGACGAAGATGTTCTACTGCTCTTCCAGCTTTTGTGAGAGGGCAGCTTTGTAGTCCTGAAAAAGTTTTTTGTATCCGGGCGAATTGATTTCATCCGTCCACATAATCAAGGCATCCTCATTATTATCGCTATAGTAGCGATGCCGCACGCCCGCCTCGTGAAAGCCATATTTGCGATAGAGGTTTTGTGCCCGGTAGTTGGTGACGCGCACTTCGAGCGTGACCCAGCGCGCGTGGATGGTATAGGCGATATCGATCAGGCTGGTCAGCATGTATTCGCCCAATTTCATGCCCTGATAGCTAGGGTGCATGGCAATCGTGGTGATATGCGCCTCGTCCACCATCAGCCACAGCCCGGCGAAGCCAAGAATGGAGGCGAGGCCAGGCGAGGTCAGTGTGGCAGACGAGCGCCCTTGGAGCAGCGAGAGCGGGAAAATGCGCCTGGGCCGTTCCGGTTCGGGCGGAGGAACGGTCATGCGCTCCTCAGCTATTTTTCTGTCGCGCAAGACGATATAATGCGCCCAACGGTTCTCCTGAAGCTCTTTGCGATACGCGCTGGGAGGCCACGTGGATGGATAAGCCAGACGTTCGATCTCGATGACGCGAGGTACGTCTGCCATTGTCATACGATCAATGCTGTAACGCACCCTCTTCCCTTTCTGTTTTCGTCAGATCGCTCGACCGGTGCGATTTATCCCCAAACAGTGGCTGCTTGCGCGAACTGGTGGTAATGGAAGGTCGCCGCAGGTACAATGGTTCGAGCAACATAGGATCATCTAGAATACCGCTCTGGTAGCGTTCAAAAGCCAGGGCCGCCAGGACGGACGCGCGACGAGTCGAGAGCAGCGGCGCACCGAAGAGGCTGGTACCAGGCAACGCGCCGGCAAGCGCCTGGCGCGACGCCTCGCTGATCTCACCGCAAAAGAGCACGGAAGGCAGTTGTCTCTGGCCGGGAGCGCCAACCCAGGAGCCTAGATGCTCACCCAGGAACTGAGCGAGATTCTGAGGCGAATCCAACAGGTAGTCGCTGAGGCGGCGCATCGAGTATGTCAGGGCGTTATCCTCGCGTATCTCATCGAAGAGATAGCAGGCCGCGTACAGTTCCGCTCTCCCGGCTTCGAGCAAGGCGCAGAGCGGGCCGCCCCACTGGCGCTGGTGCGCGGCAATGATGTCTAGCGTACACACACCGATCAACGGCAGGCGCAGCGAAAACGCCAGGGCCTTCGCCGTGGCAACAGCCACGCGCAGCCCGTTGAAGGAACCGGGACCGGTTGCGACGGCGATAGCCTCGACTGCATGCATATTTTTGTCGCAGCACTCGGCGATCAAACGCTGCATGCGTTCGAGCAATTCGACGCTATGGTTGTTGCCGACCTGCCACGTGTATTCGCCCAGGACCGTATCTTCCGTGCAGAGCGCGATGCTGGCCTGGCGTGTGGAGGTATCAAGAGCCAGTAGTAACATAAGCGTTTTTCTGAAACTGTCGCAGCAGCTCGCAATAGCGTGAGCCTGTAGCAGTGAAGAGCAGGCCGCGCTTGGTTTCACTCAATATTTTCAAGCGAATGCTCAGATGATCGGTCGGCCAGTACAGGTCTGCCTTCTCTGCCCATTCAACAACGCACACACCGTCGCTCGTGAAATACTCATCGAAGCCCAGGTCAAGAATTTCTTCGGGGTTATCCAGCCGGTACAGGTCGAAGTGATACAGCGCTGGTGCCTGGCGGTGGCCGGGCTGCCTCGACCCGGTATATTCCTTCAACAGTGTAAATGTCGGGCTATTGACATACTCGGTAATACCCATTCCCTGAGCAAGACCCTGCGTGAAAGTCGTCTTGCCCGTACCTAGTTGCCCATGAAGCAGCACCAGTTCGCCGCCGCTCAACAACTCGCCCAGCCTCATGCCCAGCCGCTGTGTCTGCGCCGCGCTATGGCTGATGCTGTCGAGGGTATGCGTACCCGCTTCCTGATGCTGGCTGGCCAAGAATACATCCTTCACACTGCTTACCAATTCAACTCCATATGCATAGATGGAGGGATAAGACAGAGCCGTCACCCTCCTATCGAGGTACGTATCATTATAACATAGTTCAGCGGAAAAATCACAGGCACTCTAACGAAGCTTCGCGCCACAGCTGCGGCAGTAGAGTGCGTTTGGGCGCACCGGGTTACCACAATTCGGGCAGAGCTGCAGCGACTTCTGCGGAGCCGGGCCGGGCTGTTGTGGCTGTTGTGGCTGTTGGTGCGGCTGCGTGTATGGCGCTTGCGCATTAGGCGGCTGTGTTGGCGTCACGGGGGGCGGCGCGTAGTTGGCCGTGGCAGACGGGGCGAACTGCGCAGCGTTGTACTGCTCGCTTTTGATCTCTTGCATCTGCAACTGGTGATTCTGCACATCGTGATCGAGTTCCTGGATACTGGCGCACAGGCGCGAGAGCTGCGCGTCGGAGAGCCTGCCCTGCTGGTACAGGTCCATCGCAATCTTCGCCAGTTCATCGAGGAATCCCTGGCGCTGCATCATGAGTTGATCGATCTCGCCCTGCTTGGCGCGCACGCGAAGCTGTTTCTGAGCCTGCCAGCTCGTGCGGCTGACCGCGGAACTGACCATATTTTTCGCTGACTCTACAAAATCTGACATGAACGGCCTCCCCTGTCTTCTCTATAGACAGAAACTGTTTGTTTATTCTTCACCCACGGCGTGCCGGTACACCCGTATCTCTTCTAGCTTGCCGCTCCCGTTGAACTGCACAGCTACCACGTCGATGCGCCAGGAGCGGTCGGGGTTGCCATGCTGATCGAGGTAGCACGAAGCAACCTGCGCCAGCTTGCGGCGTTTGGCGCGTGTAACAGCATCTTCTGGCAGCCCATAGGGGTTGCCCCGGCGCGTCTTGACCTCGACGAATACGAGGTCGCTGGCGTCTTCTGCCACCAGATCGATTTCCCCCAGGCGGCAGCGGAAGTTCTGCTCCAGAATATGGTAGCCTTGCTCGCGCAATGCCTGCGCTGCCAGCCTTTCGCCCACGCGACCCACGTTCTGGCGTGTGGTGTCTTTTGGTTCTTGCTGGCCGCCGCGCTGCTTCTCCATGAACGCCTCTCGCCTTCTCTATTATCTACTACGCTGCTCAACCTGTCGAGTTGTAAGTACGTTCTCAAACCATTGTAGGGGCGACCCTCGTGGTCGCCCGCCGCCCGCTCGATAGCGGCGTATGATCCTCTTTGATGATCATTGGCGGCTCGCCAGGCGCGGCCGGGCGACCGCGAGGGTCGCCCCTACATGTCTATTTCTTCAATGCGCGAATGACCAGTTCGAGCAATTCTTGCGGGTCGTTCGTCGTCCCAAAGGCTCCCAGTTCCTTCGCGCGGGCAATGTGTTCCGGCCTCTTGCTTCCGGCATAGATGATATAAGGCGTCGTGATATGCATGGCTTTGATTTGTTCAAGCAGTGTATAGCCGGCTTGTTGATCGGGAGGGCGACTCATATCGGAAAGAATGACATCGTAAGACTTGCGGTGGAGGCGGTCAAGCGCATCTTCGGTCGATTTGCTGATGGTGAATTGCACGCCGAGGGCTTCGAGTGCCTGCCGTTCGTAGGTGTTGTTCGTGGGCCTGTCGTCAACCCACAGGATCGACACGCCCTCCATGCGTTGGGAAGTACGTGGCGTCATCAACTGGTCGATGGCTTGCGCCAGTTGTTTTGTCTTTTCGACAGCGGGTGCGCTACTCTGCGTTTCGTCCTGCCAATGGGCAGTGGCCGCACCCAGCGAGGCCGAGAGTTCAAGAAGCTGCTGGCGTCTCGCGGTCGTCTCGATGGGGCCGGCTTTGAAATTGACCTCGACAATGTTCTCCAGGAAGCTTCTAAGCGGCTTGCGGAAGAAGAACAGGATGCAGAAGATCACAAGAGGCCAGGCGAGTACCTGGAGAAACGAGATAACCAGCCCGATCAGCCGCGTCCATTCATCGAAGCTCAAGGCGCTTGCCTCCTTTATTGCATGTTACCAGGGGCTATTCTAACATATGATGAGGTACGTGAATAGAGGTGAACTTGCAAGTTGATGCGAGAGGTCGCCCTTTCCGCCGAAGAGTCGAGTCTGTTTGGTTGAATGGCCTGATTCCTGATACAATAACGCTACATCACATGAACACCAATGCGTTAAGAAGGGAACACAAACAATGAACCAATCAGACACTCCCATCTTCTTTATTCATGGGTCGGGCGATAGCGCGCGTATCTGGCGCTTGCAGGTGGAACATCTCGGCCCCCGGCACGCCATCGCTGTCGATTTGCCGGGGCATGGACAGCGCCCGGACAGCTTGCCGCCGGAGGTGAGCGTGCAGGATTACGCCAGGGTAGCGCATGATATCGTGCGCGGCGAACTCGGCGAACTCGGCGAACTACACCTGGAGCAGCACAGGCCCATTATTGCCGGACACTCGTTAGGCGGGGCAATCGCGTTGCAGATGGGTCTCGACTACGGTGATGAGCTTGGAGGGCTGATCTTGATCGGCACGGGGGCGCGCCTGCGCGTCCATCCCGACATGCTCGAAGGGGCGCGCAGCGGCTCGGAGGTGGCGTCGCGGCAGTTGAAGACGCTGGCGGTCTCGCCCGACAACGCCGCGACGATACCGGAGCAGTTGCTCAGTGAGGGTCCTCAATCGGGGCCGACGATGCTGTACCGCGACCTGGCAGCCTGTAACGTGTTCGACTGCATGGCACGCTTGCAGGAAATTCGCCTGCCTACCCTGATTATTTGCGGCACGGATGACCGCCTGACGCCGCCCAAGTACAGCCAGTATATGCACGAGCATATCGCCGGGTCATCATTGCGCGTCATTCCCCACGCGGGTCACTACGTCATGCGCGAGCAGCCCGCCGAGTTGAACGCGGCCATCGAGGAGTTCCTGGCGACCATCCCAAACCAGGCAGCCCCCAGGTTTGAGCTATAATAAACAATCCCGTGTTTGCGTTACAAACAATTTGAAGAGAAGGAGAAGATTCCAATGGCCGACGATTTTGAGTACATCTCTCACGCTCGTCTCGTATATCACGAGGGCTATCGCTATGCCTACCTGGGAGAAGTAGTGCAGCCCGTCGTTTATGGGGTACAGGGCGCATTGCGCGCATACTATGGCGCGAAAGAAGGACCTGCTGTTGCCTCAACCCTGGACCAGATCATTGCAGCCGTGGCCGGCTGAATGTACGGCACACTTGCCGGCGCCCTGTCAGGGCGCAAGATTCCTTTTGACCGCCAGAGCTATAGCGCGACCGTTGATGGCCGCATCGCGGGTGTGGGAAAGACCATCCGCATCTACTCCATTTCACTGCACTACGACCTCACCGTACCCGCCGACCAGCGCGAAGCCACCGCGCGCGCATTGAAGGTGCATCCCGAGGGATGCCCTGCCCATCAAAGCGTTAAAGATGCGATTGCTATCACCTGGGATGCTCGCGTGCATCTAGGTGAAGAGCTGTTGACGCTCAGTAGTAGTGATGCGTAATTTCCCAGCAACCAGGGCGACCGCGACGGTCGCCCAGACAAAATTCTCACAAGCCCCTCGACTAGCAAAGGGAGTTCATGTTACAATGCGTAGAGCAAATTTTTCACACACACACCGGGTACACGCTTTATTTATGAGATTCGTTACCTGAAAATGAACCAGGAGCTTTGTTATGTCAGGTCATTCAAAATGGGCGCAAATTCGGCGCTCTAAAGGAGTTAACGACGCGCGAAGAGGGCAGCTTTTCACGCGCCTGGGACGCGAGATTGTGGTCGCGGTGCGCGAAGGAAACAGCGGCGACACGAATGCTAATTTCCGCCTGCGTATGGCCGTACAGCGCGCACGCGACGCCAATATGCCGATGGACAACATCGACCGCACCATCAAACGCGCGCTGGGCGGCGGCGACGGCGCGACACTGGAGGAGATCACCTACGAGGGCTACGGGCCGGGCGGCACGGCCATCGTCGTGCAGACGCTCACCGAGAACCGCAACCGCACCGTAGCCGAGGTGCGCAACGCCTTCAACCGCAACGCCGGGAATATGGGCGAAAACGGCTGCGTGGACTGGCTCTTCGAACTCACGGGCGTTATCGAGGTCGAGCTGAAAGGGCACGATCCCGACGAATTGTCGCTCGAAGCAATCGATATGGGCGCAGATGATGTTGATCCGGCGAGCGCGGACGATGAAACGCTCACAATCTACACCGACCCTTCCGAGCTGGACAAAGTGCGCATGGCGTTGGAAGCCAGGAAGTACAACGTCGTGAAGGCAGAAAGCACGCTTGTCCCCAAAACAAAGATTGACCTGAGCGAGGAGAAGACTGCGCACCAGTTGATGCGACTCGTTGAGAAGCTGGAAGACCTGGACGACGTCCAGAATGTCTATACAAACGCGGACTTCCCTGAAGAATTCGCTGCCTCCTTCGAGGATTAGGGAGACGCGCCATGAGCGATGAACCCTCAATACGCGAACAGGTTCGCCTGCCGGATGGCGCCCGCCTGGCCCTGGGCATCGATCCGGGGACGGCTATCGTGGGCTACGCAGTTGTGGCAGCCAGGGGCAGCGATCTGAGCCTGGTCGCCTGTGATGTCATTACGACCCCGGCAGGTATGCCGCTGCCGCAGCGCTTGCAGATCATCTACGAGCGCCTGGGCGAGATTATCGCCACGTATCACCCGCAGGAAGGCGCAATGGAAGAGCTGTTCTTCGCAAAGAACGCGCGCACCGCCATCACCGTCGGGCAGGCGCGCGGCGTGGCAATGCTGGCGCTGGCGAACGGCGGCCTCTCCATCGCCGAATACACGCCCATGCAGGTCAAGCAGGCCGTCAGTGGCTATGGAGGCGCGAAGAAGGAGCAAGTTGGGGAGATGGTGCGTATTCTGCTCCGGCTAAAGGCCATTCCTCGTCCTGATGATGCCGCGGACGCGGCGGCCATTGCCATCTGCCACCTCAACACCTCTTCACTGCTCACGTTGGGCTACCCGGCGCGATGAAGGCTGCCTTCCTGCTAAGCCTGTCCATATTTCCTACTTTGATGCGAATTTCCTGACAAGATGTTAATCTATAGACGAGGGAAGTAGAATCATGATTGCCGGCATAACTGGGGTTTTAGAGGCGCGTCGCGCAGATCACGCCATTATCCACGTGGGTGGTTTAAGCATACGCGTCTTCGCACCCTCTTCCACCTTGAACCGCCTGGGGGAACCCGGTTCAGAGGTCACGCTGCACACGCACTTCCAGGTGCGCGAGGACGGCATGGCGCTGTATGGCTTCTCCGGGGAAGAGGAGCGGGACGCCTTCGAGAAGCTCATCAGCATCAGTGGCGTCGGGCCAAAGATCGGCCTGGCGCTGCTCTCGGCAATGGATGCGCGCACGCTTTTCAAAGCCATCGCCGATGAAGACCAGCAGCGACTCTCGATGGTTTCAGGCGTTGGCAAGAGGCTCGCGGCGAAACTGGTACTTGAATTGAAGGGGAAGCTCCCATCGCTGCTCGCCCTGGGGGGCGCGTCGGCACTCTCCGCCTCCGGGAGCATCCAGGCTGAAGTGCTGGAGGCGCTGATGGGTCTGGGCTTCTCCGCCGCGGAGGCCCAGGCGGCGCTCCTGAAGCTCCCTCAAGACCGGCCAATGACACTGGAAGAGCAGATCACCTTTGCTCTGCGCTCCTTCGCTCGTGACTGACGTTTCGCAGGAATCTCTCGTATTTTAGGAGGAAGCTGATGGCAATCGACGAACACCTGCCGCCAGCGTGTGCGTTCGCTATTTCTGTGCTGGTGGAACGCGATCTGGACCCCGATGCCGTCCCGGAAGAAGCTGTAGAGGCGGCGCAGCACCATCTAGCCACCTGCGTGCGCTGCTTGAGTTCTCCGCCGTCGATCAGCCCGCCGCGCAAGAAGAAGCGACCTCGCCGGCAAGCGGAGCAAGAGGGCATGACGGCGTTGCAGCCCTATTTGCCAACGCCCTACGAGGAGCAAACGCCGGCGCAGGTCACATCGTTCATGCAGCTTCCATCCACTCCCATTCCGGCTGCGCGTGTCGAAACTGCGCCAGCCGTGCTTCCTACCTCAAAACCGGCGACTCTTGCAGTCACGCCTCAGGCGAAACCGGCCAGCCTACCAGCGCCTCCCACCACGGCGGCTAGCGCGCCCGCTGCGCAGCCCTCCACCCAGCGGCCCACCATCCCACAGGGGCCGTTGAACTGCGCGCAGTGCCGCCAGCTTTTAGCGGAGTACGCCGAGGCGATGGATGGTGGACAAAACGTGGCGCTGCTGTACCCGGAGGTGCAGGCACACCTGCTTACTTGCGAGACGGGCTGCCTGGTGTTGCTCGACCTGTTCCGCCAGGAGGTCAGGGCCAGCCGGAAATATCGCCGCCGTCCTGTGCGCGACCCGTTCAGCGCCATCGGCTGGGAGCTGAGCGGATTTTTCCGGGGCGGCCAGGTTCCGATGTCACCAATGGCGCTCGCGTATGGCACGCTGATCCTGCTCCTGCTGATCGCCTCGCTCACTACCTTCCTCGCCGTTCGCTGGGACGATGCACGCTATTATCATCCTGTCACGACTCATGCCATCCCAACGCCCGACGGGATCGGGCTGAGCGACGGCCTCAAGGTCTACGACGCCTGCAACGCCGCCAGCTACCAGGATAAGCGCGCGGCGGCCCAGGCATTGCAAGGGCATAACGCGAGCAAAGCAGAGAGTCTGTTGGCGAGCGCGACGAACGCTGCCAGCATGGATACGACGGGCTGCAATGGCGGCGAGGCGGCCATCTACCACGAGGACCTGCTGGTTCGCCAGTCGGGACGGGCGTATGGCGCACTGGTGGTCAGCTTCGACAGCGGGCCTGGTAACGCCGACCCACAAGGAGGAACAGACCGCCATATCCTCTACGCGGCTTATACGCAGGAACTGGTCGGCGCGTACATCGCGCAGCAGCAATACAACGAAACGGCGCTGCAAACCTCCAACTTGCCGCTGCTCTATCTCATCCTGGCAAACACGACGGGCGTCGAGCAGGGCGCGCTGCAAATCGCCAACGACGCCGCCGCGCTTGCTCAATCCGGCAACCTGCACCAGTTCGGGCTGCTTGCCGGCCAGCAGACACCGCTGCTGGGCATACTTGGGCTGGCGCCGAGCAGTCTGGTGCAGGTGGTGCTGCCCGTGCTGTGCAGCGCCGGTGTACCTCTCATCGCACCGACGGCGACGGGTCTGTTCATCATTAACCTGTTGCAACAAACATCGCTCTACCGGCACTGCGCGCCCGGCTTCTCCTTCATCCGTTTTTCGCCCGACGACGCCGCGCAGAGCTGGCTGGCCGCCAGCTACGCCTACGGCCAGCTCCACGTGCGCCACGCCGCCATCTTTTACGACCCCAGCAACCCATCATCGAGCGGGTCTGCCAGCGGATTCTCCTATAACTTCTCGCGCCAACGCGGGGCAAAAATTGTGGCGAGCGAAACCGCCGTGGCGAGCGGCCTGCTCGATAGCAGCGGACGCCCGCAAGCCTCGCCTGATGTCCTGCTGGCGGGTCTGCAAGACGCGCTCAAGGCCAAACCGCGCCCCGACCTGATCTTCGCGCCGCTGCTCACCAACGATGTGATGACGCTGGCGCAGGATATCGCGCACCTGCCCGCCAACCAGCAGCCTATCTTGATGATCGGCGGCGAATTCGTGCATCCGAACGCGCTACAGGGGCTGGCGCAGTGGGCGCGCCAGCAGCAATTGACGCTGCCCCGCCTGTACATGTCGTTGATCGCGGCAGCGCGCCCGCCGGACAACGCTAACGCCTGGCAGAAGGCGTTCTATAGCAGCCTTTGCACGTCGTTTGCCGCGCCCGGCTCGCATTGCAGCGGTGCGGGCGTGATCGACCAGGGCGGCCTGCTGTTCGCCGACAGCGTTGAGATGGTGGCGAACGCGCTGGCTCCCGCGGGCAAAAATGCGCCGGTTTCGACGAGCGTCTCGCTCCCATCGATGGCACAGGTGGTCGGGCGCGTTAGCCGGGAGCGTTTTGCCGGGGTGAGCAGCCCCATACGCCTGCACACATTAGCTGGTATACTGGTAACAAGCGTGCAGGTATCGGCTGTGATTCTCGATGTGCAAGAGGACGGCAGCCTGCAAATCGTCGGTTAAGCAGGAGGCGTGATGCAACTTGGCGTATTACTCCCCATCTCTGGCCGCGCAACCGGCCCCGACACGTTGACTCAGGCGGCGCAGAGCGCGGAGGCGCAGGGCTTCGACGCGGTCTGGTCGGCGGACCGCGTCGTCACCCCCTGGAAGATCAATACGTCCTATCCCTACAGCGAGAACCACGAGTTCATCGTCCCTCCTGACCGGCCTTTCCTGGATTCGATGACCTGCCTGGCATTCCTGGCCGGATGTACGAAGACCATCACGCTCGGCATCAGCGTACTGGTGCTGCCGTATCGCCACCCGCTCTACTGGGCGCGCGTGGCAGCCTCGGTCGAGCAGCTTTCACGCGGGCGGCTGATAATGGGTGTGGGCGTTGGTTGGATGGAAGAGGAATTTGCCGCGCTGGGCGTACCGTTCAAAGAGCGCGGGCGCATGACCGACGAGCAGTTGGAGATTGTCGCGCGCCTGTGGGGTGAGGAACACATCAACTACGAGGGACGGTTTTATCACGCGCGCGACCTGGCCTTCTACCCCAAACCTATACAGCAGCCGCGCATGCCCATCTGGGTCGGCGGTGAGGGTACAGCCGCGCAACGCCGCGCAGCGCGCTACGGCGATGCCTGGTTTCCCTACTTCATCGATACCACTCCAGCAGAGCTACGCGCGGGCTATGAGCATGTGCTGCGGCTCGCGGTTGAGGCCGGGCGCGAGCCGCAGCAGGTACGCCTCACCTGCTGCCTCCCCATCGAACTGACACGCGAAGCGGTTCCCCAGGACGGACGCCACCTGCGCGGGAATGCCGGGCAACTCGTCGAGGCGCTGCAAGCGTACCGCGACGTCGAGGTCGCGCATCTCGCGCTGCAATTCATGGCACCTCGCTGGCCCGACCGTGTCGAACAGATCGAACGCTTCGCGCGCGAAGTCATGCCGCACGTGCGCTAAGCACGCGGGACGCTCAGCGCGTCAGCATCCGCTCGGCCTCCAGGTAGGTTGCGCCTGCTTCGACGAAGCCCAGGCGATGATACAGCATGACGGCGGGTATACCCAACGTGACGTAGAGCATAACGGTTGGATAACCCATCTCGTGCAACTGCTGCATCGTCTTGACGGCCAGCAGTTGTCCCAGGCCAACGTGCCGGAAGAGCGGAGCGACCACCATGTGCCGGATACGCGGGATATTGCGCTCCAGGTGGACGAGGATGACACCTGCCAGGTGGTAGCGATCAAGCGTGTGTTCGACGACAAAGCAGCTATCGGCCAGGAATGGACCGAAGCGTCCTTCCTGGAGATCGCGGACTTCACGCCGCCATCCGCCAGTATCGGGATGAATTTCGTCGGGTCCACCCGCGTAAGCGCGCTGGAGCAGCGAACCGATCTGATCTGCATCATCCAGCGCGATCGAGCGCACGCGCAGAGATGAGGGCAACGTGGCCGGCGCGAGAGGGCTGCCTGTTGCGGCCACCATGCCCGTTCTGCTACGCAACTCCTGAAAGCCG
Source organism: uncultured Chloroflexia bacterium (assembly GCA_963731975.1). Classification (GTDB taxonomy): domain Bacteria; phylum Chloroflexota; class Ktedonobacteria; order Ktedonobacterales; family Ktedonobacteraceae; genus CAVSXS01. The sequence continues at coordinate 125,866 of CAVSXS010000001.1, read as the reverse complement.
GCGGAGGCGAATGAGGCGATGTAGGCGGCGGGGTAAGTGGCCTTGAGATGCTTTGCATCCAGAGCGGCGGCTCGCAGCAACGCCTCGGTCACGACCTGCGCCGCGACGCTCCCGCCGGCCTCGGGAACGAGCACCAGGCCGTCGAGTTCGGCGGTGTCGCCCTGGGAGAAGAAGCGCAGCCGACCTACCGGTGTATCGTCGCGCCAGAGCAGGTAGCGCTGGGATTGTTGCGCGGGCGTCTCCTCTTTGTAGCGCGTGAGCTGTGCATCTTCGCTTTCAAACGATACCTGGTCCGCACTCCGTCGCGTGACCGAGACCCAGATGGCGGCATCTTCGGGTCGAGCCTGTCGCCATTCAACGGCATTGCGCATCGTTTCGGGGTCAAGCATGGGGGTAGCCTCCTAATTGTCATGCAGTTTCTTTATACGCCTGCCTCTCCTCTTTGATTCTGCGAAGTCTCTGGCTTTCAGGTGATGGATTTGTATTCTGTTGCTTGCGCATCTCTCTTCCCCATTCGAGCCAGTCGGCAAGGTATTTTTCGATGGCTTCTTTATTATGCAGATAGTGGGGCTTACTATGTACGAGCAGCGAAACTTTATGAGTGTAGAATATCATAGCAATGACGACGCTGCAAATATGATTGACAAAATGCTGTTGCTATGTCATGCTACCTTGCGACGAACAAGTAATAGAGAGATGGAAGAGTGATATGGAACTGCTGATCGCAACGCTGGCGCACGCGCTGAAGGGGAGTCACGAGGAGGCTGCGAGCCGGGTACGCGTCGTCGTCGAGACGGTGAAGAACGCGCCGGGTATGGTGAATGCCCGGCTGTATAGTGGGAGAAACGGCGAGGCCAGCTACCTGATTCTGACGGCCTGGGAGGATGAAGAGCTGTGGCGCAAGGCTCAAGGACGTTACAACCCCAAAGAACTGCTGCTGCACAGCATGAGCGATCTGCTCACCGCCTCACCTGAGCAGTGGTGGATGCAGTATATGTGGGGCTACAGCCGTATTTCCGCGCAGGCGACCATTGCGGAGGCACACCTGGCGACCGTGGAACCGACGCTTGTCGAGCGTGTGGCGCACAACTGGCTAGATGGCTTGCAACAGCAGGCCATAGCGCCGACGCTGGCCTTTGCATTCCTGGCGCGAGGCAATAGCGAGGATGCCCTGCACCGGCAGGGGCAGAACGGCCAGCAGGCCGGTGGAGAGCGCACCACACCCGGCTCAACGCTTTTGAATATCCTGAGCTGGCCTGGTGAGACACAGCGCAAAGAGTTTTATGCCGACCAGCATTATATGGCGCTACGCGGCTTCATCCACAACGCGGGCATTGTGCGCGTCCTCCCGCTTGAGCCAGGCTAGTGTTCTATCAAGCTGCTTGTGATCGGTGAAATGTAGTGGCACCCCTCGCGGGTGCCAGGGGTGCGGTGGGGCACAGGAAGTTCGACAGGCCACCAGGCACTGTGTCAGGTCTGGTTTCTGAAATGCACCCTCTTTGCGATGATTAGTCGGAGGAAGTTTCGGCGACGGGTTTGGCGAAGTATTTATTGAGTTCGTTTAGCAAAAAGGCGTGGTCAGCCCACATGGCGCTGGTGAAGGTATGATATTCGCCGTCGCAAATGGGCGCGGGAGCGCTGCAACGGCGATGGGGCGCGAGGCGGAAACGCAGCGTATTGCCGCTGACCTCGATCCAGAGGTGCCGCCGCGTTGTGCTGGTTCCCCAACGAAACAGCACCATCGAGTCATATTCCTGGAAGCTGCCCCTGCCTTTGAGGGCGTTCGTATTGAGGACGCGCAGCATCTCGGCCATGCCGCTCTCGCGCATGACAAGTTTCGCATTTTCGCGCACGGCTAAGCGCCTGGCTTCGTCGGCTTCCTCGCTCAACACATAATCCGGTGAAGATTGTTCCTGGAACATGGCTAGTATACCTGCTGTTTATACTCCGCCCGGCTTTTCGACTCGACCACGGGTAGCAGGTCGGTGCCAGTCTGGGATTGGCCGCTCGCCAGTTGTGCCAGGCTTGGCGACAGAAGAGCATCCGTATTGTGACGCGCGATCTGGGCAGCGGGGGCAGTTTCCTGATCCGCCATATCCCTGCGAGGCGAGATGTGGAAGACGTTGCTGGTAGACTGCTTGGCATAGTATTTCGCTTCGGCTGCCAGGTAGCTAACCTCTTCCAGGCTATGCGAGCGGCGCTTCTGGTTATTGACGACGCCGATCGAAAGGGAGACCAGCGGAAACTGGAACGTGCGGCCCTTTCTGTTGATGCCGCTAATGGAGCCACGTCGCAGGTCTTCTGGGCGGTAATACGCCACGCTTTCCTCTTTATATGCGGCGCTAATCAGCTTGCAGAGGATGTTGGCGCGATCAGGTGTCGTCACGACCACGAAATCGTCACCCCCAATATGCCCCACAAAGTCGTCCACATTGCCGAACTCGCGCACGACACGCTGGCAGATGCGACCTACGAGGCGAATAATGTCGTTGCCGGTGAGAAAGCCATAGACATCATTGAAGGCTTTGAAATTATCGAGGTCGAGATAGAGGATACTCCAGGGTTCTGCTCCATTGAGTTTCTGCTCAATGGCCAGCTCAACCTGCAAGCCGCCCGGCAGGCCAATCAAAGGAGAGAGATAGTTCTGTTGGACGCGGCGAATTTGCGTGCGAATACGCGCTATCAGTTCGTCGATCTGGAATGGTTTGGTGATATAGTCGTCAATACCGATTTCAAAGGCGCGAACTTTGTCCGCAAGTTCACAAAATGAACTCAAGGCGATGATGGGAATATGCATCGTTTTGTGATGGTTACGCAGGTGACAAGCTACTTCGTAGCCATCCATTCCAGGCAACACCAGGTCTAAAATAATCAGGTGTGGCGTCTCTCGTAGCGCGAATTGTACAGCATCTTCGCCGTTAAGGACAGTGACAACGTGGTAGCCCTCGATTTCTAACGTTTCCTTCAGCAATCGGGCAATTACCCGTTCGTCCTCTACGACTAAAATGTTGAACATAAACACTCCTGCCTCTTCTTGTGTAGGGAAAACCCATAGTACATAGAACGCACCTCCCTTGTGGCGCATCCATGTACACATCCATCATAGATGAACAAAGGGGAGAGTCATAATCCCCACAACCGCTTGTGAAAGCTGCGCTTTTTAACCACGCTGTTCGATTAGCAAGAAACCTCTAAAATCCTTCCCCCCTGAAGAATTCTACGCAGGCAGTAACCACTGTGAGAGGGGTTCAAAATACGGACATGAGCATGACGAACCTCTCTCGAACAACAAAACCAGCCCCTTGAAATAGAACGCATCCGCAAGTCTTACATATTTTATAACGTACTCATCATTCAGTATAACATCCCCACGCCCATATGCAAAGGGTTTCATCCGAAAAAAACCCGAAATGTTGGTAACGCATCATAAAATGGTGATTCTCGCAAGAGTTGACGCATGACGCGGACTGCGATAAGATAAGAGGACACCGGGGCGATATAAAGGCGAACGCATGTCAACACATTTCACATCTGGGGAACGCCCTGTGATGTTTTCCAGCCGGGGGCTGCCGTCATTACGATTAGAAGGCATCGTCCATAAACCCGCCAGCACAGCTATTGAGGACATGAAGGCAGGCGCACCCGTTGTTGTGCTCTGCCATCCGCAGCCTGCCAGCAGCGACATGCAGGATACGCTAACGGCCCTGCTGGCGCGGCATCTAGCAGAGTCTGGCATGATTGCCTTACGTTTCAACTTTCGCGGCGTTGGCAAGAGCCAGGGACAGCAGAGTGATGGACGTTTCGAGCCACTCGACCTGGCCGGGGCGATCGATTGCGCGCTTGCGCAGCCTGGAGCCAACGCGGAGAAGGTCTGTGTCGTCGGTCATAGTTTTGGCGCGTACATTGCCCTGCTTTATGCGCCGTTTGATCCGCGTATTCGCACGCTGGTCGCTATCAGTATACCTTTGTACCGCACGACGAGCGGCTTCCCACGTGCCTTTGAGCGCCCGAAGTTGTTTGTGACCGGCGAATTTGACGAAATCTGCCCGCTTTATAAGCTGGAACCCTTCGTAGAGCAGCTCAAAGGACCAAAGGGTATCAAAGTTATTGTCGGAGCGCGCCACCTGATGCGTGATCATGAAGAAGCTGCCATTACAACGGTTGTAAAATATGTGAAGAATTGGGCCAGTATGCCTGGAGTGTAAAGATTACGAATGAATCCAAATAATCCCTTGATTGTTCAGAGCGATCGCACCGTCTTGTTGGAAGTGGACCATCCACTACACGCTGAAGCGCGAGACGCGCTCGCGCAGTTCGCGGAACTCGAAAAGTCACCCGAACATATCCATACGTATCGGCTCTCGCCGCTTTCGCTGTGGAACGCCGCGGCAGGCGGCATGGATGCAGCGATGATCCTGGAAAACCTGGCGCGCTACAGCAAATATGACATTCCGCCGAATATCGTGTCGGACATCCGGGAGTACATCAGCCGCTACGGACGCATCAAACTCGTGCGCGACGGAGACCTGCTGCTGCTAACCTCCAACGATGTCGCTCTGGTGGCGGAGATTCTACACCACAAGCGCACGCAACCCTTCCTGTTGCGCCAGTTGGACAGGCACACCATCCAGGTCGATGCCTCGCGCCGCGGCCATATCAAGCAGGCGCTCATTCAAATCGGCTTTCCCGCCGAGGACCTGGCGGGCTACACCGACGGCTCGCCGCTGCCTATGAAGCTGCGAGCGGAAACGCTGGGCGGAAAAGAATTCGCGCCGCGCGCCTACCAATTCGCGGCTTCGGCTGCCTTCTACGCGGGCGGCTCCTCAAGTGGAGGCAGCGGTACGATCGTGCTGCCCTGCGGCGCCGGCAAGACGATTGTCGGCCTGGCAGCGATGGCTGATATCCAGCGCGCCACGCTGATCCTGACGCCCAATACCGTTGCTGTGCGCCAGTGGATACAGGAAATCCTCGACAAAACCGACATTCCGCCTGAAATGATCGGCGAATACACGGGCGAGCGCAAGGAAATTTGTCCGATCACTGTTAGCACGTACCAGATTCTCACGCATCGCCGCCCCAAGAGCAAGGACAAAGACAACGGCTTCGCGCGCGACAAGGACGCTGAACCGAGCATCGACGATTTTCCACACTTCACGCTCTTCGGCAGCTACGACTGGGGTCTGATTATCTACGATGAAGTCCACCTGCTGCCTGCGCCCGTCTTCCGCATTACCGCCGAGATCCAGGCGCGGCGGCGGCTCGGCCTGACCGCCACGCTGGTGCGCGAGGATGGACGCGAGGCCGACGTTTTCAGCCTGATCGGGCCGAAGAAGTACGATGTTCCCTGGCGCGAACTGGAGCGGCAGGGCTGGATCGCCACGGCTGAATGCCACGAGATTCGCGTGAGCATGTCCGAGGACGACCAGCTCAACTACGCCATTGCTGAGGAGCGTGAGAAATATCGCCTCGCCGCTGAGAACCCGGCCAAGCTGGACGTGGTGCGCCACCTCGTCAATCAGCACCGCGACGACCAGGTGCTCGTCATCGGCCAATATCTCGACCAGCTCGACATTCTGGCCGACGAACTGCAAGCGCCGCTGCTCACGGGCCGCGTCAGCACCAAACAGCGCGAAAAGCTCTATGAGCAATTCCGCCAGGGGGAGATCAAGCGCCTGGTCGTCAGCAAAGTAGCCAACTTCGCCATCGACCTGCCTGACGCGAACGTGGCAATCCAGGTCTCCGGCACATTCGGGTCGCGTCAGGAGGAGGCACAGCGCCTGGGTCGCATCCTGCGCCCCAAAGAGGACGGCAGCATTGCTCATTTCTACACGGTCGTGACACGCGACACGCGCGACCAGGAGTTCTCGGCCAACCGCCAGCTCTTCCTGACGGAACAGGGCTATCGTTACCTGATCGACGATGCCGAGGAGCTGCTGGCTTCCCAGGTATCGCCAACTCTGTAACAGTATAGGCTTGCTTGACATCACTAGCCGGGGGTGATACCCTTCTAGCACAGTGAATTAGGATTAGAAACATGAAAATACAGGCCGGTAAACCAGTCAACAAAGAGGATAGTATGGCAGAGCAAAAAGTAAGCTACATCGACATTCACAGCCAGGATTTTCCCGAACAGGTTCTCAAGGCTCAAAACATGGTCGTCGTGAATTTCTCATCTGGCAAAAGTAGCGCCTGCCAGCTTTTTGACCCTGAATTTGCGGCAGTCAGCAGGGATTTTCAGGGGCGCGCCACGTTTGCTCGCCTGGATATTGACGAAGTGGGCAAAGAAGACACGCTGATTAGCAACTGGCAGATCGATGGCATTCCCACGCTCATCTTCTTCAAACAGGGGCAGGAAGTCAATCGTATCAAAGGCATCGTCATGCGCGATAAACTGCGCAGGCAGATCGAAGGGGTTCTGCTTGCTCATTTCTAAGAGCAAAGAGCACTAATCCCCAAAAGGGCTGGGATGGAGGGATGTTGGGTGGCGACGCTCGCGTCCCACTCTACATCCCTCCATCCCAGCCCCTTTGGATTCTGTGGAACGAAAGGGTTGCGTAGTCCATGCAGCAGATGCATCCTATACGGTTACAAGCCTCCTTTCACGAGACGATCTGGGGCGGCAAGCGGCTCGCCCTGGACGGCTGGAAACCGCTGGCAAATGGCGAGGTGCTGATCGGTGAAGCCTGGGAAACCGAGACCAGCACTATCGCGCAGAACGAACCATATACAGGAAAAACGCTAGGTGAACTGGTGAAAACATATGGAGAGGCGCTCTTAGGCAAACAGGCCATCGATCTGTATGGGCCGCGTTTCCCGCTGCTGGCGAAATTCATCGATGCCAACGCGAAGCTATCGGTGCAAGTTCACCCCAACGACCAGTACGCGGCAGAGTTCGAGGCGGGAAAGCTGGGCAAAACCGAGTGCTGGTATATCCTGGATGCCGCGCCGGGCGCGTCCATTATTCATGGCTTTATCAGCAGCACGACGCGCGAGCATGTGCGAGCGGCTATCGAGTCGTTCACGCTTGAATCGCTGCTCGAAGTGGTTCCCGTTTCTGCCGGTGATGTGATCTTCGTACCCGCGGGTACGGTTCATGCCATCGGTGAAGGTGTCATGCTCTATGAACTCCAGGAGTATTCCGACCTGACCTATCGCATGTACGACTACGGTCGCCTGACGGCAGCCGGGATGCCGCGCGAACTACACATCGAGCGCTCCCTTGACGTATCACACTACTACCGCTCGCCGCGCATCAAAGCGCAGCCGGTAGAGTTGCCAGGCACGTCAGCACACCATGATCGCTGCCTGGTCGCTTGTCGCTACTTCGTGCTGCGCGAACTTACTCTGGGCCAGGGAACGGCTGAAGATGGCTATATGAATTCTGAAACGGGGGCAAGCTGCGTTATTCTGACCTCGCTGGATGCCCCGGTGCAGATACGCTACGGCGTGTCACACGAAGGCTGTCTCACACTGGCTCGCGGTCAAACTGCGGTGCTGCCTGCTGCGCTTGGAGCATATTGCGTCGAGGGCAGAGATAGAGTGCTGCTCTCCTATGTTCCCGCGCCCGGCGACGAGGCGTGGCAGGCATGGGAAAAGGCTAACCGGTAGGGTCTATTCTTGCCTGCGCTTCTTACGTTCTTCTTCCAGGTCGGTGATGGTGCCCTCCACGACACGACCGCGCTTTTCCTCCGGCTCACCGAAAGGGAAGAAAGGAGCGTTGCGCGAGGTGTAGCCTTTCGTGACGCGGTTCACGTCCGAGACGACGCGCGAGACGCCGGTTGCGACGTTGACAAAGACCAGCAGCGCGCCCAGTCCTCCCCACACCAGAAAGAGCACCCCAAGCGTTCCAAAGAAGCCCACCAGGCCATTCATGACGGCCTCGGCGATCGCACCGGCGGCGATCAGGATATAGAAGTAACGCACGAGAACGCGCAGCAGCCAGTGAAAAAACCACAAGACGGCTTTCACAGGGTCGGAGGGCATATCCCATGCCGGTAAGAGTTGGCGTTTAGGCCGCAGTTCTCTCACGTTGGCCTCCTCCATGAAATCAGGCATTTACCGACATTCATGTTTGTCTCTAGTATCACCTATACGAGGGAAAAGTATTACGCTTATTGTATCAGTCACACACGCTCTACGCCAGTACGCACATGACCGCCTACTATTCACGCCCCTCGTAATGTAATACGTGTGGCGCCGCTCAAGGTTAGGAGCGTGACATGCCGCACGCGCTGCAAGCGTATATTTTCGAGCTGTACCGGCCCAAGCGAGAGGGCGTAGGGCTGGTCGCTGTAGAACTGGGCAGCGACACCGACCGTTGGAGGTGCGGCGGCGCTGGGAAGCGAGAAGGCCGGCAGTAGTTCGTCTCCAGCGCGAATGGAGGTGACAATACACTGGCTCTGAGTCGATGGCAGGCCCTCCCCATCGAAGGATGCCGTAAGCGCATAGGTGTACGTTGTGCGATAGCTGGCCGACTCCGGCTTCAAGACGCTCCATGCTGAGGCGAGAAATGTGCGGTTGCCCGCGCTGACCGCCTGCGCTCGACCGTCGAGCGAGCGAAGATCGGTGCCAAAAGTGAGAGCAGCGCTGGTCGCGGTCGAGACTTGATTGGGCTGAGCGATATACATCTGGTAGAGACCGCCTCCCAGTTGTGGCGACTGGCTGATAGGCGTCAGCGTGGCATAGCGACTGAGCAGGGCCAGCATCAGCGCGTTGTTGGCGTCCACGATCATGACCGCCGGGCCATCGGCGGGGTCGGGCAGGACGAGACAGCGCGTGCCATCGAAGACCGTCGTGGGCGTTTGCATCTGGTCCGCGAGATACCAGAGTGCTGACTGCGTCGGCAGGGTAGATGTGACATAGACGTGCGACAGGTGTTGCCGCTGTGCCGCCTGGTCGGCTGTCTCGAAGACGTATTGCAGCGTGCTGAGGCTGTGATGTCCACCCGCGCCGCGTGCAATCCCATTGACCTGGTCGATCAAATCCGCCGTGGTTCCTACAGTTTGCGCAACGAGTATGATACCCATAAAGAGGTAGAGCGCGTAGCGACCCGCGCGCCACCATTGGCGCTGCGAGCGCAGCCAATCGGCCAGGGAGCCGACGAAGACGCCGATCAGGATGAAAGGCCCCGGCATCACAGCCAGCAGGTAGTGCAAAACGACGGGGACAGAATGGCGAGAGAACACCAGCAGGAAGATGGCCTGCCAACTAAGCAGGAGCAGCAGGCCGCGAGCCAGCGGCGAAGGAAGCACCTGCTCCCACCTGTTCAAAAGGCGTGAAAGGCGTGTTGATGCTCCAGGCGGCGTTTCTTCTGGCCTGGTTGCGACGGTGACAGGGTGACGTATGAAGAAGCCGAGCGTGATCCACACAACGGCGGTCACAAACCCACCAATGACGAGCAGCAGCATGAAGCGGCGCAGCCAGGTCATCTCCGGCAGAATCTGAAAGAGCAGGGTATGCGGGTCGGATGGAATGCTCTGCGTGCTATATGGGCTGAAGAAGTCGCGGTAGTAGATCAGCGCGGTATTATCGAAGTAAACGCGCTGTTTTGTGGCGCTGAGCAAGACAGCGATATCATTGAAGTGTGTGGCGAATAGCCAGATGATGTACGGGAAGGACAGAACCAGCACCCCAAGCAGGCCGAGCGCGATATCTCGCCAGCGCACGGTCGTGGGAGCAAAGGCGAACGCCAACAGGAGCGGCACGGCGAGCAGCGCCATTGTCTCGTGCATCTGCACCAGCAAACACAGCAGAATGAGCGCAGGAAAGAGCCAGCCCTTGCGCCGCTCGACCGTACCCCAGAAGAGAGCCAGGAAGAACAGCACGATAAAAGGAGCCATCATGGTCGGCTGCCAGATGAAGCGGCCAAAACCGACGGGTTTGGTGGCAGTAGCATAGAGCAGGGCGGCGACGATACCCGCCACGCGACCAAAATAGCGGCGCACGAAGACGTAGGTCAGCACGACGGCAATGACGTTGAGGGCGGCGACAAAGATCGCGCCGCCAAGCGGGTTGGCGCTGATGGCGGCGGGAATCATAAACATGAAGATGGAAGCAGGAAGGTGGACGATACGAATCGAGGCAAGATTGCCCGTGACCGGCAGCATCCCATGTACGATGGCATTGCGCGCCATGCCGAAGAGCACGGCCTGGTCTTCGTCGAACTCCGTCGAGCCGAGCAGGTAAAAATGGGTAAAAATAGCCACCGCCAGGATCGGGTAGAGTTCCCATGTCGTCAGCCAGCCGCGCACTGTGCGAGCAATGGCCTGGCGGCGCGAAGGTCGCGGCAGTGTTACCGCCGCTGGCGCGGATTCTACAGTTGACATACTCTATTCCATCTATTCGTTGCGCGGTCAGGCGAAATGTTCCAGCGCCTTGCGAACGGCGCTGCTGTTTGCTTCTATAGTAAGGCTATGGGAGGGCTGTGGGATGCCGGTCTGGGCATCTTTGAGCAGGTTGCCGGTCAAGACGCCGACGACGTGCTCGTCCTGCCGGATGATGCCACGGCCTATAAGCTTGCGTATGCCCGCCAGTGCCGCTGCTGAGGCTGGTTCGCAGCCGATGCCGGCGCGGTCGATGATGGCCTTGGCCGCCAGGATTTCCTCGTCGCTCACCTCTTCGACCACGCCGTTTGTGCGCTCAATCACGCGACGAGCGCGGGTGAAGCTGACGGGGTTGCCGATCTTGATGGCGGTTGCCACCGTGTGCGCCTGCACCGCTTCCAGCGCGGTGAAGCCCTGTTGATAGCTGCGGTAGAAGGGATTGGCCCCGGCTGCCTGGATCGAGGCGATGCGCGGCAGGTGGCCAATGATGCCGAGCTGGTACGCTTGCAGCAGCGCCTTGCCGATGGCCGAAGTGTTGCCGAGGTTGCCCGCAGGCAACACGAGCCAGTCGGGGGCCTGCCAGTCAAGCTGCTGCAACACTTCGAATGCGATAGCTTTCTGACCTTCGACGCGGAAGGGATTGAGCGAGTTCAACAGGTAAATACCCATGTCGTTGCAAACCTGCTCGACCAGGCGCATCGCGTCATCGAAGTCGCCCTGTATCTGGAGCGTAGTCGCGCCGTAGGCCAGCGATTGGGCGAGCTTGCCAGCCGCGACGTTGCCCGCAGGTAAGAAGACGATGCAGCGCATGCCGACCTGGGCTGCGTATGACGCCAGCGACGCCGAGGTGTTGCCCGTCGAGGCGCAGGCCACCGCACGCGCGCCGAGATAACGCGCCATCGACACGCCTGCCGTCATGCCGCGATCCTTGAAGCTGCCCGTCGGGTTCTCACCTTCGTGTTTCAAAAACAGGCGATCAACGCCAGCGTAGTTGCCGATCTGCCGGTGTCCAGCCCGGGTTTCTCCGCAGTTTTCCCGCCCGACGGGATACAGTCCCGTGTTGCCTTCGGGCCTGCTCACGATATCGTGCCTGGGAATCGGAAGAATGAGTTCGTGGTAGCGCCACACACCGCTCGCGTCTGGCAGCAGCGAGTCAGGGTTGAGCGACCAGATGGGAGCTCGCGTGGCGCGCTCATCGAACAGTTGGCGCCACAACGCGCCGGCCAGCGGCATTAGGTCGCCGCCAGGAGCGGTAAAGATGTCGTAGGCTTCCTGGAGAGGCGAGGCGTCAGACGTGGGTAACTGAAGGGGCATTTCGACATCCAGAGTGCCGCCGCAGTCGCAGCGATAGCGGGGCCGCGCGCCCACGCCAGGATAGCTGGCCGCGCACTCCACACAGCGCAAAGTGAGAGCTGCAAACGTATCGTTCAGGGCATCCGTATTTCTTTGACCAACAACATTCATCTCCATAATATGGCGCAGCTTCCTTTCGCTTCTCTAAATATATCCCAATCCCTGTAGGGGCCGATCCTTGTGGTCGCCCCTACGGTGTCAATGCAGGGTATTCGAGGGGTAGCGATAGCTTTGCTCACCCCGTTTCTTCCTACTTTCGGTGACCAGCACGCGCGCCCCCTGCTGATCCGCGCGCAGGATGCGTCCCATGCCCTCTACCCCAAATGAACGGGCCGTTTCTTGCATGGCGCGTAAAATGCCCGAAAAATTCGAACTCGCCAGCGCGATCAGCGAAGAACCGCCGCCGGAAAGACTCGCTCCGTGCGCGCCCGCGTCCACCGCCGCCTGGATGATGTCCGGCATAGCGGGGAACAATGCCTGGCGATAGGGCTGGTGCAGGCGATCCTGCATAGCCTCGCCGATCAGCTCGTAGCGACCAGTTTGCAACGCGGTCAGCAGCAGCGCGACGCGCCCGGTGTTGAATGTCACATCCGCTTTGGGATACGAGGCGGGCAGCAATTTTCGCCCGGCAATGGTATCCATCGGAAACGACGGTGTGAAAATCACCGCCTTGAGCGCGTCGGGAAAGCGCGTCTTGATGGCGCGAATGCTGCCCTCCATATTCGTTGTGGCGACCAGGCCGCCCAGCAGGGCCGGGGCGACATTATCGGGATGATTGCCCGCCTCGTTTTCGACCGCGATTTCGAGCAAATCTTCCCTGGGAATGTCCATCCCCTGCAAACTCAGCAGCGAGTTCGCCGCGACCAACCCGCCAACGACAGCCGTGGCGCTGCTGCCCAGGCCACAGCCATGCGGGATATGAATGGTCATATGTATCTGTACAGCAGGCAGCTCGACCTGGCGTAGGGCATAAAGGGCAGCGAACGAACGAAAGAACAGGTTATCCGCGCCCGTGGAAAGCCCTGTTCCGTACTGACCTTCGATCTGAATCAACGGAGATTGGGGGTCTCCCTGGGTCAACTGCACCTTAAATCGATTGTAGAGTTGCAGCGCCAGGCCGAGGCTATCGAATCCGGGGCCGAGATTAGCCGAAGTCGCAGGAGTCATGACTGTGACCGCAACAGGTTTGACCAGTGGCAAAACGGATAACTTCCTTTACTGAACCAGACACGTTTTATGTGCCTCTATTGTAACAGGTTTGTGAATACTTGTTAACTGAGCGGTACGTTAGGCACAAATGTGTTGCAGCTATTGTCGCAAATCGTAAGATTGAAGGCAGGTGTAGCGCGCCTCCCGTCTGGCGAGGTCGCTTTTCATGACGTACAGGCCGCGAGCCTGGTAGACCTGCGAAGTCGCGCTTGTCTGGCCGCCTTGCAGCAAGCGTGCCAGCGCCTGTTGTTCTTGCGCGTTCAGCACGGTTTTGATGCGAGCCAGGGTCAGGTGCGGTGAAAATTGGCGCGCTTCCACAACGAATCCGCGCCGCTCAAGCTCGCGGTTAAGGGTGCGATGCAAAGCTTGCAGAGGCGAGCCTTGCACAAAAGGCGAAGCCTGGTCTTCTACACCCATCCAGATCACCCGCGCTTGCTTGCGCGAATCGAAGACGCCCAGCCCTTTCAAGCGGTACGTAAAGGGTGAAATGTCCTGCGCTGCGACCCGCGCAGCCTCCATCGCCAGCGCGAGTCGCTCATCGTCAAGTTCGCCGAGGAAGGCCAGCGTAAGGTGAATCCCCGCCGGGTTTACCCAGCGCAGAGACGGTAAGGATTGGGCAGCGCGCCCGATGATATCGCCCAGGAAGCGCTGCTGCTGCTCGTTCATGTCCAGGGCGATGAAGGTACGTGTCATGCTTCAATCGTTTCGAGAAGTGCGCTTATGTGTATCATTGTATGATGCCAGCATAACTCATGTTTCTCTTGTAATCAAGGCTCTTGTTTTTGCTCGCACGACCTGAAATACTTCTTCGACCGTGATACAATATTGATGAAGCAATGATGACAGCTACCTGGAATAGCCATCACAGCCAATCATTGATGACATTGACACGACAGGATACTCCTGGAAAAGGACGAAGTTCTATGCAAGAACACACCATGCTCCCTGAACCGATGCATTCCGTCGTTTCCGAAGTGATGGAAGTTGGTTCGCGCGTGCAGCCGTTCAGCGAGGAGAGCCTAGCGAAGACCCCTCGCATACGCGATGCGAAGGTGGTGCATAGCGTCTGCCCCTACTGCGCGGTCGGATGCAGCCTAAACGTCTACGTCAAAGATGGCCGCGTGATCGACATCGAAGGCGACCCCAACAGCCCCATCAACCACGGCACGCTGTGCCCTAAGGGGTCGGCCACCTTCCAGTACACCATCAACCCCAACCGCTTGACGCAGGTGTTGTACCGAGCGCCGTACAGCGATCATTGGGAGGTCAAGTCGCGGGAGTGGGCTATGGAGCAGATCGCCCAGCGCATTAAGAAGACGCGCGACGAGACGTTTGTCGAGCGGCTTCCCGACGGGCGCGAGGTCAACCACACCACGGCCATAGCCACGCTGGGAGGCGCGACGCTGGACATCGAAGAGAACTATCTGATGAAGAAGCTGCTCTCCGGCGGCTTAGGCATCGTCTCCATCGAGAACCAGGCCCGGATTTGACACAGTTCCACCGTACCCGGTCTGGGTACATCGTTTGGACGCGGCGGAGCCACCACCTTCCCACAGGACCTGGTGAATAGCGACGCTATCTTGATTATGGGCAGCAACATGGCCGAGGCGCACCCCGTGGCCTTCGCAAACGTCGTCAAGGCGAAGGAACTGGGAGCGAAGGTCATGCACGTTGACCCGCACTATTCGCGCACGTCCGCGCTGGCGAACCTCTACGTGCCGACACGCGCGGGAAGCGACATCGTCTTCCTGGGCGCGATCATTCGTCACATACTCGAAAGCGGGAGTTACTTCCACGAGTATGTTGCGCACTATACGAATGCCGCGACGCTCATTCGTGAGGATTTCCGCGACACGGAAGAACTGGATGGTCTATTCTCCGGCTACGATGCCGATTCGGAAACCTATACGGAGCAGGGCAGTTGGGATTACGAGCGAGACGCGCAGGGCCAGCCGCTGACCGACCCGACACTGCAACACCCGCGCTGCGTCTTGCAGATCATGCGCCGCCACTTCGCGCGCTACACGCAGGAGATGGTCGAGCAGGTCTGCGGTGTGCCGCGCGAGCAGTGGCTCCAGGTGGCGCAGACGCTCATCGAGAACTCCGGGCGCGAGCGCACCACCTCTATCTGCTACGCAGTCGGCTGGACGCAGCAATCGAAGGGCGTGCAGATCATCAGAGCAGCCGCCATCCTGCAACTGCTGCTCGGCAACATGGGGCGACCGGGCGGCGGCATCATGGCGCTGCGCGGTCACGCTTCGATCCAGGGATCGACCGATGTGCCGACGCTCTACGACCTGCTGGCCGGATACATGCCGCAGCCCAGCGCGCTGCTCGCAGACAGCCCATCCCCGCAGCAGACACTGCAAGAATACATCGATACCACCGGGCAAAAGCTCGGCTGGTGGTCGAACACACCGGCCTATATACGCAGCCTGCTCCAGGCATGGTACGGCGAGGCCGCCGACGAGGAGGATGGTAATTGCGTCTACCGCCTGATCCCCAAGATCACCGGAGACCATTCGCACCTGGCAACCAGCTATGCCATGCTGGATGGAAACGTCAAAGGCTACCTGCTCTTCGGGCAGAACCCCGCCGCGGGCAGCACGAACGCCACCATGCAACGCAAAGCCCTGGAGCAACTGGACTGGATGGTCGTGTTCGATCTATACGAGGTCGAGTCGGCGGCCTTCTGGTATCGCAAACCGGGCTTCGGACCGGAAACGGAACCGGTCGATTCGAGCAAGATCAAGACTGAGATCTTCCTGATGCCTGCCGCTGCCTCGACCGAGAAAGAGGGCAGCTTCACCAACACGCAGCGCATGTTGCAATGGCGCGACAAGGCGGTTGATCCGCCGGGCGATGCGCGCTCCGACCTGTGGTACGTCTATCACCTGGGTAAACGGCTCAAAGAACTCTATGCCGGGAGCAAGGAATGGCGCGACCAGGGCCTGCTGTCCCTGACATGGGATTACGATATGGAACATCAGCCGGCAGACTCGCGCATTCACGACGAGCCGGACGCGCTGCTTGTGCTGAAGGAGATCAACGGTTACTATACGCGCGATACGAGCCAGGACAACCAGGGCGAGCCGTCCACACTGCACGACTTCACCTTGCGCGACGCGCCGCACGTGCCGAACTTCACCGTACTCAAGAACGACGGCAGCACGGCCTGCGGCTCGTGGATATACAGCGGAGTCTATCCAGAACCGGGCAGGAATCGCGCCGCTTCGCGCAATCCCGACGGGCGCACCTTCCTGGAATGGGGCTTCGCCTGGCCCGCCAACCGGCGCATCCTCTATAATCGCGCCTCGGCAGACCCGCAGGGCCGCCCCTGGTCGGAGCGCAAGAAGTACATCTGGTGGGACGAGACCGAGAACAAATGGACGGGCTACGACATCCCCGACTTCCCTCTCAACAAGCCACCATCGTTCCGACCAGAGCCGGGCGCGACGGGCATAAACGCGCATTCCGGCAGCGACCCATTTATCATGAAGCCGGACGGCAAGGGCTGGCTTTTCGTGCCGAAAGGGCTGAAGGACGGCCCGCTGCCCGCGCACTACGAGCCTGCCGAGTCGCCGGTGCATAACGCGCTCTACCGGCAGCAGAGCAATCCGGCGGCGAAATACTATCGCAACCGGGCTGATAACAAACTCTCGCCGGTGGGCGATCCTAAGTATCCCATCGTGGTGACGACCTATCGCCTGACCGAGCATCATGTCAGCGGGCCGATGACGCGCTGGATGCCTTGGCTGAACGCCTTGCAGCCCTCGCTTTTCACGGAGATCAGCCCCGAACTGGCGGCGGAACGTCATATTCGCCACGGCGAATGGGTGATTATCAGCACACCGCGCGGCGAGATCGAGGCGAAGGCGATGGTGACACGTCGTATGCGCCCGCTGCACGTCTCCGGTCGCATCGTTCACCAGATCGGGCTGCCGTTCCACTGGGGCTTCCAGGGCAAGAGCAAGGGCAGCATCACCAACGATCTCGCGCACATGGTGCTGGAACCAAACGTGAGCATTGAAGAGGCTAAAGCGTTTACCTGTGATATTCGTCCAGGCAGAATGCCTTAAAATAGGGGGGCACATGGCCGTTGAACCTTCTCAACAACGCGACATCACCGGAGGGCAGAGTTCGCCCCTACGCGCCATCATCTCCACACTCACCGGAAGCAAGATGCCGCCGTTGCCACAGCAGCCCGCCATGGGCTTCTTCACCGATACGAGCCTGTGCATTGGCTGCAAGGCGTGCGAGATCGCCTGCAAGCAATGGAACCAGCTTCCCGCCGATGAGCCGACCTGGCGCGGGTCGAGCTACGACAACACTGGACAACTGGGCGCGAGCACGTGGCGGCATGTGCAGTTCATCGAGCAGATCGGGCGGCTCGATCATGGGCAGTATGAGCGCGACGGCTTGCAGGCTGACATCCAGGCCAGCATCGCGCAGGCCCAAAGCATCGGCAGCATTCCACTCACGCCGCCCGGAACAGCGCTGCCTTTCTTCAACACGGAGCGCTGGCTTATGCAGAGCGACGTGTGCAAGCACTGCGCGCACGCGCCCTGCCAGGAAGCCTGCCCGACCGGCGCGATTATCCGGACGGAATTTGATACGGTCTACGTCCAGCAAGATATCTGTAATGGTTGTGGCTACTGCGTAGTGGCCTGCCCGTTTGGGGTCATCGCGCGCGAAGAACACGGCGACCGCGCGGCGCACAAATGCACGCTGTGTTACGACCGCTTGAAAGACGATATTGAGCCTGCCTGCGCCAAAGCTTGCCCGACCGATTCCATCCAGTTCGGCGAAGTGGCGCAGTTGAAGGCGCACGCCCGCGAGCGCCTGGGCCTGCTGCGCCAGCGCGGCGTGCAGGAAGCGCGGCTGTATGGCGTCGATGACGATATTCTTGATGGCGGGTTGAACTCGTTCTTCCTGCTGCTCGATGAGCCAGAGGTGTACAACCTGCCCTCCAATCCGTCGCGTCCCTCGAATCACGTGGTTCCAGCGTCGTTGTGGACGATACTAGCGGCGGCCATCGTAGGACTATTCGGGATTATCTTTTTCCATGAATAAAAGTAGGAACGATATTTACATGAGAGAGGGTGTTCCTATGCAAGAGACACGACTGCCACAGGCTATCCAGCAGAATCTCGCGCCGTCCAATCTGGTCGAGCGACTGGCAACGCTGGTGACCGGCTATACACCCGACCCCGAACGAGAGCTGGAGGAAGCGAGCTATTTCGACTACCCGGCGCTGAAAGAGCCGCTCTGGAAATGGGAGATCATCTGGTACTTCTTCTTCGGCGGCCTTGCAGCGGGCAGCTACGTGATCGCCAGCATCGCCTCGCTCTTCGGCTCGCAGGAAGACCGTGTGGTTACGCGCTGGGGCTATTATCTCTCGATAGTGGCGGTGCTGCCCTGCCCGCCGCTGCTCATCAAGGACCTGGGGCGACCCGAACGCTTTCTGCACATGCTGCGCATGTTCAAGGTCAAGTCACCGATGTCGATGGGGACATGGGCGCTACTGGGCTTCTCGATCTTCAGCGGGGCGACCGCCGTGATGCAGGCCGCGCGCGACGGCATCCTGGGTCGCTGGTGGGGTGCGCGACTGCTGGCAAAGCTGCCCCAACGCCTGTTGGCGCTGCCCGGTACAGCCTTTGGCCTCTTCCTGGGCGGCTACACCGGCGTGCTGCTGGCGGCAACGAGCATACCGCTCTGGTCGCGCAGTAAGCTGTTAGGGGGCGTCTTCATCACCTCAGCCCTCTCGACCAGCAGCGCGCTGATCTCGCTCGTACTGCGCCTGGTCGGCGCGCCTGCGCGCACGCTGCACAAGCTGGAGCGCATGGAATGGTTGGCGATGCTCGTCGAGATGTTGGGCCTGTTCGCCTTCCTGCGTGGGTCAGGACGAGCGGCGCATCCCCTGGTGGGCAACGCCCCGGCGGAACACGGACGCACCTTCTGGGGCTTCGTAGCGGGCGGCGGGCTGGCACTTCCCTGGCTGTTACAAACCTTTTCCTTGCTGAGCGGGCGGCGCGGCAACAAACAGCGCAAAGCGCGGGGCGTCCTCATCTCGCTGCTGGTGCTGACCGGTGGCTACTTCCTGCGACGCACGATGATCGAGGCCGGCCATACCTCCAGCCGCGACGCGCGCACGACGCTCTGGAACGCGCGCAGATAACGCTTTGTCTTCAGAGAGGTCGATTACGAAGGTGAAAGTTGTTTGGAAATGACTGAAAACGATGCCTTTCAGCCGGGAGAAACTAACCGCCGGGATTTCCTCAAGCTCAGTGTATTGGGAGGCTTAACTGGATTGCTGGCTGCCTGCCAAAGTGGTCAGGCGCAAGGAGGAACGCCCACGCCGGGTACTTCTCCCACGCGGAATCCTTCGCCCACAACGCAAGCTTCGCCTACAACGCTGGCTTCTCCCACCGACTCTGATTGGGCAGCGCTCGCTAGCAGCCTGGAAGGTACGCTGGTACGACCCGGCAATGCGCAATACACGACGGCCCTCCAACTCTTTAGCACGCGCTTCGACGCTATTTCACCGGCAGCTATCGCCTACTGCTCAATACCAACGGATGTCCAGCGCTGCCTGGCCTTCGCGCGCCGTTTCAATTTGCCGTTTGCTCCTCGCTCCGGCGGCCATTCCTACGCCGGGTATTCGACCAGCACGGGGCTTGTGATCGATGTCACCCGCATGAACACTGTGACGGTCAATGCCGGCGCGGGAACAGCTACGATTGGAGCAGGCGCGCGTTTGATCGATGTGTACAACGCCGTTACGCAGTACGGGCTGATCCTCCCGGCTGGCTCCTGTCCGACCGTTGGCATCACCGGCCTGGCGCTTGGCGGAGGCGTGGGCGTAATTGGTCGCAAGTTCGGTCTGACATGCGATAGTATGCTTTCAGCGCAGGTCATCACCGCCAATGGCGCTCTGCTAACCTGCGACGCCAACAATCATACCGATCTCTTCTGGGCGCTGCGCGGTGGCGGCGGCGGGAACTTCGGCATCGTCACGTCGTTCGCCTTCCAGTTACACCCGCTCTCGGAGCTGACGCTCTTCACGCTGGACTGGCCGTGGAGCGCCGCCGCCAACATGGTCGATGCCTGGCAGCATTGGGTCTCACTGGCCCCGGACGAGCTGTGGTCCAATTGCCTGCTGTTGTCTTCCAATAGCACGAGCGCTTCACCGACCGCGCGCGTCAACGGCGTCTACGTCGGCGCTGCCGGACCGCTCAACGTGCTGCTCCAGCAATTGACCAGCAGCGTTGGCAGCGCGCCGACCGGCAACTACGTGTTCACCGATAGCTTGCTCGAAACCATGATGGTTGAGGCTGGCTGCTATGGCAAGAGCGTTGACGCCTGTCACCTGCCCAGCCAGAACCCGCAGGGTCAGTTGTCGCGCGATACATCAGGAGCGAAGTCAGATTATTTCACCAGCCTCATGCCACGCCAGGGCATCAACGTCCTGGTCAACGCCATCAGCCAGCGCCAATCCTCCGCTATACTTGGCGCGGGCGGCCTCGGGCTGGATTCCTATGGCGGCGCGATCAACCGTGTTGCCAGCGATGCCACCGCCTTTGTCCACCGCGACGCGCTTTTCTCGATGCAATACACGGCCAACTGGAACGCGGGCGCGCCAGCCCCCACCATCTCGGCGAACCATGCCTGGCTGAATGGAACCTGGCAGGCCATGCGCCCCTATGTGAGTGGAGCCGCCTACCAGAACTACATCGACCCGCAGCTAAGCAACTGGCAAATGGCCTACTACGGTGCCAACTTCCAACGCCTGCAACAAGTTAAAGCGAGTTATGACCCCGGCAATCTCTTCCATTTCGCGCAAAGTATCCCGCTACCTGGCTGACGGGTAGCAGGTCCTGACGTTTCTCAGAAAAAAAATTCACCTGGATATCACATCTCTTCATTGAAGTAGTGTCCTTGTTCAATGTCTGCGATCAGTCCAGGCCCCTCTGGCCTCCATCCGAGGATTTCCTGGGTCTGCTTGCTCGACGTCGGATTGTCCAACGACACGAGGGCCGAGAGGAAACCGAAGTGGGTACCCGCGTCCGAAGCCTCGATGCTGACAACCGGCAGCTTCAACTGCCGACCGATAGCCACAGCGATGTCCCGGAACGGAATACCCTCCTCGCCGGCTCCGTGCAGTCGCGACCCGGCGGGTGCGGCTTCCACTGCCAGCCGGTACAGGCGTGCCGCATCCAGCGTATGCACGGCGGGCCAGCGGTTCGATCCGTCGCCAACGTAGGCTGACACACCCTTTACACGGGCAATACGGATGAGGCTTGGGACGAAACCATGATGATCGGCCGTGCTATGCACGGATGGTGCCAGGCGGACCACTGATGACCGAACCCCACGCTCGGCGAATGCAATCACCGCGTTTTCCGAGGCGACCCGGGGCCTGGGGGGCGTACCCGTGTCGAGCACGTCTTTTTCCGTCCCGGGGCGTCTCAGTGCCAAATGTGCGAGCACGAGCGTTCCCGAAGTGTTCACAAATGGTTTGTTGGTGCCTTCGAGCGCTGCTCCGATTGTTTCGACGGCGCGTAGGTCGACCTGGGCCGACGTGGCGAAGTCCGTGGTGTCAGAGAGGTTGTTAAAGGCTAAGTGAATAACGCCGTCAGCTGTGGTTGCGCCGGTGCGCAAACTGTTGAGGTCGTCAAGGTTGCCGCGCTGTACCTCGGCACCAGCGGCTGCCAGCGCTGTGGCAGACTTGTCCGAGCGGGCAAGGCCAACAACCTCGTGCTCAGCTTCGAGGAGCTCGCGGACGACGGCGGAACCAATGTGTCCGGTTGCTCCGGTTACGAAAACTCTCATAGGAATTCCTCCATTAAACTTAGGGTTAGTAGACGTAAAGTTGGAATGCTTGCAGAAACGTTGTATTTGACACCTCGAAAGTGTATACTGAAAGGGATACTAGAACAAGTAGAGTATTTATCATAGGAGTGAGACTCCTACATTCTCGCAACGACAGGCGGACCAAGGAAGGAGAGGAAACCATGGGAGGTGAGCAGCAGTCTCAACGCTTGCAAGAATTGGGAGATTTTCTGCGCACCAGGAGGGCGCGGCTGGCTCCTGAAGACGTGGGACTGCCGCGCGGAAGCAGGCGGCGAGCGCCCGGACTCCGACGCGCAGAAGTGGCGCAATTAGCAGGCGTCAGTGTGGATTGGTACACCTGGTTGGAGCAGGCACGCCCGATTAGCGTGTCGACCCAGGTCTTAGAAAGCCTCGTGCAGGCCTTACACTTGCACGCCCAGGAGCGAGACCATCTCTTCTTCTTAGCCCACCAACAACCCCCTCCAGAGAGGGCTATGGACCCGGAGACCGTGAGTGCGACGTTACAGCACTTCCTCGATCATCAGGGGCTCAGTCCGGCCTTTGTCTTAGGACGACGATGGGATGTGGTGGCCTGGAACGACGCTGCCCGCCTGGTCTTTGGCGATTATGGCCAGATGACCACCCTCGAACGCAATACCGTCTGGCGTATCTTCACCTCACCAATCCACCGGCAACGGCTGGTCAATTGGGAAGGACATGCGCGACGGGTCTTAGCCCAATTCCGTGCCACGTGTGGTCGGTATCCTGGCGATCCCCGGCTGACCGAGTTGATCCATGATCTGATGCTTCGCAGCCCCGAATTTCGGGCCTGGTGGCCCGATCATGAGGTGCTCGCTGCAGAAGAAGGGCAAAAAACCTTCAACCATCCACAAGTAGGGTATCTCATGTTTGAGCATCTCACATTTCAGGTGATTGACGCACCAGATCTCACAGTGAATGTGTATATCCCCCTGGACGAAGCAGATACCCCGGCCAAACTCGCCCAACTCCTCTCTGAAAGAGTGAGCGTCAAAAGCGGGTTCTGAGCACCTTTCCACGTGCATTCACATGCTCTCACGCGGCTCGCTACGATCGATGTAGAGCAGGCCACCGGCGCAATCTTCATAGTATGTCTGACCGCCGTGCCAGCGCTCGATACACCACTGTCCAACGGCTTGCAGTTTTTCGCGGGTGAAGAGCTGCTTGTGTCCATAGGCTGCTTCGGGCGTGCCAGCTTCATAAGGAACGGCGAGTACAAGACGGTGCGCGGTGATCTTCAGGAGACCTGCCAGGACGCGGTACATCTCGGCTTCGCTAAAATGCTCAAGCACATGCAGCGCCGTCACCATGTCAAAGGAGGGCATAGCACTGATGCTCGCCTCGTCGAGAAGATTGGCTTGCTGGAACTTCACCTGCGGCAGATGGCGTTCTGTGGCTAATGCCCTCGCAACGAGGAACGATTCCGTGTAAATATCGACGCCGACCACCTGTGTGAGCGTTGGAACGCGCGCGGCAATGACCAGCGGCAGAAAGCCGAATGAGCACCCGGCATCCAGCAGGCGCGTACCCGTACACAACTCGCAGACGCGACGGTAGAGCGCGGCGAAGACCTCGGTAGGGAAGTCGCAACGCGGAGCAAGGACATTGGCATCGATGGATTGATGATAGCGCCGCAGCGTATTCGTGCCAAAGAGATGCCACGCCCGTTGAGGGTCTTCCGGGGAGAGCGAGTTCACTACAGCGCCGAAGGCGTTGCCATAGGCAAGCGGATTTGCCAGCAGGCCATGTGGCTTCAATTCTTCCATGAAATAATGCCCCAGGTCGGCATCGATCGCTTCCGGCGCGAACCAGTGGACAAGCATGGTGGGCATTGCGGACATAGCTGGCCGCAAGCAAACCCAGAAATGCGGCGTCTCGATCACCTGGTAGCCACCTTCGATGAAGCGCTGCTTCAAGAGTTCCAGGTTGATGTGAAAGGCATTGACGCCCACGATATCGCCGACCTGAAAGGCTCGCTCCTGGAGGCGCACGCGCCGCGAACTGGCTATAGGAAGATTGGAAGACTGATCGATCACGTGTACTCCTGGCACCCGCCAGGGGTGCCACTACATCTCGCTGTGCCCCGCTCCCGGCACCCGCCAGGGGTGCCACTACATCTCGCAGATCAAGCAGGGCTACCTGGCACCCGCCAGGGGTGCCACTACATCTCGCAGATCATATGAATGTTGACTGAATACTGGAGTATAGCACACGCTGCTGGCGTTCGGATTGGACAATCTTTCTCAATTCATGG
The DNA here is from genome assembly GCA_963731975.1 of uncultured Chloroflexia bacterium. GTDB lineage: Bacteria > Chloroflexota > Ktedonobacteria > Ktedonobacterales > Ktedonobacteraceae > CAVSXS01. The sequence continues at coordinate 101,857 of CAVSXS010000001.1, read as the reverse complement.
GGTAATTATTTGCTTTTTGCACGTTTAGTTCTGATAGATTGGACTTCATTTCTGCGACCCCTTGCCATTTCTTATTGTTCTATGTACTTGAAAGCGAAGACGAAGACCTATGCACATCTCTTCTCGCTCGAAATCGAGCATCGCCTTTTCACTCCTGGCGCTCGTTGTGTTTGTCGGAGCCTTTAGCCTCTACGGCTTCACCGGCAACGCAACCGCTCACGCGGCGGCGGCAGCCACGTCGTTCAAAGGGACGCTCGGCACAGCGCAAAAGGTATCCCAATTCACTATTGCTCATCTCTCGAAAAGCACTCCCTCCACAAGCTCTTCTTCAAAGAAGACAAAGTACCACATCCAACCCATGCGTGGTCGCCCTAACAACAGTTCAGCGCACGCAGTTGCCCCATTCAGCCAGCCGGCTACCTCGTCGAGCCGCCTCGCGCCTGCTTCGCTGCTGCACAACTTCGACGGCGTTAGCGCCATGCAGAACGGACAGGCGACGAGCGGCTTTGACCTTGAGCCACCCGACGAGAGCATTGCTGCCGGGAGCAACTATGTCTTGAACTTCGTCAACCTGACGGGAGCCATCTACACTAAAAATGGCGCTATTGCTGCCGGACCATTTCCCCTGGGCCTGGTTGGTGGCGGCGGGTTCTTCAACGCGGACCTGAATAATATCGTCAGCGACCCGCGCGCCTACTACGACGCATCCTCTCATACCTGGTTCGCGCTGGTGTGGGAAGACGATTTCGTCAAGGGACTGCCTGGCCCGGCCTATGTTGACCTGGCGGTCAACTCCGGCAACCCGGTCACGGGTACCTGGAGCATCTACAAGATCAATGTCGCGGATGCGAGTGCCGCCGGCTGCCCGTGCCTGCCGGACTTCACCGTGCTGGGCGTCGATCAGTACAACGTTTACCTGGTTCCCAACGAATTCGAGAACTTCGGGCCATTCTTCAACGGCTCGCAGATCTATGTGCTGGCCAAGTCGCAGCTCACCGCCGGTGTCGTTAATCCGAAAGTCGTGCATTTTAGCGGCCTCAGCGTGGCAGGCGTGATTGCCTATCACCTGCAGCCCGCCAATGAGCACGGCTGGGCACCCGCCGAGTATTTCATGAACTCGCTGGACCCCAACAACACCTATGACACGCGCCTGGGCGTGTGGGCCATGACCAACCGCGATGATGTAGCCGAAGGGGTCATTCCGAACCTGTCGGCCACGGTCGTGAGCAGCGAGGTCTACGCCATGCCACCAGACGCGATAACTCCTGCGGGTTTCAACTCCGGCTTTGCCCAGAGTACAAGCGGTATCGTCACGAACGATTTCGACGCCTTGCAGGAGGTGCAGTACATCAACGGGCACCTGTATGGCGCGCTTGACACCTCGATCAACATACCTGGTGACGCGGGAGCGCGCTCGGGCATTGCCTGGTTCGATGTCAAACCACGGCTCTCAGGCGGCGTCATCAGTTCCGGCACCAAGGTTGCAGCCCAGGGCTACATCGGCGCGCAGGGACTGTTCTTGCTCTACCCGCACATTGAAGTGGCTTCCAATGGCACGGCTGCCATCGTCTTCTCGTTTGGCGGGCCTGGCACATACCTGAGCGCGGCCTACGTTGTGCGCCCGTCTGGCGCGAAGTCTTTCGGGAACATTCACACTGCCGCGTTCGGGACAGGTCCTGACAACGGCTTCACCAGCACGCCGCTCTTCGGCGGCGTGGGACGCTGGGGCGACTATTCCGCCGGCCAGCTTGATCCATCGGGCAACGGCATCTGGCTCGCTACGCAGTATATTCCCAACAACGGCGATCAATTCGCCAACTGGGGTGATCGCCTCTTCGAAATCCAGGCATAGCCCGAATCAAGTCGGATTAATCGTAGGGGCGGGGACGCTTGCGTCGCCCTCGCCCTTCACATACGGTGCTGAATCGCTTCATCAACAGGCTACGAGGGTGACGCAAGCGTTCCCGCCCCGCAATGGAAAGTTGTAAATAACCCGCTGTACTCCGCCCACCAATGGATCTTCACGGCCTGAGCATTTCTCGCTATTCGCTATGAGGACAGTTTCTGACCGCTTTTTGTGGTAGTCTGTGAGACAAGAAGCAGATTCGCACAAAGGCCCAGATGAAAGGAAAGAAGCACGGGAACCACTATCAGCAAAACCCAGCTACTTGCTGAATTGAACAATGAAAATGCTTCCTGAGCCTCAGAAGAAGGATGACGTCACGTGCCTAGCAGATCACTCACGATTGAGCAGGTTCTGACCCTGCTTGCAGAAACGCCGTCGCGCATCTCCGAGCTTACTGCCGGTCTGTCACCAGCTCAATTGCATAGCACTCCCGACCACGATGGGTGGTCCGCAAGCGATGTGCTTGCCCATCTCCGTGCGTGTGCTGATGTCTGGGGCAACTGCATCCTGGCGATGATCGCCGAGGACATGCCGACGCTGCGGGCTGTCAATCCCCGCACCTGGATCAAGCAGACGGACTATCTCGAACTGGAATTCCGGCCCTCGTTGCGCTCCTTTGTCACGCAGCGTGCCGATCTCCTGGCAGCCCTGGAACCGTTGCCGCACGAAGGCTGGTCGCGTGCAGCGACAGTGACGGGGGCGGGAAAGGTACTCGAACGGACTGTGCTGTTCTATGCGCAGTGGCTGGCTCGCCATGAACGGCAGCACGTCAAGCAGGTCGAACGTATCGTGTTGACGATGCCCACGTGTAAATCCTGACATGTAGAGACAGTTTTCCGAGTTACTAGAAGCGTGAGAGCGCCTCGACCATCCAGCGAGCTACAACGGCGTTGATTTCGCCGGGGACTGGCTGCGGGCCGCGCGGCAGCTTGCTATAATTCGAGGCGAGATAGGCCAGGGAGTGCGCCTGGAGGGCGAAGCCCAGGTCCATCGTCTCGATGGGGTTGCCGCCGCCACCGGCCAGGTTCAGCATCTCGCCCTGCAGCCAGCAGCGTAATGCGCCTGCCATCGGCGAGCGTGAAGAGTTCTACCCATTCGCGGAAACGCTCGCTTGAGACGGCGCGGCGGCGCAGCTCGGCGATGTCGATCTCCCAGGCGAAATGCCCGGCGTTCCCTAGCATCGCGCCGTCGGGCAGCAGATCGAAGGACGCGCCTGTGATGACGCCCGGTCTGCCCGTCGCGGTGAAAAATACTTCGTTGGTTCGTAACGCCTCGTCGACCGAGGTGACGCGCATCCCGTCCAGCACAGCTTCCAACGCCCGAACCGAGTCGGGTTCCACAACAGTGACATGGCCCCCCAGCCTGCGCAGCGTGCGCGCGATACCGCGCCCGACCGAGCCGTAGCCGAAGACGGCGAAGCGCCGGGATTGTACCAGCAGGTTCGTCTCGCGCATGAAGCCCTCGACGATAGTCGGCCCTACGCCGTGTTCGTTCTCGATGATGAGCTTGAGCGGGCTGTCGTTGATGACGATGATGGGAAATGAAGGAGATGAGGCAGACGACACGCCGGGCATCTCCGCGCGCAGGCGATTGGCTCCCGTAGTGGTCTCCTCGGTTCCGGCGATGACGCGACCACGGCCCGGATTGGCGAGGTAGGCCGCGACGAGATCGGCTCCGTTATCCAGCAGCAGATGCGGATCGTGCGACATGACCTGCCGGATATGCTCTTGATGGAGAGCCATGTCATCGTCCTGCTGCCCATACACGATCACGCCGTGCTGCCTGAGCGCGGCTGCCACGTCGTTCTTGGTCGTGCCGGGGCTGCCGGTGATGACCACGCTGGCTCCCCCAGCCTGCAGGACATAGCACAACACGGCGGTCTTCGGCTCAACATGCAGGCACATACCGATGGTAAGCCCTGCAAATGGCTTTGTCTCGCTGAACTGCGCGTGCAGGCGCTGCAACAGCCGCTGGTGCATTTGCGCCCAGCGAATCTTGCGGTCGCCTTGCTCTACGAGCTGCCTCTGGAGTGCGTCCTGCCCTGGTTGATCGCTCATGGATGCTGTGTATCCCTCCGGGTTGATGCTAGACTCTACTCTGCCCGATAAATCGGCGGTGGACGCGATACATCGCGTCCCTACGAACACACGGTCAATGGTGGACGCGATACATCGCGTCCCTACAAACGCCCGGTCAATGGTGGACGCGATAAATCGCGTCCCTACAGATTAAGCGGGACGATGGGATGCAGGTGCGCTTCGATTTCGGCGCGATGCTGCTCCAGGAATGGCGGGAGCGAGAGGCGCTCTCCAAGCACTGCGACATCCTCGTCCACGGCGAAACCTGGCCCATCGGTGGCAAGCTCACACAGCACGCCGCCCGGCTCGCGGAAGTAGATTGAGTGAAAGTAGAAGCGATCGATGATCGGCGTCACGGACGGGTTCGTCCGGGCGATGCGCTCGCGCCACTGGCGATGCTCCTCGTCGTTGGGCGTGCGGAATGCCACGTGATGCACCCCCCCAATGCCGACAAAGCGGTGGAACGGCAATTCGGCATCCACCTCCAGGTGAACCTCCGTGCCAGGCCCGCCGGGGCCGACTTCGTAGACGGTGACGGTGTTCTGATTCGGCAGTTGATAGGTTTTACCTGCAGGTCGGAAGCCGAGCGTCTCGCTCAGGAAGCGCGTCGTGGGTTCAAGCCTGCGCTGGGTGAAGCGCACCGCGTAAAAGCCGTGAATTGCCATCTCGACGGGTATGCCGCTCTTGCTCCACGGCACGAAATGCAGCATTCCCTTATCATCGACCATCTCGAAACGCTGGCCTTCTTGGTCGCGGAATGGCAGCACAAGCGTTTCTTCTTCGCCGCGCGTCTGGATGCCATCATGCGAGACGTGGAAGTCGTTGAAACGCTGCTCCCACCATTCGAGCGCTTTGCGCCCCGTCACGCCAAGCAGAATGGTCGAGATGCTGCCCGCGCCGTGCTGGTGGTGGCCGATGTCGGCCCATTCAAAAAAGGTCAGATCAAAACCAGGGCTGCCGAACTCATCACCATAGAAGAGGTGATAGGCCGAAACGTCATCCTGGTTGACGGTCCTTTTGGCTAAGCGCATACCGAGTACCTGCGTATAGAACGCGACGTTGCGTGACGCATCGCCGGTCACGGCGGTAATATGATGGATGCCTTCTAATTGCATCTTCGTTCTCCTTTGTGCATGGAAGTTCCCGCGAACAACATTTATCTTGAATTAGTATATCTCAAAATTGAGATTTTGTCAAGGCTTTTAAAAAGGGCGACCGCGTGGTTCAAGGAGCTTATCCTACAAATTTTTCTCAAGGGCGACCGCGAGGGTCGCCCCTACAAAGACTACGATGCTGCTCAGGCCATATTCTCGAAGCTCTTCTGGGCGGCAAGGCCAAGTTTCTTGAGAAGTTTGATGGCCTCACGCTGCTCTTCTTGTGAGAGGCCGCTGACAGCCTGCTCGATGACCTGTTCGTGTTTGGGGAAGATGGACGCCAGGAGGTTTCGGCCCAGAGGTGTAAGTTCGGCGTAGATGACGCGGCGGTCACGCGGCGAGGGTTTGCGTTCAAGCAATTGCTTCTGCTCCAGTTTGTCCACAGCGTAGGTGATATTGCCGCTGGAGATCAGGACCTTCTCGCCGAGCTGCTGCAAGGGCAGCGCGCCCTTATGATACAACGCTTCGAGGATGCCGAATTCCGTAGGATTCAGGTCGTGCGAGCGGATATCGCGGACGGCGTGGGCCTCGACCCACGAAGAGGCGCGCGAAAGCACCACATATAATTCCAACGCGGCCTCTACTTCAGAACGATCTGGCATAACGCACCATATTCCGATGTCTCACAACTATTTCAAATTTAAGATAATTGTAAGAGAGCGCGCGCGCGTTGTCAACCACCTCATCATGCATAGTCGGTAAATTCATCTTCATGCGCGAGCAGTTGGAAAAGATTGGACATGGCACCGGCCTTTACTTCAGGGATAGGATGCGTACTTGTAAAAACATAGTCATCTCTATCTACCATACGCGAAGCATTACGGTTATGTCAAGCCCATCAAGAGCAGGCGGCTCATCCAGTGGGCAGTCCACCCATCCGCCCCCCGGATACCCACAAGGGGTATCCCTACATATCCAGGCACCACCATGCCCCACCACTCCATCGCGCTATCGGCATATCCATGTGGGAGTGGGTAGCGTGGGGTGGCTTGCCCACATGTAGGGGTACCCCTTGTGGGTATCCGGGGGCGGATGGGTGCGGCATAGCGCGGCAATTGCTCAATCCCAGCCGGGACGCATCGGCCTTTCAGCCATCGGAATTCGTAACGCTTTCGGTCGATAGTTTTGAGTTTCAATCCCAGCCGGGAGGGTCGGAAGTAATTCCTAACAAGCAAGCAGTGTCATGGGGCAGGGCTTGACAGGATCCCCACTTGCAAGCACAGTAGAACTGTACATTGTTCCCATGCTGTGCCGCAAGGAGTGAACCATGAGCATCATACCATACTCGCACATGTTTGACCAGCAAACGATGATCCACCTGCTGGGCTATGACCCACTCGTGCAACGCTGCCGCGCCTTCTTTGCCTTGTTTGAGTGGAGCGTCGTGCCCCAACCGGTGATCGACCCCTCGCGTCCGGGTCGACGCCCGCACCCGCCACGTGCCTATCTCAAAGCTCTGCTGCTCAAGGTCGCTGAGGGCTTGACCTGCTGCACGCGCTTGCGCCGCTTTCTGGTCGAGCATCCCTTGCTCGTGCTCGAATTGGGCTTCCGTCCGGTGCTCGACATCACGCAGCCCTACGGCTTCGATATCGAGCGTACCGTGCCCACCGCGCGCTGGTTCCGCGAAAAACAACGCACCCTCTCCCAAAGCGTGCTGCAAACCCTGCTCGCTGAGACGGTGCAAGACTTGCGCGAGGAAATCCCCGGCCTGGGCGAGGTGGTGGCCTTCGATGTGACCCATAGCTACGCCTGGGTGCGCGAGAACAACCCGCGCGTCTACGTGCGCGTCGAAGGCGGAGGCCCCTTCGATGTCACCCATATCCCCAAGGGCGACCCCGATTGTCGGCTGGGCGTCAAGAAGAGCAGCAACCAGGTGCAACCCGATGGCACCACCACCGAAAAAAAGGAAAGCCTGTTCGGCTATGGCTCCGGCATCGCCACCTGTACCGACCCGGTCTACGGCGATGTGATCCTGGCCGAGTACACCCAACCCTTCAACGAGGGCGATATTACCTACTTTGCCCCGCTCTCCCTGGCGACGGTGGCCACCCTGGGCTACCTTTCCCACCCACCTGACGGCGGATGCGGCCTTCGATGCCTGGTACTGCTATCAAGGTCCCGCCTCCCGAGGTGGCATGGCGGCCATCCCGCTCAACCAGCACCGCCAGACTCCCTTAGCTCGCCTGCCTGATGGCACACCTCGCTGCCCCATCGGCTTGCCCATGCATCCCACCAAGCAGTTCAATCATACCTACGGCTATCGGGCTCAGCGCTTCCAATGTCCCTTGCTCTTCCCAGAGAAGACCGGGGAAACCTGCTCCCATGAGCAATTCGCCAAAGGCAAGGGGTGCGTCAAGGATGTCAACTGGGAAGCAGGGGGCATCCAGCGCGTCACCTTAGATCGGGAGAGTCCGCTCTACAAAGCCGTCTACCGCCAGCGCACCAGTACCGAACGGGGCAACAGCCACGCCAAAGCCCTCGGTCTGGAACGTCCCAAGGTGCGTAACATCGGCTCGGTGCGCACGCTCAACACGCTGACCTACCTGGTGGTCAATGCGCTGGCCTTGCAACGCGCGCGCGACCGCAATGCTGGCTTGCTCACCACCTGCCTCGGTCAGGTGATCTAGCTTGCCCTACCCGCTGGCCCCCGACCACCAGCCAGCGAATGCGAACCCCCAACGCACCTCCCAGGAGGTGTGGCAGCGCCCCCTGCCCTGCGTGAGGCCATCGGCAGGCTCCGCAGCCTCCTCATGGCTACTTTCCCCGTCTTCCCATCCACCAACGACCAAAAACCCCCTGGTCTGCGCTGACAGACCAGGGGGAAACACGGGTAGAACGGGCACATCTACAAATACTGCAATAGCAGAGCTTATTCGATTGCCAGATTAATTCCGAATAACTGCGGATGCGGCAAAACGCGGTGGCTCCGCTGGCGCTGCGAAACGTGCCAGAGATCTTTTGCTGCACTTTGGCCCAGCGCAGGTCCCGCTCGGCCAGGTTGTTGGTAAAAGGAATGCGCAGGTCGTCGAGCAAGGCCAGCACTTGTTCGGCACGCGCCATGAGCGCATCCAGCAGATTCCTGGCGGGGCTTTGCTTGGGTCTGCCTTTGCGTTTGCCAGCAGAAGTGACCGGTGGAGGTGGTTGAGCCGCATAGCCAGCTGCCAAAATCTCGAAATAGCGTGCGACCCAGTCGTCGCGCTCAAGAGGGGGAACGGCGTGCAGGTGGCGCAGACGCCAGTGCTGGCACGCCTCATGCAGCGCGAGCAAGAAGTCGTGCATGTCGCTGGCCCACGACTGATGCACCTGCTCGGCCACTGCCGCACAATCGCGCAGCAGGTGGGCTCCACAGATGCTGTGCGCACAGTCATAGGCATCATAGCTGGCAAAGCGGTCATGCATCCCGCGCCCGCTAAAGCGCGGCCAGATGCCGATCTCGTCCATGGCCTGTCGGCCTCGCGACCCATGCCAGGCCAGATGCGTGAGGAAGCGGGTACTGTTCACATGCAGCCACTGCAGCATCCCATACACGCGGATACCTGTCTCATCTCCCTGCTGCAAGGAGCCAGCCGCGATCAGATCAGCAATGCGCTCAACCGTCGGGGCCAGTCGCTCGGCGGCCAGTTCACTCCACTGAAGCAAGGTGGCTTCCGAGACCTGACACCCACACATCGCGCTGAGCGTCTCGCAGGTGCGCGCCGTGGGCAGCAATTGTCCCTGGTGCAGATACACCGCCAACGCTTGCAGGTTGGGTCCATATTGCACAGGGGCGCTGACCGTAGTGGGAAACCTGCCACGGCTGATGGTGTGGCACTGGGGACAACAGATGGCTTCCAGCCGATGCTCGCAGGACCGCAGGCGGATTTCCGGCACGTCCAGCACTTGACGGCGTTCGACGATGCTGTGGATGGTTGCGGCATAGCGCGGTAATTACCCCCAGATGAGTTTTTTATGAAAGAAAGCAACAGGGAGCCAGCGTCTATGTTCTATAATAGTAGGTATATCACCGGCTGAGATGTGTATTCCTGGGCCAGATTTTGCGCGCAGGGGGTGCTGTATGGAGTTCGCTCGCGTCACGAAGGAAGTTGAACGCGACCGCCAGCAGGGGCTGCCGTATACCGGCGATCCCTGGCTGCGCTGGGGGCCGTACCTCAGCGAGCGGTCGTGGGGGACGGTGCGCGAGGATTATAGCGCCGATGGCTCATCGTGGGACTATTTTCCGCATGACATGGCGCGCTCGCGGGCGTATCGCTGGAACGAGGACGGACTGGCGGGCATCAGCGACGACAAGGGGCAGATGTGCTTCGCCGTCGCGCTGTGGAATGGGCGGGATGCTATCCTCAAGGAGCGATTGTTCGGGCTGGCGGGACCGCAGGGCAACCACGGCGAGGACGTGAAGGAAGTGTACTACTACCTGGACAGCACTCCCACCCACAGTTACATGCGTATGCTCTACCAGTATCCGCAGGCGGCCTTCCCCTACCAGCAATTGGAGGAGGAGAACGCACGGCGCGGCAGGCAAGCGCCGGAGTTCGAACTGGCAGATACGGGAGTCTTCACCGATCATCGCTATTTCGACGTGTTTGTGGAGTATGCTAAAGCCGCCGAAGACGATATCCTGATCCGTGTCAGCGCCATCAATCGCGGACCTGAGGCGGCGGCGCTGCATGTCCTGCCGACGTTGTGGTTTCGCAATACCTGGTCATGGGGACTGGACGACCACAGGCCGACTATGCGACAGGCATCATCTCCCATACCCTGCATCGAGGCCGAACATTATTCGCTCGCCAGCTATCATCTCTATTGCGAGGCGGCTGACGATCTGCTGTTCACGGAGAATGAGACGAACGCGCTGCGTCTGTTCGGAGCGCGCAACGCCACGCCATATGTCAAGGATGCCTTTCACGACTACCTCGTAGATGGCAGGCGCGAAGCGGTCAACCCGGCACGTGTTGGCACGAAGACGGCTGCCCTTTATACACGCACTGTCGAGGCGTGTGACACGCTCACGCTGCGGCTGCGACTCACGCGCGTGACGCGCAACGAGCCACGCGATGACCCCTTCGCTGACTTCGATGCAATCTTTGAGCGGCGCAAGCGCGAGTCCGACGAGTTTTACGCAGCCTTGCAGCCGGTGGGATTGGACGCGGAGACGTACCGCGTGCAGAGACAGGCACTGGCGGGGATGCTCTGGAACAAGCAGTTCTATCACTACATCGTCGAGCAGTGGCTACAGGGCGATCCGGCGCAGCCCACGCCGCCGGCGCAGCGGTGCTATGGGCGCAACGCGGGATGGCGGCATTTGTACAACGAGCGCGTCATGTCCATGCCTGACAAGTGGGAGTATCCCTGGTACGCCTCGTGGGACCTGGCCTTCCACTGCCTGCCGCTGGCCCTGGTTGACAGCGTCTTCGCCAAAAGCCAGCTCGACCTGTTACTGCGCGAGTGGTATATGCACCCCAACGGGCAGCTTCCGGCCTTCGAATGGTCGTTCGATGATGTCAACCCGCCCGTCGTGGCGTGGGCAGTGTGGCAGGTCTACAAGATCGACCGCCAGCAGAGCGGGCACGCCGACCGCATGTTCCTGGAGAGCGCTTTTCACAAGCTGCTCATCAATTTCACGTGGTGGGTCAATCGCAAGGACTCGGAGGGCAAGAACGTCTTCCAGGGCGGTTTCCTGGGCCTGGACAACATAGGGGTATTCGACCGCAGCGCGCCGCTGCCCACGGGCGGCCACCTGGAACAATGCGACAGCACAAGCTGGATGGGCATGTTCTGCCTGAATATGATGACCATCGCGCTGGAACTGGCACTCGCCAACCCGGTCTATGAAGATATCGCGCTCAAGTTCTTCGAGCATTTCCTGGCGATTGCGGCAGCTATGAACAACATCGCCGACGAAGGCATACGCCTTTGGGACGACGAGGACGGCTTTTTCTACGACGTGCTGAACCGGCCCGACGGCTCGCACCTGCCAATGAAGATTTGCTCGCTGGTCGGGCTGATCCCACTGTGCGCGGTGGAGACGCTGGAGCCGGAGACGCTGCACGCGTTGCCCAGGTTTCACTATCACCTGACATGGTACCTGACGCACCGGCCCGACCTGATGCGCCTTGTGGCTCACCGCCAGCACTCAGAGGCGGGGGAGCGTCACCTGCTGGCGCTCGTGCAGGGCGAGCGGCTCAAGCGGCTGCTTGCGCACATGCTCGCGCCCGAAGAGTTCCTGAGCGACTACGGCATACGCTCGCTCAGCAAATATCACGCCGTGCATCCCTACACGCTGACCGTCGATGGCGTCACGCACACCGTCGCCTACGAACCCGCCGAGTCGCGCACGGGACTGTTCGGCGGCAACTCCAACTGGCGCGGCCCTACCTGGTTCCCCATCAACTACCTGCTGCTCGAGGCGCTGCGCACCTTCTCCGACTACTACGGCGACGACTTCGTGGTCGAATACCCCACGAGTTCGGGCTGCTATTCAAACCTGGACGACGTGGCCTGCGAACTCTCACGCCGCCTGATTCGCCTCTTCATCCGCGACGAAACTGGCCATCGCCCATACGAGGGGAAGCGCGAAGGCACGCAGGAGGGAGTACAGGACGATCCTTATCACTGTGATTATCTCCTCTTCCACGAATACTTCGACGGTGATAGCGGCGCGGGTCTCGGCGCGAGCCACCAGACTGGCTGGACCGGGCTGGTGGCCATGCTGATACAGCAGCTACAGGTGGATTAGCTTTAGTCCCACTATCCCTATTGAGGTTTGGTAACATCCTGCGATACTCCCGGATCAGGGCGACCCAGAAATTCCCGCGATGCACCCGGATCGGGGCGACCTAGAAATCCCCGCGGTACTCCCGGATCAGGACGACCCAGAAAACCTCGCTTTGAAGCATTGAGTCCAGCGCTCTCAGGGAGTTCCTGCCTGGCTCTTCTGCTTTTTCGCTCACGTTCTACTGGCTCTTCTGTCTGTATTTTGATGATCTTGCGCTTGCCGCTTTTCACCAAAGATGTCAACGTTGACATGTTCTTACTCCTTTGTTTCAGTCTTACTGGCACCTGGAAATCTCCAGATGCATCTTCGACTCTTAGCACTACGCTTATCTTTCTTCATACAGGATTTCATACATCTGCGCCTTCAGGCTAATGTAGTAATACATGGGACAGTATATATATCGTACTACGATATAATTATAGCATAACATTGATACTTCGTCAAGCCTGAAGTGCTTTTGCAATGCCGGGAATAAAAGCGTAAGAAAAGTTGCTACTAGCTATCTAAGGACGGGAGGGAGCGCGATCACCCGATATCTATGGCGGTCACGCCGTTGAGCGTTCCCACCAGTACCAGGTTTCCTGAGAGCGTAGGGGAGGCGAAACGCGAGGCGGCTCCAACCTGGATCGAGGCGCGCGTGTTGCCGTTGGAGATGTCGAGCGCGTAGAGCGTGCCGCCGGGGTCGAGACTGTAGACGGTGTTACCGCCGATGACGGGCGAGCCGCTGACCTGCGACGGGGCCTGCCAGGTAACGTTCAGGCTGGGGCCAGAGGAACCTGAGCCAAGCTGCACCGCGCGTATGCCATCGGTGCAGGGTACGATGATGGTTGTGCCGAGCGCGGCAGAGCCTCCGAAGGCGTGGCAGACAGTAGTTACCTGGAGCTGGCCGCCCACGCCTCCGAGTTTGCTGGCCTGGAGCAGGTAGCCCAGGCCAGACTTGCCATCGGCGAAGATCAGCCCGCCGGGTAGAAGCAAAGGCCCCATCGAGCCGAGATCGGCATCAGAGGCGTTGTCCTGCGGCCACTGATCGGGCGCAAAGCCGTCTTCCAGGCTCAATGTCGGTGAGAGGCGCAGCACCGAATCGGTCTTGTCCCAATCGCCATCGGTGGCTGCTCCATTGCCGACCGCAACGAAGATATTCCCGTCGTTATCAATGGCCGGCCCCGATGGTGCCCAGATGCCGCCCTCGCGCTCGGTGGGAACCTGGTAGGAGAGCAGCGGCCCGCTGCCATCCGTGCGCGAGGCCACCACAGTTCCGTGATAATTGCCGCAGTCACCATCGAGGCCGCCGTAAGCCACGTACACCATGTTTTTATAGAGCGACAGCGCGGCTCGCTGCTGGTGAACCCTCGGGTCCATGGCGGGGATATCGACGGAGCGACGCACAAGCAATTTGCCCGTCGCGGCATCGACACCGACCAGGATATGCGCCGGGCCAGTCACCTCGGCCACGGCGAAGACCAGCCCTGTCGCCGGGTCGTAGACGGGCGTGCCGGTAATACCCAGCGGGTCGATGTCGCCGCAAGGCAGCGTGGATTGTTGTACCGGCGTGCCGACGTTGGTCCGCCAGAGCGCCTTGCCCGTCGTTCTATCGAGCGCGTAGAGCGTATCGCCCTCCGTCGCTACTATCACGCGCCCGCCAACCACCAGCGGCTCGGCATACACCGCGCCGTCGAGCTGCGCGCTCCATGCCTGGCTGAGCGAGCGCGGGTCGGGCGTTGAAGCGACATAGCCATCGCGTGCGTTATCGCGGTGATAGGTCGTCCAGTCGATATCGCTCGCGGGCGGCGGCGTGCTCGCCGCGCCTACTGTGCCAGAGGCGACCGGCGTCAGCGCCAATGGGGTAATGGCAACCGGCGTGGCTGGCGTGTCGCCGCAGCTTGCCAGCACGAGCGCGAGCAAAGCCAGTATTACTGGCAGCGAATGGCGCGCCACCCCCTGAATGCCCACAAGGGGCATCCGGGGGGTGGCAGGCGGGTGGCTCATTTCCATTGCTTCTAGCCTCTGCATTTGTTGGTTCAACCTCTAATGGCTGTCATTCGCTGCCGGCGAAGCGTTCGACGACCTCGTAGAGGATGCGCACGCCCCATTTGAGCGAGGCTATGGCTATGCGTTCGTCGTGGCTATGCACGCGCCGGCCTTCGCCATCACCGGCGTAGAGGCCAGGAATGAAACCGTAAACCTTTGTACCGAGTCTTGTGACGTGCTTGGCATCGGTACCTCCCGTCAGCAGGAAGGGGACGGTGGCAGCCTGGGGATCGTGCTCTTGCAGGACAGCGGTGATAGCGTGATAGAGCGGCGATTCCAGGTCGGCTTCTAGCGGTGTCGAAGGCTCAAGCAGCGTGATCTCCACCTCATCGCCGATGGCGCTGCGCAACTCTTGCAGAAACATCTCCGGCGTCCAGCCTGGGAGGTGACGCCCATCAACACTCGCCTCGGCCTCCGAGGGGATAACGTTGATCTGCGACCCGGCCTTGAGCATGGTCGGGGTGATGGTGTTGCGCAGCATGGCGTGGATGCGCTGCTTGAGGTTGGCCTCGATAGGCAGGCGATCTACGGCAGCGTCGGCGCTGGCCTCGTCCTCCAGCACCGCGTGCAACTCCGCTGCTACATCCGGCGGTTGCGTCGCGGCGATTCCGGCAATATAGCCGCGCAGCGTGTCGGTGAAATGCACCGGCAGCAGGTTCGGAGTGAAACCTGCCAGGATGGTTGCCAGTTTGAGAATAGCGTTTTCGTTGTGGGGTACCGAGCCATGTCCCGGTTTCCCGAAGGTGCGTATGCGGAAGCGCACCGTTCCCTTTTCTGCCGTCTGCACGGGATAATAACGGAGGCCAAGCATCTCGAAGCCGCTCCCGCCGCCCTCGTTCAGGGCGTACTCGGCCTGTATCTTCTCCGGGCAGTGTTCGACAACCCAGCCCGCGCCAGCGTACCCGCCGCACTCCTCGTCGGCTTCGGCCATATAGATCACGTCGCGCTTGAGCGGCACACCGGCGCGCTTCAACAGCAGCATAATCATGGCCTCCATAGTGACCATCTGCTTCATGTCGAGCGCGCCGCGTCCGTAGATGAAGCCGTCGGCGATATCGCCGGAGAACGGGTCGTGCGTCCACTTCTCCGGCTCGACCGCGACCACATCGGTATGCGACATGAGCAAGAGCGGGGGAGCCGAGCCATCGCCCTTGAGGCGCGCGATGAACGTGCCGCGATCCGCGCTCGGCCCCACGATTTCGCCTGGGATGCCTTCGGCCTCGAAGAGATTACGCAGGTATTCGGCGGCGCGCACCTCGTTGCCGGGCGGGTTGCGCGTATCCAGGCGGAGCAGGTCGCGCAGCAGCGCAACAGTCTCCTCTCCTGCCGCTTGCCAATCGATACTTCTCGCTCCGGTTGTCTGAGACATACGACACTCCTTGCTGCTTGCAATTCAAACGCAATTTGTATGTAGCATAACTTCTCATACTACATATATGCAAGTCAGCAGTACAGAGCAGAGTTTATAGGCATCCAAATAATCGTAGGGACGCGATAAATCGCGTCCTTACGCAAATGTAAGCGCGCCCAGGTATAAACGCGGCTATTATCTCGCGGTTCTGCGTCCGTAGGCCCAGACAGCCACGGGAATGAAGACGATCAGGATGCCTGCGCACCAGGCCAGTGCCTGCCAGATGGTCGTGAAATCGGGATTGTTGAGCAGCAGGCCGCGCACGGCGTTGACGATGAGCGAGACGGGCTGGTGTTCCGCGAAGACACGCAGCCAGCCGGGCATACTCTGGGTCGGGACGAAGGCGCTGCTGGCGAAGGTGAGCGGGAAGAGCCAGATGAAGCCAGCCGACTGCGCCGCTTCCACGCTATGGACAAGCAGGCCGATGGTGGCCGAAATCCAAGAGAAGGCGAAGCTTGTGAGCAGGAGGATGGCGGCAGCCGCGAACCAGGACAACACATTGCCTTCTGGCCGGAAGCCAACCAGCAGGCCAACGGTCCACATGATGATCACAACGAAGGTGTTACGTATCAGGTCGGAGATCGTGCGGCCCGTCAGGACGGCGGACTTCGCCATGGGCAGCGAGCGAAAGCGATCAACCAGGCCGCGCTGCAGGTCATTGGCCAGGCCGATGCCGGTGGTGGTCGCTCCGAAGATGACCGTCTGGGCGAAGATGCCCGGCATCAGGTAGTTCACGTAGCTCGCACCAGGGACGGCGATGGCCCCGCCGAAGACGTAACGGAAGAGCAGCACGAACATAATGGGCTGGATGGTGGCGAAGATCAACTCGTCGGGAATGCGCGGGATCTGCACCAGGTGACGCTTCGCCAGCACGAGCGCGTCGGCAATCGTCCAGTAGTAGGGTGGGCGGGCCTTGGGGACTAAAGATTCCGCCGTGCGGAAATTGGCTATGTTCATCGTGAACTCCTCGCCATAAGTTGTGAGGCCGTTGTATCATCAGGCAGTGCTTCCATCTCGGAGGCATGACCGGTGAGTGTCAGGAAAACGTCATCCAGGGTCGGGCGGCGCAGCGCCAGGTCGTCCAGGGGAATGCCGACCTCGTCGAGGTCGCGCACGACCGCGATCAACTGCTGCGCGCCGTGCGTGACCGGCACGATCAGGCGGCGTTGATGCGTATCGACCTGCATCTCTCCCACGCTGTACGGGCGCATGACCTGCATAGCAGCGTTCAAGTCGCCGCCCGGCGAAATGGTGATATCGAGGCGCTCGCCTCCCACCAGCTCCTTCAGTTCATTAGAGGTACCTTTGGCGATGACGCGCCCCAGGTCAACGACAACGATCTGGTCGGCGAGCTGATCGGCTTCCTCCAGGTACTGAGTGGTCAGTAATACCGTGGTGCCGGAGGCGGTCAGACTACTGATGACATCCCACATGGAAAGGCGACCGCGCGGATCAAGACCGGTGGTCGGCTCGTCCAGGAAGAGTATCGGAGGGGCGATGATGAGACTGGCAGCCAGGTCGAGGCGACGGCGCATCCCGCCGGAGTAGGTCTTAACGACGCGACCCGCCGCGTCCGCCAGCTCGAAGCGTTCGAGTAGTTCCTCGGCGCGGCGTTTTGCCACGTTGCCGGAGAGGTGATAAAGTCGCCCGAACATCTTCAAGTTCTCGAAGCCGGTGAGGTTTTCGTCAACGGCGGCGTACTGCCCTGCCAGGCCGATACGTGCGCGTAGTTTATTCGCGTCCTTCACGACATCAAGGCCCGCAACCTCCGCGTGGCCGGCGTCGGGACGCAGCAGCGTCGTCAGGATGCGTACCGCCGTAGTCTTGCCCGCGCCGTTGGGGCCGAGCAGACCAAGCACGCTGCCCTCCTCGGCCAGCAGGTCGATGCCATCCAGCGCGCGCGTCTTTCCATAGCTTTTTTGAAGTCCCTCGGCCAAAATAGCCGGTTTATTCGACATACATCCATTCCTTCACATGATCTAATTGAACACTTGTACTCCTGGATAACTCTTCTTTCTCTTGCGTGCAAAAGCGGAAATCTAACTACCCCACGCCAAACAAAGACTCGTCATGCATCCTCGCGGCTGGCACCCAGGGTACTAAGGCTCGGGTTGGTAAAAAAGCCATTACTTAAGGTATACGTCGGAGATGCTAAAAAGTAAGAGTTCAAGTGGTCACCGCTACAGATCATGACAGGCGTGCCGATAGGGAAATACAGGCAGAGTGTTTCCGCCTCGCCTGTTCTCTGTATGCACGCCTGGTGAAAGCATGATGAAACAAATCGAAGAGCACCCGCCCCTTTCGACGAGCGAGCAATCGCAGGTATACGACCCATCCAGGGAAGATTCGATACAACAGCTTCCGATCCCGGCGTGGGGAACGATGTTTTCAGAAAATGCCCTGCACGCCCTTATCACCAACGCGCCGATTGTCTTCTTCGCTATTAATACGGAAGGTATCATCACGTTCTCATCTGGAAGAGGGCTGAAGGGACTTGGGCTTGCGTCGGGAACTCTGGTCGGTGTCTCCATATTCGAGTTTTACCGGGATGTTCCAGGTGGACTCGAGCGTATCATGCGCGCTCTGAATGGAGAAGAGTTTACCGACATTTCGCGGATTCGAGGCGTCACCTTCGAAACACACTACACTCCGCAATACGATCAACGAGGGCAGGTTTGTGGTATCATCGGCATTGCAACAGATATCACCAGTCGAGTGAAAGCGGAGGAGGCACTGGTCGCCAGCGAGCATAAATATCGCTCGCTCGCGGAGCAAGGGAATGATCTTGTCTTCATTGTGAACAAGACAGGCGTCTACCAGTATGTCAGCCCATCACACCAGCGCATGATGGGTTATTCACCAGAGCATCTGCTGGGGAAAAACATCTTTGCATTTATTCATCCTGACGACAAGCAATACGTACTGCAATCATGGGAGGCCGCGTTTGAGGAAAATGGGGCGCTGGCGCGCACGCAGTGCAGGGCGTGCCACGCCGACGGCTCCTGGATTACCCTCGAAGCGATCGGACGGAACTGCTTCGATGACCCGCAGATCGAGGGGTTTATTATCAATGCGCATGATATATCCGAGCGCATTATCATCGAGCAAGAACTGCGCTACCTGGCACTGCACGATGCACTGACCGACCTGCCGAACCGTAGCCTGCTGCTTGATTACATGGAGCAAGAGATACAAAAAACAGTGCTCCAGCAGGCAGGGCAGGTGGCGCTGCTCACACTCGACCTCAATCGCTTCAAAGATATCAACAATACCTTCGGCCATCATATGGGCGATACCATTTTACAGGAGTTGGCCGAACGTCTGAAACAGGTCTTACCGGAATCTTGCACTATCGCGCGGCTGAGCGGCGATGAGTTCGCCGTCATGCAGCCTCTGGCAAGCGAGAATCAGCTTTACGAGGTGATAGAGATGGTACATACCATCCTGGATGAGCCATTCACCCTCGAAGGCCACCCGGTTCAGATCGATGTCAGTATCGGTGGGGCAATCTATCCCCTGCACGGCAGCGAGCCGATTACGCTCCTGCGCACAGCAGACGTGGCCATGTACATGGCAAAGCACCTGCACCAGGAGTTCGCGCTCTACGAGGCCAGTTACGAAGAGGACTCCGCCAGGCGTCTCGACATGATACGAGACTTGCGCCAGGCGGCTGCGGCGAACGAATTTCGGTTATACTATCAACCGAAGGTCGAGATGAAATCCGGCAGGATGTATGGGGTCGAGGCACTCATTCGCTGGCAGCACCCCACGCTTGGCTTCATTCCACCCGATCAGTTCATTCCCCTGGCGGAGCAGACAGGCATCATCATGTCGCTCTCCCGCTGGGTGCTGGAAGAGGCGCTGCGCCAGTGCCAGGAGTGGCTCCTGGCGGGCATCGACCTGGAAATCGCTGTAAACCTTTCGATGTGGGATCTGCGCGACACGTCACTGCCCTCCACCATTCTGGCCCTTCTGGAGCAATATGACGTTCCCTCCCGAAACCTGCGCGTGGAACTTACGGAGAGCGCGGCCATGGCCGACCCGGAGCATACGCTGGAGGTGTTAAAGCAGCTTGACGCGCTCGGCATCCGCAGTTCCATCGACGATTTCGGCACAGGCTATTCCTCGCTGGCCTACCTGAAACGCCTGATCGTCAATGAGCTGAAGATCGACCGTTCCTTTGTACGACATATCACCGAAGAAGCTGCCGACGAGACGATCGTGAGATCAACGGTGACAATGGCTCACAGCCTCGGATTGAAAGTAGTCGTGGAAGGCGTCGAGGACGAGGCATCCTTCGATCTTCTAACCAGGCTGGATTGTGATGTCGCCCAGGGGTACTTCCTCACGTGCCCGCTGCCGCCACATGAGCTTGAGTGCTGGCTGGAGAAGTGGCTGGCGAAGCATTGCTTCACAGCGGTCGAGTAAGCTTTCCTTGACTTCCTCTCTGGCCCTCATATATACTATTCATAAGCACGTTGCACATCAACAACTGAACACATGAAGCATGAACTGCTCTCATCAAGAGAGGTGGAGGGAAACGGCCCGACGAAGCCCGGCAACCCATCCGTGTCGCACGACGCGGGAAGGGTGCCAATTCCGGCGGAATATTCCGCAAGATGAGGGGATTGAAGCCCTAAGACGCTGCACCCCCTGAATCTTTCAGGGGGTTTTTTGTACCTGGTATGGCGCGAAGAAAGGAAGCACAGCCTGACCAATGAGTAACTTTATGACCAATTCCAAAACATTTTTTACGAGTGAGTCTGTCACGGAAGGACACCCCGACAAACTCTGCGACCAGATTTCTGACGGCGTGCTCGACGCAATTCTGGCGCAGGACCCCACCGCGCGCGTGGCCTGCGAAGCCGCTACCACCACCGGCCTCGTGCTGGTGGCCGGTGAGATCAGCACTACCGCCTGGGTCGATATGCCCGCTATCGTGCGCAAAACCATTGAGCAGGTCGGCTACATCAACGCCGAGTACGGCTTCGATTACCGCACCTGTGGCATCGTCACCTCCATCGGCAAGCAGTCCCCCGACATCGACCTGGGCGTCAGCCGCTCGTTGGAGACCAAAGGCGAGATCACGCTGCTCAGCGATGACGAACTGGAGAGCGTGGGAGCCGGCGACCAGGGTATGATGATCGGCTTCGCCTGCAACGAGACCGACGAATACATGCCTCTGACCATCAGCCTCGCTCACAAGCTGGTACGCCACCTTTCAGTCGTGCGGCGCGAATCGTGGAATGGCAACGGCCCGATGGCCTACCTGAGACCCGATGGCAAGAGCCAGGTGACGGTACAGTACGAGTATGGCCGGCCTGTGCGCGTCGATACGGTCGTCGTCTCCACACAGCACGCCTCCTACATCGATCAGCAGCAGATTCGCCAGGATGTCATCGACTACATCATCAAGCCGGTCATTCCCGCCCACCTGATCGATGGCAAAACCAAGATTTTCGTCAACCCCACGGGGCGTTTCGTGACCGGCGGGCCGATGGGCGACGCGGGGCTGACGGGACGCAAGATCATCGTCGATACCTACGGTGGCATGGCGCGGCACGGCGGCGGAGCCTTCAGCGGCAAAGACCCGACCAAGGTGGACCGCTCGGCAGCCTATGCCGTGCGACACATCGCCAAGAACATCGTGGCAGCAGGACTGGCCGAGCGATTGGAGTTACAGGTGGCCTACGCTATCGGCGTAGCGCGCCCGCTCTCGCTCTTCGTTGAAACCTTCGGCACAGGCACGGTCTCCGACGAAGAGATCATCCGCCTGATCCACGAACACTTCGACCTGCGCCCTGCGGGCATCATCCAGGCGTTGAACCTGCGCCGTCCGATCTACCAGCCAACCGCCGCCTTCGGCCATTTCGGGCGCACCGACATCGACGCGCCCTGGGAGGCGCTCGACAAGGTTCCCATGCTGCGCAAAGGCGTGGGGGCAAATACCTCTGCCAGCGGCGAAACCGCCGTGTAAAGCACCCATTCACAAAAAATCCTCCTGGCCGCGCGACCAGGAGGATTTTTTGTGAACATGCCTTCTTCTTTTGATATAATAGTTGTAACAGAGCAAAGATGCACGTCACTTTCGCTTCCAACTGAGATTCAGGCATGATAAAGGAGAAAAGATTACCATGGTAGACTTTGCACTCAACGAGGAGCAGCAGGCTATCCGGCAGACTTGCCGGGATTTCGCGGAACAGGAGATTATGCCGAAAGCCGAGGAGATGGATCGAACCGGCGAATTTCCGTATGACATCATTCGTAGCATGGGCGAGCTGGGGCTGTTAGGGCTGCCTTTTCCGGAGCAGTACGGCGGTGCGGGGGCGGACTTTCTCTCGTACTGCCTGGCCATCGAAGAAATCTCGCGCGGAGATGTCTCGGTCGGCATCACGATGGAGGCGCATACCTCGCTGGGAGCTACCCCCTTCTTCCTTTTCGGGAGCGACGAGCAGAAGGAGCATTACCTGACATCGCTGGCGAGCGGCAAGCAACTATGGGCATTCGGCCTGACCGAGCCGGGCGCTGGCTCCGACTCTGGAGGGACGCAGACACGCGCCGTGCTGCGTGATGGGGCATGGCATATCAACGGCTCGAAGAGCTTCATCACCAACGCCGGAACCGAGATGACGGGCGGCGTCACCATCACCGCTGTGACGGGCGAGCGGCGCAACGGTGGAAACGAGATTACCAATATCATCGTACCCAAAAACACGCCGGGCTATTACATCGGCCAGCCCTACAAGAAGATGGGCTGGAAGGCATCTGATACGCGCCCGCTCTCCTTCGAGGACTGTATCGTGCCAGGCGAGAATATCCTGGGGAAACCGGGCGACGGTTTCAAACAGTTCATGCAGATACTCGACGCCGGGCGCGTCGCCATCGCCGCGCTCTCTACCGGGCTGGCGCAGGCGTGTCTGGACGCGGCGCTCGCCTATGCCAAAGAACGCAAGCAATTCGGACAACCCATCAGTTCATTCCAGGCCATTCAATTCAAACTGGCCGATATGGATACAGAAATAGAACTGGCGCGTTTAATGTATTATAAGGCTGCCTGGTTGCATATGCAGGGGAAGCCGTACACACGCGAGGCATCGATTGCGAAACTCTTCGCCTCCGAGACGGCTAAGCGCGCAGCCGATCAAGCCGTGCAGATTCATGGCGGTTACGGCTTTATGGACGAATACCCGGTATCACGCTACTGGCGCAGCGTCAAGATCAATGAAATCGGTGAAGGCACCAGCGAGGTTCAGCGTATGTTGATCGCAAAACTGCTGGGGTGCTGATCACCGCAAAGGAGCAATCGTATGGACATTACCCCCGCTTCTCGAAATGTTGTACAAAATAATGCTCAGGCCCCTCGTGAGTACAAAAATCTGTTAGAGGGGATTTATTTTAAGTTTCCCACGTTCAAGCACAACCACCCGGCTGTTATTAATGTCAACGAGGTCGCGGATGAGCGGCTCACTGTCGGGCAGAAGGTGGCAGATACGGTGGCGGGGACTGTTGGAAGTTGGCGGTTCATTATTATACAGAGCATAATTCTCGCCATCTGGTTAGCTTTGAACATCACCGGCATCGTTTTTCGCTGGGACCCCTATCCCTTCATACTCTTGAATTTAGCATTGAGTTTTCAAGCGGCATACGCGGCTCCGTTTGTGATGATGTCCCAGAATCGCCAATCCGAAAAGGATCGGTTAATGGCCGAAAGCGACTACCACTGCAACACCAAAGGCGAAGAAGAAGTCCGCAACATCATGGACCACCTCGACCACCAGGATACAGTCCTGTTCCAACTCGTCAAGCGCATCGAGGAACAGCACCTGGAAATCAAAGAACACCTGGTGCGCCTCGACCCGACGCTGGCACAAAAGTTAGGTATCGACGTTGTCGAGTTGAGCAAAGAGTCGCTTGAAGGTGACGAAATTACGGGCAATTCATAGCAGCCGACTATGTAAGAGAGCGGCCAGCCATCTTCGGCTGGCCGCATTTTGGCTATGCGTGACTACTTCGGCCAGTTAAATGTGAAGATCTGCACGCCCGGCAGCGTCCCACCGGAGCCGATCGGGGTAGCAGTCGATGTTGTCGTGGTTTCCGTCCAGACGGCTGAGCCGCCGTTGACGGCCAGAAACGCGGCAGTGTCCAGCACGTGGCCTATTGAGACATCGCTCTGCGTGGACACATCCCACATTTCATATCCCTTGCCGATCTGCCATAGCGCGAAACCGGAGCCGACTTGCAGCGCGTGAGCCGGGCCGGTGGTGTTAATCGAAACCGGAGGAGTCAACCCATCGTCACTGAGCGGTTGCATCAACACCTGTCCCTCGATCGAGGCATCCAGGGGGGAAGCGGAGAAGTTCGTGTCGGAACGCGGGATAATTGAGGAACTGGTTTGCGGCGTAGTCACGACTGTGGGTGTGCCCGGCACCGGAGTTCCTAGAGATGCCTGCGTGAGAGGCGCGGTGCTGAGCCAGAGCAGAGTCTCATCAGCAACTTGCGGGCTGAATGATTGCCCATCAGCGCGGAAAGGGGCCTGCTGCATTACTTTTTGGATATGCCCGGACCAGCGCCCGTGCGTCGGCATGGTAGCTCCTGGCGCATCGACTTCCTGCTGCTTCACAATGTTGCTGCTCAAGATACCGGCATTCGAGATCCATTCGTCGGACCAGAAGATGGTAGTGGCATCGCTATTGGCGGTCGGCGATGTCAGGAGATGTCCCTGAGCAGCCGTGGCAATCGTTGTCACAGTCGGCTTACCCGCCAGATTCATCTGGTAAGATGTCAGGGTCGAATTGCCCTTTGCATCTACCGAGGCAACGAGCAAGGTATACTGTGACAGCCAGACTCCCTGAACAGGGGTGTAGGCCCACGCCGGAACGGTAGTTGGATTGAATTGTCCTTTGGTCAGCAATTCTGGGGTGGCAAGGCCATTGCTCGCCTTCAACTGCGGCAATGAGTAGGCATACAGGCTCCAAGGAGTCACAATCGTATGCAGGCTCTTTCCCAGAACGCCGCGATATGACTCCGACTTAGGCACGCCGTACTGCACCCATACCAGCCAGTCAGGTGAGCTAGCCAGCACAATCATGGGCTGGTTGTAGGGGTTTCCCAGAATCGGGGTGCTGACCTGAGTTGTACGATCCACCTGAGACAGCATCCACTGTGGGGATGCATTATCGGAATAGGCGGTATCAAAAATCGTATTATCGTTTGCGACGGCGCTGACGATATGTGAATAGGGCGTGGTGGTCGTATATTTCGTCTGGCTTATCTCGACATGCTGGACAATATCAGCGTTTTTATCGGTGACACGAGCCAGGGTCGATGCATTCCTTTGAGCAAGGAACACCAGCGATGTCACGCCACCCATCATCAGGAGCATCAGAATCATGGCGGCCAGCCCAAGAATAGCGAACTGGCTCATCTGCGATCGATGGCGGGGCTTGCGTTTCGTGTTGAGAATGGGCAGTGGACCGGTTTCCGCCGTGGAAAAGGCGCTGATGGCATGTTGTGATGCGAGTTTGGATTGAGCCTGTTCGTGAATATAGGGCTTGAGGAAGTCAGGAACGGGAGCGCTGCCGGGCGCGGCTTTCTGCATGAACTGCATATGCTCACGGGCCAGCCTGTGCATCAACTGCTCGCGCATCTCTGGCGGCGGCTCGATAGCTGGCAATGCGCGCAAGCGCTCGCCCACGAACATCGATCGGGCCAGCGTTTGCCGGCACGAGGCGCACCCTTCGAGATGCACATCCAGTTCGGTGGTGTCACACTCCACATGTTTCAAGTCACGATATGCGGTCAACATCGACCGTGCCTGCTCGCAGTTCACTTCTCACCAACTTCTTGCTTGTACAAGGTAATAAAACGTTCGCGCGCACGCATCAAGCGCATCTTGACCGCCGAGGCGCTGATCTCCAGATGATCGGCGATTTCCGCGCAGGAGCGTCCTTCATATTCGTACAACCACAAACAGATCGAATACTTGGGGGGCAATTCTTGAAAAATGCGCTCGACAATTTCCCTGTCGGCCACGCGGTTCTCAAACAACCCGCCATCGTATCCATTGCGCTCGTATGAGCTGCTGATGGAGCTGCTGCGCCCGTCGCCATCCTCGTTGTTCGAACTGAAATTCTCGGAAGAGGCGTTACCCGCGTCGGACAGGACGCCCGCGCCGATGCCGCGATCTTCATTAAACAAGGAGAGAGGCAGCCAGGCGATCAGTCTCCGCCTGCGCAGCGAGTCAGTCGTCGTATTCGAGGCGATGCGGTACAACCAGGCTGAGAGTGCGCCCGGCTGAACAACCGTCCCGTTGAGCAGCGCCTTGTACGCTTTGACGAAGACATCCTGCGCCAGGTCATACGCCTGTTCGCGATTGCCGATCAAATGGTAGATATAATTCGTGATCGGGCTTTGGTAGCGAAGGAAAATCGCTTCAAAGTCCGCCACATCTACCCGCTGTGCCGGTTCTTCCAGCAGTTGCGCAGAGTGCGAGGCAATCGTTTCAGTCACGCGCTCTTGCTCGTCCACAGCCGCTTCGACGCGCCTATCTTCCTCGTCCTGTAACGGACTGGTCGCGTAGCTGCGTGTCTCCGAAGTCGGTGGCGCGTGCAATCTATCCTTCGTGTTGTAGAGACGAATAGAGGAGTCCATTGGTTACATATACCTTATCTTCAAGCTTGAGAGCTAGTCTGCATTTCCATGAGAGCATAGTATATCGATTTCAGTCAGTAGCATATCATATTTTAGGCAATTATACTGTGATGAACAAGACATTTCTCCTATAGTATAGCATTTTGGGGTGAGAATTGTTTCAGCGAACCCCTGACAATATCACTGAACGCTACCAATGTTCCTGCGAGAGCCTTGCTATTCGCGGCAAATTTTGCTAGGATGTGCGTATGAATGAGGCAACACTTCAGGCAGCCAATCAAGGCTGGGGCATTATCGGCCACGAACACACCGTCAATACGCTGCGCCGCGCGCTCGCTTCCGACCGGGTGCGCCATGCCTACCTGCTTACCGGCCCCGATCACATCGGGAAGCTGCTGCTGGCGCGGCGCACTGCCCAGACGCTGCTCTGCACGGGTGGGCCGGATGCGCGCAGCGCCCCGCAGAATCCGTGCAACACCTGCCTTGCCTGTCGCAAAGTCATGCACTACAACCACCCCGACGTTCACTACATCGCTCGCCCGCCCGATAAGCAGTTTATCCTGATCGACCAGGTACGCGCGCTGCAAAGCGACTCGGCGCGCAAGACCATGGAGGGACGGCGCAACATCTTCATCATCTCCGGGATGCACGAAATGAACGTGCAGGCCGCCAATTGTTTGTTAAAAACACTCGAAGAGCCGGAACCCGATGTTGTGCTGCTGCTCACCGTTCCCGATCCCGGTCTGCTGCTGCCGACCATCCTCTCGCGCGTGCAGCAACTTCCCATGCACCTGCTGACGACCACGGAGATCAAGACGGCGCTTGAGCAATACTGGCAGGTTGCCCAACAGGAGGCCACCGTCATCGCGGCGCTGGCAGCAGGTCGCATGGGCTGGGCGGTACAGGCCATCGAAAAAGAAGACATGCTGGAAAACCGCCGGGCGCAGTTGGAAACCCTGACAAAGCTCCCTTCACTCAGCCGGGCCAGGCGCTTCGACGTGGCACAGCAACTCAGCGCGGACGGTGACAAACTTCGTGGTATACTTGAGTTGTGGCTGCTCTGGTGGCGCGATATGGTGCTGGCCGCGCACAATAGCCTCGACCTCGTCGTGAACGTCGATTTGTCGAGCCTGCTCGAAAAACAGGCCGCGAAGGTGGGCCAGGCCGAGTCGCAGCGCATGGTGCGCGCCATCCTGGGAACAATGGAGGCGCTGGACCAGAACGTCAATGCGCGTATTGCCCTTGAAGTACTCATGATGGATGTACCGACGATTTATTAACAAGGAGAATCCCCGTGCAATCTACCTTCCAACACCTGCTCGTAGAAAGTGACGGCGGCGTGCTGACCGTCACGATGAATTGACCCGAAGTGCTGAATGCGTTCAATGAAGTTATGCTGGAGGAACTGACGGAGGTGATGGAGGAAGCCGCGAGCGATGAGGCGGTGCGCGTCGTTGTGCTGACTGGCGCGGGTAGAGCGTTTGGCTCCGGGCAAGATTTGCGCAGCCTGGCGGGGACGCGCGCCAACGGCGCGCGAGGCAAAGTAAGCGTTCACCTGCAAAAGTATCATCGCGTTGTGCTGGCGATGCGCGCCATGCCCAAGCCTGTCATCGCGGCAGTACGAGGCGTCGCGGCGGGTATCTCCTGCAACATCGCGCTGGCCTGCGATATGCGCATTGTGGCTGACGACGCACGTTTCATCGAGGCATTCGCGCGCATCGGCCTGGTGCCTGACGGCGGCGGCGGCTACTTCCTGACGCACCTGGTTGGTGTGGGCAAGGCGATGGAACTGGCGATGCTGGCTGAAGAGATCAGCGCGCAGGAGGCGGAGCGCCTCGGCATCGCCAACAAATGCGTGCCGGCGGCGGAATTCGAGAGCGCTGTGGCAGCGTTCGCTCAGAGGCTCGCCAGCGGCCCGACACGCTCCTATGCCCTGATCAAGCAGCAAATCTACGCGGCAGCCGACTCCGACCTGGAAAGCGCGCTGCGCCTGGAAGGCGAGTTGCAAGATATGGCCTTCGAGACGGAAGACCACCAGAACGCCGTACTGGCCTTCTTGCAGAAACGCAAGCCAGAATACAAAGGAAGATAAGCTGGGCGCATGGTGCGTATCGACTCGCTCTCCTACAACAACGCGCAAACGCAGGGCGCCCAGCGCAGGGCATGGCTGCAAGAACACAGCCCGCAGCACCTGCGCGAGTGCTCTTCGCTGATTCATGCAGGTATCACGCAACGTGCGGCAAGCGCCTCGCGCAGTACGCTCGTGCTAGGTGCGGGCGCTTGCACAGAGATTCCACTGGCCGATCTCGTGCGTGCCTCCGATGAGGTGACGCTGGCCGACTTCGATCTTCCCTCGATGCGACAGGCACGCACTGAATTGCCCTTTCCGGCGCAGAGGAACCATGTGCGGCTGGTTGAATGCGACCTCAGCGGCGGCATCAGTATCACGCTGGAGCGCCTCGTCGAGCGGCAACCGTGGGACGACCTGCGTACACAGGGAGCCAGGGCCATCTTCGACGCGGCGGCTTATTGCCTGGAGACCTGCCCCGTCCCCGACCCGCCACTGATCGACGATCTGGGAAGCGGCTCATTCGGCTTCGTCGTCAGCGCACTCGTGCTGACGCAGCTTTTCAGCTATCCCCTGCTCGACATCCTTGACCGCGTGCAGCGTCTCGCCCCGGCACTGGTAGGCGAGCAGGAGCGACATCACCGCTACCAGGAGGCAGCCACGGCATTCCGCACGCGCGTCATCCAGGCACACCTGCACCTGCTGCGCGAACTTGTCGATCGCGGCGGGTGTGTCGTCTTACTCAGCGATACGCGCGGCTTCGCCTTCGATGTATTTGGCACCGACCACGACGCACAGCACCGGCGGGCGCTGCCACTCGTTCCGCGCGCCTTCGCCGAGCTGGTGCGCGAGACATTCGGCGTAGACGAGGAGCGCCAGTGGGAATGGCTGACCCATCTGCCGGAGAAGCATGCACTGGGGCGTGGCTACGAGGTCACGGGTTACGCGCTTTCGACGACATGATACAATATCGTAGGGGCCAGCAAACCGGCCCCTACGATTCGATAGCTAAACGAGAGAGAACTCTATGGCAGATGTACAACCATTACATGGTATACGATATAGCAGCGAAAAAGTCGGCAACCTTGCCGAAGTCGTGACACCCCCCTATGATGTGATTTCACCGGCGGAGCAGGCGCAGTACTACGCGCGACATTCCTACAACATCATCCGCCTGGAACTGGGGCTTGACGAGCCGCGCGACGACACGCTGAACAACCGCTATACGCGCGCCGCAACAGCCCTGGCTGAGTGGAGAACGCAGGACATCCTGCATGAAGATGACACCCCCGGCTACTACGCCTACGCGCAGACCTTCTCACATGGCGGACACACGTATACTCGCACCAGCCTGCTGGCGCGGGTGCGGCTAGAACCCTGGAGCGCGCGGGTGATCCTGCCGCATGAGCATACGCTGGCAAAGCCGAAAGACGATCGCCTGAAACTGCTCGAAGCGTGCGCCACCAACCTGAGTCCGATTATGAGCCTGTATAACGATCCCCAGGGGCGCATACGCAAACTGCTCGCTCCCTACGCCGCCAACGCGGAGGTGCAGATCACCGACGAGGCGCAAGAAGAACACCGGCTTCACCCCATTACCGACGACTGGCAGGTCGCGCTTATCCGGGATTTTTTTTCCGAGCGTCGTCTGTATATCGCCGATGGGCATCATCGCTACGAAACGGCGTTGAATTACCGCGAAGAGATGCTAGCCATACGCAAGCGCCTGCATCCCGACGACGCGGTCAATTTCGTGTTGATGGCTTTGATCGACCTGGACGATCCCGGAATGCTGGTCTTGCCGACGCATCGCCTGGCGTTCGGCATTGAGCAGGAGAAACTGGCGGCGCTGAACAACGCGCGCCTGGGACACTATTTCACCGTGCGCGAGCTGGTCATGGGCGACTATCCGCCGGAGACTCCCCTGCATATGCTGGCGCAGGCAGGCCAGGACGCGCCTTCCTTCGTGATCTGCACGCCACAGCAAAGCTGGTTGGTGAGCCTGAACGAGCAAGGTAAAACGCGCATGGAGCAGAGCGGACACTCCGCCGCCTGGAACAACCTGGATGTGGCCGTAGCACACACCCTGGTCTTGGAGGCGCTGCTGGGACTCGACGAGGCCGCGCTCACGGCAGGCACGCATGTTCGCTATACGCGAGACGCCAACCAGGCCCTTCATGCTGTGCGAGCTGGTGAGGCGCAACTGGCCCTCCTGCTCAATCCGACCCGCGTGCGGCAAATTTGCGATGTGGCCGAGGCGGACGACCGGATGCCGCAGAAATCAACGTATTTTTATCCTAAATTGATAACCGGACTCGTCATGAATCCACTGTGGTGAGGAATAGTATATGATTATCGTGATTGGCGCGGGGCTGGCCGGGCTGACCTGCGCGAAGTGCCTGCACGAGGCTGGTCAGCAGGTACTCGTCCTGGAGGCATCCGACCGGGCAGGTGGGCGCGTGCGTACCGATATCCACGAGGAAGGCTACCGTCTGGACCGCGGATTTCAAGTGCTTTTCACAGCCTATCCAACCGCGCAGCGACACCTCGACCTCGATGGACTCAAGCAGCGCGCGTTTGAACCCGGCGCGCTGCTGGTCAAGGACGGCAAACGCTACGAAATCGCCGATCCGCTACGCAACCCCGACCGGGTGCTGGCCGGCGCGCTCAATCCGCTCATCTCGACGACTGACAAGCTGCGGGTCTTGCGCCTGGCGCGCCGCGTGATGGGGCTATCGGCGGCGGAAATCTTCGGCACAAAAGACGTGCCGACGGGAGAGGACGAATCGACCGAGGATTACCTGCGCCGCCTGGGATTCTCTGATGATGGCTTCATCGATCAGTTCGCGCGCCCCTTCTACGGCGGTATCTTCCTCGATCGCTCGCTGCACACAAGCGCGCGTATGTTCAAGTTCACCTTCAAGATGATGGCGACCGGCAGCACCATTATCCCGGCGGAGGGAATGCAGCGCATTCCCGATCAGCTTGTAGCCATCCTACCAGAGCATACCGTGCGTTACCGCGCGCGTGTCACCGATCTGGTGTTGGAGGAAGGCAAGGTGCGCGGTGTGCGGCTGGCGAGCGGCGAGATGCTCGAAGCGGAGAGCGTGGTGGTCGCCACAGACGCAAAGACCGCGGCGGCGCTGACTGGCTTACCCCTGCCGTTCACACCGGTTGGCAGCGTATGCCTGTATTTCAGTGGAAACGAGCGACTCTACCCACAACGCAAGATACTCTTGAACGCCAATTCGAACGGGCTGGTCAATAACGCCGTGTTGCTTACCAACATCGCGCCCTCTTACGCTCCCCCGCGCAAGCACCTGCTCTCTGTGACCGTGCTGGGCAATCCCGAGCAGGACGACGAGACGCTAGCACGGCAATGCCTGGGTGAGCTGGCACGCTGGTTCATGGAGTCGGACCTGAGCGGTTGGCAATTCCTGGCTGCGTATCGCGTTCCATTTTCACAGTTTGCGCAAGAGCCAGGCATCTTCGACGCGCTGCCGAAGAATCGCTCCTCGATCGAGGGGCTATACCTGGCCGGCGAATACACGGAGTCCAGCAGCATCCACGGAGCCATGCACAGCGGCGAAAAGGCAGCCACGGCCATTACCAGCCCCAGACGTCGTCATCCGGTGGCGCTGTGAAGGGCGAACGACCAAACGGTCCTGAATCCAACGCCTCGGACATGAGGCGCACCAGGCCACCCTGGAGCGAGCGATGAACTAAAGCGCGTAAGTAAGGTTGATCCGGTGACGCGACGCCCGAATCCGGGTGAAGCATTGAGGCCACCGCGACCACCAGTTGCGCGTCGGCGGTGCGGTCGATCAGGTTGAGCAGGGCGGCCTGGCGACGCAGGCGCGTTTCATGGAGCAGCCGCCAATGCGAGTCGACATGTTGTGTCAGCACGTCGGTCACGATCGTTTCAAGGTCGGCCTGCGTGGCGTCAGGCTTGCTGATTTTGCGCTTGCGGCTTCGCACAGGTTTTTCGGCGCGGGCCTGGGAGTTCATGTAGGGAACGACAAATTGCCGGATGCTGTCAAACGGCTCGAAGTACCACGAGGAGAATTCCGCTAAGGAAAAGAGCATTTCGCCGCGCTGCGCGAGCGTTTCGACCGCGGGTGAATAGGGGCGAGCCTCGATGACGGTCGGTACCGGCTGCTTCTGAGCGGCCGCATCGCCTTCAATCGAAGGCCGCCAGACCGCGTAGGCAACGGGTATCTTATGGCGCGTGCGTTTGTTGATGGTGCGCGCCTCGGCAATCAAGGCGCGACAATAGGCCAGGGGTACGGTGAAGCTGCTGAAGCCCTGATCTTCCATACCCGTCACCAGTTCTTTCCAGTGATCGATCTCCATATCGTCCGTGCCATAGCAGTCCTTGATGCCCCATTCATCCTGGAAGAGCACATTGACGCCTTTGAGCAATCCGTCCGCTCGCTGCCAGGCGAGCATAATCATCTGCGCTCCCACGCCATCGATATAGCTGACACGCGCTTCATACAGCGGCAACTGTTGTTCCTGGACGGCGAGATCCATGGCGTCGTCCTCCGTGCCGGGCGCGGACTGCATGGTCAGGCGTCCAAGCGCGGCCCGCGCCTGCTGCTTGACCTGGCGGTTGGAGGTATTGGACAGCAGGTAGTTCAGCGCGGGAATGGACTCGCGCGCCACGACGGGTCCAAGTTGTTCGAGCGCCTCGATCACAGCCAGGACGACCTTGCTCGACTGGTTTTCAAGCAATGGTAGAAGCAGTTTGGCCGCGCGCGGGTCCTGGCTCATCCCAAGCCAGTTGATGAAGCCCAGGCGTCTATCCATAGGCATACCCAGCACATCTTCCAGGACAGACTCGATGCCCAGTTCGCTCTGGCCGATCAGCTCAAGCAGGCGAATCTGCATCTGGAGCATGGCAGCTTCCGGGTCATTCAGGTAGTCGATAATCCCATCGTCGGCCATCTCCGAGCCGAGTTCCTTGAGAACGGGAGCCAGGGTCAGCTTTGCCAGGTCGCTCACTGTCGGGTCGGCTACCAGGTCTTCCAGTTCTTCGAGGTCAAAGTCCGTCGCCAGTTCCGAAAGGATCAGAATAGCAGCCGAATGGGCGGCTGCATCGTTGACACGCAGCAGGTGCAGCACTTTCTCACGCGCGCCCGATGTCCATTCTTCATCCAGGCGATCAAAATAGTGCGAGAGGGTGGTAGAGTCAATGTCATCGCGCCGGCTCATCGCCAGCAAAATACTATCGATGCTTTCCTGGGGGGGTCGCTTCTGTCCCTTTGCCATAGGTCTATCGCCTTTCACACTCATCTCATTCGTATGGCTAATGCAACGCATTGTACCACGATACCGGGAGCGCGTCTACGCTGGAATCAACGTGCCAACCGCATTAATAGCTACTCTCGTCGCCATAGAGCCGTGGCGGGCGCAGGAGCGTCGAGCTTGGAGGCGATGGGAGCGTGTGTGCCGCTTCTGCCAGAAGCGCCAGGCTCATCAGAAAGTCGTCGTGCCCATCGGCGGGATCGACGTAGAAGTCCAGCGTCTCCGGTGCGGGGAGACGGTAGCGTGCCTGCCGCACCTGCCGCCAGCATTCTGCTGTGATGTCGCGTGGAGCGGTCTGCTGATCGTACAGCTTGAGGCGACCGCTATTGAGCAGCGAGAGAAACTGGTAAGCCAGCCGGGATTTGGATGGGCGTGAGAAGATGAACGAGATGACCCGTTCCGGCCCCAGCTTGCTCAGAAGCAGCGACGCCAGGCCCGCGCCCAGCCCGGTCGCGTCGATCACCAGCGCGCGAATGTTCCACCGCTCGACCAGGGCAAGCGCGGCGGCATATTGCTCAAGGTGCGAACGACCCGTCCACCATTGTTGATGAATGACATCGAGACAGGGCAGGTTCAGCTCGTTGAAGTTGACGCGCCCGATGGTGAGTATGGTGCTGTCGCGTTTGCTGCGCCCATACTCGAACTGCTGCGGCAAGGCAGGCGCGCCTGGGACAGGACGCTCCTCGCCCGCCACGTCCATGCCCGCGACATACCAGCTTTCCGCGTGCGGCTCCTCTTCCCAGCTATGCGCGCCCTGGAGCAGCTTCAATTGCAGATCGTTCAGGAAGGAACCCGCCCCGCTGATCGGGCGCAGGAAGTATTGCGTTTGAATTGCCGGATGCTCCTCACCCAGGCGCGCGATCTCTTGCTGCACAAAGGCGCGGTAGGCAGGGTTGATGGCGGCCAGCGCCCGCCAGTCGTACTCGAAATGCAGGCGCAGTCCCGTGCGCTGCTCCTGTTCGAGGTTGAGGGCGCGCTGTCGCGCCAGCAGCGTCGTATCGGACCAGGCCGTGCCGTACAGCACCGTTGTGGCGTTGGTCGTCGAGGCCATCGGTCTGAAGTCACGGTCGAACTTGTCGGCAGAGACATCCTGCGCCTCATCGATTTCGAGTAGGAGATCGGCGGTCGCCCCGACCACGTTGCTTTCGGGTGCGGCGGAGTAGAACATGATGCGCGGGCCGGCATGGTTGCGCAGCAATACGGGGTCAGCGCGTGGAGCGAGGCCTAGAATATAGCCGTCGCTCGACCAGATGCGGTCGCGCGTGAGGGGCGTATCCAGCAGCGAAAGCAGGCGGAACCGGCTATTCACAATCTGCGGTGAGAAGGTCGGCGCGGCCTTGACGATGGTTCCCTGCGGCATGGACAACAGCAGATAGGCTTCAATTACGGCGGATAGCTGGTTTTTGCCCGATTGCCGCGACATCATGACGGTGATGATCCTGCCATGCCGACCCTCGATGGAATCCAGGATGGCTTCGGCGATCTCGCGCTGGTACGGATAAAGCGGCTTGCCGAGAATATGACTGGCGAAGCGCGCGATGGGTGAAGTTTTGCGTTTCATAGAGAGCAGATGTAGGACGAAGGAGTGTGAAATGAGGGCGAGGCTACGAGCACATTACCGGCAGGTTGCTTACTAAAGATACCACAAGAACTGGAGAAAAACAAGAGGATTAAGCGTCATTCATAGGGTTTGTGGATTCTAATGGCAGCCGCGAGATGGCACCCGGCGACGTGGGGATGGCAGCCGCGAGGGGTGCCATCTCGCGGCTGCCAGGCGCGCATACTCAGCTACAGGCCGGTGGCCTGGAACGAGGTGATGTTCGTGGTGATGCCACTCTGCACCTGAATACGCATACCGCAGAAGCCAGATGTGAGACTGGTATCGTTGACCGTTATCATCCAGCTAGACGGCTCGGTTGTGCCGGTCAGCCAGACCTTCGCAGAGAGGGTCGAGCCGACCACATCGAAGCGAATGGTATAGGATTTCCCACCTGTAGCCGCGAACTTAAAGGTCTTCAGCGTGGTGAAGTTGCCCTTGACCCGTTTCTGCACCACCAGGTTCGACCCGTCGATGTAGGCTTTATACCAGTTGTTGGTATCCGTCCAGCGCAGGACGGCCCCGATATTGGAATTGCTGAACTTATTCGTCGAGCCGGTCACCAGTACATCAGCATTGGTGGCAGTTGGCCCTAGAATCGCGTTGTAGGCCCCGCCGTTATTGGAGAGCTGCCCGGTTTTGTTGGAGATGGAAAAGACATTGTTTGAATTAGCATCTCCTGCCCAGACCAGTCCATCGGAGGCTGTTCCCCAGTGCGACTGATTAGCGCGCTGGAACGTATCCTGCGCAATCGTCGCTCCTGGCGAGGGCGTAGGTGATGGGGTGAGGGTCACGGTCGGTGACGGGGTGAGGGTCACGGTGGGCGACGGCGACACCGTCACAGTCGGCGACGGCGAAACGGTCGAGGTGGGCGACGGCGTTTTGCCGGGTGTCGGCGTGGTCGGTGTCGGTTGAGGCGCGTTATTCTGCACAGCCTTGCCGATCTTATTGCCGAACTCCTCGTCGAACCAGATGACGTTGTGACCATCGACGTTCAAGCCATCGTGGGGGTGCGCGTTCGACGTGGTTATCGTGTAGAGCGAGAACGAGCCACTGCCGCTGTCGGGGAACGAGCCGATGATGTTCTGCAGCGCGTCGTCGAACCAGACCAGCCCGTTGCTATCCACGTTGATACCGGAGGTATGCGTTCCACCACAGCTTCCGCAGGGAGGAGTATAGGCAAACTCCTTCACACCATTGTTGGTGCCGGGAGAGGACTGTGAAACGTTCAGTTCACCGATCATGCCGACCCACCCCTCGCTCCACCAGATATTGCCGCCCGGATCAACGGTTATCAGGTGAGGGGTCAGGCCGCTCACCGGGCTGCTGCGAATTTTGTATTCATTCAACGTGCCGCCCGAGGTATATTCACCGATCAGGCCGACAGAGGAGTTGTTTTCCGTGAACCAGACATTGTTCGACCCGTCGACCACGATACCGTAGGGTTGAGAGTTGCTGGCGGGCGTGGCGATCTCTTTGAAGGTCTGATTTGTTGGGTCGAATTCTCCAATCTGGTTGGTGAAATGCTCGGTAAACCAGATCATGCCGTTATGATCGATGGCAATACCCCAGGGGCCAGCCCCCGCCGTGGGCACCCCCCACTGCGAGAAGGTATTCGATGAAAGGTTCAATTCACCGATCGAGTTCGACATGGGCATGGGGAACCAGAGATTGCCCTGAGCGTCGAAGGCCAGAAAGAGCGCCTGCCCAAAGCCTGCTGGAAGCTGATAGTAGGCGCTCCAGCATGAACAACCCGCATTAAATTCGCCGATCTTGCCAGGAGGCGTCGAAGCGCCGCAGGTCGGCGAAGGATCACAGCCTGGAATAGCCATCCAGACATTGCCCTGGCGGTCGAAGGTGGTGCCCCAGGGTTCCTGCCCGCCGTTGAGCCAGTAATCCGAAATGGTGACACCTGATGATTGCGCGTAGCTGGTGCGTGCAAAATTAGCCGGCAAGATCAGCGCCATAATGCTGAACGCCAGCAAGCCCACCGAGAAAATGAATAGCGCTACCTTCTTTTTCTTTTTCAAGATTCTTTCCCCATTCTAGCAGAGCATATGCATTCCTGCATCCACAGCGTATGCATCCCTGCATCCCCTTTAATTTCCAATATACCCAAGCATGTCAGTCCCTCCCTGGCTACCTGAGGCATTGAAGTACATCGGGCGTTCCGCCACGAAAACTCCGCCATTGTTCAGCGTTTGTGCCGTCATCGATATCTCCCAGCATTGGGAGGCAGTGCCAGGACTGCACAAGCTCTGCAAGATCGCATGAACGAGATCGACCGTCCCCCTGCTATGCGGGCCGACTGCTACGGTGAAAGAATCCACCCGTCCATAGCCGTTGACGAGCGTGACCGAGATTGTTTCAGACGAATTGGTGGGATTTTGCAATGTCAACCACTCGTCGTAGCTGTTATTGGTATATCCCTCCGCGAAGCTGTACGATGAATACGAAGCTGGCCCGATCTGGCCGACCACGTCGGTTCCACCCGTTGCGTTGAGCGTGCGCCCATTGGCTGCGTGATTATAGCGGAAGAACATCTCGCGCTCCACCACTATTTTGGCGTTGGTTGAGGTGATTTCAGCCGAAACCGACACGCCAGGCGCGTTCGCATTCACATTCCATGTGAACTGGGTGAGCGACCCGACGCTGAACGTAAATGATTTGGTGGTGGTGTCGGGATATTCCAGCTTGATTGTGACGCTCGCCGTCGCGTTCGCGCTGGTATCGATATTGGCGATCACGAAGTTTTCCTGGAACTGCCCGCCTGTGTAGCCCTCGGCAAAGAGCCAGTCGTTGGAGAGCGCGGATGCGCCCGACACGACCGCCGCGCCCGAAACGGTGGTGGCGTTCCCCGCACTATACTTGTAGAAGTAGGTCGGGCGCTCGACCGCGATGGGCTGGTCGGACGTAACCTGGGCCGCGACGCGCTCGCCGTAGTTATGCGGCGAGATCGTGCCGCGCGTTCCCGCCGGAACCGCCAGCGTATCGCTGCCGAGCGTTGCGCCGTTCTGGTAGTACGTCACGCGCACATTGGCCGTCGCACCGCCGGGCGGGTTCAAAATCGTGATGAACGAGCGATAGCCGGGCAGGCTGGATACGTCGGCGAAGTAGAAGCTCGTCCCCAGATGCGTTGCTCCCAGCGCGTCATGCCCGCTATTCACCCCGAACACGTTGGTGAAGTACATGGGACGTTCCGCGACCACCCCGGCGCAGTTGGGCGTCGAACTGCTATTGATCGTGACCATCGTCGAAACATCGATGCCTTTGCCGCCTTGAGTAGTTCCCAGGTCTTGATCGACGTTCTCGGTATGGCGCGTGTTGGCCTGGATCGCGAAAGAGAGCGTCTTCGTCTGCGCCGCACCGCCATCGGGCGTGTACAGGAACTCCACGTTGGTCTGACAGGCATTGCCGGTCGGATTCCCGATGGTCAGGTACTCGGTAAATCCACCGCCCGCGCGCCCCTCGGCAAAGTACCACTGCTTGCTAACGGGCACGCCAGACTGTGGCTGCGGCGACGATGTTGGCGTCGGTGACGAACCTGGCGACGGCGAGGGGCAGGGCGTCGGACTGGTTGAGGAGCCAGGCAGAGCCTCGTTGAGCGTGCTGCCGAACTCTTCGGTGAACCAGACGTTATTGCTGCTGTCAACCGCCAGGCCGTCGTGCGGGTGCGTATTGTTCGTCACGCAGCCGCCAATGATATACATATTGAAGGTTTGTGTCGTTGGGTTGAACACTCCGTACCGCGAACTGAGGGAATCGTCGAACCAGATATTGCCGTTGCCATCAACGGATATGCCGGAGGTATGAGTGGCGCAGAACGTATTCGGCAAAGGCGGGTTTGGGCAATTGGGCGATGGCACGGCATACTCCGTGACGCCGTGATTGGTGCCATTGGCCGCCTGGCTGATGACAAGCTGGCCAATCTCCCCATCGTAGCCTTCAGACCACCAGATGTTGCCGTTATTGTCGTAAGTTATCAAATGTGGCGTGATGCCACCGGCAGAGGTATTGGTGAGATATTCTTGAATGGTGCCGTTCTTCAGCGTGCCATCAGCATTAGGTGTCAACTGCCCGATGCGATGCACATACTGGCTATTCTCGGTAAACCAGATGGAGTGCGTCGTAGGGTCAGGGCCAGCGATGCCGTAAGGATAGCTGTTGGCCGTTGGCACAGTATACTCGTTGACAGTACCGGACGCGGGATCAAGCTCGCCGATCTGGCTGACGCTCAACTCGGTGAACCAGATATGCCCGTACTGATCGATGGTCAGGTCGAATGGGCTGGCATTGGCGGTCTTGACAGGGTACTGGTTCCAGCTTCCGCCGCTGGTATATTCGCCGATGGCGTTGGTGAGCGGCTCGGTGAACCACAGGTTGCCACTGCTATCGAACTTGAGGAAGAACGGGCTGGAATAGCCGGTCGGTACTGTCAGGATTTGTGAAGGTTGCGAGCCGCTGTTGAATCCGCTCATGCTATATTCCAGGATGCTGCCTTGCGAGATATGGCTGCATACCGGTACTGCATTGACATTGACATCACATTGTGGCTCTGCGACCCATATATTGCCCTTACCATCGAAGATAACATCCCACGGATCGGCGGCGTAGGACGGGTTGACGGCACGGATGGTCGCCTGGATCAATGTCGGGTCGGCATGAGCCGCGGCCTGCACGTGTAGCAGTAAGGTCAAAGCAAGCACGAGGCTCGTAAGAACCGAGCCGGCTGCGAACACCACGCGAATCGCGCGGGACAACGTCGTCCGCGATGCAGGTACGGCCTGCGCAATGGAAGGGGGGGACTTCCTGAACAATTCACGCATACACATTAGTCTTTCTTCTCAGAGTTTTTCAGGATATGTATTGCACCCTGGCTGTTCATATGAGAAATCGCAGTGCTACAGTCTCTATTATCCAGTAGCCTGCTTGTATGGACAAGGCTCTTAGGTATCAACTTTTTGCGTCAATTGGTTCTCTATCGACAGACCCGCCAGGAGAGCCTGTTTAGCGACCATTTGCCCAGTCATCCACATCACTTCTCAATCATTGAACCCTGCTCATATATGAACGATTTTCATCTTAAAGCATGGTAACGCAAACCCAAATGTGCTATCCGAACGGCTCGCTGGTATGCTTCTGTTACGCCCTGCTCCCCCTTCGCTTCTTGAGGAGCAGGCCGGCGAA
The DNA here is from genome assembly GCA_963731975.1 of uncultured Chloroflexia bacterium. Lineage (GTDB taxonomy): Bacteria > Chloroflexota > Ktedonobacteria > Ktedonobacterales > Ktedonobacteraceae > CAVSXS01. Next base: position 61,699 of record CAVSXS010000001.1, on the reverse strand, counting down.
TCCCAGCAAGATCATCGAGAGGGTATAGCAGGCGACCATGCACCACACCAGGGGTGACACAGTTGCAAACGGTGAGCCAAATGGCGGGTCTCCGCTCTGGCTGAGCGCGTTACTCAAGCTGGCGTTGTTCGCGGTCGGGTTTGCCACGGGCGTCGTGCCGGGAGTCGGACTCGTGCCGACCGTAGGCGTCGTAGTGGGAGTAAGGCTGGCCGTAGGCGTCGCGGTCGGCGTGTGTGTTGGAGCGGGCGATGGTGTCGGCGAGGTGGGAACGGGGGTCTTGTTGACCGGCGATCCCTGCGGGGCGGGTGTCAGGGTAGGTAGAGGCGTGTGTGTCGTTCCAGGGGTCGAGGTCGAGGAGGTGACAGGCACAACCGGCGCGTGCGATGAAGTCGAGGCGATGGTGGTGGAGTTACTTTTACCCGCGACCAGCGCGATCGGCAGAAGAAAGCGCCGCCCGCTCGTCATATCCAGTATAACCACCTGGTGAGAGCCGGTCGTCCAACCCGACCCGACGCCGAGCCAGAGCGTCTGGACGAAGTTGCCTTGCGCGTTGGCCCTCACCTGCGCCGCCTTGCCATGCACGCCGAGTATGACTATCTTCCCGTCTAAATAAAACATGACCAGCCCGTTCCGGCTAAAACCCTGGCCTTGCAGCCTGATCTGCCCTCCGGGTGTAACCGGGCCGCTCGAAGCAAGCGAGACAGTCAGGGGTGAAAGCGCCTGTTGTTGCGACCCCGAAGCCCTGCTATCGCCAATGCCGACCGGCAGCGATAAAGGCGCGCCGGGGATGATCGACTGCAAGCTGAAGGCAAAGGCGAACAGCAGCGCGCAGGTCACAAAAACCAGCAACACCGTGCCACACAACCACAATAGCGACTCGATGTGGCCAGGGCGCAGCAGCCACCAGCGCAGGTTATCGAGCGGATTGACGAGACGCAAACCGCGCCGTCGCCGGGCAGGTTCCGCGATCAACTGGGCGTAAGGCGAATCGCTCCCCTGGCCTGCTGTCCAGGAGGCTGCTTCAGGCTGTGCAGCCAGCGAACGTTCCATCAATGCCTGAGATGTGGATTCTTGCGCAGGTCGGGCTGCTCCAAACACGCCTCTGGCTGCTGGCGCGGGAACAAGCGCGAGCGAAGGATGAGCAGGCGGCACTGTATCAATTTCATCGATGGCAGGCAAACGGCGCGTGAGGCGCGGCGCAACGGGCGGCTGTGGTTGCGTCGGAGCATCTGGCACGAACAGGGAGAGCACGGGCAGGCTTGCCGCAGCCTCGAAGTTCGGCGATTCGTATTGCCAGATGGCGGCTCCTCGTTCTCCTCTGTCGGTCAAGTTTTCGGTGACACGAGGCTGCTTCCTGGGTTGCCGCGCGGGGGCAGGCGAATACTGTGGGGGCAAGACTGGCGAGACTGGCGAGACTGGCGAGACTGGCAGAACTTGCTGGTAGCCATGCACAGACGGATCGATCCACACCGATGAGGCAGGCGAATGCGTCGCTCGTGATGTCGATGATGCAGATAATGCAGATGATGTGCGAACAGGCTCGTTGCTAAAACCACAGGCAAAACAGGTATGCGCTCCGCGCCTCAGCGGTGAATTGCACAGGGGGCATCGATCTTCATAAGGTGTTTCTGTCAGCCATACATCTGCCTGCATACGTTTGTTCTTTCGCTACGAGCCATGCACTATCCGCTACGCCTGCCCACAAATATTTCCCGCACCTCTCGCGGAGGCACTTGTTGACAAGTAAAGCAGGAGCGACTCTCAGCCACAAAGAAATAAACGGCCCTTCCAACGCTTTTCGCCTGAGATGCCCGAATGCGCAATACACATCATCCCCAAATCCGTAGGGGCAAGGTAATTGGGGAATTTTCCGCAGGAGGTGGAAAATATTTCCAGGCTAGAGCGATTTATTGACATCTTTCAATTACATGATGGGATGCGCTTCAAGCGGCACAGGAAGTACCATCAGGAGATGGTTCATAGATAGAAAAAGGCTGTATGGGTAAATTGGCACATATCTTGCACGAATAGTAGGCAGGGGGATAGAGTCGAATGCATTTTTTGGCACATGGCCTATTTCCCGTGTCGATTTGTGATATGTGGAAGTGGTAAAGGAGTAGGATCTCAATGGTAGCACTTGCGAAAAAAACCCTGGGGGGTGGAGAAAACCGGCAAGTGACACGTTCAGTGTTCTTTGTGGAGGATGAGGAGGCTTTTGAGGAGGAAGAAGAATACCGGGAAGACGAGGAAAGCGAGGAAGAGGAAGACGCGCCTGATCGAAGCACCGATAACGCCATTCGCCAGTATCTCGCGGAAATTGGGCGATTCCCTTTGCTGACGGCTCCGCAGGAGCTTGGTCTTGCCTGGCGCGTCCTGGATGGGGATATGGAGGCGCAGAAACGACTGGTTGAAGCGAACTTGCGGCTGGTTGTCAGCATCGCCAAGCGCTACAATTCGCACGGCATCTCGCTGCTCGACCTGGTACAGGAGGGCAACCTGGGGCTGATACGAGCGGTGCAAAAATTCGATCCGTCGCGCGGCTTCCGCTTCAGCACCTACGCGACTTGGTGGATTTGCCAGGCCATCAGCCGCGCGGTCGCCGAGCACACCCGCACCATTCACGTTCCTGTTCACGTAGTCGAGTTGATCTATAAGATCAAACGTATCACACGTACCCTCTACCAGGACCTGGGCCGCGATCCGCTCGCGGAGGAGATTGCTCAAGCTGCCCACATGAGCAAGGAGCGCGTCGTCGAGCTGCAAAGCATGGCTGAAACGCCGATCTCGCTGGATGCGCCCCTGGTGGACGATGAGCAATACCACCTCGCGGACATCCTGGAAGATACGTGTTCGAGCACGCCCGCCGACGTTGTCGCGCACCAGGCGCTGCGCGACCAGATCACGCAGGCGCTCGAAATTTTGAACCAGCGCGAGCGCCAGGTCATCGAACTGCGCTATGGCCTGCATGATGGGCACTGTCATACCCTGGAAGAATTGAGCGCATACTTCAAGCTTACGCGGGAGCGCATTCGCCAGATCGAGGTCAAGGCACTGCGCACGTTGCGCCATCCCATTCAGATTCACCTGCTGCGCGACCTGGCGTAATTCAGATAGACGACAAATAGGCGGGATGACCATCCGTGGTCATCCCGCCTATTTGTCGTCTATCTGTTTTTCTACACAGGCATAGCGCGGGCGGCCTCCGCCTCATTTGTCTCCAGAATATCCCGTTCGTCTAGCACGGCGACGAACGCCTGTACTACCTTGGGATCGAACTGCGTGCCGGAACAGCGCAGCAGCTCGGCCCTGGCCTGCTCCGCCGTCATCGGCTCGCGGTAGACGCGGTACGAGACCATCGCGTCATAGGCATCGACCACTGTCAGGATACGAGCGTGGAGCGGTATGTCCTCGCCGGCCAGGTGATTCGGATAACCCTTTCCGTCCCAGCGCTCGTGATGCGCCACGACGACCGTGGCTAGCTGCTGGAAGGTGCCGTTGATCTCTTCAAGTATTTGGCGGCCAATATCGGGATGGGTGCGCATAACCACCCATTCTTCATCCGTCAGAGGGCCGGGTTTATGCAGGATGGCGTCGGGAATGCCGATCTTGCCGATATCGTGCAGGATGGCGCCGAGACGCAGCATATGCAGGTCTTCCTCGGACTTGCCCAGTTTCCTGGCTATGGCAACCGCCAGGTCTACGAGCCGGTTCGCGTGAATCCAGGTGTTTCCATCGCGGGCCGCCGCGACTGCCGACAGCGCTCGCACGCCGATACTTTCTTCGATGTGCCGTTCCTGCTCCAGAGTTTGCGCGCCTGGTTCGCCGACTTCGGCCCTCTTCAGGACTGGCTCGACATCGGCGATGCAGACGCGGTTTCTGCCGCCACGCTTGGCCTGGTACATGGCCTGGTCGGCACACTCGATCAGTTCCTCGCGTGTGACACCGTGCAACTGGTAGATGGACACGCCCAGGCTCCCACTGATCTCCATTCCAGTCACAGTCTGTGCGTCTTCGTTCTCCCAGAAATAGGGACTGGAGTTCAACGCCGCTCGCATCCTTTCAGCAGCCTGGCTCGCGCGTGCCACATCCGCGTCGGTTAAAATCACGGCGAACTCTTCACCGCCGTATCGCCCGACGAAATCCTCCAGCCGCAGGTTGGAACTCAGGCGCGAGGCCACTTCGCGCAAGATAGCATCACCGGCGCGATGTCCCCAGGTATCGTTAATGCGCTTGAAGTGGTCCAGATCGACGAAGACGATGGCAAACGTTCCCCGGTCTCGCTGGCTGCGCGAGATTTCCTCGTCAAGGCGGCTCATCACGGCACGATGATTCGGCAGGCCCGTTACCGCGTCGGTGACAGCCGCCCTGGCCTGCTCGCGGTAGAGACGGTCCAGTTCCTGCAACAGCTCCTGCTGCTGCGCGTAGGACTCTTGCAACTGGCTGCGCAGCCCTTGCTCGTGCTCAACACGACGTTTCTGCTCCGCCAATTTTGCGCGGACTTGTGGCACCTCGCTAATAAACCAGCTGAAAGCGACTATAGCAAGCGCGCTCAGGCCTACAAAAGCAGACCAATGTCCGTTATTGATCTGCGCCGGCACCCAGGAAGCCATGATAGTATCCCACGCGCCGATCCCCGAAGCCAGAAGGCCAACGCACGACATACCTATCAATACGCGGCGCTGCCGGGGAGCAACGACGCCGGCACGCCTGCGTGGAAGCACGAGTCGCAATGCCACAATACACAGGATCATCGAGGCAACAATCCACAGGACGGACCCCTCGGCCTGTAAGATATTATAGATATCACTAGAGAGCGTGGCGGGATCGACCAGTTTGCTGCTGATATCCGGGATCAGAATATATGAGGTGGCTGCCACCAGGACAGCATAAATGGCCAGCGTAATCACCGAGTGATAGGGTATGCCATGCCGGTTGATCTTCGCCATACGAGCCGAGAGGTGATGATCGCCCGCCACCACAATCCAGATACGCGAGAACATCAGAATATAGGCGATAGCAATTCCCCACTGGCTGATCGCCAGCAAAATCGACGTCGCGGTGCCAGCAGCCTGGCCGAAGATCATCTGCACCACCAGCGCGTCCGCGCCAACTGCTCCGGCCTGAGCGGGCGGCGCGATGACCATCACGCCGAACGTCCCGGCGAGATACACAACAGCCGAGATGGCCGTTCCCCACCAGATATAGGATAGCGCCCGCCTGGCCCCGGTCTTTCCCCCACGTATCTCACCGCCCATGAACAGCGGCACATCTACGCCCAGCAGAGCCAGGATCACGACGCCGAACAGGTTGACGTTGCCGCCATTGAGCTGCCAGGCCCCCGGCGCGCTGAACGAGGTCGCAGCCTGATGCCCGCTCAGCAGCCACCAGCCGCCTACTCCCCCAATCAGCAGCAAAACGCCCACATACAGCGCGGCCAGTGCCACCAGGCCATGTTTGACCCAGCGCAATGGTACAAAGTTCACGGCTGCCGCGGCTACGATCAGCGCCACGGTTGCCAATCCCTGCTGAGTAGGAGTCGACAGCCAGGCCGGTTGTAGATATTGCACTAGGATCAGGCTGGCATCAATAGCTGCCACAATCGCCAGCACGCCCGGCCCCACCGCGCAGATCGTCACCAGAAACGCCCAGCTCGACCCAAAGATACGCGTCACCCAGATGTAGCGCGCGGCCTCGCCCGCGTAACGCTGCGCCAGCCAGCGCGTAACGTAGGCTATCGGGATCATGAACGTCAGAAAACCCAGTATCCAGTAGAGAAACGCAGCTGGCCCGCCAGCCTGCACGCCATTAATATTCGCTACAAATACCACCGTCAGTATCATAAGCGCCGTCAAATCGCGCTTCCCCAGCACCTGTGGCAGACTATATGCCTTATATGGCTCACGACGCTCCGGAGGCTGTTTTCCTTTCGACATCACGTCCGGCAATGATGAATTTACGACCATCAACTTCTCCTGACCATACAATCAGGCATATCCCTGCCTTTTTCATATTTCTCAAGATGATCTATCGGCCTGAAAATAATTATTCTTTAACACTTGACATTCAGCAGGCAAGCGGTTATACTTATCTGCGAAGCAAGCGAGCATTGATTGCTGCTGCTCCCCTTCGTTTTTCTCGTAGTGTTTGCCACCATCCCAACCTCCATATCGTCCCCTTGAATGCATGTTCCTCAGGAGGCGTTTTGCCATGCAAACCGACCACAATCCTTCTCTCAGCCCGCCCGCCTATCCGTCCGTGGCGGGAATGGGGCAGCCCGACCTCAATCTGGCTGGTCTCTCCACCCCTCGTACCGACCTCTCCGGTGGCAATGCTACCGGCAGCACGCCCCCGCAGCATCCTGGCGTGCCGCCACTCTCGACGGACGACCCACAGGGCGACCTGCGGATGCTCGGCATTGACCCGCGCGTCCCGTACTTTGCCCTGAACCTCGCCGGCAGCGAGCTGCCGCTGCCGGGCCCCGCCAGTCTCGCCGGGCATACCACACCCGGCGAGGCTTCCCCGGCGGGGAACGCGCCCACCTTCGGCGCGCCAGACTACGATGTGCCATCGCTCGCGCCCTATGATCTGACCGGACCAGGCATCGACGCGCCCGCGCCCCTGCAAGCCGACCCGCGTAGCGGCGATCTGCTGCAATTCGCGCGCCCAATCGGCCTGGACATCTTCGCCGCCAGCGCTGCTCCCATGCAGCCCGACCCGCTCGCGCCGGACCTGGACGAGTATGACCGCCCGGCGGGACTCGCCATGCCCGGGCCGCTTATGACCGACCCGGCGCTGCCCGACCTGCAATCGCCCGAGCTGGCGCAGCAGGTCGAGATGCCTGATCGCCCGGCAGACCTCGCCCCCGGCGCGCTGGCAGCCATGCACTCCGACGACACCTACCGGCAACTTGGCAACGAACCTTATCGACAGGTATATATGGATGCATTGGGCATCAACACCACGCGCAGGCGGCACATGGACCTGCTCATGCGCGGACTCGATGATGAGGAGCGATAAGCAACCATGACGCAGCAGCTACAACTACAGGCGCTCGCCGTATCACAGCGGCAGGAGCGAATGCGCGTCCCGGGGCACATCTGTGAAGGGCAGGCGCTGGACGCTCAGGGGCACGAAGTGCTCGTGACGGTCATCAAAGGCGGGAAGAGCATCAACGGCTACCACTACGCCGAGGCCGCGCTCCAGCAGATCGCCGTGCTGGTCGAGGGCGCGCGAGCTTACGCCGATCACGCGCGCCTCGACGGAGACCCGCAGGCACGCTCGGTGCGCGATATGGTTGGTTTCTACAAAGATGCCCGCTATGTGCCGCCGGGCGTCGGCAGCCAGGACAGCGAGCACGGGCGCGTGGACGCTACGCTGCACATTCTCGAAGCCGCCTCGTGGCTCTGGTCGATGATCCGCGAGGCCGTTTCCCTGGGCAAACCCGACCTCGTCGGTCTCTCCATCGACATCTTCGGCGTGTGGGAGCAGGCAAGCCAGGCCAACAGCGCGCGGAACGTGACGCGCGTACACTCCCTCAACTCGTGCGATGTTGTCACCCGCCCCAGCGCAGGTGGCTCATTCCAGCGCGTCCTGCACGGCGGCACGCTCCCCGGCATGGATGCTCCCACTGATTATTCATCCTCTCAAGAAGGAGACACCTCACCAATGGAAATCCAGGAACACCCCTCATCTACACCTTCACCCACGTCGGCATCAACGCCCTCGGCAGCACCGATCTCTACAGCGCCGCTTGAACCCGGCGCGCCTTCCGCCAATCTCGCGGAGGAGTCTGGCCATATTGCCGAGACACAGCAAACACAGCAAACACAGCAGGCGCGCATCAACGAGGCGCTGCGCGATATGCAACGCGAGCGATGCGCGCTGCTGTTGGAGCGGCGGCTGATCGAGTCGCCGCTGCCCCAGGCTGTGCAGCAGCAGGTGCGCGCCCAGTTCTCCGGGCGCATCTTCGAAGAGCGCGAGCTGGACGCCAGCCTCGGCAACATGCGCGCAATGCTGGCGGAGCTGCACGCGGTTGGTCTCATCAAAGGCAACAGCTACGAGAAACCGCTGGTAGGCCAGGTGATTAGCGAGGCCGAGAAGGTGCAGGCCGCCTTCGACCGCATGTTTGACCTGGAGATCGACTCGGCCCGGCTGGGCAACATTCGCGGCTTCTCCAGCATCCGCGAAGCCTACGCCCGCGTCACCGGCGACGCCAGCGTGGCGGGCTTCAGCGACAGGTCGCAGCTCGGCGCGATCCAGATCAGCGAGCACGCGCCGGTAGGGCGCATCACCGAGGCCGACACCACCACGGCCTCGTTCAGCTACCTGCTCGGCACCTCGATGAACAAACGCCTGCTGAAAGACTACCAGGCGTGGCCTGCCGAGTGGCAGCGCTTCTGCACGATCGCCCCCATCAAGGACTTCAAGCAGCAGACGCGCGTGCGCCTGGGCGCGTTCGGCTCGCTCTCGACCGTCGCGGAAGACACGGCCTACAACACCATTACCCTCTCAGACACCGCCGCGACCTACGTGCCGAGCAAGCGTGGCAACCTCGTCACCGTCTCGCGCGAAACCATCGTCAACGACGACCTGTTCGCCATCAAGCAGATTCCCACCAAGCTGGCGGTCGCGGCAGCCTACACGCTGGCCGAGTTCGTCTACTCGTTTCTCAGCAGCAACCCGACCATCTACGACGGCAACGCGCTCTTCACCTCCGGCGCGCCGCACTCCAACCTCGGCAGTTCCGCCCTGAGCAGCGCGGCCATGCAGAGCGGCGTGACAGCCATGCGCGAGCAAACCAACATGGCCGGCAAGCGTCTCGGCCTGCGCCCGTCCTTCCTGGTCGTTCCCCCGGAGTTGGAGTTCACCTCGATGGTCGTTACCAAATCGGCGGGTATCCCCGGAAGCAACAATAACGACATCAATCCCATGCTGGGCTACGTCACGCCCATCGTCTCGCCACAGTTGACCAACACGACGCAGTGGTTCTTCGTCGCCGACCCGAAGGTGGTGGATACCATCGAGATCGGCTTTGTCGGCGGCCAGGTCAACCCCGCCCTCTTCATCCAGGACCAGCCCTTGTTTGGCCTGAATTTTACACAAGACGTTGTGTCTTACAAGCTGCGACACGAATACGGAGGAGCAGTTTTGGATTATCGGGGCCTTTACCGGGGCATTTGAGTTCAGGATGTTTGTAGGGACGCGATTCATCGCGTCCATGATGCCACGAATCGGACTGTGAAGCGGACGCGATTCATCGCGTCCCTACAAACATCCGATCAATTTGATCATCTCTATAGCATTCACCAGGAGGAAGATATGAGCGGCTTTACTGGAAGCGACGGCTCCGCCCTGGTCGGCGGCCTCAACCCGTCGGGCATCGCGCAGGCCGCCGGCGTCGATGCCCAGGGGCGCTGGCTGACCACCGACCAGGTTCGCGCCTACGTCGCGGCGGGCCAGGCGTTCCGCGCCACCACCGGGCAGGTAGCGACCGGCGGAGCTAACGCCTGGATCGGGCTGCAGCTGGTGGCGAACAACCCGGCGCTCAACATCATCGTCTACAACATTCTCGTATGGTGCAACGCCTCGTCGAGCGACGTACGCCTGTACCAGAACCCCGGCAGCACTCTCACCGATGGCGGTCTCACGACCAACCTGCTGGCGGGCATTCAGAACCAGAACCTGGGCAGCGCCACCACGTCGCTGTTGAGCGCGCTCAATGGCAGCCCGGCCAGCACCACGCAGGCTACCCCTGCCAACGCCGGTACCTACGTACTGGGCGGCGGCGTCAGCGGCAACTCCAGCCTGTACCTGCTCCAGAATGGCAGCCAGGTCTGGCTGCCAAAGGGCAAGCAATCCACGTTGGGCATCTACCTCATCGAAGGCACGAGCGGCAACAAAGCCGGCATCTCCATCGAATGGGTAGAAGCCTGACGTATCAACCCCCACCTTCAATGCCCCACGAAATGTAGTGGCACCCCTCGCGGGTGCCATCGGGGGCGGAACACTCATCAGAAAGGCACTTTTCAAAATGATGGATTTAGCAGAACTCACCTGGGGTCGCTACAACAGCAACCAGGTCGCGCCCGCCGGTTCGTACCTGAACCTGCGCACACTGTGCATCTTCCAGCAGGCGGCGGACGGCAACGTACCCGCCGACGGCACCTTCCACCGCGTCGATCCCTCCGGTACGCAGACCTTCGCCAATATCGCCACGACGGTCAACGGCGTGCTCGGCACGTCCTACACCTCCGCCAGCTTCCACGCCTGTGCCGGTGGTGATAACGTCCAGGCACCCGGCCAGGCCAGCGACGACGCCTGATCCCATTATATAGGAGGAGTGCGATGCGCTTGCCACAGGTGACAGTCGCATCGCACTCTTCCATCAAGAAAGTTCCAACTATGCTCATTCAACGCGGGATCATCCAGTCGTTTTCGGCCAGCAACTACACCGCATCGGTGCTACTGCTGGAAGCCACATCGCATTTCTTGACGGGCGTCCCTGTCTCCAACGCTATTGATGGCACGTCGGGACTGGTCGGGGCCTTGTGCGCGGTACTTTTCTTCGATACGCAGAACCCGCAGGACGCCGTCGTCATCGCCACCTTCGCCAACGGCTCGTCCGGCCTGCCCTCGCCCGCGCCGGGTCGCGTGACATTCGTGACGGGTTATCGCCAGGTCAACGCTGTGACCATCAACGCCAACACCATCCAGACCTTCACGCTGACCGGCGCAGGAGGCATCCCGGCAGGCGCGCTCGGCGTGGTGTACAAAGCGTACATCACCAGCCCCACGGTGAACACCTCCATCACGCTCTCGCCCCACAACGCCAGCGACAACAACGCCTACCAGGCTGTCGGCAATATCCAGGTAGCGAACCAGTACGCCAACGGCGGCGGCCTCTTGCAGGTAGACGCCAACGGGCAGATCGACATCAAGGCCGTGCAAGGCAATGCGACCGTCACGTTGTACACGCATGGATATATCGTGTAACCCGTCTCTATCCACGCACTCATATCCACGTAGTGCTCTGTCAAGCTTCCTTTGGCAAGCGAACCCACAAATCGTAGGAGCCGGTTTACCGTGCTCATTTAGCCCATTTATGGGCGCGAGATGGTGGTACCCTAACATGCCCAACACCGTTGCGAGCTGGCTTTCGCGCCCATAAATGGGCTGCCTGAGCGCGATAAATCGGCTCCTACGAGGGAGAGGATCGCTTGCCACATGAAACTTGACAATGGAGTATGGGCCGGTTTACCGCGCTCAGGCAGCCCATTCATGGGCGCGGTAAACCGGCCCATACGCATACCGGAGGCTAGAAAATAATGCTTCTCTCCGACATCGAGGCGGCGGCGCGTCAGGACCTGTTCGACCCCTCGGGCGCGAGCGAGCGCTGGCAGACCAGCGACATCGACCGCGCCATCGACAAGGCCGTAGATCGCTACAGCCAGTATTACCCCAACATCGTTTTTACCGACATGGCTACGCAGCCATACCAGCGCACCTATCCCTACCCGCAGCCTTGGAACGCAAGCTACCCCGTCTGGTGGATCGAGCGCATCCTCTATCCGCTGCAATACTACGGCAGCGCCTTCACGCCGCCGCCGGGTGGCATGACCGCTAACGCCGCCACGGGCGCTGGCCTGAGCATCGGCAACTACCAGTACGCCGTGACCTTTCTTTCTCAAGGAGGAGAAACGACGCCTTCGCCGACACTCAGCGTCAGCACAAGCAGCGGGAACGCGGTAGTCAATCTCGCCGCCATTCCAATCGGACCCGTCACGACCTCTACGCCGGGCATCGCCACCAACACCGTCATCGGGCGCAACCTGTACCGAACCCTCGTTAGCGGTACGCAGCTCTTCCTGCTTGCCACCATCCCCGACGACACGACTGCGACCTATAGCGACTCCGCGCCGGACAGTGTGCTTTCCGGCAAGCCCGCGCCGCCGGGCGTCAATACCAGCGGCGTGACGCTCTGGCCGCCGTTCGAGCGCAACTTCGCCGAGTACTCAAACATCTTCGACAGCAGCGCGGCGCTGGCCGCCGGGGGCAACCTGGGCGCGCAGGGCAGCATCGGCAGCGGCCTCAGCCCCACCGGTACGGGCGCGCCCAGCTTCACGCTCAGCCTCAGCGGCGCGGAACTGCCCCTGGACGCGACCTCCGTCATGCGCATCTTCTACGCCACAAAACACCAGCTCGATGCCAACGGCTCGACCATCCCCGAAGTGCATAGGGACATCATCGTGCTGGGAGCTTCGGCCTACGCCCTAGAAGCCTACCAGGTACCCACCAACGACAATTTCGAGTTCCAGGACGGCGCGCTGCGCGACCGCATCGACGACACGAAGATTCCGTCAGCCTGGCTGGCCGCCGCCAAAAACAAAATGCAGCAGTTCGAGGCGCGCCTGACGGAGATCAAGAACCAGCGCGACTTCGCCGCCTCCTCGCGCGCCCAATGGGGCGACATCCCCGCGAGGTGGCCGCGATTGTGACCGAAAGGAGATCCATCAATGCTCAACTTTCTCAGCGTGCTTAACCTGGTGGTGACGATTGGCCTGATCGTCGGGGGGCTGCTGGCTTACCAGCATGGCTTCACGCGCACCGCCAACGAGGTGCAGGAGCGCGTCATCCACGCGCTGCAAAGCGAAATCGGCGCGCTGCAAGACCGCATTGTGGCACTCGAAAAGGAGAATACGCGCCTGAGCCACGTCATCATGACGATCCGCTCGTCGCTCAAGCGGCGCGGACTGCACATCACCATCGACGGCGAGCTGGTCAGCATCCACGACCGCTCAGGCCACCTCACGCAGGCCACGCGCATTCACGGCAGCCGCGAGACGAGCGATTCCGGCGAGTCGGATTCAGGTGAGTCAGATTAAGTCGGCCATGTCATTCTGAGCGCAGTGAAGAATCTCTATCTTCGGGGACGAGATTCTTCACTGCGCTCAGAATGACATGAAAAGACAATACAACCAGGAGATAACATCATGAGTAGCATCGGTCAGGATTGCGAGCTGATCCTGGATGGCACCGGGTACTTTGTCAAACCTGGCACGTACAAGATGAAGCAGCCGCGCGTGCGCAAGGCCACCGTGCGCGCCGACGGCGGCGAATCCTACGTTGACCTGGGGCCGGGCAAGCGCGTCTGGAGCATGGTCATTCTCTGTATGAACGACCTGCTCAAGTACGACGGCACGCCGACGGGACTGAGCGGTGAACAATACCGCGACGCCTTACGCGCCAGCTACACCAACTCTACCGGCCTGACCATCTCGATGACCGACCCCCTCAACGGGTCAGCCGTGACCGTCCACTTCGACAGCTATGCCGAACTTGTATCCGACCTGCACGTCCAGCAGGTCGCGCTCTCCACCGGTGGCACGCCCGCGCTCTCTTATGAGGTTGAGATCGAGCTGGTAGAGGCATAATCAGTAGTACGATTAGCCCTATTGCTTGACAACTCTACAATAGCTCCCCTACACTCGCTGCATAGGGGGAAGATATTGCCCGGCAGGATACTGAGGATACTTAGGATACTTAGGATACACAGTTAACGAGGAAGCGTCATGATGCAGCATAAGCCGAGTCAGGGCCGGCAGAGGCCGCCCAGCAGACACACATTGTTCGTGTTAGGCATGGTTGGAGTGACCATTCTCTGTTTTTCCGTCTCGATGCTCGCTTTGCGCGCCTCGACAGGCAACGCACGCGCCGCGAACTTCATCGTATCTGGAACCTTGAGCAGCTCTCCAGCATCCGGTCCGGTGGGAACCACCATCTCGGTCAGCGGCAGCGGCTGGCCTGAATCTGATGGTACGACGGTCAATTTTGGCTATCTCGTCGCTTCGACCTGCTCCCTCGTAACCGATTCGCAGCCCGGCAATATGATTTCTGGCGCGTTCCAGGGATGGTTCCGCTGGCCGCAGGGCACGTCCCTCGGCCCCTATTCAGTTTGTGCCATGATTAGCGGAACCAGCTACACCGCCAGTTCGTTCGACCTCCTTTCGACTGCATCCCCTCAAGTGAGCATCTCTCCGAGCACGCTCCAGGAGCGCGAACAGGCCACTGCGACAGCCAGCAACTATTACCCGGCGGGAACGACCGTTACGTTCTACTGGGCGACCACTTCCAACAAGGTAGAGTTTACGCTGAGCACTACCATTTCCGCGAGCAATGGAACGGCGATCATGGGATTCTCCGTACCGATCACCTCGCTTACCAGCGGTCAATATCTTATCGAAGCGGTAGGAGGTGGTGGGCAGCCTTCTGCGCTCTTCTCATCATCCAACTTCACGTACAGCGCACCGGTCGTTCCGCCCTCGCCCACTCCATCACCTAAACCGTCGCCATCGCCGGTACTTTCGCCCACACCCACGCAGAACCCGACGCCCATAGCATCGCCGACCACGTCAGCCAGCGCGACACCCACCGTTGGCGCGAGCACGACACCAGGCGTGACGCCGACCAGATCAGGAACGGGTACAGGCACACCAACACAGGTTACCAATACGACGCCCACCCCCGTTACCTCGACAACTGGAACAAACGGGAACTCGAATACAACACCGACCGGCCAGTCATCCGGCAATTCCCTCCTGATCGCCGGCATGATCGGCGCGCTGGCCCTGTTGATCGTGGCTGCCACGTTTGTGATGGTGCTGCGACGCAGGAAGGGCGGACAACTGGCGCGGTCTGGCGATCCGCTGCCGCCCTCTAACCCTGGCGTCGCCGGACAGCAGTACGCGCAGTACGCGCCTGGCGGCATGGCGGGCCAACTGGGAATGCCAGGGCCGTATCCCATGCCAGGTATGATGAATGCTTCCGCAAATGTCGTCACGCCTGTTCCGCAAGCTCTCGCGGCTGCGCAGCCTGTACCCGTCCCGGCGCTTGTTGGAAGCGGATATATGGGCGCGAACGATCAAAACAACATCGCTGCCACACCCACGCAAGCGCCGCTGGCCTATCGCTCGCTGCTCAAGCCGCTCACACCGCCCCCGCAAAACGACCCGACCGCGCTGCAAGGCGGCAACGGCGCAATGCCTTCCGCGGCGGACCCGGCGCTCGATGCCCTGCGCAGGCAGGCGCAGGCAGGCCTGTTCGTTCCACCCAAACCGCGCCAGGACGGGTGGAACCAATAAGCGGAGGAGATATGGTCGTTCAGTTGCACGGGTTCGATTGGGAAGTATACGAGAGGCTTGTCATGCCTGCCTTCTCGCAGTGGTTGCTGGACGGGGACGAGCGCGCCATCAAGGAACTCTACGAGCAGACGCGCTGCGCCTACGAGGAGCAGTTTTTGCCAGCAGCGATGCAGCGCCTGCGCGTCTGGCCGCGCGCTCAAGCCTTCCTGCAAACGCTGCCACGCGGCCCCTACAGCCGGCGTGAGTACCAGAAGCTCTGCTCTCCACAGCAGTATACTATCATGAGCGACCGCTACCTCTACAAGCAAGCACCACAGCTCTACCAGCACTCCAACGCGCTGCGT
Organism: uncultured Chloroflexia bacterium; assembly: GCA_963731975.1. GTDB lineage: Bacteria > Chloroflexota > Ktedonobacteria > Ktedonobacterales > Ktedonobacteraceae > CAVSXS01. Next base: position 46,218 of record CAVSXS010000001.1, on the reverse strand, counting down.
TCGATCTGGGGGTCAATCATCGAGTCGTTCTGCCTGCCCTGGACACCCGACAGCAGCCGCTTGAAGACACTGCTGCAAGCCGGAATCGTGCTCTCAGCGGAGGCACAGCCACAGCCACAGCCACACCTTTCCAGCTCAAACGAAAAAGTGGCGCGCGGCGAAATCGTCTCGCTGCTCGTCAAGGCTGGCCTGGATGATTTGGCGCGCGAGGTGGAAACATCCACAGCCGCTATCGAGCAACGCAACCGGGATGCCGGCGTACCCGTACCCTCCATCGACGAGGGGCAGGATGGCGAGGGCGCGGCCATCGAAAATGTTTTCGAGGCCGACGGCGGACTCGCGCTTCCTCCTGAAGAGGAAAACGACGCGGAGATCGTCGTGGCGTCGCACGGTGTGCTCATCGGCCAGCAATCGAACCTGCTGCACCTGCGCGGCTGGCTGGCGAACGTCTCGGTGCGCTCTATGGCGCTCTTCGAATACCTGGCCTGCGGTCGCCGCTCCATGCCCTTCGGCTTCGAAGCGGGCGAGCCATTCGGTTCGTTCGGCGGCTACCTCACGCCCGACGAGGTCTGGCAGCTTGCAAACAGCCTGGAAGGCGCCATTCCACCCGACCAGGAGACCGCCGAAGAAGACTTCCTCAGCTTCCGCTACCAGTCCTACGGTATCCCACCGGCCTTCCGCATGATCGACGAGGTGCTGCCTCGCTACGCTGCCGACCTGCTCTACGCCGTCCAGCAGGCCGCCGGGCAAGGCCACGGCCTGATCTCCAGCGTGGAATAACGACATTATCACCCCGGACGTGCCATCACCCCAGAACATGCCATCACCCCAGAACATGCCATCACCCCAGAACATGCCATCACCCCAGAACATGCCATCACCCCAGAACATGCCATCACCCCACCCCCCGGATACCCACAAGGGGGTATCCCTACATGTAAGATGACCACCCTGCCCCACCCTCACATCGAAATGCCGATATCGGCGGGGGGTAATGGGGCGTGTGGATATGTAGGGATACCCCCTTGTGGGTATCCGGGGGGTGGAGCGGCGGTGGCTTATTCATCCGGCAAATCTTTTAGCAGAGCGTCCAGCAGGGCTTGTTCGCCGGGCGAGGGTGCGGCCTGGGCGAAACGCTGGCGCATTTGTAGCAGGCGCAGCAGTAGGGCCAGGTGACGGCTGGCGGCCTGCTCGCGTTCGGCGGGCTTCAGGTCGCGCGGGTCGCCCTCGCGCAGCAGCGCCGCGATGCGTTCCTCCAGCACGGCAAGCCAGCTATTCATGCGCCGCAGCGTATCCTGCTGGCATTCCTGTTCATCAATCGGTTGAGGCAGATGCGACATGAGATGCTCCTAACTACACGCATACACGGCAAATTTTTTAGCAAACGGCAGCAAGCACGTCAGATTATGCAGGGAGAGTTGATACACCATCTTTCAAGTCATGGCATTCGGGGTGCAAAAGGAACAGAAACATGTTCTGGATGGTCTACTTCGCAATCACGACGGTCTGTACTGCTGTTTTATTGCTGTACGCGACAGTGCGTATCAAGCGTCCATTCGATTGTAGTTGTGGCTTCAAGACGCGCTTCGTGAAAAGATTCAAGAAGCATGTGCTTCAAAGCCATCGATGGCATTGAGCTTAGCGCAGGCGGCGCAATAACACGCGCAGGTGGCTGCCGCCGGGGATGATGCCGACGGGCAGCGCCTCGATGATCTCGTACTTGGGCGCGGATGCCACGGCCGGCGCGGTCGCCGTGGTCGTGTCGGCCACGTAGACCACACCCGCGAAGTTCGTGCCGAGCGGGGCAATCATCAACATATCGGCGGTGCGATGCGGCTGCTGGCCGCTGGCATCGTAGATCTGCGGATCGATAAGCTCCTCCGGGCGCATGATGACCGAGATCGCCGCGTAGCTATACACGCCGCTCGCCAGCGAGACCAGTACCACCGTGCGCTGGCGACCCGCAAACGTCTTCGGCACAATAGTGAGAATGTGCTGCGTCTTTCGTGAATCAAGAGGCATTGGAATGATCCTTTCAGAATGGTTGATCCTCCACGCCGGGCGGCAGGTGCGGGCGATGGCGCGCGGGATGATGCACCACCGGCGTTTTGGCGGCGCGCTTGCGCACGTTGGGATGTCCAAGCTGGCGCGCCTGGGAAAGCGAGGAGGACAGCTCGCTCGAGGCTGAAGAGAAAGCAGAGAAGGCGGAGAAGGCGGCGGCTCGCTCGCTTGTGGCTAGAGGGCTGACCTGGGGATGGGCGGAATAGACCATGACACCGGCTCCTTTCGTATGCGCGCCTGTTCCTCGGTGACGTCGATCTCTTCCCCGGCGAACTGGAAGAGCAGGCGCATGGCCGTTTCGTCGCTCACCCAGCCTTGCGCTTTGGCCGCGGTGAGGGCCGAGACGAGCATCTGCGCGGCGGTGGCAAGCGTCTGGTGATCGGCCACGTCGATTTCGGGAAAGACGATGTCGTACTGCGCGTCGATGCTATCGGCCAGCCGGCCAGCCTTGCGTGCCTCCAGCAGCACGCGATCCAGGATGACGCGCAGCATGGCACGCATGACGTACTGGCGGCGCTGGAACTTGAGGAAGGTGGGCAAGCCCATCTCGCTGGCCGTGGCGCGGTTGCCGTTGCTGCCGTCGCTCAAGAAGTGTTCGGGAAGCTGCGCGCCGACGGCCACCATCAGCTTGATGGCGCGTCCGTCCTCGGCTGCTTCGTTGGCGTTGATCTCCGGCTTGACGGCGCTCCATTCCTCCGCCTCGTTGTGGATAATGACGCTGCCCGGCTCCGGCGGGTAGGCATACTCGGCCTTCTTGCGCTCGATGGCCTTGCGGTCCGCGCCCATCAAACGCACATCCCACAGGAACGCGCCCTTGTACTTGTTGATGCGCACGCGATCGGTCAGCCAGTCCTTGTAGCGGCGCAGCCAGGGCAGCAGCGTGGCGAGGTCGCTCTTGCCGCGCTTGGCGTTGCTGACCTTGTTGATGGTGAACTGCGCGACCTCTTTGCCCGCCGCGAACCATTCGCCTTCGAAACTGTGCTGCTCCTTCGCCGTGACGGGCGCGGGATCGCCGGGCATCGTCGCGCTCGGTCCGATGGGGCGGCGATGGAAACGCAGCGGCGTCTCGATGTCGTCGGGGTCGGTCTCGATCTGGTCGATGATAGACGGGTCGATCTGGCGAATCTTGACGCGCCCATCATACGGGCTGACGAAGAAGCGCACAAACTGCTCGCCGTACAGCGACAGCTCGGTACACAGCGCGTACACGCGCGTTTCCATGTGATTGTCGGCATCGTTCCAGAAATCCATCAGCACGCGCTGCACCTCCGCCTCGCGCGCCGCAATCGTGACGCCTTTGCCCAGCACAAAGCTCGTGGTGATCTCCACGATGGCGAAAGCCAGCGGGTTCGCGTTATACGCCTCATAACACTGGTTATGCAGCTCCAGGTACGTTGACGGGATGACATCCTTCTGGTACCAGTTATCTGATCAATCTGTTACCTACCAGAGACTTGACCCGCTGCGGCGAGTTCTCTTATTCCGATCTGCAACGGGCTGCACCCTACACTATGTGTCAGCAGATCGGAAAGGTAGTCCCTGGCGGAATGGTCATTTCTGCCATTCTCTTACGGTTCATTTCCCGTAAGTTCGGACTATCTCTTCATCCTAATTTTAGGAGGCTGGTGCATAGTCTCTACACGTCTAACCAAGAATACTACCTCTCAGCAAGCCTGAGTGCGAGCACTAGACGCGAAGCGTCGTTGGCTTGCTGCATAGGAGGAATACTCTTGGAAATTCCGCTCGGTGTTAACAACTCTCAGCTTTCACCGAATTCTCCAGCTTTCACTCTTGCCCTTACGAGCAAGCGGCCCATTATTTTAGGCGTCTCCAGAAGTAGTCTTCCTCCCCACCTGTAGCCAGTCGCCCCCAGTACCAATCCTCCTGGGTGGGACTCGAAGCAATGAACGTTGGGTTAATTTGCTCCATAATCCTACCAATCTGTTCAGGATGCTCAGTAAGGTAACGCTGCAGAGCATCCGTAGCAGCTAGAGTTTCTGGTGTTGGTGTTGGTTGTGCTGTGGTTTTGGTACGACGTAGTAACATGGGTTAGATTTCACCTCCATTTAGCCACTCATGTGGCAATTTAGCATGTTTCCTTCGATTACACGAAGGGCAGGCTATCACTAAATTTTCGATGCCGTTACTCCCGCCTCGACTTAACGGGATTACATGGTCGGCATTCCAGGAATTTCGCGAATGTTGCAGTTCTACCTGGCAATAAAAGCACTTTCCATCCTGCTTCATGAATTGCTGATAGAGCTGTTCTGTGGTGTGTGAGCCAGGAGCCTTTTTCTTGCGTGCTCTACGGTTATGAGAACCGGCACGTTTAGCGACGATACCACGTTCCGTCTGATAATATTGCTTTAAATAGGTAAGCCTTTCCTCTCTATGTTCTACGTAGTACTGCTTCGATTGCCCGGCTAGTTCTGTTCTGTGAGCTTCTTTGTATTTTCTGTCCTTCTCTCGTTTCTCTTTTATATGCTCCTGGCGGTACTTTCTGTATTGCTCACGCTTCTGCTCTGGATTCTCGAGACGTCGTCGCTTGCCGTAGTCACTCGCTTGCTGCTTGTGTTCCGCGTAATACGCTCTATTACGTTCCTTTTGTTCCTCCTGGTGTTCTACGTAGTAAGCTTTCTTATATTCTGTCAATTCTGCTTGATGCTGCTCCGCGTAAAGCTTTTGATATTCAGCGGTATGCTCACGGTTATCTGCCACATACTGCTTTGAGTATGCTTTAGCCTTCTCAGTATTTCGGGTGTAGTAGGCTCGTCTTGACGCTTTCTTGCATTCCTTACATGAAGAACAAAGGCCATCCTTGGAGTTTTTGTCACGGTGAAAATATTCCGTGGTAGCTGGAAGAGTGCGGGAACATATTTTACAGGATTTGTGCGGGGAATCGGAATGTTGCATACTCATGACGAACCTCCCTAAGTGGTTTGTCTGTGCTTCCCGATGCTTACTGCGAATCCGAGGCAAAATCATTGATGAGGTTTCATAATAGCACAAATGTTTTAAGCGTACAATGGTTTTTAAAGCGCTTTTCCCTGTCGCTAACCTCCCCCAGTACCAATCCTCCTGGGTGGGACTCGAGGCAATGAACGTCGGGTTAATTTGCTCTTGAATGCGGGAACCGGCTTCATCCCCAGAGCCAGGCGAAGGCGCGGGAACGACGGAAAACATGCGGCGCAAAAACGATGGAAGTGCCATGCGAGGAAGCTCCTAAAAAGTGGATGATGCGTTGCGTGGATGCCAATACGAGAGGGTGTTTGCGATAGACCAACCGGGCGGTGATCTATGCATAGTATACCGGGAAGCAAGCAAACTGTCAAGCTGTCAGGGCAATGGGGGTGTAGGAAAAAGTTGTGGGCAAATGAGCATGAAAGCACAGTAGGGGCCGATTTATCGTGCCCATCAGCCCATAAATGGGCGCGTCTCCTCGTTTTTTTCTCGCCCTGGCATCGCACAGGACCAAGTTTCGCGCCCATAAATGGGCTGATGGGCACGATAAATCGGCCCCTACATTTGGTTGCCTACAGGTATTTCTTACACCCGGGCGATGGCGAGCATCGCCCCTACCCTCGCCCTACGTTTATCGATGATTCTCATATTCAAGGGAGACTTTTGTCTTGAAGAAGTCACCGAATCGCTCCACTTCGGCTTCAATCCCTTTTCGGATCACGGTTGTGGGTGAGGAGAACAGCCGAACCTTAACGATAGTTTGCAGGCGCCGGGTGGTATATTGCCAGACTCCTTGAATGGACCCGTTGACCAGAATGACGGCAGAGATCCACCCTTGAGGACGGAAGACCTGGCTCTTGTAGGCTTGAGCAAGCAGTGGCTCAAGATCGCGCGGCATCCCTATCGTATACGCATCGAATAACGGGAGCAGGTGGATCGTCTCCAATGGTTCGAGGCGTTGAATTGGCTCAAGAGTTGCGCGCAAGGCGAAAGCCCGCCATCCTTCTACATCAACTTCTTCCAGCTCATTTTCCATTGACTGGAAGAGCTTTTTTGCCGGGACTCTTCCTCTTCCTCCCCACCACCAGCGAGCAAAGTCCTCTGATGTAGCTGGACCGTAGGCCTGAAGATACAGGCGAGCGATTTCCTGGAATGCCGGCTCTGGCTCGATGGATTGCCATGCGTTGACCCATGCTCTCGGATTCACGAAGGTGACACTCTGTTCCTGGTTTGGTCCGAAGCAGAGATCACCGCGATAGGCCGATGGTTTCAATGGAGACCCCCAGCTTGATGACAGGATGAGTTCACGCAAGTGCCCAATGCCGGTCTGCCTGGCGAGGGCTTCGGCGAGTTGCTGGCGCGTCATGGGCTCCTTGCCCAACACCTGCGGCACTGCTGAGAGAAAGGCTTCCTGCTGCGTTGGTGTAAGGCCATAATACGCGAAATAGTTGGACCAGATGCGCGTATCATCATAATAACCTCGCGCTGCGACATAGCGGGGGAGATCGCCTGTAGAGAGCAGGTGTAAGGTGCCACGCATAGCCCAGGTCTTCACCAGGGTGCGGTCCTGCCACAGCGCGGTTTTGACGTCGTGCGGGGAAAGTCCTTCCACACGCGAACACAACGCCAGCTCGGCAGCGGACATCACCTGGGCCTGGATCCCACCCGTGCGCGTCACCGCCTCAATGAAATTTCGAGCACTCAAACGCGAGGAGAGGCCATGTTGCGACAATCGCCATGCATGCACCTGATGCCACTTCAATGATTGCATCGTCGTTCCTCGTTCAATCCAACGAACGTTCCCATTATCTGCTCTATATCTTTCCCCTCGTCAATACCATCGCCATCGTGCGCGCCATTCGCCGGGCACAGCCCTCTCTTCTATCTCCTCTTTTTCGGTGAGCGCAGGATCTCCTCAAAAGCGTCGTTCCTCACCTTTTGAATAGCTTTTTCCGACTCCTTACGGGCATTGTACATGGTGAATGCATCTTCGCTGTCCATCTTTACACCTGGGCGCAGTTTCTTTAGCAGCAACGGCCCAAGCCGCAAAATGACGAAGTATAGGATGCAGCCGATGATGCCGCCGAGTAGCGTCGCGTTGCCGGCTCCTCCGAGAGTGAAGTGATATCCAATGTAGCCGCCCAGGGCAACCAGCCCCAGGCCTCCAAAGCCTTTGATATAGTAACTCATAGCTGCGCCTCCTCGCGTATTGCAACGAGCTATTCGTCTTCTTACACGTATAGACGCAGGCGCAACACAATTATAGCAGGGGAATCGAAGGCCAGTCGTAGTCTTTGTACGGGCGGGGGTTGGGCGGATGCGGGGTGGAGACCCTTGCGGTCGCCCTTCCATTCAGCCTTCTCTCGCATCTAACTTCGCCGGATTTTCTCGGATATATTGGCGGGTTCTCTCCAGGTGTTCCTGGCCGTCGATGAGCTTGTCGTAAAAGCCGCGATGCCAGAACGAGCCGCCAAGATGTATTTCCCGTTCATTACCATACGTTGTCCACGATCGCACCGCAAGTGATTTATACGCTCCGACAACCCTACCCAATGTTGGCGCGTTTGGAGCAAGCCCATCCAGCCAGATGATGAAATGTACATGGTCTGGCATAATCACGAACTCACCCAGTGTAATACCTGGGAACAAGGATGGAAGAGCTTCCCATGTCTCCTGTAATATTCTGCGCAGCTCAGGTATCTCGAATACCGGGTCATGCGTGCTGGCAGGAATGGTCACAAAATACCCCCGCGTCCACGTATAATCATGCCCCCGCAGCCGAGTCGACTTTCGGTGATACGGCAAAGCTCTTGTTTGCCCATCATCCTGCATACTCATCTCAATGTCACTCCAATATTGATTATTTTATCGCGCTACCAACGGGCTACCAGGATAACCCGCCCGTCAGGGCGAAAGAATCGTAGTCTTTGTACGGGCGGGGGTTGGGCGGATGCGGGGAGGGGACCCTTGCGGTCGCCCTTCCTGGCCATCGCCCTTCCTGGCCTGCCGCTCCCTTCTCGCTACAACGCCTGCCTGCGCCTGCGGAGCAGCATGAACACGCTGGCGACGACGCTCACGGCGAACAGCAGCAGCAGGATATATTGTGGCGTGCCGAGCGGCAGAAGTACGTTGGATTCCACCCAGCCGGACAGCCCTTGCGCGGCCTGGCTGTTCGCAACGGCCATGGGGGGCGTTCCGAACGGGGCAAGGCTGATTACGCCCGATGTGCTGACACCCATGTCGTAGGTCACGTTGGTGCTGGGCGCGTTGAGCGTCAGGTAGGTCATCCAGCTATTGGGCCAGACCCAGCCCATGTTGCGGTCGGTGGACAGGTCGTGGTAGAGCGACGAATTCACCTGTTCCTGGAAAGCCATCGTGAAGCCTTGCGCGTTGCCGACCAGGTTGCCGACGGATGATTGCCCGGTCATAGCGTCGATGTTGCTGGTGTAAACGGGGTGGTCTGTGAGCAGGAAGAGATCGGCCTGCACATTTTGCCCATCCAGCGATAATACATTGAGTGGCACCCAGATGTGCGGCATCTTCATGGTAATCAGGATAGGCGTGCCATCACCCTGCAACTGCCCGCGCGCCTTCGCCGCCTTCAGGTCGAATTTCGCGGCCATGAAGATGGGGCTGCCCTGCGCGTAGGTCAAGAGGTGGCTGCGCGTATCTCCGGTAAGAGCGAAGCCATTACTTGTGGCCCAGTTCACGACCTCCGGCCCGCTGCCGCGAATGACGGTGATGTTGAGCGCCTCGATCTTGACCTGTTCAAGTACAGTCGCGGTGCCAGACGCCGCGTCCTCGACCGCGCCGAAATGGAACGGCACGGGGTGCGATTCGAGTTCGAGTCGCTGCAAGCTCCACGCGCCACCCTCCTGTATCGAGAGCGGCACGGCTGGCAGCGGCACGATCCAGCCCAGGTTGGTGGCAGTGCCTTGATAGGTGAAGGTCGTCAGGTAATGTTCGATGCCGTTGTGCCAGGCGATGAGCGTAGTCGCGTGTGACAGGCTCACGTCACCGTCGGGGGCAACCAGTCCACCGCAGGCCAGCGCCGGAAATGCCTGGAACGCGAAGATACCCAGCGCGATTGCCAGCGCCGCGATCTTTTTGAGCATAATGAACCCTCCTCATGCTAATGGGGATTATCGTCTAGAAACGCCTCGTGTTCAATGGTCTCGTGTCGTGATATGCCTGGTGTCCCGGAACTTCATCCATAATGACGATGGGATGGCAAGGAAAGTTCCCACTTTGCCGTATGCTACAATACATGCGTGATCGGTGACATATAAAAATGTAGTGGCACCCCTCGCGGGTGCCATCGGGTACGGGTGCCATCGAACGCGGGTGCCATCGGGCACGGGTGCCCGGGGCGAGGAGGGAGCGATGCCCAGGCAACAATACATTGTGCGCGTGACGCTGCCCATTCCTCCCAGCATCAACGAGCAGTACGCTACGGTGAATGGGATGCGCGTCAGCACCGTGGTGGCGCGCCGCTTCAAGCAGCAGGCGCAGCGCGTCTTGAACGGGCTGACCCGCGAGGGAAAACTGGGAGAGGACTTGCGCGAACACCTGCGCGGCAGCTATCTCGCGCTCTTTCTCGCGTTCTATTTTGAGACCCCCCTGAAACGCGACCTGGACGGCGGCCTGAAGATCACGCAGGACGCCCTATGCGAATATCTTGGCCTCAACGATAACCGCATTGTTTCGATCCACCTCGTCAAATACATCGATCCCCTGCACCCACATGTCGATGTCGAACTGGAGGCGCTCGACGACTGGAAGTTCGACGAGGAATACCAGGTACTACCGTAAGCGAAGGCAAACGTAGGGGCCGGTTTACCGCGCCCAGCCAGCCCATTCATGGGCGCGAAAGGTGGCTTGCAACGCGAGTGGGCGTGTCCTGGTAACAACGCCTCACGCCCATAAATGGGCTGGTGGGCACGGTAAACCGGCCCCTACGTTCGGTTGCTTGCACGCCTTGACCGCTAATTCTTGACGCGCTATAAATCGGATGGTAGGATGAACATATCATCTGATGAACTCAGCTATTGCGCTGAAAGCAAAACAGGTAGGGTGTATTATGCAGCATGAGCAAACGCCGGGGGAAGAACGCCCCAGGGAGGACTACGAGCCGATCACAGGCACCGCACGCTATGTCGATGACCTCAGGTCGCCGCGGGAACGCCCGCCCGCGCTGCACATGGCCGTCGCGCGCAGCCCGTATCCTCACGCGCGCATCATAACCATCCAGCTCGACGCGGCGCGGGCGCTGCCGGGCGTCGTGGCGGCCTTCAGCGGCGCTGAACTGGTGGATGGCATGCCGTCGCTGGGCAGTATGCCTATGCCGGGGCTGAAGAAGCCGGAGCGCCGTCCGATGGCGGTAGGCATAGCGCGCTACGTTGGAGATCCGCTTGCCGTGATCCTCGCCGAGAACCTGTATGTCGCCGAGGACGCGCTGGGCCTGGTTGACATTGACTACGAGATGCTGCCGGCGGTGGCCGACCTGGAAAAGGCGCTTGAGCCGGGCGCGCCGCTGGTGTATGAGGAGTTCGGCACGAACATCGCTTTTCAGCAGGAGACGAGCGGCGGCGACATTGACGACGCCTTCGCGCGCGCTGACCGCACGCTGCGCCTGCGCCTCGTCAACCAGCGTCTTGCGCCAAGCTCGCTTGAGCCGCGCGCCTGTCTGTTCGATTACGATGCAGCGAGCGGGCAGCTTTCGGCCCGCGTCTCTGTGCAATCGATCTTTCGCGCCAGGGAGACGCTGTCAGCATTTCTGGGACTTGAACCGAACAGCATCATTGTGCGGAACGCCGCGGTCGGCGGAGCCTTCGGTGCCAAGACAAACTTGCTGGGCGAAGAGATCATCGCCGCCTGTCTCGCGGTCAGGCTTGAGCGGCCCGTCAAGTGGATCGAGCAGCGCAGCGAAAATCTGCAGGCGCAGTCGCAGGGTCGCGGCCATCTCAGCTATGTCGAGGCGGCATTTCAGAACGACGGGAGGCTGCTCGGCCTGCGCCTGCGCGTGCTGGGCGACCTGGGCGCTTTCCTGGCGAATACGACCGTCATGGTTCCCAATCGCATCCCACAGATGGCCTGCGGTCCTTACCAGGTGCAGGCAGTCAAAAGTACGGTGGTGGGCGTCTACACCAACAGGGTGACGACCGCGCCGTATAGGGGCGCGGGACGCCCCGAAGCCACGTATATCGTGGAGCGCACAATAGACCGCATTGCTTCAGAACTGGGCATTGACCCGGCGGAGGCGCGCCGCCGCAATTTTATCCCGCCTTACAATTTCCCCCATACGACCGTCACGGGCGTAATATACGATAGCGGCAACTATGAGGCCGCGCTTGATCGCGCGCTGGAGCTTGCGGATTATGCCGGGTGGCGCGAGAAGCAACGCGCGAGGCGTGAAGCAGGCGACCCACGCTTGCTGGGTATTGGACTCAGTTCCTTCATCGAGCTGTCGGGCGATAGTTTCGCGCCTCCCAGGGGCGCGCCCAGGGAGGCCGCAACCGTGCGTATTCGCGCTGACGGCAGCGTGCTGGTGCAGAGCGGCGTGGCGCACAACGGCCAGGGTCACTTCACAGCTTTCTCGCAAATCGCGGCGGCGGCCTTGAACCAGCCCCCTGACAGGGTCGAGGTGCGCTTGAACGAGAGCACGCTCCCAGCATATAGCGTGGGCACGTATGGAAGCCGCGTCACGCAGGTCGCCGGGTCGGCGGTCCTGCTGGCGGCGCAGGCGGTCAGGCAAAAAGCGTTACAGCTTGCCGCGCACCTGCTGGAAGCCTCGCTCGCCGATCTGCAGGTGGAGGAGGGCAAGGTCACGGTGCGCGGCGCACCGTCGCGCGCGGTCGCGCTTGGCGAACTGGCGCGGCTGGTGGAGGAGCGCCCTGAGCGTATCGAGCGCGAGGCTCCCAACCCTGCCAACGGCGTACCCATCGAAGGGCTGGCGGCCTGGCGCGACTTCGAGCCGCCCGGCGCGGCCTACTCCTCCGGCACGCACCTGGCAGTCGTCGAGGTTCACAGCGAGACGGGCGAGGTGCAGGTGATCCAGTACGTCGCGGTGGATGACTGCGGGCGCGTCCTCAATCACCAGCTGGTCGAGGCGCAGTTACACGGAGCATTGGCGCAGGGCATCGGCCAGGCATTGTACGAAGAGGTAGTCTATGACCGGGATGGACAACTGCTCAGCGGCACCCTGATGGACTACGCCCTGCCGAATGCCACGATGGTTCCAGAGTTCACCACCGGCTTCGTGGAGACGCCATCTCCCTTCAACCCGCTGGGCGTCAAGGGAGCCGGTGAGTCCGGCACCATCGGCGGCCCGCCCGCCATCGTCAACGCCGTGCTGGACGCGCTCTCACCGCTCGGCATCACGACGATTGACATGCCAGTCACGCCTGAAAAGGTCTGGGCGCTGGTGCAAATCGCGCGGCAACGAAACTAATCAGAGCTTTCCCAACTAACCCTGAAGGTAACAGCGAACGGTTTCTCGCTCATATCACTCTTGACAGGTCGAATAAACAGGACTATGCTACATAAGCACCTTACTAATTGTTAAGTAAGATACGTTTAAGACAATCAGAAACTCACGTGTGAACACAATGAAGAAAACCAGGGATGAGGAAAGCCATTCACCGGCCGGGGACCGCGAAACCCGGCAGCAGATTCTCGAAGCGGCCCGGGAACTCTTCCTCGCCAGGGGATATAAGGGCGTTTCCATGAAAGAGGTCGCCGATGAAGTACAGGTCACCTCGGCGGCCCTGTATTATCATTTTCCCGGCGGTAAGCAGGACCTCTTCTTCAGCATCGTCCAGATGATGCTGGAGGAATGGACGAAGGGAGCGCTACATGCTACCGCGCAGGCGCAAGGGCTGCGGGAAGGACTGACCAGGCTGACTCAATACCTGCTCACGCTTCCCATCGACCGCTTCTCGATCCTTGCGCGGGATATTCACGAAAATGTGCTTGATCGCGATACAAGGCGCGTGGCGCTGGAACAGCTCCAGGAGGTTTTTGTCCAGCATGTGACCGACCTGTTCCAGCAAGCCATCGACGCAGGTGAAATTAGCCGGGAGGTTCCGGCTGCCGTGCTCGCTACCATGTACGAGGGCATGAGCATCTCGCTGCTGCGCAACCAGCACCTGGCGACTGGAGGAACCGAGCGCTATGACGCCGGGCAGTTAGTGGGTTTTGTCGTCTCGGTCCTGCTCAGGGGTATTGCCGTTTACTAAACGAGGAATAGGCTCCTGAGACTATTTCTGGCAACAGATTCAATGATCAGATAGAGGAGTTCGCCATGTCCTTTCTTGCGAGGCTCAGCCTCAAGAATCGCAGTCTTATCGCGCTCGCCACGATCGCCATCTTACTCATCGGTGCCCTCGTGATCCCGACGCTCAAACAGGAACTGTTCCCCTCACTGGATTTTCCAGCCGTTTCGGTTGTGACGTTGGATGCCGGGGCATCGCCCACTATCATCGAGCATGATGTTACCAACCCGTTGGAGCAAAGTATCCAGGGTATCACCGGTATTCAACAAATGACCTCCTACTCGAACCAGGGGGTCTCCATTATTGTCGTCGAGTACAACTTCGGCACCGACATCAACCAGGCCAGCCAGACGCTGACCCAGCATATCAACCAGGCGCAGTCGAGCCTGCCCTCCGGCATCACGCCCCAGGTCCAGACCTTCAGCGTCGACTCACTGCCGGTCATCCAGCTCGCCGTCACCTCAACCGCGGATCCCGTCACCCTCGCTTCGCAAGTCAAACAGCAGGTAGTGCCTGTCCTGCAAGGCATTGACGGGGTGGCCAGCGCCAATGTGACCGGCGTGGAACAGCAGATCGTGACGGTGACATTAGACCTGAAAAAGGTACAGGCAGCCGGGCTAACAGTGAGCCAGATCGAAGGCGTGCTTCAGGCCAATAACGTCACCCTGCCGGCAGGCCAGATCACCTCCAACGGGCAGACCCTCCCGATCCAGGTCGGCAACACCTTCAACTCCCTGGATGATCTCAAGAACCTCGTGGTGGGCATCTCTGTACCACGCTCCTCGACCGCAACGGGAACCAGCAGCGCCTCACCGCTTCCCACCGCGACACAGACACCGGCGGTCAAGCCAACGCCCATCACGCTCGGTGCAGTCGCGACGGTCGAGCAGACGATCGCCCCATCGACATCGATCACGCGCACTAACGGCCAGCTGAGTATCGGCATCGCCATTACCAAGACCAACGGCGGTAACACCGTCTCCATATCACAGGCTATCCAGGACAAGCTCTCGGGACTCCAGCAGACGCTGGGTCATGGCGCGAAGATCTTCGTGGTCTATGACCAGTCGCCATTTATCAAAAGTTCCGTTGATGGACTGGTGAGCGAAGGATTGATTGGCGCGGGTTTCGCCATCCTGGTGATCCTCGTCTTCCTCTTCTCACTGCGCTCAACCCTGGTTACGGCGGTCTCGATCCCGCTTTCCGTCGTGATCGCTCTCATCGGGCTGTGGGCGGGCCAGTTATCGCTCAATATTCTGACCCTGGGAGGGCTGACGATTGCCATCGGACGCGTGGTTGACGACTCCATCGTGGTGCTGGAAAACATCCAGCGCCACCTGCGGCAGGACATCGGGGCGGATAAACTGGCGACCATCACCGGTGCGGTACGCGAGGTAGCCGGCGCCGTCACCGCTTCCACCATTACCACAGTGTCGGTCTTCCTGCCCATCGCCTTCACCGGCGGCCTGGTAGGAGAACTCTTCAGTTCCTTCGCCATCACGGTGACGATTGCCCTCCTGGCCTCGCTCTTTGTGGCACTCACCGTCATCCCGGTACTGGCCTACTGGTTCCTCAAAGCTCCGAAAGCGCAACAAGCGCAAGCGCGACGGGGGGACCAGCCAGCGCACGAGCAAATGACGCGCCTGGAACGAGGGTACGTGCCGCTGGTGCGCTGGGTAACAACGCATCGCCTCATCAGCATCGCAGGCGCGCTGGTGATCTTTTTCGGTTCGATCGCCCTGGTGCCGCGCCTGGGAACCAACTTCTTCGACCAATCCAGCCAGAACACCTTCTCGATCACACAGACCATGCCGGCGAGTACCAGCCTGCAGCAAACCGACCAGGCGGCCAGGCAGGTTGAAGCCGTACTCGCCAGCGTGCCGGGCATTCAGACCTACCAGGTCACGATCGGATCAAGTGGCTCGGTTGCCAGCTCGTTCAGTGGGGGAAGTGGGTCAAACAGCGCATCTTACGCCATAACGACCGATCCGAACGCCGACCAGGTCGCCTTACAGCAGACCGTTCAGGATCGCCTGAACCGGCTTTCGGGTGTGGGAACCGTCACGCTCAGCGCCGCCAGTCAAGGGTTTAATAGTTCGGGACTGCAAGTGAACGTCCAGGCGTCCGACGATCAAACGCTGAGAACCGCCACGCAACTGGTGCTGAACGCAGTCAAGCAGGCCCCCAATACGACCGAGGTGACCAGCGATCTGGCCGATGCGTCGCCGCTGATCAATATCCAGGTCGATCCAGCACGGGCGCTGCTGCACGGCCTGACTGCCGCACAGGTCGGCCAGGAACTGCGCGCGGTCTATAGCGGGACAACTGTAACTAGAGTCACGCTTGGCGGAACGCAGGAGGATGTTGCTATCCAACTTGGCACGCCCGCCACAACCGTGCAGGGGATGCAGAACCTGCTCATTCCGGGCCCCACCGGCAACGTGCGGCTGGGCGACATCGCCACGGTCACACAGACCTACGGCCCGCCCCAGATCACCCACCTGGGCGGGGTGCGCACGGCGACCGTGAGCGCCACCATCACGAGTTCCAATATCGGTGCCGTCAGCCAGGATGTCCAGCAGCGCATCAACGCGCTCCACCTGCCCGCCGGTGCTAGCGTGTCACTGGGAGGTGTGACCGCCAGCCAGTCGCAGGCCTTCTCGGGTCTCCTCCTCGCGCTGCTCATCGCCATTCTGCTGGTCTACCTGGTGATGGTAGCCACCTTCCGCAGCATCATCTTGCCGCTCATCCTGCTGGTGTCGATCCCGTTTGCCTCGACCGGCTCGATCCTGCTGCTGCTAATCACCCATACCGCATTGGGAGTGCCGGCCTTGATCGGCTTGCTGATGCTGGTAGGCATTGTGGTGACCAACGCCATCGTGCTGCTCGACCTGGTGAATCAATACCGGGCAAAAGGACTGGATGCCAGGGCCGCCGTGGTCGAGGGAGGTCGGCAGCGCCTGCGACCGATCCTGATGACGGCTATCGCCACCATCCTCGCCCTGCTGCCTATGGCGCTGGGCCTGAGTAAAGCAGGCGTCTTCATCGCCGGGCCACTTGCTATCGTCGTCATCGGTGGACTGACCACCTCGACCATCCTGACGCTGCTCCTGGTGCCAACGCTCTACGTGATCGTCGAGGACGTTCGGGGACGCTTCAGCCGGAAACGCACGGCACCGCCAGTGTCACCAGCGCCGCCGGAAAGCCAGCTCAAGTCGGAAGCCGAGCAGACGAGGGAGCAGACCACGCTCGCCTAGTTTGTCCTATAATCATTTCCCAGGTGAAGGCGTCTCGCCATATCCAGACGCCTTCACCTGGGAAAGCCGTGTGAGGAAGAGACTTCGCGCGGCGACTAGCCACTTGACGAATCGAGAAAAAGTTGGTATGATGATTATACGATCACATGAATTGTTTCGTCGGGGTAAGAGATGAGTTTGTGAGCGCCGATTGCCGGGAGAAACGCCGTGTATTTGCCGATTCAAACCAATAAAGTATTTGAACAGGTGGCCGAGCAGATCGAAAAGCGTATTCTCACCGGCGAACTGCGCAACGGTGATCGTTTGCCGACCGAGCGCGAGCTGGCGGACCAGTTCCATGTGAGCCGCACGGCTATCCGCGAGGCTATGAAGACGCTGGCGCAGAAGGGGCTGGTGGATATGCGCCCCGGTAGGGGTACTATCGTTATAGACGGTACGCCGGAGGCTATGCAGCACTCCATCGGGCTGGTCATGCGGCTGAAACTGGGGCAGGTCGGCGGTTCGGATAGCTTGGTCGAGGTGCGCGAGATGCTTGAAACGGAGATCGCGGCCCTGGCCGCCGCGCGAGCGACCCTGGCGGATATCGAGGCGATGCGCAGTGCGGTCATAGCAATGGATGAGCATATCGACGATGCCGAGGCGTTCATCGCCGCCGACAACAGCTTTCACGAAGCGCTGGCGAAGGCGACACAAAACGCGCTCATTTTTATTTTGGTCAACTCCATCGTCCCCTTGCTCAGCGAGCAGCGCAAACAAATCTTCGAAGTGGACGGCGGCCCGCAGCGCGGGCAGTTCCACCACAAACGCATCCTCGACAGTATCATACTCAAGCAGCCGGGAGCCGCGCGCGAGGCCATGCGCGCTCATCTACGCCAGGTGCGCGAAGACGTGTCCGGCGCAACAGACCGCGGAGAATAATTTGTAGGGGCGCGATGAATCGCGCCCGCGTGGAGGCATATATGGCGAATCTTGGTTTTGTCGGGCTGGGAGCCATGGGTGGCCGCGTGACGAAGCGGCTGCTCGACGCCGGTCACACCGTGACGGGCTACAATCGCACGAAATCGAAGGCGCAGTGGCTGCTGGACGGCGGAATGCGCTGGGGCGACTCGCCGCGCGCCGTGGCCGAGGCCGCCGATATCGTCTTCACCATGGTCACGAACACATCCGCCTTGCACGAGGTCTTCGGCGGTCCCGACGGCATTCTGGCAGGCTTGCGGGCGGGCAAGGTCTACATCGATATGAGCACCATCAGCCCGGCTGCTTCGAAGCGGCTGGCCGGGCAGGTGGCCGAGCAGGGCGCGCGGATGCTCGACTGTCCTGTGTCGGGCAGCGTGATTACGCTCGAACAGGGCAACCTCTCGCTGATGGTGGGCGGCGAAAAAGACACTTTTGAGCAGGTCAAACCCGTTCTGCTGGATATTGGACCCAAAGTGAACTACGTGGGTGCCAATGGGCAGGCTGTGTTGATGAAGATCGCCATCAACCTGAATTTGCAGGTGCAGATCGTCGGCTTCTACGAGGGATTGCTGCTTGCTGAAAAGGGCGGCGTGCCGCGCGAGACGGCGCTAGAAGTCATGCTCAACAGCGTGATCGCCTCACCCTCGCTCAAGTATCGCACGCCTTTCATTCTCAATAAGCCCGATGAAGCCTGGTTCAACGTCAATATGATGCAAAAAGATATGCTGCTGGCGCTGGAGATGGGCCGCGAGCTGGATGTGCCCATGCCGTTGACCTCGGCCAGCAACGAAATTCTCACCGCCGCCCGCGCCATGGGGCTGGCGAAAGAGGACTTCGCCATCGTCTACAACGTCCTGGCGAGAATGTCCGGCCTGGAAGAATAACCTTTCGTTTATTGTAGGGGCGACCCTTGTGCTCACGCGGTCGCCCTGGTATACGGAGAACCGCGATGTCGCAACCTACGTCGTCTAACCCGAATGAATTTATCGATACGGTGTCAATCGAGCCGGCCCGGGATGAGCGCGAGCGATGGCTGCACATGTACGAGCAGATGCTGACCATTCGTATCTTCGAGGAGCATGTGAACGGGTTGTACACGACAGCCAGGATGCCCGGGTTAGCGCATCTCTACACCGGCGAGGAGGCGATCGCCGTGGGGGTATGCGAGGCGCTGCGACGCGACGACTACATCACCAGCACGCATCGCGGGCATGGCCACTGCCTCGCCAAAGGAGCCTCGGTTGATCGCATGTTCGCCGAGCTGCTGGGGAAAGAGGCCGGATACTGCAAGGGGAAGGGCGGAAGTATGCACATAGCCGACCAGGATACCGGCAACCTGGGCGCGAACGCCATCGTGGGAGGCAGCGCGGGCATCGCCACCGGAGCGGCCATGTCAAGCAAGATGCGCGGCACCGGCCAGGTGACGGTCTGTTTCTTTGGTGATGGCGCGCTCGGTCAAGGCGTATTATACGAGGTCATGAATATGGCATCGCTCTGGAAGTTGCCCGTGATATACGTCTGTGAAAACAACCTGTACAACGAATATACCCACAATTCCGAGACGACCGCGGGCAGCATGGGCGACCGCGCCAGGGCCTTCGGCATTCTGACCGAGGAGATCGACGGTCAGGATGTTCGCACCGTCTATGCCACGGCGCACCGGCTGGTCGAGCGCGCCCGGCGAGGCGAAGGCCCGGCCTTCATGCTTTGCGAAACGTACCGCTACCTGGGGCATCACGTCGGTGATATCCAGCGCGGCTACTATCGCTCCAAAGAGGAGGAAGAGCATTGGAAGACCGAGCGGGACCCGCTCAAGCTGCTTGCAAGCTGGATGACCGCACAGGGCGTGGCGACCGCTGAATCGTTGGAGCGCATCGAGCAGCGCGTGCGTGCCGTTGTCGAGGAGGGCGAGCAGTTCGCGCTCGACGCGCCCTATCCCGATCCGAGCGAGGTGGAGCAAGATGTCTACGCATAGCATAACAACGGGCGTGAAAGAAATGACGCTGGGCCAGGCTATCCGCGAGGCGCTGGCCGAAGAGCTGCGCCGCGACCCGCGCGTCTTCATCATGGGCGAGGACGTGGCCGAGGCCGGCACGCCGTTCAAGGTGCTCTCCGGGCTGGTCGAGGAGTTCGGCCCGTCGCGTGTGATCGACTCGCCCATCTCCGAGGCGGGCATCACCGGCATGGGCGTGGGTGGCGCGATGACCGGCATGCGTCCCATCATCGATATCATGTTCGGCGATTTCATCGCGCTGACCCTGGACCAGATCGTAAACCAGGCCGCCAAGGTGCATTACATGTCCGGCGGCAAGCTCAAAGTGCCCCTGGTGGTTCGCACCACGCTGGGCGCGACACGCCGCACGGCGGCGCAGCACAGCCAGAGCCTGCACGCCTGGGTCAGCCACGTGCCCGGCCTGAAGGTCGTGCTGCCTTCCACCCCCGCCGATGCCAAGGGGCTGCTCAAGACAGCGATCCGCGACGAGAACCCGGTCATCTTCTTTGAAGACAAGATGATGTACTCGCTCAAGGGATTGGTACCGGAGGGCGATTATACCATTCCCTTCGGCGTGGCCGACATCAAACGCGCAGGGAGCGATGTCACCATCGTGGCCACGAGCAGCATGGTGCAAGTCGCGCTGGCGGCCGCAGATCTGCTGGAAAAGCTAGGCATCAGCGCGGAGATCATCGATCCGCGCACCACGTACCCGCTTGACAAGCAAACCCTGATCGAATCGGCCAAGAAAACCAGCCGCGCCATCGTCGTCGATGAAGGCTACGAACGCTACGGCGTGACGGCTGAACTGGCCGCCGTGATCGCCGAGGGAGCTTTCTACTACCTGGACGCGCCGGTCAAACGCATGGGCGCGATGGATGTGCCGGTGCCGTTCTCGCCGGTGCTGGAAGACCTGACCGTACCCACACCCGCGGCGGTGGTCGAGGTTGCGAAAACACTCTGTGGTCGTGTGTAACAAAGCAGTCAGGGCGACCGCGAGGGTCGCCCGTACAATACTTGAAAGCGTGTAGTCCGTCTATTGTACGGGTCAGGGCGACCCTCGCGGTCGCCCTGGAAATGGAAAGTTGAAGGAGCAAAAGTCATGGCGATCAAAACCTATGGCTTGATGGGTGTAGACTGGGAGGAGCGCGTCAACTTTGATCGGCTGCGCACCGAGCGGCTGGCGCGCATCAAGCAACTGCTCAAGGCATCGGAGATGGGCGCACTGCTCTGCTTCGACATGAACAATATCCGCTACATCACCGCGACCCACATCGGCACGTGGGCCATGGATAAACTGGCGCGTTTCTCGCTGCTGCCGCAGGATGACGAGCCGATCATGTGGGATTTCGGTTCGGCGGCGCGTCACCACCAGCTCTATTGTCCCTGGCTGGGCGAACGCTCGCGCGCGGGCATCTCGACCCAGCGCGGCGCGATGTCGCCAGAGTCCGGGCGAGCCGAGGACGTGGCGAAGAAGATTCGTATCGAGCTGGAGGAGCGCGGCCTGCTCAACCAGCCGCTCGGCGTGGATGTGATCGAACTGCCGGTGCTCTTCGCGCTGCAAGCCGAGGGCATCAAAGTTGTGGACGGCCAGCAGCTTATGCAGCAGGCGCGCCTCATCAAGATGCAGGACGAGATCACGCTGCTAGCCACTGCCTGCATGATGGTGGACGCCGCCTACGACGAGCTGTACCGCGCACTGCGCCCCGGCATCCGCGAGAACGAGTGCGTCGGCCTGGTCAACAAGGTGCTCTACGATCTCGGTTCGGAGCATGTCGAAGGCGTCAACGCCATCTCCGGCGAGCGGTGCAGCCCCCACCCGCACGTCTATACTGACCGCGCGCTACGCCCCGGCGACCCGGCCTACTTCGACATCCTGCACAGCTACAACGGCTATCGCACCTGCTACTATCGCACTTTCGTGGTGGGTAGCGCCTCGCCGTCGCAGGTCGATGCCTACAAACGCTGCCGCGACATCCTGGACAGGGCCATCGCCGTCATCAAGCCGGGCGTCACGACCGCCGACGTGGTCAAGCTCTGGCCGAAAGCGCAGGAGTTCGGCTTCCCGAACGAGGAGGCTGCCTTCGCGCTGCAATACGGACATGGCGTAGGGCTGTCCATCTGGGAGAAACCCATCTTCAGCCGCCTCGTCTCGCTCGACCACCCGGAAGTGATCCAGGAGGGCATGGTCTTCGCGCTCGAAACCTTCTGGCCGGCCTCCGATGGCTGGTCTGCGGCGCGCATCGAGGAGCAATTGATCGTGACGAAGGATGGCTGCGAAGTGATTACGCGCTTCCCGGCGGAGGAACTGCTCGTAGCGGGCGTGCGCTACTACACCGCGACGGGACCCCTGCCGACCACGCGCGAATCGCAATCCAACCTGAACGCGCAATCGAATGGCCACCAGCAACACAGCCTGGCAACGAACCCGTAGGGGCGACCCTCGTGGTCGCCCGCCACCCGCTCGCCCGCCGCGCATGGTGGTCAAAGGCGAAATTGGCGGCTTGCCAGGCGCGGGCGGGCGACCACGAGGGTCGCCCCTACGGTAACAATGGCACATGAACCTTACAGGAGACCAATGATGGCTACAGACGTCATCCTACCAGCGTTGGGGATGTCGCAAGACACGGGGAAAATCGTGCAATGGCTCAAAGCAGAGGGCCAGCACGTGAGCAAAGGCGACCCATTGGCGGAGATCGAGACCGACAAGGCAACCGTCGAGATCGAGTCTCCCGCCGACGGCGTGCTGGCGCGTGTCTCCGCCTCAGAGGGTGACGATGTGCCGGTCGGGCAGGTGATTGCCGTGATCCTCGCGCCCGGTGAAGCTGACTCCACAACGCCCATGGCGCCACAAAACGGGAAAGCTGCCACGACCACGGCTCAGGCCGCGTCGCTGCTTTCGGAAAGCGTCCCGGCCTCTCCTATTGCAGCCAGCCCGCTTGCCCAGCGCATTGCCGGCGAGCACCGGCTGGATTTGAGCCAGGTCAGGTCGACGGGCAAACGCATTCAAAAGGCCGATGTGCTGGCCTATCTCTCAGAGCAGCAGGCTGATGCGGGCGCGGCGAGCGCGCAAACCATGCCGCGCCTGTTGATGGCTTCACCCAAAGCGCGGCGGCTGGCCGCGGAGCAGGGCATCAACCTGGCGACGCTCAACGGCAGCGGGCCAGGCGGCGCTGTGCTGACCGCCGATGTACTGGCCGTGAAAGTTGACGCCATTCCTGCTGCTCCAGCTCTGGCAGCACCTGCCGCTCGCATGCCGGAGACCGCTTCGCCCGTTGCCGCGCCAGCTTCCACATCAACACACGAATTGTCACTCGGCAACACCTGGCGCGTGATGGCCGAGCGCACCGCGCAGAGTTGGACCAGCACACCGCACTTTTACCTGGTGCGCGAGGTGAACGCCAGCCAGCTCATCGCCTGGCGCGAGCAGGCGCTCAAGCGCTCAACCGAAAAGATTACCTACACTGATCTGCTGGTCAAGATTATCGCCGCGGCGTTGAAGGCGCACCCGCGCATCAATGCATCCTGGCGCGACGGGAAGGTGCTGCTCAACGACGAGATTCATGTCGGGTTGGCGGTCGCCATCGAGGAGGGGCTGGTCGTGCCGGTCATCCATCGCGCGGATACGCTGGCACTGGCAGAGATTGCCCGGCAGCGTAAAGACCTGGTGGCAAAGGCGCAGGCCGGAAAGCTGCGCCCGCAGGACATCAGCGGCGGCACCTTCACTATCAGCAACCTGGGCATGTACCAGGTGGATGCTTTCAACGCCATCATTAACCAGCCGCAGGCTGCGATCCTGGCAGTTGGGCGCATCGCCGAGCGCGTCGTACCTTTGCGCGGGCAGCCTGCTATCCAGCCGGTAATGATGCTCACGTTGTCTTGCGATCACCGCGCCGTCGATGGCGCGCGGGGCGCGCAATTCCTGGATTCGGTCGCCAGTTTCATCGAGAACCCGCTAGGACTTTTAGACTAACGCATGAACAATCTGTAAGATTCGCGGGTAAATAACGCATATTCTTATACAGGAAGGAGAAATTCTTTCAGGGGTCAATTCCGGTGACTCCGATATCACAGTAGCTTGCCGCAAAAGCTGTACGAACGGCATTTGCGGGTTGAGACACAACAAAGGTTCGTATCGTTGTCAGAATTAAGGAGGGCAGTCATGTTTGGACGAAACGTGCGTCCACGAACGTTCATGAACATCATTGGTGTGTTCATTGTAGCGCTCTTCGCGTTGAGCGCCTGCGGAGGTACACCCGCCAGCACATCAACACCTACTACCCAGCCGACGACACCCATCAAGATTGGTATTTCGCTCTCGCTTTCCGGCGACTTCTCCGCCGATGGCAAGGCATTCCAGCAGGGCTACCAGCTGTGGGCCGATACCGTCAACGCCAATGGCGGCATTCTTGGTCGCAAGGTGCAGCTGGATATCGTCTCGGATGCCAGCAGCACGACCCAGGTCGTCACCAACTACCAGAAGCTGATCAACGTCAATAAGGACGATATCGTGTTTGGGCCATTCTCCACCTTGCTCACCAAGCCCGCGTCTGTGGTCGCCAATCGTTTCGGTTACGCCATGATCGAGGGCGCGGGTGGTGGCCCATCGGTCTTCACGCAGGGTCTGCATAACCTGTTCGACGTTTCACCGCCGGTCGCCAATCTGCTGGTCAGCTTCACGCAGTACCTCGCGTCCCTGCCTGCTTCGCAGAAACCGACGACGGCGGCCTACGCGACCCAGGATGACCCGTTCACCCAGCCGCAGGTGGATACCGCCAGGACGTATCTTGAGCAAGCAGGCATCAAGACAGCTTCCTACCAGGTTTATCCCTCGGAAACTACGGACTTCACGCCCATCGCGCAAAAGATGATCGCCTCTGGCGCTCAGGTGATTGTCACGGGAACGTTGTTGCCTGATATCGTTGCCTATATCCAGGCATTCAAGCAGCAGCACTTCAATCCGAAGGCCATCATTGCGACGGCTGGGCCGGATCAGGGCGCGCAATTTACCAATGCCATCGGCGGCACGAAGGACGCAGAGGGTGTCTTTGTTCCGAATGGCGGCTGGTATCCAACCATCAATACCTTCCAGAACGCCAAGATGGTCAGTGACTATCTTGCCAAGTATGGCGGTACTGCCGATGCGATCAGTTCCGACGTGGCCGAAGCGTTCTCGGTAGGCCAGGTTTTCCAGCAAGCCGCCACGAAGATTAACAGCATCGACAACACCAAACTGATCGCCGAACTGCATTCTGGCGATACCTTCCAGACCGTGCAGGGCGCGGTGAAGTTCAACGATCAGGGCGAGAACACCCTGGCGTCGGGCTACCTGTTCCAGTGGCAAAACGGCAACCTGATTTCCGTGTATCCACAGAGCCAGGCGCAGGCTGCTCCTGAGTATCCCAAGCCAAACTGGCCGTAGCGCCACGGTTCAGCCGCTGACCGTTATATGAATGTCGGGTAGATAAGCCGCCTCGCAGCCCCAGGCTGCGAAGCGGCCCTACCCTTACCCATCGCGTCTATATATTGGCATGTGTACACTGGCATGTGTCGGTGAATCTGCTCGGGGGCAATACGGGCAAGCAGCCATCGATGGAAAGAGGACCTATGTCAGGACTAATTATTGAAGCAATCATCACCGGGATTTTAACCGGAGGGGTCTATGCCTTGATGGCATCCGGGCTGACGCTGGTGTTTGGGGTGATGGATATTATCAATGTCGCGCAGGGCGCGTTAGTGATCCTGGGCGCGTATTTGAGCTACGCGTTACAGCAGAATTTTCATATCGACCTGTTTTTGGGCTTACTCATCACTATGCCCGTCATGTTTGCGCTGGGCGTAGGCATCGAGCTGGCTTTTATTCGCCCCATCAAACGCGACCGCACGATGATGTCGCTACTGGTCATGTTTGGGTTAGCGCTGGTGATCGAAGGTATCCTGAACCTGGTTTTCTCGGCTGACAATGTGAAGCTGCAAGCGTGGTACGTGACCGGCTCGTTTCAAGTCGGAGGCTTCTACCTCGCGTATATCTATGTATTTGGGTTCCTGCTGGCAGTCGTGCTGCTGGGGGGGTTGTACCTGCTGCTGTATCGCACAAAATTCGGCTTCAGCGTGCGCGCCTCCATGCAGAATCGCACGGCTGCCGAGCTGATCGGCATCGATGTCGAGCGCGTTTCCGCTATCACCTTTGGTGTGGGCATCGCGCTGGCCGCAGCCGGGGGCATGGCCTACGGAGCGACCAACGCTTTCGATGCTGGCAGCGCCTATGACCTGATCTCGCGCCTGCTTGCCATCATCATCTTCGGCGGCATGGGCAGTTTGCCGGGCGCGCTGATCGCCGCGGTCGGAATGCTGGTGATCGAGGATGTGACCTCGGTCGTCTGGTCGCCCGTCTGGGCCAGCACCGTCTTTTTCGTCCTGCTGGTACTTATCCTGGTTGTGCGACCTCGCGGCTTATTAGGCCAGTTGGAAGGTAGGAAGCAATGAGAATAGTCAAAATAGCCGGGCTGCTGGTGCTGCTGGCGATTGCCATTGTCTTTCCTATAATATACTCCGACCCGACGGTGACGACGATCGCGGTATTCGCGCTGATTTTCGCCGGGGCCGCCTCCGGCTGGAACATCCTGTCGGGCTACACGGGATACATCGCGCTTGGTCATGCCGCTTACTTCGGCCTGGGAGCGTACGCCATTGCTATCATGTGCCAGGACTGGAATATCCAGGGCGGCTACGGACCATTCTTCCTTGTGCCTGTTGCGGGACTGGTAGCCGCTGTCTTTGCCATTCCACTTGGCTGGGTTGCCCTGCGCGTGCGGCGGCATACCTTCGTGGTCATCACGATAGCCATGTTCTTTATCCTGCAACTGCTGGCGTATAACCTGACGGACCTGACGAATGGCTCGATCGGCCTGACGCTGCCCATTCCTGTTGATTGGAGCGGAGCTTTCTACAATATCCCCTTCTATTACGTGACGCTGGCCGTGCTGGTGGTCGCCATCGCCATTTCCTGGTGGGTGCGCAATTCCAAGTTTGGGCTGGGCCTGCTCGCCATCCGCGATGATGAAGATCGCGCGCTCGGCCTGGGGGTCAAGACAGGCTCATCAAAGCTGGCGGCGTTTGTGATCTCCGCGCTCATCGTTGGCATGATGGGAGCTATCTGGGCGTACTACATCGAATCGGTCTATCCGCCGAGCGCCTTCGATGCAAATTTTGATATCGCTATCGCCCTCATGACATACCTGGGCGGAATCGGAACGATTGCCGGCCCCGTGCTGGGCGGCTTGCTTCTGGAATCGGCGCAGCAATATTTCACGCTGTCATCGACCGATTATTACCTGATTATCTACGGAGCATTGTTCCTGGCGATCATTCTGCTCCTGCCCAGGGGCATCATCCCTACTATCAGGGATCGCTGGAACAAATACCGCGCCATGCGCACCCAGAATGAGCCGCAAGACAATGGTTTCACCGTCGCTGCCCTATCGCCCCACACTGAGCCTGGGACAATCGAGAAAAAGGAGGGGATAAATCTATGAGCTTGCTGGAAGTAAAGGATGTCTCGAAGGCTTTCGGAGGTATCCAGGCCCTGGATGCCTGCTCGATCACGGTGGAGCAAGGCTCGATTACCGGCCTGATCGGCCCCAACGGATCGGGGAAAACCACCATGTTCAATGTGATAACCGGCTATGAGCGTGTCGATGGCGGCCAGGTCATGTTCGAGGGTAAACCGATCACCAATGTCACACCCGACAAGGTCTTTCGCCTGGGTGTCGGTCGCACGTTTCAATTGACGCGCGTCTTCCCGCGCCTGACGGTGCTGGAGAACATGCATGTCGCCGCGCAGCGCGGCGATCTGCGAGGGCTGTTGAGCCGCTGGAGTTCATCGCGCGAGCAAACGCGCGCCCTGGAGTTGCTGGACTTCGTGGGACTGACAAAGCTCAAGAATCTGCCGGCCGGTAATCTGTCCTACGGGCAGAAGAAGCTGCTGGAGTTCGCCTACATCCTGATCGCCGAGCCGCAGGTGATCCTGCTGGACGAACCGGCGGGCGGCATCAATCCGACTATGATTAACTACCTGTCGGAACGCATACGCGCGTTGAACGAACGCGGAGTCACCTTCCTGATTGTCGAGCATAACATGGAATTCGTGATGGGACTGTGCGCCAAAATCATGGTGATGCATCGCGGAACCAGGATTGCCGAAGGCACGCCGGGCGAAGTACGCGCCAATGCTGCTGTGCTGGAAGCGTATTTGGGAGACTAAAACGATGCTGTTAAATATACACAATATCTACGCGGGATACGATGGCAGTGATGTGCTCAAGGGGATCAGCCTGGAGGTAGAGAAGGGCACCACGACCTGCATCGTCGGCCCCAACGGTGCCGGCAAATCAACGGTACTGCGTGTCCTGAGCGGCCTGCTCAAGCCGCGCGAGGGGGAGATCACCTTCGACGGGCACTCGATTGTTGGCCTGTCACCTCGCAGGATTCTGGAACTTGGCATCGTGCAGGTGCCGCAGAGCCACAGCCTGTTCACGACCATGACCGTGCGCGAGAACGTGCGTATGGGTGCCTATATGCTCAACGATTCGGCGCTGGTTGATCGCCGGCTGCGCGAGGTAGAAGAGCTGTTTCCCATTGTGAGGACGCGCGCCCGTGACAAGGCAGGCAGCCTGTCGGGTGGCCAGCAGCGCCTCGTCGAATTCGCGCGCTGCCTGATGCTCGATCCGCGCCTGATCTTGCTCGACGAGCCTTCGATGGGCCTTGATCCCAAGACCTTCAAGCAGGTCATCGAGACGGTCAGAGTTATGCAGGACAGCGGCAGGACGATTGTGCTGGTCGAGCAAAACGCGCGCACCGGCCTGAGCATTGCCAATAACGGCGTCGTGATGGAGAGCGGGCGCGTGCGGCTGGAAGGGCCGCATGACGAAATTCTGAACAATCCCGAGATCGGCCACCTCTACCTGGGCGGCACGCTCTCCAACGCCTCGTAGGGGCGACCCTTACCGGAAAGGACCTAGCTATGGCGAGAGACGAGCTTGTGCAGAGCGCGATCGACAACTGGGCGCCGCGCTTCATCGCCAACGGCGTCGATTCCAACGACTTCCAGCGCGTCACAAACAGCATCGAGCGCTGGGACGATTGGTGCCAGAAGTGGGGAGAGTGCGGAGCCATGCACGAACGCTTTGGCGAGCTGGCCAGGGCAGCAGGACACTACGAGACGATGGCCTATCACTATTTCCATGCCGCCATTGCCTACCATTTCGGCAAATACCTGTTCGTTCACAAGCCACAGGAACTGCGCGCGGCACACGATCATACCGTTGCTGCCTATCGATTGGCGCTGCCCTTCTTTGATGTGCCGGGCGAGCGCGTCGCCATGCCCTACGAGGGTGGCATGACGATGTACGGCGTGCTGCGCAAGCCCTGGCATACGCCAAAACCGCCGGTGGTGATTCTCGTGCCAGGTCTGGACTCGGTGAAGGAAGAACTGCACAGCTACGGAGACGACTTCCTCAAGCGCGGCATGGCAGTGCTGGCTATTGACGGGCCGGGACAGGGGGAGATGGAGTTCGAGCTTCCCATGCGTCACGACTATGAAGTACCTATTCGCTACGCCGTCGATTACCTGGAGACGCGCCCCGATGTGGATGCCTCGCGCGTGGGCATGATGGGCGTCAGCCTGGGCGGTCATTACGTTGTGCGCGCGGCGGCCCTGGAGCCGCGCATCAAGGCCACCATCTCGAACGGAGGGGGCTACAACCTGCTAGACTATTTCGATAGCCGCCCCGGCCATAGCAAAGCTACCTACATCGCTCGCCTGAAGGCAGCTAACGCCGAAGATGCGAAGGTCAAGCTGCGCCAGTTCAATCTGCAAGACGTCGCCGCGAAGATCGAGCATCCCCTGCTGGTCATCGCTGGCGGCAAAGACCGCCTCGTCCCGGCGGAGCAGTGCAAGCATATCGCCTCAGATGCAGGCAAGCACGCCGAACTCTGGCTGTTCGAGGATGGCAACCACGTCTGCAACAACATCGTCTACAAGCATCGACCTCAACAGGCCGATTGGATGCGCCAACACCTGTCTCATTAATGGAAAGGTTCCATCATGCCCACCCCCGACCTGGAAGAACGCTACCGGCGCTGGCTCAAGCTGATTAGCGAAATGCACGACGACGCCCATTTCACCCCCAACGAAACTATCGCCTGGGTCCCGCTGCGCAAACCCGTCAAGGAATGCACTATCGCGCTCGTCTCGACGGCAGGCGTTCACCTGAAAAGCCAGCCAGCGCATGACCTGCTCAACCCGCACGGCGACACCAGCTTCCGCGAGATTCCCGGCGATACCCCGGCGCGCGAGCTGGCCGTCGATCACACGCACTACGATACGACCGACGCGAACGCCGACCCCAACTGCGTCTTCCCCATCGACCGCCTGCACGAACTGGTGGAGATGAGCGCCGTGGGGGCCGTCGCGCCGATGCACTTTGGCTTCATGGGCTTTATCCCGGATGGCCGCCTGCTGCGCGACACAACTGCTCCCGTTGTGGCGAAATGCCTGCGCGATATAGGCGTAGATGCCGTCGTGCTGACTCCTGGCTGACCCATGTGCCACCAGTCCGTGGGACTGCTGCAAGGCGCAATTGAACGGGAGGGCATCCCGACTATTTCGATTACAGTACGACCGGAGATCACCGCCCACTCCAATATTTCGCGCGCCTGCTACCTGCGCTTCCCCACCGGCAATCCCGTGGGCGAGCCGTACAAGGCCGATCAGCAGCGCACGATCCTGGCGGCGGTACTCGAACAACTTGCGGCGATAAGGCAGCCCGGCACCATCGTCGAACTGCCCTATCGCTGGCGGAGAATGTAAGCATGATCGACAAAAAACACGATCTTTACCTGACCTGCAAGGGGAAGGTGGGCGCTATCCAGGAGGCATACGACGCGCTGGTGGACGCGGTCGAGGACTACAAGGCGCTGCTCACCACGCTGATTGGGGCGTGTGACGAGCAGGACGAGTACGACAGGCACCTGCTGGTTGTCGCCAACCTGCAGCGTAACACTACCAACGGGCTGCTAGGCACGCTGGATACCGAGCTGCACGACGACCTGACGCGCCTCTCGGACCGCGTGATCCGCTTCAAGCACCTGGAAGACGGCATATTTCTGTAGGAACGCGATTCATCACGTCCACCGATTATCACTATTGATTTGTCTTGATTGAAAGGAGCATCTCTGATGGCTGTCGAAGAACGCGTGCAGGCCGCGATTGACAACTGGGCACCACGTTTTGTGGCGAACGGAGTCGATCACACCGATTACCAACGCCTGGCAAAGCGCATCGAACGCTGGGAAGATTGGAGTCCAGAGTGGTCAGCTTGTGGCGCGATGCACGAGCGTATGGGCGAGGAGGCCGAGGCGCGCGGCAACTATAGCTCAGCCGCCTATCACTACCTGCACGCCTCGATGACGTACCACTTCGGCAAGTTCGTCTTCGTGCAGCAGCCCGACGCGCTGCGCGAGGCGCACGAGCACGTTGTGGAAACGTATCGCCGCGCGCTGCCCTACTTCGACTTTCCTGGCGAGCGCGTCGCCATTCCCTACGAGGATGGAAAGACGATGTACGGCATCCTGCGCAAGCCCTGGCACACGCCCCATCCGCCGGTCGTGATTCTCATTCCTGGCCTGGATTCGGTGAAGGAAGAGATGCACAACTATGGCGATGACTTCATGAAGCGCGGCATGGCAGTGCTGGCGATCGATGGCCCTGGACAGGGCGAGATGGAGTTCGACACGCCCATGCGCCACGACTACGAGGTACCCATCCGTTACGCCATTGACTACCTGGAGACACGCCCCGATGTGGATGCGAACCGCGTCGGACTGATGGGCGTCAGCATGGGTGGCTACTACGCACCGCGCGCGGCGGCCTTCGAAGCCCGCGTCAAGGCGGTAATCGCCAATGCTGGCGCGTATGAGCTTCTGCAAAACTGGGCGAAGCTGCCGCTGCTCACCCGCGAGGCGTTCATCCACCGCACCAAATCGTCGAGCGAGGCGGAGGCGCTTGAGAAACTGGCCTCCTTCAATCTGAGCGGTGTGATGGAGAAGGTGCGCTGTCCCCTGCTGATTATCATGGGCAAGCTGGACAGGCTGATCCCCTATGTCGCCGCCGAACAGATGGCGGCGGAGGCAGGCGGCGAGACCGACCTGTGGCTGTTCGACGATGGCAATCACGTCTGCAACAATATCGTCTACAAACATCGCCCGCAACAAGCCGACTGGATGCGCGAGCACCTGGCACCCGCCAGGGATGCCAGGCATACAGGCGAAATGTAGTGGCACCCCTCGCGGGTGCCATCGGAACGGCCTACGGCGAAATGTAGTGGCACCCCTCGCGGGTGCGACAAGAAAGGCAGGGTCTCCCATGAGCGTCGTCAATGCGTCAGCGCGCTACAGCCGCTCGAACGCCAAGTCATTCGCGCGAGCCAACCTGCGCGGCGTCTGGGGCGCCATCCCCTATCCGTTCACCCCGGACGACACACTCGATGAGCCAGCATTGCGCAGCAATATTCGCTACTACATCGACAATCGCCTGCTGGACGGCATCTACTGCGGTCACTTCATGAGCGAGTTCTGGGCGCTCACGACGGAGGAGCGCAGGCGAGCCGCCGAGATCGTGGTTGATGAGTGCGGGGACGGCGTGCCGGTGATGGTGCATGTCGGGCATACTTCTGTCGAGGAGAGCGTGGCGCTGGCTCATCACGCGCAGCATATCGGCGCGGACTACCTTGCCATCGGCAACCCTTACTTCATGGCCTACAGCGACGAGCAGGTCTACAGCTACTTCCGCTATATCGCTGAACGCGCCGATGCTCCCATCCTTATCACCAACACGGGCTATACCGGCATCACACTCAGCCCTGAACTGATTAACCGGCTCGCAGACCTGGATACTATCGTTGGCGTCAAGAACTCGCCCAGGATGCCGCACACGCTGGAAGTCCTGCGCCTGGCGGGTGATCGCGTGCTGGTCAGCCATCCCGACGAGCGCAACTTCTTCCAACTGATGGTCGAGCATGGCAGCCGGCTCTATATGTCGTCGGCCTCGCCCTTTTTAATACAAAAACCAGGCTACACGCTTATCAAAGACTATTACGCACTGGCGTTGGAGGGCCGCGTGGATGAGGCCGCCGCCGTTGCGCGCCGCCTCGATCCGGCGCGTGATGTCTTCGACAAGTGGCTGCGCGACCCCTGGCCGCAGCGCCGCGTCATGCCCATCGCCTACCTGAAGGCGTGGAGCGAGATGCTGGGCATGGTAGGCGGCGCGGTACGCCTGCCCCTGCAACAAATCACGCCGCAGGAGCGCGAAGAACTACACCAGGACCTGGTTAACGCGGGATTGCTGTAGGGGTCTGAAGATGAAATTTGAACAATCAACACCGGGAACATGTCATTCTGACGTGAACATGTCATTCTGACGTGAACATGTCATTCTGACGTGAACATGTCATTCTGACGTGAACATGTCATTCTGAGCGAAGCGAAGAATCTCCGTGACCCGCGCTTCAGATTCTTCGCTTCGCTCAGAATGACATGTTCCCGATTCTGGTCGTTCAGGCTCATCATCGACCAGGAAGCGCAACTCAATAAATCGTATTCGCACAAATCATTCAGAAGGAGGCCGGAATGACCGACCAGTTCGATATCGTCGTGGCCGGAGGCGGTCACAACAGCCTGGTGACCGCCGCCTATCTCGCCAAAGCGGGCTATTCGTGCCTGGTGTTGGAGGCGCGTCCTATCATCGGTGGCAACACGATGACCGAGGAGCTGACGCTGCCCGGTTTCTACCACGACACCTGCTCAACGGCGCACGCTATCTTCATGGAAAGCCCCATCTGGCGCAACCAGGAGCTGCCCCTGGCCGAATACGGGCTGGAATACATACGGGTCGATCCCGCTTCGCACGTGGTCTTCCCGGATGGCTCCTACATCACGCAGTGGATCGACATCGACCGCACCTGCGAAGAGATCGCTAAATTCTCGCGTAAGGATGCCGAGACGTACCGCAAATGGATCGCCGAGTGGCGCAGCATCGCGCCGGTCTTCAACAAGCAACGTTACACGCCTGCCGGATGGGATGCATCGGTCGCGCAGGAACTCGCCGCGCACCCGCAGGGAGCCATCTGGATGCGCCGCCAGGCTCTCTCGGCCTGGGAACTGATCGACGCGGCCTTCGAAGACTGGCACGTCAAATCGTGGATGGTCTGGTTCGCGGAGGGAACCTTGCAGCCCTGCGAGCGTCCCGGAACGGGTCTGCTGGCCTATTCCTTCGTGGCGGGTCGGCAGCGCAACGGCTGGGCTATTCCAAAGGGCGGTTCCGGCAAGCTGCCCGTCGCGCTCAGCCGCATCATCGAAGATCACGGCGGAACCATCCTCACGAACAGGCCGGTCAGCCGCTTGCTGTTGGAGGGCGGTCGCTGCGTGGGCGTTGAGACAGAAAACGGCGAGCAGTACCGCGCGAAGCACGCCGTCGTCTCCACCATACACGTCAAGCACCTCGTCGATATGGCTCCGCCAGAAGCCTGGGGCGACGCCTTCCTGTACGGCGTGGAGACCTACAAGGCTGGCCGTACCATGTTCGTGACGCACTACGCCACCACGGAGCCACCCATCTTTCACACCGACGGTGGAGAGCTGGCGGTGGTCGCGGCTGGTGTAGCGCAGACTGTTGAACGCCAGATGCGCACCACCGAAGACTTCCAGCGCCGCGTTGTTGATGCGTCCGAGCCGGTGCTGCTGGTGCTGGCTCCTTCGGTGGAGGATCCCTCGCGCACCCCGGAGGGCAGGCACATGGTGAAGATCATGAGCTTCCACCCCTACGACCTGCGTGAAGGAGCCGGGCGTTGGGACGAGATAAAAGAACGGGTGTCTGTCGCCCATCTCGAAGAACTGCGTCGCTACGCGCCTAACCTGACAGGTGACAAGATTCTCGCCTCTGTCATTCGCAGCCCGCTCGACCTGGAACGCACCAACCGGCACAACTGGCACGGCAGCTGTCACGGCGGCGACCTCAGCCCGTCGCAGTCGGGTGAGCTGCGACCCGTTCCCGGCTACTCGCAGCATCGCATGCCCATCCCCGGCCTCTACCAGACCGGCGCGACGACGCACCCCGGCGGCTCAGTGACGGGCGCGCCAGGCCGCAACGCCGCCCTGGTGCTGCTCAAAGACCTGGGCAAAGACTTGAACGCGGTGATTGCCGAAGGTCGTTCGTAAGGCTGCCCTTCCTCCCTACCCGGATACCCGCAAGGGATATCCCTACATTTGGGATGGTCGCCCCATTCCCCAACGTGACACCAATGATTGTGATGGATGGGGGCAATAGGGCGTTTTGACATGTAGGGATACCCCCTTGCGGGTATCCGGGGTGGGGCAGCAGGGGCATCGTATCCAAACGCGGAGGCACGTACATGCCAATGCTGGGCATCGACCTGGGAACAAGCTCGGTCAAAGTGCTCATCCTGGATGAGCGAGGCCAGGAGTTGAGTCAGGGAAAGGCCGAATATGAGGTGACATCCCCGCAACCCGGCTGGGCTGAGAGCGACCCGGCGGCGTGGTGGAAGGCAACAGTCGAAGCGGTGCGCGCCGCCCTTGCGCAGGCCCAGGGCGTCAAGGTAAGCGCAATTGGCCTCTCCGGGCAGATGCACGGCGTCGTTTTGACCGGCAAGGATGGGCAACCGCTTCGACCCGCGCTGCTCTGGCCTGATACGCGCGCCGTAGCGGAGCTTGCCTTGTATCGAGCTTTGCCAGCCGAGATGCTGCAACGATTGGCGAATCCGCTCGCGCCCGGCATGGCCGGGCCACTGCTGTGCTGGCTTGCGCGACATGAGCCTGCAACCTACCAGCGTGCGCGCTGGGCACTGCAACCGAAGGACTGGCTGCGCTTGCAGCTAACTGGCGGTGCTGCCAATGTATCACTTGTATCTAATGTATCCAATGTATCACTTGTATCCAAGGTATTCACCGTTGCAACCGATCCTAGTGATGCCTCCGCGACTCTACTCTATGACCTGTTTGCAGACAGTTGGGCGGACGATGTAATCGCGGCGCTTGGGTTGAGGCGCGAACTCTTTCCTCCCATCCTGCCCTCTGGCTCACTGGCCGGAACGCTCTCAACACAAGCAGCCAGCACGCTCGGTCTCCCTGCCGGTCTGCCGGTCGCTACCGGAGCGGCGGACACGGCTGCGTCCATGCTTGGCGCGGGTCTGATCGCACCTGGGCAGGTGCAGTTGACGCTCGGCACAGGCGCTCAAATCGTTCGATTGCTCCCTCCACCTGATGACAATGCGCAGTTGCACTCGAATAAACGCACGCATCTTTATCGCGCGGCTGATGGCATTCACCGGTATGAAATGGCTGCCGTGCAGAACGCCGGGCTGGCGCTTGATTGGGTGCGCCGCGTCTTCGCCGCGAGTTGGGACGAACTCTACGCGAGTGCAGACGCGGTTGCTCCTGGCTCGGATGGCCTGGTATTCCGACCTACCCTCGTACCTGAACGTTTTCACGACGCAGGCTCATATACAGGCTTTGCAGGCGCGGCATTCACCAGCTTGCGACTCGCTCACAGGCGCGAGCACCTGCTGCACGCCGCGCTGGAAGGTGTTGCCCTCGGCATCCGCGAGGCGCTCGATCTGCTCGATGACGAGGACGCGGCGGCTCCGCTGCGCCTGGCCGGTGGAGGCAGCGCTCACCCGGCGTGGCGGCAGATGCTCGCCGACGTGCTAGGAAGGGAGTTGCTGGCTGTTGATGCGCCTGCGGCTTCGGCACATGGCGCGGCACTGCTGGCTGGTATCGCTACGGGTGTTTGGGTTGATGCGGCTGCGACTGCGCAGGTTGCGCCGCGCGCGTATGTGGTAGCGAGGCCGAGGGTAGAGTAGATGGGGTGCATCAAGAGCCATACCCTCTCGCGGGAATGCCGGTATTGTCAGGGGGAGTGGGGGCGTCTGGATATGTAGGGATACCCCTTGCGGGTATCCGGGGTGGGGTGCATCAAGAGCCACACCCTCTCGTGGGAATGCCGGTATTGTCAGGGGACACTGTACGAATTGATATGTAGAGGCTATGTGCTACAATCCAGTACGATGTGTAATCTACTCGCAATTGGGCGAGGGAGAAAGATAGAAGCGGGCATGTTTGAGAAGATATTGATTGCGAACCGGGGAGAGATTGCGCTGCGTGTGATGGCGACCTGTCGCGAGATGGGCATACGCACGGTGGCCGTCTACTCGGAGGCCGACCGCAACGCGCGGCACGTGCGGGCGGCTGACGAAGCCTACCTGGTCGGCCCCGCGCCTGCCGCGCAAAGCTACCTGCGTATCGAGGCTATTCTGGAGGCAGCGCGGCGCAGTGGGGCCGGGGCCATTCATCCAGGCTATGGCTTCCTCTCCGAAAATGCGGCCTTCGCGGAAGCGTGCGAGCAAGCGGGGATCGTCTTTATCGGCCCATCCGCCGCGGCTATGCGGCTTATGGGGTCGAAGATCGCCGCCAAGCAACTGGCGCAAGCGGTGGGTGCGCCGATTGTGCCCGGCTATACGGGCGAGAACCAGGACGAGACATTTTTGCTGAGTGAGGCGCGTCGCGTCGGCTTTCCCCTGCTCGTCAAGGCATCGGCTGGCGGCGGCGGCAAGGGAATGCGCGAAGTGCATGAGAAGCGGCTGTTCCTGGAAGAGCTGGCGGGAGCGAAACGCGAGGCACTGGCCGCGTTCGGTGACGACGCGGTCTTCCTGGAACGCCTGATCGCGCGCCCGCGCCACGTCGAGATTCAGGTACTGGGCGACAAATATGGCAACATCATTCACCTGGGCGAGCGCGAATGCTCCATACAGCGCCGCCACCAGAAGATCGTCGAGGAAAGCCCATCGGTCGCGCTCACACCGGAGCGGCGCGCCGAAATGGGCAGCGCAGCCGTGCGCATCGCCAAAGCCGCCGGGTACTACAACGCCGGTACGATTGAGTTCATCCTGGACGAAGACAAACACTTTTATTTCCTGGAGATGAATACGCGCTTGCAGGTGGAGCATCCCGTTACAGAGTCTGTCACAGGCTTAGACCTGGTGCGCCATCAAATCCTGATCGCAGCCGGGGAGCCGCTCGGTATCGAGCAAGAGCAGGTCGGCCCAGGAGGACTACGCGGTCACGCTATCGAAGTGCGCCTGTATGCGGAAGACCCCGCGCGCGGCTATCTGCCTTCGACGGGCGTCATCACGCGCCTGATCGAGCCACAGGGACCGGGTATCCGCGTAGACAGCGGCGTCGAAAGTGGCGACGAGATCACCCAGTACTATGACCCCATGATCGCCAAGCTGATCGTCTCCGCCGAAGATCGCCCGGCGGCCATCGCCCGCCTGCGCAGCGCGCTTGAGCAGACCGCCGTGTTTGGCGTTACGACCAACATTTCCTTGCTGCACGACATCGCCACACATCCCGCCTTCCAGGAGGGTCTGACACACACGGGCTTTCTTTCGCAGCACGGCTTTGGAGAGATGAAGGCGCAGGACAAACAACCGCTTCCACAAGAGGTATTGCTTGCGGCAGCTTTCTTCGATATCGCTCCCGAAGTTGAGGCGAAGGGACAGGATGGCATAATGCCCAATAGTCCCTGGACATCGGGTGGCCCCTGGCGCATAGTGGGTGAGGCGCGCACGCTGACCTATCGCTACCAGGAACATGAGCATCGCGTCGCGCTCAACCCGCTTACCATCACGCAGGAAGCAACGTGGAATGCGCGAGTCGATGGAGAAGCAGCGGAGATTGTCGCCTGTGCCATCGAACATAGCTACCTGGTGCTACTCAGGCGCGGCGTGGAGCAGCAGGAACAGCAACGCCTCTACGTCCAGTCGGTGAAGGGCGCGACGTTGGTAGTTTATAACGGGCGAGGCTATCGCCTGGAACGCCGCCAGCCGCCGGATGTGGATTTTACAGCCCACGGCGGCCATGTCGCTCAGAAGCAGTTGTCGCTGACCGCGCCGATGGCAGGAACCATCGTCAAGGTGCGCGTGCAGGAGGGCGACGAGGTGCAGGCGCTGCAGACACTCGTCATTCTCACCGCTATGAAGATGGAACACACCATTACCGCGCCGCAGGATGGCAAGATCAAGCGCATTCACGCGCGCGAGGGAGAAGTCGTGAGAGGCGGCGCAGTGATCGTCGAAATGGAATAGGCAGACTCTTCAGGTAACGAGATTCGCCAGTTGCTTATCGCCCGCGAACTGCCGGGCATGAGAGGGTAGGATTATACTATGAAGTCCATTCGCATCGCCGCCGGGCTTGGCTTTTACGGGGATTCCTGGCGACCTGTAAAAGCTAGCATCGAGCGCGGTAACGTGCAGTACGTGGCATCCGATCACCTGGCTGAACTGACGCTGGCGATCCTGCAAAAGAACCGCCAGCGCGATCCCAAACTGGGCTACACGCAGGACCTTGTGCCGATGCTATCCGACCTGCTGCCCCTGGGCGTGCAGCATGGCGTCAAGTTTGTGCTGAACGCGGGTGGGTTGAATCCACTGGCGGCGCGTGAGGCGCTGCTGGCCGTCCTGCGCAAGCTGGGACTCAAGCTCAAGATTGGCGTGGTGCTGGGCGATGCCGTGCTTGAACGCCTCGACGAGTTGCAGGCGGCGGGTGCGTCGTTGGCGCATATGGATACGGGGGCGGATATCGCCAGCGTGCGAGAGAGCCTGCTTTTTGCCAGCGCCTATCTGGGGGCGCGTCCGCTGGTCGAGGCGCTGGACGCTGGCGCGGACATCGTGCTGACGGGGCGCGTGGCCGACGCTGCTCTCTTCCTGGCTCCCATCGTGCATGAACTTGGCTGGTGCTGGGATGACTGGGATAAGCTGGCACAGGGCATCGTCGTCGGACACCTGCTGGAGTGCAGCGCGCAGTCCACCGGCGGCAACTTCGGCGGCGACTGGCGCTCCATCCCCGACATGGCGCATATCGGCTATCCCATCGCCGAGGTGTGGGAAAACGGCGAGGCCGTCATCAGCAAAGCGCCCGGCACGGGCGGGCGCGTCAGCTTCGACACGCTGCGCGAGCAATTGCTCTACGAGGTGCATGACCCCGCGCACTACCTGACGCCCGATGTTGATGTCGATATGACCACGCTGCGTATCGAGGATATCGGTACAGACCAGGTGCGCGTCACGGGTGCAAGCGGGCGGCCCGCGCCTGACACGTTCAAAATCGTGGCGGGTTACGAAGATGGTGTGATGGGGCAGGCCATCATCGGCTACGCCTGGCCCGACGCGCTGGCGAAGGCGCAGCTCGCGGCGCAGATCATCACGCAGCAGATGGCCGAGGTTGGGTTGAAACCGGAGGAGACGCTCATCGAGTACCAGGGCTACAACTCGATTCACGGCCCGCTCGCCGATCCCGCGCATGTTGATGATCTCAACGAAGTCTACCTGCGTATCGCGGTGCGCTGTGCCGATAAGCGCGAGGCAGCCAGGCTTGGGCGGCTCGTGCCGCCGCTGGGACTGAGCGGTCCGCCCTTTATCGGCGGCCTCGGCGGGATGATGGAACCGCGCGGCCTGCTCGGCATCTGGCCGACGCTCGCCCCGCGCGGCATCATCGAAGAGTATGTACGTGTCAGCGTGGAGGAGTCATGAAAACACAACTTGTACACCTCGTTCATGCTCGTTCCGGCGACAAGGGCGACAAAGCCAACATCGCCATCTTCGCGCCAGACCGTGCTACCTACGACCTGCTGCTGCGCGAGGTGACGGCGGAGCGCGTGCGCGTCCATTTCGAGGGCATCGTGACCGGCAAGGTCGAGCGCTTCGAAGTACCCAACGTGCTCGCGCTCAATTTCGTGTTGCACGGCGCGCTCAACGGCGGCGCGTCCCGCTCGCTGCGCAGCGACGCGCTGGGCAAATCGCTCTCATCGGCATTACTAAGGATGGAGGTAGAAATATCGTAGTACAGTCTCAAAGTTCATTTGTCAGCTCGAAGACTCATCCGTAGGAGCCGATTTATCGTGCTCATGCAGCCCATTCATGGGCGCGAAAGGGGGCTTGCAACGCGAGTGCGCGGGTCTGGTAACAACGTCTCGCGCCCATAAATGGGCTGGCTGAGCACGGTAAACCGGCTCCTACGACTTCTGTCCGCATTACTTCGTCAATGTGCATGATCGGCCAGTCGGCTCGTGGCGGGCTGGCCCTGGCATCGCGCAGCACCAGGTCTCGCGCCCATAAATGGGCTGGTGGGCGCGGTAAACCGGCCCCTACGAAGGAAGGGGTGACCCGGCGCATGTCGGTGGATGATGGACGACGACCGTGTCCGCATTACTTCGTCAATGTGCATAATCGGCCAATGGGCGCGGTGAACCGGCCCTTTCGGGTGAGCGTGGACAAGATATTTTAACGAGGAGGATTATTTCACGATGGGTATTACGGGCAAACAAGCCACTTGAGCTATTCCACTTTGGAAAGCACGATTACCGGGATCTGACGAGTGATCTTCGCCTGGTGATCGGCGAAAAAGGGATATAACTCCACGATTCGGGTCCACAGTCGATCCCGCTCCTCCCCTTCTGTCACAACGGCAGTGGCGTCGAAGGTCTCAGTCCCAACCTCTACTGTGACTTGCGGGTGAGCCACCAGGTTGCGATACCAATCAGGATGAGTCGCTGCACCAGCGTTGGAGGCGATCACAAGCAGGTGTTCGCCATCAGGGACATACATCATGGGCGCAGTGTGACGCTCTCCACTCCTGGCACCTGTGGTCGTGAGCAGGAGCAAGGGCCTGCCCTTAAACGGACCATCAATCTTGTGGCGGTTTGCCCGAAATTCCTCAATCAATTGGCGATTGTAGTCCTTTTGATCCACTTGATCCACCATGGCTCCTCCAGTTGTCGATAGCTGCAAGAACAACACCCCCTTGCAGTAAGAGTCTTTTCGTGTTTAGTTTCATGTTAGCACACCTGTTCGTTTGCGTCAATGTGATTTGACGCCCGAAAAGTCAAGGTCAACTGTACGGTGCGACCGCCCCTACAGGTGCAGTACCCGCGTCACAAAGCTGGTCAACTCATTATCATAGGCTTGCGGGTTGGTATTCCAGGAATCGGTATGGTCCGTGTGAGGGACGCGCTCATAGGTCACGAAGCCAGGGTGCGCGCTCGCGAAGGCATCGCTGACAGCAGCGGGTGTTGTCGTATCGTCTGTGCCTTGAAAAAGCAGGGTGGGGATGGCTTTCTGCGGTAGATCGAACTGGTCGAGCGCATCAAAATTGATGCCGCTCCGGATGCTGGTGATCGCCTCGGCGACCGAGGCGATGAAGCCCGGCACCGACATTCTCTGGGCTTGAAACGCCAGCGTCGCGCGCCAATCGAGGATTGGTGCATCCAGCACCAGCGCCTGCACGTAGCGAGCGTAGGGGGAGCGATGCTGGAAAGCCTCGACAACCGCTCCGCCCTGCGACCATCCGTAGATCACCAGGCGCTGCGCCCCGTGCGATAGCGCGTACTTGACGCCCGCTTCCAGGTCCTGCCACTCGCTATCACCCAGGTGGTTGAAGCCGTCGGGGCTGGCCGGAGCGCCTATATCGTTGCGATAGGAGATGGAGAGCAGTGGTAGGCCGAGCCGCGACAGGGGCTGATAGACGCGCAAGGTCTCTTCGCGAGATGCCCCTCGTCCATGCACCAGGATGGCCCAGGTTGTCTTTGTGCCGGGTACGAACCAGGCGGGCATGACCCCCAGCGGGTCGGGAACCTGCACGTCAGTGATCGGGAGTCCCAGGCTACCTTCGAGCGCGCCCGTGTAGACATTCCTCGTCCAGTATGTCAACAGTCCGCGCGAGAGCGGTCCCGTCGTCTGAAGGAGCTGGCGCGTGACGCTCCCGGCATTAGAAGAAAGAATCGAGCCAACGATAGCCTCTCCGGCGGGCCACTCGATTTCATACTCTCCGGGGGAGAGCGTATCTGTGGTGCGTTGCAGCGTCACTGTCTGCGCAGTGACACCGGTGACGGCAAGCGTATAGGTGGGAGTGTAGTGGACCACCGCGAGGATGGCGTTGGAGAAGTAGACGCCGATGCCGCCAATAACCACTGCAACGAGCAGTAGGAGAGCGAGCAGGATTACCAGTATGATCCTGAGCTTGCGCCGCCGCGGGCGTTGCTTGCCGGATGGGGTAGCCCCCACTGCGGGAATGATGCTTGCATTCGTGGCGTTCGCGTCACTCATCACAGATACCTTTCTCAACGGGAGCCTGTTTTGCTGCCTGCCATTTTGATTTTGAATAACCAGGATCTGTAAGTATACTCCGACTCTGTCATTCTTCGCTGCGCTCAGAATCTCAGACCTCCGGCGATTCAAATTCTTCGCTGCGCTCAGAATGACAGGGCAGACTTCGGATGTTAATTTTCATGTTGTAAGAGAGTATTAGTTCATTTCTTTGACGAGTTTACCATAAGGGGGGCTTGAAGTCCACTACTATGTCTCTGTAGGGTGTAGGAAATAGTTGTGGGCAAATGAGCGTGAAGGCACAGTAGGGGCCGATTTATCGTGCCCATCAGCCCATTTATGGGCGCGTCTCCTCGTTTTTTGCTGGCCCTGGCATCGTACAGGACCACATTTCGCGCCGATAAATCGGCTGGTGTGTACGGTAAACCGGCCCCTACGTTTGGTTGCCTACAGGTATTTCTTACACCCGTCTCTGAAATGGGAACAAGTACAAGGAATGCGGTGTTCTCATGTATGGTTAAGGAATTAAAGTAAGAAGGAGTTCAATATGAGTGATCTAAAAAATATGCCGGAGTCGTATTGGAAAGAAAAATTGACCCCTGAACAGTTCAAGGTGCTACGCCAGAAGGGAACGGAGCGGGCGTTTACGGGCGGATTGTGGAACAATCACCAGAGCGGTATGTACGAGTGTGCCGCGTGCGGTCAGCAGTTGTTTTCTTCAGACGCCAAATTCGACTCGGGTACGGGTTGGCCCAGCTTTGACCGCCCGGTTGATTGGGAGCACCTGGAGCTACACGAGGACAGGACGTTCTTTATGACGCGCACAGAAGTGGTTTGCAAGAACTGTGGTGCGCACCTGGGGCATGTCTTTGAAGATGGTCCGCGAGAGACAACGGGGCAACGCTATTGCATCAACTCTGTCGCGCTAACGTTCCGGCCTGCCGAGCCGCAAGAAGACCTACCCGCTCAGTCATAAGGTTAAGAAATCTCAACGGTTTCCTAGAAATTATAAGGAAATCGCGACTCACTATTGCTTCTTTCTCTTCCTCTATGGCGTATGGTAGAGGTGAATTTTATGCATTGAGGAAGCGAGAGAAGTTTCTATGTCTCACTATATCCGCGACGCCCAGACCCAGCCGGTGCCTGTTGTCATAGCATCGCCGCCATCTCCACAGCATCCGCTGCCGTCCCGGCCGCCACGGAAACGCCGTCGCTGGCCCTGGCTCGCCGCGATCGGTATACTCGTCGTTTTCGGCGTGAGCCTGCTGGTATATGCACTTGGAGCACCTTCGACAGCAGCGACGCCTACTTCTGCTGCCAATCCAACGGCGAAGTCAACACATGCTCCGACACTCGCATCGAGCGTCAAGGCCACGAGCCAACCGACAGCCCGGGCAAGCACGGTTCCAACCACGCATTCTACGCAGCAACCGGCCCCGTCGAGCGGCCCGGCAATAATAGGTGGTGAGCTTGGCGCGTTCGTCGCCACCTATGGACAACCTAACAATCACAGCATAGCCAGCAGTGGTCTCTACCACTTCAAGCGCTATCCAAACTCCACGCTGGATTTACTGATCGCCAGGACCGATCTCACCGATGCAGGTGTCTACACGAGCCGCGTCGAAGAGATCACCGTGCAGGCCCCGGATGCTGGATGGAGCCAGCAGGATGCGACCGCTGCCTGCGCCGCTTTTCTCCCAGGCGACGCGGTCTACAAACGCGAGGTCAAACTTGCGACGGGCTACGACAAGCTCTACGTCTCTGCCACGCTTGCCAGCCTCTTTCCAGCATCGTCTTTCGTCGATGTGAACGGCCAGCAGGTGCAGGCAGGGTCGTTCGATGTCCAGTATCTCTACCGTTCCGGCACGATCGTCGCTTCCTGCGATATCCTGATTGGCACTCAACAAACTCAATTGTAAAGGTCCGTGGTAAGCCGAGATATGTATCTCCTCGTTTCTACGGGCGGTTTTGCGTATTGGGCGCGGCGGCGGGCTGTTGTGCATCGTAGAAATGCCGGGCTATGGGATACGCTACGGCGAGCAGTCCGACGATCACGGCTAACCAGATCAGCCAGCCAGGAAGCGTGACAAAGGGTATGGGGAGAAACACGACTCCAAT
Organism: uncultured Chloroflexia bacterium; assembly: GCA_963731975.1. Taxonomy (GTDB): domain Bacteria; phylum Chloroflexota; class Ktedonobacteria; order Ktedonobacterales; family Ktedonobacteraceae; genus CAVSXS01. The sequence continues at coordinate 1,367 of CAVSXS010000001.1, read as the reverse complement.
GGCCAGGCTGATGACGGCGGCGTGCAGATAGTATGCCCGCTTGACGACGGTTGACGCCACCCACTCGATGAGACGGTTGCGCTCGTCGTATAAGCGCTGGACGGGGAGCATAAATGTAGCTTGATGCGTACTGGTGGTTGCTTTCTGATTTAGCTGGTGAGTTTGCGAAGTGATATAGGCCAGATAGTACGCGGCGAGCGCGATGGCAAGCCCCAGGAAGACTGCCGGAGCGATGCCGACGGCGGGTAGCGCATGGTTGGGTTGACCCAGCCCGAATGAGAATGCTAAGATCGCAGTGTAGACGGTTCCGATGGCGCTGGCAGCCGTGGTGAGAAATTGCGTCCGCAAGACCGAGCGATCAATCTGTCCCTTCGCAACATCGAGGTAGGCCTGGAACACGGCCTGATGAAAGGTATAATCGCTGGCGCGCACAGCTTTATCGTGATCGATGACGCCCTGCTGCCTGTTATTCACCAATAGAAGTTGTGCCTGGTAGAGCGTCTTTATAGTATCAGCGTTCTTGTCGCCGGTCGCTATATCGACAGGGGCAGGCCAATCGATTCCGGCAAAATGGAGGTCTATCCCCGCCTTTTGTGGCTGTGTGTCGGCAGCAAGGGATTGCTGCAATGCTTGCCAATCTTCATCCTCAGACAAGATAGAGTGATATGCTGCGACGTTGATAGGAGCATACGAAACAGGATCAGGAACATACCCTACAGGGTCAGGAGTATACGTTACCGGGTCAGGGGCAAACGCTACAGGGCCAGGTGCGGCTTCTTGATCTTTGAAGTCAGTGGGATACCCGCCGTCAGCAAAATGCTCGGGGATATGGTGCTTCTTGCGATGAATGTACGGACGAAACAGCGTCCCGTTCTTCCGGTGAAGAAACTCGTCTTCATGAAACAGGTCTCGTTCGCCATCACAGTAAATCATAACCGCTTCCTTTCGTCGCTATGTTCCTCGCATCTCGGCAGATCATTGATGCTTTGGCCATCAAAAGAGAGACGTGCATACCTATAGCACTGTAGCATATTGAATAGAACGAATCAATTGAAAATTTAGCGGTTTGCTTGCATCAACAGCTTACTTCACTATTTTCGCTCCCTCACCTGTGCCGCGCGCCAGGGCGGTGAAAATGCCGAGCGCGGCAAAGGTGGCACAGACCAGTAAGGCCGCGTGGAAGCTGATCACGAACGTGTTCTGTAGCGCAGCGATATTCGCCGTCGTGGAGAGGCTATGCCCTTGCTGAGATGCGAGTAATGTACCGGCGGCAGCTCCTCCTAACGCCGCGAAGACCGTCCCCGTCAGGGCGACGCTCATACTTTGCCCGATGACACGTCCCGTGGCTAGCAAGCCTGACGCTTCTC